>CAVXZJ010000018.1:0-9718 GCA_963766285.1 uncultured Alphaproteobacteria bacterium | reverse complement strand
ATCGCGGGCGTCAAAAGGAGAGCTGGCCTGGCCCGGTCGAGGAACTGCTGGGCGACCGCGACGGCGATCTCAAGGCACTGGAGGGCCGCGATTGGGACGTCTGCATCGACAATCCAACGACGCTGCCGGTCTGGGTGCGCGACGCCGCGCATGTGCTGAAGGGCCATGTCGGCCGATACATTTTCATCTCGACCATCTCGGCCTACGCCGCCAATAATTCGGCTGCCGACGAAACCGCTCCGCTCGCGGCGTACAAGGGCGACGGCCCGATGGCCGAGACGGTCAAGTCACTGAACGCCCAGCCGCAGCTCTACGGCCCGCTGAAGGCGGCCAGCGAAAAAGAGGCGCAGAACCTGTATGGCGAGGCGGCCACTACGATCATCCGGCCGAGCCTAATCGTCGGACCCGGCGACGGCACGGATCGTTTCACTTACTGGCCAGTGCGGCTGGCGCGCGGCGGCGAGATCCTGGCACCGGGCGAGGGGAACGACCCGGTGCAGTTCATCGATGCGCGCGATCTGGCCGAATGGACAATTCGCATGGCCGAGCAGCGGACCACCGGCATGTTCAATGCCTGCGGTCCGGCCCAGCCGATCACCATGCGCCGGATGCTGGAGGGGATCGCAGAGGGCATTCGCGTCGATCCGAAACTCGCCTGGGCGCCTGAGGATTTCCTGAAGGCGAACAAGGTCTTGGCCTGGAGCAACATGCCCGTGTGGATCCCCGGCCAGGGCGCGACCTTCGGCTTCCACCGCCGCGACATCCGCCGCGCGCTCGCCGCGGGTCTCACTTACCGCCCGTTGCCGGTCACGGCCGCCGACACGCTGGCATGGTTTCGCACCTTGCCCGCCGAGCGCCAGGCCAAGCTCCGCTCCGGCCTCGCTCCCGAGCGCGAAGCCCAGCTGCTTGCGAAGTTACGCGCATAGGCGTCGGTCCGGTTCCTAGTCGCGGCCAAAGCTCTTCTTCACGACGGCCATCGCGGCGTCGGTCGCCTGCAGCGCGCGGTCGATGTCTGCTTCGGTGTGCGCCGACGACAGAAACATGTTGTGCTGCGGATGCAGCCAGGCGCCGCCGCGCAACGCCTCCTGGGTGAACAGGCGGCCCTTCTCGACGTCGGGATCGTCGGCGAACAGCACCGTCGGCATCTGCACCGGGCCGGTCTGCTTCAGCACCAGGCCGTGCGACTTGGCCTGCGCCGCCAGGCCGTCACGCAGGCGCGAGCCGAGCGCTTCGATGCGCGCGATCGTATTGTCGCGCTGGAAGATCTCTAGCGTCTTGAGAGCCGCTGCCATCGAGGCCGCGCCGCACCAGAAAGAGCCGGTCATGAAGACCGATGAGGCGGCGTCGCGGAACCTATCGCTGCCGGTGACGGCGGCCAGGGTATGGCCGTTGGCGATTGCCTTGGAGTAGGCCGCGAGATCTGGCTTCACGCCGACCGTCTGCCAGCTGCCACCAAGATCGAGGCGGAAGCCCGCGCGCACGTCGTCGAGGATGAGCGCCGCGCCGGTCTCGTCGCACAGCCTGCGCACGGCCTGGGCGAAGGTCTTGGTCGGCAGTTCCTGGTCCTTGCCATAATCATGCTTGAAGGCGGAAGCGACCACGCCCGCAATGTCGCCGTCGACCGACTTGGCTGCGGCGAGCAGGCTTTCGACGTCGTTGTAATCATAGTGCACGAGATGGATGCGATCCTCGGCCGTCGTTCCGGCGGGATGCGGCGTGCACCAGGGCGCGGAGCCGTGATAGGCGCCGCGTGCCACCAGGATCTTGCGCTTTGCGGTCGCCGCGCGCGCGATCACGACGCAGAGCGTCGTCGCATCGGTGCCGTTGCGCTGGAACATCGCCCAGTCGGCGTGCGCCACCATCCCCACCAGCTTCTCGGCCAGTTCGACCAGCCGCTCGGAGGGTCCCGTCAGCACGTCGCCCAGCGCCCGTTGCGTGGCCGCGGCTTCCTCGACCTCGCGATTGCCGTAGCCCAGCACCATCGGCCCGTAGGCGCACATGAAGTCGACATAGGCGTTGCCGTCGACGTCCCACAGGGTGGCGCCCTCGGCGCGGGCGAAGAACTGGGGATAGCCGGGAGGCAGGCGCGCCACGTTGAGATGGCCATACATGCCGCCGGGAATGACGCGACAGGCGCGTGTCCGCAGAGCGGCATCCCTGGGCATTGAATTGGAAAACATGCGGAAACTCTTTTGCCGGAGGCATCTTGTGCTGGTGGTGGGTAGTATAGCCGGCACGCGCCGGGGATCGCATGAATAGCTTCGTCTTCCTGAAATATCTGACGTTCCTGCTGATGCCGCCGGCCTCGCTGGCGCTCGGCACGGTCGTGGGCCTCATTCTGCTGGCCGTGGGCTGGCGACGCCTGGGATGGGCGGCGATCCTGACGGCTGCCGTGATGACGTCGATCCTTTCCTGGCCGCCGCTCGGCGATGCGCTGCTGCGCTATGTCGAGAACCAGGCCCGGGCGGCGGAGCGGGCAACGCCGCGCTGCTGCTACGACGCGATCGTGGTCCTGGGCGGCGGCGTCGCCCCCGCCATGCCGCCCGAGCGCGACTTTCCCAGCCTGACCGAATCGTCGGACCGCCTGTGGGTCGCGGCGCGGCTCTACAAGCAGGGCGTTGCGCCGCGCATCATCGTGAGCGGCGGCGGGTTCCTCGCCCCAAATGAGGAACTGGCCATGAGTGAAGCCGAGGCGATGCGCCGCTTCCTGGTCGAACTCGGGGTGCCCGACTCCGCGATCGAAAGCGAAGGCAAATCCGACAATACGATCGAGAACATCCGCAACGTGGCGGCGATGGTGCACGATCGCCCCGTCGCGCTCGTCACGTCGGGCTACCATATGCCGCGCGCGATGCGCATCGCGAAAGCGGCGAACCTCAATGTCGCGGCCTTTCCGACGAATTTCCACGCGCTGCGCTCGACCCGGCCGCCGTGGGAGAACTGGCTGCCGACCATCGAGGGGATGGGCGAGACGATTCTCGCCCTGCACGAGATCGCGGGCATCTTCCTCGACCGGCGCGAAGGAGCTGCGCGATGAGCGGCGCCTTTCGCCTCGACCGGCGCGCCGCGCTGAGCCTGTTGCCAGGCGCGCTCCTCGTTCCGCTGGCGCGGCAGGCGCGGGCCCAGACGCTCGACCGGCTGAGCTTCCATACCGACTGGCGCGCCCAGGCCGAGCACGGCGGCTTCTACCAGGCGATCGCCGCGGGCCTCTACCGCAAGGCGGGCATCGAGTGCGATCTTCGGCCCGGTGGCCCCAGCCTCAACATCGGCCAGCTCCTGCTGGCGGGGCGCGTCGACATGATCATGTCGAACAGCTTCGAAGCCTTCACCTACGTGCGCGAGCAGGCGCCGTTCTTCACCATCGCCTCGATCTTTCAGAAGGATCCGCAGGTGCTGATCGCGCACCCGGGCTCCGGCTTCGATAGTTTCGAGAAACTGAAAGGCCGGCCGATGCTGATCTCCAACGGCAGCCGCTCGACCTTTTGGCCGTTCCTGCGCAAGAAGTACGGCCTCTCCGACGCCCAGTTGCGGCCGTACAATTTCAACATGGCGCCGTTCCTTGCCGATCCGAAGGCGATCCAGCAGGGCTTCGTGACCTCGGAGGCCTATTCGATCGAGAAGGAACTGGGCAAGCCTCCCGAGGTGATGCTGATCGCCGATGCGGGCTTTGCCGCCTACCAGACGACGATCGCCATCTCGCGGAAGTTGGCGACGGAAAAGAAGGACCTGATCCAGCGCTTCGTCGACGCGACCCTGGAAGGCTGGGCGCAGTATCTCAAGGGCGGCCCCGCGACGGCGGCGGCCAATGCGCTGATCAAGCGCGACAATCCGGAGCAGACCGACGACCGCATCGAACATGCGGTCAGGGAATTGAACGCGCGCGGCATCGTGCGCTCGGGCGATGCGCTGACCGGCGGCATCGGCGCCATGAACGGCGCGCGCTGGAAATCGTTCTACGACTCGATGACGGATGTCGACGTCTTGCCCAAGGGACTCGATGTCACGAAGGCCTACACGCTGGATTTCGTGAACAAGGGCATCGGTAAGGTTTAGGAGGAACGGCATGTACCAGGTGAGCGAAGAACATCAGATGCTGCGCGATCTCGTGAAGAAGTTCGTGCGCAACGAGCTGATGCCGCTGGAGAAGAACATCCTCGACCGCTTCGCGGCGGGACAGGCTGCGGCGCTGAACGACGAGGAGAACCAGAAGCTCTTCAAGCAGTGCAAGGAGCTGGGCCTGTGGGCGCTCGACGTGCCGGAAGAGGCGGGCGGCGCGAACCTGCCCGCGGTGGCGCTGGTCGGCGTCAACGAGGAGCTCGCCTATGCCGCGGTCCCGTTCACCTTCCCGCCCGACTCGCCCAATCTTCACATGATGCTGGCCACGGTAACGCCGGAGCAGCGCAAGAAATACCTCGAGCCCTACGCTGCGGGCGAGACCACGTCGGCGATCGCGATCTCGGAGCCGGGCGCGGGCGGCGATCCCGCCGGCATGAAGACGCGCGCCGTGAAAGACGGCGATCACTGGGTGATCAACGGCCGCAAGATCTGGATCAGCCGCATCGCCAAGGCCGACTTCACCATTGCCATGGCGGTCACCGATCCCGAGCGCAGCGCGAGGGGCGGCATCACCGCCTTCCTGATCGACAAGGGCACCAAGGGTCTCGTCGTGGCGCGCGCCATCCCGATGCTGGCCGGTCAGCGCACCTACGAGGTCGTGTTCGAGGATTGCCGCGTCCACGAGAGTCAGGTGCTGGGCAAGATCGGCGCAGGCTTCGCGCCGATGCAGTTGCGCCTCACCATCCGGCGCCTGCAGATGGGCTCGTGGTGCGTCGGCATGGCCCAGCGCGCGCTCGACATGATGGTTGAGCACGTGAACCAGCGCGTGACCTTCGGCGAGAAACTCGCGGACCGTCAGGCGATCCAGTGGTGGGTCGCCGACGCCGCCACGAAGCTGCACGCCTGCCGCCTGATGGTGATGGACGCCGCGGTGAAGCAGGACGACGGCCGCGACGTGCGCATGGAAGCCTCGATGATCAAGGTTTTCGCCACCGAGATGGCGACCGAGATCATCGACCATGCCCAGCAGTCGTTCGGCGCCATGGGCGTGACGCAGGAGCTGCCGCTCAGCTGGCTTGCACAGAAAGTGCGCACCATGCGGGTTTACGAGGGCCCTTCGGAGGTGCACCGTATGGTCATTGCACGCCGCATTCTCGGCGGCCGCTAGCCGGCAGGGAGTTCGCCATGACCTATACGCTCGATGCTTTCGTCAAGGATGCCCAGGCCTCGCTGAAGGCGCACGACGGCCCGGCCGGACGCGAGAAGGTGCGCGTGCTGCTGGAGAAGCTGCTCGCCAACAAGGATTTCGTCGACGAGGCCGTCGGCCCCGCAGCACCGATGGGCACGCGCAAGCTCTACGAGGACAAGGACCTGGGCTTCGTCGTGCTGGCACACTGCAATGCCAAGGCCCATAAAACCCGCCGCACGATCACGGCAGCTCGTGGGCGGTCTACGGCCAGGCGGTCAACTACACCGACATGAGCGAGTATAGGCGGCTCGACGGCAGCGACAGCGCGGGCGAGGCCAGGCTCGAGAAGATCAAGAGCTACCGTCTCGAGCCCGGCCATGCCGGTGTCTACGACGTGAGGGTAATCCACGCCATCGACTATCCCGACGGCAGCCGCTTCGTGCGGGTGACCGGCCGCGACCTCGACCACGTGCAGCGGCTCAAGTTCGACATGGCTGCCGGCAAGGCGATCACCATCGAGAGCGCCTCCGCGAGCTAACGCGCCCTTACTTGGCGTATTCGTCGGCGGCGATCGCGAAATTGAGGTTCTGGGCGTCGCGGATCAGGAACGTCGTGATGCCGAGCAGCTGGCCCTCGCTGTCGAACAGGCCGCCGCCCGACGAACCCGGCGACACCGGCGCCGAGGTCTGGACGTAGCGCCGGCCGTCGAGAATGCGCTTGGACGAAACGATACCCTCCGCGACCGTCAGCTCGAAACCGCGCGGCGTGCCGATGGTGAAGGCGCGCTCGCCGACCCGGATATTGTCGTAGGGCCGCGCGCGCACCCATTTGGGAAGCCGGGTGGCAGTCCGCAGCACGCAGCGATCGCCCGCGACGTTCTTCGACACCAGGTCGGCCGCGATCTCGGTGTGATCGCGCGTCAGGGTAACCTTCGTCATGTCCGCAACGACGTGGCAATTGGTCAACAGTTCGGTCTCGCCGATCGCCACGGCGGAGCCCTGGCGGTCGCCGGCTTTCACCATGTAGACCGCGGCGCCCGCCTGCTCGAAGACCTGCTCGGTGCGCAGCTCCGCGCCGGTCCGCGCCGCGACCCGGAGGGCCGCGATCTTGCCGGTACCGTCGACATTGGGCGGCAGTTCGGCGGCCGCAACCTTGGGCGCGCGCGGAGTCTCGCCGTCCTTGTAGTCGGCCGGGCGCGGCGGCGGCGCGTCGATCTTGGGATGCGGGACGGCGGTCGAATTGAAGTGGCGGCCGAGCGTGAAACTGTCGGCCATGGCGGTGACCAGGACGCCATGCTTGGCGAACTGCTCCGCCGTCAGGCCGATGGTGGCGAGCGCGATCGCCGAAGGGCGGCAGATCGCCTTCCAGTACTCCACCTTGCCGTTGACCGAGGTCGCGATCGCGAACCAGTCGTCCTGCCGCGCGGCGAAAGCAGGGCGCATCGCCGCGACCGACCGGCTGTAGAACGTGTTCATCGTGCCGCAATTGTAGTCGCCGTAGCGCACGAACAGCTTGTAGTCGATCTCGCCGTCGAAGCCGTATTCCAGCGTTGAGTTGGTGGGATGGGTGCCGGTGAATTTCACGAGCTTGGTCGGAATGCCGAGTTCGAGGCCGACAGCCTTGTCGCGCATCGTCGCCCAGCCGACGGCGTAGCGCTGCTTCAGCCCGTCTGCCAGCAGCGTGTTGGCCGCGTCGGGCGGCAGGTCCTCGGTAACGGCCATCTCGTTGGCCGACTGCCAGCTCTGGATGGCCTTGCGCAGCAGGGCGTCGGGCGCGCCGCGTTCGAGAGCGCTGTAGTGGCCGGTGAAAATCAGGGCGCGGCGAACATCGCCGGGGTCCGGTGCGGGAGGCGGTTCTGCGACGGCAACACCCGCCGCCAGCAGGATTGCGAGGCCCATGACGGCGGGCCGTATCCGGGAAGACCACGGGGACGCAACGAACAAGGCAGACTCCTCCTGCCTTGGATTTTCGTCGCGCCGGCGTCGTCCGCCAATATCGCGATTGTATCAATCGCTACTGCAGGCGCGCCGCGGCCGTGGCATTCGCCTCCTGCCGGCGCGCTATCATCCTTTCCATCCGGCCGCGCACCCTGGCCGTGCGCTCGGCACCGGCCTTTTCGGGGCTGCCCGACTGGAACGGCGGCTGCGGGTCGTATTCGAGGCCGAGCTGAACGGATTTGGCAACCTCCTCGCCCGCGATCTCGGCCAGCAGGGTCAGGCCGAAGTCGATGCCCGCCGTGACGCCGCCGCCGGACAGGCGATTGCGGTCGCGCACGACCCTCTCGGCGACGGGAATCGCGCCGAAGGCCGACAGGAGATCGCGCGAGGCCCAGTGGCACGCCGACTTGTAACCCTTCAGCAGGCCGGCCGCGCCCAGCACCAGCGCGCCGGTGCAGACCGAGGTGACATACTTCGCGCCGGCACCCTGGCGGGCGACAAAGGCCAGCGTCTCGGCATCGTTCATCAGGTCGATCTGGCCCGCCCCGCCCGGGATGCAGATGACGTCGAGTTGCGGGCAGTCCTTGAAGGTCGTGGTCGGCACGATGGCAAAGCCCGAGTTGGTCTTCACCGGATCGAGCGTCTTCCAGACCATGTGCAGGGTGGCACCCGGCGTGCGCGCCAGCACCTGGGCGGGGCCGGTGGCGTCGAGCTGAGTGACCGCGGGAAAGATCAGGATGCCGATGTGCATGAATGTCTCCTTGCCGGCAGATTGGCCGGCTGCAACGCCGGCTAACCGGCGGACCTTACATGCCGCCCGTGCTGGTCTCCATGACCAGTATCTGCCGGCGCTCCATCTCCTCGATCGCAGCCTTGCGCTCGGGCGTCTCGGCACAGGCCGCAAGTTGCAGGAAGAGCAGAATTGCGAGCAGGACGAACGGTCTCATGCCGTGGTCTCCATCGCCGATCTCTGGTTGCGCTGCATGCGGTCGAGGTCGTCGCCGCCACTCGCGGTGACACAGCCGCCGAGCAGGGCGCCGAGGATCGCGATGAGCAAGAAGAGCCTGGGCGACATTGCTGCCTCCTAATCGCTGTCTCCTAACGCTGCATCTTCATCCTGAAGCTGCCGACCACCAAGGCGGCGCCGGCGAAGGCCGCGGCCAGCCAGAGGGCGGCGTGCGCGGCCGCGGAGGCCTGCTCGCCCCCCGCCGAAAAGTCGAACAGGCCGAACATCAGGGCTACCAGAGCAGCGCCCATCGTCTGGCCCAGGGTACGCGACGTGGCGATTGTGCCGCCGGCGCTGCCGCTCCTGTCGCGCGGTACGGCGTTCATCATCAGCCTATTGTTCGGCGAGGTGAAGATGCCGAAGCCTGCGCCGCACAGCACCAGGCGCCACATGACGTTGGCGGCCGACGGGTCGGCCGGCAGAATGGCCATGAGCACGAGACCCAATGTCATGCTGGTGAGGCCGATCGCGCCCAGCACACCGGCGTGATAGCGGTCGGCCAGGCGCCCGGCGATCGGCGCGATGGTAGCGAGGGCGAGTGGCCACGCGGTCAGCAGGATGCCGGTGTCGGTGGCGCTGCGGCCCAGCACGGTATGGAAGAAGAACGGCAGGCTGACGAAGGCAAGGCCCTGCGCGGTGAAGGTGCAGGTCGAGGCGGCGAGCGACAGCGAGAAGATCGGTCGGTTGAAGATGTCGATCGGCATCATCGGATGTACGAGGCGCTTCTGGCGCAGCACGAACAGGGTTCCGAACAACGCGGAGCCTGCGAATTCTCCGACGACGATCTTCCACGAATGGCCGTGCGCCACGCCATCGATGCCGAAGATCAGCAGGCCGAAGGTGACGCCGGACAGGGTTGCCGACAGGACGTCGAACGGCCGGCGGATGTGCTCGGTGCGCGGCAGGAAGCGCTCGCCCAGCAGGAAGGAGACGATGCCGAGCGGAATGTAGACCGCGAACAGGATCTGCCACGACGCGATGGTGAGCAGCACGGCTCCCAGGGTCGGCCCGGCGGCCAGCGCCGTGGCCATCACCGTGGTGTTGAAGCCGAGGCCCCGCCCCAGCATGTTGCGCGGATAGATCGAGCGCACCAGTGCTGGCTGGATGCCCATCATCGCCGCACCTCCCAGGCCCTGGAAGACACGGGCGGCGATCAGCCAGGGCAGGGTGGGCGCGAGCGCGCATGCGACCGAGGCCAAGCAGAACAGGAAGATGCCGCTACGATAGACATGGCGATAGCCAAGGATATCGGCCAGCGCCGCTACCGGGAGCAGCGACACCATCTGCGCGATCTGGCCCGCGTTCACGATCCAGATCGAGCTCTCCGCCGAAATGCGCAGGTCTTGTGCGATGTAGGGCAGCGCGAGGTTGGTCATCGAGTTGCTGAACACCGCCATCGAAAGGCCGATGGTCACGGTGGCAATGGCCATCATGCGCGGCACGCCGGGCGGCATGCCGTCGTAGGGAGCGGGAGCCGGTTTCGAAGTCTCGGTTACGCCACTCGAGTCGGGTATCTCGTGCCGGGTCCCT
>CAVXZJ010000017.1:0-11453 GCA_963766285.1 uncultured Alphaproteobacteria bacterium | reverse complement strand
CGCGGCCCGGCCGACAGAACTCTACGTCACTGCCGTCGAGACATGGCGACGAGATCCCTACGGCCTGTATGCGCGCTACATCCTCGGCCTGCGGCTGCTCGATCCGCTGGAGGCCGAACTGGGCGCGGCAGACCGCGGCTCGGCCCTGCACGGCGCGTTCGACGATTTCCTGAGGACCTATCCTTCGGGCCTGCTGCCCTCCGACGCCGTCGCGCGCTTCGAGGCGGTGGGCGAGAAACATCTCGGCACCCTGCTGGCCGCTCCTGCCGAGCGCGCCTTCTGGTGGCCGCGCTTCCAGCGCATCGTCCGCTGGTTTGTGATCACCGAGAACCACCGTCGCGCCGCCGGTGTGCGGCTGCTGGGCGGCGAGACCGTAGGCGAACTCAAGCTCGGTTCCATCACGATCAAGGCGCGTGCCGACCGCATCGACGAAGTCGAAAAGGGCGTTTGGGAGATCATCGACTACAAGACCGGGCGCACGCCGACGGTCAAGGAACTGAAAGCTCTATTCGCGCCGCAGCTGCTCCTCGAGGCGGCGATGGCCGAGCGCGGTGGCTTCGGCAAAATCAAGGGTAGCGCCGAAGAAACCCCACCTCTCCTACTGGCGCACGAACGGCCTCGACGGAGGCGGCAAGATTTTCGAAGTGAAAAAAAGCGCCGAGCTCGTGCCTGCCCATGCTGGCTCTTGTCGAGAAAATGGCGACGCACTTTGCCAATCCGGCGACACCCTATATCGCGCTGCCGTACCCGGAGTTCACTCCGCACTTCAACGACTACGAGCATCTGGCACGCGTCGCAGAATGGTCGACAGCGGACGGAGGCGAGGAATGACGGCCGAAGGCGACAGTCGGCAGTTTGCCAGCGCCGCCCAGCGCCGCGCGACGTCGCCGGCCACATCGGCATGGGTCGAAGCCAATGCCGGCACCGGCAAGACGAAGGTCCTGACAGATCGCGTAGCGCGGCTCCTGCTGTCGGAAGTGCGGCCCGAACGCATTCTCTGTCTCACCTTCACCAAGGCCGCCGCCGCCGAGATGCGCAACCGCCTGGCGGGTCAACTTGGAAGGTGGGCGCTCGCCGACAACGCCACGCTCGACGACGAGATCACCAGGTTGATCGATCGCAGGCCCGAGGAAGAGGAACGTACCATCGCGCGCCGTCTGTTCGCGCGCGTGCTCGACGCGCCGGGCGGCATCAACATCCTCACCATCCACGCCTTCTGCCAGGCGCTTTTGAAGCGCTTTCCGCTCGAGGCGAGCGTGGCGCCGGGCTTCGAGGTGCTGGATGAGGGCGATGCCGCGACGCTGCTTTCACAGTCCAAGAACGACCAGATGGAGGCGCTGGCGCGGACCGATGCACCCGCCCCCTTGCGCGAAGCGCTTGCCACCGTGGCCAGCCGCGTATCGATGGCCGAGTATACCGAGCTGATGGCAAAGCTGCTCGGCGAGCGGGCGTGGCTGCTGTCGCACTTCAACGACGAGGCGGGAGTTGCGCGAGAACGCGCCCGGCTCGCCAAGGCACTGGGCGTCGGCGCGACGGAGAGCGAGGCTGGAATCCTGTCGTCGGCCTGCGCCGACACCGCCTTCGATGCCAAGCTGCTGCGCACCGTCGCCCTGGCGCTGGCCAAGGGAGGAAAAAGCGATGCTGAGCGCAGCGAGGCGATCGTGCGCTGGCTCGACCGCCAAGAGGCGGCGCGCGCCGACGACCTCGACGGCTACTGCAAGGCCTTCTTCACCCAGGAGGGCAGGATTCTAGCGCGATTGGCCACCAAGGCAGCGCTGCAGGAAATGCCTACCCTTGTCGAGGTGCTGCGTGTCGAGGCCGAGCGGATCGCTTCCGTACTCGATCGTGCCAATGGCGCTGCCTTGGTCGAACGCACCATGGCACTCCTGCGGCTCGGACTGGACATCGTCGAGCGCTATGCCCGTGCCAAGCGGCGGCGCGGGGCGCTCGACTATGACGACCTGATCGTGGCGACACGCCGCCTGCTCGAAAGAGCCGACAGCGCTGCCTGGGTGCTCTACAAGCTCGACGGCGGAATCGACCATGTGCTAGTCGACGAAGCCCAGGACACCAATCCCGACCAATGGGAGGTGATTTCGCGGCTCACCGAGGAATTCTTCGCCGGTACCGGCGCCGTCGATCGCAACCGCACGATTTTCGCCGTCGGCGATACCAAGCAGTCGATCTTCAGCTTTCAGCGCGCAGATCCGCACAAGCTGAAGGAAATGCGCGAAACCTTCCTCGATCGCACACGCGCGATCGAGCGTGAGCTGCGCCAGGTCCATCTCGAGGTCTCGTTCCGTTCGACCAAAGCGGTGCTCGATGCCGTGGACTGGATATTCGCCGGCGACGAAGCAGCAAAGGGCGTCGCCGACGCGGGCGAAGTCGTTCACATCACCAGTCGCGAGGGCCAGCCCGGTCGGGTCGAGTTGTGGCCCGTTGTCGAGGCGCGCGCGAGCGGAGCCGACACGGCCGACCTTTCGCCACGATCCGACAACGCGACGGCTCCGCACGAGAGGCTGGCCCGCCTGATCGCAGTCCACGCCAAGGGCCTCATTGGCAATGAGCGTCGTGCCAGCACCGGCGAGCTCTTGAACGCAGGCCACTTCATGGTGCTGGTACGTCGACGCAATGCGTTCGTCAGGGCGTTGGTGAGAGAGCTCAAGCACGTGGAAATCGACGTGGCAGGCGTCGATCAACTCAATCTGGGCGAGGAATTGGCGATCCAGGATCTGCTCGCGCTTGCGCGCTTCGTGCTGCTGCCTCAGGACGATCTCAATCTCGCTTGTTTGCTGAAATCGCCACTGGTCGGACTAGACGAGCAGGCGCTGTTCGAACTGGCACACGGCCGCAAGGGCCATCTGTGGGGCGCGCTGCGCGGCCGCAGCAGAGACCCTCGGTTTGCCGCCGCCTGCGCGCGCCTGGCCACGTGGCTTGGGCGCGCCGATCTTGCCACGCCGTTCGATTTTTTTGCCGAGGCGCTTGGCCCGGAAGGCGGCCGTCTGCGGCTCCTCGAGCGGCTGGGCAAGGAGGCCGCGGATCCCATCGACGAGCTGCTGTCGCGGGCACTGCACTATCAGCGCGCGGAGACCGGATCGCTGCAGGGATTCCTGCGCTGGTTCGAGGCGGGCGGTGGCGAGATAAAGCGCGATCTCGACGCGAACCGCCGGCCCGAGGTGCGTATCCTCACCGTGCACGCGGCCAAGGGCCTGCAAGCGCCGATCGTCTATCTGCCCGATACCACGCGGGTGCCGCGGGGCACCGATCGCCTGTTGGTCGCCGACGACGGCGCGGCGCGGCTTTGGCTTCCGCGCGCGAACGACGCCAACACAGCGGCGCTCGAGTGGCGCAAGCGTGTGCAAACTCGCGCGCTGGAAGAGCAAAATCGATTGCTCTACGTCGCCCTGACGCGCGCCGAGGATCGGCTCTATATCGGCGGATGGGTGGGTGCGACCAGGCAGGATGCCGGCTGCTGGCACGAGCGCATCGCGGCTGGCCTGAACGCAAGCCTCGATCCGGCAAACCAGCTGGTCGGCGAGCAGACGCCATTGCGAGCCGTCAAACGGACGTTCGACTTCACATCGAGCATTGGCGAAGCTGGCTGGGAGGGCGATGGCTTCGAACTGGTGGGCATTGGCGAGATTGCCATCCCCGAACAGATCGAGCTTCAGATCCCGAGCGAAGCAGCGCTGCCGTCCTGGATCCGGACCGCCGCTCCGGACGAGCCCGATCCACCGACCCCGCTCGCACCTTCGCAGCCGCTGCCCGACGAGGCCGCCGCCGAGCCGCGCGCCTTCAGCCCGCTGGGCGGGGCCGACGGCAAGCGCTGGCAGCGCGGGCTTCTGCTGCACGATCTGCTGCGCCATTTGCCGTCGATGGCGGCGGCAGAGCGCGCCGGGCTGGCACGACGTTTCCTCGCTCAACCGGCGCATGACCTCACGCAGGACGAGATCGCCGACTGGACCCGCGAAGCCCTCGCCGTCACCGAAGCACCCGACCACGCCGCACTGTTTGCAGAGGGGTCGCGCGCCGAAGTGCCATTGATCGGTACCGTGAAAACACCGCGCGGCAGCTTCACGGTGAGCGGCCAGATCGATCGCCTCGCCGTCTCCGACCGCGAGGTGCTGATCGTCGACTACAAGACCAACCGTCCGCCGCCGGCTTCGGCGGACGCCGTGGCACTCGCCTATCGCCGCCAGCTCGCGCTCTATCGCGCGCTCCTGCAGGAGATCTATCCGGGTCGGCCGGTGAGGGCCTTTCTGCTGTGGACAGCGGCGCCGCGGCTCATGGAAATTGATGCGGAAACACTAGATAAATCAATGCCTTATGCAGCGGCATCTTGACTCCGCCACACTTGGTTCCTAGCTTCACAACCAAGGGCGGCGCCGGTCCATCGACCGGCCTTTCTCGTTTTTGGGAGTACCCACGATGACCGTTAAAGCAACCGATGCCTCCTTCGAACAGGAAGTCCTCAAGTCCGACACGCCCGTGCTCGTCGACTTCTGGGCGGAGTGGTGCGGCCCCTGCCGCATGATCGGTCCCTCGCTCGAGGAAATCTCCAAGGACATGGACGGCAAGCTCAAGGTCGTGAAGATCAACATCGACGAGAACCCGATGGCGCCGACGCGCTACGGCGTGCGCTCGATTCCGACCCTGCTGCTGTTCAAGAACGGCCAGGTCGCGGCCACCAAGATCGGCGCCGAGCCGAAGCAGAAGCTGGTGAGCTGGATCAACACGGCGATCGCTTAATTCAGCCGTTGCGGGCGAGGACCTCGCCCGCGAGGTAGAGCGACCCGCAGATCAGGATACGCATCGGCGCGGGCTGGGTGGCCAACAGGTCTTCCAGCGCCGCGCCGATGTCGTTTGAAGGGGCGCAATCGAGACCGACCTCGGCTGCCTTGGCAGAGGCCTCGACCGGCGTATAGGCGCTGTGGCCCGCCGGAAACGGCACGGCGCGTGCCGCCGTGGCATGACGTGCCAGGGGCCGCAGGAAGCCCGAGGCGTCTTTGGTCGTCATCATGCTGAATACGAGGTAGAGCGGCAGCGGCGCCGGCTCCTTCGCCCAGTCGCTAGCCATGCGCGCCAGGGCCAGCCCGCAATCCTCGTTATGGCCGCCGTCAAGCCAAAGCTCGCAGCCGGGCGACAGCTGCTCGACCAACGGGCCACGCGACAATTTCTGCAGACGGGCCGGCCATTCGACGGAGGCGAGGCCTTTGCGGATGGCCGCATCGTCGATCGCGAAATTCGCCGCGCGCAGGCGCTCGACGCAGGCCACCGCCGTCGCAGCATTGTCGAGCTGGTGCGCACCGGCCAGTACGGGCGCCGGCAGGTCGAGGGTGATCAGGTCGCTCTCGTAGCGGAAGCCGTTCGCGGCAGGCATCATGTGCCATTCGCGGCCCATGCGGAACAACGGCGCGGCGAGCCGGGCGGCTGTCGACGCGATCACTTCGCCACTCACCTCGCGCTGGCGGCCGATCACGGCGGGCACGGCATGTTTCAGGATGCCGGCCTTTTCGCCGGCGATGCCTTCGAGCTTGTCGCCGAGGAAGCCCGTGTGGTCGTAACCGATCGGGGTGATGGCCGAAAGCGCAGGCGCGATCACGTTGGTGGCGTCGTAACGCCCGCCCAGGCCGACCTCGATCAGGGCGATGTCCGCCGGTACCCGCGAGAAGGCGAGATAGGCCGCGGCCGTCGTGATCTCGAAGAAGGTGATCGGTTGTTCGCCGTTGGCCTCCTCGCACTCGGTCAGAACCTCGTCGAGGACGCCGTCGTCGATCAGCTGGCCCGCGACCCGGATGCGTTCGTTGAAGCGCACCAGGTGAGGTCCGGTGAACACATGCGCGCGGTAGCCCGCCGCCTCGGCCATGGCGCGAAGATAGGCCACCAGCGAGCCCTTGCCGTTGGTGCCGGCGACATGGACGATCGGCGGCAGCTTCTTCTCGGGCGAACCGAGCCGCTTCAGTACCCGTTCGATGCGCCCCAACCCGAGATCGATCGATCGCGGATGGAGCCGCATGACGCGCTCCAGGAGGGGATCGGTCATGCTGGCTTCTTCAGCGCACCGCGACAGCGAAGCCGCGGCCCTCGGACACGACGGGATCCATCAGCAGCTGAATCAGCCGGACCAGCGTCTCGCGCAACTGGTGTCGATGCACGACGGCATCGACCATGCCGTGCTCCAGAAGATACTCCGAGCGCTGGAAGCCTTCGGGCAGCTCCTGCCGGATCGTGTCCTGGATCACCCGCGGGCCGGCAAAGCCTATGATCGCATCGGGCTCGGCGAGGTGCACGTCGCCCAGCATGGCGAACGAGGCCGACACGCCGCCGGTCGTGGGATCGGTCAGCACGACGATATAGGGCAGCCCCGCCTCCTTGACCCTGCGCACCGCGATCGTGGTGCGCGTCAACTGCATCAGCGACAGGATGCCCTCCTGCATGCGCGCGCCGCCCGAGGCCGAGAAGACGATGAGCGGCGCCTTGCGCGCGACGGCGAGCTCGGCCGCCATCACCAGGCCCTCGCCCACGGCGGTGCCCATCGATCCGCCCATGAAGCCGAAATCCAGCAAGGCCAGGATGGCCATGCGCCCGCCCATCGGGCCGCTTGCTACGACCAGCGCGTCGCTAGTGCTGTCCTTTGGGCCCTCGGCCTTGGCCTGCGCCTCCTTGAGGCGCGCGTCGTAGCGCTTGGTGTCGCGGAATTTCAGCGGATCGGCGGTGACGCGCGGCAGCGGGTGCAACTCGTACTTGCCTTCGTCGAAAAGGCGCGGCAGGCGTTTCATCGGCCGGATGCGCATGTGATGGCCGCAGTGGGTGCAGACTTCCTGGTTGGCCTCCCAGTCGCGCATGAACAGCATCTGTTCGCACTTGGGGCACTTCATCCAGAGGTTTTCCGGCGCCTCCTTGCGGGAAACCAGCGCGCGAAGCTTGGGGCGGACGAAATTGGTCAGCCAATTCATGGGCGCGGTATGCCACGAATGGGAGATTGGGCCAAGAGATTGCACTGCAGGCTCGGCCCACATACGATTTGACGCGATTTCAAGGGAGGCGAAGTTGACCAACGACACATTCGCTCGGCGTGACGTTCTGAAGCCGATGGTTGCCGCAGGCGCGATGACGCTGCCCGGCGCCGCACGCGCTGTCGGTGCCTCCGCGTACAATCCCGCCGCCCGCTTCGATCTTGCCGTCATCGACGTCGAGCTTCGGCGCAACAGCGCCGGCCGCATGCTGATGGCCCGGATCTACCAGCCGAAAGGGCCGGGACCCTTCCCGACGGTCCTCGATCTGCACGGCGGCGGATGGAACAGAAAGGACCGTCTGGCCGAGGAACCGATGGATCGCGCGCTGGCCGCCAGCGGCCTGCTGGTCGTCGCCGTCGACCTCACCCTGGCACCCGAAACGCCCTATCCGGCCTGCGTGCAGGATGCGAACTACGCCGTGCGCTGGCTGAAGGCGAACGCCGCGACCTGGAACGGTGACGTCTCGAAGCTCGGCGTCTACGGATCCTCGAGTGGCGGTCATGTCGCGGAGCTTCTGGCGATGCGGCCTCTCGATCCGCGCTACACGTCTATTGCTCTGGCATCGGCGCCGAACGTCGACGCCACCGTCGCCTGGGTGGCGATGCGCTCGCCGGTCAGCAACGTCTCGGAGCGCCATGAAAATGCGGTGCGGCGCAAGAACGAACCGATGATCAAGAACAGCCAGCTGTTCTTCCAGCCGTGGGAAGCGATCCACGAAGGCAACCCGCAGGAAATTCTCGACCGCAAGGAGAAGGTCACCCTGGTGCCGTTCCTCATCATGCAGGGGGCACTCGACGACAACGTGCTGCCGGAGATGCAGGAGAAGTTCGCCAAATCCTATAGAGCCGCGGGCGGCGCGTGCGACTATCGCCTGTTCGAAAACTCCGTCCATGAATGGGTCGCCGAGCCCGGTCCCCAGACCGACAAGGCACGCGACACGGTCAAGGACTTCATCGCCCGTCAGCTGAAGGCGTGATTGCGCCGGGGGCACGACGGTAGAGTCTTTCCGACTGCGCCTCCGACACCGATGTCATCCCGAGCGAAGCGAGGGATTCTTAGCTACCGCCATCCAAAGATCCCTCGCTTCGCTCGGGATGACAGTCTGCGCTCGGGTGTCGGACGTGACTCCAATCGGCTCAGAACACCCCTAGCGCCAGAAGACGCCGAACGGCGGTGTGATCTCGGCGGGCTTCTTCACTTCGCAGAAGAGTTTGCGCGCCTTGTAGTCGGCGCAGAGCTTCTGCGCCAACTCGGGTTCGAGGTCGGCAATGATGGCGGCCTGGCGCGTCGCCTTGTTGACGGTGATGGGCAGGATCCATTCCTTGCCGATGCGGGCTATGCCAAGCTTCACCAGGTCGGCCTGGCCGACGTCGAAGGCATGGCGTGCCGTACGCCAGTCGGCGTAGGTGCCGAGCCACGCCGCATCGCCCGGCATCTCGTAGCGGATCGTGCCGCACTCGCCGGGACCGAACAGCTTGGCGGGCTCACCTCCCTCGTTGCGGATCTGCCAGATCTTCTGCCGGTTGCCGCCGGTCTTGAGCGCGAAGGCCTCGTCGAACAGGCGCACCAGGAATTCGTCGCGCAGGTCGGCTCGGCGGAAGCCAAACGCGACGGCGATCAGACGGCGCCCGTCGCGCACCGCGCTGCCCACGATGTTGAAGCCCGAGTTGCAGATGAAGCCGGTCTTCAGTCCGTCGGCATAGGGCGCGTACATCTTGAGGAAGTGCACGAAGGTCTCGAAGCGGCGCTTGCCGAAGGTGAAGTCCTGGGTCTGGAAGTAACCGTAGTACTGGGGGAAGTCGCGCAGCAGCGCCAGAGTAAGCAAGCCAAGGTCGCGCGCCGAGGTGACGTTCTGCGGATCTGGCAGGCCGTTTGCGTTGTTGAATTTCGTCGCCGTCATGCCAAGGCGATGCGCTGTCTGCGTCATCATCTGGCCGAAGGCGGGCTCCGAACCGCCGATCAATTCGCCCAGCGCCGTGGCCACGTCGTTGGCGGAGTGGGCAACGAGAGCAAGCAGCCCCTGTTCCACGGTGATCGAGGTGCCCGGCGCGACGCCGAGCCGCGACTTGGGCATCGCCGAGGCGTGCTGCGAGAACGGCACCGGCGAGGCGAGCGTCAGGCGGCCGCTCTTCAACTGCTCGAAGGTGAGATAGATCGTCATCAGCTTGGTGAGCGAGGCGGGATACCAGGCGGCCCCGGCATTCTGCTCCAGCAGGGTCTCGCCGGTCGCGGCATCGATGATGGCGTAGGGCCCAGCCATGACCGGGCCAGTGGGCGAGGACACCGGCGCGATCTGGGCGGCCGCCGGAACAGCCAGGCCCAAGCCCAAGATCGACCCCATGAAAGCCAGTAGAACGCGCAGTTCCATTGAGCCAAGCATACGCCCTTCCCGGCGGGCGCGGGAGCCATTACATCGGTTCCATGCTCAAGGTCATGATCGCGCCCGTCACGCCGTTCCAGCAGAACTGCTCCATCGTCTGGTGTCCCGAGACCATGGAGGGTACCGCCGTCGACCCCGGCGGGGACTTCGACATGTTGAAGCAGGCAATCGACGAGCAGTGCATCAAGGTCACCAAGGTCCTGCTGACCCACGGCCATGTCGACCACGCCTCGGCCGCCGGCACGATGGCCGAGCACTACGGCGTGAAGATCGAGGGGCCGCACGAGGACGATCTGTTTCTGATCGAGGGCCTCCCCGAGTCGGGCCGGAAGTACAATTTCCCGGCCTACAAGCCGTTCGTGCCGGATCGCTGGCTGACCAACGGCGAGACGGTGAGCCTCGGAAACCAGACGCTCGACGTCGTGCACTGCCCCGGCCATACGCCGGGCCATGTCGTGTTCGTGCACAGGCCGGCCAGGATCGCCTTCGTGGGCGACGTGCTGTTCCGGGGCTCGATCGGCCGCACGGATTTCCCGCGCGGCAACCACGATCAGCTGCTGACGTCGATCCGCACCCGCCTATGGCCGTTCGGCGACGACATCCAGTTCGTGCCCGGCCATGGCCAGACCTCGACCTTCGGCTGGGAGCGCAAGACGAACCCTTACGTCGCCGACCTGATATTCGACGAAGAGGACAACGCCAGCTCGAACTGACCGGCGGCAACGACCGCCGGCACCGCGAGGTCGGCGCGCGGGCCCTCGCCCTTGTTCAGCACATAGTCGAGCCCGTGACGCAGCATCTCCCGGGTGAAGCGCTGTGGCCGCGCATCCAGCCCCGCGGCATCGAGCGGCGGACGCTGCGCGATCGGGCGCGCAAAGGCTTCGAGCTCGATCTCGGCCACCGAATAGAGATCGCAGGCCATCGCACCCAGCGCATAGGACAGGCATTCCTCCTCCCAGCGGTCGGGCTCGCGCCCCAGGGTATCGAGAAGATCGAGGGCGCCGATGAACGTCCGGTGAAGCCGGTTTTTCTGTTCGATCGAATGATGCTGCATCGCCTGGTCCTCGCTGTTCATTCGTGGGCGAGGCGCATATGGGCGCGAGATCATGACGAGACAATGGCACTCGCGGCCTGTCTCCAACTCTTCACGGAATGTTAGTCAGCCCTTGCGGACGCTGCGCACGCCATCTGCAAGCGTCTTGGTGAAGGCCAGCACGCCTGGCACAAGATCGGGCTTCGCTTTGCCGTTGGCGTCGAGGCCCGCCTTCACACGATCGACGATAGCGGTACCGACAACGGCTGCGTCCGCGTGACGCGCAACCGCCATCGCCTGCTCCGGCGTTTTGATTCCGAAGCCCACGCCGATCGGCAGCTTGGTATGGCGGCGAATACGTTCTACGTGCGTGCGTACCGAGTTTTCCGTGGCCGACGCCATGCCGGTGATGCCGAGCACCGAAGCGAAGTAGACGAAGCCGGACGAATACTTCAGCACGGCCGGCAGGCGTATGTCGTCGGTCGTGGGCGCCGTCAGCAGGACGGTATCGAGTCTCGGCCGCCGTCGCGTAGGGCTTGATCTCATCGGCCTCTTCCGGCGGCAGGTCGACGAGGATGACGCCGTCGACACCGACGGCCGCGGCGTCCTTGAAGAACTTCTCCGCGCCGCGCTGGTAGACGAGATTGTAGTAGCCCATCAGCAGGATCGGCGTGTCGTTGTCGCCATCGGCGCGAAAGCGCTTCACCATCGCGAAAGTCTGTCGAGCGTCATGCCGGCCTTCAGCGCACGCTGACCAGCGAGCTGGATCGAGGGACCGTCGGCCATCGGATCGGTGAATGGCATGCCGAGCTCGATCAGGTCGGCGCCGGCGGCAGGCATGCCCTTCAGGATTTCATAGCTCGTCGCGGCGTCGGGATCGCCCGCGGTGAAGTAGGCCACGAGCCCGGCACGTTTGGCGGCCTTGAGGGCGGCGAAGCGTTTGGCGATACGGCTCATCAGGCTTTGATCCCCAGCATCGCGGCTACTTGCGGCACGTCCTTATCGCCACGGCCCGAAAGATTGA
>CAVXZJ010000016.1:0-9360 GCA_963766285.1 uncultured Alphaproteobacteria bacterium | reverse complement strand
CGCCGGGACCGAGACCCTGACCGACGTCGCCGATGGTGAAATGCGCCGCACCTTCCGCGAGGCGCGCCTGTCGTCGATCTCCGACAGCCAGGCCGACCGCGCGGCGGCGGCGGCGTTGCGCGCCGGAATCGCCGAGTTGCGCGCGGCCCTGGTGGAAGCAGAAGGCCATTGCGAGCGTCTCGCCCGCGAGGCCGAGATGCGGGTCGAACGTCTGGGCAAGATCGCGCAGGAGCACGCCGGCTGGAACACGCGCCTGGGCGACGCCGATGGCCAGATCGTCGAACTCGACGCCCGCCGCGAACAGATCGTGGGCGCGATCGCCGAGCTTGCCGCCAAGCCCGCCGAGATCGAGACCCGCAAGCTGGCGCTGGGCGAGCAGATCGACAAGGCGGAGCGCAATCGCCAGGAGGCGGCCGACCGGCTGGCGATCGGCGAGACCGGGCTCAGCGCTGCCGACAAGGCGATGCGCCAGGCCGAAAGCGAGCTGGCCACGGCGCGCGAGAGCCGCGTGCGCCGCGAGGGCCTCGTCGAACAGACCACGAAGGACCGCGATGCGGTGATCGAGCGCATCGTCGAGCGCCTGCGCTGCGAGCCCGACGGCGTGCTGGCGCTGGCCGAGGTCGAGACGCTGGAGGAACTGCCCGAACTCGAGAAGGCCGAGCACAAGCTCGAGCGGCTGGTGCACGAGCGCGAGACGATGGGCGCGGTCAACCTGCGTGCCGAGGAGGAAGCCACTGAGCTCGAGCAGCAGATCACCGGCATGACGGCCGAGCGCGACGACCTGGTCTCCGCCATCGGCCGCCTGCGCCAGGGCATCCAGAGCCTGAACCGCGAGGGCCGCGAGCGCTTTGTCGCCGCCTTCGAGCAGGTAAGCGGCCATTTCCAGCAGCTCTTCACCAAGCTGTTCGGCGGCGGCAAGGCCGAACTGCGGCTCACCGAGTTGGAGGATCCACTCGAGGCCGGCCTCGAGATCCATGCCTCGCCGCCGGGCAAGAAGCTGCAGGTCATGTCGCTGCTCTCGGGCGGCGAGCAGGCGCTGACGGCGCTGTCGCTTCTGTTCGCGGTGTTCATGACCAACCCGGCGCCGATCTGCGTGCTGGACGAGGTCGATGCGCCGCTGGACGATCTCAACGTGGAGCGGTTCTGCAGCCTGGTGAAGGACATTGCCGGCCGCACCGACACGCGCTTCATGGTCATCACCCACCATCGCGTCACCATGGCCCGCATGGACCGCCTGTACGGCGTCACCATGTCCGAGCAGGGCGTTTCGCAGCTGGTGTCGGTCAATCTGCAGGAAGCAGACCGCATGGTGGCTTAGCAAGGTTCAACCCAAGAAAAAGACCATCTTCCTCTCAAATCGACTGGGCGCCGGTTCAGACTGAACCGGCGCCCTTCTCTTTGGCGAAAGCGCACTGTATTTTCCCGCCATGCCCGACACCTCGATTCCGGCCGCCACCGATACGGTCGAACTGACGCGCGCGCTGGTGCGCTGCGAGAGCGTGACGCCGCGCGAAGCCGGCGCGCTGCAGTTGCTCGAGAAGGCGCTGACCTCGGTCGGCTTCCGCTGCGAGCGCATGGACTTCAGCGAGAAGGGCGCCGACGACGTGGCCAACCTCTATGCCCGCATCGGCGAGGACAAGCACGGCAACGGCAAGCATTTCTGCTTCGCCGGCCATTCCGACGTCGTGCCGGTGGGCGACCTGTCATCGTGGACGATCGGGCCGTTCGCCGCCGAGCTTTCGGGCGGCTATTTGTTCGGCCGCGGGGCCGCCGACATGAAGGGCGCGATCGCGGCCTTCTCCGAAGCGGCGGCGAGATTCGTGGCGCGGCGCGGCACCAACTTCGGCGGCGCGATCAGCCTCTTGATCACCGGCGACGAGGAAGGCCCGGCGGTCAACGGTACGGTGAAGATGCTGCAGCGCCTGGCCGAGCGCGGCGAGACGATCGATGCCTGCGTCGTCGGCGAGCCCACGAGTTCGCGCCGCTTCGGCGACATGATGAAGATCGGGCGGCGCGGCAGCATGACGGTCGACATGGTCGTGCGTGGCGTCCAGGGTCATGTCGCCTATCCCGAGCGGCTCGACAATGCGATCCATCGCCTGTCGGCGCTGATCGAGGCGCTGGTGCGCGAGCCGATCGACAAGGGCAGCACGCATTTCCAGCCGACGTCGCTGCAGTTCACCACCGTCGACGTCGGCAATCCCGCGACCAACATCGCGCCCGGCGTCGCCAAGGCGCGCTTCAACGCGCGCTTCAACGATCTGTGGACCTCGAAGACCCTGTTCGCCCATCTCAAGGAACGGCTCGACAAGGCCAACGAACGACTGGGCGGCAACGGCACGATCGAATACCAGGTCTCGGTCTCCGGCGAATCCTTCTACACGCCGCCCGGCCAGCTGTCGGACCTGGTGGCGGGTGCGGTGCGCGACGTGGCGGGCGTGGAGTGCGAACTGTCGACCACCGGCGGCACCTCGGACGCGCGCTTCATCCGCAACTACTGCCCGGTGCTCGAGTTCGGCCTGATCGGCGAGAGCATGCACAAGGTCGACGAGAAGAGTGCGATCGCCGACTTGAGGACGCTCGCCCGCGTCTACGAGACAGTACTCGACCGCTATTTCGCGACCTGAGGAGAGTGGCGTGCTGAGTGCGAGCGACATCGCCCGCGGCACGCAGGGCGCCCTGCGGTTCCTGCAGCGCGATCCGGGAGCGCCGTTCTTCTTCGAGAACACGATCGAAGGGTGCCTGCGATCGTTCCGGGTGATGGCGATCGCGGCACCGCTCTACGGACTCTATCTGCTGATCTACTATTCTAGTGTCGAAACCGAGGCCGACACGTTCGAGATCGTGGCTGTCGAGGCCATGCATTTCGTCGTCGACTGGCTGCTGTTCCCCGTCCTGTTCTACGAGATCGCGCGGCGCCGCCGCTGGCTCGACAACTATCCGCGCTACATTGCGGCGCTCAACTGGATCAACCTGCCGGTGCTGGCGCTGGCGGTGATCGGGCTTGCCGTGACGCTGGTCGCGCCGAAGCCCGTGGGACAGCTCGTCGAGATCGGACTGCAGTTCCTGTTCTACTACTGGTTCCTGATGACGACGCGGCTGTCGCTTGGTCTCGGCTGGCCGCTCTCGATCCTGCTGCTGGTCGTCAACTGGATGCCGTCGCTGCTGCTGTCACTCATCGTCGACCGTCTCCTCGGAGTCGTCCCGCTGGCCGGCAGCTAGGGCGCCGTAGCGCACTTCCATGAGGCAGAGGCCGAGCGGCGGTGCCGTCGGGCCGGCGCGCGTGCGGTCGCAGGCCGCCAGCGCATCGGCGACGTCGCCGGGGCTCCACTGGCCGCGGCCGACCAGCGCCAGGGTGCCGACCAGGATGCGCACCTGGTTGTGCAGGAACGAGCGCGCGGCGACATCGATCACCACTTCCTCGCCGTCGCGCCGCACCGACAGCGCGTCGAGCGTGCGGACCGACGACTTGGCCTGGCAGGAAACCGAGCGGAAGCTGTTGAAGTCGTGATGGCCGGTCAGCACCCGGGCGGCCTCCGTCATCCGCCCGAGATCGAGCGGGACGGGCACGTGCCACACGAAGCCTGCATCGATGCCCGCGCGCGTGCGGCGATTGAGGATGCGGTAGCGATAGGAGCGATGGGTGGCCGAGAAGCGGGCGTGGAAGCCCGGCGGCGCCACCTCGACCGTCGGCACCGCGATCGGATTGGGCTTGAGGTGATAGTTGAGGGCGCCGCGCACTTCCTCGAGCGGCTTGTCCGCCGCGAGGTCGAAATGCGCGACCTGGCCGCGCGCATGGACACCCGAGTCGGTGCGGCCGGCGGCGCGGACCTTCAGCCGTTCGCCGGAGAAGGCGAAGATCGCGTCCTCGAGCGCGGCCTGGATCGACGGACCCGTATCCTGCCGCTGCCAGCCGACAAAGGGGCCGCCGTCGTACTCGACGGAGATCTTGTAGCGCGGCATCTCAGGCCGGAAGCGACAGGACGGCGGGCGAAGGCAGCACCGTACCGGCCGGCAGATCGAAGCCGCGCAGGAAGGTATCGGCCGAGACCGCCGATCGGCCCGGCCGCTGCAATTTCAGGAGCTTCAGTCCGCCCGATCCGCAGGCGACGACGGGAAAGCCGTCGCGCGCGATGCTGAGCGTCCCCGGCGCCCCGGCCGTCAGGGCAAGCCCCGCGCCGAGCACCTTGATGCGCTCGGACTGCGTCGCCGTCGGCAGCTCGAACGACGTGCCCGGCCACGGGTGGAAGGCGCGGACCTTGCGCTCGAGCTCGGCGGCAGGACGCCGCCAGTCCAGCACGCTTTCTTCCTTGCCGAGCTTGTGCGCGTAGGTGACGCCGTCCTGCGGTTGCGGCGTCGGGTCGATGCTCTTGCGCACCAGCCCGTCGAGCGTCGACACGATCAGGGTGGCGCCGAGCGCGGCCAGCCGGTCGTGCACCGTCTCGGCGGTGTCGGCCGCCGAGATCGGTGTGCGCTCGGCCAGCAGCATCGGGCCGGTGTCGAGGCCTTCGTCCATCAGCATGGTGGTGACGCCGGTTTCGGCATCGCCCGCCAGGATGGCGCGGTGGATCGGTGCGGCGCCGCGCCAGCGCGGCAGCAGCGAGCCATGGATGTTGACGCAGCCCAGCACCGGGGCCTCGAGGAAGCGCCTGGTGAGAATATGGCCGTAGGACACCACGACCGCGGCATCGAGATCGAGGGCGTGGAAAGCGTCGGCCTCGGCATCGCTCTTCAGGGTGACTGGCGTGCTCACGGTGAGGTCCAGGGAATTGGCGAGCGCGTGCACCGGCGTCTCTCGCCGATGGTTGCCGCGGCCGGCCGGCTTGGGCGCACGCGTGTAGACCGTGGCAACGTCGTGGCCGGCATCGACCAGCGCCTGGAGGGCAGGCACGGCGAATTCGGAGGTGCCGAGGAAGGCAATCTTCATTGCCGCATCTTATAGGCAGCCGCGCGCCGGTCAGCTACGTATGCGGCCACAATGGACGCCTTTACTCCCACGACCGGCAACGGACCTGCCGCCAACCTTGCCGCGCGGCGGGCTGCGGGTCTGGTCCATCCCGATTCCGTGCAGGAGAAGGTGGTGGCACGCCTGCAGGCGGTCTTCGATCAGCTGAAGGCGGGGACGATGCAATCGGCCAAGCCGGGTCTGCTGTCGTGGTTTGGTCTCGGACAGGCGGCCAAGGCTCCTGCGGGTCCGCACGGTCTCTACATCTGGGGGCCGGTCGGGCGCGGCAAGTCGATGCTGATGGATCTGTTCTTCGCCGATGCGCCGGTGGCGAAAAAGCGCCGTGTCCACTTCCACGAGTTCATGCTCGAAGTGCATGAGCGCCTTCACAAGCGCCGCGAGGAGCTGGCGGCGAAGGGCGCGCCGCCGGAGTCCGACACGATCGTGCCGATCGCCCGGGCGATCGCCTCGGAGACGCGGTTGCTGTGCTTCGACGAGTTCCAGGTCACCAACATCGCCGATGCCATGATCCTCGGCCGGCTGTTCGAGACCCTGTTCGAAGAGGGCCTGACAGTGATCGCCACCTCGAACCGCGCGCCCGACGATCTCTACAGCGGTGGCCTGCAGCGCGATCGCTTCCTGCCGTTCATCGCGCTGATGAAGCTGCGGCTCGAGATCCTCGAGCTGGGCGGCGGCCAGGACTACCGGCTCGACCGCATCCGCAAGCTCGACATGTACCTGACGCCGCTCGGCGCCTGGGCGACCAGCAAGCTCGACGAGGCGTTCCGCGCGCTGGCCGACGGCGCCGACGGTGAGCCGCGCGTGCTGCGCACACAGGGCCGCGACGTCGACGTGCCGCGCGCCGCGCCGGGCGTCGCCATGGCGCATTATCTCGACTGGTGCGGCAAGCCGATGGGCGCGGCGGACTTCCTGTGCATCGCTGACCACTTCCATTCGGTCATTTTGGCGGAGATCCCGCGGATGGGTCCGGACAATCGCGACACGGCGGCGCGTTTCGTCACCATGATCGACACGTTCTATGAGAAGAAGGTGAAGTTCATCTGCTCAGCCGCCGCCTCGCCCGACAGGCTCTATACCGAGGGCGACGGCGCCTTCGAATTCCAGCGGACCGTGTCCCGCCTGATGGAGATGCAGAGCCCGGAATATCTGGCTTTGGAGCACATCGCCTAATTGTGATTATGGTGCCGGTAGGGGGACCGTGCCAATCTCCCTGCCTCAACAGGGAGGTCAGCATGCGAGCACTGGTGGTGGGCGTACTTTGCGCCGTCGCGATGGTCACGGGCGCACAGGCTGCAATCAAGGAAGAGCCGGTTACCTATACCGACGGGCAGACAACGATGAAGGGCTTCCTCGTTTACGATGACGCCGTCACGGGCAAGCGGCCCGGCATCATCATGGTGCACGAATGGTGGGGCATCACCCCGCACATCCACAACGAGGCCAAGAAGTTCGCGCAGCAGGGCTACACCGCGCTCATCGCCGACATGTACGGCGACGCCAAGACTGCCGACAATCCGAAGGATGCCGGCGCCCTCTCGGGCGGCGTGATGAAGGATCCGGCGGCGATGCAGTCGCGCTTCAAGGCGGCGCAGGCGCTGCTCGCCAAGCAGGCAACGGTCAACCCCCAGAAGATCGGCGCGGTCGGCTACTGCTTCGGCGGTGCGGTGGTGCTGAACATGGCGCGTACCGGCGATGATCTGGTCGCCGTCGCGGGCTTCCATGCCTCGCTCGGCCTCAACACGCCGGCGCCCGCTCCCGGCACCGTGAAGGCCAAGATCCTGATCCTGAATGGCGCGGACGATCCGTTCGTGAAGCGCGAGCAGTACGACACGCTCAAGAAGGATTTCGATGCGGCGAAGGCCGACTACAAGATCATCGAGTATCCGGGCGCCGTGCACGCCTTCACCAATCCCGAGGCGACCGCGCTCGGCGAGAAGTTCCACCTTCCGCTCAGGTACGACGCCAAGGTCGATGCCGAAGCGAAGGCTGAGGCCTCCAAGATGTTCGATGCCAGCCTCAAGAAGTAGATGATCGAAACGGGTGAACTGAAGTCCCGTTCGGGTCTCACCTTCACGATCGACGCCGCCGGCCCTGCCGGCGGCGTTCTCGTATTGCTGCTGCACGGATTTCCTGAATCGCGCCACAGCTGGCGCGCGGCGCTGCCGGAGCTCGCCAGGGCAGGCTATCGCGCCGTTGCTCCCGACCAGCGTGGCTACTCGGCCGGCGCGCGGCCGGACCCTGCCAATCTCGACAACTACCTTTTCGACAAGCTCGTCGCCGATGCGATCGAGATCGCCGATGCCTCCGGCGCGGCGGGCAGGCGCTTCCACCTGGTCGGCCACGACTGGGGCGGGCAGGTCTCATGGGGAGTGGCCAATGCGCATCCCGAGCGGCTTGCGTCGCTCACCATCCTGTCGCGTCCGCATCCACTCTCCTTCCGCCGGGCGCTGCAGGAAGACCCCGACCAGAAAAACCGGTCGCGTCACCACGGCAAGTTCCTCGAGGCAGACACCGCGGACAAGCTGCTGGCCGACGGCGCCAAGCGCATGCGCGAGGGGTTGTTCGGTCAGAGTGCCCAGTCGGTGAAACAGCATCTCGGCATTCTGGGAACCAGGCCCGCGCTCGAGGCGGCGCTTGCCTGGTATCGCGCCAACAAGGGCCTGTCGGGAGATTTCGGCGCGATCAAGGTGCCGACGCTCTACATCTGGGGCGACGCCGACGCCACGGTCGGTCCTGCCGCCGCCAAGGGCACCGGCGAATTCGTGAGCGCCGTCTACGCGATGGAAGTGCTGCCGGGCGTCGGTCATTTCGTCATGGACCAGGCGCCAGCCAAAACCACCGAGCTTCTTCTGGCGCACATCAAGCGACATCCGGCCTGACAGACTTGCTACTGCGTCCGGTTCCCGCCGGCAGTCAGGATATGCTTCGTGAGCTGGTCCGGCTGCGAGAAGTAGGCGGAATGGCTGGAATGTATCGTCAGCACGCGCTCGCACGGCGTGGCCGTGTACATGCGCTTCTGGGCGGGCCAGGAGATGGCCTTGTCCTCGGTGAGTTCGATGTAGACCTTGGGCAGCCGGCCAAATTTTTCGGGCGTGGTCCGGATCGGTGAATTGGTGGGCGAGTCAGGACCGCGCGGCTCCGGCGTGAGAAGGGCATAGGCCAGTTCCACGTCTTCGTTCGGGCAATCCGCATACAACACCTCGCGGAATGCATCGCGCTTCAGCATGTCCCAGCCCGCTTCGCGATCGACCTCTGTGACCGGCAGGGAAAGCGATTCGGAGTTGCGCGCCCACCCATCCTTGCTCGCCGACAATGCCGGAGCGTCGCCGACCGGCGGAAGGTAGGCGGCGAGATAAACCAGCGTCCTGATTTTCTCCGGCCGCGCCTCGGCAGCCTGCGTTGCGACTATTCCATTGCGGCTGTGAACGACGAGGACCACCGGCTCCGGCGCCGCATCGAGGATGCGGGTGATGGTATCGACGAAGTCCTGCATCGTTACCTGTCCCGGCGCTCTCCAGTCTCGCCCGTGGCCAGGCAGATCGGGAACGATGACCGTGTGGCCGGCTGCCTGGAGGCGCGCGGTGATCTTGTACCAGCACCAGGCTGCATGCCACGAGCCATGGATCAAAAGATACGTGCTCATTGGGCTGTTCCTCGCATGACGGTGTGGGGCTTGGGGGATGTACGTGGCCTTGGCAGTATTGTTCCGGCGTCTCGCGGAAGGGTTGCCGGGCGCCGGCCCTGTCGCCAGGGACCCAGGCGCCCGGCAATGCAGCTCAGGCAGCCTTCAGGAGACCGAGCTGTTGCAGCGCGGTCACGCCGTCATCCAGACCGATTTCCTCGGCGATGCGCCCGTTCTCGACGCGCAGCACGGTCGTTCCCGTGAAGCGCATCCGTCGGCCGCTGCCTGCCGGCAGGGAGCCGACGAGGAAATCGCTGAAGGCGGGCCCGGTATGCGTGCCGCCACCTTTCCAGCGGCCGACCACGTAGTCGCCCTCGGCGATGAGGTCTGCGGCACCTTCGAATCCTAGATCGGGGAACGCCTCGCGAAACCCGATCATAAATTTCTTGACGTTGGCGCGACCGCGTCGCGGTGCATGCAGCGAATATTGCAAGAGGATGTCGGGAGTGGCGAGCTCATCGACGATCACGGGATTCCAGGTGCTGCCCCAGAATTCCGTGAACCAGCGGCCGACAGTGGCCTTGTTTTCCTGTTCCTTGGTCATGATGAAGCTCCTTTGTTGCTGCCGATACGATTGGTCCCCGCCACAATTTCCGCGGGCCAGGGACGTGACATAGGCCGTGGCGATTGCCGGGAATATCCGCCGGCCGCCCCGCATTCGCATCGAAGGGGAGGGGCGGGAATTCCGATCGCCTTGCCGCTCCCCGCGAAT
>CAVXZJ010000015.1:0-25453 GCA_963766285.1 uncultured Alphaproteobacteria bacterium | reverse complement strand
CCACCGGCGTGCTCAAGGCGACCTACCTCGATAGCGCGCGCGACCTCATCCGCAAGGCCGTCAATGCCGACGCGCTGCGCACGTGGTGGTTTTCGCCCGAGAGCCGGCAGGCGCGTAAAGACTTTGAGCTCACCGCGACGGAACTCAAAGACCTGTCGCAATTCTGCAAGGCGAAGATCGACAAGCTCAAGGGTGTCGTATGAACGGCAGACGCGCAGCGATGTTCGGCTCCCTCGTCGACCTGAAGAACGTGAACTCGCACAAGAGTGTGCGGCTCACCATCGACATTCCGGCCGAGCAGGCGTCCGAGGTGGTGGAGATGTTCGGCTGGCCGACCCAGGCGCAGCCGGTACCGGTGGCGATCGCGCGCATGGCCGGCGGCTGGGAGAAGAAGGAGACCCGCTCCCTGGCGCAGCAGGCCGGCGCGCTGTGCGCCAATGCCGTGTTTCAGGTTTTCCTCGACTGCCAGACCGAGACCGATGCCGCCGAGGCGGTGCGCGACGCGTGCGGCGTCAAGAGCCGATCCGAGATCAGGGCAGGCACGCCGGCCGGCGAGGCGTGGCTCGATCTGGTGCAACGTTTCCACGGCTGGCAAGAGGCAGAAAGATCAGGGGTCGAGCAATGAACTACAAGGGCCTGGAGACCAAGCGGATGCACGACCTCAAGGAGGCGTTCGACCACATCTTCGAGCACATCACCGATCACCTTGTGTGCGGCCCGCTGATGGACCCGCCCGAGGGCAAGTCCGGCTGGGCGATGATCGTCGGCGGCGGCGGCGCCGAGTTCCACGTCGACCTCATTTCGCTGGTCGACGTCAAGAACCACTCGACCGACCTCGACGACTGCGAGATCGCGCGGCGCCACCTCATCGTCGAGCTCGCCCTGGCGGCGCAGAAGCATTTCCCGGTGGTGCCGCGCATCCACGTGTTCGACGACGAGCTCGCGATGGCGCGGTGGGTCGCGGGGGAGTGGCTGAGCGACTACACCGCCGCGATCCTCAAGAAGATCGAGAGGAAGTACGCCGAGAACGCCAAGGGAGCCCACTGATGAGCCATCGATCGACGGGGCCCCTGACGCCCGAGGAGCTCAAAGAACTCGCCGGCGAGCCGTTTGGCGCGGGCCTGAAGGCCATCCGCAAGTACGATCCCCTCTACGGTCGCAAGGAGGGCGAGCGGTTCAAGTGGCGGGTGAGACTGAGCGCGCGCGCCTGGGCAGATGCGACCGTGATGGCGACCGACGAGGAGGATGCCCGCCGCGAGGCCGAACTGCTCGACGAGAGCGAGATCGAATACAATGAGTTCGGCAACCATGTGGTCGAGAGTGTCGAGCCGAGCCGGAATAGTCACTTCGGCAGCAGGTGCTCCAAGGTGCCGAGCCGCTGGCCTCCCGGCTGGCGGCAGTCGCGAATGTCGGTCACCAGCTTGCTGATCAGGTCCATCTGCGTCGTGTTGCGCAGCTTGGCGCCCTCGGCCACCTCGCCCAACACGTAGCCGACGAACGCCAGGAAGGCGAGGTTGACGATCAGCAGCGCGATGCCGAGCGGGGTGCCCTGCATCGACTGGATAGCGCTCGTTGCGACCTTGCCGCCCTCTTCAATGAGACCAGGGCTCACGACTACCTCCCCAGATGATGAAATGCACCGCCCATCCGAGGCCGGCGACCATGAGGCCGACCATGAACAGCGCCAGCAGGCCGTCGGCGGTCATGTCTGTTGCCTTAGGATGTAGTCCATGCTCTCGACCAGCCACTGCACGTGCGGGTCACGGTGCGGCTCGTCGGGCTTGGCTTCGAGCAGGGCCTCGACCTCGCTGTCCGGAGGCGCGCTCCGGCCGCTCAGGCGGCGTCGGGATGCCATCCGGGTTCCACGGCGGCAGCGTCGCCACGTAGTCCTCCACCTGCCTGAGCATCGTATCCGCCTCGCCGCGCAGTTCGGCCTCCTTGCGGTTGATCGGCCCGTAATGCTGGCGCAGGTTCCGCAGCACGATCGCGCAGGTTTCCACGGCATAGACCGGCGACCACTTGCACGTCTCCTGGAAGGCATAGCCGGCACCGGACCCATAGGAGGCCCAGCTTGAGCTTGAGCACGTGACGCCCTCCGCGAAGACGCTCATGTAGCCCTGCACGCTCTGTGGGTCGTACTGCTCGGCGAGCGTGTCGAAGTGCTTGCTGCAGGTGTGCGCGTTCCAGCTGGTCTGGAACAGGCCCGCCTCGGCGGTGTCGGAGGAGGTGTTGCTGGCGCTGGTGTCGCGGCCTTCGCAATGCTTGCCGCTGCTCTCGCGCATGCCGAGGCCCATCAACAGCACATAGAGGTGGCGCAGCGTGTCGAGGCTCTCGACCTCGTTCGTCATCCCGAGCGCGGCGAAGTTCGAATTGTACCAGCTGATCGCGTCGACCGCGTCGTTGTGGGTGTTTCGCTTCGCCATCTCGACCGTGACGGGGTCGCCGGCATTGTAGCGCTGCACCGCCTGGGCGTAGGCGATGGCCATGCCTTTGGTGTAGCCGAGCGGAGCTTTGCCGCGGTCGCGCCACGAGTAGCGGGCGATCGCGCTGGACGCTGCAATTTCGCTGATGCGCGAGATGACGTCCGGCGGAAACTTCGGCGGCAGCGGCTCGCCGGTTTCCGGGGGCGGCGTCGGTCCCGGCGAAGCGCTGATGCCGGCGATCGAGGAGGCGATGGCCTGACAGATCGCCTCCCAGTGCGCCCGCGCCTTGTTGCAGTCGTCGGCGCTGTCGCAGAACCAGCATTCGAGGAGGATCGCCGGCTTGTTCGTCCCGTTGAGGAACGACAGGTCGCTGCGGTACTTGGGGCCGCGGTCCTTGAAGCCGCCGGCCTTGGCGATGGCCGCCGAGACCTCGCGCGCCAGCGCCTCCTGGGTGACGTAGAGCACCTCGGTGCCATAGGCGCCCTCGGTGGCATTGAGGTGCACCGAGACGTCGAGCACGCGGTTCTGGCTGTTGTGCCATGCGTTGATGGTCGAGAGGTTCTGCGACGAGCTCGTGCTGGTGTTGTCGTGGAAGACATGCACCGTGATGCCTTCGTTATCGAGTATCTCGGCGACCCGGTTGACGATCTTGCGGACCTCGTCGACCTCGTCCATTTCCGGCGGCACCGGGTTGCCGCGCGCGCCGCGCACGTTCTTGGCATGACCGGACGAGATGGCGATCGGGCTGCGCGCGGTCATTGGGTCACTCCGCCGTACAAAACCGGCAAATTCGCGATCATCACCTGCCGGGTGTTGGTGCCGTCGAACATCGTCATGTAGGCGCCGTAGGTGGTCAGATGCAGCCGGCGCATCGTGGTCTCGGGGATCAGTATCTGGATCACGCCGAGCTCGATGATCGTCAGACCGTTGCCGAGCGAGGCCTTGATCAGCGGGTTGGTCTCGTTGATCGTGCCGGCGCCGTAGTAGGGCGTGTAGCCGCCATAGCCGCCCCAGCCGCTGGCGTTGCGCGGCGCCTCCGACCTGATCTCGAATTGGAACGAATTGCCGATCTGCGCGACCAGGATGCCCTTGACGTTGTCGTAGCTGGTGATGATCCCGAGCATGTAGTTGAGCCCGGAGGGGTCGACGATCTTGACCGGCTGGCCGGGCACCATGAACGCGCCGAGGCCGGCGCCGATCGGGATCGTGAACGCCAGGAGCTCGTTGCCGATCGGCGGCGTCGGAATGGTGATCGGACCGTTGTAGGCGGTCGCCGCCTGCCCTGAGATCACGGACCACGTATTGCCGCTGAACGGCAGGCCGCTCTGGGTGACCGTGTAGGAGAGGTTGATCGGATCGCCGGTGTCGTCATCCCAGATCGCGACGTTGCGAACGAGGTCCTCGCGGTTCGACGTCGGCGCCAGGAAGATCGGCGGGTTGCCGTACATGGGAGCCCCTTAGAGCTTGATATGCCACGTGCCGAGCATGAGAGGCCCGATCGTTCCGAAGGCGGTGCCGCTGCCGGTGCTGTCGGTCGCGGTGATCCCGATCGTGCGTGTCTGGGTGGTGACCGAGATGGTGCCTCCTGTCGTCTGGATAGCGGTTACCGCGCCGCCGGCTCCGGTGTTCGGGTTCAGGCTGGGTTGGTTGTAGGTGAACTGGTGGCTGTGCCCGGGGTCGGTCAGGCTATGGGTGTGTGCGGCGAGTTCGGCGAGCGCGAGGGCGTGGTTCGCCGCGCCGCCGGTCGCTGCCGGCGTCGTCTGGTTGTCGCCGCCGCCAGAAGTGACGTTGCTCGGCAGGATGCGGCCGGCGCCCGCGGCGCCCATGTCGTCGAGGCCCACCGGCGAGCGCCCGCGCAGGTCGGGCAGGGTGAGCGGCTTGAGCGCATTGAAGTCGGCCAGCGCCGTCGCGCCGCGGCCGCCGACCGACCGGACAATGCGCGTTGGTGCAATTGGCCCACAGATAGATGTAGAGCGCCTGGGTGTCGGTGTTGGTGCGGCCGGTGCAGCCGATGCAGCCGGCGGTGCCGATCGACTGGCCGTTCGCCTTGACCCAGCCGACGACGGCCTCCGAGGTGGCGCGCCACTTGAAATCACCGGGCGCAAATATGGTCGTCGGGTCAACGACGCCGCCGCCGCCACCGCCACCGCCCGACGAGGGGCCGATCACTTGCAGGTTCGGCACATCGAACTGCACCACGCCAGAGGCGTCGGTCAGGCGGGCATGCACTTGGCCGTTGGCGAGGTAGAACATCGGGATGCGGCCGAATTGATCAGCGCGCAGCGGCCACGGATAGGGCAGGGTGAGCCCGAAGTCCTGGAAAGCATTTTGCGGCGTGGCGACAGTGCCGACCTGGAAGATGTAGAGCAGCGCGCCCGCCAGCGGCCGGCCATTGATGTCGGACTGCTGGGCGAGCGCCACCGGGATCACGCCCTGGGCACTGGCCACCGCCGGCCACAGCAGTCCGAACGCGAGGAGGAGGTTGCGAATGGAGCTTCTCATCAGGTGTGCCTCACTGGCTCTGCTGATCGTCACGTTCATTTGGGCGGCGTACCAGTCCCTGAAGCTTTTGCTGGAGATGTGGCGCGATGGATGGGTCACCGCCGGCCGCGGCTGCCGTGTTCGCAAGGTTGCGGCTGGCGATGTTGTAGGCCGCCCAGGCCCGCGCACCTGGAGCCTGCGCCAGGGCATCGACGGCCCGCGTCCACCGGGCGACGCTCGCCGCAGTCGCTGGGGCGCCGAGCAGCCGCGACGTTACATTGGCGCCGATGCCGACACCAAGGAGGGTGATCGGGGTCTTCCAGTCGCCCTCCATGAGCCGCTCGGCGGCGACGGTGACGACGCCGGCCAGGGTGGCGTGGCCGGACGTGCCGGACGTGTTGGCGAGCTTTCCCGCCTTGGCGTATTTGTCGCTGACGGTGGCGATGTCATCGAGAGCACCGACCACGTTGCCACGTCCGACACCGTGAAACAGCACGCGCTTCCCCTCGGGTGAGAGATCGTTGTAGTCGCGCAGGAAGAGGTTCGGCGAGAAGTTGCCGTGGCTGTCCTGGCCGAGCCGGCTGATCACGGTCGAGGCGACATGCTCCCAGGCGCCCGGAGCTCCAGGCATGATGCCGGGGATGCCGTGGAGCGCCGCGCGCGCCGTCGACAGGGTGTGCAGATCAGCGCCAGCGCCGGTGCCCGCCATGCGCTGGATAGCCTCGTAGACGCCCTCGTCGCTGCGGGCCTTTCCGCCGATCACCTTGTTGAGGACTTCGAGCGCTTCCTTGCGGTCGGCCGACAGCTGGTTGGCGCGCTCCCACGCCGTCCTGGCCGCCGGGCCGCCGGTGATCTCGGCGGCGTTGCCGAGGTCCTTGGTCAGCGCGGTGTAGATGTCGCCGAGCTCGCGCTGCGACATGCCCTCCGGCAGGAGACCGCCCTTGTCGCCCTTCTGCTTGATCTCGCGGAGCTCGGTGCGCAGGTCCTTGATCGCCTCGTAGGTGAGCCCGCCGCGGCGCTGCAGCGCGCCCGAGACCGTCTCGACGGCCTTGCCGAGGTCATTGTTGCCGCGCGCCTGCCGTCTCGCCAGGATGTCGCCGACCGTGCCCATCACCTCGGTAAGCGGCGCCGTCTTGGCGGGGTCAACGAGGCTGTCGACGCGATCGTAGAGTTGCTTGACGAGCTTCTGGCTCTCGGGCCTGAAAACGTCCTCGAGCCCCGTGGTGACGGCCCCGCCAGCGTTCCTGGGGGCGGCCACGCCGCCGGCATCGGCAGTCGTGCGGCGCAGCGCGCCAGCGAGGCCCTGCTCGCCCTGTTGCCCCTGCTCGATCGCCGTGCGCAGCGGGGCACCGCCGGGCTGGCCTTTGAGGAACTTGCCCGACGAAGTGGGTGTTACCGCTGTCGGACGCGATCGCCTTCGGCAGGTTGACGCCGAGCCGCTCGGCGGCCTGGACGGCCTCGGGGACGTTGTCGCCCGACAGCCATGCCGGATGCACCGCCGGCACGCGCGATCCACGCGAGCCGATCCCGAGCACCCTGGCGCCCGCGGCGAGGCCCTCGGTACCGACGCGCGGCGTCTCGGTCGCCATGCCGGTCTGCAGCAGCCGGCCGCCGGCTGACATGCCGGCCTTCGTCGGTCTCGGGCGTGCGGGCGTAGACCCTGATCTTGCCGTCGTTACCCTTGAGCGCGACGTGCTTGTTGGTGTCGGTCGGCTGCAGCCTGCCCTCGCTGTCGAGGTAGTGCAGGTTGCCGTCGTCGCCCTCCATGACGTTGTCGGAGATCAGGTTCTTTTCGTGCGCCTCCAGGTTGGGCGTAGTGCCCTGCGAGGCGGCCGAGCGCTGGCGATGCAGGTCGGCGTCGAGGAGCTCGCCGCTGCGCTTGGCGGTCTCCAGGAAGCCGGGCTGCTCCTTGGGCGTCTCGGGCTCGGGCTCGGGGAAGTCGGGAATGTGGTCGACCTCCTTCGCCCACGGCGCGAGCTTCGGCTGGGTGTCCTCCCTCGGGGCGTCGGGGATGGTTTCCGGCGGCGGCGCGTTGCGCCCGACCGTCAGCGATACCTTCGGCGGCGCGCGCGGTGCTGGCGCGGCGAACGGGTCAAAGTCGACATCCGCCCAAGGCATCGTCACTCCACCGCAAACTTACCGCTCATCGGATTGAGCCGGTACCACTTGCCGTCTCCCGCCTTCTGCGCGTCGATCGGCTTTTTCGTCAGGGGGCTGATGATCGGGTGCTCCCAGAAGTACTTCTCCTCGACGTCGAGCCAGTCCTGGCCGCCGCCGACCTTGAACTTGCTGGCCATCCTGGCGAGCTCGGCCTCCTGCACCTTGGTCTGGCGCAGAATGTCCATCAGGTTTTCCGAGCCCTTGGGGCTGGTGAGCAGGCCGGGGTTCTGCTGCTGGAACGCCTTGAACTCGTACTGCGTCGGCCGCGCCGTCATCGACTTGGCCACCGCGGCCGAGAGGTAGGCGTTAAGCTTATCGATCTGCTCGCTCTCGGGGACACCCTTGAAGATGTCGGTGCCGGCCATGTTGTTGACCGCCTGCTTGACCTTGAGCCAGTTCGGGGCGCCGGGGCCGGTCGAGATGTGGGAACCGCCCGCCTTGAAGGCGTCCTTCATCTCGTCGAGCACCTGGATGCTGTCGCGCGCCGGCTTGTAGCCCGCGAGGCGGGTCTTGAGGTTCTCGGCCTGGGCTTCGGCCTGAACCTTCATCGCCGCCGCCGAGGCAGCGCTTTCCTGCGGCGTCTGTCCCGGCAGTGCGTTCTTCTGCTCGGTGGTGCGCTCCAGGTTCTTGTTGAGCGCCTCCTGGGCCTGCTTGGCCTCCTCGCGCAGCGCCTTCGCCTTCTCCTTGAGCGCGGCGGCGCGACCCGGAAACGCGGTCATGCCCGGCCGTGCGGCGACGTCGTCCAGGCGATCGGCGTCGGTCAGGGCCTGCTTGATGCGGCCTTGGTTCCACGGCGCCTCGGGGCCGGGCGCCGGGTGCCGGCTGCTGGGGCCGCACAAAAGGCGCCAAGCCAGCCGCGAGGCCGGGAGGGCCGGCCTGTGCAACAGCGGTGCCGGGAGGCGCACCAGGAGGGCCCTGCGGCGCACCAGGGCCTGCAGGCATACCGGGAGGGCCGCCATATGCGGCGCCCGACATCATGGGAACAGGACCCTGCGGCGAGCCCGGTGCAAGGTTCGGCGGGCCGCCCATCATGCCCGGCTGCAGGTTCGGCGGCGCCGTGCGGCGCGGATCGGGCGGCGGTGCGGCGGCGGGGCCCGTCGAGCCTGTCAGGGTCTCGCCCTCCTCGCCTCCCGCATCCTTGAGCATCTGCCGGACGGCGTCTTCCTGCTTGGCGGTGAGGCGGGCGCCCGGCTGAATTCCGAGCATGCGCTCGATGCTGGCGACGGCGCCGTCCTGGTCGGCGATACCGGACACCCCCTTGGTGAGATCGGCGACCGAGAACTGGCCGCCGGGCTTGGCGCCGCCGGTGCCCTGGGTGAGCCGCTGGGCTGGCGACGGCTCGCCGGCATCGGCGCCGTGCAGGTTGCCCGGCATCTGCGGTGGGTTGTTGTAGTAGTCGAGGGCGTCCTTGGTCTGCAGGTCGCCGATGACGTCGGCGCGCTCCAGGGCCTTCTTCTTGTAGGGCCGCTCGACGTCCTGCTCGAACTCGGCCTTCTGGTTCGCAAACTCGTTGGCCTTGCCCTCCTGGTAGGCCTTCGGCACGCCGCGGATCATGTTGTAGAGCTCGGCCGCCATGTTGGGCGGGCCATATTTCGGGATGTCGGCGACATCCACCATGTAGTCCTTGGCGGCCATGGGAGCTCCTTAGGTGCCGGCGCCGAACGACCCGAACAGGTTCTTCACCTTGCCGACGCCGCCGCCACCGAAGGCCTGGGCGGCGTCACCGGCGAGCGCGAGCCCGGCGCCCCACAGGTTGCCCGAGGCGTTGTAGTCGGCCATGTCCGCGCCCGCCTGGGCCTTGCCGATCGAGGTGTCGGCGCCATAGTCCAGCTGGCCCTGGTTGGTGTAGCTGGCGTTGATCGCGTTGCCGAGGCCGGTGTCGATCCCGGAGCGCGCGCCGGCTGCCGTGGTGGCCTGCCCGAGGAACGGCTGCAGAGCCGCCTGATGTAATTGTTCCAGCCCTGGTCGGCGGTGCCCTGGGCGTAGTTGTTGAGGTCGATCAACTGGCCGCCCGACATCGAGGTGCCGTTCTTGGCCGCCTGGGCCTTGGCCGCCGCCAGCCCCTGGGTGAGCTTGAACTGGTAGCTCGGGTCGGTGCGGAAGGCGGCCTGGGCGCGCGCCGAGCCCTCGGGGCCGTTGAGGCCCATGGCGTCGGCGTAGGCGCTCTCGCCCTGGTTGGCGGTCTTGGTGACCGGGTCCCACTCCTGCAGGCCCTTGGCGTAGTCGGTGGTCAGCGCATCGCGGCCCTGGCCGAACGCGGCGGTCGCCTCGTCCTTGCCCTTCTGAATGCCGGCGATCTGGTCGGCGCCGGCCTGCTTGCCGGCGGAGCCCGAGAAGATGTCGAAAATACCCATGGCTTAGTTCCCCAGGTAGGGCCGCATCCCGCCGGCAAAATTCGTCGGCATCCCAGTGTTCGACATACCGGTGTTCGGCATGCCGGCGCCGTTGATCGCGCCCGCCTGCGCGCCAGGGGAGGCGACGGTTCCGGGGCTCGGGACGGTTCCACCGGCGACGCCGGGCGATAGTGTCCCGGACGGAGCCATCACACCGCCGGCCCCTCCGGGAGGCATTGCCGCGTTGGGGGCGCCGAACATGCCCTGCTGAGCGCCGATCGGCGGGCGTGCCGGCACCGGCTCATGCCCGCGTTGGGCAGCGCCACGGGCTGCCATGAAGGCCTGGAGCCCACCGGCGAGGTTTGGCGGCAGGTTGCCCCACGAGCCCATGTTGAAACCAGGCGCACCGGAGGTCGCCTGCGGGTTGGGAGGGCCCACGCCGTTGTTCGCCTGCGCGCCGTTGAATTGGTCGTAAAGCATGTCACACCAGCCTTACTTTGACGGTCCCGGAGGTCTGATAGAGGCCACCGACCGGGACCCCGGCGGCAGCGGCAGCGGCGTCATTGGCGGCGCTCGTGAGCGGCCCGATCTTAGCACCAGCGAGCCCCTGGAGGAGCTTGTCGACCGACAGCAGGTAGTTTCGCCACACCTGCGTCGGCGAGCCGTTGCTGTCGACCCAGGCGGCGGTGAGCGGCGGCAGCGGGACGAGGTTGCCGGCCATCACTTCCTCCTCAGCTCGTCGTCCTGGGTCGCGCTCATGAAGGGGGCATTCACCGCGTCGGTAAAGTCGATCCGCCAGCGCCGGCCGTAGCGCTGCGCCACGCCGCAGCGGATCAGCTGGATGACCTGGGAGATGCCCTGCGGGCCGAGATCGCGCAGGATCGGGTTGCCCCACGACATGCCGCCATCATCGGACCACGAGATCGCCACCTCGGGGTTGACCGCGGTCGTCGGCGAGGTGACGTCGGTGGCGGTGCCTCCGTGGGTCCAGGCGTTGACGAACACGCTGCCGAGAAGGTCGAGGTGGAGCGCGTCGACCACATGTACCGTCCACCCGCCGTTCGCCTCGACGGTGCCGGCGACGTCGGCGACGTTGACCGTGTCGCCCTCGTTGACCTCCTGGGTACGGTCGACCTGGAGGCGTACCACGCCACCGGGGCCTGCGGCTGTGCCCTCGACCGTCATGACCAGCGAACGCACGGCCTCACCGGTCCCGGTCGAGAATTGGAAGTCCGCCCGTGCGACGCGGATGCGGTTGGGGAAGGCGATCACCGGGCCGCTTTCGAGGCGCTGCAGCATCGGCGCGCCGAGCTCGGTGCGCGCGCGGTCGTCGACAAAGCACAGCGTGCCGGACTGCTGGTCGCCCATCAGCCACTTGCCGAACGCCGGATGGCCGCCGGTGCCGCGCCAGCGACCTTGGGTGCCGAATGGCGTGCGCGACCAGCGCTCGTTCCACTGCTGGGTCGAGAGGTTGAATTCCCAGGTCCAATTCGGCGACGACAACACCCAGAACTTCTTGCCGCCGACCATGTAGACCGACGCCTCCAGCTGGTGGCCGGCGCGGTTCTCGGCCTCGATCAGGCGGTCGAGGTCGGGCGGCGCTGATCTTCTGCGGCGCCAACTGGCCGTAGGCGAGCTCCCACACCCCGAAGTCCTGGGCGACCCAGGAGAGGTCATCGAAGCCGGTCTCGAAGCCGGCGATCGCGGTGCCCTGCAGAAGCCCGTAGGGGAGCACCACCTGACGCGAATAGGGGAAAGCCGGCGGCGGGTTGGCGGCGTCCGACCACACCTCGAACGAGCCGGTGGTGAAGAAGAGCATCGCGCCGCTGAACGCAATACCTCGCAGCAGCGTGACGTCAGCGCGAGACTGGATGATGATGAAGGTGAGCCCGTTCATCGTCAAGCCGTTGACCACGGTGGCGAACACCCGGCCGTCGGCGATCGTGAAGAACAGGTAGCCGTCCTGGAACGCGACCGAGTTGGGCTGCGGCAGCCGGCCGTTGCCTGTGTAGGGCGCCGGGAAGGGGCCGACGATGCCGGGCGTACCAGAGCCGCCCGACAGCGTGCTGTCGCTGAAAGTGACGGTAGTGTCGCCGATCGGCTGCAGGATGGTGATGACGGCCGAGGTGCCACCGACGTTCGAGGCCGAGATGCCGGCCGCGGTGAGCGTGGCGTTGCTGTTGATCGCGGCGACGAGCCCGGTGGCGATGATGATCGCGGTGGCGCCGGCCAGAAACGTATAGGTGATCGGCACCGGGAACGAAGGCGCGCTTGGGTTGGTGAACGTCAGCGTGACCGTGTCGTTGACCGGGAAGCTGGTGCCGCCGATCGTCGCTGTCGCGCTGCCGCTGCCGGGGACGATGGTGACGGTCTGGTTGCCGTGTGGCACGCCGCCGGGGCCACCCACCGAGCCGACGAGGCCGGCATTGCTGCCGATCGGCGTCACCAGGGCGGTGAGCGTCGTCTGGTTGCCGTCGCTGCCTTGCTGCGAGAACGTGATGACGGGGCCGGCGTTGGTCGCCGTCAGGAAGATGCCCTGCAGGATCGCATTGGCGTTGATCAGGGCGACGAGGCCGGCGGCGATGGTGGTCGGCGTCTCGCCCGAGCCGAGCTTGTAGGTGACGATCTGCGGGAGACCGGCGAGGGTCGTATTGTCGATCGAGATCGAGACCTGATCGCCCGGCACGAACACGGTGCCGGCGATGGTCGCTGTCGCGGTGGCGTCGAGCAGCGGTCCGGTCGCCAGGATGAAGGCGCCGTTGTCGGGATCGACCGCCACTACGTCCGGCGGCGAATTCTGGTTGCGCGCGATCGAGATCGGCTTGAAGCCCGGCAGCGTGCCGAGGACGGTCGCGGCGCCGACGCTGTCGACGGTCAACGCCTCGTCCTCCCAGGCCTCGTAGGACAGCCCCTGGACGATGAGCCCGCCGCGGTAGCCGGACTGGCTGGTGACGGCGAACTGCGTCAGGCCGGGCTGGCGCTTGTAGGTGGCCTGCGATGGGCCTCCGGGGCCGAGCGGCTCGGAGCAGCAGTTGATCACGCGCCCGGCGCTCTCCTGCGGCGTCTGGCCGGGGAAAGTGCCGAGCGGAAAGGGGATCGGGACGGGCCCTCTCATCGGGTGCATGTGCTTGACGCCCACATCACCACTTCCTCCAACTTCGTTTTCGCGAGGCTGAAATTTCGCGCGAAGAGCCGATGTCGGTGAGGAGGTTGTGAAATTGAAGCCCGAGGTCCTTGACCTGCTGCATGCGGCTCTTTTCCTCGGCGCTGAGCGTTGCGATACTCGTGCCGCATGACGTTGTTGACGGTGCGTTGATCGGACGTGCTGTCGACCATGGTTTCCCCCGTTTAGAAATAGATGCTCTGCAGCGGCTGGTAGGTGGGTCTCCCGCGCATCATGGCCTTGATCGCCATCGCCGCGGCCCCCGAGCCGGGGGGCACGCCCAGGCCCTTAGCCTGGAGCTTGGCGAAGTCGTCGCTCGACGCACCAAACCGGTTGGCACACTCGCTGGCGAGGATGTCGGCGAGCGGGTTGATCAACGCGCTCGTGATGTTTTCGGGATCGGCGATGTAGCAGATTTCCAGGCCGGCGAGCATGCGCAGCACGTTGTCGACCTGTCCGTCGACATAGGCGAAGTCCTCGACATTCGGCGCCTGTCCGAGGCCCAGGGCACCGAGGTTGCCGAGGGCCTCGTTGATCAGGATCGCCTTGGGCTGAAAGGGGCCGGGCATCAGGCGGCCTCTTCCTCAGCGACGACGCTCAGCTGCTTGTGCTTGGCGTCGAAGTGCGGCTGCAGGAATTTGAGATCGTCGTCGCCGACCCCGCACTTCTCGCGCAGCGCCTCCTCGTCCTCCCAGCGCTCCAGGTCGTCCATGCCCCTGGCGGCGACGATCCAGGCGATGGCGTGGGCGCGATACTCCTCGGGGGTTTTTGGCGCCTTGCCCTTGCCGGTCCTGGGCACCGAGCCCTTCTCCTCGCCCTCGATGGTGAAGTCCGGGTTGTTGCGCGCGATCTCCAGCATCGACATGCGCGTCTCGGTGGTGGTGGACATCACCCGCTGGCTGGCCTCGTCGACCCATGTCCTGGTGATCGGCACGAAGTAGGAGTGCTTGATCGGGTTGAAGTCGATGAAGACGTTGGCGCGAAACTCGATGCCGTTCCATTTCATGATGGACGGCGAGGTGGGATCGCGCGGCGTGTAGGCGTATCTGGCCATGTTGGCTCCTCTTAAGTGATGACGTTCCCTCGCCAGTCGAGCGTCGAGGGGTAGTTCTGCGGTGAGTTGAGCACCGGCACGAAATACGCAAACGCGCCGGCAGCGATCGCGACGGCGCCGTTGAGGGTGCCGTTGGTCTTCTCGCCGACCGCCGGGAACAGGTTGACCGAGGCGCCGGTGTCATTGACCAGCATCATCGGCTCGGTCGCTTCGCCGGACAGGATCGCCGGCAGGATGAAGGCACCACTGCCGACCGACTTGATGACGCGGCTGAGCGCGTTGGTGAGCTTGGTTGCGGTGGCCTGGGTGGCGGACACGCCGACCACTTCCACGCACCGCTGCGACGCCGCGAATATGAGGGCGTTGTTGGTGATCGACATTGCGGTCTCCGAAAAGGGAAAGGGGAAGCAGCCTCGGCTCGAAGACCGCTTCCCAAGTTGTGCCGCGCGCATGTCAGGACGCGCGGCCTGGGAGGAAGTTAGCACGCCGGGGCGGTGGCCCCGCTCGGAACAGGCGCGCAGGAACCGTCGTTCGGCGCGATGAACTCGATCACGTATTGCGCCGAACCGGCAGTCGGGGCGCCGGTGGTGGCGGTCAGCGTGGCCCACAGATCGAAGCCGCCGTTGGCGCCGGACTGGGCGATGCCGTTGCCGGTGACGCCGACGCCGATCGCCGCCATCGTCAGCGCCGCACCGTTGCCCGCCGTGAGGGCGGACTGCGCCGCCACGATGTTGGCGGAAGCCGGCGCGGTCCCCAGCGCGACCGTGAACGCCGTAATGCCGCCGCCGCTGAACGTCGTCGTGACCTGCTGATAGCCGCGCACCAGGAACGCGTTGTAGGGAAACGCCCCGACGCGCACCGAGCAGGTGAGAGCGGCGTAGACGCACGAGTTGAAGTTGATCGTGAACCGCCAGTAGGCGGTCTGCTGGTCGGGGAAGATGCGCGGCGAGAACGGACGCGCCGGCTGCGCAATGGCCGGCACGATCGGCACGACGACGAGCGCAGCAGCGCCGAGCGTGAAGAGACCGACGCTGCTCGCGAGCAGGCCGTTCTTGAGGAGTTTTCGAAACATGTTTGGCTCTCCGGTTTGAAGGGTTGCCGGACGGCGAGGGGGGACCCAACGCCGTCCGCTGTGCCCAAGCTAGTGGGTTAGGCTAGGCGTCGGGCGCAGACGCGAAGTAGCCGGTGAAAGTACCCCACTCCTTATACTGGTTTGCGGGGTTTAATTTCGCGATCTTCTTCATTCCGTAGGCCATCATGATGCCGACGCCCTTGTAGAACTGGTAGTCGTCCTCCTTGAGGAAGGTCGGCACCGGCATACGGCCCCACATCCACGCCATCGACGATTGGCCGCACAGGAACACCGGTGCGATCTGGATGCCGGTGGCGCCGGCGGTCGTGTAAGTGACCGGCAGCTGGGTATCCATCTCCGGAATTTCCCGGAAGATGATGCCCTGATAGATGATGTCGCCGTCCTGGAACAGCGGGTTGCTGTCCATGCCGTCGCCCTCGCGCGGGCGCGCCTGGGTATTTGCGGTTATGATCGTCGTATCGTTTTGCAGATCGCGGAAACAGTTTGATCCGCAGAACACGACAAAATACTCGCGGCCATTCTTGAGTTTGTAAGGCCTGATGCGCGGGTTTGCCTTTTTCGCCAAGCGCTTCATTTTCATGGCGCTGGCAGCCGACAACGTCATCGCGGTGGAAACGTTGGCCGCAGCCGTCGCCCACACCGTCGAGTAGTTGCCCTGCGCGCCGCCGAACAGCACGCGGTCCTGGTTGTCGCTCACCCAGGTGTTGCGCTGTGCAGGCGTGGCGCTGTCGAACAGCGCGCCGTTGATGCGCTGGCCGTTGGTCGAGCCGAGGCCGGCCGGCGCCGTCGAGGCGAGCGGAACGGCGAAGTAGGCGCCGATGATCTCGTCGCGCTGGAGCTCCTTGCCCCAGTCTTCGAGCAGCGGACGCGCGGTCGCGAACAGGTCGATCGAGCTCTTCTGCTCTTCCGAGACCGGGACCTTGACGGCATTTCGCGCCCAGTCGATCCAGCCGCGGTCGCCGTAGTTGTCGATATTCTCTTCGTTGCCGACGAGCGTACCGGTGGCGATCGGGTTGTTCTTCAGGCGCGCGACGAGCGGAATATTTATCTGCTCGCCGCCCTTCTTCAGGTCGTTGATGATCCGGATGATAGCCGTCATGTTCGAGCCCACATAAGGGCTGAACAGGTTTTGACGGACGTATTCCCGGGTGATCTCCTTTTTGAAAAGGATTAGTTTGTTGTTACTCTGAATTGTCGTGACGGCCATGGCCTCACCCTTTGGGGTCAGGCCCTAACGTAGCGGCAATAGCTTCGGGCCTAGCGCATTGCGTACTCGAGTACGGCTGCGTCGCTGCCATCAATGCCGTCGGGGTCGACCTCACGCCGGCCTCTACCACTTGCCCCGCTTCCACTGGCACTGTTGAGCGATCGCGGCAGTCGAGTTTGGGTTCGCGGCCGGCCACCATCTCCCGTCATGGCTTCCTGGCGCATGCTCCTGAGCGTCTGGCGCCGGGTCTCCGGATCGCTCAGTCGCTCCTGCAGCTTGCGCTCGAACCAAGTGTCGGGATCATCTCCGATCTCGGATAGGGTTCTCTGCTGCCGGTGCCATTTCATCAGGGTCGCGCCCGGGTTGGGAGCGTTCCAGATGCGGTTGACCTGGGCTCGCGCCATCGGGTCGTTCCGGTCGAGAGACGTCAACGCCTTATATGCCGCCTCAAAGTCCTTGCCGTGCTCCTCGTGAGCCGCGTTCAAGGTGGCGTTGACGTGATGGGCGCGAATTTCGTGCATGATCTCTGCACGCTGGTGCGCGGCCCACCCTTCGGGATCGAGAATGATGTCTGGTGGAGCGTTGGCTTCTGATCGAGGGGCTTGCTGTGGCCCAGGGCCTTGCTGGCCATGGCTTTGCTGGACTTCGTAGGCGGCGATACGGGCGCGCGCGTTGGCGAGCTCGTTCTCCATCGCACGACGTTGAGCGCGCTCCTCGCGCAGGAGCCTGGAGGGTGGCCCGGCACGCCCCTGTGGGGCTGCTTCGGGGGCCTCGGTCTCCCGTTCGTGGTCTTCTGCGCGTGCGTCGTCGTCCTCGATGTTCTCTTCGTCGCCGTCTTCCTCGACGTCCTCTTCAGGCTCGTCGTCGGTGTCCTCCTCGTCCTCGTCGGGCTCGTCGTCGCCCTCCTCGGTCTCGGAAAACTCGTCGTCCATCTCGCTGAGCGTGTCGGGCTCGTTGTCCAGAGGCTCGTCGCCGAGCACCTCCGCCCAACCTTCACGATCGCTCTCATCGAGCATCCCTTTGATCTCGTCCTCGGTCAGAACTCGCTCAACCATCGGTGCCGTCCTGTTCAAGGTTCGCGTTTCGCTGCGATGCGCAGTGCCCACGTTCGCCGGACACGTCGACGGGCGCCGTTTCGTGGCGCCACTCCGAAGTGCCCACCTCGCCGGGCACGTCGACGTTGCCTTGTAACACGCTATCCCATCAGTGGAAAAGCGGGCCGTTGATGATATTCGTTCTCGACCACCGTTGAGGTGTCGAAGGTAAACACCGTGCCGATCGAGGTACCGAGGAACTGGTTTGGCGTCGATGTGACGTTGGCGTTGTTCACCAGCATGATCGAGCCCTGCGCCGCCGTCTTGGCGAGACACCACGGCTGATTGGCCCCGACGCCGTTCCAGCCCTGCGAAAAGCCTCCGCAGAAGGTTGCGTCGAAGCCAGCGGTGAAGGGGATCGCGTTGGCGTCGACGCAGATATTTCCGGTAACCACAAGGTTGGTGATGCTGGTCGCGAGGATGCATTCGCCCGGCGTATTGGAGATGAAGTTGCCGGTGATGACGAAGTCCTTCATCGCCACCGGCGGGGAGTAGAACCCGTCAAGGCCGATGCCATCGATCTGGATCGCTGCCGTTCCCCACCCAGTCTGAGTGAAGTTGTTGCTTACCACGGTTGGCGACCAGATGGTCTTGAGGTCGGTCTGTCCGTAATTCGCCCCGATGATCTTGTTGTTGCGAAAGATCAGGTTCTGCGCGCCGGGTCCGTCGATGAAGGTCGTGAACGGCAGCGCGGGCGGCGGCGGCGGGGCTGGAATAGGGATCGAGTGATTGATCGCCGCTACCAGCGGCCCGAAATAGCCGTTCGCCAGCACGTTGTTTTCAACGAGCCCATTCCAATTGAGAAAGGCCAGCCGCCCGTGGGTGTCGTGGGAGCAGGAATTTCTGATCGCGAAGTTAGGCGCCGACCATGCCGGCTGCGCAAACCATGGAAGCAGGTTGCTGGGAAGCCCGATATAGCTGGCGAGATCGGAAATAGGCGGAAACGTAAAGCGCCACATCTGGCCGCTCTGGCACTGGGTCGGAACCACGCAGGACTGTTTGGTCCACGTCACCTGCGGCATCGTTCCGAGCTGTTTATAGGTATACGGGTCCGTAAACCTCATGAAGTCGTTTGGGCAGGTACCTACGCAATCGGAGGGGGCGTGATTGATAAGCAATCCGGCATCCATCCCGAATGAGCTGGTGCTGAACAGCGTCTGCATCTGCGCCGTCGAGCCGCGCATGTAGTAGGTGTCGTCCTCGACATAGCCGAACTGGCTGTTTTCGATCAGCACGTCGCCCTGACTGCCGTTGCTGTCGCTGTCGCCGATGAGGGAGATGAAACGCGGCTGCTCGCCAGGAGCAAGCGAGCTGTCGGGTTTGCGTTCGATCTTGAGGTTGCTTACTCGCAGGCCCTTCGAGTGCGCCCCTTGGATGAGGCCGGGACCGCCGCCGCCGTACACGCGGATATTCTCGAACGATTGATTGAAGGCGTCCGTCCCAGGCTCAAGCGCGCCGCCGGTCTTTATCATGAAGATCGAAGGCGTGCCGTCCGGCAACAGGATCGCGTTGATGAGCGGACTGATCGCATAGAAGTATAGCCCATCCATCGCAAAATTCGGATTGAACGGGCATGGTGTGCTGGGTGGGATGCATGGAGCCCCTTGCCGGCCGCCCGCTCGCAGATCGTAGGTCCTCGCAGTGAAATTATAGGCATCAAGGAAGTAGATCGGCGGCGGGTTCGTCGGATCGGGGATGTAATAGGTGGGATTGGTGACATTGAACAGCTGGCAGTTCGGCGCCCCGGTCAATGCCATGCACTGGGTCGTCGTGGCCGTCATCATCGTGCCGGGGATCGCGTTGGGAAAATCCCAGTCGAACGTGATGTTGCGGATGAGCACACGGTTGCCGCCGGTAACCAGACCTGCCACCGATCCGGCGTGCGCCGGGTCCTGATTGAAGAATATCCGCGTCGTCGGCTCCGCACCGCTCGCTACGGCGGCGCCGGCGAGGATGACGTCCTGTGCCGCGTTGGTGCTGATGTTGAAATCGAATGAGCCGGTATTCCAGATCGGCCACACCAATCCCGCCCCGACGGCGGTCGGTCTATTGTCGAGATGATAATCGCCGGCCTGCAGTTGGGTGATGCCGCCCGCGACAACGTCTTTCATCGCCTGATTGATGTTGTTGAAGTCGCTGCAGCCGGGCGCTCCGTTGCAAGGCGCGACATTGCGCGTGGTGACGATGTTGGCCGGGATCGGCGCCTGGATGGTAAACGACACCGTGGTGCCGTCGGCCGCCGTGAAGGTCTCGGTGCGATCGACGCCGAGCAGGCCCGGCGCCACCGGCACCATTGGCGGGCAGTTGAACGGCTGCAAAATGTCGGACACCACGCCCATGAAGGTATTGGACGAGGCTGCGCCCTGGCTCACCGAGTAATAATAGATGGTATTCACCACCGGCGTGCTGTCGGTGTAGGTCGCGCCGGTCACGGTCCCGATCACCGCCGGCGTCGGGTTGGCGTCAGTCCAGCGGTTGACGTTGATCGTGCCTCCGGGGCCGGTCCAGTTGAGCCGCAGCCCTGCGGTCGGGTGCGTCGGCGTGACCGTCAGGTTCGAGAACTGGGCGAAGGCGGGACTGCTTGCGAGCAGCGCGACGAGGGCAGCGAAAAGGGTACGCATCAATGGATCGTCCAGGCTGTGCCGTTGCAGTAGACCGGCAAGTGGTTGGCGCCGCCGCCGGGCGCGTAGGCCGCGTTGAAGGTGGTCGACGGCGCGTCGGAGACTGCGGCCCAGGTGCCCTCGGCACCGGCATTGCAGGTCGGTAGCGCCGGCCCTGAGGCCTTGTAGACCGTCTTGGTTTGCACCGTGGTGGTCGAGGCCACCGGTCCCGCCAAGGTCGCTGTGGCGGGCGTGGTCACGCCCCAATCGTAACGAAACGTTCCGGCGTTATCGCACAGCGCGACCGTGGTCGACAGGTCGGCGCTATATTGGCACGATCCCACTACCAAGTTGTTGCTTCCGGTCACGATGCCGGGCGTGCCGTTGCCGGCATTGGGCCCGATCCCGACGTTGCCACTGCCGCCAACCAGATTATTGAGAGCCGCCTGCCCGATCCCGAGGTTACTGTTTCCGGTTGTGTGACCCAATGCGGCAGGCCCGATCGCGACGTTATTCGTGGCAACCGTCGCCGCCACCAGCGCGTTGGAGCCCATTGCGATGTTGCCGGTTCCTGTCGTAAGGGCGGCTGCCGCGTTGATGCCGACACCGACGTTGCCGCCGCCCGTCGTGAGATCGAGCAGCGCATTGGAGCCGAAGGCCGTGTTACCGGAACCGCCATTGAGGTTGAGCAGCGCGAAGCCGCCCATGCCGGTGTTGGTGCCGCCGCTTCCTGGGATGGTGGGAGCGTTGATCCCGGCAGCGACGCCCACGAAGGTGTCCAGGTTGGGCGTGGATGCGCGCGCACTGAGGGTGTTCGTCAGGGTATTCAAAAACAACGGAGGCGCGGGGGAATATGGCGGACACGCTTGACCCGGCGCGGTCACGTTCATGTTGTTGCAGATGTAGGTGTCGGCCGGCATATTGGCGATAATGCTGCCGCCGCCGACACCGGGCACGGTCTGCCATGTCCAGGCATTGACGCTGGTCGAGACTGGGACATAGCCAGGACCAGGAGCCTGCCCGAGATAGGTCTGCGCCGCAGCCGGCAGCGCCAGCATGAGCCACAGCAGCGATGCGCCTAGCTTCCTCATTGGACCATCCACCCGGTGTTGACCCCGTCGGTGACGGGCGAGAGCGTCAAGCCCTGATAATTCACACCGAGCGTGAAATTGGGTTGCCCATCGATCAGGTCGGGCGCCGTTGACGAGATCACGACCGGATTGGCGCCGGCAAATCCAAGGTCCTTGAAGGTAATCTTGGCGCCGGCACGTGATGACGCAAGCGGCAACAGGCAGGTGCCGCCGGGAGCGTTTATCCCGCAATTGATCTGCTCGTCGGTGGGGCGATGACGATCGGGCTCGCGGTAACGAACCGCTGCAGAAGCGGGCCGCCACCACCACCGCTGCCGATTGCCGACAGCGGCATTTTGAAAAAGGTCTTGTTGACCGCGTCCCAGACGATGACGAAGTCATTCGCAAGGTTCGCTCGGCGGTGGGACCTGCACTCCGAGCGCGTCGACATTGAGGGTGATGTTCCAGATGCCGTTGGTCTTGCCGATCGCGACCGGCGCGAGGCCGTTGACCACGGCCGGGAACGGGAACGACACATTGAGGCGGATGTTTGCGGGAATGCCCATCAGAAATACTCGATGATCCAGGCGATGCCGTCGCCCCCAGCCCCGCCGGCCCCGGCCGTACCGCCGTTCTGGACGCAGCCACCGCCACCGCCCCCGGCGCCGCCCCGGCCCCCGACGCCGCCATTGCCGGCAGCCGTCAGGTCTGACGCGCCACCGCCGCCGCTGGAAGCCCCGGCACCGATCGGAAAACCGGCCTGTCCGGCTGCAACGCCAGCGCCGCCGTTCTTTGCTCCGCCGGCTATGCCCGCTATTCCAGCGGTCAGCGGATTGGCTGATCCGGAGCCGACCACGCTGTCGCCGGAACCCCCGTTGGAGACCGCGTTGGCGGTGGTGATGCCGCCGCCGTTGGCACCGCCTCCGGCACCGTTGATCGCACCTCGACCCGCACCCGCCGCCCGTACCGGCAGCCGGCGCGCCGGACCCGCCGCGACCGCTATCCGGAAATGCCACCGCGGTGCCGTTGGTACCGGTTCCCCCGGCATTTCCCATGGGCCCGTTCGAGGCGCCGCCGGTGATGCCGGTCGAGGACGAGCCCGCCACGACAAGGGCGCCAGAACCGCCGCCGCCGGACGTGTTGGCGAGTTGACCTCCGCCGCCTCCACCGCCGCCGAACGACACATAGATCGCCAGTACGCCAAACTGGGTATTGCCGCCGACGCCACCATTGCCGCCGACCGTGGTATCGGTCGCCGCCGCGGCGCCAGCCGTGCCGCCTGCCCCAGTGATGATCGAAACCGGCGGCGTGAGATCAGCGACCTTGAACTTGATCCGGGTGACCGAAGCACCACCGCCTCCGCCGCCGCCGCTGCAGGCTGCCGCGGCGGCTTGCCGGGAACCGCCACCGCCTCCGCCGCCGCCCCCGAGCATGATCACGTCGATGAATTTGGCGCCGGTAGTGGGCGTGTAGGGCGTGGTGCCGCCGCCGGCCGGGTTGATGACGATCGTATTGGTACGCCGCCACCGCCGCCGCTGCCGCACGGCACCGCGAGATTGGCCACGATGCACATCGTGACGTAGCCCGGGGCGGTCGCGCCGCCGGGCGTGGGGAAGTTATTCTGGGCGAAGGCTGCAGCGAGTGGGGCGAGCGCGAAGATCGCTCCCAGGGCCGCTAGACGCAGACGGCGAAGCATCAGCATGGGACTGCGAGACCTCCGGTGATGCACATGCGGACACCGCCGCCGGCCGTGGCGCCGCTCGGTGTCGGGAAATTATTGCCGCCGCCCGGGGTGGCCACGCCCTGGCACGGGACGGCCGTGCCGTTGGGGCCGGTGAGGCACATGACGACGATGCCGCGCGCGGTGGCGCCGCCCGGCGTCGGGAATGAGTTCTGCGCCAGGGCGACGCTCGCCCACAGCGCCAGAGCAAGGGCTGTCCAGAGCTTCATTTGGCGGCCGCCTTCTGCTTGGGCCGTTGGGCGGCCAGTTTTCGCTTGGCCTCGTTCTGCGCCATCGAGGTGCGGTGGTTCTCGGCCATCTCGCGCATCTTGAACGCATGCTCGGCGCTGGCCTGCTCCATTTCGAGGAGGAGCTTCTGGCGCTCGGTGGCGGCGCGCACGTGCTCGATCTGTAGGTCGGCGACGTGCTGCTCGCGGGCGCGCTGGGCGTCCTGCTGGCGGGCGAGGGCGTCCTGCTGGGCGTTGACGATCTCGGCGTGGGCCTGCTGTTGCTTGGCCTGCAGGTCCAGCTGGTGGGTCTGCGCGTCGGACTGCGCCTTGAGCTGTTGCGCCTGGATGTCGGATTGCGTCTTGGCCTGCTGGCTCTGCTGCTTGAGCTGCTCGACCTGCATCTTGGGGTCTGGCTGCTGGGACGCCTGCGCCATTTCCTGCATCACCTCAGCCTTCATCGAGGCCGGCATCGGCATGAACTTGATCTTGACGCTGAACGGGACGGTCGGATCGTCCTTGATCAGCTCGTAGCTGTCCTGCATGAGGTTCGCGGTGTCGGGGCCCTCATCGAGCACGATGTCGACGTCGATCGCCCCGACCATGTTCTCGATGGTGGGCTGTCCCCACTGGTTCATCGTGAGCTTGTTGACCTGGAGGAACTGCGCCAGCTGGTCGTTGCCGGCGTTGACCCTGATGTAGCGCTCGGCGGTCCAATGGTGCTGGATCGCCGACCACACGCCGCGATAGACCCGGAGCTTCCAGGCCTTGTAGTTCCTCAGAAACGAGCCGAGGTCCGCACTGGCCGCTTTTTGAAGGCGATCGATAGCGACGCCTGAGTGCTCGCCCTGCTCAGCCGCCGTGACCCGGTCTGGCATGACATTCGCAAAACCGGTGATCTTGGCGCGCGCATCCTGCATGAGGGCGAGGTGAGCCTGCAGATCTTCCTCTTTGGCCTTCTCGACGGGGGGATCGAAGCCAGGGTTATATTCGACCACACCATCAGGTCGCGCCGCTTCACGCCTAGTCGTCTCCACATCGTCAACAGAGCCCTTTTGGATTGTAATTCGCGTGTTATTGCTAATATGCAGAGCCTTGCCTCGGCGTTGGTTAACCTCATCTTGAGGACCCTTGAGGTTTCGAAGGAAACCGTAGCGGTCGCCGTCGTGGTCGACCGCAGCGGAGAACATGATGAAGCGATCCGTGGAACGCTTACGGTGATCGAAGAACGGTGAAGGGCCTTCATCGAGGAGAATATTCGAAATGTAAAATGCCCAGTTCCAGCGGCCTCGGTGCTTGTACCATTGCTCGACGAGGCGGCATCGTTTCTCATTGGCGTAAACCCATTTGAACTCGCGATCGGCGTGCGTTGTCATGTCGAAGCCCTGCTCCGACATCACGTTGCGGATCAGGTCTTCCTTGTCGGGAAACAGCTCGATCGCGGTCTCTTCGTGAACCCATTTGCCGATGCCTTTGAAGCGCGCGTCGGAAAAGTCCGGCTTGAAACTCGTCGGGTCGTAGAAAAAGTCGTCGCCGAAAATGAAGTCCGCCGAGATGTCGGGGTCGCCGTGGTCGCCCTCGATGAGCTTGAGCTCTACTCCTGCGATGCCTTCCATCGCCGCCTGACCAGCACAGTAGCCATCAAGGAACGGCCACTCGCAGCCGTCCAGAACGGCCCTGATGCACTGGGTGGCGATTTCGGCACCAGCACTATGCGCTGGCGTTCGAGGATAGGCCTTCGGATCAGTTCGAAATCGCTGGGCGATCCAGACCAGATTGTCGATCTTGGGCCCGACCTCGTTGAAGGTGATGATCGGCTGGCGGCGGGATCGGAGAATTTTGATTTCGTCGGGCGACCACTGGGAGCCGTGGTAGTAGTGCCGCGAGAGCCGCTGTTCTTCATACTCGTCGACCTTCGTCGTCAGGTAGCTGATGTAGCCCTGCTTGAGCTTGTCGACCGAGAGGTAGCCCTCGCCCTCCTCGTTCGATGACGTGTAGCCGGCGTCGGGCGCGTCGTCCCAGTCGTCGCGCAGCGGGCGCATCGCATCGAAGTCGTCATCGTCGCGCGGGCGTGCGGCTTGGCCGTCCATGTTGACGATACGGCGACGGGTCGGCCGCGCCAGACGCTTGGTCGGGAGCCTAATTACCTTCGCCACTGCCCAGCGCCCGCTCGTAGATGCGGCGCATGCTGCGGCCTGTTCGGTTGGCGATGTAGTTGGTGGCGAGCCACTCCTCCTGACGCCTGCTGCGCCAGCGTTCGAGGATCGGTCGTAGCCCGGCGGCCTGGGTGTGGCCGTCGCTGTACATGTCGGCGACGATCACCAGTCCGAATTCATGGATCAGGGCACGCATGGCCGGGGTGCGCCTGTCGACCCAGGCCATCAGCTTGACGCTGTCAGTGTGAGGTGGGGGCTCCGGGCCCGCCTCCTGGCCCAGCATCGAGACTGCGCCGCTTGAGAACCGCCTCAGCCTCCGCCTCATAGGCCACGCACTCCGCGCTGATCTGGTCGAACGCCGCCTCCACCTTGCCCTGGCCGGCGCAGTAGATGCAAAGGTTAACGGCCTCGCGGATACCGTTGAAGAAGCACCACTTGGCATCCTCGAGGACCTTGGGGTGGGTATGTGCCGGGAACTGCTTTAGCATTTCATCCCAGGCTCGCGCCATGGTGGCGTACACTTCCATGTTCGGCGGGATGTCGGCCTGAGTGACGGTGCCAGCCTGGGACTGGCTCTCGCCGCGCAGCATGGCCGCGAGCTCCTCGGCGCTCGCCTCGTTGTCGGCGTTGCGGGTGCCGGCGCGCTTGCGGACTTTGGCCTCGCCCATCACT
>CAVXZJ010000014.1:0-13919 GCA_963766285.1 uncultured Alphaproteobacteria bacterium | reverse complement strand
TAATGTGGCCTCCTGCCAGGAGGAATGCCACGACAATCGCGTGATCGCCGATCGTGCAAGCGGCGACCGCTCTCAGTCGCCGAGCGGCGTCAGGAAGTGATGTACCGGCGCGTTCAGCCACACGCGCTTCTTGTTGAGCCCGCGGCACTTGGCGTGCCATTTCTCGCGCTTCCATTCGACTTGCGCGCCGGCCTTGGGCCGCGGAATGACGTAGAGCGCCTGCTCGCGCCTGTCGTTCCTGACCGGGCCGGCAACCCAGGCGGCCAGGCTCATGCGCAGGTCGTTCATGCGGAACTCGAGCGTGTTGTCGTTGACGAAAGACGGGCTCATCCAGCCCTTCTTCTCGAGCTTGGCGATGTTGAGCAGCAGGGCCACGCGGAAGTCGAGCCTGGCATAGGCCGCATCGCCTTCGATGCTCTGGCGGTCGGCCTCCGACAGGAACGGCCGCTTCGGCCACGGCTCGCGCGCTGTCCACGGATGGCTGTGGAAGTCGCCGAGGAATTTCAGGTTCGGCCAGTAGGTCGGCAAGGTCTTGTTGATCGTCTCCAGCCCGTGCGACGGAATGACCGACGTGCGCCCACGTTCGGCGTTGGCGTCGACGATCGCCACCTCGACGTTGAAGTAGCGCGCCTTGCTCGCCGTCGTCGTCTCGTAACCCCACAACAGGCCGAAGGTCTCGCGTTGGCGCGTGAGGCGTCCAGCCTTGCCTGCGCGGCCGGCCACCAGGAAGCTCTCGATGGTGGCGATCACCATGCTCTGGAAAGCGGCTTCCGAGACGTTGACGAGATAGTCGAATTTGGCGGTCTTCTGCGGGGTGTTCATGGCGGCCATTTTCGCCTGATGCGGGCGAAGCCCCTATTACGGTCGTTATATCGGCGATTTCCTCAGCCTCAGGGCATTTCCGATGACCGAGACCGAGCTGAGCGCCATTGCCGCGGCGGCGACCACGGGATTGAGCAACAGCCCCAGCACGGGATAGAGCACGCCCGCCGCCAGGGGCACGCCGGCCGCGTTGTAGACGAAGGCGAAGAACAGATTCTGCCGGATGTTGGCCATGGTCGCGCGCGACAGCCGCCGGGCGCGCGTGATCGCGGCGAGGTCGCCCTTTACCAGGGTTACCCCCGCACTCTCGATGGCGATGTCGGTGCCGGTGCCCATGGCGATGCCGACGTCGGCGGCGGCCAGCGCCGGCGCATCGTTGATGCCGTCGCCCGCCATCGCGACGATCCGGCCTTCGCTGCGCAGCCGCTGCACAATCTTCGCCTTGTCCTCGGGCAGCACCTCGGCCGTGAAGTCGGCGATCCCGAGGCGGCTGGCGACGGATTGCGCGGTCCGGCGATTGTCGCCGGTCAGCATGACGATGTGCATTCCCTCCTTGCGCAGGTCGGCGAGCGCGGCCGCGGTGGTGTCCTTGATCGGGTCGTCGAAGGAGATCGTGCCGGCGAGCTTGCCGCCGACCGCCAGCATGACAGGCCGCTGGAAATCGCCGAGGTCGACGCCGTTCTCCTTCAGGAAGCGTGCATTGCCCAGCAGGAGGCGCTTGCCCTCTACAGTGCCGGACACGCCGCGGCCCGCGTGGTTCTGGAAGTCGGCTACCGGTGCGACGTCAAGCCTGCGATCACGCGCGAAAGCGGTGATCGCGGCAGCGATCGGGTGCTCGCTGCCGCGTTCGAGGCTGGCGGCGAGCCGCAAGGTTTCGAGGCCGCCGGTCACCTCGGCAATCTCGGGCCGGCCGACGGTGAGCGTGCCGGTCTTGTCGATCACCAGAGTGTCGACCTTCTCCAGGCGTTCCAGTGCCTCGGCATCGCGGATCAGGATGCCCAGCGATGCGCCGCGGCCGACGGCGACCATGATCGACATCGGCGTGGCGAGGCCCAGCGCACAGGGGCAGGCGATGATCAGCACCGCGACTGCCGCCACAAGCGCGTGGGTGAGGCGGGGCTCCGGTCCCCAGATCGTCCAGGCGGCGGCGGCCAGCAAGGCGGCGGCGAGCACGGCTGGCACGAACCAGCCGGCGACGCTGTCGGCAAGGCGCTGGATCGGCGCGCGGCTGCGCTGGGCTTGCGACACCATCTTGACGATGCGCGCCAGCATCGTATCGGCGCCGACCTTTTCCGCCGTCATCACGAAGCTGCCGCTGCGATTTATCGTGCCGGCGATGACCTTGGCTGCGACCTCCTTGACGACGGGCATCGCCTCGCCGGTGATGGTCGATTCGTCGACCGAGCCGCTGCCGTCAGTCACCGCGCCGTCAACCGGGACCTTCTCACCCGGTCGCACGCGAAGCTGATCGCCCACGACGATCGTGTCGATGGCGACCTCGATGTCATGGCCGTGCTTTTCGACCTTCAGCGCCGTGCGAGGCGCCAGGCCGAGCAGGCCGCGAATAGCGCCCGAGGTGGCTTCCCGCGCCCGCAGCTCCAGCACCTGTCCGAGCAGGGTGAGCACGATGATCATCGCCGCCGATTCGAAATAGACCGCGCCGCCGGTGAAGGTCGTCCCGACGCTGTAGAGCCAGGCGGTGCCGGTGCCGAGCGCGATCAGGGTGAACATGTTGAGCGCGCGCCGCTGCACCGACTGCACGCCGCGCACGAAGAACGGCCAGCCGGCCCACAGCACGACCGGCGTGGCGAACAGCAGTTCGATCCAGTTCGAGTGGACGCCAAAGACGTGTCCGGACATGTCGAATGCCACGACCGGGATGCTGAGCGCGCCGCCGATCCAGAGCCGGCGGGTCATGTCCAAAAGCTCTTCGTTCGGACCCTGATCGAGCGTGACCTCGGCGGGCTCGAGCGCCATGCCGCAGATCGGGCAGCTGCCGGGCCCGACCTGACGCACCTCGGGATGCATCGGGCAGGTGAAGATCGTGCCGGGTGGCGGGGGCGGCGTGACGGCCTCGGCGGGCCGCGGTTTCAGGTATTTGTCGGGATCGCCGGCGAACTTCGCCAGGCACTTGGGATTGCAGAAGTAATAGATGTGGCCGGCGTGCGGCGTGGTGTTCTTCGCCGCGGCGATCTTCACCTTCATGCCGCACACCGGATCGATCGCGATTTCTTCAGTCGTCATGGCTTGTCACCTATACCCTACGGGGGTATGGTGCAAGGCATGGATGACCGGATTAAGAAGTCCCAGCTTGCGCGGCTGAGCCGCGTCGAGGGCCAGGTGCGCGGCGTGTCGCGCATGGTCGAGGAAGACCGCTACTGCATCGACGTGCTGACGCAGATCCGCGCGGTGCGGGCGGCCCTCGACAAGGTCGAGCAGGAGATTCTGCACGAGCATCTCAACCACTGCGTGGCGCACGCCTTCCACGCCGGCAGCGAGCGCGACCGCCAGATTAAGATCGAGGAGCTGATCGAAGTGCTCGACCGCCGCCGCTAGGCATGCTCGCTGGGTTGAAGATCTGGTTCTGACGGCGACAGCCGTTCGTGCTCCTCGGCCCACTTCACGATCTCGATGAAGATCGGCCGCAGCCGGCGGGCGGCGTCGGTGTTCTCGTATTCGACGCGCGGCGGCACCTCGGCGAAGATCGTGCGCTTGATCAGCCCGTCACGCTCGAGCGCGCGCAACTGGGCGGTCAGCATGTGCTGGGTGATCCCCGGCAGGCCGCGCTTCAGCTCGCCGAAGCGCCTGGTGCCATGGCTCAGCAGCCACAGGATTTCGAGCTTCCAGCGGCCGTTGATCATGCCGACGGCGCGGCGGAATTCGCCTTGAACCACCTTGGCAAGGACGGGGTCGGTGCGGACAGCGTTGATGTCGATCATGGGTGCCTCCCGAAGAACAAGGGTCTCAATATCCATTAGTCTTATATATATGACTATGTCGTAAAATCAATCCTACTTGAGGAAATCATCCTAGGCTCTAAATCGTCCTTACAAGTGTAAAGCGGTATAGGAGAGCAATCCCGTGGATGGTTCGCATTCGCCCGTAAACGTCGATCGGCTCGACTCACTCGACATGCCTGAGGAAAAGGCGCGTCGCCTGAGGCCCGTGCCCGACGCCAAGGGTATGCCCGGCCCGGCGCAGCCGTCCGTCGTTCCGCCGCCCCGCGCAGCGGCCCGTTCCAAAAGGGCGAAGAAATCGCTGCGCCGTCCGCTGATGTTTGCCCTGCTGCCGGTGGCGCTGGTGGTCGGCGGATATTTCTACGCGACCGGCGGCACGGTCATGTCGACCGACAACGCCTATGTGCAGGCCGACATGGTGGGGCTGTCGACCGACGTGTCCGGAATCGTCCGCGAAGTGCTGGTCCACGACAACCAGACCGTCGGCAAGGGCGACGTGCTGTTCAAGCTCGACGACCTGCAGTTCCGGCTGGCACTCGATCGCGCCGAGGCCGAGGTGGGCACGACCCGAAACGATCTCATGGCCCTCCAGGCCAGCTACCGCAACATGCTGGCCCAGGTTGCGCAGGCCAAGGCCGATGTCGCCTTCACCACGACGAACCTCAATCGCCAGCAGGAACTGGTTGCCGGCCATTTCACCCCGCAAGCCAATGTCGACGCGTCGCGCAACACCTTCCAGGGTTCGCAGCAGAAACTGGCGTCGCTGCAGCAGCAGCTGGCCGGCATTGCCGCGAACCTGAACGGCAATCCCGACGCGCCGATCGAGGACCATCCGCGCTACAAGGCGGCGGTGGCCGCGCGTGACGAGGCCGCGCGCCAGCTCGCCCATACGATCGTCTACGCGCCTTTCGCCGGCGTCGTGACGAACGTGCCGTCGCTGCAGCCCGGCCAGTATCTCGCTGCCGCGGCAACCGCCTTCAACATCGTCTCGAGCGATCACGTCTGGGTCCAGGCGAGCCCGAAGGAAACCGAACTGACCGACGTGAAGCCCGGCCAGAAGGCGACGGTCGAGGTCGACACCTATCCGGGCCAGGAATGGACGGGCACGGTCGACAGCATCAGCCCGGCATCGGCCTCGAGCTTCTCGCTGCTGCCGGCGGAGAATTCCAGCGGCAACTGGGTCAAGGTCGTCCAGCGCATCCCGCTGCGCGTGCGCATCGACAACGTTGCCGGCAAGCCGCCGCTGCGTGTCGGCATGAGCGTGGAGCTGAGCGTCACGACCGGACATGCCCGTGGGCTGCCGGGCTTCATGACGAAATGGTTCGGCTCGGGAGTCAAAGGTGGCTGACCAGGCCTCTGCTGTGCCGCGTGCCCTGAACCGGCCGGCGATCACGGCGTGCATCATCCTTGCCGTGATCATGCAGGCGCTCGACACGACCATCGCCAATGTGGCGCTGCCCTACATGCAGGGCAGCGTTTCGGCGAGCGCCGACCAGATCAACTGGGTGCTCACGTCCTATATCGTGGCCGCGGCGATCATGACTCCGCCGTCGGGCTTTCTCGCCAACAAGTTCGGGCGGCAGCGCGTCCTGATGGTGGCTGTGGTGGGCTTCGTGGTCGCCTCGGTCCTGTGCGGCATGGCGCAGTCGCTGTCGCAGATCGTGGTGTTCCGGTTGCTGCAGGGCTTCTTTGGCGCCGCCCTCGTGCCGATCGCCCAGTCGATCCTGCTCGACATCTACACGCCGGAAGAACGCGGCTCGGCGATGGCGCTGTTCGGCGTGTCGGTGATGGTGGGCCCGGTGCTGGGCCCGGTGATCGGCGGCTGGCTGACCGATCATTTCAGCTGGCGCTGGATCTTCTACATCAACGTGCCGCTGGGCGCGATCGCCTTTGCCGGCATCTGGTTCTTCCTGCGCGAGACGAAGGTCAGCGCCGCCGCAAAACTCGACTGGCTGGGGTTCGGCAGCCTGAGTGTCGCAATCGCCGCCATGCAGATGTTTCTCGACCGCGGCTCGCAGCTCGATTGGTTCTCCTCCGTCGAGATCCTGATCGAGGCGGTCGTCTGCGTCTCGGCCTTCTACGTCTTCCTGGTCCATACCTTCACGGCGAAGAATTCCTTCGTGAATCCCAGGCTGTTCCTCGACCGCAATTTCTCGGTCGGCATGCTGTTCATCTTCATCGTCGGCGTCACCTATCTCGCCTCCATGGCGCTGATGACACCCTACCTGCAGACACTGATGGGCTACCCGGTGGTGACCGCAGGCATCGTCATGGGTCCGCGCGGCCTCGGAACCATGGTCTGCATGTTCGTGGTCGGCCGTCTCATGGGGCGGATCGACATCAGGCTCCTTCTCATGAGCGGCCTGCTGCTGACCGCCTGGGCGATGTACGACATGACCGGCTGGACCCCGGATGTCTCGCAGTGGACGATCGCATCGACCGGCTTCATCCAGGGCGCCGGCCTCGGCTTCCTCTTCGTCCCGCTCACGACCGTGACCTTCGCCACGCTTCCCCCCGCGCAGCGCCCCGATGGCACCGGCCTCTACAATCTGTCGCGCAACGTCGGTTCCAGCGTCGGCATCTCGGTGGTCTCCTACCTGCTGGTCCGGAACAACCAGATCAACCACGCCGAGATCGGCAACCACGTCACGGCTTTCAATCGCGCCTTCGACAACCATGTCGTGCAGCATGTCCTCAATCCCTTGACCGCGGGCGGGCGGGCGGCGCTCGACCTGGTTATCCAGAAGCAGGCGGCGATCATCAGCTACATCGACGACTTCAAGCTGATGATGATCCTCTCTCTGGCCGCGGTGCCCCTGGTGCTGCTGCTGCGCCGCGTGGCGGCGCCTGCCGGAGATGACCACGCGATGGTGATGGAATGAGTATGAGCGAGCGAAGCTTGCGAAGGCGGGCGGCAGCGCTTTACGCAGCAAAGCGTGAGAGCCCGCGCGGCGCCAATAAGGAATTGCTGTTGCTACAGCGCCTGTAAGCAGAACCGAGTGGGCCCTAGCCTTCGGCGCCTGCGGCGCCGAACGGAGCGCGGGGCGCTCCTAGGCCAACGGGCCCACCCAGCGACCAAGAGGTCGCTGTCACTGCGGCTCGATCTTCGCGATCTTTACATAGTCGGCCCACTTGGCGCGTTCGCTGCGGTCCTGGGCGGCGCACTGGGCGAGGTCGAGCTTGTGGGGCGTGAGAGCGAACTCCTCGAGCAGGCGCTTGTTGATGCCCTCGGAGAAGACCGCCTCGTTGATCAGCACGTTCAGCCGCTGCTTGATGTCGTCCGGCACCGCCTTCGGCACCGCGACGGCGAGGAAACCGGTACTGACGAAGCCCGGAAAAGTCTCGGCGAGCGTCGGCACGTCGGGATAGAGCGGGCTGCGCTCGGGCAGCGAGATCGCCAGCGGCCGGGCCTTGTTCGACACGACCTGTCCGCGCGACGCGGTGAGGTCGACGAACATGAACTGGATGGCGCCGGCGTAGAGATCGTTCCAGGCATTGCCGATCGCCTTGTAGGCGACGCCCTGCCATTCGAGGCCGGCCTGCTTGCCCAGCACTTCCGACGGCACCTGAGAGCTCGCATTGAAGTAGCCGAAGTTGAGTTTGCCCGGATGGGCCCTGGCATAGGCGATCAGGTCGGCCATCGTCTTGTGCGGGCTGTCTGCCGGCACCACCAGGAAGGCGCCCGAATCGCCGATGATGCCGACGACGGTGAAATCCTTCTCCGGGTCGTAGCCCGGGTTCTTGTACATGTGGATGTTGGCGGCATTGGTCGAGGTCGTGGCCAGCATCAGCGTGTAGCCGTCCGGCGGCGAGGACTTCACCGACAGCACGCCCACGATACCGTTGGCGCCGGCCTTGTTCTCCACGACGAAGGGCTGGCCGGTCTTGTCCTCCATGTACTTGCCGACCAGCCGCGCCGTGATGTCGCCCGAGCCGCCCGGAGCGAAGGGCACGACGATATGGACCGGTTTGCTGGGCCAGGTGTCCGCATATGCCGGCAGAGCGGCGAGGGCGGGAAGCGCCAGGCCCGATAGCTTCAGTGCGGCGCGGCGAGAAAGCGACATGCGAAATGGAGGCATGCGCGGCAGTCTAATGGAAGCGCGCCACATGGACAGTGCACTGGCTGCAGCCCTACCTTGCATGCATGTCACAGTCAGGAAAGCCGCCATTGACCGGCGTTCGCGTCGTCGATTTCACCCGCGTGATCGCGGGCCCGCTCGCCTCGCAGATCCTGTCCGACATGGGCGCCGAGGTGATCAAGATCGAGAATCCCGACGGCGGCGACGACACGCGCAAGGGCGCCGGTCCGCGCGCCGGCGGCCCCTCGGGCGAGAGCCATTTCTTCATGACCTACAATCGCGGCAAGAAGAGCGTGGCGCTCGACTTCACCAAGCCCGAAGGCCAGGCGGTCGTGCACAGACTGCTCGAGAAGACCGACGTGCTGTTGCAGAATTTCCGCCCCGGCGTGCTGAAGCGCTATGCCCTCGATTATCCGAGCCTTGCCGCCAGATATCCGCGCCTGATCTATCTCTCGATCAGCGCCTACGGCCAGACGGGCCCGCTCAGTGATCGGCCGGGCTACGATCCCGTGCTGCAGGGCGAGTCGGGCATGATGAGCGTCAACGGCGAGGCCGACGGCGAGGGCATGAGGCATGCCATCGCCATCGTCGACACCATGACCGGCATCCATTCGGTCGCCGCGATCAATGCCGCGCTCTTTGCCCGCGCGTCGACGGATAAAGGCCAGCACATCGATCTGGCGCTCTATGACACCGCGCTCGCGTGTCTCGGCAACATGGGTTCCTACTATCTGATCGGCGGCGACCAGCCCAGGCGCGCCGGCAACGGCCACTTTGCCTCCGCACCCAACGGCTCGTTCGAGACGGCCAACGGCAAGATCTACATGGCGGTCGCCAACCAGAAGCTGTTCGTCGACACCTGCAAGGCGCTGAGCCATCCCGAATGGGCGACCGATCCGCGCTTCGCCACCATTGCCGACAGGGTCGCCAACAAGCCGCTGCTGATGAAGATGATGGAGGACGTGCTCCGGACCGACACCAAGGAGAACTGGGCGCAGAAGCTCCGCCATCTGCCGGCCGGCCCGATCCGGACCATGAAGGAGGCGCTCGACGAGCCTGAAGTGAAGCGCCGCGGCATGCTCAAGACCTACAAGCACACCCGGGTGGGAGACGTGCCGCTGATCGGCTCGAACTACCGCTTCTCCGACACGCCGGTCGACGATTCGCGTCCGCCGCCGTCGCTCGGTGAGCACACCGACACCGTCCTCACCGGCCTTGCCGGTCTCTCCGTCGATGAGGTGAAGGCGCTGCGCGAGAAGAAGGTCATCGGCTGATTGTGCGCGCAGCTGTTGTGCGCTCATGAGAGATGATTGCGCTGCGCGCGGCCATGTCGCCGTTCTTCACATCTAACCTCACCCTGAGGAGCGGCGCGAAGCGCCGCGTCTCGAAGGGTGGGAACGAGCACCCTGTCTGTAGCCCATCCTTCGAGACGGCTCGCTACGCTCGCCTCCTCAGGATGAGGTGGTGCGTGTGAAGCGCCTCAAAGCCGCGCGCAGCGCAATCGTTCTTCTACGAAAGCCACTTCCGCAAAATCGCGTTCGTTTCTTGCGGCTTTTCCATCGTGATCAGATGGCCGCACTGGTCGATCACGATCAGCTCGCTGCCAGGAATCGCTTTTGCCATTTCTTCGGACAGAAACAGAGGCGTCGCTGCATCGTCGCGGCCGCAGACAATGATCGTGGGGCACCTGATCTTCGGCAGGTCGGGTCGGCGATCGACGCGGCCACAGGCCATCGCTTCCTGCCGGCGATAGATGTCGATCCCGATCTCGCCGCACATCGCCATCACCTCGTCGACCAGCGTCTTGTCGGGCAGGCGATAGGCCGGGATGAAGCGCGACATCTGCAGGCCAAGCACCGTCTCGAAGTGGCCCTCGTCGGCCAGGCGAATGCGCGCGCGGCGTACCGCCTGCTCGGAGGCGCTCTGCGCCCGCACCCCGGTGTCGAGGAGGGCGAGGCGAGTCACACGCTCCGCCGCGATCTGCATGATCTCGACGGCGATCATGCCGCCCAGCGACAGGCCGGCGAGGGCAAATTTCTGCGCTGGCGCCTGGGCCAGGACCCAGCGTGCCGTGGCCTCCCACGAGTCCCAGATCGAAAGCGGCGCCTGCCGCCAGTCGGGCACGACGATATTGGCGGCATCCTTCAATGCGGCCAATTGCGGCGCGTACAGACGGGGTGAACAGAGCAGGCCCGGGACGAGCAGCAGCGGCGTTTTCGCCATGATGATTTCCTCCACGCCGCGAGCGTAGCGCGCGTTGCGGACCTGCGATACCAATGGAGGCGATGAAGTCCCCGACGAAACCGGCCGCCATCTCCGGGGCGCGCGATCTTCGCCTCGACATGTTCCGGGGTCTGGCGCTGTGGTTCATCTTCCTCGACCACGTGCCGGACAACGTCCTGAGCTGGCTCACGGTGCGCAACTACGGCTTCAGCGATGCCACCGAGATCTTCGTCTACATTTCCGGCTACACCGCCGTCATCGCCTACAGCCGCATGATGGCGCGCGACGGCTGGGTGAGGGCTGCGGCGCGCATCTATCGCCGTGTCTGGCAGCTCTACGTCGCGCACATCCTGCTGTTCGTGGCTTTCGTGGCGCAGATCGCCTGGGTGTCGATCAAGCGCGACACGCCGGCGCTGATCGAGGAGATGCAGCTGCTGGGGCTCGGGCAGGATCCCTATCGCGCCCTGCTCGAGGCGGCGCTGCTCAAATTCCGGCCGGTCAACCTCGACGTGCTGCCGCTCTACATCGTCTTGCTGGCCGTCTTTCCGGTCGTGCTGCCGGCGCTGCTGCGCTGGCCGCGGGCCGTCCTTGTGGTCTCGGTGGCCCTCTATGCGGCAACGTGCCACTTCGATTGGAACCTGGCGGGCTACCCTGCCGACAAGGTCTGGTTCTTCAATCCGATGGCCTGGCAGGTGGTCTTCTATTCCGGCGCCGTCATGGCGGTGCTGGCGCCGGGCCTCGTCTGGATGGACCGATGGCGCTGGCCTGTTTCGGTGGCAGCCTTCCTCTATCTATGCTTCGCGGCCTTTATCGCCTTGTCCTGGCACTACAATTCGCTGGAACGCCTGATCCCCGAAGTGGTCGCCCGGCAAATCTACCCGATCGACAAGACCAACCTCGATATCCTGAGGTTTTTGCACTTCCTGGCGATCGCCTGGTTCGTCCGTCTCGCCATCCCGCCCCACGCCGCCTTCCTGCGTTGGCGGATTGTCGAGCCACTTCGCAGGTGCGGCGAGCACTCGCTGCAGATATTCTGCGTGGGCACCTTCCTTGCATTGAGCGGCGAGATCGTGGATGCCCAATTTGATGAGTCGCTCGTGTCCCAGTTTTTCGTCAGCATCGCCGGTATCGCCATCATGACCGCCTTCGCCTACGCCGCGACCTGGTTCAGGGTCGAGACCAACCAACCGGCCAGCTAGATGAATTTTCGCCGTCTCGTCCTCGGAGTCATCATGGCGACCGTCCTGCCGAGCATGGCCTGCCTTGCCGACGATGCGAAATGCCGCGCCTCGCGCCGTCCTGCTCGAATTGGGCAATCCGCTCGAGAGTAGCGCGCGTGGCAATCGCCGACAAGAAGGAACTGCGTATCGTCGCGATGGGTTCGTCCTCGACGCAAGGGCTACGGCGCCAGTAATCCTGCCTTCGCCTATCCAGCCCAGCTCAAGATGAACCTCGACAAGCTGCTGCCGGGTGTCGGCGTGCACGTCTTCAACAAGGGCGTGGGTGGCGAAGACGCCGAAGAAGAAGTCAAACGCATGAAGGCCGACGTGAACGAGTACAAGGCTCAGATCGTGGTCTGGCAGATCGGCACCAACTCCGCAATCCGCCGTACGCCGCTCGACAAGTTCGCCGAGAAGCTGCGCGCCGGCATCGACATCGGCCGCGCGCTGGGCCCGGAGTTCGTCCTGATGAACCTCCAGTACGTGCCGGCAGTCGTGGCGCTCCCGGACGAGGAGGAATACGCCCGCGTCATGGCCGAGGTCGCCAAGGAAAAGAGCGTCGGCCTGTTCCGGCGCTTCGAGATCATGCGCGCCTGGTACAACGATGGCATGCCCTATGCGCAGTTCGTGACCAACGACGGCCTGCATCTCAACGATTTCGGCCAGAAGTGCGTCGGGCGGCTGCTGTCGCTGTCGATCCTGAACGCGATCAAGCCTCCGCAATTGACGGTCGAGCCAAAACCCCGAAACTAGGCGGCAAATGCTGCCGGGAGGAGTGCCATGAAGCGCCGTTTCGTCGACCTGTCGATCTACCTCGAAAACGACGTCATTTCCGACCCGCCGCCGTTCGGGCCGAAGATCCAGTACCACAAGCACGAAAACACGGCGTCGCAGATCGCAAGCTTCTTCCCTGGCCTCAAGAAGGAAGACCTGCCGGACGGCGCCGGCTGGGCAGTCGAGAACGTCAACCTCTCGACGCACAACGGCACCCATCTCGACGCGCCCTATCATTTCCATCCGACGATGAACAAGGGCGAGCGCGCCATCACCATCGACGAGGTGCCGCTCGAATGGTGCTTCCAGCCCGGCGTGAAGCTCGACTTCCGCGCCATGGCCGACGGCCACGTGATCACCGCGAAGGAGGTCGAGGCCGAGCTGAAGCGTATCGGCCACGAGTTGAAGCCGCTCGAGATCGTCGTGGTCAACACGCGCGCCGGTTCGCGCTACGGCAACAGCGACTACGTCAATTCGGGCTGCGGCATGGGCTACGACGCCACCATGTTCCTGCTCGAGCGCGGCATTCGCCTGACCGGCACCGACGCCTGGAGCTGGGACGCGCCATTCTACTTCACCGCCCAGAAGTGGGAGAAGGACCACGATCCCTCGATCATCTGGGAAGGCCACAAGGCCGGCCGCGACATCGGCTACTGCCATATCGAGAAGCTGCACAATCTCGAATCGCTGCCTGGCGACGGCTTCACCATCTCCTGCTTCCCGCACAAGATTCGCGGCGCGAGTGCCGGGTGGACGCGGGCGGTGGCGATCTTCGAGGAATAACTACGCCGGCTTCGATAGAAGTCTTGTCCGGCCGCGGCCTTCTGATCATTGGGATCAGGGTCCATGGGAGCCATCCGTTCAAGCTGGCCAACAATATATCCGATATAAAGCCCGTAATCGGGGATTCGACCGGACGCGCTTGTGCTGATGGCAACATTGCCGTCCCCACAGGAGCGCGATCTGTCCAGACGGATAATGCTTGCCGTTTGTACCACTGGGTGGTACATAGGATCAGAATGATCGTGAGCTTTCGGGACGAATGGCTGCGTCCTTCTTCGTAGACGACGCACGATCCCGGAACATCCCGGCGAACCTCGAAAGCCGGCTGTTCCGCAGGTTGCAAATGATCGATGACGCGACGACCGACCAGGATTTGCGCATACCGCCCAGCAATCACTTCGAAAAGCTGCGCGGCGCTCTGGCGGACTTCCATTCGGTCCGCGTCAATCGGCAATGGCGGCTGATCTTCCGATGGAATGGTACCGCGGCGAAGCGTCGGAACTTCTATCTCGACGATCACAGCTATGATGAGAGAACTTTGCGGATGGTGAGGCAAGTCACGCCGACGACAAAGCGCAAGCCGGCTACGGTCGGCGAGATCCTGGTCGAGGAGTTCCTGCAGCCGATGGGTCTCACCCAGGGCGGGCTGGCGGCGGCCATGGGTGTGCAGCGCAAGCACGTGAACGAGCTGTGCAACGACCGGCGCAATGTCACGGCGCCCACGGCGCTCATCCTGGCGCGCGTGTTCGGCAACAGCCCGGACTTCGGCCTAAACGGGCAGCGGCGCAGCGATCTGTGGGAGGCGATGCACAGCCCGCGCGAACGCGAGCGGATCAGGCGGGCGAAGCCGCTGCGGATCGCTGCCTGAGTTCCGAAATCGTCGCGAGGCACGCAAACCTCGCGAGAAATCAGGTTTGGTTCAGCAGGACCGGCGTTAGAGCATATTCCGTCCGACTGGAATTAAGTCGGACGGAATATGCGATTAGTTGAAGCGCTTCGATCAATGCGTTTCCGATCGATTGGAACCGCGTGAGCGGTTCCAATCGATCGGAAGCCGCTCT
>CAVXZJ010000013.1:0-35478 GCA_963766285.1 uncultured Alphaproteobacteria bacterium | reverse complement strand
AGCGTGGGCGAGTTGGTCAGGCACATGCCCCCTTCGCCCGTGGTCACGATCTTGTTGGCGTAGAAGGAAAAGCACGAGACCTCGCCGAATTGCCCGACCGGGCGACCGGCATAGCGCGCACCGGGAGCTTCGGCACAGTCTTCCACTACCGCGATGCCGTGACGGGCCGCATAGTCGGCGATCGGGCCGATCTCCGCCGGCCGCCCGTAGAGATGGACGGGAATGATTACCTTGGTGCGCGCGGTGCAGGCATTTTTGACGGCGGCGAGGTTCATGCACCAGGTCCGGCGATCGATGTCGACGATGACCGGCGTCGCGCCGCAGTACAGCACCGCATTGATGGTCGCGGCGAAAGTAAGGTCAGGCACGATCACTTCGTCGCCGGGGCCTATATCGAGCGCGAGCAAGGCCAGGTGAAGCGCCACGGTGCCGTTGGAGACGGCGATGCCGTGCCGGGTGCCGATGAAGGCCCGGAACTCCCCTTCAAATTTTTCGACGTAGGGACCCCGGCTCGAGATCCAGGAAGAGAGGAACGCGTCCAGTATCGTTCGAAACTCGTTGTGGCTCATGTCCGGTCGTGCAACCTGGATTCGCTGCGTCGAGCGGTCGATGGCCACGCCGACCAAGGTCCCCATGGCATCGAACCGGGGGCGCAGCACATTCGCATCGACCGATGCGTCGTTGTGCAGCCGCCGGCCAAGCGTCTCCATGTGCTGGCCGAGCGTCGGATTGAGCAGGGCGCCTTCCAGGACGGCTTTGCCGATGTCGTCGAGCGTGATCCGCCCGACCAGACGATTGTCGTCGGCAACAACGAGGCAGGTGCCGAGTCCGTTGTCGAGGCACTTCTCAATGACGGCAATCAGGTTCTCCGACGTATTGCAAATATAGGCATCTTCTCCATTCAACTCGCCGTCGTCCCCAAACGACGAAGCCTCCGGCATGGACAACGACATTTCATCCTCCGTTGAGACACCCTCCGTAGCCCGGCGCGCACCCCTACACGGCAGACGTGCAAATATTTGAGGGATCAACGGATGGTTAGGCCAGTGGCCAGTTTGTGGCCGGTGGGTGCAGACACTTCTTGGTCACTGGTTGGCGTCGCAATCGGGCCGCATCTTTCTGTCGTCCGATGGAGGAGGCCAGGATGCGCTGCCTGTGGCTTACCCTCGCCGATCCTGAACCGGCGACGAACGGCCAGCTGATCTATTCGCGCGGCCTGATCGAGGCGACGCGACGGGGCGGCGCCGATCTGTGTGTCGTAGGCCTCGTCCGCCCCGAGAAGGCCATGGTGCCATCCGACGCGAGCGGCCTGACCTGGCGACTGGTCGACGAGCGCAGGCAGAGCCGCCGGCAGCGCCTGCTGCGGTCCCTTCCCGATGTGGCACTGCGCGGCTGTTCGCCGGAGATGGACCGCGTGCTGGCGCGGACGTTGAGCGAACGCGACTGGGATGCGATCGTGTTCGACAGTATCTGCTCCGGGTGGGGACTGAAGGCGGTATTGCGTCATCGTGCGCGGGCGCACCGCCGTCCGAAGGTGGTTTACCTTGCCCACAATCACGAGATTACGGTCGCCCGGCGGATCGCCGACGCAGCCCGCGGCGCCAGGCGAGTGCTGAAAGAGATCGATGCCTTCAAGGTCGCCCGGCTGGAACGCCGGATCATCGCCGAGGCCGACCTCGTGGCATCCAACACGCCGGAGGACCGCCGCACGTTCATCCGTGAAGCGACTCTCTGCCGGGCAGCCGACACACCGGTGGCGTTGCTGCCGCCCGGGTACGATGGACCGCGCGTCCCGTCGCGGGTGATCGACGCCCGCGTACCGCGGCGGGCTGTCGTCGTTGGCAGCTTCGACTGGCCGCCCAAGCGGATCAGCCTCGAACGCTTCCTGGCCGCAGCGGCGCCCGTGCTGCAGCACCGCAACGTCGAATTGCAGATCGTGGGTGCCGTCGAGGCCGCCTACCTCGGCAGCCTGCGCGAGCGCTATCCGTCGGTGGCCTTCGTCGGACCGGTCGACGACGTGCGTCCCTATCTGGCGGAGGCCCGGATCGCGCTGGTGCCCGACCTGCTGGGTGGGTTCAAGCTCAAGGGGCTGGACTACGTGTTCAACCGCACTCCGATCCTGTCGATGCGGATCGCCTTGCCCGGCATGCCGCTCCGGGACGGGCGCAGCATCGGATTGTTCGACAGCCACGAACGCCTGGCGGAGGGTGTTGTCGAGCTGATCGACGACTTCGCCGAGCTGAACCGCCGGCAGATCCTCGCCTTCGACGCCTGCTCGACGCGGTTCGACTGGCCGCCGATCGGCCGGCACCTGCTGCGCTCGATCGCCCGGCTCGATCCGCCCGCCGCGAGGTTCGCTAGAGGTCGCGCAGACGCTCCTTCATCCGCCACAGAGTCAGCTCGGGTTCCTGCGGCGGCAGGAAGATGAAATTGTAGATGAACCGTCCAAAGCGTTGCCGCGCCTGCAGCGGCGCGGTCAGGTCGGGAAGGTTCGCGGGATTCTGCATTTCGGCCACCGAGAACCGCTCGATCGGCTTTAGTTCGCCTTCGTGGACGAAGTAGCCGCAATAGCCCAGCCGGATGAAAAAGGCGTGAGCTTGCGCCACGCAGCCCGGCGCCAGGGTCTCGAGCAGCTCCACGATCACGCGCGGCCGGCAGCGCCGGACAGTTTCGACCGCACCGTCGAGCACGGCCAGTTCGTGGCCCTCGACGTCGATCTTGATGATCGCCGCATGGCCTCGATAGATGTTGTCCAGCCGCTCCATCGGCACTTCGATGCCGCGATAGCCGGGATAGGTCGCGGACGCACCGGGCGAGACGGTGGAGCAGCCCGTGACCACGACGCCGTCGACCACCGGCATGCGCAGCTCCGCCGTGCCCACCCTGTCGGAGAGAGCGATGCCCTCGATCGTGACGCCTCGCGAAAATTTCCGGCGCAGGCTGTCGGCCAGGCCCGGCATCGGCTCGTAGGCAAAGACGTGGCGGGAATAGCGGCGCATATAGTGCACGTAGCTGCCGTCGTTGGCGCCGACGTCGAGCGCGTCGGCGTCGCCACGGCAGAGGAACTCGAGCAGGTGTAGTTCGATTTCGCCGTAGCGGCCGTAGAAGCGCGCTTCGCGCCAGTTGAGCAGGGGCTGCGGAAGGAGGGCGCGCAGCGCCTGCCGCGCCTCGCCATAGGAACTGCCGATGTCGACCATGGTTCGCCTCGCGCTGAATTGCGGACGAGGCAGGATAGGCAACCGGCCGCGCCAGCGGCGGTGATCAGTTGGTGATCAAGCCGCCGAGGTCTGGCTATCTGACCCGACTAACCAGACTGTTGATCGCGTCGGTGAGGCGAGTCTCGTCCGTGTTGATCGAGTAGACCTCCGACATGTGGCTCTGGCCCTGGAGCACGATATGGGTCGGGCAGCCGCTGCGACCCGAGCACATCGCCGAGTAGAGGACATCGCCCTGCACGACGAACAGCGCTGGGTCGAGTTCGGCGCGCGCAACGAGCAACGGCAGCGTGCTTGCGACGAGTTCCGCTGAGCGACGAGCGCTCGGGCCATTTGGCCATGTCGCCGCCGAAATAGGCGCGCTGCGGCGGACCGTCGGTGTCGGGCGTCAACTCGTAGAGGCCGGAGACGAGGATCGCGCCGGCAAGGCCGCCGCCCTTGACCTTGTTGAATTCGGGATGCGCGACATAGGTCGCGACATGTGTCGCGCCCGCCGAGTGGCCCATCAGGAAGATACGCCGCGGATCGCCGCCGAACCTGTTGGCGTTCTCGAGCGTCCATTGCACCGCCATCGCCACATCCTCGGCTCCCGCCGGATAGGGATGCTCGGGCGCCAGGCGATAGGTGATATTGACGCCCACCATGCCGTTGGCCACCGCCCACAGCATGATGTTGTCGTAAAATGGGTTGCCCGGCGGATGTTTGTCGCCGCCGGTGAAGGCGCCGCCATGGACGAAGATCAGGATCGGGCGCGCCGTGGCCTCGGCCTTCGCGGGCCGGAACACGTCGAGACGGTTGCGCGGATCGGCGCCGTATTTCTCGTCGCGCGCGATCGTCACGCCGGCATAGGGCTCCTCTTTCTGCAGCAGCGCGAACAGGGCGGCCGTGCCTGCCGGATCGATGACCGGTCCGATCCTCTTTATCGCCGCGGCGATGTCGGGCGGCATTTCGCCGGCGCTTGCTGGTGCGCCGACGGCAGCGCCGCAGATCAACGCAGCGAGAAGCAAAGCTGCGCGCATGTCAGGCGGCCGCCCGCAGGATATCGGCCATCTTCTCGCCCACCATGATGGACGGCGCGTTGGTGTTGCCGGACGGCATCGTCGGAAAGATCGAGGCGTCGGCGATGCGTAGCCCCTCGATGCCGTGCACCTTGAGCTTGTCGTCGACCACGGTATTGGCACCCTGGCCCATGCGGCAGGTGCCGATCGGGTGATAGGCGGTCTGCGAGTTGTTGCGGATATAGTCGAGGATCTGCGCGTCGGTCTTGATGTCGGAGCCGGGCGAATATTCCTCGCCGCGATAGACGTCCATCGGCGGGGCATCGACGATGCGGCGGATCATGCGGAAGCCCTCCGACATCGCCGCCTGGTCGATCGGGTCGGCGAGGAAGTTGAAGCGGATCGCGGGCTGCGCCTTGGGATCGGCCGAGCGGATATGGATCGAGCCCAGGCTCTCGGGCCGCAGCTGGTAGACCGAGATCGTCATCGATGGGAAGTCCTGCAGCTTGCGGGTCTTCGGGTCCTTGATCGAGTAGGGCACGATGTGCATCTGCACGTCCGGTGTCGCGAGCTCGGGCCGCGTGCGCAGGAACGCAAGCAAAGGCGCCGAGGGCAGGCTCATGAATCCGCCGCCGGTGGCGAGGTATTTCATCATCTGCGTCACCGCGCCCAGGCCGCGCGCCATGTGATTGTAGGAAACCCTCGGATCCTTCACGCGCCAGACGATGCGGGCGTTGATGTGGTCGCGGAAGTTTTCGCCGACTGCGGGCAGCTCGTGCTTCACGTCGATGCCGTGCTTCTTCAACAGCTCGGGCCGGCCAATGCCGGAGAGCTCGAGGATCTGTGGACTGGCGACGCCGCCCGCCGACAGGATCGTCTCGCGCGCCCTGGCTTGCACGACCTTGCCGTCCTTCTCGTACTCGACGCCGACGCAACGCTTGCCCTCGAGCAGCACGCGGAGCGTCAGCGCGTTGGTGACGACATGGAGATTGGGCGAGCGCTTCATCGCCGGTTCGATGTAGCAATAGGCGACGCTCATGCGCCGGCCCTTGTAGATCGAGGTCTGCGTCTTCACGACGCCTTCCTGGTCTTCGCTGTTGTAGTCGGGATTGAGCTTGAAGCCGGCCGCGACCGAAGCCTTGAACAGAGCGTCATAGAGCGGGTTCTGGTCGGGCACGGTCGAGACCTTGAGCGGGCCTGCCTGGCCGCGGCCATTGCTGCCGTCGCCGTCGACGTAATTCTCGATGCGGGTGAACAGCGGCGCCACCTCGCGCCAGCTCCAGCCGCGGTTGCCCATCTGCGCCCAGGTGTCGTAGTCGAGCGGCTGGCCACGCACCCAGACCAGCCCATTGATCGACGACGAGCCGCCCAGCAGCTTGCCGCGCGGCACGGGGATCGCGCGGTTGGCCGTGCCTGGTTCGGGGTCGGACTGGTAGAGCCAGTTGGCTGCCGGATTGTCGATCAGCAGGCCGAAGCTGAGCGGCATGCGGGAATAAGGATGGCTCGCCGCGCCAGCCTCGAGCAGCAGCACCCTGTTCCCCGGATTCTCGCTCAGTCTGGCTGCAAGCGTGCCTCCGGCAGAGCCCGCGCCCACGATGATATAGTCGTAGTCGGCCATGGCTTTTGCTCTCTCCCCGCGTCACGGATTCGTTACACTGTGTGCCACCCTAGCGCACCGATCGGGAGGGTGAAGGGTCAATATCGGCTCGACACCGCGGGCGCGTCGTGATTCCATGCTGCAGTGCCGTTCCGGGAAGGATCGGGGCCCCTGAAATGTTGGATTTACGGCAGAAATGCTGAACCTCGTTCGCATTGCGTTGACCCGGCCCTACACGTTCGTCGTCCTGGCCGTGCTGATCCTGATCGTCGGGCCGCTGGCGGCGCTGCGCACGCCCACCGACATTTTCCCCGAGATTCGCATTCCCATCATCGCCGTGGTGTGGGGCTATACCGGCCTGCCGCCGGATGAAATGTCGGGACGGGTGATGCTCCAGTTCGAGCGCGCCCTCACCACCACCGTCAACAACATCGAGCATATCGAGGCCACTTCCTACACCGGCGTCGGCATCGTGAAGGTCTTCTTCCAGCCGGGCACCGACATCAGCATCGCGAATGCCCAGGTGACCGCGATCGCGCAGACCGTGATCAGGGGCATGCCGCCGAACATCACGCCGCCGCTCATCCTGAACTATAACGCCGCCACGGTGCCGATCGTGCAGGTTGCCCTGTCGGCGAAGGGCATGACCGAGCAGGCGGTGTTCGATCTCGCAATCAACACGGTGCGCACGCCGCTGGTCACGGTGCCGGGCGCTGCGATCCCATGGCCGTTCGGCGGCAAGTTCCGGCAGATCCAGATCGACCTCGATCCCGGCGCCATGCAGGCCCGCGGACTGTCGGCCAACGACGTGGCCAATGCGCTCGCCGCCCAGAATCTGCTGACGCCGGCCGGCACCCAGAAGATCGGCAGCGTCGAGTACGCCATCCAGCTCAATAACGCGCCCAGGAACTACAAGGATCTCGCCGACCTGCCAATGTTCGCCAAGGACGGCGCCATCGTCTATCTGCGCGACGTCGCCCACGTACGCGACGGCAACCCACCGCAGCAGAACATCGTTAACGTCGACGGCAGCCGCTCGGTCGTACTGCAGGTATTGAAGAACGGGGCTGCCTCGACGCTGGCCATCATCGACGGCATCAAAACCAAGGTCGAGGAGATGCGCGCGACGCTGCCCGAGGGTCTGAGCGTCGCACTCGTCAACGACCAGTCGCTGTTCGTGAAGAACGCCATCAACGGCGTCGTCACCGAAGCCGTCATTGCCGCTATCCTGACCAGCCTGATGATCCTGCTGTTCCTCGGCTCATGGCGCTCGACCATCATCATCGCGACGTCGATTCCGCTCGCCATCCTGGGAGCCATCGCCTGTCTTGCGGCCGCGGGCGAGACGCTCAACATCATGACCCTGGGCGGGCTGGCACTGGCGGTCGGCATCCTGGTCGACGACGCCACCGTCACCATCGAGAACATCAACTGGCATCTCGAGAACGGCAAGGGCGTCGTCGAGGCGATCACCGACGGCGCGCAGCAGATCGCCACGCCGGCCTTCGTGTCGACGCTGTGCATCTGCATCGTCTTCGTGCCGATGTTCTTCCTCGAGGGCGTGCCGCGCTTCCTGTTCGTGCCGATGGCCCTTGCGGTGATGTTCGCGATGGCGTGGTCGTACTTCCTGTCGCGCACGCTGGTGCCGACAATGGCGGCGTATTTCCTGAAACCCCATGTCATGCATGGCCATGACGGTCCGCCGCCGACCGGCAATCCGCTGGTTCGGCTGCAGCGTGGGTTCGAGAACGGTTTCGAAAGGTTCCGCGGCGTCTACAGCGACCTGCTGGGCCTGGCGCTGCGCCACCGCGCCCTGTTCGTCGCGGGCTTCATGATGTTCATCGCAGCGTCGTTCCTGCTCTCGCCATACCTTGGCCGGAATTTCTTTCCGTCGGTCGACGGCGGCCAGATCCTGATGCATGTGCGCGCGCCGATCGGCACGCGCGTCGAGGAGACGGCCAACCGTTTCGCCGACATCCAGAAGGAGATACACCGGCTGATCCCGCCGAGGGAGATCGCCACCATGGTCGACAACGTCGGCTTTCCGGTGAGCGGCATCAACATGACCTACAACAACACCGGCACGATCGGCAGCCAGGATGGCGAGATCCAGATCAAGCTGGTGCGCGATCACCGGCCCACCGCCGAATATGTCGCCGAGCTGCGCCGCGTGCTGCCCGAGCGGTTCCCGGGCTTCACGTTCTCGTTCCTGCCGGCCGACATCATCAGCCAGATCCTGAATTTCGGCGCGCCTTCGCCAATCGACATCCAGGTGCGCAGCTCCGACCTCAACGCCGCCTTCGATCATGCCAACAAGATCCTCGCGCGGTTGCGGCGGGTGCCCGGCATCGTTGACGCTCGCATCCAGCAATCGCGCAGCGCGCCGATCTTCGACGTCGATATAGATCGCACGCGGGCCCAGTACGTCGGCCTCACCACGCGCGACGTCACCAATTCCCTCGTCGTCAACCTGGCGGGAAGCGGCCAGGTGCAGCCGACCTACTGGCTGAACCGCGAGAACAACGTCACCTACAGCGTCGTTCTGCAGACCCCGCAGTACCGGCTCGATACGCTGGCGGCGCTGTCCAACCTGCCGATCATGGCGCCGGCGGCGACGTCCCTGCAGGTGTTGGGTGGGGTATCGGACATCAAGCGCGACGTCGCCAATGCCGTGGTCTCGCAATATGACCTGCAGAGCCTGGTCCAGGTCTATGCCGCGGTCCAGGGCCGGGATCTCGGCTCGGTGGCGTCCGACGTGCGGCAGCTCATCGCCGAGCTCTCCGACCAGGCGCCGCCCGCCGTTCGCGACGTCAAGCTGCTGGGGCAGGTGAGGACGATGTACAGCGCCTTCTCCGGCCTGTTGCTGGGCCTTCTCGGCGCCATCGTCCTGATCTATCTGTTGATCGTGGTAAATTTCCAGTCCTGGAGCGACCCGTTCATCATCATCACAGCCCTGCCGGCAGCCCTGGCCGGCATCATCTGGATGTTGTTCGCGACCCACACCACCCTGTCGGTTCCGGCGCTTACGGGCGCCATCATGTGCATGGGCGTGGCCACCGCCAATTCGGTGCTGGTCATCAGCTTCGCCCGCGAGCGGCTGGCCGAGCTGGGCGACGCCACTGCGGCGGCGCTCGAGGCGGGCTTCGTGCGCTGCCGCCCGGTCGTGATGACGGCACTTGCCATGATCATCGGCATGCTGCCGATGTCGCTCGGCCTGGGCGAAGGTGGCGAGCAGAATGCGCCGCTTGGCCGGGCCGTGATCGGTGGCCTGATTTTTGCGACGGTCGCGACGCTGGTGTTCGTCCCCGTTGTGTTCAGCCTCGTCCATCGGCGCTACGGCCAACAGGCCGCTGCGCCGCTCGACGATGGCGGAGTGGCCCATGTCGCCTGATAGCCAATCGCACCCTCTCCCGGTCCGCCGGCGCGGTCTCGCGCTCGCCGGACTTGCGGTTGGCGTTGCCTTGGCGCTGATCGTGGTGAACGGCATCTGGACCCGCAGCTCGAGCGAGGCGCATCTCAAGGAACTGGCCTATGCCGCGGCCATTCCGGTGGTCGCGGTGGTTGTCCCCGAGCACAGCGCGAACGCCTCCAGCCTCGATCTGCCGGGCCGTCTCGAGGCCTACTCCCGCGCGCCGATCTATGCCCGCGTGAGCGGCTTCCTCAAGGCCTGGTACGTCGACATCGGCGCGCCGGTGAAGGCGGGGCAGCTATTGGCGGAAATCGAGGCGCCGGACCTCGACCAGCAATTGCTCCAGGCGAGGGCGGCTCTCGCGTCGGCGCAGGCCGCCGAGGCGCTGGCCCAGGTGACGGCGCAGCGCTGGCAGACCATGGGCACCACCAACGCGGTGGCCAAGCAGACGGTCGACGAGAAGACCGGCGATCTCACCGTCAAGCAGGCGCTGTCGAGAGCGGCGCAAGCCAACGTCGACCGGCTGAGCGTGCTGGCGGACTTCAAGCGGGTCACCGCGCCGTTCGACGGCATCGTGACGACGCGCAACACGGACGTTGGCGCCTTGATCAACGCCGATTCGAGCACGGGCCTCGCCCTGTTCGTCGTCTCCGACATCCGGAAACTCAGGCTGACGGTCAGCGTGCCGCAGAATTTCGTGCCGGCGGTCAAGCTGAACACCAAGGTCGGCATCGCGGTGCCGGAGTATCCCGGCAAGGCCTATAGCGGCCTGGTCGAGGCGTCGTCGCGCTCGGTCGACGCGGCGTCGGGTACGACGCGCATGCAGGTGGCGGTCGACAATGCGGCGGGCGAATTGATGCCGGGCGCCTTCGCCAACACCCGTATCGAGCTTCCGGAGAACCTGCAGGTCCTCAGCATTCCGGCGAGCGCACTCATCTTCGGCCAGCAGGGACTGCGCGTCGCCGCCGTCGATGCCGAAGGCAAGGTCGTCCTGAAGCCGATCACGATCGCCCGCGACCTCGGCCAGATCGTCGAGATCGGCACGGGCATCGAGGCGTCAGACCGGATCATCGACAGTCCGCCCGACGGATTGTCGAGCGGCGATGCCGTACGGGTGGTCGAGCCGAGCGCGCGAGGCGGCAAGACCTGACGTCGCTCGCTTGGCTGCAATTAGTTGGCGAGCGGTGCACAGCCCTTCGGTTGAAAGATGCCGCCGGTTCTTTCATAACCGGTCACGCGGTTTGCGCGAGGACCTGGGCGGCATGTCGGAGTTCGAGCAGATTCCCTTCGGGGCCAGCGAGTTCGCGGACAATCCCGAACCGCGCTGCCCCTGCCTGCTGCTGCTCGACACATCGGAATCCATGGAAGGCGGCCCGATCAACGAACTGAACCGGGGCCTCTCGACGTTCCGCCAGGAGCTCGCCGCCGATCCGCTCGCCATGAAGCGCGTCGAGATCGGCCTGGTGACCTTCGGTCCGGTACAGCTCGTGAGCGATTTCCAGACGCCGGACCAGTTCATGCCGCCGGCCCTCAACGGCGCCGGCGACACGCCTATGGGGGCGGCCATCACCGGCGGCCTCGAGATGGTCCGCCAGCGCAAGGAAGCCTACAAGGCCAACGGCATTCCCTATTACCGGCCCTGGGTCTTCATGATCACCGACGGCGCGCCGACCGACGACTGGCGGGCAGCGGCGACGATGGTGAAGGAGGGTGAGGCTGCCAAGGGCTTCTCGTTCTTCGCCGTCGGCGTCCAGCACGCCGACATGGACGTCCTGCGCCAGATCGCCGTGCGCACGCCGCTCAAGCTGGCGGGCCTGCAGTTTCGCGATCTGTTCGTGTGGCTGTCGTCGTCGCTCAGCACCGTGTCGCGCTCCGGCGTCGGCCAGGAAGTGCTGCTGTTGCCGCCGGGATGGGCGCGCGTTTGACGCACGGCGCGCCATGGCGGATGGCAATGGCGTCTGCAGTCGGCACCTCGCATCTGGCGATGGGCCTGCCGTGCCAGGATTGCCATTTTCATCTCAGCCTGAACGACGCCGAAGGAAATCCGGTCGCGATACTGGTCCTGTCCGACGGCGCCGGCAGTGCGGCACGGGCCGAGACCGGCGCGCAGCTCGCCTGCCGGACGTTCGCGAAGCTGGTGGCCGAGTATATTTCCGGCGGCGGGATGGTCGAGGGCATAGGCCGCGACCTCGCTGCACGCTGGATCACCGGCGTGATCTACCGCCTCTCGCTCAAGTCCTGGGACGATGAGCTGCAGCCGCGCGACTATGCCTGCACGCTGCTCGCCGCGATCTGCGGCGAGCGCGCGACGGTGTTCCTGCAGATCGGCGACGGAGCGATCGTCATCTCCGACGGTTGGACGACGACCTGGCGCCATATCTTCTGGCCCCAGCATGGCGAGTTCGTCAACACCACCAACTTCATCACCTCCGAGGACGCGCTCGAGGTCATGGAATTCCACGCGACCCGCGAAGGGATCGCGGAGATCGCCCTGTTCAGCGACGGCCTCGAGAACCTGCTGCTGAATAAGACCAGCCGGTCGGTCCACGCGCCGTTCTTCGACAGCATGTTTCCCTCGGTCAGGCGGTCGACCGCCGAGGGCGAGGATCCGGAGCTCAGCCGGGCGCTGGCGATGTACCTCTCGACGGCGCCGGTCAACGAGCGCACCAACGACGACAAGACCCTGATCCTGGCGAGCCGGCGATGAACGCTGCGGCGCCCCCGTCCATCGTCGTCGACGCCGAGGGCCGCGTGCTGCGTCTGGGCCGCAAGCTCGGCCAGGGCGGCGAGGGTGCCGTCTTCGAAATCGAGGGCGAGCCCGCAATCGCCGCCAAGATCCATCACCAGCCGCTGACGCCGCTGCGCGCCGAGAAGATCCGGGTCATGGCCGGCATGCGCACGCCCCTGCTCGACGAACTCGCCGCCTGGCCGACGAGCCTCTTGTCGCTGCCGTCTGGCGTTCCGATCGGCCTCACCATGCCCAAGGTGAGCGATCACAAGGACATCCATCATCTCTACAGCCCGAAGAGTCGGCGCACCGAGTTTGCCGCCGCCGACTGGCGCTTCCTTATCCGCGTGGCGGCCAACCTCAGCCGCGCGGTGGCGACGATCCACGCCGCGCGGGGCGTGGTCGCCGATATCAATCACAGTGGCGTGCTGGTCGGGCAGGATGCGCGGGTGCGGCTGATCGATTGCGACAGCTTCCAGATCGTCGATGCCGGCAAGACCTACCTCTGCGACGTCGGCGTGCCGACCTTCACCCCGCCCGAGCTGCAGGGGCTTCTGTTCGCGGAGATCGTGCGCACGCCCAACCACGACAATTTCGGCCTCGCGGTCCTGATCTTCCTCACCCTGTTCATGGGACGCCACCCATTCGCCGGCCGCTTCATCGGCCTCGGCGAAATGCCGATCGAGCGCGCGATAGGCGAAGGCCGCTTTGCCTATGGCGCCGATTGCACGGCATTCCAGATGGAACGGCCGCCGGGGGCGCCGTCGCTCGGCATCGTGTCACCGGCGATCGCGGGATTGTTCGAGAGGGCTTTCGCCCGGGAGAGTCGGGATGCCGGGCGGCCGACGGCGGGCGAATGGGCGGCGGCCCTGGAATCGCTCGAGCGCCAGGTTCGTCAATGCGCCTTCAGTCCCGCGCACTGGCATTTCGACGGGCTACAGGGCTGCCCGTGGTGCCGCATGGAAGCCGCGACCGGCGTCGCGCTCTTCTCCGCATCCGTCTCGCCGGGCGCGGCAGCGCATTTCGACATCGATGCCTTCTGGCGCCGGGTCACGGCGCTGGAGCATCCCGGTCCCGCGCCGGCGCTCGACGCGTCGGATTCGCGGCGCAAGCTCAGACCGTCGCTGTCTGCGCTGCAGTTCAAGCAGCGGCGTGCCCTGCACAGGCTCTATGCCCTGATGCTTTCCGCGGCGCCGATTCCGATCGCCATTTTCGTGAGCCTGCCGCCCGCCGCGCGGCTGCTGTTTCTCGCCGCCGCCGTCGGCCTCTACTACGTCGCGCGCACCCTGGTGCGGCTGTCGAACGACACGACCGGATTCGCCGATCGCGCGCGCATGGACCTCGAGCATTTCGAGAAGGTGCGCGACGAATGGCAATCGACTGCCGGTCCCGGCCGGTTCGACGCCAAGCGCACCGAGCTCGAAAGGCTGCGCGTCCGCTGGGAGGAGAGCCGGGACGTGCAGCGGAGAAAGCAGCAGGAGCAGCACGACCACAAGCAGGCAGCGGCGCTCACGCGTTTTCTCGACAGGTTCGACATCGAGGCCGGCGGCGTGTCGGGCCTCAGTCCGAGCCGCGTGCCGCTGCTCGAATCGTTCGGCATCGAGACCGCCGCCGACATCGTCGCCGAGAAGCTCGATGGCGTGCCTAAGCTCGACAGGAAGATGCGCGACGCCTTGACCGGATGGCGCGAAGGACTGGAAGCGCGGTTTCGGCAGGATGCGCCGGACAGCGCCGCACCGCTCGACGAGGAGACGATCGAGCGCGAGGCGCTGGCCGAACGGATGAGGATCGAGGCGGCGCTCAGGGCCGGCCTGCACGACCTGCAGGAAATCCAGAAGCAGGCGCTGTTCGCGCGCGTCTCGATGAAGGCCAGGACCGAGGAGGCCCACCGCGCCTATCTGCAGAGCGCGGCAGACCTCAAGGCGGTCAAGCGCTGACTACTTCTTCGGGCGGATCGCGGCCCATTGCTCATCGGTCCAGTCGAGCATCGCCGACGTGTTGGCACCGCCGCCGCCCGACTGCAGCGACTTGCCGCCGTCGATCACGATCGCGTCGCCGTTGATGTAGCCGGCGCCATCGCTCACCAGGAAGGCCGCGAGATTGGCGAGCTCGATATGCTCGCCGACGCGGCGCATCGGGATCGCCTTGATCATTTCCTCGGACCCGCCGCGCTCCTTGGGCATCAGCCGGCTCCACGCGCCTTCGGTCGGGAAGGGACCGGGCACGATGGCGCAGGTGCGGATGCCCTTGGGGCCCCATTCGACGGCGAGGCTCCTGGTCATGGCGAGCACGCCAGCCTTGGCCATCGCCGAGGGCACGGTGAAGGCAGCTCCCGTCAGCGACGACACGGTGAGGATCGACATCACCACCTTGTTGCGCTCGCCGGCATCGATCCAGCGCCGGCCGGCGGCGACCGTGCAGTAGGCCGAGCCGTGCAGGACGATGTTCAGCACCGCATCGATCGCGCGCGACGACATCTTGTGCGTCTGCGCCAGGATCTGGCCCGCGGCGTTGTTGACCAGGATGTCGAGCGGGCGCCTGGCCCAGATCGTGTCCATCATCGCCTCGACCGCGGCCGGCACACGCACGTCGCAGCCGACAGCCTCGATCTCGCCGCCGGTATCCTTGTGCAATTCGGCGACGGTCTGCTTCAGCACCTCCTCGCGGCGGCCGCAGATGATCACGTTGGCGCCGAGCTCGAGATAGCGATGCGCCATCGAGCGGCCGAGGCCGGTGCCGCCGCCGGTCACCAGGATGCGCTTTCCCTTCAGCAGATCGGGCTGGAACATGCTCAGGCCTTCCGGATTTCCGTCAGGGCGACGCCCGAGGCGACCAGCCTGTCGATCTCGGCGGCCGAGTAGCCGTTCTCGGCGAGCACGGCGCGCGTGTCGATGCCGAACTTCCGGGGCTTGGTGCGCGCCTTGGCGGGCGTGCGCGAGAGCTTCACCGGATTGCCGACGTTGCGCCAGCCGTCCTTCTCCCAGACCATCCCCCGGTGCCTGGTGTGGGGATGCTCCATCACGTCGGCGACGTCGAGCACGGCGCCGGACGGCACGCCGCCCTTCATCAGCTCGCCCGAGAACGTATCGGCATCGCGATCCTTCAGCAGCACGCGCAACTCGGCCTCGAGCTCGGCCCGATACGCCACGCGGTCCTTGTTGGTCTTGAAGCGCGGGTCGTTCGCCAGTTCGGGCTTGCCCAGCATCTGGGTCAGCTTGCGGAATTGTCCATCGTTGCCGGCGCCGACCACGATGTTGCGCGTCTTGGTCGGGAAGTTGGAGTAGGGGACCAGGCTTGCGTGACTGTTTCCCACCAGCTTGGGATTCAACCCGGCCATGAAATAGTTGGGCGCGTGCGGCTGGTGGAGCGCAATGGCGCTGTCGTAGAGCGTCGCATCGACGAACTGGCCCTTGCCGGAACGATTGCGCTCGTAGAGCGCCATCAGGATGCCGATGGCGGCGTTCATGCCGGTCGACAGATCGACGACCGGCACGCCGATGCGCACCTGGCCGCCTTCGGCCGAGCCGTTGACCGAGACGAGGCCGGCGGAGGCCTGCACCATCGCGTCGTAGCCCGGGAATCCGCCGAGCGGCCCGTCCTCGCCGAAGCCCGAGACCCTTGCATGAACCAGGCGCGGGAACTTTTTCGACAGGGTATCGGCATAGCCGATGCCCCACTTCTCCATCGTGCCGGTCTTGAAGTTGTCGATCAGCACGTCGGTCGCCTCGAGCAGCTTCAGCAGGACGTCGCGGCCCTCGGGCTTCGAGAGATCGAGAGCGATGGTGCGCTTGTTGCGGTTGATGCCGGCGAAGTAGGCGGAGATGCCTTCGCCATCGAACGGAGGGCCCCACAGGCGGGTCTCGTCGCCCTGCGGCGGCTCGATCTTGATCACCTCTGCACCATGGTCGGCCAGCATCTGGCCGCAATAGGGTCCGCCCAGCACGCGCGACAGGTCGATGACTTTCAGGCCCTCTAGTGCCCCCGACATGAATTTCACTCCCCGAACTCGAAAGACGCGAGGCGCGGTTATAGACCATGGGGCAGAGGGCCGGTACCGTCCGGCCATGATCGAACGCGAGCTGGATATCGCCACGCAAGATGGCGCCATGAATACCTGGACGGTGCGGCCCGACGACGGCGGACCGCTGCCGGTCGTGCTGATGCTGATGGACGCGCCCGGCGTGCGCGAGGGCTTGAAGGAAATCTGCCGGCGCATCGCGCAATCGGGCTACTACGTGATCCTGCCCAATCTCTACTACCGCACCATTGGCGACTTCGTGTGCGGCCCGACGCGCGATCACCCCGATGCGGACGCCAACCGCGAACGGATGTTTGGATTTATGGAGTCGATCTCCAATGCAAAGGTCGCGGCGGACGTCGGCGTGGTCCTCGATCGGCTGCCGTCGACGCCTGACGCGAGAGAGGGCAAGATCGGCCTCGTGGGTTACTGCATGAGCGGCGCTTTCGTCACCGCCGCCGCCGCCGCGCACCCCGATCGGATCGCCTGCTTTGCGTCGTATTACGGCACGCGCCTGATCACCGACAAGCCCGAACTCGCCGCACCTGATGCTGGGCGACATTGTGGGCGAGGGCTATTACGCCTTCGCCGAGCATGACACCTACGTGCCGCTGTCCGATGTCGCGAAATTCGAGAAGCTGCTGGCCGGGGCGCCATTCCCCTCCCGCGTCGAGACCGAAGCGGGCACTCATCACGGCTATGCCTTCAGCGATCGCGGCAATCTCCACGAGGCGGCGCGCGAAAGGCACTACGAGCGCATGCTGGCACTCTATCGACGCCATATAGGATGAACCCATGTTGAACGGCATCCACGGCCACCAGGACATCGAGAGGGTCGTCTACGGCAAGCCGGCGGGTGCGGCGGTGCTGGGCGAGGCGGAGCGGCTGGGTGCCCGGCGCGTCTTCATCACCACGACGAAGTCGGTGGCGCAGAGCGCGCTGCTGGCCGGCATCATCCGCGACCTGGGCGAGCGCTACGCCGGCGTCTATGCCGGCATCACGGCGCACTCGCCGCGGCCTTGCGTGATCGAGGGGGCGCGGCTGGCGCGCGCCGCCAAGGCCGATCTCATCGTCTCGGTGGGCGGCGGCTCGGCGATCGATGCCACCAAGGTGATGCTGATCGCGCTGTGGCAGAACGCGACGACTGTAGACGATCTCGATCTCTACAAGGCCGGCAAGCCCAAGGGCGGCGCGGCACCACCGTCGGAGGCGATCGCGCCGCCGGCCGATGCGATCCGCATGATCGCGGTGCCGACGACGCTCTCGGCCGCCGAGTTCAATGCCTTCGCCGGTATCAGCGATCCGCGCCGGGGCGTGAAGGAGAGCTTCGGCCACCGGCTGGTCGTGCCGCGGGTGATCGTCCTCGATCCCGCCGCGACCCTGCACACGCCGATGGACCTGATGCTGTCGACCGGTCTCAAGGCGGTCGATCACGCCGTCGAGCGCCTGTGCTCGCAGCAGGCCAACCCCTTCGCGATCGGCACTTCCACCGAGGCGCTGAAGCTCCTCGCAACGGCGCTGCCGGCGCACAAGGCCAGGCCCGACGATCTCGAGACGCGCATGAACCTGCAGTTCGGCATGTGGCTCTCGATCGGCGCCGGGACGTCAGGTGTCGGCGTGGGCGCGAGCCACGGCATCGGCCATGTGCTGGGCGCGGCCTGCCACGTGCCGCACGGCCATACCTCCTGCGTGATGCTGCCCTCGGTGCTGCGCTGGAACCTGCCGGCGAACGCCGACCGTCAGACGCGGGTGAGCGAGGCATTCGGCAAGCCGGACACGCCGGCGGCCGATCTGGTGGCAGAACTGGTGAAGACCCTGGAACTGCCCGGCAGCCTGAAAGAGGTCGGGGTCGGCCGCGAGCGCTTCCGCGAGATCGGCGAGAAATCGATGCACGATCGCGCCGTGCTGAACAATCCGCGGACCATCACCACGCCCGAGCAGGTCATGGAGATTCTCGAGCTTGCAGCCTGACATGGCCTCATGAGTTCTTCTCATGATTCCACACTGCTTGAAGGGAGTAAGCAGCGGTACGATCTATGAGGGAGGCCCCAGGAGAGCTTCATGGTCCAGGCTGCCGTCAACTATCTCGCCGATCTCAGCGTCACCCCGGTGACCTACAATCCGCCGGCCGGCACCGGTGTGCCGCGGCGTGAGGGCAACTATCGAGATTTCAAGGTCGACGTGCACGACGGCCGTCCGCGCGCCGCCGAGTTCTCGCTCGACAGGCAGGCGTTCAAGCTGGTGAACCACGACACCAGGGTGCACGACTTCTACGACGAGAATGAGGTGAAGACGGCCTACTACGCCGAAGTCGAGGCGCTGATCAAGCGCGAGACCGGCGCCTCGAAGGTCGTGATCTTCGACCACACGGTGCGCACCGCCGACAAGGCCGTCGAGCGCGGCCTGCGTACGCCCGTGCGCAGCGTGCACAACGACTACACCGAGAAGTCTGCGCCGCGGCGGGTGCGCGATCTGCTGCCGCCGGCCGAGGCCGAGGTGCGGCTCGCCAAGCGTTACGCCGAATACAATGTCTGGCGCAACATCGCGGCCGATCCGGTAGAGATGGTGCCGCTGGGCTTCGTCGATTCGCAGAGTATCGCGCCCCGTGACCTCGCGGTGTGCGACCTCGTCTATGCCGACCGCACCGGCGAGATCTACCAGGGGGTCTACAACCCCGATCACCGCTGGTACTACTTCCCGAAGATGCGGCGGAACGAGGCGGCGCTGATCAAGTGCTACAACTCGCTGAAAGACGGGCGCGCCCGTTTCTCGCTGCACTCGGCCTTCGACGATCCGACGTCCCCGGCCAATCCCAAGCCGCGCCAGAGCATCGAAGTCCGGGCGTTCGCCTTCTTCGATTGATCAGGAAGCCGCGATCGCCTCGAGGTGGCCGACCAGCTCTTCGGGCTGGCTGTAGAACGGCGTGTGGCCGCACTCCATCGTGATCACCTTGCAGGGCAGGGTCTTCACCATGGCGCGCTGGCGGGCGATGCGGACGGAGTTGTCATACGTGCACTCGATGTACCAGCGCGGCACCGAGCCGTAGCGCTCGTCGGTGAGGGTAAGCGGCGTCGTCGAGATCGAGATCGGCTGCGGCCGCAGGCGCTCCATGGCGCGGTAGCGGTCTTCCGGCGAGACGTCCTCGTAGAACAGGGTCGGCAAAGTGGCGCGCGCAAATGTATAGGTCAGGCCGTCAGGACTGACCTCACGGGAACGCCGGAACAGCATGTCGGGATCGCCCGCCGTCAACTCGCGGCTGGCCATGCCGGAAGGCGGCATCAACCCGCAGACATAGACCAGCGCCTTGATCTTGCGGCGCCGCGCCTCGGCGGTCTGGCTGATCGTGACACCGCCCAGCGCGTGGCCCACCAGCACGACCGGCTCTTCCATCTTGTCGAGCAGGCGCGAGATCTTCTCGACATTGTCGGCCAGCGTGACGTTGGCGGGCGGCGTGTGGTCCTTGCCGAGGCCGGGCAGGTCGGGCGCGCAGACCTTGTGGCCATGCGCTTCGAGGAGCGGCTGGACCTTCTCCCAGCACCAGCCGCCGTGGCTCGCGCCATGGACCAGGATGAAGGTCGCCATGCGCCGGTCAGCTCCGGCCGACGACGGTGCGCGCGCCTTTGGCGGGCACGAAGAAGTCGGGCATCAGGGGCGTGCCGGGCGAGACGGCATATTTGTCGAAGTCGGTGACGCCTTCGGCCGCCAGCACCTCGTCGTCGATGAAGAAATTGCCGGTGCAGTCCCGCGCCGGACGATTGAAGAGGACGTAGGCGGCGTCGGCCATGATCTCGGGCTTGCGGCAGGCCTTCATGCCCTCGTCGCCGCCCAGCACGTTGCGGATCGCGGCGGTGGCGATGCCGGTGCGCGGCCACAGGCAGTTGAAGGCGACCCTGCCCTTGAACTCGGCGGCCATCGCCCAGGCGTAGACCGACATCGAATATTTGGCGAGCGTATAGGCCGGATGATTGGCGAACCACTTCACGTCGAAGTCGAGCGGCGGCGAGAGGTTCAGCACGTGCGGATTGGCGGCCTGCAGCAGATGCGGCAGCGCCTTCTGCGAGACCATGAAGGTGCCGCGCTGGTTGATCTGGTTCATCAGGTCGAAGCGCTTCATCGGCGTCTGCAGGGTGCCGGTGAGGCTGATGGCGCTGGCGTTGTTCACCAGTATGTCGATGCCGCCGAATTTCGCGACGGTGTCGGCCACCGCCTTCTCGACGCTCTGCTCGTCGCGGATGTCGCACGGGACCGGCAGCGCCTTGCCGCCGGCTTTCTCGATCTCCTCCGCGGCGGTGAAGATCGTGCCGGGCAGGCGCGGGTCGGGCGTTACGGTCTTGGCGGCGATGGCGATGTTGGCGCCGTCGCGCGCCGCGCGCAGCGCGATGGCGAGGCCGATGCCCCGGCTCGCACCGGTCACGAACAGCGTCTTGCCCTTCAAGCTCATGCACACCCTGACATTGCCTTGGGCTCTATAGACCTGTGCGGCAAGGGCGGCTAGGCGGCAAACGCCGCCCGCACTACGAAACCACCAAGCATAGGCGGCTATTCGATCTTCACATTGGCTGCCAGCAGGATTTTCTCCCAGCGTGCGTATTCTTCTTTCTGGAAGGCAGCGAAGGCCGCAGGCGCCATCTCGGCCGGTGTCGGAATGTCCTGGCCGAGATCCTCCAGCCGATGCCGCACGTCGCTGTCCTGAAGGGCCGCGATCGCCGCCTTGTTCAGCCGGTCGATGATCTCGCCCGGTGTGCCCTTCGGCGCCCACAGGCCGTGCCAGATCGACACTTCCATCGGATAGCCGGCTTCGGCCGCCGTCGGGATCTCGGGCGCGGCGGCCGTGCGCTGCTTTGCGGTGACGGCGTACGCGCGAACCTTGCCGGCGCGCACCTGCGGCAGCGAGTTGGACGACTGATCGACCATCACCTGGATCTGGTTGGCCACGAGGTCCTGCATGGCAGGCCCGGTGCCGCGATAAGGCACGAGCTGGTAGGTCGCGCCGGTCGCGGCGAAGAAGGCGAGCGCGCCGAGATGCGAGCCCGAGCCCATGCCGGCCGTGCCGCCCGGGATCTTGTCGGGATTGGCTTTCAGGTACTCGACCAGCTCTTTCAGCGTCGTCGCCGGAATCTGCAGCGACGAGCAGACCAGCATCGGGTTCTGCGGCAGGCGCGCGATCGGCAGGAGGTCGGTCAGCAGGTTGTAGGTGAGGTTCCTGTAGATCGTGCCGTTGGCCACGTTGGTGCCGACATGGCCGATCTGGATCGTGTAGCCGTCGGGCGCGGCGCGGACGGCCTTTCCCACCGCGATCGTGCCGGCCGCGCCGGTGGTGTTGTCGATGATGAACTGCTGCTCCAGCTCCTTGCCCATGCGCTCGCCCATGACGCGGGCCATCACGTCGGTGGGTCCGCCCGCGGCAAAGGGCACGATCAGGGTGATCGGCTTGCTGGGATAGGTCTGGGCAAGGGCGGGCGCTGCAACGCTCGCCGCCATCGACGCCAGCACGGTTCTTCTACGCAACATCGTCTTCTGTCCTTCCATTACGCCTTCATCGTCACCAGCACGGTCCGGCTGGCGACCTGCTGCCCCTCCTGGACCGCGACGGAATCGATCTCCGAGTCGAGGGCCGCCTTAAGCTGATGCTGGATCTTCATGGCTTCAAGCACGATCAGGGTCTGGCCGCGCGACACCTTTTCACCGGCGGCCACCTTGATGGCGACGATTCTGCCATCCATCGGTGCGCGCAACTTACCATCGCTGCCGGCCGCCGCGGATGTAGGAAGTGCATAGGTTTTGTCGGTGAAGCGCACGGTGAGTGCATCGAGATCGACGGAGATGTCTTTGCCGTCGATGTGGAAGGGTGGCAGTTCATTGGCGATGTCATCGGCTTTCACCTCGATGGTGCGCGCGACGTCACCCACCGCGAGCTTGATCGGCGTCGGTTCGGGATTGGAGTTGCGCCAGCCGCGCAGCGCTGCCGGAAAGTGCTCGGCGGACTGCCGCCATAGCAGCGAGGCCGCGAGCTTCCAGTGGCGATCGGTGATCTCCGGCGCCGCGAACACATGCCGGGTGAGGAAGGCCGTCGTCGTCTTGCCCGCCGCGAACTCCGGATGCTCGAGCAGGCGGATCAGGAAATGCCGGTTGGTTGTCGGTCCCAGCACAACGGTGTCGCGCAGTGCATTGATGAGACGCCGCCGCGCTTCCTCGCGGGTGGCGCCATGGGCGATCACCTTGGCGATCATTGGATCGTAGAAGGGCGAGATCGCGAGCCCGTCCTTCATGCCGTGATCGGTCCGCACGCCGGGACCGCACGCCGGCCGCCAGACGTCGATTCGGCCGGTCTGCGGCAGGAAGCCCGCATAGGCATCCTCGGCGTAAAGGCGCACTTCGATGGCGTGGCCCTCGAGCTGGACCTGATCCTGCTCGAGCGGCAGCGCCTCGCCGCGCGCGACCCTGAGCTGCCATTCGACGAGATCGAGGCCGGTGATCGCCTCGGTCACCGGATGCTCGACCTGCAGGCGGGTGTTCATCTCGAGGAAGTAGAAGGCGCCGTCGCCGGCGAGCAGGAACTCGACCGTGCCGGCGCCGCGATAGCCGATGGTGCGGGCGGCGGCGACCGCGGCTGCGCCCATGCGCGCACGCAGGTCGGCGTTGACGGCGGGCGAGGGCGCTTCCTCGATCACCTTCTGGTGACGGCGCTGCACCGAGCAGTCGCGCTCGCCCAGATGGATGACGTTGCCGTGGTTGTCGGCGAAGACCTGGATCTCGACGTGACGCGCATCGGTCACGGCCTTTTCAAGGATCAGCTCGCCCGAGCCGAAAGCGCTCGCGGCCTCGGTGCGCGCCGTGCGGATCGCGTCGAGGAGATCGCCGTCCTGTTCGACCAGCCGCATGCCACGCCCGCCGCCGCCGGCCGCGGCCTTCACCATCACCGGCAGGCCGATCTTGCGCGATTCCCGCTCCAGGTGGGCGTCGCTCTGGTCCGCGCCCTGATAGCCTGGCACGCAGGGAACGCCGGCATCGATCATGCGCCGCTTGGCGGCGGCCTTGTTGCCCATCGCGGCGATCGCCGCGGGTGGCGGGCCGATGAAGACGAGCCCCGCCTTTTCGCAGGCCGTGGCGAAGGCTTCGTTCTCCGACAGGAAGCCGTAGCCAGGATGCACCGCGTCGGCACCCGACGTATGCGCGGCTTCGAGGATGCGATCGATGCTGAGATAGCTCTCGCCTACGGGAGGCGGGCCGATGCGAATGGCTTCGTCGGCGAAGCTGACATGCGGCGCGTCCCTGTCGGCGTCGGAATGGACCGCGACGGTGCGATAGCCCATCGCCTTCGTTGTCCGCATGATCCTCCAGGCGATCTCGCCGCGGTTGGCGACCAGGATCTTGCTGAAGCTCATTCGGTCGCCCATTTTGGCGGCCGCTTCTCGGCGAAGGCACGCAGACCCTCGCCGGCCTCGGGGCCGCGCCGTGCCTCGGCGAACTTGTCGGCGGCGAAATCGAGCACGGCGGACAGATCCTGTGTGCCGACCCGCATCACGACCTGCTTGGTGAGCGCGTTGGCGATCGGCGCGCATTTGTCGATCTGCTTCAGCACCTCTTCGAGCGTGGCATCGAGTTCGGCGGTGTCCTTCACCAGGTAATGCGCGATGCCGAGCCGCAGCGCCTCGGCGCCCTTGAAGCGGGCCGCGGTGAGGGTGAGGTGGCGGGTCTGCGGCACGCCGATGCGGGCGGCGACGAAGGGCGCGATCTGGGCCGGCACGATGCCGATCGCCGTTTCGGTCATGGCAAAGCCCGCGCCCTCGGTGCAGATCGCGACGTCGGAAACGCAGACCAGGCCGAAGCCGCCGGCGATGGCATGGCCTTCGACCGCGGCCACGACGACCTGCGGCAGGGTGTTGAGCGTCTCGAGGAAAGTGCCGAAGCCACGGTTCCAGACGGCGATCGGGTCCTTCTCGCCGGGCTTGGGCTTGTCGCCGAAGCTTTGCTCCATGTTCTTGAGGTCGGCGCCGGCGCAGAAGGTGTTGCCCGCGCCACGCAGGATCACGACCTTGATGTCGCGCCGGTCGCGCAGGATGTCGACCACCGCGCACAATTCGCCGATCAGGGTCGGGTTGAGCGCGTTCTTCACCTCGGGACGGTTCAACGTCACGTGGAGTCGCGAGCGCTCACGCTTCAGGATCAGCGTTTCGTACCTGTCGGCAAACTCAGCCATGGATGACTCCAGAGATGACGCAAGGGGCTCGTTTCATCACCGTTGTCATCCCGAGCGAAGCGAGAGACCCTTGGTCGGCGCTACTAAAGGTCCCTCGCTTCGCTCGGGATGACATGGTTGTCGTGACCGCGGCGGTGCGCATTAACGCCCTTCCACCCGCGGCAAGGTACCCATTCCCTTCGAAATGATCTGCAGCATGACTTCGTCGGCGCCGCCGCCGATCGAGGCCAGCCGCGAGTTGCGGAAGGCGCGCGCGGTCGGCGACTCCCAGAGATAACCGGCGCCGCCCCAGTATTGCAGGCAGCCGTCGGTGACGAGGCGCATCATTCGTCCGGCCTTGAGCTTGGCCATCGAGGCCAGCATCACCACGTCCTTGCCCTCGAGATACTCCTCGCAGGCGCGATAGCAGAGCGAGCGGACCAGCTCGATCTCGGTCCGGAACTCCGCAAGCTTGAAATGAATGATCTGGTTGTCGAGCAGGGGGCGGCCGAACACCTTGCGCTCGCGCGTATACGCCGCCGTCTCGTCGATCAGCCGCTCCATGCCGACCACGGCGCTGATCGCGCCCCACAGCCGCTCTTCCTGGAACTGCTGCATCTGATAGATGAAGCCCATGCCCTCCTGGCCGATCAGGTTGCGGACCGGGACCTTCACCTCGTCGAAGAAAATCTGCGCGGTGTCGGAGGAGCGCATGCCGAGCTTGTCGAGCTTCTTCACGACCTGCACGCCCCCCGTCTTCATCGGCAGGCAGATCAGAGACTTGTTCTTGTGGACCGCACCTTCGCCCGTGTTGGCAAGCAGGCACATCCAGTCGGCCTGGGTGCCGTTGGTCGTCCACATCTTGCCGCCGTTGATCACCCAGTCGCCGCCGACCCGCCGGGCGGTCGTCTTGAGCGAGGCCACGTCGGAGCCGGCGCCCACTTCGGAGACGCCGAGACAGGCCACGAAGTCGCCGGCGATCGACGGCGCCAGGAACTCAGCCCGCAGTTCGTTGCTGCCGTAGCGGGCCAGCGCGGGCGTGGCCATGTCGGTCTGCACGCCGATCGCCATCGGCACCGAGCCGCAATGGATGGCGCCCAGCTCCTCCGCCATCACCATGGCATAGGAGTAGTCGAGGCCCATGCCGCCGTATTCGACCGGCTTGTGAATGCCCAGCAGCCCGACGCTGCCCAGCTTCTTGAACACCTCGTGCGCGGGGAAGATGTCGTCTTCCTCCCACTGGTCGACATGGGGGTTGATGTCCCGGTCGATGATGGCGCGCAAGGTGCGGCGAATCTCGTCGTGTTCGGAGCTAAACTGCACGGAGCGTCTCCTCAGCACCCGTTGTCATCCCGAGCGGAGCGAGGGATCTTTGCTCACGCGTGATAAGGATCCCTCGCTGCGCTCGGGATGACAGCAGTAGTGTCATGTTGGCCGTGCGCACTTACCGGTTTCCTAGTCTAGGCATCGTCCCCATCAGCTTCGAGATGATCTGCAGCATCACCTCGTCGGCGCCGCCGCCGATCGAGCCCAGCCGGCCGTCGCGATAGGCGCGCGCCACGGGGCTGTCCCAGAGATAGCCGGCGCCGCCCCAGTATTGCAGGCAGGCATCGTTGACTTCGCGGCGCAGGCGGCCGGCCTTCAGCTTGGCCATCGAGGCCAGCATGGTGACGTCCTGGCCCGCGAGATAATCCTCGCAAGCGCGATAGACGAGGGAGCGCAGGGCCTCGACCTCGCTCTTCAGCTCGGCGAGGCGAAAATGGACGACCTGGTTGTCGAGCAGCGGCTTGCCGAACACCTGGCGTTCGCGCGTGTAGTCGATGGTGGCATTGATGATGCGGTCGCAGCCCATCAGCGTGCCGGCGCCGGCCCACAGCCGCTCCTCCTGGAACTGCTGCATCTGGTAGATGAAGCCCTGGCCCGGCTGGCCCACCGTATAGCGCACCGGCACCTTCACCTCGTCGAAGAAGGTCTGCACCGTGTCCGACGCGCGCATGCCGAGCTTGTTGAGCTTCTTCTGGATGTCGATGCCCTTGGTCTTCATCGGCACGACGATCAGTGACTTGTTCTTGTGTGCCTGCCCGTCGCCGGTATTGGCAAGCAGGCACATCCAGTCGGCCTGCGCGCCGTTGGTCGTCCACATCTTGCCGCCGTTGATCACCCAGTCGCCGCCGACCCGGCGGGCGGTGGTCTTGATCGAGGCGACGTCGGAGCCCGCGCCGGTCTCGGAGACGCCGAGGCAGGCCACATAGTCGCCGCTGATCGAGGGGGCGAGGAATTCCTGGCGCAGCTCGTCGCTGCCGTAGCGGGCCAGCGCCGGCGTCGCCATCGAGATCTGCACGCCCGTCGCCATCGGGATCGACCCGCCGTTCACCAGCCCGAGCGACTCCGAGCAGACCATGGCATAGGAAAAATCGAGCCCCGAGCCGCCGAACTCGACGGGCTTGTCGACGCCCAGCAGGCCCGCGTTGCCCATCTTCTTGAACAGCTCGTGGGCGGGGAAGGCGCCTTCCTTTTCCCATTGATCGACATGCGGATTGATCTCGCGGTCGATCAGCGTCTTCCAGGTGGCGCGCAGCGCCTCATGCTCGGGCGTGAACTTCATGCGCGTGTCCTTGCTTCACAACCACCGCGAGGCCCTCCCTCCCCATTCAGATGGGGAGGTGTCGCGGTAATCCGCGACGGAGGGGTCAGAGGCAGCGATTTGTCGCTGATGACCCCTCCGTCAGCGTAAGACGCTGACACCTCCCCATCTGAATGGGGAGGAGGATTTGATCGCGGGATCAACATTACATCCTCGCCACGCCGAAGGTGATGGGATTGAGCGGCCGCACGATCGATTCGCGCGCGATCGAGAGGGTGAAGGCCAGCACCCGGCGGGTGTCGCGCGGATCGATGATGCCGTCGTCCCACAGATGCGCGGTGCCGTAGAGGGCCGTCGATTCGCGTTCGAACTGGTCGACGATCGACTTGAACATCCGGTCGATCTCTTCCTTCGGCGGCTCCTTGCCCTCGCGGATGAACTTCTGCTCGGTCACGGTCTTCATCACGCCGGCTGCCTGCTCGCCGCCCATTACCGAGGTGCGGCTGTTGGGCCACGCAAAGATGAAGCGCGGATCGTAGGCGCGGCCGCACATGCCGTAGTTTCCGGCGCCGAAGCTGCCGCCGATCACGATGGTGATCTGCGGCACGGTCGCGTTGGCCACCGCCTGGATCATCTTGGAACCGTGCTTGACGATGCCGCCGCGCTCGGCCTCGGTGCCGACTATGTAGCCGGTCGTGTTCTGCAGGTAGACGATCGGCGCGCCCTGCTGGCAGCAGAGCTGGATGAACTGGGCAGCTTTCACCGCGCCCTTCGTGGTGATCGGCCCGTTGTTGCCGATGATGCCGACCGGTTCGCCCTCGATCTCGGCCCAGCCGCAGATCGTCTGCTGGTCGAACAGCCCCTTGAACTCGAGAAAGTCCGAAGCGTCGACCAGCCGCGCGATCACCTCGCGGACGTCGTATGGCTCCTTGTGCGACGGCGGCACGACGCCGCACAGCTCGTCGATGTCGTAGATTGGTTCCTTGAAGAGTTTTGGCGCCCGCGGCGGCAGCTTGTCGTTCCAGTGCCATTTGGCAATGACCTCGCGCGCCATGCGCAGCCCATCGGCATCGTCCTCGGCCATCCATTCGGCGACACCCGAGACGGTGGCATGCATCTCCGCACCGCCCAGCTCCTCGTCGGTGGCGATCTCGCCGGTCGCCGCCTTGAGCAAGGGCGGTCCGGCCAGAAACACCTTGGCCTGGTTGCGCACCATGATGACGTAGTCGCTGAGGCCGGGGAGATAGGCGCCGCCGGCCGTCGAAGAGCCGTGCACGACGGTGACCTGCGGGATGCCGCGCGCCGACATGCGCGCCTGGTTGGCGAAGCCGCGGCCGCCCGGCACGAAGATCTCGGCCTGGTAGAGCAGATTGGCGCCGCCCGACTCGACGAGGTTCACGACCGGCAGCTTGTTCTCCATGACGATCTGCTGCACCCGCTGGCCCTTGCGCTGGCCCGAGGGCGCGATGGTGCCGCCCTTGATCGCCGAATTCGACGCCGAGACGATGCAGCGCACGCCTTCGACATAGCCGATGCCCGCGACCGAACCGCCGCCGGCAGACGAGCCGTCCTTGTCGTCGTGCATGCGATAGCCCGCGAGCGGCATCAGTTCGAGGAAGGGTGCGCCGCGGTCGAGCAGCAGCGCGATGCGCTCGCGCGGCATCAGCTGCTTCCTCTTGCGGAACCGCTCACGCGACTTGTCCGAGGTGGCCTGCACGCTCGCCTCGGCGGCGCGAAATTCAGCGATCGCCGCCAGCATGAGGCGGCGGTTCTTCTGGAACTCCTCGCTATTGCTGTCGATGGCGCTTTCCAGAACAGGCATCGCTCAACCGCCCAGCACTTTTGGCGTCTTCGCGAGATGGAAGCCGTTGAACGGCTGCGACCTGTCGGTCGGCGGCAAGTCGACCGAGCGATTGGCCAGTGGCACGCCGCCGTCGATGCGCAGTTCGGTGCCGGTGATATAGGAGGACGCGTCGCTCAGCAGGAAGCAGACGGCGGCGGAAACCTCGCTCTCGGTGCCGAGACGGCCGAGCGGGCAATGGTCCTTGAGCTTGGGAATCTGCTCCTTGAAGTCGCCGGTGTAGGTGTCCATGCCCGACGAGGCGATCCAGCCCGGCGCCACCGAGTTCACCCGCACGCCCGACACGGCCCATTCGTAGGCAAGCGTCATGGTGAGGTTGGCCATGCCGGCGCGCGCGGCGCCGGTGTGCACCATGGTGGGGAAGCCGTTGCGGTAGTCGGCGGTCATGTTGACGATCGAGCCGCCGTGCTGCTGCATCGACTGTGTGTAGACCTCGCGGCTCACGATGAAGCCGCCGGTGAGATTGTTGCGCACGACGACGTCGAAGCCCTTGGCGCTGAGCTGGGCGGCGGGCGACGGGAATTGCCCGCCGGCATTGTTGAACAGGCCATGGATCCGCGTGTTCTTCGCCACGACCTTCGTAATGGCCTCCTTGACCTGGGCTTCCTCACGGATGTCGAAGGCGTGTGTCTCGCAGGTGCCGCCGGCGGCCTCGATCTCGCTCTTCACCGCGTCGAGCTTGTCCTGCTTGCGGCCGCAAATGGCCACATGGGCGCCCAGCGCCGCGAGCTCGTGCGCGGTACAGCGGCCGATGCCGCTGCCGCCGCCGGTCACGACGATCGTGCGGCCGGCAAACAGTCCCGGCGTGAACACCGAGCGGTACGACATCGTGCCAACTTCCTCCCGACGCTCTGAACGGCCGTTTACCGGCCTGTAGTTGACGTTTACGTAAAGGTCAAGTAAGCCCGCCGAACCATTATCGGACCGGAGGAACTGGCCATGACCTTGCAGGAAATCACCGCGAAAATGAAGGAAGGCGCGGCGAAGAAGTCGGCCTTCGGCAACACCGTGAAGTTCTCGACCGACCAGGGCGTCGTCTACATCGACGGCAACGCCAATCCCCCGGCGATCAGCAACGACGACAAGGACGCCGATTGCACGCTGAAGATGGACTTCAGCGACTTCTCCGACCTGATCGACCGCAAGCTCGACGGCATGACCGCGTTCATGACTGGCAAGCTCAAGATCGAAGGCGACATGGGCGTCGCCATGAAGCTGCAGTCTATTCTCAGCTAGAGCACATCCTCGCGAACTACCAGAAGTGCGGTATCAGTCGATACCGCACTTTTTGTATGTACGAGGCGTATCCGGCGAGGTTCTTCGCGAGGAAATTCTCCTCGTCGAAGATCCGCCAGATCAGCGCCGGCAGGACGACGAAAAAGGGCACGATGCCCCACCACGAGCCCAGCGCGATCGGGATGCCGAGCAGCATCGGCAGGGCGCCGGCATACATCGGGTGGCGCACCCATGCGTAGGGGCCGGTCGAGATGACCTTCTGGTCCGCCGCCAATTCGATCGTCGCCGAGGTGTAGCTGTTCTCCCGGAACACGAAGTAGATCGCGAGCCAGCCCAGCGCCATCGCGACATCGCCGGCGGTCGCGACACAGGGCGGCATGTCCGACCAGCCGAAGCGCCGGTCGAGCGCGGGCACGACGATGAGTCCGGCAAAGCCCACAGAGGCGATCGACATGATCAGCCGCTGCGTCGGTTCCTTCTCGGCAAGCGGACCGCCGCGCATCCGCCGCTCCATGAGCGCCTGATCCGTGGCGTACATGAAGAGGCTAAGGGCGATCGAGCAGCCGAAATAGACCGCAAGAAAGAGCCATGCCTGCCACCAGTCGAAGGTCCAGGCGATGCCGAACAGCAGGACCGTCATGGCGAGGAACATGCCGACGAAGTCCTTCGAATCCTTTTCTCGCCAGCGCGTTCATGGTCGGCCTCCGGTCAGTCGGTATCTTCCTTGCTCTTGTGATAATGCCGCTTGGCCTTGGCGCGGTTGCCGCAGGACGCCATCGAGCACCAGCGTCGCTTGCCGGCGCGGCTGTCGTCGAGGAAGAGAAAAAGGCATTCCGGATTGGCGCAGCGCCGCACCTTGCCGAGCTTGGGGCCGGCCAGCAGATCGCCGGCCGACCACAGGACCGGCGCCAGCAGGCCGAGCGCCGTGCCCGACTTCATGTCGACCTCCCACTCGTAGCCCTCGCGGCCGCGCTTCAGGGTGGTACGTGCGGGCGCCGCCGCGAGCGCGGCATTCAACGTCTCGAGGTCGCGCGCCGCCGGCGCCTTGCCCTGGGCATGGGCGTCGAACAGGCGATGGATGGTCTCGCGCAACGCAAGCGCGCGCTCGAATTCCCGCGACGAGGGTGCCTTCGACGCCTTTGCCCAACCGGCCAGGTCCGCCGGAGCGGACAGGGTCTCGGTTGGCCTCGTCTGCCCGCGCCAGTAACGGGTATTGGCGAAATCCAGGCAGAGATCGGGGCGGGTCATGATCCACACATGATAACCGGTTGACCGGTTGACAAGCTTCGTCTCCTTTTATAACTACATAACCAGTTAATTAGTTATACAGGAGGAAGACATGTTCGACCACGTTTCCATCGGCGTCAGCGACATCGGGAAGTCCGGCAAGTTCTACGACGCGGTGTTGAAGCCGATCGGCTACACGCGCCTGTCGGACGGCGAGAGCGCTCTGGGTTATGGCGAGAAGGACTCCGGCCTGTGGCTGCTCGCTGCCAAAAAGCCGGTGAAGGCCGACAAGGAGTCGGGCCTGCACTTTTGCTTCGTTGCCCGGGATCGCGCCGGCGTCGACGCCTTCCATGCCGCCGCGCTCAAGAACGGCGGCACGGACAACGGCAAGCCCGGCGTGCGCGCCGACTACGGCCCGAAGTACTATGCCGCCTTCGTCGTCGACCCCGACGGTTATCGCATCGAAGCCTATTGCAGCAAGTAGTCAGGCTGTCTCGGCAATGACCTCCAGCGGCAGCACCTCGACGCCGCCGTTGGAGACGAGCTTCGTCCTGGCGGTGTAGCTCGAGAAGAAGTCGCGGGTCTGCAGATCCTTCGGCGCCTGGTCGTCCTTCGGGCTGGCCAGGTGGTAGTAGTCGGCGCTGTCGCGGACCTTGAAGCAGCGGTAGCCGATGCGGCCCTTGAGGGCAGGGTCGCTGTCGATGGCGGCGATGAAGGCCGCGATGTCCTTGTGCCACTCCGCCTGCGAGCCGGTCTGGAAGCGGTACTTGATGAGAAAGTGCTTCATGGGTCCCTCCTGCTTGCGGGCAGTTAGGAACGGAACAGGCACTTCCGCAAGTATGGACAAAAATGATACCAAGGCGGCATGAAACTCCATCAATGCCCCGTCGCCTCGTTCCAGAAACTGATCAGCGGGAAGTACAAGCTGCGAATCGTGTGGGATCTGCAGGAGGGCCCGCGCCGCTACGGCGAGCTGCGCGCCAGCCTGTTGCGCGGCACCGTCGGCACCGCGACAATCGCCCCGCGCGTGCTGAGCCGCGAGCTGAAGGCGCTGACGGAGTCCGGACTGATCGTCCGTAAGGACTACGGCACGGTGCCACCCAAGGTCGAGTACCGCCTGACGCCGATGGGCCGAAGTTTCATTCCCGTGATCGCCGCCATCCGCAAATGGGGCGACCGTCACCTGGTCGCCCGCAGCGTCGAGGCGATCGCGGCGTAGAGTCTTTCCGACTGGAATGGAAGCGCACCGCCGTCGTTCAGAAACCGGTGTCATCCCGAGCGAAGTGAGGGATCCTTGTATGGCCGCAGTTAAAGATCCCTCGCTTCGCTCGGGATGACAGTCCGCGCCGGAAAGACCCTAGAACCCGACAGCCGCACCGTCTCGGCGGCTTTCCGAGGCGCCGAGATAGGGGCCGCCTTCGGGGAACTTCCAGATGATCTGGCTCGAGCCAAAAGCGGCGTTTGGCCATGGCTGACGTGTGAGCTTGTGGCCGAGCGCCTCGAGGCCGGTCGCGGTGTCGCCAGCCATGTGGCTTTCCGTCCAGATCGTGCCGTCGTTCTCGTGCACCCTCCAGCGCGGCGCATCGATCGCGGCCTGCGGGTTCTGGCCGTAGTCGACGATGCGCGAGAAGACCTGCATATGGCCCTGCGGCTGCATGGCGCCGCCCATCAGGCCGAAGGTCGCGACCGGCTTGCCGTCCTTGGTGATGAAGGCCGGGATGATCGTGTGATAGGGCCGCTTGGAGGGGCCGACCTCGTTGGGATGGCCCTTGGTCGTGACGAAGCCCGAGGCGCGGTTCTGGAGCGCGATGCCGGTGCCGGGCGGCACGATGCCCGAGCCGAAGCCGGTGTAGTTCGACTGGATCAGCGACACCATCATGCCCGAGGCGTCGGCCGTGCCGAGATAGATCGTGCCGCCGTCCTTGGGCGTACCGGGTCCGAAATTCTTGGCCTTCTTCGGATCGATCAGCTTGGCGCGACTCTTGAGGTAGGCCTTGTCGAGCATCTGTTTCGGCGTCACTTCCATGAAGCGCGGATCGGACACGTAGCGCCAGATGTCGGCGAAGGCGAGCTTCATCGCCTCGATGCGCAGATGGGCCATCGCGGGGCTGTCGGGGTCGTGGCCGGCCACGTCGAAGTTCTCGAGGATGCCCAGCGCCATCAGGGCGCCGATGCCCTGGCCCGACGGCGGGATCTCGTGCAGGGTCGTGCCGCGATAGGTGAGGGCGATCGGATCGACCCAGTCGGCCTTGTGTGCGGCGAGATCCTCCTTGCGCAGCGCACCGCCGGTCTCGCGGGCGTACTTGTCCATCGTCTCGGCGAGTTCGCCGCGATAGAAGGTCTCGCCCTTGCTCTCGGCGATCGCAGCGAGGGTCTTCGCCTGATCGGGGAACTTCCACAACTCGCCCGGCTTGGGCGCGCGGCCGTTCGGCAGGAACGCCTTCACCCAGCTCTCCTGGCCCTTCAGGCGTTCGATCGCCGCATCCCACTGGCGCGCCAGCAGGTAGGGCACGCGATAGCCGTCGTGCGCGTACTTGATCCCCGGCTCGAACAGGTCGGCGAACGGCAGCTTGCCGTAGCGCTTGTGCAGCTCGACCCAGAGCGACACGGCTCCCGGGACGCTGACGCTGCCCCAGCCGGTGCTCGGCATCGCGGCCATGCCCGCGTACTTGTCGGGCGTCATCAGCGCCGGCGAGTGGCCCGAGGCGTTCATGCCGACGAGCTTGCTGCCGTCCCACAGGATGCAGAAGGCGTCCGAGCCGATGCCGTTCATCGTCGGCTCGACGACGGTGATGGCAATCGCGCTTGCGATCGCGGCATCCACCGCATTGCCGCCCCTGGCCATCATGCGCAGGCCGGCGGTCGCGGCCAGGTGCTGCGAGGAGGCGACGACGTTGTCGGCGAAGATCGGCAGCCTCTTGCTGGCGTAAGGAAACTCGTAATTGAAAGACGGCACTCGAAGATCCTTTCTCACTCGCGCTCTTGCTTACTCACCCTGAGCCAGGCTCTCGAGGCGCGCCACGAAGCGCGGCGCCTGCAGGAACTGGCGGTTGTCGCCGTCGCCCTTGCCGAACAGTCGCGTGAGGTCGAACAGGCCGGAGCCCGCGATTTCACCCATCCGTCCGGAGATCGCCACGGTCTGGCCAAGCCGGAAGGTTTTTAGCGCCGCGATGGCGGCCTCCGATAGTCCCGGCGGCGGGGATTCGCGCGAGCGTGTGGAGAAAACGTCGGAGGCGCGACCGGCCAGTGCCAGCGCCCAGTCGTTGAACGCGTAGAGCGAAACCTGCGGCCCGATCTCGAGGGTGACGGCCACGTCCTGGGCGTTGCCCTCGACGACCTTCAGGATGCCGCGCCAGTCCGAGAAGGCGCCGACCTTGGCCGACAGAACGGCGCTCTGCTTGGCGGCTTCCTCGATCTGCAGCGGGTTGTTGGAGGCGAGCGCCGGCTTGGCCACCGCCTGCAGCGCGTCGAGGAAGCCCTTCTGCTGCGGATTCTTCTTGTAGTAGGCGCGGTCGAAGAGGCAGCCGCCGAGCGTCAGGCTGGCGCCCAGAAAAAAGAGACGCCTGGAAACGTCCTCTCCGCGCGCCTTGGCGGGGAGAGAGGAAGAGGACCGGTGCGATAGCGCGGGGAAGGTGAAGTGCGTCATGAGTTGTTCTCAGTCCCAACGGCGCTTTAGATGCAACGTTATCAGGACCAATCCGCTCATAACTCCACCGACCAAGAATTGCATTGTGGCCATCAATACGGATGTCCAAACGCTAATTAACATTGTGGGAATTTCGCGCGCCCTGCTTGTGGTGCTCAAGGATCCAGCAAGCGCGAATAGAAGCAGCTCGACCCCATAGAGCGCTCCTCCCAAGACGACGACTCCGCCAATGATTAAGCCGAGGCTAGGGGGCTGTTTCTTGCGCCCATCCTCAGCGATTTCAAAGGGAGAAAACCCCAAATTCAACGCTTCCCAACACGCTTGCCAGCTAGCGCGCGCCATTGGAACGGCGCATAGCGCGACGACGATGCTGGTTGCCCAGGAAATGGGAATGGCAACAGTGCTGAAGGCCATCATGTGGCACTTCTCGGCACAGCCTTCGAACGAGATGTGCTTAAGATTTATCCAGAAGTGGGCACTGAACCATTCGGCAATCTTCATTAGCGAAGCCGTGGGCATTAGTGTCAGGGCAACCAGTAGAACAAAGCTAGAAAAGGCCGCCGCAAGGCAGAGATTGCGAAGCTTTCGTGCCCGGCCGAAAAGATGGCGCGGCATGGAGGCGCCCCGTCCGAAATTAACGACGTCGACAGAATTCTCGGCACTGTCTCGTGTCGTGAACATGATCGCCGTTCTCTCCCCGCCTCACGTCGATATTCCAGAAAGCGATTTAAGTGTATCGCCAGCCCCTCACCTAACCTCTCCCCGAGGGGAGAGGAACAT
>CAVXZJ010000012.1:0-12291 GCA_963766285.1 uncultured Alphaproteobacteria bacterium | reverse complement strand
AGCGTCGCGCGCGTCGTGTTCACATAGCCACGACAGCCACCGGCCAGATCGCCGGCGGATACCGGCGGCCGTTGAGCAGCGCGCCGACGAAGGTCGGCCGCACCGCATAGGCGTAGATCGGTAGAAGGACGGCCGTCGTCACGATCAGCACGAGCGGCGCCATGATCACGGCGGGCAGCGATACGTGGAACGTCATCACCTGGAGGAACAGGATCACGGGCAGGTGGGCGATATAGATGAAGTAGGACGAATCGCAGAGATATCGCCACAGCGGGCTGTGCCCCGAGAAATAGAGCAGGAAAAGACCGGTGATGCCGAGGATCAGGCACCACATGGAAAGCGCCAGCACTGCGCGGAGTACGTAGAAGCTCGCGTCCCTGTGCGGTATCGAGTAGATCAGGACGACATAGGTGACGCAGAGAACGAGCCCGAGCAGGCCGTAGAGCCAGGCGCGCCGGGTCAGCACCTCCAGCAGGTCGCGCGCGAGGTAGAGCAGCCAGCCGAAAAAGAAGAAAACCGCGTAGGCGAGCAGGATGTGCGGCGCGGGGGCGAACGACGGCGGATCCTGCAGGCCCGCCCACCTCATCGGCAGCAGGGTCAGGAACGTCAGCGCGGCCATCGGCAGCGGCGCCCACGCGCCCTCCACCGTGCCGGTCCTCGCAAAAGCGGAGAGGAAGAACATCAGCGGCACGAGCAGCAGGCAACCGATGATGAAGGGCACGGCGATGCGCCAGAAGCGGTTCACGATCGCCTGTCGCCAGCCATAGCGCTCGAGCAACAGGGCCGTCAGCAAGCCGGCCACGGCGTAGAACACAGGCATGCGGAAGGCATGGATGAAGAGGATCGCCGGATCGAAGAACTTCGTCGTTTGCAGCGGGCGGATCAGCCAGGGACCGCTCGTCGAATAGGCCACCATCGCGTGCAGGACGATGCCGAGGAACATCATCGTGGCGCGCAGGCTGTCCAGCGCATGGTAACGCGACGGCACAGGCGGGCTCACGATGTTCTCCTCTGCAAGAATTGATACAGACTGGCGAATTGGTGAGAACGAAAGCGCCCGGCTAGAGTATCCTCACCGGTCGAAGATGGCTATGCGCGCTCCAATTCTCTTGTTTGTTACGCTGATTTTGATCGGCTCGATCGCGCATGCCGACGGGCTCGGCGGCAGCTCCGTCACCTATGAGGTGAAGCCGTTCAAGGAAGACAAGTCCGTCTATTTCGAAGGACAGTCCTCCTCGACCTTGTCGCGCACCTGCAAGGAATGGTCGTTCGGCGAGATCCTGCTGCTCGCGATCGAGCGCAAGAACGCCGGAGCCAAGACGGTCACCGAGAAGTCCGAACGCATCGAGGAAAAGGTGAGTGCCCAGGAGGCGCTCGACGGCACGACCCTGAAATACCAGACGCGGCTGCGCCACGATGCGCGCATCGACACCGCCACCGGCACGGCGACCTTGGGCGCCGAGCCCGGCCAGCTTCACACTGTGTTGAGCCGCTACAAGCAGGACAGCGTCCTGCCGGCCGGAACCCTGGCGCCTGCGGCGGCGCGCGCGGCGCTGGTCGAGGCGCTGGTGGCCAACAAGCCGGGCAAGATCGAGATCGGCACGGTCGAGATGTACCGCTTCCACAAGCCCATCAAGCAGATCTTCACGCGGCTCGCGCCCGACGATTCGGCGATCGCCGGCGGCCTGTCGAAGGACCTGAAGGCGCCGACCAAGGAATTTGCCGCCGGCCGCCTGTGGAAGCTCAAGCGACAGGTGCCGGAGTTCAACGAGTTCGGCGACGAGTTCTGGCTGATCCACGAGTCAGGGGCGATCGTGCGGCAGGTGGTGCAGCGCCAGGGCCTCAAGCTTCTGCTCGAGGCCAAGGAGATCTCGATCTTCCCGCCGCCAGTCTGCCCGTAGTGCACGTTCTGGATCTTCGCTGGGGGCGCGCCACTCCAGTGGCGCGTCATTTCATGAGTACTCGCGAAGACGCACCACCCTCGGCGGAGTAACCTCCGCCACGATGGCGCCCCCCCAGCAATGACATCCTTCACGCCCAGCCGCCGGCGTGCGGCAGCAGGTGGCCGGTGACGAAGCCGGCCCCATCGGAGCACAGGAAGCAGACCACGGCGCCAAGCTCTTCGGGCTTGCCGAGCCGGCCGAGCGGAATCTGCGCCGTCATCTTTTCCATCGCCTCCTTGTTGGCGAGGAGTGCCGGGGGGAAGTAGTCCGGGTTCTCGACATAGTTCGAGCCGACCGCATTCACCGTGATGCCGTCGCGACCGAGTTCCTTCGCCAGCGACGACACCAGGCCATTGGCGGCGGCGCGCGCCGAGACATAGGGCGCATAGTTGGCGATGCCGCGCAGCGGGGCGGCCGACGAGACGAAGACGATGCGGCCCTTCCTATGCTTGCGCATCGAGGGCGCGACCAGCTGGGTGAGGCGGAACGGCGCCACGGCCATGGCTTCGAGCGCGTCGCGATAATCCTCGAGCCGGGCTTCGGCGAGCGGCGCGCGCAGCGCCGGATAGGCATCGTTGTTGACCAGCGCATCGATCCGGCCATGCCGCTTCAGCGCCAGCTCGACCAGGGTGGCGGGATCGCTGACCGGCAGCGCGTGGGCGCCGGCGAACTGGCTTTCGTATTTATGGCGGGCGGTCGGCGCCTCGAACGACGGATCGTGCGCCAGAACGGTCGCGCCCTGGGCCAACGCCACCCGCGTGGTGCCATAACCAGCGAACTTTTCGACATTGGTGATGAGCAGCACCCGGTCTTTCAGCAGCATGGCGATTCCTCTAGGTTGGCCTCATGAGCGATACCCCCGATCCAGACGCCCCGCCAAGCGCGTCTTTCGGCTACCGCGACGTACCGGCCGCCGAGAAGGCCGGCATGGTGCGCCAGGTCTTCGAAAGCGTGGCGCCGCGCTACGATCTGATGAACGACCTGATGTCGGGCGGCGTGCACCGGCTGTGGAAGAACGCCCTGATCGACGTGGTGAACCCGCGGGGGGGCGAAAAGTTCCTCGACGTCGCGGGCGGGACGGGCGACATCGCCTTCCGGATCCTGAAGAAGCAGGGCGATCGCGGCGACGTCACGGTCTGCGACATCAATACGGCCATGCTCTCGGTCGGGCGCGACCGCGCTGTCGACCGCGGCCTGCTGCGCGGCCTCACCTGGACGACCGGCGATGCCGAGCGTCTGCCGTTCCCCGACGGCTCCTTCGACGGCTACACGATCGCCTTCGGCCTGCGCAACGTCACCGACATCGACAAGGCGCTCGCTGAGGCCCGTCGTGTGCTGAAGCCCGGCGGCCGCTTCTATTGCCTCGAGTTCAGCCGGGTGACGTCGGCTCCCGTCGCCCGCGCCTACGATTCCTACTCCGCCCGCGCCCTGCCGTTCTTCGGCCGGATCATCGCGCGCGATGCCGAGTCCTATCGCTATCTGCACGAGAGCATCCGCCGCTTCCCGCCGCAGCACGAGCTCGCCGACCGCATGAAGACCGCGGGCTTCGGCAACGTCGCCTGGCGCAACATGACGATGGAAGTCGTGGCGCTGCACTCCGGCTGGCGGCTGTAGGCGCATGGCTATGAACATCTGCCTTGCCCCAGCATGCCTCACCCTGAGGAGGCGCAAAGCGCCGTCTCGAAGGGTGGGCCACGAGTACCTCGCCTGTTGCCCATCCTTCGAGACGCGCGCTGCGCGCGCTCCTCAGGATGAGGTGAGTGCGGCTAGCCGAACGCTGTCGGAAAGCGGGCGCTAGATGTACCGTGCGCTGCGCAACAGTTGGCGCCTGCTGACGCTGGCGCTGGGCTTCGCCCGGCACGACGCGCTGTTTCCGCTCGAGACGCTGGGGATCGCGCCGGCCCTGATCGCCTGGGCGCGGCTGTTCCGCGCGCGCGGCGACACGCGGCGTCCGGGCGAGAGGCTGGCGGCAGCGCTGCAGCAGATGGGCCCGTCCTTCATCAAGCTCGGCCAGGCGCTGTCGACGCGTGCCGACCTGCTGAACGAGGAAGTCGCGGCCGACCTCGGACAACTGCAGGATCATCTGCCGGCCTTTCCCGGCAGCGAGGCGCGCGCCATCGTCGAGCGCGAGCTCGGCCAGCCGCTGGGCGCGCTGTTCTCGGCATTCGACGATGTGCCGGTGGCGGCCGCCTCGATCGCGCAGGTGCATTTTGCGGTCACCAGCGATGGGCGCGACGTCGCGGTGAAGGTGCTGCGGCCCGGCATCGAACGCGCCTTCGCGCGCGACCTCGACCTTTTCTACTGGGTAGCCGAGCTGGTCGAGCGCACCCAGCCGCGCTATCGCCGCCTCAAGCCCGTGGAGTCCGTGCGCGCCTTCGCCGAGATCGTCCGCGTCGAAATGGACCTGCGCCTGGAGGCCGCCGCCGCCGAGGAGCTGGGCGACAATTTCCGCGACGACCCGGGCTATCGGGCGCCCGCGATCGACTGGGACCGCACCGCCGAGCGGGTGCTCACCCTCGAGCGGGTGCACGGCACGCCGATCGGCGACCGCACCGCCATCGTCGCGGCCGGCCACGATCCCGACCTGGTGATGCGCAAATGCGCCGAGGCATTCTTCTACCAGGTGTTCCGCGACGGCTTCTTTCACGCCGACATGCATGGCGGCAACGCCTTCGTCGATCGCGGGGGCAGCATCGTGCCGGTCGACTTCGGCATCATGGGCCGGGTCGACGAGGACACGCGCGGCTACCTCGCCGAGCTGCTGGTCGCGTTCCTGCGCCGCGACTATCGCGCCGTGGCCGAGGTCCAGTTCCGCGCCGGCTACGTGCCGCCCGACCAGTCGCTCGAGATGTTCGCGCAGGCCTGCCGCTCGATCGGCGAGCCGATCTTCGGCAAGCCCAGCCACCAGATCTCGATCGCCCGCCTGCTCGCCCAGCTGCTGCGGGTGACCGAGCAGTTCGAGATGACGGTGCAGCCGCAGCTCCTGCTGCTGCAAAAGACCATGCTGATGGCGGAGGGCATGGGCACGCGACTCAATCCCACGGTCAACATCTGGGAACTGGCGCGGCCCCTGATCGAGGAGTGGATGCGCACGCATTTCGGCCCGCGCGCCACGATCGGCCGCGCCGTCGAGGATCTGGCGCAGGGTCTGCGCCGCCTGCCGCGCCTGATCGAAAGCCTGCACCTGGTGGCCGAGCGCGAGCGGCAGAAGGCCGAGGAGGAGAAGGTGCTGCCGGCGTCGGTACCGATGCGGCTGTGGCCGAGGATCGGCTTCGCCGAGATCGTGGCGGTGCTGGCGCTTGCGGCGGCGATCGTGGCGTGGATCCGGCCCTGAGCGGCGGATGACCGCCGGCACCGTTCTCTTCACCCTGGCGGTGTTTTTCGTTGCCGGCATCGTCAAGGGCCTGGTCGGGATCGGCCTGCCGACGATCACCCTGGCCGCAACCTCGCTCGTGCTGCCGCTCTCCGACACGATCGCGCTGATTGCGCTGCCCACAGTCGCGGCCAATCTCTGGCAGGCGTCGGTCGGTGGGAACTTCAGGAAGATCGTGCGCCGGCAGTGGCCGCTCATCCTGCCGATGGTCGCCACGCTCTTTCTCACGATGTGGCTGATCGGCCGAAAGGCGCCGCAATGGGCCTTCCTGGTGCTGGCGACGATCCTGGTGATCTACAGCGGGCTTGGCCTGCTGCGCATCCGGCTGCGCATCCATGCCGACCTCGAGAGACCGCTGGCGCCGGTCATCGGCGTGATCTCCGGTGTCGTCGCGGGCCTGATCGGCGTGCCCGTCGTGCCGCTGATGCCCTACATGCAGGGCCTCGACGTCAAGCCGGTCGAGCTGGTGCAGAGCCTGGGCATCATCGTCAGCGTGGCCTCGCTCGCGCTCACGGCGTCGCTGCTGAGATACGGTCTGCTCGACGAGCGCCACGCGCTGGTTTCCGCGGCGGCGGTGATCCCGGCCGTGGCCGGCATGTGGGTGGGCACGCGCGTGCGCCTGCGCCTGTCGGTCGAGCAGTTCCGGCTGGCCGTGTTCTGGGCGCTGCTGGCGACTGGCCTCTACACTTTCGCCAGCCGGTTGTTGTGATATCCTTGCCGCCATGCTGAACGGCCCATGCTGACCAATAGGCGGATTCTCCTGATCGTCGCGGGTGGCATCGCGGCCTTCAAGTGCCATGACCTCATCCGCAAGCTGCGCGGGCAGGGCGCCCATGTGCGCTGCGTGCTGACCGACGCCGGTGCCCGGTTCGTGACGCCGCTGTCGCTGCAGGCGCTCTCCGAGGACAAGGTCTATACCGACATGTTCTCGCTGACCGACGAAAGCGAGATGGGCCATATCCAGCTCTCGCGCGATGCCGATCTTCTCGTGGTAGCGCCCGCCACCGCCGACATCCTGGCGCGCATGGCCGCGGGCATGGCCGACGATCTTGCCGCGACCGTGCTGCTCGCCACCGACAAGCCGGTGCTCGCGGCGCCGGCGATGAACGTCCGCATGTGGACGCATGCCGCGACCGTGACCAACATCGAGACGCTGAAGAAGCGCGGCGTCACCTTCGTCGGTCCGAACGACGGCGCGATGGCCTGCAACGAGTACGGCCCCGGCCGCATGTCGGAGCCGGCGGAGATCGTGACCGCGATCGAGGCGATGCTCTCGACGAGTGGAGCTCTCACGGGCAAGCGCGCGCTCGTAACGTCGGGCCCGACGCGCGAGGCGATCGATCCGGTGCGCTACATCTCCAATCACTCATCGGGCAAGCAGGGTCATGCCATTGCTGCGGCGCTGGCGAAGCTCGGCGCCGACGTCACCCTGGTCAGCGGGCCGGTCGCGGTTGCCGATCCAGCGGGCGTGACGGTCGTGAAGATCGACTCGGCCGAGCAGATGCTCGCGGCGTGTGTCGCTGCCGGCAAACTCGACGTGGCTATCTTTGCCGCCGCCGTCGCCGACTGGAAAGCAGCCAGGCCCGCCGATACAAAGATCAAGAAGCAGGCCGGCGCGCCGCCGCCGGCCCTCGAGCTCACGCCCAATCCCGACATTCTCGCCACCGTGTCCAAACCTGGCCCGAAGCGGCCGGCACTGGTCGTCGGCTTTGCCGCCGAGACCGAGAACCTGATCGCCAATGCCATCGACAAGCGCAAGCGCAAGGGCTGCGACTGGATCGTGGCCAACGATGTATCGCCGGCAAGTGGCACGTTTGGCGGCGAACGCAATACGGTTCACCTGATCACCGCCGCCGGCGTCGAGGACTGGCCGACCCTGGCCAAGGAAGACGTCGCCGCCCGCTTGGCGAACAGGATTGCGGAGCAACTCGGCCGTCCGCGCGCCGTGAAGGCCGCGGAATGAGCCCTCGATGATCGGCGTCGAGACCGTCGAGATCGAGATCGTCCGCCTGCCGCACGGGCACGATCTGCAGCTTCCCGACTACGCCACCGCCGCCGCCGCCGGCGCCGATCTGCTGGCCGCCATCGACCTGGACATCGAGCTGGCGCCGCTGGAACGGCGGATCGTGCCGACCGGGATTTCGATCGCCCTGCCGGTCGGTTTCGAGGGCCAGGTGCGGCCCCGCTCGGGGCTTGCGGCCAAGAATGGCATCACCGTGGCCAATGCGCCGGGTACAATCGATGCCGATTATCGCGGTGAAGTGGGCGTGATCCTGATCAATCTCGGGAAGGAGCCATTCCGCATCACCCGCGGCATGCGAATTGCACAGTTGGTCGTGGCGCGTCACGCGCGGGCGATCTGGAGCGAGGTCAAGGAACTCGGCCGGACGGACCGCGGCGCTGGCGGCTTCGGCTCGACGGGGGTTACCGCGGGGTCGACACGAAAGGTCTAGCAGGACAGGGGCTTTGACGGACTCCGGTATGCCTCGGCTCAGCAAGAAAACCATGTTCGCCATCGAGGCGGTACTCGACGTCGCCTTCCATGTGGGGGAGCACCCGGTGCGCAGCGGCGACATCACCGAGCGCCAACGCATTCCCAAGCGTTACCTCGAACAGGTCCTCCAACATCTGGTACGGGCCGGCATACTGTCCGGCAAGCGCGGGCCGCGAGGCGGCTATCGCCTCGGCCGCGAGCGCTCGCAGATCACCCTGGGAGAAGTGGTGCGGGTAGTGCGCACCCTGGAGGCCGAGACCGAGCCCAACGACATGTCGATCGGCTCGCCGTTGGCCCACGAGATCGTCTGGCCGACCTGGGAGAAGCTGCGCGAGCAGATGATGACGCAGCTCGACACCATCACCATCGACGACCTCTGCCAGCGTGCCCGCGCAAAGGGCATCGGCGCCGCGCCCAAGGCGTCCGTGGCGGCCTAGTTCATCGATGCGCTAAGGTCCGTCCGTTTCAAAACGGAGGACCGGACGATGGCCAAGGCCAAAAAAGCAAAGCCCAACCCGCGCAACAGGAAGCTCTACGACGACGGCATGAAGATGCGCAAAGAGGTGCTGGGTGCCGCCTATGTCGACAACTCGATGGCGGGCGCCGCCAACGACGAGTTCATGATGGCGTTCCAGGACATCACGACCGAATACTGCTGGGGCTATGCCTGGTCGCGGCCGGGCCTGCCGAAGAAGACGCGCTCGATGCTCAATCTCGCCATGCTGGCGGCGCTCAATCGCGGACCCGAGCTCAAGCTGCATATCAACGGCGCGCTGAACAACGGCCTCAGCAAGGAAGAGATCAAGGAGATCTTCCTGCAGGTCGCGATCTACTGCGGCATTCCCGCCAGCCTCGACGCCTTCAAGACCGCAAGCGGCGTCTTCAAGGACCGCGGCATTTAGGGAAGCCGCGGCCAATGTCGCACCAAATTTGTCATCCCGAGCGCAGCGAGGGATCCTTGGCTTTGCCCAAGGATCCCTCGGCCTGCGGCCCCGGGATGACAAGGCCGGCGCGATGACGACCGTGCGACAGGCTCGACCGGGAGAAGCGAAGGATCTGACCGCGCTCTGCTTCCGCTCGAAGGCCCACTGGGGCTACGACGCGGAGTTCATGCGGCTCTGCGTGCCCACACTCATGGTGAGCGAGCAAAGCATCGCCGAAGGCCGCGTGCTGGTGGCGACCGACAGCGCGGGCCAGGCGATCGGTACCGTCAGCGTCGGTCGCGACGGCGGCGATGCGGAACTTGCGCTGATGTTCGTCGAGCCCGCCGCGATGGGCCGCGGCATCGGCCGCATGCTGTTCGAGGCCGCGGTCGGCCTGGCACGCCGGCTCGGCTACCGGCGCATGACCATCCTGGCCGACATCAACGCCGCGCCGTTCTACGAGCACCTGGGCGTGCGCTACCTGCGAGACGAGCCGTCGGATGCGATTCCGGGACGGTTCCTGCCGTTCTATGATTACGATCTTGAGAAGGAAGGGTGAACCCCTTGAAACAAAGGGGCCTTTGACAGTTCGGGCCGGCATCCCTATATAAGCGCCATCAGGGCCCTTGGCGCCGCCTCCCGGTGGTGATCGACGGGGTCCTTATCTGAACGTTACAGCGCTGTTTTACCAAGCTCGGCCGCCCGGTCGTTCAAGCGCGTGCGTTATTTTTCCAACGATTGAAGAGCCTACGTAAACAATGAATCTCCAGGACCTCAAGAAGAAGAAGCCCCCCGAACTGCTGGCCTTTGCCGAAGAGCAGGGCGTCGAAGGCGCCGCCTCGATGCGCCGCCAGGAACTGATGTTCGCGATCCTGCAGAAGGTCGCCGCCGCCGACGAGGTGATCACCGGCATCGGCACCATCGAGGTGATCCCCGACGGCTTCGGCTACCTGCGCTCGACCGAGGCGAACTACCTGCCCGGCGCCGACGACATCTATGTGAGCCCGACCCAGGTCCGCAAGTTCAGCCTGCGCACCGGCGACACCGTGGAAGGCGAGATCCGCGCACCCAAGGACGGCGAGCGCTACTTCGCCATGGTGCAGATCAACAAAATCAACTTCGACGATCCCGACGCGCTGCGTCATCGCATCAATTTCGACTCGCTGACGCCGCTCTATCCCGACGAGAAGCTGAAGCTCGAGATGGATGGCGGCGCGGCGATCATGGCGCCGACCATCTCCGAGGAGCAGAGCGCCCCGCGCGCCACCGCGTCGGGCCGGGTCAGCACCGGCCGGCGCACCACCGGCACGCTCACCAAAAAGGCGGGCTCGACGCCGCAGCAGCAGCTCGACATCTCGACCCGCGTGATCGACCTGATCGCGCCGATCGGCAAGGGCCAGCGCGCGCTGATCGTGTCGCCGCCGCGCACCGGCAAGACGGTGCTGCTGCAGAACATCGCGCACGCCATCACCGCCAACAATCCCGAGGTCTTCCTCATGGTGCTGCTCGTCGACGAGCGGCCCGAGGAAGTGACCGACATGCAGCGCACGGTGAAGGGCGAGGTCGTGAGCTCGACCTTCGACGAGCCGGCGAGCCGCCACGTCGCGGTGGCCGAAATGGTGATCGAGAAGGCCAAGCGCCTGGTCGAGCACAAGAAGGACGTGGTGATCCTGCTGGATTCCATCACGCGCCTGGGGCGCGCCTACAACACCGTGGTGCCGAGCTCCGGCAAGGTGCTGACCGGCGGCGTCGACGCCAACGCGCTGCAGCGCCCCAAGCGCTTCTTCGGCGCGGCGCGCAACATCGAGGAGGGCGGCTCGCTCACCATCATCGCCACCGCCCTGATCGATACCGGCAGCCGCATGGACGAAGTCATCTTCGAGGAGTTCAAGGGCACCGGTAACTCGGAAATCATCCTCGACCGCAAGGTCTCCGACAAGCGCACCTTCCCGGCGATCGACATCACCAAGTCGGGCACCCGCAAGGAAGAGCTGCTGGTCGACCGCGCGACGCTCTCGAAGATGTGGGTGCTGCGCCGCATCCTCATGCCGATGGGCGCCGTCGACGCGATCGAGTTCCTGCTCGACAAGCTGCGCACCGCCAAGACCAACCAGGACTTCTTTGGCTCCATGAACCAATAAGCGCCAAGCATAGCTTGGCGCCTCTCAGGGCGCAGAAAAGACAAGAACTCAGAGAGCGCCCTAACCGGCGCTCTCTCTTTGCGTTCAGAAGTCGAATACCGTCGTCTCGACGGAGGAGCGCAGCGACGATTGGAGAGACCTTCTCTCCACTAATAGCCGGCACTTAGTGGAAGCAAGGCCTCTCCGCTACGCCTACGGCGCTTCGGTCGAGGCGGCGGGAGTTGACGGCGCGAACGCCCATTCTGCGATCTCGCAGTTCGCCAGGTATCGCCCCGCAAGACGCCGGAAGAATTCTCCGTGCCCCACCACGGCGATGGAAACCTCGGGACGCCCGGTGATCCATGTCGAGAATTCACCGAGGCGACGCGCCAGCCGATCTTCGGGTTCCACGACAATGCCTGGGCGATTGTCTTTGTCGTGAAGCCACCAAGCGTGATCGAGATGGTCGAACGACAGCTGAGGGAACTCCGCCTTGAGGTCCGGGGGTGATCTTCCGACGTCGCAACTACAATGCAGCCGCTCCCGGAGAAGATCGTTCACGATGATCGGCGGTGGGGAACCCTCGAAGAGGCCCAACGCCGTCTGGATCGCCCTGGTGAGAGGTGAAACGACGACGAGATCCACACGAAGCTCGGAAGTCGCCCGTCGTGCCTCGGCAACCTGGCGATGGCCTAGCGGGGACAAGCGCGCATCGAAATGCATCGGATCGACGCCGTCTATTTCGTAGAGAGCATTGAATGTCGATTGCCCGTGCCTGATCAAATAGATTCTGGATGCCATGAATGGATATACACCTGTTCACTTTACGGGTTCTACAACCTGTGAAAAAGTTCTGGAGACGGGAGACGGCGAGGCATGGACATCGTCCGAAAGGCTAGGGAATTCGCGTCGCACGCGCATAGGGATCATGTGCGCAACGATGAAGCGAAAACACCATAGTCGATCATCTTGCAGAAGTCGCCAAGCTGGTCGAGGTGTCCGGAGGTGATGACAGCGAGATTGCCGCTGCCTGGCTCACGATACGGTCGAAGACACGTCGACAACCTTCGAGGACATTCAAAGAGAGTTTGGCGGCGAGATTGCCGCGATCGTCTGCGGCATGACCGATCTGCCCGAGTGGGGCTCTCCTCTTCAAGAGCGCAAGCAGCGCCAGGCCGAGCGTATTGCGGGGGCGCCTGCCAGCGTCAAACGCGTGAATCTTGAAGACCAGTCCTCCAACGTCGCGATCGCGAAGAGGAGGCGAATTCGGAAGAGACAACAACCTGGTTTACATCGCGGGCGCCCTGCGCATTGCGGAAGCGTGTGGAGGGGTGAGCGCGTATTTGGACGATCTCTTTCACGAACGTCACCAGACAGCCCTCAAGAGCCTGCAGGACGGGACGCGCTGATAAGGTCGAGGGGAGGGCAACGCCTTCGA
>CAVXZJ010000011.1:0-34399 GCA_963766285.1 uncultured Alphaproteobacteria bacterium | reverse complement strand
GGATGGCACGCGCACGTTTGTCGAATGCTACACAGGTGCGCCAACAATAACCGCGCGCGCTTTGCGGTTGCCGGGTTTCGGGCTAACTGTGGCGCGCAGCAGGGCGGGAAAGGTTCGACCAGCGTTGGCGACATCTGAGGCGACATCGGCGATTGGCCAGCATGCGAGCTATCGTCCGGACATCGACGGGCTGCGTGCGGTCTCCATCCTCGCCGTCGTCCTCTACCATGCGTTCCCGAGGATTGTCGGATCGGGCTATATCGGCGTCGACATCTTCTTCGTCATCTCGGGCTACCTGATCGGCGGCCTGATCAGCGCCGAACTCGCCGCCGGCACCTTCAGCTTCGCGCGCTTCTACACCCGTCGCGTGCGACGCCTGTTTCCCGCGCTGATCCTCGTCGTGGCCTTCGTTCTCTTCGTCGGCTGGCACATGATGTTCGCGGAGGAGTTCCGCCTGCTCGGCCGGCACGCTTTCGCGGCGTCGCTGTTCGTGGCCAATTTTCCGCCGATGGGCGAGATCGGCTATTTCGACCGCGAGGGCCACAGCAAGCCGCTGCTGCACCTGTGGTCTTTGGGCATCGAGGAGCAGTTCTACCTCGTCTGGCCAATCCTCGCGGTGCTGACACGCTGCAGCCGGCGGACTTTCCTCTTCGTGACGCTCGCCATCGGAGTCGTGAGTCTGGCGCTGAACGTGACTTCCTCCGCCCCCGGTCTCGCCTTCTACCAGCCGTGGACGCGCTTCTGGGAACTGGCGGTGGGCGTGCTGGTGGCGCATCTGCCGTTGCGACTATCCCTGCGTTGGCGGGAAGCTTGCTGTTGCGCAGGCCTGGCGTTGATCCTGGCCGTCGCGACCGCCGCGCAGTTGAAGGGGTTTCCGGGCTGGTGGACCACCTTGCCGGTCGCCGGCGCCGCGCTGGTGATCGCGAGCGGCCCCGACACCGTGCTCGGCCGCCGGGTGCTGGCCAGCCCGCCGATGGTCTTCGTCGGAAAGATTTCCTACCCGCTCTATCTCTGGCACTGGCCGCTGCTCGCCTTCACCTGGATCGCCTGCGGTTCCTTTCCGCCGGCCTGGCTGATCGACATCGTGGTGGTGGCGAGCTTCGCTCTCGCGTGGCTGACCTACGAGTTCGTCGAGAAGCCCGCGCGGTTCGGTCTCCCGGCGCGGCGCGTGGTCGGCATCTGCGTGCCGGCGATGGCCGTGCTCGGCGCCCTGGGCTTCGCCACGATGATGCTCGACGGCATGCCCGAACGATGGGTGGCGCGCGAGAACCTGGCGCTCGCCGAGGATGTTCGCCCGCCGCTGCACACGAGATCGTCCGACGGTTCCTGCGAGAAGCCCTGGGGCATTGGCAAGGACGAGACTGTCATCTGCCAGCTCGCGGTGCCGAAGCCCACCATGCTGGTGATCGGCGACAGCGTGGCGATGGCGCTCTACTCGGCCATCAGCGCCAAGCGAGTGGCCGTGGACGCAGCCCTCCTCGCCACCACCAGCCCGCACTGGGTCGAGCCGGGCTGCCTCTTCTCGGGTTCGCTGGAGCCGTGGTCGGGTGGCAGTTTGACCTGCCAACGCCTGATACGCGACACGCTGTCGATCCTCGACCGCACGCCCTCGATCAAGGTCGTCGTCGTTCCGCCCTTCTCGGACAATCCGTTCTTCAACGATGTCGGCCGACTGCGGCAGCTCCAGGACGCCGTCGCCAAAAGGGGGCGGCAACTCGTCCTCGTTGCCTCGCCGCCCGGCTTCTATCACCCGCCCGAAGGCTGCCGGCCGCGACACTTCGAAATCCTGGGCCTCGATCTCACCGCGCCGCGCGACCTCGAGTCATGCCAGGAGCCGCGTTCCCTGATCGAAGTGACCTTGAAATTCCAGCACGACATCTTCGTCGACGCCGCGCGCGGCGCATCGGGTGTCTCGATCTTCGAGTCGGTGCCCGTCTTCTGCGACGCTACGACCTGCTACCAGTCCGACGATCGCGGCCCGCTCTATTTCGCCTGGGGCCACGTCAACGAACGCGGCAGCGCGCGGCTGTTGGGCGCGTTCCTGCCGTGGCTGCGGCAGACCGTGCGAGGCAACTAGCGGGCTGAGTCGTTTCGACTGGAATGAAAAGGCACCGCTGGCATCCCGAGCGAAGCGAGGGATCCTTGCATGGCCGCAGTTAAAGATCCCTCGCTTAAGGCGCATGTGAATGCGCCGACTCGGGATGACAGTCTGCACTTAAGTGTCAGTCGTCACTCCAATCGGGTCGGAAAGAATTTACGACCCGCCGTCGGCCTTGATGCCGAGCTGGGCGATCACCTTGCCCAGCCGGTCGTGCTCCTGGGCGAGCGCCGCGGCGGTTTCCGCCGGCGTCATCGGCAGCGGCTCGACATAGATCTGCTGCAGGCGCTTCAGGGTTTCCGGATCGGCCAGAGCCGACCGCATGGCATCGTTCAGCCGCTGCACGATCGGCTGCGCGAGATCCTTGTGGCCGTAGAGCGGCAGCGAGGAGCGCACCTCGACGTCGCCCGCGCCCTGTTCGCCCATCGTCGGCACGTCCGGCAGCTCGGCGAGGCGCTTGGGTCCGACCACGCCGATCGCCTTGAGGCGGCCCGCCTTCACATGGCTCATCACGATCGTCGTGCTCACCATCGCCAGCTCGAGTCGGCCGGCCAGCAGGTCCTGCACGCCGGGCGGCAGGCCCTTGTAGGGGACCGAGGTGATGTCGAGCTTGTACTTGATCTTCATCAGCTCGGGCAGCAGATGCGCGCCCGTGCCGTTGGCCGAATTGAGGTAGTTGAGCTTGCCCGGATTGGCCCGCGAATAGGCCACGAACTCCGCCACGTTGTTGGCCGGCACCTTGGGTGGCACGCAGAGCAGTGCGGTGCTGACGCCGATCATGGCGATCGGCTGGAAGTCCTTCATCGAATCGTAGGGTGCCTTCATCAGGAAATTGAGGGCGACGTGGCCCGACACGGTGAGGAACAGCGTGTAGCCGTCGGCCGGCGAGGCGAGGAAGATCTGGCCCGCCATCATGCCGTTGGCGCCGGGCCTGGGATCGATGATCCACGGCTGGCCGAGATTGGCCTGCATGGCATCGCCGATCGCGCGGCCCGAGACGTCGATCAGGCCGCCGACCGGGCCGGTCAGGATCACCCGGATCGGCTTGCTCGGATAGGTGTCGGCGCGCGCGGTAAGAGGCGCCGCGAGAAGCGAACCGAGAAGTGTGCGACGTCTCACCACGCGCTTCCTTGTCAGGCCCGCAGGAACGGCTTGTCGCCGGCGACCGTCACGCGATAGCCCAGCCGCTTGTGCGGGAAGTAGTCCCACATCGCGTGATGCATTGCCGAGCGGTTGTCCCAGAAGGCGATGGAGTTGGGCTGCCAGGCGAAGCGGCACTGGAACTCCGGCGTCTCGCTGTGGCGGTAGAGCATCTCGAGCAGCGCATCGCTCTCGTGCTTGCGAAGTCCTGCGATGTGCGTGGTGAAGTTGCGGTTGACGTAAAGCGCCTTGCGGCCGGTTACCGGATGCGTGCGCACCACAGGATGCTCGCTGCGCGGAAAGCTCTTGCCCGGCGGCGGCGTGCGCCCGAAGCGGCCGCCATAGACCTGCGCGCCGTCGTGGACGGCGGTCAGGCCTTCGCAAAGTTTCTGGATCGGCGCCGAGAGCGTCTCATAGGCGCGATACATGTTGGCGAACAGCGTGTTGCCGCCGTTGTCGGGCGGCAGTTCCTTCATGTAGAGGATGCTGCCCATCGGCGGCTCGGGATCGCACGACACATCGGTGTGCCATTCCTCGCCGGAGATGTACGTCGAGTTCGCGTCGGCCTTGATGACCAGGATCTCGGGATGTTCCGAGCCCTCGCGCGTCGAGGTCGGGTGTATGTGCAGCTTGCCGAAGCGCCGGCCGAAATCCTTGTGCTGGTCGTGCGTCAGCTGCTGGTCGCGGAAGAAGATCACCAAATTCTCCATCAGCGCGTCGTGCACTTCCTGGAACTGCTGGTTGCCGAGCGGCTTGGCGAGATCGACGCCGAAGATTTCCGCGCCGATCGCCGGCGTCAGCTTGCGCACCTCGATGGTCTGATAGGCCATGTTGCTTCCTCCGTTGCCCGCGAGGATAGCCCTTCGCGCCGGCGATGGGCGGCGAAAAGTCGACAAAGTCCGTATTGCGGATTAGCGTCGCCCCAATGTCTGCCGGTCCAATCGCTGCCGTCGCCGCCGTCGCCGCAGCCTTGCTGATGTCGGTGACGGCGCGCGCCGGCGAGTTCGTCCAGTTCAGGTCGGGCGACACGCTGCTCACCGGCTACACGGCGCGTCCGGCCGGAAGCGGGCCGTTTCCCGCGGTAGTGCTGCTGCACGGATGCGGCGGCTACCATGCGAGCATGATGTCGTGGACGGATCGCCTGGCGGCGTCGGGCTACGTGGCCCTCTCGGTCGACAGTTTCGGTTCGCGCGGCATCGCCGTGAACTGCGGCGGCTTCGCCCAGCAGCCCGCGGACGCGTTCGCCGCGCTCGAGTTTCTCGCCGGGAAACAATTCGTGCGGGCCGATGCTGTCGCGGTCATGGGATTCTCGATGGGAGGAAACTCGACCCTGGCCGCCGTCGAGCAGGAGTCGATCGGCCGCCTCCATGCGAGGAAGTTCCGCGCCGGCGTCGCATTCTATCCGAACTGCTCGGGGTCGACGGGCGTGATGACGGTGCCGACCCTCGTTCTCATCGGCCGCGCCGACGACTGGACGCCGGCGAGCGATTGCGAGGACATGGCCGCCGGCAGGAGCGCTCCCGGGCTTTCGCGCAGGCCGGGCGACCGTTCCAGGCTCAGGCTCGTCGTCTATCCCAACGCACGGCATGGCTTCGACGTGGCCGACCTGATGTATCCGAAGGAGTATCGCCTGCTGGGTCACCTGCTCGCCTACGACGACGGGGCGACCCGCGATGCGATCGGGCAGGTGCGGACGTTCCTGCAAGAGCAACTGAAGAACTGACGGAGAATGCCATGACCTTTCGCGCGCTGGTGCTCACCCAGGGAGCCGACCGCAAGGTCACGGGCGCCGTCGAGAACTCTCGACGAGAGCAGGCTGCCGGCAGGCGACGTGACCGTGGCCGTCGAATTCTCGACGCTCAACTACAAGGACGGGCTGGTGCTGACCTCGGGCGGCGGGCTGGTGAAGACCTGGCCGCATGTCGGCGGCATCGACTTCGCCGGGACCGTCGAGGCCTCCGACAATCCCAGCTTCAAGCCGGGCGACAAGGTCGTGCTGAATGGCTTTCGCGTCGGCGAGTTGCACTGGGGCGGCTACGCCACCCGGGCGCGGGTGAAGGGTGACTGGCTGGTCAAGCTTCCGCCGTCGATCTCGACGAAGCGTGCAATGGCGATCGGTACGGCGGGCTACACCTCGATGCTCTGCGTCATGGCGCTCGAGAAGCACGGCATCAAGCCCGCCTCGGGCGAAGTGCTGGTGACCGGCGCGGCGGGCGGCGTCGGCTCGGTTGCCGTCGCGATCTTGGCGAAGCTTGGATACAACGTTGTCGCTGCCACGGGCCGCCCCGCGGAGGGCGCGTATCTCAAGTCTCTTGGCGCCACCACGATCATGGATCGCAAGGAGCTGGTCGAGGCGCCGGACCGTCCGCTGCTCGGCGAGCGTTTCGCCGGAATCGTCGACACCGTCTCGGGCGTGATGTTCGCCAGAGCCCTCGCCCAGGTGAAATACGGCGGCGCCGCCGCGGTCTGCGGCCTGGCGGCGGGCCCGGCGTTTCCCGGCTCGATCCTGCCCTTCATCCTGCGTGGCGTGTCCGTCTACGGCATCGAACTCGGTGATGCTGCCGATGGCCCCGCGCCTGGAGGCCTGGAAGCGTCTCGGCGGCGACCTGCCGCTCGACAAGCTCGATTCAACAGTGAGCGCGGCGGGACTGGACGATCTGATGGGCTTGGGCCCCAAAATCCTGAAGGGCGAAGTGCGCGGTCGCGTGGTGATCGACGTCAACAAGTGATATGTTTGGGTCATGCTTGCCGTTAAACTTACGCCGACAACTGAGAAGCGCCTGGAGCGTCTGGCGCGCCGTACCGGGCGCACGAAGGAATTCCACGCAAAAAAGGCGATTCTGGATCACCTCGACGATGTCGAGGATGCCGAGATTGCGCTGCGACGTCTGCGCAAACCAGCCCGCCGCGAGTTGCTCGAAGACGTGGCCCGCCGTCTGAATGTCCGGCTGGACGGCTGAATTGATTCGCGGGCGCGGTGCGAACTCGAGAAGTTGGGCCACCCGACAGCCCGGCGGATCCTGCGGTTTCTATCACAGCGCATTTCGGGTGCCGACGATCCGACTCAACTGGGAAAGGCCCTGACAGGCCCCTACGCCGGGCTCTGGCGTTACCGAGTCAGTGACTGACGGATCATTGCTCGTGTCGAGAAGCAGCGGCTCGTGGTGTTGGTTCTCCGCGTCGGCCACCGCCGCGAGGTCTATGACCGCTGATCAGGGCCCAAAAATCCTCAAGGGAGAGATACGCGGCCGCGTGGTGGTCGATGTCACGAAGTAGCCTGTCATCCTGAGCGCAGCGAAGGATCTAGCGGTACGGACATCGCGACTGCGTCTGGCGTGAGGTCCTTCGCTATGCTCAGGACGACAAATCTCCCTAAAAATCCTCAAAGGAGCGATACGCGGCTGCGTGGTGGTCGGCGTGAACAAATGATAGAAAAGTTGGGCCTGTCATCCCGAGCGTAGCGAGGGATGACAGATCAACGTTTTTCGAAGGTAATCTCCATGCCCAGCAGCAAGCCCGTCGCCAACAATCTCGACGCCTTCTTCATGCCGTTCACCGCGAACCGGCAGTTCAAGAAGAACCCGCGCATGCTGGCCAGGGCCAAGGGCGTTCACTACTGGACGCCGGAAGGCCGCAAGATCATCGACGGCACGGCGGGCCTGTGGTGCGTCAACGCCGGACACGGCCGCGAGGAGATCAAGGCGGCGATCCTGAAGCAGCTCGACGAGATGGACTACGCCCCGTCCTTCCAGATGGGCCATCCAAGGGCGTTCGAGCTGGCGGCGCGTCACGCCGCCCTGCTGCCGGGCGACCTCAACCATGCGTTCTACTGCAACTCGGGCTCCGAGGCGGTGGACAGCGCGCTCAAGATTGCGCTCGCCTATCACCGCGCCCAGGGCCAGGGCACGCGCACGCGTTTCATCGGCCGCGAGCGCGGCTATCACGGCGTCGGCTTCGGCGGCATTTCCGTGGGCGGCATGGTCAACAATCGCAAGTGGTTCGGCGCGATGCTGCCGGGCGTCGATCACCTGCCGCACACGCAGCTCGCGTCAAACGCCTTCTCCAGGGGCCAGCCCGAGAACGGCGTGGAGCTCGCCGATGCGCTGGAAGGCATCGTCGGCCTGCACGATGCCTCGAACATCGCCGCCGTCATCGTCGAGCCGTGTGCTGGTTCGACCGGCTACCTGCCGCCGCCCAAGGGCTATCTCGAGCGCCTGCGCGAGATCTGCACCAGGCATGGCATCCTGCTGATCTTCGACGAGGTCATCACCGGCTTCGGGCGACTGGGCGCCAGCTTCGCGGCGGAAAAGTTCGGTGTCATTCCCGACCTGATGACCGTCGCCAAGGGCATTTCCAACGCCACCGTCCCGATGGGCGGCGTGTTTGTGAGGAAGCCGATCTACGAGGGGCTGATGACGGGCCCGGAGAACGCGCTCGAGCTGTTCCACGGCTACACTTATTCCGCCCATCCGCTGGCCTGCGCCGCGGCCTCGGCAGTGCTCGACATCTATCGCGACGAGAACCTGTTCGAGCGCTCGGCCGAGCTGTCGCCCTACTGGGAAGAGGGCGTGCACTCGCTGAAGGGCCTGCCCAACGTCACCGACATCCGCAACCTGGGCCTTGCCGCCGGCATCGATCTGGCGCCCTCGGGTCCTGTCGGCACGCGCGGGTTCGCCGCTTTCACCAAAGCCTTCGAGCTCGGCCTGATGGTGCGCCAGTCGGGCGACGCCATCGCCATGTCGCCGCCGCTGGTGATCGAGAAGGCCCAGATCGACGAGATCATCGACATCACCGCCAGGACGATCAAGGCGATCGCCTAGGAGCATCCGGATCCTGCAGGTCTCATGAACGTCGACGCCCATGTGGCCTGGCTGGTCGGCGAGGTCGCCGGCGGCGTGCATATCCTGATCGCCACCGGCGTGACGGCGCACGTCCTGCTCTACAAGCGCAACATCGGCACGTCGATCTCGTGGATGGGGATCGCCTGGCTGTCGCCGTTCATCGGCGGCATCCTGTATTTCGCGCTCGGCATCAACCGGGTGAAGCGGCGCGCGCAGCGGCTGTGGCGCAAGCGCGTGCCGACCTACTCCGTTCCCGTGCGCAAGCCCGGTGCCGCCGACCGCGATCCCCTGACGCCGCTCGAATATGCCATCGGCCAGCTGACCGGCCTCCCGGCGGAGCGCGGCAACGATGCCGGCCTCCTGCGCAACGGCGACGAGGCCTATCCCGCCATGATCGCGGCGATCGACGGGGCGGCGAAGACGGTCGGCCTGTCGAGCTACATCTTCCGGGCCGACACGGCCGGCCGGCGGTTCATCGACGCGCTGGTGCGCGCCAAGGGGCGCGGCGTGCAGGTGCGGGTGCTGATCGACGGCGTCGGCGGCGGCTATTTCTGGTCGGGCACCTACATGGCGCTGCGCCGCGCCGGCGTGCCGGTGGCGCGCTTCCTGCATTCGTATTTCCCGTGGCGCACGCCGTTCCTCAACCTGCGCAACCATCGCAAGCTGCTGGTGGTCGACGGAAGGCTGGCCTTCCTGGGGGAATCAACATCGGCGACGAGAACGTGCTGGCCGGCAAGCCTTCCCATCCGGTGCGCGACACGCATTTTGCGATCGAGGGACCGGTGGTCGCCCAGATCGTCGAGGCTTTCGGCGACGACTGGCTGTTCGAGACCGGCGAGAAGCTGCCCGACGAGGGCTGGTTCCCCGATCTGTCGCCGCACGGCAGGCTGCAGGCGCGCGCCGTCGCCTCGGGACCCGACGAGGAGCTCGAGCAGATCGAGTTCGCGGCGCTGCACGCCATCTCCTGCGCGCGCCGCTCGATCCGCATCGTCACGCCCTATTTCCTGCCGCCCGACGTGCTGACCACGGCGCTGGGGCTGGCGGCGATGCGCGGGCTCACGGTCGACATCGTCGTGCCCGAGCGCTCCAACCATAGGGTGCTCGACTGGGCGCGCCGGGTGCCGATGCGCCAGATGCTCGAGGCCGGCTGCAAGGTATGGCTCAGGCCCGCGCCGTTCGATCACTCCAAGCTGATGACCATCGACGACGCCTGGTCGATGATCGGCAGCGCCAACTGGGACACCCGCAGCTTCCGGCTGAACTTCGAGCTCAATCTCGAGGTCCAGGGGCCGGAGTTCGCGAGACTCATCACCGACCTGACGCGCGCCAGCCGGCCGCTCACGATCGAGGAACTGAAAGCCGATCCGCTGCCGCTCCGCCTGCGCAACGGCGCCGCGCGGCTGCTGCAGCCCTATCTCTGATCATGGGAGCGCGCCACTGGAGTGGCTCGCTCCCGTGATGTTCCTCTCCTCCGAAGGGAATAGCGCCGATCGTCTACGGCGAGACGACGTTGCACCCGGAGTGGTCGACGAACACCGACGCCGGCGGACCGTAGACGGTGAAACCGACCCTGATCCCGGGGCCAACGCCGGGCAGCACGGCCTCCGTCGTCTGCACCGTCTTGCCGCCATTGGTGAAGCTGCAATCGATGACCGGCTGAACCGCGCTGGCGCTGTTGTTGCTGAGATAGAGGATGTTCTGCCAGCGCTTCCCGGGAACGACGCTGAAGGAAGATATGGCAAGATCGACGATCGGAACGGTTGGACCGGCGGTGATCGGCACCGATCCGAGCGGCGTGACCGATGTCCGCTGCTTGACGGTGCCGACGTCGGTGGTCTGGGCATTGGGATTGAAGGCCTGATCCTGCGGCGTGTTGGGCCCGCTCACTTCGCCGACATTGTTCGGCGTCCAGATCTGGCCGGTCTTGGGATCCCGGAATTCGGGCAGCCCCGGTGTGACGGCAGCGTCGACCTTGCTTCGCGGCGCCTGCGCCATGGCGCCCGGGACAGCTCCGCAGAGGGTTACACCGAACGCGACAGCGACTGACATCCGGCCAATATACGCAATCATCTCGCTCCTCCGTTGCACTTCGAGCCATGTGAAACCGGCATCGCGATGATTCCGACGGGACCCTCCGGCGGCTATGCATATTCGGCGAGCAGTGAGGGAGAATTGGCGCAGCGTGTACTCGGGGGAGCTACGATTTGAGGCCGAGCAGCGCCGCCGCCGTGTTGCCGAGGATCGCGGCTTTCTCGTCGTCGCTGAAAGCCGTGTCGAAGATGGCGTCGACCGGATGGAGCTGCCAGACATAGGGATAATCGCTGCCCAGGACGATCCGGTCGATGCCGACCTGGGCGGCGAGATGGCGCATCGCCTCGGGCGAGTAGATCAGCGAGTTGAAATAGAGCTGCTTCAGGTATTCGCTCGGCTTTTTCTTCAGGACGACCTTGGGGTCGCAACCGGCCGGGCTGACGAAGCAGGCATGATCCGAGCGGTCCGCATAGGACGGCAGGAAGCCGCCACCATGCGCGGCGATGACCTTCAGGCCCGGATGGCGGTCGAGCGTTCCGTCGAAGATCAGATGCGAGAGCGCAATCGTCGTTTCCAGTGGAAAGCCGACGGCATTGGGGAGCCAGCCATTGCCGGCGAGGCGCCTGGAAATCTCCGGCACGCCCTGCGGATGGATGAACAGGACGGCGCCGAGTTCCTCCGCTTTTGCCCATACCGGATCGAACCTCGGATCCGAGAGCTCCGCGCCGGCGACGCCGCCACCGATGGCAGCGCCGCGCAGGCCCTGCTTCTTCATGGCGGTCTCGAGTTCCTGTACCGCAAGGTCGGGCGCCTGCAGGGTAAGCGAGGCGAAGGCGGCGAACCGGTCGGGCCTGGCCGCGCACAGCTCGGCCAGTTTCTCGTTCTGGATCTTCACGATCTTCGCGGCGAGATCGCGGTCCCGTCCGTACCAGAAGGGATTGATCGACAGCACCTCCATGTCGACCGCCTGCGCATCCATGGCCTTGAGGCGCTCGTCGATTTCGATGAAGACGTTCTTCGCGCCGTTGACCGGCGGCACCATGCCGGCCGCCGCTTGCGCACCGATAAGAGGCTCGACGTCATGGATGTGGCAATGGGCGTGGACGTCGATGGTCTTGACCCTCTTGCCGTTGACGACGACCGGCAGGCGGCGGCCGCCGGCGGGCTGATGAGGATCGAGCGCCTGCTGGGCGCGCGCGGCGTCGAGCAGGCCGCAGCTGCAGAAGGCAATGCCGCTTGCGGCGGCAGTCGTGGCTTTGAGGAAGTTTCGCCGGGTCGTCGTCATGGTCTCCTCCCAGGAGAATGGTTGGCGCGCGTGGCGTTCCGTCCGCCGTCATTGCGGCTGGCAAAAGCTTAGCGGAGACGGGGGCGACCGGGCAAAATGAGCGTCACACGCGGCTTCATCGACGCTGCGATTAGACGCGTGGAGCTTGACACCTAACGAAGGGCAGCACGGATCCTGGCGAGCCCGCGCCGCGCCCGGTGCAGCGGATGGCGCCGCGCGGCGGCTGTTGCGATCATCAGTTCGAGCACGATCGGCTTGTGGTCGCTCGGGCCGAAGTCGAGCGTGCCGGCCAGCAGGCACTGCACCTTGTGCACCAGGCAGCGGTCGAGGCGAAAGGGCACGACGGTGCCGCCGAAATGCGTCGGCTCGCGCGGGCCCACGTCGGCATATCCCGGGATCATGCAGGGACCGACGGCGTTGTAGTCGCCGATGATCGCCGACGGCCGGCCCTGCAGCGCGGCGGCGATGCGCAGCAGCTGGCGCCGGTTCAGCAGCTGGCCGTGCGACAGGTGGACATTGGCGAAAGCGATCTCGCCCACCTGCACGATCTGCGAGCGGCGGCGCGGCAGGCGGCCAGGCAGGGACGAGGCCGGCAGCGGCAGGATCTGGGGCGTCGCGAAATTGTGCCGGCTCCAGCAGGCAAGCCCATGGATGCGGCCCGGCCACGGCAGGCGGTGGTAGTGGCCGCCGACCGAGGCGGGCAGGACGTCCATGTGCTGCGTCACTTCCTGCATCAAGAGCACGTCGGGCCGCTCGCGCTCGAGCAGTGCGGCCACGTCCTTGACGGCAGCACCTTCGAGCCGCAGCAGGTTCCAGCTGATCACCTTCATCGCCGGCAAACATAGACGTTGGCCCGCGATCTGTGCACACTTTCATCAACGCGATTCGAAGGGATGGAAACGACATGAAGGTGGTGATCACCGGCGGCGGAGGCTTCCTCGGCAAGAAGCTGGCGCGCCGTATCCTGCAGCAGGGCAGCATCGCGGGCGAGGACGGAAAGCCGCAAAAGGTGGGCGAACTGCTGCTGTTCGACGTCGCCCGTGCCAGCGGCCCCGGCCTCGACGACCCGCGGGTCAAGGCGATCGCCGGCGACATCGCCAACGCCTCGACGGTGCGCGACATCGTCCAGGGCGCCACCACCGTGTTCCACTTTGCCGCAGTGGTGAGCGCCGGCGCCGAAGCCGACTTCGACCTGGGCTATCGCGTCAACCTCGACGGCACGCGCAACGTGCTCGAGGCCTGCCGCGCGCTCGGCACCAACCCGAGAGTCGTGTTCACCTCCTCGCTCGCGGCCTATGGCGGCGACCTGCCGCCGGCGGTGACCGACGACACGCCGCTGACGCCGCAGACCTCGTACGGATCGCAGAAGTCGATCGGCGAGTTCCTGCTGCGCGACTACACGCGCAAGGGCTTCATCCGCGGCACCGCCGTCCGGCTGCCGACGATCTGCGTGCGCACCGGCCTGCCCAACAAGGCGGCCTCGACCTGGGCAAGCTCGGTGGTGCGCGAGCCGCTGACCGGCGTCGACGTCGTCTGCCCGGTGACGCCCGAGACCATCATGGTGGTGCTGAGCCCGCGCAAGACGGTCGACGCCTTCATGAAGCTGCACGATCTGCCGCCGGACGCCTTCGGACCCGGCCGCACCCTGCTGCTGAACGGCATCAACGTCACGGCGAAGGAACTCGAGCAGGCGGTCGGCAAGCACGCCGGCAACCGCAAGGTCGGCAAGGTAAGGTGGCAGCATGACCTCGCCATCCAGGCGATCTGCAACGGCTGGCCGCAGGGCATCGACTCGGCCCGCTCGCGCAAGCTCGGCTTCGAGATGGACAAGGACCTCGACGAGGTCGTCCGCAACTTCATCGCCGACGACCTCGACGAGCAGATGAAGATCGCCAGGCCGGCTTAGAACATGACCCCTCCGCCCGCGTATGACGCGGGCACCTCCCCATATGAATGGGGAGGGACGACTATTGCTGTCCTCCCCATTCATATGGGGAGGTGCCCCGCAGGGGCGGAGGGGTCATGGGCGCCTCTTGCTGTAGAAGGAAATACATACTATATTTTCTATGGAAATGGAGGCCGTCATGCGCGCACCCAAGCCCCGCCCCTCTGCCAGGCCCGACAGCGCCCTCGTCGTTACCAAGGCGGCGCTCAGGGCGGCGAGGCAGCTTGGCTTGACCAACAAGGCATTCGGCGCGGTCGTCGGCCTGTCGGACGCGACCGTCTCGCGCATGCGTGCCGGCGATTACGCGCTGCAGCCGGATCAAAAGCCGTTCGAGCTCGCGCTTCTCTTTGTACGCCTCTATCGCTCGCTGGATGCCATCGTCGGCGGCGACGATGCGGTCGCGAGCGCCTGGATGAGGAACAGGAACACTCTGCTCAACGATGAGCCGCTCGCCCTGATCCAGACCGTTCCCGGCCTCATGAATGTCATCCAGTACCTGGACGCCCGCCGCGCTATCGTCTGAAGCAAAGACGCTTGCGGGCACCTGCTGGCGTCTCGTCGAGGCACAGCATCGCGTCTCGACCTTGAAGGTCGTGGATACGGTTGAGGAACAGGCGGTTCTCGAAGATCTGTTGCAGAACACCAAACCGGTACTGCCGCCGGAATGCGAGCATCTGCACTATCTTCTGTCGACCCCCTTTCGCTATGGGGCCGTCTACCCCGGGGGCTCCCGGTTCCGCCGTCCCGGGCTGACCGAAGGCGTTTTCTATGCAGCGGAAGAGCCGCATACGGCGATCGTCGAAATCATATTTTATCGCCTGCTGTTCTACGCCGAGTCACCGGGTACGCCCTGGCCTTCGAACGCCGCCGAGTACACCGCCTTTTCAGCCGCGTACGCGACGAAGAAGGGGATTGATCTCACCAGGGGGACACTTCAAAGGGACAAGACGCTGTGGATGCACCATACGGACTACGGGCCGTGCCAGGCGCTGGGCGACAGGGCACGTGCGGCGCGGATTGAAATCGTCCGATACCTGTCGGTGCGTGACCCGCAGCAGGGCATGAACCTCGCTCTCCTGACGTGCCGAGCCTTCACCAGGAGCAAGCCGGTCAGTCAGCAGACCTGGCATATTCGCCTCAGCGAGGCCGGCGCCCAGGCGGTCTGCGAGGCGCCCAAATCAGGTATTACGCTTGGCCGCGATACCTTCGCGGCCGACCCTCGCATTGCCAGGTTGCGGTGGCAGCGCGTCTGACGCGGATGGTCGTGCCGCCTTTATCGACGCGGGTCCGTCTTTCTGGCAGCGCCGCGAACCTTCCTGTCGCCTCGATGACCGACCTAGTTTCCCGCTTTGTAGGTCATCACGTCGAAGGTAAGTGGCATCTCCCTGTCGCGTTGGCCGACATCGCCGTTGGGTGCGTAGTCGGCCCTGCCACCTGCTATGAGCCGGTCGAGACTGGCATCGGAGCCGATCCGCGCTTCCAGTCGAAAGGAATCGATCTCGAACGGTACGCCGTTCGATGCCAATGGATCCGGCCCATCGACGATATGGAAATGCAGATGCGGCCCACCACTGTTTCCGGTGTTGCCCAATAGTCCGATCACGTGCCCGGCGCGCAAGCGATCGCCGACATTTACTTTGACGCTACCGTTTTGAAGATGGGCATAGAACGCATAGTGGCCATTGCCGATGTCCACGATCACGTAATTGCCGCCAAAATCGTTGAGCGCCAATCCCGTCGGCCAGACCTCGGGAATTTGCTCCGGCAGGCCACGGTTGACCGCGACCACGGTGCCATCGGCAACCGAGTACACTTTCGCGCCAAAAGCCACATAGCTCTGGGGCGAGGATCGGTCACCGGTGTACATGAGTTCGTCGTCGTTGAGCTGGACGTAATCCACGGCGTACCGCTCGGGTGCCCAGAGCCTGCCGTTGAGCTGACTGATCGCCGCGCGATGCGTGGTGGCCCCGCAGCACCCATCCCCGTTGACCCAGTGCGGTCCGTCCAGGGGCGGCCTGATGACGACCGGTCTTTGCCGGTCGATGGCGATCGTTGCGATGTGCTCGGTCAGGTTCCTGGGAAACAGCGGCAGGTTGGGCTTGGACAGCTCGACCTCCAGAACGTGACTGATCTCGCCGGGCACATCGGCCATGTTGTCGACGATCGCGTCTATCAACACCACCGCCGCCTGTCCGGGGCCCATCACCGTACCGGGGGTTTTGGTGCCGAGATTCTTCATCCAGGGAGAAAGCCTGTCTCCCGACAGCTCGAAGAGCGTCCGGCCGCCGGCCGTCGCCTTGACGGAGTGAATCGTCGTCGGCGACAACATGGTATTCGTCAACAGGAGCTCATACGCGATATGCGTTTTGCCATCGGTCGCCGAGACGGCGACCGGGGTCGATAGCGTCGACGCGATGACGGGCGTGACTGCGGTAGGAGCAGTGGCCGTCGCGGGTGGAGCCGGGCGGGAGGATTTTCCGGAAGCGACGTCGGAAGACGAACCCGCACACGACGCCACTGCATACGCACACGCAATCGCCGTCACCAAAACCGAAGCTTTCCCATATGTATTCACGATGGCCCTCCCCCTTCCTCGATAAAGCAAGTTTGTGGATATTTGGCAACGAAAGGCCAGCCTATGCTGACGGCGCGGCCGACCAGGCGAGGTGATGTCCGTGCGTTCATTTCTCATTCGCGGCGGCATCGCGGTCGTGCTTCTGGCCGCGCTGTGGTTTTTCACCTCGCGATGGTGCGCGCTGTTCGTCGATCAGTTCTACACGCCGCGATTGGCGACTCTTCAGTCCACGCCGCTCGGCTGGAACGGTATCTGGCTTCAGTTCGGTCCCGGAACCCCCGGTGTCATGGGACCGGCAGGGTGGAGCGGACCCGGGTTGCTGGTGGGACAGATCGTGGACTTCAACGGACCGGATCCCGACGACGGGCAGGTCGCCGCCCTGAACGTGGATGCCGGCGGCCAACTGGTGCTGCTTAAGGATGGAAGCAGTTTCGTGCTCGGCTCCCGTGCCGGCACCTTGCCTGGCGGCGACGAGGCGATACCGGCCTTCGCTGCCGGTCCAGGCGATGCGACATCGGTCGTCCTGGACCACAGCTTTCTGAGCTGGCCGACGCCGTTCGAGACCAACTTCATGACGGGACATTCACCGTCCTGGCAACGCTACCTCTACTATCGCCTGTCCTGGAAAAAGCCCTCGGGCGCTGAGCTCGACATCGTTTGGCGCTACCGCCAGGGGTATGACGCGGCGAATGGCTGGCAGGGCCAGGGGACGAAGGAGTTGATCGGGATCGAGATCCGGCCGGCGTCGAGGTGACGATCTTTCATAAGCGGCCCTCGGAGACTTTCCGGCCCGTTTGGAGTCACTGCCGACACTTACGTGCAGACTGTCATCTCGAGTCGGCGCATTCGCATGCGCCTTAAGCGAGAGATCCTTAACTGCGGCCATGCAAGGATCCCTCGCTTCGCTCGGGATGACAGTCTGCACTTACACTAGCGCGACGACGGAAGCAGAAGGGCGGGGATGCCGGTGAGATCGGGCAGCTCGACGTAGGGAAGCCAGGCGGGATTGCCGCGCTCGCCATGTCGATTGATCCAGATGCCGCGGATGCCCAGCTCGTGACACGCCTGCATGTCCAGGATCATGCTCATCGCGACATGAACCGTTTCGTCCTTCGTTACGCCCATCGCGCGGTGCGCGTGCTCGAAGATCGCGCGCGACGGCTTGTAGGCCCGGGCCTGCTCGGCCGTGATCACGTAGTCGATGGGCACGCCGATTTTCTCGACGGTGGGGGCGATCAGGTCGTCGTCCGAATTGGTGAAGATCGCGAGCTTGTAGCGCGTTCGGAGTTTGCGCAGGACTCCGGGAACCTCCGGATGCGGTCCCATCGTCGGCAAGGATCGCGCGATCTTTTCCAGCCTCTCGTCGGAGGCCTGCAGGCCGTGCCGCCCGAGAGCGCCGCGAAACCCCGCTCGCAGTATTTCCCTGTAGAGACGGTGCGGCTTCTCCTTCGTCAGGATGTGCGATATTTCGGAAAACGTATCGAGGAGCGCGACAAACTCCGCGGGATCGCGTCCCTCCGCGGCAAGGATCTCGCCAAGTTCTCGCAGCAGCACTTCGCGCCATTGGACCAGGGTTCCGTAACAGTCGAAGGTGATGACCTTGGGTATGGGCGCAAGATCGAACATCAATTCTCCTTCGGGTACAGTCTCGACCATGGATCAACGAATGAACGTGCAACGGATCGCCGCTTTTTCGCAAGGAAGGACCGGGGGAAACCCCGCCGGTGTCGTGCTCTGCGACGCGCTTCCTCCTGCCGAGCGGATGCAGGCGATCGCGGCGGAGGTCGGATACTCTGAGACGGTATTCGCCGCACGGAGCGGGGAGGACTGGCGGGTGCGCTACTTCGCCCCCGAGCTCGAGGTGCCATTCTGCGGCCATGCGACCATCGCGCTTGGAGCAGCTCTTGCGCTCGCGCACGGTGACGGCACTTTCATGCTCCAGCTGAACGAGGCGCGGATCACGGTGACGGGGTGGCGCAACAATCCCGCGCTCGGCGCGGCGCTGCAATCGCCGCCGACCCGCAGTGCGCCGGCGCCACAGGAGCTGGTCGAGGCCGCGCTCGGCCTTTTCTCCTATACGGGTGCCGATCTCGACCCGCGCCTGCCGCCCGCGATCGCCGAGGCCGGTGCCCGCCATCTCGTGCTGGCGCTCGCAAGTCGGCAGAAGCTGGCCGCGATGCGCTATGACCAGGAGAAGGGGCGGCGATTCATGGCGGAAAGCGGGATCGTCACCATCAGTCTCGTCCATGCGGAAACCGACACGCTCTTCCATGCCCGCAATCCCTTCGCGGCGGGAGGCGTCTACGAGGACCCGGCGACAGGCGCGGCGGCGGCGGCCCTCGCGGGATATCTGCGGGATCTCGGCTGGCCTCATGGTGATGCGATCGAGATCGTTCAGGGCGAGGACATGGGCGTGCCGTCGCGGCTGCGGGCCGAGATCGGCCCTGAACCCGGGGCGAGCATCCGGGTGTCGGGAGGAGCCCGGCAGATGGTGCGGTCGGGCAGCGGCTAGGGCCGCCGGGCGCGCGTCAGTTGCGTGATCTCGTCGAGCATCGGCTCGGTGCGTTCGATGACGAAGCCCGCGTCGCGCAGCGCTGCCTCGACAAAGCCCGGTGTCAGGCATTCCGCATCGGGATTATCAGGCAGCGCCGCCAGCAGATACCAGGCGGCGAAGCTCGGACCTTCATGCCGATCGTCCACCATGAAATCGTGGACCAGCACCAGGCCGCCCGGCTTCAGCGCCTCGAACGCCCGGCGGGCCAGCGTCCTGATGTCGTTGCCGCCGACGGCGCTCCACACATAGGACATCAGCACGACGTCCTGCTGGCCCGGCCATTCGGTGGTGATCGCGTTTCCCGGGAGGTGAGCCACGCGATCGCTCATCCCCGCCGCCGCGGCGTAGCGGCGGGCGGTCTCGGCGGTTTCCGGGAAATCCAATATCGTCGCCTGCAGCGCGGGGTTCTGCTTCAGGAAGGCCAGCGTATAGGCGCCGCTGCCGCCGCCGACGTCGAGAAACCGGGTCGCCCCGCCAAGATCGACCCTTCGGGCCATGAGGCGTGCCGGCCCCAGCGATCCGGCGTGCTGGGCGCTGCTGAAAGCGGCGCCGCCGACGCCGCCTTCGGAATAGACGATGCCTTCATAGAAGCCCTTGTCCGCAAAGATGCGCTCGCCCCGCATCGCCTTCTCGAGATGGCGCAAGGCTTCGTAGAGAAAGCCGCCGTTCACGACCTTGACGTAATCGCGGAAATCTCCTTTTGCGCCGTCGACGAGGTACATCGCGGTTGCCGGCGCGTTGGCGAAGGTTCCCCCGGCCTCGGTGATCAGGCCGGTGGTTTTCAGCGCCGTCAACAGAGTGCGCAGGCGGTTGGCGGCGATGCCGGTGGCCTCGGCCAGGGCGGAGAAAGTCGTGGTCCCTCCGGCGATTTTCGTGAAAAGGTCCAGGTCCAGGGCAGCGAACAGCGCCTTCGACGCGATGAACCCGTAGGTCAACGCCGAGATCTGACGGACGTCATCGAGTGGCTTCATGGCAATACCAGTCCCCGGTTGATGTCCCGCCGGACCGGTTCGAGTGCGTGGCTGAAGGCTAACCATTCTTCGCAGATGGCGCGATGACAATGATGGCTCGGCGACGACTTCGGCCCCGCCAGGGTTGAAAGTCCGCTCTTTATTGTCTCCTGTAGGAGACGATATGTCCTTGTGCGCTTGTCTCCTATGGACTACATAAGCGGCACATGATCGAAGTTCGCTACTCGGCAGTATTTGGCAAGTGGCTCAAGGGACTGCGGGACGCGAATGCCTACGCCAGAATAGTGCAGCGTTCGCCGGCTGGAACGGGGCAACCCTGGTGACGCGCAGTCGGTTGGCGGCGGTGTGCAGGAGATGCGAATAGATTACGGACCGGGCTATCGCGGCTACTTCGTTTATGAAGGCTCGGCTGTGGTGATCCTGCTGTGCGGCGGAGACTAAGGCACACAGGACAAGGACATCAGGCGAGCGCGAGACCTGGCCGGAAAATAGGAGTGCGTACGATGAAAATCACACGCTTTGATGCATCCGAACTGCTCGACACGCCAGCGCGTCGCGCAGCCTATCTCAGCGCCGCATTTGAAACAGGCGACGTGGAAGAAATACGGGACGCACTCGGCATCGTCGCTCGCGGCCGCGGTCTGGCTGAAGTCGCACGCGACGCAAATCTAAGTCGAACCAGCCTCTACAAAACGCTTGGCGGGAACGGCAATCCGGAGTTCGGTACGGTCGTGCGCGTGCTTGCCTCTCTTGGCATTCGCCTCAGCGCTATACCCACCGTTCAACCGCTCAAATCTGCCCACCGAAAGTACGTGGCAAGGAGCACGGCAGCGCACAAACCGCGCACTCGCAAGAAATCAGAGCGGGCACACGCCTAGGCCCGATCATAAATAGGCTGCAAAGCTCACTACTGCGGGAATCTACGCTTACGGGAACGACGGTCGGTTGGCGGAGTGGCACCCGCCACGATCGATAGAAGCTCCATCGGAGCGGCTGTCGATCCCAACGGCCGCCGGCAAAATTCATCAGGTCCCGCTCTTGACAAAGAGTGCGATAGTCGCAATATTAGCGCAAGCCGTTGCCGCCATGGCAGGGGCCGTTCCCGTTAAATTTCCGTATATTTAACGGCAGCGCCACGCACTCCTCGAGGAAATCCATCATGTCCAAATTCGAGAAAGGCAATCCCGGCGGTCCTGGTCGTCCGCGCGGAAGTCGCAATATCGTCAATCAACGTCTGGACGAGCTGGCCGAGGCTGGCGCCGACGCCCTGTTCCAGAAGGTGCTCAACTCGGCAACCGGGGGCGATATCGCGGCGGCGCGTCTGGTGCTCAGTCGCATCTGGTCGGCGCCCAAGAGCCGTCCGCTGCAGCTCATGCTGCCGGAGATCGATACGCCGGACGATCTGCTGTACGCCCATAGCGTCGTCGCGGAGGGGGTGCGGGAAGGCCGCTTGACGGCGCAGGACGGCGCCTCGCTGGCGGCGATGCTGGAGACGCACCGCCGCGCCTTCGAGCTGGTGGCCCAGGAACGCAAGATCGACGACCTCAACTCGCGGGTGCGCGAATACAGGGACGAGTTGAAGGACGTGAAGGCAGTGAAATGAGCCAGAAGGGGCGGCTGCGCCGGCTCGAAAGAGGCGTGGAGTGGCTCGAGACGGAAGGCAGGTTCCGTCGCATAGAGCTCATGTTCAAGATCCTCGACATGAAGCAGGAGATCGCCGATCGCCTTGCGGTCGATCCGGCCGCCGCGGCGCAGTGGAAGAAGGACTATCCCGACTTCCCCTGCGAACTGCCGCCGCCCGGTCCTCACCTGCGACCGCGCGCGCCCGAACCGGACGTCCGGCCGCCACCGCCGAAGGTCGAGCCGCCACCGCCTGTCCCTTCACCGGTATCTCCGCCTGTTCCGTCACCGGAAATCGCGGCGCAGCCGCTGCCGGTCATTGTTGCGGAGACGCCTCCGCCTCCGCCTGCGTCTGTGGACGTATTTCCGTCTGTTCCATCACCTGAAATTGCGCCATGGCCGCCGCCGGTTGCGCCGCCGCATCCGCCGCCCTCGTCGCCCGATCTGGAATACCGGCCCGTTCACTGGCGCAAGCGCGGAGAATGGGACGACGACGAGGAGGACAGGCCAGGCACCAATGGCCGGTGTATCACCGAGTACGATCCGCTGCGCCATGAATACGATGACGATGATTACCTGTGAGCCGTGTCGCCAGCGGGGTGCTCGCGCCCATCCTTCGAGACGGCCCTTCGGGCCTCCTCAGCGACTGTGTCTGAGGTCAAGCGTTTTGCCATGGCGTTTTGTCTCTGAGGATGGCGTTGAGGATAGTGAGCAGCTTGCGGGCGACGGCGATGGTGGCGACCATCTTGGGCTTGCCGGCAGCGATGAGGCGTTCATAGAAGGCCTTCAACGCCGGGTTCCAGCGCTTGGCACCCTGGGCTCCCATGAAGAGTGCAGTGCGCACGGCGCTGCGCCCACCGCCGATCGAGGCCTTGCCCTTCCAAGCGCCGGACTGGCGGGTGAAGGGAGCGAGGCCGACAAGGGCCGCGATCCGCTTGTGGTCGAGCGTGCCCAACTCGGGCAGTTCGGCCAATATGGTTCTGGCGATGATCGGCCCCACGCTTGGAACGGATGTCATCAGGTCTTCCTTCTCGCGCCACACCGGCGAGCTGCGCACGCTGTCGTCGATGTCGTGGTCGAGGCTGGCAAGTTCCTTCTCCAGCGCCTTCAACAACCGCTCGATGCTCTTGCGCACCCGCGGCGGCTCGGTGCGGTGCAGGCGTTGGCGCTCGGCCACGATCATCTCGACGATCTGGCGGCGACGGGCCACCAGATCGGCCAGCAGGCGGGTCGCCCGATCGGGCAAGGGACGGATCTCCGGTTGCGTCGCCTCGGCAAAGCGGGCGATTACCCGGGCATCGATCGGATCGGTCTTGGCGCGCTGTCCAAGAGCGTTGGCGAAGTTGCGGACCTGGGCCGGGTTGACCACGACTACCGGCACGCCTTCGCTCGACAGGGTGGCCGCGACGATGGTCTCGTATCCGCCGGTTGCCTCGAGGGCGACCAGACGCGCCGTACCGCCGAGCCGCCGGCACAGTTCACCAAGCCCCTCACCATCGCGAGACACCGACCAGGCCTCTCCCTCAGGCAAGACATGAACGTCCAAACGATCCTTCGATACGTCGATGCCGACAACGCTGATCTGTTCCATGGCGACCCTTCCTTGCGAAAGCGGGCTCGCGGACCGGCCCAGGCGACTGTTCGGGTTCACTGGAACGACCGGAGGGCGACCACGCTGAGGAACGGGTTCAACCACCCTTGGATGAGACGATCTACCCTCCGGCACCGCAACGCAAACTCTACTCCCCGAGCGCCTCGATGACTTACAAGGATGAGGATGTGCGGGAAGCGTCGCGCAGCGGCGCGTCTCGAAGGATGGGCAACAGACCTGGTGTTCGGCGTGCGGTGCCTAGCCCTTGAATACCGGCTGTTCGTCGGGGACGCTGTCGACGAGGGTCGGCAAAGCCAAAGGCGTGCGCGAGCCGACGAAGATCGAGCGGTGCATGGTCTGGATCGGCGTGTGAATCCAGTCGGCCGGGAAATCGACATGGTCGGGCTGGGTGCGCGGAATGTAGCCGTAGCCCAGCAGCGACTTCAGGCGATTGAGAATCCACAGCCGCGTCGGCCGGCAGCCGATGCCCGAGATCGCCTGGTTGAAGGCGTCGGGATCGCGCACCAGCAGCAGCTCGTCGTGGGTGCCGGGCGATACCGCCGTTTCCAGCAACAGCTGGCCGTCGCAGACGTCGGCCAGCCGCGCCAGCGCGCGCTGCGGGTTGGAGAGGTGATAGAGCAGGCCGTAGCAGTAGACCGCGTCGAAGCGGCCGAGCTCGATCGGGCGGTCGACTTCGAGGTCGACGATCGCGGTTTTCACGCCCGGATGACGCCGCGCGATCTCGGCCACGTTCTCGGGCCGCCCGTCAGTCACGGTCACCGTGCAGCCGCGCTCGAGGAAGAACGGCGTGTGCAGGCCGATGCCGGCGCCGACCTCGAGCACCCTCTTGCCCTTGAGGTCGAGGCCGAGGCTTGCGAGATGCGACTGCCGCGCCTGGTTGATCGCGTGGGCGTTGGGCGCGAGGAAGACCGAGAAGGGGTCTTCGGCGGCCGTCGCGCCGCCAAACAACCGCTGAAGGAAGTTCGGCACTTACTTGCCCGCTCTCATTTGCTGAGGGCCTGCTTCAGCATGCGGAAGCCGTTCTGCAGGTGACGCACCGGTCCCCACACATGCTTCGTGCGCATCATGTGCCAGCGCTGCGGCTCGTTGTCGGTGCCGGCAATCGGCCCTGCGTCCGGCACGTACTCGGTGATGCCGACGGCATCGGTATCCCACGGGCCAGTGGTCTTGAAGATCGTCGTCTTGGCACCGTAGCGGCTGAGCGCCGTCGACATGCCCGAGGCCATGAAGTCCATGTAGCGCGGCAGCGCCTCGGGACGGCACAGATAGCCCTTGTTGAAGCCGACCGCGAGCAGGCGGAAATGGAACGGGTTCTTCTCCATGTAGCGCACCACCTCGGTGGTGTTCGCGGGGTAGCGCGGCGAGAAGAAGTCGTCGATCACGACGATGCCCTGCGGACCCACGATCTGGTTGGCGAACTCGAGCTCGCGATAGACTGCAGTCCCGGTGTGCTCGCCGTCGATGTGGAACCAGCGCACGCTGTGGTGCATCGCCTTCGGGTCGAGCTTGGCCGGCAGGTCGATCGAGGGACCGGAGAGGCCGACGATGTTGGCAGGCTCGATTCCGGTCGACTGGATGGCGGCGCGGACCGGGCCTTCGTCCAGCCTGAGGTCGCAGAGGTAAAGCTTCTCGTCATCCTTGCGGTAGTTCGCCAGGACCGAGGCGGAGCGGCCGCGCCACACGCCGATCTCGAACAGGTCGCCCCCCACTGGTCCGCCAGCACCGTCGGCCTGCTGGTCGAGCAGGGCGCGCCAGACGCAGTAGGACTGGAACATGAACCAGCCCGGGATGGCGTCGATCTTTTCCCAACTGAGCATTTGATCCTCGTTTGCGGCGCCTTGCTAGAGCATGTTCCGCTTCCACGGAATCACCTCACCCTGAGGAGGCCGCGTGAGCGCATTCACATGCGCGTAAGCGGCCGTCTCGAAGGGTGGGCACGAGCACCTTGTTTGTTGCCCACCCTTCGAGACGCATCGCTACGCGATGCTCCTCAGGGTGAGGTGGAGACTGGTTCTACGTTCCCTAAATCTGCTCTAACAGCGCCCCATCGACGCTGCAAGCTTGTATGGCTTGCGCCGCCGACGGGGCTCCTGTAGAGCCCGACGAAGCCCGCGATGCCTTCCAACACGTTCGCTTACCGAGCCGCAATCGGCCTGATCTGGGCGCTGGCGCTCTGGCACAGCTGGATCTGCCGCGGCCTGTTCGTCGACGGTTTTGCGTTCCTCGTGCAGATCGCCACCTACGAGTGGTTCTTCGATTTCTACCCGCCGCGCCTCTACGCCATGATCGCGGGCCAGATTCCGGTGATGACGGCCGTCATCCTGGGCGTCACCGACCTGCACTGGCTGGCCCGCCTGCTGTCGTTCGGATTCTTCGGCCTGCCGACCATCTTCTACACCGGGGCGCTCTGGCGGGCGCGCCACGATCCGGTGATGCTGGCCTCGGTGATCGCCATCATCGCCATCGTCTTCCTGCCGGTGTCGTTCTTCATCGTCGGCGAATACAACACCCTCTATGCCTTCGCGACCTTCGTCGGCGTCACCCTGCTGACGGCCGACCGGTTGCGGTTGGGCGAAGGACTGATGCTCGCGGTGCTCGGCGCCTTCTCGATCCGCATCTACGAGGCCATGGTCTATGTCGGGCCGCTGCTGGTCGCGCTCACTTTGTGGCGGGTCTGGAAGAACCTGCGCGCCGCCCCGGCCGGAACGAAAAACGGGTGGCAGCTGGCGGCGGCGCCGCTCTATCTGCTGGCCGCCGCGCTGTTCGCCTGGGGCACCTGGGTCGCCCGCGATTCGATCGTGCACCCGTTCTCCGAGCTGTCGGCGCTGCACCTCGAGGACACGCTGCAGCAGGCCCGGAACTTCTGGCACAACATGCAGTTCGACTTCGTCTTCGGGCCGGCGCTGGTGATCGTGGTGTGGGCGCTGATCTGGCCGGCCGATCTGGCCACCGCCAAGCCCTATCGCTGGGCCGCGCTGGGCCTCGGACTGCTGGTGCTGTCGCCGCTGCTGGCGGTCGGCGACACGCTGATCCGGCCGCTCGCCAAGGCGCAGTATGTCAGCCGCGTGATGGGCGGCCTGGTGGCCTGCGCCATCCTCATGTTCGTCTGGTTCTACCGCTCCAGCCTGCACGTCAGGCTGAAGGCGACAGTGGTGCTGCGCGAGCCGCCGCCGGCGCGGCGGTTCCTCGCCTTCGCCTGCCTGATGCCGCTGGCGATCCTGCCGTCCGACATCTTCCTGTCGCTGAGCTGGGTCGACTTCGTCGACGACACGCGGGCGGCGGTGGAGAGTCGGCACGGCATCATCCCGTTCGAGGAGACGAAACTTTCGCACTGGCCCGACATACTGCTGGTCGAGGACTGGGTGCTGTCGACCCAGTGTCTCGCGGTACGGTCGAGCGACGCCGACGGCATCATCCTGCCGCCCAAGGGCTACAGCGAATGGGTGCCGTTCCATCCCGAGGAGCCGCCCAACCTGGGCCGGTTCTACTGGCGCCGCTAGGCATGCCAGCCCCCTCGTCGACATCGGCAACGCCCCACTACGCGTATCGTGGCGCCGTGCTGGTGCTGTGGGCGCTGGCCGCCTGGAACAGCTATGCCTGCCGCGGCCTGTTCTGGGATGGCGCGGCGTTTCTGGTGAACATCGTCGATTCCGACAAGTTCCACGACTTCTATCCGGCGCGCGCCCATGTCGGCTGGGTGACCCAGCTGCCGGTGTTGCTGGCGCTGCGGCTGGGCGTCCTCGACCTCAAGCTGCTGGCGACGATCCAGTCGTTGGCGCTGTTCGCGCTGCCGGTAGCGCTCTATCACCTCGCCCTGGCGCGGCTGCGCGCCGACGCGCTGCTGCTGGCGATCGTGCTGGCCATCGTGGCCAGCGTCTACCTGCCGACGTCGTTCTTCATCATCGGCGAATACAATGCAGCCTACGCCGCGGTGACGGCGGCGATGGCGGTCGTCCTGACCTCGACGGGAAGCCGGCGGGACGGCCTCATCCTCCTCCTGCTGGGCGCGCTCTGCCTCCGGTCCTACGAGGCGATGGTCTATCTCGGCCCGCTGATCGCCGCTGCCGTCCTGTGGTCGACCTGGCGCCGGCGTGACGAGGCGCCGGACGACATCGCCCGCCTGTTGGGCACGATCGCGGCGCTGGCCTTCGTGGGCGGTGCGCTGGTGTCGGGCATCACCATGGCGGTCTACTGGAACCATCCGCACTTCGTGCTGGTGCGCGCTGCAGTGCCGGATTTCTGGCAGAACCTGCAGTTCGTCATCCCGCTCGCCGGGCTCGGCCTGTTCGCGGCGGCCTCGCTGGTGTGGCCGCGCTGGCTGCTGGGCCGCGCACCGGTCGCGCTGATCGGCTTTGTGGCTCTGCTGCTGGTGGTCGTGCCGTGGCTGCGGCCGATCCGGCCCGAGGCCTTCCTGTTTCCGCCGTCGCATTACGTGGCGCGCACCGCGGCGGGCTGCGTGCTGTGGACCTTGCTGGTCGCGATGTGGATCCACGTCGCCTTCCCCGACAGTCGACTGGCGCTGCTCGCCTGCCTGCGCCGGCCCGAGGTCGGGCGGCGCCTGGCGGCCTCGGCCTTCGCGCTGCTGCTGGCGGCCGCCGTGCCCGATCTTGCGCTCACCCATCTGTGGCGCGGCTATCTCGGCTTCATGCGCCAGGTGGTCACCTCGCACACCGGCATCGTCAAGGCGGCGGATCTGCCGATGACCGCCTGGCCCAACGTGCTGTTCAGCCAGGAGTGGACCCTGCCGGCGCTCAGCGCGACACTGCGCACCAGGCAGGCCGAGGCGATCGTCGTCGCCGGCCCGAACTTCCGCGACGAATGGCCGTTCGATCCCGCCTGCGGAACCTTGCCGCGGCTCTACGGCTTTGCCTGGCGCGATTGAACCGCTACCCGGCCTTGCGGTGTCCGTCTTCGGTCATATCGAGATGGATCGAGCGGCGCGCGGTGTAGAACCAGGTGGTGATGGCACGGCCGCTGAGATAGGCCGCCAGGAAAGCCGCCGAGGCGCCGAGGACGCCGAACTTGCCGGACTGGCGGTTCATGAAGTCCGACGTCACGAGGCGCGCCAGGGTGAGGAACAGCAGCAGGCTAGCCGCGCCGACACCGTCCCAGGTGCGCTGGACCCGCACGACCCTCCGTTCGTAGTCCTTGACGGCGCTGAGGATCAGGCCCGCGCCAAGACCGACCACCAGACCCACCACGATAGCGATGGCCCACAGTTCGAAGCGTTTGCCCGGCGAGACGATCAACAGGATCGCTGCGACGACGATTGACAGCACCGGCGGCACCGCCCATCCCGCACCGCCGGCCGGTCTTTCCGCGAGTTCGCGGCGCAGCTGCCACAGGCAGATCGCGGCCAGCACGATGGCGACGAGATGAAAGTAGATGAGGCTCTTCATGGGATGATGCGGCGGGCCGCCGATCATGATCACCTCAAACCGTGATCGACCGCAACGTCTTATGACGGTTGTTCCCCACAGCCCGCGGCAACCGCCGCTATTTGTCCGCGTCGCCCGAGTAGAAAATGGTGAAACCCAGCCCGAGAGCCATAAAGAGCATTACTGCAAGTGCCCATGCGAGGGCGATGCAAAACACCACTTTCAGGACGAAGTACAGCACGGCCCAGATGGCCGCTCCCGTCCCGAAGAAAATCGCAATTCCGCGCACCCGTCTCCCCGCACTCCTGACGCAATTTTAACGGGCGAAGGCAATGCAGACCAAGCGCGATCTCGCCGACATAATTGCACTGACATGTGTCAGTCGACCCGCACGATGGTCTTGATGGCAAGCGGCGGGCGGCCGGATTTCTCGGCGACCGCGCGGTCCTGCTGCTCGAGGGCGGCCTTCACCTGTTGGTCGCCGCCGGCGGCATCGTCCGTGGTCACCCGGCGATTGGAGCGCTGCGAGCCGTCCTCGTAGGTGACGTTGAACAGGACGAACTCGGGGCCGCGTCCGGTTCCAGGTTTCTTGGCCATCGGTCTCTCCACAGTGAGCGGCGTGGCCAGTCTCCTGACACGAAACGGCTACGGGCGCATCCCATGATGGCTGGGCCCGCTGCCGCGCAGGGGAGCCGCCAGCTCGACGAATTCGCACAGTATCCGGCGGGTGTCGCGCGGATCGACGATCTCCTCGATCCAGAACGACTCGGCGCTGCGGAACGGAGAGCGGAGCTTGTTCAGCCGATCCTCGATTTCGCCCATCTTGGCCGTACGATCGGGCGCGGCGTCGAGGTCGGCGCGGTAGGCCGCCTCGATGCCGCCCTCCAGCGGCAAGGAACCCCAGCGGCCGGAAGGCCAGGCATAACGCCAGTTGAGGCGCGCGCCGTTCTGGTGCGCCGCACCCGCCACGCCGAAGGCGTTGCGGATGATGAAGGTGCACCACGGCACGGTGGTCTGGAACATCGCCGACATCGTGCGCACGCCCTGGCGGATCACGCCGCTCTTCTCGGCCTCCAGCCCGATCAGGAAGCCGGGGCAGTCGCAGAAGTAGACGACCGGCAGGTGGAAGGTCTCCGCCATGTCGACGAAGCGCGCGACCTTCTGGCAGGCATCGGCCGTCCAGCCGCCGCCGTAGAACATCGGGTCGCTGGCCATCACCGCGACCGGCCAGCCGTCGATGCGTGCGAACGCCGTGACGACCGAGCGGCCGTAGAGTTTGCCCATTTCGAAGAAGCTGCCCTGGTCGACGACCTTCTCGACGATCGGGCGGATCTTGTAGACCTTCCGGATGTCGCGCGGGATCGCCTCGAACAGAGACTCCTCGCGGCGCGCCGGATCGTCGGTGGGCGTCGCGCGCGGCGGCACGTCATAGACGGAGGAGGGCAGGTACGACAGGAAGCGGCGCGTGGCGGCGAAGGCCTCGTCTTCCGTGTCGACCGCCTCGTCGATCGCGCCGGCGCGCAGCTGGATCTCCCAGCCGCCCAGCTCCTGTTTGTCGAACTGTTTGGCGCCGAGGCGGTTCACCACCGGCGGCCCGGCCACGAACATCGCCGAAAGCTCCTTCACCATCACCGAGTAGTGGGTGGCCGCCAGGCGCGCGGCGCCGAGGCCCGCGACCGAGCCGAGGCCGAGGCCGACCGTCGGCACGGTCTCCATGTTGCGCACCGTCCACTCCCAGCCGCTGACGCCCGGCACGTTGGCGCGGCCGGTCGTCTCGATGGTCTTGACCGAGCCGCCGCCGCCTGAGCCTTCGATCATGCGCACGATCGGCACGCGGTACTGGTTGGCATAGCGCTCGATGAAGATGGCCTTTTCCTTGATCGTGGCGTCGGCCGAGCCGCCGCGCACGGTGAAGTCGTCGCCGGTCACCGCCACTGGGCGGCCGTCGATCCTGGCGCGGCCCATGACCGCATTCCCCGGCATGAGGTCGACGAGGTCGTTCCTGCCGTCGTACTCGGCCTTGCCGGCGACCGAGCCGATCTCGCGGAAGCTCTCCTTGTCGACCAGCCGGTCGATGCGCTCGCGCACGGTCAGCCGTCCGCCGTCGTGCTGGCGCTTCACCTTGTCGGCGCCGCCCATCCGCCGGGCGAGCGCCTGGCGGCGGCGCAACTCGTCCATTTCCGGTTGCCAGACCATCTCGGCGTTTCCCCGCTTGATTGTTTCAATCGTTACAGACCGCTGTGGCTTCGTACCAACCAGCGCGCGAATTGGCTACACTGAAAGCTGGCAATGCAGGAACCTCGGCCGATGGACGAAACCCTCGACGATACCGGCAATAGCAGTGTGCTGCTGGTCGCGCGTTGCCTGGTCGCGGGACTTTTCCTGTGGTCGGGCGTCGGCCAGGTGCAGGGCTATGACGAGACCACGGCCTTCATGATCCATAGCGGCGTGATGGTGAACCTGCTGCCGATCGCGGTGTTCATCGAACTGGCGGGCGGCATCCTGCTGATCGCGGGCTACCGCATGCGCCTCACCGTGCTGGTGCTGGCGAGCTTCTGCGTGGTGACGGCGCTGCTGTTCCACGCCAGTTTCTTCGACCACGCCCAGATGTTCCATTTCCTCAAGAACTGCGCCATCGCGGGCGGGCTGTTGTCGTTCTATGTCTCGGGCGCGGGCCGGCTCTCGTTCGACGGCATGGGCGATCTCGCGCGTGACACCGAACTGGCGCCGCTCCGTTAGGTCGGGGTCAGAAGACGACGCCGTCGATCAGATTGGTTTCGTAGAGCTTCACGAGATCGATGCCGCCCGGCGGGCGGGCGGTCCGGAAGCCCGCGATCACGCGCCCCAGCCGCGCCTCCTGCTCGCGGCGCAGGGCCTCTGCCTCGGCGACCTCTATGGCAGCGAACCGCACGGTCTGGCCCGGCAGCAGGCGGCCCAGGCGCGGCAGGTCGACCGACGCCACCGTCGCGATCTTGGAATAGCCGCCCACCGTTTGCCGGTCGCCCAGCAGCACGATCGGCAGGCCGGCGCCCGGCACCTGGATGGCGCCCGGGCCGATGCCGTCGGAGATGATGTCTGCGCCTTTCTCGTGCTCGATCACGGGCCCGTCGAAACGGATGCCCATGCGGTCGGCTTCCTTCGAGACCTTGTATTCGGACTCGATGAAGGTCTTGCGGCCTCTTGAGCTGAAGTAGTCGTCCTGCGGTCCCCAGATCACCCTGATCGGTCCGGTGCCGTAGTCGAAGGTGCTGCCGAGCTTGCGTTCGTCGCCCGGTGACGCGGCCTCGCGCACGAGCGGCAGGACGTCGCCCGCCGCCAGCTTGCGGCCGTCGAAGCCGCCGACGCCGGCGCGGCTATAGGTCGAGAGACTGCCCATGAAGACGGGGAGCGCGAGGCCGCCCGCGACCGCGAGATAGGAGGTGCTCGATCCCTCGATCATGCCGACCCGCAGGATCTGGCCGCGCTTCAGCAGGTGCGAGCGATCCGACTCGATCGGCTTGGGGGCGGCGTCGGGGCCGTCGATCAGCGACGGCGAGAGCGGCCCGACGAGGGCCAGGCGCACGCTGTCGGCCTCGACCAGCAGGTCAGGACCCATCACGCCGATCTCGATCCCCGCGGTGTCGAGCGGATTGCCCACCAGCGCGTTGGCGAGGCTGAACGCGATGCGGTCCATCGCCCCCGCCGTCGGCATGCCGAGCGCCATGAAGCCGATGCGGCCGAAATCCTGCACCGTATCGAACAGCCCCGGCCTCACGACCTTCAGCCCCGCGCTCATGCCTTCACCAGCTTCGACCAGTCGAGCGTGCCTTGCTCGGCGTCGCGCGCCACCCTGTCGAAGGTCTTGCGGTCGATGCGCTGGAAGGCGACCGAGTCGCCCGGGGCCAGGAACACCGGCTGCGGCTTGCGCTTGTCGAACATCATGAGCGGCGTGCGGCCGATCAGGTGCCAGCCGCCCGGGCTCTCGAACGGATAGATCGTCGTCATGTCCATGGCGATGGCGACGGTCGAGCGCGGCAGGCGCACGCGCGGCTGGCTGCGCCGCGGCAGATACAAGGAAGGATCGAGGCCCGCGACGTAGGCGAGGCCCGGCATGAAGCCCAGCACATAGACCTTGAAGGCCGATTTCAGGTGCGCCTGGATCACCTGCTCCGGCGTCTTGCCGGTGCGCTCGGCCACATCCTTGAGATCGGGCGCGAACTCGGGGTCGTCGTAGCAGCAGGGGATGGTGACCTGGCGGGTCGTGCCGGTGGCCTTCAGCCCGCGGGCGACCAGCGTCTCGATGTCAGGTTGTAACCGGGATCGTGTGGTGGCCAGCGGATCGTAGGCGATCATCAGGGACCGCATGGTGGGCACGGTCTCGACCACGCCCGGCAGCTTGCCGGCGGACCTGGCCTGGCCGATGGCGGCATGCAGCGCCATCACCTGGCCGTTGATCGCGGGCGAAATTTCGTTGCCGAATTCGACAGTAAAGGCAGTATCGCCGCAGGAGAGGTACCGAACGCTCACGTCTGCTAGGATAACGTCTTCGACACAAGGAGTTTCCCATGGCTGCTGCCACCAACGCCGGACAGGTCAACATCAACTCCGATCTCGGCGAGAGCTTCGGGCCCTGGGTGATGGGCAACGACGCCGAGGTGCTGAAGATCGTGCGCTCGGCCAACGTCGCCTGCGGCTTCCATGCCAGCGACCCCGTGGTGATGATGGACACCGTCAAGCTCTGCGCCGCCAACGGCGTGTCGATCGGTGCTCACCCGGGCTTTGCCGACCTGCAGGGCTTCGGCCGCCGCGTGATCAACCTCACGATCAAGGAGATCGAGGCCAACATCGCCTACCAGATCGGCGCACTTCAGGCGATCGCCGCACTGCACGGCGCCAAGGTCACGCACATGAAGCCGCACGGCATGATGGCCAACATGTCGGCCGACAATGCCGAGATGGCCGAGGCCATGGCGCGCGCGACCAAGGCGGTCGACCGCGACCTGATCTTCCTCTGCCAGGCCAACACCGAGCAGGGCAAGGCCGCCAAGAAGTACGGCCTGCGTGCCGCCGAGGAAGTCTTCGCCGATCGCACCTACACCGACGCCGGCATGCTGACGCCACGCAAGGAAGCCAACTCGATGGTGAAAGACGCCGCGACCGCGGTGGCCAACGTGCGCCGCATGGTCGACGAGCAGGCGATCTATTCCACGACCGGCAAACGCATCCCCTGCCAGGTCGATTCGATCTGCGTGCACGGTGACGGTCCGACGGCGATCGAGGTGTCCTCGGCCGTCCGCAAAGGCCTCGAGGCCGCCGGCATCAAGGTCGTGCCGCTCACGGAACTGCCCAGCCTCAGGCACTGAGGCACCCGCTAGCGCGACGGCGGCCTGTCGGCGAGCGCCCTCGCGATCAGCTCGGCGAACAATCGGTTTCCGGCATCGTTCATGTGGTAGGTCTTGTACAGGCTGGCCGGCCCGCCCGGACCTTTGTACGCGGCGATCGCGTCGAAGCTGTCGAGCGCCTGCAGGCCGTGTTCGCGCGCGCAAGCCACGATCGGGCCCAGAGCCTGGCGCCGTTCGTCGGCCTCTTTCCGCGACTTCCAGGTGTCGGTGTCGTATTGGGCGACGACGAGGACGCGCGCGCCTGTCGACTCCTCCAGCGCGCGCAGTCTCGCCATCAACGGGCAGGCGATCCTGTCGCCCGTGCCGCGCGGATTGGCGATGATCGTCCGGTCGTACCACGGCTCGTCCCGGCTCACGCGCCTGATCATGAAGTCGATGAAGTAGGAATAGCCCAGGAGGCGCTGAGGCCAGGGCATCGGCCGGTCCGGAAGAGGCGCCACCGGCACCGGCACATTGCGCAGCACCGCCCTGCCATCCGCGATGTCGAAGTACGGTCGGTTGGCGCCCCACAGACGAGAGGCCTCCATGCGCGGAAGGTCGTGGGCAATCAGGCCGACCACGATGTCGGTCGGATGCGTGGCCCGGGCCTCGATCTCCGTGCGCAGGACGGTCTGGTCGAAGCCATAGGCGGAGACGCCGGCATTGAACACGGGCCGCCCGGTCGATGTCTGCAGGTGTGCCGCCCAGGTTTCCTCGTCGCCGACCTCGACGCCGAAGGTGTTCGAGTTGCCCGCGAGCAGGATGGGGCCACCGCGCAGCGGAGAGGGGAGCGGCCCGGCGACGCGCAGGCCATGCTCGTCGATATGCACGCCCGGTTCCGAATGGCCCGGCCGGCTGCGCCAGCCCAGCACGGAATCGTACGCTTGTTCCTGGCTCTTGGGCTCGGCCGTCTCGGCATAGGCGGCGCGAACGAAATTGGTCCAGCTGGTGAGCTTGTGGTCGTAGAGCCGGGCCGCGAACTCGATGGC
>CAVXZJ010000010.1:0-1189942 GCA_963766285.1 uncultured Alphaproteobacteria bacterium | reverse complement strand
GTCTCGAAGAAATCGAGGGAGGAAGCAATGGCCGTCTACAAGGCACCGCTGAAGGACATCCAGTTCGTCATGAACGAAGTGCTCGACGTGTCGAGCCTCTCCAAGCTGCCGGGCTACGAGGACGCCACGCCCGACACGATCCACGCCATCCTGGAGGAAGCCGGGAAGCTCTGCGAGAACGTGCTGTTCCCGCTCAACCGCTCCGGCGACGAGGAGGGCTGCCACCTCGAGAACGGCGTGGTGCGCACGCCCAAGGGCTTCAAGGAAGCCTACGACCAGTTCCGCGAGGGCGGCTGGACCGGCCATGACCGGCGATCCGGAATACGGCGGCCAGGGCCTGCCGGCGACGTGAGCTTCGCGGTGCAGGAGATGATCACCGCGTCGAACATGGCGTTCGGCATGTATCCCGGCCTGACCCACGGCGCCTACGAGGCGCTGGCGCTGCACGGCTCGGACGAGCAGAAGAAGCTCTACCTGCCGCAAGCTCACCGACGGCACCTGGGCCGGCACGATGTGCCTCACCGAGCCGCAGTGCGGCACCGACCTCGGCCTGATCGCGCACCAAGGCCGAGCCGCAGCAGCGACGGCAGCTACACGATCACCGGCACCAAGATCTTCATCTCGGCCGGCGATCACGACCTCACCGAGAACATCGTCCACCTGGTGCTCGCGCGCATGCCGGATGCGCCGGCCGGCACCAAGGGCATCTCGCTGTTCATCGTGCCGAAGTTCCTGCCCAAGGCCGACGGCAAGCGTCGGCGAGCGCAACGGCATCCGCTGCGGCGCCATCGAGCACAAGATGGGCATCAAGGCCTCCGCGACCTGCGTCATGAACTTCGACGAGAGCGACGCGGCTGGCTGGTCGGCGAGCTGAACAAGGGCATGCCGCCATGTTCATGATGATGAACGCCGCGCGCCTCGGCGTCGGCATGCAGGGCCTCGGCATCGCCGAGGTCGCCTACCAGAACGCGCTCGCCTATGCGCGGACCGCAAGCAGGGCCGCTCGCTCACCGGCCCGAAGAACGCCGCGGGCCCGGCCGACCCGATCATCGTGCACCCCGACGTGCGCCGCATGCTGCTGACGCAGAAGTCGTTCACCGAAGGCGGCGCGGGCGCTGGCCCTTTGGGTCGGCATGCTGATCGACGAGTTCGCACCGCCATCCCGATCCGGCCAAGCGCGAGGCGGCCGACGACCTGATCCAGATGCTGACGCCGATCATCAAGGCCTACTTCACCGACATGGGCTGCGAGTGCGCCAACTACAGCGGTGCAGGTCTATGGCGGCCACGGCTTCATCCGCGAGAACGGCGTCGAGCAGCTGGTGCGCGACGCGCGCATCACCCAGCTCTACGAGGGCACCAACGGCATCCAGGCGCTCGACCTGGTCGGCCGCAAGCTGCCGATGAAGGGCGGCCGCGCCGCGCAGCGCCTGCTGGGCGAGATCGGCGGCTTCGTCGCGGCCCACAAGGCCAACGACAAGATGAAGGAATTCGTCGAGCCGCTCGAGAAGGCGCTGGGTCGCGTCCAGGACGCGGCGCTCTTCCTGATGCAGAACGCCATGAAGAACCCCGACGAGGCGGGCGCCGCCGCGACCGACCTGCTGCGCCTGATGGCGCTCACGGCGATGACCTACATGTGGGGGCGCATCGCGGTGGCCGCGCAGAAAGGCCTCGCCGCCGGCAACGACAACATGTTCTACGAGGGCAAGCTCACCACCGCGCGCTTCTACATTGCCCGCGTGCTGCCGCAGACGACGTCGCTCAACCACCAGATCAAGGCCGGTGCTGCCACGCTCATGGCGCTGCCGGCCGAGGCGTTCTGACCCCTCCGCCCCTGCGGGGCACCTCCCCATATGAATGAGACCTCTGCAAAAGGTCTTGGCTGTTGGGGCGATTGATGATTCAGAGGAGGCCTGTCTTTTGGAGGCCTTCGATGAAGCGTGGACAGGATGGTCAGCTTGGTTTGGCGGAAGCCTTCATGGCGCCAGGACTTGGGGTGAATGCCCGGCTCGAGAAGATCGAGAGTTTGGTGAACTGGTCGCGGTTCGAGCAGCTGCTGTCTCGGGTTCGGCCCGGCGAGAGCGGGCGACCGCCTTACCGGGCGCTGGCGATGTTCAAGGCCCTGTTGCTGCAGCAATGGTACGGCCTGTCCGATCCCGGGCTGGAGGAAGCGCTGGGCGACCGGCTGTCGTTCCGCCGCTTCTGCGGCTTCGCGCTGGACGAGGCGACGCCCGACGAGACGACGATCTGCCGCTTCCGGCAGGCGGTGATCGCCGCGGGCCTGCGCGACCGGCTGCTGGGCGAGTTGAACGGCCAGCTCGAAGGCCGAGGCCTGATGCTCAAGCAAGGCACGATGATCGATGCCACGCTGGTCGCCGCCCAAGCCGCGCCGCCACGCCCGGTCGATGGCGCGGCCGGCGCCAGCCCGCACGATCGCGACGCCAACTGGACCCGGCAAAACGGCAAGTCCTACTTCGGCTACAAGGCGCACGTTGCCATGGATCAAGGGTCACGCCTGATCCGCCGATCCCTGCTCACGCCGGCCAAGATCTACGAGAGCCAGGTCGCCGATGACCTTGTCATGGGCGACGAGAAGGCGGTCTACGCCGATCGGGCCTACGAGCAAAAGCAACGACGGCGCAAGCTCAAGAGCCTCGGCATCAAGGACCGCATCATGCATCGCAGCCACAAGAACCAGCCCGCCTTGCCGCCCTGGCAACGCCGGCGCAACCGCCTGATCGCGCCGATCCGGGCCACCATCGAGCACCTGTTCGCTACCTTCAAACGCGGCTACGGCTATCGCCGCGTTCGCTACTTCTCCCTCGCCCCAAACGCCCTGCAGCTCGAACTCCTCTGCATCGCCGTCAATCTGCGACGCGCTGCCGTCCTGACCCGCTGAAATTCTCTCCCAACGGGATCGGCAGCGAGACCTTCCGGTTACCTCGATCGATGCCTTCTCCTCAAGCCGGGCCAAAACTCGAGTTCAGCCTCCTTTCGCAGAGGTCTCATATGAATGGGGAGGAAAAGACAAGGCTTCCCTCCCCATTCATATGGGGAGGTGGCCGAAGGCCGGAGGGGTCAAGTCTGCTTACGGCTCCGTCTTCGCGAACGCAGGCTGTTCGAGCAGCCGTTTCGTGAGCGCGCGCAGACGTGGCATCTCGTTGTCGGTATCGACGCCCAACGCCACCCGCGCCAGCCGCTCGGCGATGAAGGCCGTGATGTCGGCGTGGGTCAGCCGGCCCAGCAGCAGGTGCCGGTCGGGCTCGACCATGGCGTCGACGGCCGCGAGGGCGCGTCGCATCTGCGCCACACAGTCGTCGACCCATGGCTGGTGCACCTTCTGCGGCGGATGGTGGTTGCGTTCGTAGGCGGCGTGCAGGCCCTTGTCGCAGGCGCCCATCATCAGCGCCGCGATCTTGAGCACTGCACGCCGGTCGGCGCCAGCGCCTGGCATCAGCGCACGCTCGCGGCCGTACATCTCGTCGAGATGATCGACGATCGCGGCGCTGTCGATCAGCGTCTCGCCGTCGTCGAGCACCAGCGCCGGGATGCGGCCCAGTGGATTGGAGATCTTGACCTCGTCCCGGTCAGCGAAGCCCGAGAGGTCGCGCTGCTCATAGGCAATGCCGTAGACCTCCAGCGTGATCGCGACGCGACGCGTATAGGGCGAGCGATTGACTCCGATGAGCTTCATTCGATCAGTAAGCTCCCAACTCCTCGGTCGAGCAATCAGCGGACGCCGGCCAGCAGACGGCGCCATGCGGCGATCTCGCGCGCCGGCCGGAAAAGAGGCGCGCGTTGCCTGACCGCCCTGGCCAGCCGTGCCGCGAAGCGCGGCTCCTGCTCGAGCCTTCGCAACAGAGTGGCGAGTGCCTCGGTGCCGCCGATCGGGAAGTAGCCGGGATAGTCCGCGCCGAGCAGGCCGACGTTGCCATCCATCCGGGAGGCCAGGATCGGCACGCCGGCCACGACGGCTTCGGAGATCACGTTCGCGCCGCCTTCGCTGAGCGACGAGATGACCATGGCGTGGCTGCGCGCCAGAAGTCGGCGAACGCCGGTTCTCGTCACATCGTCCCGCCAGCTGTAGCGGCAATTGGACGACATCTCCGCGCGCGCGCGGGCGGCCCACTCGGCCGTGTAGGCGCGGCCCACCTGCTCGATACGCACGCGGCTTTCCGCCGGCAACTGACGGGCGGCTTCGGCGGCGCGCAGCGGATCCTTGACGTCGCGCAGATGACCGATGACGGAGACGATCACCGCGCGTTCGCTCGGACGGCGCGGCTGCGGCAAGGGTTCGGCCGACTGGTGAATCAGGCAGAGGCGCGCGCGAAGCGGCTTGGGCACGACGCGCCATGCGAGGTCGTTCAACGCCACCAGTCGGTCGGACAGTTCCATCGCGCGCAGCGTCCGGGCCGGGTCGGCCTCGAGATAGTGGTAGATGTCGGTGCCGCTCAATTGCAGGACGACGGGCCGCGCGGGGTACTTCTCCTTGAATCGCTCGACCGCATCGGCGCTGCGCCACGCATGCACCGCGACCATCGTGTCGGCGGGCGCGCCGTCATAGTGGGAAGCGATCCGCACGCGATGGCCGAGCCGGCGCAGGATGCGCGCCCAACGCGTGCCGGCCACGCGGTTGCCGGTGCGTGAAGTCGGACCCTCGGGTGTGATAAGGACGATCTTCATGGCCCCTTCCCACACCGACCGTCCGACCAGCGGTGCCTCCGCCGCCGAACTCGTTGCGCAACTGCGCGAGGTCCGTCATCGCATGCTGCGCTTGACGGAAAATCTGTCATCGTCCGAATTGATGGGCCCGCGCCTCGACATCGTCAATCCCGTGCTCTGGGAGATCGGCCATGTCTCCTGGTTCCACGAATATTGGACGCTGCGCCACGCGCATGGGCGCGCACCGCTCCTCGAGCGTGGCGACCGGCTGTGGGATTCGAGTGCAGTGCCGCACGCGACGCGTTGGCACCTCGATCTGCCCGATCGCGCCGGCACGTACGGCTACATGGCCGACGTACTCGGTCGGCAGGAGGACCTGCTCGGCGCGGCGCTCGACGACGAGGCGCGCTATTTCTACGAACTCGCGATCCGTCACGAGGATATGCATGTCGAGGCGCTGACCTATTCGCGCCAGACGCTTTCCTTTGAACCGCCCGAGTTGGGCGCAGCGGCAGCGCGCCCGGCCGCAAGCGCCTTGTCGGCCGACGCGGGCGTTCCCGGGGGAAGCTGGCGGCTCGGCTCGACGCCGGCGGACGGATTCGTGTTCGACAACGAGAAATGGGCGCACGCCACCGCGCTCGCGCCGTTCAGGATCGCGCGCACGGCCGTGACCAACGCGCAGTTCGCGGCGTTCGTCGATGCCGGCGGCTACGGCGTCCGTGAATTCTGGAGCGATGCAGGCTGGCAGTGGCGCGAGAGCAAACACGCCGAGCGGCCGGTTTACTGGCAACCCAAACGTGACGGCGTGTGGACCGTGCGGCGCTATCGGACCGTCGAGGAATTGGCGCCGAATCTTCCCGTCTGTTTCGTTTCCTGGTTCGAGGCCGAGGCGTGGTGCCGTTGGGCCGGCCGCCGCCTGCCGAGCGAGGCCGAATGGGAAGCCGCCGCCATCGGGATGCCGACGACCGACGGCACGCGACTGGCAGACGACCATCGGCGCTGGCCGTGGGGCGAGCAATCGCCGACGCCGGCGCGTGCCAATCTCGACTTCGCCTTCGACGGGCCGGTGGCCGCGGACGCCTGCGCCGACGGGGACAGCGCCTTCGGTTGCCGGCAGATGATCGGCAATGTCTGGCAATGGACGGCGTCCGACTTCCTGCCGTTCGCCGGATTCGTCGCCGATCCCTACAAGGACTACTCGCAACCCTGGTTCGGCACGCGCAAGGTGCTGCGCGGTGGCTGCTGGGCGACGAGTGCCCGCATCGCGCGTGCTGCCTATCGCAATTTCTTCACACCCGATCGCAACGACGTCTTCGCCGGCTTCCGGACCTGCGCGTTGTAACGGGCAAACCTGGCCGCTTCGCGCGACCGGGATTTCGACGATGCGGGCGCTTGACTGAGGTTGCGAAATAAGCAATAACTGCAATGCTTATATCACAACAGCAATGGGAACTCCTAAATGTCCGACATTTCCCAACCCGAACCGAACGGGCGTGCCGCAAACGGCCGCTTTGGTCTTGGAAACGCGGGCGGTCCGGGTCGCCCGAAGGGCGCGGTGAGCGCCGCTGCAGCGGCCCTCGATCAGGCCGCGGTCGAGACCCATCAGGAATTGATGCGCGTGGTGCTGGATCAGGCGCGTTCGGGCAACCTCGAGGCGACCCGGATGTTGTGGGCGCGAATCTGGCCGGTGCGACGCGGCCGGCCGACGGCGTTCGATGTTCCGCCGATCGGCCATGTCAAAGACGTGTCGCCGGCAATAGCCGCGGTCAACGAAGCGATGTTTAGCGGGGAGATCACCGGACAGGAGGCGCAGCCGATCCTGAAGGCTATCGGCTCCCAGCACGACCAGTTGTGCGAGGACGCTAGTCGGAGTGCCACGGTTCGCTACCTCGAACTCATACAGGACGCCTTGCGAGGCGAGACGGAGTGATGCCCGCGGTTTTCCCGCCGTTTGTCCGTTTTCGGCCGATTATGCCGGGCACGAAAAGCTCGAATTGCCGGGCTTTTCGGCAGAGCCGGCGGTGAGCCGTTTAAAACGGTGAAAACGGTCGGAGTTGCCGCTTCACCGGCCCTTCCAGTTGGGCTTGCGCTTCTCGGCGAAGGCGCGCGGTCCTTCGACCGTGTCCTCGCTCTGTGTCATCGCCACGAACGCCGGGTAGGTGAGGTTGCGCATCGACATCTCCGTCGACGGCACGTCGAGCGAGCGCATCACGACCTGCTTGGTCGCGCGCACGCTCATCGGCGAGCACTCGAGAATTTGGGCGGCCCACCTCTTCGCCGCCGCCATCAGCTCGGCGTGCGGCACGACCTCGGTGACGAAGCCCAGCTCGTATCCTTCCTTCGCGGGCACGTGGCGGCCGGTCAGCATCATGCCCATGGCCTTCTTGAGCGGGATCATGCGCGACAGCCGCTGCATGCCGCCGGCGCCGGCGGCGAGGCCGACCCTCGGCTCGGGCAGGGCGAACTTTGCCTGGTCGGAGGCCACGATAAGGTCACAGGCCAGGGCGATCTCGAAGCCGCCGCCCATGGCGATGCCGTTGACCGCCGCGATCACCGGCTTGTCGAGGTCGAAGCGGTTGGCGAGACCGCCGAATCCCTTGGCTGGATGGACCGGCCGCTTGCCGGTCTTCTTCTGGATTTCGGCATGGTACTTGAGGTCATTGCCGGCGCAGAAGGCCTTGTCGCCGGCACCGGTGATGATGGCCACCCAGAGCTCGGGGTTGCTCTGGAATTCGTCGAAGGCATCGACCAGCTCCTGGTTCGCCATCGGGTGGCAGGCGTTGTAGACCTCCGGGCGATTGATGGTGACGATCATCAGTCGGCCGTCGGTTTCGACCTTGCTGTACTGGCCCATTGTGTTTCCTCGCTATTTTCCGGCTCGCATGGACGATTTATCGCAGGCGCCCCCGCCGGACGATACAAAATGCCGCCACAAAACCGGGTGAAAAAGCACCATCTGATTGATAGGCAGAATTGCCGTCCACAGAGCCCAGGAGCCCAGGCAATGTCTTCTTCGAGCCCGCTCGTGACACGAGTCATGACGACTGCCGCGCGTTTATGCGCAGTGGCCGTGGCGGGGCTCGTTTCGATTTCGACTTACGCGGGGGACTTAAAGCAAAATACGAAGATCGCGCCGGGCCTTCCGGCGAGCTCCGACCCGTCCGGGGCAGCGGCTGTGGATAGGCTGATGAACCCTCATCCGGCCGATCCCAGCGTGCCGCTGCCGACCCCCAACCTGTCGCAGCGCGCGGAGGCCGATCAGCCGCTGCAAAAGCCGCAAATCTACGGCCGGGGCGAGCAGGGAGGCCAGAACGGCAGCGTTTTGGAGGGGATCGTGGGGGTGCGGATCCCCTTTCCGGCAGCGAGAAGCACCGGAAGCGCGAATACCACATATAGTTCGAGCGACGCACCCTAGCGGGGCCCGATTCGGGACTGTTGAGGGACGTACTGTTGCTGACGGGCCACAGGTGCAGGGCGAATATCCCGGCATCCTTGCACGGCACTACTAGTGGTGTGTATATTCGGCGTGGAGTTGGTGATCACCCAGCCCCGCCAACGCTCGTCAGATTTTCAATAAACGAGGGGAAGAACTCATGAAGAAGGCTTTGTTGGCTGCCGCTGCACTGGTTGCGCTGCCGGTCATGGCCCAGGCGCAGACGCCGTCGTCCGGTGTTTACATCGGCGCCGAGGGTGGCCTGAACTGGCTGCTCAACACCACCGTCACGGGTCAGCAGACCAACGCCGGCGGCAACCTGGTTCAGGTTGGCGTCTCGCCGCAGATCGGCTGGGCGGCCGGTGGCGTGATTGGCTACGACTTCGTCGGTCCGCGCGTCGAGATCGAAGGCGTGTATCGTCAGAATCAGACCAATCTGTCGGCCAACAACTTCAACACCAATTTCGGCACGGCCGGCACCTCGATCGGCCAGCTCGGCATCCTGGCGAACCTGCTGTACGACTTCTCGCCGGGCTCGACGATCACCCCGTACATCGGCGCCGGCGCCGGCGTCGGCTTCGTCGACGGCACGTCGTCGCTGAGCAGCACGGTGTTTGCCTACCAGGGCATCATCGGCCTGGGCTGGAACGTCGACCAGAACTTCCGCGTCAACCTCGACGGCCGCTACTACGGCACGAGCAACCCGACGATCAACGGCGTGGGTTGGACGAACAGCAACTTCTCGGTGATGCTGGGCCTGCAGTACAAGTTCACCCCGGCTGCCGCGGTCGTCGCGCCGCCGCCGCCGGCGCCGGTTGCGCCGTCGTTCATGGTGTTCTTCGACTGGGACCGCTCGAACCTGTCGGCACAGGCTCTGAACACGATCAAGCAGGCTGCCGGCGTGTACAAGACCAAGGGCTCTGCCCGCATCACGGCGACCGGCCATACCGACAAGTCGGGTCCGGAGAGCTACAACATGGCGCTGTCGCTGCGTCGTGCGAACACGGTCAAGGATGCGCTGGTGCGTGAAGGCGTGCCGGCGACGGCGATCTCGGTCATCGGCAAGGGCGAGACCCAGCCGCTGGTGCAGACCGCCGACGGTGTCCGCGAGCCGCAGAACCGCCGCGTCGAGATCGTGATCCAGTAAGCACGACCGAAGCGTCAGAATACCAGGGACGGCCGGGTAACCCCCGGCCGTTTCCTTTTTTTGCTCAAAGACTTAGCCGCCGAAGTGCTTTTCAGGTTGGCGGGACCGGGGCCGGTCTCTATATCCGGGCTCAGGAGAATGTAGTCATGTCGCAAGTGTTGATGCCCAAGGCGACCGCCGTCTGGCTGGTCGAGAACACGACCCTCACGTTCGACCAGATCTCGGCCTTCACCGGCCTCCATCCGCTCGAAGTGCAGGCGATTGCCGACGGCGAGGTCGCGGGCGGCATGACCGGGTTCGACCCCACCACCAATGGCCAGTTGACCAAGGAAGAGATCAAGCGCGTCGAGGCCGACCCGGCCGGCCGCCTGAAGCTCAGCCCGCGCGACGTGCCGATGCCGCAGGCCCGCTCCAAGGGCCCGCGCTACACGCCGGTCGCCAAGCGCCAGGACCGGCCCGACGCCATCGCCTGGCTGCTGAAGGTGCATCCCGAACTGCAGGACAGCCAGATCGCCAAGCTGGTCGGCTCGACCAAGAGCACCGTGCAGTCGGTCAAGGACCGCAGCCACTGGAACATGCAGAACGTGCGGCCGCGCGATCCAGTGACCCTGGGACTGTGCTCGCTGAAGGATCTCAACGACGCGGTCGACCGCGCCCGCCGCAAGGCCGCGCGCGAGGATGCTGCCAAGAAGAAGGCCAAGCTCGCCGCCGGCGAGCCCGTCGTCGAAGAGCCGGCGCCAGTCGATCCGGCCGAGGCCGACCAACCGGACGTTTAGTCGCTGTCTGACGGCGACTAGCTGACGGTCATCATTACTTTGCCTACGTGATCGGCGCGCTCCAGTTCGGCGTGCGCTGCCGCGGCGTCCTTCAAGGCGAAGGTCTTGAAGATGATCGGCTTGATCGTGCCCTTTTCGAGCAACGGCCAGGCCTTCTCCTTCAGCCCCTGCGCCATGCGGCCCTTGCTGGCAATGCTCTGAGGCCTGAGCGTCGAGCCGGTGAGGGTGAGACGGTTCACCATCATGATGCCGGCACTGATCGTGGCGGTGGCGCCGCCCTGCAGGGCGATGATCACGCAGCGCCCGTCCTGCTTCAGCAGCGACAGGTTCTTCGGCACATAGTCGCCCGCCACCATGTCGAGCACGACATCGACGCCGCCCGATAGTTTCTTCGTTTCGGCGGCCCAGTCGTTGTCCTTGTAGAGGATCGCGTGATCGGCGCCGAGCCTGGTCACTGCGGCGGCCTTCTCGGCGGTGCGGACGGTGGTGAAGACGGTGCAGCCCAGCGCCTTGGCGAGCTGGATCGCCGTCGTTCCGATGCCCGACGCGCCGCCGTGGATCAGCACGCTCTCGCCGGCCGTGAGCCGGCCGCGCTCGAAGAGGTTGTGCCACACGGTGAAGTAGTTCTCGGGCAGCGCCGCGGCATGCAGCATGTCGAAGCCCTTGGGCGGCGGCAGGCACTGCGGCGCGGGCGCGGTGCAGTACTCGGCATAGGCGCCGCCGGGCGTCAGCGCGCACACCGGATCGCCGACGTTCCAGCCCGAGACGCCCTCGCCGATCGCCGCGACCGAGCCTGAGGCCTCGAGGCCGGGCAGGTCGGACGCGCCCGGCGGCGGCGGGTAATGGCCGGCGCGCTGGGCGATGTCGGGGCGGTTGACGCCGGTCGCGGCGACCTTGATCAGCAACTCGCCGGCCTTCGGCCGGGGCAGCGGCCGCGTGGCGGGGACCAGCGCCTCGGGACCGCCGGGTGTCCTGATCTCGACGCACATCATGGTGGCGGGAAGCGCGCTCATGCTTGGCCTTTCGGTCTGGTGGAGGCGATGATAGGTCTCACTTAGCCGCTTCCGTGGAGCAGTGCCATGGCCATCGACCTCGACGATCTCGATCCGCGCAACGCCAAAAAGGCGAAGCCGCTCAACCTCGACGATCTCAACATCGACGATCTCAGGGAGTACGTCGCCATGCTCCAGGCGGAGATCGCGAGGGTCGAGGCCAAGATGAAGGCCAAGCAGAGTCACGCCTCGGCAGCGGCGTCGTTCTTCAAGAAATAGCAGGGAGACCACGTGGTCGACGCCAGGTTCCTGAGACCCGATACGCTGGCGCTGCATGCCGGCCAGCATCCCGACCCGGTGACGGGCGCGCGGGCCGTGCCGATCTACCAGACGACGTCGTTCGTCTTCCGCGACGTCGACCATGCCGCGAGCCTGTTCAATCTCGAGGTCGGTGGCCACATCTACAGCCGCATCTCCAACCCGACCGTCGCCGTCTTCGAGGAACGCGTGGCGGCGCTCGAGGAAGGCTCGGGCGCGCTGGGCGTGGCCAGCGGCCAGGCCGCGCTGCACATCGCCATCGCGACACTGATGGGCGCCGGCAGCCACATCGTGGCCTCGACCTCGCTCTACGGCGGCACCCGCAACATGCTGGCGCTGACGCTGCCGCGCTTCGGCATCGAGACGAGCTTCGTGCATCCACGCGACCATGACGGCTTTGCCAGGGCGATCCGGCCGGAGACGAGGCTGGTGATCGGCGAGACGATCGGCAATCCCGGCGGCGAGGTGCTCGACATCCCCGCCATCGCCGCGATCGCCCATGCCGCGAAAGTTCCGCTGATGATCGACAACACCTTCGCCTCGCCCGTGCTGTGCCGGCCGCTGACCCTGGGCGCCGACATCGTGTTCCAGTCGGCGACCAAGTTCATCGGCGGCCATGGCGTGGCGATCGGCGGCGTGATCGTCGACAGCGGTCGCTTCGACTGGGAGGCCTCGGGCAAGTTCCCGACGCTCACCGAGCCCTATGCCGGCTACCACGGCATCGACTATACTGAGGAGTTCGGCCCGCACGCCTTCATCATGCGGGCACGCACCGAAGGTGTACGCGACTTCGGCTCGTGCATGGCGCCGCAGACCGCGTTCTACCTGCTGCAGGGCCTCGAGACATTGCCGCTGCGCGTGGCGCGGCACGGCGAGAATGCGCGCAAGGTCATCGCCTTCCTGAAGAGCAATCCGGCGGTCGAAAGCATCGCCTCGCCCGAGCTGCCGGACCATCCGGACCACGTGCTGGCCAGGCGCCTGCTGCCCAAGGGCACCGGCTCGATCTTCAGCTTCGACATCAAGGGCGGGCGCGAGGCTGGACGGCGCTTCATCGAGCGGCTGACGCTGTTCTCGCATCTCGCCAATGTCGGCGACGCCAAATCCCTGGTCATCCATCCCGCCTCGACGACGCATGCCCAGCTCGATGCCGATGCACTCAAGGCCGCCGGGATCGGCGAGGGCATGATCCGCCTGTCGGTCGGCCTCGAAGATCCCGCGGATCTGCTTGACGATCTTGGGCCGGCGTTGCGCGCCTCGCAGAAGGCCTGACAATGAAGCTCACCGTAGACGGCCGAACGGTCTTCGCGACCACCGGCGGCACCGGCTTCGACCCTGCCCGGCCGACGGTCGTGTTCCTGCATGGTGCGGGCTTCGATCGCACGGTCTGGCGCCTGCAGACGCGCTGGTTTGCCCATCATGGGCGCAGCGTGCTGGCGCTCGACTTCCCGGCGCACGGCTGGTCGGAAGGTCCGGCGCTCGCGTCCGTTGCGGCGATGGCCGACTGGACGGCGAAGGTCGTCGCCGCCGCCGGGCTGAAGAGCGCCGCGCTGGTCGGTCATTCGATGGGCGCGCTGGTTGCCCTCGACTGCGCCGCGCGGCACGCGGACAAGGTGCGGGCGCTGGCGCTGTGCGGCGTCGCCGTCGAGATGCCGGTGCATCCCGAGATGCTCGAATCCGCGAAGGCCGATACGCTCAAGGTGCAGGAGCTGATGACCTTCTGGGGACTGGGCACCGCGCTGCACAAGGGCGGCATGGTCTCACCCGGCCTGTGGCTGCGCCGCGAATCGCTGGCGGTGCTCCAGGGCAACGGGCCCGGCGTGATCCATGCCGACCTGGCGGCCTGCAATGCCTACAAGGACGCGCCGGCCCGCGCCGCCGAAGTGAAGTGTCCCACCGTCCTGATCCTGGGCGACGGCGATTTGATGACGCCCGCGCCCAAGGCCAGGCCGCTGGCGGCGGCGATCGCCGGATCGAAAACGGTGGTCATCGCCAACTGCGGCCACTCCCTGATGATCGAGCGTCCGGACGAGACCCTCGCGGCCTTGGCCGCCAATGTCTGAGCGGGTCGCGTTGATCACCGGGTCGACGTCCGGCATCGGTGCGGCGACCGCGCGCCGCCTCGCCCGCGACGGCTACACGATCGCCCTGCATTCGCGCAGCTCAGCCGACACCGGGCGCAGGATGGCGGCCGAGCTGGCGGGCGCCAGCTACCATCAGGCCGACCTTGCCGATGAGGCCGCGCCCGGCGCGCTTGTCACTTCGGTGCTCGACCGGCACGGCAAACTCGACGTGCTCGTCAACAATGCCGGCGAGTCGATCCGGATCCCGCATGCCGACCTCAAGGCCGCGACGCCGGCGGTGTGGCGGCGCATGCTCGAGGTCAACCTGATCGCGCCGTTCAGGCTGATTGCCGAGGCCGAACCGGCGCTGCGGCAGGCCGGAGGCTGCGTGGTCAATATCGGCACCCATTCCGGCGTTCGCCCCAAGGGCGCTTCGATCCCCTACGCCACTGCCAAGGCAGGCCTGCATCACGCCACGCGCCTGCTGGCGCTGGCCCTCGGGCCCGACATCCGCGTCAATTGCGTGGCGCCCGGCCTGGTCGAGACGCCGATGAGCGCGGGCTGGCCCGAGGCGACCGAATTGTGGAACACAAAAGCGCCGATGCGCCGCGCGGCCCGGCCCGAGGACATCGCCGATCTTGTGGCCGCGCTCTGCGCCAATGGCTACGTTACCGGAGAGATCCTGATCGCCGACGGTGGGCTCAATCTCACCTGACAGAAGACGGAGGAACGCATGAACGTCCAGACCCTGCCGCCCGGCTACAAGACCGCGCCGTGGACCCCGCCCGAGAAGATCGACGGCAAGATGATGGCCGAGGCCGCGGGCAAGCTGATCGAGATCCTGCGCATCCGCACCCAGCCGATCGGCATGAAGCTGTTCGAGGATGCGAAGGAGATGGAGAAGATCCAGGGGCTGCGCCGGCCGACCGAGGGCTTCAAGTTCACCATGTGCCAGATGGTGACGCAGTCGCGCTGGTACGGCTTCACGCTCGGCATCGAGGTCGACAACACGCGGGGCGGCAATTGCGGCGGCGTGGTCGGGCTCAACCATCCGGGCGAGGGCTTCCTGTCGGGCGATCACATGAACGGCGTGTGGTTCGGCAACAAGGAAGCGTCCGCCGCGCACCAGGCGCAGATGCCCAGGGTGCCGCATGGAAAGTACAACGGTCTGGTCGTGACGCCGCTGCGCTCGGGCCGGCTCGATCCGCCGGACATCTGCCTGTTCTACGCGACACCCGGCCAGATGATCTATTTCATCAACGGCCTGCAGTACCATCGCTACAAGCGCTACGACTTCACCTGCACCGGCGAGAGCGCCTGCGCCAACTCGTGGGGCCGGGCGCTGGCGACGCGCCAGACCTCGCTGTCGCTGCCGTGCTTCGCCGAGCGCCGTTACGGCGGGGTGGCCGACGACGAGTTGCTGATGGCGTGCCCGCCCGACGAGTTCCTGCGCGCCATCGAGGGCATGGGCCATCTCGCCAAGAACGGCCTGCGCTATCCGTTCCCGCCCTACGGGGCGGTGATGGATCCGGCGCTCGGCATGGCCAAGAGCTACGGCTGAGGATGCTTTATGTCGTCGCCTGGCCGGTGCTGGCCGAGGCCGACGACACCGCACTGCGCCGGTTGCGGGCACAATATCATCCGAAAGAGTCGGAGCTCATCGGTCCGCATTTCACGCTGGTGTTCGGCGCGAAGGAAGATCGCGAGGCAGATCTGCGCGGCACGCTGGCCTCTCTCGAGCGCCGGCCGTTCTGGTTCATGATCGACCGCATCGCGCGGCACGACCTCCATCTCTACGCCGAGCCGTCGGACGGTGCCGCCGAACTCACCGGGCTGTACGAACGGCTGAACACCGGGCCGGGCGACGAGCCGTTCGAGCCTCACATTACGCTCGGTCTCTTCGGCACGGCGCGCGAGGCCGAGCAGGTCGCCCGCATCGTCGAGCGCCAGCACCTGCCGATCCGCGGCAGGGTCGAGGAACTGGCGCTACTGCGCAGCGACGGCAAAAGGCTGGACACCGTTGCAACCGTCCGGCTGGCCGGATAGCCGCTAGCGCCAGAGCGGTGGCAGGGGTGGCAGGCGGACAGTGCCGGGGCGACTGTAGACACCGACTCGCGCCAGCGCCTCGCGCACCTCCCGGGGCGCCCGGACCCGCGCGGTCCTGGCGTCGAGACCGGCGAACTTCATGGCGCGCTCGAGCAGACGCTGCCAGCGATCACTGCCGGCCGGAAAGCGGACGATCTCGATCGGCCGGCTCTCGTCGATCCCGGCCTTCGCCTTGGCGATGCTGAACGCCAGCTGCAGGCCGCCCAACTCGTCGACCAGCCCCGCGCGCAGGGCGTCGGCGCCGGTGAAAACCCTTCCGCGCGCCACGCTGTCGATCTTGGCGGCATCGAACTTGCGGGCATCGGCGACCTGGCGGGTGAAATCGGCGTAGACGGTGTCGAGCTCGCGGGCGATTGCGGCGCGTTGGTCGGCGGTCGGCGCCTTGAACGTCGAGTACATGCCGGCATTTGCGCCGACGCCCACTCTCTCGACCTTGACGCCGAGCATGGCCAACAGGTCGGACGCCACCGGCCACATCCCGAATACCCCGATCGATCCGGTGACCGTCGACGGCTCAGCCACGATCACGTCGGCGCGCACTGCGGCGAGATAGCCGCCCGAGGCCGCGACATCGCCCATCGACACGATGACCGGCTTGCCGGCAGCGCGCGCGCGGGCAACGCCGTCGGCCATGGCGTCGGCGGCGGGGTAGGTGCCGCCGGGAGAGTCGATACGCAGCACGATCGCGCGCACGTCCTTGCTCTGGGCGGCCTGGTCGAGAGCGTCGACGACATCGTCCGAGCTTGTCCCTGAATCGTCGTCCAACAGTCCGCCGCCGCCCCCCGAACTCGAGTCGATCGTGCCGCTCGCACGCACCAGCGCCACGACATCGCCCTTCGGCCTGGTCGACGACCTGTCGCCGGCATAGTCACTCAGGGTCACCACGTCCTGTGTCGAGGCAGCGCGCCGCTGGACCTCGTTCATCGCATCGGCGCGGTAGCCGATGCGGTCGACGAGGCCTTCCTGATGGGCGCGCTCTGAGTCGAACGGAGCGGCGTCGATCAGCTGGCGCAGCCTGGGCGATGCGAGGCGGCGATCGCGCGCCACGTCCTCGATGAACTGGGCATAGAGGCCGTCGATCAGTTGCTGCAGGTTTTCCCGGGCGGGCGCCGTCATCGCTGTTTCGCCGAAAGTATCGGGCGCGCTCTTGTATTCGTAGCGCTTGCCCCCTTCCATGTGGATGCCCAGCCTGTCGAGGCCACCTTTGAGGAACGGCGTTTCGACGGAAAGTCCGGTGACGGCGAAACCGCCGCTCGGCTGCAGCCAGATCTGATCGAGCGCCGCAGCAAGATAGAAATCGGCGAAGTGATCGCCGCCGCCCAGGGACTCGGCAAAGCCTATGGCGAACTTGCCCTTCCCGCGAAAACGCGCGATCGCCTGGCGCAACTCCTGGACGCGGGCGAGACCTGCGTCCTCATCGCCGATCTCGACGTAGAGCCCGACGACCCGCGGATCCTCGGCCGCCTGCCACAGGACCTGAACGACGTCGGCGATGTCGCGCGCGCCGCGCCACAGGTCGCCGCGCAGGACGTCGGTCGACACCGTCTCCGATGGCACGTTGCGCAGATCGAGCGAGATCACCATCGATCGCGGCAGGGGCTTGGCGGCGAACGGACCGGTGTAGAGAAACACCGCACCGACCGCGATCGCGAGGAGGCTCAGGAATCCCAGGGTCGCGAGCAGTCCGACAACAAATCGCCGCATGGCCTCACTCCGTCCGCGCTAGGGACGAACGAGATTGGGCCGAAAGCTCCGGACTGCGTCAAGCATCGCCGAGGCGCGGACATCGAGGCCGTTGTCGCGCACCAGGACCGAAGCCGGCACGCCACGGATCGGCCGCAGCCCGTCGTCGAGGTTCCACATCGAAAGCCGCAGGTTGGCGGCCACGAACGCCTCGGGCTCGAGCCCGACCTGCAACTGCGGCCGAAACGCCAGGCGGCGCAGGCGAACCCACTGGATATCACTCCAGCTGAAGCGCCGGTCGCGGCCGAAGCCCAGGGCAATACCGTCGCGATCGATCACGACCTGGGGCTGGCGATTGATCGCCCGCCGCACGCCGATCCAGGAGTAGGTCAGCATCGCCAGCGCCAGCGCCGTGAACAGCACGAAGCGCTGATCCCGGACCGACAGGGTCGGCGCGTTCTCGGGATGGACGACGAAATGGGAGACCGCGATTGCGACCATGACGGCGGCAACCACCGCCATGCTGATGTTGTGCGCCGAGCCGTAGCGGGCTTCCACGGCCTTGGGCGGCGCCATCTCCCGCTCAGCCGTTCTGGGCGCGGTGGCGCAGCAGATGGTCCGCCAGGACGCACGCCACCATCGCCTCGGCAACCGGCGTGGCGCGGATGCCGACGCAGGGGTCGTGGCGGCCCTTGGTGCGGAGCTCGATCTCCTGGCCGTTGCGGTCGATGCTGCGAACCGCCGCCAGGATCGAGCTCGTCGGCTTCACGACCATCCGGCAGACGATATCCTGGCCCGTCGAGATGCCGGCCAGGATGCCTCCGGCGTGATTGCTCAGGAACGCCGGCTCGCCGTCCCGCATGCGCATCTCGTCGGCATTCTCCTCGCCGCTCATCGCCGCGGTGGCAAAGCCGTCGCCGATCTCGACGCCCTTCACGGCGTTGATGCTCATCAGCGCCTTGGCAATATCGGCATCGAGCTTGTCGTAGACCGGATCGCCGAGGCCGACGGCGACGCCCGAGGCAACCACCTCGATCACCGCGCCGCAGGAGCTGCCGCGCTTGCGCACGTCGTCGAGATAGCCCTCCCAGCCCTGCGCGGCCTGGCGGTCGGGGCACCAAAAGGGATTGTCGCCCGTGGCGTCCCAGTCCCACTTGCTGCGGTCGATCTTCTGGGTGCCGAGCTGGACCACGGCGCCGCGGATCCGGACCTTGTCGCCCAGTACCTTGCGCGCGATCGCGCCGGCGGCCACGCGCACCGCGGTTTCGCGCGCCGACTGGCGGCCGCCGCCGCGATAGTCGCGCACGCCGTATTTCTTCAGGTAGGTGTAGTCGCCGTGCGACGGCCGGAACTGGTCCTTGATCTCGCCGTAGTCGCGGCTGCGCTGGTCGACATTGTCGATGTGCAGCGCGATCGGCGTGCCGGTCGTCACGCCTTCGAAGACGCCCGACAGGATCTTCACCGTGTCCGGCTCCTGGCGTTGCGTCACGAAGCGCGACTGGCCCGGACGGCGCTTGTCCATCCAGACCTGGATCTCGGCCTCGGTGAGGGGAATGCGCGGCGGCGTGCCATCGACCACGCAGCCGATCGCCGGTCCGTGGCTTTCGCCCCAGCTGGTGAACCGGAAGAGGGTGCCGAAGCTGCTGCCGGCCATATTTTCGACCGGCGCGCCGCCGGCCTCCGTTCTATTCGCCTTCGAAGTTGCCGAGCAATTCGGCGATCTGCTTCGCGGACGAGGTATTGATCATGCCGACGATATGGTAGCCGGCATCGACATGCATGATCTCGCCGGTGACGCCGGTGCCGAGGTCGGACAGCAGGTACAGGCCCGCGTTGCCGACTTCTTCCTGGTTCACGTTGCGCTTCAGCGGAGAGTTGAGTTCGTTCCACTTCAATATATAGCGGCTGTCGCCGATGCCGGCGAAGGCAAGTGTCTTGATCGGGCCGGCGGAGATCGCATTGACGCGGATATTCTCCTTGCCGAGGTCGGCGGCGAGATAGCGCACGCTCGCCTCGAGGGCCGCCTTGGCGACGCCCATGACATTGTAGTGCGGGATCACCCTCTCGGCGCCGTAATAGGTGAGGGTGAGCAGGCTGCCGCCCTTCTTCATCAGTGGCACCGCGCGCTGGGCGACCGCGGTGAAGGAGTAGCAGCTGACGTTCATGGTCAGGGCGAAATTGTCGGCCGAGGTGTCGATGTAGCGGCCCTTCAGCTCGTCCTTGTTGGAGAAGGCAATGGCGTGGACCACGAAGTCGAGCTCGCCCCACTTCTGCCTGATCTCGGAGAAGGTCGCGTCGATGCTGGCGGGGTTGGTCACGTCGCAGGGCACGATTATGTCGGCGCCGATCGAGCCGGCCAGCGGCCGCACGCGCTTTTCCAGAGCCTCGCCCTGGAAGGTGAAGGCGACCTTGGCACCTTGGTCGTGGCAGGCCTTGGCGATCCCCCAGGCGATCGAGCGTTCGTTGGCGACGCCCATGACGAGGCCTTTTTTACCGGCCATTAATTGTGCGGCAACAGTCATGTCCTGTTCTAGCGGGGCGGGCCTCGCGGGACAAGATGCCGGTGGTGGAAGGCCGCCCGGCCCTGCATATTGTGGTTCATGATACGCGAGACAGCCGATCCGCTCGAATTGTTCGCCGGTTGGTACGCCGAGGCCGAGAAAAGCGAACCCAACGATCCCTCTGCCATGACCCTGGCCACGGTCGGCCCAGATGGCACGCCGTCGCTCCGCATGGTCCTGCTCAAGGGCTTCGACGCCTCAGGTTTCGTCTTCTACACAAACTATGAGAGCCGCAAGGGACTGGACCTGCTTGCCCGCCCCAAGGCTGCGCTGCTGTTTCATTGGAAGTCGTTGCGCCGTCAGGTGCGGCTCGAAGGCCCCGTCACGCAAACGACAGCGGAGGAGGCCGACGCCTATTTCGCGACCCGGGCTCGGGGCAGCCAGATCGGCGCCTGGGCGTCGGCGCAGTCGCGTGCCCTGGAAAGCCGGTTTGCGCTGGAGAAGAGCGTCGCCGAATTCGGTGCAAAATATTTGATCGGAACCGTACCAAGGCCGTCGCACTGGTCGGGCTTTCGCCTGCAGCCGACCCTGATCGAATTCTGGCAGGACGGGGCGTTTCGCCTGCACGACCGTCTGGAATACAGCCGCCCTTCCGCCGGTGCCTCGTGGTCGACACGCACCCTGTATCCGTAAACACCGGCTCGCGGGAGACCGGACGCCTGATGCGGCAGGCGAGCCTCGCCTCCATGGCCGTCGCCGTCGCGCTGATCGGAGCCAAGACGGCGGCGTGGCTGCTGACCGACTCGGTCAGCATGCTGACGTCTCTCGTCGATTCGTCGCTCGACCTGGTGACGTCCCTCATCACCTTCCTCGCCATTCGCGAGGCCCTGACGCCGGCCGACGAGGATCATCGCTTCGGTCATGGCAAGGCCGAGGCGCTGGCAGGCGTGGCGCAGGCGGGGTTCATTGCCGCCTCGGCCTGTGGGGTAGCGCTGACGGTGGTCGACCGCTTCAGGCATCCCCAGCCGGTGCGCAGCGAGGAGATCGGCATCGCCGTGAGCGCGCTCGCCGTGCTGCTCACGCTCGGTTTGATGGCGTTCCAGAGCCACGTCGTGCGCAAGACCAAGTCTCTGGCAGTCGGCGCCGACAAGGCGCACTACTTGGCCGACTTCGTCACCAACATCAGCGTCGGCGTCGGTCTCTTTCTGTCGAGCCGTCTCGGCCAGCCGATGATCGACGTTGTCGTGGCGTCGGGTGTGGCGATCTATCTCGTGATCGGCGCCTGGGGGATCGGGCGTACGTCGGTCGACGTGCTGATGGATCGCGAACTGCCGGACGAAGACCGTGCGCGCATCCTCGAGATCGCGCGGGCCCACCCCGGCGTTCGCAACGTGCACGATCTTCGCACACGCTCGGCGGGGCTCACCAAATTCATCCAGATGCATGTCGTGTTCCAGCCGACCATGACGCCTCGGCCGCGCCCACGTCATGGGCGACTCCGTCGAGGCCGAGATCCGGCGCGCCTTCCCCGACGCCGAGGTGATCCTGCACATCGATCCCTGGAACGACGACGAGCCACGCGTCTCGCCCGACTGAACGATGGCCGATCGTCCGTCCTTCGTCGTCGAGGACCAGTCGGAGGTGATCGGCTTCCTCGAGAAGCGCCTGGCGCCGACCAGGAGGATCGACACGCACGGCGCCGTGGTCTTTCTCTCCGGCGACCGCGGCTACAAGCTGAAGCGCGCGGTGAAATTTCCCTACATGGATTTCTCGACCCTGGAGCGCCGCGCCGAAATGTGCTCTGCGGAAGTCGCGTTCAACCAGCGCATGGCGCCGGAAATCTATCTCGGAGTCCTGCCGATCCGGCGGACGCCGGAACTTGTCCTGGGGGAGTTGAACGAGAAAGCGAGCGACGCTGCGGACTGGCTGGTCGTCATGCGGCGCTTCGACGAGACCTGTCTGTTCGACCAGATGGCGGAGCGCGGCGCGTTGACGCCTGAGTTGACGGCCGCCCTGGGCGCACGGGTTGCCGAAGTGCACGACAGCCTGCCGGTGATCCGCGGCAGTTTCTGCCAGCCCGACGCCTACCGGCAGTCGGTGGCCTCCGATGTTCGCCAGGTCGCCGATCACGGCGACCGGCTGGATCGCGACATCAGCAAAATGCTCGCGGCGGCCCTGCCGGGCGCGCTCGAGCCCTTCGTCGACCTGGTGGCGCGCCGGGTCGAGGCCGGCGCCATCCGGCGCTGCCACGGCGATCTCCACCTGCGCAACATCGTGCTGATGGAAGGCCGCCCGATGCCGTTCGATGCCATCGAGTTTTCCGAGCGGATCGCCAACATCGACGTGATGTACGACATCGCCTTCACCCTGATGGATCTCTGCCATCGCGGACTGCGACCGCTCGCCAACCGGCTACTGAATGAATGGCTGTGGCGCATCCGCGAGGTACCCGAGGCGTCGCACTACGAGACGCTGGCGCTGTTGCCGATGTTCCTGGCACGACGGGCCTGCATTCGCGCTTACGTCGATTCCTCGATCACCGCCGTCAGCGGCGCCGACAATGCGCCGGCGCGCGCCTATCAGCGCTCGGCGATGGCCTTTCTCGAGCCGCCACCGCCGAAGCTGGTGTCCGTGGGCGGCCTCTCCGGCAGCGGCAAGACCACCCATGCGCTGAAGATCGCGCCGGAGATCGGCCGCGCGCCAGGTGCGGTCGTGGTGCGCAGCGACGTCGAGCGAAAACGGATGGCGGGCGTGGCACTCGAGGAGCGCATGCCGGCGGGCAGCTACACACCCGACTCCTCGGCCAAGGTCTACACCGCCATGCTGGACCGTGCCGAGCAAGCACTGCGGGCGGGTCACAGCGTCGTGCTCGACGCGGTGTTCGCGCGCCCCGAGGAGCGGGCGACGGCTGAGGCCCTGGCGCGCAAGGTCGGCGTGGCGTTCGAAGGTACCTGGCTCGACATCCCGAAGGAGGTCGCGCAGGCACGCGTCGCGGCGCGCAAGGGTGACGCTTCCGATGCGACGCCTGCCGTGGTCGAGCGGCAGTTCGGCTATGCGCTCGGCGAGATCGGCTGGAAGAGGCGGTAGGTCACTTCTTCAGCGCCGTGTAGTTCACGCCATAGGCGGGCGCCGCTGCAAAGACCTTCTGTGCTTCCTTTACGGAACGCGTCTCGCCATCAGGGTCGGCGATGCCGGCTTCGGCAATGAAGCGCTCCAGCCCGCCGGGTGCATAGAGGATCAGCACTTCGCAAGTCTCCGGCGGCAGCACCTCGAAGCTGTACTTGAGTCCCGGCTCGGCATGCAAGAAGTCGCCCTTATTCAGAACCACCGGACGACCTTCGAGCAGGAACCGGATGCTGCCCGCGATGACGTAGAAGGCCTCGGCCTCGCGGCTGTGGTGATGCTCGGCGGCACCGCCGCCAACTGCAATAGTCGAATGCGATAGCGCGTAGCGCTTGCCGGTTTCACGGGCGCCGGCGATCACGGCCTGTCTTTGGCCGCCGATCCAGTAGGTTTGGCGGTCGGCAACGGGGACGATGGTGTAGTGGGGTGTTTCTGTGCTCATGCCGGCCAGCATGCCGGCGCGGCTTCAGGCCGTCTTGGATGAATCCGACCAGGCCGATTTGAAGGCCTTGGGCGTGAAGCCGTAGGTGCGCACGAACTCCCGGGTCAGGTGCGCCTGGTCGTAAAAGCCGCTGTCGACAGCCGCGGCTGCGAGGGGCGCGCCCTCGCGCAGCAGGGACTTGGCCTTCTGCAGCACGAGCAGGACGTGGAAATTGTGCAGGCCCGTGCCGGTGACCCGCTGGAAGGTGCGGGCCAGATGGCCGCTCGAGACGTGACAGGCCCTGGCCAACCCGTCGGGGTCACTCCGAAGGCCCTCGCGTCGCGCCAGCAACTCGATGGCCCGGGCGACCAGACGCTCGTCGTCTCGTGTCACGGGTCGCGGATCGGCCGCGTCGCGCACAATGAACTCGGACGTGAAGGCCCAGCCCTCCGCATCGACTGGCTCGAAGCGATGGATTGTGCCGGCGGGAACGACGATCGTGTCTCCCGCCTGCACGTCGCGGGAGGCGTGAGGCAATCGCAACCGGGCCCGGCCTGCGGTGAGCCGCACGACCTCGTCCCCTGCGTGATAGTGAGGCCGAAAGCGCCAGGCGGATCGTTCGCCGGTGATCGTCTCGATCCTGCGGCTGACCGACAGCGTGGTGCGCGGCAGGGCCAATCAGGCTCTCTTCTTGGCCGCCGAGCCGCGCGGCAGCATGCGGGCGAGATATTGCCCCGTGAAACTCTCCGGCACCTTCACGATCTCTTCCGGCGGACCCACGGCGACCACCCGGCCACCGCCGGTACCGCCGTCCGGACCCATGTCGATCACCCAGTCGGCGGTCTTGATGACCTCGAGGTTATGCTCGATCACCAGCACCGTGTTGCCGCCCTCGACCAGGCGATGCAGCACCTCGAGGAGCTTGCGCACGTCCTCGAAATGCAGCCCGGTCGTCGGTTCGTCGAGGATGTAGAAGGTGCGGCCGGTCGCCCGTCGCGACAGTTCCTTGGCGAGCTTCACCCGCTGGGCCTCACCGCCGGACAGGGTCGTCGCCTGTTGGCCGATATGGACGTAGCCCAGCCCGACCTGTTGAAGGGTGAGCAGCTTGTCGCGGATCACCGGCACCGCCTTGAAGAATTCGCAGCCCTCGTCGACCGTCATGTCGAGCACGTCGGCGATCGACTTGCCGCGGAACAGGATTTCCAGGGTCTCGCGGTTGTAGCGCTTGCCCTTGCAGACGTCGCACTGCACGTACACGTCCGGCAGAAAGTGCATCTCGATCTTGATGACGCCGTCACCCTGGCAGGCCTCGCAGCGGCCGCCCTTGACGTTGAACGAGAAGCGCCCTGCCTTGTAGCCGCGCTCGGTCGACTCGGGCAGTTGCGAAAACCAGTCGCGGATCGGCGAGAAGGCCCCGGTGTAGGTCGCGGGATTGGAGCGCGGCGTGCGCCCGATCGGCGACTGGTCGATGTCGACGATCTTGTCGAGATGGCCGACGCCCTCGAGGCCGGTGTGCGCGCCGGCATGCTCGCGCGCATTGTTCAGCCGCTTGGCCAGCGCCTTGTACAGCGTCTCCACGATCAGCGTGCTCTTGCCGCTGCCCGACACGCCGGTGACGCAGGTGAAGGTGCCGAGCGGAATGCTGGCGGTCACGTTCTGCAGGTTGTTTTCGGTCGCGCCCTTGACGGTGAGCCAGCGGCCGCCCTTCGACGGCGGCTCGCGGCGAACCTTGGGCACCGGGATCTGGCGGAAGCCCGAGAGATACTGACCGGTGAGGCTGGCGCTGTTCTGCATCACCTCGTCGGGCGTGCCCTCGGCGATGACCTTGCCGCCATGGGCGCCGGCGCCGGGCCCCATATCGACCAGATGGTCGGCGGCGCGCATCGCATCCTCGTCGTGCTCGACCACCAGCACGGTGTTGCCGAGGTCGCGCAGGCGCGTCAGCGTCTGCAGCAGGCGGGCATTGTCGCGCTGGTGCAGTCCGATCGACGGTTCGTCCAGCACGTAGAGCACGCCGGTCAGGCCGGAGCCGATCTGCGAGGCGAGCCGGATGCGCTGGCTCTCGCCGCCCGACAGGGTGCCCGAGGTGCGGTTGAGCGTGAGGTAGCTCAGGCCGACATTGTCGAGGAAGCCCAGCCGCTCGTTGATCTCCTTCAGGATGCGCTCGGCGATCTCGCGCTGCTTGGCCGTGAGCTTGGGCTTCAGCTCGAGGAACCACTTCACCGCGTCGCCTATCGAGAATTCGGTGGTCTGGCTGATGTTCAGCCCGGCGATCTTCACCGCCAGCGCCTCGGGCTTGAGGCGCTGGCCGTTGCAGGCCTCGCACTTGGCCTCGTGCTGGAAGCGTTCGAGTTCCTCGCGCACCCACGAGGAATCGGTTTCCTTCCAGCGGCGGTCGAGGTTGGGGATCACGCCCTCGAAGGGCTTGGTGGTCTGGTACTGGCGGATACCGTCGTCGTAGCGCATGGCGATCGAATCGCCGTTGCTGCCGTTCAGGATCGTGTCGCGCACCTTCTTCGGAAGGTCGCGCCACGGCGTCGTCATCTTGACCTTGAAGTGCTTGGCGATGCTCTCGAGCGTCTGCTGATAGTACTGGCCCGAGTGGTCGGCCCACGGCGCCACCGCTCCCTCGGCCAGCGACAGCCGATCGTCCGGTACGACCATCTCGGGATCGAAGAACATCCTTACGCCAAGGCCGTCGCAGACCGGGCAGGCGCCCTGCGGCGCATTGAACGAGAAGAGGCGCGGCTCGATCTCCTCGATGGTGAAGCCGGACACGGGACAGGCGAAGCGCGCGGAGAAGACCGTGCGCTCGCCGGTGTCGGCATTTTCCGCCACCGCGAGGCCCTCGGCGAGACTGAGGGCCGTCTCGATCGAGTCGGCCAGACGGTTTCCGAGATCGGGCTTCACGACGATGCGGTCGACGACGACGTCGATGTCGTGCTTGAATTTCTTGTCGAGCGCCGGCGCCTCGGAGATCTCGTGCAGCTTGCCGTCGATCTTGACGCGCTGGAATCCCTTCTTCGAGAGTTCCTGCAGCTCCTTGCGGTACTCGCCCTTGCGGCCGCGCACGATGGGCGCCATCAGGTAGAGGCGCGTGCCGTCCTTCATCGTCCTGATGCGGTCGACCATCTGCGAGACGGTCTGGCTTTCGATCGGCAGGCCGGTCGCCGGCGAATACGGAATGCCGACCCGCGCAAACAGCAGGCGGAGATAATCGTAGATCTCGGTGACCGTGCCGACGGTCGAGCGCGGGTTGCGCGACGTCGTCTTCTGCTCGATCGAGATCGCGGGCGAGAGGCCGTCGATCGAATCGACGTCCGGTTTCTGCATCAGCTCGAGGAACTGGCGGGCGTACGCTGACAAACTCTCGACATAGCGGCGCTGGCCCTCGGCATAGATCGTGTCGAAGGCGAGCGACGACTTGCCCGAGCCCGACAGGCCGGTGATCACCACCAGCCGATCGCGCGGCAGGTCGATGTCGACGTTCTTGAGATTGTGCTCGCGCGCCCCGCGAACGGAAATGTAGCGATGGGGCTCGGCGGCGGGTAAGCGGGACTTTGCCATCTGGTTCCGACAATAGCGCGAGGGGCGGGATCAGCGCATGTGGCTATCCACAGATGGATTCTCCAGTCCGCTGTCAGGAAATGTCAGGCAACCGCGGTCTGTGCGGCAATCCGCGCGGTCGGCCGGTCGTTCATCAGCAGCTGCAGGGTCCCCGCCGCCAGCCCGACCAGCACGCCGATCTTCCAGGCGAGGTCGTAGGAGCCCATCAGATCAAAGAGATAGCCGCCGCCCCAAGCGCCCAGGAACGAGCCCGCCTGGTGGCTGAGGAAGGCGATGCCAGTGAGCGTCGACAGGAAGCGCAGCCCGAAGATCTGGACCACCAGTCCGTTCACCAGCGGGATCACCCCCAGCCACAGGCTGCCCATGACCGCGGCGAACACCACGACGCTGAGCGGCGTCGGCGGATAGGAGAAGAACGCGGCAAGGGCCGCCGAGCGCAGCAGGTAGATCCCTCCCAGCAGCAGGCGCTTGGGATAGCGGTCGCCCAGCCAGCCGAACAGCCATGAACTCAGGATGTTGAACCCACCGATCAGCATCAGCGCGATGGCGCTGTATGACGGGTCCATGCCGCAGAGGGCAAGGTACGTCGGCAGGTGCGTCGTCAGGAACACGAGTTGCAGGCCGCACACGAAGAAGGCGATCGACATCACGACATAGCCCGAGTGACGGCCGGCTTCGCCAAGGGCGTTGCCCAGGGTCAGGCTGCGGTCGGCCGTGCGGCCATTCGGCAGGCGGTCCGCGGCGCTGCCGACGAAGGCGGCCGGCATCATGGCGATGGCGATGATCACGAACACCCACAGGCCGTCGCGCCAGCCGTCGTGGTTCAGCATGTAGGCCGCGATCGGCGCGGTCACCATGGTGCCGACCGAGCCCGCAGCAGACACGATTCCGAAGGCAAGCGTGCGGCGCGTCGGCGCCACGACGCGGGCGGCGATATTGGCAGTGATGCCGGAGGTCGTGCACGCCAGCGCCACGCCGATCATCAGGCCGGCGCCGACGACGATCGGCAGCGTGCCGGTCGCGGTCGCCGTCAGAAGAAGCCCGACGATGTAGAGCAGGCAACCGGCCAGCGAGACCCAGCGCGTGCCGTATTTGTCGGCCAGCACTCCCGCGAACGGCTGGCTGACGCCCCACGCGACCTGCTGGACGGAGATCGCCAAGGCGAAGTCGGAGATGGCGATCCCGAGGTCGCGCGCTGCCGGCGCCTGGAACAGGCCGAGATTCTGCCGTAGTCCCATGCCGATGGTCATCATCAGGGCCGCGCCCGACAGCATGGCGAAAGCCTGGCCGCGCGAGACCTGGGGGACATGAAAGGGATTTTTCATGACGCGACCATATGGTTGGTCCCGAACAGGGACCAATGAAATCGCGGAGGGGCGGCATTAGCTGGGCTTGCGAATACAACCCAAAATCGGTGGCTGTTCACAGGCCGCCGGGAGTAGGTTCGCGCCCGTGAGGTAGGTGCTGCGTCCCGCGGCACCGGGAATGCGAAGGAGGCCCCCATGGCGGGCAGCGTCAACAAAGTCATCCTCGTCGGCAATCTGGGGCGCGACCCCGAGACGAAGCCCATGCAGGACGGTCGATCCCTGGTGAACATGTCGGTGGCGACGTCGGAGAACTGGCGCGATCGCACCAGCGGCGAGCGCAAAGAGCGCACCGAATGGCATCGCGTCGTGATCTTCAACGACAAGTTGGGAGAGGTTGCCCAGAAATACCTGAAGAAGGGCGCCAAGGTCTACCTCGAGGGCCAGCTCACGACCCGCAAGTGGACGGACCAGAGCGGGCAGGAACGCTATACGACCGAGGTTGTCATCCCGCGTTTCGGCGGTCAGCTCACCATGCTCGACGGCCGCTCGGGCGGTGGCGAGGGCGCGGGGATGGGCGGCGGCATGGACGACGAGATGGGCGGCGGCAGCGCGATGGCTGCCGCGCCGAGCAGCGGCGGCCGCACGCCGGCACGCAGCAAGGCCGAGCTCGACGACGACATCCCGTTCTGAGAAGAGGCCGTTCTAGAGAGCGATGAACCGGTCGCGGGTTTGCGGCGTCGGCAGGTGGCAGCTTGGCCGCTGCCCGAACCAGCGATAGCGATTGCGCGCGACCAGGTCGTAAACCGGGTCGCGCACGAACGCCGGAATCGCCGAGAGCGGCAGCAGCCAGCGCGGCCAACCTCTGAGATGGCGCAGCGACTGCAGGGCGGCGGTCGATTGCAGGAACGCCTGATCGTCCTCGATCAGCAGGATGGTGCGATCGAGCGTACCCAGCGGCAGGCCAAGGGCCTGGGCGACCTGTTGGCCGAGCACCGATTGGGTCGTGGCAAATCTGAGCACGCCATCGCCATCGTGCTTCAGGCAGAAATTGACAAAGCCGCTGCACAGCACGCAATAGCCGTCGAAGAAGTAGATCGGCTGCGGCAGGTCCGCGAGTTGCGGCGGCAGGTTCATGCCGGCAGGCCAAGCGCCTTCAATTCGGCGATTGTCTCCGCGGCCGAGCGATGGTGGATACCTGCCATGCCGATGGCCCGTGCGCCGTCGACGTTGGCCAGTACGTCGTCGATGAACACCGCGTCGGTGGGCTCGAAGGCGCCGGCCCGGCAGGCGAGGCGATAGATTGCGGCATCGGGCTTGGAATGTCCGACGAGGCCGGAGACGACATAGTCGCTGAAGCGGGCGATGAAGCGATGGCGGCGATGCGCCGGCCCGCGCAGCCATGGATCCATAAAGGCAGGCGCATTGGACAGCAGGAAAAGCGGCGTACCTGCGGCGTGCAGACGTTCGACCAGCTCCGCCATCTCGGGGAAGGCGTGATCGCACATTTCGTCGAAACGCGCATAGAAGGCCTCGATCAGCGCCTCCTTGCCGGGATGCGAGGCTTGCAGGCGCCGCGTCGCTGCCACCGGATCGCCGCCGTGATCCTGCTCCGTGTGCCATCGCGATGTGGTGACCTCGCCCAGGAAGCGTTCCATTTCGGCGGGGTCGGCGATGAGCTTTCGGTACAGGTGCCGCGGGTTCCAGTCGAGCAGGACGCCACCCATGTCGAAGACCACGATCGAAGGCCGAGGAGGGGCTGTTTCAGGGGCCATTTCGGGGTCTTTTCTAAGGGGTTTTTCAGGCTAAATTTACTTAATAAAATCAATAAGTTAAAGGGCAGTTTCCGGGACGTTTTTTGTTGGTGTTCAGGGGCTGGTTTGGTAGGGTGCCGCTCCTCTCCGCTGCACCCCCGGCGGAGCCACAAAAACGAGCAAAAAACCAAGGAATTTTGTGAGCGACGATACGATCCTGCCGCCGCCGCCTTCTGACGAGCCGCCGCCCCAGCCTTCGCACGACATCGCGCCGATCACCATCGAAGAGGAGATGAAGCGCTCCTACCTCGACTACGCGATGAGCGTAATCGTGTCGCGTGCTTTGCCCGATGCACGCGACGGCCTGAAGCCGGTGCAGCGCCGCATCCTCTACGCCATGAAGGAAGGTGGCTACAACTCGACGCGCCCTTTCCGCAAGTCCGCCCGTATCGTCGGCGATGTGATGGGCAAGTATCATCCGCACGGCGACTCGGCGATCTACGACGCCATGGTGCGCATGGCGCAGGACTTCTCCATGCGTCTGCCGCTGATCTCGGGGCAGGGCAATTTCGGCTCGATGGACGGCGATCCGGCGGCAGCCATGCGCTACACCGAGGCGCGCATGGCTGCGGTGTCCGAGACGCTGCTGGCCGACATCGACAAGGACACGGTCGAGTTCCAACCGAACTACGACGAGCGCGAGAGCGAGCCTACGGTCCTGCCGGCCGCCTTTCCCAACCTGCTGGCCAACGGCGCCGGCGGCATTGCCGTCGGCATGGCGACCAACATACCGCCGCATAATCTTGGCGAGCTGATCGATGCCTGCTGCGCGCTGATCGACAATTCCGAACTTACCATCCCGCAGATCATGGAATACGTGCCCGGCCCGGATTTTCCGACCGGCGGCATCATCCTTGGCCGCAACGGCATCCGTGCCGGCTACGAGCTCGGCCGCGGCTCTCTGATCATGCGGGCGAAAACGAGGGTCGAGGAAAACCGCGCCGGCCGCGAGGCGATCATCGTCTCGGAGATTCCCTACCAGGAGAACAAGGCGCGCCTGCACGAACGCATCGCCGAGGTGGTGCGCGACAAGAAGGTCGAGGGCATCTCCGAGATTCGCGACGAGAGCGATCGCGATGGCGTGCGCCTGGTGATCGAACTCAAGCGCGACGCCATGGCCGACGTGGTCCTGAACCAGCTCTATCGCTTCACGCCGCTGCAGACGTCGTTCGGCATCAACGCACTGGCGCTCGACGGCGGCCGACCGAAGCTGATGAGCATCAAGGAGCTGCTGGAGGCGTTCATTCGCTTCCGCGCCGAAGTCATCACGCGACGCACCAAGTTCGAGCTCAATCATGCGCGCGACCGCGCCCATGTACTGGTCGGTCTCGCCATCGCCGTGGCCAACATCGACGAGGTGATCGAGCTGATCCGGCGCTCGCCCGATCCGGTCGTGGCGCGCGAGCGGTTGATGGCCAAGGATTGGCCGGCGTCGGACGTGGCGCCGCTGATCGCGCTGATCGCCGAGCCCGGCCGCGAGGTCTCCGGCGAGGGTACGTACAAGCTCTCGGAGATCCAGGCGCGGGCCATCCTGGAACTGCGACTGCAGCGCCTGACAGGTCTCGAACGCGACAAGATCGCCGAAGAACTGGGCGAGGTCGCCAAGCTGATCGAGGGCTATCTCGAACTGCTGGGCGACCGCGACAAGCTGTTCGCGCTGATGCGCAAGGAGCTGCTCGAGATCAGGGACCAGTTCGCCACGCCACGCCGCACCGAGATCGTCGACAACGAGTTCGAGCAGGATATCGAGGACCTGATCCAGCGCGAGGACATGGTGGTGACGGTGACGCACGGCGGCTACGTCAAGCGCGTGCCGGTCTCGGCCTACCGTGCACAGCGCCGCGGCGGCAAGGGCCGCGCGGGCATGGCCACGCGCGAGGACGATTTCGTGTCCTCGCTGTTCGTCGCCAACACGCATACGCCAGTGCTGTTCTTCTCGAGTCGCGGGCATCGTCTACAAGCTCAAGGTGTGGCGCCTGCCGCTCGGCGCCCCGCAGGCGCGCGGCAAGGCGTTCGTGAATCTTCTGCCGCTGGCCGAAGGCGAGACGATCACCAATTTCATGCCGATGCCGGAGGACGAGGCGAGCTGGACGACGCTCAACGTCATGTTCGCCACTGCGCGCGGCGGCGTGCGCCGCAACGAGCTCGGCGATTTCGTGAACGTGAACCAGAACGGCAAGATCGCGATGAAGTTCGAGGGCGACGATGCCGGCGACCGCCTGATCGGCGTCGGCGTCTGTATCGAGGAGCAGGACGTGCTGCTGGCCACCCGGCTCGGCCGCTCGATGCGTTTCCCGGTCTCGACCGTGCGTGTCTTCGCCAGTCGCAATTCGACCGGCGTGCGCGGCATTGCGCTTGCCGATGGCGACGAAGTGATCTCGATGTCGCTGGTCGACAACGGCAAGGGCATCACGACCGACGACCGCGACGCCTATCTCCGACAGTCGCGCGCGCTGCGCCAGGCAGAGAATGCCGCCAACGAAGAAGCCGCGCCCGCGGCCGAGGAGGCCGCGGCGCCGGTCGCGACCCTGTCGCCGGAGCGCTTCAAGGAGCTGCAGGAAAAGGAAGAATTCGTCCTCACCGTGGCGTCGTCGGGCTTCGGCAAGCGCACATCGGCTTATGAATACCGGGTCACGGGTCGCGGCGGCAAAGGCGTCGAGCTGATGAATCTCGCGAAGGGCGGCCAGGTCGTTGCGGCCTTCCCGATCGCCGAGAGCGAGCAGATCATGCTGGTCACCAATGGCGGCACCTTGATCCGCTGCCCGGTCGACGGCGTTCGCATTGCGGGACGCGCCACGCGCGGCGTGCGCATCGTCAATGTCGGCGAGGGCGAGCGCGTGGTCTCCGCGATCCGCATCGGCGAGGACGACGAGGCCGATGCAAACGGGGGCGGAAACGGCAGTGCAAGCGGAAACGGCCAGGACCATTCCGAAACAAACGGTGGATAAGGCGGGTCCGTGTCGCTAAGACTTCGCCGCTGTAACCGGCGCATCAATTGTCGGAAGACGAGGGGAAGTCATGGCCGTGGAGCGCACGGGTGTGTATCCAGGCACGTTCGATCCCATCACGAGCGGGCACATGGAAGTGATCAGGCGATCGGTACGCCTGGTCGACAAACTGGTGATCGGGCCCGCCATGAACATCGGCAAGGGTCCGCTGTTCTCGCTCGAGGAGCGGATCGAGATCATCAAGGACGATATCTCCGACTTTCCGCAGGCCGACCGCGACCGCATCGAGGTGGTGCCGTTCGAGGGTCTGCTGATCCACTTCGCACGCCAAGTGAACGCGGCGATTATCATCCGCGGGCTGCGCGCCGTCTCGGACTTCGAGTACGAGATCCAGATGGCCAACATGAACGCCCGCATGGAGCCCAATGTCGAGACCATCTTCCTGATGGCCTCGGACCGGCACCAGTTCATTTCCTCGTCACTGGTCAAGGACATCGCCCGCCTGGGCGGCGATACCTCGCAATTCGTGTCGAAAAAGGTCTTTCAGCGCCTGAAAAAGAAGTTTTCGTCGAATTGACCCCCCGCGCCGCTGCGTTGACCGTAGGGCCGTCGCACCTTATACGAGCGCCGCGCGGGGTTTCGGCCCGTGGCGCAACGCCGGAGCGGGCCCGTAGCTCAACGGTAGAGCATCTGACTTTTAATCAGAGGGTCGTTGGTTCGACACCAACCGGGCCCACCACTGGACCCAATAGGGAGAGACGCGGCTCATGCCGTCGGTGAACGTCGTCAACGGCAAACAGATCGTGGTCGAGAATGCCGGCCCGGTGCGACGCCTGCTGCGCTTCGCGATCAGGCCGTTCGTCCAGATGTGGCATCATCAGGACCTGATCGCCGCGATCCTGCGCCGAGAGATGAGCGAGCGCTTCAAGGGCTCGATCGCCGGCTGGGTGTGGGCGGTGGTGGCGCCGCTGCTGGCGATCGCCGTCTATACGTTCTTCTTCTCCAGCAAGCTGGAACTGCCGGCGATGTATAGGGTGACGAAGGACCCGAGCATCAACTATGCCCTGTTCATTCTGAGCGGCATCGTCATCTTCAATTTCTGGTCCGAGATGGCGTTTCGCGCCCCGATGCTGCTGCACGAGTACACGCATTTCATCAAGCAGACGATTTTCCCGAGCGACATGCTGGCCGTCATCTCGACCTTGCGCGCGACCGCCTACACGCTGATTTCGATCACCGTCCTGCTGATCTTCCAGCTCGCTGTCGCCCATACCCTGCCGCCTACGGTTCTGCTGCTGCCGATCATCTTCGTGCCGTTCATCGCTTTCCTCATCGGCATGTCGTGGTTCCTGTGCGCGATCGGCGCCTTCACGCGCGACGCCGGATACCTGATGATCAACATCGCGCCGCTCTTCATGTTCGCGACGCCGGTGTTCTATCCCCACACCATGCTGCCGGCGCCATGGGATTTCTGGATTTATGCCAACGCGCTCACGGGGTACGTCGAGGTGATGCGCGATCTGGTACTGCTCGGCACGCTGCCCGACTGGCATGTCTATCTGTGGACGCTCGTCATGTCGGTATTCTCCTTCTACTTCGGCTACTGGTTCTTCGACAGGTATCGGAATGTCATCGTCGACGTCATCTGACATCGTTGTCAGTACCAGGAAGCTCGGCAAGGCCTACCAGCTCTATGCCCGCCGCAACGATTGGCTGAAGCAAGTGATGTTCGGCTGGTGGAAGTCCTTCTTCAAGCCGTTCTGGGTGTTGCGCGACATCGACATCGAGGTCCATCGCGGCGAAAGCATCGGCATTCTCGGCCGCAATGGCTGCGGCAAATCCACCCTGCTCCAGGTGATCTGCGGCATGACCTTGCCGACCCACGGCGAACTCAGGGTGACGGGACGGATCGCTCCGGTTCTGGCCCTGGGCTCGACATTCGATCTCGAACTGTCGGGCCGCGAGAATGTGATGATCGGCGGCGCCGTGCTCGGCCTCAAGCGCTCGGAAGTACTGCGCAAGTTCGCCTCGATCTCGGAGTTCGCCGGAATCGGCGATTACATGGATCAGCCGGTGAAGCACTACTCGATGGGCATGCGCACGCGCCTTGCCTTCTCGATCTGTGCCCATGTCGAGGCCGAGATCCTGGTGGTCGACGAGGCGCTGGCGGTCGGCGACGCCGCCTTCCAGCGCAAGTGCCTCGACTGGATCGACGATTTCCGCAAGAACGGCACGCTGCTTTTCGTTTCCCATTCGATGGCCGAGGTGCGCCGGCTTTGCACGCGGGCGATCTGGATCGATGAAGGCCGCATCCGCGAACAGGGCGATCCCAGCGCCGTGATCCGCAGCTATCATCGCGCGTTGCTGGTGGAAAAGGACGACATCCACCGCTTCTCGGCCAGCGAGTAGCGACGGATGGCATTGAGCGCCGTGGCGTGGGCAGGCCTCGGCTGGTGGACCGCAAGCACGGCGCTGCACTGGGCGACCGCCGTCCTGGCGGGGCTGCGCCGGCCATCTGCTGACCACCTCGCAGCCGTCAATCATGTGCCGGCAGATTTCTCGATCATCGCGCCGATGAGTGGCGCTGGCGACGCATCAGCAGCCTACGTGCAGGCGCTGAAAGCGCTGGCGGACGCCGGAGCGGAGATCCTGATCTGCGTGGCCTCCGAAGACGATCAAGCGCTTACGCCGCTGCGGGCGGCGTGGCCCGAGGCGCCCGTCCTCATCGGCAACGACACGACCTTCAATCCCAAGATGAACAACGTGCGCAAGGGTCTCGAGGCGGCGAGCCGCCCGCTCGTGGCGTTGTGCGACGCGGGTATCCTGCTCGATGCCGAAAACCTGCGCCGTGCCGCGCTGCCGTTGTCGGACAAGGTCGGCCTGGTGCTGGCGCTCAAGGCGGGGGAGGCGCCGGGGAACTTCGCCGCCGAACTCGAGCGCTCCTACATCGACGGACAGCAGGCGCGCTTCCTGCTCGCAGCCGACCGGCTGGGCGTCACCGTCGCCTCCGGTGGCGTGACCCTGATCTCGCGCGAGACCCTGCAGAAGGATCGGCAACTGGCGCGGCTTCAATCGCTGGATCGCCGACGATTATTCCGTCACGCGTTCGGTGCGCGAGCTCGGCCTCGAGACGACCCTGGGCGACTTCATGGTGCGCCTGCCGCTCGGGCAGCGCGCGTGGCCCGTCGTGTGGCGCCGCCAGGTGCGCTGGGCCCGCACGAGATTGCATCTGCCGGTATGGCCGCTGGTCCTGTGGGAGCCTTTTGTCGGCTGGCTGCTCGCCGGCGTTACGGGAATGGCGGGGCTGATCGCCGTCGGAGCGGGATTGGAAATCGTCGCGACGGGCGCGCTCGCGCACACGCTGCTCTGGCTGATGGCGGAAAAGTGGTTCATGTCCCGGCACCGGCTGACTTTCGGATGGCGCGCGGCAGCCGCGACCCTCGTTCGCGAAGGTCTTGCGCCGGCCCTGATGGCAAGCGCACTGAGCAGTCGCGCGATCATGTGGCGGGGCACCGATCTCGGCGGGCAATGGCGGAGCGATATGGGGCGCAGGGACGGGGATGCAGCGCCGGGTGGGACCGTATTGACCGGCGTGGATTCATCCCAGGGACATCGAGATCGTCAATCTGCCCGACTGCGTCAATTCAACGACCGCCGCGGCCATCGAGCAATCGATCCTCGGCAAGATCGTGCCGGGTGCACGGCTGATCGTGGATGGCGTCGATGTGACCTACATGGGGGCGGCGGGAGTGCGCGCCCTTGCAGGTCTCCTGCATCACGCCCAGGCGGCGAAGGCGCGGGTCGTGTTTTGCCGCTTTGGCGGACCTGCGGCGGATTGCCTGCTCGTCAGCGGCTTCTCGAAGCTGCTGGACGTCGCCGAATCACTTGAAGAAGCGACAGTGCGGCTCGGGCGAGACCCGCTGACGGACTCTGCCGAGCGCTTGCACGCGCGCGGTGCGACAGGGTAATTACAAGGCAGGCTGGGCAAGACCAATGGACGCGGGACGGCATCTTGCCGACCGTTCTGCACGGAGAGGCGAATTTGACAATATGGAGCTGGCTGCGCGCTGCTGCGCGACCTACTGCCATTGTCCTCGGTCTGGGTATCGTTGCCGGTTGCCAGGCTATTCCCGGAGACGGGCCATGGATGAACGATGCGAGCTCCCGTACCACCGAGGCGCTGCCGTTCGACGTCATCGACCTGACGCCCACCACCGTCGTGGCCTACCGGCCGCCCGCGACGATCGACGTGGCGTCGACGACCAGCAATCTTTCGGCCGGGGGGCGTGTTGCGGTCGCTCCGGGCGACGTGCTCAAGGTTCGGATCTTCGAGCCCTACGAGGGCAGTGTGTTTCCCACAATCCAGCGTCCCGGCGCTGATCTCGGCGCGCAACGCGTCACCGACGACGGTACGATCGACGTTCCCTATCTTGGCTCCGTAGCGGTCGCCGGGCTGGATCTCAACGCATATCGAGCAACGCATCGCCAGCCAGTTGACGGCCAATGGCAAGGCGCAGGATCCTCAGGTCATCGTCGAGTTCGTCGCCGACCGCACACATACGGTGATGGTGTCCGGAGAGGTCAGGCAGCCCGGCCGCATCTCTCTGCTGGAAGGCGTCCGCACGGTCGTCGACGCCATCAACCGCGCCGGTGGGCCCACAAGCGGGCCGGGCCTTTCGGCCGCGCAGCTCGAGGTGGTCCTGCGGCGCAACGGCCAGCCCATTCTCCAGGCGCAATTGTCCGATCTGCTCGCCGGCCATGACGTGCCCGTCCAGAAGGGCGACGAGATTGTCGTTCGGCCCAATTCGCGGGTTTTTACCGTGCTGGGGGCGGTCACCAAGGCCGGAAATGTCGAGCTGACCAAGACCAACCTGACGCTGCTGGAGGCACTGGGGGCGGTCGGCGGGCTGAATGACGAAAGGGCCAATAAGACAGGCGTTTTTGTCTTTCGCATGGGGGACTTGCAGAGCAATCCTAACGCCCGGGGCCGGGTTTTTCGTCTGGACCTCATTCAACCAGTGTCTATCTTCGTGGCCCAGCAATTCGGCATCCAGACTCATGACGTGCTCTACGTCACGAATGCGCCACTATATGAGTACAACAAGATCGTGAATGCCATCTATCGCACCTTCTCGATAGTGGGTGTCGCAAAGGGCAGTGTGATCCCGACGACCTCGTTCTGAGCCGCGGATGCAGTTTGACTGAGCGTTGGATACGAATCGGAATGGCGAGAGCAGAGAGATTCAGATGGGGTGCAGTTAGCGCGGCGGCGATGGTCGTCATTGCAGCGCTAGTGCTGTGGATTACCCCCGGCCGCCAAACGAGCAGTGCCCAGGACGCCATCCAGGTGAATGGCCCGTTGATTTCGCGCGGCTATACCGATGCCCCCGCTGGTACGGCAGTGCTGGCCGGCAATCCCGAGGGCGGTGGCGTTCTGACCGAACTGCGAGTTTCCGAAGGCCAGGTCGTCAAGCGCGACGAGGTCATCGCCGTGATGTCCAACTATCCCAAGGCTGATGTCGTGGTGCGCACCACCGAGGGAGACCTCGAGAAGGCCAAGCGCCAGCGCGAGGCTATGGTGTCGGGCTATCGCACGGCCGAGATCGCCATGCAGGAGGCGGTGGTCAAGGGCAAGACCGAGGAACTCAAGCTGAAGACGCTGGAGTTGCAGCGCTCCGGCAAGCAACCCGACATGAAGCAGCTCGAACTGAACATTTCCGAGCAGGATCTTGCGCGCGAGGAAGCGAAGCTTCGCGTCATGAAGGAAACGCTCGCCACCGACATCGCGCAGATCGATACCGACATCGCGATCACGACCGCCAAGCTCGACAATGCCCGCACCACGCGCGAACATGCATTGGTCCGCTCGCCGTTGAACGGCGTGGTCGTCCAGATTCAAACCCGTCAGGGCGAACGCGTCGCCGCGGGAGGCATCGCGAAGATCGTCGACATGAGCCAGATGCACGTTTTCGCCGATGTCGACGAGGTCCATCTCAACCGGCTGGCGTCCGGTGGCAAGGTCGAGATCACCTTTCGCGGCAGTGAGACGGTCTACAAGGGCAAGATTGCGCGCATCGCACCGACTGTGAAGCGCATGCAGCGCGTCGAGCCCGACGGCGGCTCGTCGACGGACGGCCGCGTCGTGCAGGTCGAGATCGAGCTCGACGATGCTGCAAGCATGCCACAAGTGCTGGGCCGCGAGACACGCGTCACCTTCCTCTGATGGCTCTCACGCTGCCTGCGCTGCCCTCGCACAAGCCGCGGCGGTGGGTGCCGCGGATCTCGCTGGCACATCTGCGCGCGGCCGCGCGGATGGCGGCGGCGATGCCGCTGGGTTCACAGCAGCTCCGGCGCCAGAGAACCAGCACTCTTCTATCGCTGGCCGGCGTGACCGCCAGCCTGCTGGTGATCTTCGCGCAGCTCGGCATCGAACGTGCCGTCTATTATTCATCGGTCCGGATACATCGCGCGGTACTGTCCGAGCTCGTACTGGTGTCCGCCGGTTTCAAATCGCTGCAAATTCACGCCAACGTGCCGATTACCATGCGAGATATTGTGGAAGCCAATTCGGCCGTGGCGAGCACCTCGCCGATCTGGTTCGACATCATGTCGATCAAGCATGCCGGGATGAGCGCGCCGCGGCAGCTCGCGTGGTGGGCAATCGACGTTGAGCGCCCGGCAATCGACGTGCCCGATCTGCGCGAGAACCTCTACAAGCTTCGCGTCACGCGCCGCATTTTGTTCGACCGCAATTCGCGCCCGTATTTCGGCGATCTCGCCGAGGTGGCGGACAAGGGTAAGGAGGTGCCGATCCTCGGGCCGCCGGACTATCGCCAGCTTCTGCGGGAATTGTTCGTCGTCGGCACGGTGTCGATCGGACCCAACGTCGTCAACGACGGCAACGTCATCATGTCGGAGGAGACCATGGCTGAGGTTTTCGGCTCCTGGTACATTGATCGTCCGGCCTTCATCGGCGTCACGCTGGCGCCCGGCGCCGACATCATTGCCACGCGCGACCAGCTCAACAAGGCGCTCAACGGCCGTGCCGAAGTGATCACGATCGACGAGTTCGAGCGGCGCGAGAAGGCCTACTGGTCGGGCGAGACGCCGGTCGGCTACATCACCGACCTTGGCTTCATCATGGGTCTGATGATCGGCATGGTGTTCATCTACTATGCGCAATACCAGATCATCCGCTTCTATCTGCCCGAGTACGCCATCCTGAAGAGCCTCGGTTACGACTGGTGGTTCTTCCTGTGCATGATCGGCCAGATCGGCGCGGCGATCATTACGCCGGCCTTTCTGGTCGCCTTCGTGATGGCCCGCATTTTCTACGGTGCCGCCGAGGCCACGATCCACCTCGGCATGACCATGGGCCTGCGGGAAATGCTGGTCGCGCTCGGGGCCTCGCTGATCATGACGATCGTATCGAGCCTGTTCGCGATCCGGCGGCTGTGGAAGGTCGATCCCATCATGCTGTTCGAGTGAACGATGGCGGCCGATAGCCATTTCCTGGGTCCACCGGTCGTCGAGGCGGTCGACATCCACCACCACTACGGCGAAGGCCCGCAGCGCACCGACGTGCTGTTCGACATAAACATGCATGTCCGCGAGGGCGAGCTCGTGATCGTCACGGGGCCGTCGGGCTCGGGCAAGACGACCCTGCTGACCATCCTCGGCACAATGCGACGTCCTTCCGAAGGCAAGCTTCGCCTGCTGGGCACCGATCTTGCCGATCTGAATGGCGCCAAGCTCGACGGCCTGCGCAACCGCGTGCGCTTCCTGTTCCAGAAGCGCAATCTGCTTTCGTCGTTGACGGCGCTTCAGAATATCGTCGCCGGCGTCGCCACGACCCCTCTCGCCGATCCGGACTGGGACGAGCAGCGGGCGCGCCATCTGCTGGGCATGCTGGGCCTTGCCGACAAGGCCGATGCCTGGCCCGACGAGCTGTCCGGCGGCCAGCAACAGCGCGTTGCCATCGCGCGCGTGATGATCGGACTTCCCGACCTGATCATTGCCGACGAGCCGACCTCGGCGCTCGATCGGGTAGCGGGCCGGCTGGTGGTCGATCAGCTCAAGGATCTCGCCATGCGCGCCAAGTGCGCCGTGGTGCTGTCGACACACGATGAGCGCATCTTCGACGTGGCGTCGCGCCGCCTGCACATCGAGGACGGTCGCTGCTTCGAAGTGCCGATCCACTATCACTGAACGGCGCGACCGTGCTGCTCTCGCTCGTCGACCTGGTCGTGTTCCTGTGCTTCGCAGTGCAGTTCGCGGTCGCGGGATATTATTTCTACCTGCTCTATTGGTTGTCCGAGTTGCCGCCGGCGGAAACATCGATACCGCCGCTGCCGGAAGAGCTGCCGCGGATTCTGGTCCAGCTTCCGGTCTACAATGAGCCGACCGTTGTCGAGCGCGCTTTGGTGGCGGCCGGAGCGCTCGATTGGCCGCGCGACCGCCTGAAGATCCAGTTGCTCGACGACAGCACCGACCTCACGTCGGACATCGCCATTCACGCCGTTGCGCGCCTGCGCAAGGACGGCATCGAGGCCGACCATGTGCGGCGCTCCGACCGGACGGGCTTCAAGGCGGGCGCGCTGGCGGCCGGCATGGCGCTCGACGAGGCGCCCTACGTGGCGGTATTCGATGCCGACTTCGTGCCGCCGCCGGATTGGCTCAGGCGCACGATGGCCGCCATGCTGGCCCATCCGAAGGCCGCCTTCGTGCAAACGCGCATCGAATGGGGCAACGGCGATTTCAACTGGCTGACCCGGGCCCAGCGCCTGATGCAGGATTCGCACTTCGCCGTCGAGCAGGATGTGCGCGCCCGCCGGGGCGTGCCGTTCCAGTTCAACGGCACGGGCGGCATCTGGCGCCGCGCGGCGGTCGACGAGGCGGGTGGCTGGTCGCACGACACCCTGTCGGAGGATCTCGACCTCGTGCTGCGCACGCATCTCAAGGGTTGGGGCGGCGTGTTCCTGATGGAGCCGCATGTCGTGGGCGAGCTGCCGCAGAATGTCGACGATTTCCGGGTCCAGCAGAGCCGCTGGTCGAAGGGATTCGTACAGGTTGCGCGCAAGCTGCTGCTGCCGATCTGGAATTCGGACCTGTCCAGCGAGGCCAAGTTCACGACGACGGTGGCGCTCGGGCAGCAACTGGTGTTTCCGATGCTGGCCGTGGGGGTTGTCGGGCTGGTCGTCTCCACGATTGGCCATGACGGCATGCCGGGCCTCTTTCGCTTCCTGCTCTGGACATGGTTTGTCGCCGCCCTCTTCATCCTGTTCGGCTCGACCTGGGGTGCCTATCGCCGGCTGCAGCGCGGCAACCTCGGCCGCTACCTCCTGACCGCTCTCAGTGTTCCGGCCGTGATCGGCTATCTCGCTGCCGCCAACGCCGGCGCAATCGTCGGGGCGGCGTTCGGCAGGAAGACCGGCTTCACCCGCACACCCAAGACGGGCAGCTGACCGGTGGCCGTGATCTCCACACTTACCCTCCTGCTGGCGGCGGTTTTCGTCATCTGCTGCGTGCTGCTGGCCTCGTTCATCGGCAGCCTGCTCTACATGGTCGTGCTCAATCACCGCCTGCGCGACAGGGGCCTCGCCCGCGAAGAAGCATTGCTTGCCACGAAGCTGCCGCCCGATGCCGAGCTGCCGCACGTCGTGGTGCAGATTCCGTCCTTCAACGAAGGACCGGTGCTGCGGCGCGGCGTTGAGGCCGCGGCCAGGCTCGACTGGCCGAAGGACAAGCTCCACATCCAGTTGCTCGACGACAGTACCGACGAGACCGCGGAGCTGGCGCGCACGGTGACGGCGGAATTGCGCTCCAGGGGATTCGACGTTGTCGCCCTGCAGCGCACCGACCGCTCGGGTTTCAAGGGGGGTGCCCTGCACGAGGCGATGCAGCAGACGCCGCACAATTACTTCGCCGTCTTCGACGTCGACTATGTGCCGCCGGCCGATTTCCTGCGCAAGTGCATGCGCGTGTTCGTAGCCGAGCCGAAGACCGCCTTCGTGCAGGCGCGCTTCGATTTTCTCAATCCGCACGTGAACGCGCTGACTGAAATGCAGATGGTAACGCTAGACGCCCATCTCGGCATCGAGCAGGCGACGCGCTACTGGGCCGGCCATCCGCTGCCGTTCAACGGTACCTGCGGCATCTGGCAGCGCGACGGCGATCGAGGCCGGTGGCGGCTGGAAAGGCGACACCGTCACCGAGGATCTCGACCTCACCTATCGCGGCTGGGTGAAGGGTTGGCGTTCGGTCTTCCTGGTGAGCGTACCCGTGCCGGGCGAACTCCCGGAGGACACCAGGACCTGGCTGCGCCAGCAGCAGCGCTGGCAGGACGGCTTTCGACACGTCGGTCTGCGCATGTTCCCGGAGATCCTGAGGAGCCGAAGCATCACGCCGTCCGCCAAGCTGGCGGCGCTGCTGCACCTCTGCATGGCTCTCAACCAGCCGGTGCTGTTGGCTGGCGTCGTGTCGGGCTTGCTTGCGGGCCTGCTGGCGCCGTCGCTGCGGCCGCTGTTGCTCGTGGTGTTCGTCGCGACGGTGGCATGGGCGATCTTCTGCGCCGCCACGTTCCTGCGCGCCGGACACAATTTCATCCGCGGCGGCGAAATGCCGCCCGGCCGCTTCGCGGTCGTGCTGCTGCGCTTCGTCGGCGGCCAGGTCGGCATGGTCGTGCGCAGCCTGTTCGTGCACCTCCGCAAGGCGCTGAGCCGGCCCAAACCGATCATCTTCGACAGGACGCCCAAGAAGGGTGTCTAAACGCGCGCGTAGATGTCCTCGTAGCGCGTGATGTCGTCTTCCTCGAGATAGTCGCCGGTCTGAACCTCGACGACTTCCAGCGGCTCGCTGCCCGGATTGGCGAGGCGATGGATGCCGCCCATCGGGATATAGACCGACTGGTTCTCGTGCAGGGTCATGATCTCGCCGTCGAGCGTGACCTCGGCCACTCCCCTGACCACGACCCAATGCTCGGCGCGGCGCTTGTGGCTCTGCAGGCTGAGCTTGCCCTTGGGATTCACGGTCAAGCGCTTGGCGCGGAAGCGTTCGCCGCGGTCGATGTCCTGGTAACTGCCCCACGGGCGATGCATCACGGCATGTTCGGTGGCAGCCTTGTGCTTGCCGTCCGACATGCGCTGCACGACGTCCTTGAGACGCGGAAGATTGTCGCGATGGCCGACCAGCACGGCGTCGCCCATCGCCACGACGACGACTTCCTCGACGCCGATCACGGCGGTCAACGGTCCATCGGAGCGGATGTAGGAATTGCGTACATGGTCGAGTTCGACCGGGCCCTTCGGTGACGTTGCCCGCCGAATCGGCATTGCCGATGTCGAGCAGGGCGTCCCAGGTGCCGAGATCGGACCAGCGGAATTTGGCCTGCACCACCCAGCACTTGTCGGTGCGTTCCATGACGGCGTAGTCGATCGATTTGGCCGGCGCCCTGGCGAAGGCCTCCGCGTCGAGGAAAACGGTCGAGCCGACCTTCTTCGCTTTGGCTACGGCCTCCTCGGCGGCGGCGGCCATGGCAGGCTCGAAGCGGGCCATCTCGGACAGCAGCACCTCCGGCGCAAACAGGAAGTTGCCGCTGTTCCATAGCAGGCCTTCGGCGATGTAGCGCATCGCCGTCTTGGCATCGGGCTTCTCGACGAATGCCGCGACCTTCTGCACCGGGCCGATGCTCTCGCTGCCCGGGCGGATGTAGCCGTAGTCGGTTTTGGGCTCCGTCGGCGGAATGCCAAAGGTGACGATGCCGCCCTGTTGCACGGCCATCAGGCCTTCGCGGCAACCAGCGCGGAATTCCTCGGCGCCGATCACCAGATGGTCCGATGCCAGCGTTAGCACGGCCTTGGCGCCCAGGTTTCGCGTGTAGGCCGCCGCGGCGGCCATGGCCGGCCCGGAATCGCGGCGCGACGGCTCGACCAGGATGTCGATCTCCATGCCGATGTCCTTGGCCTGCTGCTCGGCCATGAAACGGTAGGCGTCGTTGGTGGCGATCACCGGCTTGCCGAACAGGCCACGGTCGGCGACCCGCTCCAGCGTCTGCTGGAAGGTCGATTGCTTGCCCAAGCAGCGGCACGAACTGCTTGGGCATGCTCTCGCGCGACAGTGGCCACAGGCGCTTGCCGGAACCGCCGACCAGGATAACGGGCGTAATCTGCGACATTCCCAGAGCTTTCGTCGAAAAGAGGGCTTCTTTATGGGGCGGCCGAAGCCGCGTGTTGGGCCGCGATATAGCCGAAGGAAAGGGCCGGGCCAATGGCCGCCTTGAGGCTGGCGTGCGAGACGGCGAGCGCCGCGGAAAGGCCTGCCGCGCCTGGCGTCATTGCGGTCCGCCTCCGGCGGCGCTTTCATTCGCGATCCGGCGGCGCCGCGCTTCCTGTTCGACGGCGGCGACCAGCGAGGGGATATTCGCGGCAATGGCGTAGAAGTCGCTGGCGTAGAGCACCAGCAGGGTCGTGGGCTGCGTGGTGACGACCGTGGCATTGCGCGGCAGCCGGTCGAGCAGCGCCATTTCGCCGAAGAAGCCGCCGAGGCCCAGTCGCACCGAGCCGCGCGGCAGGCGGACCTCGACCTCGCCCTCGGAAATGAAGAACATCGAATCGCCGGGCTCGTCGCGGCGCACCACGACGATACGCGGCGGATAATGGCGGACGCGCAACTTGCCGACGATTTCCGACAGGGTCACCGTGCCGAGTTCGGTGAACATCGGCACCTTGGTGACCTGTTCCCAGACGCGCAGGTACTCGCGGCGGCGCTCTTCCTCGGCGAAGCCGGTGGCCAGGATACCTGTCATGAGCGCGAGCACCAGGATACCGCTCACCATGACGACCGATCCCACCATCCTGCCGCCTACCGTGTGAGGCACGACGTCGCCGTAGCCGGTCGTGGTCAGGGTCACGACGCCCCACCACAGGGCGGCGGGAATGCTGCCGAACTGCTCGGGCTGGACCTCGCGCTCGAACATGTGCGTCGCTGTCGCCGCCGACACGAGGATGATGATGAAGATGACCAGAACGGAGGCGAGCGTCGCGCGCTCGTTGGCGATCACCCGTCCCAGGGTGCTCATGGCGGGCGCATAAGTGCCGAGCTTCAGGATCCAGAGGATGCAGAAGACCGCCGATGCCTCGCTGTTGGCCTTCACCGAACCGGTGGTGATCACGAAGGCCGGCACGATGGCCAGCAGGCCCACCAGTCCGCCGATCGAGCAGGCCCAGCGCAGGCGCGCCGCGGCGTCGCTCAGGCCCGCGTATCGGGCCGCTTCAGGCGCCACCCACAGCCGGGCGACGTATTCGGCGAAGAATATGCCGGCCACGACGAAGATCGTCGTCGTCAGCGCCGCGTCCAGTCGGTGTGGCAGCTTGTCGATCGTCGACAGGGCGACCGCCAGCAGGCCGGCGCCCAGGGCGAGCAGATGGAAGGCGCGCCAACGTCGCCCGCTGGAACTGAAACTGTTCTGGCGCAGGATCGCGTAGATCCGCGCGCGCGTCGTTGTGCCGGTGGCTGCCACGGCGAACCATAGGCGGCTTGGCGCGCGATTTGCAACGTGACGACGACGTTCTACGGTCGGCGCATCTACGGGGGAGAGCCAGCAGGGGGTATTCAATGGCTATTGGACGCAGGACGGCACTCAAGGCGGGCATTGGCGCCCTTGCGATGGCGCCGTCGATCGTGCGCGCGCAGGCGGCGATGAAGCTGCCGCTGGCGACGGTCTGGCCCGACGCCAATTTTCACGTGATCAACTGCCGCCGCTTCGCCGACGAGGTGAAGAAGGCGACCGGCGGCGCCATCGACATCGACGTGAAGTCGGGCGGCCAGCTCGGCTTCAAGGGCCCGGAGTGCCTGCGCGCCGTGCGCGACGGCCTGGTGCCGATCGCCGACTATCTCAACACCCAGCAGGTCGGCGACGCGCCGTTCATGGGCATCGAGGGCATTCCGTTCCTCGCCGGCTCGCGCGAGGAGCTGCAGATCCTGCACAAGCACATCCGCCCCGAGTTCGAGAAGATCGCGGCCAAGAACAATCAGACGATCCTCTACGTCGTGCCGTGGCCCAACCAGTACCTCACCTCAAGGTGAAGGTCGACACGGTCGATGCGCTCAAGGGCATCAAGATCCGCACCGCCGACAAGGGCGCGCAGGACATCTGGGCCTCCGCCGGCATGTCGCCCATCGTGATGCCGTGGGGCGAGTTGCTGCCGGCGCTGTCGTCGGGCGCCGTCTCCGGCGTGTCGACTTCGGCCGTGTCGGGCGTCGACGGCAAGTTCTGGGAGTTCCTCAAGTTCTTCTACGCGACCAACCAGCAGTGGTCGTCGGACATCGTGGCGATCAACAACGACGCCTGGAAGAAGATCAAGCCGGAGCACCAGAAGGCGATCACCGATCTCGCCACGAAGCTCGAGCCGGAATTCTGGGAATGCCGCCTTCGCCGCCGACAAGGACTGCTCCAAGAAGATGGTCGACGGCGGCATGCAGCTCATCACGCCGTCGCCGGCGATGATCGCCGACCTGCGCAAGCGCACCGATCACCTGCTCGCGGACTTCATGAAGAAGGTTCCGTCGTCGCAGGCGCCGCTCAAGGCCTACCTCGCCGAGGTCAAGCGCGCCTGATGCACGGCGGGCCCGAACCCGAACGCGGCGCGCCGGCGTTCCTGCGTCCGTTGCTCGATGGCATCGACATGCTGAGCCGGCTCGACGGCTGGCTCGGCGTCGGCTGCCTCGTGTCGCTGACGTCGCTGATGCTCGCCGAAGTGTCGTGCGCGCCCTGTCGAACGTCATCGAGTGGGTGCCGGCGGACATTCCCGTCGCCTGGGAATACAGCTCCTACCTGATGGCCGCTTGCTTCACCTTCGGCGCCGCGATGACCTTGCGCGCCGGCGGCCACATCCGCGTGACCCTGGTCCTGGCCCGCGTGTCGCCGCAGGTCGTCGCTGGCTGGAGACCGTTCTTGCGGCGTTGGGCGTCTTCTTCTGCGGCTTTCTCGGCTGGTCGATGGCCTACTTCACCTGGCGCAGCTTCGATGCCGGGCAGACATCCATCTCGAGCGGCACGCTCGTCTGGATCCCGCAGTTCTTCATCACCTTCGGCATCGTCCTCCTGACGATCCAGTTCGTTGCGCGCTTCTTCCAGGCCGCTCTCGGCCTGCCGCTCGAGGATGTCAGCATGCGTGCCGGGCACGTCGCCGAATAATGCGCGGGATGGCCAGCCATCATGCTGATCGTCGTCGTTACCATGTTCGTCGTGCTGTTCGCGTTCCTCGCGGGCGGCATGTGGATCGGCTGGACCCTCGCGGTCACCGGAACCATCCTGCTGGCGCTGTTCCGCGACATCCCGCTCGACAAGCTGCTGGCGCAATACGCCTGGAACATCCTCACCACGCAGGAGCTGCTGGCCCTGCCGTTGTTCATCCTGATGGGCGAGATCCTGTTCCGCACGCGCCTGTCGCAGTCGCTGTTCAAGGCCTGGCGCCGTGGGCCGCGCTGCTGCCAGGCCGGCTGCTGCACGTCAACGTCATCGGCTGCTCGATCTTCGCGGCGATCTCCGGCTCGTCTGCAGCGACCACGCAGGTCGTCGGCCGCATCTCGATCGCCGAGTTGACTGAAACGCGGCTACTCCAAGGACGTTGCCGTCGGATCGCTCGCCGGCTCGGGCACGCTCGGCTTCCTGATCCCGCCTTCCAACATCATGATCATCTACGGCGTTCTGGGCGACGTCTCGGTCGCCAAGCTCTTCACGGCCGGCTTCATTCCAGGCTTCCTGCTGGCCGGATGCTTCATGGCCTGGATCATGATCCACACCGCGATCAATCCGTCGCTGGTGCCGGAGAGCGAGCGCAAGATCCGGATCGCCTCCGCCGCCGAGTACCTGGAGTCGATCAAGGAGTTGGGCCCGCAGTGTTCCTGATCTTCTGCGTGCTGGGCTCGATGTACGGCGGCCTTGCGACGCCCTCGGAGGCAGCCGGCGTCGGTGTCCTTGGCGCCCTGGTCGTCGCCCGCCTGCAGGGCGAGCTGAGCGGCGGCCAGCTCAAGGCGATCGGCATCGGCGCGGTGCAGACCTGCTCGATGATCGCGCTGATCGTGCTCGGCGCCTCGATCCTCGGCAGCGCCGCGGCCTTCCTCGGCATTCCCGCAGCCGTGGCCGAGATCGTCACCGAGTCTGCATCTCTCACCCTTCATGCTGATCGTGGCGCTGATCGTCTTCTATCTGATCCTGGCTGCTTCCTCGACGGCTTCAGCATGATCGTCATGACGCTTGCCGATCGTGCTGCCGATCGTGAAGGCTGCGGGCTTCGATCCGATCTGGTTCGGCATCTTCCTCGTCCTCGTGGTCGAGATGGCGCAGATCACGCCGCCGGTCGGCTTCAACCTGTTCGTGATCCAGGGGCTCACCGAGGACGGGCTGGGCTATGTCGCCAAGGTGACGCTTGCCCTACCTGTTGATCATGGTCCTGTTCACCCTCGTCGTGACCGTGTTCCCCGACATTGCCCTCTGGCTTCCGAGGTACCTCGCCAGCTAGTCTGCCCTCCGCCAGCAGGGGAGAGACGATGGAGCCGCGCCAGGTCAAGACGGCAGCCGATGCGCTGAAGATCGTCAGGGAACGCGGCCTCAGCCACGTCAAGGTGGGCGTCCACGACATTGACGGCATCCTGCGCGGCAAGTACATCCACATCGACAAGTTCAGGTCGGCACTCGAAGGCGGCTTCGGCTTCTGCGACGTCGTGCTGGGCTGGGATGCCAACGACCAGCTCTACGACAACGTCACCATGACCGGCTGGCACACCGGCTATCCCGACGCCACGGTCCGCGTCCTGCCCTCGACCTGCCGCGAGATCGCGACCGAGCCCGGCAATCTCCTGTTCCTGTGCGAGTTCACCGAGAAGTTCGAGGTGATCTGTCCGCGCGCCGTCCTGCGCGGCGTCCTCGCGCGCGCGAAAAAGCTCGGCTTCGAGGTCAAGGTCGGCTTCGAGTACGAGTTCTTCGTCTTCGCCGAGACGGCACACTCGATCCGCGACAAGGGCTACAGGAACCTGAGGCCGATCTCGCCCGGCTTCTTCGGCTATTCGGTGCTGCGCAACTCCGTGCTGAGCGACTGGTACAAGGACCTGCTCGCGATGTGCGAGACCATGGACATGGGCATCGAGGGCCTGCACACGGAGACCGGCGCGGGCGTGCTCGAGGCGGCGCTGCGCGTGTCCGACGCGCTCGAGGCGGCGGACAAGGCCGCCCTGTTCAAGCTTTTCACCAAGGTGCTGGCACAGAAGCGCGACTGGCTGGCGACCTTCATGGCCAAATGGTCGAAGGACTGGCCGGGTTGCGGCGGTCACATGCACATGTCGCTGTGGAAGGACGGCAAGCCCGCCTTCTTCGACGAGAAGGCGCCGCACCGGATGAGCAAGACCATGCGCCAGTTCGTGGCCGGCCAGCAGGCGCTGATGCCGGAGACCCTGGCGATGGTCGCCTCGACGGTGAACGCCTATCGCCGGCTCATTCCCGGCTTCTGGGCGCCGACGGCCTCAGCCTGGGGCGTCGAGAACCGCACGACGGCGCTCCGGATCATCCCGGGCTCGGCGAAAGCGACGCGCGTGGAGTATCGCGTGGCGGCGGCCGACGCCAACCCGTACCTGGCGCTGGCGGCCGCGATCGGCGCGGGCCTGTGGGGCATCGAGCACAAGCTCGATCCCGGCGAGCCGGTCGCCGGCAACAGCTACGAGAAAAAGCATCCGGCGAAGAGCCAGTTGCCGCGCACCCTGATGGAGGCGGCGGGACGGCTGAAAGCCTCGAAGGCGGCGCGCGATCTCTTCGGTGACGCCTTCGTTGATCATTATTCTGCAACACGGGAGTGGGAAGAGCGGGAGTTCCGCAAGGCCATTACGGAATGGGAGCTCGACCGCTACATGGAAATCATCTGATGGCTGTTCCCACGCAGGCCCGGGTCGTCATCATCGGCGGCGGCATCATGGGCTGCTCGACGGCCTATCATCTGGCGAAGAACGGCTGGAAGGACGTCGTGCTGCTGGAGCAGGGGCGGCTGAGCGGCGGCACGACCTGGCATGCCGCCGGCCTGGTGGGCCAGCTGCGCGGCTACCAGAACCTGACCAAGCTCATCCAGTACAGCACCGAGCTCTATTCGAAGCTCGAGGCCGAGACCGGCCTGGCGACCGGCTGGAAGCAGTGCGGCTCGCTGTCGGTGGCGCGCACGCCCGAGCGCATGACCCTGCTGCGCCGGTCGGCGGCGACGGCCAACAAGCAGGGCGTGGCCTGCGAAGAACTGACGCCGCAACAGGCTGGCGACAAATATCCGATCATGCGGACCGACGATCTGGTGGGCGCCGTCTGGCTGCCGGGCGACGGCAAGGCCAATCCCACCGACATCACGCAGGCGCTGGCCAAGGGCGCGCGCAACCAACGGCGTGCGCATCTTCGAGAAGACGCGCGTCACGTCGATCGACACGAAGGACGGCAGGGTCACCGGCGTGCAGACGACCGAGGGTCCGATTGCCGCCGAGATCGTCGTCAACTGCGGCGGCCAGTGGGCGCGCCAGCTCGGCCGCATGGTCGGCGTGACCGTGCCGCTCTATTCCTGCGAGCACATGTACATCGTCACGGAGAAGATGGAGGGCGTGCCGCGCGACCTGCCGGTGATGCGCGATCCCGACGGCTATATCTATTTCAAGGAAGAAGTCGGCGGCCTGCTGATGGGCGGCTTCGAGCCCGAGGCCAAACCGTGGAACAAGGACGTCATCCCCGACGATTTCGAGTTCGGCATGCTGCCGGACGACTGGGACCAGTTCCAGATCCTGATGGACAATGCGTTGATCCGTGTTCCCGCACTGGAGAAGACCGGCATCAAGACTTTCATGAACGGTCCGGAGAGCTTTACGCCCGATCTGAATTACATCCTGGGCGAAGCGCCACAGCTCAAGGGCTTCTTCGTCGGCGCCGGCTTCAACTCGATGGGCATCGCCAGCTCGGGCGGGGCGGGCATGGCGCTGGCCGAATGGATCATAGCCGGCGAACCAACTCTCGATCTCTGGCCGGTCGACATCCGCCGCTTCGCCAACTTCCACGGCAATGACAGCTGGCTGCGCGAGAGGGTCGGCGAGACGCTGGGCCTGCACTACAAGATGCCGTGGCCGCAGCGCGAGGCGGAGAGCGGCCGGCCGTTCCGCCGCTCGCCGCTCTACGACCGGCTGAAGGCGCGCGGCGCCTGGTTCGGCAACAAGATGGGCTGGGACCGGCCTAACTGGTTCGCAGGCGCCGGCAAGACGCCCGACATGCAGTACGGCTGGGGCCGCGGCGCGTGGTTCGAGGCCGTCGCCGCGGAGCACAAGGCCACGCGCGAGGCCGTCACCGTTGCCGACGAGACTTCGTTCGGCAAGTTCCTGGTGCAGGGCCGCGACGCCGAAAGGGCGCTGCAGTTTCTCGGCACGAACGACATCGCGGTGCCCGTGGGTCGCACGGTCTATACCGGTCTGCTGAACGAGCGCGGCACCTACGAGAGCGATCTCACCATTGCCCGGCTGGGTCCGACCAAATTCATGGTGATCACAGGCTCCGCGCAGGTCACGCGCGATGCCGACTGGATCTCGCGCCACGTGCCGCCCGACGCGCACGTGACCTTGACCGACGTCACCGGCGGCTGGACAGTGTTGTCGGTGATGGGCCCGAACAGCCGCGCGCTGCTGCAGCGCGTCAGCAAGGCGGATTTCTCCAACCAGGCTTTTCCGTTTGCCACGATCCGCGAGATCGGCGTCGGCCATGCGACGGTTTACGCCTCCCGCCGGACATACATGGGCGAGTTGGGCTGGGAACTCTACGTCCCGGCCGAGTTTGCGGTTACGGTCTTCGAGACCTTGCACGGCGCGGGCGAGGCCGTCGGCCTGCGCGACGCCGGTTACTACGCCATCGAATCGCTGCGGCTGGAGAAGGGCTACCGGGCCTGGGCCCGCGAGCTGACGCCGGACGACACGCCGTGGCAGGCGGGTCTCGGCTGGGCGGTGAAGCTCGACAAGCCGGGCGGCTTCATCGGCCGCGAGGCGCTGATCGCGGCCAGGGCTCGCCCGCTCGACCGGCGTCTGGTCTCGATCGTACTGCAGGATGGCGAGCCGCTTCTGTGGGGCGGCGAAACCATTCTGCGAGACGGCCGGCCGGTCGGCAACCTCACCTCGGCCGCTTACGGCCACACGCTGGGCGCCTCGGTCGGGCTGGGCTACATGAAGCGCGAAGACGGCGGGGCGATCGACGCGGCGTGGCTGGCGGCAGGCCGGATCGAGGTCGACCTGGCCGGCACGCGCCTTGGGGCTGCGGTCTCGCTCAAGGCGCCGTATGATCCGGCCGGCCTCCGCATCAAGGGTTGAACATGGCCTGCCACGTCCGAAACCGGCGATCCGCTGCTGCTCACCCCCGGGCCGCTCACCACCTCCGCGGCGGTGAAGCAGGCAATGGTCCATGACTGGGGCTCGCGCGACCAGGGCTTCATCACCATCAACAGGACGGTGCTGGAGAAGCTCGTCGAACTGGCCGGCGGCGAGGGCACCCACGTCACCGTGCCGATGCAGGGTTCGGGCACCTTCGCCGTCGAGGCGATGATCACGAGCTTCGTGCCGCGGACGGGCAAGCTGCTGGTGCTGATCAATGGCGCCTACGGACATCGCGCCAGGAAGATCGCCGAGATCGCCGGGCGCGCTGCCGTTGCTCTACGAGACTCCCGAGGATACGCCGCCCGATCTTGCGAAACTCGACAAGATGCTCACCGACGACAAGGCGATCACGCACGTCTTTGCCGTCCACTGCGAGACAACGTCGGGCGTCCTCAATCCGATCGCCGCGATCGCGGCGCTGGTGGCCAGGCATGGTCGCCGCCTGCTGGTCGATTCCATGAGTGCCTTCGGTGCGCTCGAGCTCGATGCACGCGCCGTGCCCTACGATGCGATGGCGTCGTCCTCGAACAAGTGCCTGGAGGGCGTGCCGGGCCTGGGTTTCGTCGTGTGCCGGAAAACCGCCCTGACCGAATGCAAGGGCAACGCCACGACCCTGGTGCTCGATCTCTTCGAGCAAGCCGACGCCTTCGCCCGGACCGGCCAGTATCGCTTCACGCCGCCCATCCACGTCATCGTGGCGCTCGGCAAGGCGATCGAGGAACACGCAGCGGAGGGTGGCGTCGCCGGCCGCGGCAGGCGCTATCGCGACAATGCCAGGGTTCTGATCGACGGCATGCGTGCCATGGGCTTCCGCACCCTGCTGCCGGATGCGCTGCAGGCGCCGATCATCGTCACCTTTCACATGCCGACCGACCCCAAGTTCGTCTTCCAGCGCTTCTACGACGGGCTGAAGGACCGCGGCTACGTCATCTATCCCGGCAAGCTCACGGTCGCGGACTCTTTCCGCATCGGCTGCATCGGACGCCTCTATCCGAAGGACATGAAGGGCGCCCTGGCGGCGGTGCGCGAGGTGCTCGACGAGATGCGCGTGAGCAACGGCGGCCCGGCCCTGGCGGCGGAGTAGAAAATGGCACCGGACAGCATCAATACGGCAGGCGGCAACATCACGGTCAACGGCCGGCGCTATGCATTGCCGAAGCGGCCGACGGTCGTGGTCTGCATAGACGGTTCGGAGCCGGGCTATATCGAGGGTGCCGTCGCGGCCGGCCGCGCGCCGTGGTTCGCCAGGGTGCTGAAGAGCGGCACGAACCTGATCGCCGACTGTGTGGTGCCGAGCTTCACCAATCCCAACAATCTGTCGATCGTCACCGGCCGGCCGCCGGCAGTGCATGGTATTTGCGGCAACTACTTCCTCGATCCGGACACCGGCAAGGAAGTGATGATGAACGATCCAAAGTTCCTGAGGGTCGAGACGCTGTTCCCGACCTTCCAGCGCGCCGGATGCCGCATCGCCGTGGTCACAGCCAAGGACAAGCTGCGCGGGTTGTTGGGCAAGGGCTTGACCTTGGGACTGGGCAAGGCCTGCGCCTTCTCGTCCGAGAAGGCCGACAAGGCCACCTTGGCCGAGAACGGCATCGCGGATGTGAATGGCTTCGTCGGCCTGCCGGTGCCGGACGTCTACAGCGCCGGACTGTCGGAGTTCGTGTTCGCCGCCGGCGTGAAGCTGATGGAGCGCGACCGGCCGGAGATCATGTATCTCTCCACCACCGATTACATCCAGCACAAGCACGCGCCGGGCACGCCGGTCGCCAATGACTTCTACGCCATGATGGACGGCTACATGGCGAAGCTCGATGCGCTCGGCTGCACGATCGTGCTCACGGCCGACCACGGCATGAACGCCAAGTTCGGCAAGGACGGCCAGCCTGACGTGATCTACCTGCAGGACGTCTTCGACAAGTGGCTGGGCACGGACAAGGCGCGCGTCATCCTGCCGATCACCGATCCCTATGTCGTGCATCATGGCGCGCTGGGCTCGTTCGCCGTGGTCTATCTGCCAGCCGGCGTCTCGCACACGGAGATGGCGGCGAAGATCAAGTCGCTGCCGGGCATCGAGGCCGCACTCATCCGCGAGGAGGCCGCGGCGCGCTTCGAATTGCCGGCTGACCGGCTGGGGGACCTCATCATCGTCTCGACGCAGCACAAGGTGCTGGGTACCTCGGCGTCGCGCCACGATCTTTCGGGGCTGACGGAGCCGCTGCGCAGCCATGGCGGCATTTCCGAACAACGCGTGCCGCTGCTCTGCAATCTGCCGCTGGCCTCGGACGCAGTCGAGCGCTCGTGGCGCAACTTCGACGCCTTCGATCTTGGCCTCAATCTGGTGCAAGCATGAGCACCGAAGCCTACAGGGGAAGCTGTCACTGCCAGGCTGTCACCTTCACGGTCGATCTCGACCTGGCGGGCGCCCTGCAGTGCAATTGCTCGATCTGCAGCCGGCTCGGCGCGGTGTGGGCTTTCGCGCCCAAGGCGAAGATGACCCTGACGTCGGGCGCCGATTCGCTGGGCGACTACCAGTTCGGCAAGAAGCACCTGCATCACCGGCCATGCACCCGCTGTGGCATCGAGACCTTCGCCGAAGGCGTCGCGCCGGATGGCACGGCAACGGTCGGCATCAACCTGCGCTGCCTCGCGGGCGTTGAGGTCGAGAAACTGACGCCACGGCAACACGACGGCCGTAGCGCCTAGAACGCAACCGGAGGAAACTGCCATGACTGTCAGCCAAGCCGAAAAGGCCCAGAAGTTCCGTGCGATGCATGCAGCGCCCGGCGCCTTCGTGATCGCCAATCCATGGGATGCCGGATCGGCACGCCTGCTGGCCGGCGTCGGCTTCCAGGCGCTGGCCACGTCGAGCGGGGCCAAGGCGGGCATGTTGGGCAAGCGAGACGGCAAGGTGAGCCGCGAGGAGGCGCTGGCCAACGCCCGGATGATCGTCGATGCGACCGACCTTCCCGTCTCGGCCGATCTCGAGAAGGGCTTCGGCGACGGGCCCGAAGCGGCCGCCGAGACCATCCGCCAGGCCGGCGCGATCGGCCTGGTCGGCGGCTCGATCGAGGATGCGACGGGCAACAAGGACAAGCCGCTTTATGAGCTCGCCACAGCGGCCGATCGCGTCGCCGCCGCGGTGAAATCCGCACGCTCCCTGTCGTTTCCCTTCATGCTGACCGCACGCGCCGAGGGCTTCCTGCGCGGCGTGCCCGACCTCGAGGACGTGATCAAGCGGCTGCAGGCCTTCGAGGCGGCGGGCGCCGACGTGCTGATGGCGCCCGGTCTCCCGGATCTGGCCACGGTGAAAAAAGTCTGCAGCTCATTGAAGAAGCCGTTCAACTTCATGGTCGGTATCAAGGGAAAGTCGTTCAGCAAGGCCGAGCTCGAAGCAGCGGGCGTGAAGCGCATCAGCCTCGCCACTTCGCTCTATCGTGCGGCGATGAGCGGCCTGCTCGACGCCGCCAGGGAAGTGAAGGACAAGGGGACGTTCGGATATCTCGATCGTTCGATATCAACTCCCGACCTCAACGCCTTCATGAAGGAGTGATGGAGACCCCGCACTTCGACGTCCTAATTGTCGGCGCCGGCCTTTCGGGCATCGGCGCCGCCTGGCACCTGCAGAAGAAATGCCCACAGAAGAGCTTCGCGATCCTCGAGGGACGCGAAGCCAGCGGCGGCACATGGGACCTGTTCCGCTATCCCGGCGTGCGCTCCGATTCCGACATGTACACGCTGGGCTATCGCTTCCGCCCGTGGAAGGAGGCCAAGGCGATTGCCGACGGCCCCTCGATCCTGAAGTACATCCGCGAAGTCGCGAGCGATCACGGTATCGATTCGAAGATCCGCTACCGCCACAAGGTCGCCGCCGCCTCGTGGTCGACGCCGGATGCGCGCTGGACCGTCGAGGTCGAAGTGGGACCCGGGCAGGAACGCAAGCAGTTCACCTGCGGCTTCCTCTGGATGTGCAGCGGCTACTATTCGTACGACGGCGGCTATCTGCCGGAGTTCGCGGGCATCGAGCACTTCAAGGGCCGCGTCGTCCATCCGCAGAAATGGACCGACGACATCGACTATGCCGGCAAGAAGGTCGTCGTGATCGGCAGTGGCGCCACGGCGGTGACCCTGGTGCCGTCGATGGCCGACAGCGGGGCCGAGCACGTGACCATGCTGCAACGCTCGCCAACCTACATGGCGATGCGGCCGTCGCAGGATCCCTTCGCGACGAAGATGCGCAAGCGACTGCCGTTGAAGCTCGCCTACATGGTCGACACGCTGGAAGAACGTGCTGCTCGGCATGTATTTCTTCCAGATGTGCAAGCGCAAGCCCGACAGGGTGAAGCAGCTGTTGCTGGGCAGCGTCCGCAAAGTCCTGGGACCGGATCACGACATCGATACGCACTTCACGCCGCGCTACAATCCCTGGGACCAGCGGCTCTGTCTCGTGCCGGATGCCGATTTCTTCCGGGCCATGCGCCGGGGCAAGGTGTCGGTCGTCACCGATCACATCGAACTCTTTCACCGAGACCGGCATCAAACTGAAGTCCGGCCAGGAACTGCCGGCCGATCTCGTGGTGACCGCGACCGGCCTGGTGCTGGTGCCGGTCGGTGGTGCGAAGCTCACGGTCGACGGCCGCGCCGTCGATCTGTCGAAGAACTACATCTACAAAGGCATGATGTATTCGGACGTGCCGAACCTCGCGTCGGTGTTCGGCTACACCAACGCCTCGTGGACCCTGAAGGCCGACCTGGTCAGCGAATATGTCTGCCGCATCCTCAATCACATGGACCGGCGCGGCTATCGCATCTGCATGCCGCGCAACGACGATCCGTCGCTGACAGAGGAACCCTGGGTCAGCTTCTCGTCGGGCTACATCCAGCGCGCCCTGAAGCACCAGCCCAAGCAGGGATCGCGGCGGCCCTGGAAGCTCTACCAGAACTACGCGCTCGATCTGCTCAGCCTGCGTTTCGGCTCGATCCGCGATCGGGCAATGAATTTCATCCGCTAGGGAAGAACGACATGCCGAGCCAAGCCGAAAAAGGTCGCCTCTTCAAGGAACGGCACGCCAAGCCGGGCATCCTGCTGCTGCCCAATCCCTGGGACGCCGGCACGGCCAAGCTGCTGGCGTCGCTGGACTTCGAGGCGCTGGCGACCACCAGCCTCGGCATGTCGAATGCACTGGGCCGGGCCGACGGCGAAGGCTCGGTGAGTCGCGCCGAGCTTCTCGAGAACTGCCGCATCATCGCCGAGGCGACCGACCTGCCGGTCAATGCCGATCTCGAGAACGGCTATGCCGACGATCCGAAGGAGGCCGCCACTATCCTGCGCGATGCCGCCGCGGTCGGGATCGTTGGTGGATCGATCGAGGACTGGAGCGGCGAGAGAATCTACGATTTCAATCATGCCGTCGAAAGGGTGGTGGCCGGCGTCGAGATGGCGCGCTCGCTGCCGGTGCCGTTCACCTTCGTCGCCCGTGCCGAAAACCTGATCCGCGGCCGGCCCGACATGGACGACACGATCCAGCGCCTGCAGGCCTTCGAGAAGGCCGGCGCCGATGTGCTCTATGCCCCCGGCCTGCGCGACCTTGCCTCGATGAAGCTGGTGGCGTCCTCGGTCTCCAGGCCGATCAACGTCGTGATGAGCGCCGGCGACCCGGCGCTCTCGGCGGCAGAGATGGAAGCCGTCGGCGTCAAGCGGATCAGCGTCGGCGGCGCGCTGTCGCGGCTGGCGCTCGCCGCCTTCATAAAGGGTGCGCGGGAAATGAAAGACAACGGCGGTTTCACGTGGATGCGCGAGACAATGGCCACCAAGGACCTGAAGTCCGTCTTCAAGTCCTGAGGTTGCGCGAACTGGCGGAAGCCCGGCCGGACGGCTAAGGTTTTCGGCCTAACAGGGGGTATGCAATGACGATCTCGAATTGGACTCGCCGCGCGCTCTGGCTGGGAATCGCCGCGGCCTCCCTGGCCGCCGCGCCCGCCTTCGCGCAAAAGACGAAGCTCACCGTCTACACGGCGCTCGAGAACGACCAGCTCGGTCCGTTCAAGAAGGCCTTCGAGGCCGACAATCCCACGATCGAGATTGCCTGGGTGCGCGATTCCACCGGCGTGGTCGCCGCCAAGCTGATGGCCGAGAAGGACAATCCGCGCGCCGACATCATCTGGGGCCTGGCGGCCTCCAACGTCGGCCTGATGGCCTCGCAGGGCATGCTCGAACCCTACACGCCGCCCGGCGCCAAGGACCTGAAGCCGTTGTTCCGCAGCGGCAAGACGCCGGACACCTGGATCGGCATGGACGCCTATCTCTCGGTGGTCTGCTTCAACACGGCGGAAGCCGAGAAGGGCAAGAAGCCCAGGCCCGCGAGCTGGGCCGATCTCATCAAGCCCGACTACAAGGATTCGATCGTGATGCCGAACCCCGCCTCGTCGGGCACCGGCTATCTCACGGTCGCGGCATGGCTGCAGATCATGGGCGAGGAGGCCGGCTGGAAGTACATGGATGCGCTGCACCAGAACATCGCGCAGTACATCCATTCCGGATCGGCGCCCTGTGTGCAGGCCGCCAAGGGCGAGCGCATGATCGGCATCGGGCTCGATACCCGCGGCGCCTCGGAAAAGACCAAGGGCGCACCGATCGACATCATCGTCCCCAAGGAGGGACTGGGCTGGGAGGTCGAGGTGACGGCGATCGTGAAGGGCACCAAGAACCTCGAGGCGGCGAAAAAGCTCGCCGACTGGGCCGCCACCAAGAAGGCGAACGAGCTCTATGCCGATACCTATCCGATCGTGGCGCTGGCAGGCGTCGCCAAGATGCCGGCCAACTATCCGGCCGACGGCGAGAAGGCGATGATCAAGAACGACGTCGAGTGGATGTCCAAGAACCGCGACCGCATCCTGGCGGAATGGACCAAGCGCTACGACGGAAAGTCGGCTCCGAAGGCCAAATGAACCAGGCCAAGTGAGCTATCTCGAGGTCCGCAACCTCGCCAAGCGCTTCGGCGACTTCACCGCTCTCCGCGACGTCTCGCTCGATGTCGCGGAAGGTGAGTTCGTCTGCTTCCTGGGCCCGTCGGGCTGCGGCAAGACCACTTTGCTGCGCGCCATCGCCGGGCTCGAACCGCAGAGCTCCGGCACGATCCGGCAGAAGGGCAGGGATGTGTCGTCCCTGCCGCCGGCCCAGCGCGATTTCGGCATCGTCTTCCAGTCCTACGCGCTGTTTCCAAACCTGACGGTCGCCGACAATGTCGGCTATGGGCTGGCGAGTCGCCGCCACAAGCGGGCCGAGATCGGAAAGCGGGTCGGCGAGCTGCTGTCCCTGGTGGGTATGCCGGAAGCGGGCGCCCGCTATCCGGCGCAGCTCTCGGGCGGCCAGCAGCAGCGGGTGGCGCTGGCGCGCGCACTTGCGACCTCGCCGGGCCTGCTGCTGCTCGACGAGCCGCTGTCGGCGCTCGATGCGCGGGTCCGGCTGCGCCTGCGCCACGAGATCAAAGCGCTGCAGCGCCGGCTGGGCGTCACCACCATCATGGTGACCCACGACCAGGAAGAGGCGCTCACCATGGCCGACCGCATCGTCGTGATGAACCATGGGGCGATCGAGCAGATCGGCACGCCGCAGGAGATCTATCGTATGCCGGCGACCGCCTTCGTCGCCGACTTCGTGGGCGCCATGAATTTCCTGCAGGGGACGCTCGAGGTGGCGGATAGGGTGCGCATCGGCAGCGTCTCCATTGTCTGCACGCCGCAAGCGGGATTGGCGCCCGGGATGCCCGTGCGGCTCTGCATCCGCCCCGAAGATGTCCGCGTGCGCGACCTGCCGATCGGCGCGGAGAACCGGCTGGCGGTAGCGGTGAAGGAACTCGATTTCGTCGGCGCCTTCTGCAGGGCCTCCCTCGAAGTGGGCGCGATCGCGCTGATGGCCGACTTCTCCAGCAATCTCATCCGCGATCTCGGCGTGACGGTGGGCGGAACGCTCGACGTCGCCTTGCCGCCGGACCGGCTGCGGATCTTCGCCGCGTGAGCCTGGTGATCGCGACCGGCACGATCCGCGCGTCACGTGAAGACCTGTTGATGCGTGCGGGCGTCGTCGCCCTTGTCGCGATTTTACTGCTGCTGGTCGGCTTGCCGCTCTGGGCCTTGCTGGCCAAGGGTTTTGAGGATGCCGACGGCCACTTCGTCGGCCTCGCCAATTACGCGGCCTATTTCGCCACTCCGGCGCTTTTCAATTCGGCGCTGAACAGCTTCGAGGTCGCGGCGATCAGCACTTTCTTTGTCGTGCCGCTCTCCTTCCTCTATGCCTACGCGCTGACGCGCGCCGTTCTGCCGCTTCGCTGGCTGTTCCAGGGAATAGCGCTGATTCCGATCTTCGCGCCCTCGCTGCTGCCGGGGCTAGCGCTGATCTACCTGTTCGGCACGCAGGGCTTCTTCAAGGCGCTGGTGGGCGGCCAGATCTACGGCATCAAGGGCATCGTCATCGCGCAGGTCTTCTACTGCTTCCCGCATGCCGTGCTGATCCTGACGACGGCGCTGCGCACCGCCGACGCGCGGCTCTACGAAGCGGCCGATGCGCTGGGCGCCTCGAAGCTGCGCGTCTTCCTCACCGTCACCCTGCCGGGCGCCAAATACGGCGTGGTGAGTGCCGCCATGGTGGTGTTCACCCTGGTGATCACCGACTTCGGCGTGGCCAAGGTGATCGGTGGCAATTTCAATGTGCTGGCGACCGACGTCTACAAGCAGGTGATCGGCCAGCAGAATTTTTCGATGGGCGCGGTGGTCGGCATGGTGCTGCTCGCGCCGGCGGCGCTGGCCTTCGCCGTCGACCGGCTGGTGCAGAGGAAGCAGGTGGCGCTGCTGACCGCGCGCGCCGTGCCGCTGGAGCCGCGGCCCAAATTTGCCCGCGATGCGTTCTTCACGCTGTTCTGCATCGTCGTTTCGGCCGGCATCCTCGCCATCATCGGCATGGCGGCCTGGGGCTCGCTGATCAAGTACTGGCCGTACAATCTCGGCCTGACGTGGGCCAATTACGACTTCGAAAAATTCGACGCCAATGGCTGGGACTCGCTCCTCAATTCCATACGCATGGCGGTGGGCGCGGCGGTCCTCGGTACAGTGCTGATGTTCGTCGGCGCCTGGCTCACCGAGAAGACCCGTGGATTTGGCGCGGTACGAGGCCTGGTGCAGCTTCTCGCCTTCCTGCCGATGGCGGTGCCGGGCCTCGTTCTGGGCCTGGGCTACATCTTCTTCTTCAACGCGCGCGGCAATCCGCTCAATTTCCTGTACGCCACGATGGCGATCCTGGTGATCAATACGGTGGCGCATTTCTATACGGTAGGGCACCTCACCGCGACGACGGCGCTGAAGCAGATCGATCCGGAGTTCGAGGCGGTATCGGCATCGCTGAAAGTGCCGGTGTGGCGTACCTTCCTGCGGGTGACGGTGCCGATCTGCCTGCCAGCGATCGTCGACATCGCGATCTATCTGTTCGTGAACGCGATGACGACCGTCTCGTCGGTGATCTTCCTCTATTCGCCCGACACCAAGCTTGCCTCGGTGGCGGCGCTCAACATCGAGGAAGCGGGCACGACGGCCGCCGCCGCCGCGCTCTGCCTGGTGATCGTCGCGATCTCGGCCACGGTGAAGGGCCTGCACCTCGTTGCAGACCGCTTTCTGTTCGACCGCCTGCAGCGCTGGCGCAGGCGCTAAGTTATTCCGCCGGCACTGCTATCGTGCGCGGCTGGCCCCGTCCGATGGTCAGCAGGGCGATCACGCCCAGCGTCGCCACGACGGCGATCGGCAGCATCGCCAAGGGGAAGCTGCCGGTCTCGTCCTTGATCCAGCCGATCATGTAGTTGAAGAAGAAGCCGCTGAGATTGCCCAGCGCGTTGATCTGGGCGAGAGCGGCGGCGGCCACGGCGGTGCCGACCCACTCCGACGACAAGGCCCAGAACGGCCCCTTGCTGGCGTAGGTGCCGGCCGCGATCAGGGTCAGCAGCGCGATCGTGACCCACATGCTGCCGGTCGCGAAGAAGGTGCCGAGCAGGGCCGCGATCATCCACATCAGGGGCAGCGCGTTGTGCCAGACCCTCTCGCCGGTCCGGTCGGAATTGCGGCCCCACAGGATCATCCAGACGGCAGCGACACCGAACGGCACGGCATTCACCAGGCCAGTCTGGAAGTTGGTGAGGCCGAACGACTTCACCATCTGCGGCATCCACAGCGCCAGCGACGTCGAGGCGCCGGCGGCGCCGGCGTAAACCAGGGCCATGATCAGCACGTACTTGTTGGCCATGACCTTCCACACCGAGGCAGGCTTGATGCGCGACGCCCGCTGGCGCTCGCCTGCCAGCTTGGCGTTCAACCAGCCCTTCTGTTCGGGCGCCAGCCACTTGGCGTCGTTTGGCCGGTCCGAGAGATAGACGAACGCCATGACGCCCAGCACGAGGGTCGGGATGGCTTCGAGGATGAAGATCCATTGCCAGCCGGCCAGGCCCAGGACGCCGCTCATGCCCAGGATCGCGCCGGAGATCGGCGAGCCGATCAGCCCCGCGGCCGGGATCGCCACCATGAAGATACCGATGATCTTGGCGCGGTATTCGGCGGGGTACCAGAAGGTGAGATAGAGGATGACGCCCGGGAAGAAGCCGGCCTCAGCTGCGCCCAGCAGGAAGCGCAGGACGAGGAACGACCACGGGCCCGCGATCGCCGCACAGGCCATCGAGACCGCGCCCCAGGTCAACATGATGCGGGCGATCCACTTGCGCGCGCCGAAGCGTTCGAGGGCGAGGTTGCTGGGGACTTCGAGGATGAAGTAGCCGACGAAGAAGATGCCGGCGCCGAGGCCATAGATCTTGGGATCGATGCCGACCGCCTTGTTCATCTGCAGCGAGGCGAAGCCCACGTTCACGCGGTCGATGTAGCAAAGCAGGTAGGCGAAGACGAGAAACGGCATCAGCCGCCAGGAAACGCGCCGCATGGTCGCGGCCTCCAGGTTCTTGTCCTGGTCCATGGCTTGGGACATTGATTTCCTCCGGGATCGCTTTTTGATGCGCGCGACCTCGCGTGCATGGTAGCTGCTAGGGGTCGTCGATCAAGCGGGAGGGGTTCATGACACGTTGGCATGCGGTACTGGCGATCGCCTGTGCGATGATGTCGGTGCCGGCCGTGGCGGCCGACTATCCCAAGCCCGTCGCAGGCGACTGGACCGCCCGCGACTTCAAACTGCACACCGGCGAGACGCTGCCCGAAGTCAAACTGCACTACACGACGGTGGGCGATCCCAAGGGCCAGCCGGTGCTGATGCTGCACGGTTCGTCGCAATCCGGTCCGGCACTGCTCAATGCGGGGTTCGCGGGCGAGCTGTTCGGTCCGGGCCAGCCGCTCGATGCCGCAAAATACTACATCATCCTTCCCGACGGGTTGGGCCACGGCAAATCGACCAAGCCGTCAGACGGGATGAAAGCCGGCTTTCCGAAGTACGACTACGCCGACATGGTCGACGCGCAATACCGCCTGTTGACCGAAGGCCTGGGTATCAAGCACGTCCGCCTGGTGATGGGCAATTCGATGGGCGGCATGCAGACCTGGCTGTGGGGCGAGAAGTATCCCGACTTCATGGACGCGCTGGTGCCGATGGCCTGCCAGCCGACGGCGATGTCGGCGCGCAACTGGATGATGCGCCGGCTGATCATCGATTCTGTCCGCAACGATCCCGACTGGCACGACGGCAACTACACGACCCAGCCCAAGACCGTGCATGCGGCGGCGGTGTTCTACGGCATCGCCACGTCGGGCGGCACCCTGGCCTATGCCAAGCTCGCGCCGACGCGGGCCGCCGCCGACAAGATGCTCGACGACCGGCTCTCAGCGCCGTTCACCGCCGATGCCAATGACTTCATGTACCAGTGGGCGGCCTCGGGTGACTTCGACCCGACCCCGGGCCTCGCGCGCATCACCGCACCTGTGCTGGCGATCAACTCGGCCGACGACGAACGCAACCCGCCCGAGACCGGGCTCACCGAGGCCGCACTGAAGCAGGTCAAAGGCGCCAGGCTCTATCTCGTTCCCGCCGGCGAGGACACGCGCGGCCATGGCACCACGGGCATGGCGAAGTTCTACTCCACACAGCTCGCCGAATTCATGCAGGGCGTTCCTGCGGTGCGGTAAGACTAGGCCGCCTTGTCGATGTGCAGGCGGACGTGAATAGCCGCCCGGTCAGCCAGGGTGACCAGCATGTCGAGGCTGAACTTTGCGATCCGGCCGCGCAGCAGATCGTTGAGGCGTGGCTGAGTGATCTCCAGTCGTTTCGCCGCCTCTGCCTGAGTGACTTTCCAGCCTCCGATCCGTCGCTGCAGGGCGATCAGCAAGTCCGATCGCATCGTCATGTTGGCCGCCGCCGGACCGTCTTCCAACGCGTCCCAGACGTTGGCGAAGCTCTGGTGTTTCAATTTTGGCTTCATCGCGATTTTCTCACTTCAGAAGACGCAACCTGAGTACGGCCAGGTCCAAGTCTCGTTTGGCGGTTGCACGGGTTTTCTTCTGGAAAGCATGAAGGACGTATACGGCACTTGAGAATGTCGCGACGTAGAGCACCCGGAAGGCGCCGCGCGTGTCTCGTACGCGAATTTCACGAACTCCCTGTCCAACGCTTCTGATGGGCTTCCAGTCGGATGGGTCCATCCCAAGCTGAACTCGGCGCAACTCAAAGCCGACCTGCCAACGCGACTGCTCCGGAAAGGCACGAATACGCTCCCGCGAATCCCCGAGAAAAACAACTGGCTTCATTATACTATCATTGATATAATCGGCAAGAGGCTAGCAGCGCTCAATGTCGTAGAAGGGCGGACAGAGTTTCTCTGCGTCGACTGTCCCCGGCATCCTGAGGGACCGCAGCAGCAGTTCTTCAGACATGCTGCCGAGCAGGCTGGCATAGGCGATACAGAGGCCGTGACGCATGTCTTCGTTGGTGAAGTAAGGACGCCAATGCTCGGCGCTTTCGCCAAGGCCGGGCTTCCGGCATGGGAAGTTGGTCCGGATGCTCGACTTGCCATAGTGATTGCCGGCGCTTCGGAAGGCCTGGCTCATGAACGTGTAGTAGCGCGCAAAGAACTCCGGCGTGAAAAGAGCTCGATGGGGATAGAGCGTCTCATCGAGCTCCCGTTTCTTCTGAATGATGTCGGCCAGAGAAGCCTCTTTCCAACGTCCAACGTAGAAATGGTACGCGACGATGTCGTTGAGAAGAGGCGCGGCTTTCTTATAGATCGAAAGGCGGAAATCTCGGATGAGATCTCGTTCCTTTAGGTCCGCCTCGACCAGTCTTCGCTGTTCGGCCAGGTCGCGCTCGGAGCGCAAGACGACCTCTCGTTGGGCGTTCCAGATCATGCACCCTAGGACAAAGACGATCAGTGGCGTCGCGATCGATGCGGCCAGCTTGCAGACTTCAAGCGAATTCCAGATCCGGCGATTTGCTTTGTTGCCAATGTCGGTCATGTTGGCTCTTCGTGTAGGCAGTCGACCTTGTGTGGCATTATACTATGGCGAAACTAAGTCACGGAGTTGCAATCATTGGTGGTGGTGCAATGGGCTCGTCGATCGCCTGGCATCTGGCCGGCGATCCCGATTTCAACGGTACCGTCACCGTCATCGAGCGCGATCCGACCTATGCGACGGCCTCGTCGTCGCTGTCGGCAAGTTCGATCCGCCAGCAGTTCTCGACGCCACTCAACATCCACCTGTCGCGCTACGGCATCGGCTTCCTGCGGCGGGCGCCCGAGGTTCTGGGCGTCGACCTGGGGCTCAAGGAGCCGGGTTATCTCTTTCTCGCCAGTGCGGCGGGCGAGGCGATGATGCGTGCCAACAACGCGGTTCAGCGCGGCGAGGGTTGCGCCGTCGAGTTGCTCAATCCGGCGGCGCTGGTCGCGCGCTTTCCATCGTTGTCCGCCGAGGGTATTGCGCTCGCCTCGCACGGCACCGCGAACGAGGGCTGGTTCGACGGGCCGGCGCTGATGCAGGCCTTCCGCCGCAAGGCCATCGAGCGCGGCGCGAGATATGTCGCCGACGAGGCGGTGGGTCTTTCGCCCAATGCGGTCACCCTGAAGTCCGGCGTGCATATCGAAGCCGATGCGATCGTGATCGCGGCCGGGCCGCAGTCGGGCGCGGTGGCGGCGCTGGCCGGGGTCGACCTGCCGGTCGAGCCGCGCCGGCGCTCGGTCTTCGTGTTCGATTGCCGGGAGAAGTTGCCGCTCCTGCCGCTCACCATCGATCCGTCGGGCACGTGGTTCCGGCCCGAAGGGCGGTTCTATCTCGCGGGAACGTCACCGGCCGCGGGCAACGATCCGCCCGGTGCGCCGCTCGAGGTCCAGCATGCCGAATGGGACGACAGTGTCTGGCCGGCACTGGCGGCGCGCGTGCCGGCCTTCGAGGCAGCCAAGGTGGTGAATTCCTGGGCGGGTCACTACGAGTACAACACCTTCGACCAGAACGGCATCGTCGGCCGCCATCCCGCCATCGACAGCCTCTATTTCGCCACGGGCTTCTCCGGCCATGGCATCCAGCAGTCGCCTGCCGTGGGCCGCGCGATGGCCGAGTTGATCGTGCACGGCCACTATCGAACCCTGGATCTTTCGCCGTTCGGCTACGGGCGGATATCCGCAGGGCGGCCTGTGCGGGAGCTCAACGTGGTCTGATGATGAGGGTGTGATAGGCTCTCGCGTCACCGAGGGAGTGTACCGTGCCCGATCAGCCTTTGGTCAATTCCGACCTCCAGTCCGCGCTCGCCGACGTCCGCCAGGCCTATATCGACCGCAATCCGAAAAGCTTCGCGCGCCAGCAGGAGGCGCTGCAGGCGATGCCGGGCGGCAACACGCGCACGACGCTGCACAACGCGCCGTTTCCGCTGACCGTGGTGAAGGGCGAGGGCTGCCGCCTGTGGGACGTCGACGGCCACGAGTACATCGACGTGCTGGGCGAATACACCGCCGGCATCTACGGCCACTCCCATCCGGTGATCCGCAAGGCGATCGACAAGGCGCTCGACCACGGCTGGAATTTCGCCGGCCGCAACGAGAACGAGGGCAAGCTCGCCAAGCTGATCGTCGACCGCATGCCGTCGATCGACCTCGTGCGCTTCACCAACTCGGGCACCGAGGGCAATGTGATGGCGCTCGCGGGCGCCAAGGTTTTCGCCCAGCGCAAGGGCCGCAAGCACGCCAGGAAGGTCATGGTCTTCCACGGCGGCTACCACGGTGGCGTGCTCTATTTCGTGTCGGGCGGCAGTCCCGTGAACATGCCCTACGAATACATCGTCGGGCCCTACAACGATGTCGAAGGCGCGCGCGAACTCCTGCGCCGGCATGCCCAGGAGATCTTCGCCGTCCTGGTCGAGCCGATGCAGGGCAGCCACGGTTGCCTGCCGGGCGATCCGGACTTCCTCCAGATGCTGCGCACGGAAACCTGGTCGCACGACATTACGCTGATCTTCGACGAGGTCATGACCTCGCGCCTTTCGGCGGGCGGCCTGCAGGCCAGGCTGGGCGTGATTCCCGACATGACGACGCTCGGCAAATATATCGGTGGTGGCATGTCGTTCGGCGCCTTCGGCGGCAAGCGCGAGATCATGGAGCTGTTCGATCCGACGAAGCCCGATTCGCTGCCTCACGCCGGAACGTTCAACAACAACGTGCTCACCATGGCGGCAGGCGTCGCGGGCTACGGCGAGGTCTATACGCCGGCGGCCGCGGACGAATTGAACGCGCGCGGCGAGAAAATACGCAACCGGCTGAACGAGATCTGCACCAAAGCAGGAGTTGCCTTCCAGTTCTCGGGCATCGGTTCGATGATGACGGCGCATGCCACGGCGCGGCCGATCCGGACCGCGGCCGACATCGCCTCGAGCAACCAGGACGCCAAGGAGTTGTTCTATTTCGACATGGTGGCAGCCGGCATCTGGATCGCGCGCCGCGGCTTCGTGGCGCTCAACATCATGATCGGCGATGCAGAGGGCGACCGCTTCGTGGCGGCCGTGGAGGAGTTCGTGACGGCTAGAAAGGCCCTTCTAAAGCCATCATGACTAAATATCTCTGTCGTCCTGAGCGAAGCGAAGGACCTCCACGCAACGATCAGACGACGATCTCTGTAGTGGGCGTTAGATCCTTCGCTGCGCTCAGGATGACAGGAAAGACATGAGCGACTCGCCTCCCAACAACTTCCCCCAGCCCGTCTCGGGCATCGTCACGCCGCGCTTCGGCGACGTTGCCACTTTCATGCGTCTGCCGCTGCAGCGCGATCCGACCCAGCTCGAGATCGGCCTGATCGGCGTGCCGTGGGACGGTGGCACGACCAACCGGCCGGGCGCGCGCCACGGGCCGCGCCAGATGCGCGATCTGTCGACCATGATGCGGCGCATTCATCACGTGACGCGGGTGGCGCCCTACGAGCTCGCCATCTGCGGCGATCTCGGTGACGCCTCGGTCAATCCCGCCAGCCTCGACGATTTGCTGGAGCGCATCGAGAGGTTCTATTCGAAGATCCATGAAGCCGGCGTCGTGCCTCTCTCGGCCGGCGGGGATCATCTCGTGACCCTGCCGATCATGCGCGGCATCGCCAAGGGACAGGCGCCGCTCGGCATGGTGCATTTCGACGCCCACAGCGACACCTGGGACACCTATTTCGGCGGCTACAAGTATACGCACGGCACGCCGTTCCGCCGCGCCGTCGAGGAGAAGCTGCTCGATCCCAAGCGCGTGGTGCAGATCGGCATCCGCGGCTCGCTCTACAGCCGCGACGACAATGACTGGGCCGTGGCGCAGGGCATGCGGGTGATCACCATCGAGGAGTATTTCGACCTCGGCGTCGACAAGGTGATCGCCGAGGCGCGCCGCGTGGTGGGCGACGGCCCGACCTATGTGAGCTTCGACGTCGATGGGCTCGATCCCGCCTACGCGCCCGGCACCGGCACGCCCGAGATCGGCGGCTACACGCCGCACGAGGCGCAGCGCATGCTGCGCGGCCTGCGCGGCCTCAACCTCGTGGGCGGCGACGTCGTCGAGGTGGCGCCGCCGTTCGACATGAGCGGCAACACCGCCCTCGTGGGCGTCACCATGATGTGGGAAATCCTCTGCCTGCTGGCGGAGGCCGTCGCGAAGCGGAAGGGCCGTCTGTAGCGGATTGACGCCGCACGAAACCTGCCCACTATGCCCGCCATGGATTCCAGCGTTCAACCGCCGCTCGCCGCGACCAGTCCCTCCGAACGGGCCCGCGCCCTGCAGCCGCTGCTCGACCAGCATGGTCCCGAGATGGATCGCCGCCGCGAGGTCACGCCCGAGGTGGTCGACGCGCTCGTCGCCAACGACATGCTGCGCCTGCTGCTGCCGAAAAGCCTGGGCGGCCAGGAGCTTCCGCTGCTGGAATTCTGCAAGACCACCGAGGCGCTGGGCTTCGGCGATGCCTCGGTCGCCTGGTTCATCAACCAGTCCAACGTCTCCTCGTCGACCTCGGCCGCCGCCATGCCCCACGAAACGGCGCTTGCCGTGTTCGGCAATCCGCGCGACGGTCTGGCCTGGGGCGCGCGGCACAACCGGAGCAAGGCGATCAAGGTCGCGGGCGGTTACCGGCTGAGCGGCACCTGGAGTTTCGCCAGCGGCGGCCGGCACACGAGATGGCTGGGCGCCCACAGCGCGACGCAGGGTCCCGATGGCGCGCCTCAGGTGCACAACGGACGGCAGGACGATCGCAGCTTCGTGTTTCTGCGCACCGACGCCAAAATCATCGACGACTGGCATGTGCTCGGACTGCGGGCCACCGGCAGCGACAGTTACACGGTCGAGGATCTGTTCGTGCCGGACGAGCGCGCCCCGGCCCGCGATTCGCTGGCCGAACGGCGCGAGACCGGACCGATCTACACCATCGGCTCGACGCTTCTCTACGCCATCGGCTTCTGCGGCGTCACGCTCGGGCTGGGGCGGCGCATGCTCGAGACCTATCTCGAACTGGTGCGCGGCGGCAAGCAGAGCCGTGCCTCGATCAATCCGATGGCGCAGAACAATGCGCACCAGCGCGAGATCGCGCTGCTGGAAGCCAGGCTCTCGGCAGCACGTGCCTTCCTGCACGAGGCGCTGGGCGCCGCCTACGACGCGGCCGCGGCGGGCAAGCTCGGGGTCGACCTGCGCATGCGGCTGCGTCTGGCCGCGACCTTCGGCATGAACGAGGCAACCGACGTGTCGATCGCCTGCTATCGCGCGGCCGGGACGACGGCAATCATGAATTCGCAGCCCTTCGAGCGGCGCTTCCGGGATGCCATGAGCGCCAGCCAGCACCTGCAGGCGATGCCGCCGCACATCGAGATGGTCGGCCGGCACATCATCGGCATCGAGAACAAGATCCAGCACATCTAGGGGCAGACGATGAAACTCGGTCTCTACATGGCGACGCAGTGGCGGCAGGGAGCCGATCTCGGCCCCGAGCTTGCCAATCTGATCGAGCAGACGCGGGCGGCCAAGGCAAGCGGCCTGGCCTCGCTGATGGTCGGCCAGCATTTCGTGTCGAGCCCGTTGCAGATGTTCCAGGCCATGCCGCTGCTGGCGCGGCTTGCCGTCGAGGCGGAGGGCATGATGCTCGGGCCGGGGCTGCTGCTGCTGCCGCTGCTCAATCCGGTGATCGTGGCGGAAGAGACCGCGACGCTCGACTGGCTGTGCGGCGGCAACGCCATCATTGGCCTGGGTCTCGGCTATCGTGCCGAGGAATTCGCCTCGATCGGCATACCCTTCAAGGAGCGCGTGCCGCGCTTCGTCGAGGGGGTCGAGGTGATTCGCAAGCTGTGGCGTGACGATGTCGTCGATCATCACGGCCGCTTCCATACGCTCTCCGGGGTGCAGGCGAGCCTCAAGCCCAAGCGCCCCGGCGGCCCGCCGATCTGGATGGCGGGAGACGTCGAGGCCGCGGTCAAGCGCGCCGCCCGGCTGGCCGATGCCTGGATGCCCTCGCCGATGGTGACGCAGGAGAATGTCGGCAAGCTGGGAGCGCTGTTCCGCGAAACCCGTGCCGCTTCAGGCATTGCTCCCGCAAAGATGTTTCCGATCATCCGCGAATGCCATGTCGGCAGCTTCGAGGAGGTACGCGAGCCGCTGTCCTTCAAGTACGAGGCTTATGCGAGCTGGAGCGGCGATTCGGGTTTCGTCCCGTCGGACGGCATCCGCGCCGACTTCGAGAAGTTTGCCGCCAGCCGCTTCATCATCGGCTCGGAGAACGAGGTGGTCGACAGGATCGGAGCCTATGGCGAGCGCACCGGCACCGACCATATCCTGCTGAGGGTGCAGTGGCCGGGGCTCGGCCAGAAGACGGTGATCCGCACGCTCGAACGGTTGGGCAGGGTGGTCGAAAAACTAGGCAGATAGCGCATTGACATTCGTTGCGAAAGGCGCAATATAGGGGTCGTGCCGATCGCGTCAATGGCGATGGTTACGAAAGGTGACCGTTAAATTCCCGTATATTTAACGGGACTGGTCCCGGATCGGCCCTGTCAGGCAGCCAACTCGAGAATTTCCTTCACCTCGGCCGGCCCCGGGATCGGACGCGGATTGCGCGGCACCCAGGGCGTGGCCATGGCCTGACGGGCGATGCGGTCGAAGTTTTCGCGGCCGACCTTCACCTCGGCCAGCGAGCGCGGCATGTCGAGGCCGCGGATGAAGGCGTCGAGCACGTCGCCAGCGTCGTTGCCTGGATGGCCCATGGCGGCGGCGATCGTCGCCTGCTTGGCGGCGTTGGCCGATCGGTTCCAGCGCATCACCGCCGGCAACATGATGCAGGAGGTGTGACCGTGCGGGATGTCGAACACGGCACCCAGCACATAGCCGATGCCGTGGCTCGCGCCCATGGGCACGCCGGCGGCGAGCGGCGCCATCGAGAGCCAGGCGCCGATCTGGCAGTCGAGTCGCGCCGTCCTGTCGGCCGGATCGGCTTTCACCCGGGGCAGGCCGCGTGCCAGCAGGGAAAGCCCGTGCAACGCCTGCGCATCGCCATAGGGACTCGAACTCGTTGGAGCAGATGCCCTCGACGCAGTGATCGAGGGCGCGGATGCCGGTCGAGAGGAAGAGCCACATCGGCGTGTGCCGCGTCACTTCCGGATCGAGGATCACGGCCTTGGGAACGACGTCGGGATGGCGGAACATCTCCTTGGTCTTTGTTGCTTCGTTGGTGACGCCGGAGACGTGCGAGAATTCGCCCGCCGACAAGGTGGTGGGAATCGAGATCTGCCGTACCGTGGGCGGCGTGACGAAGTTGGGCGCCTTGATGCGGTCGAGCGCGTCCACGTCGCGGATGTCGTTGGCGAGGCAAAGCTGCACGGCCTTGGCGCCGTCGGTGATCGAGCCGCCACCCAGGGTGACGATGAGGTCGGCGCCCGCGGTCCGCGCCTGTTCTGCCGCATCGATCACGGCGGCTCGCGGCGTGTGCGCCGGCATCCGGTCGAAGGTGCCGACACACTTGTTGCCGAGCGCACGGCGGATCTTCTCGATCTCGTCGGTCTCGCGGTTGAGCGTGCCGCTTACCATCAGGAAGACACGCTCCGTCCCGGCGCGCTGCACCAGGTCCACGAGAGCTACGTCGGCAGGCGTGCCGTAGATCACTTCGTCCATATGGCCGAATACGATTCGTCCGGTCTGCGACATCATTCCTCCGGTGGCCCTTCGGGGTTGTTGTTGCTAGCTTACACGCCATGAGCGGAACAAGAGACGGCGCCATCGCGCGCGCAGAGAAGTATTTCGACGATGGCGGCTTCCTCGCCGAGCTGCAGCGCAGGGTCGCCATCCCGACGACCAGCCAGGAAGAAGGCTCGATGCCCGCCCTCCAGCAATATGTTTCGGGCGAGATGACCCAGTCGCTGCAGAAGCTGGGCTACGAGTGCACCGTCCAGCCCAACCCGTGCGCCGAGTATGGCCCGTTCCTGATCGCGCGGCGGGTCGAGGATCCCGCCCGCCCGACCGTGCTGACCTACGGACACGGCGACGTGATCCGCGGCCAGGAAGATCAGTGGCGCGAAGGCCTGTCGCCATGGAACATCGTGATCGAGGGAGATCGCATGTATGGCCGCGGCACGGCCGACAACAAGGGCCAGCACACGATCAACATCGCGGCGCTGCAATGCGTGATCGAGGAACGTGGCGCCCTGGGCTTCAACTCGACCATCCTGATCGAGACCGGCGAGGAAACCGGCTCGCCCGGCCTCGGCGACTTCTGCAAGGCCAACAAGGCGGCTCTCAAGGCCGACGCGCTGATCGGGTCGGACGGTCCGCGGCTCGACCATCGCCGGCCGACCATCTTCGGCGGCACGCGCGGCACCTTGAACTTCAACCTCGAGCTCACGATGCGCGAGGGCGGGCACCATTCGGGCAACTGGGGCGGCCTTCTGGCCAACCCCGGCATCATCATGGCGCATGCGCTCGCCACCATCACCGACGAGCGCGGCCAGATCAAAGTGCCGGAGTGGCGACCCACGACCTTGACCAACTCGATTCGGGCAGCGCTGGCCGACGCCGTCGTCGATGCGGGCGAGGGCGCGCCGGAGATCAACGAGGACTGGGGCGAGAAGAGCCTCACCCCGGTCGAGCGGGTGTTCGGCTGGAACTCCTTCGAGGTGCTGGCCTTCAAGACCGGCAATCCCGACCGTCCGGTCAACGCCATCCCGCCCAGCGCCATCGCCTACTGCCAGCTGCGATTCGTCGTCGGAACGGACCCGCACGACATCATTCCCGCGCTCAAGCGCCATCTCGCCCGGCACGGCTTCGGCCAGATCGAGATCGAGCAGGCGCGCGACGTGATCATGAGCGCCACGCGTCTCGACCCGGAAAACCCCTGGGCCAAGTTCGCCTCGGCCTCGATCGAGAAGACGGTGGGGCAGAAGCCCAACATGCTGCCCAACCTCGGCGGCTCGCTGCCCAACGAGGTGTTCACCGACATTCTCGGCCTGCCCACCGTGTGGGTGCCGCATTCCTATGCCGCCTGCTCGCAGCATGCGCCGAACGAGCACCTGCTGGCGCCGGTGGCGCGCGACGGGCTGCGGCTGATGACCGGCCTGTTCTGGGATCTCGGCGCCACCTCCGTCCCGCCAGGACGCACCGCCTGATACATCTGCGACAATGTTGACCGCCGACGAGGCTGCCGACCTGATCCTGGCGATCGCGACCCGTCAGGATCGCGCGGCCTTCGCGGCGCTGTTCCGGCACTATGCACCCCGCGTGAAGGCCTTCCTGGTGAGGGGTGGTTCCGATTCGGAAACGGCACAGGAAGTGGCGCAGGAAGCGATGATCATGGTGTGGCGCAAGGCCGCGAGCTTCGACCGCACGCGCGCCGCTGCCGCGACCTGGATCTATACGATTGCGCGCAACAAGCGGATTGATCATTTACGCAGAACAGGACGACCGCCGATCGAGGCGGAAGACTGGCTGACGATCTTTGCACCGGAGGAAGAGGACGCCGACAAATCCGTCCTCGCGGGGCAGACGTATACCAAGGTGAAGGAACTGCTGAGCGGTCTCTCGTCCGACCAGCTGGTGGTTATCCAGAAGGCGTTTTTCGAGGACAAGACTCACACGGTGATCGCCGAGGAATTGAAGCTGCCGCTGGGAACCGTGAAGTCGCGCATCCGTCTCGCTCTGGGACGCTTGCGTGAGGCGCTGGAGAAAGAACGCGACGCATGAGCCGCCATCAGGCCCCCGAAGAGTTGCTGCTGGACTACGCTGCAGGTGCGCTGCCCGCAGGGCCGTCGCTCGCGGTGTCGCTCCATGTCGCGCTCGATCCGGCGGCGCGCTGCGCCGTCGAGGATTTCCAGGCCATCGGCGGCGCACTGCTCGAGAGCGAGGGCGCGCCGGCCGTCGAGGACTTTGCCCTGGAGCAGGCGCTGGCGAAGCTCGAGGGCGTTGCGGTCGAGCCGCGTCCCGTGCCGCCGAGGCCGCTGGCTGGCTTCGAATGGGCACCTCCGGCGCTGCTGCCCTACCTCGGCCGTGCCCCGCGCTGGCGCAAGGCGCTGGGCGGCTTCGAGAGCATCCCGATCCATATTCCGGGCGACAGCCATCGCGTCGAATTGCTGCGCCTGATGCCGGGCCGCGGCCTGCCGCAGCACCATCACAGCGGCTACGAGTACACGATCGTCATGCACGGCGGCTTCACCGACAATACCGGCAACTACGGCGTCGGCGATTTCGCAATCGGTCCGGGCAGCCACGACCACGAGCCGATCGCCGATGCCGACGACGGCCAGCCCTGCATCGCCCTGATCGTGCTCGAGCGGCCGATCGTGATGACCGGCCCATGGGGCCGCTGGTTCAATCCGCTCGTCAGGCGCGGCTGGCTGTAGCGATCCGCAGCCGGTAATCTCGGTCCCCTGAAGAGGGGACCGACATGCCGCGCCTGCCGTACTACGAAGTCGAGAACGCCACCGGCAAACATGCCGAGTTCCTCGACAAGCTGAAGCCGCATCTCAACATCTACCGCATGCTGGCCAATTCCGAAGCCGGCATGAAGGGCTTTGTCCGGATGGGCAACGCGCTGCTTTATCGCTGCGAACTCGATCCGGTGCTGCGCGAGCTGGCGATCATCCGGGTCGGCCGCCTCAGCCGTGCCGCCTACGAGGTGTTCCAGCACGAGCGGATCGGCCGCGAGGCCGGCGTGACCGATGACAAGATCGCCGCCCTGCGCGATGCCACGATCGAGGCGCCGGCCTTCAACGACAACGAGAAGGCGGTGCTGCGGTTTGCCGATGACGTGGTACGCAACGTGAAGGCTTCCGACAGGAACCTGAAAGCGGTGCAAGCCTTCCTGTCGCCCGGCGCCGTGGTCGAGCTTACCCTGACGGTCGGTTATTACATGATGGTCTGCCGCTTCCTCGAGACCACCGGCGTCGAGGGCGAGGACGGCCAGGCGGAGTGGCTGAAGACGGCGAAGCTTTAGGAGCAGACGATGGCGTACCGCGTCCTGCTCGCGCAGTTCAAGCACGAGACCAATACCTTCTCGAAGTTGCCGACGACGGTCGACGACTACCGCCGGCGCTTCTTGGTCGAGGGCGAGGCGATCGTGCCCAAGTTCAAGGGCACGAAGAACGAGATGGGTGGCTACATCGACTCGGTCGCCAAATACGGCTGGGAGCCGGTCTATGCCGTGGCGGCCAACACGACGCCGTCCGGCACGCTGACCAAAGAGACGTGGGAGACGATCCGCGACATCATCCTCGACGCGGCGAAGAAGGCGGGCAAGCTCGACGGCATCTGCCTCTCGCTGCACGGCGCGATGGTCACTGAAACCGAAGACGATGCCGAGGGCGCGCTGCTCGAGGCGCTGCGCCAGATCGTCGGTCCCGACGTGCCGATCGCGGCGACGCTCGATCTGCATGCCAATGCAACGATCAGGATGGCCGCCAACGCCAATGCGCTGGTGAGCTACCGGACCTACCCACATATCGACGGCTACGAGCGTTCGGTCCAGGCGGCCGCGCTGGTGCAGGAGGCGATGGAAGGCAAGAAGAAGCCGTGCTGCCTGCTGGTCCAGCCCGCGATGCTGGAAGGCGCCGATCACGGCCGCACGACGCAGCCGGGTCAGATGCGCGACTTGCTCGCCAAGGCCGATGCTTACGAGACCGAGCCGGGCATCAACGTCGTCTCGATCCAGGTCGGCTTCACCTGGTCGGACATTCCCTACACCGGCCCCTCGATCGCCGTCAGCTACGAGCCGGGCGCCGAAGCGCGCGCCAGGGCGATCGCGCAGGCGCTGATCGACGACATCTGGAAGCGGCGCGACGAGACGCTGGCCACGACGGCCTACGACTCGATCGCCAACGGCATCGCGGCCGCCAAGGCCGGCGCCGGCAAGAAGGGCCCGCTGGTGATTGCCGACGGCACCGACAATCCCGGCGGCGGCGGCTACAACGACACGACGCCTGTGCTGCAGGCGCTGCTCGACGCCAAGATCGAGAACGTGGCCTACGGCACGATCTTCGATCCCAAGGCCGTGCAGCAGGCGATGCAGGCGGGCGTCGGCGCGGAGATCGACGTCGAGCTGGGCGGCCATACCGACGAATCGATGGGCAAGCCGGTCAAGGCGAAGGCTGTCGTGAAGATGCTGTCGGACGGCATCTTCAAAAACGACGGGCCGATGAACGCCGGCGTCGAGACCCAGATGGGCCCGACCGCGGTGCTGCGCATCGGCGGCATCGATGTCGTGACGATCTCCAGCCGGGTCCAGACGATCGATCTGCAGGTCTTCCTGAGCCAGGGCATCGACCCCGCGACCAAGAGTGTCCTGGTGGTGAAGAGCGTGCAGCATTTCCGCGCGGCCTACGGGCCGATCGCGCGCGAGATTGTCCTGGTCGACTCCGGCGGCATATGCTCGCCCGACATCTCGCGGCTGAAGTTCAGGAAGCTGCGTCGGCCGATCTGGCCGCTCGATGGCGTCAACGATCCTTATGCGGGAGGGCAGCGCGCATGAGCACCGACTTCGAGATCAAGGGGCCGCTGAAGATGCGGCGTTTGGCGCGACCGTCACGCTGAAGACGGACAAGGGCGCCCGCGCGCTCGCCGCGGCGATGACGGTCGAGCCCGCGGCGCTGCCGGATGCGCTGGCCGAGCCAACGGCGGCTGCTGCTGGTGCAGGGGCTGAACGAGATCAACGACGATCCGTGCGCTGCTCGTGGAGCTCAGCCGCGTCTTCGGGCCGGAGGTCGAGGACTATCGCCACACGCTCGACCAATCTCAGCTCCGTGCACACCAGGGTGCCGGAGATCCTGCTGGTCTCGAACATGGCGCCGGTCAGCAAGATGCCGCCGCCGCGGCCCAACCCGCCGGTTGCCGTCGATGGCAAGCTGCCGGTGCAGTATCCGCACCAGGATGGCTGGCACACCGACCAGAGTTATCGCCGGCCGCCGCCCGACATCTCGCTGTTCTATGCTGCGACGCCGGTCGCCGCGCGACCAGGGCCAGACCCTGTTCGCCAACGGCAATCTCGCCTAGGAGGCGCTGTCGCCCGCGCTGAAGGCCAAGGTCGAGAAGCTCGACGGGCCTGCATGCCCAGCCCGGCACCGGCCGTTCGCGCCGCGCGGCGCTGGCGGGCGAGACGCCGCGCACTTTCAAGCCGCACGAGCGCTCGCAGCGCCAGCCGGTGGTGCGCGATCCATCCGGTCACGGGCAAGCCCGCGCTCTATCTCTGCGAAGGCGGCCAGATGGACTGGTTCGATGGTCCGTTCGTCGGCATGGCGAAGCCCGGCCCGCACGGCGACGGCGCCAGGCTGGTCGACGAGCTGATGTCGCACATGACCGAGCGCCGTTTCGTCTACGCCCATCATTGGGAGCAGGGCGACATGCTGATCTGGGACAATCGCTGCCTGGTCCATGCCGCGACCTGGTACGAGCCCGGCGACCAGCGCATGATGTGGCGCACGACGGTGCACGGCAATCCCGGCGCCGCCTACGCGGGCGAGACCAAGAGCTGGATCCCGGTCGCCGCCGAGTAGCTCCCCTTACGAGATGGGCTTTCCGGGCGGCAGGCAGTTGTAGAGGCTGACAGAGATCGGCTCGGCATTCTCGACGGCGAAGCGCAGGCTCGGCCAGTAGCCGACCGGGCAGACCGTGAACATCATCTCGCCCGCCCTGTCGGTGGTCGACTGGGTCGGACTGGAAATGGCCGCCCGGCGGCACGTCCCTGGCCATGATGTGGCCGTCGTAGAGCGTCATGAACAGGATCGAGACCGGCGTGTCGCAGTTGTTGCGGGTGACGTAGCGGTCGCCGGCCAGGATCCAGCGCACGCAGGCTTCCATGTGTGCCCGGGAGATCTTCTGCTGGGCGACGGCGGTGCTCGACCCGGCTACCAGACGAGGGCGAGTAGAAAGCCGATCGCCAGCCAGCGGCGCATCACTTCTTCTGTCGGAAGAACGTCGTCAGCACGAAACGCCGGCCGCGCGTCACCGGCAGCGCCTGGTGCAGCACCGAGCAGGAAAACACTGCGGCGGCGCCGGCGGGCGGGCTCACCTTGACGCCGGCATATTCGGGAAACACCAGCTCGCCGCCGTCGAAATCGTCGTTGAGATTGAGCGAGACGGCGAAGGCGCGGTCGGCGGTGGTCGGCGCGCCGTTGTCGCGATGGGCACCGAAGAAATGCCGTCCGTCGGCGCTGTAGGACAGCACGACGTGCGCGTCGAACGTGAATGGCCGGTCGAAGGCGAAGACCTTGGTGAGTTCCGGCCCGAGGCGGAAGGCGAGGCGGTCGGAAATCGCCTTCTGCATCATCGGCTCGGTCACCATGTAGTCCTCGGTGCGCTTCAGCTCGGCCACGCCGACGTTGCCGTAGCGGCTGGACACGCCGGTGTCCTGATGGTCGCCCTTTTCCCAGAGGCGGATCACCTGGGTGCAGAAGTCGGCTCGAAGACGCGCGGCAGCACCAGCACCGGCGCCATGGGCGTCGCGATCACCTGGCCCGCTCCCGCCGTTGCTGCGCACGCTGTCGGCCAGCGCGCCGACGGCTTCCGCCGCGGCGACAAGAGGTCGCGTGTCCCAGGTCGCGGCGACCCTCTGGTTGGCGTCGAGCGCGATCACCCGCAGGCGCAGCGTGCTCTGGCCGAAGCCGACGCCGCCCTGGCTGAGCAGGGCGGGCAGGAACTTGGCGTCGCCGTCGCACAGCAGCAACGGACCGTCGCTGCCGGCAAGCCTGGACCACGGCGTGGCGGCAGCCGCGGCCGCATTGCCGCAGACGACGACCGCAGCGACGGACGCGCTTCTTGCAGGCGGCCAGCAGGGCCTGGAACGGTTCGGCGTCGACGTTCCTGAGGTCGTCGACCGCGATCAGGGCGACCGGCTGGCCGGTGAACGACCAGATGAACTTGCGCAGCTTGCCGTCGAGGCCCGGCAGGAAGAAGTCGGGGAGGCGGTCGCCGGGACGCAGCGAGAGCGCGTTGGTCATGGGTTGCTCGCCATTCGACGCTAGCTATCACCCTGTCCGGGCGTGCCGCAAGGTTGGGAACTTATCCCGAAACCGCCCCGGTGACTTCCGCGTGACTTTACGCAAATGGCCGGCTGTGCAAGCCTTGACGTCGGGTTGAGTGTACGGACCGCTTATCGGGGGATATTGGTCCTGGGGTATTGGGGGAGCGTTTCTCTTTTCGGATCGTGTGAACGGTCTGGTCGGTGCAAGCCGCTCAAGAGCGTGCGGGCCTGCTCGCTTGCGATCCTCGTTCTTCTCGCCGGCGATCGCGCGCGTCTCGGCGCAGGAATGCGTCGACCCGAGGGAATATGCCAACAGCGTCGTGCGCATCGAGCGCGTCGTCGAAAACGGCGCACCGCGGTCGTGGGTCGGTTCGGGCTGGTTCTACCAGTCGCGCCAGGTGCTGATCACCAACGAGCACGTCGTCAGCAAGCTCGCGCTGCAGGAGCAGCAGTGGACGAGCGTCCTGCTGCAGGCGGCGAAGCCATATGCCGCGCAGGGCTTCATCCAGAGGACCAAGGCGCGGGTGCTGGCGCGCGACACGCGCGACGACCTCGCGCTGGTCTATCTCGAGCATCCCGCGATGGGCGTCCGCCCGATGGACATCAAGTCGGGCGAAGTGTCGCCGGGCGAGCCGCTGGCGATCGCGGGCTATGCCAGCGGCCTCCTGCATTTCGGCAGTGCGCACGCCTATGCCGGTCCGCAGCCGGTGGCGCGCTTTCGCCAGCCCGAGAGCCAGTTCGCGATCGACGTCCAGGGGCGCCGCCAACCAGGACGCCTTCTCGGCCGGCGGCTCGGGGAGCCCGGTCCTCAACTGCCAGGGGCAGGTGGTTGGTATCTTCTCGAACCTGATCGACGAGCGATACCTCTCGCTGTTCGGCGCCTGGGGCGCGCGGGGCAGGCCGACGGCGGCGGTGTCGCCCAACGCCTTTGCCGTGCGGATCGAGGCTCTGCAGAACCTCTACGCCGGTCTCAACTACGCCAGCCTCAACTCCACACGTCTCAACCGCTGACGGGGCAATCGGGGCGCGCCAGGAGCGCCGATTTCAATCGAGCCAGCGGCATCGTTCCAGGTCCAGACGGTTCCCTTTATCAAATCTGATGCCTTCCTTTTCCAGCAAGGCTCGTTGGACGATGTCACCGCCATTGCGTGACAGGCTATAGGACACCTCGCCCTTGGCGTTGACGACGCGGTGCCAGGGAATTTCGGTTGTCGGGCCAAGGTGCTGGAGGACGCGGCCAACGAGCCGGGCCCGCCTCGGCATGCCGGCCATGGCGGCAACCTGGCCATAGGTCGCAACCCAGCCCAAAGGGATGCGGCGCACCACAGCGCATATCCTCTCGACGGCTTCGTCGCCTCGAGGGAGGGTATTCTGCGGCTTGCGCTTCGGTAGCATCGTCGGCTTTCGTCGATGCGCGGTTGCCCAGCTTTGCAACAGTCTGGACGAAGTGCCGAGGCTGGAGCGTTTCATGCGAGGACCCCGTAGGACGTCAGTCGCCATGTATTCTGCGTATTCTGCGCGACGCGCCGATCGGTCAAGAATAGGCCCTCTGGGCGAAGTGCTTGAAATCTTTAGGGGGCAATGGTGGGCGCGGTAGGGATTGAACCTACGACCCCACCCGTGTGAAGGGTGTGCTCTCCCGCTGAGCTACGCGCCCGGAAGGCGCGCGTATAAGGCCTGCCGGGCTGGCCGTCAACGCTGGGCTGGCGAGCCTGCGATCCCCGCAAGGGCGCCGGGGAGATCCACGAAACGCTGGATCACGGCCTCCGCGCCGAGCTCGCTGGCGGGTTTCAGCGTGTAGCCCCAACTCACCAGGACGGCGGGGAGGCCGGCGCCGTGCGCGGCTTCGACATCGTGGATGGAGTCGCCGATCATGACGGTGCGCTTCGGGATCGCCGCCCATGCGCTCGACCAGCATGAGGATGTGCCTGGGATCGGGCTTGCGGACGGGAAAAGTGTCGGCGCCAGCCACGTCGGCGATCGGCGGCATCAGCTTGAGGTGCTCGAGGATCATGCGCGAGGGTTTCTCGAACTTGTTGGTGCAGACGCCCTGGCTCAGGCCAAGCCCACCGAAATGGGCCACGACGTCGGCCACGCCGCCAAAGGCCACGGTATGGCTGACCGGATCGGCCTCGTAATAGCGCACGAACTCGCGGGTCACGGCCGACAGCGCCGCGTCGTCGAGGGTCTTGCCGTACTTGGAGAACGCCTTGTTCATGGTGACCTTGCTGCCCTGGCCCATGAAGATGCGCACGTCGTCTTCCGTAACCGGTGGAAGGCCGTGGTCGGCCAGCACGTTGCTCACGGCAGCCTGCATGTCGGCGGCGCTGTCGATCAGGGTGCCGTCGAGGTCATAGATTACGGTCTGGAAACGGGCTGTGACAAGAGTGTCATCGCTTGCATTCATGCCGTTCCTTAGCACATCCGCCTTGCGGGACCGCCAGCCTCATGGCATCGGATCAGCCATGAAATCGTCCGTTGCCGTGGTTGTCCTGGCGGCGGGGGCCGGCACGCGCATGAAGTCGGCCCTGCCGAAAGTCCTGCATCCGCTCGCCGGATGGCCAATGTTGCGCCATGTGCTGGAGAATGCGGCGCGGCTCAGGCCCTCGAAAGTGATCGGCGTCGTGGCGCCCGGCGCCAAAGCGGTCGCGGAGGCTTTCGCGCCGCATCCGACGGTTGTCCAGACCCGGCCGCTCGGCACCGGGCATGCGGCCAGGGCGGCGCTGGGACAGCTCAAGGGACACAACGGACCAGTGCTCGTCGTGTTCGGCGATGCGCCGCTGGTGAGGGCCGAAACGATGCGTGCGCTGCTCGCCGCCTGCGCGCGCGAAAGAGCCGCGGTCGGCGTCCTGGGCTTCAAGGCGGACGACCCGACGCCCTATGGCCGGCTGATCGTGCGCGACGGCGAGCTGGAGAAGATCGTCGAGAGCAAGGATGCGACGGGTGGCGAGCGCGGCGTCGATTTCTGCAACTCGGGTGCGATGTGCATCGACGGCAAGCTGATCGCGTCGCTGCTGGGTGCGATCGGCAACGACAACGCGAAAGGCGAGTACTATCTCACCGAGGCCGTAGCGCTCGCGCGTGCCGCCGGTCATCGCACCATCGCCGTCGAAGGTGACGAGGAAGAATTCCAGGGCATCAACTCGCGCGCCGAACTGGCCGAGGCGGAGGCGTCGCTGCAGTGGCGCCTTCGGTCGGCGGCGCTCGAGGCGGGCGTGACGATGACCGATCCCGCCACGGTCTGGCTGGCGGCCGACACGAAATTCGGCGCCGACGTCTCGATCGGCCCCAATGTGCGCTTCGGACTTGGCGTCACCGTGGCTTCCAACGTCGAGATCAAGGCGTTCTGCGACATTGCAGGTGGCCGCATCGGCAAGGGAGCGCGCGTGGGCCCGTTCGCCCGCATCCGCCCGGGCTCCGAGGTGGGCGACGACGTCCATATAGGCAACTTCGTCGAGCTCAAGGCCACGCGGATGGGCCGCGGCGCCAAGGCCAATCACCTGGCCTATCTCGGCGACAGCGACGTCGGCGCCGGCAGCAACATCGGCGCCGGCACCATCGCGGTGAACTACGACGGCTACGGCAAGCATCGCACGATTATCGGCCCGGACGTTTTCATCGGCTCCAACAGTTCGCTGGTGGCGCCGCTCAAAGTCGGCAAGGGGGCGAACGTCAGCGCCGGCAGCGTCGTCACCGAAGATGTTCCGGCAGGCGCGCTGGCCTTCGGCCGGGCCCGCCAGGTCACAAAGAAGGGGCGGGCGGCGGCGCTTCGTGCGAAGCTGGCATCCCGTGCGGCAGCGGCCAAGCGGGCCAGGAAAAGAAATAGCCACCCCTCTTCGGATAATCGTTCCATGTGCGGCATCATCGGTATCATCGGCAAAGCGCCCGTCACCCCTCTGCTGATGGATGCGCTCAAGCGCCTCGAGTATCGCGGTTACGATTCCGCGGGGATCGCCACTCTGGTCAACGGCGACATCAAGCGTCGGCGGGCACCCGGCAAGCTCGTCAATCTGGAGGCCAAGCTTCTTCAGAAGGGGCTTCTCGGCACGATCGGCATCGGCCATACGCGATGGGCGACGCATGGCAAGCCTTCCGAACGCAACGCCCATCCGATCGCCACGGACCGTGTCGCCGTCGTCCATAACGGCATCATCGAGAATTTTCAGGAGCTGAAGGACGAGCTGGTCGCCGAAGGCAAGCGCTTCGACAGCGACACCGATACGGAAGTCGTGGCCCAGCTGCTGACGTCCTATCTCGAGCGGAAGATGTCGCCTGCGGAGGCGATGGGCAAGGCGATGGGACGCCTGCGCGGGGCGTTCGCCCTGGTCGTCCTTTTCAGCGGCCATGACGACATGCTGATCGGCGCACGCCGCGGCAGCTCTCTGGCGATCGGTTATGGCGACGGCAGCGGAGAAATGTACATCGGCACCGATGCCCTGGCGCTCGCGCCTTTCACCAAGCGCGTGAGCTATCTGGAGGACGAAGACTGGGTCGTGCTGACGGCCAACGGCGCGACGGTCTTCCAGGGCACCAGGGAAGTGAAGCGTGAGATCCGCCAGAGCGGCATCTCCGGCGCCATGATGGGCAAGGGCAATCACCGCCACTTCATGCTGAAGGAGATCTACGAGCAGCCCACGGTGATCGGCGACACTCTGCAAACCTATCTCGATCCCGCGACGCGCTCGGTCAGCCTGCCGGGACTGCCGTTCGACTGGACCAAGGTGAGCCGCATCACCATGACGGCGTGCGGCACGGCGCTACTATGCGTGCATGGTGGCGAAATACTGGTTCGAGAAACTGGCGCGCCTGCCGGTCGAGACCGAGGTCGCCTCCGAGCTGCGCTACCGCGAGCCGCCGATGGTCGAGGGCGGCGTATGCATCGCGGTCTCGCAGTCGGGCGAGACCGATCGACACACTGGAGGCGTTGCGCTACGCCAAGGCGCAGAAGCAGACGCATCCTTTCGGTCGTGAACGTTCCCGAGAGCGCCATCGCGCGCGAGTTGGACCTCGTGCTGCCGACCCTGGCAGGCCCGGAGATCGGCGTCGCCTCGACCAAGGCCTTCACCACCCAGCTCGTCGTGCTGCTGTCGGCCGCGATCGCGGCGGGCTGCGCGCGCGGGGTGCTGTCGCGCGAAGACGAGGAGCGGCTCGCGCACGCGCTGATCGAACTGCCGGCGCACGTCAACGAGGCGATCAACATGGAGGCGCAGTACAAACGCATCTCCGAGGAGATCCTCGCCGAGGCGCGCGACGTGCTCTACATGGGCCGCGGCTCGTCCTTTCCGATCGCACTGGAAGGCGCGCTGAAGCTCAAGGAGATCTCCTATATCCACGCCGAAGGCTATGCCGGCGGCGAGATGAAGCACGGGCCGATCGCGCTGATCGACGAGAGCGTGCCGGTCGTCGTCGTGGCGCCGACCGACGCCATCTTCGACAAGATCGCCTCCAACTTCGAGCAGGTGAAGGCGCGCGGCGGCAGGCTGGTACTGCTCAGCGATCAGGCCGGCAATGCGCGGCTGGGCAGCCACGCGGCCGCCGCGATCGTGTTGCCGACCGTCGATCCGGTGGTGGCGCCGATCCTCTACACCGTGCCGGTGCAGTTGCTCGCCTACTACACGGCGGTGGCCAAGGGCACCGACGTCGACCAGCCGCGCAATCTCGCCAAGAGCGTGACGGTCGAGTAAGCGCCCTCCAGCGGCTCTAGTTACGTTGCGGAAGGCCGGGAGCCAGTCCCGGCGCCGGTGCCGGTCCGGGGGCCGGCGGCTGAGCGGGGCGCGGCTGCGCCGGCGCAGGGCGCGGCTGGGCGGGCTGGGCCGGCATCAGGGTCTGGATCGTGGCGCGCAACTTGGCGGATTCGGCTTCCTGGGCCTTCTTGAATTCTTCCTCGTTGAGGAAGTGGTCCTTGTTGAGGTCCATCTTCAGGAACTGCTGGACCGCATGCGCGGTGAGTTCGACCCTGTCGAGCACGCCATCCTTGTTGGTGTCTATCTCGGCGAACTCCATCATCGCGATCTTGCGGCGCAACTCGAACGGCGGCAGCCCCTGGGCCTGCGGACCGTCGGCGGGGCCGGCGCGGGTGGAGAATTCCTGCTGGCTGATCTTGCCGTCGTTGTTCTTGTCGAGCTGGTCGGCCAGACGCAGCTGGATGTCGATGAATTCGTAGATAGCGACCAGGCCCTGGCGCCGCCGCGCCTCCGCCTGCTGGCGCTCGACAGCCTCGCGCTGCATCGAACGCTGGACGATCAGGCGAAGCTCGGGCTCGGTCACCTTGTTGTCGCGGTCGGTATCGTACTGGTTGAATTCCGAGTGGACCAGAGCCTCGGCCTCAGCGCGCTCGACGAAGCCGTCGCGGTTGGTGTCGAGGTTGTCGAATTCGGCCTTGGCGCGGGCCTGGCGATCGGCCAGTGGTAGTGTGCCAGGACCGTCGGTCGAGAAGGGCGGCTCGGCGACCTTGAGGAATTCCTCGAGCGTGAGCTTGCCATCCTTCTTCACGTCGAGCTGGTCGAAAGTCTTCATCCGGTACTTGACGAAGTCCGCCCGCGTCACCTCGCCCTTGTTCGCGGTGTCGATCTCGTGGAACCACGTCGGCAACGGCACCGGCGGCGCCGTACCCGTCGTCGGCGGGACGGTTGCGGGAGGTGTCGAGGGAGGCGCTGCGGGAGGGCTCGGCGGGAGGCGAACCGGGCTTTGCCGGTTGTGCCGGCGGCATCTGCGCTGCAGCCGGGAGTATCACAGTCGCTGCAGCCAGCAGGATCGAAGGGAGAAGGATCGAAGAGAGCAGGCGATTCATTGGCGATGGGCTTACGTGTTTGAAGGGAAGTTCGTATCGGCGGCGAAGCGTGTTCTGTCAACGGGTTGTCCGACGATAACACCCTGCGGCGCAATCGCGCCCAAAGCGTGGCGCGGCGGCATTTGGGTTGCGTACACCAGCGGGATCGTTCATCGTGGACCCCAAGTGGGCTCCACAGAAGGGTCCCAAGTACTTGGGAGGCAAGGGTAATTTCGCGGATTGCGCATGTTGATTGTGCCCGCCGCGAAACCAGCGTGACCATGGCAGGACCGATCCAAACCAGTACGACACCGCTGCTGAGCGTGCGTGACGTGTCCGTCCGTTTCGGCGGCATTGTTGCGCTCGACGGCGTGTCGTTCGACGTGCTTTCCGGACAGATAGCCGGCCTGATCGGTCCGAACGGTGCCGGCAAGACCACTCTCTTCAACTGCCTGAGCCGCCTTTATACGCCCAACGGCGGCGACGTGTTGTTCGAAGGCCAGTCCATCCTGAAGCGGCCACGCCACGACATTCCGACGATCGGCATCGGGCGCACCTTCCAGAACGTCGCCCTGTTCGATCGCCTGACGGTGCTCAACAACGTGCGAGTGGGCTGCCACAGCCGCAGTTCGACCAGCTTCTTCGAAAATGCGCTGCGCCTGCCCAAGGTCGCGCCGGAGGAAGCGCAGATCGAGAAAAGGGCGCGCGAGCTTATCGAGTTCATGGATCTGGTGCCGTTCACCAACGCGATGGCGGGTCCATTGCCGTTCCCGATCCGCAAGCGGGTCGAACTTGCCCGCGCCCTTGCCTCCAGCCCGAAGTTGCTGCTGCTCGACGAGCCGGCGGCCGGCCTCAACCACGAAGAGGTCGAAACGCTGAAAGGCCAGATCAGACGCGTGCGCGACACGCAGCACGTCACGGTACTGCTGGTCGAACATCACATGAGCCTCGTCATGTCGGTATCGGACAAGGTCGTCGCCATCGACTTCGGCAAGAAGATCGCCGACGGCACGCCGGCCGAAGTGCAGCGTGACCCGGAAGTGATCCGCGCCTACCTGGGAACCTCCTGATGGTGCCCCTTCTCGAAGTGAAGGGCCTGCGGGCCTTCTACGGCAAGACCCAGGTGCTCTACGACCTTGGCTTCGACATCTCCGAGGGTGGCATCACCACCCTGCTGGGCGCCAACGGTGCGGGCAAGACAACGACGCTGCGAGCCCTCTGCAACATGGTGCGCACGGAGGGCACGATCCGCTTCGCGGGCGAGGATCTCAACGGCAAGCCGACCGAGGAGATCGTCCGCCGCCGCATCGCCCATGTGCCGGAAGGACGGGGCACCTTCACGTCGCTCACGGTCGACGAGAACCTGCGCATCGCCGCCTATACGCGGGGCGACAAGACCGGTGTCGCCGCCGAGCGCGAACGGGTCTTCGCCTATTTCCCTCGCCTCAAGGAGCGCCTCCAGCAACAGGCCGGCACCCTGTCGGGCGGCGAGCAGCAGATGCTGGCGATCGCCCGCGCGCTTATGCTGAAGCCGCGCCTGATGCTGCTCGACGAGCCGTCCTTCGGCCTGGCGCCGCTGATCGTGGTCGAGATCTTCCGCATCCTGAAGCGCATCAACGAGGAGGAGAAGGTGAGCATCCTGCTGGTCGAGCAGAACGCCGCGCTCGCCCTCGATCTGGCCGACTACGCCTACGTGCTCGAGACCGGCAACGTCGTCATGGCCGACAAGGCCGCCGTCGTGAAGAACGACGAGACCATCCGCAAATCCTACCTTGGCTATTGAGGCGGACAGGAAATGGAACAGCTTCTCGAGCAGATCGCATCCGGCCTCGCCAACGGCGCGATCTATGCCTGCGTGGCGCTCGCGCTGGTCATGATCTACGTGTCGACCGACCATCTCAACTTCGCGCAGGGCGAGATGGCGATGTTCAGCACCTACATCAGCTGGCAGCTGATGAACTGGGGCATGGACTTCTGGCTGGCCTTCATCCTGACGATCGCGATCTCGTTCGCGCTGGGCGTGATCATCGAGCGGGCGATCCTGCGACCGCTGCACAATGCGCCCGTGCTCTCCGTCGTCGTGGTCTTCATCGGCCTGCTGGCGATCTGCAACTCGATGGCCGGCGCGATCTGGAGCTACCTGATCAAGGAATATCCATCGCCCTTCCCGAAGGCGACCTTCGGTTTCGCCGGAGTCATCGGGCCGCATCAGCTGGGCGTGGTGATCGTCACGCTGGTCGTGCTCACCCTGCTGTTCCTGTTCTTCCGCTACACCCCGCTTGGCCTCGCCATGCGCGCGGCCGCCCAGAATCCGCAGATGGCGCGCCTGGTCGGCGTGCGGGTCGACTGGATGCTGGCGCTGGGGTGGGGGCTCGCCGCCGCGGTCGGCTCGGTCGCGGGAATGATGGTGGCCCACATCGTCTACCTCGATCCGAACATGATGAGCGGCATCCTGCTCTACGCCTTTGCCAGCGCCCTGATCGGCGGCATCGGCAACCCGGGAGGCGCGGTGGTTGGCGGCTTCATCGTCGGCGTGCTCGAGAACATGGTGGCCTACGCCGGCAACATGATCGAGAAGACGACCGGCATCTACATCATCGGCAACGGCGAGAAGCTCACCGTGGCGCTGATCATCGTGATCTTCGTGTTGACCGTTAAGCCCGCCGGCCTGTTCGGCCGTGTCGTCGTGAAGAGGGTCTGACATGCCGGCATTTCCGAAAAAGTGGCTGTGGGTCGTGCTCGCCCTGGCCGTCTTGGTGCCGCTACTGCAGCCGGTCTTGCCTGACGTCGTCTCGAACTACCGCCTGTTCCTGGTCAGCACGATGATCATCGCCGCGATCGCCGTGCTGGGCCTCAACCTGCTGACCGGATTCAATGGCCAGATCTCGCTCGGTCACGGCGCCTTCTATGCCGTCGGCGCCTATACAGCGGCGATCCTGATGGACAAGCTCGACGTGCCCTATTACGCGACCCTGCCGGTTGCGGCCGTGGTCTGCTTCGTCGTCGGCTACCTGTTCGGCCAGCCCGCGCTCAAGCTCGAGGGGCATTATCTAGCGCTCGCCACTTTTGCGCTGGCGCTCTCGGTGCCGCAGATCCTGAAATACAAGTGGCTCGAGGATCTCACTGGCGGCGTGCAGGGGATCGTGCTCTCCAAGCCGGAGGTGCCGTTCGACCTGCCGCTCAACGAGGACCAATGGCTCTACTACTACTGCCTCGTCACCATGGTCCTGCTGTTCTGGGCGGCGCACAACATGCTGAACAGCCGCAGCGGCCGCGCGATGATGGCGATCCGCGACTATCACATCGCCGCCGATACGATGGGCATCAACACCGCGCGCTACAAGACCGTGACCTTCGGCATCAGCGCCGCCTACACCGGCATTGCCGGCGCCCTCTCGGCATCGGCGATCGCCTTCGTGGCACCCGACAGCTTCAACATCTTCCTGTCGATCAAGTTCCTGATCGGCCTGGTCGTGGGCGGCGTCGGCTCGCTGACCGGCTCGGTGGTGGGCGGCATCTTCTACGTGCTGGTCGACAATTCCGCGCAGGCGATCTCGACCTTCATCAAGAACGACCTCGGCCTGCAGTTCGACCTGTCGGCCTACACGATCTTCGGATCCTGCTGATCATCCTGATGTACCTGATGCCGCAGGGCATTGTCGGCGGCGTCTACATCCTGTTCCGCCGCCTGCGTCGCGGCTGAGCCACGCGTTTTCATCGTGCATGCGTAAAGGGGAGTCCATGGCGTGATCTGACAACAGGGAGTGAACATGAAGACCAGCAGGCGTACCTTCGTGGCCGGAGCCTCGGCCACAGCAGTGCTTACGGCCAACCGCGTAGCGTTCGCGCAAAAGAAGTACTCCGACGGGGCGAGCGACACCGAAATCAAGATCGGTCACACCAACCCGTACAGCGGTCCGGCCTCGTCCTACGGCGTGATCGGCAAGACGATCCAGGCCTACTGGAAGAGCGTCAACGAGGCCGGCGGCATCAACGGCCGCAAGGTGAACTTCATCAGCCTGGACGACGGCTACTCGCCGCCCAAGACGGTGGAATGCATCCGCCAGCTCGTCGAGCAGGACAAGGTGCTGTGCACCTTCAATACGCTCGGCACGCCGTGCAACACCGCGATCCACAAGTACATGAACCAGAAGAAGGTGCCGATGCTGTTCGTCGCCACCGGCGCGTCGAAGTGGGGCGATCCCAAGAACTTCCCCTGGACCATGGGCTTCCAGCCCGACTACCACACCGAAGGCGTGATCTACGCCAAGCACCTGCTGGCGAACGTCAAGGATCCCGAAGATCGCCGTGCTGATGCAGAACGACGACTTCGGCAAGGACTACTGGAACGGCTTCAAGGAAGGTCTCGGCAAGGACGCAGACAAGGTCGTCAAGCACGTGACCTACGAGACGACCGATCCGACGGTCGACAGCCAGGTGATCCAGCTCAAGGACTCCGGGGCCAACGTCTTCTTCGTCATAGCGATCCCGAAGTTCGCCGCGCAGGCGATGCGCAAGGCCGGCGACATCGGCTGGAAACCGGCGATCTATCTCAACAACGTGTCGTCGAGCGTCGCCTCGGCGATGAAGCCCGCCGGCTTCGAGAATGTACAGGGCGTGATCACCGCGCTGTATCTGATGGACCCGACCGACAAGCAGTTCGATGGCCATCCCGACATGAAGAGGTGGGTGGAGTGGATGGGCAAGCACAACGCGGGCGCCAGCCTGCAGGATGCGTCCAACGTCTTCGCCTACTCGGTCTCGTCGCTGATGCACGAGACGCTGAAGAAGTGCGGCGACGACCTCACGCGCGAGAACGTCATGCGCCAGGCCGCCAACCACCACAATCTCAAGCTTCCGCTGCTGCTGCCCGGCATCACCGTCAACACCAGCCCGACCGACTTCTATCCGATCCAGGCGGTCCAGCTCTCCCGCTTCAAGGGCGAGACCTGGGAACTGTTCGGCGACATCATGCACGCCGAGAGCAGCTGATCGCTCATCGAGGATGGAAGGCCGCCGATTTCGGGCGGCCTTCCATCCGGTGTTTCCACAAGGAGGAATAAGTGAAGACCAACAGGCGTACGTTCATCGGCACCGCTTCGGCCGCCGCCATGTTTTCGGCGGACGACCGCGTTCGCGCAGAAGAAATACGATGACGGCGCCACCGATACCGAGATCAAGATCGGCAACACCAATCCCTACAGCGGCCCGGCCTCGGCCTATGCCGCGATCGGCAAGACGATCGACACCTACTTCAAGAGCGTGAACGAGGCAGGCGGCATCAACGGCCGCAAGGTCAATTTCATCTCGCTCGACGACGGCTACTGCCACCCAAGACAGTCGAGGTGGTTCGCCAGATCGTCGAGCAGGACAAGATCTTCGCCCTGTTCCAGTCGCTCGGCACGCCGTGCAACACCGCGATCCACAAATACATGAACACGAAGAAAGTGCCGCAGCTCTTCGTCGCGACCGGCGCATCGAAGTGGGGCGATCCGCAGCACTTCCCGTGGACCATGGGCTTTCAGCCCGACTACCACACCGAGGCGGTGATCTACGCCAAGCACATCCTGGCCAACGTCAAGGACGCCAAGATCGGCGTGCTGCACCAGAACGACGACTACGGGCGCGACTATTTCGATGGCCTCAAGGAGGGACTTGGCAAGGAGATTGGCCGAATCGTCAAGGTCGTGACCTTCGAGGCGACCGATCCGACCGTCGATAGCCAGATCATCCAGCTCAAGGATTCCGGCGCCAACGTCTTCTTGAACTCCTCGGGCCCCAAGGCCGCGGCGCAGGGCATCCGCAAGGCGGCCGACATCGGCTGGAAGCCGGCGCACTACCTCAACAACGTCTCGGTCTCGGTCGCAGCGGTGATGAAGCCGGCCGGCTACGATAACGCCCAGGGCATCATCACCGCGGCCTACCTGATGGACGCCACCGACAAGCAGTGGGACGACAACGCGGAGATGAAGGCGTGGCGGGCATGGATGGACAAGTACATGCCGAGCGCCAACAAGGCCGATGCCAACCACATCTATGGCTACGCCGTATCGACACTGATGCACGAGACACTGAAGCGTTGCGGCAACGAGCTCACCCGGGCCAACCTGATGAAGCAGGCGGCGGCCTTTCATAACTTCCGCGTGCCGTTGTTGCTGCCCGGTATTATGGTGAATACCAGCCCGACGGATTTCTATCCGATCCAGGCGGTGCAGTTGCAGCGCTTCAAGGGCGAGACCTGGGATCTCTTCGGCGAGATCATGCACGCCGAAAGCTCCTGATCTCGCAGGACTCGGAACGGAGAGGCCGACCTTTCGGGCGACGCTCTCCTTTTGGGCCAACCGGGGAAAGGGCCTTTTCTCGGCGACGATTTCAAGGGAAAGTCTGGCGGCCTGATACATGGGAGGAAAACATGAAAACCAATAGGCGTGCGTTCATCGGCACAACAACGGCTGCCGCGATGTTTCCGGGTGCTGCCGCATTCGGACAGAAGAAATACGACGAAGGTGTCAGCGACACCGAAATCAAGATCGGCAATACCAATCCCTACAGTGGCCCCGCGTCGTCGTATGGTGCGATCGGCAAGACGATCGATACCTACTGGAAGGTCGTCAACGCAGCCGGCGGGATCAATGGCCGGAAGGTGAATTTCATCTCTCTCGACGACGGCTATTCGCCGCCCAAGACAGTCGAGGTGGTTCGCCAGCTCGTCGAACAGGACAAGATCTTCGCCCTGTTCCAGCCACTCGGCACGCCGTGCAACACTGCAATCCACAAATACATGAACACGAAGAAGGTCCCCCAGCTCTTCGTCGCGACCGGCGCCTCCAAATGGGGCGACCCGCAGCACTTCCCGTGGACGATGGGCTTTCAGCCCGACTACCACACCGAGGGCGTCATCTATGCCAAACACGTCCTTGGCCAACGTCAAGGACTCCAAGATCGGCATCCTGATGCAGAATGACGATTTCGGACGAGACTACTTCGACGGCTTTAAAGAGGGCCTCGGCAAGGAGACCGCCCGCATCGTCAAGACCGTCACTTACGAGGTAACGGATCCGACGGTCGACAGCCAGATCATCCAGCTCAAGGACTCCGGCGCCAACGTCTTCATCAACATATGCGACACCGAAGGCGGCCGCCCAGGCGATCCGCAAGGCAGCCGACATTGGCTGGAAGCCGGCTCACTATATCGTCAACGTCTCTGCGTCGGTGGCGGCCGTCATGAAGCCGGCCGGCTACGAGAACAGCCAGGGAATCATCACGGCGGCATATCTCAAGGATGCCACCGACCACCAATGGGACAAGGACGACGAGATGAACGCGTGGCGGGCATGGATGGACAAGAACATGCCGAGCGCCAACAAGGCCGATGCCAATCACATCTATGGCTACGCCGTGTCGACGCTGATGCACGAAACACTGAAGCGTTGCGGCAACGAGCTCACCCGGGCCAACCTGATGAAGCAGGCTTCGAGCATCCAGAAGTTCCGGGTGCCTTTGTTGCTGCCCGGTATCCTCGTCAGTACCAGCCCGACCGACTTCTATCCGATCCAGGCGGTGCAGTTGCAGCGCTTCAAAGGCGAGACCTGGGACCTGTTCGGCGAGATCATGCACGCCGAAAGCAGCTGATCCGCTTCCCGAAACGGCAGTTCCACAAACGACAGGAAGGCCGCCGAAAGGCGGCCTTCCTTGCTTTTTAGGTCTTCTCTTTGCCGCCGTTCCGGGAGAAAGTCCGCCGCCAACTTACATGGGAGGAAAGAGTCAGTGACCAAGAGGCGTACGTTTATCGGCGGCGTGTCTGCCGCCGCATTGTTGTCAGGTTCAAGCTCGGTATTCGCGCAGAAGAAATACGACGACGGCGCGACCGACAAGGAAATCAAGATCGGCCATTGCGGCCCCTATAGCGGCCCGGCCTCCGCCTATGGCGTGATCGGCAAGGGCATCGAGGCCTACTGGAAGATGGTCAACGAGCAGGGCGGCATCAACGGCCGCAAGATCAACTTCGTGACGCTCGACGACGGCTACAATCCCGCGAAGTGCGTCGAGGTGATCCGCCAGCTCGTCGAGCAGGACAAGGTCCTGCTGTGCTTCAACACGCTCGGCACGCCGTCCAACACGGCGATCCAGAAGTACATGAACACAAAGAAGGTCCCGCAGCTCTACGTTGCGACGGGCGCGTCGAAGTGGGGCAAGCCCAAGGAATTCCCGTGGACCATGGGCTACCAGCCCGACTACCACACCGAGGGCGTGATCTACGCCAAGCACATCCTGGCCAATGTTCCGGATGCGAAGATCGGCATCCTCATGCAGAACGACGACTTCGGTAAGGACTATGTCGACGGCTTCAAGGAAGGTCTCGGCAAGGATGCGTCGAGGATCGCCAAGCTGGTGACCTACGAGGTGACCGATCCGACCGTCGATTCGCAGATCATCCAGCTGAAGGACACCGGCGCCAACGTCTTCCTGAACATTGCGACGCCCAAGTTCGCCGCCCAGGCGATCCGCAAGGCAGCCGACATCTCCTGGAAGCCGGTTCAGTACATGACCAACGTCTCGGCGTCGGTCGCGTCGGTGATCAAGCCTGCAGGCTTCGAGAACGCACAGGGCATCGTCACGGCGGCCTACAACATGGATCCCACCGACAAGCAGTGGGACGACAATGCCGAGATGAAGACCTGGCGCGAGTGGATGGCCAAGTACATGCCGAGTGCCAACACCGGCGACGCCAACTACATCTACGCCTACACGGTGTCGTTCCTGATGCACGCCACGCTCAAGAACTGCGGCGACGAGCTGACGCGCGCCAACGTCATGAAGCAGGCGGCATCGTTCAAGAAGTTCCGGGTGCCGTGCGTATTGCCGGGCATCACCATCAGCACCAGTGCGACCGACTTCTATCCGATCCAGTCGGTCAAGCTGCAGCGTTTCAAGGGCGAGACCTGGGAACTGTTCGGCGACATCATGTCGGCCGAAAGCGCGTAATTCCCCGCGCCGGGACGACAAGAAGGGCCGCCGGCAACCCCGGCGGCCCTTTTGCGTGGTGCCCGTGGGCTGCATTTAGCTCTTCTCACAGAGCGGATTTCGGGCAACGCTTCCTTGCTCATTCAAGAAGCAGATGCATGGAGAAAGCGTTGAAGACCAACAGGCGTAGTTTCATTGGAGGCGTGTCGTCGGCCGCCATTCTGTCGGCCTCTACCGGGGCGTTTGCGCAGAAGAAGTACGATGACGGCGCCAGCGATACCGAGATCAAGATCGGCCATTGCTGCCCTTATAGCGGCCCGGCATCGGCCTATGGCGTGATCGGCAAGGCGCACCAGGCCTTCTTCAAGGCAATCAACGAGGCGGGCGGCATCAACGGCCGAAAGGTCAACTTCGTCTCGCTCGACGACGGCTATTCGCCGCCGAAGACCGTGGAAGTGGTGCGCCAGCTCGTCGAGCAGGAAAAAGTGCTGCTGCTCTTCCAGACGCTCGGCACGCCGACCAACACGGCGATCCACAAGTACGTCAACCAGAAGAAGGTCCCACATCTCTATATCTCCACCGGCGCGTCGAAGTGGGGCGATCCGAAGAACTTCCCGTGGACGATGGGCTACCAGCCCGACTACCACACCGAAGGCGCGATCTACGCCAAGCACCTGCTGGCGAACGTCAAGGATGCCAAGATCGGCGTGCTGATGCAGAACGACGATTACGGCAAGGACTACTGGGAAGGCTTCAAGGAAGGCCTTGGCAAGGATGTCGGCCGTGTCGCGAAGATGGTGACCTACGAAGTCACCGACCCGACGGTCGATTCGCAGATCATCCAATTGAAGGACACCGGTGCCAACGTGTTCTTCAACATCTCGACGCCGAAGTTCGCGGCCCAGGCGATCCGCAAGGCCGCCGACATCGGCTGGAAGCCGACGCAATATTTGAACAACGTCTCGGCCAGTGTCGCCGCCACACTGAAGCCGGCGGGCATCGACAACAGCCAGGGCATCCTTACCGCGGCGTATCTCAAGGATCCGACGGACAAGCAGTGGGATACCGCCGAGGACATGAAGATCTGGCGCGCGTGGATGGCCAAGAACATGCCGGATGCCAACACCGCCGATGCGAACTACACGTTCGCTTTTTCGGTCGCGTCGCTGATGGTCGAGACTCTGAAGCGCTGCGGCAACGAGCTTACGCGCGCAAATGTCATGAAGCAGGCCGCGGGCTTCAAGAACTACACGAATCCGCTGTGCCTGCCGGGCATCACGATCAACACCAGCCCCACCGACTTCTACCCTATCCAGGCGGTCCAGCTTGCCCGCTTCAAGGGCGAGACCTGGGACTTGTTCGGCGACGTGATGCACGCTGAAAGTTCGTGAGCTGTCGGGACCATCCGAGAAGGAAAGGCCGCCGGTTGTCCCGGCGGCCTTTTTGCTTCAGCGGTCCGCGCTCGCGGGCTCGACCGGCTTGCGGCGGAGCGCCTGGCGGCACTCGGCGGTGCTGATGCGGCCGTCCTTGTCGAGGTCGCAGCGGGCGAAGTTGCGTTCCGCCTGGGCCAGGAACTCCGCCTTGCTGACGCTGCCGTTCTTGTCGGTGTCGAGCAGGCGGAAGTACGTGGCCTGGCTCTGAAGCTGGCGGTCGGTGGGCGGGGTGCCGTTGCCGACGAACAGCTCGTCCTTGGTGAGCTTGCCGTCGCCGTTCGTGTCGAGCAGCTTGAACCGCGCTTCCTGGCCCGCCGCCCACTCGGCGCGGTCGACGAAGCCGTCCTTGTTGGTGTCGTAGCGCATCAGGCCGGAGGTCCTTTCGCGGGCCGGCGGAGACTTGCCGGGATCGGGGTCGCCGGGCGCCGCGAGGGCGGGGAGGGACACGAGCAGCGCGGCAACCAGTGAGACGAACTTGATCATGAGGGCATATCCTTAAGGTTGTATCAGAGAAAGAAAACACACGCGTCGATCTCCTTACCGGCGCGTTTAAGGGCCGATATAGTCCGACGCGCGACCGAATTGTGGCCGTGTTGAGGTTTTGTTCCCGGAGCGCAAGTCCATGGCATACGACTACGAGCTCTTCGTCATTGGCGCCGGTTCGGGCGGCGTTCGCGCCTCGCGCATCTCGGCGGCGCACGGCGCCAAGGTCGGCATCTGCGAGGATTTCCGCGTCGGTGGCACCTGCGTGATCCGTGGCTGCGTGCCCAAGAAGCTGATGGTCTACGGCTCGAAATTCGCCCACGCGTTCGAGGACGCTGCCGCCTACGGCTGGTCGGGTCTGGCGCCAAGCCACTCGTGGGCGACCTTGCGCGACAATGTCGCCAAGGAAGTCGACCGGCTGAACGGGATCTACCTGCGGCTGCTGAAGGACGCGGGTGTGACCCTGCATATGGGCCGCGCGCGCTTCATGGATCGCCACACGCTCGAGATCGGCAAGGAGACGATCACGGCGGCGAAGTTCCTGATCGCGACAGGCGGCCGGCCGGAGATGCCGGACATTCCTGGCAAGGAATTCGCGATCAGCTCGAACGAGGCCTTCCACATCGACGATCCGCTGCCCAAGCGCATCACCGTGGTGGGTGGCGGCTATATCGCCGTCGAGTTCGCGGGCATCTTCAACGGCCTGGGATCGAAGGTCGACGTGGTGATCCGGCGCGATCGCGTGTTGCGCGGCTTCGACGAGGAATGCCGAGGTTTCGTGCACGAGAGCCTGGAGGCAAGCGGCATCAAGATCCGCAAGGAGACGGAGATCGTCCGCATCGAAGCGACCAACGGTAGCGCGCCGTACAAGCTGCACACGAAGAAGGGCGAGGTGCTGGGGACAGATCTCGTCATGTATGCGACCGGGCGCGTACCCAACACTTCAGGCATCGGTCTCGAGAAGGTGGGCGTGCAGCTCGACAAGAGGGGTGCGATCGCGGTCGACGAATGGTCGAAGACGACGGCGCCCAACATGTGGGCGGTAGGCGACGTCACCGACCGCATTGCCCTCACGCCCGTGGCGATCATGGAGGGCCATGCCTTCGCCGACACCGAGTTCGGCAACAAGCCGCGCAAGCCCGACCACCGTAACGTCGCATCGGCTGTGTTCTGCCAGCCCGAGATGTCGAACGTCGGGCTGACCGAGGAAGAGGCGCGCCGGACCCTGGGCGAAGTCCGGATCTTCGCCACGCGCTTCCGGCCGATGAAGGCAACGCTCACCGGCAACCCGCAGCAGATCTTCATGAAGCTGATCGTCGAGGCCGCGACCGACAAGGTCGTGGGCGTCCATATGGTGGGCGACGATGCTGCCGAGCTGATCCAGGGACTGGCGGTCGCGGTCAAGGCGGGCGCGACCAAGGCGCAGTTCGACGCCACCGTAGGCATTCACCCCACCGCTGGTGAGGAATTCGTCACCATGCGGGCCCCCCGGCCCGAGCCCGGGCCTGCGGCCAAGGCTGCCGAATGAGCGCCCGAGGCGCTCATCCCGAGCATTTGCGAGGGATCTGCTAGGTCCCTCGCAAATGCTCGGGACGACCGGCGAGGCCGGTCGGTCACTGGCAATTCATCCACAGCCCGTATAGTTTCACTCCCCCGGCGGCCGGAGGGTCAACTCAGGCCGGACCAGGGATGCAGGAGGAGAAGATGACCGCGATTCAGGGCGCGTCGCCGACCGCCGCGCGAACGCAGTCCCGCAGCTCGAGCGCTGCCGATTGGACACCCACCAGTTGGCGCGGCCGGCCGGCGCTGCAGATGCCGGTCTATCCCGACGCGACCGCACTGGCGGGCGCGGAGGCGCGTCTGCGCCGTTATCCGCCGCTGGTCTTCGCCGGCGAGGCGCGCAAGCTCAAGACCGCGCTGGGCAAGGTCGCCAATGGCGAAGCCTTCCTGTTGCAGGGCGGCGACTGCGCCGAGAGCTTCGTCGACTTCTCCGCCAACAACATCCGCGACATGTTCCGTGTGCTGCTGCAGATGGCGGTGGTGCTGACCTACGGCGCAGGCGTGCCGGTGGTGAAACTCGGCCGCATGGCCGGCCAGTTCGCCAAACCGCGCTCGTCGAACGTCGAGAAGGTGGGCGGCATCGAGCTGCCGTCGTATCGCGGCGATAACGTGAACGGCTTCGAATTCACGGCCGAGGCACGCAAGCCCGATCCCGAGCGCATGGTGCAGGCCTACAACCAGTCGGCGGCGACGCTCAACCTCCTGCGTGCCTTCGCCCAGGGCGGTTACGCCGACCTGCACGAGGTCAACCGCTGGAACCTCGACTTCGTTCGCCACTCGCCCGCGTCCGCCCGCTACCAGGACCTGGCGGCGCGTCTCGACGAGACCTTGAACTTCATGGCGGCGTGCGGCCTCACCTCGGCGACCACGCCGCAGATCGCCGAGACCGACTTCTTCACCAGCCACGAAGCGCTGCTGTTGCCCTACGAGGAGGCGCTCACCCGCGTCGATTCGACGACCGGCGACTGGTACGACTGCTCGGCCCACCTGGTGTGGATCGGCGATCGCACGCGCCAGCCGGACGGCGCCCACGTCGAATTCCTGCGAGGCGTTCACAATCCGCTGGGCTTCAAGTGCGGTCCGTCGCTGTCGATCGACGATACGCTGAAGCTGATCGACCTGCTGAACCCGGCCAACGAGCCCGGCCGCATCGTCATGATCGTGCGCATGGGCGCGGCCAATGTCGCCGAGAAGCTGCCGCCGCTGGTGCGCGCGGTTAAGAAGGCCGGCAAGTCGGTTGTCTGGTCGTGCGATCCCATGCACGGCAATACCGAGACCGCATCCAACGGCAGGAAAACCCGGCACTTCGACAACATCCTGAAGGAAGTGAAGGAGTTCTTTGCCGTGCACCGCGCCGAGGGCACGCACCCCGGCGGCGTGCATTTCGAGATGACGGGCCAGGAGGTGACGGAGTGCATCGGCGGCTCGACCGACATTACCGTCGAGAACCTGAACGAGCGCTACGAGACGCAGTGCGACCCGCGCCTCAATGCCAGCCAGGCCCTCGAACTTGCCTTCCTGCTCGCCGAACAGCTCAAGTCCGAACGCCTGTCCGTCACGAGGGCACGGCCCTCAGTCTGAAGGGGCCCATCTGACGGGTCGGGGTACCGATGACGCATCCGAGAAACGGCGAGATCGCGCAGTTCACCGATCACTACTTCAATCGAACGAAGCAGGTGATCGGCAAGTTCGGCGATGCCCGCGTGACCTATGCGGTCTTCATGCGTCGTCCGGTCGTGTTCGCGCCGCGTCTGGCGCTCGACTGGCTGAAGGAAATGGAGGCCGACCGCCAGGCCAAGGTCGAGATCGACCAGCGCTACATCGAGGGCAAGTGGGTCGGCGCCGGCGAGCCGATGATCTACATCACCGGGTCGTTCTTCCATCTCGTCGACCTCGAGACGATCTTCCTGCAGAAGCTCGGGCCGGCCTGCGTCGCGGCCTACAACGCCTGGACCATGTGCGCCGACATGCCGAGGGCGGCCTTCCTCGCCATGGATGCGCGCCATTGTGCGGGCCAGGAAATGGCCGAGATGATGGCCTATGCCGCCTCGGTCGGCTCGGCCCGGGCCAAACGCAAGGTCAAGGCCGTGGGCTTCATCGGCAACGCGACCCACGCAACGGCGCATTTCTTCGGCCGCGACAAGGGCCTCGGCACCATGCCGCACGCGTTGATCGGTTACGCCGGTTCCACCGTGCGCGCGGCCGAGATGTTCCACGAAACCTTTCCCGGCGAGCCGATGACGGTGCTGGCCGACTATTTTGCCTGCGAGGTTTCCGAACTCGCTGGATGTCTGCCGCCGCTTTCCCGATCTCGCCGCCAAGGGAATGCTGTCGTTCCGTCTCGACACGACCGGCGGACGTTACGTCGAAGGCCTCGATCCGGCGACCTCCTATGCCGTTCTCGAGAAGTATTCGCCCGAATCGATCCGTGGCTATCGCAGCGAAGAAGAGTTGCGCTATCTCGTCGGGACCGGCGTGTCGGCGGCGGCGATCTTCCATCTTCGTCACGAGCTCGATGCCGCGGGTTTCACGGCGACGAAGATCGTGGCGTCCTCCGGCTTCGGTCCGGCCAAGTGTCGAGTCATGGCCGAGGCCAAGGCGCCGATCGACGTGGTGGGCACCGGGTCGTTCCTGCCGTCGAACTGGAGCGAGACCTACGCCACCGCCGATATCGTCGAGTACGACGGCAAGCCCCGGGTGAAGATCGGCCGTGAATTTTTGCTGCGCTCCCGTACGGGGCGGGAGCAGCGACTCTAGGCGTCTTCCGTTTCAAGCCGGCCAACGATATGCCGTCAGTAACGACCGTAATAGGGGATTGACGGCGACGCGCGTAGGTTGGCGCGCATGGTCACTATTGCCGGATCGCTCTGTTCGCTTCGCGTACGCTGTTTGCAGCGCGCAGCCGTCAGCCCGAGTGTAGCGAGGGATGCTTGCTCGTCGTCAGCTGCCGGCAACTGCAGTGCGTGCACCGTCTCGCGAGGTTCGCGAGTTTCGCGAACTTCGCGAGGAATGCCCTTCGATGAAGACGGGTCAGCGTTTCAGGGCGATCCTCGCGAGGAGGCGTTTTTCTCTCCGGAGACTCATGAAATTCATGAGGCTCATGAGGAATTGGCTCCGATACCGATGGCATCAGGCTTCGAGGCGATTCCTCATGAGTTCGTGATTTTTTCGAGACGGCGTCAGGCCACGAAGTTCTGGTACATCGCCTGCAGGTCCCGGGTTTCCTGCGGCGTGATCTCGCCGTCGAGCACGCGGGTTTCCCAGTCGCGCAGGCGTCGCTTCAGCTCGACCGGCGTGCGCGGGCTGAGCAGCACCATGAAGAACTGCTCGTGCGGCGACAGTTCGCGATCCTTGCGGTAGCCGAACGGTCCGCCGCCGGCCGCACGTGCCGGGGCGGGGACCCGCGGCTGCACGTCCTTGGCGATCACGTCGTCCCAGGTGAGCCCGGCCTCGCGCACCATCGCCGAGGCAAGCTTGGCCGCGGCCAGCGCCTCGCCGGTGTGGCCGCTTTCGAGGATTTCCAGCACCTTCGCCAGAGTGGCGCGGTTGAAATTCGCCATGATCTTCCGCTCCGCCACCGCCGCGCCTCCAGAGGGTGGAGAACCCAGCTTGTGTCTTTTACTATTGGATGAGCAAGCGGCACTAAGCGCATACAAGATATAGCCGCCTCGTCGGCGGAGCAAGGCATCTCCCGTGACGATCCGTATCTCCGCCTTTGCCGCCTACCTCGCGGGACTCGGCAGCTGGTTCGTGCCCTTGGGCATCCAGATGGTCCTGTTTCCCTGGCTGGTTGCCGTCGTGCTGCGCATGGATGCCTTCGCAGTCGGCGTGGCGCAGATGGCCATCATGGCGCCGTCGCTGCTGTTCCTGCCCTTGGGCGGCCTCGTCGCCGATCGGGGCAACCCTCGCAAGCTCCTGCTGCGCTATCACCTGCTCTACGCGATTCCACCACTGATCCTTGCCGGCGTGCTGGCCCGCGACGGCCTCAGTTATCCGCTGTTGATCGTCTACGGCATGGCCGCAGGCTCGATCGGCGCTTTCGCCATGCCGACGCGCGATGCCTTGCTGCCGACCGTGGCGGGGGACAACCTGCCGCGCGCCGTGGCGCTGGCGACGGCGCTGCAGTTCGGTGGGCAGCTGATCGGCATCGCCTGCGCCTCGAGCGCCGACAGGATCGGCGCGCCGCCACTTCTGATCCTGCAGGCCTCGCTCGTGCTGCTGGGGCTGCTCGCCGTGTTGCGCCTGCCCGAGCCGAAGCCGCATCCGCCGGTGAAGCATCCAGGATTCTGGCGCAGTGTCTCCGAGGGCGTGTCGGCGGCCGCGAAGTCCGAGCAGATCTGGCCGGTGCTGTTGCTCAACTTCGGCGTCGGCGTCTTCTACGTAGGACCGTTCTCCGCCACCCTGCCGCTGGTGGTGCGCGACAGCTATCACGGCGGCTCCGCCGACCTGGCCTACGTCAACCTCGCCTTCTGGTCCGCGACCATCGTGGCTGCAATGGTCTTCGCCGCCTTCGGACGACGTTTTACCCTGCGCGGCCGTCTGATCGCCCTTGCGGTCGCGGTCGGCGCGGCCATCCTCCTGGCGCTGGCCAGCCTGCCGCCGTTCCCGGTCTTCGTGGCGCTGAATTTCGTGTGGGGTGTCGGCGCCGGCATCACCCTGACGCAGAGCCGCACCATCGTTCAGATCGTGGCGCCGCCCACCCATCGTGCGCGGCTGATGTCCCTGTTTCAGATCGGCCTGGGTGGCGGCGGCCCGATCGGGGCGCTGCTCGCGGGCTCGATCGCCTCGGTGTGGGGTACCAAGGCCGCCCTCATGATTCCAGCCTTCGCCATGATGGCGATGATCGCGGTGATCCTGGCCCGGTCGCGTCTGTGGTCGATGCGGACAGTCGACTAGGGAGCCCGAGGTCGCTACTCGGCTGCGACCTTCCGGCCGAGGCCGAGCGCTTCCCAGACATCCTGCAGCGCCGCCACGAGCCGGGTCATGTCGTCGTCGCTGTGCAGCGGCGTCGGCGTGATGCGCAACCGCTCGGTGCCGCGCGGGACTGTCGGGTAGTTGATCGGCTGAACGTAGATATCGTGCCGGTCGAGCAGCAGGTCACTCGCCTGTTTGCAGAGTGCGGCATCGCCGACTGACACCGGCACGATATGCGAGACCGAGGGCATCAGCGGCAGCCCGGCCGCCGTCAGCCGGCGCTTCAGGGTGGCGCTGCGCTCCTGGTGGCGCACGCGCAATTCGGCATGGTTGCTGACATGGCGGACGCTGGCCAGCGCCGCTGCCGCTATCGCGGGCGGCATCGAGGTCGAGAAGATGAAGCCGTTGCCGCACGAGCGGATGAAGTCGACCGTCACGGCGGTCGAGGCGATGTAACCGCCGACCACGCCGAATGCCTTGGCGAGAGTGCCCTGCACGATGTCGACCTTGGCCAGTACGCCGTCGCGCTCGGCAACGCCGGCGCCGCGATTGCCATACATGCCGACGGCATGAACCTCGTCGAGGTAGGTGAGGGCGCCGTAACGGTGGGCGACATCGCACAGCTGGCCGATCGGCGAGATATCGCCGTCCATCGAATAGACCGACTCGAATGCCACGACCTTGGGCACCTTGGGATCGGCGGCGGCCAGCAGCTGCTCGAGATGGGTCGCGTCGTTGTGGCGGAATATCCTGCGGACGGCGCCCGAGTGGCGGATGCCGGCGATCATCGAGGCGTGGTTGAAGGCGTCCGAATAGAGCTCGCAGCCAGGAAGCAGCGCCCCCAGGGTCTGCAGCGTGGTCTCGTTAGCGACGTACCCCGAGGTAAAGACCAGCGCCGCCTGCTTCTCGTGCAGCCGCGCCAGCTCGTGCTCGAGCGCCACGTGCAACGTGTTGGTGCCGGCGATATTGCGCGTGCCGCCGGCGCCCGAACCCTGTGCACCGATTGCGGCCTGCATGGCCTTCAGCACTGCCGGATGCTGGCTCATGCCGAGATAGTCGTTGCTGCACCACACGGTGACTTCGCGTGCGGGTACGCCGGCGCGATGCAGGCGCGCACGCGGAAAGGCGCCGACGACGCGCTCGAGCTCCGCGAAAACCCGGTACCGTCCCTCGTCGCGCAGGCGATCGAGGTGGCCGGCGAAGAATGCCTCATAGTCCATTCTGCCCTGTCTCCCGGGCGCGATATTAGTCGGCTTGCCTGTGTTCAACAGACGCATTTTGGTCGCAACAATGCGTGATTATTTTTGAGAATGATTCGCAATCAGGGGCGAACGAACGCTGCCGCGATCAGGGCGGTGCTCAGAAACAGCGAAACGCAGAGCATCGGCAGCGCGCCCAGCCAGCGCGTTTGCTGGGGCAGGACATCCCAATGACGCAGAGTGGGGACGGCCGCAGCGATCGCGAACAGGGCGCCGATTGCCCACAGGCCGAACGCAAAGGGCGTGGCGATGTTTGCCTGATCCGCCGTGGCGTTGATGATGCCGACGCCGATGATGGCCGGCACCACGGACGCAGCAAAAAGGGCGACCGACCAGATCGCCCTGTTGCGTATTTTCTGGCCGGTGCCGAAGGGAGCTTCGCTCCCCTTGATCATGGGCACGTCAGCCCTTGAAGTGGCCTTCCGACTTGAGGTCGGCGAGTGCGGCATCGAACGACTGGTGGAGGCGGCCGAAGAGATCGCCGAGCTCGGTCTCGTTGATGATCAGCGGCGGGCAGATCGCGACGCGGTCGCCCATGTTGCGCACGAACAGGCCGCGCGCCTGCGCGTGATTGGCAACCTTGAGCCCGGCGCCGACGCTCGCGAGGTCGAACGACGCCTTGGTCTTCTTGTCGGCGACGATCTCGATCGCGCCCATCATGCCGACGCTCATCGCCTCGCCGACCAGCGGATGATCGGCGAACGACTGGATGTGCCTGGTGAAGAGCGGGCTCATGCGCCTGGCGTGACCGAACAGGTCGGTCTCGTCGTAGATCTTCTGCGCCTCGAGCGCGACGGCGGCGGCGACCGGGTGGCCGGAGTAGGTGAAGCCGTGACCCCAGGTGCCGATCTTGTCGGATTCCATCATCAGTGCCTGGTAGACCTTCTCGTTGATCATCACCGCCGAGATCGGCAGGAACGACGCCGACAGGGCCTTGGCGCAGGTCAGGATGTCCGGCGTGATGCCCATCGTCTGGCTGCCCCAGACATTGCCGGTGCGCCCGAAGCCACAGATGACCTCGTCGGCGCAGAACAGCATGTCGTACTTCTTCAGCACCGCCTGGATCTTCGCGTAGTAGCCCTTCGGCGGCACGATGACGCCGCCGGCGCCCATCACCGGCTCGGCAATGAAGGCCGCGCAGGTCTCGGGGCCTTCCTTGACGATCAGCGCCTCGAGCTCCTCGGCGCAACGCGTGGTGAACTGGTCCTCGGTCTCGCCCGGCAGCCCGAAGCGATAGAAGTGCGGGCAGCTCGTGTGCAGGATTCCCTGGATCGGCAGATCGAAGGAGCGATGGTTGGTCGGCAGGCCGGTGAGGCTGCCCGAGGCCACGGTAATGCCGTGATAGCCCTTGATGCGCGAGATGATCTTTTTCTTCTCGGGACGGCCCAGCGCATTGTTCATGTACCAGACCATCTTCACGACGGTGTCGTTGGCCTCGGAGCCGGAGTTGGCAAAGAACACCTTCGAGGCCTCGAACGGCGCCATCGACTTGATCTTCTCGGCGAGGTTGATGGCCGGCTCGTGGCTGCGCTGGTTGAACGCGTGATAGAACGGCAGCTGCTTCATCTGCTCGTAGGCGACCGTTGCCAGCCGCTCGTTGCTGAAGCCAAGGGCTGCCGACCAGAGGCCGGCCATGCCTTCGATGTATTCCTTGCCGTCGTCGTCGACCACGTAGACGCCGCGGCCGCGCACGATCGTCAGCGGGCCTGTGGCCTCGTGCTTCTTGAAGTTGGTGTATGGATGCAGGTGGTGCGCAATATCGCGCGCGGCATTGGAATTGCCGCGGAAGCTGCGAGGAACGTCGTTCATGGGCACACCTTTGGGAAGCGCTGAGGGGGCAAGATAGCGACCCCCAATGGCCCCTGTCCAACGATGTGCTCTCGGGACGCACATGCGAATTTTTTGTGGAATTGACGGCCCCACAGAGGCAGTGCAACGTCCCACGGATATGCGCCTATGCATGGTTTCCGGGCGTTTTGTAAGGGGGATTGGAATGAAATTGAGCTTCGGGCGCGGTGTCGCGCTGGCGGTCATCTGTGCAAGCCTGTCGGTCGCGTCGATCGCCGATGCCAAGACTTTCCGGTGGTCCAATTCGGGTGACGTGAGTTCGATGGATCCGTACGCTCGGCAGGAGACCTTCCTGCTTACCTTCACGCAGAATATCTACGACCCGTTGGTTCGCCGCGACAAGGACCTCAAGTTCGAGGCGGCACTGGCCGAGAAGTGGGGCCAGACCGATCCGACGCACTGGTATTTCGACCTGCGCAAGAACGCGAAGTTCAGCGACGGCTCGCCGTTTACCGCCGATGACGTCGTCTTCTCGATCGCGCGTGGCATGGGTCCGGGCTCGAACGTCAACAGCAACTTCTCGACAGTGAAGTCGGTCAACAAGGTCAACGACTATCGCATCGAGATCGAGACAAAGGTTCCCGATCCGCTCCTCGTCGCGAAGTGGACGGGCTTCGGCATCATGTCGAAGGCCTGGTGCGAGAAGAACAATGCCGTTCACGCGGCAGACATGATCAAGAACGAGGAGAACTTCGCCACCCGCAATGCAATGGGCACCGGCCCGTTCATGCTGAAGGAGCGCCGCGCGGGCGAGGTCACGATCCTCGTGCCCAATCCCAACTGGTGGGACAAACCGGTGCACAACCTCACCGAGGTGGTCTTCAAGCCGGTGGCCAATGCCGCCACGCGTATCGCTGCCCTGAAGGCGGGCGACATCGACATGACCTACGAGGTTCCGCCGGCGGATACGGACAACCTGAAGAAGGATCCCAACATCAAGGTGATGGAAGGTCCCGAGACACGCGTGGTGTTTCTGGCCTGGGATCAGGAGCGTGACGAGCTGGTCGAGTCGAACGTCAAGGGCAAGAACCCCTACAAGGACAAGCGCGTGCGCGAGGCGATGTACCGCTCGATCGATGTCGAGGCGATCAAGCGCACCGTGATGCGCGGGCAGTCGTTCCCGACGGCGCTGATGGTGGCGCCCGGCCTCGGCGGCTACACCAAGGACCTCGACGTCCGCCCCTCGCTGCTGAAGCCTGAAGAGGCGAAGAAGCTGCTTGCCGATGCGGGCTACCCCGATGGCTTCGAGACAGGCATGGATTGCCCGAACGACCGCTACGTCAACGACGAGAAGATCTGCCAGGCCGTGGTGGCGATGCTCGCCAAGATCGGGATCAAGGTGAATCTGCGGGCCCAGACCCGCAATCTCTTCTTCGCCAAGATCCTGCGCAGCACCCAGGACGGCAAGCCGAACCAGACCAGCTTCTACATGTTGGGCTGGTCGCCGGGCACTTACGACGTCCACAACGTGCTCGAGCAGATGCTCGAGACGCCCGACATCAAGCGCGGCAAGGGCCTCTACAATGCGGGCGGCTACTCGAACAAGAAGCTCGATGAGCTGACCGACAAGATCGAGGTCGAGACGGATCCCGCCAAGCGCGATCAGCTGATCCACGAGGCGACCAAACTTTATGTCGACGATTATGCGACCATCCCGCTCCACCAGCAGGCGCTGGTCTGGGCGATGCGCAAGAACATCGACCTGGTACAGCAGGCGGATAACTACTTTCCGCTGCGCCTCGTCAACGTGAAGTAGCCGACGCCCCAGGCGCCGCGACAACTGGCCTCGGCCGCCCCTGGTGGCCGAGGCCGGTTCCGTTCCGGCCCCAATGCTGCTAGGGCTGTGCCGAGCAAAATTTACTCATAGATGCTTGCTTTCATCCTTCGTCGCCTCGCTCAATCCGTCGCCGTGCTGCTGACGGTCGGCTTGGTATCGTTCTTTCTGTTCCGGTACGTCGGCGACCCCATCAACTCCCTGGTGGGCCAGGATACGCCCGCCGCCGAGCGCGAGGCCTTGAAGCAGAAGCTCGGGCTGAACGATCCGCCGCCGATCCAGTTCCTCAACTTCATAAAGAATGCCGCGCAGGGCCAGTTTGGCCTCAGCTACCGGACCTCCGAGCCGGTCAATCGGCTGATCCTGGAGCGCATGCCGGCGACCCTGGAGCTGTCGTTCTGCGCGGCGGTGTTCGCGCTGTTCATCGGCATTCCCATGGGCGTCTATACAGGACTCTATCCAAAGCACTGGTCGAGCCGATTGTTCCAGGCGGTGTCGCTGATCGGCATATCGCTGCCGACCTTCCTTATCGGCATCCTCCTGATACTGCTGTTCGCCGTGATCCTGCATTGGCTGCCGTCGTTTGGGCGAGGCCAGACCTCGACCTTCGGCTGGTGGACGACCAACTTCACGAGCTGGAAGGGCCTGGAGGCACTCATCCTGCCGTCGATCACGCTTGGCCTGTTCCAGCTCACCCTGATCATGCGCCTGGTCCGCTCGGAAATGCTTGAGGTGATGCGCACCGACTACATCAAGTTCGCCCGCGCGCGCGGCCTCACCAACCGCGCCATCAATTTCGGCCATGCGCTCAAGAACACGCTGGTCCCGGTGATCACCGTGACGGGCCTGCAGCTGGGCTCGCTGATCGCCTTCGCGCTGGTCACCGAGACGGTGTTCGCCTGGCCGGGCGTGGGCCAGCTCTTCATCCAGTCGGTGCAGTTCGCCGACATCCCGGTGATGGCGGCCTACCTGATGCTGATCGGGCTACTGTTCGTCATCATCAACCTGGTCGTCGATCTTCTCTATTTCGTGGTCGATCCGCGCCTGCGCGGACCGGGCGCGGCGCGGACCGGGCACTGAGAATGGCGGACGGCACCTCCTGGCTCCATCGCGCGGCCGACAGCGACATCTGGTGGAGTTTCAAGTCCTCGACCCTGACCATGGTCGCGGCGATCGTGACCGTGCTGATCGTGGCGATCGCTTTCCTGTCGCCGCTGATGGCGCCGCACACGCCCTTCGATCCCGCCACCCTCAGCCTCTCGGATGGGCTGAAGCCGCCGGCCTGGATGACCGACGGCGACTGGTCCTTCGTGCTCGGCACCGACGACCAGGGCCGCGATGTGTTGTCCGCGATCATGTATGGCACGCGCTTGTCGCTGGTCGTGGGTCTTGCTTCGGTAATCGTCTCGATGCTGCTCGGCATCTCGCTCGGTCTGGTGAGCGGCTATGTCGGCGGTGCAACCGATGCGGTGATCATGCGCATCGCCGACGTGCAGCTTACATTTCCCGCGATCCTGGTGGCGCTGCTGATCGATGGCGTGGTGCGCGGGCTGATCTCGGTACAGAAGCACGACGAAATTGCGCTTTTCGTCATCATCGGCGCGATCGGCCTGTCGTTCTGGGTCCAGTATGCGCGAACCGTGCGCGGCTCGGTGCTGGTCGAGAAGAACAAGGAATATGTCCAGGCAGCCCGCGTGATCGGCCTGTCGCCGGTGCTGATCATGGTGCGCCACGTGCTGCCCAACGTGACCGGTCCAGTGCTGGTCATCGCCACGATCAACCTCGGTCTCGCGGTCATCTCGGAGGCGACGCTTTCGTTCCTGGGGGTCGGCCTGCCGTCGACACAGCCCTCGCTCGGCACCCTGATCCGGCTCGGCAACGAGTTGCTTCAGTCGGGCGAGTGGTGGATCACCGTGTTCCCGGGCATCACGCTCGCGGCCCTTGTCCTGGCGGTCAATCTGCTGGGTGACTGGCTGCGCGACGCCCTCAATCCCAAGCTCCGCTGATCATGGCGACCAACAATCCACCCCTTCTGGAAGTGAAGAAGCTGCGCGTCGAGTTTCCGACGCGGCGTGGCATCCTGGTCGCGGTCGACGACGTGTCGTTCGATATCGCGCCGGGCGAAGTGCTGGGTGTCGTGGGCGAATCGGGCGCGGGCAAGTCGCTGACTGGCAACGCCATCATCGGCCTTCTGGAACCGCCCGGCCGCATCGCGGCCGGTGAAGTACGTCTCGAGGGCAGGCGGATAGACAATCTTCCCTATGAGGAGATGCGCAAGGTACGTGGCGCGCGCATCGGCGCGATCTTCCAGGACCCGCTCACCAGCCTCAATCCGCTCTATTCGGTCAGCCATCAGCTGATCGAGACCATTCAGACGCACATGCCGCTGTCGGCTTCGGCCGCGCGTGCCCGCGCACTCGACCTGCTGAAGGAGGTCGGCATCCCGGGCGCCGAGCAGCGCATCGACCATTATCCGCATCAATTCTCCGGCGGCATGCGCCAGAGGGTGGTGATCGCGCTGGCGCTCTGCGCCGGGCCGCGCCTGATCGTGGCCGACGAGCCCACCACCGCGCTCGACGTCTCGATCCAGGCTCAGATCATCGCGCTGCTCAAGAAGCTCTGCCGCGAGCACGGCACGGCGGTGATGCTGGTGACGCACGACATGGGCGTGATCGCCGAGACCGCCGACCGCGTGGCTGTCATGTACGCCGGCCGCATCGTCGAGGTCGGCCCGGTGCGCGACGTGATCAAGCACGCGCAGCATCCCTATACCAAGGGCCTGATGGGCTCGATTCCGAGCCTCGGCGTGCGCACCGAGCGGCTCACCCAGATCGACGGCTCGATGCCGCGCCTCACCGAGATTCCCGAGGGATGTGCCTTCAATCCGCGCTGCACCCTCCGCGGCGAGCGCTGCATGGTCGAGCGGCCGGATCTGATGCCGGCCGGCGCCGGTCGCGCGGCCTGCTGGCTGCACGATCCGCAAGGCGTCGGCAGGCCGGTCGCGCCGATGCGGGAGACGGCCAATGCCTGAGGGCAGCCAATACGTTCGCATCGATGGCCTGAAGCGCTACTTCGATGTTTCCGCGCCGTGGCTGGTGCGTGCGATCGAGGGCCGGCCACGCCAGATCGTGCAGGCGGTCGATGGCATCGACATCGAGATCGCCAAGGGCGAGACGTTCTCGCTGGTGGGCGAGTTGGGCTGCGGCAAGTCGACAGTGGCGCGTCTCGTGGTCGGTCTCTATCCGCCGACTGCCGGCAAGATCGTGTTCGATGGCCACGACATGGCAGAGCGCCGGGGGCAGGGAGCTCATTCGATCCTGCGCCGGCGCATGCAGATGATCTTCCAGGACCCGTTCGCCAGTCTCAACCCGCGCTGGCGCGTGTTCGACATCATTGCCGAGCCGATCCGGGCCTTCGGCCTGTCCACGGACAAGGCCGATCTCGAAAAGCAGGTCGGCGACCTGCTGCGCCAGGTTCGCCTGACCCCGGCCGACGGCCGCAAATATCCGCACGAGTTTTCCGGAGGCCAGCGCCAGCGCATCTCAATTGCGCGGGCATTGGCCAGCCGGCCGGAGTTCCTGGTGTGCGACGAGCCGACCTCGGCGCTCGACGTGTCGGTGCAGGCCCAGATTCTCAACCTTATGATGGACCTGCAACGGCGGCTGAAGCTCACCTATCTGTTCATCAGCCATAATCTTGCAGTCGTCTATCACATCTCCACGCGCGTGGGCGTCATGTACCTTGGCCGCCTGGTCGAGCAGGCGCCGACCGACACGCTGTTCCGGCGGCCCAAGCATCCCTATACCCGGATGCTGCTCGACACGATTCCCGACCTCGACATGACGGGTCGCCAGCGCGGCCCGGTCGCGGGCGAGGTGCCGAGCCCCTTAAACCCGCCGTCCGGATGCAGCTTTCATCCGCGATGTCCGTTCGCCAACGACCGGTGCAAGAGCGAACGGCCCAAGGCTCTGTCGATCGAGGGCGGGGCGGTCGCCTGCCACGGCATCGAGGAGGGGCGCATCCCCATCGAGGACCGACACTACGCCGCGCGCGGTTGATGCAAATATCCCTTCGAGTCGTGGTGTGCGTTGCTGCAGAGTGACTTCGCTTGACCCGTCGCGCCGCTGCCGTACGATCCCTGCTCAAATTTTGTGCGATTGGAGAGTCTGTATGCCGGTCATAAACCGCATTGCCTCGTTTCATAAGGATATGACCGCGTGGCGCCATGACATTCACAGCCACCCCGAGACGGCCTTCGAGGAAGTGCGGACCGCCGACGTCGTCGCCGACAAGCTCAAGTCCTTCGGCATCGAGATCCATCGTGGTCTCGCCAAGACCGGCGTGGTGGGCGTCCTGAAGGCCGGCACCTCCGGCAGGGCGATCGGCCTGCGCGCCGACATGGACGCGCTCGACGTGCACGAGACCAACAGCTTCGATCACAAGTCCACGATCCCCGGCAAGATGCACGCCTGCGGACATGACGGCCACACCGTCATGTTGCTGGGCGCCGCGAAGTACCTGGCGGAGACCAGGAACTTCGACGGCACGGTCTACTTCATATTTCAGCCTGCCGAAGAGAACGAGGGCGGCGGCCGCGTCATGGTGGAAGAGGGGCTGTTCGACAAATTCCCGGTCGACGGTGTCTACGGCATGCACAATATCCCGGGGATACCGGTCGGCCAATTCGCGGTGCGGCCCGGTCCGATGATGGCGGCGTACGATATCTTCGAGGTCGTCCTCAAGGGCGTCGGGGGTCACGGCGCCATGCCGCACCACACGATCGATCCGGTGGTCGTTGGCGCCCATATCGTGACCGCCCTGCAGTCGATCGTGGCGCGCAATATCGACCCGATGGACACTGCTGTGGTCTCCACGACCCAGATCCATGCCGGCGACGCCTGGAACGTGATCCCGCAGGAATGCGTTCTCCGGGGCACCGTGCGCACCTTCAAGAAGCCGGTCCAGGACATGATCGAGAAGAACATCGAGAAGATCTCGCGCAACGTCGCGGCGGGCTTCGGCGCCGAGGTCGTGAAATGGCGCTACGAGCGCCGCTACCCGGCCACGGTCAATAGCGTCCAGGAGACGGAGTTCGCGGCTCATGCCGCCTCGGCGCTGGTCGGCCTGGACAACGTGAACCGCAACCCGACACCAGCGATGGGCAGCGAAGATTTCGCCTGGATGCTCCTCAAGCGTCCCGGTTGCTACATCTGGATCGGCAACGGCGACGGCGAAGGCAGTTGCATGGTTCACAACCCGGGCTACGACTTCAACGACGACATCCTGCCGATCGGCGCGTCGTACTGGGCGACGCTGGTCGAGCAGCAACTCGGCCGCAAGGCCGTGCCTCAAGCCGCGGAGTAGACAGGCAGGCTGTCGGCAACGTTCGTGTCCTATCCGCCGCATCCCTACGCCAACAAGCGTATCGGCCTCGCGACCATCCATGCCAAGGAACTGGCGATCGCACCGCCGTTCCGCCGCGTGCTGGACGCCGATGTCGTCGTCGCGCCCGAGATCGACACCGACACTCTGGGGACCTTCTCGGGCGAGATCCAGCGCAACGACGAATTGACCCATACCGCAGTGATCAAGGCGGAGATGGCGTTCGCCACTCTCGACGTCGACTGCGCCATCGCCAGCGAAGGCAGTTATGGGCCGATCGAGCGGGTCCCGCTCAACGCCGGCGGCGTAGAGATCATGGCATTCGTCGACCGCAAGCGGGGCGTGAAGATCGTCGAGACCATGCTGACCCACCGCACGAACTGGCGGATGTGGCGCTTCAAGGCGGGCGACCCGCTGGTGGCGGCGGCAGCCAAGGCGCTGCGCTTTCCCGAGTACGGCGTCTTCGTGATGAAGAACTCTGACTACAGCCAGCCGGTAAAGGGGCTGGAGACGGTCGACGAGATCGTCTCGGCGGTCGATCGCGAGGCCACGCGCTCCGACGACGGGTTGGCGTTGATGATCGCCGACATGCGCGCGCATCGCAATCCGACGCGCATGAAGGTGCTTCGCGCGCTCGGCTGGAAACTTGCGACGCGCCTGATCCATCTCTGCCCGAAGTGCGGCGCGCCAGGTTTTGGCCATATCGATTCGCGCCGGGGCCTGCCGTGTGGCGGCTGTGGACGACCGACGCACTACATCGACTTCGAGATCGACGGCTGCAATGCCTGCGGCCATGCGGTCGCCCGCCCGCGCAAGGACGGGCTCAAGGTGGCGCCCAAGCTTTCCTGCCAGCCCTGCCGCCAGGGTGCGGCCGCGGCGGTCCACCGTTAGGCCGCGACAGGCACGTCGGCCGATCAGTTGCCGAAAACTCGTGTGCCGCACATCGGGAAGAGTTTCCTGAAGCGTTCGATCGTCGGGCTGGTCTTGCCGTCCGCGACCAGCTTGTTCTGTTCTTCATAGTCTGCGGAGGTGATGAATTTCTCTGCCTCCCCCAAAACGCACCCGCAATAGGCGCCGCATTCGGCGCGGCGCGTTGGATGAACGTTGGGATTCGTCTGACAGGATTCCAGGCAATCGGCAGTGAAATTGCCGCGTTGCGTGCGATTCCATTCGGCACTGGCCGGAGAGACCAACGCTGCAATCATCGCAGTGACGAGAACGATGCGCGTCATGACCATCACTCCGTCGCGTCGGTGGCCAGGTGGAAGAGGCAGTCGCCGCGTTCACAGCGTGCAGGGATCCGCTTGCACAGAACGAGGCCTGCCCGTTTGAAAGTCAGGGTCTCGGGCATGCGCCACGGCGTGTCGTGGAAGTGGATGCGCGCGGCAGGCTGACCGGGTTTTACCTCGTCGCCCAGCTCGACCAGCGGCTCGAAAAGACCGCCATCGGAGGCGTAGACGTAGTAATCGTCACCGCCGATCTCGGTAAGGCGAGTCGGCGAAGGCGGCGGCACAGCACCTTGCAGCAGGCCGATGTGCGCCAGAACGCGGCGCATGCCGTCTTCGGCCACCTTGAGCGAGCGGGCCGTTACCAGCCCGCCGCCGCCCAGCTCCGTACCCATCGAGATCGCACCCTGACGGGCCGAGGCCGAGGTAAAGGTGCGGCCGCCGCCTTGCGGTGCCGCCGCGAGATAGCTCACAGGTGCGCCGAAGGCCCTCAGCATGCCGACGACCTTCTTCATGCGCTCCGGATCGGGATGGCGAGGGGCCAGTGCGCTCGGGATGTAGGCAAGCGAGCTGCCGCCCGAATGGAAGTCGAAGCTGTAGTCGAAAGTCGGCAGCAGCACATGCTCGATGAAATGGGCGATCTGCTCGGTGATCGTGCCCTCGGCGTTGCCCGGAAAAGAGCGGTTGAGGTTGCCGTCGTCGATCGGCGAAGTGCGCTGGCCGGCCATAGCCGCCGGGAAGTTGGCTGACGGCAGGATCACGAGGCGGCCCTTGATGTCCTTGGGCTCGAGCGCCCGGATCAGGTTGCCGAGGCCGATCTGGCCTTCCCATTCGTCACCGTGGTTGCCGGCCTGCATCAGCACGCTGGGACCGTCGCCGTTCTTGATCCGCACGATGGGGATCGGGATCCAGCCATAGGCCGAGCGATGCACCGAATGCGGCACCCGCACGAAGCCGGTGGCTTTGCCTTCGGCATTGAGGTCTATGTCGGTCGCGAGGCGGCTTACCGCCGCGAAATCGATCTTGCCTGACTGCGTGCTCAAATCGGCTCACTCCACAGGCGCTCGTTGCAAAGCGCGTCGGCCACGTCGGCTGAAATCGCGGCAAGCAGCTTCTCTCCCTTGGGCGCACTGGCTGTTCCGGCGTCGCCGATCACGCCGATCGGCGAGCGGCTCGAGAGCTGACGCCAACGATAGACGCCTTCGTTGACACCGGGGATCGCCGACAGACCGGGAATATACGGCCCGTGCATTTGCGACAGTTCCTCGGGGTTCACCAGTTCGGGGGCCATCGCCATGATCATCGAGGTCTCGGCCTCGCAGGCATGGAGGAGGGCCTTCTGTTTCTCCAGTAGCCCGGCGATCGACTTGGCGGCGATGTCCCAGTACGTGCCCGTCGCCAGCGGCAGTTTGTACTCGACGGTCAGCTCGCCGATCATGTTCTGCAACGCCGTGGTGTTTCCGCCGTGGCCGTTCAGCACGAAAATGCGCTTGAAGCCGTGGCGAATCGCCGAAGTGACGACGCAGCGGATCACCGCATACATCGTGGCGTAGTCGAGCGTAATTGTGCCGTTCAGCGACATGTGGTGCTCGGACATGCCGTAGGGAATCGTGGGCGCCACCACGACCGGCGTGGTCTTTTCCATGATGCGTGCCGCACGGTGCGACACTTCGTGGACGCAACGCCAGTCGACCATGCTCGGCAGATGCGGGCCGTGCTGCTCGGTGGCGCCGATCGGCACGATGACGACGGCGTTGCGCTGCGCCAGGCTCCTGATCTGCGAGGCCTTCAGCCTCGACCAGTCGATCTCGCTCATGGCTAGAGCGAGGGCAGCGGCTGCAGCTTCATCCCCAGCCATTTCTGGTGAAGCCGGTCGATCTCGCCGTTCATCATGTTGACGAAGATGAAGCTGTCGAGCCAGCGCACCAGATTGTGCTCGCCCATGCGCACGCCCATGTGGGCAGGGCTGCGGCGAAGCGTGAACTTGATTTCGAACTCCTTGCCCGGATTGCGCTTCTGGAGGTCGGGAATGATCAGGCTGTTGGTCGCGAAGAGCTCGGCCTGGCCCGAGAGATAGGCCGCCGCAGCTGTCGCATCGTCTTCTGTGCGCATGATGTTGGCCTTGGGGGCGCGGGCCGACAGTTCGGTTTCCTGAATGGTGCCCTTGGCTGCGGCCACCTTGAGGCTGCCGATCTTGTCGGGCGAGGGAACGTCGGCGCTCTTGGGCCCATACACCGCGAGCTGGGTGTCGGCGTAGGGCGAAGTGAACATGATCTGCTTGGCCCGCTCGGGCGTCAGGCCCATGACCGAGATGACGATGTCGACCTTGTTGGTCAGCAGGAAAGGAATGCGATTGGCGCCCGTGACCTGCTGCATTTCCAGCTTCACACCCAGCGCCTTGGCCACCATGCCGGCCAGTTCGACGTCGAAGCCCTCGGGTTCGCGCTTCTCGTTCTGCGAGCCGAAGGGCGGCACGTCGAGCGGCGTGGCGATCCGCACCACGCCCTTTTTCAGGATATCCTCGAAGGCGTCGGCCTTGGCGCCGCCCCCGGCGAAGGCGGCGACAGACAGGGCCAGCAGGCCCGCGATGATACGTTTGATCATTTCTTTCCCCCTCAGATCTCCAATTCGTGAGGGAACTCTAGAACACCTTTCGAGAGCAGACTATGCGCTCTGTCTCGGCCAAACCTCTGCCGCTATGCGCAGCGAGGGCCCGTCCCGCTGTCACTTCGGGCAGGGAAACGTGTTCATCTCCGGGCCGAGATCGTGCGGCGGCGGGACCTGGGTCAGCGATGTCACGCCGGGCGAGAGCGCCCAGGCAAAGGCGCGCTCCAGACGGGCGCAATAGTTCGGATCGTCGTTGCGCCGCTGCGCCTCGCGATTGGCGAATTCGGTGACCAGCACATCCATGTTGAGACGCCGTTTGGCGGCGATAGCCATGAGATCACCGGCGTTTGCCATCAGGTCGCCGCTGAATTTGTTGAGCACGTCGCCATACTGCTTCTCGTATTTGCGACTGCCATCGGCGTTCTGGCAGGAAAGTGTGCCCACGGCCAGCTCCTGCTGAAGCATGCGGACGTAATACGTCGTCAACGATGCCTGATCGTAGCAAATTTGCTGGACGTTGGGCGGTGAGAACGAGCCGACCTTCATCTGATAGTCAGGGGCGGGCTTCTTCTCGGCCAATTGCTTGGGCGCGCAGGCGGCGACTGCGAAAGCCAGGAACGAGACCTGACGGCAAGGATGGGCTTCGATTTTTGTCATCGGGCGCTAACGTGTGCTTGCAGGAGGGGTTCCCCTCAATGCAGCACGGCGCTCAGAAACGTCTCGAGTTCCGGAGTCGTGGGGCTGGCGAGCGTGTTCGGCCGCCGGGCCTTCCTCCCAGATCCTGCCCTGGTGCATGAACACCACGCGGTCGGCGACCCGGCGGGCGAAGCCGATCTCGTGCGTCACCAGCATCATGGTCATGCCCTCGCGCGCCATCTCCTCCAGCGTCTTCAGCACCTCGCCGACCAGCTCGGGGTCGAGCGCCGAGGTGATCTCGTCGAACAGCATCAGGGTCGGCTGCATGGCGAGCGAGCGGGCGATCGCCACGCGCTGCTGCTGGCCGCCCGAGAGCTGGTCGGGCTAGGCGTCGATCTTCTCGGCCAGCCCGACCTTGCGCAGCACCGACTTCGGCGAGCGCCCGCGCCTCGGCCGGCGCCATGCCCTTCACCACCTTGGGCGCCAGCGTGATGTTCTTCTCGACGCTGAGATGGGGGAAGAGGTTGAAGCTCTGGAAGACGATGCCGACATGCTGGCGCAGCTTGCGCAGGTCGGTGGCGGGGTCGTTCACCGTCGTGCCCTCGAAGCGAAACGCTGCCGCCCTGGATCGGCTCGAGCCCGTTCACGCAGCGCAGCATCGTGCTCTTGCCCGAGCCCGAGCGGCCGATGATGGCGATGATCTCGCCCTTCTCGACGGTGAGCGAGACGCCGTTCAGCACGGTGTTCGGGCCGTAGCGCTTGACCACGTCCTTGAGTTCAACGAGCGCCATGAAGCCTCCGTTCGAGCCGTCGGCGCTACCTGCGTCAGCGGGAAGCAGAGCGCGAAGTAGAGCGCGGCCACGGTGAGATAGACGGTGAAGGGTCGGAAGGTCGACGGCGGTGGTGAGCTGGCCCTCGCGGGTCAGCTCGACGAAGCCGATGACGGCGGCGAGCGAGGTGTTCTTGATGAGCTGCACCAGGAAGCCGACGGTCGGCGGGATGGCGAGCCGCGTGGCCTGCGGGACGATGATGTAGCGCAGCTGCGCGCCGAAGCCGAGGCCGAGCGAGGCGCCGGCCTCCCATTGCGTCTTGGGGATCGCCTGCAGGCAGCCGCGCCAGATCTCGCCCAGGAACGCGCCGGCATAGATCGAGTAGGCGGCGGCCGCGGCGATCCACGGCGAGACCTCGACGCCCACGATCGACAGGCCGAAGAAGAAGACGAACAGCCAGGCCAGCAGCGGCGTGCCCTGCACGCCATGCACGTAGATCGTGCCGATCCAGCGCAGCGGCGCCAGGGCGGAGACGCGCAGCAGCGCGACGAGAGGCCGACCAGCCCGCCGCCGGCGAAGGCGATCGCCGTCAGCGCCAGGGTCCAGCGCATGGCCGCGACCAGGTAGAGGACATCGTTGAAGGTGAATTCCCGGATCATCGGCGGGCGAACACGATCGCTGTAGAGGGCGGCGAACAGCAGCCGGAACACCAGCGCGAGCGCGAGATAGACGCCGGCGACGACGATATAGACCTCGAAGTCGCGGAAGGTGCGCGACTGGATGATCGAGGCCATGTGGAATAGGTCCTGCGCGGAGATCTGCGACACCACCGAGGTGGCGAGCATCATCAGCACGAACTGGCTGGCGAGCGCGGGATACATGAGCTTGAGCGCCGGGAAGATGATGACGTAGCGGAAGATCTGCGGGCCGCTCAGAGCCCGAGCGACTGGCCGGCCTCGATCTGCGAGCGCGGGATCGCCTCGAGACCGGCGCGGATGATCTCGATCGAGTAGGCGCCGAGGTTGATCGACAGCGCCACCATTGCGGCGGTCTCGGCGTCGAGCTTGATGCCGGCGCTCGGCAGGCCGAAGAAGATCAGGAAGAGCTGCACGATCAGCGGCGTGTTGCGGATCGCCTCGACATAGACCGCCACGGGCCGGCGTAGCCAGTTGGGCCCATAGACACGCGCCGCCGCGCCCGCCGTGCCGATCGCCAGACCGCTCACCATGGTCACGACCGAGAGCTCGAGCGTCAGAACCAGCCCGTCGAGCAGCAAGTCGGAGGCGGCGAAGACGTCGCGGAACTGGAGGCTGTAGTTCATTCAGTGGCGGCCTTCAGCGCCGCTCGCTGCGCGGATCGAGGGCGTCCTGCAGCCCGTCGCCCAGGAAATTGAAGGCGATCACCGTCAAGAAGATCAGCAGACCGGGCCACATCGCCAGCAGCGGGGCCTCCTGCAGCAGTTCCTGCGCGCCGGTCAACATGTTGCCCCAGCTCGCCGCCGGCGGCTGGATGCCGAGGCCAAGGAAGGAGAGTGTCGATTCCAGCAGGATCAGCGCGCCGATCGACATGGTGGTGGCGACAACCAACGAGCCCATCGCATTGGGCAGTATGTGGCGAAGCATGATGCGGGCGGGAGGTGCGCCGAGTGCGCGGGCGGCGCGGGTGAAGTCGCGCTCCTTGAGCGACAGCGTCTCGGCGCGCACCAGCCGCGCCACCGTCGTCCAGCCGGTCAATGCCACGATGATCACGATGCGGTAGAGTGAGAAGGTTTCGGACTGGGCAAGGTCGGGAGGGATGCCGAGCTTGCGTGGATCGATCGCTGCCAGGACGATCAGCAGCGGCAGCAACGGCAGCGCGATCACGCCGTCGGTGAGCCGCATCAGAACGCCGTCGAGGCGGCCGCCCAGATAGCCCGACACCACGCCGATCAGCGCCCCCAGGATCGCCGACAGGATTGCGCCCGCGATGCCGACCAGCAGCGAGACGCGGCCGCCGTCCAGCAGACGCTGGAAGAGATCGCGGCCGAGATCGTCCGTGCCAAGCCAATAGCGGGCAGACGGTCCCTCGAGGCGGTGATGGAGGTCGGTCATCGACGGATCGATGCCGCGCAGTTGGGCGATCAAGGGCGCGGCAAGCGACAGGGCCAACAGAACGGCGAGGAAGACGAGCGACACCTCGGCCAGGCGATGGCGCAGGAATCGGTGCCAGACCAGGCGGGTCGGGCTGGTCGCGACGCTCATTTGCGGTCCACGATCGAGACGCGCGGATCGACCGCGACCAGGGCGAGGTCGGCCAGCAGGTTGCCGGCAATGGTCGCGAAGGTCGCGAGCAGCAGGCCGACCAGCGCCAGGTTGAAATCGTTGGTCTGGATCGCCTGATAGATCGTGGCGCCCATGCCGGGCCACGCGAACATGGTCTCGGTGATCATCGCGCCCGAGAACAGCGAGCCGAAGGAAAGCGCCAGGATCGTGAGCACGGGGGCCAACGCATTGGCGAAGGCGTGGCCAAGCAGGACGCGTCGCTCGGAAGCGCCCTTGGCGCGCGCGGTGCGCACATAGTCCTGGCGCAACACCTCGATCATGGCGCCGCGCATGAAGCGGGTGTAGACGCCGAGCTGGATGAGGGCGAGCGTCGCTACAGGCAGGCGGCGAAGCGCATGTTCTGGCCGATCGCCGCGAGCGAACGATGTGCCGGCGCGCGGATCGGCCATGCCGCCTGCCGGCAGCCAGCCGAGCTTCACGGCGAACAGCGAGATCAGCAACAGCGCGAGCCAGAAGGTCGGCGCCGAGATGCCGGCGAAGCAGAAGAGATTGACCAGATAGTCGGCCTTGCTGCGTGGACGTGCGGCGGCCCAAACGCCGAGCGGCAGCGCAATCGCCGTCGAGATCAGGAAGGCGAGCCCCGCGAGCTCGAGCGTGTTGAGTAGCCGCGGCCACAGCACCGCCAGGACCGGCCGATTGAGCGAGCGCGAGTAGCCGAAGTTGCCGATCAGTGCCTGGTGCGCCCAGGCGAGATAGCGCTCGATCAGGGGCCGGTCGACCCCGTAGAGCGTCCGCAGGCGTTTGGCGTCTTCGCTGGTCATCCGTGGATTGCCCGAGACCATCATGTCGATCGGATCGCCCGGCATGAGACCGATCAGCAGGTAGACCACGAAGCTCATGATCACGAGCGTGATCACGATCTCCGCGGCACGCGAGGCGAGGTAGCGGCTCATCTGCGTCGATCCTCAATCCTGCCAGCGCCAGTTCTCGATCCACAGGCGACGTGCTGCCCTGGTGTCCCGTCGGCACGACCCCTTTGAGCTGTTTGGGGATCACGAACGAATTGACCCGGAAATACATCGGCAGAACCGGCAGGTCGTCGGCATAGAGGCGCAGCATATCGGCAAAGAAAGCCCGGCGTTTGTCGGGATCGAGTTCGCGCTCGGCGGCCGTCCAGCACCGTGATCCATCTCGGAATTGCGGTAGCCAGGAAAATTCTGGCCACTCCAGCCGTTCGCCGCAGTCGGGATCTCGGTCGACTGCAAAGTCGTGCGCGGCACGTTCTCGGGACTCATGACCCAGGCGTAGAAGGCGAGGCTGTCGAACTTGCGGTGCGTGAGAGTCGTCGAAATAAATGCGCGCGGGCGCTGCCTTGAGGCGCAACTCGACGCCGATCTGGCGCAGTTCGCTCTGCATGACTTGCGCCAGCTGATCGCTGATGCGATTGCCGCTGGCGAAGGCGAGCACGAGCGACAGGCGCTCGCCCTTTGCGTTTTGGCGCACGCCCTTCGCGATTTCCCTGAACCCTGCTTCGTCCAGCAACCGCCGCGCCTCGGCGGGATCGTAGTCGTAGTGGCGCGCCGACGGGCTGTACATCGGATCGAGGGGATAGACGTTGCCATCGGCGACCGGCTGCTTGCCGTAGAACAGCTTGTCCGAAATCGTCTTGCGGTCGATCGCCATCAGGATCGCCCGGCGCACGCGGCGGTCGGCGAGCAGTGGATTGTCGAGATTGACGTCGATATGGCTGTAGGTGAGCGATGGCTTGTAGACGACGTCGTACTTGTCGCCATGGCGCCGCTCGAAGGCGAGGGACTGGCTGAAGGAGAGGCCGCTTTCGCCGGGCACATAGTCGACGTTGCCCGAAAGCAGATTCGCCTCGAGAGACGAGGAGTTCTCGAAGAACTTGATCAGGATGCGCTTGAACTGCGGTGCAATGCCGGTCCAGTACGGATTGCGCTCGAGCGCCATGCGGCTGCCGGGAATCACCTCAACGACGCGGTATGGTCCGAACGCGAGGCCGGGATTGGCAGGATCGGCATCGTACGTTGTGCGGAGTCGGTACTCCGCCGGATTGGCATCGAAGATCGGCTTCTCGATGTGAGCAGACAGCGGCATGAACTCGAGAACGTTATAGTCGAAGGTGACGCGATCCTTCGTGAGGGTGAAGTGCCGGTCGTCCTTGATCTCGAATTTGACGATGCGCCGGTAGTCCTCGGACGATGGCACGCCGCTCTGGGAATGCTTGCCGACTTCGATCGTGAACTGGATGTCGCGCGAGGTGACGGGCGTGTCGTCGGCCCACTTCATCGCCTTCAGTTCGATATCGACCTCCATGCCCTTCTTGACGACTCCCTTGTCGTCGGGCGGCAGGTCGACGACGCGGGCGCGACCGTTCTCCACGGTGGGGAGCTCGGTACAGAGCAGGCAGACCAGCTTCCAGTTGGCGTCGTAGGCCGTGATCGGCCGTTCGGTCATGCTGTTGATGAACGCGCCGGCGAGCATGGAATTGATCAGCGGATTGAGGGTACCGGGCGCGGTATTCATGCCCACCACCAACTCGTCCATGGCGAAGGCCGGCGGCGCAAGGACGAAGTACGCAAGCAACAGGAAACGGCGGATCATGGTCCGCCGCACCTTAGAGGCGGCTTACCGCCCTGTCAGCCGCGGCGCGGGCGGACGGCCGCCGTGATTGGCCGACCATTGTTCGGGCGCCTCGAGGAACGCCCGCGTTTCGGCGAGACCCTTCTCGTCGAAGTATTTGTGCTTCTGTGCGGCCTCCAGCGCATCCCACCAGGTCGCAAGCGCATGGAGCTTCACGCCAGCCACGGCCAGCGTCTCGACGCTCTGCGGGAAGATGCCGTAGTGGAAGACCACGAAGCAGTCGGTGACCTTGGCCTCGGCCTTCTTCAGCGCGTCGATGAAGACCAGCTTGCTGCCGCCGTCGGTCGCGAGATCCTCGACCAGCAGCACGCGCTTGCCGGGCTTGAGGTCGCCCTCGATCTGCGCCATGCGGCCGAAGCCCTTGGGCTGCTTGCGGACATAGACCATGGATTTCTTGGCCAGTGCCGCCAGGAACGCGGCGAACGGGATGCCGGCGGTTTCGCCGCCGGCCACGACGTCGATCTTGTTCCAGCCGATGGTCTTGTCGATCGCCTTCATGGCGTGGGACATGATCTTGGCCCGCGCCTCGGGAAACGAAATGATCTTGCGGCAGTCGATGTAGACGGGGCTCGCCCGGCCCGACGTGAAAATGTACGGGTTCTCCGGCCGGCAATGGATGGCCTCGATTTCGAGCAGCAAGCGGGCCGTGTCCCGAGCCTCGGGTGTCCCTGTGGCATGGGCCGAAATAGCCTTGCCGTTCAATCTGCTAGAGGCCGGCTTTAAAGCAGGCGCAATCGCCGCCGGTTTGACCTTCTTCGCCGTCGCCATGCTGCTTTTCCCCCGCGCCGCTTGCGACAAAATGACGGGCGAGTGTTTAGCGTTCATCCACAGGACCGGCAAGGGTCCGGGCCGAAATGAATTACGGTTCAGCGACTCTAATTTTTGTCGGTCTCATATAAGGACTGACAGGTTCCGCCGGCGATTGGAAGGTGCCAGCCGCGGTAGAGGGCCATAAGGCGCAGGAAGAGGCACAGAACGGCCCCGAACAGCGCGACCGGCAGAGACGGCAGGCCAAGCCAATGACCGAGCGCAACCGTTCCCGCGCCCGCCAGAGCTGCCATGGCGTAGAGTTCGGAGCGGAGCACGGACGGCACCTGCAGGGTCAGCAGATCGCGGGCGACGCCGCCGCCGACGCAGGTAATCATGCCCAGGATAGCGGCCATCCCGGGCTCCAGCCCATGCGCCAGTGCCTTCTGGGTGCCGGTGACGGCAAACAGGCAAAGCCCCGCCGCGTCGAATAGCTGGACCGGGCGCTTCAGCCGGCCAATCGGCCCGGAGGCGAAGAACGCGACCAGGCCCGCGACCGCGGCGGCCGCGAGGTACCGCCAATCGGCGATCGCTGCCGGCGGCACCACGCCGATCAACAGGTCGCGCGCCAGGCCGCCTGCCACCGCGGCGGCCCAGGCGACGACCAGCACCCCAAACAGGTCGAGGCGGTGGCGCACAGCCTGGGTGGCGCCGCTGATTGCAAAGACGAAGGTGGCGCCGAGGTCGATCGCGTCGAGCAACATCGGATCAGTTTATGGCAGAGTGGCACGTGAAGGGGAGGAGTTATGCCGTTTGTCGATAGCCGCCTCGGTCGTCTCCTGCTGGCCCGGCGCCGGCTGCTTTTTTCGATGGTGGCGGGTGTCGTGCTCTTCCTGGTGCTGCCGCCGCACTTGCGGCTGGTGACGCGCGTGCTGATGGGGTGGGACCTGACGGCACTGATCTACGTCGTCTTCGCGCTCCTGATGGTCGCGCGGTCGACCGTCGAGACGTGCCATCGCCGTGCCGCGCTGTACGACGAATTGGACTGGGTGATCGTGGCCTTGGTGGTCGCCAGCGCAGCGGCGAGCTTCGCGGCGATCTTCGCTGAGCTCGCAGTGGTTAAGACAGCGGCGGCGGCGCCGGTCATCAGCCTGGCGGTGACCGGTGTGACGGTCGTGCTGTCGTGGACGTTCACGCACATGGTCTTCACCCTGCACTATGCCAATCTCTACTACATGCCTCAAAAGGACGGGCACCCGGGCGGGTTGGAGTTTCCCGGCCACCGTCCGCCCGACTACCGGGACTTCATCTACTATTCCTTCGTGATCGGCTGCGCGTCGCAGACCGGCGACGTCAACACCGTCTCGCATGCGATGCGCCGCATCACGCTGATCCACGGGATCGTGTCCTTCGCCTTCAATACCGCGATCCTGGCCCTCGTGGTGAACATCAGTGCCAGCCTGCTGAACTAGACTGGCGCTTTCGGCTTGCGGCCGCCGTAGCTGCTGACGGCGCCGCCGTCCGTCTTGCGCAGTTCCATGAAGACGACCGACGAGGCGATCGTGATCAGGCCCAGCACGATGAAGGCCTCGTGCACGCCGTGGACCATCGCCACCGGATCCGAATGCAGGCGCTCCGGTACGAACAGCGAGGCGATCAGCGAGGCACTGGCGACGCCGAAGCTGATCGACATCTGCTGGCCGGTGCTGGCGATGGTGCTGGCGCTGCTGGTCTGGCTGCCGCTCACGTCGGCATACACCAGCGTGTTCATGCTGGTGTATTGCATTGAGGTGAAGAATCCGAGCACGAAGGCCTGCAGCACGATGCGCCAGGCGGGCGTCTCGGCACCGACCGTTGCGAACAGCATGATCATCGTGCCGCACGACGATCGTGTTGGCGATCAGCACCGTGCGATAGCCGAACCGCGCCAGGATTTTCGGTACGACGATCTTGAGACCGATCGCCGCCATCGCCTGCGGCGCGATCAACATGCCCGACTGCACCGGCGTGAAACCGAGCCCGATCTGGTAGAGCAGCGGAAAAAGGAAGGGGATGCCGCCGAGGCCCAGGCGGCCGACGAAGCTGCCGACCACGGCCGCCCGGAACGTACGCAACTTGAAGAGGCTCAGCATCAGCAGAGGATGGGGCGTCTGAAGTGCGCGGATGCCGTAACCCGTCAGCAACAGGCCGCGACAGTGCCAGCAGGCCCGCCATCTCGAGGTCGTTCAGGCTGTGCTCGCCGAACACTTCGAGCACATAGGACAACAGCGCCACGCCGGCACCGAACAGGATCAGGCCGACGACGTCGAGCGGATGTGTGTCGTCTTCGCGATAGTCGGGCAGGTAGCGTCGCACCAGATAAAGCCCGAGCGAGCCCGACCGGTAGATTGACGAAGAACACGATGCTCCAGTGCAGGTAGTGCACGATCAGTCCGCCGACGACCGGCCCGAGCATCGGCCCGATCAGGCTCGGGATCGACACGAAGCTCATCGCCCGGATCAGCTCGGATTTGGGGAAACGTCCGCACCATGGTCATGCGGCCGACCGGCACCATCATGGCGCCGCCCACGCCCTGCAGGATGCGGCAGGCCACCAGCATGGAGATGTTGGTCGAGATGCCGCACAGCAGCGAGCCCAGCGAGAAGAGCGCGATGGCGCTGCTGAAGACGCGCCGCGTGCCGAAGCGGTCCGCCATCCAGCCGCTGATCGGGATGAACACGGCGAGGCTCAAGGTGTAGCTCGCCAGCACCGACTTCATGTTGAGCGGCGTCACGTCCATCGCCTGTGCGATCGCCGGCACCGCGGTGTTCAGGATGGTCGTGTCGAGCGACTGCATGAAGAATGCCACCGCCACCATCCAGGGCAGCAGCCGCTTGGTGAATTCGTCGGCAGATGGAACGGGAGGAAGGCGTCGTCGCCATCTAGTAGCGTGCCGCGATCCGGGGCACCCGGTCTTTCCCGTCGTAGCAGACGATCTCCGCCTCGTGAGCCATGTTGCCCTTGCCGTCCGAGCGATAGGTCCCGGCGATGCCTCGATATGTGTCGCCGGCGAGGCGGTCGCGGACCGCTTGCGGCGTGGCGTTTGCACCGAGGTCCTTGAGGATGCCTGCCAGCATCTGCACTGCATCGTATTGCGCCGCCGCATAGGCGTCGGGATCGCTCTTGTAGGCCGCGCGATAGGCCTCGAGGAACGCGCGCATCTGCGGTGTGTCGGCGGAGATCGGCGAGGAGGCGGTTTCTGCGCAGACATTGCGCAGCTCGGCGGGCTCCAGCAGCGCCGCCGTCACCGGCTGATGCATCGCCGAGCCGGCGACGATCGGCAGGTCCGGCAGCAGCTGCCGCGCCTGGCGGACGGCAAGGACGGTCGAGGCCGCGTGCAGGTGGAACACCAGCACGTCGGCGCCGGCCGCCTTGGCGCGCAACAGTGCGGGCGAGAGGTCGTTCACGGTGGTTCCGACGCTTTCCTCAAGCACCGGCGGCGTCTTCAGCTCGGTGAAGGTCTTGGCCAGCTGCTCGTGTCCCGACTGCCCGTAGGCAGTACTCTGATAGATGATCGCCGGCCGCCGCGCGCCGAGCTTTTCCACGACGTAGCGCGCATGCGCGACCTTCACCGTCGAGTCGCTCGGGAAGAAACGGAAGAAATAGGGATTGCCGGTTTCGCCCAGCCGCGCCGTTCCCGAGATGGTCAGCAGCGGTACCTTGCGCTCCTGCGCCAGCGGCAGCAGCGCCAGCATCTGGGTGCCGAGGATCGGGCCGAAGACGGCGAGCGGGGTGGTGCTCCCGAGGCTGCGCTCCCAGGCGGTGACCGCGGCTTCCGGCGTCGATGCCGTATCGAGCACGTCGAGTTGCAATTTCACGTCCGTTATCCTGCTTGCCGCCAGGAGTGCGCCGTTCTTCTGGCTCGTGCCCTCGAGGGCCACGAAGCCGGTGAGCGGCACGAGGACGGGCAGGGCCACCGGCGCGCGCTCGGGTTGCTGCGCCGCGGCGGCCGCGGCCAGCAGCGCGAGCGCCGCGGCGATTACTGCGCCGCGCCGCCGGCCCATGGCGACATCACCTCGTTCATGCCCGTGAGTTCGCCGGTGCGCGGATCGCGCACGATGCAGCACGGATTGGCAAAGCCGAGCGGCGAGATCTGGTTAGCGACTTCGGTGATCGGCAGTTTGGCGGCGATTGCCTTCTTCACGGCGTCCGGCAGGTCGCGATTGACGCGGATGGGCCCGACCCCCGACACGTCGATGCGCGGCTGATGGAATGCGGTCTCCACGTCGAGGCCGCGGTCGATCATCATCAGCGAGAGCTGCGACACCGCGGGCACGATCCGCCTCCCGCCCGAGGCGCCGATGCAGAACCATGGCTTGCCGTCCTTCGCCACGACGACGGGGCAGATGTTGCACAGTGGCTTCTTGCCTGGTGCGATCGAGTTGGGCTTGTTCGGCACCGGATCGAACCACAGCATGCCGTTGTTCATGGTGATGCCGGTCCTTGGCAGCATCACGAGGATCCGAACAGCGACATCAGGGTCTGCGTTAACGCCACCATGTTGCCTTGGGAATCGGCGGCGCAGAAATGGGTGGTGCAGCTGTTGGTGGGCTTTTCACCAAGCGTCTTCAGGCGTTCGTCGTAGGCGAGGTGCATGCCCTCGGCGATGGCGGTGAAGAATTCCGCGCCCGGCGCGCCGGAGCCCCTTGTGCGTGGGCCCATCAGTTCGAGCGCGCGTTTCAGCGTCGGGCCTGCCGTCAATCCGCCGGCGACGTTGACCGTGGCTCCATTGTGCTCGAACGACAGCGGCTCGACGATCCTCGCTTCGTAATTCCGGAGGTCCTCGTAGGAGATCGCCGATCCGCCGGCCTGCAGGTCGGCCGCGATGTCGCGCGCCAGCGAGCCCTCGTAGTACTCACGCGGGCCGCCTTCGGCGAGGCGGCGGTAGGTTTCGCCCAGCTTGCCGAGCTTGATGTAGCGAGTGTTGCCCTGCCAGTCATTGGTCGGGACGAAGCCGTCGTCGCAGAGATAGGCCGCCCGCGAGGCGGGATATTTGGCGAGATCCCGCGCGCCGTTGGCGATCATGACCTGCACGTACCAATCGAGCTGCATGCCGCGTTCGGCGAGCGCCGTCGCGGGCGCCATGATCTCGCGCCACTGCAGGGTGCCGAAGCGCTCGAGGGCCTTGCCCATGCCCGCGACCTGGCCGGGTACGGCGATCGAGTGGTAGCCGACCTCGTTCCTTTGCTCGAGGATGTCGGGCCAGGCGAAGGGATTGGCCGGGCCAGGCCCGACGATCGGGTAGTTGGCCGGATCGAGCTTGGGAGGCCGAAACCGGGCCATAGTCGATCGTATAGGCGCGACCTTCCTTGGCGCTCCAGATGGTCATGAAGCCCACGCCGCCGATGCCGCTCATCCAGGGCTCGAGCGTGCCGATCGCCATTCCGGTGGCGACTGCGGCATCGATTGCGTTGCCGCCGCGGCGCAGGATCTCGACGCCGACCTCCGCCGCTCGGCAATTCTGAGCGACGACCACCCCCTTGCCGCGGACAGCCTGCTTGGTGATCTTCAGTTGCCGTGTTAGCGACTCGCTCATCGATACTCCCCGGGGAATTGCGGAATGACTGTAGCGGGGCCTGATTTGGCCACAAACCACATTAAACTGCAGGGCGGATGATCGAGGACGGAACGCAGGCGTGACGGAACTGAACCAGATCGATCTGCGGGCCCTGGCGACCGGCAGCAAGCGCACGTGGGATGCGTTCGTCATTGCATCGACACCGTTGATCAACGCCGTCGTGCGCCGCTCTCTCGCCGCCTATCGGTTGTCCGAGGAAGACGTCATGGATGCCGCCCAGGACGTTTATGTGAGGCTTTGCGCCAATGACTTCCGCTTGTTGAAAACCTACGACCCGACGCGCGCAGGGCTGTCGACGTGGCTGGCGGTGGTCTCCCGCTCCTCGGCTGTCGACCATGCACGTCGGAGGCGCCATAGCACGACGCCGATCGACGACGTCCCCGAGGCCGCATTGGCGGTCGAGGACCGGCACGTCGAAAAACTCAAGATTCCCGACGGGCTGCTGACCGAACGCCAGACCTTGATCCTCAAATGCCTATATGATGAGGAGAAGGATGTTGCCGAAATTGCACAGCTACTGAAAATCGATGCCCAAACCGTCAGAAGTACCCACCACAAGGCGCTTCTGCGACTTCGGGAACATTTCAAGGAAGAGGCACCTTAGCCGGGGATGAATCCAGTCATCGTGGCGTAAGGTAGGCAAGGAGATAGCTATGACCACCGACCGTAACCTCAAGACCGACAAGGAGCTGTGGCAGAGTTTGGCCACTGGTCCGGTCGCGTCGGCGGCGGTATCCGAGCTGGATTTCGCTGCATGGCTCGAAGGCCGCTTGCCCGAAAGTCAATCCGCACGGATCGAAGCCGCCGTTGCCGCCGATCCTGAAATGCGCCGCGCCGCGCTCGATTTGGCCGACGTCCTCAACATGCCCTTGCCGGCAGCGCCTGCGCGCATGGCCGTGCGCGCCCAGGCGCTGGTCGGCTTCGCGGCCGAGCGCCAGGCGCCGCACCGTGGCTGGCTCGCCGGTCTGCTCGGTGGCTTCGTTCTGCCGCGCGCGGTCATGGCGGCCGCGACGGTAGTAGTCGCCATCTCGGGCTTCATGATGGGTGGCGGCTTGGGCAAATCCTATGCCCAGGAAAAGCACGCGGCGGACACGGTCGTCATGTCGACCGGCCAGAACACCAACGAACTGACGTCGTTCTTTACGGCCGACGGCATCTGACGATGAATTCTCGGCTCGTTCAGTTCTTGCTGGCGCTCTCGCTTCTTCTCAATTGCTTCGTCCTTGCGGGTTTCGTCTACAGGAGCTGGATCTCGCCGCCATACGGCGAGCGCCTGGCGGGCCCGCCGGGAGGCCAGCTGGGCACGCCGTTCGAGATGATGATGAACGACCTCAAGCTCGACGATGCCCAGCGCAAGGCGATGCGCGACGTCTTCGAGAAGAACCTCGCCGAGCGTCGCGAGCGGATCCACCAGATTCAGCAGGCTCGCGAGCAGACCAGCGACGAGCTGAAGAAGCAGCCGGTCGATCTCGCGAAGATCGACGCCCTTGTCGACCAGGTTGGCAAACTGCGCGGCGAACTGCAGAAGGCGAACCTGCACGGCATCCTCGAGATGGATGCGCACCTGACCCCGCAGCAGCGCGAGCGGATGCACGAAATCCTCGCCGAGCGCTATGTCGGTTTTGGCGGCCCAGGCAGGCGGGGTCCCGGACGTCCGGGTGGTCCGGGGCCAGGTCCGGGCGCTGGCCGCTCGCCGCAATAGGGATAATATCCAGCGTCCTGTCGTAGTCTGAGGACGGAGAGCGTGGCGTCTCCCCCGTTCAGGAAAGACTTGCGCGATGAAGGTTCGTCTCGATCGGCGGCGTTTTCTCGGCGGAGCGGTTTCTGCTGCCGCCTTCCTGTCGATATCGCGTCCCGGGCATGCCGCCCAGGCGATGGGTTTTGACGAAGCGCGCCATCTGCTGTCGCGAACCTCGTTCGGTCCAGTGCCCCGAGACGTGCAGGCTCTTTCGGGCTTCGACTATGGCATGGCGATCGATCGCCTGCTCGCGAACCCGCGCCGCGCGGCGCTGACGCCTGCGCCCGGCTGGGTCAACGAGGGGCTGAAGAGCGTGCGCGAGGAGCAGCGCGAGGCGGTCGAGAAACTGCGCGACGCCAAGGGCGACAAGAAGCTGGCCGCCGGAATCGTGCGCCCGATCCAGGAGCAGGGGCGGGAGCTGCGCAACTGGTGGGTCGAGGAGATGCTGGTCACCGACCAGCCGATCGTCGAGCGCATGACGCTGTTCTGGCACAATCACTTCACCTCCTCTCTGCAGAAGGTGCGGTTCGCGCCGGCGATCTATTTCCAGAACGCCCTGTTCCGCCGCGAGGCGCTGGGCAACTTTGCGACCCTGCTGCGATCGGTGGCGCGCGATCCGGCGATGTTGATCTATCTCGACGGCGTGCGCTCCGTGGCGCGCCAGCCCAACGAGAATTTCGGCCGCGAGCTGCTCGAGCTTTTCACCCTGGGTGAGGGCCACTACAGCGAGGCCGACATCAAGGCGGCGGCGCGCGCCTTCACCGGCTGGTCGATCGACCCCAACACCGGTGCCTTCGCCGATCACGCCCAGCAGCACGACGGCGGGGAGAAGACCTTCCTCGGCCAGACCGGCCGCTTCGGCGGCGACGACATCATCGCTATCCTGTTGCGCAATCCGCGCACCGCCGAGACGATCGTGCGCAAGCTCTGGCTCGAATTCGTATCGCTGAAACCCGACCCCGAAGAGGTGACGCGGCTGGCGGCCGTGTTCCGCACCAGCGGCTACGAGATCAAGCCGCTGGTGCGCGCGCTGCTGCTCTCGCCCGCGTTCCGCGATCCGGCCAACCGCGGCGGGCTGATCAAGTCGCCTGTCGACCTGATCGTGGGCTCTGTGCGCGTGCTCGGCCTGCCGGTACCTGAGAAGACCGGCCTCGTGCGCATGATGCAGGGGCTGGGCCAGGTCCCGTTCGATCCGCCCAACGTCAAGGGTTGGGCCGGCGGCGAGAGCTGGATCAGCACCTACACACTGCTGCTGCGCCAGCAGTTCCTGCGCCGGATGGTCGAGGCGACGACGGTGTCGGCGATGGACGGCGGCATGATGATGGGCGCCGGTGCAGGCCGCCCCAACCGCCGCGCCGATCGCAAGCAGCAGGTACCGGGCGACACCGCGATGACGCCGCCGCCCGCCGAGCAGCGTCCGATCGAAGGCCGTAGCCTGCGCAATGCCGGCGGCGAGGCGAAGCTCGGACCGGATCTCGCCGGCGTCGACCAGACGCTGCTGCTGCGCACCCTGTTGCCGCGCGCGCCGATCGACGGCGTCGACACCGGGTTGTCGCCGGGTGCGGTCGTGGCCTCTGCAATGCTCGATTCCGCGTACCAGTTGAAGTGAGGACAAAGACCATGGACCGTCGCGATTTCCTGCTCGGCGCCGGCGCCCTTTCGGTGACGCTCGCCTCCCGCTCGGCCTTCGCCGATCAGATGACGCCGCCGCGCGTGCTGCTGTTGGTCGAACTGAAGGGCGGCAATGACGGGCTGAACACGCTGATTCCCTATGCCGATCCGAAATACCGTGAGCTGCGGCCCGCGATTGGCGTTCAGCGAGAGAAGGTGATCCAACTCGACGAGAAGGTCGGCTTCAATCAGAAGCTCGAGCCGCTGATGGACTCATGGAAGGCCCACGACCTCGCGATCGTGCAGGGCGTCGGCTATCCCTATCCGAACCGCTCGCACTTCCGTTCGATCGAGATCTGGGACACCGCCTCGGCCTCGAGCCAGACGTTGAGCGTGGGCTGGGTGGCGCAGGCCTTCAAGGGTTCGACCCTGACCAGGGGCGCGGGCGTCGACTCGATCGTGATCGACACCAATGCGCTGCCGGTGACCGGGCCCGATCTGCGCACCATCGTGATGCAGGACGCCGAGAATTTCCTGCGCGCCGCGCAAAGCGTGAAAGACACGTCAGGCCTGCACGACGGCGGCAATCCGGCGCTCCGCCACCTGCTCGACGTGCGCCACGAGGTAAATGCGGCGGCTGCGGGCCTGCGCGACAAACTTCATGACGGTCCGGCGCCTGCTTACGCCTACCAGGATCCGGCGTTCGGCCGGCAGCTCGATCTCGCGACGCGCATCCTGATGGCGCGGGTGCCCGTAGTGGCGATCAAGGTGGCGCTGAACGGCTTCGACACCCACGCCAACCAGGTACCGACGCAGGAGCGCCTGCTGGGCGTTCTCGCGGGCGATCTGGCGATCCTGCGCAAGAACCTGATCGCGGCCGACCTGTGGAAGAACGTGACCGTGCTCACCTATTCCGAGTTCGGCCGTCGCGCGCGCCAGAACGCGAGCGGCGGCACCGATCACGGCACGGCCGCGCCGCACCTGGTGATGGGCGGCGGCGTGAAAGGCGGCTTGCACGGCGTCTACCCGTCGCTGGCCGACCTGCAGGACGGTGATCTGCGCTACAGCGTCGATTTCCGCACCGTCTTCTCGACGATGGCGCAGGGCTGCTGGGGCGTTCGCAACGACTTCGGTGTACGCCAGCCGCAACGGCTCGACCTGTTCGCCTGACGACTCAGGCGAGCTTGCGGCGGCGGAATTCCTCCTGTACCGAGCCGCGCTCCGGCTCGATGTGGACGAACCAGATGATCAGTGCAGCGCCGATTTTCACCAGCACCGGCAGGACGATGTAGACCACGACCAGCGCGGTCGTGCCGTACTCCAGCTTCTTCGGGTTGAATCCCAGGAACGCCGCCACCGGCAGCGAGCCCGCGGCGCCGATCGCCGTCGCGAGCTTGGTCGCGAGCGCCCACAGGCCGAAGTAGCTGCCGGTCTTGCCCTTGCTGTCGCCGCCCTCCTGGGCGTTGATGACGTCGGCCAGGATCGAGGGCGGCAGGCCGTAGTCGGCGCCCAAACCAATGCCGGTCACCACCGAGAGCGCCACGAACCACTTGAAGTCGCCCGGACCCACGAACATGGCGCACGACATGGCGAAGGCCGTGAGCAGGATGCCGACGAACCAGGCCGAGGTCTTGCTCATGTGACGCGACAGCAGGAGCCACATCGGCACGCTGATGGCACCGGCAATGAAATAGACCAGCAGGATGATGCCGGCCTCCAGCTTGGTTCCTTCCAGAACGTGCTCGACATAGAACAACATCACGGTCACCGCGACGCCGAGCGCGCTGCCATTCACGATAAACAGCAGCATCAGGCGGCGGAACAACCGATTTTTCAACGGCTGGAAGAAGGCGACAAAAACGTTGCGCTCGGCATGGACGACCGGCGGATGCACCGAAGGGCCGGACCACAGCAGGGTGGGAGCCGCGAACAGCAGGATGATCGGGACGAAAACCAGGCCGAGAACGGCGTAGCCGCCCATCTCGCCGTAGTGGCTGGTGAGCCAGATCGGGGTCACGACAGCGAAAGTCATGCCGACCAGGCCGAATACCTCACGGCCGACGGTGACTTTCGTGCGTTCGTTGTAGTCGTCCGACAATTCGGCGCCGTGACTGTGGTAACTGATCGAAACGCCCGAGTATCCGATGTGGACCAGAAGTAGCGACACAGTCAGCCAGACGCCGGTCCAGAGCTGGCTGGCAACAACGCTCGGGGGCGGCACAAAAAGCATGTAAAAGCCGGCGCATAGCAACGGCAGCATCAGGCCCACGAAAATGAGGCGACCGCGCGGGCCGCGGCGGGTGAAACGGTCGCTGATCAGGCCGATCAGCGGATCCTGCACGGCATCGACGACGCGGGCGAAGATGAAGATGAGCCCCATCGTGTAGAGCGAGAACTGGATCACCTCGCCATAGAACTTGCTGACGTTCAGCACGACCGGAAGCGCCGTCATCGCCAACGGCAGTTGCAGGGTCGAGTACGCGATCAGGCGTTTGAAAGACACTTTGACGGGCGCGGCAGAGCCGCTCCCGTTGGGACTTGCAACCACTCTCCAAGCCTTCCTGTTCGCCGCGCCTTGACCGGGCAGCGTTGGTCGTCACCGACGACTATAGCTATATATGCTTGAAGTGTGCCTGCAATACATCCGTGCGGCGGGTCGAAAAGCCTGCGGCACAATAGGCCAGATAGAAGCGCCACATGCGACGGAAGCGCTCGTCGAATCCCAGCGTGGCGATCTGGTCGGCGACCCCGTCGAAGCGGTTCAGCCAGGTCTCGAGCGTATGCGCATAGTCCAGTCCGAAACTATAGAGCTCGGCGATCTTGAGTCCGGCACGCCGGCATTGTTCCGCGATGCGCTGCGGTGACAGCAGCATGCCACCCGGGAAGATGTAGGTCTGGATGAAATCGGGGCGGCGGCGGTAGCCCTCGAAGAAATCGTCGGCGATCACGATCGCCTGCACGATCGCCGAGCCACCGGGCGAGACATGCCGCTTCAACGCGCTGAAGTATTCCGGCCAATGACGCTCGCCCACTGCCTCGATCATCTCGATCGACACGATATGGTCATAGCTGCCCTTGATGTCCCGATAGTCGCAGAACTGCAAGTCGACGCGATCGGCAAGGCCGGCCTTCTCGAGTCGCTCGCGCGCGAATTTGAGCTGCTCCCGGGAAATCGTGATTCCGGTGACGCGCATGCCGCGGCGCGCTGCCGCCTCGGCGAAGCCGCCCCAGCCGCAACCGATCTCCAGGATGCTGTCACCCTGCTTGGCGCCGAGCTGGGACAGGATGCGGTCGTACTTGTCGGCCTGCGCGACATCGAGCGGCTTGCCCCGCTGTCCGCCGTACAGCGCAGCGGAGTAGGTCATCGTCGGGTCGAGCCACAGGCGGTAGAAATTGTTCCCGAGGTCGTAGTGGGCGTGGATGTTGCGTTTCGCCCCTTCGCGCGAATTGTCCCGACGCCAGTGCATCAGCTTGAGAGCCAGGTTCTGGAAGAAATTCGCGTGCGCCACGCTGCCCAACGCCTTGTCGTTGGCGGCGAGCAACGAGATCAGCTTCGCAAGCTCGGGCGAGTCGCAGTAGCCGTCCATGTAGGCTTCCGCGAAGCCGATGTCGCCGTCGAGCAGTACGCGGCGGAAGAAGCGCCAGTCCTTGACCTCGATCTCGGCGGAAGGTTCGGCAGCGGCCGCGCCGAACATGCGCGTCGTGCCGTCCGGAAGCCGCAGGGTCAGGCGGCCGACGGCCAGACGTTCGAGGGCACTAAGGACGAAGCGCGAGGCTATGGTCATAGGGTCAGCGGGTCAGTAGGCTCCGGGGAGGAGCGGGTCCGAGGCAAAATTTTGCCCGCTTTCGCCATAGTTTCAAGGCCTGGCAGCGGAATCCGGCGGCAACTTCCCCGGGGCATGGCCGGATTGCCAGAATCCGGCGCGCTACCGTACCGTCGGCTATCGACGACGGGATGATGCCGCCGAAGCGGCGGGCAACGGCCTCAGGACCGAGGGCAAACCGGGACGGTGCCCATTTTCAGCTCCTGCAGGTCGGCGCTCACCTGAACCACGCCGGTATCGACGGTCAGGCGGTCCAATACGCCGTTGGCGAAGACCACGGCCTTCACTGAAAAGAGCGGCTTCTGATCCTGCTGCCGCCCGCGTGTGAAGGTCATGAAGACGGGCCAGGCCTTTGCCCGGGGGCAGGGTGACGGGTCGCTCGGATGGCGGCGCCGGCCGGATATCGCCGTCGTTGAGTTCGGTCACGTCGACCAGGAAGGCATCGCCGATCACTTCGGCATCGAAGGTCAGGGCGGGAAAGGCCGCGGCCCGCGCTCCCAGCCGCTCGATCAGATGGTTGATCGCCGCCACCGGCATCAGCGTGGGTGCCGGCAGCGTGAGCTGCGTCGGCCCGGCGGCCGAGAGTCGATTTCCGCGCGCGTCTCGTTGGCCGATCGCTGGACCCGGCCGCGCGTCTCGCGTTCGACGCCGTTCTGAACCTGCACGGTGCGATAGCGAAGCATGCTGCCGTTCAGTGCTTCCTGGGCGTCGAGCCGGGAAGCGAGGCTGATCTTCCACGCAGAGGTGAGCGCGATCTCGGTGGTGATGTCGCGCTTGAGGTTCCAGCCGGCGCAATCGAGCGTCAGTTCCTGTACGGCCGTGCCGATGCGTGGCGCATTGACCGCCGCGCCGAGCCGCAGCCCGTAGACTGCGCGATGCGGCTGCATCTGGGCGGCCGCCAACTGAGGCGAAAGCAGGGCAAGAAGAGCGAAAGCGAAACTCACAGATCCGCGCATGGCGCCACCTTGCGCATCGGGCCCTGCTCGGTCAATCGTGCGCGCCATGAGATTGCTGAGCCGAATAGCCGCGCCCGTCCGCTCATGAGCCCGTTCGACTTCACCTGCGCGGGCGAGACGCTGGAGGCGTTGCCTGCCGGCGCACTGTATTGGCCCGCGCGTCGGACGCTCGCTGTCGCCGACCTTCATTTCGAAAAGGGCTCGTCCTACGCGGTGAACGCGCTGAAGTTGCTGCCGCGTCACGATACCCGCCAAACTCTCTCGGTGCTGGCGTCGTTGATCGAGACCTTGCGGCCCGAGCGCGTCGTCTGCCTGGGCGATTCGTTCCACGACCGCGGTGCGATCGAGCGCCTGCCGGGAGACGAGCGCGCCGAGATCGAGCGGCTGACGCGGCTCTCGCAATTCCTCTGGATCGCGGGCAACCACGATCCCGCGCCGCCGCCCGGCGGATGGGGCGACGTCGCGGAAGAGATCGACGAAAGACCGCTGGTCTTTCGCCACGAGGCGCAGTTCGGCTTCGGCCGCGGCGAGATCTCGGGCCACTATCATCCGGTGGCGGCGCTCACCGTGCGCGGCCGCGGCATCCGGCGGCGCTGCTTCCTGACCGACGGCAGGCGCGTGATCCTGCCGGCGTTCGGCGCCTACACCGGCGGCCTGAATGCGCTCGATCCGGCGATCGCCCAGCTCTTCCGCGACGACTACGACGCGCTGCTGGTCGGACGCGACGCGGTGCGACGGCTGTCGTGGCGGCAACTGCGGCCCGACCCGACTTACGCCCAGACCGCCTGGGTCCGCGAAGTCCGGTGACCGGGAGCCGATCCCGGTGACCTACTTCAACTCGTACTTCAGCGTCACCTCGCCGAGGCCCGCAATCTTGCCGGTCGCGGTGCTGCCGGGCGGCACGAACTGGCAGGCGACCATGCTGCCGCTCGATACGAACATGCCCTTCTTCAGCGTCTTGCCGTGATCGCCGAGCTTGTTGGCGAGCCACGCAAGCGCATTGTAGCAGTGGCCCAGCACGTCGCCGGAATGGCCGGTGCGCACGACGACGCCGTCGAAGGAGATCGAACCCTCGAGGTTGCCGAGGTCGAGGCTGCGCCAGTTCCTGTTCGGCTTGGCGAGCAGCGAGCCGCCGTTCCAGCCCGCGTCCATGATCAGCGGATTGACCGCGAGCCTGCTGTAGTCGGCGCCGCGATCCTCGATCAGCTCGAAGCCGGCGCGCGCCTCGCCGACATACTGCGCGATCGAGTCCCTGTCGTAGGGCTTGCCCTTCGGTGCGGCACGTTGGCATTCATGAACAGGATGACCTCGAGCTCGACACCCAGCCGCGTCCAGGTGCCGGCGCGCACGCTCGCCTTGTGCTCGAACACGCGCTTCTTGCGGACCGGTCCGTAGGCTGGGCCCTTGAGGCCGGTCTGGGCCAGGATCTGCGGTGAGGTGAGGGCGATCTTGTAGCCGACCAGCGGGCCCTGCTTGACGACCTGCTTCTTCAGGAACGCGTCCTGCACCTTGTAGGCGAGGCGCTCGTCGTCGGTGGCGAACTCGGCCGGCCACCAGCCGACCGCCGCCCGGGCCTTGTCGACCTTGTGCAGCCAGTTCGCGACCTTGGCGATATTGAGCGCCATTGTTTCCTCCCTTGTATGTCCCCCAGCGCTTCGCATAGTGCGGCCATGGTGGTCAACGCAATCGACGCTTCCGGCCCGGTGCGCGCTGCCGCCCTGGTCGGCGTGGTGCTGGCGGGCGGCGAGGGGCGGCGCATGGGCGCGGGCGTCCCCAAGCCGCTGCGACGTCTGGGCGGCAAGACGATGGTGGCGCGGGTGGTCGAGCGCCTGCGGCCGCAGGTCATGGACCTCGTCGTCGTCACCAACGACTCAGCGCCCGGATATCGCGCACTCAGGGTGCCGCTGATTCCCGATCCGCCGGACATCAGCGCCGCGGCCGCCCGCGAGGGACGGCGGCTGGGACCGCTGGCGGGAATCCTTGCCGGGATGGAGTGGGCGCTGAAACATCATCCGCATGCCGGCTGGATCCTGACCGCGCCTGCCGACGTGCCGTTCCTGCCGCTCGATCTCACGGTGCGGCTGTGCGGCCACATGCACGTGCCCGAGCCCGACGTGCTCACCGTTCGCCGGGAGCATGCCGTGGGCGTCTGGTCGGTGAAGCTGGTGGACGATCTGAGGCGCGCGATCCTGAAAGAGGGCGTGCGGCGGGTCGAGGAATTTGCCGGCCGCCACAATCATGCCGAATTGAGATGGCCCGGCGGGACCGCGCCTTTCGCCAATATCAACACGCCCGAGGAGCTCACGGCCGCGGAGGCGCGTCTCGTTCAAGTTCGATCACGGTCCCGTCAATCAGCAGCTTTCCCGCGTTCTCGAAATTGACCGTGATGCGCGGACCGATCATCGATTGGATCTGACCCAGTCCCCAATCCGGTCGCTCCGGGTGGCGCACGAAATCGCCGGGCTGGAGCAGGCCGTTGCCGGGCCTGATTTCAGCCATGGGGCCAGGTCGCGGAAGTATCGTATAAGAACAACGAAGCCATATCGGAGCATTGCATGACCCCCACGCGCATTGCCATCGCGGCCGCCCTCGCAAGCGCCCTCGCCATGCCTGTCGCCGCCCAGGCCCAGGGCAAGATCGAAAAGTGCTTTGGCGTCGCCAAGGCAGGGCAGAACGATTGCCAGACCGATCACTCGTCGTGCGCCGGCACCGCCAAGCAGGACAAGCAGCCCGACGCCTGGATCGCGGTGCCCAAGGGCACCTGCCAGAAGATCGTCGGCGGCATGGTCAAGAGCTGAGCCCATGACCTCGGCCACCGCGCTGGCGGGGATCGGCCTGCGCACACCGCATCTTGCCGAGATCGACCGCACTCGCCCGGCCATCGGCCTGCTCGAGATCCATGCCGAGAACTATCTGTCGCCGTCGCCGGCGTTCACGGCGATGGAGAAGGTACGGGCGGACTACCGCTTCTCCGTCCACGCCGTCGGCCTCTCGCTGGGAGCCGTCGACGGTCTCGACGCCGCGCATCTCGCGCGGGTGGCGGCGCTTGTGAAGCGATTGCAGCCCGATTTCGTGTCCGATCACCTTTCGTGGAGCACGAACGGTGGGCGGTATTTCAACGACCTGCTGCCGCTGCCTTACACTGAGGAGGCGCTCGTGGTCGTCGTGCGCAACGTTTACCGGCTCCAGGAGGCGCTCGGCCGGCAAGTCTCTATCGAGAACCCGTCCGGTTATCTCGGCTTCGTCCACTCGACGATGAGCGAGCCGGAATTCCTCTCGGAGCTGGCGCGGCGAAGCGGTTGCGGGCTGTTGCTGGACGCGAACAACATCCACGTGACGGCGCACAATCTCGGCTTCGATCCGGCATGCTGGCTGGAGGGCGTGCCGGCGACGGCGATCACAGAATTTCACCTCGCCGGCCACGCCATGAACCACGTCGACGGCGGCACGGTCCTGATCGACGACCATGGCAGCGAGATCTGCGATTCGGTATGGCGCCTGTTCGCCCGATGCGTGGAGCGCTTCGGTCCACGGCCGACGGTGGTCGAATGGGACACCGACCTTCCCGCACTTTCCGTGTTGCTCGATGAAGGTCGGCGTGCCTCGGCAGCGCTTGCAGCGGGAGGTCTGCATGATGCTCGCGCTGCGTGACCTGCAGTCGGCCTTCGCCGCCCATTTGCGGGGCGAGGACATGCCGGAGTTGGCGGCGGAGATCGGCGACGTGCGGCGCCTCGAAATCCATCGACATCATGTCGCGCACTCGCTGGCCGCAGCACTTGCCGTCAGCTTTCCCACGGTCCACGCGCTGGTTGGCGCCGGCTTCTTCCGCCAAATCGCCGGGGCTTTTGTCGCGCGTGGCCTGCCGACCCAGCCGGTATTGGCCGAGTACGGCGTAGACTTCGCGGATTTTCTCGACACGCAGGAGGCCGTCCACGGCCTCGCCTATCTCGCCGACGTCGCCCGGCTCGATTGGGCCCTCAACAGGGCCTACTACGGTCCGCGCGGCCGATGCCTCACGCCGGCCGATCTTGCCGACGCGGCGCCCGAGCAGCTTGCCTCGGCAGTGCTGCCCTTGGCGGCCGGAACGATGCTCCTGCGATCACGCTATCCGCTTGGGCTGATCTGGGCGGCATCACAGCCGGGAGCGCCGGAAGGACAGGTCGGTCTTGCGCAGGGGCCGGCGCGCCTGCTGGTGCTGCCGCGGCCGCACGACGCGGGCTTCATCGCCCTGGAGGAAGGTGAGGCGTCCTTCGTGGCCGCAGTAGCCGACGGCCGTTCGCTGGAGATCGCCGCCGCGGCGGGATTTGCAGCTGATCGCGGCTTTGAACTTGCCCCCTGCTTTGCCCGCCTCCTGGGCGAGGGCGCGTTTGCTGCAGCGCAACAATAGAGCGTAACGGACTTAACATAATCCAGTCTTGTGTTTTGCTGCAGTGCACTACAAGAGTCTGTCCGAGACGTTCAATCACCTTGCGGGACAGTCGACCATCCCTATACTCCGCGCGCTTTGGAAGGTCCGCCGTCCCCTCGGCGGGCAAATAGTAGCTGCGAGTGGAGTTGCCGACGATGTCGATTACGTTGCCGCAGAATTATCGGCCGACGGACCGCGAACCCTTCATGAATGCGATGCAGCAGGAGTACTTCCGCCAGAAGCTGCTCAAGTGGAAGAACGAGCTGATCGACGAGTCCAACCAGACGCTGCAGAACATGCAGGAAGAGAGCCTGGCGCAACCCGATCTCGCCGATCGGGCCACGGCCGAGACCGATCGCTCGCTCGAACTGCGCACCCGCGATCGCTTCCGCAAGCTGATCTCCAAGATCGATCAGGCCCTGAAGACGATCGAGGACGGGACCTACGGCTACTGCGAAGAGACCGGCGAGCCGATCGCGCTGAAGCGCCTCGAAGCCCGTCCGATCGCCACGCTCTCGGTCGAAGCGCAGGAGCGCCACGAGCGCGCCGAGCGCACGCGCCGCGACGAGAGTTAACGGCGACGCCGCCACTCCCGCACGAGGTGAGAGACCTGTTTCAGGTCCTTCGCTGACGCCCAGGAATTCGGCTTAAGCCGAGACCTTCGCCTCTGCCTGCATCTGCTGACGGTTGAGCGCGCGGCCCGCACGGCCGCCGCCTGGCTTGCCGTCGCGCCAGGCGATGGCGCCGTTGCACAGCACTGTGTCGATGCCCTTGGCCGGCGAGATCGGCTTCTCGAACGTCGCCGTGTCGATCACCGTTGCCGGGTCGAACACGCAGAGGTCGGCGTAGTAGCCGGTCTTCACCTCGCCGCGCTTGGCGAGATGGAAGCGCTGCGCCGAATACGACGTCATGCGGCGCACGGCGTCTTCCAGCGGGAACAGCTTGAGGTCGCGCGAATAGTGGCCGAGCACGCGCGGGAAGGTACCCCACAGGCGGGGATGCGGGATGGGCGTCGAACGGGATGCCGTCCGAGCCGATCATCGCGCCGGGATGGCTCATCGCCGCCTGCACGTCCTTCTCGTCCATCATGAAGTAGATCGCGCCGGCCGGCTGCAGCCGGTCGCCCGCCTCCTTCATCGAGCAGCCCATCTCCTGGGCGATGTCCTTGAGGTCGCGGCCGCTCATGCCCGGCACCTTGTCCGACCAGGTGATCAGCACCTTGTCGGCGCGCTCCAGCATGTCGGAGCGCAGGATCGTCGAGCCCGCGATGTAGGGATAGACGTCGAAGGCGATCTGCTGCTGCTTCATCGCCTCGGTGAACTTGGGCAGCGTCTCCACCATGCGACCGAAGTTGGAGCGGCCCGAGCACTTGTGATGCGAGACGATGATCTCGGCGCCGGCGCGGCGGCCGATCTCGAAGGTCTCGTCCATCGCCTTGATGATGTGGTCGCTCTCGTCGCGCATGTGGGCGGTGTAGACGCCGCCCCACTTGCCGAGCGGCGCTGCGACCTCGGCGACCTCGTCGGTCGAGGCGTGGCTCGAGACGGCATAGAACAGGCCGCTCGACATGCCGATCGCGCCCTGCCCGAGGCTCTGGTCGAGCAACTCGCGCATGCTGCCTGATCTCGGGCGCGGTGGCCACCCGGTTGAGGTCGTCGCCCATTGTGGTGAGGCGCAGGGTGCCGTGGCCGATCAGGAAGGCGCCGTTGATCGCGGGCTTGGCGGCGTCGACCTTCTGGGCGAAGTCGGTGAAGTCCTTGCGAGATGTTCTCCCGCTTCTTGACGATCAGCGACATCCAGTGGCCGACATCGGGCCGGGTGTAGGGCGCGGCCGAGACGCCGCAGTTGCCGCACACAACGGTAGTGACGCCCTGGCTGGCCTTCATCGCCATCGTGGGATTGTCGATCAGCGCGGTGTCGTCGTGCGTGTGGACGTCGATGAAACCCGGCGCCACGACCTTGCCCCTGGCATCGATCTCGTTGTCGCCCCTCAGCGTGCCGGGTGCCTCGACGGCGGCGATGCGGTCGCCTTTCAGCGCGACGTCGGCTGCAAACAGTTTCTTGCCAGTGCCGTCGGCTACCTGGCCGTTGCGGATCACGATGTCGTATGCGGCCATCGGCGTTACTCCCCTACGCGTCGTTGCGGCCAAGCCGCATGTCCATGTCGAACGGATAGAGCGGGCGCTTGACCCGCGTGTACTTGAACAGCTTGAGGTCGGAGGCGGTGCAGCCGTCGCCGTCGCACATCACGATGTGCCTGGCGATCGGCTCGAAGCCTGCGCGAAAATGCTGGCGCGACTTGATCAGCACGTATTTCTTGCGCCGCGGATCGATGCCGCAATGGGTGAAGACGCCCAGGTCGAACGGCTCACTGCGCTTCTCGGAGACCACGATCTGCATCTTGCCGGTGTCGAGCACGGCGGTGCGGCCCATGCGGATGGTGACGCCCGTCGCCATCGGCCCGGTTACGACGAACTCGCCGTTGGTAATCGCCTTGACCTTGCCCGTGACCTTGAGGGGCTTGCCCTTCAGGCCCATCGCCGGCATGTCGATCTTGCCGCCCAGGTCGAGCGTGATCTCGCTGCCGACGCCGGCCCTGATCATCTGCTCGACAGCAGGCCGGATCGCAGATCGGGCCGGCGCAGGCGTCCTCGAGACCCTGGTTCATGGCCTCCTCGATCACGCTCATCACGTCCTGCGTGCCGCCCGAGGCGGTGTTGTCGCCATGGTCGGCCATCACGACAGGGCCTCCCTCCAGCGTCTTGGCGCGCGCGACCTGGACGGACAACGGCTCAGGATGAAACAGGAAGCCCTCGCGCTTCTCCCAGGCAGTATCGAGGATCTTGTTCAGAAGGATTTCTCCTTCGGCCGTGCGCTTGTCGCAGACAATGACGGACGACAAGGCGAGATGGGGGATGTCGGCCTGCGGGAATCCGCCGAAAGACCGAAGCGTTCAATACCTGGCCGTTGTCCTCGGCGTGGTTGGCCATTTCCATCAGCGATTTCATCGGCTCGCGCGACGGCGTATGGACCAGTGAACTGCTCATGATCGGGCGGTTGCCCCATACCATCTTCGGCTCGACCTCGCCCGCCAGCATTCGCAGCAGGGTGCGTCCCGCGCGGCGTGCGGTGTCGGCCATATCGATATGCGGATAGGTGCGGTAGCCGGTGATGATGTTGGCGCCCTTGATCATGGCGTCCGTCATCTGCGTGTGGAAATCGAGGGCGACCGCAATTGGCACGTTGGGCGCGATCTTGCGGATGCGGTTCAGCAATTCGCCTTCGCCGTCGTCATACTCTTCTGCGACCATCGCGCCGTGCAGTGCCAACAGGACCGCGTCGCAACCCTTCCTGATCTCATCGACGATGGCCGTCGTCATTTGGGCGTAGGCGGCCTTGGTGACCAGCCCCGACGGGTTGGCCGAAGCCGCCATCGGCACCGTGAACTCCGCGCCGGCCCTGCGGGCGATTTCGATGAAGCCGCCCAGGGATGTATTGGTCCCTTCGGAAGCTGCGATGGCCTTGGGACCGGTCAGGTCGCCCGTCCGGGCGAAGGATTCGATAGGGGTGGCCAGGGGCGAAAACGTGTTGGTCTCGTGCATCATCATCGCGACCACAAACTTTTTCGCCAAGGTATCCTCCACCAAACCACTAAGTATTTGAGCCGACTATAACTTTGCCGTGCCACCCGCCTCGACTCCTGCGTCGCAGCCTTGCGCCAAATGCAGACCTGCCTCGCGCAAATTTGGTGCGTTGCAAAAAAGACACACCTCCGCTGGACAAGGCTTCCAGTCTAAATGTGTGAATTCAGGGCCTTTTTTCCCACTTGCATTTCCTTCGCAGGTGCACCATTCTTTGCGGGCAGCAAACGTCACCTCGGTGACCTCTTTGTTTGCTGTATGCCCGTCTTGGGCGTTTCCTCCCTAAACTCGGGCCGTGCCAGTCACGGCCCCTTTTTTTGGGCGTTTTCTAGGCCTGCCTATCCGAGAGCCATCTATTCCGCTGCTAGGGGTCGCGGCAGCACCGTTTCGAGGGCATGCCGGGCAATCTCCTCCAGCAAGCCCGAGATGGTTCGTTCCATCACGCCGAAGGTCGCGAGTTTCTCGTGCCGAGCCTCGTCCATGTAGAGCGCCCGATTGATCTCGATCTGCAGGGCATGCCGGCCAAGCGCTGGACGTCCGTAGCGTTGGGTGGTGAAGCCACCGGCATAGGGCTGATTGCGCAACACGCGAAGGCCCCGGCCGCTCAGGAAGCGGTCGATGCAGTCCATGAAATGAGGCGCACAGGCTTCGCCGTGATTGTCGCCCAGCACGATGTCGACCCGCTGCTCGCGCTCGCGCAGGCCGATGCCTGACGCCGACGAGGGCATCGAATGCGCGTCGATCAGCAAGGCGCCGCCGAACAGGCTGTAGGTCTGCTCGACGGCCAGGGAGAGGGCCACGTGGTAGGGCCGCCAGCAGGTCTCCAGGCGATGCTCGATTTCGTCCGACGGCACGCGGCCGTGATAGATCGCCTCGCCGCTGGCAGCGACCCGCGGAATCATGCCGAGGCCGGCGGCAACGCGGGTCGTGCGGTGATTGAGCGGCCGCGGCAGGGGGCCTTCGAACATCCCGGGATCGAGTTCGTAGGGTTCGCGGTTGGCGTCGACGTAGGAGCGCGGAAAACGCGCGGCCAGCAGGGGCATTCCGAGCATCGGAGCGGCGCCGAACAGCTCGTCGACGAAGGCGTCCTCGGCGCGCCGCAGGGCGGCCAGGGAAACGGCTGCCTGGACCAGGAATTTGGCCGGATAGAGCGAGCCGCTGTGGGGCGACGCCACGACGACGGGAGCGGTCTGGCGGTCCGGCTGGTGGCTGTCCAGGGCGTCGGGGGCGGCGGGCGGCGGCAACGAACTCATTCCAGCCTCATAGCGCGGGCGGGCCGGTCCGTCACGGCGGCAGTTGCGCCGGCCGCTGCGAAGGCTCCATCTTGCCAAGGTTGTAGGGGCCGTGTAGACGGACCGCCTTCGGCGATGGGCGCGTAGCTCAGCGGTAGAGCACTGTCTTGACATGGCAGTGGCCACAGGTTCGATCCCTGTCGCGCCCACCACCGCCGCTTCTATGCCTGTCGCGTTGCTCTCCGGCGGACCCGAATACCTTGTCCGACTTCTTTTCACTCTATTCGCACGAGTTCGCCCGCATCGCCTGCTGCGTGCCGCGAACCCGCGTGGCCGATGCCCCTTACAATCTTGCTCAGACGCTGCGATTGGCCAAGGAAGGCGACAGGGCCGGCACCGTCCTGATGATCTTCCCCGAGCTCGGGCTCTCGTCCTACGCGATCGACGACCTGCTGCTGCAGGATTCGCTGCTCGACGAGGTCGAGCGCTCGATCGCCCAGCTCGTCGAGGCCTCGCGCAAGCTCAATCCGGTGCTGATCGTCGGCGCTCCGCTGAGGATCGCACGGCCGGCTCTACAACACCGCGGTCGTCGTGCATCGCGGCGCCATCGTCGGCGTGGTGCCCAAGACCTACCTGCCGAACTATCGCGAGTTCTACGAGAAACGGCATTTCGTGTCGGGCGCCAACGTGCTCGAGAGCGAGATCGTGCTGGCGGGCCGGAAAGCGCCGTTCGGCACCGACCTGTTGTTCCGCTCGACCGGCACCGTGCCGATGACCTTCCATGTCGAGATCTGCGAAGACATCTGGGTCCCGGTGCCGCCGTCGAGCCTTGCGGCGCTGGCGGGCGCCGAGCTGCTGGTCAACCTGTCGGCCAGCAACATCACCATCGGCAAGGCCGAGTTGCGCCGGCTGCTGTGCGGCAGCCAGTCGGCACGCGCGAGTGCGGCCTACGCCTATTCGGCGTCGGGCCCGGGCGAATCGACAACCGATCTGGCATGGGACGGCCAGGCCGCGATCTTCGAATGCGGTGACCAGCTCGCGGAGACCGAGCGGTTCGAGAAGGAGTCCACGATCGTGCAGGCCGACGTCGACCTCGGCCGGATCCGCCAGGAGCGTCTGCGCAACGGCGGCTTCGCCGACAATGCGCGCGATCTCGGCACGCGCGTCTCTCGCTTCCGCCGCGTCGAGTTCGCTCTCGACGCGCCACGCAAGAGCATCCGGCTCGAGCGCGCCATCGAGCGCTTCCCCTACGTGCCGTCGGATCCCGCCAAGCTTCGGGACAATTGCTACGAGGCCTACAACATCCAGGTCCAGGGGCTGGCGCAGCGGCTGCAATCGAGCCGCGTGCAGAAGGCTGTCATCGGCGTGTCGGGCGGTCTCGACTTCGACGCACGCGCTGCTGGTCTGCTGCCGCGCGATGGATCTGCTGGGCAAGGACCGCAAGGACATCCTCGCCTACACGATGCCGGGCTTCGGCACGTCGGACAAAACCTACAAGAATGCCTGGCGGCTGATGAAGGAGCTGGGCGTCACCGCCGGCGAGATCGACATCAAGCCGGCGGCCAGGCAGATGCTGGCCGACATCGGCCATCCGTTCGGCAAGGGCAAGAAGGTCTACGACGTCACCTTCGAGAACGTGCAGGCGGGCCTGCGCACCGACTTCCTGTTCCGTCTCGCCAACCAGAATGGCGGCATGGTGGTGGGGACCGGCGATCTCTCGGAACTCGGGCTCGGCTGGTGCACCTACGGCGTGGGCGATCACATGTCCCACTACAATCCGAACGGCTCGGTTTCCAAGACGCTGATCCAGCACCTGATCCGCTTCGTCGCGGCGTCGGGCGACGTCGACAAGGCGACGGCCAGGACCCTGCACGACATCCTCGACACGGAAATCTCGCCCGAACTCGTTCCGGCCGATGCGAAGGGTGTGACGCAGTCTACGGAAGCCACCGTCGGCCCGTACGCGCTGCAGGACTTCAATCTCTACTATCTGACGCGGCTCGGGTACCGGCCGTCGAAGATCGCCTTCCTGTCGTGGAATGCCTGGCACGATGTGAAGAAGGGCGCGTGGCCCGCCAACGTGCCGCCGGGCAGCATGCGCGCCTTCGAGTTGAAGGAGATCCGCCACTGGCTGGCGCTGTTCCTGCGGCGCTTCTTCACCAACCAGTTCAAGCGCTCGGCGCTGCCCAACGGACCCAAGATTTCCTCGGGCGGCTCGCTGTCGCCGCGCGGCGACTGGCGCGCCCCGTCGGACGGTTCCCCGGACGTGTGGCTCGCCGAACTCGAAAAGTCGGTGCCGAAGGGCTGATTTCGCCGGCAGCCTCGATCCGGCGGGCGCGTTCCTTCCTCGGAGGAACCCACCATGCCAACGCTTTCCATTTCGCCCGAAAAAGTCGCCTACCTGATCGTCAAGACGCGCGAATTCGACGTGCAGGATGCGAATTCCGACCCGGATTCCGGATCGAACGCGATCGACGACGGCATGACCGACGTGCTCGAAGACCACGGCGACAATCCCGTGCGACAGGAAATCCGTGCCTTCGTGGGCGCGCTCGACGAGGACGAGAAGGCCGACCTGATCGCGCTGATGCAGCTTGGCCGCGAAGACGGCACGCTGGAGGAATGGGAGGCGATGCGCGCGCAGGGATTGCGCGAGCATGGCGGCCGGGTCGCGGCCTATCTGCTGGGCCAGCCGATGGTGAGCGACTATCTCGAGGATGGGCTCGATCAACTCGGCATCTCGATTGCGGAATTCGAAAACGGTCGCCTCTGACGCCTCGTCTGAGTACAAATAGGCGTCGCAGACCGGGAGGAAGGTCGATGCCGCTCAAGATGAAAAAGACCGTGCAGCAGATGGTCGATGAGGCCAGCGCCGAGATCGAGACCGTGCCCACGCAGGATGCCATCAAGCTGGTCGGCAAGCCGGGGGTGACCTTCATCGACATCCGCGATCCGCGCGAGCTGTGGCGCGACGGCACCATCCCGGGCGCGATCAACGTGACGCGTGGCATGCTCGAAATGTGGATCGACCCCGAGAGCCCCTACGCCAAGGAATATTTCCAGACCGGCAACAAGTTCATCTTCTTCTGTGCCGGAGCCTGGCGTTCGGCGCTGGCCACCAAGACGGCCAAGGATATGGGCCTCTTGCCGGTCGCCCATCTCGAAGGCGGCCTCAGCGCCTGGAAGAAGTCGGGCGGCCCGGTCGAGAAGGTCGAGCCGAAGAAGTAGTCGACGCCATGAGCCCCGACACGGTGCTGGTTCCACAGCCGACCGAGGACGACTTCCCGGAATTCCTGTCGATCCCCGTCCGCGTCGCCCGTCATGCCGCGGCCTTCCCCGACAAGCGCGCCGTGGTCTGCGAGGGCACGACGCGGACATGGGCGGAGTTCGATCGTCGCGTCAACAGGATCGCGCGCACGCTTGCGGCCATGGGCGTGGGCAAGGGCGACAAGATCGCCATCCTCGCCGCCAACTCGGTCGAATATGTCGAGACCTTCATGGGAGGCCTGCGTGCCGGCGTCTGTGTGGTGCCGCTCTCGACCATGGCCGCGGCCGATGCGCTCGAGAAGATGCTCGACGATTGCGACGCCAAGGTTCTGTTCCTGTCGGACCAGTATCGTGCCCTCGTCGAACCCTGTGAAGGCAGGCTATCCAAGCTGATCGGCGGCGGCCGTATCGCCTACGATTTCAGGCACACCGGCTGGCAGGATTTCGAGCCGTGGCTTGCGCCGGCGAGCGATGCGCCTTTCGCCGTGCCGCTGGGACCACTCGACGACTTCAACATCATCTACAGTTCGGGCACGACCGGACTGCCCAAGGGCATCCTGCACAGCCATGTCATGCGTGATCTTCTGGCCGTGAGATTCACGGCGTTCGACTACGGTCCTGACGCGATCTCAGTGGCCTCGACGCCGCTCTATTCGAACACGACGCTGGTGGCGGCGCTGGCGACCATCGGCGTCGGGGGCACGCTGATTGTGATGACGAAGTCCGACGTGGTGAAGTTCCTCGAGATCGCAGAGCGCGAGCGCGCCACCCACGCCATGCTGGTGCCGGTGCAATATCAGCGCATCCTGGCCCATCCCGACTTCGGCAGGTACGACCTCGGCTCCTTCAAGGCCAAGCTTTCGACCAGCGCGCCGTTGCGGGCGCAGACCAAGGCCGATGCGTTGCAGCGCTGGCCGGGCCGCCTGATCGAGATCTACGGCCTCACCGAAGGCGGCGGCTCGTGCACGCTCGAGGCGAACCTGTTTCCCGACAAGCTCCACACGGTCGGCCGGCCCGGTCTCGGCAGCGAGATCGTCGTCCTCGACGAGCAGGGCAATGTTCTGCCGCAAGGCGAGGTCGGTGAACTCGCCGGCCGCGCCCAGGTGATGATGAAGGGCTACTACAAGCAGACCGACAAGACGAAGGACCTGTTCTGGCACGACAAGGACGGCCGTCTGTTCTTCAAGTCGGGCGACATGGGCAGGATCGACGAGGATGGCTTCATCGTCCTGCTCGACCGCAAGAAGGACATGATCATCTCCGGCGGATTCAACGTCTACGCCGCCGACATCGAGGTCATGCTCCTGAAGCACCCGGACATAGTCGACGTCGCCGTGATCGGCGTTCCCAGCGAGGAATGGGGCGAGTCACCGATGGCGCTGTGCGTGCGGCGGCCGGGCACGACGGCGAGCGAAGATCAGGTCAAGGAATGGGCCAATGGCCAGCTCGGCAAGACGCAGCGGCTCGTCGCCGTCGAATTTCGCGACTCGCTTCCGCGCAGCACCATCGGCAAGATCATGAAGCGTGAGTTGCGCGAGCCCTATTGGGCAGGACGCAGCGCCAGGATTTGAGGCACCCAATGACCGAACTTCGCTCGTCCCACCTGTTCACCCTGACGCTCGACGTCGATCCGAACATGACCGACGTCGGCGAGACGCCCTACGGCCGCCGCCGCATCGCCACCGTGAAGGGCGGCAGGTTCGAGGGCGAAGAGCTGAAAGGCACCGTGCTCCCGAGCCCGGGTGGCGACTGGCTGCTGATGCGGCGCGACGGCATCCTGATGCTCGACGTGCGGCTCACGCTCAAGACCGACGACGATCACCTGGTTTACATGAGCTATCGCGGCATGCGGCACGGTCCGGCCTGGGTGATCGAGCAGCTCAACAAGGGCGAGAAGGTGGATCCCAGCCAGTATTATTTCCGCTCGACGCCCTATTTCGAGACGGCGTCCGAAAAGTACCGGTTCCTCAATCGTATCGTCTGCGTAGCCACCGGCCGGCGCGATCCGACCGGACCGGTCTACGAGGTTTTCCAGATCCTCTGAGCGCCATGGCCCAGCACATCGGAATTGCCGCCTGCTCGGCCGAAGGCGCATCGCTCTGCTACCGCACCGTCTGCGTCGAGGGTGAACGTCTGTTCGGCGAATACGGCCACCCGGAAATATCCATGCATACGCCGTCGTTCGCCGAGTACATGCTCTGCATCGAAAGGGGCGACTGGAACGCTGTGGCCGAGCTTATGCTGGGTTCGGCGCGGAAGCTCGCCACTATCGGCGCCGATTTCGTGATCTGCCCGGACAACACCATCCATCAGGCGCTCCATCATATAGAGGCGCGGCTACCGATCCCCTGGCTGCACATCGCCGACGCGGTGGCCGACGAGGCGGTGGCGCGCGGATTCAAGCGCATCGGCATCACCGGCACACGCTGGCTCGTCGACAGCGAAGTCTACCCGCAGAAACTGTCCGCCCGCGGCCTCGAGTATGTGCGGCCGGAAAAACCGGAGCGCGAGCAGATCAACCGCTTCATCATGGACGAGCTGGTGAAGGGCATCCGCTCGACCGAGGCCGTTGCCTATCACCAGCACGTCATCGCCGGACTGAAGGACCGGGGCTGCGACGCGGTGGTGCTGGGCTGCACGGAAATCCCGCTGATCATCAACGACGGCAATTCGCCGCTGCCCACTCTCGATTCGACCCGCCTTCTGGCGCGCGCAGCGCTAAAGCGGGCGGTTGAAGCTCGATGACGTTAGCTTCAGCCGTCGCGGGCAGCGGAGATTTTTCTTCCGGGACCTCCCGTTAAAAAACGGAAATTTAACGAGACCGATTCCGAGAACCGAGTTGATTCAATGCGTTAGCTGCCGGGACGGGCGCGCTAAACGGGAGATAAACGCACCACGCTCGATCTGCCCCACAGTGCAGCGTCTCCCGTGACCCCCGCGCTTCGGCCCCGAGCTTCAGCGCTCGAGCCTGGGTCCGGGTCCCCGCAATGAGGTATTGCGTATTTCGCACTGTCTGTCAAGCCCGCAATCGCGCACGCTGGACATCAAATCATCCCGCTTTATCCGATCTTCGCCAGCACCGGGAGGATGTACTCGCGGAACTTTGCGGGATTTTCGCTCATAGGGAAATGGCCGACTTCCTTCATGATCTGCACGCTCGCCCCCGGGATCTGCGCGGCCGTGCGTTGCGTGTCCTGGCTGGTGCAGGAAAAATCGTACTCGCCGGTGAGCAGGTGGAGCGGGCAGGCACTCGTGTCGATGCCCTTCACCTTTTCCCGCAGATCGCCGTCGACGCGATAGAAATAGAGATCGCCTTTGAACACGCCAGGGCCGCCCTGCTTGTACATCCATAGCGTCTCGTGCCGCGCGACCGACGGACTGTGCGGCGCGATCAGACCGGATATCAAGGCCGCACAGACCTCGCCGCCGTGGACGTCGGGCCGGTGCAGCCATTCGGTGTCGTACCAGGGCTGCTGGAAATCGGCCGCCTCGAGCGCGATCAGGGCGCGGAACTCGTGCGCATGGGCGATCGCGAGGTTGAGCACGATGCGCCCGCCGATCGAGCAGCCCATGACGACAGGCCTGTCGAGTTCCAGGGCGGCGCAGAAGGCGCGGATCGTGGCGGTATAGGACTGCGTGGTGAGGCGATACTCGGTGCGCTCCCATCCATCGGGCGGCGTCGACTTGCCGTGCCACGGCATGTCGAAGGCCAGTACATGGAAGCGGCTCGTGATCTCGGGATCGGCCAGCAGATGGCGAAACTGCCGGCCATCGGCACCGGCGGTGTGCAGGCAGACGAGAGGGATGCCGTGACCCGCTTCCTCGAAATAGAGTCGATGGGCGGTGCCCTCGATATCGGTCCGCACGTAGCGGCCCACCATGGGATCGAGCCTGGGTGCCATCAGGACTCCTCCAGCTTTTTGCCGACGCGCGGTTCTGTTCCGTTCATCAGTCTCGTCAGATTGGCGCGATGCCTGACGATGACATAGAGGGCGCCGACGATGGCGAAGCCGACGATCGCTGGCGGCGATCCGCAGAAGTAGGCGACGAACGGCGCCACTGCGGAGCCACTGATCGATGCCAGCGAGACAATCTTCCACACGGCCAAGACGCCAAGCCAGGTGGCAAAGACGATGCCTGCTGCCAGAGGATTGAGAGCGAGGAAAGTTCCCAATCCTGTCGCTGCGCTTTTGCCGCCCTTGAATCCCAGGAAGATCGAGCGGCTGTGCCCGAGAACAGACATGAGGGCGGCCGCGACCGGTATCGTGTAGAGCGGCAACCCGAGGCTCCACCATAGCGATGGTTCCAGCGTTATCGCCCACCAGACCGGAAGATATCCCTTGGCGATGTCGACGATGAAGACAACGAGCGCTTCTCTCTTGCCGACGCTGCGAAGGACATTGGTCGCTCCGGTCGATCCACTGCCGACGGCGCGCAGATCGATGCCCTTGGTCAGCCCCATCCAGTAGCCGGTAGGAAGCGAACCGGCGAGATAGGCCAGAAGCAGCAGCCCGGTGGCCCAGAGGATCGTCACCGCACTTCCCTTGGCAGAGCGAGCAGGTCCTTGAAGTACTGCAGGTTCTGCAGGAGGGGCCGCAGGTCGCCGTCGATCGAGGCGACGCCGCGCTTGGTGAGGGCGAAGAGATCGTGCCAGCCGGGGTCCGGGAGGGCTTTCCAGAACTGCGCCCAGGCCTCGTCGGTCGCGCGTATGGTGAAGGCGGTGGATCGCATCAGGCGAGGCCCGCGATCGAGCGCCGCGAGGGCGCCGCCGCGCAGGGAAAGGAAGAAAGGCTCGCTGCCGACGTCGATCCGGCAGTCGGTGTCGACCCGGCGCCCGCGGCGTCTCAGGTCGTCGTCGGCGGCGAGCAGGGCGGGCAGGCGCGCGAAGCGATCGGCAGGGCTCATCCCTGCAGAATGTACTCGATCAGCGATCCATCGGTAGTCGCCCTGAAGGTCGATTTTACCCAGCGGGCGCGGTCGTCGAACCACTGGTTCATCTGGATGTCGCCATCGTAGGCAAAATGCGTCGCGGGCGGCGCGCCGGTCGCAGTCCGCACCGTCTCGCGGCCCAGTTCGCGTACGGCCACCTGGTTGATCCTGCCGTGCTGGGTGTTCAGCAAGGCGGTCTGGCGCGTCTGGGCGAAATTCCAGTTGGTTGTGGGCAGGATGTGGCCTGGATGAGCCTCGCGGACCCAGCGCTGCTCCTCGAAGGCCGCGTCGCCGCCCGCGGTCTTCTGGAACGACTGCGGCTCGCGCCGGCGGACGACCAGGCTGCCCCGCTCGTGCCGGGCCTGCACCGCGTATTTCTCGCCGTTGTCGTCGGTCTCGCTGGCGAGCGAGAGGAATTGCCCGTCCGCCCAGAACTCCTGGCAGCGATGGCGGTAGCGATAGACGGCCATGCCCAGCATGTGGACGGCGAAATCGATCTGCGTGGCGACGGCCTGCCGTCCGTTCTCCTCGTGGAACGCAAGCGTGTGGGTGCCAATGCGCTGGCCATTGCGATGGGCGATGAAGCCGAGGGTAGGGCCATACGGAAGGCCACCGGCACGGGCGGGCGCGGCGGCGAGGGCAGCTCCCGTGGACAGGAGAAAGGTTCGGCGCAACATGCTGGTTCTTGCGGTTCGCTGGCTTTGGGCGATGCCGCAGGGAACCGGGATCAGACGACGCGATCCGCCCGCAGCTTTTCGATAACGGTCGGCGTATAGCCGAGTTCCTGCAGGATCTGGTCGGTATGCTCGCCGAGCGTGGGCGCGCGGCGGCGGATCGTGAGCGGCGTGCGTGACAGCTTCACCGGTTCCTGCACCACGGGAATGGGCCTCGCAGCACCGGGATATTCCATTTGATGAAAGAACCCGGCCTCCCGGACATGCCTGTCGTCGAGCGCCTGCTGCGGCGTGTAGACGGCGCCCGCCGGAATGCGGTTGGCTTCCAGCGCCTCCAGCGCCTCGGCCACGGTGCGGCCGGCGCACCACTTCTGCATGATCGCCGACAGCGCCTCCCCGTTGTCGCCGCGTGCCAGGTCGTCCTTGAAGCGCGGGTCGGCGGGCATGTCCTCGTTGCCCATGAGTCGGCACCAGCGCACGAACAGGGGCTGCCCGATTGTCATGGCGTAGATCCAGCCGTCGGAGCACTTGAAGGTGTCGGAGGGGCCGGCGGTGAAGCCGCGGTTCAAGGTGGCCACGCGGTTGAGATCGAGCATTGCCTGCTCGATCAGGTGGCTATTGGTGATGTTCATGGCCGTGCGCAACAGCGCCGTCTCGACCTTCTGGCCCTTGCCGCTCCTGGCGCGATCCATGAGGGCGGCCATCACGCCCACGGTGCTGAGCAGGGCTGAACCGAAATCGACGTAGGGCGCGTTGGCGCGGGTCGGCACTTCGCCGTCGCCCGATAGGTGCATGGCGCCTGACATCGCCTGGCCGATCGTATCGAAGCCCACGCGCGTGGCGTAGGGGCCTTCCGAGCCGAAGGTCGAATTGGTGGCCAGGATGATGCGCGGATTGATGTCGGAGATGGTGTCGTAATCGATGCCCATCTTCTTCATGTCTTCGTAGGGCAGGTTGGCGATCACCACGTCGGAGACGGCGACCAGTTTCTTCACGATCTCGCGGCCGGCCGGCTTCATCGGGTTGAGCGTCAGGCCGCGCTTGTTGCGGCCCATCTGGAGGAACATCGCCCCCTGCCCATCGTCGGTGACCGGCGTGACCCAGCGATCCTCGCTGCCTTCGAGCTTCTCTATGCGGATCACCTCGGCGCCGAGGTCGCCCAGCATGGTGCCGCAGAAAGGTCCGGCGATGTACCGGCCGAAATCGAGAACGCGTATTCCGTCCAGAACGCCGGGCATCGGTCTCTCGCTTGGCTGAGGATCAGTCGAAGAAGGTGTTGGGCTTCAGGAAGACGGCGAGCACCAGGCAGCCTTCGTCGGTCCAGGCATCGTGGCGGCTGCCGGCGCGGCGCCAGACATACTGGCCGGCGCGGCAGACGCCGGCATGGTCGGCGAGGGATCCCGCAATCACCTAGGTCTGCTCGATCGCGACGTGCTCGTGGTTCGGCAGGCGCGCGCCCGGCGCCCAGCGCATCAGCTGGGTCGACATGCCGGTGGCCTTGTTCTCCATCAGCATCTTGGTCTCGATCGCCGGGGAAGCGCGTCTTCGTCCATGGCACCTTGTCGACGTCGACATAGGTCGAGTCGGGCACGGCCGCCTCGGCAGTCATGGTCTCGGCGTTCATGCCGCAGCCTTCTGCTTGGCGGCCCTCAGCGTGCCGCCGCGCATCACATGCCCGGGCAGGGGGCGGCCGACGACATCCTCGGCGATCTTGGCGACCTCGATGAGGCGGTCGATGTCGAGACCGGTCTCCACACCCATCTCCTCGCACATGAAGGCGAAATCCTCGGTGCAGATGTTGCCGGCCGCGCCGTCGGTGGCGGCGAACGGACAGCCGCCCAGCCCGGCGATCGAGGCGTCGAACTCGGTCACCCCGAGCCGCAGGCCGGCATAGGCGGCCGCCATGCCGGTGCCGCGAGTGTCGTGCAGATGAAGGCCGACTTCGAGGTCCGGCCACTTGCTGCGGATCGCGCCGATCAGGCGCTCGACCGATTGCGGCGTGGCCCAGCCCATCGCGTCGGTGAGCTTGATGCCCTTGAGCGTGAAGCCCGCCAGCGTGGCCTCGTCGAGCACCTGCTGGCAGCGGGTCAGGATCAGGTCGGTCGAGAGCTCGCCCTCGTAGTTGCAGCCGAAGGCGCCCAGCACGACGCCCCATTCGACGGGCATGTTGCGATCCTTGAAGGTCTTCAGCGACAGGCGCTGCTCGACCAGGAAGTCGGGGACCGACTTGCCGATGTTCTTGCGCGAGAAGGTGTCGGAGGCGGTCACGCGAACGCTGCCCTCGACATGCAACGGACCGCGCAACGCGCGCTCGAGACCCTGCTGGTTGAGGTAGAGCGCGGCGTATTCGATACCGGGCTTCTGATGGATCGCCGCCGCCACCTCCTCGGCATCGGCCATTGTCGGCACGCGCCTGGGATTGACGTAGGAGACGCAGGCGATGTGCGTCAGCCCGGTGTCCGCCAGCGCCTCGATGAGGCGAACCTTGTCGACCACCGGGATCATCTTCTTCTCCGACTGGAAGCCCTCGCGAGGGCCCTCCTCGGAGATCAGCACTCGCTTGGGCAGGTCGGACATGACGGGACTCCTTGGTCGATCAGGTCTCTTCTTCCGTGGAAGCTTCCTCGCGAGCCTTACGCAGGTTCGGCAGCGCCATCAGAATCAGCAGGATCGAGGTGGTCACCAGCAGGCCGAGGCTGATCGGGCGCTGCAGGAAGACCATCGGATCGCCGCGCGAGAGCAGCATGGCGCGGCGGAAATATTCCTCCATCTGCGGTCCCAGCACCAGTCCCAGCAGGAACGGGGCGCCTTCGCAGCCGAGGCGGACGAAGATGTAGCCGAGCACGCCGAACATCGCGACCTGCTCGACGTGGAAGGTGCTGTTCTGCAGGCTGTAGGCGCCGATGCGCGCAGAACAGCAGGATGGCGGGCGACAGGAAGCGGTAGGGCACCGTCAGCAGCTTCACCCACATGCCGATCATCGGCAGGTTGATGATGACCAGCATCAGGTTGCCGATCCACATCGAGGCGATCATGCCCCAGAAGAGATCCGGCTTCTTGGTCATGACCTCGGGGCCCGGCTGGATGCCCTGGATGATCATGGCGCCGACCATCAACGCCATGACGGCGTTGGATGGAATACCGAGCGTCAGCATCGGGATGAACGATGTCTGGGCGGCGGCGTTGTTCGCCGATTCAGGCGCCGCGACGCCTTCCACCGCACCCTTGCCGAACTCCTCCGGACGCTTGGAGATCTTCTTCTCCAGCGTATAGGCCGAGAAGGCGCCCAGGGTCGGACCGCCGCCCGGCAGAACGCCCAGGATGCCAGCCGAGAATGGTCCCGCGGATGACGGCCGGGATCGACCGCCGCGTCTCCTCGCGCGTGGGCCACAGCGATGTCACCTTGATGGCCCCGGATCTCGACATCTTCTTTCTCGAGGTTGACCACGATCTCGGCGATGCCGAACAGGCCCATCGCGATCGGGGCGAAGTCGATGCCGTCCGAGAGCTCGGGAATGTCGAAGGTGAAGCGTTGCGCGCCGGTGTTCACGTCGGTGCCGACCAGGCCGAACAGCAGGCCCAGGAACACCATGGCGATCGCCTTCAGCACCGAGCCGTTGGCCAGCACGATGGCTGCCACGAGGCCGAGCGCCATCAGCGAGCAGTAATCGGCGGGGCCGAATTTCTGTGCCATGCGCGTCAGCGGTTCGGCGAACAGCACGATGACCAGGGTGCCGACGGTTCCGGCGAAGAACGAGCCGAGCGCCGAGATGGTGAGCGCCGCGCCGGCGCGGCCCTTGCGCGCCATCTGGTAGCCGTCGATGCAGGTCACGACCGAGGAGGCCTCGCCCGGCAGATTGACCAGGATCGAGGTGGTCGAGCCGCCGTACTGGGCGCCGTAGTAGATGCCGGCCAGCATGATCAGCGCCGCCGTCGGCGGCAGATGGAAGGTGATCGGCAGCAGCATCGCGATCGTGGCGACGGGACCGATGCCGGGCAGAACGCCGATCAAGGTGCCGACCATGCAGCCGATCAGCGCGTAGAGCAGGTTCTGGAAGGAGAGGGCGACGCTGAAGCCCAGCGTCAGGTTGTGCAGCATGTCCATCTCACCAAACTCCGTTGATGATGGCGATGTTCATGCTCAGGCCGACCTTGAACACGAGGATGCAGAGGATCGTCAGCACCACGATGTTGACGGCAACCTCCCAAAGTTTGAATTCATCGCCGCCCAGCGAGGCGATGAAGACCAGCGCGACCAGGGCCGGGAACATGCCCGTGCTCTCGAGCAGCAGCGCGAAGGCCACGATGCCGATGGTCACCATGGTGATCGGCCGCCATTTCGGCGCCTCGACCCGCTCGCCGCCATAGAACAGGGCGAGCGCCGCGATGATGAAGCCCAGCACCAGCATGATGTAGGACAACATGTGGGGCACATAGCCCGGTCCCATGCGGACCGTCGTGCCAGGGGCCAAGTGTCGCCCGAAATAGAGTGCAATCAATCCGAAGGCGATAAACATCGCCCCGGCCAAGAAGTCCTTGCTCAGGAATCGGTTCAACGACGCCTCCCCTACGCGCACTCGTTCTCTGTAGATTTTGGGCCCGGAACCCCCCAAGCCGATCTACCCCTAGATAAACACATATTCAGCGGGTTGCCCAAGCGTGAATTCAGAGCTTGAGCAGCAGGTTCACCGCAATGGCCACCAGGCAAAGCGCGAACAGCCGACGCAATAGCACGAGCGGCGCGCGCGCAGACCAGCGCGCGGCCGCGGGCGCGACAAAGAGCGCAGGCAGGGAGAGGGTCGCCACGCAGAACAACGCGATTTCTCCAACCGCATCCGCAGGTTTTCCGGCGACGCCCCAGCCTTGCGCCAGGAAAGTGACCGTGGCCGGCAAGGCGATCACGAGATTGAACAAGGCTCCGGCGCCGATGGCCTGCCGGATCGGAAAAGAGAAGAGGGAGAGGACGGGCGTGCTGAGCGTGCCGCCGCCGACGCCGAGGGCTGCCGCCAGCGCGCCGACGAGCGTCGGGGCGATCTGCGCTGCCGCGCCGACAGGCAGTTTGCGCGACAAGACCAGGCTGTTGCCCAACACCATTTTGAGGCCGAGGAGTGCGGCCACCAGGGCGAAGATGCCGGTCAGCACTTTCGCCGGTGCAAAGGGCCCGAGCGCCAGGCCGAGTGCGACGCCAACCATGAGGGCCGGCAACCACGCTTTCACGAGGGCCCGATCGATCGTGCCACCGCGCCAATGGGCGAGAACGGCCGTGATCGAGGCGATGAGCACGCTCGCCTGCGCCGTGCCGATGGCAAGCGGCGTCGCCGTGGCGTCGGGCAGGCCCAGCCGGCCGAAGACGTCGAGCAGGAGGGGGACGGCGATGATCCCGCCGCCCACGCCGAGCAATCCAGCCAATACCCCGATCGCGATTCCGCCCGCCAGCAGCACGATCCAGGCCGAGGGCGGATAGATCGACAGCAGATACGTCACAGAAACTCCCCGGCCCTGCTTATTGCATGGCCCAAAACGGGCGAGCAAACTCCCGGCCAATGTGAACGGCCGTTCAGGGGCAGCAGGGTGGCGAGAAAAGGCGCGGACTATATCGGCACGATGGAGGTGCAGGCCAGGCATCGCTTCGACGAGGAGCGACTCGCGCGCTTCATGTCGGCCCATGTGCAGGGCTTCGTACCCCCGGTGAAGGCCGAGCAGTTCAAGGGCGGCCAGTCGAACCCGACCTACCGGCTGACCGACGGCGCCGGGCGGCACTATGTCCTGCGCCGCAAGCCGCCCGGCAAGCTGCTGCCGTCGGCGCACGCCGTCGATCGCGAATTTCGCGTGATCTCCGCCCTGAACAGGACCGACGTGCCGACGCCCCGCGCCTATGCACTGTGTGAAGACGACGGCGTCGTCGGTACGGCATTCTATGTCATGGAATATTGCGACGGGCGCGTCCTGTGGGATCCGCTGCTGCCGGAAATTCCCGTGCAAGGTCGCCGCGCGATCTATGAGGCGAAATTCGACGTGCTGGCGCGCCTGCATGCCGTCGACTACGCGGGCCTCGGGCTGGCCGACTTCGGCCGGCCCGGTAGCTACGTCGCGCGCCAGATCTCGCGGTGGGGCAAGCAGTACAAGGCCTCGCAGACCGAGACGATCGAGGCGATGGACAAACTGCTCGACTGGTTGCCGGCGCATCTGCCGCCGAGCGACGAAACGGTCCTGGTGCATGGCGACTACCGGCTCGACAACATGGTCTTCCATGCCAGCGAGCCGCGCGTGCTGGGCGTCATCGATTGGGAGATTTCCACCTTGGGCGACCCGCTGGCCGAACTCTCCTATCTCTGCATGCTGTGGCGTACGCCCGCCGAGTGGGGCGGCCTGCTGGGCCACGACCTTGTTGCGCTCGGCCTGCCCAGCGAGCAGGAGATGGTGGCCTTTTACTGCACGCGGGCGAAACGGCCGGTGCCGATGCCCGCCCTTTGGGAATTCTACATGGCCTACAATCTCTTCCGCGTGTCGTGCATCCGCCAGGGCGTCTATGCCCGCTCGCTCGATGGCACGGCTTCCAATGTGCGCGCCGCCGAATTCGGGAAAATTGGTGCGGCCTGCCGCCGAGCTGGGCTGGCGGCTGGTCGAGGGAATCGCCGGGGCCGCCCGATGACCAAGCGCAAGCCGGTCAAGGTGGCGGTGGCCGCGGCGCTGCCCGCCGAGCGCGAAGCGCGCCAGCCTGTCGAGCGCGCCCCGCGCCCCTCGGCCGAGCGCGAAGCGCGCCAGCCTATCGAGGCGATCCGCGCCGCCGCCTTCACCCAGTTCGCCGAACGCGGCTATCCCGTGGTCACGGTGCGCGACATCATGAAGGCCTGCGGCCTGACCCAGGGTGCGCTCTACAATCACTTCAAGTCGAAGGACGAGCTGCTGCACGACATCATCACCTCGACGCAGGCCGAGCTCGAGCGGCAGTGCCTGCTGGCGGTGGGCAATGCCGGCGACGATCCGCGCGCCCAGCTCGCGGCGTTCGTGCGGACATACGTGATGCGTCACTGCCGGCTTCGCGTCGAAGCGCTGGTCGCCAACCGCGAGATCGGCTGGCTCGATCAGGAGCGGGTGAGCGACATTCGGCGCAGCCGCCGCGCCATTCGCGACATACTGGTCGGCATCCTGACGGGCGGCATCGAGAAGAGCGTATTCGATCCGCCGAAGATCGACGGCCGGCGCGACCTCAAGGCAATGGCGATGGCGCTGCTCGACCAGTGCACGCATGTGTCGATGTGGTACATCCCCGGCCGCCAGCTCGACGAGGACCAGATGGCGACGCTCTACGCCGAAATGGCGTTGCGTTCCGTAGGAGCGGTGGAGAGATAGGGCATGGCCGTGCGTTGCGCGTTCGTCGTCGTCGCGTCGCTTCTCGCGGGCGCGGCCTGCACCCCATCGGCCGACTCTCCGCCGCCCGTCACGCAGGCCGCGGCGGCGGCGGCGGCGCCAATGCCCGCGGGCGACGGCAGCGTGCCGGCCAACCAATGGCACGCCGTGCTGATCGCGGGCGACAGCGCGACGCCCGCCTTCGACAACGGTGTCGAGGAGATGCGCGCCAAGCTCCGCAACCTCGGCGTCGTCGATATCACGACATATTCAGCCGATCCCGCGAGCGTGCCGCGCGAGCGCCTGTCGAGCTCGGGCAACGTCGCGGCGGCCCTGCGCGGCGGCGGCGGCAAGGCCTGTCTCGCCTTCATGACCAGCCACGGCAACGAGGATGGCTTCTATCTGCGGCCCGACCGGCGGCTGCTCACGCCGGCGACGCTCGATCGCCTGCTGGCCGAGGGCTGCGGCGGCGTGCCGACGGTGGTGATCGTCTCGGCCTGCCACAGCGGCACCTTCATCGACAACGGCGCCCGCCGGCCCAATCGCGTGATCCTGACCGCGGCCGCGACCGACCGGACGAGCTTCGGCTGCGGCGCCGACGACGAGTACACCTACTACGACTGGTGCCTGCTGCATCAGCTCGACGGCGCGTCGACCTGGAGCGATCTCGCCCGGTCGACCAGGACCTGTGTCGAGGGGCTCGAGCGCAAGCAGGGTATGCGGCCCTCGCAGCCCCAGCTCTTCGTCGGCAGCGAAGTCGCGAACCTCCGGCTGCCGGGTCGCTAGAGCATATTCCGTCCGACTGGAATCAGTCGGACGGAATATGCAGTAGTCGAAGCGCCTCGATCAATGCGTTTCCGATCGCTTGGAACCGCAGGAGCGGTTCCAAGCGATCGGAAGCCGCTCTAGGTATCCTAACCGATCACCGCGACGAAATCGCAGGTCACATGGTTGGGCGCGGTGGCCGGCAGGGAGAGCGTGTGGCGCGCCGGCCGCGAGTTGGGGTCGGGAAACATCTGCGTCCACGGGCCGTTCAGCAGCTTGCGGCCGACCGCCGGGTCCTTGACCCAGAAATTGACCTTGAGGACGTCGTCAACCGTGCCGCCCGCTGCTTCGACGCAGGCCTTGATGTGCTTGAATATGTTCGCGATCTGCGCCTCGGCGTCGGGCGGCATGGTGTGGGTCTCGGGATCGCGGCCGCTCATGATGCTCGACATCAGGATGTTGCCGATCATGCTGGCGTTGGGGATCGGGTTCTCGTGCTTGAATCCTGCCCAGGTGATGCTCTTGCGCTTGGCCATCGCTGACGCTCCTTCTTGCGGTTACTTCATGCGCGCGCTCAGCAGCCCGCCGACAAGCTCGAAGCGCTCGCCGTTGAAGCGCTGCAGCGCCATTTCTTCCATCGGCTCGTAGTCCGTCGGACCGGTCGTCATGTTGAGGCCCTTCAGCAGCATGGCGGGATGGAAGTCCTTGAGACTGGCCGCCTGTTTCATGACGTTCTCGCGCGTCAGGTTGTCGCCGCACTGCTTCAGCACCTGCACCATGGTCTGGGCCTGGACATAGCCGACGACATTTTGCGGATCCTCGAGGCTGCCGGCCGGGTAATACTTCTTCATCCACGCGACCCAGGCCTGGAACTCGGGATCGTCCTTGAGCTGCGGATCGGTCGGGTCCTTCACGAACGCCGCCGACATCACTCCCTTAGAGGCGTCGATACCGGCCGGCCGCATGACGATGTTGATCGATGCGGCGGGATTGTCGACGAATTGCATCGGCTTCCAGCCCAGCTCATGGGCCTTGCGGATTGCCTGCACGGCGAATTTCGGCGTCGTGATGTTGAGGAAGACGTTGGCCTTGGTCGACGCGAGGTCGATGACTTGCGAATCGACCGTCGGGTCGGTGACTTCGTAGCTCACCGCGCGCACCACGATCGCATCGGCCTTTTCGCCGAGGCGATCGCGGAATCCCTTGAGGAAGTCCTTGCCGAAATCGTCGTTCTGATAAAGCACCGCGACCCTGGGGTTGGGCACTTCCTTGAGGACATAGGTGGCGTAGATGCGGGCCTCCGCCTGGTAGATCGGCGTCAGCGTCATCGTGTAGGGAAAATGCTCGGGATCGGCCCAGCGGCTGGCGCCCGAGGCGAGGAAGAGCTGCGGCACGTGCTTGCCGTTGAGGTATTTCTGGACCGATGCGTTGGTTGCCGTGCCGAGCGAGCCGGAGATCGCCAGCACCTGATCCAACTCGACCAGTTGACGCGTCAGCTCGACCGTCTTGGGCGGACTGAAACCATCATCGAGCGAGATCATCCTGATCTTGCGCCCGTTCACGCCGCCCTGGGCGTTGATCATGTCGAAATAGGCAATCTCGGCCTTGGCCAGGGTGATGAAGCCCGAAAGAGGCCCGCTGTAAGGCATGGTCTGGCCGAGCTTTATCTCGGTGTCCGATGCGCCCGGGTCGTATTTCTTCTGGCCCGCGGCGGACACGCTGAGCAACGCCACCGACAGGAATGCGATTGTCGCCCTGCGGACGCCTTGCATTGTTCCCTCCCAATTTTACCCGCCAGCATGGCATCCTGCCGCCAACGAATCGACTGCAAAGGGGGAAACCATGGCGCTGGTGAATTACGAGCGTGACGGCCAGATCGTCACACTGACCCTGAACCGGCCGGACAAGCTCAACGCCTTCAGCGACGAGCTGGTGGGCGCGCTGGGCGAGGAGTTGCATCGCTTCGACATGGACGATGAAGCGCATGTCGCCATCCTGTGCGGCACGGGCCGGGCCTTCTCGAGCGGCGCCGACGTCAGGCAACGCCAGTTGCGCAGCCGCGAGGAGTTCCTGCGGCTGGGCGGCCCGCAGGGGCGCGGCACGCACTCGTCGGATCTGCTCACCAAGGCGGTCAACTGGAAGCCGGTGATCGCCGCCCCTCACGGTTATGTCCTCGGTCTCTCGGTCGGCATCGTGCTCGAATGCGATCTCGTGGTGGCGGAAGAGGGCACGCGCTTCCAGGTGACGGAGACCAGCCGCGGTCTCGGTGCCAGCAAGTACTGGTCGCTGATGCATTTCCGCGGCGGTGCCGCCTTCACGATGGAAGCCGCACTCACCGGCCGCTTCTTTACCGCCGAAGAGGCGTTCAAGGCCAACCTGATCAACCGCGTGGCGCCCAAGGGAAAGTATCTCGACGTGGCGCGCGCGCTAGCCGCCGAAGTGGCGAAAAATCCGCCGCTCAGCGTGCGCTCCACCGTGCGCCTGCGGCGCTGGTACATGGATCGCATGAGCCGCGAGGTCATGCATATGGCGGCCCCGGAGCGCCTCTATCTCACCGAGGATTTCCAGGAAGCAGCGCGCGCCTTCACCGAGAAGCGCAAGCCCGGCAAGTTCAAGGGACGGTGATCATGAGGGCAAGCAGCGACCGTATCCTGACCAGCCATGCCGGCAGCCTGCCGCGCCCCGATACACTTATTAACGCGAACAGGCGGCGCGAAGAGGGCAAGGCCGACGAGGCCGCGTTCCAGAAGACCCTGGCTGAGGGCGTGGCCGACGTCGTGCGCCGCCAGAAGGAGGCGGGCATCGCCGTGCCCGGTGACGGTGAATTCGGCAAGTCGATGGGCTCGGCGGTCAACTACCGCGCCTGGTGGAGTTACTCCTTCACCCGGCTGGGCAATCTCAGGATCGAGGATATCGATCGCGACAAGATGCCGGTCCATCGCTCGACGCCGGGCAACACCGTGCTCTCGACCTTCGCCGACCGCCGTGACCGCGCGCGCTTCGCGGCGGCCTACGCCGATCCCGAGTCGGGTATCACGACCGGGCCGCGACCGATGAACTGGCCGTTCTGCATCGGGCCGCTCAGCTATACCGGCAAGGCCGACATCGCGTCCGACATCAGAAACTTCAAGGCCGCGCTTTCTGCCCACGGCTACAGCGAAGGCTTCATGACCTCGATAGGCCCGGCGAGCTGCGCGCGCATCGGCAACTCCTTCTACAAGAGCGACGACGAGTTCGTATTCGCCTGCGCCGATGCCATGCGCGACGAATACAAGGCGATCGTCGATGCGGGCCTCGTGCTGCAGATCGACGATCCGGCGATCGCCGAGAACTTCGATCAGATCAATCCCGAGCCGACGCCCGAGGAATACCGCAAATTCACGATGCCCAGGATCGAGGCGCTCAATCACGCGCTGAAAGGGCTGCCGCAGGACCGCATCCGCTTCCATCTCTGCTGGGGAAGCTGGCATGGCCCGCATGTGACCGATATTCCCATGAAGGAGATCGTCGGCCTGATGCTGAAGATCAATGCCGGCGCCTATTCCTTCGAAGCCGGCAACGTGCGTCACGAGCACGAATGGGCGGTCTGGAAGGACGTCAAACTGCCCGACGACAGGCTGATCCTGCCGGGGGTGGTGAGCCACGCCACCAATGTGGTGGAGCATCCCGAATTGGTCGCCGAGCGCATCGGCCGCTTTACGGGCCTGGTCGGTCGCGAACGGGTCATTGCCTCGACCGACTGCGGTCTTGGCGGACGCGTCTATCCCGACATCGCCTGGGCCAAACTCGAGGCGCTGGCCCAAGGCGCTGCGCTCGCCAGCAAGCAGCTCTGGCGTTAGCGATCGAGAAGGCGCTCGGCCATCTCGCGCAGCCGGTTGCGCTGGATCTTGAAGCCATTGGGCGAGGGCGTCTTGGGGAAGTCTTCGATCGCGAAAACGCGCAACGGCACCTTGTAGCTGGCAAGGCCGCTTCGGCAGTGGCCGATGAGGGCTGACTCGTCGAGGCTGGCGCCCGGTTTCAGCATGACGAAGGCTATGGCCTGCACGCCGTCCCTCCGCGGCAGCGCAATCGTCTGGCAGCCTTCGATGCCCGGCATCTTCTGGATGTGCTGCTCGATCTCGAGCGGATTGACCAGGAAGCCCGAGAGCCTGAGCACGTCGCCGATGCGGCTGAGGAAGGTGAAGCCACCCTGTCCGTCGGCCTCGGCGAGATCGCCGGTGCGCACGTAGCCGTCCGCCGTCAGCGTCTCGGCCGTCGCCTTCTCGTTGCCCCAGTAGCCGACCATCAGCGAGGGGCCGGCGCACTGCAGTTCGCCGTCCTGGATGCGGAAATGGGCGAGCGGAGACGTCGGTACGCCGCCGCCCCGCTTGCGGCGCGCGATCGGGGCGTCGAGCGGCTGACGCGCATAGAGCGCCTGGACTTCGCTCATGCCGTAGAGCCCGACGAGCCGAAGCCCGCGCGGTTCGGCACGCTCGGCGAGATCGGCCAAGGCGGCGTTGAAATTCGCATAGCCCGCCCACCCGATCGACGGGAACGGCCGCTCGCCCGGCACGAGATCGAGCAGGCGCGCGTACATGTCGTCGCTGCCGAACATCGTCGTCGGCCGGTGTACTTCGATGAGCCGCGCGATCTCCTCGATCCCGTAGGACTCGACCAGCACGCTGGGCTTGCCCGCAGCAAGGGTCGCCATCGTCTGGTTGAAGCCGAAGACGCCACACAGCGGCAGGATCGCGAGCGACAGCGTGTCGGGCGCGGTGAAGCCGAAGACCCGCGCCACCTGCTGGGCGTGGCTGGCGATCGCGCCCTGCCGGTGCAGGACGAATTTGGGCGCGCTGGTCGTGCCCGAGGTCGTGAAGATGTTGCACGGCGCATTAACCTTGGCGTGATTGATGCCGTGGCGCGGGCGCGATTGCAGACGCTCGAAGCCGACGCGCTGCAGCCGCTCGATCGCAGGCGGTGGTGTGCCCGGCTCATCGCCCACGACGACGATCGCCGTCAGCTTCTCCAGTGCGACAGGATCGATGCCGGCCAGGATCTCGAGGAAGGCGATGTGTCGGAAGCCCGGCGCGCAGGCCAGCACCTTGGCGCCGGAGCGGCCGACGATGTCCGCCACTTCGACGCTGCGATAGCGTGTGTTCACCGCGACCGCGATGGCGCCGAGGCGAATGCAGGCGAAGTAGAGGATGGGATAGGCCGGCACGTTGGGCAGCCACAGGGCCACCCGGTCGCCCGGTCCCACCCCGAGGTCGGAGAGGCCGCGCGCCGCGCGCAATGACAGTTCCAGCAGCTCCGCGAAACCGATCGTGCGATCGCCGTGGAGGAGGGCGGCTGCCTCGGGTGCATACTCGGCCCAATCGGCCAGCAGGGTCCAGACGTCGGCGGCGGGATGCTCAAGCGGCATGGCGTGCGGAGACTACCTCAATCCCGGTATCGGGCGATCACCTTCTCGGCGAAGTCGGCGAGGTTGCGCCGCGCCTCTGCCATGGCCGGCAGCAGCGTGATCTCGCCCAGGCCCATTGCTTCACGTTCGCGCAGCATGCCGATGATCTCGTCCGGCGTGCCGACCAGCCCGCCGGTGGCGCGGATCAGGTCCTCGGTGATGAAGCGGCGCTCCTCCGCCGGCAGGAAGGCGCAATGGCCGAAATGAACCTGTTGGTAGCGTCTCGCCGGCGGCGTTTCCATCCTCTCGGTGAAGGCGAGATATTCGTCCCACAGATTGCGGCAGCGGACGGCAACCGTGCTGGTGTCGCCGTCCTTCTGATAGAGCTCCCACCAGTAGTGCAAGGTGGCGGCGGCCATCGGGCCGATCTCGTCGATGACGCGATCGGACGTCATGCTCTCGCCCGGCCGAAGCACGCAGGCGTAGCTCAGCGCGGCGGTATGGAAGTCGTCGGGCAGGGTGCGGCCGACGGCGGCGGCTCCGGCCTGCATCGTTTCCAGGCTCTTCTGCAGCCGCGCCCGGGTCTGGTTGTGCGAGCACACCCGCCCGTCGCCGTAGGCACCCGCCGTCTTGAGCGCCAGCGGGCCGTCGGCGGCGACGTAGATCGGCACCGGATGGGCGACGTCGATGAAGCCCCGGTCGGCGTGCAGGAAGCGGATGTCGTGGCGCTCGCCACCGAGCTCGTAGCTCGTCTCCTCGCCATGCAGCAGGGCACGCAGCACGCGCAGATATTCGCGAAACGGACCGGCCTTCATCGGATCCTGGCCCATGACCCGCATGGCGGTGTGGCCCGTGCCGATGCCGAGGAATACCCGGCCGGGCGCCAGCTGGTTGATGGTAGCGATGGAATGCGCGGCAACCGGCGCCAACCGTACCGGCGCCACGGCAACGCCGGTACCGAGCCGGATGCGCGAGGTGTTGGCGGCTGCGAGCGCCAGCACCGCGTAGGCATCGGAATAGAGCATCTGCGAATTCAGCCGCCCAGGCGCAGTCGTAGCCCATCGTCTCGAGGTCGACGAACAGCTTCCAGTCCGAGACGCGTGGAGCGACGGTGACGCCGAATTTCATGGTGCGATCCTTCCGACAGGCGACGAACCTTAGCTCAGTGGTCCTTCATCTCAAGCGTTGACCCGGCCACGCTTGACCCGACATGGGCCTTGCTCGACGTTGTGTGGTGGGGATTGGGAGTACCGAACATGCTGCGTAGAACCGTGTTGGCCGCGCCGATGATCCTGGCCGCGTCGTCCGTGCGTGCCGCGGACTGGCTGCCGAAGCAGCCGATCCACGTGATCGTAGGTTTCGCGCCGGGCGGCACCGCCGACATCGCCGCACGCATCGCCGCCGAGGCGATCCAGAAGAAGACCGGCCACATCGTGGTGGTCGACAGCAAGACCGGCGCGCTGGGCTACATCGCGCTGAAGTCGGTCGGCAACGCGCCTCCCGACGGCTACACGCTCGGCATCGGCATCATGGGCTCGCTCGCGGTCGGCCCCGTCGTGCCGGGAACGCAAATCCCCCTCGACCTCGACAAGGAGCTGAAGCCGATCTGCAATCTGGTCGGCGTGCCGATGGCGCTGATCGTGCGGCCGACTGCACCCTACAAGAACGTCGCCGAGCTGATCGCCTACGCCAAGGCCAATCCCGGCAAGGTCAGCTACGGCTCGACCGGCGCAGGCTCGACCAACCAGCTCGGCGCCGAGCTGTTCGCCGCCGAAGCCGGCGGCCTCAAGCTGCTGCATGTGCCCTATCGCGGCGGAGCGCCCGCGATCGCCGACGTGGCGACCGGGCAGATCGATATTTTCTTCGCCAACATTTCGGAGATCGTGGGTCAGATCTCGAGCGGCCAGGTGCGCGCGCTGGGCATCGCCTCGACTGTGCCCAATCCGATGGCGCCCGACCTGCCTCTGCTCACAAAGGACATGCCGACAGTCGAGATCAACAACTGGTTCGGCCTCGTGGGACCTGCCGGCCTGCCGCCGGACATCGCGACGAGCCTGTCGAAACTGTTCCTCGACGCGATCAACGATCCGGCCACCAAACCGCTTCTCGACTTCGCGCGGGCTCGTGGCCATTCCGCAGGACGGCCCGACTTTCCAGGCGCAGATCATGAAGGATCGTGAACGCTGGGCGAAGGTGGTGAAGCAGGGCAATATCCGCGCCGACAACAATTAGGAACCGAAATGAATCTCCGTCATCCCGAGCGCAGCCGAGGGATCTCTCTTCCGCATCCGCAAGAAAGGTCCCTCCACTTCGCTTCGCTCCGGTCGGGACGACGGTGATGACTGCACCCCTTTCCCTCGGCATCGACATCGGGGGCACCTTCACCGATCTGGTGATCCACGATCCGCGCGATGGGCGCGCCGTCATCTGGAAGGAAAGCACGACGCCCGACGATCCCGCGCGCGGCGCGATCGAAGGCACACGGCGCGTGCTGGAAAAAGCCGGAGCGAAGCCCGAGCAGGTGAACAGGGTCGTCCACGCCACGACCCTGTTCACCAATTCGCTGATCGAACGCAAGGGCGCCCGGACCGGGCTGCTGACGACGGCGGGCTTCCGCGACGTGCTGGAGATCGGCCGCGAGCGCAAGTACGAGCTCTACGACCTGTTCATCGAAATGCCGAAGCCGCTGGTGCCGCGTCCGTGGCGGCGCGAGGCGACGGAGCGGCTGGCGGCCGACGGCTCGGTCGAGAAGAAACTCGACGTGAATGCCGCGCTCGCCGAAGTCGCACAACTCGTCGAGCAGGGTGTCGAGAGCCTCGCCATCTGCTTTCTCCACTCCTACGCCAACCCGGCGCACGAGCGCGCGATCGGCGCGGCGGTCGCCGAGCGCTTCCAGAACCTGTCGATCTCGCTTTCGTCGGAAGTGGCGCCCGAGATCCGGGAGTATCTCCGCGCCTCGACGACGGTGGCCAACGCCTATATCCGGCCGCTCGCCGAGATCTATCTCGAGCGCCTCGAGCAGGCGCTGCGCGATGAGGGGATTCCCGGCGGCCTGTTCCTGATGCTATCGAACGGCGGCCTCACGCATGTCAGCGAAGCCAAGCGGGTGCCGGTGCAACTGCTGGAGAGCGGGCCGGCCGCCGGTGCGCTGGCCGGCGCGTGGTTCGGGCGCAATGCAGGGCTCGAGCGCGTGCTGGCCTTCGACATGGGCGGCACGACGGCCAAGCTGGCCCTGGTCGACGACGGCGAGCCGCTGGTGGCCTACGGCTTCGAGGCCGCGCGCGAGAAGCGCTTCCTGCGGGGCTCGGGCCTGCCGATGCAGATCGCGACCGTCGAGCTGATCGAGATCGGTGCCGGCGGCGGTTCGATCGCGCACAGGTCGGAGCTCGGCACGCTCAATGTCGGTCCCGAGAGCAGCGGCGCGCAGCCCGGCCCGGCCTGCTACGGCCGTGGCGGCATCAATGCGACCGTGACCGACGCCGACCTGACATTGGGCTATCTCAACGCCGACTTCTTCCTGGGCGGCGCGATGAAGATCGACAAGGCGGCGACCGACAAGGCGTTCGGCGCGCTCGCGACGTCACTTGCGGTCGAGCCAGGTCGTGCGGCCTTCGGCGTACACGACGTGGTGAACGAAAACATGGCGGGCGCCGCGCGCGTGGCCATCGCCGAGCGCGGACGCGTGCCATCGGAATATGCACTGCTGGCGACCGGCGGCGCCGGCCCCGTCCATGCCTGGCACGTCGCGCGCAAGCTCGGCGTGAAGCGGGTCGTCTGTCCGCCGGGCGCAGGGGCCGGCAGCACCATCGGCATGCTGATGGCGCCGGCGCGCGTCGATCGCGTGCAGAGCTACACGCCGGCGCTGGGTGGCGCGGACATGAAGGCCGTCGAGAAAGCCTTTGCCGATCTCGAAAAGGAATCGCTCGACGTGCTGCGCTTGACCGGCGCGGAGATCGGCGCGCGCACCGTGAAGCGCCTCGCTGACATGCGCTACATCGGGCAAGGCAGCGAGATCACCGTCACCCTGCCGTCGCCGCTCAGCGAAGCGGGTGTGCGCACGGAGTACGAGGCGGCCTACAAGGCGCTGTTCGCGCGGGTGCCTCCGGGTGCGGCGATCCAGTTCGTGGCGCTGCGTCTCTCGGTCACCGCGCCGATGCCGGGCACCGGCGGCAAGCTCGAACTGACGCGCCACGCCGGCGCCTCGGCGGAGAAGGGCACGCGTCCGGTCTTCTTTCCCGACGAAGGCAAGACGATGCAGACCAAGGTGTGGGATCGCTATGCGCTGAAGGCCGGCGTCAGCATCGAGGGTCCGGCCGTATTCGAGGAAGACGAGAGCACGTTCATCGTCGGGCCCAACGCGACGGCACGGTTGCTCGCCGACGGCTCCATCTTGGCGGAGGCAAAGTAATGGCTACGCCCAAGAAGAGAGTTCGACCCCATCGAACTCGAACTCCTGTGGCGGCGACTGATCTCCGCTGTCGACGAAGCCGCGGTCGCCATGGTGCGCACCAGCTTCTCGACCTTGGTGCGCGAGAGCTACGACTTCTCCTGCGTCATCACCGACGAGACCGGCCAGTCGCTGGTCCAGGCTTCCGAAAGCATCCCGAGCTTCATCGGCACCTTGCCCGAGACGGTGAAGCATTTCCTGCGCTTCTTCCCGCCCGACCAACTCGAGCCGGGCGACGTTCTGATCACCAACGACATCTGGCTGGGCACCGGCCATCTGCCCGACATCACGCTCGCCAAGCCGATTTTCAAGGACGGCAAGCTGATCGCCTTCAGTGCCACGACGGCGCATGCGCCGGACATCGGCGGCAAGATCCGCAGCCCCGAGCCGCGCGAGGTGTTCGAGGAAGGGCTGCAGATCCCGCCGATGAAGATGATCGCGGCGGGAAAGACCGACGAGACCCTGGTCGCGATCATCCGCAAGAACGTGCGCACGCCCGACCAGACGATGGGTGATCTCTACGCCCAGATCGTGGCGCTCGACGTGATGGAGGATCGGCTGCGCGTGCTCATGGACAGCTACGGGCTCGCCGACCTCACCGATCTCGCGCGCGAGATCCAGGGCCGTTGCGAGACGGCGATGCGGGCCGCGATCCGCGAGCTGCCCGACGGCACCTACCGCAGCGAGCTCAAGACCGACGGCATCATGGAAACGCCGATCGCCATGAAGCTCGAGCTGACGATCAGGGGCGACAAGATCTTCATGGATTTTGCCGGTACCGACTCCCAGGTCGACCGCGCGATCAATTGCGCGCTCTGCTACACGACGGCGATGGCGATGTACGGTGTGAAGGTCTGCACCAGCCCGAACCTGCCCAACAACGAGGGCGCGTTCCGGCCGATCAGCCTCAGCGCGCCGGCGGGCTGCATCGTCAATCCGCAGTTCCCCGCGCCCGGCGGCTCGCGCATGCTGATCGGCCACTATGTGCCGATGCTGGTGTTCGGCTGTCTCGGCCAGATCGTGCCGGAGAGGGTGATGGCGGCGTGTGGCAGCCCCATGTGGGGAATGAATCAGTCGGGCGTGCGACCCGACGGCAAAGGCGGCGGCAAGCCCTACGCCAACATGTTCTTCTACAATGGCGGCATGGGCGGCAACGCGCAGAGGGACGGGATCACCTGCCTGTCCTGGCCGTCCAACGTATCGTCGACGTCGATCGAGATCAGCGAGCACATCGCGCCGCTGCGCTTCCATCACAAGAAGCTGCGGCCCGACAGCGGCGGCCCCGGCAGGCAGCGCGGCGGCCTCGGCCAGGAGATCCTGATCGAGAGTCGCAGCGACACGCCGATCGCCGTCTCCTTCCTCGCAGAGCGTACGATCTTCCCCGCGTTCGGCATCGAAGGCGGCAAGGATGGCGCGCCGGGCCAACTCCACATCAACGGCAAGCTGACCGACCCCAAGAAGCAGTACGTCATCAACAAGGGCGACACCGTCTCGCTCGGCACGCCGGGCGGCGGCGGTCACGGCGATCCCAGGCAGCGGCCGGACGCCGCACTGAAGGCCGACGAGGCTGCAGGATACGTGACAGCGCGGGCTGCCTATAGATAAAGCCAGTGGGCGAGTGCACACTCGGGCCGCGAAGAATAATAAGGTTGGAGGAATACGTTTTGCGTACTGTGAAATTCACCGCGACCCTCGTCGCGGGCGTCGCTGCGTTCGCCATCGCACCGCAGGCGGGGGCCTGGACGCCGACCAAGCCGATCGAATTCATCGCCACGGCCGGTCCGGGCGGCGGCACCGACAATTTTGCCCGCGCCGTGCAGGCCGCGATCGTGAAGAACAAGCTGGTCGACCAGCCGATCGTCGTCGTCAACAAGCCGGGCGGCAGCGGCGCGGAAGGTTACACCTACACCAAGGGGCTGGCCGGCGATCCGTACCATCTGGTGTTCGGCACCTCGAACACCTGGTCGCAGCCGATGGTCTCCAAAGTGACGTTCAACTACACCGACTTCACGCCGATCGCGGCGATGGTGCAGGACGAGTTCCTGCTCTGGGTGAAGCAGGACGCGCCCTACCGGAGCGTGCAGGAGTACCTCAAGGCGATGCAGGCCAAGAACGGCGCAGCGAAAATGGGCGGCGCACAGTCGAAGGACACCGACGAGACCCTGACGCGGCTGATCGGCAAGGCTGCCAACATCAAGTTCATCTACATCCCGTTCAAGAGCGGCGCCGAGGCTGCGGTGCAGCTCGCCGGCGGCCACGTCGACAGCCACGTCAACAATCCGAGCGAAAGCGTCGGCCAGTGGAAGGGCGGCACGCAGCGCCCGATCTGCGTCTTCAACACGCAGCGCCTGCCGGATGGCCCCAAGGTGACGGCGACGCAGAACTGGCACGACATCCCGACCTGCGTCGAGCAGGGGCTCAACATCCCGCTGTTCCAGCAGCCGCGCACCGTGTGGCTGCCGCTCAAGGTGACGCCCGAGCAGGCCGCCTACTATGTCGACCTGATGAAGAAGGTCCAGGCGACGGCGGAGTGGAAGGACTATATCGAGAAGTCCTCGCAGACCAATACATTCCTGACCGGCGACGCCTTCGCCAAGTACATGGCCGAGGACATCGAGCACGTGCACAAGGTGGCGGCCGAAGAGGGCTGGCTGGTCAAGTAAGCGCGCCGGACCGGCAGGAATATCGCGATGCTCTCGCGGCGCACGCTCGAAGCGGCGACGGCACTGCTGACCGGCGCGTTCGGCGCGGCGGTCATGGTGTCGAGCCTCGACAACGGCATCGACTGGTCGACCGTCCGGTGTCGAGTTCGGGCACCTTTCCGTTCATCACCGGCACGATCGTCCTGGCCGCCAGCCTGTACAATCTGGTGCGGGGCTGGTTGCGCGGCACCGGCGTGGTGGCGACCCGCGCCGGTCTGCAACGGACGGCCGCGCTCTTCGTGCCGGCGGGCGTCTATGTGGCGCTGATCCCCCTGATCGGCATGTACGTCGCCTCGGCGGCTCTACCTGTTCGGCACATTGCGCTTCCAGAGCAGGCTGTCGGCGGTGCGTTCCGCGATCATCGCCGTCGTGGCGTCGGTCGCGCTCTATGTCGTCTTCGAGCGGCTGTTCCAGGTGTCGTTGCCGCACGGCTGGCTCGGCGCCGTGCTGGACCTGTAAGGGCTTGCCCACAATGAAACGAATTGCCCAATCATTCCTTCCCCATTCAGATGGGGAAGTGCCCGCGTCCTACGCGGGCGATGGGGTCAGAAGCTTCGCGTATGACCCCTCCGGCGTCGTAAGACGACGCCTGGTGATTTGGCCGCGTGCGGCCAAATCACGACTCCCCATTTGAATGGGGAGGTAAAGAAGCACGATGGAAAACTTCGAATCGCTGCTGCACGGCTTCTCGATCGCCATATCGGTCAATCACATCGCCCTGATGATCGGCGGCGTGCTGCTCGGCATCCTGGTCGGCGTGCTGCCGGGGCTGGGCGCACCCAACGGCGTGTCGCTGCTGCTGCCGCTCACTTTCGGCATGGCGCCGGTGTCGGCGATCATCCTGCTGTCGAGCATCTATTGGGGCGCGCTGTTCGGCGGCTCGGTAACCTCGATCCTGTTCAACATCCCGGGCGAGCCCTCGTCGGTCGCCACCACCTTCGACGGCTATCCGATGGCGCGCGACGGGCGGGCGACCGAGGCGTTGGCGACGGCCTTCGGCTCGGCGGCGTTCGGCGCGCTGGTTGGCGTGGTACTGATCACGTGCCTTGCCTCGTGGATCGCGGGTGTGGCACTGCAGTTCGGGCCGGCGGAATATTTCGCGGTCTATTTCCTGGCCTTCTCGAGCTTCATCGGCGTGGGCGGCGCGCCGCCGATGAAGACCGTGGTGTCGCTGGCCATCGGCTTCGCGATCGCGGCGATCGGCATGGATACTGTCTCCGGCAGCGTGCGCCTCACCATGGGCGTCGACGAGCTGGTGAAGGGGATCAACTTCGTCGTGGCCGTGATGGGCCTGTTCGGCATTGGCGAGCTGCTGATCGCGGTCGAGGAGGAACTGCACGCCAAGCCCGTCTCGTCGAAAATCGAATGGCGTGTCCTGTTCCGCACGCTCGCCGGCCTGCCGAAGCACTGGGTCGCTTTGCTGCGCAGTGCCGCGATCGGCTGCTGGATGGGAATCACGCCGGGCGGCCCGACGGCGGCCTCGTTCATGAGCTACGGCATCGCCAAGCGCGTCTCGCCGCGGCGGGCCAATTTCGGCAAGGGCGAGGCCGAGGGCATTGTCTCTCCAGAGACGGCCGACCACGCTGCCGGCACCAGCGCGCTCTTGCCCATGCTGTCGCTCGGCATCCCGGGCTCGGCCACGGCTGCGGTCATGATGGGCGGGCTGATGATCTGGGGCCTCAACCCGGGCCCGGCGCTGTTCGTCGAGCAGAAGGATTTCGTCTGGGGCCTGATCGCCTCGATGTATCTCGGCAACATCGTGGCAGTAATCCTGGTGCTGCTGACCGTGCCGATCTTCGCCGCCCTGATGCGCCTGCCGTTCTTCATCCTGGCGCCGCTGATATTCATCGTCTGCGTGGTCGGCGCCTATTCGGTGTCGAATTCCTACCTCGATGTCATCTTCATGATGGGCTTCGGCGTGCTGGGTTACCTGTTCAAGAAGCTCGACTATCCGCTGGCGCCGCTGGTGCTTGCCATCGTGATCGGCGACAAGGCCGAGGACGCCTTCCGCCAGTCGATGCTGATGTCCCAGGGCTCGCTCGGCATCTTCGTCGGCAACGGGCTGGTGACGACGCTGGTGGCGGCGGGATTTGCGCTTCTTCTGCTGCCGCCGCTGATTCGGGTAGCTGGTACCTGGCGGGAACGATCAGGAAAATAGTCGCATAACTCCCATCCGCCGAGGCGGATGGGAGAATATCCGTCAGGCAGCTTAGCTACGCTTCGGCAGCGTGCCCTTGTTGTCGGTAATGTACTTTTCCAGAACCTTGATGCTGTCGGGCGTGCATTTCGTCATCGCGTCGGCGACGCCGGTCGGAACGGTGGAACCGCCTCCGCTGGTGACGCCACGGGCCGTCGTGTTGAGGGCCGAGCAGTAGCTGGCATCGTCAGCTTTGGCGGCGGTCAGCGGCAACACCATCGCAGCGCACATTGCAAATACTGTAAACGTCTTCATCCTAGTCCTCCTGATCATCCGGCATTCGGTCGATTAGCGACCGCCGGCTTAGCCTAGCGAAAATTTAAAATCGTGCACTATGCAAATTCGGCGATTTCTCGAGAGGGCCTACTGAAGAAAGCGAACATAAAGGGGAAGTGCAAATTGACCCGGTTCGGCGGCTCAGGCGCAGTAAACAGGGCCGAATCGCTACCCCGGACCCGCTGTGGGTCCGGAGGTTGAAATACCTGATCCGCTTTCGCCGTCGCAAAAGGCCCGATCCCTCGCTACGCTTGGTTCGGCATTCAACAAGGAACGGACCCAATGAAACTCGCCTACTCACCCGCCAGCCCGTACGTGCGCAAGGTCACCGCTTGCGCGATCAAGCGCGGGATCAACGACAAGGTCGAGCGCCTGAAGATCGGCACCACCGATCCGGCGCTGCTGCCGCTCAACCCGCTGTCGAAGGTGCCGACCCTGATCACCGACGACGGCATCTCGGTCTACGACAGCCCGGTGATCTGCGAATATCTCAATTCGATCGGCACGGCGCCCAAGCTGTTTCCGCCGGCCGGCCCGGCGCGCTGGAAGGCGCTGGTGCAGGAGGCGCTGGGCGACGGCATCCTCGATGCCACGCAGCCGCGCCGCCGCGAGATCGCCTTGCCGCAGGACGAGGGCCGCAAGAGCTATATCGCGCTGCAGCAGGGCAAGGTGAAGGAGGCGCTGGCCGTTTTCGAGAAGCAGGCGGATTCGCTCGGCAATCTCGAAACGATCGGCGAGATCACCATCGGCTGCGCCCTGGGCTATCTCGACTTCCGATACGCGAACGAGCCGTGGCGGCCGGGTCACCCCAAGCTCGAAGCCTGGTATGCCAGGGTGGTGAAGCTGCCGCCGCTCGCCGACACGATGCCGGTTGCCTGAGCCGTCGGCCGCGTCCCGAGTGCTGCAAAAGGGGGCCCTGAACTCACAAACGAAGTGCAACACCAGACTAGGGTGTTGCAATGGGAAGATATTACGGCCACCTCACTCTCGAGGAGCGGTGCACGATTGCCCAGCTTCATCAAGCCGGCCAATCGGTCCGCAAGATCGCGGCAGCTCTGGATCGCCCGCCATCGAGCGTCTCTCGCGAGCTGAAGCGCAACAGTGGCTCGCAGGTCGGCTACAAGCCGAGCTACGCCCAGGAGCAGGCTGCCGCTCGGCGCTGGGCCGGATCGCGTCTGGAACGCGACGCCGAGCTGCGGACCCTGGTCCTCGATCAACTTCGTCGCGGTTGGTCGCCCGAGCAGATCGCCGGCCGGCTCAAGCAGCAGCATGCCCCCGCAACCATCAGCCATGAGAGCATTTACCGCTTCATCTACGCCCAGATCCGCCGCACCAACGACGGCTCCTGGCGCAACTACCTGGCCAGACGCAAGTACAGGCGTGGCTGGCATGGCCGGCGCAAACGCTCCGCCGACGACCTCATCAAAGGCCGTGTTCCCATTGCTTTGCGGCCTCTGGCCGTCGAGACCCGGCGGACCTTCGGCCACTGGGAAGGCGACTCCATGTCGTTCGCCGTACCCGGGCAGACCGCCCTTGTGGCGCTCGAACGCAAGTCCCGTCTCATCCTGGGAGCAAGGCAACCCGGCAAGACCGCGCAACCCGTTGCCGAGCAACTCTGCAACTGGTTCGAGCCGCTCGATCGGCGGCTGCGCCGCTCCATCACCTTCGACAACGGCACCGAGTTCGCTCAACATCTCATCCTCACCGCCGAACTGGCCATCCAGACCTTCTTCTGCGATCCCCACAGCCCGTGGCAGAAGGGCAGCATCGAGAATGCCATCGGCCGATTGCGCAGGGCCTTGCCCAGAAAAACCAACCTCGACACTATCGACCACGAGCTCTTCGACGCTTGGATCGCCGCCTACAACAACACGCCGCGAAAGTGCCTGCAGTTCAGGACCCCGGCTGAAGTCTTTCTTGCCAAACTGTTGCACTTCGAATGTGAATCCACAGGCTGGCAAAACAGGGGACGAATCGGCTGGAAGGCCCATGATACAAGCAACCAAGCCGTCCCCTCCGGTAGGGGACGATCGGAGGGGGCGCAGGGGATGTTCGACCTTCTGCTGACCAATGGTGTGATCGCCACGATGGAGGGCGATGCGTCGTTCGGGCTGGTGCGCGACGGCGCCGTCGGCGTCACCGGCGGCAAGGTTTCGTTCGTCGGCCGCGCCGCCGACGTGCCGGCGGGCGGCTCGGGCCGCGTCTGGGATCTCGGCGGCAAGGTCGTGACCCCGGGCCTGGTCGATCCGCACACCCACATCGTCTACGGCGAGGAAGGCTTGATCGATTTCGAGGTGCTGTCGCAGGGCGGCCAGCGCTGGGACCTCGAGCCGCGCGGCGGCGGCGTCGGCGCGATGGTGAAGCGCACGCGCGCTCTGTCGGAGGAGGCACTCTACGAGGCGAGCCGCGCGCGCATGGGCCGGCTGATCGCCAACGGCGTGACGACGGTCGAAAGCAAGTCCGGCTCGACGCTCGACAAGGAGGGCGAGCTGATGCTGATGCGCGTGTCGCGCGCTCTCGGACGCGACCTGCCGGTCACGGTGGTGTCGACTTTCCTCGGCGCGCACGGTCTGGCGCCGGAATATGCCGGACGGCGCGACGACTATGTCGACTTCATGTGCAACGAGGTGATTCCCGAAGCGGTGAAGCGGGATCTCGTCGATCAGGTCGACGGCTTCTGCGACAGAGTGGGCTTCACCCACGAGCAGATGGGGCGGATGTACGGCAAGGCCAAGTCCTACGGCCTGCCGGTCAAGGCCCATGCCGACCAGTACACCGACTTCGGGGTCGGCGCCCTGGTCGCCCGGCACGACGGCCTGTCGGCGGATCACCTCGAGTTCGCCTCGCTCGCCTCGGTGCGGGCGATGGCCGAGGCGGGCACCGTCGCGACCTTGCTGGTTGGCGCGCATTTCACCCTGCACGAGACGCGCAAGCCGCCGGTCGAGATGCTCCGCGAGTTCGGCGTGCCGATTGCGCTCGCCACCAACTCAAATCCGGTAAGCTCGCCCACCGTGTCGCCCGCGTCGCAGATGCATCTCGCCTGCTACCTGTTCAAGCTCACTGCCGAAGAGGCGCTGCGCGGCTTCACCGTGAACGGGGCGCGGGCGCTCGGCCTGTCGGATACCGCAGGTCGCATCGCCCGGGGCCGCGCCGCCGATCTCGCGATCTGGGACACGACCGACCCGCGCGGCATCTGCTATCCGATTGGCGGTGCGCCCTGCCTCGGCGTGGTCAAGAACGGCGTCGTCGTGCACGAGGCGCCGGTGCCGACGTTCGGCCGGGTATGAGCGCCCGCGAGAAACTGCTGGGCTGGCTCGACTCCGAGCGCGACCGGCAGCTCGAGTTTCTGCAGGCTTTCACGCGCATCGATACCTGCAATCCGCCGGGCGACACGACGGAGGCAGCCGCTTTCTTCCGGCGTTTCCTCGATGAGGAGGGGCTGTCGCACCGAACCGAAGCACCGCAAGCACTCAATCCGAACCTGATCAGCAGCTTCAGCGGTGCGTCGCCGGGGCATCATCTCGTGCTGAACGGCCATCTCGACGTGTTCCCGATCGGCGACCGCTCGGTCTGGAGGCACGATCCGCTGTCGGGCGATGTCGTCGACGGCCGGGTCTACGGACGCGGCACGGTCGACATGAAGTGCGGGACGACGGCGCTGCTGTTCGTCCATGCCTATCTCCATCGCTTGCGGGACGAACTGCCGGGCAAAGTGACGCTCACCGTGGTGTCCGACGAGGAAACCGGCGGCAAGTGGGGCGCCGACTGGCTGGTCCGCAACTGCGCCGACGAGGTATTGGGCGATTGCGTTCTCAACACCGAGCCCAGCGGCATCCACACCGTGCGCTTCGGCGAGAAGTCGATGCTGTGGACGCGCTTTCGCATCGCCGTGCCGGGCGGCCACAGCGCCTATCCGCACACCAGCCCGAGCGCCAACAAGATCGCGGCCTCGCTGATCAAGGATCTCGAGACGATCGAGGAGATGGTTCCCGACGAACCCGCGACCGTGCGCCGGACCCTGCAGCGCGGCGAAGTGATGGAGGCGGCCGACCGCTCGCTGGGGCAGGGCGGCGGCGCGGTGATGCGCCGCGTCACGGTCAATATCGGCACGCTGCAGGGCGGCGTGAAGATCAACATGCTGCCGGCAGAATGCGTGCTCGATGTCGATTTCCGGCCGCCGGTCGGTATTTCGCGCGCGGCGGTGATGGCGGAGGTGGCCATGATCGTCGCGCGCTATCCCATGGTGACGGTCGAGGAGCTGCTGGCGGGCAATCCGGAATCGACTTGGTCCGATCCGATGCACGAGATGGTGGGGCACCTCACGCGCAACGCCGCCGAGGCGCTGGGTTATCCGCCGCAGCCGATCGTCAGCCTCGGCGGCACCGACACGCGCTTCTGGCGGCGTGCCGGCGTGCCGTGCTTCGTCTACGGCTGCTCGCCCGCCGGAATGGGTGGGATCGACGAGGCGGTCTCGATCGTGGAATTCCGGCACGTCCTGCGCACGCACGCGTTGGCGGCCTTCGACTATCTGACGGCGGGGAGGTAACGCCATGCCGGCACGCACGGGCACGCAATTCCTGAAGGGGCTCCGGGGGCCGCGGGAAATCTGGGTCGACGGCGAGCGGGTCAAGGATGTCGTCGATCATCCGGCACTCACGGGCGCCGCGCATGCGTTGGCCGAGGTCTATGATCTCCAGCACGCGCACGCCGACGTCTGCCTCGCGCCCGATCCGGAGACGGCGGAGCCGGTCGCCGTCAGCCATCTCGCGCCGAAGAGCCGCGGCGATCTCCCGCGCCGTGCGAGGGCGCTGCGCCAGGTGGCGGAATATTCCGTCGGCCTGATGGGCCGCACGCCCGACTACATGAACGTGACCTATGCGGGCTTTGCCGCCAGCCCGGTCGAATGGTGCGCGCACGGCAACGAGGCGGGCCATGATCGGCTGGTCGCCTACCAGAAATTCCTGCGCCGCGGCGACATTGCGCTGACGCACACGATCGTCCAACCGACCGTCGACAAGGCACTGGGCGACTCGCCGCAGGCGGGCAACGAGCAGGCGCTGCGCAAGGTCGGCGAGACGGCGAACGGCATCGTCGTGCGGGGCGCTCGTGTGTTGGCGACCCTCGCGCCCTTCGCCGACGAGATCGCCGTCTATCCGGCGGCGCCGCTGCCCAAGGGCGCCGACGACTATGCTCTTTCTTTTTGCATTCCGATGGGTGCGCCGGGATTGAAGTTCCTGTGCCGCGACAGCGTTTCGTCGGGCGGCAACCGGTTCGATCATCCGCTGTCGAGCCGCTTCGACGAGCAGGATGCCTTCGTGATCTTCGACGACGTCGAGGTGCCGCGCGATCGTCTGTTCATCGACTGCAATCTCGCCTCGTACAACAGCGTGATGACGACCAGCTGGCCGCCCAACGTCCAGCAGCAGACCATGATCCGCGCCTCGGTGAAGCTCGACTTCGCCTGGGGACTGGCGCTCCGCACGGCGGCGGCGATCAATGCGGCGGACCCCGAGACCATGCGCCTGATCGGCGAGATCTGGAGCTATGCCGAGTTTACGCGCAGCGCAATCGTCGCCGCCGAGGCCGAGGCCCGCGAATGGCCGGGCGGCCTGTGGACCGTGGCGCCGGGTCCAATGCATGCGCTGCGGGCGACCCTGCCGGTCTGGATGCCGCGGGTCGCCGAGATCCTGTGCCTGATCGGGTCGCACAATGTCTTCGTCACGCCCAGTGCCGCGCAGATGAGGGACCCCGACCTGCGCAAGTTGATCGACCGCTATCTGCCGGGCGCCAAGGGGATGAAGGCGGAGGAGCGCATCCGGACATTCCGCCTCGCCTGGGATTTCGCCGGCTCGGCGCTGGCCAGCCGCAACGAGCAGTACGAGCGCTTCTATCTCGCCTCGTCGGCACGCAACCTGGCGCGCCACCTTGCCTTCACCGACCGCAGCCGCGCCGACCGGCTGGTCGACCGCTTCCTCACCGAGCCATACTGATCGTCCGATGCCGCGGTCGATCGTTTCCTGCCGGGATGTCTCCAAGCGCTTTGCCAACGGCACGTTGGCGCTCGACGGCGCGAACCTCGAAGTCCGGGAGAATGAGTTCCTGTCGCTGCTCGGACCGTCGGGCTGCGGCAAGAGCACATTGCTGCGCCTGATCGCGGGACTGGCAGAGCCGAGCAGCGGGACGATTGCGTGGGAAGAGGGGCACTCCGAAGCTGTCGTTCGTGTTCCAGGAGCCGACCCTGATGCCGTGGGCGACGGCGCTCGCCAACGTCACTCTGCCGTTGAAGCTCGCACGTGTCGCCAGGAGCGAGGGTGAGACGCGTGCCGCTGCGGCGCTCGCATCGGTCGGGCTCGCGGGCTTCGAGAAATCCTATCCGCGCGAGCTGTCGGGCGGCATGAAGATGCGGGTATCGATCGCACGGGCACTGGTGACGCGACCCAAGATCCTGCTGATGGACGAGCCATTCGCCGCGCTCGACGAGATCACGCGCTTCAGGCTCAACAACGACCTTCTGGAGCTGTGGCAGCGTGACAGGTTCACCGCCGTGTTCGTGACGCACTCGGTGTTCGAGAGCGTGTTCCTGTCGCAGCGTATCGCCGTGATGAAGCCGCGGCCGGGTAAGGTCGATGGCGAACTCGTCGTCGCCGCACCCTATCCGCGCGAATTGCACTATCGCACCTCGCCGCTCTACAACGACTATTGCCGCGCCGTGTCGGCCGCGCTCGAGGGTGCGATGGCGCATGCGTAAGGTCCTGCCGCCGCTGATCCTGGGCCTGCTCCTGCTGGGCGGGTGGGAAGCCGCTGTGTGCGCCTTCGCGATTCCGCCATACCTGCTGCCGGGCCCGGCAGCCATCGCCCGTACGCTGGTCGACGACTGGCAGACGCTGGCGCAATCGTGGTGGATCACCATGTCGATCGCGCTCGCGGCACTCACTGCCGCGGTGGTGCTGGGCGGAGGCCTGGCCGTGCTGTTCTCGGCCTCGAAATGGGTCGAACGCTCGTTCTTTCCCTACGCCGTGATCCTGCAGGTCACGCCGATCGTGGCGATCGCACCGCTGATCATCGTCTGGGTGAACGACACCAGCCTGTCGCTGCTGATCTGCGCCTGGATCGTCGCCTTCTTCCCGATCCTGTCGAACACGACGCTCGGCCTCAATTCGGCCGACCGCAACCTGGTCGATCTGTTCACGCTCTATCGCGCGAGCGGCTGGCAGCGGCTGGTGCATCTCAGGCTGCCGGGCGCGATGCCGTATTTCCTGGCGGGCCTGAAGATCTCCGGCGGCCTGTCGCTGATCGGCGCCGTGGTCGCGGAATTCGTGGCCGGCACCGGCGGCCAGGCGTCGGGTCTCGCCTATCGCATCCTCGAATCGGGCTACCAGCTCAAGATCCCGCGCATGTTCGCGGCTTTGGCACTGATTTCGCTTTCGGGCATCCTGCTGTTCCTCGCCCTCAGCCTGTTGTCGCACCTCTGCCTGCGACGCTGGCACGAGAGCGAGATTCGGGAGGAAAACTGAGATGCCGGTCACCGGCTTCTTCGTCCTGCCGCCCTTGCGGCACTATGCGCTGCGCCGCGTGAACGTGCCGAAGAGCCTGTTGATGGGCGCGGCGCCAGGACCGGCCGATCCCGACGACCTCGTGCTGTGCGATCTCGTGATCGAGAACGGCGCGATCGCCGGGGTGGCGAAGGCGGGCACGATCGACGCCGATCTCGGTCCCGACCTCGACGGCTCACTGGTGCTGCCGGGCATGCTCGATGCGCATGCCCATCTCGACAAGGGCCATATCGTTGCCCGCGCGCGCAACATGACCGGCGATCTGCAGGGCGCCGCCGCGGCGTCCGGTCCCGACCGTTCGACCCGGTGGCAAGCCGAGGACGTGCGCCGCCGGCTCGAGTTCGGCATCCGCACCGCCTATGCCAAGGGCGTGGTGGCGATCCGCACGCACCTCGATTCGCTGGCGCCGCAACCCTCGATCACCTTCCCGGTGCTGATGAGGCTGCGCGAGGAGTGGGCTGGCAAGGTCGATCTCCAGCCCTCGACGATCTGTCCGATCGACATCTTCCTGACGGAGCAGGGAACCGAGCTGGCCGATCGCGTCGCGGCAATGAACGGCAATCTCGGCAGCGGCACCCGCTTCGTGGCACCTGTGTCGTCGCTGGTGCCGCCCGAGTTCGACCAGGCGATGGAGAACATCTTCCGGCTCGCCGAAGAGCGCGGCCTCGACCTCGACATGCATGTCGACGAGTTCGAGCGATCCCGAGGCGCGCACCTTGATCCGCATCGCACGTATGGCGGTGAAGCGCGGCTTCAAAGGGCGCATTCTGGCGGGACATTGCTGCGCACTGTCCCTGCAGACCGACGACTACATCCGCGAGACGATGGACGCCTGCAAGGATGCCGGGATCGACATCGTCAGCCTGCCCGCCGTGAACCTCTACCTGCAGGCACGCGGCGCTTCTCGCAGAACCCCGCACTGGCGTGGCGTCACCTTGCTGCATGAACTGAAGGCGCACGGGCTGAAAGTCGCGATCGGCGGCGACAATGTGCGCGATCCCTTCTACGCCTATGGCGACCACGACATGCTGGAGAGCTTCTCGCAAGCCGTGAAGATCGCCCATCTCGACCATCCCCATGGCGACTGGATCACGGCCGCGACCTCGATCCCGGCCGAGATCATGCAGCTCGACAAGAAATACGGTCGCATCGGCGCCAGCCGCTCCGCCGACCTGATCGTGCTGAAGGCGCGCGATTACGGTGAGATGCTGTCGCGCTTCCAGGCCGATCGGGTGGTGATCCGGAACGGACGGGCGATCGACACGACCCTGCCGGACTACCGCGAGCTCGACGATCTGGTTAGAATTGCGGCTCCCGTTTCATAAGCGTTGTGGGAGCGGCCGATGAGCGACATCGACGTCCTGAAACCCGACACGGTCCTGAAACCGAAGACCGAGCAGCCCAAGCTCTACAAGGTGCTGTTGCTGAACGACGATTTCACGCCGCGCGAGTTCGTCGTCGAAGTTCTGAAGGCGGTGTTCCGTACCACCGAGGACCAGGCCTACCGCATCATGATGACGGCGCATCAGAAGGGCGTCTGTGTCGTGTCGACCTACACGCGCGACGTCGCCGAGAGCAAAGCCAAGGAGGCGACCGACCTCGGTCACAGCAACGGCTTCCCGCTGGCTTTCTCGACGGAGCCGGAGGAGTGACGGCCCTTGGCCATCATCCCGAGCATTTGCGAGGGATCTCTATTTAAGGTCGGCGCAGAACTCCTGGATCCGCTTGCAGCCCTCGCGGAGGCTGTCGAGATCCGTCGCGTAGGAGATGCGGAAGTAAGGGCTCATGCCATAGGCCGCGCCCTGCACGGTGGCGACGTGGCGCTCCTCGAGCAGTGCCGTCACGAAGTCGGTGTCGGTCTCGAGCTTCTTGCCCTTGGGCGTGGTCTTGCCGATGCAGCCCGCGATGTTGGGAAACACGTAGAACGCGCCCTCGGGCATGTGGCAGGTGATGCCCTTTGCCTCGCGCAGCCAGCCGACCACCTGGTTGCGGCGATTCTGGTAGTCCGCGACGTGGCTCGCGATGATGTCCTGCGGCCCGTCGAGTGCTGCGGTGACGGCGGCTTGGCCGATCGTCGAGACGCCGGCGGTCGCCTGGCCCTGCATGTTCATCATGGCCGCGATCATGGCCTTCGGCCCGCCGGCATATCCGACCCGCCAGCCGGTCATCGCATAGGCTTTCGACGCGCCGTTCACCGTTAGCGTGCGTTCCTTGAGCTTGGGCTCGACCTCCGCGATCGAGCAGAACTCGCGCCCGTCGTAGGTCAGGTGCTCGTAGATGTCGTCGGACATGATCAGCACCTTGGGATGCTGCAGCAGCACGCGGGCGAGATCGCGCATCTCTTCGCGCGAGCAGATCGCGCCCGTCGGGTTGTTGGGATAGTTCAGCACCACCCATTTGGTCTTGTCGGTGATCGCGGCCTCGAGATCGGCAGGACGCAGCTTGAAATGATTGTTCTCGGGGCAGGAGACCGAGACGGGGATGCCGCCGCACAGGCGGATCTGGTCGGCGTAGCTGATCCAGCCGGGCGAGGGGACGATCACCTCGTCGCCCGGGTTGATCGAGGCCATGGTGGCGCCGAACATGATCTGCTTGCTGCCGTTGGAGACCATGATCTCGTCCATCGCATAGTCGAGATTGTTCTCGCGCTTGAACTTGCGCTGCACGGCTTCCTTCAAGGCCTTGGTGCCGTCCTGCGGCGGGTACTTGGTGTCGCCAGCGAGGGCCGCCTTGTAGCCTGCCTCGATCGCATGCAGCGGTGACATGAAGTCCGGCTCGCCGGATGAGAGACCCACGATCTTCACGCCTTGCGCGCGTAGTTCGCGCACCTTGCGGGTCATGGCAGAGGACGCGGAAACTTTTACGCTCTTGAGGCGCTCGGCAGGCTCGAACATGTTTCTTCCCTAATTTTGCGGTCTAATTTTGGGGGCGGACAATAGAGGAGAGCTCAGCCCGACACCAATCCCGCGGCTGCGATCCCAGCCATGCACGCGGCCTCGTCTTCGTCGCCCGTTCCGCCAGACGCACCGGCAGCGCCCAGGACATTGCCATCCTTGTCCTTGATCAGGACGGCGCCGGTCTGCGGCAAGAACTTGCCCCGCGCGGTCGCCGAGAGCGCTCCGAAGAATTGCGGATTCTCCTTGGCGCGGCCCAGCAACACCCGGCTCGCCGCGCCCATGCCGACGGAGGCCCAGGCCTTGCCGATGGCCACGTCGACGCGGAACATGGTGGCGTTGTCCTCGCGCTGGACCGACTTGATGTGCCCGCCGTCGTCGAGGACGGCCACGGCCAGCGGCTTGATCTTGAGCTGACGGGCGTTGGCCAGGGCACCTTCGATGATCTTGTTGGCCTGGGCAAGCGTGAGCTTGGACATCGGTAAATTTCCCTTTAATCGCGCGCGCACTCTAGCCGCCCATGAGCCGTTGCGGGAACAAACATTTGCGCGCGTTCGTTGCCCTACATGATTTCTGACGTGCGCATCGGCATCTCCGGCTGGACCTACACGCCCTGGCGCGGCCGGTTCTACCCGAAGGGTCTGCCGCAGAAGAAGGAGCTGGCTCATGCCGCGTCCGTCTTTCGCTCGATCGAGATCAACGGGACCTTCTATTCGATGCAGCGCTCCGAGAGCTTCGCGCACTGGGCCGAGGAGACACCGGATGACTTCGTCTTCGCGGTCAAGGGACCGCGCTATCTCACGCACATGCTGCGGCTCAACAATGCCGAGGCGCCGCTCGGCAATTTCTTCGCCTCGGGCGTGCTGCGTCTGGGTGCCAAGCTCGGGCCGATCCTCTGGCAGTTTCCGCCGAACTTCCGCTTCAACGCGGGCAAGCTTGAGACGTTCTTCGAGCTATTGCCGCATGACACCGAGGCGGCGATCAAATGCGGACGGCGGCACGACGGTCGCCTGAAGGGACGCGCCTGGCTCAAGACCGATCGTCGCCGCCCGATTCGTCACGCGATGGAGGTGCGCCACGAAAGCTTTCGCGACCCCGCCTTCGTGGCGCTCCTACGCAAGCATGACGTGGCGCTGGTCTGCGCCGATACGGTCGAATGGCCGCTCCTGATGGATCTCACGTCGGACTTCGTCTACGTGCGCCTCCATGGCTCCGCGGAGCTCTATCGAAGCGCCTACAGCCCGACAGCGCTCCGGCGCTGGGCGGCACGGGTCGAGGCGTGGCGCGACGGCAAGCCGATGACCGATGGCGCGTTTGCCAGCCCCGTCGCGGCGAGGCGCATGAAGCGCGACGTCTATCTCTACTTCGACAATACCGACAAGCTGCAGGCGCCGCGCGATGCGCTGTCGCTGATGCAGCGGCTGGGACAGGCGTGAGATGACGAAACTCGCCGAGGTCGCGAAGGAGGCGAAGGCCTGCACACTTTGCCCGCTCTATCGCAACGCCACGCAGACAGTATTCGGCGAGGGGCCGTCCAGGGCGAAGATCATGCTGGTGGGTGAGCAGCCCGGCGATCAGGAGGATCTGACCGGAAAGCCGTTTGTCGGGCCGGCCGGGAAAATCCTCGACCGCGCGCTGGCCGACGCCGGCATCGATCGCAGGCGGGTCTACGTCACCAACGCCGTGAAGCACTTCAAGAATGAGCCCCGCGGCAAGAAGCGACTGCACAAGAAGCCAAACCGCTATGAGGTCGAGGTCTGCAAGGTCTGGCTGAGCCAGGAAATCGCCCTGGTTCGGCCGAGCTTGATTGTCGCCATGGGCGTCACTGCCGCCGTGGCTCTGGCGGGAAAGGCGATTACCCTGTCGCGGGAACGCGGCAAGGTGCTTGTTTTTGGCGAGGGCTCGCACGGCATGGTGACCCTCCATCCGTCAGCCATTCTGAGGGTGCCGGACCCAGAGGGGCGCAGGAAAGCCTTTGACGGGCTGGTCAAAGACCTCAAACTGGCCCTAAAACGCTCCCAAGGTGCTTAAATCATTGAGAAAATCGGGTGAGAAGAGGGGTTGACGCAGAGCTGCTCCATCCCTATTTTCCGCTCGCTTTTGGAATTCACCCCGGCTCGGCCGGGGCTTTTTGTTGAGTAAGGGCCATGAAGATCCGTCATTCGCTGAAGTCCGTCAAAACGCGCCACAAGGATTGCCGCATCGTCCGCCGCAAGGGCCGCGTCTACATCATCAACAAGACCAACCCGCGCTATAAGTGCCGCCAGGGCTGAGCCTTCGCGCCCGGGTTTAGGGCAGGAACGAGATAGAGCGGCAGGAGCCCCGGCTTCCGCCGCTTTTTTATTTGGCGTATGGATCGGGCATGCAGATGCCCGCCCTCGATCCCGACATTCTGCGCCGTCGCGGCGAGATCGTGGCCGCCCTGAAAGCCATCGTGCCGGGCGAGGGCGTGATCGACGATCTGGACGGCATGCGCCCCTTCGAGTGCGACGCGCTCTCTGCCTATCGCCAGATGCCGCTGGTCGTCGTGCTGCCCGAGACGGTGCCGCAGGTCGCGGCGATCCTGCGCTACTGCCAGGACCATAAGGTGAAAGTCGTGCCGCGCGGCGCCGGCACCTCGCTGTCCGGCGGCTCGATGCCGGTCGGCGACGCGATCCTGCTCGGCATGGCCAAGTTCAACCGTGTGCTCGAGATCGACTACGCCAACCGCTGCGCCGTCGTGCAGCCCGGCGTCACGAATCTCGGAGTTACCAAGGCGGTCGAGCACGACGGTTTCTACTACGCGCCCGATCCCAGTTCGCAGATCGCCTGCTCGATCGGCGGCAATGTCGCCGAGAATTCCGGCGGTGTGCATTGCCTGAAGTACGGCCTCACCACCAACAACCTGCTGGATATCGAGATGGTGCTGATGAACGGCGAGGTGGTTCGTCTCGGCGGCAAGCATCTCGACTCCGAAGGCTACGATCTCATGGGCCTGATGACCGGCTCCGAAGGTCTGCTGGGTGTCGTGACAGAAGTGACCGTGCGTCTGCTGCGCAAGCCCTCGACAGCACGCGCCATCCTGCTGGGCTTCCCGACCGAATCCGGTGCAGCCGAATGCGTCGCGGCCGTCATCGCTGCGGGTATCATTCCCGGCGGCATGGAGATGATGGACAGGGACGCCGTCCAATGCGCCGAGAACTATGTCGGCGCGGGCTATCCGCTCGATGCCGAGGCGCTCCTGATCGTCGAGCTCGATGGTCCCGAGGTCGAGGTCGATCATCTGACCACACGCGTCGAGGAGATCGCGCGCGAACGCGGTGCCACCACCTGTCGCGTGAGCCGCGACGAGCAGGAGCGGGTGCTGTTCTGGGCTGGCCGCAAGGCTGCGTTCCCCGCCGTGGGACAGATCACGCCCGATTACATGTGTCTCGACGGCTCGGTGCCGCGCGGCCGCCTGGTCGAAGTGCTGGGCGAGATGCGCCAGATGTCCAAGGTGCATCGCCTGAGGGTTGTGAACGTGTTCCATGCCGGTGACGGCAATCTCCATCCGCTGATCCTGTTCGACGCCAACGATCCCGACGAGCTGCGCCGCGCCGAGGAATTCGGCGCCGACATCCTGCGGCTGTGCGTGCGGGTGGGCGGCGTACTGACCGGCGAGCATGGTGTCGGCATCGAAAAGCGAGACCTGATGGGCGTGCAATTCACCGAGATCGATCTCGATCAGCAGATGCGCGTGAAGTGCGCCTTCGATCCCGAGCACCTGCTCAATCCCGGCAAGGTGTTCCCGCAATTGCGCCGCTGCGCCGAGCTCGGCCGCGTTGTCGTGCATCACAACAAGCTGCCGTTTCCGGATATCCCGCGGTTCTGAGATCGGGCGCTACTTCTGCGCCGGCGGGGAGCCCATAACACAGCGCATGCCCGCAGCCTTTACGCGGTCCATCTTGGCGGTCTGTTCGGCCGATGCGCTTCCGCTGCCGATGGCTCGGGCGGTGGCCGTCAGTTCCTGGACGCTCATGGCTTTTTCACCCTCGTCGGCCCCGCAGGTGCAGGCGGTATCGCAGAGCGGGTACTTGTCCGCGGTCACTCCCGGGGAGTTTCGGCACTCTTCGATGCAGCTGCGCATGAACGCCGCGCGCTCGGAGGGTGGCCATCCGGCGCCCGCCTGTTGCCGGTCGCCAGACATCACGAACCAGAGCGCAACTGCGATGAGGACTGCTGCGCCGCCCAGGAGAAGCACGGCCAGACGTGTTCGGGACGTCATCAGAGGAATGCCTCGCTAAAAAGTGGGACCGCCCGGCCGGCTTCGCATACTGGGGCGGGGAAGCTTTGTAAATCGCCTGAGAATCCGCACTTCCAGCCAGTAACGACCGTAATAGGTGCTGCGACACCTTCCGCATATGATGCGCTCAGTGTGTGCAGGAGAGTGAAGTTGAGCGGCGACCGTCGTTTTCCCGGGATTTGCCCCCCGGCTCCCGTTTTTTTCCGTTTTTTTAACGGGAACGCAGGCGCGAGATGAGTGCGACGATCAAGCCGCGCTCGCCCGAAGAACTGCGCCAGGCCGTCGAATGGGCGCTGAACGAGGGCGCGACGCTCGACGTGCGCGGTACGTCCAGCAAGATTTCGCTCGGCCGTCCGATGCGCTGTGATCAGATACTCGACGTCTCCGGCTTGAGCGGCGTCGTCGACTATGCGCCCGAGGAACTGGTGATCACCGTGCGGGCCGGCACGCCGCTACGCGATGTCGAAGCCCTCCTGGCGCAGCGCAACCAGATGCTGGCCTTTGAGCCGCCAGATCTCGGGCCGTTGCTCGGGCGCGCGGCGGGCGAGGGAACGCTGGCCGGCATCCTCGCGGGAAATTTCGCCGGCCCGCGCCGTCTCTCGGCCGGCGCTGCGCGCGATCACCTGCTGGGCTTCAGTGGCGTCAATGGCCGCGGCCAAGCGTTCAAGTCGGGCGGCAAGGTGATGAAGAACGTGACCGGTTACGATCTTTCGAAGCTGATCGCGGGCTCGTGGGGCACGCTCGCCGTGCTTGACGAAGTCTCGGTCAAGACCTTGCCAGCGCCGGACCAGACGCGGACGCTGATGCTGCGTGGCCTCGACGATGCCGCCGCCGTGAGGGCGATGTGCACCGCCATGGGCAGCCCGCACGATCTCTCCGGGGCGGCGCATGTCGACGCGAGGACGGCGCTGCGGGTCGAGGGCGTCGCTCCCTCGGTCGAGGCGCGGCTGCAGGGCCTGCGCGAGCTGCTGGCCGGTACGGGGGCAGCGATGGAAGAACTCGGTACGCTCGAAAGCCGCGCCTTCTGGCGCGAGGTGCGCGATGTGGCGCCCCTCGAGGCGGAGGCAGATGCGATCGTCTGGCGTATCTCCTGCCCGCCAACCGAGGGGCCGGCGATCATGGCGCGCATCAGGGCCCATTGCCCGGCCACCCGGAATTTCTATGACTGGTCGGGTGGGTTGATCTGGCTGGCCTTGCCCGCATCGACCGACGCCGACCACACGATCGTGCGGGGGGCCATCGGCGCGAGCGGCGGACATGCCACTCTCGTCCGCGCGCCGCAAACCGTCCGTGCGACCGTTCCGGTTTTCCACCCGCAGTCGGCCGCCCTCGCAGCCCTCGCGGCGCGGGTGAAGGAAAGCTTCGATCCGAAGGGTCTCTTCAATCCCGGGCGGATGACGTAATGCAAACCAACTTCACCCTGGCGCAGCTTGCGGACCCGGACAACGCGCGGTCCGAGCAGATCCTGCGCAAGTGCGTCCACTGCGGCTTCTGCACGGCGACGTGCCCGACTTTCGTGCTGCTGGGCGACGAGCGCGACAGCCCGCGCGGCCGGATCTATTTCATCAAGGCGATGCTCGAGGGCGACCGTGCGCCGACGCACCAGGAAGTAAGACACGTCGACCGTTGCCTGTCGTGCCTCTCCTGCATGACGACCTGCCCGTCGGGCGTGAACTACATGCACCTGGTCGACCACGGCCGGCACCACATCGAAGAGACCTACACCCGCACCTTGCCCGACCGCTTCATGCGCGGCTTGCTCGCCCTGCTGATGCCACGGCCGCGGCTCTTCCGCTGGGCCCTGGTGCTGGGCCGGCTGGCCAGGCCGCTGGCGGCCCTGTTGCCCGCAGGGAGCAGCGATCCGGGCGGCGCCACCTTCCTGCGCAGGGTGAAGGCGATGATCGAGGCGGTGCCGGCGGTCGTGGCCGCGCCGTCGCCGGTCGATCGTCCGCAGACCTTTCTCGCACTCGGTGAGCGGAAGAAACGCATGGCGTTGATGCCAGGCTGCGGCCAGCAGGTGTTGGCCCCGGAAGTGAACGAAGCCACCGTGCGCCTGCTGACGCGGCACGGCGTCGAAGTCGTGAACGTCGCGGGTTCGGGGTGCTGCGGCTCGTCGGTGCTGCACATCGGCGAGAACGAGCGTGCGGTCGAACTGGCGAAAGCCAACATCGATGCCTGGCTCAAGGAAGCCGACGGGGCAGGGCTCGACGCGATCGTGATCAATGCTTCAGGCTGCGGGACGACGGTGAAGGACTACGGCCACATGCTGGCCGACGATCCGGTGTGGAAGTCCAAAGCCGAGCGGGTCGCGAGGCTTGCGAAGGACATCAGCGAGGTGATGGCCGATGTCGGTCTCGCGAATGTGAGCCCGAAGGGCCTCACCGTCGCCTATCATGCCGCCTGTTCCATGCAGCACGGCCAGAAACTCGTCGAACCGCCCAAGAAGCTCCTGCGCGACGCGGGCTTCACGGTGAAGGACGTGCCGGAAGGACACCTGTGCTGCGGCTGGGCCGGCACCTACCAGGTGCTGCAACCCGTGCTGTCGCGCCGCCTGCGCGCGCGCAAGGTTGAGAACATCGAAAGCGTGAAGCCGGACGTGATCGCCTCGGGCAACTTCGGCTGCAACGGAAATATCGCGGGCGGGACGGGTATTCCGGTGGCCCATACGGTCGAGCTGCTCGACTGGGCGACCGGCGGCCCGAAGCCGCGCTCGCTTCCGCAATGATCTTTCTACGCGCCTGCCTCGCGGCCTTCATCGGCCTGATCCTCGCTGCAGGCGTTCACGCCCAGAACAACGGGAGCACCACCATGCTCGATACCCTGTTCGACAAGCTGCAGACCGCGACAGATCCGTCCGCCATCCAGTCGCTCGAGGCGGCGATCTGGGAGCAATGGACGACGGTGCCCGGTGACGTGCAGCGCCAGCTGATGATGCGGGGCATTGCCGAGATGGAGCAGCAGGAACTGGAAAGCGCCGCCGGGACATTCACAAAACTGATCGAACTTTCGCCCGAGCTTTCCGAAGCCTGGAACAAGCGAGCGACAGTGCGCTGGCTGATGGGCAATTTCCCGGGCTCGCTCGCCGACATCTGCGAGACCATCAAGCGCGAGCCGCGTCATTTCGGCGCCTATTCTGGATTGGGCATGATCCGCGCACAAATGAACGAGCCCGCCCGCGCGGCGGCGGCGTTCCAGCTCGCGAAAAAATACAATCCGCACATCATGGGTCTCGATGCCGAGATCGAGCGGCTGAAAGCGTTGGGCGGCGACGCGCCTGCCGATCCGCTGGGTTGCGGACAGCAGACTGCAGGCCGATAGTAGGCCGACGGAATTCCAGGGGAGTTGAGGCCATGGCCACGTTGTATGTCGGCGGTCGCGTGTTCGACGGCGAGAAGGTGATCGACGGCCACGCCGTCCTCGAAGAGGGCGGCACGGTGAAGAAGATCGCCGCGGCGGGAGAGTTCGCAGGCTTCGCCGGCACCGAGGTCGACACCGCCGGCGGCACGCTGATGCCCGGCATCATCGACTGCCACGTCCATTCGCTCTCGGGCGCCGAGGGCAATCCCGGCGTCGTGCAGGACCGCATGAGCCATGCCCAGCTCGCGGTGCGCGGCATGGAGCTGATGCGCAACACGCTCGAGGGCGGCATTACCGCCGTGCGCGACTGCGGCGGCAAGGAATACATCGAATTCGCCATGCGCGACGCCTTCAACGCCGGCCGCTTCCTCGGCCCGACCATGCGCTGCGCCGGCCGCATGATCTGCATGACTGGCGGCCACGGCAATCGCACCGGCCGCATCGCCGATGGCGCCGAGGAGGTGGTCAAGGCGGTGCGCGAGCAGATTCACGCCGGCTCCGACCTGGTGAAGATCATGGCGACCGGCGGCGTGATGACCCCGGGCGTCAATCCCGAGGACGCGCACTATTCGGCCGAGGAATTGAAGGCCGGCATCAGCGAGGCACACCGTTTCCACAAATGCTGTGCGAGCCATGCCCAGGGCGCACTCGGCATCCTGAACGCCGTGCGCGGCGGCATCGATTCGATCGAGCACGGCATTTTCATGACCGACGAGTGCATCGCGGAGATGAAGGAGCGCGGCGTCTGGCTGGTGCCGACGCTTGCCGCCGTGAAGAACATCCTGGCGGGCTATGACGGCGGCGACCGCTCGATCCCCGACTACGTCATCGACAAGGCGCGCCGCGTGTTCGATCGCCACATCGCCTCGATCAAGATGTACTACAAGGCCGGCGGCAAGATCGCGATGGGCACCGACGCCGGCACGCCGCACAACCGCCATGGCGAGAATGCGCGCGAGCTCGAGTTCATGTGCGAGATCGGCATCTCGACGCGCGATTCGCTGTTCTTCTCGACGGCGAGTGGCGCCGACCTGATGCGGCTCGCCAACGAGGGCCGCATCAAGGAAGGCAACTCGGCCGACTTCGTGCTGTGCGACGGCGATCCGCTGGTCGATATCAAGAAAGCCGCGCGCAAGGAGAACCACCGCATGGTGGTGAAGCGCGGCCAGTTCGCCCGCGACAATCGCGCGGTCTTCGCGGCCCCGGCCCGGCGCGTGGCAGCCGAGTGAGATGGCGGACAGGCTTTTTCCAGAACTCGTGATCTCGATCGACGAACTCCGGGCGCTTCAGCTTACGCGGCTGAAGCAGAGCCTGGCGCATGCCTATGCCAACCAGGCGCCGTATCGCGCCAAGTGCGAGGCAGCCGGCGTGCGGCCGCAGGACCTGAAGGGGTTGGAGGATCTCCAGCTCTTTCCGTTCACCACCAAAAGCGACCTGCGTGATGCCTATCCCTACGGCATGCTCGCCGTCCCGCGCGAGAGGTGCGTGCGGGTGCATGCCTCGAGCGGCACGACGGGCCGCCCGACGGTGGTTGGCTACTCCGCGAAGGACATCGATACCTGGGCCGAGGTGATGGCGCGCTCGATGTATGTCGCGGGCGCCCGGCCGGGTGACGTGATCCACAATGCCTACGGCTACGGTCTGTTCACCGGCGGGCTTGGCGCCCATTACGGCGGCGAACGGCTGGGCTGCACCGTGGTGCCGATGTCGGGCGGCTTCGGCGAGCGGCAGGTCCAGCTGATCCGCGATTTCGGTGCTCGCGTGGTGCTGATGACACCGTCCTACATGCTGGCGATCGCCGAGGAATTCGAGCGCGCCGGCATCGATCCGCGCTCGACCGCGCTGCGCATCGGCATCTTCGGGGCCGAACCCTGGACCGAGGGCATGCGAGCGGAGATCGAGCGCAGGCTCGGCATCGACGCGGTCGATATCTATGGTCTCAGCGAAGTGATGGGGCCGGGCGTGGCCTGCGAATTCGTCGAGACCAAGGACGGTCCGGCAATTTGGGAGGATCATTTCTATCCGGAGATCGTGGATCCCGAGTTGGGTGCACCGGTGGCGGACGGCGAGCCGGGCGAGCTGGTGTTCACGTCGCTTACTAAGGAGGCGATGCCGGTCATCCGCTATCGCACGCGCGACCTCACGCGCCTGATGCAGGGCTCGGCCTGTTCCATGCGGCGCATGGCCAAGATCACCGGGCGCAGCGACGACATGCTGATCGTGCGCGGCGTCAATCTCTTTCCGAGCCAGATCGAGGAACAGATCCTGCGCGACGCCGCTTTGTCGGGGCACTACGTGATCGAGCTCTCGCGCACCGGCGCACTCGACGACCTTCTGGTGCGCGTCGAGGCGCGCGGCGTGCTCGACAGCGCCGCGGCCGGCCGCTCGCGCGACGAACTCGCCCGCCGCCTCAAGGGCATGTGCGGCCTGTCGGCGGAGATCGAGATCGCCGCCCCTGGCGGTATCGAACGCTCGATGGGCAAGGCGCGCCGGGTTGTCGACAGGCGCCCGAAGGACTGAATAATCTTCGGTATCTCAGTAAAAATAAATGAAACAATTCAATTGTTTGCAGGAGGTTCATAAAGTGTACTATTAGCGCTTGATATATTTAATTCAATTGCCGAGTGATTCGATGCGTCAGCGCCTCCACCACCTTTCGAAAGACAGTACCGGCGTATCGGCCCTCGAATTTGCAATCATCTCTCCGGTTCTGCTGACGATCCTGCTGGGCATTTTCCAGTTCGGCAGTGCCATGAATGACTACCTCGTGCTCACCAACGCCGCCGCCAAGGGCGCGCTCACCATCGCGCTGGGGCGCGGCACGGCCACTCCCTACACGACCACGATATCGGCGATCTCCGCCGCGGCGCCGAACCTGACGGCAGCCAATATCACCACGACGGTGACGATCAACGGGACCGCCTGTTCGAGCGACGCCGCCTGCACGACCCCCCTTGTGGCGGGCGTGTCGGCGGTCGTGCAGACCACCTATCCCTGCAATCTCACAGTGATGGGCGTCAACTACGCGCCGCATGGTTGCACGATGAGGGCGCAGACGGCGCAAATGGTTCAATGAGGAGGGCGAGATCATGAAGCGTTGGACGTCATCCACTTCGAGGGTTTTCACCCGGCTGCGGCGTCAGCAAAGAGGGGCGACCGCGGTGCTGTTCGCCGTTGTGGTCACGGGCCTGTTTGGCACTGTGGGTCTCACGGTGGATGTGGCACGCGTGTTCGCTGCCAAGACCGCCTTCACCGCCGCGACCCAGGCGGCTTCGCTCGCGGGCGCCCAGGCGCTGCTGCAGACCGGGGCGACACAGGATACCGTCGCGGCGGCCGTTACCACGTGGAACACGGCGAACTTGCCTTCGAACGTCACCGTCACCGGCACGACGACGACGCTCAGCTGCGTTACCGCCACGGCCAATCTGCCGAGCTGCTCGGGGACCAACCCGAACGCCGTCAACGTGGCGCAGACCGGAACCGTTTCGACCCATTTCCTCAAGGCCTTCGGATTTCCGTCGTTCACGCTTGCCTCGACCTCGGCCGCGGCCAAGGCAGGCGGCCAAGGAACGCCGCTGAACGTGATCTTCGTGCTCGACTCCACAGGGTCGATGAGCAACGCCGACGGGGGCTGCACGGTTACCGGCGTCCGCAATCCGACGCGCTACCAATGCGCGCTCTTTTCGGTGCAGAGCGTGCTGAAGGTGATGCAGCCCTCGATGGCCTCGGTTGGCCTCATGGCTTTTCCCGGCACCGGCTCGCAGTTCACGCCCGCCAAGCCGTGCCCGACGCAGCCGTCGGCCGTGCCGTATCTCAGCAACAACATCCACTACCAGATCGGCACCGGTCTCAGCACGGACTACAACAACGGCTCTGGCACGCTCAGCCACACCTCGACGATTGTCGAGGCGGTGGGCGACTACGGCTCCTCGCCGACCCTGACGGGATGTCAGACGGCGAAGGGTGGCGAGGGGACGTACATCGCCGAGGTGCTCACCAAGGCGCAGGCAGCGCTTCCCGTCGTCGCCGGTACCAAGAACGTCATCATCCTGCTGAGCGACGGTGACGCCGAAGCTTCGCTCTCGCAACTAAGCAACCAGAGCAGCAAGACGTCCAGGCAGTGCAACCAGTACGTAACCGCCGCTCAGGCCGCGACGACGGCAGGGACGACGGTCTATGCCGTCGCCTACGGAGCCCCGACGTCGGGCTGCAGCTCGGGCGACACGTACAATCCGTGCACCGCGTTGCAGGCAGCGGCATCGAACTCGACGACATTCTACTCGACCAACAATACCTGCGTGGCATCGCTCGCCTCGCACAACGTCACCAACCTGCCGGCAATCTTCACCCAGATCGCGACCAGCCTCACCCTCACGAAGCCGAGGCTGCTGTAGCCGTCAGGCCTCGGCGGGCTTCAGGAGCTTGATGCCGGTCACGGTGATCGTGACCGAGGCGGGCGGATCGCCGTCGGCGCGCATCCAGCCCCTGGCGACCGCCAGACGAATGGCGGCATGAATCGCATCGACATTGTCGGTGCCCAGCCTGTGCTGGACCTTGTCGACATGGGTCCAGGTGGGCGGCGGCCGCCGTCCTGTGACTTCGTGGACGGCGTTCAACACGTCCATCAGGAATTGCACGGGTGAGGGAGGGGCAGCGGCCATGGCCGCAGCTTGCCACAGGGCAGGGAGCCGCGAAATGCCCCTCCTGCGCCCCTGTTTATGCTCGCTCTGGTTTTGAAGGACGCCGCTGCTTACGCGCTTTTGTGCTGGGACGACGACAGGCGCTTGTGCGCCTCTTTCATCGCGAGTTCGCCCGAGATCAGCCAGCGCTCGATCCCGCTCAGCTTCCCGTCGAGAAGCTGGCGAAAGCGATTGATCTCCGCCGAGTCCTTGAGGGCCTTGGGGTGAGCGGGTCTCTTATCGGGTGGAGATTTGGTCATTGCACGCTACCTGTGCGCCAATTGGCGCAGGATGTTAATGACCCAAAAATGAGGCGGTAAGATGACGGCGCCAATCGTGCCCTACATCTGCGCGTGCGTGGCCAGCCCGATTTTCGCCTTGATCAGGTTCGCATCTTCGTGGGCCTGGCTGTTCTGAAGCGGCAGCTCCGACGCCGGAATGACGGAAGAGCGGCTCTGGGCGCGCGCGGCGTGCGGATTGTTGACGGCCACGACAGTGGCGAAGGTCATGATGGTCGCTGCAATCACCAGGTAGTCGACCCAGTTCAGCGCAGCCCGCTTCGGACGATAGGGAATGGCGGCGGCTTGGGAGTTGGTGGTTTTCACGAGTGCCTCACGAGATGCTTCTGGAAATATCTACGGGAGAATCTTTTTCATCATCCCCGGACTTTTTCAGATCACCCGTCAGGTCACATAGGCGATGCGCAGGATGTTGGTGGCGCCTGGCGTCCCGAAGGGCACGCCGGCCGTGATCACCAGCCGCTCGCCCTGCCTGGCGAGTCCCGCCTTGCGGGCGATCCTTACGGCTTTCTGAACCATGTCGGCGAAATTGTGCGCGTCCTCGGTCTCGACGGGATGGACCCCCCAGGTGAGGGTCATGCGGCGCGCGGTGTTGAGATTGGGCGTGAGGCAGAGGATGCGCACATCGGGCCGCTCACGCGCCGCGCGCAAGGTCGTCGAGCCGGTGTTGGTGTAGGTGACGATCGCGGCGGCGCCGAGCGTGTGGGCGCACTGCCGTGCGGCGGCGCTGATCGCGTCGGCGGTCGTGGCTTCGGGTTCGCGACGCGAGGCCGCCATCAGGCGGCGGTAGAGCGGATCACCCTCCACGCTCTTCAGGATGCGGTCCATAATGGTGACCGCCTCGATCGGATAGTCGCCCGACGCCGACTCGGCCGACAACATGACGGCATCGGCGCCGTCGTAGACCGCCGTCGCCACATCCGAGGCCTCGGCGCGTGTCGGCGTCGGCGAATGGACCATCGATTCCAGCATCTGTGTCGCCACGATCGCCGGCCGGCCGAGCACGCGGCAGGCCGCGAGAATCCGCTTCTGCAGCGGCGGCACGGCTTCCGGCGGCATCTCCACGCCGAGATCGCCGCGCGCCACCATGATGCCGTCGCTCTGCTCGATGATTTCGTCGAGATGGTCGATCGCCTGCGGCTTCTCGAGTTTGGCCATCACGGCAGCGCGTCCGGCGACCAGCTTCTTCAGTTCGGCGATGTCGTGCGCACGCTGTACGAAGGAGAGGGCCACCCAGTCGACCCCGAGCGACAGGCCGTAATCAAGGTCCTTGCGGTCCTTGGGCGTCATCGGGGAAACCGGCAGCACGAGGTTCGGCAGGTTGACGCCCTTGCGGTCGCTGATGATGCCGGCAACCTCCACCTCGGTGTCGATGGTCTTTTTGTCGTGCGCCACGATACGCAGGCGGACCTTGCCGTCGTCGATCAGCAGCAGCCCGCCGGGCTGCGCGGCCGCGAAGATCTCGGGATGCGGCAGCGGCACGCGCTTTGGAGTGCCCGGCGCGGTGTCGAGATCGAACCGCAGCTTCTGGCCGTTCTTCAGTTCCATTGGTCCCTTGGCGAAGGTGCCAAGCCTGAGCTTGGGTCCTTGCAGGTCCATCAGGATCGCGATCGGGTGCTTGTACTGCTTCTCGAGCGCGCGCAGCTGCTCGACCCGCTGCTTGTGGTCGTCGTGCGTGCCGTGGCTGAAGTTCAGGCGAAAGACGTCGGCGCCCGCCTCGAACAGCGTCCGCAGGCGCTCCGATGTCGAGGTCGCCGGGCCCAGGGTGGCCACGATCTTGGTGAAGCGGTCGCGATGCATTGGCTGAACCTAACGCTTCGGTGACGACACTTTGAAGTCACCGGCCTGCTCATAGACCTTCACCACGGCCGCGTCGTCGAGTTTGCCCCAACCTGCGCCGGCGGCTGCGAGAAACAGCTGGTGCGCGGCGGCGGCCATCGGCAGCGGCAGGCGATGCTCGTGCCCGGTGTTCAGCACCAGACCGAGATCCTTCACGAAGATCTCGACCGCCGAGAGCGGCGAGAAGTCGTCGTCCAACATGTGCGGCACGCGATTTTCAAACATCCACGAATTGCCGGCGCTGGCGGATATCACCTCGAACACCGCGCGCGTATCGGCGCCGGCCTTGGCCGCCAGTGCCATGGCCTCGGCCGCGGTCGCGATATGCACGCCGGCGAGGAGCTGGTTAACGGTCTTGACCAGCGAGCCGATGCCCGGCGCATCGCCCAGGCGAAACACCTTGGCCGACGTGGCGGCGAGGATGGACTCGGCTGCGGCGTAGGCGGGGGCATTGCCGGAAGACATGAAAGTGAGCTCGCCCGACTCCGCGCGCGCGCGGCCGCCCGACATCGGCGCATCGAGAAGCTCGTGACTGGACCTGGCGAGCCGCTCGCCCAGAGACTTCGCGAAGGCCGGCGGCACGGTCGCGCACTGCATGACGAGGCCACCCTTGCGCAGCGAGGAGACGGCGCCGTTGTCGCCGTACAGGACCATGTCGACCTGCTGCGCATTCACGACGGCCACCACGACCACATCGGCCTTCGCCGCGGCTTCGGCGCAAGAAGCGGCCGTGCCGCCGCCCGCCGCGGTGAAAGCGTCGCGCGCAGCGGCACTGGGATCGACGCCAATCACCTTGTGGCCGTGCTTCAGCAGGTTCTTCGCCATGCCGAGGCCCATCGAGCCCAGGCCGATGAAGGCGACGACCGGCGTGTTCTTGTCGGACATGGTTCAGGCCTTGATGCCGTATTTCGCGGCCCAGCCGAGACCGGCACCGGTCGTCGTCTTGGGTTTGTATTCGAGGCCGACATAGCCCTGGAAGCCGAGCCGGTCGAGCACATCGAGCAGATAGAGGTGATTGGCCTCGCCGATATCCGGCTCGTTGCGGTCGGGATTGCCCGCGATCTGAACGTGCGCGGTGATCGGCAACAGCTTCTCGGTCCGCTTCTGCAGGTCACCTTCCGTGACCTGCATGTGATAGAGGTCGAGCTGCAACTTGAGATGCGGCGCGCCGACTTCCTTGATGATCTCGCCGACCTGTGTCGTGGTGTTGGTGAAGTAGCCCGGAATGTCGCGATGATTGATCGGCTCCATCACCAAGGTGAGACCGATCTTGGCGGTGCGGTCGCAAGCCATCCTGAGATTGGCGATGAAGGTCTTGTGCATCGCCTTCACATCGGCGCCCGGCGCGATCAGGCCCGACATGACATGGAGCGTCTTGCACTCGAGACCCGGGCGTAATCGAGCGCCTTGTCGAGGGCGGCGGCAAACTCGGCCTCGCGACCCGGCAGTGCCGCCAGCCCGCGTTCGCCCTTGCTCCAGTCACCCGGTGGCAGGTTGAACAGCGCCTGTGTGAGCTTGTGCTTCTTCAGCTCGGCCGCGATCTCGGCGGCGGGCGCCTCGTAGGGGAACAGGATCTCGACCGCCTTGAAGCCATGCGCGGCGGCCGCCCCAAAGCGCTGCAAGAAAGGCACTTCCTGGTAGATCCACGACAGGTTGGCGGCGAGCTTGGGCATTGTCTTGTTCTTTCGGACTAGGACGGAAAGGCTTCTTCGACCTCACGTACCTGTGGATCGCTCAGCGTGCGCACCTTCAGGCCTTGCAGCAGCAGATGCAGCTTGGCCGTCTCCTCGAGCTCCTCGATCGACGCCGAGGCCGCCGACAGCGACGTGCCGGCAACCACTGGCCCGTGATTGGCCAACAAGACGGCACGATGGCCCTTGGCATAGTCGCGGATCGCGTCGGCGAGCTTGGGATCGCCCGGCTTAAAGTAGGGCACCAGCGGCAGCTTACCGACCCGCATCACGAAGTAGGGCGTGATCGGCGGCAGGGTCGTTTCCCTGCTGTGATGGCACGACGGATCGAGGCACGAGATCGCCACCGCATGGGTGCAATGAAGATGCACGATCGCGCCGTCCTTGGGTCGCACGTCGTAGACCGAACGGTGCAGCAGGGCTTCCTTGGTCGGCGGATCGCCCGCGACGTGCTTGCCGTTGAGGTCGAGCTTCGACAGTTGGCCGGGTTCGAGTTCGCCCAGCGACGAGTTGGTCGGCGTCATCAGCCAGCCGTCGGCCACGCGCACGCTGATGTTGCCCGATGTCCCGGGGCAGAGACCGCGCGCGGCGAGCTTGGCGCCCAGCGCGCAGACGGCGTCGCGCACCTTGGTTTCCTCGGTGCTCATATCCGGTGGAAGGCCTTGGTGAAGAAATCGGGCGCGCCGAAGTTGCCGGACTTCAGCGCCAGCAGCATCGGCTTCCTCGCAATCGACGCTGTCCATGGCACGCCGGGATCGATCTCGGGGCCGATGCGCAGAGCGGTCACGTCCAACGCGCCAACGACCGCGCCCGAGGTCTCGCCGCCCGCGACGATCAGGCGGCCCACGCCTGCGGTGACGAGGTCCTTGGCGAGAGAGGCCATCGTCTTTTCGATGGCCTGACTCGATTTCTCGACCCCGTATTTCGCCTGCAACGCTTTCACGGCTTCGGGCGTGTCGCTCGCCGACAACAGGATCGGGCCGTTACCCAACTTGCCCTTGGCCCAGCCGAGGGCGGCGCCCGCGACATCCTCACCGCGGCAGATCGCGTCGGTGTCGAGCGCGAGATGGTCTCCCTTGAAGGCCGAGATCTGGCCGAGCGTGGCGGCGGAACACGAGCCTGCGAGAACAGCGGACGCGCCGCCGATCTTGGGAAGCGCATCCGCGCCCGACTTGTGCTGTAGCAGGCCGCGGCGTCGATAGGCGGCCGGCAGGCCAAGCGCCACGCCTGAGCCACCGGTGACCAGTTTGTCGTCGCCGACTACCTCGCCGATGATGCCGAGATCGGTATCGGCTACGGCATCGACCACGACGTGTCGCACGCCGTTCCCGGCCAGCGCATCGAGCGCACCGCGCAGGGTGGCCGAGCCGGACTGCACCTGCTTCAGCGCGACCAGACCCACCTTGTGACGTGTCTGGCGCGCCAGCACGCGCACCAGGCTCGAATCCGTCATCGGATTGAGCGGGTGGTGGCGCATGTGCGTGTCGGAGAGGAGCAGGTCGCCGACGAACAGGTGACCGAAGAAGATCGTGCGGCCGTTTTCGGGAAAGCCCGGGCAATAGATCGCCTGCCTGGCATGGAGGGCATCGAGCAACGCGTCACAGACAGGGCCGATGTTGCCGGCGTCCGTGGAGTCGAAGGTCGAGCAATATTTGAAGAAGAACCGCGTGCAGCCCGCGACCTGCAGCGCTTTGAGCGCGTCGAGCGATTGCGCTACGGCGTCCTTCGCCGCGATCGAGCGGCTCTTGAGCGCGACCACGACGGCATCGACATCGTCGGGAATGGTTCCCTTCGCCGGCACGCCGATCGTCTGTATCGTGCGCATGCCGCCCTTGACCAGCATGCCCGCGATATCGGTGGCGCCGGTGAAGTCGTCCGCGATGACACCCAAAATGGCCATGGCTGACGTTACGCGCTCAACGTTGCAGGCATCCAGAACTTTCGGCGCCGCGCCCGCCGCTTCTCGGTATTTTCGCCGTCATAGACATGCAACGGCGGCGCCGGGTCGAACGTATCGCGAATATCGAGCATGTTGACGTTCACGATGCCGATCGACCGGCCTTCATCCTCCATGATCGCGCCCACGTAGGTGCCGCACCTGGCGCAGAGCAGATAGTCGGTGATGCCGAGGCCAAAGCGATAGCGCGACACGGCGCCGGGTCCTGCGTGAAAGGTGACCGATCCATCCGGATCGCCCATCGTGCGCGCGCCGTGCCGCCGGCAGAACGAGCAGGCGCAGCGGCCAATCCGCATCTCGGTCGGTTGTTTTGCCGAGGTGAGTTCGATCCGTATCGCGCCGCAATGGCAGGAGCCCGGATAGACGGTCATGGCGCGATCAGGGTTGCACGGAAGTCGTTGACGTTGGTGCGTGTCGGCCCGGTGACCAGGCTGTCGCCCAGCAACTGGAAGAAGCCGTGCCCATCGTTGTCGTCGAGCATCGCCTGCGGGTCACGGCCCTTGGCCTTCGCGCGCGTCAGAGTATCCGGCGTGAAGAGCGCGCCGGCGATGTCTTCGGCGCCATCGACGCCATCGGTATCGGCGGCGAGGCCCCACACGCGCGGCGAGCCGCCGGCAGCAATCGCCTCGGCCATCAGATATTCGACGTTGCGGCCGCCGCGACCCTTGCCGCGCACCGTGACCGTCGTCTCGCCGCCCGACAGCACGACCGTCGGCTTGTCGCTTCTGGCTGCGATGTCGAGCGCCTGGCGCGCGTGCGTCGCGCCCAGTTCCCGCGCTTCTCCTTCGAGATTGTCGCCCAGCATCAGCACCTCCAGACCGCGCGCCTTGGCGAGCGATGCCGCGGCGTCGAGCGAGCGCCTGGGCGTCGCGACCATGATCGTCTCGACATGGGCGAGGCGCGAATCGCCGGGCTTGGGCGTTTCCTCGATCTTGCCGGCCGCGCCTGCCTGCAAATGCGCGAGCACGGCCGCGGGCGGCGCGATCTTGTACTTCGCGAGCACTGCCAGCGCGTCGGCGAAGGTCGTGCGGTCGAACACCGTGGGACCCGAGCCGATGACGCCGGGATCGTCGTTGGGCACGTCGGAGATCAGCCACGACAGGACATGCGCCGGATAGGCGGTCATGGCGAGGCGTCCGCCCTTGATCACCGACAGGTGCTTGCGCACCGTATTCATCTCGCCGATATGTGCGCCGGATTTCAGCAGTGCACGATTGACGTCCTGCTTGTCGGCCAAGGTGAGTCCGGGCGCGGGCAGGGCGAGCAACGCCGAGGCGCCGCCCGAAATCAGGCAGAGGACGAGATCGTCGACCGTGAGGCCCTTCATCATGTCGAGGATACGGCCGGCGGCAGCGCGGCCCTTTTCGTCGGGCACGGGGTGCGCCGCCTCGACGATCTCGATGCGCTTGCAGGTCTCGCCATAGCCGTAGCGCGTGACCACCAGCCCTTCGAGCGGATGCGGCCAGCGATCCTCGAGCGCGCGCGCCATCGCGGCACTCGCCTTGCCGGCGCCGATCACGACAGTTCGGCCCTTCGGCGGCTTCAGCCCATCGATATAGGGGGCGAGGCAGGTCGCGGGCCGTGCCGCCGCGAGGGCGGCATCGAACAGGTCGCGCAACAGGGCGCGGGCGTCGGCATCTTTCATTTAGGGCATCTTCCCACTATAGGGGCGCGATGCAACTGCTTGGCCCGGGCGACCCGCCCCCGTTCTCCGTCCATAACGAAAGTGGCAACGCGCCGCTGCTTCTGCTCTGCGATCACGCCAGCAAGGCCGTGCCGAATTCGCTGAACATGCTCGGCATCACCGATGCCGAACTTTCGCAGCATGTCGGCTGGGATATCGGTGGTCTCGAACTCCGCGATCGAATTGTCCAAGCAGCTCGACGCGCCGCTGGTCGCCTCCGGCTATTCGCGCCTTGTCATCGACTGCAATCGCTGGCCGAACGGAGAGGGCTCGACGCCCGAGATCAGCGACACGATCCACGTCCCGGGCAACAAGGGGATCTCCAGGGAACAGGCCGCCGCTCGCGCCGAGGCCTGCTTCTGGCCGTATCATCGCGAGGTCGCGCGCCAGCTCGACAATATGACTGCAGGCGGCCGGAAGGTCTGCGTACTGGTGATGCATTCCTTCACGCCGCAGATGAAGGGCTTCAAGCGGCCGTGGCATGTCGGTGTCCTGTGGAACGACGATCCGCGCCTGCCCGAGCCGCTGCTCGCCGAACTGCGCAAGGACGCTTCGCTGGTCGTGGGCGATAACGAGCCATATTCGGCACGCGACGCCTACGAATACACGCTGAATGCGCATCCGCGGCCGCGCAAGCTGCCCTATTGTTCGCTGGAAGTACGCCAGGATCTGATGGGCACGCCCGACGATGCCCGCAAATGGGGTCTAAGGCTTGCGTCGCCGATCGGCGCAGCCGTTGCAGCGGCGCTGGCCTGAGCCTATATCCGGGGCAAGGAGTTTCCCATGGACGACAAGACAAAGACCGAACTCGAAGCCGCCGCCTTCCGCCGGCTGGTGTCGCACCTGCAGGAGCGCACCGACGTCCAGAACATCGACCTGATGAACCTGGCCGGCTTCTGCCGCAACTGCCTGTCGCGCTGGTACCGGGAGGAGGCGGGCAAAAAGGGCATCGAGATCGCCGATCCCAAGGCGCGCGAGATCGTCTACGGCATGCCGTACGACGAGTGGAAGGCCAAGCATCAGAAAGAGGCCTCCGGTGATCAGAAGAAGAGCTTCGACAAGGCCCAGCACAAGCACGGCTGAGGCTGGGGATGCCTCGTCCCCGTTATCCCCGTCATTCAGCGTGTCGAGGTCATTGAGCCGACACACCCCTCGCTTCTATGGTCCGGCCAACGCGATCAAGGAGTGTTGGACATGCCGGATGGAAGCGCCGTCTCGAAGAAGACCAAGGCCGGGCCGATCTCGGCCGACCGGTTGAAGAGCTTTGTCGAGCGGATCGAGAAGCTCGAGGAGGAGCGCCAGGCACTCGGCGGCGATCTGCGCGACATCTACAGCGAGGCCAAGGGCGTCGGTTACGATGTGAAGACGATGCGAAAGATCGTTTCGCTGCGAAAGATGGATGCCGCCGACCGCGACGAGCAAGAGACATTGCTCGACGTCTACAAGCACGCACTGGGCATGGTCTAGTCAAAGCGTTACGTTTCCTCCAACTGGAGGAAACCAATGAAGAAGACGATCGTCACGATGCTCGCCGTGTTGGCGGCGGGCATCGCCAGCGCGTCGGCGCAGACCTTTCCCTCGCAACCGATCCATCTCGTCGTCCCGTTCCCGCCGGGCGGCGGCACCGATGCGCTCGCGCGTGCGATCCAGGATCCGTTGCAGAAGGCCCTGGGGCAGACGGTCGTCATCGACAATCGTGGCGGCGGTGGCGGCAGCATCGGACATGAGATCACGGCCAAGGCCGCGCCCGACGGCTATACGATCCTGATGAGCAGCAACAACCAGATGCTGCTGCCGTATCTCATCGCTCATCTCAGCTTCGATCCCGCCGCGTTCGTGCCGATCGGTTTCGTGGCCAATCAGGAGTCGATCTTTGTCGGCGCGGCCGATGCACCGTGGAGGGATCTCGCCGAGATCACCGAGGCTGCGCGCAAGGCGCCGGGCGATGTGCAGTACGGCACGGCCGGCGTAAGCACGCCGATGCATCTGTCGACCGAGCGCTACGCCATCCTGAACAAGATCAAGCTGACGCATGTGCCGTTCCGCGGCACCGGTCCGCTGGTGACCGATATGCTGGGAGGCCATGTGAAGCTGGGCATGTCGAGCCTGACCAGCGTCGCGCAATATCTCGCGAACGGAAAGCTCAAGGCCTACGGTATGGCCGCGCCCGAGCGCGCGCAGTCGGCGCCCGACGTGAAGACGTTCAAGGAGCAGGGCTTGGGCGACGTCGACGGCACCATCGTCTACACGCTGATCGCGCCTCCCGGCACGCCGGCGCCGATCGTGGCCCGGCTCAACGAGGCGCTCAACGCTGCCGTGGCAACGCCGCAGATGAAGGAAGACCTGCGCAACCGCGGCTTCGTCGCCATGGGCGGCACGCCGCAGGAGCTGGCGAAGTGGACATCCGAGCAGGCGCCTGTTTGGGGCCCCGTGCTGCAGGCCGCCGGTATCAAGCCGGAGTAGGACTCACTTCTCCGACAGTGCCGCAAGCGTCGCCGGCGCCTTGAACATGTTGGTGGCGCTGTGGCCGACGTCCGGCACTTCGACCAGCCGCCAGCCCAGAGTCCAGCCATGGCTCGCGGCAGCCGCTTTCGCTGCATTGAACGCATTGCGGCCGCGCGCCAGCCGGTAGGGACCTTGCGCCATCGCCTTCGCGCTTTGGTCAAGGTCGCGTGAGCCGGTGTCGCTCTGGCCGAGCAGCACGACAAGCGGCAGGGCGAGATAGGCACGCAGTGCCTGCTCCGCGTTTGGCACGCCGCCAAAGCCGTTGGGCACGTCGTCGCCGAGGCTCGGCATCACCCAGGTGGAAGGATTGGCGACGACGATGCGTGCGGCGTCTGTCGGCGTGAAGGCCGCGACCCTGCTGACAAACTGCGCGCCGGCAGAGTGGCCGAGCAGCATGTAGGGCAGGGCATGCTTGCCCGTTGCCGTCCGCGCCCAGGCCACCAGCGGCGCCACGAGATCGACCGGGCGAGTGCCGGCCGGCACGTAGCGCCCGGCCTGTGCCACACCGCCGAACTGGTAGAGATCGTGCGAGAAGCGGTCCTTGTCGAATTCAGGCGCGATCACGAAAGAGCAAAGCCGGTCGGCCAACGGCCGTGCGTGATCGCGATACGGCCCGGCATCGCGGCCGATGCCGTGAAATACGACGATCAGGAGTTCGGGCGAACAGCCCTTGGGACGGTAAGTGGCGATGGTGAACGGCTTGCCCGCGATCGTCGTCGACTGCTGGCCGTTGCCAGCATCGATCTGCGCGTGCGCTGGGAAGGCGAAGAGGGTCGCGGCGAGAAGGGTCGAGACAAGCGTCTTGGACATCAGAACCATATGTTCATCGGCAGGCCGTTGCGATCGCGCGCCCGGACCGGGCCGAGACGCCTTGCTGTGCGGTCGGCGATCAGCGTTGCGGTCCGACAGCATGCCATCGCGTCGAGGACGTCGTCGCGTGCCGCACCTGGCAAGCGCTCGATGTCGGTCTCGAGGCCATGCCGGGCGAGCAGGCGGCGGCGCTGGTCGTGGCCCTCAGGCTTGCGCTTCTTGCTGAGCACCGGAATGCCGCCGTTCATGCGCGCAAAGGCAAGCTCGGGGTGCGCCTCGAAGACGATCCGGCGCAGTTTGCGCCGCGTCTGCAGCAGGCCGTCGATCTCGCGGAGCTTGGGAAAGAGATGAAACGTCTGCTGCGTGAGGCCGGCGCCCAGCTCCTTGCTGATTGCGTTGGCATGGGCGTAGGCCGTGCAGGCGAGGGCAGGGCGGCAGGGCGTCGGGAACACCGAGCTCGTCTTGCCGGGGAGCAGCTTGCGCGCCTCTCCTTCGCAGGCACGGCCGGATCGCGGTGAGTCGGAAAGACCGATCGGCATGTCGACGGCCAAAATGGAAAGGCCCTCGCAAGCGTCCGCGAGGGCCTTCACAACTCTTATGTCGAGGGTGCCGTCAATGTCGCGCCGGCAGACAACCCAGCCGGTGCGGCAACCGTCGGCGCCGGCTACTACCACTTGGCCATTTCGGTCTTGAGGTTGGCGTCGAGCGCCGCCAGGAATTCCTCGGTGGTCAGGTAAGGCTGCCCGGCGGAGATGAGGATCGCGAGATCCTTCGTCATCTTGCCGCTTTCGACGGTGGCAACGCAGATCTTTTCGAGCGCGGTGGCGAATTTCACCACGTCGGGTGTGCCATCGAACGCGCCGCGATACTTCAGCGCCTGCGTCCAGGCGAAGATCGAGGCGATCGGATTGGTCGAGGTCGGCTTGCCCTGTTGGTGCTCGCGGTAGTGGCGCGTCACCGTGCCGTGGGCCGCTTCGGCCTCGATGGTCTTGCCGTCCGGCGTCATCAGCACCGAGGTCATGAGGCCCAGCGAGCCGAAGCCCTGGGCCACCGTATCGGACTGCACGTCGCCGTCGTAGTTCTTGCAGGCCCACACGAATTCGCCGTGCCACTTGAGCGCCGAGGCGACCATGTCGTCGATCAGGCGGTGTTCGTAGGTGATGTTCTTTGCCTTGAATTTGGCGGCGAACTCCCCGTCGAAGACCTTCTGGAAGAGATCCATGAAGCGGCCGTCATAGCGCTTGAGGATCGTGTTCTTGGTCGAGAGGTAAACCGGCCAGCCACGGTTCAGGCCGTAGTTGAACGAACTGCGCGCGAAACCGATGATCGAGTTGTCGAGGTTGTACATGACCATCGCGACGCCGCTTCCGGGGTAGTCGAATACGTTGTGCTCGGTCACCTTGCCGTCGGCGCTTTCGAACTTGACGGTGAGCTTGCCCTTGCCCGGCACCAGGAAATCGGTCGCCCGATACTGATCGCCGAAGGCGTGGCGCCCGATCACGATCGGATGCGTCCAGCCCGGCACCAGGCGCGGCACGTTCTTGCAGACGATCGGCTCGCGGAAGATGGTGCCGCCGATGATGTTGCGAATGGTGCCGTTGGGCGAGCGCCACATCTCTTTGAGCTTGAACTCCTTCACGCGTCCTTCGTCGGGCGTGATGGTGGCGCACTTCACCGCGACGCCGTACTGCTGGGTGGCCTTGGCCGCGTCGACTGTGACTTGATCGTTGGTCTGGTCGCGGTGCTCGACGCCCAAATCGTAGTACTTGAGCTCGATGTCGAGGTACGGAAGGATCAGCCTGTCCTTGATGAACTTCCAGATGATGCGTGTCATCTCGTCGCCGTCCATGTCGACGACTGGATTCTTCACCTTGATCTTCGGCAACAGTGCGTCCTTTCCGGTTGCCCTGAGCAGACCCTGGCAGCCCGCGTCAAAGAGCGGCGAGGGCAGCGTTCAGTGTCGCACTCGGCTGCATCCCGGCCGATGTCTTCTTCTGATCGGGCAGGTAATAGCCGCCCGTGTCCACCGGCTTGCCTTGCGCGGCGATCAGCTCGGCATTGATCTTGGCTTCGTTGGCTTCCAGGGCCTTCGCCAGCGGCTTGAAGCGGGCCGAGAGTGACGTGCTGTTGTCCCGCCGGGCCAGCGCCTCTGCCCAATACTTCGCCAGGTAGAAGTGGCTGCCGCGATTGTCCAGCTCGCCGACCTTGCGGGCCGGCGACCGGTTGTCGTCCAGGATCTTGCCGTTGGCCTCGTCGAGCGTCTCGGCCAGGACCTTCACGTCCTCGTTGCCGGTCCTCTGTGCCAGATGTTCCAGCGACGCGCCGAGGGCGAGGAATTCGCCGAGCGAATCCCAGCGCAGATAGCCTTCGTGCTGGAACTGCTCGACATGCTTGGGCGCCGAGCCGCCGGCGCCGGTCTCGAACAGGCCGCCGCCCGCCAGCAACGGAACGATCGACAGCATCTTGGCCGAGGTGCCCAGCTCCATGATCGGGAAGAGGTCGGTCAGGTAGTCGCGCAGCACGTTGCCGGTGACGGAGATGGTGTCCTGCCCCTTGCGGATGCGCTCGAGCGAGAACTTGATCGCCTCGACCGGCGCCATGATGCGGATGTCGAGGCCCTTGGTGTCCTCGTTCTTGAGGTACTTCTCGACCTTCTTGATCAACTGCGCGTCGTGCGCACGCTTGGCGTCGAGCCAGAACACCGCCGGGCTGCCGGTCAGGCGCGCGCGGCGCACGCCCGAGCATCACCCAGTCCACGATCGCCGCGTCCTTGACCTGGCACATGCGGAAGATGTCGCCGGTCTCGACCTTCTGCGACATCAGAACGGTGCCGTCATCGGCCAACACGTTGACCGTTCCGTCGGCGGCGAGCCTGAACGTCTTGTCGTGCGAGCCATACTCCTCGGCCTGCTGTGCCATCAGTCCGACGTTCGGCACCGAGCCCATCGTCTTGGGATCGAAGGCGCCATGCGCCTTGCAGTCGTCGATGGTGGCCTGGAACAGCGTCGCATAGCAACGATCGGGGATCGCGGCGATCACGTCGTGCAGCTTGCCGTCGGGCCCCCACATCTTGCCCGACTCGCGGATCATCGCCGGCACCGAGGCATCGATGATCACGTCGCTCGGCACGTGGAGATTGGTGATGCCGCGATCGGAGTTGACCATGGCGAGGCCGGGGCGCCTGGCGTACTCGGCCTGGATGTCGGCCTTGATCGCGGCCTTCTCGGCCTCGGGCAGGGTCTCGATGCGGGTCATCATGTCGCCCACGCCGTTGTCGGGATCGACGCCCAGCTTCTTCAAGGTGGCGCCATGCTTCTTGAACACGTCGGCGAAGAACACCGACACGCAATGGCCGAACAGGATGGGATCGGAGATCTTCATCATGGTCGTCTTGACGTGCAGCGAGAACAGAATGCCGTCCTTCTTCGCGGCCTCGATCTGGGCCGCGAAGAAGGCATCCAGTTTCCTGGCGCTCATCATCGAGCAGTCGATGATCTCGCCCGCCTTGAGGGGAATCTTCGGCTTCAGCACCGTCGTCGCGCCATCCTTGACGACCAACTCGATGCGGGCATTGGTCGGCGCCGCAATCGTCGTCGCGACTTCCGACCCGTAGAAGTCGCCGTCCGACATGTGCGCCACGCGCGTCTTGGAGTCCTTGCTCCAGGCACCCATCTTGTGCGGGTGCTTGCGCGCGTACTGCTTCACGGCGCCGGCGGCGCGGCGGTCGGAATTGCCCTCGCGCAGCACCGGATTGACGGCGCTGCCCAGCACCTTGCCGTAACGGGCGCGGATTTCCTTGTCCGCCGGCGTCGCGTCGCTGTCCGGATAGTTCGGCACGTTGTAGCCCTTGTCCTGCAGCTCCTTGATCGCGGCCTTGAGCTGCGGGATCGAGGCAGAGATATTCGGCAGCTTGATGATGTTGGCCTCCGGCTTCATCGCCAGTTTGCCGAGTGCTGCGAGTTCGTCGTCGATCTTCTGCTCGGGCTTCAACTTGTCGGGGAAGTTGGCGAGGATGCGGCCGGTCAGCGAAATGTCCGCCAGCTTCATCGTCACGCCGGCCGTTGCCACGAAGGCCGACACGATCGGCAGCAGGGAATATGTTGCCAGCCCCGGGGCCTCATCAACCTTCGTCCAGACGATTTCGAGATCCGACATATTTCCATCTCCGTACGCGCATTCGTTTCGGCTGAGTTGATTTATTGCCGATTATGGCCTGTCTTTTTGCATCGCCGTAAGGGAAAGGCAATCTCCGGCAGGACGCCCTCACCAGGCCCACCGTTCGACCAGGCTTTCCTCGGCCGCGGCGCCAGCCGCATCATCGACGAGGTGCGCGGCATCAACCGCGTGACCTACGACATCGCGAGCAAGCTGTCGGTGACGATCGAATGGTTCGTGGCGGTCATGATGCGCCCTACAGGCGGTCGAGCTGTTTTTCGGCCACCTTGCCTGCCGGCATGGCCTCGAGGGCCGGCAACACGCCGTCAAATCCTTCACGAAAACCACGTGATCGAGATTGCGTCGCGGTCGGCAAATCCGCCGTCCACGATGGAGTTCAGCAGGGCCTCGAGCGGCTGCCAGTAACCGCCTGTGTCGATGATCACGATCGGCTTGGTGTGCAGTCCGAGCGTCCGCCACGACAGGACCTCGAAGAACTCCTCCAGGGTGCCGACACCGCCCGGCAGGATCACGAAGGCGTCGGAGCGATCGAACATCTGGAGTTTGCGCTCGTGCATGGTCTCGACGACCACGGTTTCGGTCAGCGCCGGATGGCCGGCCTCGCGCTTCAACAGGAAGCTGGGGATGACGCCCACCACCTTGCCGCCGCCGGCGAGGGCTGCGTTTGCGGTCAAACCCATCAGGCCGACGCCACCTCCGCCGTAGACGAGCGTTATGCCATTGCGGGCGATCAGCTCGCCCAGCCCGGTGGCGGTGTCGCGGTAGCCGGGATCGGTCCCGAAACGGGAACCGCAATAGACGCAGAGTGAAGACGGAAGGGGCACGGTCGGTTCTTTATTTACGAGGATCCGGCGGCTTTCCGCCCCGGATGGGCATGGTATCATTTGACCTAGCAGGCGCGCGATACCAATAGCCTAGTCGTCGCACCGTTGGGAGTTCGATGTCTCGCACGATTGTCTGGCTGGTGGCACTGGGAGCGGCGGTGATCGCTGTCGCCCTCGGCGTGGGTTGGTACACGAAGATGCACGAGCGCCAGGCAGTCGAGCGCGCCGACCACGCCGGCAGCTTCCCTCGCGCCATCACCTGCCGCCCGGCCCGAATCCGCGAACCCCGCCGAACCGCCGCCTTCTGCTGCCGTGATGGCCCCCAGCTTCGACGTTGCCCGCATCGACCGAGACGGCCGCGCGGTGATCGCCGGCCGTGCAACGCCGGGCGCCAAGATCGTGTTGCTCGACGGCGGCAAGGAAATCGCCCGGGGTGAAGCCGATGCGAAGGGTGAGTGGGTTCTGCTGATGCAGGAGCCACCGCTTGCACCGGGCCAGCACGAACTGCGGGTCGTGCAGCACATCGAGGGCCGCGCGCCGGCGACGTCGGAGCAGGTCGGTGGTCGTTTCCGTGCCCGACCGTTCGAACACCTCGGATCAGACTTTGGTGATGATCGTCCCACCCGGCGGCGCCCCTACGCTGGTTCAGTCGCCCTCGGCAGCGGGCGTTCCGAAATCGAACGACCTCCAGCTCTCGACCCTGGACTACGACGACCACGGGCATGTGACGATCAGCGGCCAGGCACTCGTCGCGGCGACGGTGCGGGCCTACATCGACGACAAGGTCGCGGCGGAGGCCGTGGCCGGCAGGGACGGACGCTGGCGCATGGCGCCGGGCGATCCGATCGAGCCCGGAAAGCACGTGTTGCGGCTCGACCGGCTGGGCAAGGACGGCAAGCCGATCGCCCGTCTCGAGTTGGCATTCGAGAGGCTCCTGGCGGCTGCGGGCGCTGGCGACAACCGCAAGCTCAGCATCGTCAAGGGCGACAATCTCTGGAACATCGCACGCGCGCACTATGGCGAGGGCTGGCAATACACCGTTATCTTCAATGCCAACAAGGACCAGATCAGGGATCCCGATCTGATATACCCGGGCCAGAATTTCAGCCTGCCCAAGGTCAACTGACGGCCGATCAACCCGGGGGCGACGGAGCGCGCGTTCATGCTGGCCAACTTCTTCATTCCCATCCTCGAGGACGGGTGGCGGTTCATCGCCATCTTCGCGGGCCTCGCGTTCCTCGGCGCGCTGACCGGACTCGCGTGGGTATTCTGGCCGCTGCTGCTGCTGCTGCTGTGGTCGATCTACTTCTTTCGCGACCCGCCGCGCGGCGTGCCGCAGCAGGACGACCTGCTGATCGCGCCGGCCGACGGGCTGGTGCAGATGGTCGTCGCCGCAGTGCCTCCGGCCGAGCTCGGTCTCGGAGACCAGGCGCTGACGAGGATCTCGATCTTTCTCAGTGTCTTCGACGTGCATATCAATCGCGCACCGTGCGCGGGCACTGTCGAGATGGTGGCGTATAGGCCGGGCAAGTTCCTGAACGCAGCTGCCGACAAGGCCAGCGAGGAGAACGAGCGCAGCGCGATCACATTGCGTCGCGCCGACGGCACGCTGATAGGCTGTGTGCAGATCGCCGGCTGGGTGGCCCGTCGCATCGTCACCTACATCAAGCCGGGACAGCAGGTCGCGGCGGGCGAGCGCTTTGGCCACATTCGCTTCGGCAGCCGCACCGACCTATATTTGCCGTCGGACGCGCGTTTGCTGGTGGCGCCCGGCCAACGGATGATCGGCGGCGAGACCGTCATGGCCGAACTCGATCCGAAGGTCGCCGGGCCACGTACTGCAATCGAATTCTAGGAGGCCCTCATGAACAGGGATTTCCGCAGCCGCCGCGGACTGCGCGGGTTTTCCGTCAATCGCCTGATTCCCAACGTGCTCACCCTGGCGGCGCTGTGCTCCGGCCTGACTGCGATCCGCTTCGGCCTGCAGGGTCAGTTCCGGCTCGCCGTAATCGCCATCATCGTGGCGGCGATCTTCGATGCGCTCGACGGCCGGGTCGCCCGACGGCTGGGTGTCGCCAGCCAGTTCGGCGCGGAACTCGATTCGCTTTCGGATTTTCTGTGTTTTGGCGTCACACCTGCGCTGGTGCTCTATATGGCCTCGCTGAAGGACGGCGCGGCGCTTGGCTGGGTGGTGACCCTGATGTTCCCGATCTGCTCGGCGCTGCGCCTGGCGCGGTTCAACACCGGATTGCTGGCCGATACTCCACCGCCGGCCTGGACGGGCTCTTATTTCACCGGTGTCCCCGCGCCGGCCGGCGCCCTGCTGGCGCTTATTCCTCTGCTGGTCAGCTTCGAAACCGAGGCGACCTGGCCTCGTCATCCGTTGGTCGTTGGCCTCGTCCTGTTGGTGGTAGGTGGGCTGATGGTGAGCCGGCTGCCCACCTTCTCCTTCAAGAAAGGCCGGGTTCCGCGCCATCTGGTGCTGCCGTCTCTGCTCGGTGTCGCCCTCGTCATGGGGGTTCTGGCGAGTTCGCCCTGGATCGGCGTCTCGTTGCTGGGCATGGCCTATGTCTGTCTGATCCCGTTCAGCTGGATCGCCTACAGACGTCAGGCCGCCCAAAATGGTCGCGTCGGTGAAGTCGTCGCTCTGCGGCCGGTCGAACCGAATGCCTCCAAGGACTGAGAAAGTGCCCTTATAATCAATTAGTTGCTAAATTTTCTTCACAATTTAGCCTAATTTCAATTGACCCCAAGAATCTTCGTAGAGTACGATTCTTTCACTGAATTGATGGGTTGAATGGCCCGTGCGGCCTCGCCGCTGCGCCGGAGCCTCTTGGGGAGTCCTGAAATGCTGTCGCTCTTTCGCCGCCTTGCCAAAGACCAGCGGGGCGCCACGGCGATCGAATACACATTGATCGCCTCGCTGATCGCGGTGGCTGCAATCGCTTCGATGCGTTCCGTCGGCAACAAGGTCGGCAATGTCCTGAACAACGTCGCAGGGGCGATGACCTGAACATCGTCTCAAATCCCAAGATCTTAATACGGGCGATCCAGCAATGGGTCTCCCACTGCCTTTGATCGCTATTAGCAGTATCACACACCAAAATTTCTATTCAATTTGAATGTGTTACAGCCTTGACTTGATGTGTTACTGAAAATACTATTTGTAACGTTCTCATAGTCTGCCCTTTGTCCTGTTTTAATTTCTGCATACGATTCAAGTAACTTCTTAAGTCAATTTCGTAACTGCCTGATCGGGGACAGTCAGGTGGCGCTGTGGGGGACAGACACACTGAACCGGGCTGGCGCGATAGCCACAATGGCCGCCGCTGCTGGACTTGATCGACGTGTTTAGCGCGGCACCGTTCGGCGTCGCGAGTATTGGGGGGAGAATGTCGCTGTTTGCGCTCCTTCAGGCCGCTTGTCTGATGGCATTCGGTCTTCTGCTGGTGGCGGCGGGGTGGCAGGATTTGCGCACCATGCGCATTGCCAATCGCCTGTCGATTGCGATCGCCGGCGCATTTGCTGTTTGGGCTTTGGCAGGTGTGGCGGCCGGGACTCTCGTCGTCGGCGATGCAGCACTTGCCGTCGTCTGCAGCGTTGGCCTGTTCCTGCTGGGCGCTCTGGCTTTTGCAGCCGGCGCGCTTGGGCGGTGGCGACGTGAAACTGCTGGCGGCGGCGTCGCTGTTTGCGGGCCCGTCCTTCTTGCCGGAGTTCCTGATGATCGTAGCATTGGCCGGTGGCGCGATGGCCGTTGCGATCCTTGCCGGAGCCCAGATCGGACCGGTTGCCCCGGCAGGCGAGGGCCCTTCGAGCGACAGGACGACAGTCCGCACGCGCCTGCGCGGCGGGCTTCCCTATGGTCCGGCTATCGCGGCCGGCGGCCTATGGGTCGCCGCGCACCTCGCCGGCGCATAAGGGCCCCGCAGCATGAACAGCAAGCGCGTCGTCTTTCTGCTGCTGGCCGTCATCGTGGCCGGCCTGACCGCCTTCATGGCCCGGGCTTGGCTGCAGAGCGAGCGAGCCGCAGTCATGGCCCAGGCGGGCCTTCGCCACGAGGCGGCTCCTCCGGCGCCGGTGGCGCAGACACTGCAGGTGCTGGTCGCGCGAAACCCTGTCCATACCGGCCAGATCGTCAAGCCGGATGATCTGCGCTGGCAGTCGTGGCCGGAGGGCAGCCTGGCGCCGACCTACATCGTCGAGGGCAAGCGGCCGCTCTCGGATTTCGTCGGCGCTGTCGCCCGCGTGCCGATCGATGCGGGCGAGCCGATCAGCGAGGGCAAGCTCGTCCTGGCGGGAACGCGCGGCTTCATGTCGGCGGTTCTGCAGCCCGGCGCGCGGGCGGTCAGCGTGCCGGTGACCGCCACGTCGTCGGTGTCGGGCTTCATCTATGCCGGCGACAGGGTCGACGTGCTGCTGACGCATGTGCTGAACACGCAGGACGGCCAGCACAGTGCAACCGAGACCGTGCTGCGCAACGCGCGCGTGATCGCGATGGATCAGAAGCTCGATTTCTCGCCCGGCGACAAACCCGACATCGCCAAGACCGCGACGCTCGAATTGACGCCGAAGCAGAGCGAGATCGTCACCCTCGCGGTCAAGATGGGCGATCTCTCGCTGGTGCTGCGCAGCCTGCAGGATGTCGACGAAGGCAGCCGTGATCAGGCCGCGGTCGACGAAAATGCGCCGGCCGAACCCGGCGACAGCTACACGCAGGATGCCCAGGTCAGTCGCCTGATCCGGCAGATCCCCGCCGTGAGCAGTCCAGAAGGACAAGCCGATCGTGCACAGCATCTTCGTGCTGCGCGGCAGCGCGCGGCTCAAGCTCGATCCTGACGGTGCGGAGAGCGCGGTCGATGGACCGTCGCCCGGGACGAAGCCTGGCGACGACAAGCCGAGCGCCATGCGGAAGGTGCCGTTCACGCGAACCGTTCCGAGCGATCAGCAATGAGCACCCGGGCCCCCTCTGCGACCAGTGTGCCGGTGTGGCGCCGTGCCGGGTCCATCCTCGCGCTCGCGGCGACGCTGGGGTTTGCCTTTCCGTCGCCGCTGCTCATGGCCCAGACGCCGCCCGAGGCGCCCGTGCTGGATCCCGACAAGCTCCAGGCGCAGCCCCGTCCGAAACCCAAGAAGATCGTGCATCGGCATACCGCGACCGACATGGTCTCCGACGATCTCAATCGGCGCGAGAGCGAGCGGGCCGAGCTGGTGGTGCAGCAGATGAAAGCTGCGACGGCCTCGGAGTCGCTGCCTGCCACCGCGCCGCCGGCGGTTGTCACCGCCTCCCTGACGCCTGGCCCGGTGGCTCAGGGCTCCGCCCCGTCGGTCCAGCCTTTGGCGCCTGTCCGGGAGGCGATGCCTTCTTCGACGCCCGCGTCGTTGCTCACTCAGCCGCCGGTCCAGCAGGTCCAGTCCGTACCGCAGACGCCGTCACCGTCGCCCGTTCCGATTCGCCCGACGCCCGCCCAGTTGCCCGCTGTGCCACCGATCCAGCAGGTCCAGGCCACGCCGCCGGCCCCTGCGCCGGCACCTGTTCCAATTCGCCCGACGCCCGCCCCGCCGCCGGGCGCGACGCCGCCGGCAACGTACGGCGATGCGCCCAGCCGGCCGTTCGGGCAGAGCCAGCAGGTCCCGACCCAGCAGCCGACACTGACGCTCGAGGTCAACAAGGGCACCGCGCTCAAGCTTCCGGGTGCGGCCTCTACGGTGTTCGTCGCCGCGCCCGACATTGCCGATGTGCAGGTGAAGTCTCCGGCGATGATCTATGTCTTCGCCAAGAAGGCAGGCGACACCGTGCTGTACGCCGTCGATGCGCAGGACCACGTCCTGCTCAACACGATCGTTCACGTCACCTCGCCGATCAGCCGCATGAAGAGCTGGACTCGAGGCGATCCACCCTGACAGCGGCGTCACCTTCGACAATCAGGGCGAGACGATCGTGCTGGGCGGCACGGTCCGCTCCGCCGTGACCGCCGAGGATGCGCGCCGTCTGGCGCTGCAGTACGTGAACGGCAATGCGAGCAAGGTGATCAACAATATCCGCGTCGACGCGCCGACCCAGGTCCAGCTCCGGGTCAAGATCGCCGAGGTGGAGCGCGGTTCGCTGAAGCGCATCGGCATCAACTGGCAGAACATCAACAGCCTCGCGCTGTTCGGCATCGGCCCGGCCAAGATCGGCTCCGCCGTCAACACGATCCAGTCGGTCGGCGGCCCGCCGAGCGCTCTCATCGCCGGCCAGAGCAACGACGGCAGCCTGACCGGACTGATCGATCTGCTGGCCACTCAGAGCCAGGCGAACGTCCTCGCCGAGCCGAACCTGATCGCGATGTCCGGCGAGACCGCGAGTTTCCTCGCCGGCGGCGAAATTCCGGTCCTCGCCCCTCAGGCAAGCGCGGGCGGCAGCACGATCGCCGTCACGTACAAGCAGGTGGGCGTCTCGCTTGCGTTCACGCCGACCATCGTCGGCGATCGAATCAACCTCAAGGTCGCGCCCGAGGTCAGCCAGATAACGACCGAGGGACAGGTGAGCGTGGCGGTAGGAGTAGGCCCCGGCGCTGCCTCGATCATCATTCCCGCGATCTCCACGCGCCGCGCCTCGACCACGGTCGAACTCGGCAGCGGTCAGAGCTTCGCGATCGCCGGGCTTTTGCAGCACACCTCGACACAGACCGTCCAGAAGGTGCCGGCACTGGGCGACATTCCGATCCTGGGGACGCTATTCAAGTCGGACGCCTATCAACGCGACGAGACGGAGCTGGTGATCATCGTGACGCCGTACTTCGTCGAACCCTCGACCGGGCGCGCTGCGCACGCCGCTGACCGGCCGGGTGCCGCCGACCGATGCCGATCGAATCCTCTATCAGCGCTTCAACCATCCGACGCCTCCCGCGACCATGGCGGTCAGCGGCGGCAGCCAGCCAGCCGCCGGCCCCACCGCCGGCTTCAAGCTCGAGTAGGAACGTCCCATGCGCCCGCTCCTTCTCACCATCCTTGCCGCCACCTCGCTCGCCGCGTGCGGCGATCCCATTCGTCGAACAGGCGAGGGTCGACACGCGTCACGACGCCATACGCGCCGACACGATGCTGGCAGTCGGATTTGCCCCGAGCAGCGGCCAGCTCGAAGCGGGCCAGGCCAACGACTTGCGCACGATGGTGGTGGCGGGGCAGCATGCCCAGCGCGATGAGTTCGTCGTCGTCACGGACGGCTCGGGCGGACCGATCCAGGCGGCGCGCGCCGAGCGCGTGCGGCAGAGCCTCGCCAGTGCCGGTGCCCGTTGGGTCGGCACGGCGCGTCGAGCCGGCGATGGCGATGGGGCCGGATCAGGTTGTCGTGGTCCGCTCGGAGTATCGCATCGCCACGCGCGACTGCCCGAACTACAATCCTTCCGGGCAGTGGAATCCCAACGAGTTGGCGATGGGCGGCTTCGGATGCGCAGACGCCTACAACATGGGCCAGATGCTGGCGCGGCCACGCGACGCCGCTGTCGGCCGTGACCCCGGCCCGGCCGACGCAACCGTGACTGCCGCGGCCATCCAGCGCTATCGTGACGGCAAGGTACGGAGCGCCGGCTCAGGATGGCGGCGAATCGGGCGGTGGCGGATTGGGCGGCGGTGCAGCGGCGCCGGCCGGCCCGCCGAACTGAGGATATATCATGGCTGCTTCCGCCACTGCCCAGGTCCTCACTGCCGCGGGCGACGAGAAATCGGCGATTTCGGCGATGGTATTCGTCAGCGAAACGGGCGCGCAGGCGCGGGTTTCCGCCGACCTCTTCAACCTGACCCTCGGCAAGGCCAATGTGCGCGAGGGCTCGATCGACACGGCGCTTGCACTGAGTGAATGGCCGCGCGACCTCGATCTCGTGGTCGTCGATCTCGAGGGGTCGTCCGACCCGGTTGCCGACGCAGCCGCGCTGAAGACGACGGTTCCCGGAAGCTGCATCGTGATCGGTGTGGGACGCATCAATGACGTGGCGCTCTATCGCGACCTGATTGCCGTCGGTTTCAGCGACTATCTCGCGCTGCCTTTCGGCGAGGGCGTGGTCGGCCGTGCCGTCGAGCGCGCGCTCGATTTGCGCGACCGGGGTGGCGGACCGATGACGGGCGCCGCCGCGGGTGCCGACACGCGTCCGCGGACATTGTCGGTGATCGGTGCGCGAGGCGGCGTCGGCGCCACAACGACGGCGATCACGATCGCAGCAATGCTCGGCACGCGCCTGAAAGAAGAGGTGCTGCTGATCGACTTCGACCTGCACTACGGTTCGCTGATGCTGTCGCTCGATCTCGAGGCCATCGACGCATTGCGCGAGGCGCTCGACCAGCCCGACCGCATCGACGCACTTTTCATTCAGCAGGTCGCGCAGAAGAAGGACGAATATCTCTATGCCATCGGGGCGGAGGAGGCTCCTTCCGGCGGCTTCCAGCCCCGTCCGCACGCCGCCAACGATTTCCTGCGCCAGGTGCATCGCAAGTTCCGATGGGTGGTGGCCGATGTCCCGCGCGGCGATCCCGTGATCCAGCGCCAGGTTATCGAGGCATCGACCGATATCCTGCTGATCGCCGATCTGTCGCTTCCCGGTGTGCGCGACGCCATGCGCATTCAGCAGATTGTCCACGATGTGGCACCGAACGCCCGCTTCCTGCTTGCGACGAGCGGAGTCGGCGATACGCGTCGCTCGGCGGTCAAGATCGCTGACGTCGAACGCACCCTCAAGCGCAAGGTCGACTGCCAGATTCCCACCGACCTGGCAGCGGTTCTCTCGGCGGTCAATTTCGGCAAGCCGCTGCCGGAGACGGCGCCGAACAGCGCGATCGTGAAGACGCTCCGGCCGCTGATTGCGAGCCTCGACAGCCAAGGCGCGGACGCGCCCGGCAAGTCGCGCGGACTGCTGCAGCGCTTCACACAGGGCATCAAGGCCCGGAAGAAAAAGTAGTCAATGATGTTCGGTCTCCGCACCAACAAGGACGCCGAGCCGGCCGCTGAACCGCAAGGTGGTGCGCTTGACCGGATCGGGCGTCGGGTCGCGGCCGAAGGGCGGCCGACGGAAGCCACTACGGGGCCGACGCAGGCCGACCGCAAGAGCCGCCTTGCTACCGCGGCCGCGAACCTCTCAGCCGTAGTCACACCGCGGCTGCGCGAGCTTGTCGGCGGCGGTGCACCTGCCGGCGAAGTAACGCGGCAAGCCGGCTCGCTCGTCCAGATCCACTTCCGCGGTCACGGCATGGTGCTGGCGCCCCTCGAATTGCGCAGCTATGTCGCCGAAGTCCTGCGTCCGGTATTGCCGGCCACCAGCTTCAATGCACCGGCCGCTGCCGCCGCACCGGTGGAAGTCGCAGGCGAGCCGCAGGCTGACGCCGGGCCGACGGCAGAGTTGCTGCTGGTATCACCGATGGATGCGGCCGATCGGAAGGCAGCCCAGCCCGGCGCCGCAAGTTCCCGCCCGGCGCCGGCGCCCAAGCCCGAAGTGGTAGAGAAGTCGGCGAACGGTTTGTCGCGCAGCAAGGTCGAACAGGCGCGCCGTGCCGTGCAGCCGCTGGTGATGAGCCGCATCGACCTCGCGGCAGCGGTCAGCCTGCCGCGCAAGGAACTGGTGCGCCAGCTCGAGGGCGTGGTCGGCGAACTTCTCGTCGAGCACCGCATCCAGCTGAACCGTCCCGAGCAGGCCGATCTCGTCTACCAGATCGTCAATGACATGATGGGCCTCGGCCCGCTCGAGCCGTTGCTCGAAGACGACTCTATCACCGACATCATGATCAACGGCCCCAAGCAAGTCTATATCGAGAAGAAGGGCAAGCTCGACCTCTCGGGCGTGACGTTCGAGGACAACGCCCACCTGCTCAACATCTGCAATCGCATCGTGAGCCGCGTCGGCCGTCGCGTCGACGAAGCGAGCCCGATCTGCGACGCGCGCCTGCTCGATGGCAGCCGCGTCAACATCATCATCCCGCCGCTGGCGATCGACGGCCCGTCGGTCTCGATCCGAAAGTTCGGCAAGCGCCAGATCGGCTTCGACCAGATGGTGCAGCAGGGCAACATCTCGCCGGCGATGGCGACGGTGCTGCGGGTCGCTTCGCGCTGCCGGCTGAATCTCGTTGTGTCGGGCGGCACAGGCTCGGGGAAGACCACCCTTCTGAATGCGCTGTCGGGCATGATCGACAACGGAGAGCGCGTGGTCACGATCGAGGACGCCGCCGAACTGCGCATGCAGCAGCCGCACGTCGTGCGCCTCGAGACGCGGCCGGCGAATCTCGAGGGCAACGGCGAGGTCAACATGCGCGACCTCGTGAAGAACGCACTGCGCATGCGTCCCGACCGCATCATCTTGGGCGAGGTTCGTGGACCCGAAGCAATCGACCTGCTGCAGGCGATGAACACAGGCCACGACGGTTCGATGGGCACGCTGCACGCCAATCGTCCCCGCGAGGCGTTGACCCGTCTCGAGAACATGGTGACCATGGGGCAGTCGAGTTTGCCTCCCAAGGCCATTCGCTCGCAAATTGCCGGGTCGTTGCAGCTGATCGTTCAGATCAGCCGCATGCGCGACGGCGTCCGCCGCATCACCCACATTACCGAGGTTGTTGGCATGGAGGGCGAGGTCGTCATCACCCAGGATCTTTTCACCTACGAATTCAAGGGCGAGGCCACGGACGGCACTCTCAGCGGTTCGTTCAAAAGTTCCGGGCTGCGTCCGCACTTCTTGCCGCGCGCCGCGTACTATGGGCTCGATAAGGTTCTGATGGAGGTCGTGAGCTGATGGATGGCAGCGATCATGGCATGAGCCTCGAGGCGGTGGCCCTGTTGATCGCTGCCGGATTCCTGATGACCCTGGTCGCTCTCGCGTTCGTCTTTGGCGGCTTCTTCGCGGAACGCCGCATACGCGACCGACTCGAGGACCTCGACGGCCGCACACGCTCGGGACCCCGCAAGATCCAGATGGCGACTCTGCGCAGGGTCGAGAAGTCGGGACGCCTGCCCACGCTCGACAAATTGTTGTGGCAATGGTTCCCGAACGCCAGCTCGGTGCGCCAGAAGCTCCAGACATCCGGCATGAGCGTCACCCTGGGCGATTTTGTCTTCGCCTCGCTGGCGCTCGCCGTCGCCGTCGCCTTCCTGCTGTCGCTCGTGCTCGACCTCTCTCCCACGATCGCCTTGATCGGCTCTCTGTCGATCGGGTTCGGCCTGCCGAACATCGTGGTCGGCATGAAGGCCAAGAAGCGCGCGCGGAAATTCAATCTTCTGTTTCCCGAGGCGGTCGACCTGATCGTTCGCGCGCTGCGTGCCGGCCTGCCGATCCAGGAGGCGATCGCCAACGTGTCGCGCGACATCAAGGAGCCGGTCGGCGGCATCTTCAAACGTGCACAGCAGGAAATCCAACTCGGCGTGCCGCTCGAGACCGCACTGTGGCGGGTCGCCAAGACGGTTCGCACAGACGAGTTCAACTTCCTGATCGTGGCGCTCTCGATCCAGCGCGAAACCGGTGGCAACCTCGCCGAGACGCTGGCGAACCTCAGCCAGTTGCTGCGCGCCCGTCAGCAGCTGCGCCTCAAGATCCGCGCCTTCACCTCGGAAGCGCGCGCCACTATGCTGATCATGAGCGGCCTGCCGTTCCTGGTCGGCGGCGGCCTGTTCCTGATCACGCCGGGCTATATCGGGCCGCTGTTCACGACCCCCACGGGACAGATGGTGGCTGCCGGCGCGGCCTGCAGCATGGGCCTCGGCATCTTCATCATGAACAAGATCGCGACCATCAAGGTGTGACGCTATGATGGACTTCGACGCTTCCGAAAAGAATTTCTCGATCCTCGTCGCCGTCGCCGCATTCATCATTTTCTGGGCGGCGTGGACGGCGTTAACCTGGCAACCGCCGATCGAGGCGCGGCTGCGCGCGCTGCGGACCCGGCGCGTGAAGACGCGTAGCGATCAGCCCGTGCTCACCAAGTCGTCGACGGCGAAGTCCTCTATCGGCATCATGCGCAACGTGGCCGACCGCCTGAACCTGCTGCGCGGTGCGGCGGCTGACCAGACCACGCGCAAGCTGCGTCTGGCTGGCTTTCACTCGCGCGACGCCTCCGTGGTCTATGTCTTTGCCAAGCTCGCCGCGCCGCTGGCGCTAGGCTTCCTGATGATCATCCTGACGTCGGTTACGGATCTCCTGGAAGTGCCGGACAATCTGATCGCCCCGGTCTGCATCGGCGGCGTCCTCGTGGGCTTTGTGCTTCCCGAACTCTATGTCAAGAACCTTACGGCCAAACGGCGCGAGATACTGACCTCGGTGCTGCCGGAGGGGCTCGACCTTCTGACGATCTGCGTCGAGGCCGGTCTCAGCATCGATGCAGCGTTTCGCCGGGTATCGCGCGAGATGAACAGCTCGATGCCCGAACTCGCCGCCGAATTCGAGATGACGGCCACCGAACTCACCTATTTGCCCGACCGCCAGCAGGCCCTTGAGAATATGGCGGATCGCTCCGATTCTCCGGCGGTCGCGGCGCTGGTGAATGCGCTCAGGCAGACCGAAAAATACGGCACCCCGCTCGCCGGTTCGCTGCGCATCCTGAGCCAGGAGTTCCGCCAGACCCGGCAGTCGAAGGCGGAAGAGAAGGGTGCCCGCATGCCCGCTCTTATGACAGTGCCTCTGATGGTTTTTATCTTGCCGACGCTGATCACGGTGCTGATTGCCCCGGCCGTCATGTCTGCATTTGCCTTGACATAATAGTTACCCTTTTCTACGTATGGTTGCGTCGGCTTTTTGATATTTTAGTCGAACTTAATTTTGTGCCACTTCTTGGGCACGCATTCATTAAGGGAGAGCTGGCATGTCGCGAGAATTTTCGCGCGCGTTGAGCGGTGCGCAGTCGAAGTGGCGGCGCTTGCGCCGCGACGAACGCGGTTCGGTGTTGGCCTACATGGTCGTCATTCCGGTGCTTGCCGGCGCGCTGGCGATCGGCGTCGAAACCGGCGAGCTCTATCGCGTCAAGCATCAGATGCAGGGCGCTGCTGACGACGCGGTCCTGGTCGCAGCATTCGACATCATCAATGGCAAGTCCGCGTCGGCGACCGCCGACGCCATCTACGAGGCGCAGCGCAGCGGCTTCACCAACGGAGCGGGCACCGTGACCGTTTCAGTTAACACGCCGCCGACCCAAGGGCCGAACGTCGCCACCCAAGGCGCCGTCGAGGTGGTCATCACCAAGACGCAGAGCCTCAGCTTCGTCTCGGTACTCAGCCCGACGAGCGGCGGTTACGCATTGACCGCGCGAGCGGTGGCGGTTCCAGTCGCCACGACCACGAACGGCACCACCACGACCACGACTTCGACGAGCAGCGTCGGGTGCATGGTCGCCCTGACGCCGAACAACGAACAGGGCATCAGCCTGAGTTCGTTCAACAACTTCACGGGCGACTGTGCCCTGATTTCCAATGCGACGGCGACGGGCACGACGGCAAGCACGGCGTCGATCGGCATTTCAAGCTTTAACAACTTTACCTTGTCGGGCGACGGCATGATCTGGTCTCGCGGCTCGCTTTTCGCCGGGAGCTATAACCACTTCACGCCGAACGCCACCCAGATCAACCAGACGTCGACGATTGCTGATCCCTATTCGGGACTCGGTGCACCCAGCCCAGGTACGTGCACCTATACGAACTATGTCGAGCCGTCGGGCAGCGACCTGACGCTCCTCCCCGGCACATATTGCGGCGGGCTCTCGATAACGAGCAAAAGCAATGTCTATTTCACGGCCGGTACGTATTACATCTCCAACGGCGATCTCGTCATCCGGTCGGACAACAACGTGTCTTGCTCGAATTGCAACGCCAGCGGTAGCGGTGCCGGGGCCGGTAGCGGCACGACCTTTGTCCTGACTCAGACCTCAGGCAATAACTCCGATATCGGTGGGGTCAGCATCACCTCCGAAAACAACATCACATTGAACGCCCCCAACAGCGGCACCTACAAGGGCGTGCTCTTCTATCAGGACTCGCGCGTGGCGCCCGGCACGATGGCCTCGACGTCCAAGATATTCACCCTGTCCTCGCTGAACAATGCGACCCTGTCGGGAGCGGTGTACTTTCCCAACAACGCCATCAACATCTCGAGCATCAACAACATCGGCGGTACCTCATCGACGGGCTGCACGATCTGGGTTGGCCGATACCTGAAATTCTCCTCCTACAACAATAACTTCAAGGGCGGCTGCAGCACCTTCGGCACGACTCCGGTCGGCATCCAGACGACAACGACGACGACAACGGGGCCTATCACGACGACGAAGGCGACACTTGCCCAATAGGCCGGCGAATATGGGTGTCTTCGTGCGCCGGTGGCGAGGGCTTCCCCGCCACGCAAGCGGCAACATGATGATCGAGTTCGCGCTGGCCCTGCCGGTCCTCAGCGTGATGTTGATCGGACTGCTCGATCTCGGACGCTACGCGATCGACAAGTCATCGATCCTGCAGGCTGCGCGCGCTGGCGCGCAGTATGGCGTCGTAGCCTCCTCTGGAGGCGTACTAAGTGCTGCCGATCTCAGCAGCGTCAACACGACGGCCCAGAGTTCCACGAGCATGACGGGCGTCACAGCCACCAACTCGGTGTTCTGCGAATGCACGTCGGGCGTGACCATCGCGTGCAACTCGACGTGCACGGGCGGCAATATCATGAAGCACTACCTGACTGTGACCGCCACCCGGCCGTTCACGTCGGTGGTTGGTACCGCTGGCCTCCATTTTGGAAGCCTCGGAAACTGGACCGCGCCGACATCGCTCTCGGGGTCGGTTACGATCCTCCTTCCCTGAGATGGCACGGCGGCGGATCCTGCGGCTGTTGGGCGACCGTTGCGGTGTGTCTGCCATCGAATTCGGCATTCTGGCGCCGGTGCTGTTCTCCATGTTGCTCGGCGGCCTCGAATTTGGCCGCATGTTCTATGTCCGCCAGGGCCTAGAAGGCCAAGTCGAGGCAGCGGCGCGCTATTACATGCTGAACCCGACATCGGCATCGTCAGCGATTACGAGCTACATGCGCACGCAACCCATGCTCGGCGGCTCGTCCAGCCGGATCACGTTCAGTTACATCGACACCACCCCCTGCAATTCTAACAGCAGCGTCACCTGTACGATGATCACCGGGAGCTATTCGTTCTCGTTCGTGGCGGGATATCTCGGGCTGGGTACTCGTACCCTGACCGCGACTTCACAGGCTATCCGGAAGACCAGCTAGTGGGATTTTTTCTTCATACGGGATTTCCCTTCATAGATGTGGGCAGATAGCGCCAAATCTTGGGGCTTTTGTTGCGGACGCCCCCTATCCTTTGATATTCTTGAGATCTGAGCGCTCCGTTGTCGGAGGCGGCCGGGGAGTATCGTCGGGGTAGGAATGAAGCTGACGCCGTTCATCAGCGCGTGTTTGGCGCTTGCCGTGGCGGCGTGCGGCCTCGATGCCGACGGCATAGCGTCGAGGGGCGACAGCTATTCTGCCAGCCTTCATCAGGCGGATGCGGCTCGCAAGTCGGGCGCCGTCGGTGAATTGATCCCGCTTTACGGGCGTGCACTGCAGGTCAATCCGGACGGCGTGGAGGCCAAGCTCGGTCTCGGCCAGTCGTACCTGGCCATGGGGGCCAGCGACGAGGCGGCGGCGCAGTTTCGCGACGTGCTCGCCAAACGCAGCGGAGACACGGTGGCCCGGCGCGGTCTTGCAGCGGCCTTGCTTTCGATGGGCCAGCCGGCGCTGGCCGTCGGCCAGCTTGCGGCGGCGCTGCAGGCGGATGCCAACGATTATCACGCGCTGAATGCCATGGGTGTGGCGCTCGACATGCAGGGACAGCACGAGGAGGCGCAAGTGCGCTACCGCGAAGGCATTGCGCTCGCCCCCGACTTCCTGGCGTTGCGCAGCAATCTCGGGCTTTCGCTTGCGATATCGGGGCAAGGCCCGGAAGCGGTCGCCCAGCTGGCGCCGCTCGCGAGCGGCCATGGCGCCGATGCGCGGATCCGGCAAAACCTCGCCTTCGCCTACGCCATGTCGGGTGATCCGACCAACGCACTGGTGGTCAGCCGACACGATCTCACCGAAGCCAGCGCCCAGCGGCAGCTCTCGTACTATCTGATGCTCAAGAATCTTCCGGTCTCGGAGCGCAGCGCCGAGATCCGGCGCAATCCCAACTTCTTCCCGCAGTCGAGCCTGCGCGCCGGCGGCGGCTGAGCCGTGTGTCAGGCTACTACCGAGTAGCCGCCGTCTACGGTGATCGCCGCGCCGGTGACGAAATCCGACGCTGCGGCCGCGAGAAACACCGCGATCCCGGCGAAGTCGGAGGGTTCGCCCCAGCGGCCGGCCGGCGTGCGCTTCAGCACCGAATCGTGGAGGCCGCTGACCTGCTCACGCGCGCGGCGGGTGAGGGCGGTGTCGATCCAGCCGGGCAGGATCGCGTTCACCTGAATGGCGTCCTTGGCCCAGGCGGTGGCCATCGACCGGGTCATCTGCACAATGCCGCCCTTGCTCGCAGCATACGCTGTCGCGAACGGAGCACCGAAGATCGACATCATCGAGCCGATGTTGATGATCTTGCCGGAGCCGCCCTTCTTCATCACCGGGAAGACGGCGTGGCTGCACAGAAAGGCACTTGTCAGGTTGCTGTCGAGCACGGTGTGCCATTCGGCCAGCGTATAGTCTTCGGGCTGCTTGCGGATGCTCATGCCCGCGTTGTTCACGAGGATGTCGAGGCGACCGTGGGCCTTCACCGTGTCGGCGATCAACGCGCGGCAGGAGTCCTCCTTCAGCACATCGACGGGAATGGCGCTTGCCCTGGCGCCGAGCGCCTCGAGTTGCTTGACCGCGTCCGCGTTTTTCACGGCGTCCCGCGCCGCCACCACGATCGTAGCGCCGGCGTTCGCCATGCCTTTGGCCATGCCGAGGCCGATGCCCCCGTTGCCGCCGGTGATCACCGCAACCTTGCCCGAGAGATCGAAAAGCCTGCCGTCCATTCCGGGTTCCTCCCCATTGCTGCCTGTATATCGAAGAGCGGGAACCCGAAACAGCCCGGCTCGTTAGGTCGGGCAAGCAGCGACGCGCCGCCGGAGGTGTTCGATGATCAGGCAGATTTTGGTATTGGGGTTCGTCGTTGGCGCGGCCGCGGCGTGCGCCACGGAGCATCGCACGCAGGTCGTCGTCGCCGCAGACGATGCGTGCGCACGTTACGGCTTCACGGCTTCGACAGCGGACTATGTCCGGTGTCAGGACCAGCTTGCCGCTCAGCGCCGCGCCGGCCGGGTCGCGCTAGGCTACGACAGTGCGCGCATCACCGCCGATGCGCAGGCGGCTTGCGAGAGCTACGGCGTGCCCCGTGGTTCGGCCAATTTCGATCGTTGCGTCCGGGACGAGTTCGCTGCGCGCCGGCCGGGCTGACCGGGGCACTGCGAACACGGAGTGGCGGCGACCGCAAGGTCGCCGCCATTTTTCGTTACGATCAATTTTTGGGCTTGTCAGCGTCCTTGTCGATCAGGTTCAGAAGATCGGACGGGACGGGCTCAGCGGCGATCTCGTCGTACATCGCGTGCAACTGCTTTTGCAGCCACATATCGAACGGACGCTCGCTGGATGCCGTAGCAGGCGCCTTCATCCTGATGCGCTCCCCATCCGCAGGTCGCAGGGCGCCCGGTTTGTTTTTTGGTGGCTTTTCATTCGCCATGACCCGCTCCCCGCGGAATGATTCGAACTCCGCAGGATCCCGTTCGAGGCAAACCAGCCTGCCCGCAAGAATGCCCATGTCGAAGCCTCGCGTCTACAGCCAGGTTGAACGGACGGGTCAGCGCGCGTCCGCCTCCGTGGCTTCCTCGGCCGTTGCACGCAACGCACTCTCGAGAGTGGCAGTGGTCGGGCGCTGCCGGGTATCGCCCTCCAGCAGCAGGCGCTCCAAGGTGTCGCGGGCGCGCGAAATACGGCTCTTGACCGTGCCGACGGATACGCCGGTGTGAGCGGCAATCACTTCGTAGGACTGGCCCTCGAGTACCGCCAGCAACAGCGCTTCACGCTGCGTCGATGCCAGCTTGCTGAAGGCGCACATGAACTCGCGCATCACCAGGCGGCTCTCCTGATGGGGAGGATGCGAGAGGGAATCGGCAATGACGGAGTTGACCGGCACCGTCGGGCGTGTGCGCCGAAGGCCGGAGATGAATTCGTTTCGCTGGATCCGGAAGACCCACGCCGAGAGATTGGTGCCGGGTTCAAAGCTGTGCCGGCCAGTCAGAGCCTTGACGACGGTGTCGTGCACCAAGTCGTCGGCTGAGTTGCGGTCGCGGGTCAGCGACAATGCATAAACCCGCAGGCGGGGAAGGATCGCCTTCAACTGCTCGTGGAAATCGTGAAGGTCGGCAGCGGCCTTCCGTGCAGCATTGACGGTCATCAAATCCTCCAAGCGGGTGCAGTTCCGTACAGCATCAATGCCGCAGCGCACGAAAGGTTACATTTTGCGACGATTTAGTTTCTAAGCCGCTGAAAAGACGTGTTTTTCAGCCCATCTGGCCAGCCAACAGCTTGCGCGCCCGCGAGACGCGGGCCTTCAGCGTGCCGACGGAGCAATCGCAGAGCTTTGCGGCTTCCTCGTAGGAGAAACCGCCGGCCCCGATCAGGATGAGCGCTTCGCGAGATTGTGGGCTCAGCTTCCAGATTGCCGTGGATAGCTCTCTGAGGGCGATGTTTGCCTCGGCATTGTCGACTGCAATCAGCGGGGCGGAATTGGTTTCCTCTATCGACGTGGGGCGCCGCCGCTGGGCGCGAAGATCCGAATAGAAGCGGTTGCGCATGATTGTGAACAGCCAGCCCTTGAGGTTTGTCCCGGGCTGGAATTGATTCTGCTTGTCCAGGGCTTGCAGGATCGTGTTCTGCACCAGATCGTCCGCGCTTTCTCTTTCACGGCACATGAAACGCGCGAAAGCCCGCAAGTCCGGCAGCAAGGCCACGACGTCGTCTCGCATCATTGAATTGACTGCTCCGTCGCTACCAGGCCTTCGCTAACGCTCGTCGGAGGCCGCGGTGCCCTCTCCTATGTGGGCATCGTAGGCGTGGACAGCAAAGTGAAATCGCGAAGGCAACCACATTATGTGGCGCACGTTGTGTGCCTGACGATCCCTTGGGCGCCGCCTATCTCCGAGGGAACCCCCGAAACCGCAAGGCGTTAGGTCGTTCGGAATTCATGCCGGCGCAAGGGAGCCGGTTTATCAACAGGAGGCAATCCATGTCGTTCAAGACTTTCATGCCGATCACGGCGATCATTTCCCTCGGTCTCTTGACCGCCGCTTGCGGCAACAATCCGACCGACCGGGCGCTTACCGGCGGCGCTATTGGTGCCGGCACGGGCGCGGTGGTGGGCTCGACCATGGGCGCCCCGATCGCCGGCGCCGTCGTCGGCGGCCTTGGTGGTGCCGCTATCGGTGCGGCGACGACGCCGCGCGGATAAAAAACTGGGCGAAGCGCGTTTGCGCGCCTAGTCTGAGGATCGGAAGCGGCATCGGCGCCTACTACGCACCGATGCCGCGGCCGTATGAGCAGGGGGAACGCAGTGGCAGACGCGCCAGCAACCAAGAAACTATCCGAAGCAATTACCAGGACCCTGCCGTTCCTGCGCCGCTATGCGCGCGCGGTGACCGGGCAGCAGAAGCGTGGCGACGAATGGGTTCGCTTGTGCGCCGAAGTCGCCATGCAGCAACCCGATCTGATCGCCAAATCCGAAGATACCAAGCTCGGCGTGTTCGCGCTTTTTCACCGGTTACGGCAGCCATTCGGCACGCTCGAGGAGCAGGGTGACGCGCAGGGCGTCAGCGGACGGCTGAAGGAATCGCTTACGGAGATGGCGCCGCTGCAGAGGCAGGTGCTGCTGTTGACGGTCCTCGAAGGTTTCACCGTCAACGATGCCGCGCATATCCTGGATATCGACATCGATACGGCCGAGCGCAGCCTGCAGGATGCGCGTCGCGAATTGCAGCGCGTGGCATCGGTCCGCGTGCTCGTGATCGAGGACGAGGCCGTGATCGCGCTCGACGTCGCCGACATCGTGCGCAACGCCGGTCATGAGGTCGTCGGCATTGCCGCCACCGAGAAGGCCGCGGTCGAGCTTGCACGGAAGCACTCGCCCCACCTAGTGCTTGCCGACATTCAGCTGCGCGGCGCCGACAGCGGCATCTCTGCCGTGAAAGAAATCATGCGGGCGATGACGGTGCCCGTGATCTTCGTGACCGGCTATCCCGAGCGCCTGCTCACCGGAACCCAGCTCGAGCCTGCGTTCGTGATCTCCAAGCCATTCGACCCCGATCTTCTTCGGGCTGCGATCGCACAGGCGCTGGACACGGTCTCCATTTAGGGCGGGACGGCCCGATCATGGCCCAGTGGTCGCTGCGCACCAATCTGGTGGTGGTGGTCGCCGTTGCGTTCGTGCCCGTGCTGTGTTTCTCGGCGTTGTGGGCCCAACAGGATGCCAGCGCCAGCAAAGCCCGCCGGATCGACGCGATTGTCGCCGCCGCCGAGATTTCCGCATCCGGACATCGCCAGACTCTCGAAGGCTCGCGCCGTCTCCTGCTGTCGGCCTGCGCGGCGGACGCGGTACGCAAGAGCGCCGATCCGGCCCCCGCTCCTTCAGACGTCGACAGTTGCGAAGTCCTATCTCGGTCGAGTGCTGCAGAAATTCCCTGCCGAATATTCCGCCGCCGTCGTGACCGATGCCGGTGGCGAGGTCCACTGCGCCAGCGCGCCTTCTGCCGTCGACAAAAGCCTGGGCGACCGTCAGATATTCAAGAGCGTGCGCGACAGGAACGAGTTCTCGATCGGCACGGCGATCGCGAGCCGCGTGACGCGGACTTCGATCCTTCCCCTCGCCATGCCGATTTTGAAAGATGGTCAATTCGCCGGCATGTGCGCGATCGGCATCGCGCTCAAGGCCTTTGCCGACGGCGACGTCGGAACGCCCGCCAATGCCGTCCTGGTCGATCGCAGCGGTGCGCCGCTTGGCGGGAAGACAGAGTCGGCGTTCGCCCTGCCCGGCGCCAATCGGATTGCGGAAGCAATCGCCGGCCATCGCCCTGTCTTCACGGACTTCGGGCAGAACGGCCTGCAGTACGAATTTCATGTGGTGCCGGTTGTCGGCGATGCTCTTTTCGCGGTCGCGCCAGTCCCGCTGGACGATAGCCTTCCGGAACGGCTCCGCGAATGGGGCTTCTTCGCCGTGGTGCTGGCCTCGCTGGCGGGAGGGCTCCTTGCAATCTGGATCGGCGCCGAGCGCTGGGTCGTGCGTCCACTGCGCTACATTCAGGAGTTCGCCGGCCGGGTCGCCCGGGGCGAGAACATCAAGCTTCAGCCGCCGCATCCGTGGGCGCCCGAGCTGATCGCGGTCAGCCAGGGAATCAGCGCGATGGCGGAAGCGATCACGAGCCGCGAAGGCGAGCTGCGATCGGGCTTGGAACAGCGCGACCACATGCTCCGGGAAATCCATCATCGCGTGAAGAACAATCTCCAGATGATCTCCAGCCTGCTCAATCTCCAGGCTGGCGAAATACGCTCGCCGCGCCTGCGACGCTTCTTCGGCGACGCCCAGAACAGGGTGCTGACCCTGTCGATATTGCACCGCCACCTGTACGAAAGATCGAGCTGGTCGCTGGTCGATTTCCAGCAGTTCATCAGCGACCTCGTGCGCCAGATATCGGTCTCGCGCGCCGCCGACCGGATCATGCCGCGGTACCAGATCCGGGCGCCGATCATGGCCGTCGGGCCCGACGTAGCCATTCCCGTGGGCCTGATCGTGACCGAGGCGGTGAGCAACGCCCTCGGTCACGATTTCAGCGCTGTCGCCCATCCGGAAATTCGTATTGAAGCGCTCCAAAAGGCCGACGATCGGGCCGAACTCGTCATCGAGGACAACGGCCTCGATACCGGGAGCGGCTCGATCGAGCCGACTTTTCGCGGCGGTTTCGGCGTCACGCTGCTGCGCGGCCTGTCCATGCAGCTGGGCGGTGAAGCGAGGATCTCGAGGCGCGAAGGCGGCGGCGTACGGATCGTCGTGGCCTTCCCGTTGCCCAAGGAGCAGGAAGGCGATGCCTAGTTTCCGTCGCTCGATCTTCTCGACGGGATTGGTCATCGGGGCGACCATCGCCGTTCTGGTGGCGGCTGGCGCCATGGTCACGATCACGCATTCCAATTCCGCCGCCAAGCAGCAGCGTCTGGTCGTGAGCAGTTTCGAGACGATCGCGCTGATGCGCCAGGCACTCCTGACGATGGCGGATGCCGAGGGTGGCCAGCGCGCCTTCCTGCTGTCCGGCGATGTCGGGAGCCTCGAGCCATATGAGCAGGCGCGACTTCGCATCGACACCCTGCTGAGGCAATTGGAGGTCTCGGCTGGTGAAGGCGAGCCCGCACGCCAGATCATGGAGTTTCGATCGGCCGCTGGCGAGAAGCTCGAGGAGCTGGCGACGAGCATCTCCGACTATCAGCACCATGGTCCGGATGCCGCGGTCGGGAACTCGCGGCTCGCTGCCAGCCGGGAAAACTCCGATCATGTCCGGAAAGCCGCCGAGGCGTTCGTCGAAGGCCAACGGCTGATGCTGGCGCGACGGCTGGCCACGCTGCGTTCGGAGCAGGAGCAGGCGGATCTTGCCGGGTTGCTGGTCCTGGCTGGCGCCTTCGTCTGTCTGATCATCGGCACCATTCTGATTGTGCGCGGCTCGGGCCATCTCGAAGCGGCGCGGCGCGAGCTTCTGGAGCGTTCACGCCTGCTCCAGGCGACGCTCGAGACGTTGCGAGACCCGATCTTCGTGCTCGATGCAGAGGGTGCTATCGTGGCCTGGAACGAGTTCTTTGCCGATCTCGCCGGCTGGGATCCCGGTCGGCAGCCTGCACCGACGCGGGACTTCCTGTTGTCGGAGCGATCGCCGACGACGCGCTCGCTGCTGGCGCCCCTGGACCTCGGCAACCCGGCGACGCACCGTTCGCTGACGGCTCGTGTTTCCCATGACGGTCACGACTACGAAATCTCTCGCGGCGAGATGTCCGACGGCGGGGCCGTGGTGCGCTGCGTCGACGTCACGGAACAGCTGCGTGACGAGGCAGCGCTGCGGCAGGGCCAGAAGATGGAGGCAATCGGCCAGCTGACCGGCGGCATGGCACATGACTTCAACAACATCCTTCAGGTGATCCAGGCGAACCTCGACCTGATGAAGCGTGACGTCGGAGGCTCGCCTTCGGCGCTTGGCCGGCTGCAGAGCGCTGCGGCTGCTGCCGAGCGGGGCGCAGGCCTGACGCAGCAGCTCCTCGCCTTCGCCAGGCGTCAGCCGCTCGAGCCGCAGCCCACGGCGATCGGCGATCTGGTGTCGGGTCTTGAAAGTCTGCTGCGGCAGGCCCTCGGCGAGCGGGTCGTGCCGGAATTCGTTGTCGCCAGGGACGCCTGGAATGCCAGGATCGATCCCGGCCAGCTTGAGAACGCGATCCTCAACCTCGCCATCAATGCGCGCGACGCGATGCCCGATGGCGGCGCCGTCCGGATCGAGGTTTCCAACGCCACCCTGGACCGCCGCTATGCCGCCCTTCATCCAGATGTGACGCCGGGTCCCTACGTCCAGATTGACGTGAGCGACAATGGTCTCGGCATGCCCGACGACGTCGTGGCTCATGCCTTCGATCCTTTCTTCACGACCAAGCAGGACGGAAAGGGGACAGGCCTCGGGCTCAGCATGGTCTATGGCTTCGTGCGCCAGTCCAACGGCCATATCAGGATCGACAGCGCCATTGGGCAGGGAACCAGCGTGAAGCTCTTCCTTCCAAGAACGCTCGATCCGGTGACGCGAGCCGAAAGCCTCCCATCGGATGCTGCCGCGGGTGACGAACGCATCCTCGTCGTCGAGGACAATGAGGATGTCCGGCGGGCGGTCGTGGATATGCTGTCGGGTTGGGGATATCGCGTCACGGCCGCGGAAAATCCCGACGTCGCCGTGGGCCTCGTCGAGAAGGACCCCAACTTCGACCTCCTGTTCACGGACATTGTGATGCCGGGCACCGTCTCGGTCGTCGATCTGATTGCCATGGTGAAGCGTGTTCGGCCTGCGACGGCGATCCTGCTGACGTCCGGCTATGCCCGCGATCTCATTCCCAAGCAGTATCGCGACGACTTGCCGATGATCGCCAAGCCGTATCGCAGCGACGAGCTGGCCGCGAAGGTCCGTGCGGTACTGTTGGCCCGTCGCGCGACGGCAACGAAAGCAGAACCCGCACCGGCTGCGGTAGCCAAGGCCGTCGATGGCAGGCCCAGACGCATCCTTCTGGTCGAGGACGAGGTCGTGTTGCGGATGTCGACGACTGACATGCTGGAGCGGTTCGACTGCTTCGTGTCGGGCGTGGGAAGCGGCGAGCAGGCGCTCGAGATGCTGTCGCGCGGCATGGTTTTCGACCTGTTGCTGACCGACCTGGGATTGCCGGGGATGAGTGGAGAGGAACTGGCGTCCGAGGTCAGGGCGAAATTTCCCGGCCTGCCGGTCGTCATCGCCAGCGGCTACGGCCGCCCGCCCTCGCAGATCGAGGGCGTTCATTTCATCAGCAAACCCTACTCTTCCATCGACCTGCGGCAGGCTCTCGATTATGCGGCGCGTACGTCTGCGGCGGCGTGAGGCCTGATTCCTGAGCGTCCGGCAACCGCCTCCGCATCCGGGGCGTTAATGGGGCAGGAAGTGGATTATCAAGATGATCAGTGCGCCAGCGCCTGCCAGGTCCAATTCGGCTGCCTTACGAGTGGCGGCCCCTCCGTTAGACGCCTCGGAGCGTGGCCAGTCTGCCCGGTTGCTCGACGGCGAACTCTTTGACCTCTACTGCGCCATGCTGATCGTGGTGCCGGTGGCGGTCTTCCTGAAGTCGCTCTGGTTCTAGCGCGGCGGCCTTCCCGCAACCTTTGCGGAGAGAAGCCGTTAGTCAGCCACTAACCCCTTTGTCTATCGGCCATTGCATCCTGAGGAGAATCCCAATGCGTTCCATCGCCCTTATTTCCGCCTGCGCCGCCGTCGTCGTCGGCATCACGCCGATTATCGTGCAGGCCCAGACGGTCACGACCACGACCACCAAGGAGACCACCGTCGCGCCCGAAGTGAAGACGATGTGGGAGAAGATGAAGGGCAGTTGGAAGCAGACCAAGGGCGCTGTGAAGGAGCAGTGGGGCAAGCTGACCGACGACGACCTGACGCAGGTCGAGGGTCGCCGCGAGATTCTCGTCGGCAAGATCCAGACCCGCTACGGCATCAGCCACGATCAGGCCGAAGCCCAGGTGGCCGGCTGGGAAGTCAAGCACAAGGACATGTAGGCGGAGGCGGTCATGACCTCGTTCAGTCGCTTCTCGGTGCTCGCGTTGGGCGGGCTCGTCGGGCTCGGCCTCGCGGGCGCAGCTCTTGCGCAGGAGTTCCGCGATTCCCGCACCGGACGAGTCTGGACGCCCGACCTGGTCGAGGAGAGCATTGCGGAGGCCAATCCCAACGCGCCCGTCAACCGGGCGTTCGATCCACGCGCACAAGGTGCACTCGTGCCCGGGATCGTGACGCAACATCCGCATGCGAAGCTGATGGGCACCGTACCGTTCACGGCGGGGCCGTCGGCGCCCATCGTCGATGTCGATGCGCCGTCGCTTCAGGCCATTCCGGCCAAGCATTGGCTCGCCGTGCTGTACGTCACCAACAACAGTGCCGGGACGGTAAACGTCGTCCTTGACTGCCATTTCACCAATGGTGGAGCGAAGGTTGAGGACGCGCGGGTGTTCGTGCCGCCAGCGGGTCCGGGCGAGCGTCTCGGCGTTCCGGTGCGCGGGCCACAGACCGATCTCTTCGTCGATCAGGTGCGATGCGGCGTCGTCACGCCTTCCTGATCGCAGGCAAAATCCAAAAGGGGCCGGATTCCGTCGCGAGGCGGAACTCCGGCCCTTTTCGTTTGAAGTGAAACGACGCTACGCTGCCGCTCCTTTGGAGGGGTTAGCGTATGGGCGGGATCGGATTGGGACGGCGAGCCACCTTGGTCGGCGGCGCGGCAATCACGGCAGCGTCGCTTGTTCGCCCACGCGACGCGCGGGCCGCGCGCGGACTGACGGCGGTCCTCGAGTCCGAGGTCACGATCCTTGATCCGCACTACATCACGGCCACCATCACGCGGACGTTCGGACTGCACGTCTTCGACATGCTCTTCGCCATGAACGAGAAGGGCGAGATCAAGCCGCAGATGGTCGAGGGCTGGGAAGCCAGCGGAGACAAGCTCGGCTGGACCTTCGCCCTGCGCGACGGCTTGAAGTTTCACGACGGGGCGCCGGTGACGGCGGCTGACTGCGTGGCTTCCCTCAAGCGCTGGGCCGTACGGGACCCGCTCGGCAAGATGCTGATGGCCGTGACCGCCTCGCTCGAGGCAACCGACGCCAGGTCCTTCAGCTTCACGCTGAAGGAGCCGTTCCCGATGATGCTGGAGGTTCTCGGCAAGCCCAACGCGCCGTTGCCGGTGATGATGCCGGCGCGCATCGCGGCAACGCCGGCCGACCAGCGCATTCCCGAGCCGATTGGCTCGGGCCCGTTTCGCTTCGTCAAGAGCGAGTGGCGGCCGGGCAACTCGATGCTGCTCGAGCGCAATCCGGATTACGTGCCGCGCAAGGAAGCCCCTGATTTCCTGGCCGGCGGCAAGGACGTGAAGATCGACCGGCTCACGCTCCGCGTGATGCCGGACCAGTCGACCGGCGCCAATGCCTTGATCGCCGGCGAGATCGACTACATGCAGTACCTGCCCTTCGACATGCTTCCGATTCTCGAGGCAGAGAAGAGCCTCAAATTCGTCGGATTGGGCGGGATTCATCAGTTCCAGGGCAACTTTCGGCTCAATCACACCGCGGCGCCCTTCGATAATCCCGCCGTGCGCAAGGTGCTGTGGAAGCTGGTCGACCAGAACGCCACATTGACCGCGATTGGCGTGCCGGAACGGTATCGCGCCAAGTCGTGCGACTCGTTCTGGATGTGCGGCGCGCCTCTTTCGACCGATGCCGGTGCGGCTGGAAACAAGTTCGATCTTGCCGCCGCAAAGGCCGAGCTCAAGGCCTCGGGTTACAAGGGCGAGCCGGTGATCGTCATGGAGGTTGCAGGGTCAATCAGCCAGACGGCGGCGCGCCTGCTGGTGCAGAACATGAAGGATGTTGGCTTCACCGTCGAACAGCAGCCCCGCGATTGGTCGACGATCCTGGCTCGCCGTGCCAAAAAAGAAGGCTGGTCGATGTTCCCGGTCTACTCCAACGGCACCGACATGTACTCGCCGCTGTCGCACTTTTACGTCGCTTCGACCTGCAACGACTATCCGGGTTGGTCGTGCGACAATCGTATCCCCGTACTGCTGAAGAGCTTTACCCAGGCGGCCTCGCTCGAGGAGCGCAGGCAAATCGCCGCCCAGATCCAGACGATAGCCTACGAACTCACACCGTCGGTCATGTGGGGCCAGTTCACCATTCCGGCGGGCTACCGCAACGACCTCAAGAACCTGATCCAGTCCGACTACCCGATGTTCTGGCAGGTCGAGAAGTCGTGAGCGTTCGCCACAACGAAGCGGCCAGCCGCTACGAACTCGACACGCCGCACGGGCTCGCGATCACCGTCTATCGCGACCAGGCGGGCAGCCGCATATTCACCCACACCGAGGTACTGCCCCCTGACGAGGGCCGTGGGTTCGGCGCGGAGCTGGTCCGCGCCGCCCTCAACGACACCAGGGCGCGCGGACTCAAGATCGTGCCGGCCTGCAGTTTCGTCGCGGCGTACGTACGGCGCCATCCTGAGTTCGACCGGGCGATGATTTCCTAAGTTTTAGGACTTCCCGACCTGCACGCGACTCTTTTCGCCCCAGCGAGCGAGACCTGTCCGCGACGCAACAGGGACATCAGGGCCCGGCGGGTCTGCGAGTCGGTGAAGCCGCGATCTTCAAGCCGAAGCTCGATATCCTTGATCGGAACTTCCGGGCCGTCGATGCGGGCGAGGCTGGTGATCTCGTCCAGCACGGCGCCTTCGACGTCGGTCAGTCGGTGAGACGGAGATGGAGACATACCGACGCTACTCGATCCAGGCTGCTCAGCCGTGTGGAATGAAAAACGCCCAGCACAGGGCGACCGCCACCACGGCGCCCCCGAAGGACGAGACCAGGACGAGGAAGACGCGACCGCTGACCACGCCTCCCCGTGCCTCAACAGGCGTGCGTTGTTGTTCCATGACCTATCCATTTGCACGTTGAGGGGCTCAGTGCAGTGAACGCCGGTATTTCGTGGCGGTTGCCCGGTGGGCCTTCTTTTTGGGCCATGCACGGGAGCAGGTGCCCTCGGAACCCCCCGTCGAGTGCCACGTTATCGAGCACGAACGACATTCCAGAAATATTGTGGAGTTCCCCATGTTGCACTGGGCATTGGTCTTTCTCGTCGTCGCTCTGGTCGCCGCGGTGTTCGGATTTGGCGGCATTGCGTCCACCGCCGCCGGCATGGCGCAGATCCTGTTCGTCGTCGCGCTGGTTCTGTTCGTCGTCAGCCTGCTGTTTGGATTCGCGCGTCGCCGCAATCTCTGATTGTCATCCTTCAACGCCGATAACCGCGGCAGTGACCGCGCTTCCTGGAGGCTTTCATGAGGTATCGTGGTCTTTGGATTGTGCTGATCGCCGGCGCGCTGGCGGCGCCTGCTCGCACACGGAAACGCAGACGGTCGTTGTGCCCACTCCGGTCGACGACTCGTGCACCTACTACGGTTACCAGCCCGGTACCGAGGGCTATCGCGTCTGCATTGATCGCGAAGCTGCGGCGCGTCGGCGTGGCCGGATGGCAGCGACTTACGCGCACGAGCGCATTGTGGCGGACTCCCAGGATGCTTGCGTGTCCTACGGACTGGTCCGCGGCACGGATCGCTTCGATCGCTGCGTCCAGCGCGAAGTCAGCTATCGCAGCCCTGCCTGAGGCTGAGCGGCGAAACACGACCTGAGCCGATCGCGTGCGGTGTCACCGGCCGCACGATCCCAGCAGTTGACGATGGCGACGCGAAAGCCGCCGGGCGGCATGGCGTGACGATCGGGCGATAAGTCTTCGTGGAACGTAATCTGCAGGCTCGAGATACCCGGCATGCGGAGGATCTCGGCCTGAATTTCCTTGGGCGGGTATTTGTACCGCGCTCCATGGGGCATGAAGAGTACGACACTGTACCCCGTACGACGTCGGGAATCGTCGAAGCTCCACACCTTGTCCCGGTAAAGTTGCACGATCGCCTCGACCCAGGGATCGCCGCCGTAGAGATCCGGCCACTGGTCGGCAAAGCGCAGGTGAACCTCGATGATCCGCCCGCCTATCGTCTCGAGGTTGATGAGGCCGGTGTATCCCGCCAGATGGGCGCGGCACCACCGTCCGCACCATTCTTCGACCGCCGGTGCTGCAGTTTCGCTCACTTCCCAATAATCGAAGGTCCCGTTGCCGGTGGTGATGCCGCGCGCGTGCCGCCACCACCGGGGTTCGCCGGTGACGAGGACGGCATCGCTGCTCACATGATCGCCGGTCAGCAGCGTCGACCAAAAATGACCTGGCCGGTAAGCATCGGCATAGTCCGCCTCCGAACCAAGTTGCCGGCTGCCGACGCCCATACCCTTGAGGTTGTAGATCGGCTTTGAAAAGACCGGATATCTGGGAGGGGTTACACCATGCGGTGCAGCATCGAGCCCCTGGCTCAGGGCAACTGCGAGCTTGTCGTAAACCCATCGGTAGGATGGATTCCATGTCCAGGCGTCACTATCTTCGGTCGGAATGAGGACGTCGGCGGGACACGCGACGTTCTCGAAATATTGCGTGCGCCACGGGTCGATTTCGCAAATCGGCACTTGTTTCCCTTCGCGATGCAGGACGAGGCTAGCACAAGTGCAGAGGCGACGGAGAACGGGCAACTGGTTATCTTGCCCAGCGTTAGCACCCGATGCGGAGGTGGTGTGTCGAATTCGAGAACGCGTCCTGTGGCGGTGAATATGTCTCCCCGGGTCGACCGCTTCCTGGCTGTGCGCACGGCCTCCGAGCAACTGGTCGCCTCGCTGTCGGCTGAAGACCAGACAGTGCAGTCGATGCCCGACGCCAGCCCGACCAAGTGGCATCTGGCGCATACGACGTGGTTCTTCGAGACGTTCGTCCTTCGCCCTTTCGTACCGTCGTATCGCGTCTTCGATCCGGCCTACGAATACCTCTTCAATTCCTACTACGAGGCGGTCGGGCCGCGGCATCCACGCCCGCAGCGCGGCCTGATTACGCGGCCCGGAGTCGAGGAGATCGCTGCCTATCGCCGTCACGTCTCGCAGGCGATGGTGGAGCTCCTCGACGGGGAGACAACCGAACGCGACGCGCTCGTCGAACTCGGACTCCACCACGAGCAACAGCATCAGGAGCTGATCCTGATGGATGCCAAGCACATGTTGTCCGTCAATCCATTGAAGCCAGCCTACGGTCGCGGACCAGCGCCACGGCCCGCGCGTCGGTCGCCTGTCGAATGGCGGCGGCAGGCGGGCGGCCTCGTCGAGATCGGTCATGAAGGCGATGGTTTCAAATTCGACAACGAGGGGCCCCGCCACAAGGTCTGGCTCGAGCCTTTCTCGATCGCGTCGCGGCCGGTGAGCAACGGCGAATATCTGCGTTTCATGGAGGACGGCGGCTACCGGCGGCCGGAGTTCTGGCTGTCAGCCGGATGGGAATGCGTGAACGGCCGCGGCTGGGAAGCGCCGCTCTATTGGGAGAGGAAGGACGGGCAGTGGCACGTCTTCACGCTGCAGGGATTGGCGCCCATGAGGCCCGACGAACCGGTGTGCCACGTCAGCGGCTACGAGGCCGCGGCCTTTGCCAAATGGACGGGAAGACGGCTGCCGCGCGAGGCGGAGTGGGAGAGTGCCGCGGATGATCTCGACGGCACGGGCGTGGTCTGGGAATGGACGGCCAGCCCCTACGTCGCCTATCCGGGCTATCGCGAGCCGGCCGGCGCAATCGGCGAATACAACGGCAAGTTCATGGCCAACCAGATGGTCTTGCGCGGCGGTTGCATTGCCACGCCGCGTGACCATATCCGCCCGACCTATCGCAACTTCTTTCCGCCCGACGCTCGTTGGATGTTCGGCGGCATACGCCTGGCAGAGGACCTCCGATGAACGGCATGCTTCTGACACTCGACGCACCCGAGACCGCTGACCGTGAAGAATTCCGTGACGCCGTCCTCGACGGCCTCTCGCGCAAGCCGCGGGCCATTCCTGCGAGATTTCTCTACGATGCGCAGGGCTCTGCGCTGTTCGACGAGATCTGCGAGCTGCCCGAATACTACCTGACGCGGACGGAAACGCAGATCCTGGCCGATTGTGCGCAGGACATCGCCCGGCTCGCCGGCACCGGCTGTGCGCTGGTCGAATTCGGCAGCGGTTCGAGTGTGAAGTCGCGCCTGCTGCTCGATGCAATGGGCGACCTGGCGGTTTATGCGCCGATCGACATCTCGCGGCAGCACCTCGAGCGCTCGGCAGGGCGGCTGCGGCGTGAATATCCAAATTTGCGCGTCGAGCCGGTCTGCGGTGACTACATGTCGCTGCGATCCCTTCCGCACATCGCCCAGGACGCCCGCCGGATCGGCTTCTTTCCCGGATCGACGATCGGCAATCTCGAGCCGGCCGAAGCGACGGCATTCCTGCGCCGGGCGCGCCATCTGCTGGGCGACGACGGCGTGCTGATCGTCGGCGTGGATCTGCGAAAGGACGAACGCAGCTCCACGATGCCTACAACGATTCGGCCGGAGTTACCGCCGCCTTCACCCTCAATCTCCTGCGCCGCATGAACCGCGAGCTCGACGCGACCTTCGACCTTGCAGGCTTCGCCCACGAGGCCTTCTACAATCCAGGCGAAGGACGGATCGAGATCTATTTCCGCAGCCTGCGCGATCAGTCGGTACGGGTGAGTGGGCGTTCTCTCGGCCTTCGAAAAGGGCGAGCGCGTCCACACCGAATATTCCTACAAGTACGATGTCGCCGGTATTGAAGGGCTGGCCCGATCGGGCGGCTTTCGTGTGACGGAGATCTGGACCGACGAAGGCCGGCGATTCGCGGTCGCTTGCTTGAGCGCCGCTCCCTGAAAAAAGTGAAGCCCGCCCCCGAGTCTCCTCGAGGGCGGGCGTAGGGCCGAGTTGGGGAGGGTGGCATCGCGGAGCGGGGGGCAGGGGCGACACCAGAGTACCCGGCCGTACATAATCAACGACCGCTCGCCGCCAAAGGTTGCGGGGAAAAGCTAAATATCAGCCGGCGTTCTTAAGTGCTTCTTCGGCACGGATAATATTCACTTCGTGCGACTTCAACATGGTCGCCAGATCGCGGTAGAGGCCCTCGTCGCGCACCTTGGGCAGCATTTCCCTGAGCTTCCGGACGACCCATGCCTGGCCGCGATTGAGGAAGGCAATTCGCGCCGGCAATTCCGGGATGGCCAAGGCCTTTTCCTGGAAGGCGCCAACCCGGGGCGAGGCCGGTTCATCGAGGGCCTTGAGCTGTTTCAACAGCATGGCGCACCACCGCGCTTCGTCCCGGTGGATATCGCTCAACAGGCCGGCATAGGGGGTACCGTCCGCGAGAGGACCGCTTTGCAGCGCCACGCCGGTGCCGGCGCGCTCGGCCTCGAGCAGCTCGTTCAGGAAGGAAGCGATCTCCTCGCGCGTGGCGAAGCCCATATAGGCGTCGTTCGCCTCGTGCGCGAGGCAGGCAGGTGAACTGGGCTCGTCGGGTTCGGAAGTCATCGCGATGCCTTTTTCGCGATCATGCTCCCGGACGCGGCATGGGCATAGTTGAATTTGGCGGTCCTGCCGCGATGCTTCGCTTTCCGGAATCGAGGTACGGGAATGCCGTTCTGCCTCTTCACTGACGTCGAGTTCGAGTTGCCGCGCGAGCTGGAGGGCCATGTTTGAGTGAAATCGCATGCCGGCCGTCGCCACGGTCATAGCGCCGCGGTCAGGCCGGATGCCACCAGCGTCCGCCCAGCACCACGCCTGCCGACACGAGCCGCCGGTCGCCAATCAACTTCTCGCCGATCGAATTGGCGTAGTCGTATTTCCCACTCACCTCGGCGATCACCGTCGCCTCGCCGACGCTGCCGACTTTCAGCGTGCCAAGGTCGGGGCGCTTGATCGCGGCGGCGGCGTTGCTCGTTGCAAGCTTGATGACGGTCGGAAGGTCGATGCCGAGGCAGAGGAACTTCGACATAGTCGTCAGCAGATCGAATGCGGGCCCCTCGATCGAGATCACGTGCACGTCCGAGGAAATCACGTCCGGCAGGAAGCCTGCCGCGAGCATCTTGCGGGTCGTGCCGAAGCCGAACGAGCCGCCGCCGTGACCGATGTCGAAGATCACGCCGCGCGCACGCGCCGCCAGGATTTCCTCGCGCACCCTGCCGTCGGCTCGCACCGGCGCATTGGGAAACGGGCGGAAGCAGTGCGTCAGGATATCGCCCGGCCGCAAACGGCTCACGACCTCGTGGCGCGAAGGCGGTGGCGCGTCGAGGTGCGCCATGATGGGGAGGCCGACTTCATCGGCCACGTCGAGCGCAATGTCGAGCGGCATGACCCCGGAATTGCCGCTCGCCGATTTGCCGACCCGCACCTTTATGCCGAGCACGAGGTCCTTGTTCTCGCGCGCCACGCGGACGGCCTCGCGCGGATCGAGCAGCCGTAGGTCGGCGCTTTCGCCCACCATCACGGTCTTGGAGAAGGCGAAGATGCCGGGGAACGATACGTTCAGGTAGGGGAGGATTCGGACGGGAGAGGTCTCGATTACGTGCTTGCGGAAACCATGGAAATTTCCCGGGCCTGCGCTGCCGGCATCGATGAAGGTCGTGACGCCGCCGCTGCGGGCCAGCAGCTCGGCCTCGACGCCGAGCGACGTGCCGCCCCAATAGACGTGCGTGTGGAGATCGATCAGGCCTGGCGAGACGACCTTCCCGGCCACATCGCGCGTGTCGGATCCCGACAGATTGTCACCAATCGCCGCCACCTTGCCGCCGGCAAAGGCGATGTCCGCGACCTTGTCGATGCCCTGCGAGGGATCGACGATGCGGCCATTCTTCAGGACAAGGTCGTGCATCTCCTCAAACTCCTCCAAAATCTCCAGCGTTTGATGCTGTAGAACAAATGCAAGTTCTGTCTAGCCGGATCTTTTCATCGCCTTGCCGAGGGGGCCGGCGCTTGGCAGGGAGACAGAGTCGAGGCCAAGCCAGTCGGCCATGAGGCGCAGTTCTTCGCGCAGCGGGCCGGCGACCGTCTTGGCATCTGCCCCGGTTTCGAGGTGAGCAGCGTGGACGAGCAGACGGCTGCCGGCGCGGTCGGCCTTCAGATCGACACGTGCCACCAGCCTGTCGCCCAGCAGGAAGGGCAGCACGTAGTAGCCGTGCACGCGCTTGGCAATCGGTGTGTAGATCTCGATGCGATAGAAGAAGTCGAAGATGCGATGAGTGCGGTCGCGTTCCCAGATCAGCGGATCGAACGGCGCCAGCAGAGCGCGCGCGTCGATTGCGCGCGGGTGACGCGCAACGGGATCGAGATAGGCGGTTTTCGGCCAGCCTTCGACTTCGACCTGCACGAGATCGCCCGCTTCGACGAGTTCGGCCAGTCGCATCCTGGTGTCGGCGACGCCCAGGCGAAAATAGTCACGCAGGTCGGTCTCGGTGGCGACCCCCATGGCGCGGGCCGAGATGCGCAGCAATTCGCGCTGCGCCTCGTCGGGAGCCGGCGTTGGCAGCGATTGCACCGACGCGGGCAACACGCGCTCGGTGAGGTCGTAGACCCGTTCGAAGGTGCCACGCCGCGTGGCCGTCGTGAGATGCCCCGCGAAGAACAACCATTCGAGTGCCAGCTTGCCGTCGCTCCAGCCCCACCAGGCGCCGCGGCCCGGCCCGGCGTTTGAAAGCTCCGAGGCCGCAAGCGGACCGCGGTCGGTGATTTCGCGCAGGATTGCGGCAATGTACCTGGCCTTCTCGCGCCGAAACAGGTGCAGCTTGCCCTTGCCGTCGCCGGCGTTGCGCGCCGCGCGGTCCATGCGCCAGCGCAGCAGCGGCTGGCTGGCAAGCGGCAGCAACGAGGCCTCGTGCGCCCAGAACTCGAAAAGCCCCCGCCGGCTCCTGCGGCCCCACGCGATCGTGTCGAGATGGTTGCTGTCGTAGTTGCCCAGCCGGGAGAACAGCGGGAGGTAATGCGCCCGCGTCAGCACATTGACCGAATCGATCTGCAGCAGGCCGAGCCGGTCGATGGCGCGCTTCACGTGGCCGACGTTTGCTGCCGATTGGGGTCTCTGCGGTCCAAAGCCCTGCGCGGCCAGCGCGATACGGCGGGCGGTGGCGGCAGAAAGCTTTTGTAGGCGCGGTGGCACATCCCACCTAGGGCATGACGGCGACGCTCTGCAATGTGTGAAACTTCCAGCTAGGCCGTATGGACGACGCGGACGTCGCCGGTTCGCGATGTGACGTCGAGCGCGACATTGCCTCCCGTGCGCCGTAGCGCGACGTCGACCAGATCGCCTTTCAGAGAAAGGCGACGCAGGATGATCTCGCTGGTGAAATCGGGTAGCACCGGCCTGTCGAAGCCGATTTCGCCGCGCTCGACGTCGAAGGTGAGACCGAGGCAGGACTCGATCAGCGAAAATGGAGCGGCCGCCGCCCAAGCCTGCGGTGAGCAGGCCACGGGATAGAAGGTGGGCCCCTGTCCCTGGCGGCGGACGAAGCCGCAGAAAAGCTCCGGCAAACGGCGCAAGTCGATATAGGTCGATGCCGTGAAAAGACCCTTGAAGATGCGTGCCGCCTCGTCGCGAAAGCCATAGCGTGCGAAGCCCGAAGCGATCATCGAGTTGTCGTGCGGCCACACCGAACCGTTGTGATAGCTCATTGGATTGTAGCGCGCTTCGTTCGACGCCAGGGTGCGGATGCCCCAGCCCGTGAAGAAGTTGCTGTCCATCAACGTGCCGACCACCGCCTTGGCACGCTCCGGCCGGGCGATGCCCGTGAACAGCGCGTGCCCGGCGTTGGAAGCCCGGACCCGGCAGGGATTCTTGGCGCCATCGAGTGCCAGCACGTAGGTGCCCATCTTCTCGTCGAAGAAGGCTCCGTCGAACCGTTCCCGCAGAACCTTGGCTTTGCCGGCATAGAGCGCCGCGAGCGGCAGATGGCCCAATTGGCGCGCGATGTAGGCGGCTGCGCGCCAGGCGCCGTAGACATATCCCTGGACCTCGACCAGTGCGATCGGCCCGACGGCCAGAGCGCCGTCGCTGTGGAAGATCGAATCGTGGCTGTCTTTCCAGCCCTGGTTGGCCAATCCGTCCGGCGTGCGGCGGTAATATTCCACGAACCCGTCACCATCGCGATCGCCTTCGTTTTCGATCCAGTGCAGGGCGGCTTCTATGTTGGGCCATATGCGACCGATGGTGCCTGCATCGCCGGTGCGCTTGAGATAAGCACCCGCCAGCACAACGAAGAGCGGCGTGGCGTCGACGCTGCCATAGTAGCGACGGAACGGAACTTCGCCCAGTTCGGCCATCTCGCCGTGCCGGACCTCGTGCAGGATCTTGCCGGGCTCGGCGTCGGACGCAGCATCCGAACGGTCTGCCTGGTTGGCTGCGAGATAGCCGAGCACGCCGCGAGCGATGTGCGGATCCATCCACAGTGTCTGCAGCGCGGTGATCAGTGCGTCGCGCCCGAATACTGTGCTGAACCATGGAATTCCGGCGTAGGGATAAGGGCCTTGTGGAGTTTCCGTCATCAGCATGTTGAGGTCGGCAACACTGCGGCGCGCGCCTTCGTTGAAGGTCTCGTTCGACGTCGCCACCGATGCGGCGCGAACCGTGGAGGCACGCAGGGCGCGGCGCGCGTCCCGCAGGGCCGCAAGGAACGAGCGAGGTATCGGCTGCGTGACCTGGTCCTCGTTGCACCTGATCTCGAGGAAGATCAGATGGGCCTGGTGGGCAGCGAGGTCGAGATCGAACGCCGCCCGTCCGGCCGTCAGGACGGCAGGCCGCGGATCGATCCGCAAGGTGGTCATGCGCGTGCGCTGGTCCAGCCCGGTGTAGGAAAGGATGACGCTTGATCCGTCGATGACGGCGGGGTGATGGATGCCGTGATTTTTGCGCTGGGTGCCGCGGACCTCGAACAGATCGGCGAAATCGGCAGCGAAGGTCAGGCCGATCTGAATGCGTCGGGGAATGGTGTCGAAATTCCTGATCGCGATGCGCTCGTAGCAGCTGCCCCGCCACAGGAAACGCGATCGCCGGATGTGGATGAGGTCGTGCTGCAGGACGACTTGGCCATTCGAATCCACGCCGTCAGGATTGGCGAGATCGCAGGTCAGGACCGAATTGTCGTCGCGCAGGGTCGAGCTGAGCAGCACCGGGCGCGCATCATTGATGGTGAGGTGAAGTTCGGCGAGATGGCGCGTGTCGTGATGATAAAGACCCTGTGAACTCCCGCGCCCGCTCACCGAGTCGCCATTCTGGTCGAACACGCCAAAAGTATCACCCTGCTTCAGGATGCGCGCGCGAGCCTGCGGAAAGGTTTCCGGGACGGGGATGACAAATGGCGCTGGCGGCTCGTGCGGGTCGGCCGCCGGCTGCGGCGTGACGACTTCGGCTTCCTTTGGCATCCCCTCTTCCTCGATTCTACTCGGCGGCGCGCAGGACCACCGGTCCCTCCTGCATCGTCGAAAGAAGCGGACCGGGCTGAACTCCCGGCAGGGAGCGATAGATCTCAAGATAGTCGCGGGCCATGCGCTCGACTGTGAAGCGCTTGTCGAAGCAGGCGCGAACGGCTGTCCGATCGAGGGCGCCGACGCGGGATACCGCTGCAACGGCCTGCTCGACGTCGTCGACGATGAAGCCGCTTACGCCATCCTCGATGATTTCGGGAACCGAAGCTGCGCGGAAGGCGACAACGGGCGTGCCGCAGGCCATCGCCTCGATCATCACCAGACCGAAGGGCTCGGGCCAATCGATGGGAAACAACAGCGCGCGCGCATTGCCCAGAAACGCGCCTTTCTGTCGATCGTTGATTTCGCCCACGTATTCGACATTGTGATGACTGGCGACCAGCGGCGCGATGGTACTGTCCCAATAGGCACGGTCGACATTGTCGATCTTGGCGGCGATCTTCAGTTGCAGGCCTGCGCGAACGGCGATTTCGATGGCACGGTCCGGCCGCTTTTCCGGCGAGATCCGTCCCAGAAAGGCGAGGTATCCGCCCTTCGGCTGGTCCGTAAAGGGCAGCAATGCTGCGGGCACGCCGTGCTGGACGCGGCCGACCCAGTTCACCGGTGGCATCGGCAGGCGCTGATGATCGGAGATCGAGACGAGCGGAATATCGGGGAAGGCCCGATAGAACGGCATGAGATCGGGCAGGTCGAGGCGTCCGTGCAGGGTCGTGACCGTGCGGTCGGCAAAGTCGCGAATCAACGGGAATTGCAGAAGGTCGATGTGAAAGTGGAGGACGTCGAACTCATCGGCGCGGCGGCGGACTTGGTCGAGCATCATGAGATGATAGGGAAAATGGTCCTTGACCATCGGATTGAGACGGAGCGCCATATCCGAACAGGCGACAAGTTCGGCGGCCGTTCGCGAATCGCCGCTGGCGAATAGCGTGACGTCGTGTCCCTGCCGGACGAGTTCTTCCGTCAGGTTGGATACGACACGTTCGGTCCCGCCATAAAGCTTCGGGGGGACGCTTTCGGCGAGAGGAGCGATTTGCGCGATTTTCATGGGTCAATCGGCACAACGCCCGGACTTCCCAATCGTTGCACACAATCGACTCTCGGCAGCGAAGTGCTACGCTTTACCGCACATGGCGTTGGAAAGCGATCTCTACCGGCCGGTCAAGGCGTTCCTCGAAGGCCAAGGATATAGCGTCAAGGGCGAAGTCCAGGGCTGCGATGTGGTGGCCGTGCGCGGCAACGAGCCACCGGTAATCGTCGAGTTGAAGCGGACCTTCGGGATCGGCCTGGTGCTGCAGGGCGTCAACCGTCTGGCGGTGTCCGATACGATCTATTTCGCTGTCGGCGCCTGGCCAAAGAAGATGCGGGATGTGAAGAAGCTCTGCCGCCGCCTGGGCTTCGGCCTGATGGTCGTGGCCGACGAACGGGTCGACGTGCTGCTCGATCCCGGTCCATACAGGCCGCCCAAGAACAAGCGCCGCCTCGGTCGCCTGTTGGGCGAGCATGCGCGCCGTGTCGGCGATCCCAATCTCGGTGGATCGTCGACCAGGGTGCCCCTGATGACGGCTTACCGCCAGCAAGCCTTGCGATGCGCCAGCCTTCTCGCCACCAATGGACCGATGAAGGTTGCGTTACTCAAGCAGAAGGCGGATGCGCCCAAGGCGGCGGCGATCCTGAGCGCCGACCATTACGGCTGGTTCGAGCGGGTCGAGCGCGGGATTTACGGCCTGACGCCCAAGGGACACGAGGGTCTCGCCCAGCATGGCTGGAAGGCAGCGACGTGAATATCAGGTCGCTGAAGACGCTGGCCAAGCGCGGATGGCATCGCTCGTTCCGACTGCTGCAGCATGCCGGCGTCAATCTGTTGCCCGAACACTTCTATTCTGCCGTGCCCAATCTCGCCGATCTCGAGCGGCGCATCGACTGGCGCAGGCCGCGCAGCATGCACGGCATCGCGCAGCGCGACACTGATGCGCAGGTGGCTCTTCTCGGCAACTGGCTGTTGGCGCATGGCGACATTCTACGTAGCCGTTCGATTCACCGCGAGGCGTTCGTGGGCGGGGGGGCCGACGGCGGCTACGGCGAGATCGAAGCAGAGGTGTTGTTCGGCTTCGTCGCGACGAACAAGCCCCGACGCATCACGCAGATCGGCTGCGGCGTCAGTACCGCGGTCTGTCTCGGCGCCGCAGCGCGGGCAGGCTACAGGCCCGATCTCATCTGCCTGGAACCCTATCCCAGTGCTTATTTGCGGCAAGCCGCGCGCGACGGTTCGATCCGCCTGGTCGAACAGCCTGCGCAGACGGTGGCCTATGACGTCATTGCCGACCTCGATGACGGCGATCTGCTGTTCGTGGATTCCACGCATGCCGTCAAGCCGGGCAGCGAGGTGAACTACCTGATCCATGAAGTGTTGCCGCGGCTGAGGGCTGGCGTATGGGTCCACTTCCACGACATCTATTTCCCTTACGACTACGCGCGCGATGCGCTCGATGGCGACATGTTCTTTCCGCAGGAGAGTTCGCTCCTCTATGCTTTTCTGGCGGGCAACTCCCGCTTTCGGATCGAGGCCAGCCTCAGCATGATCCACTATGCGAAGCCTGAGGCTTTGCGCGCTTTGATTCCGAAGTACGAGCCGAGCGGTCAGATCGACGGATTGCGCGCAGCCGGTGGCCGGCATTTCCCCAGTGCCGCCTGGCTTCGCGTCGCCGCCGCCTGAGGCGCAATCCATCCTCCAAATTGCAGTGCTCGCGCGCCTGTCGGCTTTGACATTGGCCATGGGTGGCGGTGGAGTGTGCAAAGGGTCGGTCTCGGCTCGTGAGGGAGAAGACGTCCTGCCGGTTTTGATGAGTTGGCTCCTGCGTGGCCTGATGGCCATCAGCGGCGTTGTTCTGATCTATCAGGGCTTTCCGGTCGCTTCCTCGGCCCTGCAGGCCCAGAAGGCCGACGCCGTCATGATGCAGTTGCGTCGGGCCGAAAAGATGACAGCACCCGCGGTGTCGAGTGGCCTCGACGCGCTCGACCGCGCGTTGGCTCTCGATCCGGTGGCGGGACGTTATCTGCAGCGGTCCGAGCTCGAAGGCGGCGGCGCGTTGACCGAGAGCATCGGCGTCGGCGCGGATGTTCGGACGCTCTGGCTGCAGCGCGCAAAGGCGGATCTTGAGCTTGCACTGGCCCATGCGCCGGCCCGGTCGATCGACTGGCTTCGGTTGGCGACCAGCCGACAGGGGCTGGATGGCCCATCGCGCGACGTCATCGCGCCTCTGATGATGTCGATCAAGACCGGCCCATGGATCGAACCGGCGTTTTCCGTCCGGCTCCGCCTCATCGTCGACAATTGGGCTTACTTTTCCGAAGCCCAGAAAGCCGAGGTGCAGGCATACGCCTCCGCAATGTGGCGCAACGCGCGCGATCCACGATTTTTTGGCGTCAACATCCTCAGCCCCATCGACGAGATCATCATTCGCAACCTGCTGCGCGACGAACCCGGCGCTCAAGAGAAGCTTACGATATGGATTCTGACGAAGTAGCCGACGAGCGGCCGCGCCGGCGAAGGCGCAGGCGGCGGCGCCCCAGGGATGAGGCTGAATCGCCCGTTCAAGCATTGGCGATTCGGCCGTTGGTGCGGCAGTTGGCAGGGCTGGGCGTTTACGGCCTGTTTTTCCTGCTCGTCGTGGCCGCCCCGATTCCCATGGGGGGAAATCGCGACTGGGCCTGGTCACCGATGGTTGTTGTGATCGGTGTTCTTGCATTGCTCGCCGCATTGGGCCTCGGTGGTCGTGAAGGGCTCAAGGTCTCGACACCGGAAAGCGCGGCGTTGCTGGCCCTGATCGTGTGCTTCCTGCTCTTCATCGTCGTGGCTCTCCTGCAGATGTCGCCGCTGTCGCCGCTGTCGGGAAGCGCGGCGCTCTACGCGAAGGCGGGCGAATTGCTGGGTCAGGTGATCGCGCCGGTTCCGGCACTTGCCGTCGACGCCACGCGGGACGCGCTCCTGAAGTGCATCGGCTGCGCAGCCATGTTCATGACCGCCCGCGTGCTCTTCCACGACCCGCGATGGGCACGGCTGCTGGTGCTGGTGTTTCTCTTGAGCGCTGCGATCGTCGTGACCTATGCCATCTATATGTCGGTGACGACGCATTCCTGCTTTGTCGGAAGCTACCTCAAGAAGGAGGGTATCTACCGCTTCGCTACGGATCGTTGCCTGCCGTCGGGCACCTTCGTCGGCAGCAACAATTTCGGATGCTTCTGCGGCATGGCCTTTGTTGCAGGCCTCGGGTTGATGTTCGACGGGCGGCAGTCGCACCGCAGCAGGGATGACCAGGGGTACGATGATGATGCCAGCGGCATTGCCGACTGGTTCTCCGGCCGCCGGGTCACGCTTGCGGCGCTGTCCTTGTATTCTCTTGGCGGCTTGATGCTGTCCGCGTCGCGCGCAGGTGCCGCCGCAACGGCGGTGGGCGCGGTCGTTCTTGCTGCGCTCCTGTTGCGCGGACGCTCGCGGGCGGCGATGAAGTGGGCGGCGATCGGCGGCGGCTTGCTGGCGGTCCTGATCCTTGCCGTTGCCGGCGCAGCCTTTCTGCACAAGCTCTCGCTGCTTACCGATGTCGGCAACCTGAACCGCGTGGTCATCTGGCGCACGTCGATCGAAGCCTGGCTCGATTCGCCGTGGCTGGGATGGGGACTGGGCAGCTACAGCGACATCTATGCCATCCATCAGCCGATGACGATCACCCAGCCGAACGACAAGGCGCACTCCACCCCGCTCGAGTTTCTCGTCGAGATGGGAATAGTCGGAGGCGTGCCGGCGCTGGCGGCGTGCGCGCTTCCGTGGGCAGTGTGTCTGATCGGCGCGTTGCGGCGGCGGCAGCGTCAACTCGCGGCGCTTGCCTTCTCGACAACGGCTGTCGCAATCCTGCACTCAACGATCGACTTCAGTCTGCAAATGCCGGCCATCGGCTTCATCGTCAGTGCCCTCCTGGGGCTCGGATGGGCGCATGCCTTCAGTTCGACCGAACGCACCGCAACGATCCTTTGCCAGCGAGCCCTAAATCAACTATATTCATTGCAAGTGAAAATATACGGATGTGTATGTTCGGGGAGAAGTATGCGGCGTAGACTGGCGCAAGCTTGCAATATTCTCTGGCGAGGGCGATTGAACGGCCTGTCGGGTCCTCGGGAAGGATGTTGATCTTGCGGGAAGCAATTCCGGCCGAAGCCGAACCTTCCGCTGGCCTGCAGCAGTCGAGCGACGCTCCGGCGATCCGTTCCGCCCCTCAACGGTTCATCGAGACCTGGCTCGATGCCGTCGGCGGCTTCCTCTTTTGCGTCGTCCTGCCGATCCCGATCTATGCGACCGGCGAACCCTTCGCATCGGGCATCGGCGCCACCGAGCAGACGATCCTTTCGACTGTCGTGGCCTATGCCATCGTCTGGTATTGCGGGCGCCGCCTCGATGCCTTCCCGCGTGTGACCCTGCAAGGCAACCTCGGCTATGTGGCGCCCGTGGCAGCGATCGCCTATTCGACGATCGCCGTCATATTGCTGCTGCTGCGGTCCGACTATTCGCGCGTCCAGCTCTTCGGCAGCGGCGTGCTTGCCGTTCTCTGGATGACGTTCGTCGCCCAGCTCAGGGCGCGCTATCTGATCCGCAACTACGCGCTCATTCCCGCCACCCTGAAAGGAGCTATGCCGGTGCTGCGCACCTGTCGCTGGCTCGATTTCGAGCAAGTCGAGCACGAAGGCGGGCGGGTCGATGCCATCGTCACGGATCTGGCCGCCGACCTCGGCGAGCAGCAGGTGTCGGCGCTTGCAAGCGCGGCCATTGCAGGCGTTCCGGTGCTCGATCGTCGCTACGTCATGGAGACGATGACGGGCCGTACGCCGCTGGGCGGACTGACGCCAAACGAGTTCGGCGCGCTGCTGCCGTCGCGCCAGTATCTGGTCATTCGCCGCGCCATCGAACTCGCGCTCACGATTACCGTCATGCCGTTCCTGCTCGCGGCGCTCGCTGTCATCGCCGTTCTGGTGCGGGCAAGCAGTCCCGGCCCGATCCTCTTCGTGCAGCTGCGAGTTGGCCGCCGCGGACGGGTCTTCCGCATGATCAAATTTCGCACGATGTATCATGGAACAGATGGGCCTGAATTCACCGAGACGGCCGATCCGCGCGTGACGGCCATCGGCCATTTCCTGCGCCGCACCCGGCTCGATGAAGTGCCCCAGCTCTTCAACGTGCTGCGCGGCGACATGAGCTGGGTCGGCCCGCGCCCCGAAGCGTCCGCCCTCGACCAGCAGTATGTCCGCGACATTCCGCATTTTGCCCTGCGCGGCATCGTGCGCCCGGGAGTGACAGGATGGGCGCAAATCAACCAGGGCTATGCCCACGAGACCGATGCGATGCGCGCGAAGCTCGAATACGACCTCTACTACCTGAAGCACTGCTCGCTTTGGCTGGATCTCGTGATCGTGCTGCGGACTTTCGCCGTCGTCATCGGCGGCATCGGCGCGCGCTGATCAACCGTCCGCCCGATCTGACCGACATGTGTGGCATCGCCGGCATATACGCCTACCTGGACGTCGCCCCGAGGGTCGATCGGGCCGAGCTTGCGCGCATGAATGCACGCATGGCGCCGCGCGGTCCCGACGGCAGCGGCGACTGGCATTCGGAAGACGGGCGGGTAGGCTTCACGCACCGGCGATTGGCCATCATCGAGCTTTCCGATCTCGGCGCCCAGCCGATGCACAGCGACGACGGCGCGCTCACGATTACGTTCAACGGCGAGATCTACAATTATCCCGAACTGCGCGCGGAACTGCTGGCCAAGGGTTACCGGTTCCGTTCGCATTCCGACACCGAGGTGCTGCTGCAGCTCTATCGCGACCGCGGGCCAGCCATGGTCGAGGCTTTGCGCGGCATGTTCGCTTTTGGACTTTGGGACGCGCGGCAGCGTCGTCTCGTGCTGGCCCGCGACCCGCTGGGCATCCGTCCGCTTTACTACGCCGACGATGGCTGGACGCTTCGCTTTGCCTCGACGGCCAAGGCGCTGCTGGCGGGCGGCGCCGTATCGCGCGATCCCGATCCTGCCGGCATCGTGGGCTTTCATCTCTTCGGAAGCGTCCCCGAGCCGTTCACGGTGTGGCAAGACATCCGTGCGGTGCCAGCAGGTAGCGTGCTCACCGTCGACGCCATCGGACCGGGTGCGCCTCGACGTTATTACGACGTAGCGGCAGCGCTCTCGCAGCGCGCCTCGGAGGCGACGGAAGACGCCGCCGCCGGTTCTGAACGAATGAGCGCCGCTGTGCATGATTTCGTCCGCCATCATCTCGTGGCCGACGTTCCGGTGGCGGTCTTCCTATCCGCGGGGCTCGACTCGGGAGCACTACTCGGCACGATGGCTGAGCTCGGTGCGCGCGACACGCTGGCGGTCACCCTTGCCTTCGAGGAATTTCGCGGCAAGCCGCTCGACGAAGCGCCGCTCGCCGCGGAGATCGCCGCCCGCTACGGCGCCCGCCACGTGGTGCGCACCGTCGATCGGGCGGAGTTCGAGCGCGACCTTCCGGCCATTATCGATGCCATGGACTTGCCGTCGATCGACGGCATCAATACGTGGTTCGTGGCAAAGGCGGCACGCGAGGCGGGTATCAAGGTGGCGTTGAGCGGGCTCGGCGCCGACGAGTGCTTTGGCGGCTACGAGTTGTTCGTCGATGTTCCGCGCAGCGTCCACCTTCTGCGGCCCTTCGCTTTCTTCCCGGGTCTCGGCGTATTGGCGCGCCATCTGCTGTCGGCGGCGACTGGCGCCGGCGTTCGTCTGCATCCGAAGGCGGCAGGCGTCCTGGAGTACGGCGGCACCTGGGCCGGCGCCTACCTGTTGCGGCGCAGCGTTTATATGCCCTGGGAACTGCGAGACTTGCTCGAGCCGGCTGTTCTCGAGGAAGGGCTGCGTCGCCTGGCACCGCTCGATCGCATCGCCGGCGCGCTGAGGGACGGGCGCGCTCTTGGCGACTTCGATCGGGTCGCGGCGCTCGAGACGTCTTTGTACATGCGCAACCAGCTGCTGCGCGACGCCGACTGGGCCGGACTGGCACACTCGATCGAAATCCGTGTTCCCTATGTCGATCCGTTTTTCCTGGCAGCGCTGCCGTCGGGAAAGGCGCTCGCGGCGTTCAATGCGAAAGCCGCCATTGCCGACGTGCCGCGGCCGCCCCTGCCGGCCGTCAGCCGTGGCAGGCGCAAGACGGGATTCGTCACGCCGGTCGGGCGGTGGTTGAGCGAAGCCGCGGGCACCATCGATGATGGATCGTTTTCGACGGCATCGCGCGCCTGGCTGCGGCGTGTCTGGACAGCCGGGTGGACCGGCCCGGCGCCGGCCTGAGGCTGGATGACGACGCGCATCCTGGCCCTCGTCGGCGATTGCTACGGCGCGCCCGGCGGCATCGCCCGGTACAATCAGGACCTCTTCGAGGCGCTTGCCGACGGCGACGCCGACAGCTTGATCCTTCCACGGCTGGGGGAGGCAAGCGGCATGACGCTGCCGGCAGGCATCCGGCAGTTGCCGCCGGTGTTCGGCCGGCTGGCATTCCTGATCTACTCGCTTCGCGCCGCCTGGCGTCATCGGCCCATCGATATCGTGTTCTGCGGCCACGTCTACATGGCCCCCTTGGCGTGGATCGTGGCGCGGCTGGCACGCGCACGATTGTGGGTGCAGGCGCACGGCGCCGAGACCTGGGTCGGCCGGCGCAACAGCGTGCGGCGCGCGATCGAAGCCGCCGATATGGTGACGACCGTCAGCCGGGGCACGCGGCACATACTGATGTCGTGGGCCGATCTTGCTGCGGACAGGGTGCGCGTGCTCCCCGACACCGTGCGCGACATCTTCGTGCCGGGTCCTCCATCGGCGGCGCTTGCGGCGCGCCTCGAACTCGGACCTGGGCCGGTACTGCTGACCGTCGGCCGGCTCTCGTCCAGTGAGCGCTACAAGGGCCATGAGCAGATCTTCGCGGCCCTGCCGGCCTTGCGCGCCCGGTTCCCGTCGCTGGTCCACGTTGTGGCCGGTTCGGGCGACGATCGAGAACGCCTCGAGCGGCGGGCGCGCGAACTCGTCGGCCGTCCCGGCGTCGTCCACTTTCTGGGGTTCGTACCGGAAGAAGATCTCCCCGATCTTTATCGTCTTGCGGACCTCTACGTGATGCCGAGCAGCCAGGAAGGCTTCGGCATCGTCTATCTCGAGGCCGCTGCCTGTGGGTTGAAGGTCGTTGGCGGGGCGGGCGGCGGCAGTGGCGACGCGATCCCCGACGAGCGGATCGGCGTCCTGGTCGATCCCGCCGATGGAACGGCCCTCGTCGAGGCCATTGCGAGGTTGCTGGGGCAGGGGAAAGTGGACCAGGCGGCCGTCGATCCCTACCGGCGGTCCCATTTTGCCGCTGCCGCTAGGCTACTCCTCGCTCGCCTGATGACGCACCCGCGTCGTATTAGAAGCGAGTCATGAGCCCGTCCGACCAAATCCCGTCCAACCGCCTCATCCTCGAGGCCGGACGCGCCGACCGCCAATACTGGCAAGACCTGTGGCGCTATCGGGAGCTCTTCTTCATCCTGGCGTGGCGCGACGTCGCGGTCCGCTACAAGCAGACCGTCGTCGGGTTTGCCTGGGCGTTCGTACGTCCGTTCATGACGATGGTCGTCTTCACCGTGGTGTTCGGCCACATCGCGCGGCTGTCGAGCGGCGACGTCACGCCCTATGCGGTTATGGTCTACGGCGGCCTGCTGCCGTGGACCTTGTTCTCTTCGGTGTTCGGTGATGCGTCGGCCAGCGTGATGGGCAACTCGAATCTTATCAGCAAGGTCTACTTCCCGCGCATGATCGTGCCCTTGTCGACGATCGTCGTTGCCCTGATCGACTTTGCGGTGAGCTTGAGCATCCTCGTCGGCCTGATGATCTGGTACCGCTTCCTCCCAGGATGGCAGATAATCCTGCTGCCGGTGTTCGTTGCCCTCGCGCTGCTTGCCAGTATCGGGCCCGCGCTGTGGGCTTCGGCGATCGTCGTAAAATATCGGGACTTCCGTTTCGTGGTGCCGTTCCTCCTGCAATTCGGCCTCTACGCGTCGCCGGTCGGCTTCTCCAGCGCGATCGTGCCGCCGGAGTGGCGTCTGCTCTACAGCCTCAATCCGATGGTCGGCATCATCGACGGCTTCCGCTGGTGCATTGTCGGTGGCGAGAGCCCGATCTATCTGCCCGGCTTTGCGATCAGCCTCGGCGTGATCGCCCTTCTGCTGTGGGTCGGCATCTCCGGCTTCCGCCGGATCGAGCGCGGCTTCGCGGACCTCATCTGATGTCCGACAGGGTCATCCGTGCCGAAGGCCTCGGCAAGCGGTTCGTCATCGGCCACCGCGTCCAGAACAACGCGTTATTCTACGATGCGATAGCGAGTGCGGCACGGCGCTTCTTCAGGCGAGGCGAGTCGGCGCTGAAAGGAAACCCGGGCGACACAGGCGATGTGTTCGAGGAATTCTGGGCCCTGCGCGACGTCAATTTCGAGATCAAGCGTGGCGAATTGGTGAGCATCATTGGCCACAATGGCGCCGGCAAGTCCACCTTGCTCAAGATACTGTCGCGCATCACCGAACCGACCACCGGGCGGATCGAGATCGATGGGCGCATCACCAGCCTGCTGGAGGTCGGCACGGGCTTCCACCCCGAGCTCACGGGCCGGGAGAACATCTTTCTCAACGGTGCCATCCTCGGCATGACTCGCGCCGAAGTGCGGCACCGCTTCGATGAAATCGTCGCCTTCGCCGGCGTCGAGAAATTCATCGACACGCCGGTCAAGCGCTATTCGGTCGGGATGTATGCGCGGCTGGCATTCGCCGTCGCTGCCCATCTGGAAGCGGAGATCCTTGTGATCGACGAGGTTCTGGCGGTCGGCGACGCGGATTTCCAGCAACGTTGCCTCAATCGCATGTCCGAGGTGGCGGGCAGCGGTCGTACCGTCCTTTTCGTCAGTCACAATCTGGCAGCCGTGAGCGCCCTCACGCGTCGCGCCATCGTGCTGCGCTCCGGCCAGCTAACGTTCGACGGACCAGTCCAGGCGGCGCTGGCGCATTACACGGCGAACGTCGGAACTACGGCGCAACGGCTCAATTGGGGACGTGGTTCGGATTCGTCCGTGATTTCGGCAAGCCTTGTCGACGAGCAGGGAAAATCAACGGCGAGATTCGAGTCGGGCACGCCGTTGCGCGTGAGTGTCGTCGTCGACACCAGCGGGATGCCGGGCATTTGCATCGAGCTGACGTTTCGCGATGAACTGGGCCTGCCGTTCGCGTTCTACTCGACAGGAACCTTCAACCAGATCAATTTGCCAACCGTGGCAGGACGCTTTGCCTGCGTCATCACTCTCGAGTCCTGCCAGTTGGCCGCCGGCCAGTATTCGATCGACATCGAGACGTCCTACACGAACGTTCATACTGACCATCGGGTCGAGAGCGCTGTGTATTTCGCCGTCGACCAATGCATCCGGGGGCCCGGCTCCTTCAATTTTAGCCAGTCTCTTGGAACCGGCAGTGTCGCGATGAAATTGAAGCAGCCCATCGAGTTCAATCCACTCGTCGCCGACGCGACGGGGTGATCGGTCGATGCCGCGCAAGGTCTGCATCATCGGGTCCGGCAACCTGTCATCCAATCCGCGACTTTTGAAAGAAGCCGACACCCTGCAAGGGGCGGGTTACGACGTGACGGTGGTGAGTTGCGACTACACCGATGCGCTACGATCTGCAGACGATGAAATCGCCGCGAATGCCCGCTGGAAGGTCAATCGGGTACCGCGCCCGGCGGTTGACCGGTATACGGCCGCGGCGGCGCGGCAATTGGCAGGTGTTTTCGGGTCGGCGCGTGCGACCCTGCCGGTAGCGCTCGCCGCGGAAGCCTACGGTGGACCGGCGCGGGCGCTGCGGCGTGCCGCGGGCAAGATCGCCGCAGATCTTTATATCGCACACTACGTGCCTTCGCTGCCTGCGGCGGCGGCCGCGGCGATCCGGCATGGTGGAATGCTGGCTTTCGACGCCGAAGACTTTCACTCAGGTGAAGGCGGAGAAAGCCAGCAGGACAATCTGCGCATGGCGATGGTACGGCGAATCGAGAGCGCCCTCCTGCCGTCCTGTGCCTATTTGACCGCGGCGTCGCCGATGATCGGTCATGCCTATGCCGAGTCTTATGCACTCCCGGAGCCGGTGGCGCTCCTCAACGTGTTTCCGCTCGCGATGGCACCGCCGGTCGGCTCGGCCCGGCGAGCGGCGGCGAGCGGGCTGAGGGCCTATTGGTTCTCCCAGACGATCGGCCTCGATCGCGGTCTGCAGAGCTTTATCCAGGCGATGGCGACCACCACGGCCACCGTTACGCTCGATATCCGCGGCAGCAACCGATGGGGCCATGGTGATGAGTTGCTCGCGCTGGCACGCGACATCGGCATGGCCGACAGGGTGAGGCTGCTGCCTCTGGCGCCGCCACAGGAGATGGCGATTCTCGCGTCGAGCTACGATCTCGGGCTTTCGCTCGAGACTGACGTCACCGAGAGCCGCCGCCTCTGCCTGACGAACAAGATATTCACGTATTTGCTTGCCGGGATTCCCGTGATGATGAGCGATACGCCGGCTCAATGCACTCTTGCGCCCGATCTGGGTGCAGCGGCGTCCGTTGTGCCGCTCTCGGATCCACATGCAATCGCAATCGAACTCGACCGGCTTGCGTCGGCGTCGCTCTTGGCTTCGGCCAAGCAAACGGCTGCGAAGCTGGGTCGCCTCCGCTACAATTGGGATCTTGAGAAGACTGTTCTTCTCGACGTCGTGGCGAGAGCTTTCGATAGCCGCGACCGAGGTGGTACATGACTTCGCGTAAACGGCGCCTCGGGCAGTGGCTGGTCGTGAACCTGGGGATCAATCCGCAGACCTTCGCTGCGGTATGGCTGGAAACGCGCTCGGCCTGGGTGAGACTGCGCGGCGCCGTCGATCCCTCGTGGATTTGGCGACGCCGTGAGCTGAAGCGCCAGCGAGGCGTGCTCGTCAACATCGGTTGTGGTCCCACCGGACAGGCCGGGTGGGTCAATTTTGACCTCTACGATGTACCCGGCGTGACCTTGCCGATCGATTGCCGCAACGCCCTGCCACTGGCGGACGGATCATGCCGCGGCATCCATGTCGAACATTACTTCGAGCATCTCGAGATGACCGTCGAGCGGCCGCGATTCCTCGCGGAGTGCCGGCGCTGCCTCGAACCCGGCGGCATTCTGAGGATCATCGTCCCCGATGCGCGGAAATTCATTGAAGCCTACCTGTCCCCCGGCTGGGGCAAGATGAATGCGATCGGCGGCTTCTACGTTCCGGAGGAAAGCTGCCGGAACAAGATGGAAGTGATAAACCACACCTTCCTGCAGGAAGGCGACCATTTTGCCGGTTACGACGCGGAGTACCTCAAGCTCGTCCTCGAAGACGCCGGCTTTCGGGATATCGAGCCGGTGGAATGGCGCAAAGGGCGCTTCCCCGACGGTTGTATCGACATCGAACAGCATCGTGTCTACTCGCTCTACATGGAAGCCTCCCGCTGATGCGTGTCCTCATCACCGCCGATCCGGAGATCGAGGTGCCACCGCGGCTCTATGGAGGGATTGAACGCGTCGTCGATGGCCTCGTAAGACGCTTCCAGGCGCGTGGCCATCAGGTCTGCCTGGTCGCAAAGCCGGGATCCCAATGTCCGGTCGACGCCTACTATCCCTGGCCCGGTGCGAGTTCCCTGTCGCGCGCCGACAGCCTGCGCAACGCGTGGACACTATGGACGTCCGTGCGCGCGTTCCGTCCGGACGTGATCCACAGCTTCTCGCGCATCGCCTATCTGACGCCGATGCTGAGGGGCAGAACGCCAATCGTCATGAGCTATCAGCGCGATCCCACCCCTCGCACGGTCGGCCTCGCCGTGAGGCTCGCCGCGCCGGGCGTGCTGAGGTTCACCGGCTGCAGCGACTATATCGCCGGACTCGGCCGCCAGGCCGGCGGGGAATGGGAGGGCATTCCCAACTTCGCGGAGATGGACACACTGCAATTCAGCCCGGCTGTCGCGCGCGATGCCCCCCTCGTATTCCTCAGTCGAGTCGAGCATATCAAAGGAGCGCATTGGGCGATCGAGATCGCGCGCCGCACCGGGCAGCGCCTGATCATCGCCGGCAATCATTCGGACAGTGGACCGGAGGGCGAGTACTGGCGCGAGAAAATCGCGCCGGAGATCGGCCATGACGGCGTTGAGTATGTGGGCGCGGTCGACGACGTACAGAAGAACAGGCTGCTGGGCCAGGCGCGCGCCATGATTGTGCCGATCCAGTGGAACGAGCCGTTCGGCATCGTCTTCGCCGAGTTGCTGGCCTGCGGCACTCCGGTCATTTCCTGTCCGCGCGGTTCGCTGACGGAAATCGTCAGGCCGGGCATCGACGGCTTCCTGATCCGGTCGATCGAGGAGGGTTGCGAGGCGGTGGCACGCCTCGACACGATCGACCGCGCAGCGTGCCGGCGCCGGGCCGAAGAGGCCTATTCGCCCGAGATCGTCGTCTATCGCTATCTCGAGCTCTACACACGGGCGCGGACCGCGCTCGCAACGCAATGACCCGTCGGGTCGCCATCGTCAGCGGCCACTTCGCGCCAAGCAATCTGGTTGGTGCCCATCGGGCGCGCTTGTGGTCGCGTTACCTGCCGGAGTTCGGCTGGGAGCCGATCGTCGTGACTGGAGATCCGGCGCGCTATGAGGAGCGGCCCGACCCCGATCTGATGCAACTCGTAGCGCCGGGTTTGCGCGTGATCCATGTGCCGACGATGTCAACGCGCCCGGTGCGGCTGGTGGGCGACGTAGGCGTGCGCGCCTTTCGTGGCTGCTACAAGATGCTGGCAGGCCTCGCCCTGCGGCGCGAGATCGACTTCGTGCTCGTCACGATCCCGTCCAACTTTCTGGCGCCGGTCGGGCGGCTCATCCGCATGCGCTATGGTCTGCCCTTTGGCATCGACTACCAAGATCCATGGGTCAATCGCTGGCCGGGGATCGACAAGCCGCTCACGCGCGCATGGGCCTCGTACCATCTGGCCAATCTCCTGGAGCCGTGGGCCGTGCGCGGAGCCGACCTGATTACCGGAATGGCGCCGGGATACGTCGCCGGCATGCTGGAGCGCAATCCCGCTGTCGCCAGGAATTCGGTGATCACATACATGCCGATGGGAAGTGCTGCCGAGGATTTCGAACTGGTGCGTACGCTCCGCCGTCCGCCCTTCCTGTTCCAGCCCGGGGACGGGCTCTATCATCTGATCTATGCCGGTGCGTTGCTGCCGGCGGGCGTTGTGGTGCTCGATGCTTTCCTCGCGGGATTGAAGGCTCTGCGGCAGACCGCGCCGCAGTCGGCGAGGCGCCTGCGTGTCCACTTCGTCGGAACCGGTAGCTCACCGGACGATCCCCACGGGCATCGGGTGCTGCCGCGCGCCATCGAGGCGGGGGTCAGCGACATGGTCGACGAGCATCCGCATCGCATCGGCTATGTCGATACGCTCAATCACCTGGAACATTCCAACGCGGTCCTCGTCCTGGGATCGAGCGAACGGCATTATACGCCCTCGAAGGTCTTCCAGGCGATCCTGTCGAAGCGGCCGGTGTTCGCGATGCTGCACGCTGAGAGCACGGCAGTCGACATGGTCGCGAGGGCGCGCGCCGGACGGGTGCTGACCTTGAGGGATCGTGCCATGCCGTCTCCCAATGAGATCGCCGGCGAACTGCAGGCTATGATGAGCGAGAGCTACGATGCCTCCGCCGTCGATGCCGCGGCGTTCGAAGCATATTCGGCGCGCGAGTCGACACGCACGCTGGGCGCGGCTCTCGATCTCGCCTTCGAGCGCCATCGCGCTGCGCAGTCATCGAGGTGACGTCGGCATGAGCCTGCGCATCGGCTTTCTGATCACCCATCCGATCCAGTATTACGCGCCGATCTTCCGTGAGCTGGCCGGGCTATGCGATCTCACCGTCTTCTTCGCCCGCCGCCAGACGGCAGAGCAGCAGGCACGTGCGGGATTTGGCGTCGCATTCGACTGGGACGTCGATCTGCTGTCCGGTTACCGCAGCAAGTTCCTGGTGAACGTCTCGCGTCGGCCGTCTACCGATCGGTTCTCCGGCTGCGACACGCCCGGCGTCGCGCGCGAGATCTCGGAAGGCCGCTTCGACGCGTTCGTCGTGCCCGGCTGGGGTTTCCGGTCGTTCATGCAGGCTGTTCAGGCCTGTCGAAGGGCCGGGGTGCCGATATTTGTGCGTGGTGATTCCCAGCTCCTTGGGCCGAGGAATGTTCTGCTGCGGCTCGCCAAAGAACTGGCGTTTCCGCGGGTGCTGCGTCGTTTCGACGGCTACCTCTACGTCGGGCAACGCAACCGTGAATATCTGCTGCACTATGGAGCGGGCGCAGACCGGTTGTTCTTCTCGCCACATTGCGTCGATAACGAGTCGTTTCGTGCCGCCAGCGACGCGGCGCGGCAATCGATGGCTCCTTCCTCAGGTGCGCACAAACGCGTCCTCTTTGTCGGCAAGCTGATCGAGCGCAAACGCCCGCTCGACCTCCTGAAGGCAGCCGCGCTCCTGCGAGGCAGTCATCCGGTCGAAGTCGCTTTTGCGGGGTCGGGTGAACTCGAGTCTGCACTCAGGGACTTTGCCCAGGCGTGTGGGGTGCCCGCGATATTCCATGGCTTCGTAAACCAAAGTGCGATGCCAGCAGTGTACGCGGCCGCGGATGTCATGGCGCTGCCCTCGGACGGCCTGGAAACCTGGGGACTTGCGGTCAATGAAGCGATGGCATGCGGGCTTCCGGCCGTCGTATCCAGCGCCGTTGGATGTGGTCCGGACCTGGTGGAGGCGGGCGTTACGGGAGCCGTTTTTCCAGTAGGACAGCCGGCCAAGTTAGCGTCCGCGATTCATACTGCAATTTCTTTAGAGACAACGAAATTGCGAGAACACCTTGCGGCAAGAATGCAAGTTTACTCGCCTCTTGGCGCGGCAAAGGGTATTATGGGAGCGGCGGCCGTGTTAGCGGCGGAAGCTCGGCCAAAGGGTGAAAAGCGTCGGCCCCATGCGTAACAACGTCTCGACAATAGACCCGGCTTTCGTGCCCCGGAAGGTCGCGGAAACCCGGCTCGACTATGCCTTTCTGCAGCGATTTTTCCTGCTGTTCGGCGTCATCGCTGTCGTCGCCTCCCCGTTCTCGCCGGACATGATTGCGCTTTCGGTCGGCGGCATCACCCCTTGGGTCATCGTGAAATTGCTCGGTCGGCCCAACATGCCGGCGGCAGCGGCGTATTTCATCCTCTGGCAGTGGATGCAGTCTTTTACCCGCGTGCTTCAGGGGATAATCGACGGCGAGGCGCTAGCGAAGGGTATGTACGGGCCGACTGTCGAGGAAGCGTATTGGTACACGCTCGCATCGACGGTGACTCTCGCGGTCGCCTTCCGGCTGGTCCTCGGCAATCTTCGCGCGCCGACGCCTGAATTTGCGAACGCTCACAAGCACTGGCAACTGCGCGATCTGCTCATGCTCTACATCGGCGGACTGATTTTCTCGATGATCTGCGGAATGGCCGCCAAGATCGTTCCCTCGCTCGATCAGCCCTTCGAGGCCGCTGCGCACTTCAAGATTCTGGCGATGTCCATGCTGTTCGCGACGGTCATGGCGACGGGGCAAGGGCGCAATTTCCTCATCGCTGTCTTCTTGATCGAGGTTCTGTCGGGCTTCGGCGGCCTGTTCTCGGATTTCAAGGGCGCCTTCATCTTTCTGGCGATCACGGCGTTTGCGGTGCGCGTCCGCTGGACCGGCACGATGGCCGTCGCAACCGTCGTGCTTGCCGGAGCGATGATTGTCATGGCGTTGTGGTGGACGGCGGTTAAAAGCGACTTCCGCGAGTTCGCCACCGCGTCCTCGGACTCCCAGAACATCAGGGTCGATCTCTCGAGTCGCGTGGGCTATCTGGGCAACAAGGCAGCCGGCGACATCGACTGGAATACCGCGTCCTATGCGCTTCTGCTGCGGTTGTCGTACGTCGATATTTTCGGCTCCGTGATCGGTGTACAGGCCGTTGCGCCGGAACCCCGGTATTTCGGGCAATGGCAGGATGCCATCGATCATGTCGCCAAGCCGCGCTTCCTGTTTCCGGGCAAGCCGCCGCTCTCCGATACGGAAGTGTTCATCCGGCTCGCGAGGGGTGATGCCTCGGAGGCATTTCGCTCGGGAACATCGATCAGTGTCGGCTACGTGGCCGAGAACTATGTCGACATGGGTTTTCCCGGCATGCTTGTCGGCGTTTTTGCGATCGGGGTCATGGTGGCAGGGATTTGCCGATACTTCATGACGCGAAAGTTGCCCTGGATGGTCCGGGAAGGAGCCGTTCTGGCGATCATCTACACGATCGGTCACGACGGCGTCGAAATCTCGCTGCCGAAGATACTTGGCGCCATGTACATGTCCCTGGGTGTCTGGGCGATTATGGCACGGTGGGGATTCCCGTTTATCTTCAGGTACCTTGGCCGCCAGGGGGCTGGTGGCGGGGCGCGCACGAGATGAGCCGCGCGAAGCTAGTGCTCGGCGTCTGTGGCGTGTCGAGCGCGCATGCAAATCGATTGAACTGACGATCGCGACGTGCGCACCCGAACCGACAGCCCCCCAATTCTGCGTGAGGCGGACAGTGCAGTACAAAAACTGGACTATACGCTGCTTCGCCGCGGCGCTTTCATATTCGGGTGCTTCCTTCTCTTCTTCGCACCGCTGTCGTATGACCCCATCGCCTTCGCGGTGGGTGCGATGGTCCCATTCGTACTGATTGCAATAGTCGCCACCCGGAACATGCCGGCGGCCATTGCCTACCTGCTGTGTTGGCAGTGGGTCGAGGTATTCGCTCAGGTGCTGCTCAGCAGCGCGAACGGCGAAGCGATCGGCGAAAGCATCTATGGACCGGGCGTGGCGCGCGCCTACTGGTACATGATGGCGAGCCTGATCGCGCTGGCGTGCGGGTTCAGGGTCGCGGTCGGCAATACGCGCGACCCCGGAATCTGGGCGCGCGTCGCCCATCGCAACTGGCGCGCCAGCGATCTCTTCACGCTCTATCTGATCTCTTCGGTCATCGCGGCCGGTTATTCCATCGCCAGCAACGCCATTCCGAGCCTCGACCAGCAGATGGAGGCTGTGGCGCGGGTGAAGATCGTGGCGCTCTTCCTTCTTTTCACGAACGTGCTGTCGACGCGACGCGGCATGAAGTTTCTCATGATCACGGTGGCCATCGAGCTGGTGACGGGATTCGGCGGGCTCTTCTCCGACTACAAGAGCGTCTTCATCATTCTCGCCGTGGCGGCGGTTGCTGCGCGAATCAGATGGACGGGCACTCTGGGCGTCGCCATGGCCGTATGGATTGCGGTGTTGCTGGGGTTGACCCTGTTCTGGACGGCGGTGAAACAGGACTATCGGCAGTTCGCCACCGGCTCCGACGAGTCTCAAAACATCAGGACGTCGATCTCCGACCGCTACGGATATCTCGGTGAAAAGGCCGCGTCGCTCGATAGCATCGACTGGAATCTGGCATCGTACGCCATGCTCACGCGGCTCGCATATGTCGACATCTTCGGTTCGGTCATCGGGGTCGACGATGTAACCCCTGGCGGCGTCAATCCCTACCCGCGTCAATGGACCGAAGCGATCGAGCACATCACCAAGCCGCGCTTTCTGTTCCCCGGCAAGGCGCAGCTCTCCGACACCGAGACCTTTGCTCGTCTGGCGCTCGGTAATGCCGACGAGGTGATGCGTTCAGGCACGTCGATCAGCGTCGGCTACATGGCGGAGAACTATGCCGACTTCGGCTTCCCCGGCATGCTGGGGGGATATTCGTGATCGGGCTTCTGATCGGGGCCATGGCGCGCTACTTCATGATGTGCCCCCTGCCATGGATGGTGCGCGAGGGCATCGTCATGGCGCTCATCTACACGAGCGGCCACACCGGGGTCGAAGGGTCTCTGCCGAAGATCGTCGGCGCGGCGATCATGTTCTTCATCGTGTACGTCATCATGGTGAAGTTCGCCTTCAACCATGTGTGGAACTGGCTCGACGATCGCGCGGCTCTCGCATGAGCCGGGGCGAGCCCCTGAATCTCTTCTACGAAGAACCCGATCCTGACCGTTGGCTGCCGCTAGACCGTTATCCGAGAAAGGTGATCAGGACGATCGTGAGAGGCGCGGCCCAGCCGCGTGGCACGATGCGGGCGTTCCTCAATCTGGTCGAAGGCCTCGATCGCCTTGGCACTCCCTATCGCATTAACGATTACCGCCGATTGCGCCTTGATCGCGGTGAACTCGCCTGCGTGTTTGGCAAGCCGCACGTGCTCGAGAAGATTCCGCGGCGTACGCCGATACTGTTCGGAACGTCGATCTACAGCCACCCCAACGACAATCCGGACCTGCCCCGGCAGCGCGACATCAGGCACGTCCTGGTGCCGAGCGAATGGGTGCAGCACATGTTCGAGGCGGTTTGGCCCGGGCTGGTGTCGGTCTGGCCGGTCGGCATCGACGCTGAGCGCTGGAAGCCGGGGGAACGAGTCTCAAAGACGTCGACATACTGATCTACGACAAGATCGCCTGGGAACGAGAACGCTATCGGAAAGCGCTGATCGAGCCGCTGCACGCCGAGTTGAAGCGACGCGGCCTGCGTGTCGAGACCTTGCGCTACGGTCACTATCGCGAGGAGGAGTTGATGGCGTTGAGCCAGCGCTCGCGTGCGATGGTCTATCTCAGCCGCCATGAAACGCAGGGCATCGCAGCCCAGCAGGTACTTGCGGCGGACGTGCCGGTATTCGCCTGGGACGAAGGCGGCTTCTGGCAGGACCCGCAATACTATCCGGGCAGAGTGAAGTTCGAGCCGGTCACATCGGTACCCTATTGGGACGATCGATGCGGCATGAAGTTCAGGACCGGCACCGAGATTGCCCCGGCCTTCGACACATTCTGGCGCGGTGTGGAGGGCGGCGTGTATTGCCCGCGACAGATGATCGTGGAGAACCTCACCCTGGAAAGATGTGCGTCGAAATACGTCGCGCTGGCGCGGCGTTTCGGTTCGGATGGCAAGACGGCGGACACCGAGTGAAGTTCCGGATTGATCGACCTTCCGCGCGTTGTGGTAGAAGCCGTCAGGGAAGATGCCGCGGACACTGCGTGTTGGCGCAGAACGGGACGGCCGTGCGGGGACAAGGCTTCAAATGATCCACATTCCGAGCTTCATCTCCCGCGTCCCGGTCGTGCGCGGCGTTTTGAGGCTGGCGATCACGGCATATTCGCGAATCTTCAAGGGCCGGTATTCCATTGAACGACGAATGGACCTCCTGCTCCTGCTCGATCGCGAAAATGCCATCGACTGGCAGCTCACGCTCTCGGGCGAGTGGGAGAGGCCGCATCTCACCAAACTCCTTGATCTGGCGAGGCAACAGCTCCCGCACAGCAGGAATGGCGCGATCTTTCTCGATATCGGAGCGCATTGGGGACTCTACGCCCTGAAGGCCCGTCAGAGCGGCATGTTCGAGCAGGTCGTTGCCTTCGAACCAGATCCCCAGAACTACGCGCAACTGCAGGCCAACCTGTTCCTCAATGCAGCGGAGACCGGCATTCGTGCATTCCCGCTCGCGGCAACCGATCGCGACCGCACATTCTCGCTGTTCCAGAGAAATCCGCACAATCGCGGCGCAACCCGCGTGGTCGACACGGCCGGCGGTGGAACGGGGACTGTGCGCGGCGTACAGGTCGACAGCCTGGTCGACGTCTCCGATACGCTTCTGGTCATCAAGATCGACGTCGAGTTGCACGAGCTCGAGACAATTGCCGGGATGGCCAGTCTGTTGGCGAAGAACCGCTTCGTCATGCAGATCGAGATATGGGACACGCCGAGGGAAGAGAGCGAGAGACGGCTCAAATATCTCTCGGATCTGTTTGCCGGCCACGGCGCCGGGCTCGTCCACTCGATCGACCACGACTATTTTTTTGCGTCCGAGATCCGGCGGCCCTAGCCGCGCGGCATCCATTCCTGCCGCCAGTCGGTGAGTTCGCCGTCGCGGCCAATGGTGCCTGTCGCACCGGGGAACAGCCCGGCCGCGAGTTCCCGCGGCAGCACGCGGCGCGCAGCGAGCGCGAAGCGAAGATACGAGTGGGCGAAGTTGAACGGCTGACGCCACTCGCGGTCGAGTTTCATGCGCACCAGGCGGTCGGGATAGGTGCGTGTGGCGACTAGCGAAGAGGAATTCTGGCTGGCGAAGCAGGCCAGCATGCGGCGCTTTATGTCGAGTTCCTCGGGCGCCAGATGGAATTGCTCGACGGGGCGACCGTCAATGCCGTCGGGCGGTCCATAGTAGGATACCAGACCCAGGAGCCAGCGCGCGCAGAGCGCGATCATGCGGTGCGGCGTGTTGTTGATCGAGACGTAGGGGCTGTATTCCGGCGCCTCGTACACGACGAACGTATCTGCCTCGGTGACCATCGTGCCCAGCAGGGCCGCGAGCATGTCGTGATGAATATGGCCGCCCTCGAACATCGGCACGACGATTGTCGTCGGTCCAAAGTCGTCGATGATCGCGCGCAGCGCGACGGCCGCCTCGCGAAGCTTCGCGGGATCGCGCATATGCAGCGGCGGCAGCAAGGGGACATGGCGAAGGCTGGACTCCGACAGCCCCGCATACGCCCACGCCGAGCGCGCTTCCGTGGCCCGGATTTCGGCTAATCCGGGTGTCTCGTCGGGCGCGAGGTAGACGATGCGGGTTACGCCGTTCAGCCGCGCATTGCGCACGCCGAGGCCGCCTGCGGCGATCACGCAGTCGTCCTCGTGCGGTGCGAGGATCAGCAGGCGCGCCGGCCGCGCCCACGTCCGCCGGCATTCGATCATGGCGATTCGCACCAGCGACCACGCTGCGAGGAGGGCAAGAGCGGAGTAGAAGAGAGCGAAAGGGAGGAACCACCTCCCGCTTGCCGTTGTCAGGGACACGAGCCAGAAGAGGGCGGCGGCCGTGCTCAATGCCAGGACGACCGGCGCCGGATGAAAATAGACCTTAAGCTTCATCGAGCGTGCGAATCGCCGCGACATCCAGTTTGTCGGCATCGGTCGCGGGCACGCCATAGAGCGCCATGTCCGATTGCTGCACCTTGCGCGGACGCGCTGCCTGCTTCAGCAGCCAATGCAGCACCGTGAGGCCGCCGACCTTGAGGGCGCCGCGCGCGATCCAGCGCTTGAGCGAATGCTGCGGGGGATTGGAGACGTAATAGCCTTTGCCGCCCCACATGCGATAAGCGTCGAGCAGGAACGGCATGAGTTCCTGGGCGTCGGGAACGCCCGCAAGGCCGATCAGCAATGTCATGAAGCCATTGCGCATCGCCTCGGCGCAAACCTGATGTCCCGGGTGAGACAGCAGCAACTGCGACCATTTCAGTCGATAGCGCGCAGCCGACAGCAGGCTGCGCAGCGTCCCGCTCCCGGCGACCCGCTGCCCGGAGTGGGCGCGATAATACGCCATGCCGATCGGTCGACCGACGATCCGTGCGCCGGCGAGCACGGCGCTGCCGAAGAAGTCGACGTCGCCATTGGTGAAAAGCTGTTCGTCCCACAGGACGGTCTTGAACACGCTTCGCGGCCACAGGGCGGAGGAAGTCCACACCGACCCTTCGCCTTGCGGTTCGAGGAATTCCGCGAGTGTCTCCATCGCGGAACGGGCGGCCGGCGCGCACATGATCGGGCCGAGCTGGATGCCGGTGGACGTCGCCACGAATCGCCGCCACTGGCCCGAGACGATGTGACCTTCGGGCACTTCCTTCGCCGCCGCGACCAATTCCTTCACGTGATCGCCGTGAAGCAGATCGTCGTCGTCCAGGAACAGCACCCAGTCGCTGTCGCTGGCGGCGATGCCGGCGTTTCGCGCTCCGCCGGGGCCATGCGGCACATCGTGCCGGACAATCTTCACGTCGGGGAACTCGCTCGCCAGCATCCGGCCCGTGCCGTCGGTCGAGGCCTCGTCGATGACGACAATCTCGACATGCGGCCACGACTGGGCGCGCGCGCTGCGCAGGGTGTGGCGCAGGATGTCGCGCCGATTCCTCGTCGGGACCACGATCGAGACCTTGTCGCTCACGCGTCCACGCGCTCCTTGGCACACGGCATTGCGTGATGCGGGTTGCCGTCCGAGGCCGGGATCATGGATCGCAGATCGCCGTTCATGCTTTCGAAGCCATTAATCCATTTCCTATGCTATTGAAACTGGACGAACTTCAAGCGTGGAACAAGCTTTTGCGCCTCCTTCATGTCGTCCCTACATACCTGCCTGCAGTACGCTATGGGGGCCCCATCCGGTCGGTGCATGCGCTCTGCCGTGAGCTTGCGGTCAGGGGGCACGAGGTCCATGTCTTCACCACCAGTGTCGATGGTACGGGCAGCAGTGCGGTTCCGATTGGCCGTCCGGTCGATGTCGAGGGAGTGTTGGTGACATACTTTCCCAGCACAGTCCTGCGGCGCCTCTATTGGGCGCCGTCGATGGGGCGGGCCTTGCGATCGAAGGCAGCGGGCTTCGATCTGGTCCACGTCCATGCCGTGTTCCTGTGGCCGACTTGGGCGGCTGCGCGCGCCGCGCGAGCACGGGGACTGCCCTATGTAATGTCGCCGAGAGGGATGCTCGTGCCGGCTTTGATCCAGCGCAAGAGCCGATGGGTGAAGGAGGCCTGGATCGCCATGATCGAGCGCGGCAACGTCGAACGCGCCGCAGCAGTCCATGTCACGTCCACGGTGGAAGCCGATCACCTCCGCTCCTTCGGCTGGTCGCTGCCGCCGGTGGTGGCCATTCCGCACGGTGTCGACGAACCGCCGCCGCCCTCAGCCGCGATGATATCGGCGGACATCGCCGGAGCGGTTGCCAGGGGGCCAGTTGTGCTCTCCTTGGGGCGGATCAGCTGGGAGAAGGGGTTGGATCGGCTGATCTCGGCCCTGCCGCAGGCGGGCGCCGCCAGAGTAGTCATTGCCGGCGGCGATGCCGGTGGTCAGGCAGAGCAGCTCCTGGCGCAAGCGCGACGCCTTGGCGTCGCCGATCGGGTGTCCATCCTGCCGCGTTTCATCGACGGGCCCGACAAGGAAGCGTTGTTCGCTGCGGCGCAGGTATTTGCCATGACGTCGCTGTCGGAGAATTTCGGCCTTTCTGCGTTCGAGGCGATGCGCCGCGGCGTGCCAGTTTTGGCCACGCCCGACGTCGGCATGGCCGAGATCGTGCGCGAAGCCGCGGCGGGCGCGGTGGTCGATCCATCACCTGCCGGCATCGCAGTCGGCTTGAATTCATTGCTGGCCGATGCCGCGGCGAGTCGGGCGATGGGTGAGGCCGGCCAGGCCCACGTCATGACGCACTATGGCTGGCCGGCCGTTGCCAGGCGCATGGAGGAACTCTATCGCACGGTCCTTGCGCCGAACGAGGCGAGAGGCGCGACGGCATGAACGAACTGTTGGAGCGCAGTCCGTTCGACCCTGTCCGCGAGCGGCGGATCGTGATCCTTGCCGACTGGCTGCCGCCCGATTTCGGCGCCGTCGGACAATACATGCAGATGCGCGCGAGGTCGTTTGCCGAGCACGGTCATGAGGTCGCGCTTGTCGGTCTGTCGTCGGAGGCGGCTTCGATCACGCGCGAGAACATTGGTGATGGCAGTCTCACGCAACTCCGCCTCGCCGCCCGACCGGTGCCGCGTGGCTCGCTGGGCAAGCGCCTTTTCTGGACAGTATCGACCAACCTCCATCTCTTGCGGGCGGCATTCGGTCGACTGCGGGCGGCAGACGGCATCCTGTTCACCGGATCGCCGCCGTTCCTCATCCATCTGCTCGTGCCGCTGAAGTGGCTTTGGAAGGGCAAACTGATCTACCGGATCACGGATTTTCATCCGGAGTGCCTGATTGCCGCGCAGGAAAAGCCGTCGCGGCTTCTGAACCTGTTGCTGCTGCTGACCAATGCGTGGCGTCGACGGATCGATGGCTTCGAAGTGCTGGGCGAGGATCAGCTTCGCCGGCTGCTCGAGACGGGAATTCCGCAGAGCCGGATCTCCCTGGTGCGTGATGGAGCACCGGTGAGCTTCCCCCCCGGACAGAAGCCAGAGCCCTTGCCGACCGAACTTGCCGGTCACTGCGTCCTCCTCTACTCGGGCAACTACGGCGTCGCGCATGAAGTCGAGACGGTCTTCGAGGGCTACCGACGGCACCAACAGGAGGGGTCGGGTCGGGTCCGGCTGTGGCTCAGCGCCGCAGGAAGTGGAACGGAGGAACTCGTCCGGCGCCTCAGCGCTGCAAAACTGCCGTTTCATCGATCGGCACCCGTGCCCTTGGAACGGTTGGCCGGGCTGCTGGCCTCGCCCGACGCTCATCTCGTGACCCTGAAAGATAGTTTCGTGGGGTTTGTCATGCCCTCGAAGATCTATGCCTGTGTCGATTCCGGAAAACCGGTGGTTTTTGTGGGCAGCGCGGCGTCTGACGTCGATCTGCTCATGCGACGGGCAAAACTGCCGTATTGGCGCGTCTCCTGTGGAGACCCCACGGGTTTTGCGGCTTCTTTGGAGGATTTGGCGGCTAAGTCACTCCTGAGGGCATAATCTCCGGACTTCATCGCAAGTGCGAAGAAACAATTGATAGATTAGCGGACTCAATTGACGGCTTGGAATCTTTCAAAGATTTCGGTATTTTACCTGCAGATTTGTGAAGAACGTCCCGGAGAGGGTGGACGTGACCAAGTCGACTTTTGCGGGTTCTCAATTCTGAATTTGCCCGGCAGGCGCAATGGACTAGGTGGGATTTATGTATAAAATTGCACTTAGGACGCAGGCTCTCATTGGAACTTTCTGCCTGCTCAGTGGCGGAGTAGTGCTCGCCCAGGAGGATTCCCGCGTGCGCGAAACCGTACTGGCGCGGGACTCGATCAAGGGTCCGCTTCAGGGCGGCGGTGCGCTTCAGGGCGGCGGTGCGCTGCGGGGCGGCGGAGCTTTGCAGGGGGCCGGCCCGTTGCAGGATGCTGGTTCGCAGTTGGGAGTCGGTCCGCTCGAGGGCGCTGGTCCGTTGATTGGCGCCGGACCTCTTCAGGGTATACCGCCGGCGATTGCGGGCAGTCCGGCCGCCGTGACCGGACCCGTCAACATCGACATCGTGGCCCCGTCTTCGAGCGCGCCTGCCGTTCAGCTCGTCTCACTTCCGTCGCCGACAGATCTGGCGCCACGGCCGGCGCTGCCGCCGGAGCCGACGATTCTGTCGACCTCCGAACCAAGCCTGGGACCTGCACTGCCGCCGGTGACTGCCGGCCCGCCGCCGTCCGATCCGCAGATCCCGACGCCGGAACTGCCTCCGGTGAACGCCTGCCTGACCTGCACGACCACGCCGCCACCGCCAACGCCGCGGCCGCTGATGCAGTCCCAACCTTCTCAAAGTTAGCCGTTTGGAACCGTGCAGACGTTTTTCCAACCGACGATGCGACCCTTGCCGGGATGGCCAGCAACGCCCATGACCGTTAGTGCGAGCCGCGTACAGTTCATTTGGTCGCCACTGCTGGGCTGGGCCTTGTTGACCTGCTCCGCCTCGATGGCGATGGCGCAGATCGGCGTTGCCGTTCCGGGCGTTTCCAACACGCCCGTCACGACGAACGATCCGACGATCCCGTTGCCGGGCAATCAGACCACGGGCTACCCTGGGTCTGGCACGCTGGGAGACCTGTCGCCCGCGATCACGCCGCCGCCGGTCGCGCGTTCATCCGTCTTGAGCGCCATTCCGCTGCCGCCGGGGACAACGGTCCAGAATCCGTCGACGCAGATCATCCCGGGAGCGAGCGACGTGTTTGCGGGTGCGACCGGGGGGCCTTTCAACGGTGCCGGCGGTGGTGGTGGGCCCGGCGGCGACGAGCTCGGCATCACGGTCGGTTCGTTTCGGCTATACCCGACGATCGACGTGTCGACCGGCGTCGACAACAATGTCTTTGCGACGAATCCCTCGACGGCGGCTTCGGTAACCTCGCTGTCGACGGTCGTTTCTCCGAGCCTGGCGCTTCGCTCGGAATGGCTCAATCATTCGATCAATTTCCTCGCCGGCGGAGGCTTCGGCTACTACGCAAGTGCGCCAACTCAGAACTACCAAAACTATTTCATGATCGTCGACGGCAGGATCGACGTTCGCGAAGATCTGACGGTGGTCTACTCGGGCGGCTACAGGCGCGCCACCGAGGCGCTCGGTACGCCCAACGTCGCCTTCGCCCAGGCGCCGACGGTCGACGAATCAATTCCACTGTCGCTGGCCCTCAACAAGCAATTCAACAGGTTGACGGTCGAAGTGGGCGGTTCGGCGACGCGAATGTGGTTCACCGACTACAGCACGATCACCTCCACGGGCCTCGATGCCCAGAGCCGTAACCGCAATGCATTCGAAGAGCATTTGCGTTTCGGCTACGACCTTTCGGACGATGTGACGCTCTACCTGACGCCGTCGATCGGCCAGACTCGGTACGACCTCAATCCCGATACGTCCGGCCAGGATCGCAACTCCAACTTCGCAAACCTGGGAGTCGGCGCGTCGTGGGCGCTCAATGCGACAAGTAGCATCGCCGGAAATGTCGGTTACGCGACGCAGTCCGGCGGCGTGGGAAACACCTCGGCGTTTACGTTCGCGCTGTCGGGCATCTGGAACGGGTACGAGCCGTTGACCGTCAGACCGAACTTCTCGCGCGGAATCACGGAAACCGCGCTCTCGAACTATAGCAGCACGATCGCCACCACTCTCGGCATCGACTTCAGCTATCAGGTTTTCGATGAATTCATCGTGGTGGGAGGGCTCTCCTACTCGACCGCCGACTATCAGCCGATCGAGAGCCTCGGCGCGTCACCGCGGACGGACACCTTTGGACGCGCCTCCTTGGGTTTTCTCTGGTCGCCGAGGCCGCAATTCTCGATCGGGCCGGTTTTCGAGTATACGCAGGGTAATTCGACCGACCCTACGGGGCCGGCGTACAACCGCGAGATCATATCCATTCGACTTAGCGCAAGACGGTGATGTAGTGCAGAGCCTCAAGAAAAGTCGGCCTTCATTCAGTGCGGCGCTGAAACGCTCCAATCTGGCGCTTTCCGCTGTCGTCGTCGTCGCGCTGGTTGGGGTGGCGGCGTGCAACAGCACCACGACAGGCGTGACGCAATTGCCGGTCCCGCCGTCGCGAGATGTCGTTGCCTTCACGTCGGCGCCGCCCGCGAACGGCCCGCCCGATGCCCCGATCAACGATTGCAAGAAGGGTGGCGGCGGCACCTACAGGCTTGGCGCGGGCGACAAGATCCGGGTCATCGTGCCGGCCGATCCCGACATCTCGAGCGACTATGAGGTCAATTCGAGCGGCGCCATCACGGCCCGCCGGCTGGGTCCCGTGCCGGTCGTCGGCCTGTCGATCGGCGATCTCGAGGCGCGACTGCTGCAGCGCTATCGCGACGCGCGCTATTTCACGACGTCGAGCGTGCTCAGTGTCGAATTGATCAGCACGCGCCCGTTCTACATGATCGGCGAAATCGGCCGTCAGGGATCCTTCCCCTATGTCTCCTGCCTTCGGGTGATCCAGGCAGTCGCGCTGGCCGGCGGATTTACCCGTCGCGCGTCGCGCAACAACATAACGATCAAGCGGTTCTTCGCTGAAATCTTCGGAAGAAGAGTACGTGACGGAGGACACGCTGGTCGAGCCCGGTGACGTTATTCGCATCCCGGAGAGGTGGTTCTAGTCGGCCGGAATTTGGCCGCATCCATGCCCCCGGATCGGACGTATGGAAGCGGATGAGAGTTTAGAATATTGCGGCGTACGCAGTCGTAGGATGGTGTGGAATGGGATCGTTACCTAAAGTCGACCGGATGGGCGAAGAGAACGCCCTGAACCGCCTTTCCGCGGCCGGAGATTCCGTCGGCACGGGCCCGGTACGGCCGGTCGAGGGTCCCAATGAGCTGTGGGAGTGGCTGCGTCTCCTCAACCGGCGCAAGGCGCTGATCGTCGGTTCCGGCCTAATTGCGGTCGTGCTGATGGCGCTGGTGATCGCTCAGGCGACGCCGATGTACAAGGCGTCGTCGCGCATCATGCTCGACACCCGCACCTTCAAGGTCGTGAGCACCGAGGCAGCGCTTTCCGGCGTCGATACCCTGAACATCGGAGCCATCCAGAGCGAGCTCGAAGTCATCCAGTCTGAATTCCTGGTCGGTCGCGTGGTCGATCGTCTCGGCCTCGCGTCCAATCCGGACTTCAACGGCACCCGCCCGCCGGGCTTCCTCGATACCGCGCTCGAGCCGGTCCGCGAACTGTGGCACTCCGGCATCTCCTCGCTGCTGGCACCCGCCCCGCCGCCGCAGGCGGCGCAAGTTGCGCAGCCGAAGCCGGCGCGCGTCGAAGACAGCGATCCCGGCCGCCGCGCGGCGATCGGCACCGTCTCGGGCCACCTCAGCGTCACCTTGCTCGGCCGTACCTTCGTCATCCTGGTGACCGTCGAGAGCACCGACGGCACGATGTCGGCGCGCATCGCCAACGCGATCGCCGAGGTCTATCTGGCCGACCAGGTCGACAACAAGAACGAGGCCAATCGCCGGGCCACGGAGTGGCTCGAGGAGCGGCTGGCGGAACTGCGGCGCAATCTCCAGGTCGCCGAAGAGTCCGTCGCCACCTATCGCCGCGACAAGGGCCTCGCGGGCAGCCCCGAGGGATCGGTGTCGGCGCAGACGCTGACCGACCTCAACGCCAAGTATCTCGGCGCCAAGATGAAGCGCATCGAGAAGGAGGGCCGTCTCGTGGCCCTCAGCAAGGCCAGCCTCAACCCGAACGAACTGGCCAATATCGCCGAAGTAGCCGCGAACGGTTCGCTGACCGCCCTGCGCACCCAGGAAGCCGAGCTCAATCGCAAGATCACGGAGATGTCCTCCCAGTTCGGACCGGCCTATCCCAAACTGGTGCAGGCGCGTGCCGAGCTCGCCTCGCTGAAGGACCGGTTCAACCAGGCGACGCAGAGCATCACGCTTGCGATCCGCGCCGAACTGGATGCGGCGAAGTCCGAGGAAGAGGAGCTGAAGACCCAGCTCGATCGCGCCTCGGTGCTGGCCGGCGCGACCAGCCAGTACGAAGCCGAATTGAAGCAGCTCGAGCGCGAGGCGCAGTCCAACCGCGCCCTCTACGAGAGCTTCCTGAACCGCTTCAAGGAGCTGCGCGAGCAGCAGGACATCCAGCGGCCGGATGCGCGCATCCTGGCCTATGCCTGGCCCTCGGGCTCGCCGTCCTCGCCGCAGTACAAGACCGGCCTGTTCGCGGCCTTCCTGGTCGGCTGCCTGCTCGGCATGGCGGGCGCCATCGCCGCCGAGAAGCTCGACCGGGTGTTCCGCTCGGCCTCGCAGGTCGAGAAGGCGACCGGCGTCGCGGTGCTCGGCATGGTGCCGCTGGTGCGCAACACCATCGGCCAGCGCGCCTCGATCGTGGGCCAGATCCTCGACAAGACGACGTCGTCGGCGGCCGAGGCGATGCGCGCGGTGTTCACCGCCATCAGCCTCAGCAACCTCGACCGGCCGGCGCGGGTCATCGCCGTCACCTCGTCGACGCCGGGCGAAGGCAAGACGACCTTCGCCGCGGCGCTGGGCGGCCTGCTGACCAAGATGAACGCCTCGCGGCGCGTCCTGCTGGTCGACCTCGATCTGCGCCAGGCCAAGCTCGCCGTGGCGCTCGGTCTCAACGACCGCGGCGGCACGATCGACGAGTATCTGATGGGCACCAAGACGCTCGACCAGTGCATCCAGCGCCAGGCGATGTCGGGCGTCGATTACATCTGCGCCAGCCCGAACACCCCGAACGCGCCGGAAATCCTCGAATCGCACGCCATGAAGGCCGCCCTCGCGACCTTCTCCGAGCGCTACGACCTGGTGATCCTCGACAGCCCGCCGGTCATGGCGGTGTCCGACGCGCGCATCATCTCGCAGCTGGCCGACTACACGATCTTCATCGTGCATTGGGCCCGCACGCCGCGCGATGTGGTGAAGACTGCGGTGGCGGCGCTGCTGAACGTCACCGATCGCGTCGGCATCGTCATCAACAAGGTCAACCTCGCCAAGCATGCGCTGTACGAGTACGGCGACTACGGCGACTACTACTCGCGCTACCACGGCTACTATGGCGTCGGCTCCACGCGGGCAGCGGCGGCCGGCGGTGCGGCGGCGAAGAGCGAACCGGGCAGCTTCGCCAAGCTGAGGCGCATGGTGCCGGGCATCAAGTAAGCCTCTCCCCTCCGGGGGCAACGCGGGCCGATCATGTTTGGACGCTGGTTCAAGGGTGGCTCCGAAGCCCGGGCGGGAAGCATTTCGCCCGGCCTTGCCCTGTATGCCGTGGGCGACGTCCATGGCCGCCTCGACCTTCTCGAGGACCTGCTGCGGCGCATCGGCGAAGATGCCGCCCGCCATCCCGACGACAGCGAGCGCACGCTGATCTTCCTCGGCGACTATATCGACCGGGGACCGTCGAGCCGCGGCGTCGTCGAGCGGCTGCTCGAGGGACCGCTGCCGGGTTTCACGACGGTGCGTCTGATGGGCAACCACGAGGACGCGCTGCTGGCGTTTCTCGACGCCGACAGCGACGGGCTCGACTGGCTGACCTTCGGCGGGCTGGAGACGCTGCTGTCCTATGGCGTGCCGCTGCGCACCCTGCCCAGCTCCGGCCAGCAGGTGAGCGAGTTGCGGCAAGCCCTGGCCGATTCCTTGCCGGCCCGTCATCTCGAGTTCTTCCGGCACTGCGACTTGCGCCACAGTGTCGGCGACTACGTCTTCGTGCACGCCGGCGTGCGGCCGGGTATTGCGCTCGAGAAGCAGGCGCCGGTCGACCTGATGTGGATCCGCGACGATTTTCTGCGCAGCCGCATTCCTCTGCCGGGACGGGTGATCGTGCACGGCCATACGATTGTCGACCTGCCGCAGGACCGCTCCCACCGCATCAATGTCGACACCGGCGCCTTCGCCAGCGGCCGCCTGACCGCGCTGGCGCTGCGCGGCACCGAGCGGCGCTTCATCTCCACCCTGGACGATTGACGGGTGGCGGTCCGCCTCAACATCGGCTGCGGCGACGCGCCCACGGCGGGCTGGATCAACTACGACAATTCGCCCGCCGTTCGCCTTGCGCGCTGGCCGCTGTTGACCCGCCTGCTGCGGGCCGCCGGCGTGATCGACGCAGGCAACGTCGCGTTCATTGCCAATTGCCGGCGCCTCGGCATCCGTCATGCCGACGCCGTGCGGCGCATCCCGCACGCCAGCGCCAGCGTCGATGCCGTCTATTCCTCGCACATGATCGAGCATCTCGACCGCCGCGAGGCCAACCGCTTCCTGGCCGAGTGCCTGCGCGTGCTGAAGCCCGGCGGCGGGCTGAGGCTGGCGGCGCCCGACCTGCGCTGGAGCATCCTGGAATACATGGAAAAGGGCAGGGCCGACGAATTCATGGCCCAGCTGCAGTTCGACCTCGAGCGGCCGCGCGGGCTGGTCGAGGGCGTGCGGCGGCTTGTGTCGGGCGGACGCGGCCATCACTGGATGTACGACGGCCCCTCGCTCCGCCGCCTTGTGGCGGCCTGCGGCTTCGCCGATGTCGAGATCGTGCCGGCGGGCCAGACCCGGCTTGCCGACCCGGGCGACCTCGACCTCAGCGAGCGTGAGATCGAGAGTGTCTACGTCGAGGCGCGCCGGCCGCCGCTCACGCAATCGTAAGCGGTCGCGGCGGGGCGGCCGTGCCATGGTCCGGGGCTGTTTCCCCAAGGGGACCTCAAGGGAGAGAACCATGAAGCCCGTCCGCCTGTTCACAACTCTCGTCGTTGCGTCCGTTGCGTTCCTGTCCGCCGCCCAGACGATGGCGCAGAGCCCGCCGACCCGCGTGCGCGGCACGATCTCCGCCATCGACGGCAAGACCGTCACCATCGCCACCCGCGAAGGCCCGTCCGCGACGATCAAGCTCGCCGACAACTGGGCCGTGGCCCTCGTGGCGCCGCTCACCGTGGCCGACATCAAGCCCGGCAGCTTCGTCGGCATCGCCTCGACCGGCACCGATGCCAACCGCACCGCGCTCGAGGTGCTGGTGTTCCCCGACGCGATGAAGGCCGCCAAGCCGGGCGAAGGCCACTATCCGTGGGACCTGCAGCCCGAGAGCATGGGGACCTGCAGCCCGAGAGCATGATGACCAATGCCACGGTGGCGACCGTTGCCGCCGGCGGCGACGGCCAGACCGTCAAGCTCGACTACAAGGGCGGCGGCACCCAGACCATCAAGGTGAAGCCCGGCGTTCCGGTCGTCACCTTCCTGCCGGGCACGCAGGCCGACGCGAAGGTCGGCGCCAAGGTGTTCGTGGGCGCGGCCAAGGCGGCCGACGGCACGCTCTCGGCGGCGCGTCTCAATGTCGGCAAGGACGGCCTCACGCCCCCGATGTAGGAAACTGTGCAGGAACCTAGAGCGGATTCCAATTATGTAGACCATATCCAGCGTTTGCGAAGTAGTTGGCGCATTCGTGTGGGGCGAAGCGCTGGAGGAGTTGTCCGACAGCGTGCCATAGCGCGTCGATGGAGCGTGCTGCGGCCTTGCGCAGGAGTGCTTTGAGCTTGGCGAAGACCTGCTCGATGGGATTGAGGTCGGGACTGTAGGGCGGCAGGTATAGGAGATAGGCGCCAGCGGCCTCGATCGCGGCGCGCACGGCAGCGCCCTTGTGAGACCCGAGATTGTCCATGATGACGGTGTCGCCGGCGGCCAGAGTTGGAACCAGGAACTGCTCGACTTAGGCGGTGAAGGTCTCACCATTGATCGGACCGTCGATTACGCACGGCGCGGTGATGGCATCGTGGCGCAAGGCGGCGAGGAAGGTGCTGGTCGTCCAGTGTCCGTGGGGCACCGAAGCGACCAGACGCTGGCCACGCGGGGAACGGCCATAGGGCCGTGTCATGTTGGTCTTCACCCAGGTCTCGTCGATGAAGACCAGTCGTGCCGGGTTCAGGCTCGCCTGGCCTTCTCGCCAGACCACCCGTGCCGCAGCAACGTCGGGCCGGGCCTGCTCCGAAGCGTGAAGTGTCTTTTTTTACGCGTCAGACCCAGCCGCTCGAGGCAGCGGTGAACCGACGTGCGGCCCACCATGATCGCCTGTTCGGCCAACCGCGCCTGTAGTTCATCGAGTGTGATGTCCGATTGGGCCGCTACCAACTCACGAACCAATCCATCATGCGCCGCAAGGGCCGTCCCCTTGGGGCTCCGATCGCTGCTGGCGCCACGCTGCCCGTGCGCTTCCAGCGCTGCACCAGCTTGATCGCGCAGCTCTCGCTGACCGCAAACCGCGCCGCCGCCGCCCGCCGTGACAGTCCACTCTCAACCGCCCTGACGATCCGCTTCCGAAGATCCAAAGAAAGAGGTCGCGCCATTCATGCTGGCCTCCTCTGTCCCAGCCCTCAGTTTGAATCACACTTCAAGCCCGCTGGGAATCCCCGTCCCGATTCCTTCTTCATGGAATTCGCTCTAACAGGCCGTTGAAAAAGTCATCGTAGCCGGAAGAAGAAAGTGATTCACTGGTCCTGGGTATTGCTGGGAGTTGGTGATGCGCGGATCGGATGAACGGTCAGGATCGCTGTTCAGCTACGTTGATCTGGAAGGACGGGTTCGGTCGGACCACCCTTTGCGGACGATCCGGGAGATTGCCAACGCGGCGTTGGCCGATCTGACGGGGGAGTTCGCGGCGCTCTATCCGTCACGGCTGGGCCGGCCATCGATCGCGCCGGAGCGGCTGCTTCGGGCGATGTTGCTGCAGGCGTTTTACGGCATCCGGTCGGAACGTCAGCTAATGGAGCGGATGGAGTTCGACCTGCTGTTCCGCTGGTTCGTCGGCTTGGGGGTGGACGATCCGACGTGGGACCACTCGAGCTTCTCGAAGAACCGCGACCGGTTGCTGGAAGGTGAGATCGCGTCGAAGTTCCTGGCTGCGGTGATGACCCAGCCGAAGGTGAAGCGTCTACTGTCGAGTGATCACTTCTCGGTGGACGGCACGCTGTTGGAGGCGTGGGCGTCGATCAAGAGCTTCCGGCGCAAGGACGGCGACGACAACGACAGCACGGGTCCAGGGCGCAATGCCGAGCGGCACTTCCACAAGGAGAAGCGCTCCAACGAGACGCACCGCAGCCTCACCGATCCCGAGGCCCGGCTGTACCGCAAGGGCGACGGCCAGCCAGCCAAGCTCAGCTACATGGGGCATGCTGTGATGGAGAATCGCCACGGCTTGGTGATTGGTGGCTGTGCGACGCCGGCCACCGGGAAGGCCGAACGGGAGGCCGCGCTGGCGCTGTTGGACAGCGGGCCGGCTTGTTGGGGGCGCCGGATCATACGACATGGCCGGGCCGGGCTCCTTCATCCTGTTCGACGACGATGGCGGCAAGTTCGCCCTGGATTGTCTCACTGGTTCGATCCACGGTCGCTGCGAAGACGATGCCGTCGAGTTCACCTGGGACGGCAACGACGAGATGGACGAAGCCAGTGGCCATGGCTGGGCAGAGCTGCAGAACGACGGCTCTCTCGAAGGCGAGATCTGCCTCCAACACGGCGACGACATTCCCTTCATCGCACGCCGTTCAACCACTTCTTCAACAGCCTGCTAGAGCCGCCACAGGGTCACCCCGGCCGGCGTCTCCTTGCGCTCGAGCAGGCCCGGCACGTCGGCGACGAAGCCTCCCGCCGGCTTGAGCAGCGGGCGCAGCATCTTCCAGCCGCCGTCGCGATAGGGCTTGTGCGCCACCGCGACGACGACGGCGTCGGCCGGCTGCAGCCGGTCGAGCGGCGTCAGCGCCAGCCCGTATTCCTCCTTCAGGAGATCGCCGTCGGCCTGCGGATCGTGCAGCTGGACGGCGATGCCGAAATCCTCGAGCTCGCGGACGATGTCGACGACCCTGGTGTTGCGGATGTCGGGCACGTTCTCCTTGAAGGTGACGCCCAGCACCGTGACGACCGGCCGCTCGCCGGTGGCGCGGCGCATGACGCTGCGGGCCACGCGGTTGCCGACATGCACGCCCATGCCGTCGTTGACCCGGCGGCCCGAGTGGATCACGTGCGGGTGATAGCCCACTTCCTCCGCCTTGTGGGCGATGTAGAACGGGTCGACTCCGATGCAGTGGCCGCCCACCAGGCCCGGGCGGAAGGGCAGGAAGTTCCATTTGGTGCCGGCCGCCTGCAGCACGTCCTGGGTGTCGACGCCCAGCCGGTCGCAGATCAGCGCGATCTCGTTGATCAGCGCGATGTTGACGTCGCGTTGGGTGTTCTCGAGCACCTTTGCGAATTCGGCGATCTTGATCGAGCCGGCGCGGTGGGTGCCGGCGCTCACGACGCTTCGATAGACCGCATCGACGACGTCGAGCGTCTCCGGCGTGTCTCCCGCGACGATCTTCAGGATGTTGTCGAAGCGCCGCTCCTTGTCGCCCGGATTGATACGTTCGGGCGAATAGCCGACGTTGAAGTCGGTCTTCCATTTGAGGCCCGAGATTTTCTCGAGCACCGGCACGCACACATCCTCAGTGACGCCGGGATAAACGGTAAACTCGTAAACGACGATGCTACCCTTCTTGAGAGCGCCGCCGATCGTGGCCGACGCCTTGCGCAACGGCTCGAGGTCAGGCTGCTTGCTGGCGTCGATGGGGGTTGGCACCGTCACGATGTGGAAGTCGGCTTGCGCGAGCACGGCGGCATCGCCGGTGAAGGCCAGGCCCTTTGCCTTGAGTGAAGCGGCGTCGACTTCACCTGTGCGGTCGTGCCCTTGCCTCAGCTCTTTGATGCGCCTGGCGTCGATGTCAAAAGCGACTACTGGCTGGCCGGTCCGGGCGAAAGCGACGGCGACCGGAAGGCCGACATAGCCGAGGCCAATCACTGCAATGCGTCTGTTCATTCAGTTCCTGCAATTCCCACGGACGAAGCGTGGCATGGACCGAGAGCGCGAGGTGTTGCCATTAACCAAAATTAAGGTTTTATGGGAACGGCCTCTTCCTGGCGCATCGCTGGAATAACATTGCGACTAGCGCACGTGCCAAAAGCTGAGGCTTCTTGCGCGCCGGCTTAGTACGCATTCGGACAATTGCAAACGCACCACCGGCTGATTGCTAGGATGCTGGTACAGATTTAGGTAAGATGTATGTACTTAAGGAGGTCCAGAAGCCTTTGGGGATCGCAAGCTGCTAAAATTCCGCGGACAAGGAAAAATAATTATGAGCGAGCGCGTAAACGCCACAGTGGGCGGTGCTTTCGTCGTGGCCGCGTGCATTTTCCTGGGGAGTGTAACTTCATTGGCGCAGACGCCGGGAGAGCAGGGGCAGCCGGCTCCGCGCAGCGATCGTCCAGACCTGCGCCCACCAGCTGCCCGTCAAGGCGAGAACTACGATCCGAAAGGCGTCCCGGTTGGATCGTTTCGGCTGTTTCCGGAACTGGAAATGGACGAAGTCTACAACGACAATATCTACGCAACGTCGCCGGCGACCGGCAAGACGGGCAGCTTCATCCAGCAGATCAAACCAAGCCTCAATCTGAGATCCGACTGGTCGGAACACATGCTCAACATGTTTGCGACTGGCTCATTCGGTCTCTATTCCTTGGATTCCAATAACGATTATTACGACTACGGAACTGGTGCGAACGGCCGATACGATATTAAGCGCGACTGGAATGTTTACGGCGGCGGATCGTTCAATCATCTTCATGAAGCCCGCGGCACGCCGACCTCTTTGAACTCCGGTGTCCAGCCGAACCAATACAACCTGGTTGCCGGCAATGTGGGCTATTTCCAGAAATTCAATCGCCTGAGCGGTCGCTTGGACGGCCGCGTGGATAACTACACCTACACGAACGAGCCTTTAGGCAGCGCGCTTCCAAACAGCGATCGCAACCGTACCGAATTTCGTGAAGCGGCGCGCTTTGGCTATGAGCTCGTGCCCGGATTCGAGGCTTGGGTTCGCGGCAGCTTGAACCAGCGCCAGTACGTTACCAATCCCGACACATCGGGCTTTTTTCGAGGATCGCAGGGCTTCGACGTCGTTGGGGGCCTAGCCATCGATTTCGGCGGTATCACGTCTATCGAGTTGTTCGCGGGATACGTACAGCAGAATTACATTTCGCCTTTCACGAGTGTCAGTGCGCCGACATTCGGTATCGCCGGGTACTGGAATCCTATCCGCGAGCTTTTCGTCAAGCCGTTCCTCCGCCGTACCGTGGAGGAAGCCGGCTTCACCGATTCTTCGGCCTATCTCAACACAACGGGCGGCGTCGACGTGGACTATGTTTTCCGGCCGAACATCAGGTTGCTTGGCCATGTGGACTATACGATCGCCGACTACAACCAGGCGATCACCAGCAATACCGGGGCTAGGTACGACCAGTATCTGAACCTGAAACTGGATGCTCAGTATCTTCTGACTCCCAATTTTTATGTGGGCCCGACTTACCAGTTCACCAATCGTTGGTCCAACCAGCTCAATTCCGACTATAATCAGAACATATTCATGCTCCGGCTTGGCACGCGGATTTGAGGCAAATCGACCTCCGTATAGGGCTGCCAATATTAAAACGGCAGCTTTTTAGTCCCTGCACGTTGGTCATTCGGGCCCTCTGAACGCGAATAACCGCTCAAGCGGATCGTCTGTCCTGTGCCTGCGGATTGACCGTGCTGTGGCAGTGCGCTGCACAAGCTAGGCGAGGACTGAGCGAGATGCTGGAGCTAATCCCTCGCCAGTGAAAGGTGATCCAACACGTGCGCGAGAAGCACTGGTGCCGAACCTGCGAGACGGCGGCCGTCGGCTCAAACGATCGCGCGGGGCCGGGCTGGCCCGGGCTGTTGGCCCACGTGCTGTTCGGCAGGTACGGCCTGCATCTCTCGCTCACGCGCCAGAGCACGACCTAGGCCCGCGCGTGCCTCGAGCTCGACGTCTCGACGCGAGCCGATTTGGTCGGCGCGCCAGCAGCGACGCTGACGCCGCTGGTCGAGGCGCTGCGGCGGCCTGGACGCTGACGACCCGGCGGTGCCGGTGCTCGACGTCGGCAAAATGAACCGACCGACTATGGACCTACGTTCGCGATGATCGACCATTCGGAGGACGACCCCCGGCGGCGATCTACTTCTTCTCCCCTGACCGCACCGCGGCGCATCCAGAGAAGCATCTAGCCTGGCAGGGTCTTAGGCAGGCTGACGCCTACAACGATTTCAACCGACTGCACGAGCCGGGCCGCTGGCAGGGGCCGATAGTCGAGGCCGCCTGCGGGGCCCATTCGCGCGCTACTTCTTCGACTTGGCGCAACTCAACAAGGCGCAAATCGCTATCGAGGAAGTTGCCGTATCGATGCGCCGTTCGCGATCGAGTGCGCGATCAATGGCGCAGCTCGGGCCGAGCGGTGCCGCGTGCGTCAGGAGCGTAGCAGGCCGCTGGGCGAGGAGCTCGGCGTCTGGCTGCGTGAGCAGTACGCCTGGGCTCGGCAGCAAGATCGGCAAGGCAATCGCCTACGCCTCAACCTCTGGGCCGCTCTCGTGCACTTCCTCGACGATGGCCGTCAGGACGAGTGTCTGAAGTGAGTCTTAGCGCTCTCTTGCGTCTTAGGCGCAGCATTCGCGGCTGCCCAACTGTACTTACGGTGCCAAAAAGGAAACGGCCGGGAGTTACCCGGCCGTCCCTGGTATTCTGACGCTTCGGTCGTGCTTACTGGATCACGATCTCGACGCGGCGGTTCTGCGGCTCGCGGACACCGTCGGCGGTCTGCACCAGCGGCTGGGTCTCGCCCTTGCCAATGACCGAGATCGCCGTCGCCGGCACGCCGTCACGCACCAGCGCATCCTTGACCGTGTTCGCACGACGCAGCGACAGCGCCATGTTGTAGTTCTCCGGACCCGACGTGTCGGTATGGCCGGTCGCCGTGATGCGGGCAGAGCCCTTGGTCTTGTACACGTCGGCAGCCTGCTTGATCGTGTTCAGAGCCTGTGCCGACAGGTTCGAGCGGTCCCAGTCGAAGAACACCATGAACGACGGAGCCTGCGGCTGCGGCGGCGGCGGCGCGGCAACGGCAACGGCTGGAGCACCGAACTTGTACCGGATGCCAGCGGCCACGCCGAGGCCCGCATTCTGAGAGCAGGATGAAACACTGTTGACGGTCAGGCACGGGCTCGTGGTTCCCGAGAAAACACCGGCAAGGCTCAGTGCCCACTGGTTGTCGACGTTGTAGCTTGCGCCGATAGTGCCTTGATAGGCGAATTGCGTGCTACCGAGCGACGAGTTGCTGTCAATGAATGCAACGCCTGCACCTGCACCGATGAACGGGGTCCACACGGAATTCGGCATAAAATCGTAGTACAGGTTGAGCATGGTGTTGAGCTGGCCAACCTTACCGTTGATCGCCGTACCAGGAACGCTCACGTTGACAGGCGTCTGGCCGTAGGACGCCGTCAAGTCTATGCGGGGGCCAACGAAGTCGTAACCAATACCTCCGCCGGCATCCCAAGCCGTTCCAGAATACACGCCATTCTGAGGATTGTTGAGCCCCCAACCGACGCCACCACCAGCGGTAACGTACCAACCAGGAAAAGCATCGATGGACTGCGCCTGGACAACAACTGGCAGCAAAAAGATCGCCGCCGCAACTACGGCCTTCTTCACCATGTAGGGTCTCCCAGGCTCATCTAAGGCACCGGTCAGTGCCGTTGGTAAAAGGAACACTCTTTTACCATTATTCGCTCGGCGCGTAATGTCGGGAATGGGATAATTGGCCTATTGAATGAGGATGTTGCATTAATATCACGCGCCATGCTGAGGCAATCAAATACGGGGGGGGGGAGGGGAATTGTAGAATTTCGCGAGCGGCACAAGGGATTTGCCGACTATCCCACGAGAGCCGTTCCCGAATAGTGGAGCGTTGCTTGGGGCATTTGAGTTTCGCTTCTCATATTGGTTGGCATGCATCTCAGTCAGATCTGACGACACTTTGTTACCTGCTCCGCCGATTGAGGTAGAGCGGGGGGGCGGCGGCGACGCTTCGCCTAAAAGGCGTAGAGCCGACTCCGGAAGAGGTGACCATCGTCACCACAAATTTGTTTGGGTCCGGAGCTTAGGTGGAGGGTCCAACAGCCATCTCTGTGGCGCGCGTGGCAAGACGCTCATGAAGAAGGTTAAGCCAGGCGAGTTCTACGGCGCTGCAATCGTCTGTAGGAGATGCGGCGCAAACAATGAGGCTTAGTGAATGGACTTTCCGTTTGTGTTCTTGCTCTCTACGAGAAAGTCGTCACGCTTTTTTCCACTCTTCTGCGCAGCTACAAGCCAATGAGGTGGACGGCCGCGGCCCGACCACTTGTTTCCCTTATCATCCGCGTACTTAGTCTGGACTTTCTTGCCTTTGCGCCTCTTGGCCGACTTGGCCGTCAATGCTTTCTTTCTCGACAGTGACCAGGCCCGTTTCCAATCAGCAAACGTCAGATCTGAACGGCGGATAAGCTCGGAAGCCTCGGCAACTCCCTTGTCGTTCTGATTTTCGATGCGCTCCGCTTGCTTTTGCAATTTCCTAATCTTCGCACGCAAGGCATTGAGCTTGATTGTCTTGAGCATGGTGTACCGATTACAGTTGAGGGATGTCCTGGCCGCAATCAGCCGCCGACAATCATGTTGAATGGATAATAGGTCGTCTCTATGTGACTTAACCGATGAGACGAAGCAAAGGTTATTTGTGCGATCGTTAACGCAGTTTCAGTGCGCTTAAAAAGGGGCAATCGTCTGGACGCAAAAACCCTTAAGATGTTGGAAGGCGCGCGTGGATCGCCGGTGCACGCGAGAATTCGTCTTTTGGAAGGGGGGTATCTGGGGTGTTGTCGTGCGGAAAAAGGCCAGAGTCCGTCCTCAATTTCAATCGATCCCTCGGCACTTCATTCCGGGTGGCACAACGTTGCGAGAGTGAGGGTACGCGCGAGATAGATATTCTGGAAGCGATCGCAATCTCTACCAACATTACTTGCCTACATCTCAATCATTTTGCTTTTCCTGCCGTCTCGTCGAAGGCGGAACGCCAGAGCACTCTCGACATCAAGTAAATATTCAGGCGGTATCATTGCCAGGCAGATATCTCTTCGACGTCTCGGCGCTTGTCCAATGGTATAGCTATTTCAGCAACCCCATCGGCATCCCTCGAGTCACCCAAAATATCCTGGGGTCATCCCCCATCATGGGCGCCTCAAACGTCGAATTCATCGCACGCGGGCCAGGATCCCGGCGATTTTACAAAGTTCCTAGGCAGACCATTCGTGACTTGAATGACCCGGATCGGCGCCTGGCTGCTATTGCCAATCTACGCGGTCTGTTCGCGCGAAGCATGATGCTGGCAAGCCTTGGTGATTTGCTGCGCGAAGCGACCTCATTTCATCTTCTGTACTTTTTGCTGGGAGCTACACGCCTAAGCCGTATCTGGGAGATTTGGTCTGCTAAAGACATTAGACATCCGCCTCTGCCCGTAGACCTTGTTAAATCGGCAACCACGCATGATGTCATCATCAACCTCGGCGATTTCTGGAGTTAGCAGTTTCTTACCAACGCGCTCATTGCGCTGAAGAAGTCAGCGGGCGCACAGTTCGTTCACATGATGCATGACTTATTTCCAATTAGTCGTCCGGAAAGCATTTATCCGTTCTATTCTAGGATATGGCGCGAGCAATTCGAGAACTTGGCGCCGCACGTAGATTTCTGGATGACTAATTCAGATTTTGTGCGCAAGGATTTGCGCGACTTTCTCGTGCCACGGCATTTGGAAGGTCGGCCGATTTCCGTAATCCCCATGGGGTCCGATAGCTTCAGCTTTGAGCACTTGAGTAACACGCCCGAAGATTACCAGGTGCTCAGTAAATTTAATCTCGTGCACACGCCGTATGTCTTGCATGTAGGAACGGTCGAGGCGCGCAAAAATATCTTGCCGCTAATAGATGCAATGACGACCTTGCGTTGCCGGCGATCGGAAGAAACGCCTGCTCTTGTCCTGATAGGTAGGGCGGGATGGCAATCAAAGGAGGTGGCCGATCGATTGAAGGCTACGGCGAACGAAGGGGGCGCGGTATTCTGGCTTCGCAACGTCACCGACAAAGAATTGCCGGCATTGTATAGGGGGGCATCTTTTTCGGTGATTCCAGGCGTATTGGAGGGATGGGGACTGCCGGTTCGGGAAAGTCTGGTCCATGGCGTGCCCTGTATTGTCTCGAGCGCAGGGGCGTTGCCTGAAGCGGGAGGAGACCTTGTTCTTTATTTTGACCCCAGCGAACCAGCCGGTCTCCAATCCGCACTCGAGAGGTGGATCGGAGACAGCGTCTCTCTTGGAATAGCCCGCACGCAATTAGCGGATCGCTTGAAAAGAGGTCTGAGGTTTCCAACTTGGGATGACGCGGGTGTTCAGGTCCTTCGAGTTGCTGCGGCAGCTCAGCTGAGCAAGCCGTAGAGGCACGAAGCTCCAGAAGAGCGACAGGATTGTAGTGAACGACGCAAAAAGAGCTCAATTCTTTATCAATAAATTTATCCCAGTTCAGTTAATAGGACTAACATTAGCGCGATAACATTAATGTTACGCCCTCTCTTTCTAAGTACGTCACCACCCCAGGACCAGACTTTCCTCGCGCTTGCTATTCATAGGGCACTCCATTCATAGGCCATGTGAGCCACCACCATTGGTCGAGATGATTCTTAATAATGGGCTCAACAACCGCATTTAATGCAATTACGTCGTCCAACAGATGTGCACCGGGATCATCAGAAGGGGCCAGTTCGATTGCCGGCAAAATTCTAAGCGTAAATTTGGATGAGGAATCTCGGACTACGTAGAACGGCATGAGCACCGCGTTCGAGTGTCTCGCCAGTCGCACGGCGGTCGCGTAGTTGCTGTTAAGATGGGGTTCGCGGCCAAAAAATGGAGCCACGACTTGCCCGCCAACCTGTTCGTCGCACCAGATAGCGACAAGCTTGCTTTGCCTCAGCCATTTAAGCGCGCCTCGAACGGCCGCTGGCCCGGGGGGCAAAGCCTCGCTGTCCGGATGTGACGTGCGAAAGCGGGCTTTCATCGCGAGGTGTGTTCGCATGCGCGTTTGGGGCTCGTAGAAGAAGAAAAATGGAATCCCAAAACTTGCCAAAGCGGGGGCGGCCACCTCCCAATTTCCCAAGTGCAAACCTACGCCCACTACTGGGCCTTTGGCCAAAGCCGCCTTCAGAAGCTCAATATTTTCAATCCGAATGCGACCCGCATCCATAAACCGGTACAGTATCGCAAACTCCGAGTTCAGCCGCCCGTTGTTTTCAAAGTTGCGCCACATAGCCGCCTGAACATTAGCTTCACTCCACGTTGGTTGAAGCCATCGAAGATTTCCTGATGTAAAGGTTTTAGCAAATGGATAGAACTTTGGAATAATAAAGCGAGTGAGCCTAGCGCCTGTATTCGAGACAAACTCGATCGGTAAGATGCTGAAAATGTGAAAGAGGAGCCACTGCGCCACCTCAGATGGATTCTCCTTTAGCCAAAAATTCATCCACTTACGCCGCCGCTCGCCCCCGGCCCTGAAGTCAGCCCACGCGGGTCTGGGGGGGAGGGACCACGTCATCGCCTTTCGAGTCGAGAGGTGTTTCAGTTTGAATTTTGCGCTTGTTCTCATGCGGGTGCTATTTCCTTGGTTCAATGAAAACCGGCAGTCCGCCGCGTGGTCTCAGTGGCATCAATTCTTTCAGGTATTGCCGTCCGAGATAAGTGGTCCACCGCGCAGTGCGCGCCACATTTGGCGGCTTTTCTGCTCGAAATTGTCGTTATTAGTCACCCTTACGTTACTTGATGCTGTTCGGCTCGTTTGCTACGACTATCTCGCGACCGAGGACACGTGCGGCTCGCGGGTCCGTGCGGTAATCCTATTCGGTATTCAAGGAAGTGAGCTGCGCCGCATTGCGTTTATGCAGCATAGGCCTCCTGATTCGCCGTGTTGCGAGTGGGACGTAGAGGCCGGAACCGACCTGGGCCGCGTTCCGCGAATGCCGTGTCCGATTACCAGTCATCTTAGTCTACATCCAATAAGCTATTCGGCTGGTTGCACAACTCAGACGAGTGCATTGCAATCTGGCATAGAAATAGCACTCCCAACGTAGTATTGAAATACGGGGCTTGGGGGGGAATCGCCAAGATGAATGTGCTGCCTTTCAATAATGAAAGCGACATCGCTGTTGTCGGCTGGGCCTGTCGTGTACCCGGCGCAAACTCGGTAGAAGAACTATGGTCTTTGCTGCGGGACGGTAAGTGCGCTGTCACAAGCGTCCCTGCCGATAGATTTCCACTCGAGCGGTACGGACATCCCAAGCGCTCCGAGCGAGGTCGCAGCTACACGTGGGCCGCCGGCGTCATCGATAATATCTGGGCATTTGATCCGAGCGTTTTTGGCATCTCTCCGCGTGAAGCGGTGCAAATGGACCCGCAGCAGCGACTACTGCTGCAATTAACCTGGGAAGCTCTGGAGGATGCGGGTATCCGCCCCTCGACCATCGCGGGCGCTGAGGTTGGCGTCTACATGGGCGCATGCCAGGTTGAATACAGCCATCGGTACGGCATGGACGAGTTGATCGGCGATTCTCATTTTGCTACCGGAACGTCGCTTGCCGTTATTTCGAATCGCATCTCTTACATTTTCGATTTTCATGGCCCGAGCATGACAATCGATACCGCGTGTTCTTCGTCGATGGTCGCGCTTCACGAAGCAGTATCGGCTCTGCGATCGGGGCGCATTGATACAGCCATCGTGGGCGGCGTTAATATCATCGCGAGCCCGGGCTCTTTTATCGCGTTTTCCCAGGCATCGATGCTTTCGCCTACGGGGCTTTGCCGGGCGTTCTCGGCAAATGCCGACGGCTTCGTTCGTGCCGAGGGTGCGGGCGTCTTGATTTTGCAGAACACCAATCGACCGGATATCAAACTTCGGCCGATTCACGGTTATGTCGTGGCGACGGATGTCAATTCTGACGGTCGCACTGCGGGCATTTCACTGCCCTCTCTCGATGGGCAAGAAGCGCTATTGAGGCGCCTTTATAGGACATCGGGAATTGACCCCAACCGATTGGCGTTTGTTGAAGCGCATGGCACGGGCACGGCTGCTGGCGACCCTATCGAAGCAACGGCACTTGGTCACTGCATCGGCCTCGAGCGCTCGAATCCTCTGATAATCGGATCAATCAAAACGAATATAGGGCACCTCGAACCAGCCGCAGGTGTCGCCGGGCTTATCAAAGCTTTTTTATCACTTAATCACGGTGTGCTACCCGCGTCGCTGCACTTTAGCCAGCCCAGCGATCATATCGCGTTTGATGAGCTTAACCTCACTGTGTGCGATAAGGTAATGTTGTTGCCGAACGCGGCTACGCAGTTAGCCGGCGTCAATTCCTTTGGCTTCGGCGGCACGAACGCCCACGTGATTGTTGGCCCCGGTAAAACATCTGCCGCGCCCCCGAATTCATCGCTGCAAGGCAAAAACCTGTTCATGCTGTCCGCGGCCACAAAGCCGGCGCTAGCGGAGCTTGCGGGCGATTATTCGGGTCTCCTAGCCAACCTCTCCAAAGGCGAAGTGACGTTGATTGCAAATGCGGTGGCGCATCGACGCGAACGTCTGCGTGAGAGGTTAGTGGTGACCGCCAATAGCGGTGCCGCAATCGCGCAGGCCCTTAGCGCCTATACCACTGATCAAAAAACAGCTTCCCTGGTTTCAGGATCGGCAATCGGCGAAGACCTTCCCGTCGTCTTTGTTTTTTCTGGCAACGGCAGCCAGTGGGTGGGGATGGGGCGATCGGCTATCGCCTGCAATCCCGGGTTCGCCTCCCATTTCGATGCTTTGGATCAGATCTTTACGCCGCGGAGCGGGTGGTCGCTGCGCGAGATGCTGTTCAGCGAGAATTTGGATGAGAAGCTTCAGCTTACCAGCATAGCCCAACCTCTTCTGTTCGCGATCCAGAGTGCAGCGAACGCCGAGTTGCGTTCTCGAGGTTTTTCTCCGATTGCCGTTCTCGGACATAGTGTGGGCGAAATTGCTGCTGCTGAGGCGGCAGGAATTCTCACCTCAAAGTCGGCCATTGAACTGGTGATCGCCCGAAGCGCGCATCAGGAGAATGTGCGTGGATATGGAAGGATGAGAGCGGTCCGCGCGTCCGCCGCGACAGTGGAGGAGATGCTCGAGTCCGTAGATGGCGTTGAGGTTGCCGCGTACAACAGTCCGAAATCCGTAACGATCGTGGGTGCGGCAGATAAGCTAGCGCAGGTGGCCAAGAAGTACCGTCGCGTCCCGATGGTAGATCTCGATCTGGAATATCCGTTTCATTCTCCTCTGATGGACTCCATCCAGAAGGGCTTGGTGTCCGATCTTGATCGCCTATCAGCTCCGGATAATTCCAGAGTCCCTTTTATCTCGACGGTGACCGGAAAGCTCGCAACCGGCGCAGACCTTGGCGGCGACTATTGGTGGCGGAACGTACGTGAGCCAGTTCGTTTTGAGGAAGCGGTTCGTACAGCCAAGTCTCTCGGCTCCCGGATATTCATTGAAGTAGGACCGCGCCCGGTCCTCCTGCAACACATCGCTGACATCCTCGAAGACGAGGAAGTCCCTGCGGCAACCATTAGCGTGCTTGATCGCGACGATGGCAATGCCGATCCTTTTGAAAAGGCCGTAAGTAAAGCGCTGACTATGGGCGCGGAAGTCAATATTGCGGTGAATTTTGGACGGGATCCCGGACCGTCAATCGAGCTGCCGAAGTATCCTTGGCAAAGGAAAGAGTTTCGATTCCAGCACACAACGGAGGCTATCGGGGGTAATTCGATCCCGGGGCCGCTGATCGGTACGCGAATTTTGGCCGATGGCCTTGAGTGGCGCTCGAATATTGATACCGCGCTATATCCAGACTTGGCCGACCATCGTCTTGGTAACCAGATTGTGCTGCCGGGTTCCGCTTACCTCGAGATGGCGCTCTCCGTCGCAAGGCAATGGCTCGAAATCGACAATCCTGTACTCAGCAATCTTGAGTTCATGAGGCCGCTCGACCTCTCGAGAGCGGAAACTACCGAGATGATGACCCGCATCTCTCCCTCGACCAATGCTTTGGAAATCCTGAGCCGACCACGTCTGTCTCGCGCCGGCTGGACAACGCATGCGCGATGCACGATCTCGCGCGGCCACGGCGCCATTCCGAGTGCTCCGCAACTCTCATCGCTCAAGGGAACGCTGGCTCGCGACGAGGTCTACCAAATCGCAACAGATTCCGGCTTGAATTATGGCCCTACGTTCCAGCTGGTCGAGCATCTGAGAAACTACGATAATAACTTGGTCGAGGTACAGCTCCCGGCGGCGCCAACGGAGGGGCAGTTTGCGCTCGATCCAGTTCGTTTGGACTGTTGCCTGCACGCGATGTTTGCGGTGTTCCCGGAGCTGCAGGCGAAAGAGCGCGGCGTGGCCTATATACCAGCACGCATCGACCGAACATCTTTGTACCAGCCGAACGCGATGCCAGTGCGCGCCGTGGTCGAGATTGTGGAGAAAAGCTCGCGCGCGATTTTGGCAAACTATTACATTTTTGACGCCAGCAATCAGCTCATTGCGCTTCTCTATAGGGCGCGAGGCCAAGCCATCCAGACGCGCCATCACCTGTCACTCAAGTCAATGGGTTATGTCGAATCATCTCGCTTGTTGGATGGTGGCGCACTTGGTCACAGCGGCGTCGACATTGAAGTCGGCGAGCTCGTAGAGCGCGGTAGGAGCCTAAAGCTGACCGGCAAGGGCGCTGCGAGCGAGAACCGCGAAGAGGATGAAATCCTAAAGTGGGCGGTTTCCGCTTCTTACGAGATCGTTCGCATTCTTGCCCAGAATGGCGTCGTCGATTGCGACAAGCTGGGCGGTGACGGAATCCTGTCCGTGCAGGGCAGGGAGTGGCTGGAAGCGATCCTTTCTCATCTCAAAGCAGCGGGGCTTGTCTGCCAACGGGGCACTGTCTGGTCGATAGTTGAGAGCCCGCATCTGCGTGACTCCCGCATCATCTTAAAGGGTATCGCGGAGGCCTTCCCTCAGCGCGCATCCATTTTGGCCCTGGCGGGATGGGCCGCCGATCTGGCATCACGTTTTGCTTCTCATGGGAAGGTGGCTGATCCCGTGGACGTAGCACTGCCGACCGCAGTGCTGGACTTCTACGAATCCACGAATGTGCTCACGACCAAGAGTGCGGACGCCATCTTTCAGCTTCTCGAAGGCTGCGACGCACTCTGGCCGGAGGATCGCGCTCTCCGGGTTCTTCTTGTCGGGCATGGCCCGCTGACCGCCTTACTTGCCTCGTCCCACCACGCGCCAGAATTGCGGCTTACGGTCTATGAGCCAAATCGGCGGTCGTACGATCGGGCCCAGACCTATCTGTCATCGGGGCGCCCATTTAAGCTGGTGGGAGACGACCAGGCCGACGCCTTGAGGGAATATGATCTTGTCGTTTCGGCGATGGGGCTCAGCCGTACTCTGCCGAAGATCAAGATGGATTGGTTGTCGGGCTTGGTAGCTCCGCACGGCATGCTGGTTGCAATAGAGACCACACCCTCGTTATTTGTCGATCTTGTATTCGGCGGACAGGCCGGCTGGCGAACAATCGAGTCCGTTTATAGCCACGGATTGCTGGACGAGGATGCCTGGGAGCGCGATCTGAACACATCGGGCTTCGACGAGGTAAAATGCGCGCCCATCGAGGGGGCATCCTTCCCGGCATTGCTGATCGTTGCGAAGCAGGGGCAGAAAGTTCGATCGGTGGAGATCGAAGCAAAGGGCAAAGCGAACGACACAGAGGCCCCCATTTGTTTGCTCACGACCGGCGATCGACCGAGCACGGAATTCGCCGACACCCTGGCCAATGTGATCGTGGTCGGGTCGACCACAATGCGTCTGGTGGATCCGGTAGTAGAAAAGGCAGGCCAACAAGTCATCTATGTAGGGCCTGGCCGCAAGCTGGAAAACCTGCAGGAAGCGCTGATTCAGCGCTGCAGCGACATCAAGATGGCGGTCGAGCAACGGGCCGCGAGCCATCCGATCATATGGATGCTGTTCTGGGGTGCACTTCCGTCCGGCCCGACCCCAACGAGCCCTGTCGAAGCCGGCGCATGGGCGTTCTCGCGCGTGCTTTCGAATGAATATCCGAATGTCATAATCAAGCGCATTGACGTGGCATCGACTACGCGAGCCGTCGATGCGGCTGGGCATATTCGGACGCTCCTCCTGTCTGGAACTGACGAGACCGAGTTCCAGATCGACCGACGGGCCATTCGCACACTCCGTGTTCATGACTTCAGGTCTTTCCTTGAAGGCGATCCCCGGGGACCACAAGACCGGGTCGAAGCGGTTACACTTCGGCGGCAAACGGATTCAAGGCAGCGCGTCGTATGGGAGTGCACGCAACGCCAGGTGCCCGAGCGTGGCGAAGTCGAAATTGCGGTCGAGGCGACAGGACTCAATTTTCGTGACTTGATGTGGACTATGTCTCTCTTGCCGGACGATATGCTCGAAGACGGCTTCACTGGCCCAGCTCTTGGCTTGGAGTGCGCGGGAAAAGTTGTACGGGTGGGTCCATCGGTGAAAGGCCTTAAACCTGGCGACCGGGTCGTCTGCCTTGCAGCGAATTCCTTCAGTACGCACGTGACCGTTAAGGCGGCGCAGGTGGCTGTGCTTCCGGAAGCCGTCGGCCTGGAGGCTGGCGCCACAATTCCGGTTGCGTTCCTGACGGCTTATTATTCCCTGGTCAAACAGGCCAAGCTTGCCCGAAACGAGACCGTTCTGATTCACGGCGGTGCAGGTGCGGTAGGCATGGCCGCCATCCAGATCGCCAAATGGCGGAGCGCTCGCGTTATTGCAACTGCCGGCTCGCCGGCAAAACGCTCGTTGCTGACCGCACTAGGCGTGGATCATGTATTGGATTCAAGGTCGACAAGGTTTGTCGAGGAGGTCGCTTCGATTACCGGCGCAGGGGTCGACGTCGTATTGAATAGCCTCGCTGGCGAGGCCATGGAAGCCAGCATCGGATGCTTGCGTCCGTTCGGTCGCTTCGTCGAATTGGGCAAGCGCGACTATGTGACGAACACAAATGTTGGCTTGCGTCCCTTCCGTAAGAACCTGACTTACTTCGGTGTCGATCTCGACCAGTTGATGGTCGGACGTCCAGCTATTGCGAAGTCTCTTTTTGCCGAACTGATGGGACTCTTCGAGCGCGGGGTCTTTAAGCCGCTGCCTTTCAGCGCCTTCAGGGGTGAGGACGTGAACGACGCGTTCCAACTCATGCTGGAATCACTTCATATCGGTAAGATCGTCATTCGACCTCCGGATCCACAAATCATTAGGTCGGAGCCCCCGAAATTTTCAATCAACACCAAAGGCACGCATATCATCACCGGGGCGTTTGGCGGCTTCGGCATGGAAGCGGCGAGATGGCTGGCAGATCATGGTGTGAATAATCTTGCGTTGTATGGGCGAAGCGGCGCGGCGACTCCGGCCGCCCGCGAGTTGGTAGCAGATCTCATCAGGCGCGGCGTAAACTTACGCGTACGCCCGCTCGACATTACTGATCTGGCCTCCCTTAAATCGGAGTTTGCGACGCTGCAAAACGTGATGCCGCCGATTGCGGGCATTCTGCACGCCGCGATGGTCCTTGAAGATTCAATGAGCGTTAACTTGGATGTTGCGCGTTTTCAGCGTGTTCTGCAGCCCAAGGTTCAGGGAACCCTCAATCTCGACATCGCCTCTCGATTATTCCCGCTCGAGTATTTTGTCCTATTCTCGTCGATCACGACGCTCATCGGCAATCGTGGACAAGGTAACTACGTTGCCGCCAACGCCTTCATGGAAGGTGTGGCTCGAAATCGCCGTTTGAGAGGGCTTCCGGCCCTCGCTATCGCCTGGGGTGCGATTTCCGACGTAGGCGTTGCGGCCGAGAATAAAAAAGCACGCTCTCAGCTAGCGCGGCTGGCGCTGGATGTAGCTGACAGCAGCCAGAATATTCTCGCTGCAATGGGTTTGCGCGCGCGTGAGGCATTGGATCTGATGGGCGAGGCGCTGACGCAGACGGCATCGAGGGACGTGCCCGTCATGACGATCTCCGCAGGTGGCGGTCAGTTCCGAAAGGAAATTTTGCCGATCCTAAGCTCGCCTACTTTCGAGAATTTTGTTACCAACCACCGCAATACATCATCCATGGCGGCCGATCTCGCAGTCCTCCTGAAGACGGGAAACATGGACGGCATTCGGCGTAAGCTTCTTGAGATCGTCACAGGGGAGCTAGCGAAAGTACTCCATGCCCGGCCAGAAGAGGTGAGCCACACTCGTCCGCTGGGCGAGCTCGGGCTGGACTCGCTAATGACCCTGGAACTGGCGCTGGAGCTAGAAGGGCTGCTGGGCAGAAGCTTTGTCTTTGCCCGATCTGTGGGTGCCATCACTGTGTCGGCGTTGGTCGGCGAGATCATCGCCCAGATGCGTACAGATGATAATCACGATCTGTTGGAGCGGGCCGTCGAAGACGTCGGTCAAAGCCGACCTCGCGGTAAGGACATCGCTGAACTCCCGCCGGTAAAGCCCGTTGGAAAACAGCAGGCCGCTTAAACAAGTAGTCGGCACCGAGGCATATTGTTGAAAATCAGATGAGCCAAAGCGTTGTTATCACGGGAGCATCGAGCGGTATTGGTCAGGCGATTGCTCTTGAATACTCACACCCAAACTCGATTTTGGGCTTGATTGGCCGCAGTACCGCACGCCTCGAAGAGACGGCAGCCGAATGTCGGATATTAGGTGCCGACGTAACGAACGGTATTGTCGATGTCAGGGACCGCGTGGGCCTTGGGCGCTGGCTTGCGGCGTTTGACGACGTCCACCCAATCGATCTTTTGGTCGCTAACGCCGGCGTGCTTGTCCGAGTCATACCGGGAGATATAGAGCCGTCGGACGAAGCATATGCCCTGATGGAGACAAACGTGCTGGGCGTGTTCAATACAGTGCAGCCGTTGATCCCGCGGATGATGACCCGTAAGCAAGGACAAATCGCGATAGTGGCTTCGGTGGCCGCCTTTACCACCCTGCCGCACTCTCCTAGCTACTCGAGCAGCAAGGCTGCGGTTCTGAATTACGGATTATCCTTGCGCCCAGCCTTGGCAGCCCATGGCGTACGCGTCAGCGTCATATGCTCCGGATTTGTCGAGACCCCGATGATTGCCCACATCAAGGGGCCAAAGCCCTTCAATATGTCGGCACAGCAGGCTGCTCGGCATATCCGACTCGGACTCGAGAAAAACAAGGGGTTGATTGCATTTCCGCGGATATTCGCGGCCATATCCCGGATCGACGGTCTGCTACCAGAGAGTATCAGGCGATGGGTGAACGCGGACCTACGCAACATTGCTCGGCAGAACTAGCCGAAAATCGCCACGGCGCGCGTCCATCCGGCTGACGCTGCCTCTACTTTTACGGGAAAGCACGCGACCTTAAAGCCGGATGGAGGTAGCACTTCGAGATTGGTCAGCTGTTCCAGGTGGCAATAACCAATGTCGCGTCCAACCTTGTGGCCTTCCCAAATCAATGACGCGTTGCGCGTCTCCCGAAAGCGCTTGGCTGTCGAGGCGAACGGGGCGTCCCAACTCCAACCGTCAGTGCCGGTCAGCCGAACACCCTGCTCGAGCAAGAACAAAGTGGCCTCGCGGCCCATCCCGCATCCCCGATCGACATAATTTTTCTGACTCTGCGCGGCGCCAGCCGCGGTATTTATAAGGACAATTTCGAGCGGCGACAGGATATGGCCGATTCGTCGGAGCTCTGCCTCGACCTCGCCCGCCGACACGACGTGGCCGTCGGGAAGGTGGCGGAAGTCGAGCTTCACGCCCGGCTGGAAGCACCAGTTCAGCGGGATCTCGTCAATGGTCAGCGCTCGCTTCCCGCCGTCCATCGTCGAGGCATAGTGATAAGGCGCGTCGAGGTGGGTTCCGGCGTGGGTGCTAAGGCGGATGTTCTCGTAAGCCCAGGCCTCCTCGTCGGGTAGGTCGCGTTTGCGCAGTCCCCGAAAGAACCACAGCATGCCTCGAACCGATTGTCGGTGGTTGCGGTACTTGATGCGAGGGGGACCGGAGGGCGTCGGCGATCCCTGGTTAGATAGGGGCATCGACAGATCTACGATTCTTTGCGGTGCGGCGTTCACCGCCGGGGCCGTCATGCTAGGATCAGTCTCTTTCATGCAGACACCAAAACTCTTATTGAGCCGGGGAGGGAGCATGCCGCAGATCGAGCCACATGACATTCCCAACCGGTTGCCCGTGATCCCCTACGACGGCCACCCGCTGTATACTTCGTCCGGCAGAGCAATTCGAATGACCGATCGGGTGTTTGCGCTGCTACGGGTCGCGGAAATGGCAACATATGTTCTTGCTGTCCGCTTTGGGCACTTATTGAAGGCGTTTGGCACGGCGCCAAGCAGGCCGCAGGAGGCAGACCCGGAGATCTCCCGAGCATTCGCCCGCGACGGTCTGTCTGCACACAGTCTGACTGCTGCGAACCGCGCATCGGTACTCGAGGGTTCCCATTTTTATTTCGAGCGTTTAGCTCGGCACCGTGATGGCATCTCGCGGGGCAGTCGGGGCTATGCCGACAATCAGCTCGACCTCGCCCGCCATGAGGCGCCCGACCTATTCCAACTCCTCGAGGAGGTCCTGACGCATAGCGGTGTGCTGGCCGCTATACGCTGGCACCTCGGCTGCCACGCCGAGCTTCGCACTGTGACGGCGCAGATCAATGATGAGTGGGACACCTACTGGCGTGCCCATTTCCAGGAACGCGGGCTGGAGCCGCCGCCTACTACCTTCTTCCATATGGATAACACCTATGGCGTGTTTAAGGTGATTATCTACCTCTCTACTGTGCACGAGGACAATGGCCCCTTCAGCTATGTGCCCGGTACGCACAGGATTCCGGTGGGCAGGTTAGAAGCCCTGGCCCAGCGGGCCACGGACATCTGGTTGGACACTTATCCGCAAGAGCGTCCCCTGTTTCTGGCGTTGCCGCGGTTCATGCGCCGCAAGGCCAAGTTCGGCGACGATATCGCGGCGAATAGCGAGTGGGGACGCTGGCTTCTGGCGCGTGAAAGGGTAATGACCTCTTCGGACGGCGACGTTTTTGCCTTTGATGTGAAAGGCGTTCACAGAGGGGGCATGGTGGTAAAGGGCGAACGCCGTATCCTTCAGATTAAGATCAGGTAGGCGCTGACAGTGGCAGGGAGCGGCGATCTCGTCTCTATTCTTGTTCCGGTTTTCAACGGTGAGCAATTCATCGGCCGAACACTCGGTTCATTACTTGAGCAGACCCATCGCAATATCGAGATTGTCGTCGTAGACGACGGATCATCCGATGGCACTGCAGCAATACTTGACACAATGGCAAAGAGCGATGCCCGTATCAGGGTGTTTCGTGCGGATAGGAGAGGGCCAGCGTGCGCACGCAACCATGCTGCGCGTCAAGCGCGGGGAGACTTTATTGCACCCTGCGATAGCGACGATCTCTGGCATCCCGAAAAAATCGAGCGGCAACTCGCCGCCATTTTGGCGTCGTCTCCGCGAGTCGGCGTCGTGTATTGCTGGTCTGTTGGCATCAACGAACGTGATGAAGTTGTTTTTCCCAACTGGGCTCATAAAGAGGCGGAAGGGAATGTACTCGAAGCAACCATCGTCGATAGTCTTTCCGGAAGCGGAAGTGTCATTCTTGTTCGACGTAGCCACTTTGATGCCGTCGGCGGATTTTCCGAGGACATTTTTCACGGCGATGAATGGCAAATATGTATGAAGCTCGCGGAAATCTGCGAGTTTGCATTGGTTAAAGCCGATCTTGTCGGCTACCGCATAAGAAGCGGCAGTACGTCAAGTGATTACGTGGCCGTCGAAAGCTCACTAGCTCGATCTACGCGTTGGATCGCGGATCGCTGGCCCAACTTGCCCCAAGCAATCATGCGGAAGCGCTCGTACACGGTGAACTCATATCTGGCCTTCCTTGCGGCACGCCGTAGAAACTTCCGAATGGCAGCCAAGTATAAGTTACGGGCCTTTGCCGCTCATCCCAGCCGCATAATAGGCCGTTCTATGTTTGATTTTTGTTTATTGCTTTGGGGCCAGTTGTTTGGTGTTCATCGATATTATACCAGGTTTTGGCGAGTGCCTCGGCGTTGGGAGGGGGCCGGGGCCAAAAGTGTGTCGGGAGATGGTACTTAACATATCGATAACCGGTACCGCATGGCCGCCGCGCCCTGTGCTGCTCGTTCTTCGCCGCGAGTTCCTGCTCGCCTCCTGGTGAAAGCATAATTGTGGCAGTCAGCCATATGCCGAAGACAGAGACCCAAACGGGGCCGTCTGTGGCTCAACGACGGCTCGTGCGTGCAGCTGCGGCCCGAGCGGCCCAACCACGTCTGGTCCTACGACTTCGTGCAGGATCGGTCCCAGGATGGCCGGACGTTCCGCATGCTGTGCGTGATCGACGAGTTCACGCGGCGCTGCCTGGCCATCGTAGTGGCGCGACGACTACGGTCGGACGATGTGCTGCAGTGGCTGACCGACCTGTTCGTCGAGCACGGCCCGCCAGACCGCACCCCGTCGGACAAACGGACCGGAGTTCGCCGCCAAGGCGGTCCGTTACTGGCTCGGCAGGGTTGGCGTGAAGACGCTGTTCATAGAGCCGGGTAGTCCCTGGGAGAACGGCTATTGCGAGAGCTTCAGCACGAATCTCCGAGACGAACTGCTCAATGGCGAGATCTTCACGACGCTTCACGAGGCGCAGGTGCTGATCGAGAACAGGCGGCGGCACTACAATGCCGTCAGGCCATACTCTTCACTCGGATACCGCCCGCCTGCACCAGAAGCCATCTTGCTGCCGGCCCGTCGCCCGCCCTACGCTACCCACCGGTCAGCCCACGGGCTGGCCAAAGCGGCCGGACTGCGACTTACCGACTGGGATCGCTGCAGGGGCAGGCCCGGCGCCGCCTACCGCCTTCTTCCATGTTGATAACACTTACGGCGTGTTTAAAATCATCCTCCACATCTCGCCTGCGCGAGAGCAAACGGCCCGTTCGATTAATGGCGATCTCGTTACCTAAAGGAATGACTTTTCCACCAACAACTTTGTCAGATCTAATTAAATGAAACCGGCCGCTTGGGTGCTTATGCGTTGGAAGGCTTCTCATGCTCGTGAAGCGGTTCGTAACTTAATTCTAGGGGCCGATAAGAATAAGCCATCATTAAAAATATCATTGTCGCGCGCAATCGACTCTCGTTCCCAAGGGGTTGCCACTCGCGGCGATGAACCCGAATGGCTTCTGATCAACTACAACCGCGGTACTGCAGGGCATTGGATCCGGCTTCAGTATAAAGCAAGTTTGTTGGGTCCGCTCGTTCGACCCTTGCTGAGGATAGACACTTCGAATGGAAGCGTCCTAAAGACACTGCCTGCTCCATTATTTGGCCGGGCAACGTGGGTTGGATACATCCCCGCTACGGCTACAAAACTGTGGCTTTCCCCGGACAAAGGCAAAGCGACGACTGCCTTCGAAATTGAGTCGCTCCGAATATTGCCTTTAGCAACGCTGATTGCGCTCGCATTGGTCAGTGGTGATGTTTTGAGAGTTTGGTTTGCGATGGCGCTTTGGTTCATCGGTCAGCGAACTCGAGCGAGCGACGAGCTTGAAGCTGCGATGGGCATTACCGGACTGACTCACTATCATGAGTGGAGAAGTAGAAATATTCGCGAGCCGGACTGGGAAAGCTTTGATGTCTCTCAATTTACGACCGATTGCGCGACACATGTTTGCTTTGTCATAGATTCCTCGGACCAGTCCTGTGACGACGATTTAGAAAAAACGTTGGCATCGCTGCACGACCAAGAGCTGTCAAATTGGACGGCGGTTATATTGTCATCTGCTCGCGGAACAAAAGTGCAGAAAAAGATTGTTCGCACGATTTTCATGGACCGGACAAAAACAATCCGAAACATACTAGCCATGCTCCCCGACCGCGCAATGCTAGCTCCAATGCGCGCGGGAGATGTTCTTCCATCGTATGCGATGGCAACGCTATGTGAGTTTCTAAAGCAAAACCCGGAACACGAAGTAGTTTATGCGGATGATGAAGGGCGCAAGAAAAATGGGCGATTTGTCGAGCCGCGATTGAAGCCCGACTGGAGCCCCATTTTTCAAAAGGCACATCCATATCTTCAAGGCGCGGTCTATTTCTTGTCGTCGGTGCTGGAACAGCACGCGGGGAGGCTTGCTGTAGAAATGTTGACAGAAGATGGAGTTAATCAACTTGTTTCGGAAAGCGCAAAGGTCGGTCATCTGAGGCGTGTGATGCTCACCAGACCACATAACGGAGATCCTGCTCCCACTAAAACGGGACTCCGTGAATTGCTTCCTCGCTTTTGTGCACAGTCGGCTAATGGCATTTATGCGACGATCATCATCCCGAGCAAGGATAAGGCAGTTATGCTGATGGATTGTGTAAGAAGTTTGCAATCCGTCGAACCGTCGAATTTAGAAATCATAATTGTTGATAACGGAAGCGTTGAGGATGCAACGCTCGATGCATATATGCGCCTTCGGACGGATGCGCGCGTCCGCGTCATAAATGCGCCAGGTAAGTTTAATTTTTCAGCACTGTGCAATACGGGAGCCGAATTGGCTGCGGGACCAGTGCTGGTATTTTTGAACAACGACACTTCAGCGCTGCGACCTGATTGGCTTTGGCGACTGGTTTCCTGGGCAAGAGAGCCAAATGTGGGAGCCGTCGGAGCGAAGCTCTTGTATCCCTCAGGGAACGTTCAGCACGGAGGCATTGTATTGGGTCTAGGTGGAATTGCAGGGCACACAGAACTGAACGTATTGCCGGACTCTCGCGGATATTTGGACCGGTTGACGTGCACGCATGAATTATCTGCCGTTACCGGTGCCTGTCTAGCCGTTGAGAAATGCAAATTTGAGGCGGCTGGAGGATTTGATTCCGTCCGTTTTCCAGTCGACCTGAACGACGTCGACTTATGCTTGCGACTATCTGAGCGCGGATGGTCTTCTATTCTTGTTCCCCAAAGCGTCCTGATCCATCAAGAGTCGGCAACAAGGGGAAAGACGCTTTATCGGCCTAATAGGTATGAATTTGAAAGAGAGAATTTCAGGGCGCGTTGGAATGAAAAGCTGCGGGACGACCCATATTTCCATCCGAGCTTGTCATTACAATCCGAACACGTCGCACTCGAATAGGCCATGAGCAAATGAGATTTTTGCTTTTAATCGCTACTCCTATTGCATTAGTTTGCCGAACGAAGCGGCCAAAAGGTTAGCAGATCGAGTGTATTATCAGGTGCGCAGTACTAGACATTTAAAAGCATTGCCTATTAGCCAGTCTGATCTAAAGCCAGACCGCCATGCAACTCGATTGTTCTGCAACTCTATGCCTGGATATGACCTCTCACTAGCATTAAAAGATGCGGTGCGGCGCGATTGTATTTGTGGATGTGTCTAATACGGATGCTAAGAAGGCTGGTGTGTCGCATGAATTTCACTGCACAAGAGCTTGAAAAGGGTAGTGGTGTACTCCTGATTCGCTCCAAGCGATTTGTTGATGGCCGTGGATACGTTATGGAGACCTGGTCGAAGGCGGCGTATACGGAAATCGGCATTGATGCAAATTTCGTACAGGACAACCAGTGTCTGTCGATAACCCGTGGTACGCTGCGCGGATTGCACTTTCAGCGCTCGCCCTTCGAGCAAGCGAAACTAGTCCGTGTGCTGAAGGGCGCGATATACGACGTCGTCGTGGATATCAGACCGAACTCCCCAAACCGTGGCCGGTGGTTTGGCGCAACTCTCAGTGCCGAGGAAAGTGAGCAGCTATTTGTTCCTCGCGGTTTTGCGCACGGGTTCGTTACGCTGTCGGAGAAATCGGTTGTCTCGTACAAGATGGACGCTCCTTACTCGCCTGAATCTGAGGCGGGTATCAAATGGAACGATCCGGACCTTAATATTCGATGGCCAGTGACCTACGATGAAGTCGTGCTGTCGGAGAAGGACGCCAAGCAGCCGTTTTTGAGCGCCTTGGGCGGCTTGCGCAAGAGTATGAAAGCTCGTGAGACATGACCCGTAACGTCTGGTCGGCGGATCACGTATTACGCTGGCCCAAGATCGAAGTGAATCAATTACGACCAATTGCAATGTGGACATGGTGCACGGTTGCGCTCTGGCGGGCCCCTCCTTCGACGACACGCGGAGCCCGGATCGGCATTAGCCACATCGCTTTACACTGCAAGCGGCAGGTAACGTCGCAATGGCTTTTCCGTAAGCGTAACGTTAGGCCTAAAGGACTCACTGATAGAAAGGCCGTTGAAGGTGCCGCGGCCGCCTTTCTGAATACGTACGAGCGATGTGCACACACTTTGCGTCGCTCGGCTCGGTGCTGTTATCGGCTATTGGTCTAGACTTGCCGCGATGAAACGGGTTAGTCCGATTTTTGATAATTAGAGTATCAAATCCAATGGTTGCCAAACTCGATCGTGAAAAAGTGCTTTGTGTGATCCCGCTGTTCATGGGGGCTTTTCTGGCGTAGGAAAGCCCTTGAGCTTGGGCTACGGTCGATGACAACTAGAGTGAAGGGCCGCGGCCAAGGGCCCATGACGTCGGTCATTGGGGGTATCATTCTTGATTGCAAGAATTTTGGTTTTGTTAATCATGGGAGCGTTGACGGCCTGTGATTTGCCAGGGGCAGGCCCCAGCTCTTCCGAGATTATCAATGCATCCAGACCATCGAAGGCGGGAGAAACGCGATTTGCTTTGATTGATGTTGATCCGGGCACCGTCAGTAAGATGGAGCACTGGGGTGCGGTGTCTTTACAGGGAACCTTCGGCCAGCAGGGAAGGTATGTCCCCGAGACCATCGGCATTGGCGATTATGTTCAGGTCGTTATCTGGGAAGCGGCTGCTGGAGGGCTTTTCTCCGCTTCTGCCACTGACCGATCGGGAGCCAGCACCGTAAGTGCTGGCTCCCGATCGGCAGTTATCCCTGAGCAAGCGGTGGGCAGTTCGGATGGCGCCATTACCGTTCCATATGCCGGTCGCGTGAGGGTTGCCGGCAAGACTCCGCGGCAGGTGGAGGAGGAGATTGTTCGCGTCCTAACCGGAAAGGCCATCGAGCCTCAAGCCTTGGTGACCGTGACTAAGAATATCGCCAATACCGTGACCGTTGTTGGTGAGGTTACCGGAGGCGCCCGCGTTCCCCTGACAACAAGTGGGGATCACATCCTGGATGCGATTGCGGCGGCGGGTGGCACGCGAGCCCCGGCGCATGAGACGTTCGTGACGCTGGTCCGCGGCGGCAAGTCGATGAGGATTCCGATGCAGGCTATTCTCTCGAATCCGGCGGAGAATATCTATTTGCGGCCTGGGGATGTGATCAGCGTCGCGCGTCAACCCCAGACCTTCACTGCAGCGGGCGCGACAGGCGCTAATGATGTGATCCCGTTCGAGGCCGTCGGCATATCTTTGGATGAAGCGATAGCTAAAGCGCGGGGTTTAAACGATTATCGGGCGGATCCGTCGGGCGTATTTGTGGTCCGCTATGAGCGGCCGTCGGAATATGATCAGCTTGGCTTTGTGCGTCCTGCTCCCAATGCGATCAGTCAGATACCAGTCATTTATCGGATCAACATGCACGACCCGAATAGCTTTTTCGTTGCCCGACGCTTTCCAATTCGCGACAAGGACATCCTCTACGTTTCGAATGCGTCGGCGGCGAACACCCAGAAGATGATGGCGATTCTCCTGCCATTCCTCGGCGTTGGCGGAACAGCCGTTGCGGTCAGCGCCATTGCAAAGCCGTAGCGCTACATTGCTGGGCCTCCACCGATACCACGAGGGTCATGTGAAGGAGTTGCAGGAGAGCCAAGTATCGTCACTTTGGTTCGCCGGCGTACATGGGAAAATTTTAGTTCGTTAACCCAAACTGCTGAAAGGCAGGCGGCGGGAGACGGTGACTGAAACTTGGTGCTCAGGTCATAGACTATTTACTCTACAAACTATAATGCCGGACGAATGATGGGGGATAAAGTGCGTTTGGGATGGAATGATCACGTCGACTGGGAAGTTCCTGCTGCCATCAAGAATCTATTGGACAAAGGCCTAATTCGGGCCGGCACCGAGGAATTTATGGTGGCTCAGCACGTTATTCAACGAGGCTATGGTTCCTTGAGTCTGGTGCAAAGACTTGTCTACGACCGCGGCCTCATCCCACTGCTCATAGAGCACGAGGAAGAGCGCCCGTGAGCCTTGCTGAGAGTTTTGCATACTTGCAAACACGTAATCGGTCTCGCTAAGAATGCTATCCATCGATGGGGACATTGTGGATGGCGCGCGCATTAAGTGGTGAAGTGGCTAATCTAATTGGCATTGCTTTGCTGCTCGCTACAAAGGTCCGAGCAAACGAAGAATCGTTGCCATATGGACTTTGCAAATTGCTGCGTTCGTAAACTATCCGTGATCGTAGTATTGACGCATTGGCTGACGTTCAACGATATCCGACCTTCTTGCCTGGAGGCAGCCAAGTTGCGAATGTCCATCACTTGGGAAAAGCTGTTTTAGCGGTCCAGAGCATTTGCATACGGGGAAAGTGATCCAGTCATGCTATCACGCATTATTCGAGGGTTAATAGTTGGCTTGTTTGCCGCGTTCGGCGCCATGGCTTTGGACGCGGATCATCTTACGATTGCCGTTGTTATCGCGATCCCGGTCGTAGTCGCGATGGTGGATGTCCTAGCCGGGGAAATCTTCACTGCGTTCGTGCTATTTGGGTTGGGCAGCCTGCTATGGGTGTATACGCCTGTCGGAAAAATGATTCTTAACATTCCAACTGTCCAAAAATACCAGGACAGGGTTCAGGACAAGAAGGACTGAACGAAGCGCGGACCCCACGCGCGTGTCTTAGTATACCGATGAGAGCATGCCCAAAGGGATAGGGCCGCCGAACATCGGTCTTTTGTACTAGGTCGCGTAGTATGCTGCGAGTTTATCCCAAGCCTGGGCCTCGTCCCATCCAAGATCTGACGGAACCAAGGTATCCGAGTTGAGGCGCACGTGCGGTTCAGGAAAATCATGCTGATCGGCGAGCCGTACTCCGCAATCGAGCCGAAGACGCGACCGCATTTCGCGGGCAAAGCGCTCGGTGAACGCGCCCTGCGTTTCGCGATAGCCGCTGGGTCCAAGTTTGGCGCTGCGACCGGTATCGACTATTTCGCGTGTAAAACGTGCATAGGCCAGCGCCAGAAGATCGACGTGAATGTTATCGCGCAGATAGGCCGGTGTCCGAACTTCGGCAATGTCGCGCTTGCGCCAGCAATTCATCAAATAGGTGCCGAATCTCGCCTCTTCATAAGGGCCGAACGGATTGGGGATCACAAACTTTCCCAGCGGAATGTCCAGGACAGTGCACCAGTAACGAATGACTTGCCACGTCAGCCCCTTGGACAGCCCATAAGGCGAAAAAGCTAGAAGCGGCGTTTCGCCAATTCCTTCATCCTGTTCGAAGACACTACCGGTGGCGACCACCCCCTTCACGCCTTGCGCCCGCATCGCCTCGAGCACAAAACGCAAGCTTCGGGTGTTCTCCGCGAGCGCCATGCCAACGTCAAAATCCAAACTCCGGTAGTTGGTGACCTGCGCGGCGTGATGGCAAAGGATATCGAATGATTGCTTTTCGATCAGGGACAAGAAAGCAGTGCCGCCGAACTCTACGCTTTCGACAACTGTCGCGACCTTCATCAGGCGCTTCACCCGGGTCGACCTGACGCCCTCATAGTCTGCGACGCGGCCGCGTAGCGGGGCAGTAACGATCGCCCCGGCGCGAACCAGTGCTTCCGCAAACCACAAACCGGTGAACGAACTAGCGCCGGTGAGCAGAACCTTCACCTGACGCCTCGTAGTCTCTCGGTTCCATGAAATTCGTGATCAAAGTCGGGCCAGGTGTTGTCCTTCTCCGAGATTTCCGTCGGCTGAAGCGGCCAATCAATACCAAAGCGCGGATCATTCCAGCGTACGCCTCGCTCTTCCTTCGGCGCATAGAAGGCACTAACCATGTAGACCAATTCGGTGTCGTCCGACAGCGTCAGGATGGCATGAGCAAAGCCGCGAGGCGCATACATCATGCGCCGATTCTCAGCTGAAAGCTCAGCTCCGAACCATCGACTGAAGGTTGGGCTGTCCGGCCGAATGTCGACGATGGCATCCCATGCTGCGCCGCGAATACAGCGCACCACCTTTACTTCAGCGGCAGGCGCCAGTTGGTAGTGCAGGCCCCGCAGGGTGCCACGCTTCGCCGATAGCGAATTGTTCACTTGGACAAAGCGCGTCTCCAGACCGTGGTCCGCAAATTCGTTTTCACAGAACATGCGGGCAAAAAATCCGCGATCGTCACCGCGTTTCTCGACATCGATGGTGAAGGCGTCTTTCAAAGGTGTTGAATTGAACTTCATAGACTACCGTTCCCTGACCCTTTCTGGGCTTAGCTGGCGAAGCGGTCTAACCACCGGAGATCTGCCGATAGCCGCCCCGACGCAATATGGTTCTCGAGAATCTTGAGCCGCATGAATGTCGAGGATCGGAATTCCGGATCGGCGAAGCCCAGACCAACGAGGCCGGTGCGCAGCAACTCTATGGATTGGCAAAGCGTCATCTTGGGCTGATGGGCGGGCGCCAGCGAGGCAAACCGCGAAAAGTCCACCTTATAGGACCGTGTGTCCGGCTGTGCCTGATTGTTGACCGTGCTTTCTACACCCGGCATGACCTTTGCGACAGCGTCAGCGAGTTCCTTGACCTGGTAGTTCCACGATTCCGAGCCTACGTTGACGCTGAGCAAGGACCCGCCCGCGCTCTCCGAACGTATCAACGCCCATTCGATAGCTCGAGCCATGTCTCTGACGTCGATGAGAGGCCGCCAGGGCGTACCATCTGACAGGATTGTAATACGTTTGCTGGCGACGGCTGCGGCAACGAAATCGTTCAGTACCAGATCAAGGCGCAGGCGGTCCGACATGCCGCAGGCCGTGGCAAAGCGCAGGCAGGTCGTCACCATTCCCGACAAGTCGAGTTCGCGCAATCCGCGTTCGGTCTCGACCTTGGATCTAGCGTACGCGGTCTGAGGGTTGAGCGTGTCCTCTTCGGTTCGTGCTGCACCCGGCGCAAAACCATATACCGAACAGGAGGACGCGAAGACAAAACGCTTCACGCCGGCCGTATGAGCACGCTCAGCGAGTTGCAGACTGGCATTGCGATTGATTTCGTTAGTAACAGCTTCGAAGCGATTTCCCATCGGGTCGTTGGACACCGCCGCAAGATGCACAATCGCGTCTATTCCCTTGAGGTCATCGACCTGGATGTCGCGAACATCGCCCAGGCGCTGTTCGTTTAACAATCGCTCTGGAAGACTCTCGACGTTGCTCAACGCGTGCGCAAAAAAAGCGCTATCGTAGCCAACGAGGTGAGCGCCAGGAAAATGGGCGCGCAAGTGTCGAGTGACGATAGGGCCGACGTAGCCCAGGTTCCCCGTGACCAAGATTTTCATCGCAACCTCGCGTTGATATCAACGACAATGCCAAAAGAAGCACCGAAAGTATCCGGCATTTATATCGCTCCCATTTGCGAGCGTTGAACAAACACTCGTGCATGTTCGGCTACTAATTTTACTCTAACTCCATATTTTCCAAGGCGCGTTTCCGGACGCCCAAAGATCTTCGAGATGACGACGGTCCCGGACCGTATCCATTGGTTGCCAAAAGCCGTCATGGAAGTACACGCTGAGCTCGCCATCGGCTGCTAACTGTTCCATTGGCTCGCGCTCCCAGACAACGAAATCATCGCCGTCCGGGATGTACTCGCCTACCCGAGGAGAACATACGAAGAAGCCACCATTGATCCAGCCGCCGTCGCCCTGTGGCTTCTCTTGAAATCCCAGCACGCGTCGACCTTCGTAACGAATTGCACCAAACCGCCCAGGCGGCTGCATGGCTGTTACCGTTGCTAGGCGTCCCTCGGTACGATGCTGTGCGATAACTGCGCTAATATCGACGTCACCGACGCCATCGCCATACGTAAGGCAGAACGCCTCCTCATCGGCAACATGCTGAAGGACGCGCTTGATCCGTCCGCCGATCTGCGTGTTTTCTCCCGTGTCGACGAGCGTAACGTTCCAAGTTTCCGTATCCCTTCGAAGAAGTGTCATTTCGCCGGTGCCCAGGTGGAAAGTTACGTCGCTTCCGAGAAGGAAAAAATTTTGGAAATATTCCTTGATTACGTAGCCCTTGTAGCCAAGGCACACGATGAAATCAGTGATGCCGTGGGCCGCATAGATCTTCATGATGTGCCAAAGAATCGGCCTACCGCCAATCTCGACCATAGGTTTTGGTCGAGTGGCAGTTTCTTCTGATAGTCGGGTTCCCAAGCCCCCAGCGAGAATAATTGCCTTCATTGTTTAATATGAAGTTCGGCCCAACATCCAATTTCGCTCAAGTAGCACCTCTTGTGCGAATTTTTAATTTGAATTGAACGATGCGTCAACGGGCGCGTGGCACGGAGGCTAACAAAGAGCCGTGCGAACCGACAAGAGCACAACGCGGGATGGAAGTAAGGGATATCGCGGATTGCGTCCGGCAACGCTTTCGAAAGGCAGCCCGCTCCTTCGCGTAAGTCTTCTCGCGGTTTCTTGTTCGGCCTCTGGTCGCGGATTCGTGATGAACAAGCTGGCAGTGGTCTGCCCCCTGCAGCGATACCAGTCCGTATCTTCTCGATGTAGACGCACCAAGTCGGGAAATCCAACTGACGTTCAGGATCAGCGATCAAAGCATCATGGTGGACAGATGAGCATTGAATAACCGAACATCCTTACCGCGTTTGTTGGAGGGCTGATTCTCGTCAACTGATCTCGGCAACCCACGATAGTATTATAATACATTGGATAGGTTGATGCCCCACATAGAAACAATTTGTTAGCAGCAAGGAAAAACGGCACGAATTTTGGAGTACCGGAGTGGAACTCCTTCATGATTGCCTCCGTAACTCCGGGCCAGTCATACGAGAAAAAATCATCAATCAGTATCAAACCTTCCTGAGCAGTAACTTCCTGAGCAATACGAAAATCATTGGCCATGTTCTCAGCGGCGTGACCACCGTCGATGCTGAATAGACCGAATTTTTTGTACTTTGCGAGGATGGCGCTAACGTCTGCTATCGAGACATCGAGACTGTCCACCTCGCGCAGTTCAATTCTATCGGGCGCGGCTGCGTACCGTGCGATATTCGATCTTGTCCAATCGAGATCGCCGCGTCCGGAATTGTCCACATTCCGATCCTGAAGCGAAAAGAGGTCGATCCCGAGCGCCGGCGTCCCGCCCAGTGTGTTGTGGGCTCCGATAAGGAATTTGCCGTGGTGCACACCAATTTCACAAACGGGCCGCCGGGATAGCAGCTTGTCTGTATGGTTATCGATCAATTCAAGATATTCGAGAATCTTCGGATGATACCAGCCTTCGATGCTGGCAAAGTCGCGCTTAAAATCCGCTTGCGGGCTGATCGATACAAGGCGGAACGGTGAACCAACGAGATGGCGCCCACTCACGTCAATAATCGCGATTTCATTGTCACCTCGCTCCAGAGGCCTCTCAAGACGATAAGAAAACCCCGCGGTGGGATTTTGCGGAAAAATTTTTGCCACATCTGGTCGCGAAATATTCGGCACGCATTTTGCCACCGATGCACCGTTCACCAACACGTCGAGCTCGGGCGTACTCCCGTCGTCATAGGCCGCCCAGCCCGTCACCGAAACCGCAGTGCACTCGTCCAAGTGCCCCCTGAGTTCCTGTCTCGGTGCGGCCTCGCTTTCGCCGGCCGGCGACTCTCGCTTCTCTCCCGGCGCTACCGTCTGGGAATTGGAGACCGTTGGCTTGCTCATGTTTAGCCTGTCTGTGAACCGTTGCTTTCGGCGATCTCACATCATTGGGCAGGCAATCCCACAGATGTTGCCGCGCATACCCATCTGGTATTTCCCCCAAGCAGCCAATTCGGTCGCCACGAAGCAGAATAGTCACCGAGCCAGGCGTTCCGCAACATTGATCGGCGAGAAAGGGCTGGAGCCTGCTTGGCAAGAGGGTGCCGCCGGGATTACGTGGGTCGTTGTTTGGCACCTCCACAGAGAAATCTACAAGCGTCCTACAATCCGCATTCGCACACTGATTGGCAGCTGCCACTGATGTATGTCTGGCCGAAGAAACGCTGGACTGGCTTCGTCGTTTGTGTGCTTACGCCGTTCTGTAAGCTGGAAAGAAGTCGTCCTTGGCATGGTACCGGGCTGCCAATTGATCATATTTCTCTTGGTCGAAAATGCGTCCGCAAAAATGGACAATGCGGGTCTCCGTTGACCAGCCGCGTTTAAAGCTTGCCAACCCCTCGTTGGACATCGATGTCGTTCCCGGTATGCCGCCAATATCAAGGCAACGCACGCGCCCCTGGAAGTATTCGATAGCACTCCAGTACAATGCATACTGAGCCCTTAACTCATACCCTTTGTTGTTGGTCGCTACCAAATGACTGTAGGCAAATGATCCCCTCTGGAACCAAAGAAGCATTCCAACGGTCTGTACGCCAGCCATTGCGCGAAACATTACTAGGCCGGGGGCTCCAAGTTGAAAGGAGTGCGCGCTTCTTGAAAGCGCACGGAGGCCGGTAATATTGTGGCGAAGGCAAAGCTGACGATAAAGCGAGCACCATTCATCCAGATAATCCTGGGGGCGTTGGCAAACTTCTACTTTCACGGAATTCATGGCGAACGCGGTGTTTCGACGGTGTCTGCGACTTAAGACCTTCTTCCTGTATTTTTCGAGGTCGATTATAAAATGGTCCTTGAATTCGCGAACGACGTCGAAATTTTGTCGGAGCGCGTCCAGTGAATAGTCGCCAAACGTATCCGCCACGAGGGCCAGCGAAATATTGTGACGGGCAAGCTGCTCAAGATCATCGGGAAGGCCGGTCCAGTCGAGGCAACAAAAGAGCGGATAACAGCCTATCACATCGGTGTAATTTGTCTCCGGAATTAGCCGCTCCAATACCCAACCTTGAGAAAACTCCAGAAGGATCGGCTTTCCCCATTCTGAGAATGATTGTGCATAAGTGGCGTGCGAGTATCCGCTTGCGGGTGGCACTACGCGCGTCATTTTTCAACGTTCCGTTGCTCGATAACTAGGGCATCACGATGCAAGGACATGACTATACAAGGATGGTCGACAATCTCGAGCGCTCCTTTGAGAAATATGGAGACACGTATCAAGGTGTCGGTTGGAAGAAGCAGGAAGACGTCGACTTGCAATTTAAGGTAATGCTGGAGGGCATTAGAGACAACATAAGCCCGTCCCTAAGGCTGCTGGATTTTGGATGCGGCCTCGCGCATCTATATGAATATATTTTGTCGAAGAATATCCCAAATATCGAGTATTCGGGCCTGGATCTATCCGAGAAGTTCATAACGGTGTGCCGCAAGAAGTTTCCTCAAAATATTTTCTTTAATTTAGATATCCTGAAACACTCGGAGGCACTTCCAGAGCACGATTTTGTTATTATGAATGGTCTTTTCAACTACAAGGGTGAAGGTAGCCACGAAGCAATGTGGGAATATTGCCAGGCGCTCCTGTCTCAGAGTCTGGTGCTTCGCGCGGCGTGGCATTGCCTTCAATGTAATGTCGAAGCATCTTGATTGGGAGCGCGATGACCTTTTTCATTTAGGCCTAGATCAGATAGCCAGCTTTCTCGACAAGCGAATTAGTCGGTATTTCACGATTCGGCATGACTACGGCTTGTTTGAATATACCGTATATGTATATCGCGAGAATACAACCTAGGACGTGCCTGCTCTGTTAGGAGAATTTTGTCGGTTGCGTAAGTACTCTCCAAAGCCCTCGCTTAGAAACGGTATATAATTCGCCCCCGTTAGCTCGGTTCCAGCCATCCGCTTAGAAAAGCATGAAAAGTTGCTTCGTCGATCGTAAAATCAGTAAAATCGGGATACTCCGCATCTATTTCAGTGCTGTGCCCGGTGATGACAGTGACGTTTAGGCCACACTCAACTAGGAAGCAGGTCTGCTCGACTTGTGTCCATATTGTGCACTCGTTGCTCAAGATACATATTTAAGTCCCGGGGCGCGACCAACAAGCGAGATAGAAGGCGGAGCCATCGGGGCCAAGCAAAAAGCGCGCGCGTTGAATGAGGGCTACCTGCTCCGCGAAGGAAAGATCCTCCGGATAGACGACGTCGAAGCCGGATGCAGTCGCAATGGCTTCGATCGCCAAGTGATTGAGCATCTTCCGACGCCGCCAGCCCCGTCGTGCGAGGAAGACTCTCTCGAATCCAACGGCGGCTGAGTGTCTCGGCGCAGTACGACCTGCCATTTCGCGAAAAATTCGTGCAAGGCGTTTGGGCGGCGAGGCCAAATGGCTGGGCTTAAAGCGCTCATTCCGCTTCTCGAGGATCGGAATGTAAGATTGGCCCGACGCACACCACAGGCGGCGCACGCGTGCCTTCGTCGCTTGCGGTAGCGTGACGATCTCGGTGCCAGCGGGCAACATGAGTTCGAGGGCCTGCCTGTGCGACGGGGGCATCGCCTCGTCGATCAGAATTGGCATGAGTGGGAGGGCTCCCGAAAGCGATGCCGCAATGTATCTGGGAAGATATTCCCAAATCCAATGGCCAAAATCGTGTGCGTGAGGCCCCACCAAATTGAACGCAGTATCCAATTCGATTTCATTTGTTTCATCGGACGCCGAAACGACCCATGCCGATTCACCTTCAACGTGGAAGATCAAAGGGTCGAAGTCCAGCTGGTCGTCGAGGCGAAGTAGTTCGCTATTCTGGAAGTCGAGAGCCAGCCCTTCATCTAATTCGACAAAAGCCGATTTTCCAGTCACTTTCGCGTCCCGAAGGCACGTCACGAATATTGACCGGGCGACACCGTCGACCGGTTGACTATTGCTTTTGCCAATTACAGGCGGTGGCGCGATAACAAAGCGTTCGTCTGCTGGCTCGATTTCCAGAAAGAAATCCGCATGCCGCATCGCTACCTGACGGAGACTCATGATAGGTCTTTGTCGAATGAAGTCGCCATTTTTAACTGGCTTTGGTCCGCTGTCAGCCAACCTCGCGTCGGCGAATGCCTGTTGATAGACCTCGAATCCATCGACGGTGCCAAAGCGCGCCACCAGAGCCCGCTTGAACTTCATCAGTTCGAAGAGCAGCCAGCCGGACTTCGCCAACGCTTCTTTGAAGCGCATGAGCTCGGAATCCCCGCGCCACGGTCCGCCCTCGAAGGAAGACCCCGTGCGGTCTTGGAACATGTCATGCGCCGAGCGTATCGTCCCACGAGCTCGGAAATCAGCGATCTTCGCTTTATCGAATACTGTTTGATCGAATTCCTGATCCAATTGTCCCCGATCAGCGAGTGACATAAATCTTCTCCAATGCCAAGCCGAGTCATTGGTCAGAAAGTCATTGTGCACGTCGAAGGTACGACGAATATTGCGAACGCGGCGCTCGAAGCGCAATCGTGTGCTGAGTGGAAGGTGCGCAATCATCAGATCGGAGGGACGGAACCGCCGAAGGGGAGTCGCATCGCCGGCGGTAACGTCGTGCCCCCCGATCGCCAGGGTACCAATTCGCTCCGGCCTTGCCATTACTTTCGGGCCAACTTGGGACCAAATCCACGGTATCGCCGGGTTTTTGGTGAGCTGATCCTGGGCATCCTTTATCGGAGCCGCGATAAGCAGAAGATCATCGTAGCAACGTGGAGAAAATTGTTCGGGTACCATCGGGCCCTCCGGTCCCAATGGAATATTGAATCGATCGACTAACAAGACATCATAGTTCTTGAGCCCCGCACAATCCTTCAGCTGACCTGACGCCGGTAGCCAAAACTCGTCAGCATCAGTGAAAAGGACCCAATCCACGCCCGCACTTTTCACCAGGGCCAGATTGGTACGAGTTCCATGATTTCGAACCCGTCAGGGATCAGATCGCTCATGGTGAACAACCAGAAATCGCGATCGGACCGATGCTTCTCGAGAATTTCGAGAGTTCCATCCGTCGATCCCAGATCGCAGGCAATAATCAGGTCGACGCCGATGGCCCGCAGGTGAGCAACCGACCTTTCAATCAGTTCTACTTCGTCCTTGACGCCCAGATTTGCAGCGATCCTCATGGCGATTCCGCGTCGAGCCAATCCTTGAGGAAGCGTGCATATTCCACCTCATCAATTTCGTAATCGGCAAAGTGTGGCCACTCATCGTGATGCCGCACGTAACTGCCGGAAAATACGCTTATGGTGATATCCAATTCCGCCAACACCGCGAAGAAGTCGAGATCGGCAATTGTGTTAGGGTGGCTCAAAATGCATACCTTCGTCCCCGGCCGCGCGAAAAAGGCGAGCATCGCTGCCGATCCATTAGGTGCCACGACATATCTGGCATTGCGAATCAGTTTGATCTGTTCTGAGAATGAAAGGGTCTCCGGGTAAATTATCTGAAAACCTCGTGCTTGGGACACGCCCTCGATCATAAGGTGGTTGGTCAGCTTGCGGTGGCGAAATTCTTGGCGAGCAAGAAACAGTCTTTCGACGCAGTCTTCATGCCGCGTCGAGGCACTGAGCATCTTATCCATTTCCCTAATGATCGCCGCAAACCGGGCGGGCGGCGCAAGGAAATGCTCCCATTTAAAGCGCTCATTCAATTCTTCGAGCACAGGCATATACATCTGACTCGGCGCAAGCCACAGGCGACGAACACAAGCCGTCGCGAAGGGCGCTATTTCTATGATGTCCGTGCCCGTTGGTACGATCAACTCAAGCGCCTCGCGGTGGCTTGGGGGCATACCGCTGTCTATCAGGATAGGCATTATCGGCAAATTTCCTGTGCGCGATGCTGCAAGGTATTTGGGCAGGTATTCCCAAAGCCAATGCCCAAAAGAATAGGTATGAACACCATTTAGCGTAAACGCTTCTTCGATGTTGATAGCAGAACGGTCGTGCTGCGGCGTCGTCATCCAGCCGTTTTGGCCCTGCACGCAAAACACTGCTGGATCGAGTTCCAGTCGATGATCCATTCTCGATAATTCGCTATTTTGAAAATCCAGCAAGGCCATACTATCGAACTCGACGAATGCAGAACGACCGCGCACACGTGCATCTTCCAGGCACGCGACGAAGATTGACCTCGCCGTACCACGAAGATACCGATGATTGCTTGGCCCGAGAACGGGAGGAGGAACAACTGTGAACAGGTCGCCACCCTTGTCGATTTCGATAAACTTTGCAGCTTGTTGGGCGGCGATCTCAAGCATGCTCCGCACAGGCAGCAGTCGAATCTCCTCAATATCCGGAGGTCCAAGGGCCTGCCGATAGGCCGCAAATCCCTCCTGAACACCCAGTCGTTCCAGGAGAATTCTGCTTAATCTTCATATGTGGGAAAAGGTCGGGACCTTTGGCCGCCTCGACGAGGCCGGGATCAAGAAGAGGCTGCGTATCTTGTTGCTTGGTAGATTGGCGAGTCCAAAGCCGGCCTTCCTTTTTGCCGAATTCCACATAGTGCCGATAAGGGTCTACTCCGGCTTTCGCAACATCGACATGAACTGCGAGGTATGCATGCGCATCGAAATCCCCCGGGATGTCGGGGTGTGAGCGATACTCGCTGTTTTCCCAGTTTGCGTGAGTGGATGGAGGTACGGTCCTAGGAGCGAATCGCTCCCCGAACTCGGTCCAAGATTCCCTGAACATCTTTTCGCAAGCGGCGTATTCGGAGAAGACATTATTTATATCTTCGACATCAAGTTCCTTACCCTGCGATGCTTGCAAAAAAGACTCATAAACATGCTGTGTCCACGGATCTTTCGAATCTATGGGATGCGCATCGTACCTTTGGCGATGCAGATCTTGGGTGAGGAAGTCATCAATTTCGTTTCCCTCGGGAGGAAACAGTGAGATAGACAGAGCCTCCGAAATCCGGGAAATCTCGGTTCGCCAGTTATTTAAGAGGTTGGAGTATTCCACAAACACCCGCGGCTTTGAGTTCGAAGCATGTTCCGCCAGAAGATTGTATTTTAACCAAAGCGAACCCGAGAGACTTTTTGATAGGTGATCGCGCGTCGCAAAGGACGCGACCACTTCTTCAGGACGACGGACCATGATGATCACCTTCGCTGAATATCCCTTGCGACGCGCTGCCTCGAACCAATAATCCGCTAGTGCGGTAATTCTCGGGTCTTTAACGACAAGGACGTCTTCGTCAGGCCATGTTCCAATAAGCGCAGCTATTTGCTCGACGAACCGGTCCCGCTCTGACTCATCGATAAGCCTCCCATCCTGAAGGCGCAGTGACGGGTCGTAAAACGCTGAGGCGTTCTGGGCGAGATACGCGTCGTTGATTGACAGTGCCTCGACGGGCTCAAAGTGGCCCTTGGGGTTGCCTGCGTTTGCGCCCAAGAGTGGCTTCGGCAAGGCTGCGCCGCACAAGGACAGCACACCTGTCATCGCAGAGGACCCGGAGCGCCCAACCCCAAGAACAAACACTATGGTCTTTTGCTTCATACAGGCACAGTCCATCAGTATCCGATTTTAACCTATGCAAGACCAAGAGGAAGTCAGCGCAAAGGCGCTATAGGACTCGCGAGGATGGACAGTAAGGGAAATAGCTAGCACTAGCGTCTCCTAGATGGACATTTTCAGATTTTAATTTTGGGTTGACTGTGCAACAAACTTACAAATTTCGGGGGGTGCCAATCCGCCTATCTGTTCTTCATGATTAGCTGGAAAGCCGACGTCGACACGCGGGGCGCATCGTCTCACATTTCCGTCAGGGATGCTTTCGGCGACGGCGCGTTGCAGACGCTGCATATTGCTTTTTCCAGCAGCGCGATCGTTGGTCAGGGCAGCCGGCGAAGCTTGGAGAGCTACGAAAAAGCGCCTATCGGGGGATTGTGCTTCTCGCTTGTCGCCCTGGAACTCGAGTAAGAGGCTTGGGGATCCGTAGGGCTCTTGCGAAGCTCACCGGCGTCGCAAGACGCGTTGTCGAAAATCAGCTGACATTTGCGAAGGCACGACATGTCGTCGTCATCTACTATGGTGAGAATGTTCGGTCGCGAGAAGATGGGTATGGCTATTCGGCGTCTTAGTGTCGCGCCGCTCGCAACAGCAATGTCCATGGCGTGGAAAGTTAAGAACCGACACTGTGGCGCTCATTCGTTGAGGCTGCTTTGAACCATCATATCTGCGAGTAACTAGAAAATGGCGGGACCAGTAAATTCACTTGGCGAATTTGTCGCTGGCATTTTTACCGGCTTTAAGGGTGAACTCGAACTCCTCCTCATCGTCTATCCGATCGAGGCCCTTCGGCGCCTTTGGTATCATCTCGATCCGCGGTTGTATTCGGAAAGGCTTCGAATCCGTCGCATCAGCGAGGGGCAGGTCGCAAAGAAGGGAGATAGGTTTGTTCTGTTTGTCTTTTACGCGCGCAGTTCGATACCCCCCTTCATTCAAACCCTCATCGACACTGTCGACCGCAGTCGCCTCAACCTTGTTATTTCGACGAATGCAAAGATCACGCCGGCCCTGCGGGCATCATTACTCGAGAAATGCCATTTGCTCATCGAGCGAGCTGATCTGGGCCGCGATTTCGGTGGATACAAAGATGGCATCAGTATCATCCAAAAGCGGTATGGCACTCCAGAACGCTTGATACTGCTTAATGACAGCCTGTTCTTCTTCGAGGAAGGGCTGGATCGTTTGATTGCTGGACTTGATGGCGAGGAGGATCTCATCGGGATGACCGAGGATTTCCACCTTTATTACCACATACAGTCGTTTGCGCTATCCCTCGGGAGGGATGTGCTGCGCCATCGGCGCATCCGCAATTATTGGCGACAATACAAGCCGGTCAGCACTCGATTCTGGGCCATCGAGCGAGGCGAGCGGCTACTGACTTATCGCCTGCAACGAGCGGGCTTCAAGCCTCGCATCCTTTATCATGCTTCGATGCTTAATCCCAAGATGCGTAGTAATAGGGTGAGTGATCTGTTCCAAGCGGTACATTATTTGCCGCAAGACATGCGGGATCGCTTCTACCGGGAACTCGATCAATTGCGCGATACGCAAACCCTGACGGCGCTAAAGTCTCTCGATACCATTTCGAAGAGCGTCCGTCGGTTGCACAAGGTTGATACCGCCGTCGGTGAATTGCGTAGCGCCAACATTGAGAAGGTTCTGAAAGTTAGTCAGCAGATTGCCAAAGTGCACCGGACGCGCGAAGAATGGGCCATCGAGACTTTTGGTGACAGGATTACTGCGCTTGTTGGCGAACGAAACCAGATTCATGTGGGCGGTTTCCTGTTCAGGAAGTACCTTGGCATGCCGGCGATGAAACGCGACCTTTTTTACCGTGAGGTCTACGGGCTGGAAGAAATCGACGAAGCGCTTTCAGGCTTCGAGGAGCCATTGAAAGCAGCTGTTATGGGCGACCTGCGCCAGAAGGGAACGGCCACCCTCCTGAAAGGCCTTCGCAAGATCCTGTATCGGCATGGCGCCATTTAGGATTATGAGCTGACATAATTATGACGAACCTCGCATTTACACCTCCGAGTGAACGGAAAACTTTCTTCGACCGCGTGTTCGGGGTCATCGACGGAATGGTCGGTCCGTTCTTCAGGCTTCGCTGGACGATGGAACTGATTACGGTGATCTATCCGGTCGAAGGGGCCATGCGGCTTTGGTATCACTTAGATCCGCGCGTCTATTCCGAGCGTCTTAGGATTTGGCGAATCGCGGAGGGGAGGGTTGCCAAGAAAAGCGATCGCTTTGTCTTGTTCGTCCTCTATACGCGCCATACAGTTCCGGCGTTCACCGAGACGCTCTTCAATGCGGTCAGCCGCAGCGATCTCAACCTGGTGATTTCGACTAATGCCGAGATCACACCAGCCCTGCGGGAATTGCTGCTGGAAAGGTGCCACCTTCTCATCGAACGGGCGGATCTGGGACGAGATTTCGGCGGTTACAAGGATGGCATCAGCATCATCGAAAAGCGCTACGGCACGCCGGAGCGTTTGGTATTGCTCAATGACAGCCTGTTTTATTTCGAGAGGGGGCTGGATCAATTCATCCAGGATCTGGATGGCGATGCCGATCTCATTGGCATGACCGAGGTATTTGAGTATCACTATCATCTCGGATCGTTCGCAATCTCGTTTGGTAGACCGTTGCTGGAAAATCGGCGATTTCGACGATATTGGGAAAAGTATCGACCAATTTCGACCCGTCGGTGGTCGATCCACAAAGGCGAAGTGGGGCTAACCCGCATGCTTATTAGGGCGGGCGGTCAGCCGAAAGTGCTCTATCATGCCGCGCAGCTGATCCCATTTCTAAACCGTCAGCAGGTTCGCGACTATCTCGAGTCAGTTCGCTTTCTTCCGGCGGACTTTCGTCAACGCCTCTACACTCAGTTCGAGGATGTGCATTCCTCGCAAACTGACCATTCTTTGACCGCTCTCAGCACCCTGTCGAAGAGCATCAGACGAATCGAAGCGAGCCAGGAGCCTCTCCACGCCCCGCTGCGCACAGCGAGCGTCACGGAAATGCTCGAGATCAACCAGCTTACGGCATCGACCCACATCGACCGGGAAAATTGGATTCTGAAGACACTCGGACACAGGATAGTGAGCGCGATTGTGAAACGGAACCAGATGCACGTCGGCGGATTCCTGTTCATGAAGTACCTCGGAATGCCGGCCATCAAGCGAGATATCGTCTTTCGCGAGGTCTTTCGTCTCAATGAGGTCGAGGACTTTCTCGATCAGTTGCAGGAGCCTTTGGGAGCCGCAGCTGCCTCCGATCTTCGGCAGAAAGGCTCGCAGTCATACCTATACGGACTCGCGAGGTTGCTCGCCAAACATGGTTCGATATAGTTGGCCCTGTGGAGGGCAAGGTGCAATCGCTGGCCTATAACTGATCGTAGGGTGCTTCTTTTATCGCCAAGCTTGCAACTAGAGTTTCTTGCGGTTGCAGCCAAAGGTTTGACCACCTGCAATTTCGAATAATGCGAGCCTCTTGGGTGGCTCGGTGGTGTGATTGATACGCCAAGTTTCGGTGGCCCTGCGCGACGCGCGAGCCTCCAGCAGGTGTTTGGTTAAGGTCGCTAGTCGCACGACATTTCGTTTTGTTGATAGACTGGCGGATGGAAGTCGGGAAAGTTGATCGGAAATTGGTGGAACCTTCGCTACTGATCAGCAGCGCGAGAGGCGGGATCTTGGTTCGAGACTTGCAGAGAGAATGTACAGTGTCTTAAATACTGGGCAGGGATCAGTCGGTTATCCAGCGCGGTGAAAGCATGCGTGAAGACTCTGAGTCAGAAGATCCGTCGAAGGACGCTACATTGGAGCTTGGCGGAACGTTGCGTGATGAAGGCCAACCAGTCTCGTCAATTACTTCGCCTACGGATGAAGACCAAAACTACGGAATGTTCGAGATTAATGGGGGTCCATGCCCGGATGCCGCGACCATTATTGTGACGGGGCCTGCGCGATCAGGCACGTCAATGGTGGCCGGGGTGCTCTATGAGCTGGGCTTATACATGGGAGACGAGATCGACTTCTCGGTCTACGAAGATCCTCAGCTGGGCGTGGCGATTGAGTCCAATGAGTATTCTCTGGTTGAACAGTTGTGCCGGCGTCGCGATCTGGAATATCGGCGGTGGGGATTAAAACGTCCATTCGTATATCGCAATGTCGATTCGCTTTTGAAGGTTTGCACCAATCCTCGCCTCATCGTGCTCTTCAGGGATGTACTTGCAGTTGCTGTTCGCAACAATATCGCCGTCCAACAGGATGTCCTAGAGACAGCGAAAGAGACGGCGCAGGAGTACGAGGCGCTAATGGGCACGCTTGCGGACCTTACCTGCCCGACCCTCCTATTGTCGTACGAGAAATGCCTTCAACATCCACAGCGGTTTGTCGAGATGGTTTCGACTTTCTGTGGTCTCATACCCAATGAATTTCAGACTTATCGGGCCCTCGGGATGATTGAGAATGGCCGGCCAGAATATACCCGCGCGGCCCGTCTGAAGTACAATGGATCAGTCGACAGAGTCTTTGGCAGGGCGCTCAATGGCTGGGTCGTCGTTGTCGACGAACCTGGCAATAAGCCCGAGGTTGTTCTTTACGTGGACGGCGAGAAAATTGGCAAGACACGCGCCAATCGATATCGGCGAGATTTGGCTAGTTCGAGTTCTGCAAATGGTATCTGCGGCTTCGAATTCGAGCTACCGGAGCGACTTCGTGGAGAGGAAGTTGTGCATGTGAGAATAGCCAATTCGTTCATCACCGTGCCTAATAGCGGGCGGACGATCAGTTCGTTGCGTTCAGATGTGGCGCCATTTTCTATGGCAAAGGAAGGCAATATCGACGGCGTCTACGGTAGATATTTATGGGGCTGGGCGTATTTGAAGGAGAATCTCGCCGGCGTGTCTGAAGTCGAGCTGTATTTGGACGACAGGCCTGTCGGGACGTCCGCACTACGACACTATCGACCTGATGTGGCTCGGCTGAACATCAACGGTGGATGGTGTGGCTTTCAATTTGAAGTACCTCCCGACGTGTCTGGTAGTGAAATCGTGACTGTTCGAATTGGTATCTCCTTCCTGGCGGTCCCCAACAGTGGCCGGCCCTTGAGCGAGTACCGCACGACATCTGCACCCAGGCATCGACTTGATCATGCGGCGATCGATGGAGTGTTCGAGCGTTTGCTTTGGGGCTGGGTCTATATCGAGGGCAGGGAGCCAGGCGATTGCGAATTGGTCGTTTACCTGGATGGCCGGGAGGTCGGTCGAGCATTGGCGGACAGGCCTCGCTCGGACCTTGCGAAGTCGGGCTATGGCGACGGCAACTGTGGCTTTGAATTCGAATTACCGGCAGGTCTTACAGGAGAAGAGACCCTCGATGTGCGGCTGCCAAACTCGTTTGCCACGTTAAGCAACAGTGGCCGGCCCTTGAGCGAGTACCGCACGACATCTGCACCCAGGCATCGACTTGATCATGCGGCGATCGATGGCGTGTTCGAGCGTTTGCTTTGGGGCTGGGTCTATATCGAGGGCAGGGAGCCAGGCGATTGCGAATTGGTCGTTTACCTGGATGGCCGGGAGGTCGGTCGAGCATTGGCGGACAGGCCTCGCTCGGACCTTGCGAAGTCGGGCTATGGCGACGGCAACTGTGGCTTTGAATTCGAATTACCGGCAGGTCTTACAGGAGAAGAGACCCTCGATGTGCGGCTGCCAAACTCGTTTGCCACGTTAAGCAACAGTGGCCGGCCCTTGAGCGAGTACCGCACGACATCTGCACCCAGGCATCGACTTGATCATGCGGCGATCGATGGCGTGTTCGAGCGTTTGCTTTGGGGCTGGGTCTATATCGAGGGCAGGGAGCCAGGCGATTGCGAATTGGTCGTTTACCTGGATGGCCGGGAGGTCGGTCGAGCATTGGCGGACAGGCCTCGCTCGGACCTTGCGAAGTCGGGCTATGGCGACGGCAACTGTGGCTTTGAATTCGAATTACCGGCAGGTCTTACAGGAGAAGAGACCCTCGATGTGCGGCTGCCAAACTCGTTTGCCACGTTAAGCAACAGTGGCCGGCCCTTGAGCGAATATCAAGCGGGCGAACCACGCTATCAGCGCCATGATCGAGGACATATCGACGAAATTGTCGGTCACACGCTCCGAGGTTGGGCGTATGTCGAGGACGCTGCGGAGATCTGTCCCGAGGTCATTGTGTATTTGGACGGGAAGGAAGTCGGCAGAGAATTGGCAAATCGCAGTCGTCCGGACGTGGCCGCTGCCGGTTGTGGAAATGGCAAGTGCGGGTTCGAGTTTAAGTTGCCGGATGGTGTCACCGGCTCGGAAATTCTCAATGTCCGCTTGGCGAGCAGATTTTCTACCATAGCGAATAGCGGCCGTACGCTCGAAAGCTATAGCGAAGGCAACTTTGGTGTAGTCAATCAGAACGCCTAGGAATTCCCGTCGCGATACCTGCTCGAATTTCTGGTCCAACAGAAGACAATGCTAGGTATCACTTGTTAGATGCTTACGCTGAAGTAAACTGCATTCGCGTGGGATAGGGTGGGGACGATGGAATTTCTGGCTCATCGCGGATATTGGCATCAGCCGTCTGAGCAGAATACTGAGACAGCGTTCAGGCGTGCGCTTGCAAGTGGCTTCGGGATAGAAACCGATCTTCGTGACCATGACGGCGCGGTAGTCGTCAGTCATGATATGCCAGACTGCAAAGCCATGACACTCGAAGCGTTCCTCGAACTGTATGCATCATACGATTGCCTGTCCACTCTCGCGCTCAATATCAAGGCCGACGGCTTACAAAAGCCAATAGCCGACTGTATTTCAAGATTCTCACTAGAGAATTATTTTTTCTTTGATATGTCCCTACCGGATACGCTCGGCTATTTAGCAAGAGGGCTATCGGTCTTTATGAGACGAAGCGAATTTGAAGCTGGATCACGCCTCGACGCCCGCGCCCAAGGCCTATGGTTGGACGCCCTGGAGGCGCCTTGCGTTGATGTAGAGGTTATTAAATCAGTGGCCGAAGAGGGCAAACGAATAGCGATCGTTTCGCCGGAGCTCCATCGACGCCCACATAAGGAAGCATGGGCGGCTTGGCGCTCTGGGCTTAAGGCGTCCCCGAAAGGACAGTTCATGCTTTGCACCGACTTTCCTGTCGACGCGGCGAAGTTCTTCGAGGAAGGCTGAAGTGATCCGGGCCATTCTGTTCGATATGGACGGCGTTCTTATTGACGCTAAAGACTGGCACTACGAAGCGCTTAATCGAGCGCTATCGTTGTTTGGCATGGCTATTGACAGAGACGCCCATTTGGCAACGTTTGATGGTCTTCCGACCCGACGCAAACTCGAAATCTTGTCGAAGACAAGAGGGTTCCCGCTCGGATTGCAGAGATTCGTCAATGACCTGAAACAGGCGTACACGGCCGAGATCACACATTCCCACTGTCGTCCTGTGTTTCATCACCAGTTTGCATTGTCTCGCCTGAAAAACGAGGGCTACAAGTTAGCTGTGTGTTCGAATTCGATTCGACAAACAGTGGAATTGATGATGTCGCTTTCCCGACTAAACTCGTACCTGCAGGCAATGCTTTCCAATGAAGACGTCAGTCGGGCAAAACCCGATCCCGAAATGTATCTCAAGGCAATGAAGCGTCTCGGTGTTAGGCCCGAGGAGACCTTGATCCTTGAGGATAATGATCATGGCGTTGAGGCTGCACGAGCGAGCAGAGCCCACGTTTTAGTAGTGGGGACACCTCACGATGTCACCTATGGTCGTATCAAAGATGCAATCCACCGAACTGAAGAGCCCGAGCATGCCTGACACTCGTCATTTTGGTCGGTTGCAAGTAATCGTCCCTATGGCGGCGTCATCTTCATTTTTCAGGCCCGAGGACTATCCGTTCCCAAAGCCCCTAATCGAAGTAGCCGGACGGCCGATGATCGAGCGCGTGGTCTGGAACTTGCAAACTATGGGCTCGAATACTCGTTTTGTCTTTGTGGTACGAGACGAGGATGCGGCGCGCTACTCGCTGGATCACACTTTGCGTCTGCTGACCGGAAGTTGCGAGATTGTCAGATTGCGAGCGCAGACGCAGGGAGCCCTTTGTAGCGCGCTTATGGCGATCGATCATATTGACAACGAGGCCCCGCTGATTGTTTGCAATGGCGATCAGGTCATTGATGCAAACCTGCAGGACATTGTTCGAGAATTTCAAGTGGGCCGGGCCGATGGAGGGGTGGTAACGTTTTCATCTGTCCATCCACGATGGTCTTATGTCTTGCTGGATGACGATGGCGGGGTTTTGCAAGCGGCCGAAAAGCGCGTGATAAGTCGTCATGCGATCGCCGGATTTTACTACTTCCGGACCGGCAAACTTTTCATCGAGGCGGCACAGCGTACGATTGCCTCCGGAAATTCCGTGGAAGGGCAGTTTTTTGTGGCTCCGTGTATGAACGAGCTTATCCTCGATGGTGGACGCGTGGCCTCGTACCAAGTGGAGGAGAGGAGCTATCACAGCTTCTATTCACCCGCGAAAATCCAGGAGTTTGAGGATACCCAAACCGGGGACGGCTTGGCTTCCGGACGATCTATCGGAAATGTCCAGGTTGTTATTCCAGCTGCGGGAGAAGGCAATCGCTTTCGCAATGCCGGATATAAGCTGCCAAAGCCGTTTATCGAACTTCTAGGTCGTCCGATGATCGAGCGCGTTGTCAGCAACGTCGCCCCCAAAGGCTCGACAGTTCATATTCTGTTGCGGGCGCAGCATGTTCATGACGCACCGGGCATCGCGCTCGAACTCCGCAACCGAGGCAATAAGATACACATCGTTGACACGCTGACAGAAGGTACGGCCTGCACCGTCCTGCTTGCGAGGCCTTCTCTGGATGGTGCCGCGCCGTTGCTAATTGCGAACTCAGACCAGCTTGTGGACTTTTCCGTCGGGACGCTGGTGAGCGATTGCATGGATCGCGGATTGGACGGCTCTATTCTTGTCTTCAGGGATCCGACAAGGAATCCGAAGTGGTCGTTTGCGCAAGTGGACGCGGATGGGCTTGTCACTAAGGTAGCGGAAAAGCAGCCAATTTCCGACTTAGCGACAGTTGGAATCTACTTTTTTGCGAGGGTTGCGGACTTTGTCGAAGCGGCAGTCGACATGATCGTCCGCAATGATAGGGTCAATAATGAATTCTACACTTGTCCCGTTTACAACTACATGATCGCGAACGGTCTGCGAATTGGAGTTTTGGAGGTGCCGCCGGTGGCGATGCATGGCCTTGGAACGCCTGACGACTTCGAAGCTTACGTGGCTTCCCAGGCTCCGCGGCAAGGATGAAGGTAATCGTACCATTGGCTGGACCTGACTTCGAGTTGGGCAATGGTCAGGTAAAGGCGGAATTGCTTGTCCGTGGGCGGCCTCTGCTGAAGCATGCGCTAAAGTTGCGGCGCTGGTGGATAAAAGGACGAACGACAGGGGACGACTTAGTCTTCGTCTTACGAGATAGTGAACCCAGTCGCCGGTTTGCGAAAGGGTCGTTGAAAGAGTGGTTCCCCTCAGCCCGTTGTGTCTATCTTGAACAAGCGACTTCTGGGGCAGCGCTAACGGTATTGGCTGGTCTGGCTCTTGAAGCGAATAGTATCGAGCCCCTTTGCGTGGATCTGGCGGATATATTTTACGATACCTTTGATGAGCCCGAAGGTGCGTTTGTAAACTCGCGCGTCGGAGGAGTTGGTCTCGCATTTCGGTCGGAGGAGCCTACGTACTCCTATTTCAAGACGGACGAGGCGGGACAGGTGGTCGCGGTTGCAGAAAAAAAGGTGATCTCCGCCAACGCGTCCGTCGGCACCTATTTCTTTGCAAGTCCGGAGGCATATCTCCGCGGCTTGGCCAATAATTTGGCCCGGCGAGGTGAGGTCATGTATCATGGCGCCTTCTTTGTCAGCCTGGTTATGCAAGGGCTTTTGGAGGCGGGACTGCAAGTCTTACTACATCCAGTGCACGATGTTTTCGACATCAAGCGCACACCAGACAAGATCTGAAATGGCATCGGGCGCAAACGCTGTTGTGGAGGACGTTCCCTCTTTCGTGCTTAACGAGGATGCATGGCGGTGGGCAGACAAACGACCTCGACTGACGCACGCCGAAAGGGACTCGGTACGCTATGCGTTCATATGTCTTCGCCGTGGTGAGTTCGAACTGGCGTTGGCTCAATTCAAACTTTGCAGCAATTTCGATCGAAGTAATTTCAAGCTCATCTACTATGTGATCGCGCTATCGACGGAGCTCGACATCGGCCCCGACGTCTACCTCAGGGACATAGAGTCCTACGAGAAGAGCGGTGGCGACCAGAGACTATCGGCGCTACTGCGAGCAATTGAACTTATACACCGCGGACTACCATCTTTAGCTATCAATTGGATTGCAACGGGACTGTCTGCTCGCGGTGATTTCCCAGCCGTCCAGGAAATTGCTACGCGCATACTTTGCCTTGCTCTCGTGACCCTGGGGAAGCGCGGGACCAACCAACTCTGCATTGAGTTTGTGTCCTCAGTGGCATCAGCAGCAACCTCCTCTGATTCGCTGCGCGAGGCATTTCTCGCCGCCACTCAGTCGGTCAAACTGACCGATGGCTTTTTGACGGCGGCCATAGTTCGAGTTCTGTATACTTTAGAGGGCGTGCCATTCTGCAAGGCATTCCTTAGTCGGCACGTACATCTGCGTCATCACGGTTCGGTTGCAAAGGAAGTGTTGAGCCTGCCCTTGGACGCGACTCGACCGCAAGAGCTTCCTTTTGAACCCGTTGCGGAGGCACTTGAAACCTCGACTTCACCAGGGAATGGGTCTTCTCAAGAGCTATTTCGTGCGCGCCGGATGGTGCGAAATGCGAAAAACGAGATCAACGTGTGGGCAGAGGACAACGAGTTTGGCGCCGACCTCGTTGCTTTCCGCAAGCGGCTGCCCCTTGTCGCGTCGCCGCGATGGGCCGTCTGCTTTTTCGGTCAAGTCCGAGATCTCTCTGCATATAGTGTGCTTCGAGACCAAGTGGAGGATATGGGTAACGCCGACATGTTCATGGCAACATGGAACACGGGTGGCACGCGCCAAATCGAACCGCATGGATCGTTGGTCTTTGTGCGGGAATTGATTCCTGCGGAACTTAGAAGCTGGTTTGAAAGCAAAAGCTTTCGCGACTTTACTGATTTGCAAGCACGGTTGCCGGATCTGTATGATCTTGTAACTAAGGAATACGCGGAGCCAATAGACGAAGTGACTATACGAGGAGCCTCGAGAAGCGTGGTCGGTCTTAACCTCGACAGTCCGGCAGACTTCAGAGAAAGAATGGCCGTCCCTTTGGGTGAAGAGTTTGAAAAGCGGCCACTGCATGTCCAAAATCAGATCCGGATGTGGTACTTAATCAATCGGGTGCTTACTTTGCGCCAACTTAGGGAAGAGCAAGATGAGATGTTTTATGAACGCGTCATCCTGATACGTTCTGACCTTCGCTTTAATACGGGAAGTTTTGAAAGGCTTTTTAGTCTTGTGGAGAGCCTTGAAGAGGGTGAAGTTGCCTCTGATTTTGATGCGATGGCATGGGTTGTTGGCGGTATCGGTGACCGTTTCTTTGCAGGGCGCTCGAAGGATATGGACGCTCTCATGATGCCTTGGCGGCACCTCGCGAATTGTTTCGCGAAGGGGATGACCTCCGGCCCGATGTTTCTGTCAGACTTGTCGCCGCACAGAATTGCACGTGACTTGCTGTTTGCGTCGGATCTGGTTTATCGGCCAGTTGCGCGGGATGTTGTAGATTTCGCGATCAGCCGGGAGAGTAGTTATCTTGGTACGAGAATCAGAGATATCGCCTTCGCCGATCAACAACGGAAGTGAACGACCGGCGCAACATCCTGGAGCGTTTGCGACGGCGCATCGCCTGCTGTTGGCTGTGGAGGCCATGGATGATTAGCGGCAGTTCTTTGCTGGCGCTAAATGAAGAGCCAACTGCATCAAGTGTTCTATCGGTTTGGGGAATTCCTCTCAACTTGGCGCAATATCAATGGCTGTTTTCGGATCTACATGCGTTAAATATTGAAGAATGTGCAAGACACTGGATCAATCACGGCCGAAGAGAGGTCGCTTGTCTAAAGCGTCGACCCGCCGTCGAGAGGCTTTCGCAAATACAGGCGCAGCGATTCTCCAATTTTCCTGATGCCACACCTTCCGATTATATCAAATTAGATGTCGGTGTTCATGAGTTCGATACGCTCGACATCTTATTCTCGCATTGCAATGTGCCACGTGGGCATTTTGCTTTTTCACACGTATCGGCAGGGGCAACACATTCGAGGCTGTCAGTGAATGTCGCGACCAACGACTGGTATCAGCAAGGTATTCCCGGTGTCAGCACCTCAATAGACGAGACGGTTGAGTTCTTTCGGCGGGTCATTGATTGGATGGGATGTAGCTATGTGCGGACTATTGGATGCTCGATGGGGGGCTACGCGGCCCTATTATTTGGCGATCTTCTCGGAGTTGACCAAGTCATCGCCTGCGACGCGGAAGTCCGGCTCGGCGACAAGCTAATGCGGAGCTGGATGTGGAATCCAAGTCGCGTGTACGACGAGCGACACTGCGACGTCACCGACGCCATCAGGAGGCTCGGGTCTCGGGCGACAATTTCTGTGTCGGCATACGATCCGATGGAAGCTGGCACCGCAATTACCCTCCTGGAGGTTGGGGGGGCACCGGTACTTAGCAAGTTTTTTCACGGAACAGTGGATCATATTCAATGGGAGAGTGTGCTTGGCAGGCCACAGGAGTTGGCGAAAGCTTATATCAACGAAGCCTTCACGATTGAGACTGTCTCGGACCTAGCCCTTTCGCAGGCAGCTGCCTTGTACCGCGATGCCTGCGGCGGTATTGCCCAAGCGGGCGACGAAAAGTACTCCGAAGCTCGGGAGATGTTCGAGTCTGTTGCCCTCTATGACGCGATTTTTATTGCGCCCAGCATGAGCTGAAGGAGGCGGCTTTTGCAATGGGGCGCTATCTTCGGTTCAGGAATAGCTTGGGAACTGGACCGGCGGAGCCGCTTTTTGACGTGCAGCGGCGGTTCGGCATCGCTGACCGTGCCGAGGCGGAGCGCATTCAAGACTACTTGGGTGGGTTTATTCTTTCTGCCGATGGGCATTAGCGTCATCCAGTTGTGCCGCTATCGCGACGACTGCTGTCTGAAGGTCGCTAACAGTCCTGCCAAGCGCGCTCTGCGCGGTGTTGCTTTGGTAGAAAGTGACCTGCACGCCGGCGGGCACCGCTCCGCCAGGCGGCCTCTCCGCATTGGCCATCTGACACCACCATGCGACAGAAGGGTCACCGGTGGACGCCTACTTCTTTGGCAAGGGAATGTCAGTTTCAGAACAGGCTTGATTCTTACGGAAGCTCGAAATGCAGTGAGCCATCAATCGATAATAGAAGTCGCCCGGCCAGTCCTTGGAGGGCTCAATATCGCGGCTGTATTCGTAGTCGTACTGGTCTACAAAGATCTTGTTGCCATCTGCCCAGTGATCATTCGCGAGTGAACAATTGCGAACTTCTGGGCGGCCCGAATGATCAACGCAAAGTCGTTGCGCCATCCACTCGTTCCAGCCGCTGATCAGCGCAATAGGCGTGCGCGGGGAGTTGCTCAAACGCTGGAATTGGCGGACGAAAGTCCGGCCGTAAAATTTGGGGATCGCGGTTGTTTTCAGGGACATATAAGTTTCTTGATAGGCCGTCGCGATGGAGATCTCCTCGGGGATTCCATTTCGCGTGGTCAATGGTTGATTACAAGCGTTTCGGCCGCCTGACTCGCGAAATCCTTTCCGGCATTGAGACATAAAGCTCCAGTATTCTGGCCGGCTAATACGCGACCACATTCGACGAATTGTGTAAGAGCGCTCCAATTTCGATACTTTTCCTTGGTCCGTCGTAAAGGTTTCATTTTCTGTTACAAGAGCCAAGGGCTTGCCTTCATATGAAAATTGAAGTCGAGGAACCGCAGAAAGCTGGACTAACATCCACTCCAGCATATCGCCTCCTTGGGTCAACGGAGCCCAGGGCACAACTTTTGGCGCGTTAGGAACGGCGTTCCAGACTTCCACAAGCTTGTTAAAGGGTTCAACCACTCCCCTGAGTGAGTCAGGAGTTCGCTTGTCGGTGTACTCATTGTTTGTCGCGTCGAAGACGACAAAATCGATCCCTGCGTCCCGCAGCATTTCCGCGTGCTGTCGAAGAACGTCTGGACGATCGGCAAGGCAATAATACCCCGCCCGTGGTTCACTCCAAAAATGAAACTCCGGGACCGGCCCCCACGGCCGCCTTCCGGCAATTGCCTCGGCTATATTATATGGTGCCGGTTGTCGTTGGAGGACTAAGCAGTGCCATCCAGTGTAGAGGATACCGAAGCGAGTCTGCGGAGGGCTTGCCAAGGGTGCAGATTGGGCATTCGCCGCAGCGGCAAACAAAAGGCAGTATAAGGTTAACGTTCCATAAATAAGTCTTCCTGCCACCTGATGGAAATACATGGCGCGTTGCTCTCAATCGAGAAGGGTTGCCAAGGTCGCAGCAGCAGCCATGGTGACACCCAAGGCTGCCGCTTCCACTAGAGAACTCTATCTACAGCGGGACGAAGTCAGAAGGTGAAAAGATTGCACCCAAACTCCTGATTGCTCTCCGACGATTGTCATCGGTCAGAAATTTGAACCACTACGGGTCGAGACCTCGAGCGCTTCTTCCACGTAGGAGTACAGCGACATGTCTAGAGATTGCAATTTCCTTACACCCGGCATAGCGGCAACGCGCCTGGTCATCTCGCCGAGTTCGTCAGATCTCTCGGGACTAATTCCTTCCAGAATGTCATCCGCCAGCATCTCGGCAAGGATCGACCTGAAGGTCTCAAAATGCTGCCCGGACAATCCGACTAGGTCCATTGCTGCCAGATTGTTAAGGGCAATGGCCACGTGCCTTTGCTCTGGCCTTTCATCTGGTCCGCAAGCAAGAGTTCGAACGAAAGGATTCACAACTTGCGTGGGGTGAGTTTCAGCGATCTTCGCGAGTGCCGTCTCTAGTGCATCGGTGTGGTCTAGAGGAATTTTTCGAGCAAGCTCTACGAGCGGCTCCAATCCCTCCATATCATACTCGATGTAACCGGTCGCAATTTTGCGCGCGAGCAAAAGGCGTTGAGCGAGGTTTTCTTGGGGATGCTGCAGAAGGGCAATCACAGTAAAATTGTTCTTGCGCAGCAAGTCATTATAGCGAGCCAGCGGCGGCCGTCCTGACCCAAAAACGGATGGCGCCGACTGGTTGTTAAGAATGGAGAATGCAGTATCGAATGGATGCTGCTGTATCTCGTTATAACAGAGCGTGAATTTATTCAGAAGCTTTTCCGCGAGCATCGTCAGAGATAACATTGCCAAATCATAGCAGAATATCCTTTGTGGCAGTCCCTTTCGTCTACGGTAGATCAGGATGCCGGATTCCCCGTCTCGAATTTGAAGCTCGTCGAGCTGGCTCAGTCCCGGTAGGATTGTCTCGTTGACTACGAAGCCGACCATTCCTGTATTGTGATGGCCTAGTTCCTTGATATCAGGCCTCGGTACGTTGGCCGAGAGTGTAACATTCGGTTGTCCGGGCGAACATATTACAAAGGTTGGCATGGTGTTGGGATTGTCCGGGATGAGCCAGCCCGCAATGACCTCATCGTTGTCTAAGTCGATATGAAATTGCATCACTCAATCCTAACTTGACCATCTAGTGAAATTCGGCGGCGGCACAAGGCTGAGCGGCATTCTTGATCTAGCATTTGGCCAGGAGATTGGGAGTAGAGATGAATCATCCTTGAGGAGGGGGTATGGCCCTGTTTGAATTCTACTTGGAGGCCACAGCCGTTCAGATCCGTGTTCTCCGTGCCGTTCTCATGCGCGATACACGTACGCGCTTTGGGGGCAGAGCCGGATCAGTTACCTATCTCATCGTCGTAGGCTTGCCGCTTTTGCATTTGTCCGGGCTGATGCTCATCCCGGTCGTATTCTCAAAAGGCACCCCACTGGGACCAGATTTTGCCGTATTCGCTGCCACTGGTGTCCTTCCATACATTCTATGCCTGTATCCGTCACGTTGGACGATGCTGAGCTTGGTAGAAAATAGACCACTTCTTGCGTTTCCGGTCGTTTCACCTCCAGACTTGATAATCGGTCGCGCGTTGTTGGAAGTAGTAGTGGCTCTTACTGTAACCTTGATTTTTCTGCTGGTACTTTATGCTGCGGGCTTCGAGGTCGTGCCGATTGATGCCGCTGAGGCAACGGCAGCAATTCTGAGCACAATTTTTTTTGGTGTGAGCCTCGGCTTCGTCAGTGCTGTCATGCTCAGTTTGTTGCCGGCATGGCTCTTTGTTCACATCTTGTTGACAATCTGCATGTACATTACATCCGGTGCCTTATTCTTGGTACGCGATCTTCCACCATTCATTCGCGACCTTATTTGGTATAATCCACTATTCCACTGTGTAGAATGGCTTCGATTAGCCTACTTTGCGGGGTATGGTGGTGACATGTTGAGCAAGTCATATTTGTTGGGCTTCGCGACAGCCCTTTTATTTGCGGGCACGCTGGGCGAGCGATTGCTCCGCGGTCGCATCATGTTGGGCTAAGCGCCATGATACGGCTTCAGCGAGTGGGTAAGTTCTACAGGATTGACGGCTACAAAAAGACGATCCTTGATGACGTGTCGATCAATTTCGAGCCGGGTCATTCTTACGGCATACTCGGAGTCAATGGAGCGGGCAAATCCACAACCATTCGCCTGATTTCAGGTGCAGAGCTCCCCAATAGGGGACGCATTCTGCGCACTGTGCGCGTCTCGTGGCCTTTGGGCTTCGCTGGTGGGCTTCATCCCAATATGACAGGAAAGGAGAATATCTACTTCGTTGCTCGTGTTTACGGCGAGGATGAGTATCGGGCGCTCGAATTCGTCGCAGACTTTGCTGAGATTGGACCATACCTAGATGCTCCTATACGAACCTACTCGTCAGGAATGCTCGCCAGGCTGGCTTTCGGACTTTCGATGGCGGTCGACTTTGAATGCTACCTGATTGACGAGGCGCTTGCAGTTGGAGATTTCCGGTTTCAGGGCAGGTTTGAGATGGAGTTTGCTAGCCGTAGAAAGTACGCAGATATCATCATGGCATCGCATGATTTACCCGCCATAAAGACATATTGCGATCGCGGCATTGTGTTGGCAGATGGCAAGCTTACGTACTTTGATACAATCGATGACGCGATCGAAGCATACAAGAAGACGAACATGTGAATAGACGGGATTCTTGTTACGTGGGAAATGCGGTAGACCAATTGAGCGACCAGGCTGTCTCCCGGGCCAGCACAGGGCGAATTCGGCCTGTGAGCCGAGCCACGGAGATCTCGAAGGCATTGCGAACGGTTGCTCGACGAGCGACGACGTCGGGCCTTCATGCGCGGTCGCAGGCGACCGCGACCCGTGCGCCATGGTTTCGAAGGGCCGTCCTGTTCAGTTTTGTCGTTGTTGTTGCCGTGCCTTCTGCGATCGGAGGTGTTTATTTTGGATTCATCGCTTCGAGCCAGTACGTATCAGAGGCGCGATTTGCGGTTCGCGATGCAGGTAGCTCGAGCTCGATGTCGGACGTGCTTGGCGGTCTCGCGGGTCTATCTGGGCTGCAGCGCTTGCAGGATACCTACATTGTGTCGGACTACATTCGCAGCCGGGCGATGTTCGATGAGTTGGAGAGGTCCATTGGCGTTCGAGGGCGATATGGGCGGCATGAAGCCGATTTTGTGGCCCGCCTCGACCTCAGTGAAGCCATCGAGGACATGGTTCGCTACTGGCGTTGGATGGTCGACGTCAAAATCGACATAAATTCCGGAATAGTAACGGTCAGAGTGAAGGCTTTCACAAGGGAGGATGCACTCGCAATTGCTACGCAAATCGTAAAGCGCAGCGAACAACTTGTAAATGAGCTCTCTGAGCGCGCGCGGCAGACCGATTTGAGGCTGGCATCTGAACAGCTATCACGCGGTGAACAAAATCTCCGCGCGGCATTGGCAGAGATGCGCGACGTACGCAACGCCGAAGGAGTCCTCGATCCTTCGAAGTCGGCAGAAGCGTTGACAAAACTCATGAGCGAAGCACGATCGCGCCTGCTATTGCTTCAACAGGATCGAGCGGCGAATTGGACAGTGGCGTCCAGCGCTCCTCATATGAAAATACTTCAATCGCGCATTGACACATTGGAAGGCCAGATCAAGGATTTGGACAAGCGCATTGCCGGCAATGAAAAATCTGCAACATTGTCGGGCTCGCAGGAGCAACTCGATCGCGCATCCCTGAAGTTCAAGGTTACTGAAGAGCAGTACAGCCAGGCGGCTAGCAAGTTCGAGTTGGCGAGATTACAATCTCAAGCACAGCAGATGTACTTGGTCAGCATCGTACCACCTCGATTGGCCGACGACGCCTTGTATCCTATGCGTATTGTGTATTCGCTGCTTATATTGTTTGCAGCCTTGTTAGTCTGGGGGGCTGGGGTTGGAGTCGCTGCTCTCGTGCGCAATAACATGGCTCGATGAAAATCCTTGAAGCCTCCTTTGCGATAAATTGGCTTAGACAGCTTTCGAGGTTTAGCCAAAGTCCACGAGTCCTCTTGAACGGCAACACAACTGACGTGTGGTCCGGTAGGCAACTAAGTAGGCGGCGCGCCCTTTCGAGCTTGGTGTGGATTGGTTTCTTTCTGATGGTTGCCGTCCCGACACTTTTGACCGCAGCCTATCTGGGGCTCGTTGCATCAAATGAGTTTGTCTCAGAGGCACGGATCGTAGTGCGAGCTGGCGTGTCGAACGAAACGCCTCAGGTGGCCGTCGCCGCCACCGCGTCATTGATGAAAGGCTTCGGAGGAGGGGCGGGACAAGCCGCCGGACAACAAGATGGTTATATCGTAACCAATTACATACAGGGAAGAAGCATCATCGACGATTTGGGCGGCGCCAAGGCAATCGTTGAATTCTATTCACGGCCGGATGTCGACTGGCTTTCTCGTCTGCCGTCACACGCCAACTTTGAAAACATCTGGAAGTATTGGCAGCACAAAGTGAGTGCTACATTGGATATTCCCTCTGGTATCGTCATCCTGGAAGTCCGCGCCTTTACGCGTAGTGATGCAGAGGATCTTGCTAAGCGCGTCATTGCAGCAAGTGAAAAGCTCGTAAACGATATGTCGGAAAGAGCACGTTCAGATGCCCTTGGACAAGCGCAGGTAGAGTTCGCCAAGGCGAAACAGCGCGTTAGTGTTGCACAACGAGAGCTTCTCATCTTCCGAAACAACAATGAGCTGCTTGATCCAATGATGAGTGCGGGCTCGGTAAGCGAGGTGCTTACAGGATTGATCCGAGACAAGCTGGCCCTGGAGAACGACATCGCCACGACCAAGGGAGCAATGTCGTCAGATTCGCCGACCCAACGCGTACAGCAAGCTCGTCTGGAAAGCCTGAATGGGCAGATCGACAAACTTTTGGCGACGCTTACGAGCCGGACGTCTGGAGGGACCTTGTCGGCGCAGCTCGCCAACTACGAGGAACTTCAACTGGAGGTCAGGTTTGCCGAGCGAATCTACGAAATCTCCGCAGACGCCTTGGAGAGGGCCCACATAGAGGTGGAAAGACAGCAGCTTTATCTCTTCACGGTGGTGAGGCCAACTACTCCAGGGCGGCCTCTATATCCGCGCCGAGGGCTGGATACACTCCTCGTTTTCGTCTGGGCGACGGTGCTTTGGAGCATCCTGGCTGTGACTATAGCGGGCATTCGGGACCATGCCTGACCTTTGCTATACTTTAGGAGTAGCGACGATATGGCGGGCACGTGCGATGAGATGTGTTGACGTAGACACCATATCCGTTGGGCCGATGGACCTGTAATTGCATCACGCTGCTTCGACTTTAGGATTCAGTAAGATTGAATGCCTCGGCGATGAATAGAATATGGAAGGGGTTGGGGCAATGAAGGTGATCTTGAAATTCCTGAAAGCGGGGAGCGCGCCTGTTACGAGCAGCGTTGTAAAATTCACGCATAAACCACCAAGTGCACAGAACATAATCGACATCTTTGGAGGAAGATGGGCGTCAGATCTGTCCGGTCTTATTCCTGGAGTCCGCTCGGGTCCTACTAACTTGTTCGATGACCCACGTGTAAAGAGTGTGTTGAGTAACTTTTCTGGCGAGAACGGAGACCTATCGGGCCAGTGGATTTTGGAGCTCGGTCCGTTGGAAGGAGCGCACACGTACCAACTCGAGCAGCTAGGCGCTAGCGTCACCGCAGTGGAGGCGAATACCGAAGCCTATCTCAAGTGTCTCATTGTCAAAGAGTTGCTGGGCTTGTCAAAAGCGCAATTTCATTACGGCGACTGTCTTGAGTACTTGCGAGCTGAGCCAGTAAAGTTCGATATGATATTCTGTTGCGGTTTGCTTTATCACGTAACCGATCCAATCAGTCTTATCGAACTTATGACAAGTCGCACAGACCGTATCTATCTGTGGACCCACTATCAACCATCCGGCTTGAGGCACGTTAAGGGTACTGCGGTCGTAAGGGGGGGGGATAGTTATACATACTACTTTAGAACAAATAGCGATCGAGCTACTCCATCATTTTGGGGTGGAAATGCCTTTACTTCTGCACGCATGACGCGTCCGGATATAATGCGGGTTTTTAGCAAGTGCGGCTTCGAACGATTTGAAGTGCATGAGGACAATGAGGAGCATCCTGGTGGGCCTTGCTTAGGCATGTCGATCTGGCGTGGCTGAGATCAGCACCAATGGATAGGGTTCGCGAATTGGATAAGGGAAGATTTCTACCTCATCGTTTCCATGCGAAGAGCGCCTGATGCTTCATGATCTGTCTAAAATCGATGCACTATGGTGCCCAGTGCCACAATTCGCACGTGTCGGGACCAGCGCATGCGATCAGTACCCACCAGCTCCGTCCAGAAGTCACTTATAGATGCCCAGGCTTCCATGTCTCATACTTGACGATGATCTTCCGTCCTTAGTGGCAGGGGCCAATATAGAAGCTAACGACTTGCTTCCGTGCGACGGTGGCACGACCGAGTTGTCAAAGGCCTGTCGTTGTATTCGAGAAGGTTATATGCCCGCGGCTCTGCGGATCCTTCGTTCTTGCTTCCTCCGTGAACCTCGTAACTTAGAATACGCTTACTACGTAGTAGCTTTGTCTTACGAAAACGACGTACATCCGAGCATCTACCGTAAGGACATCGAGCATCACGAGGCGAATGGGGGCAATAAGCAGTCATCCGCAGTGTTGAGGGCCATCGAGCTCATCCATGCCGGCCACCTCGTCAATTCAATTGCGTGGATAAGGACGGCGCTTCTTGGAGCGGCGGGGCAGCCGATGACGAGTCAGATCGCCGTCAGAGCCTTGCGATGGACGCTAATGGAGCTCGATGCTCGTTCGGACGACCAGTTTTGTATCAATTATTTGGGCGAGATTGTCCGCGCTGCGTTGCTTTACAAGCGTTTCCGCGACGCCTTCCTGCTTGCGGTAGAGTCCGTTGCGTTGCGGCAACCAACACTGGTGGCGGCAACCGCCCGTACGGCCTATGCGCTTGGGAGCCCCTCGGCTTGCCACAATATCTTGGCCAATCATGCGAACCTGTTTTCAAGGGGCCCAGTAGCCCTGGAAGGTTATGGTTTGCCGGATGACGCCGAGGACCCAGATTTGTCGTCTCGACTGGCAATTCGAATAAATATCGCTCTTCAAAAGACACCTGATCAGTCTTCGAGTGGGAGACGTTACCTTGAGCTGCTCAATTTTCGCCGCCAGATTCAGAAAATCAACGAGCGGCTTGGCCGAAGAACAGGGGCTGTCAGCTCCAGCATATGATCTTATCCAACTACGGAAGGACAGGCCCCAGGTAGGAGACCGGTCGGCGGTGTGCTTTTTCGGACAGCTGCGTGACTTGGAGGCCTTTGCACAGCTCAAGCAACAACTGCAATTTGAGTTCGATGCGGATCTCTTTGTCGCCACCTGGAATTCCGTAGGCAGCCGGCAGATCGACCCGCAGGGTCGGCTGGTTTTCCTCGAGCAGTTGATCCCGCCTGAATTCAAGGATTGGTTTCACAGACTGAAGCTTCGTGACATTTGCGATCTAAAATCTCGTTTCCCAGAACTCTATGACCTTGTTACTGCGGAGCACACAGTCCCGATTGGGAAGGAGTTGGTGACAGGACTAACCGGGAAAGTAAGCGGCCATCATCTAGCGAGCCCTGAGGTGTTTGACGTTGACGTTTTGCGGATGAGTGCGGGTGAGTTTTTGCGTCGCCCTTTGCACGTCCAAAACCAAATTCGTATGTGGCATCTGATTAACCGAGTGTTGCTTCTGAAACGCGGCCGCGAGAACGAGAATGGCCAAAGGTACAGTCGTGTACTTCTCCTTCGGACCGATCTGCGGTTCTCCGAGCAGAACATCACCAGGCTGAAGGATATTACGCAGTCGGTTAGGCCGGGAGTTGTCGCGTCCGACTTCGACCCTATTGCGTGGGTAGGTGGCGGCATTGGTGACCGCTTCTTTGTCGGTCATTCTACTGATATCGACACCTATATGATTCCATGGAGGCACGTTGCCTATTGCTTCGCAAATACGGCTGGCCAAGGCGCAACATTTTTGCAGGCTTTAGCTCCGCATAGAATTGCTCGCGACATGCTCTTGGCATCGGGGCTGATTTACAAGCCAGTACAGAGAGATCTCGTAGACTTCGACTTATCGCGACGCAGCAGTCACTTCGAGGCGAAGTTGCGCACCCTTCTGCAGGTGCATCAGCATTCCAGATACCCTAACACAGTTCGGTGACACAAAATGAGCGTAAAGGATATAAGTACGACTGATCTCTATCTCCAGCTTCTGAAGAAATGTCTAACTGGCACACTATTCGCCCGGGAGCCAGATACGGAGCAAGACAACGAATTGAGATTCGTTCACCAATTCCTGAACCACTACATCAGGGGTGATGCCATTTCTATGCTCCCGCTTGTGCGCTTTGACAATCTGCAGTGTTGTATTAGGGAAGTGCTTAGCAACCAAGTGCCCGGCGACCTAATTGAGACAGGCGTTTGGCGGGGGGGCGCTACCATTTTTATGCGCGCGGCACTAAAGGCATACGGCGCGAATGACCGATTGGTTTGGGCTGCCGATTCTTTTGAAGGCTTGCCCGAACCTGATGCCGAGAAGTATCCGCTGGAAGCTAAGGCTTTTCACGGTCCTGTCATGAAGACGCAAATGAAGCATCTCGCTGCGAGCCTCGAAGATGTTCAGGAGAATTTTCGCGTCTATAATATGTTCGATGATAATGTTCGATTTCTTAAGGGGTGGTTTAAGGATACGTTGCCAACGGCGCCCATTGAAAAGCTGGCTATCCTTCGTCTCGATGGAGATTACTATGAGTTTACGCGGGATGGCTTGATCAATCTATATCCTAGGGTATCGGCGGGTGGATTCGTCATTGTTGATGACTATGGTGAGGATCGCTGGACTTATTGTGCGAGGGCTGTAGATGAGTATCGAGCCTCGAATGGTATAACTGAATCAATGATTAAGGTGGATTCCAGATGTTACTTCTGGAAGAAGGCTTAGCAGAATGAGCTACTACCACGTCGCAGGGATGATTAAGGGGAAGGGATGTTGGGTTGGTGTTGAACCGATCGACGATAGGCAGCTCGTGAGAGGGGAGGACTTCGATGCTTCGCGCGACACCTGGTTGGCGGCGGATCAACCCGGCACATTCGGGGAGCACAATCTGGCGGGCCGAGGCTGGCGCCAAATGACGGTACCCGCGGTAAGGCGGACCGTTCCGGTTCGAACCTTCTCCTTCACCAGGTTACCCACGGATTGCTCTCACACAAGAGTCCTGACACTCCCGTTCGCCCCCAAGCGCCCCGTAATGTGCTTCGACGAGAGCCCAACCCCACTGATCGGCGAAGGTTGACAGCCGATCCCGGCCCCTGCCGGGCCAGGCTCGAGCGCTACTGCGCGTGCCACCCAACGGCACGGCCCACCTGCTCGTCTTCCTTGGTGTCAATCAGCCCTAGCGCATGGTCAGGATCGCCGACCGGCACAGGTCTCGCGACTTCGCCGAATGCGTGCGCGATCTCATCGACCTTCACTATCCAAAGGCGGAACTGATCCGCGTCGTGCCCGACAATTTGTCGACCCATTCGCAGGATGCTCTCTACGAGGCCTTCCCTGCACCTAAGGCGCACCGCATTCTGCGCCGCCTCAAGCTCCATCACACGCCAAAGCGCACTTTCCTAATTCAATGTGATGGGAATCGGTGTCATGCGCAGCCAGTGCTTCGACCAGCGTATGGGCGACTACCAAGCCCACGGGGCCGAGATCGCTGCATCGGAGCGTCAGTGGACCGCCGACGGTGTCCGCGTCAAATGGATGTTCAGCACCCGGCGCACCCAATACATCCCGCTGAAAAACATCGCGCCCGACGTCGATGATCCCGGTGTCGGGATGCCCATCTCAGTCGGCTGATCGACCCGGCTCCACTCGGAGATCTTCTTCAGGACGGCCGGTCAGCTGCGCCGCACGAAGTGGGATACGATCTCATGAATCAGCAGGCGTTCGTCAAAGAGTACTGAGTCGTTAGCTTACTCGTCATTCGATACACTTATTGCATTCCATTTACTAATTGGTCAGCAATATAGGCTACATGTGGAACGCTGAAGAAGGAGCGCACGAAGACTTCACGAAAAGTCGATTGTTCGCCGCGGTGCCCTTTCGACCGGCAAGGAAATCCTTGATCTGCGCCCGTTGATCGTCCCGGAGTCCATAGCGATGCATCGGTCAGCTCCAATTCAGGCCGGCATTCTATGAACCATAGCCCGCTGCCGCCGTGTAAACTCGTTTAACGATCAATCCGCGTCCCCTGGACTCACTCCGCGTAAAAATTGACCAGCCGACAACTGACCTAGTTAAATCAGCGAAGGGATGCTAATATTTATCTGAACTGTGCACCTTCTTGAGACGATATGAACATTGTGTTTGCCGGAAATCGCCAATGCGAGTTCGTCGCGTTCGTCTTTCGCTCCTTGGCCTCGCCACATTCCGAACTCTCCGTCGCCTACATAAATGACGACGGCGACTTATTCGGCCATTCGATCGACGCCATTCGGTCAGCCGATATCCTTGTTTTGCAGGAACGAGACGGCGTACGCAATTTTGACGTTGATGAGCTCAATGAGAGCGCTCGCCGGTATAGTATCCCAGAAATTTCAGTCGACTTCCTATGGCCATTCGGTGGCCAACCACACGTGCGAAATCAATCTATCCAACAAATTCCGCATGGACCATTCCCTACGACGCTCGGTGACGCCTATCTCAATCGGCAAATCCAGACGCATTTCTCACCGCGACTTCCAAATGAATATGTGTCCCTACGAATTGATCGCCTGATCGATCTCGACATCTACAGGGACTCCGTGTTGGCAAGGCAGAACCGGATCGATAAAGCCGCCGGAACGAATTGGGTATCCACAATTCACGATAATCTAAGTCAGCGGCCGATCCTCCGCAATCCTTTGCAGCCCACACCTTGGGTTCTCAGCGAGATATTCTCTCACTTGCTGTCCAGAATGAACCTCGGACTATTCTTCGCGGATAGCGATATATCCCGGGCCTGCGCGACCGCGCCCGAGTTGCCCGTTCACCCGAGTATTGCCCGTCATTTCGATTTACCGTGGGCGTCCGATGAGCGACTCTACCAGCTGAGCGATGGCGACCAAGTTTCGTTTATCGAATACACGCGCCGCTATCTTGCCTATACGGAAGGAGTCGAACTTGAGATAGGCGTCCGTGCGGTAGCGACACAAACCTATTCTCTCGCCATCGACAATCTACGACGAGCTGTCCAACGACCGTTAGGGAAACAATCGGTTACAGCGCAAATCGCATTGGCGCGCGCGCTTATGGAAAATGGCGACGGGCTCCTTGTCGCCCTCGCGACCGCCAAGGCTATCGAACCCGGGAATGCCGATGTCTTATTGATGAGTGCGCAGATCTTGGCGAAACTCGGCCGGGCTGTTGAAGCAGAGAGAGAGCTATGTGAGTACCTTGAGAAAGGCGGTTCTCACGCGAGCGCTTATGTAGCACTGGCGGCCATTCATACGGCGAACGGAAAGCATCGGGAGGCTGCGCAAGTAGTGCGGGAGGGGATCGCAAGGCCAGACGTCGATGCACAATTTCTGAGTCGGCTCACGCTCGGTTTGGCCAAGAGCGGAAATCTGAACGGTGCAAGCGAGTCTGTCGAAGCAGAGATCAAGCTCGCGCCGGATAACCCGCATCCGCGAGCATATCTGTCAGGTTTGTTGCTGCAGCTCGGGAAGCGGGAAGCAGCGAAGGCCTACGTGGAGAGCACCTTGACGATGATTAAGGATCGTCCAGGGCTCGATATCCTCCGAGAGTCGTTGCGCTGTCGCTACCGCATGTTGGACCCACCGTTTCGTGACGATCTTGGATAGGCAAATCGAGGCAAAAGCGAACAACTTGGGATCTCACGCATGACGAACAGTTTCGAGCATACTGTCACTTCGGTTATATCAAGGCTACCGGCGGGGGCGCTTGGGTTACCATGGTTGCCGGAAAAGCCTATTTGGCGTGAGACGTTGCAAACGACTGAGAAGCTCGGCCCATCGCCAGAGGCTTGGTCGACGTTGGTGGAACTCGCGTCCGCGCGCATGGACAACGTGAGGACAATCCAACTCGATCTGCGCCGCCAGAAGCTCTTTGGTTCGGAGCGCCCAGCAAACACAGTTGGAAGACCCATTCGGCTCGCGATCCTAGGTTCGAGCACGCTGGCCCAGGTCATACCGGCTATTCGGGTCGCGGGCCTGCGACGCGGCCTATGGGTAGAGACGTACGAGGCCGAATACGGGCAATATTGGCGGGAGACTAAGGATGCAGCCTCGGGTTTGTATTCGTTTGGGCCAAGCGCCGTTCTTTTCGCCTTCGACGCACGCCATCTGCTTGGTTCGGCAGACGCGGCGCTCGATGCGGCGAGCGCGTCCGCGCTGCTTTCCAGGACCCTCGATCGGATCGTCGAGTGCTGGCGCGTCGTAAAGTCAGCCTTCGGTTGCCAGGTTATTCAGCAGGCGGTGCTTCCTGTCTTTCCCGCGCTGATGGGGCAGAATGAGTTTCGCTTGCCGGGCTCGCCGCGGGCTTTGGTCGATAGAATTAATTCCGAGATTCGCACTCGCGCCGAGGCGGTCGGAGTTGATATGTTGGCAGTAGATGCCCGCGTGGCCGATGATGGCTTGAGGGCTTGGTACGATCCGACGCTTTGGTTTCGTGCGAAGCAAGAAGTCGCGCCTGCGGCCGCGCCGCTCTATGGTGATCTTGTCGGACGTTTATTGGCGGCCGGACAAGGCCGCTCATCCAAATGTCTCGTCTTGGATCTCGACAACACTCTATGGGGCGGCGTTGTCGGCGACGATGGCCTTGAAAATATCGTGATCGGCCAGGGCAGCGCACTTGGTGAGGCCTACGTGGCCGTCCAGAAATACGCGAAGAACCTAACGTCCCGTGGCGTCATTCTCGCTGTCTGCTCCAAGAACGACGAGGCCAACGCGCTCGCGCCTTTCGAGCGCCATCCGGACATGGTGCTACGTCGATCCGACATCGCGTGTTTTGTCGCGAATTGGCGCGACAAGGCGACGAATATGCGCGAGATCGCCCAGGCCCTCAATATCGGCCTCGACAGTCTTGTCTTTCTCGATGACAGCCCCTTCGAGCGGACTCTTGTCCGCCGTGAATTGCCCATGGTCGCGGTGCCAGAGGTTTCGGACGACCCTGGCGAATATCCGCGGATGATCGCTGACGCTGGCTATTTCGAGGGAATTTCTTTGACCGAAGAAGACCGCGAGCGCACGGCTCAATATCGTGCTAACGCGGCGCGGAACGCACAGCAGCTTCATGCGACCGACATGAACTCCTATCTTCTCGGTCTCGACATGCGATTCCTTTGGAAGACATTTGACCCAATCGGACTGAAACGGATCACCCAGCTCATCAACAAGACCAATCAATTCAACCTAACTACCCGCCGATACAACGAGTCCGAGGTCGAGGTGATCATCGCCGATCCCGATAGCGTGGGGCTGCAGTTCCGGCTTGTGGATGCTTTCGGCGACAATGGCGTGATTGCCATTGTCATTGGGCGTTGTCGCAACGGGCGCCAGTTGTGGATAGACACGTGGCTGATGAGTTGCCGTGTACTCGGCCGCGAGGTCGAATGCGCGACACTCCAGGTAATCGTCGATGCTGCGCGAATAATGGGTTGTGAGACAATCATCGGGGAATATATCCCGACTGCCAAGAACGCAATGGTGAGCGATCATTATTTGAAGTTGGGTTTCAAGCCGATGAACGTGCCTAATTTGTACGTGCGAGCTGTGACTGATTACGAAAAGCCGAAACTGCCTATGCTGATCGAAGAGGCGTAAAATGATGTCCCAGAAAGAAATTTTCGACGGCTTGACTGTCATTTTTCGTGAGCTGTTCGACGATGAACGGATAATGCTGTCGGATAAGACTACCGCTGCGGATATCGAGGGTTGGGACTCTTACAATAATTTGAACATAATTGTGGCGGCCGAACAGCTCTTTGGTGTCAAAATTACCAACCGAGAAATTAAGTCGCTGGCCTCGGTCGGAGATCTCGTCGGACTCATTGAGCGAAAGAGAAAATAGTGGCGCCTCATTCGTGATGCACACGGCGTGTGGCGGAACTAGGCCTTCCTCGGGGCATTTGAGTACAACTATTCACTGTGGGAACAAGCCGATGAAAAGCTTGGAGTGGGTCCCCTGGGGACAGACGCGGCTTACGCCAAGAGGCGTGGAGACAGCGTTCCACCATCCTTTGATCGCGATCCGCGTGAAGGATGATTTGCGAGTGAGATTAGTCAACCCTGGTGTATTGCTTTCTCGGACACCGGAATTGGAAATCGAAAGCTGGCGGCCGATGGCTTGGGCGGCGTCCGGGCGGCGTGGATGGCCATTCTTCACATTTCTGGGCCCGCACTCAGCATTCTACGGTACGGACGGACATATGTTCGCAACCATACAAGGAATGTGCGAGCAGTTGTTCGAGGGCGATGTCCTCGGCGCCGAGGGCACAACCCTTTGGCAGCGCTTGATTCGCCGCCGCGTCGAATGGTGTCGCGACAACAATATAGTGTACAGGCATCTCGTCATTCCCGAACACCATTCAGTCTATGCTGACATGATCCCCGATGCGCCCTCGCTCTCTGACCAACGGCCGCTGATTCGCATCATGAGCGGCCTCGAACCGCACATACGCGAGACGATCGTATATCCCTTGGAGAAGTTGATCGCGGGTCGCGCGAATTTCGACACCTTTATGCGGCACGACTCGCATTTCACGGGTTATGGAGCCTTTCTTTGCTATGACGTGCTCATTAAGACACTAGACAGCATCGGCGCTTTAAAACATCTTCGAGAAGAAGACCTTGAGGAGCACGAAATTTTCGTCGGAGGCGACGTGGCTCGCGCGATGGGTAAACCTGGGCGGAAGATCGCGTCCCACCATCCACCTAAAGTCAAATCGAACAGCATCGTCAAAGGGACATCTTTCAAAACGTTTCAAGTAGATGTTTATGCTTCCGAGCTGGCCTCGAAGCGAACCCTCGTAATGTTCCGAACGTCGAATTCAAGCCACCTGATTCCGTATTTGCTCCGCCATTTCTCTCGGATCACCGCGGTCGGAGCGAGGAGCGTATTCTACGATTTGCTGGAGAGCGAGCAGCCGGACGTCGTAATCGCTGAAATGCCCGAGCGATATTTGGCCGGGTGGCGGCCCTCTCCTGACTGTGCGATACATCAGGGGGTGCCTGACGACGATATCGCTTTTGAGAAGGAAACTGGGCACGCCTTACCGCTTCCAAGAACATAGGCCATTATTGGATAGAAACGCACGGGGCTAAGGAAACTCTGAACAAGTGACCAGCGGTTGTAAAACTATGGATGTGTTGGCTAGAGTTTGAGGGTGTAAAGCAGCGAAGTTTTTCTGCCGCCGAGTATGTCGGCAGCCGAAGCCCTAGGTACCCTGTTCCGTCGAATGTCTTGGCGTATTCGAAACGTGTGCCGGAAGCACCGTCTTGCTATAAAATTCGAGGGCGCGCCCGCTATTTCTTATTGAAGTGAAGGAATCTTTGAGGCGAATTTCGACAACTTCCCTGCCCGAAAGGCCGGCTGGCAATGTGAATACGAACGCGCATTGCCCGTCATCATAGCCCGCCACTTCCAGGTCTCTCCGCTTTCTGTCGGCGGAGACCGTGCTGATCTCCTTGCCATCAAGAAGCAATACTAGCTGCGGCTTGTCAGCCCTGCCGGGAATATGTGCCCATCCCCATAGCCACTGCCCGAAGGTGCCGTCGATCGCACCATGTTCAAGAGCAATCACCGGAACTGCGGAAGCCTGGTAGTGCTCCAGCGCGCGGCCACCATTTCCGAGGCCCATCATCGAATCGCCGAGCCGGATGTGCACGATTTCCTTGCCCGAGAGCCCCTCCGGCAAGATGAATTTGAAAGCACAATTACCTTCATGATAACCCCTTCGCGCCAGGTCTGCGCGGTATTGGTTCGCTTTCGTCCGGGCAACTTCGCGCCCGTCAAGGTAGAGCGCAATCTCAGCATGGCGGGAAGGCTGGCGATGATACAATGGTAGATCGTCGAGATGTACCCATCCCCACAAAATGTTCCCGAATGTACCGTCGATCGCCCCCAGCTCATGGCCATGAAATGGTGCGACGGGCCGGTTGTAATCATGTAGAGGGCGGTTGCTGTTCGAAATCGTAATGAAGGAGTTCTCGACCCGAACGTGGATCCGTTCGTCGCCGCTTAGGCCATTCGGCAACTGGAATTCAAATGCGCACTTGCCGTTGCCGAACCCTCGCTCGGCAAGGTCCGCGCGATAGCGGTCAGCTGTTGTGGTAGCTACCTCGCGGCGATCCACGTAGAGGACCACTTTAGGCTTGCGCTTGGGGTCATTAACTGCGGCCACCCAGCCGAATAGCCTCTCTCCAATGACACCGTCTACAAACCCTTTATAGGACAGCCTTGCCGAAGAGACATATTCCGGCCGCCCATTCTCGATCATGCCCATTGCGCGATAGCGATGGAACTGATCCGGGGCTAGCCCGCAGAACGACGAGATCCGATCTACAAAGTGGTCGGGAAACTGCAGGCACTTCTCGTACGACAGCAGCAACGTCGGACAAGGGAAGCCGTCGAGAATACGCGCCACCGCATCGTATTCTTCGACCGTCGCATGCAGCGCCTTCAACGTCTCGCTTTGTGCGGCCAGGTTGTTACGGATGGCAATGGCAAGTACGTCGCGAAAAAGGATGACGAGGCGCGGATTCCGGCACGTCTCCAGAAGTTGCTTGTAATAACGATGGACGAAGGGGCGTTTGAAGCCCCAACGGCCGTATGCCTTATCCCTCTCACCGCACAGGCGTGCAAACTCCCCGCGATTGCCCGCTTCGAGCGCCGCGGCTATTTCGCCGTCTTCGAACACAGCATCATCGAGCTTAGAGCCCATGAACAAGCCAAGTTCGTGCAATACCCCAGCCACCATTGAGGTTCCCGAACGGGCGGGGCCAGTAATGATGATGGTCGCACGATCGGGACAGTCGGCCTTGTTGATCTCGACGACGCCCATATTCGTCAGGTTTTCGTCCGATGCCTTGGCGCCACGCTTCTCGGGCTCAACGTTTGTCACGTCGGCCATGGCTCTCGCTTCGGCTTCTTGGTCTGCAGCCTCAATACTCATGCTGACCCAAAATACAAAGCTGTCGATCTCAGGTCCATCTCAATTGCCTATTTCATTGTTTAAGCTCTTGACCCGAAACATCCTGGCCTACCCCCTGCAGCGATACCAGTCGGTGAGTCACAGTCCGGCCGCCTTGAAGCGCTTGGGTTTGCAGAGCCAAGTTGAAGGTTAGTTTTGGGCGTTTGTGAAGCTCTTGGGTTAGCGGTACCAAGTTGAACGTTAGTTTTGGACATTTGTGAAGCGCTTGGGTTTGCGGAGCCAAGTTGAAGGTTAATTTTGGGCGTTTGTTAGAACCATCGAACCACGCTGATTGCCGGCCTGCAAAGCATATTCGGTCGGCGGAATTTTGCCGAGAGCTATGTGAGGCCGGCTCACGTTGTAGTCGGCCCGCCACGCCTCGATCAGCTGGAGAGCCTCGACCAAGGTCTTGAATCAATTGGAGTCATTTGCAATTGTGGTACCAAGCAGAAATAACGAAAGGCTAAGGTAATCGGAGCCGAACTCATCAGTTACTTTTCGAATCGTGGCGTCTAAACTTAGGCTTCGGTTTAGTGATTGAAAGGTTTGCTGCGCTTAGCAAATTGGTGCTGATTGTCTAGCAGATAATAGGCAGGAATTGCAGATGTGGTCACTGCGAGAGAACCAGCTGATGGGGGCTGAGTGTCGCAAATTGTTACACGCATTGGCACTGATGATCGGCGTGTTGCTGCCAGTGCCTGGCTCAAGTGTGCACGCAGATCTGCTACTCGTACAGTTCTCCGGTGATGGCAAAGGCACGGTTTCCAGTGATACGAAGACCGTCTCTTTGGCCTCGTTCGCCAACACGGAAAATCCGCTCCAGTCTGCGCTTGACGTGCTTGGGAGCGACGGTGGGACGATACGTGTCCCTCAACAGGAATGGATAATTCGCAGCGCTGCGATTAGTGCACCCGGCCTTCGCGTCCTCAGGATTATGGGCGAAGGTCCAGATTCCGCCCTGGTTTTCCCGAATGGAGGCGGAGGTCTGACGCTATCTTTTGGTACACCATCTCCCGCCGAAATGCAGAAAGATCAGTTAGTGGTCAAGGATCTGGCATTTCTCACTACTCACTATGCAGCACCTGGCACGCGTGGATCGGGCGTTGCCATCAAGGCCCAATGGGCGACCGCGGTTGGCGATACGACCCAGGGAACTACGTTTCGCGACGTTCAATTCATGCCGAAGAACAAGGGCGCCGCGAAGAGTAGCAAATTTGCCTATTGGGACATCGGCATCTCGCTTGAGAACGCACGTCACAACACCATCGACAATGTCGTTTTTGCTGGAGGCGCGGTGCAGAACAATGGCATTGGGGTTGAGCTAAAGGGAGGAACCATCCCGACACTGATGTCAAACGTCACTTGTACTGACTTGGATAAGTGCGTCTATGCGCATGGGGTGGTTGAGGGCGTGGTCCTGACTAATTCCATTATAGTCAATTGCAACTACAAGCTCTACGCTGATGGAGATCTGTTAGGAAGCGCGCGTTCTACGTCATCGACGTCGAACTCGATTAGTCTTGGCCCCAAGAGTTTTACTGTCGCGCACCAAGGACTCGCCTGGACGACGCCGAACACCCAGCTTTACATTCGCGATTCGGAGAATCCAGGAAAGAGTTTTATGATTGGGGCCATCACCTCATATTCTGGTGCATCTGTTACGGTCAATATCACAAAGGTGAATGGCAGTGGTATGCACTCAAGCTGGACTTTGAGTCCTGAGCACAAGATATCCGACATTAATGTGAGCACAACTCATGGGTCTATCGTGAAGTCCCAGGTTTGGGCACGATGGACTGCATTTGTCTTCTATCATGACAACATGGATCAAAAGCGCGAAGGCACTTCCGATAATTATGCGGACATTGAAATGCTCGACCACAATTCAATATGGCTAATCCACAATAACGTATTCGTGCAGCGCGGGCTGGGCGGCATCACGCGTGGAATAGTAGTCGGCGATCAGGAGCGCCGAGGTGATAGCTCAAACAATAACATCAGCATCAGCGAGATCTGGTTTGTAAATCGCGATGTTGGTGTGCTTTTGGGCACGCATGCCGCCCAAGTCAACGTCAACGATGTCTACTCGATTGCCGATGTAAAGAAGCTGCTAGATAATCGAGCTAGGCCTGAGAACAATATCCGCACGAATAACATAATTGAGCGCAAGTGACTTGAGCATGAGATCGTTTGCATCGTATTTGCCTGCTGCTCTGAGAAATGCTCTGAGCCCCGAACGTCATCCTGTTCGGTGTTGCGACAAGTCTTGGCGCGAAGCAGCCGGTTGACATATCCGTAACCAATGCGTTCGCTAGCGTTCGCCGTCATTCGAATGGTTACCAAAGAGGCCGCTGCGCTGCTGGCTTTTACGCCGGTTAGTTCGTATTCATTCGTGCAAAGCTGGCACGCGTTGGCGGGTAGGGCAATGGCTCGTTCTCATCGTCGGCTGACATCTCTCCCGGTCAATCGCAAGAAGCAGGCAGGGTACTACGCCGATGGCGATGGACTCCATCTCCAAGTGACGAACTCGGGCGCGAAGGGCTGGCTTTAACGCTGCAGGGGGCAGGCCAGCGCCGCGATCACGTTCATCAAGCAGACCAGCGTGCTGTGGCGCGAGAAATGCGGGGCGACCTAGCGATGTTCGCCGTTATCAAGGTTCGACAGGCAGCATATGAATTGCTCGTTGCGCTCCTTGATGATTGCATTGGCAAAGCCCGTGATCGCCAGAACGTCTTCCAATTCCTTTTTGGTATAGAAGAACATCCAGTGGGCCTCCTGGCCCTTTACCTGTATCGTGATCTCGTTCTGCCAGCGCTCTCTTGTCCAGTGGAGCTGCAAAACGTCAGTGGCCGGCAGGTGTATGATCGCATGGCCACCGTCTTTCAAGAGACGCTGAATCTCGAAGAATAGATTGTAGACGTAAGCCTTTGGCACATGCTGCAGGCTCGCCACGCTGTAGATCAGGTCCAAATGTTTGTCCGGCAGGGGAACCGATATGCCGTCATAAATCAGGAACTGGTACGGAGGTTGCGTTCCGAGCCGGGTCTTGGCCTTCGCCAGCATGTTTGGCGCTATGTCGAGACCTATGATTTCGCGGGCGGCCCTCTGGTTGGTCTGCAGATGTTCGTTCATCGCCTGCATGATCCAGCCTATTCCCGAGCCGATCTCCATCACCGTGCCCTCGGCCGGTGGGAGTGAGTTGGGGTAGGTGCCGAAGATCATTCTCTCGACATAGCCTCGCGCTCGCTGCGCGAGGGCCACGTCTCCCTTGTGGCCGTCGTGAATGCGCCCCGCGGTTTTTTCGATAGGTTCTTCGCGATCCCAAGTTTGCGCCGCGATTTTGTCAAGCCGCATTGTCCGATCCTCTCATGGTGTGCGCCCCTCGACCAAGGACACTAGCCACTGCCATGGAGGCTTGTAAACTGACTTCGCCGTCCGGCTGCCGTATCCTGATTTTAATCCCCCCGTGTAGCGCTTTGGGAGAAAGCAGATGGCAGTGATTTGATGGAGCCCAGAGCTCTTCAATACGATCGACGATCTTTTCGATCGCCCTCTCAATCGCGCACGGCTTGTTATTGGCGGTAAGATTGTTGGTGCCGATCAATAAGAGCGCTATCTTTGGATGAAACCGAGACATTTCTGGGGTCATCAGTCGCCATATCACATTCTGGACTGCTCCCCTGAAACGATACCAATCTGACAGTTAGAGTTTCGGCTATTTTGAGCTTGAAGGAGCGAGAAATGGCACGGAAGGACTACACGCCTGAGCAGGCGATCGGGATGCTGCGGGAAGCCGAGGTACGGCTGAGCCAGGGCGAGAAGATCGGCAAGATCTGTCGCGGTCTTGGGATCTCGGAGCAGGGTTACTATCGATGGCGTCGCTTGTACGGCGGGCTGAAGGTCGATCAGGCGAGACGTCTGAAGGACCTTGAGCGAGAGAACCAGCGGCTGAAGAAGGCGGTCTCGGAGCTGACGCTGGATAAGCTGATTTTGAAAGAAGCCCTCGAGGAAAATATTAAGCCCTTCCCGCAAGCGAGCGTGCGTTGAACACGTACGCTCGCGGCTGGCAGTCTCGGAACGCCGTAGCTGATCGACGAGTTCACGCGTCGCTGCCTCGCCATCGTAGTGGCGCGACGGCTGCGGTCTGATGATGTGCTGCAGTGCCTGACTGACCTGTTCGTCGAGCATGGGCCACCGGAGCACGTCCGGTCGGACAACGGACCGGAGTTCGCTGCCAAGGCGGTCCGTCACTGGCTCGGCAGGGTTGGCGTGAAGACGCTGTTCATCGAGCCGGGCAGTCCGTGGGAGAATGGTTACTGCGAGAGCTTCAACTCGAAGCTCCGGGATGAGCTGCTCAACGGCGAGATCTTCACGACGCTTCGGGAGGCCCAGGTGCTGATCGAAAGTTGGCGACGACACTACAATGCCGTGAGGCCGCACTCGTCTCTCGGTTATCGGCCGCCCGCACCAGAAGCCATCTTGCCGCCAGCCCGTGGCCTGCCCTACGCTACGCTTCGGTCAGCCCACGGGCTGCCCAAAGCGGCCGAACTGTGACTCACGGACTGGTATCGATGCAGGGGGCAGACCACTGCGGGAGTGCGGGCACGCTAGCCACGGCAAAGTCCGCTGCGTCGCAACTCTGTGATTGAGCGCCGGCTGGCTCCCCGAGGAGATATTGCAAAAGGACAACGCCCATGAGGCATGTGCCCAACATCCTAATGCTTGTCATCTCGACACATCCTGATCCGACAGCGCCGAGGGCGGATCGCTTAAGAATTACTCGATGCACACCCTCCCAATAAACTTGTCTAATAATCAACGCCAATACTGAGTCCACAAGACTGGTCGCGTTCGCGAGCGTTGCCACACCGGAGGTAGTCGAAATGAAATTGCTCAGGGGACCTGAAGGGCACCGTCGTTCGATTTCGAAGGCAATCACGTGGAGGATCACTGGCTCCATTGATACCTTTGTCATTAGCTTTATCATGACCGGACGCTGGACGGTCGCGGGCAGCATCGCTGCCTCCGAGATGATTACGAAGGTCGCTCTGTACTACTTTCACGAGCGACTGTGGGCGCTGGTCTCATGGGGACGAAGCCAGTGAACACCGCGACTGATGCGATCGCGCCGTTGAGCGGGTCGCCAATGCATACTCTCAGGTTACGGCGCACCTTTAGCTCCATGACCGCGCTGACGGCGCGATCGGCCCGCTCGACGGATCTGGGCCGTCGAGCGGGCCTAAGAGCAGCCGCACGAGGAAGAACGCGGCTGCACCTGCGGTAGTGTCGCAACCTGAAGGGGAATGTCCAGCTGCCCCGGAAATCCATCACTAGGATGGGTGGGCTCCGGCCCCCGTCCTGGTCACACCGAGGTCGCACCGCGGCGCAGACGCATAACTTAGGTTGCGGGCTCCGGAGGGGTTCTTTCGCCTCCCAGCCGTCGATAGAGCTGTCCAACCGCGGTTCTATCGGCCCCCCCCCAGGGGGCGATGGCCGAGAGGAAGCCATCGCCGTATTTCGGCCTCTCTAAAACCGCCCTTCGTATCAGGACGCAGGGAGCGAAGAATGCCGTTCCTAGCGTCGCAGTGGGTTTTCGGTGAGGCTTTGGGCCATGTTCGGCGTTCCTGAGGTTGCTCGGGGCCGAAAGACTCAATGATCGCGGGGCTACTGGTGTGCCGTGGCTGGGGGACCAGGATTTGAACCTAGACTAACCGGGTCAGAGCCGGTTGTTCTACCGTTAAACTATCCCCCAAGCGGACGCCTAGCCGCGGGGGCTGATTTAGCGGCGCTGAGAGCGCTTTGCAAGGTGCTGGTTTCGTTCTCGCTCACAAGCTGCGTGAAGCGATGGGCGCGGCCGACAAGGGCACCAAGGTTTCGGGCGAGGTCGAAATCGACGGCGTGTACACGGGCGGCTACGTGAAGCCCGCGAACTCGAAGCGCGACCGCATCGACCGTCGCCTCGCCTAGCACCAGACCGGCAAGCGCCGCGTGGTCTTGGTCGCCCGTGAGCGTGGCCGCAAGGGTACTGGCAGAGGAAGGTGAAGGATGAGCGAGCCGCACGTACTGACCACTGGCCTAATGACCAAGCGTGCCGAGTTGGCTGGGTGCTGGAGCATCATCAAGCCAAGGTCCGACAACTGATGATCAACCTCGACGCGATCGATCAGGTACTGCGCTTGTTCAAACCCGATATCGAGTTGCCAGACATAAAGGCCAGGCCGATGCCGCCACGTCACGCGGCCTACAAAGGCGAGGTGTCTCGGATTATCTTGGCGACGCTCCGGGACGCGAAGCGCGGCTGCTCCACCCAGGAATTGACCATGCATGTCATGGCAGAGCGCGGCATGAACACCGCCGATAAGCGATTGGTTAAGACAGTTGGGAAGCGTGTCGGAGCCTGCTTGCGCCATCACCGCACGAAGGGCCTGATCCGGTCGGTGGCCGGGTTGGGCGGCCGACTGGTATGGGAAATTGGCCGCCAGCTAGCGAAAAGATCGCCGATATTCTAGTCTGCTGGGATCTGTGACACCAGGTGCCTGAAGAAATGGGCTACAAGCTAATGTTTCGAGCTAGAACATCTTATCGAGTGAGGGGGCAGAATGTCGCGACCGTTAGCGAAGGTGGAGAAAGAGAATCCAAAGATTGTCGAATTGGCTATGCTCGCAGAAATAGAGGAACTACATACACTTATCGCTGAACTCCGCGCGCGACGCGCAGAAGCGAATGCTAGAACCGCCAGAGCTCAAGCGGAGGCTGCGGCGACGATGGCTGCTTTAAACAAGTAAGACCATTTTGCTTACAGATGTGCTGTTATGAGGGCGGCAGATTTGCGCTAAGTCCCATTGGTGCGTTTGCTACCTAATACCGCAGATTTCCCGACATTTTCCAGAGCTTGTAGTGTCGGTACTGGAGGAACGGGCGCGTGTGTGGGCGTCTTTCGTGCGGGCGCTGGGAGTGTTGGGAGATGGCCCAGACTTGGATTCTGGGGGGCCAGGATTCGATCCTAGACTAACCGGGTCAGAGCCGGTTGTTCTACCGTTAAGCTACCCCCCCAAGCGGACGCCTGGACGCGAGAGGGCTGATTTAGCGGCGCTGAGCGCGCTGTGCGAGGTGCTGTTTCAAGGCCCGACGATCGCAAAATGATCGTCTTGGCCTTAATCTTGGCAATCCCATGACCGACTTGAGTGTTACTCAAGCTCGCGACTAATTGGTAAATGCGGTCTGATGCGGAACTATCACGGAGTTAGCGTCGTGCCGAAAAGAAGGCCACAATAAATACCGTCACGAGATTAGATACGGTGAAACCTCCAAGCGTGAAGCCAAGGTCGTACCAGCCACCATTGTTGGGAAATGCGTAGATTTTCACATCGTTCCAGATGGACGCGATCAACGAACCTGGAACGATAAAGCCATGTAGGAGGCCTATCCAAAAGCCCGGATCAGAAACTGCGCTCGTCATCGGTTGATGAGCGCAGCCTGCCACTAAAACCGGCACGGCAACCCCAGAGACAATGGCTCGTGTTACAAGCCGGCTTCTCTTCATCTTGGATTTCGCCTTCGAATTTCTATCTGTAGTGAGTGCAGCGGAGATGGCTTGGTGCGCTAACAGTTTAGACAAAACCACTCCTGCGCAACTGTGGTGAGGACATCCGACTGAAACAAAGCAGCGGCGGCCAAAGGCCTTGGCACCGTCCTTGCGATTTGCAAAACAGCCGTTCTTCTAGTGCTTCTCGGCAACGAGAAAGTAAAGGTCGGTCCGCGACCACCAGTCGAGCTGGCGCGTCACGCTCGACTTGCGAATGGCGAAGCCAAGTTGGATGAGTTGCGCCTCGAGGCCTCGCCAAGTCCCGTGTTCGTCTGTGTCGGCCCAGCCCTCCCACAACATGTCGGTTCCGGGGATAAGATCGATGGCAAAGACAATGCGGCCGCCTGGCTTCAGCCACCCCCAGCACCGACGCATCGTCTCCTCGCGCTCGCGGGAGGGCAGATGGGCGATTACGCTCACCGAATAGATCGCATCGTAGGCCCGTTGTGGCACGAAATCTGTAATGGCGATGTTGAACGCCATCAAATTCTGATGCAACGTCCCGTAGTCAATAAATCCCCATTCGTTCCAATCCTCGCCAGCGGGCAGCCAGCGCTCGAAGTCGCTACTGTCGACGCAATCGACAAACATGCCCTTTTCCGCGAGGCAGAGCGGCACCGGACTAACGCCCGCCCCAATATCAAGGAGCACCGCCTGCGGCCCCAGATCCGATAGCCGCGCCAAGGTCCAAGGATAGTTGATCTTGTAGGGCGGATGAGCGGTATAGAAGTTGAAATAGCGATGAGAAGTCGCAACAATCTCACGCAGAAGCTCTGGGTTTGCAGACGAACCAATAGCTTCTTCGATAGACTGGTGCGGTAAGCCGAAGGGTGTGACTTTAACCAAAGTTCGGGCTCCTCATTCGATCACGATACGACGATGCCGAGAGCCACGATCTTTTCTCCTAACAGCTGAAAAGTATGTCACTCCGATGTTACTGCACCCCTGTCGATGAAACTCCTCGGCCATGGAGGTTCATCGGTATCGCCGAAGGATTGTGTCGACGGCTTATCCATTGGCGGGAGGAATAAGCATTCGCTTTCCTGCCGTACTGACCAATGCGCGCTCGCGGAACTATAGCCGCGAAAGCAATTGCGCTTGATCGGTGCAATCTCCTCGCGGATGAACATGACCCGCCCTTCGCTTTCGGCGCGTACATCCTGATTAAACGACCCCGGTTCCATCAACATGGACGTGACAAGCCATGGTCCCGACAGCATCCAAATGTCGTATGGCGTGAATCCTTTGGCGCGTTCGCGGACCCGCTGGCGGGATAAGTTGACCAGTGCCTGTCCACATATTTTTCGGAACAGCTCGAACCGCCGCCGAGCGAAGATGATGCTGTTGAGGGCGAGACATTCGTCGAGGGGTCGTGGGTGTTCACTGAGAGCCTTGTTGACGAAGACAGCGTCGAATTCGAACAGGGACGCGAGAAGTGTTCGTACGCCATTGATGTCGGTGATGCCGCAATGGCAATCGATATATAGCCCGCCCAAGTGGTACAGCAAAATCAAGAGCGCTATGTCGGACTTCGCGGTCGGAATGCGGATCTCGTCGTAGACTTCGAGTTTATCTGGGAAATATTGCGCGAGGAGCGACCTAACGTCCGAATCCCCGTAGATGGTAAAATGCGGAAACTCAGAGCGCCAATGAGCTATGAGGTCCTGGTGTAGCGCGAGATCCTTGTCACTCCAGTATGTGTACACGGGGTGTAGCGTTGCGGGCATCGTATGACCTTTCAGGGACCGTCCCTATTCGGCACTCCCCTCGAGTACCAGTTTCACTCGTTTCGATTAACGATAACCAATTCTCTTTAGTCTTCGAGGGGCGCGCTGAACGCGTAAAGATGTGCTCCAAACTCCATTCGATGTCGTCGTCGAGAACCATGGTGACGATACCAGCCGGCGTCTCCCTCTCCGTTGGTATCGCCAGTTAGTCTTACCGGCGATCAGCAATCACTCACCAAGCGGTCAAGCGCGATTAACGGTGCGACCAAGCCGGATTGTTACCGCCGATTACTGCAGTAGAACTGATAATTTATTCTGCCGAGGTTCGGGCCGGCATGACGATTTATAGCATCTGTAATGCAGTTTCTTGTTGCAATCCTCTCTCTATCAAGGGTAGTGAAGGTCGTCCTCTAGGGGTAGGGGACCTTTGGGTTTTGTTGTCCAGTGATAAATTTATGCGTGGGTTCGGCTTGTCCTATTGCCGACCGTTATCCGTATGCGCGGACATCTGATCGCGAGTTTTCGCGTAAACTGACCGCCTTTTACGACAATCCTTCAGCCGGATTGAACGTAGAGAGAGTGCCTGTTTTTGATTTCGGCGCGTGCCGCGCCGTAACTGGCATATTGAGGCAATGTCGCCGAGAGGCCGCCTCGATCAGAATCGCTGACACGAACGCGCCTATCCCGTCAGGGGACTCCCATTCTCATAGCCAGCCGGCTCCCCAACGGCAGGAGGATACGTCCTCTTGGCCATCGGACCGCTCTGAATGATCAGATTGCCGGTCCTGCGCCCGCGCTTGCCAACCGCCGAGCGGTTGCTTCCCTATTTGCAGACTATTGATGCCAGTCGAGTTTATAGCAACCATGGTCCATTGCTTAAGCAATTCCAGGCGCGGCTGGCGGATCACCTGCGGTTGATTGACGGAGGCGTCGTGTGCGCGAGCTCGGGTACGAGCGCGCTTATCGGGGCCATCCTTGCGACCGCTGGACGCGCCAAGGAAGATCAACCCTTGGCGATCATTCCAGCTTTTACATTCGCTGCGACTGCGACGGCGGTCGAGCAATGCGGGTACGAACCTTATCTCGCCGATGTTGACGCCGAGAGCTGGATGCTCGATCCAGAAGTGCTTGCTCGCCATCCTCTCCGTCACAAGGTCGGCGTTGTAGTTCCAGTTGCACCATTTGGCCGACCGGTGCCGCAGGCACCGTGGCGTGAATTTCTCCGCCTAACAGGCATTCCCATCGTCATTGATGGTGCTGCGAGCTTTGACACGGTCAGTCGCGCTCCGGATATCTACATAGGCAACATTCCTCTCGCGATCAGCTTTCACGCCACCAAGAGTTTCGGCGTCGGTGAAGGCGGAGCAATAGTTACTACAAACACCGAATTAGGAACGCGTGTCGAACGTGCCTTGAACTTTGGCTTTCATGGATCGCGCGACAGTGGCGCGGCCAGCCTGAATGGCAAATTGAGTGAGTACAATGCCGCCGTAGGTCTCGCCGAACTCGATGGTTGGACATCCAAGTATTCTGCATTGGCCAATGTCATGGCCCTCTATCGGCAATCCATGGAGGCAGTGCAGCTCGCGAAGTACTTATGTATATCCCCCGACATTTCGACATGCTATGCGCTGCTAGTCTGCCGCAATTCCGATCAGGCCAAGAATGTGGAACGCGACCTCGACCATCACAACATCGATTGTCGGCGTTGGTACGGCGGTGGCATCCAGCATCATAGTTACTATTCAACGCTCAGTCGGGACCCACTCGAGACGACTGGGGATATCTTGTCGCGCCTGATAGGCCTTCCAATTGCTCCTGACCTGGCAGAGCTTGAGATTCAGCGAGTTGTTACAGCAATCAGAGGGGCAGTATCACGGTGATGTGCTGCCTCTCTGCTGGGGCCTATTCGGGCAGCGACATGGATTGGCCCACTCTACAAAGTCTCATGGATGATGTCAGAGCGCGCCGCGTGATTTTCGGACCCACCGCGGGGCTCGGCAATTAAGTTCCGCTTGATCACTGATCCGCCACGTTTGCGCCGCCAGTCAAGTAGCAGACAACCGCTTTAACAAGATATCTTCCAATTTGCGGATTCGCTATTCTGGGCACTCCGAAATCTCAACCTGCTGCGGCGCGCCTGCGCGCCAATGCTTATCAAGGAAGCTTGTTTTGACTCCGGTTCCCCGGTCGTTGTTGTCCCCCCATTTGCTGCGATTGGAAGATGAGGCTATCTATATCTTGCGCGAGGCGGTGGCGGAGTTCCGCAAGCCCGTCATGTTGTATTCCGTTGGCAAGGATTCCAGCGTTATGCTTCATCTCGCGCGCAAAGCTTTCTATCCCGCGCCGCCGCCGTTTCCGTTCCTGCATATCGCTACCGGCTGGGACTTTCGCGCGCTGCTCGAACACCGTGATCGCATGGCCGCGCAATACGGCCTTGCACTCCTCGTGCACCACAATGAAGCGGCGGCGCAATCGGGCATCAATCCGTTCAGCACAGAAGCTGGCGAGTACTCGCGATTGATGCTGACAGGGGCGCTGAAGATGGCGCTCGACGCAAACGGCTTTGATGCTGCCTTCGGTGGGGGCCGGCGCGACGAGGAGAAGTCGCGGGCGAAGGAGCGCATCTTCTCCCATCGAGGCGCGGGCCACGCTTGGGATCCGCGCGATCAGCGTCCCGAACTGTGGAACCTCTTCAACACGCGGCTAGCGACCGGTGACACTATGCGCATCTTTCCGCTTTCGAACTGGACCGAACTCGACGTCTGGACCTACATCCAGGCTGAAGCGATTCCGCTCGTGCCGCTTTACTTTGCTGCCGAGCGCCGCGTCGTGGTGCGTCACGGCGCCCTGATTGCGGTCGATGACGATCGGATGCCGCTATTGCCTGGAGAGCAGCCGGAGGTGCGACGCGTGCGATTTCGGACGCTCGGCTGCTGGCCCTTGAGCGGCGCCATCGAGTCCGATGCCTGCGACGTGGCGGGGGTGATCGCCGAGATCGTGGCCGCGGGTGCGTCCGAGCGGCAGGGCCGGCTCGTCGACGGCGCTGTGTACGCGTCGATGGAGCACAAGAAGCGTGAGGGCTATTTCTGATGTCACGCAGTGAGTTGCGCTTCCTCACCTGTGGGTCGGTCGACGATGGAAAATCAACGCTGATAGGCCGCCTGATCAACGACACAACGGGGCTTCTCGAAGACCAGGCCCGGTCGCTGCAAGATGATTCGCGCCGCTTCGGCACCAACGGGCCTGACCTCGACTTCGCGCTGCTGGTCGACGGGCTGGACGCCGAGCGTGAACAGGGCATCACGATCGACGTCGCCTATCGCTTCTTCTCGACCGCGCGCCGCGCCTTCATCGTGGCCGACACGCCAGGCCACGACCAGTACACGCGCAACATGGCGACGGGCGCGTCGAACGCTGAACTGGCGGTGCTTCTGGTCGATGCGCGCAAGGGTCTGGTCGAACAGACGCGCCGACACGCCGCGATCGTGGCGCTGCTCGGCATCCGCCACGTCGTGCTGGCGGTCAACAAGATCGACCTCGTGGACTTCTCCGAGACGCATTTCCGCAGGACGGAGAAGGCGTTCGCGAATTTTGCCGCGCCGCTTGGCTTCGTTTCCGTCGTGGCAATTCCGGTGTCCGCGCGGCAAGGCGACAATCTCGCGCGGCGCAGCGGGCGTACGCCCTGGTTCGTGGGCCCCTCGGTGCTTGAACATCTCGAGAGCGTCGAGACCGATGCTGACAGTAGGGAAGCAGCGTTGCGCTTCCCTGTGCAATGGATCAACCGGCCGGGAGGCGATTTCCGCGGCTTCGCCGGCACCGTGGCGAGCGGCCGAGTGGCCGTTGGTGACAAGGTCGTGATCGCGAGCTCCGGCCGAATCACCGAAGTGGCGGGCATCGTGACGTTCGACGGCGACCTGCCGTTCGTTGCCGCGGGCCGCGCAGTGACCTTGACGTTGAAGGACGAGATCGATATCGGGCGCGGCGATGTGCTAGCCGATCCAAAGAGGCGCCCGACCGTCGCGCGCCGGTTCGCCGCTGATCTCGTTTGGATGGACGACATGCCGACGGTACCTGACCGGCGCTACCTGCTGAAGATCGGCACCGCCACTGTGCCCGCGTCCGTGCTGCGCATCGCCGATACGCTGGACGTCAGCGCGCTGCAGCGCAGGCCCGCCCAGGAGTTGACCCTGAATGCAATCGGGCGCGTCGAGATCGAGACGGCGGTGCCCGTCGCCTTCGATCCCTATACCGACAATCGGGCGATGGGCGGCTTCATCCTGATCGACGTCGCCACGTCGCGCACGGTGGCCGCCGGCATGGCGATCGAGGGGCTCGACCGCGCGACCCACGTCCACCGCCAGCCGGCAGACGTGACGCCGGCGTTGCGCGAGCGGGCGAAGGCGCAGCGCGCCATGGTTGTTTGGTTCACCGGTTTGCCGGGATCGGGCAAGTCGACGATCGCCAACATCGTGGAGCGCAAGCTGGCAGCGCTGGGGCGGCAGACCATGCTGCTCGATGGAGATAATCTTCGCATGGGCATCAGCTCCGATCTGGGCTTCGATGCCGCGGCGCGGACGGAGAATGTACGACGGGTCGGCGAGGTCGCGAAGCTGATGGTCGATGCCGGCCTGATCGTGCTCGTGGCGTTGGTCTCGCCGTTTCGCGCCGACCGCAGGCGCGCTGCGGCGCTGCTGCCCGAGGGAAGATTTGTGGAAATCTTTGTCGACGCGCCGCCGGAGGTTTGCCGCGCGCGCGATCCCAAGGGCATCTACGCCGAGGCTGACAGCGGCAAGGTCGCCCATTTTACCGGCCGCGATCAAAACTACGACATACCCGAGGCGCCGGCCCTGGTGTTGCGCACGACGGAGCTCTCACCCGACGAGTTAGCCGACCGCGTGATTGCGCGCATCAACGGCGGCCTCTAACAGGGACCGCTCATCTCACAACGGGTGGCAGCTCCATTTGGTGCAAGGGGGCAAGCGGCTGCCTTCGCCCGAGGAGGCGTGGAGCGGATTAAGGGGTGTCGGCGGCTTCGCGCATGAGCTTCTTTGTATGGATGAAGTAGCTTTAGGGGCCGACCGTGCTGACGATATTGCGGCGTCTCCAGTTGCTCAAGGTACGACTTGCGCTCTCGCGCGCGACGCCGGCCATCGCGACGAGGTCCCAGTTCCTGGTTCTGCTGCCTTTCTTCGCAGTGGAGCAGTCCACTTGTTCGCTTGAACTCACAGGCACAGGAAGCATGCATGCAACGCCGCCAAACGGCGGGTAACCAATCCGGAGCATGCGATGATCAAGGGAAAGCGTATGGTCAAGTTGACCACTGAGGAAACGACGAAGGCTGACTTCTATTATGAAATCCTCGATCACTAAACTCGGCCTCATCCAGGAACTGTTGAGACGGCCGGAGGGTGCAACCATCACTCAGCTGTCGAATGCGCTGGACTGGCAGCCCCATAGCGTTCGCGGGGCGCTGGCAGGGGCCCTGAAAAAACTGGGACTCACAATCGCTTCGGAAAAGCACGACGGGAAAGAACGGGTGTATCGGATCAAGGAGTAAGCTTATGAACGACTCCTTATACCCATCCCTCGAGAGCGAGATTGCCGGTTTGGTGGCCCTCGATCTCAGTCAGCTCCGCGAGATTTGGGTCGATAGGATCGGTCCGGTGCCAAAACATCAAAGCCTTGATCTTTTGAGGCGCAGACTTGCCTACGAACTACAGGTGAAGGCTTTCGGTGGTTTGAAGCCTGACACGCGCCGCCGGCTACGACAGCTATACAAGGCGTTCAAAGCCCGTCCCGATTTTACGCCGCTACGTAGTCGAGACCTGAAGTCGGGCAGCGTGGTTACGCGCGCTTGGAAAGGACAGGTCCACAAGGTGCACGTTTTGGAGAAGGGCTTTGAATACCGGGGACAGCAGTACAATTCGCTTTCTGAAATCGCCACCATTATCTCCGGGACCAAGAGGTCCGGTCTGCAGTTCTTCGGCCTTGGCGAGCGCCGTCCATGATCCAGCAGCCGCGGCGGCGCTGCGCCGTCTATACCCGAAAATCCTCGGAGGAGGGGCTTGAGCAGGCCTTCAACTCACTCGATGCCCAACGCGAAGCATGTCAGGCATATATCAAGAGCCAAACCCACGAAGGCTGGGTCGAGATAGAGGGTGCTTATGATGACGGCGGGTTCTCCGGTGGCACCATAGAGCGGCCAGCCCTGCAGCGGCTTCTGGCCGACCTAAAACGCGGACTTGTTGACATCGTCGTTGTCTACAAAGTCGATCGGTTGACGCGGTCACTTGCCGACTTCGCGAAGATCGTCGAGATGTTTGATAGCAAGGGTGCCTCGTTTGTATCAGTGACACAGCAATTCAATACTACGACGTCGATGGGCCGCCTCACGCTGAACGTACTGCTCTCTTTTGCTCAATTTGAGCGCGAGGTCACCGGCGAGCGTATCCGCGATAAAATTGCTGCCTCCAAGCGACGCGGCATGTGGATGGGAGGCAGCCCACCACTGGGTTACAACGTAGTTGAGCGGCGCTTGGTCGTGAATGAGAAGGAAGCCGAACTCGTCACGACAATCTTCAGGATGTATCTGCAGCTAGGAGTCGTCGCCAAGCTGCAATCTGAAATCGCCAGGATGGGAATCGTCAGCAAGAAATGGAAATCCAAGGACGGCGGCGAAAGAGGTGGGATGGCCTACAGCCGGGGCGCCCTCTACTATTTGCTCCGTAACAAGATCTATATCGGACGAATTGTTCACAAGGACAAAAGCTACCCCGGTGAACATGCGCCCGTCATCACTGCCCACCTATGGGACCAAGTCCAGGCGCATCTCGATTGCAATCGTTCGTGTGCCACAAGGAAACAAAACATAGGAAGCGATAGCAGCCCGCTGATTGGGCTGCTCTACGATGACGCCGGAAATCTGATGAGCCCGAGTTTCACGCAAAGGCCCAGTGGTCGTCGCTATAGGTACTACATAAGCCAGGCGCTTTTGCAGAACAACAAAGACGTGGCGGGAAGCGTGAAGCGCATTTCGGCGCCACTGATCGAGGACATCGTCCTAAGCCGAACCAAGCACCTTTTGGCCGCCGGCAATCATTGGCAGCGAGAGGCAACGTCACCTACGCTGCTTGATTTGATCGACCGTGTTGTGGTCAGCAATGCAAAGGTCGAGATATTTCTGCGCGGGAATCGATCGAACACCATCGTCGCTCCAGGCCTTATCGTGAAGTCCGGACGCAGCTCGACATTTTCGGAGATGAGTTTGCGCTCGTCTCGACCTGCGAGTGCACCGGCTACTTCTTTGATCAAGGCGTTATCCCGCGCCTGGAACTGGCTCGAGCGGTGCGAATGCGGTGAAATATCGTCGTACTACGCGCTAGCTAGGATCGAAGAATTGTCCCCGGGATATGTGCGGTCGGTAATGCAGGCCGCATTTCTGGCGCCCGAGCTAGTCGAGGGAATCCTTGGTGGTGACAAACGCATAGGCGGTGGTATCACGGCGCTGTTGGCGAATAAGTTGCCAGCGAGTTGGGATGAGCAGCGCAGGCTCTTTCTGGCGGGTGTGCGGTCCGGGCGATGAGATACCGGTTCAGTGGCAAAAGCGCGAGGTTGTCCAGAATGGCAAGCTCATTGGCGAACGTCACGTATGTGGCGAATAACTCCCGCCCACTAGAAGGCGCGTGTTGACGTAGGGTAATTGCGCCGCCTGAAAAGCAACGACGAAAGTGCATCGTCAGGGCGGGTTTGGTAGCTGACGAGAGTTCCGGTCAGATCTGGTTGTCGGTCAGTGGAACTGCCATAATCTTTTCGACTTCTCGCGTGGGCTGATCTTTGCCGCTGCCTCAATCCTATAGCGAGCCGGAGTACACTTGCTAAGCTAAATAGTCGACGTTCTCATTGCGCGTTGATCTAAAACCGGTGGATGATGCATTCGAGATCGCTTGATTTGCGTGGATCGCCGACATCACGGCGCGGCCGACTTATTTTTGAGGTGGTGGCCGTTATCGCCTTCTATCACCTTGTATCCTTGCTGGCGCTCCTGCCGTATTTCTTCAGTTGGGCGAACTCCATAAGGCGTTCGCAGCCAATCCAAACTACACGCCGCAAGCGAGCCAAAGGCTCAAGCCTGGCACCATCCTGACGCGAGAATGGAAGGGCATCACCCATCAGGTCAGCATTTTGGTATCTGGCTTCGAATATTCCGGAGAGCACTATAAGTTGCTCTCCGAGATCTCCCTGCGGATATTCCCTACCACCTCGGCCTGCCAACTCAACCCAACCCCAAATCTGGGTATTCCAATATGAGGAGACAGAATCTACGAGCGCGTGTGCTCGAGCTCACGAGCGGGTGTGGCGCCGACGTGATCAATGAGTTGATGGGCGGCTCGGCCTTCGACATCTCCCTGCGCTGCGTCTCGCCGGAAAGCCGGCCGATCCCGATGGGCTTCCCGAGCGGTACCATTCCGCAGATTCCGGCCAACATCCTGCTGGTCAAGAACGTGACCGTGATCGACTTCTACTAAGGCTACTACAACGGTTGGGGAGGCAAGTCGGTGCTGCCCCCCCCCCCGGCGAGGCCGCCGCCCTGGCAAGCCGGCGCGCGACGGTGATTGACGCGCAATCCGACCCAATAGCTTTTGGAGTCAGCTCTTAGGTCGTGGCACAATGAGCCAGTTATCCAGGGCAGCGAGAATGCTTACCAAGACTATAGTACACAAGTTGGACGCCGACGATGCAAAGGGTCGGTATTGTATCATCTTAAGCAGCAATCTGTTCGACGCTGCATTCTACCTGCGCGAATATCCCGACGTGTTCGACGATTGCGTCGACCCGATTGCCCACTACATCGAAAGTGGATCAGCCGAGGGCCGCTGGCCCAATCCGTTATTCGACCCTGACTACTACAGGCGTGCATGTGAGGAGGCAGGCTTCCCGGCGCCCGCAAATCTGCTCTGCCATTTCGTGGTTGAGGGCTGGAAGATCCCGCTGCCCACTCACCTCAATTTCGACAGCGCATACTACCTCGCTCAGTACGGCGACAGGATTCCGCGTAGCACGATTCCCCTAGCGCACTATCTCGCGGTAGGCGCGTTCAGCGGCCTCCGGCCGTCCCGGCGCTTTGATCCAAGACTCTACTCGAGAAGTGTGCCGCTTGCGAAGCGGGCGGGCAGCAATCCCCTTTTGCATGCGCTTCAATACAACCTTACCGAACTTGGCAATCCGGCCAGATTGCCGGAGATCACCGAGCGAACGGCCCTATGCAGGCAGCTGCATTTCAGCATCGATCAATTCACGTTCGACAGGTTCCTGGGCTGCTCGGGCTGGGTGTTTCACGAGAAGCTGGCGATCACGCATGTCGAGGCGATTTCGCAGCTGATGTCGCTTCGGGTGGGGCGAACGGGCGCCTATGGCCGCGAGCGGCCGGATGTCCAGCGGGACTACCGGATGCCGAACGCAGCAGCCTGCGGCCTCGAGGTCTCTGGCCTCGAGGTCGGCAGGGGATCTGTCGTCAGCCTGCGGCTCCAGTTCGGCAACGGGAAATGGCTGGAAGTGCCATTGGCCACCGTCGACCGGACAGGCGATCGATGGACGATCGAACCACTGACCCCTGACTGCACGGCCCGGCTCATGGACGCTCGAGACGGGCAAGGCATTGCCGTGGCGAACCACGCACCCGCGGCAGACGTTACGACGCACGCTGGTGCCCTATCGAACGTTGCGTTCCTGCTGGTCGAACAGGCAACGCAGCTGCGCGAAGGAGGGCGTATCGGCGCGGCCAAGGTTGCAACGCTCCTGCTGTCGGAACTGCAGCCCGATCATCCCGAACTGGGGCGCCTGAATGGCGAGCTTGCCGAGGCCCAGGGCGAGCATGCCGTGGCCCAGCGCATCTATGCCGCCGCTGTCGGCGCCTGCCCCGCCGATGCATGGCGGCGGGTGCGGCTGGCTCGCAGCCTTGGAGGCCTCGGCCGACATCCCGAGGCGCTGGCCGTTCTGGCGGAAGGCCTGGCCACCGCTCCCACCCAGCCTGAGCTCCTGGTGGAACGCGCCGAGCAGTTGCGCGGATCGGCCCAGTTCGACGCTGCCGAAGCCGCGATCAACTCCCTGGCGGCGCACCATGCCGAGTATCCACTGCTCGGCCGATTGCGAGGCGAACTGGCACAGGCAAGGGGCGATCAGCACGCGGCCCGGCGAATCTATTCAGCCGATCTCGAGAGCGAGTCCGGTGACGTGGGGCGAAGGGTGCGGCTGGCCAGATGCCTGTCCGTTCTCGGGCAGGACGCCGAAGCACAGGCCATCCTGTCGGATGGATTGGCGCTGGCCCCATCGGCCGAACTCCTGATCGCGCGTGTACTGCTGTTGCAGGAAAAGGGCCAGGTGGAGTGCGCCGAAGCAGCGATCGGCGCACTGGCGGTGATTCATCCGTCGCATCCCGAATTAAGACGGCTGCGCGGCGAGCTGGCGGAGACCGCAGGGAATCTCAAAGCGGCACGACGCATCTTTGCTGCCGATCTCAAAGCGCGGCCGCACGATCAGCGGCGGCGCCTGAGGCTGATACGCATCCTCGGCCACCTCGGGCGCCATCATGTGGTCCGCCACGTCCTGTCAGAAGGATTGGCTATGGCGCCAACCTCCGTAGAGCTGCTGCTAGAGCACGCGATCCAACTGCAATCGACCGGCGAACAAGCGGCAGCCAAGGCAGCGATCATGACCCTGGCGCTACACTACCCTCAGCATCCCGAGCAGGGACGGGTGCGCGGCGCGTTGGCGGAGGCATTGGGCGATCATCAGTCTGCCCGGACCATCTACGCTGAGGACCTGGCGGCGCGGCCGCAGGATGTATGGCGGCGGGTGCGGCTCGCCCGCAGCCTCGGTGGACTTGGCCGACACGACGAAGCCGACGCCCTGCTCGACCAAGGTCTGGCCATGGCGCCGGGCGCTGACGAGCTGCTTCTCGAACGCGCCGCTCAAGCGCGATGCGCCGGCCACTTCGACGCCGCGCAGTTGGCTATCGACAGGCTAGCCGACCGCTACCCTGCGCATCCACAGCTCGGCCGACTGAGGGGTGAATTGGCCGAGGCCAGGGGCGATCGCGAGATAGCGCGGCGAATCTATGCCGACGACCTGGCAGCCCGCCCTGGTGATGTGTGGCGGCGCGTACGTCTGGCGCGCACGCTCGGTGGCCTCGGAAAGCACGGAGAAGCGCAATCCGTCGTGGTCGAAGGCCTGGAGACGGCGCCCGTTGCTGCCGAGTTGCTGGTAGAACAGGCTTCGCAGTTGCGCGGCGCCCACCGTATCGAAGATGCGCAAGCGGCGATCCTGATGTTGGCCAGCCACCATCCGAATCATCCCCGGCTGGCGCAATTGCGCGGCGAACTGGCGGAAGCGACGGGAGAGCACGAGACTGCCTGCGCCATCTTTGCTGCCGATGCCGCCGCCGATCCGCGCAACCAGGAACGGCGCCTGCGCTGGGCCCACAGCCTCGGCTGGGGGCTGGGCCGCCACGACGAGGCACAGGCCATACTGTCGAATGCCTTGGCTATGTCACCCGCTTCCGCCGAACTGCTGGTCGAGCGCGCCTCACAGCTTCGCGCGGCCGGCAAGGTGGAGGCCGCCCAGGCAGCCATCGATGCACTGATGGAACATCACCCCAACCATCCGCGACTTGGGCAGTTACGCGGCGAGCTGGCGGAAGCAAGGGGCGATCGCGAGGCCGCGAGAAGCCTCTACGCGGCCGACCTCGAAGCTCATCCACGCGACGTCTGGCGGCGCGTCCGGTTGGCGCGACTGCTGGGCGGCATGGCACGGCACAGCGATGCGCAGTCTGTATTGTCCGAGGAGCTCGCACTAAAACCTGATTCGGCGGAGTTAATGGTCGAACGGGCGTCGCAGTTGCGCGGTGGTGAACGCTATGCGGCATGCAAAGCAGCAATCGACACGCTCGAAGCGCATCACCCTGGCCACGAGCAGCTTGGCCAGCTGCGCGGCGAACTGGCGGAAGCCATGGGCGATCTTGGCGCAGCCCTGCGGGTTTACGAGGCCGACCTCGCGGTACGACCGCACGATGTCGGGCGGCGGCTGCGCCTCGCCTTCTGTCTGCGCAGCACTGGCCTGCTAGACGAAGCATTGGCGCTGCTCGGCGCGAGGTCCACCCTTGCCGAGCGGCACATGGCGATGGATTGCCTGCTAATGCAGGGCCGTTGGGAACAGGTTTCGCGCATGCTCGGAGAGGGACCCGCCGCAGAAGCTGGAACGCTGTGGCTCGACGAGACCAGCATCCGCATGCGGCTCGCGATATCTCAATTCGACTGTATCAGCGCCGCCCGGTACGCCAATGCGATGTTGGCGGTGGCGCCACACGATCCAAGGGCACTCCTTGGGGTTGCCCAGTCGGCAATGGGCGCATTCGACTCCGAATTGGCATGGAAGGCCCTGCTGCGGGTTGGGGCGGTGCCGGCCGGCGGTGGCCCTATTCGAGCCGGGGCTGGCCGGTTGCGGCATTTCTTCGGTCAGATCGTCAATGACCAGCGCCTACGCGGCGTACATACCGACGAACTCGCCGAGGCGACGAGGCGCGGCAACGAGACACTGGTGACGACGGCTGCGAGTCAACTGCAGGCAGATCCGGGTAGCATTGGCGCCTCGATGGGATTGCTCGTCGGCCTGTCCCGTGCCGGAAGGCTTTGCGAGCGGACGCAGTCACTTGGTGACAAGCCCTTGATCCCGAAGACCCTGCACCAATTCTGGGACAGCTTCGCGCCACCCGACGACGTGCTGCAAATCATGACTCACGCCGCGACAGTGAATTCCGACCACCACTACCGCCGATGGAACGACGGTTCAGCACGCGAGCTGCTGGCGACGCTCCACGATCCAGAGCCGTTGCGTGCATATCGGTTCGCCACGCACGTGGCCATGCGCAGCGACATCCTGCGCCTCGCGGCCCTCTATGTCCACGGTGGCCTGTATCTGGACGCCGACGACTACTGCACTGCACCATTGCGTACGCTTGTGCCTGAAGGGGCGGAACTGGTCTGCTATCACGAGGATATCGGCTCCATCGGCAATAACTTTCTGGCAGCACGGCCAGGCCTTCCCCTGATTGGCCGCGCCCTGATGGAAGCAGCCGAAGCCGTGCTGGCCGGTGCGGCCGAGTTGGTATGGCTTGTCACCGGACCGGGACTGATGTCGCGCACCATTGCGAACGCGATTGCACGAGAGCGCAACCTGAGTGTTCCGGTGGGCTTGTATGTGGTCCCGCTGTCCGCTTTCCGCGGAGTTGTTCAAGCCGGTCGCTGGACGTCCTACAAAGTCGACCGCAGGCATTGGTCGCGCGCCGCATAGGGGCGCGATCTCGCTTTGTCGACGATGTTCAGGCGACCTTGTCCCGCGTCGGTAGCGGAGCGCCGCTTCAGCGGCCCTGACACGGGCGCGGATGGCTCCCGGGAACTGGCACCGATTTATTGCACTCGGAATACGCTAACATTTCAGATCTAGGGGATAGTCGTCCAATTGTGTGCCGTGCCATAATCGGCATACGAGGCGTCTTATTGTGCGGAGGCACTCATTCCATTCAACAACGTCGACTGGCTGAGTCCCGGTACGAGCGGAGATTGGAACACCGCGAGCAACTGGGACAGCGGCAGCGTACCTTCGATAAATGATGACGTCTTCCTGCCCGATAGCGGCACCGCCTACACTGTCTCCATTGCCCCGGGAGCGGGGGCAGCGGCCGTCAACAGGCTCGAGATCGACGGCGCAAACACCACCCTGGACATCTCAAACAACATTTTCCATGCCGACGGAAACGCCGGCTTGAATGACGGCACCATCAAACTCGCCGGCGGTGTCCTTAGTGGCATGTCAGGCATCGACAACGAAGGCACGATTAGCGGGTTTGGCACTGTGCTCACTGGCACCGCGTTGGCCCAAGACTTGCACGGCAACGGATCGGTCACGGCGGGCGGCGGCACGCTGACGCTTGTGGGAACCGTGGAAAATTCGAACTTCACGATCGATCCCACGACAGCGTCGACTTTGACGTTCAACGGCACGGCCGACTCGGTCGATCCGATATCGATCGACAATGCCAACCAGACGCTGCAGATCGGCGCTGGCGCCCACGTAACGATCACCGGCGCGGAGAGCATCACCAACGGCACGATCACGCTGAGTGGCGGGACGCTGGTCGACGACCGCGACGGGCTGACGATCGGGAGCGGCGCCACCTTGAGCGGTTTCGGCACTGCTGGGGATGTCACGCTGGCGGGCGGCACGATCACGCAGAGCACCGGGACGCTGACCCTGAATAGCATCACCGGCAACGGCATGGTCAACGGCACGATCACCGACGCCGCGATCACCGCCCAGGGCGGCACTCTCGACCTGACCGGCTCGATTGCCGGGACCAGTACTCTGGCAATCGACTTGTCGACGACGGCGACCCTGAAAATCGACGGCACGGTCGTGACATCGGATGCGATCAATATCAACCAAGGTACCCAGACGCTCGAGGTGGGTGGTGGTAGTGCATCGCTGACGTTGGGCGCGGCGGAGAGTGTCAGCAATACGGCCACGCTCAAGCTCGATGGCGGCACGCTGACCGACGCCGCCGGGGTTACGATCGGCAGCGGTTCAAACTTGTCCGGGCAAGGTGTAATCGCGGCGAACACTACTGTCGATGGCTCCGGTCAAGTTACCGCAACAGGCGGCGTGCTCGATCTAAGAGGGGCGGTTGCTACCAACCCCACCGTTGACACCACTGGACCCACCGATTTTCAGATTGCCAATGTGACTACATCCACTCTCAAATTTGAAGGGAACGTCGGTACTGGGACAAGTAATCCAACAATCACATTCGACGGCACGCAAAACGGCTTAGGCAAGCTAGATCTTACAGCCGAAGGCAACCTTGCGAATTTCCATGGTGTCGTCGCGAATTTCGAAGCCGGGACCACGATAACGGTGAGCGGTAATGCAGGCGACACAATAGAGTTGAACGCAAACGGTCATCAGCTGGATGTCTTTAACAGCAGCCACGTCCTGCAAAAATCTGTAGCCTTGGCTGGAGACTACACAGGTGCGGGTTTCACTCTTGTCAACGACGGTAGCGGAACCGACGCAATTACGACGACCGCTGTTTGCTTCCTCGCCGGCACTCTGATCACCACGCCCACCGGGCCTGTGGCCGTCGAGGATCTGGCCATCGGCGATCTGGTCGTTACTGTCGACGGCCGTGCCGTGTCGGTGAAGTGGCTGGGACGCCAAACGCTCATGGCCCTGTTCGGTATGCCCGAAGGACGTCGTCCGGTATGCATTGCGGCCGGCGCGCTCGGTGACAATCTTCCGAACCGAGATCTGTGCCTCACCTCCGACCACGCATTGCTGATCGACGACGGACTCGTGCGCGCCCTCGTACAAGCTGGGGCGCTGGTGAACGACAGCACGATCCGCCGCATCCCACTCGAAGAACTCGGCGAGCGCCTCGTGGTTTTTCACATCGAGACGAAGAACCACGAGGTTATTCTGGCGGAAGGCACGCCGGCAGAGACATTTGTCGACAATGTCTCGCGGCGGCACTTCGACAATTTCGCCGAGTACGAGGCGTTGTACGGTGGGGGAAGCGGCATGATAGAGGAACTACCTTACCCGCGCGCGATGAGCGCGCGTCAGGTTCCGCCGTCACTCCGTGCCCGCATCGCCCGGCGATGCGACGCATTGTGGTCTACTCCCCTGAAACGGTACCAATCTGAAAGTTAGAGTTTCAGCTATTGAAGCGCTCGGGTTTGCGGAGCCAGGTTGAAGGTTAGTTTTGGGCGTTTGTTAGAACCATCGAACCACGCTGATTGCCTGCCTGCAAAGCATATTCGGCCGGCGGGATGTTGCCGAGAGCCATATGATGCCTCGATGTCGTCCGGCCGCATACGACCTGCGCATGCCCCGTGGTGTATGGAATGGAGAACCTCTATGGGTGCACGAAAGTTGGGGGAGCGGACATGATCGTAAAGAATGAGAACGGATACAAAGGTATAGAATATGCGCTGACCGATCTGGGAAATAACAAGTGGGGATGGGCTTTCTATCCGAAGAAGAAAGATGGGCCGGTCCATCGCGGCGAAGCAGTCGGTACGCGGGAACACGCCGAGATGGCTTGTATAGGAGCTATCAATGGGTGGCTACGCGGGCCATTAGAATAGACCCGATTGGAGGCCTATGATGTGGGAAGATCGGCATTAGCGAATAATGCGTTTGCGCTCCGGAATTATGAACCTAGTGAACGAAACTATGGTCAAAGACCAGAACTTCATGTTCGCACTAACTTGCAGAATGGCCCGGCCAAGAGAGATGTCTTTCCACAACTCAGCAGGCCGAGATGCGCGGTCAAGATCGTGTTCGAGAATCCGGTGTGAGATGTAAGCGTAACCGCAATGGACGTCGGCTCGGACTGGTGATGCTTGTATTGCTGAGAAGGGAGGCTTTTGAATGCTACGACAGCTGAAGGGTGCCGAAGGGCTCCCAAGAACGGCGCACTCAGGGCCAGCTCCATTGAGTGCAAGCGCCAAGCGTCCGCTCAGCCGATGAGACTTCTGACAAGAAATCTCCGGACACTTACGTCGTACGTGCGCAGGTCAATCGGCGGGAGCGTTTCAACTGACCGGGCGCGCAACGTTCATAATTCGGCAGAGCCTTCAAAGGATTGGACTTCCTCAACGTACCAAGCAATTGACCGTTCTATGCCTGGCGTACGGGCGGTTAAAAGACAGGATTGGTCATGCGCAAGAGCGTGAGAAGTCTAGGTCCGATGCAATGCTCGGTATCGGCCTATTTGTGGGATGCTGCGTCGGCAGACATACGGCTGTTCGAACTTGAAGAGGAATTGGCTGCTGCATTGTACCAGTTAGAAGCAGCAAAGAGCAGACTGTCTCAAGTGGAGCGTCGGTTCGCAGGGTTGCTCAACAATGTGCTCGCTTTAGAATTTCCGGCCTCGTATGTCGCGGCGGAAGAGGCCGAGGGTGCCGCAGTAGCCTTGGTGGAAGGGTTAAAAGGAGAGATTGCTTCTGCACGCGCCCATACGAAGGCGGGCCTCGCTTTAAAATTTAGATTGCTTGCAATGTTTTATTCCGAGGATGTTGGTGACGTCGCAAACCTGGTGGACAGCTCTGATCCGTCTGAAGAGTTGCTGCGGTCTGTACTTGCCGACTAAGAGTGGGATAGCCGCGAGCCACTGGCTCTCTGAAGGCGTTGGATAGGGCAGCAATTCGCGTGCAAAAATAAGGTTGCCCAGATGGCGATCGCTGTGCCTATTCATCCGCGAATTGTTTGTCTGAGGAACTCATTTAGTGTTCCAAAGGTAAAATCGCGCTCGGTGCCGTCGTACTTGCGAAACTCTTCAGGGTTGATGCCGACATCTATTTCTGGATGCCGTTTATGCGAACCTTATCGTCATGGGACTAGACATTATGCTGTTTAGACTTCTCCGTGGAGCGCCGGATATTTTAGAGGAGAGTGGCGATAATTGGTTTAGGCCAGCGCGCCCAACTCCCCACGTCAAACCGCTAGGGACGTTAGATCTTATCCTCGCGATGCGCCGCAACTTGATTTCGACCTTCGCTGACGCGGACTATGTGTCCCATAATCTTCAACTCCGAATATTCGGCCGGCAGGTGGTTGTCGTTAATCAACCCGAAACGATTCGCCAAGTCTTGGTTACTAATAATGACAATTTTTCCCGCAAGAGCCCCCAGCTACGTCGAGCACTCGAATATCTTGTTGGTGACGGACTCTTCATTTCCGACGGAGAAACCTGGCGCCGGCGCCGGCCTCTCATAGCTGACATTGTCCATCGAGGTCGGTTGCCAGCCTTGAGTCGGAGTATGGAGGCTGCCATTGCGGACTTGGTCGAACGGTGGGGGGACAAGCCGCAAGGAGCCACCTTCGACGTCCTTCCGGAAATGGCTGAACTGACCGCGGAAATTATTTCTCGGGCGGTTTTTGGGCAGAAACTCGGCTCGGCTGCAGCCCATCAGGTCATCGAAGGTTTCGCTCGGTATCAACGGCTGATTGACAGTACGAACCTTGGGTATTTCTTGGGCTCAGATAAAGGCTGGCCAGTTTTCCGTGGCCCACGCCTGGGAAAAGCCATCGCTCAGATTCACGAAGTGATCGACAAGGTTATTGCAGCGCATCTTGAACAAGACCAGGACGAGAATTCACTTGTTGGTATGCTGTTACGACGACAAGCGAGGAGTCCAGAACTTGGACTCACCATTACCGAACTGCGCAGCGAAGCATATACAATGTTCATGGCTGGCCATGAGGGCACCACCGTGACGCTTGCTTGGATGTGGTACCTGCTGGCGAATGCACCTTGGGTTGAATCTGCGGTTCACGCTGAGATTGAGGCAGTAGTCGGGAGCCGTGCGCCAACCTTGGCCGATATTCCAAAATTGGACTGGTGTCGATCGGTCATAGAGGAAACGCTGCGCCTATATCCCTCCATTCCCATTCTCGCGCGCCAAGCGTTAGCGGCCGATCAAGTGGGGCCCATCAACGTCGAAGCTGGCGCACTGATTGTAGTACTGCCTTGGCTTCTGCACCGGGCGAGAGATTTGTGGGAGCGGCCAGATGATTTTTTGCCGGAGCGCTTTCTCGATGGAGAAAGGCCTGCGCCGTATACCTATCTGCCGTTCAGCGCTGGGCCCCGAATTTGTCCTGGTGCTAGTTTCGGGCTGACTGAGGCAATTCTCTGCCTTGCAACGTTAGCGCAACGTTTCAAAGTTCGCATAGCATCGGGGTTTCACGTCGAACCGTATTGTCGTCTAACTTTGCGTCCCAAAGAAGGCTTGAAGGTAGTGCTCGAGCGTCGAGCCTGACGCTTTCGAAGCGACTTCATACCCGATGGCAACAAACTCATTGCCCGCCTCTCTCGAGCGGCGCCACCAGCCGCCGCACCCTCTCCGGATCAGCATCGGCTCAACTGCAGCCGACGTCCTCCCGGCACCTCGATCTCAATGCCAGGCCCCGCTGGCACGGCCGTCTCTACAGGAGTTATGGCGTCCATCACGTGCACCGGTGGGAAGGTCGGCTCCGGCCTAAGGGCCTCCTTCCAACGGAACAACGCCCGAACGGCGATGCCGTAGCGTCCTGCCGCCTGCACACCGAGCAGCCAGGTTGCGACACCTCATCGACGATCCGGCGCTTGTGGCCAACAAGTGTGCGCGGGATGGACGCTTGCTGTGCGTGGGATGGACAATACCAACGCTGCTGTGCAGGCGCTGAACAACGTCCTTCCATTACCCAATGATAATAAATCTACCGAGGCCGCCCGGTGTAACACCGGGTTGTGCAGGGTTCCTTGATCTCAGCGCGAACTCGCGCCCAGAGTTCTTGGTCAGCATCGCGATACGACCGGCGTACATCAGAAAGTGCGCCATACTGTCGACCTGGTCGTCATGCTTGCCTCCTGGAAAGGCGCGCACTTCGTCCACAAATGCCTTTAGCCAAGGCGCCGTAGTCGGCAATAACACCCGGCCCGCCTCGATTACCGCAGTCTGCCCATTAACACGCTCAATCTTTTCACCCTTAGGCGTGAAGCCCTTAACCCGTAAGTCGCCAGTCCTCTCGATATCCTGTGTCAGCGCCAACCCGCTGGCCGCCTGTTCAATTGCAACGCAGTCCGCACGCCAACTGCCAGGCGTGGTAACAACGAACCGACGCAGGTCAGGAAACTCATAACGTCCGCGATGGACGTCGAGCAGGTAGAACTTGTCGCCCAGGATCCCCCACGTCGTGCACGCAGAGAAATCATTGGTCAGGCTGGTCTTGCTGGCCGTATCCCAGACCTGCGCGATGCACTCGAAGTGTCCAGGCTCCGGCCGTGCGTCGTAGGTCTTGAACCATTCAGATCTGATGATGCGCCCCGCCTGCAGGTATGGGATTTTGTTGATATTGAGCCTCGAAATGCCGGATCCCATCGTCGTGCGCAGGCGATCCAGTATTTTCTGAGAATCACGCTCGGGCTGCAGCAGTTCGCCACGGCTGCGATGGTACACCTCATGCTCGTTGAATTGGTACTCTTCGTCGCTGGGAGCGATGGCTGGGATGTCGATCTTGACCCAGTCCTCGGTCTCGGTGACGTGCGCCACCAAATCGTCCATGTGCAGGCGCTGCATGACGATGATGATCACATCCTCGACTCTTGCTGTTCAGGCGAGAGTAGAGGGTACCGTCGAACCAGTTGTTGACCGCCAGACGCTTGCTCTCGGAGTTGGCGTCGTCAGGTTTCATCGGATCGTCAATGATGATGTAGTTGCCGCCGCGCCCGGTCAGAACCCCTCCGATGGATGTGGCCAGACGGAAGCCACCCGCCGTGGTCTCGAAGTCGTCGGCAGCCATCTTGTCCGGGTTAAGCTGCGTATGCGGAAATGCGCTCTTATACCAGTCCTCCTGCATGATGGTACGGCAGTCGCGGGCGAGCTTGGCGCTAAGATCCTGCCCGTAGGACACGCAGATTATCTGCGCGGTAGGATCATGCCCCAGGATCAGCGCCGGGAAGGCAATCGACACGCAGGTCGACTTCATGCTGCGCGGCGGAATCGTCACGATCAGACGTTTGATCTTCTTCTGGCGGCATAGGTCCAAATGGTAGGCGAGAGTTTCAATGTGCCAGTTCGGCAGATAGGCCGTCCCGCCATTCAAACTGCACAAAGGTCCGCTCCATGAATGCGGTTGCGTCTGTCCGCAGGACCGCGTTGACTTCGGCTTGACTGATCATTTTCCTTCATCCGTTTCTTTAGCTCCGATGCGACGCCTGATGCGCTCCTCGTACTGACGCAGAACCAGCTCGTCCTCGGCACCCATTGCCGCAGCCTCCGGTGTCGACATGTCGTCTTCAAGATACGCACCGATCAGCTTCATGAGCTGAGCCATCGCTTTCATGTCGCCTTGGACCGCACGCCCGTATAGCGCCTTCACCAGTCCGCGCTGCTTGCTCACCAGGCGTTTGACGCCACCCTCTGTAATCGAGATGCGTTCATTGAGTTCGTCGCGCAACTCGGTTTTCAAGTTGCGCGAGCCCTTGGGGCGGCCACGGGGATTGCCGGACTTGCCTTTCGTGAATTGCGTATGTACCGGGGCATCCTGTAGGCTTTGGCGGTCATGTCAGATCCCCGCCGCCAGTTGACGCGATCCATCGAGGCGCTCGGCCTCGACTTCCGCGAATGTTTGACCCGTCGACGCGAGAATTGCCTGATTACCACCAACTGTTAGCCAGCGGCGGACGATGCCATCGACGTAGAGCGGATCGAGTTCAATTAGGCGCGCAATACGCTTTGTCTTCTCGGCGGCAAACAGCGTCGTGCCACTGCCGCCAAACGGGTCGAGGACTATATCGCCGCGATGCGAGACGTCCATGATCGCGTCAGCAACCAGCGCGACCGTCTTGGGCGTCGGATGAGCCGCAAGATCAGCATCGCGGTCACGGCGGAAGGTGTTGGCTCCGGGGTAGTTCCAGACGTTGGTGCGGTAGCGCCCTCCTTCACCTAGTCCAAAATTGTTCACGTGCTTGGCAGTGCCGTGCTTGAAGGCGAAGATCAGTTCATGCGCCGACCGGTAGAACGTTCCCATGCCGCCATTACTCTTGGCCCAGACGATCAGGTTCTTGAGGTCCAGGTGTGCGGCCTCGCCGGCTGCAGACATTTCCTGGAGATGTCTCCAGTCGATGCAGCTGAAGATGATTGCGCCGTTCATGCAGTGGGTGGCTGTCCGCGACAACGCGTCGGTCAGGAACACGGTGAACGCTGCGGCTGACATCTCTCCGACGCCCATGGCGAACTCGCGATGTTGGTTTCTGCCGAGTCCACTGACGTGGCCGTCGATCGGCACGTTGTAAGGTGCATCGAGGAAAGCCATGCGCGCCTGCTCCGTGCCCATGATCTCGGCATAGGTGCTGCCCACAAGGGCGTTTCCGCAGATGACGCGGTGTGGCCCAAGATGCCAGACGTCGCCGAGCATCGAGACGGCCGGACCAGAGGGCGGAAGAGGCACTTCCTCGACCGGCCCGTTGTCCTGCTTGGCGCTGGCCATAATCGAGTCGATCTCGACCGTATCGAAACCGGTGATCGACACGTCCAGATCGATTTGCAGATCGGCCAGGAACTCCAACTCCGTAGCGAGCAGGTCTTGGTCCCAGCCGGCATTGAGGGCGATCTTGTTGTCGGCGAGCGCCAGCGCACGGCGTTCGGCCTCCGAGAGGCCCGCAATAACAATGACAGGTACGACGTCCAGGCCGAGATTGATGGCGGCCCCACAGCGGGCATGGCCGGCGATGATCATGCCATGCTCATCGACCAATATCGGGTTGGTAAACCCGAAACGAGCAATCGACGCTTCGAGCTGCGCGTACTGTTTCGCGCTGTGAGTGCGCGCGTTTTTCGGGTCTTTTGAAAGGCTGCTTACGGTGCGCTGGGTTAGTTCCAGAACGCGAGGCGCCAGAGAGTTGTGATTGTTGGGGGCACCGGCGAGCTCCACGACAGCGTTTGGGCTCGGCCCGTTCTGGTTGGCGGCCTTGAGCGCCGCGCTCTTAGTCTTCATAGACATTGCTGATGCCTTATAAATAGGTCTCTGTTCAGCCGACCCGGTTCGGGCCTGCGAGACGGGAGACGATGGTTTGCCGGTTTCCCTCGACACGGCCGCCGATGTTCGAGTTCTTCCGGCCTGCTGCCACCTTGTTAGTCGATGAACCGCTACCGCGAACCTCGTCCAAGCCGCCGTGGCTCGTCCCTGCTACCAGATTCTCTGGCGCCGAGGGGCAGCGGCCGAGAATGACCTTGTTGCCGCTGACGCAAGTGCGGCCATGCTCACGAATTTGATGGATTCGCAGGGTCAAGCCGCGACGGAGATGTTTTTGGACAGAACTCACTGGTCCTCCTGGGCGATCTTCACCAGGCGCACACGCGCTGCCGCATGGCAGCCGAGCCGCTGAGTAGGTGTTGCATCGCAGGGAACAAGTGCGTCAGCTCGAACGAGCTGAAAGCGGCTGTATCCCGCCCAGCCGTCGCGCCATGAATGGCCGACAGGTCGAGCCTGTGACTGTTTGATTCTAGCGTCCGTTCACATGCCTGTTCAAGACGCGCCAGCCGACGCGTTTAAGGGCTTATTTCACCTTTATTGAATTCCGAGTGCTCGAACGCAACCCAATTTGTCCTGGCTTGCTTCAGAATGAACGCCGCCGCCCACGATCCGGCCGGCCCCTGTTAATTCAAAACGCCCCCCTGTTTCCGCCAGACGCGCGCCCTAATAACTGAAACTCGGAAAAGTCAGCAAAAGGCGATGGGATCAGGTTTTTTTGCTCTCATCGTTGTCTAATAACGTTTTGTGTTGAATCTTCCCTGTATTTTCCCCTGTTAAACCTCGGCGGACCCATAAGACTGATTCGAGAGTGACTGCGTGCAAGCGACTAGGATTCGAACTTGCACCGACTTGATTCGAACCAAGAACCAAATTGTTTGACCGATGATTGCTCAGACCGACACTACATCGCCGACCTCCGGAGAAAATTCCCGGCTTCAGCTCGTTTGATGCCGATTTTCCGCCTATTTCGGGAGTGTGGACAGTCGATGCGGCGCGGGAAGGCCCCGCGTTTCGGCACTTTTGGCGTGGGGCGTCGAGATGTGGGAAGGAGGTCCAGACTGGGATTCTGGGGGACCTGGATTCGAACCAAGACTAACCGGGTCAGAGCCGATTGTTCTACCGTTAAACTATCCCCCAACGGGCGCCAAATGGCCGGCAGGAGGTGGATTTAGCGGCCCTGCCACGGCTTGGCAAGCGGCTCGCCCGCGGCCTTTTCCTCGGCTACCATCGGCCGAAGGAAAGAGATCGCCATGACCGGGTATTCCACGCCAGACGCGGGACAAAGGGGAGGTTGGCACAGCGGCCGTTTCGCACACACTTTTGCCGCCATCGATCTCGGCACCAACAATTGCCGGCTGCTGGTGGCGCGGGCGTCGGTCTCCGGTTTCGAGGTGATCGACTCCTATTCCCGGGCGGTCCGGCTGGGCGAAGGTGTGGTGACGAACGGGACGCTGTGCGGCGACGCCATCGACCGCACTTTGGGCGCCCTCGAAGTATGCGCGGCCAGGATCGACCGCCACCGGGTCACACGCGCCCGCCACATCGCGACCGAAGCGTGCCGCCGCGCCTGCAACGGCGAGGACTTCCTGGCCCTGGTGAAGACGCGTACCGGCCTCAGCTTCGATGTCATTGCGCCGGAGGAAGAGGCAAGGCTGGCGCTGGCCAGTTGCGAGAATCTGCTCGATCCGGAGATACCTTACGCGCTGCTGATCGACATCGGCGGCGGCTCGACGGAAGTGAGCTGGATCCGCATCGGCCGGCGCAGCGACGGCCAGGGTGACAACAGGGGCGCCACCGCCGAGGTGATCGGCATGACGTCGGTTCCCTGGGGCGTGGTCACGCTCACCGAGTCCTGCGTCTCCAACCATCCGCGCGAGGCGCCGGTCGGCCGCCCGCGCTACGACGAGATGGTCGAGCGCATCCGCGCCGATCTCCGCCCCTTCTGCGCGCGCCATTCGATCGGTGCGGCGATCGCGCGCGGCGAGGTCCAGATGGTCGGCGCCTCCGGCACCGTGACGACCGTGAGCGCGCACCACCTTGGCCTCAAGCGCTACAATCGCACGATGGTCGACGGCTCCTCGATCGGCCGCGAGCAGATCCTGCGGATCTGCGACGAGCTCTCCGTCATGTCGGTGGCCGAGCTCACCGCAGTGCCCTGCATCGGCGACGATCGCGCCGATCTGGCGCTGGCGGGCGGCGCGATCCTCGAAGCGGTGTGCCGCCAGTGGCCGGCGCCGGCGGTACGGGTCGCCGATCGCGGCCTGCGCGAGGGCGTGCTGATGGACCTGATGCGCCAGGCCGACCGCGACGCCGATCCGAATTGCCGGCGCGAAGACTGACGACATGAGCAAGGGCAAGAAAAGCGGCGGCGGCAGCGTGCCGACGGGACGACACGCCACCGTGCGCGTGAAGACTGCGAAGCGGCCGCACCGTCTCGCAGCAGCGCTGGCTGCAACGCCAGCTCAACGATCCCTATGTCGTCGAAGCCAAGAAGCGCGGCTATCGCTCGCGCGCGGCATTCAAGCTGCTGCAGCTCGACGACCAGTTCAAGTTCCTCAAGGCCCGGGCCCGGGTGATCGATCTTGGCGCGGCACCGGGCGGTTGGACCCAGGTCTCGGTCGAGCGCTCGAAGGGCGGCACCGTCATCGGCATCGACGTCACGCCCGTCGACCCGATCGCCGGCGCCACGGTGCTGGCCAAGGATTTCTACGACGAGGATGCGCCGGCGGTGTTGACCAAGCTGCTCGGCGGTCCGGCCGACGTCGTGCTGAGCGACATGGCGGCGGCGGCGACCGGCGAGACCCAGGTCGACCACATCCGCATCATGGGGCTGGCCGAAACGGCGCATGACTTTGCCCGTTCGATCCTGAAGCCCGGCGGCACCTTCGTCGCCAAGGTGCTGCGCGGCGGCACCGAACGCACCTTGCTCGATCGGCTGAAGAAGGATTTCGAGAAAGTCCGCCACGTGAAGCCCGAGGCCAGCCGCGCCGACTCGGCGGAAATGTACGTCGTCGCCACCGGCTTTCGCGGATAGCTCTTGCTGGGAGCGCGCCACCGTGGCGGAGGTTACTCCGCCGAGGATGGCGCGTCATGCGGTGGTGCACCGCAAAGATAAGATTGCGCTGCGCGCGGCCATGATCCTTCCCAATGCCGAACAACCTTGTCGTCTGCACTTAGCGGCCCGAAGTGACTCCAAAACGCACTGCCATCGTTCGGATACCGTTGTCATCCCGAGCGCAGCGAGGGATCCTTGTACCACCGCAGTTAAGGATCCCTCGCTTAAGGCGCATGTGAATGCGCCAACTCGGGATGACAACGGTAGTGCGTTTTGGAGTCACTTCGGGCCCTTAAGTGCAAACCGTCGTCCTGAGCGAAGCGAAGGACCTCGCGGAACGATCAGACACGGACGGCGAATATTAAGTCCGTGGCTGGCGCAAGGTCCTTCGCTGCGCTCAGGACGACAAGGTTGTTCGGCATTGGGAAGGATCATGGCCGCGCGCAGCGCAATCTTTCTCTTCGTGGTGCGCCACCGCATGACGCGCCATCGGAGTGGCGCGCTCCCAGCAAAGAGCTACCCCTCACGTGAACGGGAGACTAGATTTCGCCTTTCAGCCCACACCCAAGGAATTCCAAATGGCTTTCGGTATGTATGCCGCATCGGTACCCGTCTATGAGCGCCAGCTCACGGCGATCTCGAAGGTCCTCGACAAGGCCCAGGCCTGGGCCGCCGCCAAGAAGGTCGACGAGGCCGTCCTCGTCGGCACCCGCATGACCCCCGACATGCTGCCGTTCAGCCGCCAGGTGCAGATCGCCTGCCGCTTCGCCGAGGAGAGCACGGCCCGGCTGGCCGGCGCCGAGATCCCCAAGGCGCCCGAGAACGCCGAGAAGAACCTGACCGAGCTCAAGGCCCGCATCGCCGCCGTCCTCTCTTATATCGGCGGCTTCAAGCCGGCGCAGATCGACGGCAGCGAGGACAAGGAAACCACGATCACCGTCGGCGGCAACCCGATGACCCTGAAGTGCGCCCAGTACCTCGAGCATTTCGCCATGGTGAACTTCTATTTCCACTGCACCACCACCTACGCAATCTTGCGTCAGGCCGGGGTGGAGATCGGGAAACGGGATTTCATCGGCAGTCTGTAAGGGCTTTCGCCGGGGCTTTCTTGGCCCTGTGAATAACGGCCAGGTGCCATGGCGCTTGGTTTGTCCGCCGTAATCTGTATAACGGCTCGCCAACCCGGCGGCCCCGACCAGGGCCGCCGGTTTTGTTTATCCGGAGGTTGGCATGCTGATCGAGGAAGCGCTCACATTCGATGACGTCCTCCTGAAGCCTGCCGCCTCGTCGGTGCTGCCCAACCAGACGGACACCAGAACCCGGCTTACCCGCACGATCGATCTGCGCATCCCGCTGATCTCGGCGGCCATGGACACCGTGACCGAGGCCCCGATGGCGATCGCGATGGCCCAGGCCGGCGGCATCGGCGTCATCCACAAGAACTTCACCGCCGAGGCCCAGGCCAACGAGGTCCGCAGGGTCAAGAAGTTCGAATTGGGCATGGTGGTGAACCCGGTCACCATCCATCCCGAGCAGACCCTGGCCGAGGCGCTGGCGCTGATGTCCTCGCACCAGATCTCCGGCATTCCCGTGGTCGAGCGCAATGGCAAGCTCGCGGGCATCCTGACCAACCGCGACGTGCGCTTCGCGACCGACAACGCCACGCCGGTGAGCGCGCTGATGACCAGCGAGAAGCTCGCCACCGTGCACGAGGGCGTGAGCTCGGCCGACGCCCAGCGCCTGCTGCACCAGCGCCGCATCGAGAAGCTGCTGGTGGTCGATGCCGACTATCGCTGCATCGGCCTGATCACGGTCAAGGACATCGAGAAGGCCAACAAGTTTCCCGGCGCCAGCAAGGACGAGAAGGGCCGGCTGCGCGCCGCCGCCGCGACCGGCGTCGGCGAGGACGGCGTGCGCCGTGCCGAGATGCTGATCGATGCCGACGTCGACGTGATCGTGGTCGACACCTCGCACGGCCATTCCCGGGGCGTGCTCGAGGCGGTGACGCGGGTCAAGAAGCTCAGCAACTACTGCCAGGTGATGGCGGGCAATGTCGCGACGGCCGAAGGCGCCCGCGCGCTGATCGACGCCGGCGCCGACTCCGTCAAGATCGGCATCGGTCCGGGTTCGATCTGCACCACCCGCATGGTGGCGGGCGTCGGCGTGCCGCAGCTCACCGCCATCATGGACGCTGCCGAAGTCTGCCGTGCCGCCGGCGTGCCGTGCATCGGCGACGGCGGCATCAAGTACTCGGGCGACCTCGCCAAGGCGATCGCCGCCGGCGCCGACTGCGCCATGATCGGCTCGCTGCTCGCCGGCACCGACGAGGCGCCGGGCGAGGTGCTGCTCTACCAGGGCCGCTCCTACAAATCCTATCGCGGCATGGGCTCGCTCGGCGCCATGGCGCGCGGCTCGGCCGACCGCTACTTCCAGCAGGAAGTGGCGAGCACGCTCAAGCTGGTGCCCGAGGGCATCGAGGGCCGCGTGCCCTACAAGGGACCGGTCGGCAACATCCTGCACCAGCTGATCGGCGGCCTGCGCGCGGCGATGGGCTACACCGGCAACGCCACGATCGGCGGCATGCAGACCAACCGCCAGTTCCTGCGCATCACCGGCGCCGGCCTGCGCGAAAGCCACGTCCACGACGTCGAGATCATGCAGGAAGCCCCGAACTACCGCCGGGACATGTAGGCCGCGGCGGCAGTCGGCGCGAAGACGAAGAAAAGACTGCGCTGCGCGCGGCCATGAGGCCGATCCTCCAGCACACACCGCTGTCATCCCGAGCATAGCGAGGGATCCCTGGTTGGCAGCAGTTAAGGATCCCTCGCTACGCTCGGGATGACAAAGTGCGTGTTCCAGGAGCGCGTTTTTCATGGCCGCGCGCAGCGCAATCTTTTCTTCGCGGTGCGCACCGCATGACGCGCTCCCGACAATGACTTCTCGGTCAGCGCGCCCCCGGCGGCAGGTGGCGGCGGGCGAGGTCGGCGGCGATGCCTTCGGCGATCAGGCGGTAGCCTTCGGCGCTGGGATGCCAGGTGCGGTAGATCCTGTTGCGGCCCTCGGTGCGCACGGCCTTTTCCGTCTGGTCGTAGAGGTCGACGGTGCCGAGCCCCGCCGCCGCGGCGCATTTCAGCACGCCCTGCGAGAGCCTGCGTTGCTCGGCGCCGAACTCGGCGTCCATCCAGACGTAGAAATCGTACTGCGCCACCACCACGGTGGGCACGTCGAGCTTGGCCAGCCGCTTCATCAGCGCGCAGGCCACTTGCGCGCCGGTGCCGGGCGGCGTCGCGCGCTTGTGGTCGGTCACCCATTCGTACTCCGAGCCCTGGTGGATCAGCACGGTGTCGACCAGCACCGACCAGCCGAACGCCCAGTGCCAGAAATCGAGCGTGTCCTCCGGCCGCGGCGACGGCGGCACCGGCACGTTGTGCAGCTCCAGCTCCCCGCCCTTCAGGGTGAAGTAGGGCTTCTCGGTGCCCCAGGTGCGGCTCATCTCGGCGCGGCGCAGATCGTCGGCGATGAAGCCCACGACGATCACCGACGGCTTCACCTTTGCGGCGAGCTGTTCGGTCCGCAGCACCGTCTGGTCGAAGCCATAGGCCGCGACGCCGGCGTTGATCGTGCGGCGGCCGAGGATGGCCTGCAGGTAGGCCGGCCAGGTCTGGTCGTCGGGCACCTCGTCGCCCTGGGTGTAGGAATCGCCGGTCGCCAGGATCGGCGGCCCGTCCGGGGTTCCGGCGGCCACCGGCGGCATGTTGCGATAGCCGTTGCGATCGTAGGTCAGATCGGCGGCGGCAAAGCCCGGACGCTGGGTGTAGCCCAGCAGCGGATCGTAGGCGAAGCGGCTGTCGAGATCCTGGCTCGCCATGCCCTGGCGCTGGTCGAGCACGATGTTCTTCCAGTGCAGCAGGGAGTCGGTGCCGCGCACCGCCCGGCAGCCGATCTCGAGGACGAGCAGGCCGAACAGCACGGAGCCGACAACGAGCAGGGCGCGGCCGATCATGTCAGTTACCCTTGTCCTTCGGCACTGGTCCTTCGGCACATGGTCCTTCGGCACTGGTCCTTCAGCGCCCGTTCCTTCAGAGCCCCGGCGATCAGCCCGGCGACCAGCGCGTTGCCGGCGCCATTCATGTGCCATTGCCCATAGAGGCCGAGCGGGCCTCCCGCGCCAGCGGGATCGCCAATGGAGCCTGCGCTGTGCCGCGCGATCGCGTCGTAGGTGTCGAGCACCTCGAGGCCGCGCGCGCGGGCGCAGTCGAGCACCAGGCCGGTGAGGCGCCGCTGCTCGAGGCCGCCGCCCCTGAAGACATAGGGATCGTATTGCGCCACCAGCAGCAACGGCTTGCCGCTGGTCCGCTGCAGGTCGCCCAGCCGCTCCGTCAGCAGGCAGCCGATCCGCTCGCCCGTGCCGGCGGGATGGACCCTGATGTGGTCGCCGAACCAGTCCTCCATCAGGTTGAGCCGGCGCAGCACGAAATCCACGAGATAGGAACGCCCGAAGGCCCACTGCAGCACGCCGAGCGTGCGCGCGGGATCGGTCCTGGGCGGCACCGGCACGCCGCGCAGCACCAGCTCGCCATTGTCGATCTCGAACCAGGGCTTGTCGGCGCTCCACAGGCGGCTGGCTTCGGTGCGCCGCAGATCGTCGGCGATGAAGGAGACCACGACCGCCGACGGATGAACCGTCGGCGCGAGCAGGCCGGCCCGCAGCACGATCTGGTCGAAGCCATAGCCCGCGACCCCGGCGTTCAGCACCTTCCGTCCGGTCAGGGCCTGCAGGATCGAAGGCCAGGTCTCGCCGTTGTTCACTTCCTCGCCATAGGTATAGGAATCGCCCAGCGCCAGGATCGGATCGCCGCCTGCCGCCGGTACATCACTGCCAATCCGGTAGCCCGCCGCATCGAATCTTATGTCGGGCGCGGCATAGCCCTTGGGCGTCGAGTAGCCGGGCCGCGGCACATATCCCAGCAGGTCGTCGTGCAGATATTCTTCGCTCTGGAAGCCGGCGAGGACCTGGCGTGCCTGGAGAACATAGTTGGGCCATGCGAAAAGCTGGCCCGCGAAGGCCCGCAGCAGCAGCTCGAGGGCGAGCAGGCCAACCGCCAGTGAGGCGAGAACCAGCCCGATCCGGCGGATCCATTCGGCGCGGGCAGGGGAATTTGCGGGGAGGGACGCCGTCGGCACGGCTCCTCCAATAGGAGTATTTTTGCGTGCATGCTAGAGGCGGCGCGACCCGGCGTTGCACCCAAGGCTATCGCATATGACGGTCGCCCTGAGCGAAGCGAAGGACCTCACGCCCGCCAAAGATTCGATATTCGCTGTCCGTGTCTGATCGTTCTGCGAGGTCCTTCGCGGAGTTTACCCTGATGGCGGCCTGCGCCGCCGAAGGGCTCAGGACGACGGAAATCGTCATATGCGATTGCCCTAGCGTTGCACCGGGCGGCCATTCATCGTAGCGGCAAGGGAAACAAGGGAAAGAAGAAGAGGATCGACGTGACCCCGGGCGCCCGGATTGCCGCCACCATGGAACTGCTCGACGAGATCACCGGCCGGCAGGAGCGGCCGGCCGATCTGGTCGCCAACGCCTTCTTCCGCGCCCGCCGCTTCATCGGCAGCGGCGACCGCCGCGCCGTGGCCGACCGCGTCTGGAGCATCCTGCGGCGCTACGGCCAGCTCCGCTGGTGGCTGGAGCGCGCGCGCCATCCCGGGCGGGACGGCCGCGCGGTCGTCTCGGCCGACCTGATGCTGAGCGAGGGCATGAATCTCGCCGACGTCATGGCGATCTGCGACGGCGGCACCTATCGCCCCAACCCGCTCGACGAGGCCGAGCTGCGGGCGCTGCGCCAGATGGAAGGCCACTCGCTGCCGCATCCCGATCAGCCCGACTGGGTGCGCCTCAACGTCCAGGAGTGGGTGGCGCCGCATCTGATCGAGGCCTATGGCGCCGCCTGGGGCCGCGAGATCGCGGCTCTCGAGACGCCGCCGCCGGTCGATCTCAGGGTCAATCGCCTGAAGGCCACCGTCGCCGAGGCGCGCGCGGCGCTGGCCCAGGAAGGCATCGACACCGAGCCGATGCGCTTCTCGCCCGACGGGCTGCGCCTGAAGCGCCGCCTCTCGGTCGTCACCGGCCGGGCTTTCCAGGAAGGTCTGGTCGAGATCCAGGACGAGGGCTCGCAGCTTGTGGCAGCCCTTGTCGACGGACGGCCGGGCATGCAGATCGCCGACTATTGCGCCGGCGCCGGCGGCAAGACCCTGGCGATCGCCGCCGGCATGAACAACAAGGGTCGCGTCGTGGCGATGGACGTCTACGAAAGCCGCCTCGACCGCTCGGCCCAGCGGCTGCGGCGCGCCGGCGCGCACAATGTCGAGCGCCGCGCATTGGATGGCGACAACGCCAAGTGGCTCAAGCGCCAGAAGGGCGCCTTCGACCGCGTGCTGGTCGACGCGCCCTGCACCGGCACCGGCACGTGGCGGCGCAATCCCGACGGGCGCTGGACCCTGAAGCCGGAGGACCTGGCCGAGCTGGTGCCCAAGCAGGCCGCGATCCTCGACGCGGCGTCGCGGCTGGTGAAGCCGGGCGGCGGGCTGATCTACGCCACCTGCTCGGTGCTGCCGGCCGAGAACGAGCGGCAGATCGAGGCCTTCCTGCAGGCCCATCCCGACTTCGCCGTCGTGCCGGTCGACGGCCTGTGGCAGGACACGATCGGCAGCGAGCCGCCGCCGCACATCGCCGACAGTCCCTATCTCCGTCTCTCGCCGCTCCGCCACGGCACCGACGGGTTCTTTGCCGCCGCACTGGTACGTGAGGAAAAGAAGGTCGAAGAGAAGCCCGCCGCATGATGAGGATCCGCCGCGCCACCCGCGACGACGCTGCCTCGATCGCCCGCGTGCATGTCGAGACCTGGCAGTCGGCCTACGCCGGCCTGCTGCCCGACGCGATGCTGGCCGGCATGTCGGACGTGCGTTACGCGGCGATGTGGTCGCAGACACTGTCCGACCGGAGCGAAGCGCGCGGCGTGTTCGTGGCCGACGATGCCGAGATGGGCATCGTGGGCTTCGGCAGTTGCGGGCCGGTCCGCGATCCGCCCGAGGGCCTCGACGGCACCGAGCAGCGGGTGGGCGAGGTCTACCTCCTCTACGTCGAAACAGACTTCCAGAACCAGGGCGCGGGCCGCCGCCTGCTCGACGCGCTGTTCCGCCAGCTCCGCGCCGACGGCTTCGACACCGCGGTGCTGTGGATGCTGGCCGACAATCCCACGCGCTTCTTCTACGAGGGCCTGGGCGGCCAGATCGTCGGCGAGCGCACGGACACCTTCGCCGGCGCCGACGTCGACGAGATCGCCTACGCCTGGCGCGACCTCGAGTCCCCCGTGGTGCGGCGCAGGCTGGCCCCCGACGAGACCTGACGCCTTCGTCTTGCGAAAAGGTAAAGACTGCCTGCGGCGCCAAGGATCCCTCGGCTACGCCTCGGGATGACAGTCATTGCGTGTCGCCCGCCGTGCGCCCACCAAAATTGTCATCCCGAGCGCAGCGAGGGATCCTTCCTCTTTCCTCCCCATTCACATGGGGAGGTGGCGCGTCATACGCGACGGAGGGGTCATGGCGCCGCAGGCAATCATGACTGCCTGCGGCGCCCTGACCCCATCGCCCGCGCAGACGCGGGCACTTCCCCATATGAATGGGGAAGAAAGCTCTGATCACTTCCCTCCCCATTCAAATGGGGAGGTGGCCCGAAGGGCCGGAGGGGTCATAAGCGCCGCAGGCAATTCATCTCTTCTCGGCGCCCATGGATGCCGACGATTGGCGCCATGCGCCAATCGTCCTATCCACATTGTGTGGCCCGCCAGCCTCGCTTATATCCCCCCATGGCAGACCGCTTGCTGATTGTCGATTTCGGGTCCCAGGTCACCCAGCTCATCGCCCGCCGGGTCCGAGAAGCCGGGGTTTACTGCGAAGTTCACCCCTTCCAGCAGGTCGACAAGGCCGATATCGAGAAGTTCGATCCGCGCGGCATCATCCTGTCCGGCGGCCCCGCCTCGGTGACGGAGGGCCAGTCGCCGTCTGCCAATCCCGCCATCTTTACCGCCAACCTGCCGGTGCTGGGCATCTGCTACGGCGAGCAGACCATGGCCAAGGAACTTGGCGGCCAGGTCGAGGGCGGCCATCACCGCGAATTCGGACGCGCCGAGGTCGAGGTCAAGCAGGCCTCCGCCCTGTTCGACGGCGTCTGGAAGCCGGGCGACCGCAAGCAGGTCTGGATGAGCCACGGCGACAGGGTGACCCGGCTGCCGTCGGGCTTCTCGGTGATCGCCACCAGCGACAACGCGCCCTTCGCCGCGATCTCCGACGAGAGCCGCAAGTTCTACGCCGTGCAGTTCCATCCCGAGGTCGTCCACACGCCCGACGGCGCGAAGCTCCTGCGCAACTTTGCGCTGAACATCGCGGGCTGCACCGGCGACTGGACGATGGCCGCCTTCCGCGAACGCGCGATCGCCCAGATCCGCACCCAGGTCGGCAAGGGCCGGGTGATCTGCGGCCTCTCCGGCGGTGTCGACTCCTCGGTCGTGGCCGTGCTGCTGCACGAGGCGATCGGCGACCAGCTGCAGTGCGTGTTCGTCGACCACGGGTTGATGCGCAAGGACGAGGGCGAGCAGGTCGTGCGCCTGTTCCGCGACAGCTACAACATCCCGCTGATCCACTCCGACGCCTCGGAGCTGTTCCTCAAGGCGCTGGCTGGCGTCAGCGATCCCGAGACCAAGCGCAAGACCATCGGCAGCCTGTTCATCGACGTGTTCGAGAAGGAAGCCAGGACCATCGGCGGCGCGCAGTTCCTGGCGCAGGGCACGCTCTATCCCGACGTGATCGAATCGGTGTCGTTCACCGGCGGCCCGTCGGTGACGATCAAGAGCCACCACAATGTCGGCGGCCTGCCCGCGCGCATGAACATGAAGCTGGTCGAGCCGTTGCGCGAACTCTTCAAGGACGAGGTGAGGGCGCTCGGCCGCGAACTCGGCATGCCGCCCGACCTGGTGAACCGCCATCCGTTCCCCGGCCCGGGCCTCGCCATCCGCATCCCGGGCGACATCACGAAGGAGAAGCTCGATCTTCTGCGCGAGGTCGACGCCGTCTATCTCGACGAGATCCGCAAGTCCGGCCTCTACGACGACATCTGGCAGGCCTTTGCAGTCCTCTTGCCGGTGCGCACCGTGGGCGTGATGGGCGACGGCCGCACCTACGACCAGGCCTGCGCGCTGCGCGCGGTCACCTCGACCGACGGCATGACCGCCGACTACTTCCCCTTCGACCACGCCTTCCTCGGCCGCGTCGCCAGCCGCATCATCAACGAGGTGCGGGGGATCAACCGCGTGACGTACGACATCACGAGCAAGCCGCCGGGGACGATCGAGTGGGAATAGCATTGAATAGGCTGCGCGGATGGCGCGCTGAACCCTCCCCGTGAAGCGCGCCATGAGCGTGTCGGGCATGGGCTATCCGTGACGGTTCTCGAAAATTCCGTCGGCGGATTCGACGCGCCGACGCAAGCCGACTTTGATCGGGCGCTCAGCCAACTCGCGCGAGACAAGCTCGACGAAATGTTGATCGCGCGACGGGACGTCCAGGACGGCTTCATCAGAGCGGGCGGGCTTGAGAACACCCGCTATCCCCTGACAGTGGCTGACAGGTTCGACAAGCTCTATCGGGAGTTTCTAGTCGAAGCGGTCGAGCGGACCGCGATCTACGTCGAACGACTCGGCGCCCCCCGCCTGCTTGCGACGTATCTGAGACCACACGTGGAGTGGCTGCGCGATCGCGCGTTGGATCAGATACCTGAGGCGATGAACACTCAAGTTGGCCTCTACAACAGGTACAAGAACGAGCTGACCCCGCGCCTCGAGGCTGTACTACGGGATCTTGAGACTGGCATCGTAAACGGCAGGGTGTTGCCCTCGAGCACGGACGAGATATTCCAGCTGAAGCCTGCGTTCTGGGGCTTCAGCATCAACCTGAAGGCGCTCTGGCGCGCCATCAGAGGCAAGCGTCGTGATCGATAGGGCCGATGTTGTGCATAGTTCTGCATTCGCGGTGGAGGTTGCGTGGTGAATGCGCGTAAATTCGCGCTGTGGCTGACTACATCCAAGTTGGTCGAAGGTTCGCGGAATACGATCCTTCTGCCTCTCAAGAGTCAGATGATCTTTCATTCCTATACGCCGGTGACTATTCAGCGCCCCTAACGTGGGCAGATTTGCTGGGTCGCAAGGCCTGCGTAATTATTGCGGAAGGTCAATCTGGTAAGAGTGAAGAATTCAGACAGCAAGCGGCTGCCTTAAGCGCGGCCGGAAAGTTTGCATTTTATTGTCCCTTGGAAAGTCTTCTCGGCCTTTCCCTTGCGTCTGCAATAGAGGGCAGAAACAGCGAAGACCTTTCTCGCTGGATCATCTCAGAAGAGCCTGCTTGGTTTTTTCTCAATTCGGTAGACGAAGCCAAAATAGCAAGCCCGTCACATTTTAATCGCGCTATCGCCAAAGCGCTGGAAACCATTGGCCCGCAGATAGCTCGGGCTCATATCTTCATTTCTTCGCGTCCTCACGCTTGGGATGCGAATGCAGACCGGATTATGCTTCGCCAGCGCCTTGGCTTGCCGGAGGAAGAAGAGCGCTCACAATCACCGGACAGTGAAGACGATGAGGTCCTGGAGGAAGAGGCCAACACCATTCAGCGGAGCAAAGACGGGCTCAGCTTGCGAGTGATGGGGATTGATCTCGCGCGTCGGGGCGTTTGATGGGCTGATCGGTAGTACGCAGGTGTACAGCTACCTTGGACTGATCGGGCTCTATCGATTTAGCGATATTTTTATTCGACGTTTGTTCTTGATTATGCTAAAAGCGCAACAATCGCAATTGCGGAATTAGCTATGCCCTTGGACAAATTGAACAATCTCCCCCAGCCGGCCGCTGACTGGCCGTCCCTCGACCCCAGCCTCCTCGGCGAAGCCCGGCCCACACCGCCAGCCTTCCCGCTGCACCTGCTCCCCGGCCGCTGGCGCACCTGGGTCGAAGCCTCGTCGCGGCTCTTCGGCTCGGCCGACTATCTCGCGCACTGCCTGCTGGGCGGCGTCGCTTGCGCGGGCGGCGCGGGCATCCGGATCGAGGTCGTCTCGCCCTGGCGCGAGCCGCTGCTGCTCTGGCAGGCGCTGATCGGCGGGCCGTCGAGCGGCAAGTCGGCGGCTTTCGCACGGGTGCGGGCGCTGCTGGATGCGGTCCGCGTCCGCGAGGAAGCGAGCCGCGAGGAGCAGAAGGAGAGCCCCGATCGTCGCGCGGTGCCGTCGGCGCCGTCGGTGCTGGTCGATGCCGGGCTCGATTGGCTCTCCTCGAAGATGAGCGGCGGCGGGCAGGGCGTGCTGCTGTGGCGCGAGGACCTGGGCGACTGGATGGAGGAGGCGCGCCGCCGTTCGGCGCGGCTGGCCTGGCTCGCCGGCTGGAAGGGGGCGCCCACCATGGTCCACGGCCTGTCGCAGGAGTGTCTTGCGGTCGGCCTCCTGGGCGCGATGACGCCGGAACGGCTGGCGTCGTTCGCCCGGGAGCAGGAGGGGGCGCTCGCCTCGTGCTTCCTCTATGTCTGGCCCGAGCGCGCTGCGGTGGCGCCGCTCGCCGACAGCGAGGCCGAGGACGCGCCCATCGAGGCGTTGCTGCTGAAGATCGCCGCGTTTGCCGGCCATCGCGAGGATCCCGCCGTGGTGCCGTTCGACGAGGGCGCGGTACGCCGGCTGGAAGCGCTGATGCCGGCGCTCCGGCAGCTTGCCGACGAATGCGACGAGACGGGAGGCGGGGGCGTGGCCGCCGAATGGATCGGCCGCGGCGTGGCCACGATCGTGCGGTTGGCGGGCGTGCTGTCGCTGATGGAGTGGGCGGAGACCGACAAACACTGGCTGCCGGTTGGCGCCGCGCACGTCGAGGCCGCGCATGCGCTCTGGTCGGATTATTACCTGCCGCAGGCGCTGGCCGTGTTCGATCGCGCGGGCGCGGGCCAGGGGAGCACAGCGGGTGACCGCGCCGCGCGCCGCGTCGTGCGCTGGCTGAAGAGGGTGAAGGCGCCCGAGATCTCGCGCGAGGACGTGCGGCGCGAGGCGCTCTGCCAGTCGGTCGATGCCCAGGGCGCGGAAGAGGTGCTGGCGCGGCTCGAGGGCAGGCGGGGTGTTGCGGGAGGTGGTGGTCACGGAGCCGACCCGGCGCGGCCCGCGCCGGCGGCGCTGGCAGGTCAATCCGCTGCTCGCCCAGGCGGCCTCGCGAATTGGCGCAATTAGCGCTACCCCGCTACCCCCTCATGGGGGCGCGACATGATCATGACTGCGCTGCGCGCGGCCATGATCCTTTCAGATGGTGAGCACCCCCGTCGTCCTGAGCGGAGCGAAGGACCTGACGTTAGCCCCGGAGTGCTCCCGGCGAAGCGCAAGATCCTTCGCTTCGCTCAGGATGACAGGGTGCGCTGCTTCGCGAGAGGGGGGCGCTACTTCGCCAGCACGATGTGCGTGGCGCGTTCCGTCGCGACATGCTCGACGGTCCGGTATCCCAACGCGCGGAGATCGAGGCCGCTGAACAGCGGCTCGCCCTGGCCGATCGCGACCGGCGCCATCGCGAGGTGGATTTCGTCGACATGGCCGGCCTGGATGTATTGCCTCACCGTCTCGACGCCGCCGCCAATCTTGATGTCCTTGGCGCCGGCGGCGTCTCGTGCGTGTTGCAGCGCCGCGTCGATTCCATCGGCGACGAAGTGGAACGTCGTGCCGCCCTCCATCTCGATGGGCGGGCGCGGGTGGTGCGTGAGCACGAAAGTCGGCGCGTGATAGGGCGGGTTCTCGCCCCACCATCCCTTCCAGCTGTCGTCGGGCCAGGGGCCGCGCACGGGGCCGAACATGTTGCGGCCCATGATGAAGGCGCCGAAGCCTGTCATGGCGCGCGTGCCGAAGTCATTGTCTGGGCCGGTCTCGCCGCCGCCCTTGCCGACCATCTCGCAGAAAAACCTGGTCGGGAAGAACCACTGGAACATGTCCGGCCCGTTCACGCCCAGCGGATTGTCGAGGCTCTGGTCGGCGCCCGCGCCGAAGCCGTCGAGGGAGACGCAGAAGCCGGCTACTCTGACTTTGGACATTGGGTGTCTCCTTTATTTGGCGAGAAGCGCGTCGAGCTGGGCGAACTGTTCGTCGGACATGTCGGGGGCGCCGGTCGTATCGGTGACGGTGAGCAGGGTCGCGGCCCCGCGCTCCTCGAACGTGACCGTGGTGACGGCCCCGTTGCCGCCGTCTTCGTCGTTGGTCCAGGCGAGGCGAGCGTTTGGGATCACCTCGACATACTTGCCGAAGAACGCCATCGGCTGCTTCGCCTCGGGATGGCTGAACACGAAGCGGTAGCTGCCGCCAGAGTTCCTGCCAGGGCGCGCATCGATCTCGCACGACACGAACGAGATCCCGGACGATGGCGGCGCCCACCATTGCTTCATCAGCTCAGGCTTGGTCCATGCCGCGAAGACGCGGGAGGGCGGGGCGTCGAAGGTGCGGGTGATCATGGATGTTATATACTAAACCACATGGTTAACTGTCCAGTAATTAACACCCGCTGTCATCCCGAGCATCGTTGTCATCCCGAGCGTAGCGAGGGATCCTTACTCTATCTGCCGCGCAAGGATCCCTCGCTGCGCTCGGGATGACAATCATCGGGACAATCCGCCGCTTGCCTTGGCTCGACTTTCGCTTAAGCACACCGCCATGATTCGTCTCGATAACATCAGCAAGCAGAACGGCCACCAGATCCTGTTCATCGACGCGTCGATGGGCGTCCAGAAGGGCGAGAAGGTGGGGCTGGTCGGGCCCAACGGCGCCGGCAAGACCACGATCTTCCGCATGATCGCGGGGACAGAGCAGCCCGACGACGGCCAGGTGACGATCGATCCCGGCATGACCATCGGCTACTTCAGCCAGGACGTGGGCGAAATGTCGGGCATGAGCGCGGTCGCCGCGGTCATGGACGGCGTCGGGCCGGTGAGCGCGCTCGCCATCGAGATGACCCAGCTCGAGGCGGCGATGGCCGATCCCGATCTGGCTGCTCATGGGGCCGACAAGATGGACGCGATGATCGAGCGCTATGGCGAGGTGCAGGGGCGCTTCCAGGAGCTCGACGGCTATGCGCTCGATGCGCGGGCGCGCGAGGTGCTCAGCGGACTTGAGCTTCAGCCAGGAACGCATGGACGGCGACGTCGGCCTGCTGTCCGGCGGCTGGAAGATGCGGGTGGCGCTGGCGCGCATCCTGCTGATGCGGCCCGACGGCATGCTGCTCGACGAGCCCTCCAACCATCTCGACCTCGAAAGCCTGATCTGGCTCGAGGAGTTCCTGAAGAAGTACGAGGGCGCATTGCTGATGACCTCGCACGACCGCGAGTTCATGAACCGCATCATCGGCAAGGTCGTCGAGATCGACGGCGGCTCGCTCGTCACCTATTCGGGCGACCTCGATTTCTTCGACCAGCAGCGGGCGCTCGGCGAAAAGCAGCGCCAGGCGCAATACGACCGCCAGCAGGCGATGCTGGCCAAGGAGATCAAGTTCATCGAGCGCTTCAAGGCGCGCGCGAGCCACGCCGCCCAGGTGCAGAGCCGCGTGAAGAAGCTCGACAAGATCGAGAAGGTCGAGCCGCCGCGGCGCCGCCAGTCCGTGCAGTTCGAATTCCGCACCCCGCCGCGCTCGGGCGACGACGTGGTGAGCTTCAAGGACGTGCACAAGGGCTACGGCACGCAGCCGATCTACACGGGCCTCGACCTGCGCATGCGCCGCCAGGAGCGCTGGTGCGTGCTGGGCGCCAACGGTGCGGGCAAGTCGACGTTGCTGAAGCTGGTGGCGGGCGAGACCGAGCCGGACCAGGGCACGGTGGCCCTGGGCGCCAGTGTGAAGATGGGTTACTTCGCCCAGCATTCGATGGACCTGCTCGACGGCGACGACACGGTGTTCGAGTCGCTCGACGCGTCGTTCCCGCAGGCCGGCACGGGCGCGCTGAAGTCGCTGGCCGGCTGCTTCGGCTTCTCCGGCGACGATATCGAGAAGCCGTGCCGCGTGCTGTCGGGCGGCGAGAAGGCGCGGCTGGTGATGGCCAAGATGCTGTACGACCCGCCGAATTTTTTGGTGCTCGACGAGCCCACCAACCATCTCGACATGGCGACGAAGGAGATGCTGGTCGAGGCGCTGTCGGAATTCGAGGGCACGATGCTGTTCGTCAGCCACGACCGCCACTTCCTGGCGCAGCTCTCCAACCGCGTGCTCGAACTGACGCCCGACGGCGTCCACCAGTACGGCGGCGGCTACACCGAATATGTCGAACGCACCGGCCAGGAAGCCCCCGGCCTCCACCCGGGCGCGTAGCTCTTTTACTGGGGCGCGTCACTCCGGTGACGCGTCATGCGGTGGCGCATCGCGAAGAAAGGATTGCGTGGAGCCTGCCCCGAGGGCTTCCGAGGGGCGCGGCCAAGAAAAGACGCGCCACTGGAGTGGCGCGCCCCCAGTGCGCTAGTGCGCTGGCCCCCAAGATTGTCATCCCGAGCGCAGCGAGGGATCCTTAACTGCGGCCGAACAAGGATCCCTCGCTACGCTCGGGATGACAGTCTTCGCCACACCGCCACGCCAACGTTCCATCGCAGTGTCGCGACATCGCCTGGCCCCAGCTCCATCGTTGCATGAGCGCCGCGGTGCCGGACGTGAAAGCGCCGGGCACCGTCGCCGTCGTTCAGGACCACCATCACCAGCTGCGAGTCGGGCGTCAGGCAGGCGACGTTGGGGAGACGGTCGACCTCGCTGGAAAAAACCCGCACCGAACCCGGGCGGATGTACTTCGCCGAGTGCGCCATCAGGTAATAGCCGGGATTGCGCGTGATTGTGGCTGCAAGTACAGGGGCGTTGGCGCGGCGCAGCTTGACCGTGTTGGCGATGGTGATGCCGCCCAGGGCACCGACGGCGCCGAGGCGCGTGTGCAGGGCGTAGCGCGGATCCGACGCCAGGTTCCATTCGAGCACGGTGCGGCTGCCGTTGCGCAGGGCGCCGATGATGACGTTGCGCGTATGCCAGCGCAGCGCGCTCATGAAGGCTTCCTGCGCCGGCACCCATTGCTCGGTGAAATAGACCTTCTTGTCGGGGTACCGGTCGTGCACGTACGACATCGCGTCGGGCGTCCCGTTGTAGAGATGCCAGGCGACGCCGGAGATGTATTCGCGCGCCTGCGGGTCGCCCAGCACGTCGAGCGGAAAATCGATGCCGTCGCAATTGTGGTCCCAGCAGAGGATCTCCGTGTCGGGCGCGCCGCGGCGCATCTCCGGTCCCAGGTGGCCCTTGATGAAGGCTGCCTGTTCGGCGGCGCTCATCACCATGCTGGGCTCGTTCCTCGGGTTCTGCGGCTCGTTCTGCGGGCTCACCGCGCTGACATGGATGCCGTGCAGGCGCATCGTCTCGATGTATTTCACGAAGTATCTGGCATAGGCCGAATAGCTCTCCGGCTTCAGGTGTCCGGCGATGTAGCTGCCGTTGGTCTTCATCCACGGCGGCGCCGACCATGGCGCGGCGATGATCTTGATCGCCGGATTGACTTGCAGGATCTCCCGCAGCATGGGCACCACCTCGCGGTCGCCGGCGGAAAGATTGAACAGCCCGAGGTCCGGGTTCTTCGTGCCGCGCCGCAGGCCCCAATAGCTGAAATCCTTGCGGCCGAGATCGGAGGCGCCGATGCTGAGGCGCAGGCAGCTGAGACCAAGCGACGCCTCGGTCGGGCCGAACAGCTCCTGCAGCAGGTTCGCGCGCTCCGCCGTGCCCAGCCCCGCCAGCAGATACGCACTGCCGCCGGTCAGCGAAAAACCGAAGCCCTCGATCGGCTGAAAGGTCCGGTCCCCATCGACCTCGATCGTGGGCAGCGCCTCGCCCGGCGGCGATCCGGAAAACGCCGCCGGCTGCATCGGCTGCAGCAGCGCATCGGCCTCGCGCGTCACCCAGCCCTCGATCATCCCGCGCTCTCGGCCTCCACATGCAGCACGCGCTGGAAAAATCCGTCGAGCAATCCGGCGCGGCCGACGGTCACCACCGCCGCGCGCGGAAATTCCGCGACCAGCAACTCCGTCATGTCGCGCTGGGCGGCGGCATCGAGCGCATTGGTCGCCTCGGCCAGAAAGATCCAGTCGGGCCGATGAAGCAGCATGCGCGCGAAACTGAGCCTCTGCTGCTGCGCCGCGGAGAGGACCCGCTCCCAGGTACCGGTCACGGCAAGATGGCCGACCCAGTCGCCCAGGCCGACACGGCGCAGCGCCGCATCGATGTCGGCCGGCACGCAGACGCCCAGGGTCATCGGGTAGCAAACCGCTTCGCCCAGGGCGCCCACCGGCAGATAGGGCCGGTCGCTGGCGATGAAGATGTTGGCGCCCGCGGGCAAGGTCACCGTTCCGGCGCCCCAGGGCCAGAGGCCGGCCACCGCGAGAACGAGCTTGCGGCAGAGCTGCGGCTCGCCTTCGATCGAGACATGCTCGCCGGGAGCGACCTCGGCGGTCAGTGGCTTCATCAACGGCGCCGCATCGTGCTCCATCACGCGCACGCCGGCGAACTTCAGCGAGGCGCCCTCGTGCCTCACCTCGATGCGGTTGTCGCCCAGCTCCTCCTGGAGGTTGCCCAGCGCGTCCTGCAGCGCCATCACCCGTTCGACGGAGGCGCTCCACTGGGCGATGTTGGAAAGATTGTCGACGGGAAAGGACAGCGCGGCAGTCACCTGGGAGAACGCCTGGGCCATCTGCATCAAGGTGCCCAGGGTGATGAACCCCATGATGTAGCGCGGCGCGGCGATCAGGATCGGAAACGGGTTCGCCAGCACGCCGTAGGCCGTGGTGAAGACGATGATGCGCACCAGACCGTAGGTCTGGCTCTCCCAGCCGCGCCGCACGCCGCGCAACAGCTCCTGGAGATAGGTGCGCTCGTCGGCATCGCCGCCGATCAGGGCGATGCTTTCGGAATACTCGCGGGCCCGCGCCAGACCGAAGCGGAAATTGGCCTCGACCGTCTGCCGGAGATTGGAGGCGCCGACCAGCGGCAGCCCGGCCCACAGTGCCAGGCTGGTGCCGATCGCCGAATAGGTGAGCGCGATGAAGACCATGAAGCCGGGAATGGCCAGGACCACACTGCCGATGCCGACATGCACGACACCGGACAGCGTCCACAGCACGTGCACGAACGTGACCAGCAGCAGGATGCAGTAGAACAGCGACTGGCCCAGATCCATCGCCGAACTCGGTCGTGACGCGGATATCCTCGGCGATGCGGCCGTCGGGATTGTCGTGGTCGCCGGTGATCAGGCCGAGCTGATAGTGCCGTCCTTCCGCCATCCAGACCGACAGGGTGTTTTTGGTGAGCCAGACACGCCAGGCGAACTGCAGGCGGCGTCTCACATAGAGAGAAGTGGAGAAGACGGCGATGCTGGCCAGAAGCAGGAGCGCGAAGGTCACGATCTGCTCGAGGAACTTGTCGAGCTCGCGCGCTTCCAGCGCGTTGTAGAGCCGCGCCGACCAGGAGTTGAGGCCGACCTGCACGGCGACCTGCGCCACCGTCAGCAGCGCGACCAGGGCCAGACGCAGGCGGTTGATCCATTTATGCTCCGCGCACCAGAAGGGCAGGGCAAAGCGGACGAATCGCCGGAGAAAGCCCAGGCGGGCGCGAATTCCCGTCCGGGGGTGGGTACTGTCGGGCACAGCTTTGTCTATCGCCGGATTTGGCCCTTGCCAACAGACCGGGGGATCTCTCATGGGAGCACAAGGAATTGCCAGCGGCCGCTGCCTCTGCGGCAAGGTGCAGGTCGAGATCGGCGTCCCGGCGCGCTGGGCATGGCACGACCATTCGAGCCGGAGCCGGCGCGCGCATGGTGCGGCCTACGCGACCTATGTCGGCAGCTGGCGCAGCCGCTTTCGCATCGCCAAGGGGGCTTCGGCAATCAGCCGGTTCAAGGACGAAGCGGGCGACGTCCGCGGCTTCTGCAGCCAATGCGGCACGCCGGTTCTCTACGAGCGCAAGCGCTCGCCGCAGATGGTCAACCTGCCGCGCGCGCTGTTCGACAGCGGCACCGGCCGCGAGCCGCTCTATCATATCGCGCTGGAGGAATTGCCCGAGTGGACCTGGCGCGGCGAGAAGCTCAAACCGCTGAAGGGCTTCCCCGGCGTCCTGTGGACCGGCCCCCGCCGGCCCAAGCGCTCGGGACTGGAACTGTTGTTCGAGACGTAGGACAGAATAAGGATCCCTCGCTGCGCTCGGGATGACAATTCGTGCTTATTGCGGTCATTAACCGCACAGTGTCATCCCGAGCGCAGCGAGGGATCCTTGAAGGCCTCCCCAGGAGCAAGAAGGTCGGCCCACGTGGGGTTCGTGGCCATGACGAGCGCATCTTTCTTGGACCGCCGCCATGCCTTGATTTCCTTTTCGCGCGCGATCGCATCCTCGATCTGCTGATATTCCTCGGCATAGACGAGTGTGTGCACGTTGTAGCGCTTCGTGAAGACGCCGCCGGTCCCTGCACAATGTTCGGCGACCCGATTCTCGAGGTTGTTGGTGACGCCGACATACATGACGTTGCGGGCAGGGTTGGTCAGGATGTAGGTCCAGTACTGATGCTGCCGCGGCACAAGGATCCCTCGCTACGCACGGGATGACAGCGGTATTTGCTCAAACCAGCAACCAATCGTCGGTAGCAAAGATTGTCATCCCGAGCGCAGCGAGGGATCCTTAACTGCGGCCAAGCAAGGATCCCTCGCTGCGCTCGGGATGACAATTTTCGCTTGGTTGTCGAAGGTGACTCAGCATCTCAACGCAATCGCTTCAGTAACGACCGTAATAGGCTGAACCGCCGATCCTTGCCTATACACTGGGCGGTGAAGCCGACCGATGCCTGAGGCCATCAGCGCGCGTTGTCATCCCGAGCGCAGCGAGGGATCCTTAACTACGGCCCTGCAAGGATCCCTCGCTACGCTCGGGATGACAATTTTCGCTTGGTTGTCGAAGGTGACTCAGCATCTCAACGCAATCGCTTCAGTAACGACCGTAATAGGCTGAACCGCCGATCCTTGCCTATACACTGGGCGGTGAAGCCGACCGATGCCTGAGGCCATCAGCGCGCGTTGTCATCCCGAGCGCAGCGAGGGATCCTTAACTACGGCCCTGCAAGGATCCCTCGCTACGCTCGGGATGACAATTTTCGCTTGGTTGTCGAAGGTGACTCAGCATCTCAACGCAATCGCTTCAGTAACGACCGTAATAGGCTGAACCGCCGATCCTTGCCTATACACTGGGCGGTGAAGCCGGCCGATGCCTGAGGCCATCAGCGCGCGTTGTCATCCCGAGCGTAGCGAGGGATCCTTAACTGCGGCCCTGCAAGGATCCCTCGCTGCGCTCGGGATGACAATTTTCACTTGGTTATCGAAGGTGACTCAGCGGCTCAACGCAATCGCTTCAGTAACGACCGTAATAGGCTGGATCGCCAGACCTGCCCTATACACTGGGCGATGAAGCCGAAGTCACTGCCGGATGTCCGGCTCCACCAGTTGCGCCAGGTTGGCGAGCGACTGTTGCCAGCCCAGGTAACAGGCCTCGACCGGGATGGCGTCGGGGATGCCTTCCTGGACGACGGTCAGTTCGGTGCCGACCAAAACTTTCCTGAGGGTGACGGTGACGTGCAGCTCGCCCGGCAGGTTGGGGTCGTCGAATTTGTCCGTGTAGCGCAGGCGTTCGTTGGGCACGAGCTCGAGATAGGTGCCCCCGAAGGAGTGGCTGTGGCCGGTGGTGAAATTGCGGAAGGACATCTTGTGCGTGCCGCCGACCTTCGCCTCCAGGTGATGGACGGTGCAGGCAAAGCCGTTCGGCGGCAGCCACTTGGCCGCGGCATCGGGCTCGAGGAAGGCGCGGTAGACCTTGTCGGGGGTCGTCGCGAGGACGCGGTGAAGGCGGACGGTGCCGGGCATGATCCTGTCTCTGCCATGACGAGCGCCAAACGACAATCGCCGGCGGCCACCGCCCGGGGGAGCGAAGCGGGAACCGCCGGCGACTTCGCCACATACTGCGGCGAAAACTCGTCAGTTCGAGAGAGTGCTACTTGTGGAGCTCGACCCAGCCCATGTCGGGGTCACGGTCGTGCTTCCACTCGTGGTACACGGCACCCGGGCGGGAGCGATAGGTCTGGATGTACGAGGGGTTGCTCCAGGTGTGCCAGACGTGATCGTTCGACCAGTAGCCGTCGGTGTAGCCGTAGCGGACGGTACCCGGATCGAAGGTCACGACGGCGTCGACAGCAAAGGCCGTCCCCATGCCGAGTGCCGTCGAGCCGGCGAGGGCGATGGCAAGTGCGGTGGTCTTCAGGGTCTTCGTCATGCAATCCTCTGATCGGTTGAGCCGCTTTTGTTTTTCGCTGGGCTGGTGCCGAGGCCAAGCGGCGATGAACCAAGGTCTGGAGAAAACGCCTCCGGCGCCGGGCGGGTTGCGGGTGTGGCAAAACGGCCAGATGTGGAAAAGGAGTGCCGATGACGCCCACGCTCTATGGCCTCAGGAATTGCGACACGACGAAGAAGGCGCGCGCCTGGCTCGACGGGCGAGGGCGGCCTTATGTCTTCCACGACTACAAGGTGGCCGGCATCGACCCGACGCGGCTCAAGGGCTGGGCGGCCCGGGTCGGCTGGGAGGCGCTGCTCAATCGCGCCGGCACGACCTTCCGCGCGCTGCCCGAGGCGGACAAGCAGGGCCTCACCGAGGCCAGGGCCATCGCGCTGATGGCGGCGCAGCCCTCGATGATCAAACGCCCGGTCCTCGAACTGGGCGCGGGCCGGGTGGTCGTCGGATTCAAGCCTGAAGTGTACGGAGATAAATTCAAGTAATATCAATAAGTTATATAATTTTCTTGACGTATATTATCAATTGTAACAAGGTGGCAGCCGTTAAAGCCCTTCCGGGCCAACAATAATTTCTGCGGCTTCCCGCCGTCACCTTGTCCCCCGAGGACGTCATGAAAACCAGGATTCTCAGTCTTCTGCTTGTCGTTCCCTTTGCCCTCTCGCTGTCGGCCTGTGGCGACACCTGGGGCCAGCGCGCCGTCACCGGCGGCGGCATCGGCGCCGGCACTGGCCTGGCCGTCGGCGCCCTCGCCGGCTTCCCGCTGGTCGGCTCGGCCCTGGTCGGCACGGCGCTGGGCGCCGGCATCGGCGCGGCGACCGCGCCGGGCGGAATCAAGTAGGCAAGGAGAGGAACGGGAGCTCAGGTCGAGAGCAGCTTGAGCTTCCTGTCGAAGACCCGCAGCACATCCTCGAGGATGTCGCCGTGGGCCAGCTTCCGCGGGCCGTTGTAGACCATGTAGATGCCGGCGTTGCTGCTCGGCACCTTGGCGATGGCGAAGAGCGGGCTTTCGGCGGTGTGGCGGAAGATCGAGAAGATCGCCATGCCGGGCCGGAAATCGATGGCGTAGTCGCGCCACTCTCCCGAACGCACACGCATGCTGTACAAACCGAGCAGCTGGCCGAGTTCCCGGCGGTCGAACGAGATGGTCCGGCGGCGGGCCCGATGGTCTGCCAGACGATAGAGGTCGCTCATGCGGGCGGGCTTTGAATCATGCCGTTGGCGTGAATTGTTGCAGAACCTTCACGGTTTGCCAAACCCTGCGTACGCGGCTAGAAACCGGCGCTGAAGCCGTTGATATTTCGCAATAATCCCCGTCAATAATCCGCCGGAGTGACCCGCGTGTCGGACCAGGCCGCCTTTCAGGAAGTCGATGACGCAGTCCGCCAGGACGACCTCAAGGCCTGGTGGAAACGCTGGGGCGCGCTCACCATCACCGGCTTCGTGGTGGTGGTCGTGGCGGCGGCGGGCCTGATCCAGTGGCGCAAGTACGAGGCCTCCCAGGCAGCGGTCGCGGGAGCGGCCTATTCGGCGGCCCTGGCCAAGGTCGGAACCGATCTCAAGGCCGCGCGCGCCGAGCTCGAGCAGCAGGCGGCGACGGCGGCGGAGCCCTATCGTTCCCTGGCAGCCCTAGCCGACGCCCAGCTTCTCGACACGCCCGAGCAGCAGATCGCGGCGCTGATTGCGCTGGCGCCCAAGCTGACGCCCGAACTGTCCGACCTCGCGCTCGCCATCGCCGGCTACAAGAGCGTCGATCCCGGCAAGCTCGATGCCATGTCAGGCCAGCTCGAGGGCATGGCCGCACCCGACCGGCCGTTCAGCCTGAGCGCCCGCGAGCTGCAGGCGCTGGCCCTGGTGAAGAAGGGCGACCTCAAGGCCGCCCGCGCGATCTGGGAAGCGCTCAGCAAGGATGCCACCGCACCGGCCGGCATCCAGCAGCGCACCGCCGCGATGCTCACGATCTATCCGGTCCCTCCCGGCGAGACGAAGCCGGAGGCCAAGTAGATGTCGGTGCGGATCGTCGTCGCGGCCACCATGCTGGCGCTGACCTTGAGCGGTTGCGGCATATTCGAGAAGAAGAAGATCCCGCTCGAGGGCGAGCGCGTGTCGGTGTTCGCCGGCCGCGGCGAGCTCGAGCCGGACAAGGACGCGCAAGGCCTGGTCGTCACCCTGCCGGCGCCGGTCGAGAACGACTCGTGGCCGCAGTCGGGCGGCTTCCCCAACTACGCCATGCAGCATCTGGCGATCGGCGCCAGCCCGCAGGTCATCTGGACCGCGAACATCGGCAAGGGCTCGACCTCGACCCGCATCCTGACCACGCCGCCGGTGATCGCCGACGGCAAGGTCTTCACCAAGGACGCCGAGAGCACGGTGTCGGCCTTCGAGGCGGCGACCGGCAAGGTCCTGTGGACCGTCACCCTGAAGCCCGAGAAGGCGCGCGACGGCGACGAGTTCGGCGGCGGGCTCGCGTGGTACGGCGGCCGGCTGTTCGTGACCACCGGTTTCGCCGAAGTGTTCTCGCTCGATGCCGCCAACGGCAATGTGTTCTGGCACTCGAGCGTGAGCGCGCCGGTGCGCGGCGCGCCGCTGGTGTTCGGCGATCGCGTGTTCTCGATCTCGATCGACAACAAGCTGCATGCGATGGCCGCGGTCGACGGCTCCGACCTGTGGTCGTTCTCCGGCCTTTCCGAGGTCGCGGGCTATGTCGGCGGCAGCAGCCCGGCGGGGGCGTCGGAGTTCGTCGTGGCGCCGTTCTCCTCGGGCGAACTCGTCTGCCTGCGCCTCGACAATGGACGCATGGTCTGGAACGAGTCGGTGGTCGGGAACAATCGCGGCGAGTTGCGCGCCTTCGGCAACCTGACCGACATCCGCGGCCGGCCGGTGATCGATCGCGGCCTGGTCTACGCCATGGGCTCGGGCGGACAGGTGAGCGCCTTCGACCTGCGCACCGGTGCGCGCAAGTGGGACCGCTCGATCGGCGGCAACCAGACGCCGTGGGCGGCCGGCGAATTCGTCTTCGTGGTGACCGGCAGCGCCGATGTCGCCGCGCTCAGCCGCGACACCGGCAAGGTGAAGTGGGCGACGCCGCTCACCCAGTACAAGGACGAGAAACGGACCACGCCGATCCTGTGGGGCGGCCCGGTGCTGGCGGGCGACCGCCTTCTGATCGGCGGCACGACCGGCGAGCTGCTGGCGCTGTCGCCCTACAACGGCGAGATCATGGGCAAGGTCGACATGAAGGCGCCGATCAGGCTGGCGCCGGTGGTGTCGAACGGCACGGTCTATGTGCTGACCGACAATGGCGAGCTTATTGTCCTCCGGTGACGGCGTACCCCGGGTTGCGATCGTTGGCCGGCCCAACGTCGGCAAGTCGACCCTCTTCAATCGTCTGGTCGGCAGCCGTCACGCCATCGTCGACGACACGCCGGGCGTAACCCGCGACGTGCGCGAGAGCCCGGCGCAGCTGGGCGACCTCAGGTTCACTTTGCTCGATACCGCCGGCTGGGAGACCGCCGACGTCGCCCGTCTCGAGGGCCGCATGCGCCGCTTTACCGAGCGCGCCGTCGACACCGTCGATGCGGTGCTCTTCCTGATCGACGCGCGGGCGGGCGTGCTGCCGCTCGACGAGGCGTTCGCCAGCTGGCTGCGCAAGCGCCACGAGAAGGTGATCGTCGTCGCCAACAAGTGCGAGGGCCGCGCCGGACAGAACGGCCTGGCCGAAGCGCACGCGCTGGGCTTCGGCCAGCCGATCCCCGTCTCGGCCGAGCACGGCGAGGGATTGAGCGACCTGCACGAGGCGATGGCGCGGCTCATTCCCGCCGCCCCGGAAGACGAGGAAGAGGAAGAAGAAGCCGACGAGGAGGTGAGCGAAAAGCACGCCGAGGCCGCCGCCGCGGCAGCGGCCAAGCGCCCACTGATGCTGGCCATCGTCGGCCGGCCCAATGTCGGCAAGTCGACCCTGCTCAACCGGCTGGTCGGCGAGGAACGCGTGCTGACCGGCCCGGAGGCCGGCATCACCCGCGATTCGATCCGGGTCGAGTGGGAGTGGCGCGGCCGCAAGATCCGCCTGATCGACACCGCCGGCATGCGCCGCCGCAGCCGCATCGATCACCGGCTGGAGACGATGTCGGTCGCCGACACGCTCGATGCCATCCGTCTCGCCGACGTGGTCGTGGTCGTGCTCGACGCCGGCGACATGCTGGAGAAGCAGGATCTCACCCTGGCCGGCCGCGTGATCGACGAGGGCCGCGCGCTGGTGATCGCGGTCAACAAGACCGACCTGCTGACCGAGGATCGCTCGGGTGCGAGCAAGGCCTGGCGCAAGCTCAACGACCGCCTCGAATCGTCCTTCACGCAGGTCAAGGATGTGCCGATCGTGGGCTTCTCGGCGCTCAACGGGCGCGGCGTCGAGCGGCTGATGCCGAAGGTGATGGAGACCTACGACACGTGGAACCTGCGCATCAAGACTCCGCAGCTCAATCGCTGGCTGCGCGAGATGGAGGTGCTGCATCCGCCGCCGCTCGCCAAGGGCCGCCGCATCCGGCTGCGCTTCATGAGCCAGATCAAGACGCGGCCGCCCACATTCATCCTGTCGGCGAGCCAGGCCGACGAACTGGGCAAGGATTACATCCGCTTCCTGGTCAATCGCCTGCGCGACGACTTCGGCATGCCCGGCGTGCCGATCCGCCTCAACATGCGCAAGGCCAAGAACCCCTACGCCTCCCGCGCCAAGCCCCAGCGCTAAAGCCGGGCGAGTTTCGGCGTGAAATGTCACGTGACATGCAATATCATGCGGCAATGAAGCGACGCTCCCTGATGTCCTTCGGCGCGCTTGGCGTCCTCGTCGCTCCCGCGGTCCTTCCGGGTCTGGCGCGCGCGCAAAGCGGACTGCCCAACCGGTCGATCCGGATTTTCGTCGGCTTCGAGCCCGGCGGCGGCGCCGATCTCACCGCACGCGCCGTCGCCACGCAGCTCGAGCGCCGGCTGAGCCGCCACGTCACCGTCGAGAACCGGACCGGCGCGTCCGGCGCCGTGCCGGGCGAGCTGATGAAGAAGGGGCCGCCCGACGGATCGCAACTGGCGCTGCTGTCGTCGACCACCTTGGTGGCCAAGCTGACGGCGAAGGATTTCCCCTTCGATCCCCTGCGCGATATCGCGCCGGTGATGCAGGTCGGCGATTTTCCGATCGCCTTCGCGGTCTCCAAGACACTGGGCGTGTCGACGTTCGATGAATATCTCAAGTGGCTGAAGGAAGGCGATGCGCAGCGTCGCCGGATCGCGGTGTCGTCGAACGTCGCCTTCATCCAGGTGCTGAACGTGCTGCTGGGCAAGGCGACCGGCGAGACGCTCGAGCCGGTGAGCTACCGCGGGCCGATCGCCGCCGTGGCCGATGTCGAGCTGGGGCGCATCCCGGCCAGCGTGAATACCGTGACCTCGCTGCTGCCCGCCCATCGCGGCGGCCGGGTGCGCATCCTGATGACGACGGGCGCCAAGCGCCTCGCCGTGGCCGGCGATATCCCGACGGCGTCGGAACTGGGCTATCCGAAGCTCGACATGCGCGAGTGGTTCGCCTTCTTCGCCCCGCCGGCCACGCCACCCACGATCATTTCGGAGTGGAATCGCCGACTGGCGCTGGCCGTCGGCGATGCCGCGGTCGGCGACGTACTGAGGCCGCTCGGTCTCGAACTCGAAACCTCGACGGCGGAGGAGCTGGCGGCGCGCGTGGCCTCCCATCAGACCGAATGGGAAACCCGCATGAGAACGGCGGGGATGGAGCCGGTTCTCTAGCCTGCGCTCGCCGCGTCGCCGACGTCGCCCGCCACCCATTCGCCATTCATCCGGCACGACGGCAGCGCGAGCTGGATCAACGCCTCCGCGTGCGCTTCGGGCAACGGCAGGTCCTGCGGCTTCTCGCCGGGGAACGCCTCCTTGCGCATGGCGGTGCGCATCGGCCCGGGATTGTAGAGGTTGATCCGCAGGCTGGTGTGCGCGCTTTCGGCGGCCTAGGTCGCGACCATCATGTCGAGGGCGGCCTTGCTGGCGGCGTAGGCGCTCCAGTAGGGCACGATCCGGCGCGAGATGCCGGAGGTCACGAAGATCGCGCGGCCGGCATCGGACTGGCGCAGCAGCGGGTCGAGCGAGCGGATCAGCCGCCAGTTCGCGGTCACGTTCACCGCCATCACCTTCTCGAAGATCGCGGGATCGATATGGCCGATCGGCGACAGGGTGCCGAGCAGGCCGGCATTGCCCAGCAGGATGTCGAGCTTGCCGAAACGCTCGTGCAGCGCCGCGCCCAGGCGGTCGATGCCGGGGCCGTCGGTGACGTCGAGCGGAACCAGGGTGGCGCTGCCGCCGGCCTGCTTGATGCGGTCGTCGAGCGCCTCGAGGCCGCCCACCGTGCGCGCCACGGCGACGATGTGCGCGCCCTCGTTGGCGTAGGCCAGCGCCGCGGCCGCGCCAAGTCCGCGCGAGGCACCGGTGACCAGCGCGATCCGGTCTTTCAGCCTCATTGGAGAAGAGCCCATGTCAGCACGACCTCATCCTGAGGAGCGGCCCGCAGGGCCGCGTCTCGAAGGATGGGCACGGGCACCACGTTTGTTGCCCATCCTTCGAGACGCGCTACGCGCTCCTCAGGATGAGGTTGTCCGAAAGGCACGAGGTCAGGCCGGTTCGGCGAGGAAGGAGAGCTGGCGATCCTCGGCGTCGTGCAGGTCGTCGAGCGCGATCGGATAGTCGCCGGTGAAGCAGGCGTCGCAGAAGGCCGGCGCCGCCGGATTGCGTCCGCCCGGCAGGCCCATGGCGCGGTAGAGGCCGTCGATCGAGATGAAGGCCAGCGAATCGACGCCGATGAATTTCGCCATGCCGGCCACGTCGTAGCGCGAGGCCAGCAGCTTGTCGCGTTCGGGCGTATCGATGCCGTAGAAGCAGGGATCGGTGGTCGGCGGTGCGGCGACGCGCATGTGCACTTCCCGGGCGCCGGCGCTGCGCACCATCTCGACGATCTTCATCGAGGTCGTGCCGCGCACGATCGAATCGTCGACCAGGATGACCCGCTTGCCCTCGATCATGGCGCGGTTGGCATTGTGCTTCAGGCGCACGCCGAGATGGCGGATGTGGTCGGCCGGCTCGATGAAGGTGCGGCCGACATAGTGGTTGCGGATGATGCCCAGCTCGAACGGGATGCCCGACTGCGCGGCGTAGCCGATCGCCGCCGGCACGCCCGAAGTCGGGGACGGGCACGATCACGTCGGCCGGTACCGGGCTTTCCTTGGCCAGTTCGATGCCGATGCGCTTCCTCGCATCGTAGACACCGACGCCCTCGACCTTGCTGTCGGGCCGGGCGAAGTAGATGTGCTCGAAGACGCAGAAGCGGCGCTGGTGCTGGGGGAAGGGCTTGATCGAGCGCAGGCCGTTGCCGTCGACGATCACGATCTCGCCGGGCTCGACGTCGCGCACGAAACGCGCGCCGATGATGTCGAGCGCGCAGCTCTCGGAGGTCAGGATCCACGCGTCCTCGAGGCGGCCGATGCAGAGCGGCCGCACGCCCAGCGGGTCGCGCACGCCGTACAGCGCCTGGTCGGTCAGCATCAGCAGGGAATAGGCGCCCTTGACCCTGCCCAGCGCATCGACGATGCGGTCGACCACCGGCGAGTATTCCGAGCGGGCGATCAGGTGGTTGATCACCTCGGTGTCGGTCGTCGACTGGAACAGGCAGCCCATGCGCACCAGTTCCTTGCGCAGGATGTAGGCGTTGGTGAGGTTGCCGTTGTGGGCGAGGGCCAGGCCGCCGAAGTCGAAATCGGCGAAGATCGGCTGGATGTTGCGGTCGGAAGAGCCGCCGGTCGTGGCGTAGCGGTTGTGGCCGATCGCCGAGTAGCCCTTCAGCGTGGCGATGACCGATTGCTCGCCGAAGATGTCGCCGACCAGTCCGGCCGCGCGGTGATTGTAGAAGTGGCGGCCGTCGTAGGTGACGATGCCGGAGGCTTCCTGGCCGCGGTGCTGCAGGGCATGAAGGCCGAGGGCGGTGTGGGCGGCGGCATCGGAAGTGCCGTAGATGCCGAACAGCGCACACTCTTCATGAAACTTGTCGAGCTCGTCGACGGGAGTTTCAGAAGGGCGCTTGGGGATCACCACGGCGGGGTTATATGTGGGACCCGCCGCCCAGTCATCAAGGATATCTCGCTGCGGCGTTTTCTCAGCGCAGGCTCGCGCTGCAGCTTGTGTGCCGGGCGAGGCCGGATTTGCCGGCACGGACGGATCCTGCGCCCCGGTGGGCGGCGTCGGGCTGGGCAGGGAGGGCAGCGCGTCGCTGCCGGCACCCCTCTGCAGGCGGGTCCGGAAGCCCGTCGGCAGGTAGGGCTCGACGAAATTGGCCATTTGCTTGATCGCCGGGAAGGTGGCGCCGGCTTCGACCGGCGGCGGCAGCTGCTTGGGGCCGAGATAGCTGTAGAACAGGAAGATCGTGCCCAGGGCGACCCAGGTGCAGATCACGCCAAATCCGCCGCCCAGGATGGCGTCGGGCGGCGCAGCGGGCTCGCCTTGATCGAGCGCGACAGCGTATTGGTCAGCATCACCAGCACGATCAGGGCGGCCACGAAGACGACCAGCATCGACGCGAAGGTCGCCAGCTCGGTGTTGCCGTTCAGCAGCTTCTCGACCTCGGGCTGGATCAGCTTCGAATAGTTGAGCGCCACATAGCCCGCACCGATCCACGAGCCGATGAACAGGACCGCGTGGGCAAAGCCGCTCGACCAGCCGATGGCGGCCCCGAAGATGGCCACGGCGATGACCGCGACGTCGAAAACTGTGATCCCAAGCTGGTCCATCGGTCCTCTAAACCTCTCGCCGGTTACTCGTCGCGATCCGATTGCCCTCGCGTGGGCGCTTGACCGTGCCGCCCGCCGGCTGAAAACGCGCGACAAGGTCGGATAGATGCTCAATTTCGTCAATGGCGATGCCCTCGGGCGGCCGCGGCGCCGGTCCCGAACCGGCGCGGCCCCTGGGCACCAACGCACTGCGGAAGCCGAGCTTGGCTGCTTCACGCAGTCGCGCCTCGCGCTGGCCCACCGGGACGGACTTCGCCGCCCAGCCCGATTTCGCCGAATACCGCCATGTCGGGCGGAACCTGCTCGTTGGCCAGCGACGACACGACGGCTGCGGCCACCGCCAGGTCGGCCGCCGGCTCGCTGATGCGCAGGCCGCCCGCGACATTCAGATAGACGTCGTTGGCGCCGATGTTGACGCCGCAGCGCGCCTCGAGCACGGCCAGCACCATGGCCAGCCGGTTGTTGTCCCAGCCGACCACGGCGCGGCGCGGATTGCCCAGCGAGGAGGGGCTGACCAGCGCCTGGATCTCGACCAGCACCGGCCGCGTGCCCTCGATGCCGGCGAAGACGCAGGCGCCCGAGACATGGCCGCGCCGCTCGGCGAGAAACAGCGCCGATGGATTGGCGACGTCGCTGAGCCCGCGGTCCGACATCTCGAACACGCCGATCTCGTCGGTCGGCCCGAAGCGGTTCTTGACCGTGCGCAGGATGCGGAACTGATGGCCGCGCTCGCCCTCGAAGTAGAGGACGGTGTCGACCATGTGCTCGAGCACGCGCGGACCCGCGATCGCGCCGTCCTTGGTGACGTGGCCGACCAGCAGCACGGCGATGCCGCGCCGCTTGGCGAGCTCGACCAGCGCCTGGGCCGAGGCGCGCACCTGGGTCACCGTGCCGGGCGTCGAGTTCGACGTGTCGAGCCACATGGTCTGGATCGAATTGATGACCGCGACCTTGGGCGCGTCGGGCCGCTCGAGCGACGCCACGATGTCGCGCACCGAGGTGGCGGCCACCAGCTGCACCGGCAGCGTCCGCAAGGCCCAGGCGCTCGGCGCGCAGCCGCACCTGGTCGACCGCCTCCTCGCCGGAGATGTAGGCGCAGGCGGTGTTCTGCTTGGCGAGCGCCGCCGCCATCTGCAGCAGCAGCGTCGACTTGCCGATGCCGGGATCGCCGCCGATCAGCAGCGCCGAGCCCACGACCAGTCCGCCGCCGCACACGCGGTCGAACTCGTTGATGCCGCTCTGCAGGCGCGGCGGCTGCGGCGTCGAGCCGGTGAGGCCGGTGAATTCGAGCAGCCGGCCCTTCCTGCCGCCCTGGCCGCGCGACATCATCGCGCCCGCAGGGCCGGGTGCGGCGCCGGCTTCCTCGGTGATGGTGTTCCACTCGCCGCAGATCTCGCAGCGGCCGCTCCATTTGGACGTGACGGCGCCGCACGATCTGGCAGACGAAGCGTTTGAGGGCCCGCGCCATCTCAGTGCAGCTCGTGCTTGCTGAGGCACCAGCCGTCGCCATGCAGCCAGCAGGTGCTCTTCCTCGTCGTGACGGTCGCGGCGCAGGCTGCGCACGGCCTGCTGGCCGGCAGGATCCTTGAGCGCCTGGCGAGGGCTGCCTGCTCGGTCGTCGCTGCGCGCGCCGGCGCAGGGATAGAAGCCGACCCAGCCGGCGGAGCGGGCGGCGAAATGCCGCCCCGGCGATCGAGACGCAACATGAAGCCGCCCCACGACCGGCCGCGCCGTCATCGGCAGCAGCAGGCGGCCACCATCGGCCAGCGCATCCAGCCACCAGGCGTGCGGCGCGGTGGCGCCGGCGAAGGCCACGATGACATCCCATGCCCGTCGATCGGCTGGCTGGCATCGGCGGCCCGGACGTGCGCGGCCGGCCATGGCGCGAGATTGCGCTGGGCTGCCGCCGCGAGCGGCTCATCGACCTCGAAGCCTTCGACCTGGCCGTCGGGGCCCGCCAGTTCGGCCAGGATCGCGGTGAAATAGCCCGAACCGGTGCCGATCTGCAGGATGCGGCTGCCGCGCGCGATTCCGAGCCGGTCGAAGAAGCGCGCCCACAGACCGGGCTCGCCGGTGTTGAGGCCGCGCTCTTCGTCGAGGGCGACCAGGACATTGTGATAGAGCCGGCGCGGATCGTCGTCGGGCGTCGTCCAGTAGCCGTCGACGAATGGCGTATGCGCCATGGGCCGGGTCCCACGAAATTTTCGCGCGGCACCGCGCGAACGCCTCGACGACGCGCTCGTCGCCGAGATGGCAAGTCGTGCGGAGATCTTCGGCGAACCAGCGTCGCACCTCGTCCAGGCCGGCCGGGTCGCGGGCCATGGCTAGAATTTCCTGACTTGCATCTGGATCGGCCCCTCGGCGCGGCCATGGATGAACTGCTCGACATGGCCATTGCCCGAGCGGTCGATCTCGCCGACCGGGCCCTGCCAGATCAGCTTGCCCTCGTAGAGCATGGCGATGCGGTGGCCGATCTTGCGGGCGCTCGCCATGTCGTGGGTGATCGACACGGCGGTGGCGCCGAGATCGCTGACGCATTTCACGATCAGCTCGTTGATCACGTCGGCCATGATCGGGTCGAGGCCGGTCGTCGGCTCGTCGAAGAAGATGATCTCGGGTTCGCGGGCGATGGCGCGGGCCAGCGCCACCCGCTTCTGCATGCCGCCCGACAGCTCGGACGGATACAGCTCGCCGATCTCGGGCGCGAGGCCGACGTTGCCGAGCTTGGCGATCGCGATGTCCCTGGCCCTGGCGGGAGCCATGCCGTCGCTCTGGATCGGGCCGAAGGCGACGTTCTCCCAGACCTTCAGCGAGTTGAACAGCGCGCCACCCTGAAACAGCATGCCGAACTTGCGCATGATCCTGGCGCGGCCGTCGTCGCCGAGGTCGACGCATTCCTCGCCGTCGATCCTGATCGACCCGGCTTTCGGGTCGCATCAGGCCGAGAACGCATTTCAGCAGCACCGACTTGCCGGTGCCCGAGCCGCCGATCACCACGACCGATTTGCCGGCGGCGACGTCGAGGTCGATGCCCTGCAGCACCTTCTTCTCGCCGAAGGACTTGGTGACGCCGCGCAGCGATATTTTTGGCGAAACCATTAGAGCATGATCGCTTTCAATTGAATCGAACCGTCGGCCCGGCACTGGCACCGCTTCGCTGTGAGAGCCGGGCCGACGGATAAAGTGAAAGCGATCATGCTTTAGCGCGCGAAGAAGGCTTCGGTGATGAAGTAGTTGGAGGTCAGGATCAGGATCGAGGCGGAGACGACGGCGTTGGTCGTCGCCATGCCGACACCCTGGGCGCCGCCCTTCGACGTGTAGCCGTGGTAGCAGCCCATCAGGGTGATCAGGAAGCCGAACACCGCGGCCTTCACCAGCCCGGAGAAGACGTCCTGGAACTGCAGGAAGTCGAGCGTGTTGCGCAGGTAGGCGGTGTCGTTGAAGTCGAGCTTGTAGACGCCGACGAGATAGCCGCCCAGCACGCCGATGATGTCGGCGATCAGCACCAGGATCGGCAGGGTGACGACGCCCGCGAGGATGCGCGGGCCGACGAGATATTTGAACGGGTCGGTCGACAGCGTCGTCAGCGCGTCGATCTGCTCGGTGACCCGCATGGTGCCGATTTCGGCCGCCATCGCGGCACCCACCCGGCCCGCCACCATCAGGCCGGCCAGCACCGGTCCAAGCTCGCGGGTCAGCGACACGACGACGACGTTGGGAATGGCGGCCTCGGCGGAGAAGCGGGCAAAACCGGTGTAACTCTGCAACGCCAGCACCATGCCGGTGAAGATGGCGGTCAGCCCGACCACCGGCAGCGAGTAGTAGCCGATCTCCAGCATCTGCCGGAGGATCTGCTGGCGGTAATAGGGCGGCCGCACGATCTGGCGCAGGCTGTGGCCGGCGAACGCGTGATGGCACCGGCCGTCGCCAGGAAGGCGAGCGTCATGCGGCCGAGAATCGTGACGACGGGAATGCTCACGCAGGTTCCTGTTCCGCTTGCTGCTCTGGTTCTTGTTCTGCCCGGTCGACATAGACCCGGGCATAGCGCCGGCCGAGCGCGTCATGATCTCGTAGGCGTTGGTCCGTGCATGTTCGGCGAGATCGTCCGGCGTCATGTGCGCGCCCAGGACCTCGACGCGTGTCGCCCGGCTGGCACTCCGCTTCGGGCACGTCGGTCACGTCGATCGTCGAGAGATCCATTGAGATGCGGCCGATCACGGGCACCCGGTGCCCGGCGAGATGCACATGCGTGCGGTTGATGAGCGTTCGAAAGTAACCGTCCGCATATCCCAGCGCAATCGTGGCCACGCGGCCCGGCCGGGCGGCGCGCCAGGCGCCGCCGTATCCCACGGTCTGGAAGGCGTCGATCCGCGAACCTGCAAGATGCGCGCATTCAGGGTCACCACGGGAGCATCGGGTTGGTCCTGTCGGGCAGGGGATTGATGCCGTAGAGCGCAGCCCCCGGCCGCAACATGTCGAAGTGATAGTCGGGCCCGAGGAAAATGCCCGACGAATTCGCCAGCGACGCCGGCGCGCCCGGCATTGCCTTCACGAAGTTGCGGAAGCGCGAGAGCTGCTCGCCGTTCACCGGGTTGGACTGCTCCTCCGACGCGACGAGATGGCTGATGATCAGCGCCAGCCGCAGCCCGCGCAGGCGGCCGCGCTCGCTGGATCAGCACCTGCGCCTCGTCGGGATTGAAGCCCAGGCGGTTGAGGCCGGTGTCGACATGGATCACCGCGTCGAGCGGCCGGTTGTAGCGCTGCGCCGCGGCGCGCCAGGCATTGAGCTGGCCGAGATGGTTGAGCACGGGGTACCAGGCCGATGCTCGACGAAGTCCGCCTTCGGTGCCGGGCAGCAGGCCGTTCAGCACGTAGATCGGCTGGTCCGGGCAGACGGCCGCGCAGCGCGATGCCCTCGTCGATATGCGCGACGAAGAAGTGCCGGCAGCCTTCCGCGGCGAGCCGCGGCCCGACGACCGTGGCGCCGGTGCCGTAGGCGTCGGCCTTGAGTACGGCGGCGCAATCGATCGGTCGCCCGGCCGCGCGGCCGGCATCGCGCAGGCCGCGCCAGTTGGCGGCGATGGCGCCGAGGTCGACCGTGAGGATGGCGCCGGCCCGGCGCACGCGCGTCGTTATCGCCGGGGTGCGGACATTCCGCCGGCTACTCGAAGACGGGTCCGGGCCCGTCCGCGTCGGCCGGCAGGTTGTCGAATTTGGTGATCGCGCCCTCGAACGACAGCCGCACGATGCCGGTCGGGCCATGGCGCTGCTTGGCCATGATCACCTCGGCCTTGCCGTAAGCTCTGCTCGCAGCGCTGCTTCCAGGCGTCGTGGCGCTCGTTGAACTGCTGGTCGTTCTCCTCGGCGCGGCGGCTCGGCTCGGCGCGCTCGAGATAATATTCCTCGCGATAGACGAACATCACGACGTCGGCATCCTGCTCGATCGAGCCCGACTTCGCGCAGATCGGCGAGCTGCGGGCGCTTGTCCTCGCGCTGCTCGACGGCGCGGCTGAGCTGCGACAGGGCGATCACCGGCACGTCGAGTTCCTTGGCCAGCGTCTTGAGGCCGCGGGTGATCTCCGAGACCTCCTGCACGCGGTTCTCCTGGCGCGACTTGCCCGAGGGAGTGAGGAGCTGAAGATAGTCGACGATCAGCAGGCCGAGGCCGTGCGTGCGCTTGAGGCGGCGCGCGCGGGTGCGCAACGCGGCGATGCTGAGCGCCGGCGTGTCGTCGATGAAGAGGTTGAGGTGCTCGAGCTCCCGGCTGATCGAGATCAGCACGCGGTCGAAATCGCCGCTGGCGAGCTCGCCCTTGCGGATCTTCTCCGACGGAATGCCGGCCTGCTCCGAGAGCATGCGGGTGGCGAGCTGCTCGGCCGACATTTCGAGCGAGAAGAAGCCGACCACCGCGCCGTCGACCGCCTTGGGCTTGCCGTCTGCCGTGTCTCCTCGCGATAGGCCTTGGCGGCGTTGAAGGCGATGTTGGTGGCGAGCGCGGTCTTTCCCATCGACGGGACGGCCGGCCAGGATCATCAGATCCGACCTGTGCAGGCCGCCCAGCAGCTGAGTCGAGCTGGACCAGCCCGGTGGCGACGCCGGTGAGCTGGCCGGCGCGGTTGTAGGCCGCCTCGGCGGCGACCATGGCCTCGGTCAGCGCTGTGCGGAACGGCTTGAAGCCGCCGTCGGTCTGGCCGACGCTGGCGAGGTCATAGAGCTTCTTTTCCGCAATCTCGATCTGCTCGATCGCGGTTTCCTCGAGGCGTCGGCTTGAAGGCGCCGTTGACCACGTCCTGGCCGAGCGTCGATCAGCTGGCGCAGCAGGAAGAGGTCATGCACCAGCCGGCCGAAATCGCCGGCATCGATCACGTGCACCGAGGCGGAGGCGAGCTCGCGCGAGATAGGCGGCGCCGCCGGCGGCCTTCATGTCCTCGTCGTTCTCGATGTAGGTCTTGAGGGTGACCGCACTGACCACTTGGCCGCGCTCGATCAGCCGCGCCAGGGCGTCGAACAGCTTGCCGTGCAGCGGGTCGGCGAAATGCTCGCGCTTTCAGGAATTCCGCGACCCGCTGATAGGCGGCGTTGTTGACCAGGATCGAGCCGAGCAGCGCCTGCTCCGCCTCGAAATTGTGCGGCGGCTCGCGCGCCGGACGTTCTTCGGCGCCGGGGGCTCGTGCGGAAGTTCGTCTTTTTGAGGGGCTCCATGGAGAGCCTTCTTACCGAGGCGAGGGGGCAGCCACCAGCAGATGCGAGACCGCTGACCCACATCGGCGCCCGAAGAGGATAGCGGGGAATACTGGCGCGGCTTACTCGGCAGCCGCCATCGAGCGGCCGACGTCCGTGCCCGCCCGCTCGGCGTCGACGATATAGTCGCGCGTCGAGCGGCACGGCATCCTGCCGGCGCGCGATCTGGATCTGGAACACCATCTGGTTCATGTACCGGAAAGCGACCTCGCAGCCGGCGAGATAGAATTCCCACATGCGGCAGAAGCGCTCGTCGTAGCCCGCGATCTGCTTGATCCGCTCGCGGTTGGCGAGGAAGCGCTGGCGCCAGTGGCGCAGCGTCTCGGCATAGTGCAGGCGCAGGATCTCGATGTCGGTGACCCACAGGCCGACCTTCTCGATCGCCGTCAGCACTTCCGACAGCGCCGGCGCATAGCCGCCGGGGAAGATGTACTTCTGCAGCCAGGTGTTGGTGCCGCCGGGCGGCTCCATGCGGCCGATCGCGTGCAGCAGCATGACGCCGTCGTCGGCCAGCAGATCCTTCACCTTGCGGAAGATACTCGACGTAGTGGGCGACGCCGACATGCTCGAACATGCCGACCGAGACGATGCGGTCGTAGCGCTCGGGTTCCTGGCGGTAGTCGAGCAGCTTGAAGCGCACCCGGTCGGCCAGCCGGCCTCGAGCGCGCGGCGGCTGGACACGGCGAGCTGCTCCTTGGACAGCGTGACGCCGGTGACGTCGACGCCGTACTGCTGGCCAAGGAACAGGCCCATGCCGCCCCAGCCCGAGCCGATGTCGAGCACCTTCTGGCCGGGCTGCAGCAGCAGCTTCGCGGCAATGTGGCGCTTCTTGTCGAGCTGCGCCTGCTCGAGCGGCTCTTCGCCGTTCTTGAAATAGGCGCAGGAATACTGCCGGTCGCGGTCGAGGAAGAAGTCGTAGAGCTGGTCGTTGAGGTCGTAGTGGTGGGCGACGTTGCGCTGGGCTCGGCCGATCGGATTGTACTGCTCGAACAGGCGCATCAGCCTCTGCCAGCCAAACGACCAGCGGCACGAGGAAGGAGCGGTCGAGCGCGGCGATGTTGCGGCCCACCAGGTCGAGCAGATCGTAGATGTCGCCGCTGTCTCGACGGTCAGCGTGCCGTCCATGTAGGCCTCGCCGAAGGCGAGGCGGGGGCGGAGCGGATCCGGATGCCGGTCCACCAGGTCATGCACCCGGATCGTGACCGCCGGGCCGGGCGGGCTCCCCGGATGCGATGCGCCTTTCCGGCCGGCATCGATGATGGTCAGCTGGCCTTCGCCGACAACCCGCGGCAAAGACCCTCGCGAGCAGCATTGCGAACCCCCTCTGGAGTGGGAAACGCCAAGCCAAGCCAAATAGTTCCACAATTCTGCCTTAAATGGGAATCCCTTCGGTCGGTCAAGACGGCGGTCGCTTGAGATTTTTCCGGCCGTCCAAAAGAAAACGCCCGCCGTCGCGGGCGTGCGAGGCGGGCTGTTTGTACGGTAACGGGCAGTGCCCGATCCGAATTTCTCTTCCGGCTTGGCTTCCGGCCTTGCGTCTTCGGCGGCGGGGGCCTCGGCGGCCTCGCCTTCAACGGCTTCGGCCGGCTTGGCTTCGAACAGGGCGGCGGCCTGCTCGGCGGCGCGCTGGGCGGCTTCCGCCGCCTCCAGCGCGGCGCGCTCGGTCTCGGCGACCAGCTTGCCGCCCTTGGCCAGGAACTCGGCCTCGTCCGGCGAGCGCGCGACGATCGCGGTGATCTCGATCGCGACCTCGGGATGGAGGTGGATCTTGATCTTGTGGGCGCCCAGCGACTTGATCGGCTTGTCGAGCTCGACCTGGCTGCGCTCGATCTTGACGCCTTCCGTGCCGGCACCGTCGGCGATGTCGCGCGACGTGACCGAGCCGTAGAGCTGCAGCGCCTCGGAGGCCTGGCGGATGAGGGTGACCTTGAGGTCCTTCATCTTGCCGCCGACCTGCTTCGGCTTCGCTGCGGCGCTCGAGGTTCTGGGCCTCGAGGACCTTACGCTGCGATTCGAAGTAGGTGATGTTGTCCTTGGTGGCGCGCAGCGCCTTCTTCTGCGGCAGCAGGTAGTTGCGGGCGAAGCCGGGCTTCACCTTCACAACGTCGCCCATCTGGCCGAGCTTCGGCACGCGCTCCAGCAGGATGACGATTCATCGGCATGGTGCTGTCCTCCTCTAGGCGATCAGGTAGGGCAGGAGCGCCAGGAAGCGGGCGCGCTTGATCGCCTGGGCGAGCTCGCGCTGCTTCTTGGACGACACCGCGGAAATGCGGCTCGGCACGATCTTGCCGCGCTCGGAGATGAAGCGCTGCAGCAGGCGCACGTCCTTGTAGTCGATCTTCGGCGCGTTGGCGCCGGAGAACGGGCAGCTCTTGCGGCGGCGGGTGAAGGGACGACGTTGCGCGCTCATTCTTCTTCCTCCGTACCGACTACTGCACCACCCTCGTCGCCGAAGCGCGGACGCTCGCGGCGGGCGGGACGGTCGCCCCAGCCGCCGCGGTCGCCACGATCGCCACGCGCCGGACGGTCGGACTTCTCGCTGCTGCGCTGCATGACGGCCGACGGGGCCTTCCTCGAGGCGTCCACGCGCACGGTCAGGTAGCGGATGATGTCTTCGTTGATCGACATGGTGCGCTCGAGCTCCTTCACGGCAGCCGACGGGGCGTCGATGTTGAGCAGGGTGTAGTGGCCCTTGCGGTTCTTCTTGATGCGGAAAGTGAGGGACCGCAGGCCCCAGTATTCCTTCTTGGAGACGGTGCCGCCCTAGGCCTTCGACCAGTTCGGCGAACTGGGTGGTCAGGGTCTCCACCTGCGTCGCCGGGACGTCCTGGCGCGCAATGAAGACGTTTTCGTACAATGCCATTCTGGCTCCTTATGGCTGTTAGCGACCCGGAGTTCGCGAGAACCGCCCGGGTCTAGCCGACCCCATCGCGGAGATGCTAGGACCGGCAAGGAGACGGGACCGATTTAGGCCCCGAAGAGCGGCGGTTATACAGGCAAATCCCCCGAAATCAAGGCATTCCGGGCACCCTGCCGAGTGGGGTATTGAGAGGGCCGCATCAGGCCAAAAAACGGGGGAAATCGACCCATGAGTCGCGCTTTTGTGTTTCCGGGACAGGGATCCCAGGCCGTCGGCATGGGTGCCGACCTGGCCGACGCCTTCGGCACCGCCCGCGACGTGTTCCACGAGGTCGACGAGGCCCTGAAGCAGAACCTGTCCAAATTGATGCGCGAAGGCCCCGAATCCGAGCTGGTCCTGACCGAAAACGCCCAGCCGGCCCTGATGGCCGTCAGCATGGCCGTGATCCGGATCCTGGAGAAGGACGGCGGCAAGCCGCTCGGCAGTCTGGCGAGCCACGTCGCCGGCCATTCGCTCGGCGAATACTCGGCGCTGGCGGCGGCAGGATCGCTGAAGCTCGCCGACGCCGCGCGGCTTCTGAAGCTGCGCGGGCAGTCGATGCAGAAGGCCGTGCCGGTCGGCGTCGGCGCCATGGCGGCGCTGCTCGGGCATCGAGCTGGAGCCCGCCCAGGAGGCCTGCAAGGAAGCAGCGCAGGGCGAAGTGGTCGCGGTCGCCAACGACAATGGCGGCGGCCAGGTCGTGGTGAGCGGCCACAAGGCCGCTGTCGAGCGCACGATCGAGGCGGCGAAGCCAAGGGCTGCAAGCGCGGCATGCTGCTGCCGGTAAGCGCGCCCTTCCATTGCTCGCTGATGCAGCCGGCGGCCGATGCGATGCAGGAGGCGCTCGAGAAGGTGTCGCTCGCGACGCCGCGCGTGCCGCTGATCGCCAATGTGCTGGCCTCGGAGATCACCGAGCCGGGCGCGATCAAGCAGCGTCTGGTGGAACAGGTGACCGGCCCTGGTGCGTTGGCGCGAGAGCGTCCAGTACATGAAGGCCAGCGGCGTCGAGGTGCTGATCGAATGCGGCGCGGGCAAGGTCCTGTCGGGCCTGGTGAAGCGCATCGACAAGGAGATGACGGGGACGGCGCTCAACACGCCCGCCGATATCGAAGCCTTCCTGAAGACGGCCTAGGAGAGTCCGCGATGTTCGATCTCACCGGCAAGGCCGCACTCGTCACCGGCGCCTCGGGCGGCATCGGCGGCGCGATCGCCCGCATGCTTCACAGCGCAGGGCGCTACCGTCACCCTGTCCGGCACGCGCGCCGACGCGCTGGCTCAGCTCAAGGGCGCGATGGGCGAGCGCACCCATGTCGTGGCGGCCAGAATGGACGATGCCGCCGACATCGATCGCCTTGCCAAGGAGGCCGAGGCGGCGATGGGCGGCAAGCTCGACATCCTGGTGAACAATGCCGGCATCACGCGCGACAATATCTCGATGCGCATGAAGGACGAGGAATGGGAGAAGGTGCTGCAGGTCAATCTCACCGGCACGTTCCGCCTGATCCGTGCGACGATGCGCGGAATGATGAAGCGCCGGTTCGGCCGGGTAATCAACATCACCTCGATCGTGGGAGTCACGGGCAATCCGGGCCAGGCCAACTACGCCGCCGCCAAGGCGGGACTGATCGGCATGTCCAAGTCGCTGGCCCAGGAGCTCGCGTCGCGCAGCATCACGGTCAACTGCATCGCCCCCGGGTTCATCGCGACGCCGATGACCGACGTGCTGAACGACGAACAGAAGAAGGGCATCCTCGGAAGGGTTCCGGCCGATCGCCTCGGCACGCCGGAGGAAATCGCGGCGGGCGTCGTCTATCTCGCCAGCGACGAAGCCGCCTACGTGACGGGCCAGACGCTGCACATCAATGGCGGTATGGCCATGATTTAGGCGCAAGTGCCTGATTCTGTGAGCTTTCCGGCGCTAGCCAATCGCCGGGGAGCTATGTTAGGAGAACCGGAAATCGCCGTCCCCTCGGCGAACCGGAATTTGAAGATACGGGAAGGACAATAAAATGAGCGATGTTGCCGAGCGCGTTAAGAAGATCGTCGTCGAACACCTCGGCGTCGAGGCCGCCCAGGTGAAGGAAGATGCCAAGTTCATCGACGACCTGGGCGCCGACTCGCTCGACACGGTCGAACTCGTGATGGCCTTCGAGGAAGAGTTCAGCATCGAGATTCCCGACGATGCCGCCGAGAAGATCCAGACCGTCGGCGACGCGATCGGCTTCATCACGAGCAACGCCAAGTCCTGATCGACGCCCGAACCCAGAGAAGGGAAGGCGCTGGATGAGGCGAGTTGTCGTAACCGGCATGGGCATGGTCACCCCCCTGGGTGACGGCGTCGATACCAACTGGCGGCGGCTGCTCGCGGCCGAGTTGGGTATTCGCGCGATCCAGGCTTTCGACACGTCCGATCTTGCGACCAAGATCGCGGGCGAGGTTCCCCAGGGGGACAAGGCGAACGGCAATTTCAATGCCGATCTCTACATGCTCCCCAAGGAGCAGCGGAAGGTCGACAAGTTCATCCTGTTCGGAATGGCGGCCGCCAAGCAGGCGGTCGAGGATTCCGGCTGGAAGCCCCAGGACGAGGAAGGCCTCAACCGAACCGGCGTCATGATCGGCGCCGGCATCGGCGGCCTGCAGACGATCTACGAGACATCGATCATCCTGAAGGAGCGCGGTCCGCGCCGGGTCAGCCCGTTCTTCATTCCGTCGGCGCTGATCAATCTGGTTTCCGGCCAGGTCTCGATCGCCTACGGCTTCAAGGGCCCCAACCATTCCGTCGTGACCGCGTGTGCGACCGGCGCGCATGCGATCGGCGACGCCGCGCGGCTGATCCAGTTCGAAGACGCCGATGTCATGGTGGCGGGCGGCGCCGAGGCCGCGATCTGCCGCATCGGCATCGCCGGATTCAATGCCTGCAAGGCGCTTTCGACCGACTTCAACGATACGCCGACCGCGGCGTCGCGGCCGTGGGACAAGCGGCGCGACGGCTTCGTAATGGGCGAGGGCGCAGGCTGCGTGATCCTCGAAGAGTACGAGCATGCCAGGAAGCGCGGCGCGAAGATCTACGCCGAGATCCTGGGCTACGGGCTCTCGGGCGACGCCTTTCACATCACCGCGCCGTCGGAGAACGGCGACGGCGCCCAGCGCGCGATGAAGGCGGCGCTGAAGCGGGCGGGCCTCGGCACCGACCAGATCGACTACGTGAACGCCCACGGCACCTCGACGATGGCCGACGTGATCGAGCTCGGTGCCGTCAAGCGGGCGTTCGGCGCCGACGCCTACAAGCTCTCGATGTCGTCGACCAAGTCGGCGACCGGGCACCTGCTGGGCGCGGCCGGTGCGATCGAGGCGATCTATGCGATCAAGTCGGTCAACGACCAGGTCGTGCCGCCGACGCTCAATCTCGACGACCCGGACGAAGGCTGCGACATCGATCTGGTGCCCAAGCAGGCGAAGCAGCGCCAGGTGCGCCACGCGCTCAGCAACTCGTTCGGCTTCGGCGGCACCAACGCCTCGCTGATCGTCGGCCCGGTGTGACCGCCGGGGCTGAGTAATGCTCAGCTTCGTTCGCTGGACACTCTTCTTTATTGTCCTGTTCGTCACTGTCATTGGCGGCGCCCTGGTCGTCGGCCACCAAATGCTCGTGTCCGACGGGCCGCTCACCGCCTCCCGCAGGGTCGTCATCCCGCGCGGTGCGGGGCCTGCGACCATGGCCAAGGTCCTGAAGGACGAGGGTGTCCTCAATCGCCCGGGAATGTTCAGGATCGCGCTGATGATCGATCCCTCGCCCAAGCCGATCAAGGCGGGTGAATACGAGATCCCCGCACACGCCTCCATGGCGTCGCTCGTCGAGCTGCTGCAGTCGGGCAAGGTCGTGCAGCGCCGGCTCACGGTGCCGGAGGGCGCGACCACGGCGGAGGTCGTCGAACTGGTGCGCAAGACCGATACGCTGACCGGCGAGATCACGCTCGACGTCAAGGAAGGCGACCTGCTGCCGGAGACCTACTTCTATTCGCGCAACGATACGCGCGACGGCATCCTGCTGCGCATGAAGGAGGCGATGGAAAAGGCGGTCGACGACGCCTGGCGCAAGCGCGCCGCCGGTCTGCCGCTTCTCAACCGCCGCGAGGTCGTGATCCTGGCGTCGATGATCGAGAAGGAGACCGCAATTCCCGCCGAACGGCAGAAGATCGCCGCGGTATTCATCAATCGCCTGCGCATCAAGATGAGGCTGGAGAGCGATCCTACCACGATCTACGGCATCACCGGCGGCAAGGGCACGCTCGGCCGCGAGCTGACGCGCGCCGACCTGCAGTCCGCATCGGGCTACAATACCTATGTCGTTCCGGGCCTGCCGTCGGGACCGATCTGCAATCCCGGCCGCGCTTCGATCGTGGCGGCGACCAGCCCCGCGACGCGCGACCACTCGCTCTATTTCGTTGCCGACGGGCAGGGCGGGCACGCCTTCGCGGCCAACGTCTACGAGCACAACCGCAACGTCGCGCGCTGGAAGGAAATCCAGAAGCAGCGCCAGGAGCAGGGGCTGCCCGCCTCGCCGTCGCCGGCCAACGCCAAGCCCTGAGCCATGGGACCCGTGCTCGCCGCACTCGTGTTGCTGGGGGCCGTCGGACTGGGACTCGCATGGTTCCTGCGCGCCAACCCCACCACCGTCGCACGGCGCGCGCGCATCAGCCTCGTCGTGCTCGGCGGACTTGCCATCGGCGCGCTGCTGGTACTGGCGGTCCCAGTCCTGCCGACCCTGCTGCCCGAACTTTTCGGGCTGGGGGGAGTCGTCCTGACCGGCCTGATCGTCCGCGCCTTGCGTCACGGGGCCACGCGCGGCTTCAGTACGCCCGGCAGCAGCAACCAGCGCTCGGAAGCGCACACGGCCTGGCTGGAGGCCTGGATCGATCACGGTACCGGCGAGGTCGGCGGCCGTGTCGTGCACGGCCAGTTTGCAGGCCGCCTGCTCGACGGCTTGAGCGCCGCCGACCTGCTCGCCCTTCGGGCGGAATGCGCGTCCGACCCTGACTCGCTTCGTGTCCTCGAAGCCTATCTCGACCGCCGGTTGGGAGCCGATTGGCGCGAGCAGGCGAGTCCGCCGCCGGCGAAGCCGGGCGCGACCATGGGGCGTGCCGAGGCCCTGGCTGTTCTGGGCCTGGCCGAAGGTGCCACGGCCGAAGACATCAGGGCCGCGCACCGCCGCCTGATCCAGCGGGTCCACCCGGACGTCGGCGGCAGCGCCGACCTGGCCGCCCGAATCAATCGGGCGAAGGATATTCTTCTGGCGGGATGACCTTGCCAGAGGCGGCGCCCCTGTGGCATCTACCGCGACCGCTGCCCCGGGGCAGATGATTTCAGGCAAATCATTGATTTTGCAGTACAATACGCTTTTGGGCCACGAGGTCGGATCACATGGTGCAGCGCGTCCGTAAAGCCGTTCTGCCGGTGGCCGGCCTTGGCACGCGGTTTCTGCCGGCCACCAAGGCAATGGCGAAGGAGATGCTGACGGTCGTCGACCGGCCGCTGATCCAGTATGCCGTCGAGGAATGCCTGGAGGCCGGCATCGAGGAATTCGTGTTCGTGACCGGCCGCAACAAGGGCGCGATCGAGGATCATTTCGACTCTGCCTACGAACTCGAGAGCACGCTTGCCGGGCGCGGCAACAAGGCGGCCGAACTGAAGCAGACGCAGGCCGCAACCCTGAAGCAGGGCAATGCGATCTTCACGCGCCAGCAGAAGCCGCTCGGTCTCGGACATGCCGTGTGGTGCGCGCGGCACTGGATCGGGCGCGAGCCGTTCGCCGTGCTGCTTCCCGACGAGCTGATGGTGAGCACGCCGACCTGCACGGCGCAGCTCGTCGCCGCGCACGAGAGGACGGGCGGCAACATCGTGGCCGTGATGGAGGTTCCGCGCGCGCAGACCGGCAGCTACGGCATCGTCGCGGTCAAAGCCGAAAAGGACGGGCTGGCCGAGATGACCGGCATCGTCGAGAAGCCCCGGCCGGAAGAGGCGCCGTCGACCCTGGCATGGATCGGCCGCAGCGTCGTGCTGCCGGAGGTCTTCGACCATCTCGACCGGCACGAGAAGGGGGCCGGCGGAGAGATCCAGCTGACCGACGCAATGGCGAAGATGATCGGCAACAAGCCCTTCCACGCACTGACCTATACCGGGCAGCGCTATGATTGCGGCAGCCGCGTCGGCTTCCTGGAAGCCAATATCGGCGTGGCCCTCAATCGCGCCGACACGGCGGCGGAAACACGGGCGCTGCTGACCCGCCTGCTGAAAGGCTGATCGAATGCGTATCGTCATGGTGGGTTCGGGCTATGTCGGTCTGGTGTCCGGCGCCTGCCTGGCGCAGTTCGGACACGACGTCATCTGCGTCGACAAGGATCCCGCCAAGATCGCGGCGCTGCGCGAGGGCAAGATCCCGATCTACGAGCCCGGCCTCGAGCGCATGGTGGCCGACAACGCGAAGGCCGGCCGCCTCAGCTTCGACGCGACCCTCGCCGACGCCGTCGGCAAGGCCGACGCGGTGTTCATCGCGGTCGGCACGCCGACGCGGCGCGGCGACGGCCATGCCGACCTGAGCTATGTCTATGCCGCTGCGGCGGAGATCGCGCGCGCGCTCAAGGGCTATACGGTCGTCGTCACCAAGTCGACGGTTCCCGTGGGCACCGGCCGCGAGGTCGAGCGGATCGTGCGCGAGACCAATCCGGGCGCCGAGTTCGACGTGGCGTCGAACCCCGAGTTCCTGCGCGAGGGCGCGGCGATCGAGGATTTCATGAAGCCCGACCGCGTGGTGATCGGGGTCGAGAGCCAGCGGGCGCGCGACGTGATGGCCGGCGTCTATCGTCCGCTCAATCTCATCCAGACGCCGATGGTGTTCACCAACATCGAGACGGCCGAAGTCACCAAGTACGCGGGCAACGCCTTCCTCGCGACCAAGATCACCTTCATCAACGAGATCGCCGATCTCTGCGAGAAGGTCGGCGCCGACGTGCACGACGTTGCGCGCGGCATCGGGCTGGATGGCCGCATCGGCCGCAAGTTCCTGCATCCCGGCCCGGGATTCGGCGGCTCGTGCTTCCCGAAGGACACGCTGGCCTTCGCCTATACCGCACGCGAGGCCAACGCCCGCCAGACGATCGTCGAGCAGGTCATCGAGGTGAACAATTCGCGCAAGAAGAAGATGGCGCAGAAGGTCATCGATTTCTGCGGCGGCTCGGTGGCGGGCCTGACGATCGCCGTGCTGGGCCTGACCTTCAAGCCCAACACCGACGACATGCGCGACGCGCCTTCGCTCGACATCGTGCCGGCGCTGCAGAAGGCCGGCGGCAAGGTCGTGGCTTTCGATCCCGAGGGAATGACCGAGGCGGGCAAGTTGCTGAGCGGCGTCGCCTTTGCCGGGACGGCGTACGAAGCCGCGACCGGGGCCGATGTGCTGGTTGTGATCACCGAGTGGCACGAGTTCCGCGGCCTCGATCCGCGGCGTATCAAGGAGGCGATGCGGCGCCCCCGCATCGTCGATCTGCGCAACATCTTCGATCCCGAGGAGATGCGCGGGCTGGGGTTCGACTACGAAGGCATCGGCCGGCCCCGGCCGCGTTCCCAGGGCTAGCGCGTCCAGGCATATTGGAAGACTTTTCCGGAGTGGTTCATGAGTGAGACGGCGCACAAGTTCGATTCCTCGATTCTGCGCGAGTACGACATCCGTGGCGTCGTGGGCACCACGCTCCACGTCGCGGACGCGCGGGCGATCGGGCGTACGTTCGGCACACTGGTCCGCCGCAAGGGCGGCCGGAAGGTGGCGCTGGGATATGACGGACGGTTGAGTTCGCCCGATCTCGCCGCCGCCTGCACCGAGGGGCTGGTCGCCGCGGGATGCGACGTGGTGCGGATCGGTGTTGTCGCCACGCCGATGCTCTACTTCTCCGTCTACCATCTGGAGGCCGACGGCGGCATCATGATCACCGGCTCGCACAACCCGCCGGACTACAACGGCTTCAAGATGATGATGGGCAAGAAGTCGTTCTTCGGCGCCGACATCACCAAACTGGGGCAAATGGCGGGCAAGGGCGATCACGAAAGCGGCAAGGGCTCGGTCGAGACAAAGGACGTCCTGGCCGACTACGCCGCGCGCCTGCTGAAGGACGTGAAGCCCGGCAAGAAGCTCAAGGTCGCGTGGGACACCGGCAACGGCGCCGTCGGGGTGTCGATCCGCGCCGTCGTCGACAAGCTGCCCGGCACGCACTACGTGCTGAACGAAAAGGTCGACGGCACCTTTCCCTCGCACCATCCCGACCCGACCGTTCCGAAGAATCTCGAGCAGCTCATCGCCGAGGTGAAGCGGCACGGCTGCGACCTCGGCATCGCCTTCGACGGCGACGGCGACCGCATCGGCGCGGTCGACGGCAAGGGCCGCATCCTGTGGGGCGACCAGCTGCTGATCCTGTGGGCGCGCGACGTGCTCAAGGATCGCCCCGGCGCCACGATCATCGCCGACGTGAAGGCAAGCCAGGCGCTGTTCGACGAGATCGTGCGCGCCGGCGGCACGCCGCTGATGTGGAAGACCGGCCATTCGCTGATCAAGACCAAGATGGCCGAGCTCAAGTCGCCGCTGGCCGGCGAAATGAGCGGGCACGTCTTCTTTGCCGACACCTTCTACGGTTTCGACGATGCGCTCTATTGCGGGCTGCGGCTGCTGAACATCGTGTCAAATGCGAGGGACAGCCTGGCCACGATGCGCGACAAGCTTCCGCAGCTGATCAATACGCCGGAACTGCGGTTCGACTGCCCCGATGACCGCAAGTTCAAGGCGGTCGAGGAAGTGAAGGCGCGCCTGAGGCTGGCGAACGCCAAGCTGAACGACATCGACGGCGTGCGGGTGAGCACGCCGGACGGCTGGTGGCTGCTGCGCGCGTCCAATACCCAGCCGGTGCTGGTCGCGCGCTGCGAGAGCGCGAACGAAGCGGGCCTCGAGCGGCTGATGCACGACCTCAAGGCGGCACTGGCCGGCAGCGGCCTCGAGTTGCCTGACGAGGCGTCGTCCGGCCACCACTGATGCGGTTCTTCTTCTACGGCACGCTGCTCGACCGCGACGTCACGGCCCTGGTTCTCGGCCGGCGCCTGCCGGCGGCGCGCTTCGAGCCGGCGCTGCTGCCGGGCTGGTCGCGCTGGCGCGTGCAGGGCGGCAGTTATCCGGTTTCGGTTCCGGACCGCAAAGGGTTCGTCTGCGGCGCGGTCGTCGGCGGTCTCAGCCGCCGCGATGTGCAGCGTCTTGCGGCCTATGAAGGGCCTGGCTACCGGATTGCCTCGCTCAAGGTGCGGTTGCGCGGCGCCCTGACGACGGTCCTGGTTTTCGAGCCGATCGTGAGCAAGCTGAAGCCCACGGCAAAGCCCTGGGACCTCGTACGCTGGCAGCGTCAGGACAAGAAAGTCTTTGTCGCCCGGCTGGCGAACGCCCTCAGCGGGCGCCGGGGGTATTCCACGCCGTAACCTGCAGCGCCGAGCAGTAGATCTTGCGCTGCGAGAGTTTCTTGCAGCCGTCGATCGCTTCTGCCTGTGAGAGGTTGGTCAGCCGCGCGCGCTGGAACGTACGCTGCGCCATCTGGACTTCGTCGATCGTGGCCGATCCATGCGAGCGGATCGGATCGGGCAATGCCGCTGTGGCGCGTTCGAGCGCAAGCTCGGCCGAATGGCTGTCGTTGAAGGAGCCGACCTGGATCACCCAGCTGCCGATCGTGGGCGCGCTCGTGGCGATCGGCGCCGTCGGCGACGCCGTGGCCAGCTGGATGGGAGCAGGGACAGAAGCGGTGGCGGGCATCGCCGGAGCCGGTTCCGCCTTCACCACCTGGCCCACGCGCGCGACTTCGGGAGAACCGGCGCCCGGCACGAAGTTGGCAGAGGCGTAACGGGCCGAGGCCGGGATCCGCGGAGAGGTCCAGGCCGAGAGCGACATCGCCCGCGCCGAACTCGAAACCGCGATCCATCAGCTCGGCCATCAGCCGGTCGCGCGTGTAGCCGGTGTCGCCACCCATGACCACGCCGATCAGGCGGCGGTTGTCGCGCACCGCCGACATCACGAGATTGAAGCCCGAGGCCGCGGTGTAGCCCGTCTTCAGCCCGTCGGCGCCGGCGTAGGTCTGGAGCATCTGGTTGTGGTTCGCGAGAATCCGGCCGCGATAGGGGTAACTCTGCACCGAGAAAATCGGATAGTAGTGCGGGAAGTCGCGCATCAGCGCGTGCGCGAGTTTGGCCAGGTCGCGCGCGGTGGTGACCTGCTCGCGATTGGGCAGGCCCGAGGCATTGCGATACACCGTCGAGGTCATGCCGAGCTGGCGCGCCTTCAGTGTCATCATGCGGGCGAAATTCTCCTCGTCGCCGCCCAGCGCCTCGCCCAGCACGATCGCGGCGTCGTTGGCCGAGCGGGTCACCAGGCCCATGATGGCGTCGCGCACGTTCACCGAACCGCCCATCAGGCCCATCTTGGTCGGCGAGGCATTGAGGGCTGCGAGCGAAACCGGCAGCGAGTCGCCCAGCGAAAGCTGACCCGAGTCGAGCGCCGAGAAGGCGAGATAGAGCGTCATCAGCTTGGTGAGCGACGCAGGATGCCGCAGTTCGTCGGGACGGTCGGAGGCGAGTTCCCGGCCGCTGGCGGCATCGACGATCAGGTACGAATCCTTGGAATTGACCGCGGGATTGGGCACCCAGGGCGAGGCGGCCTTCTGGACGGCCTTCGGAGCATGGAGTTTCGCCGGCGGCGCTGCGCGCGTCTGGGCGGTCGCCGCCGAGGGCGCGATCAGGGCAACAGCAATACTGCAGGCGACAAGCCGGCAAAGGCCCGCCAGACAGCGCTTGAGGAGGAGGGTCATCTCAAAAACGCCACTACGCTAAAGTCATTTTTCTTGTGCCTGGGCAACAGCTTACAGGCGGTTTCTTGAACCTTACTAAAGTTTATGCGGTTGTGCAACGTTTGCCGCCGCTGTCGTGACAAACTTGGTTCGCAAAGTGCTTCGACCGAGTGTGCAGGAGAGGTTCATGAAATCGCTGTCCGCGCGTGGCCATTGCCCTGGTACTTGCGGCCGCCGTTCCGGCGTCGGCGCAGCGTGCCGATCGCAACGTCGACCCGCCGATCGTGCGCAGCGTGAACTGGTTCGGCTATGTCGCCGGCGACGACATCCGCGCGGCCTGCCAGCCCGAGAGCCGAAGCCATATAAGGCTGATCTACAACGCCCTGTGGGAAGAGCAGGTGCGTGCCTACGATCTCTTCCTGCAGCCCGATGGCACGGCAGGACTGGAGGTCGGTGTGCTGGCCGACCAGGGTGTTGTCGCCACCCTGTCGATCAGCAACGGTGCGGACGTCACCAATCCATGGCGCATGAAGAAGGCCCAGCGCCTGCTGAGTGCGGGCGAAACGCAGGGTCTGCTGGGCGCGCTGCAGGCCAGTGCGGCATTCGGTCCGCCGCACGATGGACTGCGCCTGCCCGACAACGATTTCTGGTGGACGGTAGCGTCCTGCCGCAACGGCGTCTGGGGTTTCCAGGCCTACCATTATCCGACCGACGGCTTTGCCAACGTGAAGTTCGCGGACCGGCTATGGGCCCTGGACGGCGTGCGCGTGCCGATCAACAAGCCGCGCGCGCTCGAGCCTGCGCAATTTCGCCGGGGCCCCGACCGACAGGACGTCCAGCGTGGGCGCGCCGACCGCTGGATGCTGGTTGTGGGAAAGGACGGGCTGCGGCCGAGGTAGCGGAATCGCTTTCACTGCCTATATAATTGCGGAGTGTCGACACAAGAGGACTGTTCCGAGACGATGTTATTGCGTTCCGCAGAAGACTGGCGTCGGGACGGCAGCCGACTGGGTGGCCCCAAGGAGCCGCCGGGCGGACCGCCGCAGCAGCCGCCGTCGCGCCGGGACAATGACGAGGACAACGACAAGGATGGCGGCCGGACCGGCGCACTGACGCTGACGCGGACGCGGACCAAGAAGCCGTCCATGTACAAGGTGCTGATGCTGAACGACGATTACACGCCGATGGAGTTCGTGGTCGACGTGCTGCAGCACATCTTTCAGAAAAATCGCGAGGAGGCGACGGAGATCATGCTGCACGTCCATCAGAAGGGCGTGGGGGTCTGCGGCGTTTATACGTATGAGGTTGCCGAGACAAAAGTGACCCAGACGGTCGACTATGCACGCAAGAACCAGCATCCTCTGCAGTGCACGTTGGAGAAAGAGTAGTCAGTTCGTTTTTTCAGTCGAGGTGGTTCGATGTCCATGTTGTCCAAGAACCTCGAGAAGTCCCTCCACCGCGCCTTCGCGCTGGCCGGGGAACGGCGCCACGAATACGCGACCCTGGAGCACCTTCTCCTGGCGATGACCGAGGATGAGGACGCGACGCCCGTCCTCAAGGCCTGCGGCGTCGACATCGACCGGCTGCGGCACGATCTCGAGACCTTCGTCGACAACCGCCTGAAGGGCATCGTCACCCAGACGCCGAACGAACCGCTGCCCACGGCGGGCTTCCAGCGGGTGGTCCAGCGTGCGGCAGTGCATGTGCAGTCGTCGGGCCGCAAGGAGGTGACCGGCGCCAACGTGCTGGTGGCGCTGTTCTCAGAACGCGACAGTCACGCCGTGTCGTTCCTCGAGAACCAGGGCATGTCGCGCCTCGATGCCGTCGACTATATCAGCCACGGCAAGGCCAAGGTGCCGGGCCGTGCCCGCGCGCGCCGCGCCACCGGCTCGGAGGAGGAGAGCGGCGGCGAGCCCGCGGCCAAGCAGGGCAACGAGGCCCTGGCGGCCTACTGCGTCGATCTCAACCAGAAGGCCCGCGACGGCAAGGTCGATCCGCTGATCGGCCGCGAATACGAAGTCGAGCGCACCATCCAGGTGCTGTGCCGCCGCACCAAGAACAATCCGCTCTATGTCGGCGAGCCGGGGGTCGGCAAGACCGCGATCGCCGAGGGGCTGGCGCGCAAGATCGTCGACGGCGAGGTGCCCGACGTCCTTCGGGAACTCGGTCATTTACTCGCTCGACATGGGCGCCCTGCTGGCCGGGACCCGCTATCGCGGCGATTTCGAGGAGCGTCTCAAGGCCGTCCTGACCGAGCTCAAGAAGAAGCCCAACTCGGTGCTGTTCATCGACGAGATCCATACCATCATCGGCGCCGGCGCCACCTCGGGCGGCTCGATGGACGCGTCGAACCTGCTCAAGCCCTCGCTGCAGTCGGGCGACCTGCGGTGCATCGGCTCGACCACCTACAAGGAATACCGCAACTACTTCGAGAAGGACCGCGCGCTGGTGCGGCGCTTCCAGAAGATCGACGTGAACGAGCCTTCGATCAGCGACGCCGTCGAGATCATGAAGGGCCTGAAGCCGGTCTACGAGAAGCACCATCACGTGGTCTACACCGACGACGCCATCAAGGCGTCGGTCGAGTTGTCGGCGCGCTACATCCACGACCGCAAGCTGCCTGACAAGGCGATCGACGTGATCGACGAGGTCGGCGCCGCCCAGATGCTGCGCAAGGCGGCCGACCGCAAGACGACGATCGACGTGCCCGACATCGAGGAGATCGTGGCCAAGATCGCGCGCATCCCGCCGAAGTCGGTGTCGAAGGACGACACCGAAATGCTGCGCATGATCGACCAGGACCTGAAGAGGGTGGTGTTCGGCCAGGACAAGGCGATCGACCAGCTTGCCTCGGCAATCAAGCTGGCGCGCGCCGGCCTGCGCGCGCCGGAGAAGCCGATCGGCTCCTACCTGCTGGCCGGCCCCACCGGCGTCGGCAAGACCGAGGTGACCCGCCAGCTGGCGCGTCTGCTGGGTCTCGAGCTGATCCGCTTCGACATGTCGGAGTACATGGAGCGGCACAGCGTCAGCCGCCTGATCGGCGCGCCGCCGGGCTATGTCGGCTTCGACCAGGGCGGCATGCTGACCGACAAGGTGAACCAGCATCCCCATTGCGTGATCCTGCTCGACGAGATCGAGAAGGCGCATCCGGACGTGTTCAACATCCTCCTGCAGGTCATGGACTACGGCAAGCTGACCGACCACAACGGCCGGACGGTCGACTTCCGCAACGTCATCCTGTGCATGACGACGAACGCCGGCGCCGCCGACATCGCCAAGCCGGCGCTGGGCTTCGGCCGCGAGGCGCGCCACGACGAGGACGACGAGGCGATCACCCGCCTGTTCCAGCCCGAGTTCCGCAATCGCCTCGATGCGATCATCAAGTTCTCGAGCCTGGGTCCGGAGAGCATGGGCCACGTGGTGGACAAGTTCGTGGCCGAGCTGGAAGTGCAGCTTGCCGACCGCAAGGTCTTCATCGAGCTTTCGGAAAGCGCGCGGCGCTGGCTGGCGACCAAGGGCTACGACCGCCTGTACGGCGCGCGGCCGCTCGCCCGCATCATCCAGGAGCACGTCAAGAAGCCGCTGGCCGAGGAAGTGCTGTTCGGCAAGCTGGCCAATGGCGGTGGCACCGTCCGTGTCGACACCGATGGGCCGGGCGAGGCGGCGAAGCTCGTCTTCACCTTCCTGCCGCCCGAGCCGCGCGCGCTTCCGCCGGCCAGCCAAGAGCCCGTGCTGGCTGAGTGAAGGCGCTTCGTCCGCTCTGGATCGCCTTCCGGGCCGCGGTGCTTGCCACCGCGGTCTTCTGGGTCGCGCTCTTCATAATCGAGCATTCAGGCTGGAAAGGTTTGATGCTCTCGGGCATCGACTTTACCAAGTACTTGGTCTTCTTGGTGATCTTCTTCCTGGGCGTGCTGACCGTTAAGACGTAAGGGCAGCGTGTGATTATTCCGGCTAGCAGTTTCGGCGTCTAGAGCCGATCGCGACGAGCAACAAGACGTGGTTCTGCTCTTGTATCGGGCGCCGACTTCTCGAAAAGCTCGCCGCAGAAACGGCACTTCTTTGCGTCTTTAAAAATCATTTCGGCGCACATAGGGCACGGCCGGCGCTCGCGACTATCTTCGGCCGATTTTGGAAGAACCGGCGGTGGCGCAGATTGCTTTAGTACCACCGGGACGGGAGCCGGCTTGGCCACAAAAGACCAAACGAGCGCGCCCACCCAGCCAATGAACGTCCAGCCCAAAAAGAGATTGAGCATCAACAATGACATGAAATTATGATGGCCGCGCAAAAGGCCGATCAAAGCTGGCAGGAAATAGAGCGCCGCCGCTATGACTAGAAGGGTTTCGATGCCAGTCATCTGGCGCATCGTAACTCCGCGTTTGCGCGGCCGAAAGCTCTGGTTGCAGAGATCTATTGAATACCCACGCCGCCTTCCCCGTGATTTGCCCGGGGGGCCTCGTTAAGACGTGGCCTAGGATCGGGTGTTTACCGCCAATTGCGCCGCGAATGCCCGCTTGTAGGCGGGCCGCGCTTCGCCGCGGGCGACATAGGCGGCGAGGTTCGGATATTCGTCGAGGATGCCCGATGCTCTCAGCCGGAGAAGCACAGACACCATCATCAGGTCGCCCACGCTGAAATCGCCATCGAGCCAGTCGGCATCGCCGAGGCGGGCGGAAAGCGGCTTCAATCGGTCGCGGACACGATCGATGACCAGAGGCAGCCGCTCCCTGGTCCAGGGCTTGTCGCCCTCCAGGATCCTGGCCGTCGTGAGTTCGAGGATCGGCGGTTCCACCGTGTTGAGCGCGGCGAACAACCACGTGATCGCCCGTGCTTGTGCATCGGCATCTTCGGGCAGCAGTCCCGCATGGCGCCGGGCGATATGGAAGACGATGGCCCCGGTTTCGAACAGGGCGAGACCGCCTTCTTCATAGGTCGGAATCTGGCCGAAAGGGTGAAGCGCCAGATGCGCCGGCTCCTTCATCGCCTGGAACGATACGAGGCGAACCTCGTAGGGTTGGCCCACTTCTTCGAGCGCCCAGCGAACGCGCGTGTCGCGCGCCAGTCCCCTGCCGCCGTCGGGCGAACGTTCAAAGGCGGTAATGACGATGGACATCGTGAGAGCGCCCTAGACTTCGTTCTCTTTCCTGAACGGCGAGTACTGCATCAGGCCCTCGATCTCCTGCTCGACCGCGGGGCGCTCGCGCTTCAGATAGTCGTCGATGGCGCGCCGGAAGGCGGGATCGACGATCCAGTGCGCCGAATAGGTCTTCACCGGCAGATACCCGCGCTGGATCTTGTGATCGCCCTGGGCGCCGGCCTCGACCCTCGCGAGGCCATGCGTGATCGCATGGTCGATCGCCTGGTAGTAGCAGGCCTCGAAATGCAGGAAGGCGTGGCTCTCGAGGCAGCCCCAGTAGCGGCCGTAGAGCGTGTCGTCGCCCTTGAGGTTGAGCGCGCCGCCGACCGGGCGGCCATCGGCCTCGGCCATCACCAGGACGACCTTGTCGGCCATCGTGCGGCCCAGGATGTCGAAGAAGGCACGCGTCAGGTAGGGCGTGCCCCACTTGCGGCCGCCGGTGTCCATGTAGAAGGCGAAGAAGGCATCCCAGTGATGCGGCTTGATGTCGGCGCCGCTGAGCTGACGGATGACCAGCCCCTCCCGGCGCACCTGCTCGCGCTCCTTGCGGATCGCCTTGCGCTTGCGCGAGGACAGCGCGCCCAGGAAGTCGTCGAAGGTTTTGTAGCCCTGGTTGCTCCAGTGATACTGCTGGCCGAGGCGGATCAGCCAGCCGCGCTCGCCGAATCGCCTGCTGTCCTCCTCGCTGCAGAAGGTGGCGTGGACCGAGCTGATATTGTTGTCGCCGGCGATGCCGGCCAGCATGTCGATCATCGCGTCGCGCACCGCCGAGGCGAGCGGTCCCGGCCGGGCGAACAGGCGCGGACCGGGCACCGGCGTGAACGGGATGGCGACCTGGAGCTTGGGATAGTAGCGCCCGCCGGCGCGCTCGAGCGCCTGGGCCCAGCCATGATCGAAGATGTATTCGCCCTGGCTGTGGCTCTTCACGTACATCGGCGTGGCGCCCTGCAGGATGCCGTCGGCGGTTTCGGCCAGCAGGTATTGCGGCTGCCAGCCGGTGCGCCGGCCAACAGACTTCGAATCCTCCAGCGCCTTCAGGAATCCGTGACTCAGGAACGGGTTGCCGGCCGAGCCGGGGCCAAGCGCACAGGCATCCCATTGCGCTGCGTCGACGGCGGCAAGGCTGTCGACGACGCGCAGCCCGATCGTCGGGGTGTCATCCGGCATGCCGGCAGCATAGCGCAAATCGTGCCATCAAAAGGGCAGGCAAAAGCTGACAAAAAAAAGTCCGGTAGACCGAAGTCACCGGAGCTTTGTCGAGTTTCGCCTTTCCGCTCTCCGTGAGGAGGGCGTTGCATTGGCTTTAATGCATTATCGTTGAAGGTGGCTTCCGGTGGGGCCCAATGAGGGCACCCGACCGGAAGCCGAAAGGCGTTTAGGTAGAGGGGCCAAGGTCCGAAGACCCTGGCCAACGCCCTTTCCTAATTAGGACTTCTTCTTCTTAGCAGCCTTCTTCTTAGCAGCCTTTTTCTTAGCAGCCATAACTGTCTCCTATGGTTAGCATTGAGGTTCCCAACCGCGGGTTCCTCGGCTTACGCGGGGTACGCTCGTCACACATGCTCAACTACAACCGGTGGTGCCGCCGCAGGTCGTGCATTTGAGGCACGTCCCGTTGCGGACCATGGTGAAGTTGCCGCACTCCGGACAAGCGTCCCCCTCGAAGCCTTTCAGCTTCGCGGTGAACGCCGCTCCGCGCGCGACGCCGACGACGGCCGCCTGGGCATAGCCCGTAGCGACGGTTGGGCCGTCCGTCAGTCCAGTAGGCTCGGGGTCGGCAGCGATCGCCTCGGCGACCGCGGTATTGCCGACCATCCGGCCGTTCAAAACGTAAAGATTGCTGCGCATGTAGCCGACGCTGGCGATCCGGCTCACGGCGTCGGCGGCTTCCTGCGCGACCTCCGTGCCGGCAACCGGCAGTCCATCGGCGACGAGCCCGCGCCCGACGCTGTCGGGGCGAAGGTCGGATTGCTCGACATGCGCGAGATCGGTGCGCCCGAGATAGGAGATCGCGAGCTCGCGGAAGATGTAGTCGAGGATCGACGTCGACATCTTGATCGCGTCGTTGCCTTCGACCAGGCCCGAGGGCTCGAAGCGCGTGAATGTGTAGGCCTCGACGAACTCCTCGATCGGCACGCCGTACTGCAGCCCGATCGAGATCGCGATGGCGAAGTTGTTCATCAAGCTGCGGAAGGCCGCACCCTCCTTGTGCATGTCGACGAAGATCTCGCCGACGCGCCCGTCCTCGTATTCGCCGGTGCGCAGGTAGACTTTATGCCCGCCGACAACGGCTTTTTGCGTGTATCCCTTGCGGCGCTGCGGCAGGCGCTCGCGGCCGGCGCGCACTTCGCGCTCGACGATCCGTTCGACGATGCGCTCGGCGATGATCGGTGCGCGCGCGGCGGGAGTCATCTCGGCGAGGTCGTCGTTGGCTGCGCGATCTTCTGCGTCGTCTCCGATCGCCATCGCCGACAACGGCTGCGAAAGCTTCGAGCCGTCGCGATAGAGGGCATTGGCCTTGAGACCAAGTCTCCAGGACATCTCGTAAGCCTTGCGGCAGTCTTCGACCGATGCGGCGTTTGGCATATTGATCGTTTTTGAGATCGCGCCTGAGATGAACGGTTGTGCTGCAGCCATCATGCGGATGTGACTCTCCGCAGACAAGCTGCGTGTGCCATCTCGTCCACAGGGATTTGCACAATCGAACACGGGAAGATGTTCGCGCTTGAGAGCGGGCGCTCCTTCGAGAGACATCGTCCCGCACGCGAAGACGTTCGCCGCCGCGACGTCGCCGCGGGAAAATCCGAGACGCGAGAGCACGTCGAGTTCGGGATCGGCGAGCGCTGCATCGTCGAAGGCGAGCACGTTCCGGCAGAACGCCTCGCCCAGGGTGTAGCGCGAGAAGGCAAAGCGTATGTCGAACGCGGTCGGCAGCGCCTTCTCGATCCGGTCGAGCGTCGCCGCATCGAAGCCGTGCGTCGCCAGGGACTCGTGATTGATCGCGGGGGCGCCGCGCAGCGTGCCGTGGCCCGTGGCATAGGCGATGATCCGCTCGGAGGCGTTCGTATCGTAGCCCAGGGTGCGCAGTGCCAGCGGAACCGTCTGGTTGATGATCTTGAAGTAACCGCCGCCGGCCAGTTTCTTGAATTTCACCAGCGCGAAGTCGGGTTCGATGCCGGTGGTGTCGCAATCCATCACCAGGCCGATCGTGCCGGTGGGCGCGATGACCGAGACCTGGGCGTTGCGGAAGCCATGCCGCTCGCCGAGCGCCAGGGCGCGGTCCCAGGACTGGCGTGCGGCGGCGATCAGCGCGCTGTCGGGGCAATTGTCGGCGTCGAGGGCCACCGGGTGGATGGCCAGGCCTTCATAATCGGCGCCCGAGCCGTAGGCGGCGCGCAGATGATTGCGGATCACCCGCAGCATGCCGTCGCGATTGTCGGCAAATCCGGGGAAGGGGCCCATCAGGCCGGCCAGCTCGGCTGAGGTCGCATACGCCGTGCCGGTCATGACGGCGGCGACGGCGCCGGCGATCGCCCGGCCCGCGGCGGAGTCGTAGCCCAGCCCCGAAGCCATCAGGAGCGCGCCGAGATTGGCATAGCCCAGGCCCAGGGTGCGGTAGCGGTACGACAGTTCGGCGATCGTGCGCGAGGGGTACTGCGCCATCATCACCGAGATTTCGAGCGTGACCGTCCAGAAGCGGCTCGCATGCTGCAGCGCCGCGACATCGAGATGGCCGTCGTCCTTGCGGAACCGCATCAGGTTCAGCGACGCGAGATTGCACGCCGTGTCGTCCAGGAACATGTATTCCGAGCACGGGTTCGAGGCGTTGATGCGTCCCGACGCGGGGCAGGTGTGCCAGTCGTTGATCGTGGTGTCGAACTGGACGCCGGGATCGGCCGAGTGCCAGGCGGCCTCGGCGACGCGATCCCACAACTCGGAAGCTTGCAGGGTCTTGGCGACATTGCCGGTCGTGCGTTCGGTCAGCGCCCACTCGCGATCCGCCTCGACCGCGCGCATGAAGGCATCCGTGACGCGGACCGAGTTGTTGGCATTCTGGCCCGCGACCGTGGCGTAAGCTTCCGACTGCCAGTCGGTATCGAAAGCCGGGAACTCGATGTGGCGATAGCCCTGGCGGGCGAACTGGACGACGCGCTGGATGTAGTTCTCGGGCAGCTCGGCCCGGCGGGCGGCCACGATCTCGCGGCGCAGCCGGGGATTTTCCCTGGGATCGAAGCCGTCGGTGCAGGCCGCCATGATGGCGTTGAGGTGCCGGTTGGCGAGGCGCGAGCCGGTGACGAGGGCCGCCACCTTCTGCTCTTCCATCATCTTCCAGGAGATGAAGTCCTCGATGTCCGGATGGTCGATGTCGACCGTCACCATCTTGGCCGCGCGTCGCGTCGTGCCGCCCGACTTGATGGCGCCCGCCGCGCGGTCGCCGATCTTGAGGAACGACATCAGGCCCGACGACTTGCCGCCGCCCGACAGTTTCTCGTTGGCGCCGCGCAGGCTCGAGAAATTCGAGCCGGTGCCGGAGCCATACTTGAAGAGCCGGGCCTCGCGGACCCAGAGATCCATGATGCCGCCTTCGCCCACGAGATCGTCCGAGACGCTCTGGATGAAGCAGGCGTGCGGCTGCGGCCTCTCGTAAGAAGAAGAGGAGGGCGCCGACTCACCGGTCACGTGATCGACATACCAATGACCCTGGCCCGGACCGTCGATGCCGTACGCCCAGTGCAGGCCGGTATTGAACCATTGCGGCGAGTTGGGCGCGCAGATCTGGGCGGCCAGCATGTAGCAATGCTCGGCGTAGAAGGTCCGGGCATCGTCCTCGCTGTCGAAGTAGCCGCCCTTCCAGCCCCAATAGGTCCAGGCGCCGGCCATGCGATGGAAGACCTGTTGCGCGCTGCTCTCGCCGCCGAAGCGGCCGGCTTCCGGCACGGCGGCCAGGGCTGCTTCATCCGGCACCGAGCGCCACAGCCACTCCGGCACGTCGGCTTCGGGCACCTTGACGACGCACTGAGGAACGCCGGCGCGGCGGAAATACTTCTGCGCGAGCACATCGGCCGCGACCTGGCTCCAGTCCGCCGGCACATCGATGGCGGTCTGGCGAAACACGATCGTTCCGTCGGGATTGCGGATTTCGGAATCGGCAGCACGGAACGCCAACCTTTCGAAGGGCGATTCTCCTGCTTGCGTAAACCGACGCTCGAAGCGCATTAACCTGATCCCCTGTGCCCATCTCCCGTCATTTGTCCCGTCGCGGGATGTGCTCGTCATGGTTCGAGCACGCAGATATGGTCACCAAAGGATCATAAATTACAAAATCTTGTGTGCGCAACTACATTTTGTAGAGCAACGTGTTGATGGTACTAGATGATGCAAAGGGGCAACACCGACTTTTTGTATGCGAATCGCATGACGACGAACGACATGAAGAGGCCGATCGGGCGCGTCGCGTTGCCAGTCACGGAGCGCACGCGTACAAGCGGCGCGATGTATTTCGAGCGAGTGGTTGGTTCATGATTCTCGGCACGTGGCTCTTCACCAAGATGCGCGGCGAACTCGTCGGCACCGACGCCGAAGGCAATCGTTACTTCCAGGACAAGCGCGTGATCGCCGGCCGCCGGCGCAAGCGCTGGGTCATGTACAACGGAGAGGCCGAAGCCTCGCGCGTGCCGCCCGACTGGCACGGCTGGCTTCATCATACCAACAACACCGTGCCGCCGCAGGGCGGGCTGCCGCGCAAGGCGTGGCAGAAAGATCATCTGCCGAATCTCAGCGGAACCGATCTGGCCTATCGGCCGCCGGGCTCCACGCTGGTGAGCGGCGGCGACAAGCCGAAGCCCGCCTACGAGGCATGGCGCCCCAGCTGACGGGCAGGCAAGACCAGGACAGAGAGCGGGAGAGACAGGCGTGGGTCGCAATGTCATCGAGACGATCGTCGGCGGGCTGGTCCTCGTCGTGGCCGGCCTCTTCGTCTTCTATGCCTTCGCCAAGTCCGATCGCGCCGGGCCGGACGGATACGAGGTGATCGCCCGCTTCGGCCGCATCGATGGGCTGAAGCGTGGCTCCGACGTGACGTTGAGCGGCGTGAAGGTCGGCACGGTCACGGGGTTCGACCTCGATCGCAAGACATACCAGGCGATCGTCCATATATCGCTGTCGTCGAGCGTCCAGCTGCCGACCGACACCAACGCCAAGATCGTGAGCGAGTCGCTGCTCGGCGGCATGGCGGTCGTGCTCGAGCCCGGCGCCGACAAGAAGATGCTGCCCGCCGGCGGCGAGATCGCCAACACGCAGGACTCCATCCCGCTCACCGAATTGATCGCCAAATTCGTCTTCGGGGGGACGAAGCAATGAACGCCCGCCAGCCCCCCAAGGATCAGTCCAAGGCCGCGCCGGTATGGCGTCAATCCGACGGCAAGCCGGTATCCTGCCTCGAAAAGATCAAAGTCCTGAACGAGAATATCCAGGAGATCGAATCGCTCTGCGCCGATGCGCTGGAGGACGGAGTGCTGATGGGATGCAGCGCCGACCAGATCAAGGAAGCCCTGCACGCCCTGATCGACGGGCTCGCCGCACCGCACGCCAAGAAGGGCTGAACATGCGCCTCGCGGCCGCTCTCGCGGCAATCGTGCTCGCCGCCGGCGCGGCAGAAGCGCAAACGCCGCCGCCCTCGAACACGTCGCCCAATCAGCCGCCGACGACCGGCAATCCATCCCTGCGGGCGCTTCCCGACGGGCCGGGCCAGCCCGTTGCCGAACTTCAGGGGCTCGACAAGGTGACGGCGCGCACCCAGCGCTTCTACGCGCCGGTCGGCAAGTCGACATCCTTCGGCACCCTGGCGATCGCGGTCGGCGACTGCCTGGTCAATACGCCCGACGCACCGCCGGATTCGGTCGCCTATCTCACGATCGTCGATCACAAGCCCGGCCAGCCCGAGCAGAAGCTGTTCGCCGGCTGGATGTTCGCCTCGACGCCCTCGATCTCGGCGCTCGACGACGGCGTCTACGACGTGCGCGTGCTGTCCTGCACCAGAACGCAGGGATCGACCGGCCCCAGCTCGCGCTGAAAGCTGGCGCTCGCCTCGACCGCCTCGCCGAGCAGGGCCTTGAAGGTCTCGCGCGGCATCTCGAGCGCCCCGAAGCTCCGGAGATGCTCGGTCATGAACTGGCAGTCGAGCAGGCGGAAGCCCCCCTTGCGCAGCCTGGCCACGAGGTGGACCAGCGCCACCTTCGAGGCGTCGCGCTCGCGGCTGAACATGCTCTCGCCGAAGAACGCCGCTCCCACCGACACGCCGTAGAGCCCGCCGACCAGCCTGCCGCCCAGCCGGCATTCGATACTGTGGGCGTGGCCGCGGCGGTGGAGTTCGCCGTAGAGGGCGAGGATCGGGTCATTGATCCAGCTTTCGGGATGGCCCGGCCGCGGCTCGGCGCAGGCGCGCATGACGTCGAGGAAGGCGGTGTCGGCGCTGACCTCGAAGGTTCCGCTGCGCACGGTGCGGGCGAGGCGCCGGGACAGATGGAAGCCGTCGAGCGGCAGGACGGCGCGCATGCGCGGGTCGAGCCAGTAGAGCTTCGGATCGTCGCGGCGTTCGCCCATCGGGAACACGCCGATGCGGTAGGCCTGCAGCAGGAGGTCGGGCGTGATCTCCAGCATCCGTCCCTTACTTCTTGAGGCCGACCAGCTTCTCCAGCCAGTGGATGTCGTAGTCGCCGTCGATGAATTCCTGCTGGCCGATGATGCGCTGCTGCAATGCGATCGTGGTGTCGATGCCGCCGATGACGAATTCCTCGAGCGACCGGCGCAGCCGCATCAGGCACTCGTTGCGGGTCGAGCCGCTGACGATCAGCTTGGCCACCATCAGAATCGTAGTAGGGCGGCATCACATAGCCGGTGTAGAGGCCGGAATCGACGCGCACGCCGAGGCCGCCGGGGGAATGATAGTCCGTGATCTTGCCGGGGCACGGCACGAAGGTGTCGGAGTTCTCGGCGTTGATGCGGCACTCGATGGCGTGGCCGGTGATCCTGATGTCGCTCTGCCTGAAGCCCAGGTCGCCGCCTGCGGCGATGCGGATCTGCTCGCGCACCAGGTCGATGCCGGTCACCGCCTCGGTGATCGGGTGCTCGACCTGCAGGCGGGTGTTCATCTCGATGAAGTAGAACTCGCCGTCCTGGAACAGGAACTCCATAGTTCCTGCGCCGCGATACTTGAGCTTGCGCACGGCTGCAGCCGCGAGCTCGCCGATCCGGCCGCGCTGCTCGGCGTTGAGAGCGGGCGAGGGCGCTTCTTCCAGCACCTTCTGGTGGCGGCGCTGCAGCGAGCAGTCGCGTTCGCCCAGATGCACGCCCGCGCCCTTGCCGTCGCCCAGCACCTGGATCTCGATATGGCGCGGCTTGCCGAGATACTTCTCGAGGTACATCGCGTCGTTGCCGAAGGCGGCCTTGGCTTCGACCCTGGCCATCGAGAATTGTTCGCTGGCCTTGTCGGGCCCCTCGATCACCTTCATGCCGCGTCCGCCGCCGCCCGCCACCGCCTTGACCAGGACCGGCCAGCCGATCCTGGCGCCCTGCGCCACGATCTCGTCGACGGTCGTGACCGGTCCGGGCGAGCCAGGCACCAGCGGCAGGCCGAGTTCCTTGGCCGTCTGCTTGGCCACGATCTTGTCGCCCATCATGCGGATGTGCTCGGGCGTCGGGCCGATGAAGGTGAAGCCGTGCGCCTCGGCCGCTTCGGCAAAGCGCGCGTTCTCCGACAGGAAGCCGTATCCCGGATGGATGGCGTCGACGCCGGTGATGGTGGCGGCCGAGAGGATGGCCGGGATATTGAGGTAACTGTCGCGCGCCGGCGGCGGGCCGATGCAGACCGCGGCGTCGGCCAGCCGCACATGCATGGCGTCGCTGTCGGCCGTCGAATGCACGGCCACGGTCTGGATGCCCATTTCGCGGCAGGCGCGGTGGATGCGAAGCGCTATTTCACCGCGATTGGCGATCAGGACCTTGTCGAACATCGAGTGCGCGTTTTTCTACTCGACGACCATCAACGGCTCGCCGAATTCGACCGGCTGGGCGTTGTCGATCAGGATCTGCGCGACCGTGCCGGCCTTGGGCGCCTTGATCGGATTGAAGGTCTTCATCGCCTCGATGATCAGCAAGGTCTGGCCGGCCACCACCTTGTCGCCGATATGCACGAAGGCGGGCTTGCCGGGCTCGGGCAGGAGATAGGCGGTGCCGACCATCGGCGACTTCACGCAGCCCGGGTTGCGGGCGAGGTCGGGCGCCGCCGCGGCGGCGCCGGCGGAGGACGCAGCCGGTGTGGCCGAAGCCGACGCGACGGGTGCGGCGGCCGGGGCAGGACCCGCCGTGACGACGGTGGGGCGGGCAACGCGGATCCTGCGGTCGCCCTCGGCCATTTCGATTTCGCCGAGATTGGTCTCGTCCAAGAGCTTCGCCAGCTTGCGAATGAACTCGGTATCCATCTCGAACTTTGCCATGCGGAGCAGCTCCGGAATGAGGGTCAGGGCTTGAGCAGGCGGGCCAGTGCCTGCAACGCCAGGAGATAGCCGTGGATGCCGAGCCCGGCGATCACGCCGACCGCCGCCGGACTTATATAGGACCGGTGGCGGAAGCTTTCACGCCTGTAGATGTTGGAGATGTGGACTTCTACTGCCGGCAGCTCGGCGGCGTTCAGCGCATCGAGCAGGGCCACCGACGTGTGCGTGTAGGCGCCGGCGTTGATGACAATGGCGCTGTTCTTCTCGCGCGCCGCCTGAATAAGGTCGACCAGCGCGCCCTCGTGGTTGCTCTGGGAGAACTCGACGGCGAGGCCCAGGCGCTGGGCTTCGGCGCGGCAGGCTTTCTCGACGTCGGCCAGGGTCTCGCGGCCATAGATGTGCGGCTGCCGTTTGCCCAGCATGTTGAGATTGGGCCCGTTGAGCACCAGCACCGGCTTCAGGACCGGCGGGCGCCGGGCCGCCTTCTTGGCCAAGCCTGCCTCCCGAATTACAAGTCGCGGGCCTTATAGCCTGAGGGCCTCCGCGCGGGCAAACAGCCGGTCGGACAGGGTGTCGAAGACCTGCCGCTCTTCCGCACTGAGCGATTTATAGAGCCTGGCTTCGTACTCGAGCGCGATTGGCACGATCCGGCCGTGCATGGCCCGCCCGCGGTTGCTGAGGCGCAGCGACGCCCGGCGGCGATCGGTGCGGTCGGTGGCACGCTCGACCAGCCCGCGTTTCATCAGGCCGGCAACGGCCCGGCTGACCGCCACCTTGTCCATGACGATGCGCTGCCCCACTTCAGAAGCGGTGAGCGGTGCGAATCGGCCCAGCGCTGCCATCACCCGCCACTGGGTGACGGTGAGGTCGAAGGGCCCGGCATAGAGGTCGTGCAGGGATTCGCTCACCAGCTGGGCCAGGATGGAGAGCCGATAGGGGAGAAAATTCTCCAGTTCGAGTGCCTTCTTTGGGGCTTGCGGAGTGGGGGGCATGATAGTTACATTTGAAACTAATTCAGCGTCGCGGTCAATTCCGGAGGTCTCCATGGCAAGCATCAGCGACCCCAAGTCCTTTGAAGCCGACACGATCAATCCGATGGGCACCGACGGCTTCGAGTTCGTCGAATACACCGCGCCTGATCCCGCGGCGCTGGGCGCGCTGTTCGAGAGCATGGGTTTCACGAAGGTGGCCCGGCACCGCTCGAAGGACGTCTCGCTGTTCCGCCAGGGCGACGTGAACTTCATCGTCAACGCCGAGCCCGACAGTTTCGCGCAGGGCTTTGCCCGCGTGCATGGTCCCTCGATCTGCGCCATCGCCTTCCGGGTGAAGAACGCGGCCTTCGCCTACAAACGCGCTTTGTCGCTCGGCGCCTGGGGCGTCGAGAACAAGGTCGGGCCGATGGAACTCAATATCCCGGCGATCAAGGGCATCGGCGATTCGCTGATCTACCTGGTCGACCGCTACGGCGAGCGCGGCAGCATCTACGACGTCGACTTCGAATTCCTGGCCGGAGTCGACCACAATCCGCCGGGTGTCGGCCTCACCTATATCGATCACCTGACGCACAATGTGCATCGCGGCCGCATGGACGAGTGGTCGTCGTTCTACGAGCGCCTCTTCAATTTCCGCGAGATCCGCTACTTCGACATCGAGGGCAAGCTGACCGGGCTCAAATCCAAGGCGATGACCAGCCCGTGCGGCAAGATCCGCATCCCGATCAACGAGAGTTCCGACGACAAGTCGCAGATCCAGGAATATCTCTCGGCCTATCACGGCGAGGGCATCCAGCACATCGCGCTCGGCACCGGCGACATCTACGACTCGGTCGAGGCGCTCAAGCTCAAGGGCGTGCCCTTCCAGGACGTGCCCGACACCTATTACGAGCAGGTCGATGCGCGCCTGCCGGGCCATGGCGAGAACCTGCAGTGCATGTCGGCCGCCCGCATCCTGATCGACGGCGCGCCGACCGAGGGCGGCGGGCTCTTGCTTCAGATCTTCACCCAGACCGTGATCGGTCCGATCTTCTTCGAGATCATCCAGCGCCGCGGTAACGAGGGCTTCGGCGAGGGCAATTTCCGCGCGCTGTTCGAGTCCATCGAGCTCGATCAGATCCGCCGCGGCGTGTTGAAGGCATAGGGAGGAAATAATGGCCAGGAACTGGATTCCATTGCGTCAGCTCGAGGGCACGGCCTCGCGGCAGGCCCATGTGCGGCTGCCCGAGGGCACCTACGAGCGCGAGATCAGCAAGGAGGGCTTCTTCGGGCCGTCCGCGCAGTTCCATCACAGGCACAAGCCGACCGACTGGGTCGAGTTCGATGGCGCCATCCGCCCGCGCGCCTTCGACCTCAACAAGCTGGTGACCGGCAAGCCCGGTCCGTGGAATTCGGAGCTGGTGATGGAGAACCGGCACCTGCAGATGCGCATCTGGAAGCTCGACCGGCCGATGGGCGATCTGGCGCGCAACAGCGACGGCGACCAGCTGCTGTTCATCCACGAGGGCGAGGGCGCGCTGTTCTGCGACTACGGCCATCTCGACTATCGCGACGGCGACTATCTGGTGATCCCGCGCGGCACCATGTGGCGCCTGTCGCCGGCGAAGCCCACGATGTCGCTGATGGTCGAGGCGACCAACGACCATTTCACCCTGCCGGACAAGGGCCTGGTCGGGCGGCACGCGATCTTCGATCCGGCGATCCTCGACACGCCGCACATCGACGAGGCCTTCAAGGCCCAGCAGGACGAGCGCACGTGGAAGGTCTCGGTCAAGCGCCGCAATCAGCTTTCGACCGTGACCTTTCCGTTCAATCCGCTGGATGCGGTGGGCTGGCATGGCGATCTCTCGGTCGTGCGGGTCAACTGGCGCGACCTGCGGCCGCTGATGAGCCATCGCGCCCATCTGCCGCCGTCGGCGCACACGACCTTCGTGGCCGGCCGCTTCGTGGTCTGTACTTTCGTCCCACGGCCGCTCGAGAGAGATCCCGAGGCGCTGCGCCTGCCATTCTTCCACAACAACGACGATTTCGACGAGATCATCTTCTATCACAAGGGCAGCTTCTTCAGCCGCGACAACATCCATCCCGGCATGATGACGGTGCATCCCTCGGGCTTCACCCACGGCCCGCATCCCAAGGCGTTCAATGCCGCGACGAAGGGCGGCAAGACGGAGACCGACGAGGTCGCAGTGATGATCGACACGCGCGACGCCGTCGACGTTGCGGCGATGCCGGCCGGCGTCGAGTTCGATGGCTATGTGAAGTCGTGGACGCCTACCCCGATGAAGCAGGCGGCCGAATAATGAAGCTCGCCAGCCTGAAGGAGGGCGGCCGCGACGGCACGCTCATCGTCGTCGACAAGGACCTCGAGCGCGCGGTGCGGGCAACCGGCATTGCGCCGACCTTGCAGAAGGCGATCGAGGATTGGGCGGCGCTGTCGCCCAGGCTCGCGGAACTGGCCGAGGATCTGCGCGACGACAAGGCGCCGGGCTCGTTCGAGCTCGACACCAAGGCGCTCGCGGCACCGTTGCCGCGCGCCTACCAATGGGCCGATGGCTCGGCCTATGTCGTGCACGTCGAACTCGTGCGCAAGGCGCGCGGGGTCGAGATGCCGCCGTCGTTCTGGACCGATCCGCTGATGTACCAGGGCGGCTCGGACTCCTTCACCGGCTGCAACGACGAGATAGAAATGGCCGACGAGGCCTGGGGCATCGATTTCGAAGGCGAGATCGGCGTGATCGTCGACGACGTGCCGATGGGCATTTCAGCCGTTGCGGCGCGCAAGCACATCAAGCTCGTCACCATCCTGAACGACGTCTCGTTGCGCAACCTGATCGTCGGCGAGCTGGCCAAGGGCTTCGGCTTTTTCCACGGCAAGCCTGCGACCGCCTTTGCGCCGGTTGCGGTCACGGCCGATGAGCTGGGCAAGGCCTGGGACGGCGGCAAGCTCAACCTGCCGCTGATCTCGACTCTGAACGGCCGGGAGTTCGGCCATCCCAACGCGGCGACCGATCTCACCTTCGACTTCGGTCAGTTGATCGCCCACGCCGCCAGGACGCGGCATCTCCAGGCGGGAACGGTGGTGGGCTCCGGCACCGTCGCCAATCGCTCGGCCGACGTTGGCTGCTCGTGCATCGCCGAGCGGCGCGTGCGCGAGACGATCGAAAGCGGCAAGCCGGCGACACCCTTCATGAAGTTCGGCGACGAGATCCGCATCGAGATGCTCGATGCCGCCGGCCACTCGATCTTCGGCGCGATCGACCAGAAGGTTGTGAAATACGATCCGCCTGCCTAAGGTCGAACCTTCCTCCCCATTCAAATGGGGAGGTGCCCTCGTCTTACGAGGGCGGAGGGGTCATGGCGCCGCAGGCAGTCATGCTTGCCTGCGGCGCCATGACCCCTCCGGCCCTGCGGGCCACCTCCCCATTTGAATGGGGAGGGAAGCGATTTCGATCGGGAAAGGCTCTAAGAGCCGTTCCGAGAAGTATAAATTCAGGAACAAGGATTTAGTCTGGTCAAGCGCCTGAGCATGATGCGGATCATGGCCAGTCGGACGAAGGCGACGACAGTTGAGGCATATCGCTCGAAGTCACGAGCGAGCCTGCGGTTACGGCTGATCCAGGCGAAGGTGCGCTCCACGATCCAGCGCTTGGGCATGACGACGAACTTGTGCAGCTCGGTGCGTTTGACGATCTCGATCTGCCAGCTTCCAGTATCGGCCACGACCTTGGCCATCTTGGGCCCTTGATAGCCGGCGTCGGCGAAGATCTTGATGATCGAGGGAAAGCGGCGGGCGGCATTGCGCAGCAGGCGGCGCGTGCCGTCGCGATCTTGCACGCTGGCGCGATGGACCACGACGTTCAGCAGCAAGCCGAGGGTGTCGACGAGGATGTGCCTTTTGCGGCCGGTGACCTTCTTGCCCGCGTCGTAGCCTTGCGGGTCGATCGGCGCCCCCCTTTTTGGGCCGCTTTGGCGCTCTGGCTGTCGAGGATCGCCACCGTCGGCTGGGCCTTGCGCCCCGAGGCCTCGCGGACTTGGGCATACAAGGCCTGATGCAGCCGCAGCAGCGTGCGATCCGACCGCCACAGCGAGAAGTATTCGTAGACGGTGCTCTTGGGCGGCAGGTCCTTGGGCAAGGCGGCCCACTGGCAGCCGGTCGACAGCAGATAAAACACCGCGTTCAGCACCTCCCGTATGTCCACGTCCCGCGGCCGGCCACCCCGTCTGGCCGGCGGGATCAGGGGTCCGACAAGCGCCCATTCCGCGTCCGTAAGATCGCTCGGATAGCGCAACCCTTTGCGGTCGTGCGATTGGCGATGCTCTTGTGTCCACATCCGGCACCTTCCTTCAAACCCTCAGGTGCCGCACAGTGAATCATAACTGATTCATCCAACTCAACTTCTTTTCGGATAGGCCCTAAGGTCGAACCATGAAGCTCATCGGCTATTTCCGCTCCTCGGCGGCCTTCCGCGTGCGCATCGCGCTCGAGCTCAAGGGCCTCAAGGTCGAGCATGCGTTCCGCCACCTGCGCCAGGGCGAGCAGTCCCAGCCGGATTATGTGGCGATCAACCCGCAGAAGCTCGTGCCTGCCCTGGTACTCGACACGGGCGAGATCATGACCCAGTCGATGGCGATCCTCGAGTATCTCGAGGAGACGCACCCCGATCCGCCGCTGCTGCCGAAGGACCCGGTCGGCCGCGCCCGGGTGCGCTCGCTGGCGCTGATCCCGACCGCCGACATCCATCCCATCCAGAACCTGCGCGTGATGGCCTATCTGCGCGAGAAGTACGAGCAGTCGGAAGAGGGCACGTTCGAGTGGTCGCGCCACTGGATCGAGACCGGCTTCGAGGCCTATGAGGCCTCGGTGGCGAAGGACAGCCGCACCGGCGCCTACAGTCACGGCGACCAGCCGACCATGGCCGATCTCTGCCTGGTGCCGCAGATCTTCAACGCCGCCCGCTTCAAGGTCGACATGACGCGCTATCCCACGCTGCAGCGCATCTTCGCCACCTGCATGAAGCATCCGGCCTTTGACGCGGCCCAGCCCTCGAAGCAGCCGGACGCCGAGCCATGAAGAAAGGCGTCATCGCCGCAGTCATCAGCGATCCTCGTTGTTGCAGGAGTGTGTGGCGGGCCTGCCGCTCGCCGAGCGCTATTTCGCCGACAGTCTCAAGGCGCAGATCGATCGCGAGCGGCATCGTCACGGTGGGCGCCGTCGAGGTCGGCCTGCTCGACCGCCGCATGACCATGCACGACATGCGCTCCCGCCAGATCAACGGTCTCTCGGCGGTGCGCTGGCAGGTGTCGGGCCTGTCGTGGCCGCTGGCGGAGATACTGAAGGGGCACACGCCGCTGTTCGGCTTTCGCCTCGGCGATCCGCTGCAGGCGGAGAAGCTCGAGGTCGACGGCCTCCAGGTCGACAATGCGATGGGCCAGAGCTGGCGCTTCGGCGCGATCGTGGCCGAAGGCGTCGATCTGCAGCGTTTCGATGCCGCGATCCCGCCCGGACCGTTCCAGCCGGCCATCCTCGGCGCGCGCGTGGTGCAGGCACTGTCGCTGCGCCACATGGAGGAGCGCGACGCGATCTACACCGAGCCGTTCACGCAGAACACCGTCGGCTTCAAGTCGCTCAGCGCCGACAAGGTCGAGCACGGAAGGCTGGGCACCTTTGCGCTGGCGAGCTTCGAGGCGACGGGCAAGGCGGCGGCCGAGCCGTCGTTCAGCCTGGGCAGCCTCAAGGGCGAGGGGCTCGACCTCGCCAGATCCTGAAGGCGATGTCCGAGCTGTCGTTCCGGGCGGGCCAGCCGATCGGCCGTCTCGTCATCGACAAGGCGATCGCCACCGGCTTCGGCGGCGAACTGATGGCGCGCTACGGCCTGTCGCTCGGCAGCATCTCCGTCGAGGTCCGCACACGAAAGCCCCGGCGTCGCCCGCTCGACGAGCCGGGTCGACGGCTTCGTGATGGTGCCGCCGATGAAGGGCGTCGAGGGGCTGCAGGCCCGCATGGTGATGCTGGCGATGGGGTTGAAGGAGCTGCGGCTCGCCCTCGAGTGCAGCGGCCACGAGAATCGCGGCAAGGGCGAGGTCGAGATCGAGCGTTGCGCGCTGAGCGGCCCCGATCTGGGCGAGCTCAATTTCACGGCGAAGCTGGTCGGCGCCGATGCCGCTTTCTGGCGCGCCATCGACGGCGGCAACATCCTGTCGATCTACAGCAGCGCCGCGGCACTCGCCGACGCCACGCTCTCGCTCGCCGACAAGGGCCTGCTCGATCGCAGCATGAGGGCGCTGTCGGCGGCCTCCGGGCAGGCGCCGGCGGCGACGCGCGCCAACATGGCGGCCGAAATCCGCCGCTACCAGCCGCCGAACGTGCTGATCACCGACGAGCTGACCAAGCTCCTGGAAACCGTCGCCAGCTTCGTCGAGAAGGGCGGCACGCTCACCCTCGAAGCCCGGCCCGACCCGCCGCTCGCGATCGCCAGGCTCGGCGCCCTGCGCCAGCCCGGTCCCGACCTCGTGAGCCTCTTGGGCGTCACGGCGACAGTGAAGAAGTAGGCTGGGGGCGCGCCACCCGTGGCGACGGAGTGAACGCTGGATCTCTCAGCGCCCTTGCGGGCGTCGGAGATCAGCGCCTTCAGGGCGTCGGCATCGACGGCGCCCGGCACGAACTGCTTGCCGATCACGAAGGCAGGCGTGCCGCGCACGCCGAGCTCCTGGGCGAGCGCCATGTTGCGGTCGATCGTGTCCTTGATCTTCGGATCGTCCATGTCCTTCTGGAGCTGCGCCACGTCGAGGCCGACGGACGCCGGCGATCTTGAAGATCAGGTCGCTGTCGAGCTTGGCGGTGTTGGCCATCAGCGCCTCGTGGAAGGCGTCGTGCTTGCCCTGCCTGACCGAGGCCAGTGCCGCGGCCGCCGCGACCTTCGACGCCTCGCCCAGGATCGGCAGGTCCTTGTAGACCAGTTTGACCTTGCCGTCGGAGGCGAGCACCGACTTCACCGCCGTATGCGCCTTCTTGCAGTACGGGCACTGGTAGTCGCTGAACTCGACGATGGTGACGTCGCCCTGGGCATTGCCGGTCGACGGCGTCTCGGGATCGCGCAGCAGCTCGGCCTGGTTCTGCTGGATCGCCTTTTGCGCGACCGTGTCGCGCTGGCTGTCCTGCTTCTTCTCCAGCTCCGCCATGGCCTCGACCAGCACTTCGGGATTGGCCATCAGGTAGGCGCGGATGCTCTTGCCGAGATTGGCGTTGCCCGCTGCCTCCGCCCGCCATCTGCTCATCCGGCGCCGGCGCGTTGGCGATCCGCATGGGTGAGGTGGCGCTGCCGGCGACGAAGGCGCCGGCAGCGACGAGCGCACCGCAGAGCAGGAGAAGGAAGGAACGCATGGGACTGATCTCCAAAAAGGGCGCTGTCTACTTGCGCGGAGCGGGACTTCGCGTAGGCCTGGATATCCTGGGCACGTTGCCACGCCGGCGTTCCGGCCGGCAGCTGATGGGCGGCGGCAGCGGCGTGCGCCTGCGCTTCGGAACGCTGGCCGCGTATTACTGCCATTTCCGCCCGGGCAAGCGAAGTCATGCCTTCGTTACCCATCCGCGAATAGGCCGACGCCTCCAGCCGCCAGAGTTCGAAGCTGTCGGTCTCGACCTGGGCGGCGAGGTCGAGATTGCGCACGGCTTCGCGGTCGGCGTCGGGCTTGTTGGTCTCGATCAGGGCGCGGGCGAAATCGATCTTGAGGATGGGTGCGCCGGTCAGCTGGACGGCCCGGCGGTAGGACGGCACGGCCTCGGCAGCGCGGCCGTTGTCGAACAGGATCTGGCCGCGCAATTCGTGGAAATAGGGATCGTTGGGAAATTCCTTCAGCAGCCCGTCGAGCGTCAGCAGCGCCGAGCCGATCGTGCCCTTGCGATAGAGCGCGATCGCCCGCGCATAGCGCGCCGGGACCGAACGGTCGCCTTCCGGGTAACGCTGCAGGGCCACGTCGGGCTGGGTGAATCCCAGCAGCTTGGCGATCATGCGCTTGTGCATCTCGATGAATTTCGGCGAGTTCGGGCACGTTGGCATAGGGCGATCGCGCGACCGCATCCTCGAAGGTCGCGATGCGGTCGGGCGTCAGCGGATGGGTCGTGAGGTAGGGCGTCGTCGGCCGGCCGATCGTCAGCCGTTCCTGGCGCTCGAGGATCTTCAGGAACTCGAGCGTGCCCCGGGGCGATTGATGGGCGCGCTCCAGGAAGGTGATCGAGGCCTGGTCGGCCGAGACTTCCTGGGTCTGTGTGTAGCGCAGGAACGCCGACAGCGATCCCGGAATGCCTTGCCCGCTGGGGCCGGTCACGCCGCCGCGACCGACGCCGCCGCCCGCGAGGCTGCCGCCGGCCACGGCCGCGCCGCCCAGCAGCGTCTCGAGGATCTGCATGGTGCTCAGATTCTCGGAGTTCCTCCTGCTGGCGCGCCAGATGCCCGCCGGCGATGTGGCCGGTCTCGTGCGCCAGCACGCCGATCAGTTGCGCCGGCCGCTCGGTGCTGATCAAGAGGCCGGTGTTGATGAATATCCTCTGGCCGCCCGCCACGAAGGCGTTGAGGCTGTTGTCCTGGACGAGCACAATCGCCACGGCTTCCGGATCGAGGCCGGCGACCTGCCAGATCGGCGTGATGAAGGTCCGGATCGTGCTCTCGATCTCGGCGTCGCGGATGAGTTTGAGTTGACCTTGCTGCGCGTTGGCGGCACGAAGCGGCGTCAGCGCCCCGAATGCCAAACAGGCGAGCGCCAGGCAGAAGAGGGTGATGATGCGTCTATTCACGGGCGGCAGGCAGGCTAGGAACAAGGGAGCATCGCGTCAATTGGCGGCGGCGACGCTGGCGACGGTCTTAGTGCTTTCGGCATGTGGCGAAAGTGAGGTGAAGGACCGCTACAGCGACAACTCCGGCGGCACTGCCAACCGGGCGGGCCTCAGCGATATCCTGCGCGGCGGCACCAAATTCGCGGCGGTTTCCGCTGACGAAAGCCTGGCGGCCGAGATCGGGCGCGACATACTGCAGGGCGGTGGCAACGCCACCGACGCGGCAGTCGCCATGTACTTCGCCATGGCGGTCACGCTTGCCGTCGGCGGCGGGGCTGGGCGCGTCGGGCGCCTGTATCGTCCACAATGCCAAGACGCGGGCGGGTGAAGCCTTCGTGTTCGCGCCGCAGCCCGCGCCGGGCGCCATCAACGGCCAATCGTTCATGATCCCGGTCGGTCCGCGCGCAATGACCCTGATGCACATCCGCCACGGCAAGCTGCAAGTGGGCGCAGTTGCTGGCGCCAGCCGAGCGCCTGGCGCGCACCGGCTTTCCGGTTCCGCGCGCCCTGTCGCGCGATCTCCAGGCGGGAGCCACAGCGCTCGGCGCCGACAGCGAAGCGCGCCGCATCTACGGCAAGGGCGGCGGCGACCGCCGTCACCGAGGGCGATACCTGGGCGCCGACCGATCTGGCGGCCACCATCGGCGTGCTGCGCCAGCGCGGCGGCCAGGATTTCTTCGCCGGCAACTTCGCCCGCCTGCTGTCGACCCAGATCGCCTCGCGGGGCGGCAGCCTGCCCAGCGACGTCTTGCGCAATTCGGTTCCCGCCTTCGGCCCGCCGGCCGGCGAGAGCAACGGCGGTTACAAGGTCTACGTCGCACCGGCACCGATGGCGGGCGCCAGTGCGCTCGCGGGCTGGAACGGCGGCGCGGCGCCGTCCATCGCCGTGCCGACCGACTCCGGCGGCATCTCGGGATTGGCCGCCGTCGACGCCGACGGCAACGCGGCAGCCTGCAGCCTGTCGATGGGCCAGCTGTTCGGAACCCGCATCATCGTGCCGGGCACCGGCGTCCTGCTGGGCGCCATGACGGCCGACAGCGCCGCCGTCAGTCCGGTGGTCATCGGCAATCCCAACAACGGCGAATTCCGCTTCGCCGGCGCGGGCGGCGGTGGACCGGGGGCGGCCTATGCCACCGGCGCCGTGGCGCGGCTGGCGATCGATCGCGGCAGCACGGTTGGCCGGATCCTCGCCGCGCGGCATGGCCAGGGCGGCTATGTCGACGCGCTGGCCTGCCCGGACGGCATCCGCTCCTATGGCAGCACGTGCAATACCGGCATCGATCCCGCGGGCTCCGGGCTCGCGCTGGTCGCGCGCGCGCCCTGAGAAGATCGCCCAAAGAGTTCGCATAACATGGCAAAGGTCTCGCGCCGTTCCGAAGCGGTCGATCCGTTCATCGTGATGGACGTGATGGCGGCCGCCGCGGCCAAGGAAGCCGCGGGCGACACCGTGATCCATCTGGAAGTCGGCCAGCCGAGCACGCCCGCGCCCGAGCGGCGCGCTGGCGGCCGCGCATGCCGCCCTCGACGCCGACCGCATCGGCTATGTGGCGGCGCTCGGCATGCCGGCGCTGCGCGAGCGCATCGCCCGGCATTATCGCGAGCAATACGACACAGAGGTCTCAGCCGAGCAGGTGATCGTGACGACGGGCTCCTCCGGCGGTTTTCCGCTCGCCTTCCTCGCGAGTTTCGATGCCGGCGACCGGGTGGCGCTGGCCGCGCCCGGCTATCCCGCCTATCGCAACATCCTGTCGGCGTTGCATCTCGAGGCCGTCGACCTGCCGACTTCGCTCGCCGACCGCTACCAGCCGACCGTCGTGGAACTCGAGAAGGCGGGACCTATCGCGGGGCTGATCGTGGCCAGCCCGTCCAATCCGACCGGCACGATGGTAACGCGTGGCGAACTCGAGGCGCTCAGCCAGTGGTGCGACGATCGTCACGTGCGGCTGGTCTCGGACGAGATCTATCACGGCATCGTCTACGAGGGCGAAGCAACGTCGGCGGTCGAGGTCTCCGAGCACGCCGTCGTCGTGAACAGCTTCTCGAAATATTTCTCGATGACCGGCTGGCGGGTCGGCTGGCTGGTCGTGCCGCCCGAGCTGGTGCGGCCGATCGAGCGGCTGGCGCAGAACTTCTTCATCTCTGTGCCGACGCTCAGCCAATACGCGGCCCTCGCTGCGTTCGAATGCCGGGACGAGCTCGACGCCCATGTCGCGCGCTACAAGGCCAACCGCGACCTGCTGATGGCGGGGCTTCCCGCTGCCGGCCTCGATCGGCTGACCCCGGCTGAGGGCGCCTTCTATATCTACGCCGACGTCTCGCACCTCACCAACGACAGCCGCGACTTCTGCAAGCGTATGCTCCAGGAAGCGGGCGTCGCCACCACCCCCGGCGTCGACTTCGACCGCGCGCGAGGCGCGGGGACGTTGCGCATCTCCTTCGCCGGCTCGACGGCGGAGATGGAAGAGGCGGTGCGGCGGCTCAAGGCTTGGCGGCGCAAGGGCTGAGGCAAAGCGACTACATCTTGCGCTGGTGGGCCGTTACCGCGTTCTCGTCCCAATCCAGGCCAACACCCGGCACATCCGGGATGTGCAGCAAACCGCCTTTGACCTCGTAGGGTTTCTGAAGAATGGGATCGGCCCAGTCCTGCCATTCGAGCCAGTGCGCGGTCTCGGTCACCCGCATGACGTGAGCGGCGACCTCGGGATAGAGATGGGTCGATATGGGTATGCCAGCCGCTCCGGCGATCGCTGCGGCCCGCATCCAGCCCGTGACTCCGCCGATGCGCATGAAATCGGGCATCACCAGATCGCAGGCCTGCTTCTGCAGAGCCTTGTGCAACTCGCGCGGGCCATAGAAGTTCTCGCCGATCTGCAGCGGGGTCTCGAGCTCGGCGGCGAGCCGGGCGTAGCCGTCGAGATTGTCGTAGACGATGGGTTCTTCGATCCAGGCCAGGCCATGATCGTCGATCATGTGGCATCGCTCCAACGCTTCCGCGAGAGTGAGGCCTTGATTGAAATCGACCATCAGGGCCATGTCGTCGCCGACTGCCTTGCGGACAGCGTCGAGGGTTTCCAGATCGTCGTGCACACGGTCGCGGCCGAGCCTCAGCTTGAGACCCGTGAAACCGCCTTCGTCGCGCAACTCCAGGGCCTCCGCGGCGACGGCTTGCGGCTCCTGCAGCCACAGTCCGTTGCTGTTGTAGGATTTCACGGGTCCGACCGAGCCGCCCAGCAAGGTGCAAAGCGGCAGGTTCGCCGCCTTGGCGACGGCGTCCCATGCGGCCATGTCCAATCCGGAGACGGCGATCGTGGACAGTCCTTCGTAGCCGACGAAGTGGAGAGACTTGCGGGCGGCATCGTAGAGTTCGAACGGCGCCACGCGTCGGCCCTTCAGCAGCACGCCGAAATCCTGCAGGGCAGGAACCAGGTACCGCATCGCGTTCACGACATAGGGCTCGAGATAACTGCGGCCGACGATGCCCTCGTCGGTGATCAGGTCGATCAGGATGAGCGGCCACTCCCTGATCGTGCCGATGCGCGCAACGACAGGCCGCCGGAGCGGCAGCACGACGGGGCGCGCCCTGATCTCCTTGAACGTCAGTGACGGAATTTGCATGACGGCGTCTCCCAGTGCGCGTGCGGACCGATTGCACTCCAGACAAAGCGGGCGCCGATGTAAACTCACTAAGCGGTATACATCCTCCAGCGTGACCGTTGATGCCCCGATCTGCAAAGCCAACCCGCCAACGCATCCTCGACGCCGCATACGCGCTCTTCCGACGGCGGGGGTACAGTCGCGTCAGCATGGACGAGATCGCCGCCGCCACGAAGGTGACCAAGCGCACGCTGTACTATCACTTCGAGAGCAAGGACCAGCTGCTGGGCGCGGTGCTCGAGGCCCAGCATGAACTTGCCCTGGCGGCGTTCCGGACATTCGGCGATCGGCTGTCGGGCTCGCCCGAGGCGATCATCGACGAGTTCTTTCGACAGCTTGCCGTCTGGTCGGACACGCCCCGTTGGGCGGGATCGGGGTTCACGCGACTCGTTATCGAGCTTGCGGACCTGCCGGGACACCCGGCAAGGGTGATCGCGCGCCGTCACAAGGCCCAGCTCGAAGCTCATCTCGCGGAACTCCTGGCGCGAGCCGGCTTCGCCCGGCCACGCGACCTCGCCCGTGAAATCTGGTTGCTGTCCGAAGGCGCAATATCTTTGATGCTTGTTCACGGCAACCGCGGCTATGCGGCTGCGGCCGCTCGGGCAGCAAAGCGACTTCTCCAAATCGACGCGCCCTCTTCAGGATGAGGAGGGGTCTTCCAATGAATCTTCCGTCGGTCACACGGGTTCGAATCCCGTAGGGAGTGCCACTCCAAATCCAACGCTTGCGGCTGCCGCGCGGGCGGCTAGGGCCGCCGGGATTGCCGTTCTTGAATTTGCCCATGGCGATACCTCCTGGCGAGCGTTTGCCCCTCTCGTTAAAAAAACGAAAAAAAACGCACGGAGGGCTTCGCGGAGGAGGCGCGAGGCCCGGCCGTCGGGGTCCGCGAGAGGCGGACCATCGCGCCAATCTAGGCGCGCTCGCCGGAATTGACGATTACGGTCGTTACTGAAGATGGTGCAATGAAATCATAGGGCCGCCCACGTGGGGAATCAGGTAGAATCAGACCATGACCAAACCACCGGCGAAAAAGGGTAAAGCGTTCGGCTTGGCGCGATCTCAGGGTGATCACCCGATCAAGGGTCCGATCCGCTCGCGGACGGCTCCAAGGACTTTGCCGGAAGGATGGGAGAAGGACCCGCTGACCCAGCATTGGGAAGCGTGCGCCTCGAACATGGTGACGAACTTCTCCACGGGCTCGGCTGAGATTCAGTACATGCAGGCCGTGGACAATCTGTTCGTGAAGATCACGGCGAACCTGATCAACTCCAAGAGGTTGATCGTCGCCCTGCTCTTGCTCCGAACGCACAGTGCCTACCGGGCCGCGACCGTCATAGCCGCGTCGGGAATGGCGACGGACATCTACGCTGCCCGCCATGGCGATTACTTCGTTCCACCCATCTCTACCTCACCCTGAGGAGCGGCCGCAGGCCGCGTCTCGAAGGGTGGGCCTCAGGCGCTGTGCGCGTTGCCCATGCTTCGAGACGGGCGCTGCGCGCCCACCTCAGCATGAGGTTTGTGCTGTCGTTCGAAAAATCCGTCGCGAGCGATTCACGCGGCGCGTAGTTCCGCGTTCGCCGTTTAACGACCGTTTGTTTAATGGCGACGGCGATTTCGGGGGGCGACTCGCGAAATTCGCGAGCCTCGCGAGGAATCACCTCGGAGACAGACGGGACGGGCAACCGAGGCGATTCCTCGCGAGTCGCTGTTTTTTCTGCGAGCGTCCTCCGGAATTTCCGGAGATTCCGGAGGATTGGTCTTCGTTGCAGCAGGAGCGGCATCGAAGGCGATTCCTCCGGAGGAGCACTTTTTTCAGTGCAGCTTCCGTCGGTCGCGCGGTCCCGTCGCGGAGGCGGCGGTCGGGGCGGGGCGCGGTTGGTCGACGGGCGGAACCTGGCCCGAGTGATGGCCGACCATGTGCCAGCCGGTGGCCAGGCGCACGAAACTGTTGGTCGCCATCAATTGGCCCTCGGCCAGGATCTCGCGGCAGGTCACGAGGGCGAGGCCCGGGCGGCCGATCACCAGCTCGTCGGTGCAGCGCACCTTGGGCGATTGCGGGTGCTTCAGGATCCCGCGCCAGCTCGCCATGATGTCGGCGCGTTCGGTCAGCGGACCCTGGCCGGGATGCAGGCAGATCATCGCGCCGCTGGGCGCCCACAGGAGTTCCATGGCGTCGGCGTCGCGCTCGTTGAAGGCCTTGTAGAAGGCCCGGTTGGCGGCGAGGACGGCCTCGCGTTCGTCGTCATCGAATTCCGCCAGGAGTGGCGGCAGGCGGGGGGATCGGCGCGGCATTCGACGGTCGAAACTCCTGTATTGCGCGCCCTAGCATTACCCGACAGAGATTGAGACCTTCAAACAGAGAATTGCGATGTCCATCCCCAAGCTGGAATTTCCGCCCTTCCACCTGCCGCCCGAGGCCGAGGCGCTGCGCCTCGAGGTGCGCGCCTTCCTCAAGGAGACGGTGCCCAAGATCCGGACGGAGGACCGCTTCGCCAGCTGGAACACCGCCTCGCCGGAGTTCAGTCGGGCGCTCGGCAAGAAGGGCTGGATCGGCATCACGTGGCCCAAACAGTATGGCGGCTCGGAGCGGAGCTTCCTCGATCGCTACGTCGTCACCGAGGAGTTGCTAGGCAACGGCGCGCCGGCTGGCGCGCACTGGGTGGCCGATCGCCAGTCCGGCCCGCTGCTGCTGCGCTTCGGCAGCGAGGAGCAGCGCCAGGCGATCCTGCCCAGGATCACGGCGGGCGAATGCTTCTTCTCGATCGGCATGAGCGAGCCCGACTTGGGTTCCGACCTGGCCTCGGTCCGCACGCGCGCCGAGCCGGTGCCGGGCGGCTTCCGGGTGAACGGCACCAAGGTCTGGACCTCGGGCGCGCACCGCAATCACTACTGCATCACCCTGGTGCGCACCTCGGGCCAGCATGGCGACCGACACAAGGGCCTGAGCCAGCTGCTGGTCGATCTCAAGACGCCGGGCGTCACCATCCGGCCGATCATCAACCTCGCCGGACGGCACGACTGGAACGAGGTCACCTTCAACGACGCCTTCATTCCCGAAAGCTGCCTGATCGGCAACGAGGGCGATGGCTGGCTGCAGGTGACGAGCGAACTCGCCTTCGAGCGCTCCGGCCCCGAGCGCTTCATGCAGAATTTCTATGTGCTGCGCGAGCTGGTGCGGGTGCTGGGCCGCAATCCCTCGGGGCGCGCGGCGTCGATCCTGGGCCGCCTGATCGCGAGACTCTGGACCCTGCGCCAGATGTCGGTCGCCGTCGCCGGCATGATGCAGGGGGGCAAGTCGCCCGCCATCGAGGCCGCCCTGGTCAAGGACCTCGGCACGATCTACCAGCAGGACCTGCCCGAGGTCGCCCGCGTGATCGCCGAGTCCGATGCCACGACCGACGACGACATGGCCGACTTCCTCGACATCGCCCAGTACGCGACGATGATGGCGCCCAGCTACACTATCCAGGGCGGCACGACCCAGGTCCTGCGCGGCATCGTCGCGCGCGGGTTGGGGTTGAGGTGAACGCGCATCACGCCTGTGGCCCATCCTTCGAGACGCATCGCTTCGCGATGCTCCTCAGGATGAGGTCGGGGGTAAAGCAAAATCCTCACCCTGAGGAGCCGCGCAAGGCGCGGCGTCTCGAAGGGTGCGAACGAGCACGACGCTAGCCAGGGACACGAACAATGGACCACGACACCCGCGACATGCTGCTCGAGACCGCCGGGCGCTTCTTTACCGAGCGCTGCGATCGGGCGGTGGTGAACAGCGTCGAGAAGGGCGTCTGGCCGGCCGATCTCTGGAAGGAGATCGAGGAGATGGGCCTGCCGCTGATCGCGGTGCCCGAAGACAAAGGCGGCGTGGGCGGCAGCCTGGCCGACATGCTGGCGCTGTTGCGACTGGCCGGCGAGCATGCCGTGCCGGTACCGCTCGCCGAGACGGCGCTGGCGAACCTGCTGATTGGTGCGGCGGGCGACGAGCCGAAGCCCGGACCCGCGACAATCGCCCTGGGCGACGTCAAGCTCTCTGGCGGGCGCGTCTCAGGCAAAGTCACGCGTGTGCCGTTCGCCGGGGTGGCCGAGCGTTTCGTATGCGTCGTCGACAGGACAGTGGCGGTGGTGGCGAAATCGGGCGCTAAAATCGAGGTGAAACCGAGCCATGCCGGCGAGCCCTACGGCACGGTGAGCTTCGACAATGCCGTTGTCGAATTCAGCGGCGCTTCTGCGGTGAGCGCCGAGCGTGCCGTCGAGCTGGCCGCCCTCATGCGCGCCATGCAGATGGCGGGCGCGGGCGACCGAATCCTGGCCACCGCGGTCGAGTATTCAAAGCAGCGGGTGCAGTTCGGCAAGCCGATCTCGACCTTCCAGGCAATCCAGCACATGCTGGCCGAGCTGGCGAGTTGCGTCGCCGCCACCATCGCCTCGGCGGAAGCTGCGTCGCGCGATGCCGATGAAGGCGGTCTTGCAGATGGCGGCCGCTTCTCGATCGCGGCGGCCAAGAGCCAGTGCTCGGACTTCGCTCATCGCATCGCCGCCATCTCGCATCAGTCGATGGGCGCGATGGGCTTCACCCACGAGCACATCCTGCATCACTATACGCGCCGCCTCTGGGTGTGGCGCCGCGACTTCGGCTCGGAGAGTTTCTGGGGCGAGAAGATCGGCGCAGCCTATGCCAAGGCCGACCCCGAGGCGCTGTGGAAGGGGCTCAGCGCCAGCAGGTACGCGGCCTGAAGGCCGTCAGTTGCGCTCTGCCGCGAGGGCCAGTTGCGGCCCGTATTCCATGCAGTAGCGGTACATGTCGCCGGTGTCGGCGAGCCGGGTGCAGGTCGCCTCGAGCGACGACGTCGAGGCCGGCTCTTCGGACGTGTAGGCCGACACCGTATAGGGCGAATCGTAGTCCCGGACGGAACAGGCTGTCAGGGCCGTGGCGGCCAGCAGGGGGAGAAGAAGGAGGCGGTTGCTCATGACAGAGGAACGGCGGCCAGGCCGTTTCGGTTGCACGGCGGACGGGGTTATCGCGGCAGGGCGGCGTCGATGTCGGCCGAGCTCAGTTCCCAGGTATTGGCGAAATTGGCCACCATGTCGCGCATGAAGACTTCGTCGAGGGACGCGGCGCGGGCGGGGTCGCCGAGATGATCCACCAGCAGCGCGAAGGCGAGCTGGCGCGGCTCGGGCCCCTCGTAGCTCCATTCGAAGCCGTTCTTCGAATAGGCCTTGAGGTCGGTGCGCGGCTCGAGCGGCTTGCCGTCGACGGTGACCTGGATGCCGTCGATCGTACGGTCGCCGACGTAAGTCTTCACTTCTTGGCCACCTCGGGGAAGATCCAGAGCGCCACGACCATGAAGGGGCCGAGGAAGGTGATGGCCCATTGCGGGCCGGTCTGGCCCAAGGCGCGCATGTAGAACCAGCCCGCGATCGCTGCGATCGCGACCATCAGGGTGAGGGGGAATTTGACGCGAAACGGCATGATCGGCTCCCGGCTATTCCGCTGCCTGCAGGCCGGAGGCCGATTTGCTCCCTTGGGGGCGCGGCGTGCGCGCGGTCTTGCGCATGTCGGTCTTCACGAAGGCCTGGCTGTAGCCGTTGAACAGCGTGCCGAGCAGGCCGCGGTTGAGATCGGAGGTGCCGAACGCCCAGTCCATCGCCGGGAAGGTGAGGTTCATGTTGCGCTCCATCATGATCGACTGGGCGTGATGGGCGGTATGATGGCGGCGCAGTGTGTTGACGAACGGCATGTTCGCCACGAAGGCGTTGTCGTTCACGTGGCAGCAATAGTGCATGAACTCGTAGGTCAGGTAGAGCGTCGTGGTCGTGGTGATGAACAGCCAGCCGACGTTCGCGCCGAGCAGATAGCCGAACACGACCGCGCCCGGGATCGACATCAGGGTGAAGGCGGCCAGCGCATAGGGCGGGAAGAAGGTCACGCGATAATCGAGATGGTCGGCGAAGCGCATCTCGTGCTCGGTGAAGAACTGGTGATGCATCAAGGTGTGGCGGTTGTAGACTGCGCGGAAGAGGGCGTTGGTCGAGGGGCGGTGCATGACGTAGCGATGCAGCCACCATTCGAAGAAATTGCAGAACAGGAAGGTGACCGGGACGGTGAGCCACTCGAGTGCCGTCACGTTCCTGAGGTTGGCGGTGTAGATGTAGAGCTCGGTGAAGCCGATCGTGTAGATCAGCGCGATGTGGAGCCAGCCATTGTACCAGCCGGTCACGCGCTCGCGGTAGGTCTGGCGGTACTTGCGCTGCCGGTCGGACATGCTGCTTGCGGCGAGTTCCATGGTCTCAGTCTCCCGAAGGTCTGTGCCACTGATATATCAGTGGCATGTCATGGGGTCAAAACATGATGACGGAGCGGATTCCGCGGCCCGCCCGCAAATCCTCGAACCCGTCGTTGATCTCCCCGAGCCTGATGTGCCGGCTGACGTAGCCATCGAGCTGCAGCCTGCCGTCGAGGTAAGCCTTTGCCAGCATTGGGAAATCCCGGTTGGGCCGGGCGCCCCCATAGGAGCTGCGCACGATCCGCTTCTCGCCCATCAGCGAGCCCCAGCGGAAGGACACGTCCTCGTTCACGCCGGTCTTGCCCAGCCAGACGATCTGTCCACCGGTTCGGCAGGCCTCCGCGGAAAGCCGGAAAGCGGCGCCATTGCCGGCCGATTCGAGCACGCAGTCGACGCCGCGCCCCCGGGTGGCACCGCGGGCCATGGCGACGGCATCCTCGTCGGGGACGGCGGCGGTATGGGTGGCGCCCAGGGTGCGGGCCAGCGCCAGCCGCTCGCGGTTGCGGTCGACCGCCACGATCGTGCTGGCACCGGCCAATCGTGCGCCTTGAACGGCGGAGAGCCCGACCGCGCCGCAGCCGATCACCATCACGCTCTCGCCGTAGCCCAGCCGCGCGATGTTGAGCGCGGCGCCCACGCCCGTCATCACGCCGCAGCCGATCAGGCAGGCGCGGTCGAGCGGCATGTCGGCCGGCAGGGCGATGGCACAGGCGCTCGTGACGATGGCGTACTCGGCGAAGCCCGCGATGTAGAACATCGTGCGCAGCGCCTCGCCGTTCAGGCTGAGCCGCGTCGTGCCGTCGATCTGGACGGCCTGCGGGCCGTGCCCGACATAGGTCTCGCACAGGATCGGCTGGTCGCGTTCGCAGTGGAAGCAGTGGCCGCAATGGGGGTTCCAGGACAGCACGACCCTCTCGCCGATGCGCTTCCTGTCGACCGCGCTGCCCACGTCCTCGATCGTGCCCGCCGTCTCGTGGCCGAGCACGATCGGCATCGGATAGACGAGCTGGCCTTCGATGACTTCGAGGTCGGTATGGCAGAGGCCGGCTGCCGCGACCTTGACCAGCACGTCGTTGGGCTGCAGGCCGGACGCCTCGATCGTCTCGATGGTGATTGGAGCCTTGGGCTGGCGGAGAACGGCGGCGCGGAATTTCATGAAGCCCTATCCGATCGATTTGCGCGAGAAGTCCTGGATGTAGTCGATCAGCCGGTCCGACGCCGTCGCGGCGGCGGCCGGATCGCCCTTGGCGATGGCGCGCGCCACGCCCGCGTGCAGGCGCGCGGCGAGCGGCATGTCGGCCACGAGCCGGTAGTGGACGTACCAGAACCGCCGCGCCAGGCCGTTCATCACCTTCATCGCCGCCGTGGCGAATTCGTTCGCCGCCGCGTCGAGCAGTAGCAGGTTGAAGGCGTGGTCGAGGCGCATGAAGGCGGTGTCGTCCTCGCGCCTGGCCGCCGTCTCCATCTCGTCGGCGATGGTGCCGAAGCGGCTGCGCTGCGCGGCGGTGCTGCGTTGGGCCGAGGAGCGGGCGAGCAGCCGCTCGATCTCGCGCCGCACTTCCAGCAGGCGAAGCTGGGCCGCGACATCGATCTCGCTGACGATGATGCCGCGCCGGGGCAGGATCTGGACCAGCCCTTCGCTGGCCAGGCGCTGCAGCGCTTCGCGGACCGGCGTGCGGCCGAGGCCGAGCTTCGCGGCGAGGCCGGCCTCGCTGACGACGCTGCCGGGTGCGATCTTCAGGGTGACGATCTCCTCCTCGAGCGCGCGCCAGGCGCGATCGGCCAGCGGCGTCGTGTCGGCGGGATCGGGGGCTGCCGGCCCGCGGCGCCGCACGCGCCTGGCGGACTTGGCTTTAATTGTCATATGCCACTGATATATCTAACCCGGCGCTCCTGTCGAGATCGTGAATTGCCGGGCCGCGCCGCGCCGGACTAGCGTCGAGGCCACATCAAAGGAGTGCGCGCCATGGATCGTCGCCTTTTCATCGTCGGTGCAACCGGCCTTGCCGCCGCGCTGCCGTTCGTCGCACGGGCGCAAGGCGCCAAGCTCAAGATCGCCACCATCGGCGCCGGCCGCGAGGGCGGCGCGCTCGGCACGCGCTTCGCCAAGGAAGGCTTTCCGGTGATGTTCTCCTCGCGCAATCCCGATTCGCTGAAGGATCTCGTGGCCGCCGCCGGCCCCAACGCCAAGGCGGGGACTGTCGCCGAAGCCGTGGCGTTCGGCGACGTCGTGCTGCTGGTCGTGCCCTATACGGCGATCGAGCAGATCGCCAAGGACTTCGGGCCGGCGCTGGCGAGCAAGCAACTGGTCATGGACGTGTCGAACCCGATCCCGCGCCGCGACGGCGAGGAGTTCGTGAAGAAGGTCAACGAGCAGGGCGGCGCGGGCCTGGTCACCGCCAAGATGCTTCCCGGCGCCCATCTCGTGCGCGGCTTCAACGCCATCGGCTCGGCCGGGCTCGAGAAGAACGCGCACCGCAGCGGCGAGCCGCTCGGCGTGCCGATCGCCGGCGACGATGCCAAGGCCATCGAACTCGCGAGCAAACTGATCAGGGAGATCGGCTTCGAGCCGGTGGTCGTGGGCGGCCTCGCCAAGGGCAAGTACCTGGTGCCAGGCACGCCGCTGGGCGGCGAGCATACGCCCGACGAGTTGCGTAAAGCTGCCGCCACGCTCACGTGATCTTCGGGCTGCTGCAGAAAGTCGTCGCCGTCCGGCGCGAGGAGCTGCCCGCGGTCGGCTGGTGCTGGGTCTATGCCTTCGCGCTGCTCGCGGCGAACTACATACTGACGCCGATCCGCGACCAGATGGGCGTGGCGGGCGGCGTGCGCAACCTGCCGTGGCTGTTCGTCGGCACCTTGGCGGGTACGATCCTGCTCAACCTGCCATTCGGCTGGCTGGTGAAGAAGCTGCCGCGCAGCCGCTTCATTCCGCTCACCTACCGCTTCTTCGCCGCGATGCTGCTGCTGTTCGGTCTGGCCATGCATCTGGCGACGCCGGCGCAGGCGGTGTGGGTCGGCCGCCTGTTCTTCATCTGGGTGTCGGTCTCCAACCTGTTCGCGATCTCGGTGTTCTGGCAGCTCAACGTCGACCTGTTCAGCCCCGCCCAGGGCAAGCGGCTGTTCGGCTTCATCGCCGCCGGCGCCACCATCGGCGCGATCGTGGGCTCGGCCTATATCAGCATCCTGGCCAAGATGGTGTCGCCCACGGTGCTGCTGGTCTCCGCCGCCGTGCTGTTCGAGGTCGCGGTGTTCTGTGCGGGGCGGCTCGGCCGCCTGTCGCCGGTGCTGCACCGCGAGCCCGGCGCGGCGGCAGTCGCTACTGATGAGCGCCCGGTCGGCGGCGGCGCGCTCGCGGGCTTCGTCCACGCGCTGCGCTCGCCCTACCTCCTGGGCGTCAGCGCCTTCCTGCTGCTCTATTCGGTGACCTCGACCTTCGTCTATTCGCAGCAGGCGCTGATCGTCAGCCACGACCTCACCAATCGCGCGGCGCAGACGGTGTTCTTCTCCAACGTCAACCTCGGCGTCAATTCCGTGGCGCTGGTGCTCCAGCTCTTCTTCACCGGGCGCATCGTGCTCACCCTGGGCGTCGCGGTGGCACTCGCCATCCTGCCGGTGCTCACCATGGCGGGGTTCGCGGCGCTCGCGATGACGCCGACCCTGGCGGTGATCGGCATCTTCCAGGTGGTGCGCCGCGGCGTCGAATACGCCGTCACCCGCCCGGCGCGCGAGGTGATCTACACCGTCGTGTCGCGCGAGGACCGCTACAAGAGCAAGGGCTTCATCGACACCTTCGTCTACCGGCTGGGCGACCAGGTCGGCATCTGGTCGTCGGCGATATTCACCGGGCTGGGTGCGAGCGTGGCGCCGATCGCCGCCATCGCCATCGCCGTGGTCTGGCTGTTCACCGCACTGTGGCTGGGCGGCGAGCAGAAGAAGCGCGAGGCGCTCGAGACGGCGCCGGCCTAGCATCAGGCATGGAGCTTGCTATTCTGGCGGCATGCTGGATGTCGCGGGGCTTGCCTTTTCATACGGTGGTGCGGCGGCGGTGCGCGACGTCTCGCTCAAGGTCGAGGCGGGCGAGATCGTGGCGCTGCTGGGCGCCAACGGTGCGGGCAAGTCCACCACCGTGCGCATGATCGCCGGCGTGCTGCGCCCGCAGCGTGGCACCATCCGCTTTGCCGGCCAGAGCCTGGACGGCACGGCCAGCCACCACGTGGTGAAGAGCGGCATCACCCTGGTGCCGGAAGGCCGGCTGGTGTTCCCGCAGATGACGGTGATGGAGAACCTGCAGCTCGGCGCGCACATCAAGCAGCGGCGCGAGATCGCGGCCCTGGTCGACAAGGCATTCGGCCTGTTTCCGCGGCTGGCCGAGCGGCGCGGCCAGCTCGCCGGTTCGATGAGCGGCGGCGAGCAGCAGATGCTGGCGATCGCGCGAGGCCTGATGGCCGAGCCGAAGCTGATCATCCTCGACGAGCCGTCGCTCGGGCTGATGCCGATCGTCACCCAGGAAGTGTTCCGGCTGATCGAGGCGGTGAACAAGGGCGGCATCGGCGTGCTGCTGGTCGAGCAGAACCTGCACCAGTCGCTGCGCATCGCCCATCGCGGCTACGTGCTCGAGAAGGGCGCCGTCGTCCTCGCCGGCACCGGCCAGGAGCTTCTCGCCAACGACTACGTCAGGCGCGCGTTTCTCGGGCATTGATGCCCTTCCTCCCCATTCAAATGGGGAGGTGCCCTCGTCATACGAGGGCGGAGGGGTCAGAGGTCGAGAGAAGGAAGAAGATTGCCTGCGGCGCATGACCCCTCCGGCCCTTCGGGCCACAGCGCGCTTTTGGCCGCAAGCGGCCAAAACGCGTACCCATTTGAATGGGAAGGGACGTGATTAGACGACGAGTGCTCTCTCAGGTTGTATTCCTGCCTGAATTGCGCCCGAATGCCCCGCTTCAACTACATCATGCGTCGATACGTTCGAGACCTTCGAAGGACTGCAACGGATGCCGAGTGCATCCTCTGGAGCCGCCTGCGCCGTCGTCAATTGGCCGGCTTCAAGTTTCGGCGCCGGCACCAGGTCGGCCTGTACATCTGCGACTTCGCAAGCCTCGACGCGTCGCTCATTGTCGAACTCGATGGCAGCCAGCACGTGGATCAGATCGCATATGACATCCGACGCGATGGTTTCCTGAGGTCTGCAGGCTTTCGCGTTCTGCGCTTCTGGAATGGTGATGTGCTTCATCGCACGAACAGGTCGTCGAGACGATCTTCGAGGCGTTGCATCGTCGGGAAATGGATGGGCGATTCTGAGCAACCGGGCTGATTGGTAACACTACAGACCGGCGTGATGGGTGACAGGTTTGGTTGCGTTTGCCGCTTCACGGCGCCCCGGCCGGGGCGCCGTGAAGCGTCTCAGTTTCATGGTTTTGCGCTCGATCGCACCGATGTCGAGGGTAGCGAAGCGGACGATCCAGTTGCCGTCATCGAGTTGTCTGAGGCCGACGATCTCGCCGACCAAAGCTTCGCTGAGGAAGACGAGTTCGCCCTGCCACCTGATCTCGCCGGTGGAGCGCACGCGGCGCACGACATGGCGATGATCGTAGATCGGATCCTCGAGGTGCGATGGGTAAGACCTCGGGCTGGGGCGCCAGACCCTGGCGGGTGGAATCTGGCCCAAGGCTTCATGCGGACGCTCCTGGTTGTAGAGGGAGAGGAACTCGTCGAAGCGAACCTGCTGAGCCGCCAAGGTGGCTGCCGGTGGCTTCGTCGTCTCGGCCTTGAGCGTGCGGTGGAACCGTTCGTGCCGGCCGTTCTGTTGCGGACACCCCGGCTCGATCCGCTCCAGGCGGATGCCGAGCTTCAGCCAGTGCACCGACAGCCAACTCAATCCACCCGCGCCAGTGCTGCTGAACGGCACCCCATTGTCGCTTCGGATGGCACCGGGCAATCCGTGATCGTGCAACAGACGGTCAATAACCGGCCAGACGCCGGCGATCGTTGGCGGCACGATCCGGCAAGCCAGCAGATAGCGGCTGTGGGCATCGCTCACCGTCAACGGATCGCAGCGCCGGCCGTCGCCGGTCCGGAACCACCCCTTGAAGTCCATGCACCAGGTGTCGTTGGCCTCCGCGATCGCCCCGAAGGGCGCGCTCTGGCCAAGCGGGAGACGACGGCGGCGGCGAGGGTTCACCAACCCCTCGCGCCTGAGAAGGTCGCCGATCGTGCTCGCCGCAGGCCACGAACGCTCGGGCCAGCGCTCCATCAATACCGCCCGCAGCTTGCGCGGACCCCAGCTCGGATGCGCGTGCCGTACTTCCAGGATCGGCACGGCAAGCTCACCCGATAGCCTGTGAGGCACACAAAGCGGCGCGTGCGAACGGTCGGACAATCCAGTCGACGGATCGGCAGCATACCGTTCCCACCACTTGTAGCCCGTCTTCCGACTGATCCCGAACCGTCGACAAAGCGCAGCACGGCTTTCCTCGCCTTCCAGCCACGCCGCCACGAACTTCATCCGCTCGTCCATGCAACAGGTTTCCTTCCACGGCATCGGCGGTCCTCCCGCCCACAGTGAAACCTGTCACCCATCCTCCCGGTCTATTCTGTTACCTATCTACCCGGTCTGTACCTTCTCATGACCCCTCCGCCCTCGTATGACGAGGGCACCTCCCCATATGAATGGGGAGGGAAGGGCGAAAGGCTTTCCTCCCCATTCATATGGGGAGGTGTCGGCGTCTTACGCCGACGGAGGGGTCAGACGTCGGGCGTACCGAGATAGGCGGCGATCACCCTTGGGTCTTTCGCCACCACATGCGGCGGGCCGTCGGCGATCAGGGAGCCGGCGTCGAGCACCAGCAGGCGGTCGGAGACTTCCATGACGGAGGGCATGTCGTGCTCGACCAGGACGACGGTGATGCCGCTCGCCCGGATCTGGCGCAGCACCTCGATCATCGCCGCGGTCTCGGTGGGGTTGAGGCCGGCACAGGGCTCGTCGGCCAAGAGAAGATCGGCGCGGGTGGCGATCGCGCGCGCGACTTCGAGGTGACGCAACTGGCCCACCGTCAGTTCGCTGGCCGGCCGCTGCGCGAGGTCGGCCATCGCCGCCAGCTCGAGCCCGCGCCTTGTGGTGGCGTCGACGTCGCGCGGACCCGCTTTGCCGAACAGCGCCCCGATGCGCACGTTCTCGTAGACCGTGAGGTCGCGGAACGGCCGCGCGATCTGAAAGGCGCGCGCCACGCCCAGCTCGGCGATGCGGTTGGTGGCCAGGCCGGTGATGCGCCGGTCCCTGAAGCTGATCTCGCCGGCCGTCGGCGCCAGGTAGCCGGTGATCAGGTTGAACAGGGTCGACTTGCCGGCGCCATTGGGGCCGATGATGCTGGTGATCGAGCCCGGCTCGATCGCGAACGAGACGTTGGCGATCGCCGCCAGCCCGCGGAAGTTCTTGGACAGGTCCCGCACCGTGAGGAGGCTCATGCCGTCCGCCGGCGCTTCAGGAGGCCCCCTCTGAAGAGACCCAATACGCCGCCCGGCGCCATCAGCACCAGCAGGACCAGCAGCAGACCGGTCGCGAACAGGTGAAAGTCGAGCAGGCGCGCCAGGATCACCTGGGTGATGAACACCAGCAGCGCCGCGCCGATCACCGGCCCGAACAGCGTGCCCATGCCGCCCAGCAGCGAATAGACGATGAGGCTGAGGTTGGTGTCGTCGCGATAGACCGACTCGGTGGTGATGTAGCCCAGCGAGTGGGCGAAGATCACGCCCAGCAGTCCGGTCAGCATCGCGCTCACCACGAAAGCGATGCGCTTGTAGCGCTCGGTCGGCACGCCCAGCATGCGCGCGGTGTCCTCGTCCTCGCGGATCGACAGCAGGCCCGCGCCGAAGCGGCTGCGGCGGATCTGCCAGGCGACCAGCAGCACGAACAGCGCGCAGGCGAGATAGACTTCGTAGAAGAAGGACGCGGGATCGACCGAAGCCGGCGCGATCGGCGGGAAGTTGAGGCCGAGCGAGCCCTGGAAGACATCGACGTTGTTGGTCACCTCGGCGCACACATGGCTGACGCCCAGCATGGCGATGGCGAAGAAGGTGCCGCGCAGCCGCAGGATCGGATAGGCGATCAAGGCCGACAGGATCGCGCAGCAGGCGGCCCCTGCGGCGAGGCCCAGCACCAGCAGCAGCGGCGCCGGCAGGGTCGGGAAGCGGCTCTCGACCAGGCCCGCGGTGAAGGCGCCGACGCCGATGAAGGCGGCATGGCCGAAGCTCGCATAGCCCGCGAAGCCGCCCAGGATCGCCCAGGCGACGCCGAGACCGGCCGAGTAGAGCATCAGCTGTCCGACCCGGACGTAGAACGGCGCCAGCACGGCGGGCCCGAAGGCCAGCACGACCGCTGCGGCGACCATGATCAGCAGGGCGCGCGAATCGCGGCGGCTCATTTACTTGAAGCTCATCTGGAGGCGCTGAAGGCGTTGCCGAGCAGTCCGTTGGGCCGCACCAGCAGCAGCAGGACCAGCAGGAGGAACATCGTCACGTTCGGAAACGACGGGCCGATGTACTGCGCCGTCAAGGTGTTGACGATGCCGAGCAGCAGACCGCCCAGCAGCGCGCCGGCGGGGCTGCCCGACTCCCCCCAGCACCACGACCACGAAGGCGTTCATCGTCCACAGCGCCTCGTCGTTGGGCGAGAAGGGCAGGATGACGCCGATTACGATGCCCGCCGCGCCCGCGAAGGCCGCCGAGACCGCGAAGGTGAGGGCATAGACGTGGCGCACGTTCACGCCGCAGAGCTGGGCCGCCAGGGTCTGCTGCGCGGTGGCGCGGATCACCCGGCCGAGCGCCGAGAATTTCAGCAGCAGCGCCAGGCACGACAGCAGCACCAGGCTGGCCGCCAGCGCGCTCACCCGCACGGCATCGAAGGTCACCGCGCCCAGATGAAACGAGGTGAAGGCGTAGGTCGGCGTGATGCTCTTCATGTCGGGCGAGAACACCCAGATCATGACGTTCTGCAACATCAGGGCGACGCCGAAGGTGAGCAGCATCGAGCCCAGCGGCGAGCGGTCGACGGCGCGCTGGATCAGGAATCGCTGGTAGGCGTAGCCGAACCCGAAGAGCACGGCCATCACCACCGGAATGGTGAGCATCGGGTCGATGTGGAGCGCCGTCGAGACGATCAGCGCGATATAGGCGCCGGCCAGCACCAGGATGCCGTGGCTGAGGTTGATCACGTGCAGCACGCCGAAGATCAGCGAGAAGCCGACGGCCGCCAGCGCATAGATGCCGCCCAGCACCAGGCCGTCGGCCAGCGTCTGCGCGATCAGGCTCATCGGAGCGCGCCACCATGGCGGAGGTTACTCCGCCGAGAGTGGCGCTCAGAAACAAGACTGCGCTGCGCGCGGCTATGAAAGCCTCGGACTAAATGCACAACCTCACCCTGAGGAGCGGCCCGAAGGGCTGCGTCTCGAAGGGTGGGCAACAGACAAGGTGCGCGTTCCCACCCTTCGAGACGCGCTGCGCGCTCCTCAGGATGAGGTTTGTGCGTGAATAGCCGCCTCATTGATCGGCAGTCATCCCTTCTTGTCCCAGGGCGGCGCCGGATAGATCGCGTCGGCCGACTTGGCCTTCTCGGGGAACACCGTCTCGAGCTTGCCCTTCTGGACCTGGCCGATCATGCCGCCCAGTGACAGCGGATCGCCGTCGCCCTCGGGCGTGAACTTGATGTGGGCGTACTGGGTGTCGAAGTCGGCCGCGGCCAGCGCTTCGCGCACCGCCTCGGGCTTGATGCTCTTGGCGTTCTGCATGGCGATCACATAGGTCTCGATGCAGGCCGCCGCGCCCGAGACGTGGTAGGCGATCGGTCGCGCGAACTTGGTCTTGTAGTATTCGTGGAATTTCTTGGCGCTGCCGAAGAACGGATCCTTGTAAGGCACGCTGTCGTCCCAGTAGGTCGAGCACAGGATCGCCTCGGCGTATTTGCCCATCGCCTCGCGGTAGGAGGCGAGCTGCGGCCCCAACCCCTGGAACAGCAGCTTCACGTTGGTGCCGGTCGCCACCATCTGGCGCGCGATCAAAAGCAAATCCTGGTCGTGCACGACGCAGACCAGCAGGTCCGGCGTGTTGGCCCGCACCGACGCCAGCACGCTCGACACGTCGGTCACCTTGGCCGGCAGCTCGAACTGGTCGAGCCGCTTGAAGCCCGCCGCATCGCACGACAGCTTCACCCCCTCGGCCGCGGTCTTGGAGAAGGCGTCGTTGTTGAAGATCACCGAATAGGTGGCGGGCGTGGGCTTCAGGGTCTTGAACAGCGCCGAGGCCGCGGCGAACTGGCGGGTCGCGCGCGGGAACATGCCGAAGGAATATTTGAAGCCGCGCGTGAAGATCGCGTCCGAGCCGCCGCCGGTCTGCACCATCACCTTCTTGGCGCGCTCGGTGATGGCGGCGGTCGGCAGCACGATGTTGGAGCCGAACGAGCCCAGGAAGAAGTCGGTGCCGTCGTCGATCTGGCGCTGGATCAGGGTGGTGGCGCGCGCCGGGTCGCTGGCATCGTCGAACAGCTTGAGCTCGATGCGGTATTTCTCGCCCGCGATCTCGACGCCGCCCAGCACGTCGTTGAGATAGCTGGCGGCGGTGATATAGCCGTTGTTGACGTTGAGGCCGGTCTCCGCCGCCGCACCGGTGAGCGGCACCGAGCCGCCGATCACCAGGGACTTGGGCGCCTGCGCGTTCGCCGATCGAAGGGCGGGGGCGGCGAGTCCTGCTGCACCCAGTCCCGCACCCACCAGAATTTCGCGACGCCGCATGTGATTGCCCCCGGGGTTTCGGAACGGATCGTCCCAAATACCCCGAGGCGGTGCAAGGAGCGTGCCTTCAATTCGGAGTCACGGCGGACACTTAAGCGCAAACTGTCATCCCGAACGAAGTGAGGAATCCTTGCCTGGCCGCAGTCAAGGATCCCTCACTCCGTTCGGGATGACACCGGCCCTTTAACGACGGCCGTGCATTAGTCGGAAAGACTCTCGTCCGTCAGCGACGCCACCAGCCGCGCTTGGGCTTTTCCGGCGGCGCGTCGGCGGAGATCGCCGGCACGACAGGGGCCGGCGGCGGCGCGGGTTCGGGGGGCGGCACGGGCTGAGGCGCCGACGCGAAGACCGGTTCCGGCGGCGGCATCATCGGCGCTGCGGGCGGCGGTGTGTCCATGTTGGCCGCGGGCGCAGCTTCGTAGGGCGCATGCTCGACCGGCATGTGGCCGTTCGGCATCTGCTCTACCGGCTGGCCATTGATCGGCGTTTCATAAAAAGGCTGCTCCGAGGAAGAAGCGTCCGCGCGCGGCGCATGATCGCCGATCTCGCCTTCGCCGTTCTCGCGACGCCGGCGGCGGCCACCGCGACGGCCACGCCGGCGGCGCCGATCGGCGTCGCTTCCACGATCGCCTTCAGCGCGTCCACCTTCGGCGTGTTCGCCGCCCGCGTGCTCACCATCGGCGCCACCTTCGGCTGCCATTGACGCATGCTCGCGGTCGCCTGTTTCGTCGTTTGCCGCGTCGCCCGGCTCGCGCTCGGCACCGTTCTCGCCGGCCGCATAGGGCCGGTCGGGACTGTCGCCATCCTCGCGGCGTCCGCCGCGACGGCGGCGCCGCCGGCGCCTGCGGCCCTGGTCGTCGCCGCGCTCGCCCCCCCGATCGGCACCGCGTTCGCCGCCCCGATCCGCACCACGCTCGGCACCCACCGGTTCGCCTTCGAAGCGGTCGCCCTCGCCCTCGGCGCGGGGGCTGTCCTCGCCCTCGGCCGGCGCACCGTCCGGCGCGGCGCCCGAGACCTCATCGTAGTTCGCGCGCGCCAGCTCGATCGCCGGGCGATGATCCTCGCCGCCGCGGCGCGAGCGCACCCGCTCGATCTCGCAGTCGGCGGCATGCAGCTCCTCGTCGGCCTCGATGGTGACGGTGAAGCCGTAGCGCTTCTCGATGTCCGACAGGGTCTGTCGCTTCTGGTTCAGGAGGTAGAGCGCGACGTTGGGCGGCAGGCTGACGGCGATCTCGCTCGCCCGCCGGCGCACGCCTTCCTCCTCGATCGCGCGCAAGGCATGCAGCGCCGCCGATTCGATCGAGCGCACGCGGCCGATGCCGGCGCAATGCGGGCAGATCTCGGTCGAGTGCTCGAGCAGGCTGGGCCGCAGGCGCTGGCGCGACATCTCGAGCAGGCCGAATGCCGAGATGCGGCCTATCTGGATGCGCGCGCGATCGGTGCGCATCGCGTCCTTGACCTTGTGCTCGACCTGCCGCTGGTGGCGGTTCTCCTCCATGTCGATGAAGTCGATCACGATCAGGCCGGCGAGGTCGCGCAGGCGGACCTGGCGGGCGACTTCTTCGGCGGCCTCGATGTTGGTGCGCAGCGCCGTTTCCTCGATGTTGCGCTCCTTGGTCGAGCGCCCCGAGTTGACGTCGATGGCGACCAGCGCCTCGGTCGGGTTGATGACGATGTAGCCGCCCGAGCGCAGCTGCACGGTCGGCGAATGCATGGCGTCGAACTGCGCCTCGACCTGGTAGCGATGGAAGAGGGGGATCGGCTCCTTGTAGAGCTCGACCTTGCTGGCCTGGTGCGGCACCAGCTGGCGCATGAAGCCGGACGCGGCCTCGAAGCCCGCCTCGCCCTCGACCAGGACCTGGGCGATGTCGGTGTCGTAGACGTCGCGCAAGCGAACGCTTGATCAGGTCGCCTTCCTCGTAGATCAGCGCCGGCGCGGTCGAGCGCATGGTGATCTCGCGGATCGAGTCCCACAGGCGGGACAGGTATTCATAGTCGCGCTTGATGTCGATGTTGGAGCGCTCCAGCCCCGCGGTGCGCAGGATCACGCCCTGGCCCTGCGGCACGTCGAGCTGCGCCAGCATCTCCTTCATGCGCTTGCGGTCGGACGGGTTGGAGATCTTGCGCGAGATCCCGCCGCCACGCCCGGCGTTGGGCATCAGCACGCAGTAGCGGCCGGCCAGCGACAGATAGGTGGTCAGCGCCGCGCCCTTGTTGCCGCGCTCTTCCTTGACGACCTGGACCAGCAGGATCTGCCGGCGCTTGATCACTTCCTGGATCTTGTAGTGGCGGGTCGGCTGGCGGCGGCGGCGTTCGCGCGTCTCGCGCATTTCGCCGGCATCGTCGCCGCCCAGAACTTCGACGGGAGCCGCCGGAACTTCGCTGGCGACATCGGCACCGTCTGGCGTCGCTTCGCTGGACACCGCTTCGGCAATCGGAGCCTCATCGGCCGGGCCGTCGAGGCGGTCGACCGGCATGTCGGCGGGCATCGCCGCCGGCTGCGCTTCGGGAACAGGTTCGCCGGGGGCTTCGGCGTGGATTTCCGCGACCGGCGTAGGCTCGGGAGCAGGGGACTCGCCCGGTGCTTCGACGGGCGCTTCGCTCTGGGGCTCGGCGTGAGCCTCGGCCGGCGTCTCGTCCTGATGCTCTTCGTCGTGCGGCGCCTCGTCCTGAGGCTGCTCGGCGGCGGCCTGCTCCGCGGCGCGCTCGGCACGGGCATCCTCGATGTCGGTGCGATCGACCCGGGTCGGCTGCTCGTCCGGCTCGTCGTCGGCCTCGGCATGCATGCGCTGCTGCTCGGCGATCAGCCTTTCGCGGTCGGCGACAGGATCTGGTAGTAGTCGGCGTGGATTTCGGAGAAGGCCAGGAAGCCGTGGCGGTTGCCGCCGTATTCCACGAACGCCGCCTGCAGCGACGGTTCGATCCGGATCACCTTGGCGAGGTAGATGTTGCCCTTGAGGGGCTTGCGCGACGAGGTCTCGAAGTCGAATTCCTCGAGACGGGTCCCGTCCACGACCACCACCCGCGTTTCTTCGGGGTGGCTGGCATCGATCAACATACGGCGGGCCATAGGCACGCTCCCGAGGCGTTGGGCTTCGGCCGGCGCGAGCGACCAGCGGCCTTGCCGCCTCTCTGAGCGAGGGGGACGGCGCGCCATCGACCCGTCGAACGGCCAACTCACAAGGCCAAGACGGGGAAGCTTCGCGCCGCCGGGCCAAATACAGGGCCCTGCCAACCTCGAGTTTCCTGATAGCTACCGCCTAACTGGCAATCCCTCCGCGGAATCCGCTCCCTTTCAGGGGGCCCGGCGGGGAGGACTGCCGTCGGAGCGCGACCCTCTGAATTTCTCCACTGGGGCGCTACGAACGACGGCAACTGCTCGCGGGACTCAACATAAGGTGTTTGCCGCACAGCGACAATCAAAAGATTGAGGTTGAAGAAATTGATACAAGTTATTGATTCTGCTATATAACGCAGATGCTCCGGCGTGCCCTCCTCACAGCTTCCTGTGCCCTGCTTGCGTCTCCGACGCTGGCCAAGTCAGTGCCCAAGCCAATCCCCAGGCCCAGGCTGATCGCCCTCGACCCGGGCCACGGCGGCCTCGATCCCGGCGCGCTGGGCGTTTCGGGCACGCAGGAAAAGGGCGTCGTCATCAAGGTCGCGCGCGAGTTGCAGGCCCAGCTCCAGCAGGGCGGTAGATATAAAGTGATGCTGACGCGGGCCGGCGACACTTTCGTGCCGCTGCGCGAGCGGGTGGCGCGCGCCCAGGCCGCCAAGGCCGATCTTTTCCTCTCGATCCACGCCGATTCCCACCCCGACCCCTATGTCCGCGGGGCCTCGGTCTACACGCTGTCGGAGGAAGCCAGCGATCGCGAGGCCGCGGCGCTGGCGGCGCGGGAGAACCACGCCGATTCTTTCGCTGCCAAGATGGCCGTCCAGCCCGATCCCGTGGCCAGGACCCTGGTCGCCATGACCCAGCGGGGAACCGGCAACGACTCGCGGCGTTTTGCCGATACGATCGTCACGACCTTCGGCAAGGGCGGAATCCGCCTCCTGCCTCACACGCACCGGGAAGCAGGCTTCGCTGTCCTTACATCGCCCGATATTCCCGCCTGCCTGGTCGAGCTCGGCTACCTTTCCAATGCCCAGGACGAGAAGCTGCTCACCGTCTACCAGCACCAGATGGCCCTCGCCCGCTCCCTGCGCGGGTCGGTGGATGCGTACTTTGCATCCTCCGGCGTCACCAAGAAGGCATAGCCTTCCCTCCCCATTCAAATGTGGTCGGCGTTTTGGCCGCTCGCGGCCAAAATCGCCCTGTGCCGTCGTCTTACGAGGGCGGAGGGGTCAGAGCCCGGGAAGAAGAGGAAGAGATTGCCTGCGGCGCATGACCCCATCGCCCGCGCAGACGCGGGCACTTCCCCATTTGAATGGGGAAGGGAGTCTCTTGCTTTCCTCCCCATTCAAATGGGGAGGTGGCCCGCAGGGCCGGAGGGGTCATGCGCCGCAGGCAATTTTATCTTCTCCCACTGGCTATGCGAGGGAAGTGATTCACGCCTGCGGCCTGCCCCAAGAAAGGCTTAAGTCCGGGATATCCTTTCTAGTAAGAAGGACACCGTGCTGAAGCTGTTCAAAATCCTGCTGGCTTTCGGGCTGGCCAGCCTGATCGTCGGGGTCGGCACGGTCGCCGGACTGTTCTGGCATTTCAGCCACGGCCTGCCCGACCACAAGCAGCTCGCCGACTACCAGCCCGCCACCGTCTCGCGCCTCTATGCCGCCGACGGCCGGCTGCTGATGGAATACGCCCGCGAGAAGCGCGTGTTCGTGCCGGTGGCCGCCATGCCCAAGCGTCTGCTGCAGGCTTTCGTCGCCGCCGAAGACCAGCGCTTCTTCACCCATCCCGGCGTCGACATCGTGGGCGTGGTGCGCGCGTCGCTCAGCAACCTCGCCAATCCCGGCAAGCGGCCGGAGGGCGCGTCGGGCATCACCCAGCAGGTCGCCAAGAACTTCCTGCTGAACAACCAGGCGACCCTGGCGCGCAAGATCCGCGAAGCCATCCTGGCCTTCCGCATCGAGGAGACCTACTCGAAGGAACGCATCCTCGAGCTCTACCTCAACGAGATCTATCTCGGCGCCGGCAACTACGGCATCGCCGCCGCCGCGCTCAACTATTTCGACCGTTCTCTCGGTGAGCTGTCGCTGTCGGAGATCGCTTATCTCGCAGCCCTCCCCAAGGCGCCCAACCGCTACTCGATCACCAAGAACGAGAAGGAAGCCTACGCCCGCCGCGACTACGTGCTGGGCCGCATGAAGGACGACGGCTACATCAATGCCGCCGAGGAGCAGGCCGCCAAGGCCGAGCGGCTCACCCTGCGCAAGCGCGGCGCCACCGAGACCGCCCAGGCCGACTTCTTCTCCGAGGAAGTGCGCCGCAATCTGCTGGCGGCCTATGGCGAGCAGGGCCTGTACGAGGGCGGGCTCACGGTTTCGACGACGCTCGATCCCGCCCTCCAGAAGACCGCCGACAACGCGTTGCGCGAGGGGCTGGTCGCCTACGACCGCCGTCATGGCTGGCGCGGCCCCTACGCCAAGATCGCCGACATGAAGGAAGGTACCAAGGAAGGGACGTGGGAGGAGGAGTTCGCGCGCATCCAGCAGCGCCGGCCGATGTCCGGGCCCGAGACCTGGCGGCTGGCCGTCGTCAGCAAGGTCGAGCCGACGCAGGCGCTGATCGTGGGCCTGCCGGCGGCCGATGGTGCGACCGAGGGCACGATCCCGTTCGCGGAGATGCAATGGGCCTGCGCCACCGGCCCCAACCAGACGATCGGCGCCTGCCCGGGCCGGCCGGCCAATGTCGTCAGCGTGGGCGACGTGGTCGTGGTCGAGAAGGTCGAGAAGAACGCCGCCGCCAAGCCCTGGCCGCCCAACACTTACGGGCTGCGCCAGATCCCCAACGCCAACGGCGCAGTGGTCGTCATGGACCCGCGCGACGGCCGCATCCTGGCGATGAGCGGCGGCTGGTCTTATGGCATGAGCCAGTTCAACCGCGCGGTGCAGGCGCAGCGCCAGCCCGGTTCCTCGTTCAAGCCCTTCGTCTATCTCGCGGCGATGGATTCCGGCCTGACGCCTTCCTCGATCGTGCTCGACGCGCCGTTCGAATATTCCCCCGGATACGGCCAGCCGGTCTGGCGCCCGGGCAACTACGGCAACGAGGAGCCGCTCGGCCCGATCACGGTGCGCAACGGCCTCGAGAAATCGCGCAACCTCGTGACCGTGCGCATGGCCCAGCAGATCGGCATGGCGAAGGTGGTCAAGATCGCGCACGATTTCGGCATCGCCGACAAAATGGGGGCCTATCTGCCGATGGCGCTGGGCGCCGTCGACACGACCCTGCTGCGCATGACCATGGCGCACGCCATGCTGGCCAACGGCGCGCGCGAGATCACGCCGTCGCTGATCGACCGCGTGCAGGACCGCAACGGCAAGACCATCTATCGCCACGAGCCGCGCGTCTGCCAGAACTGCGGCGAGGCGGCGCCCGGCCAGAAGCCCGCTATGCCCGAGATCGTCGACAACCGCCAACCGTTCCACGATCCCGCGACGGTCTACCAGGTGCTGAACATGATGATGGGCGTGACCGTGTTCGGCACGGCGGCACAGCTCGGCATCGACTTCCCGGGCCGGCCGATCGCGGGCAAGACCGGCACCACCAACGACAGCCGCGACACCTGGTTCATCGGCTCGGTGCCCGACCTCACCATCGGCGTCTATATCGGCTTCGACGAGCCGCGCACCCTGGGGCGCCAGGAGCAGGGCAGTTTCACTGCCTTGCCGATCTACGAGCGCGTCGCCAAGGTGGCCTTCAAGGACAAGCCGCCGACGCCGTTCCGCATTCCGCCGGGCCTGCGCATCGTGCGGGTCAACCACGACACCGGCCAGCCGGCAGGGCCCGGCGAGGGCCGCGTCATCGACGAGGCCTTCAAGCCCGGCACCGAGCCGGGTTCGGGATACAACGACGGCACTGCCGGCGCGCCGCTCGACGGATCGGCCCCGTTTTCGGGCATAGACCCCTCTGTTGCCGGAACGCCGGGTGCAACCGGCGCGGCTGGGACTAGGCGGTCGACCCTGACGGGGACTGGAGAAACGTACTAAGCGCGAGCAGCCGCGCCGGGGTGGGCCCGTGAAGCTAGGCGCGCTAAGCGATTTGCCGACTTGTCGGCAAATCGTAGTCGCGCCGGTCGGCGCGCAGCGCCGAAGCGCAGGGTCCACTCGGTAGTAATGAGGTGTAGTTTCGCCCAAGCGGCTTTCATGCCATGCGGTGGCGCAACGAGAGATAAAGATTGCGCTGCGCGCGGCCATGAAAGATAGGAAAGTCGATAACCTCATCCTGAGGAGGCCCGCAGGGCCTGGGCGCATTCAGATGCGCCTATTCGAAGGATGGGCAACAGACGGGGTGCTCGTGCCCACCCTTCGAGACGCGGCCTTTCGGCCGCTCCTCAGGGTGAGGTTAGTGCCTTAAGTTCAGTCGTACGAGAAAGCGGAAGAGATAACGATGCGCGCCGAAGCCCAGTCGATGGTGAAGGAAATCGAGGAGTCGCTGGAGCTCCTGAGGAGGCGTCTTTGACTACGACCGGGCGGTCGTCCGTCTCGACGAGCTGAACGCGCGCGCGGAAAACTCCGCGCTGTGGAACGATCCCAAGGAAGCCGAGAAGGTGATGCGCGAGCGCACCAGGCTCGAAGGCGCGATCGGCGCCATCCGGCGCCTGCGCGCGGCGGTCGACGACAACAGCGGCCTGATCGAGATGGCGGAGGCCGAGAAGGACGAGGCCACCATCTCCGAGTGCGAGAACGCATTGCGCGAGGCCACGGTGGAAGCGCGCGCGGCCCGGCTCGAGACGCTGCTGTCGGGCGAGGCCGACGCCAACAACGCCTATATCGAGATCAACGCCGGCGCCGGCGGCACCGAGGCCCAGGACTGGGCCGAGATGCTGGCGCGCATGTACACGCGCTGGGCCGAGCGCCGCGGCTTCAAGGTGAGCTGGCTGGAGGAGAGCGCGGGCGAAGAGGCGGGTATCAAGAGCTGCGCCTACAAGGTCGAGGGCCCCAACGCCTACGGCTGGCTGAAGACCGAGTCGGGCGTGCACCGCCTGGTGCGCATCAGCCCGTTCGACGGCAACGCGCGGCGCCAGACCAGCTTCGCCAGCGTCTGGGTCTATCCCGAGGTCGACGACGACATAAACATCGAGCTGATCGACAAGGAGCTGCGGGTCGACACCTATCGGGCCTCCGGATCCGGCGGCCAGCATGTGAACAAGACCGACTCCGCCGTGCGCATCACCCATCTGCCGACCGGCATTGCCGTGGCCGTGCAGCAGGAGCGCAGCCAGCACCAGAACCGCGCCAAGGCGATCCAGATGCTGAAGGCGCGCCTCTACGAGCTCGAGCTGCAGAAGCGCGAGGCCGAACGCGCCGAGACCGAGGCCAACAAGACCGACATCGGCTGGGGCCACCAGATCCGCAGCTACGTGCTGCAGCCCTACCAGATGGTGAAGGACCTGCGCACCGGCGTGGAACGCTCAGACCCGCAGAAGGTGCTCGACGGGGATCTCGACGAATTCATGGCGGCGTCACTGGCAGCACGCGTGGGCGAGGGGAAGGATAAGGAGGCAGCTTAAAGCCGTGAGAGTAAGGACGTAGCCCTCTCAAGGCTAAAACACGGGTTCGAATCCCGTAGGGAGCGCCAGTCCCACTATCATCGCTATGATTTACTTGAATATTTTGGCCGTTTCCCCAAACGAGTGGAAGCGGTTTGGGTAAACTGTTCGCGTTGCGTCCTTACATGAAGCGGCTGAGCAGGGTGCTAACGAAGCTACTTCGTTAGTTGGAGAACTTACTATCAGGTCACGGATTAGATGGATGACTGAACTCAGATACGGCGAAGCCACTGGGGAAGACGCCGCCAACCTCGCCGCATTGTCGGTCCAAGTCTGGCTACACACCTATGCCAAGGCCGGTGTAAGGAATGCGTTCTCAAACTATGTGTTGTCGGAGTTCACCGCCGAAAAGTTCTCGCACGACATTGATCAGAAGGACAGGCGGCTTTTCATAAAATGCGAAAAGAGCCAGCACTTGATTGGATATGTTAGGTTGGACTTTGAGGCACCTTGCCCATCTGATTCGGAAGTAAAAACCGAGATAGCGACTCTGTATGTGCAAGAGCATCACGCGCGGCAGGGAATCGGACGAGGTCTCATCGACCAGGCCGCTCTCGCATGCAGGACTCGAAGCGTCCCAGACTTTTGGCTGTCAGTGAACCACGAAAATCACAATGCCATTCGCTTCTACGATAGCCTGAGTTTTAAGCGTGAAGGCTCGACGTATTTCGAACTGGACGGCGAAAAGCACGAGAACTTTATACTTCGCCGCTCGACCAACGAATGATCCGCAAGCCACTACTGCCGATCGCCTATGTATCTCCGAGGTTCGGAGTGCCGTTCGTGAGAACAAGCTATTGCCGTGTAGCGTGTCCACGGTCGCTTCAGGTCTTGTGGCCGGCGCTTCGACTTAGCCACTCCAACCGAGAACGGGGCACCGTCGCAATTTCCTGAATCAACTTCTTCGTCAGCGCCCGCTCGAACGCCTCGTGGCTTTCGGCAACGACGGTGAATGCCCCGGGCCCGCCGATCACATTGTCCCGGAAGTATTTCTCCAGGCCGCCCGCCGGGTTCGTGTGCTCAGGCCGGAACGATTCGCCTTCCGGCGTCAGGATCACCAGGGCGTTGATGGTGACGCTCTTCTCCAGCGCCTCGTCGCGGGCGGGGGCGGCCGGGCGGCCGGAGTTGTTGTTGCCGTCGCCCGAGATGTCGATGACCCGCCGGTCCGAGGTGAAGGGCGCGCGCTCGAGCTGCTGCACCGAGAACTCGATGGCGCCGCTCAGCGAGGTGCTGCCGGCGAACGAGCGCGGGCTTTCGATCACCCTGTCGCCGAAGCGGCGCGCGTCGGCTTCGCTGGCGATCGGCGTCCAGTCGACCACGACGGTCTGCATGCCGATCGCCGCCCATTCGACCAGGCACACGGCGATGCGCTTGTTCGGGCCGGCGGCGATCGCGCGCAGCACGTCGGGATGGACCAGGGCGGCGGCGGTGCCGTCGCGCTGCAGCCGGAACTTGGGCTCGGTCACGCTGCGCGAGACGTCGGTCGCCAGCACCAGCAGCATGTCCACCGGCTCGGCCGCGCGCGCCGCCGCCGGCAGGACAGTCGAGGCAAGCACCAGCGCCAGGCCGAGCAGGGTGCTCCTTCGTCTCGTTGCACGAGTTCATAAGTCGCTCCCTGTCAGGGCAAGGCAGGCGGATCGCCGGCCGTCATCCTAGACCTGTTCGATCCCGATCGCCTGCGAGGCCGGGAGGATCGGTGCGAAAATCGTGCCGCGGACCGCGGACAGGAATTTACTTTCAGTAGGCGCCGCCTGGAATGTCGGGAATCGCCAGCGAGCCGGCGCGGACGAACCCCTGGATGCGCTTCAGCGTGGTCTCCAGCGGGTCCAGTCCCTCGGCGCGGCAGGCCGCGATCTCTTCGGCCGGGAGGACCATCAGGGTGCCGAGCGTCCGGCGATCGGCATCGCAGCACAGGAACTTCCATGAGGGGCCGGCCTGCCTGACGCAGATATTGAGCGGCGCCCCGCGATGGATGAGATCGGCCTCGCCGCGGTAGAGCACTTCTTCCTGCTGCGGGACCCGGCTCATCTCCCGGGCCTCCTCGCCGGCGGTGCGCGCCACCTGTCTGATGTGCCGGGCGAGCGCCCGTGCCCTGGCACTCCCCTCCAGCGTGTCCCGCGCCTCGGCATCTTCCGTCGGGGCGCCGGGAAGGTCCTGCTTGGAAATCCATCGATAGGCCAGCATCGGGGTCTCGAAGACGCGCATGGGACGCCGCGCCGTCGCGACCATGCCCAGCGCCCGCTGGAGTTGCTCTCCCCGCCCCAGCGGCAGGACGACGGCAAGCGGACCCATCGGCCCAAGCTCGTGCAGGGAGCGCATGCGCACGGCCACGGGCAGCAGATCGTCCGCCGTCATCGCGGTATCGCCATTGTGGACGTCGAAGACCTTCCGGTAGGGCAGCGCCCCGGTCTCGACGAGGGCGTCGAGATACCGATCCACTTCCGCGCGCGTCACGTCTCCGTAGGCCACGGCGACGACGAGGCTTTTTTCCGGCTCGATCTTCCAGACGAGAGGCATCGGTCATCGATCCTTTGGGAGGGGCGGATGTCGCCGCGCCGTTGCAACAGGTATGATTCGAACGGCGGGTGCTCTGGGGCGAGCAATATCAAAACCGACAATACCGGACGCGACGGTCTGACATCCGACGATGCGGGGGGCTGGTGCTGGCCGGGCCAAGGCAACGCTCGCTGCAATCGTTCACCGCCCCAACCGGGCAGGCGCCATACGATTACACGGCAACGCTACCGGTCAAAGAAAATCCTGTCCGGGCGATTGCCAATTAGAAGCGCTCCAGGCGTTCGATCGTCGCATCGCGAGTGCTCTGTTTGGAGTCCGCTTCCGTACACTGAGCGAATTCTCATCAACCCTTGATCGATGGTTGCGTTGTCTTCGTGACCAGCCTGGGAGGCGGACCACAGCATGTCCAGAGTCACGATCGGTCACGGGCGAGTGACCCCATCGGGCCTGTCCGGCGTCGCCGGCATGAACGACAGAATCATAGAACCGCGGGATGTCGCAGAGGCGATCTGCGCGCTCGCCTTCCGGGATGGCAGGACCGGCGGTGTCTATGCCGCAGCGCTCGATGCCCTCCCGCGACGCCTCAGTCTCCCGCAGGCGGCGATCGACGCGGGCCTGGTGGCCGGCGAAAACGGCGGTTGGCTTCGCAGGCGCAACGCCCAGATCGAATTGACCGCGGCCGGCCTCTACATGGCCAAGCTGGTGCTCAAGCTGCCGACCTGACGCGCAGCTTACGCCGCGTCGAGCTCCCGGACCCGGACGTCGCGGCGGCGATCGCCGCGGATCAGAACGCCCTCGCGCTGCGGATCGGACCATGGCGTCTGGCCGGCCGGCGCCGGCTCGCGCGGCTGTTGGTTGCGGCGCACCCAGTCGCGGGCGTCGCGCAGGCTCTTGAACATGTCGATCGGGCCTTCGCCCTTCGTCAGCTCGGCGAAGGCGGTGGGGAAGGCGGTGCGGTCGGGATCGATGATGAAGGCGACGGGGCCGCGCTGCTCGCTCGAGGCGCCGCGCAGCATCTGCGCCACCCTCTGCACCTGCTCGGGCGTCCATTCGGTCGTGGCGCCGGCCACTTCGACGATCTTGGCGAAGGAGCGCACGTTGGCCTCGGCCAGCTGCTGGGCGACGCCGCGGATCTCGTCCGGGCCGATCGTCCCGCGCGCCACGATGGTGACGGTGCGGTGCAGCCGGGAGATCTCCATGTAGACGGGCATGTGGCGGTTCCTGTGGCGGGATGTCGAGCCTAGCACGCGCGGGGAGCGGCCCGGACGCTTCGTTTGTATCGACGTTGCCAATATGGGGCACGTCCGTGGCAAGATGAGGGCGTGAAGCTCCTCCGCTTGCTGGCGTTCTCCCTTCTGGGTGGCGTTCTGGGTGCCCTTGGATTTGGCCGCGCGGGTCGCCGTCCGGTCGACTGGTCGTCGCTGCGCCTGGCTTCGCTGGGCGGCGCACCGCTGCCGGCGGCAGACTATGCCGGCAAGGTCGTGCTGCTGGTCAATACCGCCTCGATGTGCGGCTTCACCGGGCAGTATCGCGGCCTCGAGGCGCTGTGGCGGCGTCACCGCGCGCAGGGCCTGGTCGTGCTCGGCGTGCCGTCGAACGATTTCGGCGGCCAGGAGCCCAAGGACGAGGCGGGGATCGCGGCCTTCTGCCAGGCCAGCTTCGACGTGAGCTTTCCGATGACGGCCAAACAGATCGTCTGCGGCCCCGCGGCGCACCCGCTCTATCGCTTCGCCGCCGCCGAGACGGGAGCGCTCGGCACGCCCTGCTGGAACTTCCACAAGATCGTCATCGGCCGCGACGGCCGCATCCTCGACTGGTTCTCGGCGCTCGGCGGCACCGGCGCGAGGCTCGATCGCTCGATCGGGAAGGCGCTGCGTCACGGCGGATAGATCGCCTGATCATGACTGCGCTGCGCGCGGCCATGATCCATTGCGGTAATCAGCACTCCCTGTCATCCCGAGCGGAGCGAGGGATCCTTGCACGGTCGCAGTTAAGGATCCCTCGCTCCGCTCGAGATGACAGGGCGCATTGTCTTTGCTGGGAGCGCGCCACTCCAGTGGCGCGTCACGGCCGCGCGCGAGCGCAATCCCCTCCTAGATCACCTTCCGCACGACATGGCTGCGGTTCGTGGTGAAGGGGCGCACCTCGGCGGGCCAGCGGCCTTTCTCGCCGGCCTCGGCCCATTGCGGGCTGAGCAGCACGTCGGGACTGTCGATCTCGTAGAGCGCGACGTAGGAGGCCATACCGCCGCCGTCGAGTGTCTTGCGCTGACCGGCCAGCACGAAGGCGGCGGGCTCGGTCTTGAGACGCGTCACCGCGCGGACGCCCGGCACCTTCATCAGCAGCGGCACGTGCTCGCTGTCGTAGACCTCGTTGAACAGCGCTTCCTTCTCCCTGGCGACATCCATGCTGACGATGAACAGGTACCTGGTGGCGAGCGGCATGTTTTCCTCCGGTGTAGTCAGACAGCAACGTAGCACATCGATCGCCCTCATCCTGAGGAGCCGCGCGAAGCGCGGCGTCTCGAAGGATGGGAACGAGCACCGCGTTTGGGGTCCATCCTTCGAGACGCGCTTCGCGCTCCTCAGGATGAGGCTGAATGCTTTCGCGCTGCAAGTCGTGGCTTTCTGCGGGTGCGCACCTTGCCCTCGGCGGGCAGGAGAGTACCCTCGCCGGAAATCCCCCGGGAGGAATTGATGGCCTATGACCTCGTCATCAAGAACGGCACCGTGGTCGACGGCACGGGCGCCAAGCGCTACCAGGCCGATGTCGCGATTGCGAATGGCAAGGTGGCCGAGATCGGCCGGGTGACGGAAGGGGCCAAACGCACCATCGACGCGCACGGGCTGGTGGTCACGCCGGGCTTCGTCGATCCGCACACGCATTACGACGCGCAGATCTGCTGGGACGGCGCGGTCACGCCCTCGTCGTGGCACGGCGTCACCTCGGTGGTGATGGGCAACTGCGGCGTCGGCATCGCGCCCTGCAAGCCCGAGACGCGCGAGATCGCCATGAAGGATCTCGTGAACGTCGAGGGCATTCCGTTCGACGTGCTGAACAAGGGCATCACCTGGGACTGGGAGACGTTTCCGGAGTTCATGGACGCCGCCGCGGCGCGCCGGCCGTCGCTCAACCTCGCCTTCATCGCGCCGCTGACGCCGTTCCGCCACTACGTGATGGGCGACGCCTCGATCGAGCGCGCGGCCAATGCGGAGGAGACCCACAAGATCGCGGCGCTGATCGGCGAGGCGATGGATGCGGGCGCACTCGGGTTCTCGTCGACGACGCTCAACCAGCACCTGGGCTACGAGGGCAAGCCGCTGGCCTGCCGCAACGCCAGCCGCGAGGAGCTGAGTGCCTACTCCAACCAGCTCAAGAAGCGCGGCAAGGGGACGATCGAGATCGCGCTCACCCGCCAGGTCGGCGTGCTCGAACAGGATCAGTGCGACCTGCTCGACTTCCTGCTGACCGAGAGCGGCCGGCCGGTGACCTTCATCGCCCTGTTCGATCGCGACGACATTCCCGAGGCGGTGCGCAACACGCTGAGGCTTGCGGCGCCGCAGATCGCCAAGGGGGCCAGGCCGCAGACCTCGCCGCTGCCGCTCACGCGCGAATGCACGATGGAGAATCCGTTCGCCTTCGCGGCCTTCCCGTCGTGGAATCGCGTCTTCGCCGACACCGACAAGGAAGCGCAGAAGAAGGTCTACGCCGATCCCGCTTTCCGCAACGCGTTCCGCCACGACCTCAAGAATCCGACCGGGTTCAGCGACTGGCGCCGTATCGTCGTGCACGACGTGAAGAACCCGGCGTTGAAGCAGCTCGAGCGCAAGTCGATCGCCGAGGTCGCGGCGCTCCATGGCAAGGACGCCGTCGATGCCTTCCTCGACCTGGTCCTGGCCGACAATCTCAATGTCGAGTTCACCATCTCCTCGTGGAACTCGCGCGAGGACCGGATGCGCGAGCTGCTGAACAACAAGTCGGTCCTGATGGCGCTGGGCGACGGCGGCGCGCATGTCGACATGCTGTGCGACGCGGGCTACCCGACCTATCTGCTGGGCACCTGGGTGCGCGAGAAGGAGGCGGTCACGCTGGAAGAGGCGGTGCGCCGGCTCACCTCCGATCCCGCCGATCTGTTCGGTCTCCGCGATCACGGCCGCCTCGCCAAGGGCGTGCCGGCGGACGTCACCATCTTCGATCCGTCGACGATCGGCTCGAAGAACCACGGCGAGCGCCGCTACGACCTGCCGGGCGGCGCCAAGCGCATCGTCATGCCGTCGAAGGGCGTCGAATACACGGTGGTCAACGGCGCCGTCACCTGGGAGCAGGGACGGGTGCACGAGGCCAAGGCGGGCAAGGTGTTGAGGGGGTAATTAACGCACTGCCGCAAACAACGGCGCCCGCTGTGCTCGGGATGACAGTCTGCTTATTCTAGGCAAGACGAGATTGACGACAGGAGGCAGTGACATGCCGGTGGTGAAGAACGACGAGGCGCAGGAGATCCCGTGGCGTCCGGGCTATCGCAACTTCATGCTGGCCGGCCAGGCGCAGGGCGTGTCGGTGAGTTCGAGCATGGGCGTGCTGGAGAAGGGCGCAGGCGCGCCGCTGCACTTCCACGAGGAGGTCGACGAGGTGATCGTCGTGGTCGAGGGCTCGCTCGACGTGCGCATCGGCGAGGAGCGGCTGACGGTGACGGCCAACCAGACGATCTCGGTGCCGGCGCGCACCCCGCACGCCTTCACCGCGGGGCCCGACGGGGCCCGCTTCATCGCCTTCATTCCCAAGCAGGGCGCCCATATTGCGACGCAATATCTGGAAGGCGGTCCGGCGCTCGGGGCGGCGCTCAAATAGGGGCCCCAAGCCCGTACTCGCACCCTGTCATCCCGAGCGCAGCGAGGGATCCTTATCTGGCCGCAGTTAAGGATCCCTCACTCCGTTCGGGATGACAGCCTGCACTTAATTGCGCGGAAAGTAGTGTTTCCATGTCCAGATTACGTCGTGCCTTCGTCCAGGGGGCTGCTGCCACGCTGGCCTTTCCGGCCATCGCGCGGGCCGCAGAGCCGTGGCCGGCGCGGCCGATCCGCTGCATCGTGGCGCTGCCGCCGGGCGGCGGTACGGACACGACCGGGCGGCTGGCGATGCAGTATCTCTCCGAGGCGCTGGGCCAGCCGGTGGTGGTCGACAACAAGCCGGGGGCCGGCGGCACGATCGGCAGCGACATCGTCGCCAAAGCGGCGCCCGACGGATATACGCTGGGCATCGCGACCTCGAGCAGCCACACCGCAGCGCCGGTGTTCCGCAAGGACCTGCCCTACGATCCGGTGAAGTCGTTCACCGCCGTGACCATGATCGGCACGACATCGTTCATCCTGATCGGCGGGCCCGCCGCGGCTGCGAAAGATTTGCCGACCTTCATCGCCAACACGAAAGCGCAGCCGGGCAAGGTGGCCTGCGCCTCTCTCGGGCCCTCGACCCTGGGCTACCTGCTCACCCGGCAGTTCGAGCTCAACACCGGACTGAAAATGATCGACGCGCCCTACAAGGGTGCGGCGCAGGCCTATCCCGACCTGATGAACGGCACGGTCGCGGTGATGCTCGACAATCCCTCGGGCTCGGCCGGGCTGGTGCGCGACGGCCGGTTGACCGGCTTCGCGGTGACGCGGCCGTCGGCGGCGCTGCCCAACGTGCCGACCTTCGACAGTCTCGGCGTGAAGAATTTCACCGACGTGTTCTGGTACGGCGTCGTGGCGCCGCCGGGCCTCGATCCGGAGATCGCCGAACGCATCCAGCAGATCCTGAAGAAGGCGCTGCTGGCCGAGCCGGGTCTCTCGAAGCTGCGGGCGATCGATGTCGAGCCGGTGTGCTCGACGCCGGCGGAGTTTGGCGCGACCATGGCGAAGGAAACGCGCCAGTGGAAGGAACTGGCCGACAAACTCGGCATCAAGCCCGAATAGGAGGAGACGAGATGGATGGCAGTTCGCAGCGTACCTACCAGGTGAACGAGCTCACGACCGATCCCAACGTGCCGTTCGATCCCAAGGTGGTGAAGGATTACGTGACCTATGCCCACCGCATCGCGGCGCGCGGGCTGGTCAACAGCTCGGTCGGCGGCATGGTGATCCGCGTCGCCCATCCCGACTATGCCGACGGCGTGTGCTACGCCAAGCCCCAGGGCATCAGCCTCGAGGAGGTCGAGGCGGGCGACCTGGTGATCACCGACATTCCGTTCGGCCGCATCCTGCAGGGCGGGCGCGCCACCACGGTCGGCCACCAGATGAACCGCGAGATCCTGCGCCTGCGGCCCGACGTCAATGCGGTGATCCACCTGCACCACGACGAGATGATCGCCTTCATGGCCTGCGGCTACGACAAGATCCGCTCGTTCAGCCTGACCTACGGCTACCTGATGCAGAAGCCGGCCTTCTATCTGCCGGCCAGCGTCAACGTCGAGGAGGATGTCGGGCCGATCAAGGAGTTCATCGCCGGCACCAACTGCATCATCATGAAGCGCCACGGTTTCACCGTGCTCGGCCGCTCGGTCTCGGAGGCCTATCACCGCACCTGCGTGCTGGTGAGCGAGATCAAGCGCAACATCATCGTCGAGCAGCTCTGCGCCGCCACCGGCCGCACCGCCGAGGACGTCACCGACGAGGAAATGGCCTACATGGCCACGCACGGCGACGCGGTGATGTATCCCAAGCTGGTGAAGCGCTGAGTATCTTCCCCTCCCCATTCAGATGGGGAGGTGTCGTCGTCAGACGACGACGGAGGGGTCATTCGCTAAATCGGATGCAGCGGCACACCGGCTGCCAGCGCCACCGTCTCGTCGGCCTGCTGCTCGAGCTCGAGCTCGCGGTGCGAGGCTGCGATCTCCTTGCGCAGGCGGTCGAGGTCGGGGCCGGCGAGCTGGCGCGGCTTCGTCGCCGGATGGTTGGCGGGATTGACCGGGTGGCCGTCGAGCAGCAGTTCGAAATGCAGGTGCGAGCCGGTCGAGCGGCCGGTATTGCCGACGAAGCCGATGAGCTCGCCGCGTCCGACCACGACACCGGGCTCGATGCCGGGCGCAAAGCGCAGCAGGTGGCCGTAGACCGTGGCGAGCTTGCCCGGATGGTCGATGCGGATCCAGTTGCCGTAGAGGCCGTTGGGCCGCGCGCCCATCACCAGACCGTCGGCCGCCGCGTAGATCGGCGTGCCGGAGTTGGCCAGCAGGTCGAGGCCGGTATGCATGAAGAGCTGCGGCGGCGGAGGCGGAGGAGCGGGTGCCGCCTGAACCACGGGCGGGGTCGCCGCTTGCCTCGCTGAATTCCTGGGCCGCCTCCGCTTCCTGCTCGGCCTTGCGCGCACTTTCGGCATGCGCGCGGGCGCGGCGCCTGGCCATCACGCCGTCGATCTGGGCGTTGCGCGCATCGTCGAAGGTGGCCGGAGCGGCCGGCGGCTCGCCGCCCAGGTGGACGCCGGCGAAGGCGCGTTTCACCTCCTTGCGTCCTGCGGCAGCAGCGGCGGCGGTTGATCGTCGACGGCGGCTTGCGGCGCGTGCACGGCCTGCGGCGGCGGCTGGACCAGGATACCGGCTGGTCGAGCGGATCGCGACGCAGCCCGTAGCCCGAGGTGACCTGCATGACCTCGAGCGGCATGCGGATCCTGGGCGGCGCCGCGGCCTGGCCGCTGGCAGAAAGAGCTGCTCCTCGCCGTCGCGCGGCCTGAGGCGCTGCAGGACGATCGTGCCCTTGGCCTTGGTGCGCAGCTCCGCCCACACCAGGCGGCCGTCGCCGGTCGGCTGGCCGTCGAGGGTGAAGGGCTGCTCCCAGCGCAGATAGAAGTGATCGCCGTCGTGCAGGTCGCGGTCGAGGTCGATGGCCGTGCCGAAGCGCGTCGGCGGCCTGGCGGATCGCCGTGGCGGGCACGCCGGCGGCTGCCGTCGCTTCGGCAAACGTGCCGGTCACGATTCCACCGGTGCCGAGCTGGCGCGTGAAGGAGGGCAGTCCTCCGCCGCGGCGTCCTCAGCCGCCACCGGACAGGTCTGCGCCGCGGCGTTGGCCGCGGAGAGCCCGAGTACCAGGAATGAGGCAAGCAACGCCCCCACGGACAGCTTGGTCATGCCGCTTATACCCCGGACGGCGGCCGGGAACGATGACGGTCGAGTGACCCAAGTCACAATTCGGGAAGCGTCAAACCGCCGCTGCGCGCACCAGATCGGCGCACTTCTCGCCGATCATGATCGAGGGGGCATTGGTGTTGCCGGCCACGATCGAGGGCATGATCGAGGCATCGGCGACCCGCAGGCGTTCAATACCGTACACCCTGAGCTGCGGATCGACGACCGCGTCGGGCTCGCGGCCCATGCGGCAGGTGCCGACCGGATGGAGGTTCGAGACGCCGCGGGCGCGGATATCGGCCCTGAGCTCGGCCTCGCCGGTGACCGCAGGGCCGGGCAGGATCTCCTCGACGATGAAGGGCTTGAGTGCCGGCTGGCGCGCGATCTGGCGGCAGATGCGGATGCCCGCGAGCAGCGCCTCGAAATCGTAGGCGCTCTTCAGGAAGTTGAAGCGGATCTCGGGCGCGGCCAGCGGATCGGCCGACCTGAGCCGCACCGTGCCGCGGCCGTCGGGCCTGAGATGGACCGGGCTGAGCCCGAAGGCGGAGAAGGGCTGCGGGATCACGCCATGGCGGTCCCGACCCTTGATCGCCCAGGCGAACATGTTGATCTGCAGGTCCGGCCGCTCGAACCTTCTGTCGCTGCGCACCATGGCGCCGACGAACAGCCCCATGCTGGCGAGCGGCCCGGTCTGGCCCAGCGCATATTGCGCCGCCGCCATCACGCGGCGCGGCAGGCTCAGCATCAGGTCGTTCATCGTCACCGGCTGGCTGCAGCGATAGGTGACGTAGGTGTTGAAGTGGTCGTGCAGGTGGCTGCCGACGCCCGGCATGTCGCGCACCACGGCGATGCCGTGATCGCGGAGGTGCGCCGCGGGACCGAGCCCGCTCAGCATCAAGAGCTGCGGCGAGCCGTAGACGCCGCCCGAGACGATCACTTCGCGGCTCGCGCGCGCGGTCGTGAGGCCCGCCGGCGTGCGGTACTCGACGCCGACGGCGCGGCCGTTCTCGATCAGCAGGCGGGTGGCGTGAGCGCCGGTGGCGACAGTGAGGTTGCGGCGCTGGCGGGCGTTGCCGAGATAGGCGCGCGCGCTCGACCAGCGGCGCGCCTTGTTGATCGTGGTCTGGTAGTAGCCGACGCCTTCCTGGTGGGCGCCGTTGAAGTCGGGATTGTCGGGGATGCCGGCCTCGATCGCGGCGTCGTGCATCGCCCTGGCGAGGGTCGGCTGCCAGCGATGGTCGGAGACCTTGAGCGGTCCGCCGGTGCCGTGGAATTCGTCGGCTCCGCGGACATTGTCCTCGGCCTTGCGGAAGTAGGGCAGCACCGAGTTGTAGTCCCAGCCGTCGCAGCCGCGCTGGCGCCACTCGTCGTAGTCGGCGGCGTTGCCGCGCATGTAGACCATGCCGTTGATCGAGCTGGTGCCGCCCAGCACCTTGCCGCGCGGCTGGTACATCACGCGGTCGTTGAGTTCGGGCTCGGGCTCCGAATTCGAACATCCAGTTGACCTTCGGATTGTTGAAGGTCTTGTGATAGCCGAGCGGGATGTGGATCCACGGATAGGTGTCACGCGGACCGGCCTCGAGCAGGAGGACGCGGAATTTGCCGTCCTCGCTCAGCCGTCCGGCGACGGCACAGCCGGCCGAGCCAGCGCCGGTGACGATATAGTCGTAGTCGGCGCCCGTGAGCATGGCCGCTCGTTCCTCCCGAATCGTTGGGAGTCACTTACGACACTTAAGTGCAGACTGTCATCCCGAGCGCAGCGAGGGACCCTTATCTACGGCCTTTCAAGGATCCCTCGCTGCGCTCGGGATGACAACGGCGGCTGAACGACGGAAGTGCGCTTCCAGTCGGAAGGACGCTAGGAAACCAGCTCGTATTCCTGGCGGGCCTGGTCGACGATCTGCACGAGGGCGGTGAAGCAGCCGGGCGCGAGATTGGGAAAGCCGGTGACGGTCCAGTTCGCGGCGCCGCCGCTGCGCGACGGAATGGGCTTCGGGGTCGGGGCCTCGCAGCCTGCATATTTGGCGTCGCGGGCGACCAGGCGCTCGATGCGGCCCTTGAGGTCTGCCTGGATTTCTTCCGCGGTCGCCCGCTTCTTCAGCGTGACGGGATGCTCCATCAACGCTTGGGTATTGTAGAAGAGACTATCCGGCATTGGTCACGGCTCCTTGGTACGCGGGCCTTATACGCGGGGCCCTATGTACAGTACGAGAGGAGACGGCGATGCGTGCCCGGCCTGAGTTAGGTCGTCGCAGTTGCTGCGCGATGCGTGAAGCTCATCCGCAGACGTCGACCCACTCGGCCTTCACAAGCTCTGCCATGCGCAGGGGCGCAATGCGCAGCGCGGAGTTGGCCGATCCCGCCGCAGGTACCACTTCGTCGAACGCGCGGAGCGAGACGTCGCAGTAGACCGGCAGCGGTGTGGCGAGGCCGAACGGACAGACGCCGCCCACGGGATGACCGGTGAGCGCGGCGACTTCGTCGGCGCCCAGCATGCGCGGCTTGCCGCCCAGCACGTCCTTGATCTTGCGATTGTTGAGACGCGCAGTGCCGGATGTCACGACCAGCACCGTGCGCTCCTTGATGCGCAGCGACAGGGTCTTGGCGATCTGCGCGGGCTGCACGCGGTGACCGGCGGCGGCCATCTCGACCGTGGCGGTGCTCGCTTCGGTCTCGAGGATCTCGACGTCGGGCGCGTGGGCCGCGAAGAAGGCGCGGACGGACTCGACCGTCATTGCGGAACCTTGCGCCAGAACGGCGGGCGCTTTTTCACCGGGTCGAGCAGCGACCAGTCGCCCTGTTCGACGACATGGCCCTTTGGGAACGGAGAGCGCGGCTCCTGGCCCAGCGCCCGCATGACACGGTCGTCGCGGTAATAGCACTGCAGAACGACGCGGGCGATTGCCTGCAGCGGCGGGCCGCCTTCGGCGCGGAACGCGTTGGCCCTGTCCAGCCGCGCCGCCGCGGGAAGTCCGGCAATGCCGGCAAGATTCTTCAGCGCGACGCGCAGGTCGTCGAGGTCGCGGCCGATGCTCTTCACGATGTCGGTGAAGATTTTCTCGTCATCGGCGCCGGGCACGCCGTGGGTTGCGCTGGCCGGGATCATGGTGCCGGCGAAGGCGCGCAAATCGTCCGTCTCTCTGGCTGACAGCATGATGGGTTCAATCGAAGAGAGTAGCAGCGGACAGACGCTGCTTGATGGTGTCGGCGATGTAGAGGGCGAGCGCCTGGATCGTGGAGGTCGGGTTCACCCCGCCCGAGGTCACCCAGATGCTGCCGTCGATCACGAACAGGTTCTTCACGTCGTGGGAGCGGCCCCATTCGTTCACCACCGAGCGCTCCGGGTCGGTGCCCATGCGCGCGGTGCCCATCAAATGCCAACCGGCGTTCAGCATCGGCGCCTCGCCGCCGATGTTCTTCGCGCCAGCCGCTTCGAGGATCTCCTTCGAGCGCGCGACGCCATGCGCCATCATCTTTCTGGTGTTGTCGCCCATCGTATACTCGATCCTGGGGGCGGGGATGCCGTTGCTGTCCTTCAGCACCGGATCGAGCGTCACCCTGTTGTGCTCTTCCGGCAGGTCCTCGCAGATCGCCGAGAGGCCGAGCTTGCGGTTGAAGATGGTGCGGTAGACGTCGTGATGGGTCTCGCCCCATGGCAGGAAGCCGCGCGCGGTGTTGGCGATCGCATCGACGATCATGCCGGCGCCGCGGTGGAGCTGCAGCGTGTAGCCGCGCACGAAGCCGCGGGCCTTGTCGGTCTCGTAGAACTCCTGGCTCCACAGCGACAGCTGCGCGCCCTGATTGCCGTCGATCGGCTCGTCGACATAGCCGTAGGTGTGTGCGAACGGATGGAACATCAGGTTCCTGCCCACGAGCCCGCTCGAGTTGGCGATGCCGTTGGGAAAGCGGCCCGACACCGAGTTCAGCAGCAGCCGTGGCGTGCCGATGCCGTTGCAGGCCACGATCACCATCTCGGCAGGCTGGAAGTGCTCCTTGCCATCGGCGTCGTAATAGATCGCGCCGGTTGCCAGGCCGTCCGGCCCGACGGTGATCTCGCGCACCCGGGCCCGCGTGCGCAGTTCGACGCCTGCGCGGATGGCATGCGGCCAGTAGGTGACGTCGGTGCTGGACTTGGCGCCCTGCGCGCAGCCCGGCGTGCAGTGGCCGAGATTGATGCAGGCGGCGCGGCCGTCGTATTCGGTGGTCGCGATCGCCGAATCCGACGGCCACCAGTGCCAGCCGAGCTTGTTCATCGCCTGGCCGAAGCGCTTCCCGGTCTTGCCAAGCGGCAGCGGCGGCATCGGCGGCTGGTGGAACGGGTAGGCGGGGTCGCCGGCGAGGCCCGCGACGCCGGTCATGCGGTCGTTCTCGGCGAAGAAGGGCTCCAGCGTATCGTAGTCGACGGGCCAGTCGTCGGCCACGCCATCCAAGGTCTTCACCCGGAAGTCGCTGGGATGCAGGCGCGGATAGTGCGCCGTGTACATGATGGTGCTGCCGCCGACGCCGTTGAAGTTCACGACCTGGATCGGCGAGGTGCCGTTGTTGATCGGGTAGTCGGTCTCTCGCGCGCGGCGGTTGGGATTGATCGCGAAATCGCTGAACAGGCGCGCCTCCCAGTCGCGGCCGTTGGTCGGATAGTCGGTCGGTTTCACCCAGTCGCCCTGCTCGAGGCAGAGGATGCGCATCTTGGTGTCGGCGAGGCTCCAGGCCACGGCGGCGCCGGACGCCCCGGACCCGACGATCAGGACGTCGACTTTCTCTTGCGTCACGCGATCTCTCCTCCCGGCCCGACATTTGCTCGGCACGGATAGGCGAGTATACGACCGGGCAGACGCCAGGGGAGTGTGGAATGTGGTTTGTCTTCGAGGCCGAATACGCAATCGAGGACGGCCGGGCCAACTGGAACAGGCCGCTGCCCGAAACCATGAACTGGCACGGGCCGTTCACCAGCGGCGCGGAGGCCGACGAAGTCGCGCGCGCCCGCATGTGGTCGAAGATCGACATCTACGCCCACAAGGCGCGGGCGGTCGACATGACGGTGGTGGACTGAAGTCTTATCGATAGGGCCGGATGACGGCCGCGTCGGCGCGATCGTTCTCGTTGGCCGAAGGCTGGAAACCGGCGACATAGGATTCGTTCTCGTCGGCCTGCGGGCGGAATTTCGCCGCGAGCGCCAGGAAGCGGCGCAGCAGCGACGGTCCACCGAAATCGAGCAGTCCCTGCAGCAGCGCGCGCTTCAGTTTATTGCGCGGTGGATAGGTCATGTAGTACCGCGTGCCGCCCCACGCCTTGAAGGCCTGGTGCAGGCGCGGAAGATATTCCTGCGCGAGCGGCACGCCCGACCATTCGTTGAGCAGCGCCATGATGCCGTTGCGCATGGCCGACGCGTACTTGTCGCGATCCGGGCGTGGCAGCAGCAGCTCCGACCATTTGATCCGGTAGCGCAGCGGCGAGAGCAGGCGGTCGAGGTTCTCGCCCGTCGTGATGCGTGGGCCCGAATGCATGCGCACGTAGTTCATCCCGGCCTTGCGGCCGACGAAGTGCCGGCCCGACAGGATGGTGCGGCCGAATATGTCGAAATCCTCATAGAAGCTCAGCTGCTCGTCCCACTTGATCTCGGCGAACACGCTCCTCGGCCACAGGACGGTGGAATGGGTGATCGGGCGATGCCCGCTGGCTTCCAGGAATTCCTTCAGCGTATCGGCATCCGAACGGTTGGCCGGCGCGCAGAATGAGGGCGCGAAGCGGATCTCGTCGTCGACGACGGCGAAAGAGCGCAGCGGCCCCGTGACGATCGAGTTGGGCGGCGCAACCAGCGAGGCCTCGTGAAGCTCATGAAGATGGCGGGGGTGAATGAGATCGTCGTCGTCGAGGAAAAACAGCCAGTCGCCCGTCGCGGCGGCGATGCCGCTGTTGCGAGCCGCGCTGATGCCGCGCGCGACCTCGTGCCGGACAACCTTGGCCCTCGCGAAGTGTTGCGCCAGCATCGCGATTGTATCGTCGCCCGAGCCGTCATCGACGACGATGATTTCCTTGTCGGTCCAGGTCTGGTCGTTCACGCAGCGCAGGGTCTGCTGCAGCAGCGCCGACCTGTCTCGCGTCGTTACGACGACGCTGATCTTCTCGCCCATGATTCTCCCACTCAGGGGAGCATCTTAAGCTGCCTCAACCTCGCTGCGATGCCCTCTGCGACCAAATGGTTGCCCGCGGGGCTGTGATGCCAGTCGCCGTAGAGAGATTGCACACCATGTGCCGTTACACCTTCGTCGAGCGGTTTGAAGGAGTCATAGGTGCGCAAGCCGACGGATTCGGCGCAGTGCAGAACGGTCTGAGACAGGCGGCGCTGCTCGTCCGCCCATTTCCTGTCGTATTGCCAGAGATGCGGGCGATATTGCGCGACAACCAGGGTCGGAATCCCGAGTGCGGCCAGTCTTTGCATCAACGGGCAGGCGAGCTTCTCGCCGGTTCCGGCAGGCACTGCCTCGACGTCCTGCCAGAACCAGGTGCCGTAATAGCCAAAGTGTCGCATGAACTTGTCGACCAGCACCGACCAGCCGAACCAGCGCTGCCAGAACGGCAGGCTCTCGCGCGTGACGGGCTTGTCCGGCACGGGCGTGTTGTGCAGTTCGAGCGCGCCGTTGGCGATGGTGAAATAGGGCTTCTCGCTGCTGAACAGCCGGCTCATCTCGGAACGCTGCAGATCGTCGGCGATGAACGCGAAGATGATCATGCCGGGTTTCATTTTCTTCGCGAGCTGTTCGGTGCGCAGCACGCTTTGATCGAGGCCGTAGCCCGGTACGCCGCCATTCTCGATATGGCGGTGGACCATGCCCTGGAGGTAGGCGGCCCAGGTTTCGTCGTCCTTCACCTCGTCGCTGTAGGCATAGGAGTTGCCGGAGACGAGGATCAGCGGTGCGGCGGGCGAGTCGGCGGGTGCCGGCGGCATGGCGCGCAGGCCGTCGGCGTTATGGCTGTGTTCGGGGCCGGTGCATGCCGGCTCGGGCACATATCCCAACGTGTCGTCATGCATGAACATGCACGGGTTCCTGTGGCCCTCGGCCTCGAGCAGCACGAGATTCGGCCAGTGCGTCAGGAACCAGCTGCCGCGCAGCAGCAGCCGCGCGCCGAGCTCCAGGACGAGCAGCATCAGCAGGACCGTGGCCGACAGCAGGATCAGCCGGTTGCGCCATTCCCGGCTCGAGACCATGCGTGTCATGCGCGGCTGAAATAGTCGACGATCAGCGCTTCCGCGGCGAGGCGCCCCGGCGCTGCCGTCAAGTCATGGTCCATGCCGGGGATGACGCGCATCGCTGCTCCCTTGTACGCGGCGAGGCCTTCGCCGGTCGATCCGAACTCCAGCGCGAAGGCGCCTCCGGCGACCTCGCCCGGAGAGAACAGGAACAAGGTCGTCGTGCCGCGCCTGGTCAATGCCGTCATCGCCTGTTTGGCAAAGCTCTGCTCGCGCAGCATGCCCGCGCGACGGGCGAGCCCCAGCAGTTTTGCCGTCGCGCGTGCGCGCAGCCGGACGAGCTGGCCGGCGAGAATGCCGGTGTAATCGACCTTGCCGCCCATCAACGTCGCCCACGTCCGCCGGCGGAACAGCTTGGCGAGATACTGGGCGGGCGGGCGGTCCTTCTGCTCGAGATAGCCCAGCACGCTGCCGCCGGGCAGCGTGAAAAACGGCAGGTTGACGGTCAGCACGGAATCGATGCGCGGTTCGGTGAGGGCGGTGTGGAAGGCATGGAAGGCGCCCGAACACAGGCCTTCGACGGCGAAGCGGCTGTAGCCCACGCCCTGCAAAGCATCGATTGCCGCACTGATGTCCGGACTGCGATCGACTGCAAATACGTGACTGAGCATGCGCTCCTTGCCGGCGGGACCGATGCTGTCGCCAAGGCCTGCATAGTCGAGCCGCAAGGAGGCGATGCCCTTGGCCGCGAGTTTGCGCGACAGGGCGACCGCATGCCGGGCGGAGGCGTAGTGCGGATCGTGGCCGGCATTGCCGATCAGGACGACGGTGCCGGGCGTGCCTTCGCGAGGACGGCAGTGCATGCCGAACAGACGTCGATCGGGCCCAAACCGCAGAGGCGTCTCGATGCAGCCGGTCGGATGGAGAAAGGCCTCCCCGGTGACGATGTGCAGGGCGACCGGCGCGACCGGCACGCTGCGGCCCAGCCACTGCAGCACGGCGGTGAAGTCCGCGAGGATGTCCTCGTCGATGATCTTGTGACGGACCAGCGGATCGAGTCCGGTCCACGGGATGGTCGCGATCATCGCCCCGCCCGCACGCCACGCAACCGCGGCATCTTCGATCGCCTTGCTTTCGGCCTGGGCGCACAGGGCCACCTGCGTGCCGGCTTTGAACGCCAGCTTGCGCAGGTCGACTTCGCCGATCTGGTCGAGGGTCGACGGAGCAAAGCGGAACTCGCGCAAGTAAAGGTCTTCGCCCCTGGTCGGCCGGGCCCCGCTCAGCATCTCGACCTCGAGCAACAGCTGGCGGACATAGGTGCGGCCGCTCACGACGGGCTCGAACAGGAGAAGGGCTGCGACGTCCTCGCGTCGCGCTGCGGCAAGCGCCGCCAGGGTCGTGCCAAGCCGCAGACCCACCAGCACCAGCCGCCTGGCGCCGGTTGTCGTGCGCAACCAGTTTGCCGCCTGATCGACGCTGCGCTGCCAGGCCGCCCAGTGGCCATCCCTGTCGACGGCCTCATCGCAGGAATCGCCGGTGCCCGGATAGTCGAAGCGCAACGTGGCGTAGCCTGCCGCAGCGAGGTCGTCGGCCAGGACGCGCAGCGAGCCGTAGGCGAGAATCGCGTCCTGGATGAGTCCGGTGCAAATAAGGACGCCGACGTCGCTGCCGTGACCGGTCCGCGGCGCGTGCAGCCAGCCAAAGCATTCGTCGAACGTCACCGGCGTCATGTTGAATTGCTCTATACGAAAGGATACCGTAAGTGCAAGCAACGACTGGCGTTTATCGTCGGCTGCCGTGGGAGCCCATCGTGTCTTCGTCCGCCCGTGACCGCGTTCGCGCTCTGCTGAAGACGACAGGCCGGCTCCAGAATGACATCGATACCCTTGCCGACGATGCCGATCTCTACGCTGCGGGCCTGACGTCACACGCCACCGTGAACCTCATGCTCGCGCTGGAGGAGGGCTTCGATGTCGAGTTCCCGGACGAGCTATTGCGCCGGCGCACATTCTCGAGCGTCGACGCCATCGTCGAGGCGCTGGCCGAGATCGGCGTGAAAACAGAGGCCGCATGAGCGAGGGGATTTCCGCCACCACGTTGGAGGAAGCCCATCGAGCGTATCGCGACGAGCTGTTGAGCGCCGGCCTGCTGATCTCGATGGGAGTCGACGGGCTCTACGGCCGCAGTGGCGCCTTCGAGCGCATCGTCGAGGGGATCAACATCGCCTTCAGCCGGGTCGGCGATCCGGACGCACCGGATGTGATGCGCTTCCCGCCGGGCATCGGCAAATGGCAGCTCGAGCAGAGCGGCTATCTCAAGAGCTCGCCGCAACTCGTCGGCACGGTCCACAGCTTTGCCGGCGACGATCGCGATCACCGGGCGATGCTGGAGACGCTGGAAAGCGGCGGCGACTGGACGGCTGGCCAGAAGACCACGCAGGTCGCCTTGGCCCCGGCCGCCTGCTATGGCGTCTACCCCGCGATCGCCGCGCGCGGACCGATGGCAAGCAGCGGCGCACTGGTCGATTGCTATACGTATTGTTTCCGCCACGAGCCGTCGATCGATCCGGCGCGCATGCAGATGTTTCGCCAGCGCGAGCATGTGCGGCTCGGCACCGAGGAACAGGCGAGAGCCTTTCGCACGCTCTGGATGGAGCGCGGCCAGGCGCTGATCAAGTCGCTCGGCCTGCCGTTCGAAGTCGATGTCGCCAACGATCCGTTCTTTGGCCGGACCGGCCGCCTGCTGGCGACCAGCCAGCGCGAGGAAGCGCTGAAGTTCGAATTGCTCGTGCCGATCACCTCGATCGACAGTCCGACGGCCTGCGTCAGCTTCAACTATCATCGCGACCTGTTCGGACGCAGTTGGGGCATCCGGACCGCGGCCGGCGAGGTCGCGCATACCGCTTGCGTGGGCTTCGGTGTGGAACGCATCAGCCTGGCGCTGCTCAAACATCACGGCCTGGCGGTCGAAAGATGGCCCGGGCAGGTGCGCGATGTCCTGGGTTACTAGCGGGCGTTTCTCCGGCCTGTGTCTCATCCTGGCCTTCATTGCCCTTCCGGCGCGCGCCGACGATCCCATCGTTCTGGGAGGCGTGCTGAATGGGGCAAACTACAGGATCAGCAAGCCCGTCGACTGGAACGGTGGGCTCGTGCTTTTTGCTCATGGCTCTCAGGATGAGGGGACCGGTGCGGGAACGATTTCGCCCGAGCCTCTCGCAGCGCATCTCGCGCGCGGCCATTATGCGTGGGCCGCGTCCGGGTTTCGTGCGACCGGCTATCATGCGGACTGGTTCCTCGACGATACGCTCGCCCTGCGCGACAAATTCATTCAGACCTACGGCCCGCCCCGCTGGAGCATCATCCACGGCGAGTCGATGGGCGGTCATGTCGCCATCGCAGCGCTGGAACTCCATCCGGAGGTCTTCCAGGGCGGCTTGATCGAATGCGGGGTGATCGACGGAATTGGCTTCTTCGACTGGTCGTACGCATATTCTGCGGCCGCGGAATATTTCTCCGGTTTGCCCGTGCTCGACACGCCCAAGTGGGCTTTCGATGCCTTGCGATTGCGCCAGGTATTCACGGTGCTGATGGGCGCGCCCGGAAACTACAACGAATACGGAAAGCGATTCGACAGCGTCGTCAAACATCTGTCCGGCGGCGACCTTCCGCTTCGCCAGGAAGGCATGGCGGATCGCTCCACCCGGCTCTTCGATCCGGAAGAAAGACCCGGTGACGTCATGCGTCACGCCGATACGCGCAAAACCCGATATGAGATCGATCCGGGACTTGGTGTCGACGCGGCGACCCTCAATCGCCGCATACGCCGCATCGTGCCGGCGGAAGGGGCGCGTGCACGCCAGGCCAACCCGGTCTACGCGGAAGTCACGGGCAAGATCCGCGTCCCGCTGCTGACGCTCCACAATACCGCCGATTTCCATGTCCCGCTCGCGCTCGAGCAGGACTACCGTCGCCGCACTTTGGCCGCCGGCACGTCCGCGCTCCTTGTTCAGCGTGCAGTGCGTGCAGCGGCGCATTGCTCGTTCCACGACGGCGTTCGGGAGAGCGCCTTCGACGATCTGGTCACCTGGATCGAACACGGAACCGCGCCATGGGGAGATGACGTGCTGGGCGATGTCACCAGGCTTGGAAGCCGGACACCTTAGTTCGCGGTTCGCGCAACGAACGGCAATGGCGAAGTTCGCTACGCCTGCCCTTGAAGGCGGGAGCACCGCCCCGTAGCCTCGCCGTAAATCGAACGGGAGGAATATGATGCCGACGATCGACGTCCAGGTTCATTGCTACGAGCGCAACCATCCGGGCCGTCCGTGGCACGCCGTGCTGGCCGGTCCTCCCGAGGTCACCGCCACCGACATGATCAGGGCGATGGACTCCGTCGGTGTCGACGGCGGGCTGCTGGTCTCGGTCCACACGATGTATCGCTGGGACGCGAGCTATGCCGTCGCCGTCCAGAAGGCGCATCCCGACAGGTTCGCGGTGATCAAGCCGGTGGATCCCAACGATCCCAAGGTCGAGGGCACGATTGCCGAGTGGGCGGCGATGGACGGCACGGTCGCGATCCGCATCATGATGAACGACACTGTGTCGACCGACGCTGCCGATCCCGGCATCGATCGCGTGCTGAAGGCCGCGGGCAAGCACGATCTGCCGGTGAACCTGATGGCGCGCGGTCGTCTGGAGCAGGTCGGCCAGATGGCGGCGCGCAATCCCGGCACGCAGCTGGTGATCGACCATCTCGGCCTCGAGCAGCCGATGGCGCCGCCGCCACCGGCCAAGCCGTGGCACGAACTGCCCCTGCTGCTGGCGCTGGCGCCGCACAAGAACATCGCGGTCAAGATCAGCGGCGCCTGTACGCTCAGCCACGAGAAGTTTCCCTACAAGGACATCTGGGATCCGCTGTGCCGGATATTCGACACGTTCACTCTCGATCGCTGCATGTGGGGCACCGACTGGACGCGCGCGGTTGCGCTGCTCACCTACAAGGAAGGCGTCGATGCCTTCCGGGTTACCGATCGGCTGTCCGATGCCGATCGCGCCACCCTGATGGGCGGCTCGCTGACGAAGATCTACGGCTGGGCACCCAAGAAGAAATAGGGCGCGCCTTAGTTGTATTGCACTGAGCGTGCGCGCGATCGATGTGGTAGAGGACCCGCCGCTTGAGACACGAGGTGCGGGACAGATGCAGGTAGCGGCAAAGCGGGTACCGATGGCGGTTGTGGCGGCGACGGTCGCCGGCAACGCGCTCGAATTCTTCGACTTCGTCACTTATTCGTTCTTTGCCGTCTACATCGGCCAGACCTTCTTTCCCTCGTCGGACGACTTCATCAGCCTGCTGGCGTCGGTCGGCGTGTTTGGGGTGGGCTTCGTCTTTCGGCCGCTGGGCGGCATCGTGATCGGAGCCTTTGCCGACCGCGCCGGCCGCCGGCCGGCGATGCTGCTCACCATCGTGCTGATCACGGTCGGCACGATGGGTCTCGCGCTGACGCCGTCCTATGCCTCGATCGGCGTGGCTGCGCCCGTGATCGTGATCTTCTGCCGCCTCGTGCAGGGGCTGGCGCTGGGCGGCGAGGTCGGGCCCGCCAGTGTGTTCCTGATCGAGGCTGCGCCAAACGGAAAGCGCGGCCTCTATTCGAGCTGGCAGCTCGCCAGCCAGGGGATCGCGGTGCTGGCGGCCGGGATTCTCGGGCTTGGCCTGTCGCTGGTCCTCGACAAGCCGGCACTCACGGAATGGGGCTGGAGGGTGCCGTTCGTGCTCTGCCTGCTGCTGGTGCCGGTCGCCTTCTACCTGCGCCGCGAGATGCCGGAGACATACGAACCCGGGCCGCAGAGCCAGCGTGCGCATCTCGGCGATCACGTCAAACTGATCGTCCTCGCGGTGCTGCTCATCCTGGGCGGTACGGTGTCGACCTATGTGTCGAACTACATGACGACGTATGCCATTGCCACGCTGCACCTGCCGCCGGCGACTGCGCTCACCGCCACCGTGGTTGGCGGCGTTGCGCTCTTCGGCGGGGCACTGGCGGGCGGATGGCTGGCAGACCGCTATGGCCGGCGTGCCACGATGTTGTGGCCGCGCCTTATCCTCACGCTCACGACGTGGCCGCTGTTCCTGTTGCTGGCGCGCCACCCGAGCGCCGGTACGCTCTATCTCGCAACTCTCGTGCTGACCGTCCTGACTGCGATCGGCAGCACCGCCTCGCTGGTCTTGATCCCGGAACTCCTGCCTCGCTCGATCCGTTCGACCGGCCTGTCGATCGCCTACGCCGTGGGCGTGTCCTTGTTCGGTGGATCGACGCAATTCGTCATCACCTGGCTATTGAAGGCGACCAACGATCCGACGTCGCCCGCCTGGTACGTGACGATCACCAGCATCATCACGCTCGCCGCCATGTGGGTCATGCCCGAAAGCCGCGACCGGGATATCGACGCCTGATGCCCGGCAAGCCGACAGGACGAGGCGGCACGATCCTTGTGGTGATCGTCCTGCTCGGCTTGTTGGTACTCGCGATCTACATGGGGGTCGCCGGCTGGAACATGGGCTCAGACGGCACCGGCCAGGAGATGTCGACCGCCGGCTACATCGCCATGGCGCTCGGCGTCGTCGTCACCCTGGCGCTGGGCGCCGGGCTGATGGCGCTGATGTACTACAGCAGCAAGCACGACCGCGACTAGTGCCTATTCCGTCCGCTGGTCGGAGACCGCGGTCGGCTCGCTCAATGAAGTGCCTTCAGGGCGTCCTTCACTTCATCGACATGGCCGGCGACCTTGACCTTGTGCCAGACCTTGCGCACGACGCCCTCCTTGTCGATCAGGAAGGTGGCACGGTCGATTCCCATATACTTGCGGCCGTACAGGCTCTTCTCGATCCAGGTGCCGTACTTGCCGCAGATCTTGCCGTCCTCGTCGGAGACGAGCGTGAAGGGCAGCTCGTACTTGCTCTTGAACTTGTCGTGGCGGGCGACGCTGTCCTTGCTGACGCCGACGACCTGCGCCTTCAGTTTCCTGAGGTCGGGCATGGCGTCGCGAAAGCCGCAGGCTTCGGTCGTGCAGCCCGGCGTGTCGTCCTTGGGATAGAAATAAAGAACGACGGGCTTGCCGCGCAGGTCGGAGAGTTTGAGCCTGCCGCCGCCGTCGGTCGGCGCGGTGAAATCCGGCGCTTTCCTGCCTTCCTCGACACTCATCACGCTCTCCTCGGTTTCCAGCCGGCAGCAAGTGCCGGCGCCTCGACGATGCGGCTGTATATAGCACGCGCACTCGCGGCCTCATCTGCGATCTGCTGACGGAGCGTCTCGATGTCTGCAGTCCCGGCTGTCTCTGCGATCAGCCGGCGCTGACCCTCCGGTGCCTTGGCCACATCGAAGCCTGCCTCGTCGCCGTCGAGCGTGAGGCGAAGCAGGCTCTGCACGTCGGAGAACAGTTGCCGCGCCGCCGTCAGGCGCCGGGCGTCGTCGGCATCGATCAGCCCTGCGGCGGCTGCCCGCCGGAGCATTTCGGCCGGGTGCGGATCGAGGATTTCGGGATGGGCAGCGGCATGCCGCAGCGCCAGGTATTGCGCCACGAAGTCGATGTCGAACAGGCCGCCCGGCAGGTGCTTGAAGTCCCACGGGCTCTTGGGCGGCGCATGCCCGGCGATGCGGTCGCGCATGTCGGCGACATCGCGGACCAGTGCCGCCGGATCGCGGGTGCGGCAGAGCGTTGCCCCGATGATCCGTTCGAGCTGCCCCGCCAGCGCCGACGGGCCGTGGATCACGCGCGCGCGGGTCAGTGCCAGATGCTCCCATGTCCAGGCCGACTGGGCGTGATAGGCCGTGAAACCTTCCAGCGAGTTGGCGAGCGGCCCCGCCCGGCCGGAGGGGCGCAGGCGCATGTCGACCTCGTAGAGCGCGCCCTCGTTGGTCAGCGCGGTGAGGGCGGTCACGACCCTGGCGCTGAGGCGAGTGTAGTACTGGATCGGCGAGAGCGGCTGGGCGCCGTCGGAGGTCTCGAGGTCGGGCGGAATATCGTAGACGAAGATGAGATCGAGATCGGAGGTAGCCGACATCTCGCGGCTGCCGAGCTTTCCCAGGCCGAGCACGGCGAGCCGCTGGCCGCGAAATCCGCCGTGAACCGCGGCGAAGCGTTTTTCGACCTGCTCGCAGAGCGCCGAGATCGCCGCCTGCGCGATGTCGGAGTAGGCCAGTCCGGCGCGCGCCGGCGGGACGATCCGCTTCAGCTGCTGCACGCCCACCTGAAAGCGCCGGTCGTTGGTCCAGCGGCGGGTCGCATCGAGAAGGTCCTGTTCGTCGCCGGCCGCCGCCAGCAGCTTCCCGAGTTCGGCCGTCATGTCCGGGGCGTTCGGCAGAGGGTCGTAGAACGCCGGCGACAGCACCGAGTTCGAGCAATACCGTGCGGCGCGCCAGGTGGGCGGCCAGGCGGGGGGCGCTGCCCATGATCGCTGCCACGAGGTCGATCAGCGCCGGATTGGACTTGAACAGCGAGAACAGCTGCACGCCTGCCGGCAGGTTGGCGAGGAAGAGGTCGAAGTTGAGCAATGCCTGGTCCGGTGCCGCCGTCTCGCCAAGCGCCTTGAGCAGCGCCGGCATCAGCTCGGTCAGCAGCTCGCGCGCCCGGGCCGATGTCGTGGACCGGTAGCGGCCGTGGTGCCAGCGGCGCACGATGCCCGCGGCCGCCGATGCATCCTTGAAGCCGAGTCCTGCAAGCGTCTCCAGGGTGCCGGGATCGTCGTCCGTGCCGGTGAAGACGAGATTGCCGCCAGGACCGGCCAGGCTCGGCGCCTCCTCGAACAGGCGGGCATAGTGGCCCTCGACCGAACGCAGGCGCTTCAGCAGCGCAGCTTCGAAGTCGGCGAAGCCGGGGTAGCCCAGAAAGACGGCGAGGGCCTCGGCGCCGGCCGTGTCCTGCGGCACGCTGTGGGTCTGCCGGTCGTCGATCATCTGCAGGCGATGCTCGACGCCGCGCAGGAAGGTGTAGGCCTCGATGAGCTCGGCGGTTGTCTCTGCCGTCACGTGCCCGGCGGCGGCGAGCGCCTGCAATGCCTCGACAGTGCCGCGTGCGCGCAGCGAGGGGTCGCGGCCGCCGAAGATCAGCTGCTGCGTCTGGGCAAAGAACTCGATCTCGCGGATGCCGCCGCGTCCGAGCTTCACATTGTGTCCCAGCACCTTGACCGTGCCGCCGCCGCGATGGGCGTCGATCTGGCGCTTGATCGAGTGGATGTCGTGGATCGCCGCGAAGTCGAGATGCTTGCGCCAGACGTAGGGCCGAAGAGCGGCGACGAATGCCTCGCCGACCCGGATGTTTCCCGCCACGGGATGCGCCTTGATCATGGCGGCTCGCTCCCAGTTCTGGCCGACGCTCTCGTAGTAGAGCTCGGCCGCCTGCACCGACATGGCCAGCGGTGTCGAACCGGGATCGGGCCGCAGGCGCAGGTCGGTGCGGAAGATGTATCCGTCGACCGAGGCTTCGGACATCAGTTGCACCAGCAGCCGCGCCGCCCGGACGAGATGGCGCGGCGCCTGCTCGTTGTCGTGGATTGCCGCCGCGTCCCGGTCGTAGAGCAGGATCAGGTCGACATCGCTCGAATAGTTGAGCTCGCCGGCGCCGAGCTTGCCCATCCCGAGCACGGTGAACGAGGCCGCATCGGGGTCCTGGCCGATGGCAAGCTGCCCATCGCGCGAGAGCGCGAGGAGGATGGCATCGAGCAGCGCCTGCAGGCACTCGCTCGCGATCGCGCTCAGCGCGGCGGTGATCCTCGCGAGTGGCCAGGTCCCCGTGATGTCGGCCACGGCGATCACGAAGGAGGCCTGTCGCTTCAGCCGCCGCAGGCTGGCAGCCACCGCCTCGGTGGTGCTGCCGGCTCTTGCGAGGTCTCTGGTCCTTGCCAGTTGCGACAGGATCCCGGCCAAGGCGGCGTCGGGGCCGGCCTGCCACAGATCGGCCACAAGTCCGGGATCCTGCAGAGCCGTTTCAGTCAGGTAAGGGCTGTTGCCGAACAGAACGTCGAGCAGGGCGCGGGCGTCTTCCGTCTCGGGCCGTGCGGCCTTTTCGGTCCATCGGGTCCACGCCACGGCCAGCCGTTGACGATCGTGTGGTTGGGGCAGGTTGACGGCTGAAAGCCAAGACATGAGGTACGGTGGCGGGTAAATTGACGACTGTCGCCGTCACGCTTGCCCAGTCGTGCCGGCATCGTCAAGGCGGGCGAAGTCACCTTCGCTCTTTAGTGGAAGTAACCGCATTGGTGAGAAGAGCATATCGGCTGTGCCAACGCGTCGTGATCGGCGTTGTCGTCGCCGTCGCGGTGGTCGTCGCCGTGATTTCGCTGCGGCTGATGTCCGGACCGATCGATCTCGACATGCTGAAACCCCGGATCACGGCTGCGCTGGATACGGCAGGCGGCAAGCTCAGGGTCTCCGCCGATCATATTTCCCTGGAATGGAGCAGTCTCAGCGAGCCCGTGCGCCTTGCGTTCAGGGGCCTCAATGTCACTGATATGGACAGGAAGCAGTTGGCGACCGCGCCCAGCGTCGCGCTGTCCTTTTCACCGCGCAGCGTCGTCGAAGGCCATCTCTTTCCCACCGCCATCGTCGTCGAGCGGCCGACGCTCGACGCCGACATCGACCGCGAGGGCGGCATGCTCCGCCGCATTCTCGACAAGACCCATCCCGACTCCCAGGACGAAGTCGTGGAGCTGCTGGTCGAGCAGCTTCTCGCCGAACCCAACTATCACTCGCTGCTCGGCCAGCTCGACACGGTGATCGTGGAGCAGGCACGGATCACCCTGCGCGATATCGTCAGCGGCGCGGTGTGGATTGCGCCGGCCGCGCACGTCAGCCTGAAGCGCGATACTTCGGGCGTGATCATCGCTTCGGAGGCCCGCTTTGCGCGCGGCGGGTCGGGTGAGCCGATCGACGTTTTCCTGTCGGGCACCTATGCCCGCGATCGCAGCAGCATCATGATCGAGGCCAGGATCGACGGGCTGAAGCCATCGATGTTCGCCGATCTGTCGCCGGAAGCGGCAATGCTGGGCGGCATCGACGTTGCGCTGTCCACCAGGCTGAACGTCGAAGCCAGCGGCAGCGGCGACATTCGCAAGGTGGCGATCGAGGTGAGCGGTGGCCGCGGTACGATCAACTTGCCGGGAATTCTGCCGGGCACGCACACCGTTCGTTCGGTGTACGCGCTCTGTTCGGCCGATGCGGCCACAAATACCGCGAAGGTCGAAAGGGTCGACATCGATCTCGGTGCGGCCAGGATGTCGATCTCGGGGACCGGCTACAGGACGGAGAAGGGCCAGTCGTTCAGCGGCCGGGCCGATATCCGGCAAATTCCCACGGACCGTCTCGCCGAGTACTGGCCGGTCGACCTGGCGGCCGGCGGCCGCGCCTGGGCGCTGGCCAATCTCAGCCTCGGTTCCGTCGACGTCGGCACGGAGTTCTCCCTCAGCTCGAAGGGCGACGATCTGTCGAACATCGCGGTCGACCGCACGGCGGTTCTGCTCGCCTACCGCGGGCTGAAGGTCCACTACATGCCGCACATGCCCGAGCTGGAGGGTGTCTCCGGCAAGGCACGGTACGAAAACGGCACGATGCATTTCGACATCGACGGGGGCACTGCCGTCGGTCTCGCTGTCACCGGCGCCACCATCGGCCTCACCGATCTCGACGACGCTGCGGCAAAGCAATACGCCACGATCCACATGCCGATCGTCGGCCCGGCGGCGCAGGTCATGGCAATGCTCTCGCGGCCCAAACTCGGTCTGCCGAAGGACGCGCTGTTCGATCCCAAGCGCATAGGCGGCGATGCGGCGGGCGTGCTCGATCTGCGCTTTCCGCTGCTGGATGATCTCGCCGTGGACGACGTCGAAATCAGGGCCACTTCGGCGCTGTCGGGCCTGTCCATCAAGGGCGTGGTGCCCGACCTCGATCTCACCGACGGTGTAGGCAAGATCGCCTATGCCGACGATCGGCTGAACGCGGCCGGGCAGTTCAAGCTCGACGGCCATCCGGTCGAGGTCAACATCCAGGAGCTGTTCTCCCCGAAATCACCGTTCCGCCAGCGCTATGAGCTGAAGGGCACGCTTCCGGCCTCGCTGATGGCCAAGGCGGGCCTGCCGTCGCCGGAACCCTACGTGACCGGTCCCGTCGGCGCGACGATCGTCTACCAGACGCAGCGCAATCGCGCGGTCGACATCACCGGCAAGTTCGATCTCAAGGCCGCCAAGGTCGACGGCGGATTGATCGGATGGGAGAAGGCGGCCGGCATCGACGCGACGCTCAACCTCGGCGTCAAGCTTTCCGCCGCCGCCAAACTCCTGTCCGCGGATTTCGAGGGCAAGGGCAACGGTCTCGCGGCGAAGGGCCAGATCGGCTTCGCGGATGGAGGGACCGTCCAGCAGCTCGCTCTGTCGCAGCTTGCGGTCGGCCGCACCGACATCGCGTTGGACTGGCGCCGCAACGCGACAGGATCGGATTTTGCCGTGCGCGGCCGTGCGCTCGAGCTCGCGCGCGTCCGCCAGGCGCTGAAGGTGCGGGCCGAGTCTGCAGCAAAGCAGCCGGGCGCTGCAGCGGCCAGGTCCGAGGGCGACACGAGGCTGTCGGTGCAGATCGGCCAGCTCCTGCTTCAGCGCGGCACGCTGGGAACCGTGAATGGACGGGCGGAGATCGTCGGCGAACGGCTTGCTGCCGCGGATCTCTCGGTGGGCGCCGGCAAGGGGTCGGCAGTGAAGATCACCCCCGAGCCGGGAGGACGAAATGTGGCGGTCTTCATTCCCGATTTCGGATTGTTGCTGAGAGAGGCCGGCTGGCTCGACGGTCTGAACGGAGGCGATCTCAATTTCCAGGGCCGCTTCGACGACTCGACCGCCGAGCCGAAATTGACCGGCAGCCTGCGACTCGGACCCTATCGCATGGTCAAGGTCGCCCAGCCCCGTCCCGATGTCGGCTCGCTCAACTCGGCGATCGAAGGCCTCAACCGTGCCGGCGACGCGCTTCAGCAGTTCGACAAGCTGGAGGCCCGGATCGTGAAGGTCGGCGACCGGGTCGACATCTCCCAGGGCAGGACCAACGGCAAGTCGATCGGACTGACGACCGAGGGCTGGCTCGATCTTGCGCGCGACACCGCGCGACTGCGCGGCGCCGTGGTGCCGGGCTTCGCCGTGAACAATGTGTTGTCCAACGTGCCGCTGCTCGGTCCGCTGCTGACCGGCGGCAAGGACGGCGGCATGTTTGCCTTTACCTACAAGCTCGAAGGACCGCTCGACGACCTCAAGTCCGACGTCAACATGATGTCTGCGATGACGCCGGGCGCGTTGCGGGAACTCTTCTCCCCGTCGATCGGCCAGGACCCGGTCCCGGAGAAGGAAAGGACAATGCCCTAGAGCCGGGCGGCCCGTTGGAGTCACTTCCGGCACTTAAGTGCAGACTGTCATCCCGAGCGTAGCGAGGGATCCTTGGCTGCGGCCATGCAAGGATCCCTCGCTACGCTCGGGATGACACTGGTTTCTGAACAGCGGCAGTGCGTTTCTATTCCGGTCGGAAAGACTCGAGACTGAGACCGCGATCAGCGGACGCGCACCAGCACGTGACGCTTGCGGCCGGCCGAGAGTTTGAGGGTGCCGGACGAATCGAGATCCGTGTCGGCGATGATCGCGGTGTCGGCCGCGATCGGCTGGTCGTTCAGCCGCGCACCGCCGCCCTTGATCAGCTTGCGGGCCTCGTTGCGGCTTGCGGCAAGGCCTGCCTCATGGAACAGCTCGAACGCGGCGATGCCGGCAGCGAGCTTGGCACGATCGACGTCCACTGTCGGAAGCGCCTCGGCCTTGGCGCCTTCCTCGAAGGTGCGGCGCGCGGTGTCGGCGGCCTGTTGGGCGGCCTCGCGGCCGTGGGCGAGGGCGGTGATCTCGGTCGCGAGGACCTTCTTGGCCTCGTTGATCTCCTGGCCTTCGAGCGCCGCGAGTTTCGCGATTTCCGCGAGCGGCAGATCGGTGAACAGTTTCAGGAAGCGGCCGACATCGGCGTCTTCGCTGTTGCGCCAGTACTGCCAGAATTCGTACGGGCTCAGCCGCGCGGGATTGAGCCAGACCGCGCCGGCGGCGGTCTTGCCCATCTTGGCGCCCGACGACGTGGTGAGCAGCGGCGAGGTCAGCGCGAAGAGTTCGGCGCTCTCGACCCTGCGGCCGAGGTCGGCGCCCATGACGATATTGCCCCACTGGTCCGAGCCGCCCATCTGAACGATGCACTTGTGGCGCCGGTACAGCTCGACGTAGTCGTAGGACTGCAGGATCATGTAGTTGAATTCGAGGAAGGTCAGCGGCTGGTCGCGCTCGAGGCGCAGCTTCACCGAGTCCATGGTCAGCATGCGGTTGACCGAGAAGTGGCGGCCGATGTCGCGCAGCAGCGGAATGTACTGGAGGGTGTCGAGCCAGTCGGCGTTGTTGGCCATGATCGCGTCTTTGGGCCCGCTGCCGAAGGTCAGGTAGTTGGAGAAGCTCTTCTTGATGCTTTCCATGTTGGTGTTGATCGTTTCGGTGGTGAGCAGCTGGCGCGTCTCGTCGCGGCCGGAGGGATCGCCGACCTTGGTCGTGCCGCCGCCCATCAGGGCGATCGGCTGGTGGCCGGTCTTCTGCCACCAGCGCAGCAGCATGATCTGCAGCAAATGGCCGACATGGAGCGAGTCGGCGGTGCAGTCGAAGCCGATATAGGCGGTGCGCGTGCCGGTGCTCAGCAATTCGTCGAGGCGCGCGGTGTCGCTGCACTGATGCACCATGCCGCGCTCGTGCACGATCTGCATGAAATCCGACTTGAACGTAGCCATCTCGCTGCCCGGTTTTGCCTGAAACGATTGTGTCCCGAAGGGCGGCGGGTGTAACACATTCCCGTCATGCCTTCATCTCCTCTGCGTGCCCCCTGCGTGCCCTCGGATTGATGAGCGGGACCTCGGTCGACGGCGTCGATGTGGCGCTGATCGAGACCGATGGCGAGACCGTCGCCGCGCGCGGGCCGGCGAGCACGCTCGCCTATGACCCGCCGCTGCGAAAGCTGATCCGCGACGCCTTCGGCGCCGATGCTCCCAACGAGGCGACCCGGGCCGCCGAGCAGGCCGTGACCGAGCGCCATGTCGAGGCCGTGCGGCGCTGGTCGACGGAAAGCGGCATTGCGCTGTCGTCGCTCGATGTCGTGGGCTTCCATGGCCAGACGATCACGCACCGGCCGGAGCGCCGCTTCACCTGGCAGATCGGCGATGGCGCCGCACTCGCCGGCGCGCTCGGCGTGAAGGTCGTGAACGACCTGCGCATCGCCGATGTCGAGGCGGGCGGGCAGGGTGCGCCGCTGGTGCCGGTCTATCATGCGGCGCTGGCGCACGATCTTCCCAAGCCGCTCGCCGTCGTCAATGTCGGCGGGGTGGCGAACGTGACGTGGATCGGCCGTGCGGGCGAGTTGCTTGCCTTCGATACCGGTCCCGGCAATGCGCCGGTCGACGACTGGTGCATGCGCCGCGCCGGCCTGCGGTTCGACACCGATGGCGCGCTGGCGGCCTCGGGCAGGATCGATCGCGGCCGGCTCGAGCGCTTCAGCGAGCATCGCTTCTTTGCGCGCAAGCCGCCCAAGTCGCTCGACCGCGGCGATTTCAACGACGCGTGGGCGGAAGGGCTCGGTGTCGCCGACGGCGCCGCGACGCTGACGCAGGGCACGGCGCGCGCCATTGCCCTGGCCGCGAGGCATTTCCCCGCGCCGGCGGTGCAGTGGGTGATCTGTGGCGGCGGTGCGCGCAATCCCAGCTTGCTGCGCGCGATCGCGGCCGAGACCCGGGGCAAGGTCGTGACGGCGACCGAACTGGGATGGGACGGCGATGCGCTGGAGGCGCAGGCGTTTGCATTCCTTGCCGTGCGTTCGCTGCGCGGGTTGCCGTTGACGTTCCCCGGGACGACCGGCGTTCTCCGCCCGCTGGCGGGCGGAAAGGTCAACGAGCCCTTCTAGAGCGGCTTCCGATCGCTTGGAACCGCTCCTGCGGTTCCAAGCGATCGGAAACGCATTGATCGAGGCGCTTCGACTACTGCATATTCCGTCCGACTGATTCCAGTCGGACGGAATATGCTCTAGGGAGCCCTAGGGTTCCTTGTTCGACGTGGCGCGACCCGGCGGATTGAGCAGCGACTTGGCGACGTACCTGTCGACGTCGACGGCCAGCTTGTCGAGCGTGTTGTGGAAGAAGTGGTTGGCGCCTTTCACGATCCCCAATTCGACCGTGATGCCCTTCTGCAGCGACAGCCGCGCCACCAGCTTCTTGATGTCGTCGAGCGGCACGACCTCGTCCTTTTCCGCGCCCACGATCAGGCCCGACGAAGGGCAGGGGGCGAGGAAGCCGAAATCGTAGGAATTGGCCGGCGGCGCGACCGAAATGAAGCAGTCGATCTCCGGACGGCGCATCAGCAGCTGCATGCCGATCCAGGCGCCGAACGAATAGCCGGCGATCCAGCACGACTTGGCGTCTGCGTTCATGGTCTGCAGCCAGTCGAGTGCGGCAGCGGCGTCTGACAGCTCGCCCATGCCGTTGTCGAAACGGCCCTGGCTGCGGCCGACCCCGCGGGTGTTGAAGCGCAGCACCGAGAAGCCGCGGTTCACGAAGACGTGGAACAGCGAGAACACCACCTTGTGGTTCATCGTCCCGCCATACTGCGGGTGGGGATGAAGGATCAGGGCGATCGGGGCGTGCTCCTCCTTGCTCTGGTGATAGCGGCCCTCGAGGCGACCCTCGGGTCCGGTGAACATCACGTCAGGCATGGAAGCTCCAGATTATTCGTCATTATTGGCCTAATTCGGCGCATTGCGGCAGAATCTTGATACTTGACCAATGCACTCGGGTTTATTAAATCCGAGGCCTTGAGTTGGTTTTTTGCCGGATCCCCGGTTGGGGGCTGGAATATCGTACTAACGCCTTGGTTTTCAAGACCTTTAAGGCGTTGGGCAGATAAGGAGGATGCTGTGAAGCTCAGCACCAAGGGTCGTTACGCCGTCATGGCGATGGTCGATCTGGCGCGTCACGCGCAGACCAAGCCGGTGTCACTGTCGGATATCGCAGCGCGCCAGGAAATCTCTCTGTCATATCTCGAGCAGTTGTTCGCGCGTCTGCGGCGCGCCGAACTGGTCAAGAGCGTGCGCGGTCCCGGCGGCGGCTATCGCCTCGCGCGCACGTCGATGGACACGCGCGTGTCCGAAATCATCCTGGCGGTCGACGAGCCGATCAAGGCGACGCGCTGCACCGAGATGGGCGCAAGCGGTTGCCGCGCCGATCGCAGCAAGTGCCTGACGCACGATCTGTGGGAAGAGCTGGGCAACCAGATTCATGCTTTCCTGAGTTCGGTCAGCCTGCACGATGTGCTGGAGCGCAAGCTCACCACGCGCATCATCGAGGCGCCTCTCAGCGAAACACCAGCGGCCGCCAATTCCGATTCGATGGCCGCGGCCAGCTAGGTCGTCCCTCATGAACGTCGTCTCTGCGTACCTGGATCACAATGCCACGAGCCCGCTCCGGCCCGTGGCATTCGACGCCATGGCGGAGGTCCTGAAGGCCGGCGGCAATCCCTCGTCTGTCCATCGGTCGGGCAGGGCGGCGCGTGCGCGGATCGACAAGGCGCGTCGGCAGGTTGCCGCGCTGGTGGGCGCCATGCCCTCGGAAGTCGTCTTCACGTCGGGCGGCACGGAAGCCAATAACCTCGCGATTACCGGCACCGGATGCCTGCGGGTGCTGGTTTCGGCGGTCGAGCACGACAGTGTTTTGAAGGCCGCAACCCACGCCGAACGCATCCCGGTCGACGGTCATGGCGTGATCGACCTCGAAGCGCTCGAGCGGATGCTTGCGGCCTCGACGGTGCCGACTCTCGTGTCAGTGATGTTCGCCAACAACGAGACGGGCGTCCTTCAGCCGATCGCCGACGTCGTGCGCCTCGCGCGCGTGACCGGCGCATTGGTGCATTGCGACGCGGTGCAGGGCGCGGGCAAGGCGACGATCGACCTGCACGGTCTTGGCGTCGACTATCTCAGCCTCTCCGCCCACAAGTTCGGCGGTCCGACGGGCATCGGTGCGCTGGTCGTGCGCGGAAACGCGCCGTTCGCCACCGATCGCCGGGGCGGCGGTCAGGAATTCAATCGGCGTGCCGGCACGGAGAACGTCGCCGGTATCGCGGGGTTTGGCGCTGCGGCGCAAGCTGCGCGCGACGGTCTCGATCTCGCGGTGCTGCGCGAACGGGTGGAAACGGCATTGCTGGCGATGGCGCCGGAGGCCCGGGTGTTCGGCGCGGGCGCGCCGCGTCTTTGCAACACGATCTGCATTTCGATGCCGGGCGTGCGTGCCGAAACCCAGGTCATGGCGTTGGATCTGGCAGGGGTGTGCGTGAGTGCGGGCGCCGCCTGCTCGTCGGGCAAGGTCACCCGTTCGCCGGTCCTGACGGCCATGGGGATAGATCCTGCCGTGGCGGACACCGCCCTCAGGGTTAGCCTCGGCTGGAACAGCCAGCCGGAGGAAATTGAAAGGTTGATCGCGGCCTGGCGGGACCTATATATCCGAGTAAGCAACTCGGATATTGCCCACGCCCAGGCAGCATAGGGATTTCAAGAGGTTAGCATGAGCGCGTTTAACCAGATCCGGCGCAACGACCAGCCGATTTACCTGGATTACCAGGCCACCACGCCGATGGACCCGCGCGTGCTGGAAGCGATGATGCCTTACTTCACCTACAAGTTCGGCAATCCGCATTCGCGCAGCCACTCCTATGGCTGGGAAGCCGAGGAAGGCGTCGAGAAGGCGCGCGGCCAGGTCGCCAAGCTGATCGGCGCGGACGAAAAGGAAGTGATCTTCACCTCGGGCGCCACCGAGTTCGAACAACCTCGCCATCCGCGGCGTCGCCGAGTTCTACAAGGACCGCAAGAACCACATCGTCACCACCGTGACGGAGCATAAATGCGTGCTCGATACCTGCCGGCATCTCGAGCAGAACGGCTTCGAGGTCACCTATCTGCCGGTGCAGAAGAATGGCCTGATCGATCTCGAGGAACTGCGCGCGGCGATCACCGACAAGACGGTTGTCGTCTCGATCATGGCGGTGAACAACGAGATCGGCGTCATCCAGCCGCTCGAGGAGATCGGCAGGATCTGCCGCGAGAAGAAGACCTTCTTCCATACCGACGCGGCGCAGGCCGCCGGCAAGATTCCGCTCGACGTCGAGGCGATGAACATCGATCTGATGAGCATCTCCGGCCACAAGATCTACGGCCCCAAGGGCATCGGCGCTCTCTACGTGCGTCGCAAGCCCCGAATTCGTCTGGTCCCGCTGATCGTGGGTGGCGGCCAGGAGCGTGGCTTCCGGTCGGGCACCTTGCCGACGCCGCTCTGCGTCGGTCTGGGCGAAGCCGCCGAGATCTGCATGAAGGAAATGGCCGGCGAGGCCGTGCGCCTCAAGAAGCTGCAGGAGCGCATGCTGAAGGGCCTCCATGCCAAGCTGCCGGAAATCTACGTCAACGGCGACCTCGATCAGCGCATCCCGGGCAACCTCAACATCAGCTTCGCCCATGTCGAGGGCGAGTCCCTGATGATGGGCATCAAGGGCCTGTCGGTATCGTCGGGCTCGGCCTGCACCTCGGCTTCGCTCGAGCCCAGCTACGTGCTGCGCGCGTTGGGCGTTGAGGAGGAGATGGCACACACGTCGCTGCGCATCGGCCTTGGCCGCTTCACGACCGAGCAGGAAGTCGACACGGCGGTGGCCGACCTGGTGCACCACGTGACCAAGCTGCGCGAGATGAGCCCGCTCTGGGAAATGTCCCAGGAGGGCATCGACATCAAGTCGATAGAGTGGGCGGCTCACTGAGCCGCAGGCGATAAAACGGCAAATGTGCCGCAGGAAAGATTTAGGAGGGCGTCATGGCCTATAGCGAAAAGCTGATCGATCACTACGAGAACCCGCGCAATATCGGCTCGCTCGACAAGGGCTCCGACGATGTCGGCACCGGCCTCGTCGGCGCACCGGCCTGCGGCGACGTCATGAAGCTGCAGATCAAGGTCGGCGCCGACGGCCTGATCGAGGATGCCAAGTTCAAGACCTTCGGCTGCGGCTCGGCGATCGCCTCGTCGTCGCTCGTCACCGAGTGGGTCAAGGGCAAGACGATCGACGAGGCCGAGACGATCAAGAACACCGACATCGCCAGACACCTGGCGCTGCCGCCGGTGAAGATCCATTGCTCCGTCCTGGCCGAGGACGCGATCAAGGCGGCGATTGCCGACTATCGCGCCAAGATGGTCCAAAAGGACGCGATGAAGGACGCCGCGGAGTAACGAGGATGAGCACGCCTACCGACACGACGACCGACCTCGCGGCGGCCCCGAAGCCGGCCGCCGCACCGCGCGTCCGCCGGCCGCGTCCGGCGGTGATGAGCGTGACGCCGCTTGCCGTCGACAAGGTGAAGACACTGATCGAGAGTCGCGGCAAGCCGACCGCCGGCATCCGCATCGGTGTGCGCAGCAAGGGCTGCTCGGGCATGTCCTACACCCTGGAGTTCGCCGACAAGCAGGAGCCGATGGACGAGGTGGTCGAAAGCGGCGGCGTCAAGCTGCTGATCGATCCCAAGGCCTCGCTGTTCCTGATCGGCACCGAGATGGACTACGAGGAAGAGAAGCTGAAGTCGGGTTTCGTGTTCAGGAACCCGAACGAAAAGGGCCGCTGCGGCTGCGGCGAATCCTTCCACGTCTGACGGATAGCCATGGATCATTTCGCGCGGCTGGGATTGCCGGCGGCGCTCGACCTGGACGCGGGCGCCCTCGACAAGGCGTACTTCGCGGGCCAGCGGCAATGGCACCCCGACCGCTTCGTCGCCAAGCCGCCTGAGGAGCGCGCCCGCGCCTCGACCGAGGCCGCAGCACTCAACGACGCCTATCGCACCTTGAAGAACCCGATCGACCGCGCGGTCTATCTCGCGACCTTGAAGGGCGTGGAGCTGCCGGGCGACGGCAAGACGATCGATGACCCCGACCTGCTGATGGAAGCCATGGAAGCGCGCGAGGAACTCGAGGAAGCAGGCAGCGTACAGGCCGTCGAGCGGCTGGCCGCCAAGGTGCGGGACGACGTCGACAAGGCGATTGAAGGGCTGGGCGATTTGTTCTTGGCAAACGACAAGCCGGCCATCAGAAAGGCGCTCCTTCGCCTGCGCTATCTCGACAAGTTCGCCGACGAAGCGCGGGCGCGGAAGACCAACATCGAGAGAGGCATGCGTTGAGTTTGCTGGAGATCCACGAGCCGGGCGAGACACCCCTGCCGCATGCCGGCGAGGGCACGCTGGCGGTCGGCATCGATCTCGGCACGACCAATTCCGTGGTCGCGATCTCGCGCGAGGGCAAGCCCGCGGCGCTGCACGACGATACCGGCAAGGCGCTGGTGCCGTCGGTCGTGGCCTATCCGGCGGCGGGCGGCGTGCTGGTGGGCGAGGAGGCGCGCCTGCTCACGGCACGCGAGCCCCGCAATGTCGTGGCCTCGATCAAGCGCCTGATGGGACGCGGCGCCGCCGACCTGCACACGGTTGCGGGCGTGCTGCCCTACGAGGTCGAGCCGGGCACCGGCCAGACCGACATGGTGAAATTGCGCATCGGCGGCAAGGCGCGCTCGCCGGTTGAGATTTCCGCCGAGATCCTGAAGTCGCTTCGCGCCCGCGCGGAGGCTGCGCTGGAGAAGCCCGTCGAGCGCGCAGTGATCACGGTGCCGGCCTATTTCGATGACGCCGCGCGGACGGCGACGCGCGATGCCGCGCGCGTCGCCGGCCTCGAGGTGTTGCGCCTGGTCAACGAACCGACGGCGGCGGCGTTGGCCTACGGTCTCGACAAGGGATCGGAAGGACTCTATGCGGTCTACGACCTGGGCGGCGGCACGTTCGACTTCTCGTTGCTACGGCTTGAAAAGGGCGTGTTCCAGGTCCTGGCGACAGGCGGCGACACGGCGCTGGGCGGTGACGACTTCGATCGCGCCATCGCCGAACGCATGCTGGGCGAGCGCAAGAAGGATGGACTGGCCGATGTTGTCGATGAGGGGGCGGTGAAGGCAGCACTCGCGCTCGGCCGCGTCATGAAGGAGCAACTTTCCGATCGCGACCAGACCTCGGGCCGGCTGGAACTGGCAGGCGTGCCGTCGTTCCACGCGCTGGCGCGAACCGAATTCGACGCGATGATCGCAACACACGTGAAGCGCACGATCGACATTGCCCGCAACGTGCTGGTCGACGCCGACATGAAAGTCGGGGAGATCAATGGCGTGGTGCTGGTCGGGGGGTCGACGCGGGTGCCTCTGGTGCGCGCGGAGGTCGCTGCAATGATCGGCAAGCCGCCGCTGACCGACATCGATCCCGACGAGGTCGTGGCGCTGGGCGCCGCCTTGCAGGCGGAGGCGCTGACCGGCGGCTCCGACACCCTGCTGCTCGACGTGACGCCGCTGTCGCTCGGGCTCGAGACCATGGGCAGCCTCGTCGAGAAGATCGTGCCGCGCAACACGCCGATCCCCGTGCAGCTGGCGCAGGAGTTCACCACCTACCAGGACGGCCAGAATGCCATGGCGATCCATGTCGTGCAGGGCGAGCGCGAGATGGTCGAGGATTGCCGCAGCCTCGCGCGCTTCGAGCTGGCCGGAATCCCGCCGATGGTGGCGGGTGCTGCGCGCATCCGCGTGACTTTCGCCGTCGATGCCGACGGCCTGCTGACCGTGTCCGCCGAAGAGCGCACGACCGGAGTGGCCCAGCGCATCGAGGTCAAGCCGTCCTATGGTCTCAGCCACGACGACATGGCCGACATGCTCTACGACAGCCTCGATCACGCCGAGGACGACATGGCGCGCCGGCTGCTGATGGAGGCGAGGGTCGAAGCGCGGCGCAATCTGCTGGCGCTCGACGCCGCGCTCGCCCGGGACGGCGCGCTGCTTTCCGGGGAAGAGCGAACGGAGCTCGACGCAGCGCGGAGCCGTCTGGAGACCGCGATCACCGCAGAGTTGCGCGACGACATCAATGTCGCCGCCGAGGCGCTGGAGACCCTGTCCAAGCCGTTCGCCGAGCGCCGCATGGATCGTGGTATTCGCGACGCCTTGTCCGGACTGTCCGTCGGCGACCTCGAGCGCCGCGTTGGAGATTGAGTGATGCCGAAGATGACGTTCATTCTGAAGGATGGATCGCGCAAGGAAGTCGAGGCGCCGCTGGGGCTCAGCGTGCTCGAGATCGCTCACCGCAATCACGTCGAGATCGAGGGCGCCTGCGAGGGCTCGCTCGCCTGCTCGACCTGCCATGTCGTGGTCGAGCAGGACTGGTTCGACAAGCTGGCGCCGGCCAGCGAGGACGAGGAAGACATGCTCGACCTTGCGTTCGGTCTCACACATACGTCGCGCTTGGGCTGCCAGATCCGCATGTCCGAGGCGCTGGACGGGCTGGTGGTGAAGCTGCCGGCGGCGACCCGCAACATGATGGTCGACAAATAGGAGACTGCCATGGCCCGCAAACTGCGCTGGACCGATGTGCACGATATCGCGATCGAACTCGAGGAACGTCACCCCGACGTCGACAACGTGAACCTGAGATTCACCGATTTACACAAGTGGGTGCTGGAGTTACCGGATTTTGCCGACGATCCCGGGCGCTCCAACGAGAAAATCCTCGAGGCGATCCAGGCTGCCTGGATCGAGGAAAGAGATTAGGATTTGCCCCTGTTTGGCCAAACTTCGAGTCGTACAGACTGGTATGGCGAGGGTGGTCAAGAGGGGCTTTCAAATGAAGAATTTCGTGCTGCTGCCGGCGGCTCTGGCATTTGGGCTGAGCGCTTGCGCATCGAACGGCGTCCAGCCGGGTATCGTCAACGGATCGTCGGGTAGCGGTGGCTACCAGACAGCTTCAGCACCGGTCTCCTCCATGGGTACCGGGCGGGTCGTCTCGATCAACGAAGTGGCGCTTGCGGGTGCGGGCGGCGGCAGCGGCTCCGGCAACGGTCCGCTGTCGGGCGGCCTGATCGGCGGCGCCGGCGGTGCGGCGATCGGCGGGATCGTCTCCCATGGCGGTATCGGTGGCCTGCTCATCGGCGGCCTGCTGGGTGCCGTGGGCGGCGCGATCGCGGGCTCGATCTACGACGGGCATCACGGCAGCGGGCGCGGCATCGAAGTGACGGTGCAGCGCGAGGATGGCGCGACCATGAAGGTTGCCCAGCGCGACGAGGGTGACATCCAGCTCGGCGACCGCGTGCAGGTCGTGGAGGACGGCCACGGCGTGAAAAAGGTCGTGCGTGACAACTCGCGGGCTCCCGACAATGCGCCGCCCTATGCGCAGAACAATGGGCCGCAGTACGGCGGACCCCAGTATAACGGCCCGCAGGATAACGGACCCCAGAACAACGGACCCCAATACAACGGACCGCAGGACAACGGCCCGCCGCCGCAGGACATGCAGAGCTCCAGCCAGCGCTACGTGCCGCGCGGCCAGGACAACAATCCGCCGCTGCAGAACGATCAGTCGTTGCCGCGCAACGACCAGTCGTACAGCCAGTCGCGCTATACGCCGAGCTCCCCGGGCGGTCCGCGCAACGATCCGCGTTACGGCAGCCTGGACTAGACAGCGGCCGCCGACCGGTTGAAATTCCCCTCCGAAGCAAGGGGAACACGCCGATGTTTGCAAAGACGATTGCCGGTCTGGCGCTGTCGATGGCCCTGGCCACCAGCCTGTGCGCCTGCATGGAGGATAACGGCGTTCAGCCCGGCGTCGTAAGCCCGGCGTCGAGCGGCTACCGCGGCGAAGGCGGTCGCGTGATGGCAATCCGCGAAGTGCCGCTGCACAATGGCGGATCGGGCGTGAGCGATGGCACCTTGATCGGTGGTGGTGTCGGCGCGGCCGGCGGCGCGGTCGCCGGCGCCGCGATCGGCGGCAACGCCGGCAGTGCGATCCTGGGCGGCGTGCTGGGCGCAGTCGGCGGCGCCATCGCAGGCACCGCGATCGACCGCAACAGCACGCATCGCGGCATTGAAGTGACCGTCCAGAAGGACGACGGCCAGACCGTCACCATCGCCCAGGCCGACAACGGCGACGTGCAGATGGGCGACCGCGTGGTCATCGTCTACGATCGCAACGGCGTCGCCCGCGCCGTGCGCGACACCGCGCCCCGGCGCGACTAAGAGCCTTTTCTGACTGGAATGGAAAGGCACTGCCGTCGATCAGGAACTGGTGTCATCCCGAGCGAAGCGAGGGATCTTTAACTACGACCAAACAAGGATCCCTCGCTACGCTCGGGATGACAGTCTGCACTTAAGTGTCGGAAGTGTCTCCAAACCGGTCAGTAGGACTCTACGCAGCGCAGTCGCCCCACTGGCGGGGCGAAAGGGCGGGGCCTATATAGGCCGCGCAATGGCCCTGAATTCCCTCGAAATCGACAAGGCGCCCGGCGACACCCGCGTGGTGGTCGCCATGTCGGGCGGCGTCGATTCGTCGGTGACGGCGGCGCTGCTCGCGGAGCAGGGCTACGACGTCGTGGGCGTGACCCTGCAGCTCTACGATCACGGCGTCGCGACCGGCAAGGCGGGGGCCTGCTGTGCCGGCCAGGACATCGAGGATGCGCGCGCCGTTGCCGGGCGTCTCGGCATTCCCCACTACGTTCTCGACTACGAGACCCGCTTCCGCAACGAGGTGATGGAGCAGTTCGCCGACTCCTACGCGCGCGGCGAAACGCCGGTGCCGTGCATCGCCTGCAATCGTACGGTGAAGTTTCGCGACCTCCTGGCGACGGCGCGCGAACTCGGCGCCGCGGCGCTGGCGACCGGCCACTATGTGCGGCGTGTGGCGGGAGAAGGCGGTGCCGAATTGCATCGTGCCGCCGATGCCACCAAGGACCAGAGCTATTTCCTGTTCGGGACCACGCAGGAACAGCTCGATTTTCTGCGCTTTCCATTGGGCGCGCTGCCCAAGAGCGAGACGCGCGTGCTGGCCGAGCGCTTTGCCCTGCCGGTGGCGGAGAAGCCCGACAGCCAGGACATCTGCTTCGTCCCCAATGGCGACTATGCCTCGGTGGTGCAGAAGCTCAGGCCCGAGAGCGTCGAGCCGGGCGAGATCGTCGACATGGCCGGAACGGTGGTCGGACGGCATGACGGCATCGTGCGGTTCACTGTCGGCCAGCGGCGCGGACTGGCGATCGGCGAGCGCAGCGGCACCGACAACGAGCCTCTCTTCGTCGTGCGCCTCGAGCCGGCAACGCGGCGTGTCGTGGTGGGTCCTCGTGCGGCGCTCGGCAAGACCGGGATCTCGCTCTACGACGTGAACTGGATCGGACCGGCGGTGTCCGGCGAACAGGCCGTGCAGGTGAGGGTGCGCTCGTCCCAGGCGCTGCGGCCTGCGACCGTCGAGCTCTCGGAAAAGGCGGCCATCGTTCGCTTCGGCGAGCCCGAGCTGGGCGTGTCGCCCGGGCAGGCCTGCGTCGTGTACGATGCCGCGGGCAGTCGTGTCCTGGGCGGAGGCTTCATCCGCCGTCTCTGAGCAGGAGGTCGTGCATGATGAAGTTCGATCACCTCAATCTTCCGGTCGGCAGTCTCGAGCGCTCGCGCGACTGGTACATCGCCACCCTCGGCCTGAAAGTCGAGTTCGAGATCCCCGACCGCAATACCGTCGCCCTGCAGGACAGCGAGGGCTTTGCGCTCTTCCTGTCGCAGTCGGCGGGCGCAACGCCCAATGGCTGTGCGCTGTGGTTCCAGGTCGAGGATGTCGACGCGACCTTTGCCGAATGGTCGGCTCGTGGCGTCGTCTTCGCCCACGCACCGCAGAAGACTTTCTGGGGCTATGGCGCCGAGCTTGCGGACCCCGACGGCTATCTCGTGCGCCTGTGGGACGAGCGTTCGATGAAGGAGAAGTCGGCGGCCTTAGGGAGCGCGGCTGGTCCCGGCGTTATTGCTTGTCGAGCTTGAGCGCGCAGCTCATCGTCGTCTGCTTGATCGAGACGACCTCGTCGCCGTCCTTCAGGCACCCGTCCTTGAAGATGCCGGAATGCGAGACCGCCACGGCATAGAGCCGGACCGTGCCCTGGCCGTTGGCCGTGTCGTTCCGGAATTCGCCGATGTAGACGTCGCCGCTGGCGAAGGTGAGCTTGCCCTTGCCGTCCATCAGCCCGTCCTTCATCTGCCCGACATAGTGGTCGCCGTTGGGGAATTTGAAGTCGCCATCGCCGTTCTGCTTGCCGTTGGCCCACTCGCCGGTATAGCGCTTGCCGTCCGCCCAGAGGTAGGTGCCGGTGCCGTTCGGATAGCCGTCCTTCCACTCGCCTTCGTATTTGTTCTTGTTGAACCAGCTCGCCTTGCCCTGGCCGTTCAGGCTGCCGTCCTTGAAGATGCCCTCGAAACGGTCGCCGTTGGAGAAGGTGAACGCGCCCTTGCCGTTCATGAAGCCGCCGCTCATCTGGCCTTCGTACTTCTTCGCCGTGGGCTTCTTGGCCTTGAACCACTGGGCAACCCCCTGGCCGTCGGCATAGCCGTCCTTGCAGGTGCCGCTCCAGGTCAATGTCTCGGCGGCCGACGGGAAGGCGTTGGCGACCTTGCACTTGGTGTTGGGATCGATGATCCACTGCGTCGGCGGCCGGCCCGTCTGGGCCAAGGCCGATCCCGCGACGAGGACCAGGAAAATCGGGAGGAACCGCATCATGCCCGCAAGTTTAGATGTCAATGGCGGCTATTTGAAGGGCCACCGCCCGTTCCTTGACACCGCGGCGCCCGCCCGCATAAAAGCGCCCACGTGCGCGCAGACGCGCACCGCTTGGCTGGGTAGCTCAGTTGGTTAGAGCACGGCACTCATAATGCCGGGGTCGGCGGTTCAAGTCCGCCCCCAGCTACCAAATCCCGCCCCCGGTCCTTCGCGGTCCGGGGGCTTTATTTTGTGGTTTCTCTTCGCCACGTTAGGACCATGACCAACGGTCACACCCATCACCAGACCGACGTCGTGATCGTGGGAGCAGGGCCGGTCGGCCTGTTTGCGATCTTCGAATGCGGCATGGTGCGGCTGAAATGCCATGTCGTCGACGTGCTCGACGATGTCGGCGGTCAATGCACGGCGCTCTATCCCGAGAAGCCGATCTACGACATTCCGGGGTTTCCCCGGGTGGCCGCGGCCGAATTGATCGTGCGGCTGCGGGCGCAGGCGGCTCCCTTCAAGCCGGTCTATCACCTGGGCGAACAGGTCGAGGCGCTCCAGGCCGAGACCGGCGGCTTCTGGCGGCTCACCACGTCGAAGGGCACGGTCATCCAGGCCAAGGCCGTGATCGTGGCGGCGGGCGTCGGCGCCTTCGGACCCAACCGGCCGCCGCTCGCCGGCATCGAGGCCTATGAGGGCAAGAGCGTCTTCTACTATGTGACGAATCGCGAGAATTTTCGCGGCAAGCGGGTGGTGATCGCGGGCGGCGGCGACAGCGCCGTCGACTGGGCCTTGTCGCTGGCCGAGATCGCGGCCGGCGTCTCGGTCATTCACCGGCGCGACAGGTTCCGCGCCGCGCCCGAGAGCGAGGCCCGGCTGAAGGAGCTCGCCAGGGCGGGCAAGATCGACCTCGTGGTGCCCTACCAGCTGCAGGGGCTGGAGGGAGCCGGCGGCCAGCTCAAGTCGGTGATCGTCTCGAGCCTCGACGGTGCGGTGAAGAAGATCGGAGCCGACGTGCTGCTGCCGTTCTTCGGCCTGTCGATGTCGCTGGGCCCGATCGCCGACTGGAGCCTGGCGCTCGACCGCAACCAGCTCGTGGTCGATCCGTCGACCCAGGCGGCGAGCAAGTCCGGCATCTTCGCCATAGGCGACGTGGTCACCTATCCGGGCAAGTTGAAGCTGATCCTGACCGGGTTCTCCGAGGCGGCCATTGCGGCGCGCTCCGCCTATGCGCTGATCCACCCCGAGACGCCGCTGCATTTCGAGTATTCGACGATGGCCGGCGTCCCCGACGCGTGACAGCCTTTGTCATCCTGAGCGCAGCGAAGGATCTCACGCCAGCAACGCAGTACACTGTTGAAACGCTAGGTCCTTCGCTACGCTCAGGACGACAAAATCATCTCAATTTTACTCACGGGAGGGAAGCGGAGCCCGTCATCCCGAGCGAAGCGAAGGATCTCGCGCTCATTTCGACGATCCCTGTTTGATCGATCGGTGAGGTCCTTCGCTTAAGCGCGGAGGTTACTCCGCGCGAACTCAGGACGACAGGTGTTCAGTCCACCGGCCGGCTCTGTGGCAGGCGGTCCTTCTTCCCGTAGACCGGTGGCGACAGGCCGTCGGCATCGCGGCCGGCCCAGTCTCGCTGGCTCACGGTCTTGAGGCGACGGCGCTGGCCCTCGATCAGGCCCGCGGTCGCGGCCTCGACATCGACCGTCAGGACCTTGCCGTCCTTCACCACCTGATTGCCGTCGACATAGACGTGGCGGATGGCGCGGTCGCCGGCGGAGTAGATCAGGCTGCGCACCGGCTCGTGGCTCGGCTGCATGTAGGGATGGCCCATGTCGACCAGCGAGAAGTCGGCCTTCGAGCCGGCTGAGAGCCGGCCGAGATCGGAGCGGCGCAGCATCCTGGCGCCGCCGACCGTCGCTGCCTCGAAGGCATGCCGCGTCGTGCCCATCTTGTAGTTCATGGTGAAGACGCGGGCGAGGTAGCAGACCAGCCGCATCTCATCGAGCATGTTGTGCGGGAAGGTGTCGGTGCCGACGCCGACCGTGATGCCGGCATCCATGTAGCGGCCGATCGAGTTCATCACCATGCCGCGGCGCGCGAACACCGTCGGGCAGTGGGCGACCGACGCGCCGGAGTTGCGCAGCCTCTCGAAGTCGTTGGCGTGCGGGTAGTGGATCTGCGGGTGGTCGTTCAGGAAGATGCCGTGGCCGATGATCAGCTCCGGTCCCAGCACGCCGATCGAATCGAGCCACTCGATCGGTGTCTTGCCGTGGCGGCGCACCATCTCGTGGAACTCGACGACCGCCTGGCAGGCATGCGTCTGCATCGGCAGGCCGCGCTTCTTCGCTTCCTGAAGCGCCTCCTTGAAGAAGCCCTCGCCGCAGGTGTCGATCTGTGCGGGACCGACCATTCCCGAGATGCGGCCGCTGGGATGCCGGGCGGCCTCGTCGAGCGTCTTCATCGACGCCTCGAAGGCCTTCTCGCCGGCCTTCTCGTCCCAGGCGTAGTCGACCGTATGGCCGTTCCTGGTGTACCAGACGGCCTGCCGCATCATCGGGCAGGCGACCGCGCGGATGCCGGTCGAGGCGAGATCCTCGACCCAGCCCGGCCGCGCCATCGACAGGTCGGTGATCGTGGTGACGCCGCTTTTCAGCAGTTCGGAGATCGCTACCTTGGAGGAGGGGCCTGCATCCTCGGGCGCCAGTCCGTAGACGGTGAGGTATTCGTAGAGCGAGCTCTGGCCCAGCTTGTCGGAGCCGTATTCCTCGGTGAGGCCCTTGTTGGCAGGTTCCGAAAAAGGATGGGAGTGGACGTTCACCAAGCCCGGGATCGCCATGAACCCCTTGCCCTCGATCGTGCTGTCGACCGGGCCGGTGTAGCCCGGCCCGACATGGACGACTTCGTTGCCCTTGAACACCAGGTCGGCGCTGTCGAGATAGACGTGCCGCTGCTCTGAATCGTCCCAGGCCACGACATGGTCGAGATGCGCGATACGCGTGGTTTTGCTGCTCATCGGTGCTTTACCCCTCGAGTGCCAGACTGGCATGATCGGCACATGACCGCAAAACTCAGCGAAAACGCCTCTGGCGTCTATATCATCGCCGCCACGCCCTTCACCGACGACGGCGCGCTCGACCTGCAGAGTGTCGACACGCTGACCGATTTCTACCTGCGATGCGGCGTCCATGGCTTCACGCTGCTGGGCATGATGGGCGAGGCGCACAAGCTGACCGCCGATGAATTGATCGCCGTGGTGAATCGGGTCGTGGGTCGTGCCGGCGACAGGCAGGTCATCGTGGGCGTGAGCCACGCCGGTCTCGAGAACGTGCGTCGCCTGGCGCACGAGGCCATGATCGCGGGCGCGTCCGGCGTGATGGTGGCGCCGCCGCCCGGCCTCAAGGGCGACGACGGCATCTACACTTACTACGCCCAGGTGTTTCAGGCGCTCGGGCCCGACATTCCCGTCGTCTACCAGGACTATCCGCAGACCACCGGCGTCTATCTGCCGGTGAACGTGTTCGAGCGCCTGGTCGACGATTTCAGGCAGCTCGTCATGCTGAAGCACGAGGATGCGCCGGGTCTCGCCAAGCTCACCAGGGTGCGCGAAGGCGAGAACAAGGCCGGCCGTCGCAGAGTCTCGATCCTGGTCGGCAATGGGGGGCTGTATTATCCGCAGGAGATGCGGCGCGGCGCCGACGGCGCGATGACCGGCTTCGCCTGGCCGGAGATGCTGGTGCAGGTCTACGAGCTGTTCGCGGCCGGCAAGGCGGAAGAGGCGGAAGACCTGTTCGACATCTACCTGCCGCTGGTGCGCCACGAGGTGCAGCCGGCGATCGGGCTGGCGCTGCGCAAGGAAGTGCTGTTCCGGCGCGGCGCGATCGCGAGCCCGAAGCAGCGCGCACCGGGCTCGTCGCTCACGGCGGCGGACAGGACGGAACTCGACAACATGATCAAGCGCATGGAACGTCGCCTTGCCACGTCGGGACGGGCAGCGAAGATGGCGGCGGAGTAAGGGGAAAATGGCCGACTACGACTTGATTGTTCGCAACGCGAAGATCGTCACAGAGGACCGCCAGATCGACGGCGACATCGCCGTCAAGGATGGCGTGATCGCCGCGATCGAGCCGGGCATCAAGGGCAAGGGAACGCGCGAGATCGACGCCGGCGGCAAGTTCGTCCTGCCGGGCGGCATCGACAGCCACGCCCATATCGAGCAGAGGTCGGGCTTCGGCATCATGTGCGCCGACGACTTCTACTCGGGTACCGTGTCGGCCGCGTTTGGCGGCACGACGACGGTGATCCCGTTCGCCGCCCAGCATCGCGGCAAGTCGCTGCGCCAAGTGGTGAAGGATTATCACGAGGCCGCGACGCCCAAGGCGGTGATCGACTATGCATTCCATCTCATCGTCACCGATCCCACGCCGCAGGCGCTGGGCCAGGACCTGCCGGCGCTGATCAAGGACGGCTACACCTCGTTCAAGATCTACATGACCTACGACGCCATGAAGGTGAGCGACTACCAGATGCTCGACATCCTGGCGGTCGCCCGCCGGGACGGTGCGCTGGTCATGGTGCACGCCGAGAACCACGACATGATCCAGTGGCTGGCGCATCATCTGGTCGAGCAGGGCCACGGCGCGCCCAAGTTCCACGCCATCGCCCATGCGCGCGTGGCCGAAGCCGAGGCGACCAACCGGGCGATCTCGCTGGCGCGTCTGGTCGATGCGCCGCTGCTGCTGGTGCACATGTCGGAGATCGAGGCGATCGAGACCTTGCGCCAGGCGCAGAAGAAAGGACTCGAAGATCTTCGGCGAAACCTGCCCGCAATATATCGCGCTCACGGCGAACGACATGGACAAGCCGGGGGTGCAGGGCGCCATGTGGTGCTGCAGTCCGCCGCCGCGCGATGCCGCGGCCCAGGAGGCAGTGTGGGAGGCGCTGAAGGACGGCACCTTCCAGACCTTCTCGTCCGATCACGCGCCCTATCAGTTCAACGAAGGCGGCAAGATCCCCAAGGGCGACAAGACCACCTTCAAGGAAATGGCCAATGGCGTGCCGGGCATCGAGCTGCGCCTGCCGCTGCTGTTCAGCGAAGGCGTGCAGAAGGGCCGCATCACCCTGCAGCAGTTCGTGCAGCTCGGTTCCACCAACCACGCGCGCCTCTACGGCCTCTATCCGCGCAAGGGCACGATCGCCGTGGGCTCCGACGCCGATCTCGCGATCTGGGACGCCGACAAGGACGTCACCGTCAAATGGGCGGACCTGCACGACAATGTCGGCTACACGCCGTACGAGGGCCGTCGGATCAAGGGCTGGCCGGTCACCGTCGTCAGCCGCGGCAGAGTCGTGGTCGAGAATGGCAAGCTCAACGCCGAGCGCGGCTCGGGCCAGTTCCTGCCCTGCGCCTCTCCCGACAGCTCCAAACCGCTCGGCAACGCCGCGCCCGAGATGAAAGCCATGTCGAAGTTTGGATTGAAGCCGTTATTCTAACTTGTCGTCCTGAGCGCAGCGAAGGACCTGGCGCTTCCAGAGCGTACTTCGCTGCTGGCGTGAGATCCTTCGCTGCGCTCAGGATGACGGAAATGAGGAGTTAATGCCGTGTCCCGTCGTCTGAAAGTCTCGTCCGCCCAGCTCGGTCCCATCAACCTCGCCGACAGCCGCGCCAGCGTCGTGAAGCGCATGATCGAGATGCTGAAGGAAGCCGATTTGCGCGGCTCGAAGTTCGTGGTGTTCCCGGAGCTGGCGCTCACGACGTTTTTCCCGCGCTACTGGATGGACGATCCGGACAAGGTCGAGAAGTATTTCGAGAACCAGATGCCGAGCCCGGAGACGGCGCCGCTGTTCGAGCTGGCGCGCTCCAGGGGCATCGGCTTCTACCTGGGCTATGCCGAGCGCACGGAGGAGGGCGGCAAGCCGCATCACTTCAACACCTCGATCCTGGTCGGGCCGGATGGCCGGATGGTCGGCAAGTACCGCAAGGTCCACCTGCCGGGCCACGACGACCATCGTCCGAACGTGCCGTACCAGCATCTCGAGAAGAAGTATTTCGAGGTCGGCGATCTCGGCTTCAACGTCTGGAAGATGTTCAAGGACGAGGTCCGGATCGGCCAATGCATCTGCAACGACCGGCGCTGGCCCGAGACCTTCCGCGTCATGAGCCTGAAGGGCGCCGAGATGGTGGTGCTGGGCTACAACACGCCGAGCGATAACGTCTACGCCCCGCACGAGCCGCCGTACCTGCGCGTGTTCCACCACCTGCTGTCGCTGCAGGCCGCGGCCTACCAGAACGGCATCTGGGTGATCGCCACGGCCAAGGCCGGCAAGGAAGACGGCTTCTGGCTGCATGGCGGCTCGGTCATCGTCGCGCCGACCGGCGAAGTCGTGGCCAAGGGCACGACCGAAGAGGACGAGGTCATCTCCTACGACTGCGACCTGTCACTGGGCGAATATATCCGCAACACCACCTTCAACTTCGCCAGGCATCGCCGGCCCGAACACTACAAGCTGATCTCCGAACGCACCGGCGTCGAGATCGATCTGGCGAATTAGGAGTTATCGATGCAATACGCCGTCTCCGACGTGAACGATCACGATCGCTACAAGCTCCTGATCTCCTTCGTGCTGCCGCGCCCGATCGCCTGGGTGACGACGATCGGTCCGACCGGCGTGGTGAACGCCGCGCCCTTCAGCTTCTTCAACGTCTTCGCCGAGGACCCGCCGCTCTGCATGTTCGCCGTCAACCGGCGGCCGGACGGGCGCATCAAGGACACCTGGGCCAACATCGAGCGCACCGGCCAGTTCGTCGTCAACCTCGCCGACGAGCCGCTGGCGCGCGCCATGCACGAGTTCGAGCGGCGACTTTCCGCCGGAAACTGGCGAGCCCGACTATCTCGGCCTCAAGACCGCGCCATCGGTCGACATCGCGCCGCCCCGGCTTGCCGATGCGCCGTGGGCGATGGAATGCAGGACCTGGAAGGTCCTCAACGTGAAGGACGACCGTCAGCTCATCATCGGCGAGGGGCTGCGCTTCCACATCCGCGACGAGCTTTGGGACCCCAAGGCGATGCGTGTCCACATGGACAAGTACCATCCCGTGGGCCGCATGTTCGCCGATCGCTACTGCCGCACCGACGACCGAATGGAGTTCCCGGCAGCACCGGTGGTCAAGGCGGCGGCCGAATAGCCGATCGTCGTCCTGAGCGCAGCGAAGGACCTCACGCCAGCCCCGCACTCGGCATCAATTCGCGAAACTCCGGATTGGCCGTCCGGACGAGCTCATTCTTCCGCTCACGACGCCACCCCTTGAGTTGCTTTTCACGCGCAATCGCGTCGGTTGGATTGTCGTATTCCTCGGCGTAGACGAGCCGTGTCACGCGATATTGCTTGGCAAAGACGCTTCCCTTGCCGGAGCGATGTTCATGCAGTCGATTCTCGAGATTGTTGGTGACACCGATATACATGGCGTTACCTGAGGTACTGGTCAGGATATAGACCCAGAATTGGCGATTCCCCATGACTTACCGGTGAACCGAGTCTGTGGCGAATGTGAGGTCCTTCGCTTCGCTCAGGACGACATTGAACAACTGTCGTCCTGAGCGCAGCGAAGGACCTTGCGCCGATAACGGCCTCGGTATTGCCAGCCGCGCGCAGCGCAATCTTGCTTTTCGCGCCGAATTACCAGTTGAGCTTGGAACGCCCGATCGCCATCGAGACGGCGGCCTGGCTGGGCTCGACCACGGGCAATCCGACATGGCGCTGCAGGCGGTCGCGGTAGCGGGCCATGCCGGCGCAGCCCATGACCAGCACGTCGGCGCCGTCCTCGTCGCGCAGCTCGGCAGCGACCTCGGCCATGCGGCTGAAGGTGCGCGCCTCGTCGCTGAGTTCGGCGACGCCGAGGCCGATGGCGCGATCACCCGCCATGCGCTCCGAGACGCCCATCTGCCCGACATAGCGCAGGTGGCGCGGGATCGACTTCTTCAGGATCGAGATCACGCCGAAGCGTTGGCCGATCGTCATCGCGGTCATGATGCCGCACTCGGCAATGCCCAGCACCGGCTTGGTCGTGAGTTCGCGCGCGGCATGCAGGCCGGGATCGGAGTAGCAGGCGATCACGAAGGCCGAGCAGTCGTTGTCGCGGCTCTTCACCATCTGGCCGAGCGGTCCCACGACGCTCTCGACGTGCGCCTGCGTCTCGATGCCGGGCGGGCCTTCCTTGAGCGTCACGCACTCGATGGCGGGACCGCCGGCGATGCGCAGCGGCTCCATGGCGCGGTCGATGCCGTCGGTGACGGTCTGCGACGAATTGGGATTGATGACGAGGATGCGTTCCATCAGCGAACCATGGCCTCTAAATTGCTATTCAACAACGGCTGATCTACCGTCCCTGCTTGGGGATGATGAGGGAGGAATTCAGATGATTCAACGTTTCGCCGCGGTAGCCGCCGCCATTCTGCTCTGCGCGTCGCCGGCGTTTGCCCAGGAAGGCAAGCCGCTGCGCACCGGTGTCGACGGCACCTTTCCGCCGCACGCCTTTCCCAAGCCGGGTGGCGGCATCCAGGGCTTCAACGTCGACCTGTTCACCGAGGTCGCCAAGCGCATGAAGCGCCCCATCACCATCGATTCGGTGAGCTTCTCGACCCTGATCCCGGGCATGGCCTCGGGCCGCTATGACTTCGTGGGCGCGCCGGTCACCGTCACCAAGGAGCGTGCGGAGAACATGCTGTTCACCGCGGGCTATCTCTGGACCTACTACCAGTTCGGCATCAAGAAGGGCAGCAAGCCGCTGACCGGCTGGGCCGATCTCAAGGGCAAGGTCGTGGCCGTGAACAAGGGAACGCCGTACGAGACGATCAGCCAGGCCAAGGGCAAGGAGATCGGCTTCGATGTCCAGGCGTTCGACAGCCAGGCCGACGTCGTTCAGGCCGTTCTCTCCGGCCGGGCCTACGCGACCATGGTGGGCAACACGTCGATCGCCTATGTCGCCCAGCACAATCCGATGTTCGTGGCCGACCTCGCCCTGAAGGAAGGCCGCCTGCACTGGTCCGCGGCGGTGCCGAAGGACAATCCCAAGCTGCGCGCCGAGCTGCAGGACGCGATCGACTGCATGAAGAAGGACGGCTCGCTGGTGAAGCTCTACGAGAAATGGATCGGCCCGTCCGAGCCCGACGGTCTCGAGCGGACGGTCACGCCGGGCTACGGCGTCCCGGGCATGCCGGGCTACGACGCGACCCCGCACGAACTTCACTGCGGCTAACACTCTGTCGTCCTGAGCGGAGCGAAGGACCTCCCGCTAGATCCAAAGGACGCCAGTGCGTTTGGCGCTAGGTCCTTCGCTTAAGGCGCATGTGAATGCGCCGACTCAGGACGACAATTATCAAATGACCAACATCGTCAAAGCGTATGGCGTCCACAAGCATTTCGGTCACCTCCACGTCCTGAAGGGCGTCGATCTGGAGGTGGCCGAGCGGGAACTGGTGTTCGTGATCGGCCCGTCGGGCTCGGGCAAGTCGACCCTGCTGCGCTGCCTCAACCGGCTGGAGCAGCCGAGCGCGGGCAGCATCGAGGTTGCGGGCATCGACATGCTGAGCCCGAAGACCGACATCAACCATGCGCGCCAGCACATCGGCATGGTGTTCCAGTCGTTCAACCTCTATCCGCACATGACGGCGCTGGGCAACGTCATGCTGGCGCTGCGCAAGGTGGCGGGGAAGGGCAGGGCCGAGGCCGAGAGCGTGGCGCATGCCGCGCTCGCCCGGGTGGGCCTCGCCGACCGCGCCCATCACCGCCCGGCCGAGCTGTCGGGCGGCCAGCAGCAGCGGGTTGCGATCGCGCGCTCGATCGCTCTGGAGCCGCGGGTCATGCTGTTCGACGAGCCGACCAGCGCGCTCGATCCCGAACTGGTGGGCTCGGTGCTCGCCGTCATGCGCGACCTGCGCGAGAGCGGAATGACCATGATCGTGGTCAGCCACGAGATGGGCTTCGCCAAGAACGCGGCCGACCGCGTGATCTTCATGGACGACGGGCTGATCGTCGAGCAGGGCCCGCCCGCCGCCATCTTCGACACGCCCGCCCACGAGCGCACCAAGGCGTTCATCGGGCAGATCCAGCAGCACTGACGATGGCGTTCTTGCCGGGGCCCATCCTTCGAGACGCGCCGCTTCGCGGCGCTCCTCAGGATGAGGTCTTGCTACACGACAAACCTCATCCTGAGGAGCGGCCCGAAGGGCCGCGTCTCGAAGGATGGGCAACACGATGACCGCCTGGAACAAGTTCGTCGACGCGTTCTTCAACGCCAAGGTCATGGCCAGGTACCTGCCGGACATCCTGGCGGGCACCTTGCTCACCGTGGAGCTGGCGGTGCTGATCGTGCTCGCGGGCATCGGGGCCGGGTTGCTGCTGGCGCTGGTGCGCGCGCTCGGCATCCGGCCGCTCAACTGGCTGATCGTCTTCGTCGTCGATCTCTTCCGTTCGCTGCCGCCGCTGGTGATCATCGTCTTGCTTTATTTCGGCCTGCCATCGGCCGGCTGGTCGCCCTCGGGCTTCATGTCGACCTGGCTGTCGCTGTCGCTTGTGCTGATGGCCTTCTCCGAGGAGATCTTCTGGGCGGGCATCACCTCGGTGCACAAGGGCCAGTGGGAAGCTGCGCGCTCGACCGGGCTGGGCTTCGGCCAGACCCTGCTGAGCGTGGTGCTGCCGCAGGCGCTGCGCCTCACCGTGGCGCCACTCACCAACCGCACCATCGCCATCACCAAGGGCACCGCGCTCGGCACCGTGGTGGCGCTGCACGAAATCCTCGGCATGGCCTCGTCGGCGGTCTCGAACTCCTACAATCCCTCGCCGCTGATCCTGGGTGCGGCGGCCTATCTGGTCCTGTTCATCCCAGTGGTCGTGGCGGCGCGCTGGGTCGAGACGAAGTTCGCATGGAAGAGATAGTCTTCAACTTCTTCAATGCCGACATCGCCGCCACGGCGATGCCGATCGTGCTGTCGGGCCTCCTGAACACGATCCTGCTGTCGCTTCTGGTGGTGCCGCTGGGCTTCGGCGCGGGTCTGTTGCTGGCGATCATGGCGCAGTCGAGAAATCCGCTGGTGCGCTGGCCGCTGATGGCCTGGGTCGATTTTTTCCGGGCTTTTCCGCCGCTGGTGCTGCTGGTGCTGCTGTTCGCCGGCCTGCCCTTCGCCGGCCTCGAGCTGGGCGGCTTCGCCTGCGTGGCGGTGGCCTTCATGCTGAACAACAGCGCCTACTACGGCGAGATCCTGCGCGCCGGCATCGACTCCGTGCCGCTCGGCCAGGTCGAGGCGGCGCGCTCGACCGGCCTCTCGGGCGGGCAGGCGATGGTCTACGTGGTCCTGCCGCAGGCAATCCGCAACGTGCTTCCCGACCTTCTCAGCAACACGCTCGAAGTGGTGAAGCTCACGAGCCTGGGCAGCGTCGTCGCCGTGCCCGAGCTCCTGTTCGCCGCCCGCCAGGCGCAGAGCGTGAGCTACAACCCCACGCCGATCGTGATGGCGGCGGTGATCTACTTCCTGATCCTGTGGCCGATGGTGCGGCTGCTGAGCCGGCTGGAAAACCGCGCACTGGCGGGGCGCGGGTAGACTAGGGGTAGGGGGAGCGCCGACGGCGGTGCACGATGGGCTGTCCTTGAAGCGCGGGCGTCTGCCACCACCTATCCGCTACGCCCGCGACGGCATGCCACCGCGAAGGCGCGCCGGTTCATTCGGTCGTCCGGCAGGCCAGGTCAGGACACATATGTTCCCGGTCACAATCTCTTCCTCCCACATCGTCGAGGCCGCCGTCGTCCTGCTGGTACTGATCGTGGTCTTCAAGAGCATCCGGATCGCCAACCAGTACGAGCGCGGCGTCGTCTTCCGCCTCGGCAGGTACAACCGCACGGCCGGACCCGGCATCTACATCGTCTGGTTCCTGGTCGAATGGCAGACCAGGATCGACCTGCGCACGATCACCGCCGCCGTCGAGCAGCAGGAAGGCATCACGCGCGACAACGTCCCGATCAAGGTCGACACGGTGGTGTGGTACCGCATCGTCGACCCCGAGCGCTCGGTCATGGAAGTGCGTGCCGTCGCCAATGCCGTCGAGCAGGTGTCGCTCACCGCGCTGCGCGCCGTGCTGGGCGAGCACACGCTCGACGAGATCCTGAAGTCGCAGGACACGATCTCCGGCCTGATGCAGAAGGCGATCGACACCGCGACCGAGCCGTGGGGCGTCAAGGTCGAGCGCGTTCAGATGAAGAATGTCGAGATCCCGCCCTCCATGCAGCGCGCCATGGCGCAGGAGGCCGAGGCGCTGCGCGAGAAGCGCGCCCGCCTGATCAAGGCCGAAGCCGAGCTGGCCGCGGCCGAGCAGCTGCGCAACGCCGCCGAAGTGATCATGCAGAACCCGGCCGCGCTCGAGCTCAGGCGTATGCAGATGATCACCGAGGTGGGCGCCGAGCAGAACACCATGACCATCGTCATGATGCCGAGCGAGTTCGTGTCGCTGGCGCGCAATCTGGGTGACCTGGCGGGAAAGGTGGCGGCGAAGACCGGAAGCTGACCGCAGGCTGACGGGCTAACGCCCAAATAAGGCGGATCGGGCCCTGAATACCTTATTGTGAAGCGGGCACAGCGGAGGATCGCGGGCCGTACCTCTATCAGACACGGTTTCGTGCCGCGTCATTGGAGGCAGGTCATGATGAAGCGTTCGCTCTACACGTTCCTCGCCACCGCCGCGATTTCCGCCTCGGCGATGATCGCGCCGGCTCTCGTCACGCCGGCCGCCGCCCAGGTCGGCGTCAACGTCAACGTCGGTCTGCCGGCGATCCCGATGCCTTTCGAAGTCGTCCCGGCGCCGCGTCCCGGCTACATGTGGACTGCCGGCTACTGGCGCGGCGAAGGCGAGCATCGCTACTGGGAGCGCGGCCGCTGGGCCGAGCGCCGTCACGAGGAGCGCCGCGTCGAGGAGCGGCACGGCTGGAACGAGCATCGCCGCTTCTAGCGCGATCTCCCGGGTCGCCAGACAGGTTTGAACATCGAGACGGGGCGCCGGAAGGCGCCCCGTTTCCTTGCGCCGGTGTCAGGCCGTTTTGACGATGACCGGCGCCACCTCGTCCAGCCACCGCCGCGCCTGGTACTCCTCGACGAAAATCCTGATCGGCCGGTTCGCCGTCGCGGTGCGGGCGAAGATCTCGGCCTGCTGCTGGCCGATCATGCTGCGCGCGACGATGGCGATCGGCCCGATCGGCCCGGCAGAAGCGTTCGCCGTCACCGTTGCGGCGAAGCCTGCGAGAGCCTGGTCACTGAAGGCGCCCTCCATGTGGGTGACGTTGAACATCTTGCGGTAGGGACGGGCGCTCTCGTTGGTGATCGCCTCGAAGTAGCGGTGAACTTCGGCCGGCTGCACGACGCCCTTGGCGAAGGCCAGCACCAGCCTGGAGGGATGGGAGATCGTCCAGTGCAGCGGCATCGCGCTGCCCCTACGGGCCGGCGGTGCGGGCGGCAAGCCAGGCGCGCGCCTCGGCCTCGGTCCTGAACAGCGCGGCGGGGCGCTGCGAGGGCGAGACGTTGACGAAGCGCCTGAAGGCCAGTTCCAGCGCCTGGCCCTCGCCGATCACGGCAAGCGGACCGCTCTCGAGGGTGGCGGTATAGGCGCTGAGGCGGGCGCCCATCATCAGCACATCGTGATCGTCGTAGACCGGAGCGGCGCGGGTCGCGTCGAACAGCTTGGCGTAGGACATCGCGTTGGCCACCACGATGGCGTCGAAATGCTCCTCCATCTCCTTCAGCGTGATCGTGCCTTCGGCGACGATGTGGACGAGCTTCTGCGGATGAAGAAATTCCCAGCGCAGCGGCATGATGAGCCTCTCCCCAAGGCCTTCGGCATCACTCTAGCACGCCGGGAAACCCCGAAGAATAAGGCTTCCGGCGCCAGTAACGACCGTAATGGGGGATTCGGGGCGATGCGCCTAGAGTTGCAGGATGATCGAGGTAAACAGTCATCGCACAGGCCCGCCATCGCGATTCCTCACGAGAAGCTGTTTTTTCGAACGGCGAAGCGCGCTCTCGTTTTTTTCCGTTTTTTTAACGCAAGGGTGCTTCACTCGGCAGCGCGCGCCGGCTGGAAGGCGGGCATGACCTCGCGGGCGAAGGCGCGGAGGTTGGCGACCGAGGCGTTGGGGTCGACCAGCAGGATGTTGGTGGCGCCGCCGGCCTCGAGCTCGCGCAGCCGGGCAATCACCTCGTCGGGCGTGCCGAGCAGGGGCGCGGTGTCGTCTTCGACGCGGTCGGCCAGCCGGTCGCGCGCGAGATCGCCGATCGTGCCGATCACGCGCTTGCGGGTCTCGTAGGCTTGCGCGCGCTCGGTCTCGCTATGGATCATCTGCAAGGGCCGCGCGGTCGCCACCATGTTGGCATCGTAGGCGCGGCCGACGCTTTCGCACTCGGCCTTGAAGAGGGCGATGCGCCGGACGATCTGGTCGGTCTGCGCCAGCTGGTCGAGCAGCAGGTTGTAGCCCTCGCGCGCCGCGCGCCGGATCGAGTCCGGGCTGCCGGCGGCCAGCCACAGCGGCGGGTGCGGGCGCTGCAGCGGCTCGGGCTCGACCAGGATGTTGTCGTAGTGCCAGTGCTTGCTGTGGTGGCTGAACCTACCTTCGGTGGTCCATGCCTTGCGGATGATCTCCATCGTCTCGTCGAAGCGGTCGGAGGCTTCCTCGATCGGGATGCAGAAGCCGTCGAACTCGGCCTGGCGATAGCCCTTGCCGACGCCGAAATCGAACCGCCCGCCGGTCAGCAGGTCCAGCGTCGCGGCCTGCTCGGCGATCAGCACCGGATTGTGCCAGGGCAGCACGACCACGGCGGTGCCGAGGCGGATGGTTTTCGTCCTGGCCGCGAGATAGGCGAGCAGGGTCATCGAGGCCGAGACCTGGCCGTGGCCGGTGAAGTGATGCTCGACCATGAACATGTGCGAGAAGCCCAGGCGATCGGCCTCGACCACGTAGTCGATGAAGCTGTCGTAGCCCTGGCTGTCCGCCGGCCCGACCGAGCGCTTGGTGCGCGCGCCGCCGAAGAGACCGAAGCGCATCAGCCCGTCGTCCTGAGCGCAGCGAAGGACCTCGCGCGCAATACACAGAGCCCTTCTGAAGCTGACGCAAGGTCCTTCGCTGCGCTCAGGACGACAGAGCTACGCAACGGCCGCTTCTTTCGTTTCGTAGTTGATCGCGGTCTCGCTCCTGGATCTCCTGCAAGGCGGCTGTGCCACATGATGCGGCGCTGGGTGTAGTCCCACGGCGTGGCGCGGTGCATCAGGCGGCGGTTGTCCCACAGCACCGCGTCGCCGGGCTTCCAGTCGTGGTGATAGACCCGCCGCGGCTCGCCGGTCGCGAAGTCGGTCAGCGACTGCAGGAAGCGCTCCGACTTCTGCTTGTCCATACCCGGGATGTTGTGGGCATGGCGGCCGATCACCAGGTTCTTGCGGCCGGTCTCGGGATGGACCTTGACCAGCGAACGCAGCGGCACTGGCCCGTTGTGGAAGCCATAGCCGTTGTATTGGCCATCGGGCTTCTTCTTCGAGTTCATGGCCTGCCTTGGCCTGGCTGTAGTGCAGAGAGTGATAGGCCGAGAGCTTCTCGCACTTCGAGCGCGTCGCCTCATCCAACGCATCATAAGCCGCGCGCATGTCGCAGAAGCCGGTGTGGCCGCCGATCGTCGGCACTTCCTCGGCCGAGAACACCGCGCCCCTGGCCTGGACCGGCATGTAGGTCGAATTCGATGTGCCAGCCCATGTTGCCCTTGAGCACCTTCATGCGGTCGTCGTTGTCCTTCTCGAGCCTGAGCGTGCCGTCTTCCTTGACGTTGCTCAACGCCGCCATCTCGAACTCGAGCGGGCCGATGCGTTTGGCGAAGGCGATCTGCTGGGCGTTGGTGAAGAACTGGCCGGGGAAGACGAGCAGGGCGTAGTCGAGCCAGAGCTTCTTGAGCTCTGCCAGGACGGTGTCGTCGATCGTGGCGAGCTTCACGCCCGCGATCACCGCGCCGAAGGTGGCGTCGATCGGTTGGACAGCGAAATTGGCGGCCATATCGGCTCCTTCCGTTTCCGGTCTATTATGACCCAAAATACGGGGAGGAATAGATGCGTTTGCTGAGCCTGGCGCTCGCCCTGCTGCTGGCCGTGCCGGCTGCAGCGCAAACGAAATGGCCGGAGAAGCCGGTCAAGCTGGTGGTCGGCTTCACGCCGGGCAGCGCCACCGACGTGACGGCCCGCATGTTCGCGCAGAAATTCGGCGAGGCCTGGGGCCAGCCGGTGATCGTCGACAATGTCACCGGCAACTCGGGCGCGATCGGCGTCGACAAGGTCGCGAAATCGGCGCCCGATGGCTATACGCTGATGTGGTCGGGCAATGCCGCCATCACGGTGCTGCCGGCGCTCCAGCCGGTGCCGTTCGATCCGCTCAAGGACTTTGCGCCGATCTCCATCACGCTTTCGATGCCGAGCGTGATCGCGGTCAACAACGACCTGCCGGTCAAGTCGCTGGCCGAGCTGATCGCCTACGCCAAGGCCAATCCCGGCAAGCTCTCGTACGGCACGCCGGGCATCGGCACGCCGCAGCACGTGGCGGGCGAGCTGTTCTGCCATCTGGCCGGCATCAAGATGGAGCACATTCCCTATCGTGGCGCCAACTTCAACGACACGCTGGGTGGTGTCGTGCCGGTCGCGATCCAGAATGCCGGCGCCATCATGCCGCTGGTGCGCGATGGCCGCCTGCGCGGCCTCGCGGTGACCGCGCTCAAGCGCTCGGACGATACGTCGAACCTGCCGACCGTCGACGAGTTCGGGCTTCAAGGGCTTCGAGGCGGGGTCGTGGTTCGCGTTGCTCGCGCCAGCCGGCACGCCGCAGCCGATTTTGGACAAGATACGAGCCGAGACGCTGAAGGTGCTGGCCGATCCCGAGATGGCGAAGAAATTCCAGGCTTTGGGACTGCAATCCGTCGGCAGTACACCCGAGCAGACCACGGCAACAATCGCTGCGGACCTGCCGAAGTGGGCCCAGGTGGTCAAGGACGCGCATATCAAGCTCGGCAATTGAGTACGCAACCGAACCGCCAGCCGGGCGTTTCGCTCTTCAGGCACTACCCGAAGGCGAGGGACCGGAATGCTTCGGCTACTTCAAATTGCGCTGCTGGTCGGTGGGGCGGTCGTCGCCATCGAGTTCGTGGGCGCGGCCCTCGAGAACCGCGCCAATTCCCTGCATGCGATGCACGAAAGCTCCAGGACTTCACTCGCCGTGGCGCCGCCGTCGCTGGTCCCGGAGACGCGGAACTAGAGTCCGTGCTGCTCGTCCCACAGGCGGAAGCCGCCCAGGATACCCTCGTCATTGGAGGCGATCTTGACGTTGGCCGGCAGGCGGACCGTGAGGTTCGCGGAGTTGCCGCCGCCGAGATAGAGCGTGTCGAAGTTCAGGAGCGTGCGGACGATGTCGATTGTCCGGAGGACACGGTCGGACCACTTCTTCTTGCCCAGCTTCTTGCGGGCCGTGTCGCCGATATAGTCGTCGTAGGTGGCGGACTTGTGGAGCGGATGGTGGGCCAGTTCGAGATGCGGCGTCATGCGGCCGTTGTCGAAGATGGCGCTGCCGATGCCGGTGCCCAGGGTCAGCACGACCTCGAGGCCCTGGCCGGTGATGATGCCGAGACCTTGCACCTCGGCGTCGTTCTCGACCCGCGCGGGCTTGCCGAACTGCTTGGCGAGGGCGTCCTGCAGGTCGAAGCCCTTCCAGTCCTTGGTGCCGAGATGGGGCGCCGTGATGACGGTGCCGCGACGGACGACGCCCGGGAAGCCGGCCGAGATGCGATCGAAGTCGGGGAGTTGCCTCACCAGCGCGCCGATCGCCGGCAGGATGTCCTTCGGGCGGCTGGGATGTGGCGTCGGCATGCGCACGCGCTTGACCATCATGTTGCCCTGCTCGTCGAGCACGGACGACTTGAGGCCGGTTCCGCCGATGTCGATCGCCAGGGTCTTCATAGGGTGGTTTTCATGGAAGGATCTCCTCTACGCCGTGTGGCTCCGGCGACGATGACGGTCGACGTCATGCCGATGAACAGACCGGTCTCGATAACGCCCGGCAGCGCGTGAAGCGCCGATTCGAGCTTCATCGCGTCGGCAATGGTATCGATCGCGCAGTCGGCGATGTGGTTGCCGCCGTCGGTGGTGAAGGGCACGCCATTGGTCATGCGCAGCGTCGGCCGATAGCCGGCGGCCTGCAGCCGGTCGATTGTCGAGGGCCAGCCGAAGGCCGCGATCTCGACCGGCAGCGCGGTCTGCCCGCCGAGCTTCGCAACCAGCTTGCTCTCGTCGACGACGATGACCAGCCGCCGCGCGGAGGCCGCGACGATCTTCTCGCGCAAGAGGGCGCCGCCCAGCCCTTTGATCGAGATTGAGCGTGCCGCGCTCGACCTGGTCGGCGCCGTCGATCGCCAGATCGATGTGGGCGTGCGCCTCGAAGCCGGTGAGCGGGATGGCGAGCCGCAGCGCCAGCGCGCGGGTGCGTTCGGAGGTCGCGATGCCCATCACCTTGAGGCCGGCGGCGACCCGCGCGGCCAGCAGTTCGACGGCGATCTCCGCGGTCGAGCCCGAGCCCAGGCCGAGCACCATGCCATCCTGCACCAGGGCCACCGCACGCTCTGCGGCCGCGCGCTTCTGGGCGTTGCGATCGGCGGTTGCGGCCATCGATCAGTCCGGGGCCGCCGCACGGTCGACGAAGAAATGCAGCGCGCCCAGCGGCGCAAGGCGCGCGGCGGGGAGCGCGCGATCGCCGGCCAGCACCCGCTCGAGCATCGGCTTCTTGTCGGCGCCTGCCACCAGGAACACGGCCTCGCGGCAGCTCTCGAGCGCGGGGTAGGTGAGGGTGATGCGCGTGCCGGCCTCGGGATCGCTCATCGTGCCGGTCCATTGCGAGCGCTCGTCGAGCACCGGCATGCCGGGAAAGAGCGAGGCGGTATGGCCGTTGGTGCCGAGCCCCAGCAACACGACGTTGAACAGCGGGCGGTCGGGGTCGAGCACTTCCTCGCCATGGAAGAGCTGCAGCTCGCGCTCGTAGGCCTTGGCAGCCTGCTCGGGCGTTACGCCGAGAGTCGGGATCGGGTGGATGTTGGCGGCCGGCACCGGCACGCGGTCGAGCATCGCCTCGCGCACCATGCGGTAGTTGCTGGCCTTGTCGTCGGGCGGCACGAAGCGTTCGTCGCCCCAAAACCAGTGGGTGCGGGCCCACGGAAAGGCGTCGCGCCTTGGCGACGCGGCGAGCAATTCGTAAAGCCGCTTGGGTGTCGAGCCGCCGGACAGGCAGACCGAGAAGCGTTCGCCCTGCTTGGCCGCCGTCGCCGACGCCCAGGCGAGCAGCCAGTCGGCGGCATGCTGTGCCAGCGCCTCGGGGTCGGCATAGACCTGCGGTTCGCTCATCGCGCGCCTCCCAGCACGTACTTCTCGACCGCATCGGCGAAGCCGTCCTCTTCGTTGGATCCGGTCACGAAGCGCGCCTGCTTCTTCACCTCGTCGCTGGCATTGCCCATGGCGATGCTGAGGCCGCTCTGCTGGAACATGGCGACGTCGTTGCCGCCGTCGCCGATGACGGCGATCTCGGTCCATCGGCACGCCCATCAGCGCCGCCAGATGCCGCACGCCGACCCCCTTGTTGGCCAGCGGATGCGTGACATCGAGGTAGTAGGCCTGCGAGCGTGCCGCCGTGGCCGCATTGCCCAGCGCTGCCTGCATCTCGGTCTCGACGCGGGCGAGAAGAGCATGATCGTCGCTCACGCCCACGATCTTGTGCGCGGCGAGGAGTGCCTGCTCGAAATCCTTCACGACGATCGGATCGTACTAGATCGTTCCCTTCTCGTGCGCCACGTGGGCGCCGTCGGGATTGCGGATCTTCCAGTCGGACCCGTTGAACACCCAGATATCGACGCCAGTTGCCGCGAGCAGGTCGTGGGCGCGGTGCGCCGTCTCGGGGGCGATCGCGTGATCCTCGATCGGCGTCAGGTCGGGCCGCGTGAATTGCCCGCCGTTGAAGCCCGCCAGCGGGTAGGTGAGGCCGAGCGGCTCGACCATCATGCGCATGCCGCGCGGCGGCCGGGCGCTGATGACAGCGAAGGGAATGCCGCGCGCCTTCAGCTCGGCTGCGGCCTCGCACGTGCGCGGCGTCAGTTGCTTGGCATGGGTCATCACGGTGCCGTCGACATCGGACACGAGGGCGGAGATGCGGGTCATGGCTTTGCACGCGGCACGAGCGACCGCCAGGACCGGCCATCGCGTCTCAGCAGGCTGTCGGCTTCATCCGGCCCGCTGCTGCCAGCCTTATACGACGGCATGGGACTGGTCTTGTCTGCAGCCCAGACATCGAGGATCGGCTGAACGATACGCCAGCCTGCCTCGATGTTGTCAGCACGCTGGAACAACGTCGCGTCACCGATCATGCAGTCGTAGATCAGCGTCTCGTAGCCGGTGCTGGGCGCCACGTTGAAGGAGTCGCTGTAGTTGAACTTGAGGTCGACGCCCTCGATCCGCATCTGCGGTTCCGGCACCTTGACGCCGAAGCGCAGGCTTACGCCTTCGTCGGGCTGGATGCGGATGGTGAGGTCGTTGGGCGGCAGGGTGTCGACCGGCGTGTCGCGGAACAGGGTGAGCGGCGCCTGCTTGAAGCGGATGTTGATGTCGGTCTTGCGCGTGGCCAGCGACTTGCCGGTGCGCACGTAGAACGGCACCCCGGCCCAACGCCAGTTGTCGATCATCAGCTTCATCGCGACGTAGGTTTCGGTGCGCGAGTTCTTCGGTACGTCCGGCGAATCCTTGTATGCCGCGACCTGCTTGTCGCCGACCGTGCCTTCGGCATACTGCGCGCGCACGACGCTGCCGCGCGCGGAATAGGGCGTGAATCGCTGGACGGAGTTCGAGCACCTTGGCCTTCTCGGACCGCAGCGCCTCGGCATCGAACCGCGCCGGTGGCTCCATGGCGATCAGCGATACGAGTTGGAAGATGTGGTTCGGCACCATGTCGCGCAACGCGCCGGTCTTGTCGTAGAACTTGCCTCGCTGCTCGACGCCGACCGTTTCGGCGACGGTGATCTGGACGTGGTCGATATGGTCGCGGCTCCATAAGGGCTCGACGAAGCCGTTGGCGAAGCGGAACACCATGATGTTCTGCACGGTCTGCTTGCCGAGATAGTGGTCGATCCGGAAGATCTGGCTTTCCTGCAGGACGCCCAGGATTTCCTTGTTGAGCGCAATCGCCGACGCAAGATCGTGACCGAACGGCTTCTCGATGATGACGCGGCGCCAGGCGTCTTCGGTTTCCTTGACCAGCCCGGCCTTGCCCAGCTGCTCGATGATGACCGAGAACTCGTTGGGCGGCGTTGCGAGATAGAACAGCGCATTGCCCTTGATGCGCTTGGCGAGCGCCGCGTAGGTCGCTGCGTCCTCGAACTTGCCGCCAAGATAGTGCGCGCGCTGGAGGAACCAGTCGACGTCGTCGTCGGCGTTGCCCGCCTTGAACTCGGCCATCGCCTTACGCAAGTGCTTGCGCAGCCCCTCGTCGCCGATGTCGCGCGAGGCGATACCGACCAGCTGGAAGTCATCGGCCAGCAGGCCATCGCGGCGCAGGTTGCGCAGCGCCGGCAGCAACAGGCGCTTGGTGAGATCGCCGGTCACACCGAAGATGACGAGCGTGCAGGGCGGAGGGGGCTCGGCAGCCTTGGTATCGGTCATCGTGTCCGTTACTTGGGCTCGACGTGCCCGCCGAAGGCGTGGCGCATCGCCGACAGGAGCTTGTTGGCCGTGCCGTCCTTGTCGCGGGAGCGGAAACGGGCAAACAGCGCGGCGGACAGGACATCGGCGGGCACCGCTTCCTCGACGGCGGCGTTGATCGTCCAGCGGCCTTCGCCCGAATCCTCGACGAAGCCCGAATACTTCGAGAGCGCAGGATCTTCGGCCAGCGCCGACGAGGTGAGGTCGAGCAGCCAGGAACTGATCACGCTGCCGCGGCGCCACACTTCGGCGACGTCGGCGAGGTCGAGCTCGTATCGGCGCTCTTCGGGAATGGCCTTGGCGTTGACCTTCTGCAGAATGTCGAAGCCTTCGGCATAGGCCTGCATGATGCCGTACTCGATGCCGTTGTGGACCATCTTCACGAAGTGGCCCGAGCCGACGGGGCCGCAATGGAGGTATCCGCGCTCGACGCGGGGATCGCGCTTCTCGCGACGCGGCGTCTTGGGGATCGTGCCGGCGCCTGGCGCCAGCGCGCTGAAGATCGGATCGAGACGGTCGACGGCTTCCTTGTCGCCGCCGATCATCATGCAATAGCCGCGCTCCAGGCCCCACACGCCGCCCGACGTGCCGCAATCGATGTAGTGGATGCCCTTGGGCTTGAGCGCCTTGGCGCGGCGCACGTCGTCCTGGAAGAAGGCGTTGCCGCCGTCGATGATCGTGTCGCCGGCTTCCATCAGCTTGCCCAGCTCGACGACGGTCTTCTCGGTGATCTCGCCCGCCGGCAGCATCACCCAGATGGCGCGCGGCTTGGCGAGCTTCTTCACCATGTCGGCGAGGCCCGAGGCACCGCCGATCTTGTCGCCGGCCAATCGCCTTGATGGCCTCGGCATTCTGGTCGAACACGACGCAGTCGTGACCGTTGTTCGCGAGGCGGCGGACGATGTTGCCGCCCATGCGTCCAAGGCCGATCATTCCAAGCTGCATTTGCTTCTCCGTTGCGTCGGCGCTGCCGACAAAGGCGGGCGCAGCCTATGCCGGAGCCGGCCTCAACAGAAGCCCGCGCGTACGGTCACAAACGGTGGGCCGTACGCGGGGTTCCGGCATGGGGCGGTGTCAGATGATCGCAACACCGATCAGCCAGGGGTGCAGCCAGAACATGGCGACGAAGGCTGCGGTGCCGACAGCGATCGAGATCATGTCGCCTGCCGTGAAGCCCGGCACCTTGGGCGCGCCCAGGTCGCCCGCGGCGCTTCACGGCGATGCGGTCGTAGACCGCCCAGGCCAGGAAGGCGCCGAACAGCACGAGCGCACCGAGATCGCCGTTCGCCAGGAGATGCGCCAGGGCCCAGCTCTTGACCGCGACGAGCATGGGATGGCGCAGCGCGGACTTGATCCTGCCGGGAGGGGCGTAGGTGGCGGCAAGCGCCACGAAGGCGAACCACATCAGGATGTAGACAACCGGCCGAAGGGCGGCCGGGGGTGTCCAGATCTGGATCCAGCCGGTGCTGCGATACTGGCCGAAACCCCAGACGATCAGGACGAGACCGAGGGCTGAAACCAGCGAGTAGAGGCCTTTGTACGGGCCCTCGCCCAGGCGGGCGATCAGGGCAGCGCGGGGACCTCGCAGGGTGGTGAGCGTATGCGCGCCCAGAAAGACAATCAGGCCGGCGAGGAGATAGACCATTGTTTGCTCCGGGAAGGGGCCAATGAACCGGCAAAATCGCACGTAAATGGCCCGGCCGCTGGGGATAGCCGGCAACTAAATCGGGCCGGGCGGCGTTTCTCCTGCGTGGCCTGCTGTGTCGGGGCGAGGGGAATATGCGGATCTAACATTACATTTCGGCGCCATTGGCGGCGCTGGTCCTGCTGGTGTCACCGGTGGTGCAAGCCCAACAGGTGGCCTCGGCGGTCGACCGGCCCGATTGCGCGACGGTCGAGCCGGACTCCCTCCAGATCAGCTGGGTCCAGCCCTGCGAGGAGGGCGACTGGCTGCTGGACACCGAAACCGGCTGCCGGATGTGGGATTGGCATCCCGACCTGCGCGATCACGCGACCTGGACCGGCGGCTGTCCGCGCGGCGCGAAGGACGGCCACGGCGTCGTGCAGTGGTTCGAGCATGGCCAGGCAATCGACCGGTTCGAGGGCACCTTCCACGCCGGCAAGCGCGAAGGCTTCGGTCGCTATGAATGGAACGCCACCGATCGCTACGAAGGCCACTACGCCAACGACGTGCCGGACGGATTCGGCACGGCGATGTTCGCCGGTGAGACCTTTGCGGGCGAGTGGAACAAGGGCTGTTTCGTCAAGGGCGATCACACGGTGGCAATCGGCGTCCCGCGCACTTCGTGCACCGGCGGCCCCGCGGTCGCCCTCAATCACCGGCAGGCCGCCGCGTTCTAGACGCTGTTGCGGCGTGCCCAGGCCTCCAGATAGTCGACGCAATACGCACGATCGACGACATCGACGTAGCGCCGCCCGATATCGCGCAGATTATCCCTGTGAGGCTGCTCCTCGATGTCGCCGACGCAGTCTTCCGGCACCAGAGTGCGATAGCGCAGGCTGAAGCTGTCGAGCGCCGAGCCGCGGATGCAGCCCGAAGTGTTGCAGCCGGTCACGATCACCGTGTCGACCCGCTCCCTGGTGAAGTAGTTGGCCACGCCGGTCTCGAAGAAGATCGACGGGCCCTTCTTGGTCACCTGCACATCGTAGGCCGGGTCGTAGATGCGTGGATCGAGCCTGGTGCTGGGATGGCTGTGCAGGAAGGTCTCGCGCACGGCGGTGATCTTCCAGTAGGGCATCTCGCGTTCGTTCAGGTAAGCGGTGTTGCAGACCGCAACCGGCACGCCGAGCCGACGTGCCACTTTCAGGAGCTGCTCGGTGTTTGCGAGAGCCCGCATCACTAGCGGCGCGCCGCCCAGTGGATATTGCGGATCGGTGAAGCCGAGCTGAAAATCGACCACGACGATACCGGGCATTTCACCGGTGCCTACCGGTATGGCGCCATAGCTGCGCCGCTCGTAATCGTCGCTCATGTGCGCTTAGGTGCCGCCGATGGCGCGGCGCCGTCGGTCTTGCCGAAGGTCTCGACCTTGCCGGCTGAGTAGCAGACATAGTAACGATCCGACATGCTCCAGGGCGTGCGGCTCATGAAATCCTTCAGCACGGTGTAGTAGGCGCATTCGCGGCCCGGCTCATTCGACGTGCCGTCGGACGGCCCCATGATGGATGCCACCTGCTCGCGGCTCATGCCCGCCTGGACCTGCTCGAGGCTGGAATTATGGACGCAGCCCGTGGCGAGCAGGGCGGAAAGGACGACTCCTGATGCAGCGCGTTTCATGGGTCTCTCTCCGGTTGAAGTGGCAACGATAAGCCAGGCTTGGCCTGACCGACAACAATACTTGGGTGGCCCGACGACTGGCGGAATTGCGGGCGATGCGCTAGGTGCCTTGCATGCAAAGCGCCAGCCGTTTCGACCCGCCGGGACTTGCCGCCAGCCTGAGCGGCGCCATCGCCCGGGATCTCTCCGAAACTCCCATCGCCGAAGTCTCGATGTCGGTGTTCGGCGACCCCGACGTCGTGCCGCTGTGGTTCGGCGAGAGCGACCTTGTCACGCCCGATTTCGTACGAGACGCCGCCGCCGCTGGCCTGAAAGCCGGGGAGACATTCTACACCTGGCAGCGCGGCACGCCCGAGTTGAGGGCAGCGTTGAGTGCCTATACCGAGCGGCTATACGGCATCAAATGTCCGCCCGGCCGCGTCTCCTTAACGACCGGCGGCATGCAGGCGATCCTCCTCTGCTGCCAGCTTTTGCTCGATCCGGGCGACAATGTGGTGATTGTGTCGCCGATCTGGCCGAACATCACCTCGGCAGCGCGCCTCGTCCGTGCCGAGCCCAAGTATGTGGCGCTCGGGCGCAAGCCCGACGGCGGCTGGAAACTCGATCTTCAGAAGCTGTTCGACACCGTCGACGAGCGCACGCGCGCGATCTTCGTCAATTCGCCGGGCAACCCGACGGGCTGGACGATGACGTCCGACGAGCAGCGGGCATTGCTCGACTTTGCCAGAAAGCGCGGCCTTTGGATCATGGCCGACGAGGTCTATGCCCGGCTGATCTACACGCGCCCGGTGGCACCGTCGTTTCTCGAGATCGCGGGGCCGGACGATCCGGTGCTGGTGCTCAACAGCTTCTCCAAACCCTGGGCGATGACGGGATGGCGGCTGGGCTGGCTGACTCATCCTGCGGCGCTGGGCGATCAGATCGCCAAACTGGTGCAGATCAACACATCGGGCGTGCCGGCCTTCCTGCAGCGGGGTGCGATCGCCGCGCTGGAGCAGGGCGATGACTTCGTGAGGCAGATGGTGGACCGTTGCCGCGCCGGCGGCGAACTCGTGTTCCAGCGACTGTCCGGCCTGCCGCGGGTGACGATTTCGCGCCCGGAGGCAGCCTTCTATTCCTTCTTCTCGGTCGACGGCGTCACCGACACAATGGCCTTCTGCAAGAAACTGGCGAAGGAATACAAGGTCGGCACCGCGCCCGGTGAAGCGTTCGCTGCCGGCGGTCAGGGCAATATCCGGCTGTGCTTCGCCTCGAGCGCGGAACGGCTCAGCAAGGGCCTCGATCGCATCGAAAGTGCGATCAACGCGCTCTGATGCGGCGATGGCACAGACCCTTTCCATCGATGTCCGGCACCTGCGCAAGGTGTACGGCACGGTCGTCGCAATCGATGACCTGACCTTCAGCGTCCCGAGCGGGGCGGTGCTCGGCCTGCTCGGCGGCAACGGCGCCGGCAAGACCACGACCATCGCCATGTTGCTCGGCCTGCTCGAGCCCACGGTCGGCGAGATCCACGTGCTCGGCATCGACATGAGCAAGCGGCGCTACGCGGCGCTGCCGCACATGAACTTCTCCTCGCCCTATGTCGACCTGCCCCACCGGCTGACCGTGCGCGAGAACCTGCTTTTCTATGGCCGGCTCTACGGCGTCAAGCAGCTCACGCGGCGGATCGACGAGATCGCGACGCATATGCAGGTCGCCGAGTTCCTCGATCGCCAGGCCGGCAAGCTGTCGGCCGGGCAGAAAACCCGTGTGGCGCTCGCCAAGGCGCTGATCAACAAGCCGGCCGTGCTGCTGCTCGACGAGCCGACGGCATCGCTCGATCCGGATACGGCCGATTGGGTGCGCACGTACCTGAAGGACTACCAGCGCGAAACCGGCGCCACTATCCTGCTCGCGTCGCACAACATGAGCGAAGTCGAGCGCCTCTGCGACGACGTGATCCTGCTGCAGACCGGCCGCGTTTTCGAGCGCGGCAGCCCGCGCGAACTCGTCGAACGCTTCGGGCGGGAAGACATGGAGGAGGTGTTCCTTGACATGGCGCGCGGGCGGGGCCGCGGTCTCGATGCACTGAAGAATCCGGAAGCGGCGCAATGACCGCTTCGGCCGAACGCATCTACGCCCTGGTCCTGCGCCATATCCATATCTGGCGCAGCTCGATCATGCGCATCATCGATTCGATCTATTGGCCGGCGGTGCAGATGATCACCTGGGGGTTCTTCTCCCAGTTCCTGTCCGGCCAGAGTTCCTACGTCAGTCAGGCTTTCGGCATCCTGCTGTCCGGCCTGATGCTCTGGGAGGTCGTCGTGCGCGGCAATCTCTCTTTATCGATCGCCTTCCTGGAGGAGATGTGGTCGCGCAATCTCGGCCATCTGTTCGTGAGCCCGATCCGCTCCTGGGAGTTCGCGACCGCCATCATCATCGTGGCGCTGCTGCGCACCTTGCTGGGCATGGTCCCGGTATCGCTGATGGCGTGGGCATTCTTCGGCTACAACGTCTACACGCTGGGCCTGCCGCTGCTCGCGTTCTTCCTGATCCTGCAGATGTTCTCCTGGTCGGTCGGCCTGGTGATGTCCGGCCTGATCATGCGCGTGGGTCAGAGTGCCGAGACTTTCGCGTGGGCCGCCGTGTTCCTGCTGATGCCTCTCAGCGGCGTGTTCTATCCCGTCACCATTCTGCCCGGCTGGCTACAGGTCCTCGCGAAGGGCATCCCGACCTCGTATGTGTTCGACGGCATGCGCGCCATCCTGCGCGATCATACGGTGCAGTGGCATGGGCTTGTGATCGCGGCGGGGCTGTCGATCCTCTATCTCGCCGTCGGCTTCCAGGTCTTCCTTTGGTTCTATCGCTCCGCTCGGCGGCACGGATCACTGCTTACCCAAGGCGAGTAATCGCTCATAACCGGTCACGGCGCGTGGAGCACGGCCTGGCAGGCCGCCGGCAGCTTGGGTGGCCTGTAGCGCTTGGCCATTTCCTCGTCCGACGGAAACACGGTGGGCGGCTGCTTCAACCACCAGTCGAGCGCCGCGCCGCAGCCATCGTCATGGGCATAGTCGGCCTGCGGCTGGCATTGCGGATTGCCGGGCGGGCAATAAAGCCTGACGTGGAAATGATCGTCGTGGCCGTACCACGGTACGACCTTGCGTAGCCACGACCGGTCGCCGGTCGTCGTCTGGCACAGGCGCGCCTTGATCCAGCGATTGACGAACATACGGTCGAGATTGGGCATCTGCGCCGCCGTCTTGATCAGCGCAACGTGCTGAGCCGAGAAGATCGCGTCGTCGAGCGTCTGATCGTCGATCACAAGCGAGCGCAGCCGTGGATTCTCGCGCTCGGCAGGGGGCCGGTGCGGTCCCGGTTGGCGCTCGTACCAGATGTCGGCGTCGAGCCCGTTCTGATGGCTGGCATGGCCGATCGGCGAGGGGCCGCCGCGCGGCTGGCCGATGTCACCGATGTAGAGTGGCGCCTGGCCCAAGGCGCTGATCTTTTCGGCGAGCGTTTCGATGAACTGAAGGGTGACGGGCTGGCCCCAATAGCGGTTGCGGCTGACGCGGATGGCCTCGTAGCCGGGACCGTCGAGCGGCAGGGCCTTGGCGCCCTGCAGACAGCCCGCAGTATAGAAGCCGATCGATTGCGTCGGGCCGGGGGCAGGGGTGGTTACGGTGGTCCAATCCGCGCCACCGCACAGGAAGGCCGCGATCAGCGAAACAACGACACGCTTCATCTTGTTGCGACGATAGTCGCTCGCTAAGACTTTGCCCATGGCCGACTATGCCAACATCATTCTGGCGCGCGAGGGCGCGGTTGCCCGGCTGACGCTCAACCGCCCCGAGCGGCGCAACGCGCTGACCCACGCCATGATGCTCGAGCTCGAGGACGCCTTCGCCCGGGTCCGCGACGACCGGAGCTGCCGCGTGCTGGTCCTGCGCGGCGCCGGGGGCCACTTCTGCGCCGGCGGCGACCTCGATGCAATGGCCGACATGCCGCCCCGGCCCGCGAACGGCGGCACCGATCCGCTGGTGCCGGCCTATCGCCAGTTCGGCGACGCATTGCTGGCGCTGAACGAGCTGCCGCAGGCGACCATCGCCGTGGTCGAAGGCTCGGCGGTGGGCGGCGGCTTCGGCATGGCGTGCTGCTCCGACGTGGTGATCCTGCACGACAGTGCGCGATTTGGCATGCCGGAACCGAAGGTTGGCTTCATCCCCTCCCAGATCCTGCCGTTCGTCGCGCGCCGCATAGGGCAGGGACCGTTGCGCGACATCGCCGTCACCAGCCGGCTGATCGACGCCGACGAGGCCGTTCGCCTCGGCATCGGCCGGCATCGCTGCTCGACGACCGCCGACATGGCGAAAACCTTGCGCGGCCTGATCGACGACATACTGAAGGGCGAGCCGCAGGCCGTGGCTGCCGCCAAGCGGCTGGTGCGGTCGGCGCCGGCATCGGATGATCGTGCCGTGCTCGACGATGCCGCGGAGACCCTCGTTGGGCTGCTGCGGCAGCCGCAGGCCGCCCAGGGGATCGAGGCATTCAAGGCGAAGACAAGCCCACCGTGGGCGAAGGGTTAGAAATGCGCAACTACCGCCACATCGAAGTGAAGCCGATCGCCGGTGCGCTGGGCGCGGAGATCAGCGGCGTCGACATGTCCCGCGACCTCGACGACGAAATAGTGGACGAAGTTCGTCACGCCTTCCTAGAGCATCTTGTGATCTTCCTGCGCGACCAGAAGGTCACGCCGCAGCAACAGATCGCCTTCGCCAGGCGCTTCGGCCAGCCGATCGAATATCCGCAGCTCAAGGGCCTGCCGGAGGCTCCGATGATCACGCCGGTGGTGAAGCTCGAGCACGAGCGCAACAACTTCGGCGGCATCTGGCACTCCGATACGACCTATCTGCAGACCCCGCCGATGGGCAGCATGCTGCTGGCCCTGGAGATACCGCCTTACGGCGGCGACACGATGTTCGCCAACCAGTATCTCGCCTACGAGTCGCTGTCGGACGGGCTGAAATAGACGCTCGACGGACTGACGGGCGTCAGCTCTTCGGCCAAGGCCGACGTCACCAAGACCCGCGAGGACGCGATGAAGCAGGCCGGCCAGGGCGCGACGCCCAAGCAGCTGGCGGCCGAGCACCCGATCGTGCGTACGCATCCCGAGACCGGTCGCAAGGCGCTTTACACATCGGTGGCGCACACCGCGCATATCAAGGGCTGGACGGAGAAGGAGAGCCTGCCGCTTCTGAGTTCCTGTGGGACCATCAGACCCGCCCGGAGTTCACCTGTCGCTTTCAATGGCGCGTGGGATCGCTGGCGTTCTGGGACAATCGCTGCGCCATGCACAATCCGATCAACGACTATCATGGCTTCAGGCGCGTCATGCACCGCGTCACCCTGGCCGGCGACAGGCCGAAATAGCTCTCAGCGCGGCGGTGGCGAGAGGGTGATCGTCCCGATTGCGCTGCGGGCGGCCTCGGCGCGAGTGCCGGGAATCTCGAGATAATTGAGGCGCTGCCAGCGTTCGACATAGTTGCGGGCATAAGGCGACAGCATGTTGCCCGACTGGCCGAGCGGAATGGCAAAGCGGCTGTTGCCGAGATCGCTGAAGTCATAGACGCCGCGATAGGTTGCGCCGTGCACCGCCTCGAAGGGGTTTGGTCCATCGTAGGCGGGCTCGGCCCGGTTGAGCGTATTGGCGCCGCCATCGGACAGGAAGCGCACCGAGGCGAGGTCGCGCAGCAGCGGGATCGTGTCGAACAGCGGATGGCGATGGGCGGCAAGATGCTCGCGTCCCCATTGCCAGTTCTCGATCTGCCCTCCCTGGCGCCGGCTGATGCCGTCGAGCGCCCGTTCGAGCGAGGCGGCGATGATGTCGTCGCAGGTCTCGGTCGGCCTGGTGCCGCAGGTCGTCGCACCATTTAGGACGGTCGCGCAGCACGCGCAGGATGAAGGGCACGTTCGGCCGGTCGACGTAGCGGAAGAGGTCGGGGCCGACCTCGTCGGCAAGCAGGCCGCGCTGAAGTTCCAGCAGCCAGGCGTCGTAGATCAGCGGCTCGGGCCGGCCCGCCAGCATGAAGCGGTTCCAGCGGCCCATCAGCTCGTAGACCTGCGCGGCACGGGCGCTGCGCGGTCTGGCGTTGAGCAGGACCGGCAGGATCTCGGCGGCGTCGGGCGACAGATTGTCGGCCTGGATCTGGATCATGCCGTAGACCGGATGGCGCTCGACCTCGCGCAGCATCGCGTTGGCACGGCGCTGGCGATAGGGAGCGGCCCAGTCGCGGCTGATGAAATAGCGGTAATCGTCGGGCACCAGCCGGGCGTTGGCGTTGACGATGATGCCGCTTGCCGGATTGTAGAGGCGCGGCAGCTCGTCGAACGGAACGAACCCGGCCCAGTCGTACTCGCCGGTCCAGCCGGGCTGCGGCATGGAGCCGTCGCCTTTGCGCCGGATCGGCACGCGCGCCGGCGCCATCAGGCCGATGTTCCCGGAAGTGTCGGCATAGACGATGTTCTGCATCGGCGAGACGACCTTGCGGCCGGCGGCCAGGAACTCGTCCCAATTCTGGGCGAGCCCGAGGCGCGTCAGCGCCTCGATGGTCGTGTCGGAACTGTCGAGCGCAGTGGCCTGCAATGCCAGCACATGTCCGCCCGGCGTACGCTGGTCGTTGCGCGGCAGGAAGTCGTCGATCACCGCGCCATGCCGCGTCTCGCGCAGATGCAGGCGCACCGGATCGCCCCACGCCACATTGATCGTCTCGTCGTAGGTGTTGAACGGCCGCGCGCCATCGGGGGTCAGGTAGCGGTTGGGATCGGTCGGATCGATGCGCTCGAGGAAGAGATCCTGGCTGTCGAGATTGGTCGTGGTGGCGCCCCAGCCTATGGAGGCGTTGTGGCCGAGCACGATCGCCGGCACGCCGGGCGTCGAAGCGCCGATGATGTCGAACCCGGGACCGACCAGGTGGGCAAGGTACCAGATGCCGGGAAATCCCAGACCGAGATGCGGATCGTTGGCCAGCAGCGGTTTGCCCGAGACGGTGTGGGCGCCCGACAGAACCCATTCGTTCGAAGCCTCGCGCTTGCGCGTATGGTCGTTCTCGGTTTCGCGGTAAAGTTTCTCGATACCGAGGTGGTTCGATGCTTCGTTGACCAGTGTCAGGGTCGAGTCCCGGCTTTCACCCGGCGCCTCGATGAAGAACTTGAGTCCATCCTCGCCCAGCTTGCGCAGCAGGTCGAGCCGCAGCAGCTCGGCGCGCCAGTTGCCGTCGAGCGTGAGCGCCATCAGCTTGGTCCACACGATCGAATTGGCGGGCCGCCAGGGCTCGGGGACGTAGCGTCCGCCCGACAGCAGCTTCACGAGAGTGAGTTCGAGGCCGAATTGCTGGCCGTGGTCGCCCAGCCATGTGTTTACGCCGGCGGCATAGGCCTCGAGGATGCCTCGCGTACCCGGCGACAGGGCGCTGAAACTGTCCGAGGCATGGCGATAGACGGCGAGGCCGCGCATCGAGCGGTCGGTCGAGACCACGCCGTTGCCAACCAGTGTCGGCGGCAGGATCTCTGACAATCGGCCCTGCGCGGCGCGGCGCATCAGTTCCATCTGCCAGAAGCGATCCTGGGCGTGCACGAAGCCCAGGCCGAAAGCGGCGTCTTCGATCGAGCCGGCGATGATGTGCGGCACCGCATTCTTGTCGCGCACGATCTCGACCGGCGCCTTCAGGCCCTTGCCATCGAAGTGGCCCGCATAGGACGGCAACGCGCCGCGCACCTGGAAATATGTGCCGGTGAGAAAGACACCGAGCGCCAGCACCACGCCGGCCAGGAACTTTGCCAGCGCGAGGCCCAGACGAGCGATCAACATGGGCGGGCTGCCCGCACGCCGTCAGCCGCCGATGTAGGAAAGGATCGTGGCGCGATCGGCGTCGAGGTCGGGCGCGGCCTTGCGCACCTTCGGATCGTCGAAGGCCGACATCTTGAGCGGATTGCCCGCGAGCGTCAGCGTGCCGCCGCTGCCATCCGGCACGGAGACCAGCATATTGCGCGCGGCGACCTGCGGATGGGCGATGGCCTGGGCCACGTTGTTGATCGGCCCGCACGGCACGCCGCCTTTGGATACGACATCGATCCAGTGGGCCGTCGGCTTCGCCTTGAGGACGGATTCGATTTCGTGTTCGAGCTTCTTGTGATGCTTCTGGCGCAACGCATTGGTCTTGTAGTTGGGATCGGCGGCCATGTCGGGCCGGCCGAGCGCCGCGCACATCTTGATGAACAATCCGTCGTTGCCGGCGGCGATGATGATCGCGCCATCGGCCGTGGCGAACGCCTGGAACGGCGTGATGGTCGGGTGGCGCGCGCCGAGCGGACCCGGAATTTCCTTCTCGACCGTGTAGCGCATGATGGCGTTCTCGAGCAGCGCCAGCTGACAGTCGAACATGGCGACATCGACCTTGGTCGATTCGCCGGTCTTGAGGCGATGGACGAGAGCGGCGTTCACCGCCACCGCGGTATAGAGGCCCGCGCCAAGATCGCCGATCGACATGCCGACCCGGGCGGGCGGCTGGCCTTCGTTGCCGGTGATGCTCATGACGCCACCCATGCCCTGCATGACCATGTCGTAGGCCGGGTCCTTCGAGTTCGGCCCAGTATGCCCGAAGCCCGATGCCGAGGCGTAGATCAGTTTGGGATACCTGGCATGCAGCGTCTCCCAGCCGTAGCCCAGTTTCTCCATCGTGCCCGGCCGGAAGTTCTCGACCACGACGTCGGCCTTCGCCAGCAGCTTGTCGAAGATCTTGCGGTGCTCGTCGTTCTTGAGGTCGAGGGCGATGCTCTCCTTGCCGCGGTTCACCGAGGCGAAGTAGGTCGACTTGCCGTTGATGAACGGCCCGTAGGCGCGGGCGTCGTCGCCGCCCTTGGGCGGCTCGACCTTGATCACCCGGGCGCCCATTTCGGCCATCAGGAGAGTGCAGTAGGGGCCGGCGAGGATGCGCGAGAGGTCGACGACGAGGATGCCCTCGAGGGGGCCGGAGGCTTTTTTCTGGGTCATGTGCGGTTCTTAACCAGAGGCACGCCGCGAATCCAGCCAGACGTTGGCGGCTGCGGCACCAATGACGATGACGCCGCCCGCCAGAGTCCAGTCGCCGGGCCGCTCGCCGTCGAAGATCCAGACCCAGATCGGTCCCAGGACGAGCTCCAGGAGGCCGAGCAGGGCCGCGCGTCCGGCCGGGATCCGCTTCAGGCTGGCCATATAGAGCAGCAAGCCCACCGCCATCTGGCCCGGTCCGAGCGCCAGCAGCCACGGCAGGTTGCGCGACCGAGACGTTGCCGGGATGCGGCGAAGGGCAGCGCGATCAGGGCGGAGATCACGCCGGCCAGGGCAAGTGACGGCTGCATGCCGACGTCGCGGCGATGGCGCACGATCACGTAGTTGAAGCTCATGCACAGCACGACGATGCCGGCCACCGCCATGCCGAGCGCAGCGCCCGCGCCGCAGCGAGCTTCGCGACGCTGAGCGCGAGGCCTGCCAGCGCCGCGACCATGGCGAACATCGTGTGGCGGTGCAGCGGCTCGCCGCAGGAACAGGCGCGCCAGCAGCGCGGTGATGAACGGCGTGGCGCCGAACATGATCAGCACGTTGGCGACCGGCGCCAGGCCCAGGGCGATGATGAAGGCCACCGCGCTGCCGGCGAGGACCAGCGCACTCAGCAAGAGCGAAAGGCCTGCGTCGCCGACGTCGCTCAGCACGCGACGACGATGCAGAAGCGAGCAGAGGCAAAATTGTGGCAGCCAGCAGGATCGATCGCCAGAACGAGACGTCCCACGCAGGCATGTCGATTGCGGCGGACGATGACACCCGCCGTGCTGAAAGACAGGGCGGCGCCGATGGCGAAGAGGGCGCCCAGAGTGGCGGAACTCCCGGCGCGAGGCTGCGTTTTCATGACGTTCCTTGTGTGATTAAGGATTCGTCGTGCCGCCGTCCATCGATTCCCTCGAACTGCCGCCCTTTCGTCCCCGCTTCCCGTGGTGGGGCGCCGACCTGCAGACGATCGCGATCCTGCTCAATGCCAAGGTCGCCGACCTCGCGCCGCACACGAGCGAGCGCGTGCTCTTCCCGATGGCCGATCGCACCGGCGACATCCTGCTCGGCATGCTCGACCAGCCCGCCGAGCCGGTCGACGGCCGGCCGCTGATGATCCTTCTCCACGGCCTGACCGGCGACGAGGCAAGCCCCTACGTACTGGCGGCGGCGCGTCATCTGCTCGATCGCGGCTATTCCGGTGTTGCGCCTGAATGTGCGCGGCGCGGGCCCCTCGCGGCCTTACTGCAAGGAGCACTACCATGTCGGCCGCACGGCCGACTTCCGGCGTGTGCTGTCGCAGATTCCCGACGAACTCACGCAGCAACGGCATGGTCGCGGTCGGCTATTCGCTGGGCGGCGCCGTGCTGCTCAAATATCTTGGCGAGGAAGGGTCCTTTTCGCCGTTGCGGGCGGCGGCCACGATCTGCGCGCCGATCGATCTGCTGCGGCACCTGCCAGCACATGATGAAACCGCGCAACTGGCTCTATCATCGCTACATGCTGCGCGGCATCAAGGCCGAGGCGATGGGCCAAGGCGTCCGGATGAGCGACGAGGAGCGCGCGATCGTGCGCGTCGGCGCGCAGCGTGTGGGATTACGACGACCGCTTCATCGCGCCGCGCTACGGCTTCCAGGGCGCGGGAGACTACTACCAGCTCTGCGCGCCGATCGAATTCATGCCCGAAATTCGCGTGCCGACGATGGTCCTGGCCGCCGGCGACGACCCCTGGATCCCGGTCGAGCACTATCGCGCGTTCGAGCTGGTCGGACAATCCCTGGCTGCTGCCGGTCATTCCGCCGACCGGCGGTCATGTCGGCTTCCATGGCGACACGAGCGGGCAGGCGTGGAGCGATCTTGCGCTGGAGAAATTCCTCGAGCAGGATCGCTATCATCGAGGCGTGAGCCTCGATCCCTCCGCCTTTCGACCGCGTTTTCCCTGGTGGGGCGGCGATCTGCAGACCCTGGCCAACCGCCTGAGGCCGCGCGCGGCGTCGGGTCGCCAGCACAGCGAGCGGCTTTCTTTTGCGCTTCCCGACGGCGACACCTTGCACGCCTTGCTGGACCGGCCGGCAAGTCCCGGGCCAGGCCGGGCGCTCGCCATTCTCATCCATGGTCTGACCGGCTCGGAAGACAGTCTCTATATGTCGAGCCAGGCGCGCGTGCTGCTCGATCGTGGATCGACCGTGCTGCGCCTCAATCTGCGCGGCGCCGGCCCGTCGCGCGCCACCTGCGGCGGACAATACTATGCCGGCCGCAGCCAGGATTTCCGCGCCCTGCTGGCGATATTGCCGTCGCGAATTGACGGCGAACGGCGTCGTCGCTGTCGGCTATTCGCTGGGCGGCGCGATGCTGCTCAAATATCTGGGCGAAGAGGGGACGGCAGCAACGCTCGTGCCGCCGCGAGCGTGTCGGCGCCGGTCGATCTGTCGGCGACCTGCCGGTCGATGATGCGCCGCCGCAACACGATCTATCACCGCTACCTGCTGGGAGAGATGAAGCAGGAAGCGACGGGCGCGGGCGCCGTGCTGTCCACCGCGGAGCGCAGCGCGGTCCTGGGCTCGCGGACGATCTGGGAATACGACGACGTGTTCATCGCGCCGCGCCACGGCTTTGACGGCGCCGAGGATTACTACGAGCGCTGCAAGCCGCTGCGGTTCATGCCGGGCATCCGGGTGCCGACACTCGTCGTCGCGGCGCTCGACGACCCCTGGATTCCCGGCGCGCTCTACCGGAGCTACGACTGGGCAGGCAACAAGGCGCTGCGGCCGCTTCTGCCCGACGCCGGCGGACACGTCGGCTTTCATGGCGTGGACGACGCGCGGCCCTGGAGCGACCGGGTCGTCGCCGACTTCCTCGAAGGCGTCAGCTGAGGTCGATCGGCTCCGCGGGCAAGCCGTTCTCCAGCAGAGCCTTCAGGCGAACGCCGAGATCGTACGGTTCGAAGCGCTCCTGTCGAAGCGATGATCTCGTTCGGCCGTCCACCAGCGATGATCGAGCGTCCAGCTCTTCTCTTTCTCGTCGAGGCCCGAGGTGTCGATCGCGGTCGACTCGGTGCGGGCGAGGAAGAAGCGCTCGATGTGCAGGCGATCGTTGGTGCGCCAGATCATGTGGCGCTGGCGTTTCCACACCCAGCGAGGTTTGCCTGTGACGATCAGGCCGGTTTCCTCACGCGCTTCGCGAACGGCGGCTTCGGCAAAGTCTTCGCCGGGATCGACCATGCCGCCCACCATGATCCACATCGGATCTTCGTGGCGGTTCTTCGGATCGTAGACGGCGGGCTGGTGGACCTTGAACAGGAAGATCCGGTCCTGCCTGTCGAGCAGGATCAGGCGCGCCGAAGGCCGCTCGATCATTTCCTGGCGAGCAGGCGCGCCGCGTCGACGGCGCCGTAGGTCAGGATGCCGTCGCAGCCGGCGCGCTTGAAGCCGGTGAGCGTCTCGATCAGCACCTTGTCCCAGTCGAGCCAGCCGCGGTCGGCGGCGCCCCTCAGCATCGCGTACTCGCCGCTCACCTGATAGGCGTAGGTCGGCACGCCGAACGCATCCTTCACGCGGCGCACGATGTCGAGATAGGGCAGGCCCGGCTTCACCATCACCATGTCGGCGCCTTCCTCGATGTCGAAGCCGACCTCGCGCAGGGCCTCGTCGGAGTTGGCGTAGTCCATCTGGTAGGTCTTCTTGTCGCCCTTCAGCGCGCCCGAGCTGCCGATGGCGTCGCGGAACGGATTGTAGAAGGCCGACGCGTACTTGGCGGCATACGACATGATCTGCTCGTGCTGGTAGCCCTTGTCGTCGAGCGCCTTGCGGATCGCGCCGATGCGGCCGTCCATCATGTCGGACGGCGCCTGGATGTCGGCGCCGGCCTCGGTCTGGACGATCGCCTGCTTGACCAGCGCCTCGACCGATTCGTCGTTCAGGATGATGCCGTCGCGCACGATGCCGTCATGGCCGTCGCTGTTGAAGGGATCGAGCGCCACGTCGCACAGGATGCCGATGCCCGAGCACTTCCTTCTTCACGGCGCGGATGGCGCGGCAGACGAGGTTGTCCGGGTTGTAGGCCTCGCGCGCGTCGGGCGTCTTGGCCTTGGGATCGGTCTCGGGAAAGATCGCGACGGCCGGAATGCCGAGATCACGCGCTTGCTTGGCCGCTTCGACGAAGAGGTCGACCGACAGTCGGTCGACGCCGGGCATCGAGGCGACCGGCGTGCGGGCGTTCCTGCCTTCCTGCACGAACACCGGCCAGATCAGGTCGTCGGCCGAGAGCCTGTGCTCGGCGACGAGCCGGCGCGACCAGTCCTCGCGGCGGTTGCGGCGCAGCCGGGTGGTGGGGTAACGGCCCAGGGTCGAAAAGCGTTTCGCCATGCGCGCCTTATGGCGTGAACCGCGAAAAGCCGCAATGTATGATCGTGTCGCAATGGATTTCACCCTCACCGAAGACCAGCAGGCGTTCCGCGATACGGCGCGGCAGTTCGCGACCGACCGCATGCTGCCGCAGGCCGCCCGCTGGGACGCCGAGAAGATCTTTCCGGAGGAGGTGCTGCGCGAGGCCGCGGCGCTCGGCTTCGGCGGCATCTATGTGAGAGACGATGTCGGCGGCAGCGGTCTCTCGCGCTTCGACGCCGCGCTGATCATGGAAGAGCTGGCGGCGGCATGCCCCAGCACGGCGGCCTACATCTCGATCCACAACATGGCCGCCTGGATGATCGACGGCTTCGGCGACGACGAGCAGCGCAAGCGCTTCCTGCCCAAGCTCTGCTCGATGGAGCATTTCGCGAGCTATTGCCTGACCGAGCCCGGCGCCGGGTCCGATGCCGCGGCGCTTGGCACGCGGGCCGAGCTGCAGGGCGACCACTACGTCGTGAACGGCACCAAGGCCTTCATCTCCGGCGGCGGACGCAGCGACATCTACGTGGTGATGCTGCGCACCGGTGGGGCGGGCGCCGGTGGCGTCTCGACGCTGGTCGTGGAGAAGGGGACGCCCGGTCTCTCGTTCGGCAAGCAGGAGCAGAAGCTCGGCTGGAACAGCCAGCCCACGGCGGCGGTGATCTTCGAGAACTGCAAGGTGCCGGTCGCCAACCGGCTGGGACCCGAAGGCCATGGCTTCAAGATCGCGATGATGGGCCTCGACGGCGGGCGCATCAACATCGGCGCCTGTTCGATCGGAGGGGCGCGGGCATGCCTCGAGACGGCGTCGCGCTATGTGGTGGAGCGCAAGCAGTTCGGCCAGCCGATCGCCGACTTCCAGGCGACGCAATTCAAGCTGGCCGACATGGCGACGGAACTGGATGCGGCGCGGCTGATGATCTGGCGTGCAGCCTTCCTGCTCGACGCTGAAGTCGCCGGAGGCAACGCAGGCCGCAGCGATGGCCAAGCGATTCTCGACCGATGTCGGCTTCGATGTCGTGAACCATGCCCTGCAATTGCATGGCGGCTACGGCTACCTGAAGGATTTCCCCATCGAGCGCTATCTGCGCGACCTGCGGGTGCACCAGATCCTCGAAGGGACCAACGAGATCATGCGCGTGATCATTTCACGCCGACTTCTGATGGGATGAATTGGGTAATGTCTGACGCAGAAATCCTGTTCGAGGTGAAGGACGGACTGGGCGTCATGACGCTCAACCGGCCGAAAGTGCTGAATTCGCTGTCCTACAACATCATCCTCGAGATGGAACGGGTGATGCCGCAGTGGGAGAAGGATCCGGCGGTCAAGGCGGTGGTCCTGCGCGGCGCCGGCGATCGGGCTTCTGCGCCGGCGGCGACGTGGCCGGTCTCTATCGCGAGATGCGCGACGAGCCGAACGGCACCCTGCGGCGCGATTTCTTCCGCGACGAGTACATCGTCAACCGGCGCATCTACCGCTTCGCCAAGCCGTGGATCTCGCTGATCGACGGCATCGACATGGGCGGCGGCGTCGGCATGTCGGTCCACGGCTCCCATTCGGTGGCGAGCGAGAAGTTCCTGTTCGCCATGCCCGAAACCACGATCGGACTGTTTCCCGACGTCGGCGGCGGCTATTTCCTGACCCGCCTGCCGGGCGCGCTGGGCACGTTCCTGGCGCTGACCAGCCATCGGCTGAAGGCGGCGGACGCGCTGTGGGCGGGCATCGTCGATGCCCATGTCCCGAGCGCGAAGATCAACGATCTGCAGGCGGCGCTGGGTGCCGCCGATCTTTCCGGGCCCGAATGCCAACGGCAAGGTCGACAAGGTCATCGCGAGCGTTCGCCGAAGATGCCGGGAGCGCCGGCGTTGCCGGGCATGATGCAGGACATCGATCGCTGCTTCTCCGCGGAGATCGGTGCCCGAGATCGTGGCAAAGCTCAGGAAGATGGGCGGCGAGTGGGCCGACAAGCAGCTCGCGGCGCTGATGAAGCTCTCGCCGATCTCGATGGCGATCACGCTCGAGCAGCTCAAGCGCTGCGCCAACCGCTCGTTCGAGGATTCGATGACCATCGAATACCGCATGTCGCAGCGCTGCATGCAGAAGGGCCACGACTTCTTCGAGGGCGTGCGCGCGCTGCTGATCGACAAGGACCAGAAGCCCAAGTGGAACCCGGCGACGATCGAGGGTGTCACGCAGGCGATGGTCGAGGAGCATTTCAAGCCGGTGTCGAACGACCTGTTCTTCGACTGAGCACAATCAACGGAGGAAACCATGGCGAAAGTCGCCTTCATCGGTCTCGGCAACATGGGCGGCCCGATGGCCGCCAATCTCTGCAAGGCGCAGCATCATGTGACCGCGTTCGACCTGTCGGACGCCGCCGTCGCGCGCGGCGGTCGAGAAGGGCGCCCACAAGGCAAAGAGCGCTGCAGACGCGGTCAAGGACGCCGAGATCGTCGTCACCATGTTGCCGGCCGGAAAGCATGTGCGCGAGGTCTACGAGAAAGACGTGCTGCCGCATGTCGCCAAGGGCGCCTTGCTGATCGACTGCTCGACCATCGACGTCGACAGCGCGCGCCATGTCGCCGAGGCGGCGAAGAAGGGCGGCTTCGAGATGATCGACGCGCCGGTGTCGGGCGGCGTCGGCGGCGCGACGGCGGGCACGCTCACCTTCATGGTCGGCGGGCCCGAGGCGACCTTCGGCAAGGCCAAGGCCGTACTCGAGAAGATGGGCAAGAACATCGTCCATGCCGGCGAGAGCGGCAGCGGGCAGGCGGCCAAGATCTGCAACAACATGATCCTCGGCATCTCGATGATCGCCGTCAGCGAAGGCTTCATGCTGGGCAAGCGGCTGGGCCTCGATGCCCAGAAGCTGTTCAATGTCGTGTCGACCGCGTCCGGCTCGTGCTGGTCGCTGGTCAACTACTGCCCGGTGCCGGGCCCGGTGCCGGCGTCGCCCGCCAACCGCGACTATCAGGCGGGCTTCACGGCGGCGATGATGCTGAAGGATCTGTTGCTGGCGCAGCAGGCGTCGGCCAGCGTCGGGCGCGGCCACGCCGCTCGGCGCGGAGGCGGCCCAGCTCTTCAGCCTGTTCGTGAACGCGGGCAATGCGGGCAAGGACTTCTCCGGCATCATCAAGATGCTCGACGGCAAGTAGGCGATGATCACGCTCTACGACCTCGTCTTTGCCGATGACCGTCGGCCGAGCCCTTATTGCTGGCGCACCAAGTTGGCGCTGAAGCACAAGGGCCTCGATTGGCGCGACGAGCCGACCGGCTTCATCGAGAAGGAGAAGATCGCCTTCGCCAGGTCGACGACGGTGCCGGTGATCCATGACGGCACGAAGGTGGTCAAGGACAGCTGGGCGATCGCCGAGCATCTCGAAGCGAACTATGCCGGCAAGCCGCTGTTCCCCAACGATCCGACGCATTCCTACGCCCGCTTCGTGAACGGCTGGACCGACCTGTCGATCAACGCGGCGATCTTCCCCCTGATCGCGGGCGATCTCGTCGATCGCGTACGGCCGGAGGACAGAGCGTACATCATCGAAACGCGCAGCAAGCGGATCGGCACGACGGATTTCGCCGGCTTCCAGGCGAAGGCGCGAGAGAAGGGCGTGCCGGCTGTTCCGGGCGGCGCTCGAGCCGGCCCGACGCGTGCTGACGGCGCAGAAATTCCTCTCGGGCGAGGCGCCGGCCTATCCCGACTACATTCTGTTCGGCACGCTGATGTGGCCGCAGAATCGTCAGCCCGCTCGAATTGCTGGACAAGGACGACGCCGTCTATGCCTGGCGCGAGCGCATGCTCGACCTGTTCGACGGCATGGGCGCGCAAGGCCAAGGGGCCGTGAGCTACGACGCCGTCGTCTTCGACCTGCTGACGGCGCTGCTCGATTCCTGGACTTTGTGGAACGACGTCGCGGGATCACCCGAGGACGGCATGAAGTGGCGCCGCCGGTATCTCGAGATCACCTACGGCTGCGGCGCCTATCGGCCCTATGAGAGCGCTGGTGCGTGAAGCTGCGCGCGATACCGGCTTCCCGGAAGGGCTTCGCGGAAGAGCTGGAGCGCCGCTGGGGCGAGCTGAAGCCGTGGCCCGAGGCGCCTGGTGTCCTGCGCAATATACCAGTGCCATTGGCGGTGGCGACCAATTGCTCGGTACGAAAAGGAGGCGACGCGGCGGCGCTGGTCGGCGTTCCGTTCAAGCTTGTCGAGACGGCCGAGAGCGTCGGCTTCTACAAGCCGCGGCCCGAGGTCTATCGCGCCGTGCTGCGGAAGCTCGGGACGCGTCCGGAGCGGACCCTGTTTGTTGCCGGCTCGGCGTCGGACGTCCCGGGCGCCAAGGCGGTCGGCATGCCGGTCTTCTGGCACAATCGCGTCGGCCTGCCGCCCCGGGACGACGCGCGGCCGGATTTCCTGGAGAAGAGCCTCGAACCGCTGGCCGCGCTGTTTTAAGGTCCGCCCATGACCTTCGATCCCGCAGAACACCGCTTCGGGCCGACCCATTGGTTCGAGGACCTGGCCGTCGGCCAGAAGTTCTACATCAATTCGCGCACCCAGACCGAGGCGATGTTCGCCGCGTTCCAGTCGGCCAGCGGCGACAACCACCCGATTCACTACGATCGCGAGTACTGCAAGGCGCGCGGCCATCGCGACCTGCTGGCGCACGGGCTGCAGGTCGCGATTCAGGGCGCGGCCGGCGGCGGCATCTTCCCGCATTACATCGGCGATTCGCTGATCGGCTTCCTCGAGCAGTCGTCGCGCTTCCTGAAACCGGTCTATTGCGGCGATACGCTCTACCCGATGCTGGAGATCAGCGAGCTGAAAGCCGGCCGCACGACCGGTGTGGTCACGATGAAGCTCACCATCCATAATCAGGCGCGCGAACTGGTGTGCGACGGCGAGCACAAGTACCTTGTGAAGAAGCGCCCGCAATAGGGACCGGAGGAAACGATCATGCTCGGTGTCATCGCCAAACTCACGATCAAGCCCGGCAGCCAATGCCGATTTCGAGGCGACCATGAAGGCGCTGCAGGCCAAGGTGCAGGCCGACGAGCCGGGCAACAAGCTCTACGCCCTGCACAAGACGGACGACGTCAACGTGTATGTCATGCTGGAGCGCTATGCCGACCAGGCGGCGCTCGATGCCCACCGCGCGGCGCCGCACTTCAAGGAGCTGGGGCGCAAGCTCGGCGATTATCTCGCGGGCCGGCCCGACGTGCAGGTCATGCAGGAAGTCTGACAGACGGGGTAGAGGGTCATGGACGGAGTTTTACCTCGTCACACCAAGCCGGGAACGGCGCCGGGTACCCTGGCCGGCCGCGCGCCCGTGCCGGACGAAGCGCTCGACTTCACCCTGGTCGAATACACGCCGGAGAAGTGCGAGGTCCTGCACGGCGTCGAGATCGACGAGTGCCGCTTCCATCTCGGCACGCCCGAGCACACCTGGATCGACGTGGCGGGACGGCCGAGCTCGGACATGCTGCGCGACCTCGGCACGGCCTTCGACCTTCATCCGCTGGCGCTCGAGGACGTGTTCCACGGCAACCAGCGCGCCAAGCTCGATATCTACGGCAAGCAAGGCTTCATCGTCCTCAACGATCCTGTCTATGAAGAGCGGCGAGATCAAGCTGCGCCAGGTCAGCATTTTCTACGGCGAGAACTACGTCATCTCGTTCCACGAGCACAAGATGGACGTCTTCAAGCCGGTGCGCGATCGCCTGGAGATGCCCGGCTCGCGCCTGCGCACCTTCGACATCGACTATCTCGTCTATGCGCTGATCGATCTCGTCGTCGACCGCAAGTTCCCGCTGATCGAGGCGCTCGCCAACCAGCTCGAGGCGCTGGAGGACGAGGCGCTCGGCCATCCCGAGAAGACGACGCTCGGCAGCATCCATCAGGCGCGGCGCGCGCTGGTGACCTTCCATCGCATCGAATGGGCCGAGCGCGAGACGATCCTGGCGGTGATGCGGCCCGAGACGCCGTTCATCACGCCCGAGACACGGACCTACCTGCGCGACTGCTTCGACCATTCGATCTCGGTGCTCGAACTGCTCGAGAGCTATCGCGAAATGTGCAACGGCCTGATGGAAGTCTACCTGATGCAGTCCTCCAACCGCATGTCGGAGGTGATGAAGACGCTGGCGGTGATCACCGTCTTCTTCATGCCGCTCAGCTTCCTGGCCGGCGTCTACGGCATGAATTTCGAGCGCGATGCCGGCAACATGCCGGAACTGGGCTGGAAGTACGGCTATCTCTTCTTCTGGTGCCTGGTCGCGATCATCGTGGGCGGCCTGTTCTGGTGGCTGAAGCGCAAGCGCTGGCTGTGAGCGACAAACTTCGCCTCTTCGGCTCGGAGCTCTCGCCCTATTCGGTGAAGGTGAGGTCGTACTTCCGCTACAAGGGTCTGGCGCACGATTGGCTGCCGCGCTCGCCGGCCAATCAGGCGGAGTTCCAGAAGTACGCCAAGCTGCCGCTGGTCCCGCTGGTCGTCACGGCGGACGGTGCAGGCATCCAGGACTCGACGCCGATCATCGAGCATTTCGAGGCCACCGCGCGCGAGCCCTCGATCGTGCCCGACGATCCGCGCGGTCGCCTTCATCTCGGCGCTGCTCGAGGAATATGGCGACGAGTGGCTGAACAAGCCGATGTTCCACTACCGCTGGCACTACAAGGCCGACCGCTGGTCGACGGCCGAACGCATCGCGCTGCAGATGGCGGGCGGGCAGGGGCCGCTCGGCGTCGCACAGGCGCGCGCGATGGTGGCCGACCGCATGACGGGACGGCTGGGCTTCGTCGGATCGAGCGAGAAGACCAGGCCGATCATCGAAGCCTCGTTCAAGCGCACGCTCGGCCTGCTCGACACTCATCTCGCCCAGCGCCCCTACCTGCTGGGCGGCCGGCCGGGCTTGGCCGACTTCGGCGTGTGGGGCCAGCTATACGAGGCGGCGACCGATCCGACGCCCGGCGGCCAAGATGCGCGCGGCGGCGCCGAATGTGATGGCCTGGGTACAGCGCATGGTGGACCCCACGGCCGAGGGGCCGTTCGAGGCATGGCCGGCACTGGCGACCACCCTGATGCCGCTGCTGACGCAGGAAGTCGGTGGACTGTTCCTGCCATGGTCGGCGGCGAACGCCGCGGCGATCGCGGGCGGCCATGGCAGTTTCGACGTCAAGCTGGGCGATGCCGTGTGGTCGCAGGAGCCGCAGAAATACCATGCGCGTTCGCTGGCGGAGATCCGGCGCAAATACCGCTCCGCCAAGGGAGCAGCCGGACTCGATGACATCCTGGCCCGGAGCGGGTGCCTGCCGTTCCTAGAGGGCTGACGCGATCAGCGTTGCGCCCGAAAGGCCGAGCAGGATCAGGACGATCCGCCGGAACTGCAACTCGTCGACGCGACGATAGAGTCTCAGGCCGACATGGGCGCCGATCAGGGTCGTGGGCAGGCAGATCGCGGCCCAGATCCAGAATGTCGTGTCGAGCAGGCCGGCCACGCCCGCGGACACCAGCGCCGTCGCGAGGATCGCCATGTTGAAGGGCTGGCCGACGCCGCGCTGGTCGGCTGCCGTCCAGCCGCGCAGCTGGACCCAGACCGTCGGAGCGGGGCCGCTGAGACTCATCATGCCGCCCATGACGCCGCCCAGCAGTCCGATGCCGGCATCGGCCAGGCGGCCGCCGCCGTTCACGATGGGCGGCCGGCGCACGAACGCCATCCAGGAGCAATAGAGGATCAGGATCAGGCCGACGCCGAGCTTCAGCGGCTGTACCTGCACGTGCTTCAGCATCAGCGTGCCGATGGGAACGCCCGCCAGTCCGGCGACGAGGAACGGCCACAGCCGTGGCCAGCGTTCGGCGCGCCAGATCCTCGGCAGGGATTGGATGTGGCCGCCCACGGCGCACAGGGCCACCAGCGGCCCCGCCGTGATCGGCGACATTGCATGCAGCCAGAAGCCGAGTGCTGCCAATGCATAGCCCGTGCCGGTCAGCCCGTTGACGAAGCCTGCAGCCAGCGCGCCGCCGACGACAAGCGCGATGTCGCCCGGCGGTGGCAGGTCCACCGGGTCAGCCTGCCGAGGAGAAAGCCTGCAGACCCGTCATGGCACGGCCGAGGATCAGCGCGTGGACGTCGTGCGTGCCCTCGTAGGTGTTCACCGCCTCGAGGTTCATGACGTGACGGATGACGTGGTATTCGTCCGATACGCCGTTGCCGCCGTGCATGTCGCGCGCGACGCGGGCGATGTCGAGCGCCTTGCCGCAGTTGTTGCGCTTGATCAGCGAGATCATCTCCGGCTGTGCCTTGCCCTCGTCCTTGAGGCGGCCGACCCGCAGGCAGGCCTGCAGGCCGAGCGCAATCTCGGTCTGCATGTCGGCCAGTTTCTTCTGGATGAGCTGGTTGGCCGCGAGCGGGCGGCCGAACTGCTTGCGATCCATCGTGTAGTTGCGCGCCTGCTTCCAGCAGAATTCGGCGGCCCCCATGGCGCCCCAGGCGATGCCGTAGCGCGCATTGTTCAGGCAACCGAATGGGCCGCCCAGTCCGGCGACGTTGGGCAGCATGTTTTCGACCGGCACCATGACCTCATCCATCATGATCGCGCCGGTGACCGAGGCGCGCAGGCTGAACTTGCCCTCGATCTTCGGCGTGGTGAGACCCTTCATGCCGCGCTCGAGGACGAAGCCGCGGATGGCGCCGCCGTCGAGCTTGGCCCAGATGACGAGCACGTCGGCGATCGGCGCGTTGGTGATCCACATCTTGGAGCCCGAGAGCCTGAAGCCGCCGGGCACGGTGACGGCGCGCGTCAGCATGCCGCCCGGATCGGAGCCATGATCGGGCTCGGTCAGGCCGAAGCAGCCGACCCATTCGCCGGTTGCGAGCCTGGGCAGGTACTTCATGCGCTGCTCTTCGCTGCCGTAGGCATAGATCGGATGCATGACGAGCGACGACTGCACGCTCATCGCCGAGCGGTAGCCCGAGTCGACCCGCTCGACTTCGCGCGCCACCAGGCCATAGACCGTGTAGCTCGAGCCGGCGCAGCCGTATTTCTCGGGCAGGGTCGAGCCCAGCAGGCCCAGCGCGCCCATCTCGTTCATGATCTCGCGATGGAACTTCTCGTGCCGGTTGGCTTCGAGAACGCGCGTCATGAGTTTGTCCTGGCAGTAGTCGCGGGCGGCGTCGCGAATCGCGCTTTCCTCCTCGCTGAGCTGATCATCGAGGAAAAACGGGTCTTCCCAGTCGAAGGCCTTGGCATCGACGCGCGTGCCCTTGGCGGCGCTCTTGATCGGGGTGGCGGCGACAGACATGGGATCCTCCGGAATGCTCCGGCGGTCTTATCAAGAAGCGGCGGCGAGGCCAACCCGGCCGGTCAGGGCGCGGAATATCTCGAGGTTCAGATGGGCGAATGCCTCGGTTCCGCGCAGCTCGACAGTGCGCGGCCGCGGCAACTCGACCTTGAAGTCCGCGGCGACGCGGCCCGGACGGGCCGACATGACGACCACGCGATCCGACAGAAACACCGCCTCGGGGATCGAATGGGTCACGAACAGGATGGTTTTGCGCGATGCGCTGGTCTCGCCCCAGATGCGCAGCAGTTCGAGGGCCATGTCATCGCGCGTCATGGCATCGAGCGCGCCGAACGGCTCGTCCATGAGCAGCAGCGGCGGATCGAGGAGCAGCGCTCGGCACAGCGCGGCGCGCTGCTGCATGCCGCCCGACAGTTCGCGTGGCAGCTTTTCGGCGAAGCCCGCGAGGCCGGCCATCTCGAGCAGTGCACGCGCTCGCTCGCGGAGAGGGCCAACGTTCTTGCCCGCGAGTTCGGCAGGCAACAGCACGTTCTGCAGGATCGAGCGCCACTTCAGCAGGACCGGCTGCTGGAAGACCATGCCGATGTCGGGGATCGGCCGTGTCACCTTGCGGCCGGTAACTTCCACCGTGCCGCTGGTCGCCGGGCGCAGGCCTGCCACGATGCGCAGCAATGTCGACTTGCCGCAGCCGCTCGGACCCACCAGCGAGACGAACTCGCCCATGCCGACCTTGAGCGAGATGCCGGCCAGCGCCTCGACCGGGCCGCTCGCCGCCTCGTAGATCATGCCGACCTTGTCGAGGTCGATCAGCCTGTCGTTCACGCCGGTGACAACGTCGTCGGGTGTCAGTTCGTCTTCTTCGGCATATCGACCTTGGTGTAGAAATCCATGGAGTAGACGTCCTTGCACTCGGCTTTCTTGGTGAGACCCATGTAGGTGTTCACCAGATCGACTGAATTGCACATCTTCTTTTCCTCGATCCAGCCGATGCCGTTCTTGGCATAACGTTCGGTGTTCATCAGGGCGAGGCCCATCGCCATGTTCTCGGTGAGCGTCTCGACGTCGATCTCGGGGACTCGCTTCTTGAAGATAACCATGGCGGCCTTCGGGTCGGCCATGACGTCGCGCCAGCCCATGTAGGAGGCTTCGAGGAAGTCCTTCAGCGCCTTGGGGCGTTCCTTCATCGTCTTGGCGCTGGCGGCGATCGACAGCGAGTAGAGGTCGAAGCCGAAATCGGCCCATTGCATCATCGCAACATTGCCCTTGCCGGAAGCCTTCTCGTAGAGCGGCAGGCCGGTGGTGGCGTCGCCGACGCCGTCGAGGCGCTTCTCGGCCAGGGCTGCGACCTTGGCGGCCGGCTCGATGTTCACCCAGGTGACCTTGCTGGCGTCGATGCCGGTGATTTTGGCGAAGCCCGGGAACATCTGGCGCTGGCTGTCGCCGGGAGGGGCGCCCAGGCTCTTGCCCTCGAGATCCTTGGGCTTGACGATCGGGTTGCTCTTGAGACTGAAGAAGTTGAGCGCGGTATTGTCCCAGATCATGCCGACCGACTTCACCGTGGAGCCGCGCGTCGAGGCGGAGATGACGACGGCCGAGTTGGCGACGCCGGCATCGGCGCGGCCGGTGTCGAGCTTGGCGATGACGTCGCCCGAGCCCTTGGAGTTCTCCAGCGTCACGTCGAGGCCCTTGGCTTTGTAGTAGCCCTTGTCGAGCGCCACCCAGTAGGCGGCATGGTCGCCGACGGGGAACCAGTTGAGGGCGAAGGTGAATTTCTCCAGTGTCTGGGCCGAAGCCGTAGCCGCAAACGTGAGCAGCGCTGCGAGGGCGAGTGACGTGATGCGAAGCATGAGGAGTCTCCCTATCCGTTCGATCAATCGATGCCTTCGGCCCACGGCGCCCAGAGACGCGCCACGAGAACGACCAGGCCGTAAAGTGCCAGTCCCACCGCGGAAATCCAGATCAGGGCGGCGAACGCCACCGAGGTGTTCATGCTGCTCTGGGTCGTGATGATGACGTAGCCCAGGCCGCGCTGTGAAGCCACGAACTCGCCGACGATCGCACCAACGACGGCGGCGGTCGCGGTGATCTTGAGCGAGCTCAGGATATAGGGCAGCGCGTTGGGGATGCGGATCTTGGCAAAGATCAGCCATTTCGGCGCATTGAAGACGCGACCCAAGTCGAGCATGTCGGGCTCGACCTGGCTCAACCCGACGGCGGTGTTGATGACGACCGGGAAGAAGCCGATCAACGCCCCCATCAGCATGTTGGGAAAGATCCCGTAGCCCATCCACACCAGGAACAACGGCGCGATCGCGACCTTGGGCAGGGTGTTCAGGAAGACCAGGAAAGGCACCAGCGCATTGGCGATCAGCGGCGACCAGGCGATGGCGACGCCCAGCATCACGCCGACGGCGGCCGCCATGAAGAACGCGCCGATGATTTCCCAGGTCGTGGTCCAAATGTGCTGGCCCCAGGGAACCTCGGGCTCCCAGAGCGCCTGCACGACCGACATCGGGGAGGGCAGGAGATAGGCGCGGATCCCGGAGAAGCTGACGGTGAGTTGCCAGACTGCGATCAGCGAAACGAACAGCACGACCGTTGGCCAATACTGATGGGCCAATGCTTTTGTTTTCATGTCATCGTGCGGCGCATTACAGTGAGACTGACGAACGCTGAATTGGCCGTCAAGGCGAGGATCATCGGTGAAGCTTTCCCTGTGCAACGAGGTGATCCGCGAGCTTCCGTTCGACCGGCAATGCGCTCTTGCGGCCGGACTCGGGTACCGCGGTCTCGAAGTAGCGCCCTTCACCTTCGGCGACGATGCATGGCGCATGCCGGCTTCGAAGCGTGGCGATGTCCGGAGCGCCTGCAAGGCTGCCGGTATCGAAGTGAGCGGGCTTCATTGGCTGCTGGCAGCTCCCGCCGGCCTCTCGATCACGACAGCGGACCGCGCAGTCTGGCAGAAGAGCGTCGACGTTCTACGCACCTCGGTCGAACTTTGCGCCGAACTGGGCGCGGTCTATCTCGTCCACGGCTCACCGGCGCAGCGTCGCGTGGCGGGAGCGTCCGACGCAAAGCGCGCCGAGGAGGCCTGGGCTGTGGCGGCGGAGGCCGCACAGAAGGCTGGCGTCGTCTATTGCCTGGAGCCGCTCGCCCAACCCGACTGCAATTTCATCAATACCCTGGCCGAAGCCTCGGCAGTGGTACAGCGCATCGGCAATCCTGCCTTCAAGTCCATGGTCGACACGCTGGCCGCGTCGCTGATGGAGGCCGAGCCCGTCGCCGACGTCATCCGCAAATGGATGCCGAGCGGCCTGATGCAGCACATCCAGCTCAACGACCGCAACAAGCGCGGGCCGGGGCAGGGCCACGACACGTTCGCCGATGTGATCGCGGCCTTGCGCGAGACCGGCTATGACGGCTGGGTCGCCATGGAGCCTTTCATCTACGAGCCAGACGGGCCGACCTGCGCCGCGCGCATGATCGGCTATGTCGCGGGACTTCTGGAGCAAGCGAAATGAAGGTGAAACTGGAAGCGGCCGACCGCTTCGAGCGCGACTTCGTCCTGCGTCTGCCGTTCCGCTTCGGCGTGATCACGGTGACGCATGGCACGCAGGCCGTGTTGCGCGTGCGCGTCGCGTTGGAGGACGGACGCACCAGCGAAGGCGTCGCGGCTGAGGCGCTGGCGGCCAAGTGGTTCGAGAAGAGCCCGCAGTTCAGCGATGCCCAGAACCACGATCAACTGCGTCAGGCACTGCAACTCGCGATCGACGGCTACAGGACGCAGGGCTTCCAGACGCCGTTCGGCCTCTATGCTGGTGCGTATCGCGAGCAAATCGCCAAAGGCGGCGCACTCGGCCTCAATCCGCTGGTGGCGGCCTACGGCCCGGCACTGCTCGACCGCGCGATCCTCGACGCCGTCGGCAAAGCGACGGGGCAGTCGTTCGCAGAGATGATCACGTCGAACGTCCCGGGTATTGCCGCAACCGATTTGACGCCCGACCTCAAGGATGCCGAGCTGCAGCCATTCCTGCAGGCATTGAAACCCGGCACCGGCATCGACATGCGCCATACGGTGGGCCTCGTCGATCCGCTGACGGCGGCGGACCGACCGGCATCGGAGCGGGTCAATGACGGCCTGCCGGAGACGCTTGAAGAAGTCGTGTCCTATTACAAGGGCCGCTACTACAAGCTGAAGGTGGGCGGCAACGTGGCAGCCGATCTCGAGCGGCTGACCAGGATCGCCTCGGTGCTGGACAAGGGCGCGGGCGACTATCGCTGCACCTTCGACGGCAACGAGCAGTATGACGACGTCGACGGCATCGTCGAGCTGTGGCGCAAGGTCGAGGAGATGCCGGTCCTCGCGCGCATGGTCAAGTCGACCCTGTTCATCGAGCAGCCGATCAAGCGCCAGTCGGCGCTCAGCCGGCCGGTGACGGCGCTCGCCCGATATCGTCCCGTCATCATCGACGAGTCGGACGGGGAGTTGTCGACTTTCCCCGAGGCGCTGAAGCTCGGCTATGCCGGCGTCTCGACCAAGAACTGCAAGGGGTTCTACAAGTCTGTCCTGAATGCGTCGCGGGTCGCCAGGCTCGGCAAGGGGTTCTTCATGTCGGCGGAGGACCTGACAACGCAGCCCGGCGTCAGCGTGCAGCAGGATCTGGCGTTGGTGTCCCTGCTCGGCCTCGCGCATGTCGAGCGCAATGCCCATCACTTCATCGACGGAATGGCGGGCGTTTCCGAATCAGAGCAGGCCTCGTTTCTCGCCGCGCATCCGACGCTCTACGACCGGCAACCCGGCAAGCCGGTGCGTCTCAAGGTCCAGGAGGGGAGGATCAATCTCACGTCGCTCGGTTGCGCGGGCTTTGCCGTGGGTGCCGACCTGGACTTCAATGCACTGCGGCCGATGCCAGCCGCGCCGAAGGAGCGTATTCAATGACCGGCCCGTTGCCGCCGCGTTTCGAGTTGATCGAGGCGCTCGAGGAATTCATGACCCGGCCGTCCAATGCGCTGGTCGCCGATCTCGCAAGGACGCCGGGCGACATCATGGTGCTGGGCGTCGGCGGCAAGATGGGCCCGACCCTGGCGCGCATGGCCAAGCGTGCGGCGCCCACCAGGCGCGTGATCGGCGTGGCGCGCTTCAGCGAGAAGGGGGTGCGCGAGGGGCTGGAGAAGGCGGGCGTCGAGGCGATGCCAGCCGACCTGCTCGATCGCGCCGCGCTCGAGCGGCTGCCGAAGGCTGCCAACATCGTGTTCATGGCCGGCCGCAAGTTCGGTGCGGCGGGCAACGTGCCGCTCACCTGGGCGATGAACGTGCAGGTCCCGGCAATGGTGGCCGAGGTGTTCAAGGCGTCGCGCATCGTGGCCTTTTCGACAGGCTGCGTTTATCCCTTCGTGCCGGTCGAGAGCGGTGGCGCGACGGAGGAGACACCGGCCATCCCGCCGACCGGCGACTACGCCAATTCCTGCGCCGGCCGCGAGCACATGTTCTCCTATTTCTCCGCCCAGCACGGCACGCCAGGCCGGCTGTTCCGGCTGAACTACGCCATCGACATGCGCTACGGCGTGCTGCACGACGTCGGCCGCAAGGTGCGCGATGGCGAGACGATCGATCTTTCGATGGGCCATGTGAACGTGATCTGGCAGGGCGACGCGACCGATGTGGCGCTGCGCTGCCTCGCGCACGCGACCACGCCGACCGCGCCAATCAATGTCACCGGACCGGAAACGATCGAGGTGCGAACGCTCGCCATCGAGTTCGGCAAGCTGCTGGGCAAGACGCCCAAGTTCTCCGGCACACCGGCGCCGACCGGCTGGCTCAACAACGCGGCCCGCATGGTGAAGGAGTTCGGACCACCCAGCGTGCCGCTGCAGAAGATGGTCGAGTGGACCGCGGATTGGCTCGGCCGCGACATGGCCACGCTCAACAAGCCGACGCATTACGAAGTGCGCGATGGCCAATATTGAGTCGATCTCACCGCAAGAGGCAGAGGCCGTCTGGCCGCTCTCGATCGAGGCTGGGTGGAACCAGAACGTCGCCGACTGGCGCTTCATGCTGGGAGCGGGGCGTGGCTTCGGGCTGAAGAACGAGGGCGGCGCCTGGGAGGCGAGCTCGCTCGTCCTGCCACTTGGCCAGAATCTCGCCTGGATCAGCATGGTGCTGGTCACCAAGAGCCGCCGCAGCGATGGTGTCGGCACAAGGCTCTTGACGCGCTGCCTCGACGAGGTGACGGCCAACGATGCCGTCGCCGGTCTCGACGCTACTGAGCAGGGACGGCCCATTTATCTCAAGCTGGGCTTCCACGATCTCTACAGGATCTCGCGGTGGCATCTCGACGGCGCGAAGGATGTCATGCCGCCGCCGGCGGGAATCGAGGTGCGGTCTTTCACCATTGCCGACCTGCCGAAGCTTCCGGCCTACGATCGTCCACTGTCCGGCATGGAGCGGCCGACCTTGCTGGCCCATCTCGCGACGCGGCAGCCTGCGCTGGCGTGGATGGCGCAAACGCCATCCGGCAAGATCGCAGGCTTTGCGCTTGGACGTGAAGGACGCAATGCCAGTTCGATCGGCCCGATCGTTGCGGACAGTGAACCTGTCGCCCTGGCGCTGATCTCCAGGGCAACCACGACCGCCAAGGGGCCGTTCATCGTCGACACACCGGCGGCGCACGCCGGATTGCGGCGGTGGCTGGAAGCCCAGGGCGCGGTGTCGCCCCGGGGATACATGCGAATGACTCTCGGCACGGCAAAAAAGCTCGACGACCCGACCCACGTCTTTGCTCTCGCCGGGCCCGAACTGGGATAGAATGGCCGCCATGCATTGGAACGAACTGCCACAACCGGTCCTTTCCCTCCTGCGCCACGGCACGGTGATTCCAGCGCACCCGCTTGCGCTCGATGCCGACCGGAAGTTCGATGCTGAATCGCAGCGTGCCATTGCGCGCTATTACGTCGATGCCGGGTCGGGCGGCCTGGCCGTCGGCGTGCACTCCACGCAATTCGCGATCCGCGAGGTCGGGCTCTACGCGCCCGTGCTGGAACTCGCGATCGAAACGGCAAGAGAATGGACCGACCGGCCACTGGTGATGATCGCGGGCGCGGTCGGCAAGACGGCGCAGGCGGTCGAGGAGGCGAGGACTGCGCGCTCGCTGGGCTACCACGCCGTGCTGCTGTCGCTTGCCGCGCTGAAAGGCGCCAGCGAGGACGAGTTGATCGAGCACTGCACCGCCGTCGCCAGCGAGATGCCGCTGATCGGCTTCTACTTGCAGACCGCCGTCGGCGGCATTCCGCTGTCGCGCGGCTTCTGGAACAGGTTCGCCGCGATCGACAATGTCGTGGCGATCAAGGTGGCGCCGTTCAACCGCTATCGCACGCTTGACGTCGCCTTCGGCATCGCCAGCGCGCAGGCCGAGGAACGGATCACGCTCTACACCGGCAACGACGATCACATCGTGGCCGACCTGCTGACGCCGATGGTCGTGCGCACCGGCAATCGCGAGGTGATGCTGCGCTTCCAGGGCGGCCTGCTGGGTCATTGGAGCGTGTGGACGCGCGGCGCAGTGAAGCTCCTGGAGAAGATCAAGCTCTCGGTATCGGCCGGCGCCATTCCACCGGAAGTGCTGGCGCTCGATTCCTTCGTGACCGACTGCAATTCCGTCGTGTTCGACGTCGATCACGATTTCGCCGGCTGCATTCCGGGCTGCCACGAGATCCTGCGGCGGCAGGGGCTTATCACCTCCATCGAATGCCTCGACCCGCATGAGAAGCTCAGCCCGGGCCAGAGCGAGGGCATCGACCGGCTCTACGCGACCTATCCCGAGCTGCACGACGACGCCTTCGTGGCCGCGAACCTCGCGCGCTGGCGAGGCTGACGTGGACGATCTGTTCGCGAAGCGCGACGCGCTGGGCGTCGCGGAGCTTGTGCGCACGCGCAAGCTCGGCGCCAGGGAGCTGCTTGACGGCACACTCGCCAACTTGCGCACGCTCAACGGCACGCTGAACGCGATCACCGACTTCTACGACGATGCGCCGCCGGCAGCAGAGGGGCCGTTCCAGGGCGTGCCCTATGTCATCAAGCAGCTGATGGCCGACTGTGCCGGCCATCCGACGACCCTGGGTTCGAAGTTCTTTGCCAAACAGCCGGTGGCTGTTGCCGACAGTGCCGCCGTCGCGCGGATGCGCAAGGCAGGACTGGTGATCGTCGGCCGTACCAACACCAGCGAGTTTGGCCTCGCACCGACCACGGAGCCGGCGTTTGGCGGCGCGACGATCAACCCCTGGCGCAAGGACCTCTCGCCGGGCGGGTCGTCGGGCGGTTCGGCGGCGATCGTCGCCGCACGTGGTCTGCCGATGGGCCATGCGACCGACGGCGGCGGGTCGATCCGCATTCCGGCAAGTCTTTGCGGCCTGTTCGGGCTGAAGCCGTCGCGAGGGCGCATCAGCCTGGCGCCGATCGGCGAGACGCTGGCGGGCGCGGGTGCGCAGCATTGCGTATCGATCTCGGTGCGCGACAGCGCGGCGCTGCTCGATGCGACGGCCGGCGGCGAGCCCGGCGATCCCTATGGAATTGCGCCGCCGTCGGGTTCGTTCCTCGACGCCACGAAGCGCGCCCCCGGCAGGCTGCGTGTTGCCTTCATGCGCAAGCCGGTCGGCGGCGCAGCCCTCGATCCGGTGCTGGTGCAGGCGATCGAGCGCACCGCGAAGCTGCTCGAAGAACTCGGCCACTACGTCGAGGAGGCTGCGCCCGATTACGATGCGGCGACCCTGAATGCCGCGTTCTGGATGGGGATGAGCGCCAACACCTACACGAACATCCAGTTGCGCTCGGCGAGCCGCACGCCGGGGCCAGGCGACCTGGAGCCGGTGACGGTCGAGACCGCGCGACGCGGCGGACTGGTGAGTGCCAACGACTATATTCGTGGCGTGCAGACCTTCCATCGCACGGGCCGCGCGCTCGGCGCCTTCTTCGGAAAATACGACGTGCTGCTGTCGACCACCCACGCCCGCACCAGCCTGCCGCTGGGCACCGTGCGCATGGATGGCACGCTCGAAGCGTTCGACGCCGAGGTGGCGCCGATGACGGCATTCACCGCCGTCTGCAACGCGACCGGTGTGCCGGCGATGTCCGTGCCGCTCGAATGGACCGACGACGGCTTGCCGATCGGCATGCACTTCGTCGCCAGGTATGGCGCGGAAGAAACGCTCTACTCCCTTGCAGCTCAACTCGAGAAGGCGCGCCCCTGGCGCGATCGCCGGCCATGATGATTTGCGACGCACAGGTCCATGTCTGGGGCGCCAACACGCCCGAACGCCCGTGGCCTGCAGGCCGTGCCGAACCTCATCGCGAGCCGCTCGGCAAGGAAGAGCTTCTGGTCGAAATGAAAAAGGCCGGCGTCGACCGCGCGATCCTCGTGCCGCCGTCATGGGAAGGCGACCGCAACGATCTCGCCAACGATGCGGCGTCGAGCCATCCGGGGAATTTCGCCACCATGGGCCGCTTCGACCCCGATGCGCCGAACGCACGCGAGGTCATCAAGGGCTGGAAGAAGCAGCCAGGCATGTTGGGCGTGCGCTTCACGTTCCATACGCCGATACTGCGCCAACCGCTGCTCGACGGAAAATTCGACTGGGTGTGGGGCGAGATGGAGAAGGGCGGCATCCCGGCGATGGTGCTGTTCCATCATGAGTACATGCACCTGGCCGACAAGGTCGCCGAACGCTATCCCCGCCTGAAGCTGGTGCTGGATCATCTCGGGCTGAAGAGCGGCAAGGATGTGACCGAAGCCACCAACTTCGCCACGTTCGACAATGTGCTGGTACTCGCCAAGCGTCCGAACGTGGCCGCCAAGGTCACGGCGATGCCGTGCTACGCCGCCGACAAGAGCTATCCGTTCAAGTCGGTGCATCCGCACATCAGGCGCGTGTTCGAGGCGTTTGGACCCAAGCGCACCTTCTGGGGCACCGACTGGTCGCGACTGCCGTGCAGCTACCGCGAGGGCGTCACCATGTTCACGGAAGAAATGCCGTGGCTGAAAGGCCAGGATCTCGAATGGGTCATGGGTCGGGGTGTCTGCGAGTGGCTCGGCTGGAAGATCTGACGCGCTAAAGCTTGCGCATCACCGTCTGCGAGCCGCCGCCCCAGATCGGCAGGTAGGCCATCTTGTAGCCGGCGCCGCCGGTCACGATCGGATGGATGGCCTCGGGGGAGGTGGCGACGTCTTCGCCCTTGTCGAACAGGTATTGCTGGACGCGCTTGATGTTCCAGGCGTCATGGCGAGCGATCTTCTCCGCGAGTTCCAGCGGCAGCAGGAAGACCTGCTCGCCGCGCTGGTTCTTGCGGCTTTGGCCCGACATGACGATCTCCGCGCGCATGCCGGCGATGATCGGGTCGAGGATCGCCTCGGGCGTGGCGCCTTCGCCGTCGCCCGGCAGCACTTCGGCCGTCCCGGAGATTCCCATCACCGTGACCGCGCTCGCGTCCTTGCCGAGACCGAGACGCTCGGTGAGCGTCGGGGAAGGGGCCGTCGTTGCGCTCGGCGAAGCACAGCGTGTACTTGGCCGGCTGGCCCATGGTGGCCATGTCGCCGGTCTGCGAGCGCGCGCCACCGATGTTGCGCAGGCAGAGCTGCAGCGCGCGGCCGATGCAGGCATTCGCCCGGGTGCCGGGGCCGATGGCGTTCGTGAGCGCGTTCACGCCGAGCTTGCGGGCAATCGGGCCATGCACGCAGAGCGCCACCGCAGCGCTTCCCGTGGTCGTTGCGATGCCGAGAAGGTTGAAGTCGGGCTCGATGATCGCCTGCGCCGCGGCCAGCACCACCGGCAGTTCGGCGGGGACGCAGCCTGCGATCACGCACTGATAGGCCACGGCGTCGATGGTGATGTCGCCGAACATCGGCGGCATCATGCCGTGGGATTCAGCGCGATTGACGATGCCTGCGACCATGGCGTCGAGACGCTTCCGTGTCGGCGGCACGAGGGGGAGGCCGTCCGATAGCTCGGCCTCTGTCAGGATCTGCTGTGCGCTCTCCCAGGCCGTCAATTCATCGACGACCGGCCAGCCGCACCATTCCGTCATCGCGCAATGCGCGTGCAGGCGACGGTCGTGCCGCCGAACGACGGAATGAAGGCCGAGTGCTTGCCCGCGCCGCCTGCCACCGTGATGTGGATGTCGCCCGGATCGCGGCCGATGCTCAGCCAGTCGCCGTCCGGTTTGTGGCCGGTGGTGGAGTAGGTCTCGAGGTTTTCCTTCGAAACACGCGAGACGTGAACCCTCGAACGCGTCCACAGCTCCTCGCGGATGCTCTCGATAGTGAAGCCGTCGCGCTTCAGGGTCGCGGCGTGCTCCGGACCGATGACGACGAACATCGGGCCCTTGCCGTAGACCGTGTTGGCGCCCGGGTTCGCCATGCCGCCGGCGAAGGTAGTCAGCAGGCCGTTGCCGCTCGTCGAGCCGTGGTCGTTGAGATTGTGCGGGCCTTCACCCGACATCACCGTGACGACCGAGTCGGTCGCAGCGAAGCCGCGCTGCACGTGATAGGGCGTCCACGGGTTCTCTTCCTCATTCTCGCCGAAGCAGAAGGTGAACTTGGCGGGATTGCCCTGGGTCGAGCGGTCCATTTCGCCGGGCTTGGCGCCGGCGACGTTCAGCAGCATCAGGCCGAGCGCACGCCCGATGGTGGCGTTGGCCTGGCGGCCCTGGCCGAAGCAGTTGGTGCCGCAGTTGATGTTGAGCTCGTGGCGGATCGGACCGCTGATCATCACCATCGGCGCGCAGGAATGCGTCGTGGCGAGAGTGCCGTGCAGATTGTACTCGGGGTCGAGTACGCCGCGCAGCGCCGCTGTGACGACCGGGAAGTATTCCGGCTTGCAGCCGGCCATTACGGCGTTGGCGGCGAGCGCCTGCACGGTCGGTACGACCTGGCGCGGCGGCACCGGCGCGTAGGGACGGTTATCCCCACGCACCGTGTCCACGAACTTCGCCACCTTGCTCTCGGTCGGAACGAACAACGGCATGCCGTCGCTCCACCCCTGTTCGGTCGCGAACTCGTTGAATGCCTCGACGTCCATGTCGTCGAGGTCGATCACTTCCTGGTCGGCGATATCTTTCATCACGTCGTCGCCTCGGTCAGTCCCATGGTGGCCGCTTCGATGCGCTCCCGCAGCTCGTCGGCGTTGAGGCCGCCGACGGGATGCTTCACCACGATCAACCGTGCCTCGACCTTGCGGGCTTTCGCCTGGGCCAGAACCAGCGGCTTGAAAGTCTCAGTGGCGATCACGAAAGCGGTGATGCCGAGTTTCTCGAGTTCGAGGCTGTCGTGGAAACTCCACGATGAACAGCTTCCTCAATCCCCTAGGGCTAGAATCGCCGCCTTGTAGTTCGTGGCGACCTCCTGAATCAGGTCCTTGGGCGCCGGCTGGCTGGCGCTGTTCTTGGCGAGGAACTTGATGTTCTCGACCTGGCGATGGGCGCTCATCTTGGCGCGCATGCCCTCTAGCAGCTCACGCGCGTTCGGCTTGGAGTTCGACATCAGGGCGATCGCGTCGGTTTTCCAGTTCACCGGCTTCAGGACGACTTTCTCGCCGCTGGCGGCGGACAGGCCGAAGGTAGGATTGAAAATACGCATCGAGGTGTCTCCTCAGTTCTTGTCAGTTCGTCTTGTTGAGGGCCGCGACGATGGCTTTCGCCGCCCGCTCGCCGTCGGCGACCGCCTCGTTGAGATAGGGGCGGGTGCCGGCGCGGACGTCGCCTACGGCAAACACCGTCGGCACCGAGCTTTGGCCCTCGGCACTGACAACGATATGCCCAGTGGCGTCGCGTGCAAGTGAATCCGGCACGAATTCCGCAGCGGGAGACTGGCCGATGTAGACGAACACGGCGCTGGCCGGAATTGTCTTCCGCGCGCCGCCGCTCTCGACGACGACGCCCTCCAGGCCATTGGCGCCTTCGAGGCCGACGATGCGGCCCGAGATGCGCGCAATGTCATCAGGTGTCCTGGCTGCGGAGTCGTCGACGATCGTGACCTCGCCCGCCACACCGGCAAGCTCGCGCGCTTCGGTGGGCGCCCAGTCGGCGGCACCGGCCACGACCACGGGCAGGCCGGCGAACAGCGGACCGTCGCAGGCCGCGCAGGTCGAGATTCCGCGCCCCTCGAAGTCGGCCTCGTTCGGCAGGCCGAGCTTGCCCTTGTTGAGGCCGGTGGCGATGACCAGCAGGCGGGCCGTATGGCTCTCGCCGTCCGCGGTCTCGACGGTCCAGGGATCGCCGCCGGAGATCTTGCTGACGTCGCCGAAGCCCACTTCGACGCCGGCGACGGCAGCCTCGTCGGTGAGGCGGGCGGCCATGTCGGGTCCACCCCACGGCTCTTCGAACTCGTGCAGCTCGGTGAGGTTGATCAGTTGACCGCCGGGCGCGAGTTTGTCGATGCATAGGGTCTTCAGCCCCGTGCGCGCGACTTCGGTGGCGGTGACGAGGCCCGCCGGGCCCGCGCCGATGACAATGACATCGTAGGATGCGGTGCTCATGAGGGGAACTTAATAGGCTCTTGACGGCACGAAGCGTTATACCTAGTTATGCTATGTATGGATGCCGAAATGCTCAAGGGGCACCTCGATGCCATCGTCCTGGCGGCGCTTGAAGCCGGCCCGGCGCATGGCTACGCCATCATCGAGACCATCAAGACGGCGAGCGCGACGACCTTCGACCTTCCGGAAGGCACGATCTATCCCGCGCTTCATCGCCTGGAACAGGCGGGCCTGCTGGCCAGCAACTGGACGACGCCGCCCGGCGGCCGCAAACGCCGCATCTATTCCCTGACGAAGGGTGGCACGGCGGCGTTGGCCGAGCGGCGCAAGGCCTGGAAACGCTTCTCGTTGGCTGTCGACACGATACTGGGAGGGGGCCAGGCGTGGCCGGCGTGATTGACGCCTATCTCGCCAGTCTGCGCCGCGAGTTCGACTTCGATCCGGCCCTCGCGCAGCGCATGACGGAAGAGATCGAGGCGCATCTTCGGGACGCGGCAGAGGCCGATCCGGCCTGGCCGTCCCCCGAGGCCGAGCGGCGGGCGGTTGCACGCTTCGGCATTGCCCGCGAGATCGCGTCCCAATTCGCCGCCGATGCCGTGACGCGACAGAGCAAACGGGCCTGGATCGCGTTGCTGGCGACCCTGGCAGTGACCTTCGTCGCAATGCGGCTGCGTGTCAGCTGGCTCGGTGAGTCAGAGGACGCATTTTCGGCAGTCGCGCCGATCGTCGATCGCTACGCCTTCATCGCGGCGCTCGCCGTGAGCGTGTTCGCGTGGATCGTGTGGCGACGGTCGTGGCTGCCGCTTGCGATCTGCCTGCTGGCGATCGTGGCCTCGGTGGCTGCCGGTATCTTGCGTGCCGGACTTTTTGCCGGAGGTGCGCCGCTGCCCGTGCTGCTGGCCGCGGCCACCGAGATCGCCTTGATCGGGCTGCTGTCGTTTCATGTCGTCGGCCTCGGCCGGCGCTTGCGCCGCACGGCCATGCTGCGGAGGATGAGATGAATGGATGGCGACTGACCGGCATACTGTCGATTGCTCTGACGGCTATGGCACTGGCGTTCCTCGGCGCGCACATGGGCGACGTCGAGGGCCTGCGACTGGTCATCCGCGCGACCGCGCGCACGTCGCTCGTTCTGTTTGTTCTGGCCTTCGCGGCCGCCGCGATGGCCGAGCTTGTCGTCAACGACTGGACCCGCTGGCAGCGCCGCAACCGGCGCTATCTCGGCGTCTCCTTCGCCGTATCGCACTTCATCCATCTCGGTGCCCTCATCGCGTTGGCAAAGGTCGACCAGGATCTGTTCTGGAAGCTCACTAGCCTCGCCAATATCTTCCTCGCCGGAGCGGCCTATGTGTTCCTGGCGGCGATGACGGCGACCTCGTTCGATGGCGCTGCGGCGTGGCTCGGCATGCGCCATTGGCGCATGCTCCATCTCGTGGGTGGCTGGTACATCTGGATCAGCTTTGCCGTTGCCATTGGCAAGCGCCTGCCTCAGGGATCGATCTACTGGGCGATGATGGCGCTTCTGCTGGCCGCCGGGATCGTCCGGCTGTTCGCGATGGCTCGCCGAAACCGCCGCCGCAGCACTCTCAGCGCAGCCTGAGACCCCTGGAAAATGCCGGTTTGCTGAAAGGAATGGTCGCCGCGACGGATGGCGCGTGAATTGCTCACAGGTACTTGGTCGAAACTGCGTTAAGGTCGAACCAAGGACAAAGAAGGGCATGGCGTATTTCTCCCAGCAGCTGATTAACGCCGTCACCTTGGGGGCCATCTACGGGCTCATCGCCATCGGCTACACGATGGTCTACGGCATCATCGGCATGATCAATTTCGCGCACGGCGAAATCTTCATGATCGGTGCCTTCATCTCGCTGATCGGCTTTCTGATCTGTGCCTCCCTGGGGATCTCCTCGGCGCCGATCGCCATCCTTTTGGTGCTGCTGCTGGCGATGGCCTTCACCGCGGTCTATGGCTGGACGATCGAGCGGGTCGCCTATCGGCCGCTGCGCGGCTCCTTCAAGCTGGCGCCGCTGATTTCGGCGATCGGCGTATCGATCCTGCTGCAGAACTACGTCCAGCTCGCGCAGGGCGCGCGTCCCAAGCCGGGGGGCCAGATGGTCGAGGGCGGGTTCAACCTCTTCAGCGCCGACGGCTTCGACGTCAGGATTACCTGGCTGCAGATCATCATCGTCGTGGTGACGGTCGTGCTGATGGCTGGTTTCAGCTGGGTGATCGCCTCGACTTCGCTTGGCCGTCAGCAGCGTGCCTGTGAGCAGGACATGAAGATGGCCTCGCTGCTGGGCGTCAACGTCGACCGCACGATTTCGCTCACTTTCGTCATGGGTGCCGCACTTGCCGCCGTCGCGGGCATGCTGTTCCTGATGTACTACGGCATCATCGACTTCTTCATCGGCTTCCTGGCCGGCATCAAGGCGTTCACCGCGGCGGTGCTGGGCGGTATCGGCTCCCTGCCGGGCGCCATGCTGGGCGGTCTGTTGATCGGCATGATCGAGGTTTTCTGGGCCGGTTACTTCTCGAGCGAATACAAGGACGTCGCGGTGTTCGCCATCCTGGTGCTCGTGCTTATCTTCCGGCCGTCCGGATTGCTTGGCCGGCCGGAGATCGAGAAAGTCTGAGCCGATGCCGCGCGATCTGCCCGCGATGACGAAAGAGATGGCGAAGGACGCGGCGCTCACGGCACTGGTGGCCGCCGCGCTCGGCATCTTCATCGTGGGATTTCGCACCAACAGCCTGGGCGGCCAGGGGCTGCAGTTCGACTTCCAGTTCGTCGATCTCGCGATCGCGGTGGCGACGATCTTCGTCGGCCGCATCGGCCTTCTGCTGGCGGCGGCCGGGCAGCGCTGGCCGGCGTTGGCCCTCGGCGCAATCCTCGGTGCGATCGGCGCAGCGCCGCTGCAGCTGCCGTCGACCTTCCTGCATTGGTTCATCGTGCTCGCAGGCGTTGTGATCGTTCTGCGCGGCCTGTGGCCGTGGGCGAACAAGGCGCTCGGTCAGGCGCGGCATTCCCGAAAGGGCGTTCGTCTCGGCGGGGTTGCCGCCAAGTGGTTCGGTGCGGCATTGCTGCTTGTCGCGGTCGCAATGCCCTTCACGAGCTTCGCCGATCAGAAGACGATGGATCTGGCGGTCCTGATCCTGACCTACATCATGCTGGGCTGGGGATTGAATATCGTGGTCGGGCTCGCCGGCCTGCTCGATCTCGGCTACGTCGCCTTCTACGCCGTCGGCGCCTATACGTATGCGCTGCTCAGCACGCAATTCGGCCTCAGTTTCTGGTTGGTTCTTCCGCTGGCGGGCATGATGGCCGCCACGTTCGGCCTGCTGCTGGGCTTCCCGGTCTTGCGCCTGCGCGGCGACTACCTCGCCATCGTCACCATGGGCTTCGGCGAGATCATCCGGCTGGTGCTGCTGAATTGGGTCGACCTTAGCAATGGTCCAGCCGGCATCGGCGGCATTCCGGGCCCGACATTCTTCGGCGCAGTGTTCGCGGAGACGGCCCCAGCCGGGCACAAAACCTTTGCCGACATGATGGGCGTGTCGTTCAACGGCAATCAGCGGCTTGTCTTCCTTTACTACATCATCCTTGTCCTTGCGCTCGTCACCAACGTATTCACCCAGCGCATCCGGCGGCTGCCGGTGGGGCGCGCCTGGGAGGCGCTGCGCGAGGACGAGACGGCCTGCAAGGCTCTCGGCATCAATCCGACCAATACCAAGCTTACGGCCTTCGCCGTCGGCGCGATGTTCGCGGGCTTCGCGGGCTCGTTCTTCGCCGCCAAGCAGCGCTTCATCAGCCCGGAGAGCTTCACCTTCATCGAATCGGCAATCATCCTCGCCATCGTCGTGCTCGGCGGGCTGGGCAGCCAGATCGGCGTGGTGCTGGCCGCAGTGCTGCTGATCGGCTTGCCGGAATGGTTCCGCGATCTCGGGACCTATCGCATGGTTGCCTTCGGTGGCGCGATGGTCCTGATCATGGCGTTCCGTCCGCGCGGGTTGATCTCCCATCGCGAGCCGTCGATACGGCTTCATCCGAAGCGCAGCGCGTGAGCGCGCCGCTGATCGAGGTCGAGCACCTCACCATGCGCTTCGGCGGACTGGTGGCGGTCGACGACGTCTCCTTCATCGCCCGGCCGCACGAAATCACCGCGATCATCGGTCCTAACGGTGCCGGCAAGACGACGGTCTTCAATTGCATCACCGGGTTCTACAAGCCGACGGTGGGACGTCTCACTCTGCGCGGCGACCGCGACTATCTGCTCGAGCGCATGTTGGGCCACGAGATCGGCCAGAAGGCGAAGGTGGCGCGCACCTTCCAGAACATCCGGCTGTTTCCCGGCATGACCGTGCTCGAGAACCTGCTGGTAGCGCAGCACAACAAGCTGATGCGCGCCTCGGGCATGACTGTGTTCGGCCTGCTCGGCTTCAAGAGCTTCCGCACGGCCGAGGCGAACGCGGTCGACCTGGCGCGTACCTGGCTCGAACGCATAGATCTCGTGGTCGATGCCGACCGGCCGGCAGGCGAGCTGCCGTACGGCGCGCAGCGGCGACTGGAAATAGCGCGTGCCATGTGCACCGGGCCGCGGCTGCTGTGCCTCGACGAGCCGGCGGCCGGCCTCAATCCCCGCGAGTTGTCGGCGCTCAACGAGCTGCTGGTGTCGATCCGCGACCGGGACGGCATCGGCGTGCTCCTCATCGAGCACGACATGAGCGTGGTCATGAGGATCTCCGATCATGTCGTCGTGCTCGACTACGGCCGCAAGATCGCCGAGGGGGCACCGGCCTCGGTACAGAAGGACCCGTCGGTGATCCGCGCCTACCTCGGCACCGACGAAGGCGACGAACATGCTTGAGGTGAAGGGCGTCGCCACCTTCTACGGCGCGATCCAGGCGCTGCACGGCGTCGACCTCGAGGTCGGCAAAGGAGAGGTCGTGGCGCTGATCGGCGCTAACGGCGCCGGCAAGTCGACCCTGCTGATGACGATCTGCGGCAGTCCGCGCGCGCGCGCCGGATCGATCGTGCTCGAGGGCGAGGAGATCTCGCAGCTGCCGACACACGAGATCGTGCGGCGGGGCGTGGCGCAAGTCCCCGAAGGCCGGCGGATCTTTCCGCGCATGACCGTGTACGAGAACCTGCAGATGGGCGCGATCATCGCCGATCCCGCGCATTTCCAGGCTGACATCGACCGGGTCTTCACAATGTTCCCGCGGCTTGCCGAACGGCGCGAACAGCGCGGTGGCACGCTCTCTGGCGGCGAACAGCAGATGCTGGCGATCGGGCGGGCCCTGATGAGCCGTCCGCGGCTGCTGCTGCTCGACGAGCCGTCGCTTGGACTGGCGCCGCTGATCGTTCGCCAGATATTCGAGGCCATCGGCCGGATCGCGCGGGACGAGGGCGTTACAATTTTTCTGGTCGAGCAGAACGCATTCCATGCGCTGAGACTTGCCGATCGCGGCTATGTGCTGGTGAACGGACGAGTTCAGGCTGAGCGGCACTGGCAAGGAACTTCTGGCCAACCAGGAGGTCCGGGCGGCCTATCTGGAGGGTGGGCACGCATGAGCGATTTCGACTCAGCGATGTTCGACTGGCTGGGCGACACATTGGCCATAGTCATGGTGTTCAATTTCCTCCTGGTCGGACCGGCATCGTTCGCGACCGGACAGGGGCTGGCCCAGACATGGCGGCCGTGGCCGCTCCTCGTCGGATACACTGCACTCCTTTCCGCAGTTCTTCGATTTTTCGACTATGCGCTGATGAATGGCGAGTTGTGGTCGGCTGGGGGCTTCGCACTTGCCTGGGCGATCCAGTTCGGTCTGGCTGCATTTGCCTATCGCTTGACCCGTGTGCGCCAGATGGTGCGGCAATATCCGTGGCTCTATGCGCGCAAAGGCTTGCTGGGCTGGGAGGAGCGGCACTAAGCTGTTTTGGAGATCATAACGAGGGAGACTTTGATGAGAAGAATTCTTGGGACGATGGCGGTCGCGGCGACCGTCCTGGCGGGACCGTCGGCCTTCGCGCAGATCAAGATGGCAACCGTCGGACCGATGACCGGCGCGAACGCTGCGTTCGGCGAGCAGATGAAGCACGGCGCCGAGATGGCTGTCTCCGACATCAATGCAGCCGGCGGCGTCAACGGCCAGAAGATCGAGTTGCAGATCGGCGACGATGCCTGCGATCCCAAGCAGGCCACCGCGGTCGCCAACAAGATGGTGTCGGACAAGGTCATCGTGGTCATCGGCCACTACTGCTCGGGCAGCTCGATCCCGGCCTCGGACATCTACAAGGAAGGCAAGATCCTGCAAATCACGCCGGCCTCGACCAACGTCAAGCTGACCGACGATGCGCTGGCCAAAGGCAACACCACGGTGTTCCGCACCGTCGGCCGCGACGATGTGCAGGGCCTCACTGTCGGCACCTACATCCTGAAGCATCATCGCAACGCCAAGATCGCGATCCTTCACGACAAGTCGCCGTACGGCAAAGGCGTCGCCGACGAGACCAAGAAGGCGCTGAACAAGGGCGGCCTGCGCGAGGCGATGTACGAGTTGTACAACGATACCGACAAGGACTTCACGTCGCTGATCAACAAGATGAAGCAGGCGAAGATCGACATGATCGTGCTCGGCGGCTACCACCAGAACGCGGCCATGATCATCAAGCAGTCGCGCGAGCAGGGCTTCGGCGCGCAGATGGTCGGCTTCGACGCGCTCGAGGATGCCGAGTTCGGCAAGCTGGGCGGCGCCGCCACCGACGGCGTGCTGATGTCATTCCCGCCCAAGGCCGAGGACGATCCGAAGAATGCGGCGCTCGTAAAGAAGTTCCGCGACAGCAAGTACGAGCCCGCGGGCTACACGCTCTTCACTTATGCGGCCGTGAAAGTGTGGGCGGATGCCGCCACGAAGGCCAAGTCGACGGACGCCGCCGCCGTCGCCGCCGCGCTGCGCTCCGGCACCTACGACTCCGCCGTCGGTCCGCTGACCTACGACCAGAAGGGCGACATCAAGAACCCGGTCTACGACATCTACGTCTGGAGGGGCGGAAAGTCGTATCCCGGCACCAAGTAAGAGGCCACATCGAGGAAGAGGGCCCGGCATGCCGGGCCCTTTTTCTTTGCTCAGACGGGCTTGAACCGGAGGCGCCGGATCCTGGTCGGAGTTCGCCCGTAGGTTTCGGCAAAGACGGCGTTGAAGCGGCGCAGGCTGGAAAAGCCCGCACGCGCCGCGATTTCAGCCATCGGCAATTTTGTCTCGTCGAGTAAGCGCTTGGCCTTCTGAAGCCGCGTCGTGCGCGCGACCTGGAGGGGGCTGGCGCCGATGTGTTTGTGGAAGAGACGGTCGAGATGGCGAGCGCCGATGCCCAATCGGTCGGCAAGGGCACCGATCCCGGCATTGTCCAGTGCGCCGGCGCGGATCATGCGCACGGCACGATGCACAGTGGCGCGCGAACCCTGCCAGGCCGGAGAGAACGGCGCCGTCTCGGGGCGGCAGCGCAGGCAGGGACGAAAGCCGGCCGCTTCGGCTGCGGCGCCGTCGGGTAGAAGGTGACGTTCTTCGACCGTGCAGGATGAACCGGGCAAACCGGACGGCAATAGATGCGCGTCGTGCGCACGCCGGTAAAGAAGCGGCCGTCGAAGCGGCGATCACGCCGCATGCGCGCGCGATCGCATTGCCGGCGTTCGAGTTTGGCGATGGAGTCCGATTTCGGCGAGCCTGTCTTCATGCCGCATGGTACGTGACGCGCAATGGCGATCAACCGTCTCGACAATCCCGTGTGGCATGCGCTCACCGGCCCGCATCGTGCGCATGCCGTCGGCCGCGGTGCGGCGCGGCACTATCCGCGCGAGATGGCGCCGTTCTCCGCCGTCGCCGAGCCGCATGCCGAAGCCTATGCCGACCTCGCGCTCGATCTGCCGCCCGACACCGAGGCCCGCCTGTTCCGGCCTTATGAAGAGGAGCTGCCGCGCGGCTGGACGCAGACGGATTGCTTTCCCATGCTGCAGATGATCGCGACCGCCGCTCCTGCGCCCGCCGTCGACGCCGCATCGATTCTGGGTGAGGCCGACCTTCCGGCGATGATGGAGCTGGTTGCAGCCGCCAAGCCGGGGCCGTTCGGGCCTCGTACGTCCGCTCTGGGCCGCTATGTCGGCATGAGGGATGGCGATCGCCTCGTTGCCATGGCGGGCGAGCGCATGCGCCTGCCGGGCCATGTCGAACTGAGCGCCATCTGCGTTCATCCGCAGGCGCGTGGACGGGGCCATGCCGCAGTGCTCACCCTATCGCTTATGCGGCATGCCTTCGCGCGTGGCGATGTTCCCTTCCTGCATGTGCGCCCCGACAATATCGGCGCGGTCGCCCTCTACAAGCGCCTGGGCTTCGAGACGCGGCGCGAGCTCGTGGTGGTCTGGCGACGGCCGCTGTGAGCGACGGATGGAAAGTCGTCTGGGTGGCGTTCACCGTCGCGGCATTCGGCTGGGGTTATCGCGTCGTTGGCCCTGGGCTGCGTACTCTTCGGCCTGGGCGTCGGTAATATCACGTCGCTGGGGGCCTTGATCGCTTAACGCGAGTTCAAAGCGGCCGATGTGGGAACGGCCGTGGCGTTGGTGATGGCCATCAACCAGGCTGTCTTCGCCTTCGGTCCAGCGACCTTCGGTTGCTGCACGATTGGACCGGCAGTTAAGTGGCCGCCTTTGCGCTCGCCGCGATCGTGCAATTTGTGGCGGCCGCCGTCGTTGCCTCGGGCCGGCCCGACCTCCGATAGCGCCGGGCTTTTCCTTTACGTTTCAGCGTCTTGTGGGTCGCGTTCCTCGATTTTGGGGAACCGTGACACCGCGACCCCGGATGTTGTATATGGTGACTCAACAGATAGAGGGGAACGGTCGGCGAAATGGCGGGGGCCACGATCGCGGTCGCGTCGGATCATGCCGGCTTCGACCTCAAGGAAATTCTGAAGCGCGACCTGCAGGAGGCCGGTTACGCCGTGCTTGATCTCGGGACGAATTCGACGGCATCGGTCGATTATCCCGACTTCGGCAAGGCGATGGGCGAGGCAATCGCTTCGGGCAGGGCAGAAAAGGGTGTGCTGGTTTGCGGCTCCGGCGTCGGCATCTCGATCGCCGCCAATCGCAACCCCAGGGTGCGGGCCGCGCTGGCGCACGATGCCGTCTCCGCGCGGCTGTCGCGTGAGCATAACGACGCCAATGTCGTGGCCTTCGGCCAGCGCCTGATCGAAGCCGAGGTCGCTCGCGAGGCGCTGAAAGTGTTCCTGCAGACGCCGTTCCAAGGCGGGCGTCATGCCGGCCGTGTTGCAAAGCTCTCGTAAGGGACAGGTTAGATGAGTTAGGCCGCCACCAAGCCTCAGGACATGCCGCTGCCGATGTTCACCAGGAGCCTCGCCGAGGCCGATCCCGCGATCGATGCGGTGGTGAAGGGCGAATTGCATCGTCAGCGCCACCAGATCGAGCTGATCGCCTCGGAGAACATCGTGTCGCGGGCCGTGCTCGAGGCGGCAGGCTCGGTACTCACCAACAAATATGCCGAGGGCTATCCCGGCCGCCGCTACTACGGCGGCTGCGAGGAAGTCGACAAGGCCGAGCAGCTGGCGATCGATCGCGCCTGCAAGCTGTTCAATTGCTCTTTCGCCAACGTGCAGCCGCACTCGGGAGCACAGGCCAACCAGGCCGTGTTCATGGCGTTGCTCAAGCCCGGCGACACGTTCCTCGGCATGGCGCTCGACCAGGGCGGACATCTCACTCACGGATCGCCCGCCAACCAGTCCGGCAAGTGGTTCAAGGTTCTGTCCTACGGCGTCAGGCCCGACACGCACCTGATCGACTATGAGCAGATGGAAGAGATCGCGCGCAAGGAGAAGCCCAGGTTGATCATCGCCGGCGCCTCGGCCTATTCGCGCCAGATCGACTGGGCGCGCTTTCGCAAGGTCGCGGACGAGATCGGCGCCTTCTTCATGGTCGACATGGCGCACTACGCCGGCCTTGTCGCAGGTGGCGCCTATCCGAGCCCGCTGCCGCACGCCCACGTGGTGACGACGACCACGCACAAGACGCTGCGCGGTCCGCGCGGCGGCATGATCCTGTCGAACGACGCCGAGATCGGAAAGAAGATCAACTCCGCGGTGTTTCCCGGTCTGCAGGGTGGGCCGTTGATGCACATCATCGCCGCCAAGGCCGTTGCGCTCAACGAGGCGCTTCGGCCCGAATTCAAGACCTATGCCCAGAACACGATCGACAATGCGCGCGCACTCGCCTCGGCGCTGACCGAGCGCGGTCTCAGGATCATCTCGGGCGGTACTGACAGCCACGTGATGCTGGTCGATCTGCGCCCCAAGAAGGCGACCGGCGTGTCGGCGGAGAAGGTGCTCGACCGTGCCGGCATCACCGTCAACAAGAACAGCATTCCGGGCGATCCCGAGAAATTCACGATTACGTCCGGCGTACGGCTCGGTTCACCGGCCGGCACGACACGCGGCTTCGGCGTGGCGGAATTCCGGCAGGTCGGGCATCTGATCGCCGACGTGCTCGACGGCATTGCCAAGAACGGCCCGGACGGTGACGCCCAGGTCGAGACACAAGTGCGGGCGAAGGTACATGCGCTCTGTACCCGCTTTCCTATCTATCGCGACTGATTGAGCGCCAATGAGACAACGGGGGACTTAGATGCGCTGTCCATTTTGCGGCCACGAGGATACCCAGGTTAAGGACTCGCGGCCGACCGACGACAACTCCGCGATCCGCCGGCGGCGCTATTGCCCGTCGTGCGGATCGCGCTTCACCACTTTCGAGCGCGTGCAGTTGCGCGAGCTTACCGTGGTCAAGAAAAACGGCCAACGCGTGCAGTTCGACCGCGACAAGCTCCAGCGATCGATCTCGGTCGCCGTGCGCAAGCGACCGGTCGACCCGGAACGGGTCGAGCGCGTGGTCAACGGCATCGTGCGCCGTCTCGAAAGCTCCGGCGAGAGCGAGATTCCCTCGACGCAGATCGGCGAGCTGGTGATGGACGCGCTGCGCGCGCTCGATCCGGTGGCCTATGTGCGCTTCGCCTCGGTCTATCGCAATTTCCGCGAAGCCCGGGACTTCGAGGAGTTCATCTCCGACCTCGCCGAGACCGCGACCCTCAAGGACTGACGGGGATGATGCGCGCGGCGCTCGCGCTGGCGCGGCGGTCGCTCGGGCGCACCTGGCCGAACCCTGCCGTGGGCTGCGTGATCGTGCGCGACGGTACGGTCGTCGGCCGCGGCCGCACCCAGGACGGCGGTCGTCCACACGCCGAGGTCGAAGCCTTGCATCAGGCGGGTGACGCGGCGCGCGGCGCCACGGTCTACGTGACACTGGAACCCTGTTCGCACCAAGGAAAGTCGGGTCCGTGTGCAGACGCGCTGGTCGCCGCCGGCGTGGCCAAGGTCGTGTCGGCGATGGCGGATCCCTACCCCGAGGTGAACGGCCGGGGGCACGCCAGGCTGCAGGCTGCGGGTGTCGTGGTCGAGGTAGGCGCGGGCGGCAGCGAAGCGGCCGACATTAACGCCGGCTTCCTGAGCCGGATCGAAAGAGGCCGGCCGCTCCTGCACCTCAAGATTGCTGCTTCGCTCGACGGTCATACCGCTACCGCCAAGGGCCAGAGCAAATGGATCACGGGACCGGAGGCGCGCGCGCACGGCCATGGCCTGCGCGCGACCCACGACGCGATCCTCGTTGGCTCGAACACTGCAGCGACCGACGATCCCGAGCTGACCTGCCGCCTGCCGGGGCTGGAGCGCTATTCGCCGGTGCGGATCGTGGTCGATTCGAACGCGCGATTGTCGCCTTCGTCGCGGCTGGCCCAGTCGTCGCGCACGGTGCCGACATGGGTGATCTGCACGCCGTCGGCTCCGAGGGCGGCACGCGACGTGCTGCAGGCCAGCGGTGTCGAGATCATCGAAGTCGTGGCGACGGCGCAGGGCCGGGTCGATGTCGCAGCCGCCGCGCGTGCGCTGGGAGACCGCGGTTTGACCCGTGTTCTCGTCGAGGGCGGCGGGACCATCGCGGCGGCCCTCCTGAAGGCCGGATTGGTGGATCGGGTGAGCAGCTACCGCGCGGGATTATTCCTGGGGGCCGACAGCCGCTCTGCGGTCGCAGCGCTTGGGGTCGACGGACTCGATTTCGCGCCCCGGTTCACGCTGGGGTCGAGCCGCCCCGTGGGCAGCGACACGCTGGAAACCTGGCGCAGGGCCTCGTAGGTAGAGACATGTTCACTGGCATCGTCACCGACGTCGGTAAAATCCTGTCGGTCACTGCGGGCGGCAATTCCGGAGACCGGCGCTTCGTCGTGCAGACCAGGCACGACCTGAAGCCTGTGCCGATCGGCGCATCCGTCGCTCATTCCGGTTGCTGCCTGACGGTGATCGAGAAGGGATCCGACTGGTTCGCCGTCGAGGCCTCGGGCGAGACCCTCGACAAGACGCATCTCGGCAGCTGGAAAGAGGGCACGCGCCTCAATCTCGAACTGTCGCTCAAGCTTGGAGACGAGTTGGGTGGCCATCTGGTCTATGGCCATGTGGACGGGATGGCAAAGATCGTCTCGATGACGCCTGAAGGGGGCAGCGTGCGCTTCGTCTTCGAGGCGCCGTCCGAACTTGCCCGATTCATCGCCTCCAAAGGCTCGGTTGCGGTCGACGGCATCTCGCTCACGGTGAACGAGGTCGAGGGAAACCGCTTCGGGGTCAACGTTATTTCACATACCCAGGCGGTAACGACCCTGGGACAGGCCCGGGTGGGCCAGACGGTCAACCTTGAGGTCGACATGCTCGCGCGTTACGTTGCACGATTGTTGGAGCACGAAAAAACATGAGCGCGCTCGAAAAGGACGCCTGGCGGGTTACTTTCTCGGAAGTGAAGGCCGCGGCCGAGGACATCATCGAGGAGGCCCGCAAGGGCCGGATGTTCATCCTGGTCGATGACGAAGACCGTGAAAACGAGGGTGACCTCGTGATCCCCGCGCAGTGTGCAACCCCCGAAGCGATCAACTTCATGGCCAAGCATGCGCGCGGCCTGATCTGCCTGGCGCTGACCCGCGAACGGGTCGAGCAACTCGGCCTGCCACTGATGGCGCAGCACAACGGCACGCGGCACCAGACGGCCTTCACCGTGTCGATCGAGGCTCGCGATGGCGTCACCACGGGCATCTCCGCCGCCGACCGTGCGCGCACGGTCGCGGTGGCGATCGATCCGTCGTGCGGCCCGCAGGACATCGTGACGCCGGGGCATGTGTTCCCGCTGGTCGCGCGCGACGGCGGCACGCTCGAACGCACCGGCCACACGGAGGCCGCGGTCGATCTGGCGCGGCTGGCGGGCCTTACGCCTGCCGGCGTGATCTGCGAGATCATGAACGACGACGGCTCGATGGCGCGCCGCAACGACCTGATCACCTTCGCCCAGCGTCACGGACTCAAGATCGGCACAATCTCCGATCTGATCGCCTATCGCCGGCGCTACGATTCTATTGTGCGTCGGCTGAGCGAGAACACCTTCAACAGCACCTACGGCGGCGACTTCCGTTGCGTGGTGTACCTGAACAAGGTGACGATGGCCCAGCACATCGCCCTCGTGAAGGGCGACCCGGCGTCGGGCGGTCCGATCATGGTGCGCATGCATGCGGTGAACATTTTCACCGACGCACTCGGCCAGCGCGACCACGGCCGCGGCGGCGAGATCGAGGCGTCGATGCGCGAGATCTCGAAGGAAGGGCGCGGCGTGATCGTGCTGATCCGCGAGCCGCTCACCATCATGCTGACCGAACAGCGCCGCCGCGCCGGCGAGGATATCGAGATGTCGAGCGGCGAGCTGCGCGACTACGGCGTCGGCGCCCAGATCCTGATCGACCTCGGCGTGAAGGAGATGGTCCTGCTGTCCAACAGCAGGAAGAGCGTGGTCGGCCTCGAAGGCTTCGGCCTCAAGATCATCAGCCAGAAGCCGGTCCCCGGCCGATCCGCCAGGTAATCATGTCGACGCGCACGGAAAATCCGACGGTGCGGCCCGCCGTCGCCGGCGTGAAAGGCGCGCGCATTCTGATCGTCGAGTCTCATTACTACGCCGAGGTTGCCGACGCGCTGATTGCGGGTGCCGAGCGCGAGATCCGGAAGAACGGTGCCATGGTCGAGCGCATCAACGTGCCAGGCGCCTTCGAGCTTCCCGGCGCGATCGCGTTGGCGGCCGCAAAGAAGGGTCGCAAGTACGATGGCTACGTGGCCCTCGGCTGCGTCATCCGTGGCGAGACCACCCACTACGACTATGTCTGTGGCGAGAGTGCGCGGGCGCTGATGGATCTTTCGGTGAACCACCGGCTGGCGATCGGCTACGGCATCGTGACCGTGAACAACGCGGACCAGGCGTGGGCGCGGGCGGCCACGGATCGCGGCGACAAGGGCGGCGATGCCGCACACGCGTGCCTTGCCATGGTGGCACTTGCCCGCCATTGGAAGAAGAAATGACCGACGCGCCGAAGCTCCCCAGTCGCCGGCAGTCCGCCCGTCTCGCAGCCGTTCAGGCACTTTATCAGTGGCAGGAGGGCCAGGACGAGCCGTCGGCCATCGTCGACCAGTTCCTCAACGTGCGGACCGGCGAGCAAGGCGAGGGCGGGATGCGCCGCGACGCCGACAAGCCGCTGTTCCGGGACGTCGTGGAAGGTACTGCGGCCCACAAGGACGAGCTCGAACAGACCGTGTCGGGTGCGCTGGCCAAGGATTGGACCTGGGCGCGGGTCGATCGCCTCGTGCGCGCGATTCTGCTGGCCGGTGCCTATGAGCTGGTGCATCGCAAGGACGTGCCGCCTCGGGTGGCGATCAACGAATATGTCGAGATCGCTCACGCTTTTTACGACCAGGGCGAGCCGACTTTCATAAATTCGGTGCTCGATCGGGTGGCACACGAGGCGCGGCCCACCGAACTCGTGAAGTGACGCGCCATGCCGCGACGGGTTCGTATCGGTGAATTCGAGCTGATCGCCCGCTATTTCGCGCCGCTGGCGCATGGCTTCAAGGGTGCCGGCGGTCTCGAGAGCGACAACGCCTTTTTCGCCGCCGACGCGCGACACGACCTCGTGGTGAAGACCGACACCATCGTCTCCGGCGTACACTTTCTGGCCGATGAGAAACCGGAAACGGTAGCGGCCAAGGCGCTGCGCGTCTGCCTTTCGGATCTCGCCGCCGGCGGTGCCGTGCCGTTCGCCTATCAGCTTGCGTTGTCGCTTCGGAAGGGCTGGACCGAGCGCTGGGTCGCGCGTTTCGCGCGCGGGCTCGCGGCCGATCAGCGGCGCTATCGCATCGCCTTGACGGGTGGCGATACGACGTCGACGCCAGGGCCAACCACGATCTCGATCACTGCCTTCGGCAAGGTGGCGCGCGGCAAGGGGCTTGGGCGCGGCGGTGCGCGTGCGGGTGACGAGTTGTGGGTGAGCGGCACGATCGGCGATGCGGCGCTTGGCCTTCTGGCGGCGCAGGGCAAGCTGAAGAGTCCTTCTCTGGAGAAACGTTATCGTCTGCCCGTGCCGCGCACGATGCTCGGCCCGCGATTGATCGGCATCGCCAGGGCAGCGGCGGACGTGTCGGACGGACTGCTGGCCGACGCCGGCCATATTGGCGAGGCATCGCGGATCGCGGTGCTTATCGAGCGCGATCGCATTCCGCTTTCTGCCGCCGCCAGACGCCTCGTCGAGGCGACACCCGCGCTGTGGAGCAACGTGCTCGGCGGCGGCGACGACTACGAGCTGGTGATCGCCGCTTCGCCGCGCAAGCGTGCTGCATTGCACGCGGCGGCGCGCGCTGCCGGCGTGAATATCACGCAAATTGGCCGACTGGCGCGCGGGAAGGGCGTTCATCTCACGATCGGCGGACATGAGGCCTGCGTGCAACGCAAAGGCTACGTCCACTTCTAGGGGTGGTTTCGCCTCAGGCCGGCGACTATGTTGCGCGCCCAATGGACGGATCGATCAAGCTCGAGGAAACGCAGGCGTCGGTTGCCCGCATCCCGCGACGCGCGGTGCGCAACATCGGGCTGCTGGGCTTCTGCCAGGCGCTGACGCAAAGCAGCAACACGCTGATGTTCGCCTCGTCGGCGCTCGCGGTGCTGACCATCGTGCCGCCGGACATGCGCATGTGGGCAAACCTGCCTGTGACGATGCAGCATCTCGGCGTCATGCTGTCGGTCTTTCCCGCCTCCATGCTGATGATGCGCCGTGGCCGCCGCTTCGGCTTCCGGATCGGCTCGCTCGCCGGCATGGTCGGCGCTTCCTGCGCAGCGATCGGTCTGCAGCTCGGCAGTTTCCTGATGATGTGCTGCGGCGGGCTGATCCTGGGCTACGCCGTGGCCAACATGCAGCTCTACCGCTTTGCCGCCGTCGAGCTGGCGCCGCCGGCCTTTCGCGCGCAGGCCATCTCCTATGTGACCGCGGGCGGTGTCTTTGCCGGCATCATGGGCCCCACACTTGCGCGCTGGACGCCCGACCTGTGGGTGCCGATCTTCCAGGCAAGCTTCGTCGCGGTGATCGTGATCCATATTATCGTGTTCACGGTGTTGAGTTTCATCGAATTCCCGGTCGTGAAGGCAGAGGACGTCGCCGGCCCGCAGCGGCCGCTGCTCGAGATCGTGACCCAGCCGGCCTATATGGTCGCCGCGGCCGGCGCGATGATCGCGTTCGGCGTGATGTCCTTCGTCATGGCGGCCTCGCCTCTGGCGATCGTCCAGTGCGGCCTTGCCAAGACCGAGGCGCCGATCACGATCTTCGTGCATGTCATGGGCATGTTCGTGCCGGCTTTCTTTACCGGCCATCTGATCCAGCGCTTCGGCGTCTTCAACATGATGACAATCGGCATCGCGTTGCTGATCGGCGGCGTCGCCGTCGCCCTGATGGGTACGACCGCATGGCATTTCCGCGGCGCCCTTGGGCTGAACGGCGTCGGATGGAATTTCCTGTTCGTCGGCGCCACGACCCTGTTGACGACAACCTATCGGCCCTCCGAGCGGGGCAAGGCGCAGGCCTTCAACGACTTCATGGTGTTCGCCACGACGGCGACGGCCAGCCTCATGGCGAGCGTGGTTCTCGAGGTCAGCGGCTGGGCGCAGCTCAACTACCTCGCCTTTGGCCTGGTCTGCGTCGCGCTGCTGGTGATCGGTGTCTACCGGTTGCGGGCGCCGGCCCGCGCCTGAGGCCCCGCCCAAGCCCTTGAGGCGGATGGGGATTTCACCCCCGGCTGGTGTTGCGGAGACGCAAGCGTTCTGTCATTTTCCGCCCGCCTCGCGTTGGGGGAGAGTACTTGCTTCGGCGCACGTCGGGCTGAAAAAGATATAAAAACAATAGGTTAGCGCACTATGTCTCACGTTCTTTGGGCCGTCATGGCTTGCGGCGTTATCGCCGTGCTCTATGGCGTCATCACCGCGTCGCGGGTCATGGCCGCGGATGCGGGTACCCCTCGCATGCAAGAGATCGCTCAGGCGATTTAAGAGGGTGCGGCGGCTTACCTGCGCCGTCAGTACACCACCATCGGCATCGTGGGCGTCGTCGTCCTCGTGCTTCTGTTCATCCTGCTGGGCAAGCTCTCGGCCGCGGGTTTCCTGATCGGCGCCGTGCTTTCCGGCGCGACGGGCTTCATCGGCATGAACGTGTCGGTGCGCGCCAACGTGCGCACTGCCGTCGCGGCGCAGAAGAGCCTGGGGCAGGGCCTCGATCTCGCCTTCAAGGCGGGCGCTGTCACCGGCATGCTGGTGGCGGGCCTCGCCCTGTTGGGTGTCACCGGCTACTTCGCCGTGCTGCTCAAGATGGGCATCACGCCCGGCAGCCGCGAAATGATCGACGCACTGGTGTCGCTGGGCTTCGGCGCCTCGCTGATCTCGATCTTCGCCCGTCTCGGCGGCGGCATCTTCACCAAGGGTGCGGACGTCGGCGGCGACATGGTCGGCAAGGTCGAAGCGGGCATCCCGGAAGATGACCCCCGCAACCCGGCCACCATCGCCGACAACGTGGGCGACAATGTCGGCGACTGCGCCGGCATGGCTGCCGACCTGTTCGAGACCTATGCGGTGACGATGGTCGCCACGATGGTGCTGTCGTCAATCTTCTTCGTGGCCAACCCAGCGCTGGTCATGACCCTGATGCTCTATCCGCTGGCCATCGGCGGCGGCTGCATCATCACCTCGATCATCGGCACCTACTTTGTGAAGCTGGGTTCCGACGGCGGTATCATGTGGGCGATGTACAAGGGCGTGATCGTGGCCGCCGTGCTGTCGATTCCGGCGATCTGGCTCGTCACCGACCGCCTGGTCGGCATGGGAACCGCGATGACGGTGGGTGACAAGTCGTTCACCGGCATGTCGCTGTTCTGGTGCTCGCTGGTCGGCCTCGCCATCACCGGCCTGATCGTGTGGATCACCGAGTATTACACCGGCACGGACTATCGTCCGGTGAAGGCGGTGGCCCAGGCTTCGGTCACCGGCCACGGCACCAACGTCATCGCGGGACTTGCGATGTCCATGGAAGCGACTGCCATGCCTGCGCTGCTGATCTGCGCCGGCATCGTGATCTGCTACGTGCTCGCGGGCCTGTTCGGCATCGCCATCGCCACGACCGCCATGCTGGCGCTCGCGGGCATGGTGGTTGCGCTCGACGCCTACGGTCCGGTCACCGACAATGCCGGCGGCATCGCCGAAATGGCGGGCCTGCCCAAGGAAGTGCGCAAGAACACCGATGCGCTCGACGCGGTCGGCAACACCACCAAGGCCGTCACCAAAGGCTACGCCATAGCGTCGGCCGGCCTCGGTGCACTGGTCCTGTTCGCGGCCTACACCTCGGACCTCACCTACTTCATCTCGCAGGGCAAGCTCGGCATCAAGGCCGTGAACTTCTCCCTCGAGAACCCGTACGTCGTGGTCGGCCTGCTGATCGGCGGCGGACTGCCGTACCTGTTCGGCGGCATGTCCATGCTGGCGGTCGGCCGTGCCGCACAGTCGGTGGTCGAGGAAGTCCGTCGTCAGTTCAAGGAGAAGCCCGGCATCATGGCGGGCACGGATCGTCCGGATTACGGCCGCGCCGTCGACATGCTCACCAAGGCCGCGATCAAGGAGATGATGATCCCGTCGCTGCTGCCGGTGCTATCGCCGATCGTGCTGTACTTCGTGATTTCGGCGATCGGCGGCAAGTCGGACGCCTTCGCAGCGGTCGGCGCCATGCTGCTCGGCGTGATCGTCACCGGCATCTTCGTCGCCATCTCGATGACGGCCGGCGGCGGTGCCTGGGACAACGCCAAGAAGTACATCGAGGAAGGCCATTTTGGCGGCAAGGGATCCGAGGCCCACAAGGCCGCGGTGACCGGCGACACGGTCGGCGACCCGTACAAGGACACGTCGGGCCCGGCCGTCAACCCAATGATCAAGATCACCAACATCGTGGCGCTGCTGCTGCTTGCCGTGCTCGCGCACTGAGCAGAGCCACTCGTCGAAACCGAAAAGCCCCGGTGGAAACACCGGGGCTTTTTGCTGCGTGCCGCTACTGGGTGCCGCTGCCGGAAGTCGGTGCGCCGATCGGGCCGCCCTGGGTCGCGCCGTTCGGCGCCGTGAACCGGCCGACGTTGCCCATGATCTGCTCGAGAATCGTAAGCTCCTTGCCCGCCGTCGGCGTGATGCGCGAGACCATCGTGATGTGCTCGCTATCCTCCAGGTCGTACTTTTTGAGCGCTTGCAAGCGGCCCGCATCGTTGAAGGTGAGCTGCATCACCTGCTGCTCGATGATCTTGGACTTCAGGAAGGCGACCGTCTCCTGCTTTTGGGTGATGTAGTACCAGACGTTCGGATTGAAGGTGGCGACGGCCGACGGCGAGCCGACCAGCCGCACGATGTCCTCGCGGCTCTGCGTGCCGATCTCGATCTTGTCGACCGACCCGGGGGTGGCTGCGAAGCCGCGCTGATCGACGATGTTCTCGCAGCCGGCGAGCGTGAAGGACGCCAGGAAGCCTGCAGCAAGGACAAGCGGGACGGTGCGACGCATGGACGGGTTCTTGGGTTCTGGCGAAAGAGGGTGCACAACATGTCGTGGCGGGGGCCCGGGGTCAACCGAGGCCAACGGCCGTGGGGGAGAATTTCAGTGTTTCGCCGCAGGAAGCCCGAGGAAGAGTTTGCCGCCTCCGTCTACAGGCGTACGGGCGAATGGGCGCGTGCGCCGGAATTGTTCGAGGCGTGCGGCATTCCCGACACGCTCGACGGACGTTTCGACTCGCTGGCGTTGCACGCAGCATTGGTCATCGAACGCCTGAGGTGCGAGCCCGATGGCGAGGTGCTTGCACAGGCTTTTTTCGACGTCATGTTCGTGCACTTGGACCTCACCTTGCGGGAAATCGGGGTCCAGGATCTGGGTGTCGGCCGGCGCATCAAGATCATGGCCGAGGGTTTCCATGGCCGGGCGCTGGCGTACCGCGATGCCCTGGCGGGAGGGACGGCTGGACTTGCCGAGGTTCTGCGGCGCAACGCCTACGGCGGCAGGCCGCCGGTCGACGCCGCGTGCGTCGAGCGCCTCGAGACCCATGTCCGGCGCCTTGCAGACCGGCTCGCGGGCATGTCGCGAAGCGATTTGGCGAAGTAGACTGGCAAAATGGTTCAACCCGCCGACAAGCAGCACAAATCCGAAATCGAGCGGATGGTCGACCTCGACAAGATGGGGGCCGGCGGTTCGACTGCGCTGGAAGTCACGCCTAGCGAGAGCGAGCGCGCAGCCTTGGCGAGGCGGTTCGGTTTTCTCGGCCTGCCGGCGTTCTCCGCGCGCGCGACCATCGATCGCCGCGCTGGCGGTCAGGTCGTGGTGGAAGGTCGTCTGCGCGGCAGGATCGTGCAGGCCTGTATTCTGAGCCTCGACCCGGTCACCCAGGAACTCGACGAGACCTTTCGGATCGCGTTCAAGCAGGATCTCGCCGAGGAATTGGACGCCGAGAACGGGGAGACGGTACTCAGCGCTCAGGTCGACGCCCCTGAGCCGCTGGCCGGAAATATGCTCGATGTCGGCGAAATCGTCGCCGAACAGCTCGCGCTGGCAGCCGATCCCTATCCCCGGCGCCCTGGCGTAAAGCTGGAAGATGTGCTGCCGAAGCCTCGAAATGCGGGAAATGAGGGCCGGCGGGCGGGCAAATCCGACGGGCGGAGGCATCCTTTTGCCGGTCTGGCGGCTCTCAGAGACAAACCACGCCGCGGACGCTAAATTGTTGCGAGGACGGAACGATTTGGCTAGAGAAGTCGGCCCGCCGCGCCTGTAGAGCGCGGCCGTAGCTTTTATGGGGAGGGAGCCGGCTCAGCAGGGCAGGCTTCGTCCCGTCGTGGAGATCGTGTCATGGCAGTTCCCAAGAAGAAAGTTTCCAAGTCCCGACGCAACATGCGCCGCTCACACCACGCCATCGCGCCGATGGCCTATATCGAGTGCAAGAACTGCGGTGAGCTGAAGCGGCCGCACATGGTGTGCTCGCACTGCGGCTACTATCGCGAGGACATGCCGGTCCTGGCCGACGGCGCGTCGGCCGAGAAATAGTCAACGGAGTGAGTCCGTGAGCGCGGGCAAGGTTGTACTCGCGCTCGACGGGATGGGCGGTGACCGGGCGCCCGATATCGTCGTGAACGGCGCGGACATTGCGCGCGAGCGCTATCCCGGCACCACGTTCCTGCTGTTTGGCGATCCCACGAAGCTCAAGCCATTGGTCGACAAGCGCAAGGGCCTGGCTGCGGCGCTCGAGATCGTGCCGGCCGAGGACGCGGTGTTGGCCGAGGACAAGCCATCCTTCGCGTTACGCCGCCGCAGGAAGTCCAGCATGTGGCTGGCCTGCGAGGCGGCCGGACAGGGCCGGGCCGACTCGGTGGTTTCTGCCGGCAATACCGGCGCCCTGCTCGCCATCTCGATGTTCGCGATGCGCATGCTCGAGGGTGCGCACCGCCCGGCGCTGGCCTCGTTCCTGCCAACCGCACTCGGCGAGACGGTGATGCTCGATCTCGGCGCCAATATCGAATGCGACGCCGACAACCTCGCCGAATTCGCGGTCATGGGCAGCGTATTCGCCCAGGTCCTGCTCGGCCTCGACACGCCCAAGGTCGGCCTGTTGAATGTCGGCTCCGAAGAGCTGAAGGGTCACGAGGAGGTCCGCCAGGCCGCGGCATGGCTGCGCCGCGAGGGCGCGCCGGTCAATTTCCACGGCTTCATCGAGGGCAACGATATCGGCGCCGGCGTGGTCGACGTGGTAGTGACCGACGGCTTCACCGGCAACGTCGCGCTAAAGGCGATCGAGGGCACGGCCAAGCTCTATACGGGCTGGGTGCGCGACGTCTTCCGGACCTCGACCTTCGCCAAGATCGGCTATCTGTTCTCGGCGGGGGCGTGGGTGAAAATGCGCAAGCGCGTCGATCCGCGCCGCTACAACGGCGGCGTCTTCCTGGGCCTCGACGGCGTGTGCGTGAAAAGTCACGGGGGTGCCGACGAGCTGGGATTTGCCTATGCGATCGGGGTCGCCGTCGACATGGTGCGTTACGAGTACAAGTCCAAGCTCGTCGAGGGGCTCGCGAAGCTGCGCGAAGTTTCCTCGGCTGCCGAAGCGGAAGAGGCGCTTCAGGCAACCGGAGGGGCTACGTGATCAGATCCGTTGTTCAGGGGTGCGGCGCCTATCTGCCGGAGAGAATTGTCACCAACGACGAGCTGGCCAAGAAGATGGATACCTCGGACGAGTGGATCCAGCAGCGCACCGGCATCAAGCAGCGTCACATCGCGGCCGACGGCGAATTCACCTCGCACCTCGCCCTCAAGGCCGCCGAGCGGGCGCTTGCCCATGCCGGTATCGCCGGTGCCGACCTCGACCTGATCGTGCTGGCGACGGCGACGCCGGACGAGACTTTCCCGGCAACCGCCACGGTGGTGCAGAAGGCCCTCGGCATGCACAAGGGCGCCGCGTTCGACCTGCAGGCCGTGTGTGCGGGCTTCGTCTATGGCGTGTCGGTTGCCGACAGCATGATCAAGAATGGCCTTGCCGGCACGGCGCTGGTGATCGGCGCGGAGACCTTCTCGCGCATCCTCGACTGGAACGACCGCGGCACCTGCGTGCTGTTCGGCGACGGTGCGGGCGCGATCGTGCTCAGGGGCGAGCAGGGGACTGGGACCTCGGCGGATCGCGGTATCCTGGCTAACGCGCTTCATTCCGATGGCCGCCAGCACGACATCCTTTACGTCGACGGCGGCCCGTCCTCGACCCGCACCACGGGCTTTCTGCGCATGGAAGGCAAGGAAGTCTTCAAGCATGCGGTCGTCAACATGGCCGCCGTGGTTGGTGAGGTCTTGGGAAAGGCCGGTCTCGAGGCCAAGGACATCGACTGGCTGGTGCCCCACCAGGCCAACAAGCGGATCATCGACAGTACGGGCCGCAAGCTCGGCCTGCCGGCCGACCGTGTGGTCGTCACCGTGGACCGCCACGCCAACACGTCAGCCGCCTCCATACCGCTGGCACTGGACACAGCGGTAAAGGACGGACGCATCAAAAAGGGCGATCTGACCTTGCTGGAGGGCATTGGCGGCGGGCTGGCTTGGGGCGCCTCGCTCATCCGTTGGTAGTAGAACAGGGTGCCTGATACAAATTTGCCCTGAACGGGGCGAGAACAGACGCCGATTTAAGTGTTGCCGCTATCCTCCTGATATTGACCGCTTTCCCACCTTACGTTAAGGATTAACTGGGGGAAGGAAGGGTGCTACCGGATGGAAGGCCGGACTATCACGCGTGCCGATCTGAGCGAGTCGGTGTTCCAGGAAGTGGGACTCTCTCGCAACGAATTGAGCGATCTCGTCGAGACCATTCTCGCCGAAGTCGTCGAGGCATTGGCTCGTGGCGAGTCGGTGAAGATCTCCTCATTCGGGAGCTTCACGGTTCGCGACAAGGGCCAGCGTGTTGGCCGAAATCCGAAGACGGGGCAGGAGGTTCCTATCCTGCCGCGGCGAGTGCTCGTCTTCCGAGCGTCGAACGTCCTCAAATCGTTGATCAATGGGGCGCCAGGCGAAGTTGCGAAGGGATAATTGGGTTATTGGGGAAGACTAGACTGGGGGGTCAGTCATGGCCGTATCATCTGTTCAGGCCGTCGAACGACGGGTCGAGAAGTCGGCGCAGGCGTTCCGCACAATCAGCGAAGTGGCGACCGAGCTGGATGTTCCGCAGCACGTGCTGCGGTTCTGGGAGAGCAAGTTCACGCAGGTCCGTCCGCTCAAGCGCGGCGGCGGCCGGCGGTATTACCGGCCGGAGGATATCGATCTCCTGCGCCGCATCCGCACGCTGCTCTACGACGATGGCTACACCATCAAGGGCGTACAGCGCCTCCTGAAGGAGGGCCGTGGCCGCCTGCCGGCGCAGCGCGTCGACCTGGCCGCCGAAAGCGCACTCGAGAGTCTGCGAATTGTGTCGGCGCGCGCCGAAGCGATGACCTCCGGCAATCACCCGCCGCTGCCCCGCACGGGGCCGCAGCCGTCGACCACGACGCCGCGCGCCGCGATGCTGGACCTGCACAAGCGGCGCGAGATCGAGACCGTGCTCGAGGATCTTGAGCAAGCGCTGACGCAATTGCGCAGTACCTTGAAGACGCAGAACTAGACAACGTCAAGAAGCGACTGGCGCAAGGGTTGGTCGGCTTCCGGGTATTCGCCCACCAAATCGGGTGGTTGCTGCAGGAAAATGCAGTAACCACCTGATTTTTCTTTGTTTTTCGACAGATCGGCGTATCCTTTGACGTGAGGGGCACTTTGCACCGGAACCGTCATAGGGGGACGCGACCGTGTTTGCTGATCGCGAAACAGTGCGTCTGCCGACGCATCTGATCGATATTTATGCATTTAACGACAATGAGTTGGAGGGTGATCTTCCGACCATAGGTGAGATGCTTTATCTGCGCCGCGGGTTATCCCAGGCCGGTGGAAAACTTCCCTTGTTCGACATGGATGGCCAGATCGTGTCGGACGACATCGTGCACCGTTGCCTGGCACGCGGTTGGGCCGAGGCGTGGTTCAAGAATCCGCTGAAGCCCGACTGGCTTGTCTGCAAGCTCACGCCGCTCGGCCGCCGGCTGGCCGAGGCATCGTAGCCACGTAGGCGACGAATGCGCCTGCGAGCAGAAATAGGGCGGCCAGCAGCCACGCCGCACTCGGTGTCCTGACCAGGAAATAGGCGAAGGTAGCGGCGAACACGCCGGGCGCGATGATGCCCGCGATGCTCGACAGCGAGGTGTTCGCCCCCTGGAGTTGGCCCTGCTCGTCAGGGCCGACCCGGCGGCTCATCAGCGATTGCAAGGCCGGACTGGCAAGCCCCCACAACCCCATGATCGGCACCCCGAGCCAGAACAGCGGCCCGTTCGGCGCCAGGCCGTAGATCAGCATGCCCAGGCAGCCGGCGAGCATTCCGCCGATCAGCGTCCAGCGCTCACCCAGCCAGCCGATGACGCGGCCGACCAGCAGACCCTGCGCGATCGCAGAAGCGATGCCGACCATGGCGAGGGTCAAGCCGACCATGCCCGGCCCCCAGCCGTAGCGGTAGCCGGCGTAGAGCACGAAGACCGCGGGCAGCACCTGATGGGCGAAGTTGCCAAGGAAGCCGGCGGCCGCCAGGCCCCACAGCTCGATATGGCGGCCAAGAAGCCTGAGCGAACCCAGTGGATTGGCGCGCTTCCAGGCGAATTCCATGCGGCGCTCGGGCGGCAGCGACTCCGGCAGGATGAACCAGCCGAAACCCGCATTGAGCAGGCAAGCGCCGGCCGAGCACCAGAATGGCAGGCGAGGATCGAGGCTGCCCATCAGCCCGCCCAGCGCCGGCCCGACGACGAAGCCGAGGCCGAAGGCGCCGCCGACGAGGCCGAACGCCTTGGCACGGGCCTCGGGGGGCGTCACGTCGGCGATGTAGGCGAAGGCGGTGCCGAGCGTGGCCGACGTGACGCCCGAGATGACGCGGCCGACAAACAACCAGCCGAGCGAGGGGGCAAGCGCCATAAGGACATAGTCGAGACCGAGTCCGAAGCAGGAGATCAGGATCACTGGCCGCCGGCCGTAGCGGTCCGACAGCGATCCGAGCAACGGCGAGAACAGGAATTGCATCAGGGCCCAGACCGTGAGGAACACGCCGATCGTCCCGGAGGCGAGCGTTGCATCGCCGCCCTGGAACTCGAGGATCAGGCGCGGCAGCACCGGGATCATCATGCCGAGGGCCAGGACGTCGAGCGCGGCCGTGCAGAAAATGAAGGCGAGCGCCCGCTTCGGGTTCATTTTCTCGATTTCGCTCTTGGTGCTCGAAGAGGGGGTGGAAGTTGGTCGGGGCGACAGGATTTGAACCTGCGACCCCCAGTCCCCCAGACTGATGCGCTACCAGGCTGCGCTACGCCCCGACCGGAGAAGCGCGTGTAGCGCTTCGGCCGGTCTGCCGCAACCGCCTTGCTTGCCGCCTTACTTGGAGCCGCGTGCGGCCTTGTAGGCCGGCCGCGACAGGCAGCGGTCGAGCCAGGCGCCGACATTGGGGAACGGTGCGAAGTCGAACTTGATCGGCCGCGCCCAGCTGCAGATCGAGGCCAGGTTGAGATCGGCGACGGTGAACTTCGAGCCCAGCAGGTAGTCACGGCCCTGCAATGCGCCGTTCAACACGCCGAACGGCTTGGGCAGCGCCTTCTGTGCCTCGGCCACGGCGTCGGGTTTGCGCTTGTCGGGCGCGGTCATGAACATGTCGATCAGGATGGTGAGCAGCGGCTTCTCGACTTCGGTCATGCCCCAGAAGCTCCATTGGTTGCAGACCGCCTGGTCCTCGAGCGAGGAGGGATAGAAACCGTCCTTGTTGTGCTTGGCGGCGAGATAGAGGTTGATCGCCATCGATTCGAACAGCTTGAAGTCGCCGTCGACCAGGGTCGGCACCTTGCCGTTGGGATTGATCTTGAGATAGTCGGCGCCCTTCAGCTCCTTCATCTCCATCGCGACGTGCTCGAACGGAATGTCGAGTTCGTGGACGATCCACAGCGCACGGGCGGCGCGGGAGGCGGTGGGGCCATAAATCTTGACGGTCACGGAAGCTCTCCCCCGAAGTGGCGTGGCGACGTTAGCAGGCTCAATTGCCAAGTCCATACTCGGCGCCGACATAGCCGTGCGGATGGCCGAACCGCTCGGTCATCACCGTGGCCAGCGATTTCTCGGGACCGGCGACCCAGCCGCCGGAACGCACGGCATATCTCGCCGCCGCCGACACAGCCTTCGGTTCCTCGCCGCGGTCGAGCGCTCGGGCGGCGCCCATCACCAGCTTGCGGAACTCGACGATGCCGATGTCGGTAGGGCCCAGATGCTCGCGCGTGCGGTCCTGGATCGGGCCCTGGCTGTCCTGGATCGCGGAGTCCTGCTCGCTCACGCCGGTGATGCCGGTGAAGCTCAGCTCCTTCTGCAGGGCGCGGTCGATCAGGTAGTTGTTGTCCTTGTTGCGCAGCGGCCGGTAGTCGCCGTCGACCTGGCTGTGCACGCCGAAGCCGCCGGCGAACTTGGTCCGCTCGGCATTGCTGAGCGGCCGCTCGGGCAGCCAGCTGTAGGTGTAGATCCAGCAGCTCGTGTCATCGACCGGCACCCAGCACTGGCCATACTGGATCTCGCCGGGGAACGCGGCCGGGGCGAAGGCGTGGTTGGGCATCAGGAACTGCGCGATACGCCAATAGAGATCGGCTCCGTCCGTCTTGCGCGCGCCGCCGATCACCAGCCCCGCGTCGTGGCCGATGATGCTGAACTTCGGGCGCGGATCGTCGGTCACCCAGCGGATCCGATCGTCGGGTTTCGACTGATCGCCAAGTGCCGCCGATCGGCTGTAGATCTCGCGCTTCTTGGCCTCGTCCTTCGACGGCACCGCATGCAGGAACGAGAAGTGCGCGGTGTCGATGCCGCCTTCGAGGCTCTGCACCCAGTTGCAGTCCTGCCATTTCTTGGAGACATAGCGATGTACTGCCGGCACCAGCCCCATCTCGAGCTGCGGCAGCTCCGGCATCTTTTCCCTTGGACCCATGTAGATCCAGATGAAGTCGCCCCATTCGCGCGCCGGATAGGCGAGCAGCCCGATCGTGTCCTTGTAGGTCGACTCCGGCGGCGAAGTCGGCAGGTCGACGCAGTTGCCGTCGACGTCGAACTTCCAGCCGTGGAAGGCGCAGCGCAGGCCGCACTCCTCGTTGCGCCCGTGATAGAGGTTGGCGCCGCGATGCGGGCAATGCGGTTCGACGATGCCCACGCGGCCATTGGTGTCGCGGAACGCCAGCAGGTCCTCGCCGAGGATCTTGATCTTGCGGGGAGGCCCGTCGCGCTCGGGCAATTCTTCCGACAGCAGCGCCGGCATCCAAAAGCGGCGCAGCAATCCTCCCATCGCGGTGCCGGGACCGCTGCGGACGAGGAACTCGTTGTCGGCGTGGCTCAGCATCAGTCGTCCAGGCCGTACTGGCCGCCGACGTAGCCACGGACATGACCGAAGCGATCGGTCATGACGGCCTCGAGCGGCTTGTCGGGCGCCGCCACGGCGCCGCCGGCGCGCACGGCGTAACGCCTGGGCGACGCGGCGGCCACCGGAGCAGTACCGGCGCCAAGCGATCGGGCCGCGCCCATCAGCAGCTTGCGAAACTCCACGACACCGACGTCGGTCGGGCCCAGATGCTCCTTCGTGCGGTCCTGGATCGGGCCCATGCTGTCCTGGATCGCCGCATCCTGCTCGCTGACGCCTTCGATGCCGGTGAAGGTGTCGTGCTTCTGCACCGCGCGATCCATGAGGTATTCGTTGCCGGGATTGCGCAGCGGCACGTAGTCGTCGTCGATCTCGGCATGAACGTTGAAGCCGCCGTCGAACTTGGTCCGTTCGGCGTTGGTGAACGGCCGGTCGGGCTGCCAGCAGTAGGTGTAAATCCAGCACGACCGGTCGTCGACCGGCACCCAGCACTGGCCATAGTAGATCTCGCCGGGGAAGGCGGTCGGCGTGTAGGCGTGGTTGGGCATCAGGAACTGCGAGATGCGCCAGTAGAGATCCGCCCCGTCGGTCTTGCGCGCCGCACCGATCAGCAGCCCGGCGTCATGGCCAAGGACGGTGAATTTCGGCCGACAGTCGTTGTGGATCCAGCGGATGCGATCGTCGGGCGTCGATTGATCGGCGATCGCGGCCTTGGCGAGGGCCGCGCGCGCCTTGGCTTCGTCCTTGGAGAGCACGGCGTGGAGAAACGAGAAGTGCGCGGTGTCGAGCGCACCTTCGACGCTCTGCACCCAGTTGCAGTCCTGCCATTTCTTGGTGACGAAGCGGCTCGCGCCCGGCACCAGGCCGATTTCAAGTTGCGGCAATTCTGGCATCGCCGCGCGCGGACCCATGTAGACCCAGATCATGTCGGCCCATTCGCGCACCGGATAGGCGAGCAGCTTGATCGTGTCCTTGTAGGTCGACTCCGGCGGCGAAGTCGGCAGGTCGACGCAGTTGCCGTCGACGTCGAACTTCCAGCCGTGGAAGGCGCAGCGCAGGCCGCACTCCTCGTTGCGCCCGTGATAGAGATTAGCGCCGCGATGCGGGCAATGCGGCTCGACGATTCCGACCCGCCCGCTGGTGTCGCGAAACGCCAGCAGATCCTCTCCGAGTATCTTGATCTTCTTGGGAGGTCCGTCGCGTTCGGGCAATTCCTCCGAGAGCAGCGCGGGCATCCAGAAGCGGCGCAGCAGTTCGCCCATCGGCGTGCCAGCGCCGCTTTGGGTCAGGAAGTCGTTGTCTGCCTTGGGCAGCATAGCGCGTTATCGTCCCCGGGCCGTCGCTTTTGCCAAAGCTTGCTCCAGATCGGCGATGATGTCGTCAGCCGTTTCGAGGCCTATCGACAGGCGAATTACGTCCGGTCCGGCGCCGGCCGCGACGCGCTGCTCGTCGGTGAGCTGGCGGTGCGTCGTCGACGCGGGATGGATGATCAGGCTCTTGGCGTCGCCGATGTTGGCGACGTGGCTGAACAACTCGACCGAGTCGACGATCTTTACGCCGACGTCGTAGCCGCCCTTCACGCCGAAGGTGAACACCGAGCCGGCACCCTTGGGCAGGTAGCGCTTCATCAGGGCGTTGTATTTGTTCGACGCCAGGCCCGCATAGTTCACCCAGGCGACGGCGCCATGCGTCTCGAGATACTGCGCGACCTTGAGTGCGTTGGCGCAGTGGCGTTCCATGCGCAGCCCCAGGGTCTCGATGCCGAGCATGGTGAGCCAGGCATTGAACGGTGCCTGGCTCGGTCCGAGATCGCGCAGGCCCACGGCGTGACTGTGAAAGGTGTAGGCCATGTCGCCGAACGTCTCGAAGAAATTGAGGCCGTGATAGGCGGGCTCTGGTCCGGCGAGGCTCGGGAAGCGGCCACCGCGCGTCCAGTCGAACTTGCCGCTGTCGACGATCGCGCCGCCCATCGACGTGCCGGTGCCGCTCAGGAACTTGGTCGTCGAGTGGATCACCAGAGTCGCGCCGAAATCGATCGGCTTGCAGAGGTAGGGCGTGGCCAGCGTATTGTCGACGATCAGCGGCACGCCCGCGTCCTCGGCGATCCGCGCGATTGCCGAGATGTCGCTGATGACGCCGCCGGGGTTGGCCAGGCTCTCGATGAAGAAGGCCTTCGTCCTGTCGGTCAGGGCGCGCTTGAAGTTGTCGGGCGTGTCGGCGTCGACGATGTGCGCCTTCCAGCCGAACTTCGGATAGGTGTTCTTCATCTGCTGCAGCGAGCCGCCATAGAGGCGCGACGAGGCCACGACCTCGTCGCCCGGCGTCATCAGCGGAAACAGCGCCAGCACCTGCGCGGCATGGCCCGATGCCGCCACGGTACAGCCGCGACCGCCCTCGAGGGTCGCGAGCCGCGCCTCGAGGGCCGCATTGGTCGGGTTGGTCAGGCGCGAGTAGATGAAGCCCACGGTCTGCAGGTTGAACAGGGCCGCGGCGTGGTCCGCATCGTCGAAGACATACGCCGTGGTCTGGTAGATCGGCAATGCGCGCGCGCCGGTCGCGGGGTCGGGTGCTGCACCGGCATGGACGGAGAGCGTCTCGAAACCGTACTGCTTGTTGCTCATTTCTTCCTCCGTCGAAGGGGACGGGATCATAGACCGCTTTCAGGGCGGCGGCTCCGGAAACGGCACGCCCTGCAGCAGCGGCTCGCCGAGGAACGCGCGGCGGACGTAGTCCGCGACGAGCACCCAGCGGCCGGGGTCTTTCGGCGGCAGGTAGCTGCTGTGCACGTAGTCGTACGCGTCGGGAATCTGAAAGGGCCCGATGAGAGGAACGTCGTCCGGGGGCGGACCGTCGTAGCCCAGCGCCTTCTCGAAGAAACGATGATCGTCGTGCAGGGCGTTCGAGATCGGATCGCCCAGTGGGAAGGCCAGCTGCAGTACCCAATCCTTATGCGAGGCGAGAACGCCGATCGACAGCGCGTTGCCGGCCGCTGCCGCATACTCGCTCTCGAGGCAGTCGCGATTGATCGCGCCGGCGGCGAGACAAACCAGCCGAGCCTTGCGCGAGAGCCCGGCGACCGCCTGCAGCACCAGCCGCGCGCCCAGGCTGTGCGACAGGAAGGACAGGCTGAGCGCGCCGCCAAGATAGCGGTTGCAGTAGTCGGCAAGGTTGTTGCCGGAGTTCATCGCGTCGTTGCCCTCGAATGGATAGTTGACGACGGGAAGCCAGGCGTCCCCTGGCCACAACACGCCGACCACGATGCCTGCCTCACCCAGACCGAGGCGGGCATCGAGTGCCGCGAAGGCGCTGACGGCGTCGGCCTGGTCGACGTTGAAGCCATGGGCGACAAACAGGATGTTCTTGCCGAACAGCAGGTTCTGCACTTCCGTCGTCGACATCATGCGGAGGCCGGGCGGATCGGCGCCGTCGCCCATCATCATGTAGGGCGAGATCACCCCGCCGGCGACCGGCTGCGCCCGGAAATTAAGATAGAGCGTCATCGCCCGCTCAACGCCTGACAGCGCCGATGGCCTTCACGGCGGTCTGCAGCGCCGACGCCATATCCTTGGCGACCGGCGCAAGCGGCGTGGCGACCAGGCCGACGAGGACGGCGATTACCAGTTGGCGGATGGTAGTGGCCCCGCCATGGACGAGCAGTGTCGCAGCGATCGTCAGCCCGATGGCGATCGCGCCCGCGACGATCTTCGCCATGTTGCGATAGAGTTGATCGCCGCGCTCGTAGCCCAGATCGAGCGTGGCGCTCACCGCGACATCGAAGGCGCCCAGCGCGTTGGTGTCGGCGACGCTGAGCGGCTGGTTGGCATAGACATGCTCGGCCGCGGCCTTCAGTTGCGCCGGGTCGACGCCTGCCAGGCGCGCCATCGCTTCGGCACTGTCGGGCTTCAGCATGAGCCGGATGAGCGATCGCGCGACGGCCTTCTGGTCGGCCTTGGCCATGCCGTTCATCCAGTTGGCGCGCAGCGTCTCGACGATCTGCCGGGTGCCGAAGATACCGGCCTCGGCGCTGGCGAACGAGATGTAGGGAGCGACCGCGTCGTGCACGTGACCGAAGCCCGCGCGCGAGACTCCGCCGCCGAACACCTTCGTCGCATCGACCAGCCCAAATGCCGCCGTCCCCAGCGCACCGACCGCCATGATGGCGCTCCCGGCATCGTCGATCGTGAACATCGTTGCCTCCCCGCGACGTTGGGCACCCGCAATTGTCGACCTCGCGGGCCAGTAATTCAACCGAAGACGATGCAGGCCGGGCTGCCGACCTTCACCTTGATACGCGTCGGCGACAGTCTGCCGTCGGCGCCCCTGCGATAGGCGAAGATCGTGTCGCTTCCCTGGTTGGCCACGTAGAGGAAGCGCTGGTTGGGGTCGAAGGCGAAGAAGCGCGGGACCGTGCCCTTGGTCGGCACCCATTGCCGGGGCGAAAGCGTGCCCTTCGCGCGATCGATCGCGAACACGCCGACGCTGTCGTGGCCGCGGTTGGTGACGTAGACGTTGCGGCCGGCACGATCGACGGCGATCTCCGCCCCCGTGCTGTAGCCCGTGAACGAGTTGGGGCAGGAGGGTACGGTCTGGATCGGCGTGAGTGTCGGACCATCCTTGCGATAGGTCGTGATCGTCGAGTTGAGTTCGTTGATCACGTAGGCGAGGGCGCGCGTGGGATGGAAGTCGATGTGGCGCGGACCGGCGCCGGGGCGCGAGACGACCCGTCCGGCTTCGACGGCCACGCCTTTCTTTCTGTCGAGACGATACGACACCACGACGTCGCCGCCCTTGCACGGCAGGAAGAAGTGCTTGCCCTCGCGATCGAGCGGATTGTGGTGCGGACGGATATTGCCCTGTTCGCGCCGGTGCGGTCCGATCGTGCCGGCCACAGTGGTGAGAGTGGAATAGGCGCCGAGCGCGCCATCCTTGCCGATCGGCAGCGCGGCGATCGAGTCCGTACCGTAGTTGGTCACGAACAGGAAGCGCTCGGTGGCGTCGAGGGAGAGGTGGATGACGTTGTAGCCGCCGGTCGATTGCCGATTGAGCACGGCGATGCGGCCGGTCAGGGGATCGACCGTGTACGAGGTCGCTTCGCTGCGATCGCCGTGCACCGAGTAGAGGCGTGTCCCGTCCTTGTTGAGCGCCAGGAACGACGGGTTCTCCAGGCCGCCCAGAGTCTGGACGTGCCTGAACGCGCCGCTGCGCGGATCGACCTTGTAGACGTTGATGCCGTTGCCGTGTCCTTTGCGGCCCGGCGTCGTGTAGCTGCCGACGTATGCGAACATCAGTTTCCCCCCAGGATGACGGCGAGGCCGGGCTGGCGGTCCTCGAGCCTGATCGACAGCCCATGCAGGCTGGCGATCGCCTTCACCAGCGCCAGGCCAAGGCCGCTGCCGGCCGTCGAGCGGCTGCGGTCCAGTCGATAGAAGCGGTCGAACACCTTGTTGCGTTCTTCCGCCGGAATGCCCGGGCCATTGTCGGCCACGGTGATCTGCGGTCCCTTGATCAGTGCCAGCGACACGGTCGAGCCGGACGGCGTGTGCGCCAGCGCATTCTCCACGAGATTGGACAGCATCTGCGCCAGCAGCTGCCGGTCCCCGCGGATGGCGATGCCGGGCTCGATGCGAAGGTCGAGCCGGTGCTGCGAATCCTCGGCCGACGGCTCGTAGGCCTCGCCGACCTGGCGGGCGACCTCCGAAAGATCGACCAGGGCGAAGCCGCTCTTCTGCGCGCCCGCCTCGATCTGGGCAATGCGCAACAGGGCCGAGAAGGTCTCGAGCAGGAGGTCGGCCTCGGCGATCGAGGCATCGGCGGCGGCCGCGTACTCGGCGGTCGTTGTCGCATGCTCGCGCGCATCTTCCAGACGCTGGCGCAATCGGCCGAGCGGCGTGCGCAGATCGTGGGCGATGTCGTTGGAAACCTGGCGCAGCCCCTCCATGAGATGCTGGATGCGGTCGAGCATGGCGTTGAGGCCGGCCACGAGCTGGTCGATTTCGTCGTTGGTGCCGCGCACGGGAATGCGCGCGGTGAGGTCGCCTGCCATGATGGCGCGACTGGTGCGGCCGATCGTGTCGATGCGGCGCAGGAAGCCGCCGCCCAGCAGCACGCCACCCGCGACGGCGAGGAAGAGCGTGACCGCCGCGGCGACCGCGAACGCACTCTCGATCGCGTGCTGCATGTCGATCAGCCTGCTCGCATCCTGTGCCACGAGGATGAACGAGCCGTCCGGCAGGGTCAGCCCGAAGCCGGTGAGCTTGCTGCGCGCGTTCGCCAGCTCGCCACCCTCGGTGTCGCGCACGAAGTCGACCACGCCATTGACCGGCGGCATGCCGGGCAGGTTGCCGACCACGACCTGCTGGGTCGGCGCCTCGAGCAGATAGTAGATCGGTCCGCGCGAGCGGAAGTTCATGCGCCGCGTGATCTGTTCGGCCGTGCCCAGCAGGCCGTTATGGCTGTAGATCTCCGCCAGCTGGTACGCTTCGGTACGCAGCACCGCCTGCATGTCGCTCTGCATCGCGCGCGTCGCCGTGACATAGACGGTCGCGAACAGCACGAGCGCCGAGACGACGAACAGTGCGGCATAGATCAGCGTCAGCCGGAAGCTGGCCGAGCGCAGGATACGGGTGAGGACGCTATTCCGGAGCGCGGATGACATATCCGTAACCAATGCGTTCGCCAGCGTTCGCCATCATTCGAATGGTTAACAAGGAGGCCGCTGCGCCGCTGGCTTTTCCACCGCGTGTGTTCGTATTCATTCGTTCAAAGCCGCCACGCGTTGGCGGGTAGGTTGGAGGGTAGGGTAATGGCTCGTTCTCATCGTCGGCTGACAACTCTCGCGGTCGATCGCAAGAAGCAGGCAGGGTACTACGCCGATGGCGATGGCCTCTACCTGCAAGTGACGCTCTCCGGCGCGAAGAGTTGGCTTTACCGCTACATGCTGGCCGGGCGACGGCGCGAGATGGGTCTTGGGGCACTGAGCGAAGTGAGCCTTGCTGAGGCCCGCGCGAAGGCCACGGCAGCGCGCCAGATGGTTAAGGCAGGCCTGGACCCGATTGACGCCCGCGAGGCGGAGAAGGCGCGCCAGCGCCTCGAGGAGGCCCGCAGCATCACCTTCGATGAAGCCGCCCGCCTCTACATCGCCGACCATGAAGGGGCCTGGAGGAACGCAGTGCACCGCTGGCAATGGAAGGCGTCGCTCGCGGCCTATGCGTCGCCCTCGATCGGCAGCCTGTCCGTCAGCGCCATCGGTACCCCGGAAGTCACCAAGGTGCTGGACCCGATTTGGGCAACGAAAACCGAGACGGCAAGCCGGGTGCGTGGCCGCATCGAGCTCATACTCAACTGGGCCAAGGCGCGAGGGTACCGAACGGGCGAGAACCCGGCGCGCTGGCGCGGTCACCTGAGCGACGTCTACGCCAAGCGGAGCAAGCTCCAGAAGGTTAAACACCTTGAAGCGGTGCCGTTTGATGATATTCCGACAGTCTACGCCAAGCTCTGCCAGGTACCCGGTATCGCGGCTCTGGCCGCTCGTTTTACTATCTTGACGGCGGTGCGGGTGAGCGTGACAACTGGCGCTAAGGAAGGCGAGTTCGGCCCGGATCTATGGTCGATTTCGGCCGAGCGCATGAAGGCCGACCGCGACCACAACGTGCCGTTATCCGCCGAGGCCAAGACGGTGCTGGAACTCGCCCGTGTATTTCGGACCGATCCTGATGATGACCGTGCTTTCCCCGGCCAGCGCGCCGGTCGCGGTGTCAGGAAAAGCGTCGTGTTGAAGGCCTTCCGGTCGGCGGGAGCGGGGACGGCCACCGTGCATGGCTGCCGCAGCACCTTCAAGGACTGGGCGATGGAGCGCACGTCGTTCGCGCCACAAGTGAGCGAGATGGCCCTGGCCCACGCGATCGGCGACCAGACCGAAGCGGCATACCGGCGAGGCGAGCTGCTGAAGAAACGCGCGGTCCTGATGGAGGCCTGGGCCAACTACCTCACTGCGCCCGTGTCGACGAAGGTCGTGGCGCTCAATAGGCGCCTCGCTTAGGATTTACTCGGCGCGGCTAGGGTTAGCGCCCGATCATCGCGGACCGCACCGCGACCGCCGCGCCGACTTTCCCTGCGGAGCACCGATGCGGAGGTGCGCGTGCCACGACACAATGTGCCGTTGCCGGCCTATCCAGAGATCCTGTTGCAGCCTTGGCGGAACGATCACACTCAAGCCGAAGTCGACGAAATATTCGGAGCGCTCTGCAAGCACTACGAGCTCGAGGGTCCGCCCGGACTTAGGGGCGAGAGAACGCTGTCGAACGAGCTGTGGGCAAAGCTGGCATTGAAGTTGCTGCGCGATTTCGTTCCGGCATTTCGTGAGCCCAAGCGACCAGGCCGTCCTGTTTCCAACGAATACTCGCCGGACGAAGCGAAGGCCTACCGCGATGCTGGTGGCGATGGTGGAAATTGGATGGTCGAACCCTACATCCAAGCATGCTTCGTTCTGCAAGTGCGCAAGCTGCAAAATGAGACAGGGTCGTTAACGGGTGCGTTCAAGATGCTTGCCGGCCGCGGACATCGGTCCGAGCTGCCGCGACGGTACCAGCAGCTCAGGAGTATTTCGTCACTGAAAGATGCCTGGAAGGCGATCCCTGCGTGGGTGCGGGACCACCCGGACGGCTGCATTCCCCAGTCGAAGCCGATCGCTGATCCTAATCCACAATAAAAGGGCGGGGGCTAAAAACTCCCCGCGTATACGCCCCCCCTCGTTTGCTGATCAGTCTCCGAAGCACAGCGACCACTAGCGGTCGCGCACGGAGAACAAGATGTCAGACACCGCAATTGATGGCGCGCTGCCCGACCGTCCCGTTTATCGCCCGAAAGATTGGAAAGCGGAGGCCCGTGTCGGCAACACCAAGATGTGGCAGCTGATCCGGGACGGCGAACTCAAGATCAAGCGGGTCGGCCGCTGTACGTTCATCCTCACTTCGCCGCGCCAATGGCTTGAAAGCCTTCCGGAGAGGGCCGCCTGAAACCCCGGTCGCGACGGGTAAGCCGCGCCGGGGAAACGCGGGCGCCGCACCCTGATCCATCAGGCTGAGGCCAAGCGCTACGACAACAACCTGCTTGCCGCAGCCTAGAAACGCGAACCCCGGCACGGGTGCAACCGGCCGGGGCTGAAAGTCGACGCTCCGCTAAACCCATTCCACAGGATCAACGATATGCGCAAGCTATCAACACGTGCGCCGTACAGCAACGGCGTACGTCCATTCCCCCTCTTGGATTTTGCAGAACGTACACGCATTCGATTGCTGCCGCTTCCCGCGCGCTGGCTAGTGGCACGCTTCGGTCTGTCGCCGGCCACCGCCTTAGCCGTTGCGGCGGCGGCCGGCTTTAACATCGAGGGTGATCGATGATGCTCCCCATTTGTCGATCCAACCGGTTATGCCGAGGCACGAATGCCCCGTAAGCGAAGGCTTGGCCTACGCGTAAACGCCACCGGCCGCAGCGAGGAGCGAAGGCAATTTGCTGCACTCACTTATGAGCTGTTGCAAAGTCCGGCGTGGCGTTCGTTGAGTGGGCCTGCGGTGAAAATATTCCTCGAACTGCGCAGTCGCTTCAACGGCGGAAACAACGGAAAGCTAACACTTAGCCTCGATGAGGCCGCCCGGATCCTATTCCTGGGCAAGGCAACGGTGTTGCGCGGGTTGAATGAGTTGAAGAACCATGGGCTGATCGTCTGCACTCGACGCGGCCATTGGTATGGTCGCATGGCTTCAACGTGGGCGGTGACGGACAGAGAGGTCGACGGCGCGCCACCGGCAAATACTTGGCGCCGCTGGCGGCCACCAGATTGGGTATTGCAACGGACCATAAAAACAAAAATCGGTTCTCTAGCGGTCCATGACGGCGCGCTACGGGTCCGCGACGAAACCGAAGCCTCTAACGAAGGGTCCCCGACAGAACCCGTCAGGGCCAAGTAGCCTGCCGTTCTCGGTTCTGAGGCGGACCGCTATTATTACCAGAGGGGTAGGGCGTGAATGGGCGGTTGGGGGAGCTGTTATGTACCTCATGAACGTACCCTGATATCAGCTTGGGGGAATTGATCAGCTTGCCGTGCCGGCGCGTCGGTGACGCGCGCGCCAAAGCTGTATAAGCTGTCAGACCGCATCTAGTGGGGGGAGAGCGGAGCGTTGACGAAGCGTAAGGCCCCGGGCACCAAGCTGGACGGTCGCCCTACCACCTACACACCCGAAGTTGCCGGGATCATTTGCCGTCGCCTCGGACGCGACATGAGCCGGCTCGCCGTCCTCGTCGGCCTGCTGTGCGCTGTGGCAGTCTCCGCGCAAGCCGAGACCTGGAAAGCCCGCAACCAAAACCTGCCCGGCATCGTGGCGTGCTCGGGATACCAGGACGGCTACGTCTACACGTTCGAGAGCGCCGGCGGATCCCTGACGAGCTGGGGTCCGAACGGCAAGGCCTTCACCGCCCCGATCGATGCTCTGGGGCAGGTGAAGTACGAGTTCCGCTCGCCCAATGGCGGCCGGTTCGAGATCACCGGCAGCGTGCCCAATCACGACCTGACGGTGAAAAACCTCAATAGCGGCTGCGCCTCGCGCATGGTGCCGATGTGATGCACTGGATCCGGATTGCTGCACTAGCCGGATGCCTCACGTTTTGCGCCGAGGTAATGGGGTCGTGGGCCTGGAACCCGACGCCGGGGCAGACATGGCGGGTGAAGGCGATGACCGTGGTCGGGGCCGGCAACGCGGGCTGCGACCAGAACCCGAATGGCATTATCTACGCGTTCCGGGTCGAGGGCATGGTTCTGTCGATGCAGGGCGTGCTGGGCAAGACCTACGACATGCAGGTCGACCTCCAGGGCCTCGTGAACGCGCGCATCACCACACCCGACGGCAGGCATCTGCGGTTGGTGGGCAGCACCGCGAGCCGCGAGTTCGTGATGCGGAACGAGAAGAGCTTTTGCACCGTGCAGCTGGTGCCGATCGAGGATTAGTGGTCGCCGGGGATCAAGCGCAGCAGCTCGATGACGACGAGCAGCAGCACCGGCACAAGGTCGGGACACTTGCCGATCAGCGCCAGGATGACGGTGATGAAGACGGCAAAACACTAGGGGTCTCAAATGTCCAAGGCTTTGGTTCAGAAGGCGAGTACGGGCCAGTCTACGATTGGGCCGAAGACCGGTCCGGTGCCAAACTTTCCGCAGCTGCCGGAGGATCATCCGATCTTCAACGCTGGATACGTGATCGGCATCAAGCGTTCGGATAATTCCTCGCCCAGTCCTCCGGCGACCGAAGAGCCGAGCGAGCCGTCCAGGCCGGCGTCGACACTGCCGCAGCCGGACGAGCAGTAGAACGTGCGCAGCTCGGCGCGACGATCGCCGGGCTGCACACCGAGCTTGAGAGCACCCCGAATGAACACCAAGGAAGCGCGCTTCGTGGCCGAGTACCTGATCGATGGGAACGCCACCCGCGCCGCCGTCCGCGCCGGCTACAGCGATCGCAGTGCCAGTCAGCTGGGATACCGGCTGTTGAAGAAAGATCATATCCGCAAGGCAATCGACGAGGGCCGCGCTCGGTTAGCCAAGAAGGCCGAGGTGACCGCCAAGGGCGTCCTGAGTGACGTACAGCGCGTCTTTGAGCTCGCCGTCCAGGCGGGACAGTACTCCGCCGCCCTGAAGGCGCAGGAGTTGCTGGGCCGACATCTCGGTATGTGGGCGACCCCCGAGGGATCGTGGCGCGAGCCAACGCGAGAGGTTTCAACGGACGGCCCGAGCAACATCGTGCTCGCCCGCCGGCTGATGTACTTTATCCATCGCATGATGCAGCGCCAGGCCAACGGGGCCGATCCGGGCCCGAGCCCGTTCGGCGTAGAGCATCAGCGGAATTGAGCCCGAAGCCTACGAGGGGGCGGCTGGTTTCTAGCCTAAGGAGTACCGGCCACGGCCAACTTCTGAGCGCAGCAGCTGGGGCCTGATCCATTTAGGTGATCCAAGGATCCGTGCAGGTGCGTCGCCACCGAGGCGAGGGTCGCGTTGGGGAAGGTGGCTGCCGCCGCCACCACTTCCCAACCCTACCAATCAAGTTGACCCTGTAGAGGCCCAAATACTCGTTCGCAAGATTGCCGAGAACCCCACCGAAGAGGCGCGTCTGCTCATGCAGACCTATCTTACTGGCGGCACCTGATGATCATGGTCATCCGGCCGTAGTCCGCAGGGTTGACGGTAGTGCTCGTCACGTCATAGGCAGCCGGACATAGTTTGTTTGCCTGTCGGACGCAGTTGCCCGCCCCGTCGACGCACGAAACCATATACTGACCCGGCCCCATGGGCTGGTAGCGGACGGTAGAAAACATTGCGTTCGGGTCGTTGCTTACGCATCCGGCAGTAACCGACAGTACCGCAACCGGGACGATCCACCATTTCATAGCATTCAACTTAGGATGGGGGCCGGGGCAAGTCGATATGAAAAGGGGCCGGGCTCGTGCCGACCCCTCTTTCGTTATGGAGACTGCTCCGATCAACGCCCCAAGAATGAAATTTCTCATGCCTAGTTTCGCACCAGTATCATGTAGCCTTTTGTATGCTTGCAGGTATTGGCCGCCTGCTCGACCATCTGGCGATTGGAAAGGCGCACATCGTCGGCTGGTCGATGGGGGGCATGGTGACGCTCAAGTTCGCCGTTGATCATCCTCACCGCGTGGTGAACGGTACTCTGACCGGCATGGGTCTGATGCCGCAGGGTGGGGCGATGCAGCAAACCTGGACGCGCAGACCCGATCCCGCGTCGCGCAGCGTCGCCAAGCTCGCGCTGACGCCTGAGCAGGTGAACGCGGTGCACCTGCCTATGGCGATCTTGGTCGGCAGCAACGATCCGGTGCGACAGCTCTACGTCGAGCCCCTGCTGGCGGTGCGCACCGACTGGCCAGTGGTCGAGATTGCCGGCGCCGACCACGACAACTGCTTCCAAAGGACCGAGTTCAGGGACGAGCTGGCACGCTGGCTCGATCGCAGCCGCTAAGGCTCGCGAGACCCTCGGTGGTCCTCGCAACGGCTCGAGAGTTTCTCAAGGCAACCGGATAAACCTCGAATAGCGGGTTGACCAAATTCGTCACGTCTTGTTAGGATTGATCTGCATCAAGAGTAGGGCATTGCCCTCGCCAACCTGCCTTCCCGGGCAAGGTGGTTCCCGCAAGGGGATGTGGCCGCTGGGCAACCAAACGGGTCGCATGAGAGCTTGCCCTCCTCGGGATGCCGATGGAGGGTTTTTTGTTGCCTCGTGCAACGCAAGGCGTTCAGTCGACAACATGGACTGGCCCACCTCACGGGCCGGGGAATTTGATCCAGCTTGCCGCCCCGGCGCGTCGCCAAACCGGCTAAAGAGGAGAAGAGCCGTGAACCTTTCCACCCGTTCGATCGATCTCGACTACAGGCCCAGGACCTATTTTTGGCCCCTTGGTCTGAAGCCCCATCCGCTGTCATCGATCAAGGGCGCCAACCGCAGGGAACGCATCGCCCGCGTTCTTGCCGAAGATCCCGACGCCGCCATTCCAGAGGCGCTGCTCCAATCGGCGCTTGAGGAACCGCTCCGCCAATTTATCGGAAGGCTGCACCCCTCCGAGATGGGCGGTGAGTACCTGCCCGACCTCCTTCCCGATGAAGTCGAGATTGCGCGCATCACGATTGCGTCCACAACGCAGGACGTTACCTGCGTCTACGCGCGCCAAGCGGGAGACGGCATCGCTCTGCGTGTCGGCGATGAATATGAGGGCGACACGCTGTCCTCTAGGAGGGGGCGCAAATACCCAGGACCGCTGTCGCTCGGCGAGCTGACCAATTTCTTCCTCCGCAGATGGAACCTGCTCGACGTCCTGCAGATGAATTTCGAGGACGAGGGGTATCCGTCCGAAGACGTGTTCGGCTTTTTCTGGGCAAGTTCCGATTTCTATCCCGAGCTCGATGACCTGGTTCGATACCGCGTCCGGAAATGGCTCAGGAAGCGACTGGGCCTCTTGAAGCGGCAGAGCAAGGCCTAAGCGTATTCGTTAACGCTGATCGCCGATCTCGACTAGGGCACGGCGCGGCTCGACGCGAGCTAGGTCTTGCCGACTCGCCCGTAGCTCAAATAGATGCGCGCTTGTCTCAGGTACGCAGCGGCCAGCAACGCTCTGCCATCCATTTGGAATTGAAGCTCACGCCGCAGCGCCCGCCTCTTTGCGGACAGAGACCATCCACCACGTGGGCGGAATAAGTCTGTTGCAAGATATGCAGTTGCCGTCGCGTCTAAAGCGGCGGGGATTTCGCTGGAAATGCTGAGGGTAAACTCCTCCGGCATCTTCTGCCCATCCTGTTCCAGCTTCGCAAACAAGGCGTCGAGAGCGGCCCATATTTTGCCGGAGAACGCCGCCCCGGCCATCGTCGATGCGTATGTCGGAGTGCTCTTCGCCATCTCGGCCATGGCTTGTTCTTCAAGCTCTTGCAACTCGAGCTGTTGTGCCTTCGTCAAGACACCTGCACTCACGTCCCCCTCGCGTGGCACAAGAACGTAGCGGATCGCTTGGCCAACTAGGAACGCGGCGATAGCCATAGCTACGACAAAGATCCCTGCGTAAATGTTCGCACTGTTCCCGTGGAGATTGGCCAGCACGTATATGCCAAAGCCGATCAATAAGATCGCGACGCCATTCCCGATCCATCCGCATAATCTGCCAAATCGCTCAAGCATGAACGACCGGAGCTCGTTTGAGACGCTTGGCCACGACGGAATGATATCACGGCGATGCGCTGGCCGGCGCGCCCCAAATAGACATAGCGTTGAATTCGCCTTTGACGCTCGCGATCTCGAACAGAGCAGGGCGCGGTCGACGGCTAGGAAGACTTGGGAAGGTTCAGCCAGCCATCGGCTTTCGTCCAATAGAAATCACGCAGGCAGAGAATGGCAGCCGCAGCAAATGGTCCGTCGCACAGTGCGGTGTTCAGCGACGGGAAGTTGTCCAGTTGCTCTGCCGAGAACGGTGAAGCGATGCGTGTGCGCTGCGGTCCTCGCCCATACACCACGAGATGGCTTTCGTTGATATGGTCGGGCTGGCGATACTCGCGGAGCTTTCGTTCCACTGCGGCCAGCATCTCCTCATCGCTGGTGCCGATGCCGCCGTTCATCAACGTGGGCCATTGCCATTCCGAGTAGTAATTCACGCCATACACCTCGATGCGGGACAGGTGATAACCGAGTATGGGGGCTGCGGGGTCGATCTGCAGCGTGCGCCACTCTCCCCGGGCGGGGAGATCTACGTTCCTGTGCAATAGCGCGGCGACGGCTTCGCAAAACTCCTCGTGGTCGCGTGGAGGCGGCATGCGATAGCTGCGAAAGTGCAAATGAGCACCGAAGCGATTGAGTTCTGGGTTTCTCTCCCGAAACTCGGTGGAATGGTCGATCAACCTGTCCCACGCAGCATCGACCTCGCGGCCTTTGCGATCGCCATATGAGACAACCTCAACACCAAGCGCACCGTTTGAGGTCTGGATCACAAAGTCAGGGTGTTCGCTCTCGCAGACCTGCCCATCAATTCCCCGGCGGCGGACATACTCGGCGGCATAAAAGCGCTCCTCGTCCTTTTGAACCTGGCGGGTCATTCTGGGCCGTCCGCCTCCGCGAAGGAGGGCAGCATGTCAAAGGATGCCCTACAGCGCGTGCACTTCATCGCGCCGCGTATACCCTTCACGTCTTTGTCGAGCAGAAACAGGTGGCCGTCTTCCCAGCAAACCGTGCAGAAGGGCCTGCCCATCGGCTTCCCTTCGGCGGTCGTCCGGTAGTGCTTGCCACGATATTCAACTGTCTCGTCTGTGCGGGCAAACGCCTTCCGCAAACGCTCGATCTCCGCATCCTTTTCAAGTAGCTCTCCGCGCGCATCGGTGAGGGCATTCTTTGCGTCGGCCAGCGCGCTGGTGACGTCGGCCATCTGATATTTGAGGTCCGCCTGCTCCCACGCATTCTTGGCATCGGCGACGCCCTTGGCGATGACGATGGCGTCGCCAACCGTTTTGAGGATGATCGGGAAATCAATCATGTCGGCTCCATCCGGCTGCATGCCGGTCGAGCTATCTATTGATACGATATGCCTGTGGAGCGCCACCGAATTTGGGTTGTATTCCTCACATCACGAGCAGCCCCAATTTGACCCCGACTGGACCCCAAAAGTGTGGGCGCCGCCGCTCAAACTGACGCGGAGCCGCTGCAGGTCGATAACGACGGCACAGCAGTCAACCTGATGCGGCTGAACCGGCAGAAATCGGCGAGCGCCGCGAACGCCTACGCGTCTGCACGCCGCGCGGACGCCATGGCCGAGCGGTCTTGGCCAGCAATAAGGGTGGGTAAAGACACATGCTCTTCAGTCCCTGCCTGAGGCTGCAGGGTTTCAGGTGTCCGTGATGGAAGCGTCCTCAAATGGGCCCACTAAGACGCGTCCTCGCTGGCTTCACAGCGGACCATACAGGCGCTCAGGGCCGCGTCTCAGGAGATCGAGCCGCACGCTTAGTAACGATCAGGGCCTCAAGAGTGCTTCTACAACTCGTCTAAGGCGCTGGTCACATTCGCAGCGCAAGAACACGGAGAAGAATTGCACGGCCGCCATGCGACAGGCGATCGTAGAACGGATCGGAGAGCTGGTCTCCCCGCTTCCGTGAGATAGGCCGCCAATTCGCCCATGTGCCGCGTGACAGCGCCGTTGGGATCATAGACGTCGATCATGGCGTGGACGCATTCATGCAGGAGCAGCGCCCGGTCGCCGTCATCCGCGGGCGGCGACTTCTTCTGCGTCAACAGAACATCCGCCGTCTGATCGTAGAAGGCGAGATCCTGAGTGCCGCCCTTCACCAAAATATTGCCGGCGCGAATGTGATCGCGAACCGTCGTCAAGTATTCGCCTTTGATATGGATCTTGTCGACGTAGAATTCGATGCCAAGCGCTACGGGGTCGCTCAGTGTGTCTAGGACGTCGCCTTCGGTCAGTGGCATGACCTGCCTCCCTTACGTGATCGAGCAATCGTAGTCCTGCGCGGGCGGGGGCGCATCAATCCTGCCCCGCGTCATGTGCCGCCTGCCTGATCTCGAAATTGACGAGCGCCGTGGCCTGCTCGACGGTTTGAGCACCGATCTCGATCAGGGCAGGGCGCGGCTCGACGCCTAGTCGCGCGGAAACAGGTCGTTTAGTCTGCCCCCATGCTTAATGTGATCACTCGCAAGCATCTTCGCTACGAGATTTGGATGCTGGCGCAATGCTATCGGCGGCTCCGCAGCATCGACCTAACGGACAGGGTCCTCACTCAAGCGTTCATAGAGGCGTTTTGTGTACATGCCCGCAATCTCTTCGAGTTCTTTACGACAGGATTAAAGAAGGGTGGCGCCCCGAAGTACGCGCGTGGCTTCAAGATTGATCAGCAGCGCTACAAGACCGAACTGCGTTTGCTCAATGACCAGATTTCCCATCTGACAAATCGAAGCTTCGTTGCCGGCGAGCACCAGATCGATCAGCACGTCATGTCCAGTATGTATCTGTGTCTTGGAGAAGAGATAGATCGGTTTAGGCTCGCGCTCGACGACAAGTCGCTTCTGGCGCTCGTACCGAAGCTGTCTACGGCGCGGGCGCTGCCCTCGACGCGGCGGCTCGTGACGACTGCCGATGTCGAGGTGTACAGTGTCGATATCACAGGGAAAGCGCACCGATGTTAGCCGGTCGCGGAGCATCTGACAGGCGCTCAGCGCGCCGCGAAGCCCTTACGTATCCAGCGCAGGGTTAGAAACAGCACCCCGCCAGTAAACCACGCGAGCAGTAGGAATGTGCCCGCGACAAGCGGCGCCTCGCTGCGGTCGCGCAAAGTGCCATTTGCAACACTATAAAGACGCTCGGCCTCTCTTTCCATGGCATCACAATCCTGCTGAGGCTGTCGAGCATCACCTCGACGATTGTTTTCCGAGCGGCACTTCTGGCTCATGTCAGCCCGCAACCAGTCGAGGCTGTCTTGCTGCCTAAAGTCCAGGTAGAGAGTTCCACCAACGAACCAGACCACCGACAGCACGATGGCGATCCGCATCCATCCTTCTAGGCGCATCGGGGCTTCTGGCTCCGTTTCGGCGAACGTGCAATGGTAGCAAACAATACACCCTCATATTCCGACCGTGCCACTATCAGTGGAGAAAGATGTTATGCGGCTATGCTCACTAGTGCTGGGCGTGATGGCATTCGGAGGATCGATTGAGGCGGCAGCGCAGTCCGCACCGACCGCCTCTCAGATTTTTGAATTGAGATCGAAATGCCAGAAGTTGGGCGATGCAAAGTTGGAGGGCAACCTTGTCGGGAGCTACTGGTCTCAAACCGCTACCACCAACTACGATATCGTTAATCACCACTGCTACATCAAGCTGGAACTCTCGGCCGCCGACCTCTCTCTTCCGCGCGAGAAGATGAAGTTCGCAACGTACTTGTATGATGGGCATACAGACGAGTTGCTTGCTTCCTTTGAAGTAAAGGGCATGAGCGAAAAGGGCGGCATGGTCTACGACCAATACTGGGGGGGCAGCAGCCTAGGTTTCGACGCTGCTCAGAATTACATCAACAAGATGATGGCTACGAAGCGCTGAAGCTGGGACGCTCAGCCAGTCTGGGCGCGGTCGGCGCGCGGCTCAGCTCGCCGCTGCGCTGGCAGGCGCGCTCAGCGCGGCTCGTTTGGCTGTTCGTCGGCTCACGGCTTGCGCACCCACTTTGTCGGCTCGATGCCGGGGCACATCTTGGGCACATTTTTCTCAAAAAAGGCAAGTACGAGGGGGGATGCGGAGTTACGGAGTAACCCGACTAACCAAATGGGGCTTTAACGTCGAAGGATGAGCGGTGACACCGGTCCAACAATTTCAAGACCGGTGCCTTAAACCGCCTGACTAACGCGTTCGATTGTTGTTTTCCTTAATACGCTCCGGACGTTCGGCTCGTCATCGATGTCGGCGACCCGATCCCGAGGCTCGCTGGACGAGCTGGCGGCGCGCGGGCGAGTGGTGTGCTGTCGCCCAACGACATCCGCAACGCCGAAGGATGGGGCCTTCGGTTACCGGGGCCGCGCGGCCGGCTAGAAGGGCGGCCTTCTGTCGTTCACCATGCGTCCAAGGCAGGGTGAGGCCCAGCATCCGACTGTGTCTTGGCGGGTAGATTGGTGGGTAGAAACGACACTCTGATTGAAAATTGCGCCGTTTACACGACTATTTGACTACTCCGCGCGGATGACATAGCCAGCCCCCCGGATGGTGTGCAGCAGCGGCTTGTCGAAGCCCTTGTCGATCTTGCCGCGCAGGCGGCTGATGTGGGTCTCGACGATGTTGGTCTTCGGATCGAAGTGAAAGTCCCAGACCTTTTCGAGCAGCATCGTGCGCGTCACCACCTCGCCGGCATGGCGCATCAGGTACTCGAGGATCTTGAACTCCTGTGCCAGCAATTCGACCCGCTTGCCGCCCCGCGTGACCGAGCGCGCCAGCAGGTCGAGTTCGAGGTCGCCGACGCGCAGCTGGGTCGTCTCGACGATCGGCGGCCGGCGGGCGAGTGCACTGACCCGCGCCAGCAGCTCGGCGAACACGAACGGCTTCACCAGATAGTCGTCGGCGCCGGCCTCGAGCCCGGCGACGCGGTCGTCGACGCTGCCCATCGTGGTGAGGAAGAGTACCGGCGTCTTCACGCCGGCGGCGCGCGCGGCCTTGACCAGCGACAGCCCGTCCATGTGCGGCAGCATGCGATCCACGATCATCACCTCGTATCGCTCGCCGGTTGCGAGGTAGAGCCCGTCGCGGCCGTTGTCCGCCCGGTCGACGACATGGCCTTTCTCGCGCAGGCCCCTGGCGATGTAGTCGGCGATCTGCCTGTCGTCTTCGACGAGGAGAATTTTCACGTGAGTCCTTGTTCTGACAGCTCTTTTTAGCCCCGTCCGCGCGACTGCCAACTATACAAACATTCAATGTTGCGGCCATGGGGGCGCCATGGGGCGGGGCCCATATGTCTCCTGCGAGTTGAACAGGAGAACTTCAAATGACCAACACCAAGAAACTCTTTGCTGCCCTGGCGCTGACGACGGCGCTGACGGCTCCCGCCCTCATAGCCCCCATGCTGACGTCGACCCCCGCCATTGCCGGCGAGGCTACCCATGATTTCGCCGACCTCGCCGCCAAGGTGACGCCGGCCGTCGTCAACGTCGCGGTCACCATGAAGGCCGGCGCCGGTGACGACGAAACCAAGATGTCGGGCGACGACGACCAGTCCGGCCAGTCCCAGATGGAAGAGTTCATGCGCCAGTTCGCCGAGCGCTTCGGCAAGCAGGGCCATGCCCAGAAGATGCCGCAGCCCAAGGCGCAGGCCGTCGGCACCGGCTTCATCGTCGATCCGTCGGGCATCATCGTCACCAACAACCACGTGGCGGGCAATGCCGAGAAGATCACCGTCACCCTGGCGGACGGCCGCAAGTTCCCGGCCAAGCTGCTGGGCGCCGACGCCAAGACCGATCTCGCGGTCCTGCAGGTCAAGGCCGACAAGCCGCTGCCGTTCGTCGAGTTCGAGGACGCCACCAAGGTGCGCGTCGGCCAGTCGGTGATGGCGGTCGGCAACCCGTTCGGGCTGGGCGGCACCGTGACGACCGGCATCGTGTCGGCGCGCGGCCGCGACATCCAGTCGGGTCCGTTCGACGACTACATCCAGACCGACGCCGCGATCAACCGCGGCAACTCCGGTGGCCCGCTGTTCGACATGGACGGCAAGGTCATCGGCATCAACACCGCGATCTTCTCGCCGACCGGCGGCAGCATCGGGCTTGGTTTCGCCATCCCGTCGAGCCTCGCCCAGCCGGTGGTCGCCCAGATCAGGGAACATGGGCGGGTCGAGCGCGGGCTGCTTGGAGTTCAGATCCAGCCGGTAACGGATGAGATCGCGAGCAGCCTGTCGCTCGGCTCGGCCTCTGGCGCCCTCGTGGCCCAGGTCGAACCGGACAGCTCGGCCCTCAAGGCCGGCATCCAGTCGGGTGACGTGATCCGCAGCGTCGACGGCAAGTCGATCGACACCGTGCGCGATCTCACCCGCACGATCGGCGGCGCCGAGCCGGGCTCGACGGTCAAGATCGCCCTGCTGCGCGACGGCAAGGACGTGACTGTCCAGGCCAAGCTCGGCGACTCGGAGTCCAAGGCCGTCAAGCAGGCCAAGGCCGATACCGCCAAGTCCGAGGCCACCAAGGAGCCGATGTCCTACGGCGTCTCGCTCGCCCCGCTGTCGCCTGAAGCGCGCCAGCAGCTCGGTCTCAAGGACGAGATCAAAGGCGCGCTGATCGCCGGTGTCGAAACCGGCAGCCCGGCCGAAGAGCAGGGTCTGCGGGCCGGCGACGTGCTCCAGCAGGTCGGGCACACGCAGGTCACGACGCCGCAGGAGGCGTCGGCCCAGCTCAAGGAGGCCAAGGCCTCCAAGAAGCCGGTGCTGATGAAGGTGTTTCGGGAGGGAATGACGAGGTTCGTCGCTGTATCTCCCCGGGCGACCTGAACTTCGCCCTCTCGACGGAGCCGGCGGTGGCCCCACCACCGCCGGCTTTGTCGTGCCTGCCCTGAGCGCAGCCAAAGGGTCTGGGACTAGGCGGTTACGAAAAGTAATGCTTTTAATAAGCACGATATAAGGGACCGGCACCTACAGTAGCTTCCTGAAGATGATCTGGCCGTCGGCCAGGCGTCCGGTCTCCTGCCAGCCGTCGGCACGGTAGAATTGCTCGGCACGCGAGCCCGCCTGCGTCATGAGTTCGGCCGATGCATGACCCGCCGCCTTGAGGTCGGCGCAGGCCAACGGCAAAAGGGCACGTCCGATGCCGCGGGCCTCGTAATCGGGATGGATGAACAGCGCGAAGATCGATCCGTCGCGCGGGTCGCCGGCGGAAAAGCCCTGCACGGCGCCGTCTTCCTCCCACACCCAGAATGTGCCGTTGGCGTAAATCCAGTGCGCGATTTCTTCGACCAGGGAAACTTTCGCCGGGTTCAATCGATTTTCGCGGACGGCCTTGCGAACTTCCGAGATTTGGGCGTGGTCGCCCTCGGTAGCGCGACGAATCATGAAAACTCCGATGCAATCGTGGAAGTGTCGCAATCAGGCGGCGAGCCACATCGTCCCCGACTGATACTCAGTAAGGAGGTGCTCGGTTCGCCGTTGGAAGCCACGGATTACATCGGTCAGCGCCTGGTCGTCGTTGCGCTATTCACTGATGGCTTGGATGCCGCCATCAATCCGAGATGAGCTTGTAGTGACAGGTAGGCATACTAACTTCCAACTCTCTCGATTTCACATTCCCTTTCATTCTAAGCGAGACCACCCCGTGGCCCCCACCACGCGTGTAAGTTTTGTCAATTTCTCCGCTCGCTGGAACTGTGATGCTGACCATTTTTCCAAATTGGCTGGCCGCTGTGAATGTATTGTCGGTGACGTCCAATGTGTAGAAGACGGGATCCGGAACGCAGGTTTGCACCGAACTCTCTGGCTCCAAAACAGTGTGGGCCGTCCACATTTCGGCACTGACCGCCCTCGGAATGATGGTGACAAAGGCAATCGATATAAGCGTTCCCAGCTTGCGCATGCGGATGATCCTCCAACGTGTATCGAAGCGGAGACGAAGAAAGCATTGTCCTGTGGGCCTGCCATTAAACAAATGGGAATTTAATGGCACTGATTTTGCGAACCGAGTTAATTCAAAGAGTTAGTAGCCCGGGTCGAGCGCGCTAAACGGAGGGTTTGCTCGCCGCGCTCGATCAGCCACACCGTACAGCGTCTCCCGTGCCCCGCGCTTGTGGTGTGGGTCTGGGTGCTCGCAATAGAATATTGCGTATTTCGCACTATATGTCAAGCCCCGTCATCCCTCGGGATGACGGCGTGCGCCGTCAGCGGAACGGAAAGGCGATATCGATCCCTGAACTCGGTGCCGTACTGGCCCATGCGGTCGACGACGCTGGCGGGCATGCGGGTGTTGCCGACGTTGCCCTGGCCCGGGCTGAGCTCGGGCATGACTTCGCGCGAGAACAGGCGGACGGAGCGGGCGGATTCCTCGAAGGTGAGGTCGCCGTAGGCGAAGCGGCAGAGAGCGTAGTTGATGCCGGTCCGGGCGATGTCGGCGCGCATCTGTTCCAGAACACGCGCGGGCGATCCCGCCACGACATAGCCTTCCGCCACGGCGTCCTCGAACTCGGACGGGAAGATCTGCCTGGGCAAGGTCACGTCGTGCGCGCGCCACAGGTGGACCAGCGAGTTGTACCAGACCTTGAAGGCGCGCTTGGCGATGGCGATGGCTTCGCGGTCGTTGTCGCCGACCACGACGTTGCGGGTATTGCCGAGGAACGGCATGTCGTTCGGCGAGCGCTCGAGCGCGATCCAGTTGGCGCGATAGGCGGCGCAGAAATCGGCCGCCGCCGCGGTCGGCAGGCTGAGCGCCACGTTGGAACCTTCGCCCGCGAGCCGCGGCGCTGATTCGAGCGAGCGCGAGACGTGCCACAGCGGCGGATGCGGGCGCTGTACGGTCGTGACCTCGATGGGAACGTTGTCGAAGGTGAAGTGCTTGCCGCGCCCATCGAGACGCCCGGTGACCAGGCCCTTCAGCACGAGACCCAGCACTTCGTCGAAGCGCTCGGCCGCGGTCGCGGGATCGACGCCGAAGAAGGCGGCCTCGTAGGGCGAGGCGCCGCGGCCGACGCCCAGCTCGAGACGACCGCCGCTCATCTGGTCGAGCATGCAGATCTCTTCGGCGAGGCGCAGCGGATGATAGAGGCCGAGCGGATAGACCAGCGGGCCGAAACGGAGCGTGGTGGTGCGCTGGGCGATGGCGGAAAGGAACAGGCCGGGGGAGGGCGCCATGCCGAGCGGCGTGCCGTGATGCTCCGCCACGTGATAGGCGTGGAAGCCCGCCCATTCATAGAGTTCGGCGAGACGCAGGCGCTCTTCGTATTGGCGCTCGGCGTCAGGTCCCGAGCGATCAAGATGGTCAAAGATGCCGAATTTCATTGTTCTTTATTTAGAAGGGGTTGCCGGCCCATTCTACACACAACTGTGAGGCACGTCGCGTGCGCTTTGACGCATAGCTGATGTCAAAGCGCGGGCATGACCTCCGATGCGAACAGCTCGACGGAGCGCTTCGACTCCTCGTACGACAGATCGCCGAACGCCAGCCGGCACAGGCAGTAATTGATGCCTGCAACATCATTGTCACGCTTCAGCCGGTCGCGGACGGTCGTGGGCGAACCGGCGACGATGTAGCCGCCGTCCAGTGCCGGTTCGAACTCTGCCGGGATCATCTGGCGCGGCAGGCCGACACCATGGGCACGCCAAAGATGAATGAGCGCGTCGTACCACAGTGCGAAGGCGCGCTTGGCGGCGCTCTGCGCTTCCTTGTCGGTGTCGCCGACCACGATATGGCGGCTGAGGCCGATCAGCGGCATGTCGGACTCGGCGCGGCCCAGCGCCTTCCAGGCGGCGCGATAGCGCGCGGAGAACTGGCCGACGCCTTCGGCCTTCATGCCAACCACGGCGTTGCTGCCGAGTGCGGCCAGACGATCGGCGCTGTCGAGCGAGTTGGCGCCGTACCACAGCGGCGGATGCGGCCGTTGCACCGGCTGCATCTCCATCGGCACGTCCTTGAAGCTGAAGAACTTGCCCGCGTGGTCGAGGCGCTTGTGCGTGAGGCCCTTCAGGAGGACCTCGAGTGCCTCGGCGAAGCGCTCCGGTCCGGTCGCGGGATCGACGCCGTAATAGCCCACCTCGTAGGGCGAGATGCCTCGGCCGACGCCGAGCTCGAGCCGGCCGTTGCTCATCTGGTCGAGCATGCAGATTTCGTCGATCAGCCTGAGCGGATGGTAGAGGTTCACGGTGTAGACCAGCGGCCCGAAACGCAGGGTCTTCGTGCGCTGCGCGACTGCGGCGAGAAACACCGACGGTGACGGCGCCATGCCGAGCGGCGTCGCGTGATGCTCGGCCAGGTGATAGGCGTGAAAGCCGCTCTTCTCGTAGAGCTCGATCAGCTTCAGCCGGTCGTCGAATTGCCGGCCGAGACTGGCGCCGGCGCGGTCCATGTGGTCGAAGATACCGAACTTCATGGTCATTGGAGCGCGCCACTCCAGTGGCGCATCTCATGAGCGCCACTGGAGTGGCGCGCTCCCCCGAGTCTCATAGCGCTCTCTTCTTGCTGGTGATGACGCCGCTGGCGATGCCGTGCCATTCGATCGTGCCGGCGAGCCGGGAGTGCTCGATCTTGGGGCAGCGGTTCATCACGACCTTCAGCCCGGCCTCCTCGGCACGTTTGGCGGCGGCTGCGTTAACGACACCGAGCTGCATCCAGACGACCTTGGCGCCGTGCTTGATCGCCTCGTCGGTGATCGGGCCCGCCGCCTCGGAGTTACGGAAGATGTCGACCATGTCGACCTTCTGCGGAAGCTCCTCGAGCGCGCCGTAGACCTTTTGGCCGAGGATCTCCTGGCCCTTGGCGGCCGGATTGACGGGAATGACCTTGTAGCCGCGGTCGAGCAGGTATTTCGCTGCAAAGAAACTCGGCCGATTCCAGTTGGCCGAGAGGCCGACCATGGCGATAGTCTTCGTCTCGCGCAGGATCTTGCGCAGATAAAGATCGTCGTAACGGTCGTGAATGATCGCGGACATCGGGAGGGATTATACATGGCGCCGCTGCTGTTTGAACCGATCTCCATTTGCGACGTGACCTTGAAGAACCGCGTCGTGGTGGCGCCGATGCATCAGTACGCCGCCGAAAAGGGCTTCGCGACCGACTGGCACCTGATGAACGCGGGCCGCTATGCGGCCGGCGGCGCGGGGCTGGTGATCATGGAATTGACCAAGGTCGAGCGCCGCGGTTGCGGCACGGTCGGCGATCTCGGCATCTGGGACGATGCGCATATCCCCGGTCTTCGACGCTGCGTCGACTTCATCAAGCTGCACAATTCGGTACCCGGCATCCAGCTTGGCCATTCCGGCCGCAAGGCGCGGCGCTTCCGGCCGTGGGAGGGCGGCGCGCCGCTCACGCCGTCGCCCGGCGTCTGGGATTGGGAAGGCTGGGAACTCGTGTCGTCGAGTGCGATGAACAATCCCGCAACTGATCCGACGCCACGGGCACTGACGCGCGACGAGATTCCTCAGGTCATCGAACGGTGGGGGCAGGGCGCACGACGCGCCCACGAGGCGGGCTACGAAGTGTTGGACCTGCACATGGCGCACGGCTACCTGATCCACCAGTTCCTCTCGCCCTTCTCCAATACGCGCAATGACGAATACGGCGGCAGCGAACTCAATCGCATGCGCTTCGCCATCGAGGTCGTGGAGAGCGTGCGCGCGCATTGGCCGGCGGCCAAGCCGCTGTTCGTGCGCTTCTCCGTTGAGGACGATGCCGGCTGGGGCCCTGACCAGAGCGTGGCGCTCGCCAGGATCCTGAAGACCAAGGGCGTCGATGTGATCGACTGCAGTTCGGGCGGCATGCGCGGTGCGCCGGTCGTGAGCACGGGGCCGGTCACTTATGGTTATCAGGTCCCCTATGCGGAACGGCTGCGCAGGGATGCCGACATCATGAGCATGGCAGTCGGCCTGATCGTGCATGCCGACCAGGCCGAGCAGATCCTGCAGGATGGCCGGGCCGACCTGATCGCGCTGGCGCGCGAGCTTTTGTACAATCCGAACTGGCCGATGGATGCCGCGCAGAAACTGGGCGTCGACAAGCAGTTCGAGTCCGTGCCGCCGGCACAGGCCTATTGGCTGTCCAAGCGTGCACGGTCTGTGAAGAGCGTCGTGCCTTCGACTTACATGAAGGGCATGAACGCGGAATGACGCAGGCCAGTCACCAGGACGTGACGCGGCTTTCGGCTTCGAGACGCCTATGATCCCCGCCTGTTTCACTTTGGCGGAGATGATCATGAAGCGCCTTGCCACTCTTGCACTGCTGTTCGGCTGCGTTGCGGCGACCCCGTCGTTTGCGGCGCTGAAGCCCGGCGACGCCGCGCCCGATTTCACTGCCAAGGCGGCGGTGGGCGGCGACGAATTCACCTTCTCGCTGGCATCGGCGCTCAAGAAGGGGCCGGTCGTTCTCTACTTCTTCCCCAAGGCCTTTACCAAGGGCTGCACCGCCGAGGCGCATGAGTTCGCTGAAGCCGCGGCGGCCTACGCCGCCGCCGGCGCGACCCTGATCGGCATGTCGGCCGACAACATCGACACGCTGCATCAGTTCTCGACCCAGGAATGCTCCGCCAAGTTCCCGGTCGCCGCCGATCCCGACCTCACGGTCATCAAGGCCTACGACACGAAGCTCGAGTTGAAGCCCGGCATGACCGTCGCGGATCGCACCTCCTACGTGATCGGCACCGACGGCAAGATCGTCTACGCCTATACCAATCGCGATCCCGACAAGCATGTCGAGAACACGATGGCGGCAGTGAAGGCGCTGAAGAAGTAAGTCTTTCCTCCCCATTCAAATGGGGAGGTGCCCGTCCTACGGGGCGGAGGGGTCAAAGGCCTCTCCGCGCGCATGGCCCTTCCGTCGTCGTATGACGACGACAGGGCGTCGTTATTGGCCGCGCGCGGCCAAATACCGACTCCCCATTTGAATGGGGAGGAAAGGGCTTACGACGCCATCGTCCTGTTCTGCTCGGCGCGCTTGCGCAGGAAATGCGCGGTGGTGAGCAGCATCGCGGTGAACACGATCGTCAAGGTCGAGACGGCGGCGATCGTGGGATCGATCGCGTAGCGCAGATCCTCCCACATGCGGCGCGGCAGGGTGACCGCCCCCTGGCCCGACAGGAAGAGCGCCACGATCAATTCGTCGAATGACGTGATGAAGGCGAACAGCGCGCCTACCAGAACACCGGGACGGATCAGTGGCAGCGTGACCTGGAAGAAGGTGCCGCGCGGCGTGGCGCCCAGGCTGAGCGCTGCCTGTTCAAGGCGGGGATCGATGCCAGCGAGCGTCGCCGTCACGCTGGTCACCACAAAGGGCACGGCGAGCGAGGTGTGCGCCAGCACCAGTGCGATCGGCTTGCCGACCAGGCCGTATCTCGAAAAGGCGTAGTAGACGCCGATCGACACGACGATCACCGGCACGATCAGCGGCGACAGCACCAGGCCCGCGACCAGCACCTTCAGCGGGCGCGGCAGGCGCGCGATGCCGAGTGCAGCGAGCGTTCCCAGCCCGGTCGAGAGCACCACGGTGCAGGCTGCGACCCAGATGCTGAGCCACGTCGGGCCCAGCCAGTTCTCGGCGCTGAAATAGACCCGGTACCATTTCAGGCTGAGAGCTGGCGGCGGAAAAGTGAGGTAGTTGGCAGACGAGAAGGACACGGCGACCACGACAACGATCGGGAAGGCCAGGAACAGCAGGATCAGACCCGACCAGACTCGACGGCAGGAAGCGCGCGAGCCTCATTTGGCGCTCATCTTGAAGGCGTTACCGATACCGGGCAGTCGGCGGCAGGCGACGATGATGACCAGCGCCGTCGCCAGCAGCACGGCGGAGAGGCAGGCGGCGTATGCCCAGTTGAGCTGGTCGACCTGGTTGGCGATCAGCATGGAGAGCGTTATGTCGCGCGGACCACCCAACATGGCTGGCGTGATGTAGAAGCCGAGCGAGAGCACGAAGACGAGAAGGCCGCCCGCGGCAACGCCGGGCACCGAGAGCGGCAGGGTGATCTGCAGGAAAGTCTTCCAGGGCGGAGATCCAAGACCTGCCGCGGCGCGCGCCAGCGAGGGATCGATTTGCCTGAGCGCATTGGCGATCGGCAGGATCATGTAAGGCAGCAGGATGTGGGTCATGCCGATGTAGACAGCGAGCGGCGTGTTGAGCAGACGAAGCGGCCGCTCGATCAACCCGCTCGACAGAAGCGCTTCGTTGATCAGGCCATGGCGGCCCAGCAGGACCATCCAGGCGTAGGAGCGCACCAGCACACTGGTCCAGAACGGCAACAGCACGATGACCAGGATAAGGGGCGCCATCCGCCTCGAACGCACCAACGCCAGCGCTACCGGATAGCCCAGCACGAGGGTGCCCGCGGTGACGATGCCGGCGGTGTAGAGCGTGTTGACGAGGGTGTTGAGGAACACCGAGTTGCCCATCAGTTCGCGATAGTGGTCGAGCGACCAGGTGGGCTCGTTGACGCTGCGCAACAGCATCGCCGCGACGGGCAGCGCGTAGAGCACCACCATGTAGATCACCAGGGGAGCCACCAGCAGGATCGGCACGACATGGCGCGACGAAAGCGGGAAGGGCGTCGCTGTGCGCGTCGAGTTCAGCGAGATCAGACAAGAATTGTGTCCGCGACCGACCAGGCGATTTCGGCCCGTTCGCCTACCGCGCGGCGGCGGATGGCGGCGCTCGACGGCTCCTTGAGCACGATCACCGTGCCATCGGCCGACTGCAGCATGTAGCGGCAGCGCTCGCCTGCGAACACTGCCTCGGTCACGGTCACGGCGATGCGGTTGTGCGCCTCTGCGGAACCGTTGAGCGTGTCGGCAAAGCGCAGACGCTCAGGGCGGGCGGTCAGGGTGACCTTGTCGCCGTTCGCCTGCTTGCCGGGGCAGAGCGCGCGAATGATCGAGCCTTCGCATTCGGCGACGACGATGTTGTTTTCCATTCCCTTGACGATCGCCGGCAGGAAGTTCGAACTCGCCGATGAAGCCCGCAACGAAGCGGCTGGTCGGGCGGTCGTAGAGATCTTCCGGGCTGCCGACCTGGGCCACCAGACCCTCGTTCATGACGGCGATGCGGTCCGACATCGTCAGCGCTTCTTCCTGGTCGTGCGTGACGTAGATGAAGGTGATGCCGAGGTCGGCGTGCAGGCGGCGCATCTCCAGTTGAAGATTTTCGCGCAGCTGCTTGTCGAGCGCACCCAGCGGCTCGTCCATCAGCAGGAGGCGCGGCTGGAACACGATGGCGCGCGCCAGCGCCACGCGTTGCTGCTGGCCGCCCGAGAGCTGGCGCGGATAACGGCCGCCGTAGCCGGGCAGGTGCACCAGCTCGAGTGCTTCGCCCACGAGTTTCGTGCGTTCGGCCTTGGGCACGCCGCGCTGTTTCAGCGGGAAGCCGATGTTCTCGGTGACCGTCAGATGCGGGAACAGCGCGTAGTTCTGGAACACCATGCCGATGTTGCGCTTGTGCGGCGGCACCGCGACCACCGACGTGCCATCGATCGCGATGTCGCCCTGGGTTGGCGTCTCGAACCCCGCAATCATCATCAAGGTCGTGGTCTTGCCGGAGCCGCTGGGCCCCAGCAGGGTCAGGAACTCGCCCGACCTTATGTCGAGCGAGACGCCATTCACCGCGCCGACATGGTCGTAGCTCTTCTTCAGGCCGGAAAGCCTGATCGAAGCGCCGCGACCCGCAGAAACGGTATCTCTCAACCGAGCAGCCACTTGTTGAAGCGGGTGATGACGGTGGCGCGATTCTCGATCCACCAATCGTAATTGTAGCTGACGAGCTGCGACTTGATGGCAGGTGCACTCGGCAGCACCTTTTGGCGCTCGTCCGGAATGTATTGGTTCGAGCCGGCGTTGACCGAGCCGTAGGGAATGCCGAGCGAGACTCTCGCCTGCGGGATCGCCATCGTCGAGTAGGCCACGAACTTCTGGGCGTTGGTCGCGTTCTTGGCGCCCTTGGGAATGCCCCAGGCGTCGCGCTTCAGGAGGCCCTGGTTCCAGCTGATCTGCGCCGGCACACCGGCGGCCTGAAGTGCTGCCATGCGGCCGTTCCACACGCTGGTCATGACGACTTCGCGATCGGTCAGCAGCTGGACCGGCATCGCCCCGGTGTCCCACCACTTGATCACGTCCTTCTTGATCTTGTCGTAGCTCGCAAACGCGCGGTCGATGTCGATCGGGTAGATCTTGTCGGGCGCCACGCCCGACGCCATCAGGGCGAACTCGAGTTCGGGCCAGCCGCCGTTTCCGGTGCCGACCATGGCGCGATCGCCGGGGAATTTCTTGGTGTCCCAGAAGTCGGCCCAGCCGTTCGGAGCGGCTCCCTTGGTGGAGTTGGTGCGATAGCCGATCACCTGCGCCCACACCAGCATTTCGAGGCCGTATTCGAAGCGGTAGGCCTTGTCGACGCCGTCGTCGACCAGCGAGTAGTCGATCTTCTCGAAGTAATCGCCGGTCTTCATCAGGTTCATGATCGTGCCGCGGCTGAGCTGCGCCAGATCCCATTCGATGTTCTTGGTCTCGACCATCGCCTTGATCTTGGTCGGATCGGAGCCGGCGAACGGCTTGACCTTGATGCCGGTCGCCTGCTCGAACGGTGCGAAGTAGGCTTTCTGCTGCGTCTCCTGCATCGTGCCGCCGAAGGTGGCGATGCGCAGTTCGCCTTCGCCTTTCAGGCTGTCGGGGACTTTCGTGAGTTCAGGCATGGTTTGGCCGAAGCCGTCCTTCAGGACGAACGGCGCGGAAAGACCGGCGCCGACGAGGCCGAGCGCGGTGCGCCGGCCGAAGCGGGTGAAGTGGTTCTTGCTCATGTTGGCTCCCAGGTTTCTGATTCGTTAATAAGCGAGAAGATTGTCGCGGAACTGCTTGTGCTCGTACTGACGGCGCACCAGGCCGCGATCCTGCAGGGCAGGCACCAACCCGTCCTCGATCTCGGCCAGGGTGCGGCGGTTGACGTTCGCCATCGAGAACAGGAAGCCGTCGCCGCCCACTTCCTGCATGACCTCTTCCATGCGCGCGGCGACCGCGTCAGGTGTGCCGCACATTTCGACGGAGAGGTCGACGTTGTTGAAGCCCGCCATCGTCTCGCGGATCGATCGGCCCCTGGCGATCTGACGATACTGCTCGAGGTTCTGCTGGTGGCCGTTGGTCGTGACGTGGTCGGGCAACGGCTTGTCGACGTCGAACTTGCCGAAGTCGATGTTCGTTACCTTGCCGAAATGCGCCATGCGCTCCTCGATATGCTCGCGCGCATGCACGAGCTGTCGCCGGCGGCGCTCCTGCGCCTCTTCCATCGTCTCGCCGAGGATCGGATTGAGGAGGAACAGCACCTTGCAGTCGTCGGGATTGCGGCCTTGCGCGACCATGTGCTTTCGCACGTCGTCACGATACGCCTTCATTCCCTCGGTCCCCTTCACGTGCGCGACGATGGTGTCGGCATGGGTTGCGGCAAACTTGCGGCCGCGCGGCGAGCCGCCGGCCTGCGCGATCACCGGCTGGCCCTGTGGCGCGGGGCCGGAGTTCAGCGGTCCGCGCGTGCTGTAGTACTTGCCCTGATAGTTCACCGGCTTGACCTTGGTGTGGTCGACCATGAAGCCGCTCTTGCGATCGGCGATCAGCGCGCCCGGCTCCCACGATCCCCACAGGCCTTTGCAGACTTCCATGTATTCGTCGGCCATGTCGTAGCGCAGGTCGTGGTCGGGCATGCCCTGCATGCCGAAGTTCATCGCGGCGAAGTCGGAGCTGCCCGTCACCGCATTCCATCCGGCACGGCCTTCCGACACCTGGTCGAGCGTCGCCATGAGACGCGACAGCAGATAGGGATGGTAGGCGTAGGTGCCGAAGGTCGGCACGATGCCGATGCGCGAGGTGACCTGTGTCATCAGCGCCGCGACCACCGACGGGTCCTGGCGCGGCACGGCAATCGCATTCTTGAGGTAGATCTCGGTCGAACCGTTGAAGCTCTCGCCGACATACGACGAGTCCTCGAGCAGGACGTAGTCGAAGCAGGCGCGCTCGAGCGAGCGGGCCATGTTCAGGAACAGTTCGGGCTGCATCCAGGTTTCGCCGATGTGGCCCGTCCAGGCGTGGCCCCATGCCTGCGCACTGGAGCCCTGCAAAAACCACGCGAGATGAAACGGCTTAGCCTTCACGACAAACTCCATCGCCCGACAGGGAAAAGGGAACGCAAATACTGTGCCGACAGGGGCGCCTACGATCTTATCGCGCGGGGACGAAACTTGTCCTACAATTCGGCAGGATTTCCGGGTGATTCAGGTGAGGAGCGTGCGATGGACACGGTGATGCAGGATCGGGCCGAAATCGGCGAAGCCGAGTGGCAGGCGCGTTGCGATCTCGCGGCGCTTTACAGGATCTGCGACGACCTCGGCTGGACCGATCTGATCGACACCCACATGTCGGTACGGGTGCCGGGCGAGCCGAACTGTTTCCTGATCAACCACTACGAGGAAATGTTCGACGAGATCACGGCCTCGAGCCTGATCAAGATGGACCTCGACGGCAAGATCTACGGCAAGCAGGGCCGCTTCAATGCCGCCGGCTTCACGATCCACAGCGGCGTCTACAAGGCGCGGCCGGACGTCAACTGCGTCATGCACACCCACACGCGCGCCGGCGGCGGCGTATCGCTGATGAAGAAGGGCCTGCGGCCGATCAGCCAGGACGCGCTGCACGTGATCGACGACGTCGTCTATCACGAGTACGGCGTGCCGGCGACGGTCGAGGAATGCGAAGAGCTGGGCAAGACCTGCCAGAAGGGCGGTCACGTGATCCTGCACAATCACGGCCTGCTCACGGCGGCGCCGACCCTGCCGGGCGCGTTGCGCGGTCTCTACATGATGGAGCGCGCCTGCGAGCTCGAGCTGATCTCGCGCCAGCTCGGCGAGGAGCCGGTCATGATCGACGAGTACATCGTCCAGCGCGCCGCCCAGCGCATGAAGCAGGTCCGCGCCGAGCCGACGTACGGCGTCACCTATTTCGAGTCGCTCCAGCGCCAGCTGCGCAAGAAGGGCGTCAGCGAATGGGCGCAGTAGGGTCCCTCAGCGAATGCGAGGGCAGTATAGGTCCTTGAGCACGGACAGCGCCGCGGGCTGCCACCGGAAGCGCGGCGGAAAGAATTGCACGCCGGCGCAACGCCGCGTCGATGGATCGTGGCCCTTTGCGGGCTTGCACTCCGGCGGAGAAGCGACCGTCGAGAAGGCGAAGAAGATCCTGTCGGTGCGCTGCTCGTAGACGGCCTTGCCGACGAAGTCGCCGGTGCACTCGTCCTTGCGGCCGGGCCTGGCGCAGGTCTCGAGGGCGATATAGTCGCCTTGCCTGTACGGCGCGTTCCACGAGAACCAGAATGCCTCCGCGGCGATGGCGAAATTGAGGTCGAGCGCCGTCGTGGCCTTGCGCAGGGCGTCGTAGAACTGCTCGTTGTCGAGCCGGTCGCTCGCCGCTCCTTGGGCGAAGAGGTCGCGCATGCGGCTGCCCGGCTTGGGCACGAATTGCGTCGTCGCGCGCAGGAAGAGACCGCCCTTTGGCTTCCAGACATAGACGCGGCCGTCGACCCAGGGCCACGCGCCGATCTCGAACTGTATCCCGTCGGCGATGCGCGCGATGCGATCGATGCAGGTTTGCTGGCCCTTCGCACTGCCCAGGATGTTGGGGATGCTCAGCACTTCCGGCGGCACGTCGTCGCGAACGGCGACGATGTAGACCGGAAACTGGGCGCAGTCGGCGCCGTTGCCGCCGCGGTTGGCGACGAATGCCAGTGCATCGACGGACGGGTCGGTATAGCGCTCGGCGACGTCGATCCTCTCGGCAGGGCCCGCGATCCGGTCGTCGCCGAGATAGACGCCGGGATCCTTGTTCATGCGCAGGTCGAGCGGCACGCCACCGATCTTCACGCCGCTCTTGAGGTAAAGCTCGCCGGCCAGCACTGCCGGATTGGGCTTGAGATAATCCAGGCGCGCCCTGAACCTCGGCAGCAGGCAATCGGCGGCCAGTGTCGCGCATTGTCGCCACAAGGCCTCGCGCCAGCGCAACTGGTCGGCGACGATGGTGGCATATTCGCGGCCATTGTTGCCGCCGAGCGTTTGCTTCAGTCCGGCGACGAGCGTCGAGAGCGCCGTGTCGAGCTGGCGCAGTTCGCTGTTGTCGCAGATCGCCGCGTCGAGCGCCGTCGGCTTGCCCGCGCAATCGGCGGCGGCCGCCGGCAGCGACAGGAGAAGGCCGGAGACGGCGGCGCAGAGAGCCGCGAAGAGGGCGGCGGTCTTCAGCGCCCCTTCCAGTCCGGCTTCGGTTTCCTGGCGACGAAGGCGTCGATGCCGGCGCGGGCATCTTCGCTCTGCAGGGCGTCCGCCATGAACTCGGTGGCATGCGCATAGGCCTGGGCGAGAGTCATTTCCATGTGCGCATGGAACATCGCCTTGCCCTTCGCGATCTGCTGCGGCGGCTGGGCCGCGATGTCGCGGGCAAGGGCCAGCGTTTCGGTGTCGAGCCTGTCGGCGGCCACGACACGGCTCACCAGCCCGTCGCGCAGCGCGGTTGCGGCATCGATCGAACTGGCCGGTGAAGAGCATGTCGAGCGCGCGCTTGCTGCCGACGTTGCGGCCGACGGCAACGGAGGGCGTGCCGCAGAACAGGCCGTTGTTGATTCCGGAGGTGGCGAAGGTGGCCTCGGTCGAGGCGACGGCGAGGTCGCAGGCGGCGACCAGCTGGCAGCCGGCGGCGGTGGCGACCGCCTGGACCTTGGCGATCACCGGCTGGGGCAGGCGGTTGATCGACGAGCATCATCGCCGAGCAGCGCGTCAGCAGGTCGTGATGGACGGCGCGATCGTGGCTCGCGGCGACCTCGCGCAGGTCGTGGCCGGTCGAGAAGGCACGGCCCGTGGCCTCGAGGATGACGCAGCGGATGCTCCGGTCGGCGGCGAGCCTGTCGAATTCCGCCTGCAGCGCGTCTATAAGGTCGCCCGACAGGGCGTTCATGGCGTGCGGCCGGTTGAGCGTCAGGATCGCAACCGGGCCGTCGTCGCGGCGCAACAGGACGGGTTCGTTGGGGGCGGCAGACATGGCGGCAGTGTACCGGCTGGAGCGGAGGGCGTCATGCCGGCGATGACGCCCGCGCAGCTGCTGAATTTCCTCGATGAGAACTTTCCGCAGGCCGCGCAGCTCGGGCTCGCCATCGAGCATCTCGACGACAGCACGATCCGGCTGCGCCTGCCGATGCACGAGCAGCATCTGCGGCCGGGCGGCACGGTCTCCGGGCCGACTTTGATGTGGCTGGTCGATTGCGGCTTCTATCTGCTGATCATGGGCCAGCTCGGCCCGGTGGCGCTCGCGGTGACGACGAACCTCAACATCAACTTCATGCGCAAGCCCGAAACGGCCGACCTGATCGGCGAGGGGCGGCTGCTGAAGCTCGGCAAATCGCTGGCGGTCGGTGACTTCACCATCTGGAGCGAGGGCGAGAAGGACCCGGTGGCGCACGCGACGGTGACCTACGCAATACCCCCGAAAACAAAGGATTAAGTGGCAGAGGTATTATAATACCGCATATCTTAATGTATTGATTTTGCTCGATTAATTAGACGCCATTTGACAAGAGCAGGCGGACCCTCATAAGCGCCCGCTCACGAAAGAAAGAACCATGGAAACCCTTAGCCACCGCACTGCCAGTATCAAGACTGCCGACGTGCAGAAGAAGTGGGTACTGATCGACGCCGACGGGCTCGTGCTCGGCCGGCTCGCCTCGATCATTGCCATGCGCCTGCGCGGCAAGCACAAGCCGATGTTCACCCCGCATATCGATTGCGGCGACAACATCGTCGTCATCAACGCCGAAAAGGTACGCCTCACCGGCCGCAAGGCCGAGCGTGAAGTGTTCTACTGGCACACCGGTCATCCCGGCGGCATCAAAGGCGAGACCCTGGGCAAGCGCCTCGAAGGCCGCTTCCCCGAGCGCGTCCTGATCAAGGCCGTCGAGCGCATGATCACCCGCGGCCCGCTCGGCCGCGCGCAGATGAAGAACCTGCGCGTCTACGCCGGACCGAAGCACGAGCAAGAAGCGCAGCAGCCCGAGAAGCTGGATGTTGCCGCAATGAACCGCAAGAATTCGAGGATCGGCTAATGGCTACTGAACTCTCGTCGTTTGCCGAACTGAAGAAGGCCCCCGTCGGCGCCCAGACCGCCGCGGTCGCCCGCGAGAAGGAAATCGACGCCCAGGGCCGCGCTTACGCGACCGGCCGGCGCAAGAACGCCGTCGCCCGCGTGTGGGTCAAGCTCGGCACGGGCAAGATCATCGTCAACGGCCGCGACCAGACGATCTACTTCGCGCGTCCGACGCAGCGCATGATGATCCAGCAGCCGTTCGACGTGTCGCAGCGCAACGGCCAGTTCGACGTGATCGCCACCGTCTCGGGCGGCGGTCTCTCGGGCCAGGCAGGCGCGGTGCGTCACGGCATCTCGCAGGCGCTCACCAAGTTCGAGCCGGCCTGCGCGGCGGCATCAAGGCTGCCGGCTTCCTCACGCGCGACAGCCGCGTGGTCGAGCGCAAGAAGTACGGCCGCGCCGGTGCGCGTCGCCGCTTCCAGTTCTCCAAGCGCTAAGGCGCCGCGGCAGAGCAACGTATCGAAGGGCGCCCTGGTGGCGCCCTTCGTCTTATGGAGAGTCCGATGTCGGGTCTCATCGTTCCGTTCAAGGGCTTCGTGCCCAAGGTCGCCGCGTCGGCGTTCATCGCGCCCAACGCCACGCTGATCGGCGATGTCGAGATCGCCGCCAACGCCAACATCTGGTTTGGCTGCATCCTGCGCGGCGACGGGCCGGGTATCCGGGTCGGCGAGAACTCCAATCTGCAGGACGGCACGGTCGTCCATATCGCCTCGCGCGGCCTCATGACGACGGTCGGCCGCAACGTCACCGTGGGTCACATGGCGCTGCTGCACGCCTGCGAAGTGCAGGACGACTCCTTCGTCGGCATGCATGCCACGGTGCTGGATGGCGCCGTGGTCGAGACCGGCGCCATGGTCGCCGCCGGCGCGGTCGTCACGCCGCGCAAGATCGTGCGCAAGGGCGAGCTGTGGGCCGGCAACCCGGCGCAGAAGCTGCGCGACCTCACGGAGAAGGACTACGAGTCCTTCCGGCGGATCGCGGCGCAATATGTCGAGCTCGCGCGCGCCTATCGCGGCGGCGAGCGGAAGGCGGCGGAGTGAGCTACGCGGTGAAGGAAATCTTCAAGACCCTGCAGGGCGAGGGCGCCCAGGCGGGCCGAGCGTCCGTGTTCTGCCGCTTCTCGGGCTGCAACCTGTGGTCCGGGCCGCGAGGAGGATCGCGCGACGGCGCAGTGCCGCTTCTGCGACACCGACTTCGTCGGCATGGATGGCACTTTGGGCGGCCGCTACGAGTTCGGCGGCAGCGCTTGCCGCTACGATTGCCGGGGCGTGGGGCGAGCAGCGGACGCATCGTTTCGTCGTGCTGACCGGCGGCGAGCCGCTGCTCCAGGTCGACGACGGGCTGATTGCTGCCTTGCACGGGCAGGGCTTCGAGATCGCGATCGAGACCAACGGGACGATGGAACCGCCGGCGGAGATCGACTGGATCTGCGTCAGCCCCAAGACGCGCGATCCACTGAAGCTGCGCAAGGGCCACGAGCTGAAGCTGGTCTATCCGCAGGCCGACCTGCCGCCGGAGAATTTCGCCGGCCTCGCGTTCGAGCGCTTTTCGCTGCAGCCGATGGACGGTGCCGAGGTGGCCGAGAACACCCGGCGCGCGATCGCCTATTGCCTGGCCCATCCGCAGTGGCAGCTCAGCACGCAGACCCACAAGCATCTGGGAATCCGCTGATGTGGGAGCTCACCAAGTCGTTTCGCTTCGATGCCTCGCATACGCTCGACCGCAGCATCGCGACGGAAGCGAGCAAGCGCATCCATGGCCATTCCTATCGCGCCGAGGTGACGGTGCAGGGCGAGGCCGACGCAAAGACCGGGATGGTCGTCGATTTCGGACTGCTCGATCGCACGCTGGCCGAGGCGCGGGACGGGCTCGATCATCACATGCTGGACGACGTGCCGGATCTCGGCCCGGCCACCATGGAAAATCTCGCCGCCTGGATCTGGCGCAAGCTTGCGCCAGTAACAAATGGCCTGGTGAAGGTGACCGTTTTCCGCGACAGCCAGGGTGAATCGGTAAGCTTTCGCGGCTAGAGCAAATAGACGGCGATCCCGATCGCGCCGGACGCCAGGATCGGCAGCGCCGGGATTGATCTTCGTCAGCATCAGCAAGCCGAACACGCCGCCCAGGCGATGTAGTAGGGTTTGTCGAGCGCGCCTCGCCCCATGACGATCGCACCGGCCAATACCAGGCCGACCGCGACCGAGCCGAGGCCGCGCTGGATCGCGGGCCGCCATGGCCAGTCGGCGAGGTGGTTCCACAGCCGGCCGACCGCGAAGGTGAAAATGCCGGTCGGCAGGATGAAGCAATCAGCGCAACTGCGGCGCCGGTAAGGCCCGCCACGTGCGCGCCGACGGACGCCACCATCATCATGTTGGGGCCGGGAGCCAACTGACCGAGGCTGTAGTAGTGCAGCAGTTCGGGGAAGGTCAGCCAGTGATGGATATTGACCGTGAGTTCCTTGAGTTCGGGAAGGCCGCCATGCCTCCGCCGACCGTCAGCAGCGAGAGATAAGCGAAGACGCCGCCGATATCGAAAAGCTGCTTCATCGACGGCGGCGCCTTGCGCGGCCGGTGCCACCAGATCGCAACGGCGCCCATGCCGATCATCGCCAGCGGCACCGGGACGTCGACCCCGGCGACGAGGATCGCGGTGATGGCGACGAAGACATAGTCGGCGAAGCTGCCCAGGACCTTGGCGCCGAGCTGGATCATCACCATCACGATAAGTCCCACGGCGCCGGCTGCGATCGCATGCAGGAAGGCCTTCGACAGCGGATCGTCGCCGCCGATGCCGTAGGCGAACGCCGCCGCGGTCATCAGCGCCGCGCCGGGCAGACACATGCCGAGCGCCGCGAGTACCGCCCCGGGTGTGCCGCGCAACCGGTCGCCGACGAGGATCGACATGTTGGTCGCGTTGAGGCCGGGCAGGGTCTGGCTGATCGACAGCAATTCGACGAAGGCGGCATCGTCGAGCCAGCGCTGGCGCACCACCAGGCCCGAGCGAAGATAGCCGACCACGCCGCCGCCGATGCTCGTGGCCCCCATGACGAAGAATACCCAGAACAGCCGCAGCAGCGATGGCGGCGGACTCGACGCAGGCTCACTCATGAGCTTGTGGCGGGTTGCCCTTCAACCGGTAGACGGCGCCGGTCTTGGTGGTCGTCAGCGCCAGCCAATCGGCCGCAATCTGCTGCAGCTCGACGAAGAAGGCCTCGCAGGCGGCAAGCGACTCCGGACGAATGTCGCTCGGGTCCCTGAAGCGGAGCTGGTAGGCGAACTCGCCCACGAAGGCGTGGTGGTCGCCGCGCGATCGCCACAGGGCGAGGTTGGCCGTCGCGGCGGTATGGTGATGAAACGAAAGCTGGCAGATGTCCTGCAGCAGTTCCTCGACGATGGTGTGGTTGACCATCGAGATCTCGCCGGGCCCCGCCACCGGAATGACGTCGAGGGCGGGGAAGATGTGGATGAGCTCCTCCATCGAGAGCGGATCGAGCGAGGCCATCGCCAGGCGCGCGGCCTGTGGCGCCTGGCTCAGGCCGAACTCGATGTTGTGCGAGAGCAGGCGCCGCACGCCGCCGATCTGCTCCTTGAGCGGCATGACCTCGAGCTTGAATTTGACCTTGTACTTGCCGTCGATGTGCGGCCGCACGTCGATCGTCTGTGCCTTTTCCATGTCGTTGCTGCGGTACTTGAAGACGATCTCCGGATCGTCGATCGGGAAGCCGTCCTGATACGGAATGCGACGGCGCACGATGAAGGAGTGATTGTAGAGATGGTAGGCGCCGGTATCGAGGAACAGCACCTCGCGCACCTCGGGCCGCTGCAGCGATTTGGGCGTGTGCTGATAGCCGACGCCGGTCTTCTCGGCGGCGCGTTGGACCAGGGAGGCGAATTCCTTGAAGACGTGGGCCGATGTGAAGCGATCCGGTTTCAGGATCAGCTTGCATTGCAGATAGCTGATCTGGCTGCACCGCCGCCCGTCGATGTAGGTGCTCGGATACTGCTCCGACAGCCAGGTATGCAGCGTCGAGTCTGTCCCCCGTGAGCCATCGAACCATTGCCTCCCTCGCTCCGACCTAGCATCGCATGGCCTGTGCTATCGTGATAAAGCTCGCCCGGTCTAGCCGGGTATCACTCCCTTCGCTTTCAGGGTCTCGGCAGCATGCGGACTCTTCAGGAATTCGACGAAGGCATGGGCGGCCGCGGCATTTTTCGGGCCGGCCGACAGCGCCGCAGCGAATACGAATTCCTGCTGCAGCGGAGGCGGGAAGGGCCCGACGAGATCGACGCCGGGGGCAATCAGCACGTTGAGAAGAAAGACGCCGAGTTCGGCGTCGCCCCTTGCGACAGCCAACGTAATGTCGGCGGGCGTCGGCTGGACCCTGGTCTTGGCCCTCATGGCGTCGGCGATTCCGAGCTTCTCGAAGGCGCGCAGGACCTGCGCTCCGGCGGCGCTCTGCGGCACGAAGGCGATCGACTTCGCCTTGAGCAGCGCCTGCTTCATCGCGTCGGGCGTGCCGATGTCCGGCCGGGGCGCGCCCGCGCGTACGGCGACGCCGAAACCGACGCGGGCGATGGGCGTCGGCGGCGCGGCGTCGAAACGGGCCAGTGCGCCGGCATCCTTGAAGACTTCGCGCGGAACCACGGCCAGGTCGAATGGCACGTCGGATGTCGCCATCTTGATCAGCTCCGGAGTGGCGGCGAAGCGGATGGCAAGCTTGTTGCCGCTCGCCGCCTCGAACTGGTGCGAGAGGATCGTGAGCGGTCCGGCAATGCCGCCGCCCGCGATCACCTGAAGGTCGGCGGCGCTGGCAGTGGTGGCTGTCATGAAGGCGACGACTCCGGCGAGGATGCGCCGCATCAAAATCTCATCTTCATCGATCAACCGGACTTTGACGTAGCTGCCCGGCGCATCCTCGATCGCCGGCAGACCGCCCGCGCCGGGAACGCGCGCGGGAACCATGGGGCCGGATTTCTCCGACAGCCACTTGTCCCAGTCGTTCCACCATGAGCCGGGATGTTCGACCGCGCCGGCCTGCCATTCGGCCAGGGTTGGCGGGTTCTTCGCGACCTCGTTCAGCCAGTGCTGATACTTCTTCGCCGATGGCGGATTGACGACGCCGGCGATGTGGCCGGAGCCGGCCAGCATGAAGCGCACCGGGCCGCTGAAGATCTGGGTCGCCTTGTAGACCGACTTGGCGGGCGCGATATGGTCTTCCTTGCCGGACTGGATGTAGACCGGGATCGTGATCTTGCGCAGGTCGATCGGCACGTTGTCGAGCACCAGCCCGCCCGGCTTCACCAGCAGGTTCTTCTGGTACATGTTGCGCAGGTAATACATGTGCATCGCCGCCGGCATGCGCGTCGCGTCGGCGTTCCAGAACAGCAGGTCGAAGGGGAAGGGATCCTTGCCCATCAGGTAGTTGTTCACGACGAACGACCAGATCAGGTCGTTGGCGCGCAGCATGTTGAAGGTGGTCGCCATCTCGGTGCCGTCCAGATAGCCCTTCTTCGACATCACCTGCTCGACGCCGGCGAGCTGGTCCTCGTCGATGAAGACGCCGAGCTCGCCCGGCTTCGGTGAAGTCGACCTGGGCGGTGAAGAAGGTGCAGGCCGGCGATTCGATCGTCGCCGCGCGCCGCCATGTAGGCCAGCGTCGTCGCCATCAGGGTGCCGCCGATGCAGTAGCCGATCGCCGAGACCTTGCTCTCGCCGGTCGCCTGCTCGATCGCGCCGAGCGCGGCCAGCGGGCCCAGCTTCATGTAGTCCTCGAAGACCAGCGCGGTGAGCTTCTCGTCGGGATTGACCCAGGAGATCACGAACACCGTGTAGCCCGGCTCGGTCGCCCACTTGATGAACGAGTTCTGCGGCTTGAGGTCGAGGATGTAGAACTTGTTGATCCACGGCGGCACGATCAGCAGCGGCATCTCGTAGACTTCGGCAGTGAGCGGCGCGTACTGGATGAGCTGCATCAGCTCGTTCTGGTAGACCACCTTGCCGGGCGAGGTGGCGACGTTGCTCGCCGACCTTGAAGGCGTTCATGTCGGTCTGGCGGATCGCGAGCTTGCCCTTGCCGCGCTCGAGGTCGGTCAGCAGGTTGCTGCAGGCCGTTGAGCAGGTTCTCGCCCTTGCTTTCGACGGTCGCCTTCACGACCTGCGGATTGGTGAGCGCGAAGTTGGACGGCGACAGCGCGTCGACGAACTGGCGCGTGTAGAACTCGACCTTCTGGCGCGGTCTTGGCGTCGATGCCCTCGACCTCCTTCACCGTGCCCTGCAGCCAGCGCGCGGTCAGCAGGTAGGACTGCTTGAGGTAGTCGAACACGACCTCGTCCTTCCAGGCGGGATCGGCGAAGCGCTTGTCGCCCTTGGCCGGCTCGGCGACCGGCTCGACGGTCTGCCCCATCATGCGCTGCGCGGTGGCCTGCCAGAGCTTCATGTACTGCGCCACAGCTCCATCTGCGCCTGCAGCGAGCTTGTTGGGGTCGGCCAGCATCTTGGCCGTGAAGTCCATGAAGGTCTGGGTGAGATGGAGCGGGTCGGCGCGCTGCGGACCTCGGCCTGGTAGCGCTCGGCGAACTCCTGCGAGCAGCTTCTGGCTGCGCTCGGCGATGTCCTTGAAAGCCGCTTGCATCTTCTCGGCTTGCGGCGGACAGGCCGAGGAGGCCGGGGAGGACCTTCGGGCGCAGACGTCGTCGCGACATGCGTTTCCCCTTGTAATCATTGGCTTTGCGCCGTTTCTTGCGGTATTTTGGCGACCGGAACAATACCTTGTGCGGTGTTGCCGGGGCAGCGTCAACCGCCGTCTTTGGTAGGCTGCGCCAACGGGATGGGTCAAGCTGCCCGCCGACGGTCGGCTAGAACGCGGACGGCCGGGACGGCAGAAGGGAGCGGGCGAAGAGCAAAGATGCGCGGATATCGGAACATGGTCGGCAGCCCGCGGGCCAGCCGGTTGCTCGGCATCAGAAGGCGGCGCTGCTGGCAGGCCGCACAAGCCGGCGGACGGCGGCCGCAGCGCGACACTGCCGCCGCCGCCAGTGACTCCGCACTGCCGTGCGCCGATCGACGCAGCCGCGACGTCGCGGCCGACCGGCGCGCCGGCTCCTCCGAGACCACGATACCGGACAGAAACATGGACGATTGGAATTCCATCGGCTGAAGCGCCTCCCGCCCTACGTCTTCGCGGAGGTGAACGCGATGAAGGCGCGCGCCCGCGCCGCCGGCCAGGACGTGATCGATCTCGGCATGGGCAATCCCGACCTGCCGACCGCACCGCACATCGTCGCCAAGCTCGCCGAGGCCGCCGCCAACCCGCGCGCGCACGGCTACTCGGCCTCGCGCGGCATCCCGGGCCTGCGCCGGGCGCAGGCGGCTACTACGCAGCGCCGCTTCAACGTCGATCTCGATCCCGAAACGGAGGTCATCGTCACGCTGGGCTCGAAGGAAGGTCTCGCCAACCTCGCGCAGGCGATCACCTCGCCGGGCGACATCGTGCTGGTGCCCAACCCCAGCTATCCGATCCATCCCTACGGCTTCATCATCGCCGGCGGCTCGGTGCGCCACATCCCGGTGCCGGGCGCGCATTCGCCGGCGAGTTCATGGCGGCGCTCGAGCGCGCGGTGCGGCATACCGTGCCGAAGCCGATCGCGCTGGTGCTGAACTATCCGTCGAACCCGACGGCGCAGGTCGTCGACCTCGACTTCTATGCCGCGGTCGTCGACTTCTGCAAACGCCAGGGCATCTGGATCCTGAGCGATCTCGCCTATGCCGAGATCTATTTCGACGGCAATCCGCCGCCGTCGGTCCTGCAGGTCCCGGGCGCGCGCGACATCGCCGTCGAGTTCACCTCGATGAGCAAGACCTACTCGATGGCCGGCTGGCGCATCGGCTTCGCGGCCGGCAACAAGACGCTGATCACCGCGCTGACCCGCATCAAGTCCTATCTCGACTACGGCGCCTTCACGCCGATCCAGGTCGCGGCGACGGCCGCGCTGAACGGCCCGCAGGACTGCATCGTCGAGGCGCGCCCACCTACAAGGAGCGGCGCGACGTGCTGATCGAGGGCCTGACCGCGGCGGGCTGGGAGCTCCCGGCGCCGTCCGCCTCGATGTTCGCCTGGGCGCCGATCCCGCAAGCCGTTCGCGGAGCTGGGCTCGCTTGCCTTCTCCAAGCTGCTGATGACGCAGGCCGGTGTCGCGCGTGGCGCCGGGCATCGGCTTTGGCGAGCATGGCGACGGCTATGTCCGCATCGCCCTGGTCGAGAACAAGCACCGCATCCGGCAGGCCATGCGCAACATCAGCAGGTGCTGGCCGATCCCTCGCGGTCGATGATCTCTACCTGCGCGGCGTCGGCGACAACATCACGCCGCTCAAGGCGCGCGCCTGAAGCCCGGACGTAACAGACCCATGACTAACCCCTCAAGATCGGCATCGCCGGCCTCGGCACCGTCGGCGCGGGCGTCGTAAGCTGCTCGCCGAGCACGACCGCCTGCTGGCGCTGCGCGGCGGCCGGCGGCTCAAGCTCGTGGCCGTCGCGCGCCCGCTCCAGACCAAGAAGCGCGACATCGATCTCTCGAGGCTGCGCTGGGAAGACGACCCGCTGGCGCTGGCCACGGCGCCGGACATCGACGTCGTCGTCGAGCTGATCGGCGGCTCGGGCGGCGTCGCCAAGCGCCTGGTCGAGCCGGCGCTGCGCGCCGGCAAGCATGTCGTCACCGCCAACAAGGCGCTGATCGCCATGCACGGCGCCGAGCTGGCGGCGCTGGCCGAGAAGCGCGGCGCGATCCTCGGCCTTCGAGGCGGCGGTCGCGGGCGGCATCCCGATGGTCAAGGCGCTGCGCGAGGGCCTGGTCGGCAACCGGGTCGCGCGCTCTACGGCATCCTCAACGGCACCTGCAACTACATCCTGACCAGATGCGCGAGACCGGCCGCGCCTTCGACGTCGTGCTGGCCGAGGCGCAGGCGGCGGGCTACGCCGAGGCCGACCCGAGCTTCGACGTCGACGGCATCGATGCCGCGCACAAGCTCGCGATCCTGACCGGCGCGGCGTTCGGCGCCAGGTCGAATTTCGCCGGCGTCCATGTCGAGGGCATCCGCCGCGTACCTCGATGGACATCGGCTTCGCCGACGAGCTGGACTACCGCATCAAGCTGCTGGGCCTGGCGCGCGAGACGCCACGGCATCGAGCAGCGGGTGCATCCCTGCCTGGTGCCGCTCGAGGCGCCGATCGCCGCACATCGAGGGCGTGTTCAACGCCGTCGCGATCGACGGCGATTTCGTCGGCAAGACCATGTTCCAGGGCCGCGGCGCGGGGCAGGGGCCGACCGCCTCGGCGGTCGTCGCCGATATCATCGACGTGGCGCGCGGGCGCACGATGCCGGCCTTCGTCGTGCCGGCCGCGAGCTGCCGACAAGAAGGCGGCGCCGATGGACCGCCACGTCGGCGCCTACTACATCCGCCTGATGGTGCAGGACCGGCCCGGCGTGATCGCCGCCGATCTCCGAGGCGCTGGCCGAGGAGCGCATTTCGCTCGAAGTCGATGCTGCAGCGCGGCGCGATCGCAGGGCGCGTTCCGGTGGTGCTGACCACGCACGAGACGGAGGAGGCGCGCGATGCAGCGGCCTGGCGCGCATCGCGAGCTGAAGGCGGTGGCCGAGGACCCTGCCTGATCCGCATCGAACAGTTCTAAGGAGACGGCGCTGGCCGAAGGCGCCGATCGGAGGAAGCGATGGCCGACAGAAGCCAAGATGGACCGCAACCTGGCGCTCGAGGCGGTGCGGGTGACCGAGGCCGCGGCCCTGGCCGCCTCCAAGCTGATGGGCCGCGGCGACGAGAAGGCCGCCGACCAGGCGGCAGTCGACGCGATGCGCACGGCGCTAACGCCCTTGCGATCGACGGCACTGTCGTGATCGGCGAGGGCGAGCGCGACGAGGCGCCGATGCTCTATATCGGCGAGAAGGTCGGCGCGGGCGGGCCCGAAGATCGACATCGCGCTCGATCCGCTGGAGGGCACGACCATCACCGCCAAGGGCATGCCCAATGCGCTCGCCGTGATGGCCATGGCCGAGGACGGCGGCTTCCTCAACGCGCCCGACGTCTACATGGACAAGATCGCGGTCGGCGGCGGCCTGCCTGACGGCGTGGTCGATCTCGACAAGTCGCCGCTGGAGAATCTCGCCGTCCTCGCCAAGGCCAAGAAGGTCGAGGTCGCCGACCTCGTGGTCTGCATCCTCGACCGGCCGCGCCATGCCGAGCTGATCGCCAAGGTGCGCGAGGCGGGCGCGCGCATCATGCTGATCGGCGACGGCGACGTGTCGGGCGTGATCGCCACCTCGACCGGCGATTCGGGCATCGACATCTATATGGGCTCGGGCGGCGCGCCGGAAGGCGTGCTGGCCGCGGCGGCGCTGCGCTGCATCGGCGGCCAGATGCAGGGCCGGCTGGTGTTCCGCAACGACGACGAGCAGGCCCGCGCCAAGAAATGGGGCATCACCGACCTCGACCGCAAATACTCGATGCTCGACATGGCCAAGGGCGACGTGATGTTCGCCGCGACCGGCGTGACCTCGGCTCGATGCTCAAGGGCGTCCGCCGCTTCAGTAACGGCGCGGAGACCCATTCGATCGTCATGCGCTCCAAGACCGGCACGGTGCGGTGGATTTCGGCCCATCACAATTTCTCGATAAAGACTGGTTTTCCGAGCTGGGCCTGATCATGATGGAGGCGATGCGGGCAGCGCTGATCGCCTGTTCCTTTTCCTTCTTGCTCGCCGCGGCCGGAGCCGCGGCGCAGGAGGAAACTGCCGCAATTTCTCCTGGTCGGTCGGCCGCACGATCGACCTGTTCGACGAGCCGCTGCCGACCGTGCAGAGCGCCCAGTCGCTGCCCAAGGAAGGCGTGTTCGCGCTGCTGCTGAGGCCGGTCGCCGACGTGATCTACCAGATGACGCCGGAACGCGGCAGCGACGGCTCGTGGGGCGCGTGATCACGCTCGAGAACGTGCCGGCCGGCCGCTACCAGATCGCCCTGTCGGACGAGGCCTGGGTCGAGGCGCTGCAGGACAACAAGCGGCTCGTCGACCTACGCCTCGAAGCGCTCCAAGGAGTGCCGGGGCGTGCGCCACAGCGTCGACGTCGATGTCCAGGGCGAGCCGCTGACGCTGCAGGTCGGCGGCGCCACATGTCCGCCGCCTCAACATCGCCGTGGTCCGCGTCTGGCCGTTCGAATGGCGGTGGTGACGAACAGACAAATCGCGCTCCCCAGGGCACAGTTCGCGCTATAGAGACAGCATGTCCCCCGAAACGCGCGCACCAGCGCGCGGCCTTCCTCGGCATCGAGCACTCCCTGACCGGGCGGCGCTGGGCCGAGCGGCTGGGCGACGAGCGCATCGCGCTCGCCATGGCGCAGCGGCACGGCCTGCCCGACGCGATCTGCCGGCTGCTCGCCGCGCGCGAGGTCGAGCTCGAGGACGTGCCGGATTTCCTCGAGCCGACCTTGCGCAAGTTCCTGCCCGATCCGTCGCACCTCAAGGACATGGATCGTCGCGGTGGCGCGGCTGGTGCGCGCCGTGCAGCAGGGCGAGCGCATCGTCGTGTTCGGCGACTACGACGTCGACGGCGCCACCTCGTCGGCGCTGCTGCTGCGCTTCTTCCGGGCGATCGGCGGCAATATCGGCGTCTACATTCCCGATCGCCGCAAGGAGGGCTACGGCCCCAACGCGCCGGCGCTGCTCAAGCTCAAGGAGGAGGGCGCCTCGGTCGTCGTCACGGTCGATTGCGGCGTCACCGCCTACGAGCCGCTGGCCGAGGCGACGCAAGGCCGGGCTCGACGTCGTGGTGATCGACCATCACCAGGCCGAGCTCGTGCTGCCCGAGGCGCTCGCGGTGGTCGATCCCAACCGGATCGACGACGACGAGCCCGCACAAGCAGCTCGCCGCCGTCGGCGTCGCCTTCCTGCTGTGCGTCGGCGTCAACCGCGCGCTGCGCGCGGCCGGCTGGTACGGCGAGCCGCGGCCCGAGCCCGACCTGCGCCAATGGCTCGACCTCGTGGCGCTCGGCACGGTGGCCGACGTCGTGCCGCTGACCGGCGTCAACCGCGCGCTGGTGCGGCAGGGGCTGGCGGTGATGCAGCAGCGCGGCAATCCCGGCCTCGCGGCGCTCGCCGATGTCGCGCGCCTGCGCGAGCCGCCGGGCGCCTATCATCTGGGCTTCATGCTGGGCCCGCGGGTCAATGCCGGCGGCCGCGTCGGCCAGGCCGATCTCGGCGCGCGCCTGCTGTCGAGCGACGATCCGCACGAGGTGGGCGCGCTCGCCATCCGGCTCGACGAGTTCAACGCCGAGCGCCGCGCCATCGAGCGCGAGGTGCTCGAGCAGGCGATCGCCCGCATCGAGGGCCTCTACGGGCCCGACCGCAAGGGCCTGCCGGCGGCGCTGGTCGTCGAGAGCGAGGGCTGGCACGTCGGCGTGATCGGCATCGTCGCCAGCCGCCTGGTCGAGCGCTACGGCCGGCCGGCCTTCGTGATCGGCATGGACGGCGAGCGTGGGCAAGGGCTCGGGCCGCTCGGTGCGCGGCGTCGACCTCGGCGCCGCCGTGCTGGCGGCGCGCCAGTCGGGCCTGCTGATCAACGGCGGCGGCCACGCCATGGCGGCAGGCCTCACCGTCGCGCGCGAGCAGCTGCCGCATCTCGCGCGCTTCCTCGACGAGCGGCATGGCGCCGCAGCTCGGCGCCGCGCCGCCGGTGCGCGAGCTCGGCATCGACGCCGCGCTGGCGCCGGGTGCGGCGACCCAGGAGCTGGTCGGCATGATCGAGCGCGCCGGCCCGTTCGGCGCCGGCAACGCGCTGCCGCGCTTCGCGCTGACCGGCGTGCGGGTCGACTATGCCCAGCCGGTCGGCGAGGGCCATGTCCGCTGCACCCTGGTCGGCCACCAGCGCGGCCGGATCGAGGCGATCGCCTTCCGCGCCGGCCAGAGCGAGCTCGGCCGCGCGCTGCTCGATCCGGCCAGGCCGATCCTGCATGTCGCAGGCGCCCTGCGGCTGGACCGCTACAACGGCCGGGAAAGCGTGCGCCTGCAGATCGACGACGCGGCCTCGGCCGCCGGGTCGGTGCTGTCCTGAGCCCGCCTTGATTTCAGCCGGCCGGCCCGTTACACCCTGCGCGCGCCTCGCAGTCCCCTTCGTCTAGAGGCCTAGGACACCGCCCTTTCACGGCGGTAACACGGGTTCGAATCCCGTAGGGGACGCCAGTTCTGAACAAAAGAGAAGAACTGGCCCGTCTGGCTGGAGGCGAAAAAAGTCGCCCACCAACTCTGTGAAGTCAGTGGGCGCCAGTTTGGGGAGGATACGGAGTTGGAACGGCGCTACCGGCTGGTGGCATTGTTTGCCGCAGAACCTGCCGCGCCTACACTGACACCCGTGGCCGTCGGGCTGGATGCTGCGCTGCCGAGGCCTATTGTACGATGCGGCCCCTGCGCTCGCTCCGCTGTTGGGCACGCCCGAAAAAGAAAGCCGCCGCCGCTGACATCGACGTTTGGCCTGCCATTGTTCAGGGAAGCGCTGCCCAGTCCCACGCCCGACGCGGAGCTGGCGGGACCGAGCGTGGCTCCCGCCGCTGCTCCGCCTATGCCGGCGCTCGCGCTGGGCGAACCCTGGCCGCCTGTAACGGCGCCCACGCCAACGCCCGATACCGAGCCGTTTGCGCCCATTTTGATTGCCGCTCAGCGTCGACGCCGCGCCGCCCGCCGCATTGGAGCCCAGGTCGACGCTCGGCAAAGTCTGCGCGACCGCAGATGCATTGCCTGCAATCAGACCGGCTATCAGGATCGCCCGGATTTTCATGGCCAAGCTCCTATTTTGAAATCGGCACGGAAGTGGTCGTGGTCGAACGCGCGGGCGGGCCGCCCGGCTCGTGCGACATGCTGCAAGTCGTCGACGTCAAGTCATCGCCCTTTATTCGGGTATCGGTAGTCGAGCGGCTCCACGTTCCACCGTCCTGCGCGCGGGCCTTCGCCTGTTCGCGCATCATGTTGTCGTTTTCGTGCAGTTTATTGCTGCTGGTGGCCTTTCCGTCGACAGCCACCGCGCTTCCTGCGCCGGCGATCGAAGACGAGCTACCTGCAGGCCCCGTAGACGTGCACCCTCCGATTGTCGATGCGGACGTGCCACCGGCGGCGGCGCTTCCTGCTGACCCGACCGTGCCACTGCCGCCGGCCGACGCTCCCGCGCCGACCGTCGAGGCGCTTGGTGCTGCCGTTTGGGCAAAGGAGGAAGCGTGCACGACCACCATGGTCATGGCTGCGAAAACGGCAGTCATGCTTCGCATCTCAATTTTCCTTCGTGCGGTAGACCGTGCAGCCGCCGCTCAAATCGGTGACGACGGTCTTGCCGTCCACCGTGGAGCTGCTGGTTGCAAAGCTTCCGGAGCCGGAACCGCTTTGAAGGGTGGTGCCGCCGGTGCTGGTTGATCCGCTTACCTTGCCGTTGCCTGCGGTGATCGAGGTAGAGACACCGCCTCCCTGCGGGGGCCGCTCGCCCTTCTGCAATTCGACGACCTTGCAGTTGCTGGGAACGGGCTGCCCGGAGTTGACGGAAACCCCGGCAGAATTGGTGCTCGAAGAAGATGAGCTGCTCGAACTGGTTTGCGCCATCGCGGCCGAGGCGCCGAGCATTGGACCGCCAATGAAATACAGGAACGAAGCATTCGGACCTCCCGAAAAGAGCAAGAGGGCGGTGCGGAAGGAACCGCACCGGCCAGCCGTCCTACTTGTGTTCGGCGATGTTCGGCGTGCCCGCAGCGGAGCCGCCGGTGCCCGATCGAGGTACCGGCGCCGGCCGAGCCGGTGCCCGTGCTGCCGAGGCCCAGTGTCGAGGCCGAGCCTGAAGCACTGCCAGCGGCCGAACCACCGGTCCCGAGGGACGTGCCCGTGGTGCCATTGGGACCGGTCGACGTACTCCCCAGGCCCAGGGTGGAAGCCGAACCGGCGCTCGCACCGCCGGCGGCGGAGCCACCGGTCCCGAGCGACGTACCCGTCGAGCCGCCGCCTGCGGAAGTGCTGCCGAGACCGAGGGTCGAGCTTGTGCCCGCGCCCGCGCCGGCGCCCGCGGACGAGCCACCTGTGCCGATTGACGTTCCGAACCGAGCCCGAGCCCGTGCTCGAACTGCCGAGACCGGTCGTGGAGCTGCTGGTCTGTGCGTACGCCAATGCACTGAGGCCGATGAGGCACGTGGTCGTGAGGGCCGCTGTCCGGAGAAGTTTCATCATAAAGACGTCCTCCTGTTTGGTTGGTATCGTCATCCTTTGCGACGACAACAAAGAGAACGACCAGGTCGGAGCACGCGTTGCGAAAAAAATTCGACGCCCGGAAGGATCGCGGTGATCGCGGAGGCAGCCACGCGGCGTTGTTTCGCCGCTTCGCCCGAGTGGCGCGACGGCAATCGCCTTGCCACACCTCGGCGGGCGGACCTAATTTTGGTTAAGATCATTCAGGATGGCCCACCGTTGCCGCGCATCAATGAGCCCGTTGCGCCAGGGACCGGAGAAAATTCGTCAGGCCGTTGTGCTGCATCGGAAGGGAAATCTTTGGTGAAGCCGAGCAGCTGTACCAGGAAGTTCTGAGACTGGCGCCCGATCATGTCCACGCATTGCACTTGCTGGGCGTGGTCCTTTGCAATCTGGCCGATTTCGAACAGGCCCTGATCCCAATTCGCAGGGCAATCGCTCTCGATCCAAATCGCGCAGAGGCTCATCACGATCTGGGCTTCGCCCTGAAGAATTGCGGTAACCTGGACGAGGCCGTCAGTTGCTATCGTCGCGCCATCGCCCTCAAGCCTGACTACGTCGAAGCCGTCATCAATCTGGGCAACGTGCAATTCGGCCAAGGGAGCCTGGATGCGGCCATCGCCAGTTACAAGCTTGCCGCCGCTCTCAAGCCTAACAACGCACTGGTTCACCTCAATCTGGGGAGCGCGTTCAAGCGCCAGGGCAAGCTGGACGAAGCGATAGTCAGCTACGCGCGCTCATCGCCCTCGAAGGAATTTGCCAGAAGCCCACATCACTTCGGCGACCTGCTCAAGAACCAGGGCAATCTCGACGATGCTATCGATTGCTTCAGGCGCGCAATTGCGCTCAAGCCCGATAGCCCGGAGATTCACAACGCCCTTGGCACTGCGCTCGACGAGGCGGGCAAGCCGGACGAAGCCGTTGGTTGCTTCCGCCACACCCTGGCCCTTCAGCCGGATCACCCCGAAGCGCTTGCGAAGCTTGCCAGCTTGCTCCGCAAAAGTGGCAAGCTGGACGAAGTAGTTTGCCATTATCGGCAAGCCATCGCTGTCAGACCGGATTATGCGCTCGCTTGGGTCAATATGGGGCTGGCCTATTTCGAAATGGGGGATGTCACGCGTGCTGTCGAGGCGGCGGACACGGCGGCCAGGTTTTCGATTCAGGAATTACAGGTCAAGTTTGCCCTTGGAGTGCTCCTGGCCAGATGCGATCGCCGTGACGAAGCGCATCGTCTCCTCGCTGAGTGCCTGGCGCAGGATCCCGAGGACAGCCAAGGCGCGCAAATGGTCTGGCCCGCATCGGTCGGGGACCAATTCCCGATCATATGTCGAGGGCGCAGCTTGAAAGCATCTATACGCGTCGCTCGAGGAACTGGAAGCCCTCGATTCAAATGCGCCAAAACTGGTCGCCGACGCCATCTCGGCCGTCAACGTCGACGCGGCCAAACTTGATATCGCCGACGTGGGATGCGGTACCGGACTTGTCGGTCCCTTTGTGCGCGGTATCGCCCGTCGGCTCGATGGAGTTGATCTCTCGCAGGCCATGCTCGAGAAGGCCAGAGAACAGGACATATATTCAATCTGTATCGCGCCGACCTTGTGGAGTTTCTGCTCGGCCGTCCGGCCAGCTACGATCTCGTTACAAGTGCCGCGACCCTGATTCACTTCGGCGATCTCAAGCCCGTATTCGAGGCTGCCGCGGCGAGCCTCCGGGTGGGCGGACTGTTTGCCTTCACTCTTTTCCCCAACGACGACGACGGTCAGGGAGTCCAGGTGGCGCCGCTCAATGGCCTCGGGGAGGGCGGCTGCTTCCTGCACGGGCGAGGCTATGTCGACCGCGTCCTCGCGAATGCGGCTTTTCGATCGTGCTAATGAACACTGAAATACACAGCGCCATCAGGCAACGTGAACCAGGGCGGCCTGGTGGTGGTATTGCGTCGTGTCTCCTGAGGGGCGCCCCTGTCCGTGGACGCGCCAACGAGATAATCGAGCAACGGCGACGCTCCAGCGGCTTACTTCTTCTTTTTCGCCGACCGTTGAGCGAGCGCTTCGGTGTTTGCCTTAACGGCGGCGCGGATCAGGTGCCTGAAGGCGGTCTGGTTGATCTTCTCGCCTTCTCGGATATCGATCGCGTGGCGCATGTTTCCTTCCAGGCTGGAATTGAACAGCTTCTTCGGGTCCTCGAGGGAGGCGCCGCGCGCGAAAGTGAGCTTCACGACCTGCTTGTAGGTTTCTCCCGTGCAGACGATCCCGTCATGGGAGAAGACGGGGACGCCCCGCATTTCCATTCTTCCTGAATGCCAGGGTCGGCTGCATGGATCAGCCGGCGGACCTCGGCGAGGGTCTCGCCGCGCCAGCCCCCAGTTCCTTGATCCGCGCGGTGATGTTCGCCGAGGCCGACGCGTCGTCAGAATGCTTGCTTGGCTTCATGACTCTCCAGTCCTCCGGTGGCGAAAATGGTCAAGTTGCCGGGCGAGATGGCGCAGCGCAAGGAAGGGCTTCTGCAGGTTCCTTGCAGGGACTATGTTCCACTATTGCGAAGCATTGCGTAGGTGTTTATTGGCACAATCGTCTCTTATATCGCGCGTGTCTGACGAGGCGGCGCGTCCTCGTCGTCTGCGCGCATCTGCGGCCGGGAAGGGTCAAGCGGCGCTCAGCTACCTGATGCAGCCGATCGCCGGCCTGCATGTGGCCTCGCTGATCGACCCCGCTCTCTATGATGTGACGCTCTATCACGAGGATTGGCACGGGCCTTACGACACCGGGCGCAGCGAAACCTACGATATCGTCTTCCTGAGCGGCCTGCAGCCTGACTTCGACCGCATGCGCCAGCTCTCCTTCCATTTCCGCCGTGGCGGCAGCATCGTCGTCGCCGGCGGCAGCATCTGCACGCTTTTCCCGGAGTTCGCGACCCGGTTCTTCGATGTCGTGTGCGCGGGCGGCATCGACAGCACGCGCGACGTGATGGCGGATTTCGAACGCGGCACGCTCCAGCGATCTTCCGTTCGCCGATCAAGACGATCTCGAGCGACGACGTCGACTACTCGATCCTGACGCGCAGCGGCATCAGCCCGAGCGTGCACCTGATCGAGTTCCTCGCGCGGCTGCTCCTTCAAGTGCACGTTCTGCGTCATGCCATCGGAAGTCGGCGGGCACGCCACCTACGATCTCGCCGCGGTCGGCCGCGCGATCGACAATTCGATCGCCACGAGCCCGCGGTTCAGTTTCCGGCGCCGGTTTCCCATCATCCTGTTCCTCGACAACAACTTCTCCGACGATCGGGCCTACATGCTGAAGCTCTGCGAGATGATGCGCGCGGACAGCGCATCCTCGGCTGGGCGGCGCTGGTGACCCAGAATGTGCTCGCCGATCGCGCCCTGGTCCGCCGTCTCGCGGAGTGCAAGTGCGTCGGACTGTTCGCGGGCATCGAATCGTTCGATCCGGACATGCTGCGCAGCTTCAACAAGAAGCAAAATTCGGCCGCAAGAACAGCGTGCTGGCCGACATCGAGCATGCCGAACGGCTGGGCGTCGCCATAGCCTATGGATATCTGTTCGATCCAATCCATCAGTCGGCGGAGGCGATGGCGCGCCAGATCCAGTTCATCGCGCGCGAGCCACGCCTGCCGATGCCTGTCTATCTCAGCGTGGTGGCTCCGCTCGCGGGAACGCAATCCTTCTGGGACGAACTCGAGGCGGGCAATCTGGCGGCCAATCTCAGGCTGCGCGACCTCGATGGCGAATCGCTCTGCCATGTCAATCTGGCCGACGAGCCCGCGCGCATCGTCGCGTTCATCGAGGATCTGTTCCGCAGGCCCTGGGTCATCACCGGTCGCTGGGGTATCCTGCTCAGACGGTACGCCGCATCGCCCGATCGGGCAGCTGGAATCGATCCGCTGGTACCTGATCGCCGCCGCCAACCTGCACTGCTTCGTCTGGTCGAGGACGTCACCCGCGATGGGACGGACCTATCGTGCGGGCGACAATGCGCTCGATCCGCAGTATTTCGAACGACCGGCGGATATTTCGGCCGAGGATATCGAGCGCTATTTCGTTCCGATCGCGCTCACCGACGCAGAGGGCAGGCCGGCGGACTGGCTCCAGCCCTATGTCCGCACGGCCAGGCACAGGGTGGCGGCAGAGTGAGCGCAGTGCTGGACGCGGCGGCCAATCCTCTGCCATCGGTCGATCCTGCGCCCTCGGTCGGAGCACTGGCGCTGTTGCGGGCGTTTCGATCGAACCTGCTGGGCGCCTTCGGGGCCGACGCCTATTCGGACCTGCGCGTGCGTTTCGCCGGTTTGGCCGGCGCTTCGTCATCCTGAGCGACCCCGAAGACATCAATCACGTCTTCAACACCCACATCGATCGTTATCGGCCGAACGTGCTGGCCGAGCGGCTGCTCGAACCCGTAACCGGACGCGGAATGGTCCTGCTGGAGGGCGATGAGTGGGATCGGATGCACCGCCAGTTGATTTCCGGTTTTCCAGCCGCGCCACATCGAAAGCCTGATCCCGTCGTTTCACCAGACGGCGTCGGAGCACATCGCCTCCTGGAACGCCGGTGGCGATTGCGAGCGCGACCTGCTCGGCGACTTTCGCCACCTGACCCTGGCGGTGATCGCCCGCTCGATGCTGTCGATCGACGACGAGGCGAGGACGGCGGAACTCGCCGACTTCGCGACCCAGGCCGAGAATGCCGGCGCCCTACTGCACTGGCAGGACTATGTCGCGCTGCTGGCCTGGCGGAACATCGGCCAGCCCGCCGAGCGCAAGGCGATCGGCTCGCGCTGGCGGCAGTGGATCCAGGCCCTGATCGACCAGCGGCCATCGATCGACGATCCCGACCAGGCCCGCGACATGCTCGACCTGCTGCGCGCCGCGCGTGACGGTGGCGGCAAGCCGTTGTCGGCGGAGGATATCGCCGATCATGTCGGCACGATGCTGTCCGCCGGCTTTGCCACGACGGCGCTCGGCCTCTATTGGACGGCGTTGCTGCTGGCGCTCTTTCCGGAGCGGCAGGAGGCGATTCGCGAGGAGCTCTGCCCGGGATCGGCGGCGGCGACCATGCAGCAACTGCGGAAGAGCAACAAGGCGACGGCCTTCCTGTACGAGTCGCTCAGGCTCTATCCGCCGGCATACATCATCGCCCGCGAGACCCGGCGCGAGGATCGCATCGGCGACTTCCGCATCCCGCGCGGCACGGCGGTCATCGTGGCGCCCTGGCTCGTCCATCGCCATTCCGCCCTCTGGTCCGAGCCTGATCGGTTCATGCCCGAGCGTTTCGAGAAGGATGGCAGGATCGTGACACCCAAGGCATGGATGCCGTTCGGCACCGGGCCGCGCGTATGCATCGCGGCTGCTTTCGCGACGATGGAGATGCTGTCGATCTTCCGCTGTCTGCTGGGATTCTACAGGATCAGCCTGCTCGGAGAGCCGCCGGTGCCGGTTGGCCGCGTGATGCTGCAGCCTGCCGCTCAGCCTATGTTCAAGCTGACTGCGCTTTGATCGGCTGTTGTTGCAATGGCGCCATCGTGGTGATCAGATTGCGGCCGTGAGCCCCGTGGATGATGTGAAGCGCGAGCCTGTCAGTCCGGAGCCGGTGGCCACTCGGGAGCGGCGCTACCTGACGATCGTGTTCAGCGATCTGGTCGGCTATACGCAATTGTCGGAATGGATGGATCCCGAGGATCTCCGCGATCTCCAGCTGAGGTATCAGCGTGAGGCGCTGACCGCCATGGAGGACTATGGCGGCTATGTCGGGTCTTACAGTGGCGATGGGATCCTGGTCTACTTCGGCTATCCCACCGCGCATGAAAACGATGCCGAACGTGCGGTCAGAGCGTCGCTGGATCTGCTGAAGCAGGTGCCCACCTTGAAGGCGAGGGCCCCCAACGGTGCCGACGAGTCCCTCGCGGTCCGCATCGGCGTGCATACCGGACTGCTGGTGATGGGTCCGGAGTTGCTGAGCGCAGGACGGAGCGAATACGGGGTGGTCGGCGAGGCCGTGAACCTCGCGGCGCGCCTGAAGGAAGAAGCCCCGATCAACTCGGTGGTGGTGACGCGCGACACGCTGGAACTCATCGAGGGGATGTTCGACTCGCAGGCACTGGGCGAGCGCGCGATCAGGGGGCTGACCCGCCCCGTCGCCATTCATCAGATCATCGGCGCACGGCCCACGGCGGGCCGTACCAGCGCCCGCATGCGCCGCGGTGCCATCCAGATGGTGGGGCGTCAGCGCGAGGCCGACGCGCTGCTCGCCCACTGGCGCGACGCGGTGCAGGGCTCGCGCTGTTCGATGGGCCAGATCGTGGGAGAGGCGGGCGTCGGCAAGACGCGGCTGGTGCAGGATTTCTGTCAGAGACCCGAGATCGCCCAAGGCACCGTCATTCGGCTGAACTGCCTCGAACTCTTCGCCACGACGCCGCTCTATGCCGTAGCCGGCTTCCTGTGGTCCCGCATCGGCCTCTTGACGGCGGACGACGAGGCGGCCCGCAGCGCGAAGATATCGGCATTCCTCGCGCGCTACGACGCCGACACACCCGACAATGCCGGACTGCTCGCCAACGTCCTGGGATTCGCGCTGACGCGGTCCGACAAGACGGCACCCTCCACGCCGCTTGCGGCCAAGCAGGAGCAGTTCGCGTTCCTGACCAGCCTGTTCGGGGAGATCGTGCGCAAGCGGGCGGCTGTCGTGTGGGTCGAGGACGCGCATTGGCTGGATCCATCGTCGGCCGAACTGCTGACCGGAATCGTCGGGCAATTCGCGCAGGAGCCGGCGTTCGTCATCGTGACCACACGGTCCTTCCCCAAGGGACCGACGCTTCCCGAGCCTGACCATGTGGTGCGCCTCGATCAGCTCAGCGAAGAGGAGTGCCTCCGTCTGGCAAGATCGGTTCCCGGCGCACAGGCGATTCCCGACGAGCTTCTGGCGCAGGCGGCGTCCAATTGCGACGGCATCCCGCTCTTCGTCGAGCAGATGACGCTCTCGCTGATTGGTCAGCGCCAGTCCGGCCGACGCCGGATCGCCGGCGATCTGCCGCTGACCCTGGCGGAAATCATGTCGGAGAGGCTCGACCGGCTCGAAGGCGGGCGGCGCGTCGTCCAGGCCGCCGCCTGCATCGGGCGATCGTTCGGCGCGGCCTTCCTCGGCGAGTTGCTCGGCGAGGGCGATGCGCGGGTCGTCGAACCGCTGGAAGCGCTGGTCGAGGCGGAGATCCTGCGCCGCCAGCACGATGCCTCGCAGAATACCTACGAGTTCCGGCATGCCCTGCTGCAGAGGGTCGCCTACGAATTGATGGTGCAAGGCGATCGCCGCCGGATGCATGGGCGGATTGCCGACCTCCTGCAGCGGCGCTCCAACATCGAGCCGGTCATCGCCGAGGCGAGGGCGCATCACCTGACCGAAGCACGGCGCATCGAACCGGCGATCGAGGCATGGCTCGATGCCGCCGCCCTTGCCAACCGGCGATCGGCCCTGATCGAGGCGATCGCGCACGTGCGCAACGGCCTGTCCCTGCTCGAGGGGATCGAGGATCCCGAGCGCCGGCGCGAGCTCGAGCTCAAGCTGCAGATGGCGCAGATGGGCCCGCTCACCAGCGTCAAGGGCGTGACCTCGGACGAGTTCTCCGCCTGTTGCGAGCGCGGCATGGAATTGAGCCTTGCCGGCCCGTCGGCCGCCACGGCCTTTCCGTTCATGTTCGGTCAGATCACCTTTTCGATCGCGCGCGGTCACCGGGCGGAGGCGATTTCCCTGTCGGAGCGCTTCATTTCCCTGACATCCAGCGGTTCGAACGATCCCGGCCGGGTCGTGGCGCACCGGATTGCCGCGATGGCGTATCTGCACGACGGGAACCTGGCGAAGGCGAGGGCCAACGCCGAGCAATCGCTGGCGCTCTATTCGCCGGAGTGGGGCGACTTGGTCACCCAGCTGTTCGGGCAGGACATCCAGATCCACAGCCGCAGTCTGCTCTCGCTCACGCTGTTTTGCCTCGGCGAGGTCGATGCCGCGCTCGAGCTCGGGCTGGACACGGTGCAGTTGGCCGATCAGCGCGCGCACGCCCATTCGATGGTGATCACGCTGGGTTACATCGGCAATGTCGTCGGATTCTGCGGCGCGCCCGAGGCGCTCATGATGGTCGCGCGGCGCCTCGTGGAGGTGTCGGAAAAACACGGGCTGCGGCCCTTCGTGACCATCGGCCGGGCGATGCTCGGGTGGGCGCTCTGCGTGCGCGGCGACCTCGACCAGGGGTGCGCCGTCATGGAGGAGGTGATCGCAGCCCTCGACGCGGCAAAGAACAACCTGGGTATCGTGCGATTTCTCGCGGCTTTGGCTGACGGCCGTCGGCGCAATGGACAGCTGGAGAGTGCGCGGATCGCTGCCGCCCGCGCGATCGAGATGATCCCGACCGATTCCAAATGGTGCGAACCCGAGGCCTATCGCGTCGCCGCCCTAGTTGCGCGCGATCTCGATCCTCGGAATCCACAGGAGGCCCGGACACTCCTGGAAAAGTCGGTCGACTGCGCACGGCAGGTCGGCCTGCGCGTGTTCGAATTGCGCGCGCTGCTCGACCTGAAGAGCCTGGCTGGCGCGGCGGGCATGGGCCCCGACCTCGAGGCGCGGCTGGCCGAACTCAGCCCGCTGCGCGACATCGACCGTCGCGCCGAGGCGGTCGCGCGGGCGCGTGCGCCCGCGCTCTATCCGCAGGCGGACTGACGGCTCAGCGCGGAGAGTTGCCCGTGGCCGTCGTGCCCTTGGGGGCCTCGATGAACCAGCGCAGCGCGATCGCCTGCTGCAGTTCGGGACTGAGGCCGTTGACGTAGGTTATGCTCAGCTTGCGCGCTTCGTCGGGGGGCAGCGTCCGGGCGTAATACTGCAGCTGTTGCATGACCTGGTTGTAGTCGGTGACCGCGGCGGGTTTCGGGCCGAAGATCTGCACCACGATCTGCTCCGTTCCAGGCCGGATCAGATCGAGCAACGGCAGGCGCACCGCCGGACAGTCCATCAGGGTCATGTGATCGAGGGCGGGCACGCCACCCACCTCGTCGAGGTCGCCGGTGATCGTGTGTACATTGGCCGGATCCTGGGTAACCAGACGTGCCGACCAGGCGGGAACCACGCTGTCGCCGGGGCCGGTCGTCATGTGAACCACGCCGGACGCCTGCGGCGACCGCGGCTTGGTGACGTCGTACCAGCCCCACAGGAAGCCCACGTCGGTGTTCCTGGCGACTGCGCCCTTGCTGGTCTGGACGGCGCGGAAATTGTGCATCTTGCTCTTGACCGAGGGGTCGAGCGGAACGGCGAGCGCTTTGCAGTCGGCCAGCCCCTGCGCCAGGTAGCCCGCGAACCAGGGCCAGTCGTTGCCGGGGTTCACGCTTTTGATCGGATACCGGTAGAGATTGGGATTGAGTGGATTGGGCGCCGGCGGGTCGAACGGATCGACGGGCGTGAGATGATCGCTCACGTCGAGGCACGGATAGTTCAGGAGCGGATACTGCGGATCGTGCCCGAGCGCGCCGCCGTAGGTGGCGTAGGTTGCCTTGTCGAGGAAGAACAGCGCGTAACAGCCGGGGAACGTCGCGATGACCTTGGTGACCGCGTCGAGATTGTAGAGCGGCTCGGTCAGCGGCGACATCGAGGTGAGCAGCCGCTGCGTCTGGCCGGCACTGCCGTAGAAGGGGGCAGCCACGGTGACGGCCAGCCTCAGCGCCTGGCAGAACGGATCGGCGTGTCGATTGAGGATCCACTTCACGAGCATGCCGCCGAAGCTGTGTCCGACCAGCGTCGCACCCATGAAGAAGTCGCCAGGGCCGTTGTCCAGGCCGCGCAGAGCCGCCCGCCTCCTCACCTCCGGCAGCAGCGTGCCGAGAAAGAAGTCGACGTTCCAGTCGGCACCGCGGCGGAAATCCCATCCCACCATCAGCAGGTCGAGGTTGTTGACCTCGCACCACTTCTCGAAATTGCTGTAGAAATCGCGACCGAAGAATTTGACCGGGCCGTCCGAGACCATGAACTGGCCGCCGGAATCCTGGTTGCCGTTCATCTGCAGCAGCAGGGCGCCCTGATCGATCGTCAGCTTCCAGAAGTCGACCCAGACCGGCTGAAAACCATACGAGCCGAGGCCGAGCAGGGGATCGAAGGGCCGGTCGGCCCGCACAAGCTCCGAGCCCATGCCGCCCGGAAAGAAAATCACGGTTCTCTGCTCGGGGTTGCGCTGGTTCTTCGCGTAGCTGTCGAGGAACTTGTCGATCGCACGGCCAGTCTGCAGCAATTGCTCCGCGACAAGCACGTCTCCGTAAGTGGGCATGGTCTGGGCTCTCCTCCCGCACCGCGATCCGAAGCCCATGTTAGCGGCCGGCTACCCGAAATGCTCGTTCCGGCCCGAAATAATTGGCGCGACGGCGCGGGCGGCCGGGTGCCACAATCGGCAGGTCACCGCACGGGGAGAGGGCATCGGCCGATGATCGATTTCAGGACTTCGCGCATGTTTTGCACGATTCTGCTCGGGGCTTGCAGTATCGTGGGCTGCGGCGAGCAGCAGATGGCATTGCCCGGCTCGAGTGTGCAGACCCTCACTGTCGAGGGCAAACGCATCCAGGTGCGCATCAGCCCCTATGGCGGGCCCGGAGAATATCGCCTGATGGCGGCACGAGACGCCATTGGCTGGGATCTCGATGCCGAAAACGAGCGCCGGCGCTCCGAGTATGCGGCCAACTATTACATGAAGCAGAGCTGTGCAGGCCGCGGCTACCAGGTGCTCGAGGCCGGCATGCTCGACACCATCAACTACTTTGCCCGCTTCAAGTGCAACGGCTGACGTTCCGTGCCTCAGCGCCGGGATTGTGTCCCAACTGCGGCGGGATCTCAGCGGGCAAGGCGATAATCGCCGGCAACGACGCGGGCCTCCCGGACGTTGAATCGGTCCAACCACAATGGAGGCACCAATGAGCAGCACCACGGACAAGATGAAGGGCGCGACCAACGAGGCCGTTGGCAAGGCCAAGCAGGGTATCGGCAATGCCGTTGGCAACGACAAGATGAAGGTCGATGGCGCCATGCAGGAAGCAAAGGGCGACATGCAGAAGGCTGTCGGCCACGCCAAGGATGCCGTCAAGAAGGCGGTCGACGGCTGAGGCCATCGCACGGAACTCGACAGAAAAAGGGCGCCCGTCGTGAGACGGGCGCCTTTTCGTTGCGCGCACTCCCGGTGTAGCCTTGGCAGCAGAGGAGCCACAAGAGTTCCTCCAGGGAGCGAGACATGAGAACCAACCGGCGAACCTTCATGGGCGGCGCATCGGCCGCGGCATTTGTCACCGCGGCGCCTGCCGTACGGGCGCAGAAAAAATACGACGATGGCGCCAGCGATACCGAGATCAAGATCGGCCACACTTGTCCCTACAGCGGACCGGCATCGGCGTACGGCGTCAACGGCAAGGCGATCGTCGCCTTCTTCGACATGATCAACGATCAGGGCGGCATCAACGGCCGCAAGGTCAAGGTGATCAGCCTCGACGACGGCTACAACCCGTCCAAGACGGTTGAATGCATCCGTCAGCTCGTCGAACAGGACAAGGTGCTGTGCACGCACAACACGCTGGGCACCGCGACAAATACCGCGATTCACAAATATATGAACCAGAAGAAGGTGCCGCACCTTTACGTCGCCACCGGCGCGTCGAAATGGGGCGATCCGACCCACTTCCCGTGGACGATGGGTTACCAGCCCGACTATCACACCGAGGGCGCGATCTACGCCAAGCACATCCTGGCCAACGTGAAGGATCCCAAGATCGGCGTGCTGATGCAGAACGACGATTACGGCAAGGACTATTGGGAGGGCTTCAAGGAGGGGCTCGGCAAGCAGGCCGGCATCGTGGTCAAGCACGTGACCTACGAGATCAACGAACCGACGGTCGACTCGCAGATCATCCAGCTCAAATCGTCGGGCGCCAACGTGTTCTTCAACATCGCGACGCCGAAATTCGCCGCCCAGGCGATACGCAAGGTCGCCGACCTCGGTTGGAAGCCCGTGCAGTACGTGAACAATGTCGCCGCCAGCGTCGGCACGGTGATGAAGCCCGCCGGATTCGACAACGTGCAGGGCATCCTGACGGCGGCCTATACGATGGATGCGACCGATCCGAACTGGGACGGCAACGATGAAATGAAGGCCTTCAAGGCGTTCATGGCCAAATACCATCCGACTGCCCATGTGGCCGACAACGGCAACATGAACGGATACACGGTCTCATGGCTGATGGCCGAGACGTTGCGCCGCTGCGGCGACGAGTTGACCCGGGCCAACGTCATGAAGCAGGCGGCGAGCTTCAGGAATTTCCGGGTTCCCTGCCTGTTGCCGGGGATCACCGTGAGCACCAGTGCGACGGACTATTACCCCATTCAGGCCGTGCAGTTGCAGCGCTTCAAGGGCCAGACCTGGGAACTGTTCGGCGAGATCATGCACGCCGAGAGCAGCTGACAAAACAAAGCGGGCCGGGAGTGCGATCCCGGCCCGTCTCTTACGCTCTGTTCGGCAGATGGCCGATCAGGTCATCGCATTCGAAACATTGGTCAGCACGTTGGTGATCTTGCCGCCGACCTTGCCCATCGCGGTGATGGCGGCAACGGCGATCAGCGAGGCGATCAGCGTGTACTCGATGGCGGTGGCGCCCTGGTCGTTCTTCATCAACTTGCGGAAAATTGACAGCATCTTGTATCCCCGGATTTATGAATGTCGAAAAATTACGCGGCTTGAATGAGGGGATAGTACGCGCAGGCCCGCTTCAGCGTCGCATGCTTTAGGGTATCGATTGATCCTGCAATGTATCGATTGCAGCTACTTGCAGTGACGCAAGTTACTCGGCTGCCTTTAGATTTGTCGAAGGGCCACCGGCACTTAGCGCGAGTTCGAATCCCGGTGCTGCGATATGCACGTCGACCGCGGGAAATCGGCGGCGTATCGTATCGGCGAAAGCCGGCCACGGCTCGGAGGTCGCGCCCATCATGGCGTGGAAATACTCGTGTGGCGGATAAAGCACCACGACCCGCGGCTTCAAGGCGGCGACGCCGCGCACGACGTCGTCGATGAAATTGAGCTGCATGCCGGCCAGCAGCACGTCGGTGCGATGACGCGCGCCCAGATCGGCGATCTCGGCATCGGTCATCTTGGTGTTGAAGCCCTCGTTGTAGTTCATCACCGTGAGCCCGTCGGGCAGGGTGAGGTGGAAGCCGGTGTAGGGTGAATAGAACGGCGCGCGGGTGGCGCTGCTCCACGCCCAGGAAAGTTGTGTGGCGTTGCCATGGAAGAGGGCGCGGCTGAGCGCACGGGGCAGGTTGATGTCGCGATGCTTCCACCGGAAGGCGGAAATGGCGAAGCCGGGGACGGAGATCGTCTCGAACCGGCTGGGGTCGATCGTCCGCATCTGGCTCTCAGGAATGCCGCGTCGCCACTTCAGGAAGGAGCAGACCGACGGGGAGCCGATGACCGTCGCACCTGTCTCCTTCGCGATCACCGGAACGTCGAGGAAATGCTCCTCATGGCCGTGAGTCACGCAGATGTATCTGGCATGCCTGAAGTCGGACAGATGAAACCACTCCGCGCCGCAATAAGGCCGGAAGAAGGGATCGAAGAACAGCGCACCGTCCGGCGTCTCGATCGAGAGCGCGGACCAGCCGAAGTAGCGGATCCTTGTCATTTCAGCAGCGGCTCACCCCTGGTTTCACGGGCGAAGAATGTCGCGACCAGGGTGATCAGCGCCAGCAGAATCAGCATGGCCGAGACGCCGGCCGTGCCGCCCATATACGCTGCCAGCCAGGTGGCGATAATCGGGGCGAAGCCGCCGCCGATCGCAGCCGATGCCTGGAAGCCGAACGAAGCACCGGTAAAGCGGACGCGCGCGCCGAACAACTCGGGGAAGTAGGCCGATTCGGGTGCAACATCAGCCCGTGTCCCAGATTGAGGGCGATGACGATCGCCAGCATCACGATCGCCGGGTCCCTGGTGTCGATCATCCAGAACAGCGGGAAGGCGAAGACGACCGTGAACAGCACGCCCATGAAATAGAACGGCCGACGTCCGATCCTGTCGGATAGCCAGCCGAACAGCGGAATCGTCGCAACCTCGATCAGGGCGGCCCAGAACACCGAATCGAGCAGAAGCTTGCGTGGCATGGCGAGCTTGGTGGTGGCGTAGCCGACCACGAAGACCGTGAGCATGTAGACCCACGATACTTCGGAGAGCTTGAGGCCAAGCGCCACGAAGAAGGGGCGTGGGTTCTTGACCAGGGTCTCGACGAACGGGTTGGACGAGATGTCACCGCGCGCCTTCATTTCCTCGAACACCGGCGTCTCGGGTATGCGCGCACGGACAAAGGCGCCGACGGCGACCAGGACGATGCTGACGATGAAGGGGATACGCCAGCCCCACGACAGGAACGACGCTTCGGGCATCATCGTCACCAGGGCGAAGACTCCGGACGACGTGACGAGTCCCAGGGAGAAGCCGACCTGCACCAGGCTGCCGTAGAAACCGCGCCGTCCGGCCGGTGCGTGCTCGAGCACCATCAGGGATGCACCGCCCCATTCGCCGCCCAGCGCCAGGCCCTGGGTGAAGCGCAGGACGATCAGCAGGATCGGCGCCAGGATCCCGACCTGGTTGTAGGTCGGCAGCAGCCCGACGAGGAACGTGCCGAGCCCCATGATCATCATGGTGAGCAGCAGCATCGACTTGCGGCCGATGCGGTCGCCGAAATAGCCAAACAGCGCGCCGCCCACCGGCCGCGCGACGAAGCCTACGGCGTAGGTCGCCAGCGCGGCAAGAGTGCCGGTCAGCGGGTCGACGGTGGGGAAGAAGAGCTTGTTGAAGACCAGAGCTGCGGCGGTGCCGTAGATCAGAAAGTCGTACCACTCGATGATGGTGCCGAAAGTTCCCGCGAAGGCGATCGCGCCCATGCTCCTGGTCACAGGTGCGGTGGCACCCATTGTGCTAATTGTCATCCCCAGTCCCCCCGTATCCCACGGGGTGGCGAGCATGTTTCGTGCCATCGGGGGTGACATGAAGTTCGGTGTCTTCATCTATGACGGCGTCGAGCCGATCGACCTGGCCACCTTCGGCGTGCTGTCGATGGCGCGTCGCATTCGCTCCGACATTGCGATCACGACGCTGGCTCCGTCAGCGGGGGCCGTCAAACTGTCGAACGGCCTCGTCGTCATGGCCGACCATGCGCTTGGCGCAGCGCCGCCGCTCGACGTGCTGATCGTGACCGGCGGGCCGGGCTGGCAGGAGGAATTCAAACGCCCCGAGACGCTTGCGGCATTGCGGGCGCGTGCGGGCGACACGTTGCTGGTCTCGGTTTGCACCGGAGGCATGATTCTGGGCGCGTCGGGCGTGCTCGACGGCAAGCCTGCCACGACCAAACGCGAGGTGATCCCGCCGGAGCTGCCGCCGATCGGCCTGATGCAGGAGCGCTACCCCGCGATCGAAGTTCATGAGGCGAGCCTGGTTGATGCGGGCTCCGTCGTCACCGGTGGCGGCGTTGCACTCTGCATCGACGCCATGCTGCATCTGCTGAAGCGGCTCTACGGAGCCGACGTCGCCAACGAAACCGCGCGCATTCTCGAATACGACCGCGCCTGGGCAGCCAACCTCAACCTGTTCCCGCCCGTACTGGGACGCGCGGGCTAGCCGCAGGCCACCGAGTAGATGTGCTGGACCTCGCCGGGCAGCGGCATGGACTGCCAGGTGTTGCCGCCGTCCTGCGTGCCGAACACCTCGCCGTCGTAGCGCGCGCCGATGTAAACCTGCCGGGGATCCGTCGCGTGCAACCCGATCGACATGATCGTGCCGTGCACCTGGACCTTGTCGAAGCGCTTCCAGCTCTGGCCGTTGTCCTGGCTGCGATAGAGGCCGCCGTCGTGGCTCGAGGCGGCGACGCTGAGGGCGGCGTAGAGCGTGTTGGGCTCGGCCAGCGCCACCTTGACGTCACGGCCGTAGGTGGTGGGCGAGAAGCGGCCGACTTCCATGTCCTGCCAGCTCTTGCCGTGGTCGGTGGTCCGAAACAGGCCCATACGCATCGCCACGATCGGGAACTCCGGGTCGGCCGGATTGATGGTCACGGCGTGGCCGTCGAGCATGCCCTCGGCCGTCGTGTCGCTCACGATCTTGCTCTTGAGGTGGTCCTTCTCGGCGAGCTTGATCAGCCCGTCGCTACAGTCGATCCAGCTCTCGCCGCCGTCGGTCGACCGCATCACGCCGTTGATTTCGAGAGCGGCGTAGATGTCGTCGGGCTTCTTCGGGTTCTGCGCAAAGCGCATCACCCTTGACGCAAACGGCCCCTTGCAATGGACGCCGATTTTCGGTGTGGCGAGCTTGCGCCAGCTCGATCCGCCGTCCTCGCTGCGGTAGACGTCGATCGGCGAGGCGCCGGCCAGCATCTTCCTTGGATACTGGCTGTCGACCATGAAGGACCAGACCTGCCGGCCGGCGTCGGGGAAATTCGCGCGCTTGAACGAGGCGCCGGCATCCATGCTGATCCAGACGCCGTCATTGGTGCCGGCGAAGACCTTTCGGGAATCGCCGGGATGCACGAACACGGTATATGCCTCGACGTTGCCCAGCACGTGCTGCCAGTCGCCGCCATTGGCTGCGCGCCGGAAGACGCCGGTCTTGCCGGGGTGATCTGGCTTTCCGAAATAGCCCGCGACGCCCACATAGATGTTCGATGGATCGGCCATGGTCCTCTCCTGGAGCTAGTTTTTCTTCGCGACCAGCGGGCAGTTGCCCTGGTCGAGCGGACGGAAGGCTGCCTCGGCCGGAATGGTGGCGAGCAGCTTGTAATAATCCCACGGGCCTTTCGACTTGCTGGGCGACTTGACCTCGAAGAGATACATGTCGTGCATGTTGCGGCCGTCGATCCGGATGTAGCTCTTGCCGAAAATGGGGTCGTCGAACGGCGCGGATTTCAACTGCGCCATCACCTTGTCGGGATTGTCGGTGCCGGCGGCCTTGACGGCGTTGAGGTAGGCGAGCGCCGACGAGTAGAAGCCCGCCTGCACGCTGGTCGGCATCTTGCCCTTGTTCTTCTCGGCGAAGCGCTTGGAGAAGGCGCGGGTCTTGTCGTTGAGATCCCAGTAGAAGGCCTCGGTCAGGCGAAGGCCCTGGGCACGCTCCAGGGTCAGGGAATGCACGTCGGAGACGAAGACCAGCAGACCGGCGAGCTTCTGGCCTCCCTTGACGATGCCGAACTCGGCCGCCTGCTTGATCGCGTTGATGGTGTCGCCGCCGGCATTGGCAAGGCCGATGATCTGCGCCTTCGAGGCTTGGGCCTGCAACAGGAAGGAGGAGAAGTCGTTGGTGTTGATCGGCGCGCGCACGCTGCCGAGCACGGTGCCGCCCGCCTTCTTGACGACGTCGCTGACGTCACGCTCGAGGGCGTAGCCGAAGGCATAGTCGGCGGTGATGAAGAACCAGCTCTTGCCGCCGGACTTCACGACCGCCGAGCCGGTGCCGTTGGCCAGCGCCGCGGTGTCGTAGACCCATTGGACCGTGTAGGGATTGCAGAGCTTTCCGGTGATGTCGGAGGAGGCGGGATCGGGAGCCAGGAAGATTTTCTTCTTTTCGCCGGCGACGTTCTCGATGGCGATCGAGGACGAGGAGGCGCCGGCGCCCAGGATCACGTCGACCTTCTCCGTGTCGTACCATCGGCCGGCCAGCGTGGCCGCGACATCGGCCTTGTTCTGGATATCGCCGGTGATCAATTCGATCTTCTTGCCAAGCACCGTGCCACCGAAATCGTCGATCGCCATTTGCGCGGCGGCCACTGCGCCCGGGCCGTTGATGTCGGCATAGAGGCTCGACATGTCCGTGGCGACGCCGATCTTGACGACGTCGTCGGAGACCTGGGCGGTCGCAGGCAGGGTCCACGCGGCGAAAAGGCCGACCGCCGACCAAAACACGGAACGATTCATGGTTTCACTCCCAAGGCTTTATAGTTGCCGCAAGCGTACGGGGAGAGAGGCGGCCATGAAAGAGCAAATCGTCGATATCAAGACCAAAGACGGGGCAATGGAGACGTTCCTGTGCTGCCCGGAGCGCGGCGGGTCGTATCCTCCGGTTCTTCTCCTGATGGACGCCCCCGGCATTCGCGAGGAACTCTACGACATGGCGCGGCGGCTCGCGACCAGCGGCTACTACGTGATGCTGCCGAATCTCTATTACCGAGCGGGCCGGGACACCAAATACGGGCCAGACGTGCTGGAGAAGGGAAGCGCCGAGCAAGCGCGCATGCGGGCGGTGCGGACCAAGATGACGATCCCGCCAGTGATGGATGACGTGGCCGCCATGATTGCCTTTGCGGACCAGCAGAAGGAAGCGAAGAAGGGCGGCCCGGTGGGGACGCACGGCTACTGCATGAGCGGGCCGTACTCGCTGGCGGCGGCGGCGCGCTATCCCGACCGTATCGCCGCAGCGGCATCGTTCTACGGCACGTGGCTGGTGAGCGAGAATGTCGAGAGCCCGCACCTCACGCTCGCGAAGGCCAAGGGCGAGCTTTACATCTCCTGTGCCGAGCATGACGAGCTGGCCCCGCCCGACATGGTGAAAGAGCTGCAGGCCCTGTTCGCACAGTCGGGCAACAGCGGCGAGCTCGAGATTCAGATGGGCGTTCATCACGGCTTCGCCTTCCCGCAGCGCTGGTGCTACGACAAACCGGCGGCGGAACGACATTGGGAGAGATTGCTGGCGCTTTATCGGCGCCGGCTGGGCTAGGGGGAGAACAAAGATGAAGCGTATATTCCTGGCGGTGGTTGCGGCACTCGTCGCGGCCTCCGTTGCGAACGCCCAGACGGTCAAACCGAAGGTGACCGGTCTCGGCGGCCCACCCCAGTCGATTCTCTACGTCGGCAACAGCTTCTTCTATTTCAACAACGGCATGGGCGGCCACGTCTCGCGGCTCAACGCATCGGCCGAGGCGGCGAAGAAGCTGCGCAGCACGGATGTGACGATCAGCGGCTCGAGCCTGCAGTGGCACGACGTCGAGTTGTATTTTCGGCCGAACGCGGTGGGTGCCTTCTCCTTCGACCCGGAGAACAACGTTGTCTTCAACAAGAACGACAAGCTCTTCGACGTCGCGGTGATGATGGACTGCAGTCAGTGCCCGATCCATCCGACCTTGAAGTCGCAGTTCACGGAATATGCCAGGAAAGACTCCGATATCGTGCGCAAGCACGGCACCGAGCCGGTGCTGTTCATGTCATGGGCCTACCAGAACAAGCTGGAGATGACGGCAGCTCTTGCCGACGCCTACACGACCGCCGGCAACGACAACAATGCGCTGGTGATCCCCGCCGGGCTCGCCTTCGCGCGGGTGGTCAATGAGCATCCCGAGATCGCTCTCTACATCGTCGACAAGCGCCATCCGACGCTCGCCGGCACGTATCTCGCGGCGGCGACGAGTTACGCCGCCATGTTCAAGCAGTCGCCGGTCGGGCTCTCCTATACCGCCGGCCTCGACACCCCGACGGCAAAGGTCCTGCAGGAAGCGGCGTGGGCGACCGTGCAGGCCTACTACGCGCCGTAGCTGGTTCGGCGCGCGCGACGGCTTGAATTTCTGGACCCTCCGTCCGTGCCAATGACAGTGAGACACAGCCCCCTGGGAGTTCAGACCCTACGGGGCGGACGGATGATTTCGCTCATGCCCACGCCGTATCGGGCCACTACAATGTTCGTTCCCTTTCGCCAGGGCCGAGAATTCTGAGGAGGCTTAAACCCATGCTGTACCGCGGGATGGATCGCGCCCAGCTTGACGCCGCCTACAACAACCTCGCCGCAGTACCATCATCCCCAAGACTCTTTGCCGATTGGGCCACCCGCAGCGCGCGCTTTCGTGAGTGGCATAACGGCCATCTCGGCCTCGCCTATGGCGAACGGCCGCGTGAAAGGCTCGACTTGTTCCTTGCCGGGAACCCTGCGGCGCCGACCCTGGGTTACATCCATGGCGGCTATTGGCAAATGACCCAACAGACCAAAGAACTGTATAGCGCCTTGGCCGAGGGCGCGGTGTCGCACGGTCTCAACGTAGCGATCGTCGAATACACACTGGCGCCCGAAGCGAGGATGGACCGGATCGTTGGCGAGGTGCGCCAAGCCATCAGTTGGCTCCATGAGCACCTTGGCGATTACGGTGCCGATCCGGCGCGCATCTACGTCGCCGGCCATTCCGCCGGCGGCCATCTGACGGCGATGACAATGCCTCTCGGCACGGTCCGGGGCGGGATCGCGATCAGCGGCCTCTATGACCTTGAGCCGATCCGCCTCAGCTATCTCAATGAGAAGCTCGGGCTCGACGAGGCCGAGGCACAACGCAACAGCCCGATGCTGAATTTTCCGCCGATGACAGGTCCGCTGATCGTGACCTACGGCACCGCCGAATTGCCCGAACTATGCCGCCAGTCGATCAACTACGCCACGGCGCGGGTCGAGCGCGGATTGCCGGGGCATCTGCTGCCGATCGACGGGGCCGACCATTTCTCGATCCTCGAAATGCTGGCCCAGCCAGACGGCGAACTGATGCAGGCTCTGCTCACTCTGGTCCGAGGCTGAGTTATGAAGGGTGGTTCCGGCTGTATCAAAGTCGTCGACACGCTCCGGCGACACCGTCTGGGCGGCGGCAGGCAGGGCCAGCGCCACCAGGACAAGAACTGCCCCAATCGTCTGTCTCACTGGTTGCCTCGCCGTCGGGGCTAGGCGGCTTTCGCCGCTCCCGGTTTCTTGCTCTGCCAGTCGTTCAGGATCGTGCGGGCCTGGTTCTTTGCAGGATCCATTTCCGCCTCACGGCCAGGCACCTTTGCAGTCAACTCGATCACGTAACCGTTGGGATCGCGGAAGTAGATCGAGCGGATGAACCTGTGGTCGGAGACGCCACGCACTTCACGGCCCTCCGCCTTGCCCTTGGCGAACATCTGTTCCAGCGCCTCGGGCGAGACTTCGAGCGCGATATGCAGGTCGAAGTCGTGCTGCTCCTTGAACTCGAACGGCATGTCGGGCGCGTCGAAGAAGGCGAGGGAGGAGCCGTCGTCGAGGCGGTAGAAGCTGTGCAACACGCCACTGCCGGTCTTGCGGCCAGTCATCGTGGTTTCGATCTTGAAGGCGTTCACCAGCGGCAGCCCGAGGAAGTCCTCGTAGAACTTCCGGGTCTCCTCGGAATCGCGACAACGATAGGCGTTGTGATGCAGACCCTTGATCATGGCGGCTCTCCTCTCGCTACACGGTTTGCCAGGTCTTGCCCTTGGTCGAGTCCCGGAAGCCGTTGAAGACGGCGCTGTTCACCTTCTCATAGCCCGGCTGCTTCTTCACGTTGCCGAGCCAGCGCTGGATATTGGGATACTTCGAAAGATCGCAATGGATCAGTTCACCGATGCTCATGATGGCCGAGCCGAGATAGTCCGCGACAGTGATCTCGTTACCGCACAGATACTGCTTGCCGCCGCCCAGCCAGTGGTCGTTGAGGACCTGCAGCCAGCCCTTCGACTTGTCCTGCGCCCATGAAATCACGCCGGCATGGGCTGACGTCGTCCGGTCGCTTGTGATGCGGGAAGAGCTGCGGATAGACCAGGCCATAGCCCCAGTCCTTGTAGAAATTGGAATTGAACCAGTCCATCGCCTCATTGACCCGGGCGCGCTGCTTGAGGTCCTTCGGATAGGCGGGCGAACCGATCTTTTCGGCGAGATAGCGCAGGATGGTGGCGCTCTCGGTCAGGCGGAAGTCGCCATCCTCCAGCATCGGCACAAGCCGGTTCGGATTCTTCGAGCTGTAGGCCGGCTCGTAGTGCTGGCCCTTCAGAATGTCGACGACTTCCATTTCGCAGGCGATGTTGTTGTCTGCGATGAACTGCATCACCGGCCGGCAGGCCGTCGAAACAGGGTGCGTATAGAGTTTCATGCGATCCTCCTTTAGCGGTCCAACCAAACGTCCTCGAAACGCCAGTGATTGTAGATGGTGTTGATTGCGAGATTGAGACCCTTGACCTCGGGCCGCCAGCAGGTAGCGCCCCAATCGTGCTGGATGACGGGCCGGGCGCCGTCTTCCTGCAGCTTCTTGTCGATCTCCCAGACCAGTTTCCGGCGCGCCTCACGGTCGGTCATCTGCGACTGCTTGTCGAACAGCTTCTCGATCTCGGGACTGCAATAGTTCGTGTAGTTGCGCTCCGAACCGCACGCGAACGTCTCATAGAACACCACGTCAGGATCGTCGATGCCGATCCCCTGCACGTTGAGGCCGACAGTATAGTCCTTTTTGGACATGCGGTTGTACCAGACGGCGGTTTCGAGCGGCTCGAGCTCGCCCTGGATATAGACCTGCTTCAGGTGGTCGATGAGGATCACGGCCTGGTCGCGATAGACCGGGATGTTGCGCGTCGAGACCTTGATCTTCAGCGGATTGGAGGCGCTGTAGCCCAGCTTGGCCATGAGCTTGCGGCCTTCCTCGCGCTGCTTCTCGTGGTCGGCGCCGTAGCCGGCGACGGTGGCGAGGAACTCCGGCGGCATGCCCCACAGGCCCTCCGGCGGCGGCAGCATCGTGCCGCCCTCGCGGTTGGTGCCCTGGCCGATGATCTCCTTGAACGCGGAACGGTCGATCGACAGCACCATCGCCTTGCGCACGTCGGCATTGTCGAACGGCGGCTTGTCGCGATTGACCAGCAGGTTGGCCTGCGTATTGGTCGGCAGCATCTCGCAGATCGCCCACGGCGCATTGGCCTTGATGTCCTTGAGCTGGGGGGCCGCAATGTCGCCGGTGAAGGTGAGGTCGATCTTGCCGGCGATGAAGGCAAGCTGCGCCGTCGAGCGATTGGGGATGATGGTATACTCGATGCCGTCGAGATAGGGCCGGCCCTTCTTCCAGTAGTCGGGGTTCTTCTCGAGCTTGATCGACTCGTTCTGCTTGAACGACACGAACCGGAACGGGCCGGTGCCAATCGGCTTCGTGCGCATCTGCGCCGGCGGCACGTGGCAGGGATAGACCGGCGAGAAGCCACCCGCGAGCATGGTGAGCAGCGAAGGCTGCGGCCGGCCGAGCTTGAAGCTGACTTCACGGTCGCCGTTGGTCGCGATCTCCTTGAGGTTGAAGTACCACGGCTTGCGCGGATTCTTGCGCAGCTTCGAATCGGACGAGATCAGCATGTCCCAGGTGCACTTCACGTCCGCCGACGTGAACGGCTTGCCGTCGTGCCACTTCACCCCGTCGCGGAGCTGGAAGGTGAGTTCGCGGCCGTCGTCACTCCACTTCCACGACGTCGCGAGGTCGGGGACGATATGGTCGGGATCGTTCTGCTTGCTGACCGGATCGAAGACGACGAGGTTGTTGTAGATCGCCATGAACGGCATGTCGGTCGAAATGGTCGCTTCCTCGTGGATCGAAGCACTGGGCGGATTGTCGCGATGGGCAACCTTGAGGACGCCGCCGGCCTTTTGCGCCGTCGCCATCGACAGCGGTGCCAGCAACCCGAGGAGTGTCGGCACGATCAACAGGCGCCTCATGACGTACCTCCGATTTTGATTGCGCGCAGGCTAGCACATCGCAGGCTCGGTCGATCATGCGATTGCCCCTCTGTCTGCTGGCCGGAATTCTGTAAATCACGTCGCGCCGCCCAGGGTCAGCGCGAGCGGGCTGCCGCAAGTTGCCAGATCGCCGAGGCAAGCACGCAGGCGGCAATCGCAAAGAAGGCCAGCCGGTAGCTGAATGACGCGGCGACCAGCGCGAACAAGGGCGGCCCGAACACCGAACCGGAGAAGGCAAAGGCCGTCTGGACGGCGGCAACCGGCGCTGCCTGTCCGGGCGGCGACAGATGCGCGAACTCGGCCTGGGAGGTGCCGTTCCAGCTGATGACGACCGAGCCATAGGCCATGACGACGGCTGCGATCAGCCAGAACGGCTGGCCAGCCTGCAGAAGACCGGTCGCAGCGCAGCCGACCGTCATGGCGACGCCGGTCCAGCCGAGCAGTTTCATCCGGGGAACACGGTCGCCCATACCGCCGCTCACCAGCCGCACGGCAGTGCCGATCAACTGCGAGGCCGAGAGGAGAAAGCCTGCCTGTACGATAGTGAGATGGCATTGCTCGTAGAGGTAGGTCACCAGGAAGAATGTGAATGTGTGCTGTGCCATCACGTAGACGAATGCAGAAAGAGCGAGGACGCGGAGCTGATCGTGTGCCATCACGAAGCGGACCGAGTGCCAGATGCCGGGCCCCGATGTTCCGGCCGCCGCGCGCGTGTCGAGACCTGGCCGAAGAAACTCGACGATCAATGCCGTGACGAGTGCCGCCGCCGCAGCGCAGAGGCTGGCGCCGCGCCAGCCCACCCAGCCCAGCAACTGCGGCAGGATGAGGCCGGCCAGGGCAAAGCCGATCGGAACGCCGGTCTGCTTGAGCGAGAAGACAGCGCCGAAATATTCGCGCGGCACCCGCTGCGAGAGGACGTGCGCAGAGGCGGGGTTGATCGGCCCTTGGGCAAAGCCGATCACGAGCACGGCCAGGACGGTGGTCGCGACCAGGGCGATCGAGTTGAGGGCAAGGCCGACGGCGGCCATCAACAGGGCGACCTGCGAGATGCGAACCGCCCCGAAACGGACGACCGGGGCCGCCGCGGCCAGCGCGACGGCGGCCGCCACGGCATAGGTGAGGGCCGCGAAGATACCAACCAGCTTGGGCTCGATCGCCAGATCCTTCGCCACCGCCGGCATCATGACGCTGAGGGCGATGACCGAGAACGAGACCATGATCTGGATGGCCAGCATCGTGGCCACCGGGAGGAAGGCGCGCTTCATTGTCCGCGATGCGTTTGCGCGTCACATCTTGTAGAGATCTGCCTTGTTCAGGATCGTGTTGCGCAGGATGCGGATCGACGCCACGTCGACCATGATGCCGTCGACGTTGATTGCCCCAAGGCCCTGGGCCTCTGCCTCGGCGTAGGCCTTCTCGAGCTTGCGGGCGCGCACGATGTCCTCGGGCTTGGGCGAATAGATCTCCAGCGCGGGCTCGATCTGCGAGGGATGGATGGCCCATTTGCCGACGCAGCCCAGGATCATGGAACGGCGGCACTCCTCGCGATAGGCCTCGGGGTTCTTGAAGTCCGCGAACGGTCCGTCGACCGGATCGATGCCGGCGGCGCGGCAGGCCATCACCAGCCGGAAGCGGGCATAGTGCCAGACGTCACCCGGATAGGCGTCGGCGGCGCCGATATTCTTGTTCGTCACGCCCATCGAGGCCGAGAAGTCGCCCATGCCGAAGACCAGGCATTCGAGGCGCGGCGTGCAGGCGGCGATCTCGTCGACGTTCTGCATGCCCTCCACCTCCTCGATCAGCGCTTCGAGGCCGATGCGGCGCTTGAGCTTCATCTTCCTTTCGATCTGATGCAGCAGCTTGTCGGCGAACAGCACGTCGGCGGCCGTCTGCACCTTGGTCATCATGATCGTGTCGAGATGCTCGGCGGCGCCTTCGACGATCTCGATGATGTCCTCGTAGGCATACTCGGTGGTGAGGTCGTTGATGCGCACGCAGCGTGTCTTGCCTGTCCAGTTCAACGTCTTCAGCGCCTGGATGATCTTCTTGCGGGCGTCGCGCTTCTGGCTGGGCGCGACGGCATCCTCGAGGTCGAGGAAGACATGATCAGCCTTGGACTCGGAGGCCTTCTGCATCATCTTCTCGCTGGAGCCGGGCGTCGAGAGCTGGACGCGGCGGGGGCGGCGGGGTGGACGTTCGGTCATTGTGTCTTCTCCTCAAGCTACGATCTTGCCGGCGCGCAGGCGGGCGATCTCGCCCGGCGCTGCAGCCGATGGATTTCAGGTATTCGTCGGTGTGCTCGCCCAGCAGGGGCGCGCGATGGCGAACCTTGCCGGGGTTTCGGTCATCTTGACGGCGACGCCTGCGATCTGGACCTCGTGATCGAGGCCGGGATGCGGCACCCAGGGCAGCATTTCGCGCGCCTTGAAGTGCGGGTCGGCCACGATGTCGCGCACGTTGTAGACCGGCGAGAAGGGAACCTTGCCGCCGAAATACGCCAGCAACTCCTGCTTGGTGCGGCTGGCGCGTGAAGTCGGAGATGGCGGCGATGATCGTTTCCTGGTTGGCGCGCCGGTCCTGGACCGTCACGAAGCGCGGGTCGGTCGCCATCTCGGGCCTGCCGATCAGCCGGCAGAGGATCGGGAAGTGCGTGTCGGCGTGGGCGGCGATGGTGACGAAGCCGTCCTTGGCCGGGAACATGCCGAACGGGCAGAGCAGGGGGTGATGGTTGCCCTCGGGCACCGGCAGCGTCTGGGCATATGAATGCTGGTGCATGATGCGCTCGCAGACCGCGAGGATCGCATCGACCATGCCGACGTCGACGAACTGTCCCTTGCCAGTCTTGTGGGCGCGCAGGATGGCCGAGACGATGCCGAAGGCGCAGGTGATGGCCGGCACGATGTCGCCGACGCCCGGTCCGACCTTCATCGGCGTGTCCTTGTCGGGACCGGTGATCGCCATGATGCCACCCATCGCCTGGCTGATCACGTCGTAGGCCGGGAAATCAGAATAGGGGCTCTTGCCCGTGCGCGCGTCGCCGAAGCCGCGGATGGTGGCGTAGACCAGCTTCCGGTTGCGCGCCTGCAAGGTCTCGTAGCTGAGACCGAGACGGTCCATGACGCCGCCTCGGTAATTCTCGACCACGGCGTCGGCGCCGTCGCAGAGCTTCAGCACCAGGTCGCGGCCCTCGGCAGTCTTGAGGTCGATCGCAATCGACTTCTTGTTGCGATTCACCGAAGCAAAGTAGCCGCCGAAGGCCTTCAGCCTGTCGTTGGCGTGATAAGGGCCGATGATCCGCGTGTGATCGCCGTCGAGCGGCTCGACCTTGATGATTTCCGCGCCCTGGTCGGCAAGCAGCATGGTGCAATAGGGTCCGGCCAGCATCTGCGTGAGATCGACGATCCTGACGCCATCGAGCGCGCCCAGGGGAGAGTTGTCGCTCACCGGTCTCCCCAGTGACTGCGCCGTTTGATCAGCACGGTGCGCTCACCTTCGAAGATGTGGACGTCGTTCTGGTTCACGCCGTAGTGCTTGAAGCGCACGATGCCGGCATCAGCCTGCCTGGCGTCGGTCTTGTCCAGCACTTCGCTGTAGCAATAGAGCGTGTCGCCGTGATGCAGCGGGCCCTTGAGACGGATCTTGTCCATGCCCAGCTCCATCAACGCGTTCTCGGCGGTGTCCTCGGCCGCAAGGCCGATGCACATCGAGATCGTGACGCCGCCGAAACCCAATCGCCTGCCGTAGGGCGTCGACTGGGTCAGATGCTCGTTGAAGTGCGCCTCGGCGGTATTCATCGTGACGTTGGTGATCCAGACCTGCTCCATCGGCTCGACGGTCTTTCCGCGGGCGTGCTTCAGCACCTCGCCGACGGTGTAGTCCTCGAAGTAGTTGTTCTTCCCGGTAAGCGCGGAGACTTTCATCAGTTTCTTCCACGACCGAGCAGGCGGTCGGAGATGATGCGCTTCTGGATCTCCGAGGTGCCCTCGAAGATCTTGGTCAGGCGCGCGTCGCGCCAGTGACGTTCGACGGCATGCAAGGTCGTATAGCCTGCGCCGCCGTGTATCTGGATGCCCTCGCTGCACACCCGCTCGGCCATCTCGGAAGCGAAGAGCTTCACCATAGAGGCTTCCTTGTCGCAGCGCTGGCCGGTGTCGATCTGCTCGCAGACGAAGTAGTTGAGCTGGCGGGCCGCCTCGATCTGCGTGGCCATCTCGGCGATCTTGAATCGGATCGCCTGGAAGTCGGAAATCGGGCGTCCGAACTGGCGACGCTCGCCGGCATAGTGGATCGAATTGTCGAGCGCGCCCTGGGCAAGGCCGATCGCGCGGGCCGCGGTATGGGCGCGCGCCGTCTCGAGGCCCGACGTCGCATAGTAGAAGGCTTGGCCTTCCTCGCCGATCATGTCGGTCTTCTCGACGCGGAAGTTGTCGAAGGCGAGTTCGAAGGTCTTCCAGCCGAAATAGCCGATCTTGGGAATCGGCGCGCCGCTCACACCCTTCGGCAGGGTGCCGCGCTTCTTCTCGACGAAGAACATCGACAGGCCGAGATGACGCTTGCCCGGAGGCGCGTCGGACGTGCGAGCGATGACGATCAGGAAATCGGCGCCGTCGGCGAAGGTGCACCAGTACTTGTTGCCGCTGATGAGATATCCGGTGCCGTCTTTCCTGGCACGGCAGGAGATGTTGGAGATGTCCGAGCCTGCGTTCGGCTCCGACATGGAGAAGGCGCCCAGGAACTCGCCCTTGGCCATGCGGGGCAGGTACTTCTTTCGCTGTTCCTCGCTCATCATGTGCGAGCCGATCAGCAGGTTGCCGCGCGCGATCAGCGAAGCCACGCTCATCCAGCCGCGCGACAGTTCCTCGGTGACCAGGCAATATTCGAAGCAGCCGAGACCCAGGCCGCCGTACTCTTCGGGAATCAGAATCCCGAAGTAGCCCAGTTCCGCCATCTTGTCGCGCAGGTCCATCGGGATGTCGCCCTTCTCGGGGTCGAGCTTGTTGGCGACCGGCAGGACCTCGTTCAGGGTGAACTCGCGCGCCTGCTCCTGGATCATGCGGCGCTCTTCGGTGATGTACGGCATTACGCGGAATTCCTCTGACGGACGAGATTGGTGCGCTTGAAGTCGATGACCTCTTCCTCGCGCTGGTTGAAACCCCTGGTGTGCCAGGTGACGATGCCGAAGCCCTTGTGGCTGTCCGATACGCGGCGATCGAGCACGACCGATTCGGCACGCAGCGAATTGCCGGGATAGACCGGCTGGTGATAGGTGAGCTGGTTGACGCCCAGGAAGGGCCCGCCGCCCTCGCTTAAATCCTCGACGGTGAGCCCGAACACGGTGGTGAAGATCAGCAAGGGGTTGGCGACGATGCCGGGATGACCGTGCGCCCTCGCATAGGCGGCGTTGAAGTAGTGCGGATTGAAATGAAGTGTCAGGGTCGAGAAGAGGGTGCTTTCCGATTCCGTAATGGTGCGGCCCCAATGATGCCTGAACACGCGCCCGGGCTCGAAATCCTCGTAGCGGTTGCCCTTGGGCACGAGTCGCGCCCGCGTCCTGAAATCGTCCGGCATCGGGATTCCGTTATCGTTTCGTGGACGCAGCGGCGAGTTCGCTGACGTCGGCCAGGGTGTCGATGCGATCGATGACGTCGCACAACCGGCGCGCGCCGGCGGCGCCCAGAACCGGCGTGACGAGACTGTCGAACTTGGTCTCGAGGGCCTGGCGTTGCCTGGCGACATCGGCCCAGGGAATCCCCGAATCGTGCCTGGACTCCAGAGTCGTGCCGTCATCGAGTTCGATCGCCATCTCGGCCAGCGAATGTTCCCAGTGCGGCTTGAAGTCGATCGCCACCTTGTCGCGCAGCGCCTTGATGCGCGGCTCCCGTGTCACCGCCTCGCTGTAGGAGTTGAGATTGGCGGTGTCGATGCCGGTCAGCGCCATGGCCACCGTCTGGCGCAGCGAGAATTTGGCTTCGAGCCCGCTGGTCGGGTTTTCGATGTTGCAGACCTTGTCTGCCCCGGCATCGATGCGCAGCAGGATCTTTTTCACACGCTCGGGCGGAAAGTTGCTCCTGAGCCTGATCTCCTTGGCGCACTCGATGGGCGCGTGCGTGAGGTAGCAGGCGGCGTGATATTTGAAGAGATTGTTGCGCAGGTGCCAACCCTGTGGTGGTTCGCCGAGCGCGGCCTCGATCGAAAGATGATCGCTTTGCGACGAGGCAAATCCCTGGTCGCATTCCAGTGAATCGCCACGCGCCGTGAAACCCCTGGCGGCAAGACGGGCGGCGCGCAGCCCATGTTCGGACGCCGTGCCGGCGTGAAGCGGCTTGCACATCGTGCCGAAGTTCGACTTGAGGCCGGCGGCCTGGGTCGCGGCGATGCCGAAGGCGGTCGCCAGTTGATCCTTCGTCAGGCCAAGCATGCGGCCGGCGGCGGCGGTGGCTGAGAACGAGCCGACCGTGCCGGTGGAGTGGAAGCCTTTCTGATAGTGGCTGGGCGACACCAGGCGGCCGATCCTGCCCGATGTTTCGTAGCCCGCCACGAAACTCTCGACGAACAGCCGGCCCGAGGCCTTGATCTGCTCGCCGAGGGCCAGCAAGGCGGGCACGACCGTGACTGTGGGATGGCCACCCATGGCGAAATTGACGTCGTCATAGTCGAGTGCGTGGCTGGCCGCTCCATTGATCAGCGCCGCCATGGACGGCAACGTCGTCTCCGAACGGCCGACGAGGCTGGCAGGACCCTTGGCGCCGTCTTCCATCGCCTCGTGGACCAGTATGTCGGTAAGTTCGTCCTGCGCGCCCGCTACGGTGACGGCGAACCAGTCGAGCAGGCATTGCTTCGTGCGCTCGACCAGATCGTCCGGCAGGTCGCGCCAGGCGAGGGCGGCGGCGCGCTTGGCGATTTCACCGGTAACGGCAATGGCGGCCATGCTGGTTTCTCCCGTGAAAGAGCGAAGTCTATCGCTTTCGAGCGACGATATGAAAGATATGCCAATGCTTGGGATTGCCACGCGGTGTGACGCTGTCGGCTTCCTCCTCCTCGAACATCTCGATGTCGAAACCATCGAGCAAGGCCCCGGCTGCGGCGCGGTCGAGGAATGTCATGCCGGGACGCCCGTTCCAGCTGTCGCGCGGACCATACCACTGGCCGGAAAACCGTCCGCCGACGGGCAAGGCGTCGCGAATGCGGCCCCACAGGTCGCCAAACCGCGGCGGTTCGCACAACGGCATGGCGAAGCTCGAATTCACCCATTTCACGGCGATCGGCAGAGGGACTTCCTCCAGCCGTGCGGCGATCGGGGTGACGCGGCCGGCTTGGGTCATCGGGCGTGCTGCGAGTTGCTGCAGCGCGGCGGGCTCGGAATTGACGGCGATCACATTCCAGTCACGCCGCACCATCTCGACGACGTCCCGGCCGTCGCCGCAACCCAGATCGGTGACGAGCGCGTCGGTATCCGGAGTGCCGAAGAGATCGAGCGCGGTCACCACCGTTCTGCGCGGCGGTCTGTCGCGCAGTTTGTCGTAGTAGGCCGCCCAGCCGGCGGAACGATCCTGTTGTGACATGGGCCCCTGTGTGATCGTATCGGACATAACGATAACAAGCTTTTGTGCTGGGAGAAGACGATGAAAGGATGGGCCGGCTTCGCCGTTGCTGCTGCACTGATCCTCGGGCCGATGGCGGCTCGCGCAGACATGAAGGAACTGGAGGAGGCGGCGAAAAAGGACGGCGAACTCACCTGGTATGTCACACACTATACCTCGGAGGCCGCCGAAGAACTGGGTGCTACCTTCACCAAGCTTCATGGCGTCAAGGTGAATGTCGTGCGCACCACGGCGCAGGTCGCCTACCAGCGCCTGACACAGGACATCAAGAACAACCAGGTCAATTGCGACGTATTCTCGTCGACGGACATCGGCCACTTCGTCCGGCTGAAGAAGGAAGGCAAGCTCGAGAAGTATACGCCGGAAGACACGGCCAAGATCCTCGACGTCTTCAAGGGCATCGATCCCGACGGCTATTATCACACCACATCGGGCGGCTTCGTTGCTGATCAGCTACAATACTTCGAAGGTGAAGCCGGAGGACGCGCCACAGAAGTGGACCGATCTGCTCGATCCCAAGTGGAAGGGCAAGGTCTCGACCGGACACCCGGCATTCTCCGGCTATGTCGGCACCTGGGTGCTGCAGATGAAGCTGCTGTACGGCTGGGATTACTTCAAGAAACTGGAGAAGAACAAGCCGCAGATCGGCCGTTCGATCAACGACACTGTGACGGCGCTCAACGCCGGAGAGCGGCAGGTCGCCGCCGCCGCCGACGGGTCGACCATGTACAGCGCGGGCCGCGGCAATCCGCTGGGCATCATCTACCCGTCGGATGGGTCGGTGTTGATCTACGCGCCCACAGGGATCGTGAAGGGCACGAAGCATCTGGCGGCAGCCAAGCTCTTCATGGAATATCTCTATTCGAAGGAAGCCTCCGAGATCGACGTGAAGCACTTCTCGCTGCCGATGAGGCCCGAAGTGCCGGTCGGCAAGGGCGAGAAGCCGATGCTCGAGGTCAAGGCCATCCATCCCACCGTCGCCCAGATCGACAAGGGCATCCCGGAGGCGATCGAGGACTGGCGGGACACGTTCGGCAACTAAAGCATGATGACTTTCCGTCAAATCATGCGTCGGCTTGGCACGGGCGCCGCTTCGCTGCGAGTCAAGCGCAATGGTCCTTCGGCCATTGCGCTCCCCGAGCCGACACGAAAGGCAAAGTCATTATGCTGTAGGGACCTTGGCGTGACCGTCGCCTCGCCCGCGCTGTCGTCCGACGCCCCACGCGCTCCGCGGCTGAGCGGTCGCGATTTGACATGGCTGTTGTGGCTCGCGATCGTCGCGGTGCTGCTGTTCCTCGTCGTCAGTCCCTTTGTCTATCTCGTGGCGACGAGCTTCTCGAGCGAAGGTACCGGCGGCTTCACCTTGAACAACTACGCGGCGGCCTATGGGCGCGAGCGCTACGTCCAGGCGCTGATCAACTCGCTCGAATTGGGTGCCGGCGCGGCGCTGCTGGCCGGCGCCTTCGCCATCCCTCTCGCCTGGGGTGTGTCGCGCACCGACATGCCGGGCCGCGGCTTCGTGCGCATGCTGGTGCTGGCGACTTTCATCACGCCGCCCTACACCGGCGCCGTCGCCTGGATCCTGCTGGCTGGCCCCAATGCAGGCTGGCTCAACAAGCTCTACGTCCTGCTCACGGGAGCGGAGGCGGGGCCGTTCAACATCTACAGCTTCCCCGGCCTCGTGACGGTCATCGCGCTCTATTCCTTCCCGTACATCTTCATCTTCACGACCGCGGCGCTCGAACTTGTATCGTCCGAGATGGAAGATGCGGCCAACATCCTGGGCGCCGGCACCTGGAGGACGATGCGCCGGGTCACCCTGCCGCTGGCGCTGCCGGCGATCCTGGGTGGGCTGATCATCTGCTTCCTGGAGGCGATCGCGCTCTTCGCCTCGCCGGCGATGATCGCCATTCCGGCACGCTTCAACGTCGTGACGACGCAGCTCTTCCAGTTCTTCGGCAATCCCGTGCGGGTCGAGGTGGCGGCGGCCTACGCCATGCCGCTGCTCGGCGTCACCATGTTCCTGGTCCTGGTGCAGCGGCTGATCACGCGCCGCAAGGGCTTCGTCTCCCTCACCGGCAAGGGCGGCGAGCGGCGGCCGATCGCGCTCGGCCGCTGGCGCTGGGCGCTGTTCGGCTATGCCATGCTGGTGGGCGCGATGTCGGTGTTCCTGCCGTATCTCTTCCTGCTGCAGGCCGCGTTTGCCAAGGCGTGGGGCAGGGGCTTCTCGCTCGACAATCTGTCGCTCCAGAATTTCCACTTCATCCTGTTCGAGCACGCAACGGCTGCGCTGTCGGTGTGGCACAGCTTCGTCTATGGCGGCGCCGCGGCGACCGTGGGCGCGGTCGTGACCCTGGGCGTGGCCTATATCGTGACGCGGCGGCTGGTGCCGTTCGCCGACGTCCTGGGCTTCCTGTGCGTGGCGCCCTTCGTGATCCCGGGCGTCGTGCTGGCGATCGGCTTCTATGCCGCCTATGCGCCGCCGCCGCTTGCGCTCTACGGCACGTCGCTGATCATGATCCTGGCCTTCACCACGCGCTTCCTGCCGATCGGCTACGTCAACGCGAGCTCGGCGCTCGCGCAGCCTCAATCCGGAGATGGAGGAGGCGGTGCGCGTGCTGGGCGGCAGCCGCCTCACGGCGCTGCGCCGGGTCGTGGCGCCGCTGCTGAAGCGCAGCCTGCTCGGCGCCTGGCTGCTGATGTTCATTCCCGGCGACGCGCGAGCTGTCGACGGCGATCTTCCTCTACGGGCCGAATACCAAGGTCGTCTCGGTGATGATCTTCGACATGAGCGAGGAGGGGAACTTCGAGTACCTCGCCGCGCTCGCCCTGATCCTGCAACTCTGACCCTGCCGCTGCTGTGGATCGGCCAACGCGCGCTCGGCCGCGACTTCATGCTGAGGCGCACGGCGACATGAGCAAACTCGTCCTCCGCAACATCGGCAAGAGCTTCGGCGACTTCGAGGCGGTGAGCGACTTCTCGCTCGAGCTGCAGAAAGGCGAGTTCGTGTCGCTGCTCGGGCCCTCGGGCTGCGGCAAGACCACGACCTTGCGGATGATCGCGGGCTTCATGCCGCCGACGTCCGGCACGATCGAGCTCGACGGCCAGGTGATCTCCTCGCCCTCCGGCGTCGTGCCGCCGGAGAAGCGGCGCATGTCGATGATCTTCCAGAGCTATGCCATCTGGCCGAACATGACGGTCGGCGAGAACGTCGGCTTCGGCCTGGAGGTCCGCAAGTTGTCGCGCGCCGAGATCGACCGCCGGGTCGACGCGATCCTCGAGGTCGTGCAGCTGCGCGGCCTCAAGGACCGCTATCCGGCGGAGCTGTCGGGCGGACAGCAGCAGCGCGTCGCGCTGGCGCGCGCCATCGTGGTCGAGCCCGAGGTGCTGCTGCTCGACGAGCCGCTCTCCAACCTCGACGCCAACCTGCGCGAGGAGATGCGCTTCGAGATCCGCCGCCTGCACGACGAGTTCAAGATCACGACGGTCTACGTCACGCACGACCAGTCCGAGGCCATGGTGACGTCGGACCGGATCGTGGTGATGAACAAGGGCCGCATGGAGCAGGTCGACGCGCCGCACGTGCTCTACGGCAAGCCGAGGAGCCGCTTCGTCGCGGGCTTCATCGGCCGCACCAATTTCGTCGAGCGCGACGGCGGCGTCTATTCGCTGCGGCCGCAATCGATCGGCCTGTCGGCAGCCAAGCCGGCGGCCAACGGCGTCGAGGCGGAGATCGTCGACAGGGCCTATCTCGGCGAGTACTGGGACTATCAGGTGAAGCCGCTCGGCGGAACCAAGCCGCTGCGCGTCTCGACCGGCGCCCACGACCGATTTTCGAGCTCGGCCAGAGGGTCTGGCTGGAGATCGATCCCGCCGCCATGGTACGAGTGGAGTAACAACCGACAGAGAGTTGACCATGACCGCAGGACCGCTTGCCCGCTTCACCGTGCTCGATCTGACGCGCGTGCGCGCCGGCCCGACCTGCGTGCGCTACTTCGCCGACTGGGGCGCCAACTGCATCAAGATCGAGATGCCGCCGGAGCGCCGGCGAGATGGACATGGGCGGACCGCGCCACGGGCCGGACTTCCAGAACCTGCACCGCAACAAGCAGCTCGATCACGCTCAACCTCAAGGAGCCGGAAGGCAAGGCCATCTTCATGAAGATGGTCGAGAAGGCCGACGTGGTGGTCGAGAACTACCGCGCCGATGTGAAGTTCCGGCTCGGCATCGACTATGAGAGCCTGAAGAAGGTCAATCCGCGCATCATCCTGGGCTCGATCTCGGGCTTCGGCCAGGACGGCCCCTATGCCGAGCGCGCGGGCTTCGACCAGATCGCCCAGGGCATGGGCGGCATCATGTGGATCACCGGCCAGCCGGGCGGCGGCCCGGTACGCGCCGGCATCGCCGTTGCCGACGTGGGCGCAGGCCTGCACTGCGCCATCGGCATCCTGATTGCGCTGCTGGAGCGCGACTCGTCGGGCCAGGGTCAGTGGGTGTCGAGCTCGCTGCTGCAGGCCATGATCTCGATGTGCGACTTCCAGGCTGCGCGCTGGACCTCGCCAAAGACGTGCCGGGCCAGGCCGGCAACAACCATCCGACCGGAATCCCGACCGGCGTGTTCAAGACCAGCGACGGCTACATCAACATCGCGGCGTCGGGCGCACCACATCTACAAGCGCTTCTGCGAGACGCTCAAGGCGCCCGAGCTGTTGATCGACGAGCGCTTCTCGACCGACAAGGCGCGGGTCAAGCACCGCGACGTGCTCAACGCCGAAATCGACAAGCGGCTCGCCGCGTTCGACCAGCGCCGAGTGCGGTCGAGAAACTGAACAAGGCGGGCGTGCCGGCCGGGCCGATCTACAAGATGGACGAGATGTTTGCCGATCCGCAGGTCAAGCACCTGAAGATGGCGCATCCGGTCCATCATCCCAAGCTGGGCGACATCGAGTTGATCGGCCAGGCGATCAACATGAGCCGCACCTCGTTCGAAATGAAGACGGCGACGCCGGAGCAGGGCGAGCACACCGAGTCGGTGCTGAAGGAGTTCGGCTACGACTCCAGGGCCGTCGAGGACTTCCGCAAGCGAGGGATCGTCTGATGAACTTCAGTCCCACCCCCAACATGATCGCGGAGAAGGCGGGCCCGGTCGGCAAGCTCATCTTCAACAAGCCGCAGAAGCACAACGCCACCTCGACCGACATGTGGGAGGCGATCCCGGTCATCCTCGACGAGTTCGAGAAGGACCCGGCCATCCGCGTGGTCGTCGTGACCGGCGCGGGCGACAAGGCATTCGTCTCGGGGCCGACATCTCGGAGTTCGAGAAGGCGCGCAACACGCCCGAGCAGGTCGCCTACTACGACAAGATCGGCGAAGTGGCGAACACGCGCCTCAACAAGTGCTCCAAGCCGACGATCGCCCGCATCCGCGGCTACTGCATCGGCGGCGGACTGGCGGTGTCGCTCCTCTGCGACATCCGCATCGCGTCGGAGAATTCAGCAAGTTCGGTGTGCCGGCGGCGCGGCTCGGCCTCGGCTATCGCGCGAGCGGCCTCAAGAACCTGACGGATCTGGTCGGCCCGTCCACGGCCAAGGAGATCTTCTTCACCGCCCGGCACTTCTCTGCGCAGGAAGCGTTCGGCATGGGGCTGGTGAACAGCGCGTCGTTCCCGATGCCGAGCTCGACTCCTATGTCGACAACTACTGCAAGATGATCGGCGAGAACGCGCCGCTCACCATGCACGCGGCCAAGCGCACCATCGAGGAGTTGACGCGCCTCGACGGCAAGCCCGACTTCCCCCGCCTGACCGGGATGGTGAAGGAGTGCTTCGACTCCGAGGATTATATCGAGGGCCGCCGCGCCTTCATGGAAAAGCGCAAGCCGATGTTCAAGGGCCGTTAGGCGCTTGAGCGATCCGTTTCCCGCCGTCGCCGAAACCTCGGCGACGGGCGAGACCGCCGACCTCTTCGCCGACATCCGCGCCGTTGTCGGCGTGCGCGTGGTCAATCTCGTGTGGCGCCATCTCGCCACGATCGAGGGGGCGCTGCCGTGGGCCTGGGCCGCGGTGAAGCCGCTCTACGTGCGGGGCATCCCGGACCAGGCGGCGGTGCGCTTCCGCGCGTCCATGATCGTCCCTCGGCTCGCATCCCTCGCTGGCGAGCAGCCGGCCAGCGTCGATGACGTTCTGGCGAGCTACGACCATTCCAATACGATCAATCTCTTCGCCCTGGGCGCGCTCGCCGCCTGGCTGCGCGGAGAGACGGCCAGGGAGGGCGCGCCCGCCGCCGGTCCGCGCCTGTCGGTCCCGGACGTCACGCTGCCCAGGCTCAACTCGGCCGAGGATGTGTCGCCCGAGACCTGGGCGCTGGTCCTGCGGCTCAACAGGTTCGGCGACAGTCCGCGGCCGATCATTCTTGCCAGCATGTATCGTCAGCTTGCCCATGCGCCGCTGTTCCTCGCACAAATCGAGAAGGCGCTCATGCCGGTGCAGTCCGACGGCTCCCTGGATCGCGCGATCGCGGCCAATCGTGCGGCCGCGCACGCGGAGGCGAGACTGCTCGCGCGTGCCATCGAGGTGGGCAAGCCGGCCGAGGCGGCCCGCATCGAGCGCGGGGTGTCGGCGTTCGTGGAGCACGCAATCGGCAAGATGGTCACGATCTGCCGGGCGATCCGCGCCGCGCGATAGAGGCGGGGCGCAAAATCGGCCATGCCGAGGCCACGATCCCGGTATAAAATCCGGGACATGGACGACATCGAACGCCTGCATGAGCTGATCTCGACCGCAAAGCGGATCGTGGCGTTCACCGGTGCGGGCATCTCGACGGAGTCGGGCATTCCCGATTTCCGCTCGCCGGGCGGCATTTGGACCAAGTATCAGCCGATCTACTTCGATGACTTCATGGCATCGGAGGAGATGCGCCACGAGGCCTGGCGCCGGAAGTTCGCGACCGACGAGACGATGCAGCAGGCCGAGCCGAATGCCGGCCATCGCGCCCTCGCCAAGCTGGTCGAGCAGGGCAAGATGACGTCTATCATCACCCAGAACATCGATGGATTGCACCAGCGCTCAGGCGTGCCAGATTCCAGGATCATCGAGCTGCACGGCAATACGACCTACGCCAGCTGCCTCGACTGCGGCCAGCGTTACGAGCTCGCGCCGATCAAGAAGGCTTTCCTGGGCAAGGGCGAGCTGCCGACCTGCGAGAAATGCGACGGTATCGTGAAGACGGCCACGATCTCGTTCGGCCAGGCGATGCCCGAGATCCAGATGGCGCGCGCCCAGGCCGAGACGATGAGCTGCGATCTCTTCATTGTCCTCGGCAGTTCGCTAGTCGTCTATCCAGCCGCCGGCTTTCCGCAGATCGCCAAAAGAAAGGGCGCCAGGCTCGTGATCCTCAATCGCGATCCCACCGATCAGGACGACACTGCCGACCTGGTGCTTCACGGCGAGATCGGCCCGACCATGAGCCGCGTCGTCGGCGTCAATTGATGATCGCCAGCCCAATGATCGCGCGCCGCTCGCTTCTTGTCGGCGCGCTTGCCCTTGCCGGCCTGCCGGCGCGCGGCGAGGACATCACCTTTTTCCGCATCGTCACGGGCGGCACCGTCGGCACCTATTTCCCGATTGGCGGCCTGATTGCCAACGCGCTCTCCAATCCGCCCGGATCGCGGCCTTGCGAAGAGGGCGGATCCTGCGGCGTACCCGGACTGGTGGCCACGTCCGTGGCGTCGAACGGCTCGGTTGCGAACGTGTCGGCGATCGGCTCGGGGGCGGCGCAGTCCGGCTTCGTGCAGTCCGACATCGCCTACTGGGCCTACAGCGGGACAGGCATCTACGACGGCCGCCCGAAAGTCAATTCCCTGCGCGCGATCGCCAATCTCTTTCCGGAAAGCGTTCACCTCGTGGTGCGCAAGGGATCGGGTATCAAGTCGGTACGCGACCTGCGCGGCAAGCGGGTGTCGCTCGACGAGCCAGGCTCGGGCACCCTGGTCGATGCCCGCCTGATCCTGGCGGCGTACGGGATCGGCGAGCGGGACGTGAAGGCACAGTATCTCCCCGCACAACGCGTCGCGGACAGTTTCCGGGAAGGCGCGCTCGATGCCTTCTTCAGCGTCAGCGGCTGGCCGCAAAGCTCGATCATCGATCTCGCGACCACGGTGGGCATCGACCTGGTGCCGGTTGACGGCCCGGAGGCGGCTCGCCTGCTCAAGCAGTACAGCTTCTTCAGCGCCGACGAGATACCGGACGAGGCATACAAGGGCGTGAGTGGTGTCAGGACCATCGGCGTGCACGCCCTGTGGCTCACATCCGTCCGGCAGCCGGCGCCGCTCGTCTACCAGTTGACCGCTACGCTGTGGAACGCCAGCACCCGCAAGCTGCTCGATTCGGGTCACGTCAAGGGCCAGGTAATACGGCTCCAGTCGGCACTCACCGGCGTCGGCATTCCCCTGCATGAAGGCGCGGAAAAGTTCTACAAGGAACAGGGAATGATCAAGCAATAGGGGCGGGGGAGCATGCGTCTGAAAGGGAAGGTCTGTGTCGTCACCGCGGCGGGACAGGGTATCGGGGCTGCTACGGCGCGGGCCTTCGCGCGCGAAGGCGCCACGGTGTGGGCAACCGATCTCGACGCCATAAAGCTGAAGTCGATGGCCGGCGTGGACGGCGTGCGGACCCGCAGGCTCGACGTGCTCGACAAGGCTGCGATCGGTGCCTTCGCGAATGAGGTCGGCACGGCCGACGTGCTGTTCAATTGTGCGGGCTTCGTCCACCACGGCAGCGCCCTCGACGCCACCGACGAGCAATGGCAGTTCGGCTTCAACCTCAACGTCCGCAGCATGTTCTGGACGATCCAGGCTTTCCTGCCGGCGATGCTGGCCAAGGGCGGCGGCTCGATCGTCAACATGTCCTCGGCGGCTTCGTCGGTGAAGGGTGCGGCGCTGCGGTTCATCTACGGCACGACCAAGGCCGCGGTGGTTGGCCTCACCAAGTCGGTTGCCGTGGACTATGTGAGCAAGGGCGTGCGCTGCAATGCGATCTGCCCGGGCACGGTGCAAACGCCGTCGCTTGACGAGCGTATCGCGGGGCTGGGTGGGGGTGCCGACGCTCGGCAGTTCTTCCTGCAGCGCCAGCCGACGGGCCGCTTTGGCTCGGCCGAGGAAATCGCAGCCCTCGCCGTCTATCTCGCCAGCGACGAATCCTCGTTTACGACCGGCACGGTCAACGTCATCGACGGCGGCTGGAGCGTTTAGCCGTGGAGATCGCCGCGATCGCAGCCCTCATCGACAAGGGCGCCCCGGTCATTCCCGTGTTGACCATCGAGCGTGCGGTCGACGCGGTGCCGCTTGCCCGAGCCTTGGTCAAAGGCGGGTTGCCGGTGCTGGAGGTCACCTTGCGTACCGATGCGGGGCTGGAGGCGCTGAGGCGGATCGCCACCGAAGTGCCGAGCGCGGTGATTGGCGCAGGTACCGTGCTGGAGATGGCTCAGCTCGAGCAGGCCCGCAAAGCCGGGGCACAGTTCGCCGTCAGTCCGGGCTGCACGCCTGCCTTGGCTCGGGCCATTGCCGCCAGCGGCCTACCGTTCCTGCCCGGCGTGCAGACCGTGTCCGAGGCGATGGCGTTGAGAGAGCAGGGCTTCCAGCTGCTGAAGTTCTTCCCGGCCGACACGTCGGGCGGTCTGGGCTGGCTCAAGGCCGTGGCCGCACCGCTGGCCGGCCTGCGCTTCTGCCCGACCGGCGGGGTTGGTGCCGAGACCGCGCCGGCCTATCTCGCGCTGGCAAACGTCGCCTGCGTCGGCGGTTCCTGGGTAGCCCCGAAAGACGCCGTGGCCGCTGGCGACTGGGCCAGGGTCGAGCGGCTTGCCGCCGCAGCAGCTGGGCTGAAACGGCTCTAGCGTCCCGTCCCAGAAAGTGCTTTTTTGCACAGCGGGTTGGGGGCCGCTGTTACTTCAATGAATAGATTTGCGATTGGCGCGTTGGCGGTCGGGTTGGGATCGAGCCTCGCCGCACAGGCCGAGTTCGTTCTCGTCCTCAATTCGGAAGAGACCTCGTACAGCATCATCGACCGTGCCACACGCAGCGAGATGGGACGCCTGCCGCTCGGCCGCGAGCCACATCACATCGCGGTGACGCCGGACGGCAAAGAGGTTCTGCTCGCCTCGACCGTGACGAACGACCTGGTCGCGCTCGATACGAGGACCGGCGAGCAACGCAGGATCGTCCGCGACATCGTCGATCCCTATCAATTGGGCTTCAGCCCCGATGGCAAATGGTTTGTGACGGTCGCAAATCGGCTCGACCATATCGACATCTATCGCGCCGCCGACTTCAAGCTCGTGAACCGGCTCTTCGTCGAGAGCGTGCCGAGCCATCTCACCTTCGCCGCCAATTCCATGACCGTGTTCGTCAGCCTGCAGAAGAGCAATCGAGTCGTCGCCTACGATCTCGCCACGCAGCTGCCGAAGTGGAACGTCGAGGTCGGCAAGACGCCCGCCGGCCTCCTCATGCTGCCCGACGGCAAGCGCCTGCTGGTCGCGCTGACCGGCGACGATGGCGTGCAGGTCCTCGATCCGAAGGACGGCACGATCAAGGGATTTCTGCAGACCGGCAGGGGCGCCCATAATTTCTGGCCGAAAGGCGATGGCCGCACCTGGTTCCTCAGCAATCGCGTCGACAGCACGGTGTCGCTGATCGACACCCAGGAGATGAAGGTCACGGGCACGATCGTCGTGCCGGGCGGGCCGGACTGCATGGCGGTCACCACCGACGGCAAGGAATTGTGGATCACGCAGCGCTTTCTGCGCCGGGTCGCGGTGGTCGATCTCGCGCAGATGAAGATGGTCGCCAGCGTCCGCGTCGGCAAGTCGCCGCACGGCGTGTTCATTCTCAAGGGCGATGCGGGTGCAGCCCCGTCGCCGCTTTTGCGCGCGGCATCGACCGAGTCTCCGCTGCGGTAGGGTCGCTCGGTGCGCGGGTTCCTCGACAGCTGGATCGACGTCCAGGCCTGGATATTCGACGCGGTGGTCGGACCGGTCCTCTACCGCTGCGGGCTGATGGACTGGTACGAGCCGGCCTTCAATGCCGTCGAGTTCGTGATGCTGGGCGTGGTGCAGGTCGCGGTGATCGGGCTTGTCCTGCGCCTGATCGAGCGCCGCTGGCCGCTCGAGGCGGCGGACGACGGCCGGCTGATGAGGGTCGACCGGATCTACACCGTCCTCAACAAGCTGGGCATCGTGCCGCTCGCAGTGTTCGTGATGGCCTATCCGATCACCAACGAGATCGAGCAGGTCGTGCGCGTCTGGGGCTTTGCGCCGCCGCGCCTCGAGCATCTCGCCGCCTGGCTCTACGGCCACGCGTTCGTGTCGTTCCTGCTCTATTTCGTGCTCTACGACTTCGCCGCCTACTGGCTCCATCGCGCCCAGCACCGCTTTGCCTGGTGGTGGGCGCTGCACAGCCTGCATCACAGCCAGCGCCGGGTGACGGTCTGGACCGACGACCGCAACCACATCCTCGACGATCTTCTGGTCACCCTGGTGCTCGCGGTCTTCGCCCAGTGCGTGGGCGTGCAGCCGGAGGACTATGTGCTGATCCTGATGATCGGCCGCCTGATCGAGAGCTGGAGCCACGCCAACGTCGATATCGGTTTCGGCCGCATCGGCAACCGGCTCGTCGTCGGGCCGCGCTTCCATCGTCTGCATCACGCCCGACCGAGCAGCGAGGAGCGTGACATTCACGATCACAATTTCGCGCCGGTCTTCCCGGTCTGGGACATCCTGTTCGGCACCGCCAATTACGACGGGCGCTCGCGGGCGACCGGGGTCGCGGATGCCGGGATCGATGCCGACAATGGCCGCGGCTGGCTCGGCCAGCAGATCGTGGTGTTCTGGCGCTTGCTGCGCGCCCTGACGCCGCGCTTTACCCGCGCCTGAGCGCGGCCATCACCTCGGCCTTGCGCGGGATCGGCGCGACCGCGCCGTAGCCGCAGGTCGAGAGCGCCGCCGCGACATTGGCATAGCGGCCCGCTGTTACAGGATCGTCGCCTTCGAGCAGCCGCGCGAGGAAAGCGCCGTCGAAGGTGTCGCCGGCGCCCGTGGCGTCGACTGCGTTCACGCGATAGGGCGGCAGGCGATGACGCGAGGTGCCGGTCGCGACCATCGATCCGTCGGCCCCCATCTTGAGCGCGACGAGGGGTGCACCAAGCTTCAGGTAATAGTCGACGATTTCGTCCGGCGCGGTGAGACCGGTGAGCTGCTGGGAATCGTCGAGGCTGGGCAGGGCGATGTCGCAAAGCGCGATGGTCTCGTCGATCTTCCGGCGCGCGGTGTCGAGGTCCCAGAGGCGCAGGCGCAAGTTCGTGTCGTAGGAGACTTTCACGCCGGCTGACCGAGCGGCGGCGATCGCGGCATCGCAGGTGGCGTGTGCCGTCTCGCTGATCGCCTGGCCGATCGCCGAGAGGTGAAAGAATTTGGCGCCGGCGATGTAATCCCTGGCCAGGGTGTCGGGCGTCATCAACGACGCGGCGGAATTCTTGCGCAGATAGTCGAACTTGTGGCCGGTAGGTCCGTGGGTCACGAAGCTCACGCCGGTCGGCGCGGTCGGGTGGCGACTCACTCGTGACGCATCGAGACCCTCGGACTCCCAGAGATCGAGGAAGGCGTCGCCCATCCAGTCCTCGCCGAGACTGGTGAGGTAGCCTGCCGTCGCGCCTTGTCGTGACGCGGCGATCGCCACGTTCTGCGAGTCGCCGCCGAAGCCTTGCAGCCAGGTCCGGCCGTCGCCTTCCTTCGGCCGGTTGAACTCGATTAGCGGCTCACCCAGGGAAACGATGGAGGGAGAAGTGTTCATCGGTCGAGATGTAGCATGCTAGGGTCGCCGTAACGAAATTCGGAGGAACGACGATGGCCAAGGCCGACAAGAAGCGACGCCTGCGCAGCCGCGAATGGTTCGACGCACCGGGCGATCCGACGATGGCCGCGCTCTATCTCGAACGATACATGAATTTCGGCCTGACCTTGGCCGAGTTGCACAGCGGCCGGCCGATCATCGGCATCGCCCAGACCGGCAGCGACCTGTCGCCCTGCAACCGCCACCATCTCGACCTCGCGACGCGCGTAAGGGACGGCATCCGCGATGCCGGCGGCATCCCCATCGAGTTCCCGGTCCACCCGATCCAGGAGACCGGCAAGCGGCCGACCGCGTCGCTTGATCGCAATCTCGCCTATCTCAGTCTTGTCGAGTGCCTGTACGGCTACTTCTTCGATGGCGTCGTGCTGACGACGGGCTGCGACAAGACCACGCCCGCGATGATCATGGGGGCCGCGACGGTGAACATCCCGTCGATCGTCCTGTCGGGCGGACCGATGCTCGACGGTCATTTCGCCGGTGGCCTCGCAGGCTCCGGAACGATCGTCTGGTACGCGCGCCAGGAGCTGGCGGCGGGCCGCATCAATCTCCAGCAATTCCTCGAATGGGTCGCGGGCAGTGCACCCAGCGTCGGACATTGCAACACCATGGGCACGGCGCTCTCCATGAACAGCATGGCCGAGGCGCTTGGCCTGTCGCTGCCCGGCTGCGCGGCGATTCCCGGCCCCTATCGCGAGCGCGGGCAGATGGCCTACGAGACCGGCAAGCGCATCGTCGACATGGTGTGGGAGGACCTGAAGCCGTCCGACATCCTGACGCGTCAGGCGTTCGAGAACGCGATCGTGGCCGCGAGCGCGCTCGGCGCCTCGACCAACTGCCCACCGCATGTGAACGCCATCGCGCGCCATATCGGCGTGAAGCTCGAGAACAGGGACTGGGACAGGATCGGCTACGATATCCCGTTGCTGGTGAACCTGATGCCGGCCGGCAAGTATCTGGGCGAAGCCTTCCATCGCGCCGGCGGCGTGCCGACAGTGATGAAGGAACTGCTCGCCAAAAAGAAGATCCACGGCGACGTCATGACGGTCAGCGGCAAGACCATGGCGCAGAACATCAGGAAGGCGCCGAAGGCCGACGGCGACGTGATCAAGACCTACGACAAGCCGATGTTGGGTCACGCGGGCTTCGCCGTGCTGTCGGGGAATCTCTTCGACTCCGCGATCATGAAGACCTCGGTGATCTCCGAGGAGTTCCGCAAGAAATACCTGGAGAAGAAGGGCGACAAGGATGCCTTCGAGGGCACCGCGATCGTGTTCGAGGGACCGGAGGACTATCACCACCGCATCAACGATCCCAAATTGCCGATCGACGAGAACAGCATCCTGTTCATCCGCAACACGGGTCCGATCGGCTATCCGGGCGCGGCGGAGGTGGTGAACATGCTGCCGCCGGACCGGCTGGTGAAGGGCGGCGTGCTGCTGCTGCCGTGTGTCGGCGACGGGCGACAGAGCGGCACGTCGGCCAGCCCTTCGATCCTGAATGCATCGCCGGAAGCGGCGGTCGGCGGCGGACTGGCGTTGCTCAAGACCGGCGACAAGGTGCGTGTCGATATCGGCAAGCGCACGGCCAACATCCTGATTTCGGCGGCCGAACTCGCCAAGCGCAAGGCGGCCTGGAAGCCTAATATCAAGGAGAGCCAGACGCCCTGGCAGGAGCTGCAGCGCAAGTTCATCGGCCAGCTGTCGAGCGGTGCCTGTCTCGATTTCGCGGTCAACTACCAGAATATCGCCGAGACCAAGGGAGTACCGCGGCACTCCCACTAGGGGTCAATGAACGAACAGCCTTTGTTCCACCATGACCGGCAGGTCGGCCCGATTGAGCAGAAGGATGGCCCACGGCGAGGTGGGCGGCCCGGCGGGGCGATAGGGAATCGGCGGCAGGCTGGCAGTGGGTGCAGCCGAGGCGAAGCCTGCGCTCCCGGTCGGAACAGTCGAAAGAGCGCGGGCAGTCGGCGCAGCCTGTGCGGTTACGACGGTGCTCGGCGCACGTTCCTCGAACACCACGATGATTCGGTCGCGACGACGCGCGGCGGAGAGAATGTTGACGGCATAACCCGCGCTCGCGCGGCCGCCGAGGAAAATCCCGATGGCTTCGGTGCGGCCCGGCTCGAACATGTCCGGTGGTGCCACGCCGACGCGGCTCCACAGGCTCCGCCATTCGGCCATCGTGCCGGCGACGACCTGCTCGGATTGGCGGGTCGCGGCGTTGCTGCCTTGCCACTGGTGGACATCGATCGCCTGCGCCGAGGCGCGGCCGGCGGTGGCCGACAGAGCGAGAAGCGCCAGGGAGGCAATCCGCTGAATCGTCTGGGAAGTGATGCGCACGGCCGTCATTAGCTCTGACAGTTTGGCTCAATTGAGGCGCACGCGGCACAAGCGCCGCGCGCTCCATCGACTATCGGTGTCGGCGTGTCAAAAAGGCCACAGTCATTCGTATCAATCGTTGCCGAAATCACGGGAGTGGGCGGCGATGCGGGCACCGCGCAATATCGCAACTGCTAACTGCGGCGAACTTTGTCCGTGGCATTGGTCGACTGGATCTGCTCGCGGATGCGGCGCCAATCGTCCTCGCTGTAGGCCATCATGTTCGAGAAGGTACCGTTGCCCATGATGCCCATGCCGCCGTCGATCGCGATGATCTCGCCGTTGATGTAGGCGACCTCGTCGCTCATCAGGAACGCGGCCATGTTGGCGAGTTCGTCCGGCCTGCCGACCCGGCCCATCGGATTGCGCGTCTTGTAGCGATCGTCGTCGCCTTCCTTCATCGGGTTGAGACGGGCCCAGGCGCCCTCGGTCGGGAAGGGGCCGGGCGCGATCGCATTGAGGCGGATGGCGTGGCGCCCCCATTCGACGGCGAGGCTCTGGGTCATCACCGCGACGCCCGCCTTGGACATTGCCGAGGGCACGACGAAGGGACTGCCGGTCCACACCCATGTCGTGAGGATGCTGATCACGCTTGCCTTGCGCTGTTCGGCGATCCAGCGTTTGCCGCAGGCGTTGGTCATGTAGAACGTGCCGTGCAGGACGATATTGGCAATGGCGTCGAACGCGCGCGGGCTCAGGTCCTTGGTCTGGGAGATGAAGTTGCCGGCCGCGTTGTTGACCAGCCCGTCGAGCGGCCCGCCGGCCCAGATCCGGTCGATCATCTCCTCGACTGCTGACGCGACGCGGATATCGACGGTGAAGGTGTCGACCCGCCGTCCGGGGTGCTTGGCCATGACTTCCTTGGCCGTTTCTTCCAGTACGCTACCGCGCCGGCCGCATATCACACAGTCTGCACCCAACTCGACGAAGCGCTCCATCATGATGCGGCCCAGGCCCGTGCCGCCGCCGCTGATCAGAAATCGTTTGCTGGCAAACAGATCGGTCCTGAACATGCCGGTCCTCCCCTTGCGCCCGGAAAATCCGTCGGGCCTACCTTGGAGAATACGCCACAAGGGCTGTTGCACCGGCTCCCCGGACTGTTAAGATTTTCGCATAACAAACAAGGGATCGTTGAATGACGACCCACCAGGGAGAGACGAGCGGGGACGGCGGATCGGTTGAGCTGCGTGGTAAGGTAAAGTGGTTCAACGCCGTAAAGGGCTACGGTTTCTTGGCCCTCGACAGCGACAACAGCGACGCGTTCCTGCATGTAACGACACTGCGGCAATCCGGGCATGAGGATCTCAAGCCGGGAGCGACGGTCGTGTGCGCCGGCGTGCGCGGCCCGAAGGGCTGGCAGGTCATGAAGGTGCACGAAGTCGACTCGTCGACGGCGATCGCCACCGCGCCCAAGCTGCCGCCGATTCCGGACGGCATCGCGATGGGCGAATACATCACCGCGCTGGTGAAATGGTATAACAACGAACGCGGCTACGGCTTCGTCACCCGCGAAGCGACCGACGGCGACATCTTTGTCCATGCCGCCGTGCTGCGTCGCCATGGCATGGAGTCGCTGGCGCCCGGCCAGAAAGTCATGGTGCGCATCGCGGAAGGCGAGAAGGGCCTTCAGGTCACCGAAATCAGATCGGCTTGACCTCTGCCCGGCGGGACGGGCACTAAAGCGGCATGGCATCCATACTCGGTACGCGGCGGCTCGGTCGCCGACTGGCGCTCGCGGCTCCGTTCCTGCTCGCGGCGGGCAGCGCCTGCGGCCAGAGCGAGAATGACGGGGTCAAGTTCGACCGTTCCTCGCTGGTCATCGTGACTGGCGGCCGCGACATCAAGTTCGAGATCGACCTGGCCACGACCGAGCCGCAGCGCGAGCACGGGCTGATGTTCCGCAAGCAGCTCGGGGCCTACGAGGGCATGCTGTTCGACTTCTTCCAGGAGCAGCCGGTCTCGTTCTGGATGAAGAACACCCTGATCCCGCTCGACATGGTCTTCATCGCCGCCGACGGCACCGTACGCCACGTCCATGCCAACGCCACGCCGATGTCGACCGACACGATCCCCAGCGAAGCGGCAGTGCGCGCCGTCCTCGAGATCAACGGCGGCACGGCGCGGCTGCTCGGCATCAAGCCCGGCGACAAGGTGAAACACGCGATCTTCGGTAACGCCTGAGCCTTTCAGCGCTTGAGCGCGCAGGTCATTCCGTCGCCGACGGCGAAGAGGGCGAGATCGACGCGCTCGTCGGTCCTCAGCCTGGCGTTCAGGGCGCGGATCGCCCGCGTGTCCTCGTCGGCCTTGGCAGGATCGGCGACCCGGCCGCCCCACAGCACGTTGTCGATCAGAACGAGGCCGCCGCGGCGCAGCAGCTTGAGGCAGCGCTCGTAGTAGGCGTCATAGTCGTTCTTGTTGGCGTCGATGAAGGCCATGTCGATCTGGCCGGCAAGACCCTGCGCCAGCAGCCAGTCGAGGGTCTTGATGGCTGGTCCGATGGTGAGCTCGATGCGGTCGTCGACGCCGGCTTCCTTCCAGTAGCGCTTGCCGATCGTGGTCCATTCCTCGCTGACGTCGCAGCACCATAGCTTGCCCTCCGGGCCCAGCGCCTCGGCGACGCAGAGCGCCGAATAGCCCGTGAAGGTGCCGACCTCGACCGCGCGCCGGGCGCCGATGGCATGGGCGAGCAGCGCCATCTGGCTGGCCCTGGTGAGCCGAGATCTGCATGCCGGCCTGCTTCATCTTTCCGGTCTCCTCGCGCAGCCGGCGCTTGAGCGGGCTCTCGCGCAACCAGTTGGCGTCGACATAGTCGGCGAGGGGGCCGCTGATGCTGGGCCAGCTCTTCATCGCAATTACCTCCAATGTCATCGCCGCGGCGGGCCGCTGGCGTCATCTCCTTTACACCAAAGGAGAAACCCATGACCGACATCAAGCAATTCGTGGACCGCTACATCGATATCTGGAACGAGCCGGATACCGACCGGCGCCGGCGGACGATCCGCGACCTCTGGCAGGAGGATGCCAGTCACCTCGCGCGCACGATCGAGGCGGTCGGCCATGCCGGCATCGAGACGCGCGTGGCCACGGCCTACGAGAAGTGGGTCAAGGAGAAGGGCAACGTCTTTCGCCTGCGCGACGGAGTCGACGGCCATCACGGCACGATCAAGCTGCGCTGGGAGATGCTGTCGGCAGGGGGCGACGAGGTGATCTCGATCGGCTTCGATTTCCTGGTGCTGGGCGACGACGGACGCATCCGCACCGGCTACCAGTTCATTGAAGCCTGACGGCGTGGGTCTTGAGGTCGCTCAGCGCGACCACCTGCAGGGTCACCGCGTGGGTGGCCTCGAGCACGACATCCGGCGCGGCGCCCGCGTCGAGCGCCTCCTGCCAGCGCGCGGCGCACAGGCACCAGCGGTCGCCGGGCTTCAGTCCGGCGAACCCGTACTGCGGCATCGGCGTGCTGAGGTCGTTGCCTGCCGACTTCGAGAAGGCGAGGAATGCCGCCGTCAGGACGACGCAAACCGTGTGCAGTCCGCGATCCTCGGGGCCGGTGTTGCAGCAGCCGTCGCGGAAGAAGCCGGTCAGCGGCTCGGTCGAGCAGGGCAGCAGCACGCCGCCCAGCACGTTGATCGATGGCAGGCGGCCCGGACCGCCGCCGCCTTCTTCGGGAGTTTGGTCGAACATGGCCCGTTTGTAGCACCTGGAAATTGAGCTTTCGAGCCGCGCCGACCGCTGGTAGAAAGCGCCGCGTCATCCAGCGGGTTGCGGCGGGGCGTAGCGCAGTCTGGTAGCGCATCTGGTTTGGGACCAGAGGGTCGCAGGTTCAAATCCTGCCGCCCCGACCACCGCCGCGGAAAGTGCCGGTCAGGAGAGAGTGGAGTTTCATGAAGGTTCGCATCTTCAAGCCGGCCAAGACGGCCATGCAGTCGGGTGTCGCCAAGACCCGGGAATGGCTGCTCGAGAGCGAGCCCACGCCCAAGCAGCTCGATCCGCTGATGGGCTGGACCAGCTCGCGCGACACGATGCAGCAGGTGCAGCTCGAGTTCCCGACCCTCGACGAGGCCAAGGCTCATGCCGAGAAGAACGGCTGGCAATATAGCGTTGAGCAGCCGCATTTGCGGCCGGTGCGGCCCAAGGCCTACGCCGACAATTTCGCCTTCACCAGAGTGGGTCGCTGGACGCACTGAGGGCCGCAGATGGCGGCCTGTGTTATTCTCGCGACACGACCCCGTAGCTCAACCGGATAGAGCACCTGCCTTCTAAGCAGGATGTTGCGTGTTCGAGTCACGCCGGGGTCGCCATTCCATCCGCGGTTCTCTGACGATGAGGGAAGAGTGAGCACAAGGACGATGCGACTGCGCAATCTTCTGGCGATCGTCGCGGTTCTGGCGTCGCTGGTGGCGCTGGGCTGCTGGGACAATCGGCAGGAGATGGCCCGCGTTCTCGATCAGGGTTACGCCACCAGCGCGCAGATCGTGGCCGCGCAGTTCCAGCGCACGGCGCCCTTCGCGATCGACGGCTGGCGCCCGCGCTTCGTCGAACAGGCCCTGTCGGTCGACCTGCAATGGCAGGGCCAGGACGGCAAGACCCACGTCTTTCGCAAGGTCCCGGTCAGCGAGCGATTCGAGCGCTCGATCGTGAATGGCGAGCAGGTGAAGCTGATTGCCGTGCCGGTGAAGGCGCTCGACGACGACACGTCGGTACCGGTCCTGACACTCGATGCCGCGGCGCGGCTTCGAATCGCTCAAGGCGTGGCTCGGCGGATCGAGCGCCCTGGCGCTGGCCGGCTGGCTCGGCGTTGCCGCGATGACGCTGTGGCGACGGCTCACGCCGGCACAGTCTGCGAGGCCGGCGGCGGCGCAACGGCCGGTCGAGCTTCCGGCACAGCGCATCCTGGTCGGGCTGATGGCCTTCGCCGTCGGCGCCTTCCTGACCTACAACGCCGCGGCACTCGGCGAGCCCTCCGACGACGGCGCCAGGAGCGTCGAGGTGACGGCCGAGATCACCGCCGCGGCGGGGCCACCCTACACGGTCCGGCTGGGATGGCAGGACGGGCAGGGCGGGGTGCACCATTTTGGCCCTCTCCCGGTCAGCGAGGCGTATCTGGAACAAGATCACCCGGGACGGAAAGCTCGAAGTCCACGAAACCCGGGTACGGGTGCACGTCGACGACAGCATGGGCCGGCCGGAGATCCTCGACGACGCGCCGGGCGAACGCTGGCAAACGAAGGCGGTGCTGGCCGGCGGGATCGTGCTGCTGCTGGTGGGAGCGGGCTGCCTTTTGTCCGCCGGGCGCATCCTGCGGCGGGGCCGATAGGGTAGAGAAAGCGTTTGAGAATGAGTTGCACTTGAGGTAATTCACTGCTAATGATTTGCAGTCGCCACGGGCGACCTGTGGACAAGGTTCAGTAGGAATTACCCTCGTGACGCGACATTTGCCGGTAAAGACCGCCTTGTTTGGCCTCCTGGTGGCCCCCTCGGCGATGGCGCAGCAGTCCCCAGCCCAGCTCCGCCGGCACCGCCGATCCCGCCCGACCCCGCCCCGCCGATCCCAATGCCGCCCCGGCCACCCTCGCGCCGGTCACGGTGACGGGCACGCGGCCGAGCGACGATTTCGTGAAACCGAACTCGTCCCTCGATCGCATCGGCGATCTTCGCGACACGCCGCAGTCGATCACCATCATCACCAAAGCCCTGATGCAGTCGCAGGGATCGACGTCGCTTACCTCGGCAGTGTCGCATGTCCCGGGCGTCACGATCGGCGCCGCCGAAGGCAGCCAGATCGGCACCAACATCAACCTCAACGGCTTCTCGGCACGCACCGACCTCTACATCGACGGCATGCGCGACGCCGCCCAGTATTATCGCGACACCTTCGCGCTCGAAGAGATCGAGGTGCTGATGGGTCCGTCGTCGATGCTGTTCGGACGCGGCTCGACCGGCGGCGTGATCAACCAGGTCTTCAAGAAGCCGACGCTCACCAAGAAGGAAGAGTACAGCGTTTCGGGGACGACGAACGGCCTGTTCCGCGGCACTGCCGACATCAACCTGCCGACCAGCGACACTTCGGCCTTCCGGGTGGCGGGAATGTTCCAGGAGGGCGCGGCTTCGACGCGCAACCAGACCAACGTCCTGGATTTCGGCTTGGCGCCTTCCTACAAGTTCGGCATCGGCACGCCGACCGACGTCACGCTCTACGCGCTGCTGCAGCTCAATCACGACCAGGCCGACTATGGCCTGCCGCCGGTCAATTTCTTCCCGGCCCAGGTCAACCGCAACAATGCCTATGGCTTCAGCGACGACCGCACCGACCAGGACGTGATGTTCGTGGGCGCACGCGTGAACCACAAATTCGCCGAGAACCTGAGTGTGCGCAACCAGACCCAGCTCAACTACGTGAACACCAACGCCCGCGAGACCGCGCCGCAATCGGTCGGCACGCGTGGGCCCCGGCGGCTACGCCCTGATCGGCGGCGGCCAGACCGGCCTGCCGACGAGCTCGCTGTTCGCCCGCCAGCAGAGCCACGACCGCAACATCTACCAGTGGTCGCTCTACAACCAGACCGAGCTCAACGGCAAGTTCGATACCGGTCCGATCAACCACGCCGTCATCAGCGGCGTGGAGCTGGGATACGAGAGCTACTACAACCAGAATTACGCCCGGAACGGCTTCTGCAACGGCGTGGCGCTCGGCCCCGGCCAACTCCACCAACGGCTACGTCGGCTGCACGTCGCTCGACGATCCGGCGGGCGGCAACACGCCCTTCAACGCGGTAACGATCCCGACCAATCTCGCGACGGCGCAGGCCAAGGCCTTTGCGGCATACGTCAACGACACGATCACGATCATCCCCGAGGTCAAGTTCGTCGGCCGGCGTGCGCTACGACGTCTACTGGTCGCAGATCGGCAACACGATCAACCTGCAGAACACGCCGGGCAACACGGTGCTGGGGTATGCCGAGCAGACCAACACCTTCACCAGCGTGCGCGGCGGCCCGCTCTTCCAGCCCGACAAGGTGCAGACCTACTACTTCTCGTACAGCACCTCGTTCAATCCCTCGCTCGAGCAGCTCGTGACGACGACCGGCACCACGCAGCCGCTGCCGCCGACAACCAACGAAGCCCTGGAAGTCGGAGCCAAGTACGACCTGCTGGGCGGCAATCTACAGCTGAGCGCTGCGTTGTTCCAGATCACGCAGAACAACGCGCGCTCGCAGAACAACGACGGGACCTTCAGTGCGACCGGCACGATACAGGCGAAGGGCTTCCGCACCGGCGTCACCGGCCGTATCACCGACGAGTGGCAGGTGTGGGGCGGCTACGAGTACCTCGACTCCCGCATCGTCAACGGCATTGCCGCGGGCACCACCGGCATGGTGCCGCTCAATGCGCCGCGCGACTCGGCCGCCCTGTGGTCGACCTACACCTTCGCCAGGACCTACGAGTTGGGCGGCGGCTTCACCTACCTCGGCCAGCGCTACGCCAACAACACCGATTTCGACCGTGGTCCCCCAGTACTGGCGCTTCGATGCGACAGCCGCCTACAAGCAGCCGACCTACGACCTGCGGCTCAACGTGTTCAATCTCTTCAACACCACGAACTACGAGCAGATCATCGCATCCGACGGCGGGCGTGTCGTCCCGGGGACCGGGCTCACGGCGATGCTGACCTACGTCCATCACCTGTGACGCCATGCTGGTCTGCATTCCCAATGTCCTCGACGCGGCGCAGATCGTCAGCCTGCGCGAGCGGCTCGATTACGCCAATGACGGCTGGGTCGACGGCCGCGTGACGGCGGGCTACCAGGGTGCGGCGGTCAAGCACAACCAGCAGATCGACGAGCGCTCGGAAGTGGCGCACACCTGCCAGCACATCATCGTGTCGGCGCTGGAACGTCACCCGATGTTCATCAGCGCCGTGCTGCCCAACATGATCTATCCGCCGATGTTCAACCGCTACAGCGAGGGCATGCAATTCGGCGCGCATGTCGATGGCAGTCTGCGTATCAACCCGCGTAACGGCAGCAAGCTGCGCACCGACGTATCCGCCACCCTGTTCCTGACCAATCCCGAGGACTATGACGGGGGCGAACTGCTGATCGAAGACACCTACGGGCGTCACAGCATCAAGCTGGCGGCGGGCCATATGGTCGTCTATCCGGCGACCAGCCTGCACCAGGTCACGCCGATCACACGCGGCGTACGCACCTCGTGCTTCTTCTGGGTCCAGAGCCTGATCCGCGACGACGGCCAGCGCGCGATGCTCTATCAGATGGACACTGCCATCCAGCGCCTCAACCAGACCGATGCCGACGACATCGCCCGCCGCACGCTGATCGGCTGCTATCACAATCTGATCCGCGAATGGAGCGAGACCTGATGGTCGACGCCGCCGCTCCCGCGCTTGCCGGCTCACAGGCCAACCGCCGCGTCTCGTTCGTGCGCTGGGTGCGCAGGACGCACGGCTGGTTCGGCCTGTGGGGCGCGATCCTCGGCCTGCTGATGGGGACCAGCGGCGTCTGGCTCAACCATCGCGCCACCCTGAAGCTCGAGTTGCCGGCGCAGAAGGAGAGCCGCGCCGCAGCTCGCCTTGCCCGATCCCGTGCCAGCCAGCGCGGCCGACATGGCGGCGTGGCTGCAGGGCGCCCTGAAGGTCGATCGGCCGGCGAGCAGCGTGCGCGTCGAGCGCGCGCGGCCGGTGCCGTGGGCGGAGAAGGGCGGAGACGCCAAGACGCCGATGCAGCCCGAGCGCTGGACGTTCGCATTCGGCGGGCCCAACCACCTCGTGCAGGTCGAGTACTGGGAAGGCAACCGGACGGCCGAGCGTGCGCACGACCGACAACGGCTTCTTCGCCACGCTCACCAACCTTCACAAGGGCGTCGGCATGCCGGTGCCTTGGATCCTGCTGATCGACACCTTGGCCGGCAGCCTGATCTTCCTGTCGCTGAGCGGCACCATCCTGTGGTGGGAGACCAATCGCCGCCGCGCCGGCCTCGCGATCCTGGGCGTCTCGGTCGTCGTCACCGCGGGTCTCGCCCTCTGGCCGCTGCAGACGTGAGCCGGCCATGATCGAGCAGGATACATTCGAGACCTACAGGCAGCCGCTGCGTCCCCTGACGCGGCGTCTGCTGCTGGCGACGATGATCTTCTTCCATGTCGGCGCCGGTTATGCGCTGACGCAGATCGAGCCCACGCACATCGTGGTCGGCGATACCGCGCCGATGGAAGTGAGCTTCGTCAATCCCGCGCCTCCGGCGCCGCCGCAACCCGAACCGCCGCCGCCAGAAGAGCCGCCGCCGGAACTGGAGTCGATGATCGAGCCGCCGATGCCGGATCTGCCGCCGCCGGCCTTTCCGGTGGAGGCGCCGCCGCCCAAGCCCAAGCCGCCGCCGCCGAAGCCGCGCCAAGCCGTTGCCAAGCCTGCGCCGCCCAGCGACGCGCCCCCGCAGCCCGCTGCGCCCGCGCAGCAGTCTGGCCCGAAGACGGTGACCGACGCCCAGGTCGGCTATCTGACGCGACCCTCGCCGATCTATCCTGTCCGCGCGAAGCGGGCGGGCGACCAGGGTACCGTCATGGTGAAGGTGCTGGTCGATCCGACGGGGCGGCCGGCGCAGGTCGTTCTGCAGAAGTCGTCGGGCCACGCCGAGCTCGACGAGTCCGCGCTGAGCGCACTGCGCGCCGCGCGGTTCCGGCCGTTCATCGATGCCGGCAACATCCAGGCAGTCTGGGTGATCTGCCCCATCGGCTTTGCCCTGCAATGAGGGGCTTGGCCATGGATGTTCGCGTCACACTTTATTGGGGTGCCGCCCGCCTGAGGACGGGTCAAGCTGCCCGGCCGGGGTGTCTCCCGGCCAACCTGCCGAGCCCGCTGCATGAGCCCGCCGCTGCCTTCCCCTCCGCAAACGCTTCGTGCCCTGGCCGTGGGAGCATCCGTGCCGGCGCTCGCGACGGTGTCGCGTGGCGGGGTGATGCTTCTGGTGATTCTTGTTCACGCGGGCGGGCTGTTGGCATTGCTGGCGATCGAGCCCTTCAGGCTGCTGGCCGAGGAGCCACGCCGGCTCGAAGTGCATCTGGTGAATCCCGTGCCGCCGCCGGCGCCAGCGCCGGTGCCGGAGCCGCTCGAAACCGAAATACCACTGCCCGAGGACACGCCTCCGCCGGAATTCCCGCCGGAGCCGCAGTTGGAACTGGCGGTCGAGGAGCCCGCGCCCGACTTGCCGCCGCCGGTCTTCCTGGTATTGGCGCCGGCATCGGTGGCCCCGCCTCGGGTGGAACCGCTGCCACCCAGGCCGGAGCCGCCGAAGCCGGCCGCCGCCAAGGTGCCCCAGCCGCCGCGGGAGACGGCGCCACCGCCGAAGCCGCCGGCGCCGGCCGCCGTCGAGGCCCTGAAGCCTGCGCCGCCCTCCGACACGCGTTCGATGCTGAAGACGGTCACGGAGGCCGACATCCGCTATCGCATGCCGCCGCGGCCAGTCTATCCGTTCTACGCCAAGCGCGCGCAGGAGTTCGGCAGCGCGATCGTCAATGTGCTGATCGACATATCGGGCCGGCCGGAAGAGGTGACGCTGGAGAAGAGCTCGACCCACGGAGCGCTCGACCGGGAAGCCCTGCGCGCCGTGCGAGACGCCCTGTTCGAACCCTTTGTCGAGGACGGTGTCCCGCGCCCGGTACGGGTCAGCATTCCCGTCCATTTTATCTTGGTGCACGAAAGGTGATTCATGGATGAAGGCTCCGCCCTTGGCTTCGGCCATTTTCTCCTGAACTCGGATCCGGTCATCAGGACGCTGCTGGTCGTGCTGGCGCTGATGTCGGTGATCTCGTGGTACCTGATCGTGCTGAAAGGCATCAGCCAGATCGTGCGCCAGCGCCGGAGTGCCAGGTTCCTCGGCCTGTTCTGGGGTGCCACCTCGCTCGAGGCGGTACAGAACGAGCTCACCGTGCACGGCGTGAACGAGCCGTTCGGCCATCTCACCGCGCACTCGCTGCATGCCCAGGCCCATCACGAACGCTACGGCGCGGCCAAGCTCGAGGAGGCCGGCAGTCAGCAGGAGTTCCTGACGCGCACCATCAAGAAGGTGCTCGACGAGGAGACGACCGCGCTCGAGAACGGCCTCACCATGCTGGCGACCGTGGGCGCGACGGCGCCGTTCGTCGGCCTGTTCGGCACGGTGTGGGGCGTCTATCACGCGCTGGTCGCGATCGGCATGACGGGCTCGGGCATGCTCGACAAGGTGGCGGGCCCGGTCGGCGAGGCGCTGATCATGACCGGCATCGGCCTTGCCGTCGCGCTGCCGGCGGTCATGGGCTATAACTGGCTGACTCGTACCAACCGCGTGCTGACCGCCAAGCTCGACGCCTTCGCCTTCGAGTTGCTGACGTTCCTGTCGATGGGCCAAGCGCTGCAGGCCGGCCCCGGACGCAAGGCGGCCGCGGGCGTCGTCCCGCTGGCCGCGGTCAAGTAAGGAGGCGCGGGTCATGGCCTTCGGAAGCTTCGACCGGAAGACATCCTCGGCCCCGATGGCCGAGATCAACATGGTGCCGCTGATCGACGTGGTGCTGGTGCTGCTGGTGATCTTCATCGTCACCGCGCCGCTGCTCACCAACGCGGTCAAGCTCGACCTGCCGAAGGCGACGTCGACCGCCGACATCCAGAAGCCCGAGAAGATCGAGTTCGCGATCGACGCCAACGGCGCGCTGTTCTGGGCCGGCGAGCGCATCAGCCGCGAGGACGCCGCGGCGAAATTCGTCGAGGCGGGCAAGAAGCGGCCGCAGCCGGAAGTCTACCTGCGTGCCGACCAGAACGCGGCCTATCGGTTCGTCGCCGAGATGCTGGCCGACGCTTCGAAGGCCGGCCTCAGCAAGGTCGCTTTCGTGAGCGAGCCGGCGAAGTAGGGGCGGTTACCGGACGCGAGAGCATCAGACCAATATCGTCCTCATCCTGAGGAGGCCCGAAGGGCCGTCTCGAAGGATGGGCATCAGACGAAGTGCGTGCTCCCACCCTTCGAGACGCGGTCCTGCGGACCGCTCCTCAGGGTGAGGTGTTTCCGCTTCAGACGGAGCGGGGCACCGCCTCCCGTTAAAAAACGAAAAAAAAACGGGACCGGTCCCTTCTCGGTACCACTCTTGATCCGGCCCGCCGCCGTGAGCCTCAGTTCACGGCTTGTCCGGCGTCTCCAGTGGCCCCCGCGCTTTGGTCCGGGTCCGGGTCCCCAGGTTTTCCTTCCGGAATTCCGGAATCCAGAGATGTCAGGGACTTAACCCTGATTTCCGGAAGCCTCCGGAATTCCGGAAACTCGCAACTGCAATTTCTCTTGCCCGGTCGAACGGAGCGCTCGCTTGAGCAAGAAGCGTCATTGCGTAAATATTGCGTATAACGCAATTACAGTCAAGCGCTAATTGCGCTGTCCTGCGAACACCGCCGTGGCTAGCCCGGCACTCACCAGCAGGCCGCCGCCGACCCGATTGACGATGCTGATGGCGCGGCGGTTCCCGGCGAAGCGCCGCGCCCGGCTGGCGACCAGGGCGTAGCCGAAGGCATTGGCGAAGGCGAGCGCCAGGAACGTCGTCTCGAACACGATCATCTGCGTCAGGAAGTCGGCCCCGGGATCGAGGAACGCCGGCAAGAAGGCCACGAAGAAGGTGATGCTCTTGGGATTGAGCGCCGTCACCAGCCAGGCGTGGCCCAGCATCTTCGCCGCCGAAACCTTGTCGGTGCGCGGCGGGGCGTCGAGTGTACCGCCGGCGCGCCACAGCTTGACGCCCAGCCACACGAGATAAGCCGCGCCGATCCACTTCAGCGCAGTGAAGAGTGTTGCCGAAGCGGCAAGAAGGGCGCCCAGCCCCAGCATCGACAGCGTCATGGCGGTGAAGTCGCCCAGCGCCACGCCGATCGCCATCGGCAGTGCCGTGCGCCAGCCCTGGCCCAGCGCATAGGACACGACCAGCAGCACGGTCGGGCCCGGAATGACAAGGAGGATGGACGATGCCGCGACGAAGGCGGCCCACAGCGAGAGGGTCATGGCGGAATGAAGCCACAACCGGCGCGCGGCGTCACGTTGGCACTTGCGAGTCCATGGTGTAGATCGAACAAAAGTTTGGGGAGGGCGTTCATGAAGGTCACCAATCTGTCCCGGCGCGCGGCCGTCGCGTCGGCGATGGCGGGCGTTGCTGCCGCCGCGAGTCCGGCGCGTGCGCAGGAATTTCCGAACAAGCCGATCACGATCGTGAGCCCGTTCGGCGCCGGCACGACCAACGACATCATCGCCCGCCAACTCGGCCAGGACATGATCGGCACGCTGGGCCAAAGCGTCATCGTCGATGACCGCCCCGGCGCCACAGGCAACATCGCGACCGACCTCGTCGCCAAGTCGAAAGCCGACGGCTACACGATGCTGATCGGTTCGGTGAGTGGCATCCTGAACCAGGTCACCGGCAACGCGACGACCGACGTCACGAAGGATTTCACGCCCGTCGCGTTCTGCGGCAAGGGCCTCTATTCGATGTTCGTGCCCAACGAGCTCCCGGTGAAGAACGTCGCCCAACTCGTGGAGCTTGCCCGCAAGCAGCCCGGCCAACTCAACTACGCGGGCTATGTCGGCGGTGTGCCGCAGTTCCTTGGCGAGATGCTGAACCGCGCGGCCAACGTCAACACGGTGATGGTGCCCTACAAGAGCACGCCCGACGCGCTCACCGACCTGCTGGCGAACCGCATCCAGATATGGTTCACGCCGGTTCCATCGGGCATTCCGGTGCAGAACGCCAGGCAGGCCCGCATGATCGCCGTCACCGGCGAGACGCGCGCGAGCGTGGTGCCTGACGTTCCGACGTTCAAGGAGGCGGGCTACCCCGATCTCACCGTCGAGATCGCCTACTTCCTGCTGGCGCCGAAAGGCACGCCCAAGCCGATCGTCGACAAGCTCTACGGCGCCGTCGACAAGGCGCTGCAGAAGCCGAAGATCAAGGAGGCCCTGTTCGCCCAGGGCGTGGATGAAAAGAGGGGCGGCCCCGCGGACGTCGCCGCCTATCTTGCCAGTGAAATTGCCCGCTGGGGCGAGATCGTGAAGCTCTCGAAACCTGCCGGGGGGAAGTAGCCGGCGCGGGTCGAACAAACAGGTTCGCCAGCCGCTGCTTCATCTGATCGGCGATGAATGGAGCGCGACCATCTGCGAGGGTCGTCGGAGAATGAAGCCATGACTGCGGGAACGAATCATCTCGTGTGCAGGGCGATGCCTGTTGCCAATACCGCGCAAAAACCAGAAGCTACCAGCCTGTTCACGTTTTTTAGTGGAGATGCGTCCGCGTAGACCGAAAAACAATTCAGGGAGGACCACCCATGTCCGCTTCAGTTGCTTCCGCGTCCGCGTTGCCGTGGTGGAAAGAGCCCACCAAAGATCAATGGTACGCTTATAGTGCTGCCTGGATGGGGTGGACGCTGGATGCGTTCGACTTCACGGTCTTCCTCCTGATCATGGCGCCGATCGCCAAGGAATTCGGGGTTCCTCTGATCGAAGTGACCGCGGTCTTCTCGGTTACTCTCGTGATGCGCCTGGGCGGCGCCACCGCCTCCGGCTGGCTGGCCGATCGCCTGGGGCGCCGGGCGCCGTTGATCATCTCCATCCTTTGGTACTCCCTCTGCAACCTCGCCGCAGGGTTCTCGCCCAGCTTCATGTTCCTGTTCGTGGCCAGGGCCTTGCTGGGCATCGGCATGGGCGCGGAATGGCCGGCTGGCGCGGCTTTGGCCATGGAGTCCTGGCCGGCACGCTCGCGCGGGTTCATGTCGGGCGTGTTGCAGGGCTCGTGGGGCCTGGGCTTCGCGCTGTCGGCGCTGGCCTATGGCCTGCTCTACGGGCCGCTCGAGCAAATCCAGCCAGGCTATGGATGGCGTGGCATGCTGATCCTGGGCGTGCTGCCTGCGCTCGCCTGTGTCTGGATCCGCATCTACGTGAAAGAGCCGGAAGTCTGGGCCGAGAACAAGAAGATTCAGAACATGACGAGGCAGCAGGTCACGCTGCCGCTGTTCGCGATCTTCAAGCGCAAGTACCTGTGGAACACCATTACCGGCTGCGTGTGGATGGGCGCGAACTTCTGCGTCTACTACGCGATCTGGGCAATGCTCGGTACTTATCTGCAGAAGGAACTGGGCTGGACGCCGGCGCAGGTGTCGGTCCCGGTGTTCTGGGGCAACATCATCACGTTCCTCGCGAGCTGCTTCTGGGGCGGCGTGTCGGAAAAGATCGGACGGCGCTGGGCGCTCATCATCCCCTGCGCCATCTCGATCGTGCTCGTGCCGATCTATCTCGGGACGACCGACCCGACGTGGTTTCTGATGACCTTCCTGCTGTTCATCTGCTTCGTCGGCGGAAAGGATGCGCTCAATCCCGGTTGGCTCTCGGAACGCTATCCGACGGAGGTCCGGGCCACCGCCGCGGGCTTCGTCTACCACCAGGGAGCGGTCTGGGGAGCAGCGGTTGCCCCTCTGCTGACCTACTTCGCGGTGAACCAGGGCATGGGCTTCGCCAAGCCGATGATGTACGGCACGATCGGCTCGCTGGTCGTGTATCTGATCGCCGTCTATCTCGGTCCGGAAACCAGGGGCAAGGTGATGACCCCCGATCTCGAGGTGATCGAGGCCGCGGCCTAGCCTGCGGATGAGCGCCTGCTGAAAGGCAAGCCTCACCGGAACTCCAAAGTCCGCTCGAGTTCCGCGAGCGCCTTCTGCAGGGGCTCGGGCGGACGGGGGAGGGCGCAGCGCGCGGTTTCAAATGCACGCTGCGCCGCACTGAAGGCCTGGTGGGCGACCTGCATGTGCGGATGCTTGGCGCCGCGCGGCAGGGTTATGAGCTGGCTCTCCGGCGATGGCGCCATCGGATGGCCCACCGTTTCTTCGAGGATGCGAACGGCGGTCCCTGCCGCGTCGGCAGCCCGTTGCTGCTCCGGGCCGCCTTCGTCGCGGGCATGCAGCACCTGATTGCGGACGATCTCCAGATTGTCGCGCAGAACCTGAAGGTCCGCCGGCGTCGAGTGGCATGAGGGAATATCCGCCGCCAGTGTCGCGGCCGGACCTCCCGATAGCAGGGCGAGGGCGACGAGAAGGAGGAGCGTGCGGCCGCTCGGCATTCGCATACGGTCGAAGGTAGCTGCATTTATAGGCAATTTGACATCGGCAAGTTTGAATCGCCTTAATCTTGACGCCGTAAAAGTCGAGGCTGCAGCATGTCCGAGAGCGCGAAAAAGGCTCCCTACCATCACGGCGACCTGCGCGAGGCGCTGCTCCTCGCCGGACGGCGGCTGCTCGAGGAAGAAGGACTGGGCGGCTTCACCTTGCGGGAGTGCGCGCGCCGCGCCGAGGTCTCGCACGCCGCGCCCGCCCACCACTTCAAGTCGGTCGACGACCTGCTGGCCGAGATCGCGGTCGTAGGCTTCGGCGAACTGACGGCGGTCATGGCGGCCGAGGCGAAGCGGGCGGGCGCAGACCCGGCGGCGCGGCTGGTCGGACAGGCCGTCGGTTACATGGCTTTTGCCGCCGCGCACCCGATGCTGTTCCGCCTGATGTTCAACCGCGAGAGCGATCGCTTCGAGACGCCGGCGCTCGCCTCCGCCGCCAGATCGGCCCGCGAGATGCACTTCGCCGCGATCGAGGCCGCCATCCCGCTCGCCCCCAAGGCGGTGCGGATTTGCATGTCGGATTTCGCCTGGGCGACCGTGCACGGCTTCATCACCCTGCTGCTCGAACGCCAGATCGGCGAGGGCGAGTCGGCACGGGCGCTCAAGGCCCGCGGCCTCGCGATCCTGGCCGACATGGCCGAGACGGTGATGCGTGCGGGCGGAGTTCCGGACTGATTTCGCTCACCCCCTCACCCAACCTCTCCCCCTGCGGGGAGAGGAGCATGAGAAGACGTCAGCTCGGGTTCCTCCCCCCGCAGGGGGAGAGGTTGGGTGAGGGGGAGCATCAGAGTTTGATGCGCCAGCGCAGCTCGTCCTTGCCGCCATAAGCAGCTTCCGCCTTGAAGCGCTCAACGAACGAGCCACCGTTCGCAGTGATCACCTTTTGCGACGCGAGGTTATCCGGGTTGGTGGTGAGTTCGACATAGGCCAGACCCTCTCGGCGGGCCTCGGGTAGCATCATCGCCAGGGCACGGGTCGCATAGCCCATGCGTCGCTTCCACGGCACGACCGCATAGCCGATGTGGCCCAGGCAATGCTTCGGCAACTTCTCGGTACCGCGTTGCCAGCGAAAACCGATCTGGCCGCAGAATTCACCATCCCACATCCAGCGCACGAAGCCCGGCAGACGAGCCACCGTCGATCCGTCGGGCAGGGTGATGTCGCCGCCCCTGGCCTTGCGGTCGTCTGCCCTCGCCAGAAAGTCCGTCGCGCTCTCGGCGATCCGCTCCAGGTGCTCGCGCGCTGCCGCCTCGAGCCGTATGTTGTCCGGCGACCAGCCGCGTTTCAGCGCGTCGACATAGCCATCGAGATGGGCGAGGGCCGGAACGACCAATTCCATGTTTTTCCTGTAACATGACGGTGCATGAGTTCCAGCCCCGTCCTCGTCCTCGATATCGACGGCGTCGTCGTGTCCGGGCATCCCCCGTGGCACGCCACACTGAAGGCCGATCTCGGTCTCGACTATGCCGAGATCCGCCGAGGATTCTTCCGCGAGCAGTGGCAGGAAGTGGTGCGTGGCCGGCTCGATCTCTTTGTCGCGCTGCATGACTATTTCGAGCCGACGGGGCAGGCGGACCGCATCGACGCGTTCGTCGCCTATTGGTTCGAGAAGGACGCGGTCATCGACCGGGCCGTGCTGGACGCGTCGGATGCCTGGCGGGCTCGCACCGGCGGCCGCGTCTTTGCCGCCTCCAACCAGGAACATCACCGTGCGGCCCATCTGCGCGACCAGGCCGGCCTCGGCGCGCATTTCGACGAGATCGTCTATTCGGCGGCGCTGGGCGTCTGCAAGCCCGAGCGCGTCTTCTTCACCACCGCCCAGGCGCGCATGCATGTGACGGCGGCACAGTCGATCCTGTTCGTCGACGACAAAGCCGAAAATGTCGATGGCGCCCGCATGTGCGGCTGGCGCGCCATGCTCTATCGTGGGCCCGAGAGCCTGGCCCGCGCCTTGGCACAGTGGGAGTAAAGCATGCTGATGTTCGACATACCGTTCGGCACGACCGACTGGACCGGCGTGGAGCGCACCGAACATTCCGGCGAGACCGGCAAGGCCTATTGGCGCACGCGCACCTTCAGCAACATCCGCGTGCGCATGGTCGAGTACACGCCGGGCTATCTCGCTGACCACTGGTGCCAGAAGGGCCATGTCCTGCTGGTGCTCGAGGGTGAGCTGCACACCGAGCTGGCCGACGGGCGCACCGTCGTGCTGAAGGCCGGCCAGAGCTACCAGGTGGCCGATGGCGACCTCGCGCACCGTTCGAAGACCGCCGGCGGCGCCAAACTTTTCATCGTGGATTAGGGCTTGAGTTCGCAAAGACCCGTTGCGGCCCATCCTTCGAGACGCTCGCCAGGCTCGCTCCTCAGGATGAGGTTTTTTCGTTTCAACGAGTTGGACCTCATCCTGAGGAGGCCGCGAAGCGGCCGTCTCGAAGGATGGGCCACCCGCCGATGATCACCCCACGCAGGGCCGATCTCATCGCCGGCGTCTGCGTCGCGGGCCTGATGCTGCCCGAGGCCGTGGCCTACGCGGGCATCGCCGGCCTGCCGCCGCAACGCGCCGTGCTGGCGGCGATCGCGGGATCGCTGGTCTATGCGCTGGCGGGACGCAGCCGCTTTGCGATCGTGTCGCCCACCTCGTCGTCCGCGGCGATCCTGGGTGCCGTGCTCGCCGCATTGCCGGGCGATCCTACGATCAAGCTCGCCTTCGCGACGATTGCAGTGGGTACGGTCAGCCTGTGCTTTCTCGTCGCCGCCGGGCTGCGTCTCGGCGCGTTGGCGGCCTTCGTCTCACGGCCGGTGCTGCGCGGCTTCGCCTTCGGGCTGGCGATCACTATCATCCTGCGCCAGGTGCCGCAGATGGCCGGCATCCATCTCCACGCCGACAACATCTTCGATCTGGCCTGGCTCATCGTGACCAGCCTCCCGCGCTGGCACCCCGCGAGCGTGGCCACTGGATTGGCGGCCCTGATGGCGCTGCTGGCGCTCAGGCGACTCCCGGCGGTGCCCGGCGCCTTCATCGTTCTGGCGGTTGGAATCGGCGCCTCCCTGGCGCTCGACCTGCCGGCGAAAGGCGTGGCCGTGGTCGGCAGGATCGATCTGCTGGCGCTGCCGACGATGCCGGCGAAACTCGGCTGGGAAAAGCTCTCGCATCTCACCGGGCTTGTGCTGCCGCTGGTCCTCGTGCTGTTCGCCGAAAGCTGGGGCACCGTGCGCACCCTGGCGCTGCGTAACGGCGACAGGGTCGAACCCAACCGCGAGCTGGCCGCCTTCGGCTTCGCCAATCTCGCGGCGGCAGTCGTGCAGGGCATGCCGGTCGGCGCCGGCTTCTCGGCCGGATCGGCGAGCGAGACTGCGGGCGCGGCGACGCGATGGACCGCTGCGGTCGGCGCCGTCGGGCTGGCGGTCCTCGTGGTCGTGGGCGCGCCGCTGGTGGCAGAGCTGCCCGAGCCGGTGCTCGCCGCCGTCGTGGTCTCGGCGCTCACGCATGCGCTCGATCCCAAGCCGTTGCTGCGCCTCTGGATATTGCGGCGCGATGCCTATGTCGCAGCCGGCGCAGCCGCGGGCGTGCTTCTGTTCGGCGTGCTGAACGGCATGCTGCTGGCGATTGGCCTGTCGCTGCTGGCCCTGCTTCAGCGCATGGCCACGCCGCGCATCGTCCGGCTGGGCCGCCTCGGCGACGGCCACGACTATGTCGACATCAAGCGCCATCCCGATGCGACGCTTCCCGAGGCGGTTGCCGTCTGGCGTCCCGCCGAGCCGCTGTTCTTCGCCAACGCCGAGCAGATACTGGCGCAGATTTCGCAGAGACTGGCGGGCGAGCCCGGCATCCGCTTCGCGGTCGTCAGTCTCGAGGAGACCTTTGCCCTCGACACCACCGCGCTCGACGCCCTGCTCGAGTTCGACACGCAAATGAAGGCGCTGGCGATCAGGGTGCAGCTCGCGCGCGTTCGCGACAGCGTCCGCGATCTCATCGGGCGGGGCGGCGCGGCAGACCTGCTGACGCGCATCAGTTTCAGTGTCGACGATGCCGTGGCCGCTGCGGAACGCGACCGCGAGCATCGGCACGCGGACGGAAATGGCGGATGAACCCGGGGAGATGCACGTCGCGCTCCTTTGCGTGCTATTGTTGCGACGGAGCGTTTTTGCTGGAGCTCGGCCCTCATGGTCCAACCAATTTGCCTGCATTTTCCGATAAATGACCGGTGTGGTTGGGGGATCTTCGGTCTCAATCTCGCCCTTCACTGGGCAAGCGACCCCGACTTGCAGCTTTACTTCACCGGTCAGTACTTTCGTCAGCAAATCGGCACGGATCCCGTTCAGATACGCGCTCTGGAGACCATCTTCGATCGCTCCGTCGCCCTGAACGCCGGATTTGAGAGCGTTGCCAACCAGCACGCGATGATCAAGATGCCGGTGCTTCTGGCAACCGAGAGCAGTTTCACGTGGGCTTCCGCCGCGCACAACGTTGCATTGTACGGGACGCCTTCGATCTGGGTTACATTTTTCGAGAAAGGCCTGTCCGACGACGCGATTGACAGGGCGAAGGCTTTTCCGCTGGTCGTGACCGGTTCACGCTTCAACGAAGCGATGCTTCGGGCCTACGGCATCACCCACGTCCGGACGATCCTTCAGGGCGTCGATCTGACATTGTTCCGTCCCGGCCCCCGTCTTGGGCTCTTTCCGGACAGGTTCGTCGTTTTTTCCGGCGGCAAGGCGGAACTCCGCAAGGGGCAGGACATCGTGCTGGCCGCTTTCAGCCGCTTTGCGCGGCATCACCCCGAAGCGCTGCTGGTTACTGCCTGGCACTCGCCATACTCCGAGCGTGAGATTGCTCAAGGATTGGAGATGGCCAATGTCGTCCCTCCGGTTCCCTTCACATCGGCCGATAAGCTCGATGTCATCGCGTGGGCTACAGCGAACGGCATACCCCGGAATCAGGTCATGGACCTCGGCTTGCGGGGAAACGAGACAATGCCGGCAATCTTGCGTGAAATGGATGTTGCCGTTTTTCCCAACCGGGCGGAGGGCGGCACGAACCTCGTCGCCATGGAATGCATGGCCTGCGGCGTGCCTGTCATTCTCTCCCGCAACACGGGACATTGCGATCTCATCGAGGGCGAGAATTGCTACACCCTCGACCGGCAGAGACCCTGTCCCGGTAGTTGGCATGAGTTTCCCGACGTTCCCGGTTGGGGTTGGGGCGAAAGCGAGGTAGACGAAGTCGTGGAGAAACTCGAGCAGGTGTTTGGCGACAGGGCCGAAGCCATGCGCCGTGGGGGCCTGGGGGCACAGACCATTTCGCGTCTGACCTGGTCCAGGACGGCGGCCGAAATGAAGAAGGCAGTTCTCGAGGTGACGAGCTAGAGTCTTGCAGATCCGAACGAGAACTACCTATCCCCATAGACCTGAAAGACTTCAGATCGGCGGAAACGGGCAATGGCAAACGAACAGCAAGTCGCGGACAAGATCGGCTTCATCGGCGTGGGCACGATGGGCGAGCCGATGTGCCGTAACCTTGCGAGGAAAAGCGGGGCAACCGTGCTGGCCGCCGACCGCGACGGCGCCCCGCTGAAGCGCCTTGCCGCCGACGGCGTGAAGGCCGCTTCGATCGACGAGATTGCCGCGAGCTGCACGACCATCCTTCTGTCACTGCCGGGCGGCAAGGAAGTCGAGCAGGTATGCCTTGGGATAGGAGGGAGCGATGGCGGTCTCATCTCCAAGGCACGGCTTGGCTGGACGGTGATCGACTGCAGCACCGCACCGGTGTCGCTGGCGCGCCGCCTCTATGCGGAGTTCGAAGGCCGTGCCACCGCCTTCGCCGACGCACCGGTCGCGCGCACGCGGCAGGCCGCGATCGACGGCACCTTGTCGATCATGGTCGGGGCGACCGAGCCCACTTTCACGCGGATCGAGCCGCTGTTGCGCCACATGGCGAGCGAGGTCACACATTGCGGCGAGGCGGGTGCGGGCCAGGCCGTGAAGATCCTGAACAACATGATCCTGTTCCAGACCGGGGTCGCCCTGGCCGAAGCGCTCAGCATCGCCCGCGCGCACGGCGTCGACGGCAAGGTACTGTACGAAACCCTGACCAAGGGCTCCGCGGACTCCTTCGCGCTGCGCAACCACGGCATGAAGGCCATGCTGCCGGGCGTGTTCCCGGAGCGCGCCTTCTCGACGGCTTATGCGCTCAAGGATCTCGGCTACGCGATCGAGATGGCAGAGGAAGCGGGTGTCCCCGCACTAGGTGCCGATGTCGCGCGCGAACTGATGGAGCGATCGGCGGAACTCGGCCACGGGGCGGAATATTGGCCGGTCCTGCTGCGCTCGATCGAGGACGCGACAAAGAAGTAGCGCCTCAGCAAAGAGACGGTTCTATTTCTCCGACGAGGCCGGGGCTGTTGTCTGCGGTGTCGGCCGTACCACCACCAGCTGGTAGCCCTTGTTCTGCATGCAGAAGTGGGTGAGGCGGTTCTCTGCGTAATAGCGGCTGTCGTCCCACATTGCCCAGCGGTGGAAGCCGTAGCCGAACCCGTAACCGAAGCCATAACCGAAGCCGAACGGATAGGTGGCGAAGGCTTCGTCGCGCGCGGCCTTCCGGCAATAGTTGAGATCGCCGACGGTGAGCGCCTCGTCGACGCCGTCCTTTTCCCATCGCGTTTGGGTCAGCGCACACGCCGACAGGACAGCGAGCATCAGGATGGGCAGGATTCTGCGCATGTCAGTGATATGGTCCACGCGACCTGGATTGTGAAGCGGGGACATCGATGGCGCGGATTGCAGTTGGCGGCTTTCAGCACGAAACGAACACTTTTGCGCCGCAGCAGGCGACCTGGGACGATTTCGTCCGCGCCGACGCCTGGCCGGGTCTTCTTCATGGACCTGAAATGATCGCAGGCGTCGAGGGATTCAACATCCCGATCGCCGGCGCGGTGAAGCGTCTGGGCGAACTCGGCCACGAAATTGTCCCGCTGGCCTGGGCCTCGGCGCCGCCTGCATCCTACGTCACCGAGGACGCCTACGAACGCATGTGGAAGCTGTTCGCCGCGGACCTGGCGAACCTCGGGCCGTTCGATGCGATCTACCTCGACCTGCATGGCGCGATGGTGGCCGAGAACACCGAGGACGGCGAAGGCGAATTGCTGCGCCGCATCAGGGGCATCGTCGGCCCCGATCTGCCGATCGTCGCGAGCCTCGACTATCACGCGAATTTGACGCCGGAGATGGCGAGACTGGCGACGGCCATGGTCGGCTATCGAACCTACCCGCACATCGACATGGCGGTGACCGGGAAACGGGCGGTCGAATTGCTCGACCGGCTGCTGAAGGAAAAACGGCCGGTCTATCGCGCCTATCGCCAGCTCGACTTTCTCATTCCGCTGGTCTGGCAGTGTACCTTCATCGAGCCGGCCAAGAGCATCTTCGATCTCGTGGGCGAGCTGGAGGCGGGCGAGAAGAGTCACAACCAGGGCATCGTCAGCGTGACCCACACGCCGGGATTTCCGCCGGCGGACATTGCGCAATGCGGCCCCGCGCTCGTCGTCTATGGCCATGACAAAGAAGCAGTCGAAGCTGCCGCCGACAGGCTCGCTGCAGCGGTGAAGTCGCAGGAGAAATCGTTCGACGGCGAACTGCTCGATCCGGATGCCGCGGTGCTGCGGGCGCTCGAGATGGCGAAGACGGCAAAGAAGCCGATCGTGCTGGCCGATGTGCAGGACAATCCCGGGGCCGGCGGCACGTCCGACACGATCGGCCTGCTGGCGGCGATGATGCGCCACAAGGCCCCGGGGGGCAGTGATCGGCATGATCGTCGACGAGGCCTCGGCCAGGGCTGCGGCCGAAACCGGCGAGGGCAAGGTCATGCGCCGCGGCATCGGTGCCGTCGTGGGCTATGCCGGCGAGAAGCCGCTCGAGGCCGACTGGCGGGTGGTCAAGCTGGGCGACGGCATCTTCACCGGCACCGGTCCTTTCTACGGCGGCGCCAAATTCCAGATCGGCCCGATGGCGCTGGTCACCGACGAGGCGACCGGCGTGTCCGCCGTGCTCGCCTGCCGCAGGGTGCAGGCAGCCGACCAGGAAATGTTCCGTCATGTCGGCGTCGAGCCCGCCAAGGTACCGATCCTCGGGCTCAAATCGACCGTGCATTTCCGGGCGGACTTCCAGCCGATCGCCGAGACGATCCTGGTCGTGCAATCACCCGGCGCACACATCACCGATCCGGTCGAGATGCCCTACCAGCATCTCCGCAAGGGCATCAAGCTCAAGCCGATGGGGCCGGTGTGGAGTGGTCCGTTGTCATCCCGAACGCAGTGAGGGATCCTTGGTCGGCACTGATTAAGGATCCCTCACTGCGTTCGGGATGACAGTGATTTCTTATCAGCCGGCGTGCGACCTGAACGCCGGCCGCAGTGCCACGACCATCGGTACAGCGAGCAACGCCAGCGCGCCGACACACATCAGTGCGGAAACCAGACCGATGACGTCGCCCAGGATTCCGAACAGGAAGGGACTGGCGGCGCCGGCGATCGAGCCGCCGGTGTAGAAGACGGCGAACGCATGCGTGCGCCGCTCGGTCCGGACAAATTCGGGGATCGTGCCGTAGAGCACCGACGAGGTGCCGTTCAACATCAGCCCGACGAGCGGCAGCAAGGCCATCGTCCAGCCGAGCGACAAGGGCAGGATCGCCACAATCAGGATTGTCGTTGCAAGCTCGGTCAACACGACCGACATTACCGACTCCCAGCCGCGCGCCCAGCCAACCCATGGCCAGCTTGCCGGTCGCGCCACCCGCAAACAGCAGCGACAGCGCCAGGCCGATGGTTGGAAGGTCGGCGCCTTTGGCCTGCAGCAGGAACGGCAAGAAGATCAGGAAGCCGCTGCGCACGGCGCTGTCGGCGATATGGATGCAGAACAGCAACCAGAAGGCCCACGGGCGATCCTGGCCCGCGACCGCCTTGGTGGCGACGGACTTCGCGTGCATCTCCGCCGACTGCAGCGTGGCGAAGATCACGCCGGCGCCGGCAACCGCGAGCGCGGCCGTCACCATCATCGCCTGACGCCAGCCGAGCGAGGCGGCGATCAGGGCGAAGAGGGCGGGCAACGCCACCTTGCCGACGTCGCCGGTGAAATTGTAGGTGCCCAATGCGGTGCGCGAGCGCAGGCCGGGATAGGCGCCGGAGACGAGGGTCGAGGCAATCGGATGCTGCGTGCTGCCGCCCAACCCAGCGAGTGCCAGGCCCGCGATCACGCCGTAGAGCGAGCCAGCGAGGCCGGCCAGAGCATAGCCGATGGCCACGAGTGTGGTGCCGAAGGCCAGGACATGCACGCCGCCCAACTTGCCGGCGAGCCAGCTCGACGGGATCTGTCCGCTCGCCATCGCGCCGGAATAGACCGCCTTCAAAGCGCCGATGGCAGCGTAGCTCAGGCCGAACTGCGCCTGCAGGAGAGGATAGAGGACGTTCAGAAGATCGGTGAAACCGTCATGCAGCGCATGGGCCCCGCCGCACACCGCGAGGGTCTTTCGACCGGAGGCTGGAGGGGCGGCAGCGACTGTCATGGGACCGTCACAATACTAGGCCGTGAACTCATTGGCATCAGATCTCTTGCCGCTACCCTCCGCCCCGGTGATGATCCGACTTCCACCTTGAACCACCGGGCAGTTGCCTTGGACGGTACGATTTTTCATCGCCGTCCTTCCGATCATTCCGCCGTCGTGGGATCGATCGTTGATCTGACCTGTGAGACGCTATTGGCGGGAAATCCTCCCTGGCTGGCGTGATGGCGCACCGCCGCCTCATCCGGCGCGATATAGACGCAATAGATCTTGTCGTCGGTCACATAGCTCTGAACCCACTGTACCGTCGGACCCATCGCGCGCAGGACGCCGCAGGATTTCTGCGAGATCGCCTGCAATTCGGCCTCCGCCAGCATTCCTGCGCCTTTCAGTTCCCGTTCAATCACGAATTTCGGCATGCTCGCCCCTTCTGTGGTCTTGCCGGGCGAGACCATCTCGCCGCGCTGCCGGCAACGTAAGCAGCGCGGCATCGGCCGTATTGAGGCCGCCGTCCCTGCCGCGAAGAAATTCCAGATGCGCAATCCGGGACAAATGTCCCGGTTCTCAGTCAGCAGCGATGCCGGCTTCGCCGGCCAGGCCGGCCTCGCGCGCGAGCACGATCGCCTGGTAACGGTGCCTGACCCCGATCTTGTCGAACACGCGGCTGACATGATTGCGCACGGTCTTCTCCGACAGCTCGAAATGTGCCGCGATTTCGGCATTGCCAAGTCCGGCGGCCATGGCCACCAGTACCTCACGCTCGCGGGCAGTCAGCTCCGCGAACCGGGCACGGCCGTTCGCGGGGCGGGGCACCTCCGACTCGGCCAGAAAGTCTTCGACTTCGGTCACCATCCGGGTCCAGGCAGGCTCCTCCGGCAGCAGCATGTGAATTCCTGCTGCTCAGCTGAATAAATCGCGCGCCTGGAATGAGACCCGCCAGGATCCGCCCTTCCTCGATTGGAACCATCGGATCGCGATCCGTGTTGATGATCAGGGTCGGACACCGGACCTGTGTCGCTGCTTTCCGCGCATCCGTATTGAACGTGATCTCGAGCAGCCGCGCCGCCATCTCTGCCGATGTGCTCAGGCGCATCTGTTCCGACCACGACCGCAGATGCTCCTGGCTGCCGTCCTGTTGAAAAAGACTTGCCCAGAGCAGCAGGAATGCGTGGTTGTCGATCCCCCATCCGAGTTGCAGCATGTCCAGCAGCACCCTGGCTTTCCTAGCCGGTTCGGGCGAATCGCTCCGCTTCGCCAGGCCACGCGAGTAGCTGCCATAGATCACCAGCTTCGAGACCCGCTCGGGATGGCGGGCAGCGTATTCGATGGCAATCGGACCGCCCTGGCACGTCGCGAGAATGGCGAAGCGATCGAAACCGGCTGCGTCCGTGATCGCCTCGAAATCCCGCATCCAGGTTTCGAAGGAGACGTCCCTGACGCTCCGATCCGAAAGGCCGCATCCGCGCGAGTCGTAGCGGAGCAGCGCATGGGACTGGGAAAAATGTTCGAGCCAGGGGCGCCAGGCCAGGCTTTCCCATTGGTGCTCCAGATGCGTGAGCCAGGACGCCGACATGACGAGTGGGCCGCCCGTGCCGGTCACGGAGTAAGCGACCCGCACGCCATCCGAACTGGTGCAGAAACGAACCTGTTGTTTCATGAGCCGCCGCGCGATTGAAAATTCAGAAATTTCCCGGTTGCTTCCGGAGGCTGAAAACATCGGCAGTCTGTCAGTTTCCAGGGAAGCCAACCATGGCCAATACCCAGCCTCTCAGGTGTCAGACGAGGGGCCTGCATCCTGCCTATCGACCCGGCATCTGGTCGAACCAGAAAGCGAGCTGCTGCTGGAAATCGGCCTCGGCGAGAGCGGTGTCGGTGATGAAGACGGGCTTGCCGTTGCGCGGGTAGCGCACGCTGGAGTAGCGCACGAATCTCGTGTCGCAGTGGTGGAACGTCAGCACGTCGTTCTGCTTGCGGTGCAGCACGAACTCGTGAACGCTGCGGAAGCCGACCAGGCTGATGACGTAGCGGCCATCCCTGCCGTCCAGGCCCATCTGCTTCACCGGAATGTCGCGGCCGCCGTTCACCAGGCCCATCACCGCGAAAGGCTCGGGATCCATCATCGCGTCGTGGCCTTCGTTCTGCAGCCAGCGCACCATGCGATCACCGCGCGGCGTCAACGTGTATTTCCTCTTCGGGCCGAACATGTCGGCCATGTCGACACAGGCACCGGTCGACAGAGCAAGCGGGACGAGGGCAGCGACGCGCAACAGGGAACGCCGGTCGAGACTACGCTGGGTCAATACTCAATCCTTCCTGGTCCCTGTCATGTCGGTCTCGCCCATATCGATCTGAACCGGTGCGATCGCCTCGAGCTTGCCGCCGCGGATCGCGCGGAAGAAGCAATTGTGCCGTCCGGTGTGGCAGGCGACGCCGGTCTGGTCGACCAGCATGAGCACGGTGTCGCCGTCGCAATCGATGCGGAAGTCGACCACGGTCTGGATGTGGCCAGAGGTGTCGCCCTTGCGCCAGGGGGCCTTGCGCGAGCGCGACCAGTAGCAGGCGCGGCCGCTCTGCATGGTCTCGACCACGGCAGCGCGGTCCATCCACGCCATCATCAGCACCTCGCCGCTGTCGTGCTGCTGGGCGATGGCAGGGACGAGACCCTGGGGATCGAAGCGGATCTCGGCCAGCATGGCCTCGATCGCGGCGGCGGGATAAGTCGTGGCAACCCGGTCGGGCATGCTTGGCCTCATTGCGGAACGGCGCGTATAATCGGCCTTCAACTGCTTGGCAAATCGGGAATTTTTCGTGAAGAAGCCGGCCCGGACCGCGACTGCTCACAATCACGACCACGACCACTGCGTCGAGGATGCCGTGGCCGCGGCCGAGCGTCTGTGCGCGGCCAAGGGGTTGCGCTTCACGCCTCTGCGCCGGCGCGTGCTCGAGCTCGTATGGTCGAGCCACAAGCCGGTCGGCGCCTACGCGCTTCTCGATCTGCTGCGCAAGGAGGAGCTCGGCTCGGCGCCACCTACCGTGTATCGCGCGCTGGATTTTCTCATCGAGAACGGCCTGATCCACCGGATCGAGCGCATGAACGCCTTCGTCGGCTGCAGCCATCCCGGCGAGCAGCATCGCGGCTTCTTCCTGATCTGCGGCGAATGCGGCAATGCCGAGGAGCTCGAGAGCGAAGGCGTCGCGAACTCGATCGCCGCCTCGGCGGGCCGCCACGGCTTCGCCGCACGCGACATGACCCTCGAAGTCACCGGTACCTGCGCGGACTGCCAGAGAGCCTAGTCCACCCGGCCGGGATGACGGAGTCCCTTTGGCGCGAAGGCTGTCATTCCGAACGCAGTGAGGGATCTTTAATTTGCATCAGCCAAGGATCCCTCACTGCGTTCGGGATGACACCGTTTTCTTTATCGGCGGCAGTGCGATACATCCGAGCGGGCCGCGCTCCAGGTGTGCCTAGGCGTTGTGCGCCCGGTTGAGGCGCTCGAAGCCTTCGGCGAGATCGGTCTTGAGGTCCTCGACATCCTCGAGCCCGATATGGACGCGCAGGATCTGCTTGTCCTTGGGCCACGGCACGGCGGTGCGATAGTTGTCGGGGTGCGCCGGGATCATCAGGCTTTCGTAGCCGCCCCATGACGCACCCATGCCGAAGATGTCCATGCCGTCCAGCATCGCGCCCAGCGCGTTCTTGCTGTAGCCGTCCTTCAGGGTGAACGAGAACAGGCCGGAGGCGCCCTTGAATTGCTTCTTCCAGTTGTCGTGGCCCGGACAGTCGGGCAGGGCGGGGTGCAGCACCTTGTCGACCTCGGGGCGGGTCTTCAGCCAGTTGGCGATGTGGATGCCGCTCTTCTCATGATGGCGCAGCCGCACGCCCATGGTGCGCAAGCCCCTCAGCGCGAGGTAGCAATCGTCAGGTGCTGCGTGGAAGCCGAAGCTCTGGCACGCGGTCTTGGCGGTCTCGAACATCGCGCGCGTGGCGCAGGAGATGATGCCCATCATCGCGTCGGAGTGGCCGACGATGTATTTCGTGCCGGCATGGATCGACAGGTCGCAGCCATGGTCGAACGGCTTGAAGTAGAGCGGCGTCGCCCAGGTATTGTCGATCAGCACGGCGGCGCCATGCTTCCTGGCGACGGCGGCGATCGCATCGACATCCTGCACTTCGAAGGTCTGCGAGCCCGGCGCCTCGAGATAGACGATCCTGGTATTGGGCTGAATCAGCTTCTCGATACCGGCGCCGATCATCGGATCGAAGAAGGTCGTCTCGACGCCGAAGCCCTTCAGCGTGGTGTTGGCGAAGCGGCGCGCCGGGCCGTAGGCGTTGTCGGTGATCAGCAGGTGATCGCCGGTCTTGAGGAAGCCCACGATCGCGCCGGTGACGGCGGCGAGGCCCGACTGGACGGCGATGGAACGATGCGCGCCTTCGATGGCGGCGACGGCGTCTTCCAGCGCTTTCTGCGTCGGCGTGCCGTTGCGGCCATAGCCGTAACCCTCGAACGGGACGCGGTTCTCGAACTTCGCCATGGTCGGCGAGAGGATCGTCGACGCGTGGTAGACGGGTGGATTGACGATGCCGAAGTTGTTGTCGGGGTCACGGCCGGCAACGGCCAAAACGGTGTCGGGCTTGGTATAAGTTTTCTTCGAGGTCATGTCGGTGACTATGGCACAGCGGTCACGCCGGCGGCCAGCGATACACGTCCGGCCACAGGGTCCGCGGGTCGGGAACATCCTTCGTCTCCCGCCGAACGATACGGAATCCCGCCTTGCGATAGGTGTCGAGGGCGCGCGGATGATCGAGGGTATTGGTGTTGAGGGTCAGCCGGGAATGGCCCAGCGACAAACCGCGCTCGATCGCGCGGTCGAGCAGCCACGGGCCGATGCGCCGGCCGATATAGTCGGGCGCGAGGCCAAAGAAGACGATCTCGCCCGCCAGCAGCTCGAAGTAGCCGACGAGATCGCCGGCGCGACGGGCGACGTGCAGCTCGTGGGTGGGCGTCGCGAGTATCGAGGCCAGCGCCCGGTCGGTGAGCACGCGGCGCTCGTACCACAGCCACGGCCGGCCGACCCGGTCGTAGAGATCGCGGTAGAACGCTACGGTGGGCGCGATGACCGGCGCGACCTCGATTCCGGCATCGGGCACTACACCACAGCGCGTCCAATCGCGCGGCACTATCTCGAGATAGGTGATCGAGATCGTGAGCCGCCCGTCGCCGCGGGGCGGCGGATGGTGCGCAATAAGATCAGGCTCCGGTGACAATCGGTGTGTCGGTCCTTCCGCCCCACTCGGTCCATGAACCGTCATAGATCGCGGCGTCCGGCGCGCCCGTCAGATAGAGGCCCAGCGCCACGACGCAGGCGGTAACGCCGGAGCCGCAGCTTGCCGTCACCTTCTTCGCAGGATCGATGCCGGACCGGGCGATCGCAGCCTTGAGTTCTGCCTCAGGTCGCATCGTGCCGGTCGTGGGATCGATCAGGTCCGTGTAGGGCAGGTTGTACGCGCCCGGCATGTGGCCGATACGCAGATGCGCGCGCGCCTCGGGCACCTCGCCGCGGAAACGGTTCGCGGCACGGGCGTCGACGACCTGCTCCTTCTTGTCGGCGAGCAACGATTTCACGTCGTCGATGGAGCGCACCAGCCCCTTGTCGAAGTGCGGCGTGAAGGCCTTTCCGTGCGGCACGGTGGCGGCATCGGTGACGGCGCGGCCCTCGGCGATCCATTTCGGCAGGCCGCCATCGAGAATCGCCACGTCCTTGTAGCCCATGACCCGGAACATCCACCACACGCGGCAGGCGCCGGTCATCGGCGTGGTGTCATAGACGACGATCCTGTTGCCGTTGCCGATGCCAAGAGCGCCCACGTTCGCCGCGAACTGCGCGGGCGACGGCAGCATGTGCGGCAACGGATTGCTCTTGTCGGCGATCTCGTCGATGTCGAAATAGACCGCGCCGGGAATGTGCAGCTTGGCGAATTCCGCCTTCGGATCGCGCTTCTGCGCCGGCAGGTAGAACGAGGCGTCGACGATGCGCAACTCGGGCGCACCGAGATGGCCGGCCAGCCACTCGGTGCTGACGAGGGCATCGGGTCGTGCGTAGGTCATGGCGTTCCCTTCAGGCCAGCGCGATGATGAAGCGCCGGTTCATCTTTCCCTTGTTCTCGATCTTGGTGCACTCGACGCGGCCGATTTCGGCGGTGCGGGCGACATGGGTACCGCCGCAAGCCTGCAGGTCGACACCCTCGATGGCGAGCAGGCGCACGCGGCCCGCGCCCATCGGCGGACGTACGCTCATGGTCTTCACCAGCTCCGGCCGCGAATTCATCTCCTCGTCGGTGATCCACTGTGCCGCCACCGGTCGATCGGTGCCGAGCAACCTGTTGATCTCCTCGGTCACCCATTCCTTGGTCGGCACTTCGCCTTCGAGATTGAAATCGAGGCGGCTCTTGTCGGCGCCGACCTGTCCGCCAGTGACGCTGCCCTTGATGACGGCCGACATCACATGCAGCGCCGTATGCATGCGCATGTGCCTGTAGCGGCGCTCCCAATCCAGTTCGGCACGAACCGCCGTGCCGACCGCCGGCCGGGGCGCATCGGGCGCCAGCACGTGCAGCACGTCGCCGCCGTCTGCTTTCAGCGAATCGACGATCTTCGCCTCGCCGCCATCCCAGCGCAGCACGCCGGTGTCGCCGGGCTGTCCGCCGCCGGTCGGATAGAAGATGGTGCGATCCAGCCGCACGCCGCGTTCCTCGACGGCGGTCACGGTGGCATCGGCCTGTTTGAGATAGGAGTCCTGCCGGAAGAGTTCTTCGACCATGGAGTGGATTTAGGCTCTCGCCAGCCGCGCCGCAACTTCCCTCGGCGTGGGCATCGAGGGTGTAGCGCCAAGCCGCTCGACGGAACATGACGCCGCCGCGTTGGCGTAGCGCGCGGCATCGAGCAAGGCGGCGCCTGCCGACAACCTGGCCGCAAGCGCGCCCACGAAGCAATCGCCGGCTCCCGTAGTGTCGACGACCCGGGCCCTGAAGGCGGGGAGAGCGGTGGCGCCTTCGGGCGACACGACGACGAGACCGCGCGCGCCGAGTGTGGCGATGACGGTACGCGCGCGCAGCTTGCGGCAAGCTGCGGCAACAGTTCGTTGCGGGCTCCTGGCGGTGATCTTCGCGCCGGTTGCCTGGCTGAGCTCGATTTCATTCAGCACGGCGATGTCGACCAGGGACAGCAGGCGCGCGGGATGTACGACCATCGGCGCGAGATTCAGGATCGTTCGGGCCCCGGCGGACCGCGCCTTGCGCAACAGGCTCTCGGTCGCAGCGACCGGAGTTCTCGAATTGAAAGACCCAGGTTTCGTCCCGCCGCGGCGCGCGGCGAACCATCGCGGCCGCGAAGGCGTCGTTGGCGCCTCCCGCCCCGGTGATGGCGTTGTCGCCGCCGCTCACCTGGATCAGGGCGACACCCGTCGCCGCGCCGGCGCGCACTTTCACGCCGGCCTTGTCGACACGGTTGCGCGCAAGGACGTCAATCAGCTCCCGGCCGAAGGCGTCGTCGCCGACGCAGCCCATCATCGAAGTTGCAGCGCCCAGACGGGCCGACGCGATCGCCTGGTTCGATCCCTTGCCGCCGGGCAGCAACGACACCCTGGCGCCCAGGATGGTCTCGCCCGCAACCGGTCGGCGATCGCTCTGGACGATCACGTCCATGTTGAGACTGCCGCAGACGACGACACGCCCCATCATGTCACCGCGGCGCGGATGGCGTATTTCGGATCGCGCCAGGCGGCCGTTCGCAGGATATCGGCAAGGGCTGCGGCGGCGTCGGACACATCGCTATAGCTGAGATAGAGCGGCGTGAATCCAAAGCGCATGATGTCGGGCGCGCGGAAGTCGCCGATGATTCCGCGCGCGATCATCGCCTGCACGACTTCGTAGCCATGCTCGAACGCCACCGACACATGGCTGCCGCGTTCCGCTTCGTTGCGCGGCGTGATGATGCGGGCGCCCCGCTCGAGGCACGCAGGCTCGACGAGATCCATGAACAGATCGGTCAGCGCCAGGCTTTTGGCCCGGACGACGGCGAGGTCGACATCGTCGAACAGGTCGAGCGCTGCCTTGAGTGCGCGCAACGACAGGATCGGCTGGGTGCCGCAGAGCAGGCGGCGAATGCCCGGCGCCGGCCGATGCCTGTTCTCCATCGCAAAGGGCTGGGCGTGCGTCCACCAGCCCGAGAGCGGCTGCACGATCCGGTCATGGTAGCGCCGCGCGGCGTAGATGAAGGAGGGCGCACCCGGTCCGCCATTGAGGTACTTGTAGGTGCAGCCGACGGCGAAATCGACATTGTCGGCATCGAGTTCGATCGGCAGCGCGCCGGCACTGTGGCAGAGATCCCAGATCACGATCGCGCCCGCTTCGTGCGCCCACCGGGTGATCGCCGCGATGTCGCGCAGCACGCCGGTGCGGTAATCGACATGATTGAGCAGAAGGACGGCGGTGCGTTCGTCGATCCGTGCCACCGGATCGGCGGCGAGCTCGAGCGAGCTGCCGGGGCGCGAACCCACGACGCCCTCCGCCATATAGAGATCGGTGGGGAAACTGTCGGCTTCCGCCAGGATCGTCCCGCGGCCGGGACTGAGCGCGAGGGCAGCGTGCAGGGCCTTGTAGATATTGATCGAGGTGCTGTCGCTCACGACGGTCTGGCCGGGCGCCGCGCCGACCAGTCGGCCGAGGCGATCGCCCAGGGTGTCGGTGAGCGTGAACCAGCCCGCGTCGTTCCAGCTGCGGATCAGCCCGTTGCCCCACTCATGGCGGGCCGCCTGCTCGAGTTCGGCGAAAACCGCCTTGGGCGGCGGTCCCAGCGAATTGCCGTCGAGATAGATCACGCCAGGAGGGAGATGAAAGCGCTCGCGCATCGCGCGCAGCGGATCGGCTGCGTCCAGTGCCACGACGTCGCTCATTTCATCCAGGGCGGCAGCGGCAATTTCTTCTCGCGCAGGAAGGCGGGATTGAAGAGCTTGGACTGGTAGCGGCTGCCGCCGTCGGCCAGGATCGTGACGATGGTCTTGCCGGGACCGAGGTCCCGGGCGAGCCGCATGGCGCCCACGATGTTGATCGCGGTCGAGCCACCGAGCACGAGACCTTCGTGTTCGATCAGGTCGAACAGGACGGGCAGGGCCTCCTCGTCGGTGATCTGGTAGGCGGTGTCGATCGGCGCTCCCTCGAGGTTCCTGGTGACGCGGCCCTGGCCGATGCCTTCGGTCACCGAGTTGCCCTCGGACTTGAGTTCGCCCTTCATCTTCCAGCTGTACATGGCCGAACCCATCGGATCGCTGAGCGCGATGCGAATGTCGGGATTGCGCTCCTTGAGCGCCATCGCCACACCGGCCAGGGTGCCGCCGCTGCCGACGGAACAGGTGAAGCCTGCGACCTTGCCGTCGGTCTGCCGGTAAATCTCGGGTCCGGTCGTGCGGTAGTGGCCGTCACGGTTGGCGACATTGTCGAACTGGTTGGCCCAGATCGCGCCGTTTGGTTCCTTGGCCGCGATCTCCCTGGCCAGCGTTTCGGAGTAGCGGACGTAGTTGCCGGGATTGGCATAGGGGAGTGCCGGCACGAGGCGAAGGTCGGCGCCGCACAGGCGCAGCATGTCCTTTTTCTCCTGGCTCTGCGTCTCGGGCATCACGATGACCGAGCGGTAGCCCAGCGCGTTGGCAACGAGGGCGATGCCGATGCCGGTGTTGCCCGCAGTGCCCTCGACGACCACGCCGCCCTTGCGCAACGTGCCGCGCTCCTCGGCATCCCGGATCATCGCCAGCGCTGCGCGGTCCTTCACCGAGCCGCCCGGGTTGAGGAACTCGGCCTTGCCATAGATGTCGCACCCGGTTGCCGCCGAGGCCGCGCGCAGCTTGATCAGCGGCGTATTGCCGATGCTTTCGATGAAACCGGACCGGACTTGCATGGACGTGTCGCTTTCCTGGACCCTGCGCGCTTCCCGCAAAGAAACGTAGTCAATGCATCCCGTCCGCGCCAGCGCAGACCTCTCAACGCCAGCGCTTGCGCACCTCCCCGCGATGAAGGGCGAGCCACTGAAGGCCGACCACGCCGATTGCATTGTCGACCTCATTGCGCTCGACCATGGCGTAGGCCTCGGCGAAGGGCAGCACCTTGACCAGGATGTCCTCATCTTCGGACTCGAGGCCGAACACGCCTCCTGCCTTGCTCGAGTCTACGCGACCCACGAACAAGTGGCAGGATTCAGAGCAGGCGCCAGGCGTCAGCATGATGTTCTGTACCAGTTCGAGAGAACCGACAGTGAGGCCGGCTTCCTCGCCGACCTCGCGGCGGATCATGTCCTCGGCGGTCTCGCCTTCCTCGATGATTCCCGCCACCAGTTCCCAGGTGAAGGGATGACGACCGGCCGCATAGGCCCCGGCGCGGAACTGGCGGATCAGCACGACCTCGTCGCGGCCGGGATCGTACAACAGCACGGCGCCGGTCTGGCCGCGCTCGAAGACCTCGCGGCTGATCACGCCGCTGGTGCCGCCCTTGTGCAGGCTGTGGCGGAAGAAGTAGCGCACGACCTTGAAGTAGCCCTGGAACGCCGTTTCCTTGCGCACCAGATCGACTGTCTCTGTCGCCTCGGTCATGCGTCGCAGGCCTCCTCGAAAAACGACGGCGCGTCCCGGAGGAACGCGCCGTCGCGAAGATGGCTCCGAAGGCAGGGATCGAACCTGCGACCCGGCGATTAACAGTCGCCTGCTCTACCGCTGAGCTACTTCGGAATATGGTTCGGCGCGGGCGGCGGTATCCGTCCCGTGTGAAGGCGCGGTGTTTTGGCAGAGCGCCCCTGTGGAGGCAAGCGCCGTGATTCCCGCCATTATTCTCCCTTGGGGCCGGTGGAGGCCTGGGCCGGAATCGAACCGGCATTGACGGATTTGCAGTCCGCTACATAGCCACTCTGCCACCAGGCCGGCCGCAGGAATGGCGGCTGCTATACCCACCGGAGCCAACATGGGTCAAGTTGATGGCTCTCAGGGGCCGCCTCAGGGCCGCGCCAAGGCGTCCTTTGACGCTATTGCCGCCCGCACCCTATAACGGACGCAACATTTTGGGGTCAGCCTATGACGGATTTCGCGCTCGCACGGCGCAATATGGTGGACGGTCAACTCCGACCGAACCGCGTCACCAATGCCCAGCTTCTGGCCGTGGTGGGCGAGTTGCCGCGGGAGCGTTTCCTGCCTGAAGGCATGAAATCGGTAGCCTATTCCGACGAGGACGTGCCGCTCGGCAACGGCCGCTTCCTGATGGAACCCATGGTGCTGGCACGGCTGATCCAGACGCTGCAGCCCGCGGCCGGCGACAAGGCGCTGGTCGTGGCCAGCGGACGGGGCTATGGCGCCGCACTTCTGGCGCGGCTGGTGATGTCGGTAGTGGCGGTCGAAAGCGATGCCGGCCTGGCAGGTTCGGCCGACCAGACCATCAAGGCTTTGGGGCTCGCGAACGTCACGACCGTGCGCGGCCCCGCCGAAGCGGGGATGGCGGCATCGGGCCCCTATGACGTCATCCTGATCGAGGGCTCGGTGCGGCAAATACCACCTGCGATCCTCGAGCAGCTTGCCGAGGGCGGCCGGCTTGCGACCGTGCTCGCCGGGTCTCCCGGCGCCTTGGGCGTGGCGCAACTCGTGGTGAAAGAGGGGGGTGTGACCTCGGGGCGGCCGCTGTTCGATGCCGGAACACCTGTCCTGGCGGGCTTCGCGCCTCCGGCTCGCTTCACCTTCTGAGCCGACGCTGGTACTCTGTCACACAGCAATGAGGGTAATGACTAGATGCGTATCCGGCCCCGTTTGAGGCAAACCGGCGCGGCGTTGGCAGTTGCGCTGGGGGTCGGACTGGGCACTTCGTCCACCGCCTGGTCGCAAAGCCTGGTCGAAGCCATGGCGTCGACCTACAACAGCAATCCCGATCTGCTGGCCGGGCGGGCGCTGCTGCGCCAGACCGACGAGACCCTGCAGCAGGCCGTCTCGAACTGGCGTCCCAAAGTCACGCTCACCACCGAGTACAACAAGATCGAGGCGGACTCGAATCCGATCAAGACACTCCCGACCTACCTGATCCTGAACGGCAAGACGACGCTCCTGTCGGTGACGCAGCCGCTGTTCCGCGGTGGCAAGACGGTCGCCGACACCAAGGCCGCCCAGGCCAACATCCAGGCCCAGCGCGCGGCCCTCGCCAATACCGAGGAGACCGTGCTCCTGCAGGCGGTCACCGCCTATTCCAACCTCGTGCAGGACCTGGGCATCGTCGACGTGCGCCGCAACAACGTGCGCGTGCTGGTGCAGCAGCTCGACGCGACGCAGGAACGTTTCCGGGTGGGCGAGCTCACGATCACCGACGTCTCGCAGGCCGAGGCCCGTCTCGAGCAGGCCAAGGCCGACCTGGTCCTCGCCGAGGCACAGATCCGGATCGACGAAGCCGTCTACGTGCATGTGGTCGGACAGAGGCCCGGCAGGATGGGCGAGTTGCCGCTGTTCGGCGCCCTGCCGGCGAGCGAGGAAGAGGCGGTGGCGCTGGCCATGAACGGCAGCCCGCTGCCGGTCAGCGCGCAGTATCGCATCAGCTCGGCGAGCTACGGCGTGAACAGCGCGGTGTCGGCCCTTCTGCCCACGGTCAACCTCGTGGGTTTCATCCAGCAGCAGTTCGACCTGTCGACGCCGGGCGACAATTTCAACCAGTATGGCGTGCGCGTGCAGGCATCGGTGCCGATCTACCAGAACGGCAGCGAATGGTCGGCGATCCGCTCGGCAAAGGAGCTCGTCGGGCAGCGCCGCAACGAACTCGACAGCGCCCGCCGCACGGCGGCGGAGAACGTCATCCGCGCCTGGCGCAATCTCGATTCGGCGCGCTCGCGCGTCACGTCTTTCACGGCACAGGTGAAGGCCAACGAGGTGGCCCTGAACGGTGTGCGGCAGGAAGCCCTGGTCGGCTCACGCACGACCCTGGACGTGCTGAACGCCGAGCAGGAACTGCTCAATTCGCAGGTCAGCCTGATCACCGCACGGCATGACGTGCAGGTCGCCTTCTACACCGTGTTGTCCGGCATCGGCCGCCTGACCGCGCGAAGCCTCGGATTGCCTGTCGAATATTACGACGAAGAGAAGTACTATAGGGAAGTGGGTTCTCGCTGGATCGGCGATGGTGGCAAACCATGAGTGCGGAAAACGACCCGTCGATGGACGACATCCTGGCGTCCATTCGCAAGATCATCTCGGACGATGAAGCACGTGCGCAGGTGAGCGGCAGCACGACCCCGCCGGCACAGCCGGCGAACGCGCCGATCGACTTCCGGTCGGCGGCGCCGCGCACGGCCGGAAGCGGCAGCCGGGAGGACGTGCTGCTGCTGACCGACCTGATCGAGGAACCGGAGCAAGGCGCGACACGCCCGGAACCGTCGGCGCCCACGCCCATTCCCCTGCAGAGGATCGATCCCATGAGCGCCAGCGAGATGCCTCAACCCTCCTTCGAGCAGGCGCCGGCACAGCGCCCGGTGGCCGCTGGCTCGACGCCGTTCGAACCGTCGCTTGTCGCCTCCAGCGTGGCCGGCGCGGCAACGTCGGCCTTCGATCGCCTGAACCAGGTGGTGGAGGAGCGCAAGGCGGCGCCGGCAAATCCGTCCGGCCCGGCGCTGTCGCTCGGCGCCGGCGGCAAGACCATCGAGGAACTGGTGAAGGAACTGCTGCGACCGATGCTGAAGGAATGGATCGACCGCAGCCTGCCGCCGATGGTCGAGCACCTCGTCGAACGCGAGATCGCACGGCTGACCCGCCGTTGACTCCAGGCCCCCCGCAGACAGAACGCCACGGTGCCGCATCCGTGGCGTTTTTCGTTAGAGCGGCTTCCAATCGCCTGGAACCGCTCATGCGGTTCAAGGCGATTGGAAACGCATTGGTCGAGGCGATTCGACTTACGGCATATTCCGTCCGACCGATTCCGGTCGGACGGAATATGCTCTAAAGGCAAGTGATGCTCGACAAGACATACGATCCGAAAGAGATCGAAGCCCGCCTGTATCCCGAGTGGGAGAACTCGGGCGCATTCAAGGCGCATCCTGAATCGCAGCGCCCGCCGTACTGCATCGTCATCCCGCCGCCGAACGTCACCGGCAGCCTGCACATGGGGCACGCGCTCGACAACACCCTGCAGGACGTACTGATCCGCTGGCGCCGAATGAAGGGCGACGACGTGCTGTGGCAGCCCGGCACCGACCACGCCGGCATCGCCACGCAAATGGTCGTGGTGCGCAACCTCGAGCAGGAGGGCATCGGCCTTGCGGTCGAAGGCGCGATCCGCGGCGAGGCCAACAAGAAGCTGCTCAACCGCGAGGAGTTCCTCGCCAAGGTCTGGGAGTGGAAGGCCTTCTCCGGCGGCACGATCACCGGCCAGCTGCGGCGCCTCGGCGCCTCCTGCGACTGGAGCCGCGAGCGCTTCACCATGGACGAGGGCCTGTCGAAGGCGGTCCTCAAGGTGTTCGTCGAGCTCTACAGCGCCGGCCTCATCTACAAGGACAACCGGCTTGTGAACTGGGATCCCAAGATGCTGACCGCGATCTCCGACCTCGAGGTCGAGTCGCGCGAGGTGAGGGGCAGTCTGTGGTATCTCAAGTACCCGATCGAAGGTGGCGTCGACGAGTTCATCGTCGTGGCCACGACGCGGCCCGAGACGATGCTGGGCGACACCGCGATCGCCGTCCATCCCGACGATCCCAAGTGGAAGCACCTGATCGGCAAGCACGCGATCCTGCCGCTGGTCGGCCGCCGCATACCGATCGTGGCCGACGAATATTCCGACCCGGAGAAGGGCTCTGGTGCGGTCAAGATCACGCCGGCGCACGACTTCAACGACTTCGAGGTCGGCCGCCGCCACAAGCTCGAGGCCATCTCGATCTTCGACAAGTTCGCGCGGGTCAACGACAAGGCGCCGGAAAAATATCGCGGGCTCGACCGTTTCGATGCGCGCAAGAAGATCGTGGCCGAGCTCGAGGAGATGGGACTGGTCGACAGGATCGAGCCGCATACCCACGCCGTGCCCTATGGCGATCGCGGCGGCGTGCCGGTCGAGCCGTTCCTGACCGAACAGTGGTATGCCGACGCACGGAAGCTCGCTGAAGCGCCGATTGCCGCGGCGCGCGACGGACGGGTGAAGTTCGTGCCGGAGCGCGGGCGCGACGAGTTCTTCCGCTGGATGGAGAACATCCAGCCGTGGTGCATCTCGCGCCAGCTCTGGTGGGGCCACCAGAATCCCGGCCTGGTACGGGCCGGACAAGAAGATCTTCGTCGCGCTATCTGAAGACGAGGCCCGCGAGGAAGCGCGCACGCACTACCGCCGCGACGTGGCACTCGAGCGCGATCCCGACGTGCTCGACACCTGGTTCAGCTCGGCGCTCTGGCCGTTCTCGACCCTGGGCTGGCCCGAGGAGACAGCCGAACTCAAGAAATACTATCCGACCGACACGCTCGTCACCGGCTGGGACATCCTGTTCTTCTGGGTCGCCCGCATGATGATGATGAGCATGCATTTCATGACCGAGGTGCCGTTCCGCACCGTCTACCTGCATGGACTGGTGACGGACGAGAAGGGCCAGAAGATGTCCAAGTCGAAGGGCAACGTCATCGATCCGCTGGAACTGATCGACAAGTACGGCGCCGATGCCCTGCGCTTCACCATGACCCGAATGGCCGCATCGTCAGCCGGCCGGCTGCGGCTCGCACCGTCACAGGTCGAGGGCTCGCGCAACTTCGCTACCAAGTTCTGGAACGCCACGCGCTTCGCCGAGATGAACGGCTCCGTGCTGCCCAAGGATTTCGATCCGGCGAGCGCCCGGCTCACGGTCAACAAGTGGGTGCTGGGCGAGCTGGCGCGCGCCAACGACGCGATCGACCATGCGCTGGCGCAGTACCGCCTGAACGATGCAGCGACGACGCTCTACGAATTCATCTGGGGCATCGTCTGCGACTGGTACGTCGAACTCAGCAAGCCGACCTTGCAGGGGCCCGACGGACCCGAAAAGGACGAGACGCGTGCCGTCACCGCCTTCGTTCTGCGCGAGACGGCGAAGCTCCTGCATCCCGTGATGCCCTTCATTACCGAGGAGATTTGGGACAAGACCGGTCACCGCACCGAGCACGGGGCGCTGATCGGGCAGCCCTGGCCGATGCCGGCGCCGATCGATGCCGCCGCCAACGACGAGATCGGCTGGCTGGTGAAACTGATCTCCGACATTCGCTCGGCGCGAGCCGAGCTAAACGTGCCACCCGGCGCCAAGCTCAAGCTGCTGGTGATCGGCGGTGGCGCCACGACGCAGCAGCGCCTGGCGACCCATGCCGCGGCAATCGAACGGCTGGCCCGGATCGAGGACATCGATGGCTCGGCGACGGCGGCGCCCAAGGCCTCGCTGCAGATCGTGGTGGGCGAGGCGACCTACGCCATGCCGGTTGGCGAGGTGATCGACCTGGCCGCGGAAAGCGCGCGGTTGAAGAAGGAAATTCAGAAGCTGGGCGACGAAATCGCCAAGATCGACGCCAAGCTCGGCAACGCGAGCTTCGTCTCGCGCGCACCCGAAGAGGTCGTAGAAGAGCAGCGCGAGAGGCGCCGCCAGGCCGAGCAGACTCGCGCCCGTCTGGCAGCAGCCCTCGAGCGGCTCAAGGCATAGCAGGGTTTTGCCGGTCGGTACGAATTGGCATTTAGTCTCATGTCTGGCCTATTCGATGACATTTGGAGTTGGCCGTGGGCGGTCCGAGGACCTAAATTGATGGCATCGTTCGCAACCTTTTCGGGCGCGAACGGCTGGGAGACACTTTTGTGCTCTTGCCCCTTTGTGGAAGCAAGAGCATGGCCGCCGGCAAAACGACCTCGACCTTCCACAATAGACTCCTGGGCGCGCTATCGGTGGACGATCGCGCTCTTCTGCAACCCCATCTTCGGCTCGTGACGTTGAAGCTTCGGCAAGAGCTGGAGCAGTCCAATCGTCCGATCGGGAGCGTCTACTTCGTCGAGCAGGGTGTCGCCTCCGTCGTCGCTATCGGACCGGGCCGCGATAGGGTCGAGACCGCCCTGATCGGGCCGGAAGGCATGACCGGCTTGACCGTGCTGCTGGGTGACCACCAATCCCCGAACACGATATTCATTCAGGCCCCCGGGATGGCGTGGTCGATGGAAGCCGACGCCTTGCGCGAGGCGCTTGCCCGCAGCTCCTCCCTGCAACGGCTGCTCCTGAAGTATGCCCAGGTCTTCCTGACCCAAACCGCCCAGACCGCCGTCGCCAACGCGCGCCTGCCCCTCGAGGGTCGCCTCGCGCGCTGGCTGCTCATGACCCAGGACCGGCTCGGACAGGACAGGATTCCGATGACCCACGAATTCCTGTCGGTGATGCTGGCGGTGAGGCGCGCGGGCGTCACCGAGGCACTGCATGCCCTTGAAGGAAACCGTGCAATCAAGGCGTCTCGCGGCGAGATCGCGGTCCTCGACCGCAAGTTCCTCGAGAAGCAGGCCGGCAATCTCTACGGCGTACCGGAATCCGAATACGAGCGGCTGATCGGGCCGGAGCGGCGCACCAGGGGCTAGGACGCCTTGCGCAGGTCCGGCACGTAGGGGCGCGACGTGAAGTGTTCGGCATTGTCGCCGGCGGCGAATTTCAGGCCGGCGCGGCGGATCGCGCCGTCATCCACCTTGTCGAGCGGCACGAGGAAGCGATCATCGGTCTTGATGATCGTGTCGTTGTCGACCCTATTGTAGCAGATCAGCAGGGTCCAGCGCCGGTTGGCCGAGCGATTGGCGTCGGAGCGGTGTATCGCGTTGCAGTGGAAAATCAGGGCGTCGCCGGCGGCAAGCTCGCAATACTCGATCGGGCATTGATCGAGGATGTGCGGCATGCGCTTGGGGTCGACCTCGTTCTGCGTCGGCGAAAGCGGCGTGTGGTCGATGCGGCCCAGCCTGTGCGAGCCGGTGGCGATCTGCAGGCAGCCGTTGTTCCGGTCCGTCTTGTCGAGCGCGATCATGACCGAGAGCAGGTCGGGCCTGAGGCAGCCGTTGTAGTACCAGTAGCCGTAGTCCTGATGCCATTCCCAGGCGCCGCCGACCTCGGGCTCCTTGGCGGTGAGCTTGGACTGGTAATGATAGACGTCGCCGCCCAGCAATGCCGCCGACGTGTCGACCATGCGCTCGCTGCGCGCGGCAAGGCCGTAAACCGAATCGCCGGCGCGATTCCACAGCGCGATGCGCGTCGATTTCCCCTCGCCGTCGCGGCGGTCGAGGATCGAGCCGCGCACGGCGGGATCCTTCTCCATGGCTTCGGTGAGCAGCTTCACCTCGTCGGGCGCGAACAGGCCGCGCGCGTAGGTGAAGCCTTTCTCGTTGAACTCGGCGGTCTGGGCGGCGTTCAGCATGTTGGACATGGCTTCCTCGGTGCCTAGAGCGGATGGAAGACGTTGCGTCCGTCCTGTTGATTGACCGTCACTTTACGCCCGAGTTGCTCGTTCGTCAGCATGTCGGCCAAGACGGTGGGTTCGGTGGGCGCCATCGCCACGAAGCGCTCGCCCGAGCCGTCGAGGCGGCCGAAAATGTAGCCTTTCTCCGGCGCATCCTTGCCGTAGGCCACGCAATAGGTCTCGATCGTCCCGGTCCCGCGGGGTTCCGTGTTCACCCTCTGCTTGGGCCGCGCGTCGAGCTCGGCCTGGAACTTCGCCGGGGCCTCGCGGCGCCAGGGGCCCGCGACAGGCGTGCTCGAGTAGATGCCGGCGGAATGCTTGGTCAGGTAGTTGCCGTTGGCCGTCACCATGCCGAAGGAGCTCGGGCGCCTTGCGCACGACGTTCATCATCTCGGCGATCGAATGGGTGACGTAGTTGTTGCCCGGTCCGCCGAAGAACGGCAGCCCGCCGGTGATGCTGATCGGGCGCGGATCGTCCCCGGCGATGCCGATTTCCGCCATCGCCACCTCGACCGCCGACGGGAAGCAGCTGTAGAGGTCGAAGGCGGTGATGTCCGAGAGCTTCCGGCCGGCCATGTCGAAGGCGATGCGGGCGCAACCGCGGATGGCGGGCGAGGCATCGAGCCGGTCGCGCTCGGAAACCACCCAGGTGTCGGTGCCGTCGGCGCAGCCGTGCAGGAACACCCAGCGTTCCTCCGGGATGCCCCATTCCCGCGCCTTCTCGACCGAGGTCATGATCACCGCCGCCGCCTGGTCGATGATCGCATTGGCGTTCATCAGGCGCGGGTAGGGGAAGCAGATCCAGCGATTGTCGTCGGAGATCGTCGACAGATCGTGCGCACTGTAGCCTTTGCGGCGCGTCGCCAGCGGATTGTCCTTCGCCACGATGGCGAGCCGGTGGAACAGCCTTCCCATGGCGTCCATGTGGCTCGCGACATCGCGCTTCAGCCCGCCGCGGATCGCGTTTTCCAGCAGCGGATAGAAATGGATCGCCGCCCGCAGCTCGTGGCGCGCCTCCTCTTCGGAGTAGCCGAAGCGATTGTCGCCGATCCGTTCCGGCGTGCCGCCAAAATCCTCGTTCCAGTCGAGCGCGAGGCCGGCCTTGCGGGCGTTCTGCGTGCTGCGCAGCAATTCGGCGCCGCAGATCAGTGCAAGCCTGGTCTCGCCGGCGGCGATCTCCTCCGCGAAGCGGTTGACCAGGTACTGCGGCATGTTCCCGCCGGAATGACTGTAGAGCAGCTTGCGCGGCGAGGCGTGGAGCCGCCGCGCGACGCTCTTGGGCGGGTTGGTCGAGCGGCCGAACGGCGAGGCGAAGCGCGGGCTGATGTCGCTGAAGAACTCCATCACCGCCAGCGCGTCGACATGATGGCCCAGCATGTGGCCGCCGATCCTGGCGCCGGTGTCGTCGAGCGCCCGCGCCGCCGCTTCGGCGCAGAACGCCACCCGCGAACGCTTGCTCGACGGTTCGCTGGTGGTATCGGTGATCTGGCCGCAGCCGACCAGGATGGGCGTGCGCGGATCGATCATTTGAGAGTGACGCCCGCTTCGGCGAGCACCTGGTCGGTGTTTTCACCGAGATCGGGCACGTGCGGGCCGCTCTTTAGCGGTCGAGCCGGAGAAACGGAACGGCGGCGCCGGCGAATTGTAGCTGCCGCTGCTGTCCTCGATCGGGCACAGCGAGCCGCGATGGGCGACCTGCGGATCCTTGAGCGCTTCGGCAAGGGTGAGGTAGGGCGAGCAGGGCACGCCGTGCTTCTCGAACGCGCCCACGACTTCCTTCACCGAGAGCTTCTTCGACCACTTCTCGAGCTCTTCGACCATCGGGCCCCAGTTCATGCGACGGTCGGCGTATCTCTCGAAGCGCGGATCGGTCAGCCATTCCTTGTGACCGGCGGCGGCGGCCATGTCCTGGAAGGTGCGTTCACTGGCCGTCGCCAGCATGACGTAGCCGTCGGCCGCCTCGATCGGGCCGTACATCGGCCGCGCCGGCATCTCGAAGTCGAACTGGGCGCGGTTGATCTCGGTCGGCAGCATGCCGACCAGCGTCTCGAACATCGACACATCGACCATCTGGCCCTTGCCGGTGACGTGGCGCTGGTGGATCGCGGCCAGGATGCCGCCCAGCGCATAGGCGCCCGAGGCATAATCGGCGACGAAGATCGCGCAATTGTCGGGACGCTCGCGGCCATCCTGCTGGAAGAGGTGCGCCATGTCGTAGCCGGTCGAGGCATGGATCACCGGCGCGTAGGCCGGCCGCCCGGCGCCCGGTCCGGTCTGGCCGTAGCCCGAGATGGCGCAGTAGACGAGCTTCGGGTTGATCTTCGCCAGTTCGGGATAGTCGAGGCCCAGCCGCTTCATCACGCCGGGGCGATAGTTCTCCAACACGACATCGACGCCGGCGACCAGTTTCTTCACCGCGGCGATCGCTGCCGGCGTCTTGAGATCGAGCACGATCGAGCGCTTGCCGGCGTTGAGCTGGCCGAACATCGTCGAGGCGCCGCCGCGCATTACCGGCCGCGAGCGCATGAGGTCGCCCTCGGGCGATTCGACCTTGATGACGTCGGCGCCCATGTCGGCAAGCAGGCGCGAGCAGTGCGGGCCCGCGATGGTCGTCGAGAAATCCAGCACCTTCAGGCCCGTGAGGGGACGCGGCAGGTCGGTCATGAAATCACCGTTCGATCAGGATGAGGACGACGCCGGCCACGACGAGGAGGCTGCCCAGCCACTCTCCGGCGGACGGGCGCTCCTTCAGCACGACGTGGGAGGCAATGAACGTGAAGACCAGCTCGATCTGGCCGACGGCGCGCACGAGAGCAGCGTTCTCGAGCGTCATCGCCAGCGCCCAGCCGGCCGAACCCAGCACGCTGAAGATGCCGACCCAGATGGAGGAGCGCCAGTTGACCCGGACCTTGGCGATCTGCGGGCGATCGCGATAAGCCAAGTAGGCGGCCATCAGCACGATCTGGATGGTGTTCATGCAGGCCAGCGTAGTGATGCCGCGGATCATGAAGTCGCCGTCGGGCAGCAGCTTGGAGGCCTCGCGGATCGTGCCGGCGGCAATCGCGAAGATCGCGCCCGACAGGATGCCGTAGAGCGCGCCCTTGTGCGTGAGGTCGGCCAGCACGCCGCGGACATCGGAGAACCTGCCGCGCACGCTCAGGATCGCGACTCCGCCCAGGCACACCAGGATGCCGGCCCATGCGCCGAGGCTAAGCGGCTCGGAGGCGATGAAGGTCGCGAAGATCGCCACGAACACCGTCTCGGTCTTGGAATAGACCGTGCCCACCGCATAGTTGCGCAGCGCGAAGGCATGGATCATCAGCGACGTCGCCACGATCTGCGCCAGCCCCGCGATGGTCACCAGCCCCAGGAAGGCGGCCGAGATCGGGGGCAGATGGCGGCCGGTGCCGAAGATCAGGAACGCCAGCATGCCGAGCGCCAGCGGCGCGCCGTAGAGGTAGCGGACGAAATTGGCGCCATCGACACTCAGGACGCCGCGAATCTTCTGCTGCATCGTCGTGCGGATGTTCTGGAACAGCGCAGCGGCGACGGTAATCGGTATCCAGAGCGGCACGTCTTCCCCCTTTTGAGGGCCAGTGTAGGGTGTGGAATTACGCGCGTCTGCCGTCGAGATTTCCGCGCTGCAGCCCCGCCGACGGGCTGGAAGCCCGGCCTCCTCGTGAGTACAGTCCGGCGCTCAATTCAGGCGGAGATCAGGCGTCATGGCCAAGAAGAAACAACCCAAGCTGCATCCCAACCCGACCCTCGACAAGGCGAAGATGCCCTCGCGGCACGCCACGGTCGGGCCGGAGCGTGCGCCCCATCGCTCGTATCTCTACGCCATGGGCCTCACCGAAAAGCAGATCGCCCAGCCGATCGTCGGCGTCGCTACTTGCTGGAATGAGTCCGCCCCCTGCAACATCGCGCTCAACCGCCAGGCCCAGGCTGTAAAGGTCGGCGTCGATCGCGGCGGCGGCACGCCGCGCGAATTCACCACCATCACCGTGACCGACGGAATCGCCATGGGACACCAGGGCATGAAGTCGTCGCTCGCCTCCCGCGACCTGATCGCCGATTCGGTCGAGCTCACCATGCGCGGCCACAGCTACGACGCGATGATCACCCTGGCCGGTTGCGACAAGTCGCTGCCGGGCATGATGATGGCGATGCTGCGCCTCAACGTGCCGTCGGTGTTCATGTATGGCGGCTCGATCCTGCCGGGCAAGTTCCGCGGCAAGGACGTCACCGTCGTCGACGTCTTCGAGGGCGTCGGCATGCACGCCGCCGGCAAATTCACCGATGCCGACCTTCACGAGCTCGAATGCGCAGCGTGTCCGTCGGCCGGCTCCTGCGGCGGCCAGTTCACGGCCAACACCATGGCCTGCGTCTCCGAGGCGATCGGGCTTGCCTTGCCGGGATCGGCCGGCGCGCCGGCGCCCTACGAAACGCGCGACCAGTATGCCGAAGCCTCGGGCGAGGCGGCGATGAACCTGCTGCGCCTGGGCATCCGCCCGCGCGACATCTGCTCGCGCGAGGCCTTCGAGAATGCCGCGACCGTCGTGGCCGCCACCGGCGGCTCGACCAATGCCGGCCTCCACCTGCCGGCGATGGCGCACGAGTGCGGCATCAAGTTCGACCTGCACGACGTCGCCAGGATCTTCAAGAAGACGCCGTACATCGCCGACCTGAAGCCAGGCGGCAAGTACGTGGCCTTCGACCTCTACAACGTCGGCGGCATCCCCGTGGTGATCAAGGAGCTGCTCGATGCCGGCCTGCTGCACGGCGACTGCCTGACGGCGACTGGCAAGACCCTGGCCGAGAACCACAAGGACGTGACGTTCCCCGAGAAGCAGGATGTCGTCTATCGCGTGAAGGATTGCATCACGCCGACCGGCGGTGTCGTGGGCCTCAAGGGCAATCTTGCGCCCGACGGCGCGATCGTGAAGGTGGCCGGCATGCAGCGCCTGGTCTTCACCGGCCCGGCGCGCTGCTTCGACACCGAGGAGGCGGCCTTCGAGGCTGTCGTCAAAGGCAAGTTCAAGGAAGGCGAGGTGCTCGTCATCCGTTACGAAGGCCCCAAGGGCGGCCCGGGCATGCGCGAGATGCTGTCGACGACGGCGGCGCTCTACGGTCTGGGCGTCGGCGAGAAGGTGGCGCTGATCACCGACGGCCGCTTCTCCGGCGGCACCCGCGGCTTCTGCGTCGGCCATGTCGGCCCCGAGGCACAGGTCGGTGGTCCGATCGGCCTGCTCAAGAACGGCGACATGATCACGATCGACGCCGTGAAGGGCAAACTCACGGTGGACCTGTCGGGCAAGGAGCTGAAGGCGCGCCGCAAGAAGTGGAAGCCGAAGAAGAACGGCTATAGCGCGGGCGCGCTGTGGAAGTACGCCGAGCTGGTCGGCCCCGCGGTCGACGGCGCAGTCACCCATCCCGGCGCGAAGAAGGAAAGCCACGTCTTCGCCGATATCTAGATGAAGCGCCGCGCGCTCCTCGCAACCGCACTCGCGACACCCTTCGTCGCGCGCGCCGAAGGAACGTGGCCCGCCAAACCGGTGCGCATCGTCGTGCCGTTCGCCCCAGGCGGGGCGATCGATGCGCTGGTGCGCGTGATCGGCGACGCGCTGACGGGCCAGCTCGGCCAACAGGTGCTGGTCGATCCCAAGCCCGGCGCCAACACGATCTTGGGCTCCGACATCGTCGCCAAAGCGGCGCCCGACGGTTACACCTTCCTGATCACGACCAATTCGACGCACACCAACAACCCGACGCTCTACGCGAAGCTGCCTTTCGATCCGGCGAAGGACCTGATCCCGGTGTCGCTGCTGTCGCTCGGCACGATCCTGATCGCAGCCAAGGCGGATGCCCCGTTCGGCGACCTCAAGGGCATGGGCGCCTGGGTCCAGGGGCTCGGCCGGCCGGCAACCTATGGCAGCTGGGGGATCGGTTCGTCCGGCCACCTGTATGGGCTGATGCTGGGCAAGGCGCTGGGCGGACAATACAGCCACGTGCCATATCGCGGTGACGTTCAGGCCCTGCAGGATGTCGGCAACGGTACGCTCGATCTCACCTGGGCGAGCCCGGTCAGCGCCAGGACGCAGATTACGGCCGGGCACGTGAAGGCGATCGCCGCCGCGGGCGCCAAGCGCTCGGCCTCGATGCCCGAACTCGGCACCTTCGGGGAGCAGGGCGTTCCGGGCTTCGACCTCAGCCTGTTCGTCGGCGCCTATGCCCCAGCCAGCGCGCCGCTGCAGATCGTCGACCGATTGCAGCGGGAGATAAAGATCGCCATTGCCCAGCCGGCCATTGCCGACAAGATGATCGCCCAGGGCCAAACGCCGGTCGGCTCGACGCCGCCGAACTGGCGGCCGTGCTGGCGCGCGAGACGCCGATCTGGGCCGAGTTGATCCGGCAATCCGGCGCAAAGGTGGAATGATGACGACCGTCTCCGCTCGGCTATCACAATGAAACAGCCGAGCTACAACGCGAAACTGACGGAGGTCGGCCGCGGCACGCCGATGGGCGAGCTGCTGCGCCGCTATTGGCATCCCGTCGGGCTCAGCGCCGACGCCGGCACCACGCCGCGGCCGGTCAAGATCCTGGGCGAGGAGCTGATCCTGTTCCGCGACGGCGCAGGCCGGCCGGGCCTGGTCTATCCGCGGTGCTGCCATCGCGGCACGACGCTCTACTACGGCAAGATCGAAGACCCCGGGTATCCGCTGCTGCTATCACGGTTGGCTGTTCGACGTTGAAGGCAAGTGCCTCGAGATGCCGGCCGAGCCCAATCCAACGGGCGCGCAATGCCAGAGGGTGCGCCAGCCCTGGTATCCGGTCGAAGAGCGCTACGGCCTCGTCTTCGCCTATCTCGGCCCGCCGGAAAAAAAGCCGATGCTGCCGCGCTACGAATGCCTCGAGGTGATGGGGCCGGGCGAAGTTCGTCGAGGCCGACGATTCGAGCATCGGCAGCGGCGGCATCGTCATTGCGCCCTGCAACTGGCTGCAGCATTTCGAGAACGTGGTCGATCCGTACCATGTGCCGATCCTGCACGGTGCTTCAGCGGGCCGCAGTTCGTCGAGCAGATGTCGGCATTCCCCAAGGTCAGGTTCGAGTACGGGCCGGCGGGCGTGAAGGCCACCTCGCTGCGCCCCGGACCGGACGGCAAGCGCTTCCGCCGGGTCACCGAGGCGGTGCTGCCGACCCTGCGCGTCGTGCCCAATCCGCGGGTCGCGCAATACGGCATGGTCGAATCGATCGGCTGGACCGTGCCGATCGACGACACGCACTACCGCATCTACGTCGCCGGCCGCGTCAAGGAGAAGGGCGAACTCGCCAAGTTCAAGTCACGCTACGCCGGCGGCAAGACCTGGGCCGAGCTAACGGCCGAGGAACATCAGAAATTCCCGGGCGATGTCGAGGCGCAGGTCGGGCAGGGGCCGATCACCTTCCATTCCGAAGAGCACTTGATGGCCTCCGACCAGGGCGTGTCGATGCTGCGCATCCTGCTGCAGCGGCAGCTCGACATCGTGGCATCGGGCGGCGACCCGGTCGGCGTGGCCTTCGACGACGAAGCCGCCTACATCAGGTTCGATGCCGGCCAGTTTCTCGACGACGCCTCAGCGTAGATCGGCGCCGACGGCCTCGTTGACCGAACCAAAACCGTCACGCGCCAGCAGCGCCGCAAGCTCGTCCTTGATCCGGCGAACCAGCGGCGGGCCCTCGTAGACCATCGCCGAATAGAGCTGCACCACGGTCGCACCGGCGCGGAGCTTGGCGTAGGCATCGGCGCCCGAACCGACGCCGCCGCAGCCGATCAACGGAAATTGTCCCTCGACCCGCCGCGCGGTCTTGCGCAATACGTCGGTCGCGAGAGCGGCGAGAGGCGCGCCCGAGAGGCCACCGGTCTCTCCCTTGCGGGCCGAGCGCAGCGAGGCTGGTCGCGACAGCGTGGTGTTGCCGATGATGATGCCGTCCATGCGCAGCTCGCGGCACACCAGCACGATATCGTCGAGATCGTCGTCGGTCGCATCGGGCGCGATCTTGACGACCAGAGGCACCGGACTGGCCGCGAGTGCGTCCTGCACGTGCCGCAAAAGATCGCGCAACTGCGCGCGGCCCTGCAGGTTGCGCAGACCGGGTGTGTTGGGCGAGGAGACGTTGCAGACGAGATAGTCGGCATAAGGCGCCAGCGCACGGGCGCAGATCACATAGTCTGCCGCACGATCCTCGCTGTCCTTGTTGGCGCCGACATTCACGCCGACGAAGCCGGTCCTCGGCCGACCGCGCAGCCTCGGCAGCACCACCTCGAGCCCCTCGCCCGGAAAGCCCATGCGGTTGATGACGGCACGGTCCTCAGACAGGCGGAACACGCGCGGGCGCGGGTTGCCGGCCTGCGGGCGGGGCGTGACGCTGCCGATTTCGACCAGGCCGAAGCCGACACCTAGCAGGGTGTCAGGCACTTCGGCGTTCTTGTCGAAGCCCGCGGCGAGCCCGAGCGGGTTGGCGAGATGTTGCCCCCAGAGCCTGACGCCGAGCGTCGGTGGATCGGGTTTGCGATCGCGCGGGACGAGGCCAGTCTTCAGGGCGCGAAGGGCAAGACCGTGAGCCGCTTCGGCGTCGAAACCAGACAGGAGCTTGTCGACCAGTGTGTACCAGACGGCCATGCCGTCTGGTTAGCAGAGGATGCCTGTGGAGCGCTTGGCGTCAGTGGAAGTGGTGGCCGTGCTGCATCTGGATGTACGGCGAGCGGTCGAACACGACGTTGAACAGGTCCTTCATCAGCTCGCCCATCGCCGCATCGTCGGGCGCGGCGGCGTTCGTCCAACCCGTCACCTCGGACAGCGCCTGGTCGTTGCGGCAGTAGACTGCGAACACGTGGACCCTGCCCGGGACTCCCGGCTTGAATCCCCTGGCGCCGTTGCACACGGGGCCCGAGCCCAAATTGTCGGCGGCGTCGAACACCAGCATCAGGCGGTAGTCGGGATGCTGCTGTTCAGCCGGGGTATCGTAGGTGAAGGTGAGGCGGGGCGGCGGCTTGTTCGCCTGCATCACCGGCAGGAGACGGCGCGCGAACTCCTCTGGCGGCATGCCGGGAAACGGATTGCCCAGCAGCTCGACGCGAAACGGCTTGTTGTCGGCGGCGATATAGAAGTCGCGATATTCATACTGGATGGCGTAGTTCCATCCACCCAGGGTGGCGGCATGGGTCGCAAGAGGCAGAGCGGAGAGGGCGACGAGGGCCGCCAAGGTACGGATCGGGCGCATGAAGTCGGTTCCTCCTGCGTTCATTAACCCAAGATAGGCCTCGGAGGCGGCCGCTTCACGTCACAAAATCGCGCGTACGCCGTCAGCTTTGTGTAAGACTCAAATGTCGAGATCGCGTGCGAACTTGGCGTTTTCCTGGATGAAGGCGTAGCGCTTCTCGGGCTTGCGGCCCATCAGGTCCTCTACCAGCGTGCGGGTGCGCATTTCCTCGCGGCGGCCATCGGTGCCCTCGAGGGCATTTGCCACTGTTGGCACGTCGACCTTGAGGAGGACGCGCTTCGTCGGGTCCATCGTGGTCTCTCGCAGATGCAGCGACTGCATCTCGCCCAAGCCCTTGAAACGGGTGATGTCGGCCTTGCCGCCGAACTGGGTGCGCAGGATTTCGTCCCTCTGCGCGTCGTCCTGCGCATACTCGGTCTTGCCGCCCTTGCTGATGCGGAACAGCGGCGGCTGGGCGAGGAAGAGGTGGCCGTTCTCGATCAGCTTCGGCATCTCGCGATAGAAGAACGTCATCAGCAGCGAGGCGATGTGTGCGCCGTCGACATCGGCGTCGGTCATGATGATGACCCGTTCGTAGCGCAGGCGATCGTCGCTGTATTGCGTTCCCGCGCCGCAGCCCAGCGCCTGGATCAGGTCCTGGATCTCCTGGTTCTCGCGCATCTTCTCGGTCGTGGCGCTGGCCACGTTCAGGATCTTGCCGCGCAGCGGCAGGATCGCCTGGGTCTCGCGGTTGCGTGCGGCCTTGGCCGAGCCGCCCGCCGAATCGCCTTCGACGAGGAAAATCTCCGTGCCTTCGGCCGCCGTGTTGCTGCAATCCGAGAGCTTGCCGGGCAGGCGCAGCTTGCGGGTCGCGGTCTTGCGTTGCTGCTCGCGGTCCTGCTTGCGGCGCACACGCTCCTCGGCCTTAGCGACCACGTGCTCGAGCAGGACGTTGCCGGCCTCCTTGTCGCCGGTCAGCCAGTGCTCGAAATTGTCGCCGACGATCGTTTCGACCAGCTTGGTCGCCTCGACGCTGACCAGCTTTTCCTTGGTCTGCCCCTGAAACTGCGGCTGCTCGATGAAGATCGAGACCAGGCCGGCGGCGCCTTCCATCACGTCGTCGGACGTGATGATCGAGCCCTTGCGATTGCCCGTCAGGTCGGCATAGCGCTTCAGCCCGCGCAACAGCGCGCTGCGAAAGCCTGACTCGTGCGTGCCGCCTTCGACCGTCGGCACGGTGTTGCAGTAGGAGCGGACGAAGCCTTCCTCGTCGTTCGGCCACCACACGGCCCATTCGACCTTGCCGCCGGCCGTACCGTTGCTGTCGCTCCTGGCCTCGCCGGCAAACGGCGTGGGCACGACGGTCGGCCGCGTGCCGATCTCGGAGACGAGATAGTCCTTGAGGCCGCCCGCGAAATGGAACGATTCCTCCTGGGGAATTGAACCGTCCTTGGGCAGCAGGCTCTTGTCGCAGCGCCAGCGGATCTCGACGCCGCGGAACAGGTACGATTTCGAGCGCGCCATGCGGTAGAGCCGTTCGGGCGAGAAGACCTGCCTGCCGAAGATCTCGGGATCGGGATGGAAGGTGACCGTCGTGCCGCGCCGGTTGATGGCCGGGCCGTTCGACACCAGCTTGCCCTTGGGCTTGCCGCGCGAGAATTTCTGCGACCACGACTTGCGGTCGCGCGCGACCTCGACCTCGAGATCGTCCGACAAAGCGTTCACGACCGAGGCGCCGACGCCGTGCAGGCCACCCGACGTAGCGTAGACCTTGCCGTTGAACTTGCCGCCCGAATGGAGCGTGGTGAGGATCACCTCGAGCGCCGACTTGGTCTTGAACTTGGGATGAGGATCGACCGGCATGCCGCGGCCATTGTCGCGCACCAGGATCTTGTTGCCGGCCAGCATCTCGAGATGGATCGTGTCGGCGTGGCCCGCGACCGCCTCGTCCATGGCGTTGTCGAGGATCTCGGCCACGAGATGGTGCATGGCGCGCTCGTCGGTGCCGCCGATGTACATGCCCGGCCGCTTGCGGACGGGCTCGAGCCCTTCCAGCACCTCGATGTCGCGTGCGGTGTATGAAGTGTCCTTGGGGGCTGCCTGACGTTTGCCGCCGCCCGACGGACCGAAGAGATCGCCGTTTTTCGCCATGATTCTTGTTTCTTTCTTCGGCCGCGCGAGGGGATCGCGTGATGGCCGGTCCATCATCGGTATGGTAGGAAAATCATTGAAAAGCAACCATATCCGGTGGGGATTTGATGCCTGAAGGCCCGCGCGACCCGATCGTCCGCACGATTCCCCAGCCCGCCGACATGAACGGCAACGGCGATATTTTTGGCGGCTGGGTACTGTCGCAGATGGACATGGCGGGCGGTACCCTGGCGGCGCGGGCGGCCGGGGGCAGAGTGGCGACGGTCGCGATCACGGCCATGACCTTCGTGCAGCCGATCAAGGTCGGCGACCTCGTGTCGATCTACGGCAGCGTGACCAGGGTCGGCCGGACCTCGATCACTATCGCGCTCGAGACCGTAGTCGAGCGGCGGCTCGATCCGACGCCCATCCAGGTGACGCATGGCACCTTCGTGTTCGTGGCGATCGACGAGGACGGCAAGCCACGCGCAGTTCCGCAGCCATGAATTGGCTCGCCACGCTCCTCGCTCTCCTGTTGCCGGTCAGCGCCTGGGCCCATCCACATATCTGGATCTCGCAGCACGTGCGGGCGATTTCCGAGAACGGCCGTTACGTCGCCTTCGAGCTCGAATGGCACTTCGATCCGATGGCGAGCGAGGGCGAGATCCCGCCGATCGACGAGGACGGCGACGGCAAGATCTCGATGCGCGAGATCAAGCTGCTCGCCGACGAGATGATGCCCGAACTCGCCAAGGTCGGTTACCAGACCTGGCTCAACACCGGCGGAGCGGATTTCCATCCGTCGGGGCCGCCGACCCTGAACGTGCGCATCGACCGGCCGGCCACCTTCACGCCGCCCGATTGGGATCACGACGATGGCGACAAGGACGCCGGCATGCCGATGCCGGAAAACAAGCGGATCGCGCCGCCGCCCAAGCCGGAAGTGCCACGCAACCTGGTGTACATAATGCGCTTCCCGTTGGCGCAGTCGATCAAGAGCCTGAGCATCGTCACCTTCGACCATGAGGATTTCATCCGTTTCGAAGTCGACAAGAGTTCACTGTCGCTGGGCTGCAAGCTCGACAAGCATCCGACCTACAAATCCGAGTTCGTGCCAGGCAAGCCGGTCTTTGCCGACAGGGTCTCGTGCCGCTTGCCGTGAAGGGTTGAGGGAGAAAATCATGCCGTATCTCGTCGCCGACGATCTACCGGCCGAACCTGCGGGCCGGCGCTTTCGAACGCTCCTCGACGAGGGCGGCATCCTGCAAATGCCGGGAGCGCACAACGGCATGGCCGCCTTGCAGGCGAAGGCCGCGGGCTTCGACGCGCTCTACCTCTCCGGTGCGGGCATGTCGGCGTCGATGGGTCTGCCGGATCTCGGCGTCATCACGGTGGACGAGGTCTGCTTTTTCATCCGCCAGGTCGCCCGCGCGTCCGGCCTGCCGGTTCTGGTCGACGGCGACACCGGATATGGCGAGGCGTTGAACGTCATGCACATGGTGCGATGCTTCGAGGAAGCAGGGGCCGCGGCGGTCCACATCGAAGATCAGTTGCTGCCCAAGAAATGCGGCCACCTGAACGACAAGAGGCTCGCCGATCCGCTCGATATGGCGGCCAAGGTCAACGCCGCCGCGAAGGCACGCAAGGATCTCTGCATCGTCGCGCGCACCGATGCCGCCGCCAGTGAAGGCATCGACGGCGCCGTCGCGAGGGCGAAGAAATTCCTGGAAGCCGGAGCCGATGCGATCTTTCCGGAAGCGTTGATCAACGCCGAGATGTTCCGCGCTTTCGCCAGGGCAATGCCGGGGGTGAAGCTGTTGGCCAACATGACGGAGTTCGGGCGTACGCCATTCTTCACCGCCTCGGAATTCGAGGCGATGGGCTATTCGATGGTGATCTGGCCGGTGTCAGCCTTCCGCGTCGCCAACAGGGCCCAGGAGAGGCTATACGCCGCGATCAAGCGCGACGGTGGCACGCAGAAGATGGTCGACCAGATGCAGACCCGCGCCGAGCTCTACACAACAATCGGGTACCACGATTACGAAGCGCTCGACTCGTCGATCGTGAAGACGGTCATCCCGCAGGGGATGCCGCAGCGTTAGGGAAAGGGTTGCGCCAGGCGTCGAGCGTGTTCAGTTGATCGTGCCAGCGGCGCACCTCGGGAAATTCGTCGAGCGGTATCGATGCCTTTCCGGCGTAGGGCAGGGTGACCGCCACGGAGAAGTCCGCAACGCTCAGGCGGTCGCCCACGAGCCATTCGCGGCTCTTGAGGTGGCTATTGAGCACGGCAGCCTGAGCGCGAAATTCGCGGACGGCCCGCTCGACGGCGGCAGTATTTGGCGCGCCGATGCCGAAGCGCGACTTGATCACGAACTCGAAGTAAAGCGTGCCGCCGGACTGGATGAAATGCTGCGAGTTCCAGCTGAACCAGCTGATGACCTCTGCCTGAAGATCGTCGTTGGGCCAGAGATCGGACCCGGCATGCTTGGCCAGATAGCAGAGGATGGCGTCCGCTTCCCACAGGACCTTGTCGTCGTCGACCAGGGTCGGGACCTTGCCGTTGGGATTGAGCGCCAGATAGTCCGGCTTCTTGTGCTCGCCTTTCTGCAAATTCAAATAGGCGAACTCGAAGGCAAATTCAGATATTTTGCGAGCGCGCAGGTCTTCCGCGGCGCCAGCACGTCCGAATAGAAGAGCTTCACAGGCCCAGCTCCTTGAGGTCGGGCGCGCGGCGATTAAAATCGGTCGCATCCTGGAACGCCTTGCCGAGCTTCAGCACGTCGCGTTCGGCGTAGGGCTTGCCGAGGATCTGCACGCCGACGGGCAGCCCGCCCGAGAAACCGCTCGGTATCGATAGGCCGCACAGGCCGAGATAGTTGCCGGGACGGGTCATGTATCCCGAGATCGGTGAGGTCTCGTCAACTTCAGTAAGGGGAATCGCCGGCACGCCGACGGTCGGCACCAGCAGCGCATCGTAGGGGCGCATCCATTCGGCGAACTCGGCGCGACGTACCTTCATGCGCCGCATTTCCTCGGCATAGGCCCCCGGAGGGAAGGTCTTTCCAAGCAGCGCCCGGCCGCGCACGCCGTCGCCGATCGCCTTACTCTTGTCCTCGATCCATTTGCGATGGAGGGAGAACATTTCCGACGTCGAGATCGTTCCGGCGGCGATCTGCATGTCGAAGTACCATTTCGGCAAGCGCACGGCCTCGATGGACGCGCCGAGGCTTTCGAAGGTTCGCGCTGCCGCCTGCCAGGCCTGGAGCACGTCGGGTTCGACGAAGTCGGGGAGCTGATTGGAATCGGGCAGCGCGATCCGCATGCCCTCGATCGAACTGGCCTTGGCGGCGAGCGTGAAATCCTCGAGCGGCTGGTCGAGCGTCGTGGGGTCGCGCGGATCGGGCCCGGCAAGGGCATTGAGGAGGAGGGCGCAATCCTCGACGGAGCGCGCCATCGGTCCGATCGAGTTCGAGCGACCAGGCAAGCAGCATCGTGCCATGCAGGCTGATGCGGCCGAACGTGACCTTGAGGCCGACCAGTCCGTTGAAGGCGCAGGGAATGCGGACGGAACCGCCGGTGTCGCTGCCGATGCCGGCCGGCGTCAGCCGCGCGGCCACGGCGACGCCGGTCCCGCTCGACGAGCCGCCCGGCGTGCGATGGGTCTTGAGATCCCACGGATTCCACGGGGCGCCCATCAGCGGATTGGTGCCCCAGCCACCGAAGGCGAATTCGACCATGTGCAGCTTGCCGAGCGGCACCATGCCGGCGGCGGTCAGACGCTCCACCGTGTTGGAAGTCTCGGTGGCGACGCGCTTCTCCCACATCTTCGAGCCGCCGGTGCCGATGCGGCCCTTGATGTCGCAGAGATCCTTGTAGGCGATCGGCAGGCCATGCAGCGGACCGAGCGGAAAGCCCGAGGCGCGCGCGGTGTCGGCCGCGTCGGCGAGGGCCTTCGCCTCCTTGGCATAGACCTCCGTGAAGGCGTGCAGCTTGCCATCGGCCCTTTCGATGCGGGCAAGGAGGGCGTCGACGATCTCGCGCGAGGAGAATTTCCTGGCGGAGAGGCCTGCGCCCAGTTCCGTAAGGGTGAGGTCGTGAAGATTGGCCATCAATAGGTTGCCCTTCCGCCGGAGAGATCGAATGCCGCCCCGGTTGCAAAGGTGCAGAGAGGCGAGGCGAGCCATGCCACCATCTCGGCCACTTCCTCGACTTCGCCGAAGCGGCTCATCGGAATCTTGGAAAGCATGAACTGGATATGCTGCTCGGTCATCTGACTCAACAACTCCGTCTTGACCACGGCCGGCGCCACGCAGTTCACCAGCACGCCCGTCGTCGCAAGTTCCTTGCCAAGCGATTTGGTCAGGCCGATGACACCCGCTTTCGATGCGGAATAGGCCGAGGCATTGGGATTGCCTTCCTTGCCGGCGACCGAGGCGATGTTGACGATGCGTCCCCAGCCGCGCTTGGCCATGCCGACTGCGACGGCGCGATTGCTGAGGAAGACACCCGTCAGGTTGATATCGATCACCTGTCTCCACGCATCGACCGGATATTGAACGACGGTAGCGTTCGGCCCGGTGATGCCGGCGCTCGCCACGAGGATATCCGGCGCGGCGAGGTCCTTCTCTGTCGTCGCGAGCGCCGCGGCGAGCGAGGCCTCGCTGGTCACATCGACCTCGACGGCGATCGCGTCGCCCAGCGCGGCGGCGGATTGCCGGGCCCGGTCCATGTCGCGATCCCACAGGGCGATGCGGCCGCCGCCCGCGGCGATTTTCGCTGCGCAAGCAAGGCCGATGCCGCGCGCTCCGCCGGTCACGACTGCGGTGCGGCCCTTGAACAGACCGTCTGCCATGGTTTCCTCCAATTCCTTGAATTATCTTGCAAATCCCAGCATACCGGCGCGTCCTTCCATCCGCTACACTTGGCGTTCAAGCGTCCCAGGAGTTTCATGGCCTCGTCCACGCCGGCGTCCATCGACGCCACCGCCGATCTTCTCAAAAATGGCGACTACATCGCCGACCGCAGCCTTGCGACCGTCCTCTATCTCGCGCTCAAGCTGGGGCGGCCGCTTTTCTGCGAGGGCGAGGCGGGCGTGGGCAAGACCGAGATCGCCAAGGTGCTGGCCGCAACGCTCAAGCGGCCGTTGATCCGGCTGCAGTGCTACGAGGGCCTCGACGTGTCGTCGGCGGTCTACGAATGGAATTACGCCCGCCAGATGATCGAGATTCGCCTCGCCGAGGCGCAGGGCGTGCATGACCGCGGGCAGATCGCGAGCGACATCTTCAACGAGCAATTCCTCATTCGCCGGCCGCTGCTCGAGGCACTGGAACCGCACCCCGAGGGGGCACCGGTCCTGTTGATCGACGAACTCGACCGCACCGACGAGCCGTTCGAGGCCTATCTGCTCGAAGTCCTTTCCGATTTCCAGGTGACGATCCCCGAGTTGGGCACGATCAAGGCCGCGGAAACGCCGATCGTGATCATCACCTCCAACCGCACGCGAGAGATACACGACGCGCTGAAGCGCCGCTGTTTCTATCACTGGGTGGACTATCCGGACCTCAGGCGCGAGCTCGAGATCCTTAAGGTGAAGGCGCCAGGCTCCAGCGAGCGGCTGTCGCGCCAGGTCGTGGGCTTCGTGCAGGAGCTGCGCAAGCTCGATCTGTTCAAGGCGCCGGGCGTGGCGGAGTCGATCGACTGGGCGACCGCACTCTCCGAACTGAACGCACTCGACCTCGATCCCAGGAGCATCAACGACACGCTGGGTGTCCTACTCAAGTACCAGGACGACATCCAGCGCCTGCAGGGCTCCGAGGCGGCCGACATCCTGCGTAAGGTGAAGGCCGACATCGCTGCCCAGCCGCTCGGCTGATCTTGCGATGGACGCGCTGCCCGACCAAACGCCGGCCCCCGATCCAGGTCGCGGCAAGCTTGCGACCAACATCGTCCACTTTGCGCGAACCTTGCGCACCGCTGGCTTGCGTGTCGGACCTGGCCAGATTCTGCGCGCGATCGAGGCCGTCGAGGCCGCGGGTCTCTCCAAGCGCGACGACTTCTACTGGACCCTGCACTCCGTCTTCGTGAACCGCCGCGACCAGCGCGAGATTTTCGACCAGGCCTTCCACGTCTATTGGCGCAACCCGCGCCTGCTCGAGAAGATGATGGAGATGCTGCTGCCGCAGATCGACGTGCCGGCGGAGCAGGACAAGGCCAAGCAGCTCAGCCGGCGTCTGCAGGAGGCGCTGCAGCCCGGTCATGGCGAGGCACCGAAGGAGAGCGACGAGCCACCCGAGGTCGAGATCGAGGCGACGTTCACCGTCTCCGATCGCGAGGTGCTCCAGCAGAAGGATTTCGAGCAGATGAGCCAGGCCGAGATCGACACGGCTCTGCGCGCGATCGCCCGGCTTCGCCTGCCGGTGCCGGAACGCCGGACGCGGCGCTACCGGCCGGCACGCCGCGGGCCGAGGGTCGATTTCCGGGCCTCGCTGCGGCGGGCGCTGCGGCCCGAGGGGTTGACGGAACTGCGCAAGCGCGAGCCGCGCCGCCGGCCGCCGCCGCTGGTGATCCTGTGCGACATTTCGGGGTCGATGGCCCGCTACACACGGATGTTCCTGCATTTCATGCACGCGATTACCAACGATCGCGACAGGGTCTATTGCTTCACCTTCGGTACCCGCCTCAACAACGTGACCCGTGCGCTGCGTTATAGGGACGTGGATATAGCGCTGGCCAAAGCCTCCTCCCAAGTGGAAGATTGGTCCGGCGGTACCCGCATCGGCCAGACGCTCCACGAGTTCAACAACAAGTGGTCGCGCCGGGTCCTCGGCCAGGGCGCCGTGGTCCTGTTGATCACCGACGGGCTGGACCGCGAAGGCGCCTCCGGCCTTGCAGAGGAGATGGAGCGGCTGGGCAAATCCTGCAGTCGGCTAATCTGGCTCAATCCGCTCTTGCGATACGGGGCTTATGAACCCAAATCCCAGGGCAACAAGGCGATGCTGCCCTATGTCGATGAATTTCGCCCGGTCCACAATCTGGAGAGCCTGAGCGGGTTGATCGCGGCATTGCACGCCGGCTCGCGCGGCGGAGACAGGCGGCTGGCGGGATGGCAAACCGAATTGCGCAAGGAGTAGACCATGAGCGACGCACTGGAAGTTCTGGATCAGGTGGGCAAGTGGAAGGAAGCGGGCAAGGGTGTGGCCGTTGCGACCGTCATCGTCACCTGGGGGTCATCGCCGCGTCCGGTCGGCAGCCAGCTCGGCGTCGACGACACGGGCGCGATGGTAGGGTCGGTTTCGGGTGGCTGCATCGAGGGCGCGGTGGTGAAGGAGGCGCTCGACGCCATCAAGGACGGCAAGCCGCGCCTGCTCGATTTCGGCGTCACCGACGAGCAGGCCTGGGATGTCGGCCTCGCCTGCGGCGGCAAGGTCCAGGTGTTCGTCGAGAAGGTGAACTGAACCCATGAAGACCGAAACTCTCGCGGCACTCCAGCAGGCACGCATCAAGCGCCGCGCCGTGACCCTCGCCACCCGTCTCAGCGACGCCGCGGAAGGGCTGATCTACCGCGACGCCACCGTCGGCGATCTCGCGGGCAATGCCGAGATCGTGGCCGCCGCCCGTCGCGCGATGGAGGGGGGACGCAGCGAGACGCTCGAGATCGGCGGACAGAAGATATTCCTCAACGTCTATGTGCCGCCGCCCCGCCTGGTCATTGTAGGTGCCGTACACATCGCCCAAACCCTCGCCCCGATGGCCGCCATGCTGGAGTTCGACGTCACCGTCGTCGATCCGCGCGGTGCCTGGGCGACGGCGGCGCGCTTCCCGGGCGTGAACGTGATCCAGGAGTGGGCCGATGAGGCCTTCCAGGCGATGGGCCTCGACGTCTCGACGGCCGTCGTGACCCTGACGCACGATCCCAAGCTCGACGATCCCGCGCTTGAATCGGCGTTGAAGTCGGAAGCCTTCTATATCGGCGCGCTCGGCAGCCGCAGAACCCACGCCAAGCGCAAGGAACGGCTGGCCGAGGTCGGCATCACCGAGGAGACATTTGCCCGCGTGCACGGGCCGGTCGGCCTCAACATCGGCGCGAAGTCGCCAGCCGAGATCGCGGTCTCGATCCTTGGCCAGATCGTCGAAGTGCGCGCCCGGCGTCTCGAAGCGCTTGCTGCGCCGAAGGTCGTCGCTGCGTGAAATTCGGCGCGACACCGATCGACGAGGCGGCTGGCGCGATCCTCGCCCATAGCTGGCGTGCGAACGGCATCAACTTCGCCAAGGGGCGCATCCTGTCCGGCGACGATGTCGCCCGGCTGAAGGCGGCCGGCGCGGCCAGCGTTCTCGCCGCGCGCCTCGATCCGGAGGACATGCACGAGGACGAGGCGGCCGCAGCGGTCGCCAGGGCGCTGGCGGGAAAGGGCATCGAGATCACCGCGCCGTTCACCGGCCGCTGCAACCATTTCGCCAGCGAAGCCGGATTGGCCATCATCGACCACGAGCGGATCGACGCGCTGAACGAGCTCGACGAGTCGGTGACCGTCGCAACGCTTGCGCCGTACGCGCGCGTGACGGCACGCCAGATGGTGGCGACCGTAAAGATCATTCCCTATGCCGCGCCGCGCACCGCCGTCAGTCGCGCCATCGACGTGGCGCAGTCGGCCAACCAGCCACTGGTGTCGGTGGTGCCGTTCAGACCGATGCGCGCCGGCCTGGTGCAAACCAGGCTGCCCGGCACGCGAGACAAGGTGCTCGACAAGGCCGTCGGCACAACCGGCAAGCGGCTCACCTCGCTGGGCGGGAGCCTGGGTGGCGAGCGGCGCTGCGCCCATGACGCAGCCGCCATCGCTGCGGCGCTCGAGGAGCTGAAGGGCGAGGGCTGCGACCTCTATCTGATCGCGGGAGCGTCCGCGATCGTCGACCGCCACGACGTCGTGCCGGCCGGCATCGAACAGGCGGGCGGAAAGGTCACCCATTTCGGCATGCCGGTCGATCCCGGAAACCTGTTGCTCACCGGCGAACTCGACGGCAAGCCAGTGCTGGGCCTGCCGGGCTGCGCCAAGTCGCCAAAATACAACGGCTTCGACATGGTGCTGGAGCGCCTCGCCGCCGGGCTACCGGTGCGGCGCGCGGAAATCGTGCGCATGGGCGCAGGCGGCCTGCTGGCTGAGATCCCGACGCGGCCACAGCCGCGCGACGACAGCGACGACGAAGGCGAGGGGCTGCAGCATGCGCCGACGGTCGCCGTCGTTCTGCTCGCCGCCGGCCGATCCACGCGCATGGGCGGCCCCAACAAGATGCTGGCGGAGGCCAACGGCCAGCCGCTGGTGGTTCATGCCGTGAAGGCGGCACTCGCCTCGCAGGCGATCGAGGTCGTGGTGGTGGTCGGCCACATGGCCGATCAGGTGCGCCCCGCGATCGAGAAGGCGGTGCCGGCGAATGCGCGGCTGCGCTTCGTCACCAATCCCGATTTCGCCGAAGGGCTCAGCACGTCTGTGCGGACCGGCATCGCAGCCCTCGGCTCGGGCATCGATGCCGCCATCGTCCAATTGGGCGACATGCCGGGCGTCACCTCGGGCCTGCTCGATCGCCTGATGGCGGCCTTCAGCCCGGTCGAAGGCCGCTCGATCTGCGTGCCGACGGTCGGCGGCAAGCGTGGCAATCCGGTCCTGTGGGCGCGGCGATTCTTCGCCGAAATCTCGAAGATTGCCGGCGACACCGGCGCCAAGCACCTGATCGGCGAACATGCCGACCTTGTCTGCGAGGTCGAGATGACGGGCGAAGCGGCAATCACGGACATCGACACGCCCGAGGCACTGGCGGCGTGGCGCGCACGGGTACCGGTATGAGTTTCGACGTCGCGGGCACGCGCCGGCAATTCCCGATCCTGTCCGAGATCATCGACGGCCGGCCGATCCACTATCTCGATAACGGTGCGTCGGCTCAGACGCCGCTTGCCGTCCTCGACGCTGTGCGCAAATACGAGACGACCGGCCGCGCCAACGTGCTGCGGGGCGTGCATCGCCTCGCCGAGCGAGCCACCGAGGCCTACGAGAACGCCCGTGCCGACGTGGCGACTTTCCTGGGCGTCGAGCCAGTGGAGATCGTCTTCACCGGCGGCTGCACGGCGGCGATCAATCTCGTTGCCTACTCCTATGGCCAGCTGCTGAAGCGGGGTGACCGCATACTGTTGTCGGAACTCGAGCACCATTCCAACATCGTGCCTTGGCAGTTGCTGCGGCAGAAAAGCGGGATCGAGATCGACATGATCCCGGTGACGCTAGATGGCCGCATCGATCACGCCCAGCTGTCGACGCTGGTCACCCCGCAGACGAAATTGATCTCGCTGGCCCATATCTCGAACGTCACCGGCGCATTGCTAGACGTGAAGGCCGTCGTCACGGCGGCCAGGACCGTCGGCGCCAAGGTGATGCTCGACGGCGCCCAGCGCGCACCGCATGGACCGCTCGACCTGCCGGCGCTCGGCGTCGATTTCTACGTCTTCGCTGGCCACAAGGCCTATGGGCCGAACGGCGTCGGCGTCCTGTGGGCCAGGCCCGAATTGCTCGACGCCATGCCGCCGTTCATGGGCGGCGGCTCGATGATCGGCCGCGTCAGCTTCGCCGAGACGACCTGGGCGTCGGCGCCGCGCCGCTTCGAGGCCGGCACGCCGCCGATCGGCCCGGCGATCGGCCTCGGCGCCGCCTGCAACTGGATGCGCGGCCTCGACTGGACGGCGGCACACGATCACGAGATGGGCCTGGTGCAGCGCCTGATGGACGGGCTGCAGAAGATCGACGGCACGCAGATCCTGGGACCGGCCAGCCTGCAGAACCGCTATCCGGTCGTGTCGTTCATGCTGGACGGCGTGCATCCGCATGACGTGGCCCAGACACTCAATTCATTTGGCGTCGCCGTGCGGGCGGGGCACCATTGCGCGCAGCCGTTGATGGACCGATTCGATCTCGACGGCACGACGCGCGTTTCGATCGCGCCGTACAACGACAACACTGACATCGATGCGCTGCTGACAGGCGTGCGCCACGCCGCCAAAACCCTGCGATGAGCGACGAGCTCTACCAGGAGAAGATCGTCGCGTTGGCCAAGGCCAGGACAGGCGCCGGCAAACTTGCCGCGCCAACCAGGACAGCGCGGCGCGACAATCCCCTGTGCGGCGATCGAGTGATCATCAACGTGATGCTCGATGCCTCCGGCAAGATCACCGAGGTTGCCCATCAGGTGCGCGGCTGCCTGTTGTGCCAGGCCTCGGCCTCGGCGTTGGCGTCGATCGCCGTCGGCAGGGACGCGGCCGGCATCGCCGAGGCCCGGCACGACGCCGAGCGCGCCCTTGGACGCGAAGCAGGGGAGCCGCACGAGCCGTTCAGCGCCTTCGCGCCGGTCGCCTCGCACAAGTCGCGGCAGGACTGTGTGCTGCTGCCGTTCGAAGCGCTGAAGGAAGCACTCTCCTAGCGTTACCGTCCGATAGCGTACCCAAGCCGCCTTGTTCACATTCTTTCTGCCGTCGCATACAGCTGTTATACTTGCCGCTGAATATGCAGGCTTTTTCTCCGTCCGGCCTCAAAGCCATTCCTCACGTTCAGTGGGGTAGTCATCTCGCCCACTTTTTTGGATCGGGCGATGAACTCCGCGATGTGCTCGTGCCGTACTTCAAGGCCGGGCTGGAGAGCAACGAGCGGTGCCTCTGGGTCACTGGCGAGGCCTTCAATGCCGAACAGGCTCGCTCCGCGTTGCGCGCCGCAGTACCCGATCTCGACAAGCTCGAGCGCAATCAGCAAATCGAAATCGCAAATGGCGATGAATGGTATGCAGCGGGCGAGAAGCTCCGGCCCCATGAGCTCGTGAGCGGCCTCCTGCAGCGCGAACAGGACGCGCTGGGACGCGGCTACGCCGGTCTCAGAACGAGCGGGAACTGCGCCTGGGTATTGCAGGATCAGTGGGCGGATTTTCTCGAATACGAAATGCTGGTTCACAAATCCGTTCGTGGGCGGCGGATGATCTGCCTGTGCAGCTTCTGCGTCGACAAGCTTCCCGCCAGCTCGCACTGGGAGGTCATGGAACGTCACGATATGGCGGTGCCCAACGCGCTTCGCTCGCCAACGCGACGGCGTAGCGCGAACGTCCCGGCGGTGAAGGACGAAGGTGAGTTGCACCAGGCCCTGCAACGGCAGAAGCGCATGTTCGACCTTGCGATGACGGCCTCGAAAATGGGGACATGGCGCTACACCCTGGCCGACAACGTTTGCGTCTACGATGAAAACGCCCAAAGCCTCTATGGGCTGACCGAGGCGCGCTTCCTCCATGATGAAGAAGGGGTGAAATCGAAATTTCATCCCGCCGATCTGGAACTCATGTGGTCCCGCGTAACGAAGGCGCTCGATCCCGGGAGCGATGGCCAATACGACGTCGAATATCGGGTCAAGCAGCTCGATGGCAGCTGGCGATGGCTGAGCGCGTGGGGACTCGTGGAGTTCGAAGGCGGTGGCCGGGAGAAGAAGCCCGTGGCGATCACCGGGGCGAGCAGGGACCTCACCGACCAGAAGCGGGCCGAAGAAGCGGAGAGGCTGCTCCTGGACGAATTGAACCACCGGGTCAAAAACACGTTGGCGACGGTGCAGGCCATCGTGGCGTTGACCTTGCGTGCGGCTTCCGATCTGCCGTCGGCCAGGCAAGCCCTGGATCGCCGCATTCAATCGATGGCGCAGGCTCATGACCTTCTGACGTCGCGCTCGTGGACTGGCGCGAATTTGGTGGACGTCGTCACGCGCGCCATCGCCGCGTTTACGCCGGCCCAGGTGATATTTTCCGGCCCCGCCGTCGAGATTTCCGCAAAGCACGTGCTCGCGCTGTCGCTGGCGTTTCATGAGCTCGCGACCAACGCCACCAAATACGGCGCACTCTCCTGCTCCGAGGGCCGGGTGGTTGTGGGCTGGGATGTCCAGGAAGGGATGCTTCGCCTGGACTGGGAAGAAACCGGCGGACCTCCGGTTGTGACACCCGTCAGAAAAGGATTCGGCAGCCGCTTGCTCGAAGAACTCGTCATTCGCGATTTGGGCGGACGCACAAAGCTGAATTACGAAGCCTCCGGCGTGCGCTGCAGCATCACTGCCGCCCTTTAAACGCATTGAGCCAAGGGCACCGCCGTATAGGCCGTTATAAGATTATTGCGAGGAGGGGGTGGCGAAATCCGAGACAAATCGCCTCAAACCCTTGTGCCATCGATATCGAAGGTGTCTCAGGATTTGGAGACATTCCGCGTCATTTTTATCCGGCGCGAAGCGTCCGGACCGCATCGTCGCGCCGGAAGAGATAAAGCAGGGCGCGCAGTGCTGTCCCGCGCTCGGACTCCAGGTCGGGATCGCGATCGACGATCAGACGGGCATCGTCGCGCGCGGCCTGCAGCAGCTCGGCGTGGGCGGCGAGGTCGGCGAGGCGCATGTCGGGCAGGCCGCTTTGCCGTGTGCCCAGCAGTTCACCCGCGCCACGCAGCTTCAGATCCTCTTCGGCGATGCGGAAGCCGTCCTCGGTCTCGCGCATGATGGCGAGCCGCGCCTTGGCGGTCTCGCCGAGCGGTTGGGCATAGAGCAGCAGGCAAGTCGACTTGCCCGCGCCGCGGCCAACCCGGCCGCGCAGCTGATGGAGCTGGGCCAGGCCAAAGCGTTCGGCATGCTCGATGATCATCACCGTCGCCGCCGGCACGTCGACGCCGACCTCGATCACGGTCGTCGCCACCAGGACCGACAGCGCTCCTTCGGCGAAGGCCGCCATGGTCGCCTCGCGCTCCGGCCCTTTCAGCCGGCCGTGCAGTAGCCCGACCTTGCCGGGGAAGCGCGCGCTCAGCAGGCGAAAACGTTCCTCGGCATTGGCGAGGTCGATGTCTTCCGATTCCTCGATCAGCGGACAGACCCAGTAGACGCGCGCACCGGTCTCGAGCATGCGGCCGGTGGCCTGGACGACTTCGCCGATGCGTTCGAGCGGAATCGTGCGCGTGTCGATCGGCTGGCGACCGGCGGGTTTTTCGGTGAGCTTGGAAACATCGAGGTCGCCGTAGGCCGCCAGCATCAGGGTGCGCGGGATCGGCGTCGCCGTCATGACCAGCAGGTCGACGGCAGTGGCTTTGGACGAGAGCGCCATGCGCTGGTGCACGCCGAACCGGTGTTGCTCGTCGACGACGGCCAGCGCCAGGTCGGCGAACTCGACGTCCTCCTGCACCAGCGCATGCGTGCCCACCACCAGCTGGATCGTGCCGTCGGCCAATCCCGCCAAGGTCGCCTTCTTCAGCTTCTGGCCGTCGCGGCCGGTGAGCAGGGCAAGGGTCACCCCGGCTGCCTCCGCGAGCGGCGCGATCGTGGCGTAGTGCTGTCGCGCCAGCAGTTCCGTCGGCGCCATCATCGCCGCCTGCGCGCCCGCCTCGACCGCTGTCAGCATGGCGAGGAAAGCAACCAGCGTCTTGCCGCTGCCGACGTCGCCCTGCAGCAACCGCACCATGCGCTCGGCCTTCGCCATGTCGGCGGCAATCTCGGCATTGGCGAAAGTCTGGCTGGACGTGAGCTCGAAGGGCAGGGCCGCAAGCGCCCGCTTCTGGAGCTGGCCGTCGCCGCGGATCGCGCGGCCGGCCAGGGTGCGGTTGTGGTGGCGCACCAGAGCGATGGCGAGCTGGCTCGCCAGCAATTCGTCGAAGGCCAGTCGCGCGCGCGCAGGATGCAACGGATCGAGATCGGAAGGTTCGCCAGGCGCATGTGCTTGTGCGAGGGCCTGTTTCCAGCCAACCCATTTCTGCTTCTTCAGATAGGCAGCGTCCTGCCATTCGGGCAGCTCGGGCGCCAAGGCAACGGCGGCGGCGATGGCCTTCTGCAACGGTCGCTGCGTCAAGCCCGTGGTCAGACCGTAGACCGGCTCGACGCGCAGGATCTGGTCGCGCTCGTCGAGGGGAACGACGTGGTCGGGATGCGTCATCTGCACCTCGCCCTGGTAGAGTTCGATCTTGCCGCTGATCACCCGGATCTCCCCCGGCGGCAGCAGTTTCTTGAGGTATTCCTCGCGGCCGTTGAAATAGGTGAGGCAGAGCTTGCCGGTCTCATCGCTGCACCACACGCGATACGGCTGGCGCGGATTGCGCGGCACATGGTGTTCGTCGACGGTGACGGTGAGGGTGGCGATGTCGCCCTGCTTGACCTTCGCGACCTCGGGGGCATTGCGCCGATCGATCACGGCGAAAGGCAAATGCCACAGCAGGTCGAGGACCAGCGGACCGGCCAGCCGCTCCACGAGCTTGCCCAGCCGCGGGCCGATTCCGGGCAGCGAGGTAATCTGGGCGAAAAGCGGGGTGAGGCTCTGGGGGCGCATTGCTGGACGTGACTTCGCCACCACCGCCGCCTATATGCTACGCCCCTTTTTCGGCTCCCCTGGGGAAAAGATGAGCGAAGGCCCCGAACTGGAGACGCGGCGGAAGCGTTTGCTGTATCGCAGTGTGTATCGCGGCAACAAGGAGAACGACATCCTCCTTGGCCAATTCGCGCGTGCGTATATCGGCGAATTCGGTGCCGCCGAGCTCGACCAGTACGAAATGCTGCTGCAGGTAGGCGACAATGACATCTACGACTGGGTCGCCGGCAAGACGGCGCCGCCCCCCGAAGCCGACACGCCGGTGCTGCGCATGCTCATGGCCTTTCGTGTGAAGTTCTGATGGCAAGCCTGGTGACGACTCTGGCCGAACGGCTGTCCGTTCTGCATCGCAAGGCGGGACGATGGACTATCGCGGGCCTTCCCGAAGGCGCCGATGCGCTGGCGCTTGCCGAGATCGCGACGACCACCGGCGGGCAGGATATCCTGCACGTGGCGCGCGACGGCCAGCGGCTGGAGCGGCTGCAGGATGGGCTGCGCTTCTTCGCGCCCGGGCGCGAGGTGCTGGTGTTTCCGGCCTGGGATTGCCTGCCCTATGACCGGCTATCGCCGCATCCCGACATCGTGGCCGAGCGATTGCAGACCCTGGCGCGGCTTGCCACTCCGAAGACGCCCGGCGCACCCGCGCGCATCGTGCTCGCGTCGGCGGGGGCAGCGCTGCAGAAGGTGCCGCCACGCAGCCTCTATGCGGACGCGGCCACCATCCTGCGCAAAGGCCAGACGCTCGAGGTCGGCGAACTCACGGCGTATCTGGGCTCCAACGGATACGGGCGCTCCGATACGGTGATGGAGCCGGGCGAGTTCGCGATCCGTGGCGGCCTCGTCGATCTCTATCCGCCGGGCACGACCGAGCCGCTGCGCCTCGACTGGTTCGGCGACACGATCGAGTCGATCAGGTCGTTCGATCCCATGACGCAGCTTTCGACCGGCGAGCGCGACGAAGTGGTCCTGCTGCCGGTCAGCGAAGTGCTGCTGACGCCGCAGAGCATCGAACGCTTCCGCGGCGGCTATCGCGAGCTGTTCGGCAATGTCGCGGGCGAGGATCTGCTCTACGAGGCCGTGTCGGCCGGGCAGCGTCATGTTGGCATGGAACACTGGCTGCCGCTGTTCCACGACCATCTCGAGACGCTGCTCGACTACTGCCCCGATGCGATCGTCACCGCCGACCACCAGATCAAGGAGGCGCTGGAGGCGCGCTACGATCTGATCGCCGACTACTACGACGCGCGCTTGAAGACCGGCGCCAAGGGCGGCATGAGCGGCAGCGCCGACTACAAGCCCGTGCCGCCGGACCGGCTCTATCTCAAGCCGTTGCAGTGGGATCACCTGCTTGAGGGCCGCAGCGTCGGCCAGTTCACCAGCTTCGATGCACCACCCGACGCGCCTGAGACGATCGACCTCGGCGGGCGACGCCACGAAGGCTTCGCCCAGGCGCGCACCGCCCAGGGCGTGAACCTGTTCGATAAGGTGGCCGAGCACCTGAAGGCGGCCAACGACGCGGGCCGGAAAGTCGTCATTGCCGGCTTCACCGAAGGATCGGCCACCCGCCTGCAGCATCTTCTGCAGGAGCATGGCGCCACGACGCCGGTTCCGGTGGCCGACTACGCGACCGCGCGCCACCTGCCGGCAGGCGTGCTCGGGGTGGCCGTGTGGCCGCTCGATCACGGCTTCATCCTCGACGGGCTCGAGATCATCGGCGAGGAAGATATTCTGGGCGACCGGCTGTCGCGCCCGCAGAAGAAGCGCCGCCCGTCGGAGCGCTTCATCGCCGAGGCCGCAGCGCTCAGCGAGGGCGACCTGGTGGTGCATCGCGAGCACGGCGTCGGCCGCTACGAGGGACTGGTGACACTGGAAATCCAGTACGCCCGCCACGACTGTCTCCGTCTCACCTACGAAGGCGGCGACAAGCTCTTCGTCCCGGTCGAGAACATCGACGTACTCAGCCGCTATGGGGCCGCGGAGGAGAGCGCGTCGCTCGATCGGCTGGGCGGGGTGGCCTGGCAGTCACGCAAGGCAAGGCTGAAGCAGCGCATCGCCGACATGGCCGACCGGCTGATCAGAATCGCTGCCGAGCGGGCGATCCAGCGCGGCGAGACCATGACACCGCCGGAGGGCGCCTACGACGAATTCTGCGCGCGTTTCCCCTACGCCGAGACGGACGACCAGCTTCAGGCGATCTCCGACGTGATCGACGACATGGCCTCGGGCAAGCCGATGGACCGGCTGGTGTGCGGCGACGTCGGTTTCGGCAAGACCGAGGTGGCGCTCCGCGCGGCGTTCGTCGCGGCGATGTCGGGCAAGCAGGTCGCGGTGATCGGCCCGACGACCCTGCTGGCGCGCCAACATCACCGCACCTTTGTCGAGCGCTTCCAGGGGCTGCCGGTGCGCATCGGACGCCTGTCGCGGCTGGTCGGTGCCAAGGAAGCCAAGGAGACCAAGGCCGCGATCAGGGAAGGCAACATCGATATCGTGCTCGGCACGCACGCGCTCCTCGCCAAGGGTATCGAATTCAAGGATCTCGGCCTGCTGATCGTCGACGAGGAGCAGCACTTTGGCGTCAGCCACAAGGAGCGGCTGAAGGAATTGCGCGCCGATGTCCATGTGCTGACGCTCACGGCGACGCCGATCCCGCGCACCCTGCAGCTTGCCCTCACCGGCGTGCGCGACATGAGCCTCATCGCCACGCCGCCGGTCGATCGCCTGGCGGTGCGCACCTTCGTGACTCCGTTCGACGGCGTCACCGTGCGCGAGGCGCTGCTGCGCGAGCAATATCGCGGCGGCCGCAGTTTCTACGTCTGCCCGAAAATCGAAGACCTGGCGCTCGTCGCCGAGCAGATCCGCGAGCTGGTGCCCGAGATACGCATGGCCATGGCGCACGGCCGGCTGGCGCCCACGACCATCGAGAACACGATGCAGGACTTCGTCGACGGCAAGTTCGACGTGCTGCTGTCGACCAACATCGTGGAAAGCGGCCTCGATATCCAGAATGCCAACACGATGATCATCCACCGCGCCGACATGTTCGGCCTGGCCCAGCTCTATCAGCTGCGCGGACGAATCGGCCGGGGCAAGACCCGCGCCTATGCCTATCTCACCGTGCCGCCGGGCAAGGCCCTGAACGAGGCGGCGGCCAAGCGTCTCGAGGTGATGCAGACGCTCGACACGCTGGGCGCCGGCTTCCAGCTGGCCAGCCACGATCTCGACATCCGCGGCGCGGGCAATCTCCTGGGCGAGGAACAATCGGGCCATATCCGCGAAGTCGGCATCGAGCTCTACCAGCAGCTGCTCGAAGAGGCGGTCGCGTCGGCGCGCGGCCGGGCCCGGGAAGTCTCGCAGGCGGACTGGTCGCCGACCATCAATCTCGGCATACCGGTCCTCATCCCGGAGGAATACGTCGCGGATCTCTCGGTGCGCATGGGCCTCTATCGCCGCATCGGTGCGCTGGCCAACCAGGCCGAGATCGACGCCTTCGCGGCCGAGCTGATCGATCGTTTCGGAACCACGCCCCCCGAGGCCGAGTTCCTGCTAAAGACGGTGGCGCTGAAGCTTCTCTGCCGGCAAGCCGGAGTCGAGAAGATCGACGCCGGCGAGAAGGCCGTCGTGCTGAGCTTCCACGAGAACAAATTCTCGCGGCCGGACCGGCTGATCGGCTGGATCCAGAAGAACGCACCGCTGGTGAAGGTCAGGCCCGATCAGCGCGTGATGGTGCAGCGCGTGTGGAAGGACGAACGGCAACGCCTGTCGGGCGTGACCGGCATCGTCTCGGCGATGGCCAAACTCGCGGCTTAGAGCCGTTCCGAGAAGTATAGATTCAGGAACAAGGATTTAGTCTGGTCAAGCGCCTGAGCATGATGCGGATCATGGCCAGTCGGACGAAGGCGACGACAGTTGAGGCATATCGCTCGAAGTCACGAGCGAGCCTGCGGTTACGGCTGATCCAGGCGAAGGTGCGCTCCACGATCCAGCGCTTGGGCATGACGACGAACTTGTGCAGCTCGGTGCGTTTGACGATCTCGATCTGCCAGCTTCCAGTATCGGCCACGACCTTGGCCATCTTGGGCCCTTGATAGCCGGCGTCGGCGAAGATCTTGATGATCGAGGGAAAGCGGCGGGCGGCATTGCGCAGCAGGCGGCGCGTGCCGTCGCGATCTTGCACGCTGGCGCGATGGACCACGACGTTCAGCAGCAAGCCGAGGGTGTCGACGAGGATGTGCCTTTTGCGGCCGGTGACCTTCTTGCCCGCGTCGTAGCCTTGCGGGTCGATCGGCGCCCCCCTTTTTGGGCCGCTTTGGCGCTCTGGCTGTCGAGGATCGCCACCGTCGGCTGGGCCTTGCGCCCCGAGGCCTCGCGGACTTGGGCATACAAGGCCTGATGCAGCCGCAGCAGCGTGCGATCCGACCGCCACAGCGAGAAGTATTCGTAGACGGTGCTCTTGGGCGGCAGGTCCTTGGGCAAGGCGGCCCACTGGCAGCCGGTCGACAGCAGATAAAACACCGCGTTCAGCACCTCCCGTATGTCCACGTCCCGCGGCCGGCCACCCCGTCTGGCCGGCGGGATCAGGGGTCCGACAAGCGCCCATTCCGCGTCCGTAAGATCGCTCGGATAGCGCAACCCTTTGCGGTCGTGCGATTGGCGATGCTCTTGTGTCCACATCCGGCACCTTCCTTCAAACCCTCAGGTGCCGCACAGTGAATCATAACTGATTCATCCGACTCAACTTCTTTTCGGATAGGCCCTTAGAGTCGTTTCAACGATAGTCACCTCCGATCCTTCAGCGAAGATTGTCATCCCGAGCGCAGCGAGGGATCTTTGCACCAGCCGTAGTTAAGGATCCCTCGCTGCGCTCGGGATGACATTGGCTTTTGAACAACGGCGGTGCGCTTCAATGGACGCTGGGTCGCGGTGGCGAGACTCGCAGCTTAGGCTGTCGATTGCGCCGCGCTGGTGGCGGCATCGCGCTCGGCAAGATTGAAGACCTCGACGAAGGCCGACGGCGGTTGGGCACCGGATACGGCGTATTTGCGGTTCACGATGAAGCAGGGCACGCCGTTGATGCCGAGCCGGCGGGCGTAGACGTCGGACGCGACCACTTCCTGGCGGCCATCGTCGCTGGTCAGGAAGCGCTGGGCGCGGATTCCGTCGATACCGGCGCGCACGGCGCAGTCGACCAGGACGCCCATTTCGCCGATATCGAGGCCTTCCTCGAAATAGGCCTTGAACAGCATGGCGACGACTTCCTCCTGGCGCTCCTGCTTGGCAGCCCAGTGGACGAGGCGGTGCGACAGGATCGTGTTGGGGGTGCGCCTGATGCGCGAGAACTGGAACTCGATGCCGGCCTCACGGCCGCTCTCGGCGATCGCCTGATAGATCTGGCGCGGCCGGTCGCCTCCGCCGAACTTGGCGCGCACATAGTCGTCGCGCGTCATGCCTTCGGGCGGCATGTCGGGGTTGAGCTGGAAGGGACGCCATGACAGCGCCACGTCGTTGCGGCCGCTGAGCGCCAGCGCGCGCTCGAAGCGGCGCTTGCCGATATAGCACCACGGACAGATCGTGTCGGAAACGATGTCGACATAAATCATGGCGCAACTTTACGCCTTTCGCGCCAGTGCAGGAAGACACCGGACGCAGCCACGACGGCGAGTGCGAAGCTGGTCAGCCAGCCGGCGGCGGGCCAGCCACCACTGGAAACCAGTGCCGCAGTAACCGGCGGTCCGAGCAAGGCGCCGATATTCGAGCCCTGCATCAAAAGCCCTGTCGCGGCGCCGACGAGTTGCGGGCGAGGCGCATGGACGGGAATGGCCGTGAACAAGGCGCCTGGCACAACGCCTATCACCGCCGAATAGAGTGCGGCCAGGATCAACCGCGCGAGGTCGGGCAGCCCATCGACGAAGATCCCGGTGGCACAGAAAGCCATCGGCACGGCGGCGCCGACGATCAGGGTAACCCTCGCAACCCCGTGCCGCAGCAGCCAGCCGGCGGCCAGGTTGCCGCTGACGTTCACGATCGTGACCAGGGCGGTGACCACCGCCGCCGTCGAGGTTGCGAGATGCAGCCGCTCGATCTGCAGGGTCGGCAGGAAGCCCACGACTGCAAACCAGCAGCAGGAATAAGCGCCGAAGCAGAGCCCAATCGCCAGCGATCCGCCGCTGCTCGCGACCTCCGCCATTTCGCGCAGCACCGGATGGCGGGCACTTGGCCGCGGCGCGAGTTCGCCCCTCGGCAGGCCGCGCAGCAGCAGGGCCGCCAGCATCGCGGCCGACGCACCGGCCGCCACGAACCAGGCGATCCGCCACGAGGTGCCGGGCAGCACGACCGCCGAGATCAGCATCATCGTGCCCGCGCCGGCCGGCATATAGGTCGTCCACAGCGCCATCGCCAATCTCTGATCGTCGGGCCGGGCGATACGCAGCAGCAGGGTGGGAATCGCCACGACCACGGCGATGAACCCAAGGCCCTCGCAAACGCGGCTGGCCAGAAGTCCGTCGACGCCGGTGACGAAGGCGCCACACAGGCTGGCCACGAAACTGAGCGACGTGCCGAGGATGACCAGGCGCAGGTGACCGACCCTGTCGGCGGTCAAGGCGATCGCCATGCCGCCCACCGCCGAGATCAGGTTGACCGTCGACAGCAGCCATCCGGCCTGGCGGAGGGTGGCGCCCAGCTCGGCGCGAATCGACGGCAGTGCGGGCGGCATCTTTCCGACATGGAACGCAGCCACGATTCCTGCCGCGACCAGAAGGCCGATCAGCCCCCAGGGCGTGCGGCGCATGGCATGCTCAGTACTGAACCCGCGTGGTGATGGCGCCGTCGACGATGAAGTTGGCGCCGCTCACGAAAGAGGCGGGCGTGCCGGCCAGGAACGCAACGCATGCCGCCACTTCCTGGGGAGTGCCCATGCGACCCATCGGATTGCGCGCCAGGGTCTTCTGATAGCGCTCGCTGTTGGCGTCGCGCTGGCGGCCCCAGGTGTTGCCATCCTCGAGGATGGAGCCGGGGGACACCATGTTCACCCGCACCCCCTTGGGCGCCATGTCGATCGACAGGGACTTCACGAACGGAACAAGCGCGGCCTTCACCGAGCGATAGGGCTGCACCGGGCCGGGGCCAGCCTCGTTCAACGAGACCGTGCCGATGATCGTGCAGGTGGCGCCGCGGCCGCTCTTGACGAGATGCGGCATGACGTGACGCACCGATTCGACGGTGGAAACGATGTCGATCTCGATGCTCTTGCGCCAACCCGCGGGCGAATTGTCGGTGCCAAGCGCACTGACATTGGCGATGAAGTGGTCGATGCCGCCTTGCGCGGCATAACCGTCGATCCATTTCTTGAGGGCGGGATCGTCGGTCACGTCGAGGGCTGCCCCCGACACGCGGCCTTGCTTGCCTTGCCATTCCTTCTCGCGCTCGGCGATTAGCTTGGCGTCGCGCGCACAGAAACCGACCACGGCGCCTTCGGCCAGGAAGGCATCGACGATCGCTCGGCCGATGCTCTTCGTGCCACCGGTGATCAGCACGCGCTTGTTCTTGAGACCAAGGTCCATGGTTCCTCCGAAAGGATGGCTCGCCTATAAGGCGGAGCATCAAATAGCGGAGCGGCAGTCATGTCCAAGCGATTCGACTTGAGCGGCAAGGTGGCGCTGGTCACGGGCGCATCTTCCGGCCTCGGCAGTCACTTCGCGCACTGTCTCGGCGAGGCGGGCGCGTCGGTCATCGTCGCGGCGCGGCGGGCCGATCGGCTGCAGTCTCTGCAGGCGGAACTCGCGAACAAGGGTGTCACGGCAAAAGCGATCGAGCTCGACGTGCAGTCCGCCGACTCCGTGGCCGCGGCACTCGAGGCCGCGGGCCCGATCGACATCGTCGTCAACAACGCCGGCATCTCGATCGTGAAGCCCGCGCTCGAAATGCCGGAGAAGGACTGGGATGCCGTGGTCGATACCAACCTGCGCGGCGCCTGGCTGGTCGCACAGGGTGTCGCGAAGCGCTGGGCGGCGGACAAGCGGCCGGGCTGCATCGTCAACATCGCGTCGATCCTCGGCCTGCGCACGATCGGGCAGGTGGCGCCCTACAACGCCTCCAAGGCGGGGCTGATCCACCTGACGCAGGCGCTGGCGATGGAATGGGCGCGCTACGGGATTCGCGTCAACGCGATCTGCCCGGGATACATCGAGACGGAGATGAACAGCGCCTTCTGGAAGACGCCAGGTGGCCAGAAGCTGATCGACCGCATTCCGCAGCGCCGCATCGGACAGCCCGAACACCTCGACGGCGCCTTGCTGTTGCTCGCCTCGGCGGCGGGCGACTTCATGACCGGCAGCGTGATCACCGTCGACGGCGGTCACATGGTGAGTTCGCTCTGAACCCTACCAGCCGTTGATCCGGTCGTAGACGTCGACGACGGACTTGCCGCCGTCGAGGTCGCTGTCGACGACGTAGTACTTGTCGTAGGCCGCCGCCGTGATGCAGGCGTGATTGGGCAGGATACGCACGCGCGTGCCGATCGGCATGTTGCCGTAGGGCATCGGATCGGCAGACGCCACGAAGCCGTGCTCCTGTGAGCACTCGATCACCGCCATGTCCTTCAACGGTGCGTCGGCGATCGTGCCGTAGCCGACCTTGGGCTGAAACTCCTGCGCGCTGATGTCCTTGGAGAGGGCGAGCGCCCCGGCATCGACCAGCATCTGGTTGCGATGCGGATAGTGGCCGATCACCGAAGCGAGAACGGAGAGCGCGAGGTCTTCGGGGCCGCAAGAGCCTATCAGCGCCTGGTCGAGATCGTTGAACACATAGACGCCGGGCCGCATCTCGGTGATGCCGCTGAAGTCGCGCGACCAGGTCGCGGTCGGCGTCGAGCCGCCCGACACGATCGGGCAGGGAATTCCGGCGGCGCGAATCATTTCGGCAGCACCGACGATCGCCAGCCGCTCCTGCTCGGCCACGGCGGCAATCCCGTCCGGTGTGCTCTGGTGATAGGAATGTCCGGCATGGGTCATCACCCCCGCGAGGTCGACGCCGGGCGCCGCGTGCAGGAGGCGGGCGATGTCGAGCAGGCCGGGCAACTGGGGGAAGGGCAGGCCGGCGCGGCCGCCACCGCTGTCGATTTCGACGAAGACCGAGAAAGTGTCGCCGCCGCGGGCGGCCTCCGCGATGCTGCGCGCGACCTGGATATTGTCCGTGACCACCCGGAGATTGACGCCCTGCCGACGCAGCTCGGCGATGGCCGGAAGCTTCGCCGGGATGATGCCGACGCCGTACAGGATGTCGGTGAAGCCCGCAGCGGCGAAGTAACGCGCCTCTGCAAGGGTCGAAACGGTGATACGGCCGTCATGGCCTTCGACCGCCATGCGGCCGACCTGGGCCGACTTGGCGGTCTTCAAATGCGGGCGCAACGCCACGCCGGCCAGGCGCAGCCGGTCGCTCATACGCTTTAGGTTGCGGCGGAGAACGGCCCGGTCAAGAATGAGCGCGGGGGTGGGTAGATCGTCGATTGTGTGGGCGGTCATATCTGCTGGTGTGCTGGTGCGAACCATTGTTTCCGTCATTGGGGGGACGGTCAAATCGCGTATGCCGATTGAGAACGAATGGAAGTTTGTGCTGGCGAACGACGGCAAGCTCGAGCCGCGTCTGGCACAGGCGCCCGGAGTGACCAGAGGCCTGATCGTGCAAGCATATCTCGATGCTCCGGGAGTGCGTCTGCGCGTCGTCGAATTGGGCGGCAAGCGGCACCACATCTTCACCTACAAGAGGCCGATCGACGGTGAAGTGGTCGAGATCGAGACCTACATCAGCGCCGACGATTTCCAGCGCCTGTGGAAGCTGCGCAAGGAGACGCTGCAAAAGGTGAGATACTCCTGGCCTGACGGCCGCTTCGGCTGGGACGTCGATTTCTTCAAGGCGACGGACGGCAGCACATACTTCGCCATGGCCGAGGTCGAGATGCCGGCAGGAGACATACAGCCGCCACCGCCGCCGCCCCGGCTCGCGCCGCATGTGATTTTCGCGCCGCCCTATGGCGATCCGCGCTTCACGTCCAAACGGCTCGCCAGCCGCGCCCACGCCGAGGCGCTTCTCGCCGAGATCCAGAGGAAGGGCGAGGCGGCCTAGTCTACACGCGCTCCCGAGGCGCGGATGATCGGGGCGAGGCGGGCTTCCTCCGCATCTCGGTAGGCCAGCGTGTCGGCCGGCGAGTTCCACCACGCCGTGGTCGCTATGTCGGCGAACTTGGCCTTGAGGTCGGCACTCTCGAGCGCCGTCTTCGACAGTTCCGACAGTCGTCTCACGACCTCCGGCGGCAGTTTTGCCGGGCCGGTCAGTGTGGTCCATGAAATGATGTCCATGCCCGGGAGTGTCTCGGCGATCGCCGGAATCTCCGGCGCGATTGCCGTGCGCTTGGCTGACGTGACGCCAAGCGGCCGCACCTTGCCGGCGCGCGACTGCGTCAGTGTGCCCGGGATATTGTCGAACATCATGTGGATCTGGCCCGAGAGCATGTCCTGCATCGCCGGCGCCGCACCGCGGTAAGGCACGTGCTGGATGTCGACCTTGGCCAGGGTCTTGAACAGCTCGCCCGACAGATGAAGCGTCGTGCCGGAACCTGCGGAGCCGTAGGAATATTTGCCGGGGTTGTTGCGGCAGAGCTCGATCAACTCGGGCACGGATTTCACCGGCAGGTCGAGATTGACGGCGAGCAGATTGGGCAGCCACCAGATCGTCGAGACGAAAGTGAAGTCGGTGCGCGCGTTGAACGGCAGCTTGCCGTAGAGGGTGGGCGCAATCGCATGCGCGGCGATGCCGCCCAGGCCGAGCGAATAGCCGTCGGGTTCCGATTTCGCGAGTACATCCATGCCGACATTGCCGCCCGCGCCGCCGCGGTTCTCGACGATCCACTGCTGGCCGGTAAGTTCCGACATCTTGGCGCAGAACAGGCGGGAGAGCGTGTCGGTCGGGCCGCCGGCAGGGTAGGGATTGATGTAGCGCACGGGCCGGTTGGGGTAGGTGCCTTCGGCGGACACGACGGCCGGCGAGGTCAGAGTGCCCACCATGCCGGCCAGCACCGAGCGCCGCCTCAGGGCGCGCTTGGTCGTTTTCATTGTTCCCCCTCGCACTTTACCTTAACCGCGAGCCTGCCAAAGGGGAGATGGAGCGTCGAGGCTCAGGTGTGTGAAGCCGCTTGCGCATATTATCGCAGTCCGGGTGGAAATAGTTTAAATGACGCCCCTGTTATGATAGGCATGCGCCCTGTAGAAGGCCGGCCAACCTGAAGGATAGGTAATGCCAGGCAAGCTGTACGGGACCGCCACAAGCCTCGTCATCCTCGGCATCTGCCTTTTGGCAGTGCCGGCTGGCGCCCAGTCGATGCCGGGGCCTGCCGTGGGCCAAACGGCGGCCGAGAAGGCCCTCGCGGATGCCTGCTATTCGCCGTACGGCCTGAAGCCCGCGGAAAAGGTCCAGATCTGCTCCAAGGCCATCGAAAGCGGGACACTGAAGAGCGTCGGCCTCGCCATGGCCTTCTACAATCGTGCCGCCTCGCTCGCCAACGACGGCGACCAGGCCGGCGCCATGGCCGACTACCGGCAGGCGTTGCGGGTTTTCACCGAGGTGATCCGTCAGTCGGCGCCCAGCGGCCCGATCCTGTTCCAGCGCGGCGCGATCTACCAGATGATCGGCGACGCCGATCAGGCAATCGTGGACTACAGCGACTCGATCCGGCTGTCGCCCAACGAGACCTACGCCTTCATCAACCGCGGCATCGTTCTGTACACCAAGAAGGACAACAACGAAGGCGCGATCGCCGACTTCAACTCGGCGATCAAGATCAATCGCCGTGAAGTGGCGGCGTGGAAAAACCGCGGTCTCGTCTACAAGCGCAAGGGCGATCTCGACCAGTCGATTTCCGACTTCACCGAGGCGCTCGGTATCCTGGGCAATGGCGCCGGCATGTCGCCGATCACCGGCGCACCGGCGCCGGCCGGGGCAGGGGCGGCCTACTTCACCGCAATCGCCAACACCAGCGAGGCCGCCGACACCTACTATCAGCGCGGCCTGGTCTATCTCGACAAGGCCAGCAAGACACCCGATCAGGCGCGGCCGCTCCTCGACAAGGCGGTCGCCGACTTCGACAGCGCGATCAGGCTCAATCCCACGGCCGCCGCGCATTTCGTCGGCCGTGCGTCGGCGCACATGTACAAGGAGGAGTTCCGGCCGGCGATCGCCGACTTCACCGAGGCGATCCGCCTGTCGCCCGGCGACGAGTACACATTCCTGCATCGCGGCATCGCCTACCATTCGGTCAACGAGCCCGACAATGCGATCTCGGACTACAGCGAGGCACACCGCATCAATCCGATCGACGTCAATCCGCTGATCAATCGCGGCATCGTCTACTATTCAAAGAAGGGCCTCTACGACAAGGCCATCGCCGACTTCACGGAGGCGCTCGAGATCGACCCGAAGGAAGTCAACGCATTGATCAACCGCGGCATCTCGTATCGCGAGAAGCAGGAACCGGACAAGGCGATCGTCGATTTCAGCGAGGCCCTGCGGCTGGGATTGCTGACCGGCGACGTGCTCCAGTTCGGCTCGAAGGACCCCGAGGCCGTTCGCCACTGGGCGCAGGTCGCCCATGCCCGCTTCCAGCGCGGCACGGCCTACGTGAGCAAGAAGGAATACGACCTGGCGCTGGCCGACTTCAATGAATCTATCCGGCTCAACCCGCTCGAAGCGCGCGCCTTCGTGTCACGCGGCGGCATCTATCTGTATCGGAATGACATCCAGAAGGCGATTGCCGACTTCACGGAGGGCATCCGCCTGGATCCGTACTATGCCTTCGCTTACTTCCAGCGCGGCTTCGCCTATCACTCTCTCGATGAAGCGGACAAGGCCGTCGTCGACTATACCAAATCAATCGAGCTCGATCCGAAGTACATCACCTCGTACCTCAATCGGGGAATCATCTACTACACACGCAAGGGCAATTTCGACGGCGCGATTGCCGACTTCACGAAGGCGCTGCAACTCGGGCCCGACAACATCAATGCGCTGATGCATCGCGGCGTGGCCTTCGGCGCCAACGGCGAGTTTGACAAGGGCTTCGCCGACCTCAATCGTGCGATCGAGATCGAGCCGTCGTTCGACCTGGCCTTCTATTACCGCGCCGTGCTCTACACCCTGCGAGGCAATGCCGATCGGGCGCTCTCGGACTACAGCGAGGCGATCCGCCTCAATCCGAAGAACCCGCAGGCACTGGTCGGTCGTTCGTCGCTGTTCTCGCGCCTCAACGATCCGGATCGCGCCATCGCCGACCTCGACCAGGCGATCAAGCTGCAGCCGAAGGACCCAGGCACCTGGTACAATCGCGGCTACGCGTATTTCTCCAAGGGCAACTACACCCAGGCGATCGCCGACTATGGTGAAGCGATCAAGCTCAACCCCAACCTTGCGCCGGCGTACAACAATCGCTGTCTTGCACGGGGCGTCGTGGGCTCGAATACGCAGGAAGCCCTGGCCGACTGCGACCAGGCCCTGAAGCTGGCGTCCGGCAGCATCGACGCGCGAGATACGAGGGCATTCGTCAACCTCAAGGCTGGCGACTTCGGGGCGGCGATCAAGGACTACAATCTCGCCCTGCAGATCGACCCGAACCAGGCGCGCGCCCTGTATGGCCGCGGCGTCGCGAAGATCCGCAACAGCGACAAGGACGGCGGCGAGAAGGACAAGGCGGCCGCTCTCAAGCTCGATCCGCGGGTGATCGAGGAATTCAGCAAGTTCGGGCTGTAGCGGGAATTGCGCAGCCGGCTTGCGGCGAGCGGCGGTGGGACGCCGTCTTGTCGCGATCGGAGGCGAGGGCAGGCCATGGGGGAAGGGGCTAGTCGATGAATACCGTCAAGCGGGTGGTTGGGGCATGCGTGATCGTGGCGATTCTCGCCCTGTCGGGGGCGCCTGCCTGGTCGCAAGCCACGCTCGCAGCCGTCAAGAAGCGCGGTGAACTCGTGTGCGGCGTCAATGGCAGCCTGCCAGCCTTCTCCTATCTCGACGACAGGAAGGAGAGGGTGGGTTTCGAGGCCGAGTATTGCCGCGCCGTCGCGGCGGCGGCGCTGGGTGACGCCAAAAAGGTGAAGTTCGTGGCCCTTCCAACGGCCAAGCGCTTCGACGCCTTGAAGTCGGGCGAGGTCGACGTGCTGATGCGGCATTCGATGATCTCCATGGAACGCACCGCGGGGACCGGCGTGCGTTACGCTGCCGTCACCTTCATCGACGGGCAGGCTTTCGTGGTCCCCCGGCGGACCGGCGTGTCCAGCCTGGCCGGACTCGACAAGAAAAGCGTCTGCGTCATCAAGGATGCGCCCCACAAGCCCAATGTCGAAACCTGGTTCAATCTTCGCGGCCTTTCGGTTGCTGCGATGGCGTTCGACGATCAGGACGCGATGTATGCGGCCTTCTTCGCCGGAAAGTGCGACGGAGTCAGTCAGGAGGCGACGATCCTCGCGTCGACCATCATCGCCAGCGGCAAGGCCGCCGACTACCTGATGTTGCCGGAGATCATCTCGAAGGAACCGCTCGGCCCTTACGTGCGCAACGGCGACGATGCCTGGTTCGACATCGTCCACTGGACGCACAACGTCATGGTCGAGGCAGAGGAGCGGGGGCTGCGCAAGGCCACCGTCGATGACGATCTCGCCTCGAAGAACCCGGCGGTGCGTGCGCTTCTGGGCGTCGAACCCGGCGACGGGCGCCTGCTGGGGCTCGACGACAAGTGGGCATACAATGTCATCAAGCAGGTCGGAAATTACGCCGAGGTTTACGACCGCTACTTCGGCGCCGATTCAACCTTGAAGTTCGGCCGTGGCGTCAACGCACTGTGGGGGAAGGGTGGCGTGATGTACTCGCTGCCGATGCACTAGGAGCAGCGCCGGAAGGGGATGCCGCGCTCCCTCAATATCGGCAGCACGCCGTCGGGGACGCCGTAGAGACGTACCGCGGCATCGCATTCCTTGCCGACACGCGGGCTTACCGGGCCCCGGAAGATGCCGGGCTGCATATGCGCCTCGTCCCATTGCCGAATGGTATTGAGCGCGGCGGTGCGATTGGCCGCACCAACGATGATATCGACCAACATGATGCTGTCCTGCACGTGACAAACTCCCGGATGCTGGAGTCAATACGTTGGCGCCTGCCGGAGGTTTCGAGCCCGCCGCCGAAATCACCTCCAAGCTGAAGGGATTGGCACGGCAAAATACTGGAATCATTGTGCTTTTTTTGAGGAAAGTGGCGGATGGGGTGGGAGTACAGATCCCGAAGGATATCAACGCCCTAGACTGGCAAACCGGCACAAGCGGCCGGATTGAGTTCCAAGGGCTTTTCGGCCGACTGGCAAACCTTGCAGCGATGCTCGGCGGCGGGGGACCTCGCTGACCGGCACACACCGAGGCAGGGGTACGGACAGCCAAGGGCGCTCAAAGAAAGACGCTCGGCATGTCCGATTCTACGAATACGAGCTTCAGACGGCGGCATACCGATCACTTTGTGTAGGCGCCCGCGCCCTGCTGATCGAACTCAAGTCGCTCTACAACGGCACCAACAACGGTGAACTGTTCTTATCGGTGCGTGTAGCCGCCAGCCGGCTCAATGCTGACAAAAGCACCCTGTCTGACTGGTTCTGGGAATTGAAGGATCGCGGCTTTATCAAGCCGAAGGTGGAGGTCGGCTTCACTTGGAAAACGGCGGCGCGCGAACGGATGGCGACGTGTTGGGTTTTAACCGAATTCCCCACTGCCGATGCCGCGCCAACTCGAGACTTCCATCACTGGACTGGTCCACCAACACCTCGACCTAAAACCATTCGACGGTCCGATAAACCGGACAGTCTGTCCGCAATACCGGACAGCCTGTCCGTATTGACGGACAGCACGGCGCCATCTGTCCGTGATACCGGACAGATTCGGCCCAATTCGTCATCAAAGCGGCCAACCGCTGTCCGCCATACCGGACACAGATAGTTACCAGTGACAGGAGGCTCGTGAATGCCTGAACGTGGTGATGATTTAGAGCGCTCTAGCGTGGGCGGCCTTCGTCGGGACGAAATCGCCGTGCCATTGGGCGTGCCTGCTCATCTGCGCAAGCCGCGCCTCAGACGGCCACAGGTAGCCGAATACTTGGCCGCCGTGCACGGTATCGAGGTGGCGGCATCAACCCTCGCCAAGTGGGCAGGCCGTGGCCTGGGGCCCGCGTTTGCCCGGCTGCACCGCACGCCCTGGTATGACCGCCTCGAGGTTGACCGGTGGGTGGCGGCGACGCTGAAGCCGGCGGCGGGCGTACAGCAGGGCACTCGCGCCACGACCGTCTAACGCGGGCGAAGTCACGAAGGGGCGACAGGCACGCATTTCGTTGACCCTGCGCGCGTGCAATCGCCAACGTGGCCGCGTGCCCCTGCCCATCGCCGTCGTTTGGTCCCAATGCCCGGAAAGGCTGGGGGGTGCGTGTACCGCGCCGGGACATGTTCGTTCGCTCTCGCGATGGAATCGCCCATGAATCCGGCGGCGGCAGCGGTCACTTTCCTCGAGAAACTGCGGGTCCCTGAAGGGCCGCATGCCGGCGAGCCGCTACGCCTGGCACCCTTCCAGCGGCAATTCGTGAGCGGCGCCCTGGCCGATGACGTGTCATTGGCGGCCCTGTCGATCGGCCGCGGTAACGCCAAGACGGCACTCTCCGCCGGGCTGGCGTTGGGCTCTCTCCTAGGCCGGCTGGGCGACCGACAGCCGAAGCGAGAGATTGTCATCGGCGCCCGCACCCGCGATCAGGGCCGAATCTGCTGGAATTTTGCCGAAGGATTTTCGCGCACGCTTCCGACAGCGACCCGGAAGGCACTGATATTCCGGCGCGCGCCGCGGCTCGAGATCGAATTCGAGGGCGACGGCGGCGGCCATGTCCTGCGGGTCGTTCCGGCCGATGGCAAGTCGGCACTGGGCGGCGCCCCGACGTTGACCATCCTCGACGAGCGCGGCCACTGGGAGCGCGACAAGGGCGACGCGCTCGAGCATGCCCTTCTGTCGGGACTCGGAAAGCGCGGCGGTAAGGCGCTGATTATCTCGACCAGCGCGCCGGATGATTCGCACCCGTTTTCACGATGGCTCGATGATGAGCAACCCGGCGTCTACCGCCAAGAGCACCGGCCGGCGCCGGGCCTGCCCGCCGACGATATCGACTCGCTAATCATCGCCAATCCTGGCGCCACTGCTGGCATCGGCGCCTCGCTTGAATGGCTGCAAGCGCAAGCCCGGCGAGCGATTGGCCGCGGCGGTTCGGCGCTCACCAGCTTCCGCCTCTACAATCGCAACGAGCGAGTGAGCGGCGAGACCCGCGACTTGCTGCTCACGGTCGACGAATGGCTGAAGTGCGAAGCGGCGGACACGCCGGCGCGTGAAGGGCCGGTCGTTGTCGGCCTCGACCTTGGCGGATCGGCCTCCATGTCGGCGGCGGCCTTTTATTGGGCGGCCTCCGGGCGCCTCGAGGTGCTGGGCTGGTTCTCGTCGCGGCCGTTGCTCATCGATCGAGGCCAGGCCGATGGCGTCGGCGAGCGCTACACCACCATGCGCGATCGCGGCGAACTCTTCACGCTCGGCGAGCAGACGGTGCCGGTCGCGCCCTGGCTGCTCGAGGTGATGCGCCACATTGAGGGCGAGACTATCGCGGCCATAACGATGGACCGCTACAAGCAAAGCGAGCTCGGCGAAGCGATCGACAAGGCGGGAATTCGTGCGCCGTTGGTATGGCGCGGACAGGGATTTCGCGACGGCGGCGAGGACTGCGAGCGCTTCCGGCGCGCATGCTTCGATGGCCGCGTGCGGTCAAAGCCGTCGCTTCTGTTGCGCAGCGCTTTCGCGGATGCCGTGTGCCTCCGGGATCCGGCGAACAATCTGAAATTGGCAAAGGCCCGTAGCAACGGCCGCATAGATGCCGCTGCGGCTTCGGTCCTGGCCGTTGCCGAAGGTGCCCGCCACCAAGGACGCGCAAAGAAGGCGCGCGGCGTGATGTGGGCATGAGGTACCAGCGACATAGCGCGGCCGTCACCCGCACCCGCCGATGGAAAGCCGTGCGGTTGCAGGCGCTCCGCCGCGACGGTTGGCAGTGCGTGAAATGCGGCGGCCGGCGGCGGCTCGAGGTGGACCATATCAAGCCGGTGCGCTCGCACCCGGAGCTCGCGTTCGCGCTCGACAATCTCCAGACGCTCGACGCCGCGTGCCATAGCCGAAAGACCCGCATCGAAATTGGCCTAGGCGTCGCGCCCGACCCGCGCTTCGAACCGTGGCGCGCCTTCGTCAATGAACTCTCACCTCCTCAAAAGAAGGAACTTCAGCATGCTTGAATTTGTGAAAATCAGCCGGCGCCAGTCGGAAATCCGCGGCGCTCTCGCCTCGTTGGTCGGCAAGGACAAGCCGACCGATGACGAAGTGCGGTCGATGACCGATCTCGACAAGGAATACGCGACCAACGAAACCCGCTATCGCGCCTCGCTGGTCGCAGAGGACGAAGAGCGCACCAAGGCCAAGGGCGAGCTCGAGACCCGCGGCACCAAGGAATGGGGCGAGCTCATCAGCCGCTTCGAAATGCGCCAGGTCGTGCTTGCGCTGGACGAAGGCGCGGCGCTCAACGGACAGACTGCCGAAGTCGTGACCGAGCTCCGAAGCAAGCGGCGGATATCGCGGAATCCCGGTGCCTTGGCTGGCACTCGAGCGGCGCGCCGGCGAAACCATCGCCAGCGGCACGCCCAGCCCGACCGATACGCGGCCGATCATCGATCGACTGTTCCCTGCCTCGGTCGCGGGCCGAATGGGCGCCCAGATGATCGCGATCGATGCCGGCTTGATCGAATGGCCGGTCGTGACGTCGAGCGTGGCGGCGGCGTGGGCCACGACCGAAACAGGGGCCGTTGCGGCTGCTGCGGCGTTCGCTACGACCGACAAGTAGCTTGACCCCGAGTAACACGCTCGGCGTGCAGATGAAGATTACGCGCAAGGCTGCGAAGCAGTCAGGCGATGCGCTCGAGGAGGCAGTGCGGCGCGACATGAGCAGCGCCATCGAAATGGCGCTCGATAAGGCCGTGTTCCTCGGCGCCGGCGCATCGGGCGAGCCGGCCGGCGTCTTCGTAGGCTCCTACTCGATCACTCAGCACCGCAGTCAGCGCCGCGGCAAGCTGGGCGGCGTTCCGTTCGGCAGTGACCCGCTTCCTGACCGCGAACGCAGCCGGCGGACCCGGCGACGTGAAGCTGCTCATTCGTCCCGAAATCTACGATTTCATGGATAACACCCTGATCACCAACACCGCCGTGTCGGAGTGGGATAGGCTTTTGGCCAATATCCCGACGGCCAACATCGCCATGTCGAGCAACGCCCTGGCGGCACCCACCGGCGGCCCGCCGACGGCCAGCAAAGCGCTCCTGACAACCGCGGCCGGCGGTGTCGCTCCGGTCTTCGTTGGCCTCTGGGGCTCGGTCGACGTTATACGGGATCCGTTCGCAGACGCCGCCAGCGGCGGCCTGCGGTTGACCGGTCTGGTGACGGCGGATGTGACGGTTGCCCGGCCGGCGCAGCTGCAAATCCTCACCGGCGTCCAGAACGCCTAGCGGCAGATGGAAATCGAACGCAGCGCCGCGGCCGCCGAAATCAGGGCGGCCGGGCGCAAGCTCGAGGGCTGACGCGGCCACCTTCGGCACGGAGGCGCGCATAGGCATCGTTTATCGAAACCATCGCGGCCGGCGCCTTCGCGGCCACGCTCGCCGATGGCGCCGACAAGCTGGCCCTGGTCGACCACGACCCGGGCCGGCTGCTGGCACGCACCCGCAGCGGCACCTTGCGCCTTCGCGAAGATGCGCGCGGCCTGGCCTTCGATCTCGACGTGCCCGACACGCAAGCCGGCCGCGACGTGCTCGCCCTGGCCGAACGCGGCGACCTTGGCGGCATGTCGTTCGCCTTCAAGGTCCGGCCCGATGGCGAGCGATGGGCGGGAAACCGCCGCGAGCTCCGCGCCGTCGACCTCGCCGAGGTCTCGGTGATTCTCAGTTGGCCGGCATATCCGGATACGTCGGTGGCGGCCCGCAACCGACCGTCGATCGATACGCCCGATGCCGGCTTGCGCCGCGTGCTGGCGCGATGGAGGGCATGATGGCGCGGCGACCGGATTTTCGTCTGCGAGGGGTGCCAGAGACCTACCCGGGCGCGCCGGACGGGCTTTCGACGGCCGCGGCGGCTCTCGACCCGGATATGATATGGCAGCGCCTCGAGGCCTATATTTCACGGCGCTACACCGAGCGGTCGGTCGAATGGATCGTCGAGGGCTGCGGCGATTGGGAACCGCCGCTGAAGCCATCGACCATCGATAGCGTCGAGATCCTGGAATGGCACCGGCTGGGAAGCGATCACGTTGTCGCCGTCGCCACTCGGCGGCTACTGCCTGCCCGGCACCGGGCCTTACCGCTTCACCGGTACCGCCGGCGAAGACGATGCCGACGTTCCGGCCATCGTGCAGGAAGCCTATCGCCGCCTCGCTGAATACTTCGCCGAGCCGATCGCGGGCATAGGCGTGCATTCAGAGGCCGTGCCCGACATTGCCACGATCGAATACGGCAGCCCGACGTGGCGCGCTCAGGCGCTACAGCAGAGCGGCGCGGCCGACCTTTTGCGCACATTTCGGAGGGCATGATGATGCGGTGGTGGCCCTTCAGAAAAGCGGAGAAGCGATCGAGCATGTCCGGCTTTACCGCCGAGCTCATGGCGGCCCGCGAATCATACATCTCCGGCCGCCGCGGTATCGCCGAGCTCACGGCCACGGCGCAAGCCTGCATTTCTCTTTGGGAGAACGGCTTTGCGCTTGCCGATGTTGCCGGCGCCGAAATGCTGGACCGGCGAACGATGGCGCTTATCGGGCGCGGGCTGGCCTTGCGCGGCGAGGCCGTCTTCTTGATACGCGACACCCTGGTGCCTTGTTCGGATTGGGACTTGCGCACGCGCAACGGTGTGCCGACCGCGTATCGAGTCAGCGTGTCGGAGGCCGGCGGCGGCACGACGCAAACCGCGCTGGCTGCCGAAGTGCTGCACGTCCGAATTGGGGTCGATCCTGCCGCGCCGTGGGCAGGCACCGCTCCGCTGCGGCGCGCATCGCTGACCGCCGGCATGTTGCAAGCGATTGAGACCACGTTGAGCGAAGTCTACGAAATGGCACCTATCGGTAGCCAGGTCGTGCCGATGCCTGAAATTCCAGACAAAGACAGCACCACGCTAGGCATGTCGTTCCGTGGCCAGCGCGGCCGTGTTCTGCTCCGGGAGTCTGTAACCGTGAGCGCCGCGGGTGGCCCCGCACCGGCAAGCGACTGGAGGCCGGCGGACCTCACACCCAACCTCGAGCAGGCCGTCACGACCGAAAGCCTGGCCGCGGCGCGCGACGGGGTGTGCGCGGTGTTTGGTGTGCTGCCGGCGCTGTTCTCATCGCAAGGACAAGGCCCGATGACGCGCGAGGCGCAGCGCCATCTTGCGACGTGGATGTTGCAGCCAATCGCCGAGCTCCTGGCCGAAGAGGCGAGCGCCAAGCTCGGCGGCGAAATCGCAATCGATACCTTGCGGCCGACGCAGGCCTTTGATGCCGGCGGTGCGGCGCGCGCCGCATCAACGTTGGTGGCCGCGATGGCACAAGCGAAGGAGGCGGGACTTGATTCCGCCGCGGTCGCTGCCGTCTTTCAAAGGCTCGATTGGGAGACATAGCAGCAAGGCCCACCGACCATGGCCAAGCCGAAGAGGAAACGAAGGAAACACGACCGGGCGCGGCGGCTCCATCAAGAGCCGATCGTCCGCGAGGTCGCGCGTTTGCTCAGCACCGGCCGTCCGACAAAATTCAGATGGTCGAGCGAGTGCCGGTATGGCCTGCGGGCCGCCCTCTGTCTCAAGGGGCACAAGTGGGAGCCCGCGGACAAACTGGCGCGTTCCATCGTTGAATTCGCTCTGCATCGCATTGGCTCATCGCTCCGACCTTCGATCGCCGTCGCTCAGGCGGACCCCCTGCCGATCGAATATCGGTATTGCGCATGCTGCGGCGGATACATGGAGGGAGGCCACAATCGGCCGTGGTGCGGCGAAGAATGCCGCCTGGCCATCAGAGAGCGCGACCGTACCGCGACGCTTCGCAAGGCCGATGAAGTCCGCCGGAGGGCCACACGTGTCATCCTGACCGGAGAGACCAGGCGCGCCGCTCGCCCCCTCGACCGTCTCTGCCGAAAGTGCGGCAAGCTGTTCACGCTGAAGCACGGCCATCGGGATAAGCGGTACTGTGGCCATCGCTGCGCAGCCTTGCGCGAGAAGTATCCATCGCGGGATTGCTTGGTGTGCGCGTCGCCGTTCCGGCCGCATCATTTTCGGCAACTCTCCTGCGGGCCTGCCTGCGCCAGCGTGGCGCTGAAAAAAAAGCTGCGCGACAAGAAAGGCCTACCGCCGCTGCCTTTCGAAAGGGCATGCGTAATTTGCAGCCGCCCGTTCAAGCCAATTAGATTGACCTCAATGCAATGCAGCGATGAGTGCCGCCACGAAGCTCACCTTCGATCGTCGCGCGCCTACGCCGAGCGGAAGCGGCAGGCGCTTGCGGCCTGAGCCTTGACCGTCCGTCTACGGCTTGGTCCGCGGCAATCGTTTGATCCTCGCATTTCCGATGTCTTCATACGATCCGGAAACGAGTTCGACGAACTTTCGAAGGTCTAGCTCGCGAAGCACTTCCGCCCAAATTGAGGTCGCCAACGGCGAGAAATGTTCGATCTTCGGGAGACATTCTATCATCATGTCATCGTATGACAGCAGCGCGTCGTCGGTCAGCGATTGAGCGTCGATTGCAGACATGATGCCAGCCTCCCGATGGGTTTGATGATTGTGCCACTACCGCGCTGTGGAGCGTTTAGCCTTCAATCCCGTCTCGACTAGCCGGCGGATGGCCTCCGAGCGGCTGACGCCGGCCTTCGCAGCCCAAGCGTCGACCTCGACAATCGTTTCCTCTGGAAAACGAATTGGCACAATTGGGTCTCGGCCGCCGCTGGGCGGGCGTCCCCTCTTTTTTGGTGCCACCTTAATTGACTTCGCCATGAATGGGGTATTACCATAAAGGCGAGCCGAGCGGTAGTTGGCGCTACACGCCCGGCTCTAACCGCAACCGACGATAGGGAGTTGATCATGGCTAAGAAGGAAGTTACCACGTCCGCCCGCTCACAGGTTCTCGTCAACCGAGCTACCCAAGGCGATCTTGAAATGGCCGCTTATGGGATGAGCGGTATTTTTTGGGCGCTCAACATGCTGGTCGTGCAGGGCGCTGCCGATGACATTGCGCGTGAGCATGATCTACGTAACGGCATTGCAAATCTCATTATCGCCGGACAGGAGCTCTCGAACGAAATCACAGGGCGGTTTTAGGTACACCATGAAAGCCGCGACTATGAGGCGCCAATGCTCTCGATAGCGGACGCTCTCCAAAGCCTTGGTCCGGGCCAGCATACCCTCGAGATAGCCGAGCGTGGCATCGACGGCATGCCGTTCGGGTCGGTGGTCACATTCAACCCGCTGGACGTGCGGCCCTCGCCGCCGGGGCCGTTCGTGATCGATCGCGACGGCGGCCTGATAGTCAGGCATCTCGAGGTCGTTCCCAATAGTGCGCCGTTGCGCGTCCGCATTGTCGGCGCCGAGGGCGAGTCCGACGCATTCGTCCCGGTTGCGTCAACGCGCATCCATGGTCGCGTAACCGGAGCATGGCGTTCGGTCACCTAGCTTGGGATAAACGCCACACAATCCAAATTGACTTCCTGGATTGCGCCGCCCACAATCCAAGTTATGCACGCTCTACAATTCGTCCAAGAGTTCGCGGCCTTCACTGGCCAGGATTACGCGAGCTTGCGGGTGATAGACCGCGCGTTGGCGGACGCCGGCCTTCGTGCAAAGGCGAAGGGAAAGAGCCTGCCGGACGTGACGCTTGAAGAGGGCGCCATGTTCTTGATTGCCGTGCTCGCAAACTCGCAGCCGACGCAGGCAGCGCAGGCGGCCTTGGAGATCGCCGCCGCCAGATGCTTTGCCGGGCAAGCGGGCCCACAGCACCGCGATCGCAAATCGGTCGTGATGCTTGCACGCATAATCGGTTGTCCGGCAGCAGATACGTCGAAAATAAAGCTAGTCGATGTGTTGGTTTCATTGATACGACCCGGCGCTAAAACATGGGCGGAGCTCACTGTCCATCGCGACGGCCCGGCTACTCTGTCGTTTGGCCGGGACGGCGTAGAACACGCTGACGAGTTTAGTCAGTTGCGATTCGACAATCTGGCGGCCCACTGGGAACCGAAACCTCTTACTGAAACAAGGACAGCGGGACCTGATCTGTTCAGGTGGATCAGAGACCACACCTTGGAGTGCCGATGACCCGTAGGTCGAGCCCCGTCACCCAGGCGGACATCACGCGGCTAATCAAGGCCGCGCTCGCGGCCGGCGTCGGCAAAGGGCACATCGTTGGGGTGAAGCTCGACCGCGATGGCGCGACGCTACTTTTCGGCGAACAGAAGCCGGTGCAGGTTGAGCAAATAGACAGCGCTCCGGAACGCAACGACTGGGATGACGCCGCATGACGAAGATGTTGTTGCGCTACGTGCACGAATTCAAAGATCGGCATGGCAAGACTTGTCGCTACTTCCGGCGCCCGGGCTTCAAGGGAACCCCGCTGCCCGGACTGCCTGGCTCAGACGAATTCATGGACGCCTACCGACTTGCGTTAGGCGGACAATCCGCGCCTAAAATCGAAGTGGGGGAGGGCCGCACCCTGCCGGGTACGGTTGCCGCCCTGGTGGCGCGCTACTATCGATCCGCCGCGTACGTCGTTCTGGCTGACAGCACGAAGGCGACCTATCGGGGCATCATCGAGCGCTTCCGCACCGACCACGGCCATCGCCGTCTCGCCCATCTTGACCGCGAGCGAATGAAGCGGCTGCTTGAAAAGAAGGTCGAAACGCCAGCGGCTGCGAACAACTGGCTCCGCATCGTGCGTATGCTTCTCGATTTCGCGGTGGACGAGGGGATGCTCGGCTTTAATCCAGCGGCCGGCGTAAAGGGTATTCGTCACAAATCCACTGGGGCGATGCCATGGCCTACGGATGCGATTGAAATTTTTCGTGCTCGACACGCGCTGGGCACTCGCGCACGCCTTGCCCTCGAGCTTCTGTACAACAGCGCGCAACGTAGAAGCGACGTGGTGAGGCTTGGTCCGCAGCATGTCCGCCTCGGAGTGTTGAGCTTCAAACAGCAGAAGACCGGCCAACAAGTCGACATTCCGGTGCTCCCGGATTTGCAGTTGGCGATCGACGCGACCGAAATCGGCAACCTTGCTTTTCTCGTGACCGAGGCCGGTCAACCGTTCTCGGCTGCTGGCTTCGGCAACTGGTTTCGTGAAATCTGCGACGACGCCGGCCTGAAGGGCTATAGCGCGCACGGCCTAAGGAAGGCGGCCGCAACCCGACTGGCAGATGCCGGGTGCAGCGATCACGAGATCATGTCTTGGGGTGGCTGGCAGACGCTCAAAGAAGTGCAGCGCTACACCGCCTCGGCAAATCGAAAGCGCCTCGCTCAGAGCGGGGCCGACAAGCTCGCAACGAGAACAGCGAGTGGCAAACCTCAGTAACGGGTTTGCCAAAAATCCCATCAAACCCTCGAAAACAAAGGACCGTAAAATGAGCTTGGCGGAAGGGGTGGGATTCGAACCCACGGTGGGCGTGAACCCACGCCGGTTTTCAAGACCGGTGCCTTAAACCGCTCGGCCACCCATCCAACGCAGGGATTTCAATAGTTAAGAGCCGCCGCGTTGTCGAACTGAACCGCAGCAGCGCGGCTCTTGACCCCAAGCTCACCCCAAAGTGTGCGGTAAAAATCCACTGCCGTTCAATGCGCGTTCCCGTCACGGTTATCGGCTCCTAAACAGTGACTTCAATCGGTCAATCACAGACCGTTCAATGTCCCACCAGTCCGCGACCCGCGCTGGCGTGTTCCTTGATTGACGCTTCAACCGTAACGAGTTCGTCCTCTAGCTGTTGTTGGTAAGCGTCCGGTGAACTACGCGGCTTGAGCCTTGGAGGGAGTGCTCCAGTTCCAGGGCAGGATCTCGGCGACACGGTTGATCGGATGGTCGGCGATGCGGGCGAGAACGTCGCGCAGGTAGGCTTCGGGGTCGAGGCTGTTGAGCTTGGCGGTCTCGATGAGGGAGTAGGCCGCTGCGGCGCGTCTTCCGCCTTCATCCGATCCGGCGAAGAGATAGTTTTTGCGGCCCAGGGCAACGCCGCGCAGGGCGCGCTCGGCGGCATTGTTGTCGATCTCCAGCCTGCCGTCGTCGAGGTAGCGTCGCAAGGCAGGCCAGCGTGCGAGGGCATAGCGCATGGCGCCGGCGAGTTCGGTCTTGGCTGAGAGCTTGGATTTGGTGACGTCGAGCCAGGACCGCAACTCGTCGATCAGCGGGCCAGCTCGTTGCCGGCGTGCCTGCTGTCGCTCGTCCGGCGGCCGGCCGCGAACCTCGGCTTCGATGCCGTACAAGGCGCCGATGCGGTCGAGCGCCTCCTTGGCGATCGGCGATGCCGTGGCCTCATGCACGTCGAAGAACTTGCGCCGGACGTGCGCCCAGCAGGCGACCTCGACCACGTCGCCGTCGAACAGGGCATTGAAGCCGGCATAGCCGTCGGCATGCAGGAAGCCCTTGAAGGTCTTCAAGTGCGCCTGCGGGTGCTCACCCTTGCGGTCGGGTGAGTAGAAGTAAGCCGCCGCCGGCGGGGTCTTGCCGCCGTGCGGGCGCTCGTCGCGGACATAAGCCCACAGCCTGCCCGTCTTCGTCCTGCCCAGGCCGGGAGCCAACACCGGCACCGGCGTGTCGTCGCCGTGTAGGACCTCCGAGGACATCATCTCCCGGCGCAGCGCCTCGATCAGGGGCTGTATGAGTGCCGTCGACTGACCCACCCAATCGGCCAGGGTCGAGCGTTCCAGCTCGACGCCGTGGCGCGCATAGATCCCGCTCTGACGATAGAGCGGCAGATGGTCGGCGTACTTGGAGACCAGCACATGGGCGAGCAACCCCGCCCCTGGCCGGCCGCGCTCGATCGGCAGCGATGGCATCGGTGCAACGGTGATGGCCTCGCACGTGCGGCACGAGAACTTCGGCCGCACATGGCGGATCACCTTGAAGGAGGCTGGAACATAATCCAGCACCTCGGTCACTTCCTCGCCCAGCCGGCGCAGAACGCCGCCGCACTGCGGGCAGGCACAGGCCGGCGCATGGACGATCTCCTCGCGTGGCAGGTGATCGGGCAGCGGCCGGCGAACCGGCTTGCCCATGACCTGCCGCAACGCCGCCGGACGCTCGGCCGCCGCTGCGCCCGTCTCTTCATGCAGGTCATCGAGCGCGAGCTGTAGTTGCTCGATCTCCTGGGTCCGCTTCTCCGACGAGCGGCCGAACTGCAGGCGCTGCAACCTGGCGATCCGCGCCTCGAGTTGCTCGACCCGCAGTTCTCGCGCCTTCAGCTCGCTGACCAACACGTGCACCAGCCCGTGCAGGGCATCGACGTCGGTCGGCAGCGTGGCGAGATCGACCTTCATAACGGAGATTTTACCGCCACTCCGCTCGCCCGCCCACGATCATCGTGCCGGCGAGTTAATCGGTCGCGTCGGGCGTTTGCATAGGCGCTTGCGAAGCACGGCGCCCTTGGCAAAGCGCCTTATCCCGCCAGCTCCGGTCGCCAGCTCCGTTGTGGCATGCGCCAGTCGATGCCTTCCAACAGGTAGCCGAGTTGCGCCGCCGTGATCGTCACCGCCTCGCCTTCGGTCCGTGGCCATACGAAGCGACCACGCTCCAGGCGCTTGGCGAACAGGCACATCCCCTGGCCGTCGTGCCACAGCACCTTGATCAGGCCGCCGCGCTTGCCCCGGAACACGAACAGGTGGCCACAGTGCGGATCGCGCTTCAGCGTCTCCTGCACCAGCAGCGCCAGTCCGTCGAAGCCCCGCCGCATGTCCGTCGCGCCGCTTGCCAGCCACACCCGGCTCTCCGATGGCAAGCCAATCATCGTCCAAGTGCCCGCAGTACCCGCTTCAATGCTGCCTCGTCGACTGCTGCATCGACCCGCAGCCGTACGCCGCCGTCCAGCTCGATCTCGATCGCTCCGACGGCCGCCGTCGGCTTCTCCGGCGCAACTGCCACCGCCGTGAAGCGCACCGTCGCGCCCAGTACCGACACCGCTTGCTGCCGACGCCAGTTGTGGATCAGGCTTCGCCCTATGCCGTACTGGCGTGACACCTCCGACACCGTCACACCCGGCTCCGCCGCCGCCTGCAGAATCGCCTGCTTCTCTTCGAGCCGGTAGCGTCGACGGCGCTTCCGCTCCGGTACAGACAACGCACGCCTGTCACGCACAGGCGTGATACCTGTCGCTTCCGCTCTGTTCATCCAGTCAGAATGCCGAACCTGTCGACACCATCAAGGCGGCCTTGGCCGGACGCGTACTGTTGTTGTGGCTCTGGCGTCATTTGAGCCGACGCTGAGCCGCTTTGGCGCGCGGACACTCTGGGCGGTCTCGAAACCGCGGCCGACGGCACCGGCGGCACGATCCTCAAGCATCACGATTAAGGGCGTCCGGTAATCAGAGAAAAAGCCGCACCGCGAAATTATGCAAAAGGGGTGGCGCAAAAGAGGGGACGAATCGCGTAAAAACCTTATGAAATCGATATCCGAGGCGTCCCCTCGAGGAGGGGACGTTTTTGCGCTCGAACGTGTTCCCTACCGGCCGCACTCCATGATCCCCAGCGTCATCCTTTTTGGTTCCGGGTCGCCAGTGATCGTCGATGTCGAGGAGAGCTGTGCCCGCCGCGGCTGGACGGTGGCGGCCGTCATCAAGAACGTCGACGGGCCCGACCATGCGAGCGACCGCCGCCTGCTGAAGCCGCCGGAACCCGGGTGTCTGGAGAACCATCGGGTCCTCCTGCCGCTGTTCACGCCGCGCAATCGCCAGTCGGCCAGGGAGCACGCCCTGTCGCTCGGCGCGCGCGAGTTTCCGGCGCTGATCGATCCGACGTCGATCCTGCCACGACAGTTGAGCGTCGGGGAGGGGAGCTACATCAATGCCGGCTGCACGATCGGAGCCGCGACGACGATCGGCCGTTTCGCCTTCGTCAATCGCGGCTGCAGCGTGGGACATCATGTAAGCCTTGCCGACTTCGCCTCCGTCGGCCCGGGCGTCGTCATCGCCGGGCAGGTGCACGTGGGCGAAGCGGCACTGATCGGCGCGGGCGCAGTCATCCTGCCAGGAGTGCGCATCGGTGCCGGAGCGGTGGTGGGAGCAGGAGCGGTGGTCGATCGTGACGTGCCGCCAAACACCACCGTCATTCCGACCGCCGCCCGTCAGAACATGCAGCGTCCAGCCTAGTCATTGCGACACCGCAAAGGTGCGGGGCGAGCCGCCATCGCGATGGATCCGGGCCATGTTCGCATAGGCCTGCTCGAGGTCGGCGACGAATCCCCCGACGTCGAACGGCCCCTGCCGATCGTTCCTGGCCATATCAAGCCTGGCACGCAGTGCGGAGAGCAATCCTGGCGACGTCGCCAGTTGCACCGCACGCGCTTCGTAGTCGGAAAGCGACGTCGTCGCGAGTTCTGGCAATCCCGCCGAATGCAGCAGGCTACTCGTATGGCGCGCGGAAAAGACCTTGCCGGTGCAGGTCAGGATCGGCAGTCCCGCCAGCATCGAATCCCGGCCCACGGTGCAGGCGCTGCAAGGATTTGTGTCCAGGAACAGCTCGGCGGCGCGCATGCGCGCGAGATACTGCGGCGTCGGTATGAGGGGCGCGAAGACCAGGCGCCGGTCGTCCACGCCGCGCGCCCGGGCTTCGGCGCGGAGATTGGCAATCGCCGGCGCGCCGGTGGCGCAGAGCCACAGGACGCTGCCGGGCACCTCGCGCAGGATCCGCATCCAGACGTCGAACATCCCGGGCGTGATCTTGTAGGGGCTATTGAAGCAGCAGAACACGAACCCGATCTCCGGCAAGCCATACTCTTCGCGTGACAGGGTCGGCGCGCCGATGGGCTCGTCGCCATCGATCGGCAGATAGGAGTGCGCGAGATGCACGATGCGCTCGTCGTACCAGGGCTGATCGGACGACGGAACCGCGACCGGGTCGGCGATGACATAGTCGAAGAAGGGCACGCCCATCGGTCCCAGATAGCCCAGCGCGTTGACCTGCACGGGCGCCGGGCGGAACGCCAGGATCTGCTGGCGCGCGCCGGCGGTGAAGCCGTTCAGGTCGACAAGGACATCGATCCCGTCGGCATGGATTCCCCGGGCGGCCTTGCGGTCCGGCACGCCCGAGAGGTCGACGAAGCGGTCGAATGCCCCGATCAGCCGTTGCCGCAATGGGCTCCTGTCGTCGACGCCGGTGCTGTAGCCGGAAATCTCGAAGCGACTGCGGTCGTGGCGCTCGATGACGCTCGCCATCATGCGGCCGACCGGGTGATTGCCGAGATCGGACGACAGATAGCCGATGCGCAGGCGCCCGCCTGCCGATGCAGGCGACGACCCGGCGAAGCTGCCGGCCTGCAATGGCAGGGCTTTGGCAGCGATATCGGCCGATCGGCGCAGCTCGCCGAGGTCGGGGGAGATCGTGCGCAGAATGAACGGCAATACTTCGGTGCCGCCATCGACCATGCCGCGGAGCCGTGAGCAATCGGCGGCGTAGTCGCGCCAGTCGCACGTCATGATTTTCGAATACATCCGCTCGGCATAGGCCAGGCCGTTGTTCGGCTTCAACGCGATCGCCTTGTCGTAGCTGGCGACGGCTTCGCCGAAACGCTTCAGGTCCTTGAGGGCGACCCCGCGGTTGGACCAGGCGTCGGCGAGGTCCGGCTGCAGCGCGATCGCCTTGTCATAGCTGGCGACCGCCTCATCGAAGCGCTTGAGATAGGAAAGTGCGTTGCCGCGATTGAAGTGAGCCACGGCGAAGTCCGGCTTCAGGGCAATCGCCCGGTCGTAGCTCGCCAGGGACTCCTCGAGCTGTTTCAGATCCTTGAGGCCGCTGGCCAGATTACTGTGAACCTCGGCAACCCCGGGTTTGATGGCGGCCGCCTTCCGGAACAGCTCGACGGCCCGCTCCATGCGGCCGGTCTGGTGCAGGATCATCCCCAGCAGATGCAGAGCGTCGAAGTCGTTCGGCCTGGCCTTGAGTTCGACCTCGTAGAGCTTCTCGGCATCGGAGAGCTTTCCTTGCCGATGCAGGCCGAAGGCCCGCTGCAGGTTGCTCGGGGTTGGGCTGGGGGTCTTCATGCACTTTCCGGCACGGTTATCGTCCGATCCGGGTTGAGGGGCCAGAATAGCTAGATGCTGGGGATAGCTGCACGTCATCCTCAACATAGTGTATGATGGCTGGAAATGCTGCTTTGTCGTCTCTCGGCTGCGCTTTTGTTGCTGGCCTGTTTGGGCGCCTGCGCCTCCCACCGCGGCTCGGGCGGGGGTGGCTCCAACGTGCCGAGCCAGGGGAGCTACAAGGTCGGAAAACCCTACCAGATCGACGGCGTGACCTACGTGCCGCAGGAAGAGTTCAACCATGTCGAGACCGGGGTCGCCTCCTGGTATGGGCCCGGCTTCCACGGCAAGGCGACGGCCAATGGCGAGCAGTACAATCAGGAGGACCACACGGCGGCGCATCGGACCCTGCAGATGCCGGCGATCGTGCGGGTCACCAATCTCGACAACGGCCGCTCGACGGTCGTGCGCGTGAACGACCGTGGCCCCTATGCGCGCAGCCGCGTAATCGACCTGTCGCGGGCAGCAGCCCAGGACCTCGACATCGTGCGCAACGGCACCGCGCATGTCCGTCTCGATCAGCTTGCGGCCGAAAGCCGGGCCGTGAAAGAGGTTGCAATCAGCGGTGGAGGGGCGGCCGAGCAGGAGGCGGCGGTGGCCCAGGTGGCCTCGGGCCAGCGCGCCGCCCCGGCGCCGATGAGCGCCGCTCCGCAACTGCAGACACCGGCCCCGCCGCCGCAGGAAGTGCTGGTGCGCGCTGACACCAGCGCACCGACGATCGCCAGCATTGCCTCGGGATCGACGCAATCGGCCGGCAGCTTTTATGTGCAGACGGGCGCTTTTTCGACGATCAACAATGCGTCGCGGCAACGCGATCTGATCAGCAGCTACGGGTCGACCGAGATCTTCCAGGCGTCCGCCGGCGGTCACGAGGTTTACCGGGTGAGGGTAGGGCCCTATACGACCCCGGACGCCGCCGGCATCGTTGCCGATCGGCTGAAACGGTCAGGATATGGTGAGGCACGTGTTGTTACGGATTGACCGAGTCCGGGTACTGGTACTTCTTCTCGCGTTGGCCGGCATGACGGGGCCGATCATCGATGTCTGCGCCCAGCAGAACGACCAGCCGCGTCGCCAGCAGGGCCAGCCGAAACCCAAACCTGCAGCCAAGCCCGGGCCACAGGCGCCTACAGCGGGCCCCAAGGCCGCTGCCGCGGCGCAGGCTGCGCGGCTCGAGGCGGCCGGGCCCTCGCAGATCGGTCCTCCGACCGTGGCGCGCTTTGCCTGCCTGATCGACGCCCAGACCGGCGCGGTGCTGCTGGCCAAGGATGCCGAAAAGCCGATGGCGCCGTCTTCGATGGCGAAGATGATGACCGTCTACCTGCTGTTCGAGGATCTGGCGTCCGGCAAGCTCAAGATGGATACGCGCTTCAGCGTCAGCGAGCGCGCCTACGCGATCACACGCGGACAGCATTCGTCCACCATGTTTCTCGAGCGCACCGACCAGCCCACGGTGAGCGACCTGGTCCAGGGCGTGATCGTGGTGAGCGGCAATGACGCCAGCGTCGCGGTCGCCGAAGGCATGGCCGGCAGCGAGGAGAATTTTGCCGAACGCATGAACAAACGCGCGAAGGAGATCGGCCTGACCGGTTCGGTCTTCAAGAATTCGTCGGGCTGGCCGGCCGAAGGGCAGGTGGTGACGGCGCGCGATCTCGCCGTGCTCGCGATGCGCACCGTCCGCGATTACCCGCAGTTCTATCACTACTATGCGCAGCGCGATTACGCCTTCAACGGCAAGACCCAGGCCAACCGCAACCTCGAGCTCAAGAGCGTCCCGGGCGTCGACGGTCTCAAGACCGGCCACACCGAGGAGGGCGGGTTCGGCCAGACGACCTCGGCGATCCGCGACGGCCGCCGGATTATTCTGGTGCTGAACGGCATGAACAGCATGGCCGAGCGTGCGCAGGAGACCGCGCGCCTGATCGAATGGGGTTTCCGAGAATCCGCGAACACCACCGTCCTCCAGGCCGGCGACACGGTGGCCGAAGCGCCGGTGTGGCTTGGCGCACAGGACAAGGTGCCGCTCGTGACGGCGCATCCGGTATTGGTCACGACCATGGTCGGGCAGAGCGCGCAGCCGCGCATCGTGGCGCGCTTCGACGGCCCGATCGCCGCGCCGATCGCGAAGGGCACGGCGATCGGCACGGCTGCCGTGACCATGCCCGACGGCCGGATCATCGAATATCCGCTGCAGGCCGGCGCGAACGTCGAGCGCGCGGGCATGTTCAGTCGCATGTCGACACTGATCGGTCACTACCTCCTCGGCTGGGCATCGTGAGCGACGGCGGGGGTGGCCGTTTCATCACCCTCGAAGGCGGCGAAGGGGCGGGGAAGTCGACCCAGACTCGCGCGCCTGAAGGACTGGCTCGAGCGACGCGGCAGGACTGTCGTCGCCACGCGCGAGCCCGGCGGTTCGCCCGGCGCCGAGGTGATACGCAAGCTCCTGGTCGAAGGTCCGGCCGAGCGCTGGGACGGTCCGACGGAGGCGCTGCTGCATTTCGCCGCCCGCCGCGACCATCTTCGCACGACCGTATGGCCGGCCCTGAAGCGCGGCGCCTGGGTGGTGAGCGACCGCTTTGCCAATTCGACACGGGCCTACCAGGGCTATGGCCATGGGCTGGATCCCGAGATGCTCGAGCGGCTTTACGCAATCGGCGTGGGTGATTTCCGGCCAGACCTGACCTTGATCCTCGATCTGCCTGTAGAAACCGGCCTGGCGCGGGCGGCCGCGCGCCGCGGCACTGAAACGCGGTACGAAGGCCTGCCTGTCGAGTTTCACCGGCGGGTCAAGGCGGGCTTCCTCGAGATTGCCCGGCGCGAACCCGGGCGTTGCGTCGTGATCGACGCGGCGCAGGATATCGATACACTTGCCGCCACGATCGCTCGCACGGTGGGCGACCGGTTGGGAGGCTGATCGCGGTGGCACGAGGCAAGACGAGCGCCGATCCAGCCGAGCTCGAGAAGCTCGAATGGCCGCACGCCTGGCCGCCGCCGTGGCGCAACACGCGCTTCATCGGACACGACATCGCCGAGCGAACAATGCTCGCGGCCCAGCAGATCGGCCGGCTGCATCACGCGTGGCTGCTGACGGGGCCGCGCGGCATCGGCAAGGCCACGCTTGCCTGGCGCTTCGCGCGCTTCCTGCTGGCGGGCCAGGAAGGCGGCCTGTTCGCCACCTCGCCCGACAGCTTTGACGTCGACATGCACGCGCCGGGCCGTTCGCTGGTCGATGCGCGGACGCATCCCGACCTGTTTCATCTCCGCCGCACGCTTCATCACAAGGATGCGCGCATCCAGAACGAGATCACTGTCGACGACGTGCGCGACCTGGGCGAATTCATGCACATGACACCGGCCATGGGAAAATGGCGCGTGGCGATCGTCGATGCGGCCGACGAGATGAACCGCAATGCCGCCAACGCCGTCCTGAAGATCCTCGAGGAGCCGCCGCCCAACGCCGTGCTGTTGATCGTCGCCCACGCGCCAGGCCGCCTGCTGGCGACCATTCGCTCGCGCTGTCGCCGGCTTGCCCTGAAGCCGCTCGAAGACGATGTGGTCATCGAGTTGCTCGCTGACTACGCGCCGGACACCGCGCAGGAGGAGAGGCGGGCCCTCGCAAATCTCGCGGAGGGCAGCATCGGCCGGGCGCTCGATCTCGCCAGTGCCGGCAGCCTCGGCCTCTATCGCGAGATGGTGGACGTGCTTGCCACCCTGCCGGACCTCGACATGACCCGCCTGCACACGTTCGCCGAGCGCTTCGCCCGACGCGGCGAGGAAGCCAATGGCGACTGGCGTTCGCTGAATTTCCTGTTCGACGGCTGGCTGAAAGGCCTCGCCCGGCATTGGGCGGGCGGAGAAAATGCCCCGGTCGTGCCCGGCGAGAAGGGGCTTCAGAGCCGCCTGCTTGCGGCCGCCAGCCTTGATCGCTGGATAACGGCATGGGAAAAGGTCGCCCACCTGTTGTCCTGTTCCGACGCCGTTCATCTCGATCGCAAGCAAACGGTGCTCGTAAGCTTCCTGGCTCTGCAATCGGCGATGCGTTGAGGCGCTGATACCGGCGCTCCGGGAGGGGCGACGATCCGGAGTTAGTCATGTCGGGCCGCAGTACCTACTACGTCACCACGCCGATCTACTACGTGAACGACGTGCCTCATATCGGGCACGCCTACACGACGCTCGCCTGCGACGTGCTCGCCCGTTTCATGCGCCTCGACGGGCGCGACGTTCATTTCCTGACCGGCACCGACGAGCACGGCGAGAAGATCGAGACGGCCGCCCCGGCGGCCGGACTGTCGCCGCAGGCCTATGCCGACAAGATGAGCCAGTCGTTCCAGGATCTTGTCGGCAAGATGAACAGCAGCCCCGACAATTTCATTCGGACTACCGAGCCGCGCCATTACGCGGCGTGCCAGGCGCTGTGGCTGAAGCTCGTCGCCGCCGGCGACATCTATCTCGGCAAATATGCCGGCTGGTATTCGGTGCGCGACGAGACCTACTTCGTCGAAAGCGAGACCGAGCTTGGACCGGACAAGAAACGCCGTGCCACCTCGACCGGCGCCGAGGTGCAGTGGGTCGAGGAACCGTCGTACTTCTTCAGGCTCTCGGCGTGGTCCGAGCGGCTGCTCGAGTTCTACGAGAAGAATCCGCGCTTCATCGCGCCCGACAGCCGGCGCAACGAGGTGATCAGCTTCGTGAAGGGCGGCCTGCAGGATCTCTCGGTCTCGCGGACCAGTTTCTCGTGGGGCGTCCCGGTGCCGGGCGACGAGAAGCACGTCATGTACGTCTGGCTGGACGCGCTCACCAACTACATCACCGAGTGCGGCTACCCCGACACCAACGGCCCGCTGTGGAAATACTGGCCGGCCGACCTGCACATGGTGGGCAAGGACATCATCCGTTTCCATTGCGTCTTCTGGCCGGCGTTCCTCATGTCCGCCGGCATCGCGCCGCCGCAGCGGGTCTTCGCGCACGGCTGGTGGACCAACGAAGGCCAGAAGATCTCGAAGTCGCTGGGCAACGTGATCGATCCGGTCGAACTGGTCGATGCCTACGGCCTCGATCCGGTGCGCTACTTCCTGCTGCGCGAGGTGCCGTTCGGCAATGACGGCGATTTCTCGCGCCGCGCCCTGATCGGCCGTCTCAACGCGCGATCTCGCCAATGCCTATGGCAATCTTTGCCAGCGCTCGCTGTCGATCATCGCCAAGAGCTGCGAGGAGAAGGTGCCGCCCAAGGGCGTTTTGACTGGAGTCTGACATGCGCTGCTCGATCGCGCACGTGGCCTGCTGGCGGTCGTGCGAGCCGAACTCGACGACCAGGCCTTCCACAAGGCCCTGACCTCGATCTGGGAAGTGATCGCCGACGCCAACCGCTATGTCGATGCGCAGGCGCCCTGGGCGCTCGCGAAGACCGATCCAGTGCGTCGCGACACCGTGATGTGGGTGCTGGCCGAGACGATCCGAAGGGTGACGTTGCTCGTGCAGCCGTTCATGCCCAATTCCACGGCCAGGATACTCGATCAGCTCGCGGTGCCGGCCGGGGACAGGGCGTTCGCCGCCTTCGACCGCGAACTCACGTCTGGAACGGCGCTGCCCAAACCGCAGGGTGTCTTCCCACGCTTCGTCGAACCAAAGGCCGCGGCCTGACATGCTGATCGACAGCCATTGTCATCTCGACTTTCCCGAGCTCGCAATCGACGAGGCGGGCGTGCTGGCGCGCGCGAAGACGGCGGGAGTCGGCGCCATGCTGACGATCGGCACGCGCCTCGACCAGTTCGAGCGCGTCCGCGCCATCGCCGAGCGGCACGACAATGTCTGGTGCTCGGTCGGCGTCCATCCGCACGAGGCCAAGGACGAGGGGCAGAGCGACCCCGACCGGCTGATCGCGGCGGCGCGCCATCCCAAGGTGGTGGGCATCGGCGAGACCGGCCTCGACTTCCATTACGACCACAGCCCGCGCGACGAGCAGGCCGAGAGCTTCCGGACCCACATCGTAGCCTCCCGTCAGACTGGCCTGCCGCTGATTGTCCACACGCGCAACGCCGACGACGAGACCGGCGACATCCTGGAAGACGAGTACGGGAAGGGCGCCTTCCCCGGCGTGATCCATTGCTTCAGCTCGGGCCCGACGGTGGCCACGGCGCGCGCTGGCGCTGGGTTTCTACATCTCGATCTCGGGCATCGTGACGTTCAAGGCGGCCGAGGAGCTACGAACCATCGTGCGAGACATTCCGCTCGACCGGCTGCTGGTCGAGACCGACGCGCCGTACCTGGCGCCGATCCCGAGGCGCGGCAAGACCAACGAGCCCGCCTTCGTCGCCCATACGGCGGCCAAGGTCGCCGAGCTCAAGGGCGTGAGCATCGCCGAACTCGAGGCCGCAACGACCGACAATTTCTTCAGGCTGTTTGCCAAGGCCGAGCGCTCGCTGTGCGCATAACCATCCTGGGCTGCGGCACCTCGGGCGGCGTGCCGCGCCTGGGAGGTGGCGACGGGAGAGGGGATTGGGGCGCGGCCGATCCCGGGGATCCGCGCAACCGGCGCCGGCGCTGTTCGATCCTGGTGCAGGACAAGGGCAAGAACGTCCTGGTAGACACGTCACCCGACCTGCGCGCCCAGTTGCTCGACGCCGGGGTCGAGCGGGTCGACGCCGTGCTGTGGACGCACGAGCACGCCGACCAGGTCCATGGAATCGACGAATTGCGCCCTCAGGTCTTTCGCCACGGCCAGATCGAGGCGTGGACCAGCGAGCGAACCCTGGCGGTGCTGCGCCGGCGCTTCAACTACTGCTTCGAGACCCAGGACAACGGCTTCTACAATCCGATCTACCGCGCCAATGTGATCACGGGACCGTTCAGGGCTGCCGGGATCGACGTCGTGCCCTTCGAACAGGACCACGGGACGATCCCCTCCCTGGGTTTCCGCTTCGGCAGGATCGCCTATGCCAACGATGTCGTGGCGCTGCCCGAAGCGGCCTTCGAGGCGATGCAGGGGGTCGAGTTGCTGATCGTGGACGCCACGCGCTACAGGCCGCATCCGACCCATGCCCATCTTGATCTTACCTTGCGCTGGATCGAACGGATTGCGCCGAAGCGGGCGTTTTTGACCAATCTCCACATCGATATGGACTATGCTGAAGTCGATCGGCGCACTCCGGCTCACGTGACGCCTTGCCATGACGGGCTCGTCATTGAATCGGCTGCCTCATAAGGCAGCGTAAAAACAATAGGTTATGCATGGTTTCTCATCTCAAAGATGAGCAAATACAAAAGGAGTCCGGCCGCCGTCTGTTCCTGTTGGCGAGCCTTGGCGTCGTGGTGGCCGGCTCCCCCGGGCTCTCGGCACGCGCTGACGGCGAGTTGGACGCGGGTGGGCTGACATTCAAGGACTTCGGGACGGCAGACAATGGCGCCAGCTTCAGCCGCAACGATCCGGTGCAGGCGGGACGACCCGAACCCACGGCGGCGCGGCTCGTTGCCATCGACACTGCCAATGGCCTGGCGCGGGTCTATTTCGAGACCGTAAAGGTGGAAGCTTCGCTGCCGCTCGGGTGGCAGGCGACCGAGGATAGCGAACGCGGGGTCGGATTGAGCGCCGACCATGCAACTCGAGTCCTGATCTGGCGGGTCGACTTCGCCTTCGAGGGCGTGCGTGACGCTGATCACTACGTGGCGACGAAAGCCGGAGCCATCGAGATCCCGTATGCCCGGCATTCGCGCCGAGGCCCGAAAATTGCCCGACGGCACGTACCTGATTGCCTATGACAACGTGCCGCCCAGCCGTGGCGACAGTGGCTTGAGGACGGTATTCGACCTTGTAATCTCGAGGCCGCACAATTCGAAAGAGGGCCTGTTGATGACTTTGGGATTGCCGGCAGCCGATGGTGAGCGCGGGCTGAAGCTTATGGCTCTCTTGAAGTCAAAAATCGTAGTATCTTGGTAATTTGTTGATATATCATATAAATATATATTTGTCATAATATATATTATACGATAATCTTATACCTGAGAACTCCCGATGACCGACCGCAAGCCTACCGTCGACAGTCTTCCCCGCGAACCCCTTGCGCGGCTCCTGGCGGTGATGACATGGCTGCGCGATCGCGAGCACGGCTGCCCGTGGGACATCGACCAGACCTTCCGGACCATTGCGCCATATACGATTGAGGAAGCCTACGAGGTCGCCGACGCCATCGAACGCAACGACATGCCGGCGCTCAAGGAGGAACTGGGCGACCTGCTGTTGCAGGTCGTATACCACGCGCAGATGGCCAGCGAGGCCCAGGCCTTTGACTTTGCCCAAGTCGCCGCCGGCATCGCCGACAAGATGGTCGACCGCCATCCACATGTCTTCGGCGACCTCAAGATCGCCGATGCGGATGCGCAGACCATCTCCTGGGAGGCCCGCAAGGCGGCTGAGCGGGCCCGCAAAGGCGGTGCGCAGCCGGCGGGTGCCCTCGATGGGGTGGCCAAGGCCCTTCCCGCTCTCCTTCGCGCCGAGAAGATTCAGAAGCGGGCTGCCCGCGTCGGCTTCGACTGGAAGGAGACCGGCCCTGTCATCGACAAGATCGAAGAAGAATTGGGCGAATTGCGCTCCGAGCTCGCCGCCGGGACCATCGACCATGCCCGTGTCGCCGATGAGCTGGGCGACGTGTTGTTTGCCGTGGCCAACCTCGCCCGCCATTGCCGGATCGATCCCGAGGCAGCGTTGCGCGGCACCAACGACAAGTTCGAGCGCCGCTTCCGCTACATCGAGACGCGCCTTGCCGGCCTCGGCCGCAAGCCCGCCGACGCCACGCTCGAGGAGATGGAGGCCCTCTGGCAGGAAGCCAAGGTCTAGGTCTAGCAGGCTGTTGAAGAAGTGGTTGAACGGCGTGCGATGAAGGGAATGTCGTCGCCGTGTTGGAGGCAGATCTCGCCTTCGAGAGAGCCGTCGTTCTGCAGCTCTGCCCAGCCATGGCCACTGGCTTCGTCCATCTCGTCGTTGCCGTCCCAGGTGAACTCGACGGCATCGCCTTCGCAGCGACCGTGGATCGAACCAGTGAGACAATCCAGGGCGAACTTGCCGCCATCGTCGTCGAACAGGATGAAGGAGCCCGGCCCGGCCATGTCGTACTCGGGTGTTTCCACGACGCGCCACGTGCCCCGGATGCTCATGCGGGCGTCGCCAGGAGTTTGGGCAGCCGGATCAGGTTGTAGGCGGCCAGAGCCAGGGTGAAGGCTGCGTCTACCCGCGCACGACCCCGTAGCTTGAGTTTGGCCAGTCGGGCCGAACTCTTGATCCAGCCGAACACCTCCTCGATCCGCTTGCGGCAGCGCTGGCTCACCGCATAGCCAGCATGGCGCGTGGTCCGCCGGTCGACTGCCGTCCTGCGCGGCTTGCCGGTCTTGCTCAGATGGCCATCGATGGCGATGTGCGGGCTCACCGATCGAGCCCGCAGCGCCGCCACGAAGTCGGCCACGTCGTAGGCCTTGTCGGCGCCCAGGGTGATCCGGCGCCCCCAACAAGCCGGCCCGCTGTCCAACAGCGCCAGCGCGGCCTCCCGTTCGGCCTTCCCGGTGGCCGGCGTCGCACAGCCACCAATCACCAAGCCGTGGCGATTCTCCATCACAGCATGCCCCATGTAGCTGAGCTTGGCTGGCTGGCCGTCGCCCTTGCGGTACAGCCGGGCCTCGGGATCGGTGAGGCTGCGGTGCGTCTCGTTGGAGCGCTTCTCCTTGTGGAAGTGCCGCTCGGCATTGCGCCCTGGACCCGTGCTGTCGTTGTCGTCGCCGTCCTTGCGCCGGAAGCTCTTGATCGACGCCCACGCCTCCAACAGCGTGCCGTCCACCGAGAAGTGATCACTCGACAGTAGACGCTTCACCTTCGGCTGGGTCATCACCGCAGCCAGGAACTTCGACGCGATCTCACCTTCCAGCAACCGGTCGCGGTTCTTCGAGAAGCTCGAGTGGTCCCACGTCGGATCGTCCACCCCCAAGCCGACGAACCAGCGGAACAGCAGGTCGAACTCCATCCGCTCCATTAGCTGACGTTCCGACCGGATGCCGTAAAACGCCTGCAGCAACATCGCCCGAAGCAGCCGCTCCGGCGCGATCGATGGCCGGCCCAGCCGTGACGGATAGAGCGCCGCGAACTCCCCCGTCAGATCGGCCAACGCCGCGTTGGCAATCTCCCGGATCGTCCGCAAAGGGTGGTCCGACCGAACCCGTCCTTCCAGATCAACGTAGCTGAACAGCGATCCTGACCGTTCATCCGATCCGCGCATCACCAACTCCCAGCAATACCCAGGACCAGTGAATCACTTTCTTCTTCCGGCTACGATGACTTTTTCAACGGCCTGCTAGGTCTAGGTCTAGGCTTGCCTTCAGACCCTGGCGGCTGACGCCAGCAGCGGCATCCGGACTGCCTCGAATACTGCCCTCGCGTCGGCCAGGACCTCTCGCGACGGCGAGGCCACGATGCCCGATTCCATCGGATCGGCCGGGCCATAGGGCGCGCCGTTGAACCGGACGGCGCCGCCGCCCGCTTCGGTCAGCATCAGCGCCCCGGCGGCATGGTCCCACGGCTTGGTCATGCGATAGAGGCAAAAGCTGAACCGGCCCGCCAGCATCTCGATGTACTCGCGGCCTGCACACCGCAGTGTCGTGAGCTCGCCGAGCCGCGCCCGCTGGCTCTCGCTCAGTTGGCGATTGAACTCCTTGAGGACCCGGTCGCCGATCAGCCCGTCCGGCGGTCCGGCCGGCGTCTTGCCGCGCACGGCGACGCCGTCGAGGGTGACGCCCTGCCCCTTCTCCGTGGCGGCCATCCGGTTGTTTGGCACGTCGAGGATCCAGCCGCCGACCGTCCGCCGGTCGTGCACGAGGCAGACGATCATCGCGAAGCGATCGCGGCCGGCGGCGAAGTTCCCCGTGCCGTCGAGCGGATCGACGATCCAGCAGGTCTCGCCCGGCCGGCCGATCAGGTCGACCAGGGACGGATCGGCCTCGACGGCCTCCTCGCCCACCACAGGGACGCCAGGAAGAATCCTGGCCAGGCCGGACGCAAGGCGCTGCTCGGAGGCGATGTCGGCCACGGTGACCAGGTCGCCGGGTTTTTTCTCGCGAATCTCGTGACTGGCGAGATTGCGGAAACGCGGCATCAGCTCGGCGGTCGCCGTCTCGCGCATCAGCTCGGCGACGCGTTGCGAATCGCCGGCTTTCAGCACTGGCTCAGCCGACGACGCCGAACAGGTCTTCTTCCTTCAGGATCACGTGGTCGACGCCGGCGAGCTTGACCTCGGTGCCCGACCACTTGCCGTAGATCACCTTGTCGCCGACTTTCACGCCAAGCGGTTGCAGGCGGCCGTCCTCGAGGCGTTTGCCTTTGCCGACGGCGACCACCTCGCCCTCCATCGGCTTTTCCTGGGCGGTGTCGGGGATGATGATTCCGGACTTGGTCTTCGTCTCGGCGGCCATCGGCTTCAGCAGGAGTCGATCGTGCAGTGGCTTGAAGTTCATGGTGCTTTTCCTTCGTCTGGGAACCGGCGCCGCTTATAGGAAGCGCCGCTGCAGGGTGTCAACGCGCCTCGGCCTGGGAACGCCGTCGGTCGAACTGGGCAGAGGCGGCCGCATCGAGCGCCACCGTCAAATGGGCCATTTCGTCGTCGTCGCTGCGGCTGCGGACGTCGCCGTGGCGGTAAAGCCAGGCGATCGTGGCGCCATCGCTCAGCGGCACGTCCACTATTCTGGGCGTCCCGGCCTTGTTCAGGCAGTCGCCGATCGCGACGAGGAGCTGGTCGACGCCCTCCCCGGTCAGGGCCGAGATGGGATAGTGCCTCGCCCGCTCGGAGCCGGTGGTGGCGCGATTCTCGAGGACGCGCCGGCGGTCGTCCGAGAGCGCGTCGATCTTGTTGAGGGCCTCGATGAAGATCGCACCGCCCTCCTCCAGCGCACCCAGCGCGTGCAGCACGTCCTCGACATCGGCGCGCTGCGTCTCGCTGTCGGGATGGGAGATATCGCGGACATGCACGATCAGGTCGGCCTCGATCACCTCTTCCAGCGTGGCGCGGAAGGAGGCCACCAGATGCGTCGGCAGGTCGGAGATGAAACCGACGGTGTCGGAGAGCACGCAATCCTTGCCGTTCGGCAGCTTGATCGAACGCATCGTGGGATCGAGCGTGGCGAACAGCAGGTCCTTGGCCATGACCTGGGCGCCGGACAGGCGGTTGAAGAGCGTCGACTTGCCCGCGTTTGTGTAGCCCACCAACGCCACCGTCGGCAGGCGCGCCCTCCTTCGGCCCGCCCTGTTGACCGCACGCGTCTTGCGCACGCCCTCGAGATCGCTCTTGATGCGCACGATGCGCTCGCCGATCAGCCGCCGGTCGATCTCGATCTGGGATTCGCCGGGGCCGCCCAGGAAACCGAAGCCGCCGCGTTGGCGTTCCAGATGGGTCCATGACCGCACCAGCCGACCGCGTTGATAGTCGAGTGCGGCAAGTTCCACCTGTAGGCGCCCTTCGTGCGTACGGGCGCGGGCGCCGAAAATCTCCAGGATCAATCCGGTGCGATCGATCACCTTGGTGTTCCACGCCTTCTCGAGGTTGCGCTGCTGCACGGGTGTCAACCGGTCGTCGACGACGACGAGGCCTACGTGTTGGTCCTCCACCGCCGCCTTGAGACGCTCGACCGTACCCTTGCCGATCAGCGTCGCCAGCGTGATCCGACGCAGCGGCACGCTCTGTGCGCTACGCACGTCGAGATCGATCGCGCGGGCCAGCCCGACCGCCTCCTCGAGTTTCGCCTCGCTATCGCGCTCGCCCAGACCGCGCTTGCCCGGCTCGCTCGGACTGAGCACGAGCGCAACCGTCGCCGGCCGCTGTGTCTCGAGCGGCATGCGCCTGCGCTTTTCGGGTTCGTAGCTTTCGATTTCGTCGGTCAAATCAACCCGCGGAGTCTGCCTTGTCGCCGTCAAACAGCTGGACGGGCGTGACCGGCATGATGGTCGAGATCGCGTGTTTGTAGACCAGCTGGGAATGTCCGTCCCGGCGCAGCAGCACCGAGAAATTGTCGAACCAGGTGACGATCCCCTGCAACTTCACGCCGTTCACGAGGAATATCGTGACTGGCGTCTTGTTCTTCCGCAGATGGTTCAGGAAGACGTCCTGAACGTTTTGTGCCTTTTCGCTCATATTCTTGGCCTCTTGCTGGGCATCCGGACACCCCTCACGGGCCGCCGGTTGGAAGGCGCGGGTCTGTACCCGCTACCGAGTTGCATCAAATATAGGCGCTGCCCGGTTCAAAGCAATGCCGCGAGTTCATGACAATTGCGTGCGTACAGACGGGGAGGATGTTCCCGCAGTCTGTCGGACAATTGTCCGTCATCGCCAAAGAAAACGGGCACGACGCCCGCCGCATGGGCGCATTTCAGATCGGCTGGCGTGTCTCCTACCATCCATACGCTGCTGTCAGGGGCAATTCCCGTGCCGTCGAGCACCATGAAAATGGGATCGGGCGCGGGCTTGTCCCGCTTGGCATCCCGGGCGCCCACGGCCCGCCTGATCCAGCGCCCCCATCCGAGATGGGCCAGTTCAATGCGTAAATTGTCCCCCACCTTGTTGCTGACGACACCGATGTAGCAGCCGGCCTCATGGCAGCGCGCCAACAGGTCGGCCGCGCCCGGCAGCGGCTCCAGGCGTTCCAGATGGATGCGATGGAAGGTCTCGTAGAACACTTTCTCGGCCTGCCCGGCACGCTCGCCGAATAGTTTGGGAAAATGATCCCGCAGAGAACCGTGCGCGCGATCCTTGACCTCCTTCTCGGTCCACGGCGGCAGTCCCAGTGACGTGAAGGCGTCGCGGTAGCATTCCACGATGGTGGGCCACGTATTGACGAGCGTATTGTCCCAGTCGAACAGCACCGCGCGGGGGCGCGTCATGCCTTGCGGCAGGGTCACGTGACCGCCTCGCCCTCGCCCGCGAACCGCACATATTCCTCGCGCAGACGCCGCGCCGTCGCGCCAACCTTGCCGTCACCCACGACTTCACCGTCGATCTTCACGACCGGCGTGACGAAGGAGGTGGCGCTGGTGATGAAGGCTTCCTTTGCCTTTTTGGCCTCCGCCAGGGTGAAAGGCCGTTCGACGAAGTTGAGCTGCATCGAACTGGCGAGCGTCTTCAGCGTGTGCCGCGTGATCCCGGCCAGGATGCCGTGGTCGGTCTGCCGGGTGATCAATTCGCCGTCCGGCGTCACGATCCAGGCATTGGTCGATGCACCCTCGGTGACGCATCCCTGGTCGTCGATCAGCCACGCCTCGTAGGCGCCGCTTTCGCGCGCGGCCTGCTTGGCCAGCACGTTCGGCAACAGCGCGATCGTCTTGATGTCGCAACGTTCCCAGCGGATGTCGCGCTGGCTCTTGACCGCAATGCCGGTTCCCGGATCGGCCTCGAGACGCCTGGTGTTCTTGGTGGTGATCACGAGAGCGGGCTTCACCGGGGTCGTCGGGAAGGCATGATCGCGCCGGGCGACGCCGCGTGTAACCTGCATGTAGACCAGCCCGTCGCGCAGGCTGTTGCGCCGCATCAGCTCGCGGATGATGAAGGCCAGAGCGGAGCGCGCCACTGGCCACGCGATCCGCAACTCGCCGAGCGACCGGTCAAGGCGATCGATATGCAGTTCCTCGTCGATCAGCCTTCCGTCGCGAATGCCGATGACTTCGTAAACGCCGTCCGCGAGCTGATAGCCGCGGTCCTCGATGTGCACGCTCGCGTGCCGGTGATCGACATAGCGGCCGTTGACATAAGCATACCGTCCCATGAACGCCCTCCTACTCCTCCGCGACCGCCGCCTCCACGCCGCTGCCATGCAGTCCCAGCGACTTGAGCTTGCGGTGTAACGCCGACCGTTCCATGCCGACGAAGGTCGCGGTGCGGGAAATATTGCCGCCGAAGCGCGTCACCTGGGCCAGCAGGTACTCGCGTTCGAACACCTCGCGCGCGTCCCGCAACGGCAGCTGCATGATTTCGCCGCCCTTCTCCCAGCGCAACACCGACGGCGCATCCTCACTGACGTCGCTCGGCAGAATATCGGCGCGGATCGGTCCGCCGCCCGCCGGCGCCAGGATCAGCAACCGCTCGATCACGTTGCGCAATTGGCGGACGTTGCCGGGCCAGTCGTGCCCCTGCAGGGCGGCCAGCGTATCCTCGCCGATGGTGCGGCTCGCGAGGCCGGTCGCATCCGCGACCCGCCGCAGCAGGTCGGCAGCGAGTTCGGGAATGTCCTCGCGCCGCTCGCTCAGCGGCGGGATGCGCATCGAGACGACATTGAGGCGGTGGTACAGTTCTTCGCGGAATTGCCCCAGGGCGATTTCGTCCGGCAATGCACGCACGGTCGTGGCGAGAACACGCACGTCGACCTCGACCCGCGTCCGGCCCGCGTCGCGCAGGTAGGACTGCTCCTGCAGCACGCGCGCCAGCCGGCTCTGCAGCGGCAGCGGCAGGTCGGCGACTTCCTTCAGCAACAGGGTGCCGCCGTGCGCAAGCTCGAACGCGCCCGACACGCGCAATGCGTCGCCCTCGGTCTCGCCTTCGGTGCCGAACAATTCTATGTCGAGACGCTCGGCCGGCAGGGTCGAGCAGTTGACGATGACGAACGGACCGTCGGCGCGCTTGGAACCTTTGTGGATCAGCCGGGCCACGGTCTCCTTGCCGCTTCCCGACGGTCCGCTCACCAGTACCCGACTGCCGGTAGGCGCGACCTTGTCGACCGCGCCGCGCACGCTCCCCGCCGTTCCCGACGAACCGACGAAGGCGACGTCGCCCCCGACACGCCGGCGAAGCGTGGCATTCTCGCGCTTCAGCCGATCGGCCTCGACCGCCCGATCGACGACCAGCAGCAGGCGATCGGCCTTGAAGGGCTTTTCGATGAAATCGTAGGCGCCGTTCTTGATCGCCGAGACGGCGGTGTCGATCGTGCCGTGGCCGCTGATCATGACCACCGGCACGGGCGGGTCCTCGCGATGGATCACCTCGAGGAGTTGCAGACCGTCGAGGTCGCTGCCCTGCAACCAGACGTCCAGAATGACCAGGGCCGGGCGCCGCTGACGCACCGCGTCGATCGCCTCGGTACTGTTGTGAGCGCGACGGGCGGTATGACCCTCGTCTTCGAGGATGCCCGCGATCAGCGTGCAGATGTCGCGTTCGTCGTCGACGATGAGGATATCGTGACCCATGACCTTCAATCGTCCGCTATGACCAGCGGATCATTGTGCGGCGGTCGCATGACGGGCCGCCGACGCGATTTCCTTCGCGTCGCGCCGGAATACCAGACTGATGCGAGCGCCGCCACCCTCGCGGTCGCCGAGCGCCAGGCTGCCGCCATGGTCCTCCATGATCTTCTTGACGATGGCAAGGCCCAGGCCCGTGCCCTTGCTGCGCGTGGTCATGTAGGGCTCGGTGAGGCGATCACGGCCTTCCTTGGGCAATCCCCTACCGTTGTCGGCCACGACGATGCTCACCGTGGCGCCGTCGTCGCGCAGGGTGAGCGAGATCTCGCCGGGCGGCAGCGCCGAGCCGGGGCGCTCGTCCCTGCCCTCGATCGCTTCGGCCGCATTCTTCAGGATGTTGGTCAGGACCTGGCTGATCTGCCGGCGATCGCAGACGAGGGGCACCGGGCGATCGGGCAAGCTCGTGTCGTAGCGCAGGTCGGGGTTTCCGTTGCGCTGCAGGAACAGGGCCTGCTGGCACAGCTCCTTCGCATCCTCCGGCTGGACCGTCGGCCGGGGCATGCGCGCAAAGGACGAAAATTCGTCGACCATGCGGCCGATATCGCCGACCTGGCGGATGATCGTGTCGGTGCATATTGAAAACGTCTCGGGATCATCCTTGATCTGCTTCAGATAACGGCGCTTCAGCCGCTCCGCCGAAAGCTGGATGGGCGTCAGCGGGTTCTTGATCTCGTGCGCAATGCGCCGGGCGACGTCGCCCCAGGCCGCCATGCGCTGTGCCGACATCAGGTCCGTGACGTCATCGAACGTGACGACCGAACCCGCATCCGACGATGCGCTGATCCTGACCAGCAGGATCCGTCGCGTCCCGTGCTGCAGCGTTTCGATCTGCCCCTGGGTCACCCTGTCCGGCCGCTCGGCAGCCTGTGCGACCAATGGTGCGATTTCCGGCATCAGGGCATCCAGCGGTCGATCGAGCACACCATCTTCCGGCAACGCCAACAGCTCCAGCGCTGACCGATTGGTGCGGATCACGATGCCCCTGGCGTCGATGCTGAGCACGCCCGAAGAGACCCCGGCCAGGACCGCGTCGGTCAGCCGCCGGCGGGTATCGAGTTCCTTGTTGGCGTCGACCAATTCGCCGCGCTGCTGCTCGATCTGGCTGGTCATGCGGTTGAACGAGCGCGCGAGCTGGCCGAGCTCGTCGTTGGGCGGTCCCTCCTCGACTCTTGCCCCGAGATCGCCGTCGCGCACCCGCTCGGCGGCGGCCATCAGCCCGCCGATCGGGGCGGTGAGCCGGGTCGCAAACAGGATCGCGAGCCATACCGCCGCCAGAAGCATCAGCAGCGCGATCGCGCCGCAGATCACGAAGATGATAAGCTGGCTGCGGCGCAGCGCCTGCTCGATCTGGGCGTAGAACCTGCCGGCGAACTCGATGCTCTTGATATAGTCTACGACCTTGAGGTCGATGGCGTGACCCGTGACGAGAAACAGCGGCTCGCCCACGAACAACTGCATGACGAAGTAGGTGCCGGTATCCGCGGCGAATTCGATCGGGCGTGGCTGGTTGACGGCAAGCCAAAGCACCTGGGCTGACGGCACGGGATTGGCTGTCACCTTGGCGTCGGGAGCAATCGCCCGGGCGATCAGGCCCTTGTCTCCATCGACGATGGCGGCCTCGATGACGGCCCGCCCGGCAATCAACTGCTGGAGCAGTTTGCTGGTCGCGTCCTTGTCGTACAGCCCCGCGCTGCTCAACTCCTGCAGCGGTCCGGAGATCGCCGCGATGTCACGCAGGATTTCCTCCTCGCGTGCATGACGGACCGGCTCGCCGATTGCGCGCGCGGCGTCGTAGGAGTCCTGCGCGGGCTTGACCACGAAATCCGTGAGGTTGAGCAGCAGCAGTGACAGGATGATCGACACGATGATCGTGGGTGTGATCGTGAAGACGCTGCACACGAGGACGAGGCGCATGTGCAGGCGAGAACCCGCCGCCCCGCGCCGGCGATCGAGCCAGAGCTGCGTCAGGCGCACCGCCATGACGGCCACCAGCATGACGGCGATCAGCAGATCCGCGACCAGCAGGCCGGTCATCCATCCGGCAGTCCCGAACGCCGCCGGAACGATGCCGGCCAGCCAGCCATAGGTGAGCGCTCCTGCCAGTACGGCGAGTGCCGCGAGCGACAGCGCGGCAATGCGGCCGCTGAGGGCGCGCCCCACCGCCGTCATCAGGTCGCCAAAGCGTGCACCGCCCAGCGAAGTTGTCACCAAATCACCCGCCTCTGCGGACCTGCGGCGTGCGAACTACGGGGACGTCGAGGTCCTTGATCTTCTTGCGCAACGTGTTGCGATTGAGCCCCAGGAGACGGGCCGCGCGCAACTGGTTCCCGCGTGTTGCCCCCAGCGCCAGGGACAAAAGCGGCCGTTCGACTTCGGCAATCACACGGTCGTACATTCCGTCGGGCGGCAGCCGGTCGCCGTGGGCGGCAAAAAGCGCCTGGAGGTGGCGATCGACGGCGTCGGTCAGGTTGATATCACTGCCCCCGGTATCGCCGCCACGAGCTTCCGGTTCCGGTGCCAGGATGGCGTCGGCCAATTCGGTCTCGATCGTCTCGAGGTTGATCACCTCTTCCGAATAGAGCGCCGACAGTCGACGCACGAGATTTTCGAGCTCGCGCACGTTGCCCGGCCAGCGATATTGGCGCAGCCGCGTCATGGCATCGGGCGACAGCACCTTGGTGGGCAGTCCATCGACCGTCGCCGCGCGCAGGAAGTGGTTGGCCAGCTCGGGAATGTCGTCGAGACGCTCGCGCAGCGGCGGCAGGCGGATCGGCACGACGTTCAGGCGATAGAACAGATCTTCCCGGAACAGACCCTGCTGGATCAACCGGCGCAGGTCGCGATGGGTTGCGGCGACGATACGCACATTGGCCTTGATCGGCGTGCGTCCGCCGACGGTCATGTACTCGCCTTCCTGCAGGACGCGCAGCAGGCGGGTCTGCGCCTCGGACGGCATGTCGCCGATCTCGTCGAGGAAGAGCGTGCCGCCGGCGGCCTGCTCGAACTTGCCGGACGAGCGCTGGACGGCGCCTGTGAAGGCGCCACGCTCGTGGCCGAACAGTTCGCTTTCGATCAGCTCACGCGGGATCGCGGCCATGTTAAGCGCCACGAACGGTCCCTTGCGGCGCTTGCCGTAGTCGTGGAGTGCGCGCGCCACCAGTTCCTTGCCGGTGCCCAACTCGCCCGTGACCATCACCGTGAGATCGGTGGCCATCAGGCGCGCGAGCGCGCGGTAGATTTCCTGCATCGCCGGCGACCGCCCGATCAGCGGCAGCCGCTCGCTCTCCTCCGGCGGATGGTTGCCGCGCGGCATCGACGCAGCCGGTGCCGACAGTGCGCGGTTGACGACGGACACGAGCTCGTTGAGGTCGAACGGCTTGGGCAGGTATTCGAAGGCGCCGCGTTCGGTCGCGCGCACCGCCGTCAACAGCGTCGACTGTGCGCTCATCACGATGATGCGCAGGTCCGGCCGCAGTTTGCGGATGCGCGGCACGAGGTCGAGCCCGTTTTCGTCGGGCATCACGACATCGGTGATGACGAGCTGGCCCTCGCCCTCCTGGACCCACTGCCAGAGCGTAGCGGCGGTGCCGGTGCTGCGTACGGTATGGCCCTGCCGGCCGAGCGCCTGATGAAGGACCGTGCGAATCGCCCGATCATCGTCGGCAATGAGAATCGTGGAATTGGTCATGGAACTGATGGGGATACCTGCATGGGCAGCATCACGCGAAACGTCGTGCGTCCCGGTTCGCTGTCGTATTCGATGGCACCGCCATGATCGTTCACGATCTTGGCGACCAGGGCCAGGCCGAGGCCCGTGCCGGTCGGCTTGTTCGTCACGAAAGCGTCGAACAGATGCGACCGTATCTCGTCCGACACGCCGCGGCCGTTGTCGCGCACCGACACGACCAACGGGAGGTTGACCTTCGCCTGCTGGCCGGGCACTGCCAGGCGCAATCCGTGACGGAAGGCAGTCGAGAGCTCGATCTCGCGCTCGCCCTCGCCTGGCACCTCGCAGGCGTTCTTCACCAGATTGAGGAACACCTGGATGAGCTGGTCACGATCGCCGAATACCTCGGGCAGAGACGGGTCGTAGCTTTCCACGAAGCGCACGTTCTTGCCGAAGCCGTTCTGCGACAGGCGCCGCACGTGATTGAGAACCTGATGGATGTTTAGCGCAGTGCGATCGATCGGCCGGCCGTCTTCGAAGGCTTCCATGCGGTCGACCAGAGCCACGATCCGGTCGGTCTCCTCGCAGATCAGCGTGGTGAGTTCGCGCTCGCTATCCGACGCCGATTCCTCGAGCAGCTGCGCGGCCCCGCGGATACCCGACAGCGGATTCTTGACCTCGTGCGCCAGCATCGCGGCGAGCGCGCTCACCGAGCGCGCGGCGCTGCGGTTCGACATCTGGCGGTCGATGCTCCGGGCGATCGACTGCTCGACCAGCGACACCGCGACGAGGCCGTCGCTCTCGACGATCGGCGAGAGGCGCAGCGCGCAGAACCGGTTGCCGATGCGCGGCGACGACAGCGTGATGCCGTTCTCGGCGACCGCCCCGCCGGTCACCAGCACCTGCTCCAGCAGTGAGAAAAGCGGCGTATCTTCGGGCACGAACTCGCTCAGCGGATGGCTGACCAGGCGCGCGCGGCCAACGCCAAAAAATTGCTCTGCCGCGAGATTGGCGTAATGGATCAGGCCCGCACCATCGACCACCACCACGGCCTCCGAGAGCGAGTCGAGGATGGCGCTCGGGAACTGTTCGGTCGCGGATTCTGCGCGCTTGAGCGGCCGCACTACCATGTCACGCCGCCTGCCGATCGAGAACGGGCAGGAAGAAGGACGCGAGCAGCGCACGCACCTTGTCGGCCTCGATCTCGCGGTTCACGGCAAAGCGGAACTCGGCGGACGCCGGCAATCCCTTGGAGTACCAGCCGAGATGCTTGCGGGCCATGCGCACGCCGGTCTCCAGCCCGTAATGCGACAGCATCGATTCGAAATGCTCGCGAACGATCGCATATTGCTCGGAGAGCGACGGGTCAGGCAGCCGAACGCCGCTCCGCAGATAATGAATGGCCTGATTTAGGAACCAAGGCCGGCCGTAGGCGCCGCGGCCGATCATGATGCCGTCGGCACCGGATTGATCGAGCGCCTGCGCGACGTCGTCGAGCGTATTGATGTCGCCGTTGGCAATCACCGGCAGCTTCGTGGCCGCCTTGACCTCGCGGATGAAGCCCCAGTCGGCATGGCCTTCGTAGAATTGGCAGCGCGTGCGGCCGTGAATCGTGAGCAGCCTGATCCCGCACTCCTCGGCAATACGCGCGAGGTTGGGCGCATTGCGGTTGGTCGAAGTCCCAGCCGGTACGCATCTTGAGAGTCACCGGCAGCCTGACGGCCCTGGCCGTCGCCTCGAGGATCTTCGCGGCATGGACTTCGTCGCGCATCAGCGAGGAGCCGGCATGACCGTTCACGACCTTCTTCACCGGACAGCCGAAGTTGATGTCGATGATCGCCGCCCCGCGGTCTTCGTTGAGTTTCGCCGCATCTGCCATGACCTGCGGCTCGCAGCCGGCAAGCTGCACCGACATCGGGAATTCCTCCGGCGAATTTTTCGCCATCAACAGGGTCTTGCGGTTTTCCCGCACCATCGCCGCCGAAGCGATCATCTCGGACACGACAAGTCCGGCGCCGCCGCGCTTCACCATCTGCCGGAACGGCATATCGGAAACGCCCGACATCGGCGCCAGAATGACGGGGTCGTCGATGCGGACGGGGCCGATGTCGATGGGCTGGAGACGAGGAGCCTTGTTCATTTGCTGATCAGTTTATGGGCATCTTGTGCAGTGCACAATAATTGAGCGACCATTACCGGGTCCCGCCGCCCAACGCAAGCGTGCCAAGTGCGCACCCCCTAACCCCATGTTATCTAAGCCTTCGTGCCGACTTGTACCGCCCTGATCATGGCCGCCGGCCGCGGAAGCCGCTTTGGTGGCCCGCTGCCCAAGCAGTATGCCGAGTGGGAAGGACAACCTGTCCTCCGCCGCACGATCATGGCGCTGCGCGCCTCGCCGGCGATCTCCGATATTCGCGTCGTGATCTCGCGCAGGGATGAAGCCCATTACGAGACGGCGACAGCGGGGTTGGGACTTGCGCCTCCCCTCGCAGGCGGTGTGAGCCGCCAGCAATCCGTGTTGCAGGGTCTCGAAGGTCTGGCCACTGACACTCCCGATTTCGTTGCCATCCACGATGCCGCGCGACCCTTTGTGCGCGCCGATGACATTTCGGCCTGCCTTGATGCCGCGAGCCGTGCCGGCATCGACGGAGCCATCCTCGGAATCCCCCTCGCAGACACGCTGAAGAGGGTCGATGGCACGGGCGCTGTTGCCGAGACGGTGCCGCGCACCAATCTGTGGCGCGCCCAGACGCCGCAGATCTTCCGCTTCACTCCGCTGCTTGCCGCTCATCGCGCCGCCGCGTCGCTGGGCGCCATCGAGGAGTCGGCCCTCACCGACGACGCGGCAGTGGCCGAGCGCGCAGGACTGAAGCTCGTCATGGTAGCCGGGCACGACGACAACACCAAGATCACCACGGTCGACGATCTCCTTCGGGCACGCATCGTGGAGACGCGCACGGCCAGCGGCTTCGACGTTCACGGCTTCGCGCCCGGCAATGCCGTCATGCTGGGCGGCGTGGCGATCGCGCATACCCACGCGCTCGCCGGCCATTCCGACGCCGACGTCGCGCTGCATGCCTTGACCGACGCGCTGCTGGGCACGATCGGCGCCGGCGACATTGGCCAGCACTTCCCGCCCTCCGACCCTCAGTGGCGCGGGGTTTCCTCCGACCGCTTCCTGAAGCACGCCGCGGCCCTCGTGGGCGCGCGCGGGGGGCGCATTACGCATCTCGACCTGACGATCGTCTGCGAAGCGCCGAAAATCGGCCCACATCGCGCGGCATTGGTCGCCAGTATCGCTCGCATCGCCGGCGTCAGCGCCGACCGCGTGAGCGTGAAGGCCACGACGACGGAAGGCCTGGGCTTCACGGGACGTCGCGAAGGCATTGCCGCCCAGGCCGTTGCAACCGTCGAATTGCCGAGACACTAGAGGGACCCGATGTTCGACCACGAGATCCGAGACGCCGCCGAGCGCGTGCTGACCTCCTGTCGCAGGAGCAAGATCAAGCTCGTGACTGCCGAGTCCTGCACCGGCGGCCTGGTCGCAGCGGCATTGACGGCAATTGCCGGCTCCTCCGACGTGGTCGAGCGCGGCTTCGTGACCTACGCCAATGAGGCGAAGCACGAAATGCTGGGCGTAGGCTGGGATACGCTGGAGAGCCATGGTGCGGTGAGCGAGCCCGTTGCTCGTGCCATGGCGCGCGGCGCCCTCACCCATTCCACGGCCGCACTTTCCGTCTCGGTCACCGGCGTCGCCGGTCCCGGCGGCGGCAGTCCTGAGAAACCTGTGGGCCTGGTGCATTTCGCCGCCGTGCGCACGGGCTTCGGCATCGTCGCCGAGCACCATGTCTTTCCGGGCGACCGCGACGGCATCCGACGCCTCGCGACCATAAACGCCCTCAACCTGCTGGCGGCGCTCGCCGAACGCTAGGGGGAGCGGGCGTGCCGTAGAGCTGTGCGGCGCGGCTTTCGAAGGCCGACACCATGCGCTTGACCGCCTCCGCAAACAGCACCCGCACGGTGTGCTGCAGCAGGCGCGAGCGGAATTCGAACTCGAGCGAGAACTCGATTTCGCAGCCCTCGGGATGAGGCTTGAAGAGCCAGCGGCTGTCGAGATGCCTGAAGGGCCCTTCGACGCCGGTGGTTGCGATGCGCGGACCGGCTGGATCGTCGGGCGCCGACGTTACGCGCGAAACGAACTTCTCGTGGAACGGCCCGAAGCCGATCGCGATCTCGTCGACCTCGACGCCCGGCCCTTCCGTGCGACGCACCCTGGCGGCCGTGCACCACGGCAGGAATTCCGGGTAGCGCGGCACGTCGGCCACCAGGTCGAAGAGCTGCCTGGGCGCGAAGCGCACGATCCGGCGCTCCGCGTGACGGGTGATCGCCACCGACGCTCAGCCTGGGAGTTGAGCAGCCAGATGACTTGCCCTGGCCGCACGCAAGCGAATGAAATCATCGCCGGCAAAATAGCTCGACCGCGTGAGCGGCGAGGCCGAGACCATCAGGAAGCCCTTGGCGCGCGCCATGGCGGCCAGCCTGTCGAACTCTGCCGGAGTCCAGAAACGGTCGATTGGCGCATGCTTGGGCGTCGGCTGGAGATATTGCCCGATGGTCAGGAAGTCGACGTCCGCCGCCCGCAGGTCGTCCATCACTTGCAGGATTTCCTCGCGCGTCTCGCCGAGGCCGACCATCAGGCCGGACTTGGTGAACATCGATGGGTCGATTTCCTTCACCCGCGCGAGGAGCTGCAGCGAGGTGAAGTAGCGTGCACCCGGCCGGATCGTCGCATAGAGCCGCGGCACGGTCTCGAGATTGTGGTTGAACACATCCGGGCGGGCGGCGACCACGGTCTCGATCGCGCCCGCCTTCTTCATGAAGTCCGGAGTCAGCACTTCGACGGTCGTCCCGGGCGCGGACGCATGCAGTGCGTTGATGACCTCCGCGAAGTGCCCTGCCCCGCCGTCATCGAGATCGTCACGGTCGACCGAAGTCACCACGACATGGTCGAGGCCGAGCTTGCCGACGGCTTCGGCGATGTTCGCGGGCTCGTGCGGGTTCAGCGCGCCGGGCTTGCCGGTCGCGACATTGCAGAAGGCACAGGCCCGCGTGCAGGTGTCGCCCATGATCATGAAGGTGGCGTGCTTCTTCTTCCAGCACTCGCCGATGTTGGGGCAGGCCGCCTCCTCGCACACCGTCGTGAGCTTCAGCTCGCGCATCAGCCGCTTTGTCTCGGCATACTCCGGAGAATTCGGCGCGCGCACCCTGATCCAGTCCGGCTTGCGCTGGATGGGATTGTCCGGCCGGTGCGCCTTCTCCGGATGGCGCTCGGCGCGGTTCAAAAGGGGCTTGTCGTGCGAGCCGTCCATGGCCGGTCAGATATGGAGCGTCCGGCCGTATGCCGCCAGTACCAACTCGTGCATCATTTCCGACAGGGTGGGATGTGGGAACACCGTCGCCATCAGTTCAGCCTCGGTCGTCTCCAGCGTCTTGGCAATGCTGTAACCCTGGATCAGCTCGGTGACCTCGGCGCCGATCATGTGCGCGCCCAGCAACTCCCCGGTCCCGGCGTTGAAGATCGTCTTGATGAAGCCTTCAGGCTCGCCGAGAGCGATCGCCTTGCCGTTGCCGATGAACGGGAACTTGCCGACCTTGATCTGCAGGCCTTTGGCCTTTGCCGCCGCTTCGGTCAGGCCGATGCTCGCAACCTGCGGCTGGCAATACGTACAGCCCGGGATGTTCTCGGTCTTCATCGGATGCACGCCCTTCACGCCGGCGATCTTCTCGACCACCAGCACGCCCTCGTGCATCGCCTTGTGCGCGAGCCACGGCGGCCCCGCCACGTCACCCAGCGCGTAGACGTTGGGTTCGCCGGTCGCGCCCCACTGGTCGATCACGATGTGCGTACGATCGACTTTCACCTTGGTACCCTCGAGGCCGAGGTTCTCGACGTTGCCGACGATGCCGACTGCGGAGATCACGCGGTCGACAGTGATCTCCTGCGCCTTGCCGCCCACGGTGATCGTGGCCGTGACGTTCCTGGCGCCCTTCTTCAGGTTCGACACCGTGGCGCCCGTCAGGATTTTCATGCCCTGCTTCTCGAACGCACGCTTGGCGAAGGCCGAGACCTCTTCGTCTTCGACCGGCAGGATGCGTTCCAGCACCTCGCACACGGTCACCTCAGCGCCCATTGTGCGGTAGAAGCTCGCGAACTCGATGCCGATTGCGCCCGAGCCGATCACCAGCAGCGACTTCGGCATCTCCTCCGGCACCATCGCTTCGCGGTAGCTCCACACCAGCTTGCCGTCGGACTCCAGGCCCGGGAGCTGTCGCGCGCGCGCGCCAGTCGCCAGGATCACGTTCTTGTAGGCGAGAGTCACGTTGGTCTTGTCGTTCATGGCGACCGCGAGCTTGCCCGCGCCGGCAAGCTTGGCCGTGCCGTCAAATACCGTGATCTTGTTCTTTTTCATCAGGCCCTTGACGCCGTTGCTGAGCTGGCCCGCCACCTTGCGCGAGCGCTCGACGATCTTCTTATGATCGTAGGAGACGTCCTTCACCGACAGGCCATAGGCCTCGGCGTGTTTGATCAGCCCGTAGACTTCCGACGTCCGCAGGAGTGCCTTGGTCGGGATGCAGCCCCAGTTGAGGCAGATGCCGCCCATGTTTTCGCGCTCGACGACGGCGGTCTTCAGGCCGAGTTGAGCCGCGCGGATGGCCGCGACGTAGCCGCCCGGCCCTCCACCGACGACGATCAGATCGAAACCGGTCTCGGCCATGTCGGTCTCCTAGGCCAACATCGCGGCGGGTTGTTCGATGTATGCCTTGAGCGTCTGCATGAACTGCGCCCCCATGGCACCATCGACCACGCGATGATCCACCGCGAGGGTCAGGTTCATCATGTTACGAACGACCGCCTGCCCCTTGCGTGCCACGACCCGCTCTTCGCCCGCGCCAACGGCCAGGATCATCGCCTGCGGCGGATTGATGATCGCCGAGAAGTGCGTGATTCCGAACATCCCGAGATTCGAGATGGTGAAGCCGCCGCCCTGGAATTCCTCGAGCTTCAGCTTGCCGAGCTTGGCGCGCGCGGCGAGGTCCTTCATTTCCACGGAAATCTGTGCCGCGCCCTTCATGTCGGCGTTGCGCACGATCGGCGTGATCAGTCCGCGATCGGTGGCGACGGCGACGGAAATGTCGACTGAGCCGTACTGGATCATCTCGTCCTCGCTCCACGAGGCGTTGCATTCCGGATGATCGCGCAGCGCCTTGGCGCAGGCCTTGATCACCATGTCGTTGACAGAGACCTTGGCGCCCTTCTTTTCGGCCACGACGTTGATTGCAGCACGCGCCGCCAACAGGGCATCGATCTCCATCTCCATCGTGAGATAGAAATGCGGCACCGTCTGCTTGGACTCGAGCATGCGTCGCGCGATGACCTTGCGGATCGCGGTGTGCGGAATGCGCTTGTCGCCCGGCGCTGTGAAGATCGGCTGGGCGACCGGTGCCCTGAGGGCTCCCGCCGGCGCGGTGGCCGCAGCAGCGCCGGGCTTTGCGCCCTCGACATCGGCCTTCACGATGCGGCCGTTCGGGCCTGAGCCCTTGATGTCCGCGAGATCGATGCCCTTCTCCGCGGCGATACGCTTGGCGAGCGGCGAGGCGAAGATGCGCTGCCCGCCCGACGTCGCCGCCGGCTGCGGCGCGGGAGCAGACTTCGGAGTGGTGGACGGCGGAGGCGCCGCGGCCGGTGCCGGCGCAGCAGACTTTGGTTGGGGCTTCGCCTCGGGCTTGGCCGGAGCTGGCGCGGCGGCGGGTGCCGCTCCGGCCTTCTCGCCCTCTTCCAGCAGCACGGCAATCACCGCGTTCACCGCGACACCTTCGGTGCCTTCCGGCACGACGATCTGCCCCACTTTACCTTCGTCGACGGCCTCGACTTCCATCGTGGCCTTGTCGGTCTCGATCTCGCAGACGACCTGACCGGACTTCACGGCATCGCCGACCTTGACGTGCCACTTGGCGAGCTTGCCCTCGGTCATGGTGGGCGAGAGCGCGGGCATCAGGATATTGATCGACATGGTCGCTGCTCCCCGCGCCTAGCGATTGACGACCGCGCGCGCGGCCTCGACGATGGTTTCTGCCTGCGGCAGCGCCATCTTCTCGAGGTTCGCCGCGTAAGGCAGAGGAATGTCGAGGCCCGCGACCCGCCTCACCGGCGCGTCGAGATAGTCGAAAGCGTGCTCCATCATCTGCGCCGCCAGCTCCGAGCCGATGCCGGCAAAGGGCCAACCCTCCTCGACCGACACGAGATGGTTCGTCTTCTTGACCGAGGCCACGATCGTCTCGGTGTCGAACGGCCTGATGCTGCGCAGGTTGATCACCTCGGCGTCGATGCCGATCTTGGCCAGCTCGTCGGCGGCGTGGAGCGCCTTGCCGACCATGATCGAGAAGGCGGTGATCGTGACGTCCTTGCCCGGACGCTCGATCTTGGCCTTGCCGATCGGCAGCACGAAGTCGGGATCCTCCGGCACCTCGAACTGCTGGCCATAGAGCATTTCGTTCTCGAGGAAGATCACCGGATTCGGATCGCGGATCGCGGCCTTGAGCAGGCCCTTGGCATCAGCCGCGCTCCACGGCGCCAGCACGCGCAGGCCGGGGCAATGCGCGTACCAGCTCGCGTAGCATTGCGAATGCTGGGCACCGACGCGCGAGGCCGCACCGTTGGGGCCACGGAACACAATCGGGCAGCCCATCTGGCCGCCCGACATGTAGAGCGTCTTGGAGGCGGAATTGATGATCTGGTCCATCGCCTGCATGGCGAAGTTGAAGGTCATGAACTCGACGATCGGCTTCAGTCCGCCGAAAGCCGCGCCGACGCCGAGGCCGGCGAAGCCGTGTTCGGTGATCGGCGTGTCGATCACCCGCTTCTCGCCGAATTCGTCGAGCAGACCCTGGCTCACCTTGTAGGCGCCCTGGTACTGGGCCACTTCCTCGCCCATCAGGAAGACGTTGCCGTCCTTGCGCATCTCCTCGGCCATCGCATCGCGCAGCGCTTCGCGCACCGTCATCTTCACCGTCTTCCCCGAGTATTCGGGCTCGGGCGCCGAAGCCGCCACGGAAGGCGCCGGCGGCGCGGACGGAGCCGGCTTCCTTTGCTCGGCGGGTGGGGCAGACTCGGCCTTCGGCGCAGACGTGGCAGCAGCCGGCGTGTCCGACACGCTCTCGCCGTCGGCGGCGAGGACGCAGATCGGCGTGTTGACGGCTACTCCTTCGGTGCCCTCCTCGACCAGTATCCTGGCGACCCTGCCCTCGTCGACTGCTTCGACTTCCATCGTGGCCTTGTCGGTTTCGATCTCGCAGATCACCTGGCCCGACTTCACCTCGTCGCCGACCTTCACGTGCCACTTGGCGAGCTTGCCCTCGGTCATGGTGGGCGAAAGGGCAGGCATCAGGACATTCGTGGACATGGCAATCAGACTCCGACCAGGACGTCTGTCCACAGCTCCGATGGATCGGGCTCGGGACTGTGCTGCGCGTATTCCGCCGCATCGCCCACGATCTTGCGGATCTCCGCATCGATCGCCTTCATCTGCGTGTCATCGAGGATCTTCTCGTCGATCAGGCGCTTCTTGAGGTGGTCGATCGGATCGCGCTCGTTGCGAAATTTGTCGACCTCTTCCTTGCTGCGATACTTGGCCGGATCGCTCATCGAATGACCGCGATAGCGATAGGTCTGCATCTCGAGAATGTAGGGGCCGTTGCCGGCCTTGGCATGCTCGACCGCGCGTTCGCCGGCCTCGCGCACCGCCAGCACGTCCATGCCATCGACCGCTTCGCCGGGAATGCCGAAGGCCTGGCCGTGCTTGTAAAGTTCGGTGATCGCTGTGGAGCGCTCGACCGAGGTGCCCATGCCATAGCGGTTGTTCTCGATGATGTAGATCACCGGCAGCTTCCACAGGGCCGCCATGTTCATCGCTTCGTAGACCTGGCCCTGATTGGCCGATCCGTCGCCGAAGTAGGTCAGCGAAACGTTCTTGTTGCCGTGATACTTGTGCGCGAAGGCCAGTCCCGTGCCGATCGGCACCTGGGCGCCGACGATGCCGTGGCCGCCGTAGAAATTCTTTTCGCGGCTGAACATGTGCATCGAGCCGCCCTTGCCGCGCGAATAGCCGCCGCTGCGGCCGGTCAACTCGGCCATCACGCCCTTGGGATCCATGCCGGCGGCCAGCATGTGACCGTGGTCGCGGTAGGAGGTGATGATCGCGTCCTTGCCATCGATCGTCGACTGCATCCCCACTACGACTGCTTCCTGGCCGATGTAGAGATGGCAGAAGCCGCCGATCAGGCCCATGCCATAGAGCTGGCCGGCGCGCTCCTCGAAGCGGCGGATCAGCAGCATGGTCCGGTAGTAGGATTTGAGTTCGTCGGGGCTGACACTGTTGTCGCCGGCCCTGGCCGGTTTTGGGGCGGCTGCTTGCGCTGGTCCTGGGGCTCGTTCCTGGGCCGGTTTGAGTGCGGCGGCAGAAGCCTGCGCCTTCGGCTTGGTGGCCGGTTTCGCCATGGACGTTTCCCCTCGGTAAGCCCCTCAGCGGCTTATAGCATCGCCCATGCCGATGTGGTTGATCCGACTACAAAATATTGGTTTTAGCGCGAGTGCGCCGCAGCAATCGGCCCATTGCTTGCGTTTGGAAATGCGCGGCCGAAAGTTTCTTTCGGACAACCGCGCAGCGGTCTGTTTCAGCGCGTCGGCGTGAAGATGATGATGTCGTCCTTGCGCGCGAAATTCAGGAGGGCGCGGGCACGCTCGTCGAGCATGTCGGGATCGATGCTCTGGTTACGCAGAGCCGAAACCCGCCGCTCCCAGATCTTTTTGGTCGTCTCGGCTTCCGCGAAATTCTGGTTCGCGATCTGCACTTCCCGCTCGAGCCGCGCCATGGCCAGCAAACCGCGATCGCCATTCACCAGATGATAGCCGAAATAGCCAAACAAGGTGGCGAAGATCACGGGAGCCAAAATCTGGCGGGGACGCAACAACATATGCCAATTTCCTCGCGACATATGGCAACATATGGTGCTGAAAATCAAGGATTTTCGGCCAGGCCCAGCCGTACCCGCCGATTGTGCCGCCCCTTGTTCTCGATCTTCAGGATGCGCAGTGGCGGCGAGTCGCCAGTCGCCGTGACATGGGTGCCGCCACAAGCCTGCCGATCGAGGCCGACGATTTCGACGATGCGTACCTTGCCGTCGGGCGTCGGCGGCGGCGCCACCGAGCGACTGCGGATCAGCCCGCGCTCGGCCTGGGCTTCCGTCATGCCGATGTAGGCGAAGTTCACGGGAATGTTTTGCCGGATCGCATCGTTGATCGGACCTTCGAGCGCGCGCAGGCGATCGTTATCGGCACCGGGCACGTCGAAGTCCATGCGCGCCGTGCCGTCGGCCGCCATCTGGACGCCGGTCACGAGGGCGCCATCGAAACTCTGGAAGACGAAGGCATTCAGGATATGCGTGCCGGTGTGAAGCTGACGCATCTTTTGGCGGAATACGGGATCGACCGACGCCTCGACGGCGCCCGAGATCTCAGCCTGCGTGTCGAGGAGATGCCACACCTTGCCACCCGCGACTTCGAAGCCCGTGACCTTGGCATCGCCTCCGCTCCATGTGAGCGTCCCGTTATCGGCCAACTGGCCGCCGCCGCCAGGATAGAACGGCGACTGTGCCAGCACGACCTTGCCAGGCTGCGCGTCGCCGATCTCGGTTTCGAGGATCAGGGTCTCGGGGTTGTCGTGGCAGAAGAGATGCATGGCTGTCTGATAGCCCACGCTCCGGCCGCCTTATTGGTGAAAATTGCTCTAGCTACGATCAGGTCGAGGCGCCGTCGCGCTCTATAATCGACCCATCAGCTGTCATTTCGCGCGGGTGCCGCGGCATCTGTTTACTCCACATCTCGTTGAAGGCTGCGCGGAATAACTCGCCTGAGGCCAGCCGGCGAAACATGAGCGATGCATGGCCGAATCCGAGAAGCGCCAGAGCGGATGGGTCTGTACCGAGATGAAGTGAGGGAACATCACGATATCGTCCGTGTCCGACAATATCGCGTCGCACAACGAGCACATTGTCTTGCCCCTAATAACGATCGCCATATTCCCATCTCCTAAGCAATCGCGGCGGCGCGCGCAAATTGCAGCGGCGTAATGCCGTAGCAACGCTTGAAATGATTGGTGAGCGCGCTTTGGTCGTAGAAGCCGACGGCGGTGGCGATATCGGCCAGAGGGCGCGCGCGTCGCAGCTGCCGGCAGGCGATGCCGAGGCGTAACTGGGTGAGATAGGCGTGCGGGGTGAGGCTGACGGTGCGCTTGAACAGCCCGATCAGCTGGAAGGTCGTGAGACCGACCTCGACGGCGAGTTCTTTCAAGTGAAGCTCGTGGGCGTATTCCGCCTGCATGCGCTCCCGCACTCGCAAAAACAGCGCCCGATCCCGCGGCGGCGCCTCGATCCGGGCGCCGCTGCCGTGGCGTTGAAACAGGCGGCCGAAACTCGAGATCAGCAACTCGCGCTCGCGGAACACGTCCCGTCCCTCTTCGATCGCGATGTGCATCGCGAGGAAGGCGTCGATCAGATCGCGGTCGGCGAAAACGTTGCTCGTGAAATACGGGATCTCCTCGACGCCGAGATCCTGCGCGAGCTGGTCCAGCGCAGCACGCGTCAGATACATCGAGCGATATTTCCAGCGCTGGCTCCAGCCCATCCGCCCGCCGTGTGGCTCCTCCGGATTGAAGACGAAGAGCGTCGCCGGGGTGGCCTCCTCGATCCGGCCGCGGCTGCGCACGATCGAGCCGCCCTGCTCCGTCACCGCGACGACCAGCGCATCGTGCGTATGCAGCGGATATTCGTGGGTCGTGAAGTCGGCGTTCAGCAGACTGAGTCCGATGAGATGCCGGTCCCACCAGTATCGCGTCGAGTTCCGGGGATCGCTGCGCGCCATGGTGCAATTTTTACCAATACCGGCCGGCGATGCGCCACTAGCCTTTGGCCATGATCGCCCGCACCTGGCACGCACGAGCCGCCCCGGACCAAGCGGACGCTTACGCTGCCCATTTCACCAGCTCGGTCGTGCCGTCGCTCGGAAACCTGGCGGGGCATCGAGGCGCTTTCCTTCTGCGGCGGGAGATCGATGGGAGGGTCGAATTCGTGACCCTGACGCTGTGGGAGTCGCGCATCTCGATCGAAGCCTTTGCCGGGAAAGACATCAGCCGCGCTCATGTCGAGCCTGAGGGGCGCGCAGCGCTGTCGAGCTTCGACGATTTCGCCCAGCACTATGACGTGGCGTTCACGTCCGTCGACGCAGCAGGTAAGTATCCATGATCCAGCCGTTGGCGGCGCGGGCCTTTGCCCGCTTGGCGGCGATCTCGCCCTTCACGTCGGCAAGTTTGCCTGACACGAGGATCTCTTCTTTCGTGCCGAGATAGGCGCCCCAGAAGATGTCGAAGTCGCCCGGCACGTGGGCGAAGGCCTGGTCACCGTCAAGAAGGACCACGCTGTCGACGCCCTCGGGCAATCCTTCCATCGCCTTGCGACCCGTCGTGAGCAGCACCGGCTCGCCAATACGATTGATGGTGATCTTGTGCCGAGCCGCCAACGCTTGAATGGCAGTGATGCCCGGAATGACTTCCACTTCGACGTCGAGCCTGTCGAGGATGCGCAAGGTGCTGTCGTAAAGCATCGGATCGCCCCAGACGAGGAAGCCGCCGATCTCGTCTTCGCCCAGATGCTCGGCGAACAGTCTTTGGTAATCGGCTGTCAGCGCGCCGTGCCAATCGTCGACGCTGCTGCGATAGTCGTTGCCGGCGGCGCGGCGCTTGGGAATGTCGACTCCGACTGTCGTGTAGCCGGTGCCCTTGATGAAACGCGCGAGGATTTCCTCACGCAGCTCCCTCAGGGCTGCTTTCTCTGCGCCCTTGTCCGGGATGAAGAACGTGTCGACCCGATTAAGGGCATCGATCGCCTGAACCGTCAGATAATCCGGGTTCCCTGCACCGATGCCGATGATCAGGATCTTGCGCATCAGGTCCCGCGCAGGATCGACTTGCCGGCATAGCGCGCCTGCGTGCCCAGCTGTTCCTCGATACGCAGGAGCTGGTTGTACTTGGCGAGGCGATCCGAGCGCGACAGGGAGCCGGTCTTGATCTGGCCGCAGTTGGTCGCCACGGCGAGATCGGCGATCGTCGAGTCCTCGGTCTCGCCCGAGCGATGCGACATCACCGCGCCGTAGCTCGCATGGCGCGCCATCGCGACGGCTTCCATCGTCTCGGTGAGCGTGCCGATCTGGTTCACCTTGATGAGGATAGCGTTGGCCAGACCATCCTTGATGCCCTGCCCGAGCCGCTTCGGGTTGGTCACGAAGAGATCGTCGCCCACCAGCTGGATCTTCTTGCCGAGTCTGTCGGTGATCGCCTTCCATCCGGCCATGTCGTCCTCAGCCATGCCGTCCTCGATCGAGACGATCGGATAACGCTTCACCAGGTCGGCGTAGTAGTCGACCATTCCCCCGGCATCGAGCGACTTCTTCTCGCCCTCGAGCTCGTACTTGCCCTTCTTGAAGAACTCGGTCGAGGCAGGATCGAGCGCCAGCATGACGTCCTCGCCGGGACGATAACCCGCCTTCTCGATCGACTTCATGATGAAGGCCAGCGCCTCGTCGGCAGTGGCGAGGTTGGGCGCGAAGCCGCCCTCGTCGCCCACGTTGGTATTGTGGCCCGCATCCTTGAGCTGGGTGCGCAGGGCGTGGAATACCTCGGAGCCCATGCGCAGCGCCTCGGAGAAGCGGCTGGCGCCCACCGGCATGATCATGAATTCCTGGATGTCGATCGGATTGTCGGCATGCGCACCGCCGTTGATGATGTTCATCATCGGCACCGGCAGCAGCGAGGCCTGGCTGCCGCCGACGTAGCGATAGAGCGGCAGGTCGCTTTCCAGCGCCGCTGCCTTGGCGACCGCGAGCGAGACGCCCAGGATTGCGTTGGCGCCGATCCGACCCTTGTTCGGCGTGCCGTCGAGATCGATCATCGCGCGGTCGATCTTGATCTGGTCGCGCGCCTCGAGGCCGGACAGCAGGTCCATCACCTCGGCGTTCACGGCGTTCACCGCCTTCAGCACGCCCTTGCCGCCGTAGCGTTTCTTGTCGCCGTCGCGCAGCTCGACTGCCTCGTGGGCGCCGGTCGAGGCGCCGGACGGTACGGCGGCGCGGCCGCTGGCGCCGCTTTCCAGTTCGACGTCGACCTCGACCGTCGGATTGCCGCGGCTGTCGAGGATTTCCCGGGCTCGGATGTCGACAATGGCGCTCATTAGAAAAACTCCTACAGGGGCGCGATTTCTCTAGCCGCGCCGGTACCTTCGGGCAAGTGACGAGGCGGTGTCAGTTTCCTATAATCGCGCAGCATTCGACATTTCAGGAGTGACGAACATGCCCGATCACGGCCACGTCCAGCAGAACACCGCTTCCGTCGAGCAGCGGGTCGACGCGATCGAGGCGGTCATGAACGACCGCGGCATGGAGCCCAAGGTCTTCATCGACAAGTTCAAGCATACCGTCGAGGAAGATTGGATCCCCGAGAATGGCGCCAGGGTCGTCGCCAAGGCGTGGACCGATCCCGAGTTCAAGAAGCGGCTGCTGGCCAACGGCCGCACCGCCGTGGCCGAGCTTGGCCTCAGCATGCCGCCGCATCACCGCCACCTCGTCGTGCTCGAGAATACGCCGACCCTGCAGAACGTCATCGTCTGCACCCTTTGCTCCTGCACGGCCTTCTCGATCATTGGCCTGCCGCCTGACTGGTACAAGGACCTCGAGTACCGCGCCCGGGTCGTGCGCCAGTCGCGTACCGTGCTGAAGGAAATGGGCCTCGACCTGCCATCGTCCATCGACATCCGTGTCTGGGATACCACGGCCGACACACGTTACATGGTGCTGCCCATGCAGCCCGCCCACACCGTGGGCTGGTCCGAGGAAAGGCTCGCCGCGCTCGTCACCAAGGACGCGATGATCGGCGTCGCCCGGCTTTAGGGAGATTTACCATGGACGGCATTCACGATCTCGGTGGCCGGCAGGGTTTCGGCCGCGTGCGTCATACGCTGAAGGCACAAACCTTCCACGAACCTTGGGAGCGCAGGGTCAACGCGCTTTACTCGCTCGCCGTCAAGCTCGGCATCTTCAACATGGACGAATATCGCCATGCCATCGAGCGCATGGAGGCTCGCCACTACCTCTCGGCGAGCTACTACGAGCGTTCGCTGACGAGCCTTGCAACGCTATGCGTCGAAAAAGGCATCGTGACCAAGGAAGAGCTCGAGCGCCGTGCGGGAGGCCACTACCCGCTGTCGATGCCGAGCGCGCCCGGTCGAGGCAACGTCGTCACGCGCGAGAAGCTGAATATCGGCGACAGGGTCACGGTCCGCGTCGAGCACATTCCCGGTCACGTCCGCGCACCGGGCTATGTGCGAGGCAAGACCGGCGTCGTGGTCGGCATCTCGCCGGCATACCCGTTTCCCGATGCGCATGCCCACGGCATTCATGCCGAGGACGAGCCGACCTATGACGTGCGCTTCAGCGCCGAGGAACTGTGGCCGAACTCGGCCGACCCCGCGCAGGTCCACGTCGGCATCTTCGAGAGCTACCTGGAGCGCGCGAAGTAACGCTCAGCGCCAGTCGCTCTTCAGCGCCTGATCGCTCTTCCATTTCTCGACGGCCGCGATGTCGTCGCAGGCAAAGGCCTGGGTGTTCTTGCGCGGCGCCGCCTCGATCCAGGCAAACAGCAGGCACTGGCCATAATCCTTGTCGCCCTGCTTCACGTCGAATTTCACTTCAGTCGTTGCAGCCGGGCCGGCCTTGGCCGAGCCGTAGTCCTCTGTCGATGGCGTGATGTTGCCGATCTTCAGGTTCGCGCTCTTGCTGTCGGCGTACCATTTGGCGAAGCCGGGGAACTGATCTCCAGCAATGCCCTTCCCGTCCGCCGCGACATAGGCCTTAACGTCTTTCACCAAGGCCTGCGCTGCCGCCTCTGCCTTGGGTTCGGCAGCCTTGCGGGCGGCGGCACGCCTGGCCTGCAGGGCCTTGAGGAGATCGGCGTTGGAGGGCGGCGCTGCCGCGGCGGTCTGCGTCGAAGGATCGAGCCGCCGGATTGGCGCCCGGGCGGCCTCGTTGTTCAGGGTCACCGCCTCGGTGGGCGTGAGCTTGCCCGCCTGCGTGTAGCCATGCCCCTTCTGCCACTCCGAAATCGCCTTGGTCGACGCTTCTGACTTGAGGTCACCGTCGATCGGGCCGTTGTATTTGTCGAGCGTACGCAACGATTCCTGCAGCTTGCGCCGGTCGGGTTCGGGATTCTGCAGCACCGTCGTGTAGTCAGGTACCGGCGCGGCGCGTGAGGCCGAGACCGGCGCGGGAGCGGCCGCTGGCGACGGTGCTGCGCTGCCGCCCGACGGACAGGCCGCCAGATTCTGGAAGCAGCGCTCGACCGTTTCCGCGCTCTGGCCGAAGGCCGACAGCGGAACTGCCGCCAGCAACGCCACGACCATCGACCAGCGTGTCACGTCAGATGCCGCCGTAGGTGTTGGCCGCAAGCTGCGCCGGCAGGCCGATCACCATCACCACCGGCTGGCCAGCGGGCGTCGAACCGCGGGCGACGATATGGTCGTTCGGCGCACCGACCTTGCTCTCATACGTGCCGCGGCCGTTGAATTTGCCGTCAAAGCAGGCCAGCGAGAAGCGCCCGGTACTTGCCGTGTCGTTTGTGAAGGTGCCCTCGCACACCGGCTCGGCCCTCACGTTCTCGACGGAGAAGGTTACCGAGCGGTCGTGGCCGATCAGCGCGCCATAGCGCGCCACGCCGTTAAGCCGCGCGATATTGCCCTTGGGATCGCGATAGAAGATAGACGCCGGTCCATAGGCCTGGTCCGGCATCGTGTCCTTCGGCACGACGTAGGTCTCGTCACTGATCACGATCTTGCAGATGCAGGAGACTCCGTAGTTCTCACCAAGCGGCCCCAGGTCGGCGAGATGATGGGTGCAATTGGACACCGCGGTGTCCTGGACCTCACGCTCGCTCATCTGTCCCTTGGTATAGGCGTCCGAGTAGACGAAGGCGCATTGCTTCGGCATCGGCACGGCGACGGATTTGTGGCTCGCCGCCATCGTCTCGATGTCGACCCAGTAGCGTTGCGCCATCTCGGGGAAGCGCAGGAAGACCGGATCGCGTCGGTTCGCCTTGCCGTAAGGCGACTGCGCGGCGGTCTGCGCCGAGGCGCCGGCAGCAAGCACGGACAGGGCGATGAAGGCAGCGAGGATGGGACGGAGCATGATACCGAATTCAGCCGAGGAAGGTGACGGAATTACGACCTTACCGGGCGCGGCATCCCCGGCCTAGACAAGCCGGCTCTGGTTCTTGGCCGCGCCGATGAACGAGCTGAACAGCGGATGGGGCGCGAACGGCCGCGACTTCAGCTCGGGATGGTACTGCACGCCGATGAACCACGGATGATCCGGAATTTCGACGATCTCGGGCAGGATGCCGTCCGGCGACATGCCGGAGAAGCGCAGGCCGACCTGCTCCAGCCGGTCCTTGTAATTGACATTGACCTCGTAGCGGTGCCGGTGGCGTTCGCTGATCACGTCGGCGCCGTAGATGTCGTGCACTTTGGTCCCGGGCCGCAGATGGGCCTCGTAGGCGCCGAGCCGCATCGTGCCCCCCAAGTCGCCATCGGCCGCGCGCTTCTCGATCTGATTGCCCTTGATCCACTCGGTCATCAGGCCGACGACGGCATAATCGGTCGGGCCGAACTCGCTCGACGAAGCCTGCTCGATGCCCAGCAAATTGCGAGCGGCTTCGATGACGGCCATCTGCATGCCGAAGCATATGCCGAAGAACGGTACCTTGCGCTCGCGCGCGAACCTCACGGCGTGGATCTTGCCTTCCGTGCCGCGCTCGCCGAAGCCGCCCGGAACCAGGATGCCATGCACATGCTCGAGATGGCTGACCGCGTCGTCGCGCTCGAAGATCTCGGAATCCATCCACTCCAGGCTGACCTTGACGTTGCTGCCGAAGCCCCCGTGGGTCAGCGCTTCCGACAGCGACTTGTAGGCGTCGAGCAGCACCGTGTACTTGCCGACGACGGCGATGGTGACCTTGCCCTCCGGCTCGCGCACCGAGCGCACCACGCCGCGCCAGCGGTCGAGATTCGGCTCCTTGTCGGCGTCGAGACGGAAATACCGGCAGACCTCGGCATCGAAGCCCTGGTCGTGATAAGCGATCGGCACCTGGTAGATCGTGTCGACGTCGCGCGCCTCGATCACCCGCTCGGGCTTGACGTTGCAGAACAGCGCGATCTTGCGCCGTTCGTTGGCCGGGATCTCCTTGTCGCCCGAGCGGCAGACCAGCAGGTCGGGCTGGATGCCGACGCTCAGCAGTTCCTTCACCGAATGCTGCGTCGGCTTGGTCTTGAGCTCGCCCGCCGTCGGCACCCACGGCAGCAGGGTGAGATGCACGAACATCGTGCGTTCGCGGCCGACTTCGTTGGCAACCTGGCGGATTGCTTCGAGGAACGGCGTGCTCTCGATGTCGCCCACCGTGCCGCCCACCTCGACCAGGACGAAATCCTCCTTGTCGGTGTCGGCCAGGACGAATTCCTTGATGGCGTCGGTGACGTGCGGGATCACCTGCACCGTGGCGCCGAGATATTCGCCGCGGCGCTCACGGGAGATCACCGACGAATATATGCGGCCGGTGGTGATGTTATCGGTCTGCCGGGCATCGACCCCGGTGAAGCGCTCGTAGTGACCGAGATCGAGATCGGTCTCCGCCCCGTCGTCGGTCACGAACACTTCGCCATGCTGATACGGACTCATCGTCCCCGGATCGACATTGAGATAGGGATCGAGCTTGCGCAGCCTGACCCGATAGCCACGGGCCTGCAGCAGCGCACCCAGTGCGGCCGATGAAAGTCCCTTACCCAGCGAGGAAACCACGCCGCCCGTTATGAAGATAAAGCGCGCCATGGAGTTACAGCCTACTAAATCTTGTTGGCGACGACCATGGGGATATCGCCTCGCCGGAGAACCTTCGGCGAGGGGGATGGTCGTTTCCGCTCATGATTGCTAGCGGTTCGGGGCGGAAGGCGCGGCCGGCGGCGCGGGCACCGCGGGGGTGCCCGGTACCGTTGTACCGCCGCCGAGACCCGGCGCCGGCGTTGTGCCGGCCGGAAGGCTGTCCATGATCGAGCCGCCGGTACGTGCCGGTCCGCCGACGCTCCATGCCATCAGCAGGCTGAGAAAGAAGAAGATCCCGGCGAAGATCGCCGTCATGCGCGACAGCACGTTGGCCTGGCCGCGCACCGAGAACAGCGCGTCGGTGCGGCCCATGCCGAGGCCGCCGCCTTCGCTGCGCTGGAGCAGGATGACGACGATCATGGCGGCGGTGACGCCGACATGGATGATCAGCAGCACCAGCCGCCAGTCGTGGAGAAATGCTCGAACGCTGTCCATTTTCAGCCGGGGCTTCTAGCCGCTTTAGGCGGCCTTGGCGATAGCCAAAAATTCCGCGGCATTGAGGGCGGCGCCACCGACCAGCGCACCGTCGACGTCGCCCGCCGCCAGCAGCTCCGCCGCATTGCTGCCTTTCACCGAGCCGCCGTACAGCAGCCGGACCGCGGCGGCATCCGGCACCAGATCGTCCAGGACCTTGCGAATATGCGCGTGGGCTGCGGCCACTTCGGGCGTGGTCGGCGTCTTGCCGGTGCCGATCGCCCAGACCGGCTCGTAGGCCATGACCAGCCGGGCCGCGGTCGCCCCGGCCGGGACGCTCCCCTTCAACTGCGCCTCCAGCACATCCAGCGTCCTGCCCTTCTCCCGCTCGGCCAGCGTCTCGCCGATGCAGACGATCGGCAGCAGGCCGGCGCGCCATGCCGCTTCGGCCTTGGCGCGCACGATCGAGTCGGTCTCGCCGTGGTCTGCCCGGCGCTCGGAATGGCCGACGATCACGTGGCTTGCGCCCGCGTCCTTCAGCATCTCGGCCGAAATATCGCCGGTGTGAGCGCCGCCGGCCTTGGCGTGGCAATCCTCGCCACCGACCAAGAGGCCACTGCCCTTGACCGCTTCAGCAACGGCCATGACCAAAGTCGCCGACGGGCAGACGAGGACTTCGCGATCCTTCCATCCCCCCTGCTTCACGCCGGCCGCGACGGCCCGAGCAAGCGCCAGGGCATCGGCCCTGAGGCCGTTCATTTTCCAGTTCCCGGCGATCAGTGGAATGCGAGTGCGCGCCATGGTTCTCCCTGTTCTTTCTGGGTCGCGTGTCTAACGGTGACGGCGTTTGCGGTCAAAGGGCACCAATGGTAGGCATGCGCCCCTCATAACGCCCTATTTTCGCGTGAAGTTCTGCCCGTGAGCAAATTCAGGAAATACGCCGGTTACGTGATCATGGCACTGCTGATGAGCACGCTGATCGTCAGCTTTGCCTTCTGGGGCATCGGCGACATGCTGCGCAGCGGCGGCACCTCCAACGAGGTGGCCCATGTCGGCGGCACGCACATTCCCGTCTATGGCTGGATCGGCGGCACCTCCGTGCCGGTGACCGAGGTCCGCGACCTCTTCAACCGCCAGCTCGAGCAGATTCAGCGCCAGACCGGCCAGCGCCCGGAGCCCGAGGCGGCCCTGCGCTACGGCATCCACCTGCGGGCGCTCGAGGACGTGGTGCAGCGTGCGGTGATCGACAACGCCGTTCGGGAGTACGGCATCGGCGTGAGCGATGCCGAGGTCCGCGCTGCGATCGCGCGCAACCCGGCCTTTCAGGGTAGCAATGGCTCCTTCGACCCGATTCTCTACAGGAACCGCCTGCAGCAGGTGCGAATCCAGGAGGCGGACTATGTCGCCGACATCCGCCGCGAAATTGCCTCCGCCCAGCTGCTGGGTGTCATCCATACCCAAGGTCTCGCGCCGACGACGGTGCGAGACGAAATCTTCAAGATGGAGAGCGAAAAGCGGGTCGCCGAGACCGTTTACCTGCCGGACAGCATCATCGCCTCGGTGCCCAAGCCGACGCCCGAGCAGCTCGCCACCTATTTCGAGGCCAACAAGCTCAAGTTCCAGATTCCCGAATATCGGGCGTTCTCCTATGTCCTGATGACGGTCGATGACGTCATGGACCAGGTCACGGTGACGCCTGAGCAGGTCAAACAGGAATACGACGCCCGTCAGGCCGAGTTCGGCGCACCCGAGAAGCGCGACGTCGACCAGGCGATGGCCGACAGCGAAGACAAGGCGAAGAAGATCATCGCCGCTGCCCAAGCGGGCAAATCGCTCGAGGACGCCACGAAGGAAGTAACGGGCAATGCCGACGGTGTGATCAAGCTCGGCACCGTGCTGAAGAAGGACCTGCCGGCCGGTCCGCTGGCCGACGGCGTGTTCGCTGCACCCGACGGCCTCGATCCCAATCCGATCAAGTCGCCGCTCGGCTGGCACGTCGTGCGGGTGAACAAGATCGAGGCCGGCAAGGTCCAGCCGTTCGACGAGGTCAAGGACAAGCTCACGAAGGAGCTCAAGGCGCAGCTAGCACCCGACATCCTGATCAAGCGGGTGAACGATTTCGAGCGCGTGCTGAGCAAGACGCAATCGATGAAGGCCGCGGCCGAGGAGCTGCAGGTCAAGGTCAAGAGCTACGAGAATGTCGATGCGCGTGGCCAGGACGCAGCGGGCAAGCAGGTCGTGCTCGGACCGGCAGCAGCGGAACTCGTGCAGACCGCTTTCGCGACGCGCGAAAGCTCAGAGAGCGACCTGCTCGAAACCCCGAAGGGCGAATACTTCGTGGTACGCACCGACCGCGTGACGCCGGCGCGCGTTCCCGCGCTCTCCGAGGTGGAGGGCAAGGCGAGCGAGGCCTGGCAGGCCGACGAGCGGCGCAAGCTCTCCGACGCCAAGGCCAAGGAGGCCGTCGACAAGGTCAATGCTGGCGGCGATCTCGCCGCGATCGCCAAGGATCTCGGCGTCCAGGTCGAGACCACCAAGGCAGTGACCCGCTACGATGCCGATCCCGCCGCTCACCTGACGCAACCGGCCACCCAGGAGGCCTTCCGGCTGGCCGTCGGCAAGGTGCAGGCCGTGCGGGTCGCCGACGGCAATGTGCTGGTGCGGCCGAAGGAGATCCAGCCGGCCGACATCGCCAAGGCCAAGGACACACTCGACCGCTTCGGCACGCAGCTCGACTCCATGCTGGCCAACGATCTGGTGGCGCAGCTGCTGGCGGCGTTGCGCCAGAAATACGGCGTGACGGTAAACCAGGCGGTGTTCGCCCAGGCCTTCGCCCCCCAGCAGCAACAGCAGTAGGTCGATGTCGATCTCGCCCGATCTCGATGCCTTCACGCGCATCTACGAGTCCGGCAAGCCGCAGCTCGTCTGGACCAAGCTGGTCGCCGACCTCGAGACGCCGGTTTCGGCCTATCTGAAGCTGGCCGATGGCCGCGCCAACTCCTTCCTGCTGGAATCGGTCGAGGGCGGCTCGGTGCGCGGTCGCTACTCGATCATCGGCTTCAAGCCCGACGTGATCTGGCGCTGCATCAAGGGCAAGGCCGAGATCAACCGCCATGCCCGCAGCGATGCCCAGGCTTTCGAGCCGCTGGAAGGCCGACCACTCGAAACACTGCGCACCCTGGTAAAGGAAACCCAGCTCGACATTCCCAAAGGCCTCCCGCCGATGGCCGCTGGCCTCTTTGGATTCCTGGGCTACGACATGGTCCGGGACATGGAAAACCTGCCGGACACCAATGCCGATCCGATCGGCCTGCCCGACGCGATCATGGTGCGGCCGACCATCATTTGCATCTTCGACCGTCTCGAAGATAACGCGGCGATCATCACGCCGGTCTGGCCGCAGGCGGGCGTCACCGCCCGTGCGGCCTACGAGGCTGCGCAGGAACGCATCGCCGACACCGTCTCCGATTTCGAGCGCTCGCTGCCGTTCCGACGCGAAAGCGACGAGGCGCTGGAAGCGCTGCCTATGCCGCAGGCCAATATGAGCAAGGCCGAGTTCAAGCGTATCGTCGAGGTCTGCAAGGAATACGTCCGTGCGGGCGACGCATTCCAGATCGTGCCGTCGCAGCGCTTCTCGCTGCCCTTCAAGCTGCCGCCCCTGTCGCTCTACCGGTCGCTCCGCCGCATCAACCCCTCGCCGTTCCTGATCTTCTTCGACTATGGCGATTTCCAGATCGTGGGCTCTTCTCCCGAGATCCTGGTCCGGCTGCGCGACAACACCGTCACTATCCGGCCGCTCGCCGGCACTATCCGACGCGGCGCCACACCGGAAGAGGACAAGCAGCTCGCCGACAAGCTGCTGGCTGATCCCAAGGAACACGCCGAGCATCTGATGCTGCTTGACCTCGCACGCAACGATGTCGGCCGGGTCGCAAAGATCGGCTCTGTGCGGGTGGTCGAGCAGTTCACCATCGAGAAGTACAGCCGCCTCCAGCACATCAGCAGCCACGTCGAGGGTACGATCGAGGACGGCCTCGACGCCATCGACGCGCTGAAGGCCGGATTCCCGGCCGGCACGCTTTCCGGCGCTCCCAAGGTACGGGCCATGGAGATCATCGACGAGGTCGAGCCGGTGCGACGCGGCATCTACGCCGGCTGCGCCGGCTATTTCGCGGCCAATGGCTCGATGGACACCTGCATCCTGCTGCGCACGGCGCTGGTGAAGGACGACGTGATGTACGTCCAGGCGGGCGTCGGCGTCGTCGCGGACTCCGACCTCGAGGCCGAATTCCAGGAGAGCGTGCTCAAGGCGCGCGCCCTGGTCGACGCGGCGGAAGAGGCCGTGCGTTTCGCCAGTTCGCAGAACGTCGGGAACCGGCGACGGTAGTCTTTTCCTGAATCTCGGTTAGGCTCCTCCTCAACGGAGGAAGCCCCATGTCCGAATGGCAAAAGAGATATCAGCGCCTGTTGTTCGACCGCCCGCACCCCAAGGTGCTGCGCGTCACCATGAATCGCCCGGAGAAGTACAACGCCACCGATGCGATCATGCATCGCGAACTGGTCGACGTGTGGCGCGACATCGACCGCGACGACACGGTCAACTGCGTCATCATCCAGGGTGCCGGCGGCAAGGTGTTCTCGGCCGGCGGCGACTTCGACATCATCGAAAAGAACATGAAGGACCACAACGCATTGCTGCGCACCTGGAAGGAAGCGCGCGACATCGTCTACAACGTGATCAACTGCTCCAAGCCGATCGTCTCGACGATCCGCGGTCCCGCCGTCGGCGCGGGCCTGGTCGCAGGTATCCTGGCCGACGTCTCGATCGCGTCGAAGAAGGCCAAGATCATCGACGGCCACACGCGACTCGGAGTCGCCGCTGGCGATCATGCCTGCATCGTCTGGCCGCTGCTCTGCGGCATGGCGAAAGCCAAGTACTACTTGTTGCTCTGCGAGGCTGTCGACGGCGAGGAAGCCGAACGCATCGGACTCGTCTCCCTGTGCGTCGAGGACGACCAACTCGAAGCCAAGGGACTCGAAATCGCGACCAAGCTGGCCGAAGGCGCGCAGACCTCCATCCGGTTCACCAAGTACGCGCTCAACAACTGGCTGCGCATGATGGGCCCGACCTTCGATACCTCGCTCGGTCTCGAGATGCTGGGCTTCCTCGGGCCGGACGTGAAGGAGGGTCTTGCCTCCCACCTCGAGAAGCGCAAGCCCCGCTTCGATCCCTACTCGCCGCTCTGAGGGGGCCAATCATGCGCGGACTGGAAGGCAAGAGCGTCATCGTCACCGGCGGAGGCGGCGCGATCGGCGGCGCGATCTGCCGGCGCTTCGCAGGCTACGGCGCGCATGTCGGTGTGTTCGACAAAAACTTCGACGCAGCGAAGAAGATCGCGGGCGAGATCAAGGGCATCGCCTATGGCGTCGACATCGCCGACTACGCCGCGGTCGGCACGGCGATCGCGCGGTTCGAGAAGGATATCGGCCCAACCGACATCCTTGTGAACAACGCGGGCTGGGACCGCTTTGCCAACTTCGTCGACACCACGCCCGATCTCTGGGATACGCTGATCGGCATCAACCTGCGCGGGCCGCTCAACGTGAGCCATTTCGTGCTGAAGACCATGGTGGGCCGCGGCAGCGGGCGCATCGTCAACATCGCCTCCGATGCCGGCCGCGTCGGCTCCTCGCAGGAGGCCGTGTATTCCGCCTGCAAGGGCGGCATCATTGCCTTCACCAAGACCGTGGCGCGCGAGGTTGCGCGCAAGGGCATCACCCTGAATGCTGTCTGTCCCGGCCCGACCGATACGCCGCTTCTCGCGGCGGTCGCCGGCGACGACGAGCGCGGCCAGAAAGTGCGGGCAGCCTTGGTCGGTGCGATCCCGATGAAGCGCGTGGGCCAGCCGGAGGATATTCCCGGCGCCGTGTGTTTCCTCGCCAGCGACGATGCCGCCTTCATCACCGGCCAGACGATCAGCGTGTCGGGCGGTCTGACGATGCACGGCTGAGGCCTACGGTGCCCGCACCTCGTGAACCATGCCCTGGTTGGGTGCGAACTCGTAGATGCGGTGATCGATCGGCGAACCGCTCTTGCCCTTGTCGCGCAGGATCCATTCGATGCGCAGGCAATGATCGAGGCCGTAGCAGGCATAGTCGATCTGCTGGATCGTGATCACCGTCTCCTTGGGCTGTACCTTGTCGCCGTACCAACAGACATTCTGGAAGGTGCGCGTCTCGCCCTGCTTCCATAGCCCCAGCGGATACTTGGCTTCCTGGTCGCAGCGCTGATGCCAAAGCGTGAATTGGCCACCCGCCCGATCGCGGCTTGGTCGTCGCGCACGGCAAAGACCTGTTCCGCCGCGTTGCGCCCATCGCGTCCGCGCGCATAGACGGTGAGCGTCCGCCCGGTCTTGGGATGGACCCATTGCTTGGGGCCGGTCCAGACGCTGGCCGCCCCGTCGCGCACCCCTTCGACGAAACGGCCGGCGGGATAGGTAATCGTCTGCTCGCCGTTCCAGCGGTCGCCGACGATCAGTTGCAATGGAATGAAGCGCGACGGCAACTCGGCGGCGGCCGGCTCTGCCGCCAGTGCGGCGCAAAGCAGCCCCGCGATCTTGGCGGCGAATTTCCCTGTCATCCTGATATGATGCGCGAGAACAGGGAGTGACGCCATGAGCGCGATCTGGGTTCAACCGACCGGCGCGGCCCTTGCGGCCGATGTCTACGGTGTCGATCTGTCGCAGCCGATCGACGAGCCGACGTTCGACAGGATCCTCGAGGCCTGGGGCCAACACCTGGTCCTGCGCTTCTCCGGCCAGAAGCTCGACGATCCCGCGTTGATGAAGTTCAGCACCAGGTTCGGCGAGCTCGACCGCGTGCCGATCTCGACGGCCAGCCACGACCGCAAGGACTTCGGGCGTGTCGCAGGAGGCGATCGACTGGGTCGCGGTGATCGCCAGCGTCAAGAAGGACGGCAAGGCCGTGGGCGGGCTCGGCTCCTACGAACTCGTCTGGCACACCGACATGTCCTACAACCCGCTACCGCCGCGCGCCTCGTCTGCTCTACGCGCTGGAAGTGCCGCCCGACGGCGGCAACACCGGCTTCCTCAACATGTATGCCGCCTACGAGACGCTGCCCGACAATCTGAAGCGCGCGGTCGAGGGCAAGACCTGCATCCACGATTTCAGCCGCAACTCGGCGGGCGAACTGCGCCGCGGCTTCCAGACCACGCACGACGTCACCAAGACGCCGGGTGCGGTGCACCCTCTCGTCCGCCTGCATCCGGTGACCAGGCGCAAGGCGCTGTTCCTCGGGCCGCCGCCCCGGCGCCTATATCCACGGCCTCCCGGTCGAGGAGAGCGAAGAGCTTCTGAATGCGCTGTGGGCGCACGCCACGCAGGAGCGCTTCGCCTGGTACCAGAAGTGGCGGATCGGCGACCTCGTGATGTGGGACAACCGCTGCGTCATGCATCGCCGCGACGCGTTCGACGAAAGCCTGCGCCGCCTGATGCACCGCACCCAGATCGTCGGCGAGCCGGTGCTGGCGGGCTAGCGGTAGCCCGCCGCCTGCAGTTCGAACAGCTCGGAGTAGAGGCCGGGCTGCGCCACCAGCTCCTCGTGCGTGCCGGCGGCCTGCACCTTGCCGCTCGGCCAGCACGAAGATGCGGTCGGCCATGCGCACGCTCGAGAAGCGATGCGAGATCAGGACCGCCGTCTTGCCCTGGCTCAGCTCCTTGAAGCGCTGGAAGACCTCGAACTCGGCGCGCGCGTCGAGCGCCGCGGTCGGCTCGTCGAGGATCAGCACCTCGGCCTCGCGCATGTAGGCACGCGCGATGGCGACCTTCTGCCATTCGCCGCCCGACAGTTCGACGCCGTTCTTGAAGCGCTTGCCGATGCGCTGCCCGTAGCCGCCCGGCAGGCGCTCGATCACCTCGTCGGCCTGGCTGCGCCCGGCGGCGCGCGCGATCCGCTCGCTGTCGCCGCGCGCCTCGATGCGGCCGACGGCGATGTTCTCGCCCGCGGTGAAGTTGTAGCGCACGAAATCCTGGAAGATGACGCCCATGCTGCCGCGCAGCTCCTCGAGGCTGTAGTCGCGCAGATCGCGGCCATCGAGCAGGATGCGGCCCTCGTCGGGGTCGTAGAGCCGGGTCAGCAGCTTCACCAGCGTGGTCTTGCCGGCGCCGTTCTCGCCCACCAGCGCCACCACCTCGCCCGCCGCAGGGTGAAGCTGAGATGGCGCACCGCCCAGCGCTCGGCGCCGGGATAGATGAAGCCCACATCCTCGAACACGAAACCGTCGCGGATCGGATGCGGGAACGGGATCGGATTTGCCGGCGACAGTATCTCCGGCCGTGTCTCGAAGAAGGAGAACAGGTCGTTGAGGTAGAGCGCCTGCCCCGCCGTCGACGAGAAGCCCGTCAGACAGGCCTTCGAGCAAGGTGCGCAGCCGCAGAAAGGAGCCCGCCAGGAAGGTGAGATCGCCGATCGAGAACTCGCCCTCGAGCGTGCGCCAGGCGATGTAGGCGTAGGCCAAGTAGTAGCCGATCGTGCCGATGGCGGTGAAGATCCCGCCCCAGGCGGCGCGGCGCACCGCGAGCGCGCGGTTGGCGTCGTAGAACGCCGCCGCCAGGCGCTTGTACTGATCGATCAGGAAGCCGTTGAGGCCGAAGATCTTCACTTCCTTGGCGGTCTCGACGCTGGCGGCGGTCTGGCGCACGTAGTCGAGCTCGCGCCGCTCCGGCGTGCGGCCAAAATCGAGCGTGTAGGTCTGGGCGTTGAAGTGCGCCTCGCCCAGGAACGCCGGCAGCAGCGCCACCAGCAGAAGCACGATCAGCCACGGCGCATAGACCACCAGCCCGGCCCCGAAGCTTGCCACCGTCACCATGTCCTGCGCCTGGCTGAAGAGCTGGCCCATCAGGGTGAGGCGGCCGCTGGTCTGGCGCCGCGCGCGCTCGAGCTGGTCCTGGAACTCGGCATCCTCGAAATCCTCGAGGTCGAGCGTCGCGGCATGCTCCATCAACCGCACGCTCGAGAGGTTGGTGACCCTCTCCGAGAGCAGGCTGTCGACCAGCGACACCACCCTGCCCAGCACGTCCGACAGCACCGCCAGCGCGAACTCGGCCAGCAGCAGCGCGCCCAGCCACGCGAGCTGGCCGCTGGTCATCCAGTCATGGAAGGTCACCGGCCGGGCGGGCATCGCCACCAGCCGCACGACGTCGTCGATGATCAGCTTGCCGATATAGAGGCTCACCACCGGCAGCAGGGCGCGGACGAGGCGCAGCGCCAGCAGCCCTGCCGTGAGGCCGGGGCTGGTACGCCACACCATGGCAACGAACGGACGCAGGATGCGGAGCGCGCCGAAGCGCTCCTTGAAGCTGCGCGGATTGGGAATCGAACGGGGATCGCTCACGTGATTTACGAGGGGACCGGATCAGGCCCGAGACTTCATGCCATCCCCGGCATTTTGAGGGCGGAGGTGCGCCGCGCCGGCATCGGATCCTCGAAGGCCCGCGGATAGCGCGTCGGCCGGGCGGAGACCTTGTCGAGCTTCTCCAGCGCTTCCGCGGGCAGGCGCCAGCCGCCCGATTTCAGGGTCTCAGCCAGCTGCTCGGCATTGCGCGCGCCCACGATCGCCGAAGTCATGAAGGGCTGGTCCATGACCCAGCGCAGCGCGACCTGTGCCGGCGGCTTGCCGATTTCCTTGGCGACGTCGAACAGGGTCTGCAGGATCTCGCCGTGATTGGGCGCGAAGAACCTGCTCTGGAAGCCCCAGCCTTCGGCCGAGCGCGTGCCCTGCACCTTGAGACTGCCCGGCGTGTACTTGCCGGCAAGATAGCCCGATGCGAGCGGCGACCAGGCCACGCATCCCAGGCCCTTGAGCTGCAGCACCGGCACGATCTCCTCGTCGATGTCGCGCACCACGAGGCTGTATTGCGGCTGGTAGCAGGCAAAGCGCTCCCAGCCCCTGGTGTCGCTGATCCACAGCGCCTCCATCAGGCGCCACGCCTCGTAGTTCGAGCACGCCGTGTAGAGGATCTTGCCGTCGCGCACGAGGTCGTCGAGCGCGCGCAGCACTTCCTCGAGCGGCGTCGAGTGGTCGACGTGGTGGATGAAGTAGACGTCGATATAGTCGGTCTGCAGCCGCTTCAGGCTGCCTTCGATCTGCTGCTTGATGTGCAGCCGCGAATTTCCCGAATCGTTGGGACGGCCGCCCATCGGGTTGAAGAATTTCGAGGCGACGATGGCGTCCTGGCGTCTTCCCTTGAGCGCCACGCCCAGCATCGTCTCCGACGTGCCGCCGACATACGAATTCGCCGTGTCGAAGAACGTCACGCCGGCATCGAGCGCTGCGTTCACCATCCTGGTGGCGCCGTCCTGGTCGGCGCCGTTGCCGAAGGTCATGGTGCCGAGGCAGATCTCCGAGACCCGGAGGCCGGCGCGCCCGAGATTGCGATACTCCATTTCTCACCTCTAAGTGATCGTAGTATTTTATGATATTGCCGTTCGACACTGCGCCACAGAGGCGAATCGCCCTCGCCTTATGCCACCCCGAGAGCTAACATGCCGGGCCCGCCTCATGATAGTCGGGGCATCGTAGAGGGCCTCGTCAATGAAGTCGTGCAGGGCATGTCGAACAAGACGATCGCGCGTGAACTCGAGCTCGGCGAGGGAACGGTCAAGGTACACATGGCCGCCCTGTTCCGTACGCTGGGAGTACGAACCCGATCAGCGGCTGCGGTGGCGGGCAGTCTGCTGTCGCCGTCCGGGCCATGAGCCGCGCGACGCAGGCAGGAGACGGCAATGCCGCTCAGCTGAAGCGCATCGGCGAACTCGAGAGTGAGATGGCGAAACTGCGGTTCGATATCGCCAGCCTGTTGCGGACGACCGGCCAGGTCGCACACGATTTTGGCAACGTGCTGCAAACGATAACCGGCAAGGTAGAGCGGTTCTCGGAAGATGAATCCGCCGCAGGACAGTATCCGTCAGAAGCACTCCTGGCAGCCGTAGCTGAGGGAGCCAACCTCGTGCAAAGGCTGCAAGTGCTGGGAGACACCATCCCGCAGGCCAAGCCCAACGCCGCGCTGCGCCGGCTCGAGCGCCAGTTACCCATCACTAACTCGGCCCACATCCTCATTGTCGAGGACCAGAAGTCGATCAGGGAATTCGCGCACGCTGTCCTGGCAGACGCCGGGTACGTACTGGGCGTGGCGACCGACGGAGCCCAGGCCGTCGCGGCAGTACGCGACGGCTCATTCGCTCTCGTCCTGATGGACATTCATATGCCGATCATGGACGGGCTGGCTGCGGCACGGCGAATCCGGGAACTCGGCAAGCCGATGTCGGAGGTTCCCATCGTCGCCATGTCCGCCAACATGTCGCCAACCCACATGGCTGCGGACATTGATGACCACATCGGCAAACCATTTACGAAGATGGCGCTCCTGCAAAAGGTCGAGGCCTGGCTAAATCCTGCGGGCCGAAGGACAGAGCGGCCAGCGCCTCTCCTGCCAGAGCGGCTCGGGCGGAGCAAATTCGACGATGCCTGCGAGTTGATGGGACGTCCCTGGGTGGCGACGGCCCTCATGAGGCTCTGCGCACAGATCGACGAGTTGTTCGGCGCAGGTCCCGGAGAGGCAAGAGAGAACCGCCAATTGTCGGACCAGGCACACGCCATCGTGCCGCTGGCCGCGCTTCTTGGATACTCCACGTTGGCCGAGCACTGCAGTTCTCTGGAGGAAGTCTCCCGGAGCGGCCACGACGTGCGTCTCGTTTATGGGCGCGCCAAGGCGGCAGGAGTGAAAGCTCGCAAGGACGCGGCACACTTCACGAGTTGATAGCTGCCGGGTCGCCCCCCTCGGCCGGAAAACGCCGCCTAGGCTACGTGGTCTAGCCTGTTCGCCGAACCGGCCTAGGCTGCCCGGCCGAATTGCTCCGACATCAGCCGGCACCAATGTTCCTGACAGTCGCGACGATCGATTCGCCGATTGCGATGGACATTAGTGAAGGACAGTTCCCGATGAATATCCTGGGGATCCACTCTCGGCAGTCGGTCTTGGTCAAGGTTCTCGCAGTCGGCGGCGCGGTCGCGCTGATGGCCACCATGGTCGCTCCGGCACAGGCATATTATCAGCCGACGTATCTCTCCAACCTCGTCGACCAGACGATGCTGAACAAGGAGCGCGTCGCCGTCGCACGCGGAGATACCTACGTCGACGTTGGCGACAGCAGGGGCGGCTCCAATGCCATCGGGTGGCAGATCAGCGAAGAGCTGGCCGCAGCCCATGTTCGCGCCAGGTGCACCGGGCTTTGCGCTTCGTCCGCCGCCAATGTCGTGATCGGCTCGGGTGGCTGCATCGTCGGCCGCCATGGCCAGATCGTCCTGCATATTGCCTACGTCCCGACCTGGACGCCGGAGCTCAACGAAGTAATGGCAACGGTCTCCAAGCAGGAGATGGTAAAGCACGGCATTCCGTCCGACATTGTCGAGCGAACCTATCGGGCCCAGGGGCGAATGCTCGTGCTGCGCGACGACGACATGAGGCGTGTCGGGTGTACGCTGGAGTAGGCCTTTGGCCTCGCACGTTAGCCCTCTCCGCGCCGCGGCAGTGTCAACTTGTTCTTCAGCAGCACGCTCTCGAGGCCCGGGATGCCCCCTGCCGGATCGCCCGCGACGCATCTGGCGATCGACGCTTCGTCGGTGACGTTGGGCACCGAGAAGGTCGGGCGTGGATCGTCGGGATTGTTGACGTACGTCCGGTAGAGCTTGATGAGCTGGGCGCAGTAGCGCGCATCGGCGGCGGTGTCCGCCACGGCTCCCTGCGACAGCAGCATGGAAGCGGCAAGGGCAATCAATAGTCCACGAGTTTGGGTCATGATCAGAGCTCCAGCATTGCCTTGGCGAGCACGTTGCGCTGCACTTCCGACGAGCCGCCGTAGATCGTCGTCTTGCGTGTGTTGAAGTAGCGGGGTGACACGTCGTCGACGTATTCGCTGCCGACCGGCACGATGTTGCTGTCGTAGTTGCGCAGCTCGGTGAACGGCAGACCGTACCAGCCGACCGCCTCGACGGCCAGTTCGGTCACCTTCTGGCCGACCTCGGTGCCGCGCATCTTCACGATCGAGCCCATGCTGCCCGGCGCGTCGCCGGTCTTGAGGTTCGAGTAGAACATCAGCTCGTTCATCTCGATCGCATCGATCTCCATCTCGAGCGCCGCCATCTTCTCGCGCCAGTTGGGATTGGCCGATAGTGGCTCGCCAGCATCCATCTGGCTCTTCGACAGCATCTGCAGATGGCGGAACGCCTTGCGCAGGCGCGGGCCAAAGGCCTGGCCGCCGCGCTCGAACTCGAGCAGGTACTTGGCGTAGGTCCAGCCCTTGTTCTCCTCGCCGACGAGATTCGCGACCGGCACCTTCACGTCGGTGAAGAAGACCTGATTCACTTCATGCCGCATCGGCGTGCGCGTGCCGTCGACCAGATAGATCGGATCGATCTTGATCCCCGGCGACTTCATGTCGATCAGCAGGAAGGAAATACCCTCCTGGCGCTTGCCCTCGTTCGAGGTGCGCACGAGGCAGAATATCCAGTCGGCGAAGTGCGCGTTGGTCGTCCAGATTTTCTGGCCATTGACGAGGTAATGATCGCCCTGCCTCTCGGCCTTGGTCCGCAATGACGCGAGATCGGAGCCCGAGCCGGGCTCAGAATAACCCTGGCACCACAGTTCCTCGGCCGCGGCGATTTTCGGCAGGAAGCGCTTCTTCTGCGCGTCGCTGCCGTACTTCATCAGAACCGGCGCCACCATCTTGATGCTGAACGAGGAGAGATAGGGCGAATTGGCGCGCGCCATCTCCATCTCGAAAATGAACTTCTGCGTCGAGTTCCAGCCCGGCCCGCCGTACTGCACCGGCCAGTTCGGGCAGAGCCAGCCCTTCCCCGCGAGCTTCTTCTGCCACTGCAGCAGCCGCTCCTTGGAGACGTGGCTGGTACGGCTGCGGCGGCTCTCCTCGGCCACCTCCGGCGGCATGTTGGCCGAGATCCAGTCGCGCACCTCCTGCTGGAAGGCGAGTTCCTTGTCGTCGAAGGCGAGATCCATTGACGTCATGCGCCCCGAGCATCACCTTGGACATGATCCCGCGCTGCACCTCGGACGAGCCACCGTAGATCGTCATCTTGCGGCCGTTGAAGTAGCGCGGCGCCAGCACGTCGGCACCCTCGGGGCCGATCGGCTCGACATTGGAGTTCCAGGTGCGCTGCTCGGGGAAAGGCATCGAGTACCAGCCGACCGCTTCGACCGCGAATTCCTGCACCTGCTGCATGACTTCGGTTCCGCGCAGCTTGATCATCGACGACAGCGGGCCCGGGTTCTGGCCGGACGCGAGCTTGGAGTAGAATTCCTGCTCGAACATCTCGAGCCCCGAGATCTCGATGTCCATGCGCGCCAGCTTCTCGCGCCACGCGGCGTCGGCCATGATCGAGTCCTCTCCTTCAGGCTGCGCCTGGGCGAGTGTCTTCAGGCGCTCGAAGCCTGAGCGCAGGCGCGGGCTGTAGGGATTGCCGCCGCGCTCGAACTCGAGCAGGTACTTGGCGTAGGTCCAGCCCATGTTCTCCTCGCCGACGCGATTGGACACCGGCACCTTCACGTCGGTGAAGAAGACCGAGTTCACTTCCTGCGTGCCGGCGCGGTTGCCGTCGGAGGTGATGATCGGCTCGACCGAGATGCCCGGCGTCTTCATGTCGATCAGCAGGAAGGAGATGCCCTCCTGCCGCTTGCCCTCGTTCGAGGTGCGCACGAGGCAGAAGATCCAGTCGGCCGTCTGGGCGAGTGTCGTCCAGGTCTTCTGGCCGTTGACGATATAGAAGTCGCCTTGCCGCTCGGCTTTGGTGCACAAGCTCGCGAGATCGGAACCCGAGCCGGGCTCGGAGTAGCCCTGGCACCAGATCAGGTCGGAGTTCAGCATCGGCGGCAGGTGCCTGGCCTTCTGTTCGGCCGAGCCGTACTTCATGATCACCGGCGCGCACATCTTGGGACCGAATGGCGACGTCCCGGGCGCATGCGCCCTGGCCATCTCCATTTCGAATATGTACTTCTGCGTCGTTGTGAAGCCCGGACCGCCGAATTCCTTGGGCCAGCCGGTGCACAGCCAGCCCTTCTTCGCCAGACGCTTCTGCCAGTCGATCAGGCGCTCCTTCGGCATGTAGGCATTCCGGCCGGCCTTGATCTCGCCCATGATCTCGGGCGTCAGGTTCTCCTTCAGCCAGTCGCGGACTTCCTGCTGGAAGGCGATTTCCTCTTTGCCGAAACTCAGGTCCATTGGAGGCTCCTTGTGGGCGCCGAAGGTACCGCGCCCGGTTCCGGCCCGTAAAGCATGCTAGTAAGAAAGCGATGCCCGTACCCGTTCAACCGGTCGTGAGTGACGATGCGTTGCCGGCCTCGGTCGATGTCGTCGTCATCGGCGCCGGCATGGCCGGCAGCGCCGCCGCCTATTATCTCGCCAAAAGAGGCCACTCCGTCGCCCTGCTCGACAAGGGCAGCGTCGGCGGCGAGCAGACCAGCCGGAACTGGGGCTGGTGCCGCCAGCAGCATCGCGACCTCCGCGAACTGCCGCTCGCCATGAAGAGCCTCGAGATCTGGGGCGAACTCAATCGCGAACTGAAGAGCGAGACCGGGTTCCGCCGCACCGGTCTTCTCTACGTCACGACCCGCCCCGCCGATTTCGCGCAGTGGGAAGAGTGGACCTTGAAGGCGCGCGAGCATCAGATGCACACTAGGATCCTGACGCGCGCCGAAGCCAAGGCGAAGACGCCGGGCAGCACCGGCGACTGGATCGGCGGTGTGCACTCGCCGACCGACGGCCGCGCCGAACCAGCGCTTGCCGGCCCCGCGCTCGCGGAAGCCGCGCGCGGACATGGCGCCACCATCCATCAGAATTGCGCCGCGCGTGGCCTCGATATCGAAGCCGGCCGGGTCGCCGGCGTGATCACCGAGCAGGGCCGCATCCGCGCACAGAGGGTTCTCTGTGCCGGCGGCGCGTGGAGTTCACTGTTCTGCCGCCGCCACGGGCTGCGCCTGCCGCAGGCTGGCGTGTGCTCGACGTCGTTCTTCACCAAGGCAGCGCCGCAGATCACCGACGGCGGCCTGTCGATGCCCGACGTCACGATCCGCCGCCGGCTCGACGGCGGCTACACCGTGGGGCTGGGCGGCCGCGGCCTCGTCGAACTGTCGCCGCAGGGCCTGCTCTATGCCCGCCAGTTCTGGCCGACCCTGAAGAAGCGCTGGAACGGCGTGACCCTGGGCGTCGGCCGCTCGTTTTTCGATGGGCCCGAATCCTTCGCCCGCTGGGCGTTCGATCGCGTGTCGCCGTTCGAGCGTTGCCGCACGCTCGATCCCGCCGCCGATCCGAAGCTCGTGCAACAAGGGCTGACGAAGCTCGCCGAGCACTATCCGGCCTTGAAAGGCCTCGAGGTCGGGCACGCCTGGGGTGGTCTGATCAACTCGACGCCCGACGGCATTCCGGTGATCTCGGCCGTCAACTCCCTGCCCGGCCTCTTCCTCTCGACCGGCTTCACCGGCCATGGTTTCGGCATCGGTCCCGCGGCGGGGCGGCTCGCGGCGGATATCGTCGCCGGCGATCCGCCGATCGTCGATCCCGCGCCCTATCGCTACAGCCGCATGGTCGACGGCACGGAGCTGGGCGCGCCGGGAATGATGTAGACGTGGATGGTGAGGCGATCCTCGCCGACATTGTCCTCGATCGGCCGCCAGCCGAGCCTGTTGTAGAAGTCGCGCAGCCCCGGCCTGGCAATGAGGTAGAGCTGCTCGACGCCCAAGGCCGCACTCCGCCCGATGGCCTCCTGCAGCAGCATCGACGCCACGCCCCGCCCGCGCATTGCCTCATCGACCCACAAGGCGGCCAGCCAAGGGACAAGCTCCGGACGCTCGGCCAGATCGCTTTCGATCACCAGCGCGTTGCCGCAGATCCTGCCGTCCTGCTCGGCCACCATGGCAAACGGAATGCGCATTGCGGGATCGAGAAAGCCCTCGAGCCCGTCTCGGATCGACTTCAGCGGCTTGCCCTTGTGGAGCCAGAAGGCACGCCAGATGCGTTCGGCCACGGCATCGGCGTGCTGCGGCCGCTCGCGGAGGTCGTGGACCTCGACTGTCAGGCCTTGCTTCCTTCCAGCTCTTCGAGGCCGCGCTTGTTGGTCTCGATGCCCCAGATCGCCACGACGATGATCTGCACGATGAGCAGGCCGATCATCAGGGCCAGCACGCCCTGCACGCCATAGCTCTTGAACAGCGCCAGCACGATGAACGGCGAGACCACGGTGGCGCCGCGGCCCAGCATGTTGCACAGGCCGTTGGCCCGCAGCCGCACCTCGGTCGGGAACAGTTCTGTCGTGTAGACGCCGTACAGCACGGCGGTGAGGATGTAGATGCCGACGATCAGCACGAAGCCCACGCTCAGCAGCATCGTCGGATCGACCATGTAGGGATAGACCCAGCCGGCGGCGATGCTGAGCAGTGAGGCGCCGATGATCGTGGGCTTGCGGCCGAACGCGTCGGCACACCACGCCCCGATCGCGCATCCGACCAGCGATCCGCCCGCCAGCACCATGGTGTAGGTGAGCGACTTGGCGATGCCGATTCCCTGCTGCCCGAAGAAGGTTGGCAGCCAGTTCACGAAGCCGAAAATCAGCGTATTGATCGCGATCAGAACGACCGAGCCCACGATCATCCGCGGCAGCAAGGCCGGGCTGAACAGCGAGGCGAACGTATATTCCACGACAGGAACGGCCGGCGCCGGCGGCGGCAGCGGCTGGCCACCCGACGCCTCGCGCTCGATCTCCTGCATCAAGGCCTCGGCTTCCGCGGTCTTGCCGTTGGTCTCCAGCCAGCGCGGACTCTCCGGCAGCCTCTTGCGCAGGTACCAGACGACCAGTGCGCCGACGCCGGCAAAGGCGAACATCGGCCGCCATCCGAAGTTCGGCACGACAAAGGTGCTGATGATCGAGGTCGCGGGAAAGCCCGCCACGACGATGAACGCCATGAACGCCATCCAGCGCCCACGCGACGCCGGCGGCACGAACTCGGTCATGGTCGAGTAGCCGACAACGATCTCCGCGCCCAGCCCAAGACCCATCACGAAGCGTGCGGCGATCAGCCAATCCATGCTGGGCGCCGCCGCCGCGGCAAAGGACGCGAGGCCGAACACGACGAGGTTGAACTGATAGGTGAACCGCCGGCCGTATTTGTCGCCGAGGAATCCGGCGATGACCGCGCCGATGGTCATCCCGACGAACGTCCAGGAAATGAACTGCGGCACCTGCGCCAGGACCGCGAATTTTGTCTGCACGGCAGATCCCAGCACCGACGCGCCGACGTAGAGATCATAGCCGTCGAAGAACATGCCGGCGCCGATCAGCCAGAAGATACGATAATGGAACGACGAAATCGGCAGCCGATCGAGCCGCGGGCCCGCATTCACCGTGGACGCCATTGGATTTTTCCCCCGGAAGCTTCTTTGGCGCTAGAGTGACACGAAGATGACGACAAACCAAAGCGCTCTCGACGTCGTGAAGATGGGCCAGGGCCCCGACCTGGTGCTGCTCCACTCCCTGCTCTCCGACCGCACCGCCTTCGATCGCATCGCACCACGTCTCGCCGCCGAGCGGCGCGTCTGGCTGGTCAACCTGCCGGGTTTCGGCGCATCGGCGCCGGCCGGCCCGGGCCTCGAGCAATTCGCCGACCGGATCGCAGAGCAACTCCCGAAACTCGGCCTGTCGGGCAAGGCCGACCTCTTGGGCAACGGCTTCGGCGGCTTCGTGTCGGTGGCGCTCGCCGCCCGGCATGGCGCGCTTTTCGACAGGACAATCTTCGTCGACACCGGCGCTGCCATTCCGCCCGAAGGCAAGGGCGCCTTCGCCATGATGGCCGAGCGGGTGGAGTCGGGCGGCATGGAGGCCGTTCTTGCCACGGCATTGCAGCGCATGTTCCCCGACGACTTCCTGGCCGCGCATCCGGAGATCGCGGAGGAGCGCAAGGCCAGCCTGCGCGCCGCCGATCCGAGGCATTTCGCCGCCGCCTGCCGCGCGCTCGCCAGGTTCGATCACCGCGCGGAGATCGCCAGCGATCAACAATCCCAGCCTCGTCCTTGTCGGTCTGCTCGATACGGCGACGCCACCGGCGCTGTCCTATGCTCTGGCAAAAGGCATTCCCGGCGCGCAGCTGATCGAGCTCGCCCATTGCGGACACTCGCCGCACATCCAGGATCCGGAAGGGTTCTGGCAGGCGATCAAACCTTTCCTGAAGTTGGCTGGCTGATGGCCGCCGACGGAAGCCACCGCCCGGCCAATTGGGCGCCGCGAATCGAGGACAGGGCGCTGCTGCGCGGAGAAGGCCGCTTCATGGACGACGTCCACGCGAAGGGCGCTACCGCCTGCTGCTTTGTTCGCTCACCCCACGCCTGCGCCACGATCAAGTCGATCGATTCCACCGAGGCGCGCGCCCTGCCCGGCGTTCTCGCCATTTTGACAGCTGAAGACGTCCGCGCCGCCGGAGCCCGCACGATCACCCACACCGTTCCCCTCCTCGGGCGCGGCGGCTCCCAGGCCATCAAACCGTTTCGTCCTGCCCTCGCCGAAGATCGCGTCATGTTCGTCGGCCAGCCGGTCGTTCTGGTAGCCGCCGAAACCTTGGAGAACGCGCAGGATGCCGCCGATCTCGTCTCCATCGACTATGAGCCGCTTCCCGCGGTCGTGCACATCGAGGATGCGATCGCACCCGGCGCGCCGCAGCTCTGGCCGGAGGCGCCGGGCAACCTCGCCTTCGACTTCGTGGCGCCTGCTGCCAGCTACGAAGCGCAATTAAAGCAGGTCGAGCACCAGTTCGCGTCGGCGGCGCATATCGCGGAAGTCACCGAGATCAACCAGCGCATCGTCGTCGCCTCGCTCGAAACGCGTGGTGCGACGGCGAGCTATGACGCCGCGGCGGACAAATACCTGCTGCGCGTGCCGTCGCAGGGTGCGCGCATGCTGCGCGACCAGCTCGCCGCCAGCCTCGTCATCCCGCCGCAGAAGATGCGGTTGCTCACCGGCGACGTCGGCGGCGCCTTCGGCATGAAAACCGCGGCCTATCCGGAGTATGTCGCGATGTTGGTCGCGGCCAAACAGCTCGGCCGCCCGGTGCACTGGATGTCGACGCGAGGCGAAGCGTTCCAGAGCGACAACCAGGCGCGCGACACGATCACGACGGCGCGGCTTGCGCTCGATGCGCAGGGCTGCTTCCTTGCGCTGAAGGTCTCGGCGATTGCCGCCGTCGGCGCCATGCTGTCGTCGCACGGCGCCTCGATCGCCTCGAACAATTTCGCGCGCTGCTTTCCCGGCATGTATCACATCCCCAACATCGCCGTGGATGTGCGCTGCGTGTTCACCAACACGGTGCAGATGGGTCCCTATCGTGGCGCCGGCCGCCCCGAGGCCAACTTTGCCCTCGAGCGATTGGTCGAGGCCGCCGCCAAGGTGACCGGCATCGATGCGATCACCTTGCGTCGGCGCAACTTCATCCCGCGCCGGATGATGCCTTACACCAGCGCGGTCGACGCCGTGTTCGACACTGGCGACTTCGAGGCCTTGCTCGACAAGGCATTGAAGCACGCCGACCACGCAGGCTTCGAGAAGCGGCGGACACTTTCCAGGCAGCACGGCAAACTGCGCGGCATCGGCGTTTCCTGCTTCCTCGAGCATGCCGGCGGAATGGTGGGCGATGAAGCCGGCGTACAATTTCCGGAGAAAAATGCGCTGGTCGTGGCCCTTGCCATGCATCCGTCAGGACAGGGCCACGCCTCCCTCTATCGCCGGCTCGCGGCCGCCCGGCTCGGCATCGCCGAAACCAGCGTCGTCGTGCGCCAGGGCGACACCGATCTCGACATCGCGGGCGGTGCGTCCGTCGCCTCGCGCTCGACGACAGCCACCGGCAGCGCGCTCGTGCGCACGATCGAGTTGGTGATAGAGAAAGGCCGCAAGCTCGCCTCACGACTGTTGGAGACTTCCGAGGCGGACATCGAATACGGCAACGGAACGTTCCGCGTCGCCGGTACGGACCGGAATATCACATTGTTCGAAGTGGCCGAGCGCGCGCCGGCCTTGGGCAAATCGCTCGATACCAAGGGTCAGGCCAGCGTACCGCAGACCTTTCCGAATGGCTGCCACGTCGCCGAGGTCGAGATCGATCCCGACACAGGAGCGACCGCCCTCGCCGCATACACGGCCGTCGACGATTGCGGCAACATCCTCGACCCGGTGCTGGTGGAGGGACAGGTCCATGGCGGCATTGCCCAGGGTGTCGGCCAGGCGCTGTGGGAGGAAGTGATCTTCGAACGCGACTCCGGCCAGCTGATCACGGGATCGTTTATGGACTACACGCTACCGCGCGCAGACGATCTGCCGATGTTCGAGACGGCGCCGCATCCTGTGCCGTGCACGACAAATCCATTGGGAGTCAAAGGCACCGGCGAGGCCGGGACGACCGGCGCGCTCGCGGCGGTCATGAACGCCATCGCCGATGCAATACCGGGAGCCGCCGGCATCGCCATCGACATGCCGGCGACCTCGGAAAAAGTCTGGCGGGCGTTGCAATAGGACCGTTTCGCAGATTTCACACAAAGTGCGCAACCATCAACTTCCGCGAGCGTTGTCGATTTTAGGTGCCGCATAGGTAATCTCTCGAACAGAGAGAGCGTTCTGCCTCAATTGCCATCACCGGTGGTAGAGCTTGAGGAGGCAGCTCGGAAATCCGGCCAGGGAATGTTCGAATGGAAGACCAGTACCGTGAGCTGCTCGAGGCGGCCCCCGACGCGATGGTCGTCGTCGACCAGGCTGGCAAGATCGTCCTGCTGAACGTCCAGGCCGAAAAACAATTCGGTTACCGTCGCGACGAACTGCTTGGTCAGCAGGTCACCAACATCATCCCCGAAGGCTTCGCCGAGCGCCTGGTCACCGACGCCACGCGTAGCGAAACCGACGCGCTCGCACAGGAAATCGGGACTGGCATCGAACTTTCCGGCCGTCGCAAGGACGGCAGCGAATTTCCCATCGAGATCATGCTGAGCCCGCGCAACAGCGCGTCGGGCATCCTGGTGACAGCCGCGATCCGCAACATCAGCGTCCGCAAGGCCGCCGAAAAGCATCTCGCGCAGATGGAAGGCCAGTATCGCGGCCTGCTCGAGGCCGCGCCCGACGCCATGGTCGTGGTCGACCAGGCGGGCGAAATCGTCCTGCTGAACGTCCAGGCCGAGAAACAATTCGGCTACAGCCGCGACGAATTGCTGGGCCAACGGGTCACGAACATCATCCCCGCCGGGTTCGCCGAGCGGCTGGTCACCGACGCCACGCGCAGCGAGACCGATGCTCTCGCTCAGGAGATCGGCACCGGCATCGAACTCTCCGGCCGCCGTCGCGACGGTAGCCAGTTCCCCATCGAAATCATGCTGAGCCCGCTCGACAGCCCGTCGGGAATCCTGGTCACGGCCGCGATCCGCAACATCAGTGTGCGCAAGGCCGCCGACACGCAGCTGGCCCAGATGGAAGGCCAGTATCGCGGACTTCTCGAAGCCGCGCCCGACGCCATGGTCGTGGTCGACCAGGCGGGCAATATTGTCCTGGTCAACGTGCAAGCCGAGAAGCAATTCGGCTACAGACGCGACGAGTTGCTCGGCCAGCGGGTCACCAACATCATCCCGGACGGTTTCGCCGAGCGCCTCGTCACCGACGCCACGCGCAGCGCGACCGATGCGCTGGCCCAGGAAATCGGTACCGGCATCGAGCTCTCTGGCCGGCGCCGGGACGGCACCCAATTCCCGATCGAGATCATGCTGAGCCCGCTCGACAGCCCGTCGGGCGTCCTCGTCACGGCCGCGATCCGCAACATCAGCGTCCGCAAGATCGCCGAGACGCATCTGGCCCAGATGGAGGGACGGTATCGCGGCCTGCTGGAAGCGGCGCCCGACGCCATGGTCGTGGTCGAGCAGGCCGGCAAAATCGTGCTGGCCAACGTCCAGGCGGAGAAGCAATTCGGCTACAGCCGCGACGAGCTGCTGGGCCAGATGGTGACGAACATCATCCCCGAGGGCTTCGCCGAGCGGCTGGTCACCGACGCCACGCGCAGCAAAACCGACGCGCTCGCCCAGGAGATCGGTACCGGCATCGAACTCTCCGGCCGCCGTCGCGACGGCAGCCAGTTCCCCATCGAGATCATGCTGAGCCCGCTCGACAGCCCGTCGGGAATCCTGGTCACGGCCGCGATCCGCAACATCAGCGTGCGCAAGGCCGCCGACCATCAGCTTCGCCAGTCCCAGAAGATGGAACTGGTGGGCCAGCTTACCGGCGGTGTCGCCCATGACTTCAACAACATCCTGACGATCATCATGGCCAACGCCGATGCCCTCCAGGAGGAAGAAAACCTCGACCCCGCCGTGATCACCCGCCTCGACCAGATCGCCACGGCGGTCCAGCGCGCCGCCGACCTGACGCGCAGTCTGTTGGCCTTCTCGCGCAAGCAGGCGCTGATCCCGAAGCCCACCGATCTCAACGAACTGGTGACTGCCACTGGCGAATTGCTGCGCCGCGCGCTGGGCGAGCAGGTCGAGATCGGCTTCGTCCTCGCGCCGCAGTTGCGGACCGTCGAGGTCGATCGCGCACAGATCGAGACCGCGCTGGTCAATCTTTGCGTCAATGCGCGTGATGCCATGCCGGGCGGCGGCAAGCTGACGATCGAGACCAGGAACGTGACCATCGACGAGGATTACGCCGCGCACATTCCCGACGCGGAGGCGGGAGACTACGTCCTGCTCAGCGTCACCGACAACGGGACCGGCATGCCACCCGACACCATTGCCAGGGTCTTCGAGCCCTTCTTCACCACCAAGGAAGTCGGCAAGGGCACCGGCCTCGGTCTCAGCATGGTCTATGGCTTCATCAAGCAGTCGAATGGCCATATCAAGGTCTCACAGCGAAGTCGGCCGCGGCACCTCGTTCAAGCTCTACCTGCCGCACAGCATGAAGAAACCGGCGGAAGCGGCGATCGTGCGCGCCCCCGCACTCCCCCGTGGCAGCGAAAGGATCCTCCTGGTCGAAGACGATCCCAGCATTCGCAGCGCCGTGATCCAGCAGCTTCGGAGCCTGGGCTATACGGCTTCCGAAGCCTCCAACGGCGCCGACGGCCTGGCGGTTTTCGAGAGTGCCGGCACGCCCTTCGACCTGCTGCTGACCGACGTCGTGATGCCGGGTTCGCTCACAGGCAGGGCACTCGCCGACAAGGTGAAGGTCCTGTGCCCGAACACCAAAATTGTCTTCATGTCGGGGTACAGCGAAGACGCGATCATCCATCACGGACGGTTGGACGCTGGGGTGCTTCTGCTCAGCAAGCCGTTCCGTAAAGGCGACCTGGCGAAGATCATCCGCCTCGCGCTCGACGGCACCGGCGACCCCGATGAGGGCCTCACCCCGCCCCGCCCACTGGTCCGCGCCGCCTAGAGCGTGATGACTTTTTAGGCGGCAAGAAACCCGGCGGTTGGACGTGCGCTCGACGCATCGAGCGCCCGACGCAGAATTTGCGCGAGAGCTCCTTTGCGGAACGGCTTGCTGAGCAATAGAACGCCGCGGTCGAGTTGCCCGCGATGAACGACGGATGCTTCGCTGAAGCCCGACATGAACACGACCTTCGTCTTCGGCCAGCGACGCACCACTTTGTCCGCGAGCGACCTGCCATTCATCGGCCCGGGCATCACGATATCGGTCAGGAGCAAGTCGCAAGTCGGTTGAATCGATTCCATTGCCGCCAATCCGTCGAGCCCGTTGTCGACTTCCGAAACGACGTAGCCGAGGCTTCTCAGTTGTCCGACGACGTTGGCGCGCACGCGTGGCTCATCTTCAACGACAAGGATATGTTCAGTCCCCACGGGGACAGCAGCCGCATTTTCGGCGCGATGCCGATCCCCGGGAGCGAGGATACACGGCAGATAGAGTCTGACCGACGTCCCGACGCCGACTTCACTGTAGATCTTCACATGACCGTTCGATTGATGGATGAAACCATAGATCATGCTCAAACCCAGGCCGCTTCCCTTACCCACTTCCTTCGTGGTGAAGAAGGGCTCGAACACCTTGGGTAGCGCATCCGACGAAATACCGTAGCCGGCGTCGCTGACCTCCAGCATCGCGTAACTTCCGGCAACGGCCTCCGGGTTCATCGCGACGTAGTCATCGTCCAGGATCACGTTGCGCGTCTCGATCAGCACCCGGCCGCCATCAGGCATCGCGTCGCGCGCATTGAGGCAAAGATTGACCAGCGCGGTCTCGAGCTGGGAACGGTCGATGTCGATCGTGCCCACGTCGTCAGCCAGCACGGAGTCGACCTCGATCTGGACGCCCAACGCACGACGCAGGAGCTGACCGGTCTCGGTCACCAGCGCGTTGAGATCAGTCGCTTGCGGGCGTAGCGGCTGCTTGCGCGAGAATGCCAGCAACTGGCGGGTAAGTGTGGCGGCCTTGTCGACAGCTTCGCCAATATGGTCGAGCCGCTCTGTCGCCGCAGGCGTGAGCTTCTCCTCCAGCAGGACATCGACGTTGCCCAGGATCACCATCAGGATGTTGTTGAAGTCGTGCGCGATCCCACCTGTCAGCTGCCCAACGACTTCCATCCTTTGCGCCCCCACGAGCTGGCGCTCGAGCGAGAGCCGACCTCCGACATCCTGGGCCATGGCCAGATAGGCGGGCCGGCCATCGAAATCGATCAGACGCACGGCCATTTCCATGTCCATTATTGAGCCGTCCCTCCTCCGATGCCTGATCCCCTTCAGCGTTCGGCTGAGGGCGAAACCGTCCTTGCGCCGCCTCTCCCGCAACGCCGGAAGCACTTCCGGCGGGTAATGGTCGTCGATGGTCATCGCAAGATGTTCCTGCTCCGACCAGCCATATTGCTGCACCGCCGCGTCGTTGACCGCGACGAAACGCAACAATTCCTTGTCCGCCACGAGCATGGGGTAGGGGCTCTCGTTGAACAGCACGCGGTAGCGGCCGTCGGAGGCGCTTCTGACGATGACCTCGCGCGTGAGCTTCAGCGCGAGCCACGCCAGGGCTGCCCCCGAAAACGCCCACCCGATCGCCACGAGAACGGCGGTCCGCCACCACACCGCGAGTATCCGGTCCGTGCGCTGCGTGACGGACAGGCTGAAATCCGGGTACGAGGCAAGCCGCCGGTAGGCAACGAGCCGGTCCTGCCCATCGATTTGACTGACAACTCGATAGGTCGAGTCCGAGATGCCAAGGCAAATCTGTCCGACGATTGCACTGTTGCGCAGGGTTGTTCCCATCGTGCGCTCGTCGAAGGGGCTGCGGATGAGGACGGTCCCGTCGTTCGCCCACAATGCCGTGGCCTGGTCCGGCATCGCCCTGTCGACGCTCCAGACCCGAACGAAAAACAGAGGGTCCACCAAGCCTACGATCACGCCATCGAAAGCGCCGTTGGTGTCCTCACGGCCCCGCGTCGCCGGCAACATCCAGTTTGCCGTTGCCCGCGTTCTAATTGGTGATCCGAGATCGAAGCCCGCTTCGAGGTGTTCCTTGTGGTAGAGGAAATACGCGCGGTCCCCGAGGTTGAGTGGCCCGGTGCCGGCGTCGCTACGGTAGACGACATCCCCGTCGCGATCGACCACCGCGATCCCCTTCATGTACGGTCGACTTGCCAGCAGCTCCTGCAGCTCGCGGCGGATTTGCTCCGCACTTGTCGCACCCTCGCGCTTTGCGGTGGCCAGTCGCTCCTCGACGATTTCCAGGGTTTGATCGACGTTCTGGATCGTGCGCGTCGTTTGTTCCTCGGTGAGCTGGGCAAAGGCGATCAAGACCTTCACGCCGGAGGCGATCGCCTCCAGCCTCATTTCCCATACCAGGGCGCCGAGAACGCAAGTCCCGATCGCGTAGGCGATCAGCAGACCGAGCATGCGCCGTCGGAGCGTGGGCGTGCGCACCACTGCCGCGGTCAGTTGCTTCAATTGCTTGATCAATGTGTGCCTTAAAGGCAGACGCCGCGTGCAGCAACATTCGACGATTTCATCGCTGTTCTGCATCTCTTGACGAGCGAACTTCCCACTACAAGAACGCATATCTTCGCGAACGGTTCCGGCCTGCGGGAACCCGGGCGGTCGATTGACGTTGCCACCCGTCAGATAGGGCTCAAGGGGGTTAAGCATGTCACATGGATCAAACTGATCGGAGCGCCCTGCTACAGCTCTTCATCGACGACTTGCCCGGTTGCGCCGTCATTCTCCTCGATGCCGACGGCAACATCCTGACCTGGAACGCCGGTGCCCGCTCCATCCTGGGTTATGCATCCGAAGAGATCGTCGGACGGCACTTCTCCACCCTCCACACCAAGGAAGACATCCTCTCCCACAGGCCCTCGGCGTCGCTCGATGCCGCGGTTACCCATGGCCGCCATCAGGAGACGAGCCGGCGCCTGACGAAGGATGGAACAGTGATCGAAGTCGCAAGCGTGCTCATGCCGCTGCGCGACGCGCAGCAGAAGCTGGTCGGCTTTGGCAACATGACCGGCGCGGCCGGCGGCGCCGCACGCACGGGCAGCGCTGCAGCGCCTCTCTCGGTCATTCCCGCTGCCCCGGGTGCGCCCCGGAAGGTCCTGGTCGTCGACGACGACGATGGCGTCCGCGACGTCGCTCTCCTCCAGCTCAAGAGCCTGGGATACACCGTGCTGATGGCATCGAACGGGCCCGAGGCGCTCGAGATACTGGCCCGCGTTCCCGACATCGATCTGTTGTTCACCGATGTCGTGATGCCCGGCGGCCTGAACGGCCGCGAGGTCGCGGAAGCGGCACAGAAGATTCGACCCGACCTGAAGGTGCTGTTCACCTCGGGCTATTTCGAAGGTGCCCTGGTCCGTAACGGTTCGCTCAATTCGAGCGTGCGTTTGCTGGTCAAGCCCTACCGCAAGAAAGACCTCGCCGAAAAAATGGCGGAAGTCTTCGGCTCCGTGCCCTAGCGACCCGGGCGACCTTCCCGGCGGGATGCGGGAACAACGCGAGTTACGCGTCGTCGTCCGCCGCCCCGGATTCAAGTCCATTGGTTTCCTCCCTTTTTCACCGCTCCAAGGGTTATGCTGCGGCCAGGAAATGCGGAGACCCGGGCCATGGCCTCATCGACACCCAGGCGGATCAATCGTGCGATCGAGCTCCTCGAAGCAGATCAGGCGCTCTACTACGACGGTGGCCATACCGGGCACGTGCTGACCTACGAGCAGGGCCGCAAGGATGCCAGGACCTGGGCCGACTACATCAACGTCGGCATGGAGCACGGCGCCTTCGACATGACCGGGTTCGAGGCCTACATGCGCGGCCTCGTCGACGGCGGGCCGACCGCCTCCGGCCATCGGGCGCCCACTGTCATCGTCGAGCCGCCGGTCAATGGTACGGACGGTCCCAATGTCGCCTTCAACGCCTGGCAGTTCCGACAGATCCTGGCGCGCGGTGCCCACGGCATCCTGCTCTGCCAGGCCGAGTCGGCCGCCGCGGCGCGCGAATTCGTGCGCGCCTGCCGCTTCCCGCACCACAAAATTGGCAGCGACAAGTTGGGCATCGGGTCACGCGGCCGGGGCTCCGAGCCGACCGCCGCTCCTGTCTGGGGCATTGATCAACAAGAGTATTTTGCCCGCTGCGAGCCTTGGCCACTGGCACTGCAAGGCGAGCTTCTTGCTCGGTGTAAAGATCGAAAGTCCGCTTGGCGTCGAGCACTGCGAGGAAATCCTGGCAGTGCCTGGATTGGGATTCGCCGAGCTGGGACCGGGCGATCTGGGGCTTTCCCTGGGTTACACCTCGCTTCAGCGCCGTCCCTATCCGCCGGAGATGGAAAAAGCCCGCGCCAAGGTATTCGCCGCCTGCCAGAAGAACAAGCTCGCCTTCCTCGAAGGCGCAACACCGGAGAATATCGCCCAGCAGCCTCGATGAGGGCGTGCGGGTGATCTCGGGCCACAATCCGGAGGTTGCCCGGATCGGCCGAGCGCACCAGAAGCGCCAGATGCCCGTTTGAGGACGACCCATGACTAACCCGACCCGCCGCGATCTCGCCCTGCTCCCGTTGGTGCTGGGTGTCGCTGCCGCCGGTCGAGCGGAGGCACAGATGACTGTTGCGATTGAAAACGCCTCGCTCACCGAGGTGCAGGAGGCGCTGGCCAAGGGTGCCACGACCTCGAGCGCCCTCACCCGTGCCTACCTCGCCCGCATCGAGGCCTATGACAAGGCCGGCCCCGCGCTGAACTCGGTGCGCGTGGTCAATCCCGACGCTCTGGCCATCGCAGGCAAGCTCGACGGCGTGAAGCCCTCGGCCAGGCAGCCGCTCGCCGGCGTGCCGATTCTGGTGAAGGACAACATCGCCACCGGCGACAAGCAGCCCACGACCGCAGGGCTCGCTGGCGCTGGCGGACGCCCATGCCAAGGGCGACGCGCCCGTGGTCAAGCGGCTGCGCGATGCGGGCGCGGTGATCCTCGGCAAGGCGAACCTCACCGAGTTCGCCAACATCCTCGCGATCGGCATGCCCTCGGGCTACAGCTCGCTGGGCGGCCAGGTGAAGAATCCCTACGCGCCGGCGTTGCTGGGCGATCACGACATCCCGGTCGTGCAGCCCGGCGGCTCGAGCGCCGGCTCGGCGGTCGCGGTCGCGGCCGGCCTGTGCGCCGCGGCGATCGGCACCGAGACCTCGGGCTCGCTGCTCAGCCCCGCGACGCAGAACGGCCTCGTCACCGTGAAGCCGACGGTCGGGCTGATCAGCCGCAGCGGCATCATCCCGATCTCGCACAGCCAGGACACCGCGGGGCCCCTCACGCGCACCGTGCGCGATGCGGCGATCCTGCTGAACGTGCTGGCCGCGCCCGATCCGCAGGATCCGGCGACCCAGCACCAGCAGCGGCCCGAAGACTACACCGCCGGCCTCGACAAGGACGGGCTGAAGGGCGCGCGCATCGGCGTGCCGAGCGATCCGGACGATCCGCTGAACGATCCGTTCTACGGCAAGCTGCCGCAGCGCTCGAAAGACGTGATGGCGCAGGCGATCAAGGTAATGCAGGACCTTGGCGCCACAGTCGTGCGCGCCGCCATTCCGGCGATCGGCTGGATCGGCGGCCCGGGCACGACGATGGCCGTGCTCAACCGCAATCCGCTCAACCGCGGCAAGGGCACCCCGGGGCCTGTGTCGCTCGTGTTCCTCTACGAGCTGAAGCACGACCTCAACCTCTACCTGCGCGACTGGGCAACGCGGCACGAAGATCAAGACGCTGGCCGACGTCATCGCCTTCAACAAGGCTAATGCCGACAAGGCCCTGCGCTTCGGCCAGGACCTGTTTCTCGCAGCACAAGCGACCAAGGGCGATCTCTCCGAGATCGAATACAAGTCCGCGCGGGCGATGGACCTGATGGCCGCCAAGGAACGCGGGATGGACGCCTACATGACCCAGCACAAGCTCGACGCCGTGGTGTTTCCCGGCGCCGCTGGCGCCGCGATCGCGGCCAAGCCGGGCTATCCCAGCGTGCAGGTGCCGGGCGGCCTGATCTCGGGCGTCGGCGACAAGGAAACGCCGGACTATCCGCTCGGCATCACCTTCGCCGGCCGCGCCTGGAGCGAGGCCAAGCTGCTGCGCCTCGCCTACGCCTACGAACAGGCCTCGAACGCACGGCGTACGCCGCCCGGGCTGCCCGCGCTTTAGGAGGAGACCAGGACATGAAGTTCGGCATCACGATGTTTCCGACCGACTACGCGATCCCGCCGCACGAGCTGGCGATGGAAGCCGAGACGCGCGGCTTCGAGTTCGGTCTGGTTCCCCGAGCACAGCCACATCCCGACCAGCCGCAAGTCGCCATGGCCGGGCGGGCCCGATCTGCCCAAGTGGTACTACGACACCTACGACCAGTTCCTGGCGATGACAGCAGCGGCCGCTGTCACCAAGACGATCAAGCTCGGCACCGGCGTCTGTCTGGTCGTGCAGCGCGATCCGATCCACACCGCCAAGGAAGTGGCGACGCTCGATCGCATCAGCAACGGCCGCTTCCTGTTCGGCATCGGCGGCGGCTGGAACGCCGAGGAGATGGCCGACCACGGCACGACCGATTTCAAGGCCGCTTCAAGCTGATGCGCGAGCGCATCGAGGCGATGAAGGAGATCTGGGGCAAGTCCAAGCCCAAATACGCGGGCGACCTCGTGAAGTTCGACGAGATGATGCAGTGGCCCAAGCCGGTGCAGAAGCCGCACCCGCCGATCATCGTCGGCGGCGGCTTCCCGCACGGCGCGCGCCGCGCCATCGCCTACGCCAACGGCTGGATGCCGATCGGCGGCCGCGGCGGCGACACGCTCGCCATGATCCCGCCGTTCCGCAAGATGCTGAAGGAAGCCGGCCGCAAGCCCGAGGAGGTACCGGTCACGCTGTTCGGCGTCGGCATGGACGGCGATGCACTGAAGCGCGCCCGTGATGCTGGCGTCGACCGCGTCGTGTTCGGCGTGCCGGCCGAAGCGAAGGACAAGGTCCTGCCGGTGCTCGACAAGGGCGTCGCGGCGATGCGCTCTCTGAGCTGAGTTGCTAGGGCCATTCCGGTGTTGATGAATGCGAGCTTTCCTCCCCATGCGAATGAGGAGGGACGCGATTCAAAATCAATCGGAAAGGCTCTAGACCACGATCACCACCCCGTCGTGGCCGGGGTCGGCACCGCCGTCGAGGCCGTCGTCGTGGATACGGATGGCATGGACGGCGGCGAAGCCGAAGCCGTAGGGGCTGCGCACGACGGGATAGCCCTGCCCTTTCAACTCGCGCTCGACTCTGACCTGGATGCGGTTGGAGATGTCGATCGTGTCGGAGGTCGCCGAGAAGCGCGGCGCGCTCACCGCCTCGACCATGGTCATGTCGAAGTCGAGCGCGTTCAGGATCACGTGCAGCACGCCCATCGCGATCTGCGTGGCGCCCGGCGCGCCGATGATCAGATGCGGCTTGCCGTCCTTGAAGATGATGCTGGGCACGACCGAGCTGAAGCGTGCCTTGCCCGGTGCGATCGAGCCGGCACGGCCGGGGCGCGGATCGAACACGCCCATGCAGCCGTTGTACATGAAGCCCAGGCCCGGCGAGATCACGCCCGAGGGCATGCCGAGCGAATGGGTCATGCTGAAGCAGTTGCCGTCCTTGTCGAGCACCGAGATGTGCGTGGTGTCCTTCGAGACCGCCCCCGAGTTGAAGCGCGTGACCGAGGCCTTCACGCCACGGCGGATCTCCTCGGCCATCGGCCGGGCGTAGGCCTTCGAGGTCAGCTCCTCGACCGGCACCTTGACGAACTTCGGATCGCCGACCTTGAGATCCTTGTCGATGGTGGCGCGCTTCATCGCCTCGCAGACGATGCGCAGGTACTCCGTCGAATTATGCTCGATGCCGCGGAGGTCGAAGTTTTCCAGGATGTTCAGCATCTCGAGCAGCATCACGCCGCCGCCCGGCGGCTGGTTGGTCGAGACGTCGTAGCCGCGATACTTGCCCCACAGCGGCGCATTGCGCGCGGTTTTCCAGGCCTTGAGGTCCTCGATCGAGAGCAGTGCCTCATTCTTTTTCATGTCCTCGTCGATCGTGCGGGCGATCTCGCCGGAATAGAAGACGTCGGCGCCGCCCTTGGCGATCGCCCGCAGGGTCTGGCCGTAGTCGCGGTTTACGACGGCGTCGCCGACTCTCTTGGGCGTGCCGTCGGGCCGGCAGTAGAGTGCGCGCGCCGCCGGCGTGAAGCCGGTGCGCTCGAAGTTGGGGGCGCGGCCGAAGACGCCGTCGTCGGCCCACCAGAAATGGACGTGCGGCCGCACCGTCCAACCGTTCTCCGCCCAATGGATCGCAGGCTCGACGATGCGCGACCATGGCAGCGAGCCATGCTCCCTGTGCGCCTCATAGTACATCTTGAGATTGGCCGGCGCGCAGATCGATTGTAGCCGATGTCGTTCACCCTGCCCTTCAGGATGAAGCCGTAGCCGTCACGCGCCTCGCCCTCGATCAGGTTGGCCCACATGTCGGGCCTCGCCGCGAGCGGCGCCGGCGCGTGCGCGTCGATGTAGCCGTGGAAATTCTTGCCCGGCATGTAGATGCCGCAACTGCCGAAGCCCGCGATCCCGCACATCTGCGGATCGACCACGCCCTGCACCAGCGCGCAGGCAATGCCCGCATCGACGGCGTTGCCGCCCTCGCGCAACACGTCGGCTCCCGCCTCCGTGGGCTCCGGCTGCGGGGCCACGATCATCGCCTGGTTGTGGTAGCGCACGCCTGTTTCCTTCCCAATCTTTCGCCTCTGCCCCAACGGGTAGAGCAAATCGCTTATGAAGATTTCCGTCGTCCTGAGCGAATAGGCGCATTCGAGCGCACGTGCTCGAATGCGCCTATTCGCTCAGGACGACAGGCAAATTCAATCATAGGCGATTGCCCTGCCCCTCCGGGGCAGAGGAATACGACCAATCAATCCCAACCGTTGCGCTTGCGCAATACGGCCGTGGCCGGCGCCAGCACGAGACCCTTCGCCTGCAAGGTCGGCAGCCATTCGGCCAGCGCCTGAAGCGTCGCCTCGTGCGGATGGCCGATCGCCACCACGAAGCCCTGGCGGCGCGCCACGGCCTCGGTCTCGGCGAGCCTGCGGCGCACGGCATTGGGCGCTTCGTCGTCGTCGAGGAAGACGTTGCGCGGCATCGTCGGCACGCCCAGCTCCTGCGCCGTCTGCTCGCCCACGGTCTGAACGGTGGTGCGTGAATTGAGGAACATCAGGCCGCGCGCCTTGAACAGCTTCAGCACGGTTTCCATGCCGGGCTTGCTGGCCGTGAAGCGGCTGCCCATGTGGTTGTTCACGCCGACATAGCCGTCGAAACTGTCGAGCGCCGTCGTCACCCGCTGCTTCAGTTCGGCGTCGCTCAACGATACGAGCAGCGCGCCGGGCCCGGGATCGGCCCGGCCCATCGGCTCCATCGGCAGATGCAGCATCAGCTCCTGGCCCCTGGCGTGCGCCGCCGCCGCCTGCTCGCGCAGACCCTTTGCGTAGGGCAGGAACGACAGGGTGAGCGGACCCGGCAACTCCCACGCCCGCGTCGAATGCGGCCGGTCGATCCCCACATCGTCGATCACGATGGCGACCAGCGGCCTGCTGTTGAGATCGGCGAACGGTACAGCGTTGCGTTTCCATGTTGCCGGTGTCGATGTCGCCGCCGCGACCTGGGGCCGTGGCCGCGGCTTCTCCTCGACGGTCGCAACCGGCTGCTCGGTCTCCTTGTAGCGCGGCAATCCAGGTATCTCGTCGATCGAGGCGTACCTCGCGGGCGGCTCGCTCTTCTTCATCGCCTGCAGGGTCTCGCGTGCCAGCCGGTCGCGATCCGACGAATCGAGATGCTCGGCGATCCAGTAGCCGCCAGTCAGACTCCCGGCGAACAGCACGACCAGACTACCGACGATCGCTGGCCAGCGGTGCGCCGCGAGCCAGGCCCGTGCCGCCGCAGAGCGAGCTGTGAAACTTTCGAGAAGATACCCGGGCGCTTTCGGACTCCTTCTGTTCGCCTTCCTGCTTCTGTTCTTCTTAGGCGCCATCTCAGGGTTTGATTCCAAGTCCTTGGTCCATAGCCACTATTTTGCCTTAGTTCAGAGGCGCCGACAAAACAATCGATACAATCGGCTAAAGCAACTTCAGGACGCTTAAGTCGTATCCGCCACTCGTTCCGCTCTGCCTCTCGAAGCCCATTCGCTCGGTGAGTGCGAGCATTTTCCGGTTCTCCCGCAACACGTGACCGATCATCCGCTTGATGCCGCGCGCCCGCGCGTAGGCGATGACGTGGCGCAGCAGCAGTTGGCCATAGCCGCGGCGCTGCCGGTTGGAGGCCACCACCAGTGCGAATTCGGCCTGCTCGAAATCGGGGTCGGCGGCGACCCGGCCGACGCCCAGCAGTTCCTCGCCGTCCTTGGGGCCGTCGAGCAGCAGGAACGCCATCTCCCTGTCGTAGTCGATCTGGGTCAGCCGCGCGGCCATCTCGTGCGTCAGCTCGCGGATCGGGCCGAAGAAGCGCAGCCGAATGTCCTCGCGGGTGAGTTGACGGGCGAACTCGCTCAGCATGCCCTCGTCCTGCGGCCTGATCGGCCGGATGTGCAGGCTCTCGCCATTGTGCTCGATCGCCGCCTCGAGCTCGACCGGATAGGGCCGGATCGCGAAGCGCGCCGCACGCTCTCCTTTCGCCGCCCGGCGCACGACGATGCGCGCATCGAGCGCGATCACGCCTTCGGCATCGGCCAGCAAGGGATTGATGTCGAGTTCGGCGATCTCGTCGACGTCGGCGATGAGCTGCGACAGGCGGATCATGGCCTCTCCTACCGCCGCGCGCGCCGCCGGCGGCCGGTCGCGATAGCCACGCAGCAGGCGATCGACCCGTGTGCGGGCGAGCGCCTCCTCGGCCAGCACCGCGTCGAGCGGCGGCAGCGCCAGCGCTTTGTCGTCGATCACCTCGGCGGCGACACCGCCGTGACCCACCATCACGATCGGCCCGAACACCGGATCCTCGCTGGCTCCCAGGATGAGTTCGATGGCGCCCGGCCGCTTGACCATCGGCTGGACGACGAAGCCGTCGAGCGCCGCGCCGGGTGCGGCGGCACAGATGCGGTTGGTCAGGTCGCGGGCCGCATCGAGCACGGCCTGCTCCGAGCCGAGATCGAGAGCGACGCCGCCCACATCCGACTTGCGCGCGATCTCGCGCGACAGGGCCTTGAGCGCGACGGGAAAGCCGATCTGGCCCGCCATCGACGCCGCGTCGGCGGCATCGCGCGCGACTTCGGTGCGCACGACGGGAATGCCGTACGCCGCCAGCACCTGCTGCGCCTCCGGCTCGGTCAGGAGGTCGCGGCGTTCCTGGAGGGCGCCGTGCACGATCTTGCGCACCAGTGCGGTGTCGGCGCGCGCCTCCGGGATCGACGGCGGTGTACGCTGCAAGGCGCGCTGGCCGCGCCGGTACTGCACGATATGCATGAAGCCGCGTACCGCACGCAGCGGCGTGTCATAGGCCGGGATGCGCTTGTCGTGCAGCACGCGCCGCCCCGCCGCGGCGTCCGGTCCGCCGATCCAGCAGCCGATGACCGGTACATTGCGCGCCCCGGGCGCGGCCGCGACGGCGCGCGCCAATTCCTCGGACGATGCCAGCGCCGTCGGGACGTTGATCGCCAGCACCGCGCCCACGCCACGGTCGGCCGCCAGCGCATCGAGCGCGGCGGCATAGCGGGCGCCGTCGGCGTCGCCCACGATGTCGACCGGATTGGTGCGCGACCAGATGCGCGGCATCAGCCTGTCCAGCGCCTCGATCGTCGGGGGCGCGAGAGACGCCAGCTCGCCGCCGCCGTCGAGCAGCAGATCGGTGGTGACGATGCCCAGTCCACCGCCGTTGGTCAGGATCGCCAGACGCTCGTTGCGCGGCACGATGCCGTGACCCAACGTCTCGGCCGCATCGAACAGTTCGCCAAGCCCCACCACGCGCACGAGGCCGGCGCGCGCGAAAGCGGCGTCGTAGACCGCGGCCGAGCCCACCATCGAGCCGGTGTGGGAGGCCGCCGCCTGCGCCGCAGCGGCATGACGGCCGGCCTTGAGCACGATCACCGGCTTCATGCGGGCAATGCCGCGAGCCGCCGACATGAATTTGCGGGCCTGGGTGATGCCCTCGACATACATCAAGATCGCGCGGGTCTCGAGATCGCGCGCCAGGATGTCGAGCACGTCGCCAAAATCGACGTCGGCCATGTCGCCCATCGACACGAGATGCGAGAAGCCGATGTCCTGTGCCGCGCCCCAGTCCGCCAGCGCTGCCAGCACGGCGCCCGACTGGGCGACGGCGGCGATCCGGCCCGCCTTCAGGTTTCCCGGACCGAAGCTCGCATTGAGGCCGATCCGGGGAGCCGCGTAGCCGATGCAGTTCGGACCGACGATGCGTACGAGGTGCGGTCGGGCAGCGTCGAGGACCCGCTCGCGCCATTGCGTGTTGGCCACCCGCGCGAACGGGCCGGCACCCGGCCCGGCCGTGACGACGACGGCGACCCTGGTGCCGCGCGCGCCCAGCTCGGCGATCACGCCGGGCACGCTGTCGGGCGGCGTCATCACGATGGCGAGATCGGCCGGCGTCGGCAGTTCGGCGAGATTGCGGCGCACCGGGCGGCCCGCGATCTCGCCGCCGTTCACATTCACGAGATGAATCTCGCCCTTGAATCCACCGCCCAGCAGGTTGCGCGTGACTGCCTCGCCAACCGAGCCCTTTCGCGCACTGGCGCCGATCGCCACCACCGATCGCGGCTCGACCAGCCCGTCGAGGTTACGTGTGGACACGGACTTGTCCTCTCATCGACAATTGCCGCGAAGACATGGCAGCCGGGGCGCATGCCGACAAGCGCGCCGCGAGGTCTGTCCTGAGAGGATTCCTCATGATCGCCCGATCCCTGCTGGCCCTGGTGCTTTCCCTCGCGATCGCCGCGTCTGCGGCAGCACAGGAGCGCGTGCGTCCTACGACATCGGAAACTGCAACTGGCGTGCCGGCCAACTCGGTCACCCATCACCAATTCAAGGCTGGCTCTGCAGAAGCCGCCTTCACCGCAACCGCCGGTAGCCTGCCGCTGAACGACACCAAGGGCGAGCGTCAGGCGTCGATGTTCTACGTGGCCTACACGCGCGACGGCGCCGCCCATGAACTCGCGGCCCGTCACCTTCGTCTTCAATGGCGGGCCCGGCGCCAGCTCGGCCTATCTTCATCTCGGCGCGCTCGGCCCGAGGATCGCCGCGTTCGGCGATACCGGTCAGATGCCGGCGGAGCCTGCGCCCCTGATCGACAATCCCGACAGCTGGCTCGACCTCACCGACCTCGTTTTCATCGACCCGCCCGGCACCGGCTACAACCGCGGCGACGATGCGAACAACAAGAAGTACTACGCCGTGCGCGAAGACCTGCAGGCCTTCGCCTCGTTCATCGACCTCTATCTCAATCGCAACGGCCGCGTCGGTTCGCCCAAGTACCTGGTGGGCGAGAGCTACGGCGGCTTTCGCGCGACGCGTCTGCCGCAGATCCTGGCCGACGACCACGGCATTGGCGTCGCTGGCGTGATCATGATCTCGCCGGTGCTGGAGTTCAGCCTGCTGGGCGGCAGCGAATTCGAACCGCTGCCCTACGCGCTACGGCTTCCCTCCTATGCCGCCACCCGGATCGAGCGCACCGGCGCCGTCACCCCGGACGCGTTGGCCGAAGTCGAGCGGTTCGCGATGGGCCCCTATCTCGCGGCACTGGTCGCGACACCGCGCGACCCGGTTGCGGCGAAGCAGGTGAACGCCGAGGTTGCGCGCCACACTGGCCTTCCCCTGGAACTTGTCGAGCGGCGCGACGGGCGCATACCGCCGGGCATTTTCGTCAAGCAAATCCGGCGCGACGACAATCGACTGGTCAGCCGCTACGACGCCTCGGTCGCCGGCCTCGATCCCTATCCCGACAGAACCGAGTCCCGCCAGGATCCGGTCTTCGACGGGCTGATCCCGGTACTGACCGCCGCCGCGCGCGCTCACTTCAGCGACGCGCTTGGCGTCGCGACGACCGAGCGCTACCGGATCTCCAACGGCGCGGTCGCGCGCCAGTGGAATTGGCGCGACGGCGACAGCCGCGGCGGCTACCTGGGCGGCGCCGATTCGCTGCGCGAGGCGCTCGCCGCCAATCCGCAGCTGAAAGTGCTCATTGCCAACGGCATGACGGACCTCGTCACCCCCTACATGACCAGCCGCTTCGTGATCGACCGCCTGCCGACGTCGCTGATCGATGGAAGGGTGACGTTGAACCTTTATGCAGGAGGCCACATGATGTACCTGCGCGACGGCTCGCGCGCGAAGCTGCATGCCGATGCGGCGAGGCTCTATCCAACGCCGCCGCTCTAGCTAGAACAAGCTCGGCCCGTTCATCAGGGCGAGGCCGGCCACGATCACCGCGGCGGCGACGACCCTCCGCCGCCCGAAGGGCTCGCCGAGCAGGATCGTCCCCATCAGCGCGCCGAACAGGACCGAGGTCTCGCGCAAGGCCGCGACATGGGCCATCGGCCCCAGGACCAGTGCGTAGATCGCGATGCCGTAGCCGGTGTTGGCGATCACCCCGCCGATCACGCCCTTCCACCATTGGCGCCTGAGATGCGCCCATACGGTATCGGGGCGCAGAGCGAGCGCCAGCACCAGCAGCCACGGCCCTTCGAGCACGCAGAGCCAGGCGATGTAGGCCAGGCGATGCGCCATGTCGGGCCCCGCCGCTCGCACGCCCATGCCGTCGGCGATGATGTAGGACGCGATGGTAAAACCCGTCAGCACGGCGAACAGCGTGGCGAGGCCATGACGGCCGCCGGGTTGCGGCTTCACCGCCGCGAGCGGCAGTGCGAGCGCCACCAGGCTGCCGCTCAGCATCGCCACGCCCACCATGTCCTGCGCCCTCAAATGCTCGCCGATCAGCCGGCCCGACACCAGTGCGACGAGCAGCGGTCCGAGGCCGCGCGCGATCGGATAGGTGTGGCTGAGATCGCCGTAGGAGTAGGCCTTGAGCAGGAACGTGTAGTAGGCCACGTGAACGATCACCGAGATCGCCAGGTACTTCCATGCCCCCGGCGCGATCGACGGCAGGAAGGGCACGGCGACCACGCCCATCAGGGTGCCGGTGGCCATGATGACGCCGAAAGTGGCGAGCCTGTCGGAACGGTCGGCCTTCAGCAGCGCGTTCCAGCTTGCGTGCATCAGTGCCGCCGCCAGCAGCAGCGCCACGATCAGGGGAGCGACGACCATTCTGGGCTGGGCTCAGGGCCTGGCCCGGTAATCCGAGTAGGTCACCGTCACCCGCACATGCACCGGCGATCCGTCGATCGGGACATCCTCGTCGGCCCGCGCCAGCACCGGAACATACTTCTCGTCGACGATCTCCGCCCGCGTGATCTCATATCTCATCGGCGCGATCGGATAGTCCGCGTGGCGGCCGCAGGTCTTGACGATCGCGGTGCCACGACCGCGGACCCAGACTCTGCCTGCGAAGGCATGACCGAAGGTCGTCTGCGACCTCGGCAGGACATCGAAGACCGCGAAATTTCTCTCGCCGCTCTTCTGGCGGCCGGAATAGACGATGTCGCGGTCGCCGAAGTTATCCGGCGTCAAGGCGAAGGACGCGGGATCGGCCAGCAGGCCGATGTCCTTGTCCGACAGTTTGAGACGGGCGAGCGTGTTGACCGTGTCTCCCACGACGGTCTCGCGGCGCGCGCCGCCGGGATCGAACTCGACCACGGAGGTACGATGGAACGCGCCGTCGGCAAGGTCGCCGTTAAGCGTCTCGACCTTGAGATCGGCGGCATATCCGGTCTTGCCGAGCGTCTTCACGAGGGCTCGCTCGTTCGGCACGACGACCTTGGTGAATTCCCGCGCGTTCAGGGGAAAATCCGCCGAGGCATCGATCGCCTCCATCCCCGCATTGCAATCGACTTCGGCGACTGCCGGCAGGGCGAGCAACCAGACGGCGAGAAACGGCGCGACCTTCATCATGCCGCACATTTTCGCGCACATTGTCCGCGCTGGAAAGGGCTCAGGATTTTTCTGACCGGAATGGAAAGGGCCCGCCGTCGTTCGGAACTCGGTGTCATCCCGAGCGAAGCGAAGGATCCTTAACTGCGGCAATACAAAGATCCCTCGCTTCGCTCGGGATGACAACCTGCACTTAGGTGCCGGAAGTGACTCGAAACGGGTCAGAAAGACTTTAGCGTGGGGGCTCGGAGATCGAGAAGAGATCACGTTCGCCGAGATCGGCGCTGCGGCGGCGCTCGAGCTCCTGGTTGTAGCGGCGCAGCGCATAATGCTCGGTCATGTAGCCAACCACGATCTTTTCGACCGTCGAATCGAGCACCGGCAGCGCTTCCACTTCCTTCTCGTCGAAACGCGTGATCGCCGTACGGACGTTCTCGTAGGCCAGCAGGTATAGGTCGTCGTTGGCCGCGAAGTCGCGCGCGAACTTGCCGTCGAGGGCCGCCTCGTCCTTCAACTCGTGGATCGCGGCCATGTCGAGCTGGCCCAGGAAGATGCCGCCCTTGCCGACGACGAAGACCCGCTTGGCCGCACCCGGCGGAAACTTGGCCTGGATCTCGCGTACCGACATGCCCTCCTGCACGATCTTGGGATCGGCGCGCATCAGGCGGCCGACGGTAAGGTCTGCCAGCCAGCCGATATCGTGTGCGCCGCGGATGCCGATGCCGCGCTGATGGAAGCGCCAGGTCGAGAAGGAATAGCCGAACATCAGCCGCACGATGGTCGAGGACACGATGACACCCACCATCACGCCGACCGTCATGGGAAAGTTGCCGGTCCCCTCCAGCACCAGGAACACCATGGTGAGCGGCGCGCCGATCACCGCCGCCGCCACCGAGCCCATGCCGACCATCATCAGCGCGGCATGCTGGGGCGCGAGGCTCGGCACGACGAACGAGGCGATGTCGGCAAAGGTCGCGCCGAACAGGCAGCCGAGGAACAGCGACGAACTGAACATGCCCCCGCGATATCCGGCGCCCAACGACAGGGCCGACGCGATCAGCTTGCCGATCAGCAGGACAACCAGGGTGGTGAGCGCGGGATCGCGGTCGAACACCAGCTGGATCGCGCCATGGCCGCTGCCCAGCACCTGCGGGATCGGATAGGCGAGCGCCGTCACGAAGATGCCGCCGACGGCTGGCCGCAGCCATTGCGGGATCATCGGCAGCCGGCGCAGCCCGCGCTCGACCCACGTCACCGACTGCATGGTGAGGATGCTGAAGCCCGCGGAAAAGACGCCGAGCAGGACGAACAACAGGTAGACCCACGGGCTGAAATCGAAGATCTCCTGGACGACGAACAGCGATTCGGGGTGAGCGAGCGCGCGATCCATCATCGTGCCGGCGAGCGCCGCGGCGGCGACCGGCGCCAGGGCCGGCACCGCGTAGCTGCCGAGGATCAACTCGTAGCCGTAGAACGCGCCCGCTACCGGAGCGTTGAAGGCCGCTGCGATCGCCGCCGCCGCGCCGGCGGCGACGAAAATGCGCTGGTCGGTGCGCCGCAGCTTGAAGTACTGACCGACTTTCGAGAGCACGCTGGCGCCCAGCTGGCTGTATCCCGCCTCCATGCCGACGGCGACGCCCGAGACGTTGGAGATGAAAGTGTCGGCCACGAGGCGCGAACTCTCGCGCAGCGACATGCGCCCGCCATGGAGCGCATTGGCTTCGATCGGATCAACGATGTCGCGGGCGCCGAAGTAGCGCATGACGACCGCCGACAGGCCGAGCAACAGGCCACCGGCAACCGGCACGATCAGCACGCGCTGCATGTCGATGCCGATGCCGGTGCTGAGGCTGTGGTCGCCGGTGATGTTGAAGGCCAGCTGATGTCCAAGATCGACCAGCCTGTGGAGGCCCGCGACCAGCGCGCCGATCAGCGCCCCGGTCGCCGCGCACATCAGGATCTGGGTCGGCTCGTTGGAGCGCAGCCGGCCCTGCATGCGGAACCAGTGCCGCCCCCGGCCCCACAGTGACGGCCGGGCGCGTACCGAGAACCTCTTGCCCGCCTCGCGCAGGATGCCGTTCAGTGCCAGCCGCATGACTGCGGGCGCTCCATTTGTGCCGGCCCCTATCTTTCCGGGGCCGTTTCCGCGAAAATAGCCGTCACACACTTCATAGCAGTGACAGGTGCATTTTGCTGCTTCTGATCGATAACTACGACAGTTTCACCTACAACCTCGTCCACTTTCTGGGCGATCTTGGGGCGCGTTGCGTCGTCCATCGCAACGACCAGATCACGGTCGCCGACGCCCTGGCGCTAAAGCCCGACGGCATCGTGCTGTCGCCGGGTCCCTGCACCCCGAACGAGGCCGGCATCTGCATGGACCTCGTCAAGGCGGCGGCCCAGGCGCAAGTGCCCCTGTTCGGCGTCTGCCTCGGCCATCAGGCGATCGGCCAGGTGTTCGGCGGCAAGGTCGTGCGGGCACCCCAGCCGATGCACGGCAAGCTGTCGGGGATCGAGCACAAGGGCCAGAGCGTGTTCGAGGACGTGCCCTCGCCCTTCCAGGCCACCCGCTACCATTCGCTGATCGTCGACAAGGCGGGCTTCCCGTCCGAGCTCGAAGTAACAGCCCGCACCGGCGACATCATCATGGGCCTGCGCCACAAGACCCTGCCGATCCACGGCGTGCAGTTCCACCCCGAGAGCATCGCCTCGGAACACGGCCACAAGATATTGGAGAACTTCCTCAAGATCGCCGGCGAGCATCCGACGCAACAGAAGAAGAAGGCGGCTTAGCGGAATTTGTCATCCCAAGCGTGGCGAGGGATGACAAATAGAGGCCTCCTTCCGTGACAAGGGGCTTGACAGTCATTGCGGTTATCGCCATGTATACGCAATGGCGATGCCCAAGACAGCGTCGCCGCGGCGAGCCCGGGTTCAGGAAACTTCCGGAATCCGGCTCAAGCCTTTGATAAGATTGGTTTTCAGGAAGTCGCGCAAAAAAGCCGGAGAGGCCGCCCGTTTTTTTACCGTTTGTTTAACGGGAAGCCCGCGGCGGCGCCCTAGGAGGCGACGCCGAAGCCGGCGCGCTGGATGGCCCTGGTGATCGCGGCCAAGTCGGCCCCATCCGGGAGCCGCATCTCGCCGCTCTTGAGATCGACCGAGATCGGCGCGGTGCCAGCGCCGGTGGCGGCACGGGTGACGGCCTTGACGCAGCCGTCGCAATCCATGCCCGTGACCTTGAGAATGTGTTCCTGAGCCATGTGATATAGCTAGCCGCCCTCCGGCCCGGCCGGCAAGGGGCAAAACGACCGGGTCGGGAGTACGACGGGTGAGCGGCGACATCGACGATTTTCGCGGCCTTCTGGCCAAGGTGGGTAACGGCACGGCGCTCGGCATCGACGAGGCCGAGCGCGCGTTCGACATCATGACCAGCGGCAACGCCACCCCCGCCCAGATGGGTGCCTTCCTGATGGGGCTGAAGGTCCGTGGCGAGACCGCCGAGGAACTGGCCGGCGGCTCGCGGGCATTGCGCGCCAAGGTCCTGCGCGTGAAGGCCCCCGACGGCGCGATCGACATCGTCGGCACCGGCGGCGACCACCACGGCACCTACAACGTCTCCTCCTGCTCGGCCTTCGTCGTGGCGGGCGCCGGCGTCCCGGTCGCCAAGCATGGCAACCGCGCCTTCACCTCGAAGTCCGGCGCGGCCGACGTGCTGTCGGCACTGGGCATCGGCCTCGAGCTGCCGGTCGAGACGCTCGAGCGGGCGCTGGTCGAGGCCAAGGTCTGCTTCCTGATGGCGCCACGCCATCACAACGCCATGCGCAATGTGGGTGGCGCGCGCGCCGAACTGGCACCCTCGCGCACGATTTTCAATCTGCTGGGCCCGATGTCGAACCCCGCCTTCGTGAAACGCGAACTCGTCGGCGTGTTCGACCGCCGCTGGCTGAAGCCGGTTGCCGAAGCGCTGGGCCAGCTTGGCCTCGAGCGTGCGCTGGTGGTGCATGGCCAGGACGGCATGGACGAGATCACGACCACGACAAAGACATGGGCTACGTCGCTCGAGAACGGCAAGGTGAGCGAAATCGAGATCGCGCCCGAGGAAGTGGGCGTGAAGCGCGCCACCCTGGCCGAGCTCAGGGGCGGCGACGCCATGCACAACGCCGAGGCCATCAAGCAGGTGCTGGCGGGGAAGCCTGGCGCCTTTCGCGACATCGTCGTCCTGAACAGCGCCGCCGCCTTGATGGTCGCGGGCAAGGCCACCACCTTGAAGCAAGGCGCCGCCCTCGCCGTGACCTCGATCGACGACGGCAAGGCCGCGGCGGCGCTCGCCACCCTGCAAAGGCTCTGCGCATGAGCGACACGCTCACAAAAATCACCGCCGATACGGCCAGACACGTCGCCAGATGCAAGGCCGCGCGTCCGCTCGCCGTGGTCGAAGCGGAGGCGAAGAAGGCCGATCCGCCTCGCGGCTTCGCGAAGGCGCTGAAGGCCACGATCGCGTCGGGCCGTTACGGGCTGATCGCCGAGATCAAGAAGGCCTCGCCCAGCAAGGGCCTGATCCGGCCGGACTTCGATCCACCCTCCCTCGCCCGCGCCTACGAGCGCGGTGGCGCGACCTGTCTCTCCGTGCTGACCGACGAGCCCTACTTCCAGGGCAAGGACGCGTTCCTGGTCCAGGCGCGCGCAGCCACCAAGCTGCCGGCGCTGCGCAAGGACTTCATGATCGATCCCTACCAGATCGTCGAGGCGCGCGCGCTGGGTGCCGATTGCGTGCTGCTGATCATGGCCTGCCTCGACGACAGGCTGGCGGCGGAACTGGCAGCGCTCGCCCATCGCTGGGGCATGGACGTCCTGGTCGAGGTGCACGATGGCCCCGAACTGGACCGCGCTCTCGGGATCGACAGCGACCTCGTCGGCGTCAACAACCGCAACCTCAAGACGCTGGCCGTCGACCTGGCGACGACCGAAGCACTCGCCCCCCGAGTCCCGAAGGATCGCGTGCTGGTGGCGGAGAGCGGCCTCGGCTCGCCGGCTGATCTCGCGCGCATGGCGAAAGTCGGCGCCTCGGCCTTCCTGATCGGCGAGAGCTTCATGCGCAAGCCCGACGTCGAAGGCGCCGTGCGCGAGATCCTGGCCAGGAAAGCCGCATGAAGAAGAAGGAGCTCACCCACTTCGACAGGAGCGGCAACGCTCACATGGTCGATGTCGGCGCCAAGGAGATCACCGAACGCGTGGCGATCGCGCGCGCCACCGTCACCATGCAGGCGGCAACGATCAGGCTGATAGAGGGCAAGACAGCGAAGAAAGGCGACGTGCTGGCAGTCGCCCAGCTCGCGGGCATCATGGCCGCCAAGAAGACCTCCGACCTGATCCCGCTCTGTCATCCGCTGGCGCTGTCTTCGGTCGACGTCAGGCTCACCGTCGACACAAAACGCCGCGCGGTCGACATCGAAGCGACCTGCAAGCTGAAGGGCCGTACCGGCGTCGAGATGGAAGCGCTGACCGCCGCCTCGGTCGCTGCCCTGACCGTCTACGACATGTGCAAGGCGGTCGATCGCGGCATGGTGATCTCCGAGGTGAAGCTGCTGCACAAATCGGGCGGCAAATCGGGAGTGTTCGATGCCCGCTAAGATGCTGTCCGTTCGCGAAGCGCACGCACGGGTGATCGCAGCCTTCGACAGATTGCCGGCAGAGACGGTCTCCGTCGTCGAGGCCGCGGGCCGCACCTTGGCCGCCGCGCCGCGGGCGCGGCTGACCCAACCGCCGGCCGATCTATCCGCCATGGACGGCTACGCCGTGCGGGCCGAGGACATTCCGGCCGCGCCGACGACGGTGACCCTGGTCGGCGAAGCGCCGGCGGGCGGCTCCTACGATCACGCGCTCAAGCCCGGCGAGGCGGTGCGCATCTTCACCGGCGGGCCGCTGCCGATGGGGGCGGATTCGATCGTCATCCAGGAAGACACCAAGGCCGAAGGAAAGAAGATCACGATCCTCGAAGCGCCGGCGCCCGGCCGCCATGTGCGCAAGGCGGGGCTCGATTTCAACGCCGGCGACGCGCCGTTCCCCGACGGGCGCACGCTGACCACGCGCGACGTGGCGCTGGCCGCCGCGATGAACCTGCCGTGGCTCTCGGTGCATCGAAAGCCGCGGGTCGCGATCCTCTCGACCGGCGACGAGCTGGTAATGCCGGGCGAGCCGGTCGGCCGCAACCAGATCGTCTCTTCTTCCGGCATCGCCGTGGCGGCGCTGGTGCGCGCCTGGGGGGGCGATCCGACCCTGTTCGACATCGCGTGCGACGATCCCGCGCTGATCCGGGAAAAGATCGAGGCCGGGGCGCAGCACGACATACTGATCACTTTGGGCGGCGCCTCCGTCGGCGACCATGACCTCGTGCAGGACGCACTGAAAGCCGAGGGCTTCACGATGGATTTCTGGCGAATCGCCATGCGCCCGGGCAAGCCGCTGATGTTCGCTGCCAAGGATCGCGCGCGGGTGCTCGGACTGCCCGGCAATCCGGTGTCGACGATGGTATGCGCGCTTCTCTTTTTGAAACCTGCGATGGATCGCATGCTGGGCCACTCGGGCGAGGTCGTGTCGACCGTCCCGGCCAGGCTCGCCGTCGACGTGAAGGAAAACGACCTGCGCGAGGATTACGTCCGCTCGAAGCTGACGCGCGGCTCCGATGGCTCGTTGACCGTCGAGCCGCACAGGATCCAGGACAGTTCCATGCTGTCGGTGCTGGCGTGGTGCGATGCCTTCATGATCCGCCCGCCGCACGACAAGGCGCGCAAGGCGGGCGATACGGTGCAGGTGATCGACCTCGCAACCCTCCCCGGCGGCTATTAGCCGGCTCGTCGGGTGTAGAAGTCGTAGACGTGGGTCTCCGGTAAATCGAAGCGTGTGCGGTGCGGCCAGGGCAAGCCCTCGACCCTGTCGATGAAGTACGGCTCGAACAGGCCGAGCGCCTCGAGGTCGGGCAACAGATTGGTGTTCCAGCCGACCAGCAGCAGCCCGCCGGGCGCCAGCGCATCGTGCAGCACCCTGATCGCCGCGCGCTGGCTGCCGAGATCGTCGATGCCGAAGCCAAAGATTCCGTTGAAGACGATGCAGTCGAAATAGCCTTTGGACCGGTGCAGTCCGACGTCCTGGACCGGCGCCACGATGTGATTTCGAGCGCCCCAGATTTCGGTGCCGCGTACCGGGTCGATCGTCGTGTACTGCCCGGGTGAGCGCCGGAACAGCCGTTCGAACTGGTGCGTATAGGGAGCCGTACCGACGAACAGCACCCGCGCATAGTGCCGGGCCAGCCACGGCAGGATCTCGCCCTCGAGGAAGCGGCGGCTGGGATGGGATCGCAGGTGATCGTAGCGACGTCGAACGCCCAGAAGGTTCAGCAGGATGAAGCGCTTCGCGGACCTCGGCAGGAGCTTTTTCGCGACGGTCGACAGCGACGGCATGGCCCTTTCCTTGTGCCCTCCGGCCCCGCCTGGCGCGAGCGAAACCGCGCCATTCCCCAACCGGCATGGGATAAGTTGACTTTTAGGCAGAACTAAACTAGAACATGTGTCGAGTTTCAGGATTTGTTCCGAAATCTTGTAGGCGCCTTCTAATGCGCGCCCGGGGAGAAGACGGTGTTAACCCGCAAGCAAAACGAACTGCTGCTGTTCATCAACAAGCGGCTGAATGACGGTGGTGTCTCGCCCTCCTTCGACGAGATGAAGGAAGCGCTGCGCCTCAAGTCGAAGTCCGGCATCCATCGCCTGATCACCGGACTGGAGGAGCGCGGCTTTCTGCGCCGCCTGCCCCATCGCGCACGGGCCCTGCAGGTGCTCAAGCTTCCCGAGGCGGCCGCCATGCCCGCACCCAACGTGACCCCGATGCTGGCACGCGTCGGCATGGCCGAGGCGCGCGAAGGCTTCGTGCCGCAGCTGGTGCGTGGCGACAAGCTGCCGCTCGCCGGTGCCATCCAGGCCGCCAACGAGGCCCAGGCACTCAGCCTGCCGCTTTACGGGCGCATCGCAGCGGGCACCCCGATCGAGGCGCTGCGCGACAATTCGACGACCGTCGACGTGCCGGTCTCCCTGCTCGGCTCGGGCGCGCACTACTGTCTCGAGGTGCAGGGCAACTCGATGGTCGAGGCCGGCATCCAGAACGGCGACATCGCCATCATCAAGAGTTCCGACACCGCCGAGTCGGGCGAAATCGTGGTCGCCCTGATCGACGACAGCGAGGCGACGTTGAAGCGCCTGCGCAAGAAGGGCGCCTCGATCGCGCTCGAGCCCGCCAACGCCGCCTACGAGACCCGGATCTTCGGGCCGGATCGCGTCAAGATCCAGGGACGCCTGGCGGGGCTTTACCGCCGCTATCAGTAGGGTCTCGCCGCCAGATCAGGCTTTGGCGGCATCCAACACGCGGAACCAGTTCTCGCCGGTGATCTTCTTCACGTTGGCGGGTGTCGTGATCCTGTTCAGGGCGGCAACAATCTCGCCGTACCCCGCAGGATTGCGCGGCACGGAACTGCGCGCGCCGGCCATGTCGAGGCCGATCGCCACGTGGTCGGCGCCGACCAGCTTGATCACATAGTCGACGTGCTGCGCCCACTCGTCGGCGGTCGGGATCAGCGGCACGAGTTCCGGGATCTCCTTCCACTTCGCGCGCGCCAGCCAGGCCTCGCGGAACTCCCTGTCGAAGCGCTCGATATACTCGCCGTGGTCGCCGGGCGGGCGCGGGAAGCCCGGCTGGTAGCCCAGCATGTTGGGCAGGCCCTTGGCCGCCTCCGCCACCTGCTCCTTGTGGTCGGTCATCCACTGCCGGAAGCGCTTGCTCACCACCTGGGCGCTGCCGTGGATGCCCACCAACCCGCCCTTGGCCGCCAGCGCCTTGATCACCTCGTCGGAGATGCCGACACCCGAGACGCTGCGGATCGTCTCGTGGCTCGCCACCACCGGCGCCTTGCTCGCCTCGATGAGTTGCTTGTGCACGGCTTCCGTGCCGTGGGTGATATCGATCAGGATTCCGAGCCGGTTCATCTCCGCCACCAGCGCGCGGCCGCGATCGGTGATGCCATGGAAATGGTCGGGGTTCTGCCCACCCTGGCTCATCGCCAGCGCCGAGTTGGCGAAGTTGTTGTAACCCGACTGTGTCGCGAACTGGATGGTGCGCAGTCCCAGCCGATAGAAGGCGCCCAGCACGTCGAGGTCGCCTTCATGGTCCCACCCCGATTCGCTCCCGAGGAACACGGCCATACGCCCACTGGCCACGATCTGCCGCGCCTGTGTCGTGCTCGTGGCGATCGCCATCTTGTCGGCGTGCTGCTCGGCGAAGTGCAGCGCCGTCTCGATCAGGCGCAGCGCCTGCTTGGGCGTGTAGTTGTAGTTCCAGTAGCCATAGGTTCCGAGGTTATCGATCACGCAATTGACGCCGGCGGCCCGCGCCCGCTTGAAATCCCAGCCGACGTCGGGGACGTCCTGCCAGAGATCGGCCTTCTCCCAATAGACGCGGTTGATGGCGTGGACATGGCCATCCATCAGCAGTGGCGGCGACGCCTGCGCCCACGCACGCGTCGACACGGCGAAGGCTCCTGCTCCCAGCAACTTGAGCGCAGTACGGCGTGTCGGCGTCATGTCGTCTCCTCGGTTTTGAGAAGACTATCACGCTCCAGGCGGCTTCACCGATATCGCTTGGCGCGTCGAACTGTTGGGCACCCACGGCCGATCGCCGCGCCACCCATTGGCGGTCTCGCGCCGCAGCCCTTTCTCGTCGAGCCACAGCGCCTGCGCACCCTCGCGCCACGCGTCGCGCCGATCGAGGACGAGGCGCGGCCCGTGGCAGATTCCCTTTGCATCGACCGTGGACAGAACGACGTCGGCGCGGGCGCAGGCCTCGGCGAGCCGGTGCTCGTCGCTCACCATGGCCACTTTCCACGGCCCCTTGCGCCAGTTGCAAAGCCCCGTGTTGCAGCCGATGCCGGCCGCCTGCTGGTCGGCACTCACCGCCCACTTGGTGGCGCCCTCCTGCCCGCTCCGCCGCGCCCAGGCCTCGCTGACGAAGCGGTCGGTGCGCATCGAGGCGACATGCACCATGCCCTGCTGGTCGCGCAGGCCGAGCACCTTTCCGTCCTCGCTCATCAGCAGGTCGGGCGGCGGTCCCGGCCCGAGCAACAGCCCGCCGATCGCCACCGGCAGGCCGGCGTAGCGCCAGCGTCGTCGCCAGAAACACAGCCACAGGCCGCCGATCGTGAGCAACCACAGGCTGGCGCCGGGCAGCGACGGCACCAAGGTCGCCGTCTGAGGCCACGACGCGACGTAGGCCGCGATCCAGTCGAGGGCCGTCACGCCCCATCCCATCGGGACCAGCGCGAGCTTCTCCAGGCCGAACGGCATCAAGAGCATGGCGAGCAGGCCGAACGGCATGATCCAGAAGCCGGTCAGCGGCACGCCCAGCATGTTGGCGACGATGCCCAGCAGCGATATGCGATTGAAGTGATAGGCCGCGAAGGCTCCGGTTGCGACCGATGCGATCAGGCTGGTCGCCAGGCTGGCGCCGATCGCCGTCATCACGCGCCACAACAGGCGATGCCGCGACAGCTCGGCGCGCTCGTGCAGGCGGCGGCGCCAGCCATTGCCCATCTCCCAGGCGGCGATCAGGGCGATCACGGCGGCAAACGACATCTGGAACGAAGCGCCGACCAGGGCCTCGGGCGCCGCGATCAGCACGACGACCGCCGACCATGCGACGAGCCGCAGCGAAAGTGCGGCGCGGTCGAGCAGGATGGCAAGGAGCGCAAACGCCGCCATCGCACAGGAGCGCTGTGCCGGCACCGGCGCCCCTGCGAGCGCGGTGTAGAACAGCGCGACCAGAAGCGCGATCACGGCGGCGATCTTCTTGGCATCGATCCTGAGCGCCAGCGGCGGGATCAGGGCAATGCCGTAGCGGAAGAAGCCCATCACCAGCGCCACCACGAAGACGATGTGCAGGCCCGAGATCGACAGGATGTGCGCCAGGCCCGAGTCGCGCATCGACTGGGTGACGTCCTTCGTCACCGCTGTCTGCTCGCCGGTCAGGAGCGCCGCGGCCACGCCGCCTTCGGGATTTGGCAGCGCCTTCAGAATGCGCGCCGTGATGTCGGCACGCAGCCCGTCGATCGTGCGCACGATGCCGTTGGGCCTGCCGTGCTCGGTCACGGCCGCCGGCGCCAGCGCGTAGCCCACGGCGCCGATCTGCTGATACCAGGCGACTCGCTCGAAATCGAAGGCGCCCGGCGCCGCCGGACCTGCTGGCGGCGAGATGTTGGCCAGCACCAGCAACCTGTCGCCGACCGTCAGCGGCGGCGCGCCCTTGCCGAGCGAGATGCGCACGCGCACCGGCGTCATCTCGATCCGCGGAGCGCCGTTGCCTTTCAGCCGCACGGCCTCCAGCACGACTCTCGAGCTTTCCGGCAGGCGCTGGATGTCGGCAATGCGGCCTTCGACGTTGATGCTGAATAGTGGCCGGGTGAGCGTCGGCGCCGCAAGGAGCGACGTGCGCCAGGCCGCCAGGCCGAAGCCGAAGGATGCCGCGACGAGACCGATCGCCAGCGCCCGCGCGGGTCCACCGGCCGGCGCAAGCAAGAGTAGTCCCGCGCCACCAGCTGCGAGCGCCGGCCCGAGCCACAGCGGAGGCTCGCTCGGCAGTTCGAAGTAGATGGCGATGCCCAGCCCCAAGGCCACCGGAAGCCACAGCATCCAGCGGCCGCGCTCGGCATCGAACTGCTGCTGCAGCCAGGCCGCCGGTCCCCCCACACTCCCCCCTCGTTGTTTGACAGGCCAGCCACGCTCCCCTACCTACGGCGCGCTTTTCCGGCCGAATTGAGGCCAAATCCGCACCCCTCGCGAGCAATGACCGTCGTTACCCGCTTCGCTCCGTCGCCGACCGGCTTCCTGCACATCGGCGGCGCCCGTACCGCGCTCTTCAACTGGCTCTATGCCAAGCACACCGGCGGCAAGTTCCTGCTGCGAATCGAAGATACCGATCGCGCGCGCTCGACCGAGCCCGCGATCGCGGCGATCCTCGACGGGCTGTCGTGGCTCGGCCTCGAATGGGACGGCGACGTCACCTACCAGTTCGCGCGCGCCGCCAGACATGCCGAGGTCGCGAACCAGATGCTGGCCACCGGCAACGCCTATCACTGCTATTGCTCGCCGCAGGAACTCGACGAGATGCGCGCCGCCCAGAAAGCCGCCGGCAAACCGATGCGCTATGACGGCCGCTGGCGCGGCCGCGATCCGAAGGAAGCGCCTCCCGGCATCAAGCCCGTGGTGCGTCTGAAAGCGCCGCAGACCGGCCAGACAATCATCAAGGATGCGGTACAAGGCGAGGTCACGGTCGAGAACGCCCAGCTCGACGACATGATCCTGCTGCGCGCCGACGGCACCCCGACCTACATGCTGGCGGTCGTGGTCGACGATTTCGACATGAACGTCAGCCACGTGATCCGCGGCGACGATCACCTCAACAACGCCTTCCGCCAGCTGCAGATCATCAGGGCGATGGGCTGGCCCGAGCCGGTCTATGCCCACATCCCGCTGATCCACGGGGCGGATGGCGCCAAGCTCAGCAAGCGTCACGGCGCGCTGGGCGTCGACGCCTATCGCGACATGGGCTTTCTGCCGGCGGCATTGCGCAACTACCTCCTGCGGCTGGGCTGGGGCCACGGCGATGACGAGGTCATCTCGACCGCGCAGGCGATCGAATGGTTCGATCTCAAGGATGTCGGCCGCTCGGCCTCCCGCTTCGACACCGCCAAGCTCACCAATCTCAACGCCATCTACCTGCGCGAGACACCCGACGCAGAGTTGTTGCCCCTCGTTCTGCCGTTGCTGCAGACAAAGCTCGGCCATAAACCCGACGCGGTCGTCGTCGAGCGCGTGACCCGCGGCCTGAACGGCGTCAAACAGCGGTCGCGCACGCTGGTCGAGGTCGTCGACAGCCTCCTCTTCTACACGCGCTTCGGCGAGCAGACGCCGGTCGACGACAAGGCGCGCAGTCATGCCACACCCGAGAACAAGGCGATGCTGGCCAGGCTCTCGACGGCGCTCGAGGCGGAGATGGCGAACTGGACCGAGGCTGCCATCGAAGACGCGATCCGTCGTTTCGCCGAAGCCAATGGGCTGAAGCTCGGCCAGGTCGCGCAGCCGCTGCGCGTCGCGCTCACCGGCTCGACCGTCTCGCCGGGCGTCTTCGAGGTGCTTTCCATCCTTGGTCCCGCTGAATCGAAGGCGAGATTGCTGGCTGCCGCCGGATAGATTGCCCGCCCGCGCGCCGCTAGTGGGGCGGCATGCCGTTGCGCGTCTGGATCTGGTTGCTCTCCCTGTCTGTCCTCTGGGGTGGCTCTTTCTTCTTTGCCAAAGTGGCGGTCGGTGAGTTGCCGCCGCTTGGCGTCGTAACGGCGAGGGTCGGGCTGGCCGCGATCGTGCTCAACCTCGTGCTCCTCGGGCGCGCCCAGAGCCTTTTCACGCGATCCGCTCCCTGGGCCTCGTTCCTGATCATGGGCCTGCTGAACAATGTCCTGCCCTTCAGCCTGCTCTTCTGGGGCCAGACCCAGATCGCCTCCGGACTCGCGGCGATCCTGAACGCCACCACGCCCCTCTTCACCGCCGTCGTCGCCCACCTCCTTACCGCCGACGAGAAGCTCACGCGCGCCAAATGCGCGGCCCTGGCAGCGGGCCTTGCCGGAGTCGTGTTCCTCGTCGGACCGGACTTCCTCGCGGGCGCCCGCACAGGCATCGTGGGGCAACTGGCTTGCCTCGGCGCCGCACTGTCCTATGCCTTCGCCGGGATCTACGGGCGGCGTTTCCGCGCGATCGGTGTGGCTCCGCTCGACGCCGCAGCTGGCCAGGTCACCGCCAGCACCTTGTTGATTCTCCCGATCATGTTGATCGTCGACCAGCCGTGGCTGCTGCCTGCCGCGCCTTCGCCCACTGTCTGGGCGGCCCTGGCCGGATTGGCGATCCTGTCGACGGCGCTTGCCTACGTGCTGTATTTCCGAATTCTTGCAGCAGCAGGCGCCACGAACCTTCTGCTCGTCACATTCCTGATACCGGTCACGGCGATCCTCCTTGGGGCAACTTTCCTGGGTGAACGGCTCGAGCTGCGACACTTTCTCGGCATGGCGTTCATTGCCGCCGGATTGGCCCTGATCGACGGGCGGCTATGGCGGCTCGCGCGCCCGGCGAAATAGCGGCCCGGCTGCACAATTGCGCCTTATGGCGGGGCTTGTTAGGGTGCCTCGAATCCGCAAATCGAGCTGAAAGAGTGTTCCTATGGCCAAGTCGACCGCCACGCTGACCGACAACGAAACCGGGAAAACCTACGACTTCCCGATCATCCACGGCACGATCGGCCCGCGTCTGGTCGACATCCGCAAGATGTACGGCGAATCCGGGATGTTCACCTACGACCCGGGTTTCACCTCGACCGGATCCTGCGGCTCCAAGATCACCTACATCGACGGCGACGAAGGCGTTCTTCTGTACCGCGGCTACAATATCGCCGAGCTGGCCGAGCAGAGCGACTTCATGGAAACCTGCTACCTGCTGATGAACGGCGAGCTGCCGAACAAGGCGCAGAAGGAAAAATTCGTCAAGGACATCACGAACCACACGATGGTTCACGAGCAGCTCAGCACGTTCTATCGCGGATTCCGGCGCGACGCCCATCCGATGGCGGTGTGCTGCGGCGTCGTCGGCGCGATGGCCGCGTTCTATCACGACTCGCTCGACATCCAGGATCCGCGCCAGCGCATGATCGCCTCGTACCGGCTGATCGCCAAGATGCCGACGATCGCGGCAATGGCCTACAAGTACTCGATCGGACAGCCCTTCGTTTACCCGCGCAACGACCTCTCCTATTCCGGCAACTTCCTGCGCATGCTGTTCTCGGTGCCGGCCGAGGAATACGAGGTCAATCCGATCGTCGAGAAGGCGATGGACCGCATCCTGATGCTTCATGCCGACCACGAGCAGAACGCCTCGACCTCGACGGTGCGTCTGGCGGGATCGTCCGGCGCGAACCCCTTCGCCTGCATCGCCGCCGGCATCGCCTCCCTGTGGGGCCCGAGCCACGGCGGCGCCAACGAAGCCGTGATCAGCATGCTGAACGAGATCGGCGGCAAGCAGAACATCCCGGGCTTCCTTTCCCGCGTGAAGGACAAGCAGGACCACACCCGCCTGATGGGCTTCGGCCATCGCGTCTACAAGAACTACGATCCGCGCGCCAAGGTGATGCGCCAGACCTGTCATGAAGTGCTGACATCGCTGGGCATCGACCACGATCCGCTGCTCGAACTGGCGATGGAGATGGAACAGATCGCCCTCAAGGACGATTACTTCATCTCGAAGAAGCTTTATCCAAACGTCGATTTCTACTCGGGCATCATCTTCCGGGCGATCGGCATTCCGACCTCGATGTTCACCGTGCTGTTCGCGGTGGCGCGCACGGTCGGCTGGATCTCCCAGTGGAACGAGATGATCGAGGACCCCGACCAGAAGATCGGCCGTCCGCGGCAGCTCTACAGCGGGCAGACCGAGCGGCCCTACAAGCCTCTGCACATGCGCGGCGGCTGATCCGGACGGATCGCAGGAGGAAGGCGGCAAGACATGGCGAGACTGTCCTCACGCGGGTCACGCTGGAGCACGACCTGGGCTGTCGACCAGAAGCCGAGGTCGATACCGCGGGTCGTGCGTCTCGGCCGCGCCGCCAACGACAACGTCCGGCAGCCGGGAATCAACGGCCGCCTGCTGGTCGTCGTGGTCGCCACGACCCTGGCGATGCTTGCGCTGTATTATCTGCGGCTGGTCTAGCCGGCGCCGCGTGCTGAGTTACATAACGATCGGTGCGAACGATATTCCGCGCTCGGAGCGATTCTATACGGCGGTCCTTGTGCCGCTTGGCTACGAGAAGGCCGAGCAGAACGACACGCTGATCTACACGCTTCCCGACCTTCCCGATTGCTTCAATGGTCCCGGTACCGTGTATGTCACCAAGCCCTACGATGGGCGGGAGGCCACGGTCGGCAACGGCTCCATGATCGCCTTTCGTGTGCCGACGCATGCCCAGCTTCACGCCCTGCACGGCGCCGGCGTTGCTGCCGGCGGCACGGATGAAGGGGCACCGGGCTTCCGCGCCCAGTACAGCAAGAATTTCTTCGTCGGCTATCTGCGCGATCCGCTGGGCAACAAACTGGCCCTTTTCTGCACGGCTGCAGATCGGGTCCCCTAGGCTCGTGGCGCGGACTATCCCGGCTACTTCCGCTCGATCAACTCGATCTTGTAGCCGTCGGGATCTTCCACGAAGGCGATAACGGTCGTGCCATGCTGCACCGGACCGGCCGCCCGCGTGACCTTGCCGCCCGCCTTCTTGACCTCTTCGCACATGCCGTAGACGTCCGGCACGCCGACCGCGAGATGGCCGAAGCCGCTGCCGATGTCGTAGGGCGTCTGCTGGTCCCAGTTGTAGGTGAGTTCGACGGCGCAGTGCTCGCTCTCGTCGCCATAGCCCACGAAGGCCAGCGTATACTTGCCGGCCGGCACTTCGCGCTTGCGCAGCATCTGCATTCCCATCGGACCGGTATAGAAGGCCAGTGATTTGTCGAGATCCCTGACGCGGATCATCGTGTGCAGCATCCGGTAGTTCGCCATCGTTATCTCCCTAGCTAGATCGCGGGCTTGTCGCGGATCATGGCGGCAAAGGTCGCTTCGGCCATCACCTTGCCGTCGACGATCGCCTTGCCCGAAAACTTCCAGACACTGGCCCGGCTCTGGACTTTCACGACATGCAGTTCGAGGCGGTCGCCCGGAAACACCGGCCGGCGGAAGCGCACGCCGTCGATCGACATGAAGTAGACCAGTTTGCCCTCGGAGGATTGGCCGTAGGTCGACACCACGAGCACCGCGGCCGTCTGCGCCATCGCCTCGACGATCAGCACGCCGGGCATGACCGGCTCGGCCGGGAAGTGGCCCTGGAAGAACGGCTCGTTGATGCTGACGCACTTGATGCCCACCGCACTGTGATCGAGCTGCATGTCGACCACCCGGTCGACCATCAGCATCGGATAGCGGTGCGGGATCATCTCCAGGATGCGCTTGATGTCGACTGCCGTCGCCGGCGCCGAGGTGCTCGTCTTGTCGGTCTGCATGTTCATGTCAGGGGCGCACCCACTCTAGAACCGTGTGCCGAAGCCGAAGCGCAGGTTCTGAATCTTGTCATAGTACTGATAGGCGACCGGGAATGCGTAGTCTACACGGATTGGACCGAACGGCGATACCCATTGTACGCCGACGCCGGCGGCGATCCGCATGCTCGGATCGTCGACCAAGGCGACATTGTAGCCGTAGGTCGTCTCGGCGCCCCACAGCGCTCCCACGTCGATGAAGGCCTTGCCGGTGATTCCGATCTCCTTGGGCAGGCCCAGCGGAAAGCTCGCCTCCGTAGTGCCGGTATAGAAGTACTTGCCGCCCAGAGCGTCGAGGGTGTTCAGGTCGCGAGGACCGATGCCGCCCACTGCAAAGCCGCGCAGATTGTCGCCGCCGACAAAAAAGCGCTCGGTCAGACGCAGGGGATTGCTGGCGTAGGCCGCCGTGTACCCGAGCGATCCGCCGATCGAGACGACAACATCCTCCATCAGCTGCTGGTAGATCACTGCGTCGACGGTCGTGCGAATGTACTGCTCGGTGCCGGGAGCGCCGGCGACTGCCCAGGAATTGCGCAGCAACCATCCCTTCGTCGTGTTGAGGCGCGTGTCGCGCGTATCCCACGCCAGGGTCTCGGACAGCTCCGACGTCACGAACTCGCCCTGCTGCGATAGGATGAGCGGCGAGGCGTAGTACGGCACATTGAAGATGTCGCTGTCCTTCAGCGTATAGCGGACCTGCTGCGAGGTGTGTTCGGTGTAGGCCCAGCCTGCCCGCAGCGCGAAGCCGTAACTGGAATCGCTGTACGACGCGATCTGCTGGCGATTGTTCGACGTCGAGAAGATGTCGAAGCCGGCCGCCACCGCGCGATCGAGAAAGTAGGGCTCAGTGAAGCTGAGGTTGATCAACGTGCTCAAGGTGCCGAGCGAAAGCCCCAGGCGCAGGTTCTGGCCCTTGCCGAGCAGGTTGCGCTCGGAAATCGATATGTCGCCCAGGATGCCGCCGGTGGTCGAGTAGCCCGCGCCGAACGAAATCTCGCCGGTACTCTGCTCGGTGACCAGCACGTCGAGGTTGGTCTTGTCCGAGGTCGAGCCCGGCTGCGGCGTGATGTCGACCTTGGAGAAGAAGCCCAGATTCTTGAGCCGCTGCTGGCTGCGCCGCAATTTGGCGGTGCTGAAGGCATCGCCTTCGGCCACGCGGAATTCGCGCCGTATCACCCTGTCGAGCGTTCGGGTGTTGCCCGAGATGTTGATGCGTTCGACGTAGACGCGGGGCCCTTCCTGGATATCGAAGGTAATGTCGATCGTGAGTTCTTCCTTGTTGCGCCGGATGTTGGGGCGCACGTCGACAAAGGCGTAGCCCAGATTGCCGACGGCATCGGTCATGGCCGTCACCGTCTTCTCGACCTGGTCTGCGTCGTACCAGTCCCCCTCCGACATGGTGAGGTAGCTCTTCACCTTGTCGGGCTCCAGTCCCTGGAATCGTGTCGCAATGTCGATCTTGCCGAACTTGTAGCGCTCGCCTTCGTTGATCGTGAAGGTGATGAAGAAGCCGTCCCGGTCGGGCGACAGTTCCGCCACCGCCGAGGTCACGCGGAAATCGGCATATCCCTCGGACAGGTAGTATTTGCGCAGCAGTTCGCGGTCGAAGTTGAGGCGATCCGGATCGAAACGGTCGTCCGACGACAGGAACCGGTACCACGCGCTCTCGACGGTTCGGATCTTGCCGCGCAGAGTGCCGTCGCTGAAATGCTCGTTGCCGACGAAGCTGATGCGCTTGATCCCGGTTACGTCGCCCTCGTTGATCTCGAACACGAGATCGACGCGGCCCTGCTCGAGTTTGATGATCTTGGGCTCGATCACGGCATTGTAGCGGCCGCCGCGGCGATAGATCGTCAGCAGCCGCTCGACGTCCGCCTGCACGCGGGCGCGGGTGAAGACCTGGCGCGGCTTGGACTGCACTTCGTCGCGCAGCTTGTCGTCCTCGATCTTGTGGTTACCCTCGAACGCGACCCTGTTGATGATCGGATTTTCGGTGAGCTTCACGACCAACACGGAGCCTTGCATGTCCATGGTGACGTCGGAAAACAGGCCGGTCCCGAACAGCGCCTTCAGCGAACGGTCGGCGGCCGCGGGGTCGTAAGGCTGGCCCTCCTTGAGCTGGAGATACGATCGCACGGTGTCGGGTTCGGCCCGGACGTTGCCGGTGATCTGGATCGAGGAGATGACGCCGCCAGCAACAGTGCGCGGTGCAGGCGCCTGGGCATTTGCCGGCGCGACTGAGACGATGATTGCAGCAATGGCCAGCACGGCCCAACGAACGATCAAACTCACCCCCGGCCCCTTCGATGTCCGCCGATGGCCACGCCTGGAAACGCTGTTTCATAAACCGGCAACAGGGCCTTAGCCATACCCTTTTGTCCCCCGTCCCCAAGTCCCCGCCGTCATTCAGCCTCAGCGCAGCAGCAGCTTGATGTCGTTGAACGTCGCCAGCAACGCCATGCCGACGACGAGCGCAAAGCCCACCTTGAGACCGAACTCCTGCGCCCGCAGGCCGAGCGGCTTGCCGCGCAGCGCCTCGTAGGCATACATCGCCAGATGGCCGCCATCGAGCATCGGTACCGGCAGCAGGTTGAACACGCCGAGCACGACTGAAAGCGCGATCACCAGATTGAGAATGCCGACCCAGCCGCCATACGACGCCTCGCCCGCAGCCTTGGCGATGCGGATCGGTCCGCCCAGCTCGTCGACCGGCCGCGTTGCCGTCACGATCTGGGCCATCGAGGTGTAGAACATCGTCGTCATGCCCCAGACATGACGCACACCCGCATCCATGGCGCCGAGCACGTCGTGGCTGCGGAACTCAGTCACGCTGGCCGGGCTGATGCGCAACCGCCCGATCATCTGCGGCTTGCCCGAGCAGCCCACGACCTTGTCGGCTTCGGGAACGACTGTCGTCTCGTGGCGCATGCCGTCGCGATCGTATTTAACGACCAGCGGCTTGCCCGCGCGATCGCCGATCAACTCGGGAATGTGCGAGAAGTAGTCGACCGGCTTGCCGTCGATCTCGAGCAGCAGGTCACCGACCTTGAGCCCCGCCGCCTTCGCCGGACTGTTCGGGATGAAGCCGCCGACGACCGGCCGGATGAGCTGATCGATGCCCAGCTCGCCGTAGCGCATGGTGTTATTGTACTTGTCGGTCCGCTCGCAATATTCCGGCGAGATCTCCGCGTGCATCAGCTTGTCGCCGCGGCGGAAATCCACCGCCATCGGCTTGGACCAGTAAAGGAACTGCGAGTCCTGGATATCCTCGTAGCGATCGACCCGCTGGCCGTTGAGGCTGACGATCTCGTCGCCGGTGTGCAGCCCCGCCTTTGCTGCCGGACCATCGGCTTGGACCGCCACGATCGACGGCGAGTAGGGCTCGCCCGCGACATAGAAGACGCCGGTAAGCAGCAGGACTGCAAACAGCAGGTTGGCGGCGGGGCCGCCCAGCACGACGGCCGCGCGCGCATAGAGCGGCTGGGTGAAGAAGGCTCGCCGCTCCTGATCGGCCGAAAGCGCCTGATCGGATGGCGTCGCGCTGGTCGCGTCGCTGTCGCCCAGGAATTTGACGAAGCCGCCTAGTGGGACAGCGGATATCTTCCACCGCGTGCCGTTGCGGTCCGTCCAGCCGATCAGCTCAGGGCCGAAGCCGATGGAAAAGACTTCCGCGTGGATGCCGAAGCGCCGTCCCACCCAGTAGTGGCCGAACTCGTGCACGAACACGAGGAGCGTCAGGACAAAGACGAAGTACGGCAGGTAGGTCGTGAACAGACTGACGATGCTTTGCATGGTTCACTAAATCACAATATTTGTTTAACTTCAATTAGTTAGGGCATGGTTCTGGATCGCTATCTCGGCCCGTTCCCGGGCCTCCAGGTCGGCCGACTGAACCTGCTGCAGCGCCTCCACCGGCGTCCCCAAAGACGGGGTCGCCACCAAGACATCTTCGACGACACGGGCGATATCGAGAAACCCGATCCGCCGTGCCAGGAAAGCTGCCACCGCCGCCTCGTTCGCGGCATTCAGCACGATGGGCGCAAGACCGCCAACCGCCAGAGCCTCCCGCGCCAGACGTAGCGAGGGAAAGCGGCCAGAATCGGGCCGCTCGAAGGTGAGCGGCGGAAGATCTACGAAATTCAGCCGCGTCGCCGGCCCGTCGATGCGTGAGGGCCAGCCCAGCGCATGACTGATCGGAATGCGCATGTCGGCCGTGCCCATCTGGGCCAGCACCGAACCGTCGCGATACGCCACCATCGAATGGATCACCGATTGCGGATGCACCACGATCTCGATCTTCTCCGATGGCAGGCCGAATAGGAAATGCGCCTCGATCAACTCGAGGCCCTTGTTCATCATGGTCGCCGAGTTGATCGAGATCTTGGCGCCCATGTCCCAGTTCGGATGGGCAAGTGCCTGCTGCTGCGTGGCGTCGCCCATGTCGGCCAGGGACCAGTTCCGGAACGGCCCACCGGAGGCCGTCAGCACGAGCCGGTCGATGGCGTGGCGCTGCGCGGGATCGAAGACCTGGAAGATGGCGTTGTGCTCGGAGTCGACCGGCAGCAGCACGCCGCCCGACTGGTCGACGGCATCGAGCAGCAGGCGGCCGGCGCAGACCAGCGCCTCCTTGTTGGCAAGCGCCAGCATGGCGCCACGACGTGCTGCGACCAGCGCCGGCGACAGTCCGGCAAATCCCACGACAGCGGCCATCACCCACTCCGCCGGGCGCGAGGCCGCCTCGATGGCGGCTTCGGGGCCGGCGGCGGCCTCGATCGACGTCCCGGCAAGCGCGTCCTTCAAGGCGCGGTAGCGCTGCGGATTGGCGACGACGGCGAGGCGCGCGTGCAGGCGGCGCGCCTGTTCGGCCAGCGCCTCGACCGAATTGCCCGCGACCAGCGCCTCGACGCGATAACTCTGCGGATCACGCGCGATCAGGTCGACCGTGCTCTGCCCCACCGATCCGGTCGAGCCCAGGATCGTGATGCCGCGCGGCTCGTCGTGCGAGGGTGCCTTCCAGGCCATCATGCCCATGGCCAGTTCCCCCCGACGCACAGGCGCGCGAGCGCCACCGCGACCAGCACCGCCGCGAGGCCGTCGACGCGGTCGAGCAGGCCGCCATGCCCTGGAATGAGATGGCCGCTGTCCTTGATGCCAGCATCGCGCTTGGCGGCCGATTCCAGCAGGTCGCCGATCTGTGCGACGATGGCGATCGCCACGCCGATCGATGCCAGCATGAACGTGGCGCCCTGCTCGAATATCAGACCCATTGCGGCACTGGCGACGGCGGCCCAGCAGACGCCACCGATCAAGCCCGACCAGGTCTTGCCCGGGCTGATCCGCGGCGCGAGCTTCGCCCCGCCCGCCATCTTGCCCAGGAAGTAGGCGCCAACGTCGGTCGCCCAGACGCAAATCGCGACCCAGATCACCGTCTCGCGTCCCAGCGACGGTTGATGACGCAACCACAGCAGGGCAACCAGCGCGCCCAGGGCGTAGAGCACGGCGATCGCGCGCCGGGCCGGGCGACGGGGTGTGAGGCGTATGCATTCCGACACCATGATCGGCGCCGCCACCGCGGCCAGCAGGTCGATCCAGGGAAAGCCGAACCACAGGGCGGCAAAGGCCATGGGAGCCAGGACGGCAGCTGACGCGACCCGCAACAGCAGCCCGCCGAACCGCCGCGGCGGGGCCACGCGGAGGCTAGGCGCCGACGCCGCCATACCGCCGCTCGCGTTTGCGGAACTCGGCGATCGCGCTCTCGAGATGCTCCTTGCCGAAATCCGGCCACAGCGTATCGACGAAGACCAGTTCGGCGTAGGCGCACTGCCAGAGCAGGAAATTGCTGATGCGCTGCTCACCGCTGGTGCGGATCAGGAGGTCCGGATCGGGGACGCCCGCCGTCAGCAGCTCGCGCTCGAAACTGGCCTCGTCGATCTTGTCGGCCGAAACTTCGCCCGCCGCGACCTTGCGCGCGAGGCTGCGCGTCGCCCGCAGAATTTCGTCGCGCGCGCCGTAGTTGATGCAGATGTTGACGTCGATACGGGTATTGGCGCGCGTGCGCGCCTCGGCGTCGGCGATATCGCCCACGATGTCCTTGGCCAGCCGGTCGCGGTCGCCGATCACCCGCAGCCGCGCGCCGTTGCGCCCGAGCTCGTCGAGTTCGTGGCGCAGATAGTGGCGCAGCAGCCCCATCAGGTCGCTGACCTCGTCGGCCGGGCGCGTCCAGTTCTCGGTCGAAAAGGCGAACAGGGTCAGCACGGGAACGCCCAGTTCGCCAGCGCCGCGGATGACCCGCCGAACCGCATCGGCGCCGCGCCGATGACCGGCGACGCGGGGCAGGCCGCGCGACTTCGCCCACCGCCCATTGCCGTCCATGATGATGGCGATGTGCTGGGGACCCGGTGTCGGGTCGGGCGTGGCGGGCCGCGGCGCGATGGACATCAGACGGTCTTGATCTCTTTTTCCTTGGCCGCCAGCGCGTCGTCGACCTGCTTCACGTAGCGGTCGGTGAGCTTCTGGACCTCGTCGGATTTCTGGCGATGCTCGTCCTCGGAGATCTTTCGATCCTTCTCCGCCTTCTTGAGCGAGTCCATGCCGTCGCGGCGGATGTTGCGCACCGCCACGCGCGCGCCCTCGGCGTATTTGTGCCCGAGCTTTGCAAGCTCGGCGCGGCGCTCCGACGTGAGTTCCGGCAGCGGAATGCGGATGGTCTGCCCGTCGGGCTGCGGATTGAGACCGAGGCCCGCGTCGCGGATCGCCTTGGCCGTCGGCGTGACCAGACCCTTGTCCCACACGTTGACCGCGAGCAGGCGCGCTTCGGGGGCGCTCACGGTGCCGACCTGGTTGAGCGGCATGCGCTGGCCGTAGGCCTCAACCATCACCGGATCGAGCAGGTTGACCGACGCGCGGCCGGTGCGCAGGCCGCCGAATTCCTTCTTGAGAGACTCCAGCGCGCCCTGCATGCGCTTCTCGAGCTCCTTGACGTCGGTGCTCATGATCAGGCCTCGTCCTTGATGATGGTGAAGGTCCCCTGCCCGCACATCGTCTGGGCGAATGCGCCGGGCTTGTGGATGTCGAACACGATGATCGGAATCTTGTTCTCGCGCGCCAGCGAGATGGCCGAGGCGTCCATCACCTGCAGGTCCTGTTGAAGGACGTCCATGTAGGAAAGCGTGTCGTAGCGGCGGGCCGTCTTATCCTTGCGCGGATCGGCTGAATAGACGCCGTCGACCTGCGTGCCCTTGAGCATCGCGTCGACGCTCATCTCGGCGGCCCGAAGGGCTGCCGCGGTGTCGGTCGTGAAGAATGGATTGCCGGTGCCGGCGGCGAAGATCACGACGCGGCCCTTCTCCATGTGGCGGGCCGCGCGGCGACGGATGTAGGGTTCGCAGACGGTGGTCATCGGAATAGCCGACTGTACACGGGTCTGCATTCCCTGACGCTCCAGGGCGCTTTGCATCGCCAGTGAATTGATCACCGTCGCCAGCATGCCCATGTAGTCGCCGCTCGCCCGGTCCATGCCCGAGGCCGCTGCCGACACGCCGCGGAAAATGTTGCCGCCGCCAATCACCAGACAGACCTGCACCCCCATCTGGGCCACGGTCTTGACCTCCTGGGCCACCATGCCGACCATCCTCGGGTCGAGACCGTATTCACGATCGCCCATGAGCCCCTCGCCGGAGAGCTTCAGAAGGACACGGCGGTAGCGGGGAGCCGACGGCATCAGGCGCGCCTCTGGATGGTTTCCTTGGGAGGCCCAGACCCCAATGCCTGCGCCACCGAACGTCAGTTCATACTACTTCTTGAGCTGGGCAGCCACCTCAGCCGCAAAATCTTCGGATTTCTTCTCGAGGCCCTCGCCCAAGGCAAAGCGCAGGAAGCCCGCCAGCTTGACCGGCGCGCCGACATCCTTGCCGGCCTCGTCGACGACCTTGGAAACCTTGGTCTTGCCGTCCATGACGAAGGCCTGCTCGAGCAGCACGACTTCCTGGTGGAATTTGCGCAGGCCGCCTTCGACCATCTTGGCGATGATGTCGGCGGCCTTCCCGGTCTGGCCGGCCTTCTCGGTCAGCACGCCGCGCTCGCGCTCGATTGCGGTCTGGTCGAGATCGGCGACCGTGAGCGACTGCGGATTGGTCGCGGCCACGTGCATGGCGAGCTGCTTGCCGAGTGCGGCGAGCTTGGTCTTGTCGCCGGTCGATTCGAGCGCCACCAGGACGCCGATCTTGCCGAGATCCGGTGCGACGGCGTTGTGGGTATAGCCAACAACCACGCCGTCGGAAACCGAGAGCATCGCCGAGCGGCGCAGGCTCATGTTCTCGCCGATCGTGGCGATCAGGTTGGTGAGTTCGCCCTGCACGTCGCGGCCGGTGCCGGGAAACGGCGTAGCTGTCACCTTGGCAAGATCGCCTGCGTTCTCGAGCGCGATCCTGGTCGTGGCGGCCACGAACTTCTGGAACTGGTCGTTGCGGCCAACGAAGTCGGTCTCCGCGTTGACTTCCATCAGCGCGCCCTTGTTGCCCGTGGCAGCGACGCCCACGAGACCTTCGGCGGCAACGCGGCCCGCCTTCTTCGAGGCAGCCGACAGGCCCTTGGTTCGCAGCCAGTCGACGGCCTTCTCGATGTCGCCCCCGACCTCGCCCAGCGCCTTCTTGCAGTCCATCATGCCCGCGCCGGTCTTCTCGCGCAGGGTCTTGACGAGGGATGCGGTGATCTCAGCCATGTGTCGCTCCATTCAGTACAAGCAAGGGCCGGTCTTTCGACCGGCCCCGATATCGTTCGCCAGAGGGGCCGGCTATTCGGCCGGCGATGCCTCGGCGGCCCCGCCTTCGGCGGCAGGGAGAACTTCTTCCGCGGGCGGCTCGTCGAGCGCACCGACGTCACCGCCCGAAGCGGCGATCTCGGCACGGATGCCGTCGAGCACTGCGCCGGCGACCAGGTCGCAGTAGAGCGACACGGCGCGGATTGCGTCGTCGTTGCCCGGGATCGGGAAATCGATGCCGTCCGGATCGGAGTTGCTGTCGAGCACCGCCGCGATCGGAATGCCGCGCTTGCGCGCCTCGAGCACCGCGATCGACTCCTTGTTGGTGTCGATGATGAACAGCATGTCGGGCGTGCCGCCCATTTCCTTGATGCCGCCCAGCGACCGCTCGAGCTTGTCGCGCTCGCGCGTCAGGTCGAGCTGCTCTTTCTTGGTGAGGCCGACGACGTCGCCCGACAGGCGCTCGTCGAGCTCGCGCAGGCGCTTGATCGAGGCAGAGATGGTCTGCCAGTTGGTGATCATGCCGCCCAGCCAGCGGTGATTCACGTAGTACTGTCCGCAGCGCTTGGCGGCGTCGGCGACGCGCTCGGCTGCGGCGGCCTTGGTGCCGACGAACAGCACGCGGCCGCCGTTGGACACGACCTGGCGCACCTGGATCAGCGCCTGCTCCAGCAACGGCACGGTCTTGGTGAGATCGATGATATGGACCCCGTTGCGCACCCCGAACAGGTACGGCTTCATCTTGGGGTTCCAACGCCGGGTGTGGTGACCGAAGTGGACACCCGCTTCCAGCAACTGACGCATCGTAAATACCGGCATAGCCATGCCGTTCTCCTTTTCCGGTTGAGCCTCCGCGGGCGTCGTCCCCGGGTGGGGAACACCGGAGCGAGCGGCGGGATGTCTCCCCGTCGACCGCAAACCCGCGTGCGAATTGGGCGTGGTTTTAGGGGGTTAGCCTCCAAAATGCAAGTTTCAATGAAATCAAAGGCTTAAACGACGGATTAGCCCTCAACCAACGAGCGCTTTGGAGATTTCCTCCGCGAGCTTGAGAAGCGACAGCGGTGCGCTCCCTTCCGCCTTGTTGTTCGCGGTTATCCACACTCGCCGCTTGGCCTTGAAGGCATCGACGGCCATCCGGGCCAGCATCCTGCGGCTCTCCGGATCCTCGTCGACCAGCCTGTCGAACGGCTCGTAGCGCTGTTTGGCGGCCTGGTACAGGAAACCGCGGTGCAGGTTCCAGCGCACCACGAGGTCGCCCGGAATGTCGCCGTCGAGTGCCTTCAGGGCACTGGCCTGGCGTTCGACCTCGGGCATCCGGTCGTGCAGGCCGATGCAATAGCGCACGCCCGCACCCTTCAGCATGCGCATCAACCGTGGCGTCAGCAGCTCGGCATTGCGCAGTTCGAGCGCGTAGACCGGCCGGCGCTTGCCCAGCTGGGACGGTAAAGCAACGAAGAAAGCGGCCAGACGATCGATCAGCATGGGCGCCTCGTCGACCAGTCCGCGCGGCAGCGGCGAGATCTGGAAGACCATAGGTCCCGCTTTCTCTCCCAACCCTTCGAGACAGGGCACGACGAACTCGCGTGCGGCGATTGCGGGATCGAGGAAGTGGGGATTGGCGACTTTCCCTCTTCCGTCCTCGCCACGTATCACGGCGTCGCAGACGAGGGCCGGCGCCTTCACCACAAAACTGAAGCCGTCCGGCACCTGCGCGGCGTAGCGGGCGTACTCGACCGTCGTGATCGGTGCGTAGAACGTGCGATCGAGGCTGACCGTGCGCAGGAGCGGAATCTGGGCGTAGGCCGCGAGCCCCTTCTTGCTGAGTGCGGTCTGCGGATGGACGCCTTCATAGACGAGGCCGCGCCATCCGGGAAAGAACCACGAAGAGGTGCCGAGCCGGATTTCGGGCGGCAATACCGGTGCCGCGAGCAGTGGCGATTCTGAAGATGGCAGGACCTCGCCGGCGATGGCCTTGCGCCGCGTGGGCGGCGAGGGCGTCTCGAACAGGCCAGGCTGGCTGCTCAAATTTCCTCCACCTGGGCAACACCCGGCAGCATGCCGACGATGTCACGCAGGCCACCCGCGATCGAATAGGTGCCGGGCAGCGTGACCTCGGCCTCGGTCTCTTCTTCCAGCGGAACGACGATCGTCACCCGCCCTCGCCCTTTCTTGCCTTCGAGCGTCTTGCGCAGCGCCTCGAGGACCGCGGGGTCGGAAATGCTGATGCGCAGCCCGGCGGCCGAATTGGCGACCGCGTCCTCCAGCTTCTCGACGCTCTGCGCGAGCAGCTTGACCTGCTCGCCGTCGAGCCGGCCGTCGACCGACACCAGGATCGCCTGCCCCGGCTCGAGCAACGGGCGCTTGCTGCTCAGCACCTCGCTGAACACCATCATCTCGAAGGCGCCCGACTGATCCGAGCACTGCACGAAGGCGAAGCGATTGCCCTTGGCCGAGGTGCGCTCCTGCCGATCGATCACGGTGCCGGCGAGCTTGATACGCCCTGGCGTGCCGCGCGCCAGCAAGGCCGGCAAGTCGGCCGAACGACAGGCACCGAGCCGCAACAGGCTGCGTTCATACGTCGCCAGCGGATGCGACGACAGGTAAAAGCCGATCGCCGAGAACTCGTGCTGCAGCTTCTCCATCGGCGCCCAGTCCGGCACCTTGGGCAGTTGGGGACGACGCTGCGCCGTGTCGTCACCGAACAGACTGTTCTGGTTGCTGCCGCGCGCTTCATGCGTCGCCGCCGAATGGCGTATCAGCGCCTCGACGGCACCGAAGGTCTGGGCTCGGTTCTTGTTGAGACCATCGAAGGCGCCCGCCTTCACCAGGCTCTCCAGCAACCGCTTGTTCACCACGCGCGGATCGAGCCGCTCGGCCGCATCGAATAGATCCTTGAACTGCCCGTTCGCCGTGCGCTCCTCGGCCAGACGGTTCATCGCTTCGCGACCGACGCCCTTGATGGCAGCCAGCGCGTAGCGCACGCCCTTCCGGCCGTCGGCGACAGACTCGACCGCGAACTCGGCCATCGACCTGTTCATGTCGGGCGCCAGCAGCGGGATCTGCAGCCGCTCGAGCTCTCGCCGGAAATTGCCGATCTTGTCGGCATTGCCCATGTCGAGCGTCATCGAGGCGGCGAAAAACTCGACCGGATAGTTCGCCTTGAGATAGGCCGTCTGGTAGGCGACCAGTGCATAGGGCGCGGCATGACACTTATTGAAACCGTAACCCGCGAATTTCGCTACCTTGTCGAAGATCATCGATGCACGGGCGTCCTCGACGCTGTTCTTGCGCGCACCCTCGATGAAAGCTGCGCGTTGAGCGTCCATCTCCGACTGGATCTTCTTGCCCATGGCACGGCGCAGCAGGTCGGCGCCGCCCAGCGAATAGCCGGAGAGCACCCGGGCGATCTGCATCACCTGCTCCTGGTAGACCATGACGCCGTAGGTCTCCTCCAGGATGTCCTTCAGCGACGGATGAAGGTAATCGGGCTTCTCTTGGCCGTTCTTGACGCTGATGTAGGTCGGGATATCGTCCATGGGGCCGGGACGGTAGAGCGCCACCAGCGCGATCAGATCTTCGAAGCGGTTGGGCTTCAGTTTGCTCAGGATGTCGCGCATGCCGCTGCCTTCCATCTGGAAGACCCCATAGGCATCGCCCTTGGCGAGCATGCGGAAGGTGGGCTCGTCGTCGAGCGGGATCTTCGCGATATCGATCTTGTCCCGGCCGATCAGGCCGCAGGCCTTCTCGATCACGGTCAGTGTCTTCAGGCCAAGGAAGTCGAACTTCACCAGTCCCGCCGTCTCGACCCATTTCATGTTGAACTGGGTGGCCGGCAGCGACTCCTTGTTGTCGGTATCGCGGTACAGCGGCACCAGCTCGGCGAGCGGTCGGTCGCCGATCACCACACCCGCGGCATGCGTGGACGCGTTGCGGAACAGCCCCTCGAGTTGCAGCGCGAGGTCGATCAGCCGCTTGATCTCCCCGTCGGCCTCGTATTGATCCTTCAGGAGTTGCTCGCTATCCAGCGCCTGCGCCAAAGTGACGGGCTTGGCCGGATTGTTGGGCACCAGCTTGCAGATACGGTCGACCTGGCCGTAGGGCATGCCAAGCACTCGGCCCACGTCGCGCAGCACGGCGCGCGCCTGCAGCTTGCCGAAGGTGATGATGGCCGCGACGCGGTCGTGGCCGTACTCGTCGCGCACATAACGGATCACCCGGTCGCGCTTGTCCTGGCAGAAGTCGATATCGAAGTCCGGCATCGACACGCGCTCGGGATTGAGGAAGCGCTCGAACAGCAGCCCCCAGCGCAGCGGATCGAGGTCGGTGATCTTGAGCGACCAGGCGACCAGCGAGCCCGCGCCCGAGCCGCGACCGGGGCCTACCGGTATTCCATTGTCCTTGGCCCACTGGATGAAGTCGGCGACGATCAGGAAGTAGCCCGAGAAGCCCATCGTCTCGATCATGTTGAGTTCGTAGGCGAGCCGTTCCTGGTACTTCTCGAGCGCAATATCCTGGGCCAGCCGACCCGCGGCCTTCAGCGCCGCGAGGCCGGCCTCCGCCATTTCCTTCAGCGCGTCCTTTTCGGCCCGGCCGCCAAGCTTGGTATAGCGCGGCAGGATCGGCTTGCGCGGCGCCGGCATGTAGGCGCAGCGCTGCGCCACCACCAGGGTGTTGTCGCAGGCTTCCGGGAGGTCGGCGAAGACCTCGCGCATCTGGGCCGCGGACTTGAAATAGTGCTCGGGCGTCAGGCGCCGGCGGTTGGGGTCGTCGATATGCACGCCCTGCTCGATGCACAGCAGCACGTCGTGCGCCTCGTACATCGTCTTCTTCGGGAAATGCACGTCGTTCGTGCCGAGCAGCGGGATACCCCGGGCGTAGGCCAGATCCAGCAACGGACCTTCGATTCGCCGCTCGCTGTCCTCGCCGTGCCGCTGCAGCTCGACATAGAGCCGGTCGGCGAACAGCTTCTGCAGGCGATCGAGCTGATGCGCCGCAGCTGGCGCCTGCCCTCCTCCCAGCATCCGCCCCAGGGCGCTGTCGGGACTGCCGGTCATGGCCAGCAGCCCGTCGGTATGGCCTTCCAGTTCGAGGAGCGGCAGCGCCGCAACGGAACCGGTCTTGAATTCGAGATGGGCGCGGCTGACCAGCCGCATCAGGTTGAGGTAGCCTGCCTCGCTCTGGACCAGCAGGGTGAGCCAGTCGACGAGCACAATCTTGCTGTTCGACGCGACGCCGCTCTCCTCCTCGCGGCGGATCGCGAGGTCGCAGCCGATAATGGGCTGGATGCCCGACTTCGAGGCGTATTGCGCGAATTCCAGCGCGCCAAAGAGATTGCCGCGATCGGTAACGGCGACCGCCGGCATCGCCTGCTCCTTGGCCAGCGACACGACCTTGTCGACCTTGTTCGCCCCCTCGGTGAGCGAATAGGCGGAACGGACCTTTAGATGAATGAAATCAGCGATGGCCACGGCGCAGTATCGCCCCTCGTCTTGTGGACAGTCAGGCCGAGAGTACGCCGTCTTTCAGATGGACCGTGCGATCCATGCGGGCAGCGAGCTCGTGATTGTGAGTTGCGATCAGCGCCGCCATGCCGGTCTCGCGCACCAGGGTCAGGAGCTGGCGAAACACGATCTCCGCCGTCGACGAATCGAGATTGCCGGTCGGTTCATCGGCCAGCAGTACGCGCGGCGCGTTGGCGACGGCGCGCGCGATCGCCACCCTCTGTTGTTCGCCGCCCGACAATCGGCCCGGCCGGTGGTCGGCGCGGTCGGAGAGCTGGACCATGGCCAGGAGATCGAGCGCGCGCAGGCGGGCCTGGCGGCGCGATAGCCCTGCCAGCATCTGCGGCAGCATCACATTCTCCAGCGCCGAGAATTCCGGCAGCAGGTGATGGTACTGATAGACGAATCCCAGGAACTTGCGCCGCAGCGCCGTGCGTTCGCGATCGCCCTGCGCCCCTGCCGAACGCCCATCGACGATCACGTCGCCGCCATCGGGCTTTTCAAGCAATCCCGCGATATGCAGCATTGTCGACTTGCCGCTGCCGGACTGGCCGACCAGCGCCACGATCTCGCCGGCCTGCAGGTCGAGCGAAACGCTCCGAAGGACTTCGAGGCGGCGATCTCCCTGCACGAAGGTGCGTTCGACGCCTTGCAGCGAGAGCGGGCAATGCCGGTCACTCATGTCGCAATCCTTCGACCGGCTCGACCCTGGCGCTGCGCCAGGCGGGATAGGCGGCGGCGGCCAGCGACAGCACGATCGCAACGGCGACGATCGAAATCACCTCGACCGGCTCGACCCGCACCGGCATGGAGGTGACGAAATCGACTTCGGCCGCGCCCGCGCCGGGCGACGTCACGCCGCCCAGCCATCGCCCGATCGCCGGCATGTTCGCACAGATGAAAAGGCCGAGAGCAGCGCCAATCGTCGTGCCAACCAGTCCCACGCCCGCGGCAGCCATGAAGAAGGCGCGCACGACCGTTGCCTGGCCCGCCCCCATGGTCCGCAGGATGGCGATATTGCCGCGCTTCACCCGCACCAGCATGGTGAAGCTCGCGATCACGTTCAACGCCGCCACCAGCACGATCAGGCTCAGGATGATGAACATCATCACCCGCTCGACCTGAAGCGCGCCCATGAAGCGCGCGTTGAGCGCCTGCCATTCCGACACCTTGAGGTCGTCGCGGCCGAGTGACCGGCGCAGCCCAGCAGCCACCTCGGGCGCGGTGGCCGAATCGGCGAGTTCGAGATCGATCGAGCTCACCGTGCCATGATCGTACTCGAGGTCGTCCTGCAGCATCTCCAGCGGCACGAACACGAAGGCGCCGTCGAACTCGAAACGCTTGCTGAGGAAGCTCGCCAGTACCTCGTAGTCGGAATAGCGCGGCGCGATCGCCCCGCCTTCGCCCAGCTTGTGCGTGACGAGGGTGATCGTGTCGCCCGCGCGAACATTCAACCCCTGGCGCAGCTTCTCGCCCATCACCACCCCCCGCCGCGTGCCGAAGGCGCCCAATTCGCCGGTGACGATGTTGCGGGTCACGATCTCGCGCGACAGCAGGTCTTCCAGCCGCACGCCCCGCAGCACCGCGCCGCGCGTCTGGCCATTGGCCGTCACGAGAGCCTGGCGCTCGAGCGTGAGGCGCACGTTCCTGACGCCCGGCGCCGCGCGGAGCTTGTCGAGCAACTCGGGCGTGGCGTCCACCATGCCCTTCTTCGCCGCAACCACGATATGGCCGTTCATGCCGACGATGCGGCCGATCAGTTCCTGGCGAAAGCCGCCCATCACCGACAGCACCACAATCAGGGTCGCCACGCCCAGCGCCACACCGATCAGCGAGAAGATCGCAATTGCCGAGACGAAGCCCTCACGCTGGCGGGTCGCGAGATACCGCCAGGCCAGCCAGCGCTCGACGGCGGAGGCATGGTCACTCACGGCGCAGGCCCTCCACCGGATCGAGCTGCGAGGCCCGCCACGCCGGATAGATCGATGCGGCGAGCGAGAAGAACATCGCCATGGCCGCGATCGAGCCGATTTCGAAGCGGCTGATCTGCGAGGGCATCTCTGCCAGCAGGTAGAGCTGCTCGTCGAACAGGACGAGGCCGAAACTGTGCTGCAGCCACTGCCGGATCACCTCGATATTGTCCGCGAAGGCCAGCCCGCCCACGACGCCGATGATCGTTCCGACGGCGCCGATGGCGAAGCCGTCGAGCAGGAACAGCCGCAGGATGGCGCCCCGCGTCGCGCCCATTGTGCGCAGGATGGCGATGTCGCCGGTCTTGGTGCGCACCAGCATCACCATGCTCGAGACGATGTTGAAGGCCGCCACCAGCACGATCATGGTCAGCACGAGGAACATCACGTTAGTCTGCGCCTGGATCGCGGCGAAGAAGCCGAAATTTGCCTGGAACCAGTCGAACACCCAGCCCTGCAGGCCGACCGCCTTGGTGGCGCCCTGTCGCGCCTCGTTCAGGGGCGTCTTGTCGTCGACGAAGACCTCGATGGTCGTCACCTTGTCGCCGAGCGAGAGCAGGCGCTGCGCATCGGCGAGCGGCGCGTAGATGAAGTTGGCATCGTAATCGTACATGCCGGCGCAGAAGATCGCCGTCACCTTCACCAGCGCCGAGCGCGGCATGACGCCGAGCGGCGTCGCCACCGACACCGGCGACACGAGTTGCAGCCGGTCGCCGACCTTCAGGTTCATGAGATCGGCCAGCCTCCGGCCGATCGCGACGGAGAAGCCGTTGCCGAAATCTGCAAGGCTGCCCCAGTCGATCCTGTCGCCGCCGTCGGAGTGGCAGAGACCGCGATAGCGTTCGCGCACGCCGGGCGGTCCGTCGATTGCCGCCGACAGGGGCGTGCGCGCCCTGAAGTCTTCCGGCGTCATGCCGCGCAGCAGCACGCCGCGCGCCTGATCGCCGGTCACCGCCATGATCTGGCCCTCGGCGGTGGGCGTCGCCGAGGTGACGCCGGGCACGGCGCGCAAACGCGCCAGAAGGTCGGGCGTCGGCTCGAGGCCGTCGCGATTGCCCTGGACGCCCAGCTGGCCGCTGATGCCCGACATCTGGTGCAGCATCTCGATGCGAAAGCCGTTCATCACGGCCATGACCACGATCAAGGTACCGACGCCCAGCGCGATCCCGACCAGCGAGAAGCCGGCGATCACCGAGATGAAGCCCTCCTCGCGGCGGGCCCGCAGGTAGCGGAAGGCGATCAGGCGCTCGACGGCGGCAAAAGCCATGATGGGCGGACGTCTCCTGAATCAGCCGAAGCGGGCAACGACTTCGTCGAGCGGAAGTTCCTCACGCGCGCCGGTCTTTCTGTTCTTCACCTCGACCTTGCCGGCCGCGATGCCCTTGGGCCCGATCACCACCTGCCAGGGTGTGCCGATCAGGTCCATGTCGGCGAACTTGCCACCCGGACGCATGTCGCGGTCGTCATGCAGCACCTCGACTCCCTTGGCCGTCAGCGTGTCGTAGAGCGTGGTGCAGGCGCTCGCCACCGCGCCGTCATCGGGTTTCAGATTGACGACGGCGACCTTGAACGGCGCAACCGACTCGGGCCACACGATACCGGCATCGTCATGGCTCGCCTCGATGATGCCGCCCACCAGGCGCGACACGCCAATGCCGTAGGATCCCATCTCGACCGTGATCTGCTCGCCGCCGGGGCCCGCCACTTCCGCCTTCATCGGCTTGGAATACTTGGTCCCGAAGTAGAAAATATGGCCGACTTCGATCCCTCGCGCGGCAAGCCGCTCGCCTTCGGGGATCTTCTCGAACGCGTCCTTGTCGTGCTTCTCGTCGGTCGCGGCGTAGAGCGACGTCCACTCGTTCACGATCGCCTGAACATCGCCGCTGTAGTCGATCTTGCGGCCGAGGATGTCCTTGTCGACCAGGCCCTTGTGGCAGAACACCGCCGACTCGCCGGTCTCAGCCAGGATGATGAACTCGTGGCTGAGGTCGCCGCCGATCGGGCCGGTGTCGGCGCGCATCGGAATCGCTTTCAGGCCCATGCGCGCGAAGGTGCGCAGGTAGGCCACGAACATGTTGTTGTAGGAGCGGATGGCGCCGGCCTTGTCGACATCGAACGAGTAGTTGTCCTTCATGAGGAACTCGCGGCCGCGCATCACCCCGAAGCGCGGACGGACCTCATCGCGGAACTTCCACTGGATGTGATAAAGGTTCTTCGGAAGGTCGCGATAGCTCTTCACGCCGTCGCGGAAGAGCACGGTGATCATCTCCTCGTTGGTCGGGCCGTAGAGCATGTCGCGATCGTGGCGGTCCTTGATGCGCAGCATCTCCGGGCCATAGGCGTCGTAGCGGCCGCTCTCGCGCCACAAATCGGCCGACTGAATGGTCGGCATCAACACTTCCTGCGCACCCGCCGCATCCTGCTCCTCGCGCACGATGCGCTCGATGTTGCGCAGCACCTTCAACCCGAGCGGCAGCCAGGCATAGATTCCGGCGCTGGTCTGGCGCACGAGGCCGGCGCGCAGCATCAGGCGATGCGACACGATCTGCGCCTCCGACGGCGTCTCCTTCATCGTCGGCAGGAAATACTGGCTCATGCGCATGCGGTCGAAATCCTCGATCTGGCCCGATGCGGGCTTTCTACCGGCAAACAGGGCGTCTCGCGACTGGTTTTGCACAGGCCGATGCCCGCACACTGGACCGGTTCTCGGGGGAGACACACATGTTCGAACAGCTCTTCAAATTGAGCGAAAACAAGACAACCGTGAAAACGGAGATCGTGGCCGGCCTCACGACCTTCCTCACCATGGCCTACATCATCTTCGTCAATCCGCAGATCCTGGGCATGGCCAAGATGCCGGTCGGCGCGGTTTTCACCGCGACCTGCGTCGCCGCCGCCATCGGCTGTTTCCTGATGGCGTTCCTCGCCAACTACCCGATCGCCCTGGCGCCGGGGATGGGGCTCAACGCCTACTTCGCCTTCGGCGTGGTCGGCGGCATGGGTTACACGTGGCAAGTCGCCCTGGGCTGCGTGTTCATCTCGGGCGTCATCTTCTTCGTCATCAGCGTGCTGCCGCTGCGCGAATGGATCGTCAATGCGATCCCCAAGTCGCTCAAGATGGCGATCGCGGCCGGCATCGGTCTCTTCCTCGCGCTGATCGCGCTCAAAAACGCAGGAATCGTCGCCGGCAATGAGGCGACCCTGGTGACCCACGGCAAGCTGGCGAGTTGGCCGGTCCTGATGGCGGTGCTGGGCTTCGCCCTGATTGTGGCGCTCGAATACCGCAAGGTGATGGGCGGCGTGATCATCGGCATCCTGGTCGTGACGGCGGTGTCGGTCGTCGCCGGCGAGCAGAAGTTTGGCGGCATCTTCGACATGCCGCCTTCGATCGCGCCCGTGCTGTTGCAGATGGACCTCGGCGGCGCCTTCAATGTCGGGCTGCTGACGGTGGTCTTTGCCTTTCTGTTCGTCGATCTGTTCGACAATACCGGCACCCTGATCGCGCTGGCCCACCGCGGCGGCTTCATGCGACCCGACGGTACGGTTCCGCGGCTCAACCGCGCCCTGATGTCCGACAGTGCCGCGGCGATGATCGGCGCGGCCGTCGGCACCTCGACCACGACCAGCTACATCGAGAGCGCGTCGGGCATCAACGCCGGCGGCCGGACCGGCCTCACGGCGGCGACGGTCGGCGTGCTGTTCCTGCTGGCGCTGTTCATCGCGCCCCTCGCGGGCTCGATCCCGGGATACGCCACGGCGCCCGCCCTGCTCTACGTCGCCTGCCTGATGGCACGCGGCATGACCGAAATCGACTGGGACGACCTCACGGAGTCGGCGCCCGCGGTGATCACGGCGATAGCGATGCCGTTCACCTTCTCGATCGCCGACGGAATTGCCTTCGGCTTCATCTCGTACGCGGGGATCAAGCTCGTCTCGGGACGCTTCAGGGATATCCATCCGGCCGTCGGAATTCTCGCTGTGCTGTTCGTGATCAAATACCTGCGCATCGGATAATCAGACCCGCTGTACGGACATTTGTTTGTCTACGAACGGCCCCGCGCCCTAACAATTGTTCGACCCAGCCTGGCGGCCCGAAAGAAAAGGTCTTGGCAAGCACGCGGGGGGCGGGTACACAGCCTACGGCTTAGGCGAGGCCTGAGTTTAGGGAGGAGAGCGGCATAAGCCGCCTTACCAGAGTTTCGGGGTTAGAGAAGCGGCGGGTCTGGGACCCGCCGTTTTTCTTTTCAAAGACTTAGCAGCCGCTCTTCAGAATTTACATCAAAAGTCTTGCACCCAGTGGCGGAGGTCGAAGACGTCCGATTGGTGCAGGAAATAGAAGCCCAGCCACAGCACCGCGGCCACGAGTGACGTGATGATCGCCTTCTTCAGGATCTGGGGCCGCTCGGGAGCACCCTTGTCCTGCCCCCGCCCCGGATTTGCGACCCGGCGCACGCCCAGCGGCAGCACGGCGAACAGGATCGTCCACCAGATCACCAGATAGACCATGAGGCCGGTCGCCGAGCTCATGGCAGTCCTCCTAGACCTGCTCGAGTTCGATCAGGGTACCGGTGAAGTCCTTGGGGTGCAGGAACAGCACGGGCTTGTCGTGAGCGCCATTCTTCGGCTCCCCGTCACCCAGCACCCGTGCGCCGCCGGCCTTGAGCTTGTCGCGTGCCGCGTAGATGTCCTCGACCTCGTAGCAGACATGATGGATGCCGCCGTCGGCGTTGCGCGCCAGAAAGCCCGCGATCGGCGACTTCTCGCCCAGCGGATGCAGGAGCTCGATCTTGGTATTGGGCAGCTCGACGAATACGACCGTGACGCCATGCGCCGGCAGCGCCTTGGGCGCACTCACCCTGGCGCCCATGACCGTGTGGTACAGCTCCGAGGCCTTGGCGAGGTCCGGAACGGCGATGGCGATGTGGTTCAGGCGGCCGATCATGGCTTCTAGATGCGGACGATATGGACGTCCGTCAACGGCTTCTTGCCGAGATGCGCGCGCACGACGCGGCGCACGGCCTGACGGGCGGCCTCCTCGATCCGCTTGTCGTCCCGGCGCTCGCCGGCGGTGAGGTCGGCCAGCATCTCCTGCAGCCCGTCGACCACGGCCGCCACAAGCGCGCCGTCCTCGTCCTCGATGCCGCGCAGGGACACCCTGGGCGCCGCCACGCCCCGGCCCTTGCCGTCGATCACCAGAGTGGCCGCGGCAGCGCCGTTCCAAAGCAGCTTCCGCCGATCGCGCAACGAGTTGCTTTCGAGCTGCACCACAGTGTCGCCGTCGCGCGCCAGGCGGCCGGCCCGGACATGATCGACGATCTCGGCCGGGCCCGGCGCCAGCCGCACCAGCGTGCCATTGGGCGCCACGATCGTCTCCGGCACCTGGCAGGCTCGCGCCAGCGCCGCATGCTCGACCATGTGGCGGACCTCGCCGTGCACCGGCACGGCGATCCTGGGCCGCACCCATTGATAGACCTGGACCAGCTCGTCGCGTGCCGGATGGCCCGACACGTGGATGTCGGCTTCCCGGTCGGTGATCACCTCGACGCCGCGCGCCATCAGCGCGTTCTGCATGCGCCCGACCGAGCGCTCGTTGCCCGGAATGACGCGCGAGGAGAAGATCGCGGTATCGCCCTCCTCCAGCACGAGGTCGCGATGCTCGTCGTTGGCGATCTTGGCCATCGATGCGCGCGGCTCGCCCTGGCTGCCGGTGCAGATGTAGAGGACCTTGTCGCGCGGCAGATACGCGCCGTCCTGCGGGCTGATGTGCTGCGGGAAATCGAGCATGTAGCCGCACTCCTGCGCACACTCGACCATGCGCAGCAGTGCCGGCCCCGAGAGCACCGGATGGCGCCCCGCAGCGACGGCGGCCAGGGCGATGCTCTCCACCCGTGCCAGGTTGGAGGCAAAGCAGGTGACGGCCACCCGGCCCGTGCAGCCTTTCACGATCTTGCGCAGATTCCTGCGCACCTTGGACCTCCGACCCCGCCTCGCCGTCGACGAAGACGTTGGTGCTGTCGCAGACCATGGCGAGCACCCCTTCGTCGCCGATGCGCTTCAGGGTCTCCTCGTCCGTGACCTCGCCCAGCAGCGGCTCGGAATCGATCTTCCAGTCGCCGGTATGGAACACGGTGCCGAGCCTGGTTCGTACCGCCAGCGCATTCGGTTCGAGGATCGAATGCGTCATGGTGATCATCTCCAGTTCGAACGGGGCGAGCTGGAACTTGCCGCGCAACGGGATCTCGGTGATCGGCACCTCGTCGGCCAGGCCCGCCTGCACGAGCTTGCGGCGCAGCACCGATGCGGCAAACGGCGTGGCGTAGACCGGCGCCCGCAAGCGCGGCCAAAGGTCGGCGACCGCGCCCAGATGATCCTCGTGCGCGTGCGTGAGCACGATGCCGACGAGGTCGCGGGCGCGCTCCTCGATGAAGGCGGGATCGGGCATGATCACTTCGACGCCGGGCATGCTGTCGTCGCCGAAGGCGATGCCGAGATCGAGCATCAGCCACTTGCCGGCATGGCCGTAGAGATTGAGGTTCATGCCGATCTCGCCTGCTCCGCCCAGGGCAAGGAACAGGAGCTCGTCGGCGGAGGGAACGGTCATTTGCTTGCGGCGCCAGACCTCGAGCAGGCCGAGCGACATCAAGTCGGGCTCGATGGCGTCGAACAGGCCGATCTCGTCCTTGAACACAGTCGCCAGGCCACCCGTGGCGATCACCTTCATCGGCTGGCCGTACTCCGCCTTGATACGCTTCAGGAGGCTGTCGATCAGCCCGACATAGCCCCAGAAGATACCCGACTGCATGGCGGTCACCGTGCCCGTGCCGATGACCTTGGCAGGCTTCTCGACCCTGATGCGCGGCAGCCGGGCGGTCATCAGGTAGAACGATTCGAGGGTCAGCTCGACGCCCGCCGCCAGCACGCCGCCGACGAAATTGCCGTCCTTGTCCGCAAGATCGAACGTCGTGGCGCTGCCGAAATCGACCGTTATCAGCGGTCCGCCGTATTTGGTGTGGCCGGCGATGACGCCCACAAGGCGATCGGCGCCGGCATCCTGCGGCCGCTCGATCAGCACCTTGATGCCGAGCTCGCAGTCCGGCTCGCCGACGATCAGCAACGATGTCTTGAAATAGATCTCGCAGAGGCGGCGGATGTTCGGGTTCACCCCCGGCACCACGCTCGCCATGATCGCGCCGGTGATCGACTGCGGATCGAAGCCCTGCAGGTGCATGAGCTGGGTCAGCCAGGCGGCATATTCGTCGGCCGTGCGCTTGGCCTCGGTGCGCAGGCGGAACTGCGCCACGATCCGGTCGCCGTCGAACACGGCGAACTTCGAATTGGTGTTGCCGACATCGATAGCAAGCAGCATCGATCCCTACTCCTCTAGGCCGCCCGGCCCAGCAATTCGCCCGACACGATCCGTCGCGGGCCGCCCGGCGTCTCCAGCAGCAAGGCACCGTCGCTGTCCATGCCGGCGAAGGCGCCACGCACCAGTTCCTCGCCCAGCTTCACATCCACTTCCGCACCGAGCGGCCCTGCCCGGTCGAGCCAGGCGGTTCGAACCGTCCCAAAGCCGTTGCGGCGCCAAACGGCGAGCCAGCGCGCCAGTCCGGCCGCCAGCTCCTCGGCTGCCTGCTCGACCGTACCGCCCAATGTCGCGCCGGGGTAGCGCATCTCCGGCAGGTTGGGTGCCACGGCAACGTTGAGGCCGATCCCCAGCACGACATGCTCGACCTTGCCGTCCCGGTCGATCGAGCTTTCGGGCAGGATACCCGCGATCTTGCCGCCCTCGACCAGCACGTCGTTCGGCCACTTGACCCGCACTGCCCTGCCGTCCCGCACGAGATCGGCGACGGCGAGGGCACCGACGAAACCCAATTCGGCCGCGCGCGGGGCCGCGCACAGCGGCCGCAGGATCATCGAGCAATAGAGATTGCCGGCTGGCGACGCCCAGTGCCGGCCCCGGCGGCCGCGACCGCCGGTCTGCTCGCGCGCCCACACGAAGGTGCCTTCGGGAGCGCCAGCCTCGGCCAGGGAAAGCGCTTCGTCATTGGTGCTGCCGACGCTGTCCCGCGCGACCAGCGTCCACCCGTCCGGCAGGACGGGCGCGGGGCTCACCGGAACAGGCCCTTGGCCGCCGCCTCGGCGATCAGGCTGAGGGGCTGCGGTGCAAACGAGAACAGGGTTACCAGGATCGCCGCGGCAAACGAGACGGTGCGGCTCACGCCGAAGACCGGCGCGTCCAGGGCCTCTCCCGGCTCGTCGAAATACATCACTTTCACGATGCGCAGGTAGTAGTAGGACGCCACGACGGAGGCGAGTACGCCCAGCACAGCCGGCCAGAACAGCTTGGCCTCGATCGCCGCCATGAAGATGTAGAGCTTGCCCCAGAAGCCTGCGAGCGGCGGAATACCGGCCATCGAGAACATGAAGAGCAGCATGGCGATGGCCATCATCGGATGCGTCCTGCCCAGGCCCGCGAGGTCGGAGACGTTCTCCACCATCACGTCCTTGCGCTTCATCATCAGGATGACGGCGAAAACGCCCAGGGTCATGACAAGGTAGATCGCCAGATAGAACACGATCGACTGCACGCCCTTCTCGCTTCCCGCGGCCAGGCCGAGCAGGACGTAGCCGACGTTGCCGATCGAGGAATAGGCCATCAGGCGCTTGATGTTCTGCTGGCGCAGCGCGGCAAAGGCGCCAAGCGCCATCGACAGGATCGAGGCCACCACGATGATCTGCTGCCACTGGACCAGCAGCGGCTTGAACGGGCCCATCAGCACCGAGACGGTCAGCGAGATGGCCGCGATCTTGGGCGCCACCGCAAACAGCGCCGTCACCGGCGTCGGCGCACCCTCGTAGACGTCCGGCGTCCACATGTGGAACGGCACCGCGGAAACCTTGAAGGCGAGGCCCGCGACGACGAACACCAGGCCGATGATCGTGCCGATCTCGGTACTCTTGCCCTCGATCAGGGCCTTGGAGATCTGCACGAAGGCCGTGCCGCCGCAGTAGCCGTAGATCAGCGACGCGCCGAACAGCAGCATGCCCGAAGCTACCGAGCCCAGGACGAAGTACTTGAGGCCCGCTTCGGTCGAGCGGATCGAATCGCGCTGGAAGGCGGCCACCACGTAGAGCGCCAGCGACTGCAGCTCGAGGCCGACGTAGAGCGCCATCAGGTCGTTGGCCGAGATCATCAGCATCATGCCGAGCGTGGCGAGCGCCACCAGGATCGGATACTCGAAACGCCAGGCCCTGGCGTTCTCGAAAAAGGCCCGCGACATCAGGAGGGTGACAGCGGCGCCCACCAGCACCAGCGCCTTCATGGTCGTGGTCAACCGGTCGACGATGAACAGCGACGCGAAGGCCGTGCCCTCGCGATAGGGCGCGAACAGCAGGACGGCCGTCGCCAGCAGGGCGACGGCCGTCGCCACCGAGATGAAGGCCGTTGCGATCTCGCCGCGCAGCACGCCGTAGAGCAGCAGCAACGCGGTTGCCGCCGCGAGGAAGAGCTCGGGACGGGCCAGCGACCAGGATTCAAGACCGATGGGCATGTTCGTCACTCTCCGCCGCTTACCGCAACGCCGCGGTGTGGGCGAGCTTGATCGCCGCGTTGTAGTCGCCGATCAGCTTGTCGACCGACGGCGCGATCGGATCGAGGAAGGAATTGGGATAGACGCCCATCCAGACGGTGATCAGCACCAGCGGCAGGAAGACCACGATCTCGCGGCGGTCCATGTCGAGGATGCCCTTTAGCGAGTCCTTCACGAGTTCTCCGAAGACGATCTTGCGATAGAGCCAGAGCGCGTACGCCGCACCGAGGATGAGGCCGGTCGCGGCGAGGAACGCCACCCAGGTATTGACCTTGAAGGCGCCGATCAGGACCAGGAACTCGCCGATGAAGCCGGACAGTCCCGGCAGGCCGACGCTGGCCAGGGTGAAGAACATGAAGGTGAAGGCGTAGCGCGGCATGCGATGGACGAGGCCGCCGTAGGCCGAGATCTCGCGCGTATGCATGCGGTCGTAGACCACGCCGACGCAGAGGAAGAGCGCGGCCGAAACGATGCCGTGACTGAGCATCTGGAAGATCGCGCCTTCGACACCCTGCATGTTCATGATGAAGGTGCCGATCGTCACGTAGCCCATGTGGGCGACCGACGAATAGGCGATCAGCTTCTTCATGTCCTCCTGCACCAGCGCGACCAGCGAAGTGTAGATGATCGCCACGACCGACAGGCCGAAGACCAGCGGTGCAAAGTACTGCGACGCTTCGGGCATCAGCGGGATCGAGAAGCGCAGGAAGCCGTACCCGCCCATCTTCAGCAGCACGCCGGCCAGGATCACCGAGCCCGCCGTCGGCGCCTCGACGTGCGCGTCGGGCAGCCAGGTGTGGACCGGCCACATCGGCACCTTGACCGCGAACGAGGCGAAGAAGGCCAGCCACAGCCAGAACTGCCACTGGAACGGCAGATTGAGCTTCTCCATCGCAGTTGGAAGATCGGTGGTGCCGATCTGCCAGTAGATCGCGATGATCGCCAGCAGCATCAGCACCGAGCCGAGCAGCGTATAGAGAAAGAACTTGAAGGCGGCGTAGACGCGGCGCTTGCCGCCCCACACGCCGATGATCAGGAACATCGGGATCAGCACGCCCTCGAAGAACACGTAGAACAGCGCGAGATCGAGCGCGCAGAACATGCCGACCATGAAGGTCTCGAGCACCAGGAACGCGATCATGTATTCCTTGACGCGTACCTGCACCGATTCCCAACTGGCCAGGATGCAGATCGGCGTCAGCAGCGTCGACAGCAGCACGAAGAACAGCGAGATGCCGTCGATTCCGACGTGATAGCCGATGTGCAGCGCGGGTACCCAGGCGAGATTCTCCTCGAACTGGAAGGAGGCCTTGGTCGGGTCGAAATGCGCCCACAGCAGCAGCGAGATCACGAAGGTCACCAGCGAGGTGATCAGCGCGGCGCTGCGGCAATTGCGATCGACGGCTTCCTTGGGACCGCCGACGACCAGGCAGAACACGGCGCCCACCAGCGGCAGGAACGTGACGAGAGAGAGGATAGGCCAGCTCGACATCGGACCTTACCTCACCATCACGACGAAGTAGGTCACGAGGGCCGCCACGCCCAGCAGCATCATGAACGCGTACTGGTAGAGGAAGCCGCTCTGGAAGCGGCTGAGCACGCCCGCCACGGCCATCGAACGGGCCGCGATATTGTCCGGTCCCATGCCGTCGATCACCGCGCCGTCGCCCTTCTTCCAGAACAGGCGGCCGATCATCAGCGCGGGCTGGACGAACATCGCCTCATAGAGCTCGTCGAAATACCACTTGTTGTAGAAGAAGAGGTAGATCGGCCGGAACATCGCCGCCGTCTTGCCCGGCAGATCGGGCCGCACGACGTAGTAGACGTAGCTGAGGCCGATGCCTGCCAGGCCCATGACCAGCGGCAACGCCCCCGCCCACTCCGGGACCGCGTGCATGGCGTGCAGGATGTGCTCGGTGGCATGGACCGCGATGGCCTGGCCCCAGAAATGCTCCCAGCTGTCGCCGACGAACCAGGGATAGGCGACGAAACCCGCCAGCACCGCACCGGCGGCCAGCACGTAGAGCGGGATCAGCATGACCATCGGCGACTCGTGCGCATGGTCCCAGGTGTGATGGTCGCCGCGATACTTCCCGTAGAACGTCATGAACATCAGGCGCGTCGAGTAGAACGCCGTCATGAAGGCGCCGGCGATGCCCAGCCAATAGGCGATCTGGCCGACACCGGAATGGGCACCGAACGCGGCTTCGAGGATCGCGTCCTTGGAGTGGAAGCCCGCGAAGCCCATGCCATGCCCGAAGATGAAGGGCACGCCGATGCCCGCGAGCGCCAGGGTGCCGATCCACATCAGGATGAAGGTCTGCGGTGCCTTCTCCCTGACGCCGCCCATCTTGCGCATATCCTGCTCGTGATGGAGGCAATGGATGACCGAGCCCGAGCCCAGGAACAGCAGCGCCTTGAAGAAGGCGTGCGTCATGAGATGGAACATCGCCGCCGAATAGGCGCCGACGCCGGCGGCGAAGAACATGTAGCCGAGCTGGCTGCAGGTCGAATAGGCGATGACGCGCTTGATGTCGTACTGGGTGAGCCCGATCGTGGCGGCGAAGAAGGCGGTTGCGGCGCCCACCAGCGTCACGACCTGCGAGGCGACGGGCGCCATCTCGAACAAGCGGCGACAGGCGGCAGACCATGAACACGCCCGCCGTCACCATGGTAGCGGCATGGATCAGGGCGGAGACCGGCGTCGGGCCCTCCATCGCGTCGGGCAGCCAGGTGTGCAGGCCGAGCTGGGCGGACTTGCCCATGGCGCCGATGAACAGCAGCAGGCACGAGACTTCGAGCGCCGGCACGCTCCGGCCGAGGAATTCGAAGCGCATCCCCGCCATCTCGTGGGCCTTGGCGAAGATCTCGTTGAAGCCGATGCTGCCGGTCAGCATCCAGACGGCGAAGATGCCCAGTGCGAATCCGAAATCGCCGACGCGGTTGACGATGAAGGCCTTCATCGCGGCGGCATTGGCCGATGGGCGGTCGTACCAGAAGCCGATCAGCAGATAGGACGCGAGACCCACGCCTTCCCAGCCGAAGAAGAGCTGCACGAGATTGTCAGCCGTCACCAGCATCAGCATGAAGAAGGTGAACAGGCTGAGATAGGCCATGAAGCGCGGGATCGAGGTGTCCTCGGCCATGTAGCCGACCGAATAGACGTGGACCATCGACGATACGCCGGTGACCACGATCAGCATTACCGCGGTGAGCGTGTCGACCCGGAGCGACCAGGCAACATCGACGGTGCCCGAGGTGAACCACGAGAACAGGCGGACGACGATCAGCTTGCCCTCCTCCGGTCCGAAGCCGATGTGGACGAAGACGAGGATCGAGAGTGCCGCGGCGATCAACAGCGCCGCACACGTGACGATCTGGGCCGGCCGGTCGCCGATCAGCCGGCAGAACAGGCCCGCGATCGCGGCGGCGACCAGCGGCAGGAATACGATGAGCTTGATGGCGAGATCCATGTTCGTGCCGCCCTAGCCCTTCATCGCGCTGATGTCTTCGACTTCGATGCTTCCGCGATTGCGGAAGTACACCACCAGGATGGCCAGCCCGATCGCCGCCTCCGCGGCGGCCACCGTCAGCACCAGCATGGCGAAGATCTGGCCCGTCACGTTGCCCTGGAAGACCGAGAAGGCCACGAGATTGATGTTCACCGCGAGCAGCATCAGCTCGACGCACATCAGGATGACGATCACGTTCTTGCGGTTCACGAAGATGCCGAACACGCCGAAAGTGAACAGCGCCGCCGAGACGAAAAGGTAGTGGCCGAGGCCGATGGTCCACATCACACGCCTCCCCGGGTCGGCACCTTGACGACCGTGATCGCGTCGGCCTTCGACCGGTAAAGCTGCTCGCCGACCTTCTGGCGGCGCACGCCGGGGCGGCTGCGCAGGGTCAGCACGATGGCGCCGATCATGGCGACCAGCAGCACCAGGCCAGCGACCTGGAACAGGTAGAAGTACTGCGTGTAGAGCACCTGGCCGATGGCGCGGGTGTTCTCGACCGCGGCGACCTGGGCGCCATGCTGGCCGAGCGTCATCACCGTACCGGGAGTCGTGCCGAAGACGCCCAGTCCGAACATGATCTCGAGCGCCAGCACGATCGCCACCAGGGCGCCGACCGGCAGGTAGTCGAGAAAGCCTTCCTTCAGTTTGGCGATGTTGATGTCGAGCATCATCACCACGAACAGGAAGAGCACGGCCACCGCGCCGACATAGACGATGATCAGGATCATGGCCACGAACTCGGCGCCGATCAGCACGAAGAGGCCGGCCGCATTGAAGAACGCCAGGATCAGGAACAGCACGGAATAGACCGGATTGCGCGACACCACGACCATCGCGCCCGATGCGAGGGTGACGGCCGCGAACACATAGAAGGCCAAAGCCTGCAGGATCATTGTCGTGCCCTCTCCCCCTGCCCCGGCCTAGCGATACGCCGCGTCGGCATGGAGGTTGGCGGCGATCTCGCCTTCCCAGCGATCGCCGTTCGCGAGCAGCTTGTCCTTGTTGTACATCAACTCCTCGCGCGTCTCGGTCGAGAACTCGAAGTTCGGACCTTCGACGATGGCGTCGACCGGGCAGGCTTCCTGGCAGAAGCCGCAGTAGATGCATTTGGTCATGTCGATGTCGTAGCGCGTCGTGCGCCGGCTGCCGTCATCGCGCGGCTCGGCCTCGATGGTGATGGCCTGCGCCGGGCAGATCGCCTCGCAGAGCTTGCACGCGATGCAGCGTTCCTCGCCGTTCGGATAGCGGCGCAGCGCATGCTCGCCGCGGAAGCGCGGGCTGAGCGGTCCCTTTTCGTAGGGATAGTTCAGCGTCGACCTTGGGCTTGAACATGTACTTGAGCGTGAGCAGGAAGCCCGACACGATCTCGGTGAGCAGGAACGAGCGGGCGACGCGATCGAGAGAGGCCATGATGCGATCTCCCTAGGACTTCGGAACCCAGCCGCCGAACTGCAGCACGGCGGCGGTGAGGACGACATAGCCCAGCGACACGGGCAGGAAGACCTTCCAGCCCAGCCGCATCAGCTGGTCGTAGCGATAGCGGGGCAGAGTTCCCTTGGTCCACGAGAAGACGAAGAGGAGAAAGGCGATCTTGAGGGCGAACCAGAGCACGCCCCACGCCCCGACCGACGGCAGGAACGGAAACGGCGCCATCCAGCCGCCGAGGAACAGCACGGCTCCGAGCGCCGACAGCAGAATCATGTTGGCGTATTCGCCGAGGAAGAAGAGTGCGAAGGGCATCGACGAGTATTCGGTCTGGAAGCCCTGCACCAGTTCGGCTTCCGACATCGGCAGGTCGAACGGCGTGCGGTTGGTCTCCGCCAGCGACGAGACGAAGTAGATCACGAACATCGGCAGCAGCGGCAGGAAGAACCAGTGCCAGAAGCCGCCCGACTGGGCGAGCACGACCTTGCTGAGGTTGAGCGAGCCGACGCACAGCAGCACGGTGATCAGCACGAAGCCGATCGAGACTTCGTAGGACACCATCTGCGCAGCCGACCGCAGGGCGCCCAGGAAGGCGTACTTCGAATTCGACGCCCAGCCCGCGATGATGACGCCGTAGACACCGAGCGAGGAGATCGCGAAGAGATAGAGGATGCCGACGTTGATGTTGGCGATCACCACCCCGTCGCCGAACGGCACGACCGCCCAGGCGATCAGCGCCGTGAGGAAGGTGATCATCGGCGCGATGATGAACAGGATGCCGTTGGCGCTCGAGGGGACGATCGTCTCCTTCAGCATCAGCTTGAGGCCGTCGGCGAAGGGCTGCAGCAGGCCGAACGGGCCCACGACATTGGGGCCGCGGCGCAGCTGGATCGATGCCCAGACCTTGCGGTCGACGTAGGTCATGTAGGCGACCGCCACGAGCAGCGGCACCGTCACGGCCAGGCACTCGAGCAGGATGACGATCGCCTGGCCCAGCCAGTTGTGCGTGAAGAAGTCGACGAGCGTCGCGTACATGCCTACTCCGCCGCCATGAGCTGCGTGCGCGAGGCCATGCAGTCGGCCATCGTCTTGGACGCCCGGCTGATCGGGTCGGTCATGTAGAAATTGGCGATCGGCGAGACGAACGGCGCATCGCCCGTCGGACCTGCCTTGCCGAACTCGCCCCAGGCGCCGGGCGCCTGCTGGTCGAGGGCGGCGAAGCTCTTGTTCACCGCGATCAGGCGCGCGCGCACCTGGTCGATCGTGTCGTAGGGCAGCGGCTTGCCGAGGCGTTCGCTGAGGGCGCGCAGGATCGCCCAATCCTCGCGGGCGTCGCCCGGCGGATAGGAAGCGCGCTGGCCAAGCTGGACCCTGCCTTCGGTGTTCACGTAGGTGCCGGGCTTCTCGGTGTAGGCGGCACCCGGCAGGATCACGTCGGCGCGATGCGCGCCGGCATCGCCATGATGGCCCTGGTAGATCACGAAGGCCTTGCCGAGCTTCGACAGTGTCGATCTCGTCGGCCGCCAGCAGATAGACGACCTCGATCTCCTTCGACTTGCGTGCCGGCCAGGATGCCGGCCACGTCGCGGCCGCCCGCGCCCGGCACCAGGCCGAGATCGAGCGCGCCGACGCTCGAGGCCGCCGTGTGCAGCACGGCAAAGCCGTTCCAGTCGTCGCGCACGACGGCGAGGCTGCGCGCCAGCGCGAGCACGGCCGCGCCATCCTCGCGGGCGAGCGCGCCCATGCCGACGATGACCAGCGGGTTCTTCGCAGCCTTGAGCTTCTCGGCGAAGCTGCCCTTGCCGGCGGCGATGTCGGCCAGCGTTGCAGGCCCGGCGCCCAGACGCTCGACCGGATAGGTGTGATCGACGGCGGGACCGACGCTGCCGATGGTGCAGCGGCCCGACAGGTAGCGCTTGCGGATGCGGGCGTTCAGCACCGGCGATTCCCAGCGCGGATTGGTGCCGACCAGCAGGATCACGTCCGCCTGGTCGATGCCCTTGACGCCGGGATTGAAGATGTAGCTGCCGCGCACGCCGGCCTCGAGCTTGGCGCCGTCCTGGCGGCAATCGATGTTGGTCGAGCCGAGGCCGGCCATCAGGTCCTTGAGGGCGACCATCGACTCCGCGTCGCACTGGTCACCGACGATGGCGGCGATCTTGCTGCCGTCGAGCGGCTTCAGCCTGGCGGCGATGGCGGCGAAGGCGTCGTCCCAGGTCGCCGGGACAAGCTTGCCCTTCACGCGCACGTACGGACGATCGAGCCGCTGGTGACGCAGGCCGTCGATCGCGTGGCGCGTCTTGTCGGAGATCCACTCCTCGTTCACGTCGTCGTTCAGGCGCGGCAGCACGCGCATCACCTGGCCGCCGCGCGTGTCGATGCGGATATTGGCGCCCAGCGCATCGAAGACGTCGACCGACTCGGTCTTGCGCATCTCCCACGAGCGCGCCTCGAAGGCGTAGGGCTTGGCGGTCAGCGCGCCGACCGGGCAGAGATCGACCAGGTTGCCGGCGAGCTCGGTCTGCAGCGCCTCCTCGACGTAGGTCGTGACTTCCATGCTCTCGCCGCGGCCGGTCGCGCCCAGCTGCTCGACGCCGGCCACTTCGGTGGCGAAGCGGATGCAGCGCGTGCAATGGATGCAGCGGTTCATCGAGGTCTTGACCAGCGGGCCCAGTTCCTTGTCGGGCACCGCGCGCTTGTTCTCGTGATAGCGGCTGCGGTCGAAACCGTAGGCCATCGCCTGGTCCTGCAGGTCGCACTCGCCGCCCTGGTCGCAGATCGGGCAGTCGAGCGGATGGTTGATCAGCAGGAATTCCATGACGCCGTTGCGCGCCTTGGTGACCAGCGGCGTGTTGGTGAAGATCTCCTGCTTGTCGGCCACCGGCAGCGCGCAGCTCGCCTGCGGCTTGGGCGGGCCGGGCTTCACCTCGACCAGGCACATGCGGCAGTTGCCGGCGATCGACAGGCGCTCGTGGTAGCAGAAGCGCGGGATCTCCAGACCGGCCATCTCGCAGGCCTGCAGGATGGTGATGCCGGCCGGCACCTCCATCTCCTTACCGTCGATCTTGATCGTGGGCATCGCCTGCTCCCCGCCCTATTCCGCCGCCAGCTTTTCGGTGCGCGCGCGGATGCGGCGCTCCATCTCCGGCCGGAAGTGCCTGATCAGTCCCTGGATCGGCCACGCCGCGCCGTCGGCGAGCGCGCAAATCGTATGGCCCTCGATCTGCTTGGTGACGTCGTACAGCGTATCGATCTCCTCGATTCGCGCATTGCCCGTGACCATGCGTTCCATCACGCGCCATACCCAGCCGAGCCCTTCGCGACAGGGCGTGCACTGGCCACAGCTCTCGTGCTTGTAGAAATAGGCGAGCCTCGCGATCGCCTTCACGATGTCGGTCGACTTGTCCATGACGATGACCGCCGCCGTGCCGAGGCCGCTCTGCTGGTCCTTCAGCGCGTCGAAGTCCATCAGGACCGTGTCGCAGACCGACTTGGGCAGCATCGGCGTCGACGAACCGCCGGGAATGACGGCCAGAAGATTGTCCCAGCCGCCGCGTACGCCGCCGGCATGCTTCTCGATCAGCTCCTTGAGCGGAATGCTCATCGCCTCTTCGACGTTGCACGGCTTGTTCACGTGGCCGGAGATGCAGAAGACCTTGGTGCCGGTGTTGTTGGGCCGGCCGAATCCGGCGAACCAGGCTGCGCCCCTGGCGCAGGATTGTGCCGCGCAACGGCGATCGACTCGACGTTGTTCACCGTCGATGGGCAGCCGTAGAGGCCGGCGCCCGCGGGGAATGGCGGCTTGAGCCGCGGCATGCCCTTCTTGCCCTCGAGGCTCTCGAGCAGCGCGGTCTCCTCGCCGCAGATATAGGCGCCGGCGCCGCGATGGACGTAGACCTCGAACTTCCAGCCCGAGCCGCAGGCGTCATCGCCGAGCAGGCCGGCCTCGCGCGCTTCCCTGACCGCCTCGATCAGGTGCTGCGCCTCGTTGTAGAACTCGCCGCGTATGTAGATGTAGGCGGCATGCGCCTTCATCGCGAAGCCCGCGATCAGGCAGCCTTCGACCAGCAGATGCGGATCGTGGCGCAGGATGTCGCGATCCTTGCAGGTGCCGGGCTCCGAATTCGTCGGCATTGACCACGAGATAGTGCGGCCGGTCCTTCACTTCCTTGGGCATGAACGACCACTTGAGACCGGTCGGGAAGCCCGCGCCGCCGCGGCCGCGCAGGCCCGACTTCTTCATCTCGTCGATGATCCAGTCGCCGCCCTTGTCGAGGAGCGCCTTGGTGTTGTCCCAGGCGCCGCGCTTGCGCGCGCCCTCGAGCCTCCAGTCGTGGAAGCCGTAGAGGTTGGTGAATATCCGGTCCTTGTCGGCGAGCATGGGTCTACTCACTCCTCAAGGTGGTCGGGCCGCCTTCCGGCGCCGATGTCTGGCGATCGACCTGCGGGCCGGGCTTTGGCGTCTCGCCGCGGCGGAACGCGTCGAGCACCCTGGCTTGAGCGAGGCCTCGTCGAGGTCTTCGTAGAAATCGTCGTTGATCTGGACCACCGGCGCGTTGACGCAGCCGCCCAGGCATTCGACTTCCTGCACGCTGAAGGTCGTGCCGTCGGCTGCCGCGGTGCAGGCCTTCATGATGGCGTCCGAGCCGCGCAGCCAGCACGGCGTCGTGGTGCAGACCTGCAGCAGGTACTTACCCTTCGGCTTCAGCTGGAACATCGTATAGAAGGTCGCGATCTCGTAGACGCGGATCGGCGCCATATCGAGAATGCGCGCAACCTCGTTCATCGCCACCCGCGGCAGCCAGCCCTGCTGGCGCTGGGCGAGGTCGAGCACGCTGATCACGGCGCTGGCCTGGCGGCCCTGCGGATAGTTCGCGATGAACCCTTTGACCTTCTCCATGTTCTCCGGAGTGAAGGCAAAGTACGCGACCTGCGGCACGTCCTTGGGATCGGCGGTGATCATCGCCATCTCATCGTCTCCTAGCGGTCGATCTCGCCGAACACGATGTCGAGCGACCCGATATTGGCGGACATATCCGCCAACTGGTGGCCCCTGGTCATCATGTCGAGCGCCTGCAGATGCGGGAAACCCGGCGCCCGGATCTTGCAGCGGTAGGGCTTGTTGGTGCCGTCCGACACCAGGTAGACGCCGAACTCTCCCTTCGGCGCCTCGACAGCGGTGTAGGTCTCGCCCGCGGGCACCTTGTAGCCCTCGGTGTAGAGCTTGAAGTGATGGATCAGCGCTTCCATCGAGTCCTTCATCTCCGAGCGGCGCGGCGGCGCGATCTTGCGGTCGTCGACCCGCACCGGGCCGCCCACCGTGCGCAGCGCCGTCACGCACTGCTCCATGATGCGGGCGCTCTGGTACATCTCCTCGATGCGCACCAGGTAGCGTGCGAAGCAGTCGCCGGTCTTGCCGATCGGGATGTCGAAATCCATGCGCTCGTAGACGTCGTAGGGCTGCGACTTGCGCAGGTCCCACGGCAGGCCCGAGGCGCGGATCATCGGGCCGGAGAAGCCCCAGGCGATCGCGTCTTCGGCGCTGACCGCGCCGATATCGACGGTGCGCATGCGGAAGATGCGGTTCTCGTTCAGCAGCTTCTCGATGTCCTTGAGGAACGGATAGAACTGCCTGATCCAGGCATCCATCGAATCGAGCATGCCGTCCGGCAGATCCTGGTGGACGCCGCCGGGACGGAAGTACGCGGCGTGCATGCGTGAGCCCGACACGCCCTCGTAGTATTCCATCAGCAGCTCGCGCTGCTCGAAGCCCCACAGCGGCGGCGTCAGCGCGCCCACGTCCATCGCGAACGTGGTCACGTTCAAGAGATGGTTCAGGATGCGCGTGATCTCGGAGAACAGCACGCGGATGTACTGGCCACGCTCGGGCGCCGTGATGCCCAGAAGCTTCTCGACGGCGAGCGCGAAGGCGTGCTCCTGGTTCATCGGCGAGACGTAGTCGAGCCGGTCGAAATACGGCACCGCCTGCAGGTAGCTCTTGTACTCGATCAGCTTCTCGGTGCCGCGATGCAGCAGGCCGATGTGCGGATCGCAACGCTCGACGATCTCGCCGTCCATCTCGACGACTAGGCGCAGCACGCCGTGGGCCGCCGGATGCTGCGGCCCGAAGTTCATCGTCAGGGTCTTGATCTCGACGTCGGACATGTCAGCTCTTGGTCGCTTTCTCGTCGCCGGGCAGCTCGTGCGGAATGCCGCCTTCCCACGGGCTGAGGAAGTCGAAGCGGCGGAACTCCTGCTGCAGCTTCACCGGCTCGTAGACCACGCGCTTCTGGGTGTCGTCCCAGCGCAGCTCGACGAAGCCGGTCAGCGGGAAATCCTTGCGCATCGGATGCCCCTCGAAGCCGTAGTCGGTGAGGATGCGGCGCAGATCGGGATGATCGGAGAACCAGATGCCGTAGAGATCGTAGGCTTCGCGCTCGAACCAGCCGGCCGACGGATAGACCGGCTCGACCGACGGCACGGGCGTCGTTTCGTCGGTCTGGACCTTCACCCGGACCCGCTGGTTGTTCTTGAGGCTCAGCAGATTGTAGACGACGTCGAAACGCTTGGCGCGCTCGGGCCAGTCGACGCCGCAGACGTCGACCAGCTGCTTGAACAGGCACTTGGGATCGTCGCGCAGGAAGGTGAGCAGCGCGAGCACCTTGTCGGGCGTCGTCTCGATCATCAGCTCGCCCAGCCGGACTGCGCTGCCGGTCGTGGCGCCGCTCGCCTCGACGATGTGCTTGCCGAGTTCCTCCATCACCGAACCAGGGTTCCGGTGCGGCGGACTTTCTTCTGCAGCTGCAGGACGCCGTAGAGCAGCGCCTCGGCCGTCGGCGGGCAGCCCGGCACGTAGACGTCGACCGGCACGATGCGGTCGCAGCCGCGCACGACGGAATAGCTGTAGTGATAGTAGCCGCCGCCGTTGGCGCAGGAGCCCATCGAGATCACGTAGCGCGGCTCGGCCATCTGGTCGTAGACCTTGCGCAGGGCCGGAGCCATCTTGTTGGTCAGCGTGCCGGCCACGATCATCACGTCGGCCGAGCGCGGGCTCGGCATCGGCGCAAAGCCGAAGCGGTCGAGATCGTAACGGCTCATCCAGCAGTGGATCATCTCGACGCCGCAGCAGGCCAGGCCGAAGGTGAGGCCCCACATCGAGCCGGTGCGCGCCCAGGTGATCAGCTTGTCGAGCTGGGCCACGACGAAGCCCTTGTCGGCCAGCTCGTCGTTCAGCGCGCGCGACAGCGCCGCTTCCGCGGCCGCGCTCGGCTTGGGCTGGATCACTCCCATTCAAGGGCTCCCTTGCGCCACTCGTAGATGAAGCCGACCGTGAGCACGCCCAGGAACAGCATCATCGACCAGAAGCCGAAGAGGCCGATGTCGCCCAGCGCGACCGCCCAGGGAAACAGGAAGGCGACCTCGAGGTCGAAGATGATGAACAGGATGGCCACGAGATAGAAGCGAACGTCGAACTGTCCGCGGGCATCGTCAAACGGCGCAAAGCCGCACTCGAAGGGCGACAGTTTCTCGGAATTCGGATGCTGCTTGGCGATCAGGTAGGAGCCGCCCAGCATCGCCAGGACGAGGCCCATGGCGAGGCCGAGAAAGATCACGATCGGAAGGTATTCCAGCAGAAGCGCTTCCATCGTCACCCTTTCCCCGCACCGGGTCGCCAGTGTTGGGGCTGGCGCGAGCGACGGGACTCGAACCCGCGACCTCCGGCGTGACAGGCCGGCATTCTAACCAACTGAACTACGCCCGCATTAGCCCCAAACAGCGCGCGGAGAGATAAAGGACCCCCCATGGGGTGTCAAGCTTACCGCGCCTGCGAACGTTTCGTAAGTGCCCGAAAAATCACGGCTTTCCCCTGCCCTGCGAGACGACAAGCGAAATCGGATGGTGGGCGATGACGGGATCGAACCGCCGACCAGTCCCGTGTAAAGGGAATGCTCTACCGCTGAGCTAATCGCCCGGCGCGCGTGGTAGCACGCGGTACCTCAGTGAAGCTAGCGGGCGTCAGAACGCCTCGGCATTTCCCGACGTCAGCCGGGAAATGCCTTAGTTGATCGCGTCCTTGAGGGCCTTGCTGGCCTTGAAGCGCGGCACGTTGGCCGCGGCGATCTTGATCTTCTCGCCGGTCTGCGGGTTGCGGCCCTCGCCCGCCTTGCGCCGCGACACTTGGAACGTGCCGAAGCCGACCAGCAGCACCTTGTCCTTCTTTTTCAGGGACTTCGTGATCACGGTCAGCATCGAGGCGATCGCATTCGCCGCATCGGATTTGCTGAGGTTGGTCGAAGCGGCGACGGCGGCGATCAGGTCATTCTTGTTCACGGGCTAGTCCCCAACATGAATCCGGCAGCCTCAAGTGTAGGGTTGGCAGGAAAACGGCGTCAACGCCGATTACCACATTTTGTGCCGGCCCAGCTGCGCCTTGCGCTGCAGGTGGGGTGCAGACACGACAAAGCCCCGGATTTCTCCGGGGCTTTGCCTTGATTTTCGAGGTCGATCGCGGAGCGGCGACGCCTAGTGGGCCACCACCGCTTCGGGGCCCTCCGGCTTCTTCACCACCGGCTCGAGGTCGTTGGTCCATTCGATCGGCACCAGCGGCTTCACCAGGGCGCGGGCCAGGACTTCGTCGACGGTCGAGACCGGTACGATATCCAAGCCCTTCTTCACGTTGTCGGGGATCTCCGGCAGATCGCGCTCGTTCTCCTTGGGAATGAGCACGGTCTTGAGACCGCCGCGCAACGCCGCCAGCAGCTTCTCCTTGAGGCCGCCGATCGGCATGACCCGGCCGCGCAAGCTGATTTCGCCGGTCATGGCGACTTCCTTGCGCACCGCGATGCCGGTCAGGGCAGACACGATCGACGTAATCATGCCGACGCCGGCCGACGGTCCATCCTTGGGCGTGGCGCCTTCCGGCACGTGCACGTGGATGTCGCGCTTCTCGAAGATCGCCTGCTTGATACCGAAGCCCGCGGCGCGGGAGCGCACGTAGGCGTTGGCCGCCGTCACCGACTCCTGCATCACGTCGCCCAGCTTGCCGGTGACCGTCACCCGGCCACGACCCGGGACCAGCACGGCCTCGATCTGCAGCAGCTCGCCGCCGACTTCGGTCCAGGCCAGGCCCGTGGTGATGCCGACCAGATCCTCGAGTTCGGCCTCGCCGTAGCGGAAGCGCCGCACGCCGGCGTACTTGTCGAGGTTCTTGGCGTTGATCTTCACCTTGGAGCTCCCCTTCATGAGGATCTCCTTGGTCGACTTGCGTGCCAGGTTGGCGATCTCGCGCTCCAGGTTGCGGACGCCGGCCTCGCGCGTGTAGTAGCGCACGAGATCGCGCACGGCGTCGTCATGGATGTCGAGCTCGCCGTCCTTCAGCCCGTTCGCCTCGATCTGCTTGGGGATCAGGTGCTTGCGGGCAATCGCGATCTTCTCGTCCTCGGTGTATCCGGCCAGCCGGATGATCTCCATGCGATCCATCAGCGGCTGCGCCATGCGCAGCGAGTTCGCCGTGGTGATGAACATCACGTTCGACAGGTCGTAGTCGACCTCGAGATAGTGGTCGTTGAAGGCCGCGTTCTGCTCGGGGTCGAGCACCTCGAGCAGCGCCGACGACGGGTCGCCGCGGAAATCCGCGCCGAGCTTGTCGATCTCGTCGAGCAGGAACAGCGGGTTCGACGACTTCGCCTTCTTCATGCTCTGGATGACCTTGCCCGGCAGCGAGCCGATGTAGGTCCGGCGGTGGCCGCGAATCTCCGCTTCGTCGCGCACGCCGCCCAGCGACATGCGGATGAAATTGCGGCCGGTCGCCTTGGCGATCGACTTGCCGAGCGAGGTCTTGCCGACGCCCGGCGGGCCGACGAGGCACAGGATCGGGCCCTTCATCTTGTCGACCCGCTGCTGGACCGCGAGATACTCCAAGATGCGCTCCTTGACCTTCTCCAGGCCATGGTGGTCCGCGTTCAGGATCTCCTCGGCGTACTTCAGGTCCTTGATGATCTTGGTCGGCTTGCGCCACGGGATCGACAGCAGCCAGTCGAGGTAGTTGCGCACCACCGTTGCCTCGGCCGACATCGGGCTCATGGTCTTGATCTTCTTCAGCTCGCCATGCGCCTTCTCGCGTGCCTCCTTGCTGAGACGCGTCTTCTTGATGCGCTTCTCCAGCTCGGAGATCTCGTCGCGACCGTCCTCGGTCTCGCCAAGCTCCTTCTGGATCGCCTTCATCTGCTCGTTGAGATAGTACTCGCGCTGCGTCTTCTCCATCTGGCGCTTGACGCGGTTGCGGATCTTCTTCTCGACCTGCAGGACGCCGATCTCGCCTTCCATCAGGCCGAGGATCCGCTCCAGCCGCTTCGACACCGAATTCGAGCTCGAGCAGCTGCTGCTTCTCGGCAACCTTGAGCGCGAGATGGGCGGAGATCACGTCGGCGAGCTTGGCCGGCTCCTCGATCTTGTTGATCGAGACGACGACCTCGGGCGGGACCTTCTTGTTGAGCTTCACGTAGTTCTCGAACTCCGAGACCACGGTGCGCGCCGCCGCCTGCAGCTCGGCGGGTTCGCCGGCCGCCTCTTCCATCTCCACCGCGCGGGCTTCGAAGAACTCGGACTTGTCGGTGTAGCCGGTGATGCGCACGCGCTTGCCGCCCTCGACCAGCACCTTGACGGTGTCGTCGGGCAGCTTCAGGAGCTGCAGCACGGTGCCAAGCGTGCCGATGTTGTAAATGTCCTCGGCGCCGGGATCGTCCTGGCTCGCATTCTTCTGGGCGATCAGCAGGATCTGCTTGTCGTCCTTCATGACCTCTTCGAGCGCCTTCACGCTCTTCTCGCGGCCGACGAAGAGCGGCACGATCATGCCCGGAAACACGACGATGTCGCGCAACGGCAGGACCGGGTAGACGGTTCCCTCGGGAGGGGAGCTCTTTTGGATCGTGGGGGCGTTCATCTGGATGCCTCGCAATACGCTGTTAGAGCTGCTTCGCGCTTCTACCGGGGCCCCTCGATGGGCGACCCGCGGCCTAAAGCCACGTGCACTCACATGCAAAGATTGGCTTGACCGGGCCTTGGTTCAAGACCCGCCGGGACAGGCCCGTGGCAGGTACCACAGACCCAGCAATACTCACGCCGGGGCCGCCGCGATCCCTTCCTTGCGCTCCCCGTGCACATAAAGCGGTTGAGCCCGCCCTTCGATGACTTCCCGGTTGATGACGACCTCTTCGACGCCGTCGAGCGACGGCAGGTCGTACATTGTATCGAGCAGGACGATCTCGAGGATCGAGCGCAGGCCGCGTGCGCCGGTCTTGCGCAGGATCGCCTTCTGGGCGACCGCCTTCAGCGCGTCGTCGGAGAACTTGAGCTTCACGCTCTCCATGTCGAACAGGCGCTGATACTGCTTCACCAGCGCGTTCTTGGGCCGGGTCAGAATCTCGACCAGGGCGCCCTCGTCGAGATCCTCGAGGGTGGCGACCACCGGCAGGCGGCCGACGAACTCGGGGATCAGGCCGTAGCGAAGCAGGTCTTCCGGCTCGAGGTCGCGCAGGATCTCGCCGGTGCGCCGGTCTTCCGGACCGCGCACTTCGGCGCCGAAGCCGATCGACGTGCCCTGCCGGCGCATCGAGATGATCTTGTCGAGGCCCGAGAAGGCGCCGCCGCAGATGAACAGGATGTTGGTCGTGTCGACCTGCAGGAACTCCTGCTGCGGATGCTTGCGGCCGCCCTGCGGGGGAACCGAGGCGACCGTGCCTTCCATGATCTTGAGCAGCGCCTGCTGCACGCCTTCGCCCGACACGTCGCGCGTGATCGACGGGTTGTCGGACTTGCGGCTGATCTTGTCGACCTCGTCGATGTAGACGATGCCGCGCTGGGCGCGTTCGACGTTGTAGTCGGCAGCCTGCAACAGCTTCAGGATGATGTTCTCGACGTCCTCGCCGACATAGCCCGCCTCGGTCAGCGTCGTGGCGTCGGCCATCGTGAACGGCACGTCGAGCATCCGCGCCAGGGTCTGCGCGAGCAGGGTCTTGCCGCAGCCGGTCGGGCCGATCAGCATGATGTTCGACTTGGCGATCTCGACCTCGTTGGCCTTGCCGCCGTGGCTCAGCCGCTTGTAGTGATTGTGCACCGCGACAGCGAGGATGCGCTTGGCCTTGTCCTGGCCGATCACGTAGTCGTCGAGAATCTGGCGGATTTCCTTGGGCGACGGGACGCCGTCCTTGGACTTCACCAGGGTGGTCTTGCTCTCCTCCCGGATGATGTCCATGCAGAGTTCGACGCATTCATCGCAGATGAATACGGTGGGACCGGCAATAAGCTTACGAACCTCGTGCTGGCTCTTCCCGCAAAAGCTGCAATACAGCGTATTCCGGGAGTCGCCCCCTGATTTGGCGGCTGGCATGTCTCAACGCACCTCCGCTTGGGCGGCCCGCGACGTCGCGAGCCCGCACGCAAGACTATGTTAAACGCGCCTTACGGATGGCGACAACATCAAAATGTAGTGTGTCGGCCTGCGAACGGGGAACAATTGGTCGCGGGTCGCCCTCAGGATGCCGCCGCCTGGATGGTCGGAACCGGCCGATTCTCGAGCACCTCGTCGATCAGGCCGAACTCCTTGGCCTCCGGCGGCGCGAAGAAGCGGTCGCGCTCCATGCCGTGCTGGATCTCCTCGATCGTCCGCCCGGTGTGGTGGGCATAGAGCTGATTGAGCCGGGCACGGGTCAGCAGGATCTCCTTGGCGTGAATCTCGATGTCCGTCGCCTGCCCCTGCGCACCGCCGGACGGCTGATGGATCATGATCCGCGCGTTGGGCAGCGAGAACCGCTTGCCCTTGGCGCCGGCCATCAGCAGCAGCGAGCCGGCCGACGCCGCCTGGCCGAACACCAGGGTCGAGATCTGCGGCCGCACGTACTGCATGGTGTCGTAGATCGCCAGACCCGAGGTGACCACGCCGCCCGGCGAATTGATGTAGAACGAGATGTCCTTGGTCGGGTTCTCGGACTCGAGATAGAGCAGCTGGGCGCAGATCACCCCCGCCACATTGTCCTCGATCGGGCCATTCAGGAAGATGATGCGTTCCTTGAGCAGCCTCGACCAGATGTCGTAGCCGCGCTCGCCGCGCGCCGACTGCTCGACGACCATGGGAACATAGAAGTTGTTGTAGACTTCGAGTGGATCGCGGTCGCGACTCATCGCGGGGCCCCTTTGTGATTCATCGACAGAAAGTGGCAGCGACGGCTGCCCCGTTCAAGGCCACCGTCGCTGTATTGATTGGCCGCCGACCGGTCAGGCCGCTTCGGCGGGCTTCTCCTCGTCCGCCTCGCGGGCGGCCTTGAGCAGTTCCTCCGGCGTCACCGACTTCTCGGCCACCTTGGCCAGCTCGAGGATGAAATCCACCGTCTTCTCCTCGAAGATCGGCGCGCGCAGCTGCTCCTTGAGCTCGGCGTTCTTGCCGTAGAACTCGAGGACCTGGCGCTCCTGGCCCGGGTAGCGCATCGCCTCGCGCATGACGGCCTGGTTCAGCTCCTCGGGCGTCACATCGATCGAGTTGGAGCGGCCGACGTCGGCCAGAAGGAGGCCGAGGCGGATGCGGCGTTCCGCTATCTCGCGGTACTCCTTCTTCATCTTCTCCTCGTCGTCCTCGAGCTTCTCGCCGTTCTTCCTGGCTTCCTCGAGGCGCTGCCAGATCGCGTTGAACTCGTTCTCGATCAAGCCCTCGGGCACCTCGAACTTGTGCGTTTCGGCCAGCTTGTCGAGGAGCTGACGCTTGATCATCGAGCGCGAGACCTGCGCGTAATCCTGACCGATGCGCTCGCCGATCGCCTTCCGCATGGCCTCGAGGTTCTCGAAGTTGTTCTTCTTGGCAAGCTCGTCGTCGGCCGGCTTGTCGACGTACTCGCGAACTTCCTTGATCTTGCACTTGAAGACCGCGTCCTTGCCGGCGAGTTCCTTGGCGCCGTACTCGTCGGGGAACTTGACCTTCACGTCGAGCTCCTTGCCCGCCTCTGCGCCGATCAACTGATCCTCGAAGCCCGGGATGAACGACCCCGAGCCGAGATCGAGCGTGTAGTCCTCGGCCTTGCCGCCGGGGAATTCGACGCCGTCGACCGATCCCGTGAAGTCGATCTTGATCGCGTCGCCCTTCGCCGCCGGACGCGGCGGATCGACCGGCTTCTGCTCGCGGTTCGCCTTGGCGATGCGCTCGAGCGCCTCGTCGACGTCCTTCTCCGGCACTTCGGCCTTCAGCCGATCGAGTTCGATCCCCGAGAAGTCGAGCTTGCCGATCTCCGGCAGAACCTCGATCGCGACTTCGAACTCGACGTCCTTGCCTTCTTCCAGGCTCTTGAGATCGACCTTGGGCTGCAGGGCGGGCTTCAGGCCACGATCCTCGATCGCCTTGGCCGTGCTCTGGTTGACCGCGGCCTCGAGGGCCTCGCCATAGAGCGCCTGGCCGTACTGCTTCCTGAGCAGGCCGACCGGCACCTTGCCCGGGCGAAAGCCGGGCATCGAGGCGGTCGTCGCGAGTTCCTTCAGGCGCTCATCGACCTTGGTCGAGAGCTCGCCCGCAGGCACCACGATCTTGAACTGGCGCTTCAGGCCTTCGGCCGTCAATTCCGTAACTTGCATATGCTCACTTCCATTCATTCCGACTGGTGCGGGCGGAGGGACTTGAACCCCCACGCCTTGCGGCACGAGAACCTAAATCTCGCGTGTCTACCAATTTCACCACGCCCGCCCGACAGCCTCCGGGCCGTGCCGTAAGGGCCGAATCGCGGGCTTCTTAGTCCGCGCCCGGCGGGCGGTCAATCAACGCTCGGGTTTGGCGGCAGAAGGCGGGAAAATCGCCCGTTCGAGGGCCTCGGGGAGAAGGCCGGGAAGATCCTCGGCGATCAGGCCGGGCCGGCGGAAGCGGTATGCGCTCTCCCCATGCAGCCAGGCCGCCGCCGCCCCTGCGGCCGCGGGCGCCAGACCCTGCGCCATCAGCCCGCCCGCCACGCCGGCCAGCACGTCGCCCGAGCCCGCCGTTGCCAGACCCGCCGTGGCGTGACCGTTGATGACGGCCCGACCGTCGGGCGAGGCGATCACCGTGTCGGGCCCCTTGAGCAGGATCGTGGCGCCGCTGCGCTCGGCCGCCTGTTTTGCCCGCTCGACCTTGGACGGCAGCGCCGCGAGATCGGGAAACAGCCGGCGAAACTCGCCTTCGTGCGGGGTCATCAGCACAGGGCCCGCGACCGAGCCGAACAGCGTCGCCGGCTGATCGGCGAAAGCGGTCAACGCGTCGGCATCGAGGACCACGGCGCGGCGCGACGCGAGCACCGCCAGGGTCGCGCCCCGCGTGCGGTCGTTGATGCCCGCGCCGGGCCCGATCACGAAGGCGTTGCGCCGCTCGTCGGCCAGCAGATGCGTGAAGGCGATGTAGTCGTCGGCCTCGACCACGAGATTGCCGGCCTCGGCCATCTGATAGATCGCCATCGTCGCCTGCGGCGAGGCGATCGTGGCAAGTCCGGCGCCTGCCCGTCGCGCCGCCAGCGCGGCCAGCCGCGCCGCGCCGGTCGCGATGGCGCCACCCAGGATCGTGACATGGCCACGCGAGTATTTGTTGAGGTTCGCAGAGTTGCGCCGCAGCAGCGCCGCCCATTGCGCCGGATCGTTGCGCCAGGCGCGCGGCACGACCGAGTCGAGGACCTTGGCCGGAATGCCGATGTCGGCCACCCGCAGCGATCCGCAGCGCGCGAGCCCTTCCGCCGAATAGTGCCCGAGCTTGGCGCGGAAGAAAGTGACCGTGAGGGCCGCGGTGAAGGCCACGCCCATCACCTCCCCGCTGTCGCCGTTGACGCCGCTCGGCATGTCGACTGAGACCACGGTCAGGCGTTCGGCGTTGATGCGCCCGATCAGCCCCGCTGCGGCGCCTTCGATCGGCCGGTTGAGACCGGCCCCGAACAGCGCATCGACGATCAGCGGCCGGCCCGACAGCGATGTCGTGGCGAGGTCGCCCATAGGGCCCTTCCAGAGCCGCGCCGCCCAGGCGGCATCGCCCTTGAGGGCATCGGGCGTGCCCATCAGCGCGACACGCACCGACCAGCCGGCGGACTTCAGCAGCCGCGCCACCACGAAGCCGTCGCCGCCATTGTTGCCGGGGCCGCAGATGACGATCACGGGTTGCGGCCGATAGTGATCGGCGATGGCTGCGACCACGGCCCGTCCCGCCGCTTCCATCAGTTCCGTGCCGTAGGAACCGGCGGCGATCGCGGCAGCGTCGGCCTTCGCCATTTCCGCACAGCTCAACAGCGCGAACTCGTCGCGCAGCACCAGCTCCAGCAGAGGCGGCTTGTCGCTCATGACGCCCTGAAAGCGGCGCGGGCGACCGATGCGGGAGACTGAGCGGCGGGCGACTGGGGCGGCCGACCGGAATTGAACCGGCGACATCCAGAATCACAATCTGGCGCTCTAACCAACTGAGCTACGGCCGCCACCGTGGGTCGCTCCCGACGAAGCCGCGCTTTCCTACGCCGAGCCGGCAGGAGCGTCAAGAATCGGCCGGCGTCGCCGGCAGCAGCCGGTCGATGGCGCGGATCCACAGCGCGCACGCGCTCTCGTACGACAGGTTGTAGAAATGGCGCATGCGCGCCCAGCTCTCGAAGTCGGTCAACGCCTCGAGGGCGATCAGCAGGTGCTTGCGGTCGACCTCGCCGAGCGTGTCCAGCTCGCGCGCATACATCTGCTCCATGCGCGCGATCGTGCGGTCGCGCGCCAGCCGCACCCGCAGTTTCAGCTCGTCGGAATCCTGCTGGAAGACCAGCAGCATGCGCCACAGCAGCAGGCCGCGCTCGCAGGTTCCCGCACGCGTCTCGACCTGGGACCTGATGCGCGTCGCGCGATCGCCGTCGACGTGACGCGCCGGCGCCAGGGCCGCGGCCTGCGACAGCGAATAGTCCGTCGCCATGATGCGCAGTGCCTGCAGGTCGGGAAAGCGTTCGAATACCGAGCGCACCGAATAGCCCGCGCGCTCGGCGGTCTGGGCCGCCGTGGGATTGCGGTTGCCCTCGCGCAGCAGTGCCAGGTAGGCCTCGACGATCAACTGCCGCGTCCGCTCGCTGCGCAGCCGCCGGCCGTCGATACGGGCCGGCTTGCGGGTCGCGGGCGGAGGCGCGCTGGTCATGTAATCCTGGCTCATCGAAGCTCGGGCCGTTTCAACATGTCTTATCGGGACGCGGCAACGGGTGTCGGCGGCAGCAGCCGGTCGGTCGCGGTCAGCCAGACGGCGCACGCTTCCTCGAACGACAGCTGGAACGTCTCGCGCATGCGCGCCCAGCTCTCCATGTCGGTCAGGGTCTCGAGCGCGATCAGCAGTTCCCTGCGCTCATCCTCCGGCAAAGTCGAGAGTTCCGGCCGGTACATCAATTCCAGGCGCGCGACGGCCATCTCGCGCGATTTGGCGATGCGCAGGCCAACCTCACCCGATTCGTCCTCGGACGACAGCAGCACACGCCACAGGGCGACGCCGCGCTCGCAGGTGCCGGCGCGAGTCTCGACCTGCGACTTCAGGCGCGTGGCCCGGTCGGCATCGACGCTGCGGGCGGGCGCGAGCGCCGCCGCCTGCGCCAGCGCATAGTCGGTGGCCGCGAGGCGCAGCGCGAACAGGTCCGGGAAACGTTCGAAGATCGAGCGCACGGAATAGCCCGCCCGCTCGGCGATCTGCACCGCCGTCGGCATGACAGTCTGATCGCGCAGCAGGGTCAGAAACGCTTCGATGATGAGTTGCTTCGTCCGCTCGCTGCGAAGGCGGCGGCCGTCGATTCTACCCGGCTTGCGGACTGACAAAGAGGGCGTCGTGGTATCCATCGATCTGCAATCGGCTCTCGAGAGTGGCAAGGCGCACAGCCTGCGAAAACTTAATTTGCCATGCGACTGCAGTAATATAGATGAATCTGACACAAGAGTTGCCACAAATCCGAATAAATTGCAATACCGCAGGGGATTTATGGATATAGCGCGTCAGTGCCCGAAATGCTTAGCCAGCCGCTCTATTGCCGCGTCCAGGGTTGCGTCATGCTTGCAGAAGCAGAACCGCGCGAAGTGACGCGGCGCCTTCTCTGCGTCGTTGTAGAAGGCGCTGACCGGCACTGCGGTGACCCCGGCCTTGACGGTGATGTGACGGCAAAAATCCTCGTCGGTACCGTTGAAGCCCAAGGGTCGGAAATCGGTCGTGACAAAGTACGTGCCGTGTGACGGCAGCACCGCAAAGCCGATCTCTGCCAGCGCATCACCCAGCCTATCGCGTTTGCGCTGCATGTCGCGCGCCAAGGTCTCGAAATAGTCGTCGCCGAGTTGCAGGCCCGCTGCAGTCCCCCACTGCAGGTTGGGCGGCGTCGTGAAGGTCATGAACTGATGGGTCCTGGCGATCGCCTTCATCATCTCGGCGGGCGCCGTGACGTAGCCCACCTTCCAGCCGGTGACGCTGAAGCTCTTGCCCGCCGAGCCGATGCGCGCGGTGCGTTCGCGCATGCCCGGCAAGGTCATGATCGACAAATGCCGGCGGTCGTCGAAGATGATGTGCTCGTAGACCTCGTCGCAGACGGCGTAGGTATCGTGCTTGCGGCACAGGCCCGCGATGAATTCGAGCTCCTCGCGATCGAACACCTTCGAGCAGGGATTCATCGGCGTGTTGAACAGGATCAGCTTGGTGCGGTCGCTGAAGGCGGCGCGCAGCTCCTGGCGCGGCAGGCTCCACGACGGCGGCTCCAGCCGCACCAGTTTCGGAATGCCGCCGGCGCGGCGCACGATCGGCAGGTATGAATCGTAGAGCGGCTCGATCAGCACGACCTCGTCGCCCGGCTCGATCAGTCCGAACAGGCAATCGCCCAGCGCCTCGGTCGCCCCCGAGGTCACCAGCACCTCGCTCTGCCAATCGATCTCCAGTCCCTGGAAGCGCCGTGCGTGCTCGGCCACCGCCTGACGCAATTCGGGAATGCCCATCATCGGCGGATACTGATTGTGGCCATCCATCAGATAGTCGGCCGCCGCGCGCCGCACCGCCTCCGGACCCTTGTCGTCGGGAAAGCCCTGGCCGAGGTTGACCGACCGGTGCTCCCGGGCGAGCCCCGACATGACTTCGAACACCGTGGTTCCGAGGCCGGACATCAGCGAGTTGGCGGACTTCATGAGGCTTTCCGATATGATCTGTTTCTGGGCTGTTTTTTGCCTAATCGGCAGGCGATTCGATCAAAAAACAGACATTAGTTGGCAATATCCCGCATTTCCTGCCGTAATTTTCAATGGCATAGATGGTGCTTCCTTAAGGTCCATTCGGGCCGTCTTCACGGACAGCGCCGACGCCGGCGTCTGGAGTATCGCAAGCAAATGAAGAAGATCGAAGCGATCATCAAGCCCTTCAAGCTGGATGAAGTGAAAGACGCCCTCAATCAGATCGGCCTCAAGGGCATTACCGTGCTCGAAGCCAAGGGCTTCGGACGCCAGAAGGGCCACACCGAACTCTATCGCGGCGCTGAATATGTCGTCGATTTCCTGCCCAAGGTGAAGCTCGAGCTGATCATCGAGGACGAGATGGTCGAGAAGGCCGTCGAGGCGATCCGCGCCTCCGCTCACACCGGACGAATTGGCGACGGCAAGATTTTTGTGTCAGCGATCGAGGACGCCATACGAATTCGCACTGGCGAGCGCGGCGACGCCGCCGTATGAGAAAAAAGCCCTAGGGCAGGGGTCAACCAGAGCAGAGGGACGATTGATAATGGACGCCAAAGCAGTTCTCGCGATGATCAAGGAAAAGGACGTGAAGTTCGTGGACTTCCGTTTCACCGACCCTCGCGGCAAGTGGCAGCACACGGCCCGCATGGCCTCCGCCACCCAGGAAGATTCCTTCACCGACGGCGTGATGTTCGACGGCTCGTCGATCTCCGGCTGGAAGGCGATCAACGAGTCCGACATGATCCTGATGCCGGACCCCTCGACCGCCGTGCTCGACCCCTTCACCGCGCAGACGACGCTGATCGTCAACTGCGACGTCGTCGAGCCCTCGACCGGCCAGCTCTACGCCCGCTGCCCGCGCTCGACCGCCAAGCGGGCCGAGGCGTACATGAAGTCGGCCGGGATCGGCGACACCGCCGTGTTCGGCCCCGAGCTCGAGTTCTTCGTGTTCGATGACGTGCGCTTCAAGGTCGACATGTCGGGCAGCTCGTTCAGCATTTCCTCGAGCGAATCGCCGTGGAACACCAATGCCGAAATCGAAGGCGGCAATCTTGCGCACCGCCCGGGCGTCAAGGGCGGCTACTTCCCGGTCCAGCCCGTCAACTCGATGAACGACCTGCGCGCCGAAATGATGTCGGTCTGCACCGACATGGGCCTGACGATGGAAATCCACCATCACGAGGTCGCGCCCGCGCAGAACGAACTGGGCTTCCGCTTCGACACGCTCGTGAAGACCGCCGACAACGTGCAGAAGTACAAGTACACGCTGCACAACGTCGCCCACAGCTACGGCAAGACGCTTACCTTCATGCCGAAGCCGCTCTATGGCGACAACGGCTCGGGCATGCACTGCCACCAGTCGATCTGGAAGGACGGCAAGCCGCTGTTCGCCGGTTCGGGCTACGCCGACCTCTCCGAGACGGCGCTCTACTACATCGGCGGCATCATCAAGCATGCCAAGGCGCTGAACGCCTTCTGCAACGCCAGCACCAACTCCTACAAGCGCGTCATCCCGGGCTTCGAAGCCCCGGTGCTGCTCGCCTACTCCTCGCGCAACCGCTCGGCCTCGTGCCGCATCCCGTACGTGTCGTCGCCCAAAGGCAAGAGGGTCGAGGTTCGCTTCCCCGATCCGTCGGCCAATCCCTACCTCGCCTTCTCGGCGATGCTGATGGCCGGCCTCGACGGCATCCAGAACAAGCTCCATCCGGGCGACCCGATGGACAAGAACCTCTACGACCTGCCGCCGGAAGAACTGTCGAAGGTTCCGACCGTCGCGGGCTCGCTGCGCGAGGCGCTCAACAGCCTCGACGCGGACCGCAGCTTCCTCACCAAGGGCGGTGTGTTCACCGACGACCAGATCGACGCCTACATGGAGCTCAAGTGGGAAGAGGTCTACGCCTGGGAACACCAGCCGGCCCCGGTCGAGTACAAGATGTACTACTCCGTCTGATCCTTCCGCACTTTCGGATCATGGAAGGGCCCGCTGTTGCGGGCCCTTCTTTTGTTGGACACTCCGGCCCTTCTTTCTCCTCTGCCCCGCTAGGGGGAGAGGTTGGGAGAGGGGGTGACGCACGTTCTTCGATACCCCTCTCCTAGCCTCTCCCCCTCAGAGGGTAGAGGACATGAGTGATGTGAGGGAATGACGATGGGCTGGATGGACGATGCGATGGTCGAATTGCAGCCGTGGATCGGACGCGTGCGCACGGTCGAGGACGACATCGGCATGATGGCGGTGCGCCGCGTGGCCGCGACCTTCGATGTCGATCCGGACAGTATCAAGCGCGGCGATCCCCTGCCGCCGCACTGGTTCACCGTTTTCTTCGGTGAGACCATCGTGCAAAGCGAGCTGGGGCCTGATGGCCATCCCAACAAGGGCCTCGTGCTGCCCCCTATTCCGATGCCGCGCCGCATGGGCGCCGGCCGCCGCGTCCAGATCATGCACCGCCTGCGCGCGGGCGAACCCGCGGTGAAAAAGGCGGAAGTCGTCGACATCGTTCCCAAGTCAGGCCGCTCTGGCGATATCTTCGTGCTGACCATGCGCCACACGGTCGAACAGGGCGGCAAGGCCATCGCGATCGAGACGTTCGACGCGATCTACCGCCCCGCCGTGCCACCCGGCCAGAAGACGACGGCGACGGTCGCCACTCCGGCGCGGACCGACCAGAAATGGAGCGAAGTCACCCGGCTCGCGAACACGCTCAACTTCCGTTACGGCGCGATCACCTGGAATGCCCATCGCATCCACTACGACGGCGACTACACGAGAAGCGAGGAAGGCTATCCCGCGATCGTCTCCAACGGCGGCCTGTCCATGCACCTGATGGTCAATTCGGCGCTGAAGCATGCGCGCGGCGAGCTGAAGGGCTTCACCGCCCGCCTCGTCCATCCGCTGTGGGTCGGCGAACTGATCGACGTGCGCGGCGAGGACCAGAAGGACGACAAACTCAGGATCTGGGCCGCCAACAAGGACGGCGTGCTGTGCGGCGAGATGGACCTGGAGTTCTCGAAATGACCGGCGGTCCGCTCGCCGGCGTCAAGGTGGTCGACCTCACCACCATCGTCGTGGGCCCGATCTGCGGTCGCACGCTGGCCGACTACGGCGCCGACGTGATCAAGGTCGAGGCGCCGGGTGGCGACCTGCTGCGCACCATGGCCGAGGGGCATCGCAACGTCGGCATGTCGGGCAAGTTCATCAACTTCAACCGCAACAAGCGCTCGATCGTCATCGACATCAAGAAGCCCGAAGGACTTGCCGCCCTGCTGAAGCTGATCGCCGGTGCCGATGTATTCGTGAGCAACGTGCGGCCCGAAGGCCTGGCGCGTGCCGGCCTCGACCATGCGAGTCTGGCGAAGACCAACCCGCGGCTGATCCATTGCCAGATCCTGGCGTTCGGCCGCGACGGCCGCTACTACAACCGCCCCGCCTACGATCCGGTGATCCAGAGCCTGTCGGGCGTCGCCGGCACGATCGCTCGCGCCACCGGCGAGCCGCGCTTCGTGCCGATGGTGATGAGCGACCACACCAGCGGACTGATCGCCGCGCAGTGCATCGGCTTCGCGCTTTATCGGCGCGAGAAGACCGGCGTGGGCGAGGCGATCGACGTGCCGATGCTCGAGAACATGGCGTCGTTCGTCTCGAGCGAGCATCTCGGCGCCGCGACCTTCGATCCGCCGGTCGGTCCGACCGGCGACGGCCGCCTGCTCAGCCCCAACTACAAGCCGGTGCCGACCAAGGACGGCTACGCCACCGTCCGCCCCAACACCAACGCCCAGGCTTTCGCCTTCTTCGATGCGATCGGCCGGCCGGAACTCAAGATCGATCCGCGTTTCGACAGCGCGGCCTCGCGCACGAAGAACGCTGCGGCCTACTTCGAGGTCCAGTCCACCGGCCTCGTCGGCAAGACGACCGACGAATGGGTCGAACTGTTCGACAAGCTCGACGTGCCGGCCGCGCGCTACAACACGATCGACGATCTGATGACCGATCCGCATCTGAAAGACGTCGGCTTCTTCAAGGAAGAGCACCATCCGACCGAAGGCAAGCTGCGCCGCAGCAAGCCCGCCAACACCTTCTCCGGCGGCATGCGCGAGGAACAGGGCCACGCCCCGCTGATGGGCCAGCACACGCGCGAGATTCTGTCCGAGGCGGGCTACGCCAAGGCCGAGATCGAGGCGATGCTGGCGGCCGGTGCGGTGACGGAAAGCCAGAAGAAATAGGCTTTCAGCGCCAGTAACGACCGTAATAGGTGCGCGAGGGTGTTCCGCATAGGCTCGCGCGATGACGCACCACGTCCATCGCACGTTGAGGAGGCCGGTATTCGACGCGGATAGGCACTTACCTTATTTCTTGCTTATTAAAACAGTCACTTTTGGTGACTGGCCCCTAGAAGGGCCGATCGCCTTCGATCAGGACGCGCTGCATCACGCGCTTCTCGCCCATCGGATAGTCGACATCGACGCGATGCATCGTGGCCCGATTGTCCCAGATCACGGCGTCGCCCACCGTCCATTTGTGGGCGTAGTGGAACTCGGGCTTGCGACAGTGCGCGGCCAGCTCGTCGAGCAGCGCGTCGCTCTCGGCGCGCGCCATGCCGACGATGCGGTCGAGGCGGTTGAAGTTGAGATAGAGCGCCTTGCGGCCGTTGTCGGGATGGGTGCGGACCAGTGGGTGCTCGACGTCGGGCGTCTCGGCGATCTCCTGCGCGGTGCGGGCCGACGGCCGGTTGCGCGCGCGCGCCGTGTCGTAGGCGTGGATCGCCCGCAAGCCGTCGATCCGCTTCTTCATCGCCTCGGGCAATGCTTCATAGGCCGCTCGCATGTTGCAGAACCAGGTGTTCCCGCCGCTGCTGGGAATATCGATCGAGTGCAGCAAGGTCGCCTTCGCCGGCGTCTGGAAATAGGAATTGTCGGTGTGCCAATCCTCGGAGCGCAGCGCCGTCTTGTCGGTCGTGCCGTCGGCCATCAGCGTGCTCACCATGACCGACACTTCCGGCACCTCGCCGCTCCGCTTGTAGCGCAGCAACTGCATGCGAGGTTTGCCGAACACGGCGGCGACGTCGCGGGTCTGCTGCGGCGTCATCGGGTCGCCGGGAATCTCGAGCAGGAGATGATCGCCCAGCGCCTTGTGCAGCAAGGAGGCGATCTCCGGTCTTGCGATCTCGGTGCGGTCGAGCCCTTCGATGCGGGCGCCGAGGGCGGCGTTGGTCGGGACGATCCTGGGTATGCTCATACCCGAAACTTAGCGCGCAAAAAGCGCGGAAAACAATTCCATCAGTCGAAGCCGCATCCTGTCGACGGCGACCTTGGCCTTCTGCCACGCCGGCAGCGCACGCACGAAGGCATAGGCCCGGTCGCGCCAGAAGAAGAACCAGGTGTCGAGCCGCGCGAACCAGCCGATGGTCATCAGGGTCGGCCGCAACACCACGTAGAGCCGCGCCACGATCGCCGTCGCCAGCACCTTGCCGACGACAACCGCGCCGATCGCCATCAGATAGTCGCCTTTGGCGGCGAAAAAGATGGCCGAGAACTTGATCGGCAGGATCAGGATCGACGGCGCCACGAAGGCCGCCAGCGCGACCCGCGGCGGCAGAGTCTTCAGCCACGCTTCGAGGGCGGCAATCGGCGCCCAGCGGGCGAATGCCGCCGTCATCACGTTCAGCCAGCGGATCAGCGTCTGCTCGAAGAAGACGATCGCCGCCGCCAAGGGCACAATCAGCACTTCCAGCGCGTACTTGAGACGGGATTTCATGCAGTTCCTATGTAGCGCCCAATCGCGGCTATTTCAGGGGGATAACCGGCAGTGGAGGGGCGTATCCCGGGTGGACCATCGCTTCCCGGTTCGCTCACGCCCTCTGAGGAATTCATGCCCTACAAGAAGGTTCTGGCCGGCGCGTCGCTGGTTCTGCTCGCTTTTGCCATTATTCCCGCAGCCTATGCTGCCAATGACGGTGACAGTGGCGCGCCGTCCAGCGCTCCCTCTGAGGCATCGCCTGCCGCCAAACATCACCGGGTCATGGATCCCGCCAAACGGGCAGCTCTCAAGGCCAAGCGCCAGGCGCGCCGCCTGGCCCGCCAGCAACAGATGCAAGGCGCAGTGCCGAACTGACGCCAAGGCTCTTCTGCGGCGTTCAGACAGTCTTCACCAGCTCGGCGATGGCGGCGCCAACCGTCTTGGTATCGCCGTTGCCGCCCAGATCCTTGGTGCGCGGTCCGCCCTCGACCAGCGAGGCCGCGATCGCGCGCTCGATGCACTCCGCCGCCTCTGGATAACCCAGGTGGCGCACCATCATCGCCCCCGACCAGATCTGGCCGATCGGGTTGGCGATGAACTTGCCGGCGATATCCGGCGCGGAGCCGTGCACCGGCTCGAACATCGACGGATACTTGCGCTCGGGATTGATGTTGCCCGACGGCGCCACGCCGATCGAACCGGTCAGCGCCGGGCCGAGATCGGACAGGATGTCGCCGAACAGGTTGGAGCCGACCACGACGTCGAACCAGTCCGGGTTGCGCACGAAATGCGCGGTCAGGATGTCGATGTGATACTGGTCGGCCTTGATGTCGGGATAGTTCTTCTTCATCTCGTTGAAGCGTTCGTCCCAGAACGGCATGGAATGGATGATGCCGTTCGACTTGGTGGCCGACGTCACGTGCTTCTTCTTGCCCTTGCGCGCGAACTCGAAGGCATACTTCATGACCCGGTCGCAGCCCCGGCGCGTGAACACCGCCTCCTGGACGGCGAACTCGTTCTCGGTGCCGGCGAACATGCGGCCCCCCAGGGTGCTGTACTCGCCCTCGGTGTTCTCGCGCACGACCCAGAAGTCGATTTCGCCCGGCTTGCGGTTGGCCAGCGGCGACGGCACACCTTCGAACAGCCGCACCGGCCGCAGGTTCACGTATTCGTCGAAGTCGCGGCGGATCGGGATCAGCAGGCCCCACAGCGAGACGTGATCGGGCACGCCCGGCCAGCCGACGGCACCCAGGAAGATGCTTTCGAAGCCCTTGAGCGTCTCCATGCCGTCGTCGGGCATCATCTTGCCGGTCTTGGCGAAGCGATCGCACGACCAGTCGAAATCCTTGAACTCGAGCTCGAAGTTGAAGCGCCGCGCGGCGGCTTCCAGCACGCGTACGCCCTCCGGCACGGTTTCCTTGCCGATTCCGTCACCCGGAATAAGGGCGATCTTGTGCTTGGCCATGAGTTTCCTCTCCTTGCGTCACACGACGTATACTGAACGGGCATTCAGGAGCAAGCCATGAGCTTTGACCTCAAGATCGCAGGCGGCACCATCGTCGACGGTACTGGCAAGCCGGGCTTCGTCGGCGATATCGGGATCAAGGGCGGCAGGATCGTCGCGATCGGCAAGGCAGACGGACCGGCCGCCACGACCATCGATGCTACAGGCAAGGTCGTCTCCCCCGGCTTCGTGGACGTGCACACCCATTACGACGCGCAGATCCTGTGGGATCGCATGCTCAGCATCTCGCCCTGGCATGGCGTGACCACCACGGTGATCGGCAACTGCGGCTTCGGCGTTGCTCCGACACGCGCCGCCCACCGGAAACTCATTCTGCAGACCCTGGAGAAGGTCGAGGGCATGAGCCTCGACGCGCTGCAGGAGGGGCTGGGCGACGCCTGGCCGTTCGAGACCTTCCCGCAATATCTCGACACCGTCGAAAAGCGCGGTTCGGCGATCAATGTCGCGGCCCTGTTCGGCCACACGCCGTTGCGGATGTACGTCATGGGCGAGGAATCGACCGATCGCGCGTCGACGCCGGACGAGCTCGCGGCGATGAAGAAGCTGATGCGCGAGGCGATGGAAGCGGGCGCGATCGGCTTCGGCACGTCGGTATCGGTCAGCCACAACGGCTATGCCGGCAAGCCGGTGCCGAGCCGCCAGGCCACGCCCGAGGAAATGAACGGGCTGGTCTCGGTGATGGGCGAGATGAAGCGCGGCTTGATGCAGATCACCATCGGCCGAGAATTCTCGACGCGCCACATGGCCGAGGTCAGCCGCAAGCACCAGGTGCCCGTCACCTGGACGGCGCTGCTGTCGTACCTTTATGGCCCCGGCGGACATCGCAAGCAGCTCGATCTTGCCGCCGAGCAGCGCAAGTCGGGCGCGATGGTGATCCCGCAGGTGAGCTGCCGGCCGCTCAACTTCGAGTTCACCTTTGCCGAGCCGTTCATCTTTGACGTGATGAAGTTCATGAACGAGCTTGCTGTCGCCGATGCCAGATCGCCCGGCGCGCGGCGTCGCGCCTACGCCGATCCGGCGTGGCGCGAGAAGCTGCGCAGCGAGCTGACGCCGCTCTTCCAGAAATGGTGGGAGAGGGTGGTCATCGCCTGGGCGCCGTCGGCTCGCGAGCTCGAGGAGATGCCGCTGGTGGCCGCCGCCGCCCGCCTCGGCAAGGATCCGGTCGACCTCGCGCTCGATCTCGCCCTCGCCAACGACCTGCAGGCGCGCTTCCGCATGGCCGTGATGAACTTCGACGAGAAGGAGGTGGCCGAGCTGATCACCGACCCGAACACGATCATCGCGCTCAGCGACGCCGGCGCGCATGCCAGCCAGCTCTGCGACGCCTGCTACTCGACCTATCTGCTCGGCCACTGGGTGCGCGACCGCAAGGTCTTCACGATCGAAGAGGCCGTGCACAATCTCACGCAACGTCCGGCAGAGATGTTCGGCATTACCGATCGCGGCGTACTTGCCCAGGGCCGGCCCGCCGATGTCGTGGTGTTCGACCCCGCGACGGTCGGTCCGGGACCGCTGAAGCGCGTGCACGACATGCCGGCCGGCGCCGACCGGCTGGTGTCGGAAGCCAGCGGCATCGATGCCGTGGTCGTCAATGGAACGCTGATCCGCCGCGACAACAAGGACGTCTTCGCGGCCAACGACAGACTGCCCGGCCGCCTGCTGCGCGGCGGCAAGGCCGCCTGATCCTCGAACAAGGGAGAAACGACAATGATCCACGTCATCGCCATCATCACCGCCAAGCCCGGCAAGCGCGACGAAATCCTCAGGAACTTCAAGGCGAACGTGCCCGCGGTCCACGCCGAAAAGGGCTGCATCGAATACGGGGCCACGGTCGACACCGACGGCGGCCCGTTCGCCAAGTTCGGCGCCGATACGATGGTGGTCATCGAGAAGTGGGAGAGCATGGACCATCTCAAGGTCCATGGCGCATCGGCACACATGAAGGCGTACGGCGAGAAGAACAAGGACCTGGTCGCCAATCGCGCCGTGCACGTGCTGCAGAACGCTTGATCGCCAACACCGACGTCGCCGATTACGACCGCGACGGCGTCGTCTGCCTGCGCGGCGCGTTCGATTCGTCGTGGATCGAGCGCCTGCGCGCGGCAGTCGAACGCGACCTCGCGTCGCCCGGCCCCAACGCGACCAACTTCGCCGAGGGCAGCAGTGCCGGAAAGTTCTTCGGCGACATGTTCATGTGGAAGCAAGACGACGGCTTCCGCGAAGCCGCACTCGCGTCCCCTGCTCCCGCGATTGCCGCACGCCTGATGGGCTCGGCGCGCGCCGACTTCTTCTACGACCAGCTTTTCGTGAAGGAGCCCGGCACTGCGCATCCCACGCCGTGGCACCAGGACCAGCCCTACTGGCCGGTCAAGGGCTGGCAGATCGCGTCGGTGTGGATCGCACTCGATGCGATCGACCGCAGCAATGGCGCCGTCGAGTTCATCGCGGGCTCGCACAAATGGGGCGTGCACTATCGCCCGACTCCGTTTCGCAAGGGCCACGAGATCAAATTTACCTCGAGCGACCTCGTACAGATCCCCGACATCGATGCCGACCGCGCGAAGTACAATATCCGGTCGTGGCCGATGGCGCCCGGCGACTGTCTCGTGTTCCACGCGATGATCGTGCACGGCGCGCCGGGAAACGAAACGCCAGGCGCCCGCCGGCGTGGCCTGTCGCTGCGATATACCGGCGACGATGCGCGCTACGATCCGCGGCCCGGCACCTTCCAGTTTCCGCACAAGCCTGAGCTGGAAGCCGGCGCGCCGATGGCCTGTGCCCTGTTCCCGCAGGCGTGGCCCTAGCCGACGATGCCGTCGGTTACCATGTCGAGCATGCAAGCGCTCAGTTCTTCGCGCCTGGTTCCGGGAAACTCCGGATTGTTGATCAGCGCCGCCACGAGCCCGTGCAGACCCATCCAGTACAGCTCCGCCGCCGTTTCGGCGGGATACTTGAGCCTGATGCCCGCCGCCTCGATGCCCTTCAGCCGCTCGACCAGCTTGCCGAAGGCAATCGCGCCAGTGGCGCCCGGTTGGTAGCCGCGGTCCTTCAGCGGCCGGGGCGTGTTGCCCGACATGAAGGTGAGCCAGTATTCGCGCGGATGCTCGAGGCCGAACTTGATGTAGGCGGCGCCGCTGGCGCGCAGGCTGTCGACCGGCGTCAGGCCTTCGCGGTCGATGCGATCCATCTCCTCGGTCAGGAAGCCGAAGGTCTGGACGCAGAGCGCCAGCATGATGGCCTCCTTGTCGGCGAAGTAAAGATAGAGCGCCGGGGCGGAGACGCCCACCCTGTCCGCGATCTTGCGGATCGTGGTCGCTGCATAGTCTTCCTCGAGAAACAGCTCCTTGGCGGCACCGAGAATCTCGTCCCGGCGGGTATGGCCTTCGCCGCGGCGCTTGCGCCCCACGCTGGTTGATGAGGCCGGCAAGATTTCCTCCATGACCTTCCAACTCTACGCGTTTCACATAATCAGGAGATGCGGCCCTCGGCGGTGTGGACGTCGTCCGTACGGCTGGCACTCACTGCGACGATGATCTCGATGCCGCGCACGATGTCGGCGAGCGCCATCGAGGGCGCACCGCCCAGCCGGCTCGCCTGCTCGGGCACGTAGGGAATATGGAGAAAGCCGCCGCGCATCGGCGTCGGCTGCTGGCGGATGATATCCATCAACGCGTAGAGGATGTGATTGCAGACGAAAGTGCCTGCCGTGTTCGACACCGCCGCAGGCAGGCCCGCCTTGCGCATCTCCGCCACGCAGGCCTTGATGGGTAAGGTGGCAAAATAGGCGGCGGGTCCGTGGGCCACGACTGGCACGTCGATCGGCTGGTTACCGTCATTGTCGGGGATACGCGCATCCTGGACGTTGATGGCAACACGCTCCAGGCAGAGCTCCGTGCGCCCGCCCGCCTGGCCGACGCACAGCACGAAGTCGGGCCGCACCTCGTCGATGGCGCCCAGCAGTACCCGTGCGGAATCGGCGTAGGACGTCGGCAACTGCGCGGTCGCGATATCGACGTCGCCGATCCGGCGCGTGAGGCCAGCAACCGCCAGCGACGAGGGATTGACGGGGTCGCCGCCGAACGGATCGAAGCCCGTGACGAGCGCCCTCACCTACTTGTTGGCGGCGTCGACCGCGCGGCGGGCCATCACGCCCACGAGATGCGCGCGGTACTCGGCGCTGCCATGGATGTCGCTGTTGAGGTCTTTGGCCGGGATCTTGATGTCCTTGATGGCGGCCGACGAGAAGTTCTTGGCCAGAGCGTCCTCCATCGCCTTCACGCGGAAGACGCTGGACCCGGCGCCGGTCACCGCGACGCGCACGCCGTCCTTGGTCTTGGCGACGAACACGCCGACCATGGCATAGCGCGACGCCGGGTTGGGGAACTTCATGTAGGCGGCCTTCTCGGGCTTGGGGAAGCTGATCGAGGTGATCAGCTCGCCGTCCTTCAGCGCCGTCTCGAACAGGCCCTTGAAGAAACCGTCGGCCGGATGCTTGCCGGCCGTGGTGTTGATCGTGGCATTGAGCGCCACGACCGCGGCCGGGTAATCGGCCGCCGGATCGCTGTTGGCGACCGAGCCGCCGATCGTGCCGCGGTTGCGCACCGCCGGATCGCCGATGTGGCCCGCCAGCTCGGCCAGCGCCGGGATGGTCTTCTTGACGTCGGCCGACACCGACACGTCGTAGTGCCTGGTCATGGCGCCGATCGTGACGCCCCCGCCCTCAGCCTTGATGCCGGCCAGTTCCTTGATGCCGCCGAGATCGATCACGTCGCTCGGCTTGGCGAGCCGCTGCTTCAGGGTTGGGATCAGCGTCATCCCGCCCGACATGGCGCGCGCTTCGGGCTTGCCTTTCAAAGCCGCGGTCGCATCGGCCAGGGACTTGGGGCGGTGGTAGGCGAAATCGTACATCGGTCTTTCCTCCAGTTACTCGGCGGCCGCGCGATGGGCGCCCTGAATCGTCTGCCAGATGTTGAGCGACGTGGCCGGCATCTCCACGTGCTTGATCCCCAGCGGTGCCAGCGCATCGCGGACCGCGTTCATCACGGCCGCGGGGGCGGCGATCGCTCCTGCTTCGCCGCATCCCTTCACGCCCAGCGGATTGTGCGGGCATGGCGTCGTCTTGTAGCCGAGCTTGAACGAGGGAAAATTGTCCGCGCGCGGCATGGTGTAATCCATGTACGAACCGCTGATCAGCTGGCCCGTGCCCTTGTCGTAGACGGCGTTCTCGAAGAGCGCCTGGCCGACGCCCTGCACGATGCCGCCATGAACCTGGCCCTCGACGATCATCGGATTGATGATGTTTCCGAAGTCGTCGACCGCGGTATGGGCGATCACCTCGACCTCACCGGTGTCCGGGTCGATCTCGACCTCGCAAATCTGCGTGCCGGACGGATAAACGAAGTTCGCTGGATCGTAGAAGGCGTTCTCGTCCATGCCCGGCTCGACTTCCGCGAGCGGATAGTTGTGCGGCACATAGGCCGCGAACACGACCTGCCCCAGCGGCACGCTCTTGTCGGTGCCCGCCACCTTGAAGGCGCCGTTCTCGAACTCGACGTCGGCCACGTCGGCTTCCATCAAGTGGGCAGCGACCTTCCTGCCCTTGGCGATGATCTTGTCGGTAGCCTTCATGATCGCGGAACCACCGACTGCCAGCGAACGCGAGCCATAAGTGCCCATGCCAAACGGCGTCGTCGCCGTGTCGCCATGGACGATCTCGATCTGGTCCATCGGCACGCCCAGTCTGTCATGGATGAGCTGCGCGAAAGTCGTCTCGTGGCCTTGGCCGTGGCTATGCGCCCCCGTCATGACCTGGACATTGCCCGTAGGGTTGAACTTGATCTGGGCCGATTCCCATTGTCCGACGCCCGCACCAAGCGAGCCGACGACATTCGACGGCGCCAGGCCGCAGGCCTCAATGTAGGACGAGAAGCCGATACCGCGCAGCTTGCCCCGCGACTTGGCCTCGGCGCGGCGGGCCTCGAAGCCCTTGTAGTCCGAGATCTTGATCGCCTCGTCGATGATCGGCGGGTAGTTGCCGGAATCGTACTGCAGCGCCACCGGCGTCTGATATGGGAACGCGTCCGATGGAATGAAATTCTTCCGGCGCAATTCTGCCGTATCCATCTTCATCTCGACCGCCGCCTTCGACACGATGCTCTCGACCACGAAGGTGGCCTCAGGACGTCCGGCACCGCGATAGGCATCAACCGGCGCAGTGTGCGTCACCGCCGCCTTCACGTTGGCGTAGATCAGCGGCGTCGTGTACTGGCCCGCCAACAGCGTCGCATAGAGATAGGTCGGTACCGCCGTCGAGAAGGTCGACAGGTAGGCGCCCATGTTCGCGATCGTCTCGACCTTGAGCGCCAGGAACTTGCCGTTCTTGTCCATCGCCAGCTCGGCGTGGGTGACGTGATCGCGGCCATGCGCGTCGGTCATGAAGGATTCGGAACGCTCGGCGGTCCACTTGATCGCACGGCCGATCTTGCCGGCCGCCCAGCACACCATCGTCTCCTCGTTGTAGCAGAAGATCTTGCTACCAAAGCCGCCGCCGACGTCCGGCGCGACCACGCGCAGCTTGTGCTCGGGAATGCCCAGCACGAAGGCCGACAGGATGAGGCGCAGCACATGCGGGTTCTGCGACGTCGACCAAAGCGTGTAGCTACCGGTACCCTTGTCGAATTCCGCGGCCGCCGCGCGCGGCTCCATCGCGTTCGGAATCAGGCGGTTGTTCACGACGTCGAGCTTGGTGACGTGCGCGGCCTTGGCGAACGCAGCATCGACGTCGGCCTTAACGCCGATTTCCCAGTCATAGATCAGATTGCCCGGCGCCTCGGGGTGAACCTCGGGCGAGCCCTTGTCGAGCGCGTGCGCCAGGTCGATGTTGGCGGGCTTCACCTCGTAGTCGACCTTGATCGCCTCGGCGGCGTCTTTCGCCTCGTCGATCGAGTTGGCGATCACCATCGCCACCGTGTCGCCGACGTAGCGCACCGTGTCGTGCACCATCACTGGATGCGGCGGCGCCTTGTGCGGCTCGCCGTTCTTGTCCTTGACCACCCAGCCGCAGATCAGGCCGCCCATCTTCGAGTCGGCGACATCCTTGCCGGTGAAGATCTCGACGACGCCCGGCATCGCCTTGGCGGCCGCCGCGTCGATCTTCTTGATCTTCGCATGAGCATGCGGGGAACGCAGGAAATACGCGTAAGTCGCCCGAGCGAGGGGCAGATCGTCGACGTAGCGGCCCGTTCCAGTAAGGAAGCGCTTGTCTTCCCTGCGGAGCACCCGGGCGCCGATTCCGGTTCCGGCGGTCATGGCGTTTACACTCCTGCAGATTTCATTGCTGGCGCGGCGGCCAGAATTGCCTTCACGATGTTGTGGTAGCCGGTGCAGCGGCAAAGGTTGCCCTCGAGTTCGCGGCGCACCGTCGCCTCGTCGAGCTGGTAGTTGTTGCGCTTCACCATGTCGATGGCACTCATCACCATGCCGGGCGTGCAGAAGCCGCACTGCAGCGCGTGGTTCTCGCGGAAGGCTTCCTGCATCGGGTGCAGCTTGTCGGCGCTCGGCGCCAAGCCCTCGATGGTGATGACCTTCGATCCTTCGACCTGGACGGCCAGAATGGTGCAGGACTTCACCGACTTGCCGTCAATGTCGACGACGCAGGCGCCGCACTGGCTGGTGTCGCAACCGACATGGGTGCCGGTCATGCCGAGGTTCTCGCGCAGGAACTGCACCAGCAGGGTGCGGGCTTCAACCTTGCCGGAAACGGCCTTGCCGTTGACGGTCATGGCGACGGAAAGTGTCATCGATCTTCTCCCTCGAAATTCGTTGCGGCGGCGCATTGGAGCGCGCCAGCCTAGCGTCGGCGGGGACTCTCGCGCGCCGCTTGTGGGCCGGTCAAGCGAATTACTTAAGCGGAATAACGCTCTGCGGCCTGCCTACCGCCGCAACAGAAAAACCACGATGAGAACGGCCACGACGATGCCGATGATCGTCCAATGCCGGAAGCCGCGTTGCGATGCAGCAGGCGGCGTGCGGACTGACGGCTCGATCGGATCGTCTGCCGGCGCCATGGTTACGCCGCGGCTACCGGCGGCGGTGCGCCAACGCTCTCGGCGAACTTGCCGAAGAACTGATCGGCCAGTTTCCTGGCTGTGCCCTGGATCAGCCGCGCGCCGACCTGGGCGATCTTGCCGCCGACCTGGGCATCGACTTCATAGACCAGGAGCGTGTCGCCGCCGTCCTCGGCGAGCTTGACCACGGCGCCGCCCTTGGCGAAGCCCGCGACGCCGCCCTGGCCTTCGCCGCTGATCCTGTAGCCGTTGGGCGGATCGATGTCGGACAACGTCACCTTGCCGGAGAAGGCCGCGCTCACCGGCCCGATGCGCAGCCGCACCTTGGCCGTCATCTCCGTGTCGGAGAGTTTTTCCAACGTCTCGCAGCCCGGGATACAGGCCTGCAGAATGGCCTGGTCGTTCAGCGCCGCAAAGACCTTGTCGCGTGGCGCCGCGATCTTGTACTCACCCTTGATTTCCATGTGTCTGCTCCAGCCCTCAGGCTACCACTTGCTCGTGTATGAGTCCGGCGGCAGTTCTGCCAGCGGCTCGCGGATCGATACGTATATGGTGGCGAGATAGGGGATCGCCATCAACACAGCGAGCCCTGCAAACCAGTCGGCCTGGGTGTTCCAAAACAGCGTGCGGATCACCCAGCGGCCGCCATCGCCGGCCACGAAGCCGCCGGCGCCGCCGTCGTAGAGCTTGATCGCCCCTTCGGTGATCAGCATCACTGCCGCCCACGAGATCAGCAGGCCGGCCAGCACGATCTCCGGCAGGACCGGCCGCAGCCGGCTGAACGAACGGTTCATGCGCACGTAGCCCGTACTGCCGTCATAGCCCAGCAGCCGGCCGAAGGAGAGGCCGCGCATCAGCCGCCCCGGCCGCGAAACCTTTTGCTTGCGCAGGACGGTCATCAGCTTCCAGGCCATGAGCACGACGGACGGCAGCACGAAGCTCCAGATCGGGAAGTCGCGGTAGCGGCCGTCGATCGCGATCTGCCGGTAGAAGGTCTCGCTCAGCCGAATGACGCCGTCGTACCAGTCGATGGTGATGACCACTAGGTAGAAGATGCAGAGCACCGTGAGCGCCAGGTAGAGCATCTGCAGCAGGAGATCGACCCGCTGGAAGATGCGCAGGCGCGGCAGTTCGCGCCACGCCTGCCAGGCCTCGCGCACCCGCGCACCATAGAGAGAAGGATCGGCCATTCGGCCGGTCAGGCTGTCGGCAATGCCGCGCAACAGCGCATATCCGAAGGCGCCCAGCAGCAGTGCCCAGAAGACGACGCCCACCATGCGCTCGAAGTAGAAGGTGCGGGAGAGATCCACCCAGACCGACTGGACATAGGCCGTCGCCACGAGTTGCGCGAAGACGACGAAGATCGCGATCTGCCTCGCCACCGCGCGGCGCCGCCAGGAGGCGAAGGCCAGCACAATCAGCGCGGAGAGCATGATCGAGAGCGCGTACAGCATCCGCCAATGCGGCTCGGCCACGACCGGCCGGCCGAGCTGGAACTTGTCGTGACGGGCGGCATCGAGCAGTCCCCAGGTGGCGCCGACCGTGCCTTCCTGGCGCGACTTCCAGTACTGGTCGAAGGCTTCGACGACATTGTAGTCGAGGTGTTCGCGCTCGGCGATCGCCCGGAAGATCGAGAAGTAGCGGACCTGCTCGACCCGGCCCGGCCGTGCGTCGGAGCGCATGCGGCCGTCGCTCGGCCAGCCGGTCTCGCCGATCACGATCTTCTTGCCGGGGAAGCGCGCCTGCACCTTGCGGATGATGTCGACGACATGCTTCTCGATGCGCAGCGTCCCGTCGGTGTCGCGCCGGTCGAGGCCGATCGGCTCGTCCTCCCAGTACGGCAGAAGATGGATGGTGATGAAGTCGACCTCGTCAGCGAGCGACGGATTGCGCAGCCAGAATTCCCAGACGTCGGCGTAGGTGACTGGCTGCTTCACCCTCTGCTTCACCTGGCGGATGTAGCCGCGCAGCTGGGTGGCGGTCAGGTCCTTGCGCAGAAGCACCTCGTTGCCGACGATCACCCGCTCGATCGTGTCGGGGTATTTGTTGGCGTGGTCGATCAGGAGATTGATCTGTTCGAGGTTCTCCTTGTCGTTGTCGTTCAGCCACGCGCCGTGCCAGACCTTGAGACCGTACTTGCCCGCGCGTTGCGGCACCGCCTCTAGGTTCTCACCCGTCGAATAGGTCCGCACCGCGAGGACCTTGCCTTTCAGCCGCGCGAGATCCTCGTCGATCTGGTCGGGCGTCGGGAAGGTGCGTGTCAGCGGACTCTGGCCAGGCCGATAGGGCGCGAACGACACGCTCTGCAGCGGCGCGTTGGTCCAGCCGGCGATCTCGACCGGCCGGTTGGGCCACCACCACCAGAGAAGATTGAGCGCCGCCACGATTCCGAACGCGACGAGCACCGTCAGGGCACGCATTGGGGCTTTGTAGCAGGATCGACTAGCAGACAAATGGCTCTTTTTGAGCGCTTGTCCCCAAGCTCAGACGGCCCCGCGCTGCAGCCCGGCGATGGCCTGACGCACGATCTGATGGCCGCGGAACAGCACCGCCTCTTTCCAGTCGTCGGTCTCCGGATAGAACTGCCGCCGCATGGCAGCCCGGATCGGGGCAGCTTCCGTGCCCAGCGGATCCCCGTACTTGTGCAGCCAGTGATCGGCACGAAACGCCTTCTGGCCGCTCTCGCGGTCGAAGGTGCCATATTCGAGCGTGCACATGGTGAGCCTCGTCTCGGGTTCCTTCAGCACGCGATTGAGCCCGTAGTGGCCCAGCCCGTCGCGGGCGGCCGAGGCCGTCTGCCCTCGCTTGGACTCGGTCACCGACTCGCCCCAGAAGGCGCGCACGCGGCGCGAGCCGCCGCTGTCGATATCGTAATGCGTGATCGGCTCGCCGTAGCCGTAAGGGCCGAGGCCGGTATGGAAATCGATGGCGGCGACATCGCTGCGGCCTTTTAGATATTTGTCGGCGATCGCATGCAACGTGCGGTTCGACCAGCTCGGACCACCCCCGCCGAAGAAGAAGCCATCGGGATGGCTGTACTGTCCCCCCGACATCGCCGTGAAGTAGGATTTATCGCCCACCTTGGCCCGATACTCCGCGAGCTTGGCGTCGGCCTGCGCGACGCTGTTCGGACCGAAGTCCTTCGGGATCAGCCAGTCGTGGATGTCGGCATAGCCCGTGTTGATCGGATAGGGCTTGGAGTGATCGACGTAATTGCGATTGAGGTCATTGCCCTCCTCCGTCACGCGCCGCGTCCAGGCAAAGCCGTAGGGGTTGATCGCATGAATGAAGAGTGCCGCCGTATCCTTGGGCAGGCCGCCGGCACCGATGCTTGCCAGCCAGTCGACCTGGACACCCGAACCGCAATAGCCCTCGGCGCCGTGGGTGCTGGAGATCGTGACCACGATCTTCGACGCATCGTCAGGGCCGATCCTTGCAACATCCGTCGACAGCGATTCGCCCTTCGGTCCCTTGGTCGGATTGTCGTAGCGCGCCATCGCCGCATCGGCGATGCGGGCCGCCGACAGGAATTTCTCGCGCGCTTCGCTGTAGTCCGACGCGAAGGAGTAAATGTTGGGCATGTCGAGATCCTAGGTTCTGAGCGTCAGACCGCCATCGACCACGAGCTCGTGACCGGTGATGAAGTCGGCGTCGTCAGAGGCGAGCAGGAGCGCGCCGCGGGCAATGTCGATCGGCTGCCCGAGCCGGCGGAGCGCGGCCTTCTTTTCCCAGACCTCGCGGATCTCGGGCTTGTCGAAGTTGGTTTGCGTCATGCCGGTATAGATCGCACCGGGGCAGACGTAGTTGGCGGTGATGTTGAATTTGCCGAGCTCGAGCGCGAGCGTGCGCGTCAGGCCGCCGACACCCGCCTTGGAAGCGCAATAGGCCGCGAGCCCGTAGTCTGTGTCGAACGCCATCACCGAGGCGGTGTTGACGATGCGGGCCCGGCCCTTCTCGCGGGCGCGCGCCTTCAACGCGGGGATCGCCTCGCGGCACAGCCGGAACATGCCGCGCACGTTGACGCCGTTCACCCTGTCCCACTCCGCGTCCGTCATTTCCTCGACAAAAGCGCGGCCGCTCACGCCGGCATTGTTGAACAGGATATCGAGGGCGCCGAATTTCGTGAGCGCCGCTGCCACGATCGACCGCGGCGCATCGTCTTCGGTGATATCGGCAGCGAAGGCTGCGATGGCGTGATTGCCGGCATGGATCGTGCCGATCGCCGACTGCGCCCGGTCGACCGCCAGCACCCGGGCGCCCTCCTCGGCGAACAGCCTGGCAGACGCGGCGCCGATGCCCGACGCGGCACCCGTCACGATCGCGATCTTGCCCGCGAGCCTGCCCATCTCCGCTAGCCCCCCATCTTCGCCTAGCCAATCGTCAGGACGACCTTGCCCGTCGCCTTGCGAGACAGCAGCGCGTTCATCGCCTCCGCACCCTTCTCGAGGGGAAAACGCATCGAGATATGCGGCTTCAGCTTGCCTTCGGCATACCACGCCAGCAACTCGTCGAAGTTCCGGCGCGCTTCCTTCGGTTCGCGCGCGCGCCAGGCACCGTAGAAGACGCCGCGCACGTCGCAGCTCTTCAGCAGCGCAAGGTTCGCGGGCAGCGAGGGAATGCGGCCGGCGGCGAAACCCACCACCAGCAGACGGCCGTACCAGGCGATGCAGCGCACCAACTCGTCGAAAGCATCGCCGCCGACGGCGTCATAGATGATGTCTGCGCCGTTGCCGTGGGTGAGTTCCTTCACCTTGTCGCGCATCTTGTCCCGCGTATAGTTCACGAACATCGTGGCGCCGTACTTGCGGCAGACCTCCATCTTCTCGTCGGAACCGACCGCGGCGATCACCTTGAGGCCCATCAGCGCGCCCAGCTCGACGGCGGTGAGCCCGACGCCGCCCGAGGCGCCCGTCACGAGCAATGTCTCGCCCGGCTTGTAGCTGCTGCGCTGCTTCAGCGCGTAGTACGACGTGCCGTAAGTCATGGTGAAGGCCGCGCCATCCTCGTAACTCATGTTCTTGGGCATCGGCAGGAGGGCGATCTCGTCGGCCACCACCTCGCTTGCGTAGCCGCCATGGCCGATCGCGGCGATCACACGGTCGCCTGTCTTGTAGGCGCTCACGCCCTCGCCCACTTCGGTGATGTCGCCGGCCACCTCGTGCCCCGGAGCGAACGGGCGCGGTGGCTTGAACTGGTACTTGTCGGCAATGATCAGCGTATCGGGAAAGTTCACGCCGGCGGCGCGGACGGCGATGCGCACCTGGCCCTTGCCCAGCGGTTTGGACGGAAGCTCCATCAGTTTCAGGCTCTCCGGTCCGCCTGGCGTCTCGCTCATCATCGCCCGCATGGTCTGCTCCCTCGGCTCGCCTGTTTCGTCCTGTGGCGGCATTGATACGATGGTCCGCCCGGTACCGTCCATCCGTGCTAGGAAAAGGCACTTTCGCAGGGGAAAAGATGGCAGGTCTCTATTACGAGGAGTTTTCGCTAGGCCGTGTCTTCGACCACGCCTGGACGCGTACCGTGACGGAAATGGACAACGTGCTGTTCAGCTCGCTCACCATGAACGTCCAGCCGCTACACCTCGACGAGGAGTTCGCGTCGAAGACCGAGTTCGGTCAACGCATCGTCAACAGCCTGTTCACCCTGGGCCTGATGATCGGCATCACGGTGAACGACACGACGCTCGGCACGACGGTGGCCAATCTCGGCATGACCGACGTGCGTTTCCCCAAGCCGGTATTCCATGGCGACACGCTCAAGGTAAAGACGACCGTGCTTTCCCTGCGCGAAAGCAAGTCGCGCATCGATGCCGGCATCGTCGAGTTCAACCACACCGCCACCAACCAGCGCGGCGAGATCGTCGCCGAGTGCAAGCGCCAGGCGCTGATGCGCAAGCGTCCCCAGAATCAAGCGTCCAAGAACTGAGGTCACCATGCGCTCATTCCTGTTCGTCCCCGCCAACTCCGAGCGCAAGCTCGCCAAGGGCCCGTCCTCCGGACCCGACGGCCTGATCCTCGATCTCGAGGACTCCGTCGCCACCGACCGCAAGAAGATCGCGCGCGAGATGGCGCTGGCCTATCTCAAGTCCGCAAGCCGCAGCGGCCCCAAGCTCTATGTCCGCGTCAACGCCCTCGACACCGGACTGACCCTGGGCGACCTCGCCGTCGTCATGCAGGGCCGGCCCGATGGAATCGTCTTTCCCAAGTGTGTCGGTCAGGCCGACCTCGATCGCCTTGCCCTGTGGCTCGACGCATTCGAGGCGCGCGAGGGAATCGAGATCAATTCCACGCGTATCCTTACCATCGCGACCGAAAGCGCCGCCGCCGTGCTGGCTTTGACGGCCGCGCCTGCAAAACACATCCGGCTGATGGGACACTCGTGGGGCGGCGAGGATCTGATGGCCGATCTCGGGGCGCTGGCCAAGGGACCGAGCGCCGGCGTCTATGACGACACGTTCAAGCTGGCGCGCACGATCAACCTGATGGCTTCGGTTGCGGCCGGCGTGACGGCCTACGACACGGTCTATCCCGACATCAGGAACATCGACGGATTGCGTGCCGAAGCGGCCGACGCACGGCGAATGGGATATGGTGGCAAGATCGCGATTCATCCCGACCAGGTGGCGATCATCCACGAGGTCTTCACGCCGAGCACCGCCGAGGTCGAATGGGCGAGGAAGGTCGTGTCGACGTTCGAGACCAATCCCGGCGCCGGCGTCCTCACCCTCGACGGCAAGATGCTCGACAAGCCCCACCTCGTGCTCGCCCGGCGGCTGCTCGCCCGAGCGGGATGAGCGATCGAAACGCGCTCCTGCCGACGCTCGAACGGCTGTTTGCCGGTCCGCGCGAACAGATCGTGACGCTCGGGGCGCTGATCGGAGGGCTCGAAGCACGCTCTTACGCCTTCATCGTGGCCGCTCTGGACCTGCCCAACTGCGTGCCGACGGGCATTCCCCTGTTGTCGACCGTCACCGGGGTTCCGATGCTCCTGTTCGCCGTCCAGGGTCTGCTCGGCCGGCCTGCGCCCATCCTGCCCGCTCGCCTCGCCCGTCGACCTTTATCGCGCGGCGAGTTGCAGGATTTTCTCGAGCGCGCGCGCCGGCCGGTCGGCTGGCTGGAACAAGCCGTCCACCCCCGTCTTCAGTGGTGGCTGCGCGGGGCACCCCGGCACCTGCTTCAGGCCGCCTGGGTGCTCTGCATATTCATCCTGGCGCTGCCGATCCTGTTCGACAATTTCCTGCCCGCCTGGACGATCCTGTTCTTCTGCCTGGCACTCCTCGAGCGCGACGGGCTGATGGCGATCCTCGGCTGGATCGCTGCCCTGCTCACCGCCGTATGGACCGCGTTCCTTGTGGCAATCGGTCCTTATATGCTGTGCCAGCTGGTGCGCGGCCTGATCTAAAGCGTGATGACTTTACCTTTTCGCGTCGGCTCGGCTCTCGCAGCGAAGCGGCGCCCGCGCCGAGCCGACGCGTGACTCGACGGAAGTCATCACGCTCTAGTACGAGCGCGGCAGTCCGAGCACGTGCTCGGCCACGAAGTTCAGGATCATGTTGGTCGAGATCGGCGCCACCATGTAGAGGCGTGTCTCGCGGAACTTGCGCTCGATGTCGTATTCCTCGGCGAAGCCGAAGCCGCCATGGGTCTGCACGCACATGTCCGCGGCGGCCCAGGCAGCCTCCGAACCGAGCATCTTGGCCATGTTGGCTTCCGCGCCGCAGGACAGGCCGGCCTCGTAGAGCGCGGCCGCCTTGCGCACCATCAGGTCCGCCGCCTCGGTCTGCGCATAGGCCCGCGCGATCGGAAACTGCACTCCCTGGTTCTGCCCGATCGGCCGCCCGAACAGCTTGCGCTGCTTCGCGTACTCTGTGGCCTTCTCGATGAACCAGCGCGAATCGCCGATCGTTTCGGCCGCAATCAGCACGCGCTCGGCATTCATGCCGCCCAGGATGTAGCGGAAGCCGTTGCCCTCCTCGCCGACCAGATTCTCCGCCGGCACCTCCATGTCGTCGAAGAATACTTCCGTGCTGTTGTGGTTCATCATCGTGCGGATCGGCTTGATGGTGAGGCCCTTGCCCAGCGCCTTGCGCATGTCGACCAAGAACACGGAGAGCCCTTCGGTCCGTTTCTTGACCTGCTCCCGGGGCGTCGTGCGCGCGAGCAGCAGCATCAGGTCGGAATGCTCGGCGCGACTAGTCCACACTTTCTGGCCGTTCACGACATAGGTGCTGTTGTTCTTCTTCACGGCAGTCGTGCGCAGCGCCAGCGTGTCGGTGCCGCTGCTGGGCTCGGTCACGCCGAACGCCTGCAAGCGGAGTTCGCCGCGGGCAATGCCCGGCAGGTAGCGTTGCTTCTGCTCGGCGCTGCCGTGCCGCAGCACCGTGCCCATCGTGTACATCTGGGCATGGCACGCAGCGCCGTTGCAGCCGGCGCGCTGTACTTCTTCCAGCACGGCCGCCGCCGCCGAGATGCCGAGGCCCGCGCCGCCGTACTCCTCCGGAATCAGGATCGACAGCCAGCCCGCCGCGGTCAGCGCCTGGACGAACTCCGTCGGATAGCCGCGGTCGCGGTCGAGCTTGCGCCAGTAGGCGCCATCGAATTTGAGGCAGAGGGCGCGAACCGCGTCGCGGATCTCGGGATGCGTCGGAGCATAGGGATTTTCATGAGCGGCATTGTCCATGCCGGCGACCCTAATCCGGCGATTCTTCCCAGGCAATGCGACGCAGATCGTTGATCAACGCGCCATGGACCTCGGGACCAAAGCCGTCGACCGTGGCCTCGCGCCGTGCGGTGACGCCGTCGATGGCGCCCGCCTCGTCGACTGTGGCGCGGGTCACGGCGCCGTCGCGCTCGGCCGTGAGGTAGCGATCCAGCGTCGCCGCCCAGTCGGGACGCAGGACCGCCAGCGCCGCGATCAGACCATAGGCGCCCCAGTTGGAGACCCCGGCCACGACAAGGTGATCGCATCCGGTGACGCAGGCGATCTGCTCGCCATTGGGCACCGTGCGCGCGATCAGCCCGGTAGGCAGCTTGCCCATGCCGATCTCGTTGCCGCCATCGCCGACGCCGATCCGAATCCACGGATGGGCGACGAACAACTCGTCGAGCGGCGCCGTCCAGGACGAGACGTCGACGCCGCGCATGTTGCGCGGACGACCGTCGGGACTTGGACCGCAGCGCTCGATGGATACAGCGTGCGTTACCCCCGCCCCGTGCCAGCTCCCAGCTAGCCGATGGATCGCGGCACGATCGCCCAGTCCAACGACGTCGATCACGACACCCGCGCCCGCCGCGGCGACAGCCGCACGCACTGCTGCTTCGCACGGCACATCGACGGCAATCCTGGCCGGCACCCGGCAGGCGGCCAGGGCCGCGGCCAGCAACGCGGTTCCGACAGGACCATCGGTCTCCGCCGCCGGCGTGTCGCCCCGCGGTACGTAGAACCCGGTGATCAAACCGACGCTTTTGGCGCCGCTCAGCGCCCGTGCTGCAGCCTCCAGCTCGCCGCCGCTCGCATCGACCAGGGCCTGCGTCCCCCGGCCGACGTCGCGGCAGACCACGGCCTCGATGGCCGCAAGCTTACTTCTCCTTGGCGACATACACTCCGTTCCAGTCCGCCGGCGACTCGTCGATCAGCTCGTCGATTCTCTGGCGCATCGCCTCATAGTAGGTCTGCTCCCAGCCCGCCGCGGACGCTGCAGCAACGCATCCGTCGATCGCTTCGAACGCTTCGGCAAAGCTTCCGGTGCGATAGAGCACGAGGAAGTGCGATTGCCGGTCGACCAGCGCCACGTATTCCGGCTTCGCCGCCATCGCTGCATCTCCGACCAGCGCAAAGATGCGCTCCGGCTCGGTCTTGCCCTTTACCATGACGAGGTCGAGCTCGATGGTGGCAAAATCCGGAACCTGCCGGCAGGTATTGTCACCGACGATGATCCCCACGCCGTAGGTCTTGCACTGTCCCTCGAGGCGCGAAGCAAGATTCACCTCATCGCTCAGGCAAGAATATGTGAGTCGCTGCGCCGAGCCGAAGTTGCCGACGGTCGCCAATCCGGTGTTGAGGCCGACGCCGATCTTCACCGGGATATGCCCCTGGCCCTGCGCCTTGGCCTCGGCTTCCCATTCCCGGTTCAGGTCGATGAGCTTCGCCTGCATTTCGAGCGCAGCGCTGCAGGCCCGCGCAGGATGGGCCTCGACCGGCAGCGGCGCATTCCAGAACGCCATGATCGCGTCGCCCATGTACTTGTCGATGGTGCCCTGCGCCCCGAGAATCAGGTCGGTCATCGGCGTCAGAAAGCGGTTCATGAAGCGCGTCAGGCCTTGCGGATCGAACTGCTCCGAGATGCGCGTGAAGCCGCGGACATCGGTGAACATCACGGTGATCTCGCGTTGCTCGCCGCCCAGCGCCAGCAGGTCGGGATTGCGCACGACGGCTTCGACCTGGGCCGGGGACAGGTAGAGGTTGAACGCGCCGCGGATCTCCTTGCGATCACGTTCCGCCCGCATGAAAGCCAGTGCCGAGCCGCTGATATAGATCGCCGCCAGGGTCGCCGGCGGATAGACCGGATCGAACAGCAATCGGGCCTGCGCGAAGGCGATCCACGGCACGGCGACGCCGACACCGACGAAGGCGACCGCTACCAAAGCCATCGAGCTGGCCGACAGGCGCGGCAACAGCAGCACGAAGGCCAGTCCGATGGCAGCGAGATAGAGCAACTCCGCGCCGCCGGCATAGTCGGGCCGCTCGAGGTAAGTCTTGGTCAGCATTTGTTCGACGAGCTGGGCGTGGATTTCGACACCCGGCAAATTGTCCTCGGTCGGCGTGTTGCGCAGGTCCTTCAATCCGACGGCGGAGGTGCCGATGAACACGATGTTGCCGGCCAGCTTCTCTGGCGGCACTTTTCCCGTCATCACGTCTTTCGCGGATATGAAACGCGCGTCGCGGTGTCCGCTGTCGTAGAGTGCCACCCGCCCTTCGTTGTCGGTATGGACATCGACAGCGCCGACACGGATCCAGCCGATCCCTGTCTCCGCGCCGAAGGAGAACATTCCCTGCGAGCCCGACCAGTGGACGATGTAGGTCGAAGGCGGCCCCTCCTGCGCCACGCGCATCGCCTCGATGGAAAGCGCCGGATACAGATCCTCGTCGCGCTCGCCGGCCATGCGGAACAGCATGGGCACGTTGCGGACGATCGAGCTTTCGACGCCGGTGGTGACGCCGCCATTGCCTTTCGCCGCCTGCTCCAGAACGTCGATAGTGCGGACCGCTCCGGTCTGCTGTGGGATGAACTGGGCGATCAACCGCGGAACTGCCTTGGCGTCGCGCTCGCCGCTGTTGTGTGCGACGCCCCACATGCGCCGCGGCGCACCGGTCTTGCCCTTGGCGTCGAAGGCGAAGCCCGTGACCACTGGAGCCTTGGAGATCGCCTCGGCCAGGACCTCGTCGTTGTCGGGCAAGGCCTCCATCATCCGGCGCATGTCAGTGTCGCGCATTTCTTCCGGCAGCGACTGCGCCAGGACCCGCAGGGACGAGCGGTCCGGCTCGGAAAACACGACGTCGAACGCGATGACGGCCACCTCGGCAGCGGCAAGCTTTTCGACCAGCGTGCCGACCAAGGTGCGCGGCCACGGCCACTGGCCATATTCGGCCAGCGACGCCTCGTCGATGTCGATTATATGAACCGGCAGGTCGTCGGCGGCTTCGCGTGGCTTGATGCGCTGGTAGGCGTCGAAGGCAAAATCGCGCAACCGCACGAGGCTGGGCGGGTCGGCGGCGCGCAATCCCAGTGCATTCAGCAGCACGAGCAGGGCCACCACGACAGGCGCACGCGGCGCGTTGCGTCGGCCAAACAACCACCTCATGCGCATCTTGCGAACGACCCTCCGCCGATCGGACTTTACGGAAGGACATCCCCTAAGCCAAATAGCGCCCCCGTGCCAGCCGCTCCCCTCCATGGCCCCCTGCTGGGCATCTACTGCAAGCTCGGCTCGACCGTGCTGTTCTGCACCATGGACGCGATGGTCAAGGGACTGGGCGGCACCTATGGCTCCTTTCAGCTGATGCTGTTCCGCAGCACCATTGCCCTCCTGCCGATCGCCTTCATCATCTGGCGCGCCGGAGACCTCAGGATCGTGCGCAGCAACCGGCCCTGGCTGCAGGGCGCGCGCATCCTGGCCGGGCTCGGCAGCATGGCCGGCTTCTTCTACATCTTTCCGCGCATGCCGCTGGTTGATGCCTACGCGATTTCGTATGCCTCACCGCTGTTCATGGTCGCTCTCTCCGTTCCACTGCTCGGCGAGGAGGTTGGATGGCGGCGCTGGTGTGCGGTCGGCGTGGGCTTCGCCGGCGTCATCCTGATGCTCGATCCGTGGGCGATCGGCATCCAGGCCAATTCGCTGATCGTCCTCGCTGCGACCTTCTGTTACGCGCTGTCGACGGTCATGGTCCGACGGGTCAGCCGCCACGACCAGGATGCCGCCACGCTGTTCTGGTTCGCCATCGTCTCCAGCGGATTTTCCCTGGCAGGCGCCATCCCCCAGTGGATCTGGCCGACACCGGTGGATTGGCTGTGGCTGATCCTCCTCGGCCTCCTGGGCGGGATCGCGCAGATTCTCGTGACCCGCGCGTGGCGGCTCGCGCCGGCGGCGATCCTAGCCCCCTTCGACTATGCGGGCATCGTTTTGGCCATCGGCTACGGCTATTTCTGGTTCCGGGAGCAGGCATCCTGGACGGTCTGGCTGGGCCTTCCCCTGGTCGTCGCCTCCGGCCTCTATATCCTGCACCGCGAGCGCATCCGGGCCCGCCAGCGTGCCTTGACGAACGAGGTCGCAATCCACATCTTGTAGGTCATGACCGAAACCCAGTTTGCCGTGACCCCGAACGCCGCCAGGCGGATCGCCTTTTTGGCCTCCAAGGAAGCCAAGCCCGTGATGATGCGGGTGGCGGTGCTGGGCGGCGGCTGCTCGGGATTCCAGTACAATTTCTCGTTCGAGGAAGCGCGCAACGACGACGACCTCGTGATCGAGCGCGACGGCGCGGCTGTGCTGGTCGACTCGACGTCGCTTGAGCTGCTGAAAGGCAGCCAGCTCGATTATGTCGAGGAAATGGTCGGTTCGTCGTTCCAGGTGAAGAACCCGAACGCCACCTCTTCCTGCGGCTGCGGCAACTCCTTCAGCGTGTGACCCTGGCGCGATGAAGATCGCGACCTGGAACGTGAATTCCGTGCGCAAGCGGACGGACAACCTTGTCTCGTGGCTCGGTCGCGCCAAGCCCGACGTCGTCGTCCTGCAGGAACTGAAGGCGCAGGAGCCGCAGTTCCCCAGGCTCGAGATCGAGGCCGCCGGCTACAAGGTCGAGATGGTGGGTCAGAAGGGCTTCAATGGCGTCGCCCTGCTCTCGCTTCATCCCGTCGAGATCACCGCCCGCGCTTTGCCCGAACCTGTCGCCGACGAGCCCGCCCGCTACATCGAAGGCAGGATCACGACAGCCAAAGGGCCGCTTACTGTCGGTGGCCTCTATCTGCCCAACGGCAATCCGATCGGCACCGAGAAGTTCGCCTACAAGATCGCCTGGATGGATCGCCTCGCGGCGCGCGCCAGACACCTGCTCGACAAGGAAGAGATGTTCGTGCTGGGTGGCGACTACAACGTGATCCCGACGGACGTCGACGTCTTCAGCCCCAAGGCGTTCGCCGACGATGCGCTCACCCAACCCGAGTCGCGCGGTGCCTTCCGCACGTTGCTCAATCTCGGCATAACCGACGCGATCCGCGCCATTCACGTCGAGGGCCCTCAATATACCTATTGGGACTATCAGGCCGGCGCCTGGCAGAAGGACAACGGACTGCGCATCGATCATCTGCTGCTCTCGCCGCAGGCCGCCGATCACCTGACCGGCGTCGGCATCGACAAATCCGAGCGAGGCAAGCCCGAGCCGTCGGATCATGTCCCCGTCTGGTGCGAGTTGAACCTCGGCGCCTAGACGTCACGCCTCTTCTCCATTTGCGGGCCGCGGAGATTTTTCTTCCGGAGCCTCTCGTTAAATAACGAAAAAACGGGCGCGCCGATTCCCGGAACCGGGTTGTTTCAAGGAGTTGGGCGACAGGCCGGGCGCTCTAAACGGGAGATAAACGCGCCACGCTCGATCTGCCCCACCGTGCAGCGTCTCCCGTGACCCCCGCGCTTCGGCTTTCAGCCTGGGTCCGGGTCCCCGCAAGGGTATATTGCGTATTTCGCACTTCTTGCCAAGCCGCCAGTCGCATACGGCCGTCGTAAGATAAAGAGAGTCAGATCGTGGCTACGGGGAAGGCAGGATCACCGCTCCTCGTCCGCCAAACAGCATTATCTCTCTCTGAATGCCCTGGTGATCTGATCGCGCATTGGTTTCATCAAATACGACATCACCGTACGCGGAGCAGTCTGAATGAAAGCTTCGGCAGGCATACCTGCGACAAGTTTCGCACCTTCGAGATGCGCCAGCCCACCCTCGGAAATGCCGATGCGAATCGTGTAGTAGGGCTCGTTGTTCTTCTTCTCGTCCAGAGTGACATCCGCTCCAACGCTTACGACATCGCCGTTGATCTCAGGCGTGGTCCGCTGGTTAAAGGCTGAAAATCGCAGCGCGGCCGGCTGGCCGACGTGAACCTGATCGATCTCCTGCGGCGTGATCTTCGCCTCGATGACCAATCTCTCGCCATCGGGCACAATCAGCATGACTGTTTCTCCAGCCTGGATCACGCCGCCGATCGTGTGCACCGTGCGCTGAAAGACCGTGCCATCCTGCGGTGCCAGCAGGTCGATACGCTTGAGCTGGTCCTCGGCGCCGACGCGCTTTTCGATTAACTCCGATTTCTTACCGCGAATCTCTGCAAGGTCCTTGCCGACCTCCGAGCGGAGATCCTCATCCACCTGTATGATCTTCAAGCGGATTTCCGCGATATGGCCTTTTGTCTGGGCGATGGTGGCGATCAACGCGCCGCGCTCACCCTCAAGGCGGGCACCATCGCGTTCAAGCGCCGTCACGCGATTGATCGGCACCAAATTCTGCTTCCACAGACCGCGAACCGCCGTCAGCTCCTGTTTTATCCACTCGATCTCCTTGCCCTTTGCCACTTCCTGTCCGACAAGTCCCTCGATCTGCTGTTCATATTGCGTGACTTGCTCCTTGAGTTGTGCCTTCTGCCCCTCGCTGGCCGACTGGCGGATTTCGAACAGCCTTCGCTCGCCTGTCACTACATGCTCGACATCGGGATCGCTGATCCTTGCCAGAAGGTCGGCGGGAAATTTCACGTCTCTCGCGCCATCGCGCTCTGCCTCGTCGCGCGCCTGGCGCGCGGCGATCTCGTCGAGGGCCTTTGTCACGATGGCGAGGTTGGCCCTCGCCTGCGTTGCATCGAGCCGCACCACGATGTCGCCCGCCCTCACCCGATCGCCGTCTTTCACCCGCAGTTCACCGACCACGCCGCCCGTCGGGTGCTGGACTTTCTTGACGTTCGAATCGACGACAAGCTGGCCCGAGGCAATCACTGCTCCTGAAAGCTCGGTGGTTGCCGCCCACCCGCCGACACCGAAAGTAAGCAGAAGAACTGCGATGGCCCCTACGACGAGGTGCCGTTGAATGGATTGCTGCGCGGTCATGTTAGGTGTCCACTCGAGTTCACGGAGTGGACCGGGCAACGCGAAGGGCGATCGATGGTGGTGCGATCGCCGGACGCTCGGCCGCTGCAGCAACGGCCGAAGCCTGTGCCAGCTCCTTGAGGACAATCTCCTTGGACGCAAATATATGCTGGCGGCCGCCCCGCATCACCAGGAGCGTATCCACGCCGGCCAGTGCGCTCGGCCGATGCGCGATCACGATGACGATCCCGCCGCGCGCGCGGATCCCAACGATGGCCCGTGTCAGAGCCTCATCGCCATCGCTGTCGAGACTGGAATTGGGCTCGTCCAGCACCACGAGGAAGGGCACGCCGTAAAGCGCCCTGGCGAGCCCGATCCGCTGGCGCTGGCCAGCCGACAGTGCAGCGCCTCCTTCGCCAATTTGCGTTTCGTATCCCTCGGGCAGATTGAGGATCAGCTCGTGGACCCCGGCGGCATTGGCTGCAGCAATGACTTTTTCGGGCGCCGGGTCTGGTTCGAACCGCGCAATATTCTGGGCGACGGTATCGGCGAACAGCTCCACGTCCTGAGGCAGGTAGCCGATGTGGGGCCCCAGCGCTTCCGTCGACCATTGATCGAGGGCGGCACCGTCGATGCGGATCTTGCCGCGCGCGGTCGCCCACGCCCCGACGATTGCGCGCACGAGGGACGATTTTCCCGACGCGCTAGGACCGATGATTTCAAGCCCCTGACCGGCCTTCAACTGAAAGGCCATGTCTTGGACGATGACCCGGTTGCTGCCGGGAGCGGCGACGCTTATGCCCTCGATCGAGACGGAGCGGGAAGGCGCCGGCAATGCCATGGGCGCCGCGTCGGCTGGGATTTTGGCCATAAGATCGGCGAGCCGATGCCAGCTCTGGCGAGCCGAAATGAAGCTCTTCCAGTGAGAGACAGCGAGCTCCACCGGCGCCAGGGCGCGCGAAGTCAGGATCGAGCTCGCGATGATGATACCGGCCGTTGCCTGATGATTGATCACGAGACAGGCACCGATGGCCAGAACGCCCGACTGCAGCATCATGCGCAGAACCTTCGACAGTCCCCCCAGTCCGCCAGCGATATCGGCCGCGCGCTGCTGGGCCGCGAGATAGTTGCGGTTGCACTGGCCCCAAAGTTCCGCCAGACGCCCCGTCATGCCCATCGCCTCGACGGCTTCAGCGTTGCGACGGCTGGCCTCGGCCAGGGTATTACGGCTGTTCGCCAGGTCGGCCGCCTCGCGGGCCGGCACGCGCGTCAGGGTTTCGGCAAGATATGTGACGATCACGAGAATCAGTCCGCCGACCGTCACCGCAAACCCGATCCAGGGATGGAAAAGAAAGCAGATGCCGAGATAAAGCGGCATCCAGGGCAAATCGAACAAGGCTGCCGGCCCTGCGTTGGACATGAAGGAGCGGATCTGGTCGAGGTCGCGCAGGGGCTGCAGCCCGCGCAGGCTTGGCGCCTGCAGCGGCAGCCTCACGACCACCTGGTAGATCCGCTGGCTTACCGCGTCGTCGAGAGAGCCGGCAATGCGTACGAAAACGCGACTCCGAACGATGTCCAAGACGCCCTGAAAGGCGTAGAGGGCGGCCGCGAGAACGACAATGCCCACGAGCGTCGGCAGGCTGCGGCTCGGCAGCACTCGATCATAGACCTCGAGCATGAAAAACGAGCCGGTGAGGTACAGGACGTTCAGTATGCCGCTAAACAGCGCCGCGCCGATGAAAGCCTTGCGGCAGGCAAAAAGCGCAGCCGACAGCTCCGAACGCGGGCTCCGCCAACTATTATTTGCCTGGACAGCGGACAAGGGCCGACCTCCGGATGGGAGCGGAAGCATTAACAATACGATGGACGCGAACGACGCGGCCCGCCTGCATCTCACGGCAGAAATTCAATGCGGCTCGGCGTCCGACGGGCGCGCTGTTCGCCGAGCCTGAACCGCACTGTCGCGGAGTTTCGGAGTAGCCGAAGGCGCCGCTCAATCGAACGGCGCCTTCGATGTCAGGCCAATAGTCAGATCTTCAGCAGGTAAAATAGCCGTGGTGCAGGTCGGTCGTCGTCGTATGCACGCTGACCGAGTCGAGCGCAAACCCGACATAGTTTTCACCGGTCGTCGTGCCAACGTCCTTGATCTCGATCGTGTCGCCGCCGGCCTGTCCCGTCACATTGGCGGTCAACGTCTGGAAGTTATTGGCGGGACCCTGAGCAGCGAGACTAGCGACAGTTACGTCCAGGACCACATGGTTGTCGAAGAGGACCTCCAGATGCGCATTGGGATCGGTAGAACGACCAAGGGCCGCCAGGTCCTCAGAAGCCACGTTGATGCTGAGCTGCGCCGCCTGACCTGCTCCCACATTGATCTGCTGGGAAATGTCGATGCCGCCGGGGCTTCCCTTGGTGTCGAGCCAGTGACCGTCGCCATTGATTCCATAGTATCCGGCGGTAACAACTTCCAGTGAAGCGCCGCCGGCTACGGTGTGCCAGTCGGTAAGAGAGCCAAACGACGAATACTGCCCGCTGACCGGATCCGCCTCGAAGGACGAATTCTGAACCAGGTCGGCCCCCAGGATAGTGTCTCCATGCCAAACGGCGTTCGTATCGAACGACACATGCGCCGTGCTGAAGGTGCCGTGGCCGTTGCCCATCTGCTCGGTGTAGTCGAAACCCTTCGACAGATCGAAAGTGCCGTCGATGGTAAACGTTCCGTGGATCGGGTCGAAAGTCAGACCCTGGACTGGAGTGAAGCTTACAAATTTCGCGCTGCCCGGATCGTTGGCCATCAGTGCCGACAATGCAAACGATCCGTCGTGACTGACGCACGTGAGATCGTCTTTCGCTGCTTCGTTTACGGCAGCCGATTTGCTCGTTGCAGTCTGTCCCATGATTAATCCTTCCCGATTATTCCGTTGCTGGTGCTGCCACCCCGGCAGCCCGATACGCGCAGCAGTTGACTGATCCCAAAGCCCACATCCACAGGCTAGGGCGATCTTAAATCGGTCCGATATTGAATGTCTAGTGCAAATACACTAGGCGGCTGACACCAAATGACTGTAATCGCTCGATCTTAACACTGCATATTAATTGCAATAACCTGCAAATACCGAAAACTCTCAAGGCAATTAGAGGTTTGGCGCCCGCAAACCAGGAACCGGGTTAGGGACAAAATCCAGCCCGCCGGATCATGTCCTTTCACCTCAATGGCTGGTCGAAATCCGTTGAAAATCGAACATCTTTGGGTTGGTCGCAGCGCTTTCTCTCTCCCTTAATCTACCGGCCCTTCGCCAGTTTGTGGCCGAACGGCCCGAAGGCAATCGTCAGGTTCAACCAGACGTTCAGTCCTTCCGGTCGGTTCTGACCGGCTAATTCATAATAACCTCGGGCACTCAGCGATGCGGGCCGGCCCTCGAGACTGAAATCGTAGCTGAGCTGGGGTCCCACGCCGGCAACCTGCGACATGAACGGACCCAGCACCGCAGCGGGACCGCTATCCGGCGTGAGTTGGTCGTACAGGTAGCCGGCGACCCCAAGCTGGATATTGTTGGTCACATACTGCGATACCGACAGTTCGAGATGCATGTCGATGCCGTTCTGGTACTGCGCTCGCTCGTTCATGAAATTGTATGTGAAGCCGAGAACGGCCGAGAATTCGCCGCCGCTGCGCTCGTCGTAATAAGTGTACCCGATGCCGCTGTCGACCGCCCAGAACCCGAGGCCAACGCTTGACAGTCGGTTCACGTCGTAAGTTCCGATCGGAACATTGGCCGCCGTGTAAACCATCACGTTGTGGGCGTCCCAGTTCCATTTGAGCGAGATTTGCGGGAACAGATCGCCGAACGCGGTCATTGAATCGCTGGTCGAACCGGTCGAAGCGGACCCGCCAGAGCTCAACGGTGTCGTCGATGCTGTCGCGCTGTCATTGCCCCAGAGGATTGTCGTGCCAAACTCGAACTGACCGCCAAGAACGGGAGTTGCGAGCGCGTAGCTCGGCGTGACCATCAGATAGTTGGAATGCGTGCCGAGGTCCTGCTCGAAATGGCCGTCGCTCGTCGTGCGCCTGGAGAACGCGGCGGAGGTGTTGAAAGACATATCGACCGTCAGCCCGGGTGCCGAGAAGATCGCAGCCTCGCTGGCATATGTCCCCAACAGCCAGAAGCCGCTTCCGCCCTGATCCGCGCGCGCCTTCGTTCCATAACCGTCGGCAAAATTCTCCAGCACCACAAAACAGAAGACAGCCACGACACCGATGACGGTGTGTTTTCGGTCGGGGATCCGGCACCGCAAGTCGTCACTCAAAGGTGGGAACGGCATCTGCGACAATTCAACGGGTGAACAGTGCAATCAACTCGACATGTGCAGACCAGAGGAACTGGTCGATCGGCATCAGTTTCTCCAGCCGGTATCCGCCGTCCTGCAGGGCACGCGCGTCGCGGGCGAAGCTGCCGGGATCGCAGGAGGCATAGACGATCTTCTTCACCTTCGAGCGCGCCAGTTCGGCCACCTGTGCCGCAGCACCCGAGCGCGGCGGATCGAGCACGATCGCATCGAATGCGTTCAACTCTTTCTCGAGCAGCGGATTACGGAACAGATCGCGACGCTCGGCCGTGACCCTGTTGCCGCCCAGCTTGCGGGCCGCAGCATCCACGGCTGCCACGACCGGCTTGTCGCTCTCGAACAGGGAGAGCTTGCCCTGCCGTCCCAAGGTGAGCGAGCCGACACCGGCAAAGAGGTCGGCGATCTTCGGTGCCTCGCCGGCCCATGCCATGACGGCAGCCCGCATCGTCTGTTCGGCGCGGCGCGTGGCCTGCAGGAACGACGCCGGCGGCACCTCCACCCGCACATCGCCCAGGATGAGCATCGGGGTGCGACGGGTCACGATCGGTTCGGCCGTGTTGCGGTCGCCCCAGCTCAGACGCGCGAGATCGGCCTTGTCGGCAAGCGCAACCAGCGCCTGATGGCGGTCGAGCGACAGGTCGAGCCGCTTGTGCGGACGGATCAATACATCGACGCCGCCATCGGTCTCGTTCACGACGGCATCGACGACCGCTCCCTCCGGAAGCATCCCGGCAAGAGCACTGCGCAAGGCCGGCAGCAACGTCACGAGCGGCGGCCGGGCGATCACGCACAGGCCGACATCGACGATCCGCGGACTCCCCCGCTCGTGGAATCCGCCAAGGACGCGGCTGCCTTGCCGACGAAAGACGAAGTCGACGCGGCGGCGCTCGCCCGGCACGCCAGTCAGTGTCGGCTCGAACTGCGGGTGTATTACCCCGCGCTGCTTCAGCGCGCGCTCGATCAGCGCCACCTTCCACGCGGTGTAGACGTCGTGCCGCCAATGCTGAAGCGCGCAGCCGCCGCAGACCCCGAAATGCGCACAGGGTGCTGGCTCGCGATGGCGCGACGGCGCCAATACCCCGATCAAAGTCGCGGCAATACCCTCACCCCGCCTGTCGACCGGTTCGGCTTCGACGACTTCGCCCGGCAGGGTGAACGGCACGAAATAGCGCTGGCCGTCCTCGTCGGCCACGCCGTCGCCGCGCGCACCGACCTCGAAGATGTTGAGCCTGACGCTCACGTACCTGCTCAGCCGAGCCAGCTCTTGGCCGGCCTCATCTCGCCAACCAGCAGGCCGACCACGTTCTTGATCGCCGGCGTTTCCAGCGCTTCCTTCTCGGCCGCCGGAAGCACGCCGAGATGATCGAGCAAGGTCGCCATCGCGACTTCGGCCGCGCGGCCCGCGCCGTCCCACATCTTGATCGCAATGCCGAGGCCGAGCGTCGGCAGCATGCCGCAGAACACGCCCTCGGCTCCGGTCTTGACCTGTGCCACGCCCGAGAGAGCGCCGTTCACCTTGGTGCAGAAGCGGCCAGTGCCCGCGACCATGAATGGCTCGGCGTTCATCGCCGTGCGGATGCGGGTCGCCGCTTCGGCATGGCGGTTCGACAGCCGCGACGGATCGGCCATGCCGGCCATCGCCCGTGCCAGGGTCTTGAGCGGTGTCGCCAAAGTGGGAATGCCGCAGCCATCGGTGCCGTACTGGAAGTCATTGGCGTTGCTGCCGCACAGGTCGGTCATGACCTCGCGCAAGCGGCGCTGCACCGCGTGGTCGTACTTGATGTAGCCCTTGGTCGGCTCGCCGTAGGCAACGGCGGTCGACAGGAATCCCGAATGTTTGCCCGAGCAATTGTTGTACGCAGGCCCCGGCAGCGCGTTCGCGCGCGCCAAGGCCTCGATGTTCGCCTGCAATCTGGGCGCGTGCGCACCGCACTCCAGGTCGTTCTCCGACAGACCGATCCTGGCCAGCCACGCCTTCACCGTCTCGACATGCCGCGGCTCGCCGTTGTGCGAGGCGCAGGACAGCGCGATGTGCTCGTTGCCGAGCCCGAACTTCTCGACCGCGCCGCTTTCGACGAACGCCATGGCCTGGATCGGCTTGTTGGCCGAGCGCGGCAGGACGGGCGAATCGATATCGCCCCACGACTCCACGACGGAACCGTCGGCCCTCACGACCGCGGCGATGCCCTCGTGCCGGCTCTCGACCACCGGACCGCGCGTGACTTCGATGACGACGGGATTCCTGCTCATGTGCGACGGTCCAGTTTTATGATCGTGACATTGTCCTGGTGAGGCTTGCCGACCGCCAGGACGGTATCGAGGAGATGTTTTACAGTCTGCCCCGCGGCGGCGGCAGCGATCTTCTCGTGTGCAAGGCTTTCCACGCCGTCGCTGCAGAGGAGCAATATCGTCCCCGCGCCCAGCTTTCGGCGGCCTTCGTCGATCAGGCTTAGCGGTTCGCCCATCACAGCCTCGCGCAGTGTGTGCCGCCCGGGGTGGGCTGCGGCCTCCTCGGCCGTGATCATGCCGCGCGCCACCATGGCGTCGATCTGCGGGGCAAAGGAATGGTCGGCGTTCAGCCGCTCGAGCTTACCGCCGCCCACCAGATAGAGCGGCGAATTGCCGACGCTGATCCAGTGTACCTCGTCGTCCTTCACGAGCGCACCTACCAGGGTGGCCCCCATGCCGGCGAGTTCTGCCTTGCCCGCGGCGCCTGCTTTCACGGCTTCATTGGCATCCTGCAGACCTTCGGTCAGGCGCCGCCCGTGCTCGACAGCCTTGAGAAAAGCGTCGACGGCGAGCTTGCTGGCCACGGCGCCACCGGCATGCCCGCCCATGCCATCGGCAAGAACCGCCAGCAACGTGCCGTCGGGCAGCGTGCGCAGCGCCCAGCTGTCTTCCTGATAGGGGCGCGCGCCCTGATCCTGGCCGCCCTCGCCCCGCCACCCGGCCGCCATGGCTAGTGCCAGACCGCCGGCAGCTTGTTGAGGCCGCGCAAGGTGAAGCTCAGGCGCCAGTCAGGCTTGTCCTTCTGCGGCAGCTCGAGATTGGGGAAGCGCTCGATCAGGGCGGTGAAGACCAACTCGCCCTCGAGCCGCGCCAACTGGGCGCCGAGGCAGTGATGGATGCCGCCACCGAACGACATCGGCCGGATGTTCTGCCGTCCGATGTCGAGACGGTCGGGATCGGGATACTGCGCCGGGTCGCGGTTGGCCGCGCCCAGCAACTGCACGACGCTTTCGCCCGCCGGCAGGGTGATGCCGCCGATCTCGACCTCGGTCATCGTCGCCCGGCCGGTCATCTGCACCGAAGAGTTGAAGCGCAGCAGTTCCTCGATCGCGTTCGGAATGAGATTCTGGATCGGCCTTCAGCCGTTCCCATTGATCGCGATGGCGGTGCAATGCCAGTAACCCGTTGCCGATCAGGTTGGTCGTGGTCTCATGGCCCGCGCCGAACAGCAGGCCGATATTGGCGCGCAGCTCCTCCGTCGTCAGGCGATCTCCCGCCTCCTCGGCACGCACCAGTTCGGTCGTGAGATCGTCCTGGGGTTCGCGCCGGCGCAGCTCGCAGAGCTGGTCGAAATAGGCATTGCCCATCTGGGTGCCCGCATTGGCCTGCTCCAGCTCCTCGCGGCTCATCGGCACGGGATCGAGGATGCGGCCGCCCACGTTGCTGCCCACCAGGAATCCCGCGCGATGGTCCTCCGGGATTCCCAGCATGTCGCAAATCACGATCACCGGCAGGCGATGGGCGATGTCGCGGATCACATCCATCTCACCCTTGTCGGCCACCCGGTCGAGCTGCTCGTCGACCAGTTTGCGGATTCGCACCCGCATGTCGGAGACGCGCCGCGCGGTGAAGGCCTTGGTCACCAGGCCGCGCAGGCGCGTATGGTCCGGCGGATCGACCACCAGCATGGTCTGAGACAGGTTGGCGATCGCCGGCTCCTTCATGCGGTCGGCACCGTACTTTCGCTGGATGTTGCCCGCAAAATCCTTGCCGAATCGGCGATCGCGCAAGGACGCGGCGATGTCCTCGTATCGGCTCAGCAGCCAGAAGCCCATCGGCGTCTTGAACACCGGCGCGGTTTGGCGCAGGCGGTGATAGAAAGGATAGGGATCGGCGATGAAGGCCGGATCGAGCGGATTGAAGGCTATGGAATCGCTTCCCGGGGCTGGCGGGGACATGTCGTTCATGGCCCGTCCTTAGCACGAACCCCCTTGCCGCGCGAACGAGCGACGCCCTAGCATCGCCCATGTTCTCCCTGACCCAGAGTTTGCGCCGTGCCGTCCAGCTGAAGGCCGATGGCGTCTCCACGGTATTCGGCACTCGCCACCGCAGATGGCGCGAAACTGCCGAGCGCGTGGCCTGCGTCGCGGGCGCGCTTTCCGCACTGGGCGTGAATCGCGGCGACCGCGTGGCCATCCTGTCGCTCAACAACGATCGCTATTTCGAGTTGATGTACGCGATCCCATGGATCGGCGCGGTGATGGTGCCGCTCAACACGCGGCTCGCGGCGCCGGAGATCGAGTACATCCTGAACGACTCGGGCGCGACCCTGCTCTTCATCGATGGCGCCATGGCCCATCACCTGACAGCGCTCGAGGGCAGGATCGCGGCCATCCGCGAGGTCGTGTGGCTCGACGACATCGCCTCGCCCGATGGCATGCTCCACTACGAGGATCTGACCGCCTACGAAGCTGCCGAGGATGTCGGTGCGTCCAACGACGATCTCGCCGGCCTGTTCTACACTGGCGGCACGACGGGCCGGTCCAAGGGCGTGATGCTGACGCACACCAATCTGGTGATGAACGCAATGAACGCCGTGGCCGGCATCGGCTTCAACGCCGATACCGCCTACATCCACTCTGGGCCGATGTTCCATCTCGCCGATGGCGCGTCGACGTTCGGCGTGACCCTGGCCGGCGGCCGCCACGCCTTCGTGCACCGCTTCGATCCGATCGACGTGCTGCAGACCATCCAGTCGGAGAAGATCACCCACGCACAGTTCGTGCCGACCATGATCAACATGCTGGTCAACCATCCGCGCTTCGCCGAGTTCGACATCTCGACGCTCTCGTTCATCCTCTACGGCGCCTCGCCGATGCCCGAGGGTGTGCTGCGGCAGGCCATGCAGAGGATGCCGCACGTCAGGCTGATGCATGCCTACGGCATGACCGAGGCAGCGCCGATCGTGACCCTGCTCGATCCGCGCTACACGACGCTGAGCGGCCCGTTCGCCGGCAAGCTCAAGTCGTGCGGCCAGGTGGCGCTCGGCTGCGAGGCCAAGGTGGTCGATGTGAACCGCCAGGAAGTCCCGCGCGGCACCGCGGGGGAACTCGCCATCCGTGGCGCCAACATCATGAAGGGCTACTGGAACAAGCCGGCCGAGACGCAAGCCGTGCTCGAGGACGGCTGGTACTACTCGGGTGACGGCGCCTACATGGACGAAGAAGGCTTCGTCTATATCGTCGACCGGCTCAAGGACATGATCATCTCGGGCGGCGAGAACGTCTATTCCGCCGAGGTCGAGAACGCAATTTCCCTGCTGCCGGGCGTCGCGGAGGTGGCCGTGATCGGCGTGCCTGACGAGCGCTGGGGAGAACGGGTGCATGCTATCGTCGTTCCCAAGGCCGGAGCTGGCTTGACGCCTGACCGGGTGCTGGAGCACTGCCGCGAACAGATCGCCGGTTACAAATGTCCCAAGAGCGTCGAGTTCCGCGACACGCCGCTGCCGCTCTCGGGCGCCGGCAAGGTCCTGAAGCGGGACCTGCGCGAGCCTTACTGGAAGGGCTTCACCAAGGCGGTGAACTGAGCATGCCCGGCATCCCTCTACTACGACTGGATCGCCCACCACGCGCACCGCAGGCCTACTCATCTCGCCATCAACGACCTGCAGACCGCGCGGAAGTTCACCTATGCCGAGGTCGACCGGCGCACCGGCCAGCTCACGGCGGCGCTGGCGAAGCGCGGTATCGCCAAGGGCGATCGCGTGGCGTTGCTGGCGCCCAACTGCGCGGAATATTTCGAGCTCCAGTTCGCCTGCGGACGGCTGGGCGCGATCATGCTGCCGCTCAACTGGCGCCTGACCGTTCCCGAGCTAAAATACATCCTGGGCGATTCTGCACCGAAGCTGTTGGTGCACGACAGGAGCTTCGCGGCCCAGTCAAAGGCGTTGTCGAAAAGCCTGCTCTAGATCGATCCCGAGTCGCCTGACAGCGCCTACGAGCGCGCGCTGGCCAGCGCACCGCCACCTCCGCCCCCGGTCGAGGTGACGCACGACGATATCGGCATGGTGATGTACACCTCCGGCACGACCGGACATTCCAAGGGCGCGATCATCACGCACGGCATGGTGCTCTGGAACGCCGTCAATCTCGGCATCCCCGCACTGATCTCTCCGCGCACGATCCAGCTCGTGGTGCTGCCGCTGTTCCACACCGGCGGCCTCAACTGCTACGCCAATCCGGTGCTCCATGCCGGCGGCACCATCCTGATCATGCGCGCCTTCGATCCCGGCCTGGCGCTCGATTACATTTCCGACAAGTCGCTCGGCGTCACGCACTTCTTCGGCGTCCCCGCGCCCTATCAATTCATGATGCAGCATCCGAAATTCCAGAGCGCCGATCTCTCGCGCCTGCAGATCGCGGGCGTCGGCGGCGCGCCCTGTGCTCTGTCGATCCTCGAAGGCTGGAGCGCGCGCGGCGTGCCGCTGGTCCAGGGTTGGGGCATGACCGAGACCAGTCCGGCCGGGACGATGCTCGACGCCGCCGACGCCATCCGCAAGGTGGGCTCCGCCGGCAAGGCGATGATGCACACCGCGATCCGCATCGTCGACGATGCGGGCAAGGACGTCGTCGCGGGCGGCATCGGCGAGTTGTTGATCAAGGGTCCCAACATCACACCGGGCTACTGGAACAAGCCGGAGGCCACGGCCAGCGCCTTCACCGACGGCTGGCTGCACACCGGCGACGCCGCGCGCCTGGACGATGAGGGCTTCGTCTACATCGTCGACCGCTGGAAGGACATGTACATCTCGGGTGGCGAGAACGTGTATCCCGCCGAGGTCGAGAACGTGCTGTTCCAGCTGCCGCAAGTCGCCGACGCCGCGATCATCGGCGTGCCCAACGAGCGCTTGGGTGAAGTCGGCATGGCGATCATCGTGCGGAAAGCCGATCAGGCGCTGGAGGAAGGCGACGTCATCCGCCACTGCCTGGGCCGGCTCGCCAAGTACAAGGTCCCGCAGGCGGTGACATTCGTCGATGTCCTGCCGCGCAACGCCACCGGCAAGGTGCTGAAGCGCGAGCTGCGCGTTCAGTTTGTGGGCACAGACAAGCCCGCGATCTCCTGATTGCTAGACCAGCGGCACGTAATCGTACTCGCCAATACCCTGCATGATCAGGAAGGTGAGCGACGTCTTGCCTGCATTTGTCACCAAATGCGGACGCTTGGGTGCGGCCACGAAGGTCTCGCCGGCCTTGAGGCGTACTTCCTGCTTGGGATCCTGCAGGAACAACCGCATCTCGCCTTCCAGCACGTAGAACGTGTCGGTGATGTTCGTGTGGAGGTGCCAGGGAACAGTCTGCGTGGGCGAGAGCTGAAGTTCGCTGATCCGGAAACCCGGACGGGCGGCGTGCTGGGCGCGGCGCTCCACCTCATAGAGGTGACTGGCGTCCTTCACCGGTGCAAGGGTGCGTGGTTTCATGGCTCGAGCATACGCCCCCGCCAATTCACCAACAAGGACAGCGCCCGCCCGCCCTGATAAATAGGCCGCATCATGCTGACCATCTATGGCGTCTACCGCTCCCGTGCCTCGCGCAACATCTGGCTCGCCAACGAGCTGGGCATCCCCTTCAAGCATGTCCCCATCATGCAGCACTATCGACTCAAGGAGCCGCTTCCCGCCGGCGTCGTCCACACGAAGTCGCCGGAGTTCCTCGAGGTCAATCCCAACGGCCACATTCCGACGATCGACGATGGCGGCTACGTGCTGCACGAATCGCTCGCCATCAACCTGTACCTCGCCAGGAAACATGGCGGCCCGCTGGCGCCGGCCAACGTCGCCGAGGAAGGCGAAATGGCGATGTGGTCGCTTTGGTCCGCGACCGAGATCGAGCCCCACGCTATCAACATCATCTATCACCGTGTCAGCAATGCCGGCCGGCCGATGGATCCCGGGATTGCCGATGCTGCGGTACAGGCACTGCGCGGTCCATTCGCCGTGATCGACAAGGCGTTGGCGAAGACCGGTCATCTCGTCGGCAGCCGCTTCAGCGTGGCCGACATCAATGCCGCCGAAGTCATCCGCTATGCCCAGGCGGCACCCGAATTGTTCGAGGCCGCGCCGAACGTCAAGAAGTGGCTCGCCGCCTGCCAAGGCCGCCCGGCTTTCAAGACAATGTGGGCTGCGCGCGACAAGGAGCCGGCCTAGTCTCCGTCCAGGAGGGCGTCGGGTGGAGCTGGACAAGGAGCGACTGGCCAAGCTGCTCAGCATGACGGGGAGCGACCACGACGCCGAGGCATTGGCGGCCGTCCGCAAGGCCAACGAGTTCCTGCGGCTGCACGGCAAGAGCTGGCAGGACGTCCTGACACCGGCACCCGAGCCGACGCGGCCGGCCGAGACTTCGCGAACCGGAGCGTCCCGGCCTGCGACGCCGCCCAGAGCGCCCGAACCGCCGCCCGGCCACCAGCGACTGCGCTACTACCGCGATGCGCTGCGGCACGAGCCGCTTCTGCCGCGACTTCTGGGCTTTCCCTTCTGGTTTCTTGTCGAACTGCTGGCGCTCGCCTTCCCCAACAGCATCATCAACACGCGCGGGCGATTCATCGCGATCGTATTCGCGCTCGGCATGTTGACGGGCGTCGCGGCCTGGATTTCGTTCGGCTACTACCTGCTCTTCGTCACCTGAGATCACGCCGCCAGCATCAGGCGGTTTATCGAGCGTGCGAAGCCGAACGTCTTGTAAAAACGTTCCGCGTCCTGGTTGAAGTCATGTACCGCCACTTCGACATGGCTGGCACCACGCTGCCGTGCCCACTCGACCGAAGCGGCGAGCAGGCGCCGTCCGATCCGCTGGCCACGCTGGTCGGCGCGCACCACGAGATTGTCGACCTCAACCACGGTGCGCGGCACCGCGCCGGCAAACGGCGACGACGGTCGCGTCAGCAACAACACCAGGCCCACCACGTCGCGCCCGTTCTCCGCCACCAGGATCGTCGATCCTGCCTCGGCCAGCCATCGCGCCACCTGTTCGCGTGCCCGGACGGGACCCGGGAACGGCCGGAACATCTCCGGCCGCGCCGCGCGATGAAACGCGTCGAGCTCGTCGAACAGGAGGCAGAGCGCGTCGTAGTCGCCCATGCCGGCAGTCCGCACGCGGAGCGTCGTGGCAGCGCTCATGCTGCCAGAACCAGCCGATCGACCGAGTGGGCGAAGCCGAAGGCCTCGTAGAAGCGCCTGGCGTCGCGATTGACGTCGCCGACGCAGACCTCGACCTGGCTGGCGCGCCGCTGGCGCGACCATTCGACGACCGCCGCGAGCAGGCGCCGTCCGATCCGCCGGCCGCGCTGGTCGACGCGCACAACAAGATTGTCGACCTCGACCACCTTGTGCATGCCGGCATCGGGTCGCGGGATAATGCGGGTCAGCAGCACCGCGACCCCCAGGATCCCGAACTCGCTTTGCGCCACCAGCAAGGTCGTGCCGGGAGTCTGCAACCACGTCATCACCTGCTCGCGCGCATGCTCGGGCCGGTCGAGCAGCTCGCACAGCGCCTCGCAATCGCGCGGGCCCGCGAGCCGCACGCGGATCGACGGCGGCAATGGCACCGCTTCGTCCGATATATCCGTCTCGATGATCGACATCTCGTCCTCCGTCTGCGGTTTGCGCCGCGGCCCGGAGGCCTGTCGAGAAACAAAGAAGCCGCCGGGATGCGGCGGCTTCGTTAGGTCATGACCTTTCGCACCGCCTATGTAAGCAGTGTAAAATACCAACCCTTCTGAATCAGGTTCGCGGTCATGGCCGTTTTATAAGGCTCACTCTGCGGCGCTGTCAATCACTCGGCGGCGACAGCCATCGCCTGCGCGAGGCCCGGCATGGTGAAGCCCAGCTTGTCGAGCTTCGCGATCATCTCCTTGCCAGCCTTCTCGTCGGTCTCGACCAGCGGCGGACGCACTGGCGTCCAGGCTGCGTCGACGCCGTAGTGGGCGATGCAGTACTTGAGGCCCGGGATCATCACGTAGCCCTGCATGACGCCGCGCACTTCGTTGATCCAGGCCTGCAGCTTCTCGCCTTCCGGTGTCGCGTACTTCCTGTAGGTCTCGGCGATCTTGCCCGGATTGATGTTGGCCGTGGCGCTGATGCAGCCGGCGCCGCCCGACTTGATGTTGTCGATCAGCGGCTTCTCATTGCCGGAGAACACATCGAAGCCGTCCTTGGCGAAGGCGTCGATCATGCTCTTGGTATGCGTCCAGTCGTCCGACGAATCCTTCATGCCGGCGATCTGCTTGGGATAGGCCTTCATCAGCCGCTCGACCAGCTTGTGCGTGATCGGCACGGCCGATACCGGCGGGATGTGATAGAGATAGACGCGGAGATTGTCGTCGCCCGTGCGCTGCACGACCTCCGAGAAGAAGCGGAACAGCCCCTCCTCCGGAACGCCCTTGTAGTAGAACGGCGGCAGCATCAGCACGCCCGAGACGCCGTGCTTGGTCGCATGCGCGCTCACCTTGGCGGCCTCGTTGATCGAGCACGAGCCGGTGCCTGGCATCATGCGGGAGGTCGGCACGCCCGCGGCCACGACCTTGTCGAGCAGGCCCATGCGCTCGTCGGCCGACATCGAGTTGGCCTCGGAGTTGGTGCCGAACATGGCCAGCCCGCAGTCCTGGCTGATCAGCCACTTGCAATGGGCGATGAAGCGGCCGACGTCGGGCGACAGGTCGCGCTTGAAGGGAGTGACGACGGGCGAAAGAACGCCTTTGATCCGCGCTGCAGCCATGATTTTAATACTCCGGGAAATGGCGCGCCTTTTGTGCAACGAAGCGCGCCCCACGTAAAGAGGGACGTCCAGTGGCAGATATTCTTCCGGAAGATGGTATGGCCGGCACCCTCATTGGCCGGGTCCAGGGGAAAGACGGCCCCAGCGTGATTTCGGTGCGGTCCGACGGCATTTTCGACATCACCGCGACCGTCCCGACGATTGCCGACCTGTGCAATGCGGGCGATCCGGTCGACCTGGCCCGCTCGAAGGGCGAACGCATCGGCTCCCTGCAGGAGGTGATCGGCGGGCTGCTGGCGCCGGTCGATCTGCAGGCGCTCAAGGCGGCCGGCGTCACTTTTGCGGTCAGCCTGCTCGAGCGGCTGATCGAGGAGCACGCCAAGGGCGATCCCGCTCGTGCCGAACAGGTCCGCAAGGAACTGAATTCGATCATCGGTGTCGACGTCACCACCATCAAGCCGGGCTCGGCCGAGGCCGAGGCGCTCAAGAAGACCCTGATGGCACGTGGCGCCTGGTCGCCCTATCTCGAGGTCGGCATCGGCCCCTATGCCGAGATCTTCACCAAGGCGCCGCCGATGGCGGCCGTCGGCTACGGCGCGGAAATCGGCATTCGCTCGGACTCCGACTGGAACAATCCGGAACCCGAAGTCACCCTGATCGTCAACGCGGCAGGCAAGATCGTCGGCGCCACCTTGGGCAACGACGTGAACCTGCGCGACATGGAAGGCCGAAGCGCACTTCTGCTGGGCATCGCCAAGGACAACAACGCCTCCTGTTCGCTTGGGCCGTTCGTGCGCCTGTTCGACGGCACCTTCAGCCTCGACGACGTGCGCAAGGCCAAGGTCGATCTCGAAGTGACCGGCCCAGACCAGTTCCGCCTGCGCGGCTCCAGCGACCTGTCGAAGATCAGCCGCGATCCCCTGGAGCTCGTCACGAACGCCATGGGCAAGATGCACCAGTATCCCGACGGCATGGCGCTGATGACCGGCACGCTGTTCGCACCGACCGAGCCGCGCACGCCGGGCGGTACTGGCTTCACGCATATGATAGGCGACGTCGTCTCGATCAGCTCGCCCAAGCTCGGCACGCTCACCAACAACGTGAACCATTGCGACAAGATCGCGCCGTGGACGTTCGGCGTGTCGGCGTTGATGCGAAATCTCGCAGGCCGAGGCCTGCTGAAATGACCGACGATCTCTGCCGCCTCTCCGCCGCGACCTTGCGCGACAAGATCGGCAAGAAGGAGGTCTCGCCGGTCGAATTGATGAAGGCGGTGCTCGCGCGTGCGGAGAAACTTCAGCCGGTGCTGAACTGTTTCATCACGCTGGTTCCCGAAATGGCGATGGAAGCGGCCCGGAAAGCCGAAGACGACGTCATGAAGGGCGAGGCGCTGGGCCTCCTCCACGGCATCCCGTTCGCCGCCAAGGATCTCGTGAACACCGCGGGCGTTCGCACGACTTTCGGGGCGCTCGCGTACGAGAACAACGTCCCCAAGGAAGATGCTGTCGCCGCCGCGCGGATCAAAGCCGTGGGCGCCATCCTTTTCGGCAAGACGACCACGCCCGAGTTCGGCCACAAGGCGCTGACCGATGCACCGCTGTTCGGCCGCACCCGCAATGCCTGGAGCGCCGAGCGCACCTCGGGCGGCTCGAGCGGCGGTGCCGCCGTCGCGGTCGCCTCCGGCATCGGACCGATCGGCATTGCGACCGATGGCGGCGGCTCGACGCGCATCCCCGCGGCGGCCAACGGCATGGTCGGCCTCAAGCAGAGCAACGGCGTGATCCCGCACAGCCAGGTCGCGGACGCGTTCGGCAACTACACCTACGTCACGCCGATGACGCGCACGGTCGAGGATACCGGACTGATGTTGTGGGCGATGGCCGGGCCTCATCCGTCCGATCCGTGGTCGATCGACGTTCAGCCAAAGGACTACATCACGGCGGCCACGCCCCGCGGCGACCTCAAGGAAAAGCGCATCCTCTACAGTGCCACCTTGGGCGCCCGCTTCGTCGCCAAGGATGTCCGCGCCTCCTTCGAGCGCGCGCTCGGCAGGCTCCGGGATCTTGGCGCCGAACTGGTCGAGCTCACCGAGGCGCTTCCGGACATGGAGCCGATCTGGAAGGTGATCAACCACACGACTTGGCGCGCGCGCTTCTCCGACATGATCATGCGCGAGGACAACAAGGTCTCGCCGTCGCTGGTGCGGCAGGTGGCGCAGGCCGAGCAATGGACCGGCGCGGACTACCAGCGCGCCATGTTCCAGCGCACCGATCTCTTCCGCCTGGTTCAGCGCTGGTTCGCCGACGCCGACTATCTCGTGACGCCGACCCTTACGCGCACGGCGCCGCCGATCGACCAGGATCTGTTCGAGCCGATCAGGATCGACGGCATCGAGGCGGGCGAACTGCGGCGCAACTGGTTTCCCTACACCATGCCGTTCAACATCACGGGCCATCCCGCAATCACGGTCTGCAGCGGCTACGCCGGCGACGGCCTGCCGATCGGCCTGCAGATCGTCGGCCGTTTCCGCGACGAGGCCTCGGTGCTGCGCGCGGCAGCACTCTACGAAGCAAGCGAGAGCTGGCTCGATCGTTGGCCTTCTTTATGATGTGGGTGCCTTGAAGCGCCCGCCTCCGCTCTCGGCCGAGGAGATCCAGGCACGCGTGCTCCATCGCGACGGGTTGATCCTGGTCATCGACAAGCCGGCAGGCCTCGCCGTCCACGCCGGTCCCAGCAAGGCGCCCAATCTCGAGGAATGCTTCGACGATCTGCGCTACGGCCTGCCGCGGCCACCGGCTCTGGCGCATCGTCTCGATGCGGACACGTCGGGCGTGCTGGTGCTGGGCCGCCATCCCAAGGCGCTGGCGAAGCTCGGCCGCCTGTTCTCCGGCCGCGGCACGGAAAAGACCTATTGGGCTGTCGTCGAAGGCGCACCGCCGGCCGACGAAGGCGTGTTCGACTTTCCGCTGCTGAAGCTCAACACGAAATCCGGCTGGTCGGTGAAGGTCTCCGACAAGGGCCAGCCTTCGATCACCCGCTACAGGGTGATGGGGCGCGCGCCCGGGATGACGTGGCTCGAACTGAAGCCCGAGACCGGACGCACCCATCAGATCCGCGTGCATTGCGCCCATGCCGGCTGTCCCGTGATCGGCGATCGCCTCTACGGCAAGGTCGCTCCCGGCCAGCAGCTCCACCTGCAGAGCCACGCGATCGTGCTGCCGCTCTCCAGGACCAAACCCGCGATCGCCGTGACCGCGCCGCCGCCCGCGCACATGCTGGCCGCGTTGAAGGCCTGTGGTTATTAGGGCTTCCGATCAGCGCCCCCGCGACGTCGACCGTTTTCACCGTTTTAAACGGCTCTTCGGAGTCCGGCTCGACTTGTGAGATAAATCAAGCACTTGGCTTGGCGTTAAACCGTCCCAAACGGGGAAACGGTCGCAAAACGGTGGTCGTCCGCCCTGCTTGATCCGGCCCACCGTCCGGCGTCTCCCAAGGCCCCCGCGCTTGGGTGCTTGCCAATATTGTAGCGACAAACGCCAAGGGTCCGGGTCCCCTTCAGATGCTATATTGCGTATTTCGCACCTAAAGTCAATAATAAATTGCGTAACCAGCAATCACGCTGCAAAGCCTTTCCGGCCCGGCGAGAGTCAGAGAGGGCGCTACTCCCGCGACTTGACCCAGATGCGAAGAGGATCGCCGACTCGAAGCCGGCCCGGCGAGCGGCCTTCAACTCGTCGCCCAATTCGTAGCCGACGATCGGCAGGTCCGGAAAGGTGCTGGCAGCCAGAATGGCAAGATCCCGCCACACCGCCGGTGCTTCGTCGGCGTCGGCCACGACGTTGGAAATTCCCACCGCTCCGTCGGCGCGATAGAGCGTGCCGCCCGCCGCGACCGTTCCGTCACGACTGCCCGAGAACATCGCGAAATTCTCGTCGCTGAACAGCGACGCCGGGAACGCATCGCCGCCCGGTCCGGCGCGCTCCCACGAGAGGCCGGAAACCAGCGCGCCCGACCTCGGAAAACCCGCTGCAGTCGACTCCGGCGTGGCCGGAGCCAGACGGATCCAGTTGGCTTCGAACAGCACATCGAAACCCAGACGCGCGATGTCGAGGGTCGCGAAACTGTCCTTCACCGCCCAGCGCCCGGGCAGGTTGGACTTCAGGAGCATGCTCACGATCTGGCGCTGCTCGTCGATATCGGCCGGGCCCGTCGTCAGCGAGACGACGTTGGGATAGAAGCGCGGCACCGTTTCGGCATTCACCCAGGTGTGGACCAAAAAGCGTCCCACCGTGCCGTGCGCGAAACACACGGCATTGCACCAGCGCGCGTTGTTGAGCGCCGCGGTGATGGTCCAGTCTTTCAGGCGCGCACTTCCTCGCGCTGGAAGATGACATAGGCCGCGGCGAAGACGACGATCATGCCGGCGATCAGACCGGTAACCTGCGGCCAGATCAAGAGCAGGCTTTGGTCGAGCGGCAGCGGGGCGTTCGGGAATCGCCCCGCGCATCTGGGTCGGCAGCATGAAACCGAGCGTCCGGGTTTCGGGATTGAGCAATCCCAGCAGCGCCTCGCTGAACAGGGTGCCCGGCGACAGACGTTGCATTGCGATGGCGAATTCCTGGAGGCCGACATACTGGTCGACGCTCGTGATCTCGCGCGGCGCGAAGCCCAGAACGATCGCATTGGCGATCATCGGCCACAGGATGAAGAAGAACAGCCACATGCCGAGCGCGCAGAGCGCCGCGGTGGCGGTCGAACGGAAGATCACCGAGAACAGCATCGAGACCGCGAGCCAGACGCCACCATAGGCGATCGCCACCAGGAGGAAGCCAAAGGCGCGCGCCACCTCGACGCCGCGCGGCGGGATGCCGAGCAGTAGCAGACCCGCGCCGAACACGATCAGCCAGAGCGCCAGCAGCCCGACCGCAAGCGTCATAAGTCCGGCAAGGAATTTGCCCAGCAGCAATGCGTCACGATAGATCGGCTGCGAGAGCACGCGGCTCAAAGTGCGCCGATTGAACTCGCTGTTGACCGAGTCAAAACCCAGTCCGATCGCCATCAGCGGAATGATGAAATTCAGCGCGGTGATGAAGGAGATCGGCACCTGCTCGGGCTCGATGGTGAAGATGCGCAGGTAAAGATAGGCATCGGCGCCGACGACCGTCCGCAGGGTCTGCAGCGACGAGGCCACAGGGAAGGCACCGAACACGATCACGAACAAAGTGAGCACCAGCATGCGTATGCTGGTCAAATGATCGGAAAGTTCCTTCATGAACACCGGCCCAAGGCCGGTGAACGGAGAGCCTTCACGCTGCACGGCGCTCTCCTTCGAAATAGTGCGTATAGACTTCTTCCAGGCTGGGCTGCAGGTCGGCGAGACGCGTCAGCGACCCTCCGGCCGAGACGATGCGCTGCGCCACGGTTGCCCGCACGTCGCGGTCGGCGACCACGCGCCAGGCCCCTTCTCCCGCCGGCAAGACCTGCTGCACGCCCTCGACACCGCGCAGCGCCGCGGCGACATCGATGCCGCTCGCCTCGACGAGCAACGGATGGCCCGCACCCAGCACCTGATTGGCGAGTTCGACCACGGTGCCCATGAGCGCGATCTTGCCCCTGTTAAACAGAGCCACGCGGTCACAAACGCTCTGCACCCGGTCGAGCAGGTGCGAAGATAGCAGCACGGCCACGCCCGCCCTCTTGAGGCCGCGGATCATCTCCAGCAGCTCGAAGGTGGCGTGCGGGTCGAGACCCGACGTCGGCTCGTCGAGGATCGCGACCTCGGCCTTCTTCATCACGATCTCGGCGATGCCAAGCCTTTGGCGCATGCCGCGCGAGTAGGTGGCGACCCTCTTGTCGACGACGTCGGCCAACTCGACGCTCTTCATCGCGTCCATGATTCGTCCGGTGGCCTCGCGGCGCGGGATCTCGAGCAGGCGAGCGGTGTAGGCGAGATTCTCGCGTGCCGTCAGGTGATCATAGAAGCCGACGGCATCGGGCAGGTAGCCGACCCGTCGCTTGACCTGCAGCGGCTGGCGCACCGGGTCGAAACCCAGCACGGAGACCGAGCCGCCACTGGTCTCGGTCAGCCCCAGCATCATCAGGATGGCTGTCGTCTTGCCGGCCCCGTTGGGGCCCAGCAGGCCGAAGATCTCGCCACGCCGGATGTCGAGGTCGATGGCGTCGACCGCTCGGGTCGTACCGTAGACCTTCAGCAGTCCGCGGGCTTCGATGACATGATCGCCCATTGTCGCCACCGGCCGCCTAGCGCCGGCCGAAGCGCGCGACCGCTCCCAGCAGGACGAGCAGCGCAATCGCGATGATGCCGATGCCGACCATGCCCCACAAGGTCGAGGTCGTGACGGTGATCCGATAGTCGGCCGACTTGGAATCTCCCCGGCCATTGGCGCGGAACGACGCGACATAGTCGCCGGCGATCGCCTTCTCCGACGGCGTCACCGAGACCTTCACTTCCTTCTTCTCGCCAGGCGCCACGTTCTGCAGGGTCTTGGGGGTGAACTCAACCTTCCAGTCGGATGGTACGGAGCCCGACATCTCCACGTTGTCGATCGCCGCGGTACCGTCGTTGCCGACGACCAGCGTGTATTCGGCAGTCTTGCCGACCTGGGCCTCGCCGCTCAGACGCCCGTCCTTGCTGGTGAGAGCGAGCTGGCCCTGGCCGCTGATCTGGAGCGTCACCTTCTGCTCGGCCGTCGCGCCCTCGGCGGACACCTTGACCAGCACCGGATAGTCGCCGGCCTTCACTTCGGCTGGCGGCTTGACCTTGACCTTGATGTCCTTCGAGGCGCCAGCATCGATCGGCAGCGAGCTGATCTCGTTGGTGCCGTAGCCTTCCGTGAAGGTCGTCTGAAAATTGCCCGGCGCCTGGGCTGCGAGCGCAACCGTCATCTCCTTGCCGCTGTCGTTGGTCACCGACAGCGTGTAGTCGAACGACGACTTGGGCGTGCCGATCAACGACGGAAGCTGCGTCTTGATCGCGAGCTTGGCTGGCACTTCCTTGCCGATGGTCAAAGTCATCGGCAGATCGATCGACTGGGTCGCGCCCTTGGCGTGCACCGTGACGTTCTGCGAGCCGGGCTTGGCATCCTTCGGGACCTCGACCCTCAACTGCAACGCCACACTGTCGTTGGTCGGCGCCATCGCCGCCGCGATCGGCTGGCCGCTGCCCATGACGTCGATCTTCCAGCCCGCCGGAACGCCGTCGACCGAGACGGCCAATGTCTCGGGAGCGAGTCCCGAATTCTGCAGCTTGAAGCGGATCGTCGTGACCTCGCCCGGCCGCACCGTCTGTGACGGATAATCCGTCAGCAGCCATAGCCCATGCAGGGCAGGCGCCATGGTGGCAGAGGGTGCAGCAGTAGCAGCGGGCTTCGGCGGATCGGCTGCGAAGACCTGGACTGTGGTGAGAATGGGCGTGGCGACGAGCGCGAGCAAAGTGATCGTACGGCGCATTGTTATTTGTTCCTGCGTCCTAAAATTGTGCCTGCAACCCCGGTTTGCGGCGGGGCGCAGGCTACGTCTCCAAAAGCGACGAAAACAAGGCAGAGCGCTACGCGGCGGCGCTTGGTCGCGCTTTTATGCGCTCGAACCAGGCCGTGAGGTTCTTGTTCGCAGGATCGAGTGGCTGTCCCACACCCTTCATGAAGTCGAGGAAGGCAAACAGGAAGATATCGACCATTGTGAGTTTGTTGCCGGCGATGAAAGGTTTCGCTCCCATCAAACCGTCAACCTTCACCAGCCATTCCTTTGCCGTCGTCTTGAGATCCTCCGCGGCGGCCGGAATACAGCGAATGCGATCCTGGAAGACCTTCAGCCCCAGTGAATAGCGAAAGCCATTGGCGGCAGGCTCGACAATGTTGAGATCAATGCGGCGCGTCCACATGCGCGTGACGCCACGCTCGGCGGGCGTATCTCCGATCAGTGACGGCGTATCCTTCTTTATCTCGTCGACGTACTCGCAGATCGCCGTGATTTCGGCGAGCACGGTGCCGTCGTCCAGCTCCAGCACCGGCAACTGCCCCGCCGGATTGATCTTGAGGAACGGGTCCTTCCGGTTCTCGCCGGCCAGCAGATCGACCTCGACCTTCGGCACCTCGAAGCCCTTCTCGGCCATGAACATGCGGACCATGCGCGGGTTCGGCCCGCGCGAATTGTAGAATTTCATTTTTCTCCTCCAGTTCGGCGCCAGCGTTCTACCAGAATGGGAAAGTCCTAGGAAACATCGACGTTTATTGACTTTCCCGTGGACGAGAGGAGGATGGAAAGTCCCTTCCAGGGAGGTTCTCCATGAAGTCACTTGGCATTTTCGCGTTCTGCGTGTCCCTCGCCGTGCCGTTTGCGGCCATCGCCCAGTCGACCGACGCAGCGTATTGCGAGACTCTGAGCAAGCTGTACGCCAAGGAGGTCGGCTCCAATCCCGCAAGCGGCGACGTTCCCATGGCAGTAGCCAAATGCAAAGCGGGCGACACCGCCGCCGGCATTCCCGTCCTGGAAAAAGCCCTGAAAGATGCGAAGGTCTCGCTGCCGTCGCGCGGCTAGTTGGAGCCGGTCGTTACCTCCACGGCTCGACGAGAATTTTTGTGTGCCGTTCGGGATTTCCCAACTCGGCGAAGGCCCCCTTCACCCCGTCGAGGCCGACCTTGCCGGTGATGAGCGACGGCGCGTCGACCTTGCCGTCGGCCAGCAACTGGAGCGAGCGCGCGAATTCCTGCGGCGTGTAGCCCAGCACGAACTGCAGGCTGAGTTCCTTCACGATGCCGAACATCGGCTCGATCGTGTCGGGCTCCATGCAGACGCCGACCACCACGATGCGGGCATCGCGCGGCACTTTCTCGAACATCTGCTGCAGCACGCCGGGCACGCCGACGCATTCGAAGATCGCGACCCTTTTGTCCGTGGCCAGTTTGGCGTAAGGCGATTCGACCGCCGGGTCGATCACGATATCCGCGCCCATCTTCACCGCCAGCTCGCGGCGTTTCGCGGAGAAGTCCGCCGCCACGATCGGACGGATGCCTTTCAGGCGGAGGGCGGCGATCACCGCCAGTCCAACCGGACCGCAACCCACCACCAGCGGCGCCTCGTCACCCTTCAATGCGCCCTTCTCGACCGCATGCACGCCCACCGCCAGTGGCTCCGTGAGTGCGGCATGATCGGTCGACAGGCCGTTCGGCACCTCGAGCAGCATCGGTGCCGAAAGCAGCATCTGCTCGGCATAGCCGCCGACATAGTCGTTCGAATAGCCCATGCCTTTCGGCCCATCGGCCTCCAGCATCACCGGCATGGCGCAGACCCGCGTGCCGGGCTTCAGCTTCTTCTCTGTCCTGGGACCGTAGTCGATCACTTCGCAGCAGAACTCGTGACCGAACACGACGTCTCGCGAGAGATCCATCGGGGTGCGCCCTGGAATCCGCCTCGTCACGGCGACCATGCGATGGGCGTGCTTGGCCGCATGCAGGTCCGACCCGCAGATGCCGCAGCTCAGCACCTTGACCAGCGCCTGCCCGACGCCCGGCACGGGCTCGGCCATCGTGTCGACGACGATGTCTCCGCCGCGAAAGATTGCCGCTTTCATTTCCTGCTTCCTCCCAACGCCTTGCGCACCGCCAACCGCAGCGCAGGCAGCACGTCGTGCTCGAACCACGGGTTGCGCTTCATCCAGATACCACTGCGCCAGGACGGATGCGGCAACGGGAAAATCCCGGCGCCGTGACCGGCGAAGTCCATTACCGCCTCTGTCATGGTCTGCTTCCGCTCGAGATAGCGGGCATGGGCGTAGCTCCCCACCAGCAGGGTGAGCCGCGTTGCCTTCAGAGCCGACAGCACCTTCTCATGCCAGAGCGGCGCGCATTCCGGTCTCGGTGGCAGGTCGCCGCTGGCGCCCTTGCCCGGATAGCAGAAACCCATCGGTACAAGAGCGATCTTCGCCGGGTCGTAGAAATCCGCGTCCGACAGCCCGGTCCAGTCGCGCAAGCGCTTGCCGCTGTCGTCCTGCCACGGCACGCCGCTTTCGTGCACCCGCGCTCCCGGCGCCTGGCCGATGATGACGATGCGGGAGGACGGTGCGAACTGCACGACTGGCCGCGGTCCCGCCTTCAGGCCTTTCGCGCAGACTGTGCAGGCGCGAATGTCCGTCAGCAGGGTGGCGACGCTAGCCAATGAAGGCCCGGACAGTGTCGACGAACGCGTCGAGCCGGTCGTGGTGCACCCAATGCCCGGCATTGTCGAACTCGACCACCTTCGCCGTCTTGAAGTACTTCAGCCGGCCGTCGTTCTCGGGATTGGAGGCCCAGCTCTCCTTGCCGTAGATCAGCAGCGTCGGACAAGTGATACGCGTCCATAGCGTCTCGATGTCCGGGTAGCTCATGTCGTAGGGCGGATTGGCGCGCACGTAGTTGTCGAACTTCCAGCTGTAGGTGCCGTCCTCGTTCTGGTTGACGCCTTGCTGCGTCAGGTGCCGCGCCTGCTCGGCCGAGAGATGCTTGTTCTCGTCCTGCATGCGCTTGAAGGCCTCCTCGATCGAGGCATAGCGGCGCGGCAGGCGGCCGGAGAGCTTGCGCTGATCGGCCACCCAGTCGCGCATCCTGTCGGACAGCGTTTTCGTACCGCGCTCGGCGATCACCTTGGGCGACGGGCCGAGGCCCTCGATGGCGACCAGCTTGCGCACGTTCTCTGGATAAATGCCGGTGTAGCGCAGCGAGATGTTGCCGCCCAGGGAATGCGAGACGATCGTGACCGGCGCCATCGCCTGCTGATGAATGAGCTGGGCAAGGTCGTAGACGTAGGCCGACATCTGGTAGTTGCCATCGGGCGACCACTGGCTGTCGCCGTGCCCGCGCAGGTCGGGACAGATGATGTGCCAGTCGCGGCGCAGCTTCTGCGCCACCCAATCCCAATTCCGGCAATGGTCGCGGCCGCCGTGGACCAGCAGAAGCGGCGGCGCGTCGGGATTACCCCAATCGACATAGTGCATGCGCAGACGCTGGGAAATGAAGTGCCGGGACGTCGGGCCGGGCATGCCGTCAAGGGTACTCATGGACGGCATTGTATAGACTGCCGTCCGGAAAGGGAGATGCCTGTGACGACAACGCTTGCGGGGAAATGTTTTTGCGGCGTCGTGCAATACGCCGTGGCCGATGAATTCGCCTATGCCATGAATTGCCACTGCTCGAACTGCCGCCGGACGACCGGCTCGGCCTTCAAGGCTTTTGCCGGAATCGAGCGCGGCAAGCTGGCGGTCAGCAAGGGCGCGGACGCTCTCCTGATCTACGGCAGCCCGACGAATCACGACGCCCATTGCAAGGCGTGCGGCTCGCTCCTCTACTCGCTCGTCCGAGAGGCAAAGTTCGTGCATGTCGCGCTGGGCACGCTTGTCGATGCGCCTGGCATCCGTCCCTCCCGGCACATCTTCGTCGGCTCCAAGGCGCCATGGTTCGAAATCACCGACGACCTGCCCCAATTCGAGGGGCATGCAACGTGACAGCAAAGCCGGTTTCGGCGAGACTTTCGGGATGACGAGCCCCGAGCAGAACGAGCTGATCACCCGCATCGGCCCCGGCACCAGATGCGGCGCGCTGATGCGGCATTACTGGCATCCGGTCGCCCTGGCCGACGAGCTGCCCGCCGAACGGCCGGCCAAGGCGGTGCGCGTGCTGGGCCAGGATTTCGTGCTGTTCCGCGACGAGCGCGGCCGGCACGGGCTGCTCGACCGCGACTGCCCGCATCGCGGCGCCGATCTTGCCTATGGCCGTCTCGAGAACGGCGGCTTGCGCTGCCTGTTCCATGGCTGGCTGTTCGACGTCGATGGCAAATGCCTCGAGACGCCCGCCGAGCCGGAAGGCAGCGTGCTCTGCCAGCGAGTCCAGCAGAAATCGTATCCTGTTGTCGTCAAGAACGGCATCATCTTCGCCTACCTGGGAGAAGGCGAAGCACCGGCCTTTCCCGACTTCGACTGCTTCCTCGCACCGGGCACGCATGCCTTCGCCTTCAAGGGGCTGATCGACTGCAACTGGCTGCAGGCATTGGAGGTCGGCATCGATCCGGCGCACGCCTCGTATCTCCACCGCTTCTACGAAGACGAGGATCCGTCGGGCGACACCTACGGCAAGCAGTTCCGCGCCTCGTCGTCGGACTCCGACATTCCGATGACGAAGATGATGCGCGATTTCCCCCGGCCGACGATCGAGGTCGAGGGCACCGACTACGGCATGCGCCTCTTCACGTTGCGCAAGATCAACGACAGGAACACGCATGTGCGCGTGACCAACCTCGTCTTCCCCTACGCCTTCGTGATCCCGATGAGCACGGAGATGACGATCACCCAGTGGCACGTGCCGATCGACGATATCTCCTGCTACTGGTACGCGATCTTCACGTCGTTCGGTAAGCCGGTCGACCATGCGCAGATGCGCGAGCAGCGCCTGCAGCTCTACGAGCTTCCGGACTATCGCCCGCGCCTCGGCCGGCACAATCAATACGGCTACAACGTCGCCCAGCAGGCCAGGCAGACCTACACGGGCATGGGCTTCGACATCAACGTCCACGACCAGTGGGCGATCGAAGGCCAGGGCCGCATTCAGGACCGCACGCGCGAGCATCTCGGCACGACCGACAAGGCGATCGTCGCCTACCGCCGCATGCTGCTCTCCGCGATCGGCCAGGTCGGCAATGGCGAGAAGCCGCCGATGTGGCTCGATCCCGCGCGCGCCGCCACCATTCGCGGCCCGATCACGGTCGATGGCATGGGCCCGACCCAGGGCTGGCAGGATTACTGGAAAGAATTCGACGCACGCCGTCGCAGCGGCTCCGACTGGGCGAAGCAAACCCTGCCGCCTCTGGTCGCCTGACCCCGATGCATCTCGCCGAGAAGGCTGGCCTGTGGACCGGCGACCGTCAGGCTGCCGCACGCGACGTCGAGAAGCGGCTCCAGGCGAACGGCATCTCCGTCGTCCGCCTCTCCTTTGCCGATCAGCACGGCATCCTGCGTGGCAAGACCTATGTCGCGGGCGAGATCGCCGGAGCGATGAGAAGCGGCGTGGGTTTCAGCGCCACCATGCTGATGAAGGACACGTCGCACCGCACGGTGTTCTCGGTCTGGGGACAGGGTGGCGCGTTCGGCGGCAAGGAATGGGAGGGCGCGGCCGACGTCGTCATGCTTCCCGACCCGTCCACGTTCCGCGTGCTGCCGTGGGCGCCGCATACCGGATGGATGCTGTGTGACATCGTTTTCCCGGATGGACGGCCCGTGCCGCTCGGCACGCGCCATCTCTACCGCCAGGCCCTGTCGTCGCTCGCCGATGCCGGCTACGACTTCCTCGCCGGCCTCGAAGTCGAATTCCACCTCTTCAAGCTCGAAAAGACACACCTCGCCCTCGAAGATGCGGCGCAGCCCGGCCAACCTGGTCCGCCGCCGGATGTGTCCCTGCTCAACCAGGGCTACCAGTACCTTACCGAGCAGCGCTACGACGAGATGGATCCCATCCTCGAGATCCTGCGCGCCAACATCGCGGGCCTCGGCCTTCCGTTGCGCTCACTTGAAGTGGAGTTTGGCCCGAGCCAGGTCGAGTTCACTTTTCGCGCGGCCACAGGCCTCGAACCCGCCGATGCCATGGTGCTGTTTCGCAGCGCCACCAAGCAGGTTGCGCGGCGCCACGGCTACCACGCCACGTTCATGTGCCGCCCCAAGATTCCCAACGTGATGTCGAGCGGCTGGCACCTGCACCAGTCGCTCATCGACCGGAAGACGGGCGCCAATGCCTTCATGAATGCAAACGAGCCGCTCTCACCCGTGGGAATGCACTGGATGGCGGGCCTGCTCGCCCACGCGCCGGCCTCGGCCGCCTTCAGCACGCCCACGATCAACGGCTACGAGCGCTATCGCCCCTTCTCGCTTGCTCCCGACCGCGCCATCTGGGCGCGCGAGAATCGCGGCGTCATGGTGAGAGTGCTGGGCGGTCCCGGCGATGCCACGACGCATCTCGAGAATCGGGTCGGCGAGCCCGCCGCCAATCCCTACCTCTATATGGCGAGCCAGATCGTCTGCGGCCTCGATGGGCTCAGGACCCAGGCCGATCCCGGCCCTTCCGCCGATACGCCCTACGACGCCAAGGCACCGATGCTGCCGAAGCAGCTCGGCGAGGCGCTGATCGCGCTCGGCGAGGACAAGGCGCTGCGCGCCGGCCTCGGCGATTTCTTCGTCGACTTTTACGTGAAGCTCAAGCAGGCCGAGATCGACCGCTTCTCCAAGGGCGCGGACGACTGGGAACAGCGCGAGTATTTTTCCATCTTCTGAGGGGAAGTCCGATGACGGAACTCTGGCAACTGGACGCGACCGAACTCGCGGCCCTGATCCGCACCGGTCGCGCCTCTTCCGTCGAGGCGGTCGACTCGGTTCTGAAGCGCCTGCACAAGGTCAATCCCGCTATCAACGCAGTCGTGCACGTGTTCGAGAGCGAAGCGCGCGCGGCAGCCGAGACAGCCGACGCCGCCCGCGCCCGCGGCCATGCGCTCGGCTCCCTACACGGCGTGCCAGTCACCATCAAGATCAACGTCGACCTCGCCGGCACCGTGACCGACAACGGCGTCGTCGCGCTCAAGGACTTCGTCACTCAGGAGGACAGTCCGGTCGTCGCCAACCTGAAGCACGCCGGCGCGATCATCATCGGCCGCACCAATGCGCCGGCGTTCTCGATGCGCCTGTACACCGACAACGGCCTGCATGGCCGCACGCTCAATCCACTCGACCCCACGGTGACGCCCGGCGGTTCGAGCGGCGGCGCAGGCGCGTCGATCGCCGTCGGCATCGCACCGATCGCGCATGGCAACGACATCGGCGGCTCGGTCCGCATTCCGGCCTATTGCAACGGCATCGTCGGATTGCGGCCGGGTCTCGGGCGCGTGCCGGGCTTCAATCCCAGTTCCGCCGCTGCCGGTCGCGGCATCGGCGCGATGTTGATGGCGGTGCAAGGGCCCCACACCCGCACCGTCCGCGATGCGCGGCTGGCGCTCGAAGTCATGGCACGCGGCGACCGGCGCGACTGGCGCTGGAACGACGTGCCGATGCAGGGACCGCCACCCGCCCGGCCGATCCGCGTGGCGCTGGTGCCGGAGTTTCCCGGCGGGAAGACCCATCCGGCGCAGGCCGCGGCGGTTCGCCAGGCCGGCAAGCATCTGCAGACCGCGGGCTACGTCGTCGACGAGATGCTGCCGCCGGATGCGGCGCGCGGTCCGGAGTTGTGGCACGCAATCATCGGCCGGGAGTCCGAGGCAGGCCTGTGGCCGCAAATGCAGAAGGTCGGCGATCCCGATGGCATTGCCGCGATGCGTTCGTGGCTCGATCTCATCCGGCCGATCGACCTTCCGCCCTACATGGCAGCGCTGACAGAGCGCGAAGGCATGGTCTACCGTTGGATGATCTTCATGCAGCAATGGCCGCTGCTGATCATGCCGACCCTCGCCGACCTGCCGCCCAAGCAGGTGATGGACACGACCGTCGAAGGCCAACGCGCGATCTTCGATTCGATGCGGCCGGTGCTGATGGCGCCGCTGCTCGGCCTGCCCGGCCTTGCGGTGCCCGTGGGGCGTCATGGCAAGCTGCGCAGCGGCGTGCAGATCATGTCGATGCGCAACAGGGAAGATCTCTGTCTCGATGCCGGAGAGGTCATCGAGGCCGCCGAAGGTGTGGTGACGCCGGTGGATCCGGCGGGCTAGCCCTCAGCCGCGCGCGGGCAGGTCGATCTTCTTGGTGAGCAGCAGGCGCTCGAGCACGGGAATGCCGGCGAGGTTGCCGGCGCGGCACTGCTCGGCGGCGATATTGCCGTCGATCGGACCCGCGTCGCGGTAGTGACCGCTGTCGGTCACGAAATACATCTGGTACCTGGCAGCCAGTGCCCGGCAGTAGGCAGCGTCATCGGCTTGCGCTCCCGAGGAAAGCACCGCGGCGGAAAGCGGAAGCACGAACGCAAGAGCGGCGGTCCATCGCACTATCTTCATGTTGGCCTCCTGAAGCCAATACGCGCCGCGACCGGGACCGGATCAAATCACGACTAGTTTATGATCTCGCGGAAGATGCACTTCTTGACCCCGGGCCCCGAGACGGCGGCCGCCTGCGACCATTGCCACAGCGGATTCCAGTAGGCATCGAGCAACTCGCCCGCCGCCTTCCTGTCGTCGACGATATAGCCGAACTCCTGGAGATTGACCGGGTACATGTTGTCCGAGCCGATGTAGAAGGCGCGGTCGTCGATCATCCAGAGCTTGGCATGGGTGGCAAAGGTCGCGTGGTCGGGCCACTTGCTGTCGGGGCCGAAGCGGAACGGCGCCAGATGGACATGTTCACACAACAGCGCATTCGCCGGATCCGGTCCGGTGCGTATTGCGTAGCGCGACTGCGGATCCTTCGCCTCGAACCTGCCCTGCACCATCTCGCGCAGGTGGCGGGCGAAGGTCATGAGCGGCACGCCGTTCGAATAGCTGCTGCCACTGTTGCCGGTCGCGCCCTCGTCCGACAGCACGATGTAGATGTCGCCCCCGCCGCGCATCAGGAACGCCACCAGCCGCTCCAGATTGCTTTCGGGAAACAGCGTGTCGGCCCGGCCGAAGACGAAGCCAAGGTCCTGTTGCGCGATCCGGATCGTGTGCCTGGCGGTGCCCAGCATCAGGTCGCGCGCAAGATCGCTGTGGTTGGCGAAGTCCTTGGTGATTCCCGAGCCCAGCCGGCCGACCGCCATGACCGGCATGCCGCCGGTCGCGGTCGCGGCATTTGCCGCCGGCGACGGCGGCGGGCACCCGCCTTCGGGCAAACTCCGATCGGTCGCCAGGCTCGACAGGAAGATCACCTTCGTCTGTTTGAGATTGCTGCAGACATATTCCCAGAGCGTATCGGCAAAGCGCGAGGCGCTGGCCGCCGCCGGCCCGCTGATCCGCATCGACAGATCGCTGACCGGATCGCCGATCAGATAGTCCTTCGTCCAGAGATTATGGCCGCCGACGAGCGCTTCGCGTCCGTCGACGCTCACGATCTTCGAATGGTTCCACGAGAAGCTGTCGCAGTCCTCGAACGACGTACAGGACTGCATCGCCGCCACGCTGATCCTGATGTGCGCCCCCGGCACGTCTTTGACCTCTGCGCTCACTTGGGAGAGGAAATCGCGGGTGTCGACCAGACCGGTGTCGTACTGACCCAGCAGGATGCGGATGGAGACCGGCCGGCCGCTGCGCGCCAATGCGCCGAACGCCGCTCTCAGGGCGGCGAGGAAGCGCGCATCCGGCGCCGGTTGCAGAAGATTGATGTCGACGCTGCTCTTCGCGCCGGCGATCAGGTCGTAAAGCCCGACCAGCAGCCCGTCGGAATGACCGAAGCATACCTTGCGTCGCGTATTGCTGCCCGGCGCCGGCCAGATCGTTCCGCAGGTGCCGCCGCCGCAGTCGGCGTCGCTGCTGCAGGATGGCAGCAGGACGTCCTTCTCGCAGTCCTTGCAGTCGAGCGGATAGAATTTCAGGTCGGCCGCGCGCCGTCCCCAGGCGTCGGGCGTCTGCACGATCCAGCCGGATCCCAACAGGTTCCCGCGCGTAAGTTCGTAGGTCACGCCGTTGTAGCGGCCCGAGCGATCGCTCTTGGCAAGCTCGGCCTGCAACTGCTCGAGCAGCGGTGTCGCGGAGGTTTCGTCCGGCGGCGAGATATGGCGTTCGCGCATCAGCGCCACCAGCGGCGTCGAATCGTTGACCTTGTAATAGGAATTGGCTTCGTGGCGGCGCAGCGCCGTGTTCGGCAAATGCCCGCTGCACGAGGCGACAAGCAGAAGTGCCAGAAAGGCGAACGACCGGCCGGCCATGGACATCGACTGAAACCCCTCCCACACTGCGGCGCAACGAGCAACGCAGAACTCGCGTAAGGGTTTCACGATATGAGCAGCAAAGCATCGCATTCCATCGGTTGGATCGGCCTTGGCCGCATGGGGGAGGCGATGGCGGCCCGCCTGGTCGCGGCCGGCCACGGGCTTTCGGTGTGGAACCGCACGGCTTCCAAGGCCGATCCACTGGCCCGGATTGGCGCCGAGGTCGTGACGGACAAGACTGCCATGGCGCACTGCGCCACCGTCTTCACGATGGTGTCCACCACCGACGACCTGAAGGAGATCCTGTTCGGCAAGGACGGCGTGCTCGCGGGCAACGCGCGACCGAAGCGCGTGGTCGATATGTCGTCGATCTCGGATACCGGCTCGGCGGAGATCCGCAAGGGCCTGACGGAAATGGGGGTCACCTACCTGAGCGCGCCGGTGTCGGGCAATGCCCGCGTCGCCAAGGCGGGCAAGCTGCTGGTCGTGGCGTCGGGGCCGCGAGCCGAATACGACGCCGTCAAGCCGCTGCTGGCGGCGCTGGGGCGCCAGGAACTCTATGTCGGCGAGGGCGAGCTGTCGCGCATCTGGAAGATCGCGCACAACACGATGTTCGGCGTGATCATCCATTCCCTGTGCGAGATCACCCTGCTGGCCGAGAAAGCCGGCATCCCGCGCCATGTGTTCCTGGAGTTGATCAACAGCAGCGTGCTGGGCTCGATGTACACGCGCTACAAGACGCCGGCCCTCGTCAATCTCGACTTCACGACCACGTTCACGCCGAAGCTCCTGCTGAAGGACCTCGAACTGGGCATGGGAGCGGCCAAGGCGCAGGGCGTGACCATGCCGACGGCATCGGCCACGCGCGAGAGCCTTCAATCGCTCGCCAACCAGTATCCCGGCGACATCGACTTCTCCGTGCTGCTGGTCGAGTTGGCCCGCGCCGCCGGCATGAAGCTGGTGCCCGAGAACGTGAAGGTGAGCGACGGGCTCGCCTGACGATGCGCAAGCTGCTGCTGAAATCGGGGATCGTCGTCACCCAGGACAAGGCGCTGGGCATCCTGCCCAGAGGCGATGTGCTGATCGACGACGGCAGAATTGCGGCGATTGCCCCTGACCTGTCCGCTGCCAACGCCGAGAGCATCGATTGCGCCGGTCATTTCGTGCTGCCCGGCCTGATCAACGCCCACATGCACACTTGGCAGACCGCCTTGAGGTCGGTGGCGGCGAACTGGACGCTGCTGGAATATTTCCGCCACGTCCACGCCGGGCTCGCAACGGTCTTCACGCCCGAGGATATTCACATCGCGACTCTGGCCGGCGCCCTGAACCAGCTCGACCATGGCGTGACCACCCTCGTCGACTGGTGCCACAACAATCCCACGCCCGAGCATACCGATGCGGGCGTTGCCGGCCTCAAGGAGAGCGGCATCCGCGCCGCGTTCTTCCACGGCTCGCCCAAACCGGATCCCAGACCCGGCGAGCCGCACTTCTCCGAAGTGCCGCATCCGCGCAAGGAGATCGAGCGGCTGCTGAAAGGCCCCCTGGCGGATCGCAACGCTCTCGTCACTCTGGGCCTAGCCGTGCTCGGGCCGCACTACTCGACCCTCGAGGTCAGTGCCCACGACTTCTCCCTCGCGCGGGAAATGGGACTGGTCGCGTCGATGCACCAGGGCGGTGGCGAGGCGAAGACGCCGGGCGGCTGGGAGACGCTGATGCAGCACGGCCTGGTGGGTCCGCACATCAACATCGTTCACGGCAACAATCTCAGCGACGCCCAGCTCCGGGCCTTCGTCGATCTCCGCGTCAGCTTCTCGATCACGCCGGAGAACGAGATGGCGCAGGGGCATGGCCATCCGATCACCGGCCGCCTCCGGGCGCTGGGGTCGGCGCCATCGGTCGGCGTGGATCTCGAAGTCGGCCATCGGCGGCGACATGTTCACGGTGGCGCGCATGGCGCTGGCGTCGCAGCGCGCCCTCGACAATGCAGCCGAGCGCGCCAGCAGCGGCGGCATCCCAAGCACCTCGACCATCCCCGCCGCCGAGGCATTCGACTGGATTACGACACGGGGTGCTGAAATGCTCGGCATGACCGACCGCATCGGCAGCCTTTCCGTGGGCAAGCAGGCAGACATCGCCGTGATGTCGCTCGGCGCGCTCGCCATGTGGCCGGTTCACGATGCCCTCGCGACCGTGGTCATGCAGGGCTCGGGCGCCCGCATGCGCGACGTGCTGGTCGCCGGCCGCTTCGCCAAGCGCGACGGCAAACTTTTGCGCACCGATATCGAGGCCATTCGTGGCAAGCTCGCCGCATCGGGTGAGCGAATGCTGGGCCGCTTGAACGTGCCCAGCATCAGCCGGCAAGTTGCCGCCGGGTGAAGAGCAACTGAAAGGGGAATTCATGCGTCTCTTGATTGCCGCGGCAGGTCTTGCGCTCTTCGCCACCACGGCCCAGGCACAAACCTGGCCGCAAAAGCCGGTTCACATCATCGTGGCCTTCACGCCGGGCAGCGCGACCGACGTGATGGCGCGCTCCGTCTCCAACGAGCTGTCCGAGCGGCTGGGCCAACCGGTGATCATCGAGAACCGGCCCGGCGCCGGCGGCACCATCGCCGCGGCCCAGGTCGCCAAGGCCGCACCCGACGGCTACACGCTGCTGGTCAATTCGTCGGGTCACACCGTCAATCCCTGGATCTACGAGAAGCTGCCCTACGACACCGCCAAGGACTTGATGGGCGTGACCATCATCGCCCGCCAGCCCAATGTGCTGGTCGTGTCGCCCGACAAAGGCTGGAAGACCGTGGCCGACCTGGTGAACCAGGCCAAGGCACAGCCGGGCAAGATGTCGTTCGCCTCGGCCGGCATCGGCAGCGCCACTCACATGAACGGAGAGAAGTTCAAGGTCGCGGCCAGGATCGACGTCCTGCATGTGCCGTACAAAGGCACGCCCGAAGCACTGAACGACGTGATGGGAGGCCGGGTCGATTACTTCTTCTCGCCGGTGGTATCGGCGCTGTCGATCGTGAACGACAGGCGGTTGATGGCTCTGGCGGTCGGCAGCCCGGCACGGGCTTCGGTGCTGCCCAATGTGCCGACGACCGAGGAAGCCGGCTACAAGGGCAGCGCCTACAACTACTGGGCGGGCGTGTTCGCGCCGGCCGGGACGCCACCGGCGGCGATCGAACGGCTGAACAAGGAACTGGTCGCCGTGCTCGCCCTGCCCGAAGTCAAGGAGCGGCTGGCCAAGGTTGGTGCCGATCCCGCGCCGACCACGCCCGCCGAATTCGACGCGCTCGTCGTGCGCGAGCTCGCCGAAAATGGCGAGCTGGTGAAGGCTGCCGGCATCAAGGCGCAATAGGAGCATACATGGCCGAGCCTCTGCTGCAGACGACCGTCGTCGGCTCCTACCCCCAGCCCGACTGGCTGGTGAACCGCGCGATGCTGAGCAAGATCGTGCCGCGCACGCGTTACAAGGAACTGTGGAGGGTCGACGAAGCCTATCTCGAGCAGGCGCAGGACGACGCCACGCTGCTGGCCATCCGCGACATGGAACGGGCCGGCATCGACATCGTGACCGACGGCGAGATCCGGCGCGAAAGCTATTCCAACCGGTTCGCGACGGCGCTCGAGGGCGTCGACGACGAACATCCGTTCGAGCTGGTCAATCGCGGCGGCAACAGGACGCCGGTGCCACGCGTCGTCGGCAAGATCAGGCGCACCCGTCCCGTCGAGCTGCGCGACATGCAGTTCCTGCGCGCCAATACGGCCAAGCTCGCCAAGATCACCCTGCCCGGCCCCTTCACCATGGGCCAGCAGGTGAAGAACGAGTTCTACAAGGACAATGAAGAGATGTGCATGGACTACGCCGCTGCGGTGAACGCCGAGGCGCTCGACCTGGTGAAGGCCGGCGCCGACGTGATCCAGCTCGACGAGCCATGGCTGCGCAACAATCCCGAAGAGGCCAGCCGCTACGCCGTGAAGGCGATCAACCGCGCGCTGCAGGGCATCACGGTGCCGACCGTCGTGCATCTGTGCTTCGGCTATGCCGCCGTCGTCACCGGCCTCAAGCCCACCGGCTATTCATTCCTGCCGCAACTCTCCGACACGATCGCCCAGCAGATCTCGATCGAATTGGCACAGCCCAAAATCGACCTCGGCGTACTGAAGGATCTCGCGCCCAAGAAGGTCATGCTGGGCGTGATCGACCTCAGCGATCCCGAGATCGAGACACCGCAGAAGATCGCCGAGCGTATCCGCGCGGGGCTGAAATATCTGTCGCCGGACAAGCTGCTGCCGGCGCCCGACTGCGGCATGAAGTATTTAAGCCGCGCGACCGCATACGGGAAACTCGCTGCCCTAGTTGAAGGCACCCGCATTGTCCGACGTGAGCTGTCATAGGGTGGGACAGTCCCACTTTTGCTCGCTGGGGCTCGCCGGGGCTCGTGGTCGTTTCGTCTCAAACTGTCCCACCTCGACCGAAAGACGGCGGCCCTATGCCCGATAGCGACCAAATTCCGCCGCACCGCGAAATGACGCTATGTGACACGAGCCTCGATTTCGTGATGGTCGCAACGAGCCCGCTTTGCCCTCGATGGCGGACATGGCCTGACCGGACTATCCTCGACAAATGCTTAAGCGCTTTATATTCGCTCGCGAAAGTCAGCCCGACCATGATTGGCTCAGACGCTTCGTGGCTGGCCGCGCAGAGACCGAGCAGTGGTACTTGGGGGCTGGGCGAGCTACTCCACCCTCGGCCATTGAATGCCGAGCAGCCCTGTTCAACCATATGCCCGAGCTGCTGCCACACTATGATCGTGTATGCGACATGGTCGGTGACGACGAGCGCGCCCATCAAATTCTAAGCCACTATCGTCCATCGCCCGAAGTTAGCGGGTGCAGTCACGCCGTCTGGCTCGGCAACTGCGGCCCCGCGCTCGTGCGCAACTACGATTTCAGTCTGGATATTGTCACCGACCGCTTCGAGTCTACGGCGTGGTTCGGGCGCGAAGTGATTTCAAAGTCGCAGCGACCCTGGGGAGGTTGTCTCGATGGAATGAACGAGGACGGACTTGTTGCAAGCCTGACGTTTGGAGGTAGCCCTGCGCAGGGGCGTGGTTTCGCAATCATCATAATCCTACGCTACGTTCTGGAGACTTGCCGGAACGTCAGCGAAGCCATCGTAGCGCTGAGCCGGGTTCCCATTGCTCAATCGCAAAATGTGACGTTGCTCGACAAGTCGGGACGCTTCGCGACGCTATTCCTCGGTCCTGACCGAACACCATTGGTAACGACCGAACCCATCTGCACCAATCATCAGGAGCACGTTGTCTGGCCGACAAACGCCGCCGCAAATCTAACGGTTGAACGCCGCGACGCACTTGCCCGTCGTCTGTCACAACCTGGATTAACGCTTTCGCAGCTCATTGAGAGCTTCCAGTCACCGCCTCTCTATTCGCGCAGAGCGTCGTTTCCTACAGTGTACACGGCAGTTTATTGGCCGGCAGAGAAGCGGGTCGACTATCTTTGGCCGGGCAAGAGCATAAACCAACGGTTGGGAGATTTTCAGGCGGGTGAATACACCCACGACTACGGCAATCTCACGCTCTAGGTAGACTTCTAGCAGGTCGGTTTCGTGATGGCCACCTCACGTCCGCTATCCGATTTGAAAAGCTAGAGCACATTCCTGTTTGGAGGACTCGGAAGTTGATTCCGTTTGGTCTCGAAGTGTGATTTAAGCTTAGGGCTGGATCGCAGGAGGCCAGCATGAATGGCCCGAGCCCTTTCCTTGGATCTTCGCAAGCGGATTGTCGTGGCGGTTGAGAACGGTCTATCGCGCCGGGCGGCGGCCAAGCGGTTCGCCGTCAGCGAGAGCTGCGCGATCAAGCTTATACGGCACTGGAAGCGAACGGGGAGCGTGGCGCCGTCCAAGGGGGCCAAGAAATCGTTCGTGCTGGCACCGCATAGGACATTGGTGCGCCACCTGGTGTCGAACCATCCCGATCACACACTCGACGAGCTGCGGGATCAGTTGATGGTCGAGGGGATCACGGTGGGCCGCACATCGCTCCACCGCTATCTGGAGGCGCTCGGGCTGACGCGTAAAAAAAGACGCTCCATGCTGCCGAGCAAGAGCGGCCGGACGTTGCCGCCTCGCGCGCGATCTGGCGAGAGGCCCAGCCGGACCTGACTCCGGCGAGCCTTGTCTTCATCGACGAGACCTGGGTGAAGACGAACATGGCACGGCCCTACGGCCGTGCTCCACGTGGCCAGCGCCTGGTTGCCTCGGTACCGCACGGGCATTGGACGACCAGCACCTTCCTCGCCGCCCTGCGCCGCGATGCCATCACCGCGCCGTGCGTCATCGACGGACCAATCAACGGCGAGACCTTCACCGCCTATGTCGAGCAGTTCCTGGTTCCGACCCTGGCCGCCGGCGATATCGTCGTCATGGACAATCTGGGCTCCCACAAGGGTGCCGGCGTGCGCATCGCGATCGAGGCTGTCGGCGCCCATCTTCTCTACCTGCCGCCGTACAGTCCGGACCTCAATCCGATAGAACAGGTCTTCGCCAAGCTCAAAGCCCTGCTGCGCAAAGCCGCCGCACGCACCATCAGCACACTGTGGGACGCCGTCGGCCAACTCCTCCAACACTTCAGCTCCAACGAATGTGAAAACTACTTCATCAACGCTGGCTATGGTCTACCCAATCGGAATCCGCTCTAGCGCGCACCAGGAAATTGTCCCACCACCCAGTAAGTCATTGATTATTTGGATGACAGAAATTGTGGCGTGCAATATCGGTCCCACCTTTGTCCCATCACCCTGTAACTCATTGATTTTATTGGCGGTGAAATTTGCGGCATGAAGTATCTGCCGCGTGCGACGGCGTTCGGAAAGTTGAAAGCGCTCGCAGAGGGCGCGGCGCTCGTTCGAAAGGAACTTTAGCGCGCGGTGGTCGTTCCGTTCGGCTCGACGGTCACTGTGTGCTCGACGCCGTTCTGGGTGGCCTTGCCGATCCATTGACCGTCAGGCCCTTGACGCAGGTCATGGATGTCCTTGTAGCCCAGTGACTTCATGTGCGACTGCACGGTGGCCGTCCCGCCCGCGTTGGTCTGGTTCGCCGCAGCCGGCGCGCGGGTCTGGGCCGCGGCCGGCAGTGCCGCGACCGTCATCGTCACCAGAAGAAGCGCGCTCTTCATCGATTGACCGACACCTTGCCGTCCGGATCCACGAGCAACTGCATTTCCGTATCGCCGCGAAGGGCGCGACCGTGCCAGACGCCGTCCGAATCCTGCGCCAAGCCGCGAACGTCGCGATAACCCGACCGTTCGATTTCCTGCCGGGCAGCCGTGGCGGCCGGATCGGTTTCTGCTTCCTGGGCCATTGCCGTGCCCGCGACGGTGGCGAGCGCGATGACGAGCAAGATGCGATTCATTACGGGCCTCCTGGCAGACAAACGCCGGCAGGAAGGATGTGTTGCCCGCCAATTGGGGCGTTTTGGCGTCTTCAGAGACGGTCCTTGCTCTCCACGAGCTTCCAGTAGGTATCCTTGGCCGAGATCTTTCCGCCGCGGAATGTGTAGATGTCGCAGCCCTGATAATTCAGGTCTTCGCCGTCTGCGCCCTTGCCGCGCACGGTCCATACCGAGATCGCCCGGTTGCCGGCGTAGATGTATTCCTTGTGGTCCCAGCGCATGTCGGGGATCACCTTGAAACGATCGGCCAGTGTCTTGCGGATCGTCTCGCGGCCCTTGAGGGTGCGGCCGACCGGCTCCGGACCGCGCGCCAGCCAGAAGGTGGCGTCCTCGGTGAAGAAGGCGGCGATCCGGTCGACATCGCGGCTGTTGAAGGCCGCTGAAATCGCCTTCATCAGTTCCGGCGTGGCGACGTCGCTGTTTGCGGTTGTGATGTCCGGCATACGAAACCTCCTCGGTGAGAAGCCACGATTGCAGGCTCCATCGAAGCCGGCAAGGCGCCGTCGCTTTTCCCCGCAGCCGTGCTAGCGTGTCGGCAACAAAACGGGGAAACGACCTTGTACGACTATATCATCGTGGGCGGCGGCTCGGCCGGCTCGGTCATGGCGAACCGGCTCTCGGCGCGCAGCGCCTGCAAGGTGCTGCTGTGCGAGGCGGGCCAGGATACGCCGCCCGGTCAGGAGCCGCCGGAGATCCGCGACTCCTATTCCGGCATGGCCTATTTCGATCCCCGTTTTCACTGGACCGAGCTCAAAGTCACGACCCAGGTCGTCTCTCACAATAATCCGCACGAGAACCGGCCACCACTGCGCAAGTACGAGCAGGCGCGCGTCCTGGGCGGCGGCTCCTCGATCAATGGCCAGATGGCCAATCGCGGCGCGCCGACTGACTACGCCGAATGGGTGAAGCGCGGCGCCGACGGCTGGGGCTGGGACGACGTGCTGCCGTTCTTCAAGAAGGTCGAGCGCGATCTCGATTTCGACGGTCCGTACCATGGGCAGGACGGCCGCATCCCGGTGCGCCGCATTCCGGTCGAACACTGGACCCGATACGCATCCGCCGTCGCCGAAGCCTGCCGGCAGGCCGGCATGAATTTCGTGCCCGACCAGAACGGCGAGTTCATCGACGGCTACTTTCCCGTGACCCATTCGAATGCGTCCGAACAGCGGGTCTCCGCGGCAATGGGTTACCTCGATGCCGCGACACGCCAGCGGCCCAACCTCACCATTTCGACCGACACCCAGGTGAAGGCGCTGCTGCTCGAGGGCACGCGCTGCGTCGGCGTCACCGCCATGGTCGCGGGCAAAGAGACCGAGTTTCGCGCCGGCGAGGTGATCCTGTCCTGCGGCGCCATCCATTCTCCTGCGCATCTCCTGCGCGCCGGCATCGGTCCGGCCGGTCATCTCAACGACATGGGCATTCCCGTCGTCGCCGCCCTCGAAGGCGTCGGCCAGCGCCTGATGGATCATCCGTCGATCTCGCTGTCGTCGTTCATGAAGCGGGGCGCGCGCATGAACGAGCATACGCGCCGGCATATCCAGCTCGGCATCCGCTATTCCTCGGGCCTGCCGGGCATTCCCCAGGGCGACATGTTCACCGCGGTGGTCAACAAGTCGGCATGGCACGCGGTCGGCGAGCAGATCGCCTCGCTGCTGACCTTCATCAACCGCACCTACTCGGAGACCGGCCAGGTCAAGCTCGCCTCGCGTGATGCGCGCGCCGAACCGACGGTCGAATTCAACCTGCTGTCCGATCGCCGCGACGTCGACCGGCTGATGTTCGGCTTCCGCAAAATGGCCGCCCTGCAGATGACCGACATGGTGAAGGCCGTGGCCGACACGCCCTTCCCGGCGTCCTACACCGACAAGGTCCGCAAGATCGGCGTGGTCAACGACAAGAACAGGCTCCTGACCGCCGTGATCGCCCGGCTGCTCGACGGACCGCAGGCGTTGCGCCGCTACATGATCGAGAATTTCGTGGTCGAGGGATTCACCTTCGACCAGGTCATGACCGACGGCGACGCGCTCGAGGAGTTCGTCCGGAAGAACACGATTGGCGTATGGCATGCCTCTTGTACTTGCCGCATGGGCCGCGCCGACGATCCGATGGCGGTCGTCGACACCCAGGGCAGGGTCAAGGGCGTCCAGGGCCTCAGGGTCGTCGATGCCTCGGTCTTCCCGATCGTGCCCTGTGCCAACACCAACTTTCCGACCCTGATGACGGCGGAAAAGATCGCGAGCGTGATGCAATGAGCGTGATCCTGGGAAGCGGAGAGCATCGCTACCGCGTGGTCGAAAACTGGGCCAGGTTGCCCGACGGCTGGGAGTTCCGAGATGTCGCGGCGGTTGCCGTCGACAGCAAGGACCGCGTCTATGTCTTCAACCGCGGCCAGCACCCGATGATGGTGTTCGAGCGCAACGGCACCTTCCTGCGCTCGTGGGGCGAAGGCCTGTTCGCCAGGGCGCATGGCCTGCACATCGACAGCGACGACACGCTCTACTGCACCGACGACGGCGACCATACGGTCCGCAAGATCACCACCGAGGGCAAGGTGCTGCTGACCATCGGCGTGCCCAACCAGCCCGCCCCTTTCCTGAGCGGCAAGCCGTTCAACCGCTGTACCCATACGGCGCTGTCGCCCAAGGGCGAGATCTACGTCTCCGACGGCTACGGCAACAGCCGCGTCCACAAATACTCTCCCGACGGCAAGCACCTGATGTGCTGGGGAACGACCGGCACCGATCCCGGCGAGTTCAACATCGTGCACAACGTCGTCGCCGACGAGGACGGCTGGGTCTATGTCGCCGACCGCGAGAACCATCGCGTGCAGGTGTTCGACGGCAACGGCAAGTACGAGGCGCAGTGGAACAACATGCACCGGCCTTGCGCGCTCTATTGCTGCGGCGGCCAAGGGCGCGGGGGGCATCCGCAATTCATCATCGGCGAGCTGGGACCGGGCATGCCGGTCAACACGAACCACAAGAACATCGGCCCTCGCCTGTCGATCGTCGACGCCAAGGGCAAGACGATCGCGCGGCTGGGCGGCCAGGACGGGCCTGGCCAGGAGCCCGGCAAGTTTCTCTCGCCGCACGGGCTTGCCGTCGATTCTCAAGGCAGCATCTATGTCGGTGAAGTGAGCTACACCAATTGGCCGAGCACGCATCCCGGCGTGCCTGTGCCGAAGTTCCTGCGGTCGCTGCAGAAGCTCGAGAAAGTGGCGTGATGCAAGCTGGCGAGCGTCTGCACCTGATCGGCAGCGTTCCGCTCGACAGCAGCGAGCAGGTGTTCCGCCGCCTGTCCGCCGAGCTCGGGCCACATCTCAGCCGCATGCCCGACGGCGAGACGGGAGAGCGCTCGCGCTGGGTCTACTTCCAACGCCAGATGCTGCTCGATCATCCCGCCATGGAGGTCGATCCGACGGTGCCGCCCTACAAGTTCGTCCAATGGGACGGCAAGGTCGTGCGCGAGATCGAACAGGTCCGCTTCAAGCCCGGCACTGATGCGGACAAGGTCGTGTTCGAGACCGGCTACGACAAGGCCGCCCTTGCCTCCTGGGATGTGTTCAAGCGGCTGCGCGACCTGGGCGCGATCGCGGCCCATACGCGCTTCCAGGTCTGCCTGTCGACGCCGCACGCCAGCGGCTATCTCTACGTCAGCGGCGCCGCGCGCCAGACCTATTTCGGCGTGTACGAGCGTGCGCTGAAGGCGGCTCTGGCCAACATCGCCAAAACGATTCCAGCGAAAGATCTCGCGATCCAGTGGGATGTCTGCCAGGAGGTGCTGGCCTTCGAGAATTACTTCGAGGACCGGCCGGCCGACTACAAGAAGCAGACCTTCGACATGCTGGGCCGGCTGGGCGATGCGGTGCCCGCCGGTGCCGAACTCGGCTTTCACCTCTGCTACGGCTCGCCGCGCGACGAGCATCTGGTGCAGCCGAAGGATTCGGCGATCCTGGTCGAGATGCTCGAGGGAATCGCCGCCGCCACAAAGCGCCCGATCGACTTCTTCCATATCCCGGTGCCCAGGGATCGCGTCGACGACGCCTACTATGCGCCGCTTGCGAAGTGGAAGCGGCCTGCCGGCACGAAGCTCTATCTCGGCCTGCTCCATTTCGACGATGCGGCCGGCGACAAGGCGCGCATCGCCGCCGCCCGGCGCCATGCGTCAGATTTCGGTTTCTCGGCGGAGTGCGGCTGGGGCCGCACCGAGCCCGGGAGGCTGCCCGGCCTGCTGACAGGCCATCGTATCGCTGCGGAGGCACTCCAAGATGGTTGAACGCATACTCGTCGTCGGCCCGAAAGACACGCTGTCCATGGTCGACGACCTCGCCCCCAAGGGCTTCGAGATCGTGAAGGCGCTGCACAATTCGCCCGAGCAGAAGGCGGCCTATGCCGGCAGCCACTATTTCGTGGGCTTCGTGCAGCAATATGTGAACGAGCAGCTCTACAAAGACGCGCCGCACCTCAGGCTGATCCAGCTGCTGAGCGCCGGCTACGACCGCGCCGACCTGAAGGCGATGAACAAGCACAAGGTGCCGATGTGCAACAACGGCGGCGCCAATTCCGTCGCCGTCTCCGAGCACGCCGTGCTGCTGATGCTCTCGGTCTCCCGCCGCCTGATCACCCAGCACACCAACGTCACCGCCGGCCGCTGGCACGGCAACTCGCCGCCCAAGGTCCACGAGGTCCGCAACAAGGTGCTGGGCATCGTCGGCCTGGGCACGATCGGCAAGAAGGTGGCGCGCCTGGCGCGCGCCTTCGGCATGACCGTGCACTACTACGACATCGCCCGCCTCAAGGAGGAGGAAGAGGATGCGCTGGGCGTGCGCTTCCGCCTGCTGCCGGAGATCCTGCGCGGCTCGGACATCCTGTCGCTCCATGTGCCGCTGAACCAGAGCACGCATCACCTCATCGGTGCGCAGGAACTCGCCATGATGAAGCCGTCCGCCATCATCGTGAACACCTCGCGCGGTCCGGTGATCGACGAGAAGGCGATGACCGCCGCGCTGTCCGCCGGCAAGCTGTTCGGCGCGGGCCTCGACGTCTTCGACGAGGAGCCGACGCCGCCCGACAATCCGCTGCTCAAGCTCGACAATGTCATCCTGACGGCCCATCTCGCCGGGCCGACATGGGAAAGCAACATCACCCGCCTGCGCAACGGCTTCGACAACGTGCAGAGGGTGGCGCGCGGCGAAGCCCCGCTCTGGGTCGTGCCCGAAATGGAGGCCTGAGCCGGCCGAGCTGCGGCGCTAGGCTATCGCCAGGGCGTCGCGGCTTGCGTCCTTGAGGAACAGGGTGGCGACGAACGAAATCGCCGCCGCCGCCATGATCAGGAAGGCCGGCATGAGATTGTCGCCGGTACGATGGACGAGCCAGGTCGCGACCATCGGGCTCACGCCGCCCACGAGGCCGAGGGTCAGGTTGTAGCCGAGCGCGATCGCCGTGCACCGCACCTCGACCGGCGCCGCCTCGACCATGGCCGTGGGCTGGGCACCGACGAACATGCCGACAGCCAGGGCGAAGCCAAGCTGCCCGAGCAGGATCACGCTGACCTCGCCGTGATACATCAGCCAGAAGAAAGGGTACGCCCCCACCACGCCGATGGTGGTGGCGATCAGCAGCACCGGCCTGCGGCCGATGCGATCGGACAGCAAGCCGGCCCCCACCATGACCAGCAGCATGGCGACCATGCTGAACGTGTTGATGCCCAGCGCATGGGCCGGGGCGATGCCGTCGGCGAATTGCAGCCAGCTCACGATGTAGACGAAGGAGAGATAGAAGCCGACGGCGTTGAAGCAGGAAAGGCCGGACAGGCGCAGCAGGACCGGCCAGTGCGTGCGGACGGTCTCGACGAACGGCGAGCGGCCCGACGCCCGGGTGCGCGGCTCATCGACGAGCGTGCGCCGCAGGAAGTAGCCCGCCAGTCCGACCAGCAACCCCAGCACGAACGGGATGCGCCAGCCCCAGGCCTCGAGGGTGTCAGCGGGCATGAGCTGCGCCAGGATGGCTCCCGTCGCCGAGCCCAGGAGAATGCCGCCGATTGCGCCGCAGCCGGCCATGGCGCCGATGAAACCACGCTGCCCGGGAGGTGCATGCTCGACCATGAAGACGATCGAGGTCGTATATTCGCCACCGACCGAGAGTCCCTGGATCATGCGCAAGGCCGTCAGCACGAAGGGCGCCGCCACGCCCAGCACGGCGTAACCCGGCAGCACGCCTACCAGGAACGTCGGGATCGCCATCGCCGCCACCGATACGGTAAGCGCGGTGCGGCGTCCAAACCTGTCGCCGACGTAACCCAACAGAGCGCCACCCACGGGGCGCATGAGGAAGCCCACGGCGAAGATGCCGAAGGCTGCGAGCACCTGCGCGACCGGATCTTCCTTGGGAAAGAACGCACGCCCGATGGCGGCGGCGAAGTAGCCATAGACCGCGAAGTCGTACCATTCGAGCACGTTGCCGATCGCGCCCGCCATGACGACCCGGCGCGTGTTGGGCTTTTCCAGGACTGAAACTCCCCCGAACTGCGGCTTCAGCCTAGCCGAGCCGAGTCCGCTTCTCAATCGGCGAGCTTGACCGAACTCGAGAGCCGCCTTGCCGCGGATCATGTCGGCGGCCTTCTCGGCGATCATCAGCACCGAGGCGTTGAGATTCGCGGACGGCATGGTGGGCATCACCGAGGCGTCGACGACGCGCAGGCCTTCGAGGCCGCGCACGCGAAGCTGGTCGTCGACCACCGATGTCGGATCGCTGTCGGGCGCCATGCGGCACGTCCCCATCAGATGAAAGGTCGTCGTGCCGCGCTGCTTGGCGGCCGTCATCAGCTCTTCGTCGGACTGCTTCTCGGCGCCGGGAAACTCCTCGCGATCGTAGTACTTGCTGAGCGCCTGCGACCTCAGCAGCCGGCGCGCGATCTTCATGCCGGCCAGCAGGACCCTCCGGTCGCTTTCCGCAGCCAGGTAATTGGGCTGGATGGTCGGCGCCGCGAACGGATCGGAGGATTTCGCGCGCACATAGCCGACACTGTCCGGCCGCTGCTGCCACGACGCGATGGTCATGCCGGGAAAGTCGTCGAGCTTCGACTGCACGCCTTCCTTGTAGCTCGCGGGTGTGAAGGTGAATTGCAGGTCGTAGTTGTCGACCGCCTCGTCGGACTTCCAGAACACGTAGATCAGGGTCGGATTGAGCGCGAGGATGCCCTTGCGCGCCACGGCGTATTTCATCACCTCGCCGACCAGCCTGAGGCCGTGCGACTTCTCGTTGATCGTTCCGGCGTTCTTGACCCTCGCCACGAAGCGCGGCGCGTAGTGGTCGCGCAGGTTCTCGCCGACGCCTGCCAGCGCATGCTTCACCGTAATCCCAAGCGACTGCAGCAGCGGCGCCGGGCCGATGCCCGAGACCTGCAGGAGCTGCGGCGAGTTCACCGCCCCGCCGCACAGGATCACTTCCTTCGCCGCGCGCACTTCCATCGGCGCGCCGTCCCTGCCGCCCTTGCGATACCGGACGCCGACCGCGCGCTTGCCCTCGAGCACGATCTCCGTCGCATGGGCGTGCGTGCACACGTCGAGATTGGCGCGCTTCATCGCCGGATGCAGGTAACCGCGCGCGGCGCTGACTCTCCGGCCGTTGCGGATGATGCGCTGGACGTAGCTCACCCCCTGCTGGCGGGCGCCGTTGTAGTCGCTGTTGCGCGGGATGCCCATCTGGACCGCGCCCTCGATGAAGGCCTCGCACAAAGGATCGCGCCATTCCAGATCGGTGATCGGCAAATTGCCGTCGCTGCCGCGGAACGTCGAATCGGCGTCGTTGGCGCTCGCCATGCGGTGTTCGGTCCGACGAAAGTACGGCAGCACGTCGGAATAGCCCCAGCCGCGATTGCCGCGCTGCGCCCAGCCGTCGAAATCCAGGCGCTGGCCGCGATTGTAGATGTGGCCGTTGATCGAGCTCGAGCCGCCCAATGTCTTGCCGCGGGGCGCGGCAATGCGCCGGCCGCCCGTCCACTCGCTGGGCTCGGACGTGTAGAGCCAGTTCACCCTGGGATTGACCAGCGTATACATGAAACCGGCCGGGATATGGATGAAAGGATGCCAATCCGACGGCCCCGCCTCCAGCACGCAGACCGTCGCCTTGCCGTCCTCGCTCAGCCGGCTGGCGAGCACGCTGCCGGCCGAGCCGGCGCCCACGATGACGTAGTCGAAACTTTCCACGCTAATCCTGCCTCCCGATCACGAAGCCTTGGCGGCGGCGGCTGAACGTCCCAATGCACCCCTCGGTGCGTTTCCGAGGTCGATGCCCTCGTAGCCCCTGGCGGCGACCTCGTTGATGCGGGCGACATACTTCGGCGCGCCGCCGTTGTAGACGAAGTAGCGCACCTTGCCCTCCTCATGGCCCGTGACATTGGAGTTGTAGCCGGTGAACCACCCCTTGGCCTTGCGCATCAGCATCATCGAGTACATGCCGACAACGTGCGCCGTCCATTTCGCCTCGGCCTCCGCGGTCGCCTCGAAGCGCGTGCGATCCTGCTTCAAGACCTCCCGCAGAAAGTCGGTGCACCAGTCGACGCCGGTCTCGATGCCGCGCGGATAGTTGGTCGAGGCCGAGCCGCTTTGCGGACCAGCCGGCATCAGCAGGTTCGGGAAGCCATGGATCATCATGCCGAGGAAGGTCGAGCAGGAGTCCCGCCACTTGTCGCGCAGGGACTGCCCGGCCCCTGTGGAGTTTGGAGTGCCACGAATGTCGATATGATCGAACGCGCCGGTGATGGCGTCAAAGCCCGTGGCATAGACGATGATGTCGAATTCGTACTCCCGCTCCGTCGTCTGCAACCCCCGCGCCGTCACCCGCGCCAGCGGCGTCTCGCGCAAGTCGACCAGATGCACGTTGGGCCGGTTGTAGGCCTCGAAATAACGCGTCTCCAGCGGCACCCTCTGGATGCCGAAGCCATGATCCGTAGGGATCAGCTTCTCGGCCACCCTGGGGTCCTTGACCCGGCGACGGATGCGCCCGGCGATGTACTCGGAGAGTTCGGCATTGGCCTCCTCGTCCATGAAGATCTCTCGGAAGTTGGCGAGCCAGATGCCGAAGCCCGGCTCGTCATAGAGCTTGTCCCATAGCGCCTGCCTCTCCTCGCGCGATACCTCGTAGAAGCCACGCCGGTCCGGCTCGTGCACGAAGCCACCGGGCGAGCGCGCGCAGGCGGCGAAGATCTCGTCGTAGCGGCGGCGAATGTCGGCCATCTCGGCCGCGGAGATCGGGCTGTTGTTGAGCGGCGCACTCCAGTTCGGCCGTCGCTGGAACACGGTGAGCTCGCCCACCTTGTCCGCGATCTCGCCGATCACCTGGATCGCCGTGGCGCCGGTGCCGATCACCGCCACTTTCTTGCCGGCGAGATCGACCGGCTCCTGCGGCCAGTAATAGGTGTGGAACGAGCGGCCCTTGAAAGAGTCCATGCCCTCGAGGCGCGGCAAGGTCGGTTGCGACAGCAGCCCCAGGGTCATGACCACGAAGCGGCAGCTGAGCGTGCGCCCATCCGAGAGCGTCAGGCGCCATAGCGTGTTGGCCTCGTCGAAGTGCGCCGCCTCGACGCGGACGTTGAACTGCATGTATTTGCGCAGGTCGAACTTGTCGGCGACGTAGTTCAGGTACCGCGAGATTCTCCGGCTGGCCGGAGAATCGCTCCTTCCAGTGCCACTCGTCGAGCAGCTCCTTCGAGAACGAGTAGCCGTAGGTGTAGCTCTCCGAGTCGAAACGCGCGCCGGGATAGCGGTTCCAGTACCAGGTGCCGCCGAGATCGCCCGCCAGTTCCAGCACCGTGGCCTTGATGCCGAGATCCGCCAGCCGCTTGATCTGATAGATGCCGCCCACGCCCGCGCCGATGACGATGACTTCGTAGTCCGGGACTTCGTAATCCATGCCCTGCTCCTTCAAGCCATCGTCCTCATCCTGAGGAGCGCCGCGCTTGCGGCGCGTCTCGAAGGATGGGCAACAGGCGTGGTGCTCGTTCCCATCCTTCGAGACGGCCCTGCGGGCCTCCTCAGGATGAGGAAGGCTTTTGGATCAACCATCGGTCGGCCTAAAGGCATCATGTTCTAGACCACGCAGCCGCGATGGGCCGACGAGACCAGCCGAATGTACTTGTCGTGCACGGAGCCCGGCCGTACGCGGTCCGACAGGTCGGGGGCGCGCCAACCGGCCATGCGCCGGGTCAGTTCCTCGGCCGGAATGTCGACGTTCAATGTGCGCTTCGCCGGATCGATCACGATCGTGTCGCCGTCTCGCACTGCGGCGATCGGGCCTCCACGCGCGGCTTCCGGCGAGATGTGGCCGATCAGGATGCCGTGGCTCACGCCTGAGAAGCGGCCATCGGTGATCAACGCCACGTCCTCGCCGAGGCCGCGGCCCTGCAACTGGATGGTCAGCATCACCATCTCGGGCATGCCCGGCCCGCCCACGGGACCGACGTTGCGCACGACGATCACGGTGCCCGGCACGATCTCGCCGGCGCGGATCGCCTTCATCGTCTCGGCCTCCGATTCGAACACCTTCGCCGTGCCGCGGAACTCGCCCTTTTCCAGCGTTTTGCCCGACAGCTTCAGCAGGCAGCTCTCGGGCGCCAGATTGCCCTTCAGGACGCTGATGTGATTGTTGGGCGCGGCGATCGGCTTTTTGACCGGAAACACGATGTCCTGCTTGCCGAGCTCTTCGAGCGCCGGCACTGCAGCGAGGTTCTCGGCCAGGGTCTTGCCGGTCACGGTCATCGCGTCTCCGTGCAACAGGCCGGCGCGCAGCAGTTCCTTCATCACGACCGGCACACCGCCCAGCGCATGCAGGCTCACCATCGCGTAGGGGCCATGCGGCTGCAGGTTGGCGATCAGTGGGACCCGCTCGCCGATCTGCTGAATGCGTTCGATGCCGATCGGCACCTGCGCCTCGCGCGCGATCGCGAGCAGGTGCAGGTACATGTTGGTCGAGCCGCCCATGGCGTAGACCGTCGTGATCGCGTTCTCGAAGGCGCGCTCGGTCATGATGTCGCGCGGCCTGAGGCCGGCCGCGATCAGCCGGTAGAGCGCCTCTACCGAGGCACGCGCCTGCGCCCGCACATCGGCGTGGATGTCGCTTCTCGCATCGTAGTCGGCCGGATGCGAGGCGCCGCGCGGCAGCATCATGCCGATCAACTCGGCGATTGTGCTCATGGTGTTGGCGGTGAACATCGCGCCGCAGGTGCCGCTGCCCGGCATCACGTTGCGCTCGATCTCGAGCAGTTCGTCGCCCGAGATGCGGCTCGCCTCGTTGGCCGCCCGGGCCTCGACGTAGTCCATGATCGTGAGATTGTTGCCCTTCGCGGCCCACGCACCGAACGACACTTTGCCGGGCGAACTCGTGCCCGGGTACAGCACGAGCCCGAACGCGTTGGTCCGGGCGAGCGGCATAAGCGCGGCCGCTCCGGTCTTGTCGCAGCCGGAGATCACGATCATCGCGTCGCCGTGATGGGCGTAATGGCCGATCTCGAAACAATCCGCCACCACGTCGCGCGACACCAGGCTATAGCCCGCCGTGGGCGTGCCCTGCGTCAACGCATCCGACACCGCGGGCGCACCGACGATCAGTCCCTGCCCGCCCTTCTCCGCCAGCAGCTCGACCAGCAGGTCGGTGATCGTGCGCACGCGGTTGTTGCAGCGATGGGCATTGGTATAGGCGCTGGCGATGGTGACGACCGAATTCGTCTTCACGGTCTTGTCCGGATCGAAGCCCGCCGCGCGCATCTCCACGCGTGACTTCTTCCAGTAATTGCTGCTGTCCTGCACCATGCTTTTCCGCCCTGAATCACTCTTTTGCTTGTTTAGCTGCTTGTCTCCTCGGGGATCATAGGGGCAGCATCGCTCCATGCGCTACGGCTTCTATCTTCCGACACGCGGTCCCACCGCCACACGCGACGGCGTCCTGTCCCTCGCCCGTGAAGGCGAGCGGCTCGGATTGCACTCCGCCATGATCGCCGATCACATCGTCTTCCCCGTGGAGAGCGAGTCGGCATATCCTTACACGCTGGACAAAAAGCACCCCAGCGGCGGCGACGCGCTCGAGACCTTTTCCATCCTGGGCGTGGTGGCGGGCGCCACGGAGCGATTGCGCCTCGTCACCTCCGTCCTCGTCCTGCCCTACCGCAACCCCGTGCTCACCGCGAAGATGGTGGCGTCGCTCGATGTCCTGTCCGGCGGCCGCGTCACCCTGGGCGTCGGCGTCGGCTGGCTCAAGGAAGAGTTCGAGGCCCTCGACACCCCCGACTTCGACAAGCGCGGCGCCGTCACCGACGAGTGGCTCACGATCTTCAAGCAGCTCTGGACCCAGTCGCCGGCGAGCTTCGCGGGCCAGTTCTACGAGTACAAGGACATCCGCGCCGAGCCGCCGCCGCTGCAGAAGCCGCATCCGCCGATCTGGGTCGGCGGCCACTCGCGCGCTGCGCTCCGCCGTACGGCGAAGCATGGCAACGGCTGGCACCCGGTCGGCGCCATCGCGGCCTCGCCATTGCCGCCCGACGAGATGCGCACACACCTCGCCACCCTGAAGCAGATGAGCGAGTCCGAGGGCCGCGATTTCTCCGCCCTCACCATCTCCTACAAGGCGCCGCTTTACGACAACGCCGTGCCCGACCGCGACGGCACGCGCCGCAGCTTCTCGGGTACGCCCGAGCAGATCGCGGCCGACATCCGCTCGTTTGCCACCATCGGCGTGCACGAGCTGATCTTCGACTTCCGCGGCGAGTCGACGAGCGCCAGCATCGAGCGCCTGCAGCGCTTCGCCGCCGAGGTCATGCCCCTCGTCGGGTAGGGACGGTGGGGGTAGCGGGGTAGCGCTAATTGCGCTAACTGGCCGACGCCCTCCAGACAGTGAATAGAGCAACACGCATATATTGCGTATTACGCAATAATTGTCAAGACCCTCATGCAAGAAAAACGCACCAAATCCTTCCCATCAGCCGCGGTTTGGCGCAGATGGCTCGATGCGAATCATGCAACATCAGACGGCATCTGGCTGCGCATCCATAAAAAGGGCTCCGGAAAGAAGACGGTTACCTATGCCGACGCTCTCGACGGAGCACTCTGCTACGGCTGGATAGACGGCCAGAAAAACAAGGGCGATGAAAACTCATGGCTGCAGAAATTCACGCCTCGCCGCGCGAGGAGCATTTGGTCGAAGAAGAACTGTGAACATGCCACACGGCTCATTAAAACAAAGCGCATGACTGTCAGCGGCCAGAAAGAAGTCGATGCTGCCAAAAAAGATGGGCGCTGGGACAAGGCGTATGATGCTGCAAGCACCATGGAGATACCGGCGGATTTTCTTCGCGAGCTTAAGAAAGACGAACGGGCGCTCTCGTTCTTCGAGTCATTGAATAGAGCGAACGTATTTGCGATTGTTTGGCGCCTCCAGACTGCGAAGAAGCCCGAGACGCGAACGAAGCGCATGGATTTAATTGTTCAAATGATGAGGGACGGCAAGAAATTTCATTAGCGATTTTCTATTGCAGCTCCATCCCCGACTTGCGCACGTCGAAGCCGACGTCGCGCTGCTTGCCGATGACCATGGGACCGGCCAGCACCTCGAGCGTGTCGCGCGCGACCTTCTGCACGATGTCGGCGGGCGTGCCGGCCGGCGCGTACATCCCTTGGAACGTCTCGGAGACCAGACCGGTAAAGCCCGACTCCCCGGGTGCGCAAATGACTTGAAAGGCAGGGCTTGGCGATGACAGGCTGCGATTGCATGAGACTGGGGGGTACGGCATGCACATTCGATCGGGTCTGTTCATTTCCGCCACCTTGGCGCTACTCGTCTCCTGCCCAGGCCCGCGCGCCGAGACCGCTGCCCAGGCGATCTCGCGCTGGGGCCTCGTCGGCACATGGAAGCTCGACTGCAGCGGTTCGCCGCCGAAGTGATGCCGTTGGTCGGCGATTGAAGGGTGGCGGCGCAATGAAGCCTCCGACGACCCAGCAGAAGCTGCAGCAGGCCGTGCCGTTGCATCAACAAGGGAAACTGGCGCAGGCGCGCAAACTGTACGAGGAAATTCTCGCATCCGAACCGGACAATTTCCACGCGCTTCATCTGCTCGGCGTCGTTGCCCTGCAAAGCGGCCAAAGGGAGCGTGCGATCGAGCTGTTCAGGCGGGCCATCGCCATTAACTCCCGGTTTGCGCCGGTTCACGACAATCTGGGTATCGCCCTCAAGGGATTGGGGCGGCCCGAAGAAGCTCTTGCCAGCCATGACAGGGCGATCGCGCTCGACAAGAACTTCGCGGATGCGCACTTCAATCGGGCGCATGCCCTCATCGACCTGCGCCGTTTCGAGCAGGCGGTGGCGAGCTTCGACCAGGCGATTTCACGGAAGCCGGGCCTCAGCTATGCGCTCGGAACCCGCCTGCACACAAAAATGAGGATTTGCGACTGGCGCGATTGGCATGAAGAGGTCGCTCTGCTCGTGAAGAAGGTGGATGCGGGCCAAAAGGCGTCGTCGCCCTATGCACTGCTGTCGAAAACCAGTTCGCGCGCCGTCCAGCATCGCGCGGCCAGGGGATGGGTGCTCGATCGCCATCCGCCGGACCATTCGCTGCCGGCGATCGGCCGGCGCGCCAGGCGTGACAGGATAAAGGTCGGCTACTTTTCGCCGAATTTCGAGAACCATGCGACCGCCTTCCTGATGGCGGAGCTCTTCGAGAAGCACGACCGCTCGCGCTTCGAAATCGTCGGCCTGTCGTTCGGCAAGAACACCGCCGACGACATGCGCCGGCGTCTGACGGCAGCGTTCGACGCCTTTGTCGATATCAACGGACAAACCGACCGTGAGGTGGCGCTGGAGGCGCGCAAGCTCGAGCTGGATATCGCCGTGGACCTGAACGGCTTCCAGAGCGGGCCGAGGGCCGGCATATTTGCCCGGCGCGCGGCGCCCCTCCAGGTCAACTATCTCGTCTATCCCGGGACGATGGGGGCCGACTACATCGACTATCTGATCGCCGATCCGACGCTGATCCCCGCCGCTCATCGTTCCGACTATTCCGAAAAAATCGTCTATCTCCCCGATTGCTACCAGCCCAACGACAGCAAGCGCCGGATCTCCGAGCGGGTGTTTTCGCGACAGGAACTTGGCCTGCCGCCCGATCGCTTCGTCTTTTGCTCCTTCAACAACAACTTCAAGATCACGCCCGACGTCTTCGAGGTCTGGATGAGGATCCTGCGCGCCGTGCCCGGCAGCGTGCTGTGGCTGCTCGAGGACAATGAAGTTGCCGCCGCGAACCTGCGACGCGAAGCGGTCCAGCGCGGCGTGGATGGCGGGCGTCTCGTGTTCGCGCCGCGCATGGCCTTGCCGGAACACCTGGCGCGGCATCGCGTGGCCGACCTGTTTCTCGATACCGCGCCCTACAACGGTCACACGACGGTCAGCGACGCCCTGTGGGCAGGGCTGCCGGTCCTCACGCAGCTGGGCGAGACATTTGCCGGACGAGTCGCCGCCAGCCTGCTGAAGGCGATTGATCTCCCCGAACTGATCGTGCCTTCGTCATCGGCGTTCGAAGCGCTCGCCGTCGAACTGGCGACCGATCCCGGGCGCTTGCAAACCCTCAAGCGGCGGCTGGCCGACAACCGCCTGACGACTCCGTTGTTCGATATCGCGGCCTACACACGCCATCTGGAGGCGGCCTACAGAGCGATGCATGACCGCCACCACGCAGGTTTGGCGCCCGATCATCTTGTTGTTGCGCGCTAGCTTCAAATTGCAGTGTTTCAATCCCGGGAAGCCGATTTTCTATTCTGAAGATTATGCACTAATCTATTGATTATAAATGATAATATATCATATTTTCGGATATTTAAGAGGGATTCAGATATTCAAGCCTGCATAAAACAGCTGGTAAAGCCCTTTAAAAATGAACAGTAGAACCTTCAAGATATGCATAATTGCATGTTTAAATCCGCCCGCCATCAGGTAAAGTGCCTTCGTTAGATCGGCGTCGAGACAATTGATTTTATTACATTTAATTCAATCACCAAGGAATGAGCGCCAGCGGCGCAGACCGACCCACCACCAGTTCCCATAGCCTGCACCGGCCCACCCAGGCCGTTCGTCGAAGCCCCCTTCCCACACACCCAAGGCTTCGACTTCCCAACCCAGCAGGCTCTTCAAGGAAGGCCGGTCGTCCCCAAGCGACCGGCCTTTACTTTGTCCGCCGCCAGGTCCCGCGATGTCGACGAGTGGAACGCGATCCTGATGTCATGCGGAAGGCTGCCGAGATTGCGATTTTCAAGCCGGAAAAAGACTGGCAGATATCGGACGTGACGCCGTGACGGCGTCGATCAAAGGGGGCGTCATGCGCAAGGTTCTCATTGCTCTGGCAATTTCCGCGGCCACCCTGTCGGGCGGCTGCGAGAACATGTCCCCCGGCCAGAAGGGCGCCGTCGCCGGCGGTGCTCTCGGCACCGGCATCGGCATGGTGGCCGGCGGCAGCTTCGGCCAGGTCGTCGGTGCCGGCCTGATCGGCGGCGCGGTCGGCTACATCGGCGGCACCGCCATCGGCAACAACAGGTAGAGGAAGCGCACATGACCCACGCCATTCTTACCGCCGCTGTCACCCTCGTCGCCGCTTCGGCGATCGCGCAGGCGCAGGGCCAGGCGCCCAGCTTCGACACCGCTGCCTACATGACGTGCCGCGACGCCCAGAACATGCCGGTCGAGCCGCGCAAGCAGCTGGCGATCTTCCTGGCCGAGCATTCCGCCCGCTATCATGGCGTCTCGATCCCCGACGACGAGCAGGGCGCCCGGCTTGCGCTGCTGGTGCGCGGCGGATGCACCCTCGCGCCCGACGCCTACCTGTTCACGGTGATCGATCGCGCGATCGTGGCCGAACTGTCGAAATTGCCAAAGCGCCAGTAGTCGATGCGGCACCGCAGGCTGCGCCCTCGTCTCAAGCACCGCCCGCGGCGGTAAGAGCGAGCGTCACGTGAACGACGCCCCTCTCCCGGCGCGTCGTCATCGCCAGTCCGCAGCGTTCGAATATCTTGAGCATCGGCGCGTTCTCCGGCAGCACTTCGGCGACAAACGCCTCGAGTTGAGCCGCGCGGGCGATCTCGGCGAGATGGGCAATCAGGCGGGTGGCAATACCCAGCTTCTGATGCGGGTCGTCGATTGCGAACGCAAGCTCCGCCCGGCCGGGTTGCGCGATGATGTACCGCGCACCGCCCGCAATCACCTGCCGCTCCCCTTCGGAGAGCACGGCCACCAGTGCCACGTGGCCGATGAAGTCGACGTTGAGAAAGAATTCGATTTCGCGCTCGCTGAAGCTTCGTTTCGGCGCAAAGAACCGGCGGTATAGCGACTGCTTGCTGAATCGCCCGACGGCGGCAAGCATCTCGGCCCGATCGCCCGGATGCAGCGCCCGAATCTGCACCGATCTTCCATCGCGCAGGCGTTCGGTAGCGGTGTATTCGGCGGCATTCATCGATTGCCCCCTATTGTTTCATCGCCATTGAAAGGGGCCGGATTTATGCCCTTTCAATTTAATTCTGCACATAGCGGGTGTTGTAAGTCATCGAATTAGTATTCATGCTACCTGGGCGGGAGTTCCCCAGGAGGCTTCAATGTCTGTTCAGAAAATCGCGCCACAGGAACAGGAAGGGTTCGTTCCGGAGTTCGACGACGAACTCTCGGATGAAGCACTCGATCGCGCCGAAACGCTTTCCCATCCCGGGTGCCAGAACTTGTGCCCTGTCTTCCCGTCGGCGCCGGACCGGTAGGCCCGAGGCCTTCTGCAGCGCGTTCTTCTTTCGCCGTCATATCCTGGCCACGGTCCGACGGAAGCGGCTGAAGGTCGCGACCTCGGTCATTCCGTGGCGCTCGATCAGCGCGCGGCTCGCCCGATTGCTTGCCTCGACGTAGGCCACGACGAGACGCGCGGCCTGCTGCAGCGCGTGACGATGGATTGCCCCGGACAGGGCATCGGCTGCACCCGACGCCCAGTGAGAACGTGCCACCACGATGCTGTCGATGAAGCAGACGTCGTTTACCTTCTGGGCTGTCGCGTGGCCGACCAGCAGATCGCCATCGAAGACGAGCAGGTAGGCCAGATCGGATGAAAACCCGAGCCTGAGCTGCGGCACGCTGCGGCGGCCGCGATAGGCGCGACCGTAGAGATCGGCGATTGCCGCATCCGTGGCGGGCTCCCCGCCGCGATAGGCACGCGTCGCAAACGCACCATTGCGCGGCAGCAGGGGAACGATCCGTGGATTGGCCTGATAACGGACCATCCCGACGGTCTCTTCGAAGCCGAGCGCCGACACGAAGGGGCCGCCTGCGTCGAGTTCGGCTTCGGTAAGAGTCGCCAGCATATCGACGCCCCCTTCCAGCTCGTGGCAGTCCACGACAAGTCTCTCCATCAGGCGCCGGCCGATGCCGCGGCGTCGCAACCGCGGATGCACGCCGCCGCGCAGATTGAGCAGCCATTCGCCCGTATCGTCGTTGCGGGACACAAAGTCCCCGGCCATCAGACCGACGAGTTCTTCTCCTGCCAGGGCCGCGCGGCCGAATCCGTTGAAGAGGCCAGCACCAGCCGTCCGGACGCGCTGCTCCCCCAGGACATCGACATGGAAGGCGTCGACCTCGGCCGCGGTCAGCTCGCTGGCGCGCTTCTCCGTAATCCCGCTGGTCACGCAGGCACGCCGAGGCAAAACTCGGCCAGTGCGGTTTCGGCGAGGGGATCGAGGCCCGTCGACTCCTCGAACGGGCGCGAATTGGCCGAGCCGTTGGCGCACGGCGACAACCGCATGTCGGTCGCTACCAGATACATGAGTTCGATCACCACGCCGGCGTTGAGGAGCGCGAGGCGGTAGGCGACACCCTCGTATTTCCAGGCAAGCCGCGGCACGCGCGAGGCCAGCACGATGACGGCCTGCGGCATGACCTGCCCGGGCTCCAGCGCCATCGCCGCAAACGCGTTCTCGACGATCCGGGCGGCGCCCCTGGCCGATCCTTCGAGCCGGATCATCGCATGGCCGTGGCTGTCGTAGTGATGAAGCGCCGGCTCGAGTCCCTCGCAGGAGCGCACGGCGACGTAGAATTCGAGTTCATGGATGCTGCCGCCTGCGGGATAGCCGCGCGTCAGCAGCGAATGCCCACCGGCGTCGAAGCTCGCTCGCGTGCGGGCCGTCCGCCAGAGGAATTCGCCAAGAGCCTGCAGCGGCAGCGGCCTGTCGGCGTAGGCGCGCAGCGAGCGCCGGCGGTCCTGGACGTCTTCCAGCCGCCCGCTGGAGCTCGCCAGGCGCGCCGTCTCGACCGCGGGCAAGGCAATGCGGGTGCCGGGCATCGCGGGCTTCACCGCGGGGGGCTCGGGGACCTTGCTTTCCAGCCGGTAAAGGCCGCGGCGCGGCTGGCTGCGATTGAACCGGCTCTGCTCGTGCATCAGGAGATCGTGAAACTCCCAGCAGGCCCGGACGTCGCTCTCCTCGAGGCCTGCCGGCTCGAAGAAGCCCATCCGCCAAAGTACGCCGGCAAAATCGTCGACAGCGGCGGTGTGCGGATGTTCCAGCGAACGCGCGAGTGCCGCCAGTCCGCGCGGCTCGAGCACGAGGCACGCCCGCACGAGCCCCGACTCGACGATCATGCGCGGGCCATCCGCACGCAGATAGGCAAAGCGGCTGAGGGCGAGCGGCTGTTCGGGTGGCGCATCTTCGCGCGGCCGGTAGCCCGCCGTCAGCGAGGTCGCACGGGCCAGCGGTCCCTCTGCGTCGACGATGTCCCATACCAGCAGGCGCGCCCGCGAGAATCGTTCGGCGTAGTGGCTGGCGATCCCGGTCGAGCCGCCGATTTGCGCGAGACGTTCGAGGGTGGCGCCGTCCATCAGCGCGACGATCGCGTTCGCGCCCGCCGCCGTCGGCGGTGAAACGTTCAGGGTCTTCCAGTTCCTGACATGGATCGCGATCCCATCGCCCGTGCGCTCGACCTTCTGCACGTCGGGTTCGAAACGGTAGACGAGGTCGACGACGCCGGTCACGGGAGCCTCACAGGAAAAATGGCACCGGGTTGAGATCCGCTTCCGCATGCGGCGCGCCGAGCCAGCCCATGTCGACCGGCGCACGGTAGAGCCGGCCCTCGCGCAGCCGCGCCCAGAAGTGACGCAGGCCCGGCACGACCACGCGCGCGGCGGCGAAATCCACCTCGGCCCGCGAGATGGTCGAGCACGATCATGTCGTAACCGCGATCCGAGACGGCACGGACACAACGCTCCGACCGCCTGCTTGAGGTCGCCGATCGGCGGAGCAGCGTACCGCCCCGTCGACACGACGCCATCCGGCACGCAATACGGATCGGTCTCGAGCGTGTGGCCGCGCAGCCACTCCACCATCGTATCGACAGGATCGCCCGCGGCGTCCGGTGCTTCCTTGATCGCCTTGATGTCCTCCAGCGAGGCCAGCTGATTGAGCTCGGCCAGGGCGCGGCTCACGGCGATGGCGGGATCGAAATGCGCGCCCAACCCGAAAACGATCGAACCGCCATCGGCCAGGCTGTGCGACACAGCCATCGCCACCGGCAGGCCGAGATCGGTCGTCAGATCGAGAACCGATACGCCGCGCTTGCGGGCGGCCGCCCAGGCGCGCGCGCGGCGGACGAAGGGGTCGTCCAGCGCGTCGAGGTCGAATGCCGGGCGGCGGACGCGGTTGTACCACCACAGAGCGCACGCATCGCGTTCGATCAGTTCGAAGAACCCCTGAACGATCGCTTCCTCGATGGTGCTGCCGGAGGCACAGCCGTTGGAGTTGCCGCGGCAGAAGATATTCTCTTCGCCTTCCACGGTGTCGCTGTAGTTGAAATAGCAATAGCGCGTCGGCAGCCAGCGCAGCGCATTGCGGCTCAGCGACCAGGCCGGCGTCCACTCGATCGCCCGCGTCTCGTCGAAACGCTCGCCTACCCAATTGAAGCCGCCATTGGCTTTGTTCCACTCCTCGCGGATATCGTACTGATGCTCGCTGTAGTTCAGGTAGGTGCAGGGATGCGGCGCCTGTTTCCTGACGCGATCCCATGTCGCACGCATGCGCGGCTCCCGTCCGGTGTAGCCGCAGAGGTAGCGCTCGACTGCCTCCGCGAGACAGCTCGCCTTGGCCTGCGCCTCGCTCATGCCCTTGCCGGCCGCGCCGCTGGGACGGCCGATCAGGCGGTTCTGCCGCGGACCGACAGGCACGGGATTGGTCTGTCGTGCGGCGAACACCGGCAGGCCCAGTCCGAGCGACATGTCTTCCAGTCCGGAGATGATGCCCGTGATCGGGCTGACATAGCGGTCGAGCTTCTGCACGACCTGCTCGGCGGTGAGCGTGCGCCAGCCGCCGTCGACCTGTGGCTGGACCGGTTGCGGGCGCAGCACGATCGGCCGTTTGGCGCGCTCCAGCACGGCGCGCGGCTTCTCACGAGTGCCGCACACCGGACAATTGGCATCGATCCGGATCTCGTGTCGCCTGAAGGCACGCTCCTTCAGGTCGAAGCTCAGCACGTGGCGTTCGAGCCCTGCGGGCTGCTCGCCGGCAAGCTCGCGCGCGAGTTCCAGTGCTCCGAAGCCTGCGGCCATCGCCAGGGTCGCCGGTGTCCGGGCCCTGGCGGGCCGCACCGCTTCGAGCGTCTGATCGACGACCCTGTCGCCCGGCCGGTTCTCGACGATGAAGTTCGCCAGGCACGCCCAGCACGGCGCTCGGTCCGGACGGAACAGCGGGCCGATCATCGGCATGCTGCCACCGGCCTTGAACGGGATCCACGAGCGGCCCGCCTTGCGCATGCGCCGGTTCACGACCGCCAGATCGCGCCGCAGGTAATCGTCGACAACCATGACGACGATTGCGGCGTCTTTCGCGGCCACAACGGGCATTCCGCTGGCCACCAGCGCCTGCTTCAGCGCCTTTGCCGCCACTGCCAGCGATCCGTCCCGGGACGCGGCCTTTACCGCCAGCGACTGGCCGCGCAAACGCCGCTCGGCCTCTGCCGGCGAAAGCCCGAGTTCGACCCACAGTGCCTGACGCGCCATCGGCGCCGCCGGATCGATATAGCGGATGTATTCCTTCTTGAGCATGTCCTGCAGGACCGAACGCAGGCGGTCGGCTGCGACGCGGCCGGCGAAGGCTTCCACGACCTGCTGCCCTGTACGGGTGCCGTCAAGGAAGGGCAGCAGCGCGACATAGAGCTTGCCGCCCAGGCGAAAGCTGCGGGACTCACCCAGCAGCAGGACGCGACGTTCGTCGGTGACGTGCGCGGAGAGTTGCGGACTGACGCCGATCGGGCGGCCGAGGTCGATCTCGAGTGGACTTGCCTGGTCAAGCATCGACCCATCCCATCTAAATCAGCATCGCCTCGCTGATGATGAAGACTAGACCGAACTTTCCGCGCACGGAATACAGCGGCTCTTCACCCTGACAACGACCGCGCCCATGATGAAGGGCGTTACTCAGGGCGGGGCATGCACGAGCACGGCGTGCAGCCGCAAACGAAAACGGGGGGAGTCACCTTTGACCGCCCCCCGCGGATTTCGGTTTAGTTGGCTAGCTGCGCGCCAGGACGCGCGAGGGCAGCGGGATCTTCATCTGACTGACGGCGTCCTCGAGGACGGGAATGGCCGATGCCGGATCGGTCGGGCATATGCCCATCGCGTGAGCTGCCGCTTCATCGATGGTGGCCGGGCGATAGCGACGATAGAGAACGCTGAGGGCCTGGCAATAGTCCGCGTCGCTCATGAGCGCCTGTCTCGCGACGACAATACGGACGGTGCGATTGAGCCGCTCGGGGACGTTTTCGGCGGTCGGGACTGGCAGGAGATCCTCGCCTACGCCGCCGCTCAGGATCGCCGACCCCGGTACGCCGTTGCTCTGCAGGGCGGCCTTCACGGACGCCGCGCGCCGCTGCGAGAGCTGTAGGTTGAACTCCGAGTTGCCCACGGTATCGGCGTGGCCGCGCACTCCAACGTTGACGCCGCCCTGCTTGTAGGCAGCGGCCGCCTGCGCAACAGTTGCGGTCGCTTCGGACGACAATGCCGATTGGCCGGTGTCGAAGTACACGCTGAAACCCTGCGCCCGGGGCGCGGCAGGCGGCGGGCTGGCTGCCTGCTGCTGTTGGCATGCCGCCAGCAGCAGTACGGCTGCCGACGTGATCAGAAGCTTCTTCATCATGAGTATACCCCCTCTTGCTAATCGCCCCGATGCACGGAGGGTGCTTCCCACGCACTTGGCGCCGTAGCACCCTCAAACCGAGACCCTCAACTGTTAGGACTGCGTACTGCAGGTTGCAAGCAGTGCAAGCGGAAGCTGACGCAATGCAGCCCCGCACTTCGGATATCAGGCGCTAGAACAAAGGCCTTATATTTTGCATCCAAATTGGAGGAGTCATGAGCTTCGGAGACGAATATAGGTGCCGACTTCGTTCCAGTAGCCGCAGCGATGCTCGTTCGTGATTTTACTGAGGCACTCGTTCACCTTGAGATGGTCCGACGTTTCCCAAAGCGTGCGCTGGATTACCCGCGAGGTGTACGGGAACTGGCGGTCGATCTCCGCCGACGATAGTTCTGCAACCCGCCCAATCATGGGCGAACCCTAGCACCATCGCGCCGCAATGTTCTTTCTTTGTTCCTGTGTGGAAGACCTGTGTGGAAGGCCCCCTTAAAATGCTTATTTTACTGGCCTATAAAGTAATGGCGGAGGGGATGGGATTCGAACCCACGATAGGGATTATCTCCCTATAACGGTTTAGCAAACCGCCGCCTTCGGCCACTCGGCCACCCCTCCGCAGCCCGTCAAGGCCCCGGCGACTTATATCCACGGCGGATGCCCGGCGCTTCTAGCGGCCGGGGGGCAAAGTGTCAAACCAACCACCGATTTCGCAGGCAATATCAGGCATTTGGACGCCTGGACCGTTCCATGCGAGGCTCGCCGGATGACCTCGGAACCCATCGATTCGATCGAGATGCTGAAGCGCCTGGTGGCCTTCGACACCACGTCGCGCAACTCCAATCTCGATCTCATCAAGTACATCCAGTCCTATCTCGACGACCATCGGGTGAGCAGCACCCTCGTGCCGAACGACGACGGCACCAAGGCCAACCTCTACGCCACGATCGGTCCCGACGCCGCGGGCGGCATCGTCCTTTCGGGCCACACCGACGTCGTGCCGGTCGACGGCCAGGCGTGGACGACCGATCCCTGGACCCTGACCGAAAAAGCCGACGGCAAGCTCTACGGCCGCGGTACCTGCGACATGAAGGGCTTCATCGCGGTCGCGCTGGCGCATGTGCCGGCCTTCCAGAAGGCGAGCCTCAAGGTTCCGATGCACTTCGCCTTCTCCTACGACGAGGAGATCGGCTGCCTGGGCGCGCATTCGCTGGCCGAGAAACTGATGGGCAATGTGCCGCGTCCGCAGGCCGTGATCGTGGGCGAGCCCACCATGATGAGCGTCGTCAACGCGCAGAACGCCGGCGGCGGCCTCAACGCCACCTTCACCGGCGTCGAGGCGCATTCCTCGATGACCCATCTCGGCGTCAGCGCCATTCACTTCGCCGGCGAGTTCATCCATTGGCTGAACGAGCTGCAGGTGGAGCTGGCGCAACGCAAGCACCCGCATCTCGACACCATGCCCAATCACACCACGATCAATGTCGGCATCGTGAGCGGCGGCACGGCGGGCAACATCCTGGCGCGCGAGTGCGTGCTCAACTGGGGCTACCGTACCCTGCCCGGCGACGACTACACCGAGGTGCAGCGCCGCGCCGAACGATACGTCGCCGAACTGCTGCTGCCGAAAATGCGCAGCAAGCATCCCGACGCCAACATCACCATCAAGCGCCGTTCCTTCGTACCCGGCCTCAAGCCCGAGGAGAACGAGGAGGCGGCGAAACTCGCCCTGCAATGGACCGGCGGCAACCGCACCTACGCCGTGCCCTACGGCACCGAAGCCGGCATCTTCCGCGCCCACGGCGTGCCGACGGTGATCTGCGGACCGGGCGATATCTCGCAGGCACACCAGCCCAACGAGTTCGTGGCCAGGTCGCAAATGGATTCGTGCGACGCCTTCGTCGGAAAGCTGATCAAGTGGGCGGAGCGCTGACCCCGCCCACTCTGCTCCAGCTCTTCCTGGGCTACGCGAAGATCGGCCTGCTCGGCTTCGGCGGCGTGGCGCCGTGGGCGCGGCACATCATCGTCGAGGAGAAGCGCTGGCTCGACGACCGCGAATACGCGGCGCTCCTCGGTGTCGGCCAGGTGATCCCGGGCCCCAATACCGTGAATTGCGCCATCATGATCGGTGATCGCTTCCGCGGCACCGCCGGTGCGATCGTTTCGGCCCTGGGGATCGCCGGTACGCCGATCCTGGTGCTGAGATCGCCATCGCGATCGTCTACGACCACATCGCCGGCCTGCCCGGTGTCGGCGCCGCGATGGCAGCGGGCGCAGCGGCCGCGGCCGGCATGGTGATCGGCACCGCGATCAAGCTCGCCCGACGCATCAAGCCCAATATCGCGGCCATCGCGATCGGCCTCGCCGCATTCGTCTCGGTGGGTCTCTTCCATCTACCGATGTTGCTGGCGATCCTGGTGCTGGGGCCGCTCTCGATCGCCTCGGTCTGGTGGCAGCGGCGATGAGCGACCTGCTGCAACAGCTCGCTGGCACTTTCGCCTGGCTGTCGCTCCTGCAGTTCGGCGGCACCAACGCGGTCGTGCCCGAGATGCATCGCCAGGCCGTGGACGTCTACCATTGGATGGACGCGCGCACGTTCGCCAACCTGTTCGCCCTGGCCCAGCTCGCGCCCGGCCCCAATGTCATGATCGTGAGCCTGATCGGCTGGCAGGTCGCGGGCCTCGCCGGCCTGCTGACCGCGACGCTCGCCACCCTGGTCCCGCCCTGCCTGCTGGCTTTCGCCGCGAGCAAGCTGATGCTGCGTGCCGGGCGATCGAAATGGCTGCTGATCTTCAAGGACGGGTTGGTGCCGGTCGCGATCGGCATGATCCTGGCGAGCGGCGCCGTGATGGTCGAATCCTCCAACCCGAACCTGCTCGGCATCGCGATCACCATCGGCGCGACCCTGTTCGTGGCCTTCACCGAGTTCAACCTGCTGTGGGCGCTGATCGCCGCGATCGGGCTCGGCCTCGTGTTCGGCTAGCCCGCGCACACCGCGTGTTCGGTGTGCAGCACGGCCTGCTGGTGGAAACGCTCGAGATAGACGTCGATCATCGCCTGCACCTTGGGCACGTGCGCCGGCGCATCGAACACGACGATGATCAGCAGCTTCGAGCGTTCGCGTGAGATCGCGCCGGACGGGCCACGCCACTGTCCGGCGCCGTCGAGCACCGTCAGCCCGGCGGGAAAGCGCGGCGTCACTTCCCCGGCGAGATAGGATGCCCAGTCGGCGTCACTCACCGCGCCGTAGAAAAGATCGACCTCGACCGCGGGCTTGAGCGGTGCGGCGCAGGCCGGCGCCTGTTGCTGCGGAGCGCAGGCGCCCAGCAGCAACAGCGCCGCCAGCACGGCCGGCTTAAAGCGTGACGACTTTACCTTTTCGCGCCGGCCCGGGGAGCGCAATGGCCGAAGGGCCATTGCGCTTGACTCGCAGCGAAGCGGCGCCCGTGCCGAGCCGGCGCGTGATTCGACGAAAAGTCGTCACGCTCTAGTTGAGATACGGCACCGCCATGCCCTTGACCACGGCGGGCCGGGCGTTGATGGCGTCGTACCAGCGCTTCACGTTGGGAAAGTCCGCCAGGTTCACCTGGTGCCACTCGTGCCGTGCCGTCCACGGGAAGATCGCCATGTCGGCGATCGTGTATTCGGCGCCGGCCGAGAAAGCATGCGAGGCGAGCTGCTTGTCGAGCACGCCGTACAGGCGCTTGGCCTCGTCGACGTAGCGCTTGATGCCGTACTCGATCTTGGTCGGCGCCGCGCGCAGGAAATGGTGGGCCTGGCCGAACATCGGCCCGACTCCGCCCATCTGCCACATCAGCCATTCGAGCGTCTGGTATCTGGCGACGGGATCCTTCGGCAGGAATTTTCCGGTCTTCTCGGCGAGGTAGATCAGGATCGCGCCCGATTCGAAGACGCTGAGCGGCTTGCCGCCCGGACCGTCGGGATCGAGGATGGCCGGGATGCGGTTGTTCGGGCTGATCTTCAGGAACTCGGGCTTGAACTGCTCGCCCTTGGAGATGTCGACCTTGTGCACGCTGTACGGCAATCCGCACTCCTCGAGCATGATGGAGACCTTGCGGCCATTGGGCGTGCCCCAGGTATGAAGTTCTATGGTCGCCAAGATTCCCCCCTTTTAGATATCGTCGGATCCACCGGAATCGTCCGATGTCGTATCGTAGTCGTCGGCGGCGCCATCGTCCTGCGCAAGATCGGCCGAGCTCAGTTGATCCGGCGGCATGTGATCGGGCGGCATGAGCGGCGACGGCGCGGCGTTCGCGACCGAACTGCCGAACGGCCCCGGATTGTGACCCATCATGTTGCGGATGCCCTCGAACAGCAGCGCACCTCCGGCGACGCCTGCCGCCGTGACCATGGCCTGGCGGAGAAATCCGCCACCGGCGGCTTGCGGCGCGAATGCCGGCGCGGCGGGCGCCTGTTGCACGGGTTGGGTCGGCGGGACGGAAGCGCCGCCCCACGGTCCGATCCTGGGCGCACTTGCCAGGAATCCCGGAGCGGGCGCGGCAGCGGCCTTGGCTTCGAGCTCGGCAAGGCGAGTCTGCGCGGCCTTCAGCGCCTGCTCCTGCACCAGCACGGTCTGCACCAGCAGATAGGGGGCGCCGGGCTGGCCCGCGATCGACTGGGCGATCAACCGATCGGCCTCGGGATCGCGCGGCTGGGACTCGAACGCCTTCAGACGGCCAAACAGGCCTGCGATCAGGTCACGTTCTTCCGGCTGCATTGACGGTGCCTCCCGCCCTTCTGGGGCTCCGTCAACGTGGTTGTCGGATGCCCGAGCGTCAAGGGTGGCCGAGCGAACCCAATCGCAGCCTCCAGGGCGCGATCCAGCGCCGCTGCAACAAGCCGTTCAGCATCCAGACATCGGGCGCGAGCCGCGCCGTCACTTCGGCCTCGTCCTCCGCGCGAACGATCAGCAGCACGTCGCGGGTGCCCTCGAGCGGGCCGCCCAGCAGGATGAAGCCCTCCGCCACCAGCGTATTCATGAAATCGGCGTGGGCGCGCCAGCCGTCGTGCTGTTCCATCGGTTTCGCATGATCCCATTCGGGACCGCGCGCATTGAGAACGGCGAAACTCTTTCCGGTCATCGTTACATCCGTATGAAGTCCATGATCCAGTTGGTTTCCCAGCTGGCGCCCTTGTCGAGCGAGAAGGCCTGCTCCCAGCGCGCCGAGTCCCGCGCGATGCGCGACCACACGAAGCGCACGCGGATCGCGCGGCGCTCGTGCTCGTCCTCGCCGTGGAACGTGCCGATGCCCCTGGCGAACCCGCCTTTCACCGGCGGCGTGAGGCGGCCCGGCCGGCGCGAGTCGAGCCAGTAGATCGACCACCTGCCGTACTCCGGATCCCAGGTCCGCAGGCTCATGCCGCGATAGGGACTGCCGGGCAGGTTGATCTCGCTTTCGTCGGTGTTGCCGAAGCCGTTCAGGATCTTGCGCGCCGCACAGCTTCCGTCGAACTCGATCCAGTCGTCGCAGTCGGCCAGCCGCTTCAGCAGATAGCGATGACGGACGCGCCAGATCCCCATCAGGAAGTCGAAGTCGGGACTCTTCGTCGGCGGACGCTCGATCAGGGAATTCAGCATGGCGGTCTCCTTTCGAACGGCAAATTAACTGCCAATACCTGTCAGGAACCGTCAGGTATTCATGTTAAGTTTTCCGCCATGCGTGCCAGCCGCCTGATGTCGATCCTCCTCCTGCTGCAGAACCGCGGCCGGCTGACGGCCGAGCAGTTGGCCGCCCAATTCGAGGTCTCGGTGCGCACGATCTACCGCGACATCGACCAGCTGAGCGCGGCAGAGGTGCCGGTCTATGCCGATCGCGGGCCCGGCGGCGGCTTTCAGCTGCTCGACGGCTATCGCACCAAGCTGACCGGGCTGTCGCCCGCCGAAGCGGAAACCCTGTTCATTGCAGGCCTCCCCGGCCCCGCCGCGGAAATGGGGCTGGCCGATGCGCTGGCGACGGCCCAGCTCAAACTGACGGCAGCGCTGCCCGAAAGCACGCGTGCCAACGCGCGGCGGTTATCCGCCCGCTTCCATCTCGACCCGGTCGACTGGTTCCGCAGCGCCGCCTCGGCACGCCTCCTCCCGGCGATCGCCACCGCCGTGTGGGGCGAGACCTCGGTCGACGTGCACTACAAGCGCGGCGGCAGCGACAAGCCCGTCTTGCGACGCCTGCAGCCGCTCGGCCTCGTGCTCAAGGCGGGGACCTGGTACGTCGTGGCCGCGGTGGCCGAGCACCTGCGCACCTATCGCGTCTCCAACATTGTCGATCTCCAGCCGACCGGCGAGCGCTTCACGCGACCGAAGGATTTCGATCTCGTGCGCTTCTGGACGGCATCGTCGCGCGCCTACGAGATCGGCCTCTATCGCGGCACCGCCCGCCTGCGCGTGTCGAAGCGCGGCATGGCGCGGCTCGAAACGCTCGGCGCCACGGTGCTGCAGGCCGCGCAGGATTCGGTCGAGCCGGAAGCGCGCGGCGGCTGGAGCAGAGTGACCATCCCCATCGAATCGATCGAGCAGGCCGCCCTCGACCTCCTGAAACTGGGCGGGGAAGCGGAAGTTCTGCAGCCCGTCGCGCTGCGCCGCCGGGTCGCCCGGGCCGCGCGCGACGTGATGCAGCTCAACGCGTGAGCAACGGCCGCCCCGGGCCGATTTGCACACATTTCAGACAATGCAAAAGAGGGGGTGGCGAAACAGGGACGAATTTTGTTTAATGCACGCCAGTCAACATTTTACCCGTCCCCTACCCTAGGGGACGATTTCAGCCGTCGGCGCGTCCTTAGCGCACGACCGAGGCGGTCTGGCCGAACAGTATTTTGCGCTGCTCCTCGGTGTTGATGCCGGGCGTCGGACGCAGCTCGAGGCCGACAGCCTTGCCCTTCAACACCGCGGGACGCTTGCCCATCGTCTCCTCGAAATAGCGCTTGAGGTGCTCGAAGTCGTCAATGCTTTGGCCGAAGTTCTTGAAGCCGACGAGCCACGGCCAGATCGCGAAGTCGGCGATGGAGATCGCGCCCGCCACGAAGTCGCGATCGGCGAGCCGCTTGTTCAGCACGCCGAACAGCCGGTTGACCTCGTTGGTGTAGCGGTCCTGGCCGTACTTCAGCGCCTCGACCGGATTGAACTGCGGCGCGTACATGCGGAAGTGGTTGGCCTGCCCGGCCATCGGGCCGAGGCCGCCCATCTGCCAGTTGACCCACTGCAGGACCTCGTATTTGCCACGCAGGTCCTTTGGCAGGAACTTGCCCGTCTTCTCGGCGAGATACTGCAGGATCGCGCCCGACTCGAAGACCGCGACCGGCGCGCCGCCGCCCCCCTTACCATCGTCGAGGGAATCATGATCGACGATCGCCGGCATGCGGTTGTTGGGGCTGATCTTCAGGAACTCGGGCTTGAATTGCTCGCCCGTGCCGATGTTCACCGGCACGATCTTGTACGGCAGGCCGCACTCCTCGAGCATGATGGTGATCTTGAAGCCGTTCGGTGTCGGCCAGTAATGAACGTCGATCATGGGGCGTCTCCTGTGCCGGAATGATCGACTTTCGGTTTGCGATTGTCCACATTCGGCGCCGTCCATCCACGACTGCGAGCCCTTCATGATCCCTGCCAAGTCACTGCCCGCGGGCTGGCCGAACGACAAGCCGCTGGCGATTTCGGTGAGCGTCATGCTCGAAGGCTGGACCGACGATTCCGCACCCGGCATCGGCCCGATGGGCAATCCGCTGCGTGCCGGCGTGCTCGACCTGCAGGCGCGCTCGTGGGCGGAGTACGGGCCGAAGGTCGGCGCGTGGCGCCTCCTCGACATCCTGGAGAACCAGAAGCTGCGCGCCGTCTTCTACGTGAGCGGCATCCTGGCGGAGCGCCATCCCGAGCTGATGCGCGCGATCGCCGGCGCCGGCCATGTCGTGGCCGCGCACGGTTGGGGGCAGAACATCATCCCGTCGTACCAGACGCCGGAGGAAGAAGCGCGCGACCTCGAGCGCTGCATCCGTGCTATTGCCACGAGCGCAGGCAGTCCGCCGCCCGGCTGGCTGAGCCCGCGCTGCACGCCCAGCGAGCGCACCTCGGCATTGCTCGCGAAGGCGGGCTTCGTCTGGCATGCCGACTTCTTCGATTCCGACCTGCCCTATCGCCACCGGACGCCGTCGGGCGAGATTGCGGCCGTGCCCTTCACCATGGAGGTGAACGACATGCCGCTCTACGTCCGATACGGTGCGGAGCCGGAGGCTTTCACGCGCATCCTCGAGCGCATCGTCGCGAACTGGCCGCGGCTCGGCCGGCCGGCCGGCTGCCTCGACATCACGGTTCATGCGCATGTCTTCGGCCGGCCGATGGGCGCGATCGAGTTCCTGAATTCGCTGGAACTCGTGAAGCGCTACGACGAATGGGCGTGGCTCACCGATCACCGCGCGCTGGCCGACCTGATTCCAACGACATAACATCATCCACAAAGGAGACACTTCACATGGCCGTTTCACTCTACGACCTCAGCGTCACGTCATTCCTTCAGGTCCTTGGCGGCGTCGAGGGTTTCCTCGCCAAGGGCCTTGCTCATTGCAAGGAGAAGGGAATCGATCCGAACGAAATCGTCGAGACCAAGCTGTTTCCCGACATGGCGCCTTTCCGCTTCCAGGTCGTCTCGGTGGCGCACCATTCCGCCGGCGGAGTCAAAGGCGCGATGGCTGGCGCCTTCTCGCCGCCGAAGCCCGCCGGCGAGGACTATGTCGGTTTGCAGAAGCTGGTGAGCGAGGCGAAGGCCTCGCTCGAGGCCATCAAACCCGAAGCCGTCAATGCGATCGAAGGCAATGACGTGATCTTCACGGTCGGCGACCGCAAGATTCCTTTCAAGGCGGAGGGTTTCCTGATGTCGTTCTCGCTGCCCAACTTCTATTTCCATGCGACCACGGCCTACGACATCCTGCGCCAGAAGGGTGTGCCGCTGGGCAAGCGCGACTTCCTCGGCAAGATGCGGATCGCGGGCTAGCTATTCGGCGGGATGTGGCGAGGGCTCGGCAGAGCCTTCGTGGCCGTCCTTCTTCTTGCGGAAGTGGCCGAGCCAGTCGGAGAACCCGTCGAGATAGAGATAGATCACCGGCGTGGTGAAAAGCGTCAGCACCTGGCTGACGATCAGGCCGCCCACCATCGCGTAGCCGAGCGGTTGGCGGATCTCCGAGCCGGTGCCGGTGCCCAGCATCAGCGGCACGCCGCCCAGCAGGGCGGCGAAGGTCGTCATCATGATCGGCCGGAAGCGCAGCAGCGCTGCCTTCCGCACTGCGTCGTGCGCCGACAGATGCTCGGTGCGCTCGGCCACGATGGCAAAGTCGACCAGCATGATGCCGTTCTTCTTGACGATGCCGATCAGCAGGATCAGGCCGATCAGCGCGATCAGGCTGAAGTCGAAGCCGAACAACATCAGGATGGCGAGCGCTCCCACGCCGGCCGACGGCAGGGTCGACAGGATCGTGATCGGATGGATGTAGCTCTCGTAGAGGATGCCCAGCACGAGATAGACCACGACAAGCGAGCCCAGGATCAGCATCGGCACGGTGGAGAGCGAGTCCTGGAAGGCCTGCGCATTGCCCTGGAAGGTGCGCGTGATGGTCGGCGGCACGCCGATCTGCTGCGTCGCCTGGTTCACGGCATCGGTCGCCTGGCCCAGCGCCACGCCGGGCGCGAGATTGAAGGAGATCGTGACGGCCGGAAACTGGCTCTGATGGCTGATCGAGAGCGGCTGCACCGGATCGGTTGTCCACTTGGCGACAGCCGAGAGCGGCACTTCGCCCTGCGTCGTCGGCGACTTCAGGAAGATCCTGTCGAGCGTGCCGACATCGCCCTGCATCGCCGGCAGCACTTCCATGACGACGTGGTAGCTCAGCAGCTGCGTGAAGTACTGGCCGATCTGGCGCTGGCCGAAGGCGTCGTACAGCGTGTCGTCGATAATCTGCATCGACAGGCCATAGCGCGCGGCGGCATCGCGATCGACCGCGAGCGTCAGCGTCGTGCCCGAGATCTGCTGATCGGAGGCCACGTCGCGCAGCTGTGGCAGGGTCTTCAGTTTCTCCAGGATCTTGGGCGACCACTCGTTCAGCTGGCCGATATCCGGCGCCTGCAGCGTGTACTGATACTGCGTGCGCGAGGCCCGGCCGCCGACGCGGACATCCTGGGCGGCCTGCAGGAAAAGCTTCGCCCCCTGGATCTGCTGCGACTGGGCGCTGAGCCGCGCCACGACCTGGTCGGCGCTGGCGGCGCGCTGGTCGCGCGGCTTCAGGGTGATGAACATACGGCCGGTGTTCAGCGGGTTGCCGGCGCCGCCCACCGCCATCGCAACATGGGCGACGGCAGGATCCTTGAGAACGAGATCGCCCAGTTCGACCTGGTGCTGGGCCATCGCACCGAAGGAAGCATCCTCGCTCGTCTCGGTGATGGCGGTGAGCAGGCCGGTGTCCTGCTGCGGGAAGAAGCCCTTCGGGATGACGACGAACAGGAAGACCGAGAGCCCCAGCGTGGCGATGAACACCAGCATCGTGATCAGGCGATGATCGAGCACCAGGTCGAGGCCGCGCTCGTAGCCCTTCAGCATGGCGTCGAAACCGCGCTCGCTCCACTGGTAGAGCTTGCCGTGCTCCTCCTTCTTCTCGGATTTCAGGAAGCGCGACGCCATCATCGGCGTCAAGGTAAGCGCCACGATCATCGACACCAGAATCGTCATCGATAGCGTCACGGCAAATTCGCGGAACAGGCGTCCGATGATGCCCGGCATCAGCAGCAGCGGGATCAGCACGGCGACCAGCGAGATGCTGATCGACACGATGGTGAAGGCGATTTCGCCGGCGCCCTTCATCGCCGCTTCCATGGGCGAGTCGCCTTCTTCCAGGTAGCGTGTGATGTTCTCCAGCATCACGATCGCATCGTCGACGACGAAGCCGACCGAGATGGTGAGCGCCATCAGCGAGAGGTTGTCGAGCGTGTATCCCGTGACCCACATCAGCGCGCAGGCGCCGAGCAGGGCGAGCGGCACGGTGACCGTCGGGATCACGGTCGCCCAGACATTGCGCAGGAAAGCGAAGATCACCATGACCACCAGGAAGATGGTGATCAGCAGGGTGAACTGAACGTCGTGCAGCGACGCGCGAATGGTCTGGGTGCGGTCGCTGAGCGTGAAGACGTGGATCGCGGGCGACATGGTCGCGGTCAGCCTGGGCAATGCCGCCTGGATGCGGCCCACGGTGTTGACCACGTTGGCGCCCGGCTGCTGGAAGATCACCAGGAAGACGCCCCGTTTGCCGTCGGCCCACCCTGCCGACCGCAAATCCTCGGGTGCAGCCACCGCCAAGCCGATGTCGCGGACCCTGAGGGCGCCGCCGTTGCGGTAGGCGACGATGACGTCGTTCCACGGCTCGGCCTCGAGGATCTGGTCGTTGGCGTAGATCGCGTAGGAGCGCGTTTGGCCGTCCAGCGTGCCCTTCGGGCTGTCGACGGTTGCGAGCGACAGCTGGTTGCGCACGTCCTCGAGCGACAGGCCCTTGGCGACCAGCTTGGCGGGATCGAGCTGGATGCGTACCGCACGCTTCTGCTGGCCGCCGACCAGCACCTGCGCGACGCCCGAGATCTGGCTGATCTGCTGGGCGAGCTTGGTCTCGACCTCGTCGTCGACGTCGATCAGCGTCATCGTGTCGGAGGTCGCCGCGAGCAGCAGGATCGGCAAGTCGGCCGGGTTCACCTTGCGATAGCTGGGCGGACTCGGAAGATTCTTGGGCAGCTGGCCGCCGGCGGCGTTGATCGCAGCCTGCACATCGTTGGCAGCACCGTCGATATTGCGGTCGAGATCGAACTGGATGGTGATTGCGGTCGAGCCGGAGGTGCTGATCGACGTGAGTTGCGCCACGCCCGGCACCTGCGAGAGCTGGCTCTCGATCGGCTGGGCGACGGCCGACGCCATCGTTTCGGGACTTGCGCCAGGCAGCGAGGCGGAAACCTGGATGGTCGGGAAGTCGACCTGCGGCAGCGGCGCCACCGGCAACCTCGGATAGGCGACGAGGCCGCAGAACAGGATACCGACCATCAGCAGCGATGTGGCGATCGGCTGGCGGATGAACGGCGCGGAAACGTTGATCGCCATGTCAGGGCGACTTGGCCGTGACGCCCCGTAGGCGATTGCACCGTGGACGAGGACGGTGCCGACGAGGTCTCCGCAACTTCCGGCGGCTTGGCGGGCGATGGCGAATTGTCCTGCGGCTTGCCCTCGACAGGCTTGATCAAGGTGCCCTTTTGCAGACGCGACTGGCCGGAGACCACGACCTTGTCGCCGGGCGACAGGCCCGCCGTCGCGACGGCGCGATTGTTGCCCTGTTGGCTCACCTTCACCGGCCTGATGTCGACCTTGTTGTCGCTTCCGACGGCATAGACGAAGAGACCGTCCGGCCCGTGCTGGATGGCATCCTGCGGCACCACCGTGACACCCTTCAGCGTCTCGACCAGCAGCATCGTGGAGACCGACAGGCCGGGCCACAGCGCGTAATCCTGGTTTTCGAATCTCGCCTTCATGCGGATCGTGCCGGCAGCCGGGTCGACCTCGTTGTTCACGAGCGCGAGTTTGCCGGTCGACAGCGTCTTCGTGCCGTCGGAAGTCTGCGCGATCACCTGCACGTCGCCTCCGGCGAGGGCCTTGTTGATCGCGACGACCTGCTCCTCGGGCGCGGTCAGCACGACCGAGATCGGCTGCAGCTGCACGATCGTCACAATGCCGGTGGTGTCGGCTGCGTGAACGTTGTTGCCCTGGTCGACCAGACGAAAACCGGTACGGCCGGAGATCGGCGCCGTGATTTTGGTATAGGCGACCTGCGTGCGCGCATTTGCGATCACGCCCTCGTCACCCTTGATCTGCGATTCGAGGCCGCTCACCTTCGCAGTCTGCGTATCGAGCTGCTGGCGGGTGGCGAAGTTCTGCCTGGCCAGGTCGGTGAACCGCGCCAGGTCGAGGCGGGCGTTGGCAAGGTCCGAACTCGTCCTGCTTCTTCTTGGCCTCGGCCTGGTCGAGCGCGGCCTGGTAGGGGCGTGGGTCGATCTCGGCGATGAGGGCGCCCTCCTTCACCATCTCGCCCTGGCGAAAGCCGATCTTGATGACTTCGCCGTCGACGCGGCTCCTCACCGTGACCGTGTTGAAGGGCTGCACCGTGCCCAGGCCCTTCAGGTAGACGGGAAAGTCGGCCTTCTCGGCCGCTGCTACCGTGGCCGGAATCGCGGCAGGCGGCTTGCTTTTTGCCTGCCTTTCGGCTTCCAACGCATGCCAATGGTGCCAGGCGAAGTATGCCCCGCCGGCGATCACGACCATGCCCAGCACCAACACCCAGGAGCGGTACGAACGTGCCGTTATTCTATGCACCCACCGGGAGGACAAATACCTACTCCGCACTTCCGGGCTGAAACGCCCTCAATGCGGATAAGGTTGCCCATTAGTTGCCGGTCAAGGCCTGATACACCATGTCGCGCATCAAATAGCGGTACGGTAGCCGCGCGGTTTGCGACTGCATCATGAAGATCACGTACAGGTGCTCGTGCGGATCTTCCCAGAAGTAGGTGCCGTAGGCCCCGCCCCAGAAATAGTCGCCCACCGATCCGGGCAGCGGATTGCGACCCGCGTCGGTGCGCACCGCGACGGTGAGGCCGAAGCCCTGGCCCATGCGGGCGCTCGGTTCCAACGCCTCGAAGCGATACATGTCGTCGCCCATCTGGATGTCGGGCGGCAAATGGTTCGAGGTCATCAACTCGACGCTCTTGCGCGACAGCAGCCGCACGCCGTCGAGCTGGCCGCCGTTGGCCAGCATCTGCGGCGAAGCGCGCATAATCGGCGGCCGTCGAGACCATGCCGCCGCCGCCGGATTTCCAGACCGTCCTGAGCGTGACGTCCGGGATGCGCGGCATCTCGTTCTTCGGCCCTTCCTTCTGCGGATGGGCGGCACGATCCTTCTTGTCCGGTGAGGCGTCGAAGCCGCTGTCCACCATCTTGAGCGGCCGGGTGATGCGCTCCTCGATGAACCTGTCGAGAGTCAGGCCCGAGGCGACCTCGACCACCCTGCCCAGCACGTCGATCGCCATCGAGTATTCCCAATGCGTACCCGGTTGGTAGAGCAACGCCAGCTTGGAAAGCTTCTCCACCATCTCCGCGTTGGTCTGCTCGGGCACCATCACCTTCATGTCCATGTAGGACTGCTTCACTTCGTTGCTGCCGACCGCACCATAGGTCAGGCCCGAAGTGTGGCGCATCAGGTCCTGCACGGTCATCGGCCGGAACTGCGGCTCCAGCGCGATCTCGACGGTGCCGTCGGCGTTGGCCTTCTTCACCGAAACCTTCGTGTCGGCGAAGGCCGGGATGTACTTCGACACCGGATCCGCGAGCGAGAGCTTGCCCTCCTCCATCAGCATCAGCGCCGCGACGGCCACGATCGGCTTGGTCATCGAGGCGATGCGGAAGATCGTGTCGGTCTTCATCGGCGCCTTGGCATCCTTGTCGCGGAAGCCATAGGCTTCGAACAGCGCGACCTTGCCGTTGCGTGCGATCAGGACCACCGCGCCCGGCAGCTCCCCGGCCTTGACGCCTTCGTTGAGGCGATCAGACAGTCGCTTCAGCCGGGGCGAAGAGAGCCCCACTTCCTCCGGCGACTGCGCCTTCGGAATCCCCTGGGCCCACGCCGGCACCACGATCGAAAGGCCCAGCGCCGCGAGGCTCAGGCTCCGGAAAATCGTCATTTTTCCTCCGCGTTCATTTTTGCTTCGCCGGGGTCGGCATGCTCCGGCGGCCAGACCACAGTAAATCGCTCGAACACCGCGGGCATAGACGGATCGAAGGTGAAGCCCTCCGCCTCCGCGCGCCTCGCGAAATAGCGTGTGTGAAGAGCGAGCCAGTCGGCCCGCGTGCGATCGCCTTCCCCCTCGTCCCAGGCAAAGGCGTCGTCGACCCGATCAAGCGGCTTCACCTCGACCGTTTTGGTGCGCCAGATGGCACGCGGCTTGTCGCGCCCGTCGAGCACCACCACATGACCGCCGACCGTCGCCATGACTTCGCCGCCGGCTTCGATCTCGCGCAGCAGGCAGGCCGTCGCTCGCTTGGGGCCGTTCAGGATGATCTTCAGCAGCTGGTCGCCCATGCCGGCGCTGTCACCCATGCGGCAGACGTCGTACGGCTGCTCAGGCACACCGCGCGCGCAACGGTACTCCTTCCAATAGGCTTCGACCTCGGGTGTCCTGGGCTTGTCCATGGCTGAACCTGTTGCGTCCGAAAACCGCCAGACCCGCAGCAGGCCTGGCGGCTGGATGAAGCCGCAACAACGAGGGACGATCAACCATGGCAACCAATCGCCGCGAACTGCCGCTCGACGCATCCATCGACAAGGTGTGGGCGGCCGTGCGCGACTTCGGCCAGGTGCACACGAAAGTGGCGCCGGGCTTCCTGACCGGCCTCGAGATGGACGGCGCCGACAGGATCGTCACTTTTTTCAACGGCATGGTGGCGCGGGAGCGGCTGGTCACGCTGGACGACGAGGCCAGGCGGCTTGTCTACTGCATCCCCGAGGGCCGGGCATCGCACTACAGCGCCGCCGTGCAGATCTTCCCGGAGGGTGCGGGGCAATGCCGGCTGGTCTGGACCATCGACCTGCTGCCCGACGAACTGGCCCCCGCGGTTGCCGGAATGATGGACCACGCCACCCCCTTCCTGAAGAAGACGCTGGAAGCCTGAAGCGCGCGCCTGTAAGAGGCGGCATGAAGATTTCCGCCCTCGATATCGACCATCTGACGATCAACGCCACCGAGCCCGGGGTCACCGCCACCCGGCTGGAGCAGCTTGGCTTCACCCTGACGCCCGATGGCGTCTGGCCGCGCTGCATTTGTTTCGTGCCTGCCGACGAAGACATCCCGAACTACATCGAGATCGCCGAAAGCCCGGTCGATTTCATGAACCTCGCGATGAATGTCGAGGAGCTCAAGGGCGACAAGCGCAGCTTCAAATGGGAAGGCGACGACGGCGACATCGAGGGCAGCCTGATCGTCGGCGAAGGCGGCGGGCCGGTGCCGTGGCTGACGGTCAAGCAGTTCAATCCGGAGGCCTTCGTCGAGCCCGAGCTGGTCGTCCATGCCAACGGCGCGCTCGCCTTCATCTGCGTGCACGCCGTATCGGACGATCCCAAGAAGACCGCCAGGGAACTCAAGGACGCGTGGAGCGGCGAAACCGAGGAGATATTCGACGGCTGCACGCTCGTGCGAACCGGCATGGTCGAACTGCTGATCTGGTCGCCGGCGGCGTGGCTGAAGGAATACAAGGCGATCGAGGCGATGGAACCGCTGCGCAAGCCGTCGATCGTGGGCATTGCCGTCGCCGTCGAACGCGCCCGGCCGCTCCAGGCGCTGCTGCGCGCCAACAATGTGCCGTTTGCCGTCACCGAGGGCGATCGCGTGCTGGTGTCGCCCGAGAGCACCGGCGGCCTGCTGATCGAGTTCATGCCGCAGAACTAGGCACAAGAACCAGGGACGAGACCCAAGCGGCCATCCACCTCTGCCAGACCGGACTCGCCAGGATGAGCCCGGCCATCCGGCGATAGCCGCCGGCGCCCGGATGCGCCCCATCGCCGGCGCGGGCTTCGTCGAGCCACACCGGCGTCGCCAGCAGCGCATCGAACACCGACAGGAACGGCACGCCCAGGCGCGCGCACAGCGGCGCGTAGGCCTGATCGAGCGCTCGCGACCGCGCGCGATTGCCCTCCTCCACCATCGGCACGGCGCCGATCATGAAGACCGGCCAACGCGTTTTCGCGTCTCCGAGCATCGCTTCGGTGTCCTTCAGGGTGAGCCCGGGATCGCGTTGCTGCACGGCGTCATTGCCACCGAAGGAAAAGACCACGCGGCCTTCGTATTCAGGCGGCAGGCGGCGCTCGACCTCGCTCTTCCAGTGCGTGCGGATCTGGTCCGCGCGGTCGCGGCGGACGCCGAGATTGTATCCGGTCAACTCCGGATGGCGCTTGCGCTCGTCCTGCAGCACGCGGCCGACCCATCCGAGATGCTCATGGTCGCCGGTGCCGTTGGTCATGCTGTCGCCGACGAAGCAGATCCTCATCAGAAGAGCGGCAGCGGTGCCTGCGGCACGTCCTTCCAGAACTCGAGATCGTGGCCGAAGATCAGCCTGGCGCCGCCCTTCTCGAGCGCTTCGAGCCGGTCGAGCGAGGCCAGCATGGCCTCGCGGTCGTAGACGAACCGCGGCAACCGGCGTTCGCGCAAGGTGCGGCAGAAGTAGCAGGAGTCGCCGGTGAGGACGATCTCGCCCTTCTCCGTGCGCACCTTGAGCGACTGGTGACCGGGCGTATGGCCGTAGGTCGGGAAAGCCACGACGCTGCCGTCGCCGAACAGGTCGTGCTCGCCTTCGACGACCTTCACCGGATGGCCGTAGTCGACGTCGCCCTTGTTGAACCCCAGCTTGCCCGCGGTTTCGGCGTCGTTGACGGCCTGCCATTCCGGCTTCTGCACAACCAGCGTGGCATTGGGGATCAGCCCGTTGCCGCCCGAGTGATCGAAGTGCATGTGCGAGACGATGATGAAGTCGATCCCGGCCGGATCGCGGTCGATCGATTCGAGCTTCGATTTCACGTCGTCCCTGGGTCCATAACCGCTGAGATCGAACAGCTTGAGCGCGCGCTCGCTGATGCGGGACGCCGGATTGGTGCGCAGGTCGGGATGCATGCCGGTGTCGTAGAGCGCGCGGCCCTTGGGATGCTCGATCAGGAAGGACGGGATCGGCAGGCCGACGGTGCCGTCGCCGGCGCCCTCCATCAGGTGGCCGAGTGGACCTGTCAGATGGCCGCAGGTCATGGCATAAAGCTTCGCGATCATGTGATCAGCCTAGCACGAGGCCCGTGCGGAACCGAACCAGAACCGGGACGTTTTTGTTGCGCATGAGAACAGCGATCGAGGATTACGGCATGATCGGCGACTGCCAGACGGCGGCGCTGGTCGGCAAGAACGGCTCGATCGACTGGCTGTGCTGGCCCACCTTCGATTCCGATGCCTGCTTCGCCTCCCTGCTGGGCGGCCAGAGCAACGGCTTCTGGCTGATCACGCCGCTCGAGGAGATCAGGTCGACCAAGCGCCGCTATCGCCCCGACACGCTGATCCTCGAAACCACTTTCGAGACCGCGGGCGGCACGATCACCCTGATCGATTTCATGCTGCCGCGCGGCGAGGCGTCGGACCTGATCCGCATCGTGCGGTGCGACGCCGGAGAGGTCGCCGTCTGCATGGAGCTGATGCTGCGCTTCGGTTACGGCGCCACGACGCCATGGGTGACCCGCCTCGAGGACGGCACGATGCGCGCCGTGGCCGGTCCCGACATGGCCGTGCTGCGAACGCCGGCCCATTTCCGCGGCGAGAACTTCAAGACCGTGGCGCAGTTCACCCTCACCGAGGGCAAGTCGGTGCCTTTCGTGCTGAGCTACGGCCCCTCGCATCTCGACGTGCCCGCGCCGGTCGATGCGGAGGAATCGCTCGAGCTGTGCGAGAAGTTCTGGCGCGACTGGACGGCCACGACCAAGACCGAAGGCCCCTACAAGGAAGCGATCATGCGGTCGCTGATCACGCTCAAGGGGCTGGTCTACATGCCGAGCGGCGGCATCGTGGCCGCCCCCACCACGTCGCTGCCCGAGCGCTTCGGCGGCGAGCGCAACTGGGACTACCGGCTGTGCTGGCTGCGCGACGCCACGCTCACCCTCCTCGCCATGATGAACGCCGGCATCTACGACGAGGCCGCGGCCTGGCGCGACTGGCTGCAGCGCGCGGTCGCGGGCTCCCCCGACGAGATGCAGATCATGTACGGCCTGCGCGGCGAGCGGCGGCTCAAGGAATGGGAAGTCGAGTGGCTGCCGGGCTACGCCGATTCCAGGCCAGTGCGCATCGGCAACGCCGCCCACGAGCAGTTCCAGCTCGACGTCTATGGCGAGTTGATGGATTCCTTCGAACAGGCGCGCAAGGGCGGGCTCGCCTCGACCGACTCCGGCTGGGAGATGCAGCGTACCCTGCTCGCGCACGTCGCCGAGATCTGGGACAAGCCCGACAGCGGCATCTGGGAATCGCGCGGGCCGACACGTCACTATGTCTACTCCAAGGTCATGGCCTGGGTGTGCTTCGACCGCGGCATCAAGGCTGTCGAGAAGCACGATCTGACGGGCGACGTCGAGACCTGGAGCAGGATTCGCGAGGAAATCCACGCCGACGTCTGCTCCAAGGGCTTCGACCCCGCCCGCAACACATTCAAGGCCGCGTACGACGGCACCGACCTCGACGCCAGCGTGCTGCTGCTGGCGCAGACCGGTTTCATCGAGCCCGACGACAGCCGCTTCGTCGGCACCGTCGAGGCGATCGAGAAGGCGCTGCTGCGACAGGACTTCGTCATGCGCTACAACACGCATCGCACCGACGACGGCCTCAGCCCCGGCGAGGGCGTGTTCCTCGCCTGCAGCTTCTGGCTCTGCGACGCCTACATGTCGATCGGGCGCAAGGCCGATGCGAAGAAGCTGTTCGAGCGCCTGCTCGCCATCCGCAATGACCTCGGCCTGCTGGCCGAGGAGTACGAGCCGGGCGAAAAGCGCCACCAGGGCAACTTCCCGCAGGCCTTCAGCCACGTCGGCCTGATCAACACCGCCTTCAACCTGACGCGCGGCGACAAGCCCGCCGAGCAGCGCGCCAATGGCGGTGCCGCGCCCGGACAGGATGCCGATCCCAAGCGGGCTCAGCAGCCCGCGGACCTCAAGAGTCGAGCGCCTTCTTCAGCAGCTCGTTGACGATCTTGGGATTGGCCTTGCCGCCGGTCGACTTCATCACCTGGCCGACGAACCAGCCCATCATCGTGGGCTTGGCCTTGTAGGCTTCGACCTGCTTGGGATTCGCTGCGATGATCTCCTTGATCGCCGCTTCGATCGCGCCGGTGTCCGTGACCTGCCGCAGCCCACGCTCCTCGACGAGCACGGCCGGATCCTTGCCGGTCTCCTCCATCGCCACGAACAGGTCCTTGGCGATTCGGCCCGAAATGGTGCCGTCCTTCTGGAGGTCGAGCAGCTTGCCGAGATGCGCCGCCGTGATCGGCGACCCGGCGATCGATACGCCGCGCCGGTTCAGCATGGCGAAGAAGTCGCCGGTGACCAGCTTCACGGCCTCCTTGGCATCGCGCCCCTTGGCCACGCCGTCGAAGAAGGCCGCCGTCTCCTTCTCGAGGACCAGCACGCCTGCGTCGTAGGGCGTGAGGCCGTATTCCTTGATGAAGCGCGCCTTACGGGCGTCGGGCAGCTCGGGCAGGGTCGCCTTGATGCCGTCGACGAATTCCTGCGTCATCACCAGCGGCAACAGGTCCGGATCGGGGAAGTAGCGATAGTCGTGCGCATCTTCCTTCGAGCGCGACGCGCGCGTCTCGCCCTTGGCCGGCTCGAACTGGCGCGTCTCCTGCACGATCTTGCCACCGCCTTCGATCACCTCGACCTGGCGGCGCGCTTCGTACTCGATGGCCTGCTTCACGAAGCGGATCGAGTTCACGTTCTTGATCTCGCAGCGCGTGCCCAGCGGATCGCCGGGCTTGCGCACCGACACGTTGACGTCGCAGCGCATGGAGCCCTCGTCCATGTTGCCGTCGCAGGTGCCGAGATAGCGCACGATCGAGCGCAGCTTGGTCAGGTACGCCGCCGCCTCGTCGGCATTGCGCATGTCGGGCCGGCTCACGATCTCCATCAGTGCCACACCCGAGCGGTTCAGGTCGACATAGGTCTGGCTCGGGTGCTGGTCGTGCAGGCTCTTGCCTGCATCCTGCTCGAGATGCAGTCGCTCGATACCGATCGTCTTGGTGCCGCCGCCCTCGAGATCGATCTCGACCGCGCCCTCGCCCACGATCGGGTCCTTGAACTGCGAGATCTGATAGCCCTGCGGCAGATCGGCGTAGAAGTAGTTCTTGCGGTCGAACACCGAGCGCAGGTTGATCTTGGCGTTGAGGCCAAGACCGGTGCGCACCGCCTGTTCCACGCAACGCTCGTTGATCACGGGCAGCATGCCGGGCATGGCGGCGTCGACCAGCGACACCTGGGTGTTGGGATCGGCGCCGAAGCTGGTCGGTGCGCCGGAGAAGAGCTTGGCGTCGGAGATCACCTGGGCATGGACTTCGAGCCCAAGCACGATCTCCCAGTCGCCGGTTTCGCCTTTGATCAGTGACATAAAGGGGTAAATAGCGACTCGGGTGGCTCTTTGCAAAAAGATCGCGCTATGCCCTTCTGCCATCATGGAAATACGGGATGCCATACCGGCCGACGCGGAAGCCGCCTGCGAGGTCATGCGGCGCTTGATCGCCGAACTCTGCGAGGCCGATCACCGCGGCCATCCCGCGATCCTCGAGGCGTGGCTGGCCAACAAGAAGCCGGAGATCTTCAGGCGCTGGCTTGCCGAGCCGGATAATTCGGTGCTGGTCGCCGTCGAGGACGACCGCATCCTGGCCGTCGGCGCCGTCCGCAACAGCGGCGAGACCACCTTGAACTATGTCTCGCCCGACGCGCGCTTCCGGGGCGCGAGTCGGGCGGTCCTCAAAGCCCTCGAGCAACGCGCGATCGAACGTGGCGTCGATCGCTGCACTCTGGCGAGCACGGCCACGGCGCGGCGCTTCTATCTCGCCAACGGCTACGTGGAAAACGGACGGCCGGCGGGACAATTCGGCACGGCCTCGGGCTTTCCCATGAGCAAGCCGCTGAAGTAGTGTGCCGCCAACCAAGCCACATGAAAAGACCGGGAGAACTTCCATGACGATCCTACGCCGCCGCGCAGTGCTTGCGGGCGCCGCCGCTCTCGCCAGCCCCGCTATCGTCCGCGCCCAGGGCACCGGCGACTGGCCCAAGGGCCAGCTCAAGATCGTCGTGCCCTTCCCGCCCGGCGGCTCGACCGATCCGGTAGCGCGCATCATCCAGGCCAAGCTCGCCGACCAGACCGGCTGGAACATCATCGTCGACAACAAGCCGGGTGGCGCCAGCGTGGTCGGCGCGTCCGTCGCCGCAAAGTCGCCGCCCGACGGCCAGACCTGGATGATCACCTTCGACAGTCACATCCTCAATCCGGCCTTCGCGGCGCACCCTGCCGTACAAGGACTCCGACCTGTTCAACGTCATGGAGATCGGCCGCACGCCGCAGGCGATCTGCGCCCATCCCGACCGTCCCTACAAGACGTTCGCCGAGGTGATCGAGGACGCCAAGAAGCGGCCTGGCAAGGTGAGCGTCGGTGTGCTGGGCGCGAGCCAGGCGCTGGTGCTGATGGCGTACATCAGGAAGGAAAACGACGTCGACCTCAACGTCATCCCCTACAAGGGCGGCGGACCGGTCAACCAGGACCTGCTGGCCGGCGTCACTGACGTCGCCATCCAGAGCCTCACCTCGGTGAGCCCGCACATCAATTCGAAGAAGGTGCGCCCGATCGCCGTGACGAGCGAGAAGCGCACGCCGGCGTTGCCCGACACGTCGACGCTGATCGAGCAGAACGTGAAGAGCTTTCCGTCCTACTCCTGGTGGGGCGTCTACTGCCCGGCGGGCGTGCCGCGGCCGATCATCGACAGGATGCATGCCGAGATCGCCAAGGCCGTGCGCTCGCCCGACGTGACGCAGAAGTTCGTCGAGCAGTTCAACATGGAGATCCTGACCACCAGCGCCCGAGGAATTCGCCGCCTATCAGAAGAGCGAACAGGAGCGCTGGTTCAAGGTGATCAAGGAAAACGACATCAAGGGCGATTGACCATGAAGCGCCGCGCTCTTCTCGCCGGGACTGCGGCAACTCTTGCCGCGCCGCCGCTCGCCCGCGCGCAGGCCGAGTGGCCCAAGGGCAGCATCCGCGTCGTCGTGCCCTTCCCGCCCGGCGGCACGACCGATCCGGTGGCGCGCCTGCTCGCCGCCAAGGTGAGCGAGAATACCGGCTGGCAGACCGTGATCGACAACAAGCCGGGCGCCGCCGGCGCGATCGGGGCGGCGATCGCGGCCAAGGCGCCGCCCGACGGCATGACGTGGATGATCACATTTCGACAGCCACATCCTCAGCCCCGCCTTCACGCCCAACCTGCCTTACAAGGACAGCGAGTTGCAGAACGTGATGCTGGTCGGCCGCGCACCGCTCGCCGTCGCCTGCCATCCCGACCGGCCATACAAGAACATCGAGGATGTCGTCGCCGACGCCAGGGCACGGCCGGGCAAGGTGAGCGTGGGCCTGCTGTCGGCGAGCGGTGCGCTGCTGACCACGGCCTACCTGCAGAAGGCCAATGGCTTCGAGCTCAACCAGATCTACTACAAAGGCGGCGGCCCCACGGTGCAGGACGTGCTGGCGGGCGTCACCGACGTGACGGTCACGACCCTGGGGGCGCTGCAACCGCATTTCCGCGCAGGCAAGCTGCGCGCTCTCGCGACCACGGGCGACAAGCGCGCGCCCACCCTGCCCGCCGTGCCGACGCTCGGTGAACAGGGCCTGAAGACCTATCCGACCTATTCGTGGTGGGGCGTCTACGTGCCGACCGGCACGCCGCGCCTGATCGTCGACCGCATGAACGTCGAACTCGCCAAGGCCGCGCGTGCGCCCGACGTCGCCCGGAAATTCGCCGAGCAGATCGACATGGAGATCATCGCCAGCACGCCCGACGAGTTCGCCGCCTTCCAGAAAGGCGAGCAGGAGCGCTGGTTCAAGGTCATCTCCGACAACAACATCAAGGCCGATTAGCGCTTGGGTAGCGTGAAGCCGTTGCTGCGCAGCTTGCGCTCGAGCACGGGAATGCCCCTGGCGAAATTTCCCTTGGCGCAATCGTTGGTCGCGGCACGCGTGTCGAGGTCGGGCGATCCATTGCCCTGGCTGGTATTACTGACCAGGTACTTGTTGGCGAGGGCCGACAGCGCTGCACAATAGGAGGCGTCGTCGCCTTGCACCGGCGCAGCGGCCGGCGCGGACGCCGACGTGCGCGTGGGCAGTGTGAATCGGCCGGCCCGCAGCTTGCGCTCCAGCACGGGAATGCCCCGGGCATACTGCCCGGAGCTGCAGGCGACCGTCGCTTCGCGCACTTCCAGATCGGGCTGGCCGTGGCCGTTCCCTGTGTTGCTGACGAGATAGCGATTGGCCATGTCCGACAAGGCTGCGCAGTAGGCAGCATCGTCGCCTTGCGCCGACGCGGCGACCGGCACGGAGGCCACGAGCAGCGTGACGGCAAGCAGGCGCCAGATGCGCATGAAGGATCTCCCCGAAGCGAACGTGCAAACCAATTCGCTCCACCGTCGCATCAATATGCGGCGCGCGCACTTCACGGTCGAGAGAGCGCGTGGCGAGGAGCCGTCAGGGCCGCTGCGCCCCGCGCACAAGGCGGCCGGGCAGCGCACCGGTCGCTTCGCCATCGCGGTAGGTGATCGCGCCCGAGACGATCGTCGCACGATAGCCGCGCGCCTTCTGCAGCAGGCGCTTGCCACCGGCCGGCAGGTCCCACTTCATCACCGGCGCCTCGACACGGAGTTTGTCGAAGTCGATGACGTTGAGATCGGCCTTGTAGCCCGGGGCGATCCTTCCGCGATCGGCCAGGCCGACGGCGGCAGCGTTGTCCGCCGTGTGCCGCTTCACCAGCCAAGACACATCCAGTCTGCCGTTCTTGCGGTCGCGGCCCCAGTGCGCCAGCAGCGACGTCGGGAAGGAGCCGTCCGAGATCAGGCCGACATGGGCGCCGCCGTCGCCCAGCCCGATCAGCGTGTGCGGGCTCTGCATCATTTCGCTGCAGCAGTCGAGATTGTAGGCGGCGAAGTTGGCGAACGGCGCGAAGATGAAGTTCTTGCCCTCGCCCTCGATCATGTAGTCGTAGACGACCTCGCGCGGATCGCAGCCCTCGCGGCGCGCCCGGGCGCCGAGCGAAGTTTCCTCGGCCGGCTCGTAGTTCGGCGGATCGCCGAGCGGAAACATGCGGTCGTAGTCGGTGAGGCGCGCCGCCATGTCGGAGCGCAGGGGTTCGTGCGCCTCCTTCAGGAGCTGGGCACGGAACGTCGGATCGCGCAGGATGGCGAGGCGCTCGGCCACGCTCTTCTGCGCGATCGCCTTGTAGGACGCGCACATCGAGAACGGCGTGCGGCTCGCCTGCAGGCCCTGCAGCACGCCGATCGGCCGTGGCGCCACCTGCGCCTTGGCCGCATAGCCCTTGGCCGCCAGCCCTTCGACGAGACCGAGCAGGCGCCGCCAGCCGTCGGGCCGCGAGTGGCGCTGCGCCAGCGACACCGAGAACGGCCGGCCGCTCGCCGCCAGCAGGCGGTCGATCATCTCGAACTCGCTCTCGGGATGTCGGCGTGTTGAAGTCGGAGATGAATTCGATGACGCCGCGACCGGCGTCCTTCATGCCGAGCGCGATGCCCAGCAGCTCGGCCTCGGAGGCGCGCAGCGACGGCGTCGGATCGCCCTTCACGGTGCGATGGTTGAGCGTGCGCGACGTCGAGAAGCCGATCGCGCCGTCGCGCATCGCCTGCGCGGTCAACGCGCGCATCTGCGCCACTTCCTCCGGCTGTCGCCTCCTCCAGCTTCGCCGCGCGCTCGCCCATGACGAAGACGCGCAGCGCGCCGTGCGGCAGCTGCGCGCCGAGATCCATGTCGCGCGGCCGCGCCTCCAGCGCATCGAGATACTGGCCGAACGATTCCCACGACCAGCTCAGGCCTTCGTCGAGCGCCGCGCCGGGAATATCCTCGACGCCTTCCATCAGCTCGATCAGCCGCTGGCGGTCCTCGACCTTCACCGGCGCGAAGCCGACGCCGCAATTGCCCATCACCGCCGTGGTGACGCCATGCCAGCTCGAGGGCTGCAGACGGGAGTCCCAGGTCGCCTGCCCGTCGTAATGCGTGTGGATGTCGACGAAGCCCGGCGTGACCAGCAGCCCCTTGGCCGCGATCTCCTCGGCGCCCCTGCCCGGGACGGCGCCGACCGCGGCGATCTTGCCGTCCTTGATGGCGACATCGGCCTCGCGCGTGCCGGTGCCCATGCCATCGGCGACCGTGCCGCCGCGAATGACCAGATCGAAGTCCGCCATGGTTCGCTCCCGATTTGGGCGGGAGCCTACCGCCGTGACGAGAACCGCGCCAGATCGACGTGCCGGGTCGCACCGTCGAGGATCAGTTCGGCCATCGCCTCGCCGGTCGCCGGCGCATTGAGCATTCCCCAGACGCTGTGGCCGGTCGCGACGTAGGCGCCCGTCACACCCTGCACCGCGCCGATCAGCGGCACGCCGTCCTCGGTAACGGGCCGAAAGCAGGCCTGGCGCGCCACGACGGGTGCATCGGCGATGGCCGGCGAAAGGCTGCGGCAGAGTTTTTCGAGGCGCTCATGCGCACCCTCGTCTGCCGCCACGCCGGCCGGATCGATTGGCAAGGGTGAGGTGCTGGAGACGGCGCAGGCCCAGACCGTTCCGTCGGCGCGCGCGAAGACTTCCGGAGTCAGCACCTCGCCGCTCTCTTCCTGGTATTCGAGGAAGAGCGCTTCGGCCGGAATGGCGTCACCCGTACGGAAGATCAGGCTGTGGCCCTTCAAGCCGTAGACCGGAGGCAGCGGCAGCCAGTTCGCGGCAAGGATCGACCATGGGCCCATGGCAATGACAACGGCGTCGCCTTCTATCGTTTCGCCGGTGTCGAGTTCGACGCCCCGCACTGCGCCATCCGTCCCTCGTACGAGATCTGCGACCGTGCCTTGCTTCAAGGTCGCGCCATTCGCTTCGGCGGCGCGCATCAGGCCGGTCGTGAAGGCGTGCGGCTCGACCAGAGCCGTCGTATCGGGCGAACCGATCTGCCCCGTAAGCGTTACGCTGGGCGAAAGCCACGCGCGACCGCGCGTTCCCTTGCCATCCACGCCTGCGGTCGCGTGACCGGCGAAGGTTTCGAGCCGCCGGTATCCCCACGGATTGTCGAGCTCATCGGCAAGTTCCGCATGCAGCGTGAAGCTGCGACGAGCGAGCTGGTCGACTGGCGTTCCGCGGCACCAGTCGTAAGCGAGGAAGCCGCCGGACTTGCCGGACGCCGAGCCACCGACGGCGTGGCGCTCGACGACGATCGGCTGCGCGCCACGACGCGCGAGGAAATAGGCGATCGCGGTGCCGATGGCGCCGCCGCCGCAGATAACGATGCGGCGGGCGCCCATCCGGTCAGTAACCCGCGGCGCGTCCCGTGAAGGCTGCGGCCTTCTCCAGCGCGCCGCCGGCCTTGAGCACGGTCTCCTCGTCAAACGCGCGGCCGATCAGCTGCAGGCCAAGCGGCAGACCGTCCTTGTCGACGCCGGCGGGCACGGAGATGCCGGGCAGGCCCGCCATCGAGGCCGGGATGGTGAACATGTCGTTCAGGTACATGGTCACCGGATCGTCCATCTTCTCGCCGGCGGCGAAGGCAGCGGTCGGCGCCGTCGGCGTCAGCAGCACGTCGCACTTCTGGAAGGCGTCCTTGAAGTCCCTGGCGATCAGCGCACGGATCTGCTGGGCCTTCTTGTAGTAGGCGTCGTAGTAGCCGGCCGACAGCACATAGGTGCCGATCATGATCCGGCGGCGCACTTCCTTGCCGAAGCCCGCCCCGCGCGTGCTCTCGTACATGTCGGTGAGGTCCTTGCCCGGCACGCGCAGGCCGTAGCGCACGCCGTCGTAGCGCGCGAGGTTCGACGAGCACTCGGCGGGCGCCACGATGTAGTAGGCCGGCAGCGCATATTTGGTGTGCGGCAACGACACTTCGACGGCGGTGGCGCCCGCAGCCTTCAGCATCTCCACGCCCCTGTCCCAGAGCGCGGTGATCTCGGGCGCGGTGCCGTCGACACGATACTCCTTCGGGATGCCGACCCTGAGGCCCTTGATATCGGGGTTGCGCGCGGCGGCGGCGAAGTCCGGCACGGCCAACGGCGCTGAGGTCGAATCCTTCGGATCGTGGCCCGACATCGCCTGCAGCAGGATCGCCGTGTCCTCGACGGTGCGCGCGAACGGACCGGGCTGGTCGAGCGAGCTTGCGAAGGCGACCACGCCCCAGCGCGAGCAGCGGCCGTAGGTCGGCTTCATGCCGACAATGCCGCAGAAGGACGCGGGCTGGCGGATCGAGCCGCCGGTGTCGGTGCCGGTGCTGCCCGGCACCATGTACGCCGCGACCGCCGCGGCCGAGCCACCGGACGAGCCGCCGGGCACCAGCTTGCGGTTGTCGCCCTTGCGCTTCCACGGGTTCTCGACGCCGCCGAAATGGCTGGTCATGTTGGACGAGCCCATGGCGAATTCGTCGAGGTTCGTCTTGCCCACCATCGTGGCGCCCGCCTTCCACAGGTTGGCGGTCACCGTGCTCTCATACGGCGGCACGAAGCCTTCGAGGATGTGAGATCCGGCCGTGGTCTGCACGCCTTCGGTGCAGAAGAGATCCTTGATCGCGAGCGGCACGCCTTCGAGCAGTCCCGCGTGGCCCTTCGCGCGGCGCGCGTCGGAGGCTTTCGCCATCTCGCGCGCCTTGTCGGGCGTCTCGGTGATGAAGACATTGAGCGCACGATGCTCGTCGAGTTTTTTCAGATGCGCGTCGGCCACTTCGAGGGCACTGGCTTCCTTCTTCGCCATCGCCGCGGAGAGCTGCGCGAGCGTGAGATCGGTGAGAGCCGCCATCGCCTACTCCACGACCTTCGGCACGGTGAAGAAGCCGCCCGCATTCCTGTCGGTCGGATCGATATAGACGGCGCCGCCCGGCGCGTTCGCCAGCACCTTCTCCGCCACGCCGCCATCCGTCACCTTGTCGGCACGCATCGGCAGGGTCACTTCGGAGATGCTCGACAGCGGCTCGACGTTCTTCGTGTCGACTTCGTTCAGTTGCTCGATCCAGGCAAAAATACCCGAAAGCTCGCCTGCCAGCGGGGCAAGCTCTTCCTCCGGCACCTTGAGACGGGCAAGCCGCGCAATGCGCGCCACCATGTCCTTGTCGAGCGACATGAAAAACTCCGGAAAGCCTATAATCGGCGCGGTTAGTAGCCGGTTTACCCCGGTGGGGCAACGCGCTGGGCGGCCACGGCCTGGATCTCGGCCCGCACCTGCGGCCGGCGCGCCAGCAGACTGTCGAAGTCCCTGCGCCGCAGGACAAGCAGGTGGCAGTAGCCGTTTGCCACGACGTCGGCATTGCGCGGCCGCGACTCGAGCAGCCCCATCTCGCCGAAGAAATCGCCTTCCTTCAGCACCACCCGGTTTCCGCCGACGTGCACCGTGACCTCGCCGGCGGCGATGAAGTACATCGCATCCGGCGGACCGCCGACGGCGATGATCTTCTCGCCCGGCAGCGCCACCAGGGCGCGCAGCCGGCGGCCGACCTCGCGCACCGCCTCTTTGTCGAGAGACGCGAACAGCGACACGCGGCCGATCATGCCGGCGAGTTCGAGGCCGAGGTCGAGCGGCGGGCGCTCGATGATGGCGCGGCGGCGCTTGTTCAATTCGTCGCGCAAAGTCGCATAGACCTCTCGGCTGATGATCGATTCATCGAGACGGCGCGTGTACTCCAGCGATTCGAACCGGATGGCCGCGCGTTCGAACTCGCGCCGCTGCACGGAGTTGGCGTAGCCCGGATACTGCAGCGACAGCGCCTTGAGCGCGCCGTCGACGAGCTGCTGGCGGTCCTGGATGACGGACGCCAGGCGCGCCGCTGCGTCGGCGCCCAGCAGGTCGGGGATCGAATTGCTGTTGAAGGCGGCGATCGCTGCCAGCACGTCCTGCGAAACCATCAGGATCTCGAATCGGTCGGCGAGCTGTGCCGTCAGCGCGCCTTCGTAGCCCAGTGCGCGGTGCAGCCAGAGCGCCGCGCGGAAAGCCGGCGCCGGCAGCGCGAAGCCATGCGCGGTGTCTTCATAGCCCTCGACGCCGCGGTCGCGCACCGCATCGATCAGCCGGTCGGCGCGCGCTGTCAGAAGGGCCACCATGCGCCGCGACAGGGTCTGCTGGTCGAACAGCGCGAAGTAGAGCTCCTTTTCCTGCGACGACAGTGTCAGCAGGCCGACCGTCAACCGCTCGTCGAGCTCGAGCGCCAGATCGGCCGGCGCCTGGTCGGCCTCGGGCTCGCCGGCCGACGCCGGGTCGATGTCGAGGCCGCCGGTGCGCGCATTGTGGGTGCGCATGATCTCCTGAAGCTGGCGGGCGACGTTGACCCGCGACAGGGCCAGCACGCGGTCGCGCAGCGCCAGTTCGATGCGGGTCAGCCGGTCGAGGCCGAGCAGGCGCATGACGAGGCCGAGCGTCGTTGCGTTGACGAACAGAGTGAGCATCACGAACAGCGTGGCGATGACAGCGGCGAACTTGCGGACCTCGTCCGACAGGCGCGGATCGCTGAGCACCACCATGGCGAGCACGATGGTGACGGCACCGCGCAGGCCGCCCCACACCAGGATCGCCTTGTACCGGCTGTCGACCGGCTGCACGAGCCGCGTCACTTCGAGCAACGGCAGCATGCCGAACACCACGAGCAGCCGCGCCGTGAGCGCGCTCGCCGCGACCGCGGCCACACCCCAGATGTAGAGCCACGAGATCTGCGGCAGCACGGTGGCCGCCAGCATCGAGGCCAGGATGAAGATCAGGCAGTTGCTCCAGAACTCGAGTTGCGACCAGATCTGGCGCAAGGCCGTCCATTGCTTGGGATGAAGATGTGTGGGTCCGTAGGCCGCGACCGTGAGGGCCGCCATGACCACGGCGACGACGCCCGAGATATTGAGATAGTGCTCGGCCACAACGAAGCTGAGGTAGGCGAGACTGACCGTCACCGAGGCGATGGCCGGCTCCGAATCGTTCAGCCGGGGCAGGATGAACATCGCCCCTCGCGCCAGCGCGAAGCCGAACAGGATGCCGAACAGGAACTCGCGCAGGAAATGGACGACCGGCGTCATCAGGTCGGTCGGCAAATGCCCCGCCATCTCGGGCGAGGCGCGGGCGACCAGGATGTCCATGACGAACGCGAACGTCGAGATGGCGACGGCGTCGTTGAACAGCAATTCGCCCTCGGCCAGGATCGACAGCCGCTTGGGCGCCCCGACGTCGCGGAAGATGGCGATGACTGCCGCCGGATCGGTGGTCGACACGATCGCACCCAGCAGCAGGCAGACCATGAGGTCGATGCCGGTCGTGTGGTGCACCACCGCCGCCACCACGCCGATGCAGACCAGCACTGCCACGATGGCGAGCAGCAGCACGGCGAAGATCTCGTCGAACAGCCGGCGTACGTCGATCGTCAGGCCGGCGTTGAACAACAGGGGCGGCAGGAACATCGGCAGGAAGAGTTCGGTCCGGCTCTCGAGCCGGATCAGGCCTTCGAAGACGTCGTGCGTCACACCGCCCGCGCGCGCCAACGCCCATGAGCCGACGAACCCCAGCCCGAGGCCCGCGACCGCCAGCAGCACGGTGTGCGGCAGCCGCAGCCGTTCGGCGAGCGGCACCAGCAGGCTGACCAGGGTCAGGACCATCGCGATCGCCAGAAGCGCGTAGACGAAATTGCTCACGGAGTGCTCACCGGGCCGAACCTACCTTGCCTGCCGTCGCTGTCAGCTTATAACCGCGCCTGATGGCGATCGTCGACTTTCCCGAGCTGAAGGCCCTTCTGGTGCGCGAGGGACGCCTGATGGCGCTCGACGTCGGGTCGAAGACGATCGGCGTCGCCACGTCGGACGCCACGCGCATGCTGGCGACGCCGCTCACCACCGTGAAACGCGGCAAGCTGGCCGTCGATCTCGCGCTCCTGGGCGATCTCGCCACGAAGCACGAGGCCCGGGCGCTGGCGATCGGGCTGCCGCTCAACATGGACGGCACCGAGGGACCGCGCTGCCAGTCGGTGCGCCAGTTCGCAGCCAACATCGCGCTCCATGGACCGGCGACGCTGGCTGCGCTGCCGATCGTGCTGCAGGACGAGCGGCTCAGCACCGCGGCCGTGACGCGCGGCATGATCGACGACTACGACATGAGCCGCGCCAAACGCGCCGAGAGGGTCGATGCCGCGGCAGCCGCGTGGATCCTGGAAAGCGCGCTCGCCCGGCTGAAATAGAACAGGCGTTCCCGTCGACATGAATTCGCTTCTCTCCCCATTCAAATGGGGAGGTGCCCGCGTCTTACGCGGGCGGAGGGGTCATAGCCTCTGGAAGAAAGATAGATTTGCCTGCGGCGCATGACCCCTCCGGCCCTGCGGGCCACCTCCCCATCTGAATGGGGAGGGAATGCTCGCTTCCACTAATTCACGATCAGGTCGTGCGTCAGGCGCTCGACATCCTTGCCCTGGCGCACGTTGAAGCCGATCTCCCACGAGCCCGGCGCCGTCAGCACCAGCCCTTCGGCGCGATAGCGGCCGTCGCCGCTGTAGACCAGCCGCGGCACCTCGCTGATCACGTTCTTCTCGTCGAGCTGGGCGTCGATGCCCACCAGATCGGCCGGCTCGCCACCCTTGGTGCAGACGTTGAGCACCAGGGCAAAGGTGCTGCCGACCTCGATGCGCATAGGATCGGGCCGCAGCGCGATGATGAAATGCTCGGAGAAGAAGACGATGCCGGTGCCGCGCCCGAGGTCGAGCGGGCAGTCGGCCAGGGCGGGGCCTGCGATCGCGATCAGCAGGAGCGCCAGCAGCTTCATCCTCATCGCGACCACCCGTAATTGAAGCTGACCGATATCCGCTCGCCGCCGTAGCGCGCCGGCGGCACCTCGTGACGCAGCCAGCTCTCGAACAGCACGACGTCGCCCGGTTTCGCGGCAAGGCCGACATGGGCACGGAAGGCTGCCGGCGCATCGCCGCGCCGGGGCGGCGTCGCCATCAGGCGCGACAGGCGCGGATCCTCGACCTTCAGCGCGCCCGCACCCTTCGGCACGGCCACGTAATAGGTGCCGCTGATGAAGGACGACGGATGCAGATGCAGCGAATGTCCGACGCCGGCCGGCATCACGTTTGCCCAGCAATCGGTCATGGCGAGCTTGCGGCCCGCGACGTCGTAATGCAGGTCGCGGACGAACGCCCTGACGTGGCGGTCGAGACGGCGCCTCAGCGCCGCGAAGCGCGGTGATACGAGGTGCAGCCTGTCGAGCGAGCCATAGGACGTGTAGCCGCCCGGATAGTTACGCGCCGACCACTTCCGGCCGGCCGGGTCGGAGGCCGCCAGCGCCCGGCATTCGTCCAGCAGGTCGCGATTGAAGCGCGGCCAGGCGGTCCCGCCGAGCGGCTGCCGGTAGACGAGGGTCGGGAACAGCGCGCGGACGGCCATCGGGCGAGTATCCGCCAAGCCGGGCACTCGTGCTATGGTTTAGCATGCTCACCGCCCAACAGATCGAGACCTACCGGCGCGACGGCTATCTGGTCATTCCGCGCCTGATCGACGGCGCGCAGCTCGCCGAGTTGCGCGCCCTCACCGGCAGAATCGTCTCGGAGGCGCGCGGCGTCGCGGCCAACGACGATCTCTACGATCTCGAGGCCAGTCACAGCGCCCAGCTGCCCCGCGTGCGCCGGCTCAAGCCCGCCATCTTCAAGCGCTACGCCTTCTTCCGCGCGCTGACGCGCGAGCCGAAGATTACCTCGATCCTGAGCGGATTGCTGGGTCCCGACATCCGGCTCTACGGCGGCAAGCTCAACATGAAGTCGGCCGGCTACGGCTCGCCGGTCGAATGGCACCAGGACTGGGCCTTCTATCCGCACACCAACGACGACGTACTGGCGACCGGCATCTATCTCGACGATTGCGACATCGACAACGGCCCGCTCATGGTCGTGCCCGGCTCGCACCTCGGCCCGACGTGGAACCACCATGCCGACGGCCGCTTCTGCGGCGCCCTCGATCCGGCGACCTGCGATGTCGACCTGTCGAAGGCCGTCCCCCTGATGGGACCGGCGGGCTCTATGACCATCCATCACGCGCGCCTGGTGCACGGCTCGGCGCTCAACCGATCCAACCGCCAGCGCCGCCTGCTGCTGCACGAATACACCGCGGCCGACGCCTGGCCGCTGATGGGGATCGCCGACTTCGACGATTTCAGCGATCGCATGGTGCTGGGCGTGGCCGGCGTCGAGCCGCGCATCGTGGCGGCACCGGTGCGCATGCCGCTGCCGGCGGCCGATCATCAGGGCTCGATCTATGAGAACCAGCGCAGCGCCGCGCGACGCTACTTCGAGACCTACGAGGATCGGAGCGTTGCCCTCTAGAGCGGCTTCCGATCGCTTGGAACCGCTCCTGCGGTTCCAAGCGATCGGAAACGCATTGATCGAGGCGCTTCGACTACTGCATATTCCGTCCGACTGATTCCAGTCGGACGGAATATGCTCTAGCAGGCTGTTGAAGAAGTGTTCCAGGGGCGGGCGATGATGGTGACCTCATCTCCGTTGTGGAAGCATATCTCGCCTTCGAGCGATCCGTCGTCTTGCAGATCGGCCCAGCCATGGCCGGAAGCCTGGTCCATCTCGTCATTGCCGTCCCACGTGAACTCGACGGCGTCGCCCTCGCAAGTGCCGTAAATGACGCCCGTGACGCAGCCGAAGGCGAACTCTCCGCCGGTCTTGCCGAAGAGAATGTAGGCTGGCTCGACCATGTCGGGGAAGTCGGCCTCGTAGTCGGCCATCTCGACGATGCGCCACTTGCCCTGCACGCTCATGCTGGCGCCGCCAGCAGCCTGGGCAGGCGGATCAGGTTGTAGGCGGCCAGCGCCATGGTGAATGCGGCATCGACCCGCCCGCGACCACGCAACTTGATCTTGGCAAGCCCGGCCGAACTCTTGATCCAGCCGAACACTTCCTCGATCCGCTTGCGGCAGCGCAGGCTGATCGCATAGCCGGCGTGGCGCGTGATCCGGCGATCGACCGATGTCTTGCGCGGCTTGCCAGTCTTGCTCAGATGGCCATCGATGGTGACGTGCGGGCTCACCGATCGAGCCCGTAGCGCCGCCACGAAGTCGGCCACGTCGTAGGCTTTGTCGGCGCCCAGAGTGATCCGGCGCCGGGAGCGGCGGCGACTGTCGAGCAACGCAAGTGCCGCCTCCCGCTCGGCCGTGCCGGTGGCCAGCGTCGCACTCCCGCCGACCACCAGACCATGGCGGTTCTCCATCAGGGCATGGCCCAGGTAGCAAAGCTTGGCCGGCTGGCCAGAGCCCTTCTTGTAGAGACGTGCCTCGGGATCGGTGACGCTACGGTGCGTCTCGTTGGAGCGCTTCTCTTTATGGAAGTGGCGCTCGGCGTTGCGGCCCGGCCCAGTGCTGTCGTTGTCGTCCCCGTCCTTGCGCCGGAAGCTCTTGATCGATGCCCACGCCTCCAAGAGCGTGCCGTCCACCGAGAAGTGATCGCTCGACAGCAGACGCTTCACCTTCGGCTGGGCCAGCACCGCGGCCAGGAACTTCGCCGCGATCTCGCCCTCCAGCAGCCGGTCGCGGTTCTTCGAGAAGCTCGAATGGTCCCATACCGGATCGTCCACTCCCAGGCCCACGAACCAGCGGAACAAAAGATCGAACTCCATCCGCTCCATAAGCTGGCGCTCCGAGCGGATGCCGTAAAACGCCTGCAGCAACATCGCCCGCAGCAGTCGCTCCGGCGCGATTGACGGTCGACCCAGACGCGGCGGATAGAGGGCTGCAAACTCGCTCGTCAGATCGGCCAGGGCCGCGTTCGCGATCGCCTGGATCGTCCGCAACGGATGATCCGGCCGAACGCGCGCCTCCAGATCCACATAGCTGAACAGCGAACCCGACCGCTCATCCGATCCACGCATCCCCAACTCCCGGCAACATTCGAGATGAGTGAATCACTTTCCTCAATCGGCTACGATGACTTTTTCAACGACCTGCTAGGCGCCTGCGATCCCTTTGCTTGCCGCCGCGATCGCCTGGCTCGCGTCGCCGGCCGCGGGCGCGGCGGTCGATCATCTCACGATCGGCAGCGAGCGCGGCACGATCGATTTCTTCATCGGCAATTCCACGATCTTCCGCACCACCGGTTCGTTCAAGACGTGGGAGGGACGGGTCAAGGTCGACGAGGCAGATCTGCCGCGCAGCACGGTCGACGTCGTCGTCCACACGTCCAGCATCGAGATGCTCGACAAGCAGCAGACATCGATGCTGAGGGAGGCCGAGTTCTTCGATGTCGGGACATTCCCCGAGATGACTTTCCGCTCGACCGGCGTCGAGCGCACCGGCGAGGCCACCTTGCGGGTCGCGGGCGAACTCACCCTGCGCGGCATCACGCACCCGATGACGCTCGAGGTCTCGGTGGCCGATCGCCGGCCCGACGCCCTGCCCGGCAGGAAGTTCGCCACCTTCCGGGCGGAGGGCAGCATCAGGCGCTCCGAGTACGGCATGACAAAGTACATCGACATCGTGGGCGACAAGGTCGACATCGCGATCCGCGCCGATGCGTGGCGATAGGATATCGGGCGCAGGGAACTACACGTCTGTCGCCAAGGCGCTGCACTGGCTGAGCGCCGCCCTGGTGCTCGGCCTGCTGGCCGCAGGCCTCTGGATGACCGGCCTGCCGCTCAGCCGGTTGAAGCTGATGGTCTATGCCTGGCACAAATGGCTCGGGCTCAGCGTGCTGGCGCTCGCGCTGCTGCGCATTGCCTGGCGCCTTCATGCGCCTCCGCCTGCTCTTCCTGTGGCACTTGCGCCCTGGGAGAAGCGTCTCGCGCCGCTCGGGCACTGGCTGCTCCTCGCCCTCGTCGTGGCGCAGCCGATCAGCGGCTGGCTGATGAACTCCGCCGGCGGCGTGGCGGTGGTCTGGTTCGCAATCCTGCCGCTGCCCGACCTGGTACCGCGCGACCAGGCGCTGTTCGCCGCGCTGCGCACGCTGCACGGCGTGCTGGCCTGGGCCCTGATCGGCGCGATCGCACTGCATCTCGCCGCGGTGATCCGCCACGACGTCCTCCGCCGCGACGGCATCCTGCGCCGGATGTGGTTCTAGGTGGTCTTTCCTTCGCCAGGCCGCGGCCCGACATAGTTCGACTGCGGGCGGATGATGCGGCCGCCTTTCTCCTGCTCGAAGACGTGCGCGCACCAGCCGGCGGCACGGCCCACCGCGAACAGCGCGGTGAAGGCTTCCCGCGGGATCTCGAGCGCCTCGAGCAGCAGCGCCGTGTAGTACTCGACATTGGTATCGAGGCGTCTTCCGGGCTTGTGCCGGCGCAGCGCCGCGATCGCGCCCTTCTCGACCTCGCTCGCAAAGGCCAACCGCCCCGCCGTGGACGGCAGGGTCGCGACCGCGTCCTTCAGCACGTCGGCGCGCGGATCGCGTACCTTGTAGATGCGGTGGCCGAAGCCCATCAGGGTCGTGCCCTTTCCGAAAGCATCGTCGAACCACGCCTCGGCGCGCGCGCTGTCGCCGATCTCGTCCAGCATGTCGAGCACCGGACCCGGCGCGCCGCCATGCAGCGGGCCTTTCAGCGCGCAGAGCGCCGCCAGCACCGATGAAATAAGTCCGGCCTCGGTCGAGGCCACGACGCGCGCGGTGAAGGTCGACGCGTTGAAGCCGTGATCGGCCACGGTCGCGAGATAGGTGTCGAGCCCCTTCTCGAATGTCTCGCCGGCGCGCTGGCCGCGGATCATGCGCAGCAGATCCTGCGCGGTGCCGAGCGTGGGATCGGGCGCCAGCGGCGACAGTCCCTTGGCCCGGTTGAGCACCGCCGCCAGGAACACCGGCAGCGCACCGCAGACCAGGAAGTGGTGCGGCAGCGGATCGGAGTCGGGCAGCATGCCGAGCCCCACCCGAAGCGCCTCGACCGGCGTCAACCCCTCGGTGGCCGCGAGCAGCTTCGGGACATCCCGGAAGGCCCGCACCCGGGCAGCGGCAAGGCCCTTGGTGACAGCCGCCTCGTCGCCGCCGCCAGCGGCGTAATCGGTCCAGAGCAGGGCCGCGACACCCTCGAAGCCGCGGCTGGCCACCAACTCCGGCAGGGCATGTCCGCGGACGACCAGCCGGCCCTCCTCGCCGTCGACTTCACTCATGACCGTGTCGGCCACGATCACCCCGTCGAGCCCGCTATTCACCCGTGTCTGCAGCATTCTCGTCCCCTTCTCAGTTCACGGGGAACGTCGGGCTGCGAATATATATTGTCAATCTTGATCGTATTGATCAATATATATTCATGAGCATCGATTGGCTGACCTCCCGCGAAGCCGCCCAACGCCTCGGCGTCTCGCCCGCCACGCTGTACGCCTATGTCAGCCGCGGGCTGCTGCGCTCGGAAGCCACGGACAGCCTGCGCGAACGCCGCTACCGCGCCGACGACGTGACGCGGCTGAAACGCCGGCGCGCTGTCGGCCGCAAGGCGCTGTCGATCGCCGGCAACGCTCTCGACTTCGGCACGCCGGTACTCGAGTCGGGCCTGACCCTGATCGAGGACAATCACCTTTATTACCGCGGCATCGATGCCAGCCGCCTCGCCCGCACCGAACAGCTGGAAGGCGTGGCGCGGCTGCTGTGGGACTGCGACGACAAGCCGTTCGCCGAGACCAACCTGCCGCCGCTCACCACGGCGCTCCGCCGCGCCTGGCTGGCCGCGGCAACCCTGGGCCCGGTCGACCGCTGCCTCGTGCTGCTGCCCGCCGCCTCGGCGCTCGACCATCCGAGCTGGGTCGAGGATCGTTCGGCTATGCTGGAAACCGGCGTGCGCGTCCTGCGCCTGCTGACCGCCGCCATCACCGCGCGACCCCTGTCGACGGCCCCGGTGCACGAACAGCTCGCCGTGGCCTGGAAGGTCTCGCCGCAGCACACTCCGTTGATCCGTGCCGCACTGGTGCTGTCGGCCGATCACGAATTCAACGCCTCGGCCTTCGCCGCCCGTGTCGTGGCCTCGACCGGCGCCAATCTCTACGGCGCGGTGCTGGCCGGCCTCGCCGCCATCAACGGCCCGCGCCATGGCGGACTGACGCGCCGGGTCGCGGCCCTGTTCGACGAGCTGAAGCGCACGCCCGATCTGGAGGCCGAGCTGGCGGCGCGCGTCCGCGACCACGTCCATATCCCGGGCTTCGGCCACCAGCTCTATCCCGACGGCGATGCGCGCGCGCAAACCCTGTTCGAACTGCTGCGGGAGATCGCGCCGCAATCGGCGGAGCTGGCCTTTGCCGAGCGCCTCGCGGCTGCCGCCGAACGGCTGATCAACCGCAAGGCCAATGTCGACTTCACGACCGTTGTCGTCGAAAGGGTGCTCGGCCTGCCCAAGGATTCGGCGCTGGCGATGTTTCTGCTCGGCCGCACCGTCGGCTGGATCGCCCACGCCCTCGAGCAGGCCGCGCACGGCGCCTTGATCCGTCCGCGGGCGCGCTATACGGGACCTCGACCAACGGCTTGAGTTCGAGAGCACCATGACCGATGCCCTGATCATCATCGACCTGCAGGAAGGTCCGTTCGGCGGCGGCCCTGCGAAGCACGACGCGGCCGGTCTCGTCGCCCGCCTGAATGGGCTGGCCGCAGAGGTCCGCGTCAGCGGCGGCACCGTGGTCTACGTCCAGCACGACGGGCCGCCAGGCTCCGACCACCATCCCGACCATCCCGGCTGGCGATTGCTGTCATCGCTCGAGGTTCATCCGGCCGATGCGGTCCTCCGCAAGAGATCCTGCGATTGCTTCCTCGATACGCCGCTTGACGCCCTTCTCGAGGCCCGTGGCGTCGACCGCCTGATCATCACCGGCTGGGCGACCGACTACTGCGTCGACACCACGGTGCGCAGCGCCCTGGCGCGCGGCTATCCGACGATCGTTCCATCGGACGGTCACACCGCCGCCGACCGGCCTCACCTCACGGCCGAGAAGATCATCGAGCATCACAATGCCATCTGGGCGGACTTCATCGCGCCCGCCGGCCCGGCGCGCGTCTGCCCCTGCGCCCAAGTCCGGTTATCCACCTAAAGGTTAACTTGCAGGCGCGGCGGGTGCGTGGTTAACGTCGCGCTTTAGTGACAAAGAAACGCGCGGGCGTGCCGAGGTTGCCCCACCTGCTCGGCATCGAAGGTCTGTCGCCTGAAGCCATTTCGGGCCTCCTCGACCTTTCCGAAACCTACATCGACCAGAACCGGTCCATCGACAAGCGCCGCGACCTGCTCTCGGGGCGCACCGTCATCAACCTGTTCTTCGAGAATTCGACCCGCACGCGCACCAGCTTCGAGGTCGCGGCCAAGCGCCTGGGCGCCGACGTCATCAACATGGATGTCGCGACCTCCTCGGTGAAGAAGGGCGAGACCCTGCTCGACACGGCGATGACGCTGAATGCCATGCGGCCCGACGCGATCGTCGTGCGCCACGCCGAGTCGGGCGCAGTGAACCTCCTGTCACAGAAGGTCAACTGCACCGTCATCAACGCCGGCGATGGCCAGCACGAACACCCGACGCAGGCGCTGCTCGACGCGCTGACGATCCGACGACGGCTGGGCAGCCTGCAGGGCCTGCTGGTCGCGATCTGCGGCGACATCATGCACTCGCGGGTGGCGCGCTCGAACATCCACCTGCTGCAGATCATGGGCGCCCGCGTGCGCGTGGTCGGCCCGCCGACCCTGATGCCGACCGACATCGACCGCATGGGCGTGGAGGTCCACTACAGCATGAAGACCGGTCTCAAGGACGTCGACATCGTGATGATGCTGCGCCTTCAGACCGAGCGCATGCAGGGCACGTTCGTGCCCTCGATCAGCGAGTATTTCCGCTTCTTCGGCCTCGACCACGAGAAGCTGAAAGTCGCCAAGCCCAACGCGCTGGTCATGCATCCGGGCCCGATGAATCGCGGCGTCGAAATAGATTCCGAAGTCGCCGACGACCTCGACCGCTCGATCATCCACGAGCAGGTCGAGATGGGCGTCGCCGTACGCATGGCCTGCCTCGATGCGCTGATCGGCGGCCGGCGCAATTCACTGGGAGCGGTGGCATGAAGTGCGCAATGGGAAACGCGCGGGACAGGCGCCGCGGACGGCGCCGACTCGCGGTTGACTACAACCGCTGCCGCCCGCTCGCGCCTAGGAAGGCGCGCACATGAGCGGCAACGTGGTGCGCACCGCGCCGCCACATACGGGCTCAACGGCCTATATCAACGCGCGCATCGTCGATCCGACCGCCGACAAGGAATATCTCGGCGCGATCCTGATCAGCGACGGGCGCATCGCCGATTTCGGCCCCAACCTTTTCGCCTCGGGTGCACCCTACGGCATACAGTCGGTCGATTGCGGCGGCCACTGCCTGGCGCCCGGCATCGTCGACACGCGCGTGCACACGGGCGAGCCGGGCGAGGAACACAAGGAAACGCTGGAGAGCGCCGCGATCGCCGCCGCGGCAGGCGGCATCACCTCGATGGTGCTGCTGCCGGACAACGACCCGCCGTTCGACGATGCCTCGCTGATCGAGTTCGTCGCCCGCCGCGCGCGTCAGATCAAGCTCACCAACATGTACGCCTTTGGCGCGCTGACGGCCGGCCTCGAGGGCAAGGAGCTTGCCGAGATCGGGCTTCTGGCCGAAGCCGGCGCGCTCGCCTTCACCGACGCCGACCATGCCATCGGCAATGCCCAGGTGCTGCGCCGCGCGCTCTACTACGCCAAGGCCTTCGACGCGCTGATCGTCCATCTGCCGCAGGAGCCGACGCTGTCGGGCGGCAGCATGACCAGCGGCGAGATGGCGACGCGGCTCGGCCTCTCGGGCAGCCCGCCGCTCGCCGAGGTGATGATGGTCGAGCGCGACATCCGACTGGTCGAGATGACCGGCGGCCGCCTGCACCTCGCCAAGATCTCGACCGCCGAGTTGGTCCGGGTGATCGCCGCCGCCAAGGCGCGCGGCCTCAGGATCACCTGTGATACGGCCGCGCCTTATTTTGCGCTGAACGATCTCGCGGTCGGCGACTACCGCACCTTCGGCAAGCTGATGCCGCCCTTGCGCTCCGAAAAGGACCGCCTCGCGATCGTCGACGGATTGGCCGACGGCACGATCGACGCGATCGTGTCGGACCATCGCCCGCAGGACCAGGACAGCAAGCGCGTGCCCTTCGCCCAGGCGATGCCGGGCGGGATCGGCCTCGAGACCCTGCTGCCGGTGTCGCTCGAGCTGGTGCACAACCGGCAGATGAGCCTGCCGCGCCTGTTCCAGCGCCTGGCTTCGGCACCGGCCGGCCTGTTCGGCCTGCCCGGCGGAAAACTCGCCAAGGGCGCGCCGGCGGACCTGGTGGTGTTCGATCCCGACTTCGCCTGGAAAATCGATCGCACCGATTTCTGGAGCAAGACCAAGAACTCGCCGTTCGACGAGCGCCCGGTGCAGGGCCGCGTCATGGCCACGATCGTGGGCGGCCGCACCATCTATCGCGACGACGCTTTCGCGCCCGAAGCCGCCGCCGCCTGACACGGATCGCTGCCTCGAAACGGCCATTTCATCTGCTATGGTTGTGACTTCCCAGCAAGGCTCATCACGATGCTTCGACAGTCTCTTCTCCTCTGCGCCGCACTCACGCTGGCATCCGCCGCCAGCGACGCCCAACCGCGCAAGCCAACCCGCGAGGATCTTCTCGACGCACTGACGACGCATATCCAGATCTGCGCCGAGATCGCCGACGGCCGTGACCGGCTGGCCTGCTACGACAAGATGCAGACCAAGGTGGGCGACGTGCAGCCGACGGCACCTGTGCCGACACCGCTGCGCCCCGGCACGCCCCCGCAACAGGCCGCCGGTCCGGGTGCCGGCGGCGGTTATCAGGGTGCGCCGCTCGCGCCGCCTCCCCTCACAGTGCCGGGCGGCGGCACCGCGACGTTGGGCGGCGGCGTCCAGGGCGGCACCCTGGGCCCGGCGGGCCCTTCCACCGATCCCGACGCCGCCTTCGACACGCGCGGCGCGACCTCGGGCTACCGGCCGCCGGAAGGCGCCATGCCCAAGCCGCAGCCGCCGGTGCGCCGCACCGGCCCGCGGCCGATCCCGAATTTCTCCTCGCCACAGTCGCTCGTGACCCTCGCGGCCAACAGCCTGACCTATGGCGAAGCGCGCTACTGGCAGGTCACCATCGTGATCACCTCGAACACGCCGCGCACGCTCTCGACCCAGATCCAGTGCACGTTCCTCAATGCCGGACGGCCGGTAGGCGACGCCTATTTCGGTCCGACCGACATTGCGGCGGGCGAGCAGATCAGCACCGAACTGATCGGTCCGTCGACGACGGTGTTCGTCGATTCGACCAACTGCCGGGTGTTGAGCCCCTAAGGGTCTCGCGATGATGTGGTACGCCGTTCATGTCGTCGTGCCGCTGGCGTTCGGTTTCCTGCTGGGCTCGATACCGTTCGGCCTGCTGCTGACGCGCGCCGCAGGACTGGGCGACATCCGCGCCATCGGCTCGGGCAACATCGGCGCGACCAACGTGCTGCGCACCGGCAACAAGAAGGTGGCCGCTGCCGTCCTGCTGCTCGACGCGCTGAAAGGCTACGCGCCGGTGCTGATCGCGTCCTTCTTCGGTCCGATCGCACCCGCCGCAGCGGCGCTGGGCGCCGTGCTCGGCCACATGTTCACGCCCTGGCTTGCCTTCAAGGGAGGCAAGGGCGTGGCAACTACGCTGGGCGTGATGTGGGGACTGTCGTGGCAGCTGGGAGCCGTCGCCTGTGCGCTGTGGCTGCTGTTCGCCTTCGTGTTCCGCTATTCCTCGCTCGCCGCGCTGCTCAGCGTTGCGGCCGCCGGCGTGGCGTCATGGTGGCTGCTCGATCCGCGCGCGGCAGCCGTCGTGACGGTGCTCGTGCCACTGGTCTTCATTCGCCACCACGAGAACATCTCGCGGCTTCTCGCCGGAACGGAATCGAAAATCGGCAAGAAGGCCGCCGCCACCGCGGGCCACAACGGCGGTCCGCCGCTCGGTACGGTTTAGTTCTTCTTCGCGGCCTTGCCTTCGTAGCGCCGCGTCCATTCGGCGAGAATGCGGGCGCGATTTTCAGAAGCCCAGGCGAAGTCGTTCTTGATCATCGATCCGGCAACGCCCGACGGATAGTCCGGGATGGCGCTGCTCACCCCAGGCATTGCAACCTGGCTCACGAACGTCGCATAGAGTTCGTTCGCCTTGCGCGACGCGGCGAAGTCCATCAGCCGTTGCGCGGCGCCCAGGCTCTTGGTGCCCTTGAGGATCGCGGCGGTATCCATCTCCCAGCCGCCACCCTCCTTCATCAGAAGGCCCTCGACCGGGGCGCCTTTGTGACGGGCATCGGCCGCCGAGATCTCCGCCGATATGCCGAGCGGAAATTCTCCTGTCGCCGCCTGCTTGCAGGGCTGTGAGCCCGAGTGATCGTAGACCGCGATGTTGTCGTGAAGCTTGTCCATGAAAGCCCAGGCCTTTTCCTCGCCCCACATCTGTATCCACGCCGAGATGTGGAAGTAGCCGGTGCCCGACGAGGCAGGATGCGGCATCGTGATCTTGCCGCGGTACTTCGGGTCGAGAAGGTCGAACCACGAGACGGGCTTGGGCAAGCCGAGCTTCTGGCTCTCGATCGTGTTGAAGCACACCGCCGCCACCCAGCCTTCCATGCCGGTATACGATGGAGGGTTCGATGCATCGCGAAACGAGGGCTTGAGCGCGTCCAGGTTCTTCGGCGCGTAAGGCTCGAGCAGGCCGCGCGCCTTGAGCTGCATCGTCGAGGTGACGGCCAGGCCCCAGATCGCGTCGCCGCGCTGCGCATCGCGCTCGGCCAGGATCTTGGCGGTGACGACGCCCGTCGAATCGCGCAGCCACACGATTTCGACGTCACGGTTCTCGGCCTCGAAGGCCTTCTTGAAATCGTTGATGTTCTCGACTTCCAGGGTCGAATAAACCTGCAGGCGCGTGCGCTGCTGCGCGGAAACAGGCAGCGCGAACACGGCCATTGCAGCCAGTGCAATCCAGCTTCTCATGCTCCCTCAATAGCACGGCTTGCGTTGATCGCGCCCAGCATGGCCGTTAGGGTCCGCCCGCGTGAACGCCGCCATCGACCTCAAGATCGAGCGCGCAATGCCGTGGGCGTTGATCGCGGCGGCGTGCCTTGCCTCTTTCGCCGCCTCGTGCAGCGGCACCACGCGAGCCCCGCTGCTGCTCGAGATCGCGCGCGACCTCGACGTGTCGATGCCGCTGGTCGCCAATCTCGTCTCGCTGACGTCGGTCGCATGGGGCGCCGCCTCGGCGATGGGCGGCTGGCTGTCGGACCGCATCGGCCGGCGCATCGTGCTGATCGTGGCGCCGCTCGTGCTCGGCATCGTCATGGCGCTGCAGGCGCGTGCGGGGAGCTTCGGCGAGGTCGCCGCATTCGCCACGGTCGGCGGCGTCGCCTGCGGCTCTTTCATGGGCGTGCTGTTCGCGGAGGTCGCGGCGCACGTCGAGGATCGCCAGCGCGGCCGGGCGCTGGGCTGGGTGATGAGCGGACAGTCGTTCGCCCTGCTGCTGGGCGTGCCGCTCGCCGCCGCGGTCGGCTCCCTGATCGGCTGGCGAGGCTGGTTCTGGTGCGTGGCCGGCATCTCGCTGGCCGCGGGGTGCGCGCTGTTCGCCACGGTGCCGAAAGCCGCCGCGCGGCCGGCCGGCGCACGGCGCAGCAGCCTCAAGGGCGCACTGTCGGCCCGCGTGATGGGGCTGCTGGGCGCCGGCGTGATCGAGCGCGTGTGCTACGGCCTCGCCGCCGTCTACTACGCGACGTTCCTGCAGGTGACCTATCACCTTTCGCTCGCCGGGCTCGCGATCCCGCTGCTGGTGTTCGCGATCGGCAATCTCGTGGGCACCATCCTGGGCGGCCAGCTCGCCGATCGTCTCTACGACCGACTGCTCACCTTTGCATTGGCCATGGCGGCGTCGGGATTTTCCGCGCTGGCCCTGTTCGTCTGGCACCCCGGCGTCGTCGTCTCGGTCGCGCTGGGCTTCGTCTATGTCTTCCTGAATGCGCTCGGGCGGCCATCGCTGATGGCGAGCTACGCCGCCGTGCCAGAGCAGACGCGCAATACCGTGATGGGCCTGACCGGCACCGCCGCCAGCGTCGGCTGGGCGGGCGCCGCCGGTCTCGGCGCGGCGATGATCAGCCTGGGTGGCTTCGACGCTTTCGGGCCGCTCGGACTGGTGCTCGGGCTGCTGTGCACGGCGGTGGCTCTGTGGTGCCGTCGGCGGAATACTACCTGAGATTGATTTACAGGGAAGATATACACGATATACTGTCAGCCATGTTCGACGGTGGACTGCCTGCAGAGATCGAGCCCGAGGAACGCCTTGCGCGGGTGCGCCTGGCCCGCAGCCCGCGCATCGGCGCCGTCACGTTCCACGAGGCGCTGGGCCATTTCGGCTCCGCGCGGGCGGCATGCGCCGCACTTGCCACCGTCAGCGCAGGCCACGCCGAGCGCGAACTGCAACGGCTCGACCGGCTGGGCGGACACCTGATCGTCTGGGGCGAAGCCGGCTATCCCGTGGCGCTGGCGGCGCTGCCGGACGCGCCACCTTTGCTCTCCGCCATCGGCGACCTTGGCTTGCTGTGCCGCCAGACCCTGGCGATCGTGGGCGCGCGCGAGGCCTCGCTGGCCGGGCGCCGCTTCGCGGCCGAGATGGCGGCGGCGCTGGGGGCAGCCGGCTTCGTCGTGGTCTCGGGGCTGGCGCGCGGCATCGATACGGCGGCGCACGAGGCGGCGCTCGCCACCGGCACGATCGCCGTGCTGGCCGGCGGCATCGACCAGGTCTATCCGCCGCAAAATGCCGGACTGCACGAGCAGATTGCGGCGCGCGGGCTGCTGCTGGCCGAGCAGGCGTTGGGCGCGCCGCCGCTTGCCCGCGCCTTCCCGCGCCGCAACCGCATCGTCAGTGGGCTGTCGGCCGGCGTGCTCGTGATCGAGGCTGCCGCCCGCTCGGGCTCTTTGATCACCGCCCAGAGGGCCGCCGAGCAGGGCCGCGAGGTCTTCGTCATGCCCGGCTCACCGATGGACCCGCGCCACGAAGGGTCCAATAGCCTTATCCGGGATGGGGCCATTTTGACCCGTAGCGCGAACGATATTTTAAGTGTGTTGGGTTTGCCGCACCAGATCTCCCAACCTCTTGAGAAACCACGACAAAAATATCGTGACACAGATACTGCAACTGTGGTCGCGGCCTTGGGCCAGACCCCGACCGCGGTTGACGAACTGGTACGTCGCTGCCAAGTGTCCGCCGCCACCGTTGCGGAGATCCTGCTCACGCTGGAGCTGGAAGGCCGCTTGGAGAGGCACCGGGGTAATCGAGTATCTCTGATTTAAATCAGTGCTCTAGCTCCGGAAGTTCACGCAACCCTGGAGCAATTCGCGACGATGGATGTCATGGTCGTCGAGTTCCCCGCCAAGGCAAAGACCATTGGCAAATACCTCGGTCCCGGCTTCACCGTGCTGGCCTCGTATGGCCACGTGCGCGACCTGCCGCCCAAGGACGGCTCGGTGCGCCCGGACGAGGATTTCGCCATGGACTGGGAAGTCGACAGCGCCTCCCAGAAGCGCGTGGACGCCATCGCCAAGGCGGTGACCAAGGGCGGCAAGCTCTTCCTGGCGACCGATCCGGATCGCGAGGGCGAGGCCATTTCCTGGCACGTGCTCGATATCCTGAACCGCAAGAAGGCGCTGCAGGGCGTCGAAGTAAAGAGAGTGACGTTCAATTCCATCACCAAGCAGTCGGTGCTCGACGCCGTCGCCCACCCGCGCGACCTCGACCAGCCGCTGATCGACGCCTACCTTGCGCGCCGCGCCCTCGACTATCTGGTGGGCTTCAACCTCTCGCCCGTGCTGTGGCGCAAGCTGCCGGGCAGCCGCTCGGCCGGCCGCGTGCAGTCGGTGGCGCTGCGCCTGATCTGCGAGCGTGAGTCCGAGATCGAGGTCTTCAAGAGCCGCGAGTACTGGACGGTCGACGCCCTGTTCGGCACGGCCAAAAAGGCGACGCTCAAGGCACGCCTCACCCACCTCGATGGTCGCAAGCTCGACAAGTTCGACATCGACACCGCCGAGCGCGCGGAGTTGGCCAGGAAGGAAATCGAGCGCCGCGCCTTCTCGGTGGCCTCGATCGACCGCCGCCAGGTGCGGCGCAACCCGCCGCCGCCGTTCATCACCTCGACCCTGCAGCAGGAAGCCTCGCGCAAGCTGGGCGTCGGTGCCGCCACGGCAATGCGCATCGCCCAGAAGCTCTACGAAGGCGTCGACATCGGCGGCGAGACGGTCGGCCTGATCACGTATATGCGTACCGACGGCGTGCAGCTCGGGCCGGAGGCGATCGGCCAGACCCGCCGCCTGATCGAGACCAAATACGGCCAGAACTACGTGCCGGCGCAGCCGCGCGTCTACACCTCGAAGGTCAAGAACGCCCAGGAAGCGCACGAAGCGATCCGGCCGACCGACCTCTTCCGCCTGCCCCAGGACGTGGCCCAGTATCTCGACAAGGACCAACTCGGTCTCTACGAGCTGATCTGGAAGCGCACCGTCGCCAGCCAGATGGAAAGCGCCGTACTCGACCAGGTCACGGTCGATATCGCCAGCGGCGACAAGACCGTGCAGTTGCGCACCACCGGCTCGGTCGTGAAATTCCCAGGCTTCCTCACTCTTTATGATGAAGGCCAGGACGAAAAAGCCGAGGACGACGAGAACGCCACCATCCTGCCCGACGTCCAGGAAGCAGAGGCGCTCGATCGCCGCGAGGTCATTCCCGAACAGCATTTCACCGAGCCGCCGCCGCGCTATTCGGAAGCGAGCCTCGTCAAGAAGCTGGAAGAACTCGGCATCGGCCGCCCCTCGACCTATGCCTCGATCATCGAGGTACTGCAGCGCCGCAACTACGTGAAGATCGACCGCAAACGCTTCATTCCCGAAGACCGTGGCCGCATCGTCACCTCGTTCCTGCAGACTTATTTCCCGCGCTACGTCGAATATGGCTTCACCGCCCATCTCGAGGAAGAGCTCGACGATATCTCGAGCGGCAAGACCGAGTGGCACCAGGTGCTGCGCGAGTTCTGGAAGGCCTTCTCGGCCGCAGTCGGCGAGACCAAGGAGCTGCGTGTCCGCGAAGTGCTCGACAAGCTCGACGAGGAGCTCGGCCCGCACTTTTTTCCGGCTAACGACAATGCCGGCGCCAAGAGCCCGCGCACCTGCCCGTCCTGCGCCGACGGCCGCCTCGGCCTGAAGCTCGGCAAGTTCGGCGCCTTCATCGGCTGCTCGAACTATCCGACCTGCAAGTTCACCCGCAAGCTCGGCATCGTCGATCCCGAGAAGGATGCGCTGAGCGGCGCCAACCTGGGCGAGCCCAAGGTAATGGGCGTCGATGCGGCCACCGGCAAGGAAATCACCCTGCGCAATGGGCCGTACGGCCTCTATCTCCAGATCGGGGTGCTCGAGGGCAAGGAGAAGCCCAAGCGTGCCTCGCTGCTGAAAGGCATGACGCCGGACGAACTCACCTTCGAGCAGGCAAAGGCGATTCTATCGCTGCCACGCGAACTCGGGCCTCATCCGGAGGACAAGGAAATGGTGCTGGCGGGCGTCGGCCGCTTCGGTCCGTACGTGCGTCACGGCTCGAAGTACAAGTCCATCCCGGCCGACGAGAGCGTGCTCGAGATCGGCATGAACCGCGCCGTCGCCCTTCTCGCCGAAGCCAAGGCCACCGGCCGTGGCCGCGCCGCTGTGAAGCCGCTGCGCATCGTGGGCAATCATCCGGCCGACAACGCGCCTATCGAGCTCTACGACGGCCGCTACGGCATGTACGTGAAGCACGGCGGCATCAACGCCACGGTGCCGACCGACCTCAAGCCGGAAGAACTGACGGTCGACCAGGCCGTGTCCCTGCTGGCCGAACGCGCCGCCAAGGGCGGCGGTAAAAAGCCGAAGGTCGTGCGCGCCAAGAAAACGACACCCGTTCCCGCCAACGACGCCGGCGAGAAGCCGAAAGCGGCCAGAAAGAAAGCCGCGCCGAAAAAGAAGGCCGTGAAGGCGAAAGCCAAAGCCAAGGACGAGCCGGAGACACCGCCGCGTACGGGGACCGATGGCTAAGGGCCGCGTCCCGACTCGCGACGAACTTCTGGCGTTCATCAAGGAAAGCTCAACGCCCGTCGGCAAGCGCGAAATCGCGCGCGCCTGGGGCATCAAGGGCGACCAGCGCATCGAACTGAAGGCGCTGCTTCGTGACCTGCGCGACACCGGCGAAATTGCCGCCGACCGCGCCAAGACATTCAAGGACCCGACTGCTCTGACTGACATTACAGTATTGGAAATCACTTCCGTCGACGGCGACGGCCATCTGCTGGCCACGCCGCGGCGCCACGACGACGAAAAAGACGGCCCCGCCCCGCGCATCGAGATCGATCCGCACGGGTCGAAAGGCAAGCCCGCCCCCGCCGTCGGCGATCGCGTGCTGGCCTCGCTGAAGCGGCGCGGCAAGAACGCATACCAGGCAAAGATCATCCGCCACCTCGGCACCGGCCCGAAGAAGATCCTGGCGCTCTACGAGGAGCCGCCCGGCTCCAACGGCATGGGCCTCGCCACACCGACCGACCGCAAGATGCGCACCGCCTTCGACGTGCGACCTGGCGACAAGAACGGCGCGCTCCCGGGCGACATCGTCTGGGTCGAGTCGGCCGGTGCCGAACTGTCGCGCCGCGCGAAAGTGCTGGAACGTATCGGGCCGATGAGCGACCCGCGCACGGTCAGCCTGATCTCGATTGCCGCCAACGACATCCCGGTCGACTTCCCGCAGGCCGCGATCGAGGAGGCCGAGAAGGCCAAGCCCGCACCGATGGGCGACCGGCTCGACCTTCGCCACGTGCCTCTGGTCACCATCGACGGCGAGGACGCGCGCGACTTCGACGACGCGGTATTCGCCGAGCCCGATCCCGACCATGCCGGCGGCTGGCATCTCTACGTGGCGATCGCCGACGTCTCCTGGTACGTGCGGCCCGACAAGCCGCTCGACCGCGCTGCCTATCGTCGCGGCACCTCGGTCTATTTCCCCGACCGGGTAGTGCCGATGCTGCCCGAGGCGATCAGCAATGGCTGGTGCTCGCTCCTGCCGCACGAGGACCGACCGGTGCTGGTGGCCGAGATGTGGGTCGACGCCGAAGGCGAACTGCGGCGCCACAAATTCCACCGCGCCATGATGCATTCGGCAGCCCGCCTCACCTACAACAGGCTGCAGCGCGCCGCCGACGGTCATCCCGACGACGAGATCGCGCCGCTGATGAAGAGCGTGGTCGAGCCGCTGTACGCCGCCTTCAGGGTGCTGCTGGCCGCGCGCGAAAAGCGCGGCGCACTCGACCTCGACCTGCCGGAGCGGCTGGTGAAGCTGGGCGATGACGGCCGCATCGCCGAGATCGGCGTGCGCGAGCGGCTCGACAGCCACAAGCTGATCGAGGAGTTCATGGTGCTGGCCAATGTCGCGGCGGCCCAGGCACTGGAGCAGCGCCACATGCCCTGCCTCTACCGGGTCCACGACCAGCCCGACCTGGCCAAGATCGAGGGCCTGCGCGAATTCCTCTCGACTCTCTCGATCAAGCTGCCGATCGGCCAGCGCCTGCGCCCATCCGATCTCAACCGTGTGCTGCTCTCGGTGGCCGACAAGCCGATCTCGCGGCTGGTCAGCGAGACCGTGCTGCGCAGCCAGAGCCAGGCCGTCTACAGTCCCGACAATCACGGCCACTTCGGCCTGGCGCTCGCGCGCTACGCCCACTTCACCTCGCCGATCCGGCGCTACCCCGACCTGCTGGTGCACCGCGCGCTGATCGCGGCATTCGGCCTGGGCGACGGCGGATTGCCTTCCGGCGACGCGCCGCGCTTCGTCGAGTTCGGCGAGCACCTGTCGATGTGCGAGCGCCGCGCGGTCGCCGCCGAACGCAATGCGATGGACCGCTACGTCGCCAACTTCATGTCGAGCCACGTCGGCGCCACCTTCGGCGCGCGCATCAGCTCGGTCACGCGCTTCGGCCTGTTCATAACGGTCGACGGTACGGGAGCGGACGGTCTGATCCCGATCCGCAACATCGGCCAGGAATTCTATCGCCACGACGAAGGCCGCCAGCTCCTGATCGGCGAGCGCACCGGCGAGACCTATGGCCTGGGCGACCGGCTGAAGGTCAAGCTGGTCGAAGCCAGCGTTGCCACCGGCGGATTGCTGTTCGACATCGTCGACGTGACCGAGAGGGTCGAGCGGCTCTCCGGTCCCACGGGCGGGCGCAGCCGCGACGGCGGCGGCCCCCCGCGTCGTCCGGTCGCGCATCGAGGCCCCCCTCGGGACAAACGGTCGCGACGACGAAAGTAGAGCGAGCGTCCATGTTGACGGGATGAGCGCAGGGATGGCCCCCGACTTCTGGACCTCGATCTTCCGCGGCTGGCGTGGCCGTTGCCCGCGCTGTGGCGCGGGTTCGCTGTTCGGCAGCTTCCTCAAGATGCAGAGCAACTGCCCGTCCTGTGGCCTGGCCCTCGAGCCGTTCCGGGCCGACGACGCGCCGGCGTATTTCACGATCCTCGCAGTCGGCCACATCGTCGTGCCGATGGTGCTGGCGTTCGAGAAGTACGGCAACCAGCCGCCGCTGTGGGCCCACGCGCTGCTGTGGCTGCCGCTCTCGGTCGCGCTCGCGCTGCTGCTCCTGCCACGTATCAAGGGCGCGGTAATCGCACTGCTGTGGACCCAGAATGGTGCGACGCCAAAACCCACAACCGGGGGGGCAGCCCCCCTTTCCTGACCGTGGCAGCGCGGCAATCGCCTGTGCTATGGTCGTCACTCATCAGTTAGTCAGGTGCCGGTGATCGTCTCTTTCCGACACGTTTTCAGCCGTCCGAAGTTGTCGCAGGCCTTGGCCCTCGTGGCCGCCTCGCTGGTCGCCTCGTGCGAGACCGGCAACCGGATGACCTCTCCGGCCGACAGCACGCTCGCCTCGCAGGCCAGCGTCGAACGGGTCGTGATGACGGCCTATCGCGCGATCGGCGACCGGGCCTTGCGCGAACCCGATTTCCGGACGCTCTCGGTCGAGACCTATCGCGGCTTCGCGGCGGCCGATCCCGCCATGTCCCTGGTGAGCAACGACAATGGCCTCACCGTCATGCGCGACGGCAAGGCCGTGATCAGCCGGCCGGCGCCGGCCAATCCCGCCGACGGGCGGGCCTGGGGCACCGCGATGGCCGAGATCTTCACGACCTCGGTGGCCGCCTCGCCGACCTTGCAGCAGACCGATCGCCAGGCCCTGACCAAGGGCGCGATGGACGCGACGACCAAGCCGCTCGACCGCAACACGCGCTACGCCGACCCCGAAGAGGCGCGCGACGACCGCTTCCAGCGCGACGGCGGCGGTGGCGTCGGCATTACCGTCGAGCGCACACCGGACAAGAAGGCCGTCATCCGCGCCGTGCAGGAAAACTCCCCGGCCGGCCGGGGCGGCATCCAGCCCGGCGACCAGATCGTGGCGATCGACGGCGAGCCGATGATCGACCGGCCGCTGGCCGACATCGTGCACAAGTTGCGCGGCGCGGTGGGTGCGCCGGTCACGCTTTCCGTGCTGCGGCCCTCGCAGGGCCGGGAAGTCTCGGCGACGATCAAGCGCGGCCGCATCATTCCGACGACCGTCGAATACGAACGCCATGGCGACGTCGCGCTGATCCGCCTGATGGGCTTCAACAGCGCCACCGACGAGACGCTGCGCAATGCTCTCGAAAAGGCGCGCACCGACATTGGCCGCGATTTCGCCGGCATCATCCTCGACATGCGCGGCAACCGCGGCGGCCTGCTCGACCAGGCCCAGGATGTGGCCGAGGAATTCATCGGCGACGGCCCGATCTTCGCGACGCAGGGCCGCCATCCCGACAGCCAGCGCGTCTACCGCAGCTCGAGCCGCAAGGCGATCACCGTGCCGATCGTCGTGCTGGTGAACGGCAACTCCGCTTCCGCCGCCGAGATCGTGGCTGCGGCTCTGCAGGATCGCGGACGCGCGGTCGTGGTCGGCACCACGAGCTACGGCAAGGGCACGGTCCAGACCGTGCTGCGCATGCCCAACGAGGGCGAGTTGATCCTGACCTGGTCGCGCCTGCTGGCGCCCTCGGGTTACACCTGGAACGAACTGGGCGTCATGCCCAACATCTGCACGGCCAAGGTGGAAGACGTGAACAAGCTGGGCCCCGAGGTCGATGCGAGCCGCGCCCTCCTCTCCCGCTGGCACGCCGAGCGCGAGCCTTCGCCGCAGGAAGTGGCCACGCTGCGCAAGATCTGTCCGCCCGGCGAGGAAGTGCCCGAGCGCGATGTCGAGATCGCCGGCCGCGTGCTGCGAGATCCCGTGCTCTATGCCCAGGCCGTCAAGAGTGGTGCCGTGGACCAGGCCGCGCGGCCCTGATTCGGCCGCTTGACACTGCAGTTTGGGCGACTAATTTGCCGCCCTCCTAGGAATTCGCCTTACGGGGCATAAGGACAAAGACCATGGCCAAGCCGACCTCGATCCTCATCAAGATGGTGTCCAGTGCCGACACCGGTTTCTACTACGTCACCAAGAAGAACCCGCGCACCAAGACCGAGAAGCTCGAGCTCAAGAAGTACGACCCGGTCGCGCGCAAGCACGTCGTCTTCAAGGAATCGAAGATCAAGTGACAGCCCGCTAAGGCTGTCATCCCGAGCGCAGCCGAGGGATCTCGACCAGTAAAAAAGCCGCCCTTTCGGGCGGCTTTTTCGTGGGTCCATTTCCAGGGGGCGCGGACTACGCCGCCTTGGGCTTGGGCGCCCAGCCCATCACGGCCTTGGTCTCGAGGAATTCCTCGAAGCCGTACTCGCCCCATTCGCGGCCGTTGCCCGACTGCTTGTAGCCGCCGAACGGCGCGCCGAAATCGGCGCCGGCGCCGTTCAGATGCACGTTGCCGGTGCGCAGGCGCGAGGCGACCTTGCGGGCGTGCTCGATGTTGCCGGACTGCACGTAGCCGGACAGGCCGTAGACCGTGTCGTTCGCCATGCGCGATCGCCTCTTCTTCGGTGTCGTAGGCCAGCATCGCGAGCACCGGCCCGAAGATCTCCTCGCGCGCGATGGTCATGTCGTTGGTGACGTTGGCGAACACCGTCGGCCGCACATAGTAGCCGCGGTTCAGGCCTTCCGGACGGCCGAGGCCGCCGGCGACCAGCGTCGCGCCTTCGTCGATGCCCTTCTGGATGAGCGCCTGGATCTTGTTGAACTGCACCTCGCTCACCACCGGACCGATCGTGCCCGGCCCGGCTCGGCGCGTCTCGGATCGATCGACCTTGACCTTCTCGGCGGTCGCCTTGGCGATGGCGATGGCCTGCATCGTTCTTGGCGCGCGGCACGAACATGCGCGTGGGCGCGTTGCAGGACTGGCCGGAGTTGGTCATCATGCTGCATCACGCCGCCGACGACCGCCTTGGTGAGATCGGCGTCGTCGAGCACGATGTTGGCCGACTTGCCGCCCAGCTCCTGCGCCACGCGCTTGACGGTATCGGCGGCGGCCTTGGCCACCGCGATGCCGGCGCGGGTCGAGCCGGTGAACGACATCATGTCGATGCCCGGATGGCGACGACATCGCCTCGCCGACCGTCGGGCCGTCGCCGTTGACGAGATTGAACACGCCCGGCGGCACGCCCGCCTCGTGCAGCACGTCGGCGAACAGCATGGCGTTCATCGGCGCGACTTCGGACGGCTTGAGCATCATCGTGCAGCCGGCGGCGAGCGCGGGCGCGACCTTGCAGACGATCTGGTTGATCGGCCAGTTCCACGGCGTGATGAAGCCGCAGACGCCGACCGGCTCCTTGACGATCGCCGTGCGTGCCGCGCGTTTCCTCGAACTTGGTAGTCCTTGAGGATCTTCACCGTCTCGCGCGAGGTGGCCCATGCCGGTCGCGGCCTGCGCGGCCTTGGACAGCCACATCGGCGCGCCCATCTCCTTGCGAGATCGCCTCGGCGATCGTCGCCGATACTTGTCTGGTAGACCGCGATGATCTTCTGCAGCAGCGCCAGACGCTCTTCGCGCGTCGTGCGCGAATAGGTCTCGAACGCCTTGCGCGCGGCGGCGACCGCCTTGTCGACGTCGGCCTTGGAGCCCAGCGAGATGCGCGCGAACGGCTTCCTCGTTGGCCGGGTTGATGACGTCGATCGGTCTTCGGCGTGACCGGATCGACCCATTTGCCGTCGATATAGAATTGAAGCCGTTCCTGCATGGCCGTCCCTCCTGGATTGGTCTTGCGGGATGTTAACCTTGTCCTGTGACATGGCAAGGACGTGAGGCTTCCTGCATTCAGGAGGGCGGCAGGAAGCTCGGGAACTCCTCGGCATACTTGAAGTAGCGCGCAAGGTGCCGGTCCGACGCGGTCAGCAGCCCGCGCCGAAAACGCATGCTGCTGAGCACCGGGCGATCCTCGTCGCTCAGGCGCTGCATCATCGCGTGGACCTCGGGCAGCCGCGCCTCCTCGCCTTTCGGGACGCCGACCACGAAGTGACCCGCCGACCAGCCGGGCTCGACCGGCGTGCCGCTGAACAGCATGAACATGTCGTTCCGACCCGATGCGCAGGTGTTGGGCGAAGCTGTTGGTGCCACTGATCCGGCCGTGCTGCAGATGATAAGGGCTTTCGATCCGGAACTGGATGCCGCCTGCGTCGACGTCGAGTTCCTCGGGCAGGGTCGCGTTGGGAATGCCGTGCAGGGTACGCAGGTGCTGGAAGTCGACGCCGTTCGATGTCGCGACCCAGGTCTCGAAGTTCGCCCGTGGCCGTTCGTGTGCAGCGAAGGAAATCGAATCTCTCGTCGGCGTCGGGAATGCGCGGCACATCGAAGTCGGGTGTCTCGCCGTTGAACGCCCACACTAGGCCCCACGCCTCCTGCGTCGGATAGGTGAAGATGCGCGCCGCCGCCGGGATCCTGTCGCCGGTCGGGATCTTCACGCAGGCGCCGCTGCCGTCGAACGACCAGTGATGATAGGGACAGCGCAGCCTGCCCTCGACGATCTGCCCGATCGAAAGATCGGCGCCGAGATGCGGGCACCAGGCGCTCTGCACGACCGGCCTGCCCGCCGGATCACGCCAGGCCACCACGCGGGTGCCCAGGAACTCTCGCCCCAGCGGAGTACCCTCCTTCAGGTCGCCCGCAATACAGACGGCGTACCAGCAGCGATGATAGCCCGCCTCGGTGGTGGTGTTCTGCTGGTGGGAAAGATTGCCCCTCGAACTCACGACACCCATGGTCGCCTCCGTCGGTTTCTGGTACTGTCTGGTACCAACGTGGGCAAACTATGGTACCGACTGGTACCGCGTCAAGGATCATGGCAAGAAAGACCAAGGTAAAAAGCGCGATCCTCTCCGGTCCCACGCCGATCGACGCGCTGCCGCCGCGCCGCCGCGCCATTCTCGGCGCGGCCTTCGAGGTCCTGATGGAACAAGGCTATGCCGGTGCCAGCACCCTCGAGATCGCCACGCGCGCCCGGGTCTCCAAGCGCGAGCTTTACGCCGAATTCGGCAACAAGGCGGGAATCCTCGAGGCGCTGATCGCCAGCACCGCGGCGCGCATGCAGGCGCCGCTCGCGCTTCCCGACGCGACCGATCGCGCGACCCTCGCGGAGATCCTCCGGCACTACGGCGCGACCGCCCTCACCGAACTCACCCATCCGGCGGTCGTGGTAATCAACCGCCTCGCTGTTGCGGAAGCCGGCGGCACGTCGGAACTGGGCCGCATCCTCGATCGCTCCGGCCGTGAACCCAACCGGCTGGCCCTTGTCGCCTGGATCGCCCGCGCCCAATCGACCGGGCTGCTGGGCAAGGGCGATCCAAATGTCATCGGTGGGCAGTTCTTCTCGCTGCTGCTCGGCGATCTTCCGGTGCGGCTGATGATGGGCGTCGCAGGTCCGCCCGACGCGAAGGAAATCCAGGGACGCGCCGCGGCGGCGGTCGATGCGGTACTGAGACTCTACCAGTAACGACCGTAATAGGCGGTTTGCGGCGAGTCGCGATAAAATCGCGGGATGTTCGCACTCCTCTACCCTCGCCCCACGGCATCTTCACTTCCATTGCCGTGCCTGCACCCACTCATGAATTTCATGAGACTCATGAGGAATCGCCTCGCGTTCAAGTGGGCCAGCGTTTCAGGCGATTCCTCATGAGCCGTGGTTTTTTTATCGGGAGCGGCTCGCGAGTTTCGCGAAATTCGCGAGGAAGTGGCACGGATGCAGCGGGACCGGCATTCGATGCCAATCCTCGCGAGGGCGTGTATTTCTCGACAGCCTCAGACCGTCGGGTAGGGCGAGGGCTTCTTCCGGGAGAGCATGGCGGCGGCGGCGAAGCCCATGGCGGCGACCAGCATGATCGCGGCCAGCGCCCAGAGGACGGGCGTGTAGTTGCCCGACCAGCTCCAGAAGAACGCGGCCGCCAGCGGCCCAGCCGCCCGCATCACGTTGGTCGGCATGGTGAGCGCGCCCGAGACGACGCCGTAGCCTTCGGGTCCGATGAACTCCGGCACGGCCATGCCGCGCAGGATGGTGAGCAGGCCGTTGGCGACGCCGTACAGGATTGCGAACAGGATCAGCCCGTACACGTCGCTGATGCCCAGGGCCAGCATCGCCATCGAGATCGGGAAGGCGAAGTAAATGCCGGCGCCCAGCTGGATCGTCGTGACATGGCGCTGGCCCGCGAGCAGCAGCACGCGACCGACCAGCTGCATCGGACCGATCAGTGCCACGATCGCCATCACCACGCCCATCGGAACCCTGCGCTCGATCAGGATCGGAATCAGGTGGAAGCTCATCGCCGAGAAGGCAAGGCCGTAGCCTGCGAAAGCCACGACCAGGCCCCAGAATGCCGGCACGCGGATCGCCGCGCCGAGCGGACTGCGCCGGGGGGCGCCCGACGCCGCAGTAACCACCGGTTCGCCGATCGGCACGGGCGTTTCGGCCGGTCCCGGCACGAACAGCCAGTGAATGCAGAAGCCGACGCCCAGGATCACCACCGCCATCACCTCGAGCGCCGGCCGCCAGCCGATGCGCTCGATCAGGAACTGCGCGAAGGGAATGCCGAAGGTGCTGGCCAGCGCGCCCAGGAAAGTCATCAGCAGGATGCCCTGCTTGTAGCGCGGGCCGTAGACGCGGGTGATCACGGCGAAAGCAGGCTCGTAAAGCGTCACCGACTGGCAGGCCCCCAACCCGAGCCACACGACGTAGAGCATCGGCAGTGTATGGACCTGCGACCATACGAACAGCAGCACGGCGGCCAGCAGCGATCCGCCGGTCATCAACATCCGGCCGTGGCCGCGATCGATCCAGGCGCCGACCGGGATCGAGCACAGGCCGGCCACCAGCAGACCCGCCGACAGAGCGCCGTAGAGCTGGTCGCGCGACCAGCCCAGCTCCTTCTCCATCGGCACGACGAACAGCGGGAAGGTGTAATAGACCAGGCCCCAGGTGATGAGCTGGCCCAGCGAGAGGACCCACAGGATCGTGGACGGGCGCTTTCGCCACGGCTTTCTATTCGGGCCTTCGCTCCCGCTCTCGGCCATAGTGAAACTGCTGCCGTCGCGCGCCATCGTAACGCAAACGTAACGCGGACCTGCGGCCGGGGATAGACGCATGAGCGACACCAAACGAATCAATCTGGCCCTGCAGGGCGGCGGATCGCACGGCGCCTTCACCTGGGGGGTGCTCGACCACCTGATCGAGGACGGCCGGCTCGAGATCGAGGCGCTGAGCGGCACCAGCGCGGGCGCGATGAATACCGTCATCTTCATGCAGGGTTGGGCCAAGAACGGACCGGCCGGCGCGCGCGCCGAACTCAGTGCCTTCTGGACCGAACTGGGCAAGATGGCGATCACCAGCCCGATCCAGCGCACCCCGTTCGACAGGCTGCGCGGTATCTGGAACCTCGACGATTCGCTGGCGGCGCTGTGGGCCGACGTCATGCAGCGCACCTTGACGCCGTGGATGCGCAATCCCCTGGGCCTCGACCCGCTGCGCGACCTGCTGCGTCGTCACTTCGATCAGGAGGCCGTGCGCGGCTGCCACGGCATCAAGGCCTTCATCGCCGCCACCAACGTGCAGACCGGCAAGTCGCGCATCTTCACGCGCGAGGAGTTGACGATCGACGCCGTGCTCGCCTCGGCCTGCCTGCCCAACGTGCACGAGGCCGTGCTGATCGACGGCATTCCCTATTGGGACGGCGGCTTTCGCGGCAACCCGCCGATCTGGCCGTTCATCTATAATTCCGACAGCCGCGACGTGGTGATCGTCGAGCTCGATCCGTCGTTCCGGCCGGGTGTGCCGAAATCCAACGCCGAGGTCGCCGACCGGCTGAACGAGATCACCTTCGGCGGCGCGCTGATGTCGGAGATGCGGGCCATCGCGTTCGTGCAGCAGATGATCGAGACGGGCGCGATCACCGGCGACTTCGGCACGCGGCTGAAGACGGTCATGATCCACTCGATCAACGACGAGGCCTCGATCGCACCGATGGGATCGGTCAGCAAGTTCCTGATCGAGCCGGCCTATCTCGAGCACCTGTTCGAGCTGGGGCGCCTCGCCGCCACCAAGTGGCTTGCCGCGACTTTCGACGACCTGGGCGTGAAGAGCAGCATCGACATCCGGGGACGCTTCCTCTGATGAGAATCGGCATCGACCTCGGCGGTACCAAGATCGAGGGCATCGTCCTGGAGCGCGACGGCACGATCCGCGAGCGCCTGCGCGTGCCAACACCCGCAGGCGCCTACGAGGAGAGCGTGGCGGCGATCGCGGGCATTGTGGGCGACCTCGAGCGCCGTACCGGCCGGCGGGCGAGCGTCGGCGTGGCGCATCCCGGTGCCCTTTCGCCGGCGACCGGCCTGATCAAGAACGCCAACTCCACGCGCCTCAACGGACGTCCGCTCAAGGCCGACCTCGAGCGCACGCTCGGCCGCGAGGTCCGGCTGGCCAACGACGCCAACTGCCTGGCCATCTCCGAGGCGGCCGACGGCGCAGCGGCGGGATATGCCATCGTGTTCGGCGTGATCCTCGGCACCGGAGTGGGCGGCGGCGTGGTGATCGACGGCATGGGACTGGTCGGAGCGCAGGCGATCGCCGGCGAATGGGGGCACAATCCCCTGCCCCAACCGCACGACGACGAACGCCCGGGCCCGAGCTGCTACTGCGGCCGGGCGGGCTGCATCGAGACGTGGCTGAGCGGCCCGCGCCTGCGCGCGCAGTTCGCGGAGCGTACAGGCCGCGACCTCGAGGCCACCGCGATTGCCGAGGCCGCGCGCGCCGGCGATGCCGCGGCGGCGGCGCAGATCGAAATCTATTGCGACCGTCTGGCGCGTGCGTTGGCCGGCGTGATCAACCTGCTCGACCCGCACGCGATCGTGCTGGGCGGCGGACTTTCGAAAATCCACCGACTCTACGAGCGCGTGCCACAGCTCTGGACGCGCTACATTTTCTCCGAGCCCGAGAGCATCGCCACCAAGCTCCTGCCACCGAAATTCGGCGACTCGAGCGGCGTGCGCGGCGCGGCGTGGCTTTGGCCCGAAGAGGAGTGACGATGCGCATCGACCGACGCCAGACGCTGGCCCTGCTGGCAACGACCCTGCTGCCACTCAGGCAGGCCGCAGCCCAGGGCGCAACCCTTTCCTTCGCGACGGCGGGCGCCGGCAGCGCGTTCCTGCCCTACGGCCAGGGCATCGCCAAGGCGATCGCGGGCTCCGGTATCGTGCTCGACGTCAGGGAGTCCAAGGGATCGAACGAGAATCTCGATCTGGTCGACGCTTCGCCGACCACGATCGGCTGCGCCTTCCTGGGCTCCGCACTCGACGCGCTGAACGGCACGGGCTTCGCGAAGGACAGGCCGCACAGGAACGTGCGCGCGCTGTTTCCGATGTACGAGACGGCGTTCATGTACGCCGTGCTGAAGAGCCGCAAGCTTTCGACGCTCAAGGATCTCGACGGCAAGACCGTCGGCTGCGGCCCCGCCGGCGGCCCGGCCGAGGGTTATTTCCGCGCGGCCGCCGCGATCGCCGGCATCAAGCCCAACATCGTGGGCGGCACGCCGGCCGAACAGGCCAAGGCGCTCGAGACGGGCAAGCTCGATGCCTTCTGGCAGGGTGCGTTCGTGCCGATCCCGTCGCTGGTGGCGGCGACCACCGCGGCCGACTGTGAGGTCTTCGGCCTCTCCGACTCCGAGATCGCGGGCATGGGCAAGCGCTACGCCTTCATGGCCGATGCCCTCTATCCCGTCGGCACCTATCGCGGCCAGACTGCGCCGATCAAGACGGTCGCGGCATGGAACGCCGTCGTCGCCCACAAGGACCTGTCCGAAGCGACCGCCTATGCGCTCACCAAGGCCGTGCTGTCGGCCAGGGACCTCTCGGGCGCGGGACCTGCCGCGGCGTCGACGCGCGCGGCGAACGCGGGCAAGAACAAGGTCGTGCCCTGGCATCCCGGCGCGATCCGCGCGCTCGCCGAGATGGGCGTGAAGGTGGAGTAGCTGGACCCCTTATTTGCAGGCCGGCAACGGCACGGCCTCGAGGCGGGTGATGCTGTATTCGATGCCGCCGCCGTCGCCTTCTTCGTGCGTGCCCCACAGCTCGATGCCGTTGTCGAGCATCAGACTCGACATCTCGAACGCCGCCTGCTCGCCCTTGGACTTGCCGTCGGCGTTGAAGAAGCCGGCACGGTAGTAGATCCGGTCGTTACCCTTGGCGAGGGCATCGGCGCCATCGGGAATCTTGATGCCGGCGAGACGCTTGGGCACCTTGCCGATCAGCGTGTTCACGGCCTGCGGCGGCTTGGGCTTCTCGCCGTAGAAGAACAAGCCGTCGAAGCCGCCGTCGTTCTCGCGCGCGTGCCGCACCGTGGCGCGGGCGATGGCGATCGGGAACAGCGTGCCCGGCGGCAGGGCGGCGGTCTGGCCTTCGGGCTCGCTGAAATGGGCCTGCCCTGTGCCCTTGTCGTCGATCACCGCCTCGCCCTTGACCAGGCTGATCTGGCGTCCGTTGACCATGCTGCGATGCTCGAACTGAAGGGTGCGGCCGTCGCGGCCCTCGGTCATCTGCGACTGCTGCTCGGTCACGCTGGCGTTGCGGCCCTCGATGTCGAGCCGCAGCCGCTGCGTGATGATGTAGGCCTCGCAGGTCAGCCTGAGTTCGTAGGCGTAGTTGCCGATGCCCGCCCCCGCCTTGCCGTGGGTCAGCGCGCTCACCGCGTAGGCCGCCTTGTGCGGCACGAAATCCTGGGCCGCCGCGGGCAGCGCGAACAAGCCCGCGAGGACGCAGGAGGCTGCAAATGAACGGCTCAGCATTTCGGCCTCGGCAGGGCTTGGAGTTGGATGAGACGGGCGTCGACGGCGAAGTCGCCGTAGTCGAGAAGCATCGAGCGGGCGATGCCGTTGGCCAGCAGGTCGAGGGCGAGTTCGTACTCGGGTTGGGCGCCCTGGTCGCCCGCGGCGAAAAAAGCAAAGCGCACGCTCCACGCCGGCTGGCCGCGCATCAGGGCAACGTCGCCTCTGGTCGGCGGCGTTCCGGGCGGGATGCGCGGCGGCTTGCCGATCACGGCGTTGACCTGGAAGGCGCCGTCGAGGCGTGCGCCGTCGAACACCTTGTAGGAGACCGATTTGTCGCCTTCGCGCGCATGCTTGATGACGCGCGCGAGATGCGTGGTCGGAAACAGGGTGCCGGCCGGCAGTTCGAAACTGCGCGCTTCCGGCAGGGTGAAGCTCGCGCGGCCCTTGCCGCCGGGCCCCTCGAGATCGGCCTGGCCGCGCAGCTCTTCCTCGACCTCGTCGTTCTGCGCGTTGCGCACCGAGAAGCGCAGTTGCTGGCCGTCCTTGGTCTCGTAGCTGGTGAAGTTGGAGTCGGTCTCGAATTCCTCGCCGTCGTTGCGCAGGAAGGTGAGCTTGATGCGCTGCTTGACCTCCCAGCCGTCGCAGGCGTCGGCGGTCTCCAGCACCATCGTCCCCTTGACCTCGACGATGCCGCTATTGGCCCGCGCGACCGCGAGCTTCATGTCGTAGGTGGCGCGATGCGGCGTCAGCACGACTTCCGCCATCGGCGTGCTTTGCGGGTCCGGCGGGGTCGCCGGCTGGGCCCGCGCGGCGTCGCTTATCCACAGGGCGAGCGCCAGAGTCGCTGCCCCCGCCGCGAGAAGAGCCGCAGTTGGGACGCGAGGACAGCGAAAACTAAAGGTGGTCAACGTACAGTGGGCTGGGGACTAGGCCTTGTAGCCGGGCGCCCAAGCGTAATATCCATGCGCGCAGATTTCCAGAATGATCGCCTGCGTCAGGGCTGCACAGGGAGGATATCAACCATGACATCGAGCAAACCCAGGGTCCTGGCGACACGCCACTTTCCGCCCGACGTCGAGGCTCGCCTGGCGGCGAACTTCGACGCGCGCCTGAACCCCGAGGACCGGCTCTACGACGGCCCCTCCCTGGCCAAGGCGACGGAGGGCTTCGAGGGCATCATGTGCGCCGCCGGCGACCCGCTTAACGCCGAGACGGTCGGCCGGCTTCCGGCCTCGGTGAAGATTATCGCGACCTTTTCGGTGGGCTACGAGCACGTCGACGTGGCGGCCGCCGCCAGGCGCGGCATCCTCGTCAGCAACACACCCGATGTACTGACCGACGCGACGGCCGATATCGCGCTCCTCTGCCTGCTGGGCGCGGCCCGCCGCGCGCACGAGGGGACCACCATGCTGCGGACCCATAATTGGGTGGGTTGGGAGCCGACCCAGCTGATGGGCACCCATGTCACCGGCAAGAGGCTGGGCATCCTGGGCATGGGCCGGATCGGCCAGGCCGTCGCCGACCGTGCCCGGGCCTTCCGCATGACCATCCACTACAGCAACCGCAGCCGCCTGCCGGCGGAGCTGGAGAAAGGCGCCACGTTCCACGCCAATCCCGACGACATGCTGCCGCACAGCGACTTCCTGTCGATCAACGCGCCGATGACCCCGGCAACCCGAAAATGGGTGAATGCCGAGCGCATTTCCAAGCTGCCCAAGGGCGCAATCGTGGTGAACACCGCGCGCGGCGGCGTGGTCGACGACGAGGCCCTGATCGCGGCGCTGAAAAGCGGCCGGCTGGCCGCGGCGGGCATCGACGTATTCGACGGCGAACCCAGAATCCACCAGGGCTATTACAGTCTGGAGAATGCCTTCCTGCTGCCGCACATGGGCTCGGCGACGGTGGAAACCCGCAACGCGATGGGTTTCAAGGCCCTCGATAATCTCGAAGCCTTCCTGCTCAGTGGGAAGACGCCACCTGATCTGGTGAAGGCTTCTTAGGCGGGGTGGTCTTTGCGACTTTCTTCGCCTTGGGTTTGTGCTTCACCGGCGCCGGTGCGGGCGAGGCGACAGTTGGCTCGACGACGGGCGGCTCGACGCTGGGCGGCGCCGTGGCGGCGGGCGCCGAGTCTGCGACCGCGGTCTTGGGCGGCTCGGGCTCGGTGGGCACGGGCTTGTAGGCTGCAGCGTCCCAGCTCGTTGCCGGAGCGTTCGCGGCGGCATGTGACGGCGGCGAATATTCGACCCCGCCCTCGGACTGCTGCCGGAACGGATCGTCGTAGTTCACCTTGTAGGGATCGGGCGCGCCGGGATCGCGCTCCTCGCAGATCGCCCGATTGCGCAGCACGCGCCACAAGGCGCAGTCCTTCTTGGTGACCATGGAAGTGAAGTGATCGGTCGTCGTCTTGCCGGTCTTGGCGACGGAGACGCCGTCGGCACCATAGCTGGCCCCCACGACGGCCACTGGCGCACCGCAGCCGCCGGTCGCCAGGGGCAGGCCAAGCGCCAAAGGAATGAGCAACAGCGGGAGCCGAGGGAAGCTCATAATTTACTTTATTTAATTATTATAACTCTCTGAATAATAACATATTTATTTGTTCAGTCAATTTGCATCAATCGCTACCCCTAGTCCTTCTTTGGAGGCGGCAGCCGCAACCCGATGTGCAACTCGCGCAGCTTCTCCATCGGCACTTCCGTCGGGGCGTCCATCATCAGGTCGACCGCCTGCTGGTTCATCGGAAAGGTAATGACCTCGCGGATGTTGGGCTCGTCGGCCAGCAGCATGACGATACGATCGACACCGGGCGCGGCGCCGCCGTGCGGCGGGGCGCCGAACTTGAAGGCGTTCAGCATGCCGCCGAAGCGTGCCTCGACCTCTTCCCTGCTGTAGCCCGCGATGCCGAAGGCTTTGTACATGATGTCCGGCTTGTGGTTGCGGATCGCGCCCGAGCAGAGCTCGATGCCGTTGCAGACGATATCGTACTGCCACGCCTTGATGGTCAGCGGGTCCTGCGTCTCCAGCGCCTCGAGGCCACCCTGCGGCATCGAGAACGGGTTGTGGCTGAAGTCGATCTTCTTCAGCTTGTCGTCGTACTCGAACATCGGGAAATCGACGATCCAGCAGAAGGCGAACTCGCCCTCCGCGATCACGCCCAGCTCCTGGCCGATCCTGGTGCGCGCGAAGCCCGCGAACTTCCAGGCCGCTTCGGGCTGGTCGGCGACAAAGAACACCGAGTCGCCGTCCTCGGCGCCGGTCAGGCTCTTGAGCCTGGCCAGGCGCTCGTCGGCCACGAACTTGGCGATCGGCCCCTTGCCTGCCCCGCCTTCCAGCGTGATGTAGCCCAGACCCGGCTTGCCCTCGCCCTGGGCCCAGCTGTTCAGTTTGTCGAAGAAGCTGCGCGGCTGGCTGCCGGCCTTCGGAGCCCGTATGGCGCGGACCACGCCGCCCTTGGCGACGATGCCGGCAAACACCTTGAAATCCGAGCCTGCAAAGACGTCGCCCACGTCGTAGATCCGCAGCGGATTGCGCAGGTCGGGCTTGTCGGTGCCGTAGCTCCGCAACGCCTCGGCATAGGGAATGCGCGGAAACGGGAAGTTCGTCACCTTGCGCGGCGCCTCGCGGTTGAAGGCGGCGAACTCCTGGAATACGCCGCCCAGCACCGGCTCGATCGCGGCAAACACATCGTCTTGCGTGACGAAGCTCATCTCGAAATCGAGCTGGTAGAACTCGCCGGGTGCCCTGTCGGCGCGCGCGTCCTCGTCGCGGAAGCATGGCGCGATCTGGAAGTAGCGATCGAAGCCCGACACCATCAGCAGCTGCTTGAACATCTGCGGCGCCTGCGGCAGCGCATAGAACTTGCCGGGATGCAGGCGGCTCGGCACCAGATAGGAGCGCGCGCCCTCGGGGCTGTCGGCCGTCAAGATCGGCGTCTGGAACTCCATGAAACCCTGGTCGATCATGCGGCGGCGCAGGCTGGCGATCACCTGGCTGCGCAGCATGATGTTCCGGTGCAGCTTGTCCTTGCGCAGGTCGAGGAAGCGGTACTTGAGCCGCAGCTCCTCGGGCGTCGTGTCGTTTTCCTGGTAGACCGGGATCGGCAACGGATCGGCCATCGACTGGACGATCATCTCCGAGGCGTCGAGTTCCACGGCGCCGGTCGACAGCTTGGCGTTCACCGTCGAGGGCTCACGGGCCACCACCTTGCCCGACACCGTCACCACGCTCTCGTTGCGCACCGCCTCGGCAGTCTTGAAGACCGGGCTCGAGGCATCGATCACGACCTGGGTTACCCCGTAGTGATCGCGCAGGTCGATGAACAGCAGATTGCCGTGGTCGCGCTTGCGCTGGACCCAGCCCGAGAGGCGGGCCTGCTGGCCGACATGATCGGGGCGCAATTGGCCGCACGTATGGGTTCTGTAGACAGAAGACATGACGGAATTTCCGGGTTTTGAGGCCCGGCAAAAGGCACGGAATGAGCGCCCAAGTCAAGGGAATCGGGCCTTTTACCCCATCTGCCTTTGCCGCCGCCGTCCGAGGCGTTTATAGAGCATTGCCAATGAAGCTAATCACCAAGACCGACGAGTTGGCGGCGTTCTGCAAGCCCCTGGCCGACGCCGAATATGTGACCGTCGACACCGAGTTCATGAGGGAACGGACCTACTGGCCCAAGCTCTGCCTGGCCCAGGTGGCGGGCCCGGAGGATGCTGCCGCGATCGACGCGCTGGCGGAGGGAATCGACCTCGCCCCGCTCGACGAGCTGATGGCCAATCCGAAGGTCCTCAAGGTCTTCCACGCCGCCCGCCAGGACCTCGAAATATTCTACCTGCGCATGAACAGCGTGCCGACGCCGCTGTTCGACACCCAGGTCGCCGCCATGGTGTGCGGCCACGGCGAGGCGGCGTCCTACGAATCGCTCGCCACCAAGCTCGCCAAGGCCAAGATCGACAAGTCGAGCCGTTTCACCGACTGGAGCCGCCGGCCGCTCAGCGAGCGCCAGATCACCTACGCCCTGTCGGACGTGACCCATCTGCGCGTCGTCTACGAAAAACTCCGCAAGCATCTCGAGAAGAGCGGACGCCTCTCCTGGATCGCCGAGGAAATGGCGGTACTGAACGATCCCGGCACCTACCGCGCCGATCCTGAGCAGGCCTGGCGCCGGCTCAAGCCGCGCGGCGCCTCGCCGCGGCTGATGGCGATCCTCAAGGAGGTCGCGGCCTGGCGTGAGCGCACCGCACAGCGCATCGACATTCCCCGCCAGCGGCTGCTGCGCGACGAGCAGCTCCTGGAGATCGCCAGCCATGCTCCCAAGACGATCGACGATCTGGCGGCGACCCGCGGGCTCGGGCGCGGATTCGCCGAGGGCTGGCAGGGCCGCGAATTGATGGAAGCCATCGAGCGCGGCCGCGCGATCCCCGAGGCGGAACTGCCGACGCGCGACAAGGCGCCCGAGCAGTTGCGCGCGCCCGGCGCCGTCGTCGACCTCCTGCGCACCCTTCTCCGCCTCAAGGCCGAGCAGGCCGGCGTTGCGGCACGCCTCGTTGCCAGCGGCGACGAGCTCGACCGGATGGCGGCGGGCAAGCGCGACCTCCATGCCCTGTCGGGCTGGCGGCGCGAGATATTCGGCGAGGATGCTATCGCCCTTATCGAGGGGCGGCTGGCGCTTGCCCTCTCGGGCGAGCATCCGAAGCTGATCCCTGTGCCGATTCCGGTCTAGGCCGGGACGATCGCCGACTTGAGGTCGAACGCATCGGCGGCGCTTTCGAGACGCCGCGCCGTGATGTCGCCCAGGCTGCGGGTCAATTCCGTCGGCACCACCAGGCGCAGTTCGCGATCGGTGCGGCGCAAGTGGATCTGCGGCAGCAGGCCAGGCGCCCCGCCGGAAAGATTATAGGCCAGGCGCAGGCAGGCGCCGAGACGCCGGGCAAAGGCGCGTCCCTTGCCGTCGGACAGACGCAGCGCTGTCTCGATCGTCGCCGACCTGGGGTCGCTCTTGTAGCGATAGGTGAGCGTCATCGCGAGGATGGCGCGATCACGGTGGCTCATGCCCGGCGCCGGCAGATGAAGTACGCGGATATAGGCCTGCTCGGCGCGATAGTCGGGATGGTCGTTCCACGAGATGTCGCTCAGGTGGCAGGCGGCGGTCCGCAGGACGCGCTCGGCTTCGCTCTCGCCCGCGAAGGCCGGCGACAGCCAGTCGAAGATCTCGGTCGGCGAAAGGTCGAAGCGCCGCCAGTCGGCACCCTGTTCCTCCGCAAAAGCGATCAGCGGATGGCGCTGGCGCTCGCCCTCGCTTAGGCGCGAGTAGTAGAAACCCTCGCGCAGGCCGAAGGCGGAGAACACGACGTTGCGCGGCTTCAGCGCCGCCAGCAGGCGGTCGAGCGCGAGGCAGGCCAACGGCAGGGTATCGACGCGACGACGTGACACGCCCGGCATCTTTTCCAGCGACTTGGCGCTCTGCACCGCGATCAGCCGCGCCACTGCCCGCGCCTCGTCGGAGGGAATGTCGTAGTGATGGATGATGTGCAGCGGATAGCCCGCCTGCTCCATGTGCAGTCGCGCGAACGATCGCCACGCGCCGCCCACGGCGTAGAAGGTCTTGCCGGTTTCCTCGCGCAGCCAGCGCACGCTCTCGATGGCCTCGACCACCGACTTCTTCGGATCGCCCTTGCCCGACGACATCAGGCGAAGGGGTCCGACCGGCAGGGTACTGGAGGCGCCGATGCCGCCGTTGCCCAGCGCTACCAGTTCGAGGCTGCCGCCGCCCAGATCGCCCATCACGCCCGAGGCATCGGGCATGCCGCACATCACGCCGAGACCGGAAAAGCGCGCCTCGTCCTGGCCGCTCACGATATGCGCCTTGATCCCCGGCCGGGTCGCCAGCGCTTCCATGAAGTCCGAACCGTCCGAGGCGTCGCGCACCGCGGCCGTCGCCAGCAGGTCGAGCGATGTCACTTTCATGTTGTGCGCCAGGGTCGAAAACCGGTCGATGTTGGCCAGCGCCATCTCGACACCTGCCGGATTGAGCCGACCCGTGGCATCGAGACCGCGCGCGAGGCCGCACAGGACCTTCTCGTTGAAGACCGGCAGCGGCGCGCGGCTTGCGCGCTCGTAGACCACCAGACGGATCGAATTCGAACCGACGTCGATGATGCCGACGCGGCCCTTTCCGAGGCGGCTTTCGTTCAGGCGGGCGTCAGCGGTCTGTGGGCCGTCCATGCGCGCTCCGTCTAGCCGAATCCGGGTGCAATTGCAGCGGCGAATTAGACGCGGCTGGGTGTCGTTTTCAGGAACCCAGGACCAGGCGTGGCACCGCGCCGCTCAGCTTGACGGCGCTGCCGCGGCCGGAGAGCGACGGGTTGGTCATGAAGTAGTGATGGGCGATGAACGGTTCCTTGCCCGCCACGCGCCGACGGTAGGTGCCGTCGGCCTCCATGACCCAGCTCTGGCCGTCGTCCTTGAGGTTGGCGACGAGGATCTGGTCGAGGACCTGTTCATGCACCGTCGGATTCTCGACCGGGCAGAGCAGTTCCACGCGGCGATCGAGGTTGCGCGGCATCCAGTCGGCCGAGGACAGGAATACCTTGGCCTTGGGCGATGGCAGCGCCTTGCCGTTGCCGAAGCAGATGATGCGCGCATGCTCGAGGAAGCGGCCGAGCAGGCTCTTCACCCGGATGTTCTCGCTGAGGCCGGGAACGCCCGGGCGCAGGCAGCAGATGCCGCGCACCACGAGGTCGACGTGCACGCCGGCGGTCGACGCAGCATACAGCCGGTCGATCAGATCGGGATCGACCAGGGAATTGAGCTTCGCCCAGATCGCCGCGGGCTTGCCGGCACGCGCGTTGGCGATCTCAGCGTCGATCAGGCTGTAAAGCGTCGGGCGAAGCGTGACCGGGGCGAAGGCGATCTTCTCCATCTTCTCGGGACGCGCGTAACCGGTCATGTAGTTGAACAGGCGTGCGGCATCGCGGCCCATCGCCGGATCGCAGGTGAAGAACGACAGGTCGGTGTAGATGCGCGCGGTGATGGGATGGTAGTTGCCCGTGCCGAAATGCACATAGGTGCGGATCGCCTGGGCCTCGCGGCGCACTACCATGGAAACCTTGGCGTGCGTCTTGAGCTCGATGAACCCGTAGACCACCTGCACGCCGGCACGCTCCAGGTCGCGCGCCCAGCGGATGTTGGCTTCCTCGTCGAAGCGCGCCTTGAGCTCGATCAGGGCGGTTACCGTCTTGCCCGCCTCGGCCGCCGAGATGAGTTCCTTCACGATCGGTGAGTCGGCCGACGTCCGGTACAGGGTCTGCTTGATGGCGACTACCGCGGGATCGCCCGCCGCCTGGCGCAGGAACTGGACCACGACGTCGAAACTCTCGTAGGGATGGTGAACGACGATATCCTTGGCCCGGATCGCCGCGAAGCAGTCGCCACCGAAGTCGCGAATGCGCTCGGGAAAACGCGCATTGTACGGCGTGAAGGCAAGATCGGCGCGCTCGTCGACGATGATCGCCTTGACGTCGCCAATGTTCACCATGTTGTCGAGATCGAAGACGTGCACCGTCTCGCTCGCGAGTTCGAGCTGGTCGAACAGGAAGTCGCGCAGCTCGATGGGCATTGCCGTATCGACGGAGATCGAGATCAGGTCGCCGCGACGGCGGCGCTTCAGCGCGCTCTCGTAGAGCAGCACAAGGTCTTCCGATTCCTCGTTGATCTCGACGTCGCTGTCGCGGATCAGGCGAAAGAAGCCGCGCGCGCTCACCTCGTAACCGGGAAACAGGCGCGGCAGGAAGATATCGACCACTTCCTCGAGCGGCAGAAAGCGGATCGCAGGCCCCGGCAGGCGCACGAAGCGATCGACCTGGGGCGGCAACGGCAACAGCGCCATCAGCGGACGCTTGTCGTCCTTGCGCTGCAGCTTCAGCATCGTCGAGAAGCCGCCGTTCGGGATAAAGGGGAAGGGATGCGCCGGATCGATGGCGAGCGGTGTCAGGATCGGGAAAACCTGGTCGATGAAGTACTGCTCGAGCCATGAGCGCTCCTGCTCAGTGAGCTCGGCGGCCGCGAGTACGGCGATGCCGGCGTCGCGCAATTCGGCCTGTAGGCGCGCCCACACCCGCTGCTGCTCGGTCATCAGGATCGAGGCGCGGTCACGGATCGCGGCGAGTTGCTCGGCCGGCGTCAAGCCATCGTCGCTCTGCATGGTCGAGCGGTTGGGCAGCATGTCGACTAGGCCCGCGACCCGGACCATGTAGAACTCGTCGAGGTTGGCAGCCGAGATCGACAGGAACCGCACCCTCTCGAACAGCGGGTGGCGGGAGTTGCTCGCCTCCTCGAGAACGCGCGTGTTGAACGCCAGCCACGAAAGCTCGCGGTTGATGAAACGGCGTGGACTATCGGCCGTTATGGCTGCAGCCTGTTCGGCCGGTGCGGGCGCGCTGAGTGTATCCATTGGGGTTATGCACAGGGTACCGCCTGTTCATGACTCTGTCATGGCAATTCACCAACCTCTTGGTATTAAAGGATTTTCGCAGGCGCATCCGGTGAAAACCATTCTCCTCCTGCGGCACGCCAAATCGGCCTGGGGCGAGCCCGGCTTGGCCGATCACGACCGGCCCCTCAACGGTCGCGGCGAGCGGGCCGCCGAGGCAATGGCCGAGCATCTGCTGGCCAAGGCGCCGCTGCCCGATCTGATCCTGTGCTCGACCGCCGCCCGGGCTCGCCAGACGCTGGCACCCCTCGTCGAGCGTCTCGCCCCTCCGGCGCCGCCGATCGCCCTCGAGGACGGGCTTTACCTGGCTTCCGAGAGTGTCCTGCTGAACCGTCTACGCGACCTCCCGGCCAGCGTCGCGACAGTTCTGATGATCGGCCACAACGAGGGGATGTGGGAGGCCGCCGAGGCATTGGCCGGGCGCGGCAAGGCAACGCTTCTCGCAGCGTTGCATGGCAAGTTTCCGACCGGTGCGTTGGCCACCTTGCAGGCCGACATCGACCGTTGGGCCGAGTTGAAGGCAGGCGCAGCGACCCTTGCCGCGTTCGCCTGCCCCCGCGATCTGGACTAGTAGGTGCCCGGGTACTGGCCGCCATCCATCAGGATGTTCTGGCCGGTCATGTAGCCCGCGTGGACGCTGCACAAGAACGCGCACATCATGCCGAACTCTTCGGCCGTGCCGAAGCGGCCGGCGGGATGGGACTGGGTGCCGGCCTTGTACTCATCGTCGAAGCTGCGGCCGCCGCTGGCCGCCCTGACCTTGATGGTGCCGCGCAGGCGGTCGGTGTCGAACGGGCCCGGCAGCAGGCCGTTGATGGTGACGCCGTGACGGATCGTCGTGCGTGCCACGCCAGCGACGAAGCCGGTAAGGCCCGAACGCGCGCCGTTGCTCAAGCCCAGGATATCGATCGGCGCCTTCACCGAACTCGAGGTGATGTTCACGATGCGGCCGAAGCCGCGCTTCATCATGCCGTCGACGGTCGCCTTGATGAACTCGATCGGCGTAAGCATGTTTGCGTCGATCGCCTTGATCCAGGCGTCGCGATCCCAGTCGCGGAAGTTGCCGGGCGGCGGACCGCCTGCATTGTTGACCACGATGTCGGGCTCCGGACAGGCAGCGAGAACCTGCTTGCGGCCGGCTTCAGTCGTCACGTCGACGGCAACCGGCGTGACCTTCACGCCGTATTTCTTGCGGATCGCCTCCGCCGTCGCCTCGAGTTCGGCTTTGGTGCGTGCGTTGATCACCAGGTCGACGCCCTCCCCGGCCAGCGCCTCGGCGCAGCCCCTGCCGAGCCCTTTGCTTGCGGCGCAGACGATCGCCTTGCGACCCTTGATGCCCATGTCCATCGTACATCTCCCTATTGAACCCGTGTCCAGACCTGTGTTTCACCGAACATCGGCGAGCCGACATAGCCGCGCAACCGCAAGGTGCCGTTCGGCTGAAGCGTGATGTTGGCACTGTATATCTTGCCGTTCTCGCCGTTGTAGATGTTGCCCCCCTCGAACGCGTTGGGCTCGGCGCTCTTCTTGAAGCCCCAGATCAGCGCCATGCCGATCACCTTGCGGTCGCGCAGCTTGGCGTCGGCATTGCGATAGTCGGTCGCCATCTCTGGCGCGACGGGAGCGCCATCCGGGCCCTTGGGATTGACCAGTCCGACGATGAAGCCGCAGATCGGCCCCGCGGCAGGATCGGTGCACGGGCCGATCTGGACCTTGGCGACACCGGATGCGGTGAGCCAAGTTCCCATGACGGACGGTTGCTGCGCCGATACCGGAGCCGCGAGCAGGCCCAGCACGGCCGCCAATACGATCTTCCTCATGCGCCCTCTCCTTGAACCACCTCAGGACGGCTTCGCCAGCTCATCCAGCACGTCCACCGCCAGCCGGCGGTCGATCTCCCGCCGCTCCGTCAGCGCGCGCCGATCAAGTGCCGCCACCACGTGACGCGCGGCAGCGGCCGAACGCTCCATGTGCGAGACGAGATACTGCACGACGCCCGGACCGGCATGCAATTGCCGATCGGCGAGCTGTTTCAGGATGATCGAACCAAGCAATTCGTCGTCGGGCGGCACCACCGTCACCGCGGGCGCCGCCCGCAGCCGCGACGCAAGATCCGGCAGCGCGATCTTCCAGTGCGCAGGCAGCGCTTCGGAGATCAGCAGCAGATGACGGCCGCGTTCGCGCATCAGGTTATAGAGATGGAAAAGTCCACGCTCGGGCGCGCGCTCGGCATGGTCGATAACGATTGCAGATGCGGCCGAGGCGAGCACGGTCAGTTCCGGCACGCTCTTGCCGTCAAGATCGACGCCATCGATCGCGGACGCATTGGAGCGGGTGGCCCAGATGCGGCCGAGATGGGTCTTGCCGCAGCCCGACGGACCACCGAGCGCAAGCGCCGGGGCCGGCCAATCCGGCCATCGGTCGATCCACGCCAGCGCCTCGCGATTGCCGGGAGAGACGACGAAGTCATCGCGCGTGTAGGTCGGCGGCGGCAGGCCGAGTTCGAGGGTAAGCTGGTCGACCACGATGCTCTTGCTTGTCCGGGACGTTCAGCGAACCTGCAGGCGCCAGCCGTCGGCGGCCTTGCTGAGTTCCAGTCCTGCCTGCGCAAGCGTCTGCGTGAGCTGATCTGACGTGCCGTAGTAATCGACGTGCAGCTCGGCATGGTCGGTCTCGAGCGTGCGCACGACGATGCTCTTGATCGCGGGGATCGCACCCAGCCGCTGCCGCACCTGCACCCAGTCGCTCAGCGCCTTGATCGGCACGACGACCTCCATCGCATCCTGAGAGTTGCGGCGCACGACCGCCATGCCGCGCCAGTCGCCGTCGAGCTTCGCCTGGATCTTGCCCGCCGCATCGGCGAGCTGGGTGGCGTTGGCCACCGTCACCTTGCCGAGGTCGCTGCGCGCTCCGGTCTGCGCATCGTATCGATAGCCGCCGACCGTCAGCGCACCTGCGTCCCTGTCGCCTTCAACGATCGCCACGACGATCGTCGGCAGGTGGTAGCGCTCGTTGAGCCGCGTCAGCGCCGACACGTCTCCGACATAGGCCTCCTCGACCGAGAGCGCGTTCTGATCGAGTTGATCGCCGCGGACCACCGTCACCGGCACGGCACTCCCCGACGTGTCGAGCTTGCTCCAGGCGTCGCGCCAGGCGTTACGGTCGTCGAGCGGCTCGACACCGTTCTTGTCCTTCCACAGCGGCACAACCAGCGCCGCCCGCGCCACTGTCTCGGCGACCGCGATGCCCGCCGACGACAGCCAGGATTTCACCGGGTCGGCCGCAAAAACGACGTTCAGGGTGCCGGTGAACCGATTGCCCGCGGGCCGTTCCTTGGCGAACTCGACGCCGCGGATCATGCCTTCGAGCCTTGCATCATCGAGCGGTGGGACCTTGCTGCGGTCCTCCGGCGCCACCATGCGCTCGATCAGCAGCCCGACGGCGCGGCGCTTGGCCTCGCGGACTGCCTGGTCGCGCGCCTTCATTGCGTCGGCGCCGATCACATCGACCTCGACACCGCCGATCGTGAAGGCATTGCCGCTGGTGACCTGCGCGATCGCCCCTCCCGCCGTGGCGACGGCAGCCAGCAGGACGAGAAGAATCATGGAAAACCTGCGGCCTATCGGCATTGCGGGGGTCCGGTTTTTGGTTATGTTCGCGCCACTATCTAGCATATCAAATCCCTAGCACGCCCCCACACCAGCAGGAATGAGCCCGGCTTGAAGCCCGACCACAACCGACCGCCGCTCACCTACAAGGAAGCCGGCGTCGACATCGATGCGGGCGATGCGCTGGTCGAGCACATCAAGCCGCTGGCCAGGAGTACCGACCGCCGCGGCGTGATGGGCGGCCTGGGTGGCTTCGGCGGACTGTTCGACCTCAAGGCGGCGGGCTTCAGGGACCCGATCCTGGTCTCCGGCACCGACGGGGTCGGCACCAAGCTCAAGGTCGCGATCGAGGCGGCCATTCCCGATACGGTCGGCATCGACCTCGTGGCCATGTGTGTCAACGACATCGTTGTGCAGGGTGCAGAGCCGCTGTTCTTTCTCGACTACTATGCGACCGGCCGTCTCGATGTCGAGACCGGCCGCCGCATTGTCGCCGGCATCGCCGAGGGCTGCCGCCGCGCCGGTTGCGCGCTGATCGGCGGCGAAACGGCCGAGATGCCCGGCATGTACTCCGAGGGTGACTACGATCTCGCCGGCTTCTCCGTCGGCGCGGCGGAGCGCGACCAGTTACTGCCCAGCGGCGATATCGCGCCGGGCGACATCGTGCTGGGGCTGGCCGCAAGCGGCACACACTCGAACGGCTACTCGCTGGTGCGCAAGATCGTGGAACGCAGCGGTCTCAAGTACGATTCCGCCTCGCCGTTCGGGAAGGGCACGCTGGGACATGCGCTGCTCGAGCCGACCCGCATCTACGTGAAGCCGCTGATCGCGGCGATCCGCGGCACCGGCGCCATCAAGGGACTGGCGCACATCACCGGCGGCGGCCTGCCAGGCAACGTGCCGCGCTGTCTGCCGGACGGCACTCGCGCCCGCCTCGACGCGCGCACGTGGAAAGCGGCATCCGTGTTCGGCTGGCTGCAGAAGACGGGCAGCGTTCCGACCGATGACATGCTGCGCACGTTCAACTGCGGCATCGGCATGATCGTGGTCGTGGCCAGCGGCGCCGCGGCCAAGGTGACGAAGGCTCTCGTCGATGTCGGCGAGACCGTGGCCCAGGTCGGCGTCATCGAGCCCGCGCCCACGGCAGAAGCCGACTGCATCGTCGAGCACGCCGATTCGCTATGGCGAAGCTGAAGGTCGGCATTCTCATCTCGGGGCGCGGCAGCAACATGGCCGCGCTGATCAAGGCCGCACAGGCTGCCGACTATCCGGCGGAGATCGCCTGCGTCCTCTCGAACAAGGCCGATGCGGGCGGGCTCGGTATCGCCGCCACGGCGGACGTTCCGACCGCCGTGATCTCCCATCTCGATTATCCCGACCGCGAGAGCTTCGACCGTGCCATCTCGGCGACCCTGGAGAAGCATGGCGTCGGGTTGGTCGTGCTCGCAGGCTTCATGCGGATCTTCAGCCCGTGGTTTCCGAAGCACTGGGCAGGCCGGCTGATCAACATCCACCCCTCGCTGCTGCCGTCCTTCCGGGGACTGCACGTGCAGCGGCAGGCGATCGACGCCGGCGTTCGGGTGAGCGGCTGCACCGTGCATTTCGTGACCCCCGACCTCGACGCCGGGCCCATCATCGCCCAGGCCGCCGTGCCGGTCCTGCAGAACGATACCGAGGCTACGCTCACCGCCCGCATCCTGCGCCAGGAGCATCGGCTCTATCCCGCCGTGGTGCGCTGGTTCGGCGAAGGCCGGGTCAGCGCAAGCGCGAATGGCGGAAAGGTCGCAGTCACTGGCGTGCCGTCCGGCGCCACGCTTCTCTTTTCGGACGAAACCTAGTTGGCTATAAGCATCACGTCATTTTTCATCGGGGAGCAAACATGGCCGAGGCTACGCAGGAAGAAGTTCGCGCGCATCTGGACACCTATACGGCTTTCAACAAGCTCGTGCTCTTCGTCATTCTCTGGGTGATCCTGCTGCTGAGCAGCATGGCGCTGGGCCTGGTCGCCCATATCGGCATCCTCTCGCTACTGCTGGGCGTTGGCGGCACGATCGTGCTGCTGATCGGTTTCGCCGTACTAGGCTGAGCTAGGCCGCGCGCCGGCGCCAAGCCGACGGCGGCACGCCCACCACTTTCTTGAACGCGCGGCTGAAGGCCGCCTCCGACCCGTAGCCGATTTCGGCTGCGACAGTCGCGATATTGACTGTCCCTCTGCTGAGCAGGCCCGACGCGATCTGCATGCGCCAGTTGGCGAGGTAGTGCATCGGCGGCATGCCGACGAGATCGGCGAACCTCTCGGCCAGCACAGAGCGCGACAGGCCGACGTCCTTCGCCAGCTCCTCGATCGTCCAATTCCGTGCCGGTGCGCCGTGCATCAGTGACAGCGCCTTACCGACGAACGGATCGCGCACGCCCGCCAGCCAGCCCGTCTGTCCCGGCGGCAAGGCATCGAGATGTCGCCGCACGACCTCGATGAACATCAGCTCGCTCAGGCGGGCCAGGATGCTCTCGCCGCCCGCGCGCTTGTCCGCCAACTCGCTCATCGCCACCTTGATGAACTGGGCGAGCCACGGCGCGCCACCGTCCTGTGGATTTCCGACCTTGATCACCGCCGGCAAATTGTCGAGCAGCGGATTGAACGGCTGCGCATCGCAGGCCAGGAATTCCGCACACCACCCGCGCCGCCGGCGGTCCGTCGTCCGGCCCGTAATTCGCCGAGAACGGAAGTTGGGTGGCGCCGACCGCATCGAACTTGCCAGGCACGAAGGGATCGGCACGCATGCCGGGGCTGCTCGACATGACATGCGGATCGCCGCGCGTGAAGACGACGACCTCGCCCGCCTCGACCTTGATCGCAGGCGCGTCGAGCATCGCGGCGTAGCAGTAGCCTTCGGTGACGACGTGATACGAAATCAGGTGTCCGGCGCCCGGCAGGATCTGCGGCAGCACCATCTCGGGCGTCGGTTGCTCGGCGACCCACGGCACGCGTGTCACGACGTCGAAGAACGTCGCACCGGTGAGGCGGACCGTCTTCAGCACGTCGGAGAGAGCGTCTGCTGCCATCTGAACCTGCCCGGCAATAGCCTTCATTGACCGACGTTCCATCAAGCGTTGCAGACGCTTGATCATTCGAAACCACCGGAGAGGCGCCTAGATACGCCGTGTCGGGTCAGGTTGGCACGATAGAAAAACTCACGAAGGGAATTACCCGATGAACGTCCAGACCCCCGTCCCCGCCACCTTGGATCTCGCCACGATCAAGGGCCGCCAGAAGGTAGCCTGGAGTGCTGGCGACTACGCCGTCGTCGGAACGACCCTGCAGATCGTAGGGGAAAGCCTGTGCGAGGCGATCGACCTGCGCAGCAACCAGCGCGTGCTCGACGTCGCCGCCGGCAACGGCAACGCGACCCTGGCCGCAGCCCGCCGCTTCGCCGATGTCGTGTCGACGGACTATGTCGGTGCGCTGCTCGAGCGCGGCCGCGAGCGGGCGGCGGCCGAGCGGCTCAAGGTCACCTTCCAGGAGGCGGACGCCGAGGCTCTGCCCTTCGGCAACGCCACCTTCGACATCGTGCTGTCCACCTTCGGCGTCATGTTCACACCCAACCATGAACAGGCGGCCAGCGAACTGCTGCGCGTCTGCCTGCCGGGCGGCAAGATCGGCCTCGCCAACTGGACCCCGGAGAGCTTCATCGGCCAGCTCTTCAAGACTATCGGCAGGTACGTACCGCCGGCGCCCGGCGTGCGCTCGCCGGCCCTGTGGGGCAGCAAGGCGCATCTCGACCAGTTGTTCGACGGAAAGGCGTGTGTCGCGGCGGGCAGCAAGTACTTCACGTTCCGCTACCGCTCGCCGCGGCACTGGCTCGACACGTTCCACGATTACTACAGGCCGGTCGTCAAGGCCTTCGCTGCGATCGATCCGCCGGCGCGCTTCGCGCTCGAGAACGATCTGCTCGACCTGATCGACCGCTTCAACACCGCGACGGACGGCACGCTCGTCGTCGCCAGCGAATACCTCGAAGTGATCGTCACCAAGCCCAGTTGATCCAGGCTGCGAGGGGCGCGGCAGATCGGCCGTGCCCCGACCGCAGCCCGCCTCCGCGGAGGACAAGAGAAATGTCGACTCTCACGATCGTGCACGTGTTCCTGAGCCTGACCGGCCTCGCCACAGGCATCCCGCTGCTGTCCAGTTTGCTGAACGCCCGCGTTCCCGCCGTCGTCACGGCGACCTTCCTCGCCACCACGGCGGCCACCAGCGCGAGCGGCTTCCTGTTTCCGCTCACGCATGTCGGGCTGGGTCAGGCGACGGGCGCGCTGTCGATCGCGCTCCTGCTACCGACGATGCTCGCCCTGTACATTCATCGGCTGGCCGGACGGTGGCGCTGGATCTTCGTCACGGGCGTGACCGCCGTGCTCTACCTCAACGGCGTCGTCGCGGTGGCGCAGGCGTTTGCCAAGATCGCGATCCTGAACACGCTCGCGCCCTCGCACACCGCGCCGCCCTTCCTGCTGGCCGAGTCGGCGCTGCTGCTGGTGTTCGTCGGACTAGGCGCTCACGCGATCGGCTGCTTTCGCCCGCTCGTGCCCCGCAATTAGCCGACGATCTCGGTGCCCGAGAAGAAGTACGCGGTCTCGATCGCGGCATTCTCGGGCGAGTCCGAGCCGTGTACCGAGTTGGCCTCGATCAACTCGGCGAAGTCCTTGCGGATGGTGCCGGCGTCGGCGTTGGCCGGGTTGGTGGCGCCCATGATCTCGCGGTTCTTCGCCACCGCGTTTTCGCCTTCTAGGACCTGCACGACCACCGGACCGGACGTCATGAAAGTGCAGAGGTCGTTGAAGAACGGGCGCGCCTTGTGCACGCCGTAGAACTGCTCGGCCTGCTGGCGGCTCATCCAGAGGCGCTTCTGGGCGACGATGCGCAGGCCCTTTTCCTCGAAGCGGGCATTGATCTTGCCGGTCAGGTTCCGGCGAGTCGCGTCCGGCTTGATGATCGAGAATGTACGTTCGACGGCCATAAATCCCTCTTCGACGATGTGCTTTGCAGGCGTGGGCGGGGCTTATAGACGCGGGGACAAAGGCCTGCAAGGCGGCCATTCGCCTTGGTGCCGACCCCTTCGGTGTGCTACACGCCGCGGCCCTATGCTGAGCATCACCGATCTCTCCTTTCGCCACGGCGAACGCGTCCTGTTCGACCGCGCGTCGGTGGCCTTCTCCGATGGCTGGAAAGTCGGCCTCGTCGGCCGCAATGGCGCCGGCAAATCGACCCTGCTCCGGCTGATCCAGGGCGAGTATGAGTCCGACAGCGGCAACATCAACCTGATGGGCCGCACCCGCATCGGCTCAGTGCCGCAGGACCCGCCGGGCGGCGACATCGCCGTCATCGACGCGGTGCTTGCAGCCGACGTCGAGCGCACCGCGCTGATGGCCGAGGCCGACACCTCGCACGACGGGCTGCGCCTGGCCGACATCCATATGCGGCTGGACGAGATCGATGCGGCCTCGGCGCCCTCGCGGGCCGCTGCGATCCTGAACGGCCTGGGCTTCGACAACGACGCCCAGCAGCGTCCCTGCGGCACCTTCTCCGGCGGCTGGCGCATGCGCGTGGCGCTGGCCGGCACCCTGTTCAGCAACCCCGATCTCTTGATCCTCGACGAGCCCTCGAACCATCTCGACCTCGAGGCGATGCTGTGGCTCACCGAGCATCTCAAGAAGTTCCGCAACACCGTGCTGATGGTCAGCCACGACCGCGACCTGTTGAACGACGTGTGCGACCACATCGTGCACATCGACAACGAGAAACTGGTCTCCTACACCGGCAACTACGATTTTTTCGAGAAGACGCGCGCAGAGCGTCTGGCCAACGATGCCGCCCAGCAGGTGAAGCTCGCCGCCCAGCGCAAGCACATGCAGGCCTTCGTCGACCGCTTCAGGGCCAAGGCCAGCAAGGCCCGCCAGGCGCAGTCGCGCATGAAGATGATCGAGAAACTGGGTCCGGTCGCCACCGTGCCGATCGACGAGAAGATCAGCTTCAACTTCCCCTCGCCCGAGCTGCTGGCGTCGCCGATCGAGACGCTCGACGAGGTGTCGGTCGGCTATCCCGGCGGACCGCTGGTGCTGCACAAGCTCGACCTGCGCATCGACATGGAAGACCGCATCGCGCTCCTGGGCCAGAACGGCAACGGCAAGTCGACCTTCATCCGCCTGATCTCGCAGCGGCTCGAGCCGCGCGAGGGCAAGCTGAAGAAAACGCCCAAACTCAAGGTCGGCTACTTCTCGCAGGACCAGGAAGAAGGGCTCGACTACGAGGCCACCCCGTTCGACCACATGAGCATCGCCATGGGCGCGGGCGTTCCAGAGCATAAGGTCCGCGCCCAGCTCGGCCGCTTCGGCTTCCCACGCGACCGCGCCAACCTCAAGGTCGGCGCCATGTCGGGCGGCGAGAAGACCCGCCTGTTGCTGGCGCTCGCCACCCGCAATGCGCCGCACCTGCTGCTGCTCGACGAACCGACCAACCATCTCGACATGGATGCGCGCGCCTCGCTGGTCGATGCGATTAACGACTTCGAGGGCGCCGTCGTGCTGGTGAGCCATGACACCCATCTGGTGAAGATGGTGGCCGACCAGCTCTGGCTGGTCGACAAGGGCACGGTCCAGCCCTTCGAAGGCGACATCGATGAGTACCAGACCAGGCTTCTGCGCGAGCGCAGCTCGCGGCCGGCGAAAGAAGCCAAGGCCAAGAAGCCGAAGACGCCTGCCGCACCGGTCTCCCGTCCGGTCGTCTCGGAAAAGGTGAAGCGCGGCCCCCTGAAGCGCGCCCTCGAAGAGGCCGAGAAGGCATTGGCAAAGCTCGCCGAGGAGCGTAGCGCGCTCGAGGCCAGGCTGGCCGATCCCAAGACCTACTCTGGCCCGCCCCATGCGGCGGCCGAGTTGCAGAAGAAGAAGGTCCAGCTCGAACGCGAACTCGCCCACGCCGAGCACCAGTGGCTCGCCGCCCAGGAAGCGCTCGAAGCGGCGTAAGCGCCCTCCCCGCCATTTACGCTGGCGACAGGAGTCCCTGCTCTGCCTTACTCGGCGGCAGCCGGCACGCGCTCGCGCGGCGTGGCCTGGCGGATCAAGGTCACGAGACCCGCGTTCACGACATAGAGGCCGGTCGCGATCCAGAACATCATCGCAGGATGGCCGGCCGCCATGATGCGGCTGAAGACCAGCGGCGCGATGAACGAGCCGACGTCGAGGCCCGAATAGACGAAGCCGAATACCTTGCCCGAGGCGCCGGGCGGGGTGATACCGCGCACGATCATGTCGCGCGACGGACCGGTCGTGCCGCCCGCGAAACCCGCGACGAACAGCACCGCCGGCAGCAGCAGCGGGCTCACGGCCATCGTCGCCACCGGCACAGTGAAGGCCGCCGCGGTGAGGAGGCCGATCGCGGCAACCCTCTCGTGCTGGTGGAAGCGGTCGGCGAGGTAGCCGCCGGCCAACATGCCGGACGCCGAGCCCACCACGAACACCATCAGGCAGATCGCGGCGAAGTTCTCGGTCACGCCGAACATGCCGGTCCAGGCCGGCACCGCGAATTGCTGGATGCCGACCGTATTGGTGGCGAGCAGCGCGAAATAGCCGAGGCAGAGCAGGATCGGCGCCTGCAGCAGGATCTTCGCCATCGAGGCGGGCTTCTCCGTCGCCGCAGCGGCCACGGCGCGCGCCTTGATGCGATGGTCCACCAGGTCGCTGCGGTTGGTGAACACCAGCGCCGCCAGGATAAATCCCGGCAGCGCGCCGATCAGCGCCGTCGCCACCCAGCCGACGCGTATGATCGAGGAAATACATGGCAGGCGCCGCCGCCCAGCCGAGCGAGCCGCCCAGCCCGTGGATCGAGAAGGCACGGCCAAGCCGCTTCTGGTTCACCGAGGCGTTCAGGATCGCGAAGTCGGCGGGATGGAACACGCTGTTGCCCGCGCCGCCCAGCACGGCGATCGCGGCGAACGCCCAGAAAGAATGGGCGACGGCAATCAGCGCCAGCGACAGGCCAAGTGCCGCGAGCCCGCCCGCCAGGATCGGCCGCGCGCCGAAACGATCGACCGCAAAACCCGCGCCGGTCTGGCCAAAGCCGGACACGGCATAAAACAGCGCGCCCAGAACGCCGATGTCTCCGAAATCCAGACCGGCGCTATCGCGCACGATCAGCAGCATCGTGACGAAGGCGAGCTGGTAGTAATGGCTCGATCCGTGCGCGACGCCGATCAGGCTGATCACACGGAAGTCGCGACGGGGCAGTTCGGCAATCAAGGTCGACATGGCCGCGGAATATAGTCGATCCGCTCGGCGGACGCCGTTTGAATTGCACCCTGTTTGAATTGCGTATGGGAGCCATGCAGACGTAGTCTCCCTGCGCATCGGAGGGAGAAACGCGGATGAAGCGCTGGAAACACCGGCCTGAAGGCTCGACCTGGGGCGATTGGGGCGACGACGACCAGCTCGGCCGCCTGAATCTGATCACGCTCGAAGAAGGTGCTCGAAGGCGTGGCCGAGGTGAAGGAAGGCCGCTCCTTCTGCCTCTCCCTGCCGCTCGACCTGCCCGGCGGCAATGTGCTGAACGCGCGCCGCCTGCCCCCGGTGCTCTCGCCGACCGGCGACGAGAACGGCTGGCGTTTCAACTTCCTCACCAAGTCCGCTCAACCCGCTGTTCGTCGACACGGTGAGCGACGACCGCGTGATCCTGACGCTTCAGTATTCGACGCAGTGGGACACGCTCGCCCATGTCGGCGGGCTGTTCGACGCCGACGGCGACGGCGTACCCGAGCAGCTCTACTACAACGGCTTCAAGGCCGGCGCGGATGTCGTCGGACCGCAGCCCGACGCCGGCCGCGACGGCTGCGGCCACCTCTGCTACGCCCACAAGCTCGGCGTCGAGAACATGGCCGAGAAGGCGATCCAGGGCCGCGCCGTGCTGGTCGATCTCGAGAAGCATTTCGGCCGCGCCCACACGTATGTGAACTACGACGACTTCCGGAAGGTGCTCGAGGCCGACAAGGTCGTGGTCGAGCCGGGCGACATGCTGCTGCTCTACACCGGCTTCACCGACGAGATCGTGAAGATGAACAAGAACGTCGACCCAGCACGCGCGCATTCGATGTGCGCGGTGCTCGACGGCCGCGACAAGCGCCTGCTGCAGTGGATCACCGACAGCCAGATCTCGGCGCTGATCGCCGACAATTACGGCGTCGAGGCGGTGCCCGCGAAGCCCGGCCCCGAGGATGCCGCGCACCCGTCGCTGCCGATCCACAATCACTGCCTGTTCAAGCTCGGGCTCAATCTCGGCGAGATCTGGTGGCTGAAGGACCTGGCGCTCTAGCTGCGCGACAAGAAGCGCTCGCGCTGCCTGCTCACCGCCCCGCCGCTCCGCCTGCCGGGCGCCGTCGGCTCGCCCGCAACGCCGGTCGCGACCGTCTAGATGGAGACCGCGTTCCCCGCCTTCGTCGCTCGGACCCTCGGGGACGCACGTTTCTCGCTGCTCGACATCGGCTGCTCGGGCGGCATCGATGCGAGCTGGCGGGCGTTCGGCGAGCGGCTGCGCGCGCTCGCCATCGATGCCAGCGTGGCCGAGTGCGAGCGGCTTGCGAAAGGCCGAGACGCATCCCGGCATCGAGTACCTTGCGGCCTTCGTCTCGGACTCGCCCACCGCGAAGATCGATCTCGAGAACGGCCAGGCTTCGCCGCTGATCTTCCGCATGCGCGACCGGCTCTCCTTCATGCGCACCAACGAGTTGCGCGAGGCGCGGCTGGGCAAGGCCGAGATCGAGGACAAGCTGCGCCACAATGCGTGGGAGATGACGCAGCTCGCCGACCACACCAAGACCGCTGGTCGCGCCCGAGCTGCTGAAGCAGCGCGGATGGACGGACCTCGACTATCTCAAGATCGACATCGACGGCTCCGACTTCCTGGTGCTCAAGACCTTCGACGGCAGGCTCGCGCGAGCTGCGGCGTGCTGGGCGTGCAGCTCGAGGTAAACTTCGTCGGCACCGGCGACGACAGCGAGCATGCCTTCCACAACACCGACCGCTTCATGCGCCGCCAGGGCTACGAGCTGTTCCGCCTCGACGTGCGCACCTACTCCACGCGCGCGCTGCCCGCCCGCTACGTCTGGCCGACGCCCGCCGAGACGGTGACCGGCCGGCCCTGGCAGGGCGAGGCCTACTACGCCCGCGACATCGATGCCGGCGCTCGACGCGCGACAAGCGCGCCAAGCTGGCCGCGATCTTCTCGGCCTGGTCGGTGCCCGATGCGGCCGCCGAGCTGCTGCTCGCCCAGCGCGACTTCGCTTTCGACGGTGATCGACGTCGACAAGGCCCTCGACCTGCTGGCGCTGCAGGCCCAGTCCGATCGCGGCACGCGGCTGGGCTACCAGGCCTACATGCGCACCTTCGAGGCCGACGCGCCGTCGTTCTACCGCCCCGAGGGCGACATCAGCTTGGCCGAGCGCCTCGGCGCGGCGTGGCGCGCGTTCAAGAGACCGCGGCCGTAAGCCCATCTGCCCTCCTGAGCGTCGCGAAGGACTAATCGCCAACGACAAAAGACAGCGTCGAACGATCAGCTCGGTCTTTCGCGACGCTCAGGACGACGGGACGCTGCTAAGCCTTCTTCTCCCAGCCGCCTGACGCGGACTGTTGCCAGTAGGCCAGCGTGTGGCCGGCGGCCTTGTAGGTTTTCCAGCGTTCGCGGCTGTCGGCGACGGCTTCCTCGTCGCGGCCGTCGAACAGTTCGAAGCAGCGCTTGTAGCCGTCCATCTTCTCCGACTTCGCCCGATCGGCGACGAACAGGAACGCAGCGCCGTTCGGGTTCTCGTCGAGATGGGTCAGCCACACCGGCTGGCGCTCGGCCTCGCCGTCCTTGGCCGCGCCGTGCGGCAGGAAGCCGTTGGGATCGTAGGTCCACAGATGCGTGTTGAGCGCGTCGACCCGCTCGGGCGAGCCCAGCATGACGACGGCGCGCTCGCCGGCCTGCAGGGTCTTCACCAGCAGGCGCGGCAGCGCGTCTTCGAGCGACGCCTTGGTCAAATGGTAGAAATTGACCTCGGTTGGCACTCGTTCACTTCTCGTAGTTGTCGGCGATCAGCCGGTCGAGCAGGCGCACGCCGTAGGCCGTGGCGCCCTTGGGCGTGGTGTTGTTGCCCTTGCCCCACGCCATGCCGGCGATGTCGAGATGCGCCCAGGCGACGCCCGGCTGCACGAAGCGCTGCAGGAACTGCGCCGCCGTGATCGAGCCGCCGTCGCGGCCGTTGCTGACGTTGCGCATGTCGGCGATCTCGAAGTCGATCAGCTTGTCGTAGTCGGGGCCGAGCGGCATGCGCCACAGCTTCTCGCCGACCAGCGCGCCCGCGGCGCGCAGCCGGTTGGAGAGCGGCGTGTTGTTGGAGAACAGTCCCGCCCGCTCGTGGCCCAGCGACACGATGATCGCGCCGGTCAGGGTCGACAGCTCGATCATCGCCTGCGGCTTGAATTTCTCCTGCGTGTACCACATGGCGTCGCACAGGATCAGCCGGCCCTCGGCGTCGGTGTTGATGATCTCGACCGTCTGGCCGGACATGCTCTTCACCACGTCGCCCGGGCGCGTGGCGTTGCCGTCCGGCATGTTCTCGACCAGCGCGCAGACGCCGACGACGTTGGCGCGCGCCTTGCGGCCGGCCAGCAGCATCATCGCGCCCGTGACGGCGCCGGCGCCGCCCATGTCCCACTTCATGTCTTCCATGCCGCCGGCGGGCTTCAACGAGATGCCGCCGGTGTCGAAGCACACGCCCTTGCCGATCAGCGCGACCGGCGCCTGGCTCTTCGGTCCGTTCATCCAGGTCATGACCAGCAGCTGCGACTCGCGCGCGCTGCCCTGGCCGACCGCCAGCAGGACGTTCATGCCGAGCTTCTTCAGTTCGGCCTCGCCCATGATCTGGACCTTGACGCCCAGCTTGGTGAGCGCCTTGGCGCGACGCGCGAACTCGACGGGATAGAGTTCGTTGGCAGGCTCGCTCACCAGGTCGCGGGTGAAGAACACCGCGTCGATCGCCGGCGACAGTTTTTCGTAGGCACGGCGCGCCTCGGCGGGGCCGGCCAGGCAGATCGTCATCTCGACTCAGCGAGTGCTTCTGCTCGGGCTTGTCCTTGGTCTTGTACTTGTCGAAGCGGTAGTTGCGCAGCTGCGCGCCCAGCGCGATATGCGCGGCGATCTGGCCGGGCGTCAGCCGGCTGCCCTTCACCGCATCGACCACGACCGTTACCGACTTCTGGCCCGAGGCGTTGGCGTCGGCCACGATCAGGCCGCCCAGGCTCTCCGCGGTGCGCGCGTCCAGTTCGCGCGGCTTGCCGACGCCCAGCAGCAGCAGGCGGCCGAGGCCCGGCTGGCCCGAGCACGACCAGGGTCTGGTTCTTGGCGCCGGTGAAGCGGCTCGCGCCGATCGCGCCCGACACGCCGCCCGCGCCGTTCGATCGCGGTGGCGCCGGCCAGGAGTTGCTTGTCGGCCGCCACGAACGCCGCGACGTTGCCGCTGAAGGCCTTCGGAGAGGCCGAAAATTCCACTTTCATCAGGATTCCCCTACTTATGGGCCGATTTTTCGCCCCTGCGACGGCACAACGCAAGTCGCCAATTGCCTCCAAGCGGTCCGGACAGTATCAGTACCGGCCCTCAAAACGGGCCAAAACGTAGTGGATTATAAATGACTTCTGGAACCCTCCCCCGCGTCAACGTCGTCGGTCTCGGCAAGCTGGGCGCCCCGCTCGCGGCGGTGCTGGCCAGCCGCGGCTTCGACGTCATCGGCCTCGACGTCAACAAGGTGCTGGTCGACGCGATGAACGCCGGCAAGATGCCGATCGTCGAGCCGCAGCTGAACGAGCTGATCGCGGCCAACCGCTCGCGGCTCAAGGCGACCATGGACGCCAACGAGGCGATCCAGAACAGCGACTGCTCCTTCGTGATCGTGCCGACCCCGTCGGGCGCCGACGGCTTCTTCTCCAACCGCTTCGTGATCCAGGCGATGGAGACGCTCGGCAAGGCCCTGCGCAACAAGAAGGGCTACCACGTGGTGGTCATCACCTCGACGGTGATGCCGGGCTCGACCGGAACCGTGATCAAGGACGCGCTCGAGGCCGCCTCGGGCCGCAAGGTCGGGCCGGAGCTCGGCCTCTGCTACAATCCGGAATTCATCGCTCTGGGCTCGGTCGTGCGCGACATGCTCTACCCCGATTCGATCCTGGTCGGCGAAGGCGACAAGAAGGCGGGCGACATGCTGGCCGGCATCTACCTGCAGATGTGCGAGAAGAAGCCGCCGGTCCAGCGCATGAACTGGATCAGTGCCGAGCTCACCAAGATCTCGGTCAACACCTACGTCACGACCAAGATCTCCTACGCCAACATGCTGGCCGACATCTGCGACCGCCTGCCGGGCGCCGACGTCGACGTGGTGACCAAGGCGCTGGGCGCCGACACCCGCATCGGCGCCAAGTACCTCAAGGGCGCGATGGGCTACGGCGGACCCTGCTTCCCGCGCGACAACGTGGCATTCGCAGCACTCGCCAAGAAGATCGGCGCGCGCGCCGACGTGGCCGTGGCGACCGACGCGATCAACAACCACCAGGTCGACCGTCTCAGCGATCTCGGTCGGGAAGTTCGCCAAGGCCGGCACCAAGATCGCGATCATCGGCCTCTCCTACAAGCCGCAGACGCCGGTGGTCGAGGAAAGCCATAGCGTGAAGCTCGCCGCGCGGCTGGCCGACGCGGGCTATGTCGTGACCGTGCACGATCCGCTGGCGCAGGACGCGGCCCTCACGGCGCTCGGCGAGAAGGTGGTCGGCGCCTCGTCGCTCGAGAGCGCCGTGCGCGAGTGCGACCTGCTGATCGTCGGCACGGGCTGGCCCGAATACAAGGAGATCGACCCGGCCTGGGCCAAGCGCTCCGGTCCGAAGATGACCATCCTCGACCTGTGGCGCACGCTCCCGGGCGACAAGTTCACCGACGTGGCCGATGTGATCTATCTCGGGTACGGCCGCTAAGGGCGACCTATTCGCCGACATCCGGCGGCACGAAGCACAGCACGGTCTTGTAGGGGTCGCTGTAACAGAGATGCGCCTCCTGCCCCGCAGGATTGCGCTCATGCAGGACCTTGTTGTCCGGTATCTTGACCCATTCTCCATTGTCCCGTTGAGCCCACCACGCGCCGACGCGAACTTCTGCCTTCGTTGGATAGCAGTCGCCCTCGGTAACGCTCACGCCGCCGCTATAGTTTTCGGTTTCCCGGGCACTGCAACATGAGGTCGTCGAACCGGGAATGCGCCAGTGCTTGTAAAATTCATGATAGCGGGCGTGGCCGGCAGCGTGGTCCTGGCCGAACGCCGGCGCGATGGTTGATGCCGCCGCGACACAGGCGAGCAACTGGAATATTCTCCAGACCGTGCGAAACCTAGCCATTGCACAGCAACGTCCGGAACGGACGGCGGTTGCGACGGGCGGATGGGCGTCGTCGCCGTCGAGCTACGCCCGCTTGCGGAAGCGCAGGATCTTGCCGCGCACCGTGGTCGGCTCGGCAGCGGGCTGCCGGCGAGAACCTGGCTGCAGAACGGATTGATGTTGGCGCCGACGTAGTCGGTGAAGATCGGCCAGTACTTGTTGTAGATCACGTTGACGCCGATGAAGCGGCGCGCGAGGCGGCGGCGCGCGGGGCGCGTCTCGGCCTCCGTCGAGGCGGCCTCGCGGAACAGCTTCTCCACCGCCTTGAGGCGCTTCTTGTCGATCGCGGAAGCCTCGCGGCCGACGCGCGTCGGATCGTCGACCTTCTGCGAGGCGAGGCCGAACTCGAACACGAAGAGGTCGGTCTTCTTCACCAGGTCGGCGAACGGGCCCGACGTGACGCCCGGCAGGCCGGCGGGCAGGCCCTCGCATTCCTGCGGCACGAGGATCGGGCCGGTGAAGCCCATGCCGCGCCACGCCGTGGCGAAGCCCTCGAGGAAGGCCGGACGCGTCGCGGCCAGCATGATCGCCGTCGACTTCGGGTAGGTCAGCACCTGGTCGCAGACGAACGGCAGCGTGTGCGGCAGGTCGTAGGTCAGATCGTCGAACAGGTGCCATTCGCAGCTGGTGTTCGTGAACGGCACCGTCGCGGGCTTGATGGCCAGGCCGAGGCCCGCCGTGAAACGCTCGTACGAGGTCTCGCGGTCGAGCCGAACCTCCTCGATCTCGACGTCGGGCCAGCCCCAGGTCTCGGCCTGGTTGGGCAGGTAGGGCGTCGAGACGTTCCAGATGAAGCGGTCGTGGCTGTTCATCGTCGTCTTGCGGCCCTTGTTGTTGGCCGCCGCCACCCTGCGTGTGATCGCAGTGATAGCCGAAGGCCTTGTCGATCAAGGTGTCGACCCGGCCGCGATAGAGCACGAGGCGCGCCGCGAGGTTCGAATCGCAGTGCCAGCCCAGGATCATGTCCTCGTCGAAGCCGTGGATCGCGAACATGTCCTCGCGCAGGCAGGCCTGGAAGTCGCCGAGCGCGTCGTAGCGCATCGGCATGAAATTGTGGACCACCTGGTTGAGGTGGAAGCGCACCGACCAGTCGCGCAGCTTGGCCAGGTTGCCGGCCGGATCCTTGCGGTCGAAGGCGGCCTCCCACAGCATCTCGGGAATCTCGAAGCGCGGGATCTGGTAGAAGCCGTCGGGCAGCGCGCCCAGGATGTCGCTCAGCGATTGCCTTCGGTTGCGCGAGGTCAGCAACATGTCGGTGTTGGTGTAGAGGATCCAGCGGTTCTTCGGATTGGACCGGCGCAGCGCCACGTTGCGCGACTGCGATTCGAGCGCCACCAGATGCGTCTTGTTCTTGAGGTGCGCATGCTGCTCGGGCCGCACGCGGAAGATGCGCATGACCTTCTTGGCCTTCTCCGTCAGCGTGTCGGCGATCGCCTCGGGGAAGGTCGGATGGTCGTCCGGCGTGTTGTAGTCGACGAACAGGATCTCGTCGTCGGGATCGCTCATCACCTCGGCCAGCGCATTGAAGCTGATCGCCGCGCGCTTGTGCAGGTTGTAGCCGTGGCTGTCGTTGCGGCCGTAGATGATGACGGAGAACATCGGACGCTCTCCCTACAGGCGGGACAATTCGTTGTGCGCGGCGGAGACCTCGATCAGCCGAGGCCGGGCCACAGTCTTGATCGTCTCGCTGGAACTGCGCCTTCGCGGCCGGCCGTGTCGGTGGCGGCGCGGCGACGCCCTTCTGGAACTCGCGCTCGGCCGGCGTGCAGCGTCGCGCCGGCAGGCAGATCGCGCGGCGTCGCCGCCGGCCGGCCGAGCCGGCTGCAGCGCGGTCAGGCGATAGAGCTGCCAGTAGGGATCGGCCGGTTCGCCTGGCGATCGCCTTCTCGAGCTCCGGCAGCGCCGCCGCATAGTCGGCCAGCCGCAGCGCCACGCAGGCGCGCGCGGCAGCCTGTCCGGGCACCAGCAGTTCGAGCTGGCGGCGCCAGTCGGCATTGGCGCCGGCGAGGTCGCCCAGCCCGAGCCTGGCGATCGCGCGGGCGCTCAGCGTCTCGGGCGCCTTCGGATTGATCGCGAGCGCGAAGTCGAAGGCCTCGATCGCCGCCTTGTAGCGGCCGCCATCGACAGCGCCTCGCCCTTCAGCGCGGTGAGGTCGGGGTCGTTCGGCTTGATCTTGAGCGCGCGGTCGTAGCACTTGATCGCCTCTTCCGGATGGCCCTGCGCCAGGAGCGCGTTGCCACAGGCGAGTGCGGGAAGGAACCGGTCTTCACGCGCAACAGCGCCAGCTCGTAGGAATCGACCTCGAAGGTGAAGCGGCCGCGCTGGCGGAAGAGATAGGAGCGGTCGGGCGCGCCGGGGCGCTGGCTCGCCCACAGCTTGCGGGCGCGCTCGTATTCGGGGCGGGCGGCCTCGATCCTGCCCAGCATGTCGAGCGACTCGGCGCGGGCCGCCACGGCCTCGGCATAGTTGGGCAGCAGCTCAGCGCCTGCTCGAACTCGGCCAGCGCCGCCTCGGTCTCGCCGGCGCGCATCTTGGTGCGGCCGAGCCGGAACAGGCCCTGGCCCCTGCGCTCGGGGTCCGTGCTCCGGAGGTCGTCGGCAGCGGGATGGGCCGGCTTGCGGCGCATCAGGAAGTTCAAAATGCTGGGCTTACTCAATGGCTTGCGGGTCCTGGGGCTGCGGTACGACCGAGCGTCCCGCTAAACCACCTGCTGAGGCCCGTCAAGGCGGCGTGGGGACGGTTTTCCGGGCCCGGCGGAGCGTATATACCCCTCGCCACGATGACCGTCACGCAAGCGGTCTGCCTTGTCGGCGGACGCGGAACCAGACTGGGCGCCCTGACCGAGCAGACCCCCAAGCCCATGCTCGCGGTCGGCGGCAAGCCGTTCCTCGACTACATCGTGCACGAGGCGCGCAGGTTCGGACTACTGCGCTCCTGTTCCTGACCGGCTACCGCTCGGAGGCGATCGAGGCACGCTACGCCGGCAAACGCTTCGGCCAGCTCGAGGTCGAGGTCGTGGTCGAACCGGCACCCGCCGGCACCGCGGGCGCGCTGGTCAACGCCGCCGACAGGCTCGACGAGTCGTTCTTCATGATGAACGGCGATTCGTTCTTCGACTTCAACTGGCTGTCGCTGGCGCCGCCCTGCAGCGGCCAGGCTGGAAGATGCATGCGGCGCTGGCGAGCGGCATCGAGGGCAGCCGCTACGGGCGGGTCGACCTCGACGACGGCCACATCCGCGGCTTCACAGCCGGAAGGGCCGAGCGGCCAGCCGATCAACGCCGGCATCTACCTGGTGCGCAAGAGCGTGCTCGCCGACATCAAGGCCTCGCCCTGCTCGCTCGAACGCGAGATCATGCCGGGGCTCGCCGGACGCGGCGAACTGCTCGGCACGGCGGCCACGGGCTCGTTCATCGACATCGGCATCCCCGACGATTTCGCGCGCGCGCAGACGCTGCTGCCGGCGTTCATGAAGCGGCCGGCGGCCTTCCTCGACCGCGACGGCGTCCTCAATCGCGACGACGGCTACGTGCACCGGCCCGAGCAGATCGTCTGGGTGCCGGGCGCGATCGAGGCCGTGCGCTGGCTGAACGAGCGCGGGCTACTACGTCTTCGTCGTCACCAACCAGGGCGGCGTGGCGCACGGCTACTACACGGAGGAGCACGTGCACGACGCTGCACGCTGGATGCAGCAGCAGCTGCAGGCCACGGCGCGCCACATCGACGCCTTCGAGCACAGCCCCTTCCATCCCGAGGGCGTGGTCGAGACCTATGCGCGCGAATCGGAACTCCGCAAGCCGCAGGCCGGCATGCTGCACAAGCTGCAGCGCGAATGGACGGTCGAACCATCGGGCTCGTTCATGGTCGGCGACCGCGAATCGACGTCGAGGCGGCGCAGAGCCGGCGGCGTACCCGGGCACGTGTTCGCCGCCGGGAACCTGCTGGAGTTCGTGAAGAGGATCGTCGCCTCGCCCGCCCGGCGGCGTAGCCTCGACAGCATCATGAACACAGAACCTACGTCAGTTTTGTCACCTTCGGACGGAACGATGGATACACGCCGAGCTATGTCCAGCGGGTCAGACGCGCGACCCTATGCCTGGCCAACCAGCTCGAGCTGGCTGGCCTCGATTCCGAGATTGTAATTGTCGACTGGAACCCGCCGGCCGACCGGCCGCTCCTCCTGGACGGCATCGCAATGCCCAAGACCCTGCGGCACGTGTCGATCAGCGGCGTCATCGTCGGCGTCGAACATCACGCCCAATTCGCCGCCGCGACCGAGCGCGGCCTGCACACCGCCGAGGCTGGCAATGTCGGCATCCGGCGCGCGCGCGGCCGCTTCGTAACGCCGAAGGCGAGCGACACCTACTTTTCGCCTGACGTTATCGCCATGATTGCACGACGCAATCTCGATGCCGACACGATGTACCGGATCACGCGCCACGACATCGAAATCGATGATGAGTTCATCCTCGATCTCGACGACGACGCCCTATTCGCCAAGCTGGCGTCGCTGCCCGCGAACCCACACTCGCTGATCAGGCAAATGCCGTTCTGGGACCTGCGCGACCTGCACACTAACGCCTGCGGCGACTTCACGTTGATGAGCGCGGCTCACTGGCATCTTCTGCGCGGCCATCCACGCACGAGCGTACTGTCTCTCGATATCGATTCGCTAGTCATGCATGCGGCGGCCGCACAGGGCGTCACGGAATGCCGCTGGCCGGATTCCTGTCGCGTCTTCAAGCCCAGCCACGGAAAAATCGCGACTGTCCGCGTGCAGCAGATCTGGCGCCCCTGGCAACGCCGGCTCGACAAGTTCCTGTCCGAAAAAGTAAGCGAGACCGCAGCCCATCGCTCCCGCACCTGGCTCAACTACCCGCGTCGCATCGTGCACGGCGTCGACTCCCTGGTCGGGCCGTCGATCGAGCGCAACTTCGTGCAGCCGGCCAGCCGTTGGGCGCTGGGCGGCTACAGTGCCGACCCAGCCGGAAAACTGGGGACTGGCATGCGCCGCTGGCAGAACGTGTCTCTGCCGGGCCGAATGGCTGACCGACAAGTACGGCAGCCGCAGCTGAGCGCCGCGGCAAGGCCTTTCTCAGGAAGGCCGCGCCTGGGCTACGAAAAACTGCCGACGGCGGTTGATCGCCATCACCGCTTCCACGACGGCGCCGGCAAAGGCCCGAGATCGCTCGCGGCGGCATTCGTCTCGGCTTCGACAGGCGTCAGGATGCCCGGAATGGTGCAGGCGAGCGCCGCGAACGACAGGCAGAAGCGCAACGCGCTCTTGAGCGCCCTCGCCGCCTGGACGTGCCGAAGACCGCCGCCAGAAGTTCGGCGGCGCCGTCGACCCAGTTGTCGAGCTGTGCCCGCGACCACCCCAGCCGGTGGTCGCCGGGCGGAAACACGGCATCGCGGCCGATCGCGCCCGACAGAAAGCCAAAACAAAGCGGTGTGCGCCCGATGAAGCCCGCCTGCCGTCGTACCGACCTCTTCGAACAGCGAACTGCTGGCGGCCCGTACATCCATCATGTTGAAGTTCGCCTGCACGACGGCAACATCGGCTGTCCGGAGAGCGGTCAGCGCCTCGCCGGGGCTCTTGCTCGACACGCCCCATGCCCGCACTTTTCCAGCCTCGATCAGTCGCGCCAATGCTGCCTGCACTGGCGGCGCCTCCAGCACCTCCTGGGAAGCGTTATGCAGCTGCAGGAGGTCGATGTAGTCGGTGCGCAGGCGGCGCAGGCTTGCCTCGGCGGACGCCGTGATCGCAGCCGGCGAAAAATCCGGTGGCCGATCCCACGAATTGTAACCCGCCTTGGTGGCGATCACGATCGAGGCGCGCGATCCTTCGAAGGCCTGGCCGATCAATTCCTCGCTATGGCCGTTTCCATAGGCGGCCGAGGTGTCGAAAAAGCTGATGCCGCACTCGCGCGCGCGCCGCAGGGCGGCCAGCGACATGGCATCATCGGTGTCGCCGTAGGAGGTCGTCCCGACCGTACGTCCGCCGATGCCCCAGGCGCCGAAGCCGATCTCGGATACGATCAGTCCGGTCTTGCCGAGCGGACGGTACTTCATGAATTCAAGACGCCAGCGGTCAGTAGTGGCCGGCGAGCTCCTGTGTGATGGCGGTGGCCGTCGGCGAATAGAGATAGGCGCCCTTCTTGTTGCCCCACCAGACGATCTCGCGGCACCACTTCTGGAAATCGTCGTACGGTTTGGTGGTGCGGTCGATCTCGATGACCATCGGCTGCTCGCGCAGCAGAGCCTGCTCGCCGCCGCGCACCTTGTTCCAGTAGTCGAGCAGGTCGTAGCGCAGTTTCACTTTGAGATTGGTCTTGGCGAACGGCTGGTGGACCAGCGCGTGGTTGAGCTTGATGGCCTCTTCGATCACGTCCATCGGAAGGCCGGAGTGGCGGGCGGCCAGCGTCTCGGAGAGCAGCTTGCCTGCTTCCTGGTAGAACGCGTCGAACTTACCCTCGTGCGTCAGCTTGACGAAGATATACTCGTCGGCCGGCCAGAAGATGTTGAGATACTTCTTCGAGAACACGTACTCCGAACCGCCCTTCTGGATGGCCACAGCCTCGCTCTCGAAGAAGGCGTTGATCTCGGCGATCATCGGGTAGCGCTTCGGGTCAGCCAGCAGGAAGGCTTCGATCATGTCGCGATAGGCGATGCCGGAGATGCCGTGCGCCAGGATCAGCGGGATCTGGAACAGCTTGTCGAAGTGCAGCAGCGCGGTCATCCAGCAGAAGATGCGGGTCTTGCGCCAATCCGCCCGCGGCGTCGACGCCGTGGCAATGACCAGGTCCTGCACTTCCGGCACATCGTCGTCGAGTTCGACGCGCTCGCCGTGAATGTTGATGATCTTCGACCCGACCGTGACCATGCCGTACTTCTTCTGGTACTCGGGTGAGCCCATCTCGGCGTTCGGCAGGATCGACAGGTTGTTGAACTGGATGCGGTTGTGCTGGCCGTTTTCCATCAGGAGATCGACGCCTTTGACGAACGATTTGTAGGTCTCAGAGCTTCATCGTCGAAGGCGTCGATCTCCTGATCAAAAACAGCCACGCAACCGCAATCCAGTTTAACAACCTGTGGTTCCCGAACGCCGAGATGAGCAAGAAGTACGGCATGGTCACGGTCGAAGTGAAGAATCATCAACATTCACGGCGAGCGCAATTCGACGATCCGGAAGTCAGTTCGTCCACGTCGACGCCGCACGTGGCGCAAGACCTGCATCCTGCTGGATGAGCCGCGCTCTACGGCTTCAACAAGATGTTCCAGATCCCGACGTTGACGACCAGCGTATCGCAACATGATCGAAGCCTTGCTGGCCGACCCGAAGCGCTACCCGATGATCGCCAAGATCAACGCCTTACAACAAGCTGAAGGGCAGGTACGAGTACCTGAAATTGGTTAACAGCAACTGTCTCCGATACGCGGGCCACCACCACTGCAAGCTCCGATGATGAAGAGGCCGTCAACTTCGACGCGCTGAGCAACTACGCCAAGACCAATACAAGGTGAAGCGCTGACGACCTGCTCGACTACTGAACAACAAGCATCGACGAAGCCGATGGTCATCGAGATCGAGCCGCACCACCAAAACCGTACCTTCATCACCAGGGGGCAACAAGAAGGGCGCCTACTACTCGCCGACGGGCCACATGGCAGACTGCACAGCTTGAGCCGCTGGTCTTGAATTCATGAAGTACAGTACGATCCTATAAAGACACCTGGGGCATCAGGTCGACGTCCGGTCGGGACGACCTCCTACGGCGACACCGATGCCGTGTCCGCTGGCCGCCTGCGGCGCGCGCAAGTGCGGCATCAGCTTGTGCGCCCGCCTATGGCCGTCGAGGATCGGGTAAGGCGTAGCGATCACCAAGGCCAAGTTGCTCAATTCGTGATCGGCCACCGGATTTTTCGCCCGCGATTGCAGCATGTTGGCCTGCGCACCGACTGCATCGACCTCTTGCAGCTGCCTTAACACTTCCAAGGATGGTGCTGGAGGCCGCCGCCGGTGAAGGCTACATTGCGCACTAGGAAAAGTGCGGCATGGGGCATATTGGAGCAGAGAGCCCGGCGAGGCGCTCGCCGCCCTCCGGACAGCCGACCACGATCTGCCGGGCCGCCCAGCAGCTCGTCGGACGGCGCCATTTTGTTTTGGCTTGCGGGCGCGATCGGCCGCGACGTGTTCCGCCCGGCGACCACCGGCTGGGGTGGTCACGGCCCAACTGGGTCGACGGCGCCGCCGAACTTGTAGTTGAGGGCGCTCAAACTGCGTTACGTCTGCACACTAGAACGAATGCCGCCGCAGACGATCTCGGGCCTTTCAGCGTGCGTGAAGTCCATGATGGCGATCAACCGCCATTGAGCAGTTTTCGTAGGCCCGGCGCCGCGAGGCGTACCCGTACTCATCCGGCCCGGCAAAGAACACGCTCTACCACATTCACTGCCGAACCCGAATCCTCCGGCTGCCGTGACTATCGGTCTTGCCGCGGCCCAACTGCTGGCAGCCCGTTCGATCGACGAGTCAAGGATAAAGTCGAGATTCTTGCGGCGCGAAGGATCGCGACGTGGCGCACCTGGGCACTGTCCGGCGAGAGCGGCGTACCGGGTTCCATTCCGTAATAGTAATATCATCGTCAATATTGGCTTCGCATTCGTCACCGCGATTGACCCGTCTCGGGTGACCGCATGTCCTCGTTTCGACCTCATCATGGATCTGCTGGAACCCTACGCCGCTGGCGCAGTCGACGATCTCCTTCACCGCTTCGAGCAGGGTTCCCTGCCGCGAACAGGTGCCCGGGACAGCCGGCTCGCGCCGCAGCATCCCTCGAGTTCGACCGTCCATTCGGCGCTGAAGGCCTGCGGCTTGCGCATCCGGGTGGAAGGGGCTGTGCTCGAAGGCGTCGATGTGGGCGCCCACTAATCCAGAAGTGCAGCGCATTGCACCTGCGATCCTCACTGTAGTAGCCGTGCGCCACGCCGCTGGTTGGTCACGACGAATACGTAGTAGCCGCGTCGTCCAGCCACACACGGCGGCTCCCAGAACGATCTGCTCGGCGTGGTGTGGCGTCGTCAGCAACGCCGCGAGGAAGGCGGCCCGCCACTTCATGCACACCAGCAACAGCATCTGTCAGCCGAAGATGGTGGATGTGGATGCTGTCGATGAACGAGCCCAGTGCGCTACCCGTGCCGAGCAGCTCGCGTCCGGCGAGACCCGCATAATCTCGCGTTCGAGCAAGAGCGGGCGAGGCCTGGGATTGTGTCGGCGAAAAGCATCTTGGGATAGGAATTGCAGTTGATCGGCTGACCGGCTGGGGCCTTCCAGTATGAGCCGCAGATGCAGCCATCCTGAAGGTGGACCCGTAGCGGCTGCCCTCCGATGCCGCTCCGCAGCACATGATTCAGCCGTGGTGCTGCAGAGCAGGCGACAACCAGTTGAAGTCGAAAAACGAATCGCAGCCGTCCATGAACTCGTGCGAGCTTGTCGGCATTGACCAGCGCGCCGGGCACAGCCGGTTCGACCACGACCTCCGAGCTCGAGCAAAGCGTTTGCCGGCGTAGCGTGCCTCGGCCTCAAGCAATAGCATCGGGACGGGAGTTTTCAGTAGTCCAAACCTGCGCGCCTCGTGCACGATGTAGTCCAGGAACGGCTTGCCCCCCACCGAGAGCATGGGCTTGGGGGGTCTGCTCGGTCAGGGCGCCCCATTTCTGGGTACCGCGTCCGCCGACAAGGCAAGCCGGCTTCGTAAGACGTGGCGAGGGCTGTATCGCTCCCACCGGGCCCGGAAAACCGTCCCCGCGCCGCCTTGACGGGCTTCAGCAGGTGGTTTAGCGGTGCGTGCACCACCTCCCAGACCCACAAGCTTGTAGGTCTAAGCCCAGCATCCTGATGCACCGCGGCATCCCGCCGCCGAGCAAGCCTCCGCGGCGCGGAGCCCGAGCGCGGGCCAAGGCAGTTGTTCAGGATCGGCCGCACCCGGGTGCGCACCAGCAGGCCCGAGGCGGCGCTGGTTTGAGCAGGCCCTTAACGCTCATTCCGGGCTCTGCCGAGGCCGTGGCCGCCGAGAGTCGCTCGACGTGGTGAGGCGTCCGCCACCCCACCCGATACAGAGCGCGCCCGCGAGCTTGCAGCGGCCGGCGCGCTCACGACCGCTCGTTCTTGTCCTCCGCCAGCGCGGCCGCTTTCAAGGTCGATTCGTTACGAGCTGGCGCTCCTCGTGTGAACCGGCTTACTCCTCGCCTCAGCCTGGCAACGCGCACTCTTAGCGCAGCACGGACAATCAAGTGTTTATGAGCCGCGCCTCGAGCCGAACGACCCCAACCTCAGGCTGAAGGGCGAGGCCCTCGATGGCTGGTCACTACAAGGCATCGAAGACTCGCGCTTGCGATCATCCGAAAGCCCCCGACGCTAAGACGCAGCACGGCGAACCAGGCTCGGGCTGGGCGACCGGCTGGCGGCAATTGAGCTGGCAGCGCCAAGCTCGAATTGCTGGCGCCAGACACGCGCCTACGTAGCGCGCCTGGCTAATTATGCGGCGGCGCTGCCCCATTCGAGAAGGCGAAAACGGCAAGGCGAGGCTTACCGGCAGCCCGCGTTGCGCGTCTCGGCCGCGTCGTCCGACGCCGGCGAAGCGCTGCTCCACGGTACGCTCCTCCGGCGGACGCAAGAGTCCCCAGAAGTCGCGGCGCGCTCCACCACCGACACGGCCGCCGCGAAGGCGCGCATTTCCAGGACGATCCAGGCAAAGTCTAGGCTGGTCGAGTCTGCGCCACGTACCGCAGCGAATTGTCCCCGCCTGTAGGGAGAGCGTCCGATGTTTTCCGCATATTCTACACAGCGACAGCCGCGCTACCAACCTGCAAGCGCGCAGCGATCACTTGATGCGCTGGCCGGGCGCGAACGACGAGGATCCTGTTGGGCCTGCGACACCCCCCGACGATCACCCGATTCCCGAAGAGCAATGTCGCGACACTAAGGCCAAGAAGGTCATGCGTGTTCTGCAGCCCCGAGCACGTGGCACCTCAAGGACAAAACACATCTTGTGGCCCTCAATTCGCAGTCGCGGGAACATGGCCTCGGCCGCCCGAGGAATACGCTTGGATCCTCTACACCAACACCGAACATGTTGCTGACCTGGCGTCGTTGACGACGTCGTGGGCGCCCGGCTTCTACCAAATTGCCGCACTTTCGGAGTCCCTTGGACAAGGATCCGGTCGGCAATCTGGCTCGCGACTGGTCGGTGCGATTCCACCAAGGATCGTGCCCTTTGATGCGATACGTCGACGCATTCGGCAACTTCCAGCCTGCCTGCGCGAGGACATGTTCAGCAATTCTTCGACGAGGACATGATCCTTGGGCTGGCGCTGCAATCGTCGCAGCACGCCTGCGGCCGGGTGCGCCGCTGATCGAGGCCTTCGCTACCGTGATCAGCGCGCGGGCACGATACGGGCCGCAGCCACGATGAACGGCCGCAGACCAATTCATCTGGAACGTCTCGACGCCCTACCTGCCCAATCAACCGAGGGGTTCGGCCCGACGTCGAGATCGAGGAAGTTACGAGCTGATCGCATACGTCGAGCCCATCGCGGGCCTTGGCCTTCCGTAAGGAGCGCTGCGTCCGTCCACTGCAGCTCGATCTACAGCGTACGATCTGCCACACCGCGCTCCTTCCGTCTGGCACCAGGTTCTGACCTACCCGAAGTCGTGCTGGCCGCCAGCACGTTGCAGGCCTTCCTGCGAGGGCTTCGCCACGGCGTGGCGCGGAATGCACGGCACGATGCGGGAATTGGAAGAGCCACCGGCCTGCGGGAAGCTTCGGCGAGGTTAGAGACGGACCTCTTCGTGTTCGAGTTCGGCCTCGCCTCGCAGAAAGTAGCCGATCCGACGCGCGTCGGCCGCGACATTCGACAGGAACCTAAAGGCGGTGGAGAGCTCGTTCCGCGAGGCCGTTTCGACGGAAGCCGATACGCGCACCGCGCGCGCCCGGCTCGCGCCGCTTGCAGCGTGATCTACAACAAGTCACCGACTACGTCGAGAACATCAACCGATTCTGCAGCCGGGTCCTCGCGCCCGCGGTTCCGCTGCCGAGCCGACCAGCTGCGCAAGATCCTGCGCTTCCGCAAGACGAGCATGACTCGGAGCGACACCGATCCGTAAGACCGCCTGCCGCTCCCGAGTTGCTGTGCGACCCTCGGCCCGTCTGGAGAGCGCTCCAGTTGCTCGCCTGCGTCGCGAAACAGGCATCAACCATCGCGCCGGCGTTCGCCGGCGTGGGCGCTGCCCGCTATCATAGGATTACACGAGTGACCTCATGTTGCAGTGCTCGGGGAGATCAAGAAACTATAGTGGCAGCATGAGCTTTTCAACGAGCTATATTACCAAAGCAAAAGTGCATATATGCGAGTCATGAACACGACGATGGAGAATGGGTGTGCGGCGAAGTTGTGGCGGCGCATCTCTGCTACAGCGACCCCTACAAGATCGTGCTGTGCTTCGTGCCACCGGATGTCAGCGGTGGCCGCCCACCCGTACCCCAGATAGATCACGTCGGCAACGTCAACTTGCTCGGCAGACGTGCGCCAAGGTCGAGGATGGTGCTCGAGCCGGAGACGAGCCAGGTCCGAATCTCCTCTTGTCGTGCGCAGGTCGCACTCGCGCACGGCGCTCTCGACCACTTCTCAGCCAGAGCTGCGTATACGGCCGGCGGGTCGTGCACGTACACGACATAACCCCGCATCGGCCAGCCGCGCGCGCTCTGGGTTTTCCTCGACGACCCCCGGGGCTTATATAGAGACCGAGTGGTGTCGCGATCTTGGTGCCACTTGGCAAACTTTGCGACGATCGCCCAAGAACGGTGCGACCTGGTAATTGTAACGAGTGGGTCGCTTACCCGCCACGTCGCGCGCGCACCGAGTACGGGCCGAAGTTGTCGCGCGGGAAGCAGGGGCCGCCGTAGCCCATCGCCCCCTTGAGGTGTACTCGGCGCCGATGCCGGCCTGTGCACCCAGCGCCTTGGTCACCGCATCAACGTCTGCGCCCGGCAGGAGCCGTCGCAGCGGCGTAGGAGGATTTTCCGTCGTCGTAGGTGTTGACGGAGATCTTGGTGAGCTCGGCACTGATCCAGTTCATCGAACCAGCAGGTTCCTTTCTGTGTGATGCCGGCCAGCACGTCGCCCGCCTTCTTGTCGCCTTCGCCCATCAACAGGCGCGATGAATTCCGGATTTGTGGCGAGACCGGCCCCAACCTTGCGGCCCGAGGCTGGAACCATCACGGTGCCCTGGACCTCGAGGTCATAGCCACCACGTAGATACCTCGTCTTCCTACGCAGGCCTTGCAAGCGTTTCCATCGCCTGGATCACGAAGCGGTTGGAGAAGAAACCGTGCGGCAGGCACCGATCACGAAAGAGCAATCGCTGTTCAGGATCGCCTCGTTGGCGTCCATGGTCGCCTTGAGCCGCGGCGGGTTGGCCGCAGCGTACTCATTCAGCTGCGGCTCGATGGCGTGACCCGCGAGTTCATCGCGTGGACCAGCACCTTGAGAAAGCCGATGACGTCGAAGCCGCGGCTGGCCAGCACGGCCGCGAGCGGGGCGCCCGGCTTGCCGAGACCGACGTTGAGCGTTCAGAAGTCATTTATAATCCACTACGTTTGAGCCATTGATCTGTCCGGACCGCTTTGAGGCAATTGGCGACTTGCGTTGTGGCAGGGACTGACCGTGGTAGGAAATGCTGATGAAAATCGCGAGATTTCCACCTCCGAAGGCCTTCGGCGGCAACGTCGCGGCCTTCGTGGCGGCCGACGACGGGCCGCCGCGATGAACGGCGCAAGGCCTCAGCCGTTGCCGAGACCAAAACGCTCCAGTCATGTCTCGGCCTCGGCCGCCTGTGTAGTCGGCAAGCCGCGAAGCTGAACCCTCGCGCGCGAAAGCGTGGGTGGCGGATCGTCACCGACGCCAATCCTCAGAGCAGAATCTCGGCCGGTCATTGCGAATGCGGTAAAGGCTCGGCTCACGCAGATCGCCGCCATTGCGCTGGGGGCGCAGCTGCGCAACTACCGCTTCAACAAGTACAAGCAAGCCCAAGCAGAAAAGCGCTCCTTGGTGAGAGATGACAATCTCCTGGCCAGCCGCGAGGCACAGTGCCTACGAAAAACTGTCACGGCGATTGAGCGCGTGCTTCACCCGCAAGACCTGGTGGACGAGCCCGCCAACGAACCTGCGCGCGTCGCGCGAAGGCATCACCAAGCTGAGGCTAGGATCCGGCGAGGCCGAACTGAGACCGGCGTGAACGTCCTGCTGGCGCAGTTGCTGGTCATAACATCAAATAGACCGAAGAAGGCGAGGCGCGGTTGGCTGCGTCTCCTTCACCGTGAAAGAGTAGTAGAAGTGAGATGGGCGGCGCGGCGCGTCGCGGCACGGATATCATGTTGATTAGGCGGCGAGGCCACGCTCATAGGCATCTGCGGCCTGCATACAATGCCAGACGGGCAAACATGGTGAGGGGCCTGCTCCAGCCAGCGTCGATTTCGACGCGCACCAAAGTGATTAGATCTGTGCGACATGGTACACGCAGTTGAGAGCCGCGGCAATGATGAGAATTCGACCTTGACCGCCGTGGTCACTCACACTGGGCCACGAGCCGGCGGAGCTGTCTCCAATAATACACCGTATTGGGACAAGTCCTGCAGCCGCATTCGGTCGGCGGAGCTTGTCGGCGCGTGCCGCCGGCCTACGACAAGAGCCGTCCAACTCGGAGATCAGGGCCAACATGCGCAACCTGGAGCGATGGCCGCGACAGCAGGTCGTCGCTGCAGCACGGTAGCCTGCGCTTCCGTGCAGCCGGGCGTCGCCTGGGCGCATCTACGACATCGCCGGCATGC
>CAVXZJ010000009.1:0-7382 GCA_963766285.1 uncultured Alphaproteobacteria bacterium | reverse complement strand
GATGGGGCGCATCCGGGCGCCGGCGGCTATCGCCGGATGGCCGGGCTCATCCTGGCGAGTCCGGTCTGGCAGAGGTGGATGGCGCCTGGGTTTGGCGTCTAGGACCGGGACTTAATGCAGCGCAGGTCCACTATTGCCTTCCTGATGACCCTGCCGCTGATCACTTTGCTGATCGCGCTCGTGGCGTACCCCCTGGGCTCCGCGATCTATCTCTCGATGCTTGACCGGAGCATGACCAAGTTCGTTGGGCTCGCCAATTTCGCCCTCCTGTTCGGCAGCGGCAGGTTCTGGAGGGTCGTCTATCAAACCACCCTGTTCGCGATCACTGCCGTCGCCTGCAAGGCGATCATCGGCTTCGCGGCTGCTCATCTCATGCACAACATCCCGACCCGGGGCCAGCGCAAATGGCGCGGCATGCTCCTGGTGCCGTGGGTGATTCCACCGGCATTGAGTACGATCGCCTGGCGGGAACTTTTCGATCCATCCTTCAGCGCCTTCAACTGGATCCTCGAGACGTCGGCATTGGTCGCATCTCCTGGCTCGCCGAGACCGGCTGGGCGCGCTTCTCCGTCATCCTGGTAACCGTGTGGATGGGCGCTCCGTTCTTCATGATCATGTATCTGGCGTCGTTGAAGTCGGTGCCCGACGAACTCTACGAGGCGGCGTCGATCGACGGTGCCACATGGTGGCAGCGCACCCGGTACGTGACCTTCCCGATGACGCGCAACGTCATTGCGATCATCATGCTGTTCTCCCTGATCGGCGGCTTCTCCGGATTTACAATCGTGAATGTACTAACCAGCGGTGGCCCGCTTGGCATGACTTACGTATTGGCCACGGCGGCGTTCGCCATCGGCCTCGGCGGCGGCAATTTCCCGTTGGGTTCCGCCGTGTCGCTGTGCATGGTGCCGATCCTGGCGGTGGCCGCGACCCTTATCCTGCGAAACATTGCCAGACGTGGGAGCGAAGCCTGACGGCGGCGCTTTAGTTCTGCGGCATGAACTCGATCAGCAGGCCGCCGGTGCTCTCGGGCGACACCAGCACGCGATCGCCCTCGGTGACGGCAAACGGCACATTGTTGGCGCGCAGCAGCGCCTGGAGCGGCCGGGCGCGTTCGACGGCGACGGCAATGCCCACGATCGACGGCTTGCGCAGCGGTTCCATCGCCTCGATCGCCTTGTATTCCTTCAGCCACGCCGCCGGCGACCAGATCAGCAGTTCGACCATGCCGGTTCGCACGAGCGTGCAGCCGTCGAATATCTCCTCGGTTTCGCCGCTCCACGCGTCCTTGAGTTCCCTGGCGGTCTTCTTGGGATCGTCCGATACGGCGTGCACGCAGATGAAGGCGAGCGCGCCGTTGGCATGGACGACCAGCTCGGGCTCGACGAAGGCCTCCGGATTGAACTGCTTGACCGTCAGCCACGGCACCGGCCCGCCGCCTTCGCCGACGATCAGGCTGCCCTCGATGTCGCCGTCGTCGCCTTCCCATTTGAAGCTGCGCTTGTCGCCCTTGAGCTCCTCGACATTCATCGCGAGGTTCATGAAATCGACCGGACTTTCGGCGATCTCGATGTAGTTCGGGATGTCTTCGTCGGCAGGCACGAAACAAATGCAGCGCGGCCAGACGCCATCGGGCGTCAGGGTGAAGCCAAGCTGCTCCAGCCGGGTGGCGGTGACCCCGGGCTCGGTGGCGTTGATCGTCAGGTGGTCGATATCGAGGGCGGAAATCTTCATGCCGCCTCTTACAGGCGCGCGCTTCAGGCTTCCAGCGTCTTCTTCAGGAAGGGGGTGGCATGGTCCATCATTCCGGCAACCGCGGGGGCCAGTTCGTCGGGCAGCAGGTCGATCGTCCAGACCAGCCGGCATTGCCCCGCACCCTCCGGCAAAATCTGCACGGCGGCGCTGTAGTGCGATGCCCGGCCCTCGGGGATGCAGTAGACAAGCCGCCTGGCCTCGTCGTCCAGCGTGACCAGCCGCTCCCGCGCCACCATGCCGTTGAAAAAAGTGACGATCCTGTCGGCGCCGTCCATCTCGAGGCCGGTCAGGAAGCCCGGCGCCACTTTCGTGTGCACCTGGCCGAAGTCGCGCACGGCCGCCCACACCTTGTCGATGGATGCGTCGAGCGGCAGTTCGCGGCGATTGGTTGCCATGGTTGATCGTCCCTCGTTGTTGCGGCTTCATCCAACCGCCAGGCCTGCTGCGGGTCTGGCGGTTTTCGGACGCAACAGGTTCAGCCATGGACAAGCCCAGGACACCCGAGGTCGAAGCCTATTGGAAGGAGTACCGTTGCGCGCGCGGTGTGCCTGAGCAGCCGTACGACGTCTGCCGCATGGGTGACAGCGCCGGCATGGGCGACCAGCTGCTGAAGATCATCCTGAACGGCCCCAAGCGAGCGACGGCCTGCCTGCTGCGCGAGATCGAAGCCGGCGGCGAAGTCATGGCGACGGTCGGCGGTCATGTGGTGGTGCTCGACGGGCGCGACAAGCCGCGTGCCATCTGGCGCACCAAAACGGTCGAGGTGAAGCCGCTTGATCGGGTCGACGACGCCTTTGCCTGGGACGAGGGGGAAGGCGATCGCACCCGGGCCGACTGGCTCGCTCTTCACACACGCTATTTCGCGAGGCGCGCGGAGGCGGAGGGCTTCACCTTCGATCCGTCTATGCCCGCGGTGTTCGAGCGATTTACTGTGGTCTGGCCGCCGGAGCATGCCGACCCCGGCGAGGCAAAAAGGAACGCGGGGGAATAATGATGATTTTCCGGAGCCTGAGCCTCGCGGCGCTGGGACTTTCGATCGTGGTGCCGACGTGGGCCCAGGGGATTCCGAAGGCGCAGTCGCCGGAGGAAGTGGGCCTCTCTTCGCCCCGGCTGAAGCGACTGTCTGATCGCCTCAACGAAGGCGTCAAGGCCGGGGAGCTGCCGGGCGCGGTGGTCCTGATCGCACGCAACGGCAAGGTCGCGCTGTTCGAAGCCTATGGCTTCCGCGACAAGGACGCCAAGGCGCCGATGAAGACCGACACGATCTTCCGCATCGCCTCGATGACCAAGCCGATCGTGGCCGTCGCGGCGCTGATGCTGATGGAGGAGGGCAAGCTCTCGCTCGCGGATCCGGTGTCGAAGTACATCCCGGCCTTCGCCGACACGAAGGTTTCGGTGAAGAAGGCCAACGCCGACGGCACCGTCGAGATCGCGCTGGAGCCGCAGTTCCGGCCGATGACCGTGCAGGACCTGATGCGCCACACTTCGGGCCTGACCTATGGTGCGGTCGGCAGCAACGAAGTGAAGCAGTCCTACATGGACATGAAGGTGATGGTGCCCGAGCAGACCAACGCGGAGATGGTGGAGAAGCTTTCCAAGCTGGCGTTGCTCTACCAACCGGGTACGCATTGGGAATACTCGATGGCGATCGACGTGCTGGGCAGGGTGGTCGAGGTCGCCTCGGGCCTGACTCTCGACAGGTTCATCGAGGAGCGCATCACCCGGCCGCTCAAGATGGTGGACAGCGGCTTCGACGCCTCACCGGACAAGAAGGATCGTGCCGCCCATCCGCAGAAGGAAGGGCCGAAGAACGAGATGCCGCGCATCCCGGACGTCACGCTCAGGACGGTCTGGAAATCCGGCGGCGGCGGCATGGTCTCGACGGCCGCCGATTATGCGCGCTTCGCGCAGATGCTGGCCAACGGCGGCCAGCTCGACGGCGTGCGGCTGCTGTCGCGCAAGAGCGTCGAGTTGATGACCTCGAACCATTTGCCGCCCGACATCCAGATGGGCGACGACATGTATCGCTTCGAGGCGTTGGAACCGAGCGCCCGCATGGGCCAGGGCTTCGGCCTCACCGTCGCGGTGCGCACCGACGCGGGTCGCAATCCGCTGCCCGGATCGGTGGGCGACTATTTCTGGGGCGGGGCCTACGGCACCTACTTCTGGGAAGATCCGCACGAGCACCTGTACGTGATCTTCATGATGCAGTCGCAAACCGCGCGGCTACCGTACCGCTATTTGATGCGTGACATGGTGTATCAGGCCTTGACCGGCAACTAATGGGCAACCTTATCCGCATTGAGGGCGTTTCAGCCCGGAAGTGCGGAGTAGGTATTTGTCCTCCCGGTGGGTGCATAGAATAACGGCACGTTCGTACCGCTCCTGGGTGTTGGTGCTGGGCATGGTCGTGATCGCCGGCGGGGCATACTTCGCCTGGCACCATTGGCATGCGTTGGAAGCCGAAAGGCAGGCAAAAAGCAAGCCGCCTCCCGCGATTCCGGCCACGGTAGCAGCGGCCGAGAAGGCCGACTTTCCCGTCTACCTGAAGGGCCTGGGCACGGTGCAGCCCTTCAACACGGTCACGGTGAGGAGCCGCGTCGACGGCGAAGTCATCAAGATCGGCTTTCGCCAGGGCGAGATGGTGAAGGAGGGCGCCCTCATCGCCGAGATCGACCCACGCCCCTACCAGGCCGCGCTCGACCAGGCCGAGGCCAAGAAGAAGCAGGACGAGTCGGACCTTGCCAACGCCCGCCTCGACCTGGCGCGGTTCACCGACCTGGCCAGGCAGAACTTCGCCACCCGCCAGCAGCTCGATACGCAGACTGCGAAGGTGAGCGGCCTCGAATTGCAGATCAAGGGTGACGAGGGCGTGATCGCAAATGCGCGCACGCAGGTCGCCTATACCAAAATCACGGCGCCGATCTCCGGCCGTACCGGTTTTCGTCTGGTCGACCAGGGCAACAACGTTCACGCAGCCGACACCACCGGCATTGTGACGATCGTGCAGCTGCAGCCGATCTCGGTCGTGCTGACCGCGCCCGAGGAGCAGGTCGTCGCGATCAACAAGGCCCTCGCCGGAGGCGACGTGCAGGTGATCGCGCAGACTTCCGACGGCACGAAGACGCTGTCGACCGGCAAACTCGCGCTCGTGAACAACGAGGTCGACCCGGCTGCCGGCACGATCCGCATGAAGGCGAGATTCGAAAACCAGGATTACGCGCTGTGGCCCGGCCTGTCGGTCTCCACGATGCTGCTGGTCGAGACGCTGAAGGGTGTCACGGTGGTGCCGCAGGATGCCATCCAGCACGGGCCGGACGGTCTCTTCGTCTATGCCGTCGGAAGCGACAACAAGGTCGACATCAGGCCGGTGAAGGTGAGCCAACAGGGCAACAATCGCGCCGTCGCGACGGCGGGCCTGTCGCCCGGCGACAAGGTCGTGGTCTCCGGCCAGTCGCGTCTGCAAAAGGGCACCTTGATCAAGCCTGTCGAGGGCAAGCCGCAGGACAATTCGCCATCGCCCGCCAAGCCGCCGGAAGTTGCGGAGACCTCGTCGGCACCGTCCTCGTCCACGGTGCAATCGCCTACGGCGTCACCCAAGTCGCCCTGACATGGCGATCAACGTTTCCGCGCCGTTCATCCGCCAGCCGATCGCCACATCGCTGCTGATGGTCGGTATCCTGTTCTGCGGCCTCGTCGCCTATCCGAGGTTGCCGGTGGCGCCGCTGCCGCAGGTCGACTTCCCGACCATCCAGGTTTCCGCCTCGCTGCCTGGCGCAAGTCCCGAAACGATGGCGTCGGCCGTCGCCCAGCCGATCGAGAGCCAGCTCTCGCAGGTGCCGGGCGTGGCGCAACTCACGTCGATCAGCACCTCCGGCTCGACCGCAATCACCATCCAGTTCGATCTCGACCGCAATATCGACGGTGCTGCCAACGATGTGCAGGCTGCGATCAACGCCGCCGGCGGCCAGCTGCCCAAGAATCTTCCGAGTCCGCCCAGCTATCGCAAGGTGAACCCGGCCGACTTGCCGATCCTGCTGCTCGCGGCGACCTCCGACACGATGACGCTGATCGACGTCGACGACGAGGTCGAGACCAAGCTCGCCCAGCAGATCAGCCAGATCTCGGGCGTCGCGCAGGTGCTGGTCGGCGGCCAGCAGAAGCGTGCGGTACGCATCCAGCTCGATCCCGCCAAGCTGGTCGCCAAGGGCCTGTCGCTCGAGGACGTGCGCAACCAGCTGTCGCTCGCAACCGTCGACAGCCCGAAGGGCACGCTGGACGGCCAAACGCGCTCCTACGCGATCTACGCCAACGACCAGATCCTCGAGGCCGAGCCGTGGAACGACGTCATCGTCGCCTACCGCAACGGCGGCGCCCTCAGGGTCCGCGACATCGGCTTGGCGGTGGCTGCACCCGAGGATTTGCGGTCGGCAGGGTGGGCCGACGGCAAACGGGGCGTCTTCCTGGTGATCTTCCAGCAGCCGGGCGCCAACGTGGTCAACACCGTGGGCCGCATCCAGGCGGCATTGCCCAGGCTGACCGCGACCATGTCGCCCGCGATCCACGTCTTCACGCTCAGCGACCGCACCCAGACCATTCGCGCGTCGCTGCACGACGTTCAGTTCACCCTGCTGATCACCATCTTCCTGGTGGTCATGGTGATCTTCGCTTTCCTGCGCAATGTCTGGGCGACCGTGATCCCGACGGTCACCGTGCCGCTCGCCCTGCTCGGCGCCTGCGCGCTGATGTGGGTCACGGGATACACGCTCGACAACCTCTCGCTGATGGCGCTCACCATCTCGGTCGGCTTCGTCGTCGACGATGCGATCGTGATGCTGGAGAACATCACACGCTACCTGGAAGAAGGCGACTCGCCCATGGAAGCGGCGATGAAGGGCGCCGGCGAAATCGCCTTCACCATCGTGTCGATCAGCATCTCGCTGGTCGCCGTGCTGATCCCGCTGCTGCTGATGCCGGGCATCATCGGACGCCTGTTCCGCGAATTTGCCGTGACGCTATCGATGACAATTCTGGTGTCGATGATCGTGGCGCTTACCTTGACGCCGATGATGGCGTCGCGCTTCCTGAAATCCGAGAAGAAGGAGGAGCACGGCAAGCTCTACCAGTGGAGCGAGCGCGGTTTCGACGCCATGCTGAAGGGCTACGAGCGCGGCCTCGACCTGGTGCTCGATCATCGCCTGATCACGATGCTGGTGTTCATCGCCACGCTGGGGCTCTCGGTCTTCCTGTTCGTCGTCATCCCGAAGGGCTTCTTCCCGCAGCAGGACACCGGCCTGCTCACCGCCATCACCGAGACGAGCGAGGATGCTTCCTTCGGTGCGATGGCCCAGCACCAGGTCGAACTGGGCGATCTCGTTCTCAAGGATCCTGCCGTCGCCCATGTTGCGATGGCGGTGGGCGGCGCCGGCAACCCGCTGAACACCGGCCGTATGTTCATCACCCTGAAGCCGCGCGACCAGCGCGCCGCCAGCGCCGACCAGGTCGTGGCGCGGCTCAGCGCCCAGTCGCAGCAGATCCAGGGGGCGAAGCTTTTCCTGCAGGCCGCCCAGGATGTCCGCGTCGGCGGCCGGGCCTCGCGCACGCAGTATCAGTACACGCTGCAGGCG
>CAVXZJ010000008.1:0-5104 GCA_963766285.1 uncultured Alphaproteobacteria bacterium | reverse complement strand
CTCGAGACCCAGCATGCCTAAGGACCAATGGTTCGTTGGAAGAAAGCCCGCACACGCTTCTCCGCATCTTTGCGCGCGTCGGGGTCCGCTTCCAGCCGATGTGTTTTGACAACGCCACCTTCCATCCAACCCTGCATGAATAATGTCTTTTGAAGCGGCTGGTCGAATGCATGATAGGCGCCGGAGTAATAAACCGCTGTTACAAGGTCCGGTCGACCAGCCTCAGATTCCCAAGCATGGCAATTTCGAGCCGGCACCCAATCATCTTTCTCTCCAATCAGGATCATGGTGGGCATGATCGGACGATTGTCGCTGCCAGTCGGGCATTGCGGATAGAAGGCCACAGCTGACCGGATTCCGTACTTATACCAATGAGCTTGCTCGTTAACGCCAATCATGACTGTTCCACCGCCATGCGACCAACCGATTACGCTCGCTCGGTCCTTGAGTACGTAGGGTTGGGTGTCTAGCCAGGATTTGGCGCCGACGACGTCTCCGCTCCGAAGAGAGGCGGAGACCAGTCGCGTGTTCTCGCATGTTCCCTTGGGATAGCCCCTAGGCGAATAGCTATCGACCAGAAGGGCAACGTAGCCCCACGAACTAATCCGTTTGGCCCAGCCACGATCTCCGTCAACGATCCCGCCGCATCCATGCAGCAGAATGACAGCAGGGGCGGGACCGGCACCCGAGGGCTTATAGACTTCCGCCTTTAGCACGACGTTGTCTGAGCCCGACCACTTTGCAGTCGGAAAGGATGCTTCAGTCTGCGCATGCGCGGGGTGCGTCGGGATGGCAAATGCCAAAATTGAAAGGAGGCCAAGAAGGATCTTCATTGGTAACCCGAACCCGATCTGAATGGCTGACGGCAATGGACGTTATGACAAAGGGATGTAGGTGGCTATTCGACGAACTCGAGCACGGTGTTGATCGCCTGCGCCGCCGGCACGATCAGGCGATCGGCTTTGGCGACCGTGCCGTCGATCCGCCCGGCCTTCATCGCCTGGGCCGCCTTGCCAAGCGAAGTGGTGCGGAGCGTAAGACCCGCCATGTAGGCGGGACGCCCCTCGGCGTCCGGCACGGCAGCGCCAAACTCAGCCTTGAGCGCCGCTTCAGTGACGATGTCGAAGCGGGTGTTGCCGACGGTCAGCGACTTGCCACCCTTGATGTCGTGGATCGCGTCGGGGCCGAACATGTTGCCATAGAACTGGGCGCCCTTGGCCGGATCGGGTTCGACGATGATCGCGCGGGCGACGGCGACGCTGCCATTGGCGTGATGGCGCCACTCGTCGCGCCACACCAGGTCGCGCGTGAAATGATGGCAGTAGTAGACGCGGCCGTAGGGCATGTGGCCGGGCTTCATGCGCACCGTGCGGAAGCGGGCGTCGCCGGCGCCGCCGGTGTATTTGACCGGCCGGGTGAATTCGACCGGCGGATCGAACGGTGCGCCGACCTTCTGCAGCTCGGCATAGGTCACGGCCGAATCCTCGGAGCCGAACACCAGACCGTTGAGACCAAACGAATAATCGAGGATGTCGAGGCGACCGGACGTTGCGTTCTTCGGCACCGCGATCAACTCGAGATAGTCGGTGCCGAACATCGCCAGGTGATTCATCGAGCCCAGCGAATGATAGCCGCGCTCGGTCAGGCTGAAGCCCAGCCGGCGATAGACGTCGGCGGCATGGTCCATATCGTCGCGGGCGTTGATGACGACGTGGTCGAGTGTGGCTACCGGCAAGGTCATGCAATGCTCCCGTGCGGAGAATGTATGTCCAAAGCGGGCGCCGCCAGCAAGATTCTCTTCTCCTGGCTTACATTTTGCTGCGGTGCAGGCGCGCGGACGTTAGGCTTGCCGCTCACCGATTGGGGTTCTCGACATGGCAACGAAATACCGGCCGACGCGCCGCGCCACTTTGGCCGGCCTTTCTGCGCTCGCGGGCCTCTCGACATTGAATTTGGACGGTGGCCGCGCCTCCGCGCAGACGCCGAAGAAGGGCGGCACGCTCACCTTCATCCAGAACAACGAGCCGCAGACGCTCGTGGCGCTGACCACGGTGGCGACGCCGGCGCTCACCGTCAGCGCCAAGGTGACGGAGGGCCTGCTCGAGTACGATTTCGACATCAATCCGCGGCCGCTGCTCGCCACCGAGTGGACGATCAGTCCCGACGGCCGGACCTACACCTTCAAGCTCCGGCCCAACGTCAAGTTCCACGACGGCAAGCCGTTCACCTCGGCCGACGTTGCCTATTCGATCGAGCTCCTGAAGACGGTGCATCCGCGCGGCCGCAACACCTTCGCCAACGTGACCGGCGTGCAGACCCCCGACCCGCTGACGGCGGTGATCGAGCTCGGCAAGCCTGCGCCCTATCTCATCAAGGCGCTGACCGCGGCCGAGGCGCCGATGATGCCGCGCCACATCTACGAGGGCACCAATCCCCTCTCCAACCAGAACGGCAACGCACCGATCGGCACCGGCCCCTACAAGTTCAAGGAATGGGTGCGCGGCAGCCACATCGCCTATGTGCGCAATCCCGACTATTGGCAGGCCGGCCTGCCCAACGTCGACACGCTCATCTACAAGACGCTGCCCGACACCGGCGCGCGTTCGATCGCCTTCGAGAACGGATCGGCCGACCTCGGCTATCGCACGCCGGTGGCGCTGTCGGACCTCGATCGCCTGAAGAAGCTGCCGCATCTCGTGTTCGAGACCGACGGCACGAGCTACTCGTACAACGTGTCGTGCTGCCAGTTCAACCTGGACAGCCAGTACTTCAAGGACCTCAAGGTGCGCCAGGCCGTCGCCCACACGATCGACAGGGCGGCGATGATCAGGACCGTGGCCTACGGCTACGGCACGCCGACGGCGTCGCCGATCGCGCCCGGCCTCAAGGCCTTCCACGATCCCAGCCCCAGCCCCTATCCGGTCGACTTCAAGAAGGCCGAGGCGCTGCTCGACGAGGCGGGCTTCCCGCGCGGCGCCAACAAGGTCCGCTTCAAGGTGGCGTTCGACTACAATCCGATCGCCGACGAGGGACGGCGCATCGGCGAATACATGCGCGCCGTGCTCGGCCGGGTCGGCATCACCGTCGAGGTGCGCTCGCAGGACATCTCCGCCTTCACCAAGCGCATCTACACCGACCGCGACTTCGACTTCACCTACAACGGCCATTCCAACCTGTTCGACCCGACGGTCGGCGTGCAGCGCATCTACTGGTCGAAGAACTTCAAGAAGGGCGTGCCGTTCTCCAACGGCTCGAACTACAACAACCCCAAGGTCGATGCCCTGCTCGAGGGTGCGGCGGTCGAGATCGACCCGGCCAAGCGCAAGGCGATGTTCTTCGAGTTCCAGAAGATCGTGGCCCAGGAGATCCCGGACATCCCGCTCTATTCGCCGCTCTACCTGACGATCAAGAACAAGCGCGTCCACGACGATTCGCTGACCGCCGACGGGGTCGAGGCGAACATGGCGCGGGTCTGGCTGGATGGTTAGCGCACCGCGTGTGTGGCCCATCCTTCGAGACGGCGCTGCGCGCCTCCTCAGGATGAGGCCGGGTGAGGACCTCACCCTGAGGAGCGGCCCGCAGGGTCGCGTCTCGAAGGGTGGGATGCACACGCGGTGCGTCGCGCAACCATGAGAATGGGCCGGCGCATCGCCGCGACGCTCAGGCGCACGGCCATCCATGCCGGTCCGACGGTGCTCGGCATCATCGTGCTCGACTTCCTGCTGCTGCAACTCATGCCGGGCGATGCCGCCGACGTCATCGCCTCGGAGTTGGGGGTGGCGACGGCGGAGACGATGGCGGCGCTGCGCCACCAGTTCGGCCTCGACCAGACGGTGCTGACCCAGCTCATGAACTTCCTCGGTCACCTGGCGCGGCTCGATCTCGGATATTCGCCGCGCTACAACATGTCGGTCCTCGACCTGATCCTCCAGCGCCTGCCCGGCACGCTGCTGCTGATGACGACGGCACTGTCGCTCGCGCTGGTGCTGGGCATCGCACTGGGGTCGGTGATGGCGGCGTGGGCCGGCAAGTGGCCCGACCGCATCCTCTCCGTCGTCGTGCTGCTGCTCTATTCGATGCCGGGCTTCTGGGTCGGGCTGATGGCGGTAGTGCTGTTCTCGGTCAAGCTGGGCTGGCTGCCGTCCGACAGCGACATGACCATTGGCGCCAACCTCGCGGGCTGGCGCCTGATCGCCGATCGCGCCCAGCACCTGGTGCTGCCGGCGCTGGCGCTCGCCTCGTTCTTCGTCGCCGTCTATGCCCGCCTGGTGCGCACCTCGATGCTGGAAGTCCAGCGCCAGGACTTCATGCGCACCGCCCAGGCCAAGGGCCTGCACCCGTTCCTGATCCAGCTCCGCCATGCGCTGCGCAACGCCCTGATCCCGGTGACGACGGTCGCGGGCATGCATCTCGGCAATCTGCTGGGCGGCGCCGTCGTGGTCGAGACGCTGTTCGGCTGGCCGGGCATGGGGCGCCTCGCGCTCGAGGCGGTGCTGGCGCGCGACTTCTCGGTGCTGCTGGGCGTGCTGCTCCTGTCGTCGCTGCTGGTTATCCTGGCCAACATGCTGATCGACCTGCTGCATGCCTGGCTCGATCCCAGGGTGACGGCATGAGGGTCGCGGCATGAGCGTCGACGCCCGGCTCGCGGATCTGGGCAGCCGCGCCGCACCGCCCGCCCGCCATGCGAAGAAGGGCCGCCGGCTGCGCGCTTTCCTGCGCAACCCGACCTTCATCGCCGGTGCCGTCATCCTCGGCGTCTTCGTCCTGTTCGCGCTGTTCGCCGACTGGATCTGCCCGGGCGATCCGCAGGACATGGTGGCCCAGCCGGTGCTGTGGCCGGGCGAGGACGCACAATTCCCGCTCGGTACCGATTTGCTGGGCCGCGACGTGCTGTCCAATCTCGTGCATGGCGCACGGGCGTCGCTGCTGGTCGGCGTCGCGGCGGCGTCGATCGGACTGGCCATCGGCATGGTGGTGGGCGCGCTCGCGGGCTTCTTCGGCGGCCGGGTCGATGCGTTGCTGATGCGCCTGGTCGAGCTGTTCCAGACCACGCCCACCTTCCTGCTGGTGGTGGTGATCGTGGCGATCCGCGAGCCGTCGCTCG
>CAVXZJ010000007.1:0-7074 GCA_963766285.1 uncultured Alphaproteobacteria bacterium | reverse complement strand
TGACGCCCGATTTGCAACGTGACGACGCCGAGAACAGGCTGGCCGCCATTGCCCTCTGGCTTCCGAGGCACCTCGCCGGCTAGTCTGCCCTCCGCCAGCAGGGGAGAGACGATGGAGCCGCGCCAGGTCAAGACGGCAGCCGATGCGCTGAAGATCGTCAGGGAACGTGGCCTCAGCCACGTCAAGGTGGGCGTCCACGACATTGACGGCATCCTGCGCGGCAAGTACATCCACATCGACAAGTTCAGGTCGGCACTAGAAGGCGGCTTCGGCTTCTGCGACGTCGTTCTGGGCTGGGATGCCAACGACCAGCTCTACGACAACGTCACCATGACCGGCTGGCACACCGGCTATCCCGACGCCACGGTGCGCGTCCTGCCCTCGACTTGCCGCGAGATCGCGACCGAGCCGGGCAATCTCCTGTTCCTGTGCGAGTTCACCGAGAAGTTCGAGGTGATCTGTCCGCGTGCCGTTCTGCGCGGCGTCCTCGCGCGCGCGAAAAAGCTCGGCTTCGAGGTCAAGGTCGGCTTCGAGTACGAGTTCTTCGTCTTCGCCGAGACGGCACACTCGATCCGCGACAAGGGTTACAGGAACCTGAGGCCGATCTCGCCCGGCTTCTTCGGCTATTCGGTGCTGCGCAACTCCGTGCTGAGCGACTGGTACAAGGACCTGCTCGCGATGTGCGAGACCATGGACATGGGCATCGAGGGCCTGCACACGGAGACCGGCGCGGGCGTGCTCGAGGCGGCGCTCCGCGTGTCCGACGGGCTCGAGGCGGCGGACAAGGCCGCCCTGTTCAAGCTTTTCACCAAGGTGCTGGCACAGAAGCGCGACTGGCTGGCGACCTTCATGGCCAAATGGTCGAAGGACTGGCCGGGTTGCGGCGGTCACATGCACATGTCGCTGTGGAAGGATGGGAAGCCCGCCTTCTTCGACGAGAAGGCGCCGCACCGGATGAGCAAAACCATGCGCCAGTTCGTGGCCGGCCAGCAGGCGCTGATGCCGGAGACCCTGGCGATGGTCGCCTCGACGGTGAACGCCTATCGCCGGCTCATTCCCGGCTTCTGGGCGCCGACGGCCGCAGCCTGGGGCGTCGAGAACCGCACGACGGCGCTCCGGATCATCCCGGGCTCGGCGAAAGCGACGCGCGTGGAGTATCGCGTGGCGGCGGCTGACGCCAACCCGTACCTGGCGCTGGCGGCCGCGATCGGGGCCGGCCTCTGGGGCATCGAGCACAAGCTCGATCCCGGCGAGCCGGTCGCCGGCAACAGCTACGAGAAAAAGCATCCGGCGAAGAGCCAGTTGCCGCGCACCCTGATGGAGGCGGCGGGACGGTTGAAAGCCTCGAAGGCGGCGCGCGAGCTCTTCGGTGACGCCTTCGTTGATCATTATTCTGCAACACGGGAGTGGGAAGAGCGGGAGTTCCGCAAGGCCATTACGGAATGGGAGCTCGATCGCTACATGGAGATAATCTGACGAGCGGCTATTTGCGTGCCGTCGCACCTTCGGGCCCTGGTGGGTTGGTTTGAAATTGGCGACTTTGAGGGGCAGGATGCGGCCTCCCAACCAGAGGTCTGAAATGGGCAGACAGGTGGCTGTCGTGCTTTACGTGGTGGTGATGGTAGCCATCATCGTCGGAGTAGATCTCCTGTTCTTCAGAAACCGATTCTGGGAGCGGTTGGCAGTGAATGTTGGAATCGTCCTGGTGTTCGCCGCTTGCTACTTCAGATTCCTTCGGCATCCATAAACAAGACTTGAGGCCGGCCCCGAAACTCTCGATCTGCACAGGCGCAGCGTGAAGCGCCATGAATGAGATTACGCGAATGGAAATCATCTGATGGCTGTTCCCAGCCAGGCCCGGGTCGTCATCATCGGCGGCGGCATCATGGGGTGCTCGACGGCCTATCATCTGGCGAAGAATGGCTGGAAGGACGTCGTGCTTCTGGAGCAGGGGCGGCTGAGCGGCGGCACGACCTGGCATGCCGCCGGCCTGGTGGGTCAGCTGCGCGGCTACCAGAACCTGACCAAGCTCATCCAATACAGCACCGAACTCTATTCGAAGCTCGAGGCCGAGACCGGTCTGGCAACCGGCTGGAAGCAGTGCGGCTCGCTGTCGGTGGCACGCACGCCCGAGCGCATGACCCTGCTGCGCCGGTCGGCGGCGACGGCCAACAAGCAGGGCGTGGCCTGCGAAGAACTCACGCCGCAACAGGCTGGCGACAAATATCCGATCATGCGGACCGACGATCTGGTGGGCGCCGTCTGGCTGCCGGGCGACGGCAAGGCCAATCCCACCGACATCACGCAGGCGCTGGCCAAGGGCGCGCGCACCAACGGCGTGCGCATCTTCGAGAAGACGCGCGTCACGTCGATCGACACAAGAGACGGCAGGGTGACTGGCGTGCAGACGACCGAGGGTCCGATTGCCGCCGAGATTATAGTCAACTGCGGCGGCCAGTGGGCGCGCCAGCTCGGCCGCATGGTCGGCGTGACCGTGCCGCTCTATTCCTGCGAGCACATGTACATCGTCACGGAGAAGATGGAGGGCGTGCCGCGCGACCTGCCGGTGATGCGCGATCCCGACGGCTATATCTATTTCAAGGAAGAAGTCGGCGGTCTGCTGATGGGCGGCTTCGAGCCCGAGGCCAAACCGTGGAACAAGGACGTCATCCCCGACGATTTCGAGTTCGGCATGCTGCCGGACGACTGGGACCAGTTCCAGATCCTCATGGACAATGCGTTGATCCGTGTTCCCGCACTGGAGAAGACCGGCATCAAGACTTTCATGAACGGTCCGGAGAGCTTTACGCCCGACTTGAATTACATCCTGGGCGAAGCGCCACAGCTCAAGGGCTTCTTCGTCGGCGCCGGCTTCAACTCGATGGGCATCGCCAGCTCGGGCGGGGCGGGCATGGCGCTGGCCGAATGGATCATAGCCGGCGAACCGACTCTCGATCTCTGGCCGGTCGACATCCGCCGCTTCGCCAACTTCCACGGCAATGACAGCTGGCTGCGCGAGAGGGTCGGCGAGACGCTGGGCCTGCATTACAAGATGCCGTGGCCCCAGCGCGAGGCGGAGAGCGGCCGGCCATTCCGCCGCTCGCCGCTCTACGACCGGCTGAAGGCGCGCGGCGCCTGGTTCGGCAACAAGATGGGCTGGGACCGGCCTAACTGGTTCGCAGGCGCCGGCAAGATGCCCGACATGCAGTACGGCTGGGGCCGCGGCGCGTGGTTCGAGGCCGTCGCCGCGGAGCACAAGGCCACGCGCGAGGCCGTCACCGTTGCCGACGAGACTTCGTTCGGCAAGTTCCTGGTGCAGGGCCGCGACGCCGAAAGGGCGCTGCAGTTTCTCGGCACGAACGACATCGCGGTGCCCGTGGGTCGCACGGTCTATACCGGTTTGCTGAACGAGCGCGGCACCTACGAGAGCGATCTCACCATTGCCCGGCTGGGTCCGACCAAATTCATGGTGATCACAGGCTCCGCGCAGGTCACGCGCGATGCCGACTGGATCTCGCGCCACGTGCCGCCCGACGCGCACGTGACCTTGACCGACGTCACCGGCGGCTGGACAGTGTTGTCGGTGATGGGCCCGAACAGCCGCGCGCTGCTGCAGCGCGTCAGCAAGGCGGATTTCTCCAACCAGGCTTTTCCGTTTGCCACGATCCGCGAGATCGGCGTGGGTCATGCGACGGTTTACGCCTCCCGCCGGACATACATGGGCGAGTTGGGCTGGGAACTCTACGTCCCGGCCGAGTTTGCGGTTACGGTCTTCGAGACCTTGCACGGCGCGGGCGAGGCCGTCGGCCTGCGCGACGCCGGTTACTACGCCATCGAATCGCTGCGGCTGGAGAAGGGCTACCGGGCCTGGGCCCGCGAGCTGACGCCGGACGACACGCCGTGGCAGGCGGGTCTCGGCTGGGCGGTGAAGCTCGACAAGCCGGGCGGCTTCATCGGCCGCGAGGCGCTGATCGCGGCCAGGGCTCGCCCGCTCGACCGGCGTCTGGTCTCGATCGTACTGCAGGATGGCGAGCCGCTTCTGTGGGGCGGCGAAACCATTCTGCGAGACGGCCGGCCGGTCGGCAACCTCACCTCGGCCGCTTACGGCCACACGCTGGGCGCCTCGGTCGGGCTGGGCTACATGAAGCGCGAAGACGGCGGGGCGATCGACGCGGCGTGGCTGGCGGCAGGCCGGATCGAGGTCGACCTGGCCGGCACGCGCCTTGGGGCTGCGGTCTCGCTCAAGGCGCCGTATGATCCGGCCGGCCTCCGCATCAAGGGTTGAACATGCCTGCCACGTCCGAAACCGGCGATCCGCTGCTGCTCACCCCCGGGCCGCTCACCACCTCCGCGGCGGTGAAGCAGGCAATGGTCCATGACTGGGGCTCGCGCGACCAGGGCTTCATCACCATCAACAGGACGGTGCTGGAGAAGCTCGTCGAACTGGCCGGCGGCGAGGGCACCCACGTCACCGTGCCGATGCAGGGTTCGGGCACCTTCGCCGTCGAGGCGATGATCACGAGCTTCGTGCCGCGGACGGGCAAGCTGCTGGTGCTGATCAATGGCGCCTACGGACATCGCGCCAGGAAGATCGCCGAGATCGCCGGGCGCGCTGCCGTTGCTTACGAGACTCCCGAGGATACGCCGCCCGATCTTGCGAAACTCGACAAGATGCTCACCGACGACAAGGCGATCACACACGTCTTTGCCGTCCACTGCGAGACAACGTCGGGCGTCCTCAATCCGATCGCCGCGATCGCGGCGCTGGTGGCCAGGCATGGTCGCCGCCTGCTGGTCAATTCCATGAGTGCCTTCGGTGCGCTCGAGCTCGATGCACGCGCCGTGCCCTACGATGCGATGGCGTCGTCCTCGAACAAGTGCCTGGAGGGCGTGCCGGGCCTGGGTTTCGTCGTGTGCCGGAAAACCGCCCTGACCGAATGCAAGGGCAACGCCACGACCCTGGTGCTCGATCTCTTCGAGCAAGCCGACGCCTTCGCCCGGACCGGCCAGTATCGCTTCACGCCGCCCATCCACGTCATCGTGGCGCTCGGCAAGGCGATCGAGGAACACGCAGCGGAGGGTGGCGTCGCCGGCCGCGGCAGGCGCTATCGCGACAATGCCAGGGTTCTGATCGACGGCATGCGTGCCATGGGCTTCCGCACCCTGCTGCCGGATGCGCTGCAGGCGCCGATCATCGTCACCTTTCACATGCCGACCGACCCCAAGTTCGTCTTCCAGCGCTTCTACGACGGGCTGAAGGACCGCGGCTACGTCATCTATCCCGGCAAGCTCACGGTCGCGGACTCTTTCCGCATCGGCTGCATCGGACGCCTCTATCCGAAGGACATGAAGGGCGCCCTGGCGGCGGTGCGCGAGGTGCTCGACGAGATGCGCGTGAGCAACGGCGGCCCGGCCCTGGCGGCGGAGTAGAAAATGGCACCGGACAGCATCAATACGGCAGGCGGCAACATCACGGTCAACGGCCGGCGCTATGCATTGCCGAAGCGGCCGACGGTCGTGGTCTGCATAGACGGTTCGGAGCCGGGCTATATCGAGGGTGCCGTCGCGGCCGGCCGCGCGCCGTGGTTCGCCAGGGTGCTGAAGAGCGGCACGAACCTGATCGCCGACTGTGTGGTGCCGAGCTTCACCAATCCCAACAATCTGTCGATCGTCACCGGCCGGCCGCCGGCAGTGCATGGTATTTGCGGCAACTACTTCCTCGATCCGGACACCGGCAAGGAAGTGATGATGAACGATCCAAAGTTCCTGAGGGTCGAGACGCTGTTCCCGACCTTCCAGCGCGCCGGATGCCGCATCGCCGTGGTCACAGCCAAGGACAAGCTGCGCGGGTTGTTGGGCAAGGGCTTGACCTTGGGACTGGGCAAGGCCTGCGCCTTCTCGTCCGAGAAGGCCGACAAGGCCACCTTGGCCGAGAACGGCATCGCGGATGTGAATGGCTTCGTCGGCCTGCCGGTGCCGGACGTCTACAGCGCCGGACTGTCGGAGTTCGTGTTCGCCGCCGGCGTGAAGCTGATGGAGCGCGACCGGCCGGAGATCATGTATCTCTCCACCACCGATTACATCCAGCACAAGCACGCGCCGGGCACGCCGGTCGCCAATGACTTCTACGCCATGATGGACGGCTACATGGCGAAGCTCGATGCGCTCGGCTGCACGATCGTGCTCACGGCCGACCACGGCATGAACGCCAAGTTCGGCAAGGACGGCCAGCCTGACGTGATCTACCTGCAGGACGTCTTCGACAAGTGGCTGGGCACGGACAAGGCGCGCGTCATCCTGCCGATCACCGATCCCTATGTCGTGCATCATGGCGCGCTGGGCTCGTTCGCCGTGGTCTATCTGCCAGCCGGCGTCTCGCACACGGAGATGGCGGCGAAGATCAAGTCGCTGCCGGGCATCGAGGCCGCACTCATCCGCGAGGAGGCCGCGGCGCGCTTCGAATTGCCGGCTGACCGGCTGGGGGACCTCATCATCGTCTCGACGCAGCACAAGGTGCTGGGTACCTCGGCGTCGCGCCACGATCTTTCGGGGCTGACGGAGCCGCTGCGCAGCCATGGCGGCATTTCCGAACAACGCGTGCCGCTGCTCTGCAATCTGCCGCTGGCCTCGGACGCAGTCGAGCGCTCGTGGCGCAACTTCGACGCCTTCGATCTTGGCCTCAATCTGGTGCAAGCATGAGCACCGAAGCCTACAGGGGAAGCTGTCACTGCCAGGCTGTCACCTTCACGGTCGATCTCGACCTGGCGGGCGCCCTGCAGTGCAATTGCTCGATCTGCAGCCGGCTCGGCGCGGTGTGGGCTTTCGCGCCCAAGGCGAAGATGACCCTGACGTCGGGCGCCGATTCGCTGGGCGACTACCAGTTCGGCAAGAAGCACCTGCATCACCGGCCATGCACCCGCTGTGGCATCGAGACCTTCGCCGAAGGCGTCGCGCCGGATGGCACGGCAACGGTCGGCATCAACCTGCGCTGCCTCGCGGGCGTTGTCGTCGAGAAACTGACGCCACGGCAACACGACGGCCGTAGCGCCTAGAACGCAACCGGAGGAAACTGCC
>CAVXZJ010000006.1:0-3998 GCA_963766285.1 uncultured Alphaproteobacteria bacterium | reverse complement strand
ATGAAAGTTCGATGAGCCTGGCTGCGAAACCCTCGGCGGTGCCGATGAAGGACAGGCCGTGAATACCGCTGCCTAACCAATCGGCACGCGCCTCGGCGTCGGCCTGCGTCCGCGCCAGTATTGGAGCGATGGTAGCCAACAGGCGAGGCCGCTCGCCGATGGCTTTCCGGATCGCGGGCAAGGCGGATGTGTCCGGCACCGAGGCAATGAATACGTCGGCTATCTGTCGCGCCAGCGCGAGCCCTTCGACGCTCGTGTCGCGCTGTATTACGGGCGGATTGCCTTGCAAGGGTCGTGGCGCGTTAAGCGGACCGCGCACCGTGAAGAACGGACCGGCATGGTTGATCGGATGCACACGGTCAGGGTTTGAGAACTTGCCATTGGGCTTGTCGAGCAGGATGGCTTCGTCTTCCCAACTGTCCCACAGCTTGCGCACTACGGTGATGCATTCCACTGCACGTGCCTGGCGCTCGGTAAGAGGAAGCGTGGGCGCATGGGCGAAGTCGGCGGACGGACGGCGCCAGACGCGGCGATCAAGGCGCTGCGGCCCGTGGTTAATCGATCCGCGGCAGCAAAGGAGCGGGCGATGTTGAACGGCTCGGCATGATCGATCTCCATCGCGCCCGCGAGGCCGATCCGCTTGCTGCATTCGGCCAGCGCCACAATCAGCGGAATTGGGTCAAGTGTGAAGGAGGTGGCCAGCTCCTACTGCTGTCGAGCAAGATCGCGTCGAGCCCGCCACGTTCCGCGGTCTGCACCAGAGTGCGGAACCAGGACAGAGTAGGCGCCGGTGCGATCGCGCTGAATTGTCTTGCATTCGGGTGTGCGCCGCCGCCCGGCGTCGAGACCGTAAGAATCATCTGGATGAAGCGTTAGGCGGCGTGCGCGTTGGCGGGGCGTGCCAGGCCCAGATGATCGCGCAGCGTCGTGCCAGTATACTGCGTGCGGAACATGCCGCGCCGCTGCAGTTCGGGAACCACGAGCTTCACGAAATCCTCGAGGCCGTCGGGCAAGGTCGAGAACTGCATCATGAAGCCGTCGGTGGCGCCCATCGCGATCCACTGTTCCATGACGTCGACGATCTGCTTGGGCGTGCCCTTGATGGTCTTGCGGCCGCGCTCGTAGCGCAGGTAGAACTTGCCGCAAGGTCGGGTTCTCTCCTCGCGGATGATCTTCATGATGCCGTCGAAGAACGCCTTGTGCAGGTTGGCGCTCTTGGGCAGCCGGCTCTCGGGGATCGGCTCGTCGAGCGGCAGGTCGGACAGGTCGGCCTCGAGGTCGGTGCCGAGCCGGAAGCGGCCGACGTCGGGATGGATCATCTCCTGCAGCGCCTGGTACTTGTCTTCGGCTTCCTGCTGGCTGCTGCCGATCATGACCGGCAGGCCCGCGAGGATCTTCATCGTATCGGGATGGCGGCCGTACTTGGCCATGCGGCCCTTGAGCTCGTCGTAGCTGCGCTTGGCGTCCTGCGGATTGGAGGCGCTGGCGAACACGTACTCGGCGGTGCGTGCGGCGAGTTCGAGGCCGGTGTCGGAGGCGCCGGCCTGGATGATGACTGGCTTGCCTTGCGGCGAGCGGGCGACATTGAGCGCCCCGTCGACCTTGAAGAACTTGCCTTCGTGATGGACGGCATGCTGGCGCCCGGGCTCGAAGAACAGGCCGGTATTGCGATCGTGGACGAAGGCATCGTCGTCCCACGAATCCCGAGAGCTTGTTCACCACGTCGACGAACTCGCTGCCTTCTCGTAGCGCAGCGCATGCGGCGGCAGGGTCGAGTGGCCGAAGTTGCGTGCGGCATAGTCGTTGGCCGAGGTGACGACGTTCCACGCCGCGCGGCCGTAGGAGATATGGTCGAGCGAGGCGAACTGGCGGGCAACGTTGTAGGGCTCGGAGAAGCTGGTCGAGACCGTGCCGCCCAGGCCGATGTGTGTCGTGGCGCCGGCAAGCGCGGTGAGCAAGGTCACCGGCTCCAGCACGTTCATGAACATCGGGAAGCGGCTCCAGGCGTGGAGATTGTCGGTCCGCGCGGCGGGCGTGTCGGCGATGAAGAAGAGATCGAACAGGCCGCGCTCGGCGGTCTGGGCGAGCGATCGGTAGTAGGCAACGTCGGTCGATCCGGGGCGTTGGCCTTGGGATGTAGCCACGAGGCGGGATGGCCGCCGGACGCCGAGCCGATCAGCATGGCGAGAGAGATTTGCCTGTTCGTACTCACGCTCGTTGCTCCTCACGACACAGGGCCGGACGATCTGCCCTGGTCCCTCGATTTTTACCCGCTGCCCGGGTCGCAGTCATCCCGATACCGGCGGCAAGTTCTACAACGATCTCGAGATGCACACTGCCAGTTCGGGCGCCGATCCGGAGATTTTCCTGCGCACGCTCGTCTCGTGGGACATTGCGCAGAAGGAGGCCAAATGGTCGGGCCGCAACAGCACGCGGTGGCAGAGGAGGAATACGACCAGATCTTCAAGTCGGCGACGCCGAGCCCGATCCGGTGAGGCGGGCCAGTATGCTGGTCAAGTACAACGAGCTGATCGTCGACAAGCAGGTCCCGTGGTCTGCCGGCCCGACATCGCGTCCGTGAAGGACGAACTGGTCTGCAACCTCAGAGGTTGGGACAGCAACACTTGGGGCCTCTGGAGCTGATACATCGAGAGCCGAAGAGCCGTGCTCGCGCTGCAGAACTGAGCTGCGGCAGAATGGCTGGCCGGGCTTCGTTTCGGTTCTATTCTTGTTTGATGACAAGTTGTCGCGCCGCTTTGGCAAGCTGAGATCGTGGACCAGCCGGTCTCCCGGACCCTGCCGCCGCAAATCGTCCCGCCGGCCTTCGCCACCGCACCGCGTGTCCCGGCGGCGCGTCCGTTCCTGCGGCGGCCGCGCGTTCTCGGTGTTGCGGCGGTGGCGCTTCTGGCCGTGGCCTATGGCGGGCGCGAAGTCTATCTCCGCTTCACCCATGTCTACGAGTACGACGCCCGCGTGATGGCCGACATCGTCACCGTCTCGAGCCGCGCCGATGGCTGGGTGGTGGCGCTGCCGGCGCTCGAGGGGGCGAAGGTCGCCGCCAACGACGTCATCGTACGCATCGACGACCGCGTCTCGAAGCTGCGCAGCGAAGCGCTGAAAACCCAGATGCAGAGCATACAGGCAGAGCGCGATCGGCTGATGGCAGAGCGCCGGATGGTAGAGGACCAGACCGAGGCCGTGATGCGCACGCGCACGTCGGCGGTCACCGTGAAGGAGAAGGCGCTGGCGGCGCTGCGGTCGGACCTCGACCTCGCGCGGCTCGAGCTCGAACGCAACAAGTCGCTGTTCGAGCGCAAGGTCGCCAACGAACGCGCGCTCCAGATGGCCCAGGCCTCGGCCACCAAGCTCGAAAGCCAGCTCCAGCAGTCGCAGGCGGAATACGAGCAGGCCCAGGGCAGCCTGCGCGAGGCCACGGTCGATCGCGAGCGACTTATGGTGATCGATGCCCAGGTGGCCGCCCTTGCCTTCCAGGCGTCGAACCTCGAGGCGCAGCTTTCCCAGCAGGCGGTCGACGTCGAGGACCGTACCATCCGCAGTTCCGTTCCTGCCGTGATCGACCGCACTTTTGTGCAACCCGGCGAGTACGTCCAGGCCGGCCAGCGCATCCTGATGCTGCACAATCCGGGCGAGCTCTGGATCGAGGTCAACATCAAGGAAACCCAGGTCGGCGACATCAGGCTCGGGCAGAACGTGCATGTCGCAGTCGACGCCTATCCCGACGAGCACTTCGAGGGCCGCATTTCGCTGATCGGCAGCGCCACCACGGCGCGCTTCGCGCTGCTGCCGACACCCAATCCATCGGGCAACTTCACCAAGATCACGCAGAGGGTGCCGATGCGGATCAAGCTGGTCGACATGCCCAAGCCCCTGTCGCCCGGCATGATGGTCGAAGTCGACATTGACGTTCGCTAGCGTCCCTCCCAATGCGGCCCCCACGCCCGTCCAGACGACGCAGTTCCTGAGCGAGCGTTACGGTC
>CAVXZJ010000005.1:0-5662 GCA_963766285.1 uncultured Alphaproteobacteria bacterium | reverse complement strand
CGGATCGCGGCCTGCTGGAATCGCTGCGCACCAACTACGACATGAAGCAGCACACTCGCGGCGACTCGCGACAGGCCGGCATCCTGACCGACGATTTCATCGACCGCTTCGCTGTTGTCGGCAATCCGGATCGCTGCATCGAACGCCTGAAATCGCTCGCCAGGCTCGGCCTCGACAAGGTCGCCATCAGCGGCGGCATGCGCGGCGCCCCGGAAGAACACATCCCGCTCGGCAAGGAGCTGGTGGTCAAGGAAGCGATTCCGGGAATGAGAGCCTGACCCCTCCGCCCGCTGCGCGGGCACCTCCCCATTTGAATGGGGAGGAAATTCAGCGTCATCGCCTCCCCATTCAGATGGGGAGGTGTCGCAGTAATCCGCGACGGAGGGGTCATACTCTATCTCCCCGCGTTCTTGCGCTTGCGTCGCGTCGCGCCTTGTGGCCCCCTGTGTCCATGCCGCTCGCTTTCGAACTACGCCCCGCCGTCAAAGCCGATCTCGCCTTCTGCTGGCTGATCTATCGCGATGCCGTTCAGCCGCTCACGGCTCACTGGAACGAGGCCGAGCGGCGGCGCCTTGTCGAGCAGGCGCTCGGACATCCCGGCACCTCCATCCTGCGGTCGGACAAGGACGACAAGGGCTGGGTTGAAGTCTCGGAAAGCCGTCATGCCGTTGAGTTGAAGCAGCTCTACGTTCTGGCCGCGGCACGCAACGGTGGCCTGGGCACCGGCTTCCTGAACTGGATGAAGGAACGTGCCGACCGCAAGCGCAAGGACCTCCTGATCGAAATGCCGGCCCAGAGCCCGGCGCGCGGTCTCTGCGAGCGTCTCGGCTTCAAGGCGGTGACGACCGCCGACGACAAGCTCACGATGCGCTACTAGGGCTGGTCCGCCCGTGCTCAGTCGGGACTTACATCGACACCGAGCTGATCGAGGACGGAGCTTTGCTGGCTTTCGCTGATCCTCAGCCCACGATAGTCCGAGAGAACCGCGAGGTTCAGGCCTGAAATCGCAGCACCACGCAGGTCGGCGCCGGCCAGCTTCGCGCGATCCCAGTCGGCGCCATGGATCGTCGAACCGATCATCACGGCGTCGGTCAGGTCGACATCGAACAACGCGGTGTCCGAGAACTTGCACCTCAGCAGCTCGCACGCCGGCAGCGAGAGCCCCGACAGGTCGGCAAAACTGAAATTGCATTGGTCGAACTTCGCCTTCGTCAGCACGACCTTCCGAGAGATCGCCCGGTTGAAAGTGGATCCCTGAAACCTGGCACCTCGGAATCCACACTCCGAGGCGCTCACATTGTACAGGTCGCAGCGTTCGAAGGAGCCGATCGAGAAGTTGCACCGGATCGCCTCGACGGCGCGCAGATCGCAGAAGGCGAAGGTGCAGCCCAGCTTCTGGTCCGGGTCGAAGAAGCTGCAGTTCTCGAAATGCGCGTTGGTGAACTTGCAACTCGTGAGGCGAGACGGGGCGAACACGCAATCCTTGAACGTCGCTTCCGAGAAATCCGTTGCGCGAAGGATGGGGTAGCGGAAAAGGCAGCGGGTAAGTCTGGCGTTCGTGAAATCGCCGTCGTCGAGCTCCGGGGGAGATGAAAACAGGATCCCCTCGAATTCACGGCTCGTCTTTGACAAGGCGAGCAGTTCTTCCTGCGATATCGCGCGATATGTGGATCCTTCGATCGCCATGTCCTCACCCGGTCGCTGATCGCTATTTCCAGATCTTCCTGCCGCTCCCCGGCAGCCCCAATTCGCCCCACATCCTGTCGACCTTGTCGATCACGGCCTGGTCCATCCGGATCTGCCGGCCCCATTCGCGGTTGGTCTCGCCGGGGAACTTGTCGGTGGCGTCGAGGCCGATCTTGCTGCCGAGGCCGGACACCGGACTGGCGAAGTCGAGATAGTCGATCGGCGTGTTCTCGATCACGGTGATGTCGCGTGCCGGGTCCATGCGGGTCGACAGCGCCCACATCACGTCCTTCCAGTTGCGCGCATCGATGTCGGCGTCCACCACGATCACCCACTTGGTGTACATGAACTGCCGCAGATACGACCATACGCCCATCATCACCCGCTTGGCGTGGCCGGCGTAGGCCTTCTTCATCGACACCACGGCGATGCGGTACGAGCAGCCTTCAGGCGGCAGCCAGAAGTCGACGATCTCGGGGAACTGCTGCTGGAAAAGGGGAATGAACACTTCGTTCAGCGCCTCGCCCAGCACGCTGGGCTCGTCGGGCGGCCGGCCGGTGAAGGTCGAAAGATAGATCGGCTTCCGGCGCATGGTGATGGCGCTGATCGTGAACACCGGGAAGCGCTCGACCGAGTTGTAGTAGCCGGTGTGATCGCCGTACGGGCCTTCGTCGCCGTAATCGTCGAGGCTGACATGGCCTTCGAGCACGATCTCGGCTTCGGCCGGCACCTTGAGCGGCACCGTCTTGCAGTCGACCAGCTCGACCTTCTTGCCTCGGAGGAGTCCGGCGAACTGGTATTCCGATAGCGTGTCGGGCACCGGGGTCACAGCCGCCAGGATCGTGCCGGGATCGGCGCCGATCACCGCGGCCACGGGGAGCGGCTCGCGCTTGCCCGCGCCTTTCCAGCGCTGGTGATGCTGCGCGCCGCCGCGATGCTTCAGCCAGCGCATCAGGGTCGTGTTCGGGCCCGTCACCTGCAGGCGGTAGATGCCGAGATTGAAACTGTCCTGCCGGTCGCCTTCGGGATCGGGTCCCTGCGTCACGATCAGCGGCCAGGTGATCAGCGGTGCCGGCTCGCCCGGCCAGCAGGTCTGGATCGGCAGTCTGCCAAGATCGATATCATCGCCCGTCAGCACCACTTCCTGGCACGGCGCCGAGCCGACCGTCTTCGGCTTCATCGCCATCACCGTGCGCAGCATCGGCAGCATGTCGAGCGCCTCGCGCCAGCCGCCGGGCGGCTCGGGCTGGCGCAGGAAGGCCAGCGTCTCGCCGACGCCGCGCAATTCGTGCGGCTCGCGATCCATACCCCAGGCGACGCGTTCGACCGTGCCGAAAAGATTGACCAGCACGGGCATGTCAGACCCGACGACATTCTCGAACAGCACGGCGGGACCCTTCTCGGCCAGAAGACGCGTCTGGATCTCGGTCATCTCGAGATAGGGCGAGACGGCTGCCTTCACGCGCACGAGGCGGCCGCTCTTCTCGAGCCGGTCCATGAAGTCGCGAAGCGAAGCGTAGGGCATGCAGTCCTTTGAGATCAGTCCGGCTTCACGGCGCGGATATGCAGGAAGAGGGGCGCCACCCTTGTGTCGGCCACGACAGGCTCGGCCTGGGCGAGTGCCGCGTCGGCACACGGCTCACCCAACCGGTCGATCGCCAGCCCCGCGCTGCGGATGATCTCGATCCATCCGCTCAAGGTTCGATGGAAGCGCGGTACGCGGAAAGGGGCAACCTGTTCGCGCTCGGCCTTGGGCAGGGTCTCAAACCAGAAAGTGTCGACCTTGCCGTCGATCGAGTCGAAATAGCCCGCGATCTCGATGGCCCGCACCGTGCCGTCCGCTTCGCGCAGCACCTTGCGATGGGCCGGCATGAAACAGGGATGCAGGATGGAGAACTGCAGGAAACCGCCCGGGCGAAGTACCCGCTGGATTTCCGTCAACGCCCGTTCCTGGTCCGGCATGTCCATCAAGGACATGAAAGCCGTCACGAAATCGAACGACGAGTCCGCAAAGGGCAGCGCCATGCCGTCGGCGGTCTGGAAGACGATGCCGAGCGGATTTGCAGCCTCCGTGGCCTGGGCATGGCGGATGAAGGTCGGCGCAATGTCCACGGCCCGCATCGTGGCGCCAAGGCGTGCAAGCTCGCGCGTGTTCGATCCTTCGCCGCAGCCGACGTCGAGGCCGTTCAGGCCTTCGATCGGCGGCAGCATGGCGAGAAAGGCGGGCGTGTTCAGGGCGTCGCGATAGATGTCGTATCCGGCGCGCGACTGCCGGGTCCACGCCTCCGCATTGGCTTCCCAGTGCTGGGCAACCTCGATCGCTTTCATGGCCTTCTTCTTTACCCGAGTCCGAGATTCACCCTAGTGCGATTCCCTTCGGTTGCCCATCCTGGCCACCCTTGGGCTAGGGTGCGTCATGACCGATCGATCCGTGCCCGGCGAATTCGAGGACCTGCTGAACCGCCAGGGCAGGCGCGTGCTGGCGGGCACGCACGAGTTGTGCGGCGCGCTGGCCGATCCGCGGCGGCGCTTCCTGATGCGTGACGACCTGCTCGATCGCGCCAAAGCCGCGAAGCTGCGCAAGGCGCTGCAGGAGGCATTGAGCGACACGCTCGAGCCGCTCGACAAGCCCATTCTGCCGGAGAGCATCTGGTACATGCGCCGCGACTATACCGAGCTGCTGCCCAAGACGGCGCGCAGCCACACGATCTTCTTCGACAGCCGTCGCGAGCCGGGCGTGAAGGCGGCGGAAAAGATCGGGCTCGCGCGCCTGATGCGCTCCGAAAGTTTCCGTGCCTTTGCCGCGGCACTCGCCGGCCGCAAGCTCAAGTCAGGCTGGGGCGTGCAGGTGCTGCGCTATGGGCCGGGAGATTACGCGGGTCCGCACAACGATCATCATCCCGAGAACAAGGCGGCGAAGAGGGGTTACATCGATCTGCACCTCAGCCTGTGCACGCCTGAGGTCGAGCATCAGTGGCTGGTCTATGCGCGCGCCGGGCATTTCAGCGAGATCGTCCCGGTCAGTGGCGCCGCCACGCTCACCGCCTACCGCCTGCCGTTCTGGCACTACACGACGCCGCTTGTCGGCCCGGCGAAGGCCGCGCGCTGGGTGCTTCTGGGGACGTTTCTCTATCGCAACTGACCGTTCCCGCCGGTCGTTTGTACGGCATGGAACATCTTCATTTCCCCAACGAAAGCGCCGAATACCGGCGCGTCCGCAACGCCCTGCTCGAGGAGGAGATGGCGCTGCGCCGCCAGGTCGAACGGGTCGCGGCGCAACGGCGCGCCCTGCCTCCGGGCGGGATCGTGCCGGAGGATTACGTTTTCGAAGGCGTCGAGGGAAAGCGAAAGCTCTCGGAGCTGTTCGAGAACGGCAAGGAGACGCTGGCGATCTACAGCTTCATGTTCGGGCCGGTGCGCAAGCGCCCATGTCCGGGCTGCACGCATTTCCTCGATGCGCTCGACGGGGCCGCGACGCACATCCTGCAGCGCATGAACTTCGCGGTGGTCGCCAAGTCGCCGATCGCGCGCATTGTCGATTTCGCCAAGGCGCGCGGATGGCGCGATCTGAAGCTCCTGTCGACAGTGGGCAACGACTACGACCGCGATTACTTCGGCGACTCCGCGGCGCTGTCGCCCGGCATGCGCAGGCAGCAGGAGTTCGAGGACGGCAAGGAATGGGACATGCCGATCCTCAACGTGTTCAAGCGAGAGGGCGGCAAGGTGCGGCACTTCTGGGGATCGGAGCTGCTCTACGTCCCGCCGGAGCCGGGCCAGGAATATCGCCATAACGACCTGCTCGATCCGCTCTGGAACATGCTCGACGTGGCGCCCGAGGGCCGCGGGGATTTCCATCCGAAGCTCGAATATTGAGGTCGGGCACCTCTTGACATTTATTGCGTAATACGCAACATACAGGGATGTAGAACTGGCAATTACGCCAGGTCAGGAGATCACCGAGTGAGCGTGGGCAGGC
>CAVXZJ010000004.1:0-9728 GCA_963766285.1 uncultured Alphaproteobacteria bacterium | reverse complement strand
CCGTCAGCAGGTCGAAGACGGCGGCGGCGTAGGTCACGGCCCCTTCGTCTTGCGCGCCATGCTGTCGAACAGGTCGAACATGCGCTCGCGCCAAGCGTAGACGACATCGTCCCTCTCGAGCAGTTCAAGCGGGCTGATCGTCCTGGGCCACATCAGAGTGCCGAACAGAATGTAGTCAGGATAGGCTGGCGTCTCCCCCGAGAGATACCTGTGGCCGGACAGGACGCGGCGGGCGGGCTCCAGCGCCACCCGCAAAGCGGCAACGCCCTTCTCTCGTGCCTTCGCCTGGAAGCCCGCGAAATCCGTCGTGCCGATGCGCTTGCTGCGCGTTTCGAGGACGTACGCCTTGTCCTGCGGCCGCACGCAGTCGACAAGATCGCCAGCGATCAAGGGAAAGATCGCGGTGTTGATCGCCGTGTCGGCCCACCCATTGACGAAGCGCGCATAGGAATGAGCAGGATCGCCGGGGAACAGCGGCCTACCCGCGTAGTTCGCCTCGAGATGCTCGGCGATCGCCCAGCTGTCCGTGATGACCTTCGTACCGTCGTGAATGACCGGCACCGTCGTCGACCTCGCGAAGGCGATCTTCTCCTTCTCGATGAAACCGGTCGGCTCATCGCGCCAATCGAGGCCCTTGTGCTTGAGCGCCAGCTTGGTTCGCCAGCAATAGGGGCTCGGCCGGCGGTCCTCGGCAAAAACGAGATCGTAGAGCGTGATCATCGCCTACTTCCCGTCGAGCATCTTGATGATGCCGGAGAAGTCCTTGCCCGCGTTGCCCGCGTTTACGAACAGGCTGAAGAGCTGGGCCGCCTCCGCGCCGAGCGGCGTGGCGGCGCCTGCGCTCGCCGAGGCCTGCTGCGCCAGTAGTAGGTCCTTCAGCATCATCGCCGCCGTGAAGCCCGCCTGATAGTCGCGGTTGGCCGGAGACGCCGGCACCGGCCCCGGCACCGGGCAGTAGTTGATCAGCGACCAGCAGGAACCCGACGCGGTCGAAACGACATTGAACAGCTTCTGGGCATCGAGGCCCAGCCGCTTGCCCAGCATGAAGCCTTCGCTGACGGCGATCATCGAAATGCCGAGGATCATGTTGTTGCAGATCTTCGCGGCCTGCCCACTGCCGCTCTCGCCGGCGTGGACGATGTTCTTGCCCATTTTCTCGAGCACGCCCTTCGCCTTGCCAAAGGTAGCCTCGGGCCCGCCGACCATGAAAGTGAGCGTGCCCGCCGTCGCGCCGCCCACGCCGCCGGAAACCGGCGCGTCGATCATCTCGAAGCCGCCTTTCTTCGCCGCCTCGGCGACGTAGCGCGCGCTGTCGACGTCGATGGTCGAACAGTCGATCAGCAAGGCGCCCTTGGCGACATACGGCAGCACGTCATTCTCGTAAACCTCGCGCACATGCTTTCCGGCCGGCAACATGGTCACCACGATCTCAGCGTCCTTGACCGCGTCGGCAGCACTCTTTGCCTTGTGGGCGCCCTTCTCGACTGCCTGCGCCAAGGCCGCGTCCGACAGGTCGAACGCAGTCACGTGATGCTGCGCCTTGCAGAGATTGGCGGCCATCGGGCCGCCCATGTTGCCGAGACCGATGAAGGCGACTTTCGCCATGGTTTCCTCCGTTGATTGTGCTCAGTCGAAGAACAGGTCGTTCGACACCGGCTTGAAATGCTCCTCGACCATCGCCTGCGTGACACCTTCGATGGTCGCGGGGTGCCATTTGGGTTTCTGGTCCTTTGCGATCAGCAAGGCGCGCACGCCTTCGAAGAAATCATGGCCCTTCTGCATGCAGCGCTGCGACATGCGGTATTCGATGGTCATCGAATCCTCGAAAGAGCGGTTGGCGCAGCGCTTGAGCTGCTCGAGCGTGATCGCCATCGAGATCGGAGAGAGCTTCATCAGCGCCGCGAGCTGCTTGTCGGCCCACTCCCCGCCCATCTTCCTGAGCTTTGCCACGATCTCGGGCACTGACTCCGCGGAGAAGCAGCGATCTATGTCCTGCATCATGCTCGGTAACGCGGGCGCTCCCGGGTCTTCGGCGAACGTTCCGATGACCTTGTCGACCTTGCCGTTGGCATTCGGGCCGGAAAGATCGGCGGCACCCAGCGCCGCCTGCAGGTCGTCGATCTTCGCACTCGGGACATGGGCATCGACGATGCCCGCCCACAGCGCGTCTGCCGCCCTCAGCCGATGGCTGGTCAGCGCGAGGAACGTGCCTAGCGCTCCCGGCAGGCGGGTCAGAAAATAACCGCCGCCGACGTCCGGGAAGAGTCCTATCGTGGTTTCCGGCATGGCGAACAGGAACTTCTCGCTCGCCACCGAGTGGGAGCCGTGGACCGACATGCCGACGCCGCCGCCCATGTCGATGCCATCGATCAGCGAGATCCATGGCTTGGAGAAGCGGTAGATGCGCCGGTTGACGATATACTCGTCGCGGAAGAAATCGCGCCGCAGGGTGCCATTCGGCTCGTCTTGCATTTCGCGATAGAGACCGGCCACGTCGCCGCCGGCGCAGAACGCCCGATCACCGGCGCCGCGCAGGACGACGGCCTTGACCGCCGGATCCTGCTCCCACCGCGGGATCATCCGCTCCATCTCGAGGATAATGTTGTAGGACAGCGAATTCAGCACTTTCGGCCGGTTGAGCGTCATGATGCCCAGCCCGTCCTTCACCTCGAACAATATCTCTGCGTCAGACATTCAAACTCCGTACGCCTATCAAAGCACCATCGTCATCCCGAGCGCAGCGAGGGATCTTTCCACGACAGCAAGGATCACTCGCTGTGCTCGGGATGACACGCAATACATGCCTTCTCTCATCCCATCAGAAGTCGGCGTGAAATGATCACACGCATGATCTCGTTGGTTCCTTCAAGGATCTGGTGGACCCGCAAGTCGCGCAAATAGCGCTCGATGGGAAAATCCTTCAGGTAGCCGTAGCCGCCGTGCAGCTGCAGGGCATGGTTCACGACGTCGAAGCCGACATCGGTCGAAAATCGCTTGGCCATCGCCGCTGCCTGCGTTGCCTCCGGCGACTTCACGTCGAGCAGGAAGGCCGCACGCCAGATCATCAGCCGCGCCGCGTCCAGTTCCGTCGCCATGTCTGCGAGCTTGAATTGCGTCGCCTGGAAGTCGGCGATCGGCTGGCCGAACTGCTTGCGCTCCACCACGTAGCGCGACGCCGTCTCGAGGCATGCCCGCGCCCCACCGATCGAACAGGCGCCGATGTTGATGCGCCCGCCGTCGAGGCCCATCATCGCGATCTTGAATCCATGGCCTTCGGGGCCCAGGCGATTGGCAACCGGCACCCTGCAGTTCTCGAAGATCACCGCCGCCGTGGGCTGGCTGTTCCAGCCCAGTTTCTGTTCCTGCTTGCCGAACGAGAGCCCGGGCGTTCCCTTCTCCACGACCAGCGTCGATACGCCACCGGCGCCCGCTCCGCCGGTGCGCAGCATCACCACGTAGACGTCGCTGCGTCCGGCGCCGGAGATGAAGGCCTTGGTGCCGTTCACGACATAGTAGTCGCCCTGCAGTTCGGCCCGCGTGCCCAGCGCCGCGGCATCGGATCCGGCACCGGGCTCGGTCAGGCAATAGCTCGCGAAATGCTCCATCGAGCAGAGCCTGGGCAGGAAGCGTTTGCGCTGCTCGTCGTCGCCGAAGCCGTCGATCATCCAGGTGGCCATGTTGTGGATCGAGATGTAGGCCGCAGTGCTCGGGCAGGCGGCCGCCAATTCTTCCATGATCAGCGCGGCGTCGAAGCGCGACAGCCCGCTGCCGCCGACATCGTCTTTCACGTAGATGCCGCCGAAGCCCAGGGCCGCGGCCTCGCGCAGCACTTCTTCGGGAAAGATCTTCTCGGAGTCCCAGCGGGCCGCCTGCGGCAGCATGCGGTCGGTGGCGAACTGCCGCGCCGTATCGCGGAACGCCTGCTGGTCTTCGGTGAGGGTGAAATCCATTGCGACAGGATCATACATTGCGGCTTTTCGCGGTTCACGCCATAAGGCGCGCATGGCGAAACGCTTTTCGACCCTGGGCCGTTACCCCACCACCCGGCTGCGCCGCAACCGCCGCGAGGACTGGTCGCGCCGGCTCGTCGCCGAGCATCGGCTTTCGGCGGACGACCTGATCTGGCCGGTCTTCGTGCAGGAAGGCAGGAACGCGCGAGCGCCGGTCGCCTCGATGCCCGGCGTCGACCGGCTGTCGATCGACCTGTTCGTCGAAGCTGCCAAGGAAGCGCGTGACCTCGGCATCCCGGCCGTCGCGATCTTTCCCGAGACCGATCCCAAGGCCAAGACACCCGACGCGCGCGAGGCCTATAACCCGGACAACCTCGTGTGCCGTGCCCTGCGCGCCGTGAAGAAGGCCGTGCCCGGCATCGGCATCCTGTGCGACGTGGCGCTCGATCCCTTCAACAGTGACGGACATGACGGCATCGTCCGCGACGGCCTCATCCTGAACGACGAATCGGTCGAGGCGCTGGTCAAGCAGGCGATCGTCCAAACCGAGGCCGGCGCCGACATCCAGGCGCCGTCCGACATGATGGACGGCCGCATCGGCGCGATCCGCAAGGCGCTCGACGACAAGGGTTACCAGCACGAGCAGATCATGTCGTATGCGGCCAAGTATGCGTCGGCCTTCTACAATCCGTTCCGCGACGCCATCGGCAGCTCAGGCGCGCTGAAGGGCGATAAGAAGACCTACCAGATGGACTACGCCAACTCCGACGAGGCGCTGCGCGAAGTGGGCTTCGACATCGAGGAAGGCGCCGACATGGTGATGGTGAAACCGGGGCTGCCCTATCTCGACATCGTGCGACGGGTAAAGGATGCGTTCGGCGTACCGACCTACGCCTATCAGGTGAGCGGCGAGTACGCGATGCTGAGAGGCGCCGCCGACCGGGGCTGGCTCGACTGGGACCAAGTGCTGATCGAGACCCTCACCGGCTTCAAGCGCGCCGGCTGCGACGGCATCCTGACCTACGGCGCCATCGACGCAGCGCGGCTGCTCGCCAGGAAATGATCGAGAGACCTTCGGCGCGCCTGATCCTGCTCGACAGGCAGGACCGGATCTTCCTGTTCAAGGTCCATCAGCCCGCCGTCTACGATCCGAAGAACCGCCACGAAGATCCGATGTGGATCATGGTGGGCGGCATGGTCGATCCCGGCGAAGACTTTGCCGAAGCCGCCGTTCGCGAAGCGCGTGAGGAAACGGGTCTGATCGTCACGGACAAACCTCGCTGGGCCTGGAAACGCCGGCGCCACATGATCTGGCGCACCAACGATCGGCTGCACATCGAGCGCTTCTTCCTTGCCCGCACGGACTCGACCGCTATCGACACATCGGGCCTCGACGAGAAAGAGAAGAGCTGGACGCTCGATCATCGCTGGTGGACGGCCGAAGAGATCATCGCTTCGAAAGAACGCTTCGAGCCGTACGACCTCGGCGTTCGCCTGAAAGCTCTGCTCGAGAACGGCTTGCCCGCGGACCCGATCGACCTCAGCTGACGGCTTCGAGGAAGTCCGCGACGACACGGTCGCTCCACGGCCGCGGGTCGTCCGTGCCATGAAAGCCAACGTGTCCGCCGGCGCGGGGCAGAAGCGGCCGCAGCGCCTTGTTGCCTGCCCAGTCATAGTTCCGGTAAAGCGCGCCGGGAATCCAGGGGTCGTCGAGCGCCGCGACGACGAGTGTCGGCACCCGGATACCCGGCATGAACCGCAGCGGCTTGCAGCGCTCGTAATAATTCTCGGCACCATCGAAGCCGTGGCGCGGCGCGATGAAGGCGTCATCGTATTCCCAGATCGTCTGCGAGCCCAGGATCGCGCTCCGCTCCGCGATGGACAGCACGGCGCCCGCGCCCGTCGCTTCCTGTTTCATCTCTCCCAGCAGGTAGCGGTGATAGAGCGCGTTGCGGCGGCGCATCATCGACTGGCAGGTTGCCGACAGATCGACCGGCGCCGACACGCTCGCAGCGGCGGTGAGCCTTGCCGCCGTCCCCTCTTCCCCCAGATATTTGAGAAGCATCGCGCCACCCAGCGAATAGCCGACGGCGACGACGCCGTTCGTCGTCAATTCGGACGGCAATATCGCCAGCAGGGTGCGGAAATCCTGGCTGCGGCCGGCATAATATTGTCCGCCGCAGGTGGCGCGCGATGGGCCGGCGCCGCGCAGATTGAGGCGCAGCACGGTCGATCCGCGATCGAGCAGCACGCGCGCCTGGCTCGACATGTAGAGGCTGCCTTCCGAGCCGGTCAGACCGTGAATAAGAATGCCAAGCGCGCTGCCTGGCCTGGGACTGGCCGGACGGTCCAGCAACGCGAGCAAGGTATCGCCGTCGGGAAGGGCAAAAGATAGCCGCTCGCTGTCGGGCAGCCCGATGCCGCGCGCAGGCCTCAGACGGTTGGCCAGCGTCTGGAGATCTCCGCCCCACCAGGGAAAGCGCGGTCGAAAGGCGGGGGCATCGAGGCTCACGCCTCGATCATAGCGATCCTGTTGAGGAATTTCTCCAGTGCAAGGTCGCTCCACGCCTGCCCGCTCGTGTCGCCGTGGAAGCCGACATGACCTCCTGTCGGCGGAATTACCGGCAGCAGCCAGGGATTGTTCGACCAGTCGAACGCCCGATAGTGCTCGACCGGGATCCAGGGATCGTCACCGGCGGCCAGGACCATCGTCGGCACGCGAATTTCGGGCATGAACTCGATCGGCGCGCAGAGCTGGTAGTAGTCGCCCGCGCCCAGGAAGCCGTAGCGCGGCGCGATGAAGCAGTCGTCGAATTCCCACACGCTGCGCGCCGCGCGCACGATCGCACGCTCCTCGTCGCTCATGCGGACGCCTTGCCCCATCGCCTCGGCCTTGATGCCGCGAAGCATGTAGCGGTGATAGAGCCAGTTGCGGGGTGACATCATGTGCCGGCAGGTGGCCAGCAGATCGATCGGCGCGCAGATCGTGGCCGCCGCCCGCAACCGCGAAAAGGACCCTTCCTCGCCAAGGTATTTGAGCAGCACGGCGCCGCCCAGCGAATAGCCGACCGCGACGATGCCATTGCTCGTGAGTTCGTCGGGTATCTGCGACAGCACACGGCGGAAATCGGCCGTTCGGCCGACATGGTAGTGCTCCTTGCAGTAAGGCCGCGAGGGGCCCGCGCCGCGAACGTTCAGGCGCAACACCGGATAGCCGCGATCGAGCAGATGACGGGCGGCCGCCAGTACGTAGGGGCTCGAACTCGTCGCCGGTCAGACCGTGCAGGAGGATAATCAGCGGCCGGCCGTCAACCGGCTCCGCCGGCTGGTCGAGCATACCGAGCAGGATGTCCCCGGTGCGATCGGCCATCGGGAAGAGCACGCGCTCGCTCGTGTGCGGCGCGAGATCGGCGACCTTGGCATTGAGCAGGATCGCGATCGTCTGCAGGTCGGCGCCCCACCACGGAAAGCGGGGACGAAAGGGCGGCAGTTCGAGAGAATCGATGGACGGCGGCACGACGAATCCTTAATCACACAAGGAACGTCATGAAAACGCAGCCTCGCGCCGGGAGTTCCGCCACTCTGGGCGCCCTCTTCGCCATCGGCGCCGCCATGTCTTTCAGCACGGCGGGTGTCATCGTCCGCCGCATCGACATGCCTGCGTGGGACATCTCGTTCTGGCGTTCGATCCTGCTGGCTGCCACAATTTTGCCTCTGCTTCTCCTGCATCGCCGTCGCGTGCTGAGCGACGTGCGGCGGGCCGGCCTTTCGCTCTTGCTGAGTGCGCTGTTCCTCGCCGGCAGCGCGGTGGCCTTCATCATCGCCCTGGGATTGGCGCCGGTCGCCAACGTGCTGATCATGTTCGGCGCCACGCCGTTCATCACCGCACTGCTGGCGCGCCTGTTCCTGAACGAACCGCTACACCGCCACACGATGTTCGCCATGGTTGTGGCGCTGGCAGGTCTCACGCTCAGCGTGGGAAGCTCGCTGCGCGCGGGTGCTGCGCTCGGCATGGCGGTGGCCGCCATTGTCGTACTTTGCATGAGCTTCAACTACGTGATCGTGCGCCATCGCCGCGACGTCGGCATGCAGCCGTCACTTGCCCTGGCCGGCGTGATCTCCGCCCTGATTGCACTGCCTTTTGCGCATCCCGGCAATCTCTCGGCCGCCAACCTCCCTTGGCTGCTGGCGCTCGGACCGGGTCAGATGGCGGTGGGCCTGCTGCTTTATATGGCCAGCCTGAAGCGGATCCCGGCCGGACGCGCGGCCCTGCTCGGCCTCCTGGAGCTCGTCCTGGGACCGATCTGGGTCTGGATCTTCGACGGCGAGCGGCCCGGCGACTGGACTCTGGCAGGCGGCGTCATCGTCATTGGTGCCGCAGCCGCCAACGTCTGGCTGGATTCGCGGCGTGCCTCTGGTTAAGAACCGCACATGACCCAGACAAAAGCCTCCGGCCCCCTCGAGGGCATCCTCGTCGTCGACCTCTCGCGCATCCTCGCCGGCCCCTACTGCACTCTCCTGATGGCCGAAATGGGCGCCCGGGTGATCAAGGTCGAGCCGCCCAAGGGCGGTGATGACGCGCGCGCCTACGGGCCGTTCATCAACGGCAAGTCGACCTACTTCGCCTCGGTGAACCGCGGCAAGGAGAGCATCGCCCTCGACCTCAAGAACGACGAGCACCGCAAGATCTTCGACAAGCTGCTGGCGAAGGCCGACGTTGTGGTCGAGAACTTCCGGCCGGGCACGATGGAGAAATTGGGCTACGGCTGGGAGACGCTGCATGCCAGGTATCCCAAACTGATCTACGCCTCGGCATCGGGCTTCGGGCATACTGGGCCGAACTCGAAGGACCCGGCCTACGACATGGTCATGCAGGGCATGGGTGGCGTCATGAGCATCACCGGCAACGAAGGCCAGCCACCCGCCCGGGTCGGCATGTCGATCGGCGATCTTGGCGCGGGCCTCTATACCGCGGTGGCGGTGAACGCCGCTCTGGTGCATCGGCTCAAGACCGGCGAATCGACCAAGGTCGATGTCGCCATGTTCGACTGTCAGCTGGCGCTGCTCGAGAACGCCATCATGCGCTACACGGTCGAGAAGGAAATTCCGGGTCCGCTCGGCGCGCGCCACCCGACCATCACGCCGTTCCAGGCGTTCGCCACGGCCGATGGCGCGATCATCATCGCCGCCGGCAACGACGGATTGTTCATCAAGATGTGCGCGGCGCTCGGCCGGCCCGACATGGCCGCCGATCCCAACTACAAGACCAATGCGTTGCGCCAGAAGCATCACAAGAAGCTCGAACACGAAATCGAATCCGTCCTCAAGGCGAAGCCGACGGCCCACTGGATCGATGTCGTATCCAAAGGCGGCGTGCCGTGCGGGCCGATCAACAACGTGGCCCAGGCCATCGCCCATCCGCAGGTCGCCGCGCGCAATATGCTGGTCTCCGTGCCGGATGGCAGCGGCGGCACGCTGACGCTCGCGGGCAATCCGCTCAAGATGTCGGCCTTCGACGATCCGAAGGTGCGCAAGGCCGCGCCCGACCTCGACGCCGATCGCGCCACGATCCTTTCCTACATCGGCGGCTGACGGCGTGCGGGCAGCCCGCCCATGTTGATCGCTCGTCTGGGCCTCGCGCTGGCAAAGTTCCTGGCCGGCGTGATGCTGGCGCTCGGTGTCTTTTTCACCGGCACATATTTCCAGGTGCGCGGCGCGTTGCCGTCCTATGCGGGCCACTTCGATGGCAAGGGCCTGAAGGCGCCGGTCGAGATCGTG
>CAVXZJ010000003.1:0-14467 GCA_963766285.1 uncultured Alphaproteobacteria bacterium | reverse complement strand
GTGTAGTCTAATTTTCAATTTAAAAACAATGACTTAGGAGCGCCTCATCGCGAGTGCCGAGGTTCTGCCGAGGTTTGACATGCGAGGGGGTTAGCTGACGGGTTCGACTGCAGTACGCGTCATTGCGCCATTTACATCGTTGCAAGCGTACGGCTGGGAGGGACTGCTACTTTCGACGTTCCGGGTGCATTAGTGCCTTCAGCAGTTCGATAATTTCTGACGCCGTCAGCTCGCGGCCGACGAGCGTCACCCGGATTGGCTCGAACACCCGGTACATGCGCCGGTATGACTCGACCACCGGCATATGAGAGTTCAGGTCACGCCCTGCGAAGTGTGTGAAGCGTTTGAGATCGTCGATCATGAAACGGGCGATGCTCAAATAGTCACTCTCGTTGTTGCCGTCGAAGCCCCTGAAAGCAACGTGTTCACCGAAGGGTTCGGCCTCGACCTTCACGCGCTCTTTGTCCTTCGTGGACAGCTTGGCGTAGCCGGTCTCGATGAAGAACCATGCATCAAGGAAGTTCGTGACCTCGGCTACCTTCTCGTCCCTGTCCCGATGGCCGTGAAACAAGCCAGAGTATTGCCAACGAAGGCCCCAATAGTGGCCGCCGTACAAGACCGACTGCACAAAATCCGGGTCGATGTTGGCGTTGATTTTGTGGTGTTTGTAGAGATCGCAAAGCATCGTCAGGATCAGCTTTTCGCCATCGCTGACGGCTACTCCACGACGGCCTGCGACTGCTAAGCCGGTTTCTATCAGGCGGCGAACCGCCTCTGCCCGGGAAGGCTGATCGTCCTGATCCGCACGCCATTCATCGACCGTGTCTAAAATTCCCTGATCGAGTTGCATTTCGAAGCGTTCGGTCTTTGACTGCACGTTATTCTCCTTAAAGGGCTGACCCACACATATTTGGTGTTCCGTCATATGTACGGTATATCCGTATTCAAGCCGTATGTTCTGGATTGTTTGATGTGGCCCGAAATCAGTTCTCTCTTATGTTTCCATGTCTCCATCATTACTCTATTATCTCTCTATTCTCTCAAAGAGAATACTTTACTCTCTATTGTTCGTCTGTCATGACGTCTTCATTCATCCCGGAGAGACAACATGACCAACGTATTTGGATCGCCTGAGAAAGTTGAACGTCGGGACCGACTTAAGGAGATCGCCTACGAAACGCTCCAGGCCCAGGGTTATGCCGTCGAGCGCCTATCCGGGAGCGGCAAGTCGAGCATGCGACGTCTGCTGAAGGACGGAGTGGAAAAGATCGCCACCATCCGCACCACTCAGGATCGATGGTTCGCCTTTCCGAGAACTAAGGACGACAAGGGCTGGCTTACACTCGACGACGCTAATGTTGTGGTGGTCGTCTCGGTCGATGACAAAGAGAACCCGAAGTTCGCTTTGGTTCACATTTTCGAACAAGCGGACATCAAGTCCCGCATGGACAGGGCCTATGCGGCGCGCATGGAAGCCAACCGCTCGATACCAATCGGACGGGGCGTATGGGTTTCCCTCTATGATGACGAGAATGGCTCTGCTTCATTCGTAGGGGCAGGTGCGGGTAAGGCCTCTCCACCAATTGCCAAGGTGCCTCTCAACAAGGGCGAACTCGCCCCTCTGCCCACTGCGCCTATTGCGTCAAACTCGGCCGAGTTCGGAAGCCAGCCTTTGACTATCAGCGAAGCAAAGCAACGTCTCGCGATAACGTTCGGCGTCGATCCATCGCACATCAAGATCACGGTCGAGGCATAAACGCGACGGCACTCCAAGAATAAACAAGGATGGCTCCGATGACTGCGAACTCAAAGATACTTGCGAGCATAGCGAAGTGTGACGATCCAAAAATGCTTCGGACGTGGATCGCGAACGCTGAGAAAAAGAAAGACGCCGTGATCGCCGATGCTGCGTTTCGACGGCTCGTTTCGCTTGTCCCGGCGGAGAAAAAAGGGACGGTTGAGCACGACTTCTGGCAGTCGATCCATGCCCTGGAGTTCGTGCTTTCCAAGGAGAAAGGCAAGACGACCAGGCTCAGCCGTACTCGACAAAAGATCGATCGGGTCCAAGTTGTTCAGACGTTGAGGGATCTGACGCTCAGCAAGAAGCCGTCCGCAGGCTTCGCAATGCTGATCGAGCGGGGAATGCCGGAGCTGACCGCCGAGGCGGTGGTCCTCCGCCATCTCAAGACCTTCGACGAGGAGGTACGCACGGCAGCTTGCAATCGACTGACGGGCGCGGGCGTGAACATCAGTGATCTGCCGAAGCCCGAATGCTAACGCGGTATTGGGCGCTCGACATACTGATGTGATTAACAACATTCCATCGTTAGCCTTGTAGTCAAATGACTGCTGAAAACCATCTCGTTCTTGACCCTGTCCTAAGCCACCGGGCCGTGAACACGCATGCGTCTTATGATCCAAGAATGAGCTATTCGAATTTCTTCTGGATACTCCCAGACCAGCACATCTACATAGCAAGTGGGAAAAATGGCCAGGATATCTGGGTATTTCCCGATTTGGACATCGTAGCAGTGACGACAGCCAGAAAATACGTCTCGTTTCGCGCCCTCGCCAACTATGTCGCCTCTGCGGTCAAATCGGATGTCGCATTGCCTCCAAACCCCGGTGGCGAGGGGCAGCTTGCAAGCGCGATTTGGGACGCGGCAATCGAAAAACCGACCCCTGTTGGCCCAACGTCAGATATTGCGTCTGCAATTTCAGGGAAAACCTATAAGTTTCCAGCCGATGAACTTGGCTTAAAATCCTTCACGCTGTTTCTTACCGGCCAAACTCCTCATATTGAGTACGAGTTGTACTTGGCTAACCCAGCAGGTGCCTCGATTAAGTACAACCAGCCCATCGGACTCAACGGGCTTTATAGTAAGGGTTTGTCGAAACTTTCCGATCCCTACCCCGGCAGCATTTCGGCAGCAAAGGGGACGTGGAAGGACGCGACGACCTTCGAAGTTGATATCCAGAACATTGGGCTCGGAACGGAGATCAAATATACCCTTTCGTTCAACGGTAACGAACTAGGCTTTTGGCGTATCGACGACGAAGGCGGGGTGCTCTCAGCAACAGGTAAGCGGGACGACTAGGGTTCAGATACGTAAAGCGGGCGGCATCACTGCATCACAGAATTGCAAAAACTTTTGCGACACTCGCGGTAACCCGACGCAGTATGTTTGCCGAGGTTTTGCCTAGGTCTGAGCGGCAATCTGAACGCGTACAGGTTTTGTGTAGGTCGATTTTTGCCGCTCCGATTTTCTAAGTCGTTGAAATCGAATGGCTGATTTTGTGCCAACGAAAATTCAAGAACTTCCGCGTGGTCTAGGAAGTCAGCGCGGGAATGGCCCTGAGCGGATGATGCGCGGCGTCCGACTACGCCTCCCGGTCTAGGTTGCCGGCCCGATTCCAGTTACACTTCCTGGCCGATAGCTGATGGAAGGGAGCAGGTCGATGACTGTGCAGACCAGAGGGCGCATTCGCCACATCGCGCTCAGCGTCAAGGATCCTTGGGAGACCGCCGAATTCTACAAGCAGGCCGTGGGCCTGCAGGAAGTCATGGAGCTCGACGGCCCCCTGGCCGAGGGCGTGTTCCTGAGCGACGGGGTGGTCAACCTCGCCATCCTCCACTTCAAGAGCGACGAGGCCTCGCAGGGCACGGGTGTCGACTACGTCGGCATCCACCATATCGGCTTCTGGGTCGATGACGTGGTCGAACAGGGCAAGATCGCGCGCAACGTCGGCGCGACCTGGATCATGGGCGATCCCAACAACCCGGACGGCTATGAGGTCAAGCACACCGACCTCAATGGCATCATCTTCGACATCGCCGCGCATGGCTGGGTCGGCTCGCAGAAGGAACCCGGAGCAGAAGGCAACGTCGAGCGTCCGAATCCCCAGCGGCGGCTGGCAAAGTTCGACGAGCGGCGCGCGCGCGCCTATGCCAAGTTCGCGGCGATGCGCGGAAAACGGATCCCCCAGGCCGCCGAATGACGCGCTGACGAAACACCCGGCCCGCGCCCTTGAAACTAGCCTCTACCTCACCCTGAGGAGCATCGCGTAGCGATGCGTCTCGAAGGGTAGGCAACAAACAAGGTGCTCGTGCCCACCCTTCGAGACGGCCGCTTCGCGGCCTCCTCAGGGTGAGGTGGTTCCGTGAAAGCGGAACATGCTCTACCTTGAGCCGCCGTTGCGGCGCTTGCTGCTGCGGCGTCGCACCAGGATCGCGGCGTTGGCGAGCGCCAGCAGCAACAGCGGTTCGATCGAATAGCGGATGCGATCGGTCTCGGTGCCGTTGATGAAATTCGGCAGCAGCAGGAACAGCGCGACCACCAGCAGTGGAAATACCCAGTCCGCCGTGCCCCGGCGCCCGCGCAGGTAATCCGCTCCTTCGACGATTCCGCGCACGACGATGAAGATCGTCCCGCCCAGCACCAGCGCACAAAGCGGCAGCGACGCCGACAGGAAGCGGCTGGCGAGGAGCGCCCATCCGGTATCGTGGCTCCTGTCGGGCGAGAATGCGCGGGCTGGCTCGAACATCAGGAGCCGGTCCCAGGCGGCGCCGTACGCCGTCAAGGCCGGTCCCGGCTTGGTGTAGCTCCACGAAGGTGTGCCGAAGAATGTCATGAAACTGGAGGCGACCCGGCGCGCGTAGAAGGCGGGATACAGACGCAAGCCGTGAACGGCGTCGTGCCCGAGCTCGCTCGAGTAGCGGACGATGGCGATGTTGTTGAAGTTCGGCTCGCCATTGCTCTTCCTGACGGCGCAGAGCGCGGCGACAGGCTGCTCTGCCGTCCCGCATCCCCTGGCCGTGGGCAGCCAGCCGGCCCAGAAATTGGCGGCCTCGAACGCGAGCGCCGACGACGGCGAGAATTCGCCGCGCCGAATCCGGTCGCGAAAATCGTCGGCCACGGCCGGGAACGCACCGGCGTCGCCGGCCCGTACCGGCAAGGTCATCGAGACGGTGTTGAGGCCCTGCCACGAGCTGGGCGAAAAGACACCGAACTCCTTCAGGTTCTTGGCATAGAGCGCCGTGACCACCGCCAGCGCCGCGACCACGACCAGGACCTGCGAGCGATCCCGCGCCGCGGCGCGCGAACGGCCGAGGCGCCAGATCGCCAGCAGGGTGAACGCGACCCAGACGAGATGGAACATCGACCGCAGCAGCGCGAGTGCGACCAGGCAGCAGGCAAAGCCCGCAAAGGCGCCAAGGCGACGGCCGGACAGATAGGTCGCGGCGAAGAAGGTCGCCGAGAGAACCAGCGTCGCCTCGAGATGCGCATAGTGGAACATGCTCTCGTAGGTCAGGACCTGCGGCAGCAGGCCGAACGCGGCTCCGCCGACGGAAGCGCCGACGGCGCCGTAGCCGAACCGCCTCAGGAAGAAGTGAAAGATCGCCACCATGACGACCGACGACAGGACGTAGACCGTCTGCAGGAAGACCGGCCCCGCACCTCCGGGGAACTGTAGAGACAATGCAAAAAGGGCGTTGAACAGCGGCGGCTGTCCATGCAGGAAATACAGCGAGCGGATGGGATCCGTCCGCAGCACGTCGGCGTCGAGCAGCTGCCATAGCCTGTCGGAGATCTCGAAGCCCACGCCATAGTGCGCGACCAGCACGACACGGATCGCGAGCAGGAACGCAATGGCCGCCCAAAGGGGATGCTCCCGTACTGTCTCGCGAAAGAGGACGGGCTTTTCGCGGTTCACGACTAGGGTCACCTTGCCGGACCCTATCATGATCCGGCCGTGGCGGCAGCGCCGAGGCGATCGGCGTCCTGCGTCAGGGCAATCGCATGTGAAGATTTCCGTCGTCCTGAGCCCTTCGGCGGCGCAGGCCGCCATCAGGGTAAACTCCGCGAAGGACCTCGCAGAACGATCAGACGTGGACTGCAAATATCGAGTCCGTGGCAGGCGTGAGGTCCTTCGCTACGCTCAGGACGACCGGCGATTCCAATCACATGCGATTGCCCTGCCGTCCTGCGGGGCGGCGCGGTTCTTGCTACGATCCTTCGGGGACAAGGGAGGCCTATCCATGTTCGATCTCAGGAAGTCTGTAGCGGCGCTGGCGTTGGCTGCGAGCGTCGGTGGCGTGTTCGGCGCGGCGCCAGCGCCGGCCCAAGCGCAGACCCTCAAGGTCGTGATGAACTCCGACCTGAAGATTCTCGATCCGATCTGGACCACCGCCTACGTCCAGCGCGGTTTCGGCTACATGGTCTGGGACGTGCTGTTCGCGGTCGACGAGAAGTTCGAAGTCAAGCCGCAGATGGTCGACAAATACGACGTCTCGGCCGACAAGCTCACCTGGACCTTCACCTTGCGCGACGGCCTGGTGTGGTCGGATGGCAAGCCGGTCAGCCCCGAAGACTGCATCGCCTCGATCAAGCGCTGGGGCGCCAGGGATTCGATGGGTCAGAAGCTGATGGGCGAGGTCGCGGGTTTCGAGGCGGTCGACGCCAGGACCTTCAGGATGAAGATGAAGGAACCCTATGGCCTGGTGCTCGAGTCGCTCGGCAAGCCGTCGGCGAACGTGCCCTTCATGATGCCGAAGAAGACGGCCGACACCGACCCGATGCAGCAGATCAAGGTCGAGGACGTGATCGGCTCGGGCCCGTTCGTCTTCGTGGCCAATGAATGGAAACCCGGCGAGAAGGTCGTCTTCGTCAAGAACCCGACCTACAAGCCGCGCGCCGAGCCGCCCTCCGGGCTGGCGGGCGGCAAGATTGCCAAGGTCGACAGGATCGAGTGGATCTGGATTCCCGATCCGCAGACCCAGGCATCGGCGCTGCTCAACGGCGAGATCGACATGATCGAGTCGCCACCCATGATCTGCTGCCGATGCTGGCGAAGGACAAGAACGTCAAGCTGTTCGATTTCAACCCGCTGGGCAACCAGGACGTGCTTCGCTTCAACACGCTGTTCAAGCCGTTCGACAATCCCAGGATCCGCTACGCCGCCTCGGTCGCGATCGGCCAGGAGGAGTTCCTCAAGGCCACGATCGGCGATCCCAAGTACTACAAGGTGTGCAAGGCGATGTTCCTCTGCGGCACGCCGCTCGGCACCGACGAAGGCATGAAGGACATCCTCAATCAGAATGCCGCCAGGGCGAAGGAAATCCTCAAGGAGGCAGGCTACGACGGCACGCCGGTCGTGCTCATGCAGGCGACCGACAACGTGATCCTCGCCAACCTCGCGCCGGTCGCCAAGGCCCAGCTCGAGGCCGCGGGTTTCAAGGTCGACGTCCAGCCGATGGACTGGCAGACACTGGTCGGCCGGCGCACCAAGAAAGATCCGCCGGACAAGGGCGGCTGGAACGCCTTCATGACGTCGTGGGCGGCCGCCGACATCCTCAACCCGGTGATGGCCGGCTTCTTCAACGCCTCGTGCGACAAGGCGATGTTCGGCTGGCCGTGCGACGCCACGATCGAGAAGATGCGCGACCAGTTCTCCAAGGAAGGCGACCCGGTCAAGCAGAAGCAGATCGTCATCGACCTGCAGAAATACTGGGTCGAGCATCCGACGCACATCAATCTCGGGCAGTGGTATCAGCCCTTTGCGCAGAGCACCAAGCTCGACGGCACGATGGTGGCGCCGGTGACGGTTTTCTGGAACATGACCAAGAAGCCGTAGCCGCCGGAGCGCTCTCTGCGCGACCAATACGGCGTCGTCATTCCGCGTCCGGATCGAGGCCCTTCGATCGCAGCACCGACGCTGCGATCGGCGACTGCAGGAAATCGATCAGCTTCCTGGCCACTGCGGCGTTGCGGCTCGCAGTGTCGATGCCGGCGGCAAACACCGTGACCATGTTGAGTTCGCCCGGCAGTTGTCCGATGACCTCGATCCCGGCGATATGCAGCAGTTCCGGCTTCTGCTGGATCGCCAGTTCGGCCTGGCCGGTCAGCAGGAGCGCGCCGGAGAAGCCGCCCGGCGGCGGATAGGTGTTCCTGGCGTTGACCTCGCGGGCGATGCCCAGTCGTTCGAGCAGCTGGGCGAAGTAGACGCCGCTGGCGCCACCGGCTGCCGGATCGGTGTAGGAGATCGATTTGGCCGCGAGCAGGGTCTTCTTCAGCGCCTCGGGCGTCGAGATATCGGGCTTCGGCGCGCCGGTCTTCACCGCGAGGGAGACCGGCGAGCCGGCCAACTTCACCGCCGTTCCCGGTGCGATCCGGCCCTCCTTGACCATGGTCTCGATACCGGCGCGATTGAGGATCATCACGTCGCCTCTCTCGCCCGCCTGCAGCCGGCGAACCAGCATCGGCGCTGTGGCCCAGGTGAAGGCGAGGGTGCAGCCGCTCGCCGCTTCGAGTTGGGGCAGCAGTTGTTCGACGGCGCCCTGCATGCCGATCGTGCAGTAGACCTTGAGTGTCGTCATTTGCGCGCCACGACCCAGGTGACGATCGGCCAGGCGGGATCGTTCTTCATCGCGAGCTTGTGGAACGGATGCCACTTGGCATGCGGCACGGCGGTGTAGCGCACGCCGTCGAGCTCTGCGATCCACACGTCGAAGCTGCCCCAGCCGGCGACCTCGATGATCTCCGACCAGTCGCGGTGCAGATGCTTCAGTGCGAACGGCGTGAAGCGCCAGTAATCCGCCGGCGCCTCGTGGATAGGGTTGATGAAACAGGTCGTGTGCACGGCGATGCCGCCTGGCTTCAGCACGCGGCGGCATTCGTCGATGGCATTCTGCGGCGGGCCCTCGACATCCTCGAGCACCTGGTCCGAGATCACGTAGTCGAACGATTCGTCAGGAAACTTGAGCGACAGCATGTTGTGCTCCGGGTAGTCGGCCGGAACGATCTCGGAGGGCGTGAGGCCCAGCATCTCGCAGACATTCGCGGATCGGCTGACAGCCAGGACCCTGCCGCTGCGGTTGGGCAGCGTCCGCCCGACTTCGCCCAATCGATTGTACATGAAGTAGCGCGACAGATGGGGGCCGCGCGGCAGCCCCTTCATCGACGCGCGCCACGCGATGTTGCGTAATTTCCGGTAAAAATTCATCGCTCTCCCTCGCTACATGGGCAGGAGGTCGAGGGTGGATTTCTGCACGCTCGCGACGAACAGGCCGCGGCCCACGCCGACCATCCTGAAATGGAGGTCGGGAAAATCGCGCTGCCACTGGCGGGCGATCTCGGCCTCGCCGCCGCGTCCGGCATCGTCGAGGACCAGCACGCCGTTCTCGCCCAAGTGCTTGCGCAATTCATAGAGGGCGGGCAAACGGGCGAGGCGGTCGCCCTTCCAGGCGGGCGGCCCGTCGACGATCACGAGATCGAAGCGGGCCCCCGCACCGACGCCGGAGAGGTCGTACCACGGCGCCGTGCGGCCGCCCGCCGTCACGTCCCGCAGCGGCGCCACGCGAACCTCGGCAAAGCCCGAAAGTCCTTCGCGTTCCAGGGTGGCCGTGGTTTGAGCCGCCCAGCGGGCATCGTCGTCGAGCGACAGCACCGCGCCCTCGCCGGCCCACCGGAAGGCATGGGCGAGCAGCAGGGTCGACAGGCCCGAGCCAAGCTCCAGGACACGGCGCACGCCGAGGGCGGCGATCAACTGCTGGATCTGGGTCAGGGTTTCGGGAGTGATGGAGTGTTCGGTCCAGTAAGTCGGCATGCCGCCCGCGGTCGCGGCAATGCCGATCGCACTGCGAAGATGCGTCGTCTGGCTCTCGGTGCGCGCCACCGCCTGGCGATGCCAAGGCCGGCCGAAAGCGACCGCGATGCCGGTGCCGCAGCCGACGGCAACGACAAGGTACAGGCCGACAGGCGCACCCAGGACGGCGAGGAGGAGGCTTGGAACGATCGCGGCAATCGCGGCCAGCAGCCCGATCTGGAGATCGCGTTTCATGCTTTTGTCTTCGGTCGGGTCATCGGCCGGCAGTGTTCACCGCTTCGCCGCCAAACGAAAGGCGATAAACACGGCAAGGATCGCGGTGCCGGCGAGGTTCACCGGCACGCCGCCGACATAGAGCCAGAGCGCCAGATAGGCCGACGAGAGGACCAGCGTGATCGCCGTCACCCGCGCGCCGAAAGCGGTGAATTCGTTGAACGAGATGCGCTTGCCGTCCTTTTCGGCGAGGCCGGTCACCGCCACGTTTGCCGAGGCGCCGATCAGGGTGCCGTTGCCGCCGAGGCAGCTGCCGAGCGCCAGCGCCCACCACAGGATCTGGCCCTCGGGGCCGGGGTTCATGCGGCCGAGCAGGGTCGCCACCAGGGGAATGGTGACCGCGGCGTAGGGGATGTTGTTGATGAAGGCCGACAGGACGCCGGAAACCCAGAGAACGAGCAGGGCTGCCACCAGCAAGGTCGCGCGGGGCAACAAGGCGAGGCCGGCGGAAATGCGGTCGATCGTCCAGCCCAGCGCCTGGGCCAGCGAATTCGATCAGGCCGGTTTCCACCGAGGCCCCGACCAGCACGAACAGGAAGAGAAAGAAGGCGAGAGTCGGCCATTCGACTTCTTTCTCCAGGATGTCGAGCACGCCATGCTGGCGCTCTTCCGGCGTCGGCCGGTGCTCCTTGAGATAGTAGTAGTCCTGCGCCAGCAGGATGACGGCCACACCGATCACCGCCGGCACCGATACGGGCATGCCGGTGAAGGTATAGGTGCCGAATCCCACCAGGATCAGCGCCGAGACCCAGAGCGTGACCTTGAGCAACGGCACGTTCGTCAGGGCGGCGCCCGTCGGTGCGGCGATGGCGGGATGGTCACGGTCGGCTTCGCCGCCGATGTCGTGCGGGTAGTAGCGCCGGCTGTACCAGACGAGCGCCACCATCATGAAGCTACAGGGGATCGTGAGGTTGTAGATGAAATCCATGAAGGTGAGGTGCGCGCGCGGATCGGTGCCGATCAGCACGTTCGGCGGATCGCCGATCAGGGTCGCCGTGCCGCCGATGTTGGCGGCCATCACCATCGGCAGGAAGAAGGCGGCGCCGTTGATCCTGAGCCGCCGCGCCATTTCCGACGCCATCGGATAGGCGAAGATCACCGTGGTGACGTTGTCGAGCAAGGCCGACAGGATACCGGTGAACCAGATGATCAGCTCGGCGGACCGGCTCGGATTGCCGCGCGAGCGCTCGAGCAGGCGATCGACCGCCCAGGCAAAGACGTTGGTCGTCTTCAGCACGCCGACCAGCGCCATCATCGCGAACAGCAGCAGGATGACGTTGAGGTCGACGGCCTGCTTGGACGCCTCGAACGAGATCAGCCGGAACGGCGTGAGGTAGGAAATCGCCCAGGTGAGTGCCACCGCGCCGATCGGAATCAGCACCCGATGCACGCGGTCGGCGGCCAGCAGGGCGAAGACACCCACCAGGATCGCCGCGACCAGCCCCTGGCTTGCCGCGTCATGGGTCGAGGCGAAACCCTGCATCAGGCGAGGTAGGTCGCCGAGACGCCGCCATCGACGATCAGCGTGTGGCCGTTGACGTAACCGGCGGCGGGCGATGCGAGGAAGATCGCTGCACCGGCGATCTCCGCGGGGCTGGCCCAGCGCTTGGCGGGACTGCGGGCGCGGTGATGCTCGCCCGCGGGCGAGGCGATCATCCGCTGGTTTGTCTCGGTGGCGAAGAAGCCGGGGGCCAACGCATTGGACGTCACGCCGGTCGCGCCGAATTCTGCGGCGAGCGAGCGCGCCAGAGATGTCAGGCCGCTTTTCGCCGTGGCATAGGACGAGGCGTTGGGAATGGCGAGATCGGCCACGATCGACGTCACCATGATCAGCCGGCCCCAGTTGCGTTCGAGCATGCCGGGCACGACCAGCTTTATCAGGGCATGCGCCGCCACCAGGTCGACGTCGATCAGGCGCGCGAAGGCGTCGTGGTCGATCTCGAGGAACGACCGCCGGTCGCGCTCCCCGACATTGTGGATCAGGATATCGATGGCGGGCGCGCGGGCGATCTCGGCCGCCATCGCCGCGCGATCGGTCATGTCGAAGGCGAGCGCATCGGCCGATGCTCCAGCCGCCCTGAGTTCGCCCAGCCGGGCTTCCAGCCGCGGGCGGTCACGGCCATGCAGCAGGACCCGGGCGCCGGCTTCGGCCAGGCCCTTGGCCATCTCCCAGCCAAGGCCGCGCGCCGAGCCCGTGATCAGCGCGGTGCGGCCATTGAGCCGGAACTGGTCGGGAAAAGTCGACATGGGCGGGATCATTCGTCTATTGCGGCAGTCTGAATTAGCTTTGTATTGGCGAATGCTGCAACTGCCGAAAGTGATCGGTCATCGCGGGGCCGCGTCCTACGCTCCCGAAAACACCCTCGAATTGTTCCGCGAGGCGCGCCGGCGCGGCGCCCGGTGGGTCGAAATCGACGTCAAGCTCACGGCTGATGCGGTGCCGATCGTGATGCACGACGATTCGCTGAAGCGCACCACCGGCATCGATCGCCTGGTCGCCCGGACACCCCGCGCCGAACTGCCGTCCGGCGTGCCGACCTTCGAGGAGGCGATCGCCTGCTTCGGCGAACTGGGGCTGGGCTGCAATGTCGAGATCAAGCCGTGCGAGGGTCGCGAAGCCGAGACGGCAAGGGTCACGGTCGAGACCCTGCGCCGCTGCTGGCCAGTCCTGTTGCCGCCGCCCCTGCTGTCGAGCTTCGCCGAGGCCTCGCTCGCCGCCGCCCGGCAAGCCGCTCCCCAATTCGACCGGGCGATCCTGCTGGGCGAGATCCGCGACGACTGGCGGGCCCGGGCCGAGGCCGTGGCGGCGGCCGGCGTCAACACCAACGGCACCAGGCTCACCGCGCCGCGCGCCGTCGAGATCCGCAAGGCGGGCTACACGCTCAGCGTCTACACGATCAACGATGGCGACGTGGCCCGCGCGCTGGTCGCCATGGGCGTGGACTGCGTCATCACCGACGCGCCCGACGTCATCCTGCAGGCGCTGGGCTAGGCCTTATGTGGATTGCGTCGGTCGCCGACCTCGTACTACTGGCGGCGATGTACCGTTATCGACAAGTGTTTCGCGCAATCAGCCCGGGTCGAAGCCCTTGGCCTTCAGGACGAGCGCTGCGGCCGGTCCGGTAATGAACTTGATGAATGCTCTGGCGGTATCAGGTCCTTTGCTCGCCGTGGCGATGCCCGCGGTAAACAGTGTCACGCTGCCAAGATTGCCCGGCAACGGTCCGAGCACCTCCGCGCCTGCGACCGAAATGATTTCCGAGCCTTGCGCCACGCCCAATTCGGCTTCGCCCTTGGCGACAAGCTCGGGAGCCTGGGCGCCGGGCACCAGAATTGTCTTCGCCTTGAGTTCATCGGCCAGGCCGAGCTGCCCGACAACCTTGGCGAAGTAGACACCGCTGGCGCCACCTTTCGCCGGGTCGGCATATGAAATCGATTTGGCCACGATCAGCGTATGTTTCAGTGCATCGACAGTGCCGATATCCGGCTTGGGGGCGCCCGCGCGAATGGCGATCGCAACCGGCGTGTCGCCGACATTGGCGAGGCTGCCGGCCGCCAATTTCCCCTGTTTGAGAAGATCTTCCATCATCGGACGGATCAGGATGGCGACGTCGTCAGCTTCGCCGTTGGAGATCTGCTGCTTCAATTGCGCCGCAAGGCCATAAACCATCGTCACCTTGCCGCCGCCGGTGCTTTCGAATTTTGCCGCAAGGTCGTCCAGTGTCGATTTCAGGGCGACCGACGCCATCACTTTGATCTCGTCGGCTCGAGCAAGTCCGCTGCCAACCAAAAGTGAGAGCGACAAGAAGGCCGCGACTACGTAGAGCGCAGCTCGCTGCATTGTCGTACTAGTCATGACCGTCCCCCTCAATCTTTCATTTTTCGGAGCATAATCAGCGCGGTCCGGCTTCGCAATGTGTAGCCGAACTTCAGCCCTGATGCTGGGGACTGCTCTCTTACCGGCACAAGAGTTGAAGCCGGCTGCTGCAGTGCGTAAGTCCGAAGGTCGCACATCGCGTCATTACGCGGCGCCACGGAATTTGGTCGCTATCGGGGCATCGCGGACTCTGACAAGCCGTCCACCCGGCAACATTATAGGTTCACGGCCTGGTTCGACGGAACAGGACCCTTGCGCTCGCTGCAGACCGCAGCGATGTCTTCGGCACGAGATCCCAGGCGCGCACCCAGGATGCGGCAGGCGAGCTGCGAGGCAGGTGCAGGGGCCAGGCCCACGGTCATCCTGGGGTCGTAGAGCGTGTGGAAGAGATTCTTGTCGAGCGGCGACAGGCTGCGTTGCGCCTTCTGGACATAGCTCAGCACGCTCAGGGCGGCGTGCGGATGGGAGAGAAAGCCGAAGGCGTGCATCGACTCGTGCACCGCGCACCGATCGATGTCGCGCGTGCGCGTTGGATTGATCCGCAGTTCGGCCTTGTAGAGGGCGCGCTGCTTGTTCCACCACGCCGTAGCGACGCAATCGCCGGCGACACCCCTGAGACCGTTCTCGTCGAAATAGACGATGAAGTTCGCCGTGGACTCGCGATCCGGCAGATCGACGGCCTCCACACCGGCTTCGGCGGCATTGGATCTG
>CAVXZJ010000002.1:0-1546157 GCA_963766285.1 uncultured Alphaproteobacteria bacterium | reverse complement strand
GAGCACTGTGCTGTCGTGCGCGCGGCCGAAGATCTTCAACGCCTCCTAGTAGGAGACGGGAGACGCAGCGGTTATGTATTCAGCCATCCCCGGCTCGCCGACTACGTCCGTGAGGAAATGCTCGACGACGAAGAACGGCGCATTTATGAAGGCCTTTTGCTAGGCTACTGCAAACGCTCGATCGAGAAATTGCAGAGCTCCGAGGCCGCAAAAGTCCCGGATTATGTCGTGCGCTGGTGCTCCGCACATCTGGTTCAAGCTTCATCAGTCTGTGAGGAGTTCCTGCCGCTCTTGAGCCCGCAATGGTGTGCCGAATGCGATCGAGTCGAGGGTAACGCCCGCTGGTTTCCTGAATGACTTGGAGAAAGCGTGGTTGCGAGCGACCCAGCCTCAATTCCTTGGAATGCGCATCCGCATTGCCCTGCTGCGATCCAGCATCCTCACCCGAGGACGAAGTATTGAACAGGAGCTTTTCGTGCAGTGTCTGGAGGCGGATGTGATTAGTCCGACTCTCGCGGAGGTGATTGCCGCTCAACAGGAAGATCCAGCCAAGAAAGCCCTCTATCTGCTTCTCATTGCAGAGACCATCGGAAAACAGAATTCGGGCCGTTGGCGCGAAGCGCTGGCTGCGGCGGCAGATCGGGAATGAGGATGACCGTGCCAGGGCGTTGAGCGCGGTGGCGGAGCATCTGGGTGCGGAGGATCGGGGAGACGTTGGCGAAGCGCTGGCTGCGGCGCGGCAGATCGAGGATGAGGATGCGCGTGCCGGAGCGTTGAGCGCGGTGGCGAAGCATCTGGGTGCGGAGGATCGGGAGAGTGCTGCGCGAAGCGCTGACGGTGGCGCGGCAGATCGGGGATGAGGATGCGCGTCCAGTGCGTTGAGCGCGGTGGCGGAACATCTAGGTGCGGAGGATCGGGAGAGTGCGTTGCGCGAAGCGCTGGCTGCGGCGCGGCAGATCGGGGATGAGTTTGCGCGTGGCAGGGTGTTGAGCGCGGTGGCGGAGCGTCTGGGTGCGGAGGATCGGGAGAGTGCGTTGCGCGAAGCGCTGGCGGCTGGCGCGGGGGGGGCAGATCGGGAGAGTGCGCTGCGCGGGGCGTGGCGGAGCACTGCAGATCGGGGCTGAGGATGCGCGGGCCAGTGCGTTGAGCGCGGTGGCGGAGCGTCTGGGTGCGGAGGATCGGGAAGTTGCTGCGCGAAGCTGCTGGCTGCGGCGCGACAGATCGGGGAATGAGGATGCGCCGGCCAGTGCGTTGAGCGCGGTGGCGGAGCTCTGAGTGCGGAGGATCGGGAGAGTGCGTGCGCGAAGCGCTGGCTGCGGCGCGGCAGATCGGGCCTGAGGGTATGCCCGGCCGGGGCGTTGAGCGCGGTGGCGGAGCATCTGGGTGCGGAGGATCGGGAGTTGCTGCGCGAAGCGCTGGCGGCGGCGCGGCAGATCGGGAATGAGGGTGACCGTGCCAGGGCGTTGAGCGCAGTGGCGGAGCATCTGGGTGCGGAGGATCGGGAATTGCTGCGCGAAGCGCTGGCGGCGGCGCGGCAGATCGCGGATGAGGATGCGCGTGCCAGTGCGTTGAGCGCGGTGGCGATCAAGTGTAGGACAGGAGTGATGGCGGACTTAGCAAAGGATTTCATACAAGTTGTGAATCAATCATCAGCAATGGAGGGCCTCTCGAGTTTAGCGGCGGATTGGCTTGCTTTCTGCCGACACCAGATTCCTCCCCCCATTTCGAACTGAGTCTATGGCTTGATCCACTCAGCCGTTGCGCACGATCTCATCTGATCGCCGCATTATCGGCGTTAACTCCCGCCATCGAGGCGACGGGGGACAGAAAGCGCTTGCAGAAATGGCCGAGGCAATAGTCGAAGTCGGCCGATATTGGCGATAGCTTAATCGCGATCTCCGATGGCGGACCAATGGCTTGTCTCTCCATCTCTCCCCAATTGAGTCCCAGGGTCAGGCAAAGCTCAGCCTCGCCTCTTTCAAGGTCTAATTTTTCGCGGGTTTCTGAACGGAGCCTTCTGTAAACGGAAAATGAGGTCCAAATATTCTGGCTCTAGGGCAGCGTGGGGTGGCGCGTCGCCTTGATAAGCGAAGGCTTCGGAGAAATAGCCCGATTACAGAATTTGGGTGCACGAGTTCCGCTAGTTCCGCGCACAAAATCGAGAATTCCTGCAAATTTTGAGACTTTCGCCCTTCGTTGCGTGGAAGCGGAACTGAGGTTAAAAACTCTGGCGCTAGGACAGGGTAGGGGTGGGCGCGTCACCCTCAGCGCGACAGGCTGAGGAAGGACCCACCAGGTTCTGCGGAAACTCATACCACTGCATCGGTCCTTGGGCGCCGTTCACCAACTTGCAACGAAAATGACCTTATATCAGAGCAGCTAAAAATTCACTCTGATTTGGAGGTATTTTCGGCTCAGGCATTCACGCCGAGACATGCATTGATAAGGGCCATTATTTGCTCTTTATATGCAAGGATTTAGTAAGGTTTTCACGGGCCTCGGGATAATTTGGTTTTGCGGCTAACGCTTTTCGGTATTCTGCGATCGCCGAACGGAGATCACCTTTCGCCCGGAGAGCATTGCCGAGTTTGCAGTGAGCTTCGGCGTAGTTCGGGTTCAGATCAAGAGCCTTGTTGAATTCGGCTATCGCAGCATCGAGGTCTCCTCTCAATAGCAAGGCTTCACCAAGCGTGCTATGAAGCTCAGGAATTCTGGGATCTAAAGTGGTTGCCTTCTTCGCCTCAGCGATGGCGCCGTCAATTTCGCCTTTAACAATCAGAGCTTCTGCGAGTGTGTCATGCGTCTCGGCGTCGTCTGGTGTGAGGACGAGTGCCTTCCGAGCTTCACTGATTGCGGCGTCCGGTTGCCCAACCTTGATCAGGGCGTCAGCAAGGTTATTGTGCGCTTCTGAATAGCTGGGGTTCAGCGCTATCGCTTTTTTGTATTCGGCAATGGCCCCTTTTCCGTCGCCCTTTTGGCGGAGGCTATTGCCAAGATTGTTGTGGGCTATGGGATCGTTGGGGTTCAGTTCCAGACACTTTCTGTACTCGGCGATGGCCGCATCGTGGTCACCCTTGTCTTCCAAAACGTTACCGAGGTTGAAATGATAGTCAGAATCATCGGGCTTCAGTGCTATCGCTTTTTTGTATTCGGCAATGGCCCCTTTTCCGTCGCCCTTTTGGCGGAGGCTATTGCCAAGATTGTTGTGGGCTTCTGAATAGCTGGGGTTCAGCGCTAGTGCCTTCTTGAACTCGGCGATGGCCGCATCGTGGTCACCCTTGTCTTCCAAGGCAAGACCGAGGTTGAGATGATAGTCAGGATCATTGGGGTTCAGCGCTATCGCTTTTTGGTATTCGGCAATGGCCCCTTTTCCGTCGCCCTTTTGGCGGAGGCTATTGCCAAGATTGTTGTGGGCTTCTGAATAGCTGGGGTTCAGCGCTAGTGCCTTCTTGAACTCGGCGATGGCCGCATCGTGGTCACCCTTGTCTTCCAAGGCAAGACCGAGGTTGAGATGATAGCCAGGATCATTGGGGTTCAGCGCTATCGCTTTTTTGTATTCGGCAATGGCCCCTTTTCCGTCGCCCTTTTGGCGGAGGCTATTGCCAAGATTGTTGTGGGTTATGGGATCGTTGGGGTTCAGTTCCAGACACTTTCTGTACTCGGCGATGGCCGCATCGTGGTCACCCTTGTCTTCCAAAATATTACCGAGGTTGAAATGATAGTCAGGATCATCGGGCTTCAGTGCTATCGCTTTTTTGTATTCGGCAATGGCCCCCTTTCCGTCGCCCTTTTGGCGGAGGCTATTGCCAAGATTGTTGTGCGCTCCTGAATAGCTGGGGTTCAGCGCTAGTGCCTTCTTGAACTCGGCGATGGCCGCATCGTGGTCACCCTTGTCTTCCAAGGCAAGACCGAGGTTGAGATGATAGTCAGGATCATTGGGGTTCAGCGCTATCGCTTTTTTGTATTCGGCAATGGCCCCTTTTCCGTCGCCCTTTTGGCGGAGGCTATTGCCAAGATTGTTGTGGGTTATGGGATCGTTGGGGTTCAGTTCCAGCACTTTCTGTACTCGGCGATGGCCGCATCGTGGTCACCCTTGTCATCCAAGGCAAGACCGAGGCTGGAATAGGTAACGGGATCGTTGGGGTTCAGCGCTAGTGCCTTCTTGAACTCGGCGATGGCCGCATCGTGGTCACCCTTGTCATTCAAGGCAAGACCGAGGTTGAAATGATAGTCAGGATCATTGGGGTTCAGCGCTATCGCTTTTTGGTATTCGGCAATGGCCCCTTTTCCGTCGCCCTTTTGGCGGAGGATATTGCCAAGATTGTTGTGGGCTTTGGGATCGTTGGGGTTCAGTTCCAGACACTTTCTGTACTCGGCGATGGCCGCATCGTGGTCACCCTTGTCTTCCAAGGCAAGACCGAGGTTGAGATGATAGTCAGGATCATTGGGGTTCAGCGCTATCGCTTTTTGGTATTCGGCAATGGCCCCTTTTCCGTCGCCCTTTTGGCGGAGGATATTGCCAAGATTGTTGTGGGCTTTGGGATCGTTGGGGTTCAGTTCCAGACACTTTCTGTACTCGGCGATGGCCGCATCGTGGTCACCCTCGTCTTCCAAAACGTTACCGAGGTTGAAATGATAGTCAGAATCATCGGGCTTCAGTGCTATCGCTTTTTTGTATTCGGCAATGGCCCCTTTTCCTCGCCCTTTTGGCGGAGGCTATTGCCAAGATTGTTGTGGGTTATGGGATCGTTGGGGTTCAGTTCCAGACACTTTCTGTACTCGGCGATGGCCGCATCGTGGTCACCCTTGTCATCCAAGGCAAGACCGAGGCTGGAATAGGTAACGGGATCGTTGGGGTTCAGCGCTAGTGCCTTCTTGAACTCGGCGATGGCCGCATCGTGGTCACCCTTGTCATTCAAGGCAAGACCGAGGTTGAAATGATAGTTGGGATCATCGGGCTTCAGCGCTATCGCCTTTTGGTATTCGGCAATGGCATCATTGCGATTACCCTCACGCGCCAACGCATTCCCGAGGCTATTGTGCGCACCTGGGAAGTCTTTCCAGAGATCTAGAGCCTTCCTATATTCTGCTATCGCCGCGGTGTTGTTCCCCCCGTCGTAGAACATGTTGCCACGATCAAGAAGGTTAAGGGCTTCGTCGCTAGGTGATGACCGATGTGCTTTGTGCAACCAGGCGAAGTTGAGTGCTATCAGAACGACTGCGAATGAACCTACAACCGTAGTCCAGATGTACTTTCTGCGCAGCGACTGCAGCTGCACGCGAGCCAAGCTTGAATAGCTTCGAGTCGCTCCACTGGAATCTCACAACGAACACTTAGGGCTTTGAGATCAGGTGTTCTCAGCAGATCCTTCGCAGTCAAGACGCTAGCATTTTCCAGCTTCTCTGAATCTTCCGGATTCACGCCGAAGATCTTCGAAAGTCTCATCCGTTGCCTTCTCTTACAGATTCGAGACTTCTGCGCATGCTCTCGAACGAGCAAAACTTTACGAGCTTTACGAGGACTACGTACTTGTTTCCGAGATCTCTTGAAGGGTCAACATCAGGTTGAATGGCATTGATTGAACCCACCAAAGAATCGTATTCATCCTGTTGAATCCTTGAAACAGCCAACTCATTTACTAGCGTCTGGCTTGCAGCCTGCTTTATGGTCTTCCAATCGCAATTAAGAGACGCTGATGCAATCTCCTTTTGCATTCGCGATGTGATTCGATCGCGAACGCCATCCTCCATAATCCCTAAGATTGGGTTATGACTTGCCTCGCTTCTGAAATCGCTAACTTGGTTCTGTTCTCCTGCGCGCTTTCGAGATCTGAACCCGATAGCTGGAAAAATCGACGTTATTGCGATAGCCGATAGATCTGCCATCCACGGCGTAATCCAGCTTGGATTCGAACCAGATGTTAGGAAGCCTTCCGTCACGAAAGGGATACAGCAGGTCGCCGCCCCGACAACGACGAACATAAAAGCGAAGGGATTAGTAAACGCACCTAAGCCTCTAAAGCGCCAAAACTTTCGTGCAAGATGGGCTGCGTTGATACACAAACCGGCGAAGAGCAGCATGACGAAATGTATGTACGGCCTCTTGACAGAATTGACTGAGCTGGTTCTAGGTGTGCTCTCGGGAACCGTCTTCGCGATACTCATTGTTGAGGTGATTGGGGAGCTCGATATCATCTTATCGACGCTGTTAGGCGAAACACTGATGGGCTGCTCTTTATCGGCTACTTGTGGCACTCCCTGCGCTCTGCATAATTATACCAGGTGCGCGCGTTGGTTTACTTGTTTTGCGGGCTTTTGAGTTTGTCGATGTGTTTGCAAGGCGCTGCGGTAGTGCAGACTGTTGCCAGAGGATTAGCCCTAATGAACACGCGAGAAAGAATATCGCAGTACGGGCCACGATCCGGGTTTCGACCTCGGCTTGTGGCAGTCCGTGTTCATGTCTCACAAATGGTTTCCGTTAGCGTAAGATAGCAAGCTGACATGAGAATCGCAATCGGTATAATTAGTACCCTTTTGGTCGAGCTGCCGTCAGAGTTGGAGCGCGTCCAATATGTCAGCCCAGTCTTGGAGCATCTTGCGCCGATGCATGCAGTATTCGGCCCGGTTATAGATGCCGCGCACCCCGCGCACCTTGTGGTTTAGCGTCTTTTCAATCCAATCCGGGTTGTAGCCCATCTCGCTGAGCCGTGTTGCAGCCGGTACGCCGCAGATCATGAATCGTGAAATGGGCCATGCCATGCTGGGCACGGCTCAATGCACGGTTTAGCGTAGTCGGCCCGATTGGCGTGCTTCCATCGCTTCCCTGGGCCGGGAACACATATCCTATGCGATCTTGCTGAAGTCCGCAAGCGCCCCAGCAGTTCCCTGCGCTTGACCTCGACAGATACACAATCTGCCCTGCGTCTGTCTTGGAATGCTCTGGTGGAATCTCCCATTCGCCTCTCTCCAAATTGATGTGCTCCCAACGAGCCAGGCGCAACTCTGATTTCCGGGTCAAGCGTGAGTAGGATCAACCGAAGCGCGGCATTCATCTTGTCCTTATCGCTGCGGCGTCAAGCCGGTTCAGAAACATCCGGATTTCGCCTTCACTCAGTACCCCCGGCTGCGAGCCCTTGCAGCCGCGATGTACTTTACCGGTGTAGTGCCCGCACCGGATTCTCCGGGACTAAGCCACAGGCAAGCGCGTAATCCCAAACCCGCTTGAGCAGGTTGCGAACTGCAACCGCAGCCTGTCCATGCCCCGCATCGCGAATGGCAAACACGAGATCGCGGATATGCTCGGCCTGAACCGCAGATGCGGGCATGGCTCCAATCGCCGGGTACACGTCCCGCTCCAAATAACGCCGGATCGGCGCAGAATCCTTCCCGAGCCCTCGCGACCACTTCGCATAGATACCGCTCACCAAATTCCTTTACCTTGAAGGCCGCCAAGCGCCTCTCTCTTCTTCTTACGGCGCCTCCTCGATGGGAGTGCGCCCGGCCCGAATCGCCTGCCTGAGCCGGTCCCGTTCCGCGCGCGCAGCGGCCAGACTTTTCAATTCAGGGAATCGGCCCAGGTTGATGCGCTGGCGGTGACCATGCCGCATGAAGCGCAATCTCCAGCTCTTAGTTCCGCTCGGCAACACCTCCAGGTAGAGGCCTGCGTTGTTGTGAACCATGAATCGCTTCGATTGCGTCGCAATGCCTCGATGTAACGTTCCGTGAAACGTCTCTTCGGATTCGTGTGACGTTTCCGAAACGTTTCATGGGACGGTTCGCTCGCGGCTTCAGCGCAGGAATCTATTTGGTCTGGAAGTTCCACTACCTCCATTGGCCCCCAGAATGGCCCCCACGGGCAAATTCTGAAGGTCAAAAGGCTTATTTTTGAGGGGAGGGGATGTCTGGGATTAGAAAATGCCCCGATCATGAAGGGAAAAGAGTTAACGCAAAGTCGCTCTCTGAACAATGGGGAAACCGACGCTACTTGTCACTTCGATGTGGGAAGTTCTATCGAAGAGTCAGAGAGGGCACGTCGATGCCAAACTCCGTCTCGGCCTCGGTCGGGCCCTCCACACCTAACTTGAAGTCTGCCGCACTCCAGAATATAGCGCCCCGCTTACGGATTCCAGGCGGAGGCGGACGGCGCGCTTCTCTGCATTCAGTTCAGATTCAGGTTCAAGCGCGCTGTTCAGTCGGGAAATAGTGTTAAAGCCATTCTCGAAACGAAACTCAATTGCCTGTTCCGGCGCGAGGCAGCCAAGATTCTTTGTGTATCCACTTCTGCAGATTGCAACGAGGGCGAGAGCCGGACCGTTCCCAGAGTTTTTCAGTATGAGAGCTGCAGCGTTGACACCATTACATCCAGCCGAAACGGTCACGACGGGACGAAACGATCCGTGAAGCCACGCCAACTTGGCTCGAATCCCACGCTTGAAGTTAAAGTGCGGTCTACGTTAAGCCGGTTTGTTTTGTGGCTGCTTTTGGCTGGATTGTGAACCAGCGCGCGAGTTCATCCTCTAGTTGATCGACGCGGAACCTGCCTGATGCGTCGATCAGCGGAGGATCACCAAGGCCACGGCAAGCAGCGCCCAGTCTTCCTAATTCGGCACATACCAACTCTTTGCATCCTTGACCACGATTTCCGGCGTACCGCGGTACGAAGTGATCTCGCCCGTGGCGCACAACATACCGCTAGATGGGATCGCTCCAACCTTTGCCCGGTCACTTCCCCAGATAAGGACCGTGAACATTTCATTTGGATATGGCTTGTCCAAATTGAAAAATGTCGGAGCACCGAGACTGCCGGTTGCAGTATGTTCGCTTGCAATTCTTCCGCAAACCGTAGCGTGTTCACCGACATGCTTGGCCGCGTCAGCTGCTGAGATTGTCTGAGCTTTAGAAGGCACTGTGCAGCACACTACAAATAGAACAAGGAAAATGGCCCGAACATATTGCCTCCTGAGGAATCTAACGGACTGTTTTCGCAATTAGTGAAGCGCGTCTGCACATTCCACAGGTGCCCCCTCCTGTGCGCAATGCTTGCAGTATCTGCAATTCTTGCAAGCGTTACAGGAATCACTGCCAGTGCAGGTTGCAAAATTGGCATCGGTTGAGAAAGTGACGACAAGTGCCAGTACTGCAGCCAGCGAGAGCAGACGAACAAATCTCTTCATGAGACCCCCTACTTGCTGAGAGTGGATTGATGAACGCCGTAGTGATTATTAGTTCGCGGGTTCATATAGTGGCCACCCTTATGGTTGGAATTCGTCGAACCGGGATACGACCCGCCGTGCGATGTGGTGTGATGTCCGCCGCCATAATATAGGCGACTTCCAGTTGACCTGGAGTGGGAACTTACGGTTGACCTCGGATGGGAACTGTAGTGGTGCGAAGATCTGCAATAGGCAGCATCGGTTCCCGCAAACAACACTAGACCTGCCAGGAATAAAAACAGTACTCGAAGGGTTCTGAACATTCGACGGCTCCTGGGAACGGGATGAATAATCAAACTGGCTCCACTACGATGAACGAACGAGCTGCGAATTCTTGCACTCGGAATCGGAAACCGCACAACTTTGTCCAAGATCTGTACGCTGTCGCCAATCTCCCCAAAAATTGTCTGCAAGGTACCGACTTTCTCACGTTCATAGGTAGAATGTACCTAACCTCCAGATCTGAACGAACTCAGGGGAACGGAAGTCTTGCAAGGCTTCCAGGACTCCCCGCCGTTCGATTTATGGTGAGGGAAGCTTGGAGAGGTGAACATGTCAAATTCGATTCGAAGTACCCTTTTGTTGGCAATCGCCGCGATCACGACACTGAATGTTCTTTCTCAGGAACAGGCCGCTGAAATCTCCAGACCGACCGCAAAAGAGAGTTTTCTCTTTCAAAACCTCGTAGCAGTGAAGCAGATTGATGTCGAAACATTCAAGGTGAGTCTCCCGTCTCACTTGGGTTCAATAAACCCTCGCACACTGAACTTGAATCCAAAATCAACCAACAAACAATCAGCAGGAGACGATTCCTTTCCCAGTCCCAATCTCAGCAACGCCAGTCGTCAATCGACTCGGGGATATCGAACTCTTCAAGCCCAAGACAGACATGCGAGTGGGATTTGGAAAGCCTCACGTATATGATCTGAGCTCTTTTGCCGTTACGTCATCGAGTAAGCACAATCTGTCGAACCTAAAATAGCAAGCCACTCTTTGAGGTTTATGGATGTCGAAACGCTTTATCTTTGCGTGTTTTGTCATGTGTCTTCTGTTGTTCGCACAAATCCAGGGTAGGGCCCAGGTCCGAGAGTCTGATGAAGTTCTTGCTCGACAAGTGTTCAAACAGCTCCTGACTGCAGTGCCTTCACAGCAACAGCTTCCTTGGCCCCCCGAACTAATCATTGTGGATAAAGAAGACATCAACGCATTCGCGTCCATCGAAAGGAAAGGCTCACGAGTCCAACCGGTTGTTGTTTGCTATAACGGCCTCCTACAAAAAGTGATTGAAGGAAATCCAGACAGACTTGCATATGTCCTTGGGCACGAACTTGCCCACCATATCCTGGGGCACACCCAAGTGCCGAAGGAAAATACGGATTTTCTGCGCGCAACATTTGGCCGCGCTCAAGAGCTCAATGCAGACCGTGAAGGTATGATGCTCGCGGTTAAAGCTGGCTATTCCTTCAGTGGTGGACTGGGGCGATTCGAAAGATGATCGACCTTGGACTCAACTACTCCTCATTTGAAGGGTTGTCAAACGATCACCCATCTTGGTATGACCGCATCGCGCAGTTGGATAAGGAGCAGGCCAGCATCTGGAGGTCATTGAGCTCGTTTCAGAATGGAACCTATTTCCTCGTAATCGAGAACTACGAACTTGCTCAACGCGCCTTCCGCCAAGTTACTAAGGAGTTCCCGGACGCTGATGAAGCTTGGGCAAATCTTGGCTATGCGATGCTCATGGAATACGCAGACTCGCTGGACGAGGCCGATATTCAGCGCTTCAATGTCGGACAGATCGTGACCGGTGGATTCTACAGAAGGTCGAAGTCGCTTCAATCGCACGTCCGGGGTGTAAATGAGGAGCTATGGTGGGATGCGGTCGGCGCGTTACGCGAGGCGATTCGACTCAACCCAGGTCTTTCACTACCTCGAGCAAACTTGGGAATTGCATATCTGTTCAGACCCGCTGGGAAGGATCCAGGGAAGGCGGCGCAGTATCTTGAAGAGGCTGCTAAGTTGGCCCCGATGGATTCATCGCTCGATCCAGCTTCGCGCTTAGCCGAAAGTACGAACCTGGCGGTCGCCTATTCTGCTGCAGGAGACAATACCAAGGCATTGGAAGAACTGGCCGAGGTTGATCGCGCACTGCAATCGGCTGCGGCGCAACGGTATGGAGTAATGGCTTCCGTCTCGAACGCCGTTGTTTATAACAGGGCATTTCTTTTGGCGCAGTCCACCAACAAGGCAGAGCAAAAGCTCGCATTGAGTGACCTTGAAGGGTATCTGCGAAACTCAGATCCCTCTGGAATGTGGTGGAAATCCGCTTACGAAAAGTACTCAGATCTTGGCAAGGCATTTGGCGTCGCGCCCCAGCCCCCGTCTCTTGTACACGGAAACGTGAATCTCCATTTCCGACCGGTCACTGAACTTATCGTCGGCTCGTCGCATGTCAGTCTTGGGAATCAGATGTCTATGGCAGGATCGCAATTCGGGACAGCTCCTACTATCTCGCCAGTCGTACCGAGGACCAATCTGGTCCGGTATGACTTCAATCAATACGGAATTAGCCTGATAGGGGCTGACGAGGTACTTGCTATCGTACTTAGCGGGAAAAGCTCTCCAAGTCTTTCTTTACGGGATGTTGGTTTGGGAAACCAAACACATCAAATCCGAGTCGGCATGTCTGCAAATGAATTGGATGAACTCATGCAAGATGCAGACTACGACTTCCGTCAACTTACGGATCCTGGAACAAACTACCGTTTCTACAGAGATCTGGGAATCGCTGTCCTTGTGCGCGATGGGTTGATTGTTGAAATCGCAATTAGCCAGATTCCGAAGGATAATACTGGCTTGATTTGAAGCTTTGTGCTCACATTTGTGGCTTGGAGGAGTGTATGAAAAAGGCAACTGTACTTGGATTAATAGCAGTCTTGTTCTGTGGATTTCCGGGTTCTACCAAAGCTCAGGGTAGCGCGAGTGCTGATGCGAAAGTAGAAGCACTCTTCAAAGGCGCTGAACTGCCGTTCGTTAAGATCAAGGACAATCATTACAAAGCAGTCGTAACCATCAGCGATACCGAATCTGACCGGTTTCAAATCTTTCTGGAGACAATCGGAAATGATCCAAATGACGAAGATCTCCAAGTGATGCAGATGGTGTTTTTCCTGGGAGAGATTCCCGCAGGAAGGACGCCGCCAACGGCCCTTATAAAGCAGATTAATGAATGGAACGGAACTCTAACGAGAGGCAGCGTGTTTATTTCTGGTTCGGCGATCGTCTATCAGTGTTCCGCATGGCTTTCGAAATCTGATCCGAAGACACTTGTAAATGATGCACTCGTTGGGCACTTCACGAGCCAGAAACTCCGAAAGGATATTGAGCCTTACCTTAAGCAGTGACATTATCTGTATCGATTGTGGGAGGCGCGGCTTGGCTGTTATTCGGTCACGAACTGTTATCCAAGTGTTGAAAGCCGCGCTCTTGCTGATCGCTACGTTTGGTACGATGCTGCTCGCGCAAGGAGCCGCCCCCACTGATAAAGATCTATGAACCCCCTGAACTGCAAATCACAGATCTGGAGGTCAAATCGATTGTCGATTCAGCGAGACCACTGCAAGAACACGGCGACTACGAGGCGTTAATTCACCGGCTTGAAGACGCGCTTCAGCTGAGCGTCAGAAAACACCTTAAAACTGATCGGGCAATCCTGGAGGCAAATCTCGCCCGCGTCTATATCCTGCGAGGCGACTTCAGCCAGGCAAAGAATTACTTCACCAGCGCGGAGGCGTTGGCATCAGACGCTGGGAACCTCGTTTTGGAGGCTGATGTTGTAGCTCGGCTCTCTAATTTAGCAAGAGTCCAAGATGACCCTCAAAAAGCCCAGGGGCTAGCGGACCGGGCGGTGGACCTTGCCGGAGAAGCAAGAGTTTGTGGATCCAAGCCTGACATCCAGATCAACGCGGCGATGCAGCTCGCCAAGGCGGAGAAGAAGCAGCCGCGCGAGATCGCCGCGCGCATCGTCGAGGCGCTGAAGGATCACCCGGCTGTAGCCCGCGCCGAGGTCGCCGGGCCCGGCTTCGTGAACCTCTTCGTGCGCGACGAGTGGCTGGCGGCGCACGCCACGAGCGCACTCGCCGTGCGCAACGTCGCCGCCGGCGCGCGCGTGGTCATCGACTATTCCTCGCCGAACGTGGCCAAGCCGATGCACATCGGCCACATCCGCTCGACGATCATCGGCGACGCCATCAAGCGCGCGCTGCGTGCCGTCGGCTACGACGTGGTCGCCGACAACCACCTCGGCGACTGGGGCACGCAGTTCGGCAAGCTCATCGTCGCCTGGCGCAAGTGGCTCGACGAGCCGGCCTTCGCCGCGCGATCCCGTCGCCGAGCTGCTGCGCCTGTACATCAAGTTCCAGGAAGAGTCGAAGGCCGGCGAGGACGACGAGGACGGCGCCTCGCCGCTCATGAAGGAGGCGCGCGCCGAGCTGGTGAAGCTGCAGCAGGGCGACGCGGAGAATCGCGCCTTGTGGCAGAAGTTCGTCGACGTCTCGATGAGCGAGTTCAGCCGCGTCTACCAGCGGCTCGGCGTCGAGTTCGACGTCACGCTCGGCGAGAGCTTCTACAACGATCGCCTGCCGGCGACGATCGAGCGGCTCGTCACCGAAGGCATCGCCGAGCCGAGCCAGGGCGCGCTCGTCGTCTTCTTCAAGAAGCCCGACGGCCCCGGAGAGAGATGCCGGTGGCCATCGTGCGCAAAGCCGACGGCGGCTTCAACTACGCCACCACCGACGTCGCCGGCGTGCTCTACCGCGTCGAGCGCTGGTCGCCGGCGCGCATCATCATCCTCACCGACGAGCGGCAGCAGCTGCACTTCCGGCAGATCTTCGCCATCGCGCGCCGGCTCGGCATCACCTGCAGCCTCGAGCACGTGTGGTTCGGGCTCATGCGCCTGCCCGAAGGCACCATCTCGACGCGCGAAGGCAAGCTCATCGGGCTCGAGGCGCTGCTCGACGAGGCCGAGACGCGCGCCCTCGCCGTGGCGACGGAGGCGAGCCCCGACCTGTCGGACGACGAGCGGCGCGAGATCGCGCGCGTCGTCGGCCTCGGCGCCGTGAAGTACAACGACCTGTCGAAGGATCGGCAGACGCTCGTGACCTTCACGTGGGACAAGGCGCTGTCGCTCACGGGAAACTCGGGACCGTACCTGCAGTACGCCTACGCGCGCATTCAGTCGATCCTGCGCAAGGCGGCCGCCGAGGGCGCGGCGCCGGGCGCGATCGACACGCATGCAGCCGGCGGAGCGCGCGCTCCTCGCCAAGCTGTACGATTACGGCGCCGCCGTCGAGGCGGTGGCGGCGCAGACGCGCCCGCACCTGCTGTGCGACTACCTGTACGATCTCGCCGGGCGCGTTCTCCACGTTCTACAACGACCATCCCGGTGCTGAAGGCCGAGCCCGCGGTACGCGCGTCGCGCCTGCAGCTCTGTGCGCTGACGGCGCGGGCGCTCCGCGACGGGCTCGGCCTCCTCGGGATCGACGTCCTCGACCGCATGTAGCCGCGGCCGACGGTCAACGCACCGTTAGTGCGTGGCCGGCGACGTCGTCGTGCTCGGCGTGTTGGTCGTCGACGACGGGTTGGTCGTGTCGGTCGACGTACCGGTCGGCGGCAGCGTCGAATTCGGCGAGGCCGAGCCGGGTCGTGGTCGTGCCCGGCAGGCTGCCCGCCGGCGGGATCGTGCTCGGCGAGTTGGTGAGCCCACCGTTCGGCATGCGTGTTCACGCCGGTCGTCGAGTTCACGCCGCTGTTCGTCGTCGACGAGGTACCGAGCGTGCCGGTCGTCCCCGTCGGCGAGCCGATGGTCGCGCCGCCCGAGGTGCCGAGCGCGCCCGGGGTACCCGGCGCGCCGGCCGCTGCGCCGCTCGTCGCCCCGCCCATCCCGGCGGAGCTACCGCCCGCGGCACCGCCGCCCGCGGCGCCGCCACCCGCGGCGCCGCCACCGGCCGCCTGCGCATACACCGCGCCGCCGAAAGCCAGCGGAGCAGCCACTGCCATCATTTGGAACAAGCGTTTGATTGTCATGACCTAAGGAGACTGCATGAGGCGTGCTACTTCTGAATGGCCGCCTTTACATCAGCGCTTCCGTCGGGATGCAGGCGGAAGCGGTACTCGACGATGGTGTTGTGCGACGGGCCGGCGCCTGCCGACACACCGACCAGGCCCTTGTTCACGCAGCGACGCTCGTCGGGCGAGAGCGGCTCGTCGGGCGACGAGATAGGTGCGCCGCGACAGCGCCTCCTCTTTGGCGAAGAGCAGCCCCGCGCCGAAGCTGATGGTCTTCGTCGCACGCTCGGCGGCGAAACAATCGCGCGCGGCCTTGGCGGCGTTGCGGCCGGCGAGATCGGCGTCGAACGTCGCCGGCTCGGGCGTATCGTTCGTCAGCGACGGCGGCTCGATGTTGCGCGCGGGCGCGAGCGGCGTGGCCACCGGCTGCGACGCGACCGCCGCCGGCATTGCCGACGACGACGCCGATTTGTGGCGCACGCCGATGTAGGCGACGACGAGCGCGGCGAGCGCGCCGCAGGCCACCCACGCCGCGCGCTCGAGCACGGCGAAGGTCCGCGGCGTCATGCTCAGCGACGGCACCTTGTCGGTGCCGTTGCCGACGGCGGCGGGCTGCGGCGCGGGAATCGTCGGCCCGTGCATCACCGAGACGGCGCGCACCGGCCCCACCTTGATCGGCGCCGCGGCCACGGGCGCGGGCGCCTCGGGGCGGCGCACGACGCGCGTCGGCGCCAGCTCCTCGACGGGCGTGAAGGCCGAGATCCGCCGGCGACGGCGTCAGCCCCTTGAGCGGACGGCGCACGACCTTGTTCGGCGTCTCGTCGACGCGCCCCTCGACGAAGCGCTCGAGGTGATCGCGCAGCTCTTGCAGCGAGCGATAGCGCTCCTCGGGAAACGGGCCCATCGCCTTCATGAGCACGACGCGCAGCTGCGACGGCACCTGCGGGAAGTACTGCACGCCCGAGCCGAGCTCGCACTTCTGGATGCGCGCGAAGCGCCGGCCCGAGGCCATGGCGCCGAACGGATGGCGCCCGGTCAGCTCCTCGAAGAGCAGCACGCCGATCGAGAACACCAGCGAGCGCTCGTCGAGCGATTCGCCGCGCGCCTGCTCGGGCGAGGCGTACGACAGATCGCCGGCCTGCTCCTGCTGCCGGAGCAGCTGCAAGAACGAGACGGTCGACTGCGAGAGCGCGTCACCTACCTCTCCCGACGCCAGCGCATCGAGGATGCGCAGGACGTGGCGGACGACCGCTTGCGGCTCGGGACTGGTCTCATCGGCCGACGGGGCGGTCGACTTCACGATCGACCAGAACCGCTCGGCGAGACTTCCCGGGGCGCGCTTGTTGAGAGGGATCGGCGACGACGCAGACATGGAGCCTCCGTGCGCGCGCGTAGTCGCAAGAAATCGGCCAGGCCCGGCTAAAGTCGCGACGCGGAGTTGCGATAGGAGACGTGGGGGTCGAGTCCCCGAAGTTGCCGTCGAAAGGGGTCTGAAGGCATGAGCGCCACGGTTTGCATGACGCAACGCGCTGTCCCTACAATGGAACGAGTCCCCATGTTCGTCCGAGAGCACACCCGCTATCCCGTCGAGCTCGCCGTCCGCATGAAGTGTGCGACGTGGGCCGACTACCTCGACCTGCACGCGAGCAACCTGTCGCGCGGCGGGCTGTTCGTTCCGTCGCCGATGTCGGCGCCGATCGGGACCGAGCTGGCCGTCGAGCTGGCGCTGCCGAACGGCTCGACAGTGAAGCTGCGCGCCGAGATCATGCACGTGGCCGAGGCGGAAGGCGACAAGCCGGCCGGGCTCGGCGTCATGTTCATGGAGCTCGACGACACGGCGAAGCAGGCGCTCGAGCATGCCGTGGAGATCGCCAGGGCGAACGCGCCGAAGCCGGCGGCGAAGGCGCTGCCGCCGGCGGCGGCTGCTGCGGCGGCGAAGGCCAAGGCGGCGGCGAGCGCGAACGTGAGCCCGACGACGCCCGCCGAAGGTGGTGGCGACGTCGTTTCCGGCGAAGCGCGAAGCGGCTCCCGTCGCGGCGAAGCCAGTGGTGGCCCCCGTCGCGGCGAAGCCTGTCGTTGCGCCGCCAGCCGCCAGGCCGCCGGTTGCGCCGATGGCGCCGGTCGCCAAGGCGCCCGCCGCCGCTGCCGCCGCGCAGCCCGGCCGGCCGGCCGCCGCCGAAGGCCGGCACCGCCGCCGCTGCCCCGTCGCCGCGCCGAAGCCGCGCCGGCTGGACGCGCCCGTCGCTGCACCGACGGCGGCCCCCGCGCCCGTCGACGTCGCCGAAGAGGCGGTCGAGATCCGTCTGCCGCCTCCCCTACCGCCGCCGCCGACGTCCGAAGGCTGGGATGCCCCGCTCGACCCGGCGCCGGACGCGCGCGCCCCGAAGTTCGCCGACGCCGTCGAGCATGCGCTGCTCGACGAGCTCGCCCGCCGGCTCGAGCTCAACCCGCACGAGCAGCTCGGCGTCGCCGTCGGCGCCGGTGACGCCGACGTCACCGAAGCGCATCGCCGCCTCAAGGAGCGCTACGCGCCGAGCATCTTCGCCCGCTACGGCGTCTCGACGGCGCAGGTGGTGCGCAGCATCAACGAAGCCATCGACACCGCCTATCGCCGGCTCCTCGATCCCAACGAGCGGCAGGTGCTCGCCGTCGCCGCGAACGTTCCGAAGGCCAAACGAGCTCACGCCCGAGGAGCTCGAGCAGAAGCGTCGCGGCGAGGAGGCGCGCGTCGCCCTGCGCGCCGGCATCGAGCGCCGCGTCGAAGAGGCGTGCGCGCATCGCGACATGGGGCGCCTCGACGAGGCCATCCGCATGTTCGAGCAGGTGCTCAACCTCGACCGCAAGCACGACTACGCCAAGGTCGAGCTGGCGAAGCTACGCGACCTCAAGGCCAAGCGGAAGCGCTAGCGCCGCCACGTCGACCTCGGCGTCGACGACGATCGGCAGGTGATCCGACGCCACGCGCAGAAGCGGCGAGCGCGCCACCTCCACGCGCGCCACCGCCACGGCGCGCGAGGTGTAGACGCGATCGAGCCGCAACAGCGGCCGCCGCGAGGGAAACGTCGCGCGCGACGACATGCGCGCGCCGGCGTCGGCGAGCCGATTGGCGAGCGTGCGCGACACCGGCCCCGGCGGGAAATCGTTGAAGTCGCCGGCGAGCACGAGCGGCTCCCGCAGCGTCGCCAGCTTGTCGACGTCGACGCGCCGCCAGCGCCACAGCCACGGCAGCCGCCGGTGCTGCCGCACCGCCTCGGCGGCGTAATCGGCGAGCAGCGTCTCGAGGATGCGTCCGAGCTGATAGCGCCGCTCGCCGGCGCCGAGCCCGAGGTGCACGTTGAGCGTCGTCAGGCGCAGCTCGTCGTGACCCGACGATCGCGCGCAGGCAGGCGCGCGGCTCGCGGCCGACGTACGACAGATCCGTCGTCGACGACTCGAGGATCGGCCAGCGCGACAACGTACAGTTGCCGTAGCCGAACGGCTCCTTCGGCATGGTGATGCCGATGGCGCAGTGCAGCCCGAGCGCCTGCGCCAGCGTCGTCGCCTGGTCGATCGGCGGATGAATGCCCTGGTTGTCGCCGACCTCCTGCAGCAGGGCGACGTCCGGCCCGAGCGCGGCGAGCGCCTCGGCGATGCGCTCGGGCGCGAAGCGCCGATCGGTCCCGACGCAGCCGTGCACATTCCACGTGACGACGCGCAGACGCACTCAGTGCCGCGCTCCTGGCATCGAGTTCTCAATCCGCCGAGCGATTTCGCGCGGGGCGAGACGCGACGACGAAGCGATACGGGCTGTATCGCGAGGAGGAGCAACGAAGCCCTGCGCGAAAAGAGCCGGCGCAGCGTGAGCACTATGCCAGGAGCGCGGCACTAGTAGCTCGCGGCGAAGAAGTCGTAGAACTGCTCGGCGGCGACGGCGCCGCCGTCGTGGAACTCGGCGGGCATGGCGACGCGCGCCGGATGCAGCATGAACTGGTCGAGCTCGTCGGCGCCGATGCCGCCGTGCGAGCCGAACTCGAAGTCGAAGGCGATGTCGCCGGCCTCGGCGAACGCGCCGTAGAGCACGAGGTCGCCGTAGCGCATGCCGTCGGCGGCGTGCATGAGGTGCGTGGCGGCGAGCTCGTAGCCGAGCGCGCGGAACGGCGGCAGCTCCTCGAGCGCGCGCCGATCGCCGAGCCGATAGCGCCCGCCGCGATACATCACGACCGGCCCGTCGGCGGTGCGCGCCACCATGAGCCCGACCGCCTTGCAGCTCTCGAGCGCGGCGACGAGCTCGGGATAGCGCGCGTCGATCTCCTCGAGCGTCACGCGCCGCTTGCTCGCCGCGATCGAAGTAGACGTGGGCGACCGAGCCGCCGGTGACGACCTCGATGGCGTCGATCGGCTTCCAGGCGCGCTCGTCGGCGCTCCTCTTGCAGGCGCCGGCGCAGCCACTCGACGTACAGCCGCGCCGGCCCGCGCAGCCCCTTGGGCAGCGTGCGCGTCCAGAACTCGGTGGCGCGCAGCGAGACGAGCTCCTGCACGTCGTCGGCCTTGAGGCTGCCGCCGACGGCGGTGCGCGCGTGCTCGAGCACGAACTCGCACAGCTCGCGCCCGACGACGCGCTCGAACGGCGTGGTCGCGATCTGCCCGTGGTCGCTGAAGACGTAGATGTCGTAGCGGTACTCGGGCACCGCGCGCACGGCGCGGAAGATCTTGGCGATGGCGCCGTCGATGCCCTGCAGGTTGAAGAGCGCCAGCTCGGCGTCGGGCCCGCGGCGGTGCGCGTACTCGTCGTAGCCGAGATAGTCGATGAAGATGCGCGGCACCCCGCGCAGGATGTCGACGATCGCCGCCTGCGTCGAGACGTCGCGCATGATCACCGAGACGAACAGGCGCATGTAGAGGAAGCGCCACTCGAAGCGCGTGGAGTGGATGCGCCGGCACCAGCGCTGGAAGTCCCACAGCCCGACGCCGAGCTCGAGGGCGAAGCGCGAGGCCACCTTGCCGGCGATGACGGCGCCGGCGGCCGTCGAGACCAGCTTGTCCCAGGCGTTGCGCACCAGCTTGCCCGTGGTCGTGGCGCCGTAGTTGAAGAGCACGACGTTGAAGAACGGATCGGCGGCGCCGCCCGGCCAGATGGTGCCGTAGCTGGTGCCGCCGCCGTCGAGCAGCGGCGCGGCGATCTTCGGCGAGCGCCGGCTCGATCGCGCTCACGTCCTCGGCGAGGTCCATGCGCACGCTGGCGGCCGAGCGCGCGGTCGTACCAGCCGAAGCCGGGCACGCCGCCGCGGGCGCCATAGAGCAGCCCGCGGTGAACACCGGCGTCGACGGCGGCGTGGCGGCGGTGATGCGCTCGAGCCTGCGCGCTGCCCGAGTCGAGCCAGCGCTTCAGGTGCGGCATGTCGCCGCGCGCCAGCGCCTGCAACAGCCGCCGCGACGAGAGCCCATCGATCTGCAAGAGCACGACGCGCCGGCGCGACGGATCGACGGGCGCCGCGGCGCGCCCCCGACGAATGACCGACTTGACGGCGCGCAACCAACGTAGCGGATGAAACAGATGCACGATCGCATGAGGGTTGCAGCCGACGTGCCGGCGGGCGCGCGGCCGTCGCGCGGCTGGCAAGCGTTGCACGCCGCCGCAGCGACGGTGTATCGAAGTTGCCACCGTCACCGGCGCCGGCGTGCACATCCGCGCACTTGGCGGACGCATCGATCTTGCAGTAAAACACGGCCGCGATGAACGAGTTCGATCTGCAGGGTTGGGAGCGCGAAATCCAGGCGTGGCGGCGCAGGCTGACGCGCCGCCGACGGCGGCCGAGCCGCAGCTGACGGTCGTGCGCGCCGAGCTGGCCGACATCGTGCGCGACATCGGCGAGATTCGCGTGCATCCGGAGAGCGAGTCGCAGGCGCGCGACCGCGTCGAGCGCCGGCTGGTTCGCCTCCTGTCGCTGTACGACTCGCGTGCCGCGGGCACGTCGGCAAAGCCTGAGTTAGTATCCCCGCTCCATGTCCGAGATGCCTACGCTCGGGCGGTCGCGCAAGCGGCCGGCCGGACCCGCCGTCGCAGTCGTTGTCGTCCTCCTTCTGCTCGTCGCCGTGCTCGCCTGGTGGAAGCTGCGCAAAAAGCCGGCCGCGCCGACGCCGCCGCGCCGACGGTGACGACGCCCGCACCGCCGCCGACGCCGGCCGCCGGCAACCCGTCGCCGCCGGCGCCCGTCGCCGCGGGCGCGCGCCGACGATGGCGGCACGCGCCGCCGCCGCCACGCCGCCCAAGCCCGCGCACTCCGCCGCCGACGAGGAGCTGGAGAAGGCGGGGCTGAAGCGGCTGCACGTCGAGGTCAACGGCCCGCTCGAGACCGCCGTCGTCGGCGCCGTCGGGCCCGAGCTCGGCCCGCGCCTGGTGCAGGTGCTGGTGCGCTCGCTCGTCTGGTGGCTGTCGGTGCCGAACGATCTGCGCCGCGGTGACCTCCTCGAGGCGCTCTACGAAGAGCGCGCCGGCGAAGATCCGGTCATCCACGCCGTGCGCTACAAGAGCGGCAAGGCGGCGCGCACGTACAAGGCGTACCGCTTCAAGTCGACCGAGTCGCAGTGGCCGCGCTTCTACACGCCCGACGGCGGCGAGCTCGAGCTGCGCCTGGTGCATCCGCCGCTCGACGACTACGAGCAGGTGACGTCGCTGCTTGCGCGACGGGCGCGGCCACAAGGGCGTCGACTTCAAGACGCCGATGGGCTCGCCGGTCAAGGCGCCGTTCGAGGCCACCGTGGTGCGCAAGAATTGGAACTGGAAGGGCAACGGCAACTCCATCGAGCTGCACGAGTCGGGCGGCCACGGCTGGACGGTGCTCTTCCTGCACCTGTCGGAGCCGTCGTCGCTGGCGTCGGGCGCGCACGTGTCGCGCGGCGAAGTCGTCGGCAAGAGCGGCAACACCGGGCACTCGTTCGCGCCGCACCTGCACTACCAGCTGATGGCGGGGCAGCGAAGATCCTCGACCCGTTCGCCGTGCAAGAGACGACGCGCAAGAAGCTGCCGGAAAAAGAGAAGAGCGCGTTCGCCGCCGAGATGACGCAAGCTCGACCGCCTGCTCGACCTCAAGTAGCGACGCTAGCGCTAGGCGAACGTGACGAGGCCGACGTGCACGAGCCGGCGCAGCGCGCGCAGCGTCTCGAGCTCGCCGACGCCGGTCGTCAGCGCCAGCGCGCCGACGTCCCAGCGCCCGTTGACCTGCGACAGCACGCGCCGCTCCTTCGTCGACAGCGACGCCGCCGTCGCCACCGCCGCGCGCGTCGGCTTCGTCGTGCGCGGCACCGACTGCGCCGGCAGCTCGTCGTAGAGCGCCTGCAGCTGCGCGTCGCGCGAGCGCCTTCATGAGCGCGCGCGCATCGGCGCGAAAGGGATCGAGCGCCAGCGCCGAGCGCAACAGCGCCGCCGCCTCATCGTGCTGCCCCTCGTCGATCATCGCCTGCGCCGCTTGCACCAGGTGCGCCACCGTCGTCGAGCCGCGCGACGGTCGCTGCGCACGCGCTCGGTCGCCTCGGCGTTCGGCGCCTCGACGGCGACGAGCCCGCGCTCGAAGGCGCGAAAGAGCTGCTCGCACACGGCGAAGCGCGAGTCGCCCTTCTCCGCCAGGAGCTGCCCCAGCGTCGGCGGCTCGGCGTGCGCCGCGATCTCCTCGAGGATCGGCAGATCCTCGTCGGGCCCGAGCGCGTGCAGCTGCACCTCGTCCGACGGCAGCACCTTGACGATGCGCGTCCACTCGTCGAGGCGCCGCATCCCCTCCATCAGGATCGCGCGCGTCGGTGATCGGCTCGCCGAGCTCGTACTCGGGCGGCATGAGCTGCGCGATCTCCTCGGGCGGCACCTCGTCGCGATAGGCGAAGCGCCCCTCGGGCCACAAGAACAGACCGAGCACCGTCTCTTCGACGTGCGCCCGCACCGCCTCCTCGAGCCGCTCGTGCGTCACCGCCCCCGACGAGACCAGCACGTCGCCGAGCGGCATGTGGCTCGGCGCGCTGCTGCTCGACGGCGGCGAGCATCGCCTCCTCGTCGCACAGCCCGCGCATGCAGGCACAGCCGCCCCAGATCGCGCGCCATCGGATCGTCGGAGCCGTAGCCGGCGATCGATCCGTTCTCGAAGCGCAGATAGCGCTCCTCGAACTCCAGCGCCACCTGCAGCGTGCCCGACCGGCGCGCGTCCGAGATCCACTGCATCAGATCGGCGAACGGCATCGTCGCGAACGTTCCCGAGCAGCATCAGTCGTCCTCGTCTTCCTCGGCCGCTTCGGCGGCGCGCCCCTCGCGCTCGAGCGTGCGATAGAGCGTGCGCCGATCGATGCCGAGGATCTCGGCCGCGCGCTTCTTGTTGCCGCCGGTCTCGCGCAAGATGAGCTCGATGTAGCGCCGCTCCAGCTCGGCCAGCGTCGGCCGATCGTCGACGAGGCCGCCACCGTCGCCGTCGCGCCGCGCGCCGCCCGCGGCGCCGCCGCTCGCCTCCTCGGCAATCTCCGGCGGCAGGTCCGACGGCAGGATGACGCCGTCCTTCGACAGCGCCAGCGCGCGCTCGATGACGTTCTCCAGCTCGCGCACGTTGCCCGGCCAGGCGCAGCGCTGACAAGAGCGCCAGCGCCTCGCGCGCCACGCCGGCGTCGGCGCGCCGCTCGCGCGCCGCGTACTTGGACGAGGAAGTGCTCGACGAGCAGCGGAATGTCGCTCGGCCGCTCGCGCAGCGGCGGCAGCCGGATGGTGACGACGTTGATGCGGAAGTAGAGGTCCTCGCGGAAGCGCCCCGCCTTGACCTCGTCCTCGAGCTCGCGATTGGTCGCCGCCACCACGCGCACGTCGACCTGGATCGCCTCGGTGCCGCCGACGCGGCGAATCTCGCCCTCCTGCAGGACGCGCAAGAGCTGCGCCTGCATCTTGGCGCCGACGTCGCCGATCTCGTCGAGGAAGACGGTGCCGCCCTGCGCCTCCTCGAAGATGCCGCGCTTGCGACGCCACCGCGCCGGTGAAGGCGCCCTTGGCGTGGCCGAACAGCTCCGACTCGAGCAGCGACTCGGTGAGCGCCGTGCAGTTGACCGCCACGAACGCGCCCGTCGCGCGCGGCGAGTGCGTGTGGATGGCGCGCGCCACCAGCTCCTTGCCGGTGCCGCTCTCGCCGACCACCAGCACCGTCGACATCGTCGGCGCCACGCGCGCCACCATCTTGTAGACGTCGAGCATGGCCGGCGACGCGCCGACGATGCTCTCGATGCGCGGCGGCTTCTCGCCCTCGCGCGCCCGCGCCGCGCGGTTCTCCTCGACGAGCCGCGTGCGCTCGAGCGCGCGCGACACCGTCAGCGTCAGCTCGCCGACGTTGAACGGCTTCGAGACGTAGTCGTAGGCGCCCTTCTGGATCGCCGCCATCGCGCCGGTCACGTCGCCGAACGCGGTGATCAGGATGACCGGCGTCTCGGCGGCGCGCTCGCTGGAACGACTGCCAGCACGTCGAAGCCCGACGCCGAGTCGCCGAGCCGCACGTCGGAGATGACGAGGTCGTAGTCGCGCTTGCCGGCGCGCGCGATGGCCTCGTCGCCCGACGGCAGCGCCTCGACGGTGTGCCCTTCGCCGCGCATGATCTCGTCGAGCAGCTCGCGCGCGACCTTGTCGTCCTCGACGATCAGGATCTGGCTCATGCAGCCTTTCGCTCGCTGCGCGGCAGCGTCACGGTGAAGGTCGAGCCGCGCCCCGGCGCCGACTCGACGGTGATGCGCCCGCCGAGCGCCGTCGCCAGCTCGCGGCAGATGGCCAGGCCGAGCCCGGTGCCCTTGCCGCGCCCCTTGGTCGTGTAGAACGGCTCGAAGATGCGCGCCGCGTCCTCGGCGCGCGATGCCGACGCCGTCGTCGGCCACGGCGATGGCCACCACGCCGTCCCGCGCCGCCGCCTCGACGCGGATGTGGCCGCCGTCTTCCGGCACCGCGTCGACGGCGTTGGTGATGAGGTTGACCAGGATCTGCCGCAACAGGCCCGGATCGGTCTCGGCGTGCGCCGCCGCGCCTCTCGATCGTCTTCTGCACGTCGATGCGCGCCCGCGCCTCGGCGCCGATGGAGATGCCGAGCGCCTCGTCGACCACGCGCTCGACGTCGACCGGCACCCGCTCCGGCGCCACCGTGCGCGTCGAGTCGAGATAGTCGCGCACGATCTTCGACACGCGCTCGAGCTCGCGCGTCGCCACCTGCAGGCGATCCTTGAGCGACGGCGGCACGTCGCGCCCCGACAGCGCCAGCTGCAGGTGGCCCGACACCGAGCCGAGCGGCGTGCCGATCTCGTGCGCCAGCTGCGCCGCGAGCTGCCCGAGCGCCGCCAGCCGCTCCTTGTCGCCGAGCTCCTGCCGCGTCTCGCGCAAGAGCCGGTTGAGCTGCGCCAGCGTCTCGTTCTTGCGCGCCAGATCGAGCGTCGCCGCCTTGACCTCGTCGGCCAGGCGCCGGTTGAAGGCGCGAATCTCGCCGTCCGCCTCGGCCAGGCGCGCCGAGCATGGCGTTGAAGCCGCGCGACAGCGCGCCGACCTCGTCGTTGCGTGCGCGACCGGCACGCGCTCGTCGAGCATGCCGCCCTCGACGCGCTGCATCGCCGCCTCGAGCAGCGCTCACCGGCCGACCGACGACGCGATTGACGATGAACGCGGTGAACACCATGAGCAGCAGCACCGCCGAGCCGGTGATCAAGGTCGAGCTGATCTCCTCGGCGCGCACCAGCTCGACGCACCGGCTCGTCCGTCTTGGCGAGCACCGAGCTCGTCCAGTGCATCGGCCCCTTCGGATCGACCGTCGGCGCTGCGCCTCGACGATGGTGCGCGCCCGTTGGGCTCGTCGCTGCGCCGTGCACCGTGATCGCCGGCTTGTGCGGCGGCGGCTGCGCCGCGCGCACCGGCCAGCGATCGCCCGGATCGGCGGCTTGTCCGGCGTGCGCCACAGGGTCTCGACCATGCGCGTGCCCGGCCGCCGCGTCGACTCGCCGTGATCGTAGTAGGCGCGCCGCGCCTCCTCGCGCCGCTGCGGCGGCGTCTTCTGGCTTGTGCTGCCGCGGCTTCTTGTCGATCTTGGCGTCCTCCATGCCGGCGCCGAGCGCGAACGTCGATCACCGTCTCCTCGTCGGTGTCAGCGTACAGTCGCAGGTCGCTCGCCCGGATGGCGCCGCTCCACCTCCTTGAGCTGCTCGATCATCTCGTCCTGGTCCATGTCGCGCGCAGCCGTCTTGACCAGCTCGTTGGCGATGGCCGACCGCCGTGTCCTGCGCCGACTGGCGCAGCTGCTCCTCGAGCCGCCGCTGCGTCCAGCGGATGCGCAGCCACGTCGACACGATCATCGTGACGATGAGCGCCGCGGACAGCAGCAGGATCAGCTTCGTGCGAATCTTCATCCGACCCAAAGCCTAAAACAAAAAGCCCCTCGCCGCGACTGCGACGAGGGGCCTCTGGACTTCGAAACGAGCGCTTACTTCTTGGCGGGTCTTCGTCTGTCTCGGTCTTGGTCTCGGTCGAGCCCGTGCCGTCGGCGGTCTTCTCGGTCTTGGTCGGCTTGGCCTTCGTCGTCTTGGCGGCCGTCTCGCGTCTTGGGCGCCGTCGAGCCTCGCCCTCGGCGCGAGCCGCGCCCGAAACGGCCGCGAGAAGAGCGAAAGCCGAGAACCGCGATCAGAATCTTCTTCATGGGAATATCTCCTTTAGTATCGTTCGTCAACTACGATGTGGATCGTTTTTGTGCAGACTATGTGCAGTCGCCTTGCCAGCTCGGCCAAGAATGATTACCTAGTAAAATCGTATGTTACGATCTGTGCAACGACTGGCAGTGTGGCGGTCTGTGTCGATCTGGCGGCGCGTGAGGCGTTTCGCCGCAGCGAACGCATTTGATCCACTTGGAATGTCGAACTGTGCTCGGACGTTAATTTGCGATGTGAACCATGGAGGATCGATGATGACCAAAAGAAACGTGGTAGGCGGCCTGGCGCTGGTGAGCCTTGGCGCCGCCGCCGCCGTGGCGACGAGCCACGTACAGATGCATTGGGGCGCGCCCGCGCAAGCGGCGCCGGTCGTACAAGCAGAAGTCAAGCCGGCCCTGCCGCCGCCGTCGAAGGAGCAGCTCTCCGACGCGCGCATGCTGAGCCGCACGTTCGCGCAGGTCGCGTCGCAGATGTCGCCGTCGGTGGTGCGCATCAGCATCACCAAGGGCGGCGGCAAGAGCGGCACCGCCGCACCGGCGGCGACGTCGCGGCGGCAATCCCTTCGAGGGCACGCCGTTCGAGCGCTTCTTCGGCGACGGCGACGAGGGCGGATGGCTCCGGCGGCGGCGGTCGCGCAGCCCAAGCAGAAGGGCCTCGGCTCGGGCGTCGTCATCGATTAGAAGGGCTACATCCTCACCAACAACCACGTGGTCGAGGACGCCGACGACGTGAAGGTCACCTTCGTCGACGGCAAGACGGTGACCGGCAAGGTCGTCGGCACCGATCCGCAACACCGACATCGCGGTCGTCAAGGTCGACGGCGTGAAGGTGCAGGCGGCCAAGCTCGGCGACTCCGACAAGCTGCAGGTCGGCGAGTGGGTCATCGCCATCGGCAATCCGTTCGGCCTCGACCACACGGTCACCGTCGGTGTGCTGTCGGCGAAGAGCCGCTCCGGCTTCCAGGGCGGCAGCCACTTCGAGGACTTCCTGCAGACCGACGCGTCGATCAATCCCGGCAACTCGGGCGGTCCGCTCGTCAACCTCGACGGCGAGGTCATCGGCATCAACACCATGATCGCCGGCATCGGCACCGGCATCGGCTTCGCGGTGCCGTCGTCGATGTTCAAGACCGTCGCCGATCAGCTGATCCAGACGGGCAAGGTGCGGCGGCCGTACATCGGCATTCGCATGCAGGAGCTGACGCCGGAGATGGCCAAGGGCGCTCGGCAAGAACGCGCCGGAGAAGGGCGCGCTCGTCGCCAGCGTCGACGCCGAACACGCCGGCCGAGAAGGCCGGCGCCAAGCCGGGCGACGTCATCGTCGCCGTCAACGGCAAGACCATCGACGGCTCGAAGGACGTGCAGCGCACGATCTCGACCGGCAAGGTCGGACAGAAGGTCGACCTGACGGTGTGGCGCGACGGCCAGACCGTGCACCTGTCGCCGACGACGGCGGAGCTGCCGGGCGACGAGCGCATCGCCTCGCGCGGTGGCGAGAGCGGCGGCGGCGCGGCGAACAACGACGCGTCGAAGGCCAAGCTCGGCATCGGGCTGTCGTCGATGACGCCGGGCCTCGCCGAGCGCATCGGCACTCGACCCGAAGATCAAGGGCGCGGTCATCACCTCGGTGCGCGACGGCTCGCCCGCTCAGGAAGCGGGCCTGCAGCAGGGCGACGTGATCATCGAGGTCGACCGCAAGCCGGTGCAGACGGCCGACGAGGCGGTCAAGACGCTCGCGGACGATCGCTCCGGCGGTCACCTCCTGCGCGTGCGCCGCGGCGAAGCGGCGCTGTTCGTCATCATCCCCGCCGCGTAGCATCTACGTGTAGCAGTCGCAACGCAATCGAGCAGCAACGCGAGGCGCGTGTCCGACATGGCACGCGCCTCGCTTTCTTTTGAGCGCGAGGAGGACAACCATGCGTTCGAAAGGTTGGCTGCTCGCGGCGGCGATCTTGGTCACCCCCGTCGCTGGCGCACGCGCCCAGGCGACGCTCGACAAGCCGCACAGGTGCTCGGCGACGGCGTGACGCTCGTCGTCGAGGGGCACTTCGCCGAGGCGGAGAAGCCGCTGCGTGAGGCGCTGCGACTCGATCCGTCGCTCGCCGAGGGCCACTACAACCTCGCGGTGGCGCTGAAGAACGAAGGGCGCTTCGACGAGGCGATCGCCGAGTATCACCGCGGCGCTCGACCGGCTTCACGAGCGAGCCCGATCGCGCCAAGGCGCTCTACGGCATCGGGCTGGCGCGCGAGGTGCGCGGCGATCAAGGGCGCGTGGGACGGAGTATCTCGCGTTCGCGCGGCCGATTCGCGTCGAGCAGCCGGCCGTGCAGATCGCGCGAGGATCACCGCGACGAGCTCAACGGCGTGAAGGTGCCCGGCTCGTATCAGAAGGCGGCGCGCTAACGAGCGCTAGACGCGATAGACGTCGGGCCGTCGGTGCCCGTCGGAGGGAGCTTCGTCTCCTTCGGCGGCGCCGCCGGCTTGCCGGTGAAGATGCGCTTGATGCCGGCGAACATCGCGACGAAGAAAGCGGCGACGAACTTCCAGCCCACCAGAAGGTACTTGAACAGCCCCGCGATGAGACCCACCTTCGCCACCTTCAGCGCCGCCAGGCCGACGCCGCCGGCGATGAGGCCCATGAGGCCGTACTCGGCGACCTTGTCGGTCTTCTTGTTGAAGTCTTCGTAGCGCGCGCCGGGCTTGAACGAGGTCGCGGCGAGCAGCGCCGCGGCGTTCGTCTTCTCGGCGGCGATGCGCTCGGGGCTGCTCAAGCAGATCGAGCGACACGAAGCCGCGGCGGCCGAGCACGCGCGTGTTGTAGTTGATCGTCGTGCCGCGCGTCGACGTCGCCGGCAGCGCCCAGACCAGCCGGTGCGTCGCCACGTCGTAGCGCGGCGGCTCGGTCCAGTCGCCGACGCTGAGTCGGCGGAAAGCCGTGCGCCTCGCGCTCCTTGTTCTGCTCGTCGGTGCCTTCGCGGAAGCTCTTGATGAGCTCGTCGGCGTCGATCTTCTCGTCGTCTTTGACGTAGCCCGCGTCCTCGTAGTCGATGACGACTTCCCAGCTCTGCTTCTCGTCCTGCGACGCGACGACGCCGAGCGTCGCCCGCGTTGTTGAACGAGCCCTGCGCCTTCAGGAGGCGGTCGGCGTCGGGCATGCCGAGGAAGACGTTGCCCGCAGGCAGGTCGAGCTGCACGTCGTGGCCGAGATCGAGCATCTTCGGACCGACCTGCCAGTGGAGCTGCTCCTCCGGCGACGGCGGCGGCGCGGCCGCCGGCTTCTTCGACGGCGACGAAGCGCCAGCGCCACCGTCGACGACAAGAGAATCGAAGCTCCCAACAAACGACTGACTTCATGCGGCGCCTCCCCTGAAAAGGCGCCGATTCTCTCACGCACGGTCGGCGTGCTCAATCGAGTTTGCAGTGATCTGATCGTGTCACTCCGTAGCCGGCGACGCGCAGCGGCTCGAGCTTCTCGCGCAGCTTGGCCATGGCGCGCGCCTCGAGCTGGCGCACGCGCTCGCGCGAGATGCCGAACATCGCGCCGATCTCCTTCAGCGTGGCCGGCTTCGCCGCCAGGTAGCGACGGTGCAAGATGTCGCGCTCGCGCGGATCGAGCGCCTCGAGCGCGGCGATGGATCTCGTCGTGCGCGCGCGAGTGCAGCTCCTCGTCGCCGAACATCGACTCGGGTCCCGGCCGATCGTCGGCGATGCGATCGCCCTTGGTCTCCTCGGTGTCGACGTACGCCGCGTCGTCGAGCGACATGTCGCGCCGGGTGATGCGCGACTCGATCGCCTCGAGCTCGCGCGTCGTGATGCCGAGCGCCGCGGCCAGCTTCTCCGGCTCCGCCTTGCCGCCCGTTGCGCTCGAGCCGCTGCCGCTCGCGACGCAGCCGATAGAAGCAGCGCTGCTCGGCGCGCGTCGTCCCGAAGCGCACCATCGACCAGCTGCGCCGGATGTACTCCTGGATGTACGCGCGGATCCACCAGACCGCGTAGGTCGTCAGGCGCACGCCGCGCCCCGGATCGAAACGGTCGACCGCGACCAGCAGACCGAGGTTGCCCTCCTGGATCAGATCGAGGAGTCGCACGCCGTAGGTGCGGTACTCGAAGGCGATCTTGACGACGAAGCGCAGGTTGCCGGTCACCAGCCGCTCGGCGGCGTCGTGATCGCGGAACCGCCGCCAGCGAAGCGCCAGCCGTCGCTCCTCGTCCGGCGTCAGCAGACTATATTGATCGATGCGGTTGAGGTACGCGCTCAGCGGACCCTGGCGACCATCCTCTACGACATGCGCACGGTTCATCGCTACGTAGAACGGTGCAGCGCACGTGCCGCTTCGCTTGCTCGCTGCTCGGCATGATTCCGAACACTGTTGTACATTTCGTGTACACCAGGGTTTCGACGACGCGCGCTACCCATCGACGAGAAATTTGTGCATCGACGCGCTGCTTACGCCGACCCGGCGCCGCCTCGGCCGCCTGGCATACGCCCTGCTTTAACAGCGCGCCGCGGAGGCGTGACAGATGGCGCACGAAGATCCTGATCGTGGACGACGACGAGCGACTGGCCCATGCGCTCGAGCAGCTGCTGAACATCGAGGGCTACCAGGCGTCGATCGCGCTGTCGGCGGAGGCGGCGCTCGAGCGCTTCCGCGACCGACACGTTCCATCTCGTCCTGTCCGATCTGCAGCTTCCGGGTCGCAACGGCATCTCGCTCATCAAGATGCTGCACGAGGCCTGCCCCGAGACCAAGGCCGTGCTCATCACCGGCCACGGCTCGGTGCGCACGGCGGTGACCGCGCTCAAGCGCGGCGCCGTCGAGTACATGGCCAAGCCGATCAAGCCGCGGCGGCTGCTCGCGCTGATTCGCGCGCTGACGCAGGATCCGCCGGCCTATCTGACCAACCGCATGCTGGCCAACGACCGCATCGAGGCGCAGTCGTTCGACGGCATGCACGCGCGCTCGCGCCAGATGCTGCAGGTGTTCGAGAAGATCCGCGTCGCCGCGCAGTCGGACACGACGGTGCTGATCGTCGGCGAGAGCGGCACCGGCAAGGAGCTGGTGGCGCGCGCGATCCATCAGCGCTCGCCGGTCGGCGAAGGGCCGTTCGTCGCCGTGCACACCGGCGCCATTCCGCAGGAGCTCATCGCCTCCGAGCTGTTCGGGCACGAGAAGGGCGCCTTCACCGGCGCCGTCGACAAGAAGCCGGGCAAGTTCGAGCTCGCCGAGGGCGGCACGCTGTTCCTCGACGAGATCTCGACGATGGACGAGCGCACGCAGATCAACCTCCTGCGCGTGCTCGAGACCCACGCGTACACGCGCGTCGGCGGCAAGAAGGAGCGCGACGCCAACGTGCGCGTGCTGGCGGCGTCGAACCGCGACCTCGAGTCGATGGTCAAGGCGGGGCAGTTCCGCGAGGACCTCTACTACCGGCTCAACATCTTCCCGGTGAAGCTGCCGCCGCTGCGCGAGCGCTCGGAGGACATCCCGGTCATCGCCGGCGAGTTCGTGCGCGAGTTCGCGCGCAAGTACGGCAAGACGGTGGCGCAGCATGCCGGCCGAGACGCAGCGGCTGCTCGTCAACTACAACTGGCCGGGCAACGTGCGCGAGCTGCGCAACGTCATCGAGCAGGCGGTGCTGCTGGCGCGCGGCGCCGAGCTCGAGCCGCAGCTGCTGCCGCAGATGCTGCATCGCGGGCCGCTGCGCGAGGACATCATCAAGATCCCGATCGGCACGGCGATGGACGACATCGAGCGCGAGGTCATCTTGCGCACGCTGGCGGCCAACGCGGGCAACAAGACCGCGACCGCCGAGGTGCTCGGGATCAGCCGGCGCAGCATCTACAACAAGCTGGCGCTCTACGGCGATCGCCACCGGCGACGAAGAAGCGAGCGACGCCGCCGAGCAGTAGTCTCGCGCCCGCGCGGCGCAACTCCCGTTACCGAGTCGCAATTACATACGACCTACACGGCGTTGCGCGTGTGTAGCGTTTGTGCACGCGAACGCTCTCGCTGTAGAAACGCTACAGGCGACAGGTCAGCCGGACGCTGGGCTGCGCGTCGCTCGCCGAGCGCGGCGTCGACCGCGGCGCGGAACTGCGCGAGATCAATCGGCTTGGCGAAGAAGGGGACGCCCTCCTCGGCGGCGATCTCGGCGCCGCGCGGATAGCCGGAGACCATGAAGATCGGCAGCTCCGGCCGGCGCAGATGCGCGCCGAGGCGACCACGTCCTTGCCGTCGATCCAGGGCATCGACAGGTCGGCGATCAGGAGGTCGGCACCGTCGAGCGTCAGCGCGGCGAGCGCGCGGATCGGATCGGAGAACGCGCGCACGCGACGACCGCGACCGGTGAGCGCCTGCGCCATCAGCTCCGCCTGCTCGGGATCATCGTCCAGTACGAAAATCGTCTTCACGACGTCCTCCGTCACGCTTGACGTGCATCGAAGCAATGCACGTGCCGCGTGCCGGGCAAGGTTCGGCACGCATCTGGCTATCTGTACGAGCAAGGAGGTCCAGACGGAAACCCGATGCCCATCGATCCCGCAGCGCCGCGTACGCCGACGAACGCCGGACGCCCCGAAGCGGACGTGGCTCGTGTATCTGCTGCTCGGGCTGTTCGCTGCGATGCTCTTCTCGCGCTCCGGTCCCACGGGGAATCGGATCTCGTACAGCGACTTCAAGCAGCAGCTCGCGTCGGGCCAGATCTCCGAAGTCGAGATCGGCAAGGAGCGCATCCGCGCCACGCCCAGCGACGAGAAAGCCAAGAAACACGGCGACCGCTGGGTGACCATGCGCGTCGACGATCCCGATCTCGTCAAGCAGCTCGAGGCCAAGAAGGTCGCGTTCGGCGGGCATGCAGGAGGGCGACTGGCTGCTCGTCGCTGTTCATGGTGTGGCTGCTGCCGATGCTGCTGCTCGGCGGCTTCTGGATGCTCGTGTTCCGCCGCATGAAGCCGGGCGCCGGCATGATGTCGATCGGGCGCTCGCGCGCCAAGCGTCGTCGCCGAGGAGGGAACGGGCGTCACCTTCGCCGACGTCGCCGGCGTCGACGAGGCGAAGGACGAGCTGCGCGAGATCGTCGACTTCCTGTCTACACCCGAGAAGTTCCGCAAGCTCGGGCGCACGAATTCCCAAAGGCGTGCTCCTGGTGGGCCCGCCGGGCACCGGCAAGACGCTGCTCGCGCGCGCGGTCGCCGGCGAGGCGCACGTGCCCTTCTTCTCGCTGACCGGCTCGGACTTCGTCGAGATGTTCGTCGGCGTCGGCGCGGCGCGCGTGCGCGATCTGTTTCAGCAGGCGCAGCAGAAGGCGCCGTGCATCGTCTTCATCGACGAGCTCGACGCCGTCGGCAAGGCGCGCGGCGCCGGCAACCTGGCCGGGCACGACGAGCGCGAGCAGACGCTCAATCAGCTGCTCGCGGAGATGGACGGCTTCGACGCGCGCAAGGGGCTCATCATCATGGCCGCGACCAACCGGCCCGAGACGCTCGACTCGGCGCTGATGCGGCCGGGGCGCTTCGATCGGCAGGTGCTCGTCGACCGGCCCGACAAGAAGGGGCGCGAGGCGATCCTGCGCGTGCACGCGCACGGCGTGCAGCTTCGCCGACGACGTCGACCTGCGCGCGCGTGGCGGCGCTGACGCCGGGCATGGCCGGCGCCGATCTGGCCAACCTCATCAACGAAGCGGCGCTGCTGGCCGCGCGGCGCAACAAGGAGGCGGTGACGCCGTCCGAGCTCAACGAGGCGATCGAGCGCGGCGTCGCGGGCCTCGAGAAGAAGAACCGGCTGCATGAACGCGCGCGAGAAGGAGATCGTCGCGCATCACGAGAGCGGGCACGCGCTGCTCGCCGAGATCCTGCCGACGACCGATCGCGTGCACAAGGTGTCGATGATCCCGCGCGGCCTCGGCGCGCTCGGCTACACGATGCAGCTGCCGCTCGAGGATCGCTACCTCATGACGCGGCCCGAGCTGCTCGACAAGATCACCGTGCTCATGGGCGGGCGCGCCGCCGAGCGGGTGGTGTTCAACGAGGTGTCGACCGGCGCCACCGACGACCTGCAGCGCGCCACCGATCTGGCGCGGCGCATGGTGTCGCAGTTCGGCATGTCGTCGGTGCTCGGGGCCGCAGTCGGTCGAGCATCTCGGCGACGGCGCGTCGAAGCGCGCTTCCTGCCGGGCGCCGCAGCTGCTCGGCGAGCGCGGCTACTCGGAGCGCACGCAGCAGCTCATCGATCAGGAAGTGAGCGGAGCTGCTGCGGCGCGCGTTCGACCGCGCGGTGGCGCTGCTCGAGCACAATCGCCCGCAGCTGTTGGCGCTGGCGGCGCGGCTGCGCGAGAAGGAAGTCATCGAAGGCGAGGAGCTGCGCGTGGCGCTCGAAGGGCGCCGAGGCGCCGCCGTCGCTGCAAGGCCCCGACGAGCAGCAGTGGGCACAGCTGCCGCACTAGGCGATTTGGAACGTTGCTAGACCAGCGCATCGCACAGTGATTGCTGACTTCGCGACGACATGGCCGAGAGATCCGGTCGGAAGCAGCGACGGCAGCGGATGTGGCGCGGCGTGATCGCTGGGACGATCGCCACTCGCTCATGAGGCGCTCCTGGTGGCGGCGCCGGCGTTCGCGGGCGTGCGGCTGCCGGAGCTGGCGGCGCGCGCGCTGAGCGGCGTGCGCGCGCGGCCGCTGTGGTGCTGGCGGCGCGTGCGTCGCTGCACTTCGGCTACGGCGCGCTCGCCGGCGCGCTCTTCGCGGCGGGCGCGAGCGCATCAATGTCGCCTCGGGGCTCTTCTTCGGGCTGGCGCTGTGGGGCGTGGCGGTGGCCGTCTACGCGCCGCTCGTGGGGCTCGGGTTCGTCGCCTCGCACGAGCCGGCGTTGGCGGCGCTGCTGCTTGCCGGCGCACCTGCTCTATGGCGCGACGCTCGGCGCTCTGGCGCCCAAGGGCGAGATCGTGCAGCCGATCGAGGATCGCCTGGCCGCTGACGCTGGCCGACGCGTGAGCGTCGGTCAACAGGCGACAGGCGACAGGCAACCGGCAACGGGCAATGCATCGCGCCTGTCGGGACGCGCTCAGGCGTGCGGGGTATCGCCCGCGGGGCGTCGGACGATCGCGGATGCATAGCCCATTGCGGCTGCCGATCGCCTGTTTGTTCTCGTCCTCTTGTATCTCTCCTCCAGTTCTTCGGTACGGCTGGTGCAGCGCTCGACTTTCGTGCAACGCGCCGTCGAAGACATCGATCTCGCGCGCTCGCCGGCTCGCTCGGCGCACGTACGGTCGCGCACCTTACGCCGGCTACTTGCGCGGCAAGACGTCTGCGCGACGCGATCGCCGGCGAGCTCGGCTGCTCGGCGTACGAAGCGCGAGGGCTCGTCGAGACGCTCGAGCTCATGCGGCTACGTGCGCTTACCGCATCTAGCCGACGACCGCACCCGTTGCACGCGTCATACTGGCTGATCGTGGAAGAGCTGCGCTGAGCGCGAGGAGGTCGCCGTTGGCACGCACGCGCCGCCGAGGAGCTGAGCGCCTTCTTGCTGCGCGAGCGAGCGGCGGTCGTGCGCCGCTGGCGGCGCGAGCTGCGCGCGCGCGGCGCTGGCGCCGGCCGACTTCGACACGCGCGCTGGCGCCGCTCGTCGACGAGCTGGCGCTGATGCTGCGCGACGCCGCGCGATCCGGCGCGCGTGTTCGGCGAGCGGCTGGCCGGGCGCGGCGCGCAGCGCTTCGCCGAGAAGGCGCGGCTGCGCGACGCCGAGCGCGAGATTGACCTGCTCGAGACGGCGATCGTGCGCGTGTGGGGCGAGCGCGCGCGGCGAGCTGCCGGCGGCGGTGTCGCTGCTCTTGTGCGAGCTGATGCAACGAGGCGGTGGTGCGCGTGTCGCGCGACTACGCGCGCGCGAGCGAGCAGGCCGAGGCGCAGGCGCGGCTGTCGAGCGTGCAGCGCGCGCTGGCGCAGCTGACCGAGCTGGTGATCGTGCTCGATCGGCGCGGCGCGGTGGCGATGGCGGCCGGTCCGGTCGAGCTGATGCTCGGGCGCAAGCCGAGCGAGCTGGTCGGGCAGCCCGGGCGCGGGCCGGCGCTGCACGGCGCTGCGCACGCGGGCGCGAGGTCGCCGGCCGAGCGGGTGCGCGTGCGCAACGCGCGCACCGGCGAGGAGCGCATGTGCGAGACGCGCGCGTTTCCCCTGCACGAGGCCGACCGAGCTCGTCGGCGCCGTCGAGCTCACTGCGCGACGTCAGCGTCGAGCTGCGTCACGACGAGGAGCTGCGGCGCGCCGACCGCGAGCTGACGGCGCTGCACGCGCGCCTGTTGCGCCGCTCGCACGGGCAGGCGATGGCCGAGCTGGCCACGGCGACGGCGTCGGCGCTCAACAACGAGCTCAACGCCATCTCGATGTCGCTGTCGCTGGTGCAGCAAGGAGCTGGCGGCGCCGGCCGATCCGGTGGCGCGCCATCTGTTCGCCGTCGAGCAGGCGGTGCTGCGCGCGGCGGGGCTGCTTGCGCGGCTGCAGCAGCTCGCGGCGCGCCAGCCCAACGCGCCGCCGCGCGCGCTGCACGCTCAACGACGTGCTCATGGAGGCGCTCGACCTGGTGCGGCCGGAGCTGACCACGTCGACCGAGCGCAAGGCGGTGCGCGTCGACGCGCGGCTCGGCGAGGTGCAAGCCGGTGCTGGCGCAGCCGAGCGAGCTGCGCGAGCTGGTGTGCACGCTCATCCTCGAGGCGCGCGAGGCGATGGCCGGCGGCGGCGTGCTCGCGGTGACGACGCGGCAGGAGCGCGGCGGCGCGGCGCTGGTGATGACGCACCCGGTGGCCGCGCCGACGGCGGCGGCGATCCGTTCGCGCGGCGCCTCCGAGCGCGGCGTGACGCTGGCGGCGGCGCGCGATCGGGCGCGGCGCTGGGGCGGCGATCTGGTGGTCGAGGCGCGCGGCGGGCGGCTGACGCTGCGGCTGAGCCTGCCGGCGGCGCCGGCGGCGGCGCGCCGTCGCCGTCGGGCGCGGCGCGGCGTGCCGGCGCCGGCGCGGCGCATCCTCGTCGTCGACGACGACGCCGGCAACCGCGAGACGCTGACCGAGCTGCTCGGGCTGTCGGGGCACGACGTGGTGGCGGCGGAGAGCGGCAAGGACGCGCTGGCGGTGCACGAGCGCGCGGAGCGCGGCCGTTCGACGTGGCGCTCGTCGACCTGGCGATGCCCGACATGGACGGCGTGGCGCTGGCGCGAGCTGCTGCGCGCGCGCGATCCGGCGCTGCGCATCGCGCTGGTGACCGGCTGGGAGCCGGGCGCCGTCGACGGCAACGCCGAGCCGGGGCTCATCGAGGCCATCTTCCGTAAGCCCATCGATCTGCCGGCGATCAATCGCTTCCTCGACGGGGCGCAGCCGTCCGCCGTCAGCCATCAGCCGTCAGCGACGGAGTGATATGCTCGCCGGCGTGACGCTGCGTCCGTTCGCTGCCGCTCTTGGTCGTCAGTGCGTTCTGCCGCGTCGGTGGGATCTGCTCGTGCGCGCGCGCGCGCCGGCGACGCCGCTGCCGTCGCTGCCGCTCGAGGGCGGGCTGGTCTACGAGGTGCGCGACGCCGACGGCGGCGCGCTCATCCCGTGCAAGCTCACGCTCGTCGGCGTCGACGGCACGCCCGATCCGCGCTTCACGCGCAACGACATCGGCCGCCAGGAGGGCGACGGCACCGTGCTCGCCTACGATCGCATCCTGTCGATCGGCGGCGTCGGCGTCGTGCACGTGCCCGTCGGCACCTACGACGTCTACGTCAGCCGCGGCCCCGAGTGGGAGCTCGCCGTCGAGCGCAAGGTGCACATCGCCGCCGGCAAGTCGACGGTGGTGCGCGCGCGCCTCAAGCACGTCGTCGACACCGCCGGCTGGATCAGCGCCGACTTCCACGTGCACGCCGTCGCACTCGTCCGACTCGCACGTGCCGATGCACGACCGCATCTACGAGTTCGTCGCCGACGGCGTCGAGCTCATCACCTCGACCGATCACAACGTCGTCAGCAACTACGCGCCGGTGATCGAGGAGATCGGCGTCGGCCGCTACATCACCAGCACCGTCGGCGACGAGCTGACCACGAACGGCTGGGGCCACTTCGGCGCCTGGCCGCTGACGCACGACCTCGAGCGCGTCGGCCAGGGCGCGGTGCTCGTGCACGGCCGCGGGCCCAAGGACTTCTTCGGCGAAGTGCGCGCGCACGCCCCCGACGCCGTCATCGACGTGCACCATCCGCGCATCGACGGCGAGATTGGCTACTTCAACCTCGGCGGGCTCGACGCGCGCAGCGACAAGGCGACGCGTCCCGGCTTCAGCTTCGACTTCGACGCCGTCGAGGTGCTCAACGGCTATCAGGACTCGGAGCGGCGCTCGGTCGACCGCGTGATCGACGACTGGTTCGCGCTCCTGCAGCACGGGCACATCGTCACGGCGACGGGAAACTCCGACACGCACCACCTCGACCACAACATCGGCGGCTATCCGCGCAACTACGTACGCGTGCAGGAGGACGAGCCGCAGTCGCTGCGCGATCCGCTCGAGGTTCCGCGCGCGGTCAAGGGGCACCACGTGCTCTTCACGACCGGGCCGTTCGTGATCGTGAAGGTCGGCGGCGCCGGCATCGGCGACGTGGCGCCGGCGCGCGGCGGCGACGCCAAGGTCGAGCTCGAGGTGCGCGCGGCGCCGTGGGTGAGCGTGTCGACCGTGACCCTCTACGTCGACGGGCACGAGGCGCATCGCTGGAAGGTCGACAAGAGCGACGACGCCGGTGCGCTTCGCGAGAGCTTCCCGGTGCACGTCGCGCGCGACGCCTGGGTCGTGGTGCGCGTCGACGGCGACGAGCCGCTGGCGCCGGTGGTCGGCGACCGCAAGCGCTTCGACGTGCGGCCGCTGGCGCTGACCAACCCCGTGTTCCTCGACGTCGACGGCAACGGCAAGTACGACCCGCCGGAGAAGCACGGCCCGCACGACGCCGACCGGCGCAGCAACCCACTGAGCCGCGAAGTGGAACCGAAGTTCCACTTTTAGAAACTTGGTTCCAGGGCCGCGTGCGTCGGCGACGGCGCGCACGCGCTGGCGCTGGCCGTCGCTGGCCCCTGGCTTGCTCATCGTTCGGCATGCTGAACCTGGCGCGCAAAGAACTCACGATCGAGGACGCCCTGGCGGCAGGCGCTGCTGGCCGCCGAGCTCGGCGAGCCGTACGACACCGCACCGGCTGCGCCCGCGACGTCCTGCGCGAGCTGTTCTCGTCGCTGGCGGAGCTCCACGTCTCGGTCCCCTACGCGACCCTGAAGCTGCTGGCGCGCCTGTCCAGCGACGGCCGCACCGACGTCCGCGCCCAGGCGGCGCGCGCGCTCGGCTGGTTCGTCGACGGCTATCCGCAGCGGGTCGAGGAGCTGCTCCTGCTCCTCGCCTGCGACTCGCAGCCGCAAGGTGCGCGCCGCCGCCGCGGAGTCGCTCGCCGACCTGATCCCGCGCGCCAACGACCCGTGGGAGCTCATCGAGCACTGGAACGCGCACCCCGATCGCGCGCGCGAGGTGCTCGAGGCGGCGCGCCGCTCGCTGCCTCCGCCGCTCGGCGTCTGACGCGCGGACGCGCGGCACGTCGCCTGCACACAGTATGGACGATGCGCCGCGCGTGGAACCCTCTTGCTTCCGCTGCTCGCTCGCCGTCGGCGGGTGTGCGGCGGAGAAGGCCGAACGGCCGCCCCTGGATCCACGACCTCGACGATTGAAGGCGTCAAGAGCGTCAAAGCCGAACGACCTGAAGTCCAAGATCGCGCTCGAGAAGACGAGCTGGATTCCGCTGTCGCCGAAGCACTACCTCGATCCGTTCGCAGGTCGACGTCGACAAGAAGCGCATCGAGGCCTACTACGCCGCGCACGGCTACTTCTTCGCGCGCGTCACCAGCGCCGAGGTCAAGCCGATCAAGGACGGCAAGGCGGTCGACATCCAGCTCGTCGTCGACGAAGGGCGCGGCGACGCAAGATCAACGACGCTCACCGTCGATGGGCTCGACCCGCGTCGGGCCCGAGGCGCAGAAGCTCCATCGCCGCCTCAAGCTGCAGCTGCCCAAGGGCATGGTTTCGATCACGACAAGTACCTCGAGCAGAAGGGCGTGCTCGAGACGCGGCTGCGCAAGCTCGGCTTCGCCTGGGCCGACGTCAAAGGCGAGGTCGACGTCGACCGCGACGCGCAAGTCGGCCGACGTCGATCTTCAAGGTCGACCCCGGGCCGAAGGCGCGCGTCGGGCACGTCTACGTCCGCGGCTACGAGGTCATCGATCCGCAAGCTGATCCTCGAGCACGCCGACATCGAGGAGGGCGCAGACCTTCGATCCGCAGGTGCTCGAGGACGCGCGCGGCCGCATCTACAACCTCGGCGTCTTCGGCTCGGTGAAGGTCGAGTACGAGCACGATCCGTCGCAGCCCGAGCTGGCCGACGTCATCATCACCGTGCACGAGGGCAAGTTCCGCGAGCTGCGCCTCGGCGGCGGCGTCGACTTCGAGTCGACGCGCTACGACGTCCACCTCGCCGGGCAGTACACCAAGCACAACTTCCTCGGCGGCCTGCGCACGCTCAAGCTGCGCCTCGAGCCGGGCTGGGTCTTCCTCGTCAACCCGCAGTCGATCGGCGCGCCCACCGGCGGACCGTCGAACGGCCCGTCGCTGAAGGCGGAGGCGACCTTCACGCAGCCCGACTTCATCGCCGCCCTGGTACGACCTCAAGTGGATCGGTCGGCTACGACGTCGGCATCGACTACGCGTACCAGTATCACGGGCCGCGCACGTCGCTCGGCGTCGACGCGCCCGCTGTGGCACAACCGCATCAACGTCGGGCTCTCGTACAACTTCAACTTCCTGCTCTTCTTCAACACCGTGCCGGCGTTCCCCGAGGATCCCGCACGCGGCGGCGCAGCTCTACGGCTACACCAATCCCTATCGCGTCGGCTGGTTCCAGGAGGACTTCACGCTCGACCTGCGCGACAAGCCGCTGGCGCCGCACAAGGGCGCCTACTTCGGCACCACCGTCGAGGAGGGCGGCGTCTACGCCGGCGGCGCGTTCACCTACGAGAAGGTGCTGCCCGAGGCTGCGCCTCTACGTGCCGCTCGGCAAGCGGGTCACCTTCGCCGGCGCGCGGCGAGTTCGGCCAGATCTTCTCGCAGGGCGAAGACCGGCTCGCCGATCACGCGCCGCTTCTACATGGGCGGGCCCGACTCGCACCGCGGCTTCAACTACAACCGCTTGTCGCTGCAGGTGCCGATCGGCTACGCCGGCGCGCCCAACCTGCCGATCGGCGGCGATCAGCTGCTGCTGCTGCAGGGCGAGCTGCGCGTCAACATCGTCAAGCTGTTCGGCAACTGGTTCGGCATCACCGCGTTCCTCGACGCCGGCGACGTGGCCGCGCCGTCGACGAGCGCGCAGCCTCATGGCGGTGCTGGCGACCGTCGCCGACCTTCCCGGGCGGCATCTGCGGCAACGGGCAGATGCCGCAGCTGTCGACGACCGTCGACATGCTCCAAGCTGCACACCGCCGTCGGCGGCGGGCTGCGCTACAAGACCGTGATCGGCACCATCCGCGCCGACGTCGGCGTGCGACTCAACCGCACCGCGCCCTGCGAGACTGACGGCACGCCCAACCCCGATCCGGGCCAGCGCGTCGCGTTCCACATCTCCATCGGGGAGAGCTTCTGATGCGCGCCGTGCGGATCATCGGCAAGGTGCTCGGGTGGATCGCGCTGTCGGCGCTGCTGCTGGTGGTGGCGGTGCTGCTGACGGTGGTCATCGTCGGGCGCACCGACTGGGGGCATCGCAAGATCCTGGCGATCGCGCTGCCCGAGATCCAGAAGCAGCTCGCCGGGCACCTGCAGATCGGATCGATCGGCGGCGATCTGACGCACGGCCTCGTCGCTGCGCGACGTGGAGATCGACGACGTCGAGCACCAGCCGGCGGTGAGGCGTCAAGTCGCTGACCGTGCACTACGACCTGCTCGCGCTCGTCGAGTCACACGATCGATCTGACCGAGCTGCGCGCCGAGGGCGCGTGGGTGCACGCGCGCGTGATGAAGGACGGGCGGCTCAACCTGGCGACGCTGGCGATGCCGTCGGACAAGCAGGAAGCCGTCGAGAAGCAGTCGTCGAGCGGCTACAAGATCCGGCTCGGCAAGGTCATCGCCGACCTCGAGGCGCGCTACGACGCGCCCGATCAGCACGGTGCACGCGCTACGCCAACGCTGCGAGGCGCACGCCAAGCATCGGCAGCGACGGCGAAGATCGACGCCGGGCTCGACGCGCTCGACGTCGCAGACGCGCGAAGCCGCTGCGCGCGTCGCTGACGGGCAAGGGCGGCGCGACCATCGACGGCAGCGCCATCGCCGCCAAGAGCGTGGCGCTGACGCTCGACGCCGACGGCGCCGAGCTGCGCAAGCTCGTGCCCGACGTGAAGCTGCGCGGCAAGTGGAACGTCGAGATCAAGGCCGACGGGCCGGCCGACAAGCTGGCGCGTGTCGGTGGTGGCCAAGCCGCCGGCGGGACGGCTCGTCGTCGACGCCACGCTGGCGACGACGGCGCCGGTCGATCGGCTGGTCGGCGACGGTGAACGCGCGCGGCATCGATCCGGCGCGCGGCCGTCGCCGGGCGCGCCGCACGGCGACGTGCGCCTCGACGCCAGCGGGCACGGCAAGGGGCCGAACGGGACCATCGATCTGAAGGGCCTCGTGGCGCAGGTCGCGGGCACGAAGGTCGACGCGCACGGCACCGTCGACACCGCCGGCAACGGCACGGTGCTGGCGAACATCGCGTCGCGCGATCTGTCGCAGCTGCGCGCGCTCGGCGTCAAAGGCGTCGCCGGCAGCGTGACTGGCCAAGGCGCGCGTCGAGCGCACGAAGACGCACCTGCACATCGACGCCGACGTGAGCGCGCAGTCGCTCGATCGTGCAGGGCAACAAGGTCGCCAAGCTGACGGCGCACGTGCACGACGAGGACTTCATCGGCGAGGCGCACATCAACGGCCGAGGGCGTGCGCGCCGCGGGCGTGGCGCTCGATACGCTGACGATCGCCGCGTCGGGCGACGACCAAGAAGGTGCAGGCGCACGCTGGCGGCGCGCGGGCCGGATCAGATGGCGCTCGAGCTGGCCATCGACGGCACGCCGACGCTGGTGCGCCATCCGGGCACGACCGGCGCCAAGATCGTCGGCGCCGACATGCGCATCGCCAAGCTGGCGCTGGGGCGGCACGGCGCAGGCGTGGGCGACGACGGGGCCGGCGACGCTGCGCGTGCACGACGGCGTCGAGCTGCAGAAGCTGGAGCTGGCCTCGGGCGCGCGAGCATCATCGGGCTCGACGCGCAAGTACGACTTCGACGTCGGGCGCGATGGCGGCCGACGTGCGCGCGCAGAAGCTGAACCTGAAGCAGCTCGTCGGGCCTGGTGAAGCCGTCGGTCGATCTGCCCGACACGCGAGCTCGACTTCGAGGCGAAGGCGTGCGGGCACGACGGAGCGGCCGCGCGCCGAAGTGTCGCTCGACGGCTTCAGCGAGCGCTCGCAGCGCGCTCGGGCTCAACCAGCATCACCTACAAGCTGAACGCGCACGTACGCCGACGATCGCGCCAAGGCCGAATGGACGCTGACGTCGATCGATCAGTCGTTCCACGGCAAGGCCGACGTGCCGACGGTGCTCACCGGCAATCGGCCGCTCAGCGTCGAGCTCAAGGCGTCAAGAACATCTGGATGGTCAAGCTGCACAAGGTGCTGCCGCCGGCGCTCGCCAACGTCGACGGGCGGCTCGACGGCAACATCAAGGCGTCGGGCACGACCGCAGAAGCCGGTGCTCGCCGTCGACGTCCACGGGCGCGGCTGGGAGCTCGGGCCGCGACTCCAAGAACAACGACGTGCGCGCTCAAGGTCGACTACAAGGAGCGCGGCTCAACGCGCGCGCCGAGGTGCACCTGCAGCAGTCGCTCGGCAAGGACGCCGGCGCGCTGGTGGCGCAGGTGCGAGCTGCCGATCGACGCGGCGCCGGCGCAAGCTGCATGCGAGCCGAAGCGGCTGCGTCGACGACCTCGAGCACAAGACGCCGATCGAGGCGGTGGTGACGCTGACGACAGCTCGACCTGGCGCGCTTTCCCGTTCCAGCAGATCGGGCATGGAGCCGCCGCTGCACGGCCGGCATCGTCGACGGCTCGATCAAGCTGCGCGGCACGCTGCACGAGCCGACGCTCGACGTCGACGTCGAGGGGCACGGCCTGGCGCGCGGGCAAGGTCGACAAGATCGATCTCTGGCGTCGGCTCGACTACGCCAACCGCAAGGCGACGGTGAAGGTCGACGGCGTCGCTGCGCGGAGCGCCCATCGTGCGCGCTGCGCGGCGAGGCGCCGCTCGACGTCGCAGCGCGTGCTCGACGGGCGCGCCGCTCGTCGCACACGCCGATCAAGGTCGACGCTCGACGTGCCGGGCTTCAACCTCGTGCGCGTGCAGGACCTCGTGCCGCAGCTCGAGGGGCAGGTCAACGCGCACGCCGAGGTGCGCGGCACCATCGGCAAGCCGATCGGCAAGCTCGACGCTGACGATCAACGCGCTGCAGCCTCGGCACGATGAAGTACGACAAGTTCGTGGCGAACGCGCGCCTACGACGGCAAGCAGGCCGACGGCGACGCTCGACGCGCACGAGGTCAAGGGCGGCACGCTCGCCGGCAACGCGACGCTGCCGCTCGATCCGCAAGGCGCCGCTGGTGGCGACGCTGCGCGCGCAGCGGCTTCTACATCGACGTGCAGAACGTCGGGCTGACCAATCCGCGCCTGTTCAAGGGCACGCTCGACGCGCAGGTCGACGCGCACGGACCGCGCGCCAATCCGACGATCGAAGGCTTCCTCAAGCTCGACGACGGGCAGCTCGCGCTCGCCGCCGACGCGCGCATCTATCAGGGCATCAAGGTCGACGTGGCGATGCAAGGACGGCGTGCATCACGCTGCGCGACGCCGAGGGCAAGGTGCAGGACGGCAGCGTCACAGGCCGCACGGCCAGGTCGAAGCTCGCCGGGCTGCAAGCCGCAGTCGGTCGAGCTGCGCGCCGAGGCGCACAAGCTTCCCGATTCCGACGGGCGACCTTCGGCGCCTGGCTCGACGCCGACGTGCACGTGCAGGGCGAGCAGACGCCCGACGGCATGAGCGGCACCATCACCGTCGAGAAGGGCACGGCCAACCTGCCCAAGCTCGCCGGCGGCAAGAAGCTGCAGTCGACGGGGCCGCTCGAGGACGTGAAGTTCGTCGACGCCAAGGCGCGGCGCGAGGCGGCCAAGCGACGCAGAGGCGGAGGACGGAGGCGCCGACGGTGGAGCTGGTGGCGCAGATCCCCGGGCCGTTCCACATCCGCTGCCAAGGAGCTGTCGACGGATCTGGCGGGCGACGCTGCAGGTCGCGATCGCCGGGCCGGTGGTGCGCCTGACGCGGCGCAGGTGCACACGGCGGGCGGCTGGCTCGAGCTGCTCGGGCGGCGCTACAACATCGAGAAGGCGCGCGTCGGCTTCGACGGCCAGGCCGACCCCAATCCCGAGCTCGACGTGCGCATGACGCGCGAGCTGTCGCAGACGCGCCTCATCATCGAGGTGCACGGCACGGCGAAGAAGCCGAAGCTGGTGCTGGCGTCCGATCCGCCGATCTACGATCAGTCGGAGGTGATCGCGGCGATCTTGTCGGGCGACCCGGCGACGCAGCGCGTGGACGATCGCTCGCTCGACAGCAAGGTGACCGGCGCCATCAGCGGGCTGCTGGTCGGCAAGATCAAGGATCAGATCGCGCCGAATCTGCCCATCGACGTCATCAAGGTCGACACCGGGACCGAGGGCGCGACCGGGCTCGGCGATACGCGGATCGAGGTGGGCAAGTACATCACCGACAGCATCTACGTGAGCTACGTGCACCAGTTCGGCAGCACCTTCGTGGGGACGCAGCGGTTCAACGCGAACGAGGCGGACCTCGAGTGGCGCTTCAAGAAGCGCTACGAGCTCGAGACGGCGTTCGGCGACGCGGCGGTGGGGCGGGTGAACTTGTATTGGACCGTCCGTTACTGACGAGCGGTTCGGTACGGCAGTTGAAGTAGTACGCTGCGGAAGGGGACAAAAGGAGGCGAAGGAGTAAGGAGCACTACGACGATGCTTGTGGATGCTGAGCGCGTTGTTGCTGGTGGCGTGGCTGGCCGGGATGGTGAGCGCGGCAGGAGCGTGGGTGCACGTCCTGCTGGTGACTGGCGATCGTGTGCGGTGATGGCTGTCGCTGATCCGGCGAGATAGCGCTCGATACGATCTAGATCGCCGCGTCGAGGCTAGAGCTCGAGCTCGAGCGGCAAGCGGATGGTGAAGAGGTTGCCGCTGCCGCCGGGCCGCGCGCGACGGTGATGGAGCCGCCGTGGCCCTTGACGATCTGCTTGGCGACCGTCAGGCCGACGCCGCCGCGCGAGCGCGGCGAGCCGATGTGGAACACCTTGGCGACCTCGGCTGCCGGCGATCGGCGCGCGCGCCGTCGGCGATGGTCACCTCCGCCTGCTCGGTCGTCCTCGTCGGTGCGCGCGCGCGATCGCCACCGCGCGCCCCTTGGCCGACGCCGCCACCGCGTTCTCGGCGACGGCGACGAGCGCCTCGGTGAGCGCGTCGGCGTCGACCGCCCACGCGCTCGTCGCCCTGCCGGCGCCGTCGGTGAGCTCGACGGTGACGCCGCGCCGCTTGCGCCTCGGCCTGCACGCGCTCGATCGACCGACGGCCAGCAGCGCCTTGGCCGCCACCGGCGCGCGCGCCGGCCTCGGTGGGCCCGGCGTAGCCGAGGTACTGCTCGAGGATCTTGTCGACGCGGTCGATCTCCGGCGCCAGCACGGTCAGCGACTTGCAGCACTCGGGCGCCGGCGCCCTCCTTGCGCAGGCGCCCTTCGAGCAGCTCGACGTGGATGGCCATCGAGTTGAGCGGATTGCGCACCTCGTGCGCCATCGCCGCCGCGAGGTGCTGCAGCTCCTTGACCGTCATCGTTTCACCCCTGCTACTTCCCGTCGAGGCCGTACTCGGCGAGCTTGTTGTACAGCGAGCGCCGCGAGATGCCCGAGCACCTCGGCGGTGATCTTCTTGTTGCCCTTGCGCGCCTCGAGCGTGCGCAGGATGATCTCCTTCTCGGCGTCGCGCATGGTGGCGCCGAGCGGGATGCGGATGACGTCCTCCGACCGGCCCGGCGCGATAGATCATCTGCGGCAGGAGCTCGGGATCGAGCGAGCTGCCGCGCGCCAGCAGCACCGCCTGCTCGACGACGTTGCGCAGCTCGCGGACGTTGCCCGGCCAGTGGTAGCCCTCGAGCAGGCGCTGCGTGTCCGCCGGCACCACCTGCATCGGCTTGCGATAGTGCTGCGGCGAACTGCGCCATGAACTCGGTGGCCAGCAGCGCGACGTCTTCGCGACGCTCGCGCAACGGCGGCAGGTTGATCTGTAGAATGTTCAACCGGTAGTAGAGGTCCTCGCGGAAGACGTTCTCTTCCGTCATCTTCAGGAGGTCGCGGTTGGTCGCCGCGACCACGCGCACGTTGGCCTGGCGCTCCTTCTTGCCGCCGATGCGCATGTAGGCGAACGACTCGAGCACGCGCAGCAGGTTGATCTGCGTGCGCTCGTCCATCGTCGAAATTTCGTCGAGGAAGATCGTGCCGCCGTCGGCGAGCTCGAACTTGCCTTCCTTCTTGTCGACGGCGCCGGTGAACGAGCCGCGCTCGTGGCCGAACAGCTCCGAGGCGATGAGCTCGCGCGGGATGGCGCCGGTGTGCACGGCGACGAACGGACCCGGCGGCGCGCTTGGAGCGCATGTGGATGGCGCGCGCGACCAGCTCCTTGCCGGTGCCGCTCTCGCCGGTGATGAGCACGGTCGCGTCCGACTGCGCCGCCAGCTTGATCTTCTCGAACACGTTGTGCATGACGCGCGAGCGCGCCATCATGCCCTCGAAGAGCACGACGCCGGATCGTCCGACCGCCAGCATCTTGTTGGGCAGGTAGTCGGGACGCCCGTCGAGCAGCGTCTGCACGCGCTCGCGCAGCTTCTTCGGGTTGACCGGCTTGCGGATGTAGTCGCTGGCGCCGCGCTTGAGCGCCGAGACCGCGGTCTTCACCGTCGCGTGGCCGGTGATGAGCACGATCGCCGTCGCCGGCGCCGCGTCGTGGACGAGCTTGGTCAGCTCGACGCCCGACTTGCCCGGCAGGAGCAGAGTCGGTCAAGAGCAGGTGATAGGTGTCGGCCTTGAAGCGCTCGAGCGCATCCTCGGCGGAGTGCACGATGTCGACGTGGTAGCCGTCCTCGCGCAGGATCTCGGCGAGGCCGCCGGCGGTCTCCGGCTCGTCGTCGACGACGAGCACCTTCTTCGTCGCGCCGACGGCGCGCGCGCCGCCGGATCGCCCGGCATGACGGCGGTGGCGCTCGCGACCGAGTCGGCAGATTCAGCCATGCGAACCGTTGTAAACATTCGGCATGGGCGTGCAAGCCAAAAATGCACATAGACGCCCTGGCAGGATTTGCCACGACCGCGTAAGCCGCGAGATCCCGTCGCCGCCGTCGGGCGCTGGCGACGGCGAAATTGCTCCGACGGCGGCGCGCCGGCTCATTCGGTTACACCCGCGTGCCGGCGGCGTGGGCAAAACGTGCATCGCCGTGCCGCGGCTCGCGAGACAAAGCCGAGTCATTTCGTCAGCGCTCATCCTCCGTGGGCGTAGGGGCACGGAATCTGCACAGGGTGCTTCTCACCAGAGTCAGGAGTGCATGAGATGGAAACGACGCTCGGACGACCTCGAGCAGCACGCGTCGGCGAAAATTTCGACGAGCTGCGCGCCGAGCTCGGCGATCGCGTTCAAGAGATCCGTCAGACGCGTCACCAACTACGTCGACGCCCATCCGCTGGCGTCGGTCGGCATTGCGTTCGGCGTCGGCTACCTGCTGTCGGGCGCGCTCTTCTCGCGCACGACGCTGCAGGCGGCGACGCTCGGCGGCCGCTTCGCGCTCGGCGGCTTTCTGAAGCAGCTCGTGGCCGGCATCGGGCCCGGGCCTGATCGCGGCGGCGCTCGGCGGCAGCAGCAGCAGCACGACGCCGGCAGCGAGCCGGCGAGCACGCGTCGGGGGCAAGGGTAACGGCGAATCGCTCGTAGCAGGGCAGGAGCAGCACGCAGCAGCGACGAACGCCACAGGGAGGCGCACATGGCACTCAGGAAGCTGCAGCCCAATCAAGTGCTCGAGCCGGCGATGCCGTTGCCGGCGCGAGAAGGTCCGCTCAGCGTCGTCGAGGAGCATCGCGCTGTCGCGTCGCTGGCGCACGCTGGACGACGAGACGGCGCTGGCGCGGCTGGTCCAGACGCACCTCGGGCTCGTCATCCGCATCGCCATGGAGTTCCGCCACTCGGGTCCCTCGATGGAGGACCTGATCCAGGAGGGCAACCTCGGGCTGACGATCGCGGCGCGGCGGTTCGATCCGTCGCGGGCAGACGCGCCTGGCGACCTATGCGACCTACTGGATTCGCGCCTGCATGCTCGAGCATGTGGTGCGCTCGCACGGCCCGGTGCGCATCGGCACGACGCGGTCGCAGCGCAAGATCTTCTTCGGGCTCGGGCGCGCGCGGCGCAAGCTCGAGCGCGAGGGCGAGGCGGCCGACACGGACTCGCTGGCGTCGGCGCTCGGCGTCGAGCGCTCGGACATCGAGGCGATGACGCCGCGCCTGACCGGGCACGACGTGTCGCTCGACGCGCCGCGGGCGACGGACGATCGGCGCGAGGTCGGCGCGCTCATCGCCGAGGACTCGCCGAATCCGGAGGACGTGGTCGCCGGCGTCGAGGAAGACGATTCGCGCAAGACGCGGCTCAACGAGGGGCTCAAGGTGCTCGACCCGCGCGAGCGCGCCATCATCAAGGCGCGCCACATGCGGCAGCGGCCGGCGACGCTGGCGTCGCTCGGCAAGAAGTTCGGCATCTCGCGCGAGCGCGTGCGCCAGCTCGAGCTGCGCGCGAAGGCCAAGCTGCGCGTGTTCTGCGGCGTGCGCTCGGACGCGCCGCCGCATCGAATCAGTATTCGATGGAAGCCTAGCGGCCATCAGCCGCAGCGATCAGCTCCGGAAACGAGAAGAGGCGGCCGACAATCGGTCGCCTCTTCTTCATTCCTGATGCTCGCTGACGCTGCTGCGACTAGTAGCGTCGGCGTCGACGGGAGCTTGTCCTTCATGGCCTGCATCTCGTCCTTGGCGCGGCCCATGAGGTCGCGGCCCTTGTCCATGAGGTCCGAGCGCAGCTCGCGGCCGCTCTTCGGCGCCACCATGATCGCGACCGCCGCACCGACGAGACACCCGACGCCGAAGCCGGCCAGCGCCACCGTCCAGAAGTTGTTCTCCGTCTCCAGCCCCAACGCATTGAGGATGTCCCGCTTGTTGAATTCCATCGTCCGCTCTCCTGGGAAAAGGGTTACGACCGCACGATGCGGCCGATGAGGTAACCGGCCGCAGCCGCAATCAGCAGCGACGTGCCGGGGCGCTCCTTGATGAAGTCCGACGATGCGCTCGCCGATCTCGCCCGCCTGCTCGCGCAGCGCGTCGAGCTGCTGCATCGCCTGCTCGCCGATCTCTTCCGCTTGATGCGCGAAGTTTCCGTTCTTCGCCTTCGTCCCCGTCACGCGATTCTCCATAGGGCTCTCCTTGATCTCCGGTCTCATATGTCTCTGCGAAACGCGTGCCGCGTGCACACCCGCGAAACGACGTGCTGCCGATCGCGCCTGTGTGCACGCGTTGCCATCCGCGGCATGCGCGAGTGCTCTCGCAGCGGCACAGCGCCGCAACGTTCACCGGCGAAACGCCTGCTTTACGCTCGACGAGAAGGCTCGCTCGGCGTGGCACTTCTGATGCAGCGTCGATGACGCCCCGAGAGCGAGGAAGCGATGAGCGACACGCCAAAGGTGCTGATCGTCGATGACGACGAGACCAGCCGCGAGTACCTCTCGGCGCTGCTCGATGCGCTCGGCTTCGGCGCCGAGGGCGCGGCCAGTGGGCGCGAGGCGTTGGAGCGGTTGTCGCGCCTGCCCGCGCTCGACGTGGTGATCCTCGACGTCATCATGCCGGAGCTCGACGGCGTCGAGACGCTGCGGCGCTATCGCGCCGGCGGCGGCAAGGCGCCGGTGGTGATGTGCTCGGCGCTCGACGAGGCGGACACCGTGGTGCGGGCGATGCGCGCCGGCGCCAGCGACTACATCACCAAGCCGTTCAACGCCGAGGAGCTGCGCGAGATCCTCGAGCGCGTGGCCGGCGGACAGCGCGCCACGACGGTGGCGACGCCGGCCGATGCCGCCCGCGTGACGCGCGCGGCGACGTCGCTCGGCGACGAGCCCGTCGATGCGGCGGGTCGACGAGCTCATCGATCGCATCGCCGACGCCGACGTGCCGGTGCTGATCACGGGCGAGTCGGGCGTCGGCAAGGACGTCGTGGCGCGCGAGATCCATGCGCGCTCGTCGCGCGCGCGGGCGCGTGTTCGTGAAGATCAACTGCGCCGCGCTGCCGGGCGAGCTGCTCGAGTCGGAGCTGTTCGGGCACGAGCGCGGATCGTTCACCGGCGCGCAGAAGACCAAGCCGGGCCAGTTCGAGCTCGCCGACGGCGGCACGCTGTTCCTCGACGAGATCGGCGAGATGCCGGTGGCGATGCAGGCCAAGCTGCTGCAGGCGCTGCAGGACGGCGAGTTCTATCGCGTCGGCGGGCAGAAGCAAGATCAAGGTCGACACGCGCGTCATCGTCGCGACCAACGTCGACCTGGCCAAGGCGATGGAGCGCGGCACGTTCCGCGAGGATCTCTACTATCGCTTGAACGTCGTCGAGGTGGCGATTCCGCCGCTGCGCGAGCGGCGCGAGGACATTCCGCGGCTGCTCGAGCTGTTCGTCGACAAATACGGCAAGCGCTACGGGCGGACGATGGCGGAGGTGCCGTCGGAGATCGTCGAGCGCTTCCTCGACCTACGACTTCCCGGGCAACATCCGCGAGCTCGAGAACCTGGTGCGGCGGCTCATCGTGCTGCGCGATCCGCGCTACGTGCTGTCGGAGCTCAAGGATCGCGGCATCGGCGTCGGCGCCGGCGGCGACGGCGCAGCCGATCGCCGCGATGCCGCTCGCCGGCAGCGATGCGCCGCAGCCGGCGGCGATGCCGCAGCGATCGACCGCCGACGCCGACGGTGCCGACGCCGCCGCGGCTACTCGTACGCGTACGCGTCGCCGTTCAACACGCCGAGCCCGCTGCCGCCGCCGGTGATTCCGCCGCCGCCCCCGGGCGGTGGCTATCGCGGCGCGCAAGCGATCGCCGACGCGGCCGGCGCGCAGGTCGCAGCGGCCGAAGCGGAAGCGCGACGACTACCGGATCGACTCTGAAGGACCTCGGCCGGAAGGCGGCGCACGCGGCCGAGCGCGAGGCGATCATCATCATGCTCGGGCCACACCGGCGGCAACAAGCGCGAGGCGGCCGAGCGGCTGGGGATCAGCTACAAGGCGATCCTCTACAAGATCCGCGAATTCGGAATCGGCCGCCCGCGGGCGGCGAGGAATCGTGCGCCGACGGCGGCGGCGGCGGACGGCGGAGGCGGCGTCGATGCCGGTGGAGTAGCGTCGCGACGGTGGTGGCGCCGCCGATCGAGACGTGGACCGGGACGAGATCGAGGATGAGGATCCGCCGGGGTCTCCGGCTAACGTCGCCTTCAGCAACCATCGCAGCGACCCTCGCATCCACCCCCTACCCCTCCCGCACCCGCTCCGCTGCCGTCCCGACTCGCGACCCGCTACCCGCTCGCGCGGCCGCAATCGTAGCGTCGCGAGCGGCAGTCCAGCGCATCGACGCATCGGGAGTGCGGTCGGGGCGCGGAACCGGGAGGAGGAGCGGGTGCGGGAGCGGTAGTGGAGCGGGAGCGCGGTGGGCGAGTGCGGGTCGCGGAAGTGCGCTAGGTATTGAGCGCCTCGAACGGCAGCGCCGGCGTCCGATTCGCCACGAGCGCGGAATCTCGATCGGCTCGACCTCGGCGACCGTCACCGCCGTCGTAGTAGAAGCCGTCGTCGCCATCGCCGCGGGCTCCACCTCGCTGCGCAACGCCTCCGCCGCATCCTGCGCCGTCGGAGCCGCCAGGATCAACACGACACCGATGAGGCACAGGCCGATCGCCGCCGCCGCCGGCAGCGCCGCCGGCTCGACGAATCGCGCGCCGAGACGACAGCCCCAGCGCGGCACCACCGAACAGCGAGACGCACAAGACGATCGATTTCCACATCGCGTCGATGACCTCCGCTGCACACATCATTCCAAGCGACGTGCCACCCCGGGCGCGCGCGTCCCGCCGACCGCGCGCGAGTGACCACGTTTACGTCACGACACATCCCAGGACTTCGTTTTCCTCGTCGACGGCAAACGATTGCCCTGCCGCAGCCGGCTCGGGCGTCCTTCCTCGCGAAATCCCGCGAATCGCTGCTTGCTGAGCGAGCGTCGCCTAGCCCGGAGACCGTGGCACGCCGACTGCTTTGGTACCGCCGCATCAACACCCAACCCTGGGAGCACGACCATGATGAAAACGTTTGGACTTGCGATCGCAGCACTCGGCTTCACGGCCGGCTGCGCGCATGAGACGACGCCGCCGCCGACGATGCCGACGGCCGAGTACCGCATCGGCAAGGAAGACGTCGTCGCCGTCGAGGTGTGGAAGGACCCGACGCTGTCGGCCAAGGAGCCGGTGCGGCCGGACGGCAAGATCTCGCTGCCGATGATCGGCGACATCACGGCCGAGGGACGCACGGCCAAGGATCTGCAGAAGGAGATCACCGCCAAGCTGCGAGCCGATGGTGAACGAGCCGGTCGTCTCGGTGCAGGTCTCCGAGATCAACGCGGCGCAAGTTCTTCGTCCTCGGTGAAGTGGCCCACGCCGGCGCCTATCCGGTGCGCGGCACGCATCAACGTGCTGCAGGCGCTGGCGCTGGCCGGCGGCCCGACCGAGTACGCCAACCGCGGCGGCATCGTCGTCATCCGTCACGGCGACGACGGCAAGGAGGCCCGCTACAACGTCAACTATCGCGAGATCGTCAGCGGCAAGGCGCAGGCGATCCAGCTTGTCCCTGGTGACACCGTCTTCGTGCCCTAATGAAGCCGCGCACGCTACATAGCGGTGCTCGCGCTGTCGGCGTCGACGCTGGTCGGCGCCGCGGCTGAGGCGGCCCCCATCAACGAGCTGTCGGTCTCTGCAGCAGTCGACAGCGCGTACGATGGCAACGTCTACAACAGCCGCGGCCCCGACTTCGTCAACCGCATCACGCCGCACGCGTCGTATCGGCTCATCGATCCGCGCGTGAAGCTGGAGACGTCGTACGACTTCTGCGTACTGGACGTACGCGCTCGGCAAGGCGGAGAACTCGCTCAACCATCGCGCCGACGTGACCCTCGAGGCTCACCCGACGCGGCGGCTCACCTTGAAGGTGGCGGACGAGTTCTCGCGCGCCGAAGACCCCGGGTTCCTCTCGCGCATCGGCGTGGTGGCGCCGCAGATTGGCATCTTCGACAACGTCGCCGACGCGCTCGTCGGCGTGAACATCGTGCGGCGCGTCTTCGCCGGCCTCGGCTACACGTATCACTGGGCGCGCTTCGATCAATACACGCGCGATGCAGACGGCCGACGTATCCCGGCGCTGTACGACGGCGCCGAGCACGACCTCGCAGGGCTTCACCGCGTACGCGGTGACGCGCACGCGACGATCTGCGCTTCACCGGCCGCGTCCAGCTGTTCACCGCCGGACCGCAGGCCACCGACGCCAATCGCTGGGACATCGGCGCCACCTACTCGCCGACGGTCGGCTGGCGGCATCAGTTCCTGCCGACGCTCGAAGCGACCGCCGACGCCGGCCCGCTGTTCTACGAGCTCGCTCGCCGGCGGCGCAGAACATCGTCGACGGCGACGGCGACGCGCGTGGCGCCGCACTCGGGCTGGACCTGGCGCGGCATCGGCGCTGCTTCGTTAGAACACGCCGTCGTGGCGCGCCTCGGCCGGCTACGTCCACGATCTCATCGGCGCCACCGGCGCAGGCACGGCGCTGTGGGCCGACGCCGTCTACGCGCAGGCCGGCTACCACTATCTCGAGAAGTTCGACGCGCACGTCGGCGTCGGTTACTTCCGCAACGGCGCCGCGGTCAATCAGCCGTGGGCCTACGACGGCGTCACCGCCGATACGTTCGTCGATTGGCGCGTCGTCGATTACTTCCGCGTCGGCGCCTACTACACGCTTCGTTGGCAAGAGACCGGTCCCGGCGTCGTTGCCGCGCGGTCAGTTCCCGAACGTAACCAGAAACATCGTCGGCATCCGCCTCCTGGCGGTCCTTGGCGCCGACGCTAGACCGCCCCGGAGGGAGGTTCATCCATGAGTGAGGTTGGTATGACGAAGGTGCGCGGCGTGTTCCGCCGGCGCAAGATCGCGATCATCGCGACCGCAGTAGGTGTGCTCGGCGTCGCTGCCGCGCTCATCTACCAGGTCGAGCCGGGCTACAAGGCCTCGGCGGTGATTCGCGTCGGCTGAAGTGCAGCCGGCCAAGGAGTACGTGGCCCCGACGGTCGCCGGAGCAGATCGGCGAGCGCTTGAAGTCGCTGCGCCTGGCGCGTGATGGCGCGCCCGATCGTGCTCGAGGCGGCGAACTCGCTCGGCCTCATCCGCGACCCGAAGAAGGCCGACGACATCGTCGACGACATCAAGTCGCGCATGGACGTCAAGGTCGAGGGCGAGGACACGTTCCTTCTCACCTACGCCGATCCGAATCCGGAGAAGGCCAAGGCGGTGGTGAACCGGGTCGCCGAGCTGTTCATGAAGCACCACGTCGAGCGCCGCGAGGAGGTGGCGTCGGCGACGGTGGCCGCGTTCAAGGCCGAGCTGGCGACGCTGCAGCCGCAGCTCGACGCCGCCGACAAGGCCGTGCGCGAGTTCAAGATCAAGCACTACGGCGCGCTGCCCGAGCAGCAGGAAGGCAACCTGCGCACGCTCGACCAGACGACGATGGAGATGAACATCCAGTCGACCAACCTCGACATGAACCAGGAGCGCCGTCGCGCGCTGCTCGGCGTCGGCGATGTCGCCGCTCCGTCATCAGGAAGAGACGCTGGCCGGCGCAGCTCTACGATTCGAGACGAAGTACACCGTCGGACAACCCCGAGGTGAAGAAGATCCAGGCCGAGTACGAGTCGGTGCATGCGCAGCGCCTCGAGGACGAGCGCGGGCTGAACGACAAGGTCCGCCGCAACAACCCGGAGCTGGCGGCGCTCGAGGGCGACATCGGCCGCACCAAGGCGATGATTGCCGGGCTGCGCGCTCGTCAGGCCGACGTGCGCGGCCGCGTCGACGCGACGGCGAAGAACGGCCAGGAGCTGGCCGGGCTGCAGTCGACGTACGACGGTCTCAAGGAGAAGTACAACCTGACGCTGTCGCACGTGCGTGACGCCGAGCTGGCGGCGGGCCTCGAGAAGGGCCTGGCGTCGCTGCGCTTCGACCTCGTCGAAGGCGCGACGGTGCCGGACCACGCGATGTCGCCGAATCGCCCGCTGCTCGGCATCGGCGCGCTGATTCTCGGCGCTGGCGCTCGGTCTCGGTGTCGGCTTCGCGCTCGACGCCAACGACTCGAGCATTCGTGACCCGGAGCAGCTGCGCGACCTCGACGTGACGACGCCGATCCTGGCGATCATCCCGAAGGTCGACCTGCCCAAGGGCAGCTACATCAACACCCACGGTCCCAAGGCGGAGGCTTAGTCCAATGGCCACGATTACGAACGAGATGCCCTTTGCAGCGCACGGCTCGGCTGCTCCCATCATCGAGGCGGAGACCTACGAGCCGGCGGTTGCGCCGCGCGTGGTGTCGCTGAGCCGGCCGAATCATCCGGCGTCCGAGCAGTACCGCGTGTTGCGCTATCGGCTGGAGTGCCTGGCCAAGGCCGGCATCAAGGCGCTGGCGTTCACCTCGCCGCAGTCGGGCGAGGGCAAGACGACGACCGCGGTGAATGCGGCGATCGCGCTCGGCAAGGGCGGACGCAACCGCGTCGTCCTCGTCGACGCCGACCTGCGCCGCCCGGGCGTGGCCTCGATGCTGGGGCTGCGCGCCAACCGCGGTCTGACCGACGTCGTCGAAGGACGCGCCTCGATCGATGATTGCCTGTGGCGCTTCGGCTCGGACGAGCTCTATGTCCTGCCGGCCGGCACGCCGCCGGACGACATCGCCTCGACGCTGTACAACCCGCGGCTCGGCGACGTGATGGCGGCCTTGAAGGCGCGCTTCGACTTCGTCGTCGTCGATACGCCGCCGGTGCTGCCGCTCGCCGACGTGCCGACGCTGTCGCGTGATCTCGACGGCGCCATCATGGTGGTGCGCGCGAATCACACGCCGAAGGAGCTGGTGAATGCGGCCTTGGACGCGCTGTACGGCGTCACCGTGCACGGCATCGTGCTCAACGAGGTCGACGCGCGCGTGGCTGACATGCTGCGCATCGCTCCGTACGGCAACGCGCAGAAGGCGCTTCCGGCCAAGAGGTAGCTGCCATGTCGGTCCGCACGTACGTCGAATCGCGCAAGCTCGGCTTCTTCGTCGGCGAGCAGCTCCTGCTCTTCGGCGCGTTCGTGGTGACGGCGCACGTGGTCGCACGTGGCCTCGGCTTGAGCGCGGACTGGCTCCGCGTTCTCGTCGAAGGCGCGTGCGCCACCGCGGCGCTGCAGATCGGGCTCTACCTGGCCGACCTGTACGACTTCAAAGTCGCGTACACGGACGCGCCGCGGGCGACGCGGCTGCTAAAGGCGATCGGCGCGACGACGATCGTGTGCGGCCTGGGTATGCTGATGATGCCGGGCCCGTCGCCGGCGCGAGCGATCGCGGTGGCCGGGCTCGGCGGCGCGTGCACGCGTCGCGCTGGCGTTGCGTGCGGCGCTGCCGGAAGTCGGCAGGATGACGGCGCTGCGGGCGCGCGTGTTCTTGATCGGGCAGGGCTCGCAAGCGGCGATGAAGCTGCAGCACGAGATCTCGGAGGATGGACACACCGAGATCGTCGGCTGGGCGCAGATCGACGCCAACGGGCTGGCGGCGCGGGCGCGGGCGCGCGGAGCGAACGTGATCGTGGTGGCCGTCGATGATCGGCGCGGCTTGAACGTGCGCGAGCTGCTCGCGTGCCGACTGGCCGGGCTCGAGGTCATCGACGGTCCGACGTTCGCCGAGCGGGCGCTGAAGAAGATCCCGGTCGACCTGGTGAAGCCGGGCGACCTGGTCTTCTCCGACGGGTTCGAGCGGCCGGCGTGGCTGCTGGCCGGACGGCGTCTGGTGTCGCTGATGGCGTCGCTGCTGCTGTTCACGCTCGCCGCGCCGGTGCTGGCGATCGTGGCGCTGATCATCAAGCTCGACTCCAAAGGCCCGGTGTTCTACTCGCAGGAGCGCGTCGGCGTCGGCGGGCGCGCGTTCAAGATGCTGAAGTTCCGAACCATGCGCACCGATGCGGAAGCGACCGGCGTGAAGTGGGCGCAAAAGAACGACCCGCGCGTGACGAGGATCGGCAAGTGGCTCCGCCGCTTCCGCATCGACGAGCTGCCGCAGATTTTGAACGTCGTGAAGGGCGAGATGGGAATCGTGGGCCCGCGACCGGAGCGGCCCGAGTTCGTGGCCAAGCTGCGCCGGCAGATCCCGTACTACGACCTGCGGACGCTGGTTCCGCCTGGGATTACGGGATGGGCCCAGATTCGCTATCCGTACGCCGCGAGCCTCGAGGAGGCGCGGGAGAAGCTGCAGTATGACCTTTGGTACGTGAAGCATTTGTCGGTGCGGTTGGATCTGTCGATTCTGTTTCATACGGCCAAGGTCGTGCTCTTCGGGCGCGGCGCGCGTTAACGCCCCCACTCCTCTTTCCCGCCCCGGCCCCCGCTAACGCTCCCGCTTCCGGTTTCCGCGAACCCCGAGCCGCTCCCGAGCGGCGCTGCTGTCGACGCCACCCGCGTCGGCGGCGGCGGGAGGGGGTCGCGGTTCGCGGAAACCGGGAAGCGGGAGCGTGAGCGGGAGGGGACGGGGACGGTGGCCCGAGGGGGACGGCGGACGATGGCCCGACCGGGCGCGCTGGCACAGGTCGCGCAATCAATAAGGACAGTCGCGCTAGAGGCAAACGAAAATGCTCACCCACGGAACCAAAGTTCTCATCACCGGCGGCGCAGGATTCATCGGATCCCACGTCGCTCGTGCCCTTTCCGCCTCGGGCTGCACGGTCCGCGTGCTCGATGATCTTTCGACCGGGCGGCGCGAACGGATCGCGGCCCTCGATGGCATCGAGTTTCTGCAGGCGGACGTGCGCAATCCCGCCGCGGTGCACCGCGCGATGGCCGACGTCAAAGCCGTCATCCATCTCGCCGGCGTGCAGCCGGGCGTCGATCCCATCCGCGCCCAGGAGGTCAACCTCGGCGGCGCGCTGCACATCCTGAACTTCGCGCGCGACGTCGACAAGCGCGCAGCGCCCGCGCGTCGTCCTGTGCGGCTCGGCGTCGGTCTACGGCAAGCAGACCGGGTTCGTCCTCCACGAGGAGCTGCCGCCGCATCCGGCCACGCCGGAGGCGGTCATGGCGCTCGCCATGGAGCAGTACGGCCGCGTCTATCGCGAAGCCTACGGTGTGCCGGTCGTCAACCTGCGCATCTTCCGCTGCTTCGGCCCCGACGAGGATGCCGACCGCCCCGACTCGGGCATCGTCGCGCGCTTCATCAAGGCCGCGCTCGAGGGCAAGTCGCCGGTCATCTTCGGCGACGGCCAGCAGACGCGCGACCTCGTCTACGTCGACAACGTCGTCGCCGCCATCCTCGCCGCGCTCGAGGTTCAGGATCCGCCGGCCGAGCCGCTCAACATCGCCTCGGGCGAAGCGGTCGCCATCAACTTCCTGTGGAACCTCGTCCTCGAGTGCTGCGGCAAGAAGCGGCTGGCCATCGACCCGACCTACGTGCCGGCGCCGCCGTGGGATCCCAAGCACACGCGCCCGCAAATCGCGCGCGCCTGCAAGGTCCTCGGCTGGGCGCCCGGCGGTCCGCCTGCGCGAAGGGCTCGCGCGCACCGTCGAGCACTACAGCTCGCAGCGCAACGCCGATCCCAACGCCTGGTTCGCGCCGAAGGACGAGCCGGTCGCGCCGAAGAAGAAGCTGACGCTGCCGAACATTCCGGTGCCGACGCGCCGCTTCGGCTCCGTCGTCACGCCGGCCTTCGGCATCCCCGTGCACCAGAACGGGAGCTCGACCGCCTCGCCGCTGCCGACCCGCCGCACCTCGTCGGTGGTGACGCCGCCGCCGATCCCCTCGAAGTCGACGAAGACGGCGGTCAGCACCAGCTTCTTCGCGCCGCCTTCGGTCACGCCGATCAAGAAGAAGGAAGAGGTGCTCGAGGTCAGCGACGCCGATCTTGTCGAGGAAGACGACGACAACGAGACCAAGATGGAAGACGGTCTCGAGTTCGAGTGGGCACCGGTCCCGTCGGTCCCGGGCCTGGGGCGCTGATGGCCACCGCGCTCCGTCACCGCGACGACGCGGCGTTCCCCGACGCGCACGGCGAAGCCGCCGTCGCCGTCGAAGAGCTGCGCGACCGCGGCGCCATCTCCTCGTTGCGCGACGAATGGACGAGCGCTCGCCGCCGCCATGCGCGCCGCCGGCTGGACCAAGGGTCCCTTCCTCGCCCCCGAGTGGCTCTCGATCTACGCCGCGTCGATGTGCGACGCGCACGAGGCCGAGCGCGCCGGCGAATTCCGCCTGCTCGTCGCGCACCGCGACGGCCACCTCGTCGCTGCGCTGCCGCTCGTCGCCGAGCGGCGCAAGCTGGCCGGCGTGCCGGCGCGCGTCCTGCGCTCGCTCGCCGACGATCACTCGCAGCGCTTCGATCTGCTGCTCGATCCCGCCTGCGCCGACGAAGCGGCGCGCGCGCTCGTCGCCCACCTGTCGCGCACGCGCGATTGGGACGCGCTCGAGCTGCAGAGCATCCTCAATGACGGCGCCGCCGCGCACGCGCTCATCGCCGCCGCCATCGCCGCCGATCTGCCGATCGGCGAGTGGGCCTCGATGGTCTCGCCCTACCTGCCGCTGCCGTCCGACGACGACGCGCTCGACAAGCAGCAGGGCGGCAAGTTCCGCGGCAACCTGCGCCGCCGCGCCAAGAAGCTGGAGGCCGAGGTCGGCGCCATCGCGCTCGAGCGCATCGACGGCACCGGCCTCTCCGCCGTCGAGCTCGACGCGCTCCTCGACGAAGGCTTCGCGCCTCGAAGCGGCCGGCTGGAAGGGCGAAGCCGGCACCGCCATCGCCTGCGATCCGCGCCTCAAGTCGCCGCTACCGCGCCCTCGCCCACGCCTTCGCCGCGCGCGGCGAGCTGGCCTGCTACTTCCTGCGCGCCGGCGAGCGCCGCGTCGCCTTCCACTTCGCGCTCGTCGACGCCGACACCTACTACCTGTTCAAGCCCGGCTTCGATCCCGCGCTCGCCAGCTACGGCCTCGGTCACCTGCTCGTCGACGCCGTCGCCCGCGACCTCATCGCGCCGCGGCATCCGCGAGCTCGACTTCCTCGGCGACGACATGCCGTGGAAGCGCGACTGGACCGACAAGATGCGCGCGCACTCGTTCCGCTACCTCTTCGCACCGACGGCGCGCGGTCGCGCGCTCGCCGCGTGGAAGCTCCGTCTCGCCCCCGCCGCCAAGCGGCTCTGGTCTCGCCTGCACAGGAGGTGACCATGCTTTCACCCGCTCACGATCGTCGAGCCCGCGCCGGCGCCCGAGCCCGCGCGTTCGCTGTTCATCCCGTCGCTGCCCACGCTCGATCCGGCGCTGCTCGCGCCGTCGCTCGAGCCGGCGCGGCGCGCGCTACTACCCGCTCGATCGACTCGACGCGCCCGAGGTGCAGCTCTTCTACCTCGCGCGCGCCGGCGTCTTCCACACGATCAAACACTGGCTCGCGCGGCTACGACGACGCCGTCGTGCTCATGCCGGCCTATCACCACGGCGTCGAGGTCGAGGCGGTCCGCGCCACCGGCGCGCGCATCGTCTTCTACCGGGTCGATCGCGACATGAACATCGACCTCGAGGACCTGCGCAAAAAAGCGCAGGCAGCCGAACGTGCGCGTCGTCTACGTCACCCACTACGTCGGCTTCGCGCAGCCGGTCGCCGAGGCGTGCGCCATCGCCGCCGAGCGCGGCCTGCCGCTGTTCGAGGACTGCGCGCTGGCGCTGTTCTCGCGCACCCCGACGGGCAAGCCGCTCGGCAGCTTCGGCGACGCCAGCTGCTTCTGCCTCTACAAGACGCTGCCGGTGCCGCACGGCGGGCTCCTCGTCGCGCCGCGCGTCCCCGTCGCCGACGTCGGCGCCCCGCCGCTGTTCTCGACGCTGCATCACGTCGCCGGCCTGGCGCTGGCGCACCTCGAGCTGCACTCGTCGGGCATCGGCCGCGCGGTGCGCCAGGCGGCGCGCGCCGCCTCGCACGCCACCGTCGACAAAGCGGTCGCCACCGTCAAGACCGGCACGATGCACCTCGAACCGCACGAGCTCGGCCTCGGCGCCTCGAAGGTCGTCGAGCACCTGTTGCCGCGCTTCGACGCCGAGATGGTCGTGGTGCGCCGCCGCCGCAACTTCGCGCGCCTCGCCGCCGCCCTCGACGGCGTACGTCGAGGTCGGTGCACCACCCGCTGCCGCCCGGCACCTGCCCGCTGTTCCTGCCGGTGCGCCTCGTCGGCCGCGACAAGCGCGCCGTCGTGCAGGCGCTGCACGCCCGCGGCATCGACGCCATCGACTTCTGGTCGACGGGCCAGTGCGACGACGAGTTCCCCGAGGTCGCCGCGCTGCGCCGCGAGATCCTCGAGCTCCCCTGCCATCAATCCCTCGACGACGACGCGATCGACCTGGTGGCACATGCCGTGAAACAGGTCCTCGCGCATGCGTAGCGCTCAGTCGCTCCCCAAGCGAAGCCCCGCCCTCGAAATCTCGCGTCCATCGCGGCGATCTCAAGGACCTCGCGTCCACGTGGGACGCGCTCGTCGACCCGAGCCATCCGGGCGCAGCCTTCCGGTCGTGGGCCTGGATTTCCGCCTGGTGGAAATCGTTTTCCACCGGCAGGGAACCGTTTGTCCTCGTCGCCCGCGAAAACGGAACTCCCGGTCGGACTTCTTGCCGCTGTGCAGCGAGCGCTCGCCGCTCGGCGGCCGCCGCCTCATCTTCCTCGGCGAAGGCATCGTCGGCTCCGACTACCTCGGCATCGTCTGCCAGCGCCGCCGACGAGCCGCGCCTGGCGGTCGCCTTCGCCGCGCGCGCTCGCCAAGCACGACGTTCGACGAGCTCAGCCTCGACGGCATCCTGCGCGGCGACCCGCTCCTGCCCGCGCTCGAAGGCGTGGTGCCGGCCTCGCGCTCGTTCATCGAGGACGCGTTACAAGTGTCCCGCACATCACGCTCGAGGGCGACTTCGAGAGCTACCTGAAGGGGCTGCCCGACGGCACCGGCCAGCAGTGGAAGCGCCGCCTCAAGTGGCTCGAGAAGCGCCCCGGCTACGACATCGAGCTGCATCACCGATCCCGACGCCATCGTCGTCGGCCTCGACGCGCTCTTCGAGCTGCACCACAAGCGCTGGGCGGCCGAAGGCGGCTCCGACGCCATCGACAGCCCCGACGTCGAAGCGTTCCACCGCCTCGCCGCGCGCGCGCTCGCCGAGAAGGGCTGGGCGCGCCTCTATCATCCTGCACGCCGAAGGCGCCGCCGCGCGCCGCGCTCTACGGCTGGCGCCACGGCGATCGCTTCGCCTTCTACCAGGCCGGCTACGATCCCGAGTGGCGCCAGCGCTCCGTCGGCACCGTGCTGCTCGGCCACATCGTCAAGCGAGTGCTTCGACGCCAAGCTCGTCGAGTACGACTTTCTTGCGCGGCACCGAGAGCTACAAGCTCAAGTGGGCCAACGGCTGGCGCGAGACGGTGCGCCTGCGCGCGCGCGACTCGTCGCTGCGCGCGATGATCCACGACGCCGGCCGCAACGCCTACTGGCGCCTGCGCGAGGCGAGCAAGCGCGCGCTGTCGCCGTCGACGCTCGAATGGGCGCGCCGCGCCCGCAAGGCGGTGTCGATGAGGAGCGTCAGCGACCGAGTGGCGTCTCGAGCCGCTCCCGAAGGTGCGTCGTGGCCCGCGCGCGACTGGTTCAAGCTCGGGCTCGCCACCGCCGTCGAGGCGACGGGGATCGGCCACGCCTTCCGCGCCGCGCGCACGGCGGCGTCGGGCGCGCGCATCCACGTCCTCGGCTACCACCGCGTCGTCGACACGCATCGACTGGGACGGCGCGGTCAACCCTTCCCTGTGCATCACCAGCCGACGCCTTCCGCCGGCAGATGGAGCAATTGCGCGAACGCTTCGTCGTGCTGCCGCTCTCCTACGTCGCGCGCGCCGTCGCCGGCGAGATCGATCTGCCGCACGACGCCGCCGCCGTCACCTTCGACGACGGCTATCGCGACGTGCTCTTGCGCGCCGCGCCGATCCTGCGCGAGCTCGACATCCCGGCGACGGTGTTCGTGCCGACCGGCTTCGCCGCCGCCTCCGGCCGCGACGCCATCTTGCCGCACGATCGCCTCTACGCCGCCGCCTGGGCGGCGCAGCAGTCGGGCCGCGGCCTCGCCGGCCTCGGCGACACCGAGACGGCGCTCCTGCTGTCGCGCGCCGAGCGCGTGCTCGCCTCGTGCGGCCCGGCCGGCGTCGTCGAGAACCTGATCGGCGCCGCCCCCGCCGCGCACGCTCGCGCGCCTCATCGAGCGTGCTGCGAGTCGACCTTCGGCGCCGCGCCGCTCGACGACGGCGCCCGCGTGCTCGCGCCCGACGAGGTGCGCGCGCTCGCCGATCTCGGCTGGGAGATTGGCGCCCACACCATCGGCCACGTCGTCCTCACGCACGAGACCGCCGACGAGCAGCGCCGCCAGCTCGTCGAGCCCAAGGCCGCGCTCGAGTCGTGGAGCGGCCGCCCCTGCCGCTACTTCGCCTACTGCAACGGCTACCACTCGCCGGCGCTCGTCGCCGAGCTGCGCCGCGCCGGCTACGAAGGCGCCGTCACCACCTGCGATCGCCCGAACCGCGTCGGCGGCGGCGATCCCTTCCGCATCACGCGCAAGGTCCTGTGGGAGGCGCACGCGCGCGGCCCGTCGGGCGCGCTCTCGCGGCGCGCTGTCGGCGGCGCACCTGCACGACACCTTCGGCACCCTCGGCCTGACCGCGCCCGTCGACGGCGAGATCGATCAGCCCGACGAAGCAACCGCAATCCGAGAGCCCAACTCGATCCCCAGCCCACGGAGGTGGAGCTTGCGTACTGAACGTCTGACCGCGCCAACAGCAGACAGCCCCGGCGGGCGTCGCCTTCGGCGCCCTCATCGCCTTTCTCTTCATCGTCTACGCGAACCCCGGCAACTGGTTCGACGGCCTCGAGGACTTCGCCTTCGCCAAGATCGCGGCCGGCTTCTCGCTCGCCGCGCTCTTCGGCAGCTGGCTGCTCTACAACCGCAAGCTGACGCATCGGCGGCGTGCAGGGCGTGGCTGCTGCTCGACGCTGTTCGCGCTCGTCGGCTTCTCGTCGGTGTGGTCGTTCTGGCCGAAGTACACCTTCGACACCTTCACCGACGGCCTCAAGTACCTGGCGATCTTCTTCATCATCGCCAACGTCGTCGACTCCGAGGCGCGCATCTCCACGCTCATCCGCGTCATCGCGCTCGCCTCGTGCATCCCCGCGTTCGGCGCCATCTGGTCGCACGCGCACGGCGAGCACCTCGTCGAAGGCGATCGCGCCGGCTGGATTGGCATCTTCGCCAACCCCAACGACCTCGCCTACCACCTCGTCGTCGGCGTCGCCATGATCCTCGCCGCCGCCAACGCCGCGCACACGCGCCTGCGCAAGGTCGCGTGGTGGGCGCTGCTCGCGCCCGATCGCCTACGGCATCCTGCTCACGCAGTCGCGCGGCGGCATGTTCGCCGCCTGCGTCGTCGGCGCTCTTCTGGGCGCTGCGCTCGGTCAAGCGCGCGCCGCTCATCCTCGGCGCTGTCGTCATCGCCGCCGCCGTCGTCTTCATCTCGCCGAACAACCCGTGGTCGCGCCGTACCGCAGGAGGCGACCGCCTACGGCGAGGACGTCTCGGCGCGCGGCCGTATCGACGCCTGGCGCACCGGCCTCAACATCGCCAAGGAGCGCCCGCTCACCGGCGTCGGCGCCGGCGCCTTCATGATTGCGTGGCCGGAGTTCGCGCCCGGCGACGCCGGCCCGGTGCGCACGCAGCACAACACGTTCATCCAGCTGCTGTCGGAGCTCGGCATCCCGGCGCTCCTGCTGTTCGTCGGCGCCCTCGCCGCCGGCGCGCTCGGCATGCGCCGCGCCGCGAAGGTCGAAGTCGACGCTGCAGCCGTACGCGCGCGGCATCGAAGGCGGCCTGGCCGGCTTCGTCGTCTGCTCGATCTGGGGCGGCATCGCCTTCACCTGGCCGGTCTATCTGCTGCTCGGGCTCGCCTACGCCGCGCGCCGCGTCTCCTACGCGCCGGCGTTCGAGGCCGTCGGTCGTCAACGAAGACACCGTCGTCGCGCCGATGCCGCAGCGCCCGATGGCCGTGCCCGTGCTGGTGGGGCGCTAGCCATGTGTGGCATCTACGGCTTCGTCGCCGCCACGGGTGACCTCGGCGACCGCCGGAGCGCGTCGGCGCCACGCTCGCCGCCATGGACGGCTCGATCTTCCATCGCGGCCCCGACGACAACGGCACCTACGTCGACGAGCGCTGCGCGATGGGCATGCGCCGCCTGTCGATCATCGACCTCGGCGGCGGCAAGCAGCCGATCACCACCGAGGACGAGCGCTACTGGATCGTCTTCAACGGCGAGATCTACAACTACCGCCTCCTGCGCGAGGGCCTCCTCGCGCGCGGCCACACGCTTCACGACCACGAGCGACACCGAGGCGATCGTGCACCTGTTCGAGGAGCGCGGCGCCGCCGCCGTCGAGGCGCTGTCGGGCATGTTCGGCTTCGCCATCTGGGATCGCGCAGCGCCAGGAGCTGACTGATCGCGCGCGACCGCCTCGGCATCAAGCCGATGTACTACGCGCCGACGCCGCGCGGGCTCGTCTTCGGCTCGGAGCTGAAGTCGCTGCTCTGCCATCCCGACGTGCGCCGCTCGGTCTCGCCCGAGGCGCTCTCGTACTACCTGTCGTTCGGCACCTCGCCGCCCGATCAGTCGATCCTCGACGGCGTGCGCAAGCTGCCGCCCGGACACTTCCTGCGCTATCGCGCCGGCGAGCTGGCGGTGCGCCGCTACTGGGATCTCGCCGACGTCGCCGAAGAGTCCGATCGACGAGCGCGAAGCCGTCGCCGAGGTGCGCTCGCTCTTGCGCAGCGCCGTCGAGTCGCACCTCGTCGCCGACGTTCCGGTCGGCGCCTTCCTCTCGGGCGGCGTCGACTCGGCGAGCGTCGTCGGCACGATGGCCGAGCTCGGCGCGCGGCCCGAAGACCTTCAGCATCGGCTTCGAAGAGGCCGACTTCAACGAGCTCGACTACGCGCGCATCATCGCCAAGAAGTTCGGCACCGACCATCACGAGCTGATCGTGCGCCCCGACGCGTGGGCGCTCACCGAGAAGCTGACCTGGTTCCTCGACGAGCCGTTCGCCGACGTCAGCGCCATCCCGACCTTCCTCGTCTCGCAGCTCGCCGCCGAGCACGTCAAGGTCGTGCTCTCCGGCGACGGCGGCGACGAGGTCTTCGCCGGCTACGACCGCTACGGCTGGACGATGCGCGAAGAGCGCCGCTTCGGCTGGCTGCCCGGTCCGCTGCGCGGCGCGCTCACGTCGCTGGCGGCGGCGCTGCCCGAGCGCGCGCCGGGCAAGAACTTCTTGCGCCACGTCGCGCTGCCGACGCATCTGCGCCACGTCGACGGCGACATCGCTCTTCCCGCGGCGCGATGAAGGAGCGGCTCATCGGTCCCGAGCTGCGCGTCGATGCTGGCCGCGCGACAGATCGACGCCGGTCTGGCCGCGCGCGAGCGCGCCAAGGTGCTCGACGGCGCGCCCGGCGATCTGCTCGCGCCGCCTGCTCTACTTCGACACCATGACCTATCTGCCGCTCGACATCCTGACCAAGGTCGACCGCATGACCATGGCGCACTCGCTGGAGGCGCGCCCGCCGCTGCTCGACCACACGCTCGTCGAGCGCGTCTTCGCCATGCAGTCGTCGCTCAAGCTGGCGCCCGACGGCACGCAGAAGGCGATCTTCAAGCGTTCGGTCGCCGATCTCTTGCCGCCCGAGATCTTGAATCGCGCCGCAAGCGCGGCTTCGGCGTGCCCATCGTCAAGTGGTTCCGCGGCGCGCTCAAGGAGCCGATGCTCGACCTCCTCGGCGACCGCCGCTTCGTCGAGCGCGGCTGGCTCGACGAGGCCGGCGTGCACGCCATCGTCGCCGAGCACGTCGACGGGCGGCGCGACCACGCGCTGTCGATCTGGAGCCTGATGACGCTCGAGCTGTGGGCGCGCCGTTTCCTCGACGACGCGGCGACCGCGGCCGAGCCGGCGCCGGCCGCGGTACGGAGGCCGTCAATGGCGTGAGCCGATCGCCGTCCTGCACGTCGTCGACTGCCTGAACGTCGGCGGCACCGAGCGCCAGCTGTTCGAGCTGTTGCGCCGCCTCGATCGCACGCGCTTCCGCCCGCTGCTCGCCACCTTCAAGGCGGGCGGCGAGCTCTTGCCGTCGCTGCGCTCGATCGGCATCGAGCCGGTCGTGTTTCCGCTGCGCGGCTCGCTGGTGCAGGCCAACACGGCGATGCAGATCGCGCGCATGGCGCACCTCATCCGCAAGCGAGAACGTCGAGCATCGTGCACGCGCACGACTTCTACTCCAACGTCATCGGCGTCGCCGCCGCGCAGCTCGCCGGCGCGCGCTCGATCGCGTCGCGCCGCGATCTGGCGCACTGGCTCGGCGGCACGCAGCGAAAGGCGCTGCGCCTCGCCTGCCGCATGGCCGACGCCGTCGTCGCCAACGCCGCCGCCGTCGCCGTGCAGACCGAGCGCGAGCTCGGCGTGTCGTCCGCGACAAGATGCACGTGATCCCCAACGGCATCGACGTCGAGAACTTCGATCTGCGAGGCGTTCAAGCACGCCCGACCCGCTGCTTGCCGCCGGGCGCCGTGGCGCTGCCGCGCGTCGCCATGGTCGGCTCGATGCACCTGCCCGACAAAGGGCACGCCGACCTGCTCGAAGCGGCGGCGATCGCTCAAGGCGCGCGGCGTCCGGGCGCAGTATCTCCTCGTCTCCGACGGCGCCCTGCGCCCGGCGCTCGAGGAGCAGGCGCGCGCGCTCGGCCTCACCGACGACGTCGCACTTCCTCGGGCGCCGCGACGACGTGCCGAGCGTGCTGGTGCGCTCGCGACATCGTGGTGCATCCGTCGTGGTCGGAGGGCTTCCCCAACGCCGTCCTCGAGGCGCATGTGCGCGGCGCGCCCCGTCGTGGCCACGCGCGTCGGCGGCATCCCCGAGGTCATGCACGACGGCGAGCACGGCCTGCTCGTCGAGCCCGAGCGTCCGGCCGAGCTGGCCGTCGGCGCTCGAGAAGCTGCTGGCGCAATCCGCTCGCGGCGCACGTCATGGGCCTGCGCGGCCGGCAGCACGTCGAGCAGCCAGTTCTCGCTCGACCAGATGTGCCAGCGCACGCGAGTCGCTCTACGACCAGCTGCTGCAGGGCCGTCGGCCGTTAGCCATCAGCCATTAGCCCAGAACCGATCCGGCTCGACGGCTGCGGCTCATGGCTGATGGCTAACGGCTAATGGCGCAGCCGCACTCCGCGCGCCCTCATCGTCGGCGCCCTGCCGCCACCGTCGGGCGGCGTCGCCACCCACTGCCGCGAGCTACAGCGCGCGCTCGCAGGCGGCGGCGTCGAGGCCGAGCTCATCGACCCGCGCCGCGTCGGCCCCGACGGCCGCGACGGCCGCCCGCGCCTCGTCGCGCGGCTGGCGCTGGCGCGCCTGCGCCGCGAGCTCATCCACGTCCACACCAACGGGCACAACCGCGGCAGCTGGACGCTCGCCGCGCTGTGCGCCGCCGGCCACGTCGGCCCGTCGCTGCTGACGCTGCACTCGGGCCTGGCGCCCGCCTACATCCGCACGCCACGCGCGCGCTGTGCCGCTTCATCGCCGCGCGCTACAGCCGCGTCATCGCGGTCAACCCCGAGATCGCCGCCGCGCTCGCCGACGCCGGCCTGCCCGCCGAGCGCATCGTCGTCGCCGCCGCGTTCACGCCGTCGTCGCTCGGCTTCCGCCTGCCGCCGCCGGGCCTCGCGCAGATTCGGCGCGCGCATCCGCTGCTCATCGCCTGCGCGCTCGCGCCCGGCCCCGAGTACGGCGCCACCGTGCTGCTCGACGCCTTCGCGCCTCGTGCGCGCGCGCCGTCCCGACGCCGGCCTCGTCGTCTATGGGCCCGGGCACGCGCGCGCCGGCGCTCGCCGCCGCCGCGCGCGCCCGCGGCCTCGGCGGCGCCGTGCACCACCTCGGCGAGCTCGAGCGCGAGCGCGCGCTCGCCGTGGTCGCCGCCGCCGACCTCTTCGTGCGCCCCACGCTCGCCGACGGCGACGCCATCAGCGTGCGCGAGGCGCTGGCGCTCGGCCGCCCCGTGGTCGCCTCCGCCGTGGGCGCCCGCCCGCCCGAGGCACTCGCTGTTTCCCGCCGGCGACGCTGCCGCCTGTGCGGAACAAATCTTCCAATCACTCGCCAAGCGTTTGCCCGAACACGCGCCTCGGGTGGACTGCCTACCGACTCTTCTGGACCTCTACGCTCGCGTGGGCGCACAATTTCCTGCCGTGGCGACCGGCACGGCGCTCGCAACAGCTCGTAACGGGCGCCGCGCAACGGGCGCTCTCCAAGGAGAGCCGCAATGTGCGGCATTGCCGGACGCGTGAACCAGTCAGCTCCCGTCGATCGCGCGGAGATCTTCCGCATGACCGAGCTGATCGCGCATCGCGGCCCCGACGATCACGGCTATCACCTGCGCACGCGCGTCGGCCTCGGCCATCGCCGCCTCAGCATCATCGACCTCGCCGGCGGGCGCCAGCCGCTGGCCAACGAGGACGAGACGCGTCTGGATCGTCTTCAACGGCGAGATCTACAACCACGTCGAGCTGCGCCGCGAGCTCATCGCGCGCGGCCACCGCTTCCGCACGCACTCCGACACCGAGGCCATCGTCCACGCCTACGAAGAGTGGGGCGCCGGACTGCGCCAAGCGGCTGCGCGGCATGTTCGCCTTCGCCATCTGGGACGAGCGCAAGCAGCGCCTGACGCTGGTGCGCGACCGCCTCGGCATCAAGCCCCTCTACTACGCGCAGCTCGGGCAGCGACCTGGTGTTCGGCTCCGAGATCAAGTCGCTCCTCGCCGTCCCCGAGGTCGACGGCGCCGTCGACGACGACGCGCTCGCCGCCTACCTGGCGCTGCGCTACGTGCCGGCGCCGCTGACGATGTTCCGCGGCGTCAAGAAGCTGCCGCCGGCGAGCATCCTCACCTGGCAGGACGGCCTGCGTCTCGCTCTCGCGCTACTGGGATCTGGCCGACGTGCGCCACGCGCGACGACGCGCCGCCGACCGAGGCCGAGGCCACCGCCGAGCTGCGCGACCGCGTCGACTACGTCACCCCGAGGCTCTTAAGCTTGCGCCGTCGTTGCTTTTCTGTAGGCCCGATCGGCGTAGACCGCCTTCTCGTCGCCCATGACAAGGTCATCGGCGACCTGGCTCTCGTAGATCTGCCCGGCGTGAGCAGGGATCGGCGGATCAGGCGTGACCCTTGATCCATGGCAACGTGCGCCTTGTAGCGCGAATAAGACTTGCCGTTTTGCCGGGTCCAGTTGGCGTCGCGATCGTGCGGGCTGGCGCCGGCCGCGCCATCGACCGGGCGTGGCGGCGCGGCTTGGGCGGCGACCAGCGTGGCATCGATCATCGTGCCTTGCTTGAGCATCAGGCCTCGGCCTTCGAGCTGGCCGTTCAACTCGCCCAGCAGCCGGTCGCGCAGGCCCGCGGCGATCACCGCCTGGCGGAAGCGGCAGATCGTCGTCTCGTCGGGCCTCGCCTCGTCCAGGCCAAGCCCCAGAACCGGCGGAACGACAGCCGGTCGCCCAGCGCTTCCTCCAGCCCGGGATCGGACAGGCCGTACCATTGCTGCAGCAACAGGGCCTTGAACATCGCCAGCGCCCGGTAAGGCGGTCGCCCGCTCTCGCCGGGCCGAACCCGAGACAGCAGCTGCTCGAACCGCGACCAGTTCACCAAACTCTCGATCTTCTGGAGCCGGCATTCACCCCGAGTCCTGGCGCCATGAAGGCTTCCGCCAAACCAAGCTGACCATCCTGTCCACGCTTCATCGAAGGCCTCCAAAAGACAGGCCTCCTCTGAATCATCAATCGCCCCAACAGCCAAGACCTTTTGCAGAGGTCTCATTCATATGGGGAGGTGCCCCGCAGGGGCGGAGGGGTCAGAACGCCTCGGCCGGCAGCGCCATGAGCGTGCGCACCGGCCTTGATCTGGTGGTTGAGCGACGTCGTCTGCGGCAGCACGCGGGCAATGTAGAAGCGCGCGGTGGTGAGCTTGCCCTCGTAGAACTTGTTGTCGTTGCCGGCGGCGAGGCCTTTCTGCGCGGCCACCGCGATGCGCCCCCACATGTAGGTCATCGCCGTGAGCGCCATCAGGCGCAGCAGGTCGGTCGCGGCGGCGCCCGCCTCGTCGGGGTTCTTCATGGCGTTCTGCATCAGGAAGAGCGCCGCGTCCTGGACGCGACCCAGCGCCTTCTCGAGCGGCTCGACGAATTCCTTCATCTTGTCGTTGGCCTTGTGGGCCGCGACGAAGCCGCCGATCTCGCCCAGCAGGCGCTGCGCGGCGCGGCCGCCCTTCATCGGCAGCTTGCGGCCGACCAGGTCGAGCGCCTGGATGCCGTTGGTGCCTTCGTAGAGCTGGGTGATGCGCGCGTCGCGCACCAGCTGCTCGACGCCGTTCTCGCGGATGAAGCCGTGGCCGCCATAGACCTGCACCGCTGTATTGGCGCACTCGCTGCCCATGTCGGTGAAGTAGGCCTTGATGATCGGCGTCAGCATCTGGATCAGGTCGTCGGCCGCCTCGCGCTTGGCCGGATCGGGATGGCGGTGCGACTCGTCGATCAGCATGCCGACCCAAAGGGCCAGCGCCCGCGCCGCTTCGGTGAACGACTTCTGCGTCAGCAGCATGCGGCGCACGTCGGGGTGCACGATGATCGGATCGGCGGGGCCCGCGGCGTTCTTCGGGCCGGTGAGCGAGCGGCCCTGGTTGCGGTCGCGCGCATAGGCGACCGCGCTCTGGTAGGCGCACTCGGCGATGCCGAGACCCTGCATGCCGACGCCGAGGCGCGCGGCGTTCATCATCACGAACATGGCGCTCATGCCCTTGTTCAGCTCGCCGACCAGCCAGCCGCGCGCGCTGTCCATGTTCATGACGCAGGTCGCGGAGGCCTTGATGCCCATCTTGTGCTCGACGGCGCCGCAGCGGATGTCGTTGCGCTCGCCGACGCTTCCGTCGGCCTTGGGAATGAACTTCGGCACGAGGAACAGCGAGATGCCCTTGGTGCCGCCCGGCGCATCCGGCAGGCGCGCCAGCACCAGGTGGACGATGTTCTCGGTGAGGTCGTGCTCGCCGGCCGAGATGAAGATCTTGGTGCCGGTGATGTCGTAGCTGCCGTCGCTGCTGCGGCTCGGCCTTGGTGCGGATCAGGCCGAGGTCGGTGCCGCACTGGGGCTCGGTGAGGCACATGGTGCCCGACCAGGTGCCGTCGGTGAGCTTGGGCAGGTAGAGCTTCTTCAGTTCGTCCGAGCCGTGCTGCGCCAGCGCCTCGTAGGCGCCGTGGCTGAGGCCGGGATACATGCCGAACGCCTGGTTCGATGCGGTGATCATCTCGGTCACCGCAAAACCCACCGTCGCCGGCAGGCCCTGGCCGCCGTATTCCGGATCGCAGGTCGTGGCCGTCCAGCCGCCTTCGCGGAACTGGTTGTAGGCTTCCTTGAAGCCCTTGGGCGTGCGCACTACGCCGTTCTCGTAGTGGCAGCCCTCCTCGTCGCCCGAGCGATTGAGAGGGAACAGCACGTTCTCGCAGAGCTTGGCGGCCTCCTCGAGGATGGCCTGGATCGTGTCGGGCGTGGCGTCTTCGTAGCCCGGCAGCTTGGAGAGGCTCGAAACGTCGAGCACTTCGTTCATGACGAACTGGATGTCCTTCAGCGGCGCCTTGTAGACGGCCATTGCTTCCTCCCTATTTCTTCAGACTTCAATCGCGCACCACCTCACCCTGAGGAGCGCCCGAAGGGCGCGTCTCGAAGGGTCGGAACGAGCACCACGCCTGTTGCCCATGCTTCGAGACGCTCGCTGCGCCGCTCCTCAGCATGAGGTTATCTCAGTCGTTCCCCGCGTCGGCACCGCGCTTCTTCAGCTCGGCACTGACCTGGATCTCCACGTCCTCGAATTCCCGGATATGTGCATCGAGATCGCTACGCCTGCGTTGCAGGTCCTCGATGTGCAGCCGGCTGCGGCGCAAGAGCTCGCGCAGCTGCTGAACCCCGGTGCGGTCGACCTGGTAGAGATCGAGCAATTCCTTGATCTCGGCCAGCGAGAAACCCAGGCGCTTGCCGCGCAGGATCCAGCCCAGCCGCGTGCGGTCGCCGGCGCTGTACAGGCGCGTCAGCCCCTGGCGCTTGGGCTTGATCAGCCCCTCGTCCTCGTAAAAGCGGATGGTGCGGGCGGTGATGGCGAACTCGCGCGCCAATTCGGCGATGCTGTAGATGCGCTGCGGATCGCGCGGCTCGCCGGGGACTGCAGAAGCGGCTACGGACATGATGCGGTTATTCATAGTTAACGTTTACGTAAACGTCAATGTGAGTTTACGTAAACGGAAATACGCCGGGGCCGAATGGACAAATCCCAGAATCTATGACGCGGCGCATCTGGAACGCTCGGCGCTGAGCGGGGACAGGGAGCAAGCCGTCCAGACCCTTCTCAAGCAGGCCTTTCCGGACATCGGCGAAGACTACTATTCGGCCGATCGTCCCGACCGGATCGTGCTGCTGTCGAACGAGGGCCGCCCCATCGGGCACCTCGCCGCCTACGTGAGGACAGTCTCGATCGCAGACGAGGAGCTGGCGATTGGCCTTGTGGGGGGCGTCGCCGTCGACGCCCAACATCGCCGACAAGGTCATGCAAAGCGTCTGCTGCGGGAGGCGCATGGGTTTTTCACCGGGCTGGCGCTGCCCTTCTCCGTGCTCTTCGCCTTCGACCCCGCGCGCTATCGATCGTCAGGCTATCGTCTGATGACGAACGAGACGCGATTCCTGGACAGCGACGGCCGATGGAAGCAATTGGTCTATCGTGGCGGAATGTTCGCCGAGCTGGGTTCGCGGAAATGGCCCAACAGGATGTTGGACCTGCGAGGCCGAGCGCTCTAAAGCGTGATGACTTTCGCAGAGAAAGAGTTTTTTCAAATGGCCATTTATCAGTTGGGCGACAAGAAGCCGGTCATCCCCGCCTCCTGCTACGTCTCCGAGGAGGCGACGTTGATCGGCTCGGTGATCCTGGGCGAGAACGTCAGCATCCTGTTCGGCGCAGTGCTGCGGGCCGACAACGAGCCGATCACCATCGGCGACGGCAGCAACGTGCAGGACAATTCGGTACTGCATACCGACCCCGGCGCGCCGCTCACCATCGGCAAGGGCGTGACGATCGGCCATTGCGTCATGCTGCACGGCTGCACGATCGGCGACGGTGCGCTGATCGGCGTCGGCGCAGTGGTGCTCAATCACTCCGTGATCGGCAAGGACTCGCTGGTCGGCGCCGGCGCGGTGGTGACCGAGGGCAAGACCTTCGCCGACCGCGCCGTGATCTTCGGCTCGCCCGCCAAGGCCGCGCGCGAGGTCAGCGAGGACAACGTCACCCGCCTGCGCATGAGCGCCGAGAGCTACGTGCGCCGCGGCAAGCACTACAAGGAAAACCTCAAGCGGATTGGCTGATGACGCAATGCGTTGCCACCCAACATTGTCATCCCGAGCGAAGCGAGGGATCCTTGATCGGAGCCAGCAAAGGATCCCTCGCTTCGCTCGGGATGACACCGGTCGCTTGATTATCTTCATCGACAAATGATCACCGCGCTCGACCATCTTACTGTTAAGGCCTCGTTTCGCGACGGCGCGATCGGCGCCTACGAGACGCTGCTCGGACGCCAGGCGCAGGACGGCAAACTGCAGGTCGCCAATGTCGGCATCGTGGTCGAGGACGATGCGTCGACGGCGCGTCTTGCCGCGATGACCTTCGCCACGCAGTCGCTCGACAAGTCGGCGAAACTGCTCGAGCGGCGCGCCGTGAAGACGGAGAGGACGGGCGACACGCTCGCGCTCGCACGAGACTCCACACATCAGGTGCCGATCGCCATTGTCGAACGCAAGGACGCCCTGCCCGCGTCGCTGCTCAAGGCCAGCGACGAGGCCGCCTCGATCTCTGCCCTCGACCACCTCGTCGTGCGCACGCCCAATCCGGAACGCGCGATCGCCTTCTACGCGGGAAGGCTTGGCCTCGACCTGCGGCTCGACCGCAGCAATCCGCAGTGGAACGCGCGCCTGCTGTTCTTCCGCTGTGGTGACCTCGTCGTCGAGATCGCGCACGACCCGAGCAAGGGTGTGTCCGACGCGGCCGACGAACTGTGGGGCCTGAGCTGGCGCACGCCGGACATCGGCCGCTGCCATGCGCGGCTGAAGAAAGCGGGTGTCGAGGTCTCCCAGCCGCGCGACGGGCGGCGGCCGGGCTCGCAGGTCATGAGCGTCACCAGTCACACCGCCAATGTGCCGACCATCGTGATCGGCGGGATCGGGAGATGGTGATGCGTCGAGCGGTCGTGGCGATCCTGCTGCTGCTGGGCGCCTGCGCCTCCCAAGCGCCGCCGCCGAAATCGAAGGCGGTCGTGTCGGCGGCGAGCCTGGCGCCGCTCGGCCCCTGCCCGTCCTCGTCGTGGCGGCCCGAGGCGCCGCCGCCCACGGCCAGCGCACGGGAATCGATGGTGCTGTTGGCCGTGCAGGAATGGTTCCGCTTTGGACGCCAGACGATCGACTTCACCCAGCCGGGCGAACCGAAGCTCGAGATCCTGGGCGTGCAGGAAACCGACGCGGCCCAGCGCATCAACGACTACTGGAAGAGCGTCGACAAACCCAACCTCACCGGCCTCGACACCGAGGTGCCGTGGTCGGCGGCCTTCATCTCATGGGACATCGCGAGTGCCGGCGTGCCGCGCGACCTGTTCTGTCCCGACGCGCGCCACACGATCTACGTCGAGCGCATGGTGCTGCGCGAAAAGCAGCCCGGCGCCGCCTTCGTCGCTCGTCCGGTGAACCAGCGCGCCCCGCGGCCGGGCGACCTGCTGTGTTCGGCGCGCGACGGCGGCGGCACGACCCTGGACAACCTCAACCGCGGTCCCGGCCATTGCGACATCGTGGTCGAGGTGCAGCCGGGAAAAGTGCATGGCATCGGCGGCAATGTGCACGACTCGGTGACGCGCAGCGTCTTTCCACTGGACGCGAAGGGGTTTTTGTCGCCCATTTCCACTCGCCCCTTTTTCACCGTGATCGAGAACAGACTCCCCTAGGTAGAAGACCATGTCCTGGCCCTACGACTACATCATCATCGGCGCCGGATCGGCCGGCAGCACGATGGCCAACCGGCTGGCGGAAGACTATGCGCTGCGCATCCTGATCATCGAGGCGGGACCGGCCGACGACTCCTTCATGCTGAAGATGCCGGCGGGCTTTGCCAGCCTCGGCGAGAAGTCGCCGTACAACTGGCGCTACGAGACGGTGCCGCAGGTCCATTGCGACAACCGGCGCATGTACTGGCCGCGCGGCAAGACCCTGGGCGGCTCCTCGGCGATCAACGCCATGCTCTACGTGCGCGGCAACGCCTGGGACTACGACCATTGGCGCCAGCTCGGCAACGACGGTTGGAGCTACGACGACGTGCTGCCGTTCTTCAAGAAGGCCGAGAACAACGAGCGCGGCGCCAACGCATTCCACGGCGCCGGCGGCCTGCTGAACGTCGCCGACCAGACCGATCCACTCAAGATCAACGATGCGTTCATCGAGGCCGCCGTACAAGCCGGCCACAGGAAGATCGACGACTTCAACGGCGCCACCCAGGAAGGCGTCGGCTACTATCAGGTGACACAGAAGGCCCAGCAGCGCTGGAGCGCTGCCAGCGCCTACCTGCATCCGGCCGTGGCGCGCAACAGGAACAACGTGCACGTCATCACCGACGCCCAGGTCGAGCGCATCATCCTCGACCAGAACGTCGCGATGGGCGTGCGCTACCGCCACAAGGGCCAGGACGAGGTCGCGCGCTGCAGCCGCGAGATCATCCTGGCGGGCGGCGCCGTCAACTCGCCGCAACTGCTGATGCTGTCGGGCATCGGACCGGCCGATCATCTCAACTCCGTCGGCATCCGGCCGCTGTTCGACATTCCCGGCGTCGGCGCCAACCTGCAGGATCATCTCGACGCCGCCATCCTGCAGTTCTGCAAGACGCGCGATACCTACGACACCGCCAACAAGCTGTGGTCGCTGTACAGATACTGGAAGGACAAGAAGGGCCCCGGCACCTCGCCGATCGCCGAGTCCGGCGGCTTCCTGTCGACCCGGCAGGGACTCTCGGCGCCCGATATCCAGCTGCATTTCCTGCCGGTGCTGGTGGTCGACCACGGCCGCACCAAGATGAAGCAGAACGGCTACAGCCTGCATGTCTGCACCTTGCGGCCCGAGAGCAAGGGCACGATCCGGCTGGCCTCGAAGGACCCGCTGGCGCATCCGCTGATCGATGCCAACTATCTTGCAGAGCGCAAGGACCTCGACACCCTGATCGACGGCGTGAAGATGGGCCGCGAGATCTTCGCCCAGGCGGGCCTCGATCCCTATCGCGCGGCAGAGTTCCAGCCCGGCGCCGCGGTGAAGACCGACGCCGAGATCGAGCAATGGATCCGCGCCAAGTGCGAGACGATCTATCACCCCGTCGGGACCTGCAAGATGGGTCCCGACAGTGACGCCATGGCCGTCGTCGACAACCAGTGCCGCGTGCGCGGCATCCAGGGCCTGCGCGTCGTCGACGCCTCGGTGATGCCGACCCTGATCGGCGGCAACACCAACGCGCCCACCATGATGATCGCCGAGCGCGTCGCCGACTGGATGGGGGTCAAGAAAACAGTCGCCGAGGCGGCCTAGGCGTGGCGCCGCCGGTCGATCCTGCCGCGCAGGCAAAAGGGCTGAAGCTCCTTGCCAGGGTCATCGTCATCGCCGGTCTGCTGATCGGCCTCGGTATGCCCCTGCTCTTCATCAGGCTCGGCATCGAGGTCGCGATGATGCCCTCGGGTTTCGACGCCATCTGGTTCGTCATGCTGGCGATGATGGTCGGCGACTTCTTCCTGGCCTGGATGCTGTGGCGTCGCGCGAGCGCGATCGAGCGCATGCTCATGGGGCTGCCACCGCGAGGTCAGTGAGTCGGTAAAGCAATCGCATATAAAGATTGCGGTCGTCCTGAGCGAAGCGAAGGACCTCGCAGAACGATCAGACACGGACAGTGACTATCGAGTCCGTGGGGGGCGTGAGGTCCTTCGCTTCGCTCAGCACGACAGGCGGATTCAATCGTATGCGATTGCCCTAAGATGGGAGGGCAATAGGAAGAGTTCCTCATTCGGTCGGGAAGACTTTAGTTCACGCGGTTCTCGACGACCATCATCCAGGGATGGCCGGAACTCGACAGCAGGCGGCCGCGCTGATCGGCGGGATAAAGGCTCATCGTGACGCTGTCCTTCACGTTGCCGCCGATCGCATAGACGTAGCCGCCGCGCACGTAGGCCACGACATCGCAGTGATTGGCCGTCGCATCGATGCGGCGCCGCGCCATGCGCGGATCGCTGTAGCGCCACGAGGCGCCTGCCGTGCCGGTGCACACCAGATCGCCGGGCTTGGGCGAATATTCGGCCGGCCCGTGCAGCAGGAAGGCGGTGCTGCCGGCGCGCTCGTGATCGAACAGGCTGGCGAGATAGCTGCCGTGGCGGCCGACCCGCGGGAAATCGGCGGCGCTCACACCGGAGTGACTCATCGTCCAGGCGACGAAGGCGCCCGACCACGGCCGGCCCGACGTGTTGCCATTCCACTCCGGATGGCCGCAGCTTCCCCAATAGTCGCCGACCCGGCTGGACAGCGGTTCGCTGCGCTCGCTGACGCCGTTGCGATTGACGTAGCCGTTGGCACTGCCGCCATAGACGACCGTCGAGCGGCCGAAGCGGCTCCATTCCTGCCAGGCCACATAGGCGGTACGGTTGCTGGGCGGCTGATCGCTGTAACCGCTGCCGGCGGTGCCACGCGATCCGCCGGCGCAGCCGGCGAGGAACATAAAGGTCGTGAGGAGAAGGAATGTCGGCAGCCACTGGCATAACGCCTGGGAGGAAGGCCGGGAAGGCGGCTGCCGACAAACACGAACTTCGACAATGGGGGGGTCGATACTGTTCATGTATAACTTGCAGTTAGTAAAATAACTGATTGTTATTATTGAAATAACTTTTATCACATAGGCCGAATCTTGTCCATCGAATCCGTCGAGCGAAAAGCCTTTCGCGCCTGGCCGGCCCTGGAAACCCGCGAAAGCCATGGCTGGATCCAGCGCTTTGCCGGCGGCTATACGAAAAGGGCCAATTCGATCAATGCCTTGGCGCCTGAATTCGAAATTCACTGCGGAAATGAAGGAGGCGCTTGAGCGGCCGTACCGCGAGCGGCGTCAGCCGCCGATCTGGCGCCTGACGCCGCTCGCCCCTCCCGAAACCGACGCCGTCCTGGCCGCGGCTGGCTACCGCCTGATCGACCGGAGCTTTGTGCAGGTGGCGTCGCTCGACGGAAGGTTCGCGCTCGATCCGGGGGTACATATTGCCCCCGCTCCGTCGCCGGCTTGGCTGGCGGGTTTTGCCGAATTGAGCCCGGTGGCGCCGCCGCATCGGCAGAGCATGGTCCGCATGCTGGAATCGATCGCCGCGCCTGTGGGTTTCGCGCAGATCGAGGACGCCCAGGGACCGATGGCCTTCGCGCTGGGCGTGGCCGACGGCGAGCACGTCGGCATCTTCGACGTGCTGGTGGCGCCGCGCGCGCGCCGGCGCGGCCTGGCGCGGCGGCTGACCGCGAGCATCGGCGGATGGGGCAAGGCCCACGGCGCGCGCCTCGCCTATTTGCAGGTCGTGGCGAGCAACAGCGCGGCGCTGCCGCTCTATCGCGAGCTCGGATTCGAGACGGTCTACTCCTACGCCTATCGTGTGCCATAGTCCTCGCGCGGAGGAACAAGACGATGGCGCAATACCCTTGGGAGAAGAGCTATCCCGCCGGCGTGACGTGGCAACTCGACGTGCCGAAGAAGACGATCCACCAGATCTTCGAGGAGAGCTGCACGCAGTACGGCGACCGCCCCTTCACCGACTTCCTCGACAAGGTCATGACCTTCGCCGACTACCGCGAGGCCTCCGATCACGCCGCCGCGGGCTTCCAGAAGCTGGGTGTCGGACCGGGCGTCAATGTCGGGCTCTATCTGCCCAACACGCCGCACTACCTGATCGCCTTCTTCGGCATCCTGAAGGCCGGCGGCCGGGTTGTGAACTACAGCCCGCTCGATGCCGCGCGCGAGCTCGAATTCAAGATCGGCGACAGCGAGACCGACATGCTGGTCACGCTCGACGTCACGGCACTCTATCCCAAGATGGCCGCGATGCGCGGCAAGACGCGGCTCAAGAAACTGATCGTGGGCTCGATCGCCGACTACCTGCCGTGGCCCAAGAGCTGGCTCTATCCGCTGGCCAAGAAGAAGGAGCTCTCGCCGTGGCCGCGCGACGAGTGGCACCTGTCGTTCAAGGATCTGCTCGACAACAACGGCACCTATCTCGCACACCCCGTCGAGGGCGACCTGTGGGACGAGGTGGCGCTGCTGCAGTACACCGGCGGCACGACCGGCCTGCCGAAGGCGGCAATGCTGACGCACGGCTGCGTTGTCTCGGCGATGGCGCAGGGTCAGGCCTGGACCACGCCCTACACGACGCCCGGCACCGAGAAGGTCGTGTGCGTGCTGCCGCTGTTCCACATCTACGCGCTTTCGGGAATCATGCTGGGCGCGGTGCGCAACGGCAACCAGCTCATCCTCTATCCGCGGCCCGACATCGACCTCATCGTCAAGGACCTCGCGACCAAGAAGCCGACCTTCCTGCCGGGCGTGCCGACGCTGTACACCGCGATCAACAAGCATCCCCTGGCGCACAAGCTCGACCTCAAGGCGCTCAAGATCTGCATGTCGGGCGGCGCGCCGCTGCCGGTCGAAGTCCAGCAGAGCTTCGAGAAGCTGACCGGCGCCACCCTGATCGAGGGCTACGGCCTCACCGAGACCTCGCCGACCGGATCGCTCTGCCCGGTCGACAGGAAGGCGCGGCGGCCGGGCTCGTGCGGCGTGCCGGTTCCGGGCACGATTATCGAGATCCGCGACATGGAAAATCCCGACCGCGTGCTGCCGCCGGGCAAGGAGAATGTCGGAGAGGTCTGCATCATCGGCCCGCAGGTCATGAAGGGCTACTGGAAGAAGCCCGACGAGACCGCACTGGTGCTGTTCGACCATCCGCAGTCGAAGTGGAAAGGCCTGCGCACCGGCGACATGGGCTACATGGATGCCGATGGCTGGCTTTACCTCGTCGACCGCTCGAAGGACCTGATCATCTCCTCGGGCTACAACGTCTATCCGCGCATGATCGAGGAAGCCGTCTACGAGCATCCCGCCGTCGATGAGTGCATCGTCATCGGCATTCCCCATCCGCATCGCCACGAGGCGCCCAAGGTCTTCGTGAAGCTGAAGCCCGGCGCCTCGCTCACCTTCGAGGAACTGCTCGAGCACCTGAAGGACAAGATCGGCAAGCACGAGATGCCGGTTGCGCTCGAGATCCGCAGCGAACTGCCCAAGACGCCCGTCGGCAAGCTCTCGAAGAAGGAACTGAAGGAAGAAGAACGCGCCAAGGCGCAGGCCAAGGCGGCGTGATCGGCGGGGCGACAGCTCGCTCTTGCTCGGCGGCGCCGGCCTGACGCTCGGCGGCTGTCTCTTCGACCGCGCCTACTACGAGAAGAATCCGCAGCAGAAGGCCTTCCTCGACGGCGCTGCAGGCGGTGGCCAAGCCGGCGCTCGCCTCCAACAACCCGCTGCAGATCGAGGAAGCCGCCAAGCAGAGCGTCGTCCTGTCGGCCAAGGTCGGCGCCTTCTCGGACTGGCGCGGCATCCTGAAGGTCGTCGAGGGCAACGCCCAGAACGTGGCCGTCACCCTCGAGATCGGACCGCAAGTTTCGCTCTACGCGTTCAACGACTGGGCGCTGGCGCTGGCCGGCCGCGCCTCCGACGTTTTCTCCACACGGTCGCGCGAATCCCCGCCGCCGGGACTATCCGAGGCCGCCATCGCGGCGCTAAAAACCTTCCGGCTTGGCCAGACCGTGGCGATCTCCGGACGGATGGGTGAGATCGCGGGCTCGGGCCTGTTCGACCTCACGCGACTGTTCGGCAAGGGCGACGGCGACAACCGCCAGTTCCTGCAGGCGCCGCGCTTCGTGGCGCGCATCGAGAGCCTGGCTCGAGTGAGTAAGCAAGAGCGCGAGTGAGAAAGGATCTTCGAGTGCCGTCTTTCAATTACGAGTTTCCCTACGCCAGCAAGAAGCTGCCGATCTTCGCCGACAACGTCGTCGCCTCCTCGCAGCACCTCGCCGCGACCGCCGGCCTGCGCATGATGGCCAAGGGCGGCAACGCGGTGGATGCCGCGATCGCGAGCGCGATCGCCATCACCGTCGTCGAGCCGACGATGAACGGCATCGGCTCGGACGCCTTCTGCATCCTGTGGGACGGCAGCAAGCTCGTCGGCCTCAACGCCTCGGGCCACTCGCCGGCGCTGATGACGCCCGACAAGTACGCGGGCATGGCCGCGATGCCGAGCACCGGCTGGGGCAGCGTCAGCGTGCCGGGCGCCGTGTCGCTCTGGGTCGAGCTGCACAAGCGCTACGGCAAGCTGCCCTTCGCCGACCTGTTCGAGCCGGCGATCAAGTACGCGCATGACGGCTATCGCGTCTCCTACCTGTGGCGCGCCAGTGGGACGCCGCGATCGATCGCCTGAAGGGCCAGGAGAGCTGGGTGAAGGCGTTCCTGCCGAACGGCCGCGCGCCCAAGCCGGGCGAGTTCTGGAAGTTCCCCGACCAGGCGAAGACCCTCACCATGATCGCCGAGAGCAAGGGCGAGTCCTTCTATCGCGGCGAGCTCGCCGAGAAGATGGACAAGTACGCCCGCGAGACCGGCGGCGCGCTGCGCAAGGAAGACCTCGCCGCGCACAAGCCCGACTGGGTCGATCCGATCGGCCTCACCTATCGCGGCACGACCCTGCACGAGATCCCGCCGTCGGGTCAGGGCATCGGCGCGCTGATGGCGCTGGGCATCCTCGAGAACTTCGACGTGGCCGGCCACGATCCCGACAGCGCCGCGATGGCGCATCTGCGCATCGAGGCGATGAAGCTCGCCTTCGCCGACATCTGGCGCTACGTGTCCGACCCGCGCTTCATGGAAGTGACGCCCAAGCAGATGCTCGACAAGGGCTACCTGAAGAGCCGCGCCAAGCTGATCGATCCGAAGAAGGCGCAAGAATTTCGGACCCGGCACGCCCAAGGACGGCGGCACGATCTATCTCGGCACGGCCGACGCCTCGGGCATGATGGTCTCGCTGATCCAGTCGAACTACACCGGCTTCGGCTCGGGCATCGTGCCGCCCGGCACCGGCATCGCGCTCCAGAACCGCGCTTCGGGCTTCGTCACGACCAAGGGCCATCCCAACGAGGTCGGCCCCAGCAAGCGGCCCTATCACACGATCATCCCGGCCTTCATCACCAAGGACGGCAAGCCGGTCGCGACCTTCGGCCTGATGGGCGGCGCCATGCAGCCGCAGGGCCATATGCAGGTCTTCTCGCGCATCGTCGACTACGGCCAGAACCCGCAGGCCGCGATCGACGCGCCGCGCTGGAGGGTGCACGAGAACGACGGCACGATCTGGACGGAAAGCCACATGGCCGCCGACACCGCGACCGGCCTCGAGGCGCTCGGCCACAAGCTCACGCGTCAGCCGTGGCCGAACGCCGCCTTTGGCTCCAGCCAGATCATCTGGAAGTTCCCCGAGGGCGGCCCCTATCTCGGCGCCTCCGAAAGCCGACGCGACGGCGCGGCGGTTGGCTTCTAGTTTTCCGACGCGGAGTGGGCATGCCGACCGCAGCGAGGGATCTGTTAACAGCCGCATGCAAGCTATCGCCCACACGCACGGCCTGCCGCCGGTCTCTGGATTCCGACGGCGGCGCGCTCCAGCAGCAGCCGGAAAGATTCTAGGCGGCAATCGCCTCGACGCTGCGGGCGACCAGGTGACGATCGCCCCATTTGCGGATGGCAGCGATCACCGGGATGAAGCTGCGGCCCATCGGCGTCAGGCGGTATTCGACTTTGGGCGGCACCGTGCCGTAGTCCTTGCGCACGATCAGACCGGACTGGTGAGCGCCTTCAGTTCGCGGCTCAGTACGCGCGGCGCGATAGTCTTCGTACCGACGGTGCCGCGCAACAGGCTCGCGCGCAGCTCGCCGTAACGGCGCGGGCCCTCCTGCAGATCCCACACGATGCGCAGCTTGTACTTGCCGCTGATCAGTTTCTGGAACGAGGCGACGGGGCATTGATGGAGTTTCATGCCACCTTGGTATCATTTTTGTCCATACTTGCGGAAGTGCCTGTTCCGCTCCTAACTGCCCGCCAGCAGGAGGACCCATGAAGCACTTTCTCATCAAGTACCGCTTCCAGACCGGCTCGCAGGCGGACTGGCACAAGGACATCGCCGCCTTCATCGCCGCGATCGACAGTGACCCGGCCCTCAAGGGCCGCATCGGCTACCGCTGCTTCAAGGTGCCGCGACAGCGCCGACTACTACCACCTGGCAAGCCCGAAGGACGACCAGGCGCCGAAGGATCTGCAGACCCGCGACTTCTTCTCGAGCTACACCGCGAAGACCAAGCTGGTCTCCAACGGCGGCGTCGAGGTGCTGCCGTTGGAGGTCATCGCCGAGACGGCCTGATCACTTGCCGCAATAGGCTTCGATCCGATAGCCGTCGGGATCGACGACGAACGCGGCGTAGTACTTCGGGCCGTAGTCGGCGCGCACGCCGGGCTTGCCGTTGTCCCTGCCGCCATTCTTGAGCGCCGCGGCATGGAAGGCGTCGACGCCGGCGCGATCCCTGGCGACGAAGCAGAAGTGCAGGCCCGATTCCTTGTTGGCCTTCACCGGTTTGTTGGCGGCGTGCAGCCACAGGCCGGAGTTCTTCTCGCCGTAACCCAGCGACGCTCTCGCCGTCCGACAGGCGCGTGATGCCGAGCGGCTTCAGCACCGCGTCGTAGAACTTGCCGGCCCTCTTGATGTCGCTGACGCCGATCGAAACGTGGTCGAACATCGTCATCCTCCTGTATAACTAATTAACTGGTTATATGGTTATGAAAGGAGCCGTAGCTTGTCAACCGGTCAACCGGTTACCATTTCCTGGACAATGACCCGTCCCGACCTGTGCCTGGATTTCGCCAATACGCGGTATTGGCGCGGCCAGGCGGCGCCCACCGAGACCCTGAACGCGCCGGCCGATCTGGCGGCCTGGACCAAAGCCGCGAAGGCCCCCTCCCCGAAGGAATTCGAGCAGGCGCTCGGCTGCGCGAGACGATCTACCGGCTGTTCGACGCCCAGGCGCAGGGCAAGGCGCCGGCGCCGCGCGACCTCGAGGCGCTCAATGCGGCGCTCGCGCAGGCGCCCGCCCGCAAGACGTTGAAGCGCAGCCGCGATGGCTACGAATGGGACGTCGACATGAAGTCCGGCACGGCGCTCGCCCTGCTGGCGCCGGTGCTGTGGTCGGCCGGCGACCTGCTGGCCGGGCCCAAGCTCGACCGGGTGCGGCGCTGCGCCAATCCCGAATGCGGCTGGCTGTTCCTCGACGACAGCCGCGCCGGCAAACGCCGCTGGTGCTCGATGTCGTCCTGCGGCAACCGCGCCAAGGCCCGGCGGCATTATCACAAGAGCAAGGAAGACGAAGCCTGATCGGGTGAGACCATGACAGCGCTGGCGACCAGAGCTCTCGCCTCCGCCGCCGGCCTGTTCGTCGTCATGGCCGCCCTGCTGTTCGGCCGCCCTGGACGCTCGACTGGTGGCAGGCCTGGCTGTTCCTGGTCGTCTATTTCGGCGGCTCGATCGCCCTGATGCTCGATCTGGCGCAGCGCGATCCGGCGCTGCTCGAACGGCGCATGAAGGGCGGTCCGTGGGCCGAGGAGCGGCTGGCGCAAAAGATCATCATGACCGATCGCCTCGCTGGGCTTCGTCGCCCTCCTGCGTGATCCCGGCCTTCGACCGCCGCTTCGGCTGGTCACACTTCCGCCGATCGTCCCGCCGATCGGCAACGCGCTCGTGCTGCTCGGCGACTACGCGGTGTGGCGCGTCTTCCGCGAGAACAGCTTCACCTCGGCGCGCATCGAGCTCGCGGCGACCAGCGGGTGATCTCGACCGGCCCCTACGCGCTACGTGCGCCATCCGATGTACGCGGCGGCGCTGGTGATGATGGCGGATTCCCGCTGGCGCTCGGCTCGCTGTGGGGCCTGCTGCCCTTCGCGACGATGCTGCCGGCGCTGATCTGGCGCATCTTCGACGAGGAGAAGTTCCTCGCCACTCCCGGCCCCTGCCCGGCTAGCCGAGTACAAACAAAAAGTGCGGTATCGCCTGATACCGCACCTGTGGTATCCTATCCACGCACGGTGCGGCTCTCGCACTATGAAGGCGCTGCCGCCAGCCGAATTTGCGCTAGCGAAGATGCTCTGAAGCTTCATGGCGACGCCCATGTCGCCTTCGATCTTGAGCTTGCCGGTCATGAACGCGGTCATGCCGTCGAGCTTGCCGTTGATCATGTCGTCGAAGTCGCTGAACGCCATCTTGAGGGTGCAGTCGGCGGCCTTGTCGTCGTTGCTGACGGCCGGCGGATTGGCATTGCCGTCGATGTAGACGACGCCCTGATCGGTGCTGAATTTCACGGTGTTGCCGAAGGACGACTTCTTCGCCGCGCCTTCCTTCATTTTCGCGGTGATTTCCTGCAAGGTCATGGCGAGTTCCTCCAGCCGGATAGTGGCACAGGGGGCTTACTTGACCTTTACGTAAACGTCAAATACAGGCCGGTGAACGGCCGTTCAGCGGAGGAAGTCATGTCGTATCGCTCGGTCTTCAAGCCGGGATTGTTTGCCGGCCAGACCGTCGTCGTCACCGGCGGCGGCAGCGGCATCGGCCGCTGCACCGCGCACGAGATCGCGGCGCTCGGCGCGCATGTCGTCATCACCGGCCGCAAGCCCGAGAAGCTCGACGACCGTGAAAGGCGAGATCGAAGCCGCCGGCGGCACCTGCGAGACGCACGCCTTCGACATCCGCGAGGAAGCGCAGGTCAAGGAGGCGATCGCCGCGATCGTGGCGAAGAACGGCCGCGTCCACGGGCTGTTCAACAACGCCGGCGGCCAGTTCCCGTCGCCTGGCCGCCGACATCAGCGCCAAGGGCTTCGACGTCGTGGTGCGCAACAACCTCACCGGCGGCTTCATCGTCAGCCGCGAGGTCTTCAAGCAGTCGATGGAGCAGCCATGGCGGCTCGATCGTGAACATGGCCGCCGACATGAGGAACGGCTTCCCCACCATGGCGCACACCGGCGCCGCGCGCGCCGGCATGGCCAACCTCACCATGACGCTTGGCGCACGAATGGGCCGTTCGCCGGCGTGCGGGTGAACGCGGTGTCGCCGGGCTGGATCGCCTCGTCCGGCATGGACACCTACCAGGGCGAGTTCAAGGAGCGGATCCCCAAGCTCAAGAACCACTGCCCGCTCGGCCGGCTCGGCACCGAGAGCGAGGTGTCGGCCGCGGTCTGCTTCCTGCTGAGCGACGCCTCGGCCTACATCACCGGCACCGAGATCCGCATCGACGGCGGCGTGCCGCTCGGCAACCGCTCGATCGATTTGCCGATCACCGACCGGTCGCAGCCGTTCAACGGCTTCCATCTCGCCATGACGCCCAAAGTGCTGGGCGGCTGAGCGATGCCCGTCATCGAAAGCCCAGGTCGACCGCAACAGCGACGAGTTCAAGAAGAACCGCGAGCGCATGCTCGCCGCCATCCAGGAGTTCCGCGCCGCCGAAGCGAGCGTGCAGGCGACGTCGAACAAGTCGCGCGAGCGGTTCCGCAAACGCAAGCAGCTCATGCCGCGCGAGCGCATCGCCCTGCTGCTCGACCGCGGCGCGCCGTTCCTCGAGCTGATGCCGCTCGCCGGCTACCGCATGCACGACGACAAGGACGGCTCGAGCGCGGGCGGCGGCTCGGTCGCCGGCATCGGCTATGTCGAGGGCGTGCGCTGCGTCGTGTCGGCCTCGAACTCGGCGATCAAGGGCGGCACGGTCGCGCCCTCCGGCCAGCGCAAGGGCCAGCGCGTGCAGCAGATCGTGCTGGAGAACAAGCTGCCGATCGTGCACCTCGTCGAGTCGGGCGGCGCCAACCTGCTTTACCAGGCCGAGATCTTCGTGCCCGGCGGCCGCGGCTTCGCCAACCAGGCGCGCATGTCGGCGCGCGGCATCCCGCAGGTCAGCGTCGTGCACGGCTCCTCGACGGCGGGCGGCGCCTATCTGCCCGGCCTCAGCGACTACGTCATCATGGTGCGCAACCAGGCCAAGGTGTTCCTGGCCGGCCCGCCGCTGCTCAAGGCCGCGACCGGCGAGATCGCGACCGACGAGGAGCTGGGCGGCGCGGAGATGCACGCCACCGTCTCGGGCGTCGCCGAATGGATGGCCGAGAACGACGCCGACGGGCATCCGCATGGCGCGCGAGGTCATCGCCAGATGGCACTGGAACGACAAGCTGCCGCCGAAGGCGCCGCAGGCTCGTTCAAGGAGCCGCTCTACGACATCGACGAGCTGTGCGGCGTCGTGCCGCCCTCGCACAAGGACCCGTACGACGTGCGCGAGGTGATCGCGCGGCTGGTCGACGGCTCGGACTTCCTCGAATTCAAGGGCCTGTTCGACCAGCAGACGATCTGCGGCTGGGCCGAGATCGAGGGCGAGCCGGTCGGCTTCATCGGCAACAACGGGCCGATCACCACCAAGGGCGCGGTCAAGGCCGCGCAGTTCATCCAGCTCTGCTGCCAGCAGGGCACGCCGATCGTCTACCTGCAGAACACCACCGGCTACATGGTCGGCACCGAGGCCGAGCGCGGCGGCATCGTCAAGCACGGCTCCAAGATGATCCAGGCGGTCGCCAACGCCACCGTGCCGCAGATCACCATCGTGATCGGCGGCAGCTTCGGCGCCGGCAACTACGGCATGTGCGGCCGCGCCTACGATCCGCGCTTCATCTTCGCCTGGCCCAACAGCCGCACCGCGGTGATGGGCGGCGAGCAGGCGGCCGGCGTGATGAAGACCGTGACCGAGCAGAAGTTCATCCGCGAGGGCAAGGAGCCGCCGAAGGAAGAGATCGACAAGATGTTCAAGTCGATCGTCGACCAGTTCGACAAGGAATCGACGGCGCTCTACGGCACCGCCCATCTGTGGGACGACGGCATCATCGATCCGCGCGACACCCGCCGGATCCTCGCCTTCACCCTGTCGATCGCCCGCGAATTGATCGTGCGGCCGCTCAATCCGATCACCTTCGGCGTCGCCCGGATGTAGGGCGAGGATGTAGTCATGAAATTCACGCCCGAGCACGAGGCCCTGCGCCAGACCTGGAAGACCCTGATCGACCGCGAGATCAATCCGCATGTCGACGAGTGGGAGAAGGAAGGCCAGTTCCCCGCCCACGAGCTGTTCAAGAAGATGGGCAATGCGGGCCTGCTGGGCGTCGACAAGCCGGTCGAGTTCGGCGGCTCGGGGCTCGACTTCTCCTACGCCATGATCTGCTCGGAATCGCTCGGGCTGGTGAACGGCGGCTCGATCCCGATGGCGCACCGGCGTGCAGATCTCGATGGCGACGCCGGCGCTCGCCCGCTACGGCAGCGACGAGCTGCGCCAGGAATTCCTCGCGCCCTCGATCAGCGGCGACTACGTCGCCTGCCTCGGCGTCTCGGAGACCGGCGCCGGCTCCGACGTCGCCTCGATCAAGACCACGGCGCGCCGGGTCGGCGGCGACTGGGTGATCAACGGCGGCAAGATGTGGACGACCAACGGCGCGCAGGCCGACTGGATGTGCCTGCTCGCCAATACCGGCGAGGGCCAGGTCGCACAAGAACAAGTCGCTGATCGTCGTGCCGATGAAGACCCAGGGCCTCGCGATCGTGAAGAAGCTCAACAAGCTCGGCATGCGCGCCTCGGACACCGTGCAGACCTTCTTCGACGAGGTGAAGGTGCCGGTGCGCTACACGATCGGCCAGCCGGGCCAGGGCTTCATCTACCAGATGCAGCAGTTCCAGGAGGAGCGGCTGTGGGCCGGCGCCGGCACGCTGATGGGCTGCGACCGCATCATCAACGCCACCATCGACTACACGCGCGAGCGCCAGGTGTTCGGCAAGCCGCTGCTCGACAACCAGGTCGTCCACTTCCGCCTCGCCGAGCTCAAGAGCGAGGTCGAGGCGCTGCGCTCGCTGGTCTAGCGCGCCTGCGAGGATTATCTCGCCGGCCAGCGACGTCACCATGCTGGCCTCGATGGCCAAGCTGAAGGCCGGCCGCCTGCGCCGCGAGGTCAACGACGCCTGCCTGCAGTACTGGGGCGGCGCCGGCTATCTCTGGGACAGCCCGGTGGCGCGCGCCTATCGCGACGGCCGCCTGGGCTCGATCGGCGGCGGCGCCGACGAGGTCATGCTGCAGATCATCGCCAAGCTGATGGGCAACGATGCCGCGACTAGGAAACCGCATGACGTCAACAATACATATTGCTCTCATCCCGAGAGCAGCGAGGGACCTTATCGAGGCGTCAACCAAAGGTCCCTCGCTCCCCTCGGGATGACACCTCTCGCGCATCGGGCATCGGCGAATGTAGGAAACGCTACATGCAGTTCACCCAGGAACACGCCGAGATCCGCCGCACCTTGCGGGCGATCATCGACAAGGACATCAATCCGCATGTCGACCAGTGGGAGGAGGACGGCATCTTCCCCGCCCACGAGGTCTTCAAGAAGCTCGGCAACGCCGGCCTGCTCGGCATCAACAAGCCCGTCGAATTCGGCGGCATGGGGCTCGACTATTCCTACGCCATGGTGATGGCGGAGGAGCTGGGCCACATCCATTGCGGCTCGGTGCCGATGGCGATCGGCGTGCAGACCGACATGGCGACGCCCGGCCCTCGCGCGCTACGGCAGCGACGAGTTGCGCAAGGAATTCCTCGCGCCGTCGATCGCCGGCGACTATGTCGCCTGCCTCGGCGTGTCCGAAGTGGGTGCGGGCTCGGACGTCGCGTCGCTCAAGACGACGGCGCGCCGGGTCGGCGGCGACTACGTCATCAACGGCGGCAAGATGTGGACGACCAACGGCACCCAGGCCGACTGGATGTGCCTGCTGGCCAACACCGGCGAAGGCGCAGTCCACAAGAACAAGTCGCTGATCTGCCTGCCGATGAAGACCAAGGGCGTGCAGGTCGTGAAGAAGCTCGACAAGCTCGGCATGCGCTCGTCCGACACCGCGCAGATCTTCTTCGACGAGGTGAAGGTCCCGATCCGCAACCTGATCGGCCAGGAGGGCATGGGCTTCGTCTACCAGATGCAGCAGTTCCAGGAGGAGCGGCTGTGGGGCGCGATCTCCGCCGTGGTCGGCATGGAGCGGCTGATCGACGAGACGGCGGAGTACACGCGCGAGCGCAAGGTGTTCGGCCGGCCGCTGCTCGACAACCAGATCATCCATTTCAAGCTCGCCGAGCTCCGCACCGAGATCGAGCTGGTCCGCTCGCTCTGCTATCGCGCCTGCGAGGAATATCTCGACGGCAAGGACGTCGTCGATGCTGGCCTCGATGGCCAAGCTCAAGGCCGGCCGCATGATGCGCCTGGTCACCGACGGCTGCCTGCAATACTGGGGCGGCGCGGGCTACCTCTGGGAGTCGCCGACCGCGCGCGCCTTCCGCGATTCGCGGCTCGCCTCGATCGGCGGCGGCGCCGACGAGGTGATGCTGCAGATCATCTCCAAGGGAATGGGCACCTGCCGGATGGAGAATGCACCTGCCCGACGGTCTCCGAGCGAAGCGGAGGGACCTTGCGCGCCAAGAAGGTCCCTCGTCGCCGGAGACACGGAATGAAGAGTACGCATGGAGTCATCTGGCTCAGGACAAGTACGAAACCCTGCTCGTGCGCCGCGAGCGCTCGCGGCTGCACGTGACGCTGAATCGCCCCGAGGTGAAGAACGCGCTCAACCCGACCCTGATCGGCGAGTTGAAGCAGGTGTTCGACATCCTGCGCGACCGGCGCGACATCAAGGTCGTGATCCTGCGCGGCGCGGGCGACACCTTCTGCGCCGGCGCCGACCTCAAGAACATGGAGCAGAGCTTCGGCGACAAGCCCAAGCCCGGCGAGAAGGACCCGATCGCGGTCTAGAACCGCGGCTTCGGCACCTTCCTCGAGGCGGTCAACACCCTGCCGCAGGTCGTCGTGGCGGCGGTCGAGGGCTACGCCATCGCCGGCGGCTTCGGCCTGGTGTGCGTGTCGGACGTGGCGATCTGCACCGAGGGCGCGGGCTTTGCCATGAGCGAGACGGCGATCGGCATCGTGCCGGCCCAGATCGCGCCCTTCGTGGCCGCCCGCATCGGCGTGCCGCAGACCCGCCACCTCACGCTGACCGCGGCCCGCTTCAAGGGCGCCGAGGCGCTGCGGCTCGGCATTGCGCATTACCTGGTCAAGGACACGGCGGAACTCGACGCCAAGCTCGAGGAGGTCCTGAAGCAGATCGACAATGCGCGCCGATCGCCAACGCGCTCACCAAGGCAGGTCGTGATGCGGGTCGGCACGCGAGCCGCTGTCCGCCGTGCTCGACTTCGCCGCCGACAAGTTCGCCGAGGCCCGGCGCGGCCCCGAGGCCGGCGAAGGCCTGCGCGCCTTCGCCGAGAAGCGCCCGCCGAAATGGGCCGTGGAGTGACCTGATGCGCCGACCAAGCCCGCCCTGCATATCGATGACGTTCCGATGCGACGTCGGCACGGGTTATCCGGCACCGCACGACGTGCCCTGCCGGCAGCGCGGGCGGCGACGCCTCAGCGACGCCTTCGGTCTGACGCAGTTCGGCTTCAACCTGCTCGAGCTGCCGCCCGGCGCCTGGTCCTCGCACCGCCACTGGCACGAGCGGCAGGACGAGATCGATCTATGTCCTTGAGGGCGAGGTGACGATGGTCACCGATGCCGGCGAGACCGTCCTGACCGCCGGCATGTTCGCTGGCTATCCGCGCCGGCGAACCCAACGGCCATCATCTGATCAACAAATCGAACGCCGTGGCGCGTGTGCTGGAGATGGGCACACGCACCGCCGAGGAGACCGCGCACTATGTCCGACATCGACATGATGTACCGCGAGGGCCAAGGCTACTCGACGACGCGACCGCGACGGCCCGCTCAAGTGAGCTTCACCAAGATCCTGGTCGCCAATCGCGGCGAAATCGCCTGGCGGGTCATGCGGACCGCCAAGGCGATGGGCTATCGCACCGTCGCGGTCTACTCCGACGCCGACAAGGACGCGCCGCACGTCGCCTTCGCCGACGAGGCCGTTCGCATCGGTCCGCCGCCCGTGGGCGAGAGCTATCTCAACATCGACCGCATCCTCGAAGCCGCGCACACGTCCGGCGCCGACGCGGTCCATCCGGGCTACGGCTTCCTGTCGGAGAACGAAGCCTTTGCCTCGGCCTGCGAGAAGGCCGGCCTGGTCTTCATCGGCCCGCCGCCCGCGGCGATCGCGGCCATGGGCAACAAGGCGGCCGCCAAGCGGCGCATGATCGATGCCGGCGTGCCTTGCGTGCCGGGCTATCAGGGCGCGGACCAGAGCGACGCCCACCTGGAGAAGGAAGCGCGCAAGATCGGCCTGCCGGTGATGGTGAAGGCCGCGGCCGGCGGCGGTGGGCGCGGCATGCGGCTGGTCGACGCAGGATGGCGATCTCCTGGAGGCGATCCGCACGGCGCGCACCGAGGCCGAGAGCGCCTTCGGCTCGGGCGAGCTGATCCTCGAGAAGGCCGTGGTCGATGCGCGCCATGTCGAGATCCAGGTCTTCGCCGACAACCACGGCAACGTCATTCATCTGGGCGAGCGCGACTGCTCGGTGCAGCGCCGCCACCAGAAGGTGATCGAGGAAGCGCCCTCGCCCGCTGTCAATGCCGACCTGCGCGCACGCATGGGTGCGGCCGCGGTCGCCGCGGCCCGCACCATCGGCTATCGCGGCGCGGGCACGGTCGAGTTCCTGCTGGCCGGCGACGGCGCCTTCTACTTCCTCGAGATGAACACCCGCCTGCAGGTCGAGCATCCGGTGACCGAGGCGATCACCGGCCTCGATCTCGTCGAATGGCAGCTCCGGGTCGCGCGCGGCGAGACGCTGCCGCTCACGCAGGAGCAGGTGCAGCCTGCAGGGCCACGCGATCGAGGTCCGGCTCTATGCCGAGGACGCCTATGCGGGCTTCCTGCCGCAGACCGGCCGCATCGACGTCTGGCGGCCTGCGACGGGCCCGGGCGTGCGCATCGACCACGGCATGAAGGACGGGCTGGCGATCTCGCCCTTCTACGATCCGATGATCGCCAAGGTGATCGCGCACGGCGCCACCCGCGAGGAAGCGCGCCGGCGGCTGATCAAGGCGTTGCGCGACACGGTCGTGCTGGGCCCGACGACCAACCGGCATTTCCTGATCCGCTGCTGGAGCATCCCGAGTTCGCGGCGGGCAAGGCGACGACGGCGTTCCTCACGAAGACACAGCTTCGCGGCGCCCGAGATCACCGACGCGCACTGGAAGCTCGGCGGCCTCGCTGCTGTGGCGGCAGTCGGCGGCGCGCTTTCCCGCAGCCTGCGCGGCTGGCGCAACTCCAATCCCGAGCCGACGCCGATCAGGCTCGCGGTCGGCGACAGTAGCGCGCACCTCGAGCTGCCGGCCGACGCGTCGCAAGCGGCAGCCGCCATTTCACATCGACGGCAACGACATCGTCGTCGACCTCGACGCCTTCACCGTGCGCTTCACCGACAAAACCTATGCGCCTCCTGCCTCCGCCGCGGCGGGCAGCGACGGCAAGCTGCGCGCGCCGATGGACGGCAGGATCGTCGCCATCAAGGTGGCCGCCGGCGAAAAGGTCGTGCGCGGCCAGACGCTGATCGTGCTTGAAGCGATGAAGATCCAGCATCAGCTCAAGGCGGCGCTCGATGCCGGAGTCGAATTCGATCGCGGTGCAGGAGGGCCAGCAGGTCGCCAACCGGACCGTGCTGGTGACGATGAAGGCGTAATGGAAGGACAGTTGACGATGTTGCGTAGAAGAACCGTGCTGGCGTCGATGGCGGCGAGCGTTGCGGCGCCTGCCCTGGCGCAGACCTATCCGGCCAAGCAGATCACCCTGATCGTGCCGTTTGCCGCGGGCGGACCCACCGACGTGATGGCCCGCGTCATGGGCGAGCGCATGGGCAAGGAACTGGGCCAGCAGTTCATCATCGACAACGTCACCGGCGCGGCCGGCACGATCGCCGTGGGCAAGGCCGTTCGCGCCGCGCCCGACGGCTACACGATCCAGATCGGCCATGTCGGCACCAACGTGGCCAACGGCACGATCTACAGGAACCTGAACTACAACCTGCTCACCGACCTGCTGCCGATCGCACGCCTGCCGCAGAACCCGATGCTGGTCTGCTCGTCGCTCCAGCTTCCGGCCACGTCGCTGAAAGAGCTGGTCGAGTACCTGAAGGCCAATCCCGACAAGGTCCCGGGCGGCACAGCCGGCATGGGCTCGGGTTCGCATCTCGGCGCGCTCGCCTTCTTTGCCGCAACCGGCACGACCTATCAGCTCGTGCCCTATCGCGGCACCGGGCCTGCCATGCAGGACCTCGTGGCCAACCAGATCAAGGTGATGGTCGATCAGTCGTCCAACTCCCTGCCGCAGGTGCGCGCCGGCAAGATCCGCGCGTTCGCCGTCACCGCCAAGGAGCGCTCGACCGCCGCGCCCGAGATCCCGACGGCGGCCGAAGCCGGCTATCCGATGGAAGTGTCGATCTGGCACGGCCTGTGGGCGCCCAAGGGCACACCGACCGAGATCATCGACCGGCTGAACAAGGCCGCGATCGCGGCGCTCCAGGACAGCGACGTGCGTCATCGGCTGGAAGATCTCGGCCAGGACATCCCGACGCCGGCCGAAATGGCGCCCGCCGCCTTCGCCGCCTTCCAGAAAGAAGAATACGCACGCTGGGAGAAAATCCTGGTGGCAGCCAACGTGAAGATCGAATAGGCGCGAGCACCCGGTGATTTCGTAGTGCGGGCTTCGCGTTTGCCGCCTAGCCGCCCTTGCCGCGTCGGTCTATAGAGCCCAAGGCAATGTCAGGGTGTGCATGAGCTTGAAGGGCAAGACGCTGTTCGTAACCGGTGCGAGCCGTGGCATTGGCCTCGCCATCGCGCTGCGCGCGGCGCGTGACGGCGCCAACATCGTCATCGCCGCCAAGACCGTAACGCCCGACCCGCGCCTGCCCGGCACGATCTTCACTGCGGCCGAGGAAATCGAGAAGGCCGGCGGCAAGGCGCTGCCGGTGCCGTGCGACATCCGCGACGAGCAGAGCGTCGAGAAGGCGGTGGCCGACACCGTCGCGAAATTCGGCGGCATCGACATACTGGTGAACAACGCCAGCGCCATCAGCCTGACCGGCACCTTGCAGACGCCGATGAAGCGTTTCGACCTGATGAACCAGATCAACCAGCGCGGCACCTTCATGGTCTCGCAAAAGGCGCTGCCGCATCTGCTGCAGGCCGCCAATCCGCACGTGCTGAACCTGTCGCCGCCGCTCGACTTCGACGTGAAGTGGTTCGCCAATCATCCGGCCTACACGCTCGCCAAATATTCGATGTCGGTCTACGCTTGGGCGATGGCCGCCGAGTTCAAGGGCAAGGTCGCCTTCAACTGCCTGTGGCCGCGCACCGGCATCGCCACGGCCGCGATCCGCAACGTGCTGGGCGGCGACGAGGGCATGAAGGCCTGCCGCAAGCCCGAGATCATGGCCGACGCCGCCTACGTCCTCTTCAATCGCCCGGCGCGGGACTGCACCGGCAACTTCTTCATCGACGACGAGGTGCTGGCCGCCGAGGGCGTGACCGACTTCGACAAGTACGCCGTCTCGCCCGGCACGCCGCTGATGCCCGACTTCTTCGTGCCCGCCAAAGACGCGCGCACCGTCGTCGGCCGGAGCTGAAAGGCCGATGGCGACATTCATCCTGGTCCATGGCGCGAGCCACGGCGGCTGGTGCTGGGAGAAGGTCCAGCCGTTGCTCGAGGCGCATGGCCACAAGGTCTGCGCGCCCGACCTGCCCAGCCTCGGCAAGGACCACACGCCGCCCGCCAACGTCACGCTCGCCGACAATGTCGAGAAGATCTCACGCCTGCTCGACAAGATGGAAGAGCCCGTCGTGCTGGTGGGCCATGCGCTGGGCGGCGTCACGATCAGCCAGACCGCCGAAGCGCGCCGCCGCAAGATCAAGGCGCTGGTCTATGTCTGCGGGCTGATGCCGCCCTCGGGCATGGCCAGCCGCGAGCTTACCGCGAACGACCCCGACATGCTGTTCCGGCGTTCCCGTGAGGTCAGTCCTGACGGCCTGACCTATACATTTGCGCGCGCCACTTTGCCGACGCTGTTCTACGAGGACGTTTCGCCGGAAGACCGCTACCGCGCCATGGAGCGCCTGCGCCCGCAGCCGATCTCGATTTCGACCACCCCGGTCACCCTGACCGAGGATCGCTACGGCTCGGTGCCGCGCTGGTACATCGAGTGCACCCACGACAATTCGATCCGCATCGCCCGCCAGCGCGCCATGGTGAAGACCCTGCCCTGCAAGGTGATCACGATGGAATGCGGCCACACGCCGTTCTACAGCCAGCCCGAAGAGCTGGTCGGGCACCTCGAGGCGATCGCGGCGAGTTGAAAGCTGGGGGCGCGCCACTCCAGTGGCGCATTATCGAATTCTTTCTGCACCGTGCGGGCTCTCGCGCCTGTGAAGGCGCTGCCGCCCGCCAGCGCGTATGAACGCGCTCAATCGAAGAACGCGAACGCCCGAACCTCGATGCTCTGGCGCGGTTTGGCGTTGGCCGGCGACGTCGGGTCGTCGAACGCCGAGTGCAGCGAGAAGCGGGCGCGGCCGTCCTTCAGCGAATCGAAGCACTTGATCAGCGCCGCCTCGTTCCGCCGCATCTTTGGGAAGTAGTACCAGCGGTGATCGGGGTTATAGACCCCCTGGTAGATCTCGCCGGTACGGTCGGCATAGACGAGGTCGCAGACCGCGAGTCCCTGGGCGCGATGCTCTGCGAGTCGACAAAGCCCAGCGGCATCATCTCCACCGGATCGGCCGCGATGCTGCGCCAGACATTGTATTCGGCGAAGCGCTTCGTGAGTCGCATGTCGGCTTCGGCCGCCGGCAGCAGATCGCGTACCCGCCGTGGCGCGGACTTCTCGGTGTAGTCGTTGTGCACGCTGCGCACGGGCGTGCGCAGGCCGCGCTCGACGGCCTTGTCGGCGGTGCGCACCGTGTGGTCGAAGATCACGACCTTCGATGCGCCGGTCTCGCGCTTGATCAGCGCCTCGACCTCGGCGTAGTAGGCCGTCTTCACCTCGTTCTCGTCGTAGAAGTCGCGCACCCTGGTATCGTGGTTCACCAGCTTGAACGCCTGCTTGTCGAGCGAGAACTCCGTCGCGCGCGGACGGCCGTCGTTCACGTCGACCTTGAAATCGCGATAGTTGCCCTCGCGCCGGGGCACACCGGTACCGGCCGGCGGATTGTAGGTCACCGGGGTGACGCTGAGATCGGCGAGATAGTTGACGGCAGCCTGAACCATTTAACTCTCCTGGAGGCCTCCCTCAGAGATCGTACTGCTGCTTACTCCCTTCAAGCAGTGTGGAATCATGAGAAGAACTCATGAGGCCATGTCAGGCTGCAAGCTCGAGAATCTCCATGACCTGCTCGGGCGTGGTGATGGTCCGCGGGTTGTTCAGCACGGCGCGGTCATGCATCGATTTTTCGCCGATCTCGCGGAATCGCTCGCGGCCGACACCGACCTCTTTCAGACTACCGGGCAGTCCCAGGGTCTTCACCAACCCTGCCACCAGGTCGGCCGCCGGCACGCCGGGTTTGCCGAACGCCTCGCTCACCCGTTTCTGACGGTCGGCATTCGCAGGCAGGTTCCAGCGCAGCACCGAGGGCAGCATCACGCAGGAAGTATGGCCGTGCGGCACATGGCAGGCCGCGCCCAGCACGTGGCCGATGCCGTGGCTCGCGCCGACTCCGACACCCGACGTACCCGCACCGATCGACAGCCACATGCCGAACTGCAGGTTCATGCGTGTCTCGCAGTCGTCGGGCCTGGCCTTGTGCGCCGGCAGCGCGCGCGACAGCAGCTTCAGCGCCTCGGTCGCCGTGCCTATGGCGAACGGATTGGCTTGCTGCGAGCACAGCCGCTCGACGGCGTGATCGACCGCCTTGAGGCCAGTCGACAGCATCAGGTCCATCGGCGTGTGCAGCGTCGCGGCGGGATCGAGCACGATCACCCGCGGCACGATCAGCCGATGGCCGAAGCTCTCCTTCACGCCCCGCCGCGGATCGCTGATGCCGGCGAAGGCATTGAACTCTGCCGCCGACAGCGTCGTCGGCACGGCAATCATGCGGATCGCATCGGCCGGCGGCGCGATCGCCTCCGACGGCGGTGCCGCGCCGCCCTTGGGCTTGCCAGCCTTGTAGTGGTCGAGATCGTCGATCGTCATCGCGTTCTGCCACAGCGCGATCAGCATCACCTTGGTGGCATCGATCGCCGAGCCGCCGCCCACGGAGACGATGAGATCGGCCTTGGCGTCGCGCGCCAGCCGCGCGCCCTCGATCACGCAAGGCCGTGGCGAGTGCGCCGTGATGCCGGCATAGACGCCGGCGTAGCGCTCGCCCAGGTCGCGGATGATGCCGGCCAGCAGCGCGCTCTGCGCCACCGACTTGGTCGTGGTGATGAAGACGCGGCTGGCCCCCAGCCGCTCCGCCTCGGCCAGCACTGCTGCTCCCGCCGGCTTGCCGTAGACGACTCGCTCGATGTCCTGATGGCCGTGGATGCCGTTCAACATGGGTCTATCCTATGTGGCGTCGATAGAGCGCCAGCATGCGCTCGTAGTGCTTCTCGCGCGCCGCCTCGTGTAGATTGCCGCGATCGCTGAAGGCATAACCGTGATGAGTGCCCATTTCCGTCTCGACCCGCGAGGGGAACGGCGCCCCGGCCAGCGACTTCTCGAATTTCGCGACATCGGACAGCGGCACGTAGGTGTCATGCTCGGCGAAGGCGTAGTAGCCCTCGCCCACGATGTCTCCCAGCACCAGGTGCGGCGAATCGGGCTTGTCAGTGATCAGGCGCGTGCCGTAGTACGATGCAAAGCAGGCGATCCGATCGGGGTGCGCCGCGGCGGCGGCGGTGACGAAAGCGCCGCTCATGCAGTAACCGACGAGGCCGATCTTGCCTTCCCGCGCATCGGGCATCGCCGGTAGCCGATCGAGGACCACGCCGACATCCGCCGCGACCTTCGCATTGGAGATCAACTCCATATACCCGAACATCCGCTCGCGGTTGGCGTCCGCATCGGGATGATCGCGCGTCGGGCCGCACACGAAGTCGCGAAGAGTGCGGTAGTAGAGATTGGGCAGGATCACGTAGTAGCCCGATTGCGCGATGCGCCGGCAGATTTCCCTCAAGCCCTCGCGCACGCCCGGCGCGTCCATCAGCATCAGCACGACCGGCAGCGGTCCGCCGTCGTCGGGCCGCACGGTCCAGCTGTTCATCGCGCCATCTTGCGTGGCGATATCCAGTTCGCGTTCGATCATGTCCGAACGGTACCGGCCCCGCGCCCCATGGTCTATAACCGCGCCTCGCGTCTTTCGAGTTCGAGGAGTGGAATGCTCATGTCGGGGGCACTTGAAGGCCTGAAGGTCATCGACCTGTCGCGCGTGCTGGGCGGACCCTATTGCGGCCAGATGCTGGCCGACCATGGCGCCGAGGTGATCAAGGTCGAGCCGCCGCAGGGCGACGAGACCCGCCTGTGGGGCCCTCCGTTCGACGCCGAAGGCATCTCGGCCTACTTCTCCGGCATCAATCGCAACAAGCGCACCATCGCCCTCGATCTCTCCAAGCCCGAAGGCCGCGATGTGCTGATGAAGCTGCTCGAGACGGCCGACGTGCTGATCGACAACTTCAAGACCGGCACGATGGAGAAGTGGGGCATGGGCTACGCCGACACGCTCTCCGGGAAATTCCCGCGCCTCGTCCATGCCCGCATCTCGGGCTTCGGCGAGGACGGCCCGCTCGGCGGCTTTCCCGGGCTACGACGCCATGGTCCAGGCTTCGGCCGGACTCGTCTCCGTCAACGGCTCGCCCGAGGGCGGCCCGGTACGCGTCGGCGTGCCGGTGGTTGACCTCTCCACGGGCATGAACGCCTGCATGGGCATCCTGATGGCGCTCTACGAGCGCAACCGGTCGGGCAAGGGCCAGTTCGTCGACGCCACGCTCTACGACTCCGCCGTCGCGCTGCACCAGCCGCATGCGCCGAACTATTTCACCTCCGGTGCGGCAGCCAAAGCTGGTGGGCAACAGCCACGGCAGCCTGGTGCCCTATTCCAACTTCCCGACGCGCGGCCGCAACATCGCGATCGCCGCCGGCAACGACGGCCAGTTCCGCAAGCTCGCGCAGATGCTGGGCAAACCCGAGCTGGCCGACGATCCCGCGCTTCAAGACCAACAAGGACCGTGTGGCCCATCGTCTCGAGCTCGAGGCCGAGCTGCGCGCGCTCCTGAAGGACCGCGATGCCGACAGCTTCTCGGTCGAGCTGATGAAGGGCGGCGTGCCCTCCGGCGCCGTGCTCGAAGTGCCCGATGTCATGGAGCATCCGCACACCAGGCACCGCGGCATGGTCTGGGAGAAGGACGGCTGGCGCAACGTCGGCAATCCCGTGAAGCTCTCGCGCACCCCGGCCGAGATCCGCACCAAGCCGCGGAAGTTCGGCGTCGATACGCGCGCCGTGCTGGCCGAGCGCGGCTACTCCGAGGCCGAGATCGACAAGCTGGTCGCCTCCGGCATTGCGCTGACCGAAATCCGGAAGGCCTGAGCATGTTCCAGCCCGATCTGCTGAAGGGAAAGCGCATCCTGGTGACCGGCGGCGGCACCGGCCTCGGCCGGTCGATGGCGCATCGCTATCTCGAGCTCGGCGCCAACGTGATCATCTGCGGCCGCCGCGAGGAGGTGCTGAAACAGACGGTCGCCGAATTGCACAAGGACACCGGCGGCGAGATCGAGGCCGTGGGCTGCGACGTGCGCGTGCCTGCCGCGGTCGAGGCGATGATGGATACGATCTGGGCCAAGCGCCCGCTCGATATCCTGGTGAACAACGCCGCCGGCCAGATCCTGGCGCAGACGCACAAGATGTCGTCGCGCGCGATCGATGCGGTGCTGAACATCGTCCTGCACGGCTCGGCCTACTGCACGGTCGCCGCCGGCCGGCGCTGGATCGATGCGCGGCGAGCGCAACAAGGTGGTGATGTCGATCCTCACCGTGTCGTCGCTCACGGGAGCGGCCTTCACCGTGCCCTCGGCGATGGCCAAGGCGGGCGTGCTCGCCATGACCAAGAGCCTCGCCGTCGAATGGGGGCCCAAGGGCATCCGCACCTGCGCCATCGTGCCCGGCCCTTTCCCGACCGAAGGCGCGTGGAGCCGGCTGATGCCCAAGGAGCGCGGCGGCGCCGAGGAGATGATCAAGGCGATCCCGATGCGCCGCGTCGGCGAGCATATCGAGCTCGCCAATCTCGCCGCCTTCCTGGTGAGCGACGGCGCGGGCTACATCAACGGCGACGCGATCGTGATCGACGGCGGCAAGTCGCTGCAGTCGGGCGGTGGCGGCGCCAACACCTCGGCAATGCTCGACTGGACCGACGAGCAATGGGCCGCGATCCGCCCGAAGAAGTAGCTACCGGCTGACGGCCTTCAGGTCGGCCGCGCTTTGCAGATAGGCCTGGTGGGCCTCCTCGGTCCTGGCCTTCATCGAGATGCGCGCGAACAGCGCCTGCTTCTGGATTTCCTGCAGGTCCTGCAACCCTGTCCTGAGCGCCGCCTCGATCCGCATCTGCTCGGCCAGCGCCTCGCGCTCGATCGTCTCCTCGTCGAGCGGTGCGGTCGCTGTCCGGCGCATCCTGCCGGAACCGCGCTTCCAGTCCTTCGCGCCAGCCGGTCAAGGCGTCCCGCATCTTCTTGTCGAGCTTCGGGCACGCCATCGAGCTTCTCGGTCGACGATGTCGGCGGCGGTCTCGATGCCGAACGACTCGAGCAGCGGCACGCGGCTCGGGCTGAGGCCCGACACGCCGCCGGCCTCGATGTCGAAGCCGTCGAGAAAACGCGCACGAGCGCCGCGGCCTGCCTGTGGTCGTGCTGCTCCTGCTGCTTTCGGCGCTGGCACGTCGCGGCTCTCGTCCCAGCGCACGCGCAGCCTTTCGAGCTCGGTGCGCTTGGCGTCGAACCGGCCGGGACCGGCGGTCGACTGCCATTCGTCGCGCACCTTCTCGAAATGCTCGAGGTCCATGCGCGCGCGATCGGCGAACCCGGTGGTGTCGTTCGACAGCCGCACCAGCATGCGCGCCACGTAGTAGAGGCCGACCGCGGCGGCGAGAAACAGCAGCCGCGCGGCCGGCGGCAGGCTCACGAAAATGGCGATCGGGATGGGGGCCGCCGAAAGCATCAAGGCATACAGCCTGTGCAGCGCGCGCCGCTGCTTGAACTGCAGCGCGGCGAGCGACGGCCTGAGCTTGCGCCGCGGATCCGCCGCTGTCGAGCGCCGGCGCGGGACCGGGATGCTCCAGTGCCGTGACCCGGCGCCAGAAGGCATCGATGTCGAAATGCGCCGCAGCGCCCGGCGAGACGGAAGGCGAGAAAAGCGCGACGCCGGTCGCGGCTTCCATGCGGCACCACGGGCAGCCCTGCAGCCCGTCGAAATGCCAGTGCGCGGGACTGAAGGCGCATTGACGCAGCTGGTGCTCGAGCGACTTCCGAGGCCGCCGCCCACTCGCGCGGCCGTCGGCCGGCCGGCGTCGCGGCTCTCGCGGGCAAAAGCCCGCTCGAACAGGCCCGCTATCGCGGGCGACACGATGGCTGAGCGACGGCGCGCCCGGCGGCCGTTCCATCTGGAACGCCGTGCAATCGGCGCCGTAGGCGAAGCGGCCCTCGCCGATCGCGCGCTCGATCGGCATTTCGCCGAGGCCGAGAAGCGGCCGGCAAAGGGATGCCGGCCCATGAACAGGGTGAGGAAGATCAGGACGGCGAGGCCGAAATTGTCGTGGTTGGGCGTGCGCACGATCTCCGCGAACAGCAGGCCCTGCAGCTCGGGCGGGGTGAAGGTCGGCACGCCGACGTCGCAGAGATAGGTCTTGCCGGCATCGACGATCTGGAAGCTGTCGCAATCGATCAGGCGCACCCGCGCATCCTGCCCGACCAGCACGCCGCTGTGGTTGATGTCGGCGATCACGCCCCGCGCGGCGTGGATCGTGGCCACCGCGCGGCTGAGATTGGCCGCCACCCGGATCAGGAAGCGCCAGTCGGCGGCGGCAAACTCGGCGCGCCGGCTCTTCGGGCTGTAGAGATGATGGATGTCCTTGTGATCGGTCACCCGGGCATGGTGAGGCCGATCGGGACGCCCGACGGCAGCGACAGGAGGCTCGTCGGCCACGCCGCGAGCTCGTCGAGCTGGGGCGTGCGCATGCCGGCCATGACGCGGATCTTCTCGGCGCGCAGCGGCGTCAGCGGCTGTGATGGATCTTGGCGGCGATTGCGGGCTCGCCCTCGAGGTCGAAAACGGCACCCTCGCCGCCCTGCCCGAGCTTGCGGCCCAGACGCAGGACGCGGCCCTCGGCATCGACGACGATGGACGGGGGCGCCGGGGCGCTCATCGCCGGCTCGCCAGGATCAGGGTCTTGTCGTCGTTGGTGCGCTCGTTGACCGCCGCCGTCGACAGGTACATGGCGAGCGCGCGGCTGAGCTCCGGGTCCTCCCCTCGGCTGTCGAGCGCCGGACCGAGGGAAACATGCTGTCGAAGAACGGCGCATGGACCGACCTGGTCGGCCTTGTGCAGCAACAGGTTCTCGAGCCCGTCGCTGAACAGCGCGATCTCCGCGATGCTTCTCGGGTCGCATGGAATTCCATGACTTCGAGTGCGTCCTCGGACGTGATGAAGTTGGTGGTGTTGACGAACTCGCCATGCTGCGGCCAGAAGACGTGGCGCCACGTCGTCGTCCAGCCGTCGGAGATGACGATGGCGCCGTCGCCGATCTGCACGAACACCGTCGCCCTGCTCGCCGACAGATCGCGGCCAGCAGGGTGCAGGCATAGTCGCGCGGCTTCCGCTCGTCGTCCCACGACTTGGCGTGAGCGCGAGCCGGTAGATCACGCCGGTGACCCAGCGCTCGACCGAGATCGCGGCCGATGCTCTCGACCCGGCCGCCCCCGCCGAAATGTACTCGGCCACCAGTCTCGCGAAGGTATCGCAGGCGAGCTGCGCGCCGGTCTCGGCCTGCGACGCGCTGCCGGCGCCGTCGGACAGGACCAGGATCGCAGACCGGCTTTCCCTCGGCATCCTTCAGGCTCAGATGGAAATGGCAATCCTGGCACGGCAGGCCCATCGCCAGATGCGAGGTGCCGACCGCAGACGCCATTGCCATCCGCCATGGCGCGCCGTGCGTCAAACGCGCGCCCATCCCGGCGGAAGCAACGGCACTTCCTGGCCGACGCCGGAGCGCGACACGCTGCTGAGCGACGACGACAGCCAGACGAAGAGATCGCGGAACTGCAGGCCCGCCAGCTTGAGCGGCGTGCGCACGGCGATCTGGCGCAGGACATCCATGTCGGCATGCTGGACGCCGACGGCGAAGAACGAGAAGCCCTTGGCCGCCTCGCCATCCTTGACCATCGCTGCCGCCGCCCGCCAGTCGTCGGTCGGCGCGCCGTCGGTGATCATGAAGACCCAGGGCCGGTAGTAGGGAATGCCGTTGGCCTTGTAGGCCTCCTTGCGCTGACGGACCATCTCGAGGCCGCCGGTGATGGCTGCCCCCATGGGCGTGTCGCCGGCGCCGTCGAGGGCCGGCGGCATGAACTGGTCCGGCGTCTGGAAATCGCTCACGAGCTGCACCGGCCCGAAGGTCACCAGGCCGATCTCGACGCGCTTCATGGCGAGCGGATCGGCCGCGAGCTCCTGGCGGAAGGCCGCGAGGCCCCGGTTGAGCTCGTTGATCGGGCCGCCTTCCATCGATTCCGAAGTGTCGAGCAGCAGCAGGCAGGGGCAGCGCGGTTCGGGATTGTCCGCGAACTCGCTGGCCCCGAAGGGAATCTGCTCGAACTCCGACATGCCGCCCAGGTCCTCGCGCAAACCTCGTGACCGGTTATGAAAGAACCAACGGCATCTTTCAACCGACCGACTGTCCACCGGGCCTGCAATCGAGTGCAGACAACGGGTATCAGCCCTTCTTGGCGGCGGGCTTCTTGGCGTCGAACTTGGGCTCGACGACGCGCACCGGATCTCCATCCACCAGACCGTCGGGCGGGCTGTCGATCACGCGATCGGTCGGCTCCAGGCCGGACCCGACCTCGACCACCTGTCCCAGGTCGCGCGAGATCGTGATGGTCTTGAGCACGATCTTGTTGTTGGCATCGACCGTGGCGACATGCAGCCCCTTCTGATCGAAGATCAGCGCGCCGGCAGGCACGAGAGAGCCTGCATGTCGGGCGGCAGCTGCAATGCGGGTGTTGGCGAAAGCGCCGGGCATCAGCAGGCCATCGGCATTGTCGACCAGCAGCTGCATGCGCGTGGTGCCCGATGCCGCATCGACTGCACGCGACGAGGCGTCGACGACGCCGTTGAAGGTCTTGCCGGGATATTCCGGCACCGTGATCGACACCGCGCTGTTGAGTTTCACCGCCGGCACATAGTTCTGCGGAACGCCCACCGTGAGGCGGAGCTTCCTGGTGTCGGAGATCGACGAACAGGGCGAGGCCAGCGCTCGAGTCCGCATTGATCAGGGCGCCGACGTCGGTGTTGCGCGTGGTGACGATGCCGTCGAACGGCGCCGTCAGCTCTTGAAGTCGTAGAGCACGACAAGACGTTCGACATTGGCCTGGGCGGCCTTGGTGAGTGCCGGCTTCACCGTGAGGTCGCCAGTCTTCTCGTCGACCGTCTGCTTGGCGACCGCGTTGGTCCCGCCCAACGTCTGCCAGCGCGTGGCCGTCACCTGGGCCAGGGCCTGTGCCGCTTCGGCCGAGGCGAGTGCCGCCTTGGCATGCAGCATCTGCTGGTCGAGGTCGGGCGCCTCGATCTCGGCGAGGAGCTGGCCCGCCTTCACCGGCGCGCCGATATCGACGTACCAGGCCTTCAGGATGCCGCTGACGCGCGCATAGATCGGTGCGCGGGCATAGGCCTCGAGCCGGCCCGGCAGGTCGAGCGTGGACTTGTTGGCGCCGCGGGTCGGCGCGATCACCGCCACGTCGGCGTGGACTGCGCGATCGTTACTTCCTTGAGGCGCGCTTCGCTGGAATTGCGGCTCCAGATCCCGTTCACGACCACCAGGACGACCACGATGGCGCCGATGGACGCCGGCAATCGCCAGGCCGCGGCGCGAGACCTTGCGCGGTGCGGGGAGCGGTTCTCAGGCGACATGGGGTACTCCGTGCCGCGTCCGACGCTGCTGCAGTCTTGCCGTGGCGGCGATGGATGACGCTGAACACGACGGGAACGAATATGAGCGTGGCGATGGTCGCAAAAATCAGGCCGCCGATGACGGCGCGGCCGAGCGGCGCATTCTGCTCGCCGCCCTCGCCCATGCCCAGCGCCATCGGCGTCATGCCGATGATCATGGCGAGCGCCGTCATCAGCACGGGGCGGAAGCGCACGAAGCCGGCATCGAGGGCGGCCGCCGTGGCGTCGCCCAGCTCGGCGAGCCGCTCGCGCGCGAAGCTGATCACCAGCACCGAGTTCGCGGTCGCCACGCCCATGCACATGATGGCGCCGGTGAGCGCCGGCACCGACAAGGTCGTGCTCGTCGCGAACAGCATCCAGACGATACCGGCCAGCGCCGCCGGCAGCGCGGTGATGATGACGAAGGGATCGCTCCACGACTGGAAGTTCACCACGATCAGCAGGTAGATCAGCACGATCGCGCCCAGCAGGCCGAACAGCAGGCCGGAGAAGGCGCTTTCCATGGTCCTCACCTGCCCCTGCACCCTGACCGCCCGGACCTTGGGCGCCCTGCGGCGCGAGCTCGCGCACGACTGCCGCACGTCGGCAGCGACCGCACCGAGGTCGCGGCCCTGCACGGCGGCATAGACCTGCACCACCCTCTGCAGGTCGTATTGCGTCACCACGGCGTTGGCGATGTCGCGCCGGATGTCGGCAAAGCCGCCCAGCACCTGCAGCGAGGTCGCCGCCGGCGCCATGATCGGCAGGTTGGACAGCGCGGCCAGCGAATCGAGCCGGTATTGCGGCGTCTGCAGCACGATGTTGTAGGAGACGCCGTTCGCGGGATTGAGCCAGTAGGTCGGCGCGATCTGGCCCGAGCCCGCGAGGTTGACCACCAGCGAGTTGGTGATGTCGCGCGTCGGTCAGGCCGACATACTGCGCGCGCGTGCGGTCGATATCGACGTTGAACACCGGCGCGGTGCGCGACTGCTGGATGCGCGCATCGACGACGCCCGGCACGTTGCGGATGCGCGCCAGCAGCCTGTTGGCGTGCTCGAAGTTCGCCGTCGAGTCGTTGCCGCGCACCTGCACGTCGATCGGCGACGGCGCGCCGAAATTCAGGATCTGGCTGATGATGTCGGCCGGCAGGAACGAGAAGGTCACGCCCGGGAAACGCTCGCGGCAGCTGCCGCGCGCAGCTCGCGCACGTAGCTCGGCGGTCGGCGCGATGGTCCTCGGTCAGCTTGATCTGGATGTCGCCGTCCTGGCTGCCGATCATGCCGGTGTTGTTGTAGGTCATGTTGATGCCGCTGACCGGCATGCCGACGTTGTCGGCCATCGTGGCGATCTCGCGCGTCGGGAATGATCTCGCGGATCGCCTTCTGGATGGCGGCGAAGGGTTGGCCGATTCCTCGACGCGGGTGCCGACCGGCGCGCGGACATGCATCAGGATCTGGCCGGAATCGACCGACGGGAAGAAGTTGCGGCCGAGGAACGGCGCCAGGGCGAACGACGCCACCACGAAGACCATGAAGCCGGTGATGAACAGCCGCGCGGCGGCCGAGCGCCATCTCCAGCAGGTCGCGATAGATCGCGCGAACGCCTCGAACCGCGCTCTCGAAGCCGCGCTGGAACAGGACTAGCGGATTGCGCGTCGGCGGCGGCGCATCGCCGTGCTCGTGCGGCGTGCGGCTTCAGCAGATAGTTCGCCATCGTCGGCACCAGAGTGCGCGACAGGATGAACGAGCAGATCATCGCGAACATCACCGCTTCGGCCATCGGCACGAACAGGAAGCGCGCGACGCCCTCGAGGAAGAACATCGGCACGAACACGATGCAGATGCAGAGCAGCGACACGAAGGCCGGCGTCACGATCTGCCGCGCGCCGTCCATGATCGCGGTCTCGACGTCCTTGCCCTGCTCGAGATGCCAATTGATGTTCTCGATCGTCACCGTCGCGTCGTCGACCAGGATGCCGACCGCCAGCGCCAGGCCGCCCAGGGTCATGATGTTGAGCGTCTCGCCGAACGCCGCCAGCAGCGGCGATCGAGCCCAGGATGGCGAGCGGAATCGAGATCGCGATGATGACCGTCGAGCGCCAGCTGCCGAGGAACAGCAGGATCATCAGGCTGGTCAGTACGGCGGCGATCACTGCCTCGAAGGCGACGCCCGAGATCGCGCCCTCGACGAACAGCGACTGGTCGCCCAGCAACGCGATGCTGAGGTTCTCCGGCAGCGTCTTGCGCAGCTCCTCGACCCTCTCCTTGATGCCGGCGATGATCGCCAGCGTCGAGGTCGCGCCGTTCTTCAGCACCTGCCAGCAGCACCGAGCGGCTGCCGTCGACATGCACGATGTTCGTGCTGCGGCGGATTGCCGTCGCGCACCTGCGCCACGTCGCGCAGATAGACGATCGTGCCGTCCTTGGCGAACGATCGGCAGGTTGGCGAGCTCCGCGAAGTCGTTCGGCGCGTTGTTGAGGTTGATGGCGTATTCGAAGCTGCCGATCTTCTGCGTGCCGGCCGGCGTCAGCAGGTTCTGCGCGGCGAGCGCGTTGGCCACGTCGTTGGCCGACAGGCCGCGCGACTGCATCGCCGCCGGGTCGAGATCGATCTGGATCTGGCGGAACTTGCCGCCGAACGGGAACGGGATCGCCGCGCCCGGCACGGTGACCAGCGGCGTGCGCACGGTGTTGATGGCGAGATCGAACACCGCCTGCTCCGACATGCCCTGGCCGGCCAGCGCGAGCTGGATGATCGGCACCGTCGAGGCGTTGAAGTTCAGGATCAGCGGCGGCGTGATGTTGGGCGGCATCTGCTTCAGCACGGTCTGCGAGATCGCGGTGACCTGGGCGTTGGCCGTGCGGATATCGGTGCCGGGCTGGAAGAAGACCTTGACGATGCCGATGCCGGTGTAGGACGTGCCCTCGATATGCTCGATGTCGTTGACGGTCGTGGTGAGCGCGCGCTGGAAGTTCAGCATGACCCGGCCCGACATCTCGTCGGGCGACAGGCCGGTGTACTCCAGACGACGGCGATCACCGGAATGCGGATCTCGGGGAAGATGTCGGTCGGGGTGCGCAGCGCCGCCAGCGGTCCCACGATCAGGATCAGCAACGCCATGACCACGAACGTGTAGGGCCGCTTCAGCGCAATACGGACGAGATTCAAGCATCCCGGCTTAAAATCCACGTCTGACAGGGGGCGCCGGTCCCCCGCGGACCGGCGCAGCCGATGAATCACGACAGCGCCGCAATGTCGAGCAATATTGCCCCTTCTCTTTGCATGCGGTGCGCTAGGCTTGCATGGGCGATCAGGACGCGCGCCGCGGGGGGGACGAGAAACCATGGCGCGACTATGACTACATCATCGTCGGCGCCGGCTCGGCCGGCGGCACCCTGGCCGCACGCCTCAGCGAAAATCCGGCGACCAGGGTGCTGCTGCTCGAGGCCGGCGCGGCCAGCCATCCCTATTCCCGCATGCCGCTCAGCTTCGGCCTGCTGATCGACAATCCGGCGGCCAACTGGCTCTACCAGTCCGAACCCGAACCCGGCACGGCCAACCGCGACATCCCGGTGCCGCGCGGCAAGCTGCTGGGCGGTTCGAGGTCGATCAATGGGCTGGTCTGGGTGCGTGGCCAGCCGCTCGACTACGACACCTGGGCGCAGATGGGCAACCGCGGCTGGAGCTGGCACGAGGTGGCGCCGCTGTTCACCCGCATCGAGAATTTCGTCGACGGCGACGGCAGCAACGGCCGTGGCACCGGCGGCCCGCTCAAGGTCTCGACCGTGCCCGACCAGAACCCGCTCTATGACGCTCTGTTCAAGGCGGCGGTGGCGGCCGGCTTCAAGCTCAACCCCGACTACAACAGCGAGGACCAGGAAGGCGTCGTGAAGACGCAGACCTCGATCTACAAGGGCCGGCGCATGAGCGTCGCCCATTGCTATATCGAGCCGGCGATGAAGCGCTCACCCAACCTGCATGTCGTCACCAACGCAATGACCCTGCGCGTGCTGCTCGAAGGCAAGCGCTGCATCGGCGTCGAGTACGAGAAGGACGGCAAGGTCGTGCAGGCCAGGGCGCGCGAGACGATCCTGTCGGCCGGCGGCGTCGCCACGCCCGCAGATCCTCGAACTCTCCGGCATCGGCCAGCCCGAGCTGCTGAAGAAGCACGGCATCGAGGTGAAGCACGAGCTGCCGGCGGTCGGCGAGAATTTCCGCGACCACATCAACGCGCGCATCGTCTGGCGGGTGAAGGACCCGAAGGTCTCCTACAATCACATGGCGCGCGGCCTGGGCGCGGTGACGCAGATGATGAAGTATCTCGCGACCGGCGGCGGCTTCATGAGCCTGCCCTCGGCGCCCCTGCTTGCCTTCCTGCGCACGCGGCCCGAGCTCGCCACGCCCGACGTGCAGATGCACATCGTGCCCTACTCGATCAAGGACCCGAAGACGCGCAAGCTGCAGGACTTCCCGTCGATGACGATCTCGGTCTACCAGCTTCGGCCGGAGAGCCTGGGCTCGATCCATATCCGCTCGGCCGATCCCAAGGCGCAGCCCGCGATCCGCTTCAACTTCCTGGCCGACCCGATCGATCAGGCGGCGATGTCGGAGGGCTTCCGCATGATCCGCCGCATCGTCGATGCGCCGCCGATGGACGCCTATCGCGGCGAGGAATATTCGCCGGGCCCGGAGATCAAACCGACGCGGAGATCCTCGACTAGATCCGCAAGAACTCGCAGACCGCCTATCACCCGATCGGCACCTGCCGCATGGGCCGGGGCCCAACGCCGTGGTCGACGACAAGCTCAAGGTGCACGGCATCGAGGGCCTGCGCATCGCCGACGCCTCGATCTTCCCGACCATGCCGTCCGGCAACACCAACGCGCCCTCCATCATGGTGGGCGAGAAGATGGCCGATATCCTGCGGGCGGCTTGATCACCATCTGATCACCGCCGCTGGCGCGGCCGGTTGCCTATCCTGCCTCGTCCGCAATTCAGCGCGAGGCGAACCATGGTCGACATCGGCAGTTCCTATGGCGAGGCGCGGCAGGCGCTGCGCGCGCTTCTTCCGCAGCCCCTGCTCAACTGGCGCGAAGCGCGCTTCTACGGCCGCTACGGCGAAATCGAACTACACCTGCTCGAGTTCCTCTGCCGCGGCGACGCCGACGCGATCGACGTCGGCGCCAACGACGGCAGCTACGTGCACTACATGCGCCGCTATTCCCGCCACGTCTTTGCCTATGAGCCGATGCCGGGCCTGGCCGACAGCCTGCGCCGGAAATTTGCGCGAGGCGTCACGATCGAAGGCATCGCTCTCTCCGACAGGACGGGCACGGCGGAGCTGCGCATGCCGGTGGTCGACGGCGTCGTGGTCACGGGCTGCTCCACCGTCTCGCCCGATGCGTCCGCGACCTATCCCGGCTATCGCGGTATCGAAGTGCCGATGGAGCGGCTGGACAACATCTATCGGGGCCATGCGGCGATCATCAAGATCGACGTCGAGGGCCACGAACTTGCCGTGCTCGACGGCGCGGTCGAAACCGTCCGGCGCTGCCGGCCGCGCGTGATCGTGGAGCTGCTCGAGACCCTGGCGCCGGGCTGCGTGGCGCAAGCTCACGCCTTTTTCATCCGGCTGGGCTATTGCGGCTACTTCGTCCACGAAGGCGAACTAAAGCCGATCGAGCGGTTCTCGGTTGCCGAAATGCAGAACCCCGCGAACCTTCCCGACCTGACCGCGCCGCTGCAGGCGCGGCAACGCTTTGGACGGTTCATCTACAATTTCATCTTCCTGCCGCCGCAGGAACCCGAGCTGACTCTGTGGCGGATGAAGGAGCGTCTGCGCGATCTCTAGCGAGCTTCGCGTCGGGCGGATCGAGCCGGGCGATCGAGCGCAGCAGATGCCGGCCGATCGGTGGCCAGTCGAACCGCGTCGAGCAGGCGTCGAAGGCGAGGATCTGCCGGCGATTCAGCTCGGCGAAGTCGTCGATCAGCTCGACAACACCCTCCGCCAGGCGTTCGTGGCTGTCGAACAATCCGATGCTGCGCCCGTCCCGGAGAGGCATGCCGGGCAAGGCGATCCGCATCGACAGGATCGGAGTGCGGTTGAACACGTAGTCCAGCCCCTTGAGCTTGAACCCACCCAGCAGGTCGGGCACCAGCGCGATCCGGGCCTCCGCCATGATAGGGACGCACGTCGTCGACCGGTCCGACGAAGGCCACCGACGGATAGCGCTCGCGCAGGCTGCCGAGGTAGGCGGCCTCGACGGCACCCACGATCTGCAATTCGACGTTGCGGTGCTGCAGCACGGGCGCCGCTGCGGCCAGGAAGCGTTCGAGGCTGATCCGCTTGGGCGGCCAGTCGAAGCTGCCAACGACGACAGCCCGCCGCGGTACGCGGGCGTCGATCACCCGCGACGGGACGCGCGGTCCATCGTACCCGGGCGGCAGCAACGCCACCGGTGTGTCGGCTGCCCGGCAGAGAGTCGCTTCACGGATGAACGTGCGGCGGTCCTCCGGCGTGTTGGATGCCACGAGGTCGGCCTCGGCGATGATCCGGCGTTCCAGCCGGGCGACCTTGAAGGCATCGATCTCTTTCAGCACTCGCCTGGCGCCGCGGGCTGCGTCGGCGATCCGCCGGGCGACCGTAATCTCGTGATTGTGGGCAAGGTAAACCACCTTCGGACGGCGGTGCGCCCGCGCACGATGACGCAATACCGCCTTCAGTCCCCACCCGGAGCAGATACTGTCGAACACGATCGCATCCCAGTCGCGTTCGCTCAACGTCCGCGCCAGCACGCGGTCCATCTCCGGCGAACAGCCGCGCAGTGCCACATCGGGAAGGGACCGCAGCAGGCGCTGCCGGCGGCTCTGCCTGCGCTCGTCGACCAGTCGCCAGGCCAGGCCGCTCGCGTCGGATGGCACCATGGCCTTCTCGGGGCGGACGAGGCCTACGACACACAGATCGGCGCCGCCCCGTCGCGTCGCCTCGATCAGGCCGCGCGAATAGATCAGCTGGCCGTTCGTCGCCGGTTCAGGATCGGCGAGGGTAAGCCACAGGCAGCGCATCCTGGCCTCCTCCATCGGACGACAGAAAGATGCGGCCCGATTGCGACGCCAACCAGTGACCAAGAAGTGTCTGCACCCACCGGCCACAAACTGGCCACTGGCCTAACCATCCGTTGATCCCTCAAATATTTGCACGTCTGCCGTGTAGGGGTGCGCGCCGGGCTACGGAGGGTGTCTCAACGGAGGATGAAATGTCGTTGTCCATGCCGGAGGCTTCGTCGTTTGGGGACGACGGCGAGTCGAATGGAGAAGATGCCTATATTTGCAATACGTCGGAGAACCTGATTGCCGTCATTGAGAAGTGCCTCGACAACGGACTCGGCACCTGCCTCGTTGTTGCCGACGACAATCGTCTGGTCGGGCGGATCACGCTCGACGACATCGGCAAAGCCGTCCTGGAAGGCGCCCTGCTCAATCCGACGCTCGGCCAGCACATGGAGACGCTTGGCCGGCGGCTGCACAACGACGTATCGGTCGATGCGAATGTGCTGCGCCCCCGGTTCGATGCCATGGGGACCTTGGTCGGCGTGGCCATCGACCGCTCGACGCAGCAAATCCAGGTTGCACGACCGGACATGAGCCACAACGAGTTTCGAACGATACTGGACGCGTTCCTCTCTTCCTGGATCTCGAGCCGGGGTCCCTACGTCGAAAAATTTGAAGGGGAGTTCCGGGCCTTCATCGGCACCCGGCACGGCATCGCCGTCTCCAACGGCACCGTGGCGCTTCATCTGGCCTTGCTCGCGCTCGATATAGGCCCCGGCGACGAAGTGATCGTGCCTGACCTTACTTTCGCCGCGACCATCAATGCGGTGCTGTACTGCGGCGCGACGCCGGTCATCGTCGACATCGATCGCCGGACCTGGTGCATGAACCTCGCCGCCGTCAAAAATGCCTGCACCGCGCGCACCAAGGTAATCATTCCCGTCCATCTCTACGGGCGGCCGGCGGAGATCGGCCCGATCGCCGACTATGCGGCCCGTCACGGCATCGCGGTAGTGGAAGACTGTGCCGAAGCTCCCGGTGCGCGCTATGCCGGTCGCCCGGTCGGGCAATTCGGCGAGGTCTCGTGCTTTTCCTTCTACGCCAACAAGATCGTGACCACGGGCGAAGGGGGCATGTGCCTGACCAACTCGCCCACGCTCGCAAGGTCGATCCGCCTGTTGCGCGACCACGGCATCACGCCCGATCGCTCCTACTGGCACGAACGCGTCGGCTACAATTACCGCATCACCAACCTGCAGGCCGCGATCGGCCAATCGCAGCTCTGGCGCATCGAGGATACCCTGGCCCGCAACCGACACATCATGGAGATGTACCAGCGCTGCACTGAAGGGCATTCCCGGCGTGCGATTCCCGCCCACGCTCGATCCGGTCTATCAGCCGATCGTCTGGCTGAGCTGTGTGCAGGTCCCATCGGATCGACGCAACGATCTTCTCGCGGCGGCGTTCGAGGCGAAGATCGAGACGCGACCCTTCTTCCATTCGCTGTCGACCCTGCCGCCTTACGAGAAGTACGCCCGCCGCTGTCCCAACAGCCTTGAACTCTCGGCAACCGGCATCAACCTGCCGACATCCCGCGCCGTCGATTCCCAGATCGTCGAGCGTGTCGCGAGGGTGTTCCGCAATGTCCTCGGTTGATCCTCGCAGGCCATCGCCGATCCCCTCGACCCTGATCGTCGGCGGTGGACCGGGTGGTCTTGGCCCCCTCCTGTGGGCAGCCCAGAAAGGCTGCCTCGAAGCAATGGCTCGATCGCGGTGTCTTGGTCGTCGAGCGCAGCGGCCGCCTGGGCGGCAGCCTCGGTGGCTATGGCATCAACTCCGATTCGTTGGGCGGCTCCTACCTCGAGTGCCTGGACGCCGGGGACGTACCTTCGGCGCTTCAGGATCTGCGGCATGACCCGGTCACCGAGGAGATGCGCCGGCACCGCGAGACATTTCCACCGCTGCCCCTGGTCGACCGCTACATGGGTCGCATCGGCCAGGCAATTGCGGCGATGATGTCCGGCAGGCGCGGAAGCGGCCTTCACCTGAGCACGACGGTCGAGTCCCTGCGGCTGCGGAAGGACGGTACGGTCGCAGTGCGGGTGCGACGCGGCGTCATCGGCAAGACATTGCTCGCCCATTCGGCCGTCGTCGCCGTCGGCGGCCGCCAACTGGACGGCGACCAGGAGCTGGCCGCCGGTTTGAAGATCACCGACTGCAGGGCGCGCCACGTGATGCCATCCGACCGGCTGCTCAGCCACGACGGACTGGTCGAAGCGGACAGGATCATTCGCAACGCCGACGGACGGCGCATCGTCATCCTCGGCGGCTCCCACAGCGCGTACGCTGCCGCCTGGGCGCTGCTCGAGCGTGCCGGTGCCTCGGCGCTCGTTGACGGTCAGATCGCCATCGTGCAACGGCGGCCGCCGCGTGTCTTCTATCCCGACCGTGCCGCGGCAGACGCCGACGGCTACGCGGTGGCTCCGGGCGACATCTGCTCCCGTACGGGCCGGGTCAATCGCATGGGCGGACTGCGCGGCCACGGCCGCGACGTCTGGCGCCGCATCGCCCGCCGGCCGGACGTCGTCGCCGAGCACCGGATCGCGATCCACCCGCTGCACGACTTCTCCCCGGCTCGATTGCGAGCGGAGATCGATGAGGCAGCGCTGGTCGTGCCGTGCCTCGGCTACCGTTCCGCCACGGTGCCGATCTTCGGACCTTCGGGCGAACGGCTGCCGCTGGCAGCCGACGACAATCGCGTCGCCGTGAGCGCAAGCTGTCGCCTGCTGTGTGCCGATGGCATCGAGCTGCCGCAGATCTTCGGCGTCGGTCTTGGCACGGGCTTCCGTCCGGACGAAGCGATGGGATGCGAGCCCAACTTCGATGGCCAGGCCAACAGCCTGTGGCTCTATCAGAACGACATCGGCGGTCTGATCTATCGCGGCATACACGCAGCAATAGAGCCGGCATCGATCGCCAGTGCCGCCGAATGATTACTCGGCGGCGTGCCGCACGGTTGCCGCCGATCCGGCGATCGACGCCAGCGTCTTCGAGAGCGATTCGCCGTCGGGATCGGCAAGCGCCGCGACGCGCGCATTGGCGATGGCATCGGCGGCGACACGCGGCGCCATCTTGCCCACGAGTGCCGGTGCGATCACCTCGGCGGCGATGCGGCGATAGTTGTCGAGTCCGCGCTTGTAGGTATCGCCATAGCCTTTGACGAGGCGCGCCAGCTCGGCGATCTCGCGCGCGAGGTCGACACCGATCGGCGCGGAGGCACGGATCTGCGCGAGCCAGCCCTCGATCGTGGCCTGCTCCTCGATATAGCGGAAGCTGCGCGGCCGCCACCAGCGGAGGGACGCCAGGAAGCGCAGGCGCGCAAAGCCCCAGACAGTCGTGCTCCGAACGTGCATGGAGATGTGAAAGGGCCGGCGAGCCATCAGCCAGCGTGCTGCCCAGGGCGGCAGGATCGCGGCGATCTCCTCGTTGCCCGGCTTGAAGTGCTCGGTGATCTGCAATGGCTCTCCTGGCCTGGCGCGCACTTCGGTGCGCACCCGCTCGAGCCGATCGCGCGAGGTCTTGGCTTGCGCGACGCGGATCACGTCTTCGAACGACATGCGCACGGCAAGATGGCGCGCCACATCGCGAACGATCGCCGCATCGATGCCCTTCAGGCGGTCGAGATAAAGGGCTGCATATCGGCGATCCTGATACACCGTGAGACGGCGGATGCCCTCCTCCACGATGTCGAGGCTGGCCGCCGGGAATTCCCGGCGCGCGCGTTCGGTCAGATCCTCGATGCCCCGACCTGCCGCCTGGCGCTTGCGATGCTCGCGCACCGCCTGTTCGAGTTCGCCGCGCGCATGGCCGCGACCGAAGGCAAAGGCGGCAAGATTGGTGTCGACCGATTTGCCGCCCTCTCGGATTGCGGCCTCGAAGGCGGCATCGGGGATCGGCAGCTTGCCCGACCCGGCCAACGCCCCCAGCAGCACGGCGTTGATCACGCCGCCGCTTTCCTCCGCCGCCTGGTCCATGTCGAACAGGATCTGCGTCTTGCTGCGTTCCTTCACCGCTCGCAGCAGACGGCCGACGTCGTAGCTGCCGTCGCCCATCGCCGAGCGCTCGCTGATCGCCAACACCCGATGCGTCGAAGCGATGAGCGTCGTGCGGTCGGCCGTCACGAAGCCGTTGAAGATCATGCGGCCGGCCTCGAGCAGCTCGGTCGCCAGCGCTACGTCGACCTCGCCGATCGCCGGGTTGAGCGCCAGCACGACGGGACGCGCCCCGGCGCCAGGCATTACTTCGAGATAGTAGGTCGTGGCACCGGTGCGTTGCGCGACGCCGGGAATTTGCGTTGCCTGCACACCCAGTCCCTGGGCCTGTGCGGCCGCGACGATCCAGTCGCACAGCACGCCGCCACCGTCGCCGCCCAGCGCGCCAATCAGGATGTTGATCGACTTAGGCACTCGCCATCGCTCCGATCACTGCCGAGCGGACACGCCAGAGCAGCCGGTCCCACCAGGTCGCGTTCTGCACGATGTCGGCCTTGTAGAACGACGGGCAGAGCACCGCCGCGTCGGCCACCTCGCCGCACAGGCCGCAGCCGACGCAGCCGTTGTTCACGGAAGCCACCGGATCGGTGCGTAGCGGATCGGGGCTGGGCTTCACGACCAGCGAAGGACACCCCGACAGCCGGATGCAGGAATGATCGCCGGTGCAGACTTCGTCGTCGACGCCGTAGCGCGTGCGCACGACCCGCTCCCCGCGCTTCAGCTGGGCGGCGATCTGCGGGCGAATGCGGCGCTGGCGGGCGAGCTGGCATTCGCCATCGGCCACGATCACCTTGAGTCCCGGCTCCCTGGTGTTCATCGCCTCGCGCAGCGAGCCCAGCATGGTGGCGACGTTGTACGTGCGGATGGTGCGCAGCCATTTCACGCCCATCGCCTTCAGGGTCGCCGCGATATCCGAGGTCGTCTCGCCGTCCCGCCGATTGCCCGAGGTGTTGGGAATGAACTGCGCACCGGTCGCCGAGGTGTAGCCGTTCTGCATGATGACCAGCACGCGGTCGCCGCGATTGAACATCGACGAGGCCACGCCCGACAGCAGGCCGTTGTGCCAGAAGCCGCCGTCGCCCATCACGGAGATCGTCCGCTTCTGCATGACCGGCGCCACCGCGCCGGCGGCGGCGAGCGACATGCCAAAGCCCAGGATCGAGTTGCCGAGATTGAACGGCGCCAGGGTCGCGAAGGAATGGCAGCCGATGTCGCTCGAGATATGGACCTTGCCCACTTCGCGCTCGAGCAGCTTGATCGCCGAGAAGACCGGGCGCTCGGGGCAGCCGACGCAGAAACCGGGCGGGCGCAGCGGCAACGGACCGCCCAGGATCTTTTGCGCCTCCGCGCGGCCGGCGCGCGCGGCCTCGAAGCGTTGGCGCGGTCCTGACAGGTCGATGTCGTTGGCGGAGAGCGTCAGGAACTTCAGCAAGCCCTCGGTCACGACCTCGGCCGTGTACTCGCCCGCCATCGGCAATACGTCCTTGCCGTAGATCCTCGTGCCGATGTCGCGCTTGCGCAACAGCGCGTGGATCGCCTGCTCGATGTAGTCAGGTGCGCCCTCCTCGACGATCAGAACGGCGCGCTTGCCCTTGCAGAAGTCGGCGATCTGGTCGCCCACCAGCGGATGCGTGACGTTCAGCACCAGGGTCGGGATCCTGCCATCGACCTCGAGCCGGTCGAGGCCGCGCATCAGCACGTTGGTGATACCGCCCTGCACGATGATGCCGAGGTCGGAACGGTCGCCGGGGAAAAATTCGTTCAGCCCGTGCTCGACGATGAAACGTTCGGCGGCGGGCTGGCGCACCTCGAACTTTTTCTTCTCATGCGCGTAGGTCGAAGGTGGATGGGAGATGCGGTCGTAATTGTGCAGCGCCGGCTCGGCGAGTCGCGCGTTGCGCGAGATCGCGGGCGGCTTGTTGTCCTTGGCCACGAATTCGCCCGTCACGTGGCAGGCGCGGATGCGAAGCTCCATCATCACCGGCGTATTGGTCGCCTCGGAGAGCTCGAACGCCTTCTCGGTGCAGTTCACGATGGTCGGCAGCGAGGGCCGCGGATCCATCAGCCACACCGACGATTTCAGCGCATAGGCCTGCGTGCGCTCCTGGATGACGGAGGCGCCCTCGCCGTAGTCTTCCCCGACTACGATCAGCGCGCCGCCGATCACGCCGGGCGAGGCGAGGTTGGAGAGCGCATCGGCAGCGACATTGGTGCCGACGATCGACTTCCAGGTGACGCAGCCGCGGATCGGATAGTTGATCGAGGCGCCGAGCAGCGCTGCGGCCGAGGATTCGTTGGTGCAGGTCTCGAGATGGACACCGAGTTCGTCTAGCAAGTCCTGGCTTTCGACCAGCACGTCGACAAGATGAGAGACCGGCGCGCCCTGGTAGCCGCCGACATAGGACACGCCCGCCTGCAGGATCGCCTTGGTGACCGCGAGGATGCCTTCGCCGCGAAAGACCTCGCCTTCGCCGAGGCGAAGGGCGCGCACCTCCTCCTTGAACGAACGTTCCGGATTGGTCCGTTGGGCAACTGGCAACGAGGGCTGGTCGAGCATCGGCGGAGTATAGAGGTTAACGCCGGACGCGACGATCCCGTTTGGCGCCGCCCCGGACGCCCTCGGCCCGGGCCTTGGCGAGCAACGCGCGGAACGGCGCAATCAGGCGCTCGCGCACGTCGCCGCCTTCCAGCGCCGACAGGGCAAAGCCCACGGCTTCGAGCGTCGACACGGCATCCGGCCGTGCTTCCTTGCGCAGACTGCCGTAGAGCGAGGGCCCGTCCGGCACGACCACGAAGCGCCGCAACTTCGTCAACCACGCATTGCGCCACCACAGCGCCTTGGCCTGCGCCCAGTTGCCATCGAGCACCACGATCCCCTGCAGACCCCTGCGGGACGAATCCTGGTCGGCCAGCGGCTCGCCTTTGCGATCGACCGCCACCAGCGGTCCGTTCTGACCGGCGGCATGGCTCGAGCCGAGATAGAGCACGCCCCAATCGCGCGCTTCGGCCGTCTCGTCCTTCAGCGCGTGGCCGAGATTGCGCCAGGACAGGCCGACCACGAGCCGGGAGTTGGCGAGCGTCGAGGTGATGAGACCGGCCGTCCCCAGCGCGCGATCCTGCTCCTGCGGATGCTGGAGGATAAGAACTGCGACCTTGTTGTCGACCGTATCGGACATGGGACAGGATATAGACGTCACCTGAATGGCCGTCACTGTCCTCCTCCTCGATAGCGTGACCAAGCTGCCGCTCCAGGCGGATGGCGCCGTCGTGATCGGCGGCTCGCATGGTGCCGTCTACGCCGCACACCTGTCGGCCAGGGCCGGCGTGCGGGCGGCGATCCATCACGATGCGGGAATCGGCCTCGCCGAGGCGGGCGTGAGCGGCCTGCCCTACGCCGAGAAACTCGGCATGGCGATGGTGGCGCTGGCGACCGAGAGCTGCCGCATCGGCGACGCCCAGGATCAATATGCGCGCGGCATCGTCAGCCGGGCCAACGCCCAGGCCATCGCCTGCGGGGTCACGATCGGCATGTCGTGCAAGGACGCGGCCGAGCGGATGAAGACCGCGCCGTGGCCGCACACAATGCCGCCGCCCAAGCAGGAGCAGCGCTACCTCGAGGGCAAGATCGTCTGTCTCGATTCAGCCTCACTGCTGGTGCCGGAGGATCGCGACCGGGTGCTCGCCACCGGCAGCCACGCCGCACAGATCGCCGGCCACACGACTGCGCCCTTCCGGCCGCGTCTGATCCTGTTCAATGACGGCGGGCCCGGCATCGATCGCGGCGGCGTGCTGGGCCTCGATGTCCTCGACCAGGAGGGCGTTGCCGGGGCAGCCGTTGCCGCCCGCTCGGCACGGATCGGCGATGGACGCTCCACTTTGCAGGACGGAACTCTGTCCACCGTCAATCAGGCCGCATACCGGCTCGGCCTCCGTGCGGGCAGTCCGGCCCTTGCCTTGGCGCACGCCGTGGCCGACAAGGACTGAACATCGCGGGAGAAGTCGTTTGGCCGTCGTGAACGTAAAGTCGGAAATCGCGGGCAACGTCTGGAAAATCCAGGCCAAGCCCGGCGACAGGATCGAGAACGAGGGCGAGATCATGATCCTCGAATCGATGAAGATGGAAATTCCCCTGTTGTCGCCCAAGGCGGGCGTGATCAGGGAAATCAAGGTTACCGAGGGCGAGGCGATCGCCGAGGGGCAGCTGGTGGCGATCATCGATGGCTAGCAACGTTGCGCTCGACATCGCGAAGCTCTGGGCTCCTTCGAATCTCCGCCGCGCCGCTCCCGGCATCGCGCTGTGCTGCGCCATCGCCGCCGTGGCCTTCGTGGCCAACGCCAATCACTGGATGCAGTTCGGCAAGGTCTTCATCCCGCCGCTGATCGTGACGCTGGTCGTGGGCATGATGCTGCAGCCGCTCTCGACCAAAGATGTGCTGAAGCCCGGCCTTGAATTTGCCGGCCGCACGCTGCTGCGCACCGGCGTGGCTCTGTACGGTGCGCAACTCACCCTGGGTGACCTGGTGCACGGCGGTGCGTTGCCGATCGTGATCGCGATCTGCGCCGTCGTCTTCACCATCGTGTTCGGCGTGATGGCCGCGCGCGCCATGGGACTTACCCGCGACTTCGGCTTCCTCACGGGCTGTGCCACAGGCGTCTGCGGCGCCGCCGCCGCGATGGCGACCTCCGCCGTGCTGCCGCGGCACGAGAATTCCGACCGCGATCTCGCCTTCTCGGTGATGGGCGTGAACTTCATCAGCACCGTCACGATGGTGGTCTACCCGACGCTGCATTTGTGGCTCGGCTACTCGACCTTCGAGATGGGTGTGTTCCTGGGTGGCTCGATCCACGACGTGGCCCAGGTCGCGGGCGCCGGCGAGACCCTCGGCAAGGAATTCGTCACCGTCGCGATCATCACCAAGCTGCTGCGCGTCGCATGCCTGCTGCCGGCGGTGACGATCATCGCCTGGTGGGTCGCCCACGGTGGCGAACGCGCGGGCGATGCGCGGCCCGCGCCGCCGGTGTTCCTGTTCGGTTTCCTGCTGCTGGCCGCCATCAACTCCGTGGGCGTGATCCCGCATTCGGTTCAGGCCTTCCTCGCTCAGGTCTCGTCGTTCCTGATCATCGCCGCCATCGCCGCGCTCGGCATCAAGACGTCACTGCTGGCGCTCGTCCGCATCGGCGCCCGGCCGGTGGTGCTGTTGCTCATCGAGACCTTGTTCATCGGTGCGATGGTCGCCGGCCTGATCTACGGCCTGCGCCACTTCGGGATGTGACGCCTCCCGTCGACATCGCCTCGCCGCACGACGCCGCGGACCTCGACGCGGTCCGCGCGCTGTTCAGCGAGTACGCCGCCTCGCTCGGCTTCTCCCTGGACTATCAGGGCTTCGAGGCCGAGCTCGCGAGCCTGCCCGGCAGGTACGCAGCCCCCGAGGGCGCACTGCTGCTGGCCAAGGTCGACGGCGTCCCGGCCGGTGTTGTTGCGCTGCGGAAATTCGAGGCCGGCATCGCCGAGATGAAGCGGCTCTACGTCCGGCCAACGCATCACGGCCGTACGATTGGACGCAAACTTGCCGAAGAGATCGTCTCGACGGCCCGTGACAGAGGATATCGCCGTCTCAGACTGGACACAATCAGCGGTAAAATGGACGCCGCCGTGAAGCTCTATCGCTCGATGGGTTTCGCCGAGATCGCGCCCTACTACGACAGCCCGGTGCCTGGCACGACGTACATGGAGCTTGTCCTGTGAGCGACCGCTACTTCGAGGATTTCAAGGTCGGCGACCGCTTCGTGAGCGGCGGCATGACCATGACTGAAGCCGGCATCATCGAGTTTGCGCGCCAGTGGGATCCGCAGCCCTTCCACATCGACGTCGAATTTTCGAAAAAGTGGGCGTTCGAAGGGCTGATCGCGTCGGGCCTCCACACCATGTGCGCAACGCTGAAGCTCTGGCTCGAACTCGGCGTCTTCAAGGCCTGCAGCCTGGGCTCGCCCGGCCTCGGTGAGACGCAGTTCCCGCGTCCGGTACGGCCGGGCGACACGATCAAGGTCGTGACCGACATCGTCGAGTTGCGCCCGTCGACCTCCCGTCCGGATCGCGGCATCGGCCGCATCCGCCAGGTCACGATCAATCAGCGCGGCGAGCATGTGATGGAACAGGAGACCACGGTGTTCCTGAAGCGTCGGCCGGTGCTGGTGGCAACGGCGAGAGGCTGACTTTTTCCTCCCCCGTCTCGGGGGAGGAAAAGAATCAGCGCCACGCAAACACCGGTTGCTCGAAGTGGTCGACCCTGGTGTCGCGGCCGGCCAGCGCCACTTCCTTGAACTGATAGAGCACCGCTGCCGTCGGCGCGTTCACCGTGGCGACCGGCAGTGGCAGGCGGATGATCGGACGGTCGAACTCGGGGATCGCCACGATCTCGGGCGAATCGGGGCGGAACAGTTCGACGCAGCGGATGCGGTAGGCGGCGGCGACTTCCGACGGATTGGGCTTCAGCTGCACCGTGGCCGCCATCCATACGATGACAGGGGCGATCAGGTAGCCGGAGCGGGTCGGATAGTCGTCGAGCGTGCCCAGCACGTCGTCCGCCGACGCGAGCACGCCCAGCTCCTCGTGCAATTCGCGCAGCGCCGTCTGCTCGATGGTCTCGCCGGCATCGACCCGGCCGCCCGGCAGCGCCCACTGCCCTCCATGAGCCCTGAGCCTGGGCGTGCGCCTGGTCAGCAGGAAAGCGGCCTCGCCCGGCGTTTCGGCCTCGAGCACGACAACGGCGACGGCGGCGTGCTTCAGACTTCCAGGGTCGGGGCGGCGGCGGACGTCGAACCGGCCGAGGCGCCCGACGATCTCGCGGCGCAATGACTCGTCGAAGCGGAGAGAAGTCACGCCGCCGCAGGCTTTCGGAACGTCCAAACCACCGCCGGCGGCACGTTGCGCCAGATGCGCTGGCCGCGCACGCTGCGCAGGCGCAGCCGGTCGCGCTGGGCAAACGGCACCGGCGCCTTCGGTCCGTAGGTGAACTGCACCAGCGCAGCTCCCGTCGGCAGCGTCTCGAACACGCCCGAGACGATGTCGTTCACGACCTCGGGCGGCAGCGAGAGCAGCGGCAGGCTCGACACCACGGCGGCGACCCGTTCGACGCCATTGGCGACCAGCAGGCCCGGCAGGTGGGCGGCATCGCCCTCGATGATCCGGGGTCCCGGAAAATTGCGGCGCAGGAACCCCGCCAGTTCGGGATCCCGTTCGACGAGCGCGAGGCGCTGGGGCGCGATGCCGGCGGCGAGCAACGCCTTGGTGACCTCGCCAGTGCCGGCGCCCAGCTCGATGACATGGCCCGTGCGATCCTCGAGGCTGGCCAGTGTCGTTTCCGCCATGGCGCGCGCAAGCAGCGGCCCGCTCGGGACGACGGCGCCCATCGAGAGGGGCCGGCGCAACCAGCGCTTCAGGAAAAGGGCCGTGCCGGCGCGTTCGAGAGATGCCATGCCCCAAGGTCTAACAGAGGAAATGACGGTTCTCTACTGCGCTGGCTGCAGGGCAGGTCCGGTTTCGACCGGTGCGGGCGCCGGCTCGAAGACGGTGCGTTCCTGGCGCATCTGTTCCAGCGCATTGACCACCGAAACCAGCACGGCGGCGGCAAATGGCAGCGACTGCACGACCATGAAGACCGCCCAGAGGCGCGCCTCGGGATCGACCACGCCGTTGTTCATCCACAGCACGACGGCCGCCAGCCACAGCAGGACCGTGAGCAGCGCCTCGCCACGCGCCATGCCGAGCGCCATGCCGAGCGTCGCGCGCTCGTCCATCTTGGGCGTGCGCATGAAGGGCAGCCGGCTGGTGCAGAGGCCGTAGATCACCGCCCGGCCCACCGTGTAGGTGAGCGCCAGACCCGCCAGCGAGGCGCCGATGCTTTGCCGGAACGTGCATTTCACGCGGTTGGCGTAGAGGCCGAACGAATAGAGCAGCTTGAAGACGAAGATGCCGATGGTCGGCGCGATGAACTCGGCGGGCGGCAGGCCGACCGGCTTGATGCCGAACAGCGGCGGCAGCATCACGGCCAGCACCCAGGCGAGGCCCGCCCAGGTGAAGAGGATGTTCAGCGCATCGGCGAACCACGGCAGCCAGCCCGCGATGAAGTGGTACTTCTGCGAGAACGTGAGTTCCGTCGAGTTCGACAGGATCCTGCCGGTGTGCGCCTTCATGATCTGCATGGCGCCATAGGCCCAGCGGAAGCGCTGCTTCTTGTAGCCGGAGAAATGATCGGGCGTCAGGCCATGACCGAAGCGCTCACGGCTGTACATTGCGCCGTAGCCCTTCTGCATCAGCCGCAAGCCGAGCTCGGTGTCTTCGGTGATGCACCAGGTGGCCCAGCCGCCCATCTCCTCCATGCGGTCCTTGCGCACGAGGGTCATGGTGCCGTGCTGGATGATGGCGTCGTATTCGTTGCGCAGGCACATGCCGATGTCGAAGAAGCCGGCATATTCCCAGTTCAGCATTTCCTTGAAGCGGTCACCGGTCCAGTCGCGATGGTCCTGTGGCGCCTGCACGTAGGCGATCCTGTCGTCGTCGAAGTACGGCACCACGGCCTTCAGCCAATCGGGGCGCACCATGTAATCGCTGTCGATGACGCCGATCACCTTGGCGTCGGGTGCTGTCTGGCTCAGTACGTAGTTGAGCGCACCGGCCTTGAAGCCCTTCATCACGTCGAAGTGGAAGAACTTGAAGCGCTCACCGAGTTGCGCGCAGTAATCCTGCACCGGACGCCACACCGCGGGGTCCTTGGTGTTGTTGTCGATGATGATGACTTCGAGGTCGGGATAGTCGAGCGCGGCCAGGGAATCGATGGTCTGCATCACCATCGCCGGAGGCTCGTTGCAGATCGCGACATGGATGGAGACCTTGGGCCACACACGGTCCGCCGGCTGGCGCGCGCGCATCTCCGAGGCGGGCAGCGCCTCGCGCGCCCAATGGCGGCGCCAGATCGTCTCGACCAGCTCGAGCGCCTGCACCAGCGCCATCGCGAGGCTCAGCACGAGGAAGAAGGCGAGTGCGCCCCAGCCGGCAACCTCCGACGTTTTCATGTAAGTACCGGCGGCGACCGAGCCGCCATAGGCGACGGCGCTGGTCGACAACGCGACAAGGCCACAGAAGGCGAACTGCCCTATGATCCCGAGATCGCGCCAGCGCCACAGGAAGAAGACCATGATCGGCAATGCCGCCAACAGCGACCACAGCGCACACGAGGACCACTGCGGGAATGTCTCGATCGGGCCGGTCCACTCGAACTTCTGCTGCCGATCGGCGTTCCACAGGCCCCAGTAGCCGCCCGCCTTGCCCTCCAGATCGTAGGCCTTCCACGGCTGATCGATCGCCTCGACGACGAAGTACTCGATGTTCTGCGCCTTGAGCCACGCGACCATGTCGCGGATCTCCCTCGCCTGCTCGGCGGGAGTCGCATACTTCACGATGCCGCTGCCGGGGCTGCGGCGCGTCGCGCCATTGGACGGCCAGCCGACCTCGGTAACGATGATGTTCTTGTTGGGATAGGCGGCCTTCAGCTTACCGATCGCGGTCCTGAGATAGGCGAGCGGCGTCGTACCGGTCTCCTCGTTCAGTTCATCCCAATAGGGCAGCACGTGGACGGCGAGATAGTCCACTTCCTTCGCGAGATCGGGGTAGTTCAGCCACACGTGCCACGGCTCGGCTGTGCTGACCGGCACCTTGACGTTGCGCTTCACCTGCCGGATCTCGCGGATCAGCTGGATCGGACTGACGGCGTTGGGATCGCGCAGGTCCTTCTGGCCGTCCCAGCGCAGGATGTTTTCGTTGCCGACCAGCACCCGCTCGATGTTGGGGTTCTGGTTGGCCATCCGTATCAACGTCCGAGTCTCTTCGGCATTGACGTCGGCGGCGTCGCGCCCGAACTGCAACTTGGCCTCGTTGGCGCTGTAGATCCACGCGCCAGGCACCAGCTTCAGCCCGACTTTTGCCGCGACCTCCGGCATGTACTCGCCGCCATCGGAGGTTCGGTAGGTACGGACATACTCGACCTTGCCGGCCAGCATGGCGAAGTCGCGCTCGACCTGTTCCCTGCGCGGCTTGATGGCAGGCGCGGTGTCCTCGCTGACGGCGGTGCTGAGGAAGGAGAAGATGCCGCTCGACTTGGCCTCGATCGGATCCTGGTCCTTGGCCCACGGCGCGTAGGTCACGCCGTGCAGCGGCCCCTCGACGTCGGCGGCGGCGACGTGTCGGTCCAGCAGCCGCCAACCCACGAGGGTAACGGCGGCCGCGACCAGAAGAACCAACCCCAGACGGATCATGAAAGGCGCGATCGCTCCGGCAGGCCGCCAGCAGTCAACGCTCGCATCGGAACGGGATCCGGATCGCGGTCGCAACTCTCCTGCCGACGACGGATGTCGACGCAAGGACCGTGCCGGATCGACTCAATTCCTGCGAGCCGATAACCACGCAGTGCGGCTGACCTCTTCGAGGCTTCCTTGCGCCAGATTTCATCGGCTGCGACCCATCGCAGACGATCAGGCGACCGGGGCGATCTATAGCCTGTGGTCCCCGCAACGGTAAAGAGTCCGCGCGCAAACATGGCCAAAATGTCAAAATCGAAGTCATGAGCATGACCAGGCCGGCAGCCCTCCTCCCCGATCGCGAGGACTACGTCGAACGGGCAGACGGGCGCCTGCGCTATGCCGTGTGGAACGCGCGCCGGACGCCGCCCAGGACGCCGCTCGGCACGGTCGTCCTGATCCAGGGTCGCGCCGAGTTCATCGAAAAATACGCGATGGAAGTGGTGGGCGAGTTGCTGGACCGCGGCTTTGCCGTCTATGCCGTCGACTTGCGCGGCCAGGGTCTCAGCAGCCGCATGCTGCCGGACCATGACAAAGGTCATATCGACGATTTCGCGACCTACGTGGCCGATCTCGCGGCTTTCCTCGACAAGGTCGTGCTCCCCGAAGCTCCCCATCCGCGCCTCCTGCTCAGTCATTCGACGGGAGGCAACGTCGCGCTGCGGTATCTGGTGGCAGAGGGTTCCCGGCATTTTGCCGCGGCCGCCTTCAGTTCGCCAATGACCGGCCTGCCGAGGGCATGGTTTGTCAGGACCGCCGCCACCCTGCTCGGCCTGTTGCCGGGCGCGAGTGCCTGGTACGCCCCCAGTACCGGCCCGTACGATCCCGGGAAATACCCTTTCGCCACCAACGACGTGACCCACGACGAGCGCCGCTACGCCTTTACGCGCGAGTGGTTCGAGGCCGACCGGCGCTTGGCCCTGGGGGGACCCACGATCGGCTGGCTGTACCAGGCATTCCGCTCCTTCGATGTGCTGAATGCACCGGGCAGCCTGGAGCGCATTGCGCTGCCCACGCTGATTGTCAGCGGGACCGACGACACGGTCGTCGACACGACAAGCCATCGCGAGGCCGTTGCGCGCATCCCGGGTGCCGAGCATGCCGTGATTGAGGGCGCCCGGCATGAGCTGCTGATGGAAACCGATGCGCGGCGCGCGCAATTCTGGGCCGCGTTCGACCGCCTTGGCGCCCGGGTCTGCTAAAGCATGATCGCTCTTGCATCGGCCGTCGGCCGGGCTCTCACAGTGAAGCGGTGCCAGTGCCGGGCCGACGGCATGATTCAGTTGAAAGCGATCATGCTCTGGTCACAGAATAGTCGCCAACAAAGGTCGGCCAAGAACGATTAAGGGAGGGACGCATGTCCCATGACTGGCTGCTCGGCTCGGCCGAAGAACTGGCCGCACGCATTCCCGACGGCGCCAAGGTCGCGATCGGCGTCGACGCTATCGGCGTCGCCATGGAAACGACCCGCGCCATGATCCGCCGCGGCGTGCGTGGCCTTCATCTGGTGTGCGTGCCGGTCGCGGGCCTGCAGGCCGACCTGCTGATCGGCGCAGGCTGCGTCGCCACGCTCGAGACCTCGGCGATCACCTTCGGCGAATACGGCGTGCCCTATCGATTCCACGACGCGCTTAAGCGCGGCACGCTCAACATGATGGATGCGACCTGCCCCGCGATCTATGCGGCGATGGAAGCAGGCCGCAAGGACATCCCCTTTATCCCGTTGCGCGGCCTGCTGGGCAGCGACCTCATCGTGCATCGCCCCGACTGGAAGACGATCGACAATCCGTTCGCGCCAGAAAGCGACAAACCCGATCCGATCCTGCTGCTGCCTGCCATCCGGCCCGATGTGGCGCTGATCCACGCGCCCTACGCCGATCGGGACGGCAATATCTTCATCGGCCGCCGCCGCGACTTCGCGCTGATGGCGCAAGCATCCAGGCAAGGCGCGCTGGTGAGCGTCGAGGAAGTACGCGATGTCGACCTGATGGCCTCCGAGGAGACCGCGGCCGGCGTACTGCCCGCGCTCTACATCGAGGCCGCGGCCGTGGCGCCGCGCGGCGCCTGGCCGCTCGGCCTTCCCGGCAGCTACGAGATCGACGCCGCACACTTCCACCGCTACGGCGAGCTCGCCCGCACATCGGACGGCTTCGCGCGCTACCTCGACGAATTCGTCTACCGGCGCCGGCAGGCCGCCGAGTGAGCGTTTCGCGCCAGGAACTGCTGATCCACACGATTGCCGGGCTGCTGCAGGACTGTCGCAGCGTCGCCGTCGGTGCCTCCTCGCCGATCCCCGGTGCCGGCGCGCTGCTGGCGCGGCAGCGGGCAACGCGGCGGATGTTCGTGACCATCCTCGGCAGCCGCCAGCACAACGCAATGAACGGTGGCGGCGTCGAACTGTTCGACATGGCAGCGCAGGGAAGACTCGACGCGTTCTTCCTGGGCGGTGGCCAGATCGACGGCCACGCCAACATCAATCTCGTCGGCGCGGGCGGGACCTATCCGCAGACCAGCGTGCGCTGGCCGGGCTCCTTCGGCTCGGGCTATCTTTATTATCTCGTGCCCAGGGTGGTCCTGTTCCGCGAGGAACATACGCGCCGCGTCATGGTGCCCAAGGTCGACTTCATTTCCTCGCCCGGGCCTCGGGCCGATGGTGTCTACCGGCCAGGTGGTCCCGTGGGACTGCTGACAAACCTCTGCTGGTTTTCGTTCGACCGGCAGCGTCGCCGCTTCACGCTGGACACAATTCACCCTGGCCACAGCATCGAGGAAGTGCGCGACAATACCGCGTTCGAGTTCGACGTCTCCGCGACGGTCGGCCCAACGGCCGAGCCCGACGCCGACGCGCTCGCCCTGATCCGCGGACCGATCGCGCGGCAGATCGGCGAAGCCTACCCGCGCTTCGTTCAGCAGGTCTTTCCGGACGCCGCCTGACGCACACGCATGACGATCGTTCAGATTCTGGTGATCGCCGCGGCGTTCATCGTCGCCGGCATCGCCAAGGGCGCGATCGGCATCGGCCTGCCGCCGATCGCCATCGGCATCATGACCCTGGCGCTGCCGCTCGGCGATGCGTTGGCGATCCTGACCTTTCCGACCTTGATGACCAATCTCTTCCAGGCCTTTTACGGCGGCCGCTTCCTGGTGCTGATACGCCGTTTCGGTCCGATGTCGGCCGCCGCCGTGGTCGGCGTGCTGGGCGCCGGCATGCTGGCCGGCACGCTGGGTTCGCCGGGCATGCTCGGCTGGCTGGGTACCCTGCTCGTGCTCTACGCCTCGCTCGCGCTCTTCGCCTGGCGGCCGGTCATGCCGCGCGTGCACGAGCCATGGGCAAGCCCGCTGATCGGCCTCGCCAGCGGCGTGGTCGCGGGCGTCACCGGCATGGCCGCGGTTCCGTTCCTGCCCTACATGCAGTCCCTGCAGATCACGCGGCATGACCTCGTGCAGGGCCTGGGCATAATCTTCCTGTTCATCATGGTGGCGGTCGCGGCCACTCTCGTGCATCAGGACATCTTCACCACGTCCAACACCATAGGCAGCGCGCTGGCGCTCGCGCCCACCTTCGCCGGCGTCTGGCTCGGCCAGAAGGTACGCAATCGGGCCTCGCCCGAGGCGTTCCGCAAGATCTTCCTGGCCGGCATGCTGGCCCTTGGCCTCAACATGGCACGCGCGCTCCTGTAGAAGGATCTTCATGCCCCTGCCCGATCATCGCATAACGATCTGCGGCATCCCCGAACTGCCCGAGCACGTGGGCAACGGCGTGACGCACATACTGTCGATCATCGATACCGACGAGCCGCGCCCGCGCGCACTCGATTCCTACTCCGGCATCGACCACGAGCTGATCTCCTTCGACGACGTCGTCGCCGAATACCCCGGCTACCAGGCCTGCTCGATCGGGCACATCGAGAAGGTGCTGGCGTTCGGCGAGCGCGTCCACGCCAGCCCCGGCAGCCACGCGTTGATCCATTGCCATGCCGGCATCTCGCGCTCGCAGGCCGCCGCCGCGATCATCTTGTGCCAGCACGCACTGGGCCAGGAAGAAGCGGCGTTCCTGCGCCTGCTGACCTTGCGCAAGCACGGCTGGCCAAATACGCGCATGGTCGAGTTCGCCGACCAGTTGCTGCAGCGCGACGGCGCGTTGATGCGAGGGTTGCTTGCCTATCGCAAGGCGCTGATCGCGGCAAAACCGCAGCTCAGCGACGTCATCCGCAACATCGGCCGCGGTCACGAACTCCCGGCATAGGCGGTTTCGATCCGTCGATGGAAGTTCGCCAACAGCGCGTTATCGTCATGCGACATGGCACCTGCGCTGCGCGCACCTTGCAGGGTCTCGCAGTTGGCCTTGAGCACGTCGGCCACCTGCCGATGTTCGTCGGCAGAATCGCCGAACACGTGCGTGAAGAGGCGCGTACGCAGGAAAGTATGCGGCACGATCTGCTCGACGATTGCCTTCGTCCCGGCGCGACGGAGCGCAAGCAGCGGGCCCTGCCAGAGAAAGCCGTCCGAAGCCGCCGGCCGGCCTTCCAGCAGATGTTCGACCACGACTTTCCAGTTGGCGGCGATCTCGGTGACGATCGTGCCGCCGTAGGCCGGCAGCGCCGGACCGAGCGACGGCCTGCGTGCCTGCGAATTGAACGAGAAGAAGACGATGCCGGCGTCGATGAAAACCGGCAGCGAGACCAGATCGTGATTCGCCGACGGATCACGTGGCGCGACGGGCGGCGGCGCTCCCAGGAACCTGCCCTGCAGGTCGAAGGTCCAGCCATGGAAGCGGCAGCGGAAACTCTCGCAATTGCCGCCCGGCACGGCGACCACCGGCATGTTCTGGTGGCGGCACATGTTGCGCAGCACCGAAACGGTCCCCGCCTGGTCGCGGGTGACGAACACGCTCCAGCCCCCGACGGTCAGGCTGACGAAGTCTCCCGCCTTGGGAATCTGGGCGTCGGCGCAGGCAGGCAGCCATTCGGTCGAGAAAATCGTACGTTTCTCAGCCTGGAAGGCGTCTCCCTGGGCGTAATCCGCTGGCTTCATTAAATCTGTATACAATAACGCTTGTGGAAAGGCGACTTTTGATCAAATCTTGGTCGATCGTATACAATCCAGAGGAGGCACCGCTATGGCAAAGAGCGCATTTCGTCTCGCCCTCGAGGACGCCATCGAGCAACGGCATTCGGCGGTGCATCCATGGAGCGAGGCTTGGACTTCGGGCAAACTCGACCGCCCCCTGCTCGGCGAATGGGTGAAGCAGCACTATCACTATGTCAGCCACTTCGCGGAGTGGGTTGCGGCGGTCTATGCCAACTGCCCGCACCAGGACGTGCAGCACTTCCTGCTCGAGAACGTCACCGAGGAAGAAGGCCTCGTCGGCATGGGCGGTGCGGCGCCGGTGCGCCATTCCGACCTGCTGCTGGAGTTCGGCGAGATCTGCGGCATGCCGCGGGAGAAAGTGCTGAACGCGCAGACCGCCGGCGAACTGCTGCCCGAGACGCTGGGCCTGCAAAGCTGGTGCACGGTGCAGTCGCGCAAGCCGTTCGTCGAGGCGCTGTCGGGGCTGCTGATCGGCCTGGAGAGCCAGGTGCCGCGCATCTACAGCAAGACCACGCCGCCGCTGCTCGAGAAATATGGATTCAGCGAGGACGAAGTTACCTTCTTCTCGATCCACATCGTGGCCGACGTCGAGCACGGCGAGAAGGGCTTTGAAATCGTCGAGAAGCACGCCACGACCGAAGATCAGCGCGCGACCTGCGTGCGTATCGTGCGGGAAGCCACGATGATGCGGCGCCTCTATCTCGACGGCGTGTGGCGGACCTTCGTGGATAAGTCACGGGCGAAAAACAAACTCGCCGCCTGACGCAGCGCTGCAGACTTGTGCTAAACGGAATGCAGTCGCAGTGAATCCAGGGAGGCCGTGATGGGCGCGTTCCGTAAAGCTCTCGAGGATGCCGTGGCGCAGCGCCACTCGGCCCAGCATCCCTGGAGCGATGCCTGGGCCTCGGGCAGGCTCGACCGCCGTATCCTGGGCGAATGGGTGAAGCAGCAGTATCACTTCGTCCGCCACTTCTCCGAATGGCTGGCCGTGGTCTACGCAAACTGCCCGCACCAGGAGGTGCAGCAGTTCCTTCTGGAAAATATCGCCGAGGAAGAAGGCCTGATCGGTTCGGGCGACTTCAAGCCGGTGCGCCACACCGAATTGCTGCTGGAGTTCGCCGGGATCTGCGGCATGCCACGTGCCGAGATCCTCGATGCCGAGATCAAGGGAGAATTGTTGCCTGAGCTGCTCGGGTTTCGAAGCTGGTGCACGGTGCAGTCACGCCGGCCTTTCATCGAGGCCCTGCCGGGCCTGCTGATCGGACTGGAAAGCCAGGTGCCCGGCATCTACCGCAAGACCATGCCGGCCCTCATCGAGAAGTACGGCTTCGCCGAGGACGAGCTGGCCTACTTCACCTTGCACATCGAGGCCGACGTCGACCATGCCGAGAAGGGCTACGGGATCGTCGAGAAATACGCCACGACCAAGGAGCAGCAGGCGACGGCTGTTCACCTCGTCAAGGAGGCCGCCTCGATGCGTCGCCTCTATATCGACGGGCTTTACCGCAAGCTCGTCGGAACAGCCGAAGACCGCGAGTCTTGCCGCCTGATGCTGACCTTCAAGACCCTGTCGCTTGCCGAAGCGCATCTGATCCTCGACGCGGCGCAGAAGAAGGCCGAGGAGATCGGCGTACCCGAGGTCCTTTGCGTCGCCGACAACGCGGGCTATCCGATCGCGCTGCGCCGGCTCGACGGCGGCAAGGTGACCAGCGTGCAGATCGCCATGAACAAGGCGTTCACCGCGGCAGGCCATCGCAAGCGCACCGACAACTACAAGAACTCGCTGCCCGGCGAGGAAGCATTCGGCATCTGGACCCAGCACGGCGGCCGCTTCACCGTGTTCGTCGGCGGCTTCCCGATCGTGGTCGACGGCCAGTGCGTCGGCGGCATCGGCGCCTCGGGCGGCAACGGCGAGCAGGACATCGCCTGTTGCGAGGCCGGGATCGCGGCCTTCATGGCGACGCCTGAAGAAATGAGCAACAAGGCGTCCCTGACGAAAGTCGTGAGCGACCGCATTCGCGGCCAGATCCTCGACGGCAAGCTGAGGCCCGGCGAGCGGCTGGTCGAAGATCGGCTCTCGATCGAGCTGGGCGTCTCGCGCGTGCCCGTGCGCGAGGCGCTGCTCGGCCTGTCGCGCGAAGGTCTGGTGCGGCTCGAGCCGCGACGCGGCGCGTCGGTCGCCGAAGTCACGCCCAGAATCGTCGACGAGCTGGTCGAAGTCCGCGCGCTGCTCGAAGGCCTCAACGCACGCCTCGCCGCGCGCCGCCACGATCCCGAGATCGTGGCCCAGCTGCGCGACACGCTGAAGCGCGGCAATGCGGCGGCAAAGAATGGAACGCAGGAGGAGCTGAGTCGCCTCAACGCGGAGTTCCACGACCGCCTGACGGAGGCCAGCCGCAACTCCGTGCTCGCCGACACGATGCGCTCGCTTCGCGAGCGCACCGGCCTCGCCTTCGCCCTCAACGGCCGCATGCGCGCGCGCGAGGACTGGCAAGAGCATTCCGGTGTCCTGGCCGCCGTCATCGCCGGCGACGAGGAGCTGGCCGCCCTGCTCGCCACCCGCCACGTCCACAACGCGGCCGCTGCCTTCGCCAAGGCTCAACCCGCGACGGATCAGGCCGCCGACTAGAGCGTGATGACTTTGCGTTGAATCACGCGTCGGCCCGACACGGGCACCGCTTCGCTGTGAGAGCCGGGCCGACGCGTAAAGGTAAAGTCATCACGCTTTAGCGGCCCTTCATCGGCAGGCCGCCGAGATGGGTGCCGGCGTCGACGATCAGGAATTCGCCGGTGATGTTGCTGGCGCTGGTGAGGAAGAAGATCACCGCCTCGGCCATCTGCTCGGGCGTGCCGGCCTGGCGCAGCGGCGTCGTCTGCTCCTGTGCGTCGCGCAGCTTCTCGTAATTCTCCTGACCGAGCGCGCCCAGCAGCCAGCGCGTCTGGATGAAGCCCGGGCACACGGTGTTGACCCGCACGGCCGGCCCGAACCAGCGCGCCAGCGACAGGGTCAGCGTGTTGAGCGCGCCCTTCGAGGCGGCGTAGGGGATCGACGTGCCGACGCCCATCACGCCGGCGATCGAGGAGATGTTGACGATCGAGCCGCGCTCCTGCTTGTCGTCCCACTGCTTCTTCATGGTCGGATAGACGGCGCGGCTCATCATGTAGGGGCCGGTGACGTTGACCCGCAGGATGCGGTCGAAGTCCTCGGCCGACTGACGCCGTCGAGGTCGCCCTGGTTCTGGAACTTGGTGGTGCCGGCGTTGTTCACCAGCCCGTCGACGCGGCCCCACTTCTTCAGCGTCTCGGCGGCGAGCTTCCGGCAGTCGGCGTCCTGGCCCATGTCGGCCTGCACGAGGATCGCATCGACGCCCTTGGCCTTGACCTTCGCGTAGGTCTCGTCGGCTTCCTTCTTGCTCTTGGTGTAGTTGATCGCGACGTTCCAGCCGCGCCCCGCGAGATCGACCGCGCAGGCAGCGCCCAGCCCCGTCGCCGATCCCGTCACGATTGCCACCTTGGCCATGCTCTCCTCCCGGTAGGTTGTCCCGCCTTTCATAGGCTAGGATAGCGGCCCCATGGCAGACCTGTTTTCGCTCAAGAACCGCATCGCGCTGGTCACCGGCGCATCCCGCGGCCTCGGCCGCGACATGGCCGTTTGCCTTGCGGAAGCCGGCGCCACGGTGCTGTGCGCCGGCCGCAGCGTGAAGGACCTCGACGCGACCGTCAAGGCGATCACAGCGCAAGAAGGGCAAGGCCGAGGCCGTGACCCTCGATGTCACCGACGAGGACAGCGATCCAAGGCGCAGTCCGCGCCGTGATCCGCAAGCACCGCCGCATCGACATCCTGGTGAACAACGCCGGCGTCATCCATCGCGAGAACATCGTCGACACCGCGACGGCCGACTACCGCAAGGTCATCGAGACCGACCTGATCGGGCCGTTCGCGCTGGCGCGCGAGGTCGGCCGCCACATGCTGGCGCGCGAGTACGGCCGCATCGTCAACATCTCCTCGATCATGGCGGTGCTGGGCCGCGCCTCGGTCGCGGGCTACGTCTCGGCCAAGCACGGGCATGACCGGCCTCACCAAGAACCTCGCCGCCGAGTACGGCCCGCACGTCACCGCCAACGCCATCGCGCCGGGCTACATCCGCACCGAGCTCAACGTGCCGCTGCAGAAGAACAAGAAATTCTGCGCCATGCTCGAGCAGCGCACCGCGGCCAGCCGCTGGGGCACGCCGGCACGACCTGCGCGGCGCGCTGCTGCTGCTCGCCTCCGACGCCGGCGCCTACATCACCGGCCACACGCTGGTGGTCGACGGCGGCATTGACGACGATCCTGGCATGAGGCTTCCGCTCGGCCCGCAAGCTGTTGCTGCCCGCCGCTGGGCGTCGCTGTCCTGGTGCTGTTCAGCGTCATCGCCGAGGGCTGGCTGCACGCGATCCGCGCTCACCAACTCGGACTATGTCGGCACGATCGACGTCTCGGCCGAGGATGCGAAGCTCTATCGCGCCGTGCCGTTCGAATGGCACATCGCCAGCCGCGCCGGCGCCTTCAACGGCACGCGACCAGGCCTATCGTGCGCATCGACGCCTCGGGCGAGAGCGCGCTGATGTGCGGCTGGCTGCGGCTGGACAAGGCCGGCGCCTCGATCCGCGCGACGCGCTGGCTGAGCGAGGCGCGGCTCAAGGTCGGCGACGTCCGGGTCGCCGCGTTGTTCGTCGCACCGGCCGACAAGGCACCGGGCGACGGGTTGAACGCCGGCTGCGCGCGGCTCGACGTCACGACCCGGCCGAGCGCGGACTCGCCGCTCGCCTTCGAGGGACCGCCGGTCAAGGAGTAGATTGCTGCGGCGACGCTGAAACCAACCGGCTCCGGCTTCGTTGATCTCGCCCGTGCGCCCTCCTACGATCCATCGAGGCATCCGGGGGATCCCCGCCTTGGTTCGAGAACATCGCCGCCTGGCCGCCATCGTGTCGGCCGACGTCGCCGGCTATTCCCGGCTGATGGGGCGTGACGAGAGCGGCACGCACGCGGCACTGAAAGCGCTGCGTATCGGCGTCGTCGATCCGCGCATCGCCCAGCACGGCGGCCGCATCGTCAAGACGACGGGCGACGGGGTACTGGTCGAGTTCCCCAGCGTCGTCGATGCCGTGCGCTGCGTCGTCGAGGTCCAGACCGAGATGATCGCGCGCGGCGCGGCGATGCCCGACGACCGCCGCATCGCCTTCCGCATAGGCATCAATCTCGGCGACATCATCGTCGACGAGGGCGACATCTTCGGCGACGGCGTCAACATCGCCGTGCGCCTGCAGGAGATCGCACCGACCGGCGGAGTCTGCCTCTCCGACCGGGTGCACGACGACATACGCGACCGGCTCGAGACGCGCTTCGAGGACGAGGGACCGCGCACCTTGAAGAACATCGCGCGGCCCGTCCATGTCTGGCGCTGGCGGCCCGACGGCGCGGCGCCGCCGGGCCTCACCGCCGCCGACCTCCCGCTCGCCCTGCCCGACAAGCCATCGATCGCGGTGCTGCCGTTCGACAACATGAGCGGCGATCCGCAACAGGAGTACTTCACCGACGGCATCACCGAGGACATCATCACCGAGTTGGCGCGCTTCCACGAACTGTTCGTGATAGCGCGCAACAGCTCATTCTCGTTCAAGGGCAAGTCGATCGACATCCGCCAGATCGGGCGCGAGCTGGGCGTGCGCTACGTTCTGGAGGGTAGCATCCAAAAGGCGGCCAACCGGGTGCGCGTCACTGGCCAGCTGGTCGACGCCACGACCGGCGCGCACATCTGGGCGGAGCGCTATGACCGCGTGCTCGAGGACATTTTCGCGGTGCAGGAGGAGCTGACGCGCAGCATCGTGCGCGCCATCGCCCCGCAGATCCTCGACGCCGAGACCGCCAAGGTCGGACGCCGCCGGCCGGACAGTCTCAGCGCCTACGAAGTGGCGGTGCGCGCCCATGGCAAGACCTTCGAGGCCTGGGTCAAGTCCGACCGCGCGCTGCGTGACGCCGCGATCGCCGACGCCGGCCAGGCGCTGACGATCGACCCGCGCAGCGTGGTTGCGTTGACCGCATTGGCGTTCGGCCACTGGCAGCATATCGCCTTCTCGACGACGGCAGACCGCCCGGCCTCGTGGCGCGACGCCATGGCAGCGGTCGATCGCGCCATCGAAGTCGACCGCGACTACAGCTTCGCCCACAGCGTGCGCGGGCTCTTGCTGGCCTTCGCCACCGACCGCGACCGCATCGGCGACGCGCTGGCGAGCGCGCGGCAAAGCTGCGAACTCAACCCCAACCTGATGGTGGGCCTCACCATCCTGTCTTTCATCGAGGTCGTGTCGGGGGACCCCGACAGCGCCATCGAGCATCTGCTGGAGGCGCTGCGACTCAACCCGCGAGATCCGCGGCGCCAGACGATGATGCTGAACCTCGCGATGGCCTGCGGTTGCGCCCGCCGCTATGCCGACGGCGTGGCCTATGCGCTGCTCGGCCTGCGCGATGCGCTGCACTTCGCGCCGCTCTACGCTCATCTCGCCGTCAACTACGTGGGCCTGGGCGAGATAGACAAGGCGCGCGCGGCGCTCGACGAGGCGACCCGCATCGCGCCAGGCCAGGTCGAGCGTTCGCTGGCGGGCTTCATGTTCCGCAAGCCCGAGCACCAGAATCGCGGCACGACGTTTCTGCGTGTCGCCGCCGGGCTCGAGGCGCCCGAGGCCGCGACTCCCTTGCGCTAGGCACCCTTGCCGGACAGCGCTGTTTCAGGGCAGGAAGGGCCGACAAGGGAAGGAAACGAAATGCCGACGTTCAGACAGGCCCGCGAGTTCCTGCTCGCCAACCGCACCGACTATGCCGCGGCGAACGAGGGCTTCCAATGGCCCGAACCCGTGCCGTTCAACTGGGCACTCGACTGGTTCGACGCCGAGCTGGCGCGCGCGCCGGAAAGCCGGGACCGCTGCGGCCTGTGGATCGTCGACGTCGCCTCGGGGGAAGAGACCAGGCTCACCTTCGGCGAGCTGTCGGCGCGCTCCAACCAGGTCGCCAATTACCTGCGCCAGCTCGGCCTGGGGCGCGGCGATCACCTGCTGCTGGTGCTGAACAACGTGGCGCCGCTGTGGGAGATCATGCTGGCGGCGATGAAGCTCGGTGTCGTCGTCATTCCGGCCACGACCCTGCTGACCGCCGACGAACTTGCCGACCGGGTCGAGCGCGGCGGCGCGAAGATGATCGTGGCCGACGAGCAGCAGATCACCAAGTGCGCCCGCCTGCCGCTGGCCGGCGTCGTACTGGTGACGACGAGCGACAAGAAGGTCGATGGCTGGAAGCAGCTCGGCGATGCCTACGCCTTCCCGACGGCGTTCAAGCCCGACGGGCCGACCAATGCCAACGATCCGCTGCTGCTCTACTTCACCTCGGGCACGACGGCGAAGCCCAAGCTGGTGCGCCACAGCCACCGGTCCTATCCCGTGGGCGCGCTGTCGACGATGTACTGGCTGGGACTGAAGCCGGGCGACGTGCACGTCAACATCTCCTCGCCGGGCTGGGCCAAGCACGCCTGGAGCACCTTCTTCGCGCCGTGGAATGCGGGCGCCACGGTGCTGATGGTCAACCAGGCACCGTTCAACGCCAAGGGGCTGCTGGGCGTCCTGGAGCGCTGCAAGGTCACGACGTTCTGCGCGCCGCCCACCGTGTGGCGCCTGCTGATCCAGGAAGACCTCAAGGCCTCCAAGCTCGCGCTGCGCGAGGTCTGTGGCGCGGGCGAGCCGCTCAATCCCGAGGTCATCGCCAAGGTGCAGGAAGGCTGGGGCCTCACCATCCGCGACGGCTACGGTCAGACCGAGACCACGGCGCAGATCGCCAACCCGCCCGGCCAGCCGGTCAAGGCGGGCTCGATGGGACGGCCGCTGCCCGGCTATCGCGTGCTGCTGCTCGATGCCGACGGCATGCCCGCCAGGGAAGGCGAGATCTGCCTCGACCTCAACGACGGCCGGCCGGCCGGCCTGATGCAGGGCTACGCCGACGACACCGGCAAGCTCGCCGGCATCAACGACAAGGTCTATCGCACCGGCGACGTCGCCAGCCTCGATGCCGACGGCTACCTGACCTTCGTCGGCCGCGCCGACGACGTCTTCAAGTCTTCTGACTACCGGATCAGCCCGTTCGAGCTCGAAAGCGTGCTGATCGAGCACGAGGCGGTGGCCGAGGCCGCGATCGTGCCGTCGCCCGACGAGATCCGCCTGTCGGTCCCGAAGGCCTTCATCCTGCTGACCGGGGCGACGCCGCCCACCCGGGAGACCGCGGCCTCGATCCTGGCCTACACCAACACCAAGCTGGCGCCCTTCAAGCGCATCCGGCGCCTGGAATTCGTGAAGGAGCTGCCCAAGACGATCTCGGGCAAGATTCGCCGCAACCAGCTGCGCAAGGTCGAGTACGAGGGCTCCGCACCCGAGGTGACGCGCGGCGTCGAGTTCAGCGAGAAGGACGTGCTGGGCTGACGCGATCGGATCGTCAAGAAACCAGGGTGGACTCACCACGCTCCTTCGGCGGATTGTAGGGACATGGACTGGCCGTGGCACACCGGGGTGCTCGACCCGCAAGGCCTGATCGGGGCGGCGGAGCGAACCATCCTCCTCAATGCGACTGCGATCATGCTCGCCGTGGTGTTGCCCGTCATCATCCTGACCCTGGCCTTCGCGTGGTGGTTCAGGGCTGGCAACAGCAAAGCGACGTATCTGCCGAACTGGTCCTATTCGGGACACATCGAACTGGTCGTGTGGTCGATACCCGCGCTCGTCGTCCTGTTCCTGGGCGGCATCTGCTGGATCGGCAGCCATGAGCTCGATCCGCGCCAGCCGATCGCCTCCAAGGCTCAGCCAATCGACATCGACGTCGTGTCGCTCGACTGGAAGTGGCTGTTCCTCTATCCGAAGGAAGGCGTTGCCACCGTCAATCGCCTGGTCGTGCCGGCAGGTGCGCCGATCCGCTTCCGGCTGACCTCTGCCACGGTAATGAACAGCTTCTTCGTGCCGCAACTGGGCAGCCAGATCTACACGATGAATGGCATGACGACCCGCCTCAATCTGGTGGCCGACAAGCCCGGTACCTATCCGGGACTGAGCGCGCAGTTCAGCGGCAGCGGATTTTCGGACATGCGGTTTGAGGTCGAGGCCGTATCTCCCGACCGCTTCGCGGCCTGGGTCGGCGAAACCCGCGCGCGGGGCGGCAGGCTCGACGACCAGGGCTATGCCGCCCTCGCGCGGCCCGGCATCGTTGCCACGCCGGCGACCTTCTCAGCCGTCGCGCCGCGCCTCTTCGAAACCATCGCCAAGGGCGCGCCCTGAGATGCTGGGCAAGCTCGACTGGAGCGCGATCCCCTTCGACCAGCCGATCCCGCTGTTCGCGTCGGCATTGGTGCTGCTCGTCCTCGCGGCCATCGCCGTGACAGTGATCCGTCGCGGCTGGCTGCCCTATCTCTGGCGCGAGTGGATCACCTCGGTCGACCACAAGCGCATCGGCGTGATGTACGGGCTTCTGGCCTTCGTGATGCTGATCCGCGGCTTCATCGACGCGCTGATGATGCGCTCGCAGCTCGCGCTGGCGGCAAACGGCGCGCCGGGATACCTGCCGCCCGAGCATTACAACCAGATCTTCTCGGCGCACGGCACGATCATGATTTTCTTCGTGGCCATGCCGTTTGTGATCGGCCTGATGAACTTCGCCGTGCCGCTCCAGCTCGGCGTGCGCGACGTGGCCTTCCCGACCCTGAACTCCGTCAGCTTCTGGCTGAGCGCATCGGGCGTGCTGCTGATCAACGTCTCGTTGTTCGTGGGCGAGTTTGCCAAGACCGGCTGGCTCGCCTACCCGCCGCTGTCCGAGCTCTCCTTCTCGCCCGGGGTCGGCGTGGATTATTACCTTTGGTCGCTGCAGATCGCCGGCGTCGGCACGCTGATGACCGGCATCAACTTCACCACGACCATCCTGAAGCTGCGCGCGCCCGGCATGGGCTACGGGCGCATGCCGATCTTCTGCTGGACCGCGCTCGCCTCGAACCTGCTGATCGTCGCGGCCTTTCCGATCCTGACCGCGACCTACGCAATGCTGCTGCTCGACCGCTATCTCGGCTTCCACTTCTTCACCAACGAGGCCGGCGGCAATGCCATGATGTACGTCAATCTGATCTGGGCGTGGGGCCATCCCGAGGTCTACATTCTGGTCCTGCCGGCGTTCGGCGTGTTCTCCGAGGTGATCGCCACCTTCTCGGGCAAGCCGCTGTTCGGCTACCGCTCGATGATCGCGGCGACCATGTCGATCTGCATGCTGTCCTTCATGGTCTGGCTGCACCACTTCTTCACCATGGGTGCCGGCGCCGACGTGAACGCCTTTTTCGGCCTCATGACCATGATCATCGCCGTGCCCACCGGCGTGAAGGTGTTCAACTGGATCTTCACCCTGTTCGGCGGGCGCATCCGCTTCGCCACGCCGATGCTGTGGGCGCTCGGTTTCATCTGCACCTTCGTGATCGGCGGCATGACCGGCGTGCTGATGGCGATCCCGCCTGCCGACTTCGTGCTTCACAACAGCCTGTTCCTGGTGGCGCACTTCCACAACGTGATCATCGGCGGCGTGCTGTTCGGCGCCTTCGCGGGCTACGCCTACTGGTTCCCCAAGGCGTTCGGCTTCACCCTCGACGAACGTCTCGGCAAGGCGGCCTTCTGGTGCTGGCTCGTGGGCTTTTACCTGGCCTTCATGCCGCTCTACCTGCTGGGCCTGATGGGCGCCACGCGACGCATGAACCACTACGACGTGCCGGGCTGGCAGCCGCTGATGATCGCAGCCCTGGCCGGCGCGCTGCTCATCCTGCTCGGCGTCGGGTTCATGGGGCTGCAGCTCTGGGTCAGCATCCGCAACCGCGACCGCCGGCGCGACGTGACCGGCGATCCCTGGCACGGCCGCACGCTCGAATGGTCGACGGCCTCGCCGCCGCCCGCCTGGAATTACTCGAGGCTGCCGCATGTCGAAGATGCCGATGCCTATTGGGGGATGAAGCAGGCCGGCCGGGCCACCCGGCCGGCGAACGACGAGGACGACGTCTGGGAAGCGATCCATGTGCCGCGACGCACCGCCGTGGGCGTCGTGCTCGCCTTCTTCGCATTCTTCATGGGCTTTGCCCTGGTATGGCACATCTGGTGGATGGCGATCCTGGGCGTGGCCGGACTGATCGCCACGGGGCTGGCGCACGGCTGGCGGGTCGAGCACGAGGAGGAGATCTCCGCCGAGATCATCGCAAATGCCGAGCGTGCACGCCGGAGCGCACAGGCATGAGCCTGGTCGACGCCCTTACCGACCCGGTTCAGGACGAGGATCGCACCCCGATCTCCGAGCGTGGGCCCGCGCCGATCCATGTCGTTGTGGCCTTCGGCTTCTGGCTCTTCCTGCTGAGCGACATCGTGATGTTCTCGGCCCTGTTCGCCGCCTACGCCGTGCTGTCCGGGCAGACCGCGGCCGGTCCGGCCGGGCCGCAGCTCTTCGACCGCATGAATGTGCTGATGGAGACCGGTTGCCTGCTCGCCTCGAGCTTCACCTGCGGCCTCCTCACTCTCTCCTTCGAGGCGCGCAACCGCGCCACGACCTATCTGTGGGCCACGGTCACATTCGTGCTCGGAGCGGCTTTCCTCTCCTTCGAGCTCACCGAGTTCACGCGCATGATCGCGCACGACGCCGGTCCGGCCCGAAGCGCCTTCCTGTCGGCCTTCTTCACCCTGGTCGGCACTCATGGGCTGCACGTGACCTTCGGCCTCGGCTGGCTGCTCACTATGATGGCGCAGGTGGCCACGCTCGGCTTCCGGCCGATGGTGGTACGGCGGCTGCTCTGCTTCGCGCTGTTCTGGCACGCCCTCGACATCGTCTGGATCGGCGTCTTCACCATCGTCTATCTCGGAGCGCACTGATGGAGACACGCGACAAGGCGCCCGGCGGCGGCCAGCGCGGACGTGGCGGCGCATTGATGTACGCGGCCGGTCTCTTGTTCGCGGTGATCCTGACGCTCGCCTCGTTCTGGGCGGCCGATACGCGTACCGTCTGGCAGCCCGGCATCCCGGTGCTGCTGGCCGCGCTGGCGATCGGACAGATGGGCGTGCATGTCGTGTTCTTCTTCCACATCTCGAGCGGACCGGACGACACCAACAATTTCCTGGCGCTGGCCTTCGGCATTTTCGTCGTCGGCCTCGTCGTCTTCGGTTCCATGCTGATCATGTCGAATCTCAATGCGAACATGCTCGACATGCCGATGGACCGGCTGATGGAAATGCAGCGCTAGAGGCAATAGGCTGGGCGCATGTTGCCCAGACATGGTGTTACCCCGACCCTCGCCCGCTTCGTCGCCACGACAAGGTGGGAGGACATTCCCGAGACCGTCCGCCACGAAGCCAAGCGCGCACTGTTGAACTTCTTTGCCGTGGCGATCGCCGGCTGTCGCACGGCGCCGGTCGAGCTGGCGCTGAAGGCGCTGGCCGAATTCTCCGGCGGCAGGCAGGCCACCATCGTCGGCCGCTCCGAGCGCATCGATGCGCTGAGTGCCGCCTTCCTCAACGCTGCCGGCGCCAATGTCTTCGACTATTGCGATACGCACCTGCCAACGGTCGTGCATCCGACCTCGCCGCTCGCGCCCGCCGTGCTGGCGGTGGCGGAGTTGCACAAGGTTACGGGCCCCGAGTTGTTGCTGGCCTTCATCCTGGGCTTCGAGATCGAGTGCCGGGTCGGCGGCGCGATCTCGCCGGGTCACTATCCCAAGGGCTGGCACATCACCTCGACCTGCGGCGTGTTCGGTGCCGCGGCCGGGGCGGCGAAGCTGCTGAAGCTCAGCGAAGCACAGATCGTCTGGGCTCTGGGCAATGCCTCGACGCAATCGGCCGGGCTCTGCGAGTGTCTCGGCTGGCCCGCCAAAAGCGTCTCGGTCGGCAATGCCGCGCGCAATGGACTCTTTTCCGCGCTGCTCGCCGGGAAAGGCTTCGAGGGGCCACCGGAGCCGATCGCAGGCGCGCAGGGTTTCCTTGCCGCCATGGGCGAGCCGCCAAACTGGTCGGCGCTGCTCGACGGGCTGGGCGAGAGCTGGGAAGTCGCCAACAATTCGATAAAGCCATACCCGGCGGGATTCGTGATCCACCCCCTGCTCGATCTGGCGCTCGACTGGCACAGGCAGAACCCCGGTGCCGTCGTCGAAAAGGTCATGGCGCGCGGCAATCCTCTTCTCGTCCAGCGCACCGATCGCCCGATCGTCGCGACCGGCCGCGAGAGCCAGGTCAGCCTGCAGCATGCCGTGGCCGCCGCGCTGGTGCTGGGCAAGGCCGGCCTCGAGCAGTTCACGGACGCCTGCGTCAACGACCCAAAGGTGAGCGCGATGCGCAAGCGCATCTCCGTGACGAGCGACCCGAACATCTCGACGATCGCGGCCGAGATGGAATTCACGACGGGCGACGGCAAGGTCCAGAAGATGTCGACGCAGGCTGCCAAGGGCAGCGCCGCCAATCCGCTCAAGGATGGCGAGATCGAGCGCAAGCTGCGCGACGAGGCGAAGAGCTGGAACGCGAGTCACGACATCCAGCCGCTGATCGATGCCATCTGGTCGCTCGACAGGAGTGTCGACGTCGCGGGCCTGGCGGCCATGACTATTCCACGGTGACCTTCGCCGCCGTGGCGACCGCCTTCCACAGGACGATGTCCTTCTGGATGAAGGCGGCGAAGGCCTCCGGCGAGTTGCCCACCGTCTGCATTGCCTGATCCTCGAGCAGCTTCTTCGTCGCCGGATCGGCCAGCGCCTTGGCGATCTCCTCATTGAGCTTCTTCACGATCGCGGGCGGCGTTTTCGCCGGCGCCAGGATGCCGTGCCAGGCCAGCGCCTCGAAGCCCGGATAGCCGCTCTCCGCGACCGTCGGCACCTCGGGCGCGACGGCAGAACGCTCGAGGCTGGTGACGGCGAGCGCCCGCAGCTTGCCCGCCTTGATCTGCGACAGCACGCTGATCGGATCGCCGAACACCATGGTGAGCTGGCCGCTCAGCAGATCGCCGACGGCAAGCGCAGTGCCGCGATAAGGCACGTGTGTCATCTTGAGCCCGGCCTTGGCATTGAACAGCTCGGCCACCAGATGGTTGGCCGCACCGACGCCGGTCGAGCCGTAGTTCATGGTTCCCGGCTTGCTGCGGGCGAGCGCCACGAACTCCTGCAGCGACGTCACCGGCAGGTCGGCATTGACGACGAGGATGTAGGGATAGGCCGTCGTCATGGCGACCGGCGCGAAGTCCTTCACCGGGTCGTACGGCAGGCTCTTGTAGACGGCCGGATTGATCGAGATCGGGCCCGACTGGCCGAGCAGCAAGGTGTAGCCGTCGGGCTCGGCCTTGGCCACGATGTCGGTGCCGAGGATCGAACCGGCGCCACCCTTGTTGTCGATCACGATCGGCTGGCCGATGCTCTCGCTCATCTTGCGCGCGACGATGCGGGCCACCGAGTCCGCCCCGCCGCCGGGCGCATAGGGCACGACCAGTCGGATCGGTCTGGCCGGATAGTCCGCGGCGAACGAAGACGTCACCAGACACTGCAGGGCGAACGCAAGCGCGAGACGTCGTCCGATCACGATCATTTCACCCGGCCTCCCCGGCCGATCTGCGCTAGCCTTGCGCTTGCACAAATCATAAATCCCGGAGGAAACAAGTGCAGCGTCTCTTTCTCGGCTGTTTCGCTGCCACGGCGCTCAGCCTGGCCACCGTCCTCCCGGCCGCTGCGGACGTCACGCGCCTGGAGATCACCAGCAAGGAGTCCTACGGCACATTCCGTCCGGGCGAATACGTGCTTTGGAAGGGCAAGCTGCACGGCGAGTTGTCGCCCAGGGAAGCCATTCCCGACCTCGACAAGGTCAAGCCCAACGCGCACGGCATGATCGAGTACGCCTCGAACATCGTCCTGCTGATGCCGGCCACGCCATCCAGGGGCAACGGCACCCTGATCGTCGACGTGCCGAACCGGGGCCGTGTCTACGGCGTCGCGCTCTACAACAGCCCGCACGACGAGCCCTTCGAGTCGGGCACGCTCGCCCAGGGCACCGGCTTCCTCGAGGATCACGGCTTTGCCCTGGCCGAAGTGTCGTGGGAACTGGGCAAGGGCGCAGAGCTGCCGTCCTTCGTCGACCAGGCCGGCAAGACACAGTACGTCGAGGGCGCCGGCTTCGCGATCATGCGCGATGCCGCCGACTTCTTCGCTCGATCGCAAGGCGACAATCCGTTGAAGGGCGCGGTCAAGCATACGCTGGCCAGCGGCAAGTCGCAGAGCGGCCGCTTCCTCAAGACGTTTCTGCTGGCTGGCTTCAACCAGGCGCACGGCCATCGCGTGTTCGACGGCATGCACATCTTCGTCTCGGGCTCGGGCCTCCTGCCGATCCTGCGCTCCTCGCCCGGTCCTGAGTTCGAGCGGCAATGCCGCGCCGAGCTTCGCCGATCCCGAGTTCCGCGGCGTAAACGAAGGACCGTTCACGATCGGCGAGATCCTCGCCAAGGTGACGGCGCGCAAGGAGATTCCGCCCAGGATCGTGATGATCAGCAGCACGACCGACTTCCTCTCGCTGCGTGCCTCGATGGGCCGCACCGGCGGCAGCGGCACGGCAGAGCAACCGATTCCCGACAACGTCCGGATGTACGACATAGCCGGCGCCTCGCATGCGATCCTGCTCAAGTCCGACTGCAAGCGTCCGCGCGAGCGGCTCGACTGGAGCCCGGTCTCGCGCGCGACCCTGCTTCATCTCGACCGCTGGGTCGCAGCCAACACGCCGCCGCCCGCCAACCGGCTGATGCCGCTCGAACCGGCCACCGGCGACCCCGAGGTGCTGGCCGCGCCCAAGACCTCGCCCAACGCCGTGATCGAGCGGCCCAAGCGCGACGCCGACGGCAACGTGCTGGGCGGCGTGCGCCTGCCCGACGTCGCCGTGCCGCTCGGCGTCCACGCCGCCCAGCAGGATCCGACGTCGTTCGGCTGCTCGCTCGCCGGCGCCTTCCTGCCCTTCTCCGACAGCAAGATCGCCGAGCGCTACAGGAACCGCGACGACTATGTGAACCGCATCCGCATCGCCGCGCGCAGCCTCGAAGCCGAAGGCTTCCTGCTGCCCGACGACGCCGCGGTGATCATCGCCGCCGCCGCGGCCACCCAGGCAGTGAAATAGCGTCAGAGGAACGACATTCCACCGCTCAGCGCCACGGTCTGGCCAGTCATGTATTCCGTGCGCACCAGCATCATCACGACCTGCGCGCATTCCTCCGACGTGCCGAAGCGGCCGAGCGGGATGCGTGCCGGCGACGAGGCGAGGCCCGACTTCACCATGTCGGTCTCGATCAACGACGGCGCCACGGCGTTCACCGTGATGCCGTCCTTCACCAGCCGCGCCGCGTAGCCGCGTGTCAGCCCCTCCATGCCGGCCTTGGACGCATTGTAGTGCGGGCCGATGCCGCCCGCTCCGCGCGCCGCGCCGGACGAGATGTTGACGATGCGTCCCCATTTGCGCTGGCGCATGCCGGGGATCACCGCTTGCGTGCACAGGAACGCCGACTTCAGGTTCACCGCGATGGTGACGTCGAAATCCTCCTCGGTGAGATCGTCGACGGAGCGGATGATCCCGATGCCGGCGTTGTTGACCAGCAGGTCGACCGGTCCCAGCTCGGCTGCAACGGCTGCGACCATCCGCGCGACCTCTTGCGTCTTCGAGACATCCGCGGCGATCGCCATCGCCTTGCCGCCAGCCTTGCGGATCGCCTGGGCGACGGCCTCGGCTTCGGCCTTTTTTTCGCGGTAATTCACCGCCACGGCGGCGCCCGCTTCGGCCAGCGAAATCGCGATGGCCGCGCCGATGCCCCGGGAGGCACCCGTCACCAGGGCCACGCGCTTTGCCAGATCCTTCATATGCCGCTCTCCTTATCGACCGCGCCGACCGGCCATGTTACCTATTTAGTGTCGTCCTGAGCGCCAGCGAAGGACCTTACGTTTCAACCAGGCAGCATCTCTGTAGCCCAGCGCAAGATCCTTCGCTGCGCTCAGGATGACAATAAGGGAGGTCCGCATGGCGCGGCTCGGTTTCGGCGCATTCCTCGCACCCCATCATCCTATCGGCGAAAACCCGATGCTGCAGTTCCGGCGCGATCTCAAGTTCGTGCAGCATCTCGACGAGCTCGGCTACGACGAGTTCTGGTGCGGCGAGCATCACTCGTCGGGCTGGGAGATGATCGCCTCGCCCGAGATGTTCCTCGCCGCGGCCGGCGAGCACACCAAGCGCATCAAGCTCGCGACCGGCGTGATCTCGCTGCCCTATCACAATCCCTTCAACGTGGCGCAGCGCATGGTCCAGCTCGACCACATGACCGGCGGCCGCGCGATTTTCGGCTCGGGCCCCGGTGCGCTCCCGTCCGACGCCTATGCGCTCGGCATCGATCCGATGACCCAGCGCGACCGCCAGGACGAGGCGATCGACATCATCCGCCGCCTGTTCCGCGGCGAGCGCGTGACGCAGAAAGGCGCGTGGTACGACCTGCATGACGCGGGCCTGCAGCTCTTGCCGCTGCAGGAGGAAATGCCGTTCGCCGTCGCCTCGCAGATCAGCCCCTCGGGCATGACCCTGGCCGGCAAGTACGGCATCGGCATCATCTCGCTGGGCTCGATGTCCACCGAGGGCCTGACGGCGCTGCCGACCCAGTGGGGTTTCGCGGAGAGCGCCGCGAAGAAGCACGGCACCACCGTCGACCGCAAGAACTGGCGCGTGCTGCTCAACTGGCACATCGCCGAGACGCGCGAGAAGGCCCGCGAGGAGGCCAAGCACGGGCTGAAGCGCTGGCACAACGAATACATCCACGGCACCCTGCAGCGGCCGGGCTCGACGGCCTTCAAGACGCCCGACGCCGCGGTCGAGGAATACTCCAGCCCGGGCTCGGCCGCCGTCATCGGCACGCCGGACGATCTGGTGAAGATGATCAAGGCCGTGGTCGACCAGAGCGGCGGCTTCGGCACCTGCGTGGGCTTCGTGCACGACTGGGCCAATCCCGAAAACACGTTCCGCAGCTGGGACATGGTCGCGCGCTATGTCATCCCCGAGATCAACGGCTACGTGACCAAGCTGCGCGAGTTGGAGAAGTACCTCCAGGTCAACCGCGGCGTGTTCGAGCGCGCGGGCCAGGCGATCATGGCCAAGATCATGGAGAACGCGGACGCCGCCGAAGCGCTCAAGGTCACGACCAACCCGCGCGTCAGTGCGGCCGCGGCGCAGGTGCCGAAGGGGCTGGGCAAGCAGGCTGCGGAGTAGAACTGGCGCAGGGCTTGCTTTGACGTCGGGCAAGCCCTGAATTCGAGGAACGCCTGTGTCTCTGCCGCCGCCCCTGCCGTTGATCGACGTCCACACGCATATGTACCTGCCGCGCTACGTGGCGCTGCTGCGAGAGCGCAGGCAGATCCCACGCATTGTCTCGCGCGAGAAGGGCGACCGGCTGATCATCCTGCCGGACGAGGACGCCGACACCTCCACGTCCGCCGGCCGGCCGATCGGCAGCGAGTTCCATGACGTGAAGCGTAAGCTCGCTTTCATGGACCGGCACGGCATCGCCGTCTCGGTCGTGAGTTCGGCCAATCCCTGGATCGACTTCGTCGAACCGGACGCGGCGCCTGAGTTGGCTGCCAAACTGAACGAAGACCTCGAAGCCATGTGCGCGACCTCCACCGGACGGCTCTACGGTTTCGGGGTGCTGCCGCTGCAGCGGCCTGAGACCTGCGCCGCCGAGCTGAAGCGGCTGGCGGGCTACCGGTACATGCGCGGCGTCATCATCGGCTCGGCGGGCCGCGGCCAAGGCCTCGACGATCCGGAGTTCGAGCCGATCTGGAAGACGGCCTCCGACCTCGGCCAGTTCGTCTTCATCCACCCGCATTATGGCATCGGCCACGAGCTGTTCCCCGACACCGGCCACGCCATGCTGCTGGCGATGGGCTTCACCTTCGAGACCTCGATCGCGGTGGCGCGCCTGATCCTGCGCGGCGCGATGGCGCGCAACCCCGGCCTCAAGCTCCTGATCGCGCACGGCGGCGGCACCCTGCCCTATCTCGCCGGCCGCCTCGATTCCTGCGTCAAGAACGACATCTCCAAGGACTTCGGCCTGCCCCAGCCGCCCAGCCATTACCTGCGGCAATGCTGGTACGATTCGATCGTCTATCACCCGCCCGCGGTCGCGGCCCTCACGGCCTTTGCCGATCCGGCGAAGATCATGTTCGGCACCGACCATCCGTTCTTCCGTCCGCACGTCGCCGACGCCGTCCTCGACACGACGACCTGGGCCGTGCCCGAGGAGAACCTCGCGGCCCTCTGCGGCTTCGACGACAAGACGAAGAAGGCGATCTCCTACGAGAACGGCCTGAAGGCCTTCGGCATCGAACTGCCCTAGGCTTTTTCCGACCGAGCTGGACACACTGCCGCCGCGCGAAGGCGCGCTAACCAACATGCGCGAAGGCGCGCTAACCAACACGCGCCAGGACGCGCTGAGCCGCGACGGCGGCACGTCGAAAAAATCCTTCGCCTCCAGAATCCCTCGTGAAAAGGGGCAATATGCGCGACGCACAAGGGTTTCCTGGATTTTTCCCGAGCGTTTCCAGAGGCGTCTCGAATGGCTCGGGAATTTGCGCGGGCGGGGTCAACGCCTTGTCGCTGCGTGGCTTTTCGCTTTCGCTCCCGAGCGTCTCTTGAAGCTCTCCCGACGCATTCGAGAAACCCACGGGACGGGCCGGCAGACGGCTGGGTGTTGGGTGGTAGACCTTCTGATGCCGATGCCAGTTGACGATGCGCAGGTATTCCAACCTGTCGACGGTGTAGCGCTCGATGCAGTGCTGGCCTTCGAGCTCGGCCAGCCAGCCCGGCAACAGGCCGGCCGCCTCGGCGTCGCCGGGATAGAGCGCGCGGGCCAGCATTAGCGGATGGGCGCTGAGCCGCCCGGCATCGTCGGCCATCAACCAGAGCTGAATAAAGGTGAGCCGCGCCATGCAACTCACCTTGCGCATGCTGCGGGATCTCAGGAAGTGCGGCTTGATCGTGCGGGCACGTGCCATGGCGGTCTCCGGTGGTTGGTCCGGAACACTATATAGCGATTATCGCAATATAACGCAAGTTAATATTGCGGTGGATGCCCTCCCAAGGCGCACCGTACTTCCAGGGAGATGGCTGGCACGTCGGCGCCACGTCGCCTATTGGCACTTGGCAGTCATCACGAGTGCATTCGCAGTCCTGAGGTTAATCACCAGCTCGAAAGCGGTCGGCTGCTCGGTCGGGCGAGCGCATGGCCCGGCACGTGGCGAATAGCGCTATCACCGGACCACCGAGATTGCTCGCCGGCGGGAGCCGCGGTAATCGTCCAACCGCGCTGACCGGAGGGGCCGGGCATATGGGAAATGGCGGTCGAAATGTCGTCGGGTCTGCAGTTCACGGGCTGGTTCGGCGAACTCAAGACCGTCATTGCGAAGAAGCTCTTTCTGCGGTCGTCCGATTACGTTGACATAAATAACGTAACGATAAGGACCCGACGAGGCACGACGCAGATCGATCATGTGATCATCTCTCGCTACGGCGTGTTCGTAGTGGAGACCAAAAACATGAGTGGATGGGTATTCGGGAGTGAGAACGATCCCTTTTGGACAAAGACAAACAGGGGGAACAAGCTCAAGTTCCAGAATCCCCTGCATCAAAATGAAGGTCACATCAGGGCGCTTTCAAGCTTGGCCAGAATCCCGCTCGAGAGGATGCATTCCGTCGTGGTATTTCGGGGCAATTGTAGTCTGAGGACCGAAATGCCTCCAAACGTCTTAACTGGCGGCTACATTACTTACGTCAAGAGCAAGAGGCAGGTGCTCTTCACCGAGGCTGAGGTGAAGCTGATAGTGGCGACCATCAAAGCAGAGATGCTGCCGAAGACGCGCGCCACACACTTGAAGCACGTGGATCATTTGAAGCAACGCTTCGAGAGCACCACGACTTGTGGTCGGTGCGGCAGCCCGCTGGTCCTGAGGACGGCCAGGTCCGGCAGCAATGCAGGAAATCAGTTCTTGGGCTGCAGCCGGTATCCGTTGTGCCGGTATGTTCGTTCTTAGAATGGATACCTTTGATCAACGGTCGGCCATGGCGCCTATTGGCACCTAGCAGACACTGCCAGTGTGCGGAGGGATGTCCGCTTGCGTCGACCAGTTGAGACCGCCGGGCTAAATATGCGCAAGGCCTCCTTGCGCTTTCCTCCCCAAATGGGTCGGCGTTTTGGCCGCCTGCGGCCAGAAGCGCCCTGTGGCCCGCAGGGCCGGAGGGGTCATGACCCCATCGCCCTCGTAAGACGAGGGCACTTCCCCATTTGAATGGGGAAGAGGATTTAGCGGCTGTCGTAGATCCGCAGCACGATCACCTCGAGCGCCAGGAAGATCGCGAACAGGACGATGCCGACGCCGCACAGCAGGACGATGGCCGACAGCAGCAGCGCCGTCTCGAAGTTGTTGGCCGAGAACAGGATGATGTAGCCGAGGCCGGCCTGCGCGGTGATGAACTCGCCCAGGATCACGCCGATCACCGCGAAAGTGACGCCGATGCGCAGGCCGCTGAAGATCTGCGGCAGCGCGAAGGCGAGCTTGATGGTGAGGAAGACGCGAAGCGGCGACATCATCAGCGAGCTGCAGAGCCGTTCGTAGGTCTCGGGCGTCGCCCGCATGCCGGCGATGGTGGCGACCAGCACCGGGAAGAAGGCGATGAACACCGAGAAGACCACGTTGGCCGTGAAGCTGTGGCCGAACCAGATCAAAAAGACCGGCGCGAGCGCCACCTTCGGGATCAGCTGGAAGAACACGATCGTGGGATAGATCGCCTGCATCAGCCGCTTCGACCACGACACCGCGATGCCGAGGCCGATTCCGGAAAAGGCCGCGGCGAGGATCCCGATCATGGCGGCCCAGAAGGTCGGCTGCGCCTGTTCGAGCAGCAGGCCGATCGAGCGCTCCAGGGTCTGCCAGACCTTCTCGGGCGCCGGCAGCAGTCGCGGCCGCACCAGCCCGCTGGCCGACAGCGCGGACCAGGTCGCGAGCAACACCGCCACGCCGAAGGCCGGCGGCAGGACCAGCCGCGCCGCGCCCTTGGCGTCGAGCAGGCCGTTCACTCGCCCCGCCATCTGCGGATGCCGAGTTCGCCCGCATGGACGACGCCATAGGAGGCGAGGCCCAGTGCGCAAAGAACGACGATTGCGGCCAGGATCATGTCGGTCTGCAGCAGTGCCGCGCTCTTCTGGATCAGGAAGCCCAGCCCTTCGGACGAGGAGATGAACTCCGCCACGATGACGCCGATCACCGCCAGGGTGACGCCGATCTTCAGGCCGGAGAAGAGATACGGCATCGAGGCCGGCAGCCGCACCAGCCAGAAGGTCCGCCAGCTGCTCGCCGTCAGGCTGACGCTGAGGCGGACCAGCGAACGGTCGGCGGCTTCGAGGCCCGCCATCATCGAGATGAAGATCGGGAAGAAAGCGATGAAGGTCGCGATGGTAAGTCGCGAGGGCCAGCCGATGCCGGCCCAGACGATGAAGAGCGGCGTCCAGGCGATCTTCGGCACGAGCTGGATCACGATCACCATGGGATAGATCGTGTCGCGCACCAGCCGGTTGAAGCTCAGGACCGAGGCGATGCCGATTCCCAGCACCGTCGCCAGCAGGAAGCCCGCGATGGTGTCGCGCGCCGTCGGCAGCATCTGCTGCCAGAGCGTGCCGAAGTTCGTGACCAGGGCCTGGGCGATGTCGGTCGGCGCCGGCATCACGACCTTCGGATAGTCGAAGATCACCACCAGCGCCTGCCACAGCACGAGCAGGCTCACGGCGAACGCCGTCGGCAGGATCGCGGTACGCAGGCGATCGACGTTCACCCTCTACCTCCCTCCCCTGTCTCGGGCAGGGCTATCGCATTTGCTTTGTCGTCCTGAGCGAAGCGAAGGACCTCGCGGAACGATCAGACACGGACCGCGAATATCGAGCCCGCGGCAGGCGTGAGGTCCTTCGCGGAGTTTACCCTGATGGCGGCCTGCGCCGCCGAAGGGCTCAGGACGACAGGCGGTCATCATGCCGGCCGATGCTGGATCTTGCTGCGCAGGTAGCCGCAGATCTCGTTGAACTCCGCGGTCTCCTCGATCTCCAGGCGGCGCGGCCGGCCAAAGGGAATGCGCACGTCGGCCACGATCCGGCCGGGCCGCTGGCTCATCACCAGGACGCGGTCGGAGAGATAGACGGCTTCGCGGATGCTGTGGGTGACGAAGATCGCGGTGCGGTGATGCTCCTCCCACATCCTCATCAGCACGAGGTTCATCTCGTCACGCGTGATCGCATCGAGGGCGCTGAACGGCTCGTCCATCAGCAGCAGGTCGGGCTCGTAGACCAGCGTGCGGCAGATCGCGACCCGCTGGCGCATGCCGCCCGAGAGCTGGCGCGGCTTGTGGTCGTGGAAGCCCTCAAGGCCCACCGCATCGAGCAATGCGCGGGCGCGCGCGACATGCGGACCCACCGGCCTGTTCATGGCGCGGAAGGGAAACAGCACGTTCTCGAGCGCCGACTTCCACGGCAGGAGGGTCGGGTCCTGGAACATGATGCCGGTCTCGGCCCGCGGCGCGTTCATCGACCGGCCGGCCACGGTGATCACGCCCTCGCTCGGCCGGTCGAGGCCCGCGACCATCATCACGAGAGTGCTCTTGCCGCAGCCCGACGGCCCGAGCAGGGAGACGAACTCTCCCGACTTCACCGTGAACGACGTCGGGGACACCGCCTCGACCTCGTGACGCCCTCCGGGATTGAAGATCTTGGCGACGGCATCGACGACGACGTAACCGGCCGCGCCCGCCGGCGCCTCGACGAGTGCCGTTTCGATGGGGGCCAGCCGGTCGATGGCGGCCGCGATCATCCGAGCGCGTACTTCGACGTCGACACCTTGACCTGTTTCCACTCGGCGTCGGTGAGCTTGATCTTGCCCACGAACTCATTGGTGTAGAGCGAGGCCGGGTCGGGCTTCTTGTCGCCCGGGGCAGCGGTCCCCATGATCAGGTCTGTCATCTTCACGTAGGCGGCGGGGTCGGCATAACCCACGCCCTTCTCCATCGCTTCCCGGGAGACGTAATTCGAGGCCCAGACCCCCATGCCGATCTGGAGCTGCTCCTTGACGGTGGAAGCGAGCTTCATCTCCGGCACTTCCTTGAACAGCGCCTCGATCGTCTCGTCGGGCTTCAGCAGCGCGAACTTGATGCCTTCGCACAGGCCCTGGGCCATCGTCTCGCACACGCCCTTCTCCTTGGCGAGGTAGGCCGACGTCGTCGTCAGGCTGTGGGCGTAGAACGGCAGGCCGAACTTGCTGAACAGGAAGGTGCGCGGCTGCACGCCACCGGCGACGATCTTCGGAAGCGCACTGGCGATGTAGCAGGAGATCGCGTCGGTCTGCTTCTCGAGGAGTGCCACCTCGCGCACCTTGCCGTCGAGGGCGATCGACTGGATGTCGGCCATGGTGAGACCGACATTCTTCAGGAACGTCGGCAGGAAGGCATATTCGCCCGACGTGTAGGTCGAGCCGATCTTCTTGCCCTTGAGGTCCTTCGGTTCCTTGATCGGTGAATTGGGCAACACGATGATGCCCATGGTCGTGTCGTAGTTGGCGCAACCCAGATTGACGAGGGGCAGCCCCTTCATCGCCTGCTGGATGCAGTTCGGCGCGGCCGGAATGGCGAACTCGTACTGGCCCTGCGCGACACCCTGGGCGGCCGCGATCGAGCCGGTGCCCTTCTCGATCGTGACGTCGAGCCCTTCCTTGGCCCAGAACTGCTTGGCGGCGTAGGAGTAGACATTGGCGCCTTCAGGCAGCCAGCTGAGATTGAACTTCACCGCGACCTTCTTTTGCGCGAACACCTTCTTCGGCATGAAGCCAGCGACGGCGACGCCGGCAGCGGCGGTGGTGACGAATTTCCGGCGCGAAAGCGCGGTCCTGTTGCGATCCTTGCGCATATGCCCTCCCACTGGCGTTGGCGGGCCGATTCACGCAACATGTATGCCAAGTGGCACAGGCCTTGCTCCCATAGCGTCCATGCAGGTGACGTCCATGCAGTCGGGCATTGGATTGGCCGCGCTCGAAGCGCAGGTCCGGCGGGATATTGCGCTCACCGCCCATCCGCGCGCGGACTGGATGAAGGCGCGAAAGCGCCACGGCAAGACCGTGCTCGACGTGCTGATCGTGGGCGCCGGTCAGTCGGGCCTCGCCACCGCCTTCCAGCTGATCCGCGAGCGGGTACGCAACATCCTGGTCATCGATCGTGCGCCGGAGGGTCAGGAAGGCGTCTGGGTGACCTACGCGCGCATGCCGACCTTGCGCAGCCCCAAGGACCAGACCGGCCCCGACCTCGACGTGCCCAGCCTCACGTTCCAGGCGTGGTTCGAGGCGCAGCACGGCGCGCGGGCCTGGGACGATCTCGGGCTGATCGCGAGTGCCGACTGGCACGCCTATCTCGTCTGGTATCGCCGCGTGCTCGGCCTGCCCGTGCGCAACAACGCAGGTGCTGCCTCGATCGAGCCGGGCGAGCTCGACGACGGCGGCCGCTGCCTGCTGGTCACCTTGTCGACCGGTGAAGTGCTGGCGACGCGCAAGCTCGTCCTTGCCACCGGCCAGGACGGCACCGGCGAATGGTGGATGCCCGCCTTCATCCGCGCCCTGCCCACCGACAAGCGCGCCTGCACCTGCGACGACATTGATTTTGCGAGCCTGCGCGGCCGCAATGTCGCCGTGCTGGGCGCCGGCTCCTCGGCGATGGACAATGCCGCGACCGCGCTCGAAGCGGGCGCCGACGTCGACCTGTTTTGCCGCCGAGCGCAGCCGTCGGCCGTGCAGCAGTACCGCTGGCTCACCTTCGCGGGCTTCCTGCGCCACATCGGCGAGATGCCCGACATCTGGCGCTGGCGCATCATGGGTCACATCATGCGCTCGCGTGAAGGCTTTCCCACCGACACCTACAAGCGCGTGCTGGCCTTCCCCGACTTCCGCATGCATCTCGGCCGCACATGGACCGACGCCCGCATGGAAGACGGCCGCATCCGGATCGAGACCTCGCGCGGCCCCTTCCATGCCGACTTTGCGATCTGCGGCCTCGGCACGCGCCAGAACATCCGGGCTCGACCCGAGCTTTCAAAAATAGCCGACCAGATCGCGCTGTGGGGCGATCGCTTCGCGCCGCCGCCCGGGGAGGAAGACCCGCTGCTGGCAGCCTTCCCCTATCTCGGCCAGGACTACGCGTTCCAGGAGCGGGTGCCCGGTGCAGCCCCGTGGCTCGCCGACATCCACGTCTTCGGCATCGGCTCGACGCTCAGTTTTGGCCCGTCGGGCAGCAGCATCAACGCCATGACCATTCACATCCCGAAACTCGTTTCCGGCATCACCCGCGGACTGTTCGAGGGCGATCTCCAGAAACACTGGGAATCGCTGCTTGCCTACGACGTAAAACAGGTCGAATTCGACTGGAGTCGCTTCATCACGGATTGACCGCCCCAACACGGGGACTATGCTTTCTTCCAACAAATAAGCCTGTTGGAGGGAACATATGTCGGTTACGCGTCGCCAAGTATTGGCCGGATCTGCGGTAAGTGCCGCCGCCCTGGCATCGAATTTCCCCGCACCCGCCATCGCCCAGAACGAACCGATCAAGATCGGCTACCTGCCGGCGCTGACCGGGCCGAGCTCGTCGACCGGCGTCGGCATCACGCGCGGCACCGAACTCGCGGTTGCCGACATCAATGCCGCGGGCGGCATCAATGGCCGCAAGATCGAGATGGTCGTGCGCGACACGCAGAGCGACCCGACCAAGGCGGTGAATGCCGTCGCCGAGCTGGTGCAGCGCCAGAAGGCTTCGATGATCTGGGGTCCGCTCAATTCCGGCGAATCGCTGGCGGCGACGCCCCTGATCGCACGCGACAAGGTGCCGATGCTGCATCCGTGCTGGGTCGACGAGCTGATCGACGTCAAGAAATACCCGATGGCCTTCCGCCAGGCGCCGACCAATACCCAGGTCGGCGGCGGCGCCAACTACTACGTGGTCGATGTGCTGAAACTGAAGAAGGTCGCCGTGATCAGCGACACCACCGGCTACGGCACGGCCTCCGCCAACACCTACATCCCGATGCTCAAGGCCAAGGGTGCCGAGGTCGTCTACACGGCCAACATCGACGCGGCCAACCCCGATCTCAAGCCCGACATGCTGCGCATGCAGAGCGCCGGCGCCCAGGCCATCATGCCGTGGAGCGTCAATGCCGGCTTCCTGTCGCGCATCTGCAACACCCGCGGCGCCATGGGCTGGGACGTGCCGATCGTCGGCCAGACCACGCTCGGCTCCGGCCAGACCAAGGCGCTCCTCGAAAAGCCCGAGTACTGGAACAAGGTCTACTCGAACAACTTCCGCAGCGTCTGCTATGCCGGCGGCAAGCTGCCGCCGCGCGCCGAGGAGTTTGTCGCCCGCCTCAAGAAGGAAAAGGTCGAATTCGCCGACACGCTCCTGTGGTGGGTCGCGCTCGGCTGGGACGGCGCGATGATGATTAAAGATGCGCTCAAGGCAGCCGGAACCAAGTCGGAAGACATCGTCGCCTATCTGAACAAGGTCAAGGGATGGCCCGGCGTCTACGGCACCGTCACCTGGACCCCTGAACAGCACAACGGCTTCCCCGACCAGGAGGTCGTGATGTGCGAGGTCAACTCGTTGAAGGACGGCGCCTTCAACCTGGCGCCGGGGTACAACAGCTAGAGCATGCTCGCATCGATCGTCTCCAATGGCCTCGCGATAGGAGCGATCTACGCACTGATCGGCATCACGTATAACGTGATGTTCTCCGCGTCGCGTGTGTTCAGCTTCACCGCCGGCATGCTGGGAATGCTGGGCGGCGTGCTTGGAGCATTCTTCATCAACAAGATGGGGCTCAATGCCATTATCGGCCTTGGGCTCGTCCTGATGTGCGGTGCCGCGCTCGGCCTGGTCACCGAGGTGCTGACGGTGCGGCCGGTGCTGAAGAGCATCGAGCAGCATCTCTACGTGCTGTCGACGCTGGCGTTTGCGCTGATGGTCCAGCAATTCACCGCCATCCAGTGGGGTACCGAGGCGCAGCCCTTTCCGCGCCTCATCCCGATCGGCCGGGGCTGGCTCGATCAGCAGTACTGGCTTCCCATGGCCGCCTGTGCCGTCACCATCGTCGGGCTCGAACTGCTCTATCGCAAGACGCTGATCGGTCGCGCCTTCCTTGCCGTCGCCGAGGACAGCTACGCCGCCCGTGCGCTCGGCCTGCCGGAAACCGGGCTCAGGCTTGCGAGCTTTGCGCTGGCCGGCGTCATCGGCACCCTGGCCGGCTTCACCGGGGCGGAAACGCTGCTCGCCTACTTCGGCAATCAATCGATCCTGAACTTCTACGGTTTCGTGCCGGTGGCCCTGGGCGGCATGGGCTCCAATCGCGGCGCGCTGATCGGCGGACTGGCGCTGGGGCTGTTCCAGCAGGCGGCCAATTTCCTGGTCGGCGGAATCTTCGCCGCCGTGGCGGTATTCGTGGTCTTCATTCTGGTGCTGTTGCTCAGGCCCGAAGGCCTGGCGGGTATCGCCACGGCCAGAAGGGTTTGATCGCCGCCCATGACCGATACGACGGCGCCTTCCTCGACCGCCCGCGGCGTGAGCCTTGGCAAGATCGAAAGCGCCTTGCCCTGGGTGGGGCTCGGCCTCGTCGGTCTCCTGCTGCCCCTGCTCGACGATTCCTACATCGGCGTCATCGCCCAGCGCGCGTGCATCTACTGGATCCTGTCGGCGGGCCTCAATCTGGTGGTGGGCTATGCCGGCCAGATCGCGATCGGCTGGGTGTCGATGCTGACGTTGGGCGCCTACACCACGGCCGCACTGACCGCAGGCAATGCGACCGAACCCTGGCATCCCTACCTCGCGCTGCTCGCGGGCGGCGCCCTGGGCGCGGTGTTCGGCGTCGTCGTCGGTTTGCCGGCACTGCGCCTGCGCACTTTCTACTTCGCCATGACGACGCTGGGCTTCGCCACCATCGTCACGCAGGTGGCGCTGGCCTGGAAGAGTGTGACCGGCGGTGGCGTCGGCACGCCCGGGCCGGTCTTTCCCTGGCCGTTCGATCCCGGCTGGGGCTTCTACTATTTCTGCTTCATCCTCGCCGCGCTGGCGACCTGGATGAGCGCCAACATCGCCTCGAGCCGCTTCGGACGGGCGCTGGTCGCCATTCGCGACGCCGAGGTGGCGGCCGAGGCGTCCGGGATCTCCAAACCAAGACTGCTCGTCGCCGTGTTCGTGTTTGCCGGTGCGCTGGGCGGCATCGCGGGAGGCCTCTTCTCCTCGCTGCAGTCCTACATCACGCCCGATGCCTTCACCTTCGAGATGTCGGTGCTGTTCTTCATCGGAATCCTGATCGGCGGGCGCGGCTCCATCCTCGGTCCCCTGCTCGGCACCATCATCCTGACGGTCCTGCCCGAGTTCGCCGCGCCGCTGGTGCAGTGGTCGACCTTCCTCTACGCCGCCCTCCTTCTCGTCATCGTGCTTGCGATCCCCGGCGGCATCGCCGACCTGCTGGACTACAAGAACCGCCGTCCGCTCGAGCAGCACCGCGAGATCGTGCCGCGTTCCGAACTGCTGCGCGGCATCCTGGGCGAGCACCGCGAGAAGGCGGTCCTCATGCTTTCGGCAATCGAGCTTCACTTCGGCGGCGTGCGCGCCATCGACGGGCTCGACCTCGAGATCCACCCGGGCGAGGTACACGGCCTGATCGGCCCCAACGGCAGCGGCAAGACCACGACGCTGAACGTGATCTCAGGCTATTACCGCCCGAACGCCGGGACGATGAAGCTGGGCGACGCCAACCTGCCGTTCGATACGCCGCACGCACGCGCCGATTACCGCATCGCCCGTACCTTCCAGACGCCGCGCCTGGTCGGCGGCGCCTCGGTCCTGGTGAACGTCATGATCGGCGGCACCGTGCAGGGCAAGGGCAGTTTTGCCGAATCGATGCTGGCCCTGCCGCGCCACCGGCACGACGAGAAGCGCCTAAAGGCGGCGGCGATGCAGGCGCTCGCCGCCGTCGGCCTCGAACTCGCTGGCCGCCGTGCGCGCCGACCGTCTCCAGCACAGCGAGCTGCGCTTCATGGAGATCGCCCGCGCCATGATGTTGCGGCCGGCGTTTCTCCTGCTCGACGAACCGGCGGCCGGACTTTCCGCCGACGAAATCCGCCGTCTCGGCGCGCTGATCAAGGCGATGAGCCGCGAGGGCACGGGCGTGCTGCTGGTCGAGCACCATGCCGACCTGATCTTCGACATCTGCGATAGGGTGACCGTCCTCAATCTCGGCAAGGTGCTGGCAGCCGGTACGCCTGCCGAGATCCGCGCACACCGGGAGGTGGTCAGTGCCTATCTCGGCGCCTGAACCTCTGCTTGCCGTCAAGGGCCTGTCGGCCGGCTACGGCAAGATCGGCGTGCTGAACGGCATCGACCTCACGATCGGCGCCGGCGAGATCGTGGCGCTGCTCGGTCCCAACGGAGCCGGCAAGAGCACGCTCCTCAAGGCGGTCTCGGGGCTGCTGCCGCGCACCGGCAGGATCTTCTTCGCCGGCCAGGACATGAGCGGCGCCGGTCCGCGCGAGGCGGTAACCGCCGGGCTGGTGCATGTCGTCGAGGGCCACCGCGTTTTCACGCAGCTCACCGTCTTGGACAATCTGCTGCTCGCGGGGTTCGGCATGCCGCGCGGCGAGCTGCTGACGCGGGTCGAGGAAGCACTCGCCTTCTTTCCCGAAATCGCCGCCAAGCGCGCCGATCGCGCCATCACCCTGTCGGGCGGCCAACAGCAGATGCTTGCGGTCGCACAAGGCCTCGTGCGCCGGCCGCGCCTGCTGATGCTGGACGAACCCTCGGCCGGCCTGTCGCCGGTGCTGGTCGATCGCGTTCTTTCCGCGGCGGCCCGCCTGCGCGACGCCGGAACGGCCGTCCTGCTGGTCGAGCAGCTGATCGAGAAGGCGCTGGCGCTGGCCGATCGCGTCTATGCGCTGGCGCGCGGCTCGATCGTCCTCGAGGCACGGACGAGCGAAGCCGACCTTCCGGCCCGCCTGGAGCGCGCCTATTTCGGCCAGGGCGCCTGACCCTTGGCGATTGCCGTGGTGATGGGCGTGTCGGGATCGGGCAAGACCACGGTCGCCGCCCTGCTGGCCGAGGCACTGCACTGCCAGTTCCTCGAGGGAGACGGACTGCATCCCCCCGCCAACGTCGAGAAGATGCGCAGCGGCACGCCGCTTACAGACGCCGATCGCCTGCCCTGGCTGCAAAGCATCGCCCGCGAGATCGACACCTGGCGAGGTCGCGGCGAGGCGGGCGTCGTCACCTGCTCGGCCTTGAAGCGCGCCTATCGCGACATTCTGATCGGCGATCGCGCCGACGTGACGCTGGTCTACCTGAAGGGTTCGCGTGCTCTGATCGAGAAGCGCATGGCGGCGCGACATGCGCATTTCATGCCCGTCGCCCTGCTCGACAGCCAGTTCGCCACCTTGCAGGAGCCGACGGCCGACGAACGCCCCATCACCGTCGATGTCGGCGGCAGTCCAGCCGAAATCGTGGCCGAGATCGAGCACCGGCTGCGGGAACGCGGCCTCTAGCCCAGCGTTAGCGCCAGGGGCCCAGGAGGTCTGTCCATGGCGAAATATTCGAAGAGCGCCGGCAAGGACGTCAAACGCGCCATGAAGCGGCGCAAGGCCGGCAAGCTGAAGAGCGGCAAGGGTGGCAAGGGCGGCACGGTGAAGAGCCGCAAGCAGGCCATCGCCATCGGCCTTTCCGAGGCGCGTGCGAAGGGCAAGAAGGTGCCGAAACGCAAGACAGCAAAACGCAAGCGCTGACCCCGATGGCCGGCAAACGCGTCCATCTCGATACCGTCGTGCTCGAGGCGATGACGTTGCTCGGCGCCGACGAAGGCAAGAGCTTCCAGGAACTCGCCGACGAGGCTTTCGCGGACCTCCTGAAGAAGCACCACCGCCCGGTCGGCCTGCACAATGCCCTGCGCCAGAGCCTGCGAAGACTGCCGGCCAACGCCAATGCACGCAAACGACACTGATCCGAAAGGATTTTCGTCATGAACTCCAAGCTCGTCTGGTCCAACGCGGGAGAACGGACCTTCGTCCTCATCCTCGATGCCGGAGAAGAAGCCTTCTCCGCCATCACCACCTTCGCCGGGGAGAGGCGGCTCTCGGGCGCCTCGCTGACGGCGATTGGCGCCTTCGAGCGCGCGACCGTGGGCTGGTTCGACCTGAAGAAGAAGACCTACCGGCCGATCGAGATCGACCAGCAGTGCGAGGCCTTGAGCCTGGTCGGCGACATCGCGACCGGAGACGACGGCAAGCCCAGCCTGCACCTGCACGCAGTCGTCGGCCTGTCCGACGGCACGACGCGCGGCGGCCATCTCCTCAAGGCGACAGTGCGCCCCACGCTCGAAGTGACGATCGTCGAGACGCCGGCGCATCTGCGCCGCAAGAAACGGCCGGAACTGGGCATCGCCCTGATCAACCTGGGCTAGTTGATGCGAGCCTTTCCTCCCCATTCCAAATGGGGAGGGAAGCGATTAGCCATATCGTGAAGATATCGCGCGCCCTCTTCCAATATATTGGCAGACGGACGCGCGGGCGCCCATGATGGCGCACGCCATGGATACGCTCACGCCCCTGATCTGCGACTTCCTCGAGTGGCTCGACCGCGAGCCGCGCAGCCACGCCGATGTCATGGACGTGTGGCGGACCTCCTGCCCCCGCCTGCCGGTCTGGGAGGAAGCGACCGACAACGGCTATGTCGCCCGCCGCGGCCAGCAGGTCGAACTGACCGACCGCGGCCGATCCTTCCTCGCGCGCCGTTCGTGAAGATCGGGCCATGAAGGTCGCGATCCTCGACGACTATTTCGACACGCTGCGCACCCTGCCGTGCTTCGCCAAGCTGGCCGGCCACGACGTCACGGTCTGGAACGACCATGTCCAGGACGTCGACCTGCTCGCCGAGCGGCTGAAGGACACCGAAGTGCTCGTGCTGTTCCGCGAACGCACGCAAATCCGCGCAGCCCTGCTCGAGCGCCTGCCCAAGCTGCGCCTGATCAGCCAGCGCAGCGTCTATCCCCACATCGACATCGAAGCCTGCACGCGCCTTGGCATCGTCGTCTCGTCGAGCCAGCACCCCGGCACGCCGTCCTACGCGGCGGCGGAGTTGACCTGGGCGCTCGTCCTCGCCGCCATGCGCCAGCTCCCGCAGCATGTCGCGGCCCTCAAGGCCGGCACATGGCAGACCGGCATCGGCTGGACCTTGCGGGGCAAGACGCTCGGCATCTACGGCTACGGCCGCATTGGCGCGACCGTCGCCGGATACGGCCGGGCGTTCGGCATGAAGGTGCTGGTGTGGGCACGCGACGGCACGCGCGCCAAAGCGGTTGCCGACGGCTACGAGGCCGCCGCGAGCAAGCAGCAGTTCTTCGAGAGCTGCGACGTGATCTCGCTGCACATGCGGCTCGTGCCCGCGACACGCGGCATCGTCACCGCCGGCGATCTCGCCCGCATGAAGCCTACATCGCTGCTGGTGAACACAAGTCGCGCGGGGCTGATCGTGGCCGGCGCCCTGGAAGCGGCGCTAGGTGCCGGACGGCCGGGCATGGCGGCGGTCGACGTCTTCGAGGAAGAGCCGGTGCCCGGCGGCAACCATCCGCTCCTCAAGCTCGACAACGTCGTGGCGACCCCGCACATCGGCTACGTGACGCACGACGAATACGAAGTGCAGTTCGCCGAAATCTTCGACCAGATCCTTTCCTATGCCGCAGGCACCCCGGACAATGTGGTCAATCCGGACGTGCTCGGCCGGCTGCCGGGCGCCAAGCCCGGCAGCCGTACCTAGCTCTTACATCCAGTAGGTCGGCGCACCGTAGTATCTGTCGACCTGGCGGCCGTAGTCCGGCGTCCAGACGAAGTCGCCGGTACGGTCGTAGGTCGGCGCCTTCTCGAGCATCTTCTTGTCGAGATTGACGACGTAGCCGCCCTTGCCTTCGTCGTAGCGCAGCGTCGACCACGGCAGCGGGTGGCTCTTCTCGCCGATGCCGAGGAAGCCGCCGAACGACATAACGGCATAGATCGCCTTGCCGCTCACCTTGTCGATCATGATGTCGTCGACGGTGCCGAGCTTGTCGCCCTGCAGATTGTAGACGTTCGTGCCCTCGACCTTCTCGGCGGCGATCAGCGTGCCGGAAGTGATCTTGGTGGCGTCAGCCATGGGTTCGCTCCTTCGTTCGTCTTGTGGTGGGTTGGATGGAAGCCCGTCGATCGTCTGCGGGCTGCAGGATCAACGCGCCGTGCGAGGATCGAGTTGCGTTTGCAGCCAGGAGCGGGCTTCGCGTTCACCATCGAACAGCCGGATCGATCGCGTCGCCGCGGCGTAGGAGACAAATGTCTCCGCAGTGGGCCGCAGCGTGTTCGAGGTGACGATGGCGAGCGGCCCCATCGGGCCCATCGCGCCCAGGATGCGGATGCGCGCACCGATCGCGCGCATATCCTCCGACGGCAGCGGGTTGCCGGCACGCGCGATGTCGAAGAGCTTGGCGTAGGGTCCGCAGCCTGCGGCGAAGATGTCGGCGAGGTAGCGCTCGACCTCGCGCCGGACGAAGGCGCCGTCGACGATGGCGACTACCAGACGCTCCGCATGATGGATGGAATACGTCAGCGCCATCGCCCTTCCCCCGGTCGAAAGTCGGGGGGATACGCAACCGCGTCGGTACGGTTTCGAACGGCGAGGCGATATATGGCCCAAATGCCCGAATTGCGGGGGCAACCCGAGCGCCGGTTTTCCTTTGTTCGTTGGTGAACAGACCTACCATCCCCCTCAAGCATAAGTTCATCGCGCATTCGAGGTCGCTTCAGCAGCCGGCAGCGCCTTTCGGTGTGGAAATGAACAACCAGGGAAAAGAAGACATGCCGGCCGGCCCCTTTGCGAACCTCTTCCTCTCGGCGCTCGCGCCGAAGGACATCGAAATCCTGCGCCCCTATCTCAAGCCCGCCGAGCTGCGGCAGGGCACGGTCCTGTCCGATCCAGGCGAGAGGGTGGAGGAGATCCTGTTCGTCGAGACCGGCATGATCTCGATCACGACGACGATGGAGGACGGCGCCGCACTGGAACTGGCGAGCCTCGGCCGCGAGGCCGTCGTCGGATCCCTGGCGGCGCTCGGCACCCACCGCGCCAACGCGCGCGCCATCGTGCAGATCGCGGGCTCCGGATATCGCGTGAGCGCCGCCGACTATCGTGCAGCCATGGAGAAGAGCGACGTCTTCCTCAAGATCGTCCTGCTCAGCAACGAACTCTCGATGGCCCAGATGCAGCAGACCGCGGCGTGCAATGCGCTGCATTCGGCCGAGCGGCGCATGTGCCGCTGGATCATCCAGGTGCGCGACCGTGTGGGCGACGACGTGCTGCGGCTGACCCACGACTTCGTGGCACAAATGCTCGCCGTGCGCCGGCCGACCGTCACGCTGATCGCCCAGGAACTGCAGAACGCCGGCCTGATCCGCTATCGCCGCGGCGAGATCACGATTCTCGATCAGGCCGGACTCGAACGGGCGGCCTGCGAATGTGTCGAGGCGCTCCGCCTGAAGACAAGGCGCGTCATCGCGGACTTCTAGGGTTTTTCCGACTGGAATTGAAACGCACAGCTGTCGTTCAGACGCCGGTGTCATCCCGAGCGAAGCGAGGGATCTTTAACTACGGCTATGCAAAGATCCCTCGCTTTGCTCGGGATGACAATCTGCGCTTAAGGGTCGGGCGTGACTCTAATCTCGTCGGAAAGACCCTAGACCGGCCAGTTCCGGGTGATCTCGACCTCCTCGCGGATATCCTCGAGGCTGAGTTCGGCGGCGGGAGTCATGTGGCTCTGACGCGACCGCTGTTCTTCGGCAACCAGCACCGACTGCACGTGGAACATGGCGATATCGTAGAAGCCGTCGCGGATCGCCTCGAGCGCCAGCAGAAGGCAGCGCCTCTCCCAGTCGCCGAGCGGCAGCTCGCCCTCCGTCAATGCGACCACGACATGGTCGAGCGCCACCTCGACCCAACGCCGACGCTCCGCGCGCGCGGCGGCAATCGGCGTTGGCGCCACCAGCAACTCCTGAAGTTGTCGCATCCGTGCCGGCTCCATGTCTGTACAACGACCGCCGCCGCCTGGGAGTTACAGCCGCATTTTGGACGGTATCCCCACGGTAACCGCGTCAGGTCACGCGTCCTCGCCTCGCCGGGATGGCGGCGATCAGCTCGGCCCTGACCAGCGACGCCCGGGGCTCCGCGATCCTGGCGATGCGGATAGTGCGTTCGACGAAGTTGTTTTCCTCGCCTTCGACCTCCAGATCGAGGAAGCGCGTCGTACCCGGCGTATAGGTGCGCCGTTTCGGCGCCACCGCCGATGCCGTCTTCCGGGCGAGCAGCGCCTGGATGGTGCGCACCGTGCGCACGCCGACGTTTTGCACCGGCCGGCCCTCGACCTCGACTTCGTAGACGCCTTCGGGATCGACACCCTCGACCGAGAGCGGCTGCTTGCGGCAGACGCTCACCAGAATGCGCACCTCGTTGGTGCGCGGATCGCGGCGGGCGTCGAGAATCACCAGGCCCTTGTTGCTGGGGTGACGCAGCAGCAGCTCCTCGATTTCCTCTTCCCTGAAATGCAGCGTGATCGCAGCCCCCGGCTCGAGCGGCGGGAGGGTAACGAAGCCGCCACGCGCCACGTGGATCAGCTCGTCCTCGCCGTGCCAGACGCTGCCGAACGGCAGACGCTGCTCGATCACCATCGCGGTGATCCACCGCTCGGTCGGATTGGTGACCGTGACGGTGCGGCCGCCGTCGCGGACCTCGAACGTGAGGGCTTCGTAGTCCGCCATGCGCTGGTAAAGCTCGGCCTGGTTGGCGATCCAGTAGTGCTTGCGCTCGGCGAGATTGATGCAATAGCGCACGTAGTCGAGTGTGCCGCGGCCATTGTTGACCGACGGATCGCGCGCCAGCTCGGGATGGTACTGGAAGCTGTAGACGCCGTTCTCCAGCCGGTCGTCGACGCCAGGGCGCCTCGAGCCGTGTCCGCCGAACACCGTCTCCACCAGCTCGTAATTGGTGTCGTACTCGTGCGTGCGGTCCCATCCGCGCAGCGGTTTCCATTCCTTGTCGGTCGTGACCACCGGATGGAAGGGAAACCAGACACCGGGCGTGGCAATCGTGCGCCGCACGTCCGTGATGTAGGTCAGATGCTTGTCGCCGGCGCCGGTGTAGGCCACCACGTCCGGATGGCGCACACCGTATTCGACCATGTGATAGAAGCAGAAAGTGCACGTACCCAGCATGATGGGATCGTGGGCATACAGGTAATCCATCGCGTCGAGCGTCTCGGGATGCAGGTGGCCGCCTTCGTGACGGCCGCAGGTGCAGAACGAGATGCCGAGCGTCTTGCGCGCATCGGTCACCAGGTCGAACAGGCCCTGGCCGAAGATCGCCGTCGGCGGATTGCCGATCGAACTGTCGTTGTGCAGCGCGGGCTCGATGAAACTGTGCTCTGTCGTGCGCTGGACCCAGTCGCGCGCCATGTCGTAATCGATGTTCCTGGAGAACGACGGCGTCTCGATGTCGTAGCTCGCCGGAATCAGGTTCTGGATCTGGTAGTCGAGGAAATTGTAGTCGCGCATGCCGTGAACGTCGTGACGGAACGACAATACGCCGTCATAGGCCCCGAACGAGCGCAGGCGGGTCTGCCACAGCGATTCCAGTCCAAGGTCGAGCATCAGGCGGCGCAGGAAGAACAGCAGCGTGTCGCCCCAGTGGACAGCATTGGTGAAGTGCCGCACCGCCTCGACGTTGAGATGGGCCTGCAGCATGCCGCCGATCATCTCGAAGACCTGGTTGGCAACGAACAGCGTCTTTTCCGTCGCGACGATGGCGGCACCCATGTCGGTCTGCGTCGCCGTCGCGGCACTCTCGACGTCGCCCGTCAGCTCGACCAGCTTGGCCAATACCCTGGCCCCGGGCGCCGCCTCGACCTTGTGGACCGTGAAAGCCTTGTAGCTGCTGACGTAGAGTTTTTCCCAGTCGTCGTTGGCGAAAGGCGACCCCGGCAACCAGCGCCAGCCCGTGAAGCCGCTCGACGGCGCCGGCGTGCAGGATTTGAGCCCAAGCAATCGCGGCGGCAAATTGGTCTTGCCGGTGACGACCAGGCGCTTGTCGGCGCCTTCCAGCCAGCGCTCTATGCGTGCAATCGTTTCAGCCGAGAGATGACCCGCGTTGGGCACAAGGAGTGCCCGCAAGCCACCGAGCTTCTCGTCCGTGAGCGCGGCTTCCTCGATCAACTCGTGCTTGAGATTGCAGCGCGCCAGCAACAGCCGCGCCGCGTTGGGCGCGAGGTAGGCGTACTCGCCCTTCAGCCAGGTGCGCGGCATGCCCCAGGCGTCGGTGAAGGTGTAGGTCTCCTTGCGATCGGCAGCTTCAACGGCGTAGGCGGCGCGGCTTCGGTCGCTGAACAGAACGGCAATCATCGACCTAGACCTCGTCCACGCCGAACGCCTTTCGCATCGCGTTGACGCCTTCCTGATGCGGCGTCCACATGCGGCCGCCGACCATGCCGCCGTCGACCACGAGGTCGTGGCCGTTGATGAACGAGGATTCGTCGGACGCCAGGAACACGGCGGCGTGGGCGATATCGTCGACGATGCCGGCGCGCGGGATCGGCTGGTTCTTGGCCATGCCGGCCTTCATCGCCTGGGCGTAGCCGTCGGCCTTGTCGGGCGGCAGGCCGAGCGCCTTGGCGAAGATGCCGGTGGCGATGCCGCCCGGCGAGATCGAGTTGCAGCGCACGCTCTTCTCGCCGAGCTGCATGGCCGCGCACACCGTGAGATGGTTCACGGCGGCCTTGGCGGCACCATAGATCATCGACGTCGAGTAGCCCGCCCGCCGTGCCGCCACGCTGCCGTTGTTGATGATGCTGCCGGAGCCCTGCTTCATCATGATCGGAGCGGCATGCTTCATGCCCAGCATGACCGAGCGCACCAGGGTCGCCATCGCCGCATCGAAACCCTCGACCGGGACGGTCTCGATGCCGCCCACCGGCGCGGGGCCGCCGGCATTGTTGAACAGACAGTCGAGCCGGCCCCATTTCGAGACGCAGGCGTCGATCATCGCCTTCACGTCGGCCTCGCGGGTCGCGTCGGCCTTGACGAAAAGGCACTTGTCCTTGCCGAGCGCGCTTTCCAGCGTCCTGCCCAGCTCGTCGCGCCGGCCGGTCGCCACGACCCTGGCGCCCTCGGCCACGAAGATCTCGACGGTGCGCCGTCCGATGCCGCTGGTGGCGCCGGTAACGATGGTGATCTTGCCGTCGAGCCTGCCCATTGCACGTCTCCCTTTTTCCCGACGGGGATGATACACCACCGCGTTCGAGGAGAGGCAAATGACCGTGTTGGGCGTGCTCGGCGGCAGCGGCGTTTATGACATTGCAGGGCTCAAGAATGCGCAGTGGAGCCGGGTCAAATCGCCGTACGGCGAAACCTCCGACGAATTCCTGTTCGGCGTCCTCGACGGTCTCGACGTCGTCTTTGCCCCGCGACATGGCCGGGGCCACGTCCATTCGCCGTCATCGATCAACTACCGGGCAAACATCGACGCGCTGAAGCGCGCGGGCGTCACCGACATACTCTCCGTTTCAGCGTGCGGGTCGTTGCGCGAGGATCTGCCGCCCGGTCATTTCGTCGTGGTCGACCAGTTCATCGACCGCACCTTCGCGCGCGAGAAGAGCTTCTTCGGCGAAGGCCTGGTTGCCCATGTCTCGATGGCCCACCCGACCTGCAACCGTCTGGCGCAGGCCGTCCATGACTGCGCCGTGAAGGCAGGCTTCCCGATCAGGATGGGCGGCACGTATCTGGCCATGGAAGGCCCGCAATTCTCGAGCCTGGCGGAATCCAACCTCTATCGCAGCTGGGGCTGCGACGTGATCGGCATGACCAACATGCCGGAGGCCAAGCTCGCCCGCGAAGCGGAGATTTGCTACGTGACCGTCGCCATGGTCACCGACTTCGACTGCTGGCATCCCGATCACGGCCACGTCCAGGTCTCCGACATCATCCGCGTGCTCACCGACAATGCCGAGAAGGCCAAGACCCTGGTCACGATGGTGGCGCCCTTGCTCAAGGACAAGCGGCCCGCACCCTGCCCTTCCGGCTGCGACCGCGCCCTCGACAATGCGCTGATCACCGCGCCCGGCTCGCGCTCGGCAGCGTTGAGCGCCAAGCTCGACGCCGTCGCCGGAAGGGTGCTGAGAGCGTAGCTCCGCTGGGGGCGCCAGCGCGTCAGAACGCGCTTAGATCACCGGCGCGAGCCGGTGGGCGACCAGCGACGCATAGTGCGCCGCCACCGGCAGGAAGGCACGAAAATCAAGATGGCTGGAGCGCCCTGCGAGGTCGCTGAGGCAGCGCACGTTGACGAAGGGCACGTCACCGCCCCATCGCCGTGCCACCTGGGCCACGGCGCCGCCCTCCATCTCGACGGCCTTGGCGCCGAACTCCTTGTGCAGGCGCTGCCGGTGGTCCTCGGCGTTGATGAAACTGTCGCCCGTCAGGATGGTGCCGAAGTGGACCGCAGGCGTGCGGCGGCCGACGCCGACGTCCTCCGGCAACGTTTCCAGGGTCAGCCCTTCCACCGCCGCCTTCAACCGTCCGACCAGCGCCTCCGACTCGGGGTAACCCGGATGCCAGTCGGTGCCGCCGCGCGAAGGCCGGCTGCCGGGCTGGATCGTCAGGAAATAGCCTTCGCGATGCGTGCCGTAGTCGTGCTGGATGTGGCTGGTGCCGACCACGACGTCGCCGACGCCCAGCGTCGGGTCGAGCCCGCCCGCCACGCCGCACAAAAGCAGCGCGCCACAGTCGAAGCGGTCGAGCAGCAGCGAGGTGGCGACGCCCGCATTCACCTTGCCCGCGCCCAACTCGACGAACACCGCCTCGCGCCCCGCGATCCGGCCACGCCAGAAGCCGAGGCCGCCGATCCGGCGCGCCGGACCCGACTGGTCGGAAAGATGGGCGAATTCCTCGGGAAGGGCGGATATGACGCCCAGGAGCCTGTTTGCCATGGATGAATGGGCTATAAGGTCGGCCCCGATAAAAGCAACCCGTACCGTGCCCGCCCTGCCCCCTCTCCCGATCCTGCGTGATGCCTGCACCGGCTTTGCCCGCGATGCCGCGCGCGAGATCATGCGCATCTACGTGGGCGACCACGGCGAGCGCACCAAGGCCGACAAGAGCGTGGTGACCGATGCCGACCATGCTGCGGAGGCGATCATCGTGGCGGGCCTGCGCGCGATCGCGCCCGACACGGCCGTGGTCGCGGAGGAAGAGATGGCGGCGGGCCATGTCCCGAAGATGGACGGCACGCCGTTCTGGCTGGTCGATCCGCTCGACGGCACCAAGGAGTTCATCAAGAAGAACGGCGAGTTCACGGTGAACATCGCCCTGATCGAGAACGGCAAGGCCGTGCTCGGCATCGTGCTGGCGCCCGCAACCGACATACTTTGGCGCGGCGTGGCGGGCCTCGGCGCCGACCGCAGCGAGAACGGCGGCGCGTTCGCCCCGATCGCCGTGCGCAAGCCGCCGGCAGCGGGACTGACCTGTCTCGCCAGCCGCAGCACGGCGATCTACAGCCAGCTCGACATCTGGTTCCGCGGCTGCGGTCTGCAGGTCGCCGAGCGCGAGCACGCGGGCTCTTCGCTGAAATTCTGCCTGATCGCCGAGGGCAAGGCCGACATCTATCCCCGCTTCGGTCCGACCAACGAGTGGGACACCGCTGCCGGCCAGGCCGTGCTCGAAGCCGCGGGCGGCGAAGTCGTCACGACCGACAACAAGCCGCTGCTCTACGGCAAGACGGGTTTCGGCAATCCGCACTTCATTGCGCGGACCAAGGAAGCCCGATGAGAGATGGAAGGTGACGATCGTCGAGCCGGATGCGGCCTCGATCGCCCGGGCCGCGAAGCTCCTCCAGGCCGGCGGACTTGTCGCCTTCCCGACGGAGACAGTCTATGGGCTGGGCGGCGACGCCACCAACGAGCGCGCGGTTGCCGCGATCTTCGAAGCCAAGGGCCGTCCGCAGTTCAATCCGCTGATCAGCCACGTGCTGGATGCGACCGAGGCCAGGCGCTTCGTCGACTGGAACGACAGTGCCGACAGGCTGGCCCGGCGCTTCTGGCCGGGGCCGCTCACCTTCGTGCTGCCGCGCGCCAAGGGCTCAACCATCGCCCTGCTCGCCACTGCCGGCCTCGACACGGTGGCGATCCGCGCACCGTCACATCCCGTGGCACAGGCGTTGATCCGCGCCGTCGGCCGCCCCATCGCCGCGCCGTCGGCCAACCGCAGCGGCGCTGTCAGCCCAACGCAGGCAGCGCATGTCGCAGAGTCTCTGGGCAATCGCGTGGACCTGATCCTCGATGGCGGCCCCTGCCTGGTCGGTATCGAATTGACGGTGCTCGACCTGTCGGGCAATCGCGCGACCCTGTTGCGCCCCGGTGGCGCCACGCGGGAGGCCATCGAGGCGGTCATCGGCACGATCTCGCTGAGCGATGCCCTGCCCTCGGGCGACACGCCCCGCTCCTCGCCCGGCCAGCTCGAAAGCCATTACGCGCCGGCTCGGCCGATGCGCCTCGACGCGACGAGCGTGGCGGCGGACGAGGGCCTGCTCGCGTTCGGCCCGGCGCCGCCGACCGGAGCCATGCTGACGTACAACCTCAGCCTCGCCGGCAATCTCAGCGAGGCGGCGGCCAACCTGTTTGCCCAGATGCGCGCGCTCGACCGGCCGGGCATCGGCCGCATCGCGGTCATGTCGATCCCCGAAACGGGCCTTGGCCTTGCGATCAACGACCGCCTGCGCCGCGCGGCCGCTGGTGACCCGACCCGCCCGCGGGGCTAAGCTTCGGGCAATAAACGAGGAAACCATGCCTGATAACGTCATCACGCCCAGTATTCCGACCGCCGCGGTCACGCCTGCGATCCTCGAGGCGTTGCGCGCCATCGTGGGCGACAAAGGCCTGATCCTCGACGAGCAGGACAAGAAGCCGTTCATCACCGACTGGCGCGGCTCACGTGCAGGCACGGCCTCGGTCGTGGTGCGGCCGGCCAGCGTCGAGGAAGTCTCCAGGGTCGTGAAGCTTTGCTTCGACAATGGCATCGCGATCGTGCCGCAGGCCGGCAATACCGGCCTGATGGGTGGCGCCACGCCGTGGCCGACGCACCAGGGCATCGTCCTGTCGGTCGGCCGCATGAACAAGGTGCTGAGCGTCGATCCGGTCGGCTACTCGATGACCGTCGAGTCAGGCTGCATCCTGCAGACCCTGCAGGAGACGGCGGCGGCACATGACCGGTTCTTTCCGCTCAGCCTCGGCGCGCAGGGCTCGTGCCAGATCGGTGGCAACCTCTCGACCAATGCCGGCGGCGTGCAGGTTCTGCGCTACGGCAATGCGCGCAACCTGGTGATGGGGCTCGAGGTCGTGTTGCCCAACGGCGACATCTGGAACGGCCTGCGCGCGCTCAAGAAGGACAACACCGGCTACGACCTCAAGCACCTGTTCATGGGTGCCGAGGGCACCTTGGGCATCATCACCAAGGCGGTGCTGAAGCTGTGGCCCGCATCCAAGGACGTCGCCGTCGCCTGGCTTGCAGTGCGCGATCCGCAGGCGGCGATCGAGATCCTGTCCGAGGCGCATTCGGCCTCGGAAGACAATGTCGAATCCTGCGAGATGATGAGCCGCGAGGCGACCGAGATGGTGCTGCGCCATATTCCGGGCGTGCAGGATCCGCTCAAGGCCGATACGCCATGGTACCTGCTGATGCAGTGGTCGTCGTCGCGGCCCAGGGCCGACGGCGCGGAGGGCATGTCGGAGAAGATGGAGCAGTTCCTCGGCGAGCAGATGGAGGCCGGCCGCGTGCTCGACGCCGTCATCAGCCAGAGCGAGGCGCAGGCACGCAACATGTGGCGGATCCGCGAGGGCGTGGCCGAGGCCGGCCGCGCCGAAGGGCCGGGCCTCAGCTACGACATCTCCGTGTCGATCTCGAAGATCCCCGAGTTCATCGACAAGGGCATCGCCGCGGCGCTCGCCATCCTGCCCGGCCTGCGACCGCATCCGCTGGGCCATATCGGCGACGGCAACGTGCATTTCGGCTTCGGCGCTCCCAAAGGCATGAATCGCGAGACGCTGCAGCAATACGCACCGGCGGTGACACGCGCGGTCAATGACCTGATCACCTCGATGGCGGGCTCGATCTCGGCCGAGCACGGCATCGGCATCGAAAAGCTCGACGAGCTGGCCCATTACCGCAGCAAGATCGAACTCGACACCATGCGCACCATCAAGCGCGCGCTCGACCCCAAGAACATCATGAACCCGGGCAAGGTGCTGCGTGTCTGATCCCGTCACCCCGAGCGAAGCCGAGGGGTCTGTCTTCTTCCGGGAAACAGAAAGGGTCCCTCCACTGCGCTTCGCTTCGGTCGGGACGACGGTTCTCGTTGGAAAGGTGTTGCGCCTTCCATGAGTGATTTCATCGCCAAGCTGCGCGCGATCGTCGGCGACAAGGGCCTGATCCTCGAGGAGAAAGACAAGCACCCCTTCCTCACCGACTGGCGCGAGAATTATCTTGGCACGGCGCTGGCTATCGTGCGGCCAGCGACCACCGAAGAAGTCTCGGCTGTCGTGAAGCTCTGCGCCGCCGAGAAGATCGCGATCTGCCCGCAGGGCGGCAACACCGGCATGTCGGGCGGCGCCACGCCGCAGGAGGACGGCCGCGAGATCGTGCTGTCGCTCACCCGCATGAACCGCATCCTCGAGGTCGACAAGGTCGGCTATTCGATGACGGTCGAGGCGGGCGTCATCCTGAAGACCATCCAGGAGACGGCGTCCGACAACGACCGGCTGTTTCCACTCAGTCTCGGCGCCGAGGGCAGCTGCACCATCGGCGGCAACCTCTCGACCAACGCCGGCGGCGTGCAGGTACTGCACTACGGCAACGCGCGCAACCTCGTGATGGGCCTGGAGGTCGTGCTGCCTGACGGCAACATCTGGAATGGCCTGCGCGCGCTCAAGAAAGACAATACCGGCTACGACCTGCGCGACCTCTATCTCGGCGCGGAAGGCACGCTCGGCATCATCACCAAGGCGGTGCTGAAGCTGTGGCCCAAACCCAAGGATCACGCCACCTCGTGGTCGGCCGTGCCCTCCCCACAGGCCGCCGTCGAACTGTTGAGCGGTGCCTATGCGGCGTCCGAAGACAATGTCACCTCCTGCGAGCTGATGGGCCGGCAAGGCATCGACCTGGTGCTGCAGCACATCGCCGGCACGACCGATCCGCTGGGCGACCGGCACGACTGGTACGTGCTGATGGAGTGGTCTTCGACCCGGCAGCCGCGCGAAGGCGACAATGCGGGCAGCCTGCGCGACAAGATGGAAGCCTATCTCGGCGAGGCCATGGAAAAAGGCCTGGTGCTCGACGCCGTGATCGCCCAGACCGAGGACGCAGTCGCGCGCGTTGTGGGCGCTGCGCGAGAACCACACCGAGGCCTCGAAGCGGGAAGGCCCCTCGATCAAGCACGACATCTCCGTGGCGGTGAGCAAGATCCCGCAGTTCGTGCCGGAGGGCCTCGCTGCGATGAGCAGGGCCCTGCCCGGCTGCCGGCCGCTGGTCTTCGGGCATGTCGGCGACGGCAATCTACACTTCAACTGTCAAGCGCCGCCGGGCTGGAGCAAGCCGCAGTTCATGGAACATGGCGAGGCGATCAGTGGCGCGGTCTACGACCTCGTGACGGCCTATGGCGGCTCCATTTCGGCCGAGCACGGCATCGGCCGCATCAAGGTCGACGAGCTTGCGCACTACCGCAGCAAGATCGAGCTCGACGTCATGCGCTCCCTGAAGCGCGCCCTCGATCCCGACAACCTGATGAACCCCGGCAAGGTGATTCGCGTTTAACTGCCTGCCGATTCGGGCGTAGCATCGGTCTTTTCCGGGGGGAGAAACCATGACCATAGCTTCGATCGGCGCGCCGAGCTCGGCCCAAAGCCGCAAGGCGGTGACGGCCGCCGTCATCGGCAACGTACTCGAGTGGTACGACTTCGGCGTCTACGGTTACGTCGCCGCCATCATCGGCAAGAACTTCTTCCCGGGCACCGACGAGACCACCCAGCTCCTGCAGGCCTTCCTGACCTTCGGGCTCGGCTTCCTGGCGCGCCCGGTCGGCGGCATCGTGATCGGCCGCATGGGCGACACGCACGGCCGCAAGGCGGCACTGATGCTCACCATCTTCCTGATGGCCTGCGGCACGGTGCTGATCGGCATCCTGCCGACCTACGCCGCCATCGGCGTCGCCGCGCCGGCCCTGCTGCTGCTGGCGCGGCTGATGCAGGGCTTCTCGACCGGCGGCGAATGGGGCGGCTCGACCGCCTTCATCGTCGAATGGGCGCCCAACGGCCGGCGCGGCCTGTACGGCAGCTTCCAGCAGATGAGCGTCGTCGGCGGCCTGCTGCTCGGCTCGACCTTCGCCGCGCTGCTCAACAGCCTGCTGACGCCGGCGCAGATGGCCGAGTGGGGCTGGCGCGTGCCGTTCCTGGTCGGCGGCATCCTGGGCCCGATCGGCCTCTACATGCGCCGCACGATCGAGGAGACGCCGCACTATGTGCGGGTGAAGGACGCCGCACCGGCCGGCGGCAGCAGCGGCTTTGCGCTGGCGGCGCGGGCGTTCGGCTTCACCATCGTCTGGACGGTCGGCTTCTACGTCCTGCTGACCTACATGCCGAGCTGGACGGCCAAGTACATGAAGCTCAGCGCGGCCGATGCGCTGTGGTCCAACAGCATCGGCCTGGTGGCGCTGGTGATCGCGATCCCGATCATGGGCCGCCTGTCCGACCGCTTCGGCCGGCGGCCATTGCTGCTGCTCTGCTGTGCGGCGTTCATCGTCCTGCCGTATCCATTGTTCACCTACCTCGCCTCGGGCGCCGTACCTTACGCGGTGCTGGTGCTGGTCCAGGTCGCCATCGCGATCGTCATTGCGCTCTATTCGGGGGCGGGCCCGGCGGCGATCGCGGAGATCTTCCCGACGCGCAGCCGGTCGACCTGGATGACCACCGGCTATGCCCTGGCCGTGGCGATCTTCGGCGGCTCGGCGCCTTACCTCTCGATCTGGATGATCGAGAAGCTCGGCTCGCCGATCGCGCCGGTCTGGTACCTGATCGTCGCCGCGCTCGTGTCGATCGCGGTGATCTGGAGCCTGAAGGAAACCGCCTTCGACGACCTTGCATGATCAACCGATGCTGATCCGCTTCGACGGCAAGCGTGTGATCGTGGCCGGCGCGGCTCGCGGCATCGGCCGGGCGATCGTGCGTGCCTTTGCAGCCGACGGCGCCGAGGTGCTGGCGTGCGACCGGCTGGTCGGCGAAATCGAGGCCAGCGACCGCGTGAGAGCGCTGGCCGTCGATGTCACCGACGCTGCGAGCATCGAGGCCGTCGTGGCCGCGGCGGGAAAGGTCGACGTGCTGGTCTATGTCGCGGGCGGCATACTCGGCCAGCGGCCCAAACCGCTCGAGGAGGTGCAGCCCGAGGAGTTCGCCGGCATCGTCGACGTGAACCTCAAGGGTTGCTTCCTGTTCGCCCGCGCCGTGGCGCCGGCCATGAAGAAGTCCGGTGCGGGGCGCATCGTGACCATCTCAAGCCGTGCGGGCCTCGCCACCAGCCTGACCGGCATCCAGGCCTATGCCTCGGCCAAGCACGGCCAGGTCGGGCTGGTGAAGCAGCTCGCCCAGGAACTGGGACCGTTCGGCATCACCGTCAATTCGGTGGCGCCGGGCTTCATGGCGACCAGTCCCGACTACGAACGGCAGTGGAACTCCTATTCCGAGGAGTTCAAGCGGACATTCCCTGAACGCATCGCCATGCGCCGCATGGGCAAGCCGGAAGACATTGCCGATGCGGTAATCTTCCTCGCCTCGGAGCACGCATCGTGGATCACCGGCCAGGTCCTGCCGGTGACCGGCTCTCCCCTCGCCTAATTCCCACAGGAGGTCATCATGCCCGACACCCATGCCCCGCAGCTCGAACCCTGGCAGTGGAGCGAGGCGCAGTGGCGCAAGCTGGTCGGCCAGGTGCGCGCCGGCCGCAGCTATCGGCCCAAGGTGTGGAAGGACGGCGCGCGCTGCGCCGTGGCGCTCTCCTTCGATTCGGACCACGAGACCAACGAGCTGCGCGATGGCGGCAAATCGATCGGCCGCATGGCCTGGGGCCAGTCCGGCAACCGGGTGGGCGTGCCGCGCATCCGCAAGCTGCTGGCCCGGCACGACGTCAAGGCCACGTTCTACGTCCCCGCCGTCACGGCGCTGCTCTATCCCGAGGAACAGCGCGCGCTGGTGGCCGAAGGCCACGAGATCGGCATCCACGGCTGGATCCACGAGCTCAATTCCGTGCTGCCGCTCGAGGCCGAGCGCGACCTGATGCTGCGCTCCGCCGACACGCTGGAGAAGATCACCGGCAAGCGCTGCGTCGGCATGCGCACACCGTCGTGGGACTTCAGCCCCAATACGCTGGCGCTCGAGAAGGAGCTCGGCCTGTTCTACGACTCCTCGCTGATGGCCGACGAGGACTGTTACGAACTGCTGCTGCACGGCGAGCAGACCGGCATCGTGGAGCTGCCGGTCGAATGGGTGCGCGACGACGCGGTTTATTTCTCCATGCACCGGTTCTCGTCGCTGCGGCCCTACACGCCGCCGACCGACGTCCTCGACATCTTCCGGCGCGAGCTCGACGCCGCCTGGGAGGATGGCGGCATCTTCCAGCTCACCATGCATCCGCATCATATCGGCTACCGCTCGCGCATCTGGATCGTCGACGAGCTGATCCGCCACGCCAAGGCCAAAGGCCACGGGAAAGATGGAGTGTGGTTCGCGACCCATGCGGAGGTCGCGCGCTACGCCAGGGAACACGCCGCATGAGCGAGGGTGCGCCCAAGGTCGCGATCGTCACCGGAGGAGCGCGCGGCATCGGCCGGGGCTGCGCCCTCGAACTGGCGGCGCGGGGCTACGACATCGCGCTGGTCGACCTGCTGCAGCCCGAGATGACCCGCACGGCGGGCGAGATCGCCGCGATCGGGCGCCGCGCGCTCACCTACCAGGCGGACGCGGCCCTGTTCGCGCGGGCCCACGAGGTCGTGACCGATGTCGCCCGGCAATGGGGCCGCATCGACTTCCTGTTGAACGATGCCGGCGCCTCCAACGCCAAGGGCATCCTCGAGATCCGGGAAGAGGAGTTCGACCGCACCATCGCGGTCAATCTCAAGAGCTGCTTCAACTACATCCATGCCGCCGCGCCGATCATGCTGAAGCAGGAGAGCGGCGGGCGGATCGCCAGCATGTCGTCTCTGAACGCGCTCTCGGGCGGCGTGACCAGTGCCGTCAGCAAGCATTCCTATGCCGCCGCGAAGGCTGGCATCCTGGGTCTCACCCGGTCGCTGGCCAAGGAACTCGGCCCCAGGATCATGATCAACGCCATCTGTCCGGGCGTGATCGAGACCGAGCTCGGCAACAGCCTGACGAAGTCGCGCGGCGAGGAGATGAAGAAGGGCATCATGCTCGACCGGCTGGGCAAGCCGGCCGACGTGGCCCAGCTCGTGGCCTTCCTGGCGACGTCGGAGCCCTGCTTCATCACCGGCCAGCACTTCGTGATCGACGGCTTCCAGTGGTCGTGCTGAGGGCGCGCTAGCGGCGCTCGTCGTCCCGTCCCCCGTTATCCTTGTGCTCGACGATCTCGTAGGGCACGTCGATCACCTTGGGCGCGTTGCGCGGCGCCGGCGGCTGGCCCGTGAACAGCGCGCGCACCCAGGCCTTGGCCTTGAAGCCCAGGATCAGCAGCACGATCACCGCCGCCACGCCCGCGATCAGGGCGAAGCCCAGCACCGCCAGGACGACGAAGCCGATCAGGCCCAGGATCGCCTGCAGCCAGACCCGTGCCGGCAGACGCGCCAGCAGCTCGAGGAACTGCCGGCCGTTCATTGAGCCCACTTCTTCTCGAAGTCCCAGACCTCCTGAAAGCCCATCAGCTCGTGCATGCCGCGATACTGCGGGACGTTCACGCCGTTGCTGGTGCCGGCGACCTTGAGGTGTTCCCACGCCTGGCGCATCGCCTCGGCGGCGACGCTGAATCCCAGGCCCGGATAGATCGCGAGGTCGAAGCCCCATTTCTTGAGCCTCGCCGCCTCGACCCGCGGCGTCTTGCCGAACTCGACCATGTTGGCCAGCAAGGGCTTGCTGACCTCGCGGCCGATACGCTCGAGCTCGGCCTCGTTCTCCGGCAACTCGACGAAGATGATGTCAGCGCCCGCCTCCTCGTAGAGCCGGGCACGGCGCAGCGCCTCGTCGAGGCCGAGCGCGGTGCGGGCGTCGGTGCGGGCCACGATCATCGTCGCCTCGTCGCGCCGCGCCTCGACCGCGACCTTGATCTTCAGCACCATATCCTCGGCCGGGACGACCCTGCGGCCGGGCGTATGGCCACACTTCTTGGGCATCTCCTGGTCCTCGATCTGGATCGCGGCGACGCCTGCGGCCTCGTAGCCGCGCACGGTGCGCTGGACGTTCAGCAGGCCGCCGTATCCGGTGTCTGCGTCGGCGATCAGCGGGGTGTCGATCACCGAGCAGATCATCTCGGCGCGGCCCACCATGTCCGAGTAGGTCGCCAGGCCCGCGTCGGGCAGGCCCAGCATCGAGGCGGTCGCGCCATAGCCGGTCATGTAGAGCGCGGGAAAGCCCATGCCGTCGGCGACCCGGGCGGAGATGCCGTCATAGATGCCCGGCGCCAGGATGAAGTCACCCTTGGCCAGATGTGCGCGCAGCGCGCGCGCCTTCGCATTGCCTGCCATGTGCGGTTCCTCTCAGAGGTGTCTGACGGCCAGTTCGATATCGCCGACGCGGATCTTGTCGCCGGGATGGATCACCGCCGGTGTGCCGACCTTGACGTCCGTTCCGTTGATCGAGGTGCCGTTGGTCGACCCCTGGTCCTCGATCTGGAGCGCCTCGCCCGCGAACACCAGCCGCGCGTGGCGGCGCGACACGGTGCCGTGCGCCAGCACCAGCTCGCACTGGTCGGCGGAACGGCCGATCATCATGCCCTGCGGCAGCAACATCAGCTTGTCGAGCGCCACGTCGAAGGCGAATTTCTGGCCCGCCGCATTGCTGCCTTCGAAGCGCAGCACCACCTGCGGCACGATGCGCGTCGTGGTCCTGGCGGCATCGTGCGTCGTCATCGCCGGCGCGTTGAGGCTGCGCACGTGGAAGATGTGGACCGGGCGGCTCACGTTCTTGAGCTTGTGCTCGCCGCCATCGACGAAGGCGTAATTGACCTTGAGCTCCGTCATGTCGCGCACGGTGCGCGACACGGCGATGCCGCCCGGCTCGGCAGCCGCCTGGATGCGGGCGGCGAGGTTGACCCCGTCGCCGAAGATGTTCTGATCTTCCTCGTCGACGATGACCTCGCCCAGATGCACGCCGACGCGGAACTGCATGCGCTGCGGCTCGTCGAGCGCCTGGTTGAAGACGGCCATGCGCTCCTGGATGTCGATCGCCGCCGCCACCGCGGAGACCGCCGACGAGAATTCCGCCAGCATGGCATCGCCCGCAGTGCCGACCAGCCGGCCGCCGCCAGTGTCGATCGCGGGGCGCCAGACCTCGATCTGCGCGGTCTTGAGGTGACGGAAGGTCCGCGTCTCGCCGCTCTCCATCATGCGGGTGAAGCCCGCAAGGTCGGCGTGGAGGATGGCGGCGAGGCGGCGCTGGGTGGTTGCCATTGCCCTAGTTTAGCGGCCAAATTTCCGTTTCGCGCCCCTCCCGGAGATATTTGGCGGTATGGCTCCCGACCTGGCCGATCCGCGCCAGGGCCGGTCCCGCGGCCTCCATGGCGACGTATTGGCGGCCCTGCTGGCGGATCGTCTGGTCGCCCGGCTCGGCCGGCAGGTCGGCTGCCAGGATGGCATGTTCGGGCATGGTGACGACGACCAGCCGGCGCGACGGCGCATAGGTGCGCAGCACGGCGGCAAGGGCCACCGCCTTGCTGTCGCAGTCGCCGCGGTTCTGCGCGAGCAGGGCGGGCGCCGGCAGGAAATCACCGCCGCGGCGGTCCTTGTCCTCGAGAAGGGCGTAGGGAACCTCCTGGAAGAAGGCGAGCGCCAGGGCGATGCGGGCGCGATCGCTGTTCTCGACATTGGGCGTGGCGCCCAGCGCACGGGCGACGGCGGTCATCGGCCCCTGCAGCGCCAAGGTGGCGGCTTCGAAGTCGACCATGATCCGGTGCTCGTCGACCCGCCGGCGCAGGTGCGCCCCGAGATACGACTTTTCCGATTGGGCGAGGCGTAGTTTGAGCTTCTGCATCAGCAGGTCGGCCGTCGACTGGTCGGCAGCTTGCACGGTCCAGCGCAAGCCGGTGCGCGTGTTGCTGAGGTCGAGACGGGTGCCGCGGCCGAACTTCTGGGCCTCGTTGCGCAGGTCGGCCTCGTTGATCCGCCACATCGCGTTCAGGCTGAAATCGCGGAACGACGCTTCCGATTGGGCGATCGCCGCCTTGGTGAGCGTGAAGGCGGTAGTGAATTCGCGCTTGTCGAGATCGCGCCAGCGATAGGCCAGCTGCTCGTCGCCGCTCCTCGACTGCCGCTTGAAATCGATCTGCTGGGCGTGGGCGCCGCCGGCGACCGCCAGCAGCATCGCGGCCGCCAACAGGGCCCGCATCAGCGACCCTTGAAGGCCGGCGTCCGGCGTTCCTTCAGGGCGGCCAATCCCTCGCGCAGGTCTTCGGAGGTACGGCATTCGCGGATGCCGTCGCGGATCCTGGGAAGATCCGGCTCGGCCTGGGCGAACTGCTCGATGGCACGCTTCATGTTGGACATCGACAGCGGCGCCAGGCCCGCCAGCTTGGCCGCCGTCTCGTCGACCTTGCGCGCGAAGTCGGCGCGATCGACCAGCCAGTCGAGATAGCCGACCCTCAGCAAATCCTCGTCGGAAAAATCCTCCGACAACAGGAAGGCGCGCTTGGCGAAACTCGGGCTCACCTTCTGCGTATAGCGGCGCAGCCCGCCCGGATAATAGTGCAGGCCAAAGCGTGCGGCCGGCATGAAGAAGCGCATGCCCCGCACGCCCAGGCGAAAGTCGCAGGCCAGTGCCATGTCGGTCGCGCCGCCATAGACGCCGCCGTTCAGCGCGCACAGGGTCGGCATGCGCATCGCCTCCAGCCGGTCCATGACGGTCTCGAAACTGTGGTCGCCCTGCGGCGGCTTCACGTCCTTGCCCGCTTCGATGGAGCCCAGGTCGTAGCCCGAGCAGAAGCTCTTCTCCCCCGTCCCCGTGAGGACGGTTACCCGCACATGCGGATCTGCGTCCGCTTTCTCGATCGCGGCCTTGAGCTTGCCGAGGCCCGGCGTATCGAGCCGGTTATGCTTGGCCGGGTCGTTGAGGGTGATGGTGGCGCGGGCGCCGTCGATCTTCAGCAGAACGGTGTCGGTCATGATCGATCGAGGATAGCGGACCCTGTCGCCTTTGGCGACCTGGCGCGGCATAGTGCAGCCGGAGGAAATGACATGACCTACACCGCCCCGCTGGCCGACATGCGTTTCGCGCTGCGCGAAGTGGCCGGCCTCGGCAAAGTCGCCGCCCTGCCCGGCTACGAGCACGCGACCGACGACACGATCGACGCGGTCCTCGAAGAAGCGGCCAAGCTCGCCGGCAATGGCCTCGCCCCGCTCAACCGCGATGGCGACAGAGTGGGGGCGAAGCTCGAGAACGGCGTGGTGCGCACGGCGCCGGGCTTCACCGGCATCTACAAGGAATTCGTCGACGGCGGCTGGAACTCGCTGCCCTTCGATCCGGAATTCGGCGGCCAGGGCATGCCGTGGCTGCTCGCGGCCACCGTGCAGGAGATGTGGCAGGCCGCCAACATGGGCTTCGGCCTGGTGCTGTTGCTGAACCAGGGCGCGATCGACGCCATCCATCATCACGGCTCGGACGCACAGAAGGCGGCTTATCTGCCCAAGATGATCTCGGGCGAATGGACCGGCACCATGAATCTCACCGAGCCGCAGGCGGGCTCCGACCTCGGCCAGCTCAAGAGCCGCGCCGTCAGGAACGGCGACCACTACCTGGTCAGCGGGCAGAAGATCTTCATCACCTACGGCGAGCACGACCTCACCGAGAACATCGTCCATCTGGTGCTGGCGCGCACGCCCGACGCGCCGGCCGGCGTGCGCGGCATTTCCCTGTTCATCGTGCCCAAGTTCCTGCCCGACGCCGAGGGCAAGCCGGGCAAGCGCAACGACCTGCGTTGCGTTTCGCTCGAGCACAAGCTCGGCATCCATGCCAGCCCGACCTGCGTCATGAGCTTCGGCGACGATGGCGGCGCGGTCGGCCATCTGGTGGGCGAGGAAGGCCGCGGCCTTTCCTACATGTTCACCATGATGAACAATGCCCGCCTCTCGGTCGGCATCCAGGGGCTGGCGATCGCCGAGCGCGCCTACCAGCAGGCGGTGGCCTTCGCCCGGCAACGCGTGCAGTCCAAGGATGACGGCAGCCCCAGCCCCGCACCGGTGTCGATCGTTCATCACCCCGACGTGCGGCGCATGCTGATGTCGATGCGCGCCCAGATCGAAGCCATGCGTGCGTTGGGCTATTACACTGCGGCTGGCATCGACGGCGCGTTGCGCACGCCGGACAAGGAGGCCGGACGCAGGATCCAGGACCGCGTCGATTTGCTGATCCCGATCGTCAAGGCCTGGTTCACCGACCTCGGCAACGAGATCGCCTCGACCGGCGTGCAGATCCACGGCGGCATGGGCTTCATCGAGGAGACGGGCGCCGCGCAGCACCTGCGCGACGCGCGGATCCTGCCGATCTACGAAGGCACCAACGGCATCCAGGCGCGCGACCTGGTGGGCCGCAAGGTGACCAAGGACGCCGGCGAGACGATGCTGGCACTGGTGGCCGAGATGCGGGGGCTGGTCGACGAGATGAAGACGGCGCCGGGCGACGATCTTGCGGCGATCGCCGCGGGCGTGGCTGCCGCCGCCGACGCGCTGGAGGACGCCACCCGCTGGGTGGCACAGTCGGCCAAGGCGAGCCTTGCCGACGCGCTGGCGGGCTCCGTACCGTTCCTGCGGCTCGCGGGGACGGCGCTGGGCGGCTGGCTGCTGGCCCGGAGCGCCCTGGTGGCCCAGCACAAGCTTGCCTCCCGCGACGGCGATCCGGCCTTCCTGGAGGCCAAGCTGATCACCGCCCGCTTCTACGCCGAGGTCATCCTGCCGCCAGCGCTGGCCCAGCTCGGCCCGCTCAAGGCCGCCGGGCGCACCGTGTTCGCCCTGCGGGAAGAGCAGTTCTAAAGCCCTTCCGGAATCCCGGGAATAGACGGCACTATTCCTCGAAGGTCGCCCCAGGAGGAAGACATGCTGGCCAATACCAAGCGGATCCTGACCGAAGAGCAACGCGAGCAGTGGGCCGTCGACGGCTATCTGCAGATCGAAGGCGCGCTCTCGCCGGCCGAAGTCGACTTCTTCTCCGGGCTGCTCGACGACGTGCGCACCAAGCCGGGTTTCGAGCCCGCACCAAACGACCTGCAGCGCGGCCACTATGCCTGGAAGCTGCCGGATCAGAACGTCGATGCCTTCATGGATCGGCGCGATCTGCTGCCATACCACCAAGCCTTCATCGACCTGATCGACCGGCCGGCGGTGTTCGACCTGATCCTCGATCTGATGGGCCCCTACATCCAGTTCTCGATGAGCCAGGCGATCATTCGCGCCTCGACCGACATGTTCCCGGGTTACATCCACACCGACGGCGGCGAGGCGCAGAAGTCCGTCAGGGTGAGCGAGACCAGCCGGCCGCTCGCGGTGAAGGTGATGTACCTGCTGACCGACGTGAACGAGCCCGACAGCGGCAACTTCACGGTTTTCCCCGGCAGCCATCTGCGACCCTTCGCCGAGCGCGCCCACCGCATCCCCGGTCCGAAAACACCTGGCACCGTGCCGCTGCTCGGCAAGGCGGGCGATGCCTACGTCTTCCCGCACGCGATCTGGCACGGCCCCCAGCCCAACCATTCCGGCAAGGCGCGCAAGACCATCCTCTACAACTACTGCCAGATGTTCATGCGCGCCTACGATTACAGCGGTCCCTACGCGGCCCTGTTCGACCGCTGCACGCCGCGCCAGCGCCGCCTGCTGGGTGACCTTGGCCACGGCCCCGACTTCCGCCCCGGCGACTTCTTCTACGCACCGCTCGACCAGGAAGCGGTCATGACCGGCGCGGCCTGAACAAAAAGAAAAACGCCCGGTCTTTCGACCGGGCGTTTTCGATTTGAGTGCTAGGAGAAAGCCGCTTACGCCGCTTCCTGCTGCGGCTCGCCCGACGGACCGGAGTCCAGACCCTTGGCGGCGGTATCGCGCTCGACGAACTCGATCACGGCCATTTCAGCCGCGTCGCCGAAGCGGAAGCCCGCCTTCAGCACGCGCAGGTAACCGCCATTGCGCTTGGAGTAACGCGGACCCAGGGTCGTGAACAGCTTGTCGGCGACGTAGGGATCGCGCAGGAAGCCGATCGCCTGACGGCGCGCGTGCAGGCCGCCCTTCTTGCCGAGCGTGACCAGCTTCTCGACGATCGGACGCAGGTCCTTCGCCTTGTGAAGCGTGGTCGTGATCTGCTCGTGCTTGATCAGGGCACCGGCGAGATTCATGAACATCGCTTTGCGATGCTCTGCAGTGCGGTGGAACTTCCGGCCGCGATTACCGTGACGCATGACTGATTTCCTTCTTAAGGCCTAGTACGGCTCTTCCAGCCGCTTGGCCATTTCCTCGATATTGTCCGGCGGCCAGCCGGGGATTTCCATGCCGAGGTGCAGACCCATGCCGGCCAGCACTTCCTTGATCTCGTTCAGCGACTTGCGGCCGAAGTTCGGCGTGCGCAGCATCTCCGCCTCGGTCTTCTGCACGAGGTCGCCGATGTAGATGATGTTGTCGTTCTTCAAGCAGTTGGCCGAACGGACCGACAGCTCGAGCTCATCGACCTTGCGCAGCAGGTTGCGGTTGAACGGGAAGTCGTCCTGCTGCTCTTCCTTGCGGACCTCGCGCGGCTCCTCGAAGTTGATGAAGAGCTGCAGCTGATCCTGGAGGATGCGGGCGGCGAGCGCCACCGCATCGGCCGGGGCCGTCGTTCCGTTGGTCTCGACCGTCATCGACAGCTTGTCGTAGTCGGTGACTTGGCCGACGCGGCTGTTCTCGATCTTGTAGGACACGCGCTTCACAGGGCTGAACACCGAGTCGACCGGGATCAGGCCGATCGGCGCATCTTCGGGACGGTTGGCCGAAGCGGGGATGTAGCCCTTGCCGGTCGCGACCATCAGTTCCATCGAGATCGAGGCGCCGTCGTCGAGCGTGCAGATCAGGTGCTTGGCATCCATGATCTGGACGTCGCCCGGCAGCTCGATCATGCCGGCGGTGACTTCACCGGGGCCGACGGCGCGTAGGTAAAGACGCTGCGGGCGGTCGCCCTGCATCTTCACGGCCATCGCCTTGATGTTCAATACGATGTCGACCACGTCCTCGCGGACGCCGGGGATCGACGAGAACTCGTGCAGCACGTTGTCGATCTTGATCGACGTGACGGCCGCACCCTGGAGCGACGACAGCAGCACGCGGCGCAGCGCATTGCCGAGCGTCAGGCCGAAGCCGCGCTCGAGCGGCTCGGCGACGATCGTCGCCGTACGACCGGCGTCGACGCCAGCCTCGGTAACGAGCTTCTCCGGCTTGATCAAATCTTGCCAGTTCTTCTGAAGCACGGGGGCTACCTCTCTAGATCGATGGGCGCCGCGAACTCTTGCGAGCCGCAGCACAATCAGAACAGCTCACGACGCCGAAAGGCGCCGCCGAGCCAGGAAACTCAGACGCGACGGCGCTTCGGCGGACGGCAGCCGTTGTGCGGGATCGGCGTCACGTCGCGGATCGAGGTGACGGCGAGGCCGACGGCCTGCAGCGCGCGCAGGGCCGACTCACGACCCGAACCGGGACCACGCACCAGAATCTCGATGGTGCGCATGCCGTGCTCCATGGCCTTGCGGCCAGCGCCCTCGGCCGCCATTTGGGCGGCGAACGGCGTGGACTTGCGCGAGCCCTTGAAGCCCTGCTGGCCCGACGACGACCAGGCGATGGCATTGCCCTGCGCGTCGGTGATGGTGACGATCGTGTTGTTGAACGAGGCGTTCACGTGGGCGACGCCCGAGATGATGTTCTTGCGTTCCTTGCGACGGGGACGCGCGGCGCCAGTGGCGGCGGCGCCGGTAGCAGCAGCGGCTGCGGCTTTGGCCATATTCGAATTCCCCTACGACTTACTTCGTGACTTTTTTCTTGCCGGCGATCGGCTTGGCCGGACCCTTGCGGGTGCGCGCATTGGTATGCGTGCGCTGGCCATGGACCGGCAGGCCGCGGCGATGACGCAGGCCGCGATAGCAGGCGAGGTCCATCAGACGCTTTATGTTCATCGCAACTTCACGGCGCAGGTCGCCTTCGACCGTATAGTCCTGATCGATCGCCTCGCGGATGCGGATCACCTCGTCGTCGGTCAGCGTGTTCACGCGGCGCGACTCGTCGATCCCCACCTTGGTCAGAATCTCCTTGGCTTTCGCCAGGCCGATCCCGTGGATGTACTGCAGCCCGATGACCGCGCGCTTGGCGGTCGGAATGTTCACGCCGGCTATACGAGCCAAATCCCAACTCCTTCAAAGACTTACGGCGCGCTCGCGCGCGCCCGATTTCGTTCCGCTGGCCCCGGAAAAGCGCGCGATTATATGTATCGGCGCCCCCGAGTCAACGACCCTGGCGTTTGTCAAGCCCCTGCCAAAACAGCGCGGATCTGACGGTAAACCTCGTCCATGGCGGCCATCCCATCGACCTTCTTCAGGACTCCCCGCGCCCGGTAGTAGGGCAGCAGCGGCTCCGTCTGGGCACGGTAGGCGGCCATACGTGTCTTCATGGTCTCTGCATTGTCGTCCTTGCGGCGGGTGAACTCGGTCGACCCGCAGACATCGCAAACTCCCGCGACTTTCGTCGGCTTGAACTTCTCGTGGTAGCCGGTTCCACATTTCGCGCACGTGAAACGGCCGACCACACGTTCGGTCAGGGCTTTCTCATCGACTTCCATCTCGATCACGTCGTCGAGCTTGTGGGAGCCCTCTTCCAGCATCTTGTCGAGCGCGCGCGCCTGGGCCTCGGTGCGCGGAAAGCCGTCCAGGATGAAGCCCTTGGCGCAGTCCGGCTGGGCGATGCGGTCCTTGATCAGGCCGACCATCAACGCATCGGGAACGAGTTCGCCCCGCTCCATGACGGCCTTGGCCTTCTTGCCGAGTTCGCTGCCCGAGGCCACGGCCGCGCGCAGCATGTCGCCGGTCGAGAGCTGGACCATGCCGACGTCGGTCTGCAGCCGCTGGGCCTGGGTGCCCTTCCCGGCGCCCGGAGGCCCCAGAAGAATGATGTTCATGTCCGCTTCCCCCACTGGTCGCGGCTCTAGCGGCCGCGTCCCCTCAGCCGGGCCTTCTTGATGAGGCCTTCGTATTGGTGGGCGAGCAGGTGCGCCTGGATCTGGGTCACCGTGTCGAGCGTCACCGACACGACGATCAGCAGGCTGGTGCCGCCGAAGTAGAAGGGCACGCCGCCGCGCGCGATCAGCAGTTCCGGGAGGATGCAGACCACCGACAGGTAGAGCGCACCGACCAGGGTCAGCCGGTTCAGTATGTACTCGAGGTAATCGGCGGTGTTCTTGCCCGGACGGATGCCGGGAATAAAGCCGCCGTTCTTCTTCAGGTTGTCGGCCGTGTCGGCCGGATTGAAGACGACCGTCGTGTAGAAGAAGCAGAAGAAGACGATCAGGCCGACATAGGCCAGCAGGTAGAGCGGCTGGCCGTGGCTGAGATAGGCGGCGATGAACTGTGCCCAGCCCGGCTCGTTGCCGCCGGCCTGGAACGAGGCGATGGTCGCGGGGAAGAGCAGCAGCGAGGACGCGAAGATCGGCGGAATGACGCCCGAGGTGTTGATCTTGATCGGCAGGTGCGAGGCCTCGCCACCGTACATCCGGTTGCCGACCTGACGCTTGGGATACTGCACGATGATCCGCCGCTGCGCGGTCTCGACGAAGACCACGGTCGCCACCACCACGACCACTCCCACCGCCAGACCGATGATGAACAGCGCCGACAGGGCGCCGGTACGGCCGAGCTCGAGGGTCTGGACCAGGGCGTTGGGCAATGCCGCGACGATGCCCGAGAAGATGATCAGCGACACGCCGTTGCCGACGCCGCGCGCGGTGATCTGCTCGCCGATCCACATCAGCAGCAGGGTGCCGCCCACCAGGGTGACGGTGGTGACGAAGCGGAAGAACAGCCCCGCATCGTGGACCACATGGACGCCCTGCGAGGCGACCTGCCCCTCGAGCCCGACGGCGATGCCGTAGGCCTGAAAGGCGGCCAGGAACACCGTGCCATAGCGCGTGTACTGGTTGATCTTCTTGCGGCCGGCCTCGCCTTCCTTCTTCAGCGCCTCGAGCGACGGCACGACCGTCGTCAGGATCTGCATGATGATGGAGGCCGAGATGTACGGCATGATCGACAGCGCCAGGATCGACATGCGGCCGATCGAGCCGCCGGAGAACACGTCGAGCATGCCGGCGATGCCGCCGGAATTGCGGTGGAAGACCTCGGCCAAGGCGGCCGGATCGACACCCGGGACCGGGATGTAGGCGCCGATGCGGAAAACGACGAGCGCGCCGATGGTAAACCACAGGCGATTCTTGAGCTCGGTCGCCTTACCGATCGCGCCCCAGTTCATATTTGAAGCGAGTTGCTCGGCGGCGGATGCCATGGAACCTCACGCGTGAAGGATTAGGCCGCCTCGGCAACCGGCTTGGGCGGCAACTCGACCTTGCCGCCGGCCTTCTCGACCGCGGCGATCGCCGACGCCGAGGCGCCCGCGACCTTCACTTCAATCTTGGTCTTGATCTCGCCCTTGCCAAGAAGGCGAACGCCGTCTGACGCGTTCTTGAACAGGCCGGCGGCCAGCATGGCGGCGCTGTCGATCGGCTTGCCGGCGTCGAGCTTCTTGTCGTCGATCGCCTTCTGGAGCGTGCCGAGGTTGATCACCTGCCAGCTCTTCTGGTGCGGCGGACGGAAGCCGCGCTTGGGCAGGCGCCGGTAGAGCGGCATCTGGCCGCCCTCGAAGCCCTTGATCGCGACGCCGGTACGCGACTTCTGGCCCTTGACGCCGCGGCCCGCGGTCTTGCCCTTGCCCGAGCCGATGCCGCGGCCCACGCGCATGCGGCCCTTGCGGGCGCCTTCGTTGTCAGCGATCTGGTTCAGCTTCATCGTTCTTCCCTTCGCGCTCGGCCTTCAGCAGGCTCAGCGCTTTTCCTCTTCGATGCGCACCAGGTGCTGCACCTTGTTGATCATGCCGCGCACCGACGGCGTGTCCTCGAGGACGGAGCTGCGGTGGCGCTTGTTCAGTCCCAGACCCTTCAGCGTGTCGCGCTGGTCGACCGTGCGGCCGATCGGGCTGCCGGTCTGGGTGACCTTGATCGTCTTTTTGTCACTCATCGGTCATTCTCCTCAGACGGCCGCCTCGGCCGACTGCTCGCCGCCGTCGCGGCGGCCCAGCAGGTCGCCCACTTTCTTGCCGCGGCGGGTCGCGACCATGCGCGGCGAATTGAGCTTGGCCAGGGCCACGAAGGTGGCCTTGATCATGTTGTGCGGATTGGACGTGCCGACCGACTTGGCGACGATGTCCTTGATGCCGAGCGTCTCGAAGACGGCGCGCATCGGGCCGCCGGCGATGATGCCGGTACCGGCCGGAGCCGCACGGAGCGTCACCTTGCCGGCGCCGAAACGGCCGTTCACGTCGTGATGCAAGGTGCGGCCGTCGCGTAGCGGCACGCGGATCAGGCCGCGCTTGGCTGCTTCCGTGGCCTTGCGGATCGCCTCGGGAACCTCGCGCGCCTTGCCGGCACCGTGGCCGACGCGGCCGCGCTGGTCGCCGATGACGACGATCGCTGCGAACGCGAAGCGACGTCCACCCTTCACCACCTTCGCGACGCGATTGATGGTGACCAGCTTGTCCTTCAGTTCGTTTTCTTCGTCGCGGTCGCCGCGGCCCCCGCGCTCGCGCGACGGACGGCCGGAACCAGACGGTGAACGAGCCATGTCTTAACTCCCGATCAGAACGACAGGCCGCCCTCACGGGCGGCGGAGGCCAGCGCAGCGACGCGGCCGTGATACTGGTAACCGCCGCGGTCGAACACGACAGCCTTGACGCCGGCGGCGATCGCGCGCTCGGCGATCAGCTTGCCGACGGCCGTGGCCGCATCCTTGTTGGCGCCGGTCTTCACCGTCAGCGCCTCGTCGAGCGATGAGGCGGCAGCCAGGGTGACGCCCTTACGGTCGTCGATCACCTGGGCGTAGATGTGCTTGCCCGAGCGGAAGACGCTGAGGCGCGGACGGCCGTTCGCGGCCTTGCGCAACGCATAGCGCGCACGATGCTGGCGACGGGCGAAAAGAGCTTTGGTGTCGGCCATGATGGATTGCCTTTACTTCTTCTTGCCTTCTTTGCGCCGGATCGTCTCGGTCGAGTACTTGATGCCCTTGCCCTTGTAGGGCTCGGGCGGACGCAGGCTGCGGATCTCCGCGGCGAGCTGCCCGACCTTCTGGCGATCGGCGCCGGTGATCTCGATCTCGGTCGGCTTGATCGCCTTGATCTGGATGCCGGCGGGAATCGGAACCTTGACGTCGTGGCTGAAGCCGAGCTGCAGGTTCAGCATCTTGGCGTCGGCCGCGGCGCGATAGCCGACGCCGTTGATCTCGAGGTTGACGGTGAAGCCGTCCGATACGCCTCGCACCATGTTGCGCGCGAGGTTGCGGGCGGTGCCCCACTGCATGCGCGCGCGGCGGCTGTCGTCGCGTGGCTTGAACGTGAGGGCCTCGCCTTCCTTCGCCACGACGACGTCGTCATGGACGACAAGCGAGAGCTCGCCACGCTTGCCCTTGACCTTGAGCGCCTGGCCCTTGAGGTCGACGGTGACGCCCGCGGGAACGGGGACCGGATTCTTGCCGACGCGCGACATGCTCAGAACACCTTGCAGAGGACTTCGCCGCCGACATTGGCAGCGCGTGCTTCGGCGTCCGACATGACACCGCGCGGGGTGGACAGGATGGAGATGCCGAGGCCGTTGAAGTGGCGCGGCAGGTCGACGATCTTGGAATAGACACGGCGACCCGGGGTGGAGACGCGCTTGATCTCCTTGATCACCGGAAGGCCATTGTCGTACTTCAGCTCGACGCGAAGTTCCTTCACGCCCTTGCGAAGCTCTTCCTCGAACCAGCCACGGATATAGCCTTCGCGCTGGAGCACATCGAGAACGTTGGAGCGCATGCGCGAAGCCGGCACAGTCACGCTGTCGAGGCGTGCCGACTGGCCGTTGCGGATGCGGGTCAGCAAATCGCCGACTGGATCGGTCATCATGGTCTACGGTCCCCCGTTACCAGCTGGACTTCACGACGCCGGGCAAAGCACCCGACGAGGCGAGCTGGCGAAGCGCAAGGCGCGACATCTTGAACTTGCGATAGACGGCGCGCGGCCGGCCGGTGATCGCGCATCGGTTGCGGATGCGCGTCGGCGAGGAGTTGCGCGGCAGCTCGGCAAGCTTGAGCCGGGCGCCAAAGCGCTCCTCCGGCGACAGCTTGTTGTCCACCGCCATCGCCTTCAACTTGGCACGCTTGGCAGCGTACTGCTTCGCCATCCTGGTGCGGCGGTTGTTCTTCTCGATAGAGCTCTTCTTGGCCATGCTGTTCTCCGGCCTCAGTTCGCAAACGGGAAGTCGAAGGCCTTGAGAAGCGCTCGTGCTTCGGCGTCCGACTTCGCTGTCGTGCAGATGATGATGTCCATGCCGCGCACCATGTCGACCTTGTCGTACTCGATCTCGGGGAACACGATCTGTTCCTTGAGACCCATGGCAAAGTTGCCGCGACCGTCGAACGACTTGCCGTTCAGCCCGCGGAAGTCGCGGACGCGCGGCAGAGCGATATTGATCAGCCGGTCGACGAATTCGTACATGCGGTCGCGGCGCAGCGTGACCTTGGCGCCGATCGCCATGTTCTCGCGCAGTTTGAAGGTCGCGATCGAGACCCGGGACTTGGTGACGACCGGCTTCTGGCCGGTGATCGCGGTCAGGTCGGCGACGGCGCCGTCGACGGCCTTGCGGTCGTTGACCGCCTCGCCGACGCCCATGTTGATCACGATCTTGTCCAGCTTCGGCACTTCCATGGGGTTCTTGTAGGAGAACTCCTTGGTCAGCGCTTCGCGGACGGTCTTCGTATAGTGCTCTTGCAGACGCGCGGGCATGGCCCTGGCTCCTAGCGGTCTAGTGTTTCGCCGGAACCGCGCGCAATGCGCACCTTCCGGCCGTCTTCGAGGAACTTGAAGCCGATCTTCGCCGGCTTGTCGGATTTGGGATCGAGGATCGCCACGTTCGAGACGTGGATCGCGGCCTCGCGCTCGACGATGCCGCCGGCATCCGTGCGCCCGGGCTTGGTATGGCGCTTGATCATGTTGACGCCCGAGACCACGACACGGTCCTCGGCGGCCAGCACGCGCAGGACGTCGCCCACCTTGCCCTTGCTGCGGCCGGCAATGACCTTCACCCGATCGCCCTTGCGGATTTTCATGATTACAGGACCTCCGGCGCGAGCGAGATGATCTTCATGAACTTCTTGGCGCGAAGCTCGCGGGTGACCGGTCCGAAGATACGGGTGCCGATCGGCTCGTCCTGCTTGCTGATCAGGACGGCGGCGTTGCGGTCGAAGCGGATCGCCGAGCCGTCGACGCGGCGCAGCGGGAACGACGTGCGCACGACGACGGCGCGATGGACCTCGCCCTTCTTGACGCGGCCGCGCGGAATGGCTTCCTTGATGGAGACCACGATGACATCGCCGACGCTGGCATACTTGCGGCGCGAGCCGCCCAACACCTTGATGCACTGCACTCGACGGGCGCCCGAATTGTCGGCGACCTCGAGGTTGGTCTGTACCTGGATCATGTTGCCCTGCTCGCCTTAAGCCTTGGCGCCATCGACCAGAACTTCCCAGTTCTTGGTCTTGGACAGCGGACGGCATTCGCGGATCTTCACGTTCTCGCCGACCTTGCCTTTGAAGGCGTTGTTTTCGTCGTGCGCGTGATATTTCTTCGAGCGACGGATGAACTTCTTGTAGATCGGATGCTGAACGCGCCGTTCGACCTTCACGACAATGGTCTTGTCCATCTTGTCGCTGACGACGACGCCTTCGAGAATTCGCTTCGGCATTTACGACTCCTTAACCCGCGGCCTTTTCGCCGAGCACCGTCTTGATGCGCGCGATGTCGCGGCGCACCTGGCGCACGCGGCCGGTCTTGCCGAGCTGTCCGCCGGCCTTCTGGAAGCGCAGGTTGAAAGCTTCCTTGCGCAGGTTGCCGAGCTCGGTCTTGAGCTCGTCCTTGGTCTTGGGACGCAGATCAGTGGCCTTCATGGTCTATTCCCTCAGCCCTCGGCGCCGACACGGGCGACGAAGCGCGTCTTGATCGGAAGCTTCGCGGCGCCGAGCGCCAGGGCCTCCTTGGCGACGATCACCGGCACGCCGTCCAGTTCGAACAGGATGCGGCCGGGCTTAACGCGGGCGGCCCAGAACTCGGGCGCGCCCTTGCCGGAGCCCATGCGGACTTCGGCCGGCTTCTTCGACACCGGCACGTCGGGGAACACGCGGATCCAGACGCGGCCGGCGCGCTTCATGTGACGCGTGATGGCGCGGCGGGCAGCTTCGATCTGGCGCGCGGTCAGGCGATCAGGTTCCATCGCCTTCAGTCCAAACGAGCCGAAGTCGAGGTTGAAGCCGCCCTTGGCGGCGCCGCTGATACGGCCCTTGAAGGCCTTGCGGTACTTGGTGCGCTTCGGTGACAGCATGGCTTCTTACGCGTCCCTCTGCTCGGTGCGCTCGACGCGCGCCGGCGTGCGTTGCGGCGCAGCTTCCTCGGCGCGCTTGTCGTGCGCCATCGGGTCGTGCGCCATGATCTCGCCCTTGAACACCCAGACCTTCACGCCGCAGGTGCCGAAGGTGGTGAAGGCGGTCGCCACGCCGTAGTCGATGTCGGCGCGCAGCGTGTGCAGCGGCACGCGGCCTTCGCGATACCACTCCATGCGGGCAATTTCCGAACCGCCGAGGCGGCCGGAGCAGTTGATGCGGATGCCACCGGCGCCCAGGCGCATGGCCGACTGCACGGCGCGCTTCATGGCGCGGCGGAAGGCGACGCGGCGCTCGAGCTGCTGGGCGATGTTCTCGGCGATCAGCGTGGCGTCGATCTCAGGCTTACGGATCTCGACAATGTTCAGGGCCACTTCGCCCTTGGTCATCTTGGCGAGATCGCCGCGCAGCTTCTCGATGTCGGCGCCCTTCTTGCCGATCACCACGCCCGGACGGGCGGTGTGGATCGTGACGCGGGCGCGCTTGGCCGGGCGCTCGATGACGATCTTTGCGACGCCAGCCTGGTTCAGCCGCTTATGCAGCACCTTTCGGATCTCGATGTCCTCGTGGAGCATCGTCGAATATTCGGCACCCTCGGCATACCAGCGCGAGTCCCAGGTCCGGTTGATGCCCAGACGCAGGCCGATCGGATTGACCTTCTGACCCATTATTTCTCCTCCGCCTCGGGGCGCTCGCGCACCACGATGGTCAGGTGGCTGAACGGCTTGACGATGCCCGCCGCCTTGCCGCGGCCGCGGGTCTGGAAACGCTTCATGACGAGGCCCTTGCCGACCGAAGCTTCGGCCACGATCAGGCGGTCGACGTCGAGATTGTGGTTGTTCTCGGCATTGGCGATCGCCGAGTTCAACGCCTTCTTCACGTCGATGGCGATGCGCTTCTTGGAGAAGGTGAGCTCGTTCACGGCGTGCGACGCCTTCTTGCCGCGGATCGTGGCGGCAACGAGGTCGAGCTTGCGCGGGCTGATGCGCACGGTGCGCAACACCGCCTTGGCCTCGTTGTCCGCCTCGCGGCGGGGAGTGGCTTGCTTGCTCATTGGTTAATCCTTCGAGACCTTCTTGTCGCCCGAATGGGACGTGAAGGTGCGCGTCGGCGAGAACTCGCCGAGCTTGTGACCGACCATTTCCTCGGTGACGGCCACCGGGATGAACTTCTTGCCGTTGTAGACGCCGAACGTCAGACCGACGAACTGCGGCAGGATCGTCGAGCGCCGCGACCAGGTCTTGATCACTTCGCTGCGGACGCTCTGGCCTGCCTTCTCGACCTTCTTGATCAGGCTGCCTTCTACGAACGGACCCTTCCAGACGGAACGTGCCACTGTCTATCTCCTAGCGGGTCGCATGACGGCGACGGATGATGAGCTTGTCCGTCGACTTGTTCTTGCGTGTCTTCTTGCCCTTGGTCGGCTTGCCCCACGGGGTGACCGGATGACGGCCACCCGAGGTGCGGCCTTCGCCGCCGCCGTGCGGATGATCGACCGGGTTCATGGCGACGCCGCGAACCGTCGGGCGGATGCCCAGCCAGCGCGAGCGGCCGGCCTTGCCGATGACGATGTTCTGGTTGTCGGGGTTCGAGACCGCGCCGACCGTCGCCAGGCACTCGCCCGGGACCATGCGCAGCTCACCCGAATTCAACTTGATCTGGGCATAGCCCGCGTCCTTGCCGACGAGCTGGGCGTAGGTGCCGGCGGAGCGCGCCAGCTGGCCGCCGCGACCCTTCTTCAGCTCGACGTTATGCACGATCGTGCCGACCGGCATGTTGGCGAGCGGCATGGCGTTGCCCGGCTTGATGTCGACCCGCTCGCCCGACACGATCTGGTCGCCCGCCTTGAGGCGCTGCGGGGCCAGGATGTAGGACTGCTCGCCGTCGGCATACTTCACCAATGCGATGAACGCCGAACGGTTGGGATCGTATTCCAGGCGCTCGACCGTCGCGACCGAGTCGAACTTGCGGCGCTTGAAGTCGATCAGGCGCAGACGGCGCTTGTGACCGCCGCCCATGTGATTGCTGGTGATGCGGCCGTGGTTGTTGCGCCCGCCGGTGTTGGTCTTGCCGCGCGTCAGCGCCTTGACCGGCTTGCCTTTCCAAAGGCCCGAGCGGTCGACGATGACCAGCTGTCTCAGCGACGGCGTGATCGGCTTGTAAGTCTTGAGAGCCATTTGTCGTTCCTTGTCCTACAGGCCCGTGGTCACGTCGATCTTGTGACCCTCGACCAGCGAGACGATCGCCTTCTTCCAGTCGCTGCGGACACCCGGACGGCCCTTGAAGAGCTTGTGCTTGCCCTTCACCGTGACCGTGTTGACCGCCTTCACCTTGACCTTGAACAGGCCTTCAACGGCCTGCTTGATCTCGGGCTTGGTGGCGTCAGCGGAGACCTTGAAAGTCACCTGGCTGTGCTCGGAGCCGTTGGTGGTCTTTTCGGTGATCAGCGGCGCGCGGATCACCTCGTACATGCGCGCACGCGACACGACGACCTTGCTGTAAACCTTCGCGCTCATTTCAGGCGCTCCTCGAGATGCTTGACGGCATCCTTGGTCAGCACCAGCGTATCGCGGCGCAGGATATCGTAGACGTTCGCGCCCTGTTGCGGCAGCACATCGGTATGGGCGATGTTGGCCGCGGCGCGGGCGAAGTTGACGTCGACCTCGGCGCCGGCGATCACCAGCACACTCGAGACGCCAAGCTTGCCGAAATGACCCTTGAGCTTCGCCGTCTTCGGCTCGGCCATCGTGGCGGAGTCGACGATGATCAGCTTGCCTTCGGCCGCCTTCGATGACAGCGCGGTGCGCAGCGCCAGCTTGCGGACCTTCTTGGGAAGGTCCGACGCATGGCTGCGCACGACCGGGCCGAACGCCTTGCCGCCGCCGCGGAACTGCGGGGCCGCCTGATTGCCGTGACGAGCCTGGCCGGTGCCCTTCTGGGCGTACATCTTCTTCGCCGTCGCCGTCACTTCGGCGCGGCCCTTGGTCTTGTGCGTGCCCTGCTGGCGGCGCGACAGCTGCCACACGACGCAGCGCTGCAGGATGTCCTGGCGGACGGGGGCGCCGAACACCGCATCGGCGAGATCGATCTCGCCGGCGCTGCCGCCCTCGATGGTTTTGACCGCGATCTTCATGATCTGTCCTTAAGCCTGCGGGGCGGCGCCGGCCGCGCCATCGGATTCAGAAGCCGCCTCGGGAGCCTTCGCCGCGGCAGCAGCCTTGCGTAGGCCGGCCGGATACGGGGCATCCTTGTGACGGGCGCGCTTGGAGGCGTCCTTGACGATGATGTAGCCGTTGGCGGCGCCCGGAACGGCACCGGACACGAGCAGCAGGCCCTTTTCGTCGTCAGTGGCGACGACTTTGAGATTCTGCGTCGTGACGCGCTCGCTGCCGTAATGGCCGGCCATCTTCTTGCCCGGGAAGGTACGACCCGGATCCTGGCGATTACCGGTCGAACCGTGTGAACGATGTGAGACCGACACGCCGTGCGAGGCTTCGAGGCCGTGGAAGTTCCAGCGCACCATCGAGCCGGTGAAGCCGCGGCCGATCGTGGTACCGACGACGTCGACGAACTGGCCGGGCACGAAGTGGCTCGGCACCAGCTCGGCGCCGACTTCAAGGACGGCATCCTTGGCGACGCGGAATTCGACGAGCTTCTTCTTCGGCTCGACCTTGGCCTTGGCGAAGTGACCGCGCATCGGCTGGGTGACGTTCTTCACCTTGGCGTTGCCGTAGCCGAGCTGGACTGCGGTGTACTTGTCCTTCTCTTCCGAGCGGACGGCGACAACCTGCAGAGATTCAATCTTCAGAACGGTGACCGGCACATGTTCCCCGGCGTCATTGAAGACGCGGGTCATGCCAACCTTCTGGGCGACGAGACCGCAACGCATGGTCTGTTCCTCTTCCCTTATTCCCTTAGGCGCCGAGCTTGATCTCGACGTCCACGCCGGAGGCGAGGTCGAGCTTCATCAGCGCGTCCACCGTCTGCGGCGTCGGATCGACGATATCGAGAACGCGCTTGTGGGTGCGGATCTCGAACTGCTCGCGCGACTTCTTGTCGATGTGCGGCGAACGGTTGACCGTGAACTTCTCGATACCCGTCGGCAGCGGAATCGGCCCGCGCACCTGCGCACCGGTCCGCTTTGCCGTGCTGACGATCTCCGTCGTCGACGCGTCGAGCACGCGATGATCGAAGGCCTTCAGCCTGATGCGGATATTCGTGTTGTCCATGGCCATGATCTGTACTCGCCTGTGGCTCGTTATTTCACGACTTTGGTGACAACGCCGGCGCCGACGGTGCGGCCGCCCTCGCGGATCGCGAAGCGCAGGCCCTCGTCCATCGCGATCGGCTGGATCAGCTCGACCACCAGCCGCGCATTGTCGCCCGGCATCACCATCTCCGTGCCTTCCGGCAGGGTCACCACGCCGGTCACGTCGGTCGTGCGGAAGTAGAACTGCGGGCGGTAGTTCGTGAAGAACGGCGTGTGACGGCCGCCCTCTTCCTTGTTCAGGATGTACGCCTCGGCCTCGAAGTGCGTGTGCGGCGTGATCGACCCGGGCTTGGCCAGAACCTGGCCACGCTCCACGTCCTCGCGGCCGACGCCGCGCAGAAGCGCGCCGATATTGTCGCCCGCCTCGCCCGAATCCAGCAGCTTGCGGAACATCTCGACACCCGTCACCGTCGTCTTCGCCGTCGCCTTCAGGCCCACGATCTCGACTTCCTCGCCAACCTTGACGATGCCGCGCTCCACGCGACCCGTCACCACCGTGCCACGGCCCGAGATCGAGAACACATCCTCGATCGGCATCAGGAACGGCTTGTCCTTGTCGCGCGCCGGCTGCGGGATGTAGCTGTCGACCGCTTCCATCAGCTTCAGCACAGCCTGCTCGCCCAGCTCCGGGTTCTTGTCCTCCAGCGCCATCAGCGCCGAGCCGCGAACCACCGGGATGTCGTCGCCCGGGAACTGGTAGCTCTTCAGAAGCTCGCGAACCTCCAGCTCGACCAGGTCCAGCAACTCGCTGTCGTCGACCATGTCGCACTTGTTCATGAACACCACCAGCGCCGGCACGCCGACCTGGCGCGCCAGCAGGATGTGCTCGCGGGTCTGCGGCATCGGACCGTCGGCCGCCGACACCACCAGGATCGCCCCGTCCATCTGCGCCGCACCCGTGATCATGTTCTTCACGTAGTCGGCGTGGCCCGGGCAGTCGACGTGCGCATAGTGGCGGTTCTTCGTCTCGTACTCGACGTGCGCCGTCGAGATCGTGATCCCGCGCTCGCGCTCTTCCGGCGCCTTGTCGATCTGGTCGTAGGCCGTGAACGTCGCTCCGCCGGTCTTCGCCAGCACCTTGGTGATCGCCGCCGTCAGCGACGTCTTGCCATGGTCGACGTGACCGATCGTGCCGATGTTGCAGTGCGGCTTGTTCCGCTCAAACTTCGCCTTCGTCATATTCGTCTTCCTTGCTTGATCGAATTGTTAGCCGGCCAGCTTCGCGACGACCTTGTCGGCCTCGGCCTGCGGGACTGGCGCGTAGTGATCGAACGTCATCGAGTAGGCCGCGCGACCCTGGGTCATCGACCGCAGCGTGTTCACGTAGCCGAACATGTTGGCCAGCGGGACCATGGCATCGATGACCTGCGCGTTGCCGCGGGCGTTCATGCCGAGGATCTGGCCGCGGCGGCTGTTCAGATCGCCGATGCAGTCGCCCATGTAGTCGTCCGGTGTCACCACCTCGACCTTCATGATCGGCTCGAGCAGCTTGCACTGCGCCTTGGCGAGACCTTCCTTGAAGGCCGCACGGGCGGCGATTTCGAACGCCAGGACGCTCGAGTCGACGTCGTGGTAGTTGCCGTCGGTCAGCGTGACCTTGAAGTCGATCACCGGGAAGCCGGCGAGCACGCCGGTCTCACGCGAGGCTGCGAGGCCCTTTTCGACACCGGGAATGAATTCCTTGGGCACCGAACCGCCGACGATCTTGTTCTCGAACGAGTAGCCGCCGCCGGGCGCCACCGGCTCGAAGGTGAGCTTGATGCGCGCGAACTGGCCCGAACCGCCCGACTGCTTCTTGTGGGTGTAGTCGATGTCGGCCTTGCGGCCCAGCGTCTCGCGATAGGCGACCTGCGGAGCGCCGACATTGGCGTCGACCTTGTAGGTGCGGCGCAGAATGTCGACCTTGATCTCGAGATGGAGCTCGCCCATGCCCTTGATGACGGTCTGGCCCGTCTCCTGGTCGGTCGAGACGCGGAACGTCGGGTCTTCCTGGACGAGACGGCCCAGTGCCTGGCCGAGCTTCTCCTGGTCGACCTTCGACTTCGGCTCGATCGCGAGCTCGATGACGGGATCGGGGAAGTCCATCTTTTCCAGGATCACGGGATGATCCGGGTCGCACAGCGTGTCACCGGTGGTAACGCTCTTCAGGCCGGCCAGGGCGATGATGTCGCCGGCGCGGGCTTCCTTCACGTCCTCACGGTCGTTGGCATGCATCAGCAGCATGCGGCCGATACGTTCCTTGCGGTCCTTCGTGCTGTTCAGCACGCCGGTCGCCGACTGCAGCACGCCCGAGTAGACGCGCGCGAAAGTGAGCGAACCCACGAACGGGTCGGTCATGATCTTGAAGGCGAGCGCCGACATCGGCGCGTCATCGCTCGACGGCAGCGTGATCGCCTCGTCGGTACCCATCTTCACGCCCTTGACGTCCTGGACGTCGGTCGGGGCGGGCAGATAGTTCACGACGGCATCGAGCATGGGCTGCACGCCTTTGTTCTTGAAGGCCGAGCCGCACAGCACGGGAACGAACGCGTAGTTGATCGTGCCCTTGCGAATGCACTTGATCAGCGTCTCGTAGTCCGGCTCCTCGCCATCGAGAAACTTCTGCATGGCCACATCGTCCTGTTCGACGGCCATGTCGATCAGCTTGGCGCGGTATTCCGCAGCCTTTTCCTTCATGTCGGCCGGGATCTCGACGACCTCGAACTTGGCGCCGAGCGTCTCTTCCAGCCAGATGATCGCCTTGTTGGAGACGAGGTCGACCAGGCCCTTGTACTCGGACTCCAGTCCGATCGGCAGCTGCGTCACCAGCGGCTTGGAGCCGAGGCGCTCGACGATCATATCGACGGTGCGATAGAAGTTGGCGCCCGTGCGGTCCATCTTGTTGACGAAGCAGATGCGCGGCACGCCGTACTTGTCGGCCTGGCGCCACACGGTCTCGGACTGCGGCTCGACGCCGGCCACCGAGTCGAATACGCAGACCGCGCCGTCGAGGACGCGCAGCGAACGCTCGACCTCGATCGTGAAGTCGACGTGGCCGGGGGTATCGATGATGTTGATGCGGTAGCTCACGTCCTTGTACGGGCCGGTCTCGACCTTCCAGAAGCACGTCGTCGCGGCCGACGTGATCGTGATGCCGCGCTCCTGCTCCTGCTCCATCCAATCCATGGTCGCAGCGCCGTCGTGGACTTCGCCGATCTTGTGCGACTTGCCCGTGTAGTACAGGACGCGCTCGGTCGTCGTGGTCTTGCCGGCGTCGATATGCGCCATGATACCGATGTTGCGGTAGTGCGCGATGGGAGTGGTGCGAGCCATGGAGGGGGCTTCCTGAATACTAACTAGACGCCGTTACCAGCGGTAATGAGCGAACGCCTTGTTGGCGTCGGCCATCTTGTGCGTGTCTTCGCGCTTCTTGACCGCATTGCCGCGGCGGTTGAAGGCGTCGAGGAGTTCGGCCGAAAGCTTCTCGGTCATGCTGTGGCCCGAGCGGTCGCGCGCGGCCTGGATGATCCAGCGGATGGCCAGTGCCTGGCGGCGCTCGGGCCGCACTTCGACCGGCACCTGATAGGTGGCGCCGCCGACACGGCGCGAGCGGACTTCGACCGCGGGCTTCACGTTCTCGAGCGCCTCATGAAACGCCGGGACCGGATCCTGCTTCAGCTTGCTTTCGACCTCGTCGAGGGCGCCGTAGACAACGCGCTCGGCGACCGACTTCTTGCCACGCTCCATGAGCGTGTTCATGAATTTGGAAATGACGATGTCGTGGAACTTGGCGTCCGGAAGGACTTCACGTTTTTCGGCAGCGCGGCGACGGGACATGTGTTTTTCCTCCCCGTCTTACTTCGGACGCTTCGCGCCGTACTTCGAACGGCGCTGACGGCGGTCCTTGACGCCCTGCGTATCGAGGGTGCCGCGAATGATGTGATAGCGAACGCCGGGGAGGTCCTTGACGCGGCCGCCGCGGATCATGACGACCGAGTGCTCCTGCAGATTGTGGCCCTCGCCCGGGATGTAGCTCACCACCTCGTGGCTGTTGGTGAGGCGCACCTTGGCGACCTTGCGAAGCGCCGAGTTCGGCTTTTTCGGGGTCGTGGTGTAGACGCGCGTGCAGACGCCGCGCTTCTGCGGGCAGGCTTCGAGCGCCGGCACCTTGTTGTGGGTCCTGAGCGGATGGCGCTGCTTGCGGATCAGCTGGTTGATAGTCGGCATCGAGTTCCGGTTTCCTTGAACGCCCATGTCGTTGCCGCCCAATCCAGGCATCGGCGCAAAGCGAAAGCGCGGGCATAGCGGCAAGAGCGCAGCCCCGCGCGGAAAAACTTTGCGGCCAGAAGGCCTGACTTGTAACGGTCCCCGACGTCCGGCTGCGTCTAGGCTCTCGCCTACTACCAGCCCTTCCCCGAGGTGGCGCGCTTATATGGCTGCGTTCCGTGGGCGTCAAGCGTAGTGCAAAGGTTTCGGCGTTGATTTCGTTGGTTATTCCGATGCCACCCGCAACGACTCGTTCGTGACCCGGGTCAGAAAACCTGCGCAAGAATCTGACATCAACATGTTGGGGGTCTACCTCATTGTCGACACAACCGACGCCGCGTTTGCGTCGGACGGACGTTTTGGTGTATGTGGGCAGAATGTTGCGCAATCGCACCCGTATGCTCCCGGCTTCCAAAGTTATCTTTGGGGCGGGGAACGTCGTGCGCGATCATCTGATCTAGAGCCCGACCAAAAACCCCGACCCCGCCGAGATGGCCGGGGTCCGCACGCAACAGGGTCCCGCCTTCCGGCCACGGAAGCGAGACCTGCGATGCCTTCCCAGACGATGCCAGCGACCCCGGTCCTCCACACGCCGCGCCTCATCCTGCGTCCGGTGCGCAGCAAGGATGCGCCGGTCATCCAGCGGCGGTTTCCGCGCTGGGATGTGGTGAAATGGCTCAATCCCGCCGTGCCCTGGCCTTATCCCGCGGACGGCGCGGCAACCTACGTGGCCAACTGCCTCGCAGAAATGGCGCGGGGCGAGAAGTCCCACTGGGCGATCGTTCCCCGCAAAGGGCCGGCCGACCTGATCGGCCTGATCGACCTGTGGCCGGACGACGGCAGCAGCCGGGACCAGCGCGGCTTCTGGCTCGATCCCGAGTACCAGGGCAAGGGCTTGATGACCGAGGCGGCCGACCGGGTCACCGACTATGCGCTGCGCGAACTGGGCTGGCCCTGCCTGTGGCTGACCAATGCGCAGGAGAATCACGCCTCGCGGCGCATCAAGGAGAAGCAGGGCGCGCGCCTGGTCGACCTGCTGATCGGCCGCTACGTCGGCGGCGAGAACTCGAAGATGGTTTGGCAGATCACGCGCAAGGACTGGATGGCGCGGCAGCGACTGGAAGCGTGAGCAACGAAAAAGGCCGTCGCTTCGCAGCGACGGCCTTTGTTTTCTGAAGCGGCAGACGCTCAGTCGGCTGCGCGCTCTTCCTCCAGCGTCGGGATCGGCTGATCCTCGCCGTCGGCGCCGGCGGCCAGGATGGCCCGGTCGCGCTGGCCGGCGATGGCCTTGAGGCGGTTGACGACCCCGCCCGTGCCGGCCGGGATCAGTCGGCCGACAATGACGTTCTCCTTGAGGCCCTGCAGCGTGTCGACGCGGCCCGAAACGGCAGCCTCGGTGAGCACGCGCGTGGTCTCCTGGAAGGACGCCGCCGAGATGAACGATTTGGTCTGCAAGGACGCCTTGGTGATGCCGAGCAGCACCGGGTCGGCCTTGGCAGGCTTCAGCTTCTCCGACAGGAGCTTGGCGTTCTCGAGCTCGTACTCGCCCTTGTCGATCTGCTCGCCGATCAGGAAGGTCGATTTGCCCGCGTCGGTGATCTCGACCTTCTGCAGCATCTGGCGCGCGATCGTCTCGATGTGCTTGTCGTTGATCTTCACGCCCTGCAGTCGATAGACCTCCTGGATCTCGTTGACGAGATACTCGGCCAGCTTCTCGATGCCCAGCACACGCAGGATGTCATGCGGCACCGGGTTGCCGTCGATCAAGAGATCGCCGCGCTCCACGAAGTCGCCTTCCTGGACCGCGATGCGCTTGGTCTTCTGGATCAGGTACTCGACAGGTTCGGCGCCCTCGCCTTCCGGCACGATCAGGACGCGACGCTTGTTCTTGTAGTCCTTGCCGAACTCGATGCGGCCCGAGATGTCGCAGATGATCGCGAAATCCTTGGGCTTGCGGGCCTCGAACAGCTCGGCCACGCGCGGCAGACCGCCCGTGATGTCGCGGTTCTTACCGCCCTCGCGCGGAATGCGAGCGAGGATGTCGCCGGCATGGACCTCCTGGCCGTTCTCGACCGAGAGCACCGAATTGAGCGACAGCAGGTACCGGGCCTCCTGCCCGTTGGCCAGCATGATCGGGTTGCCGTCGGCACCATGGATGGCAATGCGCGGACGGAGATCGCCGCCACGTGCCTGGCCTTTCCAGTCGACGACGACACGGTTCGAGATGCCCGTGGAGTTGTCGATCACTTCGCGCATCGACACGCCTTCGACGAGGTCGACGTAGACCGCCTTGCCCGCCTTCTCGGTGATGATCGGCAGGGTGTAGGGATCCCACTCGGCCAGCTTCTGGCCCTTGGTAACCTGGGCATCGTTGTCGACCAGCAGGCGCGCGCCGTAGGGCACGCGATGCTTGGCGCGCTCGCGCTGGTTGGCATCGATGAGGACTAGCTCGGTGTTGCGGCCCATCACGACCGGGACGCCCTGACTGTTCATCACGATATTGCGGTTGCGCACCTGGATCGTGCCGTCGTGGCTGGCCTCGACGTTCGACTGTTCCGCGCCACGCTGCGCGGCGCCGCCGATGTGGAAGGTGCGCATGGTGAGCTGGGTGCCCGGCTCGCCGATCGACTGGGCGGCGATGACGCCGACCGCCTCGCCGATGTTGACCTTCGTACCGCGCGCCAGATCGCGGCCGTAGCACTTGCCGCAGACGCCGATCTTGGTCTCGCAGGTCAGCACCGAGCGGATCCGCAGCTCCTCGATGCCGGCCTTGTCGATCTGCTCGACGCCGATTTCGTCGATCAGGTCGCCCGACTTCACGATCACGGTGCCTGTCAGCGGATCGACGATGTCGTCGAGCGCCGAGCGGCCGAGAACGCGCTCGCTGAGCGGCTCGATGACGTCGCCGCCGTCGACGACGGCGCGCATCGTGAGGCCGCGTTCGGTGCCGCAGTCTTCCTCGATGATGATGCAGTCCTGGGCCACGTCGACCAGGCGGCGGGTCAGGTAACCCGAGTTCGCCGTCTTGAGCGCCGTGTCGGCCAGGCCCTTACGGGCGCCGTGGGTCGAGTTGAAGTACTCGAGCACCGACAGGCCTTCCTTGAAGTTCGACAGGATAGGCGTCTCGATGATCTCGCCCGAGGGCTTGGTCATCAGGCCGCGCATGCCGGCGAGCTGCTTCATCTGCGTGGCCGAGCCACGGGCGCCGGAGTGGGCCATCATCCACACCGCGTTGACGGGCTTGCCCGGCTGCGGCGTCGAAATGCCCTTCATCATCTCCTCGGCAACGCGGTCCGAGCAACGCGACCAGGCGTCGACGACCTTGTTGTACTTCTCGCCCGAGGTGATCAGGCCGTCCTGGTACTGCTGCTCGTACTCCTTCACTTCCTTCGTCGTCGTCGCGACCAGCTTGATCTTGGCCTGCGGGATGACGAGATCGTCCTTGCCGAACGAGATGCCGGCACGGCAGGCGTGATAGAAGCCAAGGCCCATCAGGCGATCGGCGAAGATCACCGTCTCCTTCTGGCCGCAGTGGCGATAGACCATGTCGATGACGTTCTGCAGATCCTTCTTCGTGAGAAGACGGTTGATCAACGAGAACGGCAGGTTCTGGTGCTTCGGCAGTATCTGCGCCAGCAGGATGCGGCCCGGCGTGGTCTCGACGACCTTGGTCACCGGCGCGATTACTTCCGTACTCTTCTCTCCGTTCACGCCACCGGCGTTGGTGCGATCCTCGAAGATCTCGAGGCGCGCCTTGATCTTGCTGTGCATCGAGATCGTGCGCGCGTGCAGCGCATGCTCGATCTCGCCGATCTCGGAGAACAGCGAGCCTTCACCGATCTCACCGTCGCGCTCGAGCGTGATGTAGTAGATGCCTAGCACGATGTCCTGCGACGGCACGATGATCGGCTTGCCGGACGCGGGCGAGAGGATGTTGTTGGTGGACATCATCAGCACGCGCGCCTCGAGCTGGGCTTCCAGCGACAGCGGCACGTGCACCGCCATCTGGTCGCCGTCGAAGTCGGCGTTGAAAGCGGTGCAGACCAGCGGATGGAGCTGGATCGCCTTGCCCTCGATCAGCACCGGCTCGAACGCCTGGATACCGAGGCGATGGAGCGTCGGCGCGCGGTTCAGCAGCACGGGATGCTCGCGAATGACCTCCTCGAGGATGTCCCACACCTCGGGCCGTTCCTTCTCGACCATGCGCTTGGCGGCCTTGATGGTGTTGGCCATGCCGTAGTTCTGCAGGCGCGAATATATGAACGGCTTGAACAGTTCGAGCGCCATCTTCTTGGGCAGGCCGCACTGGTGCAGCTTGAGTTCCGGACCGACCACGATGACCGAGCGGCCCGAGTAGTCGACGCGCTTGCCGAGCAGGTTCTGGCGGAAGCGGCCCTGCTTGCCCTTCAGCATGTCGCTGAGCGACTTCAGGGGACGCTTGTTGGCGCCGGTGATGACGCGGCCACGGCGGCCGTTGTCGAACAGGGCGTCGACCGACTCCTGCAGCATGCGCTTCTCGTTGCGCACGATGATGTCGGGCGCACGCAGCTCGATCAGCCGCTTGAGGCGGTTGTTGCGGTTGATGACGCGGCGATAGAGGTCGTTCAGGTCCGACGTGGCGAAGCGGCCACCGTCGAGCGGCACCAGTGGGCGCAGCTCGGGCGGAATCACCGGCACCAACTCGAGGATCATCCATTCGGGACGGGCACCCAACTCGATGAAGTTCTCGCAGAGCTTCAGGCGCTTCACCAGCTTCTTGCGCTTGGCTTCCGACGTCGTCTCGCGCAGTTCCTCGCGCAGGCGCGGGCGCTCCTCGTTGAGGTCGATGACCTGCAGCATGGCGCGGATCGCCTCGGCGCCGATGTCGGCGCGGAATGCGTCGTCACCGTATTCGTCGAGCGCGTTGAGGTACTGATCCTCGTTCAGAAGTTCGCGGTACTTGAGCGGCGTCAGGCCGGGCTCGGTCACCACGTAGTTCTCGAAGTAGAGGATCTTCTCGAGATCGCGCAGCGTCATGTCGAGCAGCAGGCCGATGCGGCTCGGCAGCGACTTCAGGAACCAGATGTGGGCGACCGGCGAGGCGAGCTCGATGTGGCCCATGCGCTCGCGGCGCACCTTGGTAAGAGTGACCTCGACGCCGCACTTCTCGCAGGTGATGCCGCGGAACTTCATGCGTTTGTACTTGCCGCACAGGCACTCGTAGTCCTTGATCGGTCCGAAGATGCGCGCGCAAAACAGGCCGTCACGCTCCGGCTTGAACGTGCGGTAGTTGATGGTCTCCGGCTTCTTGATCTCTCCGTGGCTCCAGGCGCGGATGCGCTCGGGGCTGGCGATCGAGATGCGAATCTCGTCGAAGGTCGGAGTGCCCTGCGGCTGGCCCAGTACGTTGATAAGGTCGGTCATATTCGGGTCCTACTTGATCGTGGACAAAATTCGCGAAGGGAGCGGAGGCGGCCGACAAGTCGGCCGCCCCTGGCCGCCGGCTACTCGGCCGCCTGATTGAGCTCGACGTTGAGGCCGAGGGAGCGCAGCTCCTTGACCAGCACGTTGAAGGATTCCGGGATGCCCGCCTCGAACGTGTCGTCGCCGCGCACGATGGCCTCGTAGACCTTGGTGCGGCCGGCCACGTCGTCCGACTTGACGGTGAGGATCTCCTGCAGCGTGTAGGCGGCGCCATAGGCCTCGAGCGCCCACACCTCCATCTCGCCGAAGCGCTGGCCGCCGAACTGCGCCTTGCCGCCCAACGGCTGCTGGGTGACGAGCGAATAGGGACCGATCGAGCGCGCGTGGATCTTGTCGTCCACGAGATGGTGCAGCTTCAGCATGTAAATGTAGCCCACGGTGACCTTGCGGTCGAACGCCTCGCCCGTGCGGCCGTCCACCAGCGTGACCTGGCCCGACTTGTCGAGGCCGGCCAGCTCCAGCATGTCGACGATGTCGGGTTCGTGCGCGCCGTCGAACACGGGCGACGCGAACGGCACGCCCTTGCTGAGGTTGCGTGCGAGCTCGATCACCTGCTCCTCGTCGAGATCGGCGATGTCGGCCTTGTAGGACTTCTCGCCATAGATCTCGCGCAGCTGCTTCTTGATCTGTGCCGCCGAGGCTTCGCGCGCGCCGGCCAGCATGTCGCCGATCTTCTTGCCGAGGCCCGCCGCGGCCCAGCCGAGATGGGTCTCGAGAATCTGGCCCACGTTCATGCGCGACGGCACGCCGAGAGGGTTCAGCACGATGTCGACCGGGCCGCCCTCCTCGAGGTACGGCATGTCCTCGAGCGGCATGATGCGCGAGATCACGCCCTTGTTGCCGTGACGACCGGCCATCTTGTCGCCCGGCTGGAGCTTGCGCTTGGTCGCGACGAAGACCTTGACCATCTTCATCACGCCCGGCGGCAGCTCGTCGCCGCGCTGCAGCTTGTCGACCTTGCTGTCGAAGCGATCCTGCAGGCGCTTCATCGACTCGTCGAACTGCTTGTTCGACGCCTCGAGCTCGCCCTGGCGCTTGTCGGTCTTGACCGTGATCTGCCGCCACTGGCCGGGCGTGAACTCGCCCAGCACCTTGTCGGTGATGCGGGTGCCCGGCTTCAGACCCTTCAGCCCGCCGGCCACGGTCTGGTTGAGCAGCATCTCCTGGAGCTGGCCGTAGTAGCTGCGCTCGAGAATGGCCTTTTCGTCGTCGCGGTCCTTGGCAAGCCGCTCGATCTCGTCACGCTCGATGGCGAGCGCGCGCTCGTCCTTGTCGACGCCGCGACGGTTGAACACGCGGACCTCGACGACCGTGCCCTCGACGCCGGGCGGCACCTTGAGCGAGGTGTCGCGCACGTCGGCGGCCTTCTCGCCGAAGATGGCGCGCAGCAGCTTCTCTTCCGGCGTCATCGGGCTTTCGCCCTTCGGCGTCACCTTGCCGACCAGGATGTCGCTCGCCTTGACCTCGGCGCCGATGTAGACGATGCCGGCCTCGTCAAGGTTCTTGAGCGCTTCCTCGCCGACGTTCGGGATGTCGCGGCTGATCTCCTCCTGGCCGAGCTTGGTGTCGCGCGCCATGACCTCGAATTCCTCGATGTGGATCGAGGTGAAGACGTCGTCGCGCACGATGCGCTCGGAGAGCAGGATCGAGTCCTCGAAGTTGTAGCCATTCCACGGCATGAACGCGACGAGCACGTTGCGGCCGAGAGCGAGCTCACCGTCGCGCGTCGACGGACCGTCGGCCACGATGTCGCCCTTCTTCACCTGGTCGCCGACCTTCACGAGCGGCTTCTGGGTGATGCAGGTGCTCTGGTTGGAGCGCTGGAACTTCAGGAGGTTGTAGATGTCGACCGCGGGCCGGTTCGGACCCACGTCGTCCGTCGCGCGCACCACGATGCGCATGGCGTCGACCTGGTCGACCACGCCGCTGCGGCGTGCGGCGATCGCCACGCCGGAGTTGCGGGCGACGACCTCTTCCATGCCGGTGCCGACGAGCGGCGATTCGGCCTGGATGAGCGGTACCGCCTGGCGCTGCATGTTCGAGCCCATCAGCGCGCGATTGGCGTCGTCGTTCTCGAGGAACGGGATCAGCGCCGCAGCCACGGAGACGATCTGCTTGGGCGAAACGTCGATGAAGTCGATCGTCTCGGGCCGGGCGAGGATGTACTCGCCGCCCTTGCGGCACTGCACGAGTTCGGACACGAACTTGCCGCGCGCGTCGATTTCGGCATTGGCCTGGGCCACGGTGTAGCGGCCTTCTTCCATCGCCGAGAGATAGATCACGTCGTCGCTGACCCGGCTCGAGGTCACCTTGCGGTACGGGCTCTCGATGAAGCCGTACTGGTTCACACGGGCGTAGGTCGCGAGCGAGTTGATCAGGCCGATGTTCGGGCCTTCCGGCGTCTCGATCGGGCAGATGCGGCCGTAATGCGTCGGATGCACGTCGCGCACCTCGAAGCCGGCGCGCTCGCGCGTGAGACCGCCCGGTCCAAGCGCCGAAAGGCGACGCTTGTGGGTCACTTCCGACAGCGGGTTGGTCTGGTCCATGAACTGCGAGAGCTGGGAGGAGCCGAAGAACTCGCGCACCGCCGCCGCCGCCGGCTTGGCGTTGATCAGGTCGTGCGGCATCACGGTGTCGATGTCGATCGAGCTCATGCGCTCGCGGATGGCGCGCTCCATGCGGAGCAGGCCGACGCGATACTGATTTTCCATCAGCTCGCCCACCGAGCGAACGCGGCGATTGCCGAGGTGATCGATGTCGTCGATCTCGCCACGGCCGTCCTTGAGGTCGTGCAGGACCTTGACCACCGCGAGAATGTCGGCGCGGCGCAGCGTGCGCTGGCTGTCGGGCACGCCCTCGAAGCCCAGGCGCATGTTCATCTTCACGCGGCCGACCGGCGAGAGGTCGTAGCGGTCGATGTCGAACAGCAGGCCCTGGAACAGGGTTTCCGCCTGCTCGAGCGTCGGCGGCTCGCCGGGACGCATGACGCGATAGATGTCGAGCAGCGCCTCTTCCCGGTTCGAGTTCTTGTCGGCCGCCAGGGTATTGCGGATGTAGGGGCCGACGTTGGCGTGGTCGATGGCGAGCGTCGGCAGCAGGTCGATGTCGTGCTCGTCGAACAGCTCGAGTACGGCTTCGGTGATTTCCTGGCCGGCCTCGACGTAGATCTCGCCCGTCTTCTCGTTGATGATGTCGAGGGCGGCATAGCGGCCGGTCAGCTCCTCGGCCGAGACGCGCACTTCCTTGAGGCCTGCTTCCTTGAGCTTGGCGAGCAGGCGCGGCGTCATCTTGGCGCCGGCGTCGGCGAGCGTCTTGCCGGTCTTGGAGTTGACCAGGTCGTGCGTCAGCTTCACGCCCTTCATCGACTCGCCGTCGAAGCCGGTCGTCCAGCCTTCCTTGTCGCGTTTGTAGACGACCTGGCCGTAGAACGACGCCAGAATCTCCTCCGGCGTCAGCCCCTGGGCCTCGGAGGGATCGAGCAGCATGCCCTTGGCGACGGCGGCGGCGCGCTTCTTGGCGGTCGCGTCGTTGTCGAGCGCGAGCAGCAGGGTCGTCACGTGGATCTTGCGGCGGCGGTCGATGCGGACGTGGATCAGGTCCTTGGCGTCGAACTCGAAGTCGAGCCATGAGCCACGGTACGGAATGATGCGCGCAGCAAACAGGTACTTGCCCGAGGAGTGCGTCTTGCCCTTGTCATGATCGAAGAAGACGCCCGGCGAGCGGTGCATCTGCGAGACGATTACGCGCTCGGTGCCGTTCACGATGAAGGTGCCGTTGTCGGTCATGAGCGGCATGTCGCCCATGTAGACATCCTGCTCCTTGATGTCGCGGATCGAGCGCGAGCCGGCTTCCTCGTCGATGTCCCACACCACGAGCTGCAGCGTGACCTTGAGCGGGGCGGCATAGGTGATGCCGCGCTGCTGGCACTCTTCCACGTCGTACTTGGGCTCTTCGAATTCGTACTTCACGAACTCGAGGCTCGAGCGCTCGGCGAAGTCCTTGATCGGGAACACGCCGCGGAAGACTTCCTGGAGGCCCGACTGGGTCCGCTTGGCCGCCGGAATCACGCGCTGGAGGAAATTCTCGTAGGAGCTTTTCTGGACCTCGATCAGGTTCGGCATCGGCGCCACAGACTTGATGTGGCCGAAGAAACGACGAATCCGTTTGCGCGTGTTGAAGGCCGTGGCCATCGTGCGTCCTCGATAGGTTCAAGGGCGGTGGAAAACACCCGCTGCTTTCTCGGAACTCGCGGCCCGCCAGCCGTTCGTCCCATCCGTCGCAGAGGGCCACTTATCGAAGCGGACCCGCCCAGATGGGGACGGAAGTCCGCTTTGAAAAGAGGCCCGGCAGGACCGGCCCCGAAAAGGAGCCGGCCCAGCCGGTAACCGTCTCCGTCTTACTTGAGCTCGACCTTGGCGCCTTCGGCCTCGATCTTGGCCTTGAGCTTCTCGGCATCGGCCTTCGGCACGCCTTCCTTGACGGCCTTCGGCGCTGCCTCAACCAGGTCCTTGGCTTCCTTGAGGCCAAGACCCGTGATCTCGCGCACCACCTTGATGACGTTGATCTTCTTGTCGCCAGCGGCCATCAGCATAACGGTGAACTCGTCCTTCACCTCGGCGGCCGGAGCGGCGACACCACCAGCGGCGGCGACGGCGACCGGAGCGGCGGCGCTGACGCCCCACTTCGTCTCAAGCAGCTTGCTGAGCTCGGCGGCCTCGAGGACCGTCAGAGCCGACAACTCGTCGACCAGCTTTTCCAGATTTGCCATTTCTCTTCTCCTGATAACCCGAACTTCGTTGAACGTTATGTTGCTACGCTAAAGCCTCACGCGGCCTTCGCGCCGTCTGCCTTGGCTCCGTATGCGCCGATGACACGAGCGACCTGACCGGCGGGCGCCGCGAGCACACCGGCGATCTTCGTCGCCGGGGCCTGCAGAAGTCCGATGATCTTGCCGCGCAGAGCATCGAGGGAAGGCAGCGTGGCGAGGGCCTGGACGCCAGCGACGTCCAAAGTCTTCTCACCCAGCGCACCACCGACGATGGTCAGCTTCTCGTTGTCCTTGGCAAACGCCGCCACGACTTTCGCCGCGGCAACCGGATCCTTGGAGTAGGCGATGGCAGTCGGCCCCTTGAACAGGGGACCGAGCGCCGTGAAGGGCGTGCCTTCGAGGGCACGCAACGTGAGCCTGTTCTTCGCGACCTTGTAGCTTGCGCCGGCTGCCCGCACCTTGCGGCGAAGGTCCGTCACTTCCTGGACGGTCAAACCGGACTGGCGAGTGATCACCATCAGGTTCGTGTCCTTGAAGATCTGGTTCAGCTCGACGATCGCCTCGGCCTTTTCCGAACGATTCACGGCTTTCTCCAACATAGGTCCGACCCGGAGGATCCGGATCGAACCGGCTGCGTTAAGACCACACAGCCTCCGTTAGCGGCTCAGCGCGAACGAAGACCGAATGGTCTGTTCGACTGCCCCGGAAGTTCAGGCACACAGCGCCGCACCGGAGTGCTGCGTTGAATTCCCTTGCCCCCGTCTATCGCCGGCGGGTTTCCCCATTACGCTTGTCCCCGAAAGGACGAAGCACCTGCGGTCTCGGACAGGTGAAGCTCGAAAGGCCTTGCGGCCTTTTTCGCTTCTGACCGCCGCCAACAGAAGCCGGCGACGGAAACTCGATATCTAGGCCGCGATCAGCTGTTGATCGCGGTCGCCGGGTCGAGCTTGACGCCCGGACCCATCGTCGAACTGATCGACACCTTCTTGATGAAAGTGCCCTTTGCGCCGGACGGCTTGGCGCGATTGATCGCGGTCACCAGCGCCTTCACGTTGGCGGCAATGGCGTCCTCGCTGAACGAGGCCTTGCCGACGCCGGCGTGAATGATGCCGGCCTTCTCGGCGCGGAACTCGATCGAGCCGGCCTTGGCGGCCTTCACCGCGGCGGTCACGTCCTGCGTCACCGTGCCGAGCTTCGGGTTCGGCATCAGGCCGCGCGGGCCCAGCACCTTACCGAGACGGCCGACCACGCCCATCATGTCGGGAGTGGCGATGCAACGTTCGAAGTTCATCTCGCCGGCGTTGATCTTCTCGGCGAGGTCGTCGGCGCCGACCAGATCGGCACCGGCAGCCTTGGCTTCATCGGCCTTGGCGCCGCGGGCGAACACCGCAACGCGAATCGTCTTGCCGGTGCCGCTCGGCAGATCGACCATGCCGCGCACCGCCTGATCGGCGTGACGCGGGTCGATGCCGAGGTTCATCGCGACCTCGATGGTCTCGTCGAACTTCGCCTTGGCGTTCGCCTTGACCATCTTCACCGCCTCTCCGAGCGGATAGGTCTTCTCACGGTCGACAGTGGCGGAAGCCGCCTTGAAACGCTTGCCCATTGCCATGGCTTACTCCACCACCTGGAGGCCCATCGAACGGGCAGAACCGGCGATCTGAGCCATCGCCGACTCGATCGAATCGCAGTTGAGATCCGGCATTTTCTGCTTGGCGATCTCTTCGATCTGCTTCTTCGTCACCTTGCCGACGATCTGCGTGCCGACCGTCTTGGCGCCCGACTCGATACCCGCTGCCTTCTTCAGAAAGTAGGTGTTCGGCGGCGTCTTGGTGATAAAGGTGAAGCTGCGGTCCTGGAACACGGTGATGACCACCGGGATCGGCATGCCGGGTTCCATCTTCTGCGTGCGTGCGTTGAACTGCTTGCAGAATTCCATGATGTTCACGCCCTGCTGACCGAGCGCCGGTCCGATGGGCGGGGACGGGTTGGCCTTGCCAGCTGGCACCTGCAGCTTGACGTAGGCCTGGATCTTCTTGGCCATTCTTGCCCTCCTATGGGCGGCGTGGTCGGGCCATGGCGGGCCTCCCACACCTGATGTTTCCAGCCAACCCCTTGATCTTTAAAGATTTTTGAGGCGGGTCCGGCCTAATACGAAAAGGCCGACCCCAAGGCCAGCCCTTCCGAAGGCGCGGGGTGTAGCAAGTTAGCTGCTGCGGCACAACCCCCTACTTCGGCGGGGCCGGAACCGTCTCGTTGAGTTTGGCGGAGATTGCCGTCCCAGTTGCATCTGGTATGAAATAGAGTTTCACGATCCCTTCGACGCCGCAGGCCCGAACCTGCCACTTTTCGGTCCAGGACCGGGCCTCACGGCCCGCCGGAACATTGCCCCCTGGAGGGCCAAAGACCTCAAAGGCCGTGTCGAGATATTTGAATTCCTTGCAGCCGGGCGGTGACAGCTTGCCCATCGCCAAGTTCGCATACATCCGGGCGTCGCGCTGCAAAATCGGATCCGCTGCGCTCGAGCCCGGCAACATGCCCAGCCGCGCCAGCTGGCCGTTCGCGGCAAAGGCGTACAGCAAGCTGAAGTTCTTGATCTGGCCGCAGCCGCTTAACCGCGTGATCACCCGCCAGTTGCCGGAGACCGGCTTTCCCGCTTTGTCGAACTGAGGCGGCACACCGACCACGACATTGGCCGCTTCAAGCTTTGGTGCCTCGCAGCCGGAGACGACATTGTTCCAGTCGTGCAGCGCCTGGGCTTTGACGATTTTCTCTTCTTCCGGGTCGCTCATGAATTTGCGCAACTCGGGCGACATCGGGAGCGGCGGATCGGCTGCGAGAACCGGTCCGGTCATCCAGAGCAGGAATAGCGCGACGAAGGCTTGCCGACGCATCAGCCCTCCGAAAGCGCGCAGGCTAGAGCTTTTCGACCTGCGCGTAATCGAGTTCGACCGGCGTGGAGCGGCCGAAGATCGACACCGCGACCTTGAGGCGGGCGCGCTCCTCGTCGACGTCCTCGACCGTGCCGTTGAACGAAGCGAAGGGACCGTCGGCCACCTTGACCTGCTCGCCAACCTCGAAGGAGACCGCGGGCTTGGGCCTTTCGACGCCTTCCTGGACCTGCTTCAGGATGCGGCCGGCTTCGGCCTCCGAGATCGCCACCGGCTTGCCGCGGCCACCGCCGCCCAGGAAGCCCGTGACCTTCGCGGTGTTCTTGATCAGATGCCAGGTGTCGTCGGTGAGATCCATCTTCACCAGCACATAGCCCGGGAAGAACTTGCGCTCGGTCTGAACCTTGGCGCCGCGGCGCACCTCGACCACTTCCTCGGTCGGCACCATGACCTGCGAGATGTCCTCGGCCAGGCCCTTCTTTTCCGCCTGTTCGCGGATCGACGAGGCGACCTTGTTCTCGAATCCTGAATAGGCGTGAACGACGTACCAACGATGAGTCATGTCACGAAACCCCGAGCAGCAGCTGAATGACGAAGGCGATGACCTTGTCGGCCAGCACGAAGAATAGCGCCGCGATCACGACGAAAATGAATACCATCGACGTGGTGATCATGGTCTCGCGCCGGGTCGGCCAAGTGACCTTGCGCACCTCGGACTGGACTTCGCGGATGAACTCGACAGGATTTTTCGTCGTCATATATCGCCATTCTTCAAATAATGGCAGGAGCGGAGGGACTCGAACCCACGACCCTCGGTTTTGGAGACCGATGCTCTACCAACTGAGCTACACTCCTACACGTCACCGCCGCCAGACTTACCCGGCGGCGGCCTCATCTCTATAGCCTACTTCACGACCTTTGTGACAACGCCGGCGCCGACGGTGCGGCCGCCCTCGCGGATCGCGAAGCGCAGGCCCTCGTCCATCGCGATCGGCTGGATCAGCTCGACCACCAGCCGCGCATTGTCGCCCGGCATCACCATCTCCGTGCCTTCCGGCAGGGTCACCACGCCGGTCACGTCGGTCGTGCGGAAGTAGAACTGCGGGCGGTAGTTCGTGAAGAACGGCGTGTGACGGCCGCCCTCTTCCTTGTTCAGGATGTACGCCTCGGCCTCGAAGTGCGTGTGCGGCGTGATCGACCCGGGCTTGGCCAGAACCTGGCCACGCTCCACGTCCTCGCGGCCGACGCCGCGCAGAAGCGCGCCGATATTGTCGCCCGCCTCGCCCGAATCCAGCAGCTTGCGGAACATCTCGACACCCGTCACCGTCGTCTTCGCCGTCGCCTTCAGGCCCACGATCTCGACTTCCTCGCCAACCTTGACGATGCCGCGCTCCACGCGACCCGTCACCACCGTGCCACGGCCCGAGATCGAGAACACATCCTCGATCGGCATCAGGAACGGCTTGTCCTTGTCGCGCGCCGGCTGCGGGATGTAGCTGTCGACCGCTTCCATCAGCTTCAGCACAGCCTGCTCGCCCAGCTCCGGGTTCTTGTCCTCCAGCGCCATCAGCGCCGAGCCGCGAACCACCGGGATGTCGTCGCCCGGGAACTGGTAGCTCTTCAGAAGCTCGCGAACCTCCAGCTCGACCAGGTCCAGCAACTCGCTGTCGTCGACCATGTCGCACTTGTTCATGAACACCACCAGCGCCGGCACGCCGACCTGGCGCGCCAGCAGGATGTGCTCGCGGGTCTGCGGCATCGGACCGTCGGCCGCCGACACCACCAGGATCGCCCCGTCCATCTGCGCCGCACCCGTGATCATGTTCTTCACGTAGTCGGCGTGGCCCGGGCAGTCGACGTGCGCATAGTGGCGGTTCTTCGTCTCGTACTCGACGTGCGCCGTCGAGATCGTGATCCCGCGCTCGCGCTCTTCCGGCGCCTTGTCGATCTGGTCGTAGGCCGTGAACGTCGCTCCGCCGGTCTTCGCCAGCACCTTGGTGATCGCCGCCGTCAGCGACGTCTTGCCATGGTCGACGTGACCGATCGTGCCGATGTTGCAGTGCGGCTTGTTCCGCTCAAACTTCGCCTTCGTCATGGTGCCACGATCCTCGTGATGCTTTCGAACCTACAAACAGCCTTCAAACTGGAGCGGGTGAAGGGAATCGAACCCTCGTCGTAAGCTTGGAAGGCTTCTGCTCTACCATTGAGCTACACCCGCAACGCCCAAACAGAGCCAATCTCGCGCCAAGATCCGTGGTGGAGGGGGAAGGATTCGAACCTTCGTAGACGCGAAGTCGGCAGATTTACAGTCTGCTGCCATTGACCGCTCGGCCACCCCTCCGAACCTGCGGCGCGCAGCGCGAGATTTAGCCTGTTCGGCCCGCCAAAACGGGCGCGCGTTGCTCGCAAATCCAATGGGTTACGTCAAGGGGCAAATCCCCCGGCACGACCCTCGCCTCGGGCGACCTGACGACTTTCCACCAGGTTGCTGGTAAAAGGCGCCGGCAAAAAGGCATCGACGGGCCGGGTTAGCACAGTGGTAGTGCACCTGATTTGTAATCAGGGGGTCGGGGGTTCAAATCCCTCACCCGGCACCAGTTTGGCGACATCGCCGCGCCGTCGAGACTTGTAAGGTCTCCGCGCGGTTTCGTACCTATACTGGCCCGTGGCACACGCCCATCAGCGCGACCTCGACACGATCGCCGGACTGAGCACGGTCCCGACCATGCTCGATGTTGTCTGCCGCACCACCGGTATGGGCTTCGCCGCTATCGCCCGTGTCACCGGCACGCGCTGGATCGCCTGCGCGGTCAGGGACGATATCGACCTCGGCGTGAAGGCCGGCAGCGAACTGAAGGTCGAGACGACGATCTGCGACAAGGTCCGGCGCGGCGGCACGCCGATCGTGATCGACGACGTGGCGCTGGCTGCCGTCTATCGCGACCATCCCGCGCCTGCCATGTACGGCTTCCAGAGCTACATCTCGGTACCGATCGTCCATGCCGACGGCACATTCTTCGGCACGCTGTCGGCGTTCGACCCGGCGCCGCGCGAGGTCAGCACGCCCGCGATCGTCGACATGTTCAAGATGTTCGCCAACGTCATAGCCGGTCACCTCGACTCGACGGACTGGCTGGCCGAGAGCGCCGCCAGCCTCAAGACCGAACGCGGCGATTCGGAGCTGCGCGAACAGTTCATCGCGGTGCTGGGACACGATCTGCGCAATCCGTTGGCCAACATCCGGGCCGGCACCGAGCTCCTGCGCAAGCGCGGCCTCGATGCGCGCTACGACGAGATCGTGCGGCTGATGGTCGGCAGCATCGACCGCATGTCGGTGCTGATCGACAACGTGCTGGATTTTGCGCGCGGCCGGCTGGGCGGCGGCCTCGGCATCGACTATGCGACCGGCCCGCTGAAGCCCACGCTCCTGCAGGTGCTGGACGAGTTGCGCGGCACCGACACCGCGCGCGTGTTCGACGCCTCGTTCGACTTCGCCGACCGCATGACCTGCGATCCCGGCCGCATCGGCCAGCTCTTCTCCAACCTCGTCGGCAATGCGATGTCGCACGGCGCAAAGGACACGCCGATCACGATCCGGGCAAGCGACGCCAACGGAATGTTCATGCTGTCGGTTGCCAACGCCGGCAGCCCGATCCCCTCTGCCGCGCGGGACAAGCTGTTCGAGCCGTTCTTTCGCGTGAACCTCGCGCCCACCAAGCAGGGTCTGGGTCTCGGCCTCTACATCTCGGCGGAGATTGCCCGCGCCCATGGCGGCCAGCTGACGGTTGCCTCGGACGAGACCGAAACGCGCTTCGTGCTGCGCTTTCCCTTGATCGAGGCCGCGACCGCTCAGGTCGGCCCATAGGTGCCGCCGCCTACTTCATGGACGCTTTCTCGATGCTCGACCATCCAGCGCCAGGCCGTGCGGATGATGTTTTCCGGATCGGAGTGCGCTGGCCGCCATTTGAGCCCCGTCGCCGCCAGGGATGCATCCGCTACCAGCCGCGGCGGATCGCCGTCGCGGCGTGGCGCCGGGACTGCCGCGATCGTCCTACCGGTGATGATACGCGCCTGAGCGATCACCTCGTTGATGCTGGCGCCGTTGCCTGTGCCGAGATTGTAAGCCGCGAACTTTCCCGCTTTGCACGCGGAGAGTGCCGCGACGTGTGCGGCCGCCAGATCGGTCACGTGGATATAGTCGCGGATGCAGGTGCCGTCGGGCGTGTCGTAGTCGTTGCCGAAGACGGAGATGCCGGGCCTTTGGCCTGCCGCCGCCTGCAGCACCAGCGGGATGAGATGCGTCTCGGGATCGTGCTCCTCACCCAGCTCACCCGCCGCGTCGGCGCCGGCGGCGTTGAAATAGCGCAGCGCCACGGCAGCGAGGCCATGCGCGGCACAGGCGTCGCGCAGGATCATCTCGCCCATCAGTTTGCTGCGGCCGTAGGGATTGATCGGGGACTGCCTGGTGTCCTCGACGATTGGCACCCGGTCCGGCAGGCCGTAGGTGGCGCAGCTGCTCGAAAAGACGATCGAGCCGACATCGTGCACCTGCATCGTCTCGACCAGGGTCAGCATGCCGCCGACATTGACGCGATAGTAGAGCGTCGGCTCCTTCACCGAGAAGCCGACATTGATCAGTCCTGCAAAGTTGATGATCGCCTCGGGCCGATGCTTCCGGAAGACGGCGCCCAGCGTCGCCGCATCGTTGAGGTCGCCGCGCTCCAGCACCCCCCACTTCACCGCCCAGGCGTGCCCGGTGTGCAGATTGTCGTAGACGATCGGCACGTGCCCAGCCTCGGCCAGCGCCTTGCAGGTGTGCGAGCCTATATAACCCGCGCCGCCAGCGACCAGGACGCGCATCAGGATGCATTCCGATCGATCGCCGACATGGCGGATGCTATACGTAGCGCGTCATCGGCACGGCGCGTGATCATCGTGCGATGTAGGTGTCGCCGAGCACCAGCACGTCCATCCTGGTGCGCAGGAAGCAGTCGATCGCTTCTTCCGGCCTGCACACCACGGGCTCGTTTTCGTTGAAGCTGGTGTTGAGCACGATCGGCACGCCGGTGAGATCGCCAAAGCTCTCGATCAGGCGCGCATAACGCGGATTGCCCGACCAGGTGACGGTCTGCAGACGGCCGCTGCCATCGACATGCGTGACCGCCGGGATCTCCTTGCGCTTCTCCTCGCGGATCCTGAAGACCTGCATCATGAACGGCACGTCGCCGTCGGTCTCGAACCAGTCCTTGACCTTGTCGCGCAGGATCGAGGGTGCAAACGGCCGGAACGACTCGCGCCGCTTGATCTTGAGATTGAGGATATCCTTCATGTCGGCACGGCGCGGGTCGCCCAGGATCGAACGGTTGCCGAGGGCGCGCGGCCCCCATTCCATGCGCCCCTGGAACCAGCCGATCACCTTGCCGTCGGCGATCGCCTGGGCGGTGCGGCGACACAGCGAGCCCTCGTCGGCAATGCGTTCGATGGTACAGCCTGCGGCGTCGAAGTCGGCACGGCGCGCAGCGATCGCCGCGGCGATCTCGTCCGGCGTGGCCGACGGGCCCCAGTAGGAGTGATCCATGACGAAGTGGGTGCGCGCCCTGTCGCCACCGATCTTCTGCCAGGTCGCGAATGCCGCTCCGATCGCGCCGCCCGAATCGCCGCCGGCCGACTGGATATAGAGCTTCTTGAACGGCGTGCGCTCCAGGATCTTGCCGTTGGCGACGGAGTTGTAGGCGCAGCCGCCGGCCAGCACGACGGCGTCGTTATCGTAGCGCTCGTGCAGCGCGCCCAGCAGGTTGAAGAAGGCGCTCTCGTAGGTCGCCTGCGCCGAGCGCGCGATATTTCGATGATGGTCGGTGAGCGGCGCGGAAGAATCGCGCGCCGGCCCCAGCAATCCGGTGAGCGCATCGCTCCACAGCCGGCCGCCCGACGGGATGCCCTCCTTCACCGAGTAGTTGGCGCCCTCGCCCGAGGCGTGACGGAAGTATTTGAGGTTGAGCGCGAAGGTTCCATTGTTGCGGAGCGTCACGATCTCGGACATGCGATCGACCAGATTGGGTTCGCCGTAGGGCGCGAGCCCCATCACCTTATACTCGTCACCATAATGCGGGAAGCCGATGAATTGCGTCATCGCCTCGTAGAACACGCCGAGCGAATGGGGAAAGTAGACGCGCCCCTCGACGGCGAGCTTGCCGCCGTCGCCCAGCCCCCAGGCCGCCGAGGAAAAATCGCCGAAACCGTCGACCGAGACGGCGACCGCCTTCTCGAAGGGCGAGACCAAGAACGCCGAGGCGAGATGGCAGAGATGGTGCTCGACGGCATGCACGGTGCCGCGGAAATCCTGCTCCGGCAGGCGGCGCTTCAGGTTGCCCGCCACATCGGCGCGTTCGCCGCGATGACGCAGGCGCTCCAGCACGTAGCCCGGCGAAATGCCCGACGTCACGACATAGGCAAGCTTGCGCCAGCGATTGGCGCGGTTGTCGCTATTCACTGCGACGTGAGCCACATCGCCAAGCCTAATGCCCGCTTCCCCGAGGCAATAGCGGATCGACTCGCTGGGGAAGCCGCCCCAGTGCTTGATACGCCGGAAACGCTCCTCCTCGACCGCGGCGACCAGTTCGCCGTCCTTGACCAGGCAGGCCGCGGCATCGCCGTGATAGGCGTTCAATCCGAGGACATAAGTCATCGGGCGAGATCGCGGCGGAGAAGATGCATGGAGAGGATAATGTCGGCGGTCACACGCTGGGCGGTATAGAGAAGCCCGGCCGAGCCGTCGAATATCAGGCCCTTCACCAGCAGACAGTGCACAGCGACGGCGAGCGGGCCCAGCACGCGCGTGAGCCGCAGCCGGTCGGCCCAGCTCAACTCGGCCCACGGCCGGCTAAGCAGCTTCTCGGCCTCGGCTTCCTGGTAGCGCGACTGGCTCTGCAGCCAGCGCTCGGTCGACTTGCGGTCGTCATGCAGCAGCCGGTTGGAGAGTGGAACGACCGGTCCCGCGATCCGGAGCTTCTCGGTGTGCCCATCCTGCACGAAGGTCTCGCGGCCGCGGCGGAACAGCACCGGCAGGCTGGGGTAGAGCGAGGCACGCAGCGGCTTGCCGTCCATGCAGTAGGTGAAGCTGATCAGATAGGCCGAGAGCTCGGGCGGCGGCGCGAGGGAAGCGATCTCGTCGCGCAACGCAGGCTCCATCATGTAGTCGGCATCGAGCCGCAGGATCCACTCGCTGGAGATGCCGGTTTCGGAAATGGCGAAGTGCCATTGCCTGGCGTGGCAATCGAAGGGCCGCTGGATTACCCGGACGTTGGGGAAGCGAGAGGCGATAGCCACCGTGTCGTCGGTCGAGTGACTGTCGACTACCACGACCTCGCGCGCCCATCCCAGGCGCTCGAGCGTGCGGCCAATATTGGCCGCCTCGTTGTAGGTCAGGACGACGGGGGTGATCTGGGCGAGCACGGTCAATGATGCGCTATGTGACTGGTATAAGTGAGCTTTTTGGCTCGAACCACCGCTTTTCCCCGCCCTTGTCGTGCAAAAGCCTGGTTTGCCGGCAAATAGCCCGCTGTGGCACCGCGGCGGCTTGACGGAACGGCGCGAGGCGAGCAAACGGACAGCCCTCGCGCGACATATCCCCCGAGCCATCGTCGCCAGGTCGCAAGTCGTTGAAAAAGCGGTAAAATGTCCGCCGTATGGATCGAAAGGCCTTCTCAATGTCGAAGAATGATCTCGTGGTCGTCACCGGCGCCGGCGGCTTCATCGGCGGTCATCTGGTCCGCGTGCTGCAGCAGCGCGGCCACACCAAGATCCGTGGCGTCGACAACAAGCCGCTTGCCGAGTGGTACCAGAAGACGCCGGGCGTCGAGAACCAGGTGGGCGACCTCGCCCTGCTCGAGCCCTGCCGCGCCGCCGCCAAGGGCGCCAGGATGATCTACAATCTCGCCGCCGACATGGGCGGCATGGGCTTCATCGAGACCCACAAGGCCGAGTGCATGCTCTCGGTGCTGGTGAGCACCCACATGCTGGTCGCCGCCAAGGAGGCCGGCACCGAGCGCTTCTTCTATTCGTCGTCGGCCTGCGTCTACAACGGCGACAAGCAGACCGACGCCAACGTGACCGCCCTCAAGGAAGAGGACGCCTATCCCGCCCTTCCCGAGGACGGCTACGGCTGGGAGAAGCTGTTCAGCGAGCGGATGGCCCGCCACTATCGCGAGGACTACGGCATCGCCACGCGCGTGGCGCGCTACCACAATGTCTACGGGCCGGAAGGCACCTATGACGGCGGCCGCGAGAAGGCGCCCGCCGCAATCTGCCGCAAGGTCATCGCCGCCAAGCTCGCGGGCAAGCACGACATCGAGATCTGGGGCGACGGCGAGCAGACGCGCTCGTTCATGTACATCGACGACTGCACCCAGGGCACGATCAATCTGGCCGAGAGCGACATCATCGAGCCGCTGAATATCGGCAGCGACGAGCTGGTCAGCATCAACCGACTGGTCGACATCGTCGAGAAGATCGCCGGGGTAAAGCTCAAGCGCCACTACAAGCTCGACGCTCCCAAGGGCGTGCGCGGCCGCAACAGCGACAACACGCTGATCAAGAAGCTGATGAACTGGGCGCCGTCCATCCGTCTCGAGGACGGCATGGAGAAGACCTACAAGTGGATCTACGACGAGATGACCTCGGGCAAGGTCTCGGTCGTAAACGCGCTGCCGCGCCAGGTCGCGGCGCAGTAATTTCCGTCCGGCGCTTATCGAGAGAACGGTATCAGCGGCCGACGCGGCTCACTTCCTTGTTGCTCTTGAGCAGGCGGTCGAAGAACGCGATCGTCTTGGCGAGGCCTTCGTCGAGTTGCACCTTGGGCTCCCAGCCGAGCTTGTCGCGGGCGAGCGTGATGTCCGGACAGCGCTGCATCGGATCGTCGACCGGCAGCGGCTGGAAGATCAGCTTCGACTTGCCGTTCACCAGCTGCAGGATCTTCTCGGCGAGGTGCCTGACCGGCGTCTCGACCGGATTGCCGAGATTGACCGGGCCGGTGAAATCGTCGGCCGTTCTGTCCATCAGGCGGATCCAGCCTTCGAGCAGGTCGTCGACGTAGCAGAAGGCGCGCGTCTGCATGCCGTCGCCGTAGATCGTGATGTCCTCGCCCTTCAGCGCCTGGACGATGAAGTTGGACACCACGCGCCCGTCGTTGGGATGCATGCGCGGACCATATGTGTTGAAGATGCGCGCCACCTTGATGCGCAGCCTGTGCTGGCGGTGGTAGTCGAAGAACAGCGTCTCGGCGCAGCGCTTGCCCTCGTCATAGCAGGCGCGCGGGCCGATCGGATTGACGCTGCCACGATAGCCCTCGACCTGCGGATGGACGGTCGGATCGCCATAGACCTCGCTGGTCGAGGCCTGGAAAATCTTGGCACGCACCCGCTTGGCCAGCCCCAGCATGTTGATCGCGCCGTGGACCGAGGTCTTGGTCGTCTGCACCGGATCGTGCTGATAGTGCACCGGCGAGGCCGGGCAGGCGAGATTGTAAATCTCGTCGACCTCGACGTAGAGCGGGAACGTCACGTCGTGACGCATCAGCTCGAAGTGCGGGTTGCCGAGGCAGGCGACGATGTTGTCCTTGCTGCCGGTGAAGTAGTTGTCGACGCAGAGCACGTCGTTGCCTTCGTTCAGCAGGCGCTCGCACAGGTGCGACCCGAGGAATCCCGCCCCGCCGGTCACCAGAATTCGCTTGCCCATGACGCCCCTTGAATATTTCCCGCTTCGCTGTTGAGACTAGGCGAACAACACGATGAAATCACCAGATAAGACCCGAGGAAACGCCGATGAGCATCGAGATCGACGGCATCGCCGACATCGTGCGTGTGCATGCCCGCCAGAGGCCGGGCAGCGCCGCACTCGTCCACGGCGGCCGCACGACGAGCTACGCCGATCTCGATCGCGCCGCCAGCCGCGTGGCGCAGGGGCTGATCTCCGACGGCATCCGGGCGCAGCGGCGGATCGCCCATCTCGACAAGAGTAGCGACCTTTTCTTCGAGCTGCTGTTTGGCGTCGCCAAGGCCGGCGCCGTGATGGTCTCGGTCAACTGGCGGCTGGCGCCACCGGAGGTGCTGCACATCGTGAACGACGCCGAAGCCGAGATCCTGTTCGTCGGCGAGGAGTTCTTTCCCGTCCTCGAGCAGATTCGCGGCGAGTTGAAGACGGTGCGCAGGATCATCGCGCTGGGCGGCCACCATGCCGTGTGGGAGCCGTTCACCGCCTGGCGCGATCGCTTTCCCGCCACCGATCCCAACCTGCCGGCGCGCCCGCTCGACACGGCGGTGCAGTTCTACACCTCGGGCACGACGGGCCTGCCCAAGGGTGCCGAGCTCACCAACGCAAACTTCGCATCGATGCTGGGCCTGTGGACGCGCGAATGGCTGCTGGCACCGGGTGTGCCCAACCTCGTGTGCCTGCCGATGTTCCACATCGGCGGCGCCGGTTGGGGCATCGCCGGATTGTTCGCAGGCGCGACCAACCACGTGGTGCGCGAGTTCGTGCCGGCCGAGATCCTCCAGATCGTCGAGCGCGAGCGCCTGCAGGTGATGCTGCTGGTGCCGGCAATGATCCTGTTCCTGGTCCAGGCACCGCAGATCCGCGAGACCGACCTGTCGAGTCTCCGCCTGATCGTGTATGGCGCGGCGCCGATTCCCGCCGAGTTGCTGAAGCAGGCGATGGCGGTGTTTCCCTGCGGCTTCCAGCAGGTCTACGGGCTCACCGAGACGACGGGCGCGATCACCCTGCTGCCGCCGGCGGACCACGATCCCGCCGACGCACGGAAACTGCTGTCGTGCGGCTACGCGCAGAAGGGAGTCGAGCTGCGCATCGTGGGCGACGACGGCACCGACCTGCCACCCGATGCGGTCGGCGAGATCGCCGTGCGCTCCGCGCAGGTCATGGGGGGCTACTGGAAATTGCCGGAGGCCACGGCGCGGGCTGTCCAGGGCGACTGGTTCTTCACCGGCGACGCCGGATACCTCGACGCCAGGGGCTACCTCTACATCTACGATCGCGTGAAGGACATGATCGTGTCGGGCGGCGAGAACATCTATCCCGCCGAGGTCGAGAGCGCGCTGTTCGGCCATCCTGCAGTGGCCGACGTCGCCGTGATCGGCGTGCCCGACGAGCGCTGGGGCGAGACGGTGAAGGCCGTGGTCGTGAGGAAGGCGGGCGCGGAGGTGACGCCGGGGGAACTGATCGGCTGGGCACGCGAGCGCATCGCGGGCTACAAGCTGCCGAAGTCGGTCGACTTCATCGAGGCCCTGCCGCGCAATCCCACCGGCAAGATCCTGAAGCGCGAACTGCGCAAGATCTACTGGGGCGACAGGCCCCGGCAGGTCAATTGAGCCCGACGAAAACCGGCGGCCCCTTGCGGAGCCGCCGGATTCCATCCTTCAAATACGCGAAGGCGATTTAGCGATGGCGACCGCCGCCGCTGAAGCCGCCGAACGAGCGCGCGCCGCCGACGTTGCTGGCGGTGCGGGTCGGGGTCGTGCCGGTGCTACCGCTGCCCCAGCTGTGCGTGCCGGTCGAGGCCGGCGTCGTGCCGGTCGTGCCCGTGCCCGTCGTGCCCGTGCCGGTCGAACCATGGGTCCAGCCGCCGGTGTGCGTACCGTTGCTGGCCGTGCCAGTCGAACCGGTGCCGGTTGTGCCGGTACCCGTCGTGCCGGTACCCGTCGTGCCGGTGCCGGTCGTGCCCGTCCCGGTCGTGCCGGTGCCCGTGCCGTGGTTCCAGCCACCGTGGTTCCAGCCGTTGTTGGCCGTGCCGGTGCCCGTCGAGCCCGGGGTCGTGCCCGGATTATGCTGCCAACCACCCTGGCCGTTGTTCATGCCGTTGTGGTCGCCGTTCCAGCCATGCTGGCCGTTCGAGGCCTGGCCGTTGTTCCAGCCGTTGTGGTCGCCGCCGTGCCAGTCGTTGCGGCCATCCCGGCCACCGTCACGACCCCAGTCACGACGATCGGCATCGCGATGATCGCCACCGCGATTCCAGCCATCACGGTTGTCGGTCCGGCCCCAGCCTTGGCCACGATCCCAGGACTGCTGGCTGTTGTGGCTGTCGCGGGAGATCTCGTGGTTCTCGCGATCGGTCATGCGGTCGATGCGGGCACGCTCCTGCGGGGTAACGTGACCATCTGCCTCGGCCTGGCGCTGGGCGCGATCGATGTTGCGCTCCCCCTGTTCGAGACGGGCGTCTTCGCTACGCGTGATCTGGCCGTCGCGGACGCCATGATCGATTCGATCCTGCTGGACGTCCTGACGCTGGTTGATGTCGTACATCGACTGCGCGTTCGCGCCGCCACTCACGGCAAAAATGCCGGCCGCCGTCAGCACGGCGTAAGGGATAAGGCGAAGTTTTGTCATTAATTTCCTCTGGGCGTGTTTCGACGGCAATTCACCGCCTTATGAGTTGCTACGCCGACCCCTCACCAAACATCCCTCGAATTGTTCGCGCGGTAGAGATAGAAGTTCCCGGTCCCTGAAACGACACGACTGCGCCACGCCAATGTCTCAATTGCCGCCAAACCTCACGTCGGTCCGCGAAGCCCATGTCTTCGATGAGCAGCGACTCGTCGACTACATGACGGCGAACGTCGTCGGTTTCCGCGGCCCGGTGCGCGTCCTTCAGTTCGAAGGCGGACAGAGCAACCCGACCTTCCACGTGTCCGATGCCGCCGGCGCCATGTACGTGCTGCGCAAGAAGCCGCCGGGCAAGCTGCTGCCGTCCGCGCACCAGGTGGACCGCGAATATCGCGTCATCAAGGCGCTGCACGAACATTCCGACGTACCCGTGCCAAAACCCTATGCGCTTTGCCAGGACGGTTCGGTGATCGGCACAGCCTTCTACATCATGGAATTCCTGCCGGGCCGCATCTTCGCAGACCCCAAGATGCAGGGCGTGGCACCGGCCGACCGGGCGGCGATCTTCGACTCGATGAACGACGTGCTCGCACGCCTGCACAATGTCGACTACCGCAAGGCCGGGCTGGGCGATTACGGCCGCGAGGGCCAGTACATCCAGCGCCAGATCACGCGCTGGTCGAGCCAGTACGACCTCGCGCGTACCGCTGATCTCGCGGCGATGGAGAACCTGAAGACGTGGCTGCCGGCCAACATCCCGCCGGGTGACGAGACGCGCATCAACCACGGCGACTATCGCCTGGGCAATACGATCGTGCATCCGACCGAGCCGCGCGTGATCGCCGTGCTCGACTGGGAACTCTCGACGCTCGGCCATCCGCTGGCGGACCTCGGCTACAACTGCATGATGTATCATTTCGGCGAGGGCTTCGGCGCGTCGGGTGGCTATGCCGACACCGACCTCAAGGCCTTCGGCATTCCCACCGAGGACGAATATCTCGCGGCCTATGCCCAGCGCACCGGACGCGGCCGCATAGAGCACTGGGACTTCTACCTCGCCTTCTCGCTGTTCCGGCTGGCGGCGATCGTGCAGGGCGTCTACAAGCGCGGCCTCGACGGCAACGCCTCGTCGGAGACCGCGAAAAGCTACGGCGATCGCGCGCGCGTGCTGGCGGAACTCGGCTGGTCGATGGTGAGAAAGCGCGCCTGACGGGCTATTCGTCGGCTACCGGCACCTGCGAGGTGTCGCTCTGTACCGGGCAATCCTTGATATCCATCAACTCGTTGGCTGGATTGCGGTACTTGTTGATGTCGTAGGGCGTGTTCTCGTCGGGCGGCCTGGCCGGCGGCGTGCGGAGCGTCCACGCGACCAGCCGCTTGAGCACGCTGCCCAATGCCTGGTCGAATGCCTCGACGACCTTGGGGATCTTGTCCCCGCGCGCGCGCACGCAGCGCTCGAAAATGGCGACGCCGATGATCTGCCGATCGGGCAGGCGCACCAGCTTGGCGACCATGCGGACATGCGCGATCGGCGGCTTGTCCTTCTCGTAGTAGTACATCGCCTCGAAGTTGCGCAGGTCGGGCTGCAAGAGATAGTTGGCGCGCAGGCCGATCGACTCGCGCGAGACGGCGACGATCTTGTGGCTGTTCTCGAAGGAATTGACGATGCGCGTCTGCACCATCAGTGGCGCGCGGTCGGTCCAGGCCGTCTTGGTGTAATAGTCGTACGAGGTCGGCGACTGGGCGATGGCGATGCGGCCGGTGTTGAGATTCGCCGACGCCGCCGGTATGTCGACCGCGAGCTGCCACAGCACGGTCGGCATGTCCGGTTCGAAGGTGCTCTTGGGTGTCGCCTGGTAAAGATCGGTCTGCTCTTCGGCCGCGGCGAGCAGCGTACAGCCGGCGAGGAGCGACGCCGTGGCCGCCAGGACGATCCAGCGCGCAATCCCGCGAGCGGTCATTTCGGTGTGTACCCTTGCTTGCCGCTGAAGATGAAACCGGCGGGATCGCGTTCGAGCTTGGTCGCGATGATGTTGAGGTTGGCCGTCAGCTCACGCAGTTCGTGGATGGTCAGGCCGAGCTCGGTCAGGCCGGTCTCGGTGAAGCGCAGGATCGGCCTGCGATTCTCGGCGAGCAGCTTGTTGAGCTGGTCGGACGCGCCGTTCAGTTTCTCCATGGCGGCGCGCGCCCCGATGACGGCCTTGGCGAGCTCGCCCTGGCTCTTGCCGGCCAGCGCCTTGCGCGTCTCGGCATCCTGTGGTCCCAGCTCGTCGGCGATCAATCCGAGCTTGTCGGAGAGGCCGTCCAGCCGCTCGAAGGTCTGCTTGAACGCGGCGACCGCACCCGGCAGGTCCGCGAGCGCCGCCTGGATCGAGCTGTCCTGCTTGGCGAACGCTCCGCTCACCGTCGACAGGTTCTTCAGCACGTCGCCTACATAGGCGATGTTCTCGGCGGTCAGGATCTCGTTCAGGCGATCGACCGTAGTGCCGGCTTTCGACAGCAACTCCTGCGCGGAGGTCGAGGTGGCCTCGAGGAAGGAGGCGCCCTCGCGGATTTCGGGATAGGGCTTCTCGCCCAGCTTCTTCTTGGGTTTGATCTGGTCGACATCGAGGCGGCCCACGATCTGCACGTAGGCCGCGCCGGCGATGAACGGCTTTTCGAACACCGCGTAGGAGCGCTCTCGGATGTCGATCGACGAGGCAACGGCGACCGTCACTTCGATCTTCTCGCTCAGTCGCTGGCGGCCAGTGCTGCGCTGGATATCGACCCGCGAGGTCAGCCCGATGTCCTGGACCCGGCCGACGCGCAAGCCGCGGTAGAACACCGGCGAGTCCTTGGTCAGGCCCTGCACGTCGCCGGAAAATAGTATGTCGTAGTAGGCGTAGGAGGTCTGGTCGCCCGCCCGCAGCTTCCAGATCACGAAGCCCACGATCGCGGCGATGAACACCATCATAGCCGCACCGATCAGCACATAGGGCGACTTGTTTTCCATCCGACGCCGGTTCTACTCCTTCTTGGCCGCCCGTCCGCGGGGCCCGTGGAAATACTCGCGGACCCACGGATGATCGTATTCTAGCATTTCCGCCATGGTACCCACCACGACGCGCTTGTCGAGCAGCACGGCAATCCGATCGCAGCACGCATAGAGGCTGTCGAGATCGTGCGTGACCATCAGGACGGTGAGCCCCAGATTGTCGCGCAGGCCTTTTACCAGCTCGTCGTAGTGCGCCGCACCAATCGGATCGAGGCCCGCGGTCGGCTCGTCGAGGAAGAGGACCTCCGGATCCAGCGCCAGCGCCCGGGCAAGGCTGGCGCGCTTGCGCATACCACCGGACAGTTCCGCCGGCTTCTTGCTGGCGGTATCAGGCGGCAGACCGACGAGGGCGATCTTGAGCGCGGCGATCTCGCGCATCAGCCCTTCGTCGAGCTTGGCGTGCTCGCGGATCGGCACGATGATGTTTTCAGCCACGCTGAGCGAGGAAAACAGCGCGCCGTCCTGGAACTGCACACCGGTCCGCGCGTGGAGCAACCGCCTGTCCTTGCCGCGCGTATCGATGCCCAGGACCTCGATCTTGCCCTCGCGCAATTCGTTGAGACCGATGATGGCCCGCAGGAGCACCGACTTGCCGGTGCCCGAACCGCCGACCAAACCCATGATTTCGCCGCGGAAGACGTCGAAGTCCAGATCGTCGTGCACCACGTGGTCGTCGAACTGCGTGCGCACGCCGCGCACCTTCAGCACGACGTCGCGACCATCGCGGTGATCGACGAGTTGCCCGCCTTCCAGCAGCGTCTCGTCCATCACACGCCTGCCAGCAGGAAGACGACCGAGAACACCGCGTCGAGCACGATGACGCAGAAGATCGACTCGACGACCGAGCGCGTCGTGAGCTGGCCGACGCTTTCGGCGCTGCCGCTCACCTGCAGGCCCTCGAAGCAGCCGATGGCCGCGATGATGAAGCCGAACACCGGCGACTTGATCATGCCGGTATAGAAATTCCAGGCGCCGACCGTATCGCGCAGGCGGTCGAAGAACTGCACGAAGGTGAAATCGAGGTAGACCGTGCAGGCGACCGCGCCCCCCAGCAGGCCCGTCATGTCGCCCCAGAAGGCCAGCAACGGCATGGAGATCACCAGCGCCAGGATACGCGGCATGACCAGCCATTCGATCGGGTTGAGGCCGATGGTACGCATCGCGTCGACTTCCTGGTTGACCTGCATGGTGCCGATCTGGGCGGTGAAGGCGCTGCCCGAGCGGCCGGCGACGATGATCGCGGTCAGCAGCACGCCGAGCTCACGGAACATGCCGATGCCGACGGCCTCGACGGTGAAAGTCTCGGCGCCGAACTGGCGCAATTGCTGCACGCCCTGGTAGGCGATCACCACGCCGATCAGGAAACACAGCACGCCCACGATCATGAGCGCCTTGACCCAGACCTCGTACATCTGGCGCACCACGGCATTGAAGCGGAAGCGCCGGGGATGGAGGCAGGCCTCGACGAAGACCACGATGATTTCGCCGAAGAAATCGCACATCTCGATGACCTGGCCCGAGAAATGAACGAGGCTGTGGCCGGCTTCGTCGAGCCAATGGACCACCCAGTTGACGTGCTCGGCCTTGGCCGGCTCCTCAGCGAGGTTCGCCTGCACGACCTTGAACAGGTCGGCGTGATTCTTGTCGCTCGTCCTGACTTCGGTTTCCGGGCCGCCGCCCGCAAGGTCGAGAATTTCGATGACGCCGGCCGTGTCGAGCCGCTCGACCTTGCTCGCATCGACCAGCTTGGCGCTGCCGCGGATCGGCCTCTTGGCCGCCTTCTTCATCTTGATGTTGCGGATGCTGAAGACGGTCCAGGTCCCGCCGACCTCGAGCACCCGGCTGCCCGCCTGGTCGGCATATCGGATCGTGGGTTGAGCGTCGGCCATTGCCGGAATTAGTCGTCGCAGCTCTTGTTGCTGTCAATCGCTCCGCGACGTTGCCTCGCGGGAACCGGGCTGTCACGATCCGCGAGAGGGAGAACCGATGGGCAAATGGCCGGCGCTGGACAGGATCGACATGATCTCGGGTCCGATCGATAACGATCTCTATAAGCGCCAGCTCGAGAAGCTGCAGGGCGCCCTGCTCGACCTGCAAATCCAGGACCTGCGCACTGGCGGCCGCGCGATCATCGGCTTCGACGGCTGGGACGCCGCCGGCAAGGGCGGCCTGATCGAACGTGCCATTTTCGGCCTCGAGCCGCGCTCGACCCACGTCTGGCGCATCGGCGCGCCAACCCGCGAGGAGCAGGGCCGGCACTATCTGTGGCGCTTCTGGCAGCGCCTGCCGGCGCCCGGCAACTGGGCGATCTTCGACCGGACCTGGTACGGACGCGTGCTGGTCGAGCGCATCGAGGGCCTGTGCACAAAGGACGAATGGAAGCGCGCCTATCGCGAGATCAATGAATTCGAGCGGCAGCTCGCCGATGACGGCGTGCGCATCGTCAAGCTGCTGGTCCATGTCAGCGCCGAGGAACAGAAGAAGCGGATGATCGCGCGGCTCGAAGACCCCAGCAAACACTACAAGGTAGGCCTCGAGGACTTCCGCAACATCGCCAAGCGTCAGCAGTATCTCGAGGCCTACGACGATATGCTCGAGAAGACCGATACCGAACATGCGCCGTGGCATGTGATCGCCAGCGACCACAAGAAACATGCGCGACTGGCCGGCCTCAAGGTGATCGTCGACGAACTCTCGCGCGGCGTGAAGGTCTCGGAGCCGAAGCTCGACCCTGCCGTCGCCGAGGCTGCCTTCAAGCTGTGGGGCTGGAAGCCGGACAAGAAGAGGTGAGCCAGAAGAGATCTTTGCTCTTCATCTCTTTCGCGATCACGATGCCGGCGCCGGAACCGGCGCGCCGGCTGGCGAGGCGGAAAACGTCGTGCTGACGCCCGGCCCGAGATGCGTCTCGAGCCACGGCAGGCATTCGACCATCGCCTCCTCGAATTTCCACGGCGGATTGATCACCAGGACGCCGCAGGCGCGGAGCTTCGTGCCGTCGGTCGGAACGCGAAGTTCGAGACGGACCGTCTTCAGGCCGGCCTGCCCCGCGAAGAACTCCGCGACGGCGGCCTCGTCCTTGATCGGATACCAGACCGCATAGCAGCCCGTCGCAAGACGCCGCAGCCCGTGCCGCAGCGCGCGCGACAGCTTCTGGAATTCGTCGGTCGCCTCGAACGGCGGATCGATCAGCACCAGCGCGCGGCGCTCGGGCGGTGGCAGCATCGCCTTCAGCGCGCGATAGCCGTCCTCCTGCCTCACCTCGACCGAGCGGTCGCCCGCGAACTCGCGCTTCAGCGAGAGCGCCTCCTGCGGATGAAGCTCGCAGGACACGAGGCGGTCGGTCGCTCGCATCGTTCCCCGGATCAGGCGCGGCGAGCCGGGATAGCGCCGCAGGCCGCCGCCTACCGGCCCGAACTTGCGATCGTAGGCCACCACGGCCGCGAGATACCGCGCGACCGCCGCCGGCATCCCGCCCTTTGGCGCCGCCAAAAGGCGGGCAATGCCCCCCTCGGCTTCGCCGGTGCGGGCGGCCATCTGCCCGCCCAGGTCATAGCCGCCGGCGCCGGCGTGAGTGTCGAGAACGAACAGCTTCTTGTCCTTCGACGTGAGCAGCCGCAGCAACTCGCACAGCACGAGATGCTTCAGGACGTCGGCGAAATTGCCGGCGTGGAAGCCATGACGGTAGTTCATGCCGTTGCTATAGCATCAAGGGCACGGTTCGTGCTTCAACCGTCGGGCAAAAAGGGGGACCGACATGGCCACGCACGAGCTCAATTCCTCACCCGAGACCTGCCACTGGGGCTATTTCGACAGTCAGCTGAAGCCGCAGCTGCGCATCAAGTCGGGCGACATCGCGACCATCCATTGCGTGTCCGGCGCCCAGGAAATCCTGCCGCAGCCGCCGATGAACGTGTTGCCCGAGCATCGCCAGATCCTGTCCACCCTGAAGCCGCATCTCGGACGCCATATCCTCACCGGACCGGTGCATGTCGAGGGCGCCGAGCGCGGTGATGTGCTGGCCGTCGAGGTGCTCGACATCAAGTTCCGCACCAACTGGGGCTGGAACGTGCAACGGCCGTTGATGGGCACGCTGCCCGAGGACTTCCCCTTCTATCGGCTGACGCACATTCCGATCGATTCCAATCGCGGCGTCTGCACCCTGCCGTGGGGCCTCGAGGTCCAGCTGCGCCCCTTCTTCGGCATCATGGGCGTGGCGCCGCCCGCCGAATGGGGCCAGTGCAGCTCGGTCGAGCCGCGCGCCTTCGGCGGCAATATCGACAACAAGCACTTCCAGGTCGGAACAACGGTCTACTTTCCGGTGTTCGCCGACGGCGGCCTGTTCTCGACCGGCGACGGCCATGGCGTGCAGGGCGATGGCGAGGTCAACCTCACCGCGCTCGAGACCAGCCTGAGCGGCACGTTCAAGTTCACCGTGCGCAAGGACATGAAGTTGGTCAATCCGCGCGCCGAGACCGCAACGCACTGGATCACGCACGGCTTCGATCCCGATCTCGACGACGCCGCCAAGGAGGCGCTGCGCGACATGATCCGCCTGATAGCGGCCAGGACCGGCCTCAAGCCCGAAGACGCCTACATGCTGTGCAGCCTGCAGGCCGACCTGCACGTCACGCAGACGGTGGACGGCAACAAGGGCATCCACTGCATGATCGAGAAGAAGATCATCGGCGGCTGAATACTGAGTTACTTGCCGCCCGGCGGCACGATCTTCATGACGAAGCCCGTCGGCGTTTCGGTAGGGCCGAAGGGGCCCGGCACCTTGTTGCTGACCGGCGGAATACTGCGCAGGAAGGCAACGATTGCCGAGACATCATCCTTGGTGAGGCCGGCGAAGGCGTGCCACGGCATGATCGGTGCCAGCATGCGGCCGTCGGGACGCACGCCGGTCTGCAGCGCCGCCACGATCTGGGAATCTGTCCAGCTGCCAAGACCGGTCGCCTTGTCGGGCGTCAGATTGGGGCCATGGAACGTGCCGAGGCCCGGGATCTCGAAGCCGACTTCGGAGCCGCCAAGAAATCGCGCCATGTCGGGCTTGCCGAGAAAGTATCCCGGCGTATGGCAATCGTTGCAGCTCGCGATGTTCACGAGATATTTGCCGCGCTCGACCGCCGGATCGGCCGCGTGGGCAGCCAGCAGCGGCGCGCACGCGAACGCCAATGCCGAAAGTGCGGTTACGTATTTCATTGAACTCTCCCCGATGAAGACGGGAGAGTGTCCCGAGGCGCTGTCAGTTGGTCAAGCCGGTCACGCGGGCTGGAGCTTGTCCTTCGATTGCGAGGGAAACGGCGGGAAGGCGAGCGCGATCGCCGCGGCGCCGAGACCGACGGCGAAGGAGCCGATGTAGAGCCAGCCGTAGGTGCCGAAGTGGTCGAAGATCCAGCCGCCCAGTGCCGGTCCCAGCGACATGCCGAGACTCGCGACCAGCGAGGCGGCGCCGATCACGGTGCCCATGATGCGCATCGGAAAATATTCGCGGGCGATCACCGAGTAGAGCGGCATGACGCCGCCATAGGCCATGCCGAAGACGATGGCGACGCCGTAGAACTCGCCGAGATCGCGGGTGAAGAAGTAGGCGCCCGCGGCCACCGCCTGGATCATCAGCCCGATCACCAGGACCGGCTTGGCACCGAACCTGTCGCCGGAAAGGCCGAAGATCACGCGGCCGCCCAGCCCGGCCAGTCCCTCGACGCTGTAGATCGTGACGGCGGCCAACGGAGGAATGCCGCAGGCCATCGCATAGCTCACCGTGTGGAAGATCGGACCGGAGTGCATGGCGCAACAGGCGAAGTAGGTCGCGGCCAGCACGATGAACTGCGGCGAGCGCAGCGCCTGGCCTGCGGTGATGCCCGAATCGCCCGCGACGGCGACGCCGGGGGCGGCGCCGGGGACGACCGGCGCTCGGCGCACCAGGAATGCCGCCGGTATCAGAAACACCGCCGCGAGAATCGCGATCGAAAGCTGGGCGGTGCGCCAATCGTAGGTCGAGATCAGCCAGCTCGCGAACGGCGAAATCGTCATCGGCGCCATGCCCATGCCGGCCGAGACCAGCGAGACTGCAAGACTGCGGTTTTTCTCGAACCAGCCCGTGGTCGTGGCCATCATCGGCGCGATGATGGCGCCGGCTGCGACGCCGACGATCACGCCGTAGACGATCTGGAATTCAAGCAGGCTGGTGGCGCGGCTGGCGAGGCCAAGACCGAGCGCCAGCAGAACCGCGCCCGCGAGCACGACGAGCCGTGGCCCGAAGCGATCGGTGAGCGCGCCCCAGCCGAAGGCCGCGATGCCCATCGCCAGGAAGTCGAGGGTCATCGCGCTCGAGATGCCGGTGCGCGACCATCCCGTCGCTTCCGACATGGGCTGCAGAAAGACGGCCAGCGAGAACATGGCGCCCATGGCCACGCAGCCCATCAACGCCCCCGCGGCAACCACGACCCAGCCGTAATAGACCTTCATGGGGCCCTCCATTGCACGACCAATAGTTAACCTATCGTTTAACTATTGGCAATCCCCGGTTCGGATCAGGCGCAACCCCCGGTACATCTTGCCGTTAGCTCAGGGCCACAACGAGGAGAGAACCATGAACCGCATCGCCATCCTGGCTGTCGTCGCCTGCGCATTGACGGCTGCCTGCACCGTCCGTTCGGAACGTACTGTCGTCGAAAAGCCTGTTCCGAGCACCGCCGCTGTCGTGGTCGCCGATCCGCCGGCCGACCGCGTCGTCGTGCACGAGACCAACTAGCCACCTCTGAAGACTGTATCGGCCTCGCCGTATCCATGGCGGCAGCGCAGTGCCGCTGCCGCCATGGATCGCGGCGAGGTGCGCGGTGTATACTTGCCGCGTGATGTTCGATCGACTGTGGAAGAAACCGGCGCCCCCCAGGCTCCCGCCTTCGCCGAATGAAGTCGGCGCCCTCTTCGAAGCGCAGACCCGCTTCTTCGATCGCAACGCGTCCCTCACGATAATCGATGCCGGTGTCCATCTCGGTCACTCCTCCAAGGAGTATCTCGACGCCTTCCCGAAGTGCCGCGTCTTCGGCTTCGAACCGGAAGACAAGAACTTCGCCGCTGCCGGTGCCATGCTTGCCCCCTACGGCAGCCGCATCGAGCTGCTGAAGAACGCTCTTTCCGAGAGCGACGCGGCCAACGTCCTCCAGGTGAACTCCCACGACGGCACCCATTCCCTGCTCGAGATCGGCGATGGCCGCTATTGGGAAGGACCGGCAGAGACCGTCCGTCACCAGCCCGTCGAGACGATATCGCTCGGGCAATTCTGCGCCGCGCGGCAACTCGCTTCCGTCGACATTCTGAAGATGGACATCCAGGGCGGCGAGCTGGCGGCCCTGAGAGGCGCCGCCGGGCTGCTCGGCCGTGGCGCCATCTCCGTGATCGCGCTCGAAGTGCTGTTCCAACCCCTCTACAAGGCCCAGCCGCTGTTCTGGGAGGTCGCGGATTATCTGCGCTCGTTCGAATACGGGCTGCATGGGCTGTTCGAGTGCCATTATCACGCGCGCAACCCGCACGTGCTCAGCTGGGCAGACGCCATCTTCATCGCCCCCTGCCTGCAGTCGCTCGAATGAATGGCTAGGGCGCCGGCTCGACCCTGAGTTCGGTGCCGTCGACGGCGGCGACCCGGACCTTGGCGCCTGCCACCATGTCGGGACCGGTCACGCTCCAGCTGCCATCGCCCAGGGTCACGCGGCCGCGGCCGCGCAGGATCGGCTGGTCGAGGACGAGCACCTTGCCGATCATGCTGTTGCCGCGCGCGTTGAGGTTTGGATCGTCGCTGCGTTTCTGCATGCCGCGCAGCAGGGGCCGCAAGCCGACAGCCGAGGCGACGGAGACCACCGCGAAGATGGCGAGCTGCATCTCGACCGACATCTCCGGTTCGAGGACCAGCAGCATGCCGGCCAGCGCGGCCCCCACCGAGAGGAACAGGAAGACCACGCCCGGCAGCATCATTTCGCAGATCAGCAGGACGGCCGCGAGCGCCCACCAGTACCAGAAGACGACATGGAAGCTCATGGCCTACCCCGCATTCGGAACGCTGGGACGCGGACGGACCGCGGCCTCGCCCGCCGCGCCGCGCGCCTGCGCCTCCTTGGCGAGTTCGCCGATGCCCGCGATGGAGGCCATCACGCCCGCCGCCTCGACCGGCAGGAAGAACATCTTGGTATTGTTGCTCGAGCCCATCTTGGCCAGCGCCTCGACATACTTGGTGCCGAGGAAGTAGTTCGTCGCCTGCACGCCGTTGCCGGCGATCGCCTGGGCGACCACGGAGGTGGCCTTCGCCTCCGCCTCGGCCAGCCGCTCGCGGGCCTCGGCGTCGCGGAAGGCGGCCTCGCGGCGCCCCTCGGCGGTCAGAATGGCCGATTGCTTCTCGCCCTCGGCGCGCTGGATGGACGATTTACGCACACCTTCGGCCTCGAGGATGGTGGCGCGCTTCTCGCGCTCGGCCTTCATCTGCCGGCCCATCGCAACCACGATGTCGTCGGGCGGCGCGATGTCCTTGACCTCGATGCGCAGCACCTTGACGCCCCATGGACCCGTCGCCTGGTCGATGACCGCGAGCAGGATGTTGTTGATTTCGTTGCGCTTGGACAAGGCTTCGTCGAGCGCCATGTTGCCCATCACGCTGCGGATGTTGGTGAGCGCGAGATTGGTCATGGCGAGATGAAGGTTCTGCACCTCGTAGGACGCGCGGGCCGCGTCGATCACCTGGTAGAAGGCCACGGCATCGACCTGCACGGTGGCGTTGTCCTTGGTGATCACCTTCTGGCCGGGAATGTCGAGGACGTTCTCCTGCATGTTCATCTTGCGACCGATCGTGTCGACGAAGGGCACGATGAAATGCAGGCCGGGCGTGAGCGTGCGCGTGTAGCGGCCGAATCGCTCGATCGTCCAGTTAGTCCCCTGGTTCACCGTCTTGACGCCCGCAAACACGAGCACGATTGCAACGACCACGAAGGCCACCACGAAGATCAGAGCGCCCATCGGTATGTCTCCCCCTGCCGGGGCAAAGCCTAGCCCAAGGGACTGCCCGCGGCTATCGCGCCCGCCGAAAGGCGGATTATTGCGCCGCCAACGGGAGCGGCGGGTCGGCCGCAACCACCGTCGCAGCGGCGACGGGTTCGGCGCGCCGATCGGTGGCGAGCCAGCGGTCGAGGAAGCCGTTGACCCAGCGATCGAGCGGCGGATCGTAGAGCGGGTGCATCGACAGGTGCACGCCGCGCGGCTGGGCCCCCGGCCTCTTCAGCGACTCGGTGGCCTTCATGGTCCAGATGCTCTTCATCTCGAGCGTGACCTCGGGATGGAACTGGAAGCCGAACGCGTTCGCGCCGTATCGGAAAGCCTGCACCGGATAGAGATCGTTCGTGGCCAGCAGTTCGCAGCAGTCCGGGACCGTCATGCCCTCGCGGTGCCACTGGTAGACCTTCATCGGCCCCTTGAACCAGTCCCGACCAGCGGCCGTCGGCTCGATATCGACGTAGCCGACCTCGACCTGGCCTTCGGGATGGGGGCCGACCTTGCCGCCCACGGCGCGCGTCAGGAGCTGCGCGCCGAGGCAGAGGCCGAGATAAGGCACGCCCGCCTCGATCACCTTCGGGATCCAGTCGAGCTCGCACTTGATGCCAGCGAGGGTGCCGCAGTCGTTGGCCGACATCGGGCCGCCGAAGATCACCACGCCGGCATAGTCCGACATGTCCTCGGGCAGTTCGCAGCCGAGATTGGGGCAAAGGCGATGGAGCTCGTAACCGCGCTTCTCGAGGAGGGCGCCGACCCGTCCGGGCCGCGAATGCTCCTGATGCACAACGATTGCTACTTTTTTGGGCTTGTTAGCCAGTACCGTCATGGATGTGCAAGATACGCGCAGCTTGTGGCGGCGACAAGGCAGAGCAACGGCAAAGGGACGAGATGGCACGCCAAATCGAGTTCTACTTCGACTGCTCCAGCCCGTGGACGTACCTCGCCTTCCACGCCGTGCAGCCGCTGGCGCAGGAATTGGCCGCGGAAATTGCGTGGAAACCGATCCTGGTCGGCGGCGTGTTCAACGCCGTGAACCAGACCGTCTACGACAGTCGCGCCAAGCCCAATCCGCTGAAGCAGACATACATGCTGAAGGATCTCGCAGCGTGGGCGCAGCTCTACGGCCTGACCATCGCCTTCCCGCCGACGGTCTTCCCGGTCAACAGCGTGAAGTGCATGCGCGGCGCCTTCGTGGCGCTCGACGAGGGCAAACTGGTGCCCTACGCCAGCGCGGCCTTCGCGGCCTATTGGGGCGCCGATCGCGACCTCGCGAAGGAGGAGGTGCTGGCCGAGATCGCCACCAAGGCCGGCCTCGAACGCCAGCGCTTCTTCGCCGCCATCGAGACCGACGCCTGCAAGAGGCGCCTGCGCGCCAATACCGACGAGCTGATCGCGCGCGGCGGCTTCGGCAGCCCGACGATGTTCGTCGGCGGCGAGATGTTCTTCGGCAACGACCGGCTGCCGCTGGTGCGCGCCGCTCTCGAGGCGCCATGAGCCGCAAGTCCCGCGAAATGGCCGCTTTCTGGCATTCTATCGGAACTGTGAGGTAATTGGGTTTGAAACGGCCCCCCATCTGTTGTACCCGCAGACCTCCTTTCCGGCCAACGTGTTGGAGTACTCGGATGATAATGAAGTTTGCGCAGGTCAGCACTTGTGCTCGCAGGCGGCCTGGCGATTGCCGGATGCCAGATGGACGGGGCCAAGACGGCGGCCCCGATCAAGAAGCCGGCAGCGGCCGACTATCAAGCTCGCCTCGATCGGCGCCGGCCGGCACGGTCAACAAGGCGATCTGCTACGCCGACGCCGACCTCGCCGCCGTACGCGGGCGCATGCTGCAGCAGGAGCTGAGCGTCGCCACCCTGCAGTGCCAGACCGCCGGCGGCGGCCGCGCGTTCGAGGCGCTCTACTCGAGTTTCCTGTCCAAGTTCACCGGCAACGGCGAACTCACCGCCAACGCCCGTGCCATCCAGCAGGTCTCCCGCACCAAGCGCCTCAACCTCGACGTGCTGGTGACCGAATTCGCCAACCGTACGGCGCAGAAGGCGCCGGTCGACACGGCCTTCTGCTCGCGCAACCTGCGGGCCTTCGAATGGGCGCTCGACCCCCAGGTCACCAGCCTCGCTCAGGTGCCGCCGCCGTACGACCTCGGTCCGGACATGAACATCAATCCCTGCACGCCGAAGTAGATCGCAGGCGGTCAAACAAAAAGGCGGTCCGCAAGGACCGCCTTTTTTCGTTTGCGGGTGCGATCACCTACTGGACGACGATCTCGACCCGCCGGTTCTGCGGCTCACGCACGCCTTCCTTGGTCGGCACCAGCAGCGATTCCTCGCCGCTGCCCGACCACCGCGATCGAGCCCGCGGCAACGCCCTCGCGCACCAGCGCATCCTTGACGGCGCTGGCCCGGCGCAGCGACAGCGCCATGTTGTAGCGCGCCGGACCCACCGTATCGGTATGGCCGGTGCAGGTCACCTTCGCGTTCTGGCCCGCCTTGGCAACACGGGCCGCTTCCTTGACGATATCCGATCGCGCGCGGCGTCAGGGTCGACTTGTCGAAGTCGAAGAACACCAGGAAATTGCGGACCGGCGGCGGCGGCGGCGGGGCGGCCGGCGGCGGCGCCTGTTCGCAGGCGCCCACGAGGAACGCGAAGGCCACGACGGCCAACAGTTTCTTCAGCATGGATTTTCCCCCGATACGTCGAAGTCCAGATCGACCCAATGATACCGCCGAACCGGGTCGGTTCGCCAGTGCAACCCGCTCAGATGTGCTGAGGCAGGGGTCGGCCGGTCGGCCGCGGCCGGAGTCCTTCGGCAGCGACGTCGCCGCCCGCAGCACCGCCCGGTAGCCCGGCTGCAGTTCCATTGCGTCCCGCCAGCCCGGCGGCCAGCAGGGCGCGATGCGCCTGGGGCAACCGCCAGCACGGCACGAACATGAAGAGGTGGTGCTCGAGGTGATAGTTCACCCAGTACGGCGCGACCAGCAGCCGGATCAGCGGATTGGCGTAGGTCGTGCGGGTGTTGCGCAGCGGGTCGTCGTTGTCCGGCACGACGGCATGTTCGGCGATGTTTCTGATGCGGCTCACGAGTTGGTACCAGGTCGCGAGCGGCAGCAGCCACAACGCGGGATAGAGCCACCAGTACCCGGCGACCGCGAGCGCGGCCCACAGCACCGCGTTCACGATCAGCCCCTCGCGTACCCCGATGCCGCGCTGGAACTGCTCGCGCCGGCGCGTGTAGGCGGTCTGGCCGGTGAGGTCGCGCACGATCTTGCGCCACAGGCTCTTGGCGCGTGATCGGGAACGCCGCCGACAGGCCGAGGTCGGGATCCTCCGCCTGCTGCGTGAAGCGATGATGCTTGAGGTGATAGGGCCGGTAGAGCGAAAGGCTGGTGAAGACCGGAAAGGCGCAGAGCCACGCGCCGACCCAGTCGTTGAAGCGCCGGTCGACGAACAACAGCCCGTGCGCCGCATCGTGCATCAGGATTGCCAGACCGAGCTGACGCCCGCCGATCACCATGACCGCCACCAGGAACGTGAACGGGTTTGGCCACCACACGAACAGCGCCATGCTGCCCACGATCAGCGCCCACGCATGCAGCACCAGCAACGCGCCGACGAGATCGGATTTGCCGCGCAATGCCTGCGCCTGCTCGGCGCTCAGATAATCGCTGACCTTAGGCAGCACGCCCGGTCCCTCCGCCGTGCCGCAGCAACCGGCCGGAATGGTTGTTGGTCGGCTGGCCATTGCGCATCGTCACCTCGCCGTTCACCAGGATGTATCTGTAGCCCTCGGCGCGCTGGATGCGCCGCCACTCGCCGCCCGGCAGGTCGTGCGCGATTTCGTCGGGCAGGACTTTCAATCCTTCGAAATCGTAGACCACGATGTCGGCGGGCGCACCGATCCTGAGCTGGCCGCGGCCGCGGAAACCCGCCACCTCCGCGGGCAGCGCCGACAGCCGCCAATGGGCGTCCTCGAGGACTGAGCATCTCGTGCTCGCGCACCACCTTGCAGATCGTCTCGGTCGGATAGCGGCCGGCCGTCAGGAACTTGGTGTGCGCGCCGCCGTCGGAGACGCCGAACAGCACGTAGGGATCGTCGACCAGTTCCCTAAGATGCTCGATCTTGCCGTTGGGCGGGGCGGCGAAGAACTCCGTCTTCAGATCCTCCTCGACCGCCATGTCGAGCATGACGTCGACCGGGTGCTTGCCCATCTTCTCGCCGGCATGGGCCAGCGTATGGTCGAGCCATTTTCTGTTCTTCTCGAGCTGCGGCCCGACGATGGCGATCTGCGGCAGCGGGCCGGTCGCGGTGATCGGCAGCTTGTCGCGCAGCGCCTGCCGCCGCGCCGGATCGCCAAGCTTCGCCAGCCGCTCGGCGTGCGTGCCGGTGGTGGCGTCGCACCAGGCCTGCTGGTCGTCGAACAGATTCCAGTTCTCGAAGGTGAAGGTGAACCCCGCATCGGTCGTCAGCCCCTGGCCGACCACGCGGATGCCGCGTTCGCGGCAGCTCTTCAGCCATTCGAGCAGGCGGCGATGGATATGCGGCCGGTCGTCGAAGGCCTGCACGACGTTCATGATCATCGGCCGGCCACTCAATACGGCCATCTCCTCGTAGAAGGCGCGGTCGCGCGCGTTGTCGCCCGAGACCAGCAGCATCTGCATGAAGCCGTCGTTGCGTTCGGCCAGCACCCTGGCGAACTCGCGGCAGGTCTCGTCGTGCATCACGTCGGTCGGCATCGGCGAGCCGTCATGGTCGCGCTGTACTGCCGCCGGTCCGGTCGGCAGCATGCGCTGGGCCGACCAGCCGCAGGCTCCGGCATCCATCGCCTCGTGCAGGAGCCGCTTAAGCTCGGCATGCTGCTCCGGCGTCGGCTTCTTCCCGGCCTTGGCCGCCTCGAACCCCATCACCCAGATCAAGCAGCGGCGACACCGGCACGTAGGGCAGGATGTTCACGGCCTTGGGCGCCTTGTCGACGGCGTCGAGGAATTCCGGGAACGTCACCCAGCTCCACGGCATGCCCTCCTTCATCGACGCCATCGGGATCGCCTCGACCCGGGTCATCGACAGCATCGCGCGCTCGCGCTCGGCCGGCCGCACTGGGGCGAAGCCGAACCCGCAATTGCCGATCGCGACCGAGGTGATGCCGTGCCACGACGACAGCGTGCAGTACGGGTCCCAGAAGAGCTGCGCGTCGTAGTGCGTGTGCAGATCGACGAAGCCCGGCACCACGATCAGCCCGCCGGCGTCGATCGTCTCGTCGGCATCGCCGGGATCGAGATGGCCGATCGCGGCGATCACGCCGTCCTTGATGCCGATGTCGCCGCGGAAGCGCGGCAGCCGGCTGCCGTCGACGATCATCCCGCCACGGATCACCTTGTCGAACCGGGCCATGTTGCCTCCTGTTTTGCCCAAGCGTGGGCGCGGCCCCGCGGGCTGTCAACGCAGGCGCCCTCGGCTAAGCTCGCGGGATGGAATTGCTGAAAGTGAAGACCGACGTTCTCGAGGTCGCCTGCGAAGCCCACGGTCCGGCCGGCGGCCCGCCCGTGATCCTGCTGCACGGCTTTCCCTACGACCCGCGCTGTTTCGACGAGGTGGCGCCTCCGCTCGCCGCCGACGGCTGCCGCGTGTTGGTGCCGTATCTGCGCGGCTACGGCCCGACGCGCTTTATCTCGAAGGACACGCCGCGCTCGGGCGAACAGGCGGCGCTCGGCCACGACCTGCTGCAGTTCATGGATGCGCTCGCGATCCCGCGCGCGATCTTCATGGGCTACGACTGGGGCGGCCGCGCCGGCTGCATCGTGGCGGCGCTGTGGCCCGAGCGGGCACGCGGCCTGGTGAGCTGCACCGGCTACAACATCCAGGACATCGCGGGCTCGGTGAAGCCGGTCTCTGCCGCGCAGGAACATCGCTTCTGGTACCAGTATTACTTCCACACCGAGCGCGGCCGCGCGGGCCTGACCGAGAACCGCCGCGACATCGCCAGGGTGCTGTGGAAACTGTGGTCGCCGAACTGGCATTTCACCGACGCCGTCTTCGACAGGACCGCGCCCTCGTTCGACAATCCAGACTATGTCGACGTGGTGATCCAGTCCTACCGGCACCGCTTCGGATACGCGCCGGGCGATCCCGCGCTGCTCGACATCGCGGCGAGGATCCAGGCGCAACCGACGATCGCCGTACCCACGATCAACCTCGACGGCGAGGCCGACGGGGTGCGCCCGATCTCGCGAACCGTCGATCCCTCAGCGAAGAAGTTCACCGGCTTCTACGAGCGCCGCATCCTGCCGATGGTCGGCCACAACGTGCCGCAGGAAGCGCCTGCCGAGACGGTGGCGGCGATCCGGGCGCTGCTGAAGAGCACGCCTCGCTAGGAGGCAGTTACTGAAAGTAACGTATTTTAAATAGGAAAGAAAAAGGGAAACCAGGGTGCGTCGGAAAGACGAGCGCGCGCGAGGTCGAGGAGCATCGCGCGAGTTTAAGCGCCTCGTGCCAAACGACCTATTACGGTCGTTACTGCCGCCTACTCCAGCGTCTCCAGCAGGCGCGTGCAGAGGTACGTCCGTGGCACCAGTGACGAATAATAGATCTGCTCGTACGCCGCGTGCGCGCCCTTGCCGTCGGCGCCGAGGCCATCGAGCGTGGGGATCCCGAGCGCGGCGGTGAAATTGCCGTCGCTGCCGCCTCCGGTCAGCGGCACGTCGTTCAGCTCCTTGCCGATCTCGCGGTAGATCGCCTGCGCCTTGGTGAAGAGATCGGTGATGCCCGCGTCCTTCGTGTAGGGCGGCCGGTTCATGCCGCCCTCGACGGTCAGCTCGACTTCCTTGCCGATCGGCTCAAGCTTGAGGAACCAGTCGACCATCTCCTCGGCGAGCTCCGGACTCGGCACGCGCAGATCGACATCGATCCGGCACTCGGCCGGCACGACGTTGACGCCGCTGCCGCCCTCGATCAGGCCGACGTTGCAGGTGATGCCGCGCTCGTAGTCGGTCTTGGCCTCGATCCGCATGATTTGCTTCGCCATCTCGTGGATGGCGCTGCGGCCGTCCTGATGACGGACGCCGGCGTGGCTGGCCGCACCCTTCACCGTCAGGGTGAAGCGGCCGACGCCCTTTCGCGAGGTCACGACCTTGTCGCCATCGCGGCCCGGCTCCATGACCAGCGCGTATTTGTGTCCGGCGGCGAGTTCCTCGATCTTGGAACGCGAGGTCGGGCTGCCGACTTCTTCTTCGGGAATGAACAGGAACGTCACGGGCAGCCTGGTCTTCTTGCCCTGGCGGATCAGGTGGCGCAGCGCGTAATAGGCGATGTAGCCACCCGCCTTCATGTCGTAGATGCCCGGCCCGAAGATGCTGTCGCCTTCGCGGCGCACCTTCAGGTCCTTCTCGATCATGCCGATCGGATGGACGGTATCGAGATGCGCGAGCACGAGAATGCCCTTGCCGCCATTGCCCTTGGTCATGTCCGGTGTCGTCTGGCAGACGAGAATGTCGCCGAAGCCGTCGCGACCCGGCGTGCGGTCGAGCTTCAGTCCGAGATCGCGGAACTGGCCCTCGACGTGATCGACGACCTTGTTGACCGACTTGGCGTCTTGGCTCGGACTCTCGATCGACACCCACTCGACGATCCCGCCCAGAATATCGTCGGCATCGAGCTTCGGTTCGTTCTTGCGCACGTCGGTCATGATCACTTGCTCCGCTTTTTACTATTCATACTCCTCTCCCTCGCTAGAGGGAGAGGCGGGGAGAGAATGTTACGCACACCCGTCGAAGCCCCCTCTCGTGGCCTCTCCCCCTAGCGGGAGAGAGGAATTGTGAGATCGAGACTCAAATCGGATCCCATGTGAAGTACTCGGGCGAGCGCTTCAGGTCGGTAAAGTAGGGCTTCATCGACGGGATCGCCTGCGCGGCAATTTCCTCCAGCGTCCAACCTTCGGAATTGTGCACCGAGCGGACCGGCCGGTTGGCGTTGAAGAGCATGATCTCGTTCATGCGCACGCCGAAGATCTGCGAGGTGACGTTGGCTTCCTGCGCCGCGTCGCTCAGCAGGAACACCGCCATCGGCGCAATCTTGGCAGGCGTCATCTTCTTGGAGCGTTCGAGGCGCGCCTTCTGCGCATCGGTGTCTGCCGGGATGGTGCCGATCATGCGCGTCCAGGCGAAGGGCGAGATGCAGTTGGAGCGCACGTTGAACGCCGCCATGTCGAGCGCGATCGAGCGCGACAGGCCGATGATGCCCATCTTGGCCGCCGAGTAGTTGGCCTGGCCGAAATTGCCGACGAGGCCCGAGGTGGAGGTGAAATGCACGAAGGCGCCCGACTTCTGTTCCTTGAAGTAGTTGGCGGCGGCACGGCTGGTATTGAACGAGCCGTTGAGATGCACGTCGATCACCATCTTCCAGTCCATGTGACTCATGCGATGGAAGATACGGTCGCGCAGGATGCCCGCGTTGTTGATCACGCCGTCAATCTTGCCGAAGTTCTCGACCGCGGCCTTGACCATGCGCTCCGCGCCGGCCGGATCGGTGACGCTGTCGCCGTTGGGCACGGCCTTGCCGCCGAACGCGGCGATCTCGTCGCAAACCTTCTGCGCCGGCGTCGTGCTGCCGCCGCCCTCGCCGTCGACCGCGCCGCCGAGATCGTTGACCACGACCGAAGCGCCCTCGCGCGCCGCCAGCAACGCCATCTCGCGGCCGATGCCGCCGCCCGCGCCGGTGACCAGGATCGACTTGCCCTTCAGCATGTTGGCCATGTTTCCATTCCCTCTTTTGTTCAGGATTTTAGATTGGCGGCGGGCGGGCCGCGACGCAACAGGCGCCCGGCCAACCGCGTCGCGATGATCACTTCTGCGCGGCTTCCTCGGCCCCTTCGGCGCCGAAATCCTCGCCGGTGGATCCGCCGAGCGGCAACGCCTCCTGCTCGCGCGACAGGCGTGGGTAATAACGCCGGAACGCGTCGCGGATCTCGTCGAACGGAACGTCGGCGAAGACACCCCGATAGGCGAGATACTCCATGTGGCGCCGGCCGCCGAGATCGAACGGGTGGTAGATCGAATCGCTCACCGCATCCCAGTCGAGCGGCTTGAGGCCAAAGCGTTCGGTCAGCTCCTTGTTGAAGGCCGGGGTCGCCTTGACCCAGCGCCCATCGAGCCAGACCTCGGTGTAGCCGTGGTAATAGAAGGTGTCGCTGCCCATCAGCTCGGCCAATCGTTGGGTCGTCATGTGGTTGCGCACGTCGGCGTAACCCACCCGCGCGGGAATGCCGGTGGCGCGGCACACCGCGGCCATCAACCCCGCCTTGTTGACGCAATATCCATGTCCCGCCGCCAAAGTCGTGCTGGCGCGATAGGCCTCGCGTTTCATCGGGGTGTTGTAGGGGTCGTAGCGCAGGTCGTCGCGCACGGCGTAATAAAGCCGCAACGCCTTCTCGCGCTCGGAACCTTCGCCCGCCACGCGCCTTGCATAAGCGATGATGGCGGGGTTATCCGAGTCGATCAGCTCGCCCGGCCGGCGATAGGCGTCGAAGCTGGCGCCATCGCGCACGGTCTGGTCGCTCGGCGTCTTGAGGGAGTCGAAATCCATGACGAGGGTTTACTTCATGCGGGGAACAAGTCCATGAGCCGGGACGCGCAATTCACCCATGCGAATATGGTGCGCTTCGAGAGGCCCCTGCCCGGCCCGCGCGAAAAGGTCTGGGACCTGATCACCACACCCGGTCGGCTGCCGGGCTGGTACGGCGCGGGGTGCATCGAGGGCTATGTCGGCGGGATGGTCAGCCTGATGGGCGGCCACATCAAAGGCGTGGTCACGCAATGGATGCCGCAGAAGAAGCTCGCCTATACGTGGAACGTGCTCATGCCGGGACAGGCCGTGTCCGACTATCCGGAATCCTATCTCACCGTGGAACTCGATGATGCCAATATAGCGCTGACTCATCTGCCGGTACTGGAAGCGTTCGTGAAACTGAACGCCATGGGTTGGCACACCTACCTCGACATGGTCGACGCCGCCGCGCGCGGCGAGCCGGTCGAGCCTCGCGAGGCTTACATGAGGCGCAACGCGGCGCGCTATGGGGTCAAGCTCCCTCCATCGCCACCCTGAGCGCAACGTGGTGGCCTTCTCGCGCGGCGAACCTTCGTCCGCGACGTGCCTTGCATAACCGGCGATTTTGGGGTGGTCTGAATCGATCGCGCGCGGTCCCCGGGGTGTCGTCGTTCATGTCAGGTGTCGTTTGCTTCGGAAGGCCGGAAAGTCGATGAGCGAGGCGACGCAATCCACTCCTGCCGGGCGGCGCGGTCTCACGCTCGCCGCCTGCATGATGGCGACGTTCATGGCGGCGGTGGAGAACACCATCGTGTCGACGGCGATGCCGACCATCGTCGGCGAACTTGGCGATTTCCATCTCTTCAGCTGGGTCTTCGCCGTCTATCTCCTGTCGCAGGCCGTGAGCATCCCGATCTACGGCCGGCTCTCGGACCTGTACGGAAGGCGCCGCGTCTTCTTCGGCGGCGCGAGCCTCTTCCTGCTTGGATCGACCTTGTGCGGCTTTGCGCACGGCATGGTGTCGCTCATCCTCTTCCGGGCCCTGCAGGGCATGGGCGCGGGCGCTGTGCAGCCGGTCGCCTACGCGATCGTGGGCGATATCTACACGCCCGAGGAACGCGCCAAGGTGCAGGGTCTGCTCTCGGGCATGTTCGGCATCGCCGCCATCGTCGGGCCGACGCTCGGCGCCTTCCTGGTGGAGAAGGTGAGCTGGTCCGCGATCTTCTGGATCAACCTTCCGATCGGCGCCATCGCCATGGCGATGCTGGCGGCATTCTTTCACGAGCAGCGCCATCACAAGCCGCCGCGCATCGACTATCTCGCCTCGCTGCTGCTGACGGTCGGTGCGGGCGGCCTGATGCTGGCCATGATCCAGGGCCGCAGCCTCGAGCGCTGGCAACTGATCGCCTGCATCTTCATCGGCGTGGCTGCCCTCGCCATCCTCATCCGTCACGAGCGCGACGCCGAGGCGCCGATGCTGCCGTTGCGCCTGTGGAGCAACCGCATCATCAAGCTCTGCAACTTCGGCAGCTTCGGCATCGGCGCGACCATGATGGGCGTCGCGGTCTTCCTGCCGACCTACGTCCAGGGCGCGATGGGCCGCAGCGCCATCGTGACCGGCATTGCCTTCGGCGCCATGTCGATCAGCTGGGCCGTCGCCAGCACGATCTCGGGCCGCCTGATGATCCGCACCGGCTACCGCTCCTCCGCCATGTTCGGCGGCGCCATGCTGGTCGCGGGCAGCGTGCTGCTTGCCTTCATGACCCCGGCCAACGGCCCCGTGTGGGCGGGCGCCGGCGCCTTTCTGATCGGCCTCGGCATGGGCTTCTGCAACACAACCTACCTCGTCTCGGTGCAGGCGGCGGCTCCGCTGCGCGAACGCGGGGCCGCGACGGCGTCGAACATGTTCATGCGCATCGTTGGCCAGTCGACCGGCGCGGCGCTGTTCGGCGCCATGGTGAATGCCGGTCTGACGCACTACGCGCCCGGCGCCACCGAGGTGGCCGAGCATCTGATGGAGCCGGCGCTGCGCAAGACGCTGTCGCCCGAGCAGATCGATCAATTCACCGCGGCCGTCGCGGCCTCGGTCCACAATGTCTACGTCGTGGGCGCGGTGCTCGGCGTTGCGGTGTTCCTGATCGGCATGCGCTGGCCCCCCCGCCTGCGGCCCGGCAGCAAGATCTAGAGCGCGGAAGGTTCGCCCGCGCTAAAGCGCGGATGGCTCACCCGCGCTAAAGCGCGGATGGCTCGCCCGCGCTAAAGCGCGGAGGGCTCATCGTCGGAGTGGACCAGGAAATGCGCCGAGGCCGAGGCGACCGGGCGCGAACGGTCGTCCTGCCAGGCTTCGGCGAAGACATTGACCATACGGCGCCCCTGCTTCGTCACTTTGGCGGCTGCGATCACGTCGCGAGGGCCGGCCGAACGCAGGTAGTCGACCGTGATGTTGACGATCTTCGGCACGGTCGGCGTCTCGGTCTCCCACAGCAGATGGAAGATCGCCGCCATCTCGAGCATCGCACCTAGCGTGCCGCCATGGATTGCCGGCAGGAACGTGTTGCCGATCAGCTCCTCGTGGAAGCGCATGCGGGTCAACAGCTCGCCGGTGCCGTTCTCCGGCGCGATCCGCATCCAGCGCGCATAGGGGATCGCCTCGGCGAGCCGGGAGACGTCGGCCTTCCGGCGCGCCTCGGCCAGGCGTTTCATCAGGTCGTCGCTCACTTGAGCAGCTCCTGCACCGTCTGCGGGCGCGTGACCTTGCCCTTGGTGCCCAGCATGAAGGTGCCGGCCGCGGCGGCGATCGGATTCTTCGGATCGCCCTGGTGGGCGAAGGCGCGCGTGAAGGCGACCGAGCGCGTCATGCGATAGCACTCGGCCTCGGCGATCACCGGCTTGCCGGGCTCCGCAGGCTTTGCGTAGTCGATGCGAAGGTCGAGGGTGGCGAACGGCATCGGGTTCCGGAGCATGGTGGCCACCGCCATGCCGCAACAGCCATCGAGCATCGCCGTCAAGGGACCGCCCGCCAGAACGCCGGTCTCGGGATTGCCGACCAGCTCGGGACGCCAGTCGAGCTGCATCGAGGCCAGGCCCCTGGCCACCGCCACGACCTTGAGGCCGAGCGCCCTGTTGTGTGGAATCGTGTCGGAGAACAGCTTCTGGAACAGCGCAATGCGCTCTTCAGCCGATGTCAGGGGCGATTTGGCCATGCGACGACCCGGTATCCTCGTTGACAGTCACGACAAGCCCTTCATAGTCCATTCGTTACGATGGCGTTAGACCGTCGGGCCTGGGATGGAAAAGACGGGTACGCGTGAGCGATTTTCTGCAATTGACTCTGAACGGTCTTGCGGTCGGCTGTATCTACGGCCTGGTCGCGCTCGGCTTCGTGCTGATCTACAAGGCGACAGAGCTGGTGAACTTCGCGCAGGGCGACCTGCTGACCTTGGGCGCGTTCGTCTGCTACATGGCGGTCGTGTGGTGGGGCCTGAATTATTGGCTCGCCTTCGTGATCGCCGTCGTCACCATCGCCGCCTTCGGCGCGCTGCTCGACCGGTTCGTGCTGCGCCGGGTCATCGGCCAGCCGCAGTTCGCGGTGGTCATGCTGACGATCGGCCTGGGCTCGATCTTCCGCACCTTCGCCAGCATCACCTGGGGCTCCGAGGTCTATACCTTGCCGACGCCGTTCGGCGGCGTCTGGAAAATCGGCAGCCTCACCCTCAGCCACCAGTACCTCTCGATCATCGTCGGCACGCTGCTGCTGTGCGGCGTGCTCTATGCCTTCTTCAACTGGACACGCATTGGCATTGCCATGCAGGCGACGTCGCAGAACCAGCTCGCCGCCTATTACATGGGCATCCCGGTGAAGATGATCTTCTCGCTGATCTGGGCGATCTCGGCAGGCGTGGCGGCGGCGGCGGGCGTGCTGCTGGCGCCGGTCACACTGATCGACATCAACATGGGCCTCGCCGTCGCGCTCAAGGCCTTCGCCGCCGCCGTGCTGGGCGGCTTCGGCTCGATCCCGGGGGCGCTGGTGGGCGGCATCGTGATCGGTCTCATCGAACTCTACTCCGGCGCCACCCTGCCTGACGGCTTCAAGGACACGATGCCCTATATCGTGCTGCTGGCGGCGCTCGTGTGGCGCCCGCAGGGCCTGTTCGGCACGCCTGGCCGCAAGAAAGTATAGGCGGCCCCCATGCGCTTCGTCTTCAAGACCTCCTACAACCAGGACATCCAGCTGTTCCGCGACAAGGTCGACATGGGCTGGTACCTGGCGCTGGCGGCGGCGGTGATCGCCGTGCCGTTCGCGCTCTCGTCGTATTCCGTCGGCGAGACATCGTGGGTGTTCATCTACGGTCTGTGCGGCGTCTCGCTGATGACCCTGGTGGGCTACACCGGCCTGGTGTCGCTGGGCCACGCCGCCTTCCTCGGCATCGGCGCCTATGCGCACGCCTATTTCCTCGCGCATGGCGTGCCATGGATCGGCTCTGTGGTGCTGGCGGCGACCATCACCACGGTCTGCGGCTTCGTGGTCGGCCTGCCGGCGCTGCGCATGAGCGGAATCTACCTGTCGATCGCCACGCTCGCCTTCTCGGTGATCATCCAGGAGGTGTTCAGCCGCTGGGAATCGGTGACGCACGGCTTCGCCGGCATGCCGGTGGCGCCGCCGGTGATCTTCGGCGTCTCCTTCGCCGACGCGCGCGAGTTCTATTTCCTCTGCCTGTTCTTCCTTGTGGTGGCGCTGTGGGCGACGCGCAACCTGCTGCGCTCGCCCACCGGGCGCGCCTGGATCGCGATCCGCGACAGCGAGGTCGCCGCCCAGTCGATGGGCGTCAACCTCGCGCTCTACAAGTCGATGGCCTTTGCCTACTCGGCCGGCCTGATGGGGGTGGCGGGCGCGCTGTTCGCGCACAAGATCGCCTACCTGGCGCCCGACATCTTCACCATCCTGCTCTCCATCCAGTTCCTGCTGCTGGTGATCGTGGGCGGCCTGGGCTCGCTGCACGGCGCGGTGCTGGGCGCGATCTTCGTGGCCCTGCTGCCGCCGCTGATCGCCATCCTGCGCGACGACATCCCCGCGAGCTTCGCCGACATGTCCGCCTCGACCGGCATCGGCCTGTTCCACATCGTGGGCGATGCGCTCGGCAGCTTTCTCAAGAAGCCCGGGGTCGAGGCCGGCATCTTCGGCCTGATCCTGGTGCTGGTCATCCTGCTCGAGCCGCTCGGCATCTACGGCCGCTGGGTGAAGATCCGGGTCTTCTTCTCGACCTTCCCGATGTACAAGCGCGACTCCTTCAAGCGCCAGAAGAGCTACATGAAGACGGAGCGGCTGCGATGAGCCTGTTCGCTGCCGAGCAGATCGCCATCAACTTCGGCGGCATCAAGGCCGTCGACGGGGTGACCTTCGAGGTCGAAAAGGGCGAGGTCTTCACCATCATCGGGCCCAACGGCGCCGGCAAGACCACGATCTTCAACCTGATGAGCCGCATCTACGATCCGACCGCGGGCCGCCTGATGTTCGAAGGCAAGGACATCACGCACGTGCCTCCGCACAGGGTGGCGGGGCTGGGCATCGCGCGCACCTTCCAGAACATCGAGCTGTTCGAGCATGCGACCCTGCTGCAGAACCTGCTGCTGGCGCGCCACGCCCACAAGAAATCCGACTTCTTCTCGGAGCTGCTGTTCCTGCCGGTGGTGCGGCGCCTCGAGGTCGAGCATCGCGAGGCGGTCGAGAAGGTGATCGACTTCCTCGACCTGCAGCAGTACCGCGACACTTTCATCGTGAACCTGCCCTACGGCGTGCGCAAGGTGACCGAGCTGGCGCGGGCGCTCTGCACCAACCCCAAGCTGCTGCTGCTCGACGAGCCCTCTTCCGGTCTCAATGTCGAGGAGACCGAGGACATGGCCTTCTGGATCCAGGACATCAAGAACCTGCTCGGTATCACCGTGCTTATGGTCGAGCACGACATGACCCTGGTCTCAACCGTCTCCGATCGCGTGCTGGCGCTGAACTACGGCCGGCCGATCGCCACCGGCACGCCGCGCGAGGTGCAGAACCATCCCGAAGTCATGCGCGCGTACCTGGGGGGCTGAGCGCATGTCGATATCTCCGGCCGAACCCATCCTGCGCGCTTCCAACATCGAGACCTACTACGGTCCGATCATGGCAATCCGCGGCGTCAGCTTCGAGGTACCGAAGGGCAGCATCGTCACCATCCTCGGCTCCAACGGCGCGGGCAAGACGACCGTGCTCAAGACCGTGTGCGGCGTCATGGACCCGCAGAAGGGCAGCGTCACCTTCGAGGGCCGCGAGATCCAGCGCATGGACCCGGACCGGGTGATGCGGCTCGGCATCAGCCACGTGCCCGAAGGCCGCGAGGTCTTCCCATTCCTGAGCGTGCGGGAGAACCTGCGCATGGGCGCCTATACGCGGCGCGACGCCGACGCCGTGGCCAGGGACCTCGAGGCGGTGTTCGGCTACTTCCCGGTGCTGAAGGAGCGCGCCGACCAGCGCGCCGGCTCGCTGTCGGGCGGCGAACAGCAGATGCTGGCGATCAGCCGCGCGCTGATGGCCGAGCCCAAGGTCATGTTGCTCGACGAGCCGTCGCTCGGGCTGTCGCCGAAGCTGGTCAAGGACATCTTCGACATCATCGTGCGCATCAACCGCGAGCGCGGCGTTACCATCCTGCTGGTCGAGCAGAATGCCAACATGGCGCTCCAGGTCGGCGACTACGGCTATGTGCTCGAGGTCGGCCGCATCGTGATGGCCGACACCTGCGCGCGCCTCGTCGAGAAGGAAGACATCAAGGAATTCTATCTCGGCATCAAGGATCACGGCGCGCGCGGGCAGCGCCGCTGGAAGAAACGGAAGACCTGGAGATAGCGATGAAGATCGAAGTCGAGGGTTGCGACACCATTCCCAAGCTTTTCTGGCACCAGGTAACGGCGCGCGGCGAGCGCACGGCGTTCCGAGAGAAGGACCTCGGCATCTGGCGCTCGACGAGCTGGACCGGTTACGGCGAGCGCGCACGCTGGACGGGCATGGGACTTGTGAAGCTCGGCCTCGCGCGCGGCGAGGTCGTGTCGGTGCTGGCCGAGACCATTCCCGAATGGCTTTACGCGGACATGGGCACGATGGGTGTGGGCGGCGTCACCAACGGCATCTACCCGACGGACTCCGCCAAGCAGGTCGAGTACATCCTGACCGACAGCCGCTCGCGCTTCCTGTTCGTCGAGGACGACGAGCAGCTCGACAAGTACCTCGACGTGCGCGTGCGCTGCCCCGATGTCGCCAAGGTCTTCGTCTTCGACATGGAGGGGCTGAGCGACTTCAGCGACCCGCAGGTCATGCCGTTCGACATGCTGCTCGAGCTGGGCCGCGCCCATGATGCGGCAAATCCCGGCCTGTGGGAGCGGCTGGTGGCGGCCTCGCAGCCCGAGGAGCTGGCGCTGCTGGTCTACACCTCAGGCACGACCGGGCCACCCAAGGGCTCGATGCTGGCACACCGCAACGTGATCTTCCAGATCATGAACGCCGATGCCTTCGTGCCCATGACTCCGAACGGCGAGCAGCTTGCCTTCCTGCCGCTCTGCCACATCGCCGAGCGCACCTTCACGACCTTCCTGCCGCTGCGCTCGGGCGCGGTCGCCAACTTCGCCGAGAGCATCGAGACGGTGTCGGACAACGTGCGCGAGGTGGCGCCGACGCTGTTCTTCGCAGTGCCGCGCATCTGGGAACGCTTCTATTCCGGCATCGCCATCCGCATGAAGGAAGCGACGTGGATCGGCCGCACCGCCTATCGCTGGGCGCTCTCCGTCGGCCTCAAGGTCGCCGAGACCGAAATCGAGGGACGCCGGCCGTCGCCTGCGTTGAGACTGGCCTACCGCATCGCCGACTTCATGGTGCTCGACAACATCAAGCGTGCGATCGGCATGCATCGCATCCGCTATGCCGGCACGGGCGCCGCTCCGATCGCGCCCGATCTGATCAAATGGTACCGCGCGCTGGGCGTCGACATGCGCGAGGTCTACGGCCAGACCGAGAATTGCGGCCTGGCGACCGGCATGCCCGCACGCATCAAGCTCGGCACGGTGGGCACCGTGGCGCCCAACACGGCGGTCAAAATCTCGGCCGAGGGCGAGATCCTGCTGAAGGGCCCGCACGTCTTCATGGGTTACCTCAACCAGCCCGACAAGACCGCCGAGACGGTGCGCGATGGCTGGCTGCACACCGGCGACGTCGGCTTCGTCGACAACGAGGGCTATCTCAAGATCACCGACCGCATGAAGGACATCATCATCACCGCCGGCGGCAAGAACATCACGCCCTCGGAGATCGAGAACCAGCTCAAGTTCTCTCCCTACATCTCCGACGCCGTGGTGATCGGCGACCGGCGCAAGTACCTCTCTTGCCTGGTGATGATCGACTACGACAACGTGGCCAAGTTCGCCCAGGACGAGAACGTACCCTTCACCGACTTCGCCTCGCTCTGCCGCTCGCGCGAGATCACCGCGCTGATCGGCGCGGAGATCGAGAAGGTCAACCGCGAGGTCGCCCGCGTCGAGACCATCAAGCAGTTCCGCCTGATCGAGCAGCAGCTCACCGCCGAGGACGAGGAGCTGACGCCGACCATGAAGCTCAGGCGCAAGTTCGTGAACGAAAAATACAAGACAATGATCGACGGCATGTACGTTCAATAACGGAGGAAAAGATGAGACAGACGACCAAGACCATCGGCCTGGCCATCGCCATCGCCGCGGCAAGCGCGGCCGGCGCGTCGGCCCAGACCAACGGAGTTACGCCGACCGAAATCACGTTCGGCATGCATACCGACCTCTCGGGCGTCGCCGCGACGTTCGGCGTGTCGTCGTCGAACGGCGTCAAGATGCGCTTCGACGAGATCAACGCAGCCGGCGGCGTCGCCGGCCGCAAGATCAAGCTCATCGTCGAGGACCAGGGCTACCAGGTGCCCAGGGCGGTGCAGGCCTGCAACAAGCTGATCAACCGCGACAAGGTCTTCGCCTTCGTCGCTCCGCTCGGCACGCCGATGAACAACGCCTGCTTCAAGGACCAGTTCGCCGCCAACGTCGCCAACCTGTTTCCGCTGTCCTCGGCCCGCTCGATGTACGAGCCCTACGAGCGGCTGAAGTTCTACAGCGCGGCATCCTACGTCGACCAGATCCGCGCCGGCATCAACTACCTGGTGACCAAGGGCGGCAAGAAGGCGGTCTGCGTGATGTACCAGGACACCGACTTCGGCAAGGAGATCCTCGAAGGCGCCAAGGAGCAGACGACCAAGCTCGGCATCAAGATGGTCGAGACCGCAGCGCACAAGCCGACCGACCAGGACTTCACCGCTTCGCTCACCAAGCTCAAGTCCGCGGGCTGCGACCTGATCGCCATGGGAACCATCGTGAAGGACACGATCGTGCCCTATACGACGGCGCGCAAGATGGGCTGGAACGACGTGACGTTCCTCGGTTCGGCCGCGACCTACGACCTCGTGGTCGGCGCCGCGCCCGGCATGGACGGGTTCTACGGCATGGGCCTCACCGACATGCCCTACGCCGACAGCGACGTGCCGGCGGTCAAGAAGTTCGTCGCCGACTACAAGGCAAAGTTCGGCATCGAGCCGAACATCGGCGCGGTCTACGGCTACGACGCCGCCGACCTGACCTATGTCGCCCTCAAGAACGCGGGTAAGGACCTGACCGTCGACAGCTTCGTCGCCGGCATGGAAGCGGTCAAAGGCTACCATGACATCTTCAACGGTCCCGAAGTGAACTTCGGCCCGAAGATCCGCCAGGGCAGCAATTCATCCTTCCTCGCAGAAGTGAAGGGCGGAAAGTGGACCCGCGTGACGCAGCAGATCGGCTTCTAGAGCGACGCTCCAGGCAAATCCGTTTGGCATCGGCGCCGACCGGGTTATGGTCGGCGCCGACATGGAACTCGCCGGACAGGTAGCAATCGTCACCGGCGGCGCCTCGGGCATCGGCGCCGCCGCTTCCATCCTGTTCGCCGAGGCCGGCGCGCGAGTGATCGTGGCCGACATCCAGCCGGCGAAGGATCTCCCCGGCCGCTTCGTCAGCCACGACGTCGCCTCCGAGACGGCGTGGAAAGCGCTGCTGGCCGACGTGCTCGAGACCGACGGCCGGCTCGACATCGTGATCAACAATGCCGGCGTCAGTGGCGGCACCGGCACGCTCGAGACCACCACCGTCGAACAGTGGCGCAAGGTCGAGGCGATCAATTCCGAGGGCGTGTTTCTCGGCTGCAAGTATGCGATCGAGGGCATGAAGAAGACAGGCGGGTCCAAGACCGCGCCCAAGGGCTCGATCGTCAACGTATCGTCGATCGCCGGGCTGATCGGATCGGCGGGACCGGCCGCCTATACCGCGAGCAAGGGCGCGGTACGGCTGCTCAGCAAGAGCGTGGCCATGCACTGCGCCGAGCAGAAGTACGCCATCCGCTGCAACTCGGTGCATCCCGGCGGCGTCGATACTGCGATCTTCAATCCCTTGTGGCAGATGGTCGGACGCGAGCAGGGCAAGGCCTTCGTCGACAGCAGCCATCCGATCGGCCACATGGCCGAGGCACGCGAGCTGGGCGAGTTGCTGCTGTGGCTCGCCTCCGACCGATCGTCCTTCGTCACCGGCGCGGAGTTCGTGGCCGACGGCGGCATGACGTCGGGTCTCTCGAGGAGGCGTGTCTTTGGCGCGCCTTGAGAACAAGGTCGTCCTGATCAGCGGCGGCGCGTCAGGCATCGGCGCGGAGACCGCCCGCCTGATCGTGCGCGAGGGCGGCAAGGCGGTGCTGGCCGACCGCGACGCCGCCCGGGGAGCGGCCCTCGCCCGCGAGCTCGGTCCGTCGGCGCTCTTCGTTGTACTCGACGTCACCCAGGAGGCCGACTGGCAGGCGGCGGTCGCGGCGACGACCGACGCCTTCGGCGGACTGCACGGCCTCTTGAATGCGGCGGGTGTCGGCGTGCGCAACACGATCGAGGACTGCAGCCTCGAGGAGTATCGCCGGGTCAACGAGATCAACTCGATGGGCACCTTCCTCGGCTGCAAGGCGGCCTTCGCCGCGATCAAGAACGCCGGCGGCGGCTCGATCGTCAACATCTCCTCGGTGCTGGGCCTGCGCGGCGCCTCGGGCGCGCTCGCCTATTGCGCCAGCAAGGGCGCAGTGCGCTCGCTCACCAAGTATGTGGCGCTCTATGGCGCCGGCTCGAAGGTGCGCTGCAACTCGGTGCATCCGGGCTACATCGACACGCCGATGATTGCGCCCAGGCTCGCTCAGAGTGTGGGCAACCGCAGCGGCCGCCAGATCCTCGAAGACCTCCACCCGCTCGGCCGCCTCGGCCAACCGGTGGAAGTCGCGAACATGATTTTGTTCCTGCTGTCGGACGAATTCGAGCTTCTCGACCGGCAGCGAATTCGTCTGCGACGGTGGGCTGACGGCCTAGGCCTCCCATTGGACGCGCGAAGGGGATACTCTCCCCCTCAATAGAGCAGGCCTTCTCGAACCTGCCGGTGTCATCGAGGGAGAACGCGCCATGGGCACGCTGCCGGCGGCCAAGGTCACGCAATGGAAGCACGACGGATTCCTGTCGCCCTTCCCGCTGCTCGACGAGCAGGAGTTGGCGGCCTGCCGGCAGGGCGTCGAACGCTATGAGGCGTGGCTGGGCGCGCCGATCAATGCCGATGAAAACCATAAATGGCGATCGATGCCATACCTGCTCATGCCATGGGCAGCGAAGCTGGCACGAGACCCGCGCATCCTCGACAAGGTCGAGGACCTGCTCGGCCCGGACATACTGATCTTCACCAGCACATTCTTCATCAAGGAACCGCACTCGCCCACCATCGCGGCTTGGCACCAGGACTCGACCTACTACGGGCTCGAGCCCAAGGAAGAAGTGACGGTGTGGGTTGCCCTGACCGAGGCGAGCGAAGCCGCCGGCTGCATGGACGCGCTGCCCTTTCGCGGCAATCCGCGGCAGCTCAGCCACGTCTCGCGGGTCGTCAAGAACAGCGTCAATCGCGCGGGTCAGGTCATCACGGAGCCGCTCGATGAAGGCTCGCCGATGGCCATGCCACTCAAGCCCGGCTGGTTCTCCATGCATCATGGCCTGTGTCCGCACCGCTCCGGCCCCAACACGTCGTCACATCGCCGCATCGGCCTGGGGCTGAATTACATCCCGACCCGCACCAGACCGTCGGGGTCGATCCGGCAGGCTGCCGTGCTCGTCCGCGGCACCGACCGCTACGGGCATTTCGAGACGGCGGCGTGGCCCGCGGAAGAGCTCGGCAAGAACGAAGTGGCGACGCACGGGCGCGCCATGGGCCTGTACCGCGATGCCTATCTCGAGGAAGAAGCACGGCACGCGAAGCTCTCAGCCTGATCGGAAGGAATACGTCCTTATGAAGTGGATCGTTGCCGTATTCTCGCTCTTGTGGTGCACCGTGTCTGCGGCCGCGCAGGACTACCCGTATCATCCCATAACCATGGTGGTGCCTTTCGTTGCCGGCGGCCCGGGCGATATCATCGGCCGCCTCGTCGCCGATGCGATGAAACGCAACCTGGGGCAGGAAGTTATCGTCGTGAATATCGGCGGCGCCGGCGGATCGATCGGAACCGCCCGGGTCGCCCAGGCGAAGCCGGACGGTTACACGATCCTGCTCGGCCACACGGGTCAGGCAACGATGCCCAGCCTGTACAAGTCGCTTCCGTTCGATCCCATCGACGGGTTCGAGAAGATCGGGCTGGTGACCGAAGTGCCGATGACGATCGTCGGCAAGACCGGTCTGGCCCCAAAGGATCTGAAGACCCTCGTCGCCTACATCCGGGAGCGCCCTGACCGCCTGAACTACGCGCATTCGGGCCTGGGCTCCGTGGCGCAGCTGTGCGGGCTGATGTTCATGAGCGCGACCAAGACCAGCATGACCGTCATACCTTATAAGGGCGGCGGCGAGGTCATGAAGGATCTCATAGCCGGTCAAATCGATGTCTATTGCGAGCCGGCCACGGGGACCACGTCCAACATCCAGGCCGGCAGGATCAAGGCCTATGCCGTCACGACCAGGCAGCGCGTGTCGACCTTGCCCGATGTGCCCACGACGGCGGAGGCAGGTTTCCCTGAAATCGGCATCACTACCTGGTACGGACTTTACGCGCCCAAAGGAACGCCGGCTCCCGTCATCGCCAGGCTTTCCGCCGCCTTGCAGGCGGCCGTCGTGGACAACAACGTCGTGTCGCGATTCGCGCCGCTCAGCATGGAGCCGGTATCGCAAGTCCAGGCGACTCCGGCGGCCCTGGACCTGAAGCTGAGGACGGAAGCGAAGTATTGGTCGGCTCTTCTCAAGGAAGCTGGAGTCCAACCCGAATAGAGAGGCGCTGCTCGCGAAGCCGAGTTAGCGCTTGCCCGTCCCGGCAAACAGGCCGACAGCTGACGCATGTCTCAGCCGTCGTTCCTCGCCGGCCGGTTTCTGCCGCATCGAATCCTGCCGGGATGGCTCGGCGAGTCGAAGGCAGCCCGACTATTGGCCTATGGTTTGGCGGCCGAGACGCGCTTCACACCAACCAGGCTCAACGACCACGGCGCGGGCCGCCTCGATGCGGTGGTTCGGCAGTCGTGCGTCCTGAAGGACCTCGGCCCCTTCACCGGCCCCCTGCGCCGAAAAGCGCTGGCCTTGCAGGCTGCTCTCGAGACCGCGTTCGACATGCCGCACGCACCGGCCAACAGCACGCAGATGGAAATGGTGTCGCATGGCCACGGTTCCTTCTATCGGCCGCATACCGACACTTATGCCGGAGACGAATACACGCCGGGCGGCCGCCGGCGGATGACAATGGTCTACTATCTCCATCGCGAGCCGCGCCACTTCACGGGCGGACGGCTGCGCTTGTTCGATCTGGGTGGCGACCAGTCGATCGAGATCGAGCCGACGCACGACAGCCTGCTCGTCTTCCCGTCGTCGGCGAACCACGAGGTGGAGACAATTTCCTGCCCTGGTGATGCGTTTGCCGACAGCCGATTTGCCGTGAACATCTGGCTGTGCGGCTGACGTCTGCTTTCTAGGTCTTCATCCCCGTGATCGAGTTGGCCATCGCGCGCGGGTCGCGCTTGGGCCAGCGGCCGCAATCGACCTGCACGATGAACTCGCCGACGATCTTGTTGAACTGGTCCGGGTCCTCGATGTTCACCGTGTGGCCGCAGTTCGGCATCACCGAGAGCGCCGATGTCGGGATCTCGCGCTTCATCATCACCGAGGGCGCCAGGCACGGCCAATCCTCGTCGCCGGTCAGGATCAGGGTCGGTGTCGTCATCGCCCGCATCTTGTCGACCAGGTCGTAGAGCGACGGCCGCTCGGCCTGGCAGCCGAGCTGGGTGTTGGCCGAGCCGAGCGCGGAATGCTCGCCCAGCTCCTTCTTGAACTGCGCGAAACCGCGCGGGTCCTTGTTCTCGAACTGCACCCTCGTCGGGCCGTAGGCATATTTCTCGGCGAAGGCCTTCATACCCTCGTCGAGCAGCGACTTGGCCACCACCGCGACCTCGCCCTTGAACTTGGCCGATTGCTCCTTCTCCGCGCCGTAGCCGACGCCGGCCACGACCAGCGACAGCGCGCGCCCGGGATGGCGAAAGCCGAAATGCAGGCTGGCGAAGCCGCCCATCGACAGGCCCACGACATGCGCCTTGGCGATCTTGAGATGGTCGAGCACCGCGGCGATGTCGTCGGTCGCGCGGTTCTGCGAATAGCTCGAGGGCTTGTCGGGGATGTCCGACGGCGGATAGCCGCGCGCGCCGTAGGTGATGCAGCGGTAGCGCTGGCCGAAGTGGCGCATCTGGGTTTCCCACGAGCGGTGATCGGCCGCGAACTCGTGGACGAAGATGATCGGCACGCCGGCGCCGACTTCCTCATAGTAGAGCTTCACGCCGTCGTCGGTTGTCGCGTAGGGCATCTGTTCCTCCGGCTCTTCTTTTTCAGTCGATCTCGCGGTCCGCGCCCACGAGCCCGCGCAGGTCGCGGGCCAGGGCGGAGAATTCCGCCGATTGTGACGTGCGCGGCCGGGGCAAATCCACCCTGATGTCAGCCGCGATGCGACCCGGCCGCGGGCTGAACACCAGGATGCGGTCGGCCAGCAGGAGCGCCTCGTCGATCGAATGGGTCACGAACAGCACCGTGGTGCGCTGCTTCTCCCAGATCTGCAGCAGCTCGTCCTGCAGCTTGCCGCGGGTCTGCGCATCGAGCGCGCCGAACGGCTCGTCCATCAGCAGCGCCTTGGGCCGGGTGGTCAACGCCCGGGCGATGCCGACCCTCTGGCGCATCCCGCCCGACAGCTCGTGCGGATAGCGACCGCCGAAGCCCGTCAGGCTGGTCATCTCGATGAACTGGTTGGCGACAGCACGGCGTTCCGCAGCGGGCGTGCCGCGCGCCTTCATGTTGAACTCGACGTTCTTCTGCACCGTCATCCAGGGAAACAGGCCGTGATCCTGGAATACGATCGCGGTGTCGGACGACGGCCCCTTGATCTCGTGCCCGGCGACGGCGATCTGGCCGGACGTCGCGGTTTCGAGGCCTGCCATCATCATCAACAGGGTGGACTTGCCGCAGCCCGATCGGCCCAGCAGGCAGACGAACTCGCCCTCTTCGCCCACGAAGTCGATGCCGCGCAATGCCTCCACGGCTTCGTTCGTGCCGGGAAAGATCTTGCCCACGCCGACGCATTCGATGAAGCGGTTCATTCGCCAAAGCTCATTCATTCGATACCGTGAGGCCCTCCTGCCAGCGGCAGATGCGGGCGCGCACGAGCCGCACCAGCTGGTCGGCCAGAAGCCCGATCGCGCCGATCACGATGATGCCGGCGATGATCAGGTCGGACCGGAAGGTGAGCTGGCCATTCAGGATCATGTAGCCCAGCCCCGACTTCACCGCGATCATCTCGGCGGTGACGACGGTCAGCCAGCCCGCACCGACCGCCAGCCGCAGGCCGGTGAAGATGGCGGGCAGCGAGGCCGGCAGGACGATGTCGCGCAATACGAGGAATTCGCCCGCGCGAGCGGCGCGCGCTACCTTCATCAGGGTGCGTTCTATGCCGCGCACGCCGAAGATCGTGTTGATCAGCAGCGGCCACAGGCCCGAGAGGAAGATCAGCGCGATAGCGGGCTTGTCGCCGATGCCGAGCAGCAGGATCGCCATCGGGATCAGAGAGATCGGCGGCACCGAGCGGAAGATCTGGATCGACCAGTCGGTCAGCATGTCGAGGATATGATAGCGGCCGATCAGCAAGCCGAGCGGCACGGCGACCAGGAACGAGCAGCTGATGCCGGTCACGACCCTCGCCAGGCTGGCGCCGGCGTTCTCCAGCAGCGTGTCCCAGTCGTTGACGAAGACCAGCGCCACCTTTCCGGGCGGCGGCAGCAGCACCTGCGGATAGACCTTGAGCTCGACGGCGACTTCCCAGGCGACGAACAGCAGCGCGAGGGGCAGAAGCCCCAGCGCGCGACGCCACTGCATCATACGTAGCCGAGATTGAGGAAGCTGCCCCAGTCGGGTTCCTTGTCGAGCATCTTGTCCTCGATCATCATCTTGGCGAGCGCCTTCAGGCCGCTGACGAAAGGCGCGCCCGAATTGGCGCTGAAGAACAGGTTCTTGATCGAGAGTTCCGCCACTTCCCTAGTCATCTTGAACTGCTTGATCGTGGTCTCGATGGCGATCGAGCTGTTGGACGCCATCTCCCGCGTCGCTGCCACGTGCGCCTTCACCATCTTCTTGGTGAGCTCGGGGTCGGCCTTCACGAACTTCTCGGAGGCGACGAAGCCCAGGTTGGTCTTGCCCATCGGCGAATTGTACGGCACCCAGAGCTTCTTGCCCCAGCCGTTCAGTTCGGCCAGCGCCGCATAGGGCTCGAACACGCAGATCGCCGCCACGTCGCCGCGCATCAGCGGCACCGGCTGGTCCTGGTTGTCCATGAAGGCCATATCGACCTTGCCGAACACGCCCTCCTGCTTGAGCTTCCAGTTGAGCGAGACCAGGCCGATCGAGCCGTTCTGCACGGCGACCTTCTTGCCCACCAGATCCTTGAAGCTCGTGATCGAGGGCTGGGCCAGCACCATCCAGCCGCCGTCGCAGCCGTTGGCCAGGATCTGCATCGGGAAGCCCTTGGTCGCGAGCTGCATGGTGGCCGACAGCCCGCCGTTGCCGATGTCGACGTCGCCCGAGGCGACCGCCTGCATGCGCTGGACCAGCGAGGGAAACATCACCAGCTCGAGGTCGATGCCCTCTTCCTTCAGCATTTTCGGCATCAGGAAGGCGGCGTTGGTCGTCGTGGTGAAGGCCGAGCCCATCTTCACCTTGCGCAAATTCTGGCCGAGCGAGCCGCGCGACACGATCGCAGGCGCGGCAAACGAGACGGCAGCGGTGGCAAGCAGGCGGCGGCGCAGCATTGGAAATCTCCCCGGGAAAGCTGGACAGTCTAAATGCAAAGCCCGCGCCAACCCTAGAAACCTTCATGCCGGCCGCCTGTTGAGTAAGGAGAGCCAATGATAGGGTTTTGCCCATGAGCGAGATCGGCACGGGACTGCAGAACGCAACAGGCATCCGCCAAGCGATAGCGCGCGCGGGCTATGCCTTCGTCGAAGCCTCGGAGATGCGGGCGGCGCTCGGCCGTTTCGGCGCCCTGGGCGACTGGACGGCGTTCGCCGGGAGCTGGAACGACCTGCACACCGACACCTACATGGCCGACGGCGGCCGCTATCGCCGCCGCCGCTTCGGCGTCTATGCGGCGGGCCGCCACGGCGCGATCGAGCGCGGCCCGCACCAGCCGCACTACCAGACCGTCGACTACAACCACCTGAACGGCGGCGTCGAGCGCTGGTTCGAGCCGATCAGGCCCGAGGTGAGCGAGGGCGCGAGCCTGCGCACCATCCTCGAATACTGCCGCTCGCTGTTCGGCCGCCTCGCGCCCGAGACGGACAGATGGCACATCGAGGTCCACCAGTTCCGCATCGAGGCCAAGCCCGGCCAGCACGGCAAGCCGACGCCCGAGGGCATGCATCGCGACGGCGTCGACTATGTGCTGGTGCTGCTGGTCGACCGCCGCAACATCGCGTCAGGGCACGACCACGATCCACGACCTCGACAAGCGAGCGCTGGGCAGCTTCACCCTGACCGATCCGCTGGACTCGGCGCTGGTCGACGATGCGCGCTGCTATCACGGCGTGACGCCGGTCGAACCGGAGAACCCGGCACAGCCTGCGTATCGCGATGTGCTGGTGGTGACGTTTAGGAAGAAGGTCTGACCCCTCCGGCCTTCGGCCACCTCCCCATATGAATGGGGAGGAAAGCTCTCTGCCTTCTCCCTCCCCATTCATATCTATCGCGTTCACACATCTTTTGTTGCGCGCCGCCCGGAAGGTCGATTTGATGAGTTCCGTCACAAGCGATGGAGCTTTCGATGTCGGGGATCGAATACGGGCTGGGCCTTTTTGGCGACCTTCGGCTGGAAAAAGGGGGGTGTGCTTGCATGCAGCGCTGGTGGCGCGGCCGGGCTCTTGTATCCGTCGGCTGGGCGGCACGCGGGCGCGGGAGATGCAGTTCACGCGGCTGCTGCGCAATCCTTCGGTGACGGTGTCGGAGATGTCGGAGCATGCCGGGCGGCTGACGGGTCGGCGGGTGTCCGGCCGCGAGGTTGTGGCGATCCAGGATACGAGCGAGCTTGCGCTGGGAGGCCGGCGCGCTCGAGCGGCGGGTTACGGTCCAGTTGGCAAGGGTGGCGCGGTGGGTGGCTTGCTGCTGCATCCGGTGCTGGCGGTCGAGGCGGGCACGGGGGCTCTTCTGGGGCTGGTGTCGATGGAGGTATGGAACAGGCCGGCTGGTCGTGTTGCCGCCCGCCGCAAGCGGTCGACGGCGGCCAAGGAATTGCAACGCTGGCTCGACGGCGCGCAACGGGCCGGGAAGGTGCTGGAGGCTGCTTCCAGCATCACGCTTGTATCGGACCGCGAGAGCGACTTTTACGAGCTGTTCGTGCGCTGCCCCTCTAACGTGGCTTTGATCGTGCGAGCCTGCCAGAACCGGCGGATCGCAGGGTCGCAAGCAAGCGATGACGGGCTGTTGTTCTCGTTGATCGACAGCCAGCCGGAGCAAGGTCGCTACGAGGTCACCCTCCCGGCGGCACCCGGACGGCGCTCGCGCAACGCCGAACTGGCGGCACGCTTTGCGCCGGTGGTCTTGCGCCGGCCGCTGCACGGTGCCGATCCGGCCTTGCCCGAGAAAGTCGCCCTGACGCTGGTCGATGTGCGCGAGACATCGACGCCAGCTGACGGCGAGCCCATCCACTGGCGTCTGTTGACGACCCACCCTGTCGGCGACCTCGGCCAAGCGCGCCGCATCATCGATCTGTATCGCCAGCGCTGGACGATCGAAGAGTTCTTCCGCACCCTCAAGACCGCAGGCTTCGATATCGAGGCCGCCGACATCGGCGAGCCGCAAGCCATGATCAAGCTGGTCGCGGCCGCGACTGTCGCCGCTGTCACCATCAAGCAGCTCGTGCAGGCCCGCGACGACAACACCGACCAGCGCTTGACCGACAGCTTCGATCCCGACGACCAGCCCATCATCGAAGCAGTCTCCGCCAAGCTCGCCGGCAAGACGGAACGGCAGCGCAATCCACATCCAAAAGGCAGCCTGGCCTTCGCCGCTTGGGTCATCGCCCGCCTCGGCGGCTGGACAGGATACTACGGAAAGCCGGGGCCAAAGGTCATGCGCATCGGCCTCAGCGAGTTCCGAGCCATCAAATACGGCGCAACTCTCGGACTTCAAAATGTGTGAATCCGATAGATTCAAATGGGGAGGGAAGAGCTGCGTCCCTCCCCATTCATATGGGGAGGTGTCGCCATCTTACGGCGACGGAGGGGTCAAGCCGCGACCGCCATCCGGGCGATCGTGCAGCTGACGGAAAAGATCGGAACGGGATCGCAATACTCGATCGTGCCCTTGGCGCCCTTGGCCGCCGCCGCTGCCGCGATGAACGTCCTGATCTCAAAGCCGCCCTGGCCGCCGTCGCGATAGATGTCGGCGTCGGTGTAGGAGAGAAGGGCGTCGCGGTCGTTGGCCGACCAGCGGGCGAGAAACTCGCGATCCCACTTCTCGTTGATCTTCCCCGAGTCAGGCGTCGCGGGCCAATGCGAGATGCCGCCGGTCGCCACCAGCGCGATGCGCTGCGGCAACGCGTCGGCCGCGCCCCGCAACGCCTCGCCGAATGCCCAGGCACGCTTGAGCGGCGTGAGCGGCGGCCCCTGGCAGTTGATGTTGGCAGGAATGATCGGCAGATCGTAGTCTGGCGTCAGGAAATTGAGCGGCACGGCGATGCCGTGGTCGAACTTCCACTCCTCGGCGTAGGCCACGTCGACCGTCTGCATGACGCCTTCGATCAGCTTCTTCGACAGCGCCTTGTCGCCCGGCACCGTGGTCCGCTTGATGCGGAGGAACGCCTCGTCCTCGATCGGACCTTCGTAGGAATCCGCCATGCCGATGGCGAAGGCCGGCATGTTGTTCATGAAGAAGTTGGCGAAGTGCTCGGCCGCCACCACGACCAGCGCGTCGGGCCTGGTCGCACGGATATCGTCGCCCATCTTGTAGAGCGCCTTGTGCAACGCCTGGCGTGTCTGGGTATCGGCGCGTTCTGCCCGCGCAGTGATGCCCGGAGCGTGGCTGCAGGCACCGCAATAGACCAGGGGCATCAGCGTTTCTCCCGTTCTGCCTTGAGCCGTGCATCGTGCGCCTCGACACCCTCGTAGCCGGTCGAGGCATAGACGCCTTCGCGCACCGCGCCATGGGTCTTCAGGCCCTGGCGCATGCGCTCAAGATAATCCGTCCACTCGATCTTGTGCAGGGCCGCGAAGTGCATCAGCAGCTGGCCGTTCACCCCCAGGACATAGAGCAGCCCGATGTCTGGCTTCACGAGTGCCGCGCGTTCCTCTGCCGTCAGCTCGTACTCCGCCAGCACCGCGTCGCGCTCGCTCTCGTAGCGCTGTTGCGTGCGTGGATCCCGGTTGAGCTGATAGATCAGCTTCTGGACCTGGTAGAGACTCATGGGTCTAACTGCCGATGGTGGTGCCGCCGTCGGCGATGAGCGTCTGCCCGGTGATGAAGGCGCCGCCCTTGCCGGCCAGCAGCACCGCCAGGCCTGCGATATCGTCGGGCGCGCCGAGGCGGCGCAGCGGTGTGGCGGCCTCGCGCGCCGCGCGCTTCTGCGGATCCTCGTATAGGGCACGCGCAAAGTCCGTGGTGACGAGGCCCGGCGCGATGGTGTTTACACGGATGTTGTCGGGGCCGTACTCGGCGGCGAGGTTGCGCGCCATCTGCATGTCGGCCGCCTTGGATATGCAGTAGGCGCCGATCACCGTGCTCGCCTTCACGCCGCCGATCGACGACACGATCATGATCGAGCCGTCCTTCCTGGCGCGCATGTCGGGCAGGCAGTTGTTGATCAACCACATGTTCGACAGGATGTTGTTCTGCATCACCTTCATGAAGACTTCGTCGGGCAGCTTCTCGTTCGGCCCGTAGTACGGGTTCGACGCGGCATTGCAGACCAGGATGTCGACCGGCCCGACCTGCTTCTTCGTCTCGGCGATCAGCTTCTCGCACTGCGTCTTGTCGGAGATGTTGCAGGGAATAACGGTGGCATGGCCGCCGGCCTTGCGGATCTCCGCGGCCGCTTCCTCGCAGACCGGCGCCTTGCGCGACGACACCACGACCCTGGCACCCGACAGCGCCAGATGCAGGGCGATCGATTTGCCGATGCCCTTGCTCGAGCCGGTGACGACGGCGACCTTGCCCGTCAGGTCGAAAAGCGGTGATGCCATTGACGTCTCTCCTCCTCAGCAGTGGGTGAAGGTTAGACTAAGCGAGCTTCCACTGCACCAGAGTGAAGGGCGGCTTGGCGTCGTCGTGCGACTCGAATACCGCCTCGACTGCGGCGCCGATTCGCACCTCCTGCCTCGGATCGCCGAGGAGGTTGCCCAACATACGCACATCGCCCGCGCCCGCCAGCTCGACCAGCACGACGACGTATGGACCGTGGCCCTTCAAGGCCGGATGCACCGGATGCCACGGCCGCTCCCAGCTGTAGACACGCCCCTTGCCCGACACCTTGTGCCAGTCGATCTCGAACGACAGGCACTTGTGACAAATCCATTCCGGCCCCCACTGGAACGTGCCGCATTTCTTGCAGCGCTGGACCAGCAGCTCGCCTCGACGCGTGGCGTCCCAATAGGGCTTGTCGAGGCCGTCGTTCTCCGGAACCGGGATCGGCAGTCCGGCGGGAAGGTAGCTCATAGCGTGGCCTCCGAGCCCAGGATCATGCTCGATACCGGCGTCACCATCGGGCCGGAAATCACCATGCTGACCTCCGCGGCGGGCACCTGCGAGGTCGACTGGCCGCGCAGCTGGCGCACCGCCTCGACCTGCAGTTCGAGGCCGTGCATGTAGCATTCGGCGAGGTTGCCGCCCGAGGTGTTGAGCGGCAGCTTGCCAGTCGGCGCCATCAAATTCTCCGGTATCAGGAAGTCGTTGGCCTGCTCGGCGGTGAAGAAGCCATGCTCAACCAGGCTCATCAGCACGCCGCCGGTGAAATTCTCGTACGACTGCACCACATCGACATCCTCGGGCTTCATGCCCGCCATGGCGTAGAGCTGCGGTGCCACTGTGGTGAAGCTCGAGGTGGCATAGAGCGGCGCGTTGTGGACCCGCGCGCCGTTGCGATGCTCCGAGCCCTGCGTCGAACCCAGCAGGTAGGCGGGTTTGTGGCGGAAGTCCTTCGCCTCGTCGGCCGGCACGACGATCAGCGCCGCGGCGCCGTCATTCTCCTGGCAGCAGTCGAACAGGCGCCACGGCTCGACGATCCAGCGCGACTGGTCATAGGCCTCGGCCGTCAGCGGCCGGCCATGCATCACCGCGCGCGGGTTGGCCTGGGCATGATGGTATGAGGCGAGCGCGATGGCACGCTGGGCCGAATCGGCGATTCCGTTCTCGTGCAGGAAGCGCATGCAGCGCATAGCGTAGCGCTGGGCCGGCGACATGACACCGTAGGGCGCATTGAACGCAGCCTCGCCCGCGGCAGTGCCGCCGGGTGGTGCCGCGCCAAAGCGCTGGAACTGGCCCTGCGCCAGCGCGCGGAATACGACGACGCAATTGGCCATGCCGCAGGCCACCGCCGCGGCAGCATTGCCGACCGCCGCCGACCCGCCTCCGCCCCCGCCGCCCCAGTTCATGTTGGAGTAGCGCAGCGCTGGAAGTCCCAGCGCCGCGGCGATGCGCGAGGGATCGTTGCGGTCGTTGGAGTAGGAAGCGAAGCCGTCGATACGGCGCGGATCGATGCCGGCATCCTCGCAGGCCGCGAGGATCGCCTGCAGCGCCAGCTTGAACTCCGACACCGGCGACTGTCCGTGTTTGTAGTAGGTGGTCTCGCCGACGCCCGCGATCGCCACCTTGCCGCGCAGCGTGCGGGTCATTGCCTGTACTTCGCCGGCACTTCTATGCCGAGAAAGCGTGCACAGTTCAGCCCCAGCACCTTGGCGCGGGCGCCGTGGGAGAGCTGGCCCATGGTGCGCTCGATCGCTTCGGCCGAATGCGGCCAGGTGCCCTCGTGATGCGGGTAGTCGTTGGCCCACATGAAATTGCCCGCGAGCTCGTGGCTCTCGGCGAGGTCGAGGCCCGCCTTGTCCTCCTGGAAGGAGGAGAAGCCGTGCGCGCGATAGTAGTCGCTCGGCAGGTTCTTGAGCTTGGGACGGACCCAGAAGTGATGCTTCTTGTAGGCCTCGTCCATGGCACCCAGCAGCCACGGCACCCAGCCGATGCCGGCCTCGATGGTGGCGAAGCGGATTTTGGGGAAGCGCTCCAGCACGCCCGACGCACAAAGGTTCGCAACCGGCTCGATGGTGGGCGAGAGCGAGTGCGAGACATAGTTCACGACGGCGCCGCCGTTGCCGCGCGCGGCACGCGGATCGCGGCCGGTCGAGACATGGAAGGTGATCGGCAGGTTGGCGTCCTGGATCGCGGCCCACAGCGGATCGAAATGCGGCAGGTTGTAGTTCACGTGTCCGCTGTCGTGCCCGCCCCAGATCGGCTTGCAGGGCAGCGTCAGGCACTTGAAGCCGAGCTTGGCCAGTCGCTGCACCTCGGCGATCGAGCCGTCGAGATCGGCGGTTGCCAGCGATCCCGCCGGGATCATGCGATCCTGATGGCTGCCGAACTGCTCCCACGCCCAGTCGTTCCACACCCGGCATTGCGCCATCGCGAACTCGGGATCGGGCGTCGCCCACATGGCGAGGCCCTTGTTGGGAAAGATCAGCTCGACGTCGATGCCGTCCATGTCGTGGTCGGCGAGGCGGCCCAGCGGCTCGGCGCCCGCCTTGTTGCGCGCCTGGTCCTCGCCTTCCAGCGTCGAGAGCCTGAGGCGATCCGGGCGATGGCCTTCGCTCACGCGCCACTGCACACCGTCCTTGTCGGTGATGACGCGCGGCAGGCGCTCCTTGTATTTGGCGTCGATTCGATCGAGCCATAACGTGGCGGGCTCGTTGGCATGGCCGTCGGCCGACGCCATGAAGTATTTCCGCGCCGCTCCCGGCCGTGCGCTCCTCGGCCAAGCAGCGCCCGGCGTTTCCAGCCGCCAGCGGTTGGGCTCGTTGACGACGATCTGGTTCATGGCTTCCTCCTGCGTGTCGGCTCTTCGGCCATTTCACTCAATCCACGTTCGACATTGTCGCTACATCGCGTGACGCAGCAACCACGCCGGGTCGGGATCGTGGCCGAGCCCCGGCCCCGTCGGTACGTCGATGGACGGCTGCCAGGCCGGCACGCCGATGCCGTAGATGTCGCGGCCGTCGCCCGGTTCGATGGCGGCGAAATAGTTCTCTTCCTTTGCCGTGGCCAGCAAATGTAGCGAGGCGAGCGCTGCGGGTCCCACGAACGGCGTGTGCGGTGCCGGGATCTTGCCGGCGGCCTCGACCATAGCCAGCGCCTTGTGCGCCTCGCTGAGCCCGCCCAGCATGCAGACGTCGGGCTGCAACACGGCAACCGCCGGCGACCTGGCGTAGACCGCCATCTGTTCGGTGGAACCAAAGTCCGCGCCCATGCCGATCGGCACGCCGGCCATCCTCTCCATGGTCAACAGGTCCTCCGGCGGCCAGAACGGGTCTTCGAAGAACAGCAGATCGAGCGCGCGCCAACGTGTCTCCTCGCGCTTGATGTCGGCAAGCGTGTGCGCGTTGTTGCTGTCGGCGACGAACGGGATGTTCTTCGGCACGACGCGCCGCGCCTCCTCGATTATCTCGAGCGGCGCCTCGTGAACCTTCGCAGCCTTCACGCCCGACGCCAGCGCCTGCTCGAGGCGCGCGCGTACCTTGGCTTTGTCGTCATACTTGTCGAGGCTCGCCATCACCGGCAGTCGGGTGCGCCGGGCGCCGCCCAGCATCGCGGAAACCGATTTGCCCGACGCCTTGCCCGCGATGTCCCACAGCGCGGTGTCGATCGCGGCCAGCGCGTTGATCACCGTGCCCGCACGGCCGAAGCTCGCGAAGCGCCGGCGGGTAGCCAAGTTCAGCGTCTCCTTTTCGGTCGCGGATTTGCCGAGATAGTGCGGCGCAATCGCGTCGCGGATCGTGACGACCAGCGCCTGCTGCATGGGCGGCCTGTTGCATAGGCACTCGCCGTAACCGATCAGACCCGACCGGGTCGTCACCCGGCACAACACCAGCGAGAGGGAACCAATGCGGAGCGCAAGCGGCTCGATTTTTTCGATGATCATGGCCTATAGTAACCGCATGCCTCAGGATATGTCCGTCCCGACGACCCTGGTGGGCGGCGAGATTCCGCTGATCGACGTCGCCGATTTCCTCGCCGGCCGGCCCGGCGCGGCCGAAAAGGCGGCCGCCCAGCTGCGCTACGCCTTCGAGAATGTCGGCTTCTACTACCTTGCCGGTCACGGCGTGCCGCAGGCCCTGATTGACGCGCAGTATGCCGAGGCGGCACGATTCCACGCCCAGCCGATGGAGGCCAAGCTCGCGATCAAGGTCAACGAGCACACGATCGGCTACATGCCGATCGCCGAGACGGCGCCGCCCAACGCCGCCGCGCAGGGCAAGAAGCCCAGCCAGAACGAGGCCTTCTTCCTGCGCCGCGAGCGCGACGCGAACGATCGCGACGTGATCGCCAACCGGCGCTTCCACACGCAGAACCAGTGGCCGGCCGACCTGCCGGGCTTCCGCGAGCAGACGCTTGCATACATGAGCACGCTGGAGGCGCTCTGCCGGAAGCTGGTGAAACTCTATGCGCTGGCGCTCGACCTGCCTGGGAATTACTTCGACGCCTGCTTTGCCAGGCCGCACATGATCCTGCGCCAGTCGCGCTACCCGCAGATCGACGGCGCCGACGAAACGATCGCGAGCCTGGTGCCGCACACGGACTCGGGCTTCATGACGCTGTTGCCGCCTAACAAGGTACAGGGTCTGTCGATCAACCTGCCGAGCGGCCGCTGGATGGACGCGCCCAACGTCGAAGGCGCCTTCGTGGTGAACGGCGGAGACATCCTGCACCGCTGGACCAACGAGCGTTTCCTGTCGACACCGCACCGCGTGCGCAACGTCTCGGGCGCCCTGCGCTACGCCATTCCCTTCTTCTGCGATCCCGACCACGACACGATCATCGAGTGCCTGCCGACATGCCGGTCCGCGGAACGGCCGGCCAAGTATCCGCCGATCAAGTTCGGCGACTACGCCCTGTGGTTCGCCGCCCAACGCTACCAGCACATGGCCAAGGTTGCGATCCCGCCCGAGGCCGAGATCGCGCCCGGCGAACGCGCCACGTCGCGCTGGAAGAGCTAAGTTCGCGACAAATCGACAGCCCCTAGTGGGCGCCGCCGTCGACGCTGCGGCCCTCGCCGCGCCAGCGCAGCATGCCGCCCGGCAGGTTGGCGACATCGGCGAAGCCCGCCTTCTGCAGGATCGCGGTCGCATGCGCCGAGCGGCTGCCGGCCCGGCACACCGCGACGATCGGCTTGTCCCTGGGCAGTTCCTTGGCGCGCGACGCGAGATCGCCGAGCGGCACCAGGGTGGCACCCTTGATGTGACCGAGGGGTCCGGTGAATTCGTCGGGCTCGCGCACGTCGAGCACGCGCACCGTGGCGAGGTTTTCCTCCAGCCAGTGCGGCTCGACTTCCCAGACCCCCGAGAAGGTGAAGCGCAACGGCGCCCAGGCCGGATCGGGCGGCAACTCGGCGTCGTTGCCCGGCCGGCCGCAGCGCAGATTCGCCGGCACCGCCTCGTCGATCTTCTTGGGATGCGGCAGGTCGAGGTTCTTCATGTAGCCCGCATAGTCGGCCTCGCCGATCTCGCCGCCCAGCCGCGGATTGAACTTCTTCTCCTCGGAGACGCTGGTGACGGTGAGGCCGCGATAGTCGTGCGCCGGATAGAGCAGGCACGTTTCGGGCAGCGAGAAGATGCGCGAGCGCACCGAGCGGTAGAGCGCGCGCGCATCGCCCTGCTGGAAGTCGGTGCGGCCCGAGCCGCGGATCAGAACGCAGTCGCCGGTGAAGGCCATGCTCTCGTCGTCGAGCACGTAGGTGACGCAGCCGCTGGTATGGCCGGGCGTGGCGCGCACTTCGAGCGAGCGCTTGCCGAAGGCCACCTTCTCCCCGTCCTTCAGCAAGCGGTCGGCGCCGGCCGCGCCGCTCGCCTCGGCCAGGGCGATGCCGCTGCCCAGGCGCCCGTTGAGCAGCCAGGCGCCGGTCACATGGTCGGCGTGGACATGTGTCTCCAAGGTCCATCGCAGCTTCAGACCCAGTTCGGAAATCAGGGCCGCGTCGCGGCGGACCTGCTCGAACACCGGATCGATCATCACCGCCTCGCCGGTGGCCGAGCACCCCAGCAGATAGGTGTAGGTCGACGAAACAGGGTCGAAGAGCTGACGGAAGACCAACATCAGGCTGTCACCCGCCTCATCCTGAGGAGCCGCGCGAAGCGCGGCGTCTCGAAGGGTGGGACCAGCCTCGGTGTTGCCATGCTTCGAGACGGCCGCTGCGCGGCCTCCTCAGCATGAGATTTCCCTTGCGGCTTGCAAGACTGCCAAAGCATCAGGGCGTGCTCGCCTTGTCGATGGCGGCAACGTCGGCGGCGTCGAGCTTGACGTTGGGCGACGCGGTCAGGTCCTTGAGCTGCTGCAGGCTGGTGGCGCTGACGATCGGAGCGGTGATCGACTTCCTCTGCATCAGCCAAGCAAGCGTCACCTGGGTCGGGTTGGAATTGTGCTTCTTCGCGGCGTCGTCGAGCGCCTTCAGCACGCCCATGCCCTTGGGGTTGATGTACTTCTTCACGCCGGCGCCGCGCTGGGCATTGCCGACGTCGCCCTCGGACCGGTACTTGCCCGACAGGAAGCCGCTGGCCAGCGAATAGTAGGGGATCACGCCGATCCCCTCCTTCAGGCACTCGTCCTCGAGCGCACCCTCGTAAAGCCCGCGCTCCATCAGATTGTAATGCGGCTGCAGGCTCTCGTAGCGCGGCAGGCCCTTCTCCTTGGAAATCTTCGCGGCTTCCGCCAGGCGCGGCGCATCGTAGTTGGAGGCGCCGATCGCGCGCAGCTTGCCTGCCTTGACCAGCTCGCCGTAGGTCGAGAGCGTCTCCTCGAGCGGCGTCGCCTTGTCGTCCTTGTGCGACTGGAAGAGATCGATGCGGTCGGTGTTCATTCGCTGCAGCAACTCGTCGACCGACTTCCTGATGTGCGCGCGCGTCAATGCGCCTTCGGCCGGCACCATGCCGCACTTGGTGGCGAGCAGGACCTTGTCGCGCTTCGACGGGTTTTTCTTCAGCCACGTGCCGATGATCGCCTCCGACTCGCCGCCCTTGTGACCCGGCACCCAGCGCGAATAGACGTCGGCGGTGTCGACGAAGGTGAATCCGGCGTCGACGAAGGCGTCGAGCAGCTTGTGCGAGGTTGCCTCGTCGGCGGTCCAGCCGAACACGTTGCCGCCGAAGGCGATGGGGGCGAATTCGAGGCCTGACTTGCCGAGCTTGCGTTTTTCCATGGTCGTTTCTCCTTGCTGGTTACTGGGCGGCGGCCGCGCGCGCGGGGATGGACGCCGTGCTGTTGAGACCCGCCAACATGGCATAGGCGGGTTTGGCGAATTCGATGCCCTTCTCGGGAAATGCCTCGTACATGCGCCGGATCGCGGCGCGCTGGACCAGGCTCGGGTTCTGCGGCTTGGCGGTGAACTTGAAACGCACGATCAGCGCGCCCTCCCTGATGTCGACGATCCCCTGCATCTTGAGCGGCTGCAGAAGTTCTCTGCCGAAGGCGGGCTCGGCCATCATGTCGAGGCCGATCTTCTTCACCGTCTTGCGCAGCAGCTCCACGTCGGTGTCGATGACGAACGACAGGTTGAACTTCACCGTCGTCCAGTCGCGGCTGAAGTTCGTGATGTGGCCGATCTGGCCGAACGGCACGATGTGCAGTGGCCCGTTCTGGTGCCGCAGGCGCAGCGAGCGCACGCTGAAGCCCTCGACGGTGCCCTTCACCTTGGACAAATCGATGTACTCGCCGACCCGGAAGGAATCCTCGGCCAGGAAGAACACGCCCGATACGATGTCGCGCACCAGCGACTGGCTGCCGAACGATACTGCCAGCCCCAGCACCGAGGCGCCGGCGATCAGGGGCGTGATGTTGATCCCGAGCTCGGACAACGCCAGCAGGCCGCCCAGGATCAGGATGGTGATGCCGGTCGTTATGCGCAGCACCGGCATGATCGTACGCAGCCGCGAGGCCGTCGACGGCGCCTCGTCGTCGCCATCGGCGACGAAGCCCGCCGTCGGCAACGGATTGTCGGCGATATAGCGATCCATGCGGTACTTCACCAGCCGCCACAGCGCATAGGCGCAGAACGCGGAAATCGCCGCGATCCTCATGGCACGATCATGCGGTGCCCACTGCTCGGGCGTGGCGAGCCCGAGGGCGCCCAGCACGGTGGCATCGACAATCACGATCGCGACGGCGAGGCGAAAGGCGAGCTTCACGCATCCGGCGATGACGTCGCCCAGCGTCGGCACCTCCATTTGGAGGTGGCGCGTCTTGCGATAGACCAGTGTCTCGAACAGCAGCATCAGGATCAGCATCGATTCGATGGCGCCGAGGCCGCGCGTCGCTGACTCGCGCTCGGTAATCGCCGCAAGCACCGCCGCGACACCGGCCAGGGCGTAGAAGAGCAGTCCCGCGATCCACCAATTGCGCGCGGCGCCGATCTTCAGCGCGCGCAACGGGTCTTTCTCGTTCACCATGCCGCCCAGCCACGCCGCCATGTCGTGGCGCCAGTGCCATACGGTGTAGAGCAGTCCGGCGGCGATGAACGGCACGAAGAGGACGATCGACGTCGAGATCACGGGCGGCGATGCACCTGTGCTGATCAGGAACATCATCAGGTGACGGCCGATCATCGGCAGCACGATCACGATGTTCAGTCCGACCAGCAGGCGTTGCGCAGTGTCGTCGTCGACCGGCGCGAAGCGGCCTTCCGGCGTGTGGGGTCGCAGCCACGCACGGAAGACAAGGTTGAACCCGCGCCAATAGATCAGGGCCACCAGTATCTCGTGGGCAACCCTGGCATGCATAGCCGAGTCGGCGCCGATCTCGCGCACCACCAGACGCGCGGCGAGCCACAGCGCGAGTAGCGCCAGGGCATCGAACGACACGGCGTGCAGGAAGGCCCGCAGCGGCAACTCCCCGGCATGGCGTTCGAACACCCTTAGCCGGGCGCGCTGCAGCACCAGCCGTGCGAACTGTTCGGCAGCCAGGCCCGCGACCACGATGCCGATCAACAGCGCCGTCACACGGAAATCGAAAAGACCGGGAAGACCCTTGAGGTAGGCGATGACGCCGGGAATATTGCCCAGCGTCGAGTCGAGCTGGCGGAACGACAGAATCGAGCGCGGCGCCCAAGGGGCTTTCGCTGCCGTAGCTCGTCTCAGCCCATGCGCTGCCGCCGCTTGCCACGACCATTATGGCCGTCGCAAATAAGCCTTTGCGAAGCATCGTGATCGTTCCTCCCGCCGTGACCGGGACGGTAGGCCAGAACGCCCGGAATCGCCAGTGGGCAACGGCTTGCGGCTGGCGTATCGTTGCCCGGCAAGGAGTTCGCGTATGACCGCAGAGACCATTCCCGTCATCGACCTTGGCCCTTACCTCGCCGGCGATGCCGGCGCTCTCGACCGTACCGCCGCCGAGCTGCGTATCGCGCTCACCGAGATCGGCTTCTACTTCATCGTCAATCACGGCGTGCCCCGCGAACAGATCCGCGGCGTCTTCGATCAGGTGAAGCGCTTCCATGCCCAGCCGGTCGACCGCAAGCTGGCGCTGAAGCTCAATCCCGACGGCACGGGATACATGCCGATGCGCGGCAACACGCTGCGCACCTCGACCGTGCAGACCAATACCAAGCCCAACCTCAACGAAGCCTTCTTCGTGAAGCGCGAGCTGCCGCCCGACCATCCCGACCTGTTGTCCGGCCGCCGCTATCGCGGCCCCAACCGCTGGCCCGAGGGGCTAACCGGCTTTCGCGAGGCCATCGTCGACTACTGCAACACGATGGAGCGGCTGGTCCAGAAGATGGTGTGCCTCTACGCGCGCGCGCTCGACCTGCCGGCGGCGTATTTCGACACGCCGTTCGAGGACCTGCAGTTCTCGCTGCGCATGACGCATTACCCGCACCAGGACGGTCCGGTCGAGGACGAGTTCGGCCTGGCGCCGCACACCGACACCAGCTTCCTCACCCTGCTGGCGCCCAACGACATTCCCGGCCTCTCGATCCGCACGCAGAGCGGCAAGTGGATCGACGCGCCCGCGATCGACAATGCCTATGTCGTGAATGGCGGCCAGATGCTGCAGCGCTGGACCAACGACACCTTCCTCGCCACGCCACATCGCACGATCAACCGCAGCGGCGGCGAGCGCTACGCGATCCCGTTCTTCTGCGACAGCAACATCGACTGGCCGATCGCCGCGGTGCCCACGACCGTCGGTCCCGACAGGCCGCCGAAGTATCCGACGACCTACTATTCCGACTACATGGCCTGGTACCAGAAGCGGAACTACGACGTGCTTAACGAGGCGCAAGCTGCCGACTGAGACCGCGTGACTGCCACGCTCGCCCGCGTCGAAGCCCACGTCTTCCGCACGCCCATCAACGATCCCGTCCGCACCTCGTTCGGCATCATGACCGAGCGCGCCGCGGTGTTCGTTCGCGTCGAGGATTCCGAGGGCGCGCACGGCTGGGGCGAGGTCTGGTGCAATTTCCCCAATCCGTCGGCCGAGTATCGCGCCCGCCTCTTCACCGAGATCGTGGCCTCGCGCGCGCTCGGGAAGTCGATCGACGATCCCGTTGCCCTCTGGAGTGAGATCGACCGCGCACTCCACGTGTTGCGTATTCAGAGCGGCGACCCGGGCAGCTTCTCGGCGGCGGCAGCCGGGCTCGACATGGCGATCCACGATCTTCGCGCGCGCAGGCTCGGACGGCCACTGTGGCAGGTGCTGGGCGGCGTCGATGGCTCGCCCGTGCCGGTCTATGCCTCGGGCATCAATCCCGGCGCCGACGCCGTCGACACGGTCGAGCGCATGCGTGGCGCCGGCTATCGCGCCTTCAAGATAAAGGTGGGCTTCGGCGAGGCGGCGGACCTCGCCTCGCTGCGCCCCGCCACCGCGAGCCTGAAGGGCGGCGAACGGCTGATGGTCGACGCCAACCAGGCCTGGGACCTCGCGACCGCCAAGGCAATGGCGTCGAGGCTGGCGGAATTCAGTCTGCGCTGGATCGAAGAACCGCTGATGGCCGACCGGCCCGCCGCCGAATGGGCCGAGCTCGCCGCCGCCGCGCCCACACGACTGGCGGCCGGCGAGAACATGCGCGGTGCCCGCCAGTTCCAGGAGGCGATCGAGTCCGGCCTGTTCGGATTTCTCCAGCCCGATCTGGCCAAATGGGGCGGCCATTCCGGCTGCCTGCCTGTCGCCAAGGCAGCACTCGCAGCGGGCCGGTCTTATTGCCCACACTATCTCGGCGGCGCGCTCGGGCTGATGCATTCCCTTCACCTGCTGGCGGCGGTGCGCGGGCCGGGCATGCTCGAGGTCGATGCCAACGCAAACCCGCTGCGCGAGGGTCTGCTGCAGGATCATTTCGCCGTGTCGCGCGGCGCGGTCTCCCTTCCCGCCGGGCCGGGACTCGGGCTAGAACCTGATCTCAAGGAACTCGCGTCGCTTCGGAGCCTGCATCTGGAGCGGCGTGCATAGAACCATACGAGGGAACGCCATGCTTGGCCTGATGCAAGACCGTCCGCTGCTGATCTCCCAGGTGATCGACTTCGCCGCGCGCTACTACCCCGATGTCGAGATCGTCTCGCGCACGGTCGAGGGCCCGATCCATCGCTACGGCTACAGGGATGCGGCCCGGCGCTCCAGGCAGTTGGCCGAGGCATTGCAGGGCCTGGGCATCAAGCTCGGCGACCGGGTTGGCACGATCGCCTGGAATACCTATCGCCACTTCGAACTCTATTTCGGCATCTCCGGCCTCGGCGCCGTGCTGCACACGCTGAACCCGCGCCTCTCGCCCGAGCACGTGGCCTACATCGCCAACCACGCCGAGGACAAGATCATCTTCGTCGACCTCAACCTGCTGCCGATCGTCGAGGGCGTGATCGGCCAGCTCAAGACCGTGAAGCATGTCGTGGTGATGACCGATCGCGCCCACATGCCGGCCGCGAGCAAGATCCCCAACCTGCTGTGCTACGAGGAGTTGATCGCCGGCAAGCCCGGCACGCTCAAGTGGCCGGACTTCGACGAGAAGACCGCGTCGTCGCTCTGCTACACCTCGGGCACGACCGGCAATCCCAAGGGCGTGCTCTATTCGCATCGCTCGACCGTCATCCATTCGATGATGATGTGCTCGGGCCCGGTGCTCGGCATGACGCCGGACGATTCGATCCTGCCGGTCGTGCCGATGTTTCACGCCAATGCCTGGGGGCTGATCTACGCCGGCCCGATCTGCGGCACCAAGCTCGTCTTCCCCGGTCCCAAGCTCGACGGCGCCAGCATCTTCGAACTGCTCGACAAGGAGAAGGTGACCTTGAGCGCCGGCGTGCCGACCGTGTGGCTGGCGCTGCTCGACTACTGCGCCCAGAACAAGCTCAAGATGTCGTCGGTCCGCCGCACCCTGATCGGCGGCTCGGCCGTGCCCTACGCGATGATCTCGCGCTTCTGGAAGGAACACGGGATCGAGGTGGCGCAGGGCTGGGGCATGACCGAGATGAGTCCGCTGGGCACGCTCACCCGCTTCAACAAGGGCGAGCGCGACCTGCCGGACGAAGAGCGCTTCGCCATCACCGCCAAGCAGGGCCGTCCGGTGTTCGGCTGCGAGATGAAGATCGTCGACGATGCCGGCAACGACCTGCCGGAAGACGGCAGCGTCTCGGGCAACATGGTGGTGCGCGGTCCGTGGATCGTGAAGGGCTACATGAAGGGCGACGGCAAGAGCCAGTTCATGGCCGACGACTGGTTCCAGACCGGCGACGTCTGCAAGATCGAGGAGGACGGCTCCGTCGTCATCACCGACCGCTCCAAGGATGTGATCAAGTCGGGCGGCGAGTGGATTTCCTCGATCGACCTCGAGAACGCCGCCATGGGCTGCCCCGGCGTCGCCGAAGCCGCCGTGATCGGCGTCGCGCACCCGAAGTGGGACGAGCGTCCGCTGCTGATCGTCGTGCGCCGGCCCGAGGCCAGCGTCACCAAGGACGACCTGATCAAGTTCCTCGACGGCAAGATCGCCAAATGGTGGATGCCCGACGACGTGCAGTTCATCGAGGCGATCCCGCACGGCGCCACCGGCAAGATCCTGAAGACGGCGCTCCGCAAGCAGTTCGAGGACTACAAGCTGCCGACCGCCTGATCGGCCATGCCGTTCGTCCGGGCATGCAGGGCGATGTCGGCCACCACGGCCGCCAGCACGATCGCGCCGCCGACCAAGGTCGCCGTGGCCGGGTTTTCGCTGAAGGCCAGCCAGACCCAGAGCGTGCCGAGGGGCGTCTGCAACACGCCGACCAGCGCGCCGCGCGTGGCGCTGACCAGCGGCGTGCCGAGCGCCAGCAGCATCAGGCCCATGCCGAATTGACTCGTGCCGAACAACGCGAGCAGGCCCAGCTCATGCACGCTGACGGAAAGCGGATGGGCGAACGGCGACACGATCGCGGCGCAGGCGAAAGCCGAGAGCGCGACCGCCGGCAGCATGTCGACGCCGCGGTTGCGCCGGATCAGCACCAGCACGAACGACATCAGCAACGCCATTGAGAGCGCCAGCAGGTCGCCGGCGAGACGGCCACCCGCGATCGCCGGTCCCGCCATGACGCCGACACCTGCGAGCGCGACCACGGTCGCCAGCAAGGTCGCCTTGTCCTCGCGCTCGCCGATCACCAGCCAGGCGATGCCCGCCGTCAGGAACGGGATCATCGCATCGATCACCATGACGTCGGCCACGGACGACAGGCGCATGCCATTCAGGAAGCACACCGTGGCAAGCGCCGAACACAGCGCGATCAGGAGGCCATCGCGGCCAATCGCCCGCACCGTCGCGCCGAACCTGGCGCGTTCCCGCCAACCCACGATGGCGAAGATGAACAAGCCGGCGAACACGCCGCGCCAGAACAGCAGGGTCCACGCATCGACGGCGATCAGCCGCGTGAAGAAGCCGGCGGTGCTGTAGGCTACCGCCGATGCCGTGAGGATGATGGTTCCAAGCCAGGCTTTGGTCATGCCGCCAGCGCCACGCAGTCGATCTCCATGTCGAACGGTCCGAACCATCCTGCCGTGCAGATGAAGATGCGCGCCGGTCGGTGCGTGGTGATGTACTCGGCATAGACCTTGTTGATCTCGGCGAAGTAGCTGGCGTTGGAGCAGTAGACGTTGCACTTCACGATGCGGTCGAGGGCCGATCCGGCCGCCTCGAGGCAACTCTTGAGATGCTCCATCACCCGCCGCGCCTGCTGCTCGATCGTCAGGATGTCGTAGCCGCCGGTCTCGGGATTCACCGGCGCCAGGCCCGAGACATAGACCCAGTCGCCCGCACGTACGACCGGCGAGAACGGCACGGAGATGCGTTGGGCGAACTTGGCGAAGGCCGGCACGGCGGGGGTCGTCATTTCGATGCGGGACATCGGGGCTCCTTGAAGAGGGTGAATGCGCAAACCTAGACATCCCCTCCTGACAACGTTATGTCAGTAGTGAAATGCGCCGTTCCGACAGGCTTTTCGACATCATCCAGCGGCTGCGGGCGGCCTCCCGGCCAACCACGGCCGCGGCCCTGGCCGATGAGCTCGAAGTCACGCCGCGCACGGTCTATCGCGACATCGCCACCCTTCAGGCGCGCCGTGTGCCGATCGAGGGCGAGGCCGGCGTCGGCTACGTGCTGCGCAAGAGCTTCGACCTGCCGCCGCTCAACTTCACGATCGACGAGATCGAGGCGATCGCCGTCGGGGCGCGCCTGGTCCATCGCCTGAAGGACCCGAACCTGCAGCAGGCGGCGCAATCCGTGCTCGCCAAGGTGACGGTGGCGGTGCCCGAACGTCTGCGCCCGCACATTGCCGACGCACCGATCTATGTGTCGCCGGGCATCACGCCAGAAGCCGCCGGCGCCGACGTTGCAGAAATTCGCGCGGCGATCCGCGACTCCGCCAAGCTCTACATTTCCTACAATGACTTGAGCGGCCGCCGCACCAACCGCACCATCTGGCCGATCGCCATGGCCTACTATGTCGATGTCACCCTGATCGGCGCCTGGTGCGAGCTGCGAGCCGACTACCGGAATTTCCGGGTCGAGCGCATCGCCTCCTCCCGCGTCCTGGACGAGCATTTCGACCAGGACAACGGACGGCTGTTCCGCGAATGGTCGGCGCTCCCCAAGGAGAGACCGGCGGGGTAGACTGGGGCCATGGATATCAGACCCATCGACCCGGTCGGCCGGTCGTTCTTCGCAGGCGAAGTCTCCGGCATCGACCTCACGCGGCCGCTGTCGCCGCAGGAAGTGGAGGCCGTCCACGCCGGCATGGACCGCTTCGGCGTGCTGGTGTTCCACGACCAGAAGATCGACGACGAGCAGCAGCTCGCCTTCAGCAAATCGCTCGGTCCGCTCGAGCTGGCGACCGGCGACATCGCAGCGCCCGAGGACCGCAGGGTCAGCATGGAGCTGAACGACATCTCCAACCTCGACAAGAACAGCCAGGTGCTGGCGCGCGACGACCGCCGCCGCCTGTTCGGCCTGGGCAACATGCTCTGGCACTCCGACAGCTCGTTCAAGGACGTGCCGGCCAAGTATTCGCTCCTCTCGGCGCGGCAGATACCGGACGCCGACGGCAACACCGAATTCGCCGACATGCGCGCGGCCTACGATGCGCTCGACGACAGGACCCGGCGCGAAGTCCACGACATGATCTGCCCGCACAGCCAGATCTTTTCGCGCGGCATCCTCGGCTTCACCGACTTCACCGACGCCGAGCGCGTGAAATGGGCGCCGGTGCGCCAGCGCCTGGTCCGCAGGCACCCGCGCACGCGCCGCCTGTCGCTTTATCTCTCGAGCCACGCCGGCGGCATCGAAGGCTGGCCGGTGCCCGAGGCGCGCGCTTTCCTGCGCGACCTCGTCGAGCATGCGACGCAGCGCCAGTTCGTCTACGCCCATCGATGGAAGCCGGCCGACCTGGTGATGTGGGACAACCGGGTCACCATGCATCGCGCTCGCCGCTACGATCATACCCAGGTGCGCGACATGCGCCGCACCACCCTCACCAACGAAGTGTCGAGCCTCGAACAGGCGCCGTGACCTTTGTCGTCCTGAGCGCGTACCTACGCGCGTTCGATGGAATCGCCCATTACGGTCGTTACTGGCGGCATATCGTCGGCCGGCTTCAAGCGGATGCCTTCGGCGCCCACTCCTCGACATAGGTGTTGGTCGAAGGATCGAGCATGCGCGTGTCGCGCAGCACCAGGTCGTATTTTCCCATGATGTCGGCGGCAGTCACGCCGTCCTTGCCCACACCCGGAAACACCGGGCGGCCGCGCGGCACGCTGCGATCGGTGCAGGAAAGATAGAAGACGTCGTAGCCGATGCCGAGGAACAGGCCGAACACGTCGGTGCCGCCCACCACGGCAAGGCTGCCGCCGTCGATCCGCAGATGCGCCCACGCCTCGTCGAACGGCGCGGTCGCCGGGTTCCACAGGATGACGTTGGCGTTCTTCGGGTCGGGCATCAGCCGCGTCACCCGGCGCGTCAGCCGCAGGCGCCGGCGGTCCTTCTCGTGCGGACCGCCTTCCGCCGAGTGCGCGCCGTTGGCGACCGCCGAGGCGCGGGCGACGGAGTCCATGTAGAACTTGTGATCCGCCGGGATCTTGATCTCCTCCGGGAACGACCCGTCCGAGGTCGCGATCATGCCTTCCCGCGAAATCACGGCGTAGCCTTCGATGCGTGGTCGCTTTGGCATCTAGACTCCCATCGCGCCGATGATGGCGCCCTGGATGACGACGACGCCCAGCCAATGAATGCTGTCGATCACCGAAAGGCTGTATTTGCGGCCGGGATAGGCGTTGTTGACGAACACGGTCGTGGCGATGAAGCCCAGCCACAGGAACAGGCCCGAGATGATACCGTTCTTCAAGGTCACCTGGCCTGCCCCAAGATGGGCGAGCGTGCCGGCGAGCACCCAGGCCATGATCAGTTCGGCCACGAAGCTGATGATGAACGGCACGGGCGAACGTTTCTCGCCCAGCTGTTCCTTGCTCATGCCGGCGGCCGCCAGCCACTGCTTCGACAGCGTCATGTAGTAGGCGGCGCCCCAGGCGAAGGCCGCGACGGCGGCGATCAGGACCGCGAGATAGTTCATTCCGGCAAAGGCCATGCAGATATCTCCTCGTGTGCCGGGCGAGCCTATCAAAGAATCTCCGCACGGCGGAACAATAGCTCGCTGGGCGGGGCGCTCCGGGATTGCTAAGACGGTGCCCAAGTCAGCCCACGTCAATGACGCTCAATTAGGGGAAACGTCCATGTCCGACGCAGTGCTGCGCTCCACCCAGGGGCGCATCGGCATTCTCACGATCAACAATCCGCCGGTGAACGCGCTGGCCGCCGCGGTGCGCAGCGGAATCAAGGACGGCATCGAGGCCTTCGGCAAGGACGGCGGCATCGACGCGATCGTCGTGATCGGCGGCGGCCGCACCTTCATCGCCGGCGCCGACATCCGCGAATTCGGCAAGCCGCCGTCGGGGCCCAATCTGAACGACGTCATCGCCAGCATGGAGGACTGCCCCAAGATCGTCGTGGCGGCGCTGCACGGCACGCCGCTGGGCGGCGGCCTCGAGACGGCGCTCGGCGCACATTACCGGGTCTCGCTCGCCTCGACCCGACTCGGCCTGCCCGAAGTCCATCTCGGCCTGCTGCCGGGCGCCGGCGGCACCCAGCGTCTGCCGCGCCTCACCGGCGCCAAGTACGCGCTCGAGGCGATCCTCTCCGGCCGCCACATTCCCGCGCCCGAGGCCAAGTCCAAAGGCATCGTCGATGCCATCGTCGATGGCGACCTGCTGGCCGGCGCCGTGGCGCACGCCCAGATGCTGGTCGCGCAGAAGGCGCCGCGCCGCAAGGTGCGCGACCTCAAGGCGACGCTCGAATCGCCCGACCTGTTCAAGGAGGTCGCCACGGCGATCGCCCGCCGCGCGCGCGGCTTCAAGGCGCCGTGGAACATCATCAAGTGCGTCCAGGCGGCCTGCGAGCTGCCGTTCGACGAGGGCATGAAGCGCGAGCGCGAGCTGTTCGTCGAGCTCCTGACCTCGCAGGAGTCGGCGGCGCAGCGCTACTACTTCTTCGCCGAGCGCGAAGCGGCCAAGGTACTCGACGTGCCGGCCGACACGCCGCAGCGGCCGATCAGGACCGCCGGCATCATCGGCGCCGGCACGATGGGCGGCGGCATTGCCATGAACTTCGCCAACGCGGGCATTCCCGTCACGCTCCTTGAAGTGAAACAGGAAGCATTGGATCGCGGCCTCAAGACCATCCGCACCAACTACGAGAACACCGCCAAGCGCGGCGGCATGAAGGCCGAGGATGTCGACAAGCGCATGGCGCTGATCAAGCCGACGCTGTCCTATGACGGCCTGAAGGACGCCGACGTCGTGATCGAAGCGGTGTTCGAGACGATGGAGGTGAAGGAAACCGTCTTCAAGCAGCTCGACGCCGTGGCCAAGCCGGGCGCCATCCTGGCCACCAACACCTCGGGCCTCGACGTCAACCAGATCGCCACCTACACCAGGCGGCCGGGCGACGTGATCGGCATGCACTTCTTCTCGCCCGCCAACGTCATGCGCCTGCTCGAGAACGTGCGCGGCAAGGCGACCGACAAGGACGTGATCGCGACCGTCATGACGCTGAGCAAGAAGATCGGCAAGATCCCGGTCCTCGTCGGCGTCTGCGAAGGCTTCGTCGGCAACCGCATGCTGCGCTCGCGCGGCATCCAGTCGGCCTACATGATGGAGGAAGGCGCCCTTCCCCAGCAGATCGACAAGGTGATCTTCGACTACGGCTTCCCGATGGGCCCCTTCGCCATGAGCGACCTCGCCGGCAACGACGTCGGCTGGCGCATCCGCCAGGGCAAGAAGGACAAGGAAAAGCGCAACGTGCGCTACACCGGCTATGTCGCCGATGCGATCTGCGAGCTCGGCCGCTTCGGACAGAAGACCGGCGACGGGCTATTACAAGTACAATCTGCCCGACCGCACGCCGATCCCCGACCCCGAGGTCGAGAAGATCATCGAGGAGACGTCGAAGAAGCTCGGCATCACCCGCCGCGCCATCTCCGACCAGGAGATCCTCGAGCGCTGCCTCTATCCGATGGTCAACGAGGGCGCCAAGATCCTCGAGGAGAAGATGGCCCAGCGCTCGCTCGACATCGACGTGATCTGGGTCAACGGCTACGGCTGGCCGGTCTATCGCGGCGGCCCGATGTGGTGGGCCGACAATGTGGTCGGCCTCAAGACCATCCACGATGCGCTGCTGAAGTATCGCGACGCTTCCGGCGATCCGTTCTGGGAGCCCGCGCCGCTGCTCAAGAAGCTGGTGCAGGACGGCAAGAAGTTCTCTAGCGTCTGACGAAAGATCCCTCGCTTAAGGCGCATGTGAATGCGCCAACTCGGAATGACAATCAGGAGGAACAAGCAATGGCTGATGCAGTAATCGTCTCCACCGCCCGCACGCCGATCGGCAAGGCGTTTCGCGGCATCTTCAACGACACGCACGGCGCCGACATGGGCGCGCATGTGATCAAGCACGCCGCCGAGCGCGCCAAGGTCGATCTCGCCGAGGTCGAGGACGTGATCCTGGGTTGCGCGGCGCCGGAAGGCACCACGGGCTCCAACGTCGCCCGCGTCTCGGCGATGCGCGCCGGCGCCCCGGTCAGCGTCTCCGGCGTGACCGTGAACCGCTTCTGCTCGTCGGGCCTGCAGACCATCTCGATGGCGGCCCAGCGCGTGCTGGTCGACAAGGTGCCGGTGATGATCGCCGGCGGCCTCGAATCGGTGTCGCTGGTCCAGGGTCCGCCGGGCGGCAACAAGAACCGCCTCGTCAATCCCTGGGTGCAGGAGCACGTGCCCGGCATCTATCACGCCATGATCACGACCGCCGACACCGTGGCCGCGCGCTACAAGATCAGCCGCGAGGCGCAGGACGAATATTCGCTGCAGAGCCAGATGCGCACTGCCGCCGGGCAGCAGGCCGGCAAGTTCGACGACGAGATCGTGCCGATGGAGACCACGATGCTGGTCACCGACAAGAACACCAACGAGGTGTCGAAGAAGACGGTCAAGCTCACCAAGGACGAAGGCAACCGTCCCGACACCAATCTCGCCGGCCTGGCCAAGCTGCAGCCGGTCGCCGGTCCCGACAAGTGGATCACCGCCGGCAATGCCAGCCAGCTCTCCGACGGCGCCTCGGCCGCGGTGATCATGAGCGACGCCGAAGCCGCCAGGCGCGGCCTGAAGCCGCTTGGCATCTACAAGGGCCTGGTCGTGGCCGGCTGCGAGCCCGACGAGATGGGCATCGGCCCGGTCTACGCCATCCCCAAGCTGCTGAAGCGTTTCGGCCTCAAGATGGACGACATCGATCTCTGGGAACTGAACGAGGCTTTTGCGGTGCAGGTGCTGTACTGCCGCGACAAGCTCGGCATTCCCAACGACAAGCTCAACGTCAACGGCGGCTCGATCTCGATCGGCCATCCGTTCGGCATGACCGGCGCGCGCTGCACCGGCCACGCGCTGATCGAGGGCCGCCGCCGCAAGGCCAAGAACGTCGTCGTCACCATGTGCATCGGTGGCGGCATGGGTGCCGCCGGCCTGTTCGAGGTCGTGCAGTAATTTCTGAGCTTCCTTCCCCTTCGCGGACTCCGCGAAGGGGAAGTGTCGCCCTAATACGACGACGAGGAGGTCAGAGGCCCCTTCCCGTTAAATATACGGAAATTTAACGAGTACTTTCCGTAACTGCCCGTCGTCGTGCCGAAGGGGCGTCGGACTTTTTTCCGGCACTTTTCCGGAATCACCCAGGACCGGGCGCCAAGTGCCTGGCGACACTCGGCTTTCGGCCCTTCCGAAGATTCTTTTCCGGAAGCTTCCGGAATTCCGGAATTCCCCCTGTCGGCGCGGCGCCGCGCTGGATGGTTGTAACTCGACCGGACGATGAATAGAGCAAGGCACCCTATATTGCGTATTACGCAAACAATGTCAATGCGTAAATCGCTACCAAACGATACCAGCTGCAACCCCTCTCGTTCTGTACGCGGTTCGGGTTAGTCTCTCCGAACGCTCGGGACCCCGGGCTGTCCGGAGGCCCCGCCATGCGTATCGCCGCTGCTTTCACCCTCGCCTGCCTGATGGCCGCTCCGGCGGCGGCACAGGACCCCGGTGGAATTTCCTCGACGGCGCTGTCGCGCTGCGCCGGCAAGATCGGCTTCGAAACGCGCCAGGACGACGCCGCCTTCGTCGGCATCCTGCTGAACGGCATGCCCTGGATGAATATCGAGCGCACCGAGGAAAAGGTCGGCAGCCAGTTCATCGCCACCACCGTCACCGGGACGGGCCTGCAGCGTTTTCGCCGGGGTCAGATCGTGCCGTTCCGCTTCATCTGCCTGCTCGATGACAAGGGCGAGGCAGTGATGTTCCATTCCACCCGCATGGGGCCCGAGAGCGGCATGCAATTGTCACCGGCCACGCTGGTCGGCGGGACGGCGGCCTACCGCGAGAAGATGGCGCTGCCGCACGGTGCGGAGCTGAGGGTGCAGCTTCTCGACATGGCGAAGGCGCCGGAAGGCGAGATCGTGGCCGAGCAGGTCGTGCGCAGCGGCTGGGAGGTGCCGGTCCTGTTCGCCCTGCGGGCACCGCCCGACCTCAAGACGGAAGGCCGACGGCTTGCGGTCGCGGCGCGGCTGGTCGTGGGCCGCAAGACCCTGTTCCAGCTGAAGGAGCCGCAGGCGATCGCGGCCGACGGGCTGCACAAGCCGCTCGAGCTGGTGATGGCCAAGGTCTCGGATCCCTGACGGCGTGAGCCGCCCGTGAAGGAACGCCGTCTCAGCGCTGGTGTTTCTTCAGCGCCTCGCCGAACGCCTGGAACAGCGTGCGGTTGATCGGATTGGTCTGCGGATCGTATTCGGCGTGCCACTGGACCCCCAGCGCGAAGGACGGCGCGTCGGCGATGCAGATCGCCTCGATCGTCCCGTCTTCCGCCACGCCCTCGACGACCACGCGCTTGCCGACGTCCTCGATGCCCTGGCCATGCAGCGAATTCACGCGGATCACGTCGCGGCGCAGGAGCGTGGCGAACACCCCGTTATGGGTGAGCTTCACCTCGTGACGGTCGGCGAACACGACATCCAGATCGGGATGGATCTCGCCGTTCTCGAGCCGCGGCATGCGGTGGTTCATGCGTCCGGGAATGTCGCGGATCTCGGGATGGAGCGTGCCGCCGAAGGCGACGTTCATCTCCTGCAGGCCGCGGCAGATGCCGAACAGCGGCACACCGCGTTCGACACAGGCCTCGACCAGGCCGAGCGCCATGGCGTCGCGCTCCTGGTCATAGGGTTCGTGCGCAGGATGAGCCTCCATCCCGAAATGCATGGGATGGACATTGGCGCGCGCGCCGGTCAGCAGGATGCCGTCGACCGCTCCCAGCAGCGCATCGATATCGGTGATGTCGGGAGTGCCGGCGAACATCAGCGGCAGGGCGCCCGCAACTTCCGCGATCGCCCGCATGTTGCGCTGCCCCACGACCTGCACATTGTGACGGTCGTTGATCACCTGGGCATTGCCGATAATGCCGACCACCGGCTTCGTCATGCTGCGCGCTCGCTCACGTCCCTCACCCTACGCTGCCCCGCCGCATAGTGGCATTGACTGCACCCGCTTGCAACTCCGGCGATTCCACCGCATTTACCGCGCCAATCGCCTCCTCCGGCGTCCGAATCCCGCCTTACTGCGGCTGGGTCTCGAACGTCTGGTCGCCATCGGGCAGCGCGACCCACGGCTGCTTGCTGCGCGTCCAGAAATGCAGGGTCGGCCGCAGCCACGACGTGTCGTCGAGCGTGCCGGCCCGAACCCGCCTGCCGTCCGGCCGCGCGGCGTTGCAGATCCACGATCCGCAGTCCGGGCAGACCAGCCGGCTTACCGTGCGGCCACTGTCGGCCAGACGATGGATCAGCCGCGGCTCGGCCCCTGTCAGCCTGAAGGCTGCTTCGTCGACGAGGACCGCCATCGAGAAAGCGCTGCCGGTGTGATTCTGGCAGGCCGTGCAGTGGCAGGTGTAGGCCACGATCGGCGCCGCCGCGATCTCGTAACGGCATTTGCCGCACTGGCAGCCCCCGGCCTGGGGAAGTTTCATCGAATTCACCGCCGGTTGCGGCGCAAATCCTCGATGTCTTTCCACATCAGGTATTGCGGGCCGAGGTCGGAGATCCTGGTGGCGCCCATCTGCGCCATCGAGAGGTCGATCTCCTTGCGGAAGATGCCGAGCGCGGTCTTGGCGCCCTGCACGCCGCCCGCGGTCACGCCGTAAAGCGTCGGCCGTCCCTGGAAGACGAACTTCGCGCCCATGCAGAGCGCGATGATGGCGTCGAGGCCGCGGCGGATGCCGCCGTCGAACATCACCGTCATCTTGTCGCCGACCGCCTCGCTGATCGCCGGCAGCACGTGCAGCGGCGACGGCGCATTGTCGAGCTGCCGGCCGCCATGGTTGGAGACCATGATGCCGTCGACGCCCAGCGAATGGGCACGCACCGCATCGTCGGGGTGCATGATGCCTTTCAGCACGAAATTGCCCTTGAAGATCGAACGGAAGCGCTCGACATGCTTCCAGGTCATCGGCGCGCGGTTCTGGTAGGCCACCAGATCGGCGACCTTCTCGGCCGAGGCGCCTTCGCCCGCATACTTCGCCCAGTTGCTGAAATAGGGCGTCCCATGGCGCAGCCATTGCAGCATCCAGCCCGGATGCTCGAGCGCCTCGAGCTTGCTGGCGAGGCTGAGCTTCAGCGGCCGCCCCCAGCCGTTGCGCTGGTTGCGCTCGCGGTTGGAGCCTTCCGGCACGTCGACGGTGAAGACCAGCGTCTTAAGGCCGGCGTCGCCGGTCCGCTTGATCAGGTCCTCGGAAATCGCCTCGTCCTTCGAGGAGTAGAGCTGGTACCAGCCGTGGTCCGGCGCGAGCTTGCCGAGATCCTCGATCGAGCCGGTGGCGGAGCCCGACATGATGAACGGCACGTTGGCGTCGCGCGCCGCCTCGGCCAGCATCAGGTCGGCGCCGTGGCGGAACAAGCCCGCCAGCCCGGTCGGCGCGATGCCGATCGGGCTCGAATAGGTCCGGCCGAAGATCGTCGTCGACTGGTCGCGCACCGTGACGTCGACCAGGTAGCGCGGCACGATGCGCGCCTGGCGGAAGGCCTGTTCGTTGGTGACGAGGCCCGTTTCGTCGTCGGTGCCTCCCTCGATGAAATCGTAGGCGATCTTGGGCAGCCGCTTCTTGGCGAGCTTGCGGAGATCCTCGATATTGACCACGCCCTTCATGTCTTTCACTCCCGTTGCAGGGATTTTGCCGGTCTTTCCCTTCCTCTGCCAGCGGTGTTAGACGAACCGCCATGCAAATACGCCCCGTCCGACCCGGCGACGAAGCCCAGCTCGCCTGGCTTCTGGAAGACCATGAGCACCACTACGGCGATCCGGTGCGCCCCGGCTCCGGCGCCGAGGGCGCGGCCTTTCTGGTCAAGGGCGGGACAATCTGCCTCGTCGCCGACGACGCCGGCACCCTCGCGGGGTTCGCCATCCTGAATGCCTATTTTCCCGCCATGGGCCTGACGCACGGCCTGTTCCTGAAGGAGCTCTATGTCGCCGCGCCGGCACGCTCGAAGAGGGTCGGCGAACAGTTGATCGAGGCCATCCGCGCCCTGGCGAAGCAGCGCGGCGACACCCGCGTGATCTGGACGACCGGCATCGACAATGTCGGCTCGCAGCGCTTCTACGACCGGCTCGGCATCCGCCGCATCGAGAAGGTCTATTACGCGATGGATATAGGAGCATGACCCCTCCGCCGCGCAGACGCGGCACCTCCCCATCTGAATGGCTATCGCGTTCACACATCTTTTGTTGCGCGCCGCCCGGAAGGTCGATTTCGATGAGTTCCGTCACAAGCGATGGAGCTTTCGATGTCGGGGATCGAATACGGGCTGGGCCTTTTTGGCGACCTTCGGCTGGAAAAAGGGGGGTGTGCTTGCATGCAGCGCTGGTGGCGCGGCCGGGCTCTTGTATCCGTCGGCTGGGCGGCACGCGGGCGCGGGAGATGCAGTTCACGCGGCTGCTGCGCAATCCTTCGGTGACGGTGTCGGAGATGTCGGAGCATGCCGGGCGGCTGACGGGTCGGCGGGTGTCCGGCCGCGAGGTTGTGGCGATCCAGGATACGAGCGAGCTTGCGCTGGGAGGCCGGCGCGCTCGAGCGGCGGGTTACGGTCCAGTTGGCAAGGGTGGCGCGGTGGGTGGCTTGCTGCTGCATCCGGTGCTGGCGGTCGAGGCGGGCACGGGGGCTCTTCTGGGGCTGGTGTCGATGGAGGTATGGAACAGGCCGGCTGGTCGTGTTGCCGCCCGCCGCAAGCGGTCGACGGCGGCCAAGGAATTGCAACGCTGGCTCGACGGCGCGCAACGGGCCGGGAAGGTGCTGGAGGCTGCTTCCAGCATCACGCTTGTATCGGACCGCGAGAGCGACTTTTACGAGCTGTTCGTGCGCTGCCCCTCTAACGTGGCTTTGATCGTGCGAGCCTGCCAGAACCGGCGGATCGCAGGGTCGCAAGCAAGCGATGACGGGCTGTTGTTCTCGTTGATCGACAGCCAGCCGGAGCAAGGTCGCTACGAGGTCACCCTCCCGGCGGCACCCGGACGGCGCTCGCGCAACGCCGAACTGGCGGCACGCTTTGCGCCGGTGGTCTTGCGCCGGCCGCTGCACGGTGCCGATCCGGCCTTGCCCGAGAAAGTCGCCCTGACGCTGGTCGATGTGCGCGAGACATCGACGCCAGCTGACGGCGAGCCCATCCACTGGCGTCTGTTGACGACCCACCCTGTCGGCGACCTCGGCCAAGCGCGCCGCATCATCGATCTGTATCGCCAGCGCTGGACGATCGAAGAGTTCTTCCGCACCCTCAAGACCGCAGGCTTCGATATCGAGGCCGCCGACATCGGCGAGCCGCAAGCCATGATCAAGCTGGTCGCGGCCGCGACTGTCGCCGCTGTCACCATCAAGCAGCTCGTGCAGGCCCGCGACGACAACACCGACCAGCGCTTGACCGACAGCTTCGATCCCGACGACCAGCCCATCATCGAAGCAGTCTCCGCCAAGCTCGCCGGCAAGACGGAACGGCAGCGCAATCCACATCCAAAAGGCAGCCTGGCCTTCGCCGCTTGGGTCATCGCCCGCCTCGGCGGCTGGACAGGATACTACGGAAAGCCGGGGCCAAAGGTCATGCGCATCGGCCTCAGCGAGTTCCGAGCCATCAAATACGGCGCAACTCTCGGACTTCAAAATGTGTGAATCCGATAGCCATTCATATGGGGAGGTGTCGGCGTAATCGCCGACGGAGGGGTCATAGCCGCGCGCAGCGCAGTTGGAAGGAATTTACCGATCAGCGCTTCTTGCTGAACCGCTCGATCTCGAGGCCGTCGATCGGCACGTTGGTCGAACCGGTGGCGACCAGCTCGGCCATCATCGCGCCGGTGCCCGGCCCGAGCTGGAAGCCGTGTGTGGAGAAGCCGAACTGGTGGAACACGCCTTCCGAGGTCGAGCTCTTGCCGACGACGGGAATGCCGTCGGGCATATAGGCCTCGATGCCCGCCCAGGCGCGCACGATGGTGGCCTGGCGCATCACCGGAAACAGCTCCCACACTGTGCGCGCACTGATCGCCAGTTTCTCCCAGTCGATCACCGTCTCGTTGCGGTCGCGCCAGGGCGTGGCGAGATGGCCGCCGCCGATCACGACGGTGCCGTTCTCCAGTTGCTTGAAGGAGAGCTTGCGGCCGCGCAGGATCACCACAGGCTGGATGAACGGCGCCACGCGGCTGGTCACCATCAGCATCGGCGCCACGACGGTGAGCGGCACCGGCTCGCCCAGCATCGCGGCGATCCGGTCGGCCCAGGCGCCGGCGGCATTCACCACCTTGGGCGCCTCGATCGGCCCGTCGCTGGTTTCCACGCGCCAGATGTCACCTGCTCGGCTGAGGCCGGTGACAGTGACACCTTCCATTACCTCGGCGCCCTTTTCGATGGCGCGCTTGCGGAATGCCTGCGTCGAGCGAAACGGATCGGCCGCGCCGTCTCGCCGCGAGACCACGCCGCCCGGGCAATGCTCCGAAACGGCCGGCACCAGGCGGCGCAGCTCGGCCCGGTCGACCAGCTCCTCATGCGTGAAGCCACGCAGGCGAAGATCGTCGACCCGCGCCTTAAAGCTCGCCAGCTCGGCGTCGTTCTCGGCCACCAGCACGGTGCCGTGACTCTCGAAGCCACAATCGTCGCCTACCAGCTCCCCGATATGCTCCCAGAGATCCATCGACGAGATCGACAGCGGGATTTCGGCGAGGTCGCGCGCCAGTTGGCGCACGCCGCCGGCATTCACGCCCGAGGCGTGGCGGCCGGCATAGTCCTTCTCGACCAGGATCGGCTTCAGCCCGCGCAATGCCAGATGCAGCGCCGTCGAGCAGCCGTGGATGCCGCCGCCGATCACCACGACATCTGCCGTCCGCACTAGACCTCACCGCGCGGCTGTCGCCGCGGCACCACCTCACCCTGAGGAGCGGTCCGCAGGACCGCGTCTCGAAGGGTGGGCACGAGCACGTCGTCTCTGGCCCATCCTTCGAGACGCATCGCTGCGCGATGCTCCTCAGGATGAGGGCAAGCTTGCATCTCCATTTCCTATCTTTCCACGGCCTTGCGCTCGGCCTCGCTGATCGGCAGCGACGCCAGCTCGCCGAGCGTGATCGGCTTCACCGGCGGGCGCAGGCGGTAGTAGCCCACCTGCTCCGGCGTCGTGCCGCGCTCCTCGGCGATCAGCTCGGTCACCGTGAGGCCGCAGAGCCTGCCCTGGCACGGCCCCATGCCGCAGCGCAGGAAGGCCTTCATCTGGTTGGGCCCCTCGCAGCCCATGCGCGCGGTCTCGCGGATCTGGTGCGCGGTCACCTCCTCGCAGCGGCAGACGATCGTCTCGCCCTCGGGCTGGCGCAGCTCGTCGGCGGGACGGTAGAGCTCGTCGAGGAAGGCGCGGCCCATTTCCTCGCGCTGCAGCCGCTGGCGCGCGGTCTGCGGATCGGCGATGCGCGCCTCTGGCTTGAGCGCGCGCACCGCCGCGATGGCCGCGATCCGGCCACGCTCGGCCGCCGCCGTGCCGCCCGCGATGCCTGCCCCGTCGCCCGCCACGGCGATGCCCGGCACCGAACTGGCGAAATGAGGATCGAGCACCGGCACGAAGCAGAGCTGTCGGCTGTTCCAGCGATGCGCCACGCCGGCGGCGATCGCGAGATTGACGTTCGGCACCACGCCCTGGTGCAGCAACAGCAGGTCGGCCGGCAGGCGACGGCCGTCGACGTCGACTTCGCGCAACTTGTCGGTGCCGATCGCGGCGATCCGTGTCGCCGGAATCACCAGCGCCTTGGCCTTGACCTCGCGCAGCAGGGCGAGGCCCTTGCGGAAATAGGGCGACAGCAGGAAATCGGGCAGATGCAGCGCCGCGCGCAGCCAGTTGAGCCGCGTGCCGCCGGTCTCGACGATCGCCTCGAGCTTGCCGCCGGCCCGCAGGATTTGCGCTGCCAGCAGCCACAGCAGCGGACCGTTGCCCGCCATCACCGTGCGCCCGGTGGGCACGAGTCCCTGGGCCTTCAGCATCGTCTGCGCGCCGCCCGCCGTCATCACGCCAGGCAAGGTCCAGCCGGGGATCGGAAACGGACGCTCGAGCGAGCCGGTGGCGATGATGACGCGCCTGGCCGTGAGCATGCGCGCCTGGCCCGCAATCGACACGCCGACCGTGAGGGTGCGATCGAGGCTCCAGACGGTGGCGCCGTTCACGATCGAGGCGCCGCTCGCCTTGGCTTCGCTGGCGAGCGCCGAGCCCACCCAATAGTCCTCGCCCAGGATGGCGCGATTGCGCACCGGGTTGGCGGTGATGCCGCGATAGATCTGGCCGCCGACGCCCGCATTCTCGTCGAACAGCACGGTGGCGAGGCCCGCGCGCGCCGCGGTCGACGCGGCGGCAAGCCCCGCCGGTCCACCGCCGATCACGACGAGGTCGTAGGAAGATGCGAGGTCGGCGGCATTCATGAGCCGCCTCCGCAGGCACCGTTGTCATCCCGAGCCCATCGGCGGCGCAGGCCGCCGTCAGGGTTAACTCCGCGAGGGATCTTTCGGCAAGAAGAGGAAGGATCCCTCGCTGCGCTCGGGATGACAATTTTGCTGCCCGGTCGGTCGTGCGCTCTCCGTCTCGCCCCTGTCGTCCTGAGCGCAGCGAAGGACCTTGCGCTCATGGCGATAAACTCTGCCGCAACAAATGCCAGATCCCTCGCTGCGCTCGGGATGACGGCCTTCGGGCAAACGTGCGTCATCGCCCTGCCTCGCGCTTGCCGATTTGCGTTTCGATCTTCATGCCTTCGCGCACCGGCACGAGGCAGCCCTGGCGGCTGCCGATGCCGTCGACGCTCACCAGGCACTCGAAGCACACACCCATCAGGCAATAGGGCGCGCGCGGCGCACCGGAGACGGGCGTCGTGCGGCACCGGTCGATGCCGGCCGCCAGCATCGCCGACGCCACGGTGTCGCCGATGCGGGCGCGAACCGGCTTGCCGTCGATCGTGACGGTCAGGGTCGCGCCGGTATCACCCAGCCTCTTGAACATGAAACCTCCGCGCGCTGAAGGGAGCGACCAGCGACTTGTCGAGCGCGCCGCGCGCGATCATCGGCGCGACGGTGAGCGCGTGATTGGCGGCCAGCGTGACGCCGGAATGGCAGCACACGGTGAAGGCGCCGGGGTGGCTCTCCGACTTGTCGTAGATCGGGAAACCGTCTTGAGTCATGACACGGATGGCGCTCCAGGTGCGCACGACGTTGGCGCCCCTCAGCAGCGGAAACATCCGCACCGCGCGCGACGCCTCGGTGGCGCTGACGCCGATGGTCAGGCCCGAAGGATCGGTGCTCTCTTCCTTGGAGTTACCGATCATCACCGTGCCTTCATCGGTCTGGCGCAAGGTCACGACGGGATGATTGAGGAACGGCCGCAGACGCTCGGTGACGACGATCTGGCCGCGCTCGGGCCGCATCGGCGCCTCGAGTCCGACCATCGGCGCCAGCCGCATGTTGGCGTTGCCGGCCGCGAGCGCCACCTTGCCGGCACGGATCGTGCCGTGCGGGGTGCCGAGCTGGAACTCGCCGCCCTCGCGGGTGATGGTTTCGACCTTGTGGCTCGGCAGGTAGGCGACGCCGCGCTCGTTGATCGCCTTGTGCAGGGTGCGGAACAGGCGCAGCGAATTCACGTGGCCATCGAGCGCACAGTAGCTCCCGCCCACCACGTCGGGGCCGATGTCAGGCAGCATTCGCCTGACCTGGTCGTGGTCGAGGATCTCGATCTTGTAGTCGACCATGCCCGGCTGCTCGCGCAGGCGCTTCAGCGTGTTCGCCCGCGCCTCGAGTTCCCGCTCCGAGAGCGCCAGCGTAAAGCCGCCCGGCCGCTGGAAGCAGACGTCGAGACCTGTCTCCTGTTTCAACAGGTCAGAGAAGCCGCCCCAGGCATTGGACGAGCGGATCGTCCAGCCGGCATAGGGCGCGAGGCCCAGCCCCTTGCTCTGCACCCAGACCAGCGCGAAGTTACCGCGCGACGCGCGCACGTCGCGGTCGCCCTCGTCGAGCACGACGACCTTCAGCCCCTCGCGGCTGAGGCCCCAGGCCGTGGCGACGCCGACCAGCCCGCCGCCGACGACGGCGACGTCGTAGGAATTCAGCGGCCATCATGACCTCGCCCGACCAGCAGCCGCTCCAGCCCGTAGGCACGATCGAGCACGATCAGGCCGGCCACCGTGACGGCGATGACGCAGGCCGAGACCGAGGTCACCAGCGGATCGATATTGTCCTGGATGTAGAGGAACATGCGGACCGGGAGAGTAGCCGTTCCGGGTCCGGCGATGAACACCGTCATCGTCACTTCATCGAAGGAGTTGATGAAGGCCAGCGCCCAGCCGCTCGCCAGGCCGGGGATCACCAGCGGCAGGGTCACGCGCTTCAGCACGGTCCATTCCGAGGCGCCCAGCGAAACCGCGGCGTGCTCGATCGCGCGGTCGAGGCCTGCCGCCGAGGCAAGCGTCAGTCGGAGCGCGAACGGCATCACCACGATGATGTGCGCCAGCACCAGGCCGGCGAAGGTGCCGCTGAGGCCAATCTCGGTGAAGAAGCGCAGGAAGGCGATACCCAGCACGATATAGGGGATCATCAGCGGCGACATGAAGAGTGCCGTGAAGGCCTCGCGGCCCGGGAAGCGATGGCGCGCGATCGCCAGCGCCGCCGGCACCGAGAAGCCGACCGCCAGGGCCGACGACAGCGCGCCGAGGCCCAGGCTCTGCCAGAAGGCCGAGACGAACTCGGGGTAGCGCGCGATGGCGTAGAACCAGCGCAGCGACCAGTGGGTCGTCGGAAACGACAGGAATCCTTCCGGCGTGAAGGCGACCCAGCAGACGACCACGATCGGCGCCAGCATGAAGATCACGAACAGCGTGTGATAGACGAGCGCGATCGGGCCGTTTTTGCTCATGAGGGGCGGCTCATCCGAACACCTGCGCGTAGCGCCGTTCGACCAGGCGGTTGGCCACGATCACCACGGTCGCAAGCACGATCAGCAGGATCACCGCCACCGTGGCGCCGAGCGGCCAGTTGAGCGTGTTCAGGAATTCGTCGTAGGCCAGGGTCGAGGCGACCTTGAGCCGCCGGCCGCCGATGATCGCCGGCGTCGCGAAGGCCGAGGCCGCCAGCGAAAAGACGATGATCGCGCCCGACAGGATGCCGGGCATCGCCTGCGGCAGCACGATCCGCCGCAAGGTCGTGAGCGGCCCCGCGCCCAGCGCCACGGCAGCATTCTCGATCTGCGGATCGAGCCGCTGCAGTGCCGCCCACACCGCCAGCACCATGTAGGGCATCAGCACGTGCGTCAGCGCCACCACCATGCCGGTCTCGGTGAACATGAAGGGCAGCGGCGCGGAGATCAGCCCCGCCGACATCAGCGCCTTGTTCACGAGGCCCGAGTTGCCGCCGAACAGCAGCGCCCAGCCCAGCGTGCGGGCAACGACCGAGATCAGCAGCGGTCCCAGGATCACCAGCAGGAAGAGACCGCGCCACGGACTCTTCATGCGATTGAGAATGTAGGCTTCAGGCGCGCCGAACAGGGCCGAGAGCACGGTGACGAGCGCCGCGATCCGAAAGGTGCGCCCGAACACCTCGTAGTAATAGGAGTCCCCGAGAACCTCGCGCCAGTTCTTCAGGATGAACACCGGCTCGATGCCCTTGTACTGGCCCCAGTCGTGGAAGGTGAGAGCGACGGTCATGCCGAGCGGCACGATCACGACCAGGGCAAACAACAGCAGCGCCGGCAAGGTGAGAAGATAGGGTGCTCCCCTCATATTCCTCCCCATTCAAATGGGGAGGTGCCCTCGTCATACGAGGGCGGAGGGGTCATGAGCATCGCGCGGCGACTCATGACCCCTCCGTCCGCGCAGACGCGGCCACCTCCCCCGATGACGGGGGAGGGTTTGCCTGCCACATCAGATGCACCGCGGCGCCCTCTTCCGGCATTGCGCCGCCGGCGTTCTGGCGGATCACGGTGAAAAGCCCGCGCGCGGTGTCGACGTGGTAGAGCCAGTGATTGCCCTGGAAGATGCGCGTTTGGACAATGCCCGCGAGACCGGAGGCGGCGAACTCGATACGCTCCGGGCGAATGGCCTTGCCGTCCACAAGATTGGTCTTGCCGAGGAAGTTTGCGACGAACGGCGTCGCCGGGCGCTCGTAGGCCTCGTGCGGCGCCGCCACCTGCTCGGCACGGCCCTTGTTCATCACCACGATGCGGTCGCTGAGCGCCATCGCCTCGCCCTGGTCGTGCGTCACCAGGATCGTCGTCGTGCCGACCGTGCGCTGGATCTGGCGCAGCTCGATCTGCATCTCCTCGCGCAGCTTGGCGTCGAGATTCGACAGCGGCTCGTCGAGCAGCAGAATCCGCGGCCGGATCACCAGCGCGCGGGCGAGCGCCACCCTCTGCTGCTGGCCGCCCGAGAGCTGGCGCGGGAAGCGCGCGGCGAAGGCTGCGAGTCCGACCAGTTCCAGCGTCTCGGTCACCCGCCGGGCGCGCTCGTCCCTCGCCACGCCCTGCATCTCGAGACCGAAGGCCACGTTCTCCGCCACGCTCATGTGCGGAAACAGCGCGTAGCTCTGGAACACGATGCCGAGGCCGCGCTTTGCAGGTCTCACTGCCAGGAGATCGCGGCCCTCGAGCCGGATCGCGCCGCCGCTCGGCTCGACGAAGCCCGCGATCATCTGCAGGGTCGTGGTCTTGCCGCAACCCGACGGGCCCAGCAGCGACACGAACTCGCCCTTCTCGACGCCGAGCGTCAGCCCGTCGACGGCGGTGTGCGTGCCGAAATTCTTGCTCAGTCCTTCGAGGTCGAGGAAGGCCATATGTCTAGCCGATGCGCTCGATGGCCCGGCCGTGCAGGCGGAAGAAGGCGTCCTGCGGCTGGTCCATCGCCATGATGTCGGCTTGCGGCGCACCGGCGAACAGGCCGCGCAGCACGCGGCCGATCCCGCCATGGGCGAATACCGCGACCGGTCTGTCGGCTGCCAGCACCACGATATCGTCGAGCGCCGCCTGCGCCCGTTCGGCCGCCATGATGTAGTTCTCACCGTTGGGCGGCAGGTAAGTCCATTTTTCCTGCCGTCGCGCCGCCATTTGGCCCGGCCAGCGCGCCTCGATCTCGGGCCCGTTCAGCCCGTCCCAGTCGCCCCAGCTCATCTCGCGCAGGCGATGGTCGAAGCTTGCCGTCTCATGCGTCAGTCCCGCCGCCCGTGCCGCGATCACCAGCGTCTCGCGCACACGACCGAGCGGGCTGGAGCGCAGGCCGATCTCAGCCGGCGCATAGCCCGCCTGCTTCAACTCACGCGCCAGCCCCTCGCCCATGATTCGCGCCTGCTCGCGACCCGTTGCCGTCAGCGGCGAATCGAGATGACCCTGCGCCCGCTTCTCGGCGTTCCAGACCGTCTCGCCATGCCGGAACAGATAGATCGGATGATGCTCCGCCACGGCCAAGAGCCTTTCCGGTGAACTTTGAATCGCTTCCCTCCCCATTCAAATGGGGAGGTGGCCCGCAGGGCCGGAGGGGTCATGCGCCGCAGGCAAATCTATCTTCTGCCGAAAGCTATGACCCCTCCGCCCGCGTAAGACGCGGGCACAGGGCGCTTTTGGCCGCAAGCGGCCAAAACGCCGACCACATTTGAATGGGGAGGAAAGGCTCGCATCCACTAGCGTTCGACCTCGCGGTTCCAGCGCTTGGTCCATTCGTCGCGCTTGGCGTTGATGGCGTCCCAGTCGGGCGCGATCACCAGCTTGGCGCGCTCGCCGACCGGGGCCATCTTGAGCTCCGGCATGGCGACGTCGACCTTGGTGTTGACCGGGCCGTTGCCCATTTCCTTGGCCATGCCGGTCTGCACCGAGGCCGAGAGCAGCGTCTTGATCATCTCGTAGGCCAGCGGATTGATCGACGCCTTGGCGACCGGACAGGCCGAGGCCAGCAGGATCGGCGCGCCTTCCTTGGGATAAATAAAGTCGACCGGAAAGCCGGTGTTGGCGAAGGCCTGCACCCGGCCGGTGCCCCACACCGCGATGTTGGCCTGGCCCGACTGGAACAGCTCGGTCATCTTGCCGGGCGAGGGCTCGTAGACCAGCACGTTGGGATTGATCTCGTCCTTCATCACCTTGAAGCCCGGATCGATGTTCTTCTCGCCGCCGCCGTTCATGCGCGCGAACATCATCAGCGTATAGAGCCCGTAGGTGTTGTTGATCGGCGGGATCACCAGCTGCTTCTTGAACTTGGGGTCCTTGAGGTCGTTCCACGACGCCGGGATCGCCCAGCCTTTCTCCTTGAAGACCTTGGTGTTGATCATGAAACCGGTGCCGGTCTGGCCGACGGCGACCGCCTTGTCGTCCTTGAACAGCGCGGCGGGATAGAGCTCGCTCTTGTCCATGCCCTGGATGGTGCTGCAGAAGCCGAGCTGGATTGCCTGGTACATCACGCCGTCGTCCATGATGGCGACGTCGATCACCTGGTTGGCCTTCTGGGCCTGCAGCTTGGCCAAGGTGTCGGTCGAGTTGCCGGCGACGTAGTCGACCTTCACGCCGTACTTCTTCTCGAAGTCTGGAAAGACCTTCTCGCGCAGATGCGAATCCCAGACGCCGCCATAGGCCGCGACTGTCAGCGTCTTGGACTGGGCGAATACAGGTCCGGCCAGCAGCACGAGCGCCGTGGCAAGGCGAATGGATTTCAACATTCCGGTCTCCCTTCAGGTCCCCTGTTTGGACGTTAGCATGAAAGTCAGCTCATGCTTGTTGTGATGCAGATGCAGGACCTGCGCCCCCGGCAGGGCGGCAAAAGCCTCGGCCGAATCATGCTTGGTCTCGCCCTGGAACTTGAGCGTGCAGACGAAATTCTTGACCAGTCCCGAGCCGCGCCAGCGTTCGACCAGCCGCAGCAGCCGCGCGGGATAGCAGATGATGTCGGAGAACAGCCAGTCGACCGGTCCGACGCTTTCGGGTTCGAGAGCGAACGCACTCTCGCCGCGCCACGACACGCCGGGCAGTGCGGCCACCGCGGGATCGAGCGGCGCCTTGTCGATCGCGATCACCTCGGCGCCGAGCTTGCCCAGGACATAAGTCCAGCCGCCGGGCGATGCGCCGAGATCGAGGCAGCGCTCGCCCGGGCCCGGCCACTGCCGCAACCGGATCAGCGCCTCCCAGAGCTTGAGATAGGCCCGGTTGGGTGGCCCGACCCTGTCCTCGACCAGGGTCACCTCGCCATTGGGGAACGGTGCACTGCACGCCGCGGCCGCCAGCATCCGGTCGGAGGCGAGCAGCGTCCACGATCCCAACGGGGCCGTGGGCGCGGCCGCGGGAAAGACGATGGGTTTGGCGGAGACGTGCGGCAGCTTCTCCTGGATCAGGGCGGCGCGCCGGTGATGGAGCGGCGCATAGACCGCCCAGTTGCGCTGCAGGCCGCGCAGCGCCCTGGCCGCGTTGCCGATCGACTCCACCGGCCACTCGATGCAGTCGTGCCAGATGTTGGCGGCCCACGCCGATGCGATGGGAGATGCCTCGGTGATCAGCAGCCGCCCATGTTCGGCTGCGACGACGATGTCCGCCCGGCGCAACTCCTCGCGAAGCTGCTGTTCGAGGCCTTCCGCCGCCAGATACGCCGTGGTCATCACGGCAACCTACCCTCCGGCGGGCGCGTTCGCAGAGAAGAGTTTTCAATGGAGGAACTCATGGCCAAGGAAACCATGGCCCAGCGCAAGACCACCGGCCGCGTGATGCACGAATTCGCGCATGGCGAGTTGAAGAGCGGGCCCGAGGGCAAGGGTGGCAAGGTGAAGAGCCGCAGGCAGGCGATCGCCATCGCGCTCCACGAGGCAGGCGCCTCGAAATACGAGAGCAAGGCTGCGAACCGCAAGGACCTTGCGAAGACCAAGCGCAAGGAAGCAAGCGGCCGCACCGCGCAGCAGGAGACCGAGGGCAGGAGCCATGTCGGCGCCCGCGGCAAGCGTGAGAGCAGCCGCGCCATGGGTGGGAAGACAGGGGGTGGGAAGACAGGGGGCGGGAAGACAGGGGGCGGGAAGAATGCCAGGAAGCCGACAGCCCGCCGGCGGAGAGCGGCGTGACGGCCCCTCGCCGCATCGTCAACCTCGCCGACCTCGAGCTGCAGGACAGCGGCAACGGCAAGGCCTTCCAGGCCAAGGTCGGCCGCGCCGGTCCGCTGCTTGGCCTGACGTCGATCGGCTGCGCCCTGATCGTGCTGGCGCCGGGCAAGCGCGCCTATCCGTTCCACCGCCATCACGTCGGCAGCGAACTCTTCTATATCCTCTCCGGCACCGGCGAAGTGCGGCTCGACGACGACACCAGGCCGGTGCGCGCCGGCGACCTGATCGCCAATCCCCCGGGCGCCGAGGCCCACCAGATCGTCAACACCGGCACGGGCGAGCTGCGCTATCTCGCCTTCTCCGACATCGATTCCGTCGACGTCATCGAATACCCCGACAGCGGCAAGATCGCCGCCGCCGCCGGCATCAGGAACGCCGACTTCCGGACCGCGACCTTCAAGACTCTGGGCCACGTCAAGCCCGCCGACTATTTCGAGGGTGAGGAACCGTGATCGGCCTGGATGCAAACCTTTCCTCCCCATTCAAATGGGGAGGTGCCCGCGTCTTACGCGGGCGGAGGGGTCATAGCCCTCGGGAAAAGATAAATTTGCCTGCGGCGCATGACCCCTCCGGCCCTGCGGGCCACCTCCCCATTTGAATGGGGAGGGAAGCAACCGGGCGCTTGGCTTTCCCGTCGCCGCACGTCTAACCTCCGGGCAACACGGAGGAAGCACTCATGGCCAAGTTCAGCATCGGCGATTCGGTTCGCAGGGTCGAGGATCCGCGCCTGCTGACGGGCGGCGGACGCTACACCGACGACACCAAACTCGCAGCGCCGGCCGCGCGGCTTTACGTGCTGCGCTCGCCCCATGCCCATGCCGACATCAGCAGGATCGACATTGCGGCGGCCAAAAAGGCGCCGGGCGTGCTGCTGGTCCTGACCGGCGAGGATGTGACCAAGGCCGGATTCGGCGACGTGCCCTGCCTTGTGCCGCTGCAGAACCGCGACGGCTCCGAACGCGCCGACACGTCGCGGCCGATGCTGGCCAAGGGTCGCGTGCGCCATGTCGGCGATCCGGTGGCGCTGGTCGTGGCCGAGACCCTGGAGCAGGCCAAGGACGCCGCCGAGCTGATCGAGGTCGACTACAAGGCCCGGCCGCATGTCGTCGGCACGTTCGAGGCGGCCCAGCCCGGCGCGCCGCTCGTGCACGATCATATCGAGAGCAACATCGTGTTCGACTGGGAGATGGGCGACCGCGCCGCGACCGAGGCGGCGTTCGCCAAGGCCGACAGGGTGGTGACGCTGCGGCTGGTCAACCAGCGGCTGGTCGTGAACTCGATGGAGCCGCGCGGCGCGATCTGCGAGTACGACGCCAGGGACGACCGATCGACCCTGTGGGTGTCCTCGCAGGGCGTCAGCATGATCCGCCCCGTGGTGGCCGACATGATCCTGAAGATCGGCTCGCCCAAGCTCCGGGTGCGCACCGGCGACGTCGGCGGCGGCTTCGGCATGAAGATCTTCGTGCATCCCGAATATCCCATGGTCGTGTGGGCCTCGCGCGAGCTCAAGCGCACCGTGAAGTGGATTCCCGACCGCCAGGAGGCCTTCCAGAGCGACGTGCAGGGCCGCGACCATGTCTCGATCGCCGAGATGGCGCTCGACAAGGACTGCCGTTTCATCGGCGAGCGCATCACGACCTACGCGGCGCTTGGCGCCTATCTCAGCCATTTCAGCGCCTTCATTCCGACCCTGGCGGGCAGCTCGATGCTGAACGGCCTCTACACGACGCCGGCGATCTACGTGAACGTCAAGGGCGTGATGACCAACACCGTGCCGACCGACGCCTACCGCGGCGCCGGGCGGCCGGAGGCCGCTTACCTGATGGAGCGCTTCGTCGATCACATCGCGCGCGAGACCGGCCTGGCGCCAGACGAGATCCGCCTCAGGAACTTCATCAAGCCTTCGCAGCTTCCGTACAAGACGGCGCTGGGCGACACCTACGACTCCGGCGACTTCGCCACCGTGATGCGCAAGGGCATGGAGAAGGCCGACTGGCAGGGCTTCGCCAACCGGCGTGCGCAATCAGCGGCCAAGGGTAAATGGCGCGGCATCGGCATGGCGACCTATGTCGAGAAGTGCTCGGGCGGCAATCCCGAGACGGTCAAGGCGCAGTTCAACGACGACGCCACCGTGACCCTGCTCACCGGCAACCAGTCCAACGGGCAGGGACACGAGACGGCGCTGACGCAGATCGCCTCGGGGCAGCTCGGCATCGACATGGACCGCATCCGCATCGTGCAGGGCGACAGCGACGTGGTGCCCGACGGCTTCACCGGCGGCAGCCGCACGATCGCGATCAATGGCGCGGCCACCGTCGGCGTGGCCGACAAGATCATCGCCAAGGGCAAGCCGCTTGCCGCCAACCTGCTCGAAGCCAGCTCAGCCGACATCGACTACAAGGACGGATCGTTCCGCATCGTCGGCACCGACCGCAGCGTCAGCCTGTTCGACGTCGCGAAGGCCAACAAGGGCGCGCTCGACGACGAGTTCACGCGCACGCCGGAAGCCGACACCTATCCCAACGGCTGTCACATCTGCGAGCTCGAGATCGATCCCGACACCGGCACGCTCGAGATCCTGAACTACAGCGTGATGGACGATTTCGGCCGGGCGCTGAACCCGATGCTGCTGCAGGGCCAGGTCCATGGCGGCGTCGGCCAGGGCGTCGGCCAGGCGCTGAGCGAACAGGCGGTCTATGACGCAGACTCAGGACAGCTCATGAGCGGCTCGTTCATGGACTACGCCCTGCCGCGCGCCGACATCGTGCCGCCGGTCAAGTTCGACCTGCACAACAGCCCGTGCAAGACCAACCCGCTCGGCGTCAAGGGCGCGGGCGAGGCTGGCGCCATCGGAGCGCCGCCGTCGGTGGTCAATGCGATCGTCGACGCGATCCACGCCCACACTGGCGTGAAGCACGTCGACATGCCGGTGACGGCGGCGTCCTTGTGGAAGGTGATCGAGGCCAGTCGCGGGAAGAAGGCGGCCTGACCATGCCCCTCGATCTCGCCGCCCTCTGGGAAGCCCATTGCCGCTACGAATTCGAGACGCGTGACGTCGATGCGACCATGGCGACGATGGCCGCGGCGCCCTATGTGAATCACGTGCCGACGATGACGGGCGGCGTCGGACACGACGCACTCAAGCGCTTCTACAAGTATCATTTCATCGGCGGCAATCCGCCGGACACGGCATTGACGCCGGTCAGCCGAACCGTCGGCGCCGACCAGATCGTCGACGAGATGATCTTCTCCTTCACGCACACCAGCGAAGTCGACTGGATGCTGCCGGGCATCGTCCCGACCGGCCGGAAGGTCGAGGTGCCGCTGGTGGCGATCGTGAAGTTCGTGGGCGACAAGGTGGCTCACGAGCACATCTACTGGGACCAGGCCTCCGTTCTGGTGCAGGTCGGGCTGCTGGAGCCTGCGGGACTGCCGGTGGCCGGCGCGGAAACGGCGCGCAAGGTCGTCGACAAGTCCCTGCCCAGCAACCGGCTCATGGCCCGCTGGGCGGGGAGCGCCGGAAAGCCGATCTGATCTCTCATTGCGCCTCGACGGAATCACCTCACCCTGAGGAGGCCGCGAAGCGGCCGTCTCGAAGGGTGGGCACGAGCACCCTGTGTGTTGCCCACCCTTCGAGACGCATCGCTTCGCGATGCTCCTCAGGGTGAGGTCGAGACTGGTTCTACATTCCCGGAATCCGGAAAATCTCCGACATCGCAATCGATGCCGCCACCGCCGCGTTGAGGCTCTCGACGCCCTGGCGGCCACCCGGGATGCGCACCAGGAAATCGCAGGCCTCGCGCGTCAGGCGGCGCAGGCCCTCGCCTTCGGCGCCGATCACGAAGGCGACCTTGCCGGCGAACTCGGTCTCCGCCAGCGTCCTGGGACCGCGCTCGTCCATGCCGTAGATCCAGAACTCCTTGGCCTTCAACGCCTCGAGGCAGCGCACGAGGTTGGTGACCTTGAAGATCTTTACGAACTCCGCACCGCCGACCGCTGTGCGCACGACGGTAGGCGTGACGTCGACCGAACGGTTCTTCAGCAAGACCACGGCATCGACACCGAAGAAGGCGGCGCCACGCAGGATGGTCGCGAGGTTCTGCGGATCGGAGACCTGGTCGAGGATCAGGACGACGCGTGATTCCACCAGCAGGTCGAGGTCCTTGTCGCTGAGCGCCGGCCGCGGGTCGGTGAACAGGCAGACGCCCTGGGGCTTCTCGTCCTCGCCGAACTTGCCGATGCGCTGGAACTCGGGCCAGCTCACCAGCTCGGGCTTGATCCCGGCCGCCCTGGCGAGCTGCAGGATGTCCTCGAAATACTCTTCCTTGCCGGCGAGGACGAGCCGCCGCACCGCCTCGGGGCGGGCGAGCAGGACGGCGCGGGCCGGGTGCTTGCCGAATACCTTCTCCATGCCTCCCCTCTACGCGACGGGGAGCGGCATCGTAAAGGCTTGCTACCTGCTGCCGGCGGGAACCGGCGCGGCGCCGAACAGCGGATTGCTCGACAAGGGACCGAGTCCCTGCGCCGAACCGCGCGCCGGCGCGGCCCCGCTGTCGTAGCCTGGAACGCCCATCAGGACGGGCCCTTCGGTTGCTGCGTGGGGGGCCAGACGCTGGCGGCCGGTCTGCGCTTCGCGCGGCCTGGCCTGCGTGTCCGCCTCGTCGGCCAGCACGCACGCCGGCCCGCAGACGAGAGCGAAGGCCGCAAGCAGCAGTCCTGTCCCGAGGCGAAGGTTCGTCATGGCGCGAGCGTGACCTGAACGCGCGGGGAAATCAAATGACGGTTGCGTGCGGCGGCAGAGACCCGCTCACAACCCGGCCGATGCCGACCGGGTCTCGCGCTCGCGCTCGGCGAGATTGCGCGCCGCGACGGCCCGCAGGCGCACCAGATCGGGCCCGCGCAGTTGCGCATGCTTCAGCGCGGAATAGACCATCGGATTGACCGGCCGGCCCTTGAAGCGGACCTCGAAATGCACGTGCGGCCCGGTGGTGCGGCCGGTGAGGCCGATGTAGCCGATCACGTCGCCGCGCGAGACCTGCCGCCCCGGCTCGATCTCGGCTGCGAACGAAGAGAGATGGCCGTAGACCGTGGCGAGGTCGCCCGGATGATCGATCTCGATCCAGTTGCCGTAGCGGCCCTTGGGTTCGGCGCCCTTCACCACCCCGTCGCCGGCGGCATGGATCGGCGTGCCGTACGGCGCCACGAGATCGACGCCTTCGTGCAGCGCCATCGCGCCGCGTGACGCGAAGGGGCGCAGCAGCGCCGTCGCACTGGGGGCCAGTCCCAGCGACATTCCCAGCGGTGTCGCCGCGTTCACCGAAGCCAGGTTGTCGCCCGGACGCAAGATCAGTCCCGGCGGCAGGCCGGCGCGAGTCGGCCCCTTGCCCGATGGCCGGGCGACTGTCGGACCCGCACCGAGCGGGCCCATCGCCAGCCCGATTGACGGCTGGTCGAGCGGATCGACCCTGAGACCGAAACCCGACGACAGGACGTAGCTGGAGAGCGGCAGGCGCAAGGTCGGCGCATCCGTGCCCTGGCCGCTGGCCAGCCAGAGGGAATCGCATGCCGCGCCCGCCGGCCGGAAGCGATGGAGCGCCACCGTGCGCTTGCCGGCAGAGAGGCCAAGCTCCGCCCACAGCACGCGCCCGCCGTCGATCGGCGTGTCGTCGAGGCTGAACGTCCGTTCGTAGCGCACGTAGAAGCGATCGCCGTCCCTGACCTCATGGTCGAGATCGATGGTCTCGGCGAAGGCCTGCAGCAGATCGCGCACTGCCTGGGCCGGCACGCCCGCCACCAGCACCGACTCCTCGAGCGTGCCCGAAACGATGCCGCTGGCGGCCAGGGTGCGCCGGAACGGCAGATCGCTCGCGGCGTCGCCAATCGCGGCCGGTTCCTGGCTTGGCTCCCCGGCCCTGGCTGCCGCGCCACAGAACAGCGCGGCCAGGACCGGGAGGACCACGGCGAGAGATGAAGGCTTGGTCATGCGATGACAGGCATCATAGACGCGAACCTACGCCCGACCGGTGTGGCAAAAGGATGACCGTGTTCTACGGCTGCGGCCGCCAGGCCTTGATCTGGGCCTCGGCCTCGGCGAGCTGCGCCTTGCTCATCCGCGCCGCCAGGGTGGCGCGGTCCTTGACCGCCTGCTCGCGGCGCTCCGCGTTCTTCGCCGTGAAGCGCTCGAGGGCGAGGCCGATCCACTTGTAGGCCTGGACGTCGTCGTGCGGCTGGGTGCCCTCGCCGAAGCCGTACATGAAGCCGATGTCATACTGGGCCCGCCCATATCCCTGCTGCGCCGCGAGCAGATAGAGCCGTGCCGCCTCCGCGTGATCGCGCGGCACGCCTTCGCCCTGCCAATACATCGCGCCCAGCAAGGTCTGTGCCTCGGCATTGCCCTGCTCCGCCAGCGGCTTCCACAAGCCGACAGCCAGGGCGAAATCCTTGTGCTCGTAGGCTCCGGCCGCCGTGCGCAGGCGCTCTTCCGGGGATTGCGCGTTGGACTGCGCACAGATTGCCATCACGGCTGTTGCGGCAACCAGCAACACCGACGAAAATGCCCGCCACGAATCTTTCTTCATGCCGGCATCGTAATGTCGGCAACAGCCGGAAGTCACCGGCGGACGGATCAGGGCGCGGCGGAGCTGAGGGACGGAATGGGCAGACTTTCTCTCGGGCGGCGGACGTTGCTGCGATCCGCCGTCGCGGCGCCCGCCTTCGCTCCGGGGCTCGGCCGCGCGCAGTCGATCGACACTGTCGACCTGCTGCTCGACTGGAAGGCGGCACCGACCTATGCCGGCTTCTACATCGCGCGCGAGATCGGCGCCTTCGCCAAGCGCGGTGTCGAGGTGCGGCTGGTCGAAGGCCATGGCGCCACCGCCGCGGCCGAGCTGATCGGCAAGGGCAACGACTACTGGATCGGCTCGTCGAGCGGCGCGGCGACGGCGATCGGACGGGCCAAGGGCCAGGCCGTGCGCAGCCTCGCCGTCTATTACCGCCGCACGCCGACCGTCATCTTCGCCCGGGCCGAGGACCATATCGATGCGCCGCGCGATCTCTACGGCAAGAAGATCGGCCTGGTGCCGAGCAGCGTCACGATCGACGAGTACCGCGCGCTGCTGGTGGCCAACCGCCTCGATCGCGCGCGCATCACCGAGGTCGAGGTCGACTGGAGCGGCAAGTCCCTGCTCGACCGCAAGGTCGACGCGCTGATCGACTACGAGGAGATCACGCCGGCGCAACTGATCGCCGACGGCCAGAAGATCTCGATCATGAGGCTCGCGGATTTCGGTGTCCGCCTCTACAGCCTGAACCTGATCGTGAACGACGACGCCTGGGCGGCACCGGGCCGCAAGGCCGTCGCGCGCAGGATCGCCGAGGCCCTGCAGGAGGGCTTCGGCCTGGTGCGCGACCGGCCGCGCGAGGCGGCCGCGATCTTCAAGCGCCTGTTCCCCGATGTCGCGCCGCGCTACGCCGACCAGAGCATGATCACCGTCGGCCGCCAGCTCGGCACCCTGCAGATCGGCCTGCAGACGCGGGTCGGCTGGGAAGACACGCTGAAGATCCTGACCACGCTCGGCCTGCTGGCCCGCCCGGTCGGGCCTGAGGAAGTCGCGATCCTGGATTAGAATCCTTCCGGTATTGATGGATACGAGCCTTTCCTCCCCATTCAAATTTGAATGGGGAGGGAAGCGATTCAAAATCGACCGCTAAGGCTCTAGCGGGGAGCCGCCACCGCATGGCCCGGCACCAGGCGGGCGCTGTAGCCGGCGGCGACCAGGCGACCCAGCGCATCGACCACCTCGGCAGGCACATGCTGTTCGATCTGGAAGCCCAGAGCGGGATAGACCAGGAGGCGATGCAGGTCGCCCACCAGCGCCAGCAAGGTGCGCTCCGGGTCGCGCTCACGGGCGAAATAGTCGACGACGTCGATATCCTCGCACTGCATCAGCAGCTCGACGTCGGGCCGCACCCGGCGCCCCGTCGCAAAGCCGCGCCGCGTCATGTAGGGCTTGGCCGCGACCAGCAGCTCTGCGCACGCGTATGCCCGCCTGCTCCGCAACGCCGAGACCCAGGATGAAATTGTCGGCCGTGTTCTGGGAGCCCCCCTCGAGCAGGATCGCCGACTGAGGCACGCCCTCGCCGATCGCCGCGTCGGCGAAGACCCGCGCCTCGCTCCTGTCCCAGCCGGTGTCGAGCAGGCCGCCGCGATGGGCGATGCCGCCCGACATGATGACGACCGGCGCGAGCCCCGCCTTCCACAACGCCGCGGCGTGGACGGCGGCCTGCGGGTCGAAGCTGCCCAGGGTCAGGATCGCGTCGGCCGGCCCGGGCCGATGGACGAGGCGCATATAATCCCAGGCGATCCTCAACGACGGGGCGATGCCGGCGTCGTTCCACGCCATGGTCAGCTCGCGGCGAGCGTCCGCAGGCGAACCGAGTTGCGACCGCCACGCAGGCCGCTGGCGATCATGATCACGACTGTGGTCAGGATCACGATCGACAGGCTGAGGACGGCGATGGCGCCGACGTCACCGCTCTCCTTCAGGTCGAAGATCAGGACGGCGACGACCTTGGTCTCCGAGGTGAACAGGATCACCGCCGCCGACAGCTCGCGGATGACGCCCACGAAGATGAAGCACCAGGTGGCGACGACCGAGGCGCGCAGCAGCGGCCCGGTGATGTCCCAGAGCGTGCGCAACTGCGTCGCGCCCAGCATGCGGCCAGCTTCCTCCAGCTCGGGGTGGACGGAATGGAAGGCCGAGCGGAACTGCTGGTAGGCCGCCGGAAGCTCGATGGTGACGAAGGCGATCAGCAGGATCCACAAGCGTGCCGTAAAGCGTGAGCGGCGGCCGCGTATAGGCGAGGAACAGCCCGACGCCCAGCACGATGCCGGGAATGGCCAGCGGCGCGGTGGCGAGGAAGCCCAGCACCCGCCAGCCGCGCACCGCCCGGCGCGCGACGATGTAGGAGATGAGGAGCGCCAGCACCGCACCCAGGGTCGCCGTCTCGACCGCCAGCACGAAGGTGTTCTTGAGCGCCGGCAGGGTCGAGGACAGGTCGTGGAAGGTGAAGATCACGTTGCGCAAGGTGAAGGTCTCGGGCGTCACGAACTGCGAGGAGATCGGCGAGAAGGCGGTGTTGAACAGCGCCGCATAAGGCAGAAAGAGCGGCAGCGACAGGATCAGCATGCCGAGCGCCGCGGCCGGCAGGCGCCACAGGCCGAGCCGGATCAGCCGCGGCGCGCCGTACTTGCCGCCCAGCACGGCGTAGCTGCGCCGGCCGAGCACGACCGACTGCGCGCGCAGCAGCAGCACCGTGAGCACGAGCAGCGGCAGCCCGGCGGCCGCGGCGAGCTCGGGCTTGGGCGGAAATTCGAACAGGCTCCAGATCTTGGTCGTGAGCGTGTGAAAGCCCGCCGGGATGGCCAGGATCGCGGGCGAGCCGAAGATGTTGAGCGCCTGCAGGAAGGCCACCAGCGCGCCCGCGAGGAGCGTCGGCAGGGCGAGCGGAACGGTGATGCGCCGCGCCGTCGCCCAGGTGCCGGCGCCCAGCATCGACGAGGCGTCCTCGAGTTCGCCCGGCATGCGGTCGAGCGCATTGGCGACCAGGATGAAGACGTAGGGGAAGGTGTAGCAGGCGATCGTGAAGATGAGGCCGGTCAAGGTGTAGATGTCGAACAGCGACTTGTCGGGCGACGCCCCCGTGAGCAGGCGCCAGAGCTGGTTGAGCAGGCCCGAGTTGGGCGCCGCCAGCATCTCCCAGGCGATCGCGCCGACGAACGGCGGCGTCACCAGCGACGCCATGACCAGCACGCGGAAGGTGCGCGCGAACGGCATGTCGGTGCGGGCCACCAGCCAGCCGAGCGGCGCCGCCACCGCGCAGCAGACGGCGCTGGTCGAGAAGGCGATGATCAAGGTCGTGACCAGCGGATCGAAGAAGCTGGGGTCGGTGAAGAGGGTGACGAAGTTGGCGAGCGTCGGCGTTCCTGCCTTGCTCGAGAAGGCATAGACCACCAGCCATCCCACCGGCAGCACCACCATCATCACCAGCAGCGCCACGACCGCCAGGATCAGCGGCTGCGACAGATCGGGACGACGGAGCGTCATACCTTGAAGTACTTCGCGTATTGGGCCTTGATCTGGTCGGCCTGGTCGGCGACCACGGAAGCCTCCTCGCGGAAGGTCTTGATCGAGGCGAGTGCCGGCCGGCCTTCCTTCTGCTTGACCTGCCTGTTGGCTGGATACTGGCCGCTCAGGTCGACGATAAATTTCTGGCCCTTCGCCCGACATGATCCAGCTGACCAGCAGGCGCGCAGCATTGGGATTGGTCGAGCTCTTGAAGATACCCATCGGATTGCTGATCTGCGGCGTACCCTCGACCGCGAACACGACCTCGATCGGCGAGCCGCGCTCCTTGGCCATCCAGAACAGATAGTCGCTGCCGTCGACGGCCACCGCGCGCTCGCCCGCCTCGATGCGCTTGGGCGGCTCGGTCGCCGACTGGACCTGCAGCACCTTCTGCTTCGATAGCTTCTCGAGATAGGACCAGCCGAGTTCGCGCGTGATCTGCTGCGTCGCCGTCATGATGGTGCCGGAGTAGCCTGGATGGGCCTTCACCATCTTGCCGAGATACTTGGGATCGAGCAGGTCCATGAAGCCTTTGGGCGCGTCGGCCGGGGCGAGCAACTTCGTGTTGTAGGCGATGGCGCTGAGATGGGTGCGCTGGTTGCAGAAGAGACCGTCCGGATCGACCATGTCGGCCGGCACGTCCTTCGCCACCGCCTCCGACACGAAGGGCGCCAGCCACCCTTCGCGCTTCCAGGCGATGAAGTGCGCGGCATCGGAACTGTTCACCACGTCGGCGCGATAGATCTTGCTCGCCATCTCCTGCGCGATGCGATTGAACACGCGCTCGGCGCCGGAGCGCTCGACGGCGACCTTGATGCCCGGGAATTTCGCCTCGAAGGCCTTGGCCATCGGCTCGGCGACCGAGAGATCCATCGCCGTGTAATAGCTGACCTTGCCCTCTTTCGTCGCCGCCTCGATCAGCGCCGGCGTCATCGGCTCGGCGGCGGGCATCGCCGACACGACACGCGCGCCGAACGGCACGAGCGCGGCGGCCTGGATCAGGGTACGGCGGCGCATCGCTACACCTTGAAGAGCTTGACGTAGCGCGCCTTGATCTCGTCGGCCTTGTCGGCGACGACGCTGGCTTCCTCGCGCATGGTCTTGACCTCGGAGAACTTGACCATGTCGCTGCGGTCCTTGACCCCGCGATGGGCCGAACGCAGTGCGCCGACGTCGATATTGAGCTGCTGGCCTTCCGCCGACATCGACCAGGCGTAGAAGAGCCGCGCCGCGTTGGGATTGGCGGCGCGCGCCATGACCGCCGAGGGGCCGGTGATCAGCGGGCAGCCTTCGGTCGGGTAGATGATCTCGATCGGCTCGCCACGCTTGCGCATCTCGATCACGCCGTACTCGGTGCCATCGGCCATCAGCGCGCGCTCGCCCGCCGCCACCTTCTTGGGCGGCTCGATCGCCGACTGGACCTGCATGACCTTCAGCTTCGCGAGCTTCTCGAACCACGGCCAGCCGAGGTCGCGGCTGAGCTGCTGGGTCGCGGTCATGATGGTGCCGCTGTAGCCGGGATGAGCCTTGGCGATCTTGCCCATCCATTTGGGATCGACGATGTCGGCGTAGCTCTTGGGGGCGTCCTCGGCCTTCACCAGTTTGGTGTTGTAGCCCAGCGGGCAGACGGTGATGCGCCACGAGGCGAACATGCCGTCGGGATCCTTGTGCGCATCGGGGAAATCGCGCGCGACGTCCTCCGGCACGTAGGCCGCCAGCAGGCTCTCGCGCTTCCAGATGATCAGGTGCGCGGCATCCGAGCTGTTCACGACGTCGCAATTGTAGACCTTGGACGCGTATTCCTGGCCGATGCGCTGGAAGTTGCGCTCGGCGCCCGAGCGCTCGACCCTGAGCGCCACGCCGGGATACCTGGCCTCGAACGCCTTGGCGACCTTTTCGGAGAGCGGCAGGTCGACGGAGGTGTACCACGTCACCTTGCCTTCCTTCTTCGCCGCCTCGATCAGGGCCGGTGTGACCGCTTCCGCCGGAGGAGCGGCCTGGACCGAGGTCACGAACGAGCCCGCGGCGGCGGCACCCGCGACCGCAGCGCCCGCGGTGAGGGCCTTGCGACGCGTCAGCGTCCTCATCATGCGTCGTTTCCTTCCATCAGCGCCCGGCACTTCGCGGCCGGCAGCCTCAGTCCCACGACCTGTCCCGGCGGAACATCCAGTTCGGGCGAGACCGTTGCCCGGAGTTCCGTCTTGTCGCCGAGCACCAGCGTATAGTCGCGCGCGGCGCCGAGAAAGACCTGCCGGCCGACGGTGGCCTGCAGCACGTTGTCGCCGGAGGACGCCGCCGGCAGGATTTCCACGTCGTGCTGGCGGACCGAGACCGCGACGGTCTCGCCGGGCGTGAGGGATCGGCCCGTCGTCTGCAGCGACCCGCCGGCGATGGCGACCCTTTCGCGATCGGTTGCCCGGCCGGTCAGGATGTTGCTGCCGCCGATGAAGCGCGCGACGAAGGCCGAGCGTGGACGCTCGTAGATCTCCTTCGGCGTGCCGAGCTGTTCGATGCGCCCCTTGTTCATGACCGCGATCAGGTCGGCGGTGGTCATGGCCTCGGCCTGGTCGTGGGTCACGTAGACCGTCGTATAGCGGTAGCGGTCGTGCAGACGCCTGATCTCGTGCCGCATCTCCTCACGCAGGTTGGCGTCGAGGTTCGACAGCGGCTCGTCGAGGAGCAGCGTCTCGGGCTCGACCACCAGCGCGCGCGCCAGCGACACGCGCTGCTGCTGGCCGCCCGACAATTCGCCCGGATAGCGCGCAGCCAGCGCCTCGAGCCGGGTCGTGGTCAGAATGGCCTTGAGCTTGGCGTCGATCGTGGCGGCGTCCATGCGGCGGATCCGCAAGCCATAGGCGACGTTTTCGGCCACCGTCATGTGCGGCCAAAGCGCATAGCTCTGGAAGATCATCGACATGTTGCGGCCTTCCGGCGGCACCGTCCGCCGGGGCGACGACAGCGTCTTGTCGCCGACCACGATTTCGCCTGCCGACGGCTCGATGAACCCCGCGATCAGCCGCAAGGTCGTGGTCTTGCCGCAGCCCGAGGGGCCCAGCAGGCAGACCAGCTGGCCGTGCTCGATTCGCAAGGACACACCATCGACCGCCGCGGCAGCGCCAAAGCGCTTGCCCAGGTTCTTCAACTCGACTGAGGCCAAAACTCCCCCCTGAACTTCTCACCTTATTCAAATCGGCAGCTACGCGCTATATTCCCGGCCACACCGGAGGACTTGGTCGATGCAGGAGCAGAAAATCTACGGCAGGCGCGAGGGCGCCGTCGGTCACATTGTGTTCAACAACCCGGCCAAGCTGAACGCCGTCTCGCTGGACATGTGGGACGGCTTCGTGGGCATGCTGAAGGACTATGAGAAGGACCCCGAGGTCCGCTGCGTCGTGGTGAGCGGCGCCGGCGGCAAGGCATTTGTATCAGGCGCCGACATCTCCAAGTTCGAGAGCGAGCGCGCCAACGCCGAGGCCCAGGTCCGCTACGACGCCATCTCCAAGCAGGGCTACGAGGCTCTGTACAACTTTCCCAGGCCCACCATCGCCAAGGTGACGGGGTATTGTATCGGTGGCGGCATGAACCTCGCGGCGTGCTGCGACATGCGTTTCTGCAACGAGGGTGCACGCTTTGGCGTGCCGGCGGCCAAGCTCGGCCTCGGCTACGGCTTCCTGCGCATCGAGCGCCTGTCGCGCATCGTCGGCCTGCCGCGGGCGATGGAGTTCCTGTTCACGGCCAAGCAGTATTCCTCGAAGGAGGCCTACGACATGGGCCTGGTGAACGCCGTGGCGCCCGATGCCGAACTGGATGCGCTGGTCGCCAAAACGACCGATGCGATCGCGCAGAATGCGCCGCTCACGATCGCGCTGGCCAAGGCCACCGCGCGCGAGATCGCCAAGCCCGAAGGGCAGCGCGACCTCAAGAAGCTCGACGCCATGACGGTGGCCTGCTTCGACAGCGAAGACTTCAAGGAAGGCCGCCGTGCCTTCATGGAAAAACGACGGCCCGTGTTCAAGGGCAAGTAACCGCCTGAAAAATCCTGTCATCCCGAGCGCAGCGAGGGATCTTTGATCGAACGCCGAACAAGGATCCCTCGCTGCGCTCGGGATGACACAGTGCTTATCGTTCAAGAGGAAATGTTCCCATGGCCAAGCTTCCACTCTCCCACATCAAGGTTCTCGACCTCACCGCACACCGCGCCGGTCCAACCGCCGTGCGCCAGCTTGCCGACTGGGGCGCACAGGTCATCAAGATCGAGCCGCCGCCCGAGCCCGGCACCAACACCGACGCGATGGGCGGCAGCCGCCATGGCTTCGACTTCCAGAACCTGCATCGCAACAAGCAGGCGATCACGCTCAACCTCAAGAGCAAGGAAGGCCACGCGATCTTCATGAAGCTCGCGAAGAAGGCCGATGTGATCGTCGAGAACTACCGCTCCGACGTGAAGTACCGCCTCAAGGTCGACTACAAGTCGGTGAAGAAGGTGAATCCGAAGATCATCTACGGCTCGATCGCCGGCTTCGGCCAGTCCGGCCCCGACGCGGCACGCCCCGGCGTCGACCAGATCGCCCAGGGCATGGGCGGTCTCATGTCCATCACAGGCGAGCCCGGCCGCGGTCCGATGCGGGTCGGCATTCCGATCTGTGACCTGACGGCAGGCCTGCTGCTCGCCCAGGCGATCACGCTGGCCCTCTTCAACCGCGAGCGCACGAAGAAGGGACAGTGGGTCCACACCTCGCTGCTCGAGGCGCAGATCTTCATGCTCGACTTCCAGGCCGCGCGCTGGCTGATGAAGGGCGAGATCGCCAAGCAGGCCGGCAACGACCATCCGACCTCGATCCCGACCGGCGTGTTCCCGACCAGCGACGGCTACATCAACATCGCCGCCGCCGGCAACACGATGTGGAAGCGTGCCGCCACTGCGCTCGGCGTACCGGCGCTGCTCGACCATCCCGAGCACGCCACGCCCGCGCTCCGTTCGCAGCACCGCAAGGCGCTGAACGAGCGTCTCAGCGAGGTCACCAAGACCAACACCTCCGCACACTGGATCGCCGCGCTCAACAAGGCCGGCGTGCCCAGCGGGCCGATCAACTCGATCGACATGACCTTCGCCGAGCCGCAGGTGCAGCATCTCGGCATCGCCCGCGACGTCAAGCACCCCAAGCTCGGCAACATCAAGGTGGTGGGCAACCCGATCAATCTCACGGGGTCGCCGCAGCCCAGGAAGCTGAAGCCCACACCGGACCTCGGCCAGCACACCAATGCGGTGCTGAAGGGGCTGGGCTTCTCGCCGAAGAAAATCAAGGAACTGCGCAGCCAGGGCGCCGTCTGATGGCGGCCCCCTCAATGATCAAGGGTGGCAAGACCGCGCTCGTCACCGGCGGAGGCAAGAACATCGGGCGCGCCTGTGTGCTCGGGCTCGCCGAGGACGGCTTCAACGTCGCAATCAACGGCTCGAGCGATCGCGCCGCCTGCGACGGCGTGGCGAAGGAAGCCGCGAAGTTCGGCGTCAAGACGCTGGTGATCATGGGAGACGTCGGCGGGCCCGAGGAGTGCAAGCGCATCGCCGACGAGGCGATCAAGGCGTTTGGCGCCGTCGACGTGCTGCTGAACAACGCGGCGCTCCGTCCCAACAAGCCGTTCCTCGAGATGAGCGACGCCGACTGGGACCGGGTCATCTCGGTCGACCTCAACGCCGCGGTTTGGCTGAGCCGGGCTTGTTTGCCCGGCATGGTGAAGAAGGGCTGGGGCCGCATCGTCAACTTCGCCGGCATGAACGCGATCCATGGCCACGCCGGCCGCGCGCCGGTCTCGGTCGCCAAGCACGGCGTGTGGGGCCTCTCCAAGGCGCTGGCGATGGAGTTCGGTCCCAAGGGCATCACGACCAACACGATCTCACCCGGCCCGATCGCGCCCGACACCGAGGAGAAGAACGCCTCGGCCCAGGCCCGTGCCCAGACACTCGCCCGCGTCCCGCTCGGCCGCTTCGGCAAGCCGGTCGAGGTCGCGGCCGCGGCGCGCCTGCTGGTCTCCGAGGGCGGCGCCTACATCAACGGCCAGATGATCCAGGTGAACGGCGGCGGCGCGACCTGACTATTCGAGCCGGACGTCCGCCACCCTGGCGATGGCGCCCCAGCGGACGATCTCCTGATCGACGAAGCGGCCGAAGCCGGCGCGGCTTTCGAGCTCGACCTTCGCCGCCTGCTCGGCCCATACGCGCTTGACGTCGTCCTTCGCCAGCGCCGTTTGCACGAGACCCTGCATGCGATCGAGGACGGCATCCGGCGTGGGCCTCGGTGCGAACAGCCCGAACCACGTAATGGCGCGAAAATCCTTGAGGCCCGCCTCGTCCATCGTCGGCACGTAGGGCAGCAGCGGCTCGCGGCGACGGCCGGCGATCGCCAGCACGCGAAGCTTGCCCGCCTTCACATGGCCCACCAGCGTGCTGATCGAGGCGAAGGAGGCCGCGACGTTGCCGCCCAACAGGTCCTGCAGGGCCGGCGCGCCGCCGCGATAGGGCACGTGGTGCAGCTCGACGCCGGCACGCTGCTGAAAATTGACGATGGCGAGATGCGGCACGGTGCCGAGGCCGGGCGAGGCTATTTCGATCGATCCCGGCTTGGCGCGCGCGGTATCGATGAACTCCTTCAGCGTCTTCACGTCGAGCCGCTCGGGATTGATCACCAGCGCCGACTGCACGCGGGCCAGGGCGGCGATGGGCACGAAGTCGCGCGCCAGCTCGAAGCCGGCCTTGGGATAGACCAGCGGTGCGAAGGAAAGTCCGGTGGAACCGACGATCATCGTGTAGCCATCTGCCGGCGCCCGTGCGACCTGGAGGGCCGCGATCGTGCCGCCGGCACCACCGCGATTGTCGATGACGATCGTCTGGCCGAGCGGGGCCGCGATCTGCGCCGCGACCGGCCGGGCAAAGACGTCGCTCGGCCCACCCGCCGGGAAGGGCACAACCCAGGTGAGAGGCCTGTCGGGCCATCCGGCCGCACGCGCGCCTGCTGCAACACTCGCAATCGCTCCGCCGAGGATCGCCCGCCTGCCAGGTGTTGCCATCTCATCTCCTGATTGGCGCCGACCCTAGTCCGCCGACGCCGGCAACTCCAGCGCGGTTGCCTGCTCTCCGCCGCTCCCGACAGTGAGCAGTGGCGGGCGGCCGTGCGGCGTTTGCGCGAAATGGTCGGCATCGGCCGCGGAAATCGAGAGCCTGATGCGGCTGCCCTTCGCCAGTCGCCAGGCGATCGGCAGCAGCGCGAACTTCAGGAGCTGCGGCTCGCCGATCGGCATCGGCCTCGCATCCCTGCGCGCGAAGGTGCGGAACGGCCAAGTCGTCCTGTATTCGCGCGGCGCCGGCGCCTCGGCGCGATGGATGGCACGCAACACGCCTTCCGTGATGTAGCGCACGGTTCCATCGGCTTCGATCTCCGACAGATAGGCGAAAACCGCGGCATCGGGTTCGCTCGACGCGAGCCATAGCGACAGCACCGGATGGCCCGCGATTTCGAGCGGCTGGTCCAGGGCATCCGTCGTGAAGGAGAGCAGCTTCTCTTCGCGCTCCGGCCAGTCGTTGTAGTAGTTCGTGGCGTCGATGCCGGCGATGCGCTCGTAGCGCGTCTGCGTGCCGCTACCCGCTGTGAAGTCGGCGCGATAGTCGTCGGACGAAGCTTCGTTTGGACGCGCAATCTCCAGCTGGCGTCCGGGTGATGTGTAGAAGCGGCGGCTGCCGGAGAGCGGCGGCCAACTCGGCGATGCGCGCCATTCCTCGGCGTGGACGGAGAAATAGTGGATCGGCTGCTCGGCCTCGAGGCCGGTGTCGCGGCCGGCGAGATACTGGTCGAAGAAGCGCAGCACCTCGCCCAGCACCGGGAACTCCGGATCCTGCCGGGCGCGCCACGGCGAGGCATTGACCCGCGCGCCATGATCCCACGGACCCAGCAGCATGCGCTTGTTCTTGTTGGGCAAGGTCAGGTAGCGCGACAGCACCCCGTTGGCGTAGCCCGCGCCGTCCATCCAGCCCGAGACGGCGTAGACCGCGACATCTTTCGGGCATCTCGTCGAGATAGTTGTAGGGGCTGAACGACGCGGAGGTGAACGACGGATCGTAGGGCAGCGCATCGTCGCGGCATTTGAACTCGGTGATGAAGTCGGGCATGCGGAAATTCGCGAGATGCCCCTGCACCGCCTCGCGCGCCAGCGCGCCGTCGGTGTCTTCGTCGACCGGCAGCGGCCCCAAGCAGCGCGGGATCGGCGAAATACTTGAACTGCTTGCGCAGCTCGCGCTTGTCGTGGTCGAGCGCCAGCATCAGCTCGTCATAGACCAGCGCCAGCCGCTTGATCAGCATGCCGCCCGGATAATAATTGTCCGTCCAGGTGTCCCACACCGCAAACAACGGCGCGATCGCCTTCACAGCCGGATGGCCGGTGCTCGCCAGGAAATCGCAGGCCGCGCCGAGATAGGAGATGCCGGTGGCACCGATCGTCCCGTCGCTCCAGTCCTGGGCAACGATCCAGTCGGCGATATCCCTGTAGTCGGCGCGCTCGCGCGGGCTGCGGAAGGAGTCGCGCGTGCCGAACGAGGCGCCGGTGCCGCGCGCATCGACCACGACCAGCGCATAGCCGCGCGGCACGAACATGTCGCGATAGCGCCAGGTGTTGGGCGATTGCTCGACGCCGGTCGTGCCCGGCGCGAGCTCGAAGCGCCTGATATAAGGAGTGAGGATCAGGATCGTCGGCCAGTGCTTCGTGACGTCTCCATCGGGAACGAAGACGTCGACGGCGAGCCGGCAGCCATCCTGCATCGTCACATAGACCGACCGGGGCGTGCGGACCGCGAATTCCGCGGGTCGGCCGGCAAGGTATCGGCTGGGCGGCACCTTCCAGGCGCCGCCCGAATCATCGCGATCGGACATGACCAAGTGTCGCGTGCCCCGGGATGCACTTCAACCGGCCGCCGCGTATAGACTGCAGCGACAAATAATGAAGCTTGGGGAATGTCCGATGACCAAATTGATCCTGCCGCGCCGTCTCATGCTGCGTCGTAGGGCGCTCCTCGTGGCCGGCGGCGCGCTCGCCGCGCCGATGATCGCCAGCGGCATCGCCCGCGCGGCCGACGATTGGCCCAACAAGCCGGTGAAATACATCAACCTCTTCCCGGCGGGCGGCCCGACCGACGTGCTCTCCCGCATCGCCTGCCAGAAGCTCAGCGAACTCACCGGCCAGCAGTTCATCGTCGACGATCGCGGCGGCTCGGGCGGCAATGTCGGCGCCGACGCGATCGCCCATTCCGCGCCGGACGGCTACACGATCGGCCTGATGGCCGTCTCCTCACACGCCATCGCCACGACGCTCTACGCCAAGCTGCCGTTCAATGCCGACAAGGATTTCACGCCGATCACCATGCTGTGGTCGCTGCCGAACCTGCTGATCGTGCGCAAGACACTGGGTCCGAAGACCGTGCCGGAACTGATTGCATTGGCGAAGGAGAAGCCCGGCAAGGTGACCTACGCCTCGTCGGGCGCCGGCACGACGGTGCACCTGAGCGGCGCGCTGTTCGCCGCCATGGCCAAGATCGATATCCTGCACGTGCCCTATCGCGGCAGCGCGCCGGCGACGCAGGACCTGCTGGCCGACCAGGTCGACATGATCTTCGACAATATCCCGGGATCGCTGGCGCAGATGGCGGGCGGCAAGGTCAACGGCCTTGCGGTCACCTCCCTGCAGCGCAGTCCCAAGGCGCCCGACGTGCCGGCGATGACGGAGTTCCTGCCGGGCTACGACATCAATTCATGGGGCGGCATCTGCGGCCCGGCCGGCCTGCCGCCGGCGATGGTCGAGAAGCTGAACGCGCTCGCCAAGCAGGCGCTCGAGAGCGACGAGGTCAAGAACGCCTACCTCAAGAACGGCGCGACGCCGCTGTGGAAGAGCGTCGCCGACACCGTTGCCTTCCGGCGCGCCGAGGAAGTGCGCTTCGCGCCGATCGTCAAGGCGAGCGGCGCGAAGGTGGATTAGGCGCTCTGCAGAGCAGAGCGCCGGCGGCGTAGAAAAGCCCTGGTGTTTCCACCACGGCCTTCATCGGTAGCAGATCCTACGCTGCGCTCAGGACGGAGCGCTTCGCCCTCCGTCACATGCCCAGAGTCGTGACGAACTTGGTGTTGAGGTAGGCCTCGAGCGCCTCGAGGCCGCCCTCGGAGCCATAGCCCGAATCCTTGATGCCGCCGAATGGCACTTCCGGCAGGGCAAGGCCATGGTGGTTGATCGAGACCATGCCGCTTTCGAAGGCGGCGCCGACCTGGGCCATGGTCTTGGTATTCTTGGTGTAGGCATAGGCCGCGAGGCCCCACGGAAGCCGGTTGGCTTCCTTCATTACGCCGTCGAAATCCTTGAACGACGAGATCGGCGCCAGCGGGCCGAACGGCTCGTCGTTCATGATCTTGGCGTTGAGCGGCACGTCGGTCATCACGGTGGGCTCGTAGAAGTAGCCCTTGTTTCCCTTGCGCTGGCCACCGGTCTTGATCTTGGCGCCCTTGGCGATGGCGTCGCTGACGAAGCTGTCCATGGCATGCAGGCGGCGCTCGGCGACGAGCGGGCCCATCCTGGTGTCGGCGTCGAGGCCGTTGCCGACCTTCACGTTCTTGGCGTAGGCGGTGAAGCGCTCGACGAATTCCGGATAGACCTTCTCGTGCACCAGGAAGCGTGTCGGGGCGACGCAGACCTGGCCCGCGTTACGGAACTTGTTGGCGCCCAGCACATTCACCGCCTGCTCGAGATCGGCGTCCTCGAACACGATCGCAGGCGCATGGCCGCCCAGCTCCATCGTGACCCGCTTCATGTGCGCGCCGGCAAGGGCTGCAAGCTGTTTGCCGACCGGCGTCGAGCCGGTGAACGTCACCTTCTTGATGATCGGATGGGGGATCAGGTATTCGCTGATCTCCGACGGCACGCCGTAGACAAGCTGGATCACGCCCGCCGGGACGCCGGCATCGACGAAGGCCTTGATCAGCTGCGCGCACGATCCGGGTGTGTCCTCCGGTCCCTTGACGATGATCGAGCAGCCCGTGGCAAGAGCCGCCGACGCCTTGCGGACCACCTGGTTGATCGGAAAGTTCCACGGCGTGAAGGCCGCGACCGGGCCGATCGGCTCCTTCATCACCAGCTGGTGCACGTTCTCCATGCGCGCGGGCACGATGCGGCCGTAGGTGCGGCGGCCTTCCTCGGCCATCCAGTCGATGATGTCGGCGGCAAGCATGGTCTCGCCCTTGGCCTCGATCACCGGCTTGCCCTGCTCCATGGTCATGAGGACGGCAATCTCGTCGATGCGCTGACGAATGAGCTCGGCCGCCTTGCGCATGATCTTGTAGCGATCGTAGGCCGAAACCTTGCGCCACTGCCTGAAGCCCTTGTCGGCCGCGGCGAGCGCCCGGTCGAGGTCGGTCTTCTCGGCGTGCGCGAGCTGACCGATCACCTCTTCGGTCGCCGGATTGACGATGGGAATCGTGCGGCCGTTCGCGCCCTTGGTCCAGGCACCGTCGATCATCAGGGAGACGTCGCTATAGGTTGTCATTTGCTTCCTCCGCCTTCTTCAGGTTCCACGATACGTCGAATAGCTCCATGGCGTACAGATCAGGGGGACGTGGTAATTCCCTTCCGGTTCGGCAATCGAAAAACGCAATGGCACGATATCCAGGAACGGCGGCTCGGCGGTCACATTGCCCTTCTTGCGGAAATAGTCGCCGACGGCAAATCGCAGCTCATATCGGCCGATCGGCAACGGGCGGTTTGCGAGCAGCGGCGCGCCATTGCGGCCGTCGGCGGTGGTCATGCTTTCGCCGACCTTGCGTGCCTGATCGCCCGTGAATTCGAAGAGCTCGATCGCCACGTCCGCGGCGGCCTGGCCATTGGTGGCATCCAGCACATGGGTGCTGAGGGCGCCGTGGATCCGCGGCGTGCCTGGCCCGCTCACCCGATCCACGAGCCGCCAGCGTGAGATGTAGAAGACCTCCTGGAGGCTGTTCGCAAACTCCGTCGCCGCATCGTTCGGCAAACGGCGCTCCAGCTCCTTCATGATCGATTCGCGTGTATGGCGCAGGACGGCGATGATGAAGGGATAGCCAAACTTTTCCTTGTAGGCGATCCCCATCTCCTGAAAGCGCCGGGCATCGGCGTCGCTCAATGAATTGAGGCCGACACTTCCCTGCTCGTGCTTCGATTCGGCGGCGATTCCCGGGCGTGCGAATCCTTGCCGATGCGCAGGACATCGACGTCCTTGCCGAAGAAGGCCAACAACTTGTCCCGAGGCGCCGCGCGCAGAATGGCGAACATCGCTTCATGCAGCGCTGTCACGGTTGCGAACGGCCGTTGGGCGTAGACATCCTCGACCACCCAGGGTGCCCGCTCGAAGGTGCCGCTCAACGCCGCGACGAAGCTCGTGCGATCCATGCGATTGAGGTCGGCAAGCGGCGTAATGGTCTGCGCCATGATCGATTTGAACGGAAACGACACGGCGGCAACAGCGGCAACACTCATCCGCAGAAGGCCGCGACGACCGAGAGACTGGTTCATCATTGTCCGCGAACCTCTATTGGTCAGCTGCCACGATAGGTCGAATAGCTCCAGGGCGTGCAGAGCAGCGGGACGTGATAATGCGCCTCCGGCTCGGCAATGGAAAAACGTAAAGGCACGATGTCGAGAAAAGGCGGGCTGCCGGCTTCGATACCCCTGCCGCGATAATGGTCACCGACCGAAAAGCGCAATTCGTAGCGCCCGATCGGCAGCGGCCGGCCGCCGATCAACGGCTGGTCCGTGCGACCGTCGGCATTCGTAACCGCTGTAGCTATCCGGTGATATCGCTCGCCGGCCAGCTCGTAAAGCTCGATTGCGACGCCGGACGCCGGCCGGCCGAGATGGGTATCGAGCACGTGGGTGCTGAGGCGCCCGTCGACCTGCGGCACGCCTTCGCCCGTGACTCTTGCCGCGATGCGCAGCCGCGTGATGAGGAAGACTTCCTGTATGGCGGCCGCGAACTCCTGCCCTTCGTCGTTCGCCAGGCGGCGCTCGAACTGCTGCAGGATCGAGTCCCGCGTGTGGCGACGCACGCAGACGATGAACGGGAAGCCGAATTTCGTCCTGTAGGCATCGTTCAGCCGATGGAAACGCGCGAATTCCGATTCCGACAGCGTGTCGAGCCCGACGCTCGCCTGTTCGTCCCGCGACTCCCCGGTCACCTCGCCGGCGCGCGCGGCCTTGCCGGCAAGATCGGGATGCTGGCCGAGAAAGGCGACCTGCGCGGCATGCGACGCCCCGCGCACCGCCGCCATCATCGCCAGATGAAGGTCGGCCACCGTGGCGAAGGGCCGCTTGCCATGGGCAGCCTCGGCCACCCACGGCGCCAGCTCGAACGTGTCGCCGACCGCGGCCACGAAGGCCGGGAGCGTCATTTCGTTCAGGTCGGCCAGAGCGACGGTCATGCCCGCCGACCTAGCACGCCCCGCCCGGCGTCTCTATAGTCCGGCCAAACCGATCCCAGGAGAGGATATTCCATGACGACGCGCGCCAAATTCACCCGCCGCACTTTCACCCGTTCCGCCTCAGCGGGCGCGGCCCTGCTCGGTGCGCCAATGCCGCTGCGCCATGCCTTCGCGCAGGCACCCGCCAACCTCAAGATCGGCCTGATCCTGCCGACCTCCGGCGCCCAGGCGCTTGATCGGCCAAGCCTGCAAGCACGGCGCCGACATCTGCAACGACGTGTTCGCCGACATCAAGGTGCCGGTGAAGCTCGACATCGTGACCTACGACAGCGAAACCAAGCCCGACGTCGCGCGCACCCAGGCCGAGAAGGCGATCGAGGCCGGCTGCCATGTCCTGGTCGGCGCCTTCGATTCGGGCCAGACCATCGCCGTCGCCCAGGTCGCCGAGCAGAAGGGCGTGCCGCTGGTCGTCAACATCGCCGCCGCGCCGCCGATCACCGAGTCGGGCTACAAGTTCATCGTGCGCAATTTCCCGACCGCACCGATGCTGCTCGCCAGCGCCTTCGACCTGCAGAAGCAGATCTTCAAGGCCTCGGGCGTCACGCCCAAGACCGCGGTGCTGCTCAGCATCAACGACACCTTCGGCAGCGCCATGCTGGGCGGCATCAAGGCGATGTTCCCCAAGGCCGGCATGCCCTACGAGATCGTCGAGACGATCACCTACGACGCCGCCGCCAAGGACCTCTCGGTCGAGGTCGCCAAGGCGAAGGCCACCAAGGCCGACATGCTGATGCCGATCTGCCGGCTGAACGACGCCAAGCTGATCGTGCAGGAGATGGTGAAGCAGCGCTGGGAGCCGATGACGATCAACCCCGGCACGCCCGGCATGTACGAGCAGGACTTCATCAAGTCGATGGGCAAGTACGGCGAGTTCGTCATCTCCATCCAGCCGTGGCTCAATCCCAAGTCGCCGATGACGGCAGTGCTCGAGAAGCACCACGCCGCGAAGTTCCCCAACGACCAGATCGACATCGATGCGGGCTTCACCTTCGAGGCGCTGCTGATCGCCGCCCATGCCTGGCTGGCGGCCAAGTCGACCAAGCCCGACGCGCTGATGGAAGCGCTGCGCAAGACGAAGATCGACGAGCATGTGATGGTGGGCGGTCCGATCGAGTTCGACGCCAAGGGCCAGAACGTCAACATCCGGGGCACGGCGCTGCAGAACCTCAAGCGCAAGCCCACGGTAGTGCTGCCGGCCGAGTCGTCGATGGCGCCGCTCACCTTCCCGGAGCCGGGCTGGAACGACAAGCGCCGGACTTGACCGCCGACTTTCTTCTCTCGCTGGCCCAGGCGATCAGCAAGGGCCTGTTGACCGGCATGGTCTACGGGCTGATGGCGCTCGGCCTGTCGGTGATCTTCGGCGTCATGCGCATCGTCAATTTCGCGCACGGCGAGATGATGGTCGTCGGCATGTATCTCGCCTGGATGGGCTTCGACTACCTGCAGATCCCGCCGACGCTCGGCCTGCCGGCGATCGCCGCCGTGTTCTTCGTGGCCGGCTACGCCCTGCAGCGCGGCCTGATCCAGCCCTTCATCAACCGGCCGGAGCATCAGCAGTTCCTCCTGCTGCTCGCCGTCGCCACCCTGCTGGCCAACGGGTGCCTGGCGATCGCGGGCCCCGACTCGCGCACCATCCAGCTCGACTCGCAGTTCGACTCGTATGAGCTCGGGCCGCTGGTGTTCGACGCGGTGCGCGTGCACGCCGCGGTGACGGCGCTGGCGATCGCCGGCCTGCTGTGGCTGTTCTTCACGCGCACGCGCACCGGCAAGGCGATCCGCGCCGCCGCCGACAGCCATCTCGGGCGCGCTGGTCGTCGGCCTCGATGTGCGCCAGCTCTATGCCATGACCTTCGGCATCGGCGCCGCCTGCGTCGGCGCCGCTGGCGCGCTGATGATCACCGTGATTCCCGTCACCCCGTTCCTGGCCGGCGAATACACCCTGCTCGCCTTCGTGATCGTGATCGTGGGCGGACTCGGCAGCATGACCGGCGCGCTGCTGGGCGGCCTGCTGATCGGCGTCAGCGAGGCGGTCGCGGGACTGCTGATCGATCCCTCGCTCAAGAGCATGTTCAGCTTCGGCCTGCTGATCGTCGTCCTGCTGGTGCGGCCGCAGGGGCTGCTCGGCCGGCGGGAGCAGCGATGAAGATCCAGCGCGATGGTGGGACTCGCGGTGCTGCTCGCGCTGCTGCTCGCGGCGCCGGCGCTGCTCGGCGGCTACGGCCTGTCGGTGCTGATCCTGATTCTCTACTTCGCCTATGTCGGCCAGGCCTGGAACATCATGATGGGCTTCGCGGGCCAGCTCTCGCTCGGCCATGCGCTCTATGCCGGGCTGGGCGGCTATGTCGCCGCGGGACTCTACTTCCACTACGGCATCGGCCCGTGGATCGGCATCTTCGCCGCCGTCGCCGCCGCCGTCGCGGCGGGCGCGGTCGTGGGCTATCTCGGCTTCCGCTTCTCGCTGGCCGGCGTCTACTTCGCGCTGCTTACCATCGCCTTCGCCGAGTTCACGCGCATCGGCTTCGACAACTGGAAATGGACCGGCGGTTCGGGCGGCCTGTTCCTCAGGATCGAGCGCAACGTCGTCGACCTCGCCAACCTGCGCGGCGGCCCGGTGCTCTTCTACTACGTGATCCTGGCTCTCGCGGTCGGCGCCTTCGTGCTGTGCCGCGTCCTGCTCGAGAGCCGGCTCGGCCGCTACTGGCTGGCCATCCGCGAGGATGCCGAAGCGGCGCAGGCCGTCGGTGTGCCGGTGCTGCGCTGCAAGATGGCGGCGGTGATGATCTCCGCCGCCCTGACGGCGGTCGCCGGCATCTGGAACGCCTTCTACTACAACAACCTCTTCCCCGAGACGGCGTTCGCCATCACGCCGCTCGATCGAGATGGCGCTGCCGCCGATCATCGGCGGGCTCGGCACCCTGTTCGGTCCGTTCGTCGGCGCGGTCGTGCTGACGGGCCTCGGCGAGATCTTCACCGAGATCGGCCAGCAGCTGAACATTCCGGGCATCAAGCAGATCTTCTATGGCCTCGCCCTCCTGCTGATCGTGATGTACCGACCGGCCGGCGTGTGGCCGTGGCTCGCGGCGAGGCTCGGCCTGTCGGATCGCAAGCCATGAGCGGCGCGCGCCTCGAACTCTCCGGCGTCGGCAAGACCTTCCGCGGCCTGCGCGCCGTGCACGACGTCAGCTTCGCTGTACCGGCCGGCACGATCCATGCCCTGATCGGGCCCAATGGCGCGGGCAAGACCACGATCTTCAACGTGATCGCCGGAGTCTTCCCACCGACGGTCGGCACGGTAACGCTCGACGGCCGGCCGATCTCGGGGCTGCGGCCCGATCTGCGTGTGCGACGCGGGCGTCGGCCGCACATTCCAGATCGTGAAGCCGTTCAAGGGCTTGAGCGTGCTCGAGAACGTCACCATCGGCGCCCTGCATCGCCGCCCGCGCCTGACCGACGCGCGCACCGCCGCCGAGACGATCCTGCGGCGGCTCGGCCTGCACGACCGCCGCCACCAGCTCGCCGAGAACCTGACGCTGCCCGACCGCAAGCGCCTCGAAGTGGCGCGCGCGCTCGCGACCGAGCCCAAGCTGCTGCTGCTCGACGAGGTGATGGCGGGCCTGCGCCCGACGGAAGTCGACGTCATGGTGGCGTTCCTGCGCGAGCTCAATGCCGGGACCGGGCTCACCATCCTGCTGATCGAGCACGTCATGCGCGCGGTGATGGCGCTGGCCGCCCATGTCACCGTCGTGAGCTACGGCGAGAAGATCGCCGCGGGCACGCCCGCCGAGATCTCGCGCAACCAGGCCGTCCTCGACGTCTATCTCGGGCACGAGGATCCGGCATGAGCGCGCCGCTGCTCTCGGTCGAAGGCCTCGATCTCTATTATGGCGACGCCCAGGCATTGTCCGGCGTCTCGATCGAAATCGCGGCCGGCGAGATCGTGGCCATCGTCGGCGCCAACGGCGCCGGCAAGAGCTCGCTGATCCGCGCCATTCACGGCATCGAGCGGCCGGCCGCCGGCCATGTGCGCTTCGACGGCACCGAGATCACCGGCTGGCCGAGCCATCGCGTCTGCGAGACCGGCGTCGGCCATGTCGCCGAAGGCCGTCAGGTGTTCCCCAATCTCAGCGTGCTCGAGAACCTCGAGATGGGTGCCAGCCTGAAGCGCGCCCGCACCGCCGAAAAGAAAACCCTCGATCGCGTCTTTGGCCTGTTCCCGCGCCTCGCCGAACGGCGGAGGCAAGCGGCCGGCACCCTGTCGGGTGGCGAGCAGCAGATGCTGGCGATCGGCCGCTGCCTGATGGGCCAGCCGCGCCTCGTCATGTTCGACGAACCGTCGCTCGGCCTTGCTCCTGCCATCGTGCAGGAGATGTTCCGCATCGTGCGGCGGCTGAATGAGGAAGGGCTCACTGTTCTGCTGGTCGAACAGAATGTGACGGCCTCGCTCAAGATCGCCCATCGCGGCTACGTGCTGGAGAACGGCCGCATCGAGCTGAGCGGCAGCGGCGGCGACCTCTTGTCCAACGATCTCGTGAGAAAGGCCTATCTCGGTCTCTGACGGCGTGCACGGGCGCCCCATTGACGCAAACATCGGCACTCGGCACTCTTCGCGCTATCCGCTACGGACTGTTGCCGCGTCGCGGCGCTGGTTGGTTCGGGATGGCCTGGCCCTTTCCGACGACGGTCATCATGCTTGGGGAGAGAGACAGATGAATCGTCGCGATCTTTTGAAGGCCGGCATCGCCGCTTCCACCATCGGCTCCGTCGTCAGCCTCGCGCCGCGCCTTGCATCGGCCGCCGGCGAATTCTCGCCGATGCCCAAAGGCTGGCGCAGCTTCGCGCTGACGACGCGGGTCGAGCCGAACTTCGCCACCAGGGCCTGGATCCCGCTGCCAACCTTCGCCGAAGCCGACTGGCAGCAGCCCGGCAAGACGAGTTGGACCGGCAATCCCAAGGTCGCCGAGAGGGTGCGCGATCCGCTCTACGGCATGGAGATGCTGCGGGTCGAGTGGTCGGCCGACCAGCAGAACCCGCTGGTCGAGGTCACGACCGAAGTACGGACGCAGGACCGCTCGGTGCGTCCGGGCGAGGGCAACGCCGCGCCGCTCAGCGAGGAAGAGCGCCGCCTCAACCTGATGGCCACGGAGCTGCTGCCAGTCGACGGCATCGTCAAGGAGACGGCCGACGGCATCGTGCGCGGAAGGACCAGGGACGTCGACAAGGCGCGCGCGCTCTATGAATGGGTGGTCGAGAACACCTTCCGCAACGCCAAGACGCCGGGCTGCGGCGTCGGCGACGTGAGTTGGATGATCAAGACCGGCAACCTGAGCGGCAAGTGCGCCGACCTGAACGCCCTCTACGTGGCGATGGCGCGCTCGGTCGGCGTGCCGGCGCGCGACGTCTACGGCATCAGGGTCGTGCCCTCGCAGTTCGGCTACAAGTCGCTGGGCGCCGGTTCCGAGATCGTCACCAAGGCGCAGCACTGCCGCGCCGAGGTCTGGCTGTCGGGCAGCGGCTGGACACCGACGGACCCGGCGGACGTGCGCAAGGTCGTGCTCGAGGAGCCACCGACCAACCTCGGCATGTCCGACCTCAAGGTGATGGCCGCGCGCAAGACGCTGTTCGGCGCGTGGGAAGGCAACTGGCTCGCCTTCAACGTGGCACACGACGTGAAACTGCCGGGCGCCAACTACAAGGACGCGCTGCCCTTCCTGATGTACCCGCAGGCCGAGGACAAGTCGGGCCTCGTCGATCCGCTCGACGCCGACGCCTTCAAGTACAAAATCACGGCGCGTGAACTGAAGGGCTGAACGCCTCCGGATGGGGCGTTCCGCTGACGCCCGATCCGCTCTATACCCGCTTCCATGGAAGCAGGCCGCGCCGTCATCAGACGCTACTACCTTGCGATGGCCGTGCCGTTCGCGATCGATTTTGCGACGTCGGCAGTCTATGCGGCGATCAATGCCGATTTCGCCATCCTGGCGCCGATGATGGCTGTATCCGCGGCTTTCCTGGTCATCGGCGCCTGGACCGGCGCCTTCTTCCTGATCCGGCCCACCCGGCGCTTCATGGCGGGAGAAGCAGCCTTCGTCGACGTCGAAGCCTCGATCGCCGGCCTTCCGCGGCGCTCGGCGGTGCTGATCGGCTGTCTCTACGCGCCCATGCTGGCGCTGCGCCTGCTGTCGGCCCGCTACGGCATCACCTTCGGCGCCACGATCGAGGTCGCAGCCTGGCTCGATACCATCGCGTCGTTCTTCGTCGTTACCGCCTTCAACATCGTGCTCACCCTGTTCGTGATCAGCGTTTATCTCGACCGGCTCTGCGCGTATCTCTTCCGCTCCCGCGGCGTGAACATCGCGACGTTCAAGGGATCGTTCCGCAGGAAAGTGGGTTTCGCCGTCTTCTTCGTGTCGTTCGCGGCAACGATCCTGTTCGCCGGCGACATCGCGAGCTACGACGGCGCACGCCTGGCGCGCGAAGCGACAGCCGACGTGACCGCATCGGTGTTCGCCGCTTCCACGATCTACTACTGGATTACCCGCGCGCTCACCCAACCGATCGGCCGCCTCGATGCCGGGATGCGTCGCGTCGCCGATGTCGATCTCGCGGTGCGCCTGCCGGTCACCTCCGACGACGAGGTCGGGCGCGCGACCGGCGGCTTCAATCAGATGGTGGCGGGGCTCGCGGAGCGCGAATATCTGCGCGACACGTTCGGCAAGTATGTGAGCGAGAGCGTGGCGACCGCCATCCTGGGCAATCACGACACGAGCGGCCGGGTCGCCCATAACACCGGCATCGCCACCCTGATGTTCACCGACATCGAAGGCTTCACCGGCCTCTCCGAAGGCGTGAGCCCGACCGACCTCGCCAGCATCCTCAACACCTATCTCGGCACCGTCGTGCCGGCGATCGAGCGGCACGGCGGCGTGGTGAACAACTTCATCGGCGACGGCCTGTTCGCGAGCTTCAACCTGCCGCTGCCGCTCGCCGACCATGCCGGCGCCGCGATCCGCGCGGCGATCGAGATCGAGCGCACGCTGGCCCATGTCCGCTTCGCCGGCGACGTGCCGGTCCGCACGCGCATCGGCATCAATACGGGTCCGGTGATCGGCCTGTCGATCGGCACCGACAAGCGCCTCGACTACACGCTGCTGGGCGATGCCGTGAACGTGGCAGCGCGGGTGGAGCAGCTCAACAAGCGCTTCGGTACGCTGATCCTCGCGACCGAGAGCACCATGCGGGCCGCAGGCGATGGCTTCCCCGCCCGGCGCCTGGGCGAGACCGGCGTGCGCGGCCACGAAGGCGATGTCGTGGTCTACAGGATCGACCACGCCGCATGACCCCGCGCGCCCCAGCCCGCGAGATCGCCGCGATGCGGCGGCGCTATCTCCTGATGGCGGTGTCGATTGTCGTCTTCGATGTAGCCGTCGCGGTCATCTTCCGCCTGGTCAACGGTGCGTGGCAGGACATGTGGATCTCCATCGTGCCCGGCATCGTTCTGCTGGTCGGCGTCAATGGGCTGCTGGCGCAACATCTGTTCGAGCCCGTCCACCGCTTCCTGAAGGGCGAGGCCTCGTTCGAAAGCGCCGAGCGGCGCCTTACGCAATTGCCGCTTCTCACCGCGCAAGGGGTCGCGATCTTCGCCTTCTTCCTCTACGGCTTCCGCAATTCGCTGGCCTGGTGGCTTCCGGCGGACCACATCGAGTCCTCGGTCGGGCTTCAGACGCCGTCCATCGCCGATTACATCGCCGTCTGCCTGCTCGTCCCGATCTACTACTTCACCTACACCTACTTCATAGTCAGCGACTACCTCGCGACCCTGTGCACGTTCATCTTCGAGCGCACCGGCCGCAATCTCAGCCTTTATTTCGGCAGCTACCAGAACAAGCTGATCGTCGCCCTGCTCGTCGTATCGGTCGTGCCATTGGCGGCAATCATCGTCGACCTCTTCTCCTACAGTGGAGCGCGCCAGCAGTCGGAGATCGTCGTCGATGCCGCGTCGTCGGTGATCGGCCTCGCCATCTCGGCTTACTATGTTACCCGCTCGTTGCTGCGGCCGGTCGCCACGCTCTCGTCCGCCATGACTTGCGTGGCCGGCGGCGATCTGGACGTTCTGGTACCCGTCACCTCCAATGACGAGGTGGGCGAGTTGACCGGCCGCTTCAACACCATGGTCGAGGGCCTGCGCGAGCGCGAACGCATTCGTGAGACCTTCGGCCGCTACGTCGACGAGAGCGTCGCGTCCACCATCCTGGAGCGGCAAGGAGACGCCAAAGGCGAGATCCGCGACGCCACCATATTGTTCACCGACATCGCGGGCTTCACGACGATCGCGGAATACCTGGCGCCGCACGAGCTGGTGGCGGCGCTCAACGAGTATCTCGAAACCGTGCTGGCGCCGATCCGCGCGCACGGCGGCGTCGTCAACACCTTCATCGGCGACGGGCTGTTTGCGAGCTTCAACATGCCGCTGCTGTGCGCGGATCATGCCTGTGCTGCAGTGCGCGCCGCCATCGACATCCAGCGCGCGGTGGGCAGCCGCACCTTCGGCGACCAGGGCGTGGCCCTGGCGACGCGCATCGGTGTCAGTACCGGCCCGGTGATCGGAGGCTCGATCGGCGCAGGCCAGCGCATGAGCTTCACCTTGCTTGGCGACACGGTGAACCTCGCCGCGAGACTGGAGGAGTTGAACAAGCAGCACGGCACGCGCATTCTGGTCTCACAGAGCACGCGTGACGCCTGCGGTGAGCTCTTCGCCTTCGACTCGCTGGGCAGCGTGCCGGTGCGCGGACGCAGCGAGCGCATCGCGATCTTCAGTGTCGATCCAAACCATTAAGGAACCACACCATGAACACCCCCGGTCTGTCGCCCGATCAGGTGAAACTCCAGGCCCGCGTGCGCGAGCTTGCGAATGGACCTGTCGCTGCGCGCGCCGCCGAGGTCGACCGCACCGAGCAGTATCCCTGGGACAATGTCGAACTGCTGAAGGAAGAGAAGCTGCTCGGCATGACGATCCCCACGCAGTACGGCGGCCAGGGCAAGAACTGGCTCGACGCCGTGCTGACGATCGAAGCTCTATCGGCCGCCTGCTCCGTCACCGGCCGCATCGCGGTCGAGACCAACATGGGCGCGATCAGTGCGGTCATGGCCTACGGCTCCGAGGAGCAGAAGAAGATGGCGGCGGACATGGTGCTCGGCGGAGACAAGCCCGCGATCTGCATCACCGAGCCCGACGCCGGCTCCGACGCCGGCGGCATGACCACGCGCGCCGACAAGAAGGGCAACCGCTACGTCATCAACGGCCGCAAGCACTGGATCACCGGCGGCGGCGTCTCGCGGCTGCACCTGATCTTCGCCAAGGTCTACGACGAGCAGGGCGAATTCGAGGGAGTCGGCGGCTTCCTCGCCATTCGCGACGAGACGAAGGGCCTCAAGATCACCAAGCGCGAGCCGACCATGGGCCTGCGCGGCATTCCCGAGGCGGTGATCGACTTCGAGGACATGGACGTGCCGCCCTCGTCCCTCGTGATCCCGCCACGCGGCCTCAAGAAGGGCTTCGCCGACCTGATGACCGCCTACAACAGCCAACGGGTGGGCGCGGCGACGGTCGCGCTCGGCATCGCCGAGGGGGCGTACCAATTGGCCCTCGACTGGTCGGAGACACGCGAGCAGTTCGGCCGGCCGATCAACGAGTTCCAGGGCCTGCAATGGAAACTGGCCGACATGTCGATCAAGCTCTCTGCCGCGCGCGCCCTGGTCTACAACGCCGCCCGCTCCGGCGAAGACGGCTTCCCCGACATGCTGATGGCGGCCCAGGCCAAGATATTCACCTCGGAGAATGCCATCCAGGTCGTGAACGACGCTCTGCAATTCTTCGGCGCGCGCGGCTATTCCCGCGAACTGCCGCTCGAGCGCATGGCGCGCGACGTGCGCATGTTCACGATCGGCGGCGGCACGGCTGAGGTGCTGCGCAACGTCGTGGCGGGCGCTCTCCTCAAGAAGAAGCTGCCGCAGACGCGCGACGGCTGGAAGTAATCAGCGCCGGCACCTCGAGCAGGCTTTTGGCCACCGCCGCGCAGAGCGCGCTAATCTCTGCTGTCGGCTGAAGCATGTCCGGCACCATGACGGTCATCATCCCCGCGGCATGGGCCGCTCGCACGCCATGGAAAGAATCTTCCAGGGCGATGCAGTCGGCCGGCTCAACGCCGAGGCGCGCCGCCGCCAACAGGAACGGATCTGGGCTGGGCTTGCCGTTGGCGTAGTCGCCCGCCGCGATGACGGCGTGGAAGCGATCGGCAAGCTTATGCATGGCCAGATGATGCGCGACGGTATTGTGCGAAGACGAGGTCGCGATCGCACGTGGCAGGTCCAACCGATCGAGCAGTGCGAGCAGTTCGAGCGCGCCCGGCTTCAGCGGCAAGTCGACATCGATCAACTTCTTGAAATGACTTATCCAGACCGCCGTCAGATCGTCTACACGGAAGTCGGGCCCATACCGATCGAGCAGGATTTGCCGGCCGGTCGGCCAAGGCGCGCCGATCAGCAGACTGAAGACCTCGCTGTCGGCGGCATGACCGAGTTCAACCGACGCCGAGATGAAGGCCTTCTCATAGAGCCGCTCGGTGTCGAACAGCAGACCGTCCATGTCGAACACGACGGCCGCAACGGGGCGCGGCAGGATCACGGCGTCCCATTAAAAAAAGCGGAATTTAATGGGAAGAGAGGCCGAAGAGGTCGAATGAGCACTTGCCAATGTTGCGTATATCGCAACCAATGTCAAGGCCTTCGGTTCAGTTGTGACCGGCGCTCTTCAGAATGATCTCGCCGGTTTCCAGCAGGGACTTGAGATTGGACAGGATACGCGGCCAGCCGCCGGAGACGGCCTCGATCAGCTTCGAGCCTTCGCGATCCACGGAATGCAGGATGGAGAGCTTGACCACCGGCGTGGCGTTGTCGGGAACGACCTCGAGGGTGAAGGTACAGAGCGAGTCCCCTTCGGCCTCCAGTTCGGGCTTCCATTGGTTGCGCCATCTGATGACGAGGCGCCGCGGCGGATCGGCCTCGACGATCTTGCCGACGTCGGCGAGCCGGCCATCGGGAAACACGAGCTTCCAGCTCGACCCTGTCTTCCAGTCGCTCTCGCAATGCATGTCGAACCAGTACTGGCGCATGAACTCCGGTGTGGTCAGCGCGGTCCACACCTGCTCGGGCGTGCTGCGGATGAAGGTCACGTAAGCGAAAGTCGACTTGCTCATTTTCTATCACGCTCCAGACGCTGCTTGAGGTCGTGAAGCGCCCTGAGGCGCGGCTTCTCGAACTTGGCGAGCCAGCGCTCGTACACTTCCTGCAAGGGCACGGGGTTCAGCAGATGCAGCTTCTCGCGGCCGCGTCGCAGCGTGGTCACCAGGTTCGCTGCCTCGAGCAGATCGAGATGCTGGGTGACGGACTGCCGTGTCATGTCGAGGTGTTCGCACAGCTGGCTCAAGGTTTGCCCGTCGTTGGCGTAAAGCCGGTCCAGCAGCTTGCGGCGGCTGGGATCGGCCAGGGCCTTGAACAGGAGGTCGGATCGTTTCATGCAGGCATTTAGCTGCATTTACTTTATGCAGGCACATACCTGCATGTCAATCACCGCCGGATCAGGGGATTCGCGGCCTCAGCATCGTCTCGAGCGTGATCGACGCCAGCGTTGCCTCGGCGATCTCGTCTATTTCGGTCAGCACGCGTTGCAACGAGGCGCCGATGGCGGTTTCCTCGCCGGGCTCGGCCGGCCGCGCGCCGGGCGCGGGTTCGAACAGCGCCACGATGTCCATCAGCGTGACGCGCCGGCGATTGCCGGTGAACCGGTAGCCGCCCGCGGCGCCACGGCCGCCGCGCACGAAGCCCGCCGTCGACAGCGTGCCCATGACCTTGGCGAGATGATGGCTCGACACGCCGAACCGCTCGGCCAGCTCGGCCGACGACAAAGTGCGCTCGGGATCGCGCGCGAGCTCGAGGATCGCGTAGAGGCCGAGCCGCGTCGCAGTCTGCAGCTTCACGTGACGTCCATATCGAGCTGCAGCGACGGCCCTGCCACCATGCCCTGCGCGCGGAAGAACGAGAGGATCAGATGATCCTTGCGATCGACCAGGGTGCGCACGCGCGTAACGCCCTTCTCCTTGAAGCGCGCGACCAATGCTTCGAACAATTCGCTGCCCACACCCTTCAAGCGGAGCTTCGGATCGATCTGGATCGCGAACACCCAGCCCGCCGCCGGCTGGCCGAATTCCCAGGCGCGGATCTCGCCGGCAATGAAGCCCGCCAGCGCGCCCTTTGCGGTCTCGGCCACCAGGAAATGCCGGTCCGGCGCCAGCATCTCGCGCCAGTAATCGGGCTTGGCGACGCCGGTCTCCCGCCCGTCCAGGGCGGAAATTGCTTTCAGATCAGAGGCTTGGGCGGAGCGGATTTTGGTCATCGGGGATGGGCATAAGATGCGCTTGCAGCTGGGAAAGTAAATAGGTATTTCAGTACCGAATTACGGAAATAGGAAACGCCATGGCCGAGACCGCCATCATCGACTTCCGCACCGAGCCCAGCCGCTACAAGCACTGGAAGCTCGCCCTTGAGAATGGCGTCGCCTACCTCACCATGGACGTGAACGAGGATGGCGGGCTCAAACCCGGCTACAAGCTGAAGCTCAATTCCTACGACCTCGGCGTCGACATCGAACTGGCCGACGTGGTGCAGCGCCTGCGCTTCGAGCATCCGGAAATCGGCGCCGTGGTGATCCGCAGCCAGCGCGACCGCGTGTTTTGCTCGGGCGCCAACATCAACATGCTCGGGCTCTCTACCCACGATCACAAGGTGAACTTCTGCAAGTTCACCAATGAGACGCGCATGGCGATCGAGGATGCGACCGACAACTCGGGCCAGAATTACATCTGCTCGATCAACGGCATCGCAGCCGGTGGCGGCTACGAGCTGGCGCTGGCTTGCGACCAGATCCTGCTGGCCGACGATGGCTCCAGCGCGGTGTCGCTGCCCGAGCTGCCGCTGCTTGCCGTGCTGCCCGGCACTGGCGGGCTGACCCGTCTCGTCGACAAGCGCATGGTGCGCAAGGATCACGCCGACTTCTTCTGCACGACTGCCGAGGGCCTGCGGGGCAAGCGCGCCCAGCAGTGGCGCCTGGTCGACAAGCTCGTGCCTGCCAGCAAACTGGCCGACGAGACGAAGAAGATCGCCGAGGAGATCGCCACGAAATCGAAGCGGCCGAAGGCGGCCAAGGGAATCGCGCTCCCGCCGGTCGAGCGCACGTTCGATGGCGACATGCTGCGTTATCCGGGCCTCGTCGTGGAGATCGACCGCGAGCGCCGCGCCGCGCATTTCAGGATGAGCGGCCCCTCTTCCGCCCCACCCGCCCATGCGTCGGAGATCCACGCGCAGGGTGCCGCGTTCTGGCCCTTGGAACTGGCCCGCTCGTTCGATGACGCGATGATGCATCTGCGCCTCAACGAGACCGAGATCGGCACCTGGGTTCTGCACAGCCAGGGCGACACCGCCCTGGTCGAGGCCTATGACGCGCTGCTCGCGAAGGAAGCGGGCGACTGGCTGGTGCACGAGATCGTGCTCTACTGGAAGCGCACCCTGAAGCGCCTCGACGTATCGTCGCGCAGCCTGATCGCCCTGATCGAGCCGGGCTCGTGCTTCGCCGGCACGCTGTTCGAGCTCGTGCTGGCGGCCGACCGCTCCTACATGCTGGACGGCGTCTTCGAAGGTTCGAACCTGCCCGCCGCATCCGTGAAGATGACGGCAATGAACTTCGGCCCCTATCCGATGGGCAACGGCCTGACGCGGCTGGGCACGCGCTTCCTCTCCGATCCCAAGCATGTCGACGGGCTCAAGGGCGAGATCGGTGAGGCGCTCGACGCCGAGGCCGCCGACGACGCCGGCCTCGTCACCTTCACGCCCGACGACATCGACTGGGATGACGAAGTGCGTCTGGCCGTCGAGGAACGCGCGGGCTTCTCGCCCGACGGGTTGATCGGCATGGAAGCCAACCTGCGCTTTGCCGGTCCTGAGACCATGGAGACCAAGATCTTCGCCCGCCTCTCGGCCTGGCAGAACTGGATCTTCCAGCGCCCCAACGCCACCGGCCCCGAGGGCGCGCTGAAGCTCTACGGCACCGGCAAGCAATCGAAATACGACCGCAAGCGCGCTTAGGAGAACCGTCATGGCCGCGATCGACTACAGCCAGCTCATTCCCAACAACGTCGACCTCTCGAGCGATCGCCGCCTGCAGCGCGCGCTGGAGAACTGGCAGCCGCGCTTTCTCGACTGGTGGAAGGACATGGGTCCCGACGGCGCGCAGTCCTTCGACGTCTACCTGCGCACCGCGATCTCGGCCGATGCCAACGGCTGGGCCAATTTCGGCCATGTGAAGATGCCGGACTATCGTTGGGGCATCTTTCTCGCCGGCCACGACCCCAACCGCACGATCGCCTACGGCGACAACAAGGGTAAGCCCGCCTGGCAGGAGGTGCCCGGCGAGCTGCGCACCACCTTGCGCCGCCTGATCGTGACGCAAGGCGACACCGAGCCCGCGTCGGTCGAGCAGCAGCGGCTGCTCGGCAAGACGGCGCCCTCGCTCTACGACTTGCGCAACCTCTTCCAGATCAATTGCGAGGAAGGCCGGCACCTGTGGGCAATGGTCTACCTGCTGCACGCCCATTTCGGCCGTGACGGCCGCGAGGAGGCGGAGATGCTGCTGGAGCGCCACTCGGGCGACCCCGACAAGCCGCGCATCCTCGGCGCCTTCAACGAGCAGACGCCGGACTGGCTCAGCTTCTTCATGTTCACCTACTTCACCGACCGCGACGGCAAATACCAGCTCGCCTCGCTCGCCGAGTCGGGCTTCGATCCACTGTCGCGCTCCTGCCGCTTCATGCTGATCGAGGAGGCGCACCATATGTTCGTGGGCGAGTCGGGCGTGCAACGCATCATCCAGCGTACCTGCGACCTGATGCGGGAGCACAAGACCGATGACGTACGCGCACTGGGCGCCGTCGACCTGCCGACCCTCCAGAAATACCTCAACTTCCACTTTTCCGTGTCGTTGGACCTGTTCGGCCAGGAAGCCTCCACCAACGCGGCCAACTACTACACGATGGGCGTCAAGGGCCGATACCTCGAGACCCGCATCGAGGACGACCATCAACTCGTCAACGCCACCTACGACATCGACACTGTCGACAACGGCCGCATCGTCAAGAAGACGGTGCCGGCGCTGCAGTCGCTGAACGAGCGCCTGCGTCAGGACTATGTCGAGGATTGCGCGAAGGGCCTGCTGCGCTGGAACCAGGTGATCGAAAAGGCGGGCATCGACTTCGAACTGAAGCTGCCCCACCGCGGATTCGACCGCCAGATCGGCGCCTTCGCGGGCCTGCGCGTCTCGCCCGACGGCCGGATGCTGAGCGAGGCCGAGTGGGCGGCCAACGCGAGCAAATGGCTGCCCACCGCCGAGGACCGCGCCTACGTCACGTCACTGATGGGGCCGGCCGTCGTGCAGCCCGGCAAATTCGCCAACTGGATCGCCCCGCCCCAGCGCGGCATCAACAACCAGCCGGGCGACTTCGAGTATGTGAGGTTCAATTAGGAGACTTCGCCCTGATTGCCTCGGCCGCCGCGGCGACGCTCGCATAAGTCGGGTCGTCCCCGTCGAGCGCGAGTTCGAGGCCGCGCACGATGTCGCGCTTCAGCCGGTCGCGCAGGTCGCCGAAGACCAGACGGATGCCGCGTTGGCCGAGTTCGCGGTCGAGCTCAACCAGGGTCTCACAGCCCATCAAGTCGATATCCTGCAGCGCGCCGCCATCGATCACCACGCCGGACAGCGGCTGCGGCGCCGCTGCGACGAGAGCCTCGACACGATCGCGGAACAAGGCGCAGTTGGCGAAGAAGAGCGGTGCTGCAAAACGGTAGACCAGCAGTCCGGGCACCGTGACGGCATCCGGCCGGTACACCGGATCGTGCCAGCTTCCGTCGGGTGTGCGGCCGAGAACCGCGTCGGGCGGAAAGGCCAGGGCGCGCAACAGCAGGACCAGCGAGAAGGCGACACCGATCATGATGCCTTCCATCACGCCCAAGGCCACGACGCCCGCCAGGGTCACCAGCGCGCCGGCGAGACTGATCCCGCGGAAACGCCAGAGCCGGCGGAACTCGCCGAAGTCGCACAACGACCAGGCCGAAGCCATCAGCAGGCCACCCAGTGCCGCCGCGGGCAGATGGAAGAGGAAGCCGGCCAGCCACAGCATGACGCAGCCCACGACGATGGCTGCGACGATCGACGTCACTTGCGTGCGGCCGCCCGCCGCCTCGGCGACGGCGGTGCGCGAATTGCTGGCGCTGATCGGCAGGCCCTGACTCAGCCCGGAAACGAGGTTGGCCACGCCGATCGCCAGCAGCTCCTGGTTGGCATCGACGCGATAGCGGTTGCGTGCGGCGAAGGCGCGAGCCGTGACTACGGTGTCGGAGAAGGAGAGCAAGGCCGCGACCAGCGCGATCGGCAGAAGGGAATCGAAGTCCGCGAGCGAGATGGCGGGGAGCGAGAGGCCGGGCAAACCGGTGGGGATGGCGCCGACGACGGCGACGTCGAGATGAAACAGGACTACGGCCAATCCAGAACCCACAAGGGCCACGACGGCGCCGGGTATCATCGGCAGGAATCGGCGACACAGGAGAATGACGGCGAAGGTTCCCGCGCCGAGCGCCAAGGCGACGAAATTGGTGTCGCCAAGGCGATGCAGCAGGCTCCCCGCCTGCTCGAGCGTGGTCTCGCCCTGGGACTTGAGCCCCAGCACCTTGGGCAATTGCGCAACGGCGATCACCAGCGCCAGCCCATGCATGAAGCCCACGATCACCGACTTGGACAGGAAGTTGGCGACAAATCCCAGCCGCAGCACGCCGCCCAGCAGGCAGAGGCCCCCCACCATTGCGCCCAGCGCCGCCGCGAGCAGCGCCAGCCGGCCCGGATCGCCCGGCGCCAGCGGCACGACGGCAACGGCGACCAGAGCCGCCATCGCCGTGTCGGGTCCGACGATCAGCTGCCGCGAACTGCCGAACAGCGCATAGGCAAGGAGCGGCAGCATGCTGCCGTACAGGCCGGCCAACGGAAGACCCGCCAGCTCGCCGTAGGCCAGGCCCACCGGCACCATCACCGCACCGAGGGTGAGGCCCGCCGCCAGATCGTGCGGCAGGAACGACGCCTTGTAGGTTCGCAAGGCCGCCATGCCCGGCAACCAGCGCGCAATGTTCATGCGGTCAATCTCGCTTGCCGGCCATCCGCTGACAAGGGATGCCTGCCTGGGCTAAAGGAGCGTTCATGACTCTTCCGTCCGGCATCTCCTTCTCGTCCGACAACAAGGTCCACCTGCCGAGCCGCTTCAACGTGGCCGTGCCGTTCATCGACCGGCATCTGTCCGAAGGGCGCGGCGCCAAGGTCGCGATCCGCACCGTCCACGGCGAGACCGTCACCTATGCCGAACTCGCCGGGCGGGTGAACCGCGCCGGCAACGCGCTGCTGGCACGGGGCCTGAAACCCGGCGATCGCCTGCTGATGGTAGTGAAGGATTGCCCGGCGTTCTTCTATCTTTTCTGGGGCGCCATCAAGGCCGGCATTGTTCCCGTACCGCCCAACACGCTGCTGCGTACGCCCGACTACGCCTACATGTTCGAGGATTCGGGCTGCAGGCTCGTGGTCTATTCGAGCGAATTTGCCGGCGAAGTCGAGCCGGCATTGAAGCAGGCGCCGGTCGACGGCCTCACCGTCGACGCCTTCCTCGCCGCCATGGAAAAAATGTCCGACAGACTGGCAGCCATGCTCGCGTCGCCCACCGACGATTGCTTCTGGCTCTATTCGTCCGGCTCGACGGGGCGCCCCAAGGGTGCGGTGCACGCCCAGCGCGACATGGTGGTGACCAGCGAGCTCTACGGCGTTCGCGTGCTCGGCGTGTCGGAGAACGACATCTCCTACTCGGCGGCAAAACTGTTCTTCGCCTACGGCATGGGCAACGCCATGACCTTCCCGCTGTGGACGGGAAGCACGGCGATCCTCGACGATCGCCGGCCGACACCCGACACGACCTTCGAGAACATCGAGCGATTCAAGCCGACGCTCTATTTCGGCGTCCCGACGCTCTATGCGGCGCTGTTGATGGCACTCGATGCCAGGCCGCGCAGGATCGACAGCATCCGCGCCTGCGTCTCGGCGGGCGAGCCGCTGCCGGCCGAGATCTTCCGGCGCTGGCAGGACAAGACCGGCACCGTGATCCTGGACGGGATCGGCTCGACCGAGTGCCTGCACATTTTCATCGGCAACCGGCTCGACGACTATCGGCCGGGAACCAGCGGCAAGCCCGTGCCGGGCTACGAGGCCAGGGTCCTCGACAACGACGGCAAGCCGGTCGCCAGGGGCGAAAGCGGCGCACTGTGGATTCGCGCGGAGTCGGCCGCACCGTACTACTGGAACAAGCCCGAGAAGACGGCGGAGACGATGGTCGACGGCTGGCTGAACACCGGCGACACCTATCGGGAGGATCCCGACGGTTACCTGGTCTACGAGGGCCGCAACGACGACATGATGAAAGTGGGCGGGATCTGGTGCTCGCCGATCGAGATAGAGGGATGTCTGATCGGGCACTCGGCCGTCCTCGAGGCCGCGGTGATCGGCCATGCCGACGCCGACCGGCTGGTCAAGCCCAAGGCCTTCGTGATCCTGAAGCAGGCCGGCACCGGTAGCGACGCCCTGACCGACGAGTTGATGGCCCTCTGCAAGAAAACGCTCGCACCCTACAAATACCCGCGCTGGGTCGAGTACGTGCCCGAGCTCCCCAAGACCGCGACCGGCAAGATCCAGCGCTTCAAGCTCAGAACAACCTCACCCTGAGGAGCGTAGCGAAGCAGAGCGTCTCGAAGGGCGGCACGAGCACCGCGTTTGTTGCCCACCCTTCGAGACGGCGCGACGCGCCTCCTCAGGGTGAGGACGTTCTTGTTCAACGGACCGTTGTTAGACGTACGAAATTCGGCTTGTATACGAACCAATTGAAAAGGGAGTGGGAGCTCATGAAGGGCACATTGTTTGGGACCGCAACGATCGCCGCCTTGGCGCTTGGGCTGCAGCCCGTCGCGGCGCAGGACAGCATCAAGATCGGCTTCATCAGCACCTTCTCCGGCTCCCAGGCCGCGATCGGCGAGGACATGCGCCGTTCGGTCGATCTCGCCGTCGAGCACCTGGGCGGCAAGATCGCCGGCAAGAAGATCGAGATCGTCTACGAGGACGACCAGTTCAAGCCCGACGTCGGCAAGGCGCGCTCCGAGAAGCTCGTCCAGCAGGACAAGGTGGCCTTCGTCGCGGGCTACATCTGGTCGAACGTGCTGCTCGCCTCGCTCAAGACCGTGACCGACGAGGGCGACACGATCCTGATCTCGGCCAATGCCGGGCCGTCGCAGATCGCGGGCGAGCTATGCAACAGGAATTTCTTCTCGACGTCATGGCAGAACGACCAGACGCCGATGGCGATGGGCGCCTACCTCAACACCAAGGGCGTGAAGAGCCTCTACGTCGTGGGCCCCAACTACGCCGCCGGCAAGGACATGCTTGCGGGCGTGAAGCGCACCTACAAGGGCCAGATCATGGGCGAGGACTACACCAAGTGGCCCGACCAGCTCGACTTCTCGGCCGAGCTGACCAAGATCGCCGCGGCCAAGCCGGAAGGCATCTTCATCTTCTATCCGGGCGCTCATGGCGTGCAGTTCGTGAAGCAGTGGGTGCAGGCCGGCCTCAACAAGACCGTGCCGCTCTACCAGGTGTTCTCGATCGACGCGATCACCTTGCCGCAGCAGGGCGATCTGGCGCTCGGCACGCTGGGCGCGCAGGAATGGGTCAACGACCTGCCCAACGAGCAGAACAAGAAGTACGTCGCCGACTTCAAGAAGAAATACAACGTCTACCCGTCGTACTACGGCGCGCAGAGCTACGACGCGATCATGCTGATCGCCTCGGCCGCGGAGGCGCTGAAGGGCGACCTCAGCAACAAGGACAAGGTCCGCGCCGAGATGAAGAAGGCCAACTTCAAGTCACTGCGCGGCGACTTCAAGTTCGGCAAGAACAACTTCCCGATCGAGAATTTCTATATCCAGGAGACTGTGAAGGACCCGGCCGGGATGATGACCGTGAAGACCATCGCCACGGCGGTGACCGCGGGCGTAGATTCCTATGCCGACAAGTGCACGATGAAATGACAACGACGCGCAGCGTCGTTGTCATCCCGGGCGGCAGCGAGGGATCCTTGGACAACGGTAAAGATCCCTCGCTATAGGCGCATGTGAATGCGCCGAACTCGGGATGACAGACTTCGCGTTGGTTGAGGGTACGTGGACACCCTGCTGATCCAGGTGCTGAACGGCGTGCAGCTCGGCCTGCTGATGTTCCTGCTCGCCGCCGGCCTGACGCTCACTTTCGGCATCATGGATCTCGTGAACCTGGCGCATGGTTCGCTCTACATGATGGGCGCCTACCTCGCCTGGACCTTCATCGCCTGGACCAACTCTTTCGTGCTGGGCGTGTTGCTCGCGCTGCCCGCCAGCTTCGTGCTGGGCGTCGTGGTCGAGGCCACCGTCATGCAGCGGCTCTATGCGCGCGATCATCTGGACCAGGTGCTGGCGACCTTCGGCCTGATCCTGTTCTTCAACGAGCTGGTGCGCGCGGTCTGGGGACCGGCCGGCAAGAGCATCGCGGTGCCGTCGTTCCTCGGCCACACCGTCGAGATCCTGCCCGGCGTGCCCTACCCTGCGTATCGCCTTGCGCTGATCGTGGTGGGCGCGGTCGTGGCGGTCGTGCTGGCCTGGCTGGTGGCGCGCACCCGCATGGGCATGCTGATCCGCGCCGGCGCCTCGAACCGGCGCATGATCGCGGCACTCGGCGTCAACATCGAGCTTTTGTTCAGCCTGGTATTCGGCCTGGGCGCCGTATTCGCGGGCCTTGCCGGAATGATGGCGGCGCCCATCGGCTCGGTGAAGATCGGCATGGGCGACGACATATTGATCCTCGCCTTCGTGATCATCGTCATCGGCGGCATCGGCTCGATCAAGGGCGCGTTCATTGCCGCCATGATGGTGGGCCAGATCGACATTTTCGGGCGCAGCTACCTTCCCGACCTGCTCAAGACCTTCCTCAGTCCCGCCACCGCGTCCGGCGCCGCCCCCGCGATCTCGCAGATGCTGGTCTATTTCGTGATGGCGTGCGTGCTGGTGTGGCGTCCCACCGGCCTGTTCGGACAACGCTCATGAAGGCGGGCACATGATGGCGTCCGTCGCCACGCCGCGCGGGCTCCTCGCCGTTCTGCTGCTGTTCCTGTTTGCCGCCTTGCCGCTGCTGACGCAGGCGTTCGACCAGCGCTACCTGCTCTCGGTCGGCACGCGCATCGTCATCTGGTCGATCGCGGCGGTCAGCCTCAACATGATCCTGGGCTATGGCGGTCTGGTGAGCTTCGGCCATGCCGCCTTCTTCGGCATCGGCGGCTATGCCGTCGGCATCCTGTCTGCAAGCGGCATCGCCAGCGGCTGGGTGCAGTGGCCGGTCGCGATCCTCGCGTCAGCGCTGTGGGCAGCCCTGATCGGGGCGCTGTCGCTGCGAACACGCGGCGTCTACTTCATCATGATCACGCTCGCCTTCGCGCAGCTCGTCTACTACGTGGCCGCGGGCCTCGAGGTCTATGGCGGCGACGACGGACTCAACATCGGCCGCAGCCGCTTTCCGGGCCTGATCAATCTCGCCGACAAGGCCAGCTTCTACTGGCTCTGCCTCGCGCTGCTGCTGGCCGCGCTCTGGTTCTGCGACCGCCTCGCCCGCTCGCGCTTCGGCTTCGTGCTGCGCGGCGCCCGCTCCAACGAGCAGCGCATGACCGCGCTGGGCTTCCCGGTGTTCCGCTATCGCCTTGCCGCGCTCGTCATCTCCGGCGCGTTCGGCGGGCTGGCCGGCATCCTGCTCGCCAACGAAGGCGCCTATGTCTCGCCCGCGATGATGTCGTGGGTGAGGTCGGGCGATCTCATCGTCATGGTCGTGCTGGGCGGCATGGGCACGCTCTTCGGCCCGCTCTACGGCGCCATCGCCGTCTTCGTCCTCGAGGAGTCGCTCAAGCCGCTGATGGATCTCTTCCACAAGGGCTGGGGCGAGTACTGGCAGATCGTCTTCGGCCCGATGCTGGTGCTGGTGGCGCTCTACGCCCGGGGCGGCATCGACTCGCTACTCGGGAACGACAAGGGCCGCCGCCATGGTTGAGCCGCTGCTTTCCACCGAGAGCCTGGTAAAGCGCTTCGGCGGCCTGCTGGCGACCGACAACGTCTCGATAGAAGTGCGGCCGGGCGAGATCCACGCCCTGATCGGCCCCAATGGCGCGGGCAAGACGACCCTGGTGGGCCAGCTCACCGGCACCCTCGTGCCCGACAGCGGCGCGATCCGTTTCGCCGGTCGCGACGTGACGCGCCTGCCGACTCATGCCCGCGTGCGGCTGGGCCTCGCGCGCTCGTTCCAGATCACCTCCGTGCTGCGCGAGTTCACCGCGCTCGACAACGTGGCGCTGGCCGTGCAGGCACATCAGGGCCATTCCTTCCGCTTCCTGGCCGATGCCGGTCGCGATGAAGCGCTCCGCACGCCGGCGCGCGGGCATCTCGCAACCGTCGGCCTCGGCAGCCGCGCCGACACTCTCGCCTCCGCGCTCAGCCATGGCGAGCAGCGCCAGCTCGAGATCGCGATGGCATTGGCAGCCGAGCCCGCGCTGCTGCTGCTCGACGAGCCGATGGCCGGCATGGGTGTCGAGGAAAGCCAGCGCATGGTCGACCTGCTGCGCGGGCTCAAGGGCAAGCGCGCCATGCTGCTGATCGAGCATGACATGGACGCCGTGTTTGCGCTCGCCGACCGCATCACCGTGCTGGTCTATGGCCGCACGATCGCCTCGGGCACGCCCGACGAGATCCGCGCCCATCCCGAGGTTCGCCAGGCCTATCTCGGGGAGGAGGCCGCCTGATGCTGCGCGTAAAAAACCTCGAGGCCTTTTATGGCGGGAGCCAGGCGCTGTTCGGCATGGAATTGGTCGTCGATGCCGGCGAGGTCGTGACCCTGATGGGCCGCAACGGCATGGGAAAGACCACGACCGTGCATTCCATCATGGGCCTGCTGCCCGGACGGCGCGGCGTCGTCGAGTTCGAGGGCAAGCGGGTCGATCACCTGCCCTCCTTCCGGATCGCCCGGCTGGGATTCGGGCTGGTGCCCGAGGGCCGCCAGATCTTCCCCAACCTCTCGGTGCGGGAGAATCTCGTGGCCGCGGCAGCCAACCGCGACGGCCGCGCATCGCCCTGGACCCTGAGCCGCGTCTTCGACTTCTTCCCGCGGCTTGCCGAACGGCAGGCCAATCGCGGCACCCAGCTCTCGGGCGGCGAGCAACAGATGCTGGCGATCGGCCGTGCGCTGATGACCAATCCCAAGCTGCTGATCCTGGACGAGGCGACGGAAGGGCTGGCGCCGCTGATAAGGCAGGAGATCTGGTCCTGCCTCGCGCGCCTCAAGCGCGAGGGCCAGGCGATCCTGGTGATCGACAAGACCGTGAGCGCCCTGCTGCCGCTCGCCGACCGCCATCACATCGTGGAGAAAGGCCGCGTCGTATGGTCCGGCACTTCGCGCGACCTCGCCGCCAACAGCGACCTCCAGCACCGCTATCTCGGCGTCTAGTCGATCGCCGCGAGTATGTGTGCCGAATCGGTAACCCAGCCGAAGATACCGCCCTGCGCCTTGATCATCTTGAGGCCCATTTCCTGGAACTCGGGGAAATACGAGCCGACGCAGTCCTCGGGGACCAGGCAGTCGTAGCCGCGGTCGTTGGCCTCGCGCACGGTGGTGTTGACGCAAACCTCTGTCGTGACGCCGGTCACCACCAGCTGGGTGATGCCGCGATGCTGCAGGATCGAGTGAAGGTCCGTGGCATGGAAGGCGCCCTTGCCCGGCTTGTCGATCACCGGCTCGCCGGGTGCAGGATAGAGCTCGGGGATGATGTCATGACCGGCTTCGCCGCGCACCAGGATGCGGCCCATCGGGCCCGTGTCGCCGATGGTGGTCCTGCTGCGTCCCCTGATCTTCTTCGACGGCGGCAGATCCGAGAGATCCGGGCGATGCCCCTCGCGTGTGTGCAGGACCAGCAAGCCGGCGTTGCGCCACGCCGCCAGCAGTTTCCTGTTCGGCTCGATCGTGCGGCGCAATTGCGAGACGTCGTTGCCCAGCATCTCTCCGAAGCCGCCGGGCTCGAGGAAGTCGCGCTGCATGTCGATGATCAGCAGGGCGCACTCGGCGGGATTCAGCTCGAATCCGTACGGCTCGGCGGAAACAGTGGCTGGCTTGGGTGGAGATTTTGACGACATCTGGAGCGCCCCTGGCACTTTATACGACGCAATCGCTGTGCCAAGGCGGGTCGTCCGTTGCGAGGACCGGCAACTACGGGATAAGCATAGCTCCTGTCGTTCGGAGTCCTTGATGCGTCTTAGTCTCGTTGCCGTCTTGCTCGCGCTCGGCGCCACGCCAGCCCTCGGCCAAGGCCAGGTCAATGTCTACAACTGGTCGGACTATATCGATCCCGGTCAGCTCAAGGACTTTGGCGTGCAAAGCGGCATCAAGGTCAACTACACGACCTACGATTCCAACGAGATCCTCGACGCCAAGCTGAAGAGCGGTCAGGCGGGATACGACATCGTGGTGCCCACCGCCTCGCCCTTTTTCGTGCGCCAGCTCGCGGCCAAGCTTTACCTGCCGCTCGACAAGTCGCGGCTGCGCAACTACGGCAATCTCGACCCCGACACAATGGCGCTGCTGGCCAAATACGATCCGAACAATGCGCACGGCATCCCCTGGATGTGGGGCACCATCGGCATCGGCTACAACGCGACCGAGATCCGCAAGCGCATGAACAATGCGCCGGTCGATTCGCTGCGCATGATCTTCGACCCCGCTACAGTGTCGCGCTTCACCGACTGCGGCGTGATGATGCTGGACAGCGCAACCGACGTGCTGCCGGCGGCACTCAAGTACCTTCATCTCGATCCGGATTCGAAGAAGCCCGAGGATCTCGCCAAGGCGGCCAGGGTCGTCGAAGCGGTCCGGCCTTTCATCCGCAAGTTCCACTCCTCGGAGTACATCAACGCGCTGGCGGGCGGCGACATCTGCCTCGCCTTCGGCTTCTCGGGCGACATCCTGCAGGCCAGGGACCGCGCCGCAGCGGCGCCGGAAAAGCGCGCCATCAACTACGCCATCCCGCACGAAGGGACGATGGTCTGGATCGACGTGGCGGCGATCCCGAAGAATGCGCCCAACGTCGACAATGCCTATCGCTTCCTCGACTTCATGCTCGATCCCAAGGTGGCGGCGGCCTCGAGCGCGCTCACCAACTATGCCAACGGCAATGCCGCGGCGACCGCCCTGCTCGACAAGTCCATTTCAGGCAATAAATCGATCTATCCCACGGCCGACGCGCGCGCCAATTTCTACACCATCACCGCCGGCACGGCCGCCGAGGTGCGTGATCGCACGCGCCTGTGGACCACGATCAAGACGGGCCAATGAGGCGGGAGTCGTGACCGCACCGATCGTCAAGATTGAAAGTCTGACCAAGCGCTACGGCACCGTGCAGGCGGTCGACGGCGTCGACCTGGAAATCGAGCGCGGCGAGCTGTTTGCGCTGCTGGGCGGCTCGGGCTGCGGCAAGACCACCTTGCTGCGCATGCTGGCCGGCCTCGAGACGCCGGACGGCGGCCGCATCGTCATCGACGGCCAGGACATGACCGACGTCCCGGCCCACCGGCGGCCGGTCAACATGATGTTCCAGTCCTACGCGCTGTTCCCGCACATGAATGTCGCCGACAACGTCGGCTACGGGCTGCGGCGGGAGGGGCTGCCCAGGTCGGAAATCGCCGGGCGCGTTGAAGAAGCGCTGGCGCTGGTCAAGCTCGACCAGCTTGGCCGCCGCAAGCCGTCGCAGCTTTCCGGCGGCCAACGCCAGAGAGTGGCGCTGGCCCGCGCGCTGGTGAAGCGGCCCAAGCTGCTGCTGCTCGACGAGCCGCTGGCCGCGCTCGACCGCAAGCTGCGCGAAGGCACGCGCTTCGAGCTGGTGCGCCTGCAGGAACAGCTCGGCCTCACTTTCGTGGTGGTGACGCACGACCAGGAGGAAGCCATGTCGATGGCGACGCGGCTTGCCGTCATGAATGCCGGGCGGATCGTGCAGACCGGCACCCCGCACGATCTCTACGAGCGGCCCGCCACGCGCTTCGTGGCCGACTTCATCGGCGTCGCGAATATCCTCGAAGTCGCCGCCGACCGCTGGATGGCGCTGCGGCCGGAGAAGATCCGGCTCGTCACCGACCGCCCCGACACCGCGCATGCCGTTTCCGGCAAGATCGTCGACATCGCCTACGAGGGCGATCGCTCGCTCTATCGGGTCGTCACCGAGAGCCGCGGCACGATGCTGGTATCGACGACCAACGTCGCCCGCACACGCGACGGCATCTTCCGCCGCGAACAATCCGTGTGGCTGGGCTGGAACGACGATTCAGGGCAGTTGCTCGATGAGTGACGCGATGACTGGCGCAACTCGTGACGGAAGGATCCCTCGCTGCGCTCGGGATGACAATTTTCGCGAAGGCTGTCATCCCGAGCGTCAGCGAGGGATCCTTCCTTTTGCCCGCATCGGCGCCGGTGCGCCCTGATGCGTGCCGTCATCGCCGCTCCCTATACGTGGTTGGTTGTTTTCTTCCTGCTCCCGTTCGTGCTGGTGCTGGCGATCGCGTTCGGCACCAACGATCCCGAATTCGGCCCCGCCGGTGGCGCTGGGCTTCAGCCTCGAGAACTTCGCGCGCCTGTTCAGCGACAAGCTCTATGTTGCGGCATGGCTGTCGTCGCTGCGCATTGCCGCCGCGTCGACGTTCCTCTGCCTGCTCCTGGGCTATCCCATGGCCTATGCGATCGCCCGGGCCGCGCCGGCGCGCCGGCCGGTGCTGCTGATGCTGGTCGTGCTGCCGTTCTGGACGTCGTTCCTGATCCGCGTCTACGCCTGGATCGGATTGCTGTCAGAGAACGGCTTCCTCAACCAGTTCCTGCGCTGGAGCGGCTTGTCGGCTCATCCCGGCACGATCCTCGGCACCGAGTGGGCGGTGCATCTCGGCATCGTCTACGCCTATCTGCCATTCATGGTGCTGCCGCTCTACGCCATGCTCGAGAAGCTCGACGTCAGCCTGCTGGAGGCCGCGTCCGACCTCGGCGCCCGTCCGTTCGCCGCCTTCCTCACAATCACCTTGCCGCTCTCTGTGCCCGGCATTCTCGCGGGCTGCCTGATGGTCTTCATCCCGGCGGTCGGCGAGTTCGTCATCCCTGACCTGTTGGGCGGCACGCGCACCTTGATGATCGGCAAGGTGCTGTGGGACGAGTTCTTCACCAACTCCGACTGGCCGCTCGCCTCGGCGGTGGCGATCTGCCTGCTCGTGCTGCTGGTTGGCCCGATCGCGCTCTTCCAGCGCCAGCAGGCAAAAAGTCTCGGGAGCAACCGATGACGAGCCGCCCGCGCTTTGCCTTGACGGTGCTGGCCTTCGGCTATGCCTTCCTCTACCTGCCGATCGTGCTGGTGATGGCTTATTCGTTCAACGAGTTGAAGATGGTCACCGTCTGGGCCGGCTTCTCCTTCAGATGGTGGCATGCCCTCTTCGGGAATGACGACATGCTGGCGGCCGCCTGGCTGTCGCTGCGGGTCGGCCTGGTGAGCGCCACGCTCGCGGCGCTGCTGGGCCTCGCCGCCGGCTATGCGCTGGCGCGCGCGCCGTCCTTCTTCGGCCGCACCCTGTTCGGCAGCCTCGTCATCGCGCCGATGGTCATGCCCGAGGTGGTGATGGGCATCTCCATGCTGCTGCTGTTCGTAGGTTCGAATCAGCTGGTGGATGGACCGCAGTTCGGCTTCCTCACGATCGTCGTCGCGCATACGACCTTCTCGCTGGCGTTCGTGGCGATCGTGGTCCAGGCGCGGCTCGCCGACTTCGACCGCTCGCTCGAGGAAGCCGCAATGGACCTCGGGGCCACGCCGTGGGTGACGTTCCTGACGGTGACCCTGCCGCTGATCGCACCGGCGATCGCCTCGGGCTGGCTGCTCGCCTTCACCCTGTCGCTCGACGATCTGATCATGACCCAGTTCGTGGCCGGCGGTCAGTCGCAGACCTTGCCGATGCTGGTCTATTCCAAGGTGCGGCTGGGCGTCGATCCGCAGATCAACGTGCTGGCGACAATTATCGTGTGCATCGCGGCTGCCGCCCTTATCATTTCGGGGCGCCTCGCCAGAAGGCGATAGGGAGAAACCATGAAGCTCGGCCTGTCGATCGGCTACTCCCGTGCCCAGCTCGATATCCCAGTCACACTGATCCAGCGCGCCGAGGAGCTGGGCTATGACTCGGTGTGGACGGCCGAGGCCTATGGCTCCGATGCCGTCACGCCGCTGGCCTATATCGCGGCGCTGACGAAGCGCATCAAGCTCGGCACCGGCATCATGCAGCTGGCCGCGCGCACACCGGCCAATGCCGCGATGTCGGCCGCAACCGTCGACGCGATGGCAGGCGGCGGACGATTCATCGCCGGCATCGGCGTCTCGGGCCCGCAGATCGTCGAGGGCTGGTACGGCCAGCCGTGGGGCAAGCCCTACTGGCGGATGAAGGACTACGTGGCGATCATGCGCAAGATATTTGCGCGCGAGGAGCCGGTGACGCATGCCGGCCGAGAGATCTCGCTGCCGTATACTGGCGAGGGCTCGGCCGGCCTCGCCAAGCCGCTGAAATCGATCCTGCACATGAACCCGATCCCGATCTATCTCGCCACCGGCAGCGAGAGCACGGTGAAGCTCACCGCCGAGATCGCCGACGGCTGGCTGCCGATGGGCTTCATGCCGGGCGCGATGGACGAATACCGGCCGTGGCTCGAGGAAGGCTTCAGGCGTGCCGGCAATGGCAAGGGCTTCCACAATTTCTCGATCCAGGGCTCGGTGCATGTCGAGGTCGAGGATGACGTGAAGGGCGCGCTGGCAAAGCTCAAGCCGGAGGTCGCGCTCTATGTCGGCGGCATGGGCCACAAGACCAAGAACTTCCACAACGACATCATGGTGCGCCGCGGCTTCGGCGACGCTGCAAAACGCATCCAGGAACTCTATCTCTCCAGGCACAAGGACGAGGCGATCGCCGCCGTGCCCGACGAATGGGTCGACATGAAGTCTCTGGTCGGACCGCCCGCGCGCATCAAGCAGCGCTTTCGTGCCTGGGAAGACAGCGGCGCCGACTCGCTCAGCGTGCGCTCGCGCCAACCGGCGGCGATCGAGATCATGGCCGAGGCGGCGCGGCTCAACAGGCATTGACAGCCCGCATCGATCGGCGTTGGATTGATCACTGCTTCCACAACGGAGGTTTAGATGCTTCCACCGAAGAGGCGCGCCGCGACGATTGCTGTCGCAGTCACTCGGGCGACAGCATAGCGGTAATCCACGAATGGCATGCCGGGGGCGGCCCTCACGGGTCGCATCAGTCAGGCTAGACCCGACCTTGGCCGCTCCCGTCCTGCATGCTCCCTATCCCGCCACCACCGGCTCGCTGCCGACGATAGTCGTGCGGTGCATCACGCGGCGTTCGCCGGGATCGTGCGGCGTCACGGCGTGGACGGTGCAACGGTTGTCCCACATCAGCACGTCGTGCGGCTCCCAGACATGCCGGTACATGTATTTGGGCTGGGCCGCGAATTCCGACAATTCCTCGATCAGCTGGCGCGCGGCCTCCTCGTCCAGGCCTTCGACGGCGTCGTTGTAGATCGAGCTGATGTAGAGCGACTTGCGTCCGCTCACGGGGTGGCGCCGCACCATCGGATGCCACACCGGCGGCATCCTGGCCTGCTCTTCCGCCGTCGGCGGCGGCGCGCCCGTGATCTTGTGCAGCATGCCGAAATCGTGCCGTGCCTTGCGGCCCTCGACCTCGCGCCGCAGCCTGTCGGGCAGGTCGTCATAGACCATGTAGAGGTTGATGAACTGCGTGATGCCGCCGGTCCGGCTGATCTCGATGCCATGCAGCAGGGAGCCGACACTGGGCATCGGCCGGTAGCTCGAGTCGGTATGCCACTGGCGCGACGAGGAGAGCTGCTTCTGCGACGGTTCCGACGGCGTCATCAGCCGATCGTCGGCGTCGACGTTGGACACGAGGAAGATCTCCTTCACCCGGTCCGAGCGCAGGTTGAGCGACGTCTGGTGGAATATCTCCGGCTCGCCGAAGTGGCGGGTGAAGGCAACGTGCTCGGCGTCGCTGATCTGCTGGTCGGGAAAAACCACGACCAGATACCGGGTCCAGGCATCGTTGATCGCCTGCAGGGTCGCCGCGTCGATCGGCCGGCGGAGATCGACGCCGCGGATTTCCGCACCAAGGGCGGGGTGGCGAGGCTTGACGGTGATGGTCATGGCTGCCGATGGTAGACCTACCGAATCGCCAGGCAAGGGGGAGAGACAAAATGGACTTCACCGGCAAGGTCGCGCTGGTCACCGGCGGCGGCAATGGCATCGGCCGCTCGGCCTGCATCGCTTTCGCCCGGCATGGCGCCAGGGTCGTGGCGGTGGATCGCGACGGCGCGGCGGCCGAGGCGACCGCAGGCATCGTCCGGCAGAACGGCGGCGAGGCAACGGCGCTCACCGCCGACGTCACCCGGTCCGAAGAGGTCAGGGGCTACGTCAAGGCAACGATCGCGAAGTACGGCCGCATCGACTGTTTCTTCAACAATGCCGGCATCGAGGGCAAGGTGGCGGCGACCGCCGACTATGACGAGGCGGTGTTCGACGCGGTGATCGGCGTCAATGTGAAGGGCGTGTTCCTCGGCCTGCGCCATGTCCTGCCCGAGATGATCCGCCAGAAGAGCGGTGCGATCGTCAACACCGCGTCGGTCGCGGGCCTCGTGGCGACGCCTGGCATGCCGGCCTATGTCGCGTCCAAGCATGCGGTGATCGGCCTGACCAAGACCGCCGCGGGGGAAGTGGCGCGCCAGGGCATCCGGGTCAACGCTGTGTGCCCGGGCCCCGTCGACACGCGCATGATCCACGCACTCGAGGCCCAACTCTCGCCCGACAATGCCGCCGGCCTCAGCGAACGCTACCAGGCGGCCCAACCGACCGGCCGCTACACCACGCCGGAGGAAATCGCCAACATGGTGCTGTTCCTCTGCTCCGACCTCGCGGGCAACATCACCGGCGGCCAGTTCGTCGTCGATGGCGGGCGCACGGCGACCGGCGGTGCGATCAGCAACGTCATCAGGGCCTCGTCCTGAAGGGCGGCCGTCGCAAAACTGTCATCGTTCCGTAGTACCGACGACATCGGGGAGGGCGGTTCTTTGGAAGCTGACTTCGATTTTCTCAATCTGTTCAGCGGCGACGAAGGTGCGGTGCGCCTGGGGCCCGGCGAGAAGCTGTTCGCCAAGGGCGATGCCGCCACCACCATGTACGTGGTGCGCACCGGCTCCCTCCAGGTGCACGACGGCAACACCATCTACGAAACCGTCGGACCGGGCGGCATCCTGGGCGAGATGGCGATCGTCGACGGAGCGCCGCGCAGCGCCGGCGTGCGCGCCGAGCATACCAGCGAGGTGATCGCCATAGACCAGGCACGCTTCCTCAGAATGGTCGAGCGGACGCCGTTCTTCGCCATCCGCATCATGCGGGTCCTGACCCGCCGCCTGCGCCACACCAACGAGAGGGTGAAGCTGGTCTAGGCCTTCGCCCACTTCTCCGCCCAGAGGTGGAGCGGCAGGAAAAGCCTCAGCAGTTCCTGCCCGAGGATCGTGAGGCGGTAGCCCGCTTCCGGATCGAGCTCGACCAGCTTCGCCTCGCGCAGGTCGCGCAACCGCGCGTTGACGATGGTCGGGCTGGCGCCGCCGATCAGTTCCTGCAGCTCGCGGAAGCGCCGGGGCTTCTCGCGCAGTTCCCAGACCAGCCGCAGGACCCATCGCCGCCCCAGCAAGTCGAGCAGCGCCATGATCGGCCGGCCGGTGGTCGAGCCGCGCACCTTCTTCTTCACCATCTATTTCATCCTGTTACTACATTTTCTGTAGCGACTTGTCCAGTTTCGCTGCATAAACTGTAGCATGTCCCGCATCGAACCCGCCTCCCCGCCCTACACGCCGGCCATCGCCGAGTCGCTGGGCCGCGTCATGCCGCCCGGTCTGGACCCGCTGATCCTGTTCCGCACAATGGCGCGCAGCCCCCGAATCTTCGCCAGGATGTTTGCGGGGAGCCTCCTCGACAAAGGCGCAATCAGCCTGCGCCAACGCGAGATCGTGATCGACCGCACGACCGCACGACTGGGCTGCGAGTACGAATGGGGCGTGCACGTCACGCTATTCGCCGCGAAGGTGGGTTTTGGCACTGCCGAGATTGCCGCCACCGTGCACGGCACGGCCGATGCCGCCTGCTGGGCCGCCGACGAACAGGCGCTGCTCGCCGTGGTCGACGATCTGGTCGACCGCCGCACGATCGGAGAGGCGACATGGGTACGGGCGCGCGAGCATTTCGACGAGACGCAGATGCTCGAGGCGATCGCCCTCGTGGGCTACTACCACACGATCAGCTTCCTGTGCCGTGGCCTCGACCTGCCGCTTGAAAGCTACGGCGTGCGCTTTCCGGTTGGCGCCTGAACAGGCGGTCCAGGCCCAGCACCAGCAACCCCGTGCAAAGTCCCCAGAAGGCCGAACCGACGCCCAGCAGACTGATGCCCGAGACCGTTACCGCCAGCGTCGCGGCGGCGGCGAGGCGTTCCTTCTCGACGGCGAGCGCCGAACCCATCGCGCTCGCCGTCGAGCCCAGCAGCGCCGTGCCCGCGACCGTCATGAGCAGCGCCGGTGGCAGCGCGCCGAACAGACCGACCAGCGAGGCCCCGAACAAGGCGATCAGGCCCCAGAACAAGGCGTAGAACGGCCCGGTCTTCCAGCGTTGCGCGGGATCGGGATGCGCATCCGGGCCGGTGCAGAGGGCGGCCGAGATGGCGGCAAGATTGGACGTATGGGCGCCCAGGAACGCCGTGCCGAGCGAGGCGAGGCCGGTCGCCGCCAGCACCGGCTGCGTCGGCGGGTGATAGCCCGAACTGCGCAGGACCGCGAAACCCGGCAGGTTCTGCGACGCCATGGTCACGAGATAGAGCGGCACGCCGAGACCGATCAGGGTCGCCACGTCCCATGCGGGCGTCACGACTTCGAGATGAGAGAGCCCGAGCGGCGGGATCGGCTTCACCAGCCCCAGTGTCCAGGCAAGGAACCCGCCCGCAACCAGCACGACCAGCGAAGCGAGCGTCGGCACGAGCCCGCGTGCCACCAGGAAGAGGGCAATCAGCGGAAGAACCAGCAGCGGCTGCAGCGGTACCTGCTCGATCATCACGACGACCAGATGCAGCAGGATGCCGCCCAGCATGGCCGAGGCGATACTGACGGGGATTTTCTCGATCAATTTCCCGAGCGGACGGATCGCGGCCGTCAGCAGGATCAGCACCGCCGCCACGATGAACGCGCCGACGGCGGCGCGAAGACCGGGCACGCCCTGGGTCGAGGCGATCAGCGCCGCGCCCGGCGTCGACCAGGCCGTGATGATCGGCATGCGATAGCGCACGGAGAGCACGAGGGCGCTGAGAGCCGTCGCGATGCCAAGGCCGGACACCCATGAGCTTGCCTCTGCAGGCGTGGCGCCGACGGCCTGCGCCGCGGCCAGCACGACCGGCAAGGTGCCGCCCACGCCGGCGATCGTCGCGACCAAGGCCGCGGTCGCGACGGAGACGAGACTGCCTCTCAAGCGTTCGCTCTTTCGACCATCGCCTGCAGAAGAATTTGGCAGCCCGCGCCGATGTCGACCTTCGATGCGTCCTCGATCTCGTTGTGGCTGATGCCGTCCTTGCAGGGCACGAACACCATGGCGGTCGGCGCGACCCGGTTCACGTAGCAGGCGTCGTGGCCCGCGCCGCTCACGATATCCATGTGTGGATAGCCTGCCGCCACGGCACCACGTCGCACCGCCTCGACCAGCTCCTTGGCGAAGGGCGACGGCGGGAAGTACCAGATCTGCTCGATCTTCACCTCGAGGCCATGACGCCCGGCGATGCCGGCCGCTGCGGCGCGCATTTCGGCATCCATCTTCGTGAGTTCGCCATCGTCGGGATGCCGGAAGTCGACCGTCATGAAGAGCTTTCCCGGGATCGTGTTGCGCGACTGCGGCTGGCTCTCGATCACGCCGATGGTCGAGCGGCCGTTGGGCCGGTTGCCGATCTCGCGGCACTTCACGATCAGTTCGGCCGCGCCCACCAGCGCATCACGGCGGCCTTCCATCGGTGTCGTGCCGGCATGGCTCTCCATGCCGGTCCAGTTGATTTCGTACCAGCGCTGGCCCTGCGCGCCGGTCACCACGCCGATCGTCTTCTTCTCGCGCTCGAGGATCGGACCCTGCTCGATATGTGCCTCGAAGAAGGCGCCGATCTTGCGGCCGCCGACCTTCTCCTTGCCGTCGTAGCCGATCTTCTTCAGCGCCTCGCCGAAGGTGATGCCGTCGCGATCCTTGATGCCCAGCGCATAGTCGAGCTCGAAGGCCCCGCCGAACACGCCCGAGGCCACCATGGCCGGCGCGAAGCGGCAGCCTTCCTCATTGGTCCAGACCGCGACCTCGATCGGCGCCTCGGTGATATAATTCGAATCGTGCAGCACGCGCAGCACCTCGAGACCCGCCATCACGCCGTAGGCACCGTCGAACTTGCCGCCGGTCGGCTGGGTGTCTAGATGGCTGCCGGTCATGACCGGCGGCTTTGACGGGTCCTTGCCCTCGCGGCGCGCAAAGATGTTTCCCAGCTGGTCCACCTTGATCGTGCAGCCCGCCTCCTTTGCCCAGCGCACGAACAGGTCGCGCCCGATCCTGTCCAGATCGGTGAGGGCGATGCGGCAGACGCCGCCTTTTTCGGTGCCGCCGATCTGGCCCAGCTCCATCAGGCTCGACCACAGGCGGTCGGCATCGATGCGCAGGTTTGTCTCGGCGGTCTTCATGGCTCACTCCACAGGGCAAAACAGGCCCGAACAATAGCAAATGCCCGACCGCGAAACGAAGCGCGGGGTGCATCGATCTGCTAAGGTCATCGCCGAGCGCGCGCGGATGCGCAACGAGGACGACAATGATCAAATTCTACTACAACCTGGCGCCGAACCCCACGAAGGTGGCGCTGTGTCTCGAAGAGATGGGCCTGCCCTACGAGCTCGTTCCGGTCGACACACGCAAGGGCGACCAGCACGCGCCGGCGTTCCTCGCCATCAATCCCAACGCCAAAGTCCCCGCCATCGTCGACGGCGACGCCACGGTGTTCGACAGCAACGCGATCCTGTTCTACCTCGGCGAAAAGACCGGCAAGTTCATGCCGGGCACGTCGCCGGCCGAGCGCGGCCAGATGATGTCGTGGCTGATGTTCGTCGCCTCGGGCATCGGCCCCTATTCCGGGCAGGCCGTGCATTTCCGCAACGTCGCGCCCGAGCCCAAGGACTACGCCGTCAACCGCTACACGTTCGAGGCCCAGCGCCACTGGAAGATCCTCGACGACAGACTTGGCAAGAGCCGCTTCATGCTGGGCGATGCCTATACGGTCGTCGACATGGCGGTTTGGGGCTGGTCGCGCCTGGTTCCGTTCGTCCTGGGGCCGGACGCGCTGCCCAAGATGCCGAACCTCAAGCGCCACCTCGAGGAGATCACCGCGCGCCCCGCCGCGGTCCGTGCGCTCGCCTTGAAGGAGAAGCACAGCTTCAAGGCCGAGATGGACGAATCGGCGCGCCACGCGATGTTCCCGCATCTCGCACAGAAGGTGGCCTGAGGCATCTCACAGGTGCTCCCGCTCAGCGACACGCTTGTCCTCGATCTGACGCAGGTCATCGCCGGTCCCACCGCCGGCCAGATCCTGGGCGACATGGGTGCCGACGTGATCAAGGTCGAGCCCCTGGGCGGCGAGCACTTCCGGCCGCATTTCGGCGGCGCCTGGGTGCCGTCGATGAACCGCAACAAGCGCGGCCTGGCGCTCGACCTGCGCACCGACGGCGGCCGCGACGTGCTGATGCGGCTGGTGCGCAAGGCCGACGTGTTCATGGAGGCCTTCACCCCGGGGGTGATCGACAAGCTCGGCTTCGGCTGGGACGCCGTATCGAAGGAAAATCCGCGCTGCATCTACGCCTCGGTGTCGGGCTACGGCCAGACCGGCCCCTACTCGCATCGCGCCGGTTACGACCCGTGCATCCAGGCCGAGATCGGCCTGATGGATGCGACCGGTCCCTATCAAGGTGAGATGTGCCGGGTCGGCACCGCGCCGATCGACTATTCGACGGGCCTCGCCTGCGCCGGCGGCATCGCCTTCGCGCTGCTGCACCGGCACAAGACCGGCAAGGGCCAGCGGCTCGACCTGTCTCTGTTCGATGTCGGCATGCACCTGATGAGCCACTGGATCACCAATCACGGTCTCACCGGCGAGAACCCCGAGCGCATGGGCACGTCCAACACGATCCTCTGTCCGTTGCGTGTCTTTCCGACCCGCACGCAGCCGGTATTCGTGGCGGGGACCAACGACGCCTTCTGGAAGCTATTCTGCAGCGCACTTGGCAAGACCGACTGGCTGGCCGATCCGCGCTTCACCACCAACAAGGATCGCGTCGCCAACCGCGCCATCCTGGAGCCAATGATCGAGGCGTACTTCCTCGAGCACACGGCCGACGAATTGCTCGACAGGTTGATTCCCGCCGGCATGCCCTGCTCGGCCGCCTGGCGGGTGAGCGACGTGATGGCCAACCCGCATACGGCGGCGCGCGGCGCGGTGCTCGAGATCGACTATCCCGGCATCGGCAAGGTGAAGTCGGCGGCCAATCCGATCAAGCTCTCGGACGTGCCGCCCGGGACGCGGCGCAATTCGCCCATGGTGGGCCAGCACACCGCCGAGATCATGCGCGAGGTGGGCTACAGCGACGCCGAGATCGCCGCCCTGAAGGACGCGAAGGCGATCGTCATCGGCTAGGGGCGAGCGAATCAGATCCCTCCCCATTCAAATAGGGAGGTGCTCTCGTCTCACGAGGGCGGAGGGGTCAATCTGCCTGCGGCGCATGACCCCTCCGGCCCTCCGGGCCACCTCCCCATCTGAATGGGGAGGGAAAGACGCTCCGTACAGATCTTCGAGGCCAGCTGTCGTCCTGAGCGCAGCGAAGGACCTAACACTTCGACAGCGTGCTGCGTGACAGGCGCGAGGTCCCTCACTGCGCTCAGGACGACGAGTAGCTAGTTCAGCATGCTCTCGGGCAGCCACGTCGCGATCACCGGGAAAAAGATCAGGAGCGCCAGCCGCACCAGGTCGGTGGCGACGAAGGGCAGGACGCCGAGGAAGATCGTCGACATGTCGACATCCTTGATGACGCTCTTGATGACGAACACGTTCATGCCGACGGGCGGATGGATAAGGCCCAGTTCGACCGTCATGACGATGATCACGCCGAACCAGATCGGATCGAACCCCAGCGTCGTGATCACCGGGAAGACGATGGGCACGGTGAGGATGACCATCGCCAGCGCGTCCATCAGGCACCCCAGCACGAGGTACATCAGCAGGATCAGCAGCAGCACGCCGTAGGGGCCGATGCCGAGGCCGGTCAGGAAGGAAGTGACGTTCTGCGGCGTCTGGGTGATGGTGAGGAAATAACCGAAGCACAGTGCGCCGATCAGCACGGTGAACACCGCAGCCGCCGTGCGCGTCGCCTGCAGCAGCGACGACAGGATGCCGTCCTTCGACAGTTTTCCACGCAGGATACCGATGACGAAGGCGCCGACCGCGCCCACCGCGCCGGCCTCGGTCGGGATGAAGAAGCCGCCGTAGAGGCCGCCGATCACGAACACGAAGAGCAGCAGCGGCGACCAGACGTCACCCAGGGCGGCGAGCCTCTCGCTCCAGGGATGGCGCGGCGCCGAGGGCAGAAAGCCCGGCTTCACCCTGCCGATGATGCCGATCGTGATCATGTGCAGGACGATCGCCAGCAGTCCGGGCAGGATGCCGGCGATGAACAGCTTGCCGATGTCCTGCTGGGTGATGATGCCATAGACCGCCAGCACGGTGGACGGCGGCAGCATGGCGCCCAGGGTGCCGCCGACGGCGATCACCCCAGCGGAGAAGGATTTCGGGTAGCCGAAGCGGCGCATCTCGGGATAGGCGACGGCGGAGAAGGTCGCGGCGGTTGCCACCGATGAGCCCGAGATCGCAGCGAAGCCGCCGCAGGCGGCGATGGTGGCGATGCCGAGCCCGCCCTTCCAGTGGCCGACAAAGGTATTGGCGGCTCGGAACAGCTCGCGGCTGATGCCCGAGACGGAGACGAACGCGCCCATCAGCAGGAACATCGGGATCACGCCGAAGGAGTAGTCCGTCACGGTGCGCATCGTCGTCTGGCCGACCAGCTTGAGTGCGGGCCCGAAGCCCGTCAGGTAGCCGAACCCGGTAATGCCGACGAGGCCCATCGCCATGCCGACGGGCACGCGCAGCAGCATGAGGGCGAACAGGCTGGCAAAGCCGATCGCGGCGACGGCACCGTTGTCCATCGTGCTTCAGTCCACCGGATTGAGCTTGGGATCGTGCATCTGATCGGGATGAAAGATCAGGCGCCAGGTGCGGATCGCGATCAGCAGCACGGCCGAAACGTCGCCGATCCACGCCACGGCGAAGAACGGCCAGACCGGCCAGTGCAGGTCGACGGTCTGGATGGAATCCGCGCGCGTGCTGGCGACCTTGTCGTAGAGGGTGATGGTCTGCATCACGACGACGAAGAGCAGCACCAGGGTCGCGAAGATGTCGATCCAGCGCTGATGCCGCGGGCTCGAATTGGCCCACACGAGATCGACGGTGATGTGGGTGCCGCGATAGCTGGTGGCCGCGATCCCCCAGAAGATCAGGATGCCCAGCAGGAACTGGCCGATATTGTAGTAGTCCGGGATCGCCATCGAAAAGAATTTGCGCAGCACGATCGCGATGAAAGTGTTGAGCGCCACCACGCCCACGAAGAACGCAGCGATCCACTCGATGGAATCGATGAAGCGATCCATCGGCGACCTGGCTGGCGTCGTCATCGCGGAGACTAGAGTCCCGCGTTGTGCTTCTTGAGGGCGGCCTGCAGGTCGGCGTCGATCGCGGCCGGATCGCCGCCCACCTTCTTCACCGCCTCGATCCAGCTCGCATGCAGCGGCTGCACGGCCTTCTTCCATTCTCCCAGCTGCTCGGGCGTCAGGCCGTAGACCTCATGGCCGGCCATCGCCTTCAGCTTGCCGCGGCCCGCAAATTCGAACTCGGTCCAGGGATCGGAGACCTTGGCGGCCCACTCGGGATTGCAGTGATTGTCGATGACCTTCTTCTGCGCATCCGACAGCGCATTGTAGGTCTTGAGATTGATGTTGTAGGTGAACATGGTGGTGTAGAGCGGAACGTCCATGTGGAACTTCACGGCCTTGTCGATGCCGAAGAGCATCAGCGAGCCCCACGGGAAGGTGATGGCGTCGGCCACGCCGCGCTCCAGCGCATCGCGCGCCTCGGGCGCCGAAGTCTGGACGTTGGTGCCGCCGAACATCTTGACCATCTCGCCGATCGTGCTGCCCGCCGGCCGGACCTTCATGCCGTTGAGATCGGCCGGCACCATGACTTTCTTCTTGGCATGGATCGCGCCCGGATCGTGGATGAAGGAGAAGCAGACGTAAGTGTCCTTCATCTCGGTCTTGGCGTATTTGCGGTACCACTCATCGACCGCCAAGGTACCCTTCTTGCCGTCGCCGAAGATGAACGGCAGCTGGGCGTCGGCAGCGATCGGGAACCGCCCTGGCTGGTAACCCGGATTGACGTAGGTCACGTCGGCGATGCCGTCGCGCGCCATGTCGTAGTGATCGAATGCCTTGCCGAGCTGCTCGGAGGGAAAGATCGTCATCTTGATCGAGCCACCCGACGCCTTGTCGATATCGTCGGCCTAGGCCTTGGTCGCCGGCACCAGCGGATGGGCGGGCGGCAACCAGATCGACACCTTCAGGTTGACGGGCTTGTCCTGCGCCGCCGCCGGCAAGGCAGAGGCCGCCAGCAAAAGTCCGAGACCACCGTCTTCATCGATCGTCCCTCCCTGCGGAACCGCTTTTTCATGTGCACAGGCTAGCGTCATTGCAGGAGGAACGACACCGCCTATTTCAACCGCCGCCTTCGCCCGCGACGGCGATCACCGTCAGTCTTTCGGGCAGCTCCTCTTTCGAGAGCTCGATGGCGCGTTTCTCAGGCCAGATGAAGGCGGGCTCGAGGGGCGCGATCAGACCCATGAAGCGGTCGAGCTGCGAGCGGCCCCAGTAGTGCATAGGCAGCACGACCCTGGGATCGATCTGCTTGATGACCTCGGCCATCAGCGGCACACCCATCGTGTAGGCGCCGTCGATCGGCGCCATCAGCACGTCGATGCGGCCGAGTTCCTCGAGATGGGCGGACGTCAGGCGCTGGTGCAGGTGGCCGAGATGGGCGATGCATAGATCGCCGATCGCGAAGATGAAGATCGAGTTGCCGTTGATGCGCACGCCACCATTCCAGTCACGCGCGTTGGTCGGCACGTTCCAGACCCGCATGTCCTTCAAGGTGACGTCGACCTTCGCCTCGGTCTCGCCCGGTCTGTCCGGCCAGCCGCGCAGGATGTAGGTGATGCCGTCCTCGGGCGTGTCGGTGTAGTGCGTGTCGTGCGCGTTGTTCATCGTCACGATGTCGGGGTGGCGACCAAAGCCGTTGATGCCGTTGTAGTCGGTGATGGCGCGCACGCCCTGCGGCGTGTCGATCTGGTAGCTGGCATGGCCGACGAAGGTGATGATCGCTCGGTTGGCCGAATCACCCGACGCGAGCTGGGTGCCATCGAGCGAGGCGAACTTGAGGCCGGGCAGAGGCCCCTCGACCAGGTTCTTGGAGCAGCGCGCCGAGGCCGGGCCGGTCAGGAGGCCCACAGCGGCGGCGATCAGGGCCGCGGAAAAAATACGCAGGGTCATGGGGTTAACGATAGCAGGCGCTGTGCCAGCCGGACCGTGCCGGACTCCCGTTGACTCTTCCCGTTCGCGTGATTAGAACAAATAGAGAACGAATATCCTCACCGCGTAAACAGATGAATTGAGGGGGCAAATGCCCGCCATTTCCCCGAAAGACGTCGCTTCTCCGCTGCTCCCCGGCCTGCGCGAGCAGGTGCGCCGCCTGGAGCGCGCCCACACCGCCCAGCGCGCCGGCCGCAGCGCCGTACCACTCGGCCTTCCCGAGATCGACTCCCTGCTGCCCGAAGGCGGACTGCTGACCGGTGCCCTGCACGAGATCGAGGCGGGTCCGACACCCTCCGGTCGGGTCGCGCCGCATGACGGGCCGGCCTTGGGCTTTGCCGCACACATGCTCGGCCGATTCAGCGCAGGCACAATCCTGTGGTGCCGCCAGCCCGCGATCGGCAGCGATGCCCTGCCTTATGCGCCCGCCCTCTCCGCCTGGTTCGATCCGGCGCGCATTCTGATGGTCATGGCGCCACGTGAAGAGAATCTCTTCTGGGCGATGGAGGAAGGGCTGCGCACGCCGGGCATCGCCGCCGTGCTGGGAGAGACGCGCGCCACCGATCCGACGGCGGGCCGTCGTCTTTCGCTTGCGGCGGAGAAGAGCGGCGTGCCCGCGCTGCTGCTGCGCGCGCAGCCTGCGCCGCCGCAAAGCATCTGCACGACGCGCTGGCGTGTGACCTCGGCGCCGTCGCCGGAAGTCCCGGGCATCGAGATGTTGGGCGCCGCGCGATGGCAGATCGAGCTGCGGCGCAACCGCTTCGGCACGCCGTCGGTCGACGAGATGCCGACCTGGCTCGTGGAGTGGAACGATGAAACGCATCATCTCGCTGTGGTTTCCCAAGCTCGCAACGGATCGTCTGGCGCGATCCGGCGCGAGCGACTGGCGGGATAGGCCGGCTGCCACTGTCGCCTGGAGCGACAACTGCCCGACCCTGGCCGCGCTCAACCCACACGCCCGCGCCGCCGGCCTGCGCGTAAACATGCGTCTCGCCGACGCCCATACGCTGGTCCGGGAACTGGTCACGACCGGCGTCGAGCCGGACGCCGACCGCACGCTCGTCGAGCAGATCGCAAGCTGGTGCGACCGCTACACGCCCTGGGTCGCAGTCGATCCGCTGGGCGCGGCGCTGGCTACTCCGGACGCGACCCTGATCTGTGGCGCCGGCGGCTACGGCGGCGATGCGGGCCTGCTGCTCGACGTCACCGGTTGCGGCCATCTGTATGGCCAGGGTGAAGCAGGCGAACGCGAACTGATGGCCGATCTCGTGCAGCGCCTCAGCCGCCACGACTTCACCTGTCGCGCCGCCATGGCCGATACGGCGGGCGCCGCCTGGGCGTTGGCGCGCTTTGCCGAAAAGCAGGCCGCTCTTTACTGCCCGCACAACGGCCAGCGCGACGCGCTCGCGGCGCTGCCGGTCGACGGGCTGCGGCTCGATCCTTCGACGCTCGAGACCTTTCTGAAGCTCGGCCTGCGCCGCATCGGCGATCTCTATGCGATCCCGCGCGCGCCCCTGTCCCGCCGCTTCGGCGACCTGCCGCTGACGCGCCTCGACCAGGCGCTGGGCCGCGTCGACGAGCCGATCGAGCCGCTGCCGGCCGTCGCCCGCCTTCCGCTCGCGCATTTCCTTCGCCGAGCCGATCGGGCGCGCCGAGGATATCGCCGCCGCCACCGACCGGTTGATCCTGGCCCTCTGCCGGCAGTTCGAGCAGGCCAGCGTCGGTGCACGCAAGCTCGAGCTGGCGCTCTATCGCGTCGATGGCTCGGTCGACCGCACCGCCATCGGCACCAGCCGGCCCAATCGCGAGGCGCCGAAGCTGCTGAAGCTCTTCGAGGAGAAACTCGGCACGCTCGATCCCGGCTTCGGAGTCGAGCTGATGATCCTGTCTGCGCTCGAGGTCGAGGAATGGACCGGCGCGCAGGACTCCCTGCCCGAGACCGGCAAGCCCACGCGCTCTTCCTGGGGCGAGGACGGCACGATCGACCTCGCCGACCGGCTGGCCCTGCGGCTGGGTGCGGAGAATGTCGTACGACTCGCGCCGCACGACAGTCACCTGCCCGCCCGCGTGCAGGTAGCCGTGCCGTTTGCCACGTCCGTACCCGAAGGTGCCTGGGCGCGGCTCGCCTCGATGAAGGGTGGGCGACCGACGCGGCTGTTGCAGCGGCCAGACGAGATCACCGTCACCGCAATGATGCCCGACGATCCGCCGCGGCAATTCCAATGGCACCGCCATAACCATCGCATCGTTCGAATCGAAGGTCCCGAAAGGATCGCCGACGAATGGTGGTGGCCGCGCCCTAACGGCAAAATGATGGCCGCCAACATCGTGCCGCCGGTACGCGACTATTATCGCGTCGAGGACAATGATGGCGCCCGCTTCTGGCTGTTCCGCGACGGCTCGGTCAACACCGCCAAATGGTATCTGCACGGGTTTTGCGCGTGAGCGTCATGCAATACGCCGAACTCCAGATCACGACCAACTACAGCTTCCTGCGCAGCGGCTCGCATCCGGGTGAACTGGTCGAACAGGCGATCGCACTCGGCCATAACGCGATCGGCATCGCCGACCGCAATACTTTGGCCGGCGTCGTACGCGCCTACTCGGCAGTGAAGGAATTTTACGAAGAAACGGCCATCCCCGAGGAGAGCTGGATCAAGCTCATTGTCGGCGCGAGGCTGGAGACGCGAGACGGTTATTCGCTGATCGTCTATCCGATGGACCTCGATGCCTACAAGCGACTTTCGAGGCTGCTGACCGTCGGCAACTGCCGCGCGGCCAAGGAGCAATGCGAACTTTACTTCGAGGATATCGCCCAGCACGCCAAAGGTCTGATTGCCATCGTACTGCCACCGCGCGATGTCGACGATCCTGCGTTCCATGAAAAGCTGCGGAATCTTGCCCGGCTGTTTGGCAATCGCTGCTATCTCGCCGGTACCTTCCTGTTTCGCGGCAATGACGACGAACGAATCGCCACCCTCGACAATCTCGCTGCGCAAATGAGAGTGCGCCTCGTCGCCACCAACGACGTGCACTATCACGTACCCGAGCGACGCGCGCTGCACGACGTAATCACCGCCATACGTCACCGTTGTACGGTTCACGATCTGGGCTTTCGCCGCTTTTCCTCGGCCGAACGTCACCTCAAACCCGCAAAGGAGATGGAGAAGCTCTTTCGCAAGCATCCGCACGCCATCGCCCGCATTCAAGAAATCGTTGCGCGCTGCAACTTTTCGCTGAAACAGCTGAGCTATCAGTTCCTCAAAGAAAGCGAAGGAAGCGAGACGCCGATGCAAAGGTTAGAGCGATTGACATGGGAAGGCGCCGCCTTTCGCTATCCAAATGGCGTGTCGGACAAGACAGCCCAGAACATCCGCAAGGAGTTCGCATTGATCGAAAAAAAGGGGATCGCGCCTTACTTCCTGACCGTTCATGAGATCGTCAAGCAGGCGCGCAAGATGGAAATTCTTTGTCAAGGCAGAGGGTCTGCTGCCAACTCCACCGTATGCTACTGCCTGCGCATCACGGAGATCAACACCGACAAGGAAGAAGTTCTGTTCGAGCGCTTTCTCTCCAACGAACGCGACGAACCTCCCGACATCGACATCGATTTCGAACACGAGCGGCGCGAGGATTTGATCCAGTGGATATACAAAAATTGGACCCGCGAGCGCGCGGCGCTAGCCGCTACCGTGATCTCATACCGGACCCGCAGCACCATTCGCGACGTCGGCAAAGCGCTCGGCCTCTCGCCTGACACTTTGAGCGTAATGGCCAACACTGTCTGGGGCAGTGGCAGCAAAGGCCTCAATCTCGATTACATTCGGGACGCAGGTCTGGATCCCGACGATCAAAGACTTTCCCTGGCTCTTGAATTGTCGGAAACGCTGATCGGATTCCCACGTCATCTCTCGCAGCATGTCGGCGGTTTTATCCTGACAGCCGAGCGGCTGGACGAATTGATTCCCATACAGAATGCAGCGATGGAAGACCGCACCGTTGTTGAGTGGGACAAAGACGATCTAGATGCACTCGGCATCTACAAGATCGACATTCTCGCGCTCGGCATGCTGACGGCTCTCCGCAAGAGCTTCGACTTGATCGAAAAACATTATGGCAAACATCCCAGCCTTGGCATGTCGGCTGACGACGACAGAGTCTACGGCATGCTATGCAAGGCCAATTCGATCGGCGTGTTCCAGGTCGAGAGCCGCGCGCAGATGTCGATGCTGCCGAGGCTCAAGCCGAGAAAATACTATGATCTGGTTGTCGAAGTGGCGATCGTACGGCCTGGGCCCATCCAGGGCGGCATGGTGCACCCTTACCTGAAGAACCGGAGCAAGCCCCCCGAAGACATCGAATATCCCGGCAAGCTCAGGAAAATCCTGGAGCGGACGCACGGCGTGCCGCTGTTCCAGGAGCAGGCCATGCAGATCGCCATCGACGGCGCGAATTTTTCTCCTGCGAAGGCCGACAAGCTACGCCGCGCGATGGCCACGTTCCGACGTATGGGCACGATCCACAAGCTCAAGGACGATTTCATCAACGGAATGCTGGCGAACAAGTACGAGCAAGAATTCATCGACCGCTGTTTCAAGCAGATCGAAGGATTCGGCGAATACGGCTTTCCCGAGAGTCATGCCGCGAGCTTTGCGATCCTGGTCTATGTCTCGTCCTGGGTGAAGTTTCACTACCCGGAGGTTTTTTGCGCGGCGCTGCTGAACTCGCAGCCGATGGGTTTTTACGCACCCGCCCAGCTCGTGCGCGATGCGCGCGAGCATAACGTCGAAGTACGGCCGCCTGACATCAATGCCAGCGCTTGGGACAGCACGCTCGAAAAAACCCTTGGAGAGCACTGTGCTCTGCGGCTGGGTTTCCATCAGGTCAATGGGCTCAAGCAAGAAGACATGAAGCGCTTCGTAGAGCGCCGTGCCGAAAGACCCTATCGCGATCCGGCGGATGTATGGCGGCGCGGCGGCCTCACCAAGCGGCAGATCCTAGCGCTGGCGCGCGCCGACGCCTTCTTCTCGATGGGCCTGTCGCGGCGTGACGTGCTGTGGGCGGTACGCGCCTTCTCCGAGGTGTCGTTGCCGTTACTCGATGGAGCGCGCATCACCGAACCGGAAGTTTCCCTGCCCAAGCTCACGCTCGGCGAACAGATCGTCGACGATTACTCGACTATCTCAATGTCGCTGCGTGCTCATCCATTGGAGCTGCTGCGGCCGATGCTGTCCGAGCGGCGCATGTCGGACTCCAAGAAGCTGCGTGATGAGGCGCGCAACGGCGATTTCCTGCAGCTGGCCGGGCTTGTCTTAGTCCGTCAACGGCCAGGTACAGCATCCGGTGTAGTGTTCATCACGATCGAGGACGAATTCAGCATCGCCAATCTCGTCGTCTGGCCGAAGGTCTTCGAAACCTATCGTCGCATCGTCATGGGCTCGCGCCTGCTGGGCGTCGCCGGCAAGGTCCAGCGCGTGGACAGCACGGACGACATCGGGGCAAGCGTGATCCATCTCGTGGCCGATCGCCTCTGGGACTGGTCGGCCGATCTCGACCGCATCGCCGACCTCGACGGCCGCTTCGAGCTGCGCCAGGGCCGTGGCGACCAGGCCCATTCCTCGACGCCCGATCCGCGCGACGAGCCCGGCAAGGGAAAGAAGCCCTACGACCGCAGCCGCATCATCTTCGACCGGCCGCAGATCAAGATCGCCTCGCACGACTTCCATTAGAGACTGGCATAGACCGCACGCTCGAAATTCTCGAACGCCACGATCGCCCGCGGGTCGTAGAACGGGAAGAGCTGCGTCGCCCAGACGCCCGTCACCTTCTTCACCGGATCGATCCAGTAATACGAATTGGCGAGGCCACCCCAAGTCAGGCTGCCGGCCGACCGGCGGCCGGGAAAGGCCGCGGGGTTGATCATGAACGACAGGCCCCACTGCATGCCGTCGACGAAGTCGAGGTCGACGCTCATGTTCGGCAACTGGCTCTTCAGAGGCCGACAGAGCACGCCCTCGTTCATCGAGTTCCTGAACATCGCCGCGACGGTCGCGGGCGTCAGGATCGGTGCGCCGCCCATCAGCAGTGCCAGGGTGAACTTCAGGTAATCGTGCACCGTCGAATAGAGACCGCCGCCGCCCATGTGGAATTCGGGCGTCTGCGGGATCTCGTGGTCGATCGCCGTGATGCCTTTCTCGTCGCGCCTGTGCATAGCGGCCTTGCGCAACCGCTGCGCGGGTCCGATGGCGAAACCGGTGTCGCTCATGCCGAGCGGCATGAAGATCTTTTCCGTGAGGTAACGATCGAGTCGCTGCTCGGCCGCCGCCTCGACCAGCTTGCCCACCCAGTCGATCGAGATGCCGTACTCCCAGCGCTCGCCCGGATCGGCCAGCAGTGGAGTCGTGAGGGCGGCGTTCTGGCACGAGCCGACAGCGGGAATGCCGGTGGCCTGGCGATACTTCATGACGTCGGCATTCCAGGTGTCGTAGCCCAGCCCCGACGTGTGCGTCAGCAGATGACGCAAGGTGACCGGCCGCGCGGGTTTGCGGAATGTCGGCTGGCCGGCCGCATCGAAGCCCGTCAGCACCTGCTTGGTGCCGAGTTCCGGCACGACCTCTGCTGCCGGCCTGTCGAGCGAGAGCTTGCCCTTCTCGACCAGCTGCATGGCCGCCGCGCCCGTGATCGCCTTGGTCATCGAGGCGATCCAGATGACGCTGTCGGGATTCAGCGCCCCCGCGCCGCCCTTCGAAGATCACGCCCTTGTCGGTGGCCGCGGCGGCCGTGACGCCGGGCAGATCGCCGCAATCGACGGCAGCCTGCAATGAAGCAGCGATATCCATGTTTCCTCCGTTGGCCGCAGACTACGCGAGCCGCGTCGCCTCATCGATCAATTCCTGGGCGGCAATATCGAGCAGTTCGTCCTCGGCGGTGCCATCGAGCACCCGCTCCTTGCCGATCTCCAGCAGCACCGGCACGGCAAGCGGCGAAATGCGGTCGAGGCGGCGGTATTCGATACGACCCTTCGCGCGTCTGAGAAGATCGCCGAGGCGCTTCAGGTCGGCCAACTGGTGGGCAGCGTCCTGGCGGGTGGCGCGCAGCAGGATGTGGTCGGGCTCGTGCTTGCGCAGCGCGTCGTAGATCAGGTCGGAACTGAATGTCACCTGGCGGCGCGACTTCTCCTCGCCGGGAAAGCGCCGCTCGATCAGCCCCGCAATCACTGCGACGTTGCGGAACGAGCGTCGCAGCATGGTCGATTCGTCCATCCACGCCTCGAGGTCGTCGCCCAGCATGTCCTCGTCGAACAGCTGGTCGAGCTGCGCCTTGGTCGGCGGCCGCAGGCCCCAGATGCCGAGCACGTAGTCCGTCGCGACGAAGCCCAGCGGCTTCAAGCCCAGGCGCTCCATGCGGCGGGTCAGCAGCATGCCCAGCGTCTGATGCGCGTTCCGTCCCTCGAAGCAGTACGCCACGATGAACTGCTTGGCTCCGCGCGGGAATCCCTCGACCAGCAACGTGTCCTTCTTCGGCAGGCCCGAACGCCACTTCTGGATGTCGAGCCAGGTGCGCACCTCTGGCGGCAGCTTGGGATGCTTCGTCGGGTCCTGCAGGATGCCGCGCACCCGCTCGGCCAGGAAGGTCGAGAGCGGCAGGCGCCCGCCGCCATAGGCCGGCACCTTGGGATCGCCCGTCGTCGCCGGCGAGCATTGCGCCACCAGTTCCTTCACGCCCTCGAAGCGCAGCGTGCGGCCGGCGAAGACGAAGGTGTCGCCCGGCACCAACCCCTGGATGAAGCTCTCCTCGACCTCGCCCAGCATCGGCCCGCGCCGGAGCTTCACCTTGATCAGCGGCAGCTCGACGATGGTGCCGACATTCATGCGGAACTGCTTGGCCACCACCGGCGAGGACAGCATCCAGCGGTCGCCAGGCAGTTCCTTCAGCCGATGCCACTTGTCGTACGCTGCGAGAGCATAGCCGCCGGTCGCCACGAAGCTGAACGTGTCGTCGTAGTCCTTGCGCGGCAGGTCGCGATAGGGCTGCGCCCGGCGGACTTCGTGGAAGAAGGCCTCGCGATCGATCGGCTGGGCGCAGGCGGTGCCGACGATATGCTGGGCCAGCACGTCGAGGCAGGCCGGCCGCGGCGGGTCGCCGTCGAGCTCGCGCGCCTCGATCGCCTCGAGCGCCGCCAGCAACTCCAGCACCTCGAAGCGGTTGGCGGGCGCGATCATGGCGCGGCTGGGCTCGTCGAGCCGGTGGTTGGCGCGGCCGATACGCTGCATCAACCGACTTACACCTTTTGGCGCCCCCATCTGGATCACGAGGTCGACGTTGCCCCAGTCGATGCCGAGATCGAGCGACGAGGTCGCGACCACGGCGCGCAGCTTGCCCGCCGCCATCGCCGCCTCGACCTTGCGGCGCTGCTCGATGGCCAGCGAGCCATGATGCAGGCCGATCGCCAGGTTCTCGTCGTTGACGCGCCACAGACCGTCGAAGGTCAGTTCGGCCTGCGCGCGCGTGTTCACGAACACGATCGAGGTCTGGTGCTGGCGGATGATGTTGTAGACTTCCGGCACGGCATGCTGCCCCATGTGGCCGCCCCATGGCAGGCGATCCTGCGCATCGATGATCGTGACGTGGGGCGCTGCACCGGGCTCGCCCTGCACGATCTCGACCGTCTCGCCGTCGCGCAGGCGCAGATAGTCGGCGAGTTCCGGCGGATTGGCGACGGTGGCCGACAGGCCCACGAAGCGCGTCTGCGGCGCCAGCGCCGCCAGCCGCGCAAGGCACAGCGCCAGATGATGTCCGCGCTTGGAGGTCGCGAAGGAGTGCAGTTCGTCGACGACGACGCAGCGCAGGCTGGCAAAAAACCTCGCGGTGTCGGGATAGCTCAGCAGCAAGGCCAGCGACTCGGGCGTCGTCAGCAGGAAATCCGGCGGCCGTTCGCGCTGGCGGATGCGGCGGCTCTGTGGCGTGTCGCCGGTCCGGCTCTCGGCGCGCACCGGCAACCGCATCTCGGCGATCGGCACTTCGAGGTTGCGGCGGATGTCCGTCGCCAGCGCCTTCAGCGGCGAGATGTAGAGCGTGTGCAGCTCCCCCTTGCCCTTGGCGTGCGCCAGATCCTGGCCGGCCTGCCGGCGCTCGGTGAGCTCGATCAGCGAGGGCAGGAACCCCGCCAGGGTCTTGCCGCCGCCCGTCGGCGCGATCAGCAACGCGCTCTTGCCCTGGGCCGCGAGATCGATCAGGTCGAGCTGGTGCTGCCGGGGCGCCCAGCCGCGACCTTCGAACCAGCGTGAAAAGCGGTCGGGAAGCCCCATATGAGTTGGGTAGGATGCATCCTTCTCAATGGCAACAGACACGCTAAATCCCCGCTCCTGGCTCTATCCGACTCCGCGCGGCCTGTACTGCGAACCCGGCGATTTCTACATCGATCCGGCGGTCGCCGTCGGTCGCGCCGTGATCACGCATGGCCATGGCGATCATGCCCGGCCGGGCCACAGGAACGCGCTCGCCACGCCCGAGACGCTGGCCATCATGCGCGCCCGTTTCCAGGACATGCCCGACACCGCCCAGCAGACGCTGAAATACGGCGAGGCCGTGAAGATCGGCGATGTCGACGTGAGCCTGGTACCGGCCGGCCATATCCTGGGCTCCGCGCAGGCCGTCCTCGAGCACAAGGGCCAGCGCATCGTCGTCTCCGGCGACTACAAGCGCCGGCCGGACGCGACCTGTCCGCCGTTCGAACCCGTACCCTGCGACGTCTTCATCACCGAGGCGACCTTCGCCCTGCCGGTCTTCCATCATCCCTCCGACGCGGGCGAGATCGGCAAGCTCCTGCGCTCGCTCGCCACTTTTCCCGAGCGCACTCATCTGGTGGGTGTCTATGCGCTGGGCAAGTGCCAACGGGTCATCAAGCTCCTGCGCGCGGCGGGCTACGACAAGCGAATCTGGCTACATGGCGCGCTCGCTGCGCTGTGCAGGCTGTACGAGAAGCACGGCATCGACCTCGGCGACACGGCACTGGTGTCCGACGCTATCCTGGAGACTTTCAAAGGCCAGATCGTGCTCTGCCCGCCCTCGGCGATCGCCGATCGCTGGTCGCGGCGTTTTGCCGAGCCCATAGCGGCGATGGCCTCGGGTTGGATGGGCGTGCGTGCCCGAGCGCGCCAGCGTGGCGCCGAGCTGCCTTTGATCATCTCCGACCATGCTGACTGGAGCGAGCTCACCCAGACTCTGAAGGAGGTCGGGCACCCAAGGTTTGGGTGACCCACGGCCGCGAGGAGGCGCTGGTCGCCTACGCGCGCTCGATCGGCATCGAGGCCGAGGCGCTGCATCTCAGCGGCCGCGAGGAAGAGGACGAAGCCTGATGCAGGCCTTTGCCCGGCTCCTCGACTCGCTCTCCTTCCAGCCCGCGCGCAACGCCAAGCTTCGGCTGATCGAGGCCTATCTCCGCGAGACGCCCGATCCCGACCGCGGCTGGGCGCTGGCGGCCCTGACCGGCGGCCTCGATTTTGCGGCGGCCAAGCCCGCTTTGCTGCGCAGCTTTGGCCAGGAGAAGATCGGCGAGGAGCTGTTCGACCTCTCCTACGACTATGTCGGCGACCTCGCCGAGACCCTGGCCCTGATCTGGGAGACGCAGACCCGACGCCGAGCCGCCGCCCACTCTGGGCGAAGTGGTCGAGACCCTGCAGCGCGCGACCAAAATGCAGACGCCGGCGATCCTGAAGCGCTGGCTCGACTCGCTCGATTCGACCGGCCGCTGGGCGTTGCTGAAGCTCCTGACCGGCGCGCTGCGCATCGGCGTCTCGGCGCGGCTGGCCAAACAGGCCGCAGCCAACATCGGCGATCAGCCCGTGGCCGAGATCGAGGAGGTCTGGCACGGGCTCTCCGCGCCCTATCGCCCGCTGTTCGACTGGCTGACCGCCGGCGGACCCAAGCCGCAGTCGAACAAGGGCGGCGCCTTTCTCTCGCCGATGCTCGCCAACCCGATCGACCGCGCCGAGATCGACACGCTCGATCCGGCCCACTTCCGGGCAGAATGGAAGTGGGACGGCATCCGCGTCCAGGTGGCGTCGTCCGGCGGCGTGAAGCGGCTGTATAGCCGCGCCGGAGAGGATGTGTCAGGCGCGTTCCCCGACATTGTCGAAGCGATCGATTTCGAAGGCGTGTTCGACGGCGAGTTGCTGGTGCGGCGCGAGGAGGCGATCGCGCCGTTCAACGATCTCCAGCAGCGTCTCAACCGCAAGACAGTGACGGCCAAAATGCTGAAGGAGCACCCCGCGCACGTACGGCTCTATGACGTGCTGTGGCTCGAGGGCGATGACCTGCGCGCGCTGTCGTTCGACGAACGGCGGGCACGGCTCGAAGCCTGGATGGGCGAGCGGCCACGCGCCCGCTTCGACGTGTCGCCGCTGGTGCGCTTCACCGACTGGGCCCATCTCGCCACCTTGCGCGAGGAGATGCGCCAGGACGGCATCGAGGGGCTGATGCTGAAGCGCGGCGACAGCCCCTATCTCGCCGGCCGGCCGAAAGGTCCATGGTTCAAGTGGAAGCGCGATCCCATGCTGGCCGACTGCGTGATGATGTACGCCCAGCGCGGCCACGGAAAACGCAGCTCCTTCTATTCCGACTACACTTTCGGCGCCTGGCGCGAGAGCAGCGCGGGGACGCGCGAACTGGCACCGGTCGGCAAGGCGTACTTTGGCTTTACCGACGAGGAGCTGCGCTGGCTCGACAAGTGGGTGCGCGACCACACGACCAACCGCTTCGGCCCGGTGCGCGAGGTCGAGCCGCAGCTGGTGCTCGAAGTCGCCTTCGATGGGGTCGCCCGTTCGTCGCGGCACAAATCGGGCGTGTCGCTGCGCTTCCCGCGCATCAATCGCATACGCACTGACAAGCCAGCGGCGGAAGCCGACACGGTCGACAACCTGCTGCGCCTCGTGCCATGAGGCACGCATGGCCGAGTTGATTCCCGCCGGTGCGCCGCCGGTCCAGACCCACACCCTGCCGGTCGCCCAGCGCATCTCTCTGCGGCCGCGAACTGCGCAAGCGTTGCGAGCGCAGGAGCCACGCCGCCTGGACGGTGCCGGCCAACCGCCGCGATCCTATCGACATACTGATCGACCAGGGCAAGACCCGGCTGCAGGACGTGCTGCCGTTGCGCTATTCGCGGATGAAAGCTTCGCCCTTCGCCTTCCTGCGCGGCGGTGCTGCCGTCATGGCGTCTGACCTTGCGGGGACGCCGAACAGCGGCCTCAGGGTGCAGGCGGCGGGCGACTGCCACTGCCTCAACTTCGGCGGCTTCGCCACGCCAGAGCGCCGACTGGTGTTCGACATCAACGATTTCGACGAGACGGCAGTCGCGCCCTGGGAGTGGGACCTCAAGCGCCTCGCCACGAGCTTCGTCGTGGCCACCCTCGACATCCTCGACAGGGAGAGCCGCGCCGATCTCGCGCGCCGGGTAGCGGCGCGCTATCGCGAGACCATGGCCAAGATCGCGGCGATCCCGGTCCTCGAAGCCTGGTACGCGGGCATGATCCTCGACAGTACCGAAGCGGCGCAGTCGATCGGCATTGGTGCCGCGGCGGTGCGCAAGGCTGAGGGCTTCCTCACCCATCCCGCCATCGTCTCGATCACCCACGGCACCGGTCCCGAACCGCGCATCGAGGACCAGCCGCCGCTGGTCTATCATCCACCGGCGAGAGGTCGGGCGGAATTCCATGCCGGCATCGAGAAGATGCTGACGGAATACAGGGCCTCCCTCACCCTGGCGCAGCGTACTCTGGTCGAGCGTTATCGCTTCGCCGACGCCGCGTACAAGGTCGTGGGCGTCGGATCGGTCGGGACACTTTGCGGCGTCCTGCTGATGGTCTCGGGCAATGGCGAGGTGCTGAACCTGCAGTTCAAGGAGGCCGATCGATCGGTGCTGGAAGTCCATGGCGGCGCAAGCCCCTGGCGGCACCAGGGCGAAAGGGTGGTGCGCGGCCAGCGCTTGCTGCAGGCCGCCAGCGACATTCTGCTGGGCTACGGCCAGGGACCGAGCGGCCGCGACATCTACGTGCGCCAACTGCGCGACGCCAAGGTGAAGCCGACGCTGGAGACCATGTCGCCGCGGAATTTCCGTCGCTATGCCGCGACCTGTGCCGAGGTGCTGGCGCGGGCCCACGCGAGGACTGCCGATGCCGTCGTCCTCTCCGCGTATCTCGGCAAGAGCACTGTCCTGGACGAGGCGATCGCAGACTTCGCCACGGCCTATGCGAGACAAACCGAGCAGGACCATGCGAGCCTGCAAAAAGCCATAAAATCCGGGCGTTTGCCCGACGCCCAACAGGATTCATAGCGGCCATAAGCCCCTTGCAGCCGCTATGTCGCATGCCCATTATCCGGGCCACATGATCGACCCCTTTGGCCGCCATATCTCCTACCTGCGCGTCTCGGTGACAGATCGCTGCGACTTCCGCTGCGTCTACTGCATGGCCGAAGACATGACCTTCCTGCCGAAGGCGGAAGTGCTGAGCCTCGAGGAGCTCGAGCGGCTGTGCAGTGCCTTCGTGCGCCGCGGCGTGCGCAAGCTGCGCCTCACCGGCGGCGAGCCGCTGGTGCGCAAGAACGTGATGTCCCTGGTGCGCGGCCTCGGCAAGCATCTCGACTCCGCCGCGCTCGACGAACTCACCCTCACGACCAACGGCAGTCAACTCGCCAGATACGCCGCAGATCTGGCGGCAGTCGGCGTACAACGCCTCAACGTATCGCTCGACACGCTCGATCCGGTGAAGTTCCGCGAGCTGACGCGCTGGGGCGATCTCGACCAGGTGATGCGCGGCCTCGACGCGGCCCAGAATGCAGGCCTCAAGATCAAGATCAACGCGGTGGCGCTGCGCGGCGTCAACGACGACGAGTTCGAACGGCTTATCCGCTGGAGCCATGGGCGCGGCATGGATCTGGTGCTGATCGAAGTGATGCCGATGGGCGAGATCGGAAGCGAAGCGCGGCTCGACCAGTATCTGCCGCTGTCGATGGCGCGCACCGAGATCGCGCGGCACTTCACGCTCACCGAGAGCGACTACCGCACCGGTGGCCCGGCGCGCTATTTCACGGTCGCGGAGACGGGCGGGCGGCTGGGCTTCATCACGCCGCTCACCCACAATTTCTGCGAGAGCTGCAATCGCGTGCGGCTCACCTGCACGGGCACTCTCTACATGTGCCTGGGACAGGACGATGCCGCCGACCTGCGCGCGCCGCTGCGGGCCTCGGAAAGCGACGAGATGCTCGACCAGGCCATCACGGCCGCGATCGCGCGCAAGCCCAAGGGCCATGATTTCATCATCGACCGCCGCCACACCGCGCCGGCGGTGCGCCGCCACATGAGTGTCACTGGTGGCTGACTAGAGCGTGATGACTTTCAGTCGAGTCACGCGTCGGCCCAGCACGGGCGCCGCTTCGCTGCGAGAGCCGGGCCGACGCGAAAAAGCAAAGTTATCACGCTTTAGGCCGGCTGAGCTGGCCCGCTAGACTTCCGTCGCCTGCCCCGTCGTCGTGTCCGCCGACTTGATCGCCGCCCGCCGCACGGCCTCGCGATGGGAGATGTAGAGCGCACTGGCAAAGATCACCGACGCGCCGACGAAGGTCCAGACATCGGGTGGCTGGAAAAAGATGAAGTAGCCCAGCAGGGCATTCCACAGCAGCGACAGGAAGCCGATCGGCTGCAGCAGGGTGATGTCGGCCAGCTGATAGCCGTTCTGCTGGCAGATATGGCCTAGTGTGCCGCAGAGGCCGGCCGCGACGAACCACAGGAAGTCGCTGGGTTCAGGCGTCTGCCAGAAATAGAGGGCCACGGGAAAGGCGCACATCACGATCGTCAGGTGCTGCCAGATCACGATCTTGTTGGCGGGCTCGGTACGGGCCAGCGCCTTGGAGATGATGTTCGAAGCCGAGAAGATCGGCGTCGAGATCAGGATGCAGATCGCCCCATAGCCGATGTCGCCTACGCCAGGGCGGATGATGATCATGGCACCGGCGAATCCCACCAGCACCGCCATCCAGCGCCGCAGCCGGACCTTCTCGCCGAGAAAGAGCGCCGCGCCTATGGTGACGAAGATCGGGCCGGTAAAGCCCAGTGCGGTGACGCTGGCCAGGGTGGTGAGCGGCAGCCCGATGAACCACAGGAACATGCCGCCGGCATGGATGGCGCCGCGGAATACGTGCAGCGGCAGGCGATGCGTACTCATCGCGCGATGGACGCCAAGCTTCATCACGATCGGAGCCAGCATCAGCGTCCCGAAGAAATAGCGCATGAACGCCATGACGTAGGGATTGAGATGTTGGGAGGGAATGAGCGTGAATACGTTCAGCAGGGCGAACGCCACGCCCGACATTCCGACCCAGAGGATACCGCGCAGATTGGGCGAAAGCCCGGACCAGCGTCCCAGCAGCGAAGAAATCACACCGCCACTATGTCATACCGACTGAAGTGCGGTGAGCGCTAATCCTCGCCCGGCGCGGCAAGCGGAGCGGAATTTTTGGCAGGCGGTACGGACGGTTCGACACTCTCCCCGCGCAGGCCGGCGACCAGATCGACCAGCTGCTCGATGTAGGGATCGTGGATTTCGAGCGCCCGGGCATGGGCCGCCGTATTGGCGAGGTAATCGCGGCAGGCGCCGCGGCGGCCCTCGGCGAAGGCGATGTGATGGGCGGCACGTTCGATCGGCAGATCGCCGCAATATTGGCAATGGTTGGTGTCGACCACGAAAGTCACGGCCGTCACGATCCTGCCGTCCCGCAGCTTCGCCGGCACCCAGCGCGCCTGGTAGACGCCCGACAGCATTTCGCGGTTCCACAGGATCGCGAGTTCGCTCCGTACCTTGTTGGGCGCAATGCGATAGGCGATGCCCTCGCACGACCCGCCGCCTTCGAGCGCCAGCATGAGGCCCGGCAATTCGGGCGTACCGCGGCCAAGCGGCACCCAGAAGCAGAAGGACCGGCGCCATCCCTCGACATGGCAGGGCGAGGCCTCGGCATATTCGAGCGCCGGATTCCACATCAGCGAGCCGTAGGCGAAGACCCAGGCCTCCTCGCCCGGCGCGTAGCGTTCGAGCGCCTGATTAAGGCTGGCTTCACGCTCCTCCTGGGTCAGGAAGAAGTCGTAGCCTGCCTTGCGTGCGTCGGCCACGATCTGCTCGATCCGCGCATCGTCGAGTTCATCACGCTTGATCAACATGGGCGCCCGCTCAGCTGCCGTACACGATGGACATGGTCTCGGCGACGCAGGCCGGCCGCTCCTGTCCCTCGATCTCGATGGTCATTTCGTTGGTCAGCCGCACGCCGCCACCCTTCACCGGGTCCGCCGCGATCAGCCTGGCACGCGCGCGCACCTTCGACCCGGCCGGGACCGGACTGGTGAAACGCACCTTGTTGCAGCCGTAATTGATGCCGTTGCGCACGTTGTTGATATGCGAGATCTGGTGGTTGAGCATCGGGATCAGCGACAGCGTCAGGAAGCCGTGCGCGATCGTCTTGCCGCCGGGCATGTCCTTCTTGGCGCGCTCGACGTCGACATGGATCCATTGATGGTCGCCCGTCGCTTCGGCGAACTGGTCGATGCGCGCCTGCGTGACCTCGACCCAATCGCTCACGCCGATCTCCTGGCCCACGTATTGGTGCATCTCGCTTGGGTGGGAAAATTCCCGCTTCGCCATGTCCAACCTCGACCCCGCTATTTTCCCAGCCCGTGAAAGATATCATGAACCCGTTCGGCAGCGCTCGAATTTCCGCGCCGCCGAACGCCATCGACCAAGTGATTTTATAATCTCCCCGACGCGCCGCCGAACCCCCAATCAGGTGCCGATTGTAGCGATCACGTCCCATTTGTATCGTCGCCCGGTTCTTCGCATCTTGCGAGACACAAATATGCACAGGAGCGGAGCCCTCATGGCGTATGAGACCGCGTCCAACACCAGGCAGGGTGTGGAAATGACAATCGCTCAACCAGGGTGAAGAATCTGGATCAGACCTTCTCGGTCTCGCTCGCCTTGGGCTGCCAGGTCATAAGGCGCCGCTCGATCGCGCCGACGACGGCGTCGAGTATGAGTGCGAAGACGGTGAGCACGACGATGCCCGCAAACACGGTGTTGATGTCGAACGTGCCCTCGGCCTGGAGGATGAGGTAGCCTACGCCCTGCGCGGAGCCGAGGTACTCGCCGACCACGGCGCCGACGAAGGCGAGACCCACGGCATTGTGCAGGCTGGCGAACACCCAGCTCATCGCCGACGGCAGGTAGATCGAGCGCAGCAGCTGGCGATTTGAGGCCCCCAGCATGCGCGCGTTTGCCAGCAGGGTCGGACTGACCTCGCGCACGCCCTGGTAGACGTTGAAGAAGACGACGAAGAAGACCAGCGTGACGCCAAGAGCGACCTTCGACCAGATACCGAGTCCGAACCACACCGCGAAGATCGGCGCCAGTACCACGCGGGGCATTGAATTGAACCCCTTGATATAGGGTTCCATGATAGCCGAGGCGGTGTGCGACAGAGCGAGCCACAGGCCGACGCCCAATCCGAAGATCGCGCCGATGAAGAAGCCCAGCACGGTCTCGAGCAAGGTTATGCCGAGATGAACGAAGATCTCGCCGCTCCAGAACCAGTCGATCGTCGTCCAGAACACCTTGACCGGCTCGCCGAAGAAGAACGCGGCGCGGTTGTCCTGCTCGAAATAGAACGGCGGGATGATTCCCGGCGTGGTGAGGACGTGCCACAGCAGGACGAGCACCGCGAAGACCACGATCTGCATCGCGCGCAGCCGCATCTCAGGCGACCTTCTGCTGCTGGTAGGCCTTCAGTACTTCTTCCTTCATGGCGCCCCAGATCTCCTTGTGGAGGGCCAGGAACGCAGGCGTCATGCGGATCTCCGATACATCACGCGGCCGCGGCAGGTCGATCCTGAAGTCGCCGATCGGATGGGTGCCCGGCCCGGCCGACAGCACCACGACCCGGTCGGAAAGCGCAATCGCCTCCTCGAGATCATGGGTGATGAACAGCACCGACTTGCGATCCTCCGCCCACAGCGCCAGCAGCTCGTTTTCCATGAGCTGGCGCGTCTGCACGTCGAGCGCGGAGAACGGCTCGTCCATCAGCAGGATGTCAGGACTGAGGATCAGGGTCTGGGCCAGCGCCAGGCGCTTGCGCATGCCGCCGGACATCTGGTGCGGATAACGGTCGCCGAAGCCCGCCAGGCCGACGCGGCGCAGCCACGCCTCGCCCTGACGGACCGCGTCGGCGCTTGGGACGCCGCGGAATTGCAGACCTGCGATCACATTGTCGATGCCGGAGCGCCACGGCATCAGCGCGTCGGCCTGGAACATGTAGCCGGCGCGCCTGTTCACGCCGTTGGCGGCAATCAGCTCCTCGCCGAAGATCTTGACCTTGCCCGACGACGGGCCGAGCAGGCCCGCCGCAACGTTGAGCAAGGTCGACTTGCCGCAGCCCGTCGGCCCGACGACCGAGACGAATTCGCCCGCATCGACCGTCAGGGTCGCATGCGACACGGCGGTATAGGCCTCACCACCATCCCTGCCGGCGAACCGGCAGGTGATGTCCTCCAGCGCCAGCGCCGGCGCGCCGCTCATCGCCACGTCTTGCCTTACGCGTGCTTCTTGGCCTTCAGCGCGAACTCGTTGGTCCACGTGTCGGCGATCTTGATCTTGTCCTTGTCGGCCGCGAACTTCGGATCGGCATCGACGAGGAACTTCATGCAATTGGCCTGCGCGCCTTCGGGCATCAGCCCGTCGGGCGAGATCGTCTCGCGCACGCCAGCGAACGACTTCTCGTAGATCGCCTGGTCGCCCAGCAGGTACTCCTTCGGCACCGTCTTGGCGACGTCGGCCGGCGAGGCCGTCTGGAGCCATTCGTCGGCGCGCACGATCGCGGTGGCGAGCGCCTGCGCCGTGTTGGGACTCTTGGTGAGGAAGCCCGGCTGCGCGTACAGGCACGCCGCCGGGAAGGCGCCGCCGAACACCTCCTGGTTGCCTTTGGTCGTGCGGGTGTCGACCATGATCTGGATCAGCCCCTTGTCCTGCAGGATGGTGAGCGCCGGATCGGTCTGGGAAACGCCGTCGACCTGGCCCTTCTCGATCGCGGCCACGACGGTGGCGCCGGCGCCGACGCCGATCGCCACGACGTCCGACGCCTTTAGCCCACCCTTGGCCGCCCAGCTGAGCAGCAGCATGTGGGTCGAGGAGCCTGGCGCGCTCACGCCGAACTTCATGCCCTTGATGTCGGCCGGGCCCTTCACCTTGGCCGCGACTTCCTTGCGCATGCCAATGGCGATCTGCATGCCACGCCCCATCAGCACGAAGCCCTTGATCGGCTGGCCGCGCTGCTGCATGCGCAGCGTGTGCTCGTACGCGCCGGCCGTGACGTCGGCGCTGCCGCCCATCAGGGCCTCGAGCGACTTCGAGCCGCCCTGGAAATCGTTGATCTCGACGTCGAGACCGGCTTCCTTGAAGAAGCCCTTCTTCTCCGCGATCGTAAGCGAGAGATAGTAGAGCGCCGACTTGCCGCCGACGGCGAGCACGACCTTGGGCTTCTCGGGCTTGTCCTGCGCGCGCGCGATATAGGGCGCGAATGCGAGAGCCGGTGCGGCCGCCAACAGCGCACGGCGCGGCAATTGAAACTTGGTCATTGTCGTTTCCTCCAGAAAGCTCTTATTTGGTGGAGCTTACTTGAACGGCCGCTCCGCCCACCATGGGAAATAGGAGGGCATTCCGTCGCTGACCTTCATCGGAAAACGCGCCGGGCGCTTCTCCAGGAAGGCGGTAACCCCTTCCTTTACGTCGGCCGACTTGCCGCGACTATAAATGCCCTTGGAATCGACCTTATGCGCTTCCATCGGATGGTCTGCGCCGAGCATTTTCCAGATCATCTGGCGATTGAGCGCCACCGAGACTGGGGCGGTATTGTCGGCGACTTCGCGCGCGAGAGCGTAGGCTGCCGGCAGCAGGTCGTCGGGTTTATGGATCGAGCGAACCAGCCTGCCCTGCAGCGCCTCGCCGGCGTCGAAGACACGGCCGGTCATCACCCATTCAAGCGCCTGCTGCGGCCCCACGAGGCGTGGCAGGAACCAGCTCGAGCAGGCCTCCATCACGATGGCGCGGCGCGTAAAGACGAATCCGTAGCGTGCCGTCTCCGATGCCAGCCGCACGTCCATCGCGAGCTGCATGGTGATGCCGACCCCGACAGCTGGCCCATTGCAGGCGGCGATCGTGGGCTTCAGCGAGTTCATAAAGGCGAAGCGTGAACAGGCCGCCGCCGTCGCGATGGCCGTCGAGGCCGGGATCGGGCCCGCGATTCTCCGCGTTGAAGGTGTTGGCGCCGCCCGACAGGTCGGCCCCCGCGCAGAAGCCACGACCCGCGCCGGTGAAGACGATCGCACGCACGTCGTCGTCGCGATCGGCCTTGTCCATCGCGTCGAGCAGTTCCTTCAGCATCGTGCCCGTGAAGGCGTTCAGCTTGTCGGGACGGTTCAGCGTGATGGTGAGGATACCCTCCTTGGGCTCGTATTTGATCTGCTCGTAGGTCACGGCTTCCCCTCAGGTCTGGTTGATGAGCAACACGCCGCCGATGATGAGCGCGATGCCGCCAATCTGTTTCAGGCCGAACGGCTCGCCGAACAGGAAATGGCCGAGCACGGCCACGATCGCGTAGGAAAGCGACACGCTGGGAAAGGCGACAGACATCGGAATCTTGCGGATCGCGAAGAGATAGAGAAAGGCCGCCGAGCCGTAGAGCGCCAGGCCGAAGAGAGTCGTCGGGCGCAGGATCTGCGCCATCAGGGTCGGCGCGTCGGCGCCCTGCTTCAGAAGGACCTGGCCGCCGATGCCGGCCAGGATGCTGACCCCCAGCACCACGTAGTAGATCATCATCGTCAGAGACTCCGGTCGAGGTAATGGGGTTGGCCGGCGGCATGTGTGCCGGCCATCGGTCGCTCGACGGCCAGCCCTTGCTCGCCGCGCGTGAAGACTTCGCGCACGAGATACTGCGGCTTGCGATTGACGGCCAGGAACATGCGGCCGAGGTATTCGCCGATCAGGCCGACGACGACGAGTTGCACGGCCGCCAGCACAAGCACGGCGACCATCAGCGACGCCCAGCCCTGCGGCGGCTTGTGCTCCGAGATCGCCTCGGCGATCACCGTCGCTGCCGCCAGGGTGCCCAGCACGCCGAAGGCGATGCCGAACAGGGTCGCAAAGCGCAGCGGGATCACGGAGAAATTCAGGAACATCGACAGCCAGAGCCGGAACAGGCGAGACAGCGTGTAGTTCGAGCGGCCCTCGATGCGGGGCAGATGCTGGACCTGCAGGCGGCTCCAGTTCTGCGTCACCTGAAACACCAGCCCGTCGACATAGGGATAGGGGCCGGAATAGCCCGTCGTGATCTGCCGGCGCACAAAGGCGGAGATGCAGCGGAAGCTGGAGAGATAAAGCCCCTTCGGCTTGTCGATCAGATGGTCGGCGCACCAATTGGTGAAGCGGCTGCCGACGTTGCGCCAGGCGGCGTGCTTCTTCTCACTGTAATATGTGTAGACGACGTCGTAGTTGCCATCGCGGGCGTACTCGAACAGGCGCTTCACCTCGTCCGGCGGGTTCTGCAGATCATCGTCCATCGTGATGGCATAGGCGCCGCGCGCGCGCGCGAGGCCAGCCATGACCGCATTGTGCTCGCCGAAATTGCGGCTGAGGCTCAGTACCACGACCGGAGCACCCGGCTGGGCGGCGAGCTGCTTGCAGACATCCAGGCTGTTGTCGGGACTGCCGTCGACGACCAGCACGATCTCGAGTCCACCCCCGATGTCGAGCGCCCGCAACGCGGCGACAAGTTCGCCCACGGTCGAGGCGCCATTGTAGACCGGCACGACGATGGAGAGCGCGGGAGCGTCACTCATTGCGCACCGCCCTCATCGCGCTGCGCAACGACCAGCAGCGAGCCACCGAACGGCAGCGAAAGTCCGGCCGCGATCGCGGCGCGCTCGATCGCCAGCGCCATCGAAAACAGCGCGTCTAGCCAGCATGGATAGTCGCGCACGTCGCTCTCGCGATCGCCGTTGCCGATCAGCCGGTGCAGGAGCATCAGGGGAAACAAGAGGGAATTCCAGTAGGTCGATCTCAGGAGACGAAACCCGTGGCCGGCCAGCAGCGCGCGCGCCTGACTCCGGGTGAAGCGGCGGACATTGTGCACGCGCTTGTCGTGCGCCGACAACAGCCAGTCATAGGCGGGAAGGTTGAACAGCGCGATCGCACCGGGCTGCAGACAGCGATGGGCCTCACCCAGCGCGCGGGCCGGATCCACTCCACCATGGCAGAGCACGTCGAGGGAGACGTAGCCACCGAGCGAGCTGTCGCCCAGCGGCATTTCGTTGACCGAGCCCGCAACCACAGGGCGCCCCGCCTTGGCGGACGCCAGGGCGGCAGCCATCGCATCGTACTCAAGTCCCAGGGTCGGATGGCCGGAAACGACGGCGCCGAGGCGGGACAGCATGCCGCCGGTACCGCAGCCGGCGTCGAGGACCGGCCCGGCCGTCTGCGAGCGTACCAGCGCCCGCGCAAGCTCGGCGGCGGCCAGCGACCTCAGGCCGCGATACCACCACATGCGATCCTCGACCGCATGCATGCGCTCGTATTCACCTCGCTCCAATCTCCGCCTCCCCGGCCCACTTATGATATCTTCGCCGGGCCTTGCAAACCGTCTCCACCAAACCGCCGACACTGTCGCCGCGCATCGAGCACCTGCTGCTGGTGCCGCTGTTCGCGCTGCCGACCCTGTGGCTGGTCGGCTACTTCTTCCCGCCGATCAATCACGACGTGGCCGTCCTGCTCGACGTTTCGGGGCGCTGGGTCGCGGGCGAGAAACTCTATGTCGACGTGATCGACGAGAACCTCCCCTTCACCTTCATATTGCACGCCATCCCGGTCCTGACGGCAAAGCTGCTTCCGGGCGACGTGACCTTCTGGTTCACCGCCTGGGTGGTGGCTGGCATCGCCGGCTCTTTCGTCGCCTGCCAGCGGCTGGTCCGGCACATTCCCTCGGCCGACCACGCGCTGACCGAGGCGCTGCTGCCGCCGGTGCTGCTGTTCCTGTTCACCGTCCTGCCCAACGAGCACTTCGGCCAGCGCGAGCATCTGATGTTCGTGGCCTGCGCGCCCTATCTCCTGGCGTCGATGGCGCGCTCGGAGGGCGTCAGCCCGCCGCGCGGATCGGCCCTCGCCATCGCCCTGGTGGCGGGCGTGGGCCTCGCGCTCAAGCCCTATTTCCTCGCGATCCCCGCGGCGGTCGAACTCTACCTGCTCGTCCATCGTCGCTGGCGGACGACGCTCGCAGATCCGATCCCATGGACGATCCTTGCCGTCGCGCTCATCCACCTCGTCCTGATGTACACGGTATTTTCGACGTTCGGGCGCTTCGTGATGCCGATGGCGATCGAATCCTACGCGCCGATCGGCGACCAGGGCTGGCGGCAGGTGCTGGTGAGCAACGTGATGGCGCCGACGCTGGTGGCGTTGCTCATCCTGGGGACGTTCGCAGTCTTCCTCACGCGCACCATGGCCGCGCGCGTGTTGCTGGCCTTTGGCATCGGGGCGGCCCTGTCGGCAGTCGCCCAGGCCAAAGGCTGGCCCTACCACGTATTGCCCGCGCTCTCGGTGGCAATCCTGCTGGCCGCCTTCACGCTGTCGCAGACGATCGACCGGTACCTGCCGATCAGCCGCAGCGGCCATCGCCTGCCCGTCGCCGTGATTTCGGCGACCCTGATGGTGCTGCTCTACTTCCAGGCTGCGCTCTACACGCCGCCCTTCTACAAGCAGCGCGAATACAATGACTTCATCGGCGGCGTGCTGCGGCATATCGTCGAGCAGAACGCGCCGCACCGCACGATCATGACCCTGTCCCCCGGCATCTACCCGTTCTGGCCGATGTTGAATTATCTGCACGGCCGCATGACGATGCGCTTCCTGTCGATGTGGGTAGTCCAGGGCGTCTACGCCGGTTGCGAGGATTTTCCCGCGCTGTACAACGCGCCCGACGACATGGGCGACACCGAGAAGTTCGTGTTCGATGCCGTCTCCGACGATTTCGCCAAAGGCCGGCCCGATCTGCTGATCGTCGACCAGATCCCCGGCATGCCACGCTGCCAGGGCAAGGTCTTCGACTATCTCGAGTATTTCCAGCAAAACAAGGTGTTCGCCACCGCCTTCTCGGACTACGAACACCTGATGGATTTCGACCGCTACCGGATCTTCAAGCGAAAGAAGAAGTGACAATGAAATTGTCATGCCGAGGCCAACGGCCGCGGGATCTTTGGGGCCTCAGGAAAGATCCCTCACTTCGTTCGGAATGACAGCGGTTTCTATTCCCACTTGCCCATCACCTTGGCGCGCACCGCCTCGGGAATCTTGTCGATGTCGGGAACCTTGAAGACGCCCGACGCCACCAGGACGATCTCGCCGCCGCACACGAGATCGCAGCTGCAGAAGCAGAAGTTGAGCGTACGGCGGGCAATACGCGCGGTGCCTTCGAGCCACTGGCCGAGCCTGGCGCCGCGCACGAACTCGGTGCTGAGCGACACGGTCGGATGCGGCCAGCGGATGCCGGTTGCGTGGCCGGACCCCGCCCCCATCACCATGTCGGCAACGGTGACCAGCAGGCCGCCATGGGCCCAACCCATCGGATTGCCGTGCCGCTTCTCGAGCGGCAAGCCGACCCGCAGCTTCTCGCCTTCGACCTTGTACCAGAGCGGGCCGATCAGACCGACGAAATCGTCGCCGACGGGAAGTTCGCGGAAGCCTTCGGGCACGAGACTGGTCATTTCGGCAATCCATCCTTGGAAGCGGCAAGCGTCTCGAGCGCGGCGCGCACGCCGGGATCGAACGGCGTGCTGCGATGCGTCGCTTCGTCGAGAGATACCATGATCACCTTCTGCACAGCCGTGCACTTGCCCTCGTCGTCGAACAGCGCCTGGCCGATCACGCACTTGCGCTCGTGCACCTCGATCAGACGCGCGCAGGCGGTCGCCGTGCCGGGAAAGAACATCTGGTGCTTGAAGTCGGCCTCGATGCGCCCGATCACCAGCCGGAAGCGCGGCAGTCCGGACCGCACGACAAGGCGCAGATAGGACACGCGTGCATTCTCGAGCAGCTCGATGAAGGCGCCATTGTTGACGTGCCCGTTGGCATCGAGGTCGGCAAAACGCAGGTTTTCCGCGGTGGCAAAGCCGTAGATTCCGCGGTCGGCCAGATCGACCACAGGCGCGACCGTCATTCCACGAATTCCACGGTGAGGTCGGCGGCCTCCGACGGCGGCACCAGCAGGCGCGCCGCGTCGGGCTTCAGCACCGTCACCCCGTTCCTCTTCAGGAGGGCCTCGCAGGCGGCGAGGCTGTCGACCTTCAGGCTGAGCAACGCCGGATGATCCGTGGCGCGCACCGGCACGATCCCGGGATAGTGCGCCAGATAGCTGGCGCGCGGCAGGTAGCGCACCGGCTGCGTGCCGGTATCGACCACAAGGCCATTACCCTCGCGCTTCACCGAACCCGCGCCAAAATACTTCTCGATCTCGGAAATCCATTTTTCCGGCTGCTCGGCGATCACCGTCACGCCACGGATGCCGCGCGCGCCGTTGGGATGCTTCGCCCATTCGGCGCGATAGACGAATTGCGGCGTGAGATGCTCGCAGACGAAGAAGCCGACGACCGGCATGTTGGTCTTGGGGATCCGGATGGTGCGGAAGGCGGCGTGCTCGGTCTTGCCCGCGACCTCGACCGCGCGGTCGAACGGCAGCGGGGCATCGGGATTGAGGCCCGCCTTCCGGAACGCCTCGTAGGCGATGTCGGCGCCGTCGGTGGCGAGCGCCACGTTGGCAAGGCCGCCGCCGCCCTTGATCCATTCTCGGCGCTCGGCGTTGAACGGCGTCGACTCGACGATGCCCAGGATCTCGAAATAGTCATGGTCGAAGATCATGAGCTGGTTGGCGGTCCCGAGCTTTCTGTGGAAGCCGCGCGGCTGGACCTGGAAGCCCAGCTTCCTGTACGCCGCCTCGGCCGCATCGATGCCGTCGACCATGACCACGACATGGTCGAGGCCCTTCACCGCTTTCTTCATGCCGGCTTCCTTCTGACCATGCCCATGCCTTTGGCCGTCATTACCAGTTCGCCGTTCTGGTTGGTCGCGGTCCAGTGCTCGTGGATGACGCCGAGTTGCGGCTTGCTCCTGGACGGCACCTTGGCCGCGCACTCGACCCAGGCCGAGAGCGTGTCGCCCGGCCGCACCGGCTTCAGCCAGCGCAGCTCGTCGAGGCCGGGCGAGCCGAGCGCGGTACGCTTGTCGATGTAGTTGTCGACGAACAGCCGCATCAGCTTCGAGGCGACGTGCCAGCCCGAGGCGATGATGCCGCCGAACAGCGAGTTCTTGGCCGCCTCGCGGTCGACATGGAAGCTCTGAGGGTCGAACTGGCGGGCGAAGTCGACGATCTCCTGCTCGGTGAAGCTCGTGGAGCCCAGCGGGTATTTCGTGCCGACGACGTAGTCTTCCCAGTAGCGCGGTTCGCTCATCACCGCCGAAGATGCGTTGCGCGGATCAGTCTGACAAGGCCTGCCCGAACCGCTTGGCGACTTCTTCGAGCATGACCTCCGAGGCCCCGCCGCCGATCGACTGCACGCGCGCATCGCGCGCCATGCGCTCCACGGCGGTCTCGCGCACGAAGCCCATGCCGCCATGGAACTGCACGCAGTCGTAGAGGATCTCGTTCACCAGGTCGCCGGCCAGCGCCTTGACCATCGAGACCTGGGCCACGCAGTCCCGGCCCTGCGCGTCGAGCCATGCCGTCTGATGCACGAGCGCGCGGGCTGCCTCGACCTCGGCGAGCCGCCGCGACAGGCGCTGGCGGATGGTCTGCTTGTCCCACAGCGGCTTGCCGAAGGCGGTGCGCTGGTCCACGTGATCGAAGGTCAGCCGGATGGCCTCGCGCGCCTCGGCCATCGCCATGGCGCCGATCACCAGCCGCTCCGTCTGGAAGTTGGCCATGATCGAATAGAAGCCGCGGTTCTCCTCGCCCAGCACGTTCTCCGCGGGCACCCGGCAATCCTCGAAGATCAGCTCGGCGGTGTCGGACGAGACGCCAGCCGGTCTTGTCGAGCGCGCGGCCGACCTTGAAGCCAGGCGTGCCCTTCTCGACGATGAACATGGTGATGGCGCGCGATCCCTTGGCCTCGGGATCGGTGCGGGCGGCGATGAAATAGAGATCGCCCTTCACGCCGTTGGTGATGAACATCTTGGCGCCGTTCAGCACATAGTGATTGCCGTCGCGCACCGCGCGGGTGCGGATGCCCGCCACGTCGGAGCCGGCGCCGGGCTCGGTGACGCCGACGGCGGTGATGCGTCTTTCCCGCCATCACGCCGGGCAGGTACTTCTCGAGCTGCGCGCTTGGTGCCGAAGCGCACGAGATGCGGACTCGCCATGTCGGTATGCACCAGCACGGTGATGGCGAAGCCGCCATGGGTCGAGCGGCCGACTTCCTCGGCCAGCACGACCGAGGCGCGCGCATCGAGCCCGGCGCCGCCCAGCGCCTCGGGCACGCGCAGCGAGAAGAAGCCGAGCTCCCCCATCTGGCGCAGCACCTCGCGCGGCACGAAGCCCGCCTCCTCCCATTTCGGGCCGTTTGGCCTGACCTGCTCGTCGACAAAGCGGCGGAGCTGGTCGCGGATGAGGGCGTGTTCTTCGGTAAAAATCGGGTGGGACACTGGCTTTTCCCCAATTACTGATGATTTTGGGGCCCTTGACCCAGTTGCGAATGCCTCTTATCTTCTGCCTGCGAGTAATTCGCATCTGCATGGAAAGACGTTCGGACCGCACATGTATATCTGCATCTGCCGAGCCATTCGAGACCGCGACATCGACGCCGCCGTGCGCGCCGGCGCCCGCCGTCCCGCCGATGTCTTCAAAGCCTGCGGCCAGAGCCCCCAGTGCGGCGGCTGCGCCTGCGACATGCGCAAGCAGATCGAGCAGACCATCGCCCGCGAGCAGGCAACGCCTCAGACGATGCTGGCGGCAGCCGATTGACGCGCCGAGCGCGTCATCCTGAGCCGTTGCGAAGGATCTCCTAGGGCTCCTTGCCCTCGCCGATCTGGCTCTGCAGGTAATTCTGCACGCCCACCTTCTCCACCAGACCGATCTCGGTTTCCAGGAAGTCGATGTGGGTCTCGGCGTCCTCGAGGATGCGCACGGCGATCTCGCGGCTGACGAAATCCTTCTCGGCCTCGAACAGCGCGATCGCGGCCACCACCTCGGTGCGCGCCGCCGATTCGAGCTTGAGGTCCGACTTCAGGCACTCCGGCACCGTCTCGCCGATCCCCAGTCGCCCCAGATCCTGCAGGTTGGGCAGGCCGTCGAGCATCAGGATGCGCTGCATCAGCGTGTCGGCGTGCTTCATCTCGCCGATCAATTCCTCGTAGATCTTCTTGCCCAGCCGCTCGAAGCCCCAGTGCTTCATCATGCGGGCGTGCAGGAAGTACTGGTTGATCGCGGTCAGCTCGTTCTTCAGGAGCTTGTTCAGTTCGGCGATGATCTGCTGCTGGCCTTCATGACGAACCTCCAAAAACGCGGCGATAAGCCTAAATACCCCCATCGCTTTGCGGATGCAACCGCCGAGCGCGCGACTGAGAACCGTTCGCGGAAAAACATGGGGACGAGCCGCGGCTATTAATAACGAGTTGCGACACCGCGTCGTGGCAACCACCCCCGCTCCTCGACTGTTGGGCGATAGAGACCCCGGAACGTCGGCCTTCCGGCCGCGTTTACCCTGTCAGAGGAGTTGCGTCATGCCGTTGGACAAGATCAAAAGCCATTTCACCCAGATCAAGCTTCCCTACGCGGAGAGCGCGCTGGAACCGGTGGTTTCCGCCAAGACGATCTCCTTCCACTACGGCAAGCATCACAAGGCCTATGTCGACAAGCTGAACGAGCTGGTCGCCGGCACGCCCTACGAGCAGCATGTCGCTCGAGGAAATCGTCAAGAAGTCGGCCGGCAACGACAAGGACAAGGCGATCTTCAACAATGCCGCGCAGATCTGGAACCACAACTTCTACTGGGAGAGCATGGCGCCGAAGGGCGGCGAGCCCTCCGGCAAGATCGCCGACGCGCTGAAGGACAGCTTCGGCGGCGTGAAGGAATTCAAGGAAGCCTTCGCCAAGGCGGCGGTCGCGCAGTTCGGCAGCGGCTGGGCCTGGCTGGTGAAGGGCAAGGGCGGCAAGCTCGAGATCGCCACGACCTCCAACGCCGACACCCCGATCGCGCACGGCAAGACGCCGCTGCTTCACCGCCGATGTGTGGGAGCACGCCTACTATCTCGACTACCAGAATCGCCGCCCGGACCACGTGAAGGACTGGCTGGAGAAGCTCGCGAACTGGTCGTTCGCCGAGAAGAACCTCTAACGACGCCCCACCCAAGGAGACCCGCGATGCTCGGCACCATTCTACTGATCGTCCTGATCATGATCCTGATCGGTGCCCTGCCGACCTGGCCGTACAGCAGCGGCTGGGGCTACTACCCCAGCGGCGGCGCCGGCCTGATCGTGGTCATCCTGATCGTCCTGCTGGTCATGGGACGAATATAGCCATCAGTACCGGAAAGTGATGTTGATCGATCCGAACTGGTCCCAGCGGTCGCGCTCGAAGAAGTCCGGCGTGCGCAGCATCTGCGTGAGGGCGATGCGCACGCCGTTGAAGAGGAACGCGATGCCCGCCTGGAACTCGCCGACGAACGGGCGGTGCGTGACGTGGACGATGCTGTTGCCGTCGGTGTTGCCGTCCAGGAACATGTTGCGCGCCACGGCCTCCCCGTGGGCGCCCGCGAACAAATACCAGCCGAACCCTTCACTGATGAAGCCTTCCGAGCCGGGCAAGTGCCGGCTGCGACGCGGCCGGGACCGAAGTCCGCCTGAAGCTCCTTGCCGAGGCGGAACATGCCGCCGGCCCTGGCATAGGTCTTGACGTTGCTCACCGAGGCGCCGATGCGGGGATGAAGTCGCACTCGAGCTTTGGCTGCTCGAACAGCGTCCGCGCGCCCTCGCGCCAGCGCCGCTCGAAGGTGAGGCCGAGCGTCGGCTCGTTGTGCAGCTGGTTGCCCCAGCCGTTGGACTTTGGGTCTCCGATCAGCGTGTGGAAATTGTTCTGCACCGGTTCGCCGCCGGCCGCGGGACCGACGATGCCGACCTCGAGCTGGACGGTGTCGAGCCGCACCGGCATTTCCTTCCCCGGATGCTGGGGATCGACCCGCTTGTAGGTTTCCTGCAGGGAGAAGGCCGCCCACAGCCAGCCGGCATAGGGCCGGTCGTTGAAGATCGGCGCCGAGGCGTCGGTATTCTGCGGCGTGTAGAGGTTCTGGCCGATCGAGATGCCGAGGCGGCGCGTCACCGACGACACCGGGCCCTCGCCGAAGAAGGTCGGGAAGTTGGTCAGCGCCGCAATCCCGTCGGGCAGGTCAGGAAGCGCCGGCGACAGCCAGCCGAACCGCAGCCCGTTGGTGTAGTCGCGGTCGGTGCGGCCGATCGGATTGAAGAAGTCGTTGTCGACCTGGAAGGTGATGATGTTGCGCAGCTCGTCGGCGGTTGGATTGGTGTCGACCGGCACTCTCTGGGCCGCTGCCGACACCGCACTGGCGGCCAGCACGATGGCCGCCAAGGCGAATACTTTCATGCGCAGTCTCCCCTCAGCGGCGAATAACGACGGACCGAATGGAAGGTTGCAATCAGCGAAGGTTGGCGGCGGAGTCCCGCCGCCAAAGATGGGTTCGCCAGCGGAGCGCGATGACAAGGGTCGCGGCGATGCCGACGAGGCTGTAGAGCGAGCCGGTGGCGGTAAACCCCAGCCATTCGACCAGCGGGCCCGACAGCAGCAGCCCCAGCGGCAGGCCATAGACCGCAAGCATGCGGACCCCCATCACCCGGCCGCGGAAGGCGGGATCGGCGGTGCGCAGCAGGATCACCGCCATGGGCACCATGCAGAAGCTCTGCACGAAGCCGGCGACGAACAGCAGCGGCTCGCCGATCGCCGGCGTCTTCACCCAGGAGAAGACGAGATTGCAGGCGAACCACAGGATGGCGCAGGAGATCATGGTGCGTGCCGGACGAATGCGCGCGCCGTGAGTCGACAGCACGATCGAGCCCGTCAGCGCACCGGCGGCATAGATCGCGATCAGCCAGCCCAGGCCGGTCTGGTCGAGGCCGTAGATGTCCTTGGCGACATAGGCCAGCAGCGAGCCGAAGATCGGATAGGCGGCGAAATTCATCAGGAAGGCGAGCAAGGTCGCCGCGCGCACGTCCGGCGTCGACCAGACATAGGCGAAACCCTCGCGCAGCGCGGCGAACGGCGACAGCGCCGCCTTGTCCTCGCCCAGCACTCGCACGCGCTTTAGGCCGACGTTGAGCGTGAGCACGAAGCTCATGAAGTAGACCGCGAGCACCGCGGCATAGGCGAGGCCCGCGCCCAGCGCGGCCACGAGGGCGGCCCCGCTCAGCGCGCCGACGACGCGGGCAGAATCGGCAGTGGTCCTCGACACGCCCATGGCGCGCATCAGCAGCTCGGCCGGCATGGTCTCGCCGACCAGAAGGTTGCGCAAAGTGATGTCGGACGGCCGGACCAGCCCGATCACCGTGGCCACGCCGAACACCGCGACCGGCGTGGCGCTGTGGCTGGCGAACAGAATCGTCAGCGCCAGCGCCGTGGCGATATAGGTGACACGCATCAGGCAGAGCAGGTTGCGGTTGCCGAAGCGGTCGCCGGCCATGCCGTAGAACGGCGAGATCAACGTACCCAGGAACTGCAGCGAGCCGAACAGCGCCAGCGCCAGCACCGAGCCGGTCGAGACCAGCACGAACCAGCCCAAAATAACGCCTTCCATCTCGAAGGCCCAAGAGGCCAAAAGGTCGGCCGGCCACTGAAAGCGGAAGCTGCGCACGCCGAACGGCGCCAGCGCCGGTATCCGCGCGATAACACTCACGTCTTGTTTGTTTCCTCTTCCCCTTTTTGGGGGAACGGCAGGGTACGCCGCCGGCATCGCAGGTGCAACGAACCGCCCGCGTGGCCGCAACCTTCCCTGCCCCTTCGCGTTCATAGCGCGCCATCCCACCGCGATTTTGCCCCGCAGCGCACTGTGCCGGGCCTGTGGCGCCTTCCAACACCCAATCGCGGAGACAATCATGAACACGATCAAGCTCGTCCTCGTTTCGGCTCTCCTGCTCGCCACGACGGCATGCGGCAACACCATGGGCGAACGTGCGCTCACCGGCGGCGCCATCGGTGCCGGTTCCGGTGCAGCGGTCGGTGCCGTCACGGGAGTGGGTGTTCTGCCGGGAGCCCTGATCGGCGGCGCCGTTGGCGCCGGTGTCGGCGTGGCCACCACACCTGGCCTGGGCGGCTAACGCCACCTCAAGTTTCAAACTCGAATTTCAGGAGACCATCATGATGAATGCCAAACTGCTGGCCGCAATTTCGCTCGGCCTCGTCACCGCCGCTTGCGGCGCCCCCTCGCAGCAACGCCAAGCCGCGATGCCGTACACCGAGACCAGGGTCGCGACCACTTCCGAGCACAACTGCCTCGACTACGGCTTCACGCCCGGCAACGCGGCCTATGACCGCTGCGTGCAGCGCGAGCAGAGCGCTCGCCAGGCCGGCCGCATGGATCGCAACTATGCTGAAGGACGGCTCGTCGAAGACGCGCGCGGCGCCTGCTACGACTATGGCCTCGAGCGCGGCAGCCAGCGCTACGACAATTGCGTGACGCGCGAAGTCGATGCCCGCCGCTACCGTGAGCAGGGCGACGTCTACAGGCCGAGCCAGACGACCACGACCTACACGACCTACTCCACGGCGCCGGCCTATACGCCCGCGCCGGCTTATGCCGACCAGCAGAGTCCCGCCATCGGCGTGGCGGTCTCCACTGACGAGTTCGGCTTCCGCTACGATGGCCAGGGCAACCGGGTCGATCGCAACGGCCGCATCATCGATCCGCACACCACCACGCGCTGAGGCAATGCCGGGCCGCCTCGCGCGCCCGGCCTCATCTGCAGACGGCGACGCACTCCGCATATATCCTGCAAATAATGGGATATCTGCCGCGCCCCTTGCGTACGATCCTGTGGTAAGGAAATCTCGTCCCCAGCGGCATAAAGACCGAGTGGCGTACTCGGACTTGCGCTGCCGCCCCTCCGGGGGCACCTTCGGTGTGGATGCCGTCAAGCGGTCGACCGGTTCGGCTCGTACGCGGGATTTGTGACGGAGTTTTTCCGCGATGATCGCGGCGGCCAAGAAGACCAAGTTCCAGCTCATCCTGATCAAGCCGACGCACTACGACGACGACGGCTATCCGATCACGTGGATGCGCTCGCATATTCCGTCGAACACCCTGGCCGCGCTCTATGGCTTGGGCGAGGACTGCCAGCGCCGCCAGGTGCTGGGCGCAGACGTCGAGATCGTGATCCGGCCGATCGACGAGACCAACACGCGCGTCCGCCCCGACAGGCTGATGGCCGAGATCCGCCGCGCCGGCGGCAAGGCACTGGTGTGCCTCGTCGGCGTGCAGACCAACCAGTTCCCGCGCGCTGTCGACATCGCCCGCCCCTTCATCAAGGCAGGCTTCCCGGTCGCTCTCGGTGGCTTCCACATCTCCGGCTGCCTCTCGATGCTGCCTGTCACGCCGCCCGAGATCCAGGCGGCGATGGACATGGGCATCGCCATGTTCGCCGGCGAGGCCGAGGAAGGCCGCTTCGACGAAGTGCTGCGCGACGCCTGGAACGGCGCGCTGAAGCCGCTCTACAACTACATGAACGACCTGCCGAACCTCGAGGGAGCGCCCACGCCGGTGCTGCCGCCGTCGGCGCTGGTGAAAAACGAAGGCGGCATGTCGAGCTTCGACCTCGGTCGCGGCTGCCCGTTCCAGTGCTCGTTCTGCACCATCATCAACGTGCAGGGCCGCAAGAGCCGCTTCCGCAGCGCCGACGATCTCGAGATGATCGTGCGCGAGAACTACAAGCAGGGCATCCGCTCGTTCTTCATCACCGACGACAACATGGCACGCAATCGCCATTGGGAAGACTTCTTCGACCGGCTGATCGAGCTGCGCGAGAACGAAGGCATCGACGTGTCGCTGATCATCCAGGTCGACACGCAGTGCCATCGCATCCCGAACTTCATCGAGAAGGCACGCTGGGCCGGAGTCTACCGCGTCTTCATCGGTCTGGAGAACGTCAACCCGGACAACCTGCTGGCGGCCAAGAAGCGCCAGAACAAGATCACCGAATACCGCAAGATGCTGCAGGCGTGGCACACGTCGGGTGCCTCGACCTGGGCGGGCTACATCCTGGGCTTCCCGGGCGACACGCGCGAATCGATCCTGCGCGACATGGAGATCATCAAGAAGGAGCTGCCGCTCGACATTCTCGAGCTGTTCATCCTGACGCCGCTGCCGGGTTCCGAGGACCATCAGAAGCTCTGGAAGCAGGGCGTGTGGATGGACTCCGACCTCAACAAGTACGACGTGCATCATCGCTGCGTGCATCATCCGAAGATGAGCGATGCCGAGTTTGACCAAGTCTACAAGGAGGCGTGGACGGCCTACTACACGCCCGAGCACATCGAGACGGTGACGCGCCGCCACGGCGCCATCCCCGGCCGCAATCCGGCTGAGGTCGCCAAATTCATGACCATGTTCAAGATCGTTTTCGAGGCCGAGGGCATCCACCCGCTGGAAGGCGGCGCGGTACGCCTCAAGTATCGTCGCGACCGTCGCCATGGCCTGCCGATCGAGCCGATCGGCGTCTTCCACGTGAAGCTCGCGGCCGATTTCTGGCGCAAGCTCAAGATCTACGGGCGGCTCGCGTGGCAGGGCTGGCGCATCGGCCGGATGGTCAAGAACGATCCCCGGCGGCTCGAATACACCGACCTCGCGCTCGAGCCGGTGGTCGACGAGGACATGGACAAGCTCTCGCTGTTCTCCGAGACGTCGGGCGGCGAGGCCGCCGTCTCCAAGCGCCGCGGCGAGGATCTTGCCCGCGCCAAGGCCGCCGTGGCCCATAACCAGAGGCTGGCCGCAGCCGAGTAGCGTATGCTGCCGGCATGGACGACGAGACCGTCAACCGTGTCTATGGCGATCCGCTGGCGCGCTGGTTCGTCACCGAGGCCTGCCGGATCGCCGATACGCGCGAGCTGATCGGCGCAGCGGCCCAGCAGCTCGTCAAGGCCGGCATCCCGCTCTATCGCCTCGCCTACTTCCAGTTCACGCTCCATCCTGAATTCGCCGGCAGGGCATATCTATGGCGGCGCGGCCGGGAGGTCGAGGTCGGCACGCGCCCGCACGGCGACAACCAGGACGCCGACTACCGGGACAACCCGCTGCCGATCGTGTTCGAGCAAAAGAAGACCGTGCGCGTGCGCCTCGACAAGGTCGAGCCGCAGGCCCCCCTCCTTCGCCAGCTCAAGGACGAGGGCGCGACCGACTACGTGGCGCTGCCGCTACTCTTCACCACCGGTCACGTCGATGCGCTCAGCGTCGTCAGCGACGCGCCCGGCGGCTTCTCGACCACCGATCTCGACCGCATGTTCCAGTTGCAGTTCGCCTTCACGCGCCTGGTCGAGGTCCATTCGCTGCGCGACACCGCCGTCCAGCTGCTCGACGCCTATGTCGGCCGCGCCGCCGGCCAACGCATCCTCGCGGGCGATGTACAGCGCGGCGGCGGTCAGACGATCGAGGCGGTGATCTGGTACTGCGACCTGCGTGGTTTCACGCGCCTCTCCGACAGCCTGCCGCGCGACGAGGTGATCGCGCTACTCAACGACTACTTCAGCGCCATGGGCGACATCGTGACCAGGGCAGGCGGCGAGATCCTGAAGTTCATGGGTGACGGCATGCTGGCCATGCTGCCGATCGATGCGCCGGCCGAGCGCGCGGACGTGGCGCTGCGCGCGGTGCACGCGGCGGCCTCGGTGGCCGACGCCATCACGGTGTTGAACCGGATCCGCGCCGCGGCCGAGGAGCCGCCGGTGCGCTTTGGCCTGGCGCTGCATGTCGGCGAGGTGATGTTCGGCAATATCGGCGCCAGCAAGCGCCTGGATTTCACCGTCATCGGCCCGGCGGTCAATCACACCGCGCGGCTGGAGAAACTGTGCGCCCCGCTCGATCGCCAGGTCGTGCTGTCGCGAGCGCTGGCCGCCTTGCTGCCCGAGGGCGAAACCGTGCCGCTCGGCCGCCATGCGGTGAAGGACCTCGACCAGCCGCAGGCCGTGTTCGGCATCAAGGGCGCCCCCAACTGAGGGCTACTGCTTGTCGGTCTTTGCGATGGGATCCTTCTGCTTCTTGTCGGATTCCTTCACGCCCTGGTTCAATCCCTGGAAGTGATGCTGCCCCTGCTTGCCGCCCGTCTCCACGCCCTGCTTCGCACGCGGCGGGTCCGCGGGCGGGTCGGCGACGGCGAATGCCGGCCAAGCGAGGCACAATACGAGGGCAAGGGCCACACGGCGCATGGCGAAGTCCTTTTCTAATGGACGGCCGGCTTCACCTCGTCGAGCCCGTCGGCGACGGTCGCGGAGATGGTGGTCCGCACCATCGAGCGCTCCTTCGAATAGTCCCACGGCCGGCCGCGATGGAGCATCGCGCGATTGTCCCACATCACGACGTCGCCTTGCCGCCACTGGTGGACGTAGACGTATTCGCGCCGGGTCGTCTCGTCCATCAGCTCGGCCAGCAACTGGCGCGCATCGCGGTCGTCCATGCCGTCGATCGCATAGGCGTGGCTGGCGATGTAGAGCGCGCGACGGCGGTTGGTGGGGTTGAGCCAGTTCATGCGCCAGCGCACCGGCGGCAGCGCCTTGCGCTCCTCGGCATTGGCGAGGTCGGGATGAATCTGGTCGCGGCTGTTGGCGTAGGAATGGGTCGCCACCGCGTTGGTGAGCCTCGACTGCAGGTCACCCGGCAGGCGCTCCCAGGCGAGCCGAGTCGAGGTGAACTCGGTGTCGCCGTCAGCGCCGGGCAGCACGCGCGCACTCAGCACCGAGGCCAGTGCCGGCGTCTTCTTGAACGAGGAGTTGGTGTGCCAGAGCGCATTGGCCTGGGCCACCAGCACCTGCCGATCGGTCACCGGCAGGATCTCGCCTTTGGAGCCGACATTGGTGAGGCGGGAGTAGAAGCTGTTGGCGCCAAGCGACGCCAACTTGGTGAGCTCGAGCGGCCCAAAGGCCCGGCTGTAGGCCACCTGGATGTCGTCGGCGATCGGCTGGTCGCGGAACAGCAGCAGCGAATGCTCCTCGAACGCCGCGCGCACGGCCTTGTAGGCGTCGGCATCGACGGCGACGTCGAGGATGCTCACCCCGAGAACTTCGACGCCGAACCCCGGGCCCATCGGCACCAGTTTCATGACGCTCCTCCTGAATCTTGTTGGCAGAGATTCTACCGCACCGCGCCCGGGAGCGGCTATAGTGGGATTCTCGATGGCCTCCCCCTCTTTCGCTCCGCGCCTTGCCTTTGTCGCCGCCGCCAGCCCGGCGGCGCGCGCCGCCCGCGCGGCCCTGGAAAAGCGCTATGGCGCCGTGCCGCCGGCCGAGGCCGACGTCATCGTGGCCCTGGGCGGGGATGGGCTGATGCTGCAGGCCCTGCACCGCAACCTGAAGCGGCGCACGCCGATCTTCGGCATGAACCTGGGGACCGTCGGCTTCCTGCTCAACACCTACCGGGCGACCGGCCTGCCGGCCAGGCTGCGCGAGGCCCGACGCGTGACCCTGGCGCCGCTGCGCATGATCGCCCGCACGACGCGCGGCCAGGTGCGCGAGCTGATCGCCATCAACGAGGTCTCGCTGTTCCGGTCGAGCCGCCAGACTGCGCGCATCAGCATTTCGGTCGACGGCAAGGAGCGCCTGCCGGAACTTCATTGCGACGGCGTCATGGTCGCCACGCCGGCCGGCTCGACCGCCTACAACCTCTCCGTCCACGGGCCGATCATTCCCCTCAGCACCGGCCTGCTGGCGCTGACGCCGATCAGCGCTTTCCGGCCGCGGCGCTGGCGCGGCGCCCTGCTGCCGCGCCATGCCGAGGTCGAGTTCACCGTGCTCGACCCGCGCAAGCGCCCGGTGGCGGCCGCCGCCGATTCCGAGGATGTCGCCAACGTCGAGACGGTGACGGTGACCGAAGCCAACGATATCGAACTCACGTTGCTGTTCGATCCAGAGCACGACCTCGAGGAACGTATCCTCAAGGAACAGTTCAATCCCTGAGCGACGCTAAGCGCGCGTGGTGATGCCGCCGTCGACGACGAGGAGATGGCCGTTCACATAGGCCGCCTCGTCCGACGCCAGGAAGAGGGCCGCATTGGCCGTATCCCAGCCTGTGCCCATTTTGCCGGTCGGTGACGCCTTGTGGCGGATGGCGATCATCTTTTCGTAGGCCTGGTTGTGGTCGGTCTCGCCCTTGGCGTATTGCTCGGCGAGGAAGTCGATCATCGGTGTGTGCATCAGGCCCGGCAGGATGGCGTTGCAGCGTACGCCCTTCTCCGCGTACTGCGAGGCGATCGCCATGGTGAGCGAATTCACCGCGCCCTTGCTGGCGTTGTAGGCAAGGTAGGTCACGCCCTTGGGCGAGCGGATCGAGGCGATCGAGCTCACGTTGACGATCGCCCCCTTGCCCTGCTTTTCCATGATCGGCAGCACATGCTTGGCGGTGAGGAAAAAGCTCTTCACGTTGACGTCGAAAACGAGGTGCCACTCGTCCTCGGAAAGTTCGACCGGCCCGCCGGTCGAGCCGATGCCGACATTGTTGTCGAGGATGTCGATACGGCCCCACTTGGCCATACAGGCGTCGACCATTGCCTTGACCTGCGCGGTGTTGGACGCGTCGCACTCAAAGGCGGCCGCCTCGCCACCTTCTTTCGCGATCAGCCCGACGGTCTCTTCGGCGGCGGCGCGCTTGCGGTCCACGCAGAACACCTTGGCGCCCTCGCGTGCAAACGTGACGGCCGTGCACTTGCCGTTGCCCCAGCCCGGACCGCTCGAGCCCGCGCCAACCACGATCGCGACCCTGTCCTTCAGCCTGTCGCCCATGCGTTCTCTCCCCTGTGCGAGAGAACCTAGCACGGGCCTCCGCCGATGTGCGCGGCGAATGGCTGGGCGGGATCCAGGGTGACGAAGCGACGGGCAACGTAGACGATGGCATTCATGGAACCGGAGACCAATGCATGACTGCGGACAGACACGAACATTTCATGCGCATCTGCCTGGAGATCGGGGTCGAGGCCGACAAGGAAGGCAACATGGGCGTGGGCTCCGTGATCGTGCAAGGCGACAGGATCGTCGGCCGCGGTCGCAACCAGAATCCGCACGGCCAGGAGCCCGCTGATCCATGCCGAGACGGACGCCATCGCCGATGCCTGCAGGACACTCGGCACCGACGACCTGTCGGGCACGACGCTGTACACGACGATGGAACCCTGCCCGATGTGCGCGGGCGCGATGCTGCAGGCCAGGATTGGCAAATGGGTCGTGGGCGGGCGCTTCAAGTCGGTCGGGCGAACCGACCTGGGGCAGTATTCCATCGAGAGCTTCGCCAGGTTCGTCGGCGCCGACATCCAGATCACGTCAGGTGTGCTCCAGCAGGAATGCGAGACGCTGCGCGGCCGCTTTTACTTGCGCAAATGATGCGTCAGCGCGAGGCCGATGCAGTGGCGTAACGCCTTCTTCGGCACGCGGTCCTTGAGATCGAAAGCGATGGCGCGATTGCCTTCGTAGCGGAACGTGTCGGGGTAGAGTTGCTTGAATTGCCCCACCAGACCGCTTTGCCAATGGAAGTAGATCGCATAGCCATCGCTCTTCTCGAGCCGCCCTCTTTTGAAGCAATCGATGCGCACGGTCGTGCCGCTGCCGGTTTCTTCCGTCAGGAAGCTCGGCTGGCCCCACTTCAACGCTTCCGTCAGCCGGCCGACACCCGCGGTCTCGGCGGCGGTCTCGAACACGAGGTCACGCAACACCATGAGACGACTGCGCGCGTCCGCCGGGTAGGGCCTTGAAGGCGGCCGCGACATCGGCATTGGCGAACCGTTTCATCGCTAGACCTTAGCACGCGAGGCGTGGAATGCTCCGCGCAACGAAGTAACGATAAGATATGGGAGGAATCCAAATGCTTCGACGCACCTTCGTGTCCGCGCTCGGCGCCAGCGTGGCAGCACCTGCCCTCGCCGACGCCTGGCCGGGCCGCCAGGTCAAGGTCGTGATCCCCTACCCGCCCGGCGGCCCGACCGACGTCTCTATCCGCATCGTCATGGAGAAGGTCGGCCGCCTGCTCGGCCAGCCGATCCTGTTCGACAACAAGGGCGGCGCCTCGGGCATGATCGGCGCGGAGTATGCCAAGACCCAGCCGGCCGACGGTTACACCTTCCTCGGCAATACCATCGCCATGATGGCGATCACCCGGCACCTGCAGCCGATCCCGTTCGATCCGGACAAGGACTTTCTCACCGTCTCGCGCATCGCGACCTCGTGGGGCGCCATGGCCATCCATCCCTCGGTGCCGGCGAAGACCGTGGCCGAGTTCGTCGACTACGTGAAAGCCAATCCCGGCAAGGTGAACTGGGGCTCGTCCGGCCTGGGCACCATCACGCAGCTCTATGGCGAGATGCTCAATCTCGACGCCGGCATCAAGATGGTCCATGTCCCCTACAAGGGCAGCGCTCAGGCAACCCAGGATCTTCTGAGCGGACAGGTCCAGGTGCAGTTCGACTCGACCGTGCTGCCGCATATCCTGGCCGGCCGGTTGCGCGGGCTCGCTATGCTGGCCGACACGCGCTGGCCGCATAAGCCCGAGATTCCGACGCTCAAGGAAGCCGGCTACGGCAAGCAGGGCGGCGACAGCTGGTTCGGCCTTCTGGCGCCCGCCGGCACACCAGCCGCGATCGTTGCGCGCATGGCCCAGGCGATCGACGAAGCGCTGAAGTCACCCGACGTGCTCGACAGACTCGACGCGGGCGGCCTCAAGGCGACCTATCTCGGCCCGGCGGCGATGCGCACCGAGATCGACACCGAGAGCAAGTACTTCGCCGACATCATCAAGCGCGGCCACGTCACGTTGAACTAGGCGTGGTGACTTTATCTTTTCGTGTCGGCCAAATAGAGGTCATTCGATTATCTCATCGGCGCGCCCCTTGAGCACCGGCGGAACGGCGACGCCGAGCCGTTCGGCGGTGTTCAGGTTGACGACCAGCTCGAAGGTCGTGGGCCGCTCGATCGGCAGCGTCGCGGGCATTGCACCCGCGAGGATTTTGCCGGCCATTGTGCCCGCTTGCCGCAACGAGCCCAACAAGTCGGGACCGTAGGCGAGCAGGCCACCACTGCGGGCGAAGTCGGCGAACATCGTGATGGCCGGCAGGCGATAACCGAGTGTCAGACCGGCGAGCTCTCGGGCGTTCACGAAGATCAGCGGCGAGGACAACAAGATGACCGCTCCAGCGCCTCGCTCCTTTGCCGCCGCTACCGTACCGCTCAGATCCTCGCGCCCCTTCAACGGCAGCAACTCGGTCGCGATGCCGAGACCACTGGCTATCCGGACAAGCGTGTCGCCCTGCATGGTGCCGGCACCAGGATCGCCGAGTAGGGCGATCTTACTGAGCTGCGGCAGACATTCGCGCAGGAACTCTATCCACTTGCCGACAAAGGTCGGCACGTCCAGGAAAAGACCGGTCACCGTCCCGCCCGGCCTGGCAAGGCTCTGCGCATAACCTTCACCCACCGGGTCGGTCTCAAAGTCGTAGGCGACGATCGGCACACTGTCGCTCGCCCGGCGCGCATGGCGAAGCGCCGCCGGTCCTGCAGCGACGAATACAGTCGGCCGGGTTGCCATCACCCGGGCAATCAGCGGCGCGACCTGGCCCGGATCGCCGTTGGCAGAACTCGCTGACGATTTCGGTTTGGGCGAACGCCGGGTTCGCCAGCTTAAGCCCGCTGCGCAGGGTCTCGAGCCGCTCGTCCGAGCGCGGCCCTGGATTTACATAGCCGACCTTCCCGACGGCCTGGGCCCGCGCCGTCAGTGGCGCGAACGGCATCGCTGCCAATAGTTGCAGACTGTTGCGGCGCTTCATCCCCAAGTCCCCTCTGTCGAATGATATGAGCCGGGTCAAGGTTGGTCTACCCTATCGCTGCGCGGATGGTTGCCGCGCATAAGCGTGCATCGCGGGATCCGCCTTGGATCATCGTGCCGCTTTTGTAACGTCCGCGAATGTCCGCCTTCGGGGTGCCGGGCGACTTCGATTGATGGCTCTATGAGTCCACGCCCTAGTAGCGCTTGCGATTGGTGAACATCGCGTCGGTCTCGGCGGCGAGCACGCCGCCCAGCAGCATCGGCTTGTGGAAGCTCTCCGCATCGACGACGTCCTGGGCCGAGATCCTGATCGGCTCGCCGATCGACGAGACGAGCGCGGGGCCGGAGGCCGAACTGGCGAAAACCACGCCGCCGATCCTGGCCCAGATCAAGGCGGCGATACACATGGGGCACGGCTCGCACGTCGTGTAGAGCACCTTCGAGTCCCAGTCCTTGTTGCCGTGCCTGGCGACGTAGTCGTTCATGCAGACGATCTCGCCGTGCAGGATCGGGTTGGTCGGGCGCTGTTGACGCCCTCGGCCACGACGGCGCCCGTTGCCGCCTCGGTCATGACGGCGCCATACGGGTAGTAAGGATTTTTCCTGCCCTGCTCGATGGCGAGCCTCATCGCCTGCTCGTGGCGCGTCATCGGGAGCGACGGAAGGGCGGCCCGTGCCGGGCGGGCATCGGGAACGCAGATCAAGCCACCCAGCCCCGCCAGCAGCATGCGCTTGGAGATCATGCGAGCAGCTCCCTTCCCCTCACTTGGCGAACCAGGCGCGCGGCCACAGGCAGGAGAATGCCAGCGCCGCCAGCAATCCACCACCGGCCGCGGTGAAGGCGAAGCGATAGCCGGCGAGGAACCCAGCCGATGCCGCATGGGCATGGAGCGCCGTCAGCACGGCGGCCCCGCTCACGATGCCGAGCGTGCGGGTGAGCAGCGCCAGGCTGCCGGCGACGCCGCGATCGCGCGCCGCCAGAGTGTCTGTCACCAGATCGGTATAGGCCACGGTCAACAGGCCCTGGCCGAAGCCCTCGACGACCAGCAGCAGCGCAACGACGGGCACCGCGGTCGTGGCCGTCGTGAAGCCGAGCGGCAACAAGCCCAGGCCGACCAGGGCCACGCCCGCGAAAGCCGTGGTGCGACGGCCGATGCGCGGCACCATGACGGCAGCGAGCGGCGCACCGGCAAGTCCCCCACTGAAGGCCAGCGCCAGCACCAGGCCGCTCAGCACCGCCGAGAGGTGCAACACGTTCACGAGGTAGTACGGCGTCAGCAGCAGGATCGCGAAGCCCGAGAGGTTGGCCAGCACGTTCATGGCGTTCGGTACAGCGAAGGCTGCATCGCCAAACAGCGCCGGTCGGATGATCGGCTCGGCGACGACGCGGCTGCGCCGGATGTAGGCAAGGAGCGCGACGATCGCCGACGCGAGCAGGGCCCCATCGAGCCAGCCCGGAACGGCCGCGCGCTGCGACAGCACCAGTGCCAGCAGCAGCGCGCTCATGCAGGCCGCCAGAAGCAGTGCGCCGGTCGCATCGAAGGGACGCGATTGCGGCCGTGGCGACGGCAGCAATCCCGACAGCAGCAGGGTGACGAGCGCGATCGGCACGCGCATCCAGTAGACCGCGGGCCATCCCCAGAGCTCGACGACAATGCCCCCCAGCAACGGCCCGATCGCTGCCGCGAGCGACATGGTCATGGCGAAGCCTGCCAACGCCCGCAGGCGTTGCTCGGCGGGATAGACCGAGGTGGCAAGCGCCGGCGTGCAGGACAGGGCCAGCGCCGTGCCGACGCCCTGCAACGCCCGCGCCCACAGCAGGAGCGACCAGTCGGGCGCGGCCGCGCAGGCGGCGCAGCCGACGGCGGACACGGCAAGACCCAGGCGGAAGATCAGACGGTGACCGAACAGATCGCCCAGCTTGCCGCAGACCAGCATCAGCGAGCCGTAGACCAGCACGTAGCAGACGACGATCCACTGTACGTCGCCCAGCTGCAGGCCGAAGTGCGCGGTGATCGCCGGCAGGGCGACATTGACGGCGATGTCGAGCGGGGCGAGCGACGCGCCCAATCCGACAATGCCGAGGCCGACGAGAGGACGCAGGCTCAGAGGCGGGCACCGAGGAACGCCATCATGCGCTCCCACGCTTTCTTGGCAGCCGCGGCGTCATAGGCGGCGCTTTTCTCGTTGGCGAAGGCGTGAGCAGCATCGTAGCGATAGACTTCGGGTTTGTTGCCCGCCGATGTCATGGCCTTCTCGAACTCATCGACGATCTGCGGCGTGCACCAATCGTCGGTATTGGCGAAGTGGCCCTGCATTGGCACCCTGATTCTGGCCGGATCGGCGAGCGCCACAGGAGGCACGCCATAGTACGGCACGCCACACGCAATGCCCGAGACCCGCGCACAGGCCGCGATGGTCAGCGCGCCGCCCAGGCAAAAGCCCATGACACCGACTTTGCGGCTCATGCCGGCGAGATGCTTCACGGCACCCGCGATGTCCTGTTCGGAAGCGCCGACGAAATCGAGGCCGCTCATCATGTGGTTGGCCTCGTCAGGCTTCTGCGTCACGCGGCCCTTGTAGAGATCGGGCGCCAGCGCGTTGTAGCCCGCCGCGGCAAAGCGATCGGCCACGGCCTTGATTTGATCGTTCAGTCCCCACCATTCCTGGATGACGACGATGCCGGGCTTTCCGCTTCCCGCCTCCGCCAGGTAACCCTTACAGGCCGAGCCGTCGGGACGCTTGAAGTCGATCATGACACCCATGGCTCCTCCTAAAGCAGCATTCTGAGTTCGGTCTTGAGGATCTTGCCGTAGTTGTTCTTGGGCAGTGCGTCGACGAACCTGTAATCCTTCGGCCGCTTGAAGCGCGCGATATTGTCGAGACAGAGCTGGTCCAGTTCGGCAGGCGTGAGGTTGGCGCCGGCGCGCGCCACGACGAAGGCCACCACTTCCTCGCCCCACTCGGGATGCGGCCGGCCGACCACCGAGCACTCGGCGACGGCGGGATGGAGGTTCAGCACATCCTCGATCTCGCGCGGATAGATGTTGGTGCCGCCCGAGATGATCATGTCCTTGGAGCGATCCTTCAGGGTGAGGAATCCGTCCTCGTCGAAGGCGCCGACGTCACCGGTCCACAGCCAGCCGGCGCGCAGCGACCTGGCCGTCGCCTCGGAGTTGTTCCAGTAACCCGCCATCACCGTGTCGCCCTTGACGATGATCTCGCCGACCTCGCCGATCGGCACGGGACGGCCCTCCTCATCGACGACGCGTACCTCGACGCAGGCATCGGGCAGCCCGGCCGAAGCCAGCCGCTCCTCCCAGCGCGGATGTTCGCGCAACGCGTGGATCTCGCGCGACAGGTGTGTGATGGTCATCGGACTCTCGCCCTGGCCATAGAGCTGGCAGAGCACGTTGCCCAGGGTCTCCATCGCGCGCTTGAGGTCGCTCACGTACATCGGTGCACCGCCGTAGGTGATGAGCCGCAGCGTCCCGGGCTTCAGTTCGGTCACGGAAGGATGCTCGATCAGCCGCTTCACCATGGTGGGCGCCAGGAAGATGCTGCAATCTGGCCAGCGATTCATCAGCCCGACCGTCTCCGCCACGTCGTAGTGGCCGCTCTCGGGAAAGACCTGCACGACGCCGCGCGCCATCATCGGGAAGTTCCACAGGCCCGAGCCGTGGCTGATCGGTGCGGCATGAACCATCGAACTGCCGGCCGGCGGCCGGTCGACGTCGGCAAAGTAGTTGAGCGTCATCGCCAGCAGATTGCGGTGAGTGAGGACCGCTCCCTTCGGCCGCCCGGTCGTGCCCGAGGTGTAGAACAGCCAGGCCGGATCGGTCGGCTCGCAATCGGCCATCGCAGCAGGGTCACCGACGGACATGAAGCTGTAGGGACGCGTGCTGGTGTCGACGATCTCCTTCAGTTCCGGCGCCTCGCCCGCAGCCTCGCCGATCGTCGCGGCGAGATCGGGTGTGATGAAGCACAGCCGGGCGCCCGAATTTTCGAGGATGAAGGCGAACTCCTTGGCGTGCAGCTTGGCGTTCATGGGCACCGCGCAGAGGCCGGCGTGCCAGATCGCATACATGACCTCGATGGCCTCCACACAGTTCGTCATGGCGAAGGCAACGCGATCGCCCTTCTCCAGGGCAAAGCGCACGCGCAGGTGCATGCCCATCACCGATACCTTGCGCCACAGATCGCGATAGCCGAGATAGGGTGCGCCGCCGCGGGCCAGCGCCGTGTGATCGCGGAATTCCTGCGCCGAACCGAGCAGCAGATGGGCAATGTTCATGGCAGCCCACTATTGCAGGCTGCGGGACGACCACGCAATGTGAGCCTCATGCAGGAATTCGACTTCGCCGTCATCGGTGCCGGCATCGCTGGTGTCTCGGCCGCCTATCATCTCGCGCCACGCGCCAGCGTCATAGTCCTCGAACGCGAGCATGTGCCCGCCTATCACACGACCGGCCGGTCGGCGGCGCTGCATTCGGAGACCTATGGCAGCGCCTTGATCCGTGCCGTCACCGTCGCCACCGGCCGCTTCTACCGCGATCCGCCACAGGGCTTTGCCGATCATGCCGTGCTGACGCCCCGGGGGGCGCTGATCGCCGGCCGTTTCGAGCAGCAGTCCGAGTTGCAGAGCATCGCCGCCGAATATGCCTTGCTGGTGCCCAGCGTGCGCTGGCTCGAACCGGCCGAGGTTCTGAGGCTCCAGCCGCTGCTCAGGCCCGAGGCGGCCGGCGGTGGCGCGATCTTCGAGCCCGAGGCTGACGATATGGACGTCGCGGCCATTCATGCCGGCTTCCTGCGCGGCGCCCGCGCGAACGGGGGTGTGCTGCAGGTCAACGCCGAGGTTGCCGCCCTCGATCGAAAGGAGGGGCGCTGGACGATCCGCCTGACCAGCGGCGAGACGATCGCTGCCGCCAACATCGTGAACGCGTCAGGCGCGTGGGCAGACGTGGTGGCGCAAATGGCCGGCGCCAGACCCGTCGGGCTGGTACCGAAGCGGCGTACGGCCTTCACCTTCGACGCTCCCGCCGGCCTCGGGCTCGACACGATGCCCATGGTCATCGATTTCGACGAGAGTTGGTACTTCAAGCCCGAGGTTGGCCAGTTCCTGGCCTCGCCCGCCGATGAAACGCCGTCGCCTCCCTGCGATGCCCAGCCCGATGAAATTGACATCGCAGTCGCCGTCGACCGCATCGAGAAGGCGACGACGCTGCAAATACGGCGGATCAGGAACAAGTGGGCCGGCCTGCGCAGTTTCGTGGCCGACAAGAACCTCGTCGTTGGTTTCGACACCCTGCCCGGATTCTTCTGGCTGGCGGGCCAGGGCGGCTACGGTATCCAGACGGCAGCCGCCGCCGGCCGGCTGGCTGCCGGGCTGGCGCTCGACGGCAGGCTCCCGGGCGATATCGCCGAACTCGGCGTCACGGAGAAAGCCCTCTCGCCGCTGCGCTTCACGCAGCATTGATCGTGTTCGCCTTCTCGCGGTGCGGGCAAAGGTTCATGATTGGACTGTCACACAGGTGGCGAGTACCGCATCCCAGGGAGTTCGACATGACCAAGCACCGCCTGCTCGTCGCCTCGGCTGCGATCATTTTCGCCCTTGGCAGCGCCGCGTCGGTCGCGTCGGCGTCGGGCAAGGTCAAATGCTCGGGCGGCAACTCATGCAAGGGTACCAGCGCGTGCAAGACCGCGCAGAATGCATGCAAGGGACAGAATTCCTGCAAAGGCATGGGATGGAGCGAGACTGCAACCGAGACCGAATGCACGTCGAAGGGCGGCAAGGTTCTCTGAGGTTCGCTTCTCGCCGTTAAATCATTGCGAAAAAAAGCGGACAGCCATGACATTGCGTCGTGCTGTCTCACAAGTCTGTGAGAATTCCGGGTGCGGCGGAAGCGCCGCGCTGTGCGGCAGTATCGATCTGCGAATGCGTTGGTCCGAATTGGCGCAAGCCAGCCATGCCAAAGTGCGCAGTAGGCTCAAACACACGTGATGGTTGGGCGGGCCGCGACACGCGCCTGTGATAGAGCATCGCATGCTGACGGCAGATAGAGTCGTGTCATCACGTCATCCATTTTCAACAACAGACGTGTGTCACTTCTCGAGGGAGTATCTAGATGAAGAAGTCTTTCGTTATGGCCGCCGCGACCGTTTTCGCTGCGGGCACGCTCGTCGCTTCGATGGCGGGCGCCCAAACTCCGAATAGCCCGACCTACGGCGACAACTCGCTGGCCTGCAAGGGCATCAATGCCTGCAAGGGCCAGAGCGCCTGCAAGTCGTCCGCGAACGCCTGCAAGGGGCAGAATGCCTGCAAGGGTCAGGGCTGGACGATGGCCAAGAGCCGTCTCGATTGCCAGGCTGCCGGCGGTTCGTCGACCAACTTCTAACCGCGGCATCCGCATCGATCAGAGGGGCGCCCGGCTCGGCCGCGGCGCCCTTTTTGCGCCCTCCCCCAGCCGCTTATCCATCCCGGCTTTCACGTCAAGCTCACCTTGGCTCAAGATAATTTGAAATCTAGCCCTTCCCATCCTGCAGGGTTTGTCTATCGTACCAATTATGCAGGGCTGTCCTGCAAGACATGAGGGAGAAGGGAGCTTTATTATGAGGAAGTCTTTGATCGCGGCTGCGGCGACTGTTTTCGCAGCCGGCACCTTGGCGGCATCGTTCGCCAGCGCGCAGAGCACGACATCGCTGTCGTTCGGAAACGGCAACAAGACCGACTGCAAGGGCATCAACGCCTGCAAGGGCCAGAGCGCCTGCAAGTCGTCCTCGAACGCCTGCAAGGGCCAGAACGCCTGCAAGGGCCAGGGCTGGGTCGCGAACACCGCCGTGCTCGCCTGCCAGGCGCAGAACGGCATCCCGGGTGGGGGCTGATACTCGCCTGAGCTGCTAGAGGTCGTGTAACGGCTGCAAGGCTGTTGCCTTAGGGGCGCCCCGGGAAGCCGGTGGCGCCCCGATCTTTTGCATCCATTTCTGGGGTAAGGTGGGAAATGGTCGCCGAACAAGTCGATTTTGGCCTGGGCCTGAGGCCGGAGCATTTTGAAGAGATCGCCGCCAGTCCCGGCCGGGTCAGCTGGTTCGAGGCCTTGTCCGAGAACTACATGGTTCCGGGCGGCAATCCCCTGCACTGGCTGGACCAGATCCGCCGCGATTACCCGATGGCGCTGCATGGCGTATCGCTGTCGATCGGCTCGATCGACCCGCTCGACAGGACCTATCTCGACGACCTGAAAGCGCTTGCAGATCGTGTGCAGCCGCTCTGGGTTTCCGACCACCTCTGCTTCACCGGCCTGCGCGGCATGAACATGCATGACCTGCTGCCGCTGCCCTACACCGAAGAGGCGCTCGACCACGTCGCCGATCGCGTGATGCAGGTGCAGGACCATCTCGGCCGCCGCCTGGTGCTCGAGAACGTGTCGAGCTACGTGACCTACGCCGCCTCCGAACTCAGCGAATGGGAGTTCATCGCCGAACTCGCGCGGCGTTCGGACTGCGAAATTCTGCTCGACGTGAACAATGTCTACGTCAGCGCCTTCAATCACGAGTTCGATGCCAGGACATTCCTGCACGCCATGCCGAAGGAGCGCGTGCGCCAGTTCCATCTGGCCGGCCACGAGCACCGCGGCACCCACATCGTCGACACCCACGACCACCCGATCGTGCCCGACGTGTGGGAACTCTATGCCGACGCAGTCCGCCTGTTCCCGGGCGTGCCGACCATGATCGAGCGCGACGCCAACATCCCGCCCTACGCGGAGTTGCTGGACGAACTCGACGAGGCGCGCCGCATCGCCGGGCAGGTGCGACGCGAGACGGCCGCCAAGGAAGTGGCATGAGCAGCGCCAATGCCGGTTCCCTGGGCGACCTGCAACGGGCGTTCCAGGATTACCTGCTGGCCAGCAGCGACGGCTTTGCCGCGGCGGTGCGCGACACCCGGAAGATCGACAGGATCACCCTGCTCGATGTCTATCGCGACGCCTACGCCTTGCGCCTGATCGAGGCGTTGACCGTGGATTATCCGGGCCTGATGGCAATGGCGGGCCCCGCCGACTTCGATTACATGGCGCGCGCCTATATCGCCGCCCATCCCTCCCGCCATCCGTCGGTGCGCTGGTTCGGCCGCGGCCTTGCCGATTTCCTGGCCGCCACGCCGCCGTTCAACGGCTCGCAGGCCGTGATCGACATGGCGCGGTTCGAATGGGCCATGGGCGACGCCTTCGACTCCGCCGATTCGCGGCCTGTCTCCGCCGACGACCTGATGAGCCTCCAGCCCGAACACTGGGAGACGCTGTCTTTCACCGTACTGCCGTCGCTGCGCCGGTTGACGCTCTCCTTCGATGCTCCGCAGGCGTGGCAGCGGCGCGACGAGCAGGAGCCCGGCAACCTCGAGGTCGAACCGTCGGCCGAGCCGACAGGCTGGGTGATCTGGCGTCCCGAGCGCCTGACCAACTACCGTTCGCTGGAAGCTGACGAGGCGGTCCTGCTCGACGCGCTGATCGCGGGCCGTCCCTTCCCAGAGCTGTGCGAGAGCATTGTCCCGATAACGGGCGAGGACCAGGCCATGGCGCGCGCCGCCGGGCTCTTACGCGTGTGGGTCGAAGGCGGAATGATCGCGTCCTTCGCCCACTGATCCTCCCACCGTCCGACGTGCCCGCTTGATGGAATTGGTAGACATACAGGACTTAAAATCCTGAGACCGAAAGGTCGTGCCGGTTCAAGTCCGGCAGCGGGTACCATCGCTTGCTGACTATCGGCTACCCTACTTCAGATACTTGACGAACCACTCGATGGTGCGTCGCTGCGCATCGGCCGCCGCCGAGGAGTCGTACTGCACGACTGTCCCATTGCTGGTCCGATCGCTTGCGGCCTCGGGGCCTCGATCGAAATTGTGATAAGCACCAGGATAGATCACGGTCAGGACGGGGAGGCCCTTGGCCTTGAGCGCCTGCTCCATCCTGTTTGCCTAATCGGCCGTTGATTCGGTGTCCTTGTCACCATGGAGAATCAAGGTCGCTGCGCTCATTCGGTCGACCAGTCCAATTGGCCCGGCGTCCGGCAGTGCACGTATCTGTGGCACTGATGCCGTCTTGTAGTCGTAGGTGCCATAGTAGGAGACGACGGCTTTCACGTCGCTGTCTGAGGCGGCGAAGTAGAAAACACGCGAGCCGCCCGCCGAGAAGCCGACGGCCCCGAGCTTCTGGCCTCGCACTTCCGGTCTTGCCTTGAACCACTCGAGATAGTGCGGAACGTAGATCGACGGAGATATCGGCAGCGGATATTCCGGCGCAAAGGCCACAAAGCCGGCCGCTGCCAGCACCTTGGCCATGGCGACATCTGCCGGGTGAACCTTGCCGTAAGCGGTGTGCAGCACGAAGATTCCCGGCGCCGGGGTCACGGATGGAAGCATCAGCAGACCATTGATCTTCCCCTCGGAGATCGTGCGGGTCGTCTGCGCCTGCACAACCATGGTCGAGATGAGGACGGTCGAAGCCGCGATGAGCGCCCCCCGCACCAGCCGCCACAGCATTGGCGTGGCCAATTTCCCCAAGCATGAGTCCAAACGTTGCAATGGCACCATCGGTCCGCACTCCCCCCGCACTCCTTGGTTTCCGACGGTCCGGGATTGCGACCTGAAAATCAAGCCTTCGACTCGCCTGAAAATCCGCCACCTTCCGCCTTGCCGAGCGCCGGGAACCCTCGCCCTCGTTTCCTCGTTCATCTCCTGACTGAACGCCACTCACAGGAGGAGGCGATGGAAAAGCGCGTCATTTTTGCCCGCCGTCGATTGATTGCAGCCGGCGGCATGGCTGGCCTCCTAGGTGCGATGCCGGCCTTCGCGCAGGATCGCAACCAGGCCGCCCGCAAGCCCGATGCCGAGAAGGTTCCCGTCGCCGCCACGGAGGACCTGATGCGCGAACACGGGGTGCTTGCCCGTGTCCTGCTGATCTACGAAGCCGGCGCCCGTCGGGTCGGCCAGGGCGAGGACATCGAAGCCGGCATCTTCATCCAGTCGGCCGAGATCATGCGCGACTTCGTCCATGCCTATCATGAGAAAGGCGAGGAAGAGCAGGTCTTCCCGCGCTTCAAGAAGGCCGGCCGCATGGTCGATCTGGTGGATGTCCTGCAGGCCCAGCATGCCGCCGGGCGCCAGCTCACGGACAAGATACTCGCGGCCGCTCCAGGCATCGCCAACAGCGACCAGCGCAAGGCAATGATCGACGCCCTGCAGGCCACCGTGACGCTCTATCGCCCGCACGTCGCGCGCGAGGACACCGACCTCTTCCCGACTCTGCGCAGCATCGTCACGCCCGCCGAATTCGAGGCGATCGGCGAGGCAATGGAAAAGCAGGAGGGCCAGCTGCTGGGTGCCGACGGCTTCGAGAAGGTCGCCAAGAAAGTCGAGGCGATCGAGAAGAAGCTGGGCACCCACGATCTGAGCCAGTTCACCCCTAAGCCTTAGCGCTTCGCGCTAAGGCTTAGGGGTGGCGGCGCGTAGCGCTGCAGGGCGCTATGCGTTTGCCGACGTAGTCGGCAAATCGCTGAGCGACCGAAGCGCGGGCGCCGCACAGTGCAGAACTGACACGGGTGTCGCCGCCCAGATTTATTCTGTACCGCGCGGCGCCCGCGCTTCGCTTCGCCGCAGCGCTATACGCCGCCCGTGTCACTACCGGGGCTAGGCGAAGCCTAGCCCCGGTAGTGACACGCCACCCAATGCCCCGGGCGGCTCTCGCGCAGCACCGGATCGCGCTCGGCGCAGTCGGGCTTGGCGATCGGGCAACGGGTGTGGAAATGACAGCCCGAGGGCGGATGGATCGGGTTGGGCACGTCGCCTTGCAGCATGATGCGCTTGCGCTTCACCGTCGGGTCGGGGATCGGCACCGCCGACAGCAGCGCCTCGGTATAGGGATGCAGCGGATGATCGTAGAGGTCGCGCGACGGGGCGATCTCCACGACGCGGCCGAGATACATCACCGCCACCCGCGTGCTGATGTGCTCCACCACCGACAGGTCGTGGGCGATGAACAGGTAGGTCAGCCCGAATTTCTCCTGCAGGTCCTCGAGCAGGTTGATGACCTGGGCCTGGATCGACACATCGAGCGCCGACACCGGCTCGTCGCACACGATGAGCTTGGGCTCGACGGCGAGCGCCCGGGCGATGCCGATGCGCTGGCGCTGGCCGCCGGAGAATTCATGCGGGAAATCGGCGCATATGGTCGGGCTGCAGGCCCACCGTCTCGAGCAGCTCCGCCACCCGCTCCTCGCGCGCCTGGCGCGATCCTGCGAGATTGTGGATCTGCAGCGCCTCGCCGATGATCGCGCCCACCGTGTGGCGCGGATTGAGCGACGCGAAAGGGTCCTGGAAGATGATCTGCATGTCGCGGCGCAGCGCCTGCAGCTCGGCGCCCTTCATGCGGGTGACGTCGGCGCCCTGGAACAGGACCTCGCCGCCGCTGGGTTCGATCAGGCGCAGGATGCAGCGGCCGGTCGTCGATTTGCCGCAGCCCGATTCGCCCACCAGTCCCAGGGTTTCGCCCTTGCCGATGTCGAAGCTGACGCCGTCGACGGCATGCACCTTCTCGACATTGCGGGCGAAGACGCCGCCCTTCAGCGCAAAGTGCTTGCGCAGGTCGGTGACCGACAGAAGCGGCGGGTCGCTCTCGCTCACAGGACGCACCGCACGCGGTGACCGGGCGACACTTCCTTGAGCGGCGGCATCGAGGCGACGCAGATGTCCTGGACGAACTTGCAGCGCTGGGCGAAGCGGCAGCCCGGCGCCGGATTGAGCAGGCTGGGCACCGTGCCGGGAATGGCCTCCAGCCGGTCCCTCGACGTCGCCGCCCGATCGACCCGGGGGATCGAGCGGATCAGCCCCTGCGTGTAGGGATGGCGCGGATTGGCGAACAGGGTCTCGACCGGCGCCTCCTCCACCACCTTGCCGGCATACATCACGACGACCCGCTGGCAGGTCTCGGCGACCACGCCCATGGCATGGGTGATCAGCATGATCGACATGCCGAGCCGCTCCTTCATCTCCTGCATCAGCTCGAGGATCTGCGCCTGGATGGTGACGTCGAGCGCCGTTGTCGGCTCGTCGGCGATCAGCAGCTTCGGCCGGCAGGCCAGCGCCATGGCGATCATCACCCGCTGGCGCATGCCGCCGGAGAACTGGTGTGGATAGTCGTGCACGCGCTTGGCCGGATTGGGAATGTTCACCAGTCCCAGCATTTCGGCGGCGCGGTCGATCGCCTGCCGATAACTCAGCCTCTCGTGCTGGCGCAGCACTTCCGCGATCTGGTCGCCGACGGTGTAGACGGGATTGAGCGACGTCATCGGCTCCTGGAAGACGATGCCGATTTCGGTGGCGCGGATCTTGTCCATCTCGGCGGGGCCGAGCGGGATCAGGTCCCTTCCCCGCCACAGGATTTGCCCTCCCTCGAAGCGGCCGGGCGGCATGTCGATCAGCTTCAGCACCGAGCGCGCCGTGACCGTCTTGCCGCAGCCCGATTTGCCCACGATGCCCACGGTCTCGCCGCGATCGATCCGGATGGAAACGCCGTCGACCGCCTGGACCATCCCGTCGTCGGTCTTGAACCAGGTCTTGAGGTCGCGAATGTCGAGCAGGGCCTCGGCCATTGCGTCCTACAGGACCCGGCGCGGATCGAGCGCGTCGCGCAGGCCGTCGCCGATGAAATTGATGGAGAGCACAGCAAGGAAGATCGCCGCTCCCGGGAACAGCGCCCAGTGCGGGGCGATGTCGAGATAGTCCTTGGCGTCGAACAGCACGCGGCCCCAGGTGGGAATGTCGGGCGGAAAGCCGAGACCGAGGAAGGACAGGGTGGATTCCGCGATGATGGCCGCCGCCACGTCGATCGTGCCGGCCACGATCACCGGCCCCAGCGCGTTGGGCAGGATGTGGTTAACCACCAGGCGTACCCGCGATGCGCCGAGCGCGCGGGCCGCCTCGATGAACTCCTTCTCGCGGATCGACAGGATCTGGGCGCGCACCAGCCGCGCCACCGGCATCCAGCGCAGGCCGCCGATCACGACCACGATCATGACGAAAACGCCGCCCTCGGGTCCCAGGATGGCCTTGAGCCCGTCGCGGAACAGATAGATCACCAGCAGCAGGAGCGGCAACTGCGGCAGCGACAGGAAGAGATCGGTGAGCCACATCAGGCCGGCGTCGATGCTGCCGCGCGACATGCCGGCCAGCGATCCGACCAGGGTGCCGACGACGCAGGCCACCAGCATCGCCGACAGGCCGACGGCGAGCGAGATGCGCCCGCCATAAAGCAGGCGGGACAGCACGTCCTGGCCAAGATCGTCGGTGCCGAAGGGATGGGTCCACGACGGCCCTTCGAGCTTCGAGGTGAAGTCGATCTCGTTGATCGGCACCCGCCACAGCAGCGGCCCGATCGCGATCGCGGCGATCAGCAGCAGCAGGATGACGGTGCTCATCACCGCGAGCTTGTGCCGGCGGAAACGGCGCCATGCCTCGAGCGTCGGCGAGAAGCGCTGCGCCTTGTCCCTCGCCGCCCCGCCTGCCGGGGCCGCCGCGGGGGCCTCAGCGGAAAGCAATGCGGGGGTCGAGCCAGCCATAGAGCACATCCGCGATCAGGTTGAAGAACACGACGAGACAGGCGAACACGAAGGTGACGGCCATGACGACGGGCGTGTCGTTGGCCAGGATCGAGGAAATCAGCAGCGAGCCGATGCCGGGAATGCGGAAGATCTGCTCGGTGACGATGGCGCCGCCGAACACGATCGGCATCTGCAGCGCCACCAGGGTGACGACCGGGATCAGCGCCGTGCGCACGACATGGCGGGTCACCACCTTGCGTTCGCCGATGCCCTTGGAGCGCGCCGTGGTGATGTAGTCGAGGCGCGCCACGTCGAGCACCGCGGAGCGCACGTAGCGCACCAGGGACGCGCCCTGGAACAGGCCGAGCACCGTGATCGGCATGATCGCCTGCTTGAAGTATTCCCAGACCCATTGCAGGCCGGTGGCGGAGAGGTCGCTGCGGTAGACGAACGGCAACCAGTCGAGCTGGATGCTGAACACCAGGATCAGCAGCAGGCCGGTGAAGAACGTCGGCAGGGAGAAGCCGACGAAGGCCAGGGTGTTGGCGACCTGGTCGAAGATCGAATAGGGCCGCGTGCCCGCCAGCACCCCCACCGGCAAGGCGACGAGGATGGCGATCAGCTGGGCCGAGCCGATGACGAACAGGGTCGCGGGCAGGCGCTGCAGGATCAGCGTATCGACGTCGACCCGGCTCACGAAGGAGAAGCCCCAGTCGCCGTGCAACATGGCGACCAGCCAGCGGACGTAGCGAATGTAGACCGGATCATCGAGCCCGAACTTGGCCCGCAGCGCCATCCGCACTTCCGCCGGCACGTTCGGATTGGTCGCCAGCTCGCCGAACGGATCGCCCGGCGCCAGCGCCAGTACCGTGAACAGCACCAGGCTGATGCCGAGCAGGCTCGGCACGGCGATCAGCAGGCGGCGGATCAGGTACTGGCGTGACACCCGTTCGGCTCAGCCTTCCTTGAACCAGTTCGCGAGATCCCAGGTATTGTTGTCCCAGCCGCTGATCTCCGCCTTGAGCTTGCTGTTCATGGCAACGACGCCCGGCCGCGCGACGACGGGAATGACGACGACGTTTTCGATCACCATGTCGTTGCACTTGATCAGCATGGCGGCGCGCTTGACCGGATCGAGCTCGGTCTGCGACGCCACGTGGGTTGCGTCGTATTCAGCGTTCCGCCAGCGCGTGATGTTGCGGCCTTGCCACTTGTTTTCCTTCTGCGCGACTTCAACCGTCAGGAACTGGCGCAAGTAGACCTCGGGGTCGGGCTGCGACATGGTCACGGTGTACATCTGCAGGTCCGTATAGAAGTGCGGATAGGTGTCGGGATTGGCGACATCCGACGAGAAGAAGACCGACGCCACCACCGCCTTGACCTCGATGTAGATGCCGGCTTTCTGGCACGCCTGCTTGACGATGGCCTGCGTCTTCTGGCGCGGCTGGTTGATCGAGGTCTGGTAGACGAACTTGAGTTTCTTGCCGTCCTTCTCGCGGATGCCGTCGGAGCCCTTTTTCCAGCCGGCCTTCTCGAGAATGTCCGCCGCCTTGTCGACATTGAACTCGAACTTCGTCGTCTTGGAGCGGAACTTCTCCGGATTTTCCACGAAGTTCGCCGTCGCCTGGCCGGTGCGGCCATAGATGAACTTCTCGACCGAGGCCTTGTCGATCAGCAGCGACAGGGCCTGGCGCACTGCCGGATCCGACAGGGTCGGATGCTTGGTCTTGATGCTCGAACGCTCGCCATCGACCTCGGTCCACGGATCGGTGGTCGCAACCTGGATATGCTCCATGTTGCCACCGGGCGAGATCTCGACCCTGCCCTTGCCGCCCTTCTCCAGGCGCAGCAGGATTTCGTCCTCGACCTGCAGGTTCCAGGCGAAGTCGTATTCGCCGGTCTGCAGCACGGCCCGCGCCGCCGAAATGGCATCGCCGCCGCCTTTCATTTCGATGCTGTCGAAATAGGGGCGATTCTCCCCGTGGTATTTGGGATTGATCACGCCGGTGACGACGTCACCCGGCTTGAAGCTGGTGAAGAGATACGGGCCGGTGCCCACGGGCTTCAGGTTGGTCGGCGCGTCGCGCGACTTGTCGCCGATGAAATCGGCGAACAGGTGCTTGGGAATGATCATGCCGTTGACGCCGACGAAGGCATCGGCCCAGAACGGCGTCGGCTTGTCGAAGATCACCTTGACCGAGTAGTCGTCGATCTTCTCGACCGTCACGTCCTTGTAGGAACCGGTGGTCGTCGCCGCCGTGGCGGGATCCTTGGCATATGCCCAGGTGAAGACGACATCGTCGGCGGTGAAGGGCTTGCCGTCGTGCCAGGTCACGCCCTTCTTGAGCTTCCAGATCACCGACTTGCCGTCGGCGGCGAGCGAACCGTCCTCGCGGCCGGGAATCTGCGCGGCCAGGAGCGGCCGCAGATTGCCGTCACCGTCCCAGCCGGCCAGCGGCTCGTAGAACAGGCGCGAGCCGTCCTGGTCCTTGGTGCCGACCGCGAAATGGGGATTGAGCAAGGTCGGCCCCTGCCACCACAGCACCTTCAGCGGTCCGCCGCCGCCCGCCTTGGTCGGCTTGTAGACCGATTTCGACTGGGCCATCGCGACCCCGGAATGCATCAGGATCTGGCCGGCGATCGGCGCCGTCAGGCCCGCCGCCACGATCCTGGCGACGAAGTCGCGTCGCGACACGGCGCCGGCTTTCACACCCTCGATCAAGTCTCGAATGTCATGTTCGTTCATGGTGAGCCTCGTCCCCTCTTGCGACCATCCCCGTTTGCCGCTCTCGCTATGCTGCAAGATGCGTGCAATTCTCAATCTGAACAGGCCGGATGCCCGCCGTCAACGACACGGCGGTCGCAGCAGGCCGGTCGCAGCGGGGAGTGCGCGCACATGGCATGGATATACCTTCTTGCGGCGGGCGTGCTGGAGATCGGTTGGCCGGTCGGCCTCAAGATGGGCTGGACTGAGGCGGGCGCGAAGCCGGCCTGGCTCGGAATGTCGCTGTTCTGCATCGTTGCCAGCGGCGCGCTGCTTTTGTGGGCACAACGCACCATTCCCATGGGCACCGCCTATGCCGTGTGGACCGGAATCGGCGCGGTCGGTGCCTTCGCAGTCGGGATCGTGGCCTTCGGCGACCAGGCGACGGCGATGCGGTTCGTGTCGATCGCCCTGATCGTGGCCGGCATCGTCGGCCTCAAGCTTGCCTGAGGGAGCCCCGTCATGCGCATGGAAAAAAAAGTCGCCCTGATCACCGGTGCGGCCAGCGGCATGGGCGCCGCCACCGCGCGGCTGTTCGGCCGCGAGGGGGCAAAGGCCGTGGTCGTGGCCGACGTCCTCGAGAAAGAGGGCGAGGCGGTGGCCGCCGGCATCCGCAAGGCGGGCGGCCAGGCCACTTTCATGGCCCTCGACGTGACCGACGAGGCGCAGTGGAAGGCCGTGGTCGAGCGGACCGTGGCGACCTACGGCGGGCTCGACGTGCTGGTGAACAACGCCGGCATCTCCGGCTCCGCCGAGCAAGACCTCTACGATACTGCGGCCTGGAACCGGCTGATGGGCATCAACTCGACTGGCGTGTTCCTCGGCATGAAGTATGGCATCCGCGCCATGAAGAGAGGCGGATCGGTCATCAACCTGTCGTCGATCTCGGGAATCACCGGTCAGGCCTACATCCATGTCGGCTACAACGCGTCGAAAGGCGCCGTGCGCCTGATCACCAAGGCAGGCGCAGCGCAGCACGGCAAGGACGGCATCCGCGTGAACTCGGTGCACCCGGGTCTTTTGCCGCCAATGCGCACGTCGGGGCGCACCGCCGATCCGGTGCAGCGCGAAAAGACCCTGAAGGGCGTCCCGCTGCGCCGCGCCGGCGAGGTCGACGAGGTCGCCTACGCGATCCTGTTCCTGGCGTCGGACGAGTCTTCCTACGTCACCGGCGCGGAACTCGTGGTCGACGGCGGCTGGACGGCGGTCTAGCGGCAAGCGGCCGCGCGACCGTGCCCTTGCTGGCCGCGTCACGGCCCGCCACAATGGCGCCATGACGACGCGGCGAGCCTGCTCTCCGATGCGGACGGACTCTTCGATGAGAGCCGTCGGGCTCGCCGTCGCGCTGTTCGCGATCACGCTCAATTTCCTGCAGCCGCTCGCCCACGCCGCGATGATGCGCGGCGGCTCGCCCGAGACCCTATGGACCGCCTTCTGCAACTCGACGGCGGCCGATCCGGACGGACAGGGAGCCGGCAAGTCCGGCCGGATGCCGATGGCGGCGGCCTCACACGAATGCTGCCTCGGCCTGGCGGACGCGCCCGCGCTCGCTCTCCCGCCGGCCACGTTCGTGGCCCTCGCACCGGTCTCGATCTTCATCGCACCGCTTGCCTCGACCGAGCCAGCTACGCCTGTCGCCATCCGCGACGGCCCCACTCGACCGCGCGGTCCGCCCACCTTCGTCTGACGCTTGAAGCTGCGACGCCTGTCCGCGTCGCTTTCGCCCGTCTGTCGAAGGGAAATCCCAAATGTCGTCTTTACGCGCGGCGCTTGTCGCCTGTGCGATCGTGGCCAGCCCGGTTGCGGTGGCCTTGGCGCACGTCGTCGCCCAACCCAATACTGCCGTCGCCGGCTCGTCGTTCACCGCGGCCTTTCTCGTCGCCCACGGCTGCGATGGCTCGCCGACAGTGGCGCTGCGGGTCAGGCTTCCCGAGGGCGTGACGGAAGCGAAGCCTGTCCCGAAGCCGGGCTGGACGATCACCGAGGCGGCGGGCGAAATCGCCTGGCGCGGCGGCTCGGTCGATCCCAAGGCGCATGAGACCTTCGCGGTCGCGCTCACGCTTCCCAGGACGCCGGGCCGCACGCTCTACTTTCCGGCGATCCAGGAATGCGGGAAGGGCGCCAACAACTGGATCGAGATCCCCGCGCCCGGCCAGGATCGCAAGGAGCTGCACTATCCGGCGCCCTTCGTCACCCTGATGCCGCCGCCGTGATACGCCGGCTAACTGCCGTCGCTTTCCTGCTCGCCGCCGGTTCGGCCCGCGCGCAGGACGACCCGACCGTCCTGGCACCGGTCGTCGTGACCGCGCCGGCGCCCGGGCCGCAGGTGGCGCCGGTGTCTCCCGTCGTCGACAAATTTGCCCTGCCGCAGACCCGCGAGAGCGTCGACCGGAGAAAGATCGAGGACACGACTAACGTCGTCGACGTCGAGGACGCCATCAAGTACATGCCCGGCATCTTCGTGCGAAAGCGCAACTACGGCGACACGCAGCCGACGTTTCAGACCCGCATGTGGGGCATCAACTCGAGCGCGCGCAGCCTCGTGTTCGTCGACGACGCACCTGTTTCGGCGCTGATCTCGAACAACAACACCAATGGCGCCCCGCGCTGGGGCGTGGTCTCGCCCGAGCAGATCAAGGGCATCGACATGCTCTACGGGCCGTTCGCCGCGGAATATCCCGGCAACTCGATCGGCGGCGTACTGCTGATCACCACGCGGCAGCCGACGAAGCTCGAGGCGACGCTGAAGCAGACCGAGGCGTTCCAGACCTTCAGCATGTACAAGACGACCGACACCTACTCGACCTCGAATACCGCCGCGACCCTGGGCGACAAGGTGGGCAGGCTCTCCTTCTTCCTCTCGGTGAACCGCGAGGAAAGCTTCAGCCAGCCGCTGCAGTTTGTCACCAGCGCCACCAACGTGACCAGCGGCGGCGCCATGCCCGCCTACAGCAAGACCGGCGGCCAGGCCAACGTGACCGGCGCCGGCGGCCTGCTGCACACGATCATGAACAACTACACGGCCAAGGCGGCGGTCGACCTCACCGACTGGCTGCGCGCCAGCTACACGCTGAGCTATTGGGAGAACAACCAGATCTCGACCGTGCAGAGCTATCTCGTCGGCACCAACGGTCTGCCGACTTTCGGCGGCGTGACGGGCTTCGCCAGCAACACGTCGAACTGGCAGCAGCAGCACCTGATGAACATGCTGTCGCTCAAGACCGATACCGGCGGCAACTGGGATGGCGAGCTGATCGCCACACGCTACGACTATCTGACCGACATCCAGCGCTCGCCGGCCGGCGTCCTCCCCGGCAACGGCACCAACTTCACGACCAACGGATTATTCCAGCGCCAGGACGGCTCGGGCTGGGACACCGAGGACGCCAAGGCGATCTGGCGTCCGAGCGGACCGCACGGCGCGCACGAGGTGAGCTTCGGCGGCCACCACGACAAGTACGTGCTCAGCAACCCGACATTCAATGCACCCAACTGGCAGTCCTCGCCGGACAACGGCAACGGCACGACCTCGTCCTACGGCGCCGGCAAGACCGAAACCTGGGCGCTGTGGCTACAGGACGCCTGGAACATCACGCAAGACCTCAAGCTGACGCTCGGCTTGCGCGGCGAGACATGGAAGGCCTATGGCGGCTTCAACCAGGCGGGAGCCATCGCCGCCGCCCAGCCCGAGCTTTCGTCCTCGAACCTCTCGCCGAAGGCCACGCTTGCCTGGCAATTCCAGCCGCGGTGGAGCGCCAAATTCTCCTTCGGCGAGGCCAATCGCTATCCGACGGTCGCCGAGCTCTACCAGGTCATCACCACCGGGGTGACTTTCGCCATCCCCAATCCCAACCTCGTGCCCGAGACCGCGCTCTCCTTCGAGGCCGCGGTCGAGCGCCAGGACAAGCACTCGCGCGTGCGCCTGTCGCTGTTCGAGGAAGACACGCAGAACGCAATTCTTTCGCAGACTGTCGTGCTCAACAACAACTTCGTCACCTCGTTCCAGAACGTGCCCCTGACCCGCAACCGCGGCTTCGAGCTTGTCGGTGAACTCAGGGACGTGCTGGTGCCGGGCCTCAGCCTGTCGAACAGCGTCACCTACGTCGATTCCAGGATCGTCTCCAATCCGGGCTTCACCAGTGCCACCGGCTCGACTTCGACGGGCATGCGCGTGCCCTATGTGCCGGACTGGCGCGACACCTTGCAGGCGATCTGGCGGCCGAACGACGACCTCTCCTTTTCGGCGTCGGCGCGCTGGCAGGGCAAGATGTACTCGACCCTGGACAACAGCGACATCATCAACAGCGTGAACGGCGCCTTCGACCCGTTCTTCGTGCTCGACGTGCACGCGCGTTACCAGTTCATGAACGCGCTGTCGGCCGAGGTCGGCGTCGATAACCTGACCGACTTCCAGTACTTCGAGTTCCATCCCTTTCCGGGCAGGACTTTCGTCGCCAGCCTGAAAGCGAAATTCTAGGGAGACCGACATGAAAATCCTTCACCACTCTCTGGTCCTGCTTCTCTGCCTGCTGCCGGGCCTCGCCTGCGCGCACGACTACAGGCTGGGCCAGCTCGAGATCGGCCAGCCATGGGCGCGCGCTACCCCGCCCACGGCGCCGACCGGCGGCGGCTTCCTCACGATCACCAACAAGGGCGCGACGGCAGACCGCCTGGTGGCCGTGCGCACGCCGGTCGCCGAACAGGCAGAGGTCCACGAGATGAAGATGGAGGGCAATGTGATGCGCATGCGCCCGCTCGACGGCGGTCTGGAGATCCCGCCCGGCGCCACCGTGACCCTGGCGCCCGGCGGCCTTCACCTGATGCTGATGGGGCTGAGGAAGCCGCTGGTCAGGAACACGCAGGTGCCGCTGACCCTGGTTTTCGAGAAGGCGGGATCGATCGACGTCGACCTGGACGTCGAGGCCATGGGCGCGACATCGCGCACCCATGGTTCGTGACGGACCTGGCTAGATGAGCTGCATCGCGATCATGATCATGCCGACGACCGATACCGCCCACGCGATCGTGCGCAGCCATGGCAGGCCGAGCAGGTAGATCACGGCGTAGACGAGACGCGCCCAGAAGAACACCAGCGCACCCATCGCGGTCGTGGCGTTGGCCTTGCCGGCGACGGCGGCCACCAGCACCAGCGCGGTGAACAGCACCATATTCTCGATCATGTTGAGATGCGCGCGCCGGGCGCGGCCGGCGAAGCCCGTGAGCTCGGGCAGTCCCTCGCGATTGCCCGCGAGCGCCGGCAGGCCGACGGCCTGGTTGGCCGACGCCGCCGCGATCAGGACCTGGACGAAGGTAAGCAAGACGGCGAACAGAAGATACTTGAGATCGAGACTCATCGTTTTCTCTCCCCTACCTGGTTCCGAACAGGCGGTCGCCTGCATCGCCCAAGCCTGGGACAATATACCCGTGATCGTTGAGTTTGGCATCGATCGCCGCCGCGAATACCGGGACGTCGGGATGAACCTCGGCGAAGGCGCGTGCACCTTGCTCGGAGCCGAGGATGCAGATGAACTTCAACCGCTTGGCGCCGCTTTCCTTCAAACGATCCACGGCTGCGATGGCGGAATGCGCGGTCGCCAGCATCGGATCGCACACCAGCACGTCGCGGTCGCCGATGTCGTTCGGGATCTTGAAGTAGTACTCGACCGCCTGCAGCGTCTTGGGATCGCGATAGAGGCCGACATGTCCCATGCGCGCGAGCGGCATCAGGTCAAGCAGTCCTTCGGCGAGCCCGAGACCGGCGCGCAGGATCGGCACGATCACCAGCTTCTTGCCGTCGAGCAGCGGCGCATTCATGCCGGTGATCGGCGTCTCGATCTGCTGATGGACGAGGGGCAGATCCTTGGTTGCGTCATAGCCCAGCAGCAGCCCGATCTCGCGCAGCAGGCGGCGGAAATTGGCGCTCGACGTCTGCTTGTCGCGCATCTTGGAGAGCTTGTGCTGGACCAGCGGATGGGTGACGACGTGGATCGAGTGCGGTAGCGACATTTCTTTCTCCCCTTGGCCCACCCTTCGAGACGGCGCTTCGCGCCTCCTCAGGGTGAGGATATTACCAACCCAACGACCTCACCCTGAGGAGCGCCCGCAGGGCGCGTCTCGAAGGGTGGGCAACCACTAGAACACAGTCCCATCACTTTCGACGGTGATCGGCGGACCGCCGCCGGGCCGGCGTTCGGCGGCGAGCACCCGGCCGGCGAACCAGGTGCCAGCCTCCAGCACCTTGACCAGCGGCAGGCGCGCCGCGTCCATGCCCAGATGCAGGCGCACATGCTGGCCGATCCGGTCGAGCAGCGCCACGGTGAGTGCGCGCCATTCGACGATCGCCTCGTCGCCCGGCGCGAAGCTCTTGGTCAGCAGGACGGACTGCTTGGGCCTGAGCGCGCCCGCGTCGACCAGGAGGCCCCCGTTGCGGTATTCCGGCAGGCCGGTCAGCGCATCGAGCTCGACCACCTTCAAGCCTGCGCCTTCGATCGGCTCGACGAGCGAATAGGACATCCACTGCGAGAGCTTGTGGAACGGCACGAGGCCGATCGTCGGATGTTCCCACACGTCGCCCATTGGCGACGGCCAGATCGGCGAAAGCTTGTCGAGGACTGCTGCGAGAATCGAGGCCGCTTTCACGTCGCCGCCACTCGCGACGACGTCGAACAAGGCGCCCGGCCGCTCGAGACCGACGCTGCCCAGTCTCTGCAGCAGACCGGCGCGGCCTTCGAGGCCGGTCATCGGATTGTGCGCCTTCACCTGGAACCCGAGCGCCACCTCCATCGGCGTGAGCGCGCGCAGGCGTTCGGCGTCGACGCGCAAGGGATCGCCCTGGGGGTCGCGGCTGAATAGGCCGTTGACGAACATGTGGAAGCTCGCGACACCCAGGCCTTCCGAGCGCGCGTAGGTCTCGTTCGTTCCCGGTTCGCGATAGCTCCAGTCCGGACCGGCGCCGGCGTCGAGCAGCACCGACACGACCGCGAGGTCGATGCGGCGGCGCGCCACCTCTTCCTTCGGCAGCGCGGCGAGCCTGGGCGCCAGCGCCGCCCAGCGGTCGCGGCCGCCCGCCTCGAAATGGCGCCAGCGCGAATGAAAGGGAATCGCCGCCGGATTGGCGAAGCGCCTGGCTGTCACGTCGAGCGTCGCTTGCACCGCGCGCTCCAGCCCGTTGGGATCGACGGCAAACCAGCTCGACCGCCCGTCCTCGACATATTTCAGCATCTGCTCCGCCCGCTCGCGGATCGCCGCGGGCGTGCGAAGCCAGGCAATCGAGTCGGTCACTCGTCGAGGCCTCGCCCCTTGGGCTTGCTGAGGTCGGCAGTGGGCTTCGTCGACGTGAAATAGCCGGCGGCCTTCTTGGCATCCATCTCGACCTGGGCGTCGGCCGGGATCAGCTCGTCGGGGATCGGCACCTGCTCGACGATCTCGATGCCCTGGCCGCGCAGCGCGTCGGACTTCATGTTGCTCATCGAGGCAAAGCGGTCGATGCGCGAGATCCCCAGCCAGTGGAAGACGTCGGGCATCAGTTCCTGGAAGCGCATGTCCTGGACGCCCGCCACGCATTCGGTGCGGTTGAAGTACTGCGCCGCCGAATCACCGCCGACCTGGCGCTTGCGCGCGTTGTAGACCAGGAACTTGGTGACCTCGCCCAGCGCGCGGCCTTCCTTGCGATTGTAGATCACCACGCCGACGCCGCCCTTCTGCGCGGTCTCGATGGCGATCTCGATGCCGTGCGCGAGATACGGCCGGCAGGTGCAGATGTCGGAGCCGAACACGTCGGAGCCGTTGCACTCGTCGTGGAGGCGGCAGGCGATCTTCGTCTCCGGCTTGCCGAGCTTCGACACGTCGCCGAAGAAATAGATCGTCGAGCCGCCGATCGGCGGCAGGAACAGCTCGAGGTCGGGCCGCGTCACCAGCTCGGTGTACATGCCGCCGGTCTGCTCGAACAGCGTGCGGCGCAGGTCGCTCTCCTTGACGCCGAAGCGCTCGGCGATGCCGGGCAGCCACCACACCGGCTCGATCGCGGCCTTGGTGACCTTCACGTCCCCCGAGCCGCTCAATATGTCGTTGTCGGGCTTGAGCCGGCCGGCCGCCATCGCGTCCATGATCTCCGGCATGTTCACATGCGCCTTGGTGATCGCGATGGTCGGACGGATGTCCCAGCCGGCCGCGAGCTTGTCGGCAAAGACCTCGGAGACGAGATGGCCCCACGGATCGAGCGACACGATCTTTTTGGGATCGAACCAGCTCTCGAACGGGCCGATCTTTTCGGCGGGCGAGGTGTTGGTGAAATCGGGGCGGTGGTCGGCCTTCAGCTCCTGCGCCGCGATCGCCAGCGCGCGATAGACGCCGTAGCTGCCGGAATGCACGCCGATGGCGTTGCGTTTGGCCGGGTCCGCCACGGTCCCGACCACCGGACCGCGCAGCATGGGGTCGCGCGCACCCCAGATCACCGGGGGCGCCTGTACGCCGCCCTGGGAGGGGTGAGTATTCAGTCTGATGTGAGCCATTGTGCTTTCCAGATGCCAAACGCCGGGAAAGCGAGGCATTCTAGGGCCTGTGGATGACGATGGGAAGACAGGAACGAAGTGCGTCTGATGCTGGCCCGCCACGATATTGCCGTTGTTATTACCGCTCTGGTCCTGCCGGCAGCTGCGGCCGCTGCCGACCAAGCCGGCGCGATCCTCGAGCGCTACGATCTACTGGGGACATGGGCCCCGGCCTGCGACAAGCGCCCCGGTCCCACCAACTGGTACGTAATCCACTCGATGACGACCGACGGCCGCGCGGAAAACCGGTACGACAACGGCGATCCGGGGCCCTTGCGCCTGTCGATCGTCGAGAGCGTCCAGCCGTTGACGGCGACCACGCTCGGTGTGCGCACGCGCTACGCCAACTCAGGATGGGGCAAGGCCAACGGCGCGGTCTTCGACATGATCGTCGAGGTCACCGCCGGGCACAGCCGCACGGTGCAGTCGATTAGAAACGACGGCACGGTCCTGATCAAGGACTCGAAATTCGCGGCGAACGGAGAGCCCAGCCAAATTCTCTACAAATGTTCCGGAGGACACAATGCCTGACCTTTTTCCCACCACCGAGGAAGCAGCCCAGGACCAGGCGCGCGAGATCGGCATCGTCAATCACCTGGGGCCCGACTCCTTCAAGCCCGATGGGCTGCGGCCCTTCTTCGAGTACCGCAAGCTCGGCATCGAGGAGCTGACGCACGGCAAGGTCGGCGCGCATGTGATCCGCGCCAAGCCCGGCATGCATGCCGATGCGCCGCGCCACACCCACACGCTCGATTTCCAGTTCGTCTACGTGCTGAAGGGCTGGGCGATCTTCGACTACGAAGGCTATGGCGAGCACAAGCTCGTCGAAGGCTCGACGGTCTACCAGCCGCCGGGAATCAAGCACAAGGAGATCGCCCACTCCGACGATTTCGAAGTGTTGGAGATCACCCTGCCGGCGGAGTTCGAGACCAAGACGGCGGAATGATCGCGTGGCCCCGGCTGGCGGATCAGCCGACAACAAACTTCTCCGGCGACGATGTCGTGAACGGTGTCGTGGCGGGTCCGTCCGACCGCGACGGTCCCGGCCGCGTGCGCGTCGAGGTCGACGGCACGGCCGACCGGCTGGCCTTCTACGGTGCCTGCCCTGATGGATCGCGCGCCGACCCGGTGATCTTCCTGCGCGGCGATGCCGTCGAGGGCAAGGCCGCCAACCAGTGGTACGTCGCCGTATCGGCATACGACGAGCAGGCAGAGGCCGAGCAGTTCGCCGCGACCTTCGGCCGGCCCTACATCCATCTCGGGCGTCCCGGCATCCTGGGATCGACCGGCAACCATCTCGACCGCCGCCGGCCGCGCGAGGTGGCACTTGTCGATGTCGCGCTGACGCGCCTCAAGGCACATTTCGGCTGGGCGTCGCTCAACCTCGTGGGCCAGTCGGGCGGCGGTCATCTCGTGGCCGCGCTGATGGCGCGCCGCTCCGACATCGACTGCGCGGTGATCGCGTCGGGCAATACCGCCGTGGCCCAGCGCAATCGCGAGAACGGCTGGGCCGCCGACATCACCGGTCACGCCGACTTTCTCGATCCGATCGAATTCGTGGGCGACGTCGCCCGCCATCCTCCGACGAAGGTGATCGTCCTCACCGATCCGACAGATTCCCGCGTCTCGGCCAGCGTGCAAACGGCCTATGTCGAGGCGCTGCGCCAGGCCGGTGTTGCCGTCGACCATCGCCTGATGCCAGCGGCCGGTGCGATGCGCCACGACCTGCAGCTGCCCGGCATCCTCGCCGCCTTCATCTATCTGTCGACGATATAAAGCTCAGCCGACGTAGCCGGCGTGAATGCCGAGCGCCACGATCATCACCGCAATAACGATCACGAACAGGCGCGGCAGCCGCCGGCGCAACGGCTGCCGCAGCATGGCAAGGCCGATCACGATGAAGGCCAGTCCCAGGGCGCCGTCGACCACGCCGTTGGGCGCTTGGGTGGCGCCGGCGAAGCCGCCCTGGCGGAGGCCCAGGGCCATGTTGCGCAGGCTGAAGGTCAGCGCCCCGCCGCCGCCGATCAGCAGCAGCAGCCCGACGATGAAGTTGATCTGTCGCAACGGACGCATGACGCCACGATGCGATTCCCGGGCGCACCCTGCAAGCCCTTCCTCCCCATTCAGATGGGGAGGTGGCCGCGTCTTACGCGGACGGAGGGGTCATAGCCTCCGGGAAAGAATAAATTTGCCTGCGGCGCATGACCCCTCCGGCCCTGCGGGCCACAGCGCGCTTTTGGCCGCGAGCGGCCAAAACGCGTACCCATCTGAATGGGGAGGACTTCAGCGCCGGTGCGCGATGGCCACGAGGCGGCCGCGCTGCTGGACGATTCCGCGCTCGGTGGCGATGCCGGCCAGCCGACGCAGGATCGTCACCCTGGCGCGATAGACCAGTTCGGTCGGCAGATGGCCCAGGAAATTGCCGAACGACGAGGCCTCGAGGAAGCGCACGGCCTGCTCGGCGGTGCCGTAATTCTGCTCGACCGTCCGGATCTCGATCAGGCTGGGCGCGAAGCCCGTCATCTCGAACAGCGCGCGCATCTCCTCGTCGTCGATCTTGAACGTCAGGCTCTCGCGCGCCCGCGGGTAGCTGTCGAACGGCGGCTCCGACAGTACCGTCGACACGATGTCCTGCACCGGCATGCGCGGGCCCTTGGCGACCATGCTGATGCCGATCCGGCCGGCCGGCCGGACGAGCCGCCAGAAGGTCAGCAGCGCCGCCGTCTTGTCGGGCAGCCAGTTGAACACCGAGTTGGCGCAGATCACGTCGTAGCTCTGGTCGCGCAGGTGCGCGAGGTCGTAGACGTCGCTCACCTCGAACGAGAGGTTGCTGCGGTTGCGCGTGCGGTCCAGCGCGATGTGGATACGCGAGGGCAGCGGATCGATCCCGTGCACCCGGCCCGACGGGCCGACGACCTCCGCCAGATGCTGGGCCAGCAGCCCGGTGCCGGTGCCGATATCGAGCACCCTCTCGCCCGGCCGCAGCGCCAGCCCCGCCGCGAGCTGCTTGCCGAATTCGAACTGGCGGGTCGCGCTGATCCGGTCGTAGTCGCGCGCCAGGTCGTCGGTGTCGAGATTGAGGAGTGGCGCGCCCGGGGTCGTCCTGTATTCCACTGCCGCCATCACCAACGCGCCTCCACGCACAATTACGTCTTATGTGCCAAGTGTAGCGCGGCGGCGGCACACCGCCTATTGTCCGAGGCGAATACGTGGTTTGCACATGAAGCTGGCATTATCATTCCTGGCACTCCTGCTCGCCTGTTCGGTGGCGTCGGCCGCCGAGCCGATCCCGACTCCCAAGCCGATCTTCTTCGCCCGCGGCTCGTCGAGCGGCACGGTGGGCGGCCAGGTGGTGCGCGGCGACCGCGCGCTCTACTCGCTGAAGGCCACCAAGGGCCAGACGCTCACCGTCACCCTGACCACGCCAGACGACAATGCGGTGTTCCAGATCTACGAGCCCGACACCGCGATCGGCCGCGACGCCGACGGGCTGCTGGAGTTCAAGGGCAAGCCGCTGCAGGGCGCCGGCGACGGCCAGGACGCCACGCGCTGGCACGGCAGCCTGCCGCGCACCGGGACCTGGCTGATCGTGGTCGGCAGCACGCGCGGCAATGCCCGCTTCAGCATGGACGTGAAGGTCGAGTAAGCCGGTAAGGCCGGCCATACCTGCCTTCCCCGTCCGCGCCCCCCGGTGTAGCCTTGGTTCAGAGGCGCAAAGCCCGCGGCGACCACAGGTCGCCAACAACGCTCCAGGGGAAGGAACACGAGATGGACGAGGCTCTCGAAAAGTCTGCCATGCGCAAGATCTATTGGCGGCTGCTGCCGTTCGCGATCATCTGCTACATGCTGGCCTACATCGACCGCATCAACAGCAGCTTCGCCGCGCTCACCATGCGCGGAGACCTCAAGATGACGGCGGCAGAGTACGGCTTCGCCGTCGGTACCTTTTACTGGGCCTACTTCCTGTTCGAAGTGCCGTCCAACGTCATCCTCGAGAAAGTGGGCGCCCGCGTCTGGATCACGCGCATCATGATCACCTGGGGCATCTTCGCCACGGCCACGGCCTTCGTCACCGGCACCACGAGCTTCGGCATCGTCCGCTTCCTGCTCGGCATGGGTGAGGCGGGCTTCTTTCCGGGCCTCATCATCTATTTCACCTATTGGTTCCCGGCCCGTCACCATGCCCGGATCGTCTCGGGCTTCCTGGTCGGGCTGCCGATTGCCGTGGCGCTGGGCGCGCCGGTCTCGGGCGGGCTGCTCAGCCTGCACGGCCTGTTCGGTTTGAAGGGCTGGCAGATCATGTACATCGCCGAGGGCCTGCCGACGATCGTCCTGGGCGTCATCTTCTACTTGGTGATGACCAACAAGCCGGCAGAGGCCACGTTCCTGACGCAACCGGAAAAGGACTGGCTCTCCGCGAAGCTTGCCGGCGAGCGCAAGGCCAAGGATGCGGTGCGCGTCTACTCGATGCTCGAATCGATGTTCAACGTGAAGGTGCTGCTGCTGGCGCTCAACTATCTCGGCATCGTGACCGCAAGCCTCGGCATGCTGTTTTTCATCCCGCAGATCATCAAGTCGCTCGGCACCAACACCAGCGACATGACGGCGATCCTGCTCACCATGATCCCCTATGTCTGCGGCGGCATCTCGCTCGTGGTGTGGGGCCGCATCTCCGACAAGATGAACGAACGCCGCTGGAACCTGCTGGTCGCCTGCATCCTGTCGACCGGCGGTCTCGTGCTGGCAGGCCTCACCATGGGTACCTGGTGGGCGCTGGTCGGCATGTCGCTGGCGGCGATGGGCTTCTACGGATCGAAGGGTCCGTTCTTCGCCATGCCGCCGATGTTCCTGAGCGGCACGGCGCTGGCCGCCGGCATCGCCTGGATCAACTCGCTGGGCAACCTCGGCGGCTTCTTCGGCCCGTGGTACGTCGGCGTCATGAAGGACCTGACCGGCAGCTTCGCCGGCGGCCTTTACGGCCTGGCGCTGCTCAGCCTGATCTCGGCCGTGGTGTGCGCGCTCTTCCTGCACATCCCCGACCCCCACGCGGCAGCCAACGCCAAGCTGGCGGCGGCGGAGTAACCGCGGCTCTTAAGCCCTTATCTTCATACTCCTCTCCCCCTTGGGGGAGAGGTTGGGTGAGGGGGCACACGCAATCGTCATCGCAGCGTTTTGGAGTTTCTGGCGTTGAGCCCTTCTGACGGGGACCGACGTGCAGACACAGCTCAAAGCCAATATCGCTCCCGGGGTCTTTCAGCCCGACCGAACGGCAGGCTTGTGGCCCGGCCTGATCTGCCGGCTGCCCAAGCCGCTGCTGGTGGCGCCTATGATCATTCAGTGGCTGTGGCTGGCGGCGCGCTATCGCAGCCTCTCCCAGATGTCGGCCGCCAATCCGGCGATCGAGGCCGGCGGCCTGGTCGGCGAATTGAAGATCGCCTACTTCGACCAGGTGCAGCCGCAGGCAAAGCCGTGGCTTGCCCGCACCGCCGCAGTGGTCGCGGGTAGCGGAGCGCCGGCGCGCGCGCGCGAAGCGCTGCGCGCGCTCGGCCTCGGCTTCCCGGTAATCGCCAAGCCCGACATCGGCTGGTGCGGCTTCGGCGTGCGCCGCCTCGACGACGAGCGCGATCTCGACGCCTACGTCGCGGCCTACCCGGCCGGCGAGACCCTGCTGCTCCAGGAATATCTCGACCTCGCGGGCGAAGCCGGCCTGTTCTACCTGCGCTGGCCGGGCGAGCGCCGCGGCCGCCTGCTGTCGCTCACCGTGCGCGAGCCGCCCGCTGTCGTGGGCGATGGCTCCTCGACGTTGCGCGAACTGGCCGCGCGCGACGTCCTGCTGCGCCAGCGCCTCGCGCTTTATGACGATCTCGAGCGCGTGCCGCGCGCCGGCGAGGCGGTGACGCTCTCGACGGTGTGGTCGCATCGCATGGGCGGGCTTTATCGCGACCTGAGTCACGCCATCACGCCGGTGCTCGAAGCGACCCTCGATGCCCTGGCGGTCGGCATGCCCGAGTTCCATGTCGGCCGCTTCGACGTCCGCTTCACCAGCGTGGCCGCGCTCGCATGCGGCGAATTCAAGATCATCGAGATCAACGGCGCGGGCTCGGAGGCGATCAACTTCTTCGATCGCGACGTGCCGTTCTTCGCCGCCTACCGCGGCGTCCTCGACAAGACGGCGATGGTGTTCGCGCTGGCGGCGGCCAACCGCGCCCGCGGCGCCCGGCCCTGCGGCTGGCGCGCCCTGCTCGCTGCCTGGCGCCGTCAATACGGCCTGCTCGGCCGCTATCCGGCATCGAACTGATGCACTCCGAAGACGCCCCCGATGATGCCCTCGTGGCACTGCTGGCGGCGCTGAAGGCGCGCGGCTATCGCTGGACGACGCCGACGCCGGAGACCCAACGCCGTGTGCTCGCCCGGCCCGATCGCCGGGTCGCCGCCGACCTCGTCGACATCTTCGGCTGGAGCCTGCCCTTTGCGCCCGACGTACTGGAGAGCGAGCTGCTCGCGCTGATGCAGGACGGCGGCATCGTCGTGCCGCGCGGCAACCTGCTGGCCAGCACCCTGCGCGTGTCGAGCCTCGACGACCGCCTGTTCTTCCATTCGGCCTGGCCGACAACGGCAGAGGATGCCGTCTTCTTCGGCCCCGACACCTATCGCTTCGCCCGCTTTATCGCCCGGACGGCGCGGCCGGCGCGGCGTCTCGTCGACATCGGCTGCGGCAGCGGTGCCGGCGCGCTGGTCGCCCAGCGTGCGAGCGGCGCCCGCGAGATCGTCATGACCGACGTCAATCCGGCGGCGCTCCGCCTGGCGCGCATCAACGCCGCCGCCGCGTGCGTCGCCGCCTGCACCATCCGCTCCGATGTCCTGCAGGAAGTCGAGGGCAGCTTCGACCTCGCGATCGCCAACCCGCCCTATCTCGTCGACGACGAGCGGCGGGTCTATCGCCACGGCGGCGAGATGCTGGGCGCGGGCCTGTCGCTCCGCATCGCGCGCGAGGCAGCCGGGCGTCTCAATCCCGGCGGACGGCTGCTGCTCTATACCGCGAGCGCGATCGTGCGCGGCGTCGATGCCTTTGCCGACCGGGTCGTACCCATGCTGCAGGCGCAGGATTGCACGGTCGACTACGAGGAGATCGATCCCGACGTCTTCGGCGAGGAACTGGAGCGGCCGGCCTATCGCGGCGTCGATCGCATCGCCGTGGTCGGCGTCGTGGCCGAAAAGAGAGGCCTGCCATGAGCGTCCACGTCTTGCGTCCTTCCGCTCCGCCGATCCCGGACGCCGGCGATCCGACGAGCCTGCACCTGGCCCTCGCGCGCTTTGGACGCCAGCGGCTGGCGCCCGCCACGCCACAAGCCGGCTGGCGCGAGTCGTTCCGCGAGCAGGCGCATCTGCGCGTGCTCGAGCGCTGCTTCGTCGAGGGCGAACGCGAAACGGTGCAGCCTCTGCTGTCGGACCTGCCGACCCATCCGCGGCGCTTCATGGAATGGTACGAGCGGCTGAAGCTCCGCGGACCCGGCCAGGGCGACCGGCTGTTCGCCTGGCTGGCCGAACGCGCCGACCTTCCGGCGATGCGCTGGTTCATCGCCCAGGAAGCCGCCGGCGAAGCGGGCTTCGACGATCTCGTGGCGCTCACCCAGGTCAAGCTGCCGGCAGAGGCCAAGCTCGAGCTGGCGCGCAACTATTGGGACGAGATGGGCCGCGGCAACGCCCGCGGCATGCATGGGCCGATGCTCGAAGCTCTGGTCGAAGCCCTTGCCCTCGACCCTCAGCCGCACGACACCGTGTGGCAGTCGCTGGCGCTGGGCAACCTGATGACGGCGCTGGCGCTCGACCGCGACTTTGCCTTTCACTCGGTGGGCGCGCTCGGCGTCATCGAGATGACCGCACCCGATCGTGCGCGCGCCGTGGCGCAGGGCCTCGCCCGGCTCGGCGTCGACAAGGCAAGCCGCCACTATTTCGAGCTGCACGCCGTGCTCGATCGCAAGCACTCCGCCGATTGGAACCGCGAGGCGATCCTGCCGCTGGTCGAGCGCGACCCGGCGCTGATCCGCCCGATCGCCGAAGGCGCGCTGATGCGCCTGGCCGCCGGCGCCCGCTGCTTCGAGCGCTACCGCGCGGAGTTCGGGATTGGGTGAGGGTCGTTCCCATCCTTCGAGACGCGCTTCGCGCTCCTCAGGATCGAGACGCGCTTCGCGCTCCTCAGGATGAGGTCACAACCTCACCCTGAGGAGCGCCCCGAAGGGGCGCGTCTCGAAGGGTGGGCCGCAGGCGCGGTACCGGTTACGCTGCCATGCGATGAACGACGAACCCGGCGCCCACGTCTATATCCTGCGCTGCGCCGACGGCAGTTACTATGTCGGCTCCGCCCGGCTCGGCCTCGATCGCCGCGTGTCGGAGCACAACCAGGGGACCTACGGCGGCTATACCTCTAAGCGTTTGCCCGTCGCGTTGGTCTGGGCCGAGCATTTCGCCGATATCACCGACGCCATCGCGGCCGAGCGCCAGATCAAGGGCTGGTCGCGCGCCAAGAAGGAAGCTCTCATCGAGGGCGACTACGTCCTGATCCGGCAATTGGCCAAGCGCCGAAAGGCGTAGTGCTCGTTCCCATCCTTCGAGACGGCCGCTACGCGGCCTCCTCAGGATGAGGTTGGCCGCGAAACAACCTCACCCTGGGCGCGGTGCTCGTTCCCATCCTTCGAGACGGCTGCTTCGCAGCCTCCTCTGGATGAGGTCTGTCACCGCACAACCTCACCCTGAGGAGCCGCGCAACGCGCGGCGTCTCGAAGGGTGGGCCGCAGGCGCGGTGCTCGTTCGCATCCTTCGAGACGGCCGCTACGCGGCCTCCTCAGCGACTGTGTCTGAGGTCAAGCGTTTTGCCATGGCGTTTTGTCTCTGAGGATGGCGTTGAGGATAGTGAGCAGCTTGCGGGCGACGGCGATGGTGGCGACCATCTTGGGCTTGCCGGCAGCGATGAGGCGTTCATAGAAGGCCTTCAACGCCGGGTTCCAGCGCTTGGCACCCTGGGCTCCCATGAAGAGTGCAGTGCGCACGGCGCTGCGCCCACCGCCGATCGAGGCCTTGCCCTTCCAAGCGCCGGACTGGCGGGTGAAGGGAGCGAGGCCGACAAGGGCCGCGATCCGCTTGTGGTCGAGCGTGCCCAACTCGGGCAGTTCGGCCAATATGGTTCTGGCGATGATCGGCCCCACGCTTGGAACGGATGTCATCAGGTCTTCCTTCTCGCGCCACACCGGCGAGCTGCGCACGCTGTCGTCGATGTCGTGGTCGAGGCTGGCAAGTTCCTTCTCCAGCGCCTTCAACAACCGCTCGATGCTCTTGCGCACCCGCGGCGGCTCGGTGCGGTGCAGGCGTTGGCGCTCGGCCACGATCATCTCGACGATCTGGCGGCGACGGGCCACCAGATCGGCCAGCAGGCGGGTCGCCCGATCGGGCAAGGGACGGATCTCCGGTTGCGTCGCCTCGGCAAAGCGGGCGATTACCCGGGCATCGATCGGATCGGTCTTGGCGCGCTGTCCAAGAGCGTTGGCGAAGTTGCGGACCTGGGCCGGGTTGACCACGACTACCGGCACGCCTTCGCTCGACAGGGTGGCCGCGACGATGGTCTCGTATCCGCCGGTTGCCTCGAGGGCGACCAGACGCGCCGTACCGCCGAGCCGCCGGCACAGTTCACCAAGCCCCTCACCATCGCGAGACACCGACCAGGCCTCTCCCTCAGGCAAGACATGAACGTCCAAACGATCCTTCGATACGTCGATGCCGACAACGCTGATCTGTTCCATGGCGACCCTTCCTTGCGAAAGCGGGCTCGCGGACCGGCCCAGGCGACTGTTCGGGTTCACTGGAACGACCGGAGGGCGACCACGCTGAGGAACGGGTTCAACCACCCTTGGATGAGACGATCTACCCTCCGGCACCGCAACGCAAACTCTACTCCCCGAGCGCCTCGATGACTTACAAGGATGAGGGTGGCCGTGAATTCTCGGGGCCGCGCGCAGCGCAATCGCCACTTGAGACTGCGGCCGCCAGCCGGGCGGGCCGAAGAGGGTGAAGGCGACGTCGCGCACTGAACGCGCGCGCCAGAGATCGGCCAGCAGCTTCAGCCATTCGTGGAAGGCGATCTTGACGGGGTTGTTCGAGACCAGCGGCACGGTGAGGCCGTAGCGGCACGGCAGGTCGGCACGCTCCCCGGCGAAGGTGCCGAACAGGCGGTCGAAGACGATCAGCACGCCGCCGTAGTTGCGGTCGATGTACTCGGGGTTGGACGCGTGATGGACCCTGTGGTGCGACGGTGTGTTCAGCACATATTCGAGCCAGCCCAGCTTCGGGATCCACTCGGCGTGCAGCCAGAACTGGTAGATCAGGTTCAGCGACAGGGTGGTGAACACCGCCGCCGGCGCAAAGCCCAGCCAGATCATCGGCACGTAGAACACCGCGGTGCCCGTCAGCCTGCCGGTCACGCCGAAGCGATAGGCGATGCCGAGATTGTACTCGTTGGGCGAATGGTGGACCGCATGGGTGGCCCAGAACCAGCGCACCCGGTGCGAGGCGCGGTGGAACCAGTAGTAGCAGAACTCCTGGCCGACGAAGAGCACGGCGATGCTGGCCACGCCCCCGAGCGGCACCGTCATGAGCCGATGTTTCCACGCCAGCCCGATCAGGGGGGTGGCGAGACTCACCGCGACGAACGCGCCCACGAGATAGTCGCGCGCCAGGGCGTCGCTCAGCGAGGCAGCCCACGAGCGCCAGTTGTACGGCCGGCGGGCCACGAAGGTGAGGACGAGGGCTTCGAGGGCCGCCACCACCATCGTGGCCGGCAGCGCCCAGGTGAGGATCTGGATCAGGGTCATGCCGCCACCCTGCCGCGCGGCCGCCGGCCGATCTCGCCGATTTCCGTGGCGGGCTGGCCGAATCCCTAAATCGGCGCGCCGTTGCGGGATTCGGCCTGCCGTCGATACTCCGTCGGCGTCAGGCCGGTCTCCGCCTTGAAGGCCCGGTTGAACGGGCCGATCGACTGGAAGCCGGCATCGAGCGCGATGGTGAGGACGGGGACCTCGGCCTGGGCGGGATCGGCCAGCGCCGCCCGGGCCTCGGCGAGGCGATAGGCGTTCACGAAGCTCGAGAAGTTGCGGTGGCCCAGCCGCCGGTTGATCAGCCGGCGCAGGCGGTACTCGGGCAGGTCGAGCGCCGTCACCAGGGCTGCCAGGTCGAAGCCCTCGCGGCGGTAGATCTTCTCTTCCTCCATCAGGGCCAGCAGGCGGGCGAGCACCGGAGCGTCCGGATCGTCGCCGGCCGGCGGCTCCGCTGCGGGCGCGGGCGAGGGTTGCGGCGGGGAGGCGAAGATCGGCTGGCCCGCGCGCAGCGCCAGCACCGCGAACAGAACCGAGAGCGCCGCCAGCCCGGCCGCCTCCAGGGTCCGGTCGGGCGGTACCGCCGGGCCACCGCCGCCAACGTCGCGGACCAGCGCGTGACCGACGATGATGCCGACCGAATAGAGCACGGCCATTGTCGCCAGCACGGGCCGCAGCCGCCGGCGGCGCTCCACCAGATCGCCGCGCAGGCCCGCCACCGCACGCCATCCCGCCAGCAACACGAACAGGAGCGACAGGGCTTCCTGCACCCGCCCCATCCACGGAAACCAGACGAAGAAGCCCGCCAGTTCCAGCGCCGGCAGCAGCGCCCAGGCGAGCGCGGCGCGCCACGACGGGCGGAAGCCGTCGATGAACAAGGTGCCGATCCAGATCCACATCATCGCCGACGTGCCGGCGCCGATCAGCTGCAGCGGCAGCAGCCAGTGCGGCCCGGCATAGCCGGTGATGCTCATCACCGTATCGGCCGCGACCGACAGCGCCATCAAGCCGCTGTACGGCCCCGAACTCGAGCCGCCGCCGGTCGCGCAGCATGACGACGCCGGTCAGCAGCAGGACTGCCACCGTGCCGGTGCGGAGCGCGAGTTCGGTTGAAGTCACTGTTCCCTGTCGTCCTGAGCGCAGCGAAGGACCTCGCTGAACGACCGGGCACGGACGGCGAATATCGAGTCCGTGGCAGGCGTGAGGTCCTTCGCTGCGCTCAGGACGACGGAAATCCTCATATACGTCCCCCAAAAGCCCCAAAACGTCCCCTCCCCGAGGGGACGGCTTTGTTCCTTATTCTATCGGCATTTCTCGCGATTCGTCCCCTCTTTTGCCACCCCCTCTTTGCAGAACTTCAGTGTGTGTGCACTAGCCGAGGACGACGCGCGTGCCGTCGAGCACCGTTCCGAACGGTTTCGACAGTTGGGCGAAACGCTGCAGGATGCTCCGCCCCTCCTCGCCCCCGGCCAGCCTCGGCCGGCCGCGCAGGTGGCGCGCCTCCTTCCAGCCCAGCGAGATCGGGATCAGCTCGATGCCCTTCAGCGCCCCGCCCTCGTAGGTCAGCTCGGGCAGCACCGACTCCCAGTAGCGGCGATCGGCGGGAAAGCCGCCCTGGTCGTTGTTGGTGCGCTTCTGATAGACCTGCCCCGGCGTGAGATCGGGATCGGCGCGGAAGCGCTCGTAGGCATCGGCCGGCATCTTCGGCACCAGCTCGTTCTGGCCGATGAAGTTGCCCAGCGAATAGAAGATCGGCTTGCCCTTGTAGAGCTCCATGCCGCGCAGCAGATGCGGCCCGTGGCCGGCCACCAGATCGGCGCCGGCGTCGATCATCTGGCGCGCGAAGGCGGGAATGAACTCGGCCGGGATCTCCTTGCTCTCGCCCTGCTCATGGGCGTGCAGGCTCACCAGCACCACGTCGCTCAAGCCCCGCGCCTCGTTGATCCAGCGCACGATGGCGTCGATGTCCTTCCTGCTGGCGGTCGTGCGCACCGCGGCCTTGTTGGCCGACCTGAAGTTCATGCCGTTCAACGGAAATACCGAAGGATCCGACGGCGCGAAGGCAAAGCCCATCTTGATCTTCTGCAGCCGCTCCGCCTCCAGCCCGAGCTGATCGGCGATCTCGCGCAAGGTGCCGAGCTGGGCCTCCGTCACCTCGTGCAGGGTCTCGAAGTGCAGCGGATTGAGGCCGGGCCGCCCGGGCAGGTCCGGCCGCGCGGCGGCCGCCTCCTGGCCCTTGGCGAAGGACGAGGCCACGGAGATCATCGCCACGGTGCCATGCGGATGGGTGTGATAGCAGGGCCGCCGCGCATCCTCGAGCTGGCGGCCGACACCCGCGAACGACAGCCCGCGCGCCTCCATCGCCTCGATCGAATGCACCAGACCACTGATCGAATAGTCGAGGCAGTGGTTGGTGGCCGTCGCGAACAGGTCGATGCCCGCCTCCGTCAGCTCGTCGAGCACCCAGGCCGGCGCGCCGAAATGCGAGCCGCCGCTCTCCAGCGCGGGATCGCCGCGATAGTCGTTGGCCAGCACTTCGAGGTTGGTGAAGGCCACGTCGGCGGCGCGCACGCGATCGAACAGCGGGCTGAGGCCGGCGTCGGTGCGCGATTGCAGGCGGCGCTGGAGGATGCTGTCGCCGGTGAGGAGGAGACGGAAGGTGGAGTGCATTCGGTGACTGCTAAGTATGGGCCTAAAGCCGTAAGAGCCGAAGCTACGCTGTCGAATATCGCGTCGGCAATGATCATGACGCACAAGCAAGATGCCTATGCTCGAGCACAAAGTCGAAATCTGGATAAAGCAAGTCCGGCAGGCGGCAGAAAAGGCTATGACTGCGTGGGCTGTAGAGAACGAAGTCGACACGTCTGTCGTAAAGCTCGGCATGCAAGTAGAGTTGCTAATTCGCATCCTAAATCAGAAAAAGGAGATTGATGCGACGATTGCCAAATACGAGAGCGATCACCAGCGGACACTCAACTCGATTGCTCAACATTCCACGGATGGTCGTCAGCAAGCGGAAGCAGAAACGCTCACAATGGATGACGATTTAAGGTCATTGCGTGAAGCAAGGGGACGCCTTTCTCAAAGCGAGCGAGAGACCCGGGAACAACTTCGCCCTCTAGGCGAGTACGGCGCGTCCCTTGCAGACAGTCGAGACGTTGCTGAACTTTCTGAATGGCAGACTGTTTTCCTGTCGGACGAGAAATCCATTCGTGACTGCAAGAACAGATTGGCCCTTCTTGACGATTGGCTTCTGCGAGTTGGTCGATCCTCCGATTTCAACGCTGCGATGCTTGCTTCAGCTCAAATAATCGCGGGCACCTGTGTTGGTGTCGCGAGCGTGCGCGGAATGCAAAATGTCGAGTACGATCTATGCATTATTGACGAGGCTTCCAAGGCAACCGCTACGGAAACGCTCATCCCTATGAGCCGAAGCAAACGTTGGATTGTTGTCGGCGACCCTAAACAATTGCCACCTTTCTTTGAGGAATTTGGAGAACAGCTCAAAAACGACTTTGACGAAGCGGAAATTCGGCAGACCATTCTCGATAAATTCCTCGACAGGAACGAAGGCTTGCCGGCCGCATGCCGGGCTGAACTGAAGCGGCAACACAGAATGATCGAACCGATCGGTCGACTTGTAAGCGATTGTTTCTATGGGGGCAGACTGCAAAGCCCTATTCAGTCTCACGGCCTCGATCTTCGACCCAGTCTCCCAGGCCCTGTTGTTTGGTATACAACCGCGAAGCTCGCGAGCCGAACCGAACGCCAACTTGGCCGCACTTACGATAACCAACTAGAAGTTGATGTCGCACGAGACGTTCTGGGAAAATTGCAATTCGTTGCTAAAGGGCGCGGGAAGCGGATATTCGAAGATGGACTTGAAGTTGGATCGAGCGATCGAGTTCCAAATCGCTGACCAACGGCACCCCGCACCTCTACATCATGCGGCTGAAGCAGCGCGGCCTCGCCTTCGACCGGATCACGCGCCATGTCCGGGTGACGCAATGTCTCGCGGCGATGGGCGGCGGGGAGTGGCTGCTGGCGGTGGCGCCGCCGCTCGCGCCCGACGATCGCGCGGCGATGCCCGATCCTCAGTCGATCCAGGCCTTCCGCATCTCCGGGCCGGTCGGCATCAAGCTCCATCTCGGCACCTGGCATGCCGGGCCGTTCTTCGAGGCACCGGAGATGGATTTCCTCCACCTCGAGCTCGCCGACACCAACGAGACCGGTCATGTGAACTCCGCCTCGCGCGCGATTACGGGGTGAGGGTTCCAGTACGACGTAGGGTGCTCGTTCCCATCCTTCGAGACGGCCGCTTCGCGGCCTCCTCAGGATGAGGTGGTCCCGTCGAAGCGGAACATGCCGGGCTGGCCGACCGCCGAGCCGCGACGGCCGGCCTGGCGTCGGCTCAGCGGTCAGATCAGATAAATGCGATCGGGCAGTTCGCTCCGGTCAGGTCCGGTCGACGGGAAATGCGTTGCAAGCACGGTGCCGCAGCGATCGATCGCCGTGATGAAGGCATCGGCAATGCGGCCGTCGCGCATGTGGCCGGTCAGCGCGTCGATGGCGCCTTGCCACTCGGCCTGCGCGACGCGGCCGGCGATCCCCTCATCGGCGATGATGCGCGCATAACGCTCCGCCAGCGAGACGAAGATCAGGATGCCCGTGCGATCGGCCGTGCGCGCGATGCCCCGGCTCACGAACTGCTCCATGGCCACGCGGTGGGCCAGCGCCCGTCGCGCGGCTCGTGGCAGCAGCGCCACCCTGACCGGCGGCAGGCAGAGGATTGCGACAAGCCCGAGGAAAACGAGGACCTGGAGCGAGAGCATCGACTGCACCGACAGGTGTGTGAGCAGCATCAGGAGCCACGGAAGTGCCAGCGCGACGGCGGCCGCCACAAGCACGGGCAGGCCCGAGGCGTGCGCCGAAGACGTCCTGGCCAGGACGCAGACGATCTCGCCCGTGGTGCGCGCCTCGCTGGCGTGAATGGCGGCCGAGATGCGCGCGCGGTCCTGTTCGCTGAGCTCCATCACCAACTCCCCGAGGCACCGCCGCCACCGGACGAGCCTCCCCCGCCCGAGAAGCCACCTCCGCCACTCGAAAACCCGCCGCCGCCCAGTCCGCCCCCCATTCCGCCCGATCCGCCGCTGCGTCCGCTCATCAGCATGGCGAACACCATCCAGCGGAAGCCGGGCGACACGATCATCAGCCCGATCACGCCCACGACGATCACCACCACCAGCCAGTTCACCGGCGCCGACGCCGGTTCGCTGTCGACCCGCAGCGACGGGCGTTTTTCCCAGTCCGACGAGTCGGTGGTCAGGACGGTGACGATGTCGTCGACGCCGCGGGTAATGCCGCCGGCGAAATCTCCCGTCTTGAAGCGGGGCGTGATCGCGTTGGCGATGATCACCTTCGACAGGGCGTCCGTCAGCGTGCCTTCGAGGCCGTAGCCTACCTCGATGCGGACGCGCTTTTCCGTGGGAGCGACGAGCAGGAGCACGCCATTGTTCTTCGTCTTCTCGCCCAGCTTCCATGTGCGGAACAGCTCGTTGGCGTAGGGTTCGATCTCCTGTCCCTCGAGCGACTTCACCGTGGCGACCACGAGCTGGATCCCCGACTTCGATTCGAGATCGGCGAGCTTGCTCTCGAGATCCGCGCGCGCCGGCGCTCCGATAACATCGGCCTGGTCGACCACCCGCCCCGTCAGCGCCGGGAAATTGGCGGCAAGCGCTGCCAGTCCGACGGACAGAAGGAGCGCCAGGCCCGCGCCGCCGAGCCATGCGCCTGCCGTCAGGCGGTCCCGGCGCATGCCCGCGATCAGAACTTGACCGCAGGCGGCGTCTGCGCGGTGTCGCTGGCGGCGAACTCGGCCATCGGCTTGTTGGCGCGGAAGAACGTCATCGCCCACAACATGCCGGGGAAAGTCCTGAGCTCGGTGTTGTAGGCGCGCACCGCCTCGATGTAGTCGCGGCGCGCCACGGCGATGCGGTTCTCGGTGCCTTCGAGCTGCGACTGAAGTGCCAGGAAGTTCTGGTTCGACTTCAGGTCGGGATAGTTCTCGCTGACGGCGAGCAGGCGGCCAAGGGCGCCGGAGAGCTGGTTCTGCGCGTCCTGGAACTGCTTCAGCTTCGCAGGATCGGTGAGCTGCGAGACATCGATCTTCGTCTGGGTGGCCTTGGCGCGCGCTTCGACCACGGCGGTCAAAACGTCCTTCTCCTGCTTGGCATATCCCTGCACGGTCGCGACCAGGTTGGGGATCAGGTCGGCACGCCGCTGATAGTTGTTCTGGACGTCCGCCCACCTGGCCTTGGCCTGCTCCTCCAGAGTCGGGATGTTGTTGTAGCCGCAGGAGGCGAGCGCAAGGCAAAGCACGATCGCCACGACGCGAGCCAGGGCGGCGGGAAAAGCCGGGCGACTTGTTGCGGTCATGAGGTCTCCTGGGAAGCTTGCGTAACCTGATAGATACAGGAAGGCCCTGGCGAGGGGAACGTAGCCTGACCGGTGAAGTTGCCTCTTGGGGTGAGTTTCGGCGCCACTGGAGTGGCGCGCTCCCAGCAATGAACCTACTTCGCCGCCGCGTGGAGCGCCGCGCCCAGCACCGGCGCCGCTGCGGCTGACATGCGCTCGCCGTCGTGGGCGACGCCGGGCACGTCGATGATCGTCCAGGCGCAGGGCAGGCCGCGCGCGGCCGCCGCTTCGCGCGCGCGCTCGACATAGCGGTGCGCACGCTCGTGGCGCGTGGCGCCCTGGGCCATCGCCGGCGGCTCCTTGGGGAAGTTGTCGCTGGTGTTGTCGATGTCGGCGGTGCCGGCCATCACGGTGAGGCGAAAGCGCAGCAGGTTGGCGAGCTCCGCCTCGTCCAGCCCCGCGCCGCCCAGCCCGTAGGGGAAATCGACCGCCAGGTCGGGCATGGCATAGGTGCCGGCGTTCGCCGTCACCGCCGCGACCACCCTGTCGCGAAAGCCGAGCGAGAGCAGGCGGTGCACGTATTGGCCGCCGGCGGAGTGGCCGAACAGCCCGTAGCCCTTCTGGCGCGTGATGCCTTGCGCGCGCAGGGCATCGAACAGGCGGCCGACGATGGCGTAAGTGCACTGCTCGCGCGGCTGCGGCGCGCCCGCCTCGTCGCGCAGGTTGCCGAAATTGTACCAGCGGCTGCCCGGAAAGCTCTCCTTCGAGAATTCCGGCGCGATCACCAGCACGCCGGTCTCGTCGACCAGCGGCAGCCAGTAGTCGCGATAGTCGTAGCCGTTGCGGTTGATGCCGTGGTGCACGAACAGCAGCGGCGTGTCCGGATCGCAGTGCCGGGGCCGCGCGATGCGGAGCGTGAGCGGGCGGTCGGGGAACTGCGGATCTACGTAGGGCACGTCGCTGGAACCGGCGCGGGCGAGGATGGCAGACAGATCGTTGGGCTTGGTCATGGGGCGAGACTAGCGCCTCTTTTATGGGAGCGCGCCACTCCGGAGACGCTCAAAATCATGACTGCGCTGCGCGCGGCCATGAAAGCGTACATACCCAACCTCATCCTGAGGAGGCCCGCAGGGCCGTCTCGAAGGATGGGAACGAGCATCATGCCTGTTGCCCATCCTTCGAGACGCCGCGCTCCGCGCGGCTCCTCAGGATGAGGTTGGGCGTGTAGTCGAAAGCCTTCAGGGCCGCGCGCAGCGCAATCAATTCTTCGCGTTGCGTCACCGCATGATGCGCCACTGGAGTGGCGCGCTCCCAGCAATGATCAGCCGGGCTGCATCCCGTGCTTACGGATGATGGCGGCTGCGTCGGGACCGGTGAGCGCCTTGACCAGGGCTTTGGCGGCGTCGGGCTGCTTGGCGGCTGCGCCGAGGCCCGCGGCGTAGAGCGTGACCTGCTGCAGCTCGGGCGGCAGCGGGCCGAGATAGGAGATGCCGGGCTCGTTCTTGAGCTCGCTCTCCTGCTGCAGGCCGATCTCGACCTCGCCGCTGGCCAGCATGGCGGCGACCCGCACGCCGGCCGGCGTCTGGCGCAGCTTGGGCTTGGTCTCCTCGGCGATGCCGAGCCGCGGCATCAGGGCCACGACATAGGCGCCGCTGGTGCCGGCCGAATGGCCGATCGTCTTTGCCCCGAGCAGCGCGCGCTTCAGCGCATCGGCCGACGAGATGTCGGGCTTGGGCGCGCCAGCCTTCACGGCGACGCCGACGCCGGTCTGCATCAGGCCGGTGCGGCTGCCGGACACGAGCTTGCCCTGCTGGATGAAGGCGTCGATCTCGGGCGCGCTCGAGATCACCAGGTCGTAGCTCTCGCCGGCGCCCAGGCGCTTGCGGATCGCCGGCGCGCCGTCCCAGGTTGCCACGACCTTGTGGCCGGTGGCCTTCTCGAAGGCGGGGATCAGTTCCTCGATCACGTCCTTCGTCGCGCCGCCCGCGAGCACGGTGATGTCGGCGGCGTGGGCGGCAGGGGCGAGGAAGAAGGCGGCAGCGGCGAGGAGAATGGGTTTCATGGGGCTCATCCTAGAGTTTTTCTGGCCCGCTTGGAGTCACTTCCAGACCTTAAGCGCAAATTGTCATCCCGAGCGCAGCGAGGGATCCTTATCTGGCCGCAGCTAAGGATCCCTCGCTGCGCTCGGGATGACAACGATCGCTTGGCAGTGGCAGTTCAATATCGCCGAAGTTAAAGGTCCCTCGCTGCGCTCGGGATGACAACGGTCGCTTGGCGGCAGCAGGGCCTAAACCCTCTCGAGGATCGACAGGCCGCGGTTGCGGTCGATCAGGTAGATCAGGCCGCGATGGTCGATGTAGACGTCGTTGCTGCTGACCCGCTTTTCCCCCGGCGGCACGTCCGGCATCCACCAGGCGGCCTGCTTCATCGACAGCGGATTGGAGATATCGAGCACCCGCAGGCCGTTGGCGAACCAGGCGGCGGGAACCTCGTTGCCGACGATGGTTTCGACCGGCTGGTGGCACGCCGTCATCAGGGGCGTCTCGATGCCGACCAGCTCCGGCAGCTGGAAGCAGCTGACCGGCACCGGCCTGGTCTCGTCGGTGATGTTCACCATCCAGATCATCGCCGGCAGCTGCGGCGACAGCGCGGGATCGAGCGGCTGCACATGCTCGTCGGCGACCAGCATCCAGCGATGGCCGGCGATCGGCACGTCGATCGGCACCAGGCTGTGCGTCGGCCAGCCGAACGGCGGGCTCCAGTCGAGCTGGGAGATCAGTTTCGGCTTGGTCATGTCGCTGATGTCGAGGATGACGCCGCCGCCGTACCAGTAGCTGACGTAGAGGCGATCGCCGCGCCGGATCGGATGGTGGCAGCGGTGGTTCTTGGCCTTCCAGCCCGGCGTCTCGCCGCCGGCGGTCCACTGCCCTTCCATCCACCAGCGGCCGACCTCCTGCGGCTTGGTCGGATCCTCGAGGTCGAGGATCATGACGATGGTGCCGACATAGCCCTCCTGTTCCGTCGAGATGTAGGCGTAGCGTCCGTCGAAGGTGAAGCGGTGCACGCCCGATCCGGCGCACTGCCAGTGGCAGATGTCGCGCGGCGCGCCCGGTTTGCTCACGTCGAAGATGCGCAGCCCGACGAAATCGTCGGCCGGTTTGTCGCCGCGCGTGCGCTCGCGGTTGGTCACCATGATGTCGTTCGCCACCCGCACCTTGTGGGAATGCAGCCCCGGCGGAATGTCGATCGAGGCGACGATTTTCGGGTTCGCCGGATCCTTCACGTCGATGACGGAGGTCCCGTGCGGCGGCTGCATGTGCCCGACATAGGCATGGTCGCCGTCGAGCACGACCTGCCCGCCGCCCGGCATGTCGACCCAGGCGACCTCGCGAATTCCGGAACCGTGACCCATGGTGATTCCCCTTCAGGTGAGCTGTTCTAGACCAGATTCCATGTCGGTGTACCCGGATGTCATTGCTGGGGGCGCGCCACCGTGGCGGAGGTTACTCCGCCGAGAGTGGCGCGTCATGATCATGACTGCGCTGCGCGCGGCCCTGATCCTTTTCAGTGACGAGCAACCCACAAACCTCATCCTGAGGAGCGCCCCTCGGCTTACCTCGGGGTAAACTCCACGCGTCTCGAAGGATGGGAACGCGCACCTTGCCTGTCGCCCATCCTTCGAGACGCCGCGCTTCGCGCGGCTCCTCAGGATGAGGTTGGCGGTGCAGCTGCAGGCTTTCATGGCCGCGCGCAGCGCAGTCATGACGCGCCACTCTCGGCGGAGTAACCTCCGCCGAGAGTGGCGCGCGCCCAGCGAAGAACTCAGAACGTGCTCCATCCAATCAGAATGACTCCAGCAGCCGGCCCTTGCCGGCGAGCGGCATGGCGAACTTCATGGTCTGCAGCACGGCCCACAGGGCGGCCTGGTTGGTGGTGATCACCGGCTTGCCGAACTGGCGCTCCCAGGCGGCGATGCGGTCCATGGTCGGGAAGTTGCCGCCCGGCACCACCAGCGCCTCGACCTCCGGCCGGTCGATCCGGCGGAACGCGGCCTCGGCCATGCCGGCGTCCATCTTGCCGATGGCGTAGGCGTTGTCGGCGCCCAGGCTTTCCGAGGCGACGACGTCGATGCCGTACTTGGTCTGGTAGTAGCGCTTGGCCCGGCCGATCACTTCTTCCGAATAGGGCGTCGCCATCGCGACCTTCGTTGCCTTGAGCGCCTTTAGCGCCTGGCCGATCGCCTGCGCGGAGGTCAGGCACGGCACGCCCGACGCCTCGGTCATGCGCTTCACCGTCACCTCGTCGTAGTCGTCGGCGAACAGGCTGGCCGAGGTCTGCGCCAGCGCGATCGCCTCGACCCTGGCCTCGCCCAGCAGCTTCGCCTGATAGGCGACATCGGCATCGAGGCTGGGCGAGAACGGCGTCTTGCCGCCCTTGCCCAGCCGGCCGGTGTGCACCTGCAGCTCCGCCGGCAGGCGGCAGTACTCGATCTCGCAGGTGGTGTTGGTCGAGGGGACCAGTATCCCGAAATGCCGCGTGTTCATGGGCTCATCCTAGTGTCTTCAAGCGCAGACTGTCATCCCGAACGAGCTGTCATCCCGAACGAAGTGAGGGATCCTTATCTGCCGCCGCGCAAGGATCCCTCGCTGCGCTCGGGATGACAGTGTGCACCTCGGGATGACAGCTCGTTCGGGATGACAGCTTGTTCGGGATGACAGCGGTGTCCGAACGACTGCAACCACGGCTGCTTCACTCGTCGTACGGTCGTACGGTGCCGGAGGCCCAGAAGTGCCTCGTCCGGCCGTTCGCCAGCCTGTCTCCCAGCGCCGGATCGAAATGCGCGCCCAGCCAGTCCGGGGCGTAGCCCATCGCCCGCAACAAGGTCGGGAAGATCGCCGAGTGGCTGGTCCTGCCGAAGCTCCGCGCCGCGGCCTCGCCAAGTCCCGCTTTCCAGTCGACGTCGTCCGTCAGTGCAAGCATCGGCACCACGACCTCGGTCCGGGTGGCGGCCGCACCGCTCACGCAATGAGACAGCGTCGTGGGGCCCTCCGACAGGGATTGGCCATGGTCGGACGTATAGAGAAGGAGCGTGCCCGGCGGCAGCCCGCTGTCGAGAAGCTGGGCGAAGAAGCCGTCGACCGACCAGGCGACGGCATCCTTGTATTGTTTGGCAAGCGTCCCGCGATCCTCGAGCGAGAAGCCGGCCTGGCCGGCGCCGAAGCGATCCGCCGTGGCGGGATACATCCTGTCATAGGGAATATGGGCGCCGAATTTGTCGACCAGGATGAACATCGGCGCCGGCTCGCGCAGCAGTTCGCGCAGGGCAGCAGCGGCGCGGTCGTCGCGGAGGTAGAGCGGCGTGTCGTGAACGATGATGCGGCGATCGATGTAGCCGCGCTCGGTCGCCGTCATGCCGTTGACCAGCAGCTGCGCCGTCCCGTAGGCATCGATGTGCGCCGTGACGAAGCCGGCATGCTCGGCATACTGCCAGATCGAGGCACGGCTGCGCAGGAGCTTCCAGGGAACGTCCAGCTCGCGGTCGCGAACGCCGAAGCGCATCGCCAGGCGCGACTGGATCGAGCAGTTCGCCAGGGACGCAGCCAGTCCGAAGTTGGCGAATTCCTTTTCGCGCGACAACAGGAAGGGCGTGGTGCCGATCGTCCTGTCGTTCAGCGAGATATAGTCGCCGCGCACGCTCTCATCGACGACCAGGACGATCTTGCGGAACGCACTCTTCAGCGTGGGCTGAACCGCGACCTTGTCCAGCGGTTCGTCCTCGTCGGCGCTCAGGCCCTTGTAGAGGTTGATGTAGGACGACACGGACGAGGGAAAGGCGGTGGCATGGCCGCCGCTTCCCCACAGGACCACCGCCAGGCCAACGGAAGTTGCCGCAAGCGTGACCGTGGGAAACCATGATGGTCTGAACGGCGGACGCAGCCAGAACACCAACAGCAGGGGCAATGTCAGGCAAAGATTTCGCAGGATCTGCGGCGCGTAGGTGGCGACCGTGCCTTCCGCCCCGGCGTGGAAATTGGAAAGAAGGGTCTCGGTGACTTCCCTGGGCGGCATCGAACCCACGATGTCGAACATCACCAGATCATAGGTGACGCCGGCCAACAGAAGCGCACTGAGCAGCACCCGCAGCCAGGTCCGATGGATGAACGGCACGGCAAAGATCGACGCCACGCAGAGGGCCCAGGTCGCCAGATAGGCAACGAGCGAGAGGGGCGAGGCAATGTTGGCCGCGGTCTCGACGAGATCGGGATACCAGCCGCCGGCCGCGGAGGTCAGCCAGTGCGGCAGGCGCGCGGCAGGCGATCCGGGCTGCGGCCAAAGCCCGTCATTGTACTGCCTGTGCCAAAGCAGTCCCGCGGTCGCCAGGAGCAGCACCAGGGACGCCGCGACCTTCGCCAGGGCCGTCGCGTGAAGGCCTCTCACACCGTTCTCACTGCGCCTCACGCGGTGACGGCCAGGGAGGGATGCGTCAGCCCTTTCAACAGTGTGGCTCCCGTCGCCTCGACGAGCTCGACAAAGGCTGGCGAGCGGGGTCCGCCCTTCAGCCACTCGATATAGGCCAGCCAGACTTTTGCGCCGCGCCGCCGCGCCACCGCGGCGGCCTCGTCGGCCACGGCCGCAGCACGCTCCATCTGGCCGGCGCGCATCAGCGCGTGCGCCTGGTCGGCCAGCAGGCGGGCCTCGTTCTCCAGCCCCGCGTTGCGGCGGCGCGCGTAGGCCAGGGTCTCGGTCAGCGTCTGTGCCGCCGCCTCGTGCTCGCCGCGCAGGCTTTGCGCGACGGCGGCGTAGCCGCGGGCATAGACCAGCAGGTAGGGATTGCCGCTCTTCTCGGCGAGGGTCGTGACGGCCTTGCCATGATGGCCGGCGGCGGCAGCATCGCCCTCGCCCCAGGCGATGTCGACCTGGGTCGCGTGGGCGAGCAGGCGGTGCAGCACATCGACGGAAGTCTCGTCCGCCGCGATCAGCGCGTCGAGCAACGGCCGCGCCTCGTCGGGGCGTCCCATCATGGCGAGGATCTGGGCCCGCATGCCGCGGACCCAGACGCCGACGTTGAATCCCAGGGTCTGCTGGATGCTTTCGTCGATCAGGTGCAGGCCGGCCAGCGCCTCGTCGTTGGCGGCCAACGCGTGTCGCAAATCGCCCGCGTGCCGCAGCGCATGACACAGGATTGCCATGAGCAAGGGCTTGAGGCCGGCGTTGGGCTTCTCGTCCAGCCGCTCCAGCACGTCGGTGACGGTGGCGACATATTCCGTCGCCGAGCCGCTGGCCGCGAGCAAGCGCCCGTACGCCACGGTCACCAGGATCGCGCCGCGCATGTTGCCGAGCTCGCGGGCGATCGACAGCGACTCGGCGAAATAGGGTTGCACCTCGATGGCGGTCAGACCTTCGCGCCAGGCGAAGTTGACGATCTGGCCGCTCGCCATCGCCAACGGAAGGCGCGCCTGGCCCTGGAGCGGCATGGCGGAGAGCAGCCGCTGGGCGCGCTTCCATGCCTCCAGCGCCTGTGCCGGATCGCGCGTGCCATGCCAGGTCGCGGCTTTCATGCTGCAGGATGCGGCCTGCACCAGATTGCCGGCCTCTTCCCAATGATAGGCACGGAAGCCAGCCTGCGCCGGATCCGGCGCCGAAATTTCGAGGTCGGCCGCCACCGCGCCGTGCAGCGCGCGCCGGCGTTCCGACAGCAGCGAGCGATAGGCGACGTCGTGCACCATGGGGTGACGGAAGGCGAAGACCGAAGACGCGCCGCCGGCCAGCTGATGCACCAGCCCGGCCTGCGAGAGCCGGTGCACGATGTCCGGCAGGGTCGCGCCCGCGGGACCGAGCAGGCGCACCAGCAGGGCGCCAACGAACTCCCGCCCGATCACCGCCGCGGTCTGCAGCACCGATTTTTCCGCTTCCGGCCGGGCGTCGATGCGCGCGGCGATGATCGCCTGCACCGTGTCGGGCACCAGGCGCGGATCGGGCGCGTGCGCCAGACGGTAGGCGCCGCGCTCGCCCGTGAGGTTGCCGCCTTCCTCGAACTTGCGCACCAGCTCCTCGATGAACAGCGGATTGCCGCGCGCGCGGTCGGCGATCAGCGGCAGCAGCGGCGCCACGGTTTCGTCGTCGCCGAGCAGGCGCGACGCCAGTTCCCCGGCCAGCGTGGCGCGCAGCGGCGCCAGCGCGATCTGGTCGAACTGCTTGCCGGCCCATGGCGGCACGTAGCCCGGGCGGTAGTTCACGAGCAGCAGGATGCGGGTGCCGGGCAGGGCATCGACCAGGACCTCCATCAGCGATTCGCTGCCGGAATCCATCCAGTGCAGATCCTCGATCAGGAGCACGGCGCAGGCCCCGCTGCCGGCGATGCGCACCAGCTTGCGGAACAGCTCCTTCACCCGTTCGCGGCGCGCCATCGCATCGGTCGGCGGCCGCGCCGCGTCGGGCGCGGCGATGCCGAGGAAGTCGAACAGCAACGGCAGGTCGGCCTCGAACGCCGGATCCATCGCCCGCATGCGCTCGTCGATCCGCTGGCGCGCGTGCTCGTCGCTGTCCTCGGGTGCCAGCTCGAAATAGCTCTTCAGCAGCTCGATGGCGGGGAGGAACGGCGTGGCGCGGCTGTGCGCCACGGCGCGGCCTTCGATCACCCGCACGCCTTTGGCCCGGCAGTCCGCGGCGAACTCGAAGCACAGGCGGCTCTTGCCGACGCCGGCATCGGCCACGAGGCCGACGACGCAGCCTTCACCCTCCTCGGCGCGCTGCAGGGCAAGCCCGAGCAATGTCATCTCCATCTCGCGCCCGACGAAGTCCGATCGGTCGGGCTCGTTGGCGAAGCGCAGGCTGGTCGGGCTGCGCTGCAGGCCGGTCAGCAGGAAGGCCTCGAGCGGCGCGCTCAGCCCGCGCACCTTGTGCTGGCCGAGCGACTCCGCCGACACGAACTGGCGGGCGTTGCGCAAGGTCACGCCCGAGATCGCGATGCCGCCGTTGGGCGCCAGGCTTTCGAGCCGGTTGGCGATGTGCACGACGACGCCGGTGACGTCGAAGTCGGTGGAGAAATCCGTGCTCACGGTGCGCGCCAGCACCTCGCCTGTATGGATGCCGACCCTGACCGGCAGGCCGGCGTCGCCGAGGTCCCTCACCGCGGCCTGCATCGCCAAGCCCGCACAGCAGGCGCGCACCGCGTGGTCCTCCTGCGGTTGCGGCGCGCCGAACAACGCCATGACTCCGTCGCCCTGCAGCCGCACCACGGAGCCTTCGAAGCGCCGGACCGCCGCCGTCATGGCCTCGATTGCCGGCGCGAGGCGCCGTCCGGCGTCTTCCGGATTCAGCCCCTCGATCGCACTGGTCGAGCCCGCGACGTCGGCGAACAGGATGGTGATCTGCTTGAGCTCGCCTTCCGCGGCGATCGGCGGCGAGCTGCCTGCGGGCTCCAACGACGTGCCGCAATGGCCGCAAAAGCGCGCGGTCGACAAATTGTCCTGGCCGCACTTGGGGCAGCTGCGGGACAGCGACGCGCCACAACCGTCGCAGAAGCGATGGTCTGGGGCATTTTCGATGTCACAGCGTGTACAGCGCATGGTGCCCCCGAGGGCGCGTCAAAGAGCCCGTCGCGACGACCTTCGGCTCGAAAGCCGATCGCTAGGTGATGACGTAAACCTGCGCACTGCCCACCTGGGTCCAACAGCCGCCGATGGGAGTCACGAACGAGACCCCAGCAGGCGCCGTCACGCAGTTTCGGGGCGCGACCGCAGTGGACTTCTGGATCCCACCGTCACACCCTGCGACAGTGACGGCCAAGCAACCCGCGATAAATGCGCGGCGATCGATCGTCGACATGTCCCCGCTCCTTCTGGACTCAATTGCCGTAACTGTGCTTGCACCTTACACTGTGGTCAAGCTTCCCGCACGGGAGTGACGAAAAAGGGGAGCTGGTCACCCGTGTTCTCGATGTCAACGCCGGCTGAGTGCCTGCGGCCCGCAACGGATCCGCACCAGCGTGAATGGGGGAACGCGATCATAACGCGGTTTGCCGCCGCGTTCGACGATATCGCCATCGACATCGCCTGGAATAGCGACAGCCTGAATGCCCAGGCGTTCCGGCTGGGGCCGGCCTCCGCCCATGTTCGTGTTTATGGCGGTCTGGCGCGCCATCGCGACATCGGCGCGGAGGGTCTCGCCCTGGCGATCACCCACGAGATCGGCCATCACAAAGGTGGCGCTCCCGTGAGCCGCTACTACCACTGGCTCAGCACCGACCGGCGGGCCGATGAGTGGGCCCTTACGGTTGGCCTGCCGACCGTCTTCGGAACGACTGCAGCCGACGTGGCGCATACAGGTGCGGACCAGCTCTTCGGCGTGTTTGCCGATCTAGTTTCACCCGACACATCGCCGCGGTGCGAGGAGGAACAACCGTGCCTCAGCTGTCGCGGTCGCTTCTTCGGCGCGACCGGCCGCGTCGCCAAACGCGAGTGCAATCAGGCATCGGGGTTTCGCGGCACAGTTGCAAAGATTTAGGTCATTCCATAAGGTTGCCGCTAATAGGCGGGGGCTGATCATGGGACTTCTGTTTACGACTGAGGGCACGCGACGCATTCTTGATACCCTGAACATTGCTTTTGACGGGCCCAGCCCGCCGAACGGGCCTCTAGTTGGGCTCGACCTCATTCGTAAGGCCATCTCGGATAACAACCTCACGGCCAAAATAAAGAAGGCAGATTGGGCGCCCGGCCACTTTGCGCGGATGCTCTACCTTCTCCCGATCGATCAAGCATCCGCGAATCCTACAAACACCAAAACCCACAATGGACGTTGGCACCATTTTCTCAGGAAAATAGTTGCGGGCGGCAACGATCCCAACTCGGTTCCGTATCAGACCGTTTTCGCGCCCCTGCGCAGCGCCCTAGCGGATGCGATCCTCACCGTAGATCCCAGCACTGGCAAGCCAACAATTCTCCGCGTATCCTTCGATCACGTCGAGATCGACGAGCCCGCCGCTCCCACCTCCACCGATGGAAACGCTCCTCCTAGCTTGGTGATTTTCGACGCTCCCCTGTACATTGAAAATGGGTCAACGCCGGGAAAGCTTCGGCATATCACGCTGTTCACTGTGCGGGTCCACGACCTTAATGCGAACGGCAGTGTGTTCCAAGGCAGTGACTTCGATGGAGCCGACACCAGTATGCCGGACCAACCCTCTGTGCCGTGGCGCCGTAACCAAAATCCCCCGTCCTGAGCGATAGCACAGATTCCACGGCGTCCTGATGACGCGCAAGGTGTCGCTCAAAATCGGTTGAAATGACCGATCGAGCAATCAACATCGATGGTCTTTGGCGAATCGCTGCGCGCAGATTGCGGGCGTCGCCGGAGCCACCCAATAATCTCGAAATCGCGGGCCTGCGTTGCCTGGTTGCATCGCTGCAGGTGCCCGGCCGCTACGATGCCGAGGCGCTGCGCGTCATCGGGCGCGAGATCTTCGTCTGGATCGTGGGGTACCTCGAGTTAGCGCACGATTTCGAGCGCTATCCCGAAATAGCCGACGTCCCGGTGGCGCGTCCGCTGTTCATCACCGGCTTCGGCCGCACCGGCAGCACGCTCCTGCACAATTTGCTGGCGCTCGATGTGGAGGCGCAGGCGCCGTTGCTCTGGCAGCTGCTGGTGCCGTCGCCGCCGCCCAAGCCCGGCGACACCACCGATCCGCGCATCGCTGCCGCGCAGCGCCGCATCGATGTGTTCACCGAGGTCGATCCGATGGTGCAGCAGATCCATCCGATGGCGGCCGAGGCGCCGGACGAATGCCATTGGATGATGCGCCACAGCCCGCTCGCGGTGACTCTGTATCGCGTGCCCGAATACTGGACCTGGCTCAAGTCGTTGGCTGAGGATGACCTGCGGACGCTCTACCAAGGCTACCGCCGACAGGTCCAGGCGCTGCAGCTGTTCGACCGTCGCGGCCACTGGCTGAGCAAGGCCTTCTCCCACCTGCACTACATGCCGGTCCTGTACGACGTGTTTCCCGACGCCAACGTGGTGCGGCTGCACCGCCATCCCTGCCAGGCGATCCCGTCGCTCTGCAGCCTGGTGTCGATCTATCGCCGGCTGACGATGCGGCAGATCGACGGCGACGAGATCGGCGCCACCCTGCTCGACATGTTCGTCGACGGCATGGACCGGTTGATGGCCGTGCCGCCGCCGGTTGCCGCCGCGCGCGCCATCGACATCAGCTACGACGAGCTGACCGCCCAGCCGGTGGCGGGCCCGATCGCCGTGGTGCGCCGGCTCTACGACCGGTTCGGCTACGCCTGGAGTCCTGCCTTCGAGCAGGCGATGGTGCGCAGTCTGGAGACGCAGCGCACCGTCGAGCGGCCGCGCCACGTCTACACGCTCGAGCAATTCGGCCTGTCGCGTGCCCGCGTGGCCGAACGCACGGGCGACTATCTGCGCTGGAGCGAGACGCGCTGCGGAGCGCTTGCCCATTGACCGTCGAGCGGCCTCGCGCTCAGGGCCAGTCTCCGCAGCGGCGGGTCAGGGCCACGCGCTCGTGCGTCGATGGCCTGATCATCATCCCAGCTTGATGATCCGTCACTTCATCGGTTGCGACGCTGCCCGGCGCGTCGTCGCCTCGACCCTGACCCCACCGGCGGGAAGCCATCAGCGTCCATTCGCGGAGCCGACGGGCAATGAACCGGACATCGACGCGGAGCGGTTGGCGCAATTCGCTACCTGGTGCCATCTGTGCCTCCTCGGCCGAGCCTTGGTCGGCCCTGCAATGCATGCCGACCATCGCGCCGCGGGGCCGGCAAATCTGTGGTATTTTCTACGTTGGCGGAAAGTCCGGCAGGCGAATCGGTAGGATTTGCCACGTCCGGCAGGAATCCCGCGGCGTCCTGGAGGAGTTCACCGATGAAGATGGGGGAAATCTCCGATTTTCGCGTCATCTCGCTGTTCGAGGATATGACCGACAGCGAGCTCGGACGGGTCATCGGTACCTGCAATACGCGGCGATATGAAAAGCACGCCCAGATCGCCGCCGAGGGCGATCATTCGACCGACATCTTCTTCATTCTCGCGGGCAATGTGCGGGTCAACAGCATCACGCGCAGCGGGCGCGAGGTGATCTTCAGCGACCTCACCGTCGGCGATCTCTTCGGAGAATTCGCGGCGGTCGATCATCAGCCGCGCTCGGCCACGCTGGTGGCACTCTCCAACTGCCTGCTGGCGCGCATGACGGCGGAGAGCTTTTTCGACCTCCTGCACGAAAACAGCTCCGTGGCTGTCCACCTCATCCGGCTGCTGGTGGCGAAGAACCGGCGAACGTCGGAACGGATGTTCGAAATGAGCGCGCTCGGCCTGCGCGAACGCCTGCGGCGCGAACTGTTGAGGCTGGCCGGGCAAGGCACCCGCTCCGGTCATTCGGTCGTCATCCACCCCGCGCCGACCCACCAGGACCTTGCCGCCCTCATCGGCTCGCACCGCGAGGCCGTGACCAAGGAACTGAACCGCCTCGAACATGCCAAGATCGTCGACGTCAAACGCGGCGAGATCCGGATCCTCGATTTGCGGGCCCTTGAACGCGATGGCCGGGTCGCCGAGGCCGGCGACGACCGCGACTGAGCCGCGCTCCTTCCGCTTGCCTGCTTTTCCTGATGAGGATCATCGCATGACCGTCCGCCAATTTTTTTCCCGTGTTGGTGCCCTCGCCGTCGCCGTTGCTTGGCTGCCCCCGGCCGTCCTTGCGCAGGATGCGCAGGCGACTTTCTGGCTCAAGGGCAGTGCCAACAACATTCAGGGATGCATGGCATTCGATTCGCAATTCACCCGCAAACACATCTTCACGCTGAAGGACGGCAAGGCCGAGGTGACATCGCCGGGCGGCATCGACACCAAACTCAGCCTGGTGCGGGCGGACGTCTACGAGACAAGGATCCAGATGGGTGGCCTGAACATGCTGGTCACGGCCGACCTTGCCGCCACGCCCAAGACACTGACCGTCAAGGACACCAACATGGGTTGCGCCTGGTCGGCCGTGAAGGAGTAGGAAGGGCTCGTCGATGCAGGTGCCGGAGGGGGCCTGAAATCCCCCGTCCCCCTTCCCATATAGCTCCCCTCTACGAGTAGCTTTGGGAGTTTGCCATGCCGCTGGACGTTCCCTCCCCCCTCGCCTCGCCGATTGCACCGGACGACACCCACCTGCTCGACGCCTATTCGCGCGCCGTGATCGGAACGGTCGACCGGGTCGGTCCCGCGGTGGTGCGGGTCGAGCGCATCGCCGACGACAAGAATCCCGGCGGTGGCGTGGGTTCGGGCGTCGCGATCTCGGGCGACGGGCTGGTCTTGACCAACTCCCATGTGGTCGGCGGCGCGGCGCGGGTGCGGCTGTCGTTCGCCGACGGCAGTTCGCGCGAAGCCCGCGTCATGGGCGACGATCCCGACACCGACCTCGCCCTGCTGCGCACCGATCTTCCGGCGGGCACGCCGGCCGCGGCGCTGGGCGACAGCAAGGCGCTCCGGCGCGGCCAACTGGTGGTGGCGATCGGCAATCCGCTGGGCTTCGAATCCACGGTCACGGCGGGCGTCGTGTCGGCGCTCGGCCGCTCGCTGCGCGCCACCTCGGGGCGGCTGATCGACGACGTGATCCAGACCGACGCCGCGCTCAATCCCGGCAACTCCGGTGGGCCGCTGGTCTCCACGCTCGGCGAGGTGGTGGGCATCAACACCGCCATGATCAGCCGGGCGCAGGGCATCTGCTTTGCCGTGGCGTCGAACACGGCGGTGTTCGTGGTGAGCGAGTTCATCCGCCATGGCAGGGTGCGCCGCGCCCATATCGGCATCGCCGCCGAGACCGTGCCGCTGCCGCGCCGCATCGGCCTCGCCACCGGCGCGGGCCGCCGCGCGATCAGGATCAGCGAAGTCATGTCGGGCGGTCCCGCCGCCATCGCGGGCCTGCTGACCGGCGACCTCCTGCTGTCGCTCGACGGCATCCCGATCGAGGGCGCCGACGACCTGATCCGGCTGCTCGGCGCCGAGCGCATCGGCCGCGACACGGTGGTGGCGATCCTGCGCGGCGGCGTGGTCGAGAAGCGGACTCTGGTCCCGATGGAGCGGAATCACAGCCCCCCATAGCCGTACCCAGTAACGACCGTAATAGGGCGCCGGGGCCGATCCGCTTATACTGCATGCGTCAGAAATCCCTCGGGCGGGACTTCCCTCGTTTTTTTCCGTTTTTTTAACGAGAGGGCGGCCGCCGGGGAGATAATCTGGAAACGTTCCGGGGAAGGAAGCGCCGCCATGAAAATCGGAGTGTTCGCGACATTCATGTCGCCCAACGCAACGCCCGCCATGATCCGCGACTTCGGCCGCCGCGCCGAGGGGCTCGGGCTCGAACTCGATCTGGATGGGCGAGCATGTGGCACTGTTCGACAAGAACACCTTCGGCTATCCGGGCTCGAAGGACGGACGCATCCCGGTGCCGCCGGGCGGCGGCATGCTCGACGTGACGGCGACCTTCGGCTTCCTTGCCGCGGCGACCACGCGCCTGCGCTTCGGCACGGGCGTCGCGCTGGTGCCGCAGCGCAACCCGATCTACACGGCCAAGGAGATGGTGACGCTCGACTGGCTGTCGGACGGAAGGGTCGACTTCGGCATCGGCGTCGGCTGGAACAAGGAGGAGGTCGAGGCCTGCGGCTATCGCTGGGAAGATCGCGGGGCGCGCTGCGATGAGTTCCTCGACGTGATGGTGCGGCTGTGGACCGAGCCGGTGGTCGACTTCAAGGGCAAGTGGGTGAAGTTCGAGACGCTGCGGCTCGATCCCAAGCCGATCCAGAAGCCGCATATCCCGATCATCGTCGGCGGCTATGCCGACCAGGCCTTCAATCGCGCGGTCCGCTTCGGCTCGGGCTGGTACGGCTTCAACCTCGACCCGGTGCGCACGCGCGACATGCTGGTGCGGCTCGACGAGGCCTTCGCCCGCGCCGGCCGCAAGCGCGGGCCGGAGTACGAGATCGTGATCACGCCGCCGATGTCGATGCAGCCCGATGCGATGCAGGCCTATGCCGCGCTGGGCGTCCACCGGGTGGTGCTGAACCTGGGCGGCCAGAAGCCCGAGCAGGTCGACAAGCGCCTGCCCGAGATCGGCAGCCTGGTGAAGCGGGCGGCTTGATCATGCGCAGCTCGTTCGTGGCCCACCCTTCGAGACGCTCACTGCGTTCGCTCCTCAGGGTGAGGAGGAAACCTCATCCTGAGGAGGCTGCGAAGCAGCCGTCTCGAAGGATGGGCGACCGCGAGGTGCCGGCATGAGACTCGAAACCCTCCTCCCTCTCGGCAAGGTCGATCCCGGGCTGCGCGCGCCGGAGATCGCGCTCGATCTGGCCTCGATCGGGCCCAGTGCGAAGCTGCTCGAGGAGATCGGCTATACCGGCCTCGTGGTCGAGGAGACCAAGGACGATCCCTTCATCCTGATGGCGCTGGCGGCGCAGGCGACGACGACCCTGCGGATCGGCACGTCGGTCGCCATCGCCTTTCCGCGCAGCCCGACGGTGACGGCGATGAGCGCCTGGACCCTGGCCAAGCTCAGCAAAGGCCGGTTCATCCTGGGACTGGGCACGCAGGTGAAGGCGCATATCGAGCGGCGCTATGGCTTGCCCTGGTCGCCGGCCGGGCCGTGGATGCGCGAGTACGTGGCCGCGGTGCGCGCGGTGTGGGCGCACTGGCAGACCGGCGCGCCGCTTGCCGTGGCCGGGCCGCACTACAACATCAACCTGATGGTGCCGCTGTTCAATCCGGGGCCGATCGAGCATCCCGAGGTGCCGATCCATCTCGCGGCGGTGAACGCGGTGATGTGCCGGACGGCCGGCGAAGTGGCCGAGGGCATCCGCCTCCATCCGGTGTGCACGCCGTCCTACATCGAGAAGGTGATGCTGCCGTCGGTGCGCGAGGGTGCGGCCCGCGCGGGCCGTTCGCTCGCCCAATTCCAGACCTGCATGAAGCCGCTGGTCGCCGTCGCCGCCAACGAGGCCGAGCTGGCGCCCAAGGTGGAAGACGTGCGCGCGCGTATCTCCTTCTACGCCTCGACGCCGCAATATCGCGCGGCCTTCGAGCACCTGGGACTGGGCGACCTGGCCGACCGGCTGAAGCTGCTGTCGCGGGCGCAGAAATGGGAGGAGATGCCGCAGCATATCGACGACGAGATGCTGCACACCTTCGCGACCATCGGCACCTACGACACGATCGCCCGCAAGCTGCTCGACCGCTACAGCGGACTGATCACCGACTGCGAGTTCTCGATCGCGGTGAAGAGCGAGGCCGACACCGAGATCTTGCGAAGACTGGCCCGCGACATCCAGTCGGCCAGCCTCGCCAAGGCGCGCGCGGCGATCACCCTGTCGTCCTGAGCGCAGCGAAGGACCTAGCGGTCGAACACCGCCTTCGTTCGCTCCCCTAGGTCCTTCACTTCGTTCAGGACGACAGGAGTCACCCGAACCTCACCCTTCCCGGCAGCTCCTCGGCCTCGACCTCGGGCACGAAGCCGTCGCGGCCGGGGACGTAGGCGCGGTTGGTCTGGCGCGGATTGCGGTTGAGCAGCGGGCGCAGGTACATCGGATGGGTGATCGAGCGTACCTCGTGCTCGATCTGGAACAGCTTGCGGCCGCTCTCGGGATCGACGATGTCGAGGAAGCGGTACTGGTACTGGTTGCTCTCCTCGCTCACCAGCCCGAGCTTGGCGAGTGCTGCATGCGGGCGAGAGAAGTTGGCGACATAGACCTGGATGTGATGGCCGTCGTAGGCGGCGGGCGGCGTGGCGCTCTCCTTGAAGACCAGTTCCTGGCCCTTGCCCACCGAGACGTGCGCCGCCTTGTGCGCTCCCTTGCCCTCGACATGCGTGCTGGTGTCGAACACCTGGGCGTAGAAGGCCGCGATCCCCTTGGCCGCACCGACCGGCACGTCGAACTCGACATAGGGCATGCCGAGCTGCATGTCGCCGAAGCGCTCGCCCGGCTCGTAGCACAGCATCGTGTTGCCCCACGGGCAGGTCGCTTCGATGTGGTCGCGGTGCTTCTTGAACGCATACTGCGTGCCCTCGAGCGGCATCTTCATGTTGGTGAGCCGGCGCAGCAGCTGCTCGCGGCCGGGGATCACCAGGGCGGTGCGGCCGCGCAGCTTCTGGCTCTTGCCCGTCGGCAGGTGGAACTGGCTCCTGGCACCGACATTGACCCACATATTGTCGACCGAGGTCATCATGTAGGGATCGCGCGTCAGCCCCAGTGCGCTGATGTAGAACAGGGTCGCCAGGCGCTGGTCCTCCACCAGGAGGTTGACGTGCTCGAGACCCACGATATTGCCGAGGTCCTCCGCAGAGCGGTCGTATTGCTTGCCCATCCCTTGCCTCCGTTCGATCACCCGGACATTCTAGCCCATTCGCCGCCGCACTTTAGAGGGGATCGCCCATGATCGCCAAATTCGACAGTTCGTATGTCGGCTCGGTCGACCTCGAAAACCCCGGCTATCGCGGCACCCCGATCAACGACCGGCACTATTCCAACGCCGAGCTGGCCGACGTCCTGCACAAGGCGGTGGCCTATGCCAAGACCATGGACGGGCTGGGCTACGACACTTTCTGGATGGCCGAGCACCATTTCCAGCCCGAGGGGACCGAGTGCATCCCCAACCTGCTGATGATGGCGATGCACCTGGCGGGCGTGACCAGGAACCTGCGGATCGGCTGCGGCTTCAATGTCGTGCCGATGTGGCATCCGCTGCGCCTGGCGGAAGACTATGCGATGGCCGACGTGCTGACCGGCGGCCGGGTGATCTTCGGCGTGGCGCGCGGCTATCACACGCGCGAGGTCGAGAGCTTCGGCGCGCCGCTCACCGACCAGGCGGCCAACCGCGAGATGTTCGAGGAAGGCGTCGACGTCATCTTCAAGGCGTTCAACGAGGAGCGCTTCAGCCACAAGGGCACCTACTACACGATCCCGCCGGCGGTGCCCTATCGCGGCTACACGCTTGAAGGACATCACCCTGGTGCCGCGGCCGGTGCGCCTGCCGGTCGAATGCTGGCAGCCGATCCAGAGCGGCTCGGACCGCGCCTTCGACTTCATGGCCAAGCACGGCATCAGCGGCGTGATCGGCGGCGGCTCGGCCGAAGGCGGCGCGGTCGACCGCCACATGACGGCCTTCCAGGCGGCCTATGCGCGGCGCGGCGTCAAGCTGGCGCTGGGCGAGAAACTGTCGCTCGGCTACCAGTTCTTCATCGGCGAGAGCCGCGAGGCGGCGATGCGCCAGGCGGCGCACTACTACGAAGAGAACATGAAGATGTTCGGCGAGCTGCGCCTGGTGCGCGCGCTCAGCGACGAGCAGATCGCGGCCATGCGCGATCCCGAAGCTCGCCGCCGGCGTCAAGCTGCCGACCATCGAGGATGCAGTGAAGGCGGGCGGCTTCCTGGCCGGCACGCCGGCCGAGATCGTGGCGCAGCTCAAGGCGGTGGAGAAGCGCTATCCCGGGCTCGAGCGGGTGAGCTGCGGCATGGCGCTGGGCACGCCGCTCAAGGTGGCGCTCGACCAGCTCGAGCGCTTTGCCAAGGAAGTCATTCCGGCGTTCAGGACGGTGCGTGCCGCCGCTGCGGCCGATTAAGGGAGAGAAACATGATCTTCGAGATGCGGACCTATCTGATGAAGCCGGGCAGCCTGCCGGAAGTCGAGAAGCGATTCGGCGAGGCAGCTGCCCGCGCGCATCAAGCTGTCGCGCTTCGGCGGCTTCTGGCGGAGCGAAGTCGGCACGCTCAACCAGATCATCCATGTCTGGCCGTACAAGGACCTCAACGAGCGCGACGCGATCCGCGCCAAGGCGGTCGAGACCAAGGTGTGGCCGCCCAAGATCCAGCACAATATCCTCGAGATGGAGAGCAAGATCCTCCAGCCGCGCCCTTCTCGCCGCATTTCGAGCCGGGCCAGCACGGCGGCATCTACGAGTTCCGCACCTATACCTACGGGCCGGGATCGATTCCCAAGGTGATGGAGTCGTGGGCCGGCGCCATCAAGAAGCGCACTGAGCTTTCACCGCTGATCTTCGCCGGCTACACCGACATCGGCACGCTCAACCAGTGGGTCCATGTCTGGGCCTACAAGAACATGGGCGAGCGCGAGCGCATTCGCGGCGAGGCGGTGAAAGCCGGCATCTGGCCGCCACCGCGCCACGAGAGCGTCGTGCTGCTGAAGCAGCAGAGCACCCTCGCCATTCCCGCGCGCGTGGTCGCCGCTGAACTGAGGACGACCTTTGGACGCAGCCTGTCTTCCCGAGTGAAGGAGGCGATCCTTAACTGCCGCCATTCAACGATCCCGCGGACGCCATCCGCCATTTATTGAGCGCGGTCGAGTTCACCGGATCGAGGACGACGACGGGGATCTCGCGGTCGCCGGCCTTCTTCTGGTACTCGGCGTAGGGCGTGAAGAAGCCGACGGCCTGCTCCCACAGTTTGGCGCGCTCGGCGCCCTTGGCGATGCGGGCCTTGGCCTTCATCGTCTTGGTGCCGACCTGGATCTCGACGTCCGGATGGACCAGCATGTTCTTGAACCAGCCGGGATGGTCGGGCGCGCCGCCCTTCGAGGCGATCACGAAGTAGCTCTTGCCGGTCTCGCCGTAGAACAGCGGGAAGAGATATTTCTCGCCCGACTTGCGGCCCTTGGTGACCAGCAGCAGCGAGGGCACGGTGCCGGACGGGCGGCCGGGCACTGTGAGCGTGTACATGTGGCCGTCCTTGCCGCCGCTCTTGATGTAGCGGTCGACATGGTCCTTCATCCACTGCGGCAGGCCTGTCCGGCATCTTCGCGTCGATCATCGTTGTCTCCTGCGTATGTGTTCAGGCCGGCAGCCGAGTCGATTGCCAGGTCACCATCTGCCAGCTGCCGCCCCGCTTTGCGTAAACGTCGGTGAAGCGCACGCCGAAGGCGTTGGCCGTGCCGTTCGATACGACCTTGATCTGCGCGATCCCGGTCAGAACCACCGTGTCGCCGAGATCCTGCGCCTTCACGTCGGACGGCTCGACGCTGGTATAGACGGTCGAGCCCGAGATCATGCCGCCGATCAGGCTTTTCTTGGTGTCGAGCCGCGCCGAGGAATGGGTGTAGATCAGGTCGTCGGCCAGCACGCTCTCCAGCGTCGCGACGTCCTTGGCCGCCATCGCGTGCATGCGCTTCCTGTCGAGATCGATGATCGTCTGTCCGTTGCCTGCCATCGCGCACCTCAGTTGTAGTTGAGCTTGAGGCCCGGCGTCGGCCACTGCATGACCCCGAGCTCGCCCTTGTCCGAGAGGGTTATATAGGCCGTCCTGAGGTCGGCGCCACCGAAGCAGATGTTGGTCGGGTACCTGTCCGGCATCTTCACTTCGCGCACGACCGCACCAGCCGGTGAGAATTCGGTGATCTTGCCGGTGTTGAGCGTGGCCACGACGATGTTGCCGTCGGCCAGCACGGCGATGCTGTCGAAGCGCGCCGGACCGATCACCCCGCCGATCACCCGGCCGCTGTGCGGTGCGTGCCCCCGGGGCCGCGCCAGCACACCCGGCCCCTCGACGTCGAAGGCCACCAGGCTGGCGCTCTCGGTGTCGGCGACATAGAGGATCCTGCCGTCGGGCGACAGGGCGCAGCCGTTGGGGCTGAGGAACGGATAGGCGAGGCAGACGATCTTCGAGCCGTCGGGCAGCGCATAGTAGACGCCGCCATGGTCGCGGTGACGGGCGTAGCGCTTGCCGAGATCGGTGAAGTAGAAGCCGCCCGACTTGTCGAAGACGATGTCGTTGGGCGCCGAGAGCTTGTGGCCGTCGCACTCGATGTAGAGCGTCCTGGCCGCGCCCGTCGAACGGTCGAGCCGCTGGATGGAACCGTGCTTGTAGTCGGGATGCGGCCCCTGCCCCATCGAGACGCCCTCGATATAGCGGCTGCCACCGTTGTTGCAGAGATAGAGCGCGCCGTCGGGCCCGACCGCCAGGCCGTTCGGTCCGCCGCCGGCGGCGGAGAACGGCGAGACCTTGCCGTCCGGGGTCACGCGCGAGCAGCGGCCGTTGCGGATCTCGGTCAGGATCACCGACCCGTCGGGCATGGCGACCGGTCCCTCGGGAAAGCCCAGACCCGTGGCCAGGATGCGTACGTCGTTCATCGCATTTCCTCCGCTTTCATTGTCGACCGACTTGATCCTACAGTGTCCGGGGGAGGACTGGCGATGACCGCATTCGTGCTGGTGCACGGCGCCTACCAGGGCGGCTGGATCTGGGGTCTCGTGGCGGAACGGCTGCGCGCCAAGGGACACACCGTCTACGCGCCCACCCTCGACGGCTGCGCCGAACGCTCAGGCGGCCTGCGCGCCGGCATCACCAACACGCTGCACGCGACCGAGATCGCGCAGCTGATGTTCTACGAGGACCTGACGGACACCGTCCTGGTCGGCACCAGCTGCGGCGGCATGGTGATGAGCGAGGCGGCCGAAATGGCGCGGCCCCGCATCGCCCGCCTGGTCTTCGCCGATGCGCTGGTGCTGAAGGACGGCGAGCGCCTGTCCGACATCGTCCAGCGCCCGAGCGCGATCGGCAATCCGCTGGCCACCGGCGTGTCGCGCGAGGATACGACCGGCCGGCTGTTCAAGGACCTCGACCCCGCACTCAACGCCTGGGCCGCCGAGCGCACGACCTTGCATCCGCGCGCGGCGATGGAGGAGCCGATGAAGCTCGCGCGATTCTGGAAGGAGAAGTGGAACGCCGACGTGATCTGGTGCCGCCGCAGCACCAATCCGCCGCACGCCCATCAGCGCCGTGCCGCCACCGATCTCAGCGCGCGCTGGCACGAGATCGACACCGGACATTACCCGATGCTGAGCACGCCCGACGAGCTGGTGCGAATCATCACCACATAAGCAGGAGGAAGGAAAAGCCGTGCAGATCGGATTCAACCTGCCCAACTCGGGGCCGCTCTCGACCGTGGCCTCGATGACCCTCATCGCCACCGAGGGCGAGGCGATGGGCTTCGACTATCTCACCGTCACCGACCACGTGGTTCTGCCGGACATGAAGGTGCCGGGCTATCCCTATTCCGAAAGCGGCGAGTTCTACGAGGATGCGCCCACCGAGCGGCACGAGCAGCTGATCGGCATGGCCTATATCGCGGCCAAGACGAGCCGCATCCGGCTGGTGGCCGCGGTGCTGGTGGTGCCGCACCGGCCGGCGGTGCTGGCCGCCAAGATGCTGGCGACGCTCGACGTGGTGAGCGGCGGGCGGCTGGTCGTCGGCATCGGCGCGGGCTGGCTCAAGACCGAGTTCGACGCCGTCGTGACCACGCCCTTCCCCGAGCGCGGCGCGGTGACCGACGAATATATCGACGCCTTCAAGGTGCTGTGGACCGAGCCGTCGCCCAGGTTCGCCGGCCGCTACACGACGTTCGACAATATCGTGCTCGAGCCCAAGCCGGTGCAGCGTCCGCATCCGCCGATCTGGGTCGGCGGCGAGGGACCGGCGGCGCTGCGCCGTGCCGCGCGGGTGGGCGATGCCTGGTATCCGATCGGCTCCAACAACAGCCACCTCTACGACACCTTGCCGCGCCTCGAGGCGGGCATCGCCAAGCTGCACAAGGCGGTGGCCGATGCCGGCCGCGCGCCGGGATCGGTGAGTGTCGCCTTCAGGGTGAAGCGCTATGGCGCGGCGGTGCCGCCGCTCGCCTCCGACGGCAAGCGCCGTCTGTTCTCGGGCAGCGAGGCCGAGCTGATCGCCGACCTGCGCGCGCTCAAGGCCATGGGCGTCACCGCGATCGACATCGACTTCGGCCGGCCGACAACCGACGCGGTGATCGCCGAGATGAAGCGCTTCCGCAAAGCGGTGATCGAGAAGATCTAGATTTCGGTCGTCCTGAGCGAAGCGAAGGACCTCACGCCTGCCACAGACTCGATATTCGCTGTCCGTGTCTGATCGTTCTGCGAGGTCCTTCGCTTCGTTCAGGACGACAGGCGAATTCTAAACGGCAACCTTGGAGCGTGGCACCGGGAATCCGGAAACGTCGAAAGCCTTCCGGGCATCGACGACGAAGACGCTGCCGCAATTGTCGTGCGGGCCGCCGCGCGAGCCGGTGACGATATAGAGGGTGCCCAGGCCGGGGCCGCCGAAGCACAGGCTGGTCACCATCGGCAGCGGCACCGCGACGTTCAGCCGATGCGTGCCATCCGCATTGAACACTGCGACCCGGCCGCCATGCGCGTCGGCCACCCAGACCGAGCCGTCGGTCGCGACCTTGAGCCCGTCAGGCACGCCGTTGTCGCCGAAGCCCGCGAACTTGCGCCACGGCCCCAGGGTGCCGTCGTCCTTCACGTCGTAGACGCGGATCAGCGGCGCGCGCGAGTCGCAGTGGTAGAGAAGGCGCCCGTCGGGCGAGAAGCCGAGACCATTGGTCAGCATCACGCCGTCGGAGACCGTGCGCATGCTGCCGTCGAGGTCGATCATGTGCAGGTGGCCCGGCTTCGGCGTCTCGCCGCCGAACACCTTGAAGGCGAGCGAGCCGACATAGATCCGGCCCTCCTTGTCGGTCGCCAGATCGTTGAAGCCGGTCGCGCCGACAATGGCGTCGAGCGCCAGCAACGACTTCGTGTCCCCGCTCGCCAGGTCGACGACCGCGATGTCGCGGCCGCCGATCACCAGCGCGCCAGGCTGGTGCAGCGCCATGCCGCCGACGCCGCGCCGCTTCGGGACCACCGGCGCGACGGTGCCGGCGGGACCTAGCAGGAAGACGCCGCCGTTCAGCACGTCGCTGAAATAGAGGCCATGGTCGGGATCCCAGACCGGTCCCTCGATCAGGCCGAAGCCCGTGGCGAGCCTTTCCATGGCTTCTCCTACTTCCGGATACCGATCGCCACGAGACGGCTGCCGTGGACGACGATGCCCTGCGGCGTCATCAGGTTGGCAAGCTTGCGCTGCACGGCCTGGCGCGCGGGCTCTTTCAGCTCTTCGGGCAGGTGGCCGAGGAAATTGCCGAACGAGGAGGCCTCTGAGAATCGTATTGCCGCCTCGGGCGTGGGATGGACCTGCTCGGTCGGCCGGATTTCGAGCAGCTGCGTCTCGAAACCGGTGGCCTCGAACAGCTCGCGCATCTCGCGATCGTCGATGCGATAGCTGAGACTCTCGCGCGCCCGCGGATGGCGGTCGAACGGCGGCTCGGCCAGGGTCTGGCCCATGATCCGGTGCATCTCGCTCATCTGGCCGCGCAGTCCGGTGCTGATGCCGATGCGGCCGCCCTTCTTGAGGATGCGCGCGAAACTCCCGAGCGGCCCGGACTTCTCCGGCAGCCAGTGGAAGACGGCGTTGAGCACGATCACGTCGAAGCCACCACTCGCCAGGTGATCGAGCGCATAGGCGTCGGCGACCTCGAAGGCGAGGTTGGCGCGCGCCTTCTTCTTCGCCAGCTCGATGCGCAGCGGCAACGGATCGACCCCCAGCACGAAGCCGGTGGGCCCGACCAGCTCGACGATGTGCTCGGCCAGCAGGCCGGTGCCGCAGCCGACGTCGAGCACCCGCTCGCCCGGCGCCAGCGCCAGATCGGCCGCCAGCCGCTTGCCCGACTGGAACTGCCGGGTCGCGCTGATCGTGTCGTAGTCGCGGGCGAGCGCGTCGCTGTCGAGCCCGAGGGAGGGGGCATAGGCCATGCCCCACTTTAAGCCCGAACCACCACGGAACCCAATCGCCTCCCGGCCATTAATGTCGCGTGTCATACGCAAGCTCCGTGCTCCAGCCCGGTGAAACCATCAAGGCAGTGGGCCGCCTGCACTGGATCGTGTTCGTCCGCGGCTTCCTGCTGTTGGCCTTCGGCGCGACGCTGCTCTACTACGGCTATCGCACCCAACGGGACGCGCGCGGCGACGTGGCGAGCGTGCTGGTGCTGGTGGGCGGGCTGGTGCTGCTGATCGGGCTGGCGCTGTGGCTCAGCGCCTGGTTCCACCGCTGGATCACCGAGATCTCCGTCACCACCCATCGCGTGATCTACAAGACCGGATTCGTCCGCCGCCATACCGTCGAGATGAACATGGACAAGGTCGAGACCGTCGATGTCGACCAGTCGCTGCTGGGCCGCCTGTTGGGCTTCGGCACGATCAGGGTGCGCGGCACCGGCCAGAGCATCGAAAGCCTGCGCCGGATCTCGCACCCCATCCAGTTGCGCAACGCGATCACTGCCGGCTGATCGGGGCGGCTGACAAGCGCCCGCCTCTCCTGCCATACAGGGAGTGGAGGGGCCTGAATGCGCGTCGAAATCCTGTGCACCGGTGACGAGATCCTGACCGGCAAGACGACCAACACCAACTACAGCCACATGGCCCGGCGCCTGACCGAAGTCGGGCTCGACGTCCATTGGGGCACCACCGTGGGCGACGACCGCGAGACGCTTCTGGCGGCCTTCCGCCAGGCCGGCGCGCGCGCAGATGCGGTGATCGTGAACGGCGGGCTGGGACCTACCGTCGACGATCTTTCGCAGGAGCTGGCGGCAGAAGCGTGCGGCGTCGACCTCGTACTGAACGAGTACTGGATGACGCGCATGACCGAGTCGTACGCGCGCCGCGGCCGGGTCATGCCGGCCAACAACCGCAAGCAGGCGATGCTGCCGGCGAATGCCGAGTTCATCGACAATCCGATCGGCACGGCCTGCGGCTTCGCCGTCACCATCGGCAAGGCGCGCTTCCTGTTCACGCCGGGAGTGCCGCGCGAGATGCGGCGCATGCTCGACGAGCAGGTGATCCCGCGGCTGCTGAAGCTGGCCGGCGTGGCGGGTGTCACGCGGCTCAAGCGCTTCCACTCCTTCGGCATCGGCGAAAGCCGCGCCGACGAGCTGCTGGCCGGCATTCCGGGACTTGCGATCGACGGTGACATCAAGCTGGGCTTCCAGGCACATTATCCGCAGCTCGAGACCAAGCTTGCGATCCGCGGCGCCGACGAGGCCGACCTCGACAGGCGCCTGGCCCCGGTCGAGGCCGAGGTGAGGAAGCGCCTGGGCAACTTCGTGGTCGCCGAAGACAACCAGTCGCTCGAAAGTGTCGTGCTCGAGCATCTGAAAAAGGCCGGCCAGACCCTCGCCATCGCCGAGACCACTACCGGCGGAATCGTCGCCGCCCGCATTGCGCCGCTGGCCGGCGCCGAAAGCGTGTTCAAGCAGGGAGTGATCGCCAAGCAGGTTTCCGCCGAGGAGTTGCGTCGCGACAGCGGCGCCGGCATCGCGCTCGCCGTCGACACGAAGCTCGACGAAGGCGCCGACCGCCCCGACTTCGGAGCCTCGGTCACCATCGCCATCGCCGACGCCAAGGGCACGGTCAGGCGCGAGGCGCGGCTGGTCGGCGGGCGCGACTGGGTGCGCACGGGCGCGGCCGAGCTCGGCCTCGACTGCCTTCGCCGCCACCTGCTGGGCCTGCCGGTCGACGAGCGCATCGATTTCGAGCGGCGTTGATTGACTTGGACGCCGGCCTGCCGTGAATTACACGGGATCCGGGAGGAATATCCGATGTTCCTGAAGAACTGCTGGTACGTCGCCGCGTGGTCGCACGATTTGATCGACGGCAGGCTGCTGGCGCGGACGATCTGCGGCAAGCCGATCGTCTTCTACAAGAGCGACGACGGCCGGGTCGTGGCGCTCGAGGACCGCTGCTGCCATCGCGGCGCGTTGCTATCGAAGGGCCGGCGCGAGGACGACTGCCTGCGCTGCATGTATCACGGGCTGAAGTTCGCTCCCGACGGCAAGTGCATCCAGATTCCCGGCCAGGACGAGATTCCGGCGCAGCTCGGCGTGCGTTCCTTTCCGGTGCTCGAGCGCGATCAGCTGATCTGGGTTTGGATGGGCGACAGGGCGCTGGCCGATCCCGCGAAGATCGTCGACTTTCCCTACCTGCGCGATTCGGGCTGGCGCGGCAAGCCGGGCTACATGCACTACGACGCCAACTACCTCTTCATCGTCGACAATCTCAGCGACTTCGCCCACCTGGCCTTCGTGCATCCCAGGACGCTGGGCGGCTCGGAGGAATACGCCTTCAAGACCAAGCCGGCGGCGATCGAGAAGCACGATTGGGGGTTTCGCGTCACCCGCATGCACATGAACGCGGCGCCGCCGCCCTATCATCGCAAGGTGGTGCACAGCGACGAGCCGGTCGATCGCTGGAACGTGGGCACGATGCACATTCCCGGCATCTTCTTCCTCGAGACGGCGTTCGCGCCGGCGGGCTCGGGGCTCGAACACGGCAACCGCAACAGCGCGCGGCAATACCGCAATTGCCAGTTCATCACGCCGGAAACCGAGCGCACGACGCACTTCTTCTGGAGCTACCTGCACAATTACGACCTGCACGATCCCAACATCGCGCTGTCGCTGCACGACAGCATGGTCGACGGCTTCATGGAGGACAAGGCGATCATCGAGAACCAGCAGCTCGTGGTCGACTCCGATCCCGATTTCAGGATGCAGGCGATCCGCGCCGACGTCCCGCTGACGCACTTCCGCTGGACCCTGAACAAGATGATCGCCGCCGAGCAGGCGCCCGCGCCAGCGGAGTAGGCTTTCAGCCGATATCGGGCCAGCGCTTCTTCAGCGCCGCCACGAGATCGTCGACGCGAGCGGCCAGCAGCCGCTCGCCCTTGAAGGCCGTCGCGCGGGTCGGGTCGCCGGTGGCTCCGGTGCTTTCGAAAGGTCCCTCGAGCTTCAGCTTGTCCATGCGCACCGTACGCGGATCGAGCGCCAGCATCACCGATGTCTCGCGCTCGTCGGCATGGCCGCCATCCCTGTTCTCGATCAGGCTCTCGGCCGATTTGCCGATGAGCCGCATGTGCAGCACCAGGAGGTTGCCCTCCTCGGTCGCCAGTTCGTCGATCGGCTGCTCGGTCGACACGCCGGTGTTGATCAGGGCGATGCGGCGCACACCGTGCGCCCGGAAATTGCCGATCAGCTCGCGCAACAGCGCCTTGAAGGTGTCCGCCGTGAGATGCTGGCTGCCGGGGAAAGAGGTGAAGGCGGGATAAAAACCGAAGCCGACCACCGGCGCCGCCACGATATCGAGACGGTCAATCACGCCCTGCCCCAGGGCACGGGCAGTGACGGCATCGGTCTTGAGCGGCAGATGCGGGCCGTGCGCCTTGGACACCGCGCCGATCGGTATAACGACAGCTGCCCCCGCCTCGAAGCGCGCCCTGGCCTCGAACCAGGTGAGGTCTTCCAGCCAGACGCCGCGACCGCTCATCGCGCGATCAGGACTGCCACGGCAATTTCACCGGCTTCGGCGGCCGGCCGGGCGGGCCCATGACGATCATCTTGCGCCACTGGGCCTGTGGCGCGGCATCGTTCAGCACGATCCGGCCATCCACTTCCGACACGCCGAGATCGCGCCAGAAAGACGAAAGATCCATCGGCGCGCCGTTGGCGTAGTAGCGATCAATCAGACCAACCACCGCCTTCGTGCCAGTCGCCTTGTCGCAGGCAGCGGCGTAGTCCGGCAAGCGCATGTTGGTCGAGCCTTCGTTGCCGGCCCACAGCGCGCCGCCCAGGCAGTCTTCCAGGCCCTTCTGTCCGTTGGTCTCGCGGCGGATACCGAGGTCGGCCATCAACATGAACAGCGCGCCACCCCAGTAGTTCTCGCGGCCCGAGGCGTTCATCAGCCCTTTGGAGAAGACACCGGCGCCCTGGGGCATGTTGTCCATCCATTCCTTCCAGACCACTTCCTCGGTCTTCCAGCCGGCGCGCGCACGGATGATCGGCTCGACGTAGGTGGCGGCGCCTTCCATGAACCAGGTGGCGCGGCCGCGGAGATAGGGCATGCCGGTGTGGATCAGCTCATGCACCAGCACCCACTGGTCGAACAGGCCCCGCTTGTCGACATCGCTGCCGACCTCGACCATGACGGTGGCGCCGCCCGGCGATTCGGTACGGCCGAAGCCGACGCCGCGTTTGCTCGCGGTCGGCACGAGGGTGAGCAGCATCTGCGGCGCCGTGAAGCCCTGCCAGTAATTCGACTCCGCTTCGGCGGTGCGGCGCACCCAGTCGGCGAGATCGGCACGGCCGCTTTCGGAGATGCCGTCGAGGATCGCCAGCCGCAGCACGCCGTCCTTCTTCGACTGGCCCGGGCGCAACGAACCCGGCGCCGGCACCGCGATCTCCTGCAGGCTGATGTTGCCGATCGCCGTGTAGCCCGCATAGGACACCGGCGTGTTGGCGAGCCGCCAGGCGTCGCCGACCCGGGGCAGGCCGGTCGCGAAGGAAAGCCCGTCCGCGGTGCGGGCACGGATATCGATAGTCGGTGCATTGCCTAGGCTGCGCGTCTCGAGCAGCCAGCCCGACAGGCCGGCCAGCACGCTGCCGCCGCGCAGCACGGCGCTCGACGTGCTGTTCACCGCGCTTGCATAGGCGGCGAGGTCATAGCGATAGCGCAGCTCGGCCAGTCCGTTCACCGGTTGGACGATCCAGCCGGTACCGGACGCACCGAGCGGGTTGCCCGCGCCGTCGCGGAGATCCTCTACCTGCGCCGCCACTTTTGCGTCGTCGGCCTTGAATGTGACCGGTCCGGTGCTGCGGCAACGGTAGGTCACGTCGAGTTTTGGGCCGGCCGTAACGCCGACATCGACAGTGCAATCGGGGGCATCGGCCGGCTGGACGGCAGGTTGTGCCAGCGCCGGAAGGCCCACCGCCATGACGACCAGAAAGGAACGGATGAACATCCCGTACGCTAGCATGTGCCAGGATCGCGGCAATGGACCCTGGCGTTCACTTTCTTCGGTGCACAGAGGGGTGGGCCACCACAATGCTGCCGTTTTCGCTCGCCGTCGGGGACGACTGTCAGTCGTTGCGCCGGGCGATCGACTTGCCGGCGATGTAGCCCGAGGTGAGGCATGGGCCGATGGTCGTGCCGGCACCGACCGCCCTTGTGCCGATCGGGTTGGCCATGGCGATGCCCGCGCAATAGAGCCCGCCGATCACGCTTCGGTCGGGCCGCAGCACCTCGCCGTAGCGATTGGTGCGCGCGCCGCCCTTGGTGCCGAGGCTGACATAGAGGAACGGTGCGGCGAAGAACGGCGCCTGCTCGACGGTGCCGAGCGCTCGATCTCCCGTGTAGTAGCGCTCCCACGCCAGTCTCGCCGCGATGGAAGTCGCGGTCGACGCCTTCCTTCGACCAGCCGTTGAAGCGATCGACCGTCGCGCGCAAGCGTCGCGGGATCGAGGCCGATCTTTTCCGCCAATCGCCTCGAGCGTCGGCGGCGCTGCGAATGAACCCCGGATCCTTCGACGCGTAGTGCATCGACAGAGCGTTCTTGTAGCGCGAATCGAAGATGCGCCAGACCGGCAGATGCTTCTGCTTGCCGCTCGGTCATCGCGCTCGTCGAGCGCGGAGCCCAGCGCCGGACTGCCTTCGCTCACGAAACGCACGCCATCCCTGTTCACCAGGATGCAGTGCGGCGCGTAGCTCTCGTAGAGCGGCTGGGCGTGGCGCCGGCCTTCGTAGGTAGTGAAGGTGGCGGGCGCGATATTGGCCTGGTCCATGCGTTCGAGCAGGGCGCCCGCCTCCGCCGCCATGCGCTGGCCGTCGCCGGTGTTGGTGCGCGGCGCGCCGATCAGCTCGATGCCGGGGAAGTGCTTCGGCATGTAGTCGGGCGCCCAGTCGAAGCCGCCGGTCGCCAGCACCACGCCCTTGCGCGCCTCGATTGTCTGCAGTCCTGCCGTCGATCACCGCCTCGACACCGGCGACGCTGTCGCCGTCCATCAGCAGATGCTTCACGTCGGCATCGGCGACGATGCGGCAGCCCTTGTCGAGGCAGCCGCGCAACAGGCCCACGATCGAGGCCGTTGCCCAGGCCGACCTTGCCCGCGATCACGCGCCAGGCGAGCTGCGGACCCATCCGGAGAACGGCGCGCCACGGATCCTTGAGGATGCCGCCGACCATCTCCTTGTAGGTGAAGTACTGCGGCTTCACCGATTTGCGCACCCGGTTCCACCAGCGGCCGAGGATGTAGCGGCTGATCAAGGTCGGCGAGACCATGCGGCCGAACAGCTTGCCGCCCGGCGCCTCGACGTAGAAATCGGGATGATTGACCAGCTCGAAGACGCAGCGGCGTCTCGTCCTCGACGAAGCGCAGCATCGTGCGGCGACTCCTCCGCCAGCGCCTGCCAGAGCTCGTCCTCGTCCTTCGCCCAGCCGGGCGGCGCGGTGGCGCGCAGATAGGCGAGCGTCTCCTCGGGCGAGTCCGCGATGCCCGGCGGCCAGCATGTGATGGTTCGACGGCACCCAGGTGCCCGCCGCCGACATTGCCGTCGTGCCGCCCAGTACGTGCGACTTCTCCAGCACCATGACCCTGGCGCCGTCGACCGAGGCGGCGAGCGCCGCCGACAGGCCCGGCCGCGCCCGAGCCGACGACGATCACGTCGCAATCGAGATCAGGCATTGCGCATCCACAGGCGCTGCCAAGCCGGCGCCAGCAGGCCCGCGATGCCCTCCATGCTGAAGCGCATCAGCACGATCACGATCGCGGCGAAGAAGGCGAGGTTCCATTCGCCGTAGGCCGAAAGATAGGTTAGCACGATGTTGCACCGGCGCAGCACCGACCACCGGACCGACGAAGGTGCCGAAGCCGCCGATCACGACCATGACCACGATCTTGGCCATCTCGCTGAAGTCGAGCATCTGCGGCGTCAGGGTCACGATGTAATGGCCATAGAAGCCGCCGGCGAGGCCGGCGATGGCGCTCGAGATCGAGAAGACGACCACTTTCACCCGGGTCGTGTCGATGCCCAGGCTCTTGGCGCGCAGCTCGTCGTCCTTGATGGCACGCATGAAATAGCCGATCGGCGAATCGATCATGCGCGCGCAGGCCGAGCAGCACCAGCACCGTGAGGCCGAGGAAGGTGAAGTAGTACGGCGTCGGATCGAGGGTGCCGTAGAGCGACTTGACGCTGAGACCGAGCTCGCCGCGCGTGAACGCATAGTCGGCGGTCAGATAGACATGCACCGTCTCGGCGAATGCCCAGGTGGCGATGGCGAGATAGATCGTGCGCATGCGCAGCACCAGGCGGCCGAGCCCATAGCCCATCGCCGCCGGCCAGCAATGCCCCCGCCGGAATGCCGATCCACGCCGTGACGCCCCAATGATAGCCCAGCAGCCCCGAGGTATAGGCCCCGACCGCGGCGAAGGCGTGATGCGCCAGCGAGAACTGGCCGGTGTAGCCGGCGAGCAGGTTCCAGCTCGCCGCGAGGATGACGTAGTAGAAGGAGATCGTGACGACGTGCACGACGTAGTTGCTGCCGATCAGCGGCACGAACAGCAACAGCACGGCCGCCGCAAGGATGACGATCGCGGAGCGGCGGAACGTCGGAGAGGAGAGCGCGATCATCCGAGCAGGCACTCCTGCACCAGCGCATGGACGCGCGCTTCGCCGAACTCCGACACCGGACCCGCCGCCTTCACCTTGCCGAGGTTCATCATCACCACGTCCTCGGTGTGACGCAGCGCATCGGCCACGTTCTGGTCGACCAGCAGGATTGCCGTCGAGGCCGACTTCCGCACCGTCTGCAGCAGTTCGTAGACCTGGTCGGCGAGGTTGGGCGCCAGACCGACAGTCGGCTCGTCGACCAGCATCAGTCGCGGCTCGGTGATCATCTCGCGCGCGACCGAGAGCATGCGTCCCTGCCCGCCGCTCAGCGAACCCGCCTTGTCGCGCCGCTTGCCGGCCAGCGCCGGGAAGATGTCGTAGATGCGCTCGAAGCGCTTCTTCAGCCGCGCCTTGTCGTGACGGATCGTCCAGCCGCCGACGTTCAGGTTCTCCTCGATCGTGAGGTGCGGAAAGGTGTTGAGCTCCTGCGGCACGTAGCTCACGCCCAGCCGCTTGATCTCGTGCGGCGGCAGGCCTGCGATCGACTGGCCGCCGAAGGTGATCGCGCCGCGATGAACGCCCAGCAGGCCGAACACGCTCTTGAGCAAGGTCGACTTGCCCGCGCCGTTCGGCCCGATCACCAGCACGAAGCCACCCGGCGGCACGCTGAGCGACATGCCCTGCAGGATATCGACGCCGGGCTGGTAGGCGGCGTGGATGTCGTCGACGGCGAGAAGAGTTGCGGCGCTCATTCGAGCGCCTTGCCGAGATAGCCCGCGATCACCTCGGGCAGCCGCGCCACCTCGTCGAGCGAGCCGTGGGCGGCGACCCTGCCCTCCATCATCACCGTCACCTGCGGGCAGAGCCGGCGCACGATCGTCATCTCGTGGCTGACGATCAGGAAGGTGGCGCCGTGGCGCCGGTTCACGTCGACGATCATGTCGATGATCGCATCCTTGATCACCGGGTTGATGCCGGAGAAAGGCTCGTCGAGCACGTAGCACGAGCCCGGCACCATGAAGCCGCAGCCCATTTGCAGCAGCGCGCGCTGGCCGCCCGAGAGTTTCTTGGCCGGCGTGTCGGCGAGCGGCCGGAGCGTGGTGAGATCGAGCATGCGCGCGATCTGCGCCTCGCCGTCGGTGCCGTCTGTTGGACGCCGCGCGAGGAAGGCGGTGCGCAGGTTCTCCGCAACCGTGAGACTGCCGAACAGGCGCGTCACCTGGAACGAGCGCACGAGGCCGCAGCCGCGCGATCTCGTGCATCGCGCAGCCCGCTCAGGCTCTGGCCCGCGAGCTTCACCTCGCCCGAGATCGGCCTGGTAGACGCCGGTGACGAGATTGACCAGCGTGGTCTTGCCGGCGCCGTTGGGGCCGATCAGCCCGCGGATCTCGCCCTGCTCGACAGCCAGAGTCACGTCGTTCGCCGCCTGCAGGCCGCCGAAGCGCTTGTTCAGTCCGATCGCCTCGAGTGCGGCGACCATCGATCAGGCCTCGCGGCCGCGCTCGCCGAACAGGCCGGTCGGGCGCAGCACCAGGATCGCGATCACCAGCAGAAAGCCGTAGATGTTCTGGTAGGCCGAATTGACGAAGGCCGCGCCGAACGACTCCATCAGACCCAGCAGCACGCCCGCGATCAAGCGCGCCCGGAATCGAGCCCAGGCCGCCGATCACGACGATCTCGAAGCCCTTCACCGTCGTGATCAGCCCGTTGGTCGGGAAGACCAGGAACACCGGCGCCAGAAGCGCGCCCGCGAGACCCGCGAGCGCCACACCGATGCCGAAGGCGATACGGTCGACCGACAGCACGTCGATGCCGGCGGTCTGCACGCCGACGCGGCTCTGCGAGGCTGCGCGCAGCGCCAGCCCGTACCAGGTGTAGCGCAGCACGGCCCAGAAGAGCGCCAGCGCCGCCAGCGCGAACAGGAAGGCCGCGACCCGCGCACCGGCCAGCGGCATCGGCCCGACCATGACGATCGGCAGGTTGGACCCCGGCGTGAACTGGTTGGGACCGGCAAGGCCGGTGGCGACGCTGCGCAGGAAAAGAAGAAGCGCCAGGGTGACGACGGTGGCGTAATCGTCACGCAGCTCCGGCGGCTTCTTGAAGATCGGCTTGATCAGGCCCCATTGCACGACGAGGCCGAGCACGAAGACACCGGCGGTCGAGATCAGGATCGCCAGCCACCACAGATCAGGGCCGAGCGCCCAGGCCACCAGCATGTACTGCAGGTAGCTGCCGATCATGTAGAACTCGCCCATCGCCCAGTTGATCATGCGCATGATCGAGTAGATGAACGTGATGCCGAGCGCCATGAGGGCGTAGAGCACGCCGATCATGACTCCGGAGATCGCGGTCTGGACGACGAGTTCGGTCGAAAACATCAGACCGGGTTTCGACCGGAAGGGTTACTTCTTGGAATAGGTGACGACGACGTCTGCTTCCTTCCAGTCCTGGTTCGGCTTGGTGTACTGCATGATCAGGACCGGCGGCACCCAGTTGTGCCAGTAGACGCCGTCGGCGCGCGGGAAGGTGACGGGCGCATCGGGCCAGCTCTTGAAGGTGCCGGTCTCGAGCGCCTTGATCAGCGCCTTCGGATCGGTGCTGTTCGCCGCCTTCAGCGCCTGGGAGAGGATCATGATCGCGCCGTAGCCGTTCAGGGCGCCATAGACGGGGTCTTCCTTGTACTTCTCCTTGTAGGTCGCGGCGAAGGTCTTGCCGAGGTCGGACAGCGGCGCCTTGGGCGAATAGTAGGCGATGAAGTAGATGCCCTCGCCGTTCTTCGCATGGAGCTGCCAGTACTGCGGACGCGTCGGCGCGTCGTAGGAGATCAGCATCGGCGTTGCCGGCAGAAGGCCGACCGTCGTCGCCTGATCCATGATCAGGTCGACCGGCGTGCCGACGGCGATGTTCAGGATGACATCCGCCTTGAAGGCCTTGACCTGCAGAAGCTGCGGCGTGAAGTCGGTCGCCTTGTTGTCGAAGGTGATCTTCTGGATCTCGAAGCCGAAATTGCCGGACTTGTTCTGCGCAATCGTCTCGTCGGTGAGGCCGATGCCGTAGTCGGTAGTCTCGGCCAGGATCGAGACCTTCTTGAAGCCCTTCTTCTTCATGAATTCCATCCAGGCCGAAACGCGCACGGGGTCGACGGCATGGGTGCGGAAGGCGACGTCGTAGTGCTTGGCCGTGATGTCGGACGCCGAAGCCTGGACCGCCAGCGTCGGCACACCCATTTCCTTGGCGACTTCGTTGATGGCGATGGCCACCGAGCTGTGGAACATGCCGGTCACCGCGACGACCTTGTCCTCGCTCACCAGCCGGCGGTAGTTGGCGACGCCCATCTGCGGCGTGCTCTGCGAGTCCGTGACGAACAGCTTGAGCTTCTTGCCGAGCACACCGCCCGAAGCGTTGACCGTATCGATGCCGATCTCCGCGCCGCGCCGGATCAGCTGGCCGCCCGCCGCATCGCCGGGCGCCGACAGCGGAATGTCGAGGCCGATGCCGATATCCTGTGCCTGCGCAGCCACGCCTGCGGCCAATCCCGCCGACACGAGTCCCGCGGCGAGCATCATCCCGATTTTACGCATTCTTGCCCCCAATGTTGTGCGCTCGACGCGACTATTGCAGCAATTTCAATGCCCGTCAGCCCAGAGCCTTGCGAAAGGCGCCCAGCAGGTCCAGCACGTCGAATATCCGCACGCCGAGCACCTGTTCCAGGGCGCGCTTGTACGGCGGCAGGTTGGTGCATTCGAGCACGATGGCATCGATATCAGGATGGTCCCGCAGCAGCGACTGCCCCGCCGCGACCGCCTCGGCTTCGACGGCGGCGCGGTCGAGCGTGGTGCCGTTGCGCAGAAAGGTCGCAGCGAAGGCGCCATCCGGCGGCAGGCCTGCAACCGGCGTGTCCCGGGGCGCACCGACCGCCTCGAAGTGCTCGGGCGTGAGGTTCTCAGCCGATGCGGTGATGACGCCCACCTTCCGGTCGCCGAGCGTCTTGATCAGAAGCAACGCCGAAGTCACCACCGGTACCGGCGAGAGCTGCTCGAGCTCCTTTTGATAGAGCGCCAGGAAGCCGCAGCTCGTCGACAGCCCGACCGCGCCTTCGGCAGCGAGCGCGTCGGCATTCGACGTGAGCGCCGCCAGCACCCTCGGCCGGTCAGGATGGGCCGCCACTGCATCGGCCGAACCGATGCCCTGCATGGTGCGGAAGATCACCGGAAAATCGAACGAGGCGGGATTGCCGATGTCGCCCACGATCCGCGGAAAGCGCGTGTCGAGCATCAGAATGCCGAGAGGCCTCATGTCGCCGCTACTGCCTGGGAGGTTCCGGCCAGGCTTTCTGCGGGCCGCGCGCCTGCTCGAACCAGCGCGACAGGCGTATCACGCCAAGATCGTCGAAGCGGTGGCCGGCGATCTGCAGGCCGATCGGCTTGCCCTCCTTGGTCCAGGCGCAATTGATCGACGCCGCCGGCTGTTCGCTCATGTTGTACGGCAGGGTGAAGGAGATGTGCTCGAGCGGGCGCTTCACATCGTTGGTCGGCGTCTCCCATTCGGCGTTGTAGGTCGGCACCGGCGAGACCGGCGACAGCACATAGTCGAACGGCTGCGTCGCCTTCACCGCCGCGGCGCGCATCGCCATGTAGTTGTTGACGCCCTTGATCACCATGGCGCCCGAGACGTCGGCGCCGCCGCGACACCAGTCGGCGATGAACGGCAGCACGCTGTCCTGCCTGGCATGGCTGAGGGCGGAGAAATCGACCCAGCTGCGTACCCGCCAGAAGAGGTCCTGCAGCCGCAGCATCTCGGGCGGCAGGAACGGCGCCACCGGCTCGATGTGTGCGCCCGCCTCGCTCGAACAGCTTCGCCGCCGCCTCGATCGCCGCCTTCACCTCGGGATCGACCGGCAGGCCCGAGCCAGCGTCGAGATGGAGGCCGATCTTCAGGCCCTTGGGATCGAGCGGCCCGGCTGCCCAGTCGATGTCGGCCGGCGGCAAGCTCATATGGTCGCGTCAGTCGGGCTTCGAGAGCTCGGCCATCAGCAGGGCTGCGTCTTCGACGGTGCGCGTCATCGGACCGACGACGCGGCCGAGGAACGGCGGATCGACCGGCACGCGGCCGAGGCTGGGCTTCAGGGTGAAGATGCCGTTCCAGCAGGCCGGCAGGCGCACCGAGCCGCCGATGTCGGTGCCGAGATGCAGCGGACCGTAGCCTGCGGCGGCGGCGGCTCCGGCGCCGGCGCTGGAACCGCCGGGATTCCAGGCGAGGTTCCACGGATTGCGCGTCAGCGGATGGAACGAACTGCGGCCCGACGAGAGCATGCCGTAGTCGGGCATCGTGGTCTTGGCGAGAACGATGGCGCCGGCCTCGCGCACCCGCGCGGCCGCTGGCGCATCGGCCGCGGCCGGCACGAGTTCGGTCGCCGCCGTTCCGAGCGGCACCGGCACGCCCTTGGTCGCGATATTCTCCTTGATGGTGATCGGCACGCCGTCGAGCGCGCCCTGCGGCTGTGCCGACCGCCCAGCGCTTCTCCGACTCCCTGGCAAGCCTGCGCGCGTTGCCGAAGTCCGGGGCGTAGAGCGCCTTGATGCTTCGGCTCCCATGCTTCGATGCGCGCGATGACGCCGTCGATCGCCTCGACGGGAGAGAGTTTCTTGCTCTTGAAGGCGGCCAGCATCCCGGCCGCGGTCATGTCGTGGATTGCAGTCATGGATCCAAACTAACCCCTCTTTTTCGCGGCGAGCCACCGCTCGAGGTCGGCCTCGTTCGACAGGCGCACCGGTCGCCTCGTCGTCGCCTGGAAACTGGAAGCGATCGCGATGGTGGGCGAACACATCGGGCACGATATGGCCGCGCCGACGGGTGCGCGCATTGACGAGCGATGCGCGCCTCGATGACGGCGAGCGGCGTGTCGACGAACAGCAAGACGAACGGCACGCCCGCGGCGCCAGCCACGGCGCGGAAGCGATCGCGCAGGAAGCGATGCGAGAAGGTGTCGTCGACCACGACGCCGCGGCCGTCGGCGAGCGCGGCCCCCGCCCGGGCCGCCGCCATCAGGCTGGTCTTCTCCCATTCGCCATCGTCCATGGCCTTGCCGCCGTCGAAGCCGCGTTCCGCATTGATCGCGTCGCAGGAGACCAGTTCGGCATCGAGTTCCTGTGCGACCTGGCGGGCGATCGTCGATTTGCCGGAGAAGGCCAGACCGCAGAGAGCGATCAACGCGGGCGTCATTTTCGAATCGGGTTGGCATGCAGCGCAATGAAGCGTGTCAGTGCGGGCGCGATCATCATGACGCCCAGCATGCGCACGGTCTGCATCGCCATGACGAAGGAAACATCGACATTGCTCGAGGCCGCGATGATGGCGATCGAATCGGAACCGCCGGGGCTGGTCGCCAGGTAAGCGGTCATCGGATCGATTCCTGGCGAATACGACCATCAGGACAGCGATGCCGCCGCACAGCACGATCAGGGTAAGCGTGCAGGCGAGCATGCGCGGCAGCGCCCGCGCGGCATGGATCAGCAGCGGTCGCGTGAAGCGCAGGCCGACGTTCCAGCCGACCAGCGCGTAGCTCATCGCCAGGAGCCACGTCGGCAGTTCGATGTTCATCCAGCCCAGATGCATGAGCACGATGCCGCCGAGCAGCGGCACCAGGAACGCGCCGGCCGGGATGCGCAGCACCTTGGCCACCACCGGTCCCAGGACGGCGAGTGCCAGCGTCTCGGCGAGCGACAGCCAGTGGACCTCCGGAAACCACACGATTGCGGTCACGTGATGTGCCGTGTTGACGCCCGCCAGCTTGGCCACGACCGAGGCGATGCCCGCCACCAGCACGACCCGCGAATACTGCATGAAAGCGACCAGCCGGATATCGGCGCCGTAGTCCTCGGCCATGATGGTCATCACCGATGCTGCCCCCGGACTCGATACCCCACAGCGCGGTGGTGCCGGGCAACCACTGCAGACGCGTCATGATCCAGCCCAGCGCGCTGGTGACCGCGACGACGGACAGCACCCCGAAGGTGAAGAGCGGCCAATGGCCCAGGATGTCGCCCGCGATCGACAGCGGCACCATCTTGGCGATCATGCAGCCCACGATTCCCTGAGCCACCACCGAGGCCGACACCGGGATGCGGACCTGCCCGCCGTTGGCCGCGAGCGTCATGGCCGACAGGAGGGGCCCCAGCATCAGCGCGGCTGGCGCGTGCAGCCACAAAAGGACGGCGCCCACGCAGACGGAAAGGAAAATGAGTCCGCTCCACTGCGACATCGGCGCAAATCCGCTCAACCGTCCCGGGGACGAGTTTTCGGGCTCGGAGACGGGCTTGACGGCCATGGACTACTGCACGAACTCTTCGGCCTCGCCGTTCATCTTCTTCAGGGTGTCGATCAATTCGGCCGACGCCGATGCAAGCCGTGCATCATCCGTGCCACGCAGCACCAGCGAGACGCTGACCTTGCCGTTGCGGAAGCCGGGGTAGCTGCCGATGTCGAGATCGTCGAAGCGCTTCTGCAGCGCGCCCAGCGGCTCGGCAATGATGCCCTCGGGCAGGTTCGTGCGCACGGTGCGCGACACGATCGGCGCACCGCCGACCAACCGATGCTTCATCGCATGGAACATGCCCTGCATGATCGTGGGAATGCCCGCGAAGGTGAACACGTTCTCCATCTGGAAGCCGGGCGCCACCGACACAGGATTGTCGACCAGTACGCCGCCGTGCGGGATGCGCGCCATGCGCCGCCGCGCCGGCGTGAACAGCGCCGCGTCGCCATAGTGCCTGGTCATGCGCGCCACCGCCTCGGGATGCTCGGAGATGCCGACGCCGAACGCCTTGGCGATGCAGTCCGCCGTGATGTCGTCATGGGTCGGGCCGATTCCGCCCGTCGTGAACACGTAATCGAACTTGCGGCGAACCTCGTTCACGGTGTCGACGACCATCTGCTCGACGTCGGGAATCACCCGGCACTCCCGCAACTGCACGCCCAGCTTGTTCAGTTCGAGGGCCAGGAAGTTGAGGTTGGCATCCTTGGTCCGGCCGCTCAGGATTTCGTTGCCGATGATCAACAGGCAGGCGGTGACGTTCTTGGGGGACTCGGCCATCTGGCGGTTTTCCTTGGGTTTTCAGGACTTTAGCGGATCGACGCTCGTGGTCCAAGCAAGCGCGACGGTCTTGTTAGCGCCCATATCGCATGCCAAATAGACTTTCATGAGCAGCGCCCCCGACATCGAGGACGACAGCGTCGACTATTGGCGGCGCGACGAGCGGACCATCAAGCTTCACGGCCCCGAAGGCTTCGAGGGCATGCGCAAGTCCGGTCGCCTGGCAGCCGAGACGCTCGACTTCATCACGCCGCACGTGCAACCCGGCGTCACCACCGGCGAACTCGATCGCCTCTGTCACGAGTTCATCCTCGACCACAAGGCGATCCCCGCGCCGCTGGGCTATCGCGGGTTCCCGAAGTCGATCTGCACCTCGATCAACCACGTCGTCTGCCACGGCATCCCGGGCGAGAAGCGCCTGCAGGACGGCGACATCGTGAACATCGACGTCACCACCATCCTCGACGGCTGGTACGGCGACACCAGCCGCATGTTCTTCGCCGGCAGCGTCGGCGTGAAAGCCAAGCGCCTGTGCGACGTCACCTACGAGGCGATGATGCGCGGGATCGCCGTCGCCAAACCCGGCGGCCATGTCGGCGACATCGGCCATGCGATCCAGGCCTATGTCGAGAGCCAGCGCTTCTCGGTCGTGCGCGACTTCTCGGGCCACGGCCTCGGCCGCATTTTCCACGACGCGCCGAACATCCTGCACTACGGCAAGGCCGGCACAGGGCCGGTGCTGAAGCCCGGCATGTTCTTCACCGTCGAGCCGATGGTCAATGTCGGCACCTGGCAAGTGAAGATCCTGAGCGACGGCTGGACGGCGGTGACGCGCGACAAGCAGCTCTCGGCGCAATTCGAGCACTCGGTCGGCATCACCGAGACGGGCGTGGAGTTCTTCACCCTCTCGCCGACGCAGCTCGCCAAGCCACCCTACGACCTCGGCCAGACCAAGGCCGCCTGAGTTCACGCCAGCTCGGCGGTGAGCGTCAGCTTCTGGATGCCAGGTACTGCGTCCGGCGACAGGATCACCGATCCCGCGAGACGTCCCTTCTCGCAGGCCAGCGTGAACTTCCCGGCGAGTGCATGCGCGGGCTCGATCGCCTCGAGCCGGCCCTCGCCGAGTGTCTCCTTGAGGCCGGCAAGCTCGGCATCGCGAAATCGCGCCGGCGTATCGAGCAGGAAGTTGACCGCGAACACCGGCGCGGCGACCTCGATGCGGCCTGTGGCATAAGCGGCAACGATCGCCTCGACGACGCGAGAAAGAGCGGCCGACGGTGTCGCGCGAGGACGGGCCGGCGCTGCGTCCAGCAGCATTTCGCAGACGCGCCAGGTGAAGCGCGACATCGGCGCGTAGGTCTTGTTGGCGAACGCGAAGACTCCCCAGCCGCGATCGAGCAGCATCACCAGGTGCGAGCCGTAGCCCGGGAATCCGCCCGAGTGGTGGAGCAGGCGGCCGAGTTTCGGATCGAGCGAGTTCATGAGGCCGTCGCCATAAGCGGTCGCAGTCTGCGGCCGGCCGTCGATCGCGAATGGCGGCGCATGCCAGAGGCCGAGTTCGCGTACGCTGGCCCGGCGCACCGGGCCCGAGTTCGGGATCGTCGCGCGCGGGCCACGCACCGAGGAGAAAGGCCACATAGCGCGCATAGTCGGGCACCGTCGTCACCAGGCCGCCCATCGCGCCGATCTCGCCGTCTGGCTCGAGGCGCTCGCGCGACCACTGGCCATCATCGACGCGATAGGGCTGCGCGAAGTCGTGCTTCGCCGCCTCAAAGGGGTCGAAAGTCGTGCGGTCCATGCCGAGCGGTTCGAGGATGGTGCGGCGGATGTACGACTGGTACGGCTCGCCGCTCACATTGGTCAGCGCGCGGCCGGCCAGGCCGTAGCCCAGGTTGCTGTACTCGAAGGCCAGGCCTGGCGGGCGCGCAAATAGCGTCCCGTTCGCGATCAGCGCATCGAGTTCCGCCGGCGTCATGCCGAGCACGCGGTCGCCCCACGGATCGTCGGTTACAAGGCCTGCCGTATGGGTCAGCAGATGGCGCACGGTGACGGGCGGGCTGTCGCGGCTCGCGGGCGCGACGGCCGCAAACTGCGGCACGTACTCGCTCAGCGGCGCATCGAGCGAGAGGCGGCCCTTGTCTCGAAGGGACAGGATCGCCAGTGCCGTCATGTTCTTGGTCATCGAGGCGATGCGGAAGGCCGTCGTCGCCGCCACCTTGCGCGCGCCTTCGACGTCCGCGAGGCCCGTTGCCGTCACGTGGACGAGTCGGCCGTCCTGGACGATCCCGGCGGCGATGCCCGGGATCCTGTGTTCCTGCGCGAAGGCCGCGTAGGCGGCATCGATTTCCGTGAAGTTCATGTCCACATCCTAAAGCATATTCGCTGCCCGCCGTCCCGGGTTGACCATCGTCCCGCCCCGTTTCTGCCCCGGTTGCATGGAAACGTCGCGGCATGGGGAGAGCACGAAAGGCGACAACGGAGGCCCACGCGATCGACAGCGGCGCGGCCGACGACGCCTTGCTCGCCCTGCTCGCAGCCGGCCTGCGCGTTCAATCGACCGATCAGCTGTGGCGCGTGAGCGGCAACACCCTGCCTCTTCGATCGCTGCTGCGCGACGCGGGCGGCACCTGGAACCGGCTCGACCAGTGCTGGGAATTCACCGGCCACGATCCGACACTGCGCCTCCGGACCGCGCTCGCCGCCCTGCCCATCGCCAGCGGACACAATAGCGGCCTCTCGGAGCCCAAGCCGCATTACCACGGCCACCGTTCCCGGGTGCGCGAGCGCGTGCTCAAGGCCGGCATCGAGTCCCTGCCCGACTACGAACTGCTGGAGCTGATCCTGTTCTATGCGATCGAGCGGATCGACACCAAGCCGCTGGCCAAGCGGCTACTCGAGCGCTTCGGCACGCTGGGCGACATCTTCGCCGCCGAGTCCGAACAACTGAGAGAGTTCGAGATCGACCAGCGCACGCTCGTGCTGTTCAGGGCGATGCGCGAGGGGGGCCGGCGGCTGGCCGAGCGCAAAGTCAAGGACATGCCGGTCCTGACCAACTGGCAGCAGCTCATCGACTATTACCATGCCGCACTCGCGCATGAGAAGACCGAGCAGTTCCGCATTCTCTTCCTTGACCGCAAGAACGTGCTGATCGCCGACGAGGTCCAGCAGCGCGGGACGATCGACCACACGCCGGTCTATCCGCGCGAAGTGGTCAAGCGCGCGCTGGCGCTCAATGCCGCGGCGCTGATCCTGGTGCACAACCATCCCTCCGGGGATCCCAAGCCGTCGCGCGAAGACATCGAGATGACAAAGGAGATCGCCAGGGCCGCGGCAGCGCTCGGCATTTCCATCCACGACCATCTGGTGATCGGCCGCAAGGGCCACGCGAGCTTCAGGAGCCTCGGGCTGCTGTAATCACGCTGCGCTGGAGCTTTGGAAGATTGTTGCCAAAGCAGGAATGCGCGATCAAATTCCATGCTAGACGAGGCCATAGCGAATAGTCGCGCCGCACATGCCAAAATTCCTTCGCATCGGAATCCATAAGTCGAACGTTTCCGGATACACGTCGAAGGCATGGTGGATTCACCGCGTTGGCACGACGGTTTCCCTGAAGTGGGGCCCTGTCGAGGTGGACGGCGCGGGAGACGGGCGAAAGGTCTACTGGACGGTTCCACCGCGCGAGAAATCGATTCGTTGCCGCACGGTGCAGCTTGCCAAAGACTACGTAAAAAACGCCATCGCGCGGCGCGACAGCCATAGCTACGAGCCGCTGGCTGACACTATTGCAATCCGGCGGCGACCGGCCAATCGCGGCACCGAACTCAAGCAAGTGTCTGCCACGATCCTGTTTGTCGACATCGTCCGATCCACGGAAAAAGCCGCGCAGCTGGGCGATTCGCGTTGGGCAAAGGTGATGGCCCACTACTACGCCACCGTCCGCAGAGAGATGAAAGCGTTGCGCGGCAAGGAAGTCGTAACGACCGGAGACGGGCTGCTCGCGACATTCAAGGCACCGGCGGCGGCCGTCGGGTGTGCGACTGCCATCCTCAAGGCAGTGCGCACGCTCGGGCTGGAAATCAGGGTCGGGCTGCATGTCGGCGACTACAAGGTGAGCGGACCCGATCTGTCCGGTCTCGCATTTCACATCGGCGCACGCGTTGCCGCGAAAGCGCGCGCCGGTGAGGTTTTGGTCTCGAGCGCGGTCAAGGATCTGATGTCGCAGTCGGAAATCCGATTCAAGGATCGCGGTATTCATCAGCTCAAAGGCGTACCCAAGCGGTGGCGCCTTTACCGGGTCGATCGGTGAGCGACCCCGATCATGGGAGGACAAAGGAATGCGCACGTTGACCCACTTGTTTGTCGGCGCAATGGCATCGGCCACGATTTCCTCAAGTGCTATCGCCGCCGATCTCAATCCCGCCGCCGTCGTCTATACGCTTCCCGACAAAATCGCCTGGAAGCAGACCTCGCCAGGCTCCGAGCAGGCCGTGCTCGTTGGCGACCCGTCCAAGCCCGGCCTCTATATCGTCCTGACCAAATGGCTGCCAAACAACATGAGCCGGCCGCATTTTCATCCCAACGACCGCTTCATCACTGTGATCAAGGGCACCTGGTGGATGGGCACCGGCACGACATTCGATCCCGCCAGCACGGTGCCCGTACGGCGGGCACTTTCGTCACGCACTTCGGCAAGCAAGTCCACTATGACGGCGCCAAGGACGGCGAGGTCGTGCTCCTGATCACCGGCGAGGGGCCCGCGACCTCGACCCGCGTCGACCAGCACTGAGGTCCCTGCGCAAGACGCCGGCTGTTTTCGGACCTGAGCAACGGTGCTGGATTTGCTCGCCATATTCGCTTTTCGATCGTCCAGCGTCAGTCTTCTCGTCTATCATCCTGAAGAGTGACGCGTCGCCTTTGGCGTCATTCTGGAGGCTGCATGGCGTTGCTCATCGTCAACCTGGACAAGATCATCGGTAGTGCCCAGGCATTTCGCGATACATTCAAGGAGCAGCTTCCCGATCTGCCGATTTGCTTCTGGCCTGATGCGGGCGAGCCGAAGGACATCGAATACCTCGCGTTCATGCATCCGGATTTCAACCAGCTTCCCACCTTCCCGAACCTGAAGGCCATGTTCAGCCGTGCGGCCGGCGTGGAGGACATCGTCAAGCATCCGAAACTGCCGAAGGTCCCGCTCGGCAAGGTGGAACCACCGGGCGGCGATCCGATGATGACGGAATACGTCATCATGCACGTCTTGCGCTTCCATCGCGATATGCCTGCCTACCAGACAGCCCAGGCGAATCGGGAGTGGCGCAGGGCACCGATCGTCCGGCCCGAGCAAAGGCGCGTTGGCTTTCTGGGCTTCGGAATGATGGCCACGGCGCCGGCGCTGGCCTTGCAGTCGCTGGGCTTCAAGGTCTCCGCGTGGGTGCGCTCATCGCGACAGGCGGCAGAGGTCCCGCTCTTCCACGGTCGCGATCAGCTCGAGCCGTTTCTCGGCCAGACCGATATCGCCGTCTGCCTGTTGCCGCTGACGGCGGAAACCGAAGGCATCTTCTGCGCGCGCACGTTTGCCATGATGCCAAGAGGAGCCATGCTGGTGAACGTCGGGCGCGGCAAGCATGTGGTGGACAAGGATCTGATCGCAGCACTCGATACGGGACAGTTGTCATACGCCGCATTGGACGCACTTTGGCCCGAGCCGCTGCCGCCGGACAGCCCGCTTTGGCTTCATCCCAAGGTGACGGTGATGCCGCACGTGGCGCGGCGGCCGACCGTGGCACAGCTGGTAACCGAGGTCGTCGCGAACATCCGCAGCTTCGAGGCCGGAGGACAGCTCTTGCAGGGAGTCGACGTCTCACGAGGGTACTGATGGTCTCAGCGAGTGTCGCCGGTTCCGGCCGGGACCGTGCGCGGTCGCGCCGCGTGGCATTGAGGTGGTGGATGCCATTGACCTCGGCTATGGTTCGCCATCGACAAGCAAAAAAGGGAGGCGTTGCTATGCGTAGTTCCCCCCGTGCGTCGCGTCGAGTATTCCTGAAACACACAGCACTTGGCGCCGCCGGTGCCCTGGTCGCACCGTCCATCGTGAGAGCCACTCCGAAGGCGCTCACGATGATGCACGAAAGTTCGTTCATCCCGCCGTTCGACGCCTTGTTCAAGAACCAGCTGGCGGCCGCCTACGAGAAGGCGACCGGCATCAAGGTGAACTACGACGTGGTGAGCGTCGGCAGTCTGCTGACCCGCGTCACCACCGCAGCCGAGAATGGCAGCGGCCCCGACCTGGCCACAGTCGGCTTCAACTGGGCCTTCCTGTTCGACGAAAAGCTCGTCGACGTGAGCGACATCGCCGCCGACGTCGGCAAGGCAAGCGGCGGCTGGTACGAAACGGCGCAGGAAGCCGTGGTGGTCAATGGCAAATGGAAGGCCATTCCCTATGCCAACATTGGCCAGCTCATGAACTGGCGCACCGACTGGTTCAAGGAAGCAGGCTACGACAAGTTCCCCGATACCTGGGACGAGCTGCTGGAAGCCGGTATCAAGCTGAAGAAGGCGGGCCATCCGTTCGGCTTCGAACTCGGTCATGGCTTCGGCGACAATCACGGCTGGCTCTACCCGCTGCTGTGGTCCTACGGCGGCCGCGAGGTCGAGGCGGATGGCAAGACCATCGTGATCGATTTCGACGAGACCGCGCGCGCGGTCGACTACTGCCGCCGGCTCTACAAGGAGACCATGCTCGAGGATTGCCTGGCCTGGACCGACGTCAGCAACAACAAGGCCTTCCTGTCGGAGCAGATCTCCTGCACCAACAACGCCGAATCGATCCTGTGGGGGGCCAAGAAGGACTTCCCCGACATGGCCAAGGTGATCGACCAGTCGGAGAATCCCAAGGGGCCGAAGGGCCGCTTCCACATGCTCAATCCGCAGGCCCATGCGATCTTCTCCCATACCCCGGACAAGCAGGCGGCCAAGGACTTCCTGCGCTGGCTGATGGAGCCCAAGCAGCTCGGCCCCTGGTACGACGTAGCGGTCACCTATTACCAGCCGTTCCTGCACGCCTACGACGAGGCGCCGATGTGGAAGGTGGAACCGCGCAACCTGCCTTACCGCGACGCGCTCAAGACCGCGCATCTGCCGGGCTGGCCCCAGCCGCTCAGCCGGGCGCAATCCGAGACCATTGCCAAATTCGTGGTGATCGACATGTTCGCCAAGGCCTGCGCGGGCAAGTCGACCAAGGAAGTGATCGCCGACGCCAAGGCGCAGCTGACGCAGATCTACAAGACGGCTTGAGCTCATGACGGTGCAATCGCTCGCGCCGGCGCTGATGCGCCGGCGGCAGGCGTTCTCGCTCGGACGCTGGCTGGAGCGCGAGAGCGTGTTCAGCTGGCTGATGGTGGCGCTGCCGGTCGCCTTCCTGGTGGCGCTGGTCGGCTATCCCTTCTTCTACGGAATCTGGATCAGCCTGCAGAACAGGCCGGTGGCCCAGCCGGGCGTGTTCGTCGGCCTCGCCAACTTCATCGCCGATTGGCACGACTCGATCTTCCGGCAGGTTGTGCTCAACACCTTCGTCTACACCATCTCCGCGACGCTCCTGAAGATGGTGGGCGGGCTCGGGCTCGCCCTGGTGATGAACCAGGACTTCCGCTTCAAGAACCTGACGCGCGCGCTCCTGCTGCTGCCCTTCATCGTGCCGACCGTGCTGTCGACCATCGCCTGGCAGTGGATTCTCGATCCCGCCTTCAGTGTGGTCAACTGGGTGCTCGTGCACACCGGCATTGCCGACCCCGGCCCGAGCTGGCTCGGCCATCCCCATCTCGCGATGTTCTCGCTCATCATCGTCAACACCTGGCGCGGCCTGCCGTTCTACGCCATCACGCTGCTTGCCGGCCTGCAGACCATCTCGCCCGAACTCTACGAGGCGGCGACCATCGACGGTGCCGGCCGCTTCGGCCGCTTTCGCTACGTCACCCTGCCGCTGCTGAAGCCGATCATCTTCATCGTCACCATGTTCTCGGTGATCTTCACCTTCTCCGACTTCCAGCTGATCTACGTCATGACGCGCGGCGGGCCGACCAACGCCACCCACGTGTTCGCAACCTACGCCTTCGACGTCGCCATGGGCGCCGGCCAGTTCGGCCAGGGCGCGTCGATCGCGCTCTCCATGGTGCCGCCGCTGGCCCTGATCATCCTCGCCATGGCGATCTATCTGAGGCCATCCAAATCATGAAAACCAAATCATGAAGGCCAAGCCATGATTGTCGGGCGCGGCGGCTGGCAGATGCGTCTGTTGACGCTGTGGCTGCCGCTCGGCGCCTCGCTTCTGTTCGCGCTGTTCCCGTTCTACTGGATGGCTGTCACCTCGCTGAAGTCCAACCAGGAACTTTACAACCGCAAGGTCATGCCGCTGATCGTGCATAACCCGACGCTGAAGCACTATGTCGACTTGCTCACCGAAACCAGCTTCCTCCTGTGGACCTGGAACACCTTCGTGGTGGCGGTGACATCGACGGCGATCTCGCTGGTGCTCGGCGCCATGCTGGCCTACCCGCTGGCGCGCATGCGCTTTGCCGGCGCGACGCTGGTGTCCTTCGCCATCGCCGCGACCTATCTGGTGCCGCAGCCACTCCTGTTCGTGCCGCTGGCCGACCTGATCAACCGGCTCGGCCTGGGCGATACGCTGACCTCGGTGATCCTGACCTATCCGACCCTGCTGATCCCGTTCTGCGCCTGGCTGCTGATGGGCTATTTCCGCACCGTGCCGATCGAGCTCGAGGACGCCGCTCGGATCGATGGCGCGAGCCGGCTGCAGACCCTGGTCAAGATCGTCCTCCCCTTGTGCGGCCCGGGCTTCATCTCGGCCGGAATCTTCGCCTTCACCCTGGCGCAGAACGAGTTCCTCTATGCGCTGATCTTCCTCACCAAGACCGAGGTGCGCACGGTCCCGGTCGGCGCCATCGCCGAGCTGGTGAAGGGCGACGTCTTCTATTGGGGCCAGTTGATGGCCGCCGCCCTGCTCGGCTCGATTCCAGTGGCGATCATCTATTCGTTTTTCGTCGAGCACTATGTCGCGGGATTGACCGCCGGTTCGGTCAAGGGCTGAGACGCCTCGGGCGGCTAGGCCCGTTTCGGCGGGCCGGCGGGCGGGTCGGTGCGCGCGAAGCTCGGCCGCGCGGCATGCGCCCTGTAGTAGGCGGCAAGGTGCGTGGCCTTGAGCAGCGCCCTCGCTCCTTCGGGAGCCTGCGAGAGCCGGTGGAGCATCGGCATCAGGTTGATGTCGGCGAAGGTGAAACGGTCGCCGACGAGATGACCGGTCCCGGCCACCGCCTTGTCGAGGATGCCGACCTGCATGCGCACCTCCGGCAGGACGGCGTCGATCGCCTGACGATCGGGCTCCCTACCGCCGATGCGGGCCGCGATGTACGCGAAGAGATAGGTGCGGATCATGGTGCGATCCATCACCGTGTTGACGATCGACACCCACTGCTCGACAAGCGCCGCCTGGTACGGATCGGGCGGAAAGAGACTCTGTCCCGGAAAGCTGCGATCGAGGTACGTGGCAATTGCGCTTGATTCGAAGAGCTCGACATCTCCGTGGCGAAAGCATGGCATCTTGCCCAGCGGATGGATGGCCAGGAGCTGCGGCGCGCCGAGCGGCGTCTCCGTCAGTACGTAGTCGATGCCCTTCTCCAAGCAGACCATGCAGACGACGCGGGTGTAGGTCGATCGGAGCGAGCCGATGATTTCAGGTACGGACATTGCTTCTCCTTTCCGGGCTCTGGCTGTAGTTTCGGACGGGCATCACGCCCCACAGGATACAGTTCAATGCCGACCTTGCTCGCCAAGAATGCCGACGTCCTCGTAACCATGGACGGCGGGCGTCGTGAACTCAAGAATGCGGGGATCTATGCCGAGAATGGCGTTATCAAGCAGGTCGGACCCACGGCGGACCTGCCCGCGACAGCCGACACGGTGATCGATCTTAGTGGGCAGATCGTGTTGCCGGGCTTCGTGAACACGCACCATCATCTCAACCAGACGCTGACCCGCAATTTTCCCGGCGCGCAGAACAACAATCTCTTCCCCTGGCTGAAGGCACTCTACCGCGCCTGGGCGCGCACCGATGCCGAGGGCTCGCGTGCCAGCACGCTTGTAGGTCTTGCCGAACTGGCGCTGTCGGGCTGCACCACGGTGTTCGACCACAGTTACGTCTTCAAGAACGGCAACAACGTCGACTGCCAGATCGAGGCAGCGCGCGAGCTGGGCGTGCGCTTCCACGCCAGCCGCGGTTCGATGTCGCTCGGCGAATCCAAGGGCGGCCTGCCGCCCGACGATTGCGTCGAAGACGAGCCCTTCATCCTGAAGGACAGCCAGCGCGTGATCGAAAAATACCACGACGCCTCCACGGGCTCGATGACGCAGATCGTGCTGGCGCCCTGCTCGCCCTTCTCCGTCACCGAGAGCCTGCTGAAGGACTCCGCGGCACTGGCGCGCCAGTACAAGGTAAAGCTGCACACTCATCTCTGCGAGACACTCGACGAGGAGCGCTACACGCTCGACCGCTTCTCGATGCGCCCCGTCGACTGGATGGAGACGCTGGGCTGGCTGGGCGACGACGTGTGGTTCGCACACGCGATCCATGTCGACGACGACGAGATCGCCAAGTTCGCCAGGTCCGGCTGCGGCGCCGCGCACTGCCCCTGCTCCAACATGCGGCTGGGTTCGGGCATAGCGCCCATCAAGAAGTACCTGGCGGCCGGCGTGAAGGTGGGCCTGGGCGTCGACGGCTCGGCGAGCAACGATTCGTCCAACATGCTGGCGGAGGCGCGCCAGGCGATGCTGCTGGCGCGGCTGCGGCTCGGCCTGCTGCCACCAGAGGGGCCGCAGAAGTACATGCATCTGTCGCAGTCGCATCCGATCCGCGCCAAGGAATGGATGACGGCGCGCGAGGTCCTGGAAATCGCGACCCTGGGCGGCGCCAGCGTTCTGGGCCGCAGCGACATCGGCTCGCTGGAGCCCGGCAAGTGCGCGGATTTCTTCTCGCTCGACCTCAACACGCTGGGCTATGCCGGCGCGCTGCACGATCCTGTCGCCGCCGTCGTGTTTTGCGCCACGCAAACCGCGCGCCACACAGTGATCAACGGCAAACAGATCGTGAAGGACGGTGCGATCGTCACCATGGACATGCAGCCGGTGATCGCCACGCACAACAGGTGCGCCGCCAGGCTGCTGGAGGGCTGAATGGCGGGCAAGATCTATGTCGGCATCGGCGGCTGGACCTTCGAGCCGTGGCGCGGCGTCTTCTATCCCGACGACCTGACGCAAAAGCGCGAGCTCGAATATGCCAGCCGCAAACTGACCTCGATCGAGATCAACGGCACCTACTACTCGTCGTTCAAGCCTGCGAGCTGGGCCAAGTGGAAGAGCGAGACGCCCGACGGCTTCGTCTTCGCGATGAAGGCTTCGCGCTTTTGCACCAACCGCCGCGTGCTGGCCGAAGCGGGCGAATCGATCCAGCGCTACGTGAGCCAGGGCCTCGTCGAGCTGGGCGATCGCCTGGGCCCGATCAACTGGCAGTTCATGGCCACCAAGAAGTTCGATCCCGAGGACATCGCCACCTTCCTGAAGCTGCTGCCCAAGGAGGCCGGCAAGCTGCCGCTTCGCCACGCCATCGAGGTGCGGCACGAGAGCTTCAAGGACGGACGCTTCTACGATCTCTGCCGCAAGCACAATGTCGCGATCGTCTACGCCCACGACGCCGACTTCCCCGAGATCGACGAGCCGACCGCCGACTTCACCTATGCCCGCCTGATGAAGAGCGAAGACAGAGTGAAGACCGGCTACAAGCCCGCCGAACTCGACAAGTGGGCGAAGAAGGCCAAGGCCTGGGCCAAGAAGGGCGACGCCTTCGTCTACTTCATCTCCGGCGCCAAGGTGCGCAATCCAGCCGCTGCCCAGGCGCTGATCGAAAGAGTTTGAGTGATGATTGAGTCCTTCCCGGCGAACTTCAAGATCCGGGTGATCGCGCTCGACGGCGTCACGATCCACACCAGGATCGGCGGCCGGGGTCCGGCCGTCCTCCTGCTGCACGGGTTCGCCGACACCGGCGACATGTGGGCGCCGCTGGCGGCGCGGCTTGCCGATACCAGCACCGTGATCGTGCCCGACCTGCGCGGCATGGGACTCTCCTCGCAGCCCAGGGGCGGCTACGACAAGAAGACCCAGGCGCACGACATGGCGCACCTGCTCGATGCCCTCAAGATCGATCGGGCTGCGCTGGTCACGCACGACATCGGCAACATGGTGGGCTATGCGCTGGCCGCGCAGTTTCCCGCGAAGATCGCCCGCTGGATCGTCATGGATGCGCCCCTGCCGGGCATCGGCCCGTGGGACGAGATCCTGAAGAGCCCGCTGCTCTGGCATTTCAACTTCCGCGGCGCCGACGTCGAGCGCCTCGTCGCCGGCCGCGAGCGCATCTACCTCGACCGCTTCTACAACGAACTGTCGGCCACGCCAGCGTCGATCGACGAGGCCACGCGCAATCACTACGCCGCCATCTACGGCCGGCCCGGAAACATGCACTGCGCCTTCGAGCAGTTTGCGGCCTTCGCCCAGGATGCGACCGACAACAAGGGCTTTGCGGCCCGGGGCAAATTGTCGATGCCGGTGCTGGCGATCGGCGCCGACAAGTCGTTTGGAACCGCCCAGGCCGATGTGCTGCGCTTCGTCGCCAGCGACGTGACCGGCCAGGTGATCGCCCATTCGGGCCACTGGCTGATGGAAGAACAGCCCGCGGCGACCATGGATGCGATCACGGCATTCCTGACGAAATAGCCGCCATCCCCTTGACTCCACGGCAGACTGGGCCAATAGTTAACAGTATGGTTAACTATCAAGCTTCCGGTCTCGACCGGACCTTCGCCGCCCTCGCCGACCCGACGCGGCGCGCCCTGCTGGCACGGCTCGAGGAGGAGAAGGAAGAGAGCCTCACCATCAGCGAGCTCGCCAGGCCTTTCCCGGTGTCGCTGCCCGCGATCATGAAGCACCTCGACGTGCTGGGCGATGCGGGCCTGATCCAGCGCACCAAGACCGGGCGGAGCGTCGCCTGCCAACTGACCCCCGCGCCGATGGAGCAGGCTATGGAATGGCTCGCCCGCTACGAACGCTACTGGACGGACCAGCTCGACCGGCTCGCCGCATTCCTGGAGAAGGACCCATGGACACCAAGCCCGCCCTTACCCTCAAGCGCCGTCTCAAAGCCCCGCCGGAAAAAGTCTACGAAGCCTGGACCAAACCGGCACAAATGATGCGCTGGTGGGGCGGCAACAACGAGGCCTCCCGCACCGCCGAGACCGACCTCCGCGTCGGCGGCCGCTTCCGTGTCGGCTTCAAGGGCGACAACGGCGAGCAGCACGACGTGAGCGGCATCTACAAGGAAGTGACACCCTACAGCCGCCTGGTCTTCAGCTGGGCCTGGCGCACCACGCCCGAGCGCGAGTCGCAGGTCACCATCGACATCAAGCCCGATGCCGACGGCTCGCTGCTGACCCTGACGCACGAGCAGTTCTTCAGCGAGAAGGCGCGCGACGATCACGCGCACGGCTGGGGCCTGGGCCTCGACCAGCTCGAGAGGCTGTTCCCATGAGCCTGGGCTTCTACCGTACGCCCGTTGACCTCAGCGACCCGGGCACCGGGGCCAGGCTGTTCGACGGCCTGCCTCGCGAGGTCGGGGCGCTGGCGAAGCTGGTGCAGGGCCTGCTGATCCACGAGCACATGACGGCGGCCTATGGCGTCGCCTTGCCGCCCGCGCGGCGCGGCGAGTCGCACATCAGGCCGATCGCGGACGTGCTGGCCACCATCGCCAACCGCGATCCCCGGCCGCTCACTTCGGTGCGCGCCCCCGGCGACCGCTACGTCTGCGTCTGCCGCTCCTTCACCTTGCTGCTGGTCGCCATCCTGCGTCACCAGGGCGTGCCAGCTCGCGCGCGCTGCGGATTCGGCACTTATTTCGAGAAGGGCAAGTTCTACGACCATTGGGTCGCGGAATACTGGAACACGGCAGAGAAGCGTTGGGTGATGGTCGACGCCCAGATCGACGACCGGCAGCGCCAGATGTTCGCCATCGCGCTCGATACGCTCGACGTGACGCATGATGAATTCCTGGTCGCGGGCGACGCCTGGACGCTCTGCCGCTCGGGCCGGGCGGAGGCGAAGGATTTCGGTATCCTCGACATGCACGGGCTGTGGTTCATCGCCGGCAATATCGTGCGCGACGTGGCCGCCCTCAACAAGCGCGAGATGCTGCCCTGGGACGTGTGGGGCGCCATGCAGCGCGACGACGCGAGCCTCGACCTCGCCTTCTTCGACCGCCTGGCCGGTCTGACGCACGATCCCGACCGGCATTTCGCCGAGCTGCGCGCCCTCTACGGCGACCCGCGGATCGCCGTGCCCGGCACGGTTTTCAACGCCGTTCTCAGCCGTCCAGAGGCGGCCTGACCCTATTTCCGGCCCGTGGCGAAAGTTGTAGGCTTTTGCTTTCCCGAGGAGGAACCCATGCCCGCGCTCTCACTCGACCACTGGAATGTCTTCTGCAAGGACCTGAAGGCCACGGTGAAGTTCTACGAGAAATATGTCGGCCTGCACGACGGCGACCGGCCGCCCTTCAACTTCCCCGGCGCCTGGCTCTATGCCGGCGACAAGCCGATCCTGCATCTGGTCTCCGAGACCGGCCGCAAGGACCATGGCAGCGGCGCGATCGACCATGTCGCGATCAACTGCTCCGACATCCGCGCCACGATCGACAAGGTCAAGAAGGACAAGGTGCCCTACGAAGTCCGCAAGGTCCCGGCGCGCCCGTTGCAGCAGGTTTTCCTGCACGATCCCGACGGCGTGATGATCGAGCTCAACTTCTGGCATGAGAAGGATGTAGCGGAGCTGAAGGACTTCGATGCGATGAAGAACAAGGCCGGCGCCCGCACCAAGAAGGGGCTTGCGACGGCAAAGTGATCCGACGGCTCCTCGTTATGGCAGCGCTTGGACCTGAACATCCAAAGAGTGGGTGCGGGCCAGGGGAAATTGCATGCTCGATCTGAGAACGTCTCGGCGTTTGGGACGACGGAAAGTATTGGCTGCAGCTGGCGTCTTGCTCGCCGCGCCCTCGATCGTTCGTGCCCAGGGCCGCAACGGTGCTGCCCTCGTCATTGGCAACTCGAAATACCAATGGGAGGCCTCGCTGCCCAACGTCAAGCGCGACGCGCCCGACGTGGCCAGGCACTTCGAGGCTCTCGGGCTCAAGACGCAACTGGTCCAGGATGCCGACCGCAACCAGATGGTCGCGGCGGTCGAGGCCTTCAAGGGCAACCTGAGCGGCGCCGACCTGGGCGCGATCTATTTCGCGGGCCACGGCGCACAATGGGTAAAGGACTCCTACGTCGTGCCGATCGACGCCGATCTCAGCACGCCCAACGCGACCAGTCAGCTCGTGTCGATCAGCTCGATCAACCATGGTATGGGCGGCGCGCGCCATCGCCTGATGGTGTTCGACAATTGCCGCAACAATCCAGCCGACGGCTGGGCCCAGCTCGCGACCCAGCGCGCGGCTGTGTTAAATCCGGACGTGCAACTGCAGACCGCGCCGCCGCCCAACACGCTGGTATTGTTCTCGACCGCGCCGGGCCGCGTCGCGCTCGACGGTCCGCCGGGGCAGAACAGTCCGTTCTGCGCCGTGCTGATGCGCGAACTCGAGGCGCCGTCGATCGACTTTCAGGGACTGCCGGCGCAGCTTCGGCGCGACCTGCTGGTCGTCACCGAGGGCAGGCAGGTCCTGTGGGACACGAGTACCTACAATGCACCCTACCAGGTCCCGGGGACCCGCGGCCTGAAGGAGGCCGTCGCGCGGTCGAGTTGGGGCGATCCCTCGCGCGTCGTGGAGCTCGGCAATGCCTACGCCTTCGCCCAGCAGGCCGGCCTGTTGCTGCCACCGGGACTGATCGCGCACCGGCCCGCCAGCAACTCGCGCGACGCGATCAAGGTGGGTTCCTACAAGTTCAATGCCCAGACGCCGTTCGGCCGTCTCGACCAGATCCTGATCGTGGTGTCGGTCGACGAAGGCCACACGGCCGAATGCATCCTCGCCACGAAGGGGGCGCGGCCGGCACCGCCCTCTGGCGCTTCGTCACCGCCGAGATCAAGGGCGCCAACCTCGAATACACGCCGCGCGACGGGGCCTCTCATTTCACCTTCACGTGGAACGGTGCCGCCGGCGGCTCCCTGAACGAAAAGCGGGAAGGCTTCGGCGGTGTATCAGCCAAAGGCAGCGGTCCCAATAGAGGCGGCCGTGGTGGCGGCGGCGGCGGCGGTCCCACGTCCGGCGGTGGCCTGACCGTGCCGTTCACGCGGTTGGACGGCTAATTCAGAGGTTCACGGCCTACAGCGTGATGACTTTGCCTTTTCGCGTCGACTTAGAGAGCGCAATGGCCACAAGGACCATTGCGCCGACGCGCAGCGAAGCGCCGCCTGTGCCGAGCCGGCGCGTGATTCGACGGAAAGTCATCACGGCCTAATCGAGCGTCGGCGTTGCCTTGAGCCACGCCCAGTAGTCGGCCGGCAGCAGATCGCGGCCGGCCAGCAGATGGCCGAGATACTCGCGCGTCGGCCGCAGCCCCTCGCCCACCATCAGCGCCACATAGGCGATCGCCTGGACAGTCTCGCCGGTGTCGGCGCGCACCACCGGGAGCGTACGGCGTTCGTAATGGCCGCCGGCCACGCCTTCCGCGATGTCGAGCACGTCGAAGCCAGGATCGGGCAGCTCGTTCAGCGTGCCATGCACGATCTTGCCGGGCGCCACGACGATGTTGCCCGCCCCCGCCCCCTTGCCGCCGCGGCCGATCTTGTTGAAGGCGAGTTGCCAGCCGTCGAGCCGCCCACCGACACGCGCCCCCATCGCGACGCCTTTCCGCGCAAGCCGGTCGTCGCCCAGGCGGGCGGGGTTCATGTTCGATCCGTAGGCGAAATACCATTTCATGGCGGCGGTCCCGTGACGGCGAATGGCGGCTGCCCAAGCTAGCCCGGCTTGCGCTCGCCATGCTACCAAGTCCTCATGCAGATGGCGGAGATCGCGCGGGACGTGCAGGGCGTTGCGGCCAACCTGGCGCTGCGCATGCCGATCTCCTGGATCAACATCCTGGCGGGGCCGTCGCGCACGGTCGACGGCCGCATGCTCGACGGCCGCACCCAGTGGTTCCTCCAGCTCCTCGCCCGCAGCGGCCAGAAGCCGCTGGCCGAGCTGGGCGTCGCCAGGGCGCGCACGGAATTCGACGCCTTCCAGGCGATCATGGGCGGCCGTCCCGCTGCCGTCGGCGAGATCGTCGACCGCATTGTCGGCACGCCCGCAGGGCCGGATGCGCGTGCGTATCTATCGCCCCGCCGGTTCGGCGGCGGGGCTGCTGCCCGCCATCCTCTATTTCCACGGCGGCGGCTGGGTCATCGGCAGCCTCGAGGGCTACGACCTGCCGTGCCGCTTCTTCTGCGCCGCCACCGGCTGCGCGGTCGTGGCGATCGACTATCGCCTGGCGCCCGAGCACAAATTCCCGGCCGCCGTCGACGATGCGGCCACCTCGTTCCGCTGGCTGGTCGCCAATGCGGCGAGCCTCGGCCTCGACCCGGCGCGCATCGTCGTCGCCGGCGACTCCGCGGGCGGCACCCTGGCAGCCGTCGTCGCCCAGCAGATGCGCGGCCAGCCCGATGCACCCTGCCTGCAGTGGCTGATCTATCCCGCCACCGATCTGGCCGGCACGACGCATTCGCACGAGAGCTGCGGCGAGGGCTTCCTGCTGACCCGCGCCGACATGGAGTGGTTTGCCGCCCACTATCTCGGCGATCCGGCGGACGCCGCCGATCCCAGGATCTCGCCGCTGCGCGCGGCGGACCTGTCCGGCCTGCCGCCCGCCCTGGTCTTCACCGCCGGGTTCGATCCGCTGCGCGACGAGGGCCAGGCCTACGCCGAGCGGCTGGCTGCAGCCGGCGTGAAGACGATCCATCGGGAATTTGATTCGCTCATTCACGGATTTATTGGCATGCGGGGTGCATTGCAGGGCGCGGCCCGCGCGATGGACGACATGGTGACCGGGCTGCGCCACGAACTGGCGCGGCTGGCGCATTGAATGGGACTTCGAGGCGATGAACTCAACAGGCGGAAACTGCCGCGGCCGGCGACCGGCCGGGCCGGCGCGAACAGAACAAGACGGAGAACCGCGCGGCGCTGCTCAAGGCCGCCCGCAGCGTGTTCGCCGAGATCGGCTACGGCGCGGCCGGCGTGCGCGACATCGTCCGCCGCACCGACCTCGCCTCGGGCACCTTCTACAACTACTTCAAGGACAAGGAAGAGATCTTCAGCGCCGTCGTCGTCGACATGAGCACCGAGCTTCTGGCGCGCCACCAGAAGGGCCGGGTCAAGGCGAAGACCGCCGAGGAGTTCATGCGCAGCCATTGCTCGGTCTACATGAACTTCGTCGCCGACGATCCGGAGATCCTGGCGTTCGGCCGCAACAATGTCGGCGCCGTCCGCAACCTGATCGACAAGCCCGACCTGCGGCATCTCGCCGACGCGCTGAACGCCGACATCGTCTCCGCGATCGCGCGCGGCGTGCTGCCCAACGTCGATCCGGCCTATCTGATCGCCGCCATTTCCGGCGTGGTCTTCGAGATCTCCGTCGTCATGACGTCGCGCAACCCGGTCGATCCCGAGGTCGCCGCCGACTTCGCCGCGCGCCTGCTGATGGGCGGCATCGACAACCTGCCGAAGCGCAGCTAGGGCCCTTCCGGCCGACTTGGAGTCGACCTCGACACTTAAGTGCAGACTGTCATCCCGAGCGCAGCGAGGGATCCTTGAATGGCCGCAGTTAAGGATCCCTCGCTACGCTCGGGATGACAAGGTTTCTGAACGGTAGGACCCTACGCCGCCATCGCGAGGTTGCTGTAGCGCGTGAGGTGATGCTGCTGGTTGCCGAACATCAGGTCGATCATGGTGAGCCGCTTGAAATAGTGGCTGACCGAGAGCTCGTCGGTGACGCCCATGCCGCCGTGCATCTGGACCGCGCTCTGGCCGCAGAACTTGCCCGACTTGCCGATCTGGACCTTGGCGCCCGACGCCGCCTTGTGGCGCACGATCGGATCCTTGTCCTCGATCTTGAGCGAGGCCATCAGGGTCATCGAGCGGGCTTCCTGGGCGTTGGTGAAGCAGTCGACCATGCGGTGCTGCAGCACCTGGAACTTGCCGATCGCCACGCCGAACTGCTTGCGGGTCTTGATGTATTCGAGGGTCGCGGCATTGATCGCGTCCATGCAGCCCGTCGCCTCGGCGCAGAGGGCGACGATGGCGCGGTCCACTGCGTCCTCGACCACCGGGAAGCCGCCGTCGACCTTGCCCAGCACGGCATCGGCGCCGACCGAGACCTTGTCGAAGGTGATTTCGGACGCGCGCTGGGCGTCCTGCGTCGGGTAATCGCGGCGCGTGATGCCCTTGGCCTTGGCGTCGACGAGGAACAGCGTCAGCCCCTTCTCCTCGCGCGCCGATCCGGCGGTGCGCGCCAGCACGACGATCGTGTCGGCGGACGGCGCATTGTAGACCACGCCCTTCTGGCCCGAGAGCGACCAGCCGGATCCTTCCTTGGTGGCCTTGAGCGACACGTCGGCCAGATTGTAGCGGCTCTGGCGCTCCAGCCAGGCCAGCGCGAACTGCTTCTTGCCCTCGATCATCGGCGCCAGCAGCGCCTCCTTCTGCGCCGCCGTGCCGGCCTGGGCGATCATGCCGCCGCCCAGCACCACCGTCGGCAGGAAGGGCTCGAGCACCAGGCCTTTGCCGAACTGCTCCATGACGATCATTGTGCCGATCGCGCCGAAGCCGATGCCGCCGTCTTCCTCGGAGAAGGGAATGGCGAGCCAGCCCAGCTCCGCGAACTGCGCCCAGTTCTCCGGCAGCCAGCCGCGCTCGCTCGCCGCGATCTTGCGGCGGTTCTCGAACGCATACTTGTCACGCACGAAGCGCTCGACGCCTTCCTGCAGCTGCTTCTGCTCGTCGGACAGGGACAGATCCATCTTCTTCCTCCAGTTTCCTTGCTTATAGCCCGAGGATGGCCTTCGACACGATGTTCTTCTGAATTTCGGTGCTGCCGCCATAGATGGTGGTCTTGCGCATGTTGAAATAGCGCGGCGCGGCGGGCGGCGCGTGGTCGGGGCCGACCGGCGTCTCGTTGGTGTCGGTGAACAGCATGCCCGGCTGATAGGGCGCCGCATATTCGCCGACCGCTTCCATCGCCAGTTCGGCGAGACGCTGCTGGATCTCCGAGCCGCGCACCTTGAGCGTCGACACTTCCGGCCCGGGCTGCCCGCCCTGCGCCATCGCCGACAGCGCGCGCAGCTCGCTCATCTCGAGCGCCTGCACCTGGAGATCGACGTCGGCGATCTTCTCGGCGAGCGCGGGATCGTCCCTCATCGAATCAACAACCAGCTCACGCAAGGAGCGCACGCCGCGCTTGGACGCCGGCACCTCGGCGATGCCCAGCCGCTCGTTGGCCAGCAGGAACTTGGCGCAGGTCCAGCCCTCGTTCTCCTTGCCGATGCGGTTGGCGACCGGGACCTTCACATTGTCGAAGAACACGTCGTTCACGTGATGGGCGCCGTCGAGCATGATGATCGGCCGCACGGTGATGCCGGGCGTCTTCATGTCGATCAGCAGGAAGGAGATGCCTTCCTGCGGCTTGGTATCGGGATTGGTGCGCACCAGGCAGAAGATCCAGTCGCCCCAATGCGCGAACGAGGTCCAGGTCTTCTGGCCGTTGACGATATAGTGGTCGCCTTCCCGCACCGCGCGCGTGCGCAGGTTGGCGAGATCGGAGCCGGCGCCCGGCTCGGAATAGCCCTGGCACCACGCCACTTCGGAGCTGCGGATGCCGGGCAGGAAGCGTTCCTTCTGCTCGTCGGTGCCGAAGGTGTAGATCACCGGCCCGACCATCTTGACGCCAAACGGGATGATGCGCGGCGCGCCCTCTTCCGCCAGCACGTTCTCGAACAGGAAGCGTTGCGTCACGTCCCAGCCCGGCCCGCCCAGTTTCTTGGGCCAGGTGTAGGCGAGCCAGCCCTTCTTCCCGAGCGCCTGCTGCCAGACGACATGGTCGGCCTTGTCATAGTGCTTGCCGGAGAACGTCTTCTCGCGCGTCGCCGGCGAGAGGTTTGCGCGCGCGAAGGCGCGGACTTCGTCGGCGAAGGCCTTGTGTTCGGGTTTGAGGTTCAGGTTCATGATCTTGTCGTCCTGAGCGAAGCGAAGGACCTTACGCCGGCAAGGGATACGGTGATCGTTCCGTGAGGTCCTTCGCTTCGCTCAGGACGACAGGAGGTGGTTTCCGCCTCGTTCATCACAGCCCCAGCACCATCTTGCTGATGATGCCCTTCTGGATCTCGTTGCTGCCGCCGTAGATCGTGGTCTTGCGGGTGTTGAAATATCGTGGCGCGGCGAGCGGCGCGTATTCCGGTCCGACCGGCGCCTCGTTGGTGCCCTGCCACAGCAGGCCCGGCAGATAGGGCGCCGCATATTCGCCGACCGCTTCCATGGTGAGCTCGGCGATGCGCTGCTGGATCTCCGAGCCGCGGATCTTGAGGCCGGAGACTTCCGGGCCGGGCTGGCCGCCCTGCGCCATCTGCGACAGCACGCGCAGCTCGGTGTATTCGAGCGCCGTCACCTGGATCTCGAGGTCGGCGATCTTCTCGGCGAAGGCCTGGTTCTGGATCAGCGGCTTGCCGTCCTCCTGCTCGGCGCGCGCGATGTCCTTCAGCGCCTCGACGCCGCGCTTGCTCTGCGGCACCGCGGCGATGCCCAGCCGCTCGTTGGCCAGCAGGAACTTGGCGCAGGTCCAGCCCTCGTTCTCCTTGCCGACGAGGTTGGCTGCCGGAACCTTCACATTGTCGAAGAACACCTCGTTCACCTCGTGGCCGCCGTCGACCATGACGATCGGCTTCACCGTGATGCCCGGCGTCTTCATGTCGATCAGCAGGAAGGAGATGCCCTCCTGCGGCTTGGACTTTGAATCGGTGCGCACCAGGCAGAAGATCCAGTCGGCCCAGTGGCCCATCGTGTTCCAGGTCTTCGACCCGTTCACGATGTAGTGGTCGCCCTCTTTCTCGGCCTTGGTCCGCAGCGACGCGAGATCGGAACCCGAGCCCGGCTCGGAATAGCCCTGGCACCACCAGACGGTGCTCTCGCGGATCGCCGGCAGGTACTTGGCCTTCTGCTCGTCGTTGCCGAAGGTGTAGATCACCGGCCCGACCATCTTGGTGCCGAACGGGATGATGCCCGGCGCGTACTCCTCGGCGCAGATATTCTCGAAGATGTAGCGCTGGGCGGGGGTGAAGCCCGGGCCGCCATGCTTCTGCGGCCAAGTGTAGACCAGCCAGCCCTTCTTCCCGAGCGCCTGCTGCCAGCGCATGTAGTCGTCGCGGCCGAGATGCTTGCCGTTCTTCACCTTGTCGCGCACGTCGGCCGGCAGGTTGGCCTTCACGAAGGCGCGCACGTCGGCGGCGAATTTCTGCTCTTCGGGCGTGAAAGCGAGGTCCATGAAACCTTCCCAATTTCCGAGCTTGGCCCAGTGTTTTCGGTTTGGCCGGAGTTTAGCGGCGGGCCTGTTCCGGACAAGCGCCGCGATATCGGACTGCGGCTGAATGCGCCGCGACGCGGAACAAGTTTACGTAGAATATTTCAGCGTCACCAAGGTCGATCGACCATATTGAAGCCGATGAGCCGTATCGCCCCGCCTGCCATAAGCGTCATCAGCGACTGGTATCCCGGTGCCAGCCTCGCCGACAGTTTTGCGGTCGCCCTGCCGCCGCAAGCGCCAGCCGATATCGACACGCTCGCCGCGCTTCTCTTCGCCGACCCGCCGCTGTGGTTCACGATCCTTCTGGCGATCCGCGACCGGGTGGTGACCCTGTTCGGTGTGAAGGCCTCGCACGCGCTTGCCGCCGCCGACCACATCGCCTTCTTTCCGGTCCTGTCGCGCTCGCGTGATGAGATCACCATCGGCGTCGACGACAGCCATCTCGATTTTCGCGGCTCGGTGTTGCTGCGCCGCCCGGAGCGGCTGCTCGTCCTCACGACGGCCGTGCGCTGCCACAACCTGCTGGGCCGCGCCTATCTGGCGGTGATCCTGCCCTTCCATATCCTGGTCGCGAAGTCGCTGCTGCGCCGCCTGCGCCGCCGATTCTAGCGCTCCGCCGACACGATCAGCGTCTTGTCTGCCGTGAGCTGAATATCCACGGCTGAGCAGAAAAACGCGTCGAGTTCCTTCATGGCGTCGACCGACCCTGCAGGCGGCGGCCGTGATTCCAGCCTCTCAAGCGTGCAGTCGATCCAGGCGTCGAGCACCGCCAGGCGTCCGCCTTCCGCTGCTTCGCTGGCCTGGCGCTTGGCCTGCAGCAGCACGTCGAGGGCGCTGCGGACATCGGTCGGAACCGTGACCGAGCCCGCCAGGTCGAAGAACTTCATCGGCACCGGGTCGCGCCGCTCCAGCAGGTAGAGGCAGGCGAGCAGCGGCCGCACGGCATAGAAGTACTTTTTCTGACGCACCGTCGCGCCGCCGAGATAGGCCCGCTTCTGGCTGCGCGCCATGCTGAGATAATGGTGATAGGCCTTGAGGGGATCGAAGGCCGCCGACGCCGCCTCGCAAAAGCGCCTGGCCAGCGGCGTGTCGACATAGCGGATCGGCGAGGACAGCCATTCGAACAGGACCGGGTTGCCTTTCGCGGCAAGCCTGAGCGCCTTGCGCAGATCCCAACCGTTCACGTCGTAGACGCCGTCGATCGGCGTCTCGATGACATCGCGCCCCTCGACCAGGGACAGATACCAGTCGCGCGGATGACGATAGAGAAAGCGCACATCGTAGTCGCTGTCGAGGGAGGCAAAGTCCCACGCACGGCTGCCGGACTTGCAGGCGAAGAAGACGTCGACTCCGAAGTCGCGCTCGAGGCGGTCGAGGCGCTGGGCAATGCCGCTGCGGATCTCGGGATCGATCGTCATCCCGGCACGATCAGAATCTTGTCCGCCTTGAGCTTCTCGATCTCGGCCTCGCCGATCCCGGCCTCGCGCAGCACCTCGACGCCGTCGCCGCCCAGCCGTGGCGCATGGCGGCGGTATTCGACCGGCGTCTTCTCGAAGTCGAGCGGGCTGGCGAAGGTCTTGATCGGCCCTTCGCTGGGATGCTCGCGGTCGGTGAAGAAGCCGGTGGCCTTGAGGTGCGGATCGTCGAACAGCTCCTCCAGCGTGCGCACCGGCATGGCCGGGATGTCGGCCTTGTCGAAGGCCTCGAGCCATTCGTTGGTGGTGCGGTGCTTCATCAGAGAATCCAGCACCTGGTAGAGCTCGCTGAAGTGTTTGGGCCGCACCAGCCGGTCGCTGAAACGCGGGTCCTTGGCGAGGTCGGGCCGCTCGACGATATCGAAGAACGTCACCCAGTGCGCGTCGGTATAGGGCAGCGCGCAGACATAGCCGTCCTTCGTCGGGAACGGATGGCGGTACTTGTTGATGATGCGGTCGTAGCCCATCGTGCCGCGCTCGGGCGTCCAGGTGGCGCCGAACAGGTGCTCGGTCAGCCAGAACGAGGCCAGGGTCTCGAGCATCGGCACCTCGATCATCTGGCCCTCGCCGGTGCATTTGCGATGGTAGAGCGCGCCCAGCACGGCGATGCAGAGATGCAGCCCCGTCGTCTTGTCGGCGATCAGGCTCGGCATGAATTTTGGCGACAGCCCGTCGACCCGGCTCTGCAGCGATGCGGCCCCCGACACGCCCTGCACCAGGTCGTCGAACGCGGGCTTGTGGCCGTACGGGCCCTTGCGCGCGTAGCCCAGCGAGTAGGCATAGATGATCGAGGGATTGATCTTCTTCAGCTCCTCGTAGCCCAGGCCCAGCCGCTCGATGGCCGCCGGCCGGCTGTTGTGGATGAAGAGATCGGCGCCCGCGATCATGCCCTTCAGGATCTCGACGGCGCGCGGCTTCTTGAGGTCGAGGCAGAGCGAGCGCTTGTTGCGGTTGGCCGCCATGTAGATCGGCCCCATGCTCTTGTCGGTCCCCATCGAGCCGCCCGACACGCGCAACAGGTCGCCCTCCGGCGGCTCGACCTTGATCACGTCGGCGCCCATGTCGGCCAGATGCTGGGTCGCGAACGGCCCCAGCAGCACCGCCGTCAGATCGATCACCTTCACGCCCGCAAGCGGTCCCGGCATTTCCGTCCCCTACCCGACTGTCAGTTTTTCCCCGTCGGCGATTTTTTCCTGGTCCGACGGTTCCATCACGGCGAGCGGGATGGTAGCCCATCCCATCTCGCGCGCCACAAGGATGCCCAGCCCCACGATCGCATCCATGCGGCCCAGCACGATTGCCGCCGGCGCGTGACCGCCACGCAGAAGCTCGAGCAGCACGGCGCTCGACGAGGACGAGCCGACCGGCTCGGCGATCATCAGCACGCGATCCTTGACGCTCTCGCCGCAGTGCGGCAACGCGGGATCGGTGAGCCTGCCCGTGAACGGGTCGATGCCGCCCCACATCGACAGATACGGCAGCTTCAGCACGCGGCCTTCGCCGGTGCCGGGCAGGACGGGAGTCATCGCCACATCCCCTCCTCCCGCACCAGCCGGCCGGCCACCGCCGTCTCGGCGCAATCGGCGAGCGAGCCGTAGAGCACCTCGTAGCCGGTGTTGGGCCGCGTATAGTGCGCGAACTTGCCGGAGTTGGTGAGCAGCAGGCCGGTATTCGACGGCAGGATCGGCGTCACGACGATGCAGGTGTCGGCGACCACGGTGAGGCCGCTCGCCGCGAGGTCGGCCGACAGGCCCGCGCGATCGAGCGCGTCCAGCGTGTGGCGGCCGGTGCAGACGTAGAACGGCACGGCGGGCTTGCGGCCGCCGAGGGCGGCGAACAGGCGGCGGAATTCCTCGAACGAGAAATGCGGACTGCCGACCGCCACGGCGTCGACCCTGTCTCCTGCTTTGGCGCACGCCGTCGACAGGCGATCCCGGGCGGCATGCAGCATCGCCCCGGTGAGTTCGATCGTTTCATGTCCGGGCGCGAGCTGCGGATCTTCCGGCGTCGTGCCCGCGATGTGGAACAGTCCGATCGCGCCGGTCGAGGCCGCCGCCGCGCCCATCGCCTTCAGCCGGTCCTCATTGTCCTGGCGGGGCAGGCCGGTGAAGGCTGCGACCCGCCCGGCCGCCGTTTCGCCCAGCCACGCCCCCAGAACCGGCCAGAACGCATCCTCGTCGACCAGCCGCGGATCGAGCGCGGACGCGTCGACTTCGAGCGTGGCGCGGCGGCTCTCGTCGCGATGGAGACCGGTCTCGGGGGCACGGCCGCACAGCGCCGCGCAGATATCGAGGAAGTCGCCATAGCGTTCGCTGCGCGCGCCCAGCACGGAATTGCAGAAGGCCACGGCATTGCTTTCGCCCCACGCGACATGCTGGCCGAGCGCGGGGCGGTGGCCCGCCTGGTAGGGCGCACAGGTCCAGGTCGGCGTGCAGCCGAGCCTGCGGTACGCATCCATCATGCGCCGCGCCATCGCCGCCCGCTCTGGTGCCAGCTTCACCCGGCCGGCATGCAGGAGATCGAGCGCGCCGACATTGAGCGTCGTCGGTACCGCGACCGCGCCGCCGCCGTCGACCAGCCGCTCCGCGAACAGCGTTCCGGAGTCGCCATGATAGAGGCAGCCGTCGATATGCGCCGAGACGACCCTCACCAGCCGCGCCGCGCCCAGCATGCGGGCCGTGTCGGCCACGATGCGCATGGCCATGGCGCCTGCGGGGCCCTGGCTCCCCTCGGCGATCTCGCGTTCGGTCCGATTGAGTTGCACCACGACAACACTATGGCATGTTGCCCGCCTCAAGGGAGAGATCCGTGAAAATGCGCAAGACCTCACCCTGAGGAGCGGCCCGCAGGGACGCGTCTCGAAGGGTGGGCTACAAACAAGGTGCGCGTGCCCATGCTTCGAGACGCCGCTTCGCGGCTCCTCAGCATGAGGTTGGTGGTGTCGAAGGCGGGTTGCTGGAGAAAGAACGATGACCGGAGCATTGGATGGCCTGCTGGTGGTCAGCGTCGAACAGGCGGTGGCGGCGCCCTATTGCTCGGCCAGGCTGGCCGACGCCGGCGCGCGGGTGCTCAAGATCGAGCGGCCCGAGGGCGATTTCGCCCGCGGCTACGACAGCTACGTGCACGGCTGGTCGAGCTATTTCGTCTGGCTCAATCGCGGCAAGCAGTCGGTCGCACTGGACTTCAAGAAGAAGGAAGATTTCGACCTGCTGCAGCGCCTGATCGGCCGGGCCGACGTGCTGATCCAGAACCTGGCGCCGGGCGCCGCGGCGCGCGCGGGCTTCGGCTCAGCCGACATGCGCAAGAAGAACAGGCGGCTGATCACCGTCGACATCTCGGGCTACGGCGACCACGGCCCCTACAGGAACCGCCGTGCCTATGACCTGCTGATCCAGGCCGAGAGCGGCATGGCCTCGATCACCGGCACCGAACATGCGCCGGGCCGCATCGGCATGTCGGCGACCGACGTCGGCACCGGCATGTATGCCCATGCGGGCGTGCTCGAGGCGCTGATCGCGCGCGCGACGACGGGCGAGGGCCGCGCCCTCTCGGTTTCGCTGTTCTCGGCGATGGCCGAGTGGATGACCGTGCCGTTGCTCGCCAAGGAATATTCCGATTACGACTGGCCGCGGCTTGGCCTCACCCATCCGATGATCGCGCCCTACGGCGTCTATCCCAGCGCCGACAAGGTGCCGCTTTTGATCTCGATCCAGAACGACCGCGAGTTCACGCGGCTCTGCGAGGGCGTGCTCGACCGGCCCGGCCTCGACAGGGATCCGGACTTCGCGACCAACAAGGCGCGCAACGCGCGGCGCGACGAAACCAACAGAATCGTGGCCGACAGTTTCGGTGCGCAGAGCTTCGAGACGCTGGCCGCCCGCCTCGACGCGGCACAGATCGCCTGGGCCCGGGTGAGCTCGGTCGGCGATCTGTCGAAGCACCCGCAGGTCCGGCGCATGAGCTTCGCCTCGCCCCAGGGCGAGGTCTCGATCCCCGCCCTCGCCGCTTCTTATCCTGGTCAATCCGATCGACTGGGCGATGTGCCCACGATCGGCCAGCACACCGAACAGGTCCGCCGCGAGTTCGCTGCCTGATGAATCCCACCCCATGAATCGTTGGGGCGAGAGCGCGCGACTCTCGGCCTTCGGCGCCGCCTACTTCCTCGCGGCCGGCGCCTTCATGAGCTACTGGCCGGTGTGGCTGCGCAACCGCGGCATCACCGATCCGGAGATCGGCACCTTGTTCATGACCCGCCAGCTCGTCGGCGTGGCTGCGATGCTGGGCATGGGCTTCATCGCCCACAGGCTTGGGCGGCTGCGCGGACTGCTGTTTGCGCTGTCGGTCGCCGGCGTGGTGATGATGGGCTTCTACCAGATCTCCTACACATTCCTCGCCTTGCTGCTGACGGGCCAGGTCTGGGGCGTCGTCTGGTCGCCGATCATGGCGCTCTACGACGGCGTGCTGGTGAACGAGGCCAGGCGGCGCGGCATCGTCTACGGTCGCCTGCGCCTGTGGGGGTCGGTCGCCTTCATCGTGGGCACGCTGTGCACCGGCGTGGCCGTCGATCGTTACGGCCCGCCGTCGGTGCTCTTCATCGGCCTCGCGGGTGTGGCGCTGCTCGTGCCGTTCGCCCTCCTCCTGCCCAGGGCCGAGCCGCGCGAGACGGGCAAGGCGCGACCCGCGCCGTTCGGCCTGTTCGATCTCCTCAGGAACCGGCCGTTCGTGCTTTTCATGATCGGCGCGGGCTTCTGCCAGTCGAGTCACGCCGTGCTCTACAGCTTCGGCACGCTCACCTGGCGCAGCGCCGGCATCGACGACGTGACGATCAGCCTGCTGTGGGGCGAGAGCGTCGCCGTCGAGATCCTGATGATGCTGGTGAGCGGCTGGCTGCTGCAGCGCATCGGCGTCTGCGGCCTGATCGGACTCGGCCTCGCCTGCGGCATCGTGCGCTGGACCGGCATGGCCTTCACGACCGAACTGCCGCTGCTCGTAGGACTGCAGGCGCTGCATGCCGCCACTTTCGCCGCCTGCCACCTGGGCGCCATGGCCTTCATCCAGCGCGCCCTGCCGCCGTCCGGCGTCGCCCTCGGCCAAAGCATCTATTACGCGCTGGGTACCGGCGCGACGCAGGCCGTGATCTTCCAGTTCGCCGGCATCCTCTATGCGCGCTACGGCCAGCACGCTTTCCTCGGCATGACGGCGATCAGCGCGATCGGCTTGGTTTCGATTGTGATGCTGGCGCGGCGCTGGAACGGCGGGCTCGTGGTGGAAACGGCTGCTTAAGCTTCCTGGAACTTCCCATGCTGTCGGGAAGCCTCCGATACCCACGGCATCAGGCTTTTGAGGGAATTCTTCCCGCTTTCCGCCACTCTTCCCCTTGGGGACGCAAGTGCAGCCCAGACGCCAGAAAGCCCAGTATTTACTACATTATCCGGACCGCCACCAAACCCGTCATGTAGTAGGTATGTTTAGTAGGTTCGCTTAGACTGATGTGACAGCGTATTTCATCCGCTGGCCTCACCCTCGCTTCTCCGAATGCGAAGGAGGGGGTGACCGGCGCACAGCGAAAGGCCTGATTGAATTGTGATTCAAGAGATAGTTCGAATCCTTGGTCAATCCAGTGCTGGTGTGACGCTGCAAGAAATCGTTCGGGCAGTTAAGGGTGGCGACCCAATTGCAATCCAACAATTTCTTGAGAGCCTCCAGAAGAAGAAGTTGGTTCGTATCGATAAGGCCGCCGGACGTTGGAGAACTCATAGGTGCTCGGGCGCCTGCAGATAATACACCTGGTGCGGGTGCAAAGTCGCGAAGAGCAAGAGCCACTTCTTCGCTAAGGGGCATCGAGGCTGTCGGTCTAGTTGCATCGAGGTTTCGAATAAAACCGAGACCTATTTCACAAATCAGTGAAACTAAGTTCGATAGCCGGGCGCTTCTTCGATATTATCGAGATTGCTTGGCTGCTGAAGAGCGCTCTGATTTCGTCTGCGAGCATGGATGAGGCTGGAGAGCGCTTTCTTCCTGTTCAGCTCGAAGGCATTTGGTGGCCTACAACGACTGAGTTGCCTAGATTTACTATTGCCACGCAGTTGCTTCCGCCGACCTTCCAACAGGCAATGGGGCGTGCAAAATCCGACGCAGTGCTTCATCTCGGATACCCGCTTGAAGTCTTCGCGGCGTCCGACGATGGGTTGATGGTGCGAGCTATCGCGTCGGTTCCGTTGCGTTGGAAGGCGATCGGTGACGGCCTGGTTGAACTCTCGCCTATCGACACCAGCCTTAGCGTTAATCCAAACTGGATTAGCTACCACCTAAAGAATTTCGACTTCTTCGCGCTACTGCGACGCCTAGGAGCAGATAATTCGGACGAGGACACTGAGGCGTTAACTACAGAGCTGGGCGAGCTGCCAGACCTTTGCGCCGCACTCAACCTTGCGTTTGCCCAGAAGCGATTGGACGACCTCGATCCGACGAAGACCGCGTCTACGCTGCTGCGAGATTTTGGTATCCAGAATGCCGCGGCTCTCTTTGTTGTAGCAGACGCACGCTTCTCTGCGGGAGCAATTCGCGACTTAACCGAGTTGAGTAAGAGGGAAATCGCGGAATTTAAAGGAACAGCGCTTGGCACCGTTCTAGGGCTAGAAATTCCGAGGATGACCAATAACCCCTCCGTTGTAGAGCCGCTGGATCTAACATTTAGCCAGCTCACCGCCGTTCGTAGTGGCCTATCGCAAGCGCTTTCGGTGATTACCGGGCCACCCGGTACCGGTAAGTCTCAAGTTGTCGCCACAATTCTGGCAAGCGCTGCGCTAGCAGGTAAAACAGTTCTGTTCGCAAGTCGGAACCACGCTGCACTTGATGCCGTGGAAGAGCGGCTTCGTGAGTTGTCGCCGGAGCGACCGCTATTGTTGCGTCTCAATCAGAGATGGGGTCAGGGGCAGCCAGTTCGTCTACATACCCTCATATCGCAATTGGTATCTCGTCCGGGAGGGCTGAGTGATAGGCAGCCACTTGAGTTGCGTGTGGCCACGCTCGGTGGCCTTGATCGCGAACGGTCAAAGTTGACCGATAGAGCTATCGAGGTAGCACAAAAGCGTGAATTAGTTGGAGCTCTGGAGGACGAACTTGAGCGACATTTGACCTTGCTCGCTTTCGACTTAAGCCGCGCACTCAATTTGCCCACACCGAGAGGCATGGCTCTCAGTGATGCAGGAAAACTTCGTAAGGTGTCAAAGTGCTTGCGTCGATTGATTGCGAAGATCACCAGGCAAGGGTCGCTAATACGTGACGAATGGCGTCAGGCCGGGTGTCCAGACCCGGCTCTTGATGCAGAAGCCTTCGACCGATGGACAGAGGCATTGAAAGGCGCCCAGGCAGTTTCATCGTCAATTCGAGCCGCTGCCGATACGCTACCTGCTGAGAGCGAGCAGGTCTCCATGGGAAGGAGAATAGAAGAAATTTCCAAACGAATACGTTCAAGCAGTCCGTCGCTCTTGCTTGATCTCGCCCGTCTTCTTGACACGTGCCACGATCAGCAGCGCAGCAGGTTGATTGAGCTCAGGGGGCAATCGGACAAACGACGACTTAGTGCTGAAACGATACGCCTATTGCTGCCCCATTATCCCCTTTGGGCTTGCAGCAATCTAACTATCTCACGTTTTGTGGGGCTAGATCTCGGCCTATTTGATTACGTCGTTATTGACGAAGCTAGTCAGTGCGACATTGCGTCGGCCATACCTTTGCTCGCGCGAGCAAAGCAAGCAGTCATCGTGGGGGATCCCGCTCAACTTTCAATGATCTCACGGTTGTCGCCGGATTGGGAGGCCGAAACGCTTTCCAACCTCAAGCTGAGCGATGCTCCTGGGATCGGCCGCTTTATGCAGTCACGCAACTCGCTATTTGACCTGGCCTCGACCGTAAGCGCGATCAACCCGACCGCCGACTGTCGGAATGGCTTCGGAATTTGAACTCCTATCTTGAAGGAGTGGGTAGACCCTTCGGACACCGTATCCGAATGCTCCGCCACCGCTTCTATCCCATTGGGCGGTTTGGGACGCGCTGAATGTAAAAGATGCCATTCAACAGTTTCTCTCAACGCCTGCAGGCCGATCAACGGAATATGAGTTTGCAGTAGATGCTCTTCGAACAACTCTGGCGCGTCGATCAAACCCTCACTTCACGGGGCTCGACCATTCGGTCAATGAAAGCCTACACGCTTTTGGTAGTGACGGGACGATCCCAACACGTCTCGGTCAGGCTGGGGCTGCGCTTGTTGATGCGCTCTGCAAGAAGGTCGATTCCGATCTAAAGTTGATCGGTCGATACGCTTACGCACGGCAGGCGGTGCAGAGACTTTGTATTGCTGGCGCATGGATGTTTGAAGCGTGTCCGGAGCAAGTGCTGGAGCACTTTCGGTCAATTCTTGTTGGCCGAAGCAATGTAGGAATGTTGACCGACGCAATAGGCCGTAGTGTATCGGGAAGCCACGATGTCAATCTCGCGTTTGCTTTTCTTGCACATCGGATAGCGTCAAAGCGACAAGGCCCTCGCATTTGGCAAGGCGCCGGGAGAGATCTTAAGGCCGTGGCCAATATTCTCCGCTTTAGGCCGGATTGGTGAGACGGCTAAAGCGGCCACAGGCGACGTTATTTGTGGAGTGCGCCCTGGCGACAATGGAGCAAGGGCTGATCGCGGAGAAAGGGCGGGCATCGCTGCAGCAAAACTTTCTCTGGGCAGCGACAACGTTCCTCCTAGCTCTAAGATATAGAATGAGTTAGCCGGACTTCATTTCGCCGCCTGGTCGTGGAGGGATCGCAGATCCCACATTCGTCCTAGCAAGCGAGATTCTTAGTAAGGCCGGACAGGTTGATAAAAATCGTCGAAACGTTCACCGTTTAGTTCCCTCGACTGTTAAGCATGCGACTGAGTTCTTAAACAAGACCGGCGGAGATCCAAATATTATCAGCCGCATTTTGCAGGAACTGAATGAGGACGACGATGCTTGAGGCCTATTTGGATCGAGCAAAAGCCTCGGATCGAAAACCAGAGATCTAGAGGGCATTGGCCGACACTAATTTGCCCCACACACATTGGCTGTTAGGCGAAGAGTTCGCCGCTCCCATGCTAGCGAGGAAAAGCTATTGGAGGCCTGAGAGCAAGAAAGCAGCGCAATCTCAGAGAGTTGGTGTCTGTACGGCTGAACCACCGCCATGACGATGGTGATGACGGTGGTTGCGATGGCGATCATGATGATGATCATCTCGCCGAGACTCTGTCGAGAACGCCAGCGTGCCATCGTCTCTGCTGATCATCATGATGGTAGTCGGGTCGAATCGCGCGAACCTTCAGCTCAAAGATAAATCGCCCCCGCTATTTCCCCGTTTGTTCAACGTGACCGCCCTCGCGCGGTGACCGGCCAGATCTCCACCAGCGTGTCGCCCTTCACGACGTGATAGGCCTCGTAGAAATTGACCGTGGGATCGCAGTGCGGCGGCGTCACCTGCTCGCCATGCGCTGGCGGCGCCTCGCCTTCGGGCGCGATCACCGCGAGATGCTCGTCGCCCATGAAGCGGGTCGTGGCGCCCTCGACGGCGCCGCTCAAGATCACTGGCGGCCCCTGTTCGGTGGCCATTGCCCTCAATCCCGCATCGACCGTCACCATGCCGGGCGTGTTGGAACTCACGACCCGGGCGTCAATCTGCAGTGCCTGCTCGAAGGTCGGTTTGTCGAGCCCGCGCAGGTCGCAGATATTGTAGTCGTGGTCCATGAACAGGTAGGACCCGACCTGCAGCTCGGTGAAGACGCCGAGCTTGGCGTCGATGAAGTGCGTGCCGGTGCCGGAGCCGGCTTAGGGCTGGGCGGTCGGATGTGTCATCGCCACGGGAGAAGTGCGTCTGAATGATCGGAGAAAGGGCAAAATCGGTGGATCAGGCGTACCGGTCGCTGGCGGTTTTACCGAGAACCCTCCGAATGTTAGCATTTGCGTCGTTCAGAGGGTTCATCTTGGGAATGTCGGTTTGGTGATGACCAATAAAGTTGTCGCAATGGCCATGATCCCGGGGATTGTTCGTCGGGGAAAATCCAGGCGAACCGATCTCAGCTATGCCAAATACGGCCAGGCAACGTGGCAATGGTGGTGCGACAAGAACGAAATCGATTTTGTCGTTTTCGATGAGCCGCTCGAAGACAAGCTATTCTCGGACATGCCTCCAACGATTCAGCGTTGGCTCATACCGGAATTGTTGATTCGGCAACGGGGAGCCGGCACACGCGTGGCGCTTGTCGATGCCGACACCATGATCAGGCCTGACACTCCGGATTTTCTGGATCGCACGAACAAATTTTCGGCGGTACTGGGCCGGAATGCCCCTTGGATCGAGCGCAGCATAGCGGCCTTCCGTCCCTTTTTCCCGGACGTCGTGCTCACATCTCGGGACTATTTAAACTCCGGCGTTACCGTTGTCGGGGAAGGTCAACTGGATGCAATCCGCTCGTTTCTGGCATTCGTTTCCGAGCGGTGGGAGGAGCTCAATCGGACCATTTTATCCGCAAATTTTGGGACAGACCAAACCGTGCTGAATTTTGTGCTCAAGCGTGAGAATGTGGATATCGACTATATGCCGCGGGTTTTCAATCTAGTGCATTGCTTCCCATTAACTCCCGAGCTGTTCTCTATTGAAAACAGCCCTCTGCCCGACCCAATTAAATTTGCTTCAATCGCCTTTTCGCGGCCGGACGCGTTTGATTTTTGCAATCAGGCTTATATCTGGCACTTCTCAAATGTGGTGGCGATGCGCGGTCTGGTGATGAGCGAAGTCTGGCGTCGCGTTTCAAGCTCCTACCCCGGTGCCGAACTCGTTGAGATTCCTAAAACGCGATCGTCGCACACCCCTTAGTTTCAACGACGAAACATCTTTGGCAAGAACCAAACCGGAGACTCGACTACTGGTCCTCTCGCAGCCCAAGCGCGCCCCTCCCCGAAGAGGGGGAGGGAAAGAGGACGAGCTCTCATTCCAATCGGCGAGCCTCTAGCGCGACCGCCCCCGCGCGGTGACCGGCCAGATCTCCACGAGCGTGTCGCCCTTCACGATGTGATAGGCCTCGTAGAGATTGACCGTGGGGTCGCAGTGCGGCGGCGTCAGGATCACCTGCTCGCCATGTGCCGGCGGCGCCTTGCCGTCGGGCGCGATCACCGCGAGATGCTCGTCGCCCATGAAGCGCGTGGTCGAGCCTTCGACGGCGCCGCTCAAAATCACCGGCGGGCCCTTTTCCGTCGCCATCGCCTTCAGGCCGGCATCGACCGTAACCAGGCCCGTCGTGTTGGCGCTGACCACGCGGGCGTCGATCTGCAGCGCCTGCTCGAAGGTGGGCTTGTCCAGCCCGCGCAGGTCGCAGACATTGTAGTCGTGGTCCATGAACACGTAGGACCCGACCTGCAGCTCGGTGAAGACGCCGAGCTTGGCGTCGATGTAATGCGTGCCGGTGCCCGAGCCGGTGACGATGCCGGGCTTCAGCCCCGCCGCCTCGAGCTAGTCGACGATGCCCTTGAGATAGACGGTGCGCTCCTCGATCTCGGCCTTGCGCTCCTTGAAGTCGATGATGTGCTGGTGACGGCCGCAATAGAACTGCACGCCGGCGTACTTCAGCGATCTTCAGCCCGACGATCTTCTTCACCAGCTCGACCGCGGCGCCGGGCGTGGCGGCGCCGGTGCGATGCATGCCGGGATCGATGTCGACGATTACCGTCAGCGGCTTGCCCGCCTTCGCGGCAGCCGCCGCCAGCGCCTCGGCGTTGGCCGGATGGTCGACCACCAGCATCAGGTCCGACACCTTGGCGTTCAGCGCGACCAGGCGCGTGATCGCCTGCGGCGTCACCACCGGCGAGGTGATGTGCATGGCCTGCACGCCCTCTTCGCCCAGCGCCTCGGCCTCGCCCAGCTTGGCGCAGCAGACGCCGAGCGCCCCGGCCGCGATCTGACGCTTGGCGATGTCGGCCGACTTGTGCGTCTTGGAGTGCGGCCTCAGCTTCACATTGTGCGCCTTCGCGAACGACGCCATCTCGGCGATGTTGCGGTCGAGCATGTCGACGTCGAGCACCAGCGCCGGCGTGTTGAGCGAGCGGCGCGAGCCCTGCTGGCCGATCAGGTGCCCGTGAAGGCGCCAGGCTTCAAGATTGGGTGCTTCCGTCATTTCTTTAACTCACTCGGTTGGGTGGGCGGTTGGAGATTGCGCACGACCATGGCTTCGCCCGTGGTCCCGCGATTGACGCCGGCACTCTTCATGAAGGTGTTGTCGCGGCCGGTGCCCCAGAGTGCCACGCCCTGGGCCAGCAGGCCGCCGTCCACCTTCACCGTTTCGCCGGTGATGAAACGGGCCTCGTCGGAGGCCAGGAACGACGCCACGTCGGCAATCGCCTCGGGCTCGCCGCGGTCGGGCCACGGCTGGTGCCGGAACTGCTTCTCGTATTTGTCGGGCCGCCCTCTGTGAACCAGAGGCGTCGAGATCACGCCGGGCGCGATGCCGACCACGCGGATGCGGTCGGGGCCGAACTCGGCCGCCACGTTCTCGATCAGGCTGATGACCGCGGCCTTGGCCGCCGAATAGGCGTGGCTGCCGCCGCCGCCCACCATGCCGGCGATCGAGGCGGTGACCAGGATCACGCCGCCCCTCATCTCACCATTGAGGCCGTGCTTCTTCATGGCGAGCGAGGCGTGCTTCATGCCGAGGAACACCGAACGGGTCAGCACGGCGAAGGTGTAGTCCCAGTCCTCGACGGCAGTCTCCGCGATCGGCCCGAAGGCACCGCCGACGCCGGCATTGAGATAGGCGATGTCGAGCCGGCCGAAGCGCTTTTCCGCCAGCGCCACGGTCGCGGCCACGTCGGCTTCCTTGGCAACGTCACAGCGGCTGAAGACGACGGCCTCAGCGTACCCATTGGCCTTGGCAACCGCCAATGTCTCGGCGCCATTGGCCTCGTTGAGATCGGCCACCACGACCCTGGCGCCGTCGGCCAGAAACCGCATGACGGTCGCGCGCCCCATGCCGCTCGCCCCGCCGGTCACGATGGCGACCTTGCCTTCCAGCCTGTTCATTGTCTCAGCATAGCGGTCCGGGCCTTCCCTCCCAAGCCCGGCCGCTCTGCCACGCCGAGAAAAGATCCCTCACTTCGTTCGGGATGACACCATCTTCTTCATCGGTTCTTCGACTCAACGCACGACGGCGACCACGCCAAAATTGTCATCCCGAACGCAGTGAGAGACCCTTCCTTTTTCCCTGCCAAAGAAGAAGAGTTGATTCCACGCCGGTCGGAAAGCCTCTAACATCCCGGCAAAAGCACGAGGAGACGCAGGCGATGAGCATCACCATCCGCCAGGTCGGACCCTGCCTCGCAGGCGAAGTCGACGGGCTCGACATGCGCACGCCGCTGTCGCGCGAGGACGCCGCCGCCATCCACGCCGGCATGGACCGCTATGCGGTCCTGGTGTTCCGCGACCAGAAGATCGACGACGCCCAGCAGCTCGCCTTCACCCAGGCGCTGGGCCCGATCGAGCACGCGATCGGCACCAGCCTGCGCGCCGCCAGCGAGGCCCGCCTGCCCACGACCTTCGCCGACGTCTCCAACCTCGACAAGTCCAACACGCCGTTCGCCCGCGACGACCGCCGCCGCCTGTTCGCGATCGGCAATCGCCTCTGGCATTCGGACTCCTCGTTCAAGACGACGCCGGCCAAATACTCGCTGCTGCATGCGATCCGGATTCCGTCGAAGGGCGGCGACACGCAGTTCGCCGACATGCGCGCGGCCTACGATGCGCTCGACGAGGAGACCAAGGCGCAGGTGCAGGACCTGGTCTGCGAGCACAGCCAGATGTACTCGCGCCAGCTGATCGGATTCATGGATTTCACCGACGAGGAGCGCCAGCGCTTCAAGCCGGTGCGCCAGTGCATGGTGCGCACCCATCCGGTGACCGGCCGCAAGTCGCTTTATCTGTCGAGCCATGCCGGCGAGATCGTCGGCTGGCCGATGCCCGAGGCGCGCGGCTTCCTGCGCGACCTGATCGAGCACGCCACGCAGCGCGAGTTCGTCTACACCCACAAGTGGCGGCTGGGCGACCTGGTGATGTGGGACAACCGCCAGACCATGCACCGCGCCCGGCCCTTCCCCGCCGAGCAACCGCGCGACATGCGGCGCACCACCCTGGCCGGCGACGGCCCCACCGTCGCCCAAGTGGCGGCATAACCGTCGTCCTGAGCGCACAGGCGCATTCGAGCGCATGCGCTCGAATCGCCCAGAAGGACCTCACGCCGGCCACAGACCCGATATTCGCTGCCCGTGTCTGATCGTTCTACGAGGTCCTTCGCGGAGTTTAGCCTGATGGCGTGCTTCGTCCGCTCGTTTTTCTTCTCAGAGGCCTCGCCGCCAGACGAAGAGCGAGCTCATCGTGTAGTTGAACGCCGTGCCGACGATGATTTCAGCAATGCTGGCGACCCACCAGATCTGGTCCGCGCCGAACAGATAGGAGGCCACGCCGACATTGGCCACGGCACCGATGCCGCACACGGCATAGAAACGCAGCAAACCGGCGAGCGCTGAGGCCCCGCGAAGGTTCTGATCGCGATAGGTCAGCAGGTTGTTGATGAAGAAGTTGGAGGTCATTGCGACGATCGTGGCGGCCAGCTGAGCCTGCTTGAAGGGAATGCCCCCCGTGACGAGCGCGAGCCAGACGACCGCAAGATGAACGCCGACGCCGCTCGTACCGACGATCGCGAACAGAAGGAAGCGGATCGGAACGATGCCACGAGTTCCAGCGATGCGTGAGCAGCGACAGGAAATCCAGCATGGCCCTCGAATTGAATTTCGACTGGCCCTGCTGGCGCGCGCGAAACCGGTAGGCGACCTCCTTCACCCGCGGCGGCGGATCGGCGCTGGCCAATATGTCGAGCAGGATCTTGAATCCCGACGGCAGCAGGCGAGGCGCGACGCCTTCGAAGGTGTCCCGCCTGATCGCGAAGAAGCCGCTCATCGGGTCGGAGACGTTTTTGCCGATGACGATGGCCGCCAGGGCCGTCGCGAGCCGGCTGGCAAAGGCGCGGCCATCGGAAAAGCCCGCCGCGGCCGCGTCGCCGTGGATATATCGGCTGCCCACCACGATATCGGCCTCGTCGCGCTCGAGGATACCGAACATCAAGGGCAGGATGGCCTCGTCATGCTGGAGGTCGGCGTCCATGACCGCGATATAGGGCGCCGCCGAACTGAGCATGCCTTCGATGCAGGCGCCGGCGAGCCCACGGCGGCCGATGCGCCTGAGACTGCGCACCCGCCGATCCTGCCGGGCGATCTCCTGGACGAACTTCCAGGTGCGGTCCGGGCTGTCGTCATCGATGAAGACGACCTCCCAGGCGCGCTCGTCCAGTGCCTGGTCAAGCAACGCCACGAGCCGGGATACATTGGAGGCTTCGTTGAAGGTGGGAACGATGATCGAGACCAGGGGCGAAGCTGTGGTCGACAGGCTTGTCATGGGATGATCATAGCCCAGCCGCCAACGGCCGGTCCGGGATATCCGCGGCAGGTTGTGTCATGGTGTTCCGATGAAAGGGGCAATGCGAACGACAGGCCATGCGCTCGCGATCGTGGCGATCACGCTGGCCCTCGATTTCGTGCTGACCGCCACCGTCTTTTCCGGACCCGCACGCACGCTGCGACAGGCAGACGCCGCCAACTGGTCGGCGTATATCCCGGCTCCCTACCATCACGACCTCAGGCCCGACATGAACGCCGAGCGGGTGTGGGGCAACATCGTCTATCGATGGCAGACCGACCGGTATGGCTTGCGGACCGGCCGATGCGCGCCGGGCGATGAAGACAAGGGACGGCGGGCAATTTTTGTCATCGGTGATTCCTTCACCGAAGCGCCGGGCTCGAGCTACGAGCAGAGCTTCGTGGGGCTGATGGCCTGCGAAGCCGCCATGCAGGGCAGCGCCGTGTGGAACCTCGGCGTGACGTCCTACAGTCCGGCGATCTACCACCTCAAGATCCGGTCCGCGGCCGAGCGCCTGGGCATCAGGCCCGCCGAGATCTACGTGTTTCTCGATCTGTCCGACATCGACGACGATGCCAACGTCTATCGTGTCCTGGCGGACGGTACGGTGCACCTCGCCCGGCCACCGCCTCCGTCCCTCCTGCCATTCGACCTCGCCAGGATAATGATCGAGAATTTCTCGACGTTCCGGCTTGCCCACGATCTTCTGCTGACTTCTTCCTTCGTCGAGGAAAAGTCGTTGGGCCGCGACCGTGCGCGATGGACGATCGATCCAGAACTCATGACGCAATGGGGAAGGCGCGGCCTCGAGGTCGCGGCTGGCAACCTCGAGAAGGTCGTCGATGAGTGCCGCGACTGGGATTGCAGCGTGACATTGGTCGTCTATCCCTGGCCCGACAACGTCGCGGCACACGACCGGGACAGCATTCAGGTCACCTACTGGCGGGATTGGGCTGCCGGGCGCGGCGTTCGCTTCGTGAACGGCTTCGAGCCTTTCTTTCGCGTGCCGTCCGACGAGGCGCTCGCCAGGTACTTCATCGCGGGCGACGTGCATTTCACCGAACCCGGCAATCGGCTGCTGTTCGAGGAAGTGAGAAAGGCCGTGGGCGGCCGGTGGTAGCCGGCTGACTACTCACTCACGAACGTGCACGACGGAATACTGGTCGGCATAGAGGCGCCGCCATCCCGGCATGCGATCGAGCGCACCGACCTGCCGATCGTCGGGACGAAACAGGGACCAGCGCATGTCATAGTCCGCCAGCAGCTGGGCGATGCGGTCGACGTCGTTATACCGTCGCAGCAGCGGATCGCCGTACATGTCGTTCCGGCCATCGATGAAAGGCTGAACGCCGACGAACATCAGGTATCCACCAGACCCGTACGAATTGAACACGTTTCCAGGAATTCCGTGCGAGCGGACTGCAGCGATTGCCGCACTCCTGTCGACGTCGGGCGGCAGGATGACGTTTGGCAGACGCCACAACGCGGTGCCGATTGCGAACACGATTGCCAGCGCGGCAGCCGAACGGCTGGCGCGGGCGGCCGGCGTCCATCGCACCAGGAATTCCATGATCGGAGCGGCCGCCGGTGTCCGGGGCGGCTGCTCGAACCACCGCGCCAACGCCGGCGCCAGCAGGAGCGGAGCGCAAAGGCCCAGAATCTCGGCATGCCGCTGATGCAGCAGCGTCATGTGCAGCAACAGAAGCACCATCAGCGCGCGCGAGAGAGGAACGCGAACGCCAAGCGTGAGCGCCCCCAGCATGAACAGGATCAGCCACCCTTCGACGACGTGGCCTTGCTGAAAGTTGGGCTGCTGCCATTCGTTGATCCATGACAGGGAGTAGGACATTTGCTGCTGTTCGAAGGGGTAGAGCACGCCGCGCACCCCGTTGGGAGTGGCGAGTGTGGCGAGGCACGACAGGACCAGCAGGGGAAGCCACTGCCGGGCAATGCGCAGGGCGCGACGCCAGTCGTCGCTCTCGAGAACCGCTTCGGCGGCAAACAGGACGGCCAACCCGATGGCAAAGACGAAGCTGCCGTGCAGGTTGGCCCAGAGCACGATCAGGAGGGCGAACCACCAGGCGGGAGGCCGGTTTTCTTCCCGCGCACGGACCAGCGCCGCGGTCCACACCACCAGCAGCGGCATGATCATGACATGCGGCCTCGCCGAAAGATGAAACATGCACATGCCCCACGCCGCGATCGCCGCGATGGCGATCGCGGCGGGCGGCAAATAGCGGCGCAGGCAGATGGCAAGCGCGCCAATGGCGATGGCGAAACAACCGGCGAACAGGGCGACGATCGCCGGCCAGCCGAAACGGTCGTAGACCGATGCCGAGATCACCTCCACCAGCCATTCGTGGGCCACCCATGGCGCGCCTTGCATAGAATGTGAGAATACGTCGTGGGTCGGCACCTCGCCGTGCGCCAGAATCCAGCGGCCAACCGCAATATGCGAACATACGTCGGCATCGGAGAGCATCCACTTCGCTCGAAGTACCGCGGTCGCCCAAGCGACGCACACTGCAATTAGTCCGACCACTCGCGTCGATCGCATGTCTGCTCGCTTGACGACCGTGGGTATGGTTTGCACTAATGCCTGCTATCGCACGCGCGTGACGTAGAAAGCGGCGATCGATCCGAGGGAGAACTCGTTCATGAAGTCGATCATAGTTGCCATTGTACTTGCCGTAGGTGGCATTGCCGGGCTCGTCATGTTGACGACCACGACGTATGCCAGCAACGACTTGCCCAACAACAGTAAGTAATTGCGAATAGCGCGACCGCTCGCGTCGTTCGAATGTGCGCTCGCTTGACGACCGTGGGTATGGTTTGCACTAATGCCTGCCATCGCACGCGCGTGACATAGAAAGCGGCGATCGATCCGAGGGAGAACTCGTTCATGAAGTCAATCATAGTTGCCATTGTTCTGGCCGTGGGTGGCGTTGCCGGGTTCGTCATGGTTGCGACCACGACGTATGCCAGCAACAACTCCAACTAAATAGACGCGTCGTCCAGGCCCCAAAGGCCTGGACGATTTCTTCTGGGCATTTGCCCGTTGCGGGCCATGGGCATCGGCTGCCTCATCCAGTGCGCTTTCACTTCGCCGGCCTGGCCTCGGCTCCCTTTATTTTCCTGTCACATTCGTCGGTGACGTCTTCCGGCCAACGCTCACGCGAACTCCAATCGTCCTTGCCGGAGCCGACCGCGATGCAGGCTTGCCATTCGGCAAGCGCTTCGTCGGTGCGGCCGGCCTGTGCCTGCGTCAGCCCGATTCGAAAATGGTCGTTGGCCAGCGACCGGCGCCAGCGCGCGTTCTTGACCGGACGATCCATGAGTTCCGTGTTGATCGCCAATGCCCGACGATATTGGTCCAGGGCCTCGTCGAGACGTCCCAGCGCGCGCAACGCGTCGCCCAGCTTCAGCCGGGCATTCGCAAGATCGAAATAGGCGTTGGGGCTTTCGGGGATATTTTCGCGAGTCACGAGAGTGAGTTCGACGTACTTCTCGAACTCCTTCAGCGCGCTCGCCGGATCGTCCGTCAGATACAGATCCCCGAGGCGCTGGAAGGTGATCGCGTAGCCCTGGCGCCAGGTATAGACCGAGGGGTCGGTGCTGGTGAGCCTGAGGTCCCTGGCGCGGGCGATTTGATACCTGCCGATCGCGCCGTTGCGATCGCCCTCGCGCATCAGGATGTCTCCCATCCGGATGCTGGTGGCGCCGACGAGATCTTCGGCGTCTTTGTTGCCCGGCGCATCCTGTAACAGCTGGTCGGCGATCGACGCGGCGGTGCGGACCGCCTTGGCCGACTCGGCAGGCTGGTGTTCGGCCTCGAAATTGTCGCTGAGTTCCTCGTTTGCCATGGCCAGGTATCGTCGCCAGACGAAGGCACCGGGCTTGCCCGCGACCAGGGCCTGCGCGTGGGCGACCCATGCCTTGTGAACCTCCTCTCCTTCGCCGATCTTGCCGTTGTTCACCAGCGCCACGCCGAGCCTCTCGTGGCAGTCCATGTAGTCGCGCTCGATCACCTCGTTGCCTGGATCGGCCTTGACCAGCGGTTCGAGCTTGAGGATCGCTTCGCGCGCGCGTGCCTCCGACGAGGGGGCATCGCCGATACTGAACATGACCTGACTGAGCGCTTCCAGGCTTTCGGCCTGCAGCAGGGTCCAATGAGCGTCGTTGGGGTGCTTGCGCGCGAGCGCCTCGGTGAGAGACAGGGCCCGGGTGGCGAGCTCGCGCGCGCTTTTTACGTCGCCCAGATCCACGCTCGCCAGGCTCAGCACGTCCAACAACTGCGAGCGTGCCGCCGTCACATCGTCGGCTTCGCCGGGCAAGCCGTCGACCGTCTTGAGGGACCGGGTCACCAGATCGGCGAGCATGCGGTTGGCCACGGCGCCGTCGCGGTAACCGTCGATCATCTTGCGGAGGCTGCCTGCGGCCTGATCGAGAGCCAGCCGGTAATTGTTTTCAGCCTCGATCCGCGCCTCGTTGGCTACTCCGCGCTGGTACCAGGCAAGACCGCCCAGGCCCATGGCCAGCACCAGCAGAAACGAGACGGCGATGGCGAACTGGCGACTGCGCCGCAGCCGCTCGCGCAGGGCCGCCTGCTCCGCCTCGCGCAGCTTCCGTTGTCGATCCAGCTCGGCCGCCGTCGAGGAACTCGATGAAGAGCCGCGTTTCGCCGTCGAGTTCGGCGCCGCGGCGCTTCACGTAATCCTCGCCCTCGGACAAGGGCAGGCCGCTGGCCAGGAGAAGGCTTGGCCGGTCCTTCTCGCCGGCGACGCGCCAACGTGTTGCGGCGTCCTCGAGCCGGGTACGCAGTTGAAGATCCGCACGATCCTCGGCGATCTGATCGCGCGCGCGTTCCCAATGGTTGAGCAGCGCCTCATGCGCGACCCGGATCAGGTCGCGGTCCGAGATCAGCAGGCGCGCCGATTTGTCGAGCAGGGCGTCGATCAGCCGTCTTTCGGGGCCGTCCTTGGCGAACTGGGCCATGTCGGCGTAGCGGGCGGTTGCGGCGGCACGGCTGCCCTGGCCCACGGTCACCAGGGCGCGCAGCAGACGGGGAAAGGCCGCTTGCACTTCGGGCGGCTGCGCCTTGAGCACTTCTTCGGCACGCGCTCCAATCGCCCCCTCGAGCCCACCCAGGGCGCGATAGGCGGCATAGGTGAGCTCTCCGTTGGCGGTCCGGCTGGTCCACAACTGGTCGAGCAGGTATTCGAGCAGCGGCAACGAGGCCGCGTCCGACGCGGCGTGCAGGATTTCGTCGTCCAGTCCACGTTCCGTGGCGGTATCGACTTCAAAATGCAGCCCGGCCTCGCGCGCGGGCTGGCGCACGATCTGTGCCCGTTCCGCCTCGTCCGGCAAGCTCAGGAAATAGCGCGCTTCGCCTTGCGCAAGGTTCGTCAGCGCCGGCACCTCGTCCAGCCGCGCGAAAAAATCCGAACGAAGCGTCGCCACGACCCACACCAGCCCGGACCGGGCCAGACCCTCGAGCACGGCAACGTAGGCGCGGCGATCTGCATCGTCGACCGACTTGACGGTGAACAGCTCTTCGAGCTGGTCGACCACCAGCAGCAACCGGGCTTCGGCGACTTCCGTCAGGCCGGCCTGGCGGCCGGCTGCCGTCAGGCCTTGCCTCATCGTCTGCGCGACCTGTTCGGGCGAACGCCGCAGCAGGTCGGCGAGCCGCTGTGGCGTGTATTGCAGCGCCTCGCCTGCAAGCTCGGGCAACGCTTCCGGCGCCAGCATGGCCGCCGCCAGGCCGTCGAACAGGTCGTGAGCGATTCCGGGGCGCGTCACGGCAATCCTCACCAGGCCCACCCGGCCGATCATGCCGGCGGTGCACACGTCGGGCACGACACCGGCCTTTACCAGGCTCGACTTGCCCGCCCCCGAAGCGCCGACGACCAGCACGAACGCACAGCCATGCTCGATGCGCCGCGCCAGCAACTCCCGGAGTTCGTTGCGCGCCCGCGTGCGTCCGAAAAAGATCTGTTCGTGCTCGCGCTCGAAGGTCTCCAGACCGCGGTAGGGCGAGCCCTGGTACCAGCGAATGGTCGGCGCCGATGTCCCATCTTCGGTGCCCGGCGTCTCCAGCCTTCGGCGAAGCAGGCGGCGCAGATGCTCCTCGAGCATGGCTTCGAATTCGGCGCCATTGCCGAACGGCCACGAAGCCGCTGTGAAGGCCTTGCCGGTGGCATCGCGGGTCCACCTCGTCATGAAATCGTCGAGCATGTCCTTCTGGTGCAGGCGCTCCTCGATCTCGCTGCGGCTGCTGAGAATGGCGGGGATCTCCGCCTGCTTGAGGTAGAGCAGAAGGTCGGGGAGCTGCTTGTCGCGATAGCCTTTCAGGGCATCCTCGAATTCCCACTCGGTGCCGGTCACGGCTTTGCCGGTGATCGGCCCGCGAAAGCGCGTCTCCGGCAACTGCGTGCCCAGCCGCGACCACAGGATGGCGACGACGATATCGGTCTGGTGGGGCGGCGTGATGAGATCCTGGAAATGCGAAGTCGCCAGGAGCGGCTCGCGTTCCCACAACACCGCCGTCACATCCAGGTGATAGGAAAACTCCCGCGCGAGCCTGCGAATGACCCGGTCCGCAATCAGCCGCTCCGGTCGAACGTCCGACGGGGAAGAAATGAAGATACAGAATCTCGCGACGTGTCGTTTCAGCGCTCATCCAGCACCGGACTCCTTCGTATCAACGGTTGCAGAACCAATCATATTTCTCCCACGACAATGTAACGCCACGCCGACGGCAGACCAGCACGATTGCGAGTTCAGACGATGCGCAATGCGCAATTGGTCTGCAAATGCGATTGCTCTGCTCTTTTGGGCGCGCCTCCAGCTAGGCCTTGAACTTCGCGATCACCTTTTCATCGAACTTCAGGCCGAGGCCGGGTCCGGTCGGCAGCACGAGCTGGCCATCCTCGATCGCCGGCGTCTTCTCGTAGAGCTTCAGCATCCACGGCATGTATTCCACCGTCAGCCCGTTGGGGCAGGCGGCGATCATGTGCACCAGCATCTCGGGCATGACGTGGCTCACCACCGGCAGGTTGAAGGCCTCGGCCATGCCGGCCACCTTCATGAACTGGCTGACGCCGCCCACGCGCACGAGATCGATCATGACGATGTCGACCGAATGCGCCTGGATCATCTGGCGGTGGGGCTCGATGCCCCACAGATACTCGCCACCGGCGACCGGCGTCCTGAGCGCAGCGGTGACCCGCGCCAACCCCTGGTAATCGTCGGCGGCCGTCACGTCCTCGAGCCAGAACAGGCCCACCTCCTCGACCCGGCTGCCGATGTCGATCGCCTGCTCGGGCCGCCAGCGCTGGTTGATGTCGCACATCAGCTTGACGTCGGGTCCGATCGTTTCGCGCACGACCCGCACGCGGCGCACCTCGTCGGCCGGCGTCGGAGTGCCGGGCAGGCCCATCTGCGTCTTCATCTCGCGGAAGCCCTTCTGCACCAGGATGCGCGCGGCGCGCTGGGCCTGGTCGTCGGTCAGTCCGCGTCGCAGCGAGCCCGACGCGTAGGTCGGCACCCGGTCGCGATGGCCGCCGAGCAGCTTCCACAGCGGTTGATCGAGCGCCTTGCCCTTGATGTCCCACAGCGCGATGTCGATGGCGGAGAGTGCGAGGGTGAAGATGCCGCCCGGCCCGCAGCTGTCGCCGGTGCCCTTGCGCAGCTTCGTGACGATGCTCTCGATGCGCATCGGATCCTCGCCCACGGCGAGGGCCGCGAGATCCTCGACGGCGGCGTGCAGGCTGCGCGTCAGGCGCGCGCCATAGAAGGTGAGGCCGATGCCCTCGATGCCGCTGTCGGTGCGCAGGCGCAGGATGACGATCGGGCGCATGCGGTTTGCGTCCTCCGGCATGTTGGCCAACGGGTCGTCCTCCGGCACGGCGATCGTCATCACCTGGTAACTGGCGATTTTCATGCTGTCCTCCCTCGCGCGGCCGCCCTTCGGAACGGCCTGAATGCCCGTTCACATTGCCACCATTTTCCGCCAGAGTCCGCGGCAGCACAAAGGGAGAGACGAAGATGGACTTCGAATATTCGGATCGCAGCAAGGCGCTGCTCGAGAAGCTCAATAAATTCATGGACGAGGTGATCTATCCGGCCGAGCCCATCTACGAAGAGCAGATGGAGAAGGCCAAGGATCGCTGGCAGCTCCCGCCGGTCATCGAATCCTGCAAGGCCGAGGCGAAGAAGCGCGGATTGTGGAACATGTTCCTGCCGGCCGACCGCGAGACCGGCGACACGCACGGCACGATGGGCCTCAGCAATCTCGAATACGCGCCGATCTGCGAAGTGCTGGGCCGCTCGTCGATCGCGTCGGAATCCGTCAACTGCTCGGCGCCCGACACCGGCAACATGGAAGTCTTCGCCCGCTACGGCACGCCCGAGCACAAGGAGAAGTGGCTGAAGCCGCTGCTGAACGGCGAGATCCGTTCCTGCTTCGCCATGACCGAGCCGGCGGTGGCCTCCTCAGATGCGCGCAACGTCGAGTGCCGCATCGAGGCCGACGGCAACGACTATGTCATCAACGGCCGCAAGTGGTGGTCGTCGGGCATGGGCGATCCGCGCTGCGCCGTCATCATCCTGATGGGCAAGAGCGATCCCAACGCGCCGGCCTATCGCCAGCAGTCGATGATCGTCGTGCCGCGCGACGCCAAGGGCATCAAGATCGTGAAGATGCTGCACGTGTTCGGCTACGACGACGCGCCACATGGGCACGCCGAAGTCGTCTACGACAATGTACGCGTGCCGAAGTCGGCGATCCTGCTGGGCGAAGGCCGCGGCTTCGAGATCGCCCAGGGCCGCCTGGGACCGGGCCGCATCCATCACTGCATGCGGGCGATCGGCGTGGCCGAGCGGGCGCTCGAGATGGCGATCAAGCGCGCCAAGAGCCGCACCGCGTTCGGCCAGAAGATCTCGGAGATGGGCGTCACCAAGGCGCACGTGGCCGACATGCGCATGGAAATCGACATGGCGCGCCTGCTCGTCCTCAAGGCCGCCTGGGCGATGGACAAGTTCGGCAACAAGGAAGCCCGCCAGCAGATCGCGATGATCAAGGTGGCGGTGCCCAACATCACCTCGAAGGTCGTCGACCGCTGCCTGCAGCTCCATGGCGCTGGCGGCGTCAGCCAGGTGTTCAAGCTCGCCAGCATGTACGCCCACCAGCGCACCTTGCGTCTCGCCGACGGTCCCGACGAGGTCCATCGCGACCAGGTCGGCCGCCTCGAGATCGCCAAGCACAACTAATCAAATGCCTCCTCATTCAAATGGGTCGGCGTTTTGGCCGCCTGCGGCCAAAAGCGCCCTGTGCCCTCGTCTCACGAGGGCGGAGGGGTCAGAGGCCGCAACATCATGGGTCTGCCTGCGGCGCATGATCCCTCCGGCCCTGCGGGCTACCTCGCCATTTGAATTTGAATGGGGAGGAAAGGTTCCAAATACGCACAACCAGCGCACTGTAACTTGACTGTCTTGAAACTCTGCGATCCCTCGGGAACACCACCGAGGGATCGCACGGACAGCTTCAATCCCGCCGAACTCTCCTACGTGCCGACCACGGGCGTGGAGCGCGTGCACGAGACTCCCGTCCGGGCCGCCACGGAAGACGCGCTCGAGGGCTACGGCCGGATCGTGCGCGGCGATCCCAAAGCCTTCCCCGTGGAGATCGTGCCCTGGCCCGCGCAAGGGCGGCGGCCGATCGACAGGAACACCGGCGACCAGGGGGGCGTCACCGAAGGCACGTTCAAAGCGTGGTGGAGCGGCGACACGCTCTATGCCCACAACGAAGCGGTGAACGACCGCTACCTGTTCGGCTGGAGCGAATGGCCCGAGAAGGCGCGCGCCGACGGCCCGACGGCCGCGCGCAAGCAGGCGCTGCTGTGGCGCGCCAACTACCATCCCGACGGCGGCCAGCTATTCTGGCCGACAAAGGGCCAGCGCTTCGCAGTGCCGCTGGCGCTGCCGGGCGACGAGGTAACACCCGGGGCTTTCACCACCTTCGTCTGTGACGGCACCTGCGGTCTCTATGTCCATCCCAATGTATGGCACGGGCCGATCGTGCCGCTCGACGAGCAGGTCGAGCTGCTCGGCCGCCAGGGCCGCGTCCATGCCCGCGTCTCAGTCGACTTCCCCCGGGAATTCGGCTGCTACCTCGCCTCGCCCCTCGGCTAGCCGGCCGCCTGAGCGGTCCTCTCGTCATCCCGACCGGGCGTGTACTCGTAGGCGGCGTCGGTCTCAGGACTGTAGCGGACATTCCCGAAAGTCGCCGGCATGTCGGCTTTTGACCCTGGGCGCAGGTCCACACTCTCAGCTGCGGAGCAAGTCTTCCATGCGGCGCCATGGATGCAGTACGCGACGCTCACTTTTGACGAGCGCAAAGCAATAACCACCACCCGCGGGTTGATCGTAAGCTCGATCGATTGCAAATCCAGAATAGTGACAGAACAGAAGAGTGCCGACGGCGCCGTGGCCGACGACGAGCACATCGCCTGTTGGACTCCGAGTTAGGACGTGTTCGATCTCGCGTACGATCCGCGATTGAGCGTCGATTGCGCGTTCCCAACCCTGAACACTGACAAGGGGTTGCGCGAAAAACTGATCGGCCAGCGTCTCAAACTTGTCAGAAGCCAAGAAACCTGTAGATGATCGATCATTCTCGTGCATCGCGTCCCGCACTTCGACTGCGACGTGGAGCTTTTCCGCAATAATCCCGGCTGTTTCGATCGCCTTTCGCTCACCGCTGGAGATGATTTGGACTGTGCCGAAGAGCCACCCCGTATTCACTATCTCTTCGGTACGTGATCTTCCGACTGCACTTAGACCCCATGACGAAACAGGCACGCTAGGGTCGATATTCACCTGCGGATGGGTGGGCCACCCCTTGATCCAGTAAGATTAGGTGGTGTTGCGCTGACCTATTGAATCCGCCAGGGCAAAGCGGACATGGCAGAATCTTTAGCGTCAGTGGCGGCTCAAAGGCGTTTCAACTGAAACACATCCACTTCAAATGAAACACACGCACAGTCGATAATCGGCGCTCGTGCGCCTATCAATATCTTCATTCGCCTGCGGGCCGTCGCCAATTACCGGAGACTTTCCCCATGTTTTCTTTTTTTCGTAAGTTGGTGACCGAGGAGAACGTAATCCCGCTTCACTACGCGCTGGCGGCTGGAGCAGTTACCGTCGCACTGATGGTCGCGCTCAATCGCCTGTTCTGACTACGTTGCGTCGAGGCAGATTTGGCGAGAACGCCGACAGTACTCTCTTATCAGTGCCGGAAGGCGCCAGGAGAGCGCTCACCGCTCGTCGCATCGCTGCAATCGTTACACAGTGACAGCAATTGATACCCAAATGCACTTCGCGCGGAGAGCGCCACGGGTACAATCATCCTCGTTGAAGCGACCTCGCATTTATCGAAACTCATACATTCGGGGATACACAATGCTTTCGATTTTCCGTAGCCTGATGAAGAACGACTGTGGCGCCACCGCCATCGAGTACACGCTGATCGCCTCGCTGATCGCCGTCGCCGCGATCACCGCCATGGGTTCGGTCGGCGGCAAGATCAGCAACGTGCTGACCAACGTCTCGAACGCGATGACCTGATTTCGATTCCTTCGGGGTCGATACAATGGGCGGTCCGGCAACGGGCCGCCCATTTTGCGTCGAGGCTCCTGCTCGAAGAAGAAGCGGTCACGACCGTATCATTTTGGTTTGATCCGCTCGAACAGCAGCAACAACCGACGGCTGAGGAACATGAGCAGCACGACACCCGAAAAGATGGCGGCAACCCCAACGTTGTCGGTCGAAATCCATCGTCCAAGAATCTCGATGTCAGCGTGCTCCGACGACACACCGATGTAAATCAGTCCAAGTCCTCCGATCATCGCCAAAACGGACGCAGCAGACACCATGATCAAGATCAGTGAAGCAACAGCATCCTTTCCAGGCATATGGTGTTCTCGTCGTCTGCAATGTTGCAATGCCAAGCTTGCCGTATGCAGCCTACGCCCCGAATGCCGCCAGGGGCAACGGCGCGCCCGACACAACCGCCAATGGGTCATGGAAGGCCTGTATTCGACTCAGGGGTTAGATCTCCGGACCGGATGGCACCGCGACCTGGCCGACGGCCATGAAAGCCGCTGTACGAGTCCCTATTGGCCGGCCGGGGTTTGCCTTGCCATGACTATTTAACTAGACGCTCCGGCTCGAGGCGGCGCCCAGTTGGCCACTATCGGAGCATCCACGGCAGCATGCCGGCTCGTTTGACGAAGCAGATCTGGCCACGGGTTTCGAGCCCTGGGATCCAATTCAATCCAGAAGCACGTATCGTCGTACCCCCAATCAAGGAAATCCCGGGCATGCGTTCGCAATAGCTTGATCAGCTCTCGCGCTTCTTCTTCTTTCAGATCGTTCGGCAATTTGTACTTGGTCATGCCACGTCCCCAATTCGCGACTGCGGATTTGCAACAGCAAAGCCGCGGCCGACGAGCCCAATCCCCATACCATGCGAAACCTAGGCGGGCATTGCCGAAAAGTATGTGACGGACATCACAAGTGCGGTGAGATTTTGGCAACAATCGTTACGTTTGAGGACGCTGCGGCACGCACCGGAATTCAACGAAATCAAGCGTGAGTGCCTATGTCGACGATATATCGCCGCACTAGTTCACTACCCAAAAAGCGACGAGCCATGGCTGGTCGTCGCCCGACGCTCCGGGTCAATGATTTGTCGGCGGCGGTCAACGTCACACCGGTCGGAATCCAATATCGATCTGCCGGTGATCGTTGCAAAGACGGCGACACCCTGAACGATCCCCGACGCGCGGCTCAATGTTCGCGGCGCAGGGGGCATGGCGCGGTGATCCGCCGTGTGCTGTCGACGTCGCGCAGCTAGGCTTCCCCCTCTGCGCGGCGTCGATGGCTTTCAGGCTGTCATGGTCGGGGCGCTGTTAGTTCATGCCGTAGGCGTCGCAAAAAGAGGTGGTGGAGATATTCGCAATTATATCTTGCGATATATTGCGTTATTCGCTATAGCGTCTTTGAACCCTGCCACCGGAGACCGCCATGCCACGTGTCCGCACGATCAAGCCGCAATTCCTCGACTCCCGCAGCATGCGCGCGGTCAGCACCATGGCGCGGTTCACCTTTATCCAGCTCCTGCTGCTGGCCGACGATGCCGGCCGGCTCGTCGTCTATTCGACGCTCGCGCGCCGGCTTTTTCCCGGCGAGGCCGAGGCCGCTGCCCTCCTGCCGGGCTGGCTCGACGAGCTCGAAGCCCAGCGCTGCATCGAGCGCTACACCGTCGAAGGGTGGCCTTACCTGCGCATCGTCAACTGGAGCCGGCACCAGAAGATCTACCATCCGACGCCGAGCCGCCTGCCGGCGCGTCCCGAGGGTTTCGCGAAAGCCTCGGGAGCGATTCGCGAGTCGCTTGGGAGCGATATCAAAAAGCCGAGCGGCGACAAGGCGTTGCCCCCTGCGGCGCAAATTCCCGAGCGATTCGCGAGCCTCGCGAATCGCTCGGGAAAAAATCCGCAAGTCCCTGTGCCGCCGGACTCTTCGGCGAATTTCGGAAGCGATTCGCGAGGCGAGGGCATTTTTCGACGTGCCGCCGCCGCCGCACAGCGCGCCCTGGGGCGCGCCGGTTGAGACCGCGCGGATTGGCCTGCGGAAGGTCCGCCTTGATGGGCAGGACAGTCTGGGGCAAGACCTTCGAGGGAGGAAACGCATGACGGATCGGCTGAAAGGCAAGGTTGCCCTGATCACCGGCGGCGCGTCGGGCCTCGGCGCCAATGCCGCCGAGCTGATGGTGCGCGAAGGCGCCCGGGTCGTGGTGGCCGATGTCGCGGTCGATCGCGGCAAGGCGGTCGCGGGCAAGCTCGGCGCCTCAGGCCATTTCGTGAAGCTCGACGTCACCAGCGAGGACAACTGGAAGTCGGCGATCGCCGAGACGGCGACGAAGTTCGGTGCGATCCATGTCCTGCTGAACTCCGCCGGCATCGGCCTCAGCAAGACCGTCGAGGACATCACGCTCGAGGAATGGCGCAAGGTCCATGCAATCGATCTCGACGGCGTGTTCCTGGGCTGCAAGCACGGCGTGGGCGAGATCAAGAAGCACACCAAGGAGCTCGGCGGCTCGGTGATCAACATCTCGTCGATCTCGGGCATCATCGCCGGCGCCAACATGGCGGCCTACAATTCGGCCAAGGCGGGCGTGCGGCTCTTGAGCAAGTCGGTAGCGCTGCACTGCGCCAAGTCGGGCTACAACATCCGCTGCAATTCGGTGCATCCGACCTTTATCGACACGCCGATCCTCGACAAGTATCGCGACCGTTTCGGCCAGGAACAGATGCAGCAGAAGCTCGGCCGCCAGGTCCCGATCGGCCGCCTCGGCCGGCCCGAGGAAGTGGGCTGGGCGCTGGTCTTTCTCGCCTCCGATGAATCGAGCTTCATGACCGGCTCGGAAGTGATCATCGACGGCGGGATATCTGCGATGTAGTGCGTGTCACAAGGCGGCGATGTCATCCCGAGCGCAGCGAGGGATCTTCATCGACGCCAGACAAAGATCCCTCGCTTAAGGCGCATGTGAATGCGCCGACTCGGGATGACATTGGGGGTGTACGATGCTTCTTTCTCTCGACGGACGTCGCGTCTATTTCGATCTCGCAGGGCCCGCCAATGCGCCGGTGGTCTGCTTCACCCACTCGCTCAATGCCGACGGCGGCATGTGGGTCGAGCAGATGGTGCCGCTGCTGGGGGCGGGCTATCGCGTGCTGCGGCTCGACATGCGCGGCCACGGCGGCAGCTCAGCCGTCGACGGCGACTACACGATGGACGCGCTGGCGGCCGACGTGAAAGGCGCGCTCGACGTGCTGGGCATAAAGAAGGTGCACTATATCGGCCTGTCGATCGGCGGCATGATCGGCCAGGGCTTCGCCTTGGCAAACCCGGGCTATCTCGCCTCGCTCTGCCTCTGCGACACGCAACCGTCGACGCCGCCCGGCTCGGCCGGGACCTGGGAGGAGCGCAAGGCCACCGTGCGCAGCAAGGGTCTGGCGGCATTGGCCGACGCCACGATGGATCGCTGGTTCACGTCGGAGTTCAGGAAGGTCAATCCGCAGCGCTGGACCGAGGTGCGCGACACGATCAGCGGGACGACGCCCGCTGGCTCGGCCGGCTGCATGTCGGCGATCCAGAACTTCGACTACCTCGAGCGGCTTTCGACCATCAAGGTGCCGACGATGGTGATCTGCGGCGACCAGGACGAAGGCACGCCGCCCGAGCGCAACAAGCTCATCGCCTCGAAGATCCCGGGCGGCCGCTACGAAGAGATCGCGAGCGCGCGGCACCTGCCCAACGTCGAACGGCCCGAACAGTTCAACAGGATCATGATGGGCTGGCTCGGGCTCAACAGGTAAGCACCATGGATTTCGCCTTCACCGAAGACCAGCTCGCGATCAAGGACTCGGTCGGCAAGCTCTGCGCCCAGTTCGACGGCAAGTACTGGCTGAAGAAGGACAAGGAAGGCGGCTTCCCGGAGGACTTCTACCGGACGATGGCCGACGCGGGCTGGCTCGGCATCGCCATGCCCGAGGCCTACGGCGGCGCCGGCCTCGGCATCACCGAGGCGGCGATCATGATGCAGGCGGTGGCCGAGTCCGGCGCTGCGCTCCAGGGCGCCTCGGCGATCCACCTCAACGTGTTCGGGCCCAACCCGATCGTCGTGTTCGGCACCGAAGAGCAAAAGCAGCGCATCCTACCCGACATCATCAAGGGCAAGGTGAAGGGCTGCTTTGCCGTCACCGAGCCGGACGCGGGCCTCAACACGACGGCGCTCGACACCAAGGCCGAGCGCGACGGCAACGGCTATGTCGTGCACGGCAAGAAGACCTTCACCACCACGGCATCGGTCGCCGACAAGATGCTGCTGATCGCGCGCACGACGCCCAAGGACAAGTGCAAGAAGGCGACCGACGGTCTCACTCTTTTCTATACCGACTTCGACCGCTCGAAGATCGAGGTCACCGAGATCGAGAAGATGGGCCGCAAGGCGATCGACACCAACCAGGTGTTCATCGACGGGCTGAAAGTGCCGCTCGAGGATCGCATCGGCGAGGAGGGCAAGGGCTTCCATTATCTGCTGCATGGCCTCAACCCCGAGAGGGTGCTGATCGCCGCCGAGGCGATCGGCATTGGCAAGGCAGCGCTGGCCAAGGCAACGCAGTACGCCAAGGAGCGCATCGTGTTCGGCCGCCCGATCGGCAAGAACCAGGCGATCCAGCATCCGCTGGCCGAGAGCTGGATGCAGCTCGAGGCCGCCAACCTGCTCACCTTCAAGGCGGCCTGGCTCTACGACAATGGCGAGGAATGCGGCGCGGAGGCCAACTCGGCCAAATATCTCGGCGCGCGCACCGCCTACGAAGCCTGCGAGCGCGCGATCCTGACGCACGGCGGCTACGGCTACGCCAAGGAATTCCACGTCGAGCGCTTCCTGCGCGAGGTGATGATCGCGCGCATCGCGCCGGTCAGCGAGCAGCTGATCCTGTGCTACGTCGCCGAACGCGTACTCGGCCTGCCGAAGAGCTACTGACGCGGAACCGGTTCCTCGAGCAGGCCGAAGAATTTCAGGGTCAGCCAGAAGGCGAAGGCGCCGCCCGCGCCGAAGCCGCCCAGGCCCACCATGAACTCGGCATGCTCCATCCAGCCCGCCCAGGTCCGCACGCCATTGACCATCGTCGGACCGGCGCTCGACCAGCTGTTCACGTTCGACGACAGTTCCGAGAACGACAGATAGGCCTCGAGGGGAATCACCCCGATCGCGAAGCCGCCCGCGACCGCGGCCCAGGGCGAGGTCCAGCGGCGGCGGCGAAAGAACAAGGCCGCGGGCAGGCCGAAGAACACGGCGTGCGTGGCGCAGACGATCATGGCGGGAGCAAATGCCCATATGTCCTCGAAGGCGAGCGTGGCCAATGCCGCCGCCACGACGGTGCCGAGGGCCGTCGCCAGCGCCCAGATGGCGGCGTTCCTCACGGCTCTCCCTCCGCGGCCTCGACCGCGGGCCCCCATTCGCCGACCACACGGTCGAGGTCGCGCAGGTTCTGATGCATCTGCTCGAGCGCGAAGCCCGTGGCAAAGAAGCGCTCGGCGGCATCGCCGGGCAAAGCGCGCGTGGCGCCTTCCTGGCGCAGGGATGCAATCTCGCCCGCATAGTCCGACAGCGCCCGCTCGAACGGCTCGAGCGCGGGCGGTCCCTGTCGCGCGAGCAGGGCCGCACCACTCTCCCGCATGTGGTCGGATGCCGTCGTGGCGATCGCGTCGAGGCGCGGCTGCAGGCGCCGGCGCACTTCCGGCACCATCGCCTCGTCCGCGGCGCGACCCACCATCACGAGATCGTGGCGCAGGCGCAGCAGGGTACGGCGGAGCGGTCCCGTCTCCGGCTCGCGCGACAGCCGCGCGCGACGTTCACGCTCGGCCTCTGCTCCCATCGTGTTGAGCTCGTTCAGCGCCTGGCCGATCCCGTCCTGCAACCGGTGAAGCTCGTTGTCGTGCAGCCCCTCGCTGAGGCCGGCGAGCAGGGCCACCAGCGCGCGCGCCATCAGGTCGAGCGTGCGCGCCGCCGCCTGGCGCATCTGCGGATGGGCGCTCGACGGCAGGATCAGGAAGGAGACCAGCAGTCCCACGACGGCGCCGACCGCCACCTCGACGACCCTGAAGACCGCCGAATAGAACGGCGTCGTGTGGGTGAGGGTCGGCACCAGCAGCACGATGATGGCGGTGATGGGCACGACATTCATATTGGGGCGCATGGCGGCAAACAGAGCGAGCGGCGCCACGGCGATGAACAGCACGGCGAGGAGCGCCCATTCGCTGTCGTGCGGGATGGCGATCGCCACCGCACCGCCGTAGATCGCCCCGCCGATCGTGCCCATGAGATAATCGGCGGAGGCCTTGAGCGAGCGGCCGACGCTCATCTGGGTGACGATGACCGCCGTCAGCACCGTCCACAGCGGCAGCGGGACCCCCACGAGCTGCGCCACCACGAGGGCGGCAATCGCGGCCAAACTAAGCCGCAGTGCCAGCGCAATCTCGACCCTGCGCGGCACGACCCGCGCGCGTAGCCACCGCCAGACGATTTCGCGTTGTTTCACAGCACTTTAAGGCGGGAATTCTTCATGCCGCACGCAGGGAACCACGTCGGGCCGCGGAGGAAAAGCCTGCTGTCGGGCAACCAAATGGCGCGCGGTCCCGTTTTGTCCTTGAAGCCCATTCACTCGAGCGGAGGAGGAGACCATGACGAAGATCGGATTGTTCGCCGCCGTCGCGTTCGGCGGCATTGCCATCGGCGCCACGTCGCTGGCCTCCCCGCCCGCTCCGTTCCAGCCGGCGCCGGCGCAGGTCCGCGCCGAGCAGTTGTGCGACAGGCAGGGCGTGCGGCCCAATTCGGCGGTGTGGGAACTCTGCCTCGCGCACGTCACCCGCGCTTACGAATGGGGCGAGCCTGCGCTGGCCAAGCAGCTGGCGAGGGTCGCCGGCGAGGCCAAGGAGAGCTGCATGAACGAAGGCCTGCGGGTAGAGACCGACGGCTTCCGCAGCTGCGTCGACCGCGAGATCGATGCGCGCAGCGACCTGCTGATTCTGGGCGACGACCAGAGCGGCCAGAACGTCGCGAAGGCTGATTAGTCAGCCTTTCGCTTGCCGTTCGAGGGCCTTGGAATGGCCTCGTTCCGGCGGGCAACCGATTTTCCGAGGCCGCGTTTTTCCCGCATGAGCTTTCTGCTCAAAAGGAGATGAACCATGACCCGAGCAACCATGCTTGCACTCGCGATGGGTGGCTTGGTACTTGCCGGCGCGCCGTCCGCCGCGAACGCCCAGTCGGGTGACGCGCTGGCGCATGCGGAGCGTGCCTGCTCCGAGAACGGCGTGCGGCCCTACTCGAGTGCCTACAACAGCTGCGTCGACCGCGCGGCCGACGACTTCTATCGCGGCGCGCCCAATCTCGCCTACAACACCGCGGAGGCGATGGGCGGTGCCAGCCGCGTTTGCGCCTCCTACGGTCTCGACCCGCATTCGCTGGGCTACTCCCAGTGCATCGACAACGAGATGAGCCGCGGCCCCGACACGGTCCAGGCGCTGAGCCTGCCGGACGACACGCCGCATGCCGCGGTGACGTTCGACAGCTACGGCTTCGGTTACGACCGCGACGGCAACCTGCTCGACCGGCATGGCTACGTGATCCGGCCGGTGCCGCTGCGCCCGTAGACCAATTTCGCGATGGACGACAACGCCGGCCGGGCAGCCTTGCCCGGCCGGTTTCTTTTGTGGAATGAAGGAGCATGGAACCCCTGCCCGATTCCGTCCTTCCCGCCGGCGTCAGCGCCCGCATCCTGCCCGGCATCAACGGTCTCGATATCCACGTGCTCGAAGCCGGTGCGGGGAAAGACCGTCCCGCTGTCCTTCTTCTGCATGGCTTCCCCGAGTTGGCCTATAGCTGGCGCAAGGTGCTGCCGGCGCTGGCGGCGGCAGGCTATCACGCGATCGCGCCCGACCAGCGCGGGTACGGACGCACCACCGGCTGGAGCCGGGACTACGATGCCGACCTCTCGAGCTTCCGCTTCCTCAATCTGCTGCGCGATTCGATCGGCGTGCTCTATGCGCTCGGCCACCGCACGGCCGAAGCCGTGGTCGGCCACGACTTCGGCGCTGCCACGGCCTCGTTCCTGGCGCTGGTGCGGCCCGACATGTTCCGGCGCATGGTGCTGATGAGTGCGCCGTTCGGCGGCGTGTCGTCCGTGCCGTTCGATACCGTGGGCAAGTCGCCGGCCCCGAAGGCGCCCGACATCCATGCCGCCCTCGCCGCCTTGCCGCGGCCGCGCAAGCATTACCAGTGGTACCAGTCGACGCGCGAGGCCAACGACAACCAGTGGCACGCCAAACAGGGCGTGCACGATTTCATGCGCGCCTACTACCACTACAAGAGCGCCGACTGGAAAGGGAACAAGCCGTACGAGCTGAAGGGCTGGACCGCCGAGGAACTGGCGAAGATGCCGACCTACTACATTATGGATCTCGCCGAAGGCATGGCCGAGAGCGTCGCCAAGGAAATGCCGTCGCCCGCCGAGATCGCCGCCAACAAGTGGCTGACCGAGGCCGAACTCAAGGTCTACAGCGACGAGTACACGCGCAACGGCTTCCAGGGCGGGCTGAACTGGTATCGCGTGCGCACGTCGGGCCTGGTGGGCCGCGAGTACGAGGCCTTCGCCGGGCGCACGATCGACCAGCCCTCGACCTTCATCTCGGGCAAGAGCGACTGGGGCAACTACCAGACGCCGGGTGCGCTCGAGCGCATGCAGAAGAACGCCTGCACGAACATGAAGCAGATCCATCTCATCGACGGCGCCGGCCACTGGGTCCAGCAGGAGCAGGCGGACGAGGTCAATCGCCTGTTGCTTCAGTTCCTGAAGACTACCTGACGCGCCATTTGGCGGCTTCTGCCGGACCGGCGTTGCAGGCCGCGGCGACCAATGCCGCCGTGAGCAACGTTGCCTGGCGCAGTTCGCCTTGCGCCACCTTGTCCCGCGTATCGGCGGGCGTCAGCACCTTGTGCAGATGCGCCGTCGGATCGTCGAAGCCCGCGACGAGCCGGATCGCGGGAATGCCGCTCGCTGCAAAGTTCGCGTGGTCGGAATTGGTCATCAGCGGCCGCACCGTGCGCAGCGACTGGCCATTGGCGGCCGCAACTTGCAGCAGGAACGGCTCGACCCCGGCATAGCCGCTGGTCAGCGCCGCGAGGTGCGGACTGCCGGCCACCGAATTGAGATTGACGTTGAGCGCGATCCTCGCCGCGCTCGGCCGCACTCAACGCCTCGACATATTGCGCCGAACCGGTGAGCGCCCATTCCTCGACCGAGAAGAACATCACGCGCAGGCCGCGCCGGAACGTCGGGACGAGCGGCGACAAAGCGCGCGTCACGGCCAGCACCGACGCGAGACCGGTGCCGTTGTCCATCGCCGACTCCGCGAGATCGTGGCCGTCGACATGGGCCGACAGCACGACCCATTCGTCGGTCGTGCCCGGATAGTCGTACATCAAGGTCTCGGTCTCGGCCGGACTCTCCTCGGTCTCGACCGTCATCGTTACCGTGGGCCAGCCCGCTGCCGTGCGCGCCAGCCGCGCCGCGACCTCGGGCGGGATACCGAGGCCGGGAATGCCCTCACCGCCCATGCGGCCGGACGACCCGGTGACGACGTGGCCCGGCAATGGACCTGCGATCAGGAAGCCCACGGCGCCGTGCTGGCGCGCCATGTCGTACTTGCGCCGGCGATGGATGGTGCCCGCGGCAAACATCAACTCGTGCCGCGCCAGCACGATCCGGCCCTTGATCTCCTTCGCGTGCTCGGCGAATTCCTCCGGCGTGCCACGGCCGATATCGAGCACCTGGGCCGTCAGCCCTTCCCTCGCCGTGGCGATCGAACGCACCAGCGGATGGCATTTGGCCATCGTGCCGTCGGCCAGGCGCAGGCTCGCCTGCTTCGCGCGCCAGCCGCCATAGGGCACCGGGATCGAGCGGCCCGAGTTCGCGGGCGACGCCGCGCGCACCCGCTCGCGCAGCAGCGCGAAGGCCTTCTTCTCGCTCTCGGTTCCCGCGAGACGGCCACCGGTGTCGCAAATGTCGTTGAAGTCGCGCCACAGGTCGGGATCAGCCGCCAGCCTGGCGGCAACGGCGCCATCGAGGCGAAGATCGGTCATCGGTTGAGTTTCCCATCGAGCAGTTCGAGGAAGGCTGCGGCAAGCACCGACGGTTCGCGATCGCGGCGGCGGAATACACCGATCTCGTAGACCACCGCCGGTTCGAACGGCCTCACGACCAGGCCGAGATGGCCGAAGCTGGCCGCCGACAGCGGATCGACCAGCGACCAGCCGGTGCCTTCCGATACCAGGGCGCAGAGGCTGGCGAAGAACTCCGCTTCCGCCACCGCATTGATCTGCACGCCGGCCGCGGCAAAAGTCGCGAAGATGCGGCTCGGCACCTGGTGCGAGCGCGCCGGCATCACCATCGGGTATTCGGCCAGCAGCTTGGGCGTCACCACTTTGCGTGACGTGAGCGCATGGCGCGGCGGCAGGATGGCCACGCAGCGCATCTGGTACTTCACGACCGTGACATCGGTCTCGTCGATCGGCAGCTCGGCGATGCCGATGTCGAAGCTCTCGCTCGGCAGGAGTTGGCTCACGACGTCGGAGTGGCGCGAGACCAGGCGCACCGACACGCCCGGCCGCTCGCGCAGGAATTCGGCCACCAGAGGCGGCAACAGCGAGATCGCGGCCGACGGATGACTGGCGATCGACCAGCCGGCCCGACTGGCCCTCGCGGATCTGCGCCGTGGTGGTGGCGAGCCGGTCGACCTCGCCCAGCACGCGGCTCGCCTCGGCATAGAACAGCATGCCCTCGGGCGTGGGCTTCAGCCGGCCGCCCGAGCGCTCGAACAGCGCGAAGCCCACCGATTCCTCGAGCTTGGCGATCTGGCTCGAGACGGCGGGTTGGGTGATGCCCATGGCCTGGGCAGCCGCCGTGACCGAGCGGCTATCCACGACGGCGCGAAAGGCTTCGAGAAGCTTGACGTCCATTGACTATAAAAATCCGTTATTGGCGCTTTATAGCGTCCCTTGTGGACTCGATGCAAAGCATTCGCGCCTGACAGTGTCCGTTGCCGAGCGGCATAGGATTTGCTTATGCTGTGTCATGACTTCAACGCCCATCATCGTGGCTGACGGCATCAGCAAGCGGTTCGGCGAGAACCAGGTGCTGACGCACGTCTCGCTGCCGGTGATGGAACGCGACGTGGTCTGCGTTGTCGGCCCCTCGGGCTCGGGCAAGACGACCCTGCTGCGCTGCCTCGCGCTTCTGGAAACACCGAGCGAAGGCCGGGTCGTCATGGAGGGTGCAACGATCTCCACGCCGACACAGGAGCGGCCGGTGAAGACCGCCGCCCGCGCGGTCCGTTCCAACATTGGCATGGTGTTCCAGCACTTCAATCTCTGGCCGCATATGTCGGTGCTGGAGAACCTGATCGAGGCGCCGTTGCGCGCGAAGAAGATGCCGCGCGCCGAAGCCGTCACCATCGCCGAAGCCCTGCTCGCCAAGGTCGACCTGCTCGACAAGCGCGATGCCTATCCGGCGCGCCTGTCGGGTGGCCAGCAGCAGCGGGTCGCGATCGCCAGAGCGCTGGCCATGTCGCCCAAGGTGCTGCTGTTCGACGAGGCCACCAGCGCGCTAGACCCGGAGCTGCGCCGCGAGGTGCTGCTGGTCATGCGCCAGCTCGCGGTCGAGGGTATGACGATGCTGGTGGTGACCCACGAGATGGGTTTCGCGCGACACGTCGCCACGCGCACCGTGTTCATGGATCGCGGCGAGATCGTCGAGGAGGCGCCGGGCGCCGCCTTCTTCGAGGCGCCGAAGACGGAGCGCGCACAGCGCTTCCTGCAGCAGTTCGAAGAGTGACGGGGAAACCGGAGGGAGATCGATCATGGGTGTGAGGGCAATTCTGGGCGCAATCGCCCTGGCGGGCGCACTGGCGGCAACTCTGCCGGCCCAGGCGCAGCAGACGCAGTCGCGGCTGTTCGAGGTGACCAAGAGCCACAAGCTGCGCGTCTGCCAGTTTCCGCTCTACTACTCGATCTCCTACCGCAACCCGAAAACCGGCGAGCTCGAGGGCATCGATGCCGATCTCTCCAAGGAGCTGGCGAAGGAACTCGACGCCAAGCTCGAAGTCGTCGAGACCAGCTTCGGCGCCTTCATCGCCGACCTGCAGGCCAACAAGTGCGACATCGGCATGTTCGGCGTCGGCGCGACGTTGAAGCGCGCGCAGGCGGTCGAGTTCTCCAAGCCTTACCTGATCACCAACGTCTATGCTGTCGTGCGCAAGGACGGACCGATCAAGAAGTGGGAGGACATCGACAAGAAGGGCATCAAGGTCGCAGTGTCGCTCGGCAGCTTCATCGAGCCCTTCATGAAGACCTACCTGAAGAACGCCGAAGTGGTGTCGATCGCGCCGCCCAACACACGCGAGGCCGAGCTGGTGGCCCAGCGCGTCGATGTCGACATGACCGACTTTCCGACCGCCATCAAGGTGACGGATGAATTCGACTGGGCGGCCTATGTGACGCCGGCGGAGAAGCTCGCGGTCACGCCGTACGCCTATGTCGTGGCGCCGGGCGACCAGATCTGGCTGAACTTCATTAACCTCTTCGTCGACACCATCAAGCTCGACGGCCGGCTGAAGAAGTTTGCCGAGAAGAACAAGCTCGGACCGATCGTGGCTCCCTAAGGCCGAAGCGAAAGGGCGATGTTCAAGTACCAGTTCCGCTGGGATACGATCCTCGGCAGCAACTTCGACTTCCTGATGTCGGGGCTGCAGATGACCCTGATCGTCTCGGCGTCGACCCTGGTGCTGGCGATGATCGCGGGCCTGATCATCGCCCTTCTCGACATGTCGCGCTTCCCGCCGGCGCGCTGGATCGGCCTTACCTTCGGCGAGATCATCCGCAACACGCCGATCCTGGTGCAGTTGCTCTGGGTCTACTACGTGCTGCCCATCGTGTTCGGCGTGCGCATCGAATTGCTGACGGCACTGATCATCGGCCTGTCGCTCTACCAGGGCGCCTTCATCTCCGAAGTCTACCGATCGGGCATCCAGAGCGTGCCGCGCGGCCACTCGGAAGCCGCGCAAGTGCTCGGTCTGACGCCGCTGCAGAACTTCACGCGAATCGTGCTGCCGCAGGCGATCCGCATGACCCTGCCGCCGCTCGCCTCGAACTTCGTGCAGCTCATCAAGTTCTCCTCGCTGGGCGCGGTGATCTCGGTGAGCGAGATCACGCGGCGCGGCATGGAGCTCAGCGCCTCCAACTTCCGGCCGCTCGAGACCTTCACCTTCATCGCCGTCGTCTACTTCCTGATCTGCTGGCCGCTCGCCATGGCCATCCGCTGGTGGGAACGCCGACTGCAGGCGCGCTGAGATGTCGGATGTTCGGAGTGCCCTCGCACGCCAGGTCGACGGCTCGCTCGACCGGCTGATCTCCGTCACCCAGCGGCTGGTGGGCGTCGCCTCACCCAACCCGCCGAGCGACACCGAGGAGATCGCCAGAGTCGCCGAAGCGCTGTTGCGCGAGATCCCCGGCATCGAGATCGAGGTGATCGAGCCCGCGCCGCGGGTGAAGAGCCTGATCGGCCGCATCAGGAGTGGCAAGCCCGGTCGCCGGCTGATCTTCAACGGCCATCTCGACACCTTCCCGATCCTCGAGCATCTCCCTTGGACGGTGCCGCCGTTGGGCGGCGTGCTGAAGGACGGCAAGCTCTACGGCCGCGGCGTCAGCGACATGAAGGGCGGCCTGGCCTGCTCGATCCTCGCCGCGAAGCTGATGGCGGAATACCGTGACGCCTGGTCGGGTGAGATCGTCCTGACCCTGGCCGGCGACGAGGAGAACATGGGCTCGCTCGGCACCGGCTACATGATGGATCATGTGCCGCACGCCAAAGGTGACGCCAACATCTGCGGCGATGTCGGCTCGCCCAAGGTGGTGCGCTTCGGCGAGAAGGGCCTGATGTGGGTCGAGGTTGAGGCGACGGGCTCGCCGGCGCACGGCGCGCATGTCCACCGCGGCACCAACGCCATCGACCGCCTGCGCATCGCGCTCGACCGGCTGAAGGATCTCGAGGACGTTCCCTTCCAGGCACCGCCCGTCGTCACGGCGGCAATCGCCAGTGCCAAGCCCATCTCCGAACCTCTGTCGGGCGCCGGTGAATCCGAAACGCTGCAAAGGGTGACGGTGAACATCGGCACGATCGAAGGCGGCGCCTCGCCCAATCTGGTGCCGACCCATGCCATCGCACGCGCCGACATCCGCCTGCCCGTCGGCATCACGACCGACGTGCTGGCGGCGAAGCTCGACGAATGGCTGGCGCCGCTCGACGGCGTCACCTGGCGCGCGATCCGGCGCTTCGAGCCCTCCTTCACGCCGCCCGGTGACGAGATCGTCCAGCGCACCGCCAAGGTCGCCCGGGAAGTGTTGGGTGAGGCGCCGGTGGTAAACATGCGGGTCGGCGGATCGGACTTCGCGCTGGTATCGTCCGGCCGGCGTGCCGACCGTCGTGCTCGGCCTGACACCCTTCAACATGGGCGGCGCGGACGAATATGTTCTGGTCGACGAGCTGCTTGCCGTCGCCAAGATCCACACCCTCACGGCCTTCGATTTCCTGACAGCGGGACAATGACCATGGAACGGCTTTCCGACGACGAACTCTTTACCCTGCCGATGACCTTCATGGGCGCACCCTACGGACGGCCCGGTCCGGGCAGCAAGGCGGCCGTGCTGGGCATTCCGTTCGACTGTGGCACCAACATGCGCATCGGCGCACGCGGTGGTCCCGACTTGGTGCGCGAAAAATCGCAGCTGATGCGCCGCTTCAACCCGACCAACGCCGACTTCGATCCGGTGAAAGCTCTTGGTCTGGTCGACTGCGGCAACGTGAAACTGACGCCGAGCAAGATCCTCGATGCCTTCGAACGCACCGAGCAGGCGGTCGACCGCATCGTGCAGGCCGGCGCCGTGCCGATCACGATCGGCGGCGACGGTTCCGTCACCGTCCCGGTCGCGCGCGCGGTCGGCAAGAAGTATCCGAAGATGGCAGCGCTTCACATCGACTCGCACACCGACTCCTACACCTACGCCGGCGAGGAGAAGTACAACTCCGCCACCCAGTTCACGCACGTCGCCGAGGAGGGCCTCGTCGATCCGGAGTTCTCCTGGCACGTTGGCATCCACAGCACGACCTACGCCCAGGGCGCGATTCCGCGGGCCATGAGCCTCGGCTACAAGGTCGTGTCGATCGATGAGTTGATCCGCGGCGGCTTCGCCCAGCGCATGGCCGAGTTCAAGGACAAGGTCGGCAAACGGCCGGTCTACCTGTGCTTCGACATGGACGTGTTCGATCCGTCCTGCGCGCCGGGCGTCTGCACCCCCTCATGGGGCGGTCTCAGCGCACGCGAAGGTATCGACCTGCTGCGCTGTCTCAACGACCTCAATATCGTGGCGGTCGACGTGAACACGGTGAGCCCGCCGCAGGACCTGAACGGCATGGCCGCTCACCTCTGCGCGCACGTGATCTACGAGACGCTCGTCCTGCTGTGCCGACAGATGGGTCTCGCATGAAGCGGCTCGTCGCAGGTATCCTGCTGCTGCTCGCAGTCTCGTCAACGGCATGGGCGGAATACCCCGAACGGCCGATCCGCATGGTCGTACCTTTTCCGCCCGGCGGCGTGACCGATGTCGTGGCGCGCCTCCTCGCCGAGCGCCTGACGGCGGAATTCGGCCAGCAGGTGCTGGTCGACAACAAGGCGGGCGCCGGCAGCGTCATCGGCACCGACATTGTCGCCAAGGCTCCAGCCGACGGCTACACGATCCTGTTCACCACGCCCGGCCACACGATAAACGCCGCTCTGCGCACGTCGCTGTCCTACGACACCGAGAAGGATTTCGCACCGGTCTCGGTCGTCGGCAGGGTGCCGATGCTGCTGGTCAGCCATCCCTCCCTCCCAGTCACCGACTTCAAGGGCTTCATCGCCTACGCCAAGGCAAATCCCGGCAAGATCAACGTCAGCCACGCCGGCAACGGCACGCTCCCTCACGTCACTATGGAGCTGCTGATGCTGAAAGAGCACATGCAGGTCACCAACGTACCCTATCGTGGCGCCGCGCCCGCGCTGGCCGACCTGGTGGCGGGCCAGGTCCAGGCCAAGCTCGACAACTACACGACATCACAGGCGTTCGTGGCGCAGCACAAGCTCAACGCGCTGGCTTTCACGAGCTCGAAGCGGCAGAAGCAGCTGCCCGACGTGCCGACGATTGCCGAAGGCCGGTTGCCGGGCTTCGAGGCCAATCTCTGGATGGGAATCGTCGTACCCGCGGGCACGCCGCAGGTCATTGTCGAGAAGCTGGCCGCCGCGTCGAAGCGCGCCGTCGACCTGCCGGAAACGAGGGCACGCTTTGACAAGGACGCTGTTGAGCCGGCGGGCAACGGACCTGCGGAATTCCAGACGCTGATCTCCCGCGAGATCGGCCAGTGGCGCGACCTCGCCAGGGAAACCAAGATCAAGGTCGACTGATCAGATACTTCTCGAAGAACGCCTTGGTGCGTGCCTCGGCATCGGGTGCTGCGGCGGAGTTGTAGCCTAGGCGATGGCCAAAGGCACTGCGGTCGGGCACGTTGTAGTCGAAGCTGTGGCGGGCGTTGGGATAATAAACCGCCTCCACGAGATCGGGCCGGTCGAAACCCGCCGCCTGCAGCTTCCGGCAGTTGTCGGCCGGTGTCCAATCGTCCTTGTCGCCGATCAGGATCAGCAGCGGCACGGCGACATGCGTGTCGAAGGCTGCGTTGCACGACGGATAATAGGCAACGGCCGCCACGAGCCCGCGCTGGGCAAGGCCGAAGCTCTTCTGAACGGCACGCACTGTGGTCCACCCGCCATGACTGTGACCGATCAGGCCAATCCGGCCCTTCTGCACGAACGGCTGGGCGCTCAGGAGGTCGATCGCGCCCGCCACGTCCGCGACCCGCATGTTGCCGCTCACCACGTTGCCCCTGGCGCAGACGTTCTTCTCGCCGCGCGGGCCGAAGCTGTCGGGCGCCACGACGACATAGCCCCAGCCGACCAGCCGCCTGGCCCACATCTCCGTATGCTCGTTGACGCCGCCGCAGGTGTGGGCCAGCACGATGGCGGGGAATGGCCCTGCCCCGGCGGGGCGGTAGAGCCAGCCCGTGATCTCGGGGCCCGCCGCCACATTGGCGACCGCCACGCTCGGAAAACGAACGGACTCGGCCGCAGCGTTACCGGCAGGCAGAAGAAGCAGGAGAATCGCCAGAAATCGCCGCATTCCACGGATGTATAGTCGGGCCCGGAAGGAAACACCATGTTCGACCTCGTCATCAGGGATGCAGAGATCTTCGACGGCTCGGGCGCCACGGCGATCCGGGGCGACCTCGGCGTGACTGGCGGCAAGATCGTCGAGATCGGCGCGAAGCTTGGCGCGGCCAGGGAGACCGTGAAGGCCGACGGCTTGGCACTCGCCCCCGGCATCATCGACGGCCACACGCACTACGACGCCCAGATCACCTGGGATCCGTTCGTCGATCCCTCGCCCGCGCTCGGCGTGACGACCGCGGTGCTGGGCAATTGCGGCTTCACCATCGCGCCCTGCAAGCCCGCCGACCGCGACATCACCATGCGCCACCTGACGCATGTCGAAGGCATGTCGCTCGAGGCGCTGCGCTCCGGCATCAACTGGGGCTTCGAGAGCTTCCCGCAGTATCTCGACATGCTCGAGAAACAGGGTGTCGGCCCCAACGTCGCCTGCTTCTCGGGTCACTCCTCGGTGCGCACCTGGGTGATGGGCGCGGAGGCCACCGAGCGCGCCGCGACCGACGAGGAGATCACGAAGATGGCGGCGCTGGTACGCGAGGCGATGGCGGCCGGCGCCGTGGGCTTCGCCTCCTCGACGGCCGAGGCGCACAACGGCGAAGGCGGCACGCCGATGCCCTCGCGCCTCGCCGACGACAAGGAACTTCGCGCACTGGTCCGCGCCATGGGCGAGCAGGATCGCGGCGTCTACATGCTGACCAAGGGCAGCAAGACCACCATCCCCTATCTCGAGGAGATTGCGGCTGAGGTGAAGCGGCCGGTGGTGATCGCCGCCCTCTTCCATTCCAACACCAATCCGACGGCCGCCTTCGCGTGGCTGAGCCAGGTCAACGAGGCGCGCGCCCGCGGCCACAGGCTCGTCGCGCAGACCTCATGCTGCCCGCTCAGCATGGATTTCACCTTCAAGAGCCCCTACCTGTTCGAAAGCATGACGTCGTGGAAACCCGCGATGGAAGCGCACGATCCGCACGGGCTGAAGAAGGTCTACAGCGATCCGGCCTGGCGCGCGGCTGTGAAGAAGGAACTCGAGGAGCGCCGCGGCCGCCTGGTATTCAACAGCGAGTGGCACAAGCTCTTCGTCGTCGAGACCGCAAGGCCCGAGAACCGGAGCCTCGAGGGCGCGACGCTCGATACTCTGGCGAAGCAAGCCGGCAAGGACCCGCTCGACTACATCCTCGACTTCGCCCTGTCGGAGAACCTCGACACCCAGTTCGTGGCGCAGCTCCTGCACAACGACGACAAGGAAGTGGGCAAGATCCTGGCCGATCCGGACACGCACATCTCGCTCTCCGACGCAGGCGCTCATCTCACCTTCTTCTGCGACGCGGGCTTCGGCCTGCACCTGATGGGCCACTGGAGCCGCGACCTCGGCGTGATGGACCTCGCGCAGGCGGTGCATCGGCTCACCGGCCAACCCGCGAAGCTGTTCGGCATCGAAGGACGCGGCCTGCTGAAGCCGGGCTATGCCGCCGACCTGATGCTGTTCGATCCCAGAACGGTCGATCGCGGCCCCAAACGCCGCACCCACGACCTGCCGGCGGGCGCTGCGCGCCTCACCGGCTCGGCGGTCGGCCTGCACGGCGTGTGGATCAACGGCGCGCGGGTGGCGAACGACACGGGCTTCTGCGCCGATCCGAAATCGAGGCCCGGCAACGTGCTGCGCTCTTTCGCGGCCTGATCTGCGCCGCTCAGGCTTTGCCGTGCCGATCGAGGAAATCGAGCAGCAGCGCGTTGAACGCCTCAGGCTCTGTGATGTTGAGGCCGTGGCCTCCCCACGCCGCCACGTGCAGCTCGGCGCCTGGTATGCCGGCGGCAAGCTCCTCGGACTTCGTCGCAGGCACCAGCACATCGTCGCGCGAGGCGACCACGAACACCGGCAGCTTCAAGGTCGCGAGATCGGCTATTGCATCGAAGCGCAACAGCGCGCCGATCCGCCGCCGCAAGGTATCGGCGCCCTGGAAAGCGGCAAGCCCGTGCGCGTCCTCGTGCCTGACACGCTCGGCATTCCGGGCGAGCCACATGGCGGGATAGAGGAAAATCGGCTGAGCGCGGACGTATGCCTCGGGCCCGGCATGCTTCAGCAGAAGCAACCGCGCCTCGAAGCAGCGCCTTGTGTTATCGTCCGCCCGGGCCCAACCGTTGACGACGGTGAGCGAGTGCAGGCGCCCGGGCGCTCGCCGGGCAAGATCGAGCCCCACCAGGCCGCCCAGCGCGTGGCCGACCAGATGGCAGGTGTCGGTCCTGGTGGCGTCGAGGATCGACACGACCTCGTCGGCCATCGCCTCGATGCTGTGATCCTCGGGCAACTCACGTTTGGCGCGGCCCGTGCCGGCCTGGTCGTAGGTGACCACCCGATAGCGCGGCTTCAAGGCCGCCAGTTGCGGTGCCCAGTAGCCAGCCGTGCCGCCCAGCCCCGCCGAGAGCAGGACGGTCTGGGCGCCGGCGCGGTCGCTTTCAATGACGTCGAACGTCACTTCTTGCCGACATGGGCCGTCGTCGCGATCTCGACCAGCGCGTCCTTGCGCACCAGGCCGCACTGGATGCAGTAGCGCGCCGGCTTGTCGCCCGGGAAATACTTGGCGTAGACCGTGTTGATCGCGCCGTAATTCGCCCAGTCGGTGAGAAAGATCTGGTTGAAGGTGACGTCGGCCATGGTGCCGCCGGCGGTTTCGATCACCGACTTGATCTGCTCCAGCACATACTCGGTCTGCTTCGCCGCGTCGCCGACGTGGACAACGTTGGTGTCCTTATCGAGAGCGAGCGTGCCCGAGACATAGACAATACCGTCGGCGATCGTGCCGGGCGAGTAAGGGGCCAGCGTCTTGCCGGTGCCGACGGGAACGACGATCTTCATGGGCATCAGGTCTCTCCTTTGATCTTGAGCGAGGGGTTGGCGTTCGACTGAAGGGCCGCGCGGAACTCCTCGACCGAGGACACCCAGCCGAAGAAGTTCTCGATGTTGAACAGCGCCGCCTTCTGCATGAAGTCCGGCCCCGCCTGGTGCGTGGCGTCGTGCAACACCACGCCGAAATATTCGAGGAAGAAGCCGTCGCGCAAAGTCGAACTCGACGCAGACATTGGTGGCGATTCCAGTGAATACGAGGGAACGAATCCCGCGCGCGCGCAAGGTGCTGTCGAGGTTGGTATTATAGAAGGCGCTGTAGCGCGGCTTGGAGATGACGATGTCGCCCTTCTGCGGCGGCAGCTCGTCGACGATGGCATAGTCCCAGCCGCCCTTGGCCAGCAGCTTGCCCTGCAACTCGGGCTTTTTGCGCATGGTCTTCATCGCGTTGGACTTGTGGTAGTTGGGCGACCCCGGTCCGCCGCCCTCGACATAGTCGGGATCCCAGCCGTTCTGGAAATAGATCACCTGGATGCCGGCGGCGCGCGCGGCGTCGGCTGCTTCCTTGATCCTGGCGATCGCAGCCGGCGCGCCGGAGATATCGAAGCCCGCATGATCGAGATAGCCGCCCGGCGAGGCATAGGCGTTCTGCATGTCGACGATGATCAACGCCGTCTCCGACGGCTTGATCAGCATCGGCTCGGGCCGTGCCTCGAGATGGCGGCCGGCGGGATCGTCGGGCGAAAAATAGCTGACGGGCTTGGTCATTCGGCAGCCTCCGCCACGAGCGTTGGAGCGTCGGACTTGATATGCCGGCGAGACTTCATCAGCGGCTGGATGCGCTCGCCGAAATCCCTGGTGCCGCTCACGAACTCGTCGAACGTCAGCAGCACGCCCGCGAGGCCCGGCACGGTCGCGATCTCGTCCATCATGCGCGCCACCGAAGCGTAGGAGCCGCACAGCAGGCCGATGTTGAGGTTGACGTTGCTCACCTCCGACGACATGTGGCGCACGTTGGTGTCGGCGCCCGACTTGGTGTCGGCCGAGCTCTGTGCGGTGAGCCACTTCAGCGCCTCATGGTCGGCGCCCGACTTGTAGAGGCGCCACTTGGCCAGTGCCTCCTCGTCGGTCTCGCTGGCAATGATCATGAACAGGCCGTAGGTCGCCACCGCGCGGCCGGAGGTAGCGCTCGCCTTCTGCAGGCGTTCGACGGTCGGTGTGCAGGCGGTTGGCGTGTTGAAGCCCATGCCGAAGACGAAATTGTAGTCGGCATGCCTGGCGATGAAAGCCATGCCGGCGTCGCTCTGGCCGGCCGAGATCAGCTTGATCGGCGCCTGGGGCTTGGGCAGCAGGCGGCAGTCGTCCATCTGGAAATGCTTGCCCTTGAAGTTGCTGACGCCGGTCTCCCAGAGCTCGCGCATGATCGTCACATACTCGGCGGCGTACTCGTAGCGCTGGGCGAAGTACTCGTCGCCCGGCCACAGGCCCATCTGCGCATATTCCGGCCGCTGCCAGCCGGTGATGACGTTCAAGCCGAACCGTCCGCCCGAGATGGAATTGATGGTCACCGCCATGCGCGCGGCGATCGCGGGCGGAATGGCCAAGGTCGGCACCGTGGCATAGAGCTTGATGCGCGAGGTGACCGCGGCGAGCCCCGCCATCAGGGTGAAGGATTTGAGATTCTGGTCCCAGAAGCCGCTCTCGCCACCGAAGCCGCGCAGCTTGATCATCGACAGGGCGAAGTCAAAGCCGTAGCGCTCAGCGTTGAGTGTCGTCTGCTTGTTGAGCTCGAAGCTCGGATTGTATTGCGGCGAGGTCGTCGAGACGATCCAGCCGTTCCTACCGATCGGAATGAAGACGCCAATATCCATGCGGGTGAACTCCTCTCTCCGACCTTACAGCAATTGCCGGACCACGCCGCATCATCGCGGTTTTCGCAATTCCTGAACACGAACACGAGCACCTGGCCGTCGTTGCCGGCAATCCAAACCAATAAGACCGGAGAAATTCGGGCTAGGTTGCGGTCATGACCCAGCCCCGCCTGCCCGCCTTCGATCCGACTGCGCTGCCCGAAAGCAACGCCACCTCCTATCCGGAGAAATTCAAGCCGCTGAACAGCCGGCGCTGGAACCGCCGCCTCGGCGATCATGTCGGGCTGAAGAATTTCGGCGTGAATTTGACGCGCGTCGAGCCCGGCGGCCAGACCTCGGCGCGCCATGCGCATATCCGGCAGGACGAATTCATCTGGGTGATCGAGGGCGAGGTCGTGCTCGAGACCAACGAGGGTGGCCAGACCCTGCAGCCCGGCATGTGCGCGGGCTTCGCCGCGGGATCGGGCAACGCCCACCGCTTCGTCAACAAGACGGCCACGGATGTCCTGCTGCTGGTCGTCGGTGATCGCACGCCGTTCGACGAGGTCACTTATCCCGACATCGACAACCACGCCAGAGCCGGCGCCGACGGCAAATACGTCCACACCAGGAAGGACGGCTCTCCACACTGAGCAAGACGGCGCGGCTGAACTGTCGAATAGGGCAGATCATCCAATAATACGCTGACGGGACGCGCGGACCATCGACCCGGCTCTTTCGGCATCGAAGCCCGCCAGCACGCCACCGCTCATGCGGACCTTGCCATCGACGATGACAGTGTCGACCTCGCGCGGGCTGGTTTGCAGAAGGATGTGCGCACAGGCATCGGTTTCGATGGAATCGCCGAACGGACCCTTGCGGATCAGCACGATGTCGGCGCGCTTGCCCGCTGTCAGCGAGCCGATCCGGTCGTCGAGGCCCAGCACGCGCGCTGCGACGATGGTGGCGATCTCGATCAGCTTGCGCGGCTTCAGCAGCGGCATGCCCGGTCGCAGCGGCGGGCGGCGGCCGAGCACGGTCGAGAAGCTGCGCTCGATCGCACCGTCGAGGAAGCCCTGCACGTTGAACATGATGCGGAGCTGGCCCAGCGTATCGGTCGCCACGCTGCAGGGGATGTCGCAGCCGAATACGACGTCGACGGCGCGATCCATGGCGCGGCGCACGACGTCGGCCGGCGTGCCATTCACGTCGGCTGTCGGCGTGAAGCAGAGCGGCGCATGCGCTCTCGCCATCATGTCGAGCTCGGCGTTGCTTATCAGGTTGCCGTGGATGATCGTGAAGTCCGGCCCCAGAAGCCCGTCGGCCTGAAGCTTGTCGATCGTGCCGGTCTCGTTCACGTGGATGCAGCTCAGCGCCTTGTACTGGCGTGAAAAGGCGAGCTGGCGCGCAATATCCGGCGAGCCGATCGAATTGACGCCGAAGCCTATGCTGGTGAGGCTGCCGGGATCATGGAAGGCCTCGTAGACGCGCCGACCCTCGGCGAAGCGCTCGTCCAGCGTCTTGAATGAGTTGCCCGGCGGAACTCATGAAGGAGTGCTCGAAGAGGTGGCGGATGCCGGTCTCGCGCAGCGCCTTGATCGAGGCGTCGGCATAACCCGGGCCGTGGATGTTGTGGCAATAGTCGACGATCGTCGTGGTGCCGTAGGACAGCGCCTCGAAGGCGCCGACATAGGCCGAATTGTAGTTGTCCTCGGCGGTGTAGCCGCGGCGCCACGGCAGCAGCTTTGTGCCGTAAGTGCCCGCCCAGAGATCGGGCACCGATCCGCGCAGCACTGTCTGCCACAGGCACGTGTGGGCATCGACGATGCCCGGCAGCGCGATCATGTTGGCAGCGTCGAGCGTCTCGGCACCGGCTGCCGCGAGCGACGGGCCGACGGCGGTGATGGCGCCGTCCTCGATCAGGATATCGGCCGATGCGAAGTCACCCAGCCTCTCGTCCATCGTGACGATCTGGGCGCCTTTGATGAGCATCTTCCTGGACATCGATCGCTTCTCCTAGAGCATGATCGCTTTCGACTGAATCGTGCCGTCGGCCCGGCACTGGCACCGCTTCGCTGTGAGAGCCGGGCCGACGGCCAAAGCAAAAGCGATCATGCTTTACCGCCCGTGCGCCAGTTGCAGCCGCTTTTCGCGGAGCCTGCTCCACTGCGACATGCCGAAACAGGCGAACCAGTAGATGGCGCCGGCAAAGACATAGGCTTCCATGTTCATGCCGACCCAATTGGGATCGGCAAGGGCTGCCTGCGCAATGCCCAGAAGGTCGAACAGCGAGACGATCAGGACCAGCGTCGTGCTCTTGAACAGCGAGATGAACTCGTTGGTCATGGCAGGCAGCGAGATCCTGAGCGCCTGCGGCAGCACGATCATGCGCTGGATGCGCCAGTAGCCGAGGCCGAGCGCCTGGGCAGCCTCGGCCTGGCCCTCGGGCAGCGCCTGCAGGCCGCCGCGCACGGCTTCCGCCATGTAGGCCGCGACCACGAAGGCCAGCCCGACGATGGCGCGCGCGAGACGATCGACGTCGAAACCCGCCGGCATGATCAGCGGCAACAGGATCGAGGCCAGGAAGATCACGGTGATGATCGGCACGCCGCGCCAGAATTCGATGAACACCACCGAGGCGAAGCGGATCAGCGGCAGGCGCGAACGGCGGCCCATGGCGAGCAGGATGCCGAGCGGCACGGCGATCAGGCCGGCATAGACCGTGAGCACCAGGGTCAGCATCAGCCCGCCCCACTCCCGCGATTCGACGATCGCCAGGCCGAAGCCGCCGTGGAGCAGCCACAGGCCGACCAGCGGCAGGATCGTGACGCTCGCCAGCGCCAGCAGGCGGCGTTGCGGCAGCCCGCGCCACGACAGGAGGCCCGCCGTCAGCACCATCAGGGCGCCGGCGACGTCGACCCGCCAGCGCAGCGGCACAGGATACTGGCCGTACATGAACTGGCCGAAGCGGGCGTGGATGAAGACCCAGCAGGCGCCCTGGGCCCTGCAATCCTCGCGGCTCGTGCCGTGCCAGGTGGCGTCGTAGATCGCCCACTCCACCAGCGGCACGGAAATGCGCCAGACGATGTAGAGACAAAGGAGGGTGATCGCCGCGTCGAGTGGCGTCGCAAACAGGCGCTCCCGGAGTCGGCTCATCGCGTCACCAGGCGGTGGCGCGCGTTGTACCAGTTCATGAACAGCGAGACGGCGAGGCTCAAGGTGAGATAGATCGCCAGCGTGATGGCGATGATCTCGATCGACTGGCCGGTCGACACGAGGGCCGAACCCATGAACACTGCCACGATCTCGGGATAGGCGATGGCGGCGCCGAACGACGAGTTCTTGATCAGGTTGAGATACTGGCTGGTGATCGGCGGGATGATCACCGGCATCGCCTGCGGGATCACGACCAGACGCACGATGCGGCCCGGCGTCAGGCCAAGCGCGCGGGCGGCGTCGATCTGGCCCTGCCGCACCGACAGGATGCCGCCGCGGACGACTTCGGCAATGAAGCCCGCGGTATAGGTCGACAGTGCCGCGAACAGCGCCACGAACTCCGGCACCAGGACGAATCCGCCGCGATAGTTGAAGCCGCGCAGGGTCGGCACGTCCCAGCCAGTCATCATGCCGCCGGCAACCAGCGCCGCGATCGGCAGCGCCCCGCACAGCACGAAGCCCATCGGCCAGACCGGGAAATCGCGGCCGGTGCGCGCCTGCCGCGCCGCTGCCCAGCGCGCGATGCCCCATTGTGCTGCGGCAAGGAGGGCGATGGCGAGCAGCGCCAGGCGTAGTCCCGTCAGATCGTTCGGCGTGGGGATCGACAGGCCGCGCCGATTGAGGAAGATCACGCCCAGCAGGTCATGGCTTTCGCGCGGCAGCGGCAGGGACGCGAGCACGCCGAAGTACCAGAACAGCACGAAGAACAGCAGCGGGATGTTGCGCACAAACTCGATGTAGAAGCCCGCCAGGGTCGAAAGCAGCCAGTTGCGCGACAGCCTCAGCAGGCCCACCGCAAAGCCGATGATCGTCGCCACCGCAATCGAGATGATCGACACCAGCAGGGTGTTGACGACGCCGGTCCAAAGCAGCGCGAGAATGCTGTCGGATGGTCTGTAGCCGGTGAGGTTGAACGGGACCTCGATGCCCGAGTCGCGCCACAGGAAGCGAAAGCCGGACGCGATGCCCGCCTTCATCATGTTCTGCGAGGCGTTCTGCACGAAGAACCAGACGACGGCGACCATCACCACGCTCGCCGCGACCTGCCACAGCACGTCGCGCACCTTGCGGTCGCGCAGGAATTTGAGAAGCCGCCCCGTCACTCGACCAGTTCGTCGATCGACGCCATGGTCGCGAGCGACAGGCTCACGCCCATTGCCCTGGCGGTCGCCTGATTGAAGGCGAAGAGGAACTTCGTCGGCTGCTCGACCGGCATGTTGGCTACGCGGCCGCCGCGGAGCACGCGCTGGACCAGTTCGGCCTGGCGCCGGAATGCCGCCTTGAGGTCCGGACCATACGCCATCAACGCTCCCGCCTGAACGAACGCTGGTATATCGAACAAGGCGGGCAAGCGGTGCTGCTTCGTCAAATCGGCGATCTCCCGCGCCGATGTTGAGAACATCGGCGACGAGACGGCGGCCACTGCCTGGCACTCGCCCGACGCGATTTCCGCGAACGCACGGCCGAACTCGGCAGGGGCAGGCATGCTGATTGTCTTACCCTCGACGCCGACCTGACGCGCAGCAGCGTTCATGCTCTCGCACTGCCGGCCGCCTCCGAGACTGCCGTCGTTCAGGAGGGCGAGACGGGCCAGCTTGGGCACCGCCTCGCGCAGCAGCCCGACCTTCTTGGGCGCGATGTCCTGAGACATGGTCGATATGCCGGTGGCGTTCCCGCCGGGCCGGGCAAGGCTCGAAATCTGGGCGGAGCCCGTCGGATCGCTGCTCAGAAAAACAATCGGCACGCTCTTGCCGTAGGTGACGGCCGCGTCGGTCGCGCCGCTACCAGACGGCACGATGACGCCGACGCCCGCCTTCAGCAGATCTTCAACCAGATCCGGCAACAGGGCGGCATTGCCCTTGGCGTATCGGTACTCGATGACAAGGTTGCTGCCCTCGACGAAGCCCAGTTCACGCAGGCGATCGCGGAAGTCGTTTATGAATGGGTGCTCGCTGACGCTCAGCACCCCGATCTTTTGCGTTGCCTGTGCCGCCGCCGGCCATGTCGGGGCGGCCGCAAGGCCAGCCAGACAGGCGCGGCGTCCGATCACTGGAACGACGGCGTGAACAGCAGGCCGCCCTTGGTCCAGAGTTCGTTCGAGCCGCGCTTCAGCTTGAGCGGCGAGCCCATGCCGACCGTGCGCTCGTAGCTCTCGCCGTAGTTTCCGACCTGCTTGACGATGTTGTAGGCCCAGTCGTTGGAGAGGCCCATCATCTCGCCGAACTTGCCTTCAACACCCAGGATGCGGCGCACCTCGGCGTTCTGCGACTTGGCCTTCATTTCGTCGACGTTCTTCGACGTGATGCCGAAAGCCTCGGCCGCGATCTGGGCGTTGAGCGTCCAGCGCACGATCAGCTGCCAGCGCTCGTCGCCCCAGCGCGTCACCGGCCCCTGCGGATCGTTGGAGATGATCTCGGTCAGGATCTGGTGTTCGGCCGGATCCTTGAACTTGATGCGCTGGCCGGCCAGGGCGCCGATGCCGGCGGTGTAGGCGTCGCAGCGGCCCTGGTCGTAGGCCGAGATCGCATCGTCGTTCTTCTGGAAGTTGACGATGGTGACCTTGAGGTTGCGCTCGCGGAACCAGTCGGCCGCGGTCTTCTCCTCGGTCGAACCGGCGGCGACGCAGATCGTGCTGTCGGCAAGATCCTTGACCGCCGCCACCTTGGCCTTGGTGCGCACCACGAAGGTCTGGCCCTCGTAGAAGTTGATGCCCTGGAAGTCGACTCCGAGCGTGGCGTTGCGCGAGAAAGTGATGGTGGTGTTGCGCGCCAGAACGTCGACCTGGCCCGACTGAAGCACCGGCCAGCGCTGCTGCACCGACGTCGGCGTATACTTCACCTTGGTGGCGTCGCCCAGCACGGCGGCGGCCAGCGACCTGCAGTAGTCGACATCGAGACCCGACCATTCACCCTTGTCGTTGGCATAGGAGAAGCCCGGCAGACCGAGATGCACGCCGCATTCGAGATGGCCGCGCGCCTTGACGGCGTCGAGCGTCGGGCTGGGCGCAAGCTGCTGCGCGAAGGCCGAGGACGCGACCATGGCGACCGCCGCAGCGGCCAGAGCAAGAAACTTCATGCAAAACTCCCCCTCAACACGTGCTGCGCAATACCGTACAAGCCATCGCATGGCGAGTAAATTGCACCTCGAAACGGCACTGCTCCCGGATGGCTGGCGGCACGACGTCGTCGTGACCGTCGAGCACGGCGTCGTCGCCGCGATCGAGGATGCGGGAAGCGGTCCGGCAGAGCGTATTTCGGGCGTCACGGTGCCCGGCCTGCCCAATCTGCACAGCCATGCGTTCCAGCGCGCCATGGCCGGCCGCACCGAACATCGCGGCAGCGAGACCGATTTTTCTGGACCTGGCGCGAGCAGATGTATCGCTTCGTCGAGCGAGTGAGCCCCGACGACCTCGAGGCGATCGCCGCGCTGGCCTATATCGAGATGCTCGAAGCGGGCTTCACCTCGGTCGCGGAGTTCCACTACCTGCATCACCAGCCCGACGGCCGCCCCTACGACAATATCGCCGAGATGTCCGAGCGCATCGTCGCCGCCGCCGACCAGGCCGGCATCGGCCTCACTCTGCTGCCGGTGCTCTACCGCCAGGGCGGCTTTCTGGGCAAGCCGCCCAGCGACGGGCAGCGTCGTTTCCTCAACACCCGCGAGTCCTACGCGCGGCTGATGGAGACGCGCGTGCCGAGCGGCGCCATCGGCATCGCGCCGCATTCGCTGCGCGCCGTGACGCTCGGCGATCTCGAATGGGCGGCGGCTAGCTGGCGCGGCCAGCCGGCGCATATCCATATCGGCGAGCAGACGCGTGAAGTCGACGACTGCCTGGCCGCTCACGGCAAGCGTCCGGTCGACCTGTTGATGGATACCATCGCCGTCGACCCGACCTGGTTCGTGATCCACGCCACCCACGCCGACAAAGCCGAGATCGCGCGAATCGCCAGGGCGCAGGCGACCGTCGTGCTCTGCCCGATCACCGAAGCCAATCTCGGCGACGGGTTGTTCGACGTGCCATTGCTGCTGGCGGAGAGCGGCCGCTTCGGCATCGGCTCCGACTCCAACGTGCGCATCTCGGCCGCCGACGAGCTGCGCACGCTCGAATACGGCCAGCGCCTGTTCCACCGCAGCCGCAATGTGCTGGGCGACGCTGCGCGTTCGACCGGCCGGCGGCTGTTCGACGGTGCGTTGGGTGACAGCGCCATTGCACCCGGCCAGCGCGCGGACTTCGTGGTGCTGGAGGACGCGGGCTTCCGCGGCGACGCGGTGCTGGACCGCTGGCTGTTCGCTGCCGACAACGCCGCCATCAAGTCGATCTACTGCCGCGGCGTTCCCGTCGTGCAGAACGGCCGGCACAAGGACAGGGATCGCATTGCCCGGCGCTATGAAGCGGCGCTGCTGGCTTTGACAGGCGGCTAGCGAAGGCGGCGATCTTCGATCGCCATGCGTGACGCTTTCTCGGCGATCATGATCGTGGGCGTGTTGGTGTTGCCCGAGGTGATGGTCGGCATCACCGAGGCATCGACCACGCGCAAACCGTCCAGTCCGAAGACCCGGAGCCGTTCGTCGACCACCGCCATCGGATCGGTCGGCAGACCCATCTTGGCCGTCCCCACGGGATGGAAGATGGTGGTGCCGATGTCGCCGGCCGCCTTGGCGAGCGAGGCGTCGTCGTCGCCGACGGCGGGCCCCGGCAGGAACTCCTCCGGCCGATAAGGCTGAAGCGCGGGCTGGCGCATCAGACGACGCGTGAGGCGGATGGCGTCGGCGGCCACCCTGCGGTCTTCCGGCGTGGAGAGGTAGCCCGGCGCGATCAGGGGCTTGTCGGCGGGATCGGCCGAGCGGGCGCGGACCGTGCCACGCGAGGTCGGTCGCAAATTGCAGGCGCTCACGGTGATCGCCGGAAAGCGATGCAGCGGCTCGCCGAACTTGTCGAGCGACAGCGGCTGGACATGGAATTCGATGTTCGCCCGCTCGTACTCGGCCGACGATTTGGTGAAGATGCCGAGTTGCGAAGGCGCCATGGTGAGCGGCCCGGTCTGGAAGAGCGCGTACTCGGCGCCCATCAGCGCACGGCGGATCAGCGAATGATAGGTCTCGTTCAGCGTCCTGGCGCCCGTGATCTTGAAGATGGCGCGCTGCTGCAGATGATCCTGCAGGTTGCGCCCGACGCCAGGCGCGTCGCGCACCGGCGCAATGCCGAGGTCTGACAACCACTGCGCCGGCCCGACGCCCGAGAGCTGCAGGATCTGCGGCGAGCCCACGGCACCTGCCGAGAGGATGACCTCGCCCTTCGTCCGCGCCTCGACGGTGCGGCCATTCTGCCGGAAGCGCACGCCGACACAACGCTTGCCCTCGAACACCAGCCGCTCGACCAGCACGCCGGTCTCCAGCCGCAGGTTCGGCCGTTTCAGCACGGGCTTCAGGAAGGCCCGCGCGGCCGACCAGCGCACGCCGCGCTTCTGGTTCACATGAAAGTAGCCGACGCCCAGATTGTCGCCGGTGTTGAAGTCCGGAGATTCCGGGACTCCCATCTCGGTTGCAGCCTGGACGACGGCGTCGAGCACGTCCCATTTCACCCGCGGCTGTTCGACCCGCCACTCCCCGCCCGCACCGTGATGCTCGGTGTCGCCCAGGAAGTGATCGTCGAGCTTCTTGAAAACCGGAAGGACGTCGTCCCAGCCCCAGCCGTTGAGGCCAAGCTGTCGCCAGTGATCGTAGTCTTGGGACTGGCCGCGCATCGAGATCATCGCGTTGATCGCCGAGCAGCCGCCGATCACCTTGCCGCGCGGATAAGCGAGGCGGCGGCCGTTGAGACCCGGCTCCTTCTCGGTCTGGAACATCCAGTCCGAGCGCGGATTGCCGATCGCGAAAAGATAGCCCACCGGAATGTGGAACCAGATCCAGTTGTCGTTGCCGCCCGCCTCGAGCACCAGCACGCGCGGCCGGGGATTGGCCGACAGCCGGTTGGCCAGCACACAGCCGGCCGAGCCCGCACCGACGACGATGTAGTCGTATTCCCCTTCGAGACTTGTCATGGTCCTGGCGGCCATTCGGCGAAGCGCTTGAGGTCGCCGGTATAGTTGAGCCACGGCACTTCGTGGCTTTGCCAGATGTGAATGAGCGGTGTGCTGCCGGGATCGTCGTCGAGCGTGGCCGTGCGCAGGATCACATGCGGCTCGGCCGGACGCTCGGCGATCAGATGGCTGCCGCAGACCGAGCAGAAATGCCGATTCTTGCCCGGCGAGGATTCGAAGGCGCGGAGCTTGTCCGCCCCGCTCAACCAGCGGAATCGGTCGCGCGGCACACGGCCCGTGGTCGTAAACGGTGCGGCATGGGCCTTGCGGCAGGTTCGGCAGGAGCAATGTCCCATCGCCAGGCCGGGCGCGTCGGCCTCGTAAGTGACCGCGCCACATAGACAACTTCCCTTCATCGGCGGCCTCCCTCCTGTCGAAAACGGGCCATTGCCCTGCGCTCCGGACGGCGCATAATTCGGGAAACCGGGAGAAAATGCCATGCAATACAAACGCATTTCGGCCGACAGCCATCTCGACCTGCCCTGGATGCCGCCCGACCTGTTCACGTCGATGGCGCCGCGCGAGCTCAAGGACCGCATGCCCTACGTCACCGACACCGATGAGGGACCGAAATGGATGGCCAAGAGCGGCGCCACCTTCGGCTTCAAGAACGGCGTCGGCCCCGCCGGCTCGAAATTCGTGCCCGGCAAGCACCACCGGGTCGACGTCATGGCGGAGACCGGCCTCTACTCCGACGGCGCCAAGGACATCCGGCGCATTTCGGATCCGCATCTGCGCATCAAGGATCTCGATCGCGACGGCGTCGACGCCGAGGTGATCTACGGCATCCTGGGCGCCGCCAGCCGCCTCGACGACCGCGAGGCCGGCAATCAGATGCTGATGATCTACAACGACTGGCTGAAGGAGTTCTGCAGCCACTATCCGGACCGGCACATCGGCCTGGCCTGCCTGCCCTATGGCGACATCGACGCCGCGGTGAAGGAGATCTATCGCGTGGCCAGGATGGGCATCAAGGGCCTCGAACTTTCCTGCTCCTGGGACATGGAGCCGATGTGGCACCCGATGTGGGAGCCGCTCTGGAAGGCCGTGAACGATGTCCAGTTGCCGCTGCACTTCCACACCTTCCCCAACGTGCCGCCCGACACGATCGGCAAGCATCCGGGACGGGTCGGCCGCTCGGTGTTCTTCACCGTCGTCTCGGGTTTCCAGATGAACCTGGTCAACATCCTGGCCGCCATCATCGGCGCCAACGTGCTGGAGCGCTATCCCAACGTTCGCATCGCCTTCGGCGAGTCGGGCTCCGGCTGGATTCCCTACGCGCTCGACCGCATGGACTTCGAGTGGGAGGACCGCTTCTTCGACCTCGGCCTCAAGATGAAGCCGTCGGACTACTGGCGGCGCCAGTGCAAGGCCACTTTCCAGTTCGACCGCATCGGCGCCAAGCTGATCGACGACATGGGCGCGGAGAGCCTGATGTGGGGCTCGGACTATCCCCATGGTGACGGCGTGTGGCCGCATTCCGACAAGTACATCCGCGAGCAGTTCGCCGACGTGCCGGCCGAGCAGGTGAAGATGATCACCTGCACCAACGCCGGCAAGTTCTACGGCCTGATCAACTAGAGCGTCGCGCTTGAAATAGGAATCGAAAGGGGATTCCCAAGGAATCGTAAATCTGATTCAAGATCCGGGCTGGGTCTGGAGGCCAGCCTCGATGGGAAAGCCTTATTCGATTGACCTTCGGGAGCGCGTTCAGGGAGAAATAGAGAGCGGGCAGTCTCGGCGTGCGGCAGCGCGGCGCTACGAGGTGAGCCCGAGCTTCGCGGTGAAGCTGGCCGACCGGGTATCGCGAACGGGCTCGACCGATCCGGCGCGACAAGGGCGACCGCCTGGCGGCGGTAAACTGGCCCCGTATCTCGGGGTTCTGCTCGAGTGGGTCGAGGCCTGGCCGGACATCACGATGCCGGAGCTGGCGGCCAAATTGCAGGCCGGGAAGGGTGTGACGGCGCATCCGGCCTCCTTGTCGCGAGTTCTGCTGAAGGCGGGTCTGTCCTTCAAAAAAAACACGGCTGGTCTCGGAGATCGAGCGCGAGGACGTGCGCCAGGCGCGTGACGAATGGAAGGCGCAGCGCCAGCCGCGCATGCGCGAGGCGGTCCACCGGCTGGTCTTCCTCGACGAAACCGGTACGACGACCAAGCTGACACGTCTGCGGGGCCGGGCTCGCCGCGGTGCCCGCTTGAAGGCCGATGCGCCTTTCGGACACTGGGTTACCCAGACCTTCATCGCTGGACTGCGTTGCGATGGCCTGACCGCGCCGTGGGTGATCGACCACCCAATGAACCGCGAGAGCTTCGACACCTATATCGAGAGCCAGCTCGCTCCGACGCTGCAGCAGGGCGACGTGGTGATCCTCGACAACCTTCCTAGCCACAAGAGCGCAAAGGCCGCGGCAATCCTCAGGCAGCGCGGAGCCTGGTTCCTCTTTCTGCCGCCCTACAGCCCGGACCTCAATCCGATCGAAATGGTGTTCTCCAAACTCAAGGCCCATCTCAGGCGCATCGGCGCACGAACGATCGACGCCCTATGGAGAGCCATCGGTGACATCTGCGCTCTCTACTCCGAACAGGAGTGTTGGAACTACTTCAAGGATGCCGGATATGCGCCCGATTAAGCGCTCGATGCTCTAGGCCCGATCGACCGCGCAGGATCATGCGAGGACGGCCGACCCGGCCGTCCTCTCACGTGAATGCCTTGAAGGTGATGAGGGTGAAGGTGTCCTTCACGCCAGCCAGCGTCTGGATCTCGCTGGTGACGAAGTGGCCGATGTCGGTCTTCTCGTCGAGATAGCATTTCATCAGGAGATCGTACTGGCCGGAGGTCGAATAGACCTCCGACACATGCTCGACCGCGATCGCCTCGTCGGCGACCTCGTAGGCCTTGCCGAGCTCGCATTTCACCATGACGAAGATGGTCTGCATCGCAACTTAGCGACGGGCGAGAAATGCCGGTACGTGATCGCCCAGTCCCTTGGGCGAGTTTCCGTCGTCGCGCTCGTGATGACGTTCCGGGCGGCGCTCGGCGCGGTGTTCGTTGCGCTGCTCGCCGCGGTGCTCAGAACGGTGCTCCGGACGACGCTCGCCACGATGCTCGGGCCGGCGCTCGCGCGGCGGACGGTCCGCACGCGGCTCCTGACGCGGCTTGGGCGCTTCACCGGCCGGCGCAGCGTCGGCTTGGGCGGGAGCGGCCTGGACAGGCGCGGCCGGTTGTTCGGCGCGCGGCTCGCGGGGTTCACGTGCCTCGCGACGCGGACCGCGACCACGTTCCGGCGGGGCGCTGCTGCGACCGCCGCGGCGGCCACCGCGGCCACGACGGCGGCCATCGCCGGCTTCGAGCGTCGCGATGTCGAGGCCCGGGACTTCGACCCTCGGGATGGTGGTGGTGATCAGCTTCTGGATCGCCTCGATGAGGTCGCCCTCGCTCGGCGTCGCCAGGGTGAAGGAATGGCCGGTCTTGCCGGCGCGGCCGGTGCGGCCGATGCGGTGGACATAATCCTCCGGCGAAAACGGCACATCGTAATTGAACACGTGGCTCATGTCCTGCACGTCGAGGCCGCGCGCGGCGACGTCGGAGGCGACCAGGATCTGGATGTCACCCGCCTTGAATTTCTCGAGCGTCTCGGTGCGCGCGGGCTGGCTCATGTCGCCGTGCAGCGCGCCGGCATTGATGCCGTGCTTCTTCAGGGCAGTGTGCAGCGTGGCGACGTCGCGCTTGCGATTGCAGAACACGATGGCGTTCTTCACGTCCTGGCTCTTGATCAGGGCGAGCAGCGCATCGCGCTTCTGGTCTTCCTGCACGACCACCAGACCCTGCACCACGGTGGTCGAGGCGCTGGCCGGCGGCGACACCGTGACTTCCTTGGGATTGCTCAGGAAGCGGTCGGCCAGGCGCTTGATCTCCGGCGGCATGGTGGCCGAGAAGAACAGCGTCTGGCGGATCTTCGGCAGGGTGGCGACGATGCGCTCGACGTCGGGTATGAAACCCATGTCGAGCATGCGATCGGCTTCGTCGATCACCAGGATCTTGACGTCGTTCAGCAGGATTCCGCCGCGCTCGAAGTGATCGAGCAGGCGGCCCGGCGTGGCGATCAGCACGTCGACGCCCTTCTCGAGCGCACGTTCCTGGTCGGGGAAGCTTACGCCGCCGATCAGCAGCGCCATGTTGAGCTTGTGGTACTTGCCGTAGATTTCGAAGTTCTCGGCCACCTGGGCGGCCAGTTCGCGCGTCGGCTCGAGGATGAGCGATCGCGGCATGCGCGACTTGGCGCGGCCCTCGGCCAGGATGTCGATCATGGGGAGGACGAAGGAGGCGGTCTTGCCGGTGCCCGTCTGGGCGCATCCGAGGATGTCTCGACCCATCAGGACGATGGGGATGGCCTTTTCCTGGATCGGCGTGGGCGTCGTGTAACCCTTTTCCGTGACTGCCTGTAGTACGGGGGCGCTCAGCCCCAATTCCTCAAAACTCATTTAATTTCCGTTGCTTAGCCCACATCCGATGGGCTTGCGGGGGCGGTCCTAAAGGCCCAAGGATTGGGCCGACCGCTGGCGAGGCTTCATATGAGGCTTGGTCGCCCCCAAGTCAATGCAGCCGCCCTGCGCGGCAGGGTCGCGGTTTTGTGGGCTATTTCCGGGCCTTGAGCTCGATCTCTACGAAGGTGAATTCGAAGCTGTTGGGATTGATGACGTCGTGTTCGACGCCGATCTGGCGGGCGTAGGAGACGCCGGCCCGCAACGGCGCCGGCACCGTCTGCTTGCCGTCGAAGATGTGCAACTCGCCGGTCGTCACGGGAACGACAACGTAGTCGTGCATGTGCTTGTGCCAGCCGGTGTGGCCGCCCGGTGGGAATTTCCATTCCGTGACCAGCACGCTGTCGTTGTCGATCTGGACGGTGGGTCTCGCCAGGGGGCGAGGGTCGGGACGTTCCTTGTCGTTCATCGGCGAAAGCTAATGGGCTCCGCGGTTTTTGTCAGGTGACAGGGGGACGCGGGCTGATACTGTGTATATGCACTTAAATTCCGGTTCCGGAGAGACCCCCTGTCCCATCCCCTCCTGACGGCGCCGATCGGCCCCAGCCTGCTGAAGCTCGCCGGTCCCACGACGGCAGTCATGGTTGCCCAAACCCTGGTGGCGATCATGGAGACGTTCATCTACGGCCGGCTCGGCACCGAGGCGCTGGCCGGCTTCGCGCTCGTCTTCCCGCTGATGATGATGATGACCATGATGGCCGCAGGCGGCATGGGCGGCGGTGTCGCGGCCGCCATGGCCCGCGCCACCGGCGGCGGCCGCCACGAGGACGCTCGCTCGCTGGTCGTCCATGCCGGCGCGCTCGCGGTCGTCATGTCGATGGTGTTCAGCGTCTTCGCCTGGACGGTGGCCCCTGCCCTTTTCCGCCTGCTCGGCGGCACCGGCCAGGCGCTGGTCAACGCCGAGACCTATTCCCACGTGCTGTTCACCTGCTCGATCGCGGTCTGGGTGAACTTCTTCCTGTCCTCGCTGCTGCGCGGCGGTGGCGATGCCGCGACGCCCGGCCGCTTCATGCTGCTGTCGTCGATCTGCCAGGTGCCGCTGTCCTATGTGCTGGCGCTCGGCATCGGCGGCTGGTCCGGCGTCGGCATGGCGGGCCCGGCCTATTCGATGCTCACCACCGCGACCGTGTCGGCGCTCCTGCAGGCGCGCGCGCTGTGGAGCGGCAGGCTGGGCTTCGTGCCGAAATTGAGGGGCGTGCCGCTGCAGCGCCGGCTGTTCTGGGACATCCTGCGGGTCGGGCTGATCTCGTCCTTCTCGGCCCTCACGGCCAATCTCACCGCCATGCTGGTCACCGGCCTGGTCGGCCGCTTCGGCGTCGCAGCGCTGGCCGGCTACGGCATCGGCGTGCGGCTGGAATTCATGCTCGTGCCGTTGGCCTTCGGCATCGGCTCGGGACTCACGACGCTGGTCGGCGTCGCGGCGGGCGCGCACGACTGGAATCGCGCGGTGCGCGTGGCCTGGACCGGCAGCCTGATCTCGGGCGCGCTCATCGGCGTGCTGGGCTGGCTCGTGGCGCTGTTGCCCGAAGGCTGGGCGCGGCTCTTCACGGCTGAGCCGCAGGTGGTCGCCGCCACCGTCTCCTACATCACGCACGTGACACCGTTCTATTTCCTGTTCGGCATCGGCATGACCCTGAGCTTCGCCAGCCAGGGCGCGGGCCGCATGAAGGCGCCGTTCTTCGCCGGCATCGCCCGCCTGATCGTGGCGACGGCCGGCGGCTGGTTCGCCGTCACCCAACTCGGATGGGGTCTCGACGGCGTGTTCACCGCCATCGCCGTGGGCATGGTCACCTTCGGCGCGACGATCATCGTGCCGCTGCTGGTGAAACCCTGGGGACCGAAACGTGTTAAGCTTGCTCCGGCAGGAGGAAGCAATGCTGCGGCCCTCGACGATCGCCACCTGGAACCGCAATCCCGCTGACGAAGAAGCGATGGGCGCCGCCCATGCGCCGATCTGGCGGCGCATGGTGGATGTCTCCGTACCCCACGATCTCAGCGCCTCGACGGTGCTCGACTACGGCTGCAACCAGGGTGGGTTCCTGCGCCTGCTCTACGACACCCATCCCTTCAAGCAGGCGGTCGGCATCGACATTGCGCGCGAATCGGTGGGCCGCGCCGAAATGCTGAAAGGCCATCGGCCGATCGACTACAAGATCGCCAGTTCGGCTGCCTCGCTCGCCCGCACCTTCGATTTCGCCTTCAGTCACGAGGTGCTCTACCTGCTCCCCGACCTCGCCGCACACGCCGCCGACATGAAAGCGGCACTGCGGCCGGGCGGCGCCTACGTGGCGGCGGTGGGCTGCCACACCGACGCGGCCATCTGGCCGATGTGGCGCAAGCTGATCTCCGAGACCTCGTCTATCCCGATCTACGATCACTCGCTGGAAGACGTGGCGAAAATATTCTCAGCCGCGGGCTTCACCGTCGGCGTGCGTCCGCTGGCGCTCGACGCCTTCATGCCGGTGACGGTCGGCAGCCGGTACTTCCCGAAGATCACCGACCAGTTGCGCTACTACAACACGGACAAGGTACTGTTCAGGTTCGTGCGCCAAGCTTCCTGAGCGACCGATCGATCCACTGGGCGCTGATCTTTTCCTGCACGCCGTTCTGGCTGAGCCGCTGGCGCAGGTTGGCGAAGTCGACCCGGTCGAGCTCCTGGTCCTGGTTGAAGCAGGAGAAAACGACGGTCTCCTTGCCCGTCACCGGATCCCTGTGGAGCTGCAGGCACTGGGCGCAGATCTCCTTCATCATGCATTGCATGGGCGAGTTGATCGAGCCCAGCGCGCGGTGGCCCGCCTTCATGTAGGGCTTCAGCACGCCGTGCCGCGCCAGGCGCACCGCGTTCATCATGCCGTCGGAGCCGATGGCGATGATGCGGTCGGCCGCGCCGAAGGGGATCGGCTGGTCGCCGAGCTCGCCCGACGCGTACTTGCGTATCGTCTCGACGATGTTGTCGACCGCCGACTTGTCCTGCGGCCGGCCGGCCGCGAAGCCCGGCGCCTCGTCGCAGCACCAGACGACGACGTCGGCCGCGGCCTCGATCTCCTCGACCTTGTAGCGGTCGCTCACCTTCTTGTAGCCGGCGAAATACAGGACCTTGCTGCCGGCCCGGCGGAAGGCCTGGCCGATCGAGAACAGCACCGCATTGCCGAGGCCGCCGCCCGCGAGAACGACCGTCTCGCCGGACTCGATCTCGGTCGGCGTGCCGGTCGGGCCCATGACGATCACCGGCTCGCCCGGCTGCAGCAGCGCGCAGAGATCCGATGAGCCGCCCATCTCGAGCGTGATCAGCGACAGCAGGCCCTTGTCCTTGTCGACCCAGGCGCCGGTCAGCGCCAGCCCTTCCATGGTGAGCAGGGTGCCGTCGATCTTCTGCGAGCGCGCCTCATAGTTCTGCAGGCGGTAGAACTGGCCGGGCTCGAAGGTGCGCGCGGCAGCCGGCGCCTCGACCACGACCTCGACGATGGTGGGCGTCAGGCGATCGACGCGAACTACTCGGGCGCGCCAGTTGCCGTTGGCTTCGGCCAGGATGTCCGCCGGCTTCTTCCGTGCCGGCGCGAGTTTCGCCATCGTCCGCGTCAGCACCGGATAACCCTGCTTGGCGCCGCCCATCGCCTTCACGACATTGCCTGCGAACGACGGATGCAGGTCGCCGAAGAAAGACATGAAGCGACCGTCGGGGTGGCGATACATCAGCACGCGCACATCATCCGGCTTGCAGACCCGCTCGGGCGTCGCGGGCTCGCCCTCTTCGTCGAGCGCGCGGAAATACTTGCCGTCGATGAAGGCGTGCGTCGCGTCTTCGCGCGCCAGAACGGTGTTGGGCTGCGTGCCCGCCGCGACCAGGATGGTGCGTGCCGGCAAGGTCGCGGAGACCTTCTCGCCGTGCTGCTCGCCCTCGACCTTCAGCCCCGTGGCAGCGCCCATTGGCATCGACCTCGACGGCCACCGGCGAAAGGCCCTCGGCGAAGCGGATGTCCTCTTCGAGCGCCTTGAAGACCTCTTCGTGATTCAGGGTGTAGGAGGGCGAATTGATCAGGCGACGGCGATAGGCGATGGTGACGCCGCCCCAGTCGTTCACCAGCCCCGCAATGTCGGGTGGGCGGTTTTCGCGCGCGGCCTTCTCGCGCTCGGCGCGGATTGCCCGGGCGTGCGCGATAAACTCCGCCGCGACCTCGCGCTCCTCGTCATTCAGGGCGGCCATCACCGCCGCCTCGCCGCGCTCGGCAACCAGGGTTTCGTGCCGCGCCAGGAACTTCTCGACCTGTAGCGGATAGTAGGCGAGCGACTTCGTGGCGGTGTCGATGGCCGTCAGCCCGCCGCCGATCACCACGACGGGCAGACGAATCTGCAGGTTGGCGATCGAGTCCTTCTTCGCCGCACCGGTGAGCTGCAGCGCCATCAGGAAATCCGACGCCGCGCGAACCCCGCGGGCCAGTCCGTTGGGCATGTCGAGCACGGTCGGCTTGCCCGCGCCGGCACAGAGCGCGATGTGGTCGAAGCCCATGCCGAAGGCGCTCTCGACGGTGACCGTGCCGCCGAAGCGCACGCCGCCGAACATCGAGAACTGTTGCCGGCGCTCGAGCAGCAGGCGCACCAGCTTGAGGAAGTTCTTGTCCCAGCGCACGGTGATGCCGTACTCGGCGACGCCGCCGAAACCCGCCATCGCCCGATCGCCCAGATCCTCGCGCAGGCTGTCGATGTCCTTCACGGGGTCGAATTTCCGACGCTCGCCGCTCGCCTCGACGCCCGACTGGGCACCGGCAGCGGCTCGATCTTCAGCCCGTCGATGCCGACCACCGTATGGCCGTCGTTCATCAGGTGATGAGCAAGATTGAAGCCGGCCGGGCCGAGGCCGACCACCAGCACGCTGCGGCCGGTCGCCGGACGCGGCAGCGGGCGGCGCAGGTCGAGCGGATTCCAGCGTGTCAGCAGCGAATAGATCTCGAAGCCCCATGGCAGCGACAGCACGTCCTTCAGGGCACGTGTCTCGATCTGCGGGATGTCGACCGGTTCCTGCTTCTGGTAGATGCAGGCCTTCATGCAGTCGTTGCAGATGCGGTGCCCGGTCGCCGCCATCAGCGGATTGTCGATCGCCGCCATCGCCACGGCGCCGATCGAAAAGCCCTCGCTCTTCAGGAGGTTCATCTCCGAGATCTTTTCCTCGAGCGGGCAGCCAGCAAGCGTGACGCCGAACGGCGACTTCTGGAACAGGCCGGTCTTGCGGTCCCGCAGGCCTCGCGAGCAGCTGTCCTTGCCCTGGTTGTGGCACCAGATGCAGTAGTTGGCGTGATCGAGCGCGCGCACCGCATCGAAGCCCGCATCGGTCAGGGCAAAGCCCTCGCGGTGACGCAGCAGCGTCCGGGGCAGCTTGAGCCTGGTCACGCCGTCCACGACTTCGGTCTCGACCGGCACGAGATGCTCGAAGTCGAGCTTGTGCGGCACCTTGAAGAGCGGCCCGTCGCGATGGCGCGCCTTGCCTTCGGGACTGTGCAGCGCCCAGGCGGCGTAGTGCGCCAGCGCCTCGATCCTCGGACTGGCCTTGTCGACCTTGAACTCCGCCCCCAGCGCGTCGCGCACGGCGAGCGCGAAGGCGAGCTCCCACTCTTCGAGATCGGCGAGCGACAGCCGGCAAGCCAACCGCCGCAGTCACCGCCGCCCCGTCGAGCGCCATCGCCGCATCGGCCTTGATCGCGCGCGTGACGTAGCGCTGCACGAACAGCCGCTTGCAGTCGTAGAGCGGCGCGAAGCGGGCGTCGCGCTGGCGCAGCGCCGCCGCCTCGCCGGAAATGCCGAACAGCGCGCCGATGAAATCCTCGAGCGGCCGTGCGAGCTCGATCAGGAGATTGGATTCATCCTTGGCCGCGAGAGCGTCGGGCGCGGCGCGCCCCGCCATCAGGCGCGCATGCGCATCCACGTTCGCATCCTTCAGCCAGCCGACGAAGGCGGCATCGAGGCGGCACAGGCCCTCGCGGTCGTAAAGATCGTCGAAGCTCAGCCCGTGGGCGAGCGTGGGGGCAGTCATTTCACTGATATCCAGAGGGGCTGAGGTGTCTGTCGTTCGTGTACGAACCGATTAGCCAACCCGCAGGGTGGGCGCAACCGAATTCGCGACATAAATGCCTGATGACGGGGATTGTGGCTTCACGCATGTTCCGGCCGCCATGCATACCGCCCCCACCTCGTTGCGCAACTGGCTGGTCGTCGTGGCCGGCATGATTTTTTTCATGATCGTGCTGGGCGCGCTGACGCGACTCACCGAGTCGGGCCTGTCGATGGTCGAGTGGAAGCCGGTGAGCGGCGTGCTGCCGCCGCTGTCGGATGCGGCGTGGCAGGCCGAGCTGCAGAAGTATCTTTCCTCGCCGCAGGGAAGATTGGTGAATCGCGGTTTCACGGTGGGCGATTTCCAGCAAATCTTTTGGCTCGAGTTCCTGCATCGCCTGTGGGGCCGTCTGATCGGCCTGGTCTTCGCAGTGCCGCTCGCCTGGTTCTGGCTGCGCGGGCAGCTGCCGCCGGCGCTGAAGCCGCGACTATTGGTCATGCTCGTGCTGGGCGGCCTGCAGGGCGTGCTCGGCTGGGCGATGGTCGCGTCTGGCCTCGTCGACCGACCCTCGGTCAGCCACTACCGGCTGGCGGCGCACCTGCTGCTGGCGGTCGCGCTCTACGCCTACACGGTCTGGCTGATCCTCGAACTCAGCGAGGGCGCCCACCACGACGATCCGAAGACGGCGCGCAAGGCCGGCGCGCTGATCGGCCTGCTGCTGGTCGTCATGACCTTCGGCGCCTTCATGGCGGGCCTACGCGCCGGCTGGTCGCACAATACCTTCCCCACCATGTCGGGCTACTGGATCCCGCCCGGCCTGTTCGATCTTTCGCCGTGGTGGATCAACTTCTTCGAGAACGGCACGACCATCCAGTTCGTCCATCGCTGGCTCGCCAAGCTCCTGGTGCTGGGCGTGCTGGCGCTGCTGATCCGCGCGCGACGGACCGAGACCTGGGTTGCCGCCGCGATGGCCCTGGTTCAGATGTGCCTCGGCATCGCCACCATCCTGACCGGGGTCGAGATCGCCCTCGCCTCCCTGCACCAGGCCGGGGCCGTGCTGCTGCTCACCGCCCTGATCGTCGTGCGGCACCGCGCGACAGCTTCTCGCCGGGGGCCGCTCCGGGCTATGCTCGCCCGATGAGCGACCGCAAGAGAGTCGGTGCCCTGGCAAGTGTAGCGGTCGTCGCGCTGGCGGTGCCCGTGCTGCTGGCCTTCGCCACGATCGACCCGCCGCCGCTCCCCGTGAAGCACCGGAAGACGCACATCGGCGTCGCCACCGCCGCATCGGTTGCGCCACCCGTCACCGCCCCGGCCGCGACGGTCGCGCCGCCACCAGTTTCATCAGCCGGTTCCGCACCGGTCTCCACAACCGCCTCTCCACGCCCGGCCGCAGCACCGGCCACCAGCGCTCCCGCGCCGCCACCCAAGCCGCGGCGGTCCCGTCGCCGCCGGCACAGCGGCGGACGTGGCGACGGTCGGCATCGACGAGTTGCGCACCCGGGCCGGCCAGAACGAGGTTGCCGCGATGGAGGAACTCGGCCGGCGCCTGCTCCAGGGCATCAACGTCCCGAAGGATCCGCAGGCCGGCGCCGGCTGGCTGCTGCGCGCGGCCGCGCTCGGCTCGGCACAATCCGCCTTCAACGTCGGCGTGATGTACGAGCGCGGCTTCGTCGTCGAGCGCGATTCCTCCAAGGCCGCCGACTGGTACCGCAAGGCCGCCGACGCCGGCTTGCCGACGGCCAAGCACAATCTCGCGCTGCTGCTGCGCGACGGCAAAGGCGCTGCGCGCGACGTCAAGGCGGCGATCCAGCTGTTGCTGTCGGCCGCGCATCAGGGCATGGCCGCGTCGATGTTCACCCTGGGCGACATCTACGAGCAGGGTGACGGCGGCACCAAGGATCTGCCCGCCGCGCTCGCCTGGTTCGCGATCACCGGCGAATACGAACGGCAGACCAATCGCGATGGCGAGTTGGCGCTGGCGAAGACCGCCGGCCAGCGCGCGCAGGTCCTGAAACGGACGCTGACGACGGCCGAACTGGAGCGGGCGCAGGAACTGGCCCAGGGCGAATTCAAGCGGATCGTCGCGCAGGCCGGACCGCCGGCACTCCGTCCGCAGCTCTGCCGCTGTCCGAGCCCGCGTCACCCGTCCCGGCGTTGCCGCCTCCCACGCCGTCCGAATCCGTGGCGGCCAAGCCTGCATCGATCGTCGACCCGACAACCGACTGGCCCAAGAGCACAGCTGACCAGATTCGCGCCATCCAGCAGGCGCTGCTCGACCTGAAACGGCTGCGCGACAAGCCCGACGGCAATCTGGGGCCAATGACACGCGCGGCCATCCGCGATTTCCAGAAGAGCGCCGGCATGCGGCCGACCGGCGAGCCGTCGCGCGAGCTCTATGCGGCACTCGTCTCGGCGCGCCACGACGTCGTGAGCGGTTCGCCACTGCCGATGCCGCCACCCGTCGCCATTCCCCGCTGCCGCCGACCAAATCGACACCGGCCGAACACCCAGCGGCGGCGGCCCACGCCCGCCTCAGCGCATCGACGATTCGAAAATCGATCTCGGCCGGGCGGCCCCTCCCCCGCCACCGCCCACGTCGGCAGAGGTTGCTGCCGTCGCGCGCCCGGCAGCAGCGCCGCGCCAGCCCGATCCGCCGAAACCGCCGCCCGTCGTCGTCGACACGACCAAACCCGCGCCTGCGAAGGTCGAGACGACGCGCCCGACACTCTCGCCCGCCTACATACCGCCTCCGTCCGCGCCGCCGCCGCCGACATCCGCCGACATCGCGCGTGCCGGCCCGCCAGTCCCGGACCGTCCATCCCGAACCGCCAAATCCGCGCCCGCCAAGCCCGAGCCGCCCAAAGTGGAGATCGCCAAGGCTGGACCCGAACGCCTGGCCCGCGAGCCGCCCCGACCAGGTCAAGGCGATCCAGACGCTGCTGCGCGACCTGCGCTTCTACACCAAGGCGATCGACGGCCAGGCGAACGGCGGCATGCAGACCGCGATCCGCGAGTACCAGCGCATGGCCGGCCTCAAGGAGACCGGCGAGGCCAACAAGGCGCTGTTCGACTCGCTGACGGAAATGCGCAAGCTGATGGCGCCCGCCAAGAACTAGAGTCTTTCCGGCTGCACTGGAAATGCACTGCCGTGGGTCAGAAACCAGTGTCATCCCCGAGTCGGCGCATTCACATGCGCCTTAAGCGAGGAATCCTTAACCGCCGCCATGCAAAGGTCCCTCGCTTCCGCTCGGGATGACAGTCTGCACTTAAATGCCGGAAGTGAACTCCAAACGAGTTCACAAAAGACTCTGAGTTCGCGCCGATGCTGCCCGCGTGATGCCACCAGTCCGGCGGCAGGCGGGTCGCGGCACGGCGCGCCTCGGCAGCGGTCGCATAGAGCGCAAAGCAGGTGGCGCCGCTGCCGCTCATCGCGGTATAGCGCGCGCCGTTGGTCGCGCGAAGAAACGACAACAGCTCGCCGATGACCGGCCGCAGCGACACCGCCGCCGGCGTTAGGTCGTTGCCGCGTTCCGACAGGAGTTCGATGAAGTCGGCCAGGCTCGACCAGGAAGGCGTGGGACGGCTTGGCGCGAAGCCGCCATGGCGCGCGGCGAAGACGTCGGCGGTCGACAGAGCGACGCCGGGATTGACCAGCAGGATCGCGCAGGGCGGCAGTGCCGGCGCCACTTGCAGTCGCTCGCCTACGCCCGAGACGAACGACGTTCGCCCCGCGAGGCACATCGGCACGTCTGCGCCGAGCGCCGCGGCAAGATCGAACAGCTCCTGCTCCGAAAGCCGAAGCCGCCACAGCTCGACGAGAGCCAGGAGAGCCGCCGCTGCATCGGCCGAGCCGCCGCCGAGACCCGCCGCCACCGGGATGTTCTTGGCCAGGCGAAGCGCTGCATGCGGCGACACGCCGGCGCGTTCGGCCAGCAGACGCGCGGCCTTCAGCACGAGATTGTCGGCTTCGGCGGAAAGCGCCGCCGCGCCCGGCGCGTCAGCCGGACCGTCGAACGCAAGCGACAGACGGTCCGACGCCGACGCCTCGACCGTATCGGCGAGATCGGCAAAGGCCACCAGCGAGTCCAGCAGATGATAGCCGTCGGCGCAGCGGCCGACGACGTTCAGCCAGAGGTTGACCTTGGCGCGCGCCGCTCGCAGATCAGCCGCCCTGCTTCTTGGGCTCGGCGCCTTTTTCGTAGACCGTCGGCTTGTCGTTTGCCGCACTCAGCCCGTTGGCGAGCTTGTCCTGGATGACGGAGATGCGGTCCTTCTCGGGCTTCTGGTTGAGCGCGCGCTCCCACTCGAAGCGCGCCTCGCGCTTGCGGCCGACGTGCCAGTAGGCGTCGCCCAGATGCTCGACCACCGTGGCATCGTCGCCCTTCTGCTCGCTGGCGCGCTCCAGCCATTCGACGGCGGTGTCGAACTGACCGAGCCGGTAATAGGCCCAGCCGACCGAATCGGTGACGGCGCCGTCGTCGGGGCGAAGCTCCGTGGCGCGCTTCAGCATCTTCATGCCCTCGTCGAGATTGACGCCCTGGTCGATCCAGCTGTAGCCGAGATAGTTCAGCACATAGGGCTGGTCGGGTGAGAGCTCGAGCGCCTTCTTCATGTCGGCCTCGGCCTTGGGCCACTGCTTGACCCTTTCCTGCGAGATGCCGCGGCCGAAATAGACCGGCCAGTAGCGCTCGTCCGGCTTCTTGAGGCGCGACACGGCGATGTCGTAGGCGCTGACGGCGTCGGCGAAGCGCTCCTTGCCGCGCATCAGGTCGGCGAGCGTGAGGGCGGCGTCGAGCCGGTCGGGTTTCTCGGAGATCAGCGCCTTGAGCTGCTCCACCGCCTTGTCGAAATGATCGTCCTGCACGTCGAGAGTGGCGATGCGCAGCCTGGCCTGCCAGTAGAGCGGCGAGACCGGGCCGATCTTGCCGAGCGCCGCCACCGCCTTTGGCAGGATCTGGAACTGCTCGTAGATGCCGGAGATCATCAGCCAGGCAAAATCGAGATCCGGCTTCAGCTCGACCGCGAGCTGACCGAAGATCAGCGCGAGATCCATGCGCTGGTTGCGCGGATCGGCGCTCAGGATGCCGCTGATGTCGAACATGATGTCGGCGATGCCCGATGCGGGACTGGGCGGCTTGGGCGCCGGCGCGTTGGGCGCCAGCAGCCCGTCCATGACGACGGTGTCGCCGTACTTCTCGGCATAGGCCTTGAGCAGCGCCTGCGCGTCGCCGTTCTTGCCGAGGCGGCGCAGGCCGTCGGCCACCGACACGACGATGCGCAGGCCGCTGGGATCCAGTTCGATGGCACGGCGATATTTCGCCTCGGCCGCCGCGCGATCGCCGGCCATCTCGTCGATCTCGGCGTCGATCACGAGTGCGGGCGACTCCGCGCGCTCGCCGGTGGCGGGCTTCAGTTTGGACAGCAGCTGACGGGCCGCCGGATAGTCCTTCTCGCCGGCCTTGAGCCAGGCCAGCGCATAGTCCTTGAGCGGGCCGAGCTGGTTCTCCGCGCCGATGCGGCCGAGCTGGGCTTCGGCGCCGCGATAATCGCCCTTCTTGATCTGCTGCACCGCCATCACGAGGTTGGCGAAGCCGTCACCGGGCTTGGTCTGCAGCACCGCCGGCGCGAGCAGCACCGCGGCGTCGAAGCGCCCCGAATAAAGACGCAGGCGGAAGGCGGTGTAGATCAGCTCGGGATCGTTGGGATATTGCGCCAGCGCCGGGTCGAGCTGGGCCACGCCATTGTCGTAGTCGTGGTCCTGCTCGGCCACCCGCGCGGCAAGGTAGCGGCCGCTGAGCGGGACCGACGCGGCAGCCGGGCGGCCCGCCGGAGTCCGTCCGGTCTGCGCATTCGTCGGGACCGTGGCGCCAAGCGGCAGGAGGAGCAGGGAAGCCGCCGACAGGAGGATAAGGGGTTTTACTCGCATGCAACTCACATGTTGGGATAGTTGGGACCACCGCCACCTTCCGGCACCGACCAGTCGATGTTCTGCGCCGGATCCTTGATGTCGCACGTCTTGCAGTGGACACAGTTCTGGGCGTTGATCTGGAATCGCGGCTGGCCGTTGTCGGCCGTCACCACTTCGTAAACGCCGGCCGGACAGTAGCGTTGCGCGGGCTCGGCATAGGTCGGCAGGTTGACGGCGATCGGGATCGAGGGATCGCGCAGCTTGAGATGAACCGGCTGGTTCTCCTCGTGGTTGGTCGCCGACAGGAACACCGACGAGGGCTTGTCGAACGACAGCACGCCGTCCGGCCGCGGATACTGGATCGGCTGGAACTCCGACGCCGGCCGCAAGGTCTCGTGATCGGCCTTGGTGTGGTGCAGCGTCCACGGCAGGCGGATACCGAGATCGTGGCACCACATGTCGAAGCCGCCGTAGAGCGTGCCCAGCACCGTGCCCCACCTGAGCGCCGGCTTCACGTTGCGCACCTTGTCGAGGTCCTTCCAGATCCACGACGCCTTCAGCGCCGCCGGATACGACGTGAGCTCGTCGCCACCGGTCTTGCCGGCGACCAGCGCCTCGAACGCAGCCTCGGCGCCCAGCATGCCACTCTTGATCGCGTTGTGGCTGCCCTTGATGCGCGGCAGGTTCACGAAGCCCGCCGAGCAGCCGATCAGCGCGCCGCCGGGGAAGGTGAGCTTCGGCACCGACTGCACGCCGCCTTCGTTGATGGCGCGCGAACCGTAGACCAGCCGTTTTCCGCCCTTGAGATATTTGGCGACTTCCGGATGCGTCTTGAAGCGCTGAAACTCGTCGAACGGCGAGAGGTACGGGTTCTCGTAGGAGAGATGTACGACCAGCCCAATCGCAACCAGATTCTCGCCGAAGTGATACATGAAGGAGCCGCCGGTGCTGCCGGTCTCCGACAGCGGCCAGCCCTGAGAATGGACGACCAGGCCTTTCTTGAAGGCGGCGGGATCGACCTCCCACAGCTCCTTGATGCCGATGCCGAACTTCTGCGGATCAACTCCGGCACGCAGGTCGAACTTGCCGAACAGCATCTTCGACAGCGAGCCGCGCGCGCCCTCGGCGATCAGCGTGTACTTGGCATGCAGCTCCATGCCCGGCGTGTAGGTGTCCTTGTGCGTGCCGTCTTTCGCCACGCCCATGTCGCCGGTGGCGACGCCCGTCACCGCGCCGTCCTCGCTGTAGAGGACCTCGGCGGCGGCGAAGCCCGGGTAGATCTCGACGCCCAGTGCCTCGGCCTGCTGGCCGAGCCAGCGGCAGACCTCGCCCAGGCTGACGATGTAGTTGCCGTGGTTGTTCATCAGCCGCGGCAGGGCGAAATTGGGGAAGCGGAACGATCCGGTCTTGGTGAACCACAGGAACTGGTCGTCGCTCACCTGCGTTTCGATCGGCGCGCCTTTTTCCTTCCAGTCGGGAATGAGCTCGTTGAGGCCGATCGGATCGATCACCGCGCCCGACAGGATATGGGCGCCGATCTCCGAACCCTTCTCGATCAGGCAGACCGAGACTTCGTGATTGCGCTCCGCCGCGAGCTGCTTCAGGCGTATCGCCGCCGCCAGCCCGGCCGGGCCGCCGCCGACGATCACCACGTCGTATTCCATCGCCTCGCGCGTCATTCCCGTCTCGCTCTGCAGTGCCTTTTTCCAGATGGACGTGCCGCTGGCAGGCGACGATCCTTCGACGTGGTAAATAGCCTGTCGGGCGCAATCTCGCTACCCGTGGAAAGGGGCAATCCCGTGGCCGAGTTGACCGGAATCGAGAGCAAGCTCTTCAGCGCGAACGATTTCCGGCTGGAAACCGGGCAAACGCTGCCGGTCGTCGAGCTTGCCTACGAAACCTACGGCACACTGAGTGCAGCGAAGGACAACGTCGTCCTGGTCGTGCACGGCTACACGTCGAGCCATCACGCTGCCGGCAGGAATGCTCCCGGCAAGCAGGGCCGCGGCGTGCCGGACGGTGCGGCCGGCTGGTTCGACGGATTGATCGGCCCGGGCAAAGCCGTCGACACGGACAGGCTCTTCGTCGTGTCGGTCAATGCGCTGGGATCCGCGCACGGCAGCTCGGGGCCCAACACGATCGATCCGAAGACGAAGAAGCCGTACGGGCCGACCTTCCCCCAAATCACGCTACGCGACATGGTGGCCAGCCAGAAGCTTCTGGTCGACTCGCTCGGGGTGAAGAGCCTCGTTGCCGTGATCGGCCCTTCGATGGGCGGCTTCCAGTCGTTCCAGTGGGCTGCGTCCTTTCCCGGATTCATGAAGGGCATCGCCGCTTCCGTCACCGCGCCGCGTGCGCCGGGCCGGCTGGGCGGCCTCGAGGCGCTGCAGAAGCGGCTGGCCGGCGATCCGAACTGGAACGGCGGCTGGTACTACGAGAACGGCGGCATTCCCGGCGCGCTCGAGCAAATCCGCTACGAGACGCTGCTGAACTACGGCCACGCCGAAGCCGAAGCCAAGGTGGCGGCAAAGAGCTGGGCGAAGATCTACGACGGCCATTCGCTGGTCACCCTGCGTCGCGCGATCGACGGCTTCGACATCACCAAGCAGTACGACCGTCTGAAGCAGACCAAGGTGCTGTACGTCATCTCCAAGACCGACAAACTGTTCGATCTCACCCAGTGCGCCGCCCACGCGCTCGACATGCGCCGCGCGGGAGTCGACCTCACCTATGTCGAGATGCCCTCGACGAAAGGGCACATGGCAAGCCATGCCGATGCCGCGATGTGGGCGCCGATGCTGGCGGCCTTCATGAAGAGCCTGTGATGGCCGAGACGCTTTCCTCGCCCGATCTTGCCGCGCTGCTCGACTGGTACGTCCTGCATGGGCTCGACGAGACCGTCGGCGAGGAAGCGATCGATCGCTTCGCAGCGGCCGCGCCGCCACCCGCCGCCGCGGCCGCGCCGGTCGCCCCGACGCCGTTCCGTCCCGCCGCGCCCTCGCCCGTCGCGGCGCCGCGCGCACCGGTTCCCCTCGAATCGCCGCAGCAGGTCGAGGATGCGCGCACCCTGGTCGCGGACTGCACCACGGTCGCCGAGCTCGAAGCCGCGATCCGCGCCTTCGAAGGCTGCGCGCTGAAGCGCACTGCCAAGAACACGGTGTTCGCCGACGGCCTGCCCTCGGCGCCGGTCATGATCGTGGGCGAAGCACCGGGCGCCGACGAGGACCGTCTCGGCAAGCCGTTCGTGGGCGTGAGCGGCCAGCTGATGGATCGCATGATGGAGGCGATCGGGCTTAGCCGCGGCGAGGGCTTCTACATCACCAACATCCTGTTCTGGCGGCCGCCCGGAAATCGCACGCCCACCCTCGCCGAGCAGGCGATGTGCCTGGCCTTCACGCGCCGCCACATCGAGCTGGTGCGGCCGAAGCTGCTCGTCCTTGCCGGCGCCACCGCGGCCAAAGCGGTGCTCGACACAGCGGAAGGAATCATGCGGCTGCGCGGCAAGTGGACCAGCGTGCGGCTGGGCGACGGCACGGAGATTCCGACCATGCCGACGTTCCACCCTGCCTACCTGCTGCGCACGCCGGCCAGCAAACGGCTGAGCTGGCTCGACATGCTGGCGATCGACCGGAAGCTGAAGGAGCTGACGGCGTAGAGCCGTACCGCGGTGAATGGCTTTCCTCCCCATTCAAATGGGGAGGAAAGAGGGGCGACCCTAGAGCTTCTTCACCAGGTAGAACTTCTTGTGGCCCTGCGGGTAGTCGTCGAGCGTGCCGATGACCTTGTAGCCGCGCTTCTCGTAGAACGGCCGCGCCTGGAAGGAATGCGTGTCGAGGGTGGCCGAGTGGCAATGGCGCTCGCGGGCGTAGGCCTCGGCCTCGTCCATCAGGCGCGTGGCGTAGCCGTTGCCGCGCACCGGTTCGTCGATCCACAGAAACGACACCTGCAGGAAGCCGCCCCAGATCATGCCGGTGAGACCGCCCATCAGCTCGTCGCGCGGAGAGCGCAGGTAGTAGTTGACGGGGTAATAGGCCGAAATGCCGGTCGCCGCGAAGTTGTAGGCGATCAACGCCGCCTTCACCCGCTCCATGGCCGGACCCTCTTCCGAGGGATCGAAGATCACCTTGAGATCGTCCACGGGACTCTCCCTAGAGTTTCTTCTTCAGGAAGAACTTCTTGTGGACCGCGGGATAATTGTCGAGCGTGCCGAAGACTTCGTAGCCGCGCTTCTCGTAGAACGGCCGCGCCTGGAAGGAATGCGTGTCGAGCATCGCCGAGTGACACTTATGTTCGCGCGCATAGGCCTCGGCGGCATCCATCATCTTCGTCGCATGGCCCTGGCCGCGCAGGCCGTCGTCGACCCACAGGATCGAAACGTACAGCCAGTCCGACCAGACATAACCGAGCAGGCCGCCCAGAACTTCGTCGTGCTCGCCCCGCAGGAAAATGTTGACCGGATAGTAGTCCGAACGCCCGGTTACGCCGGCGTTGTAGAGCGACAGGCGGTCCCGCACATAGTCGGCCGCACTGTTGTTGTGCGGCTCGAACACCATTGTTGCCTTCAGCATGAAGGCGATTGTCGGTGCGTTGGCGCGGCCAGGCAAGCGCCCAACGAACGGAGCCGTCAGAGGCGCTTGAGCAGCTTCACAGTCGCTTGCGGGCCGGTTTCAGGATGAGCCAGGCGGCGAGCACGACGGCAAAATTCACCACCGCTGCCGTGAGGAACACGTTGTGCCAGCTCCCGCTGTGTTCCTTGGACAGGTTGGCGAGCGGTACCAGCCATGCCGAGGTGCCCTTTGCGGTGTAGAGCATCATGGCGTTGGTGGTGGCGTACTTGTTGCCGAAAAGGTCGGTGCAGGTCGACGGGAACAGGCTGAAGATCTCGCCCCAGGTGAAGAAGATCAGCGCCGCGCAGATCACGAACATCCACGGGCTGGTGCCGAAATAGCCGAGCGAGAGGTAGCTGAGGCCACCCAGGGTGAAGGCGATGATCATCGTATTCTCCCGGCCGATGTGGTCGGATACCCAGCCGAAGAACGGACGCGCCATGCCGTTCATGACGCTGTCGACGACCAGCGCCACCGAAAGCACCGAGGCGCCCAGGATGAGGGTCACCTTCGACAGGCCGAGGTCGCGGGCGATCGGCGCAATCTGCGCCGTGACCACGAGACCGCTCGCCGAGATCAGCACCAGCATGACGTAGAGCAGCCAGAAGATCGGACTGCGCAGCACCTCTCCCGGCGTGGAATTGCGCGTGGTTTGCGGCACCTTGGGCGCCGCCATCTTAGGCAGCTCGCCTTCCAGCGGCGCGCGCATGAGCGGCGTGATCGCCAGCAGCACCGCGCCCTGGCCGATGCCGAACCACAGGAAGGTGTCGGCGTAGCCCAGGCTTTCGATCATCATGCGGATCGGAATGACGGTCAGCGCCGCACCGGCCCCGAAGCCGCCGGCGGTGAGGCCGACGGCAAGACCGCGCCGGTCGGGGAACCACTTCACCGCATTGCCCACGCAGGTCGCGTAGATCGCGCCGGCACCGGTGCCCGACAGCGCCGCGCCGACATAGAGCATGGTGAGCGTGGTCGCATAGGCGTTGATCACCCAGGCGACGGCCACGAAGACGGCGCCGAAGGCGATCATGATCGGCGGTCCGCGGCGGGCGCCGAGGCGGTCGACGATCCAGCCCTCGATCGGCGTCAGCCAGGTTTCGGTGGCGATGAAGATCGCGAAGGCGACCTGGATGTCCGCCAAACTCCAGCCGCGTGCGTTGTGGATCGGATTGACGAACAGGGTCCAGCCGTACTGCAGGTTCGCAATAAGGACCATGCAGACGACGCCGAGCCACAGTTGCGACCAGCGGTTCGCCCGCGCGACGGGCGTTGTTGTGGCAATCGTCATTGTTTCCTTCCCGTTACCTTCTTTATGCCCCCATTTTTGGGGGTCCGAGCCCGTACCGATTTTTGTCCGCATTGCAGCCGTTGCGCAACCTGCGAAACCGACGCATTGCCCGGTCCGTGGCATTATGAATAATATATATCAAGCAGGGCGGCCGGAGAAGGGTTCTCCGCAGAACCGCCGGGATCATTGGGGAGGACGGATATTTCCGTGAGCGACGCGCGCCTGATCGTGTCTCCGATCGACAGTCGGGAGACCTTCAAGGACAAGGCCTATGCGGCGTTGCGCAACGTCATCGTGTCGTCCGACATCTATCGGTCGCGCACCGACCTCAGGCTCGACGAACGCCAGCTCGCCCAGGATTTCGGCATCTCGCGCACACCGGTGCGCGAAGCGATGGCCCAGCTCGAGCGCGAGGGCTTCGTGCGCTCGGTGCCGCGGCGCGGCGTCTATGTCGTGCGCAAGACCAAGAGCGAAGTGATCGAGATGATCACCGCCTGGGCCGCCCTCGAAAGCATGGCGGCGCGGCTGATCACCCAGACCGCGAGCGAGGCCGACATCGCGGGGCTGCGGCGCATGTTCGCCACCTTCGAGGACGACAAGCTGCACGCCAAACTCGACGAATATTCCGAGGTGAACATCGCCTTTCACCAGGCGATCATCGAGCTGAGCGGCAACCGCGTCCTGATCCAGCTCGCCGAGAACCTGTTCACCCACATGCGCATGATCCGCGGCAGCACGATCGGAGAGGATGACAGAGTCGAGCGCTCGATCCACGATCACATGAACATCATCCAGGCCCTCGAAGCACGCGACACCGAGCGTGCCGAGGATCTGGTCCGCCAGCACGCGCTCGGTCTTGCCGAGCATGTCTCCAAGCATGTCGCCTACTTGGACTGAATTTTCTGGACTGAACGGGAGGAAGAAATGGCTGAAGCAGCCCTCAAGACCGCGGCAACCGCGGCGGACGACACGCAAGAGCTGACAGATGGCTTCCATCTGATCATCGACGCGCTGAAGCTGAACGACATCAAGACGATCTATGGCGTGCCGGGCATTCCCATCACCGACTTCGGCCGCATGGCGCAGGCCGAGGGCATTCGGGTGCTGTCCTTCCGCCACGAGCAGAACGCGGGCTATGCCGCGGCGATCGCGGGCTTCCTCACCAAGAAGCCCGGCGTCTGCCTCACCGTGTCGGCGCCCGGCTTCCTGAACGGCCTGACGGCGCTGGCCCACGCCACCACCAACTGCTTCCCGATGATCCTGATCTCGGGCTCGTCCGAGCGCGAGATCGTCGACCTGCAGCAGGGCGACTACGAGGAGATGGACCAGCTCGCGATCGCCAGGACGATGTGCAAGGCAGCCTTCCGCGTGCTGCACGCCGCCGACATCGGCATCGGCGTGGCGCGCGCCTATCGCGCCGCCGTTTCGGGCCGTCCGGGCGGCGTCTATCTCGACCTGCCGGCCAAGCTGTTCGGCCAGGTGATGGACGCAACGAAAGGCAAAAAGTCGCTGGTCAAGGTGATCGATCCGGCGCCGGCGCAGATCCCCGCCCCCGCCGCGATCAAGCGCGCCCTCGACGTGCTGAAGGGCGCGAAGAAGCCGCTGATCATCCTCGGCAAGGGCGCGGCCTACGCGCAGGCCGACGAGGCCATCAGGACGCTGGTCGAAAAAAGTGGAATTCCGTTCCTGCCGATGAGCATGGCCAAGGGCCTGCTGCCCGATACGCATCCGCAGTGCGCGGGGGCGGCGCGCTCGACGGTGCTGAAGGACTCCGACGTCGTGATGATGATCGGCGCGCGCCTCAACTGGCTCTTGAGCCACGGCAAGGGCAAGACCTGGGGCGATGCCCCCAAGAAGTTCGTGCAGATCGACATCGAGCCCAAGGAGATGAACTCCAACGTCGAGATCGCGGCACCCGTTGTCGGCGACATCGGTTCGTGCGTCACCGCCCTGATCGAGGGCATGGGCGCAAGCTGGACCAAGGCGCCATCGGACTGGATGGGCTCGGTCACGGCCAAGCGCGACGAGAACGTCGCCAAGATGGCGCCGCGCCTCATGAACAACAACAACCCGATGGACTATCACGGCGCGCTGGGCGTGCTGCGCACCATCATCAAGGAGCGGCCCGATGCGATCCTGGTCAACGAGGGCGCCAACACGCTCGACCTGACGCGCGGCGTCATCGACATGTACAAGCCGCGCAAGCGGCTCGACGTCGGCACCTGGGGCGTCATGGGCATCGGCATGGGCCAGGCGATCGGCGCCACCGTGGAGACCGGCAAGCCGGTGCTCTGCATCGAGGGCAACTCGGCCTTCGGCTTCTCCGGCATGGAGGTCGAGACGATCTGCCGCTACAACCTGCCGGTCTGCATCGTCATCTTCAACAATGACGGCATCTATCGCGGCACCGACCAGAACAAGGCGGGCAGCGATCCGGCGACGACCGTGTTCGTGAAGGGCGCGCGCTACGACAAGATGATGGAAGCCTTCGGCGGCGTCGGCGTTCACGCCACGACCCCCGACGAGCTGAAGCGCGCCGTCAACGCGGCGATGGATTCCGGCCGCCCCACGCTCATCAACGCCGCCATCGATCCGGCCGCCGGCAGCGAAAGCGGCCGCATCGGCAATCTCAATCCGCAAAGCGCTCTTAAGAAGAAGTAAGGGAACCCACCATGGCGAAGAAATCCAAGAAGGCACTGAAGGCGAAGGCCAAGATGGACAGCAAGAAGGCGAAGAAAGCCGCGAAGAAGCCCTCGCTGAAGGTCGTGGCGAAGAAAGCCGCGCCGAAAATGAAGATGTCGAAGAAGCCGTGGGGCCAGGACGGCAAGGCGCTGCAGGGCGTCAAGGTCCTCGACTTCACGCATGTGCAGTCGGGTCCGACCTGCACGCAGCTGCTGGCCTGGTTCGGCGCCGACGTGATCAAGGTCGAGCGGCCGGGCGTGGGCGACATCACGCGCGGCCAGCTGGTCGACGTGCCGGGCGCGGACAGCCTCTATTTCACCATGCTGAACCACAACAAGCGCTCGATCACGCTCAACTCCAAGAGCCGGGAAGGCATGAAGGTGCTCGAGCGGCTGGTGAAGACCTGCGACGTGCTGGTCGAGAATTTCGCGCCGGGCGCGCTCGATCGCATGGGGCTCACCTGGGAGCGCATCCATTCGTGGAACCCGCGCATGATCGCGGCCTCGGTAAAGGGCTTCGGCCCCGGCGCCTACGAGGACTGCAAGGTCTACGAGAACGTGGCGCAGTGCGCCGGCGGCTCTGCCTCGACTACCGGCTTCCTCGACGGTCCGCCGCTGGTCACCGGCGCTCAAATCGGCGACAGCGGCACCGGCCTGCATCTCGCCCTCGGCATCGTCTGGCGCTGTACCAGCGCAATCGCACCGGCCGTGGCCAGAAGGTGCTGTGCGCCATGCAGGACGGCGTGCTCAACCTCTGCCGCGTGAAGCTGCGCGACCAGCAGCGCCTCAAGGCCGGCCCGCTCAAGGAGTACACGCAGTTCGGCCAGAACATCCCGTTCGGCGAAGCCACGCCCCGCGCCGGCAACAACTCCGGCGGCGGCCAGCCCGGCGTCATCCTGAAGTGCAAGGGCTGGGAGACCGATCCCAACGCCTACATCTATTTCATCACCCAGGCGCCGGTCTGGGAGAAGATCTGCGACCTGATCGGCAAGCCCGACTGGAAGACCCATCCCGACTACGCCAAGCCGCCGGCGCGCCTGCCGCGTCTCATCGAGATCTTCGGCGCGATCGAGCAGTGGACCATGACCAAGACCAAGTTCGAGGTCATGAACGAGTGCAACGCGCTCGACATCCCCGTCGGCCCGATCCTTTCGATGAAGGAGATCGCCGAGGACCCGGCGCTGCGCGCGACCGGCACCGTCGTCGAGGTCGATCATCCGACGCGCGGCAAGTACCTGTCGGTCGGCAACCCGATCAAGCTCTCCGACAGCATCACCGAAGTGGAACGCTCGCCGCTGCTCGGCGAGCATACCGACGAGATCCTCACCAAGGTGCTGAAGTTTACGCCGCGCGAGATCGCCGAGATCAAGGCGTCCGGCGCAACAGGCCAGGTCCCCAAAGCCCAGGCGGCGGAGTAAACACATGCGTATCGTGGTCCATGGCCAGCAGGCCTTCGGCAAGGCCGTGCTCGAGGCCCTGCTGAAACGCGGCGACAATGTCGTCGCCGTCTACGTGGCGCCGGAGAAACCCGGCGCGAAGCCCGACCCGCTCAAGGAAGCGGCCGTAGCGGCCGGCCTGCCGGTCTATCAGCCGGCGTCCTATCGCAAGCCGGAGGTCGTCGAGGAGTTCAAGGCGCTGAAGCCCGACCTGCAGGTGATGGCCTTCGTCACCCTGTTCGTACCGGAGGAATTCCTGAACGCGCCGACGCACGGCTCGATCCAGTACCACCCGTCCCTCCTGCCCGCCTATCGCGGCGCGAGCGCTATCAACTGGCCGATCATCCTCGGCGAAAAGGAAACAGGTCTCTCGATCTTCTGGCCCGACAACGGCCTCGATACCGGTGACGTGCTGCTGCAGAAGAAGACTCCGCTCGGCGCATCAGACACGATGGGCGAAGTCTACTTCAAGCGCCTGTTTCCGATGGGCGTCGACGCGATGCTCGAGTCGGTCGACCTGGTGAAGGCGGGCAAGGCACCGCGCTTCAAGCAGGACGAATCGAAGGCCACGTACGAGGGCCGCGCGACCGCCGACATCGGCCGCATCGACTGGGGCAAGTCGTGGCGCCAGATCGATCCGCTGGTGCGCGGCTGCAATCCCGCGCCCGGCGCCTGGACGACGCTCGACGGCAAGATCGTGAAGATCTTCGACGTCACGGCGATCCCGGCCAAGGATCCCAAGGGCATCGGTGGCAAGTACGGCGAGGTCGTCGCCGTGGAAGCCGATGGCTTCATCGTCGTCTGCCCTGACGGCCGCATCAAGATAACGCGTGTTCAGCCGGCCGACAGCCCCAAGGTCGGCGCCGGCGAGTTCGCGACGGCAACCGGTCTCGCCCTCGGCGTCCGGTTGGTTTGATCGAACAACAACAACCTCATCCTGAGGAGCGCCCCTCTTGGGGCGCGTCTCGAAGGATGGGCAACAACAAGACTGAGGCCCACCCTTCGAGACGCCGCGCAGACGCGGCTCCTCAGGGTGAGGTTTAGTTCTTTTCGAGAGAAGGAAACATCCGATGCCCGCGTCACAGCACACCAATCCGAAAACCGACATCAGATCGCGCAGGAGCGCCAAGATGCGCCCGATCATGGAGTTGGCGAAAGAGAAGCTCGGCATCGCGCCCGAGAACCTCGATCCCTACGGCCACTACAAGGCCAAGGTGTCGATGGACTACATCAAGTCGCTGCAGGGCAAGCCGAACGGCAAGCTGATCCTGGTGTCGGCGATCTCGCCGACGACGGCGGGCGAAGGCAAGACGACGACCACGGTGGGCCTCACCGACGCGCTGAACCACATCGGCAAGAAGGCCATGCTCTGCCTGCGCGAGCCGTCGCTCGGGCCGAGCTTCGGCATGAAAGGCGGCGCCGCCGGCGGCGGCTACGCCCAGGTCGTGCCGATGGAAGACATCAACCTCCACTTCACCGGCGACTTCCACGCCATTGGCGCCGCCAACAACCTGCTGGCGGCGTTGATCGACAACCACATCTACTGGGGCAACAAGCTCGGCATCGATGGCCGGCGCATCGCCTGGCGGCGTGCCGTCGACATGAACGACCGCAGCCTGCGCTCGATCGTCACCTCGCTGGGCGGCGTCGCCAACGGCTTTCCGCGCGAGGACGGGTTCGACATCACCGTCGCCTCGGAGGTCATGGCGATCTTCTGCCTCGCCCGCGACCTCGAGGACCTCAAGACGCGCCTCGGCAACATCATCGTGGCCTACACCCGCGACCGCAAACCGGTGCGCGCCAGCGACCTCAAGGCCCAGGGGCCGATGACAGTGCTGCTGAAGGACGCGCTATCGCCCAACCTGGTGCAGACCTTGGAGGGAACGCCGGCCTTCATCCATGGCGGCCCGTTCGCCAACATCGCGCACGGCTGCAACTCGGTGCTGGCCACGACGACGGCGCTGAAGCTCGCCGACTACGTGGTGACCGAGGCGGGCTTCGGCGCCGACCTGGGCGGCGAGAAGTTCATCGACATCAAGTGCCGCAAGACCGGCCTGATGCCCGACGCCGTGGTGCTCGTCGCCACGATCCGGGCGTTGAAGATGCATGGCGGGGTCAAGAAGGAAGATCTGAAGACCGAGAACCTGAAGGCGCTCGAAGCCGGCATGACCAACCTTCAGCGCCATGTCGAGAACGTGAAGAAGTTCGGCCTGGTGCCGGTCGTCTCGATCAACCGCTTCAGCGCCGACACCGACGCCGAGATCGCGCTGGTCAAATCCGCCTGCGCCAAGCTGGGCGTCGAGGCGGTGATGGCCGACCATTGGGCCGAGGGCGGCAAGGGCGCGGCCGAGGCGGCGCGCGCCGTCGTGAAGGTGATCGAGAGCGGCAAGAGCAAGATGAAGCTGCTCTATCCCGACGAGATGCCGCTGGTGGAAAAGATCCGCACCATCGCCCGGGAGATCTACCGCGCGTCCGACATTTCGGTGCCCAAGCCGGTGCGCGACCAGCTCGCCTCCTTCGAGGCCATGGGCTTCGGCAAGGTGCCGGTCTGCATCGCCAAGACGCAGTACAGCTTCTCGACCAATCCCGACGCCAAGGGCGCGCCGGTCGACCATGTCGTGGCGGTGCGCGAGGTCAGGCTGTCGGCCGGAGCGGAGTTCGTCGTCGTGGTGTGCGGCGATGTCATGACCATGCCCGGCCTGCCCAGCGTGCCGGCCGCCAACTCGATCGACATCGGCCCCGACGGGAAGATCGTCGGGTTGTTCTAGACGCGCGTCGTAGCGTGAGACCCTTGCCGCGGCGGCTCGCAGGTTCCTGCCTGGCGCTCGCCGCGGCATTCTTTTTCCTCGCGCCAGTGCGCGCGCAGCAACCGGAACCGCCACCCTCCATCGACGAGATCTGCCACACGCTCGCGCAGTCGGCGGCAGATAACGCGATCCCGGAGGAATTCTTCACGCGCCTGATCGGCCAGGAGAGCAGCTTCAATCCGAAGGCGGTGAGCCCGATGGGCGCGCAGGGCATCGCCCAGTTCATGCCGCAGACCGCAGCCCTGCGGGGCCTGATCAATGCGTTCGAACCGCTGCAGGCGTTGCGCGAGTTGGCGGGCTATCTCGGCGAACTGCGCAATACCTTCGGCAATCTCGGCTTGGCGGCGGCCGCCTACAATGCAGGTCCCAATGCCGTCGATGCCTGGATTGCCGGCCGCACCAGCGCCCTGCCGTTCGAGACGCAGGCCTACGTCCGCATCATTACCGGCCATGCCGTGGAAGCGTGGCGGACCAAGCCGCTGCCGCAGCTGGCGGCGTCCACCCGACCGAGCGGCGCGCGCTGCGTCGAGATCGCCAAGGCGATGCTCGAGAACAGGCGGCATCGCCTGCCGCTCAGCGACAGCCCGGCCTGGGGACCTTGGGGCGTGCAGCTCGCCGGCAACTGGTCCGAAGGCGGCGTGCTCGCGGCCTACGAGCGGCTGCGCCGCAAGTACCCGACCGTGCTGGGAGACCGGCTGCCGCTCGTCATGTACGGCCGCCGCGGCGCTGGCGCACCGTTCATCGTTCGGGTCTCCGAACAAAGCCGGCCGGCCGCCGACGCGCTGTGCGCCCGGCTGCACTCGGCCGGCGGCTCCTGCATCGTCCTGCGCAACCCGAGCGATTAGGGGCCGACGAAAAAAAGGTCCCTCGGCTTCGCTCGGGACGACGGATAGAGCAAACTGTCATCCCGAGCGAAGCCGAGGGATCTTTTTTCTGCAGCGCTTCGCTCGGTATGACGGTTAAGGTGCGTCGCATGCCCTCCATCACCGAGACGACCACGATCCCCTCGCCCGCCGACAAGGTCTGGCCGTTGCTGCGCGACCCGGCGCTGGTGGCGTCCTGCATTCCCGGCGCCGATCTCGCGCCCGACCAGGGCGATGGCGTCTGGCGTGGCTCGATCAAGGTCAAGTTCGGACCCACGGTCGCGGCGTTTCGCGGCGAGGCGACGCTGGCGTTCGACGATGCCGCGCGGACCTGCACCATCGAGGGCCGCGGCATCGACGGGCGCGGCGCCTCGCGCGCGCTGGCCAACGGCACGGTGAAAGTCGCGGGGACCGACACGACCGAGCTGACCGTCGACGGCAGCTTCACCGTGAGCGGCCCGCTCGAGACCTTCGCCAATGCCGGCGGCGTCCACGTCGCGCGCACCCTCCTGGCGGAGTTCTCGGCCAACATGGCGAAGAAAGTGACGGCGGAGCCTCCATCGCTTCCGCCGGATGCTATTTCGCCTGATGGGGCCGCCCCGCTTGCTCCGCCGGCTCCCGCGGCTGAAATTGGCGGCTTCAGCCTGCTCTGGCGGGCATTCCTGTCCTGGGTGCGGGGGAAGTGACGATGAGCAGCAAGCTGAAGGTCTCGGACATGCTGGCGCGGGCCTTCGCGGCCGAGGGCGTCGATCACCTGTTCACCCTGATGGGCGACGCCAACATGTATTGGTCGACGGCAATGGCCGAGCTGCCGGGCATGAAGGTGGTGCACGCCCGCCACGAGCATTGCGCCGTCGCCATGGCCGACGGCTACGCCCGCGCCACCGGCAAGGTCGGCGTCGCCTCGACGACCTGCGGCCCGGGCTTCACCCAGATCATGACGGCGCTCACCATCGCCGCGCGCGGCAACGTGCCGTTGGTGGTGTTCGCGGGCGATTCGCCGATCGCCGCCGCCTGGTACCTGCAGCAGATCGACATGGCGCCGCTCGCGCTCGCCTGCGGGGCGCACTACGTCACGGTCAAGCACCTCGACCGCCTGCTCGACTGCGTGCGCGAGGCCTTCCTGGTGGCGCAGCTCGAGCAGAAGCCGGTGGTGCTGAGCGTGCCGATGGACCTGCAGAAGCAGGCGTGGCCGCACATGACCGACTACACGCCCTCCTCCGACCTGCTGCCGGCGGCGCAGCGGCCGGTGCCCGATCCCGCGATCGTCGACAAGGTCGTCGACATGATCGCCCAGGCAGAGAAGCCGATCATCATCGCCGGCCGCGGCGCGATCCTCTCGGGCGCGGCGCCGGCGCTGGAGGCGCTGGCCGCCGAATCAGGCGCGCTCACGGCGACGTCGCTGCTCGGCAAGGGCCTGTTCGACGGCAATCCCTACGCGCTCGACATCGCCGGCGCCTTCGCCAGCGACTTCTCGCGCGAGCGCTTCGCCGAGGCGGACCTGGTGATCGGCGCCGGCGCGGCGCTCGGCCACTACACGACCGAGGGCGGCTATCTCTATCCCGGCGCGCGCACCGTCCAGATCGACGTCAACCCGCGCGGCCTGTGGCAGGGCCTGCGCACCGCCGATCTCCATGTGCGCGCCGACGCCAGGGCGGCGGCCGAGGCGATCCTGGCCCGCATGAAGCAGCGCGGCGTCTCCAAGACCGGCTTCCGCACCAACGAGATGGCGAAGTCGATCGCGGACGATTCGCCCGACAGCAAGCAGTTCCCGGTGCAGCCCAACACGCTGGATCCGCGCAAGTGCGTGCTGGAACTCGACCAGGCCATCCCGAAGGACTGGGAGGTCGTGGTCGGCGCCGGCCATTACTTCAGCATGGTGATGACGCACATGAAGGGCCGGCCGGCCGAGCGCTATCACGTGGTCAACGATTTCGGCGCCATCGGCTCGGCGCTGCCCGCCGCCATCGGCATCGCCGCCGCGCGCGGCGACGGCAAGGTGCTGCTGGTCGAGGGCGACGGCAGCCTGATGATGCACGTGCAGGAGCTCGAGACCGTCCGCCGCCAGGGCATCAAGATGCTGATGGCCATCATGAACGACGGCGGCTACGGCGCCGAGGTTCACAAGTTCCGCGCCAACGGCATCACGGCCAAGGAAGCCGTGCACGGCCGCGGCGATCTCGCCGCCGCCGCCACCGGCTTCGGCCTGCGCGGCGCCTCGGTGACCGAGCCCGGCCGGATGGCGCCGCTGTTCAAGGAGCACCAGGGCGCCAACATCGGCACGGTGTGGGACGTGCACATCGACGACCTGATCCCGTCGCGCGCCTATCGCCGGGTGCATTACGGCGAGGCATGAGGTGACAGGCGGCCACGGTGCAATCACGCCTTTCGCGAGGCGTGGGCCGCTTTGCCGCCCCGACTGAAGATACTGGAGCCTCTCTCCTTCTCCGAAGGCGACTGGTCCCTGCTCGAGCGCCTGCACGTGAATTTCAACGATCGCGAGGCGCAGACCCGCTTGCCCCTCCCGATCGCCCGCTTCCGCGACGCCGCAAGCAAGGAGATCCACCAGCATGCCAGCCAGTTCGACGATGTCCAGACGGTCTACGTCAACGACCGCTGGTTCGCGGAAAATTCGCGGGCGGCAGCCCCGACGCATGGCGCACTATGCGCGCCTCTACAACGACGACGTCGACGCGGATGATGGACGTGCTCGTGCCGCAGGCGCGCTATCGCAAGGAGCACTATGCGCACGGCAAGTTCACGGTGCCGCAACCGCATGGCCTGCACACCGACCATAGCGCGGAAGACCCGGCGGCTGCGGGCGAGCCGATCTGCATCGCCCGGATCGAGACCCTGGGTACGCACTATTCACCGGCGACTACAAGGCCCACGATCCGCGAACACAGAACATGCTCAAGGCCTTGCGATACTGGATCGCCGTTCCCGAGGGCCAGCCGGAAGATATTTTCGATGAACTTCTAAAGCGCGGAGCGCTCAAGACCATTCCAGTGAACCATGTGATGCTGATGGTTGCCGGAAATGGTTCGGAGAACACCCAAGTCACCCAACACATCGCCGCCAGACCGCCCATCGGCGGCATGCATTCGGCGTTTTTTCAGAGACAATTCAAGCTCTCATAGAAATACGACCGGGCTAGACGCCACCGGTCACGTCGATGGTGAGGCCAGTGACGAAATCGGCGTCGCTCGAAGCCAGGAAGCAGATCACGTTGGCCTGGTCGACCGCTTCGGCGACCCGTCGCAGCGGCGTCCGCTCTATTTCCTCGGCTTGCGACGCCTGGGAGCGCTTGTCCCAATGCGGCCGGATCCGTTCGGTCAGTGTGACGCTGGGCGCGATCGCATTGACGTTGATGCCTTCGGGCCCAAGCTCGTAGGCCAGCTTACGGGTGAAGGCGATGATGCCGCCCTTCGCCGCGGCGTAGGCGCTGGAGCTGTTCACGCTGAGACCGCGTCCGGCGATCGAAGCCAGGTTCACGATCTTGCCGCTGCGCTTTCGCTTCATCACCGGGATTACCGCGTGCGTGAGAAGGAAGGTGCCGTCCAGGTTGAACGCGATCAGCTTTTGCCAATCCGCGAAGCTCAGTTGCTCGGTGGTCGCCGCCGGTTTGTCGATCACCGTGCTGCCCCCTACCGCGTTGACCAGGATATCGATCTGCCCGTGGTCGCGCTCCACCTCGGCGACCAGTTTGTCGACCTGCGCTGCGTCCAGCGCATCGGCCAGCCTGCCCTCCGCCTTGCCGCGGGACGCACCGCCCGCCTGGCGAAGCGCCGGCACGGCCTCGTCCAGCCGGCCTTGATGGTTGTCGACGGCAATGACCGTGGCCCCCTCACGGACCATGATCGCGGCGGTCGCCCGGCCGATGCCGTTCGCTGCCGCGGTGATCAGCGCAATCTTGCCCGCGAAGCGCATTGTTTCCCCCCGATGGCTATCTTTTTTAGCGGGGCAATTGTGCGGATGAGGCTGGGGGAGTCAAATCACGCAGCCATTCATCCGGAGCGACATCGAGTGGAAGCTCAATGAAGGAGCGAGATTTCGCCCCAAGTAAATCTCGTCTAGGGTTATCGCCAGAAATCAGGAGGAAACACCAGTGAATGCTCCCGTCGCCCGGCCGAAAGCCGCTCCGCCCCGCCCCGACCTCGAAGCCGAGCTCAACAACCTCGCCATGTCGAAGGAATTGCAGCCGCTGTTCGACGCGGTGAAGGCGCACATCGCGGAGAACGTGGCGCCGATCATCGAGGAGTTCTTCAGCTCGGCGAAGGGCCGCAAGGAGCGCTGGAGCTGGGCGCCCGGCCAGCTCGAGTTGCTGGAGAAGGCCAAGGACAAGGCCAAGAAAGCCGGCCTCTGGAACTTCTTCCTGCCGACGTCGGAGATCGGCCGCGGGCTCACCAATCTCGACTACGCCTATATCGCCGCCGAACTCGGCAAGTATGCGCTGGCGTCGGAGTCGCTCAACTGCTCGGCGCCCGACACCGGCAACATGGAGGTGCTGGAGCGAGTCGGCACGCCCGAGCAGAAGAAGAAGTGGCTGGAGCCGCTGCTCGAGGGCAAGATCCGCTCGGCCTATGCCATGACCGAGCCCGGCGTCGCCTCCTCCGACGCCAAGAACATCGCCACGCGCGCCGAGCTCGACGGCGACGAATGGGTGATCAACGGCGAGAAGTACTACATCTCCGGCGCCGGCGATCCGCGCTGCAAGATCATGATCGTCATGGTCAAGACCAGCCCCGACGCCTCGCCGCAGTTCCAGCAGTCGCAGATCCTGGTGCCGATGGGCACGCCCGGCCTCGAGATCGTGGGCCCGATGACCGTGTTCGGCCACGACCATGCGCCGCGCGGCCACATGCACCTGAAGTTCAACAACTGCCGCGTGCCCGCGTCGAACATGCTGCTGGGCGAGGGCCGCGGCTTCGAGATCTCGCAGGTGCGGCTGGGCCCCGGCCGCATCCATCACTGCATGCGCTCGATCGGCGCGGCCGAGAAGGCGCTCGACCTGATGGTCAAGCGCGGCGCCACCCGCACCGCCTTCGGCAAGCAGCTCATCCAGCTCGGCAAGAACCTCGAGCTGGTGAGCCGCGCGCGCATCGAGATCGAGGCGATGCGGCTGATGGTGCTGAAGGCCGCCAAGGCGATGGACGTGCTGGGCAACCGCGAGGCCCGCGTCTGGGTCAGCATGGTCAAGGCGATGGTGCCGGAGAAGGTCTGCCTGATCATCGACCAGGCGATGCAGATCCACGGCGCCACCGGCGTCTCGCAGTGGTCGCCGCTGTCGGAGATGTACGTCAACCAGCGCCACCTGCGCTTCGCCGACGGTCCCGACGAGGTCCACCACATGGTCGTCGGCCGCGCCGAGATCAGCCGGCACTAGGGCTCCTGTCGTCCTGAGGCGCAGCCGAAGGACCTCGCCGAGGGACCAGACGCGGACTTTCGACAGCGAGCGCGTGGTCGGCGCAAGGTCCTTCGCCTTCGGCTCAGGACGACAAGGATCGGGGGGGGACGGCCCTGCGGGCACCTCTCTCGCATGGGCGGGCAAGGTAAATTTCGCCAGTCGGCTGTGTGCAAAGAGGGGGTGGCAAAACAGGGGACGAATCGCGCAAAACCCTTATGCCATCGATATCGAAGGCGTCCCCTCGGGGAGGGGACGATCGAGTACAAATATCTCCCCTGCCGGGCTCTAATCCAGCAGTTCGGCCGCCACCGCGCTCCACTCGTCCTCGAGAGTGCCGGTAGCGGCGGGCCGTCCGGCGCGGCGGTACCAGTAGCCGGCATTGGACAGGTCGCCTTCGACGCGATGGAGGTGCGCGTGCACCAGATCGCACCCCGCCTCTCCGCCGTGTTCCTGGATGACCTTGTGCGCCCTGTCCCAGTCGTCCTTGGCGACCCACCAAAGACCCTGCAGGGCGGGGCCGAGGCCGGCGGGTGGCTCGGCGGCGGAGATGCTGCTGCGGAAGGCATCGATCGTCATCATGGCTTCAGCTCCGGTACGTCCATCCAACGCTGCTCCGCGACCGAGCGATAGGCAAGGTCGGCGAGCTGCACCGCCTTCGCCCCCTCGACCAGGGTCGGCAGATACGGTCCGCCCTCGGCCACGTGCCGCAGATAGTTCTCCCAGCACTGGCGGAAGGGATTCTTGACCGGCGTGTCGGGCACTTCCTTCCAGTCGGCCATCAGGTCGACGCCGCCGGGCTTCGCCGCCTTGATGAAGGCCTCCGGGGTCGCGGCCGCCGACTGGGTGAAGCAGCGGAACCGCCCCGCCACCGCCGAGCCCTCCGTGCCGTCGATCTGCACCACCATCGTGTCGTCGCGACGCGGGCGCGCGGCCCAGCTGTTGGAGATCGTGCCGATCGCGCCATTCTTCATCTTCAAGAGCGCGTAGTTGGTATCCTCGACATCCACGGTGTAGCGCCGCCCGGCTTCGTCGATCCTCTCGGGGATGGCGGTGCTCATCAGCGCACAGACGCCGGTGACCGGCGCCACGAGGCGATCGATCATGTAGCGCCAGTGCGCCATCATATCGAGGGCAAGGCCGCCGCCCTCCGCCTTCTTGTAGTTCCAGCTCGGGCGCTGGCACTCCTGTTCCGTGCCGTCGAAGATCCACGAGCCGGCGTCGATCTTCACCGACAGGATGCGGCCGAAGAAGCCCGACTTGCTCGTCGCCAGCAGCTTGCCGTAGCCCGGCAGGAAGAGCTTGTCCTGGATGACGCCGTGCTTCAGGCCGGCGCGATCTGCCAGCCGCGCCAGCTCCATCGCCTCGTCGACGGTGGGTGCCGTCGGCTTTTCGATGAAGATGTGCTTGCCTGCCGTGATCGCCTGTTTGACCCGCGCCGGACGCCCGCCGGTCGCGGCGCAATCCATGAAGATCTTGTCCGGGCCGGCGAAGGCTTCCTCGAGGCTGGTCGTCCAGCGCTGGCCGCCATGCGCCTTGGCCAGCGTCGAGAGCTTTCCGGCGTCGCGGCCGACCAGCAGCAGCTCGGGGATCAGGCGGTCGCCGTTGGCGAGGGGCAATCCCCCTTCGGCGGCAATGGCCAGCAGGTTGCCCATGTGCTGGACCGTGCCCATGCGACCTGTCGCGCCGTTGATGATCACGCCCACCCCGATATCGCTCATGCCTGCTCCCTGTCCTTACGGACTCGTCGCCACGATTGTGCCACTTCGGCCACCGTATAGGCGAACATGAACACCCTGCTGCTGACAACCCTGCTTGCCCTGATGAATGCCTCGCGTGCCGCGGCCCATGTCGGCCCGCTCGTCGAGGATCCCGCGCTGCAGGCCCGCGCCCAGGCGCGAGCGGAGCGGATGTGCGACCCCGGGCAATTCTCGCACGACGGCTTCCAGACCGCCTTCAACGGCTTGGGCTACCGCTCATACGGCGAGAACCTCGCCATGGGGCACCGCAACCCCGAAGGGATCCACGCCCAGCTCATGAACTCAGCCGGCCATCGCGCCAACATCCTGAGGCCGGGCTACAGCGCCGTCGGCGTCGGCATGAGCGGCGCCTGCAACATCACCGTCGAGCTGTTCGCCGGCCGGTGAGCTCTCCTTCCCCATTCATATGGGGAAGTGCCTCCGTCTAACGGAGGCGATGGGGTCATGACCCCTCCGCCCTTCGGGCACCTCCCCATATGAATGGGGAGGAGACCTCAGGCCGCCATGTTCATCTTCTCGTCGGCCATGATGCGATCGTAGGCGGGCAAGGTCAGGAACTCGCAGAACTGCGGCTGCTCGACCAGGTCGATCATCAGCTGGGCAGCGTCTTGATAGCGGCCTCTGGCGTAGGCCGCCTCGCCCATCTGGGCCTTCACCTTGTCGTTCTCCTCAGCGACCACCTGGCGCACCAGCTCGCGGGTGATGGCGCGCCCGTCGTCGAGCTTCTGGTTGTGGCGTATCCACTGCCAGACCTGAGCCCGGCTGATCTCGGCGGTGGCCGCATCCTCCATCAGGTTGAACAGCGGCACGCAGCCGATGCCGCGCAGCCAGGCCTCGACATAGCCGATGCCTACGGCGACGTTCTGGCGAAGGCCGGCTTCGGTCTTGGGGCCGGTCGGCATGGTGATCAGGTCGGCGGCCGTGACGTGGACGTCCTGGCGCTTGCGCGCGATCTGGTTGGCTTCCTTCATCACCGCGTCGAACTCTTCCCTGGCGATGCCGACCATGCCGGGATGCGCCACCCAGGTGCCGTCGTGGCCGTCGCCCGCCTCGCGCTTCTTGTCAGCATGCACGCGGCCCATCGCCTCGTCGTTGGCGGCCGGATCGTTCTTGATCGGGATCTGCGCCGCCATGCCGCCCATCGCGTGGACCTCGCGGCGATGACAGGTCTTGATCAGGAGCTGGCTGTAGCTGCGCAGGAAGTGCGAGGTCATGCCGACGGTGCCGCGGTCGGGCAGCACCGACCACTCCTGCTCGCGGAACTTCTTGATGAACGAGAAGATATAGTCCCAGCGGCCGCAGTTGAGGCCGGCCGAGTGGTCCCTGAGCTCCCACAGGATCTCGTCCATCTCGAAGGTGGCGAGGATGGTCTCGATCAGCACCGTAGCCTTGATCGTCTTCTGCGGCACGCCGAGCGCTTTCTGGGCGTGAACGAACGCGTCGTTCCACAGGCGCGCCTCGAGATGGCTCTCGATCTTCGGCAGGTAGAAGTATGGACCGGTGCCGCGCGACAGGGCTTCCCTGGCGTTGTGGAAGAAGTAGAGGCCGAAATCGAACAGCGAGCCCGACATCGGCTTGCCGTCGACCAGCATGTGCTGCTCGATCAGGTGCCAGCCGCGCGGACGCACGAACAGCACCGCGATCTTGTCGTTCAGCTTGTAGGAGCGGTTGGTCGCGGGATCGACGAAGTCGATGGTGCGCCGCACCGCGTCGATCAGGTTGAACTGGCCCTCGACCATGTTGGTCCAGGTCGGAGTCGAGGCGTCCTCGAAGTCGGCCATGTAGACGTTGGCGCCGCAGTTGAGCGCGTTGATAATCATCTTGCGGTCGACCGGCCCGGTGAGCTCGACCCTGCGATCGAGGATGTCCTTGGGCAGCGGCGCCACGGTCCAGTCGCTCTCGCGGATCTTCGCAGTGGCGGCCAGGAAGTCGGGCTTCTCGCCGGCATCGAGCTTCTTCTGGCGCACGACACGAGCCGCCAGCAACTCCTCGCGGCGAGCGTTGAACTGGCGATGGAGGCCCGCCAGGAAAGCCAGCGCGTCCCTGGTCAGGACCTTTTCGAAGCCAGGCCTGATCACGCCCTCGATCGTCACGCCCGCCGGAAGGTCCAAAGCCGCCATGTCGGTTCCCCTCAAATTGCGCTATGCTGCATGTGCGAACAAGCGATTTACCGCCTTAAGGCCCTATCCTGCAAGGTGTTACGAGCAGGCAAATTGCGCTCTGTTGCACAAGCGAAGGCTGCTAGCGGACTTGAGGCCCTACCCTGCAAGAGGCTACGACAGGGGCATGGATGCCGGCTTGATCACCGATTGGCTAAATCTCACGCTCCGATGGGCCCACATGATCGTGGGCGTCGCCTGGATCGGGGCGTCGTTTTATTTCATCTGGCTGGACAACCACCTGCATCCTCCGCTCGACTCGGCGGATGCGGCCAAGGGGATCGGCGGCGAGGTTTGGGCGGTCCACGGCGGCGGCTTCTATACCGCCAAGAAATTCACGATCGCCCCCCAGACGCTGCCGCCCACCCTGCACTGGTTCATGTGGGAGGCCTACACCACCCTGATCACGGGCTTCCTGCTGCTCTGCCTCGTCTACTATCACGGCGCCGAGGTGGCCCTGATCGATCCCACCGTGATGGCGCTCGACAAGGGCGAGGCGATCGCCATCGGCCTCGCCTTTCTGGTGGGCGGCTGGCTGTTCTACGACCGGCTGTGCCGTTCGACCCTGGGCGAGGACGATGCCGTGCTGGGCGGATTGCTCTTTCTTTTTTGCGCAGGCTCGGCCTGGGCGCTGTGCCACCTGTTTTCGGGCCGCGGCGCCTACCTGCATTTCGGCGCCATGCTGGGCGTGATCATGGTGCTCAACGTCTACTTCGTGATCATTCCCGGCCAGCGCGAGCTGGTGAAGGCCAAGCAGGATGGCCGCGTGCCCGATCCCGTACACGGGCTGATGGGACGCCAGCGCTCGGTCCACAACACCTATTTCACCCTGCCCGTGCTGTTCACCATGATCAGCAATCACTACGCCGGCCTCTACGGCCACGAATGGAACTGGGTGCTGCTGATCATGATCTCGGTCGCGGGCACGCTGGTGCGTGTCTGGTCCGTGCAGCGTCACAAAGGCAATGCCAACCCGCTGGTGCTGGCCTCGGGTCTGGTGATGCTGGTCCTGACGGCATTTGCCTCGCTGCCGCGGCCCATGATCGACGTCGGGCCGCCGGCCTCCTTCGCCGAAGTCCAGCCGGTGATCCAGGCGCGTTGCGTGCCGTGTCACGCCACCAAACCGACACAGGAAGGCTTCTCGGCGCCACCCAAGGGCGTCCTGCTCGAGACCGCCGAACAGGTCCGGGCGCGTGCCACCATGGTCAACCAGCAGGCCTGGGTGTCCAGGGTGATGCCGCCCGGCAACCTGACGAACATCACAAACGACGAGCGACGCACGATTGCGCGATGGTTCAAGGGCGGGGCACAATAGCCGGCATGACTGGCCGCAGCACCGGCGGCCTGCCGCTTCGCCGCCTGCTGATGGCGGCGCTGGCGGCGGTCGCGATTTTTGCCTACTGGACCCAGGTCGCCGAGCATGGCGGGCGCGGGGTCGCGCGCGACGCCGCGCCCGAGCCGACGCAGGTGGCCGGCGAGGCGAAAGACTGGGGCACGGGCGTCGGCTTCGTCGACAGCCGCCGCCTCGAGGAGCATTACGACAAGCACGGCGCGGAGTTCGGCCATATCACGAAGCAGGACTACCTGCGTCAGGCCCAGCTGCTGCGCGATGCCAGGCTGGGCGGCCCCGTTCTCGAGACGGTGCGCGCCGACAGGGTCACCACGCGTTTCGATCGCGAGACAGGAGCTTTCATCGCCTTCAATCCCAACGGCACCATCCGCACCTTCTTCAAGCCGAACGACGGCGAGCGCTATTACCGCCGGCAGGCCGACAGGGTCGGCGAATGAAGCCACCGGTGCCGATGGGCCCGCCCGACGTTGGCGAGCTGCGCGATTCGATCGACCAGTGGGCGGAGTTCGTGGCCGATCTCGAGCGCAAGGACTACACGTTCGACATCGACAACTGGCGCAACGACGTCGATGTGCGTCAGCTGATCCTCGAGGCGCTGCCAATGTTCAGCCGCGAGGAGATGGGCGACCATGCGCTGAAGCTCGACACGGCGGACAAGGCCTTCAGGGCGGCGACCCGCGACCTCAAGAAGTGCGTGTGGGGTCACGGCACCCAGCGCAAGGAGAAATGGTCGCCGCAGGAGCACTGGTGGTACTTCCGCGCGCCGGTCCGCTCGAACGGCCAGCTCGAGGACGAGCTCGCGAACGTTCGATGAGCCCTTCGAAGATCGTGGTCGAGCGCTCAGGACCGGTCACCACCATCGTCATCAACCGCCCGCAGGCCCGGAACGCGCTCGACAACGAGGCCGCACACGGCCTCGCCGGGGCGCTGAAGGCGTTCGAAGCCGACGGCAACGCCTGCGTCGCCGTTCTGACCGGCGCCGGCGGCGCCTTCTGCGCCGGTGCCGACCTCAAGGAGCTGGGTGGTGGAACCGACTATTTCCCGTGGGCCGGCAGCGACGAGGGTCCGCTTCGCGCCCCGCTCGCCAAGCCGGTGATCGCCGCCATCGAAGGGCATGCCTGCGCCGGCGGGCTGGGCGTCGCGCTGTTCTGCGACATCCGCATCGTCGACGAGACGGCGGTGTTCGGCGTGTTCTCGCGCCGCTGGGGCGTGCCGATGAGCGACGGCACCACGGTTCGCCTGCCGAGGGTGATCGGCCAGGGCCGCGCCCTCGACATGCTGCTGACTGGCCGCGCCGTCGGCGCCGACGAGGCGATCGCCATCGGCTTGGCGACGCGCAAGGTCGCCCGGGGCACGACGCGCACCGAAGCCGAGAGACTGGCGGCCGAGATTGCTGGGTTCCCGCCGATTGCCATGACCTCGGACCGCCAGTCGGCCTACGAGAGTTTCGACCGTTCGCAGGCCGACGCCGTGCGGCGCGAGATGGAACTGTCGCTGGCGGCCCGCCGGCAGGAGTCGCAGGGCGGCGCGGCGCGCTTCGCCAAGGGCGAAGGTCGGCACGGCAAATTCCCGAGATAGACGCGGGCCGGCCGCGAGTTTGCCACGATCTCCCGCAAAGGTTGCAGCAGTGCGGGGAGGCACTTCATGATCAAAATTCTGTCGACGATTGCGGCATTGGCGCTCGTGCCAATCGCTCTGGCGCCGTTGCAGGCCCACGCTTTTTGCGGCTTCTACGTCGGCAAGGCTGACTCCTCGCTGTTCAACGACTTGAGCCAGGTCATCCTCGCCCGCGACGGCCAGCACACCACGATCTCCATGCGCAACGACTATCGCGGCGCCCTCACCGAATTTGCCCTGGTCGTGCCGGTGCCGGTGGTGCTCAAGAAGGAAGACGTGAAGATTCTCGACCAGAAGCTCTTCACCCATCTCGACGACTATTCCGCGCCGCGCCTGGTCGAGTACCACGACGAGAATCCCTGTGTGCCGCCACGGATGTACGATCGGATGATGGCGACGGCCATACCCGCTCCCGCCCCAACTGCCGCCGCGGCGGGTAGGCCCCCGAAGGTCAAGGTGGAAGCCTTCTTCACGGTCGGCGAATACGACATCGTGATCCTGTCGGCAGAAGAGTCCGACGCGCTCGAGAGCTGGCTGACTGAGAACGGCTACAACATTCCCAAGGGCGCCAGCGCGGCGCTGCGGCCCTATGTGCGGCAGAACATGAAGTTCTTCGTCGCCAAGGTGAATCTGCAGGAGAAGGCCAAGGCCGGCGGGCAATATCTCAGCCCGCTGCAGTTCTCGTTCGCCAGCGAGAAGTTCATGCTGCCGATGCGGCTCGGCATGCTCAACGCCCAGGGACCGCAGGACCTCATCGTCTACACGCTGACCAGGAAGGGCCGGGTCGAATTGTCGAACTATCGCACCGTGCCGGTGCCGACCGGCGTCGACATCCCGCTCTACGTGCGCGACCAGGGCCTGTTCAAGGATTTCTACAAGACGATGTTCGGCAAGCTCGCCGAACAGGATCGCTACCGCACGGTCTTCACCGAATATGCCTGGAACGCCGCCTGGTGCGATCCCTGCGTCGCGCCGCCGCCCACGAACGACGAGATCGCGGCGGCCGGCGCTTCGTGGATCGCCGACGCGCAAGGCGATCGCGTGAACGGCGCCCAGGTCGTCGTCACGCGCCTTCACCTCCGCTACACGCCGGAGAGCTTTCCCGAAGACCTGATGTTCCAGGAGACGGCGGACCGCACCAACTTCCAGGCGCGCTACGTCATGCACCAGCCGTGGAGCGGCAATCCCTATGAGTGCGAGGCTGCGACCACCTACTTCCGCGGGCTCGGCGACCGCGAGCGCAAGCAGGCCGAGGCGCTGGCCCTGCTGACCGGCTGGAAGCTCGACGAGATCCGCGCGCGCATGCCGCGCCGGTCGACCCTGCCGGACCAGCCCAAGCCGTGATGCTCGCGGCGATCAGGCGTCTCGATGCGCGCTGGCTGCAGATCGGCGCGATCGGTGGTTTACTGCTGTTCGGTGCGCTGGCCCGCGACTTCGCGCTCAGTTGGCAACAGGCCGCGCTCTGCTTCGCGGGCGCGTTGTCCGCGCAATACTTCTGGACCCGCCTGCTCGGCCTGAAGGACGTCGGCTATCTCAGCGCCATCGTCACCGGCATCGGCCTGTCGGTATTGGTGCGCGCCGACTCTCTGTGGGTGCATCCGCTGATCGCCTTCCTCGCCATCAGCGCCAAGTTCACGGTGCGGATCGGCGGCAAGCACGTCTTCAACCCGGCCAACCTCGGCGTCATGATCGCCGTCCTGTTCCTGCCCGGCGCCTGGCTGTCGCCCGGGCAATGGGGTTCCGATGAAGTTGCGGGCCTGTGGTTCGTGGCGCTCGGCATCACGGTGACGGTCTCCGCCAGGCGCTTCGACATCGCCTGGGCCTTCCTGGCCTGCTACGGCGCGCTGCTGGTGGGCCGGCTCCTGTGGCTCGACCAGCGCTGGGCCGTGCTGCTCAACCAGTTCAGCTCGGGCGGCCTGCTGCTCTTCACCTTCTTCATGATCACCGATCCGATGACCACGCCCAACGACCGGCGCATGCGCTGGCTCTACGCGGCGGCCGTCGCGGTGCTTGCCTTCGTCTGGCAATTCGTCTGGTATCGCAACGGTGGGCCGGTGTGGGCACTCTTTCTGCTCTCGCCAGTCGTGCCGTTGCTCGACAGGCTGGTGCCGGGACCGAAGCACGCCTGGCGGCTCGCCGAGACCCCGTCCTCCGTTGTGGAAGATCCATGCGCGCCCTCGTCTGTCATGCCTACGGTCCGATCGACAGTCTGAAACTCGAAGATGTGCCGAGGCCCGCGCCGGCGGCCGGCGAGGTGCTGGTGAAAGTGGGGGCCGCCGGGGTGAGCTTCGCCGCCATGCTGGGCATCCAGGGCAAGCACCAGAACAAGCCGGCGCTGCCGTTCGTGCCGGGCAATGAGATCGCGGGCCAGGTCGTGGCTCTGGGCCGCGGCGTCACCAACCTCAGGATCGGCCAGCGCATCGCGACCGGCGGCAGCCGCGGCGGCTTTGCGGAATATTGCGTCACGGTCGCGGCGAATGCCGTGCCGATCCCCGACGCGCTGCCCTATCCTGAGGCGACGAATTTTCCGACGCTCTATCCGACGGCCTATGGCGCGCTCAAATGGAAAGCCGACCTCAAGCCGCGTGAAGTGCTTCTGGTGCACGGGGCGGGCGGCGGCTCGGGCCTGACCGGCATCGAGGTCGGCAAGGCGATGGGCGCCATCGTGATCGCCTCGGCCGGCGGCGCCGACAAGCTCGCTGCGGCGAGGGACGTGGGCGGCGATCACCTGATCGACTACCGCGCGGAGGATTTGCGCACCAAGGTGCTCGAGCTGACCGGCGGCCACGGCGCCGACGTGATCTACGATCCGGTCGGCGGCGACGCCTTCGCCGCCTCACTGCGTTGCGTGGCGCCCGAAGGCCGCATCATCCCGATGGGCTTTGCCAGCGGCGTCATTCCGCAGATCCCGGCCAACATCCTGCTGGTCAAGAACGTCACGGTGATCGGCTTCTACTATGGCTACTACAATGGCTGGGGCGGCAAGACCGCGCCGTCGCCGACGGAAGCCGTGGCCCTCGCCAAGCGCCGTGCGATGGTGGCCGCGGCGCAGCAGGAACTGACGCGCTGGTTCACCGAGGGCAAGCTCAAGGCGATGGTCTCCGGCCGCTTCAACCTCGGCGACTGGGTGAAGGCCTTCAAGACGATCGAGGATCGCACCGTCGTCGGCAAGGCCGTGCTGGTGCCGTGAGCCTTCGCTAGAACAGCAGCACGATCGGCCAGAAGCCGCACAGCACGGTGGCCGCGAGCGCGGCCACCCGCCAGTCGGCGCCGACGATCGACAGCGCGGCGAAGACGACGAGCCACCACACGGCGGCACCCGCGAGGTAGCCGCGATCCACCGGCGCAGGCTTGTCGGAACTGCCGAGCGTCTTCTCGAATCCGCGCTTGATCTGCAGCGCGAGCTCCAATGGATCCTTGTCGAGACGCGGCATGGTTCAGATATCTCCGAAGGTGCCGCCGCGGCCCTTGCCGGCGGCGAAGCGCTGGGCGCCCTCTCGGCTCTCGCTGGTGAGCGCCCCGAGGCCGTGCCGCGCTTCGTTCTCGAGCGCAGCGGCGAACGCGAGGTCCCACTGCTCGTAGGCCGAGCGGCGATCGGAGCGCAGGCAGTGCTGCGGGAACCTGAGCAGCAGGCCGGCCAGGGCCTTGGCTTCGCCCAGAGCCTGGCCCGCGGGCACGAGACGGTTGGCCAGCCCCCAGTCGTAGGCCTCGCGCGCGCCGACCTCGCGGCCGGTCAGGATCATGTCGAGTGCGCGGCTCTGGCCGATCAGGCGCGGCAGGCGGACGGTTCCACCGTCGATCAGCGGGACGCCCCAGCGCCGGCAGAACACGCCGAACCTGGCGGTCTCGGAGGCGACGCGCAGGTCGCACCACAAAGCCAGCTCCAGTCCGCCGGCGACGGCGTAGCCTTCGATCGCCGCGATCACCGGCTTGGACATCTGGTGCCGCGTCGGGCCCATCGGCCCCGGCCCTTCGGGATCGTGGACGGTCGAGCCGGCGCGCGCTGCCGCGACCTTGAGGTCGAAACCGGCGCAGAAGGTGCCGCCGCGGCCGGTCAGGATTGCCACCGACTGGTCATGGTCGGCCTCGAAAGCATGGAAGGCCTTGCGCAGTTCGATCGCGGTCTCGGGATCGACCGCGTTGCGGGCCTCGGCGAAGCGGTCGATCGAAACGATCGTGACCGCGCCTTCCCGCTCGACCACGACCTTGGCCATCAGCCTCGCCCCTGCATCAGGCGCAGCGGCGTGTAGACCAGCACCGTCTCGCCCTTCTGGTTCTTCACGTCGTTGGTGGTGCGGACCAGGGCGCGCATCGGGTCCTTCGAGGTCGGCCTGATCTCGCTCACCTCGATCTCGACATGGATCGTGTCGCCGACATAGGTCGGGCCCTTGATGTCGAAGCCCATCGACAGGAAGGCGAGGCCCGAACCCTGCAGGGTGGTCGGAATCACCAGCCCCTCGGCCATCGAATAGACCAGGGCGCCCGGCACCGGATGGCCGCCGCGCATCGGCGCATGCGACGCGATATACTCCTTGTTGGTGAACAACTCCTCGGAAAAGCCGCAAAGCGTCACGAAATTCAGCAGGTCGGCCTCGAACAGGGTGCGGCCATAGGTGGTGAACCGGTCGCCGATCTTGAGGTCGCGCCAGTTCCAGCCCACGCCGAGTTGCCGCATCACCGCCGGGGTCATGATTGCGATCTCAATGCGCGTGGGCGTGGCTGTCCGCCCCTTCGCGCAATACGTATACTCTGCTGCAGTACGGGCACTCGATACGGCGCTCCTCGCCGAGGTTGAGGTAGACTTTGGGATGGCCCAGGGCTCCGCCGCCGCCATCGCAGGCGACGCGGTCCGTATCGACGATGATGGTTTCGAAAGGCTCGGTCACGATTTCGCTCCTGTTGCGCCCGTTGATGATAGCCGCGCTTGTCCTCCCGGTCATGCTCGCCGCGTGTTCGCCCACCGTCATTCCGGCGGGCGAGAACGTGCACGCGGCCGCGATTTCCGGCGACAAATACGTGGCGGCCGACGGCACCGCGCTGCCGCTCGCAGTCTGGAAGGCCGAACCGGGCCCGCCCAAGGCGGTGATCCTGGGCTTGCACGGCTGGGGCGACTATCACAATGCCTTCGAGGATCCGGCGGCGATCTGGGCCAAGGACGGCTTCACCACCTACGCCTACGACCAGCGCGGCTTCGGCGGCAGTCCGACGCGCGGCCGCTGGCCGGGGACAGACACGCTGGTCGACGACGCCAAAGCGATGGCCAGGCTGTTGCGGCAGAAATATCCCGACGTGCCACTCTATCTCGCGGGCGAGAGCATGGGCGGCGCCGTCGCCATGGTCGCGGCCGATCGGGGCGCGGAGACCGACGGCCTGATCCTGCTGGCGCCGGCGGTCCGCTCACGCGCCAGTTTCGGGCCGCTCGCCAGCAACCTCATGTCGTTCTTCGTCCACATCGTCCCATGGTTCCCCGACGGCCCGACCTCGATCGATTTCCAGCCCACGGACAATCCCAAGACCCTGGATAAGCTGCGCAAGGACCCGATGATGCTGCGCGCGGCGCGCTTCGATCTCGGCTACGGGCTGCTCGACCTGATGGACGCCGCGGTCGCCGCGGCGCCGCGCCTTCACGAGCCCTACATCATGCTCCACGGTCTGGGCGACAAGATCGTGCCCGGCGGTCCGGTACGCTCGGTGATCGCGGTCATGCCGCGCCGCGAGGATTCGCAGCTGGCCTTCTACAAGAACGGCTATCATCTGCTGCTGCGCGACAAGGACGGCGCCAAGGTCGCCGCCGACGTCGCCACCTGGATCGGCGATCACGAGGCGGCACTGCCGTCAGGTGCCGACGTCGCCCGGTCGCAACCCGACATCGCGGCTCTATGGGGCTCGGAACGGGCGCGTCAGGAGGGTGAAAATTTGTCTTCCGGGGCCTCTAAATAGGTCCGCTCTAGCCGGCGACCATTGCCGCTATTGGCCGCCTCAGGCGGACAACATCGCAGTGGCCTCGATCTCGACCTGCAGGCCCGGCACGGCGAGCGCGCTCACGCCGACCATCGTGGCCGACACCGCCGAGCCCTTCAGCACACGGTCGAGCGCCCGGGAGATCGGCCCCATGTCGCGGATGTCGGTGACGAAGATCGTGAGGCGCACCAGATCCTTCAGCCGGGCGCCCGCCGATTTCAGCGCTGCATCGACCTTGCGCATCGCCACCACCGTCTGTTCGGCGGCGTCGCTGCCCTGCACGCGCCCCTTGGAATCGAGCGATGTCGTCCCCGACACGAAGACGAACGGGCCGTTCTTCACGGCCCGGACGTAGAAGCCCACCACTTCGGTGCCGTCGCGGAACAGTTGCTTGGCCATCAGCCGGTCTTTCTAGTTGTCCACGTCGATGTCGATCCGGCGCAGGAGCGGTCCCCAGCGCTCCTTGTCCGCCTTGAGCCGGGTCGCCAGCTCGCCGGGCGTCGAGGACCTGGCCTCGAGCGCCACCTGCGCCAGATGCTCGACCACGTCGGGACGCTTGAGTGCCGTGCGCAGCGCCTGGTTGGCGCGCAGCACCACAGATGCCGATGCGTCGCCCGGCAGGAAAAATCCGTACCATTCGCTGAACGCCATGTCGGTCAGGCCCTGTTCGACATAGGTCGGCACCTCGGGCACGAAACGGTTGCGTGTCTTGCCCGAGACGCCCAGCAGCCTGAGCTTGCCGGCCTTCAGTTCCGTCAGGAAGTCGCCGATCGGGGCCGAAGCGACCGCAACCTGGCCGTCGCTCACGGCTCTCAGCATGGCGCGCGTACTGTCGAAATCGACATGCTTCAGAGCGACGTCGGCTGTCTTGGCGACCAGCGAGCCGATTAATTGCGGCACCGACCCCTCGCCCGGCGAGCCGAAAGCGGCCTTGTCGGGGTTGGCCTTGCACCAGGCGAAGAAGTCCGTGAGCGTCTTCACGTTTGCCGGCAACCCGGGGCCGGCCGCGATGGCGAACTCCAGCATGCAGGCAAGGGTGACCGCGGTCACCGTCGCGGGCTCGGCGTAGCCCAGCTTCCGGCGAACATGCGGATAGAGGATCAGCACCGCGGCAGGAGTCTCCAGCAGCACGCTGCCGTCGTTCGGCGCTCCCTGCATCGCCTGCACGGCGCGCTGGCCGCCGGCGCCGCTTTGATTGTCGACCTGCGCGGTCCGGGCATATGCGGTCCCGGCAATGCCCTCGGCGATGAGATGGCACAGCGTGTCGGACGTGCCACCGACAGGAAAGCCGGTGACGATGCGCACGCTCCCGAGCGAACCATCCTCGGCGCCGGCGCGGCCGCCCATGCCGAAGGCGGCGACCGAAGCGGCCGCCCCCGAGGCGCGAACGAAACTACGGCGGCTGTGACGCGGCATGAACGCTTCTCCCGTGGAACTCCCGTGGACACAAGTCTGGCAGCAATGGCGATCATCGCCAACCGGCGTGCGTTGCGGACCGGGGGACCGTCCGGTATGGTCCGCCGCGTTGCGGACCCGTAGCTCAGCTGGATAGAGCACTGCCCTCCGAAGGCAGGGGTCGTGAGTTCGAATCTCGCCGGGTCCGCCATCCTGCTACGCATCACACCGTGCTGGATTGCGATTACGCCGGGCAATGCGCTGGTGGCGTTGACACCTGCCGCCCGGCACCCTAGGGAAAAGCCCGGTTCTGCCCGGTCCGCCTTTTCGTTGTGGCATCCTGCCTGCCCAAGACCTCGATGGTATTCGTCACCGACCGCGCCCGACGCCCCTCCGACACCTCACCCTGGCTGTTCGACCTCATCCTGTTGTGGTTCGGCACGGCCATTCTGCTGGTCGCCGTCATCCTGTGGTTCGACAACGCCCAGGGCGGGCTGACCGGCAACGGCGTCTTCAAGAGCCTCGAGATGAAGCCGTGGGTCGCCGATCCCCGCTCCGCGACGCTCGATCCGTCGAACTATCTCTACTACCCCGTCTACGGCGCACTGTGCCGCGTGCTCGACTGGCTGGGCGTCTATGCCGGCGATCCCAGGCGGCAGATGCCGATACTGAACGCCGCGAGCGCCTCGTTCTGCGTGCTGGTCGTCTACACGATGGTCCGCCGGCTGACCGGCGATCGCCTGCTCGCCTTCATCGCCGCCGGCTTCCATGTCGCGTCGAGCTACGTGCTGTTCCTGGCGATCACCAACGAAGACATCATGCCGAGCTACACGGTGCTGTTCGCCTCGATGGCGCTCGGCGCCGTGTGGTTCGCGCGGCCTACGCCGCTCCGCGTCATCGCCGTCTCGGTGATCTTCAGCATCGGCTGGCTGTTCGAGTGGCGGCTGATGTTCCCGACCCTACCCGCCATGCTGGCGACGCTCTGGGTCTGTGCGCCGGGCCGGCGCGAGCGGATTGCGGCCGTGACGCTTTTCCTTGCCGGCATGCTTGGCACGGCGACGGTTGCCGCGCTCGCCGGTCGCGGGCACGATGGCGCGGTCGGGCCGATCGACTTGATCTGGACCGGCAAGGCGGTGGGCTCGGCCTGGGCGGGATTCAGCTGGCTCAAAGCGCTCAACACGATCGACGGAACCGTGGCCTATCTGCTGGGCACTGGCATCACCAACTATCCGCCGTTCTTCGGTTGGGACCTGTGGCGCGTGCTCGGCATGCTGCTGATCGTGGCGATCGCGGCGATCTCCATGCCGGTGCTGTGGCGCCGCCGCGGCGATAGCGGCGTACGGGCGGTGGCGATCGTTTTCGGCGGCACCTTCGTGGCGGGCGTCGTGTTCAACCTCTACTCGCAGCCGCAAGATCCGCAGATGCAGATCAACATCATGGGCTGGCTGACCGTCGGCTGGATGCTGGTCGCGATCGCGGCAGGACGGCGGTGGGGCGGGCGCGGCCTTGCCGCGTCGGCGGCGGCGACGATCACCCTGCTCGCCTACAACATCTGGAGCCTGGCGCCCCTGCGCGGTCTCGACGGCGCCTGGCAGCGCAGCATCGCGCACATCGGCAACGAGGCGCCGCCTGCACGCACCGTCTTCGTTATCAACGACTTCGACTGGTTCATGGTCTACGCGTCGCTCCACTGGGGAAAGGCCGAGCCCGGCATCGACGGCCTGGGACCCGCGCCGCAGGCGCAGCCGGTCTTCAAGTGGATCGGCGTCGGCAGCGATCTGCTGCGCCACGCCGACTGGAGCGTCGAGCAGCACGTGGCGGCGCTGCGGACCGATATCGATCGCGCCCTCGCGCTGGGCTACGACGTGCTGATCAGCCAGCAGTGGGAACTCGACGAGCCGGGACTCGCGGCAACGATCGGAACGCTCAGCAACCAGTCGCACACCGGCGCCATCTGGCAGATGCTGCACGCCCGCTATCGCGCGGAAAAAGCCTTCGAGGACCCTCTGGGCGGCCGCTTCTACCATTTGCGCCCTAACCCCTAAGCCATTGGACGGACACCGCAATTTGGTCGGCAGGAGGTCTGCTTCCGCCCGGTACCTGCAAATCACCATTATTCGGCTGAACCATTGGCATCCGTCGCCGTTCATGCTGCGATGGAGCAGCAGGAGTGCCACCATGCGGTTTGTTACGGCAAGTCTTTCGGCGCTCACGATCGGAGCCTTCCTGGCGCTGTCGGGAATGGCTGCTGCACAGTCGAAGGTCGGCGTCACGTCGGCCACGTCGGGCGATCCGCTCGGCAAGCCGCCGGCCCAAGCCGAGCGCGTGCTCCATGTCGGCGTCGACGTTCAGGCCAACGAGGCGATCACCACCGGCCTCAGCGACCGCGCCCATCTTGTCTTCCTCGACGGCTCGTCGCTCACGGTCGGCCCGCAGGCGCGACTCACCATCGACAAGTTCATCTACGATCCTGCGACCAAAACAGGCGACCTTGCCATGCATGTCGGCAACGGCGTGTTCCGTTTCGTCGGCGGCAGGATCAGCAAGACACGGCCGGTGTCTGTCGTGACGCCCACGGCCGCGCTCACCATCCGCGGCGGCATCATGCTGATCGACGTCCAGCCGACGAAGACGGTCGCGACATTCGTGTTCGGCGTCGAGATGACCGTGATCGCCAATGGCGTGAAGCAGACGGTGAGCCGGCCGGGCTGGCAGGTGACGACTTTCGCCGGCGCCGCTCCGACACCCCCGGTGCAGGCCACGCCGGGCAGCCTGTCGCCCGAATTCGCCAAACTCGAGGCGCTGAACGCGCAGCCCAATGCCGGCGATGCCGACCGCGCGGTCCAAAGCTCGGGCTTCGACACCCAGAACTCGGGGCGCGGCCCGTCGACCGGCCCTACCGGCATCGACCCCGGCACTCTCAACGGCGCCAACAACGCGGTTTCCGGCGCCAATAACCAGATCCAGAAGCCGACGTTCGCTCCGCCGCCGACGGTGCCTGTAGCGCCGCCGCATGGCGGGGGCGGCAACACCTTCTAGCCGATGGCGGAGGATGCGCTCCTTCCGATGCACTCTCTCTGAGGTTCCGGTCACGCCCTTGTGAGCCCGGCAGCGGCGATCTGCCCGTGTCGAGCCCACAGAGTTGCCCGGGAAATTAAGCTAAACTTGGCGTACGGGGCTGGTATCGGCCGTCACAAGGGACGGCGCCGCGCACTCTTGCGCGCAAGGGAGCTTCTCGATGGGCAGGGTCAAATCGTCGGCGATCGTGGTCGTCCTCGCGCTCGCCGTCGCCGCGGGCGGATATTTTCTTCTCGAACGGCTGACGGCGCCCCCGGCGCGCGTTGCCGCCGTGCCTGTCATCCCGGTGAGCGCGGGCGTGGTCGGACAGCAGGACATGCCGGTCTACGTGCACGGCATCGGCACCGTTCAGGCGTTCAAGACCGTCACCGTGAAGTCCAGGGTCGACGGCCAGATCATGAAAGTGGCCTTCGAGGAAGGCCAGGAAGTGAAGGCGGGCGACCCGCTCTTCCAGATCGATCCACGCCCGTTCCAGGCCGCCCTCGACCAGGCGCTGGCCGCGCAGCAACGCGACCAGGCCCAGCTCGCCGGGGCCCAGCTCGACCTCGACCGCTACAGCAAGCTGATCGGTTCGGGTTTCCAGTCGCGGCAAAGCTACGACCAGCAGATCGCGGCCGTCGACGCGCTCAAGGGATCGCTCGCCGCCGACCAGGCTGCCATCGAAACCGCCAGGCTCAACCTCGCCTACGCCGACATCCGTTCGCCGACCGACGGGCGCACCGGCCAGCGTCTGGTCGATCCCGGCAATCTCGTGCAGGCCAGCCAGAACACCAGCCTGGTCACGATCACCCAGGTCAAGCCGATCTTCGTCAACTTCACGGTGCCGCAGGACAGGGCCGACGAGATCCGCCGCAACCAGGCCTCGGGCGCGCTCTCCGTCATCGCCTACGCGAGCGACGACAGCACCGTCCTCGGCACCGGCAAGGTGAGCCTGATCGACAATCTGATCGACGTCGGCACGGGCACCTTGCGACTCAAGGCGCAGTTCGACAATGCCGATGAGCAACTCTGGCCCGGCGAATTCGTCAACGCCCGCCTCGTGCTTTCGACCCGCGCCGCCAGTGTGACCGTCGAGCAGCGCGCGGTGATGCAGGGGGCCTCGGGATACTTCGTCTACGTCGTGAAGCCCGACAACACCGTCTCCCGGCGCGTCGTCGAGGTGGCCGACACGCAGGAAGGCATCGCCGTCATCAAGAGCGGACTCAAGACCGGCGAGAAGATCGTGATCGACGGCCAATACCGTCTGATCGACGGCTCGCACGTGAAGGTCGACGCGCCCAAGCCCCAGGCTGAAACAGCGCCTGCGTCCGCGCCCGGCAAGCCGGGTTGAGTGCCGCACGATGAACGTCTCCGAAACCTTCATCCGCCGGCCGATCGCCACATCGCTGATGATGCTGGGTCTGCTCGTGTTCGGCGCTGCGACCTACAACCTGCTGCCGGTGTCGGCGTTGCCCAACGTCGACTTCCCGACCATCAGCGTGTCGGCGACCCTGCCCGGCGCCAGCCCGGACACCATGGCATCGGCCGTCGCCACGCCCCTCGAACAACAGTTCGCCGCCATCCCGGGCCTCGCCTCGATGAATTCGGTCAGCGGCCTGGGCTCGACCTCGATCACGCTCCAGTTCAACCTCAACCGCGCAATCGACGGTGCGGCGACCGATGTGCAGACGGCGATCAACGCGGCGAGCGGCCTCTTGCCGAAGGATCTTCCCAATCCGCCGACCTACAAGAAGGTCAATCCGGCCGACCGTGCCATTCTGATCTACGCCATCTCGTCGGACGATCTGCCGCTCTACAAGGTTGACGACTACGCCTTTGTCATCCTGGCGCAGAAGATTTCGGCCATCTCGGGTGTCTCGCAGGTGCTGGTGGCGGGTCAGCAGGACTTCGCCGTGCGCATCCAGGCCAACCCGGCGGCGCTCGCCGCCCACGGCATCGGTCTCGAGGACATGCGCACGGCGATCGCCAACGCAACGGTCAACCAGGCCAAGGGCAACATCGAGAACGACCAGCAGTCGTTCATGCTCGACACCAACGACCAGCTGTTCAATGCGGCGGCCTACAAGAACATCATCGTCGCCTATCGCAACGGCGCACCGGTCAAGATCCAGGACGTCGGCCAGGTGGTCGACGCCACCAAGTCGCCGCGCACCGGCGCGTGGTACAACGGCAAGCGATCGGAGCTGCTGCTGATCTACCGCCAGCCCGGCGCCAATACCACCGAGATCGTCGATCGCATCAAGGGCCTGATGCCGCGCCTGCTCGCCTCTATTCCGCAGACCGTGCAGGTCACCCTGATGTCCGATCGCTCGCAGGCGATCCGCGACTCCGTCCGGGACGTGCAGTTCACCCTGATCCTGACCGTCGGCCTGGTGGTCATGGTGATCTTCGTTTTCCTGCGCCATCTGTGGGCGACCATCATCCCCAGCATCACCGTGCCGCTGGCGATCGTCGGCACCTTCGGCGTGATGTACGTCTGCGACTACTCGATCGACAATCTGTCGCTGATGGGCCTCACCATCGCCGTCGGTTTCGTGGTCGACGACGCGATCGTGATGATCGAGAACATCGTCCGCTACATCGAGCAGGGCGACAAGCCCTTCGAGGCCGCCCTCAAGGGCGCCGGCCAGATCGGCTTCACCATTGTGTCGATCACCTTCTCGCTGATCGCCGTGTTCATCCCCTTGCTGTTCATGGGCGGCATCGTCGGCCGCCTGTTCCGCGAATTCGCCGTCGTGGTCACGGTGGCGGTCGTCATGTCGGCCTTCGTGTCGCTCACCCTCACGCCGGTGATGTGCGCGCAGTTCCTGAAGTCGCACAGCCATGACAAGCGCGGCCGCCTCAACCAGATGTGCGAGGACGCCTTCGAGGCGACCATCCGTTTCTACGACCGCGGCCTCGGCTGGGTGTTCAGGCACCAGTTCATCACCCTGATGTCGACGATCGCATTGATCGCCGTCACCGGATACCTCTACGTCACGATCCCCAAAGGCTTCTTCCCCGAGCAGGACACCGGCTTCATCTTCGGCCAGGCCGAGGCGCGCCAGGACATCTCGTTCCTCGCCATGGCCGACAAGGCCAACCAGCTCGCGGCCATCGTGCGCCAGGACCCGGCGGTGGGCGGCGTCGTGGGCTTCGTCGGCGCCACCGGCGGCAACGCCGCGGAGAACACCGCCCGCATGTTCATCCAGCTGAAGCCGTTCGCCGAGCGGCCCGGGAACTCCGCGCAGAAGGTCATTCAGCGGCTGCGGCCCAAAGTGGCGCAGGTCGAGGGCGTGCGCTACTTCATGCAGGCCGGCCAGGACATCAACGTCGGCGGCAAGCTCAGCAAGACCGAGTTCCAGTACACCCTGACCTCGACCGACTCGGAGGAGTTGAACCACTGGGCGCCGATCATCGAGGAGCGGATGGCCAGGCTGCCGACCCTCCAGGACGTGACCTCCGACCAGCAGATCGCCTCGCCCCACGTCGCCATCGAGATCGACCGCGACACTGCCTCGCGGCTCGGCCTGTCGCTCGCGCTGATCGACCAGACCCTCTACGACGCCTTCGGCCAGCGCCAGGTGGCGACCATCTACACGTCGAGCACGCAGTACAAGGTCGTGCTCGAGGTCCTGCCAAGCTACCAGCAGGACCCCTCGGCGCTGTCGCGCATCTACGTGCCCGGCCCGAACGGCGCGCAGGTTCCGCTCAGCACCGTCGCCAAGTTCAGCCGCAAGATATCGCCACTCACCATCAGCCACCAGGGGCAGTTCCCCGCGGTGACGTTGTCGTTCAACCTGTTGCCCGGCGTGGCACTCGGCGAGGCCGTCGAGCAGATCCAGGCCCTGCAGGCCGAGCTCAAGACGCCGATCACGCTCGACGGCGCCTTCCAGGGCACGGCGCAGGTCTTCCAGTCGTCGCTGTCATCGACGCCGCTCCTGATCGCCGCGGCCATCCTCGCCGTCTACATCGTGCTCGGCATGCTCTACGAAAGCTACGTTCATCCGATCACCATCCTGTCGGCCCTGCCGTCGGCCGGCGTGGGTGCGTTGCTGATGCTGATGCTATTCAAGTACGACCTCAGCATCATCGCGCTGATCGGCATCATCCTGCTGATCGGCATCGTCAAGAAGAACGCGATCATGATGATCGACTTCGCCCTCGAGGCCGAACGCGAACAGGGCAAGAGCCCGCTCGAATCGATCCACGAGGCCTGCCTGCTGCGCTTCCGGCCGATCATGATGACGACCTTCGCCGCGATCGGCGGCGGTTTGCCGCTTGCCATCGGCCAGGGCGCCGGCTCCGAACTGCGCCGCCCGCTCGGCATCGCCATCGTCGGCGGCCTCCTGGTGTCGCAGTGGCTGACCCTCTACACGACGCCGGTCATCTACTTGTACCTCGACCGTTTTGCGCACTGGGTGAGCGGCAAGCGCCGCCGGCCGACGGGCGAGATCCCTGCCGCCATACCGCAGGTCGCCGGAAAGCCCGCCGAGGCCGATACGCGGGCGGCGGACTGAGTCGGTAGCCCATGAGCCAGAACAGGTGGGAGCAGGAGGAGTATCTGGAGCCCAGCGAGGCCGAACTCGAGGCCGCGGCGCGGATGCGCAAGCTGATCGTGCTCGGCATCATGGCCGTGCTGGTGATCGCCGGCATCCTGCTGGCCGACCGGCTGCGCCACGCGGGCCAGCTCCAGGATTGCCTGATGACGCACACCACCAACTGCGGCGATCTCGAACAACAGCCAGCGCCGATCGGCGCGCGCTAAAGCATGATCGCTTTTGCTTCGGCCGTCGGCCCGGCTCTCACAGCGAAGCGGTGCCAGTGCCGGGCCGACGGCATGATTCAGTCGAAAGCGATCATGCTATACTCAATCCGCCTTGCGGCGCGCTTTCCACCAGTCGCCGAGCTCGCCGACCAGTCCCTTGCGGAAGGCCATCACGATGACGACGAAAATGGCGCCCTGGATGACCAGGACGAACTCGCCGAACGAGGCGAGGTAGTTCTGCATGGTGACGATCACGAACGCGCCGACGATCGGCCCGGTGATGGTGCCCAGCCCGCCGACCAGCGCCATCAGCACGACCTCACCCGACTGGCTGGCACTCACGTCGGTGAGGGTGGCGAACTGCAGCACCATCGCCTTGGTGGCGCCCGCCAGGCCCGACAGCGCCGCCGACAGCACGAAGGCCAGCAGCTTGTAGCGGTCGGCCTCGTAGCCCAACGACACCGCGCGAGGCTCGTTGTCGCGGATCGCCTTCAGCACCTGGCCGAACGGCGAATGGATGAAGCGGTAGATGCAGAAATAGCCGAACAGGAAGATCGCCAGCACGACATAGTAAAGCACGCGGTCGTTGGTGATCGGGATCAGGCCGCCGAGCAGCGCGCGGCGGTCGATGCCCTGCAGCCCGTCCTCGCCGTGGGTGAACGGCATCTGCACGCACAGGAAGTAGATCATCTGCGCGAACGCCAGCGTGATCATGGCGAAGTAGATGCCCTGCCGGCGGATCGCCAGCGCCCCGGTGACGAGGCCGAGCGCCGCCGCCCCCAGCACGCCCGCCAGCAGTCCGACCTCGGGCGGCATGCCCCAGGCTTTCACGACATGGCCGAAGAAGTATGCCGCCATGCCGAAGAACATCGCATGGCCGAAGCTCATCAGCCCGGCATAGCCCAGCAGCAGGTTGAAGGCGCCGGCGAACAGCGCGAAGCACAGCGCCGTCATCAGGAACACCGGATAGGCGAAGAACGGCGCGATCAGCGCCGCCACCAGCGCGACAACGAGAGCGACCTGGCCCGGCTTCATTTCGTCTGTCCGAACAGGCCGGCGGGCTTGACCAGCAGCACGATCGCCATGACCACGAAGATCACCGTGTTCGAGGCCGGCGGGTAATAGAGCTTGGTGAGCCCCTCGACGAGGCCCAGCCCAAAACCGGTGATGATCGAGCCCATGATCGACCCCATGCCGCCGATCACCACGACCGCGAACACGACAAGCACGAGATTGGTGCCCATCAGCGCCGAGACCTGCTGGATCGGGGCGGCCAGCACGCCGGCCAGCGCCGCCAGGCCGACGCCGACGCCATAGGTGATGGTGATCAGGCGCGGCACGTTGATGCCGAAGGCGTTCACCAGGGTCGGGTTCTCCGTCGCCGCACGCAGGTAGGCACCGAGCCGAGTACGCTCGATCGCGTACCAGGTGACGAGGCAGATGACGAGGGCCGCGACCACGATGAAGAGCCGGTAGGTCGGCATGTACATGAAGCCGAGATCGGTGGCGCCGCTGATCGGGCTGGGATACGGCGCGCCCGACGAGCCCCACTGCCAGCGGAACAGGCCTTCGATCACCAGCGAGAGGCCGAAGGTCAGGAGGAAGCCATAGAGATGATCGAGATGATAGAGCCGCTTCAGCAGCACGCGCTCCAGCACGACACCGAACAGTCCGACGATGACCGGCGACAGCACCAGCGACGCCCAGAACGGCACGCCGAGAAAACCGAGCATCAGCCAGGCCGCGAAGGCGCCCATCATGTACTGCGCGCCATGGGCGAAATTGATCACGTTCAGCATGCCGAAGATGACCGACAAGCCGAGACTGAGCATCGCGTAGAAGGCGCCGTTGACCAGTCCGATCGCTACCTGCGCCATGACCTACACTCCGAGATAGGCTTGCAGCTTGCCCAGGCTCTGCTGGACGCTGGCCTTGTCGACCGTGTCTATCACCCGGCCGTTCTCCACCACGTAGTGCCGGTCGGCCACCGTGGCGGCGAAGTGGAAGTTCTGCTCGACCAGCAGGATGGTGAAGCCGCGCTCCTTGAGCTGGCGGATTATCTCGCCGATGCGCTGCACGATGACCGGCGCCAGCCCCTCGGTCGGCTCGTCGAGCAGCAGGAGGCTTGCCCCCGTGCGCAGGATGCGGCCGATCGCCAGCATCTGCTGCTCGCCGCCCGACAGCTTGGTGCCCTGGCTGCGCTTCCTCTCCTCGAGGTTGGGAAAGAGCGTGTAGATCTCGGCGAGGCTGAGACCGCCCGGCTTCACCACCGGCGGCAGCATCAGATTCTCCTCGACGCTGAGGCTGGAGAAGACGCCGCGCTCCTCCGGGCAATAGGCGATGCCGAGCCGCGCGATCTGGTTCGAGGCCTGGCCGACGGTCTCACGGCCGTCGAACGTCACCGAGCCCTTGCGCCTGCCGACGATGCCCATGATCGAGCGCAGGGTCGTGGTCTTGCCGGCGCCGTTGCGTCCCAGCAGGGTCACCAGCTCGCCGCGGCCGATCTCGAACTCGACGCCGTGCAGCACATGGGATTCGCCGTACCACGCCTCGAGACCCGCGACCTTGAGGAGCGGCTCAGCCATGACCGGTACCGACATAGGCTTCGACGACCAGCGGGTTCTTCGACACCGTGGAATAGGGACCTTCCGCCAGCACTTCGCCGCGCGCCAGCACGGTGATGGTGTCGGAGAGGTCGGCGACGACGGACATATTGTGCTCGACCATCAGCACGGTGCGGTCCTTGGCGACGGTACGGATCAGCTGGGCGATGCGCTTGATGTCTTCCTGGCCAAGGCCCGCCATCGGCTCGTCGAGCAGCATCATTTCGGGTTCGAGCGCGAGCGTCGTGGCGATCTCGAGGGCCCGCTTGCGGCCGTAGGGCAGGTCGACCGCCATCGACTCGGCGAAGGGAGCGAGCCCCACCGCAGCCACCAGCTCGAGCGCCTGCGCATCGAGCGCATCGAGCACTTTTTCCGAGCGCCAGAAGTGAAATGAAAGGCCGAGCTTGCGCTGCAGGGCGACACGGACGTTTTCCCGCACACTGAGGTGGGGAAACACCGCCGAGATCTGGAACGACCGGGCGAGACCCATGCGCGCGATCGCCGCAGGAGAGCTGCCCGTGATATCGCGGCCGTTGAATTCGATGCGGCCCGATGTCGGCGTGAGAAAATGGGTCAGCAGGTTGAAACAGGTCGTCTTGCCGGCGCCATTGGGCCCGATCAGCGCATGAATCGTGTGCCGCCGGACCGTCAGGTCGACGTTCTTCACGGCGATAAAGCCCCTGAATTCCTTGCTCAGCCCCGAGGCCCTGAGAATTACTTCTTCTGCGGCCATGCACTCCCCTACGGCGTCGGAATAAATCGGACCTTGAAGCTGCTGTCCAGCACTGGCGTCCGCGCGGAGCCAAAGTTATGGTCCGCGCGTAGCGGCAAAGCCGCACGTTGGCGTAGCGGCAAAGCCGCAAGTTGGAGGGAACGCGTATGAGAGTGAGTGACGCTGCCCGTTTAGGGGGCATTTTCGCCGTTGCCGTCGGTCTTGCGACCGCGGGGATCATGAGCCTGGCGCCCATCGAGACGCGTGCCCAGGCGCCCCAGCCGCTCAAGATCGCCCTGCTCGGCGGCCTGTCGGGCGTCTATGCCGACATCGCCCAGGGCCAGGTCGAGGCCATGCAGCTCGCCGTCGACGATGTCGGCGGCAAAGTGTTGGGCCGGCCGATCGAGGTCCTCTCTGCCGACCACCAGAACAAGCCGGACATCGCCGCCGCCGTCGCCCGCAAGTGGTACGACGAAGGCGTCAAGATGATCTCAGGCCTCGACACTTCGTCGGTCGGTCTCGCCGTGCGCAAGGTCGCGCAGGAGAAGGGCCAGATCGACCTCAACGTCGGCTCGGCCACCGCCGATCTCACCGGGCCCGCCTGCTCCGCCACCGGCGCGCACTGGAGCTACGACACCTATGCGCTGGCCCATGTGACCGGCAGCGCGGTCGTCAAGGACGGCGGCGACACCTGGTTCTTCGTGACCGCCGACTATGCTTTCGGCAAGTCGATGGAAGACGAGGCCACCAAGGTAGTCACGGCGGCGGGCGGCAAGGTGATCGGCGGCGTCAAGCATCCGATCAGCACCCAGGACTTCTCCTCCTACATGCTGCAGGCCCAGGCCTCGAAGGCCAAGATCGTGGGCCTCGCCAATGCCGGCGGCGACACGATCAACGCCATCAAGCAGGGCGGCGAGTTCGGCCTGATCAAGGGCGGCCAGCGCCTCGCCGCACTTCTGATCTTCGAGAGCGACGTGCAGTCCCTCGGCTTGCCGGTCGCGCAGGGCCTGGTCACGACGACGGCGTTCTACTGGGACCAGAACGACGAGACCCGCGCCTGGACCAAGCGGTTCCGCGCCAAGAAGGACAAGCTGCCCAACCACACGACGGCAGGCGTCTACAGCGCCACGCTGCACTATCTCAAGGCGGTGCAAGCCGCCGGCACCGACGAGCCCAAGGCCGTGATGGCCAAGATGCACGAGATACCGGTCAACGACATGATGACCAAGAATGCCAAGCTGCGCGAGGACGGCCGCCTGATGCGCGACATGTATCTCGCCCAGGTGAAGTCGCCCGCCGAATCGAAAGGCAAGGACGATATCTACAAGATTCTGGCGACGGTTCCGCCCGACCAGGCGTTCCGTCCGCTGAATGAGGGCAAGTGCCCGCTGATCAAGAACTAGAAAATATCGGGAGAACGAGCATGAAGACGACGAACACTGCCCGGCTCGGCGGCCTGATCGCCGCCGCCGTCGGCCTCACCACGGCGGGACTGATGGCCGTCGCCGCCCACAACGCCTGGGCGCAGACACCGGCGCCGCTGAAGATCGGCGTGATGGACGGCTTCTCGGGCGTCTACGGCGACCTGACCGCCGGCGAAGTCGAGGCCATGCAGATGGCCATCGAAGACGTGGGCGGCAAGGTGCTCGGTCGCCCGGTCGAGATCCTTTCGGCCGACCATCAGACCAAGCCCGATGTCGGCTCCGCCATCGCCCGCAAATGGTTCGACGTCGACGGCGTGAAGATGATCACCGGCCTCGGCACCTCCTCGGTGGCGCTGGCCGTCCGCAAGGTCGCCCAGGAGAAGGGGATGATCGACATCAACACCGGCGCCGCCTCGAGCGACCTTACCGGTCCTGCCTGCTCCGAGACCGGCGCCCACTGGGTCTACGACACCTATTCGCTGGCTCATGTGACCGGCAGCGCGATGGTGAAGGCCGGCGGCGATAGCTGGTTCTTCCTCACGGCCGACTACGCCTTCGGCCATGCGCTCGAGCGCGATGTCAGCCAGGTCGTCACGGAATCGGGCGGCAAGGTGCTGGGCTCCGTCAAACACCCGCTCAGCACGCAGGACTTCTCGTCCTTCCTGCTGCAGGCGCAGGCCTCCAAGGCCAAGGTGATCGGACTGGCCAACGCCGGCCAGGACACGATCAACTCGATCAAGCAGGCCGGCGAGTTCGGCATCGTCAAGGGTGGCCAGAAGCTGGCCGGCCTCCTCGTCTTCGCGACCGACGTTCAGTCGCTGACCCTGCCGGTGGCGCAGGGGCTGGTGCTGACCGAAGCGTTCTACTGGGATCTCAACGACGAGACGCGCGCCTGGACCAAGCGCTATCGCGCCAAGAAGGACAAACTGCCGAGCATGCTGACCGCCGGCGTCTACAGCTCGACGCTGCACTACCTCAAGGCCGTGCAGGCCGCGGGCACCGACGATGCCAAGGCGGTGATGGCCAAGATGCGCGAGATGCCGGTCAACGACGTGATGACCAAGAATGGAAAGCTGCGCGAGGACGGCCGGCTGATCCGCGACATGTACCTCTTCCAGGTGAAGTCGCCGGCCGAATCCAAGGGCAAGGACGATATCTATACGCTCGTCGCCACCGTGCCCGGCGACAAGGCCTATCGCCCGATGAACGAAGGCAAGTGCCCGTTCATCAAGTAGCCAGATCGCTGCAATTTGAGGGCGCCCCGATCGGTCGGGGCGCCCTTTTCATTGGCGTCGTGCCCTGTCTTAATGACCTCGAGATCCGGCACGCGGATCGCAGGGAGTAACGACAAGTGACGACGCAGCAACGGCCGCTCAAGGGCGCCTGGGGCATCACCGCCCTTCTCTTTCTCTTCATGTTGATCAACTTCGCCGACAAGGTCGTATTGAATATCGTTGGCCCTTCCATGACGGACGAATTGGGTCTGTCTCCAAGGCAATTCGGGTTGGTCGGGTCGTCGTTCTTTTTCCTGTTCGCTCTCTCGGCCATCCTGGTCGGCTTCAAGGCGAACAGCACCCCTACGCGGACCATGCTTCTGATCATGGCTATCGTCTGGTCGGTCGTGCAGTTTCCGATGGTTGGCACGGTAAGCCTCGAAGTGATTATCGCCTGCCGCATCGCGCTTGGCGCGGGCGAAGGGCCGGCCAGTCCGATTGCTACGCATGCCGTATACAAGTGGTTTCCGGACCATCGGCGCGGATTGCCGACCGCCATTATCGCGCAAGGTTCCGCGATCGGCGTCGTCGTGGCCATACCCCTGCTGACGTTGATCATGAAGAACTATTCGTGGCATTGGGCATTTGGCGCATTGGGCATCGCTGGCCTGCTTTGGGTCGTCCTGTGGCTCGTCTTCGGGCGCGAGGGGACGCTGGTCGATGCGCCTGTGAGCGAGCGCGGCACCACGAGTGAGCGCATACCCTACCGCTTCCTGCTGACCTGCCCGACCATCCTTGCCATTTGTTGCGGCGGTTTCTCGATCTATTGGGGGCTCGCGCTCGGCCTTACGTGGTTTTCGACTTACCTGGTGAGAGGCCTCGGTTTCAGCAAGGAAGCCGGCGCCAATCTCAGCGCCCTGCCCTGGCTCGTCGGCGCGGTGGTGCTTCTCGTCGGGGGATACCTTTCCCAACAGCTGAAGTCGAAAGGCGTGTCCAGCCGGCTGTGCCGCGGCCTTCTCGCCTGCAGCACGATTGTCGTCGGCGGATGTGCGTTGCCGTTTGTCGGCTACATGCCCACCCCGGAATTGAAGATCGCGCTCCTGGTCTTCGGCTCCGCTATCGGCAGCACCTTCTATGTCGTGATCCCGATGATCGTGAGCGAGCTCACCCCGCTGCCGCAGCGCGCCGCCATGCTGGCGATCGTCAATTCCGTCGTGACCACGGCCGGAGCCCTGTCTCCCTATGTCATGGGTTCGATGGTGCAGGACGCGGCGAATCCCGTGGCGGGCTATGAGAGGGGCTACATCCTGCTGGGTGGCCTTATGATCGCCGGCGGACTCATCGGGGCGGCTGTTCATTCGCCCGGAGGCAGACCGCAAGCGGCTGGCAATGCGTGCCGCCGCCTTGCCCGACCTGGCCCCCGCCCGTGCGTAGAAGGAGAAAACCATGCTGTCCCCGATTCGCAGACGCGCCCTGCTCGCTGCCCTGCCGATGACGCCGGCGATCCTTTCGACCGCCGCGCGCGCCGAAGGAGACGGCCTCGACAAGGTGCAACGCCGGAATTTCACCGCCAAGTCCTTCCACCTCGAAAGCGGCGTGGTGTTGCCGGAGATCGTCATCGCCTACGAGACCTACGGCAAGCTGGCGCCCGACGGACGCAACGCGGTGCTGTTGACGCACGGCTTCACCTCGAGCCAGCACATGGCCGGCCGCTACGCCGACAGCGACGGCGCGCCCGCCGGCGCCGAAGGTTCGTGGGACGGGCTGGTCGGTCCTGGCAAGGCGATCGACACCGACCGGCTGTTCGTCGTCGCCTCCAACATGCTGGGCTCGTCCTACGGCTCGACCAGTCCGGCGTTCCTCAACCCCTACACGCACGAACCCTACGGGCCGGCCTTCCCCGACATCACCCTGGTCGACATCGTGAGCGCGCAGCGCGCGCTGCTCGAAGGCATCGGCGTCAAGCATCTCGTTGCCGTCGCCGGGCCATCGTTCGGCGGCTACCAGGCCTTCCAGTGGGGCGTCACCTTCCCTGAATTCATGGACGGGCTGGTGGCGGTCGTGACGGCACCGAAGGGTTCCGGCGGCCAGGCCTCGGTGCAGGCGATGGTCGACCAGCTCGCCAAGGATCCGCACTGGAACAACGGCTGGTACTACGACAATGGCGGCATCACCGGCGTGCTGACCGAGATGCGCATCGCCACCCTGCGGCGCTACGGCATCGACGCTCAACTCTCCGACAGGTTTCCCGACAAAGCCGCGCGCGACGCCGAGGTGGCCAAGCGCGCGCTCGCCTGGGCCAAGGTGTTCGACGGCAATTCGCTGGTCACCCTGCGCAAGGCAAGCGTGCGGTTCGACGCCGCCAAGGACTTCGGGAAGATGAAGTCCAAGGTGCTATACGTGCTGTCGCGCACCGACAAGGTATTCCCGCCCTCGATCGCGCCGGGCGTCATGGCCGAGCTCAAGGCAGCCAAGGTCGACGCCGATTATTTCGAGATCGACAGCGAGTTCGGCCACTCCGCTTCCGGCTTGGATGCCGCCAAATGGGCGCCCCGCCTCAGGGAATTCATGGCCGCATTGGAGAAGACCAAGCGCAGTTGACGGCCTCTTGATCGGCGCTCCCCTTGACGGGCGCGGGCGCGGGATCGATATCCAGCCGATGGTCAGGTTCCTTGTCGCGGCGACCACTGCGCTCTGCGTTTCGGGCGCGGCGGCGCTGGCCCAGGGCATCGCGCCGGGTGGCCCGGTCGGCGGCAGCACCGCCATCGGCAGCGGCCTGGGCGGTGTCATCGGCACCGGTCCCAGCTGGCCCAACGGCACGCCCGCCGGACCGACGCCACCGCGCGCGATCCCGCCCGGCGGCTATCCGCCGGTCGGCCATTTCGACACTGCGCCGGGCGCCCCCAACACCGGTCGCTCCACCTACGTCATTCCCCCGGTCCGCTCGACCTCGCGTTACCCGCAACCGCAGGAGCCCTTCACCACGCCTCTGCCGCAGTCCCGCGAAACGTCCGGCGCCGCGGCCACTCCGGCCCCGGTGCTCATGCTGCCGCAGGCACCGACTGCCGAGCCGGCGTTTCTCGATGGCTGCTGGCACACCGACCTGTTCCGATATGGCGCCCCGAACACCGCCGGCGTCGCCACTTACTGCTTCGACGCCAAGGGCGCGGGCCGCCTTCTCTATCGGCGCGTCAGCGACGCCAGCTATTTCTGTCGCGGGACAGCGCAAGCCCGCTATGAAGGGCCGGTCCTGCACATCACCAACACCGACACCAGTTGCACCGACGGCGATCGCTCGTATCCCGCCACGCTCGACTGCACCAAGGCCGCGGATGGAGCGGCCCAATGCAGCGGCCAGGCCTGGACGGTTCAGCTGCATTTCATCGGCGCACGCCGCTCGGGGGCCGAGCCCTAGCACCCCCTCAGCTTATGACGATATGCGCTTGTCCTCCGGCCGCCAGGCGATGACGCCTTCCGTCCGCGCGCGCACCTCCGGCGAGGCGAGACAGGAGGCAACTGCCTCGTAGCCGGGTGCGCCAGGACGGGGGACGACAAGCGTCGGCACGCTGTGATTGGCCGGGCAGAAGATGATGGATTCGCCGGGACCAACGGCACCGAGGTCCAGGATCGCGGTCGACCGCGTCAAGAAAAACAGCGGCGGTGCGGCGGGAGCACGGCGGCGTAGCCAGGCGATCACGGCTTCCTGGGTGGCCTTGTCCAGCCCCTGCTCCAGCATGTCGATCACCAGGATCGCCGGACCATGAGCTTCGAGGCCGACGAGCAGCGCGAGCAATGCGTCCGATACGGTGGCTCCTTCATCGACGAGCCAACCGAGAAGTCTGGTCGATGCGCGAGTTCAAAGCCGGGCCGGCATCGAGCAACGCCCGCGCGTGCGCCCCGGCATTCGCCAGCCGATCGAGGCCAAGGAAGATCGCGCCAGGCAAGGTCTCCGCCAGTCGCCTTGCCAGTTGCGTCTTGCCGCTGCCGAGCGGGCCGACGATATGATTGAGCGGCGCGATCTCGCTGAGTTCGAACGGCTCGCCACCCCAGGGCCACGGCAGATCGAAAGCGACGCCGACCGCGGAGGCAGGCTTCATCAGAAGCGCGAGATCTCCGGGCGCCGGCTTGCCGCCCCTGGCGAGATCGGCCCGCAGACGACGAACCTGCTCGACAACGGCGGCAAGATCGCCAAGCCGGCCTTCGAGAACCGACTGGTGCATGGCCAAGGCCTGCTCGAGGACGGTGGCGTCTCCTCCCAGCCCACGCGCCACCTGACCCAGACTGAGACCGAGCTTCCGCAAGGCTACGATTTCGGCCAGCCGGGTCATCTCGCCGGTTCCGTAGACACGCCATCCCGCTGCGGTGCGCATCGGAGCGACAAGCCCGCGCTCCTCGTAAAGTCTCAGCGCCTTGACGGACACTCCGATGCGTTTGGCGGCTTCGGAAGGGTTCAGGAACGGGCCGGAAGCGGTCATGGATCACCTCGTTGTTGGTCGACCGTCATCCTAATCGGGGCGGACCCAGGGGCCGGGTCAAGATGTTATTCGCGACACTTGTCCACTTCCGATGCCGGGCAGCATCCCTACTCGAGTTTCGCGGGCGTCGAGAACGGCCGCGTCGCATCGACGACGAACATCACGAGCTGGTCGAGGTCCGTGGTCCCGCCGCTGAACACCTGCATCGCCATGTCGCCGCCATGTCCGTTCATCGCCTGCCCCGCCTCCGTGTAGGCGACGCCGTGCGGCGTCTTTTGCCCCAGCCGCCCGGCCAGCACGTAGAAGGCTTCCGATCCGGCATGGGAATGCACCGGCGTCCTGGCGCCCGGCGGGCCGTAGGCGTGGTTGATGCGCAGCAGATACTCCGGCGCCGCCAGCGGCGGCACCGGACCGATCTCGGCGACCCTGGCCCCACCGTGCGCTGGCGCGTCCTTTGCCCCGAGCGTAAAGAGCCACGCCTTGCCTGAGATCTCGGCGGCCAGCGAGGTCGGCGCCGTGGCGGCGGCTTGCGCGGCGACAATGCTGGGGAAGGTTTCGATCTCCCAGTAGAGCGGTCCCGGCGGAAGCTCCTTCAGCTTCTTCTCGACGACCCGTTTCACTTCAAGGGGTGGCGGCTGTTGCGCGCTGACTGGCCCCGCAAGGAGCGCTGTCAGCAACGCGATCACGACGCAGACGCCTGCCGGACGGAAAGATGAACGCCTCATCCTCACCTCCTGTATCTGGGACAGACCGACAGGCTAACCCTTCACGGCTCCTGCGGTAAGGCCCGACGACATGTATCGGCGGAAGGCGTAGTAGATCGCGGCGGGCGGCAGGGCGTAGATGAAGCCCGCCGTCATCAGTAGCTCCCACGGCAAATCGTCGGCCGACAGGAAGTTGCCGAGCGCTACCGGCAAGGTGAGCGTCGTCTCCTTGGACAGCAGCAGGAAGGCGTAGAGATACTCGTTCCACGCCAGCAGCAGCGCATAGGTGCCGACCGCGATCAGCGACGGCACCATCAGCGGGACATAGACCATGCGAAAGAGTTGCCACGGCGAGGCGCCGTCGATCAGGGCGGCCTCGTCGAGCTCGATCGGCAGCTTGTCCGAGGCCTGGCGCAAGATCCAGATCGCGTAAGGGCTGGCGATCGTCACCATCGCGAGGATCAGGGCGAAATCGTTGTTGAGCAGCCCGTACATGCCCATGGTCTTGTACATCGGCACGGCGAGAAACGCGGCCGGGATGAAATAGGTGAACAGCGCCAGGTTCATCACCAGCCGCCCGCCCTTCATGCGCAGCCGGCTGATGGCGAAGGCGGCCATCGTGGCGATCATCAGGGTCAGGATCGCGGTCGCGCAGGCGATGACGATCGAGTTCCACATCTGGCGCCAGAAATTGTAGAGGAAGTGGTGCTCCTGGTGGAACACGATGCCGAAGTTGCGCAAGGTCGGATGGCTTGGCCAGAGCTGGCCCGAGAAGGCCGCGTCCTTGGGCGAAATCGCGAACAGGAACATGTGATAGATCGGAATCATCGTCCACAGCAGGATCGGGATGCCGATCAGCAGCAGGCCGGCCTCGGTGCTGACGTTGCGGCCGAGCCGCTGCAGGGTGAGCGGCCGGCTCACTTGCTGAGCCGCTTCATCATGAAGAAGACCAGCGGCAGGACGAACGGCAGGCAGCACACGATCGAGGCCATGGCCAGGCCCACCTGGTCGAGCCGCAGATAGCGGATGCCGAGCGTCGACAGCACATGCGTGAGGTCGGCCGGCCCGCCGCCGGTCAAGAGGTAGACGCTGTTGAAGTCGCCCACCGTGAAGATCATCGAGAGCAGGGTGCAGGTGACGTAGAGGGTGCTGATCGACGGCCAGGTGATGTAGGCGAAACGGTGCCAGGCGCCGGCACCGTCGACCGAGGCGGCCTCGTAAAGCTCGCCCGGGATGGCGAGGCGTCCGGCCAGCAGGATGAGTGTCCAGAACGGCAGCGACTTCCAGATATGGACGATCATCGACAGAGACAGCGCCAAGGTCGGGTCGTTCAGCCAATTCGGCCCGTCGTCCGCGGTGAGCGCGAAGATCAGCTGGTTGATGACGCCCCATTCCGGATTGAGCATGAAGCGCACCGAGATGATCGTGGGGATCGATGGAACCGCCCAAGGCAGCACGAACAGCACCGACAGGATCTTCACCCACCAGCGCTTATGGGTGAAGAAGCCCGAAACGAAGAGCGCGATCACCATCTTCACGTTGATCGCCACGATCAGGAACACCAGCGTGTTCACCGCCGTGCGCAGGAAGATCGGGTCGTGCACCAGCTCGATATAGAGATGCGGATCGCGCGCCAGCCAGAAAGCATAGCCCACGGGAAAGACGACGAAGGCCGCGAAGATCGCCAGGTAAGGCGCCACGAACAGCAGGCCCCAGACCTGCTTCTGCGACAGGGCGAAACCGGCGCGCCGGGGCCGAGGTACTTCAGTTACTCTATCGACGGTCGATACGGACACTGCGCCAATCCATGTAGTTAGTCCCTCCCCTTCGGCGATTCGCCGAAGGGGAGGAGAGTTCTCCGTCACCCCGCGACTTCCTTGATGCGGGCGATCAGCTCGTCGACTGCCTTGTCGACAGACACCTTCTCGTTGACCACCCGGTTCATCGCCTTCGCCCAGGCGTTCTCGTTGTTCAGGATGGTGAACTTCCAGTTCTTGGTGAACTCGAACGGCGTCGTGCCGGCCTTGAACTGGTTGTAGACGGCCTTGCGGTGCTTGTCGGCCTGCCAGAAGGGGCTGGCCTGGCTCGCCAGCGTGACCGGGAACCAGCGGCCGAGCGCGCCCTCGACGTAGGGACGGAGATTGTCCTCTTCCATCAGGAACGCCAGGAACTCCTTGGCCTTCGCCTTGTTCTTCGAGGCCTCGAAGATAACGCCGACCTTCACCGCCGTGCGGTAGACCATCGGCGAACCGTCCGGCTTCTTGGGGAAGCCCGAGGTCGCGATCAGCTCGTCGTAGGCCTTGCGGCCGGCGGCGCGTTGCTCGGCGGTCAGCGACTCGTTGTTGGCGTCGTCGAGCCACTTGGCGGCGATCGAGATCGTGTAGTTGTGCGTCATCACGGTCGTCTTGTTGTGGAAGGCGACGTTGTTGTCGGGGTCCTTCCAGGTCGTCGACGACGGCGGCGTGCAGCCCTTGATGTAGGGCTGGGTGTAGTCGGTCAGCGCCGAGACCAGACCGGCCTTCACCTTCGGATCGTCGACCAGCAGCTTGCCGTTCTCGTCGACCAGCTTCACGTTGTAGGCGTCGACCCAGCTCAGGAACGACTGGAAGGAGTTGGTGGACTCCACGCCCATCGGGAAGCCCGTGCCGAACAGGCGCTGGCCGGTGGCCTTGCGGATGCCGGGCTGCACCTTGTCGCACCAGAAGGACCAGTACTCCTTCCACGTGCCGGGAATGTCGCTCTCCTTGAAGCCGGCCTGGCCCAGCATGTCGATCCAGTACTGGATATGCAGGGTCTGCTGCTTGATCGGGAAGGCGTAGTAGGCCTTCTTCTTGGCCTTGTCGCTGTAGAGGAAGGCCGTCGAGAGGGCGACCGACTCGAAGCGATCCTTCATCGGCACGAGAACGTCCGAGAGATCCTCGAGCTTGCCGTCGAACGCCCACTTGCCCGCCGTCTGCACATCGTAGGTATCGGCATAGGCGATGTCGGGCACGGTGCCGGCGTCCAGTGCCGCCACCGACTTGGCGTTCATGTCCTGCACGGCGTACTGCGAGAGCTCGACCTTGGTGCCGGTCTTGGCCTCGTACTTCTTGATCGCGGCGTAGAGCGCGTCGTCCTCGGACTTGTAGAAGCCCTTCACCCACCAGACGTTGAGCTTGTCCTGGGCAAAGCCCGGAGCGGCGGAAAATGCAACTGCGAGCGCCACTGCGCCGGCCAATACCCGTCTCATCGTTTCCCCATAAGTTGTTTTTCATCCGCAGGCCGGACGATTGGCGAGACCGATAACAGCCCGTCTTGCGCGAGTCGAGAAGAGAGCGCGACAGCAGATGCCCGCACAGCGCAAAGCGCCATGCATAGTTTGCACGCGGGGCATCGGCGGCATCATACTTCACGCATGCATACCCTCACCCGCCGCACCGTCCTCGGCGCGATCGCCTCACTGCCCGTTGCCACCCGCGCCCGCGCGCAGGACTTTCCCGACAAGCCGCTGCGCTTCGTCGTCGGCTTTCCGCCGGGCGGACCCAACGACCTGCTGACGCGCCTGATCGCGCCCGGCATCGCCGAACGGCTCGGCCGATCGGTGGTGGTCGAGAATCGCGCCGGCGCCAATGGCGAGATTGCCGCCGCCTCGGTCGCGAAGGCGCCGGCTGATGGCAGCGTTTTCATGCTGGCATCGAACGGCTCGACCACCGTGGCGCCCGCGCTCACGCCCAACATGACCTTCGACGTCCGTCGCGATTTCGTCGCCGTGGCTCCCGTCGGCATCAATCCGATGCTGCTGGTGGTGCGGCCCGATCTGCCGGCGAAGAACGTCGAGGAGTTGCTGGCACTGGCGCGCGCCCGGCCCGGCAAGCTGAACGGCGCCTCGGCTGGCGCCGGCGGCGCCACGCACCTAGCGCTCGAACTCTTCAAGTCGCTCGGCAAGGTCGACATCGTGCACGTGCCCTACAAGGGCGGCGGTCCGGCCATGGCCGACCTGATGGCGAGCATGATCGACATCTATTTCGGCGGCCTGTCGACGGCGCTGCCGCACGTCAAGGCGGGCAAGCTGCGCGTGCTGGGCCAGACCGGCCTCACGCGCTCGCCGGCCGCACCAGACATTCCCACGATCGCCGAATCGGGTCTGCCGGGCTACGAGGCCGCGATCTCCTACGGCATCTTCCTGCCGGCCGGCGCCGCACCTGCCCTGGTCACGAAGCTGCACGCCGCGGTCGACGCCACGATCCGCTCGCCCGACATCGCGAGGAAATTCGGCGATCTCGGCGCCGACCCGCAGTTCGGCACGCCGGCGGAGTTCGCGGCCTACATTGCCGCGGACTACGCCAAATGGGCCAAGGTCGCCAAGGACGCCGGCCTGAAGGCCGAATGATTCATTGGAGCGCGCCACTGGAGTGGCGCGCTCCTCTGATTATTTCACCGACGAAAAGGCCGTCGGCTGCAGGAACTGGTTCACGATGTTCGAGACGATCGCGCCGTCCTTCTCGGTCTCGGCGCGCTTGGTGATCCATTCCTGGTCGGACTGGAAGGCTGCCCACTTCTTCTCGCGATCGGCCAGCGACTCCCAGGCGAGGAAGTAGGTGAGATCCTGGTTCGACTCGCCCACCACGGTGGTGAAGAAGCCGGCTTGCTTGATGCCGTGCTTCTCCCACAGCTTCAGGGTGATGGTGGCGAAACGATTCATCAGCGCCGGCAGGCGGCCCGGCACACAGCGGTAGACACGCATTTCGTAGATCATCTCTTTTCCCTCCTCAGAAAGTCGCGGCGAATCGCGGCGCGAAGCCCGCGCCCTTGTGGTCGATGTGGCAGTGGAACGGCGCGCCGAAATGGCACGGCATGAGCAGCGCGCCGGTGCCCGCGCAATGCTCGATCGCGGCACGCCGGCTCTTGCGGGCATTGTCCTGGTCGAGGCAGGCAAAGCTGTTCCATGCAGGATGATAGATCTGCACCGCATGGTGCAGGATGTCGCCGCAGAACAGAGCCTTCTCGCCCTTCGATTCGAATTCGATGCGGATCGTGCCCGGCGTGTGGCCTGGCGCCGGGGTGATCGTGAGGCCGTCCTCGAGCTGGGCTGCGCCCCTGATCATCTGCACCTTGCCCGCCTCGACCACCGGCAACACCGAGTCGCGAAAGGAGCCGCCGTTGGCCGGGCCCTTCTGCGGATCCTTGTCGAGATCCCTGTAGAAGTCGAAGTCTTCCTGACTCCAGACGTACTTCGCGTTCGGGAAAGTCGGCACCCAGCGGCCGTTGTCGAGCCGCGTGTTCCAGCCGACGTGATCGACGTGCAGGTGCGTACACATCACCATGTCGATCTGGTCGGGTGTCACGCCGGCCGCCTTCAGGCGGTCGAGATAGGGCGTATTCATCATGTCCCACTTGGGCCGATGCTTGCGCGACTTGTGATTGCCGACGCAGGTGTCGATCAGGATGGTCTTTCCGCCGACCCTGAGCAGCCAGCTATGGATACTGAGCTTCAGCCAGCCCGAGGCGGCATCGTAATGGTTCGGGCTCATCCAGCTGCCGTGCTCGCGCACGACATCGGCATTCCAGTCCGGGAAGAACACCTTGGCATCGAAGTTGGGCTCGTAGCTTTCTTCGATGCGCGTCGCCGTGGCGGCGCCGAGCTTCACTTCGATCATGGCGTTTCCCTTGCTGGGGCGCGAGCTTAGCCCGGCATCAGTCCTGATGGAACTCGGGCGTGCGGCGGTAGCCCAGGAACGAGCCCAGCGCGCCGATGGCGGGAGCGGCAAAGACGAGGATGGTGAACCAGTAGCCGATCTTCTTGGGGTCGAACGTGCGCGGCGCCAGCTGGCCCGACAGGACGGTGACGGCGAAATAAGCCACCGCGCAGACGCCGCCGCACATCAAACCGATCAGCAACGCCCAGCTGGCGGACGGCGCCCACAGGCGCGCGACGTAGTAGCCCAGCGCGATCGAAACCACACCCGCGATGATGGCACCGGTCATTTCCACGATACGCAATGCTCCCCTGTTCCGCCCTATACGCTCCCGTCATACTTTGGTCGAGACGCATCCTTTGGGAAACGAGCAACCGCGCATGACTGACGGCACCCCCTGGTTGACGGCCGCCGAACTCGGCCAGCGCTATGCCAAGTTCGAATTATCGCCTGTCGAGATCGTGAATGCCACGCTCGATCGTGCGGAAAAACTGCAACCGCGCCTCAACGGCTTCGTCCTGATCGACCGGGCGGGCGCGCTCGCCGCCGCCCGGGCCTCGGAGGCGCGCTGGAGGAAGGGCGAGCCGCAGTCGCCGCTCGACGGCATCCCCACATCGATCAAGGACACGACGCCGGTCCAGGGATGGCCGACTCGATACGGCAGCCATTCGACCGATGAGACACCGGCTGCCGACGATGCGCCGATCGTCGGCCGCTTGCGCGCCGCCGGCATGGCGTTCGTGGGCAAGACCACGACGCCCGAATTCGGCTGGAAGGCGCTGACCGATTTGCCGCTGCAGGGCATCACGCGCAGCCCATGGAACCTCGGCCACTCGCCGGGCGGCTCGTCCGGCGGCGCCGCGTCGATGACCGCGGCCGGTGTGTCGCCGTTCAACCACGGCAACGACGGCGGCGGCTCGATCCGCATCCCGGCGGCGCACACCGGGCTGGTCGGCCTGAAGCCGAGCTATGGCCGCATCGCGCAGTATCCCGCCGATTCGCCCTTCTCCGACGTGATCAGCCAGGGCGTGCTCGCCCGCACGGTGCTCGACACCGCGCTTGCGCTCAACGTCACGGCCGGGCCCGACCCGCGCGACTGGCGCTCGCTGCCCGAGGAGGCGCGCGACTATACGATCGGGCTCGACGCCGGCGTGCGCGGCTGGCGGATCGGCCTCAGCCTCGACTTCGGCCATGTGAAAGCCGACCCCGAGGTGCGCGCCTTGGTCGAGGCCGCCGCCCGGCGCTTCGAGGCGCTGGGCGCGCGTGTCGAGGATGTCGGCCCGCTGATCGAGCCGCTGCAGGTGCCCTTCGAGCCGCTGTGGAGCGGCAGCTTCGCCGTCCGCCTGCGCCAGATCCCGAGCCAGCTGCACGGCAAGCTCGATCCGGGCTTCCGGGCGCTGGCCGAAAAGGGCCTGGCGATCACGCTCGCCGACTACGCGAGGTCGTACGAGGCCAAGTCGAAACTCGCCCGCGACATGATGCTGTGGCACAGCCGCTACGATCTGTTGCTGACGCCTGTCACGCCGACGGCGGCGCCGCCTGTCGAGACGCTCTACAATTCGGAAGCCTTTCCGCGCTTCACCAAGGGCGCGCCCTACACCTTGCCGTTCAACCTGACCGGCGCGCCCGCGGCCTCGATGCCGGCCGGGCTTACCAAAGCGGGGCTGCCGGTTGGCATCCAGATCGTGGGGTCGGCGCGTGCCGACCATCTCGTGCTGCGTGCCATGCGGGCCTACGAAAGTGCAGCGGGCTTCGGCTGGCCGCAGGTGAGGGTCGTGGAGACATTGGCGAAGCTCTAGTTCACGGCTCGCCGATATCCTCGTTCCACAGTTCAGGGTTGGCGTCGATGAACCGGCGCATCAGTTCCCGGCAAGTGGCGTCGTTCAGCACGGTGACCTCGACGCCACGCGATCGCAGTAGATCCTCTTCGCCCATGAAGGTGTGGTTCTCGCCCACGATCACTTTCCGGATGCCGTAGAGGAGGATCGTGCCGCTGCACATCGCGCACGGCGACAGCGTCGTATAGACGGTCGAGGCGCGATAGACCACGGCGCTGCGGCGGCCGGCGTTCTCGATCGCATCCATCTCGCCGTGCAGGATGGCGCTGCCCTTCTGCACACGCCTGTTGTGGCCACGGCCGATGATCGTGCCCTCGTGAACCAGCACCGAACCGATCGGGATGCCGCCTTCGGCGAAGCCGAGCTTCGCCTCCTCGATCGCGGCCAGCATGAACATGTCTGGTGACGATTTGGGCATCAATCGAGGTCGAGCCCGTTCATGCCGGCGTTCTTGCGCGCTTTCTTCGCGAGCTCGGTCAGGATCTTGCCGGCCTGGCGTGGGTCGAGGATCGGCTTGGACTCCGGTCCTTTGTGCCAGCCTTCGGCAACGGCAAACTGGCCGTTGCCCGCCTGGAAGACGCGCCCGGTGATCTCGCGGCTTTCCTCGCTCACCAGCCAGGTGGAGACCGGCGCGATCCATTTCGGGCTGCGCGTCTCCTTGTCCTCCTCGCTGTATTCGCGCAGGTCATCGGTCATGCGGGTGTAGGCCGACGGCGAGATCGAGTTCACGGTGATACCATAGCGGCCCAGTTCGCGCGCGGCGATCACGGTGAACGAGGCGATGCCCGCCTTGGCCGCACCGTAGTTGGTCTGGCCAATGTTGCCGTAGATTCCCGACACCGAGGTGGTCGTGATGATGCGCGCGTCGACCGGGCCGCCCTTGGCCTTGGCCAGGTCACGCCAGTAGGCGGCGGCGTGGCGGGCCGGTGCGAAGGTGCCCTTGAGATGGACCTTGATCACCGCGTCCCACTCGTCCTCGCTCATGTTGACCAGCATGCGGTCACGCAGGATGCCGGCATTCAACACAAGCGCGTCGAGCTTTCCGAAGGCGGAGACAGCCTGGTCGACCATGCGTTTGGCGCCGTTCCAGTCGGAGACGTCGTCGCCGTTGGCGACCGCCTCGCCGCCCTTTGCCTTGATCTCGTTCACGACCTGCTGGGCGGGGCCGACATCGTTGCCTTTTCCGGCCCGGTCGCCGCCCAGGTCGTTGACCACGACCTTGGCGCCGTTCTCCGCCAGCATCAGGCAATGCTCCCGGCCGACGCCCCGGGCGCCGCCGGTCACGATGGCCACCCGTCCCTCGCACAATCTTGCCATTGTCCCTCCCGTTTCTGGCGTGTCTGGCCGCTGTTTAGTGGGCTAATCTAGCGTCCTACCGAGGAGGATCGCCATGGACACCCTGCCGCTCGTCGCCCCCGAACAGGTCGGACTTTCCGCAGCGCGGCTCGGCCGCATCAGCGGCTGGATGAAGGGCTGGGTCGACGGCGGCAAATTGCCCGGCATGCTGGTCGCGGTCATGCGGCGGGGCCAGCTCGCCTTCGCCGAGACCTACGGCCGGGCCGACGTCGAGCGCAACAAGCCGGTGCGGCCCGACACGATCCACCGCATCTACTCCATGACCAAGCCGCTCACCTCGACGGCGATCATGATGCTCTACGAAGAGGGCCGCTTTCAGCTCGACGACCCGATCTCGAAGTTCATTCCCGGCTTCGCCAACCAGCGCGTCTTCATGGGCGGCAGCCGCGGCAAGATGGACCTGGCGCCGGCCGAGCGCGACATCACCTTCCGCGACCTGCTCAGCCACACCTCCGGCCTGACCTACGGCATGATGGAAACCAACGCCGTCGACGCGATGTACCGCGCCAAGGAAGGCGGCGTCGACTTCGGCACCGCGACCACGAGCCTGAAGCACGTCGTCGACAACCTCACCAAAATCCCGCTGATCGCCCAACCGGGCAAGGCCTGGAACTACAGCGTCTCGACCGACGTGCTGGGCTATCTCGTCGAAGTGATCTCGGGCCAGCCGTTCGAGAAGTATCTCCTCGAGAAGGTGATCAAGCCGCTCGGCATGGTCGACACGGATTTCCACGTGCCGGCGGAGAAGCATGAGCGCTTCGCCGCGAACTACAGCGCCGACGCCAACGGCAAGCTCAAGCTGCTCGACGATCCGGGCAAGAGCCGCTACCTGGCGCCGCGCTCGGTGAACTCGGGCGGCGGCGGCCTGGTCTCGACGGCGTCGGACTATCTGCGCTTCTGCAAGTTCATGCTGAATAAGGGAGAGCTCGACGGTGTGCGTCTGCTCGGCAAGAAGACGGTCGAGCTGATGACGTCCAACCACCTGAAGGGCGACATGGGCGACATGGGCGCGCCGCGCTTTTCGGAGTTCGACCTACCTCGGTATCGGCTTCGGGCTGGGCTTCTCCGTCATGCTCGATCCGGCCAAGGCGCAGATCCTGGGCACGCCGGGCGAATATGCCTGGGGCGGCGCCGCCTCGACCGCCTTCTGGTGCGATCCGAAGGAGGACATGGCGGTCGTGATGCTGACCCAGCTCATGCCGTCCTCGACCTATCCGATCCGCCGCGAGCTGCGGGTGCTCTCCTACCAGGCGATCGTGGACTGAGCATGCGCAATACCGGACCGATCACCGTCACCAGGCTCCATCCGCTGTTCGGCGCGGAGGTCTCTGGTATCGACATCACCCGTCCGCTCAGCCCGCGCGAGTTCGGGCCGATCCGCGCCGCCTTCGAGGAGCATTCGGTCCTGCTGTTCCGCGACCAGCACATGGACGACGAGAAGCAGATCCAGTTCAGCGACTATTTCGGGCCGCTCGAGACCACGGGTGCCGCCAATCCCGCGGCCGGCACCAAATTCCAGCGCCAGTCGAACCTCGACATCATGACCGGCGAGCCGATCCCGCCGGACGACATGCGCATGATCTACCAGAATGCCAACTACTTCTGGCACTCCGACTCCTCGTTCAAGAAGACGCCGTCGCTGTGCTCGATCCTGACGGCGAGGGTCTGCCCGCCCGAGGGCGGCAATACCGAATTCCTGTGCATGCGCGCGGCCTGGGACGCGCTGCCGCCGGCACTGCAGGCGACCATTCATCCGCTGGTGGCCGAACACGCGCTCGCTCATTCGCGCGACCGGGTGCAGAAGGGAATCCTGAGTGCCAAGGCGCTGGCCGAGCTGCCGCCGGTCAAGCAGCGCATGTTCCGCGACAACCCGATCAATGGCCGCCGCGCGCTCTACATCGGCGCGCATGCCGGTCACATCGTCGATTGGCCCGAGCCGATCGGCAAGGCGATCCTCTACGAGCTGGCGCAGCGCGCCGAGCAGCCCGAGTTCATCCTGTCCCACGCCTGGCGCGAGGGCGATGTGATCGTGTGGGACAATCGCGCCGTGCTGCACCGCGCCACCTACTACGATGCGGTCAAGCACAAGCGGTTGATGCAGCGCACGACGATCGGCGGCGACCATATGACCGTCCCTCAATAGAGGGACCCGGCACGAGATGCCCGACTTGAGTGGCGTAACCGAGACTTCGAAACCGGCTCCCGCTCCCTACGACGGCATGCCGCCCGGCGTGCCGCGCATGATGGCCATTGCCACCGTGACCATCGGCCTTTCGATGGCGGTGTTCAGCAACTCGATGACCAACCTCGCGCTGCCCTACATCGCACAAGACCTGCGCATTTCGGCGGAGAGCTCGATCTGGATCGTGAACGCGGGCCAGATCGCGCAGATGGTGTCGCTGCTCCCGGTAGCGGCGCTGGCCGATATCCTTGGCTATCGCCATGTCTATCGTAGCGGCATCTTCCTGTTCTGCTTGGCCTCGGTCGCCTGCGCGCTCGCGCCCACCCTGCCCTGGCTGATCGCCGCCCGTGTCTTCCAGGGCCTGGGAGGTGCGGCGATGATGGGCATCCAGCCAGCACTGGTGCGCTCGATCTATCCGCGCAACATGCTGGGGCGGGGCCTCGGCTTCAACACCACGGTGATGGCCACGGCGCTGGCCGCCGGGCCGACCCTGGGAGCCGTGCTGCTCACCATCGCGTCGTGGCAGATCCTGTTCGCGGTCTACATTCCGCTCGGCATCGTCTCCTTCCTGCTGGGCGAGCGCTTCCTGCCGCGCACCGAGCACATCCGCCGGCCGTTCGACGTCCTGTCGGCAACCCTGTCCGGCGTCACCTTCGGCCTGCTGATCTTCGGCATCGATGGCGTGGCGCACGGCCATTCGTGGAAGATCGTCGTCGGAGAATTCGCAGGCTCCGCGTTGTTCGGAACCCTGTTCGTGCTGCGCCAGAAGCGCCTCGTACATCCGATGATGCCGATCGACATCTTCAACCGACCGATCTTCTCGCTGTCGCTCGCCGCCTCGACCTGCACCTTCACCGCGCAGGGCCTTGCCTTCGTCAGCCTGCCGTTCTTCTTCCATACCGTGCTGGGCCGCAGCGCCACCGACACCGGCATCCTGCTGACCGCGTGGCCACTCGCCCTCGCCACCATCGCGCCGATCGCCGGGCGCCTGGCCGACCGCTATCACGCCGGTGTGCTGGGCGCGATCGGCCTCACCAGCATGACATCGGGTCTCGTGCTCATGGCGCATTCTGCCGGCCGACCCGTCGGCCGCCAACGTCATGTGGCGCCTGGTGCTGTGCGGCGCAGGCTTCGGCATCTTCACCTCGCCGAACAATAGGCTGATGATGAACGCCGTACCGCGCGACAGGAGCGGCAGCGCCGGCGGCACAATCGCCACGTCGCGTACCCTGGGCCAGACGATGGGCGCTGCTCTGGTAGCCCTGATGTTCGGCCTGTTCGACTTTTCGGCGGGGGGCGAGCAGGCCTCCGCGGCCGCGCACGCCGCCCTCTGGCTGGCCGCGGCCTTCGCCGGCGCCGCCTTGGTGGTCGGCAGCTTCAGGATGAAGATGCAGCGTTAGGAGACAGCGATGAGGCAGCATGTCGCCCAGGCTTTCTGCTCATCGCGATCCTCGGCGCCCTGCTCGGCGGCTGTGTCACCGCGAGTGGCGGCGACGACCTCGACCGCATGCAGCGCAACCAGAGATCGGCGATGGAGACCACGGCATGAGACCGTTCGTCCTGCTCGCGATTCTGCTCTTCCTGCAACTCGCGGCCTGTGCCGAGACGCCCGAGCGCAAGGCTGCGATCGAGGAGATGGAGCGCCGGCAGATACTGGTCATGGAGACCAGCACGGGCGGCATGTAAGGTCCCAACAGAAGGGCTCTAGCCCGCCGCGTGCATCTCGCGGAACAGCGAGGGCGCCATGCCGAAGCGGCGCTCGAAGGCCTGGCCGAGGCGGCCGGACGATTTCAGGCCGACGCGGGCGGCGATCGCCTTTATCGACAGGCCCCTGGCCAGAGCGTGCGCGCCGCGTCGAGGCGCAGCTCCTCGACGAAATGCGCCGGCGTCTTGCCCGTCGCCTCGGTGAACCGGCGGTAGAAACTGCGCTCGCTGTAGCCGGCCTGGCGCGCCAGGGTCGGCACATCGAGGTCGCGGTCGAGATGATCCCGCATCCAGTCGATCAGCGCGGCGAAGGGCGCGTCGGCCGCCGCCTGGGCCTGCAGCATCGGGCTGAACTGCGACTGATAGCCCGGCCGCCGCGCATAGAGCACGAAGTGGCGCGGCGATCAGGTTGGCGTCGCGCGCGCCCGGGTCGGCCTCGACCAGCGCCAGCGCCATGTCGATGCCGGTGGTGACGCCCGCCGAGGTCCAGACCTTGCCGTCGACCACGTAGAGCGCCTCGGCGTCGACCGACAGCGCGGGAAAGCCTCTGCCAGCCGGTCGCAGCTCGCCCAGTGCGTCGCGACCCGCTTGCCGTCGAGCAGCCCGGCGCCGCCAGCACGAACGCGCCGGTGCAGACCGAGCCGAAGCGCGTGGTTTTCGGCGCGGCCTTGCATAGCCACCGCCGCACATCTTCGTCGCGCCATGGTCGCGCGCAGGCCGGCGCGAGCCGCCGGCCACCAACAGGGTGTCGGGTTGCCCGCCGATCTTCGCGCTTTGCAGCGCTACGCCGCTGTTCGTTTTCACCGGACCGCCGTCGGGAGAGACGATCACGAGATCGTAGAACGGCGTCTCGCGAGCCTCGTTCGCCGCGCCGAAAACGGCGGCGGGACCGCTGACGTCGAGGAGCTGGCAGCCTTCGTAGGCCAGGACGAATGCGGTCTGGTCATTGGCAGAAAATAGACCGTACTTTGTCATTTCTGCCAAGCGCTCCGGTGGACTAATCTGCCGGCAAGGAGACATTCATGCACATCGGCATCCTGATCTTTCCCGCAGTCACGCAGCTCGACGCCACCGGCCCCGCCCAGGTGCTGGCGCGCACGCCGGGCGCCACCCTGCACATGGTCTGGAAGACGCTCGATCCGGTGAAGACCGACTCGGGCTTCGCCATCGTGCCGACCACGACCTTCAAGGACTGCCCGCAGCTCGACGTCATCTGCATCCCGGGCGGCGCGGGCCAGATCGACCTGATGAACGATGCGGAGACGCTGGCCTTTGTCGCCCGGCAGGGTGCCGCGGCGAAGTACGTCACCTCGGTCTGCACCGGCTCGCTGGTGCTTGGCGCGGCCGGCCTGCTGAAGGGCTACAAGTCGGCGTGCCATTGGGCCTCGCGCGATCTCCTGTCGGCTTTCGGCGCGATCCCCGTCGCCGAGAGCGTGGTCCGCGACCGCAATCGCTTCTCCGGCGGCGGCGTCACGGCGGGCATCGACTTCGGCCTGACCCTGCTGGCCGAGATCGCGGGCGAGGAGGTCGCCAAATCCGTTCAGCTCGGCCTCGAATACGACCCGCAGCCGCCGTTCCAGTCGGGCAGTCCCGAAAAGGCCGGCGCCGAGCGCACGGCCAGGGTGCGCGGACAGATGGAAAGGATGATAGCGCGCCGGCAGGAAGCGAACGCCGCGGCCGCGGCGCGACTGCAGTAGCACACCATGCCGGAGCCTCGACCGGCCAGGCCGAACCGGGACGGACGCGATTGATACAATCGCGCCATTGGCGGACGACGGCGGGGTGACGAGAATCCAAGGCAGGAGGAGTTTGTCTTGTTCGGTGTGTCCCAGTGGTCTTCCCGGATGTGGCCCGCCGTCATGGGCCTCGCAACCCTGCTGGCGGCGGGCATTGCGGCGGCGGAACCGCCTGCCGCGCCGGACTCCGGCGATATTCGCCGCGCCCTGATTTTTACCGGCCACTACAGTGCTCTCGAACGCGGCGCGCCCGACGCCCTCCTTCGCAAGGCGATCCAGAGTTGGCAGTCGGCCAACGAGATGACCGTCACCGAGGACCTGCCACCTGACGCGACCAACACGCTGCTGGCCGACGGGCTGAAGCAGCGCTACGCCGTCGGCTGGGCGATGCTGCGCGACAAGGCTGTCGGCCTCGAACTCGGCATTCCGACCAAGCTCGTGAAGTTCACCGGCACCCACCCCACCAACTCCACGCTCGAATACGGCTTCGACGGCGAGATCGACTACAAGCTGTTCGTGCGCTACGGCGACTACAACTGCGGCACGATGAACACGTTCTACAGCCGGTCCGTCGCCGCGATGCGCCCTGCCTTCGCCGCGCGGCAGGACGACTGGTTCGCGCTCGCGAGCTCGGTCAACGGCAAGGTCGAGTACTGGAAGGCGATCTGCCGCCCTTCGGCGATCGCGCTCGCCACCATCAGCCTGACGGCGGAGCAGTTCGCCAAGCATGGCGTTCTGGTCACCGCCATGGCCGACAGTTTCACGCTCGGCCGCCACTTCAATTCGACCGCCGTCCCGCATCCCAAAATCGACGCGCCGCTGCCGCGCCCGGCCGACTACAAGGACGGCGAGACCGCACGCGCGCCCAAGCTTGCGGCCGCCGAACTGCCGCCCAATGTCGACGGCACCGGCAAGATCGCGGCCCTCAGGGTCGCTGCGAGGACCGGCGCGGAGCTGCGCACCGAGCAGGTCTTCGAGCAGGCGGGCGCCGCGGTCTACATGGTGAAGGCCGGCGACCGCCAGGGCTCCGCCGTGGCGATCGGCGAGACACGAACTGCTGACCAACTGCCACGTCGTGGCGGACATGACGAAGGTCACCCTGGCGCGCGATCGCACCGAGATCGCGGCCGACCTGGTGTCGAAGAACGTCGCGGGCGATCGCTGCGTGCTGCGGACCGCCACCCGGCTTCCCAAATGGGTACGCGCCCGGCCCTACGACAATATCCGGGTCGGCGAGCGCGCCTTCACCATCGGCACGCCGCGCGGCTTCGAGCTTACGGTCGCGGAGGGTATCGTTTCGTCCAAGCGCATCCTCGAGGGCCGGCGCTAGTCCAGACCTCGGCGCCGGTGTCGCCGGGTTCGTCGGGCGGCGGCCTGTTCGACGGCGAGGGCCAGCTGCTCGGCATCACGACGTTCCTGATCCGCGACGCCCAGAACCTCAATTTCGCGATCGCCGCCGACGAATACGCCAAGTAAGGGCGGGTCTGGCTAGCTCGCGCGACGCGCTCTCGATGGTGATCGCCTTGCCGGCGGCCATGTCGAACTTGAGCCGCTGCACGTGGTCGAGGTCGCGGCCGGTCACGCGCACGAAGCGGCTGCCGTCGGGATAGTCGATGGCGTGGATGGCCCGCACGTCGTAGACGCCGGCATGGCCGGGCTCGAGACGATAGCTCTTGATCTTCTCGAGCTTGGCCTCGCCCGCGCTGTCGCTGCCGTCGAGCCGCCTGTACTCGCTCATGTCGGTGTAGTTGACCGCCTGGCCGTAGACCGCCCACGAGCTGCCGTGGTCGTGCGGCGGGCTCTTGTGGCGCCTTGGCGTTGAGTGCGCCAGCACGACGAAGCCCAGGTCCTTGTCCTCGTAGAGCTTGCGCGTGCCCATCGGTGCCGCGGGGCCGACGGCCTCGTCGACGAACTCCTTGTTGGTGAGCAGCTTCTCCAGCAGCACGCGCACCTTCTCGCGGCCGGCCGGGCCGTTGTGCGCCTTGAGCGCGGCCTGGGCATCCTTGACGAAAGCATCGAGCGTGTAGGTCATGGCACGCCTCCTGACTAGCGGCCGCCCAGGATGCGGCGTGCGATGACCATACGGTGCACCTCGGACGGGCCCTCGTAAACCCGCATGGTGCGCACCTTCTGTGCCATCAGCGCAGCGGCAGCTCCTGGGTCACGCCCATGGCGCCGAACGCCTGCTGGGCGTGGTCGATGATCTCGGTCGCCATCTCGGTGGCGTAGACCTTGATCATCGAGGCCTCCATGCGCACGTCGCGGCCCTCGTCCTGCTTGACCGCGGCGTCCATCACCATCAGGCGGCAGGCGTGCAGCTTGGTCGCGGCGTCGGCCACCCACCACTGGATCGCCTGGCGGTCGGCGAGCTTCTGGCCGAAGGTCACGCGCTGGTTGGCATGCTCGACCAGCATGTCGAGCGCGCGCTGGGCCATGCCGACGCACCACGAGCCCATCTGCAGGCGGCGCAGGTGAGGCGCAGCTGCATGGGCGCGAAGCCCGCGCCGATCGGCCCAGCACCTGGCTCTCGTGGACCCGGCAATCCTCGAACACGACCTCGTAGGTGCGCTGGCCGGCCAGCATCGGGATGGCGCGCGCGACCACGAGGCCCTTGGTGCCCTTGTCGATCAGGAAGGCGGTGATGCCGCCGCGCGAGCCGCGCTCGGGATCGGTCACCGCCATGGCGATGGTGAAGTCGGCCTTGGCGATGCGGCTGATCCAGATCTTGCGGCCGTTGATCACCCAGTGGTCGCCGTCCTTCACCGCGCGTGGTCTTCATGCCGGCGGGATCGCCGCCCGCGCCGGGCTCGGAGATCGCGATCGCCGAGATGGTCTCGCCCGCGGCATAGGGCTCGAGGTATTTCTTGCGCTGCTCGGGATTGCCGTCGCCAGCAGCATGTGCAGGTTGGGCGAGTCCGGCGGGAAGGTGAAGGGCACGCGGTGTAGCCCAGCTCCTCGTTGACGCCGACCAGCGCCACCGCCGGCAGGTTGGCGCCGCCCGCCTCCTCCGGCACGTCGAGCGCCCACAGGCCGAGCTCCTTGCACTGCTTGAAGAGCTTGTGGTTCTCCTCGTCGTTCAGCGCCGCGGGCTGGCCCGACGGCGAAGCGGTCGAGGATGTTCTTCTCCAGCGGCATCAGCTCGTTGCGCACGAACTTCTTCACGAGGTCGCGCAGCATCTGATGTTCTTCGCTCACCTTGTACATGCCGTCCGCTCCTCCTACTTCCCGATGCCCTTGTTCACGAATTCCAGCGTGTAGGCCTTCGTCACGTCGAGCCCCTTGGGCAGCACGTCGACATCGACCATCGAGTCGTAGAACGCTCTTCCAGCGCGCGGCGTTCATGGCGCCGATGCCGCCGGTCAGCGCGTCGCCCGAGCGCACGATGCCGCGCGCGTTCAGCTCCTTGACCGCATGGCGATGCGGTCGTCGGTCTGCTCGGGATTGTCCTGCTTGATCAGCGCATTGGCCGCCGTCGGTCGCCGGACCGCCCTTGAGATACTGCGCCCAGCCCTCCAGCGTGGCGTCGACGAAGCGCTGGATCAGCTCCTTCTTCTCGGTCGCGAGCTTGCGCGAGATCGGCGATCGTCGTCTGGTAGGCGCCGAAGCCCGCGTCGGCGATCAGCAGCACCTCGGGCTGCCTTGCCGAGCTCCTTGGCGATCGAATAGGCCTCCGAGGTCACGAAGCCCTGCTGGATCGCCTTCGGATCGGCGAGGAACGGCGCCATGTTGAAGTTGTAGGGCCGCAGCTGGGCGTCGCAGAGGCCGTACTTCTTGCGCAGGAACGGCCAGAAGGTCGAGCGGCTGCCGTTGGAGATCAGCAGCGGCCGGCCCTTCAGCTTCTCGAAACTGTCGAAGCCCGAGCCCGGATGCGCGATCAGCACCTGCGGATCCTTCTGGAAGATCGAGGCGATGGTGAAGAACGGCGCCTGCTCGCGCACGTAGGTGAAGGCCTCGAAGCTGTTCGACATGATCATGTCGACGCGGCCGGCCAGCAGCAGCTGGCCGATGTTGAGGCTGGGGCCGCCCGGCCGCAGCTCGCACGTCGATGCCGCGCCTTGCGGTAGAGGCCCGCGGCGATCGCCTGGTAGTAGCCGCCGTGCTCGGCCTGGGCGCGCCAGTCGGTGTGGAAGCTCAGCCTGTCGAGCGTCTGCGCCCGCGCCCGCCGCGCCAGCGGCACGAGCAGCGCGCCCGGCGAGCAGGCCCAGCGCGGCGCGGCGGTCGAGGCGAAAGGCACGGCTCATCGCGAGCTCCTTCGCCGCGTCGAGTCGAGGTAGATGCCGACGATCTCGTGCAGGCGAGGATCGTCTCGCCCATGCCCTCGAGGGTCGGCAGCCAGTTCTCCCACGGCGGCCGGGTCGAGCGCAGCGCATGGAAGTTCGTCGGAAAGGCCGCCGACATTGAGGTCCGGCCCGCGCCGCGATGCGCATCGCGCGCGGCATGTGGTAGCCCGAGGTGACGAGCGCGACCGGCGATCGCCCACCATCGCGCGCACGTTGCGGATGTTCTCGATCGTGTTGTCGGACCTGCCTTCGCTCTCGATCGCGGCGTCCGGGCACGCCGAGTTCGACCAGGAAGCGGCGCATCGCCTCGGCTTCGGTCATCGCCGGTCCGTCATTTCCGGGCGAGGAACGCCGCCGCCGCTCACGATGATGCGCGGCGCGACGCCCTGCTTGTAGAGCCGCGCCGCGACTCCACAGGCGGTCGGCGCTTCGGTCAGGCTGGGAAACTCGCGCTCGGGCGGATGGCGGGCGCAATGCCGCCGCCCAGCACGACGATCGCGTCGTAGCAGCAGCGCGGCGTCGCCCGCTGCCGCCGCGCGCGCCTGGTTCTCGACATAGCCCAGCAGCGCATCGCCGACCGGCGGCCACGACAGGATCGACGGTGCTCCGGCGGCGGCCAGCATCAGCACGCCCATCCCAGCCGCCGCCAGCCGATCGCCAGCAGATCAGCGCCAACATCGTGCCGAGCGCCAGCGAGGCCGGCGGCATCACAGGAACGACAGGTATCTTCAGGAAGACGAAGGTATTCATGCAGTCCGCGGCCGTGCCGGCTATACTAGCCACAGCCGCACACGACGCCTCCGCAAAAGAGTTTCCGCATGATTTCCAATTCGCTCCCCGATCGATGCCGCTCTGCGGACGCGCGCCCGGCGCGTCATCCCCGGCGGCATGTACGGCCATCTCAACGTGGCGCGCCTGCCGCCCGGGCTATCCGCAGTTCTTCGCCCGCGCCGAGGGCGCCACGCTGTGGGACGTCGACGGCAACGCCTATGTCGACTTCATGTGCGCCTACGGCCCGATGGTGCTGGGCTACGGCAACCGCGAGGTCGAGGCGGCCGCCGGCGGCGCAGCGCGCGCTGGGCGACGTGCTGACCGGCCCGTCCGAGCGGCTGGTCGAGCTGGCCGAGAAGCTGGTCGGCATGGTGGCGCACGCCGACTGGGCGATGTTCCAGAGGAACGGCACCGATGCGACGACGCTGTGCGTCGTGATCGCGCGCGCGGCCACCGCGAAGCGCAAGATCCTGGTGGCGCGCGGCGCCTATCACGGCTCGGCGCCGTGGTGCACGCCGCATCCCGCCGGCACGACCGCCGAGGACCGCGTCCATCTCGTGCACTACGACTACAACGACGTCGCCAGCCTGCAGGCCGCGGCCGAGTCGGTCGAAGGCGACCTCGCGGGCGTCATCGCCTCGGCCTTCAAGCACGACTACGGCAAGGACCAGGAGCTGCCGACCCGGGCCTTCGCCCAGGCCGTGCGCAGGCTCTGCGACGAGACCGGCGCGGCGCTGATCCTCGACGACGTGCGCGCGGGCTTCCGCCTCGACCTCGGCGGCAGCTGGCAGACGGTCGGCGTGAAGCCCGACCTCGCGGCCTACTCCAAGGCGATCGCCAACGGCTATACGCTGGCCGCCGTCACCGGCAGCGACAGGTTCCGCGACGCCGCCGCCGTCGGTCTTCATGACCGGCTCGTTCTGGTGCGGCGCCGCCTCGATGGCGGCGGCGCTGAAGACGCTCGAGATCTTCCAGCGCGACAACACGATCGCGCGCATCGAGGCGCTGGGCTCGCGCCTGCGCGACGGCCTCGCCGCGCAGGCCAGGTCGCACGGTCTGGTGCTGAAGCAGACCGGCCCGGTGCAGATGCCGACGGTGCTGTTCGCCGACGATCCCGATGTCGAGAAAGGGCCGGCTGTTCACGCAGGAGGCGCTGCGCGGCGGCGCCTGGCTGCATCCGCAGCACAACATGTTCCTGTCGTCGGCGCACACCGAAGCCGACATCGACCGCGCGCTGCAGGCGACCGACTGCGCGATGGCCGTCGTGAAGAAGAGCTTCGGTCGAGATTAAGCGCGTTCAGCGACATCGGCCGATGGCCGATATCGTATAGGCAAAGAAAAAGGCGGGCCGATTTGCATCGGGCCCGCCCTGATCTTCCGACGGAAGCGACTTAGATCGCTTCCTTCAGATCCTTGGCGACGCGGAAGGCGACCTTCTTCGACGCCTTGATCTTGATCGCTTCGCCCGTCGCCGGGTTGCGGCCCATGCGCGCCGGACGGTTGCGCACCTGAAGGATGCCGAGGCCCGTGATGCGGACCTTGTTGCCCTTCTTGAGATGCTTCACGACGAGGCCGACGAAATCGTCGAGGCAGCCGGTCGCGTCCTTCTTGGTCATGCCGGTCTTTTCAGCCAGCTCGGCGGCGACCTTCGAAAGCGGAACAGTCGGTACGGTAGGCTTCTTGGTAGCTACAACAGGTGTTGCCATAGTGAGGGGTCCCTTACATTTTTTCGTTTCGCCGGCTTCTTCTGACGCCCCAGTCGAATGCCGACAAAGGCTAGGTTTATCCACGATTTCGCCGCCCGCAAGAGCCCAACACCCGAAAAATGTCGATTTCTGTGGCTTTTTCGGCCATTTGAGGCCGCACGAACCCGTTGCCGAGAGTCCAGCCCAGCCCGATGACCGATTTGATGCCGACCTACGCCACCGCCGTGAACACCTGGCAGTGCGATGAAAACGACCATTTGAACGTCCAGTTCTACACCGAGTTCGGCCACGAGGCGTCGGCGCACCTGATGGCGCGCCTGGGCCTGGGACCACGCGCGACCCGAGCCGCGAAGCACTTCGTCGGCATCGAGGAAGACCATATCCGCTACCTGCGGGAGTTCCGTATCGTCGAAACCGTCGACGTGCGCTCGGCGCCGGTCGAGATCGACGATCATCAAATCGTTCTCTATCACGAGGTGCGCAATTCCTCGACCGGTGTGGTGGCCGCGACCGTGCGGCGCCGGCTGGTGAGCGAAAAGCCCTGGCCTGACCGGTTCCGCGCACATGCCCAGGCAGCCTTGATGGAGATGCCGGCCCAGGCGCAGGCTCGCAGCGTCGGGACCCCGGTCCTGCCGCACGTGCGGCTCGCCGATGCAAGCAGGATCGGCCTGATCGAGGTCGGCCGCACGGTGATCAAGCCGCAGGAGTGCGACGAGCACGGCGTGCTGCTGCCGCGCTACCAGTTCGGACGCTACTCCGACGCGGCACCGATGCTCTGGAACCACATGGGCTTCGACCGTGCTGCCATGCAGGACCGCCAGGAAGGCTCGGTCGTGGTCGAGACGCTGCACTCCTATCGTGCTCCCGCGCGCGCCGGCGACCTGATGGTGATCATGAGCGGGCTGGCCGATTTCACCGACAAGACCCTGAAGCTGGTGCACTACGCCTTCGACGCCGAGAGCGGCACGCTCGTTGCCTGCTCCGAAGGCGTCGGCATGAAATTCGACCAGAAGGTGCGCAGGATCATGACCTTCTCGGCCGAGGATCGCGCGCGTCTCGCCCAACGCAAGGTTCACCTTTTCGCATAGGAGAAGTCATGGACGAGAAGACAAGGACCGCTGCCGGCATCGCCGCCGGCCTTCAAGGCCTGAAGTACGACGACAGGCGGCTGGCCGAGATCGCCGCCGAGGTCGAGATTTTGAACGACGCCGTGCGCAAGGCAGCGGCAGTGCGCCTTACCTTCGACGACGATCCCGCGGCGTTTGCGAGCGTCATGGCCCAGGAAGGCAAGAAGGAAGCGCGCAAATGAGGAACGACGACCTGGCGCTGGAGGACCTCAGCGCCATCGCCGACGCGATCGCCGAGCGCCGCATCACCTCGGTCGAGGCGACCGAAGCCTGCCTCGCGCGCATCGAGGCCTGGCAGCCGCGCACCAACGCCTTCCTGCGCGTCTACAGGGACAAGGCGCTGGCCCAGGCGCGGGCGATGGACGCCGAGCTCGCCGCCGGCACGCGGCGCGGGCCGCTGCACGGCGTGCCGATGGCGCACAAGGACATGTACTACCGCAAGGGCCAGCTCTCGACTGGCGGCAGCGCGATCCGCCGCGACTGGACAGCACCGGTGACGGCAACGGTGCTCGAGAAGCTCGATGCCGCCGGAGTCGTCGAGCTGGGCTTCCTCAACATGGCGGAGTTCGCCGCCGGTCCCACCGGTCACAACGTGCATCATGGCCATTGCCGCAATCCCTGGGACGAGACGCGGGTCACCGGCGGCTCGTCGAGCGGCTCGGGAGCCTCGGTGGCCGCGCGCATGACCTACGGCGCATTGGGCTCCGACACCGGCGGTTCTATCAGGCTCCCCGCCGCAGCCTGCGGCGTGGTCGGCATGAAGGCGACCTATGGCAGGGTGAGCCGCGCCGGCGCCGTCGCCCGCTCGTGGACGCTCGACCATGTCGGCCCGCTCACCCGCACCGTGCGCGACAATGCCCGCGTACTGGCCGCGATCGCGGGCCACGATCCCGCCAATTCGACCACCAGCGAGAAGCCGGTGCCGGACTACGAGGCTCTGCTCGCAGGCGGCGTCGCTGGCCTCCGGATCGGCCTCGCTCTGCCCGACGATGGACCCGCGCCGCTCGATGCCGGGATCGGCGCTGCCGTGCAGGCTGCCGCCGACCTGCTGGGCAGGCTCGGCGCCCGGATCACCACCGCGAAGCTGCCGGACTTCACCGCGCTCTATCGTTGCGCCGAAGTCATGGTGAAGTGCGAGGCGGCCGCCATGCACCGGCCATGGATGGAGAAGACACCCGAACTCTACGCCAACCAGGTGCGCACGCGCATGGAAGCGGGCTTCTTCATCCCCGCGACCCAGTACATCGACGCCCTTCGGCTGCGCGCACACTTCGTGAGCGAATTCCTGTCCGGCGCGATGGATGGCGTCGATGCCGTTCTGCTGCCGGCGATCCCCTTCCCGATCCCGACGATTGAGGAGACCGACACGGAGACCAAGGGCGGCCCGGCGGTGCTCAAGATGGTGGCGGACTTCACCGGCCTGACGCGTCCGTTCAACACGTTGGGCATTCCGGCGCTCTCGGTGCCGTGCGGCTTCGACCTGAACGGCGCACCGATCGGCCTGCAACTCGTCGGTCGGCCGTTCGACGAGGCGATGCTCTATCGCATCGGCCACGCCTACCAGGGCGCAACCGACCATCACCGGAAAGTGCCGATCTGAATATTACTCCACGACGTCGTCGGCGATCGCGAGTGTCGTCGGCGCGATCTCGATGCCGAGTGCCCTGGCGGTCCGACGGTTGACCGAGAGATCGAACTTGTCGGGCTGCTGGACCGGCAGCTGGGCGGCCTGCGCGCCCTTCAGCAACCGGTCGATATAGCCCGCGGCGCGCCAGAACTGGTCGGCGTAATCGACGCCGTAGGACATCAATCCGCCCGCGACGGTGAAGGTCCGGTTGAAGTAGACCGCCGGGAGGCGGTGCCGCGCCGCCGAGGCCACGATCGCCCCGCGATTGACGAGATTGAAGAGATCGGGGAGCACGATCACACCGCCGCCCGCCGCGCGCGCAGTATCTGCAAGTGCTACCTCGATCGCGCCTGCGTCGCGGCAGGGCGCCGCCACGACCGTGACGCCAAACGACGGCGCCGTCTGCTCAACCGCGCGCAGCATCGTTGCGGCAAACGGCGCCGTGTCGGGATTGTAGAGCAGCGCCGCACGCGACACCGCGGGCCGCGTCTCCGTCAGCATCTGCAGCCATTTGCCGGCCATCGAGGGATCGAAGTCCGTGAAGCCGGTGAGCGTGCCGCCGGGCCGCGCGAGGCTCGCGACCAGGCCCTGGCCCACCGGATCGGTGACGATCGTGAAGACGATGGGGATGGCGCCCGCCTTCGCCTTCAAGGCCATGACGGAAGGCGTACCTTGCGCCACCAGCACGTCCGGCTTCAGTGCCAGCAACTCGCCGGCGTAGCGCGCGAACGCCGCCGGATCGCCGCCAGCCCAGCGCCACGCGACCTCGATATTGAGGCCCAGCTTCCAGCCCGCCTCGGCCAGTCCCCGGGTCAAGGCGGTCACATCGTCGGTCGATCCGGGATCGCTCTCGTTATATCCCATCAGCACGCCAACATGCCGCATCTTGCCCTGCCCCCGCGCGAGCGAAGGCTGCGATCCCAGGATCGCCGCCAGACCCGACAGGATCGGGCGGCGGTGGATCCCGCTAGACGGCAAGATTGACCGTCACACTCTTGCGTTGCGTGAAGCTGTCGAGCATGCCTTCGAGCGAGAACTCGCGGCCGAACCCCGACTGTTTGTAGCCGCCATAGGACATGCCCGGTGTCTGGCCGCCGCCCTGGTTGACCTGGACCCAGCCCGACTCAATCGCGTGCGCGGCGCGCAGCCCCTTGCCGATATTGTGGGTCCAGACATAGGCCGCGAGTCCATAGTGGCTCTCGTTGGCCATGCGGATCGCCTCGGCCTCGTCGCTCCAGCGGATCGCCACCAGCACGGGCCCGAAGATCTCTTCGCGCGCGAGGCGCCAGTCGTTCGAGCGGTCGGCGAACACGGTCGGCACGGTGAAATAGCCTTCGCTCAACGGACCGGTCTTGGGCGGCAGGCCGCCGAACACCAGCCTGGCGTCGGAGCGGTCGAGCCCGTCCTGCACGTACTTGCAGACCTTGGTGTACTGCTTGTTGTTGATGATCGAGCCGATATCGGAAGTCTCGTCCAGCGGGTCACCTATCTTCAGTGCGGTGACCTTCTTCTCGAGCTTCTTCAAAAAGCTGTCGAAGATGTCCTCGTGCAGGAACATGCGCGAGCCGGCCGTGCAGCTCTGGCTCTGGCGGGTAAAGCGCATGGCGTTGATGATGCCCTCCGCCGCCCAATCCTCATCGGCGTCGGGATAGACGATCGAGGGGCTCTTGCCGCCCAGCTCCAGCGACACCGGCACGATGCGCTCGGCGGCGGCGCGCATGATCACCTTGCCGACCTCGGTCGAGCCGGTGAAGGAGAGCTTGCGGATCTTCGGGTGATTGGCGAGAGGACCGCCGCACTCCTCGCCGTATCCGGTGATCACGTTCAGCACGCCCGGAGGCACGAACTCATTACAGATGTCGGCCATCATCAGCACGGCGAGCGGTGCGTCCTCGGCCGCCTTCATCACCAGCACGTTGCCGGCGCAGAGCGCGGGCGCAATCTTGAGCGCGCCCAGCATGACCGGCGCGTTCCACGGGATGATGGCACCGACGATGCCGATCGGCTCGCGACGCGTGTAGGAAAGCACGCTTTCGCCGAGCGGCACGGTCTCGCCCTTCAGTTCCGACGCGAGGCCGCCGAAATAGCGAAAGATATCGGCCGCCAGCTTGGCCTCGCCGCGCGCCTGTGTGCGCAGCGCATTGCCGGTCTCCATGGCGATGGTGCGGGCCATCTCCTCGACCCGTGCCTCCATCGCTTCGGCGATCCTGAGCAGGAGCTTGCCGCGCTCGCGCGGGACCACGCTTTTCCACGCCGGGAAGGCCTTCTCGGCCGCTGCAACCGCCAACTCGACATCGGCCGCCGCCGCGCGCGGCACCTCGGCCACGCTGGAGCGCTTGCCGGGATTCTCGATGGTAATGACCTGTCCCGAGACGCTGCCGATCCACTTGCCGCCGACCAGCTGGCCCTTGGGCTGATAGGTGCCGGGCGCCGGGGTCAGCTTGGCGGGCGTAATGGTGTCCATGGCGTCTTCCTCCGAATTTCGCGAGGGCGGAAGTTTGGCCCGCTCGGAAGCCCGGAACAAGACGCTGCGGGAGCGCACTTTCGCGGCACTTCAGCGCCGGGAAAGTACGCTCGAAATCGCCAATCAGGCCTTGGGCGTGGCCAGGATCTCGGCGCAGGCGCGCGCGACATCGGTATCGGTGGTCTTGGCGCCGGGCATCAGGGCAAAGCCGCTCTTCTCGACGAGGTTGCCACGTTCCCAGCTGCTCGCCTTGGTGAGCTCGGCCAGCTTGGTGGAGGCATCGCCCTGCGCACGGAAGCGATCGACGCAGATCGGCGCGAGGGCCGCTACCGTGGCGTCGTGCGCGGCCGAGGCCGACTGCTTGTCGGAAGTGCCTCCGGTCACCCAGCCGCCCCACGAGAAGCCGACGATCATGGCGGCGACGGCGCCGACGAACGCGCCCTGGATCCAGGGTTTCGTGTTGACTGGCATATTCATGGTGAGAGTCCTTTCGTGGCGCTCTGCGGCGGGAGTGCACGACTCTCTCAGCCATCGCAGCCGGAGGAACTCCTTGCCGATGGTCTTCGAGGCTTACTCTCTTATTGAGGAGGCGTCGACTCGACGACGGAGATGTCGACCGACATGCCTTGAAAGGCGTCCGTCATGCCGACGAAACTGCCCGACACCGGCATCGCCTGATGGATGCCGCAGGCGACGGCGACGGGGATGAGATTGAAGCCGCCGACGCTGCGGTTGGTTGGGTCGAAGGTGATCCATCCGGCGCCGGGAACGAAGATCTCGGCCCACGCGTGCGTCGTCGCGGGCTCCCGCGCCCGGTCCGGCATGTGGAGATAGCCGGACACGATGCGCGCGCCGAAGCCCAGGCTGCGCGCGGCCTCGACGAACAGCACGGCGAAGTCGCGGCAGGAGCCCCAGCCGCGCTCCAGCGTCTCGAGCGGCGATTGCGTGCCCTCGTCCTCGCGGCTTTGATAGCGGATCGTCTCGGCGACACCGACGCTCACATCCTTCAGCAGCGCCAGGGTGTCGGTGGGATCGCTGCGCACGAAGGCCCGTGCCCAATTGCGCAAGCGGCCGGACGAGTTGGTGTATTGCTGGATCCTGAGGGCGCCCAGGTCGATCCAATCGTCGGATAGATAGACGAACGGATACGACACAGCCGATGCGGATATGTCGAACACCGGCCAGGGCTGCGAGTTCGAGCTGGACCTCGACGATGCTCTCGATCACCAGCCGGTCGGTCAGCTTCTCGAAGGTGGCGGTGGCAACGGCATTGCCCGAGACATCGTGCGCCCAGGTCACGGTCGCTGCAGGTGTCACATTGATGAAACTCGAGATCAGGCGAAGGTCGCGGCTCTCGCGCGGGCGGAGCATCAGGCGATGCGCCCCGAGCCAGACGGGCTGGTGATAGCGGTAGGTGGTCTTGTGTTCGATCCTGAGGGCGATCAACGAAACTCCGCGAGCGGGAACAACCTGCCCCGCCCGACGTCGTTACGCCGGTTTGCCGCCTGCCGCCACCATCGGGCGGCGCGCTTTTGAAGCTATTTTGCTTTCTTCTTCGCCGCCCTGGCGCGCTTCTTCTTGGCGGTGAGTTCGCCATATTTCATGCCCTCCAGCTTGATGCCGTCGGGGTCGAGGAAGAACACCGCGTAATAATCCTCGTAGTATTCGGCAGCGGGATCGACGATCCGCACGCCATGGCCCTCCAGGAAACCCTGCAAGCCGTCGACGTCGCGCCGGCTGCGGAGTTCGAAGGCATAATGGTGCAGGCCCACGTCGCCGATGCGGTGTTCCTTGCGGCCCTCCGCCGGTGCGATCCAGTAGCGGGTCTTGCCGTTGGTCCAGCCGATCGTGTTGGGATACTCGTCCGAGATCTCGAAGCCCAGGTACTCGAACAGCTTGCCGTAGAATTCCTTCGACTTTTTATAGTCACTGACCCTGATGGAAACATGGTCAATGCCGACCACTTTTGACGCGACCTTCGAGGTGGGCATGGCGTGCTCCTTTCCCTAGATTGAACGTCTCATGCGTCTTTCAGTTCTCGACCAATCGGTCGCCGTCGCCGGCCGCCCCCAGGGCCAGTCCATCCGCAACACCGTGGCGCTGGCGCAGCATTGCGAGGCGCTGGGCTACGACCGTTTCTGGGTCTCCGAGCACCACAACCATCCCACGATCGTGGGAACGGCGCCCGAGATCGTGATGGCGGCGATCGCGGCCAGCACCGAGCGCATCCGGATCGGCAGCGCGGGGATCATGCTGCCGCACTATGCCGCCTTCAAGGTCGCCGAAGTGTTCCGCGTCCTCGACGCCCTGGCCCCCGGCCGCATCGACATGGGCCTGGGCCGCGCGCCGGGTTCCGACGGCCGCACCGCCTTCGCCCTCAATCCGGCGGCGAACGAGCGGCCCGAGCACTTTCCCGCCGACGTGCGCGACCTGATGGCCTGGGTGCAGGGCGAGCCGCTGGTGCAGGGCCATCCTTTCGCCTCCGTGAAGGCCTTCCCACAGGGGGAAACGGCGCCCGAAGTCTGGATTCTCGGGAGTTCCGACTACGGCGCCCAGGTCGCGGCCCTGTTCGGCCTGCCCTACTGCTATGCCTGGTTCTTCTCCGACGGCGCGGGCGGGCAGCGCGCCATCGACCTCTACAAGCGCACCTACCGACCGAGCGAACGCCACCCCAGGCCGCATTCGGCGCTCTGCGTCTGGGCGCTGGCGGCGTCCTCGATGGAAGAGGCGCAGTATCATTTCACCTCGCGCGCGCTCTCGCGCATCAACCGCGACAAGGGCGTAATGGGCCCGCTGGTGTCGCCCGACGAGGCGGCGAAGGCCTTCCTCGCGCCGCACGAGCAGGCGCGCATGGCGGAGTTCCGCAAGGAGTTGTTCGTCGGCACCGGGCCTGAGGTGATGGGTCGCATCGAGGCGCTGCGCGACCAGGTCGGCGTCGACGAGATGGCGGTCGTCACCTGGACCTACGATGAGGAAGTCCGCCGCGCCAGTTACGCAGCGCTCGCCACGGCCGGAGGCTTTGCATCATGAACGAACAGGCAAGCGTCATCGAGCATTACGGCCACGCCGGCTTGGCGGAGAAACTCGCTGCTGCGCTCGCCACCGCAGGCTTCGCCGACAAGCGCCTGTCGCCGGCCGACCTGGCGCCGCTCGACCAGTTCCATACCCGCGGCATGGCGGCGACTGTAGAACTCGCCGCGGCGCTGGCGATCGCGCCAGGGGCGTCGGTGATCGATATCGGCTCGGGCCTCGGCGGCCCGTCACGCTATCTCGCGGCGAAATACGGCTGCACGGTGAAGGGCATCGACCTCAGTCCAGCCTTCGTCGACGCCGCGGCCTATCTCGCCCAACGTTGCGGACTGGCGGACCAGGTGTCCTACGACTGTGCCGACGCGCTGGCACTCCCCTATCCAGACGGGAGCTTCGACATCGCCTGGACGCAGCATGTGGCGATGAACATCGCCGATCGCACCGGCCTCTATGGCGAAGTCCATCGCGTGCTGAAGCCTGGCGGCCGCTTGGCGATCTACGATGTCGTACTGGGGTCCGGCGGCCCGATCCACTATCCGGTGCCGTGGTCGCGTTCGCCCGACACGAGTTTTGTCGCGACGGCCGAGGCGATGCGCTCCGCACTCGAGACCGGCAGGCTTCAGGGTCACGCTGTGGGACGACCGTACCGCCCAGGCCGTCGCCTGGTTCGCCGAACAACAACAGTCGCGCGCCGCGGCCCAGGCCGCAGGAGCACCGGCCGGCCCGCCAGCGCTTGGCCTGCACATCGCCATGGGCTCCGACTTCCCCATCCTGTCGGGCAATCTCGGCCGCAATCTCAGGGAAGGCCGCGTCGGAATTCTTCAGGTCATCGTCGAGCGAGCATAGCCGCAGGCACGTGCGGCCGAATTCCGCAAGATTTCTTGGCCGATTTGCGACTTAGCCTACAAACGCAGCGCGGTGCTGTTGGATGTACTGAAGCCGGGGCCAGAGAGCCGGGTTCTTTGGTAATTTTATGCGCTTCAGCTGGTTTTGAAATAGTGGTCGCAATTCGCCTGGCACACGATTGTGCGATACGAGCAAACTGTATTCGTCAGTTAGCGATATCAGGTGTCGATCGAAGAGCCAGTGTACAGTTGCGGAGAGAGCGAGGCCGTTCTGCACTACGTCGGGACCTCCATCCGCAACAGGCCAGATGTGGGCCGCTTGGGCTTCTGCTTTGCGGCCGCCGTTGATCATATGCAGCCCCGTTACGGCGCAAGTGTCTTCATAAGCTTCACAAACTTTTCGCCGAAAGCTCGCGTCGCGAATTTTTCGGTTGAGAAGAATTTGGACTACACGCCGCTCCTGTTCGCTCTCAGGCGCATCTATGAGCAGTCGAGTGGCTTCATCAACATGCCGCGGATCAAGTTCTAAACGAACTGCATTGGAAGGATCCAAAGTCTCTTTGATGCCCGCGCGAACAATGTCGCTGAATTCAACTTCCGAAATTATACGTGCCGCCTTACCTTGAAATACCCGCCCAAACGATGTTCTAGGAACGAATTCCAACTGGCGTTCATAAAAACCCATTGGCCGTTCCAGCGGAACGAGATCGTCGAATTCCAAATAATTCTCTAAGCGAGCGTAGTAGCTCTTCGGATCCGAGGGATCGGGGTCGATTTTGACTACGCGCGCTACCCCGAAATATGCGATGCGACCACCTCCGCGGCGAGTTGATCGATAGATGATCCAATCGCTCACCATCTTCTCGACTTCGTCCAAATAGCGCTCCGGAAAATGATATCGCGTTTCGATATCATCGTCATAACGCGTGCCGGTCCGAGCGTCGAAGATGCCCTTCATGGAGAGTTCAGTCCTTACCGCGGCTCGGTCCAACTCTCCGAGAAGGCGAGCGCGCAGGTGCTGAAAGGCTGGCCTTCGCGCTCGCGCTTCCACGGCTGGCCCTTGGCCTGCACGCCGTCGACGGTGAGGCGCGCCGCCAGCGCCGGTACCAGCACCGTGCAGACGCCGTAGGGTCTCGGATTGGGCGCCACGTTCGGCTGGGTGTGGATGAGCAGCGGCTCGCCGATCTCGTGCCAGGTCAGCGCGATCTCCGAGTCGAGCGCGGAGACGTGCTCGGTCCAGAAGTAGCGCGGGTCGCCCGACTTGGCGAAATCGGCATCGATCACCGGGATCGCGAGGTCCTTCAATTCAGGATTGAGCATGCCCTGCACCGTCTTCTGCAGCCACCGCGCCATGGCGATGTTGTCGGAATAGATGCGCCAGCGCCCTTCAGTCAGTTCGCTCTTGAGATAGAGCACATGCCCCGGCCCGGCCGGACAGAAGAGGATCCGCCAGAAGCTGGCGTCGGTCGAATTGGGATCGCCGTCCTTCGAAGCTGAGGCGAATGAACGGATTTTCACCGGTCAGGATCGTGCGATTGGGGTCGGCAACGCTCATTTCAATCTCCTGTTCCGGCAATCACACCGAAAAATTACAGCGGATGAACGCGGGGAACCAGTGCAGTGAGAGTGCGTATCTTTTGTTGCGGAAATCCCCCGCTCCAGGAGCGCCCCAAATGAATAATGTCTTTCGTCGCAGCCTGCCTTTCCTGATGGCCACGGTGTTCGGCACCGGCGTGATTGCCGTCGGCGGCATCGCCAATGCCCAGACCCAGACCGATCCGCCCGCCCGCGTCGGCCGACTCGCCTTCGCCTCGGGCACCGTCTCGTTCCACGATTCGCAGGACGCCAACTGGACCGCCGCGGCGGTCAACGACACCCTGACCACCGGCGATTCGCTGTGGACCGAACCCAATGCGCGCAGCGAAGTATCGGTCGCCGGCACCCGCGTGCGCCTCGACCAGTCGACGCAGCTCGACATGCTGCAGATCGACGACAGCGAAACCCGCCTGCAGCTCGACCAGGGCCGGCTCGACATCAAGACCTTCACGATGGACACCGCCCAGCCCTATGAGATCGTGACGCCGCGCGGCACGGTCAAGCTCGCGGCACAGGGCGACTATTACATCGAGTCCGGCTCGACGCAGGATCCGACACGCCTTGGCGTGCGCTCGGGCGCCGCCCAGATCACCGGCCTCAACGGCCAGGTGCTGGCGGTCCGCGCCGGCGAAGTGGGCGAGATCACGGGCGATGCCGCGTCGCCGCAGCTCCACACCATACAGACCGCACCGCCGCCGATGCCGCAGTATTGGGCGCAGCGCGACCAGCAGATCGCCTACACCGCGCCGCAGTACATCTCGGCCGACGTCGTGGGCTACGAGGACATGCAGGCCTACGGCGCATGGTCCAATGACCCCGATTACGGCGCAGGTATGGTCGCCGAATTCGGTGTCGGCGAGCTGGCAGCCCTACAGCACCGGCTCGTGGGCCTATTCGGAGCCCTATGGCTGGAGCTGGGTCGACGAGCAGCCGTGGGGCTTCGCGCCCTACCACTACGGCCGCTGGGCCAACCGCAACAACCGCTGGTTCTGGGTGCCGCCGGAGCGGCAGCCAGCACGCGGTCTATGCGCCGGCGTTGGTCGCCTTCGTCGGCGGCGCCGAACTGGGCGTGGCGATCGGCAACGCCAATTGCAGCGCCGATCGGCTGGTTCCCGCTGGGACCGCGTGAAGCCTACGTGCCGCCCTATACCCACGACCGCGCCTACTACGACCGTATCAACACCAACGCGCGCGTCGAGCGCGCCGTGCTGGACGACCGCTGGCAGCGCGCCGAAAGGCACGAGGCGATCACGGCGAACGCGCCGAACGAGCAGATGGTGAACCGCCGCTTCACCACCGTGGTGCCGGCGTCGGCGTTCATCAGCTCGCAGCACGTCGAGCGCGCGGCCATAAAGGTCTCGGCCGACAAGCTCGCCGCCGCTCCGGTCGCGCCCGTGTCGGCACCTCCGGCGCCGGCGCAGGGCAACGTGCCCAAGGCCAGATACGCGCTTCAATGGCGTGCAGGCGCTCGGCCGCCCGACCGACGCCCAGCGCCAGGAGCAGCGCCACGAAGCGCCGGGGCCGAAGTTCGCGGCGCGCACTTCGCCGACGGCTCAGGGGACCGCCCAGGGAACGACAGCGGGCGCCAAGCCCGCCCTGCCGCCGCTCGAGCCGCGTCACGGTGCGGCGCCGCCGGTGATCCAGGGCGAGCGCACGCCGGCGCAGCAGCCGAACGCGGCGCAGCCCGGCAAGCCGGGCGAGCCCAATCGTCCGGCCGAGGCCAACCGGGCCGAACCGCCGAAGCCGGGCGCAGCCGGCCGTGCCGCAGGGCCAGCAGGCCAATCGTCCGGAACCGCCGAAGCCCGGCCAGCCGGCCGCGGGGCAGCCGGCCGTGCCGCATCCGGCCGAAGCCCAGCGTCCTGCCGACAACGGCCACCCGCCGCTGCCGCAGGCGCATCAGGCCGAAGCGCCGCAGTACGCCGGGCACGCCACAGACCACGGCTCCGCAGGCCCAGCATCAGGCCGCCGAGCCGGCGAAGCCCGCCGAGGCGCCGCACGCTGCGACGCCGCAGCCGCCGCACCAGGCCGAAGCACCGCACGCGCCAGCTCCGCAGCCGCCGCATCAGGCCGAGGCGCCGCACGTCGCGCCGCCGCAAGCTCAGCATGTCGAGTCCCAGCATGCGGCCGAACCGCCGCGCGCACCGGCTGCAGCCCCCCAGCCTCAGCATGTCCAGGCGCCGCCGGCACCGCCGGTCCAGCACGCTCCGCCGCAGCAGGCCCAGGCGCCCGCTCCGCATCCCGCGGCGCCGCCGCCGCAGGCTCCGCATCCTGCGGCCCAGCCCGCTCCGGCGCCGCATCCGGCCGCGCCGGCGGCAAGCCTGCCGAGGAGAAAGAGAAGAAGTAGCCCCGGGCTAAAGAACCTGATTGCGCAGAACCTGGTCGCCTTTCCATAGGCGTTCCAGGTTCTCGATCAGGATGTCGATGACATTGTCCTCGTAGGCGCGCGTCTCGCCCGCCGTGTGCGGCGTGATGAAGACATTCGGCATCGTCCCAGAGCGGCGACGAGGCCGCGAGCGGCTCTTCTGCCGTGACGTCGAGCGCCGCCGCGGCGATCTTGTTACCCTGCATCGTGGCGACCAGGGCCGCCTCGTCGGCCACCTTGCCGCGCGCCACGTTCACGAACATCGCCGACGGCTTCATCGCCGCAAACGCCGCGGCGCTCATCAGGCCGGTGGTCTCGGGCGTCAGCGAACAGGTGAGCACCACGATGTCGGCCTGCGACACAAGCTTCACCAGATCGCCCATGCCGTGGATCGAATCGGCGCCGTTGGTGCCCTTCCCGGGATCCTGGCGGATGCCGATCACCTTCATGCCGAACGCCTTGCCCAGCTTTGCCAGATGGCTGCCGATGCGGCCCATGCCGACGACCAGCATGGTCTTGCCGGCGATCTCGTCCTCGCGCGTCGTCAGGTCGCCGATCATGCCGCGCCAGAACTTCTTGTGCTGATTGTCGCGCGCCTCGGGCAGGCGCCGCGCCACGGCCAGGACCAGCGCGATCGCATGCTCGGCCACGGCGATGGCGTTGACGCCCGCGCCGCTGCACAGCCTCACCCCCGCGGCGGCGATGCGCCTTGTCGTAGTACTGGTTCATGCCCGAGCTGATCGACTGGATGTACTTGAGCTTCTTGGCGTGCGGCAGAAGGTCGTTCTTCCACATGCCCGACGCACTCACCACATCCGCTTCGCGGAATGCGCTTCAGGAACTCGTCATAGGACGACACCTGGAAGGATTTGATGCCGGTCTTTCGCGCATCGAAGCGGTTCTGCATCTGATAAGCGGCATGAGCGAAGCAAATGGTCAGATTTTCTTTCGACGGAAACATGGAACTCCCCCTACACAAGATGCGAGAGTAGCGCGAACCATCCTCGAGGGGGAACCGTCATGCGCCGCAATCAGCTCCGCGACTGTCTCACCGCCGGCAAACCGACCGTCGGCACGCACATTCTTTCCTGCTGGCCCACGCTGGTGGAGCTGATCGGCCATTCGAAGCAGTACGACTATGTGGAGTTCACTGCCGAATACGCGCCCTTCGACATGCACGATCTCGACAATCTCGGCCGCGCCTTCGAGGTCGCGGGCGTCGGCGGCATGATCAAGATCGAGCAGACGCAGTATACGCACCAGGCGATGCGCGCGATCGGCTCGGGCTTCCAGAGCGTGCTGTTCGCCGATATCCGCAGCGTCGAGGACGCCGGGCTCGCCGTCGATGCGGTGCGCGCGGAAACGACGATGGCGGCGGGCGCGCGCGGCCGCGGACGTCTCGGAGTCGGCATGCGGCGCGATGTCGGCATGGTGCGCGAGGGCGGCCAGCCCGCCTATGTCGACGCGCTGAACGACGTGGTGATCGCCATCATGGTCGAGAAGAAGTCGTGCGTGGACGATCTCGAGAACATCCTGTCGGTGCCGGGCATCGACATGGTCCAGTTCGGCGGCTCGGACTTCTCCATGAGCATCGGCAAGCCCGCCCAGCACAACGACCCCGAGGTCGTGGCGGCCGAGAAGAAGACCATCGAGATGGCGCTGAAGAAGGGCCTGCATCCGAGGGTCGAGTTGCGCGATCCCGGCCAGGCCGAGAAATACCTGGAGATGGGCGTGAAGCACTTCTGCATCGGCTGGGATGTCCGCATCCTCGCCGACTGGTGGGACACCAAGGGCGCGGAAATGCGCGGCATGCTGGGCGGCAACGCAGAAGCGCCTGCTCTCAAGATCGCGGCCAAGACAGGCAACTACTGAGCGATGGCACGCACGCCGCCGGTCGCCTCGCGGCGCCCCGCGCCCTTCACCCGCCATGGCATCACGGTCGAGGACGACTATGCGTGGCTGAAGGATGCGAAATGGCAGGAGGTGCTGCGCGACCCGTCGGTGCTCGCGCCCGACATCCGCGCCTATCTCGAAGCCGAGAACGGCTATACCGATGAGCTGCTCGGACCGACCGCGGCCCTGCAGAAGTCGCTGGTCGCCGAGATGCGCGGACGCATCAAGGAGGACGATTCGGGCGTGCCGACGCCCGACGGGCCCTACGCCTACACGTGGAAGTATCGCCAGGGCGGCCAGCACGAGCAGATCGGCCGGCTGCCGCAGAGGCGGCGGCGACTTCCACACGATCCTCGACGGCGACGCACTCGCCAAGGCAGTCCGAGTACTTCAAGTTCGGCGGCACGCGCCATTCGCCCGACCACCGGCTGGTGGCCTGGAGCGCCGACCTGCGCGGCTCGGAGTATTTCACGATCCGGGTGCGCGACTGGGCAACGGGCCGGGACCTTCCCGACGAGGTCGCGCGGGCGAGCGGCGGCGTCGTCTGGGGCAGCGACTCGTCGTTCTTCCTCTATGTCGAGAAGGACGACAACCACCGGCCGCTGAAAGTCTTCCGCCACCGTCTCGGCACGCAGCAGTCCGACGACGTGCTGGTCTACGAGGAGAAGGACAGCGGCTGGTTCACCTCGATCGGCGAGAGCGCCAGCGGCCGCTTCTGCGTCATCGGCGGCGGCGATCACGACACGTCCGAGCAGCGGCTGGTCGATCTTTCCGATCTGGACGCCACACCGCGCCTGATCGCACCGCGCGAAAAGGGCGTGCGCTACAGCGTCGACGACCGCGGCGAAGAGCTGTTCATCCTGACCAACGAAGGCGGTGCGATCGACTTCCGCATCGCCACCGCGCCGCTCGCCACGCCGGACCGCGCGCACTGGCGCGAGCTCATCCCGCATCGGCCCGGCGTCTATGTGCTGAACATCCAGCTCTACGCCAATCATCTGGTGCGGCTCGAGCGGGCCAACGCCCTGCCCGTCGATCGTGATCCGCGACCTCAGGACCGGCGCCGAGCACACGATCGCCTTCGACGAGGCGGCCTACTCGCTCGATTCGATCGGCGGCTACGAATTCGACACCACGACGACGCGCTTCGCCTATTCGTCGATGACGACGCCCAGCGAAGTCTACGACTACGACATGGAGAGCCGGCAGCGTACCCTGCGCAAGCGCCAGCAGATCCCGTCGGGCCACGATCCCGCCGCCTACGTGACGACGCGCATCATCGGCCAGGGCGCAGGACGGCGCGGAAATACCGGTGTCGATCCTGCATCGCCGCGACCTGGTGCGCGACGGCACCGCGCCGCTGCTGCTCTACGGCTACGGCTCCTACGGCATGTCGATGCCCGCCTCCTTCGCGGCCAACCGGCTGTCGCTGGTCGATCGCGGCTTCGTCTATGCCATCGCCCACATCAGGGGCGGCGCCGACAAGGGCTGGTCGTGGTACCTCGACGGCAAGCGCGAGAAGAAGACCAACACGTTCGACGATTTCGCCGCCGCAGGCCGCGCGCTGATCGAGGGCAAATACACCGTCGGCCGGACGCATCGTCGGCCACGGCGGCAGCGCCGGCGGCATGCTGATGGGCGCCGTCGCCAACCGCGCCGGCGAGCTGTTCGCCGGCATCGTGGCCGAGGTACCGTTCGTCGACGTGCTGAACACCATGCTCGACGACACCCTGCCGCTGACGCCGCCCGAGTGGCCCGAATGGGGCAATCCGATCGCCGACCCCGAGGCGTTCCGCTACATCCTCTCCTACTCGCCCTACGACAATGTCGCGGCCAGGCACTATCCCAGGATCCTGGCGATGGGCGGCCTCACCGATCCGCGGGTGACCTACTGGGAGCCGGCCAAATGGATCGCGCGCCTGCGCGCCACCATGACCTCGGGCGGCCCGGTGCTGCTGCGCACCAACATGGGCGCGGGCCATGGCGGCTCGTCGGGCCGCTTCAGCCGGCTCGACGAGGTGGCGATCGCCTATGCCTTCGCCCTGTGGGCCGTGGGGCTCGCCTAGCCCGCCAGGCCGAACAACTCCGTCTCCTCGCGCACGCCGCGCAGCCGATGGCGGCCGAGCGACACGAGATGCGCGCGGCTCGACGTCGCCATCTCGGCAAAGGCCGCGCTCATCAGCAGCGGATGGCCGAGTTCCTTGCACAGCGCCTCGATACGCGCCGCCTCGTTGACGGCAGGACCGATCACGGTGAAGTCGAGCCGCGAGTCGGTACCGACATTGCCGTACTGCACCGTGCCGACATGCAAGGCGATATCCAGTCCGGGCGTTTGCCTGCCCTCCGCCCGCCGGGCGCCTGCCAGGACGTCCATCAGGTCGAGCGCCTCGCTGGCCGCCGCCAGTGCCGAAGCGCAGTTTTCGGAACGGCGCCGCTGGTTGATGCGGAAGATCGCCAGCAGCCCGTCGCCCAGGAACTTCAGCACCTCGCCGCCGTGGCGATTGACCGGGTGCACCATGCAATCGAAGCAGCCGTCGAGCAGCGTCATGAGCTCGGCGCCAGGCAGAGTGTCGGCGAAGGGCGTGAAGGAACGCAGATCGGCATAGAACAACACCGCCTCGACGCTCTCGACCTCGCCACGGCGGACCGTGCCGGCAAGCACCCTGCGCGCCGGATCGTCACCGAGATAGGCAGCAAGCAACCCCTGGCCCAGGGCGCCGATGGCCGTGGCCTTCACCGCGAGGGCAAAGAGCGGCAACGTCGCGCGCAATATATCGACATGGGCTTCGGTAAAGCCGCCCGCCCATTCGGTCGCCAGTGACACGACGAGGCCCAGCTCGCTTGCGCGTTCGGCCGTCTGGGAGCCGCCAATCTGCAACGTCAGTTCCCCGAAGGGGAAGATGTTGGCCAGCCAGTCAGTCATGCCGGCGTCGTGCAACTCCTGGAAGACCGGCGTTTCGGCAGCTGCCCCCCGGTCGTCGACCCTGACGCGCCGCTCGAAGATGCCGTCGCGCAACATCGGTACAAACGGGCTTTGGCGCCAGACGGGCGATTCGATCTGGCTGTGCTGGAACTCGAAATGCGTGCTGGGCCCGGTCACGCGATCCCAGATCAGGCTACGCGCCCGCACCTGCGGATGAAGCGTGTTCATGCCAACGAATGCGCGGGCGACCGGCACGCCGGCCTCGTTCAACCGGCGCGAGAAGCCGTCCACCAGCTCTTCGAGCGGCAGATTTCGCAGGCCGGAGTCGGCCAACCAATGGGCGAGGGCGATCGAGGACATGGCCGCGACTCTAACGGGCCTTTCCGCCGGACGTGAGTGCCGGTAAGCTTCGACCGACTGCAAAACAAAAGAAGAAGCTCCAGGGAGGCCAAAAGTGCCTTACAAGATCATGATCATGGGCGCGTCCTATGGGTCGCTGCTCGCGTCGAAACTCATGTTCGGCGGCCATTCTGTCCATCTGATCTGCCTGCCGGCCGAAGCCGACCTGATCAATGCCGAGGGCTTCCGCGTGCGCATGCCGATCCGCGGCCGCAAGGATCCGATCGAGATCGACTTCGCGCAAGCTGCCGGGCAAGGTGACCGCCGGCGGCACAACCAGCGCCAATCCCGCCGACTACGACCTGATCGGCCTTGCCATGCAGGAGCCGCAGTATCGCTCGCCCGGCGTGCGCGAACTGCTCGACGCCGTGGCCAAGTCCCGTGTGCCCTGCATGTCGATCATGAACATGCCGCCGCTGCCGTACGTGCGGCGCATCCCCGGCCTCAATCATGACCAGTTGAAGCCCGCCTACACCGATCCTTCGGTGTGGGACAGTTTCGATCCCGAGACCCTCACTTTGTGCAGCCCCGATCCGCAGGCAATCCGCCCGCCAGATGAGAAAGTGAACGTGCTGCAGGTCACCTTGCCGACCAACTTCAAGGTCGCGCGGCTGAAGGATGAGAAGTCGACCAACATCCTGCGCCAGCTCGAGAAGGACATTGATGCCGTGCGTTTCGATGCGGGCGGCGAAAAGATCGAGCTGCCGGTGAAACTGCGCGTCTATGACGGCATCTTCGTGCCGCTCGCCAAGTGGTCGATGCTGCTGGCCGGCAATTACCGCTGCGTCACCAAGGACGGCATGCGCACCGCACAGGAAGCGGTTCACAGCGACATCGAGACCTCGCGTTCGGTCTACAATTTCGTCTTCGATCTCTGCGTCAAGATCGGCGCGGACCCGAAGGACCTCGTGCCATTCGAGAAGTACGCCGCCGCCGCCCAGAGCCTCACCCGACCGGCCTCTGCCGCGCGCGCGCTGCAGAACGGCGTGCCCAACATCGAGCGTGCCGACAAGCTGGTGCAGCTGATCGCCCGGCAGAAAGGCCTCAGCCATCCGGTGATCGACGCCGGTGTGGCCCTGGTCGATGCCCGGCTCGAGGCCAACCGCAAGAAGGCTGCCGCCGCCTAGGCTCCTCGCCTTAGCGGAGGTAGTGCCGCCGCACAGACTTGCCGATGGCACCGTAGAGGTCGAAAACGCCGACCTTCCATTGCTTCGCCAGTTCCTCGAGGCCGATCTCGTCATTGCCTTGTCGGCCGAGCAGTACGACTTCGTCGCCGAGCCGGGCCTCCGGCACGTCGGTCAGGTCGACACGCAGCAGTTCCGAATGCGTCGGTCCCAGCAGACGGACACGCTTGCCATGCAGCAGCGCCGTGGCGTTCTCCGGAATTTTGCGCGGGTAACCGTCGGACCAGCCGTAGGGAATGAGTCCGATGCGCATGCCCGGCCAGCGCGGCAGGAACGGCGCGGGCATCACATCGCCGATATCGTCGAGCGACTTCACCATGACGAGATGGCTGCGCAGGCCCACGAGGGCATGGCGCCACGCGCGCTCGCGCCCCTCTGCCGCGGGAAAGCTCTGGCCGATGGCCAACCGCCCCGGGTCGACAGCATTCAGGTCCGCGTCGGGGTGACTGAGGATGATGGCCGAGCTCGAGACCATCCGCACCGGGACGTCGACGCCTGCCGCTTCGATGCGCTTCAGCGCGTCGATGCAGGCATCGACCTGGGCGTCCGTATAGACGGGATCGATCGGGCCATAGGACTGCATTGGATGGCCGTAGGCGCCGGCAAGCTCCAGCGTGTTGCTGTCGGCGATCGCCCGCGCGACGGCAGGCGCCTGGTGCGGCAGCGCCCCGGCGCGGAATCCGCCGCCGTCGAGCTTGAGGAACACCTTCAGTGACCTGGCATGCCGCGACCAGGCCGCAACGTCTTCCATCGTCGAGAGTGTCGGCATGAAGCCGTGCTCTTCGAGCGCGGGTGCCGTATCGGGCAGGCATGTCGGATAGAGCAGGATCGGCAGACGCACGCCGGCACGCCGCGCCGCCATCGCGCGGTCGAGATTGCCGAAGGCCGCCCCTGCCGCTCCCGCCTGCTCGGCGGTGCGCGCGACCTCGATGTCGCCGCAGCCGCTGGCGTCGCCCTTGACGCAGACGAAGATGCCGACCTTCGGGCCGACCATATCCCCGAGAGTCTGGAGATTGTGCACGACGGCCGAGAGGTCGATCTCGCACCAGGTGGGGCGTTGGGCTTGCATCTTGGGCTTTCCTGTTGCGGTCGGTTAAATGCGATGAGCGGCGCGATAGCGGCCGAGGAAAGCGCGCAGCCGCTCGCTCCCGGGATGGCCAAACAGCTCGGCGGGCGGCGCGAGTTCGACAATCTCGCCCGCGGCCATGAAGGCGACGCGGCTCGACACCTCGCGCGCGAACTGCATCTCGTGCGTCACGATCAACATGGTCATGCCGTCGGCGGCGAGCGACTGCACGACATCGAGCACTTCTGCGACCAGCTCCGGATCGAGCGCCGAGGTGACCTCGTCGAGCAGGATCAGGCTGGGCTCCATGGCGAGCGTTCGGGCGATGGCGACGCGCTGCTGTTGGCCGCCGGAGAGCGTGCTGGGATAATCTCCAGCCTTGTCGGAGAGCCCGACGCGATCGAGCAGGGCCATCGCCTTGTCGCGCGCCTCGGCGGCCGGCAGACCGCGCACGCGCCTGGGCGCCACGGCCAGATTCTCCAGCACGGTGAGATGCGGGAAGAGATTGTAGCTCTGGAACACCATGCCGGCACGCGCGCGCATCGCGGCAATCTCCCGGTCGGGCCGCCGCCTGCGGGTGCCGGCGGCGTCCAGGCGAATGCCGACCGTCTCCCCACCGATGGTGATGAGACCGCTATCGTAGGTCTCCAGCACGTTCACGCAGCGCAGCAGGGTGGTCTTGCCGCAGCCACTGGGCCCGATCAGCGTGACGACCTCGCCCTTGCCGACGCCGAGCGACACGTCCTTCAGAACGCGATTGGCGCCGAAGGATTTGCCTACCCGCTCGATGGAGACCAAGGGCTCAAGCATGAGACCGCCGCTCGATGAAGCTGGCCAGGCGCGCAAGTGGAAAGCAGATCGCGAAATAGACGGAAGCGATGGCGAGGTAGACCGTGAGCAGGTCGCCGGTGCGCTCGCCGATCTCGCGTCCGGCGGCGACCAGTTCCCAGCCGCCGATCGCCGATACCAGCGAGGTGTTCTTCACGACCGTCAGGGCGACGTTGAGGAAGGGAGCGACCGACAGACGGCGCGCCTGCGGTAGGACCACGATCCCGAAGATCTGCGGCCAGCGAAAGCCGACGCTGCGGCCGGCATCCCACTGGGTGCGGGGCACCGAAGCGATGGCGCCGCGGAAAACCTCGCCCATGTAGGCGCCAAAGTAGAGGCCCATGACGAGGACGACGACCGCGTAGAGCGGCATGTCCATGCCGAGATAGGGCAGGCTGAAATAGGCGCCGATCAGCAGGATCAGCAGCGGCACGCCGCGGATGACCAGCGCGTACCCCTCGGCAAGCCTGACGATCGGCGGCCAGGCATAAAGCCGGGCGACCGCAAGCAGCATGCCGATGGCGGCGCTGAGCACGATGACAGCAGCGGCAAGGCTGATCGTCATGCCGGCGCCGATGGCCAGGTAGCGGAGCGACGCCACGTTCACGCGCGCACCGGGAAGCGGATTGCGACGAGTCTCAGCACGCCGAGCGTCGCGGCGGTGACGGCGAGGTAGATCAGGGCGATCGCGAGGAAGGTCTCATAGGGCGCGGCGCTGCGGTCGAGCAGGAGCTTGCCGGTGTGCGTCAGCTCCGCAACCGCGATCGTCGAGGCGATCGAGGTATCCTTCACGATCACGACGGCCTGGCTGCCGAGCATCGGCAGCACGCGCCGAAGCGCCTGCGGAAGGACGATCTGGAACAGGACCGCACGCGGCATCATGCCGAGCGAGAGCGCGGCTTCGGTCTGGGTGCGGTTCACTGAACCGATGCCGGCGCGGTAGATCTCGCCGACATAGGCGCTGTTCTGCAAGGTCAGGGCAATGACACCCGAGGCGAAGGCGTCGGGATAGAGGCCGATGGAAGGCAGGCCGAAATAGAGGATGAAGATCTGCACCATGATCGGCGTGTTGCGCATCACCTCGATGAAGGCGAGCGACAGGGCGCGCACTGGCGCCAGGACGCTGCGCCGCGCCATCACGACGACGATGCCGCCCAGGGCAGCACCGATCAGGGCGAGACCTGCGAGCGCCAGGGTAAGTTGCAACCCCTCGAGAAGCAGCGGCAAGCTGCGCAGGACGAAGGCGAAATCCATCCAGACGGTCGCGCGACTAGTAGGGTCGCGCCGGCGGGGCGTCCCTGCCGAACCATTTGCGATGAAGCGCCTGGTATTCGTCGTAGCGCGAGCCGTGGGTATATTCGCCGACGATCGTGTCGAGGCAGAGCCAGAGCGTGAAATCGCCGGGCTTCATGAACAGCGCGTTGCCGTTGAGATTGCCGAGCTGCCCCGGAACCTTGACGAGCTCGCCATTGGCTTGCCCGACCTGGAAATCGGCCATCGCCGAATTGGCCTGCACGACATTGACGCGGCCGCTCTTCAGCGCCTGGAAAGCGGCGCTATCGGTGTCGAAGAACATCGGCTTGGCCTTTGCCGCGTAGCGCTTTGCACGATCGACCATGGCGGCGCTGTTGGTCGAGCCGAAGGTGACGTCCGGGCTGTCGATGTCGGCGATCGACTTGATGGACGAGCCCTTTTTCACGACGACGAAAGTCGTGGAATCGATATAGGGCCGCGTGAAGGCGAGCCGTACCGCGCGGTCGGGGTAGATGGTGGCGGTCGAGATGCCGAAATCGACCCGGCCGGAGAGCACGGCGGGGAAGCGGCCATCGACGGTCGTGGTGACGAACTCGATCTTGTCGGGACTGCCCAGGATGGATTTGGCGACGAGCCGGGCCAGTTCGATTTCGAAGCCCGTGAGCTTGCCGTCTTCGTCGATGAAGCCGTTGGGCCTCGCCGTGCTGGTGACGGCCACGATCAGCTTGTCGCGCTTCAGGATCGTGTCGAGCCGGGAGTCCTCAGCCTGCGCAGAGTCGGACCCGACGGCGACGACTGCAGAGAGGGCCGCGAAGAAGCAGAGCAAAGGCCGAAATGTCATGTCTTACCCTCTCGATTAATCCATTGCTACAAGACAGCAAGGCAGGTTTCGTGCCTTCATGCCGCTGGCGCGACCATCGTCCCCTTGGGCAGCGCGGCGCAGTGATCGTAGATGTCACTCGGTCGCGTGAACCAGACCTTGTCCTTCTGCGGATGGTTGACGATGTGCTGCAGCGCCTCGCGCAGCGCGCGCAGACGATAGGGCTGACCCACGATCATGGTGTGGAGCGCGATGCCGCAGACCAGCGGCTGTTTTGCCGACTGGCGCAGCAGCTCGTCGAACTGGGCAATGATGAAGTCGCGGAAATCGTCGCCGGTGTGGTGGCGCACCAGGATCTGCGGCGAGTCATTGATCTCGATCGGATAGGGCACGCTCATCAGCGGACCCGAGCGCGTCTTCATCCAGATCGGCTGGTCGTCGTTGGGCCAGTCCATCAGGAAGTCGTAGCCGGTCTCCTTCAGCAGGTCCGGCGTCACCCGCGTCGAGGCCATCCACGGCGCCATCCAGCCGCGCGGCCGCTTGCTCGACGCCTTCTCGATCGCATCTCGCACCTCCTCGAGGAAGCGCTTCTCATCCGCCTCCCACATGCCGCCGTGGCGCTCGGCGTTGGTGCGGCCGTGGCCCACGAACTCGTCGCCGCGCGCCTTCAGCGCATCGACGATCTGCGGTGCGTAATCGAACACCGTCGTATTGATGAGGTGTGACGCCGGCAGGTTCAGCTCGTCGAACAGCTCGAGGCAGCGCCACACACCCACACGATTGCCGTAGTCGCGCCAGGCGAAGGTCCGCGGATCGGGTGGCGGGTTGGCGACGGTGAGCAGGTGGCCCTCGCCCGCGCCAAAGGCGAAGTGCTCGATGTTGAGGCCAAGGTAGACCGCAAGCCGCTTGCCGCCCGGCCAGGAGTAATCCTTGCGCTCGGTGATCGGCGAATAGGGATAGCGCTCGTGATACGGCAGGCGGATCGTGTGCATTTCGGCTCCTCTGTCATCCTGAGCGCAGCGAAGGATCTGGCGCTGGATACGTACTCGGTGTCTGAAGTTGTGGTTTGATCGATCCGCAAGGTCCTTCGCTGCGCTCAGGACGACACTAGCGTCTGGCTTAGTCCAGCGTTCATGTCGCGGAAGCGCGCGACAGCCTCGGCGTGGAACGCGCGCTCCTGCGGACCGGCTTCTTCTGCCGGCCTGCGTTCGTCGTCGAAATGTCCGTAGGTGTCGCGGCCACGCACGAGCATCGCGGTGACTCGTGAGGGCGCCGTGCAGCGCGCATGGGTCGGGATGTAGCTGATGCCGAGCCCGATGCGCCGGTCGCGCGACCGGTTGGGCCGCGAATTGTGCACGAGGTGGGTGTGGTGCAGCGAGAATTGCCCCGCCTTCACCGGCATGAATTCGGTCCGCGTGCGATCGACGTCGACGGCCAGCGCCTGGCCGCGCGACAGAAGATTCTCCGGATCCTGCATCTCGGCATGACGCAACTGGCCAAGCTTGTGCGAGCCCGGCACCACTTCCATGCAGCCGGCCTCGACCGGCGCGTCGGTCAGCCCCACCCAGGCGGTGACATGGCACACCGGATCGAGGGCGAAGTAGGTCGCGTCCTGGTGCCAGCTCACATAGGCGCCGGAACCTGCATCCTTGGGCCAAACGGTGAGATGGAACAGCCTGATGTCGGGCCCGATCAGATCCTCGACCGCGTCGAGGACTTCGGGTGCGTGCACGATCTCGTCGACCCACGGGAAAAGAAGATGCGGCTTGAAATTGTGCCCGCGCGTCATCTTCTGCCCCTGGGCACGCTCGAAGTCTTCCAGCCGCTCGCGCCAGCTTCTTGCGCGTTCGGCGCTGAAGGCGTCGACCGGACAGACGAAGCCGTCGCGCTCGTATTGCGCGATCTGGGCTTCGGTAAGCTTCTTGCCCATCAGTGCGCCGTCCAGCCGCCATCGACGAACAGCAGCGTCCCGGTAACGAAAGACGAGTCGTCGCTCGCCAGAAACAGCGCCGCCTTGGCCACTTCCTCGGGCTGGCCGATGCGGCCCATCGGGTGGCGCTTCTTCCAGAAGGCGCGCGCAGCGTCGGGATCGGCCTGGCGCTGCAGCGAGCGCGCCGGCATCGGCGTGTCGATGACGCCGGGCATCAGCGCGTTGACCCTGATGCCCTGCGGCGCGTGGTCGACGGCGATCGTCTTGGTGAAGGAGGCGATCGCGCCCTTCGACGAGATGTAGGCCGCGTTGGTGCCGAGGCTCGACTGCGCCAGCTGCGAGCCCACGGTGACGATGGTGCCGGACCTGGCGGCGATCATCGGCTTGATGGCGTGATGGACCCACAGGAAGGTGCCCTTGACGTTGACCGCATAGGTGCGATCCCACGCCTGCTCCTCGATCTGGTCGACGGTGCCGCCGAGCGAGATGCCGGCCGCCGTCATCAGCACGTCGATGCGGCCCCACTGTTTCATCACCAGGGCGACGCCGTCGTGCGCCTGCGCATTGCTGCTGACATCGGCCTCGATGGCGAGCGAGCCCGCGATCTCGGCCGCGACCTTGTGGAGACCCTGGGCGTCGAGGTCGACCAGCGCGACCCTGGCGCCTTCGGCGGCAAACAGCCGGGCCGTGGCGGCGCCGATCCCCGACCCCGCGCCGGTGACGATGGCGACCTTGTCCTCGAGTTTCATGGCGAAAAGTCTAGCCCCCGCGCCGTCCCTCCGCACGCGGAAGTGAGCGGCCTTGATGAAACACGGCGGCAATTCTTGATAACCTGCCGGACCGGGGAGTGAAATCCATGGCCACCATCCGTCGGCGACATCTTCTTCTGGGCGGCGGCGCCATCGTCGCGGGCTACGTGGTCGTTCGGTCCCTGCCGGCCGCGCGCGCCACCGAGACTTTCGATGTCGTGCAAAGCGACGAGGAATGGCGCCGCCGCCTGACGTCGGCGCAGTACCTCGTTCTGCGCGCGCACAAGACCGAGTGGGCGGGCTCCAGTCCGCTGAACGGCGAGAAGCGCGCCGGCGTCTACCATTGCGCGGGCTGCAGGCAGCCGCTGTTCGCTTCGTCGACCAAGTTCGACAGCGGCACCGGCTGGCCGAGCTTCTGGCGACCGCTGGACAATGCGGTCGCCACGCGGGACGAAACCCTCCTGCTGGTGCTGACACAGACCGAAGTCCACTGCCGACGCTGCGGCGGGCATCTCGGGCATGTGTTCGATGACGGACCCCCGCCCACCGGGCTGCGCTACTGCATGAACGGAGTCGCGCTGACCTTCCTGCCGGGATGAGCGGAGGCGGGAACATCGGCGCGTGCGCCGCGTTGAGCTTTCCGCCATGCGACGCTCAAAACTCATCGCCGCCCTTGCGGCCGAACAGGGACTTGTCGTCGTCGGTCCCGACGCCTTGACCATGCGCCGCGTGCGGTGCGGCAAGGGTTTTGGCTTTCGCAGCGCCACCGGCGCCGTGATCCGTAGTGCCGGCGAACTCGCGCGGCTGCGATCGCTCGCCATGCCGCCCGCCTATGTCGACGTCCGCTATGCTGCCGATCCGAAAGCGCATCTGCAGGCCGTGGGCACCGATGCGGCGGGCCGTCTCCAATATCGCTATCACCCCGACTGGACAGCAGTGCGCGAGGCATTGAAGGCACGGCGGCTCGGCCGGCTCGCCCGCGCCCTGCCCGCGATCCGGCGGGCGGTCGGCAAGGCGCTGGCGGGAGAGAGCGAAGACGAGGCCCTGGCCATCGCCGCGGTGGTGCACCTGGTCAGCCTGACTGCGATCCGCGCCGGCGGCGAGAGCTACGCGCGCGACAACGGCACCCGCGGCGCCTCGACCCTGCTCAAGTCCAACGTCCGGATCGACGGACGCACCGTCGCGCTCTCCTTCAAGGCGAAGGGCGGCAAGACCGTGACCAAGCAGGTGCGCGACATCCGCCTGGCGCGCGCGTTGCAGCGGCTGCTCGCCCTGCCCGGTCGTCGCCTCTTCCAGTATCGCGACGCCGAGGGCGCGGTCCGGCAGGTTCGTGCGCCGGACGTCAACGGGTTCCTGCGGGAGCTCGCGGGGCGACGGATCTCGCTCAAGGATTACCGCATGCTCGTGGCGTCGTCGGGCGCGCTCGAGGCGCTCTCGAACCTGGCGCCGGCGACCAGCGAACGCGCGCGGCGCTCGCAGCTCAAGACGGCGATGACTGCGGTCGCCGATGAACTCGCCAATACGCCGGCCATCGCGCGCAAGAGCTACGTGCATGACGCCATCGTCGAGGCCTTCGAGGACGGCAAGCTCGCGCGCCTGCGCAAGGCACCGCGTTCGAGCCGGCGCAAGACCGATATGCTGGCAAGACTGGTCGCCCGCCACGCAGCCTAGAGCACGATAGTGGCATCCTCGGAACGGCTGGGCTAAGCCAACGGCCAGATGTCCAATTCCGCCGCCGGGTCGCGGTCCGCTCCCGCCCTCGCCGTCGCCCTGTTGGCGGTGGCCGCCTTCGCCTCGGCCGCCAACATGCGCGTGCTCGACCCGCTGCTGGTCCAGCTCGGCGCCGAATTCCACGTCACCGCCGGCGCCGCTTCGATCGCCTCCACCCTGTTCCTGTTCGCCAACGGCTTCTTCGTGCTGGTGCACGGTCCGTTCGGCGACCGCTACGGCAAGATGCCGGTGGTGGCGATCGCCTGTGTCGCGGCCGCATTCTGCTGCCTTGGCAGCGCGCTCGCCGGCTCGCTCGCAGCGCTGGCCGGTGCGCGCTTCCTCACCGGCGTGACCAGTTCGGCGATCATTCCGCTGGCCATCGCCTGGCTGGGCGACAATGTCGGCTACGAGAAGCGTCAGGCGACCCTGGCGCGCTTTCTCACGGGCCAGACTCTGGGCCTGATGACCGGCTCGGCGATGGGCGGCGCGCTCGGCGACTGGCTGGGCTGGCGCGCGGTCTTCTGGGTGCTGAGCACGATCTACCTGGTGGCGGGCGTCGCGCTGGTCGCCGTCATGCGCGCGCGTCCCGACATGGCCCGGCCCGGCGAACGCCCGGCAGGCTCGATGGTGAGCCAGATGCTGGGTGTGCTGCGCCGGCCGTGGGTGCGCACCGTGATCGCGGTGGTGGCGCTCGAGGGCGGCGTGTTCTGGGGCTGCTTCACCTTCGTCGGCACCGACCTGCATCTGCGCTTTGGCCTCGGCTTCTCGGCAGTCGGCCTCGCGGTCGCGGCGTTCGGCGCCGGCGGCTTTCTCTACGTGACGGTAGCGCGTCACCTGGTACGCCTGTTGGGCGAGCGCGGGCTGGTGCTGTGGGGCGGTAGTGGGCTTGGCCTGTCGTTCGCCATCCTCGCGCTGGCGCCCAACGCGATCGTGGCTTTCGCCGCGATCGTGGGCTGCGGCATCACCTTCTACATGCTGCACAACACGCTGCAGACCCACGGCACGCAGATGGCGCCCGAGGCGCGCGGCTCGGCGGTGGCGCTGTTCTCGCTCTGCCTGTTCGGCGGCCAGGCGATCGGCGTGCCGGTCGCCGCACCGATCGTCGACCGATACGGCGCGGTGCCGATCTTCTGCTTCGCCGCCGTCTTCCTGCCGCTGCTGGCGTGGACCTTCGCCTGGGCGCTGCGGCGCCGGCAGATGGTCCCCGCCTAGTCGCAAAGAGTCTCACCTGCATGAGACGGCTTCGATGCCGATGGCATAAGGCTTTTAGGCGGTTTGTCTCAAAATCTCGCCACCCCTCCCGCACAAAATTGTACGCGGGTGCTATCACCAAAACTACGGCCTAATTCGCCGGCGACACCCGGAACTGATACGGCTCCTCGAGCAACTTCACCTCGTCGGCGGTCAAGGTGACTTCGGTCGCCTGAGCGGCCGAGGTCAGCTGGTCGAGGCTGGTGGCGCCGATGATGGGCGCGGCCATGTAGGGCTTGCTCAGCATCCAGGCGAGCGCCGCCTGGGCCGGCGAGCAGTTCTTGCCGGCAGCGACCTTCTTCAGGCGTTCGGCGATCTCCCAGTCGGAGTCGCGATAGGTGCCGGCCGCGACCCCGACGTCGTTCTTCGAGCGCTCGGTCGCGCCGCCGCCGTCCTTGCTGCGGTTCGCCGCCAGGAAGCCGCGCGCCAGCGGCGAGTAGGGGATCAGGCCGACGCCCTGCTCGTGGCACAGGCGGTTCATCTCCTTCTCCTCTTCGCGAGCGATGAGATTGTAAAGGTTCTGCATGGCAATCGGCCGCGCATAGCCCTTCCAGTCGGCGATCATGATCATCTGCGCGAACTTGTAGGCAGGCATGGTCGAGCCGCCGATGTAGCGCACCTTTCCCGACCGGACGATCTGGTCGAGCGTGTACATCGTCTCTTCCATCGGTGTGTGCGGGTCGAGGCGATGGAGCTGGTAGACGTCGATGTAGTCGGTCTGCAGGCGCTTCAGCTGCTCGTCGATCGAGGTCAGTAGGTGCTTGCGGCCGGTGCCGACGTCGTTCTGCGAGGAGCTCTGGCGGATGCCGACCTTGGTCGAGATCACGAGGTCCTCGCGCCTGGCCATCTTCATGAGCGTCGAGCCCATGATCTCCTCTGAGCGGCCGGCGTTGTAGTTGTCGGCGGTGTCGAAGAAGGTGATGCCGACGTCGAGCGCGCGCTTGAAGTAGGCCGGCGCCTCGCTCTCGTCGAACTTGCCCCAGCCACGGCGGCCCTTGGCGCCCCACGAGTTGCCGCCCAGGCAGATGCGGCTGACGATCAGGCCCGAACGGCCCAGCGGTCCATACTTCATCGGCTGAAAACTCCCCTTGCTGGCGGCACTCTAAGCCCCCACCTTTGAGCCATGAAAGTGCTGATCGAATATTGCGGCGCTTGAGGCTACAAGCCGCAGGCCCTCCGGGTGAGGGATAGCCTCCAGAAAAAGGGCGCCGCCGACATCGAGCTGCGCCCCGGCAAATCCGGCCAGTTCGACGTCACCGTCGACGGCGCCATACGCTACACGCGCAGCACGACCGGTCGCTTTCCGACCGATGCCGAGATAGAGAATCTGTTGGCCGGGTAAAGACAACGCCCTCTCTTTTCCTCCTCTTCCCGGCCCAGGGGATAGGGCTATCGCATATGAAGATTTCCGTCGTCCTGAGCGAAGCGAAGGACCTCGGAGAACGATCAGACACAGACGGCGAATATCGAGTCCGTGGCAGGCGTGAGGTCCTTCGCTGCGCTCAGGACGACAGGGCAATTCAATCACATGCGATAGCCCTACCCCAGCGGGGGAGAGGAACAAGAGCTCAGCTCAGGACTTCCTTGTTCACGCAATGCGCGGCATTGGGACGGCCGTCGAACACCGACAGGATGTTCTCGATGGCGGTCACGGCCATGCGGTCGTTGGCTTCCCGGGTGACGCCGGCCATGTGCGGGCTGAAGATCACGTTCTCCAGGCTGAACAGCTTGTTCGCTGGATCGGGCGGCTCCTTGTCGAGCACGTCGAGACCGGCGCCGCGCAGCTTGCCCGTGCTGAGCGCGGTGTAGAGCGCATCTTCGTTAACGATGCCGCCGCGCGCGGTGTTCACCAGGAACGCGTCGGGCTTCATCAGGCCCAGCGTCTCGGTGTTGAACATGTTTATCGTCTCCGGCATTTTCGGACAGTGCACCGAGACGAAATCGACCTTGGGCAGGATCGCCTTGAGGTCGGTCACCTTGGTCGCTCCCGCCTTCCTGATCTCGGCTTCGGGAACGTTCGGATCGAGCACGTAGGTGTCCATCTCGAAGGCGACGCAGCGCTTGACGGTGCGCGAGCCGATGCGGCCCATGCCGACCACCAGGATGGTCTTGCCGGAAAGATCGGCCGGCATGTCGGTCAGGCGATGGCCCCAGTTGCCCTCGCGCACGAAGCGATCGTACTTCTTCACCAGCCGTGCCGAGGCCAGCAGCATGTACATCGCATGCTCGGCCACCGAGACCGAGTTGGCGATGCCCGTGGTCATCAGCGGAATGCCGCGCTGGTTGAGCGCCGCCACATCGACGGCGTCGAAGCCGACGCCCAGCCGCGCCACCACCATCATGCCGGGAGCGGCGTCGAGCTCGGGCTTGCGGAACGGCGTGCCGCCCAGGGTCACCGCGTTGGCATCCTTGAGCTTGGGATGCAGCGAGGCCGGCGAATCGTCCGTGAGGATCTCGAAGTCGACGTCGTCGCGCTTCTTCAACGCATCGATGCCAGCCGGCGGCATGCGGCCGACAACCAATACTTTCTTGCGGTTCTTGCCCGTATTCTGGCCCGTACTCATCGTTTCCCCTGCGGTGTGTGGGCGCGATCCTAGAGCCCCTAAACCGCCGGGGCTAGGGCAGGTAGTTGAGCGGGAGCCGCGTCGTGGACTTGATCTCCTCCATGGCGAACATCGAGGTGACGTCGGAGAGCTCGACCTTGGCGATCAGCCGCTTGTAGAAGGCGTCGTAGGCCTCGATGTCGGGCAAGGCGAGGCGGATCAGATAGTCGATCTCGCCGCTCATGCGATAGCAGTCCATGACCTCGGGGAACGACGCCACCGCCTTGGCAAAGCGCGTCAGCCATTGGGCATTGTGCTGGGCGGTGCGCACGGCCACGAACACGGTGACGCCCGCATTCACCGCCTTGCGGTCGAGCAGCGCCACCCGCGAGCGGATGATGCCCTGTTCCTGCAGGCGGTTGATGCGGCGCCAGCAAGGCGTCGTCGACAGGCCGACCTTCTTCGCGATCCCCGCCAGGGGCATGTCGGCGTCGCTCTGAAGGCAATCAAGTATTTGCCGGTCGAAGGAATCCAGGGATATTTTTGCGGCCATATGCCCTCTTTGAGAAACAGTTTCTCGAGACTGCCGCAATCGGCGCAAAACTCGCAACCTGTTTTCCGGGCAGCCCGGTAGACTCTCTTCATGTCCAACCGCTTCACCGACCATCCTGAATCCGTCAACGAGACCTATTTCGAGCATATGGGCGTGGCCTTCGGCTTCGGCGGCCGCCTGCTGCTGGGCAGCCTCGCCTGCTTCGTGCATGGTCTCTTCCCATGGATGTGCCTGACCCGGGGCAGCGACACGATACGCACCCTGCACCACAGAATGGTGACCCACCGCGTCCCCCGGCCCGCGCCCGCTCCTTCGCCGGAAATAGTCGCGGCCGAATAGTCTTTTTTCTCCTCGCTCTTCTTCTCGCTGCCGCGCCTGCGGCGGCGCAGGACCGCTCGATGGTGCCGGTCACCGTCGATGGCGAAACCGTCAAGCTGGCGGTGATCACCTATAAGCCCGCCGGCAACGGTCCCTTCCCCACGCTGATTTTCCATCACGGCTCGACCGGCATGGGCACCGATCCGGCGCTGTTCGCCAGGCCGTACGATCCGGCCGTGCTCGCCGAGTGGTTCAAGGCGCGCGGCTGGGCGGTCATCCTGCCGTCGCGGCGCGGACGCGGCGGCTCGGAGGGCGTCTACGACGAAGGCTTCGCGATCGACCGGACACGCGGCTACACCTGCGATCCCACCCTGTCGCTGCCCGGTGCCGACCGCGCGCTGCGCGACATCGATGCGGTGACGCCGCTGCTGCTCGCCCAGCCCTTCGTCGATCGCGGCCGCTTCGTGGTCGGCGGCCAGTCGCGCGGCGGCATCCTCACCGTGGCGTGGGCGGGCCTTCATCCGGAGCTGCCGCGGGCCGCCATCAACTTCGTCGGCGGCTGGATGGCCGAAGGCTGCCCTACCGCCAATCAGATCAACCCGCCGCTGTTCAAGCGCGGCGCGGCGTACCCTCAGCCGATGCTGTGGCTCTACGGCGATCGCGACCGCTACTACTCTCTGGCGCATTCGCGTTCGAACTTCGTGGCCTTCCAGGCGGCCGGCGGCAAGGGCTCGTTCCGTGAATTCACGCCGCCCGACGGCGTCAACGGCCACTTCATCGCCGCCTTTCCCGCGCTGTGGAGCGATGCGGTTGCTGGCTATCTGGCGGAGCGCGGGCTTTAATCGCTTGCAACCGTGCCGTAACACCCCACGTTCTCTACAACAGTGAACAAAATGGGAGAGCGCCATGGAATCACCCCTGAAGATCAGTTTCCAGGGTGGCGACACCAGTGAAGCGCTCACCGGCCTGATCAACGAGCATGTCGAGATGCTCGAAAAGGTCTACGGCAGGATGACGGCCTGCCACGTCATGGTGCAGGTGCCTGACAAGCTGAACGGGCCGTTCGCCGTCCATATTCACCTGTCGATGCCTGGCAACATGAACCTCAACATCGACCATACGCCGACGGCAGACGACCGCTTTTTCGATCCGCAATTCGCGGTGAACGATGCCTTCCGCCGCGCCAAGCGCGCGCTCAAGGACCGCTCCAGCCGCCTGCGTGGCGATGTGAAGACGCTGCACGAGCGGCTCGACCGCACGCTCGACCGGCCGCCCGAAGGCTAAGATCGAGGCTCGCGCCGCTTCACGTCCTTCTCGTCGAGCCGCTCGCGCAAGAGCCCGATCCGGTCGCCGCCCCAGAACAGCTCGCCGTCGAAAACGTAGGTCGGCACGCCGAACACGCCCGACACCTCGGCTTCGCCGCGCAGTCGATCGTGTTCCGCCCCGCCCTCGCCTGCCAGGAACCGGGCGAAACCCGGCGGGGCGCCAACCTCGATCAGCAACGCTTCGACAGCCTCGACGCTCTCCGCATCGAGCTCGCGGCGCCAGAACAGGTCGAAGGCACGATCGTTGTAGGCACGGAATACATCGTGCTTCTGCGCATAGAGCATCCCGGCGTTGAGCGGCCGCGCGTAATAGATCTTCTTCGGACCCATCAAAGTCAGGCCCTGCTTGTTGGCGAAGCGCCGCGCATCCATGTAGGCGTAGCGCACTCTCCGCCAGTGATGCGGATCGCGCGCTTCGACCGACTGCTGGAACGAGGCGATGTCGAGCGTATAGGGCCGCCATTCGAGCGAGAGGTCGTAGTCCCGCTCGAGATCGTAAGCCCCCGCCTTCGCGACGAAGGCATAGGGGCTCACATAATCGATCCAGAGGACGACCTCAGCGGGCGTCCCCTCATCGCGCATCTTTGGCCAGTTTGGTTTCCACCACACGCGACCACAAAGTGGCGCCGAGGGTGATGATCTCGTCGTTGAAATCGTAGCTCGGATTGTGGACCTCGCAACCGCCTTCGCCGCCGCCGTTGCCGATGTTGATGAAGGCGCCCGGCACCTGTTCGAGCATGTAGGAGAAATCCTCCGAGGCCATCACGTACGGTCCCTCGCGATTCATGTTCTCATGGCCGACGATGTCAGCGGCGACGTCGGCGATGAATTTCACCGCGTCCCTGTTGTTGACCAGCGGCGGGAACACAACCCGCACATCGGCCTTGGCAGTGCCGCCCAAAGTTTTTGCGATGCCGGTCGAGATCGTCTCGATGCGCTCCTTGACCAGCTCCATCGTCTCCTTCCTGAAGGCGCGGATGGTGCCGCGCAGGACGGCCTCGTTCGGGATCACGTTATATGCGTCGCCGGCGTGCATCTGGGTGACCGAGATCACCGCCGAATCGAGCGCGGCGATGCTGCGCGACACCACCGTCTGCAGCGCAGAGATGATCTGGGTGGCGATGATCACCGGATCGACGCCGCTCTCCGGCCGCGCGCCATGCGCGCCCTTGCCGGTGATGTGGATGTCGAACAGGCCGCCGCCCGCCATCTGCGGCCCCGAGCGGATGGCGAACTTGCCGACGTCGAGCTTCGGGCGATTGTGCATCCCGAAGATCTGCTCGCAGGGAAATTTCTGGAACAGCCCGTCCTTCACCATCGCCTCGGCGCCACCACGGCCTTCCTCGGCCGGCTGGAAGATGAAGTGCACCGTGCCGTCGAAGTTACGCGTGGCCGAGAGATACTGGGCGGCGCCCAGCAGCATCGTGGTGTGGCCGTCGTGGCCGCAGGCATGCATGCGCCCCTTATGCGTGCTGCGGTGATCGAAGGTGTTGTACTCCTCCATCGGCAGCGCATCCATGTCGGCGCGCAGCCCGATCGCCTTGGGATTGTTGCCGACGCGGATGGTGCCGACGACACCGGTCTTGCCGATCCCGGTGGTGACTTCGCAGCCCCACTCCTTGAGCTTCTCGCACCACGATCTCCGAGGTGCGCGCCTCCTCGAAGCCGAGCTCCGGATGGGCATGAATGTCCCGCCGGATGGCGGTCAGCTCGGCGGTGGCGGCAGCGATCTTGGGTTCGATTTTCATGGTCAGGACTCCAGCAGGAAGGATGTCATTACACGCCGAAATTCGCCGGCATGCACGTTCGGATAAAAGTGCCCGCCATCGGGCAGGATGTAGGCCCGCGCGTCGGGGATCAGCCGCACCAGCTCCTCGGTGAAATAAAGCGGCGTGACCATGTCGTCGCGGGCAACGATTGCCAGGGTGCGGGCCTTCACGTTCTGCAATTGGTCGCGCCGGTCGTGGTCAATGATCGCCGCGATGCGCGACAGCACGATCTCGGGCACGGGAATCGTCTCTGTGGCCTTGGCCTCCGCGGCCGCGAGATCGGCATCGTGGTCGCGCACCCACCACGGCGAATTGAGCGAGAGTGCGCTCGACTTCTGATAGGCCGCCGGTCCCCACTCCCGCAGCGTCCGGGCGCGCACCTCGAACGAGCGGCGGAAGAAGGCATCGGTCCTGGCCCACGCGGCGCTCAGCACCAGACGGTCGATGCGCGCCGGATAATCTATCGCCACCACCTGGCCCATCGCGCCGCCCGTCGAGTGGCCGCACCAATGGACCTTGTCGAAGCCCAGTGCATCGATCAGCTGCAGCGCGTCGTCAGCCATCTGATCGACGGTATATTTGATCTTCGAGAGCGTGCTGCGGCCGGTGCCGCGATGATCGTGCACGACCACGGTGAATTTCTTTGCGAGCTCGGGTGCGTTCGGCGCCCACCAGCGGCCGTCGCCGCCGAGGCCGGGCACGAGGAACAGCGGCGGTCCCTCACCATGACGCTCGTAGTAGAGTTCCGCGCCGTCGCGCAGTTTCAAATGCGGCATTTGGGTGGTTTTGCCTCTGCTGGCGAGCGGGCTTAAGCTCGCGGTCCTGAAATCGCCTGGAAGGAAAGCGCAGGATGCGCCGATTGTCGATTGCCGTCGTGGCCTTGGCTGGCCCGCTGTGCGCCTGCGTGCCGCAAGAGCCGACGACCGCCTGGACGCCGATCCCGCGCCCCGCCCCCGACGAGGCGACGCCGGCCGGCATCGCCTACGTCTGCGAGAACCATAAGGAAGTGACGGTGGTCTACGCCAAGAACCGCGCCTCGGTGACCCTCGACAACAAGACCTGGCGGATGGAGTACCAGGAGACAGGCGACGGCTTCCGCTACAGCGATTCCACCGCGCAATGGGTCGGCCGCGACGATCTCGCTGCGCTCCGCGAAAGCGCCAACACGGCGCGCCCGATCGCCTACAACTGTCGCCCGACAAGGCGAACGACCTAGAAGTTCTTTCGACCTGTCTGCAGTCACTTCCAATACTTAAGGGCAGACTGTCATCCCGAACGCAGTGAGGGATCTTTGCATGGCCGCAGTTAAAGATCCCTCGCTGCGCTCGGGATGACACCAGTTCTCGAACGACGGGAGTGCATTCGCGTCAGCCGCGGCGTGCCTTCTCGATCGCAGCGACGTCGATCTTCTTCATGGTCATCATCGCTTCGAAGGCGCGCCTGGCCTCGTCGCCGCCGAGTGCCATCGCGTCGGTGAGCACGCGCGGCGTGATCTGCCACGAGATGCCCCATTTGTCCTTGCACCAGCCGCAGACGCTTTCCTGCCCGCCATTGCCGACAATGGCGTTCCAGTAGCGATCGGTCTCGGCCTGGTCGTCGGTCGCGATCTGGAACGAGAAAGCCTCGCTGTGCTTGAACGCCATCCCGCCGTTCAGGCCGATACAGGGAATACCGCAGACCGTAAACTCGACCGTAAGCACGTCGCCCTTCTTGCCCGAGGGGAAGTCGCTGGGCGCACGGTACACGCCCGTGATGGCGCTGTCGGAAAAGGTCGAGGCGTAGAAGCGCGCGGCTGCCTCGGCGTCCTTTTCGTACCAGACGCAGATCATGTTCTTGGGCTTGGCCATGGCGTGTCCTTTCGCGTCGAAGGTTCTGAGGAGAAAACGCCCCGCTCTAGCCGAAGGCTGCGAACACGCCCTCGATCGCGGTCCGCGACAGACCGGCGCGCAGGCAGGTTTCGAGCAGCACGCGCGACTTGAGCGGATGCAGCCGCCCGCCCCAGATGAGGCCGGCCTTCTGCAACTCGATCTCCGAACTCGGCCCGCCATAGGTCTGGCGCAGCATCGGCCCGCCACCGGCGCGCGGCGCGACGACGGTCGGGATCGCCGCCGCGAGCCTATGCAGGGCTTCGACAGCGCGCTCCGGCGCGTGGCCGCCGCCCATCGCGCCGATCACCGCGCCGCGGTAGCCGAGACAGTCCGGTGACGCGGCGAGGGCGTCGATCAGCCGGCCGGATTCATCCAGCGACATCCACAGCGTCGCCACCGGTGCAGCCTTGCCGTCCTTGGCTGCGCCCAGATGCTTTCGTGCGGCGACGATGGCGTCGCGCACCGGCATCGTCAGCGGCACAACCCGGTCCTCGACCAGGGACGCCAGCGGACCGGTCTGGGTCGAGGCGAAGGCGTTGATCCGCGTCGGATGGACCTTGAGCACGTCGGACGCGGCATAGACCTCGTCCAGCATCACGACCATCACGCCCAGCGCCCTTGCGTGCGCGCACACCCAGGGATCGGCCGCGACCCGCACCGCGGCGAGCAGGTTGCCGGGCCCATCGGGCGAGGTCAGCGACGGATTGCGCATCGCCGCCGTCACGATCACCGGCCTGTCGTTTCGAGCAGCAGGTCGAGCAGGAAGCTGGTCTCTTCGGTGGTATCGGTGCCCTGCGTGACGACGATGCCATCGGCATCGAGCCCGCGGATCCTCGCGGCCAGCGCATGGATCTGGTCGAACGACAGCGAGTGACTGCCGACCCTCGACACGGTCTCAGCCGCGATCTCGGCAACCGTGGACAGCAGCGGCACGGCGGCGACGAGGTCATCGGCACCCAGGCCCATCTGCATCGCGCCCGAGGCGTCGGGCCGCGTCGCGATGGTGCCGCCTAGCGCCAGGATATGAATGCGGGGTCTGCTCACGGTCCCGGGCTCATGCCATCTTCAGCGACTTGAAGAAGCGCTCGGCTTCCAAACCCATCACACCGGCGGCATTGCCGAGGAAGGCGAGCGAAACGAAGCGCCGCTCCTTCAGGAGGTTGAACTGGCGCAGCGCATTGCCGCCGGCCAGCGCCCCCACCGACTCGACCGCCGCCGCGCCCGCGATCTCGCGCCACTCGATCGATGTCCACTTGCGCCCGACCAGCTGCTGGATCCTGCCGTTCAGCGCGGCCTGCAGGATGGTGCGTGGCTGGGTGAGGTCGGCGTCGAGGGGATAGAGCGCAGTCTGTGCCAGGTAGGAATAGCCGCCGATCTCGAGGCTATAGGAATGCAAGGTGAAGGTCGTGCCGCGCGCGGTGACGTCGTTCACGATGCGATGGTCGGGAATGCCCGGCATCTCGACGGTGAAGGCGTTGTCCTCGACCCGTACGGCATACCAGGTGATCGGCACGACCAGTTTCTTCTGCGCCCGCGCGCCGCCGGCGAGCGCCAGCAAGGGCACGGCCAGAAGGCCTCGACGCAGGACGGTCATTTGGCGCCGAATTTCGCGGCGGCTTGTTCGGCTGTGTAATAGCCGCGCGCGACGTCGCGCGCGATCGCCTCAGGACGGCGCCGCGCCGGATCGCCGAAGCCCCCTCCACCCGGCGTCGAGACCCGCACCACGTCGCCGACACCGATCTCGATGTCCTGGTCCTTGCTGAGATGCGGGGGACGATAGGTCTTGCCCTTCTGGTCGACCGACACGGTGTTGACACCGCCGGCCTCGCCACCCCGCGCGCCCTGCGGGCCATTGCGGCCATGGTCCATCACCATCGACACCCGCGCCTCGCCGCGACGCAGCTTGATTGCATAGTTGATGCCGAAGCCGCCGCGGAACTCGCCGGCGCCGCCGGAGCCTTCGCGCAACGAGAACTCCTCGAACAGGATCGGATAGAACTGCTCCAGCACCTCGACCGGCGGCATCTTGGAGATTCCGATGGTCGAGCAGCCGTTCGACAGTCCGTCGCCGCCCTGGAAGCCGCCGTATCCGCCGCCGGTGAAGAGATACATTATGTAGGAGCGGTTGCGCTCGGGATCGAAGCCGCCGACGCCCAGATTACCTGAAGTGCCGGCGGGTGCCGCGAACAGCAGGTCGGGAATGGCGTGCGTAAGCGCGGCAAACACCGCCTCGGCGATGCGCTGGCTCACTTCGGCGGCACAGCCCGACACCGGCCGCGGATACCGGGCGTACAGGAACGTGCCGTGCGGCTCGACGATCCTGAGCGGCTCGAAAGTGCCGGCGTTGATCGGCACTTCGGGGAAGATGTGCTTGATGGCGAGATAGATCGCCGACTTGGTGGTGGCGATGACGCTGTTCATCGGCCCACGGCAGGGCGGGCTCGACCCGGTCATGTCGAAGGTGAGCTCGTCGCCCTTCTTGGTGATCTTCATCCTGATGGTGAGCGGCTGGTCGACCACGCCGTCGCTGTCGATCTGCGAGATGCCCTCGTACACGCCATCGGGAATGTCGGAGATCTTGGCGCGCATCTGCCGCTCGGCGCGATGGCGCATCTCCGCGATCGCCTGCTCCACGACGCCAGCGCCGTAACGGTCGATCAGCGCGGTGAGGCGCACCTCGCCCGTTGTGAGGGCGGCCTCCTGCGCCTTGATGTCGCCGATGCGCTGGTCGGCAATGCGGATGTTGGAGAGGATGATCGAGAGGATCTCCTGGTCCATCTCGCCCTTCTTCCAGAATTTTACCGGCGGCAGACGCAAGCCTTCCTGCTCCACTTCCGTGGCGCTGGCCGAGAAGCCGCCCGGCACCATGCCGCCGACGTCCGGCCAGTGGCCGGTATTGGCGAGCCACGCAAAGAGCTCGCCCTTGTAGAAGAACGGCTTCACGAAACGGACATCCATCAGGTGGGTGCCGCCGAGATAGGGATCGTTGACGATGAAGACGTCGCCCGGATCGACCTTGCCCGCATAGTGGCTTTTCACCCGGTCGATCACGGCCTGGGTCGAAAATTGCATGGTGCCCACGAACACCGGCAGTCCCAGTTCGCCCTGCGCAATCAACGAACCGTCCAATGCGTCATAAATCCCGTCGGAACGATCCATTCCCTCCGAAATCACCGGAGAAAAAGCCGAACGAACGAACGCCAGGTCCATTTCGTTACAGACCTGGATCAGGCCGTTCTGGATGACGGTCAATGTGACGGGATCAAGATTGGACATGCAGAAAACCTATCACAGGGTGCACTCTCCTGCGCTATAATCGACCTGAAATTCCCCACCATTTCGAACGGACGGCCCATGAACGCGCCCCTCGCAGCGGACAATCTCGATTTGATGAAATTCGGCGTCGGACAGCCGGTGCGGCGCCAGGAAGACCCGACTCTGCTGAAGGGCCAGGGCAAGTACAGCGACGACGTGAACCTCGAGAACCAGGTCTATGCCGTGATGGTGCGCAGCCAGGTGGCGCATGGCGTGCTGAAAGGCATCGACGCGGACCAAGCCCGCAGGATGCCGGGCGTTCTCGGCATCTGGACCGGCAAGGATCTCAACGACGCGGGCTACGCCGCGCTCAAGACCGTGATGATGGTACCGCAGCGCGACGGCTCGCAGATGAAGACGCCGACGCGCTATTCGCTTGCGACGGAAAAAGTGCGCTTCGTCGGCGACCCGGTGGCATTCGTCGTGGCCGAGACGCAGGCTGAGGCGAAGGACGCGGCAGAGGCGGTCGTGCTCGACATCGAGGCCTTGCCTGCCGTGACCGACGCGCGCGAGGCGGCCCAGCCCGGTGCCCCCGTGGTGTTCGACGACGTGCCGGGCAATGTCTGTGCCGACTTCCTCTACGGCGACATCGCCAAGGTGAACGAGGCCTTCGCCAAGGCCGCACACGTGACCAGGCTGCGCCTGATCAGCAACCGCATTGTGGTCTGCGCAATGGAGCCACGCACGGCGATCGGCCATTACGAGAAGGAGAGCGATCGTTCGACGCTCTACGCCGGCTGCCAGGGCGTGTTTGGCCTCAAGCACCAGATGGCCGCGCTGCTCGGCATCAAGCCGGCGCAGATGCGCGTCGTGACAGGCAATGTCGGCGGCTCGTTCGGCATGAAGGGCTCGCCCTACCCCGAGTATGCAGGCCTCTTCCATGCCTCGAAGTTCCTCGGCCGTCCGGTGAAATGGACCGACGACCGCTCGGGCAGCTTCCTGAGCGACCAGCACGGCCGCGACCATGACTTCGACGCCGAGCTTGCGCTCGACAAGGACGGCACCTTCCTCGCCGTGCGCCTCAAGGGCTACGCCAACCTCGGCGGATATCTCTCGAACGTCGGCGCCGCGATGGGCGCGCTCGGCGTCTCGCGCAATCTCGCCGCGATCTACCGCACGCCGCTGATCCAGGTCGAGACCAAGGTGACCTTCACCCACACCTCGCCGATCGGCGCCTATCGCGGCGCCGGCCGGCCCGAGGCGAACTACTTCATGGAACGGCTGATCGACACGGCGGCGCGCGAGATGGGCATCGACCAGGTCGAGATGCGCAAGCGCAACCACATCAAGCCCGAAGAGATGCCCTACAAGACCGCATCCGGAACGACCTACGACAGCGGTGAGTTTTCCGTCCTGCTCGACAAGGCGCTGAAGCTTGCCGACGTCGATGGCTTCGCCAGGCGCAAGGAAGAGAGCAAGAAGAAAGGCCTGCTGCGCGGCATCGGCATCGGCGACTATCTCGAGGTGACCGCGCCGCCGACCAACGAGATGGGCGGACTGCGCTTCGAGAAGAACGGCGACGTCACCATCATCACCGGCACGCTCGATTACGGCCAGGGCCACTGGTCGGCCTTCGCACAGGTGCTGACCACCAAGCTCGGCATTCCGTTCCACAAGATCAAGCTGAAGCAGGGCGACAGCGACCTGCTGATCGCGGGCGGCGGCACCGGCGGTTCGAAGTCGATCATGGCCTCGGGTGCAGCGATCGTCGAAGCCTCCGACAAGGTGATCGACAAGGGCAAGCAGATCGCGGGCGTGGCGCTCGAGGCCTCGGCCGCCGATATCGAGTTCCAGCGCGGCCGCTTCACCATCGTCGGCACCGACCGCGGCATCGGCATCATGGAGCTGGCCGCGAAGCTGCGCACCGGCATGAAGCTGCCCGAGGGCGTGCCCGACACGCTCGACGTCAGTCACGTACACGAAGCGGCGCCGTCGGCCTATCCCAACGGCACGCACGTGGCCGAGGTCGAGATCGATCCCGACACCGGCATCACCCAGGTCGTGAAGTACACGATGGTCGGCGACTTCGGCACGGTGATCAATCCGCTGCTGGTCGAGGGCCAGAGCCACGGCGGCGTCGTCCAGGGCATCGGCCAGGCGATGTTCGAGAGGGTGGTCTACAGCGAGGACGGCCAGCCGTTGACCGGCAGCTTCACCGACTACGCCCTGCCGCGTGCAGCCGACACGCCGTTCTTCGCGATGGGCTATCACTCGGTTCCCGCGACGACAAACGTGCTGGGCGCCAAGGGCTGCGGCGAGGCGGGCTGCGCAGGCTCGCTGCCGTCGGTGATGAACGCCATCGTCGACGCGCTGGGCGGCAAGCACATCAACATGCCGGCCACGCCCGAGCGGATCTGGGAAGCGCTGAACTCCTGAACCGAGGCAGAGATGAACAGAGTCCGCCGCGCACTTCTTGCTCTTCCTCTCGCCCTTGCCGCCGCGCCGCTGGCCGGCAGGGCAGAGACCTATCCGTCGCGGCCGATCAGGTTCGTCGTGCCGTGGCCGGCCGGCGGCGTCGCCGACACGGTGGCGCGCGTCGTGGCCGACAAGCTCTCGGAGCGGCTCGGCCAGCGCCTGATCGTCGAGAACCGGCCCGGCGCCGCGGGCAATATCGGCATGGCGGCGGTGGCAGCCGCCCCGGCCGATGGCTACACGCTGGTGCTGACGCCTACCGGCAATCTCACGGTGAACCAGAGTCTCTTCAAGAACCTGCAATTCGACACGGCCCGGGACTTCCTGCCGCTCACCGTGCTTGCGACGGTGCCGAACGTGCTGGTGGTCAGCGCCGCGTTGCCGGTGAAGTCCGTCGCCGAACTCGTCGCCTACGCCAAGGCCAATCCCGGCAAGCTCACCTTCGCCTCGCCGGGCGCCGGCAGCGGCGCCCATCTCGCCGGCGAGCTGCTGAAGGCCGAGGCCGGGATCGACATGCTCCATGTCCCCTACACCGGCATCGCGCCCGCCATGAACGATGTCGTGGGCGGGCGCGTCTCGCTGATGTTCCTCGGCATCTCCTCGGCCCTGCCCCAGATCCACGCCGGCTCGTTGCGGCCGCTCGCCATCGCTGCCTTGCAGCGCTCGCCGCAACTGCCCGACGTTCCGCTCGTCGCCGATTCGGGCTTCCCGGGCTTCGACGTGACGTCGTGGTACGGCGTTGCCGTGCACAGCGGCACACCGCCGGAGATCGTCGATCGGCTCTATCGCGAGACCGCGGAAGTCCTGAAGCTCGCCGACCTGAAGGAGCGGTTCGCCGGCATGGGCGTCGAGCCGGGCGGCCTGTCGCCCGCGGCCTTCGGCGATCTCGTGCGCAGCGAGAGCAAAAAGTGGGGCGACATCATCGTGCGCGCCAACATCAAGATCGAATAGGCGCAACGCGCCATGAAGGGAGCGGACGTCGCCCTCCTGGGCTGTGGCCCGGTGGGCGCGCTGCTGGCCAATCTGCTGGGGCAGTCCGGACTGCGCGTCGACGTGTTCGAGCGCGACACCGCGATCCATGATTTGCCGCGTGCCGTGCATTTCGACGGCGAGGTGATGCGCATCTTCCAGTCGGCCGGGCTGGCGGAGCGGATCGCGCAAGCCACGCGCCCTTCCTCGCAGGGCATGCATTTCATCAATGCCGACGGCCGGACCCTGATGGTCCGGCGCGGCATCGACGGACCCGGCCCGCATGGCTGGGCCGGCAACTGGTATTTCCACCAGCCCGAGCTCGAGGCGATCCTGCGCGCCGGCCTCGCCCGCTTTCCCAACGTGACGGTCCATCTTGGCCGCGAGATCGCCGACGTCGATGCGCTCGATGCGCGCTATGTCGTGGGCTGCGACGGTGCGCGCTCGCTGGTGCGCCGGGCGATCGGCAGCCGGCAACGCGATCTCGGCCTGCACCAGCCGTGGCTGGTGGTCGATCTCCTGTGCGATCCCGCCTCGCCCCGCGTGCGCGCCCTGCCCGATTACACGATCCAGCTCTGCGATCCGGCACGGCCGATGACGGTCGTGCATGTCGGCGGCCGGCGCCGGCGCTGGGAGATCATGCTGATGCCGGGCGACGACACCCGGCGTCTCACCGATCCCGAAATCTTCTGGCCGATGATGGCGCGCTGGCTCGGACCTGACGATGCCGTGCTCGAACGCGCCGCCGTCTACACGTTCCATTCCGTCGTGCAGGAAGGCTGGCGCAAGGGCCGGCTGCTGCTGGCGGGCGATGCCTGTCACCAGACGCCGCCGTTCCTGGGACAGGGCATGTGCGCGGGCATGCGCGACGCCAGCAACCTCGCCTGGAAGCTCGCAGCCGTGCTGCGCGGCGACGCACCCGACACACTGCTCGACACCTACGAGAGCGAGCGCCTGCCGCATGTGCGGACCTTCATCGAGCTTGCCGTCAAACTGGGCGCGGTGCTGCAGGAGACCGATCCCGTTGCCGCTGCCGAACGCGACAAGCGCTTCGCGGCGGGCGCGACCCTGTTCGACTTTCCCCAGCCGCAACTCGGCCCCGGCGATCGCGACCGACGCGCCGCCGCCGGTCGGCACGATCTTCCCGCAGCCGCGCCTGGCGGATGGGCGGCTGATGGACGAGGCGATCGGCCAGCGCTTCGCCATTGTCGGCGAAACCGAGTTGCTCTCGGCACGACGGACCGATACCGTCTTGCTGCCCGGCGTCGGCGCGGACTGGCTCGCCGAGCGAGGCCTGCACGCCGCACTGCTGCGGCCCGACCGCTATATTGCCGCCGTCGCGTGACGGAGGGTAGTTACCTGGCGGTAACGTATTTAAAAAAGGAAATATTAAAGGGAAGCCGCGAACCAATGCGTGCACGTGCATTGCCGTGCATGCACGTTGTCATCCCGAGCGCAGCGAGGGATCCTTGGCAAACGAGAATTAAGGATCCCTCGCTGCGCTCGGGATGACAGGGTGCGGAGATCGACATCGAGCAACCCTAAGCACGTTCGCGAGAGTCACCTATTACGGTCGTTATATCGACTGAAATGCACGCCGGCTTAAATCAGGCCGGCGTGAACATCGGCAGCGGCGGGCCGCCCTCGGACGGTTTGAACACGACTTTCACCGCCTGCTCGCATTTCAACTTGTCGAAGTCGCAGTCGACGATGTTGGTCACCATGCGCGGACCCTCGGCCAGGGTGACGTAGGCCATGGCGTAGGGCACGGGCGCGCGGCGCATCACGCTGTAGGAATAGATCGTGCCCTTGCCGGACGCTTCGATCCACTCGGTCTTGTCGCTGAAGCAGAACGGACAGATCGTGCGCGGATAATGATGCGCCTGGCCGCAGGCCGTGCACTTGCGCACCAGCAGCTTGCCCTTGGCCGCGGCATCCCAATAAGCCTGCGTCTCCTGGCTGACCGCCGGGGCCGGCAACTTGCGTTCCTTCTGGTCGGCCATGGTCTACTCCCTCTCCATAATGACGGTGGCGCTGCCGTGGCGCAGGCCCAGCGAGCCGCCGGTGCCGTGGGCGACGGCGAGATTGCAGTTCTTCACCTGGACCTTGGGATGCGCCTCGCCGCGCAACTGGCGCACAGCTTCGAGCACCTTGGTGAGGCCGCCACGATTGCCCGGATGGTTGCTGCACAGGCCGCCGCCGTCGGTGTTGAACGGCAGCTTGCCGGTGCCCGCGATCAGATTGCCATCGGCCACGAAGGCGCCGCCTTTGCCCTTCTCGCAGAAACCCAGATCCTCGAGTTGCATCAGCACGGTGATGGTGAAGCTGTCGTAGATCGAGGCGTACTTGATGTCGGAGGGCTTGACGCCCGCCTCGGCGAAGGCCGCCGCACCGCTGAAGCGCGCGCCCGAATAGGTGAGATCGACCTTGCCGCCCATCTGCGTCTTCACGAACTCGCCGGCGCCCAGCAGCTTGATCTTGGGGCGCTTCAGTTTGGCCGCGATCTCCGGCGCCACGACGACGATGGCGCCGCCGCCGTCGGTGATCACGCAGCAGTCGAGGCGATGCAGCGGATCGGAGATCATCGGCGAATTCACGACCTCCTCGACGGTGACCACGTCCTTCAGGAGCGCGTGCGGATTGTATTGCGCATGGTGCGAGGCCGCGACCTTGATCCAGGCGAGCTGCTCGGACGTCGTGCCGAACTCGTGCATGTGGCGCATCGCGCACATCGCATACATGTTCACGACGGTGGGACCGTAGGGAAACTCGAAGGGCTCGTCGGGCGTCGGCGTGCCGCCACGGCTGCGCGGCACGGTGCCGGTCGCCATGCCCTCGGCGCGCGGCCGGCCCGCCAAGGTGATCAGCGCCACCTTGCATTTGCCGGCGGCAATCGCTTCGGCCGCGTGGCCGACATGCAGCACGTAGGAGGAGCCGCCGGTGTCGGTCGAATCGACGTGGCGCGGCCTGAGGCCCATGTACTCGACCATCGACATCGGCCCGAGGCCCGGCGCGTCGCCGGCGCAGAAATAGCCGTCGACATCGTCCTTGGTGAGGCCGGCGTCCTCCAGCGCACCCTTGGCGCACTGCGCATGGATCTGCGCCAGCGAGATGTCCTTTGCCAGGCGCGTCGGATGCTCGTAGATGCCGGCGATATAGGCCTTGCCCTTGATGCTCATCGGCCGTGCCATTTCATGTGATTGGGCTCCTCTTTATATTGCGCTGCATCGTGGGCGATAAGCCGCTCACGGAAAAGCGACATCTTTCGCCCTGAAAAACCATGCTACGGTCGGCAAAACTTCAGGGAGCGAGACGATGATCTTTCGGCTTTTGAGCGCCGTCGTTGCGGCGACCTGTTCTTTTCGCCACGGGCGCCAATGCCCAGGGCAAGGTCGAGTTGCAGTGGTTCGCGCAGTCGGCGTTCAAGCTCACCACGCCCGAGGGCAAGGTGGTGATGATCGATCCCTGGATCCTGCAGAACCCCAAGTGTCCGCCCGAGCTCAAGGATCTCGATAAGCTCGGCAAGATCGACTACATCATCGTCACGCACGCGCACGGCGATCATCTCGGCGACTCCGTCGAATTGGCCAAGAAGAACAATGCGCCCGTGCTCGGCCCGGCGGGCATGGACCAGAAGCTCGCGAACCTCGGCATCCTGCCCGTCAACCTGGCGCCGCGCATGAACAAGGGCGGCACGTACGAGCCGATCCCCGGCCTCAAGATCACCCAGGTCCATGCCGAGCACTCTTCCGAGATGATCGTGAAGAACCCGGCGACCGGGAAGGACGAGAGCTTCGAGGCGGGCGAGCCGGTGGGCGTCATCATCACGCTCAGCAACGGCTTCAAGATCTACCACATGGGCGACACCGGCCTGTTCAGCGACATGAAGTTCATCGGCGAGAAGTACAAGCCCGATCTGCTGCTGATCCCGATCGGCGGCCACTTCGTGATGGATCCGGTCGACGCCGCCTTCGCCACGAAAGAGTGGATCAAGCCCAAGATGGTGCTGCCGATGCACTACGGCACCAACCCTTTCCTCAAGGGCACGCCCGCCGAATTCAAGGCGGCGCTGGGCACGACGACGATCCAGGTGCTCGACATGCAGCCGGGCGACAAGAAGACGTTCTAGCTCGCAGCTTCCCTCTCCATTCAAATGGCGAGGGATGAGACTAGTCTTCTCGTTCCAAGACAACTTCCCACGCGACTTTAGGGTGATCGTATCGGTCGATCACCCACTCGCCGCGGTCGATTGTCCACCAGCCGCCGTTGAAGAGACGATCGACCGACGCACGATCGAAGAAGCGTTTGGGTTCGCCGTCGACATTGTAGTAATTCTCCTCGATCGGCGGATGCCCGACCGCTCCGAAGTGGCGGTCGTTGGTCGAGTTGAGGCGACAGAGCAGCATTCCACCTGGCATCAACGTCCGGCGGACGCTCCGCACCAGCTCCTCGGTGTCCGCCCATGGAAAATAATGGAGCGACAAGCTGGCGACCACGACGCCGACGGCCGCTTCGGCGACGGGGAACGGCGACTGCAAGTCCTGGCAATGAAACGTTCCAGCCGGCACGCGTTGCCGCGCCGTCTCGATCGCCTTGGCCGACCCATCGATGCCGATCACGCGATGGCCGGCCGCGACGAGCACGACGCTGTCGCGTCCCTCGCCGCAGCCCAGCTCCAGGATCGGCCGGCCCGCCGCGTGGCGTTCGATCAGCGGCAGCCAGCGACCGAGCCAGGGATCGCCGGGCAGCCCCTCAGTCGTCGGCAACGTCGCGTGCGCCGACAGTGCGCGAGCGGAATTCGTCCGGCACCTCGCGGCCGACGTCGGTGAAGGCCTTCTTGACCGCAGCGACCGTCGGTCCAAAGACGTCCTTGCGGTTCTGCCGCGCCCAGGTGTTCGAGCCCACGATCGTGTCGAGCGAGCCCTGGAAGCGCGGCATGACGTAGCGCGCAAACAGCTCGTAGGAGCGCATCGTCTGCTCGCGGTCGGCCCATTCGTGGGCACGGAACAGGATGCCGCCGAAGCCGCCCCGGGAATAGCCGAGCAGCCGCTCGATGCCCTTGGCGACGGTGTCGGGCGAGCCGACCAGCGTCGTGCCCTGCGCCACGCCCTCGCGCAGCGGATCGTCGGAACGGCCCGGCGGGCGGCCGAGCGTGTCCTCGAAGTAGGTGACGGTCTCGCAGCGCTCGCCGGCATGGACCTCGCGCAGCGCACGCTCGTCGTCGTCGGCGACATGCGCGTTGACGACGATGCGCCACTTCTTGCGGTCGGCGATCTTGCCGTGCTTGGCCGCGGTCTCCTCGTAGATCGCCCACTGCTTGGCCATCGCCTCGGGACCGCCGGGCAGGCCGGCGCCGATCGACAGCACGCCGACGCCATGCTTGCCGGCCGCGATCATGCCCGAGGGCGTGATGGTGCTGGCGCAGGCGATCGGGAAATGCGGGTCGGAGTAGGGCGCCAGATGCAGCCGCGCGTCCTTCAGCTCGAACCAGTCGGTCTTCATGGTGACCGGCTCCTTGCACTCGAGCAGGCGCATGATCGCCTCGAGCGACTGCTCCATGCGGGTGCGCTGGGTCGACGGCTCGATGCCCATCATGTAGGCGTCCGACGGCAGCGCGCCGGGTCCGCAGCCCAGCATGGTACGGCCGCGCGACATGTGGTCGAGCTGCACGAAGCGGTTCGCGACCATCAGCGGGTGGTGATAGGGCAGGCTGGTCACGCCCGAGCCAAGGCGGATGTAGCGCGTGCGCTCGATCAGGGCGCCGATGAAGACTTCCGGCGAGGCGATGGTCTCCCAGCCGGCGGAATGATGCTCGCCGATCCAGGCCTCGTCGTAGCCCAGCTCGTCGATCCACTCGACCAATTCCATGTCGCGCGCCATGCCGAGCGTCGGATTCTCGCCGACCCGGTGAAAGGGCGCGAGGAAGATGCCGAACGTCAGCCCCTTGTGGTTGCCGGTCTGTGCCATGTGAACCTCCGCAGGTGGCAACGCTAGCACAGGCATCGACGTTGACCGAAGCTTTCTGCCGCGATACGCGGAAGACCTGCCATGACCCTGCCCGATGCCTTGCCGCTGCAGCGCTTCACCATCGTCGAAGTGAACGATCGCGATGTGCCGTTCTGCCTCAGGCTGGCGACCTCGCTGGCGGGAAAGATCGCCGCCGACCTGGGCGCCACGGTGCTCAAGATCGAGCCGCCAGGCGGCGATCCGGTGCGCCGCGCGCCGCCCCACCTGCCGCAGGGCGGGAGTGCCCTCTTCCAGTTTCTCAACACATCCAAGCGGTCGCTCGCACTCGACCTCGCGACGGCGGCGGGACGCGACGCGCTCGAAAAGCTCCTCGACAGTGCGCACGCGGCCCTCTTCGAGGAACCGGCGTCGATTGCGGCGCTGGTGCGCGGCGGCAAGGCGACGCCCATCGAGATCGCGGCCTTTCCGGCCGAGATGGATGCAACGGCCCGGCCGGTCAGCGGCTTCATCCTGCTGGCACTGGGCGGCCTGCTGCACATGGTGGGCGAACCCGACCGCAAGCCGCTGCGGCTGGGCGGCCACCAGGCATCCTACGCGGCAGGCCTCACCGCCTTCACCGGTCTTGCCGCCGCCCTGGCCGCCCGTGACGCAGGCCACGCGGCGCCGACGGTGCGCGTGTCGCTGGCCGAAGTCATGCAGTGGGTGAACTGGAAGGCGGCCTCCGGCGCCGAAGCGTCGGGCACCTCGCCCGGCCGCGAAGGCAAGGCGTCGGAGTTCCAGATCGTGCCCTGCAAGGACGGACACGTGGCCGTCGTCTACACCGCCACGCAATGGCCGCAGACGCGCGCGCTGATCGGCGATCCGCGCCTTGGCGACGCGAAGTACAACACGCGCGCCGGCCGCCGACAGCACGTGGCCGAGATCTATGCGATCCTGATGCCATGGTTTGCCGGCGAGAACACGCGCCGAGATCCAGAAGGCCGCGCAGGCCAGGGGTGTGCCGTTCGGGCCTATCTTCTCGCCCGTCGAACTGCTCGACACCGAGCAATATGTGGCGCGCAGCTTCCTCGCCAGAGTCGGCGACCTGCGCATGCCGCAGCTGCCCGTCCAGTGGAACGGCCGCTCCTTCGCGCCAAAGCCCGCGCCGGAGTTCGCGGCATGAGCATGCGCCCTCTCTCCGGCGTGCGCGTCCTCGATTTCGGCCTGCTGACGGCGGGCGCCAACACCTCGGCGATGCTGGCCGATCTCGGCGCCGACGTGATCAAGATCGAGTCGGGCGCCTATCTCGATCCGTTCCGCGTCGTCGGCAAGCCGGACGACGCCGACGGCTGGTGGAACCGCTCGCCGCAGTTCCGCTTCACCAACCGCAACAAGCGCGGCCTGGCGATCAACCTCAAGGACAGAGACGGCCAGAGGGTGATCCGCGAGCTGGCGCGACACTGCGACGTCGTGGTCGAGAATTTCCGCCGCGGCGTGCTCGACCGCGCCGGCCTGGGCTACGCCGACCTGAAGGCGATCAATCAGCGCATCGTCTTCGCCGCGATCTCGAGCCAGGGCGACACCGGTCCCGAACGCATGAACGTCTCGTTCGGCAGCACGCTCGACGCCACCTCGGGCATCGCCTCCCTGACCGGCTACGAGGGCGAGGAGCCGCGGATCTCCGGCATGGACGTGAACTATCCCGATCAGATCGTCTCGCTGTTTGCCACCGGCATGGTGGTCACCGCGGTGATGGAGGCCCGCCGCACCGGAGTGGGCTGCTTTCTCGATTTTTCCCAGCGCGAGGTCGCCTCCTTTACCCTGGGCGAAGAGATCCTGGCCGCGTCGTCCGATCCGACCTGCATGCGCACACGGCAAGGCAACCGGCAGGACGGCATCGCCCAGCAGGACACCTACAAGTGCCGCGACGGACGCTGGATCGCCGTCAGCCTTGCAGCACCGGACGCCGCGCTGGCGGACTTCTGTGCCGCGCGCGACAGCGACGCAGCCGTTGCCGCCCTGCTGTCGCGCGGGCATTGCCGCCGCGCGCTGCAACGACGGCACTGACCTTCTGCGCGACGCAAGCCTGGCCGGGGTGACCTTGGCGCGCGACAGTGGCGGCGGTCTGGTGAAGGGCTTGCCCTATCGCCTCGACGGACGGGGCATCGCCATCGAACGCGCCGCACCCGATCTCGGGCAACACACCGGGGAGGTGCTGCGCGAGATTCTGGGCTATGACGACGATGCCTTGCAGCAAGCTGGCGGAATCGGGGGTCACGTCGACGGTGCCCAACGTGGGAGAGGTTTGAGCATGGCGCGCGCCGAAGTTCAGAGACTGATCGACCGCATGGCGATCCCGCTGATCGCCGCGCCGATGTTCCTGGTCTCCAATCCCGCGCTGACCCTTGCCTGCTGCGGCGAGGGCATCATGGGCAGCTTCCCGGCACATGGCACGCGCAGCCGCGAGGAGTTCCAGGCCTGGCTCGACGAGATGGAGCTCGGCATCAAGCGCCTCGAGGATGCAGGCCGGAAGCCCGCGCCGTGGGCGGTCAACCTCGTGGTCCACGCCTCCAACCCGCGCTATCCGGGCGATCTCGAGCTGGTCGAGAAGTACAAGGTGCCGGTGGTGCTGACCTCGAAGGGCGCGCCGGGCGATGCGATCGCGCGCATCCACGGCTGGGGCGCCGTCGCCCTGCACGACATCGCCAACCAACGTCATGCCGAGAAGGCGCTCGAGGCCGGGGTCGATGGCGTGATCGCCGTGGCGGGCGGCGCCGGCGGCCATACCGGCACCATCAATCCCTTCGCGCTGATGAACGAGGTGCGCCAGCTCGGCGATCACTTCGCCATCGTTCTGGCGGGCAGCCTCACCACCGGACGCGACGTCCTGGCGGCGCAGGCGATGGGTGCCGACCTGGGCTATATCGGCACGCGCTTCATCGCCACCCGCGAGGCGATGGCCTCCGACGCCCACAAGAAGATGATCCTCGACACGCGCGCGACCGACGTCTTCCTCACCTCATCGATCGACGGCGCCCCGGCCAATTGGCTGACGCCCAGTCTGATCGCGGCCGGCATCGATCTCGACGTGTTACGCACGACACTCCCAAGCAAGGTCGTGGCGGCGCAGGAAAACAAGAAGCGCTGGAAGGACATCTATACGGCAGGCCACGGCGTCGGGAACATCGGCGACATCCCGACCGCGGCGGAGCTTTGCCGCCGCCTGATCGACCAGTACCGGGCAGCCAAAGCGAAGCTTCCGCAGGTTGCTGCGTGAGCGGTCCGCCGAAGATCGCGATCGACGGACTTGGCAAGACGTTCGGCGAAGACGACCAGCGCACCGTGGCGTTGAGCGACTTCACCCTGTCGGTCGGCGACGGCGAGTTCGTCTGCATCGTGGGACCGAGCGGCTGCGGCAAGACCACCGTGCTGCGCATCGTCGCCGGCCTCGAGACGCCGAGCGCCGGCCGGGTCGCCATCGCGCCCGGCGCCGGCACCGGCCTGCCGCAGAACGCGATGGTCTTCCAGGAACACGGGCTGTTTCCCTGGATGACGGTCACCGACAATGCCGCCTACAGCCTCGAGATGCGCGGCATGCGCCGGCGCGAGCGCCGCGAGCGTGTCCTGCCGTTCCTCGAGAAGATCGGGCTCGGCCGCTTTCGCGACCACTATCCGCGCGAACTTTCCGGCGGCATGCGCCAGAGGGTCAGCCTCGCACGCGCCTTCGTGGCCGATCCAGAGATACTGCTGATGGACGAGCCGTTCGCCGCGCTCGACGCGCAGAACAAGCTGATCCTGCAGGAGGAGCTGCTGCGCATCTGGGAGGGCTCGGCCAAGACGGTGCTGTTCATCACCCATGGCATCGACGAGGCGATCGCGCTCGGCGACCGCATCGTCGTCATGACGGCACAGCCCGGCCGCATCAAGGAGATCGTGCCGATCGACTTTCCCCGGCCCCGCTCGGTGGCCGAACTGCGCGCCGACCCGCGCTTCGGCGCCCTGGAACTGTCGATCTGGCGCATGCTGGAGGACGAGGTGCGGACCGCGCACCGACAGGAGGAGGCCGACCAATGAAGCCCGCCAACCAGGAACGGGCCCTTGCCATCCTCTCCCCGGTCGCAGCGCTGGTCGTCTGGCAACTCGCCTCCAACGCCGGCTTCGTCAACCAGCGCTACGTGCCCTCGCCGACCGCGATCGCCGTGGCCGGTTGGGATCTCGCTTTGTCCGGAGAGCTTGCCGTCCATATCGGCGCCAGCCTGCGCCGGCTGGTGATCGGCTTCGTGCTGGGCGCCGTGCCGGGCATCTTCATCGGCATGGTGATGGGCCTCAATCGCTGGGTTCGGGCGGCGCTCGATCCCCTGATCGCGGCCCTTTATCCGATCCCCAAGATCGCGCTGCTGCCACTTCTGATGCTGGTGTTCGGCCTGGGCGACGGCTCGAAGGTCGTCGTGGTGGCAATGTCGGTGCTGTTTCTGACCATCATCAACACTACGGTCGGTGTACTTCAGCTCGACCGGATCTATTTCGACGTGGCCCGCAACTACGGCACGCCATGGCCCAAGCTCTTCCTGCGGGTGATCCTGCCCGGGGCGCTGCCCACCATCCTGGCCGGCCTGCGGATCAGCCTGGGCGTCTCGCTGGTGGTGCTGGTCGGCGCGGAGTTCGTGGCCGCACGTTCCGGCATCGGCTATCTGATCTGGGTGTCGTGGCAGACATTGATGATCGAACAGATGTTCGTCGGCATCATCGTGATCACCGTCCTGGGCGTGCTTTCGACGTTATTCCTGCATGAATGCGAGCGGCTTCTGGTACCGTGGCGCCGTGACTAGAGAGTGCCCCTGATGCGCAATTGGATGCTGGCCGTGTTGGCCGTGCTGTGCGGCGTGTCGAGTGCCGCGGCCGCCGCAGAGCCGGTCAAGATCGGTGATCTCGGCATCCTGGCGGATGCGCCGTTCTACATCGCGATCGAAAAAGGCTACTTCGCCGCGGAGGGCGTCGAGGTGAAGCTCGAGCGCTTCCAGTCGGCGGCGCAGGCCACCGCGCCGCTGTCGCAGAACCAGGTGCAGGTCGTGGGCGGCGGCGTCAGCGCCGGCCTCTACAATGCCTTCGCGCGCGACTGGCCGGTGCGGATCGTCATGGCGCGGACCCGCGACGCGCCGGGCTTCTCCAGCGACACGCTTGGTGATCCGCAACGACCTCAAGGACAAGATCAAGTCCGCGAGGGATCTCAAGGGCCGCGTCATCGCCATCAACGCACCGGCATCGGTCCTGCACTTCATGCTGGGCAAGCTGATGGAGTCCGAAGGCCTCGCCATCGAGGACGTGCAGACCATCAGCATGGCCTGGCCGAGCATGGGTCCCGGCATGGAATCCCGGGCAATCGACGGTGGCACGGTGGTCGAGCCGTTCGCCGAGCTGTTCAGCCAGAAGAACATCTCCTTTCCGTTCCGCCGCGCCGCCGATTTCATGAAGCCGCCGCTCGAGGTCTCGGTGATGCTCTACAGCAAGGAATGGATGGACAAGAGTCCCGACCAGGCCAAGGCTTTCAGCGTGGCGTTCCTGAAGGGCGTGCGCGACTATTACGACGCCATGATCGGCGGGCCCAGGCGCGCCGAGGTGGTGGCGATCTGCGCCAAGTACACCAGCCTCAAGGACAAGGCGCTGTACGACAAGATCCAGTGGAGCTACATGGATCCCAACGGCGAGATCTCGATGGACGGCTTGCGAGACCAGCAGGACTGGTACGCCAAGCAGGGCCTCGTGGCCAAGAAGGCCGATCTCAATGGCATGATCGATCGCCGTTTCCTCGACTACGCCCTGCAGAAGCTGGGCAAGGTCGACGTCAAGAAATAGCCGTTGGCCAAAGTGCGCCGGAGGGTCCCATGGCAGAACAATCATCCGTCGTTCGTCTTTCCGCCCGCGGCGAGGATTGCCTGCGCAGCGGGCCAGGCACGCCCGCGGGCCGCTATCTGCGCCAATTCTGGCAGCCGATCTATCACTCGACCGACCTCAGGGCGGGCAGCGCCGTCACGATCCGCATCATGAGCGAGGACTTCACGCTCTACCGCGGCGAGTCGGGCACGCCGCATCTGGTCGACGCGCGTTGCCCGCACCGCGGCACGCGGCTCTCCTCGGGCTGGATCGAGGGCGATTCGCTGCGCTGCTTCTATCACGGCTGGAAGTTCGACGGCGCCGGCGCCTGCATCGAGCAGCCGGCGGAAGAAGATGCCTTCTGCCACAAGGTCTCGCTCGCCTCGTATCCGCTGCGCGAATATCTCGGCCTGGTCTTCGCCTTCCTGGGGACCGGCACGCCGCCCGAGTTCCCGCTGCAGCCCGAGTTCGAACATTTCGACGGCATGGTCGAGATCGATTCCTACAGCCGCGATTGCAACTACTTCCAGAACCTCGAGAACGCGCTCGACATGAGCCACATCGGCTTCGTGCATGCCGACAATGTCGCGATCTTCAAGGGCATCGGATCTGGGCCGCGCGCTCGACGCGGAGGAATCGGCCTGGGGCGTGACCTACGGCTTCACCCGGCCCGACGGCCAGAAGCGCGTGCAGCAGTTCGGCATGCCGAACATCTTCTACCTCACCGCGCTGCCGACCGATCCCGAAGTGGGCTGGCAGGAGTTGCTGTTCTGGTGGGTGCCGATCGACGACGTGAGCCACATGCAGTTCAGCGTCCATCGCGTGCCGGCGCAGGGCGAGGTTGCCGCGCGCATCCATGCCCGCCGCCAGGCGCGGCGCACGGAGATCACCCTCCGCCACCAGGATCTTGCGCGCGACGTGCTCGAAGGCCGGATCTCGATGCGCGACATCGACAAGACCAAGGTCGATCTCGTGCGCCTGCAGGACGATGTGGCACAGGTCGGCCAGGGGCTGATCACCGACCGCGACGGCGAGCGGCTGGGCCGCGCCGACGTGGGCGTGATCGCCATCCGCCGCCTGTGGGAGCGCGAACTCAACGCTTTCGTCGAGGGCCGCCCGCTCAAGACGTGGAAGCGCGACGCCTCGCTGGTGCCGCGCGCCTGGGGCCTCGCCGGCAATCCGGCGCAGATCGGCGGCAGCGGCACTGGTAGCGCACTGGCGGCGGCAAGGTCGCCGAGGTGATCGACGTGCGCCCGCATGTCGAGATCGCGGTCCAGCTCAAGGCGCTGCACTCTCCGCTGGATAAATGAAGCCCCTCGACAAATGAGACCCGGTGAAAAGACACCGGAAGCGGGTCCGCAAGCTCACGCTGGCCGAACGCGACCGCCGCTATGCCGGCCTGCGCGCGCTCATGGAGACGCAGGGCTTCGACGCGATCGTCGTCGGCAGCTTCCAGGGCCGCGAGCGGCTGGAATCCTACCTGATCGACGACTTCCTCGATTCGGTCGTCGTCCTGCCGCTGAAGAGCGATCCCGTGCTGCTGGCCTTCGGCGGCTCGCGCATCAGCCGCATCTTCGAGAGCCAGCGCCGCGGCCACGACGTCTGGGTGCCCGACGTGCGCATGAGCGCCGGCGGCGCCAAGGTCGCCGAAGTGCTGAAGGAGCGCGGCCTCGGGCGCGGCCGCATCGGCCTGGTCGGCTTCGGCCCGACAGCGCCCGGCGAGGCCGAAGGTCTGCTGCCGCTGGGCTTCCACACCAATCTCGTGAAGGCGCTGCCGGATGCCACGATCGGCGACTTCACCCTGGCCTTCACCGACTTCATGCTGGTGAAGAGCGCGCAGGAAATCGCCCTGCTGCGCTTCGCCGCAAAGGTGAGCGAAGAAGCCTGCAAGGTGATGATGGCGGTGTCGCGGCCCGGCGTCAGCGAGGCGTCGGTCTACGCCGAGACGGTGCGCGAGATCCATCGCTGGGGCTGCGACCTGCGCTATCCGTTCTTCAGCCTGCAATCGGGCAAGGACAATATCGGCTGGGGCGTGCCGCGCTGGAGCCTGCGCGCCGAACCGCCGCGCATTCTGGAAACGGGCGACCTCGTGCAGGCCGAGATCCACACGATCTATGGCGGCGTCGAAGGCCAGGTGAACATGTCGGTCGCGCTCGATCCGGTCGACGACGTCGTGCGCCGTTTGCAGGACGTGGCCCGCGAGTCCTACGAAGCGGGCCTCGCCGCCGTGAAGCCCGGCGTCACCTTCGCCTCCGTCGTGCACGCGATGGAGAAGCCGCTGGCCACGGCCGGCTGCTGGAGCAAGACGCCGCTCCTGCACACCCTCACCTTCGGCGCGACCGGCTTCACACCGGTCAATCGCGAGCAACTGGCGGGCACGCGCGACGAGGCGATCGAAGGCAGCGCCAAACCCGGCATTCGCCGCGGCGAGCTGGTCCTGCAGGAAGGCATGAGCCTGGAGCTCGAACCCAACGCCTGCCTCGGCATGGTGAGGGTCAATATCGGTGCCGGCGTCCTGGTGACGTCGCGCGGTGCGGAAGAGCTGAATTCACTCGCGACTCGGGTCCAGCACGTGCGCTAGGCTCCCTGCCGTAGGGAGACGAACACCGTGAAAACCAAGGCTGCGGTCTGCTTCGAGGCCGGCAACAACCTCGAAATCGAGATGGTCGACCTCGACGGTCCGAAATTCGGCGAGGTGCTGGTCGAGATCAAGGCGTCGGGCGTCTGCCATACCGACGAGTTCACGCGCTCGGGCGGCGATCCCGAAGGCCTCTTCCCGGTGATCTTCGGCCACGAGGGCGCCGGAGTCGTGGTCGACGTCGGCCCCGGCATCGTGTCGCTCAAGAAGGGCGACCACGTGATCCCGCTCTACACGCCGGAATGCCGGCAGTGCAAGTCGTGCCTCTCGGGCAAGACCAACCTCTGCACCGCGATCCGCTCGACCCAGGGCCAGGGCGTGATGCCCGACGGCACCTCGCGCTTCTCGCTCAAGGGCAAGAAGGTCCATCACTACATGGGCTGCTCGACCTTCTCGAACTACACGGTGCTGCCGGAGATCGCGCTGGCGAAGATCCGGCCGGACGCGCCGTTCGACAAGGTCTGCTACATCGGCTGCGGCGTCACCACCGGCATCGGCGCGGTGATCAACACCGCGAAGGTCGAGGCGGGCGCCAATGTCGTCGTGTTCGGCCTGGGCGGCATCGGCCTCAACGTGCTGCAGGGCGCGCGCATGGTCGGCGCCAACATGATCGTGGGCGTCGATCTCAATCCCGACCGCGAGGCGCTCGGCCGCAAGTTCGGCATGACGCACTTCGTCAATCCGAAGACCTTGGGCGACAAGGACCTCGTGGCGCATATCGTCGAGCTGACCGACGGCGGCGCGGATTACTCCTTCGAATGCGTCGGCAACACCAAGCTGATGCGCCAGGCGCTGGAGTGCTGCCATCGCGGCTGGGGCAAGTCGGTGATCATCGGCGTCGCGGGCGCCGGCCAGGAGATCGCCACGCGCCCGTTCCAGCTCGTCACCGGCCGCTCGTGGATGGGCACGGCGTTCGGCGGCGCCAAGGGCCGGCGCGACGTGCCGAAGATCGTCGACTGGTACATGGACGGGAAGATCGACATCGATTCGCTGATCACCCACGTGATGCCGGTCGAGAAGATCAACGACGCCTTCCATCTCATGCACGAGGGCAAGTCGATCCGCAGCGTCGTTACGTTCTAGGAGGAACACATGACCGTCCGATCCATCGGCAACGCCACGATCGAGAAGGTCGAGGAGATCTGCGGCGCCGGCTTCAAGCCCGCACGCATGTTCCCGAAATTCAACCAGGAAGCTTTCGACGCGCAGAAGATCGTGGATGGTGCCCGACGCATGTCGAGCCCGGGTCGCGACCGCCTCGTCGGCAGCGTCCATACCTGGATCGTGAAGACACCCCGCCACACGATCCTGATCGACACCTGCCTCGGCAATCACAAGGACCGGCACAATCCGGGCTGGAACAAGCTCAACACGCCGTTCATGGATCGGCTGGCTGCCTGCGGCTGCAAGCCCGAATCCGTCGACTTCGTGATGTGCACGCACCTGCACGTCGATCACGTCGGCTGGAACACCAGGCTCGAGAACGGCCGCTGGGTGCCGACCTTTCCCAATGCGAAGTACCTGTTTGCCAAGCGCGAGTACGCGCACTGGGAGAGCGAGCACAAGACACAGGGCAAGGAGACCAACGGCGGCTCGTTCGACGATTCGGTGCTGCCCGTGGTCGAGGCCGGCAAGGCGGTGATGATCGACAGCGACTACCAGGCCGATCCGATGCTCACCATCGAGGACTATCCCGGCCATACGCCGGGCTCGATCGCGATCAACCTGAAGGACGGCGGCAAGCAGGCCTGCTTCTCGGGCGACATCATGCACCACCCGATCCAGGTCTATCATCCGGACTGGTCGAGCCAGTTCTGCACCGACCAGGAACTCTCGGCCAGGTCCCGTCGCAGGCTCCTCGAGGATTGCGTCGAGAGCAATGCGCTGCTCTGCCCCGCGCACTTTCCCGGCGCGAACGCGGGCTACATCAGGCCCGAGGGCAACGCTTTCAGGATCGAATGGGATGTCGCCAAATGAGCGATAGGGGGAAACGATGAAGGGACCTGAGGACGAGCTTGGGCTGTCGGGCAAGGTGGCGATCGTGTCGGGCGGTGGCGCCGTCGGCGACGGCATCGGCAACGGACGCGCCGCCGCGATCCTGCTGGCGCGGGCCGGGACCAAAGTCATGGTGTCGGACCTCGACGTGAAGCTGGCCGAACGCACCGTCGAGATGATCAAGGCCGAGGGCGGCACCGCGATCGCCGAGGCCTGCGACGCCACCAAGGAAAGCGACTGCAAGCGGCTGGTCGATGCCGCGGTCGACCACTGGGGCCGGCTCGACTTCCTCGACAACAATGTCGGCATCGGCAGCCGCGGCAGCGTGGTCGACGAGAAGCCCGACGAATACCGGCGGGTGATGCAGGTCAACGTCGAGACGATGTTCCTGCTCTCCAAGCACGCGATCCCGGCCATGATCAAGACCGCCAAGGGCGGCTCGATCGTCAACATCTCCTCGATCTCGGCGCTCCGTCCGCGCGGCCTCACCACCTACACCGTCTCGAAGGCCGCCGTGATCGGCCTCACCCAGGCGATGGCGGTCGACCACGGCAAGGACAGGATCAGGGTCAACTGCATCTGCCCCGGGCCGATGTACACGCCGATGGTCAATCGCGGCAACGGCATGACCGAGGCCAACCGCGCCCAGAGGGCCAAGGCCTCGGTGCTGAAGATCGAGGGCACCGGCTGGGATATCGGCCAGGGCGTTCGCTTCCTGCTGAGCAACCACGCCCGCTACATCACCGGCCAGGTCCTGGTGATCGACGGCGGCGTGACCCTGCAGGGACCGGAACGCGATTCACAGGCTCAATAGCGAACACTCGAGGGAGAACGAACAGATGGCCCGCCTGCCCTATCTCGACGCCGACCAGCTGCCGCCCGAACAGCGCGACCTGCTGAAGCGGCCGATCAACCTGACGCGGCTTCTGGTCAACTCTCCCGGCATGGCCAAGGCCTTCCATGGGGTCGGCGGCTACATCCGCAGCAAGAGCACGCTCAATCCGCGCCTGCGCGAGCTGGCGATCCTGCAGGTCGGCTGGATGGAGAAGTCGGAGTACGAATTCACCCACCACGTGAAGATCGGCAAGGAGTTCGGCGTCACCGACGAGGACATCCAGAATCTCTTCCTCGAAACCGAAGGCAAGACCTCGAAGCTCGAGCCGCTTGCCCGGACGGTCCTGCGCGGCGCCCGCGAGATGGTGCGCGAGCTGGCGATGTCCGACGCCACCTTCGCGGAAATCAAGAAGGAGTTGTCCAACGAGCACATGGTCGACCTTGTGGTCACCATCGCCTTCTACTGCGCCGTCGTGCGCGTGCTGGCGACCGTGAAGATGGACAACGAGCCCCAGTACAAGGAAGTGCTCAAGCAATATCCGATCCCGGGAGTGATCTGACATGCGCCTGAAAGACAAAGTCGCCATCGTCATCGGCGCCGGCCAGAGCCCCGGCGAAGGCATGGGCAACGGCCGCGCCACCGCCCTCACCTTCGCGCGCGAAGGCGCCAAGGTCGTCTGCGTCGATCACAATCTCGCGTCGGCCGAAGAGACCGTCGAAATGATCGGCCGGAACCAGGGCACTGCCGTCGCCTTCAAGGCCGACGTCACCAAGGAAGCCCAGATCAAGGCGCTGGTCGCCGATACGCACGCGCGCTGGGGCCGCATCGACGTGCTGCACAACAATGTCGGCGTCTCGCTGTCCGGCGGCGACGCCGAATTGCTCGAGATCACCGAGGAAGCCTTCGACCGCTGCGTCGCGATCAACCTCAAGAGCTGCATCTTCGCCGCCCGCAATGTGATCCCGATGATGCGCGAGCAGAAGAGCGGCGTGATCATCAACATTTCCTCGATGGCGGTGATCACCACCTATCCCTACGTCGCCTACAAGGCGACCAAGGCCGCGATGGTCTCCTTCACCGAGCAGCTCGCCTACCAGAATGCCCAGTACGGCATCCGCGCCAACGTGATCCTGCCCGGCCTGATGAACACGCCGATGGCCGTCGACACCCGCGCGCGCACCTTCAAGAAGACCCGGGCGGAGGTCGAGGCGGAGCGCGATTCCCACGTGCCGTTGCGCAAGAAGATGGGCACCGGCTGGGACGTGGCCAATGCCGCGCTGTTCCTGGCGTCGGACGAGGCCAATTTCATCACCGGCGTCACCCTGCCGGTCGATGGCGGCGCCAGCGTTCGCCGCGGCTAAGGCACGGTCTTTGCGTCAGAGAGCCCACTCACATTGGGGATTTACATGTTTGCAAGAAGCTTGTTTGCCGCCGTCGCCGCCCTCTCGTTCGCCGGCGCCGCCTTCGCGCAGGATGCCGACCATCCCAAAGACAAGCCGCTGGTCGTCGGCTCCGACTTCGGCGTGGCGCCGTGGATGGTGCGCGGCGCCGCGGGGCCGGAAGGCTTCGGCGTCGACATGATCAAGGACGTCGCCCGTCGCATCGGCCGGCCGGGTGTCGAGATCGTCGACATCAACTTCTCGGGCCTGTTCGCCGCGCTGTTCTCCAAGCGCATCGAGTTCACGGTCAATCCGCTCAACATCACCGCCGAGCGCGCCGAGAAGATGCTCTACACCGAGCCGTTCTTCGCCACCGGCAACGGCTTCCTGGTCCGCGCTGCCGACTCGATGGCGGGCTTCGAGGACCTCAAGGGCAAGCAGCTCGCAGTCAATCGCGGCACCATTTCCGACACCTGGGCCACCGCCAACGCCGAGAAGTACGGCTTCGAGGTCCAGCGCTACGACACCTTCCCAAACTCGGTGCAGGCCGTGATCACCAAGCGTGCCTTCACCGCGCTGAACGAGATTCCGACCACCGTGTTCGCGGCCAGCCAGAACAAGGCGATCAAGGTGGGCTTCAAGGATTTCAACGGCCGCAACTTCGGCTACGCCTTCCGGCTCGAAGACACCGCCTACCGCAACACGGTCGAGGGCGCGATCGAGTGCATGAAGAAGGATGGCACCTTGGTGAAAATGTACGAGAAGTGGTACGGCTCCAAGCCCGATGCCGCCTCGTCGATCAACATGATCTTCCCGGGCTACGGTGCGCCCGACTTCAAGAACTACGACCCGACGCCGCACGAACTCAGCTGCAAGTGAGTTACATCCCTCCCCTTGGCGGACTCCGCCAAGGGAAGGTGTCGCTGTCTTACAGCGACGGAGGAGTCATGAGCCACACCAATGCCGTGACTCATGACCCCTCCGCCCGCGAAGACGCGGGCACCTCCCCTTCGCGGCTTCCGCGAAGGGGAGGAGAGGTTTGAATGAACCCGCTCCTCGACAATTTCTTCAACCGGCAGATCCTCGCCCAGTATGGTCCGTCCATCCTGGGCGGCTTCTGGGTCACCGTCGAAGTGGCGCTGCTCACCATCGTTGTGGGCGTCGCTACCGGGCTGGCGCTCGCGATCGTGCGGGCGATGCGCATCCGCGCGGCCGACATCGCGATCACGGTCTTCGTCGATATCTTCCGCACCCTGCCGCAGCTCGTGGTCGTGGTGTTCATCTACTTCGGCCTGCCCTATGCCGACATCCAGCTCAGCCCTTTCGCCGCGACCGTGGTGGCGCTGGGCGCCGTGCTGGCGGCCTTCGCCACCGAGATCTTCTGGGCCGCCATCCACGCCGTGCCGCAAGGCCAGTGGGATGCCGCGCGCTCGCTGGGACTGGGCTTCTTCCGCATCCTCTTCCGGGTGATCCTGCCGCAGGCGATCCGCATCGCCATCCCGCTGCTCACCAACCGCGCCATCGCCATCACCAAGGGCACCGCACTCGGCACCGCCGTAGCGCTGCCCGAACTGCTGGGCCGCGCCGAGAGCGCCATGGCGATCGCCGCCAACCCCTCGCCGCTCACCCTCGCCGCCGCGCTCTATCTCCTGTTCTTCGTCCCGCTGGTCGTCGCCAGCCGCTGGCTCGAAGGGCTGGGACCCCGGACGCATTGAGCGACGGCACCGATGGAAGCCCTGCAGCTCTTCCTCGACAATTTCGCCGACTGGGACTCGTTCGTGCGCATCTGGCCGCTGCTCTGGCAGGGCCTTCAACTCACCGTGGCGCTGGCGGTCGTGGCGCTGCCGATCGCCGTTATCGTGGGCCTTGCCATCGCCGTCGCCTACAGCTTCCACAACAAGCCGGTGAACGTGGCGCTGCTGGTCTGGATCGACCTGTTCCGCTCATTCCCCGTGCTGGTCCTGCTGATCCTGATCTTCTACGGCCTGCCCTTCCTCGGCGTGAAGCTGCCGTCGTTTGCGGCCTGCGTGCTGGCCATCGTGCTCAATAACTCCGGCTACTACGGCGAGATCTTCCGCGCCGGCATCGAAGCCGTGCCGCCCGGCCAGCGCGAGGCCGCCCGCGCGCTCGGCCTCCATCCGCTGCAGATCGTTTTCCTGGTGATGCTGCCGCAGGCCATTCGGCGGGTGATGGCACCGCTTGCCTCCAATTCGCTGGAGCTGGTGAAGGCCACCTCGATCGCGGCCCTTGTAGCCCTGCCCGAGCTCCTGCGCTCGGCGCGGGTGGCGCAGGAGCAGACCTACAATCCGACGCCGCTCACCGCCGCGGCGATCATCTTCTTCGTGCTGCTCTGGCCCTTCGCGCGCTGGGTGGCGAAGCTCGAACGCGACATGCTGATGAGGCAGAGATGAAAAGACTGGAAGGCAAGACGGCCCTGATCACCGGCGCCTCCTCCGGCATCGGCCGCGCCATCGCCCAACGCTTCCACGACGAAGGTGCCGCGCTCCTGCTGATGGACATCACCGAGCAGGTGGTCGAAGGCGGCGAGCCCACCCACAAGGTCCTGAACGTGCCGTTCTTCCAGGGCGACGTCTCGAAGGAAGCCGACGTCGAGGAGGCCGTGCGCCGGGCGGTCCTGCCCACCGGCCGGCTCGACATCATGGTCAACGATGCCGTCGTGCGGATCGGCAAGAAGCTCACCGACACCAGCCTCGACGAATGGAACCAGGTGATGGCGGTCAACCTCACCGGTGTGTTCCTGATGTGCCGCGCCGCCGTGCGCCGCATGCTCGGCCAGGAGATCCGCCACGAGGCGCGCGGGCGCATCGTCAACATCTCCTCCCAGCACGGCATGATCGCCTCGCCCGAGGATTGCTCCTACGGCGTGTCCAAATCGGCGATCGTCTATCTCACCCGCCAGATCGCGTCGGACTATGGCGCCGACTCGATCATCTGCAATGCCGTGGCGCCGGGCAAGATCCTGACCGGCAAGGGCGGCCGCGCCGTCGAGCCGCGCTGGATCGACTACAGCCACGCCCGCACGCCGCTGCCGCGGCTTGGCCGCTCCGATGATGTCGCCAATGCAGCGCTGTTCCTCGCCTCCGACGAGGCGACCTTCATCACGGGTGAAAACCTGATGGTGGATGGCGGCTGGATGGCGCGATGAACCTGTCCTCACGAATAGTTTTTGCCGCGTGATCGGCAAAGCGCGATAGTCCTTGCCGGAGAAACGGCCACCCGGCCGCAGGGGAGCCACATGAACGCCTTCGTCACGGTCTTCTACGATTGGTCGCGTGCGATCGCGGGCTACCTGGCGTGGCTGGGTCCACTCACCGTGCGCATCGTCGCCGGCGTGGTGTTCATGGGCACCGGCTGGACCAAACTGCACAACCTGCCGATGATCACCAAGAACTTCGCCGCGCTCGGCATCCCGGCACCCGAGATCCTGACGCCCTTCGTCTCCGGCGTGGAGTTCTTCGGCGGCCTGATGCTGCTGGTCGGCCTGCTGACCCGCTTTGCCGCCGTGCCGCTGATGGTCGTCATGGTGGTCGCCATCGTCTCGGCCAAGCTGGGCGACATCGACGGGCTCGAATCGTTCCTGGGCCTCGAGGAAGTCTCCTACTTCGTGATGTTCGCCTGGCTCGCGATCTCCGGACCCGGGCCGGTCTCGATCGACCATTTCATCCTGAAGGCGTCAGGCCGCGATCCCGCGAGCCACGGCTCCTAGGCCTTCCCTTCGCGCTTGCGCCGCGCCTCGTAGGCCTTGAGGTGGGCGTAGGCGATTTTCAGCATAGGTTGGTCGCCGCCCCTCGCGCGTTTCAGCAGGTCGCCGATCACGTGGTCCGCTTCGACCCGGAAGCCGCCCTCGAGGTCGCGCGCCATCGAGGCGGTAAAGGCCGAACCGGCGGCAGTAAGCATGGTGCGCGCCCGCTCGGAAGCCGCCGCGCGCAACGGATGGCCGCTGGCGGCGGCGATCCCGGCAATCTCTTCGTAGAGTGCCAATGTGAACGGGGCGCCGCCGGCTGCCACGATGTCGCCCACCGACGAGCGCATCAGCGAGGTGATGCCGCCCGCCGTGGCGATGAAGGCCCATTTCTCCCACATGTCCTGCAGGATGCTCTCGCTTTGCGCGGCCTGGATGCCGGCGGCGGCAAACTCCAGCGCGATCGCGGCAATCCGCGGCGAACGGCTGCCGTCGAGTTCGCCGAAGCCGAGCACAAGGCCGTCGTTCAGGTGCAGGATCCTGCCCTCGCCGTCGAGCGCCAGCGAGATCGCGGCCTGGCCGCCGATCACGTTTGCGGGCGCAAAGCGGCCGGCCAGCGCATCGAGATGGGCAAGCCCGTTCAACAGCGGCAGGATCGCCGTGCCAGGTCCGACCGCGGGCGCGAACGAAGTCATCGCGCCGTCGAGGTCGTAGGCCTTGCAGCTCAGCAGCACCAGATCGACCGGTTGCTTCAGCGCCTCGGCCGAGACGGTGGGCGGCGGCGGCAACGACACGTCGCCCAGCTTGCTGCGGATCGCGAGGCCGGTCCTGGCGAGCTGCGCCGCCCGCCCCGGCCGCACCAGGAAAGTGACGTCGCGCCCGGTCGCCAGCAGGCGTCCACCGAAATATCCGCCGATTGCGCCGGCGCCGACCACGAGGATTTTCATGAGCGGACCTTAGCCGACGGGCCTGAACAGTCCCGCAAACATTCCTCGTCCTATCCGTTCTTTTTGCGCGAATCGGCCGGCGCCTCGGCGCGTTCGGTCATGCCGTAGTCGCGCAAGACGCTCGCCACCCGAAGGCGATAGTCGCGCAGCACGCCGCCGCGGCCGGCCGCCTGGGCCTGGCGGTGATGCTCGACGTTGCGCCACGCCTGCACCGCCGCCTCGTCGCGCCAGAAAGAGAGCGAAAGCAGCTTCTTGTCGTCGACTAGGCTCTGGAAGCGCTCGATCGAGAGGAAACCGTCGATCTGCTCGAGCTCGGGCTTCAGGGAGGCGGCGATGTCGAGATAGGTCTGCTTGGCGTGGTCAGCCGGCCAGACTTCGAAGATCACGGCGATCATGGCGTTGGTCCTTTCAAGGCCTGGCCGACCGCGTCGTAGAGCGCATGCCGGCCGGTTTCGAGATGCATCAAGTGCGTGCCGGCGTCGAGCCGGATATCGCGACGGGCGGGCGCCGAGGTGGCGGCGTCCAGGATGCTCGCAGCATCCTTGTCCTGGCAGAGCGAGTCCCAGGCGCCCCGCACGATGGTGACGGGCCGCGTGAGCTTTGCCGGCAGCCAGACAACGCGGCCCGCCTGCGCCTCGATGTTATCGGCGATGGATCCGTAGGGCACACGCACGGCGGGCGGCGTGCGCCGGGTCGCATCGGGATCGCTTGCCAGATAGGCCGGCGCCCAGTCGTCGAAGCCCTCCAGCACGGGCGCATGGTCCCTTGGCACGTCCTCGATGAAGCGCCTGTACTGCGCCTCGTTGGTGACATCGGCCCAGGCGGGCAGCGAGGCCGCCACCGTGCCGCCGGAGCGCGATGCGATCGGCGCGAACAGGACGAGACGGTCGACGGCTTCAGGTGCGGCAATTGCAGAAAGGGCGGCAGGCGCGCCGCCCCAGGAATGCGCGACCAGCGAGACACGCTGCTGGCCGGTCTCGCGGCGGATCCATTCCAGGACCGACGCAATCTGCCGGGCGGCTTCCGGTGCGCGGCCGAGCGGCGGATGCCTGTCCGCGGGCTCGGCCATCGCAGCGTAACGGCCGCTTTCGCCGAAGCCCGCGAAGTCGAAGGCCCAGGCGTCGAAGCCGCGCCGGTTCCAGTCGTCGAACCACGAGCCGCTACCGAAGTCGAAGCCGACCGACAGAGCCGACGGGAACGTGGCACCGTGAACGTAGAGCACCGCAGGCCCACCGACGCGAGGCTGCCGGCGGATGAAGAGCGACGGGCACTCGACCGTCGCGGGAAGACGGAAGGTTTGTTGGGTCATGGGGAAGAGATAGGCACTTTCGAGCGGCCGTCATTTCGGGCGGGGCCGAACTGTTTCAGTCCAGCCCGTTGCCGCCGTAGAGCCAGTCGAGCGTGGCGTACCACTCGGCCTGGCTCTTGGCGCCCATGATCGCGTTGCGCAGCGCGGCGTGCGGTCCGGCCGGGTGACAGACGTGATCGCCCATGGCGCGCGAGGTGAGCTGCACCCGCGCGGTGCGCAACACGCGGCGGGCGCGATAGTTCTCGAGGCCGGCCGCCAGCGTGTCATGGCTGGCCAGCGCATCGGCCAGGCATACGCCATCCTCCATCGCCATGCAGGCGCCCTGGGCCATGTACTGCAGCATTGGATGTGCGGCATCGCCCAGCAGCGCCACGTTGCCGTCGACCCATTTGTCGACCGGATCGCGATCGCACAGCACCCACATCTTCCAGTCGACGCCGTGCCGGATGATCGTCTGTGCGCGCTCGCAGACATGGGTGAAGCCGCGCCGTACCTCCTCGACCGATACCGGCTGGCCGGTGACCGGCTCCGGCGCGTCGTTGTGATAAGTGACGACGAGGTTGAACACCTTCCAGCCCGAAAGAGGGTAATGGACGACGTGGCACTTCGGGCCGACCCACAGAGTGGCCGCATTCCAGCGCAGGTCTTCCGGCATCTGTTCGAGCGGGATCACCGAGCGATAGGTCGTGTGGCCCGACACCCTCGGCGCGCCGTCGCCCACGAGCTGGCGGCGAACGTTCGACCACAGGCCGTCGGCGCCGATCAAGGCCGCGCCGGTCACCGTCTTGCCATTGCCTAGCTTCGCCGTGACCGTCGAGCCATCCTGCTCGTAGCCCGTGACTTCGCTCGAGACTTCGAGCTCGATCGACGGATGCTCGCGGCAGGCCTTCAGCAACACGCCATGCAGGTCGCCACGATGCACGACGGCATAGGGATTCTTGAAGCGCGCGCGGAACGCCTCGCCGAGGTCGATATGGCAGATCTCGCCATCGGCCATCGCATCCATCAGGCGCAGCTGATCGATGTAGACCGCCATGCCGCGCGCCGCCTCGCCCACACCCAGCCGGTCGAAACAATGGAAGGCGTTGGGTCCGAGCTGGATGCCGGCGCCGATCTCGCCCAGTTGCGAGGCCTTCTCCAGGACCAGCGAGGCGATGCCCTTCTGCGCCAGCGCCAGCGCCGTTGCCAGCCCGCCGATGCCGCCGCCCGCGATCAGGATTTTAGCGGCCGCCAACGACCTTCTCGTCGTGCAGCTTGGCGATCTCGGCACTGGAAAGGCCGAGGATGCCCGACAGGATCTCGTCGGTATGCTGGCCGAGCGTCGGTGCGGGCACCGGCTTCTCGCGCGCTACGGCGTCGAACTGGACCGGCGAGGCCGCGACCGGATAGCGGCCGATGCCGGGCTGGTCGAGCACGGTGAACATCGGGTTGTCTGTTACGGCGTCCTTGTCGGCGCTCAGCTCGCGGAAGGTCTGATAGGGCGCCCACAGCGCGCCCGCCTTCTGCAGGGCCATAGCCACATCCGCCGCACCCAGCCCCGCCACCCACGGTTCGATCACGGCGATCAGCTCGTCCCGCGCATTCCAGCGGTCGGCCTCGAGCTTGAGGTCGACGCCCTTCTTCTTTTCGATTGCAGCAAAGGCATCGGCGAAGCCGCCGGCCTTGGCCAGCGCCTCGAGGTGACGATCGGAGAAGATGCAGATCATCACGTACTTGCCATCTTTCGTGCGGAAGTCCCGGCCGAAAGTGCCGAAGATCTCGTTGCCGAAGCGCGGCCGGTCGACAGAGTTGATCACCGCCTCGCCGATGTAGCCGGTGGCCGACACGGCCGCGAGCGCCATGTCCTGCAGCGGCAACACGATGCGCTGGCCCTTGCCCGTCAGGCGGCGATGGCGCTCTGCCGCAAGGATCGCCATGGCCGCGGCATAGGCCGTGGCGATGTCCCAGGCCGGCAGCACGTTGTTGACCGGACCGTCATGACCGGCCGGCCCCGAGACCAGCGGAAAGCCGGTGATCGAGTTCACCGTATAGTCGACGTTCGCCGACCCGTGGCGGTCGCCCACGATGTTGAGCGCGATCAGATCGGCCCGCTTCTTCGCCAGCTCCTCGTAGGAGAGCCAGCCGCGCGCCGGCATGTTGGTCGAGAAGATGCCCGCGTTCTCGCCCGGCGCCGTGATCAGCGCCGTCAGCAGCTCGCGGCCCTTGGGCGATCGCAGGTCGACGGCGATCGAGCGCTTGCCCTTGTTGAGGCCCGCCCAATAGATCGAGGCGCCGTCTTTCGTGACCGGCCAGCGATCGCTGTCGAGCCCGCCCTTCAGGTCGTCGAAGCGGATCACGTCGGCGCCGAGCTGCGCCAGGGTCATGCCGGCCATCGGCGCGGCGATGAACGCCGAGCCCTCGACCACCCTCAGCCCGGCGAGGATGCCCGAAGAACTACCGGTCACTTCGCCTGCCCGGTCGCCGAGCGATCGGCCGGCAGGTTGTTCTTGCGCTTGTCGAGCCACCATCCGTATTCGGGATTCCACATGCCGAAGTCGATGTCGCAGCCCAGCTCCTGGGCGGCGTGCACCGGCCAGAACGGATTGTAGAGCGCCTGGCGCCCGATCGCGATCAGGTCGGCGTCGCCGTCCTGCAGGACCTTCTCCGCCTGCGGCCCGTCGAGGATCAGGCCGACCGCCATGGTGGGGATGCCTGCGCCACGCTTCACCGCCGCCGCGAACGGCACCTGGAAGCCCAGCGCACGCTTGATCGGCGCCGCCGTCGAGAGCCCCGCGAGTCCACCCGACGAGGTGTCGATCACGTCGATGCCCAGCGCCTTCAGCTCCTGCGCGTAGGCCACGGTGTCGTCGACATCCCAGCCGCCGCCGCCATCGACCGCCGAGACGCGGATGAACATCGGCTTGTTCTCGGGCCAGTTCTCGCGCACGGCTTTGGCCGCGGCGAGCGGGAACTTCATGCGCCCCGCGCGATCGCCACCGTACTTATCGTTGCGCTTGTTGCTGAGCGGCGACAGGAACTGCGCCAGCAGATAGCCGTGCGCGCCGTGGATCTCGATGATGTCGTAGCCCGCGGCATCGGCGCGGCGCGCGGCCTCGCCGAACTTCTTCACGATCGCGTCCATCTGGGAGACGTCGAGCGCCACCGGCGAGGTCGAGTAGCGCTCCCCGGCGGACAGCGCCGACGGTCCGTAGACCTGCCAGCGTTGCCAGCCCGCATCCTTCGGCCCGAATTCGTCGGGCTTGTCGAACTGGCGCGGCGACGATGCCTTGCGGCCGGCATGGGTGATCTGGGTGGCGGCGAGCGCGCCTTCCTGCTTGAGGAAGCGCGTCAGCCGCTTGTGACCCTCGATCTGGCCGTCGCTCCACATGCCGAGGTCGCCTTGCGTCACCCTGCCTTCCGGCACCACGGCACAGTTCTCGGTGAAAACGATGCCGAACTTGCCCATCGCGAATTTGCCGAGATGGACGATATGGTAATCGTTCACCAGCCCATCGGTGGCGCGGTATTGCACCATCGGCGAGACGACGGTGCGGTTGGCCGCAACGACGCCGCGCATCCTGAAGGGCGTGAAGAGCAGTGGCTTTTGCAAGGGTCGGTCCCCCAAAGGGATGGTGATTTCAGGCCCGCAACATAGACCGGCAGGCCGTCCCAAGCCTATCCTGCGCCCATGTTTGACCTCGTCATCCGAAACGGCACCGTGATCGACGGCTCCGGCCAGCCCCGCAGGGTGGCCGACGTGGCCGTGCAGGACGGACGCGTCGCAGCCGTCGGTCCCAAGCTCGGTCCCGCGAAGCGTGAAATAAACGCAGCCGGCCTCGTCGTGGCTCCAGGCTTCGTCGATATCCACACCCACTACGACGGCCAGGCGACCTGGGACCCGTTCGTCACGCCCTCGTCCTGGCACGGCGTCACGACCACCGTGTTCGGCAACTGCGGCGTCGGCTTCGCGCCGGTACGGCCGGGCAAGTCGGACTACCTGATCAACCTGATGGAAGGCGTCGAGGACATTCCCGGCACGGTGCTGAGCGAGGGCGTGAAGTTCAACTGGGAATCCTTCGACGATTATCTGGGCGCGCTGGGCTCGATGACGCGCGCCGTCGACGTGGCAGCACAACTGCCGCACGGCGCGCTGCGCTTCTACGTGATGGGCGAACGCGGCGCCAACCACGCCGAAGTACCCGACCAGGGCGAACGCGAGGAGATGACGCGACTGGTGGCGCAAGCGCTCGAGGCGGGCGCCCTGGGCGTCACCACCTCGCGCACCACCAAGCACAAGGCGCGCGACGGCCGCTTCACCCCGTCGCTCAGCGCCCGCGAGGCCGAGTTGTTCGCGCTGGCCGAAGGCATGAAGCGGGCCGGCAAGGGCGTCCTGCAGGTCAATTCGGATTTCGGCCCGGGCGAGTTCGAGGCGCTCGATGCCGCCGCCAGGCTTGCTGGCCGGCCCCTCTCGGTGCTGCTGGTCCAGGTCGATGCCCAGCCCAGGCTGTGGCGCGAGACGCTCGACCAGGTGAACGCGGTGCGCCGTGCCGGCCGCCAGGCCAATGCACAGGTAGGATCGCGACCGATCGGCGTGATCCTGGGCCTCGAGACGACCGTCCATCCCTTCGCTGCCCATCCGGTGTGGCGGGAGATCCGCGACCTGTCGCCGGCCGAGCGCCATGCCGGCCTGGTGGCCGACGCCGATCTGCGACGCCGTCTCACGGTGCCGCGCCCGCCGATGCGCCAGCCTACATGGGCGAGTTGTTCCACAAGATGTTCCCGATCGGCGAACGTCCGGATTACGAGCCCGAGGCCAGCCAGTCGGTGGCGGCGATCGCAGCGCGCACCGGCCGCACGCCCGCAGGAAGTCGCCCTCGAAGCGATCATGGCCCACGGCGGCAAGGGCCTGTTGATGCTGCCGTTCGAGAACTACGCCGATGGCAGCCTCGACGTCGTGCACGAGATGATCACCGATCCCGCTTCGGTGCTGGGCGTGGCCGACGGCGGCGCCCATGTCGGCGTGATCTGCGACGCCTCCTCGCCTACCTCGCTGCTCACCCTGTGGGGCCGCGACCGCACGCGCGGGCCGAAGCTCGGGCTGGAATTCCTGATCGCCAAGCAGACGCGCGGCACCGCCGAGGCCTATGGCCTGCTCGACCGTGGGCTGCTGGCGCCCGGCCACAAGGCCGACATCAACATCATCGACTTCGACGCGCTCTCCCTGAAGCGCCCGGAGGTGGTCTACGACCTGCCCGCCGGCGGCCGTCGCCTGATCCAGCGCGCGGTGGGCTATCGTCACACATTCGTGGCCGGCGTCGAGACGGTGCACGACGACGAGCTGACGGGCGAGCGACCCGGCAAGCTGGTTCGCGGAGCTCAAAGCCCCCAGCGCCCATCCTCATCCTGAGGAGCGCGTAGCGCGTCTCGAAGGATGGGCAACAAACGTGGTGCTCGTGCCCATCCTTCGAGACGCCGCGCTTCGCGCGGCTCCTCAGGATGAGGTTGTTGCGGTCCGTTAGACCGTCATGTGCTTGCGCACGGCCTCGGCGTCGAAGGTCTCGCGGGTGCCGGACATCACGACCTCGCCGCGGTCCATGACCGCGAAGTCGTCGGCCAGCTCGTGGGCGAAGTCGAGATACTGCTCGACCAGCAGGATCGCCATGTCGCCGCGATTGCGCAGGTAGGTGATGGCGCGGCCGATGTCCTTGATGACCGACGGCTGGATGCCTTCGGTCGGCTCGTCGAGCACCAGGAGCTTGGGCCGCATGGTGAGCGCGCGGCCGATCGCCAGCTGCTGCTGCTGGCCGCCCGACAGGTCGCCGCCGCGGCGCCTCAGCATCGACTGCAGCACCGGAAAGAGCTCGAACACCTCGTCGGGCACCTTGCGATGCTCGCGGCTCACCGGTGCGAATCCGGTCTCGAGGTTCTCCTTCACCGTCAGCAGCGAGAAGATCTCGCGGCCCTGCGGCACGATGGCGATGCCGAGCCGAGCGCGCTCGTAGGCCGGCAGCCTCGATACGTCCCGACCTTCCAGCACGATCGAGCCCGAGGCGATCGGCTGCAGGCCGCAGATGGCGCGCAGCAGGCTGGTCTTGCCGACGCCGTTGCGGCCCAGCAGGCAGGTCACCTTGCCGATGGTCGCGGAGAGCGACACGCCGCGCAGCGCCTGGGCGGCGCCGTAGAAGAGGTTGACGTTCTCGACCTTCAGCATGGCCTGTCGTCCTCTCTCATCGTCCGAGATAGACTTCGACGACGCGCGGATCGGCGCTCACCTGGTCGAGCGAGCCCTCGGCCAGCATCGAGCCCTCGTGCAGCACCGTCACCTTGACGCCGAGCGCCCGCACGAAGCTCATGTCGTGCTCGACCACGACGACGGAGTGGGACTTGTTGACTTCGCGCAGCACCTGCGCGGTGGTCTCGGTCTCGACGTCGGTCATGCCCGCCACCGGCTCGTCGACCAGCATCAGCTTGGGGTTCTGCGCCAGCAGCATGCCGATCTCGAGCCACTGCTTCTGGCCGTGACTGAGGCGGGCGCCCAGCATGTGCTGCTGCGCCTCCATGCGGATGATCGACAGGATCTCGGCGAGGCGATTGTTCTCGGCCTTGGTCGGCGCTGCGCCCAGCAGCTTGTACCAGGAGCGCAGGCCCGCCAGCGCCAGCAGGAGATTGTCGCGCACCGTGTGGTGATCGAACACCGTTGGCTTCTGGAACTTCCGCCCGATGCCCAGGGTGGCGATATGCGCCTCGTCGAGCTTGGTGAGGTCGGCCCGCCCGTCGAACACGACCTCGCCCTCGTCCGGCCGCGTCTTGCCGGTGATGACGTCCATCATGGTGGTCTTGCCAGCGCCGTTGGGGCCGATGATGGCGCGCATCTCGCCGGGCTCGATCAGCAGCGACAGGTTGTTCAGCGCCTTGAAGCCGTCGAACGATACGGTGACGCCGCTCAGATAGAGCAATGCCGAGGTGCTTCTGGGGGCGTTCATGCCGGCCGCACCTTCTTCGCCTTGATCTGGGCCCACAGCCCGACGACGCCCTTGGGCAGGAACAGGGTGACGACGATGAACAGCGAGCCGAGCGCAAACAGCCAGACCTCGGGCAGCGCGCCGGTCAGGTAGGTCTTGGCGAAATTGACGATGAAGGCACCGATCACCGGGCCGATCAGCGTGCCGCGGCCGCCGACCGCGACCCACAGCACCGCCTCGATCGAGTTGCCGGGGGCGAATTCGCTGGGATTGATGATGCCGACCTGCGGCACGTAGAGCGCGCCCGCAATGCCCGCCATCGCCGCCGACAGCACGAAGACGAAGAGCTTGTAGCCCTCGACCCGGTAGCCCAGGAAGCGCATGCGGCTTTCGGCGTCGCGCACGGCGATCAGCGCCGTGCCGAAGCGCGAGCCGATGACCGCGCCGGAGATGACGAGGAAGATTGCCAGCGCCAGCGCCGAGCAGAAGCACAGCACCGCGCGGGTCGTGTCGGCCTGCACGGAGTAGCCCAGTATGTCCTTGAAATCGGTCATGCCGTTGTTGCCGCCGAAGCCCATGTCGTTGCGGAAGAAGGCCAGTAGCAGCGCGAAGGTCATCGCCTGGGTGATGATCGAGAGATAGACGCCGGTGACCCTGCTGCGAAAGGCGAACCAGCCCAGCGCCAGCGCCAGCACGCTCGGCACGATGACGATCATGGGTGCGGCAAACCAGAAGTGGTTGAAGCCGTGCCAGAACCACGGCAGCTCGGGATAGTTCAGGAACACCATGAAGTCGGGCAGGATCGGATTACCGTAGACGCCGCGCGCGCCGATCTGGCGCATCAGGTACATGCCCATGCAGTAGCCGCCCAGCGCGAAGAAGGCGGCGTGGCCCAAGGTGAGGATGCCGCAGAAGCCCCACACGAGATCGACCGACAGCGCCAGCGAGGCATAACAGAGGTACTTGCCGATCAGCTGCAGCACATAGGCCGGCACATAGAACGGGCTGGTGGCCGGCATCAAGAGGTTGAGCATCGGCACGACGATGCCGATCGCCAGCACCAGCAGCACGAACAGGCGCAGGTTGCGGCCCATGCCGGTCCACAGGAAGCGGGTGATCATTCGACCGCCCTCATTCGACCGAGCGTCCCTTGAGCGCAAACAGCCCGCGCGGCCGGCGCTGGATGAACAGGATGATGAAGACCAGCACCAGGATCTTGCCCAGCACCGCACCGGCATAGGGTTCGAGGAACTTGTTGACGATGCCCAGCGCCGTGGCGCCCAGCAGCGTGCCGAAGAGATTACCGACACCGCCGAACACCACGACCATGAACGAGTTGATGATGTAGCCCTGGCCGAGATTGGGGCTGACATTGTCGATCTGGCTGAGCGCCACACCGGCGAGGCCCGCGATGCCCGAGCCGAGGCCGAAGGTGAGCGCATCGACCCGCGGCGTACGGATTCCCATGGCCGCCGCCATCGGGCGGTTCTGCGTGACCGCGCGCATGTAGAGGCCGAGCGGCGTTCGGCGCAGCAGCGCCAGCAAGGTCACGAACACCAGCAGCGCGAAGACGATGATCCAGAGGCGGCCGTAGGTCACGTCGAGCTGACCGACCTTGAACGAGCCCGACATCCAGGTCGGCGAGCTCACCTCGCGGTTGGTCGGGCCGAAGATCGAGCGCACGGCCTGCTGCAGGACCAGCGACAGGCCCCAGGTGGCCAGCAGCGTGTCGAGCGTGCGGCCATAGAGGAAGCGGATGATCGAGCGCTCGATCGCCACGCCCATGGCGCCGGCGACCAGGAAGGCGAGCGGCAGCGCGATGATGACCGAGAACTCGTTGAGCTGCGGCGCGGTGCTGCGCAGCACCTGCTGCACGACGAAGGTCGTGTAGGCGCCCAGCATCACCATCTCGCCATGCGCCATGTTGATGACGCCCATGGTGCCGAAGGTGATGGCCAACCCGATCGCCGCGAGCAGCAGCACCGAGCCCAACGAGATGCCGTACCAGACGTTCTGCGCCATCGACCAGGCGGCCAGCGTGTTGCGGACCGTCTCGGCGCCCGCCAGCGCCGCGGCCTTGACCTCGCCATCGGTCGCGCCGGCGGCGATCTGCAGGACGGCCATGGCGTCGCGATCACCGCGGTCGCGCACCAGGGCGATCGCCTCGAGTTTCTGGGCAGGGGTGGTGTCGGGCGTGGTGAGCACGATGGCGGCGCGCGCCTCGGTCATCGAACGCTTGATGGCGGGATCCTTTTCGGCAGCGATCGCCGGATCGAGCGCGGCCAGCGCCGAGGCATCGCGCCGCGTGAACAGCGATTCAGAGGCCTGCCGGCGCACCCTGGGATCGGGGCTCATCAGCGTGAGCGAGCCCATGGCCGCATCGATCGTGCCGCGCAGCCGGTTGTTGACCTTGACCTTCTCGAGATCGTCCTCGTCGGCGCTGCCCGCCGGCTTGCCGGTGAGCGCGTCGGTGAGGGTGACCCGCTTGCCGCTGCCGCTGCCGATGACGACGAGCTTGTCGGCGTTGCGGACGTAGAGGTCGCCGGAACTCAGCGCCTGCAGGATGGGCGCCGCGCGCGCCTCGCCGGAAGCAGCCAGCGCTCCGATCGCCGTATCGCGTTCGCTGTAGCCCCCCGTGACGAGGTTGGTCACCAGGGTGGCGAGATCCGCCGACAGCGCCGAACCGGCCACGAAGAGTGTGGCGAGGACCGGCAACAGCCACACAAGAAGACGCTTTTGCGACATGTCAGAGGATTAGCCTTTAAAGCATATTTCGGTCGACTGTAATCAGTCGGACGGAATATGCCAGTAGTCGAGGCGCAACGACCAATGCGTTTCCGATCAGTTGGATCCGCTCGCGCGGCTCCAACTGATCGGAAGCCGCTCCAGACGGAAACGGGGCGACTTGAAAGTCGCCCCGCCCCTGTTAGTTGCCCGCTTGGGTCTACTTGACCTTGCCGATGCACTTCTTCGCAACGGTGTCGTAGTTGCCGCAGTTCATCGGTGGCGTCCAATCGGCGACCAGGTTCTTGGAGTTGTCGAGGATCGGCGACCACGCGGCGCCCGGGACGAGACCCGGGGTCTTCCAGACGACATCGAACTGGCCATTGGCCTCGATCTCGCCGATCAGCACCGGCTTGGTGATATGGTGGTTCGGCAGCATCTCGGAGACGCCGCCCGTCAGGTTCGGCACCTTGATGCCGATGATGGCGGCGATCACCTTGTCAGGGTCGGTCGTGCCGGCCTTCTTGACCGCCTCGACCCACATGTTGAAGCCGATCACGTGCGCTTCCATCGGATCGTTGGTCACGCGCTTCGGATTCTTGGTGAAGGTCTGCCATTCCTTGATGAAGGCTTCGTTGGCGGGGTTCTTCACCGACTCGAAGTAGTTCCAGGCGGCCAGGTGGCCGACCAGCGGCTTGGTGTCGATGCCGGCCAGCTCTTCTTCGCCGACCGAGAACGCCACGACCGGGATGTCCTTGGCCTTGATGCCCTGGTTGCCCAGTTCCTTGTAGAACGGAACGTTGGCGTCGCCGTTGATCGTCGACACGACGGCGGTCTTCTTGCCGGTCGAGCCGAACTTCTTGATGTCCGCCACGATCGACTGCCAGTCGGAATGACCGAACGGCGTGTAGTTGATCATGATGTCTTCCTGCGCGACGCCCTTCTGCTTGAGATAGGCTTCCAGGATCTTGTTGGTCGTGCGCGGATAGACGTAGTCGGTGCCCGCCAGGACCCAGCGCTTAACTTCGCCGCCGTCCTTGCTCATCAGGTAGTCGACGGCCGGAATCGCCTGCTGGTTCGGCGCGGCGCCGGTGTAGAACACGTTACGCTGGCTCTCCTGGCCCTCGTACTGGACCGGGTAGAACAGGATGCCGTTCAGCTCCTCGAACACCGGCAGCACCGACTTGCGGCTGACCGAGGTCCAGCAACCGAATACCGCGGCGACCTTGTCCTTCTGCAGCAGCTCGCGCGCCTTTTCGGCGAACAGCGGCCAATTCGACGCCGGATCGACGACGACGGCCTCGAGCTTCTTGCCCAGGAGACCGCCCTTCTTGTTCTGCTGTTCGATCAACATCAGCATGACGTCCTTCAGGGTCGTCTCGCTGATGGCCATCGTGCCCGACAGTGAATGGAGGATACCGACCTTGATCGTATCGCTCTGTGCGAACGCGCTGGTCGCGGCGCCGGCCAGAAGGCCAGCCGCGACGAGTCCCGTCCGGATCATTGAACCCAACTTCATCCCGCTCTCTCCTTTTTCTTTCGACGGAACCCACCGCCGGAAAGGAGGAAAGCGAAAGCCGTGCCAATTACCCCAACGGGGGGTGGGAATTACCCTACTGAGTTACGAGGATATAGGCGCCGCCGGCCAAAATGAGGCCTCCCAGGGCGCGCAATCCCAGATCGCCGACCAGCCGGCGCACAACCCAGCCCAATAACGCGCCGGCCCCCAGCAGAAGGGTCGTCGAGGAGAGAAATCCCAGCATATATTCGCCGGTATCTGCAGTCGGCGCCTCGATCGCGTGCACGTAGCCATGGAAGATGGCGAACAGCGCCACGACACCCATGGCGGCGGGGGCGGGCACCCGTACTGCAATCAGGACAAGGCCACCCAGCAGAAACACCGAAGCAAGTATCCCCGCCTCGGCGATAGGCAGTTTCATGCCCGCGAATCCGGCAGCTGCCCCGGCCGCCATCATCACGACGAAGGCCGCCGGCAGCAGAAGGGTGGCCGATGGCTTGCGCGCCGCCAACAGGGCGGCCCACAGGCCGACGCCGACCATGGCCAGGATGTGATCGAGCCCGGTGAGGGGATGCAGGAAGCCGTCGTCGATGTGACCGGGATGGGCCAATGCGGGAAGGGCGGCGGCCGCCAGGACCAGCGAGAGCGTCAGGGTGCGAAGCGTCATGGTCTCCCTCTTCCCAAATATTCAGCGCGCGGGCAAGCCGCCCTGGCGCACGATGAAGGCGGCAACCTCGTCAACGCCCTTGTTCTCCTTCAGGTTGGAGAACAGGAACGGTCGCGCCCCCCTCATCCGGCGCGCATCACGGTCCATGACTTCAAGATTGGCCCCTACCAGCGGCGCAAGATCGATCTTGTTGATCAGCAGCAGGTCCGAGCGGGTGATGCCCGGGCCGCCCTTGCGCGGGATCTTCTCGCCTGCCGCCACGTCGATCACGTAGATCGTGAGATCGGCCAGCTCGGGCGAGAAGGTGGCGGCGAGATTGTCGCCGCCCGATTCCACGAAGACGATCTCCAGCTTCGGCCACTTGCGTACGATATCCGACACAGCGGCAAGGTTGATGGAGGCATCCTCCCGGATCGCGGTGTGCGGGCAGCCGCCGGTCTCGACGCCGACGATGCGGTCGGGCTCGAGCGCGCCGGCGCGCGTCAGGAACTCGGCGTCTTCCTTGGTATAGATGTCGTTGGTGACGACGGCGATGTCGTAGCCGTCGCGCATCTTCTTGCACAGCCGCTCGACCAGCGCCGTCTTGCCCGATCCGACCGGACCGCCCACACCCACGCGCAAGGGACCGCGCAACTCCATTACTGCATCTCCCGGGTCAGAAGCTTGATGAACGCCACGCCGAGCGCGAGGCAGAGCGGCGAATAGAAATAGAAATCGCGGGTGCGAAAGGGCTCGGCCGTGAACTTCCCGCGCCACCGCGGACTGTAGCCCGCGCTTCCCCGGATAAAAAAGATGGCGCCGACCACGACCGAGCCGATGAGGACGAGCGGACTGCCCGGCCACGTCATGATCGCCCACGGCCAGGCCGCAACGACGGCCAGGGCCGCAGCCACCGCCGCGCATTGCCAGGGGGGTGGCATGCGCACCCTTCCGTCGCCGATCACCGCCTGCGCCAGACCCCGTTCGCTGGCCGCCGGCCATATTCCGCCCAGCGCCCACCAGCCATGCGCCACCGCCAGGAGTGCCAGGATGATCGTGAGCGCGAGCGGAAGGATCATGAGCGGAAGAGCCTCGTATATTGCGTCTCGTGCCTCAGGGAGCACCAGTCGAGCAGCGGCGTCGCCGTGCCGACCTCGTCGAGAGACCGGACGGCGATGGCGGCGCGTGCCGTCCGGTCGACATACGCCTCGAGCGCCGCGAGCGCCAATTGCCCGTCGCTTTGCCCCAGCGGCACGGTGCGCACCGCCGCCGAGATCAGGTTGGCCGTGAAGGCGTGCAGGTAGCCCGTCAAGGCCATCTCGAGCGCGATGCCGTGGACCGCCGTCGCCAGGGCCACTGCGACCGGAAGCGCGATCTCGCCCGCGAGCCGTGCGTGCGCCGCATCGAGTTCGGGGTGCTTCCAGGCATGCCTTGTGATCGATAGGAACGAGCCGCCCTGCTGGCGCGACTCCAGCGCCATCTCCGACGTGCCGCGCCACGCCGCCGCGCGTTCGGCGATCGTGTCGAACAGGGTCCAGTCCCGAGCCCCGGCTGCACGCCACGCCGCCGCAAACAAGGCGCCGTCGACCCTGCCCGTGCCGTCGGTCAGGACGGTCTGAAGCCAGCCGACCAGCGAGGCGCGGTCCTTGATGAAGCCTTCTTCGACCGCCGTCTCGACGCCGTGGCTGTAGCTGAAGGCCCCGACCGGATAGGCAGGCGAAAGCCACGCCAGCAAGCGGTACAAAGGATCAGGCATGTCGCTCGGCATGCAACGCGCCGTGGCGATGGTCGGGATCGTGATTGTGCTGGCCATAGGCGCCGCCCTCGGGATCAAACGGCACGCGGACCTTCTTCACCTCGGCGCCCAGGCCCTTCAGCATGTCGACGATGACATGGTCGTCGCGGATCAGGATGCGGTCGGCGTCGATCTGCGCCGGCAGGTGGCGGTTGCCGAGATGCCAGGCCAGTCGCGCGAAGGACGCGGCATCGCGGCCACGGATCTCGACCAGGTCCTCGTCCGCGGCCTTCACCTCGACGAAGCCGCCCTCCTCCAGCCGGAGGCCGTCACCCGAATGCAGCACCACCGGCTCGACCAGATCGAGCAGGAAGTCGAGGCCGTTGTCGCCCAGCATGCGCAGTCGGCGGCGATAGCGATCGTCGAACAGCAAGGTGACGCTGTCGGTCTTCTCCGCCACCGGCCAGCGGCCGGCGCGGATCACATCGGTGGCACGCTTCATTCCCATCAATCCGATCAGAACAGGAAGTAGCGCTGTGCCATCGGCAGCGTCTTGGCCGGCTCGCAGGTCAGCAACTCGCCGTCGGCCCGCACCTCGTAGGTCTCGGAGTCGACCTCGATCTTCGGGCAGAGCGAATTGTGGATCATGTCCTTCTTGCCGATCTTGCGGGTGCCCTTGACGGCCAGCATCGGCCGCTCGATGCCCCATTTCTTCGCAATGTTCTTGTCGATGCCGGCCTGCGAGACGAACAGCGCCGGGCTGACCACGAGGCTGCGGCCAAACGCGCCGAACATCGGCCGATAATGCACCGGCTGCGGCGTCGGGATCGAGGCGTTGGGATCGCCCATCGGGGCCGCCGCAATCGAGCCGCCGATCAGGATCATGTCGGGTTTGACGCCAAAGAAGGCCGGCGACCACATCACCAGATCGGCGCGCTTGCCGACCTCGACCGAGCCGACATGTTTCGAGATGCCGTGTGTGATCGCGGGATTGATCGTGTACTTTGCGACGTAGCGCTTGACGCGCGCATTGTCGTTGTCGCCGGCCTCCTCCTTGAGGCGCCCGCGCTGCTTCTTCATCTTGTCGGCGGTCTGCCAGGTGCGGATCACGACTTCGCCGACCCGGCCCATCGCCTGGCTGTCGGATGACATCATCGAGAAGGCGCCCAGGTCGTGGAGGATGTCCTCGGCGGCGATCGTCTCGCGGCGGATACGGCTTTCGGCGAAGGCCACGTCCTCGGGAATGCGCGCATCGAGGTGATGGCAGACCATCAGCATGTCGAGATGCTCGTCCACGGTGTTGACCGTGTAGGGCATGGTGGGATTGGTCGACGACGGCAGCACGTTCTTCTCGCCGCACAGGCGAATGATGTCGGGCGCATGACCGCCGCCCGCGCCTTCGGTGTGGAACGTGGCGATGGCGCGGCCCTTGAAGGCGGCACGCGTGGTCTCGACGAAGCCCGATTCGTTCAGCGTGTCGGTATGGATCGCCACCTGCACGTCCATGCGATCGGCGACGCTGAGGCAGTTGTCGATCGCGGCGGGGGTGGTGCCCCAATCCTCGTGCAGCTTCAGCCCGCAGGCGCCGCCCTCGACCTGCTCCCTGATGCCGGCGGGCCTGGAGGTGTTGCCCTTGCCGAAGAAGCCGAGATTCATCGGCAGGCCAACGGCTGCCTGCAGCATGCGGCCCATGTGCCAGGGACCGGGCGTGATCGTGGTCGCGAGCGTGCCGTGCGCCGGCCCCGTGCCGCCGCCCAGCATCGTCGTCACGCCGCTGTAGAGCGCATCGTCGATCTGCTGCGGGGCGATGAAGTGGATGTGGCAGTCGATACCGCCCGCGGTGATGATCTTGCCCTCGGCCGCGATCGCCTCGGTTCCCGGGCCGATGATGATGTCGACCTTGGGCTGGATGTCGGGATTGCCGGCCTTGCCGATGGCCACGATGCGGCCGTCCTTGAGACCGATATCGGCCTTCACGATGCCCCAGTGATCGAGGATCAGTGCATTGGTGATGACGGTGTCGACCGCGCCCTGGGCGCGCGTCTTCTGGCTCTGGCCCATGCCGTCGCGGATCACCTTGCCGCCGCCGAACTTGACCTCTTCGCCGTAGACCGTGTGGTCCTTCTCGACCTCGATGAAGAGCTCGGTGTCGGCCAGCCGCACCTTGTCGCCGGTCGTCGGTCCGAACATGCCGGCATAGGCCGCGCGTGAGATGCGCGTCGGGCCTTCGTTCGAGGGGCCGACCTTGGCGATCGGTCCCAGCTTGCCCGAGACCTTGGCCTGGAAGCCGTGGCTCTCACGCGCGCCGAGATAGGGGGTGAGCCGCACGGTGCGCGACTGGCCGGGCTCGAAGCGCACGGCGGTGCCCGCGGCGATGTCGAGCCGCATGCCCTTGGCCCGCTTGCGATCGAACTTCAGCGCGTCGTTGGTCTCGAAGAAATGATAGTGGCTGCCGACCTGGATCGGCCGATCGCCGGTGTTGGACACCTCGACATGGATCGGGTTGCGGCCGGTGTTGAGTTCGAGCTCGCCCTTCGCGGGGAGGATTTCACCTGGCTTCATGGTGGTGCCCCTCAGCGAATCGGATTGTGGACGGTGACGAGCTTGGTGCCGTCGGGAAAGGTCGCCTCGACCTGGATGTCGTGGATCATCTCGGCCACGCCCTCCATCACCTGCTCGCGCTTGATGACGGTGCCGCCGTCGCGCATCAGCTCGGCGACCGACCGGCCATCGCGCGCGCCCTCGACCACGAAGTCGGTGATCAGCGCAATCGCCTCGGGATGGTTGAGCTTCACGCCGCGCCCGAGGCGACGGCGCGCCACGTTGGCCGCCATGGCGACCAGCAGCTTGTCCTTTTCGCGCGGCGTCAAATTCATGTGTCCCCCTGCTCCCTCAACTATAGGAGCGGAGCATCAAATATGCCAAACACGCGGCAATCGCTGCCCGCGAAATGCCGTCAGAAAGCCGATCGCCGCGGCCCGCACCTCGGTGGCCTCGCCCAGCAGGCGGGCCACCATCACGCCATTCACCAGGGTGACACCCGCCCGCACCTTGTCTCGGCCTTCGAGCAGCCCGCGCGTCTTCTCGAAGCGCGACTGTGGCTGATCCCAGACGCCGATCACCGTGGCCAGCGCGTTGGCGGCGCCAAAACCTGCGCCCAGCGGCGTCTCGCCCTCGACCCGCAACGTGTCTGTCCACAAGAGCTTGCCGGCCCGGCGAACCGACCAGGCGTCGAGCAGCAGCCCGCCCGTGAAGCGCTCGCCAGATGCGGCGCGGCCCAGAACCACCATCTCGCAGGCGAGCAGCGATCCCCCGGCGCCCACCTGCGCCACAGTTCGGCGCTTGAGCTGCGAGCCCTCGAAGACGATGGTCTCCTGCGGCAGCCAGTCGAGCGTGGCGCCCTCGCCCACGTCCAGGCTCACGCCTATGGTGCAAGGCTTGCTGCTCTGCGCGGCACGATAGATCTTCTCCGCGGCCTGGGTGGCCACGACGGCGTGCCCGCCCGGGCCGACCTCGACCGCCATCTTGAGCACGTCGCCGCCGGCAATCCCGCCCGAGGTCGTGACCAGCACCGCCTGCGGCGGGTCTCCCGGCTCGGGGTCGGGGAACAAAATGCGGCAGGGATCGCGTTGATAGAGATCGGTGAGACGGGTTTCTCCCTCCCGCACGGCAAAGGCCACGCGGCTTTCGCCTGACGCGCGTTGCATTCGAGGAGGAGCGAGTGTCTTCATCGGCCCCGTCTTGATAGATTAAGGACTGAAATGAGCAAGGCCTTCACCAAGGAAAGCGACGGCGACGAGGACGACGACCTTCCCCAAGAGATGGGCGGGCTGCCGATCAGCGCCAAGAACTACATGACGCCCGAGGGCTTCGCGCGCTTGCGCGGTGAGCTCGACACGCTCATGCGCAAGGAACGGCCCGACGTGGTCAAGGTCGTGAGCTGGGCCGCCGGCAACGGCGACCGCTCGGAGAATGGCGATTATATCTACGGCAAGAAGCGGCTGCGCGAGATCGATCGCCGGGTCCGCTATCTCAGCAAGCGGCTGGCCAATGCGGAGGTCGTCGATCCGGCTACGCGCGTCAGGACCGACCAGGTGTTCTTCGGGGCCACAGTGACCACCGCCAACGCGAAAAACGAGGAACGCACGGTCAAGATCGTCGGCGTCGACGAGGTCGACCTCGCCAAGGGTCACGTGAGCTGGATCTCGCCCATCGCCAAGGCGCTGATGCGCGCCGAGGAGGGAGATGTGGTCAGGCTCCGCACGCCCAACGGCGTGGAAGAGCTCGAGATCGTGAAGGTCGAGTACCTCTAGGGCGAGAACACCGCTCTCAATGTGGTTGAAGCTTCAGGATCTCCGAATTCGACGCGGTTGGCAACGACATCGACGCCCTTTTCCGTCCAATGCCCGTCCATCTTGCGATAAGTACCCGGCACATTTTCCAGCTCATCGCGCAAATCGACAACATGCATCGACGTGCGCTGGAGAGAAGCGGCGAGCCGGCGATGCCGTTCTTCGCCGAACCTGCTCCAGCTCAGGAAGTGCGGCCACGGCGCCCAGAAATCCACATACTCTGGATCGACGCTGGCGAGCGGAACGAGAAAGAGAACAAGGGGGACGCCTCGCGCGCGCGCAACCCGGTCCATTGCGAGCAACCACGAGAATGAAGATTCGACTTCCTCGTCGACGGCGAAACGGGTCTCGCCGGACTCCTGCCTTGCAAGATCGGGTTCGTCGTTCATTTCTGCCCAGACAATCAGATTGAGCAGCCAACCCATCAGATACTCTTCACCGATCGGACGCCGCCTGAGGTCATCCCAGAATTTGTCGCCGCCCCGCGATAGAATTTCGGTGAGCTTCGCCTCGTCGATATCCGGATGGTAGTAGCGCTTGACGTGGCGTACGAGATTGGGAATTCGCAATTGGGGCGGACCATGCACGATGGCATTTACGGTTTCGAATTCGTCCGGGATCGGCCTGTTGCCGGCGAGTGCCTCGGATAGCCTCAACCGGTTGACAACGACCCAGTTGGTGCGCGGCATTACCGGTCCAAGCATGGAACCGCCGGGCGATTCGTTCACGAAAGGCGGCAATAGCTCATCGTTGTAGCCGGTGTGGGCCGGCATGAAATCGTTGCCCGAGTAAAAGAAGACAAACAGCGCATCCGGTGACATCGCAAGAGCAACGTCTCTCAGGCGATAGAAGTAACTGCGAGGATTGGTGGCGGAGACACCGAGGTTGATCGCCTCGATATCGCTCCTGCCGGCAAGGACCAGCCTGTGCTCTACCACTTCCGGGAGCTTGTATCTCGCCAACGCATTTTCGATGAAACTGTCGCCGATCAGGATACTGCGGAAGCGCACATTGGCGGGCTTGGTCAGCGTGCGCTCCCGATCGGCCATTCCCCACGAATTGAAAGGTTCAAATATCCACGTCTTGCCGGCCAGCGACTTGAGGGCTGCGGCGCCCGTATTCACAGGCTCCGTCGAGCGAAGCGCCCGCGCCGGCCACGGCGGCGCATAGGCCGAGGCGATGATTTCAATGCCGACCAGAGCAACAATCGCCAGAATCGATCCGTAGGCGATCGCGAACCATTTGCGCCCGGTCATTTCAACGAGGATCGCGTGAGGTCGGCGAGCAGCCGGTCGACGAATTGGGGCGAATAGCCCAGCAGCGCCTTCTCGTCGGACAGTTCCTTGCGCAGTTGCCCCAGCGCGTCGATGAACGAGCCGCCCCCCTGTGCAGATTGTGCGAGTGCGGCCTCGACCAGCGTGTGCGCCTTGTCCTTGCCGATCTTTTCGGCGAGCAGGAAGGTCGCCCGCTCGGCCAGGACGGCTGCTTCCGTCGCATCCATGTTGGCCTGGATCGCGTCGAGATCGATCGCGAGGCCGGGCGCCACTTCGCTCATCGCCTCGACGGCAGAGCCCAGCGTCTCGCACAGCGCCGCAAGCGTCGGCCATTCCGACTGCCAGCCGCCCAGGGCGCGCTCGTGCTCCTGCACCATGCCCGACACGATCGTCGCCGCCAGATGCGGCGCGCGGTTGGCGGCGGCCAGGATCAGCGCCGCGCCGACCGGGTTGCGCTTGTGCGGCATGGTCGAGGAGCCGCCGCGTCCGGGACCGGACGGCTCCGACGCCTCGCCCACTTCGACCTGCATCATCAGCGAGATGTCGCGCGCGGCCTTGCCGAGCGCGCCGCAGACCAGCGCGATGTCCTGCGCCAGGGCCGCCACTCGCACCCGTTGCGTGAACCAGGGACCGGGCGGCAAGGCGAGCTTCAGCCGTTTGGCCAGCAGCTTCATCACCGGCTCGGCCTTCCTGCCGAGCGCCGACAGCGAGCCCGAGGCGCCGCCGAACTGTACGATCTGCGTCTCGGCGAAGCTCTCCTCGAGACGCCGCGTCGCGCGATCGATGTCGGAGGCCCAGCCCGCAATCTTCTGCCCGAGCGCCAGAGGGGTTGCCGGCTGCAGCAAGGTACGGCCGAGCATTGCCGTGCTGCGATGACGCTTCGCCAGCCTGGCCAGCGCCACGACGATAGAGCCGAGATCCTTCAGCAACGGCGGCAGCGCCTCTCCGAGCTGCAGTACCATCGCCGTGTCGAGCACGTCCTGGCTGGTGGCGCCCCAGTGCACATAGGCGGCCGCTTCGGCGTTGCGCTTCTTCACCTCGGCGGTGAGGGCCTTCACCACCGGCACGGTAAGCGTCGCCGTCCGTCGCGCCGCCTCGCCGAGTGGCGCCGGATCATACAGCGCCGGGTCGCACGCCTGTTCGATGACTGGCGCGTATTTCTTCGGAATCAGCCCGGCGGCCGCTGTCGCGTGCGCGAGAGCCGCCTCGAAGCGCAGCATGTGGCGCAGGGTGGCCGTATCGGAGAAGGCCTCGGCCGTGCGCGTCGCCGCGCCCAGCGCATTCACAAGACGGCCAGCCATCGGATCAGACGTCGAAGAAGACGGTTTCGTGCGCGCCGCCGATATGGATCGGCAGGCGCCACACACCCGACGCGTCGCGCCTTGCGATGAGGGTCGGCCGCCGCGCCGGCTCAACCAGTTTCAACACCGGATCCTCGGCCAGCGCGGGATCGCCGTCGAAATAGAGGCGCGTCGCCAGCCGGTTGAGCACGCCCCTCGCAAAGATCGAGAGGTTGATGTGGGCGGCCTGCATGCCGCCCGCCGGCCATGGCACCCGGCCCGGCCGTACCGTCGTGAAGTGCGCCTCGCCTTTGGCATCGGTCGAGGCCCGGCCGAAGCCCTCGAAGCCGGTATCGAGCGGCAGGTTGCGGCGATCGTCGGGATGGTTGTAGCGGCCGTGGCTGTTGGCCTGCCAGATCTCGAACAGGCCGTCGGGCACCAGCACACCCTGGCCGTCGAACAGCGACAGCACGAGCTCGATGCGCTCGCCCGCGACGCCGCGCCGCGCCAAATCGGCGCGGTACGCGTTGACCAAGGTGCCCCAGTAGAACGGGCCGATCGTCTGCGACGGCGTCAGTGCGTGCGACATGCCCCTATTCCATAGGTGTGGCGTTGCGGCCACGCAGCACGACGTCGAACTTGTAGGCGAGCGCCCATTCCGGCCGGGTCGTTTCCATGTCGAACGCCGCCTGCAGCCGCTTGCGCGCGCCCGCCGGCACCGAGTTGTAAATCGGGTCGTAGGCCAGCAGCGGATCGTCAGGGAAATACATCTGCGTGATCAGGCGCGTGGCGAAGGCCGGCCCGAACAGCGAGAAATGGATGTGCGCGGGACGCCAGGCATTATGGTGGTTCTTCCACGGATAGGCGCCGGGCTTGATGGTGATGAACTCGTACTTGCCCTCGCCGTCGGCGCGCACCCTGCCGCCGCCGGTGAAGTTGGGATCGAGCGGCGCGTCGTGCTGGTCGCCGGGATGGTGATAGCGGCCCGCGGCGTTGCACTGCCAGATCTCGACCATGGCCTGCGGCACCGGCTTGCCGTTCTCGTCGAGGATGCGGCCATGAACCACGATGCGCTCGCCCAGCGGCTCGCCCGACCGCTGTTTGGTGAGATCGTTCTCGAGCGCATCGAGACGCTCCGTGGCGAGCGACGGCCCGGTGATCTCCGACAGGCTCTGCGGCAGCACGATCGCGGGCTTGCCCGGCGAGCGCGTCGGCGTCGACTTGTATTCGGGCGACAGATTGGCGGGATGCTGGCCGGCGGCCGGCCGCTGGTAGGTGTCCTTTTCCATGGCCCCGACTCTACAACTCCGTCACGCCGCGCGCACCTCCAGCCCCTTGGGTGTGGCGCGATAGCCGGTCAGCGTACGCTCGGCGAAACCGAGCCGCCAATTCAGCATCTTCGCGGCATACTCGCCCATGCGGACGGTATAGGCGGGATCGGTCGCGCGATTTACGAACTGGCCGGGATCGGCCTTGAGGTCGAAGAACAGCGGCGGCAGGGCCGCGAAGTGCACGTACTTGTAGTTCTCGTCCTGCACCACCGCCAGACCGCATCTGTCCATCGGCACGCCGAGCGACGATTTAGGCTTGGTGTAGTGGAGGTCGCGAAAGTCGTATTCGTAGTGCACTTCCGTGCGCCAGTCGGCCGGAGTTCGCCCGCGACGAACGGCAGCAGCGAGCGGCCGTCGACCTGGGCGGGATCGGCAGCCCCAGCCATTCGAGGATGGTCGGCGTGGTGTCGATCGTCTCGGTGAACTTCTCGACGATCGTGCCGCGCGTGCCATTCGCCTCCCGGCGCGGATCGCGGACGATCATCGGGATCCGGTAGGACTCGTCGAAGTAGCCGATCTTGCCCAGCAGGTGATGATCGCCCGACTGCTCGCCGTGGTCGCAGGTGAAGATGATGAGCGTGTCGTCCCACTGGCCGGTCTTCTTCAGATAGTCGAAGACCCGGCCGAGATGATCGTCGATCTCGCTCATCAGGCCGCAATAGGTGGCGCGCATCTGGGCCACCTGCTCTTCCGTCATCGCCGACCCCAGCGCCTTGCCGTCCTGGAAGAAGCTCGCCTGGCTGATGTTGTTGACGTAGTAGGCCAGCAGCGCGTTCTGCCTGGCCTCCTCGGCAGGGGATGCAGCGCGCACGACTTTCGGCATGTCCTGCGGCCTGTACATGGCGTTGTACGGCGCCGAGGCGATGAAGGGCGGATGCGGCCGGTAGTAGCCGAGATGCAGGAACCACGGCCGGCCGGCACGGCCCTGCAGGTAGGACAGGCCACGTTCGGTGAACCAGGCTGTGTCCGACAGCTCCTTCGGGATCACCGCCGGCGCTGCCGTCGCGCCGCCTTCCGAGTTGCCTTGTGGCCGCCAGATGTCCTCGCGCACGTCCGGCAATTTGAAGCCCTGGCTCGCCACCCAGCCGAAATAGGCATCGCGATTTTCGAAAGCGCCCACCGAATGGAAGCCGTCCATGATGTCGCCCAGCACGAAGAAACGCGGATCGTTGGGCGCGGTCTTGCGCGGATCGGGCGTGGTCGTGGTGTAGCCCACCAGGGCGGGGTCGTAGCCGCCGCGGCGCAGCTCGTGCGCGAGGTTGGTGAAGCGCGAGTTGAGCGGGATCGTGTTCTGCACTGCGCGATGATTCATCATGTACATGCCGGTCATCAGGCTGGCCCGCGCCGGGCCGCAGGGCACGCATTGCGTGAAGTGGTTGCGGAAAGTCACGCCCTCGGCACAAAGCCGGTCGAGGTTGGGCAGCTTCAGGTAGTCCGCGCCCAGCTTGGGCAGCATGAGGCCGCGCCACTGGTCGACCACGATCAACAACACATTCTTCGCGGCTGGCATGCATTCCCCCGAGTAACCTGATCCCTTGGTCGGCCACCATAATACGCTAGAGTGCGGCCAAAGAAGCGGAGGAGACCAGGCATGGCGAAATTCAAGATTGTGACGACCGGCCCCGGCAAGACCGACCATTCGTTCGAAATGGAGACCTTGGCCAACATCGGCGCCGAGATCGTCGAGGTCACCGGCAGCGAGGACGAGCTGATCAAGGCCGTGGCCGACGCCGACGCGATCTACGGCAAGGGCCGTCCCAGCATTTCCGCCAAGGTGATCGGCGCGGCCAAGAAACTGAAGGTCGTGTCGCTAGGCAGCGTCGGCGTCGATTCGGTCGACGTCGAGGCCGCCACGGCGCTCGGCATTCCGGTGACCAACTGCCCCGACACCTTCATCGAGGAAGTGGCCGACCATGCCATGACCCTGATCCTGGCGAGCTGGCGCCGGCTGGTCGAGCAGGACCGCCTGGTGCGCAAGGGCGACTGGACCAAGGCGCGGCCGATGCTCTACCAGTTCCCGCGCCTCATGGGCATGACCCTGGGCTTCATCTCCTTCGGCCATGTCGCGCGCGCCGTCGCCAAGCGCGCTGCGCCCTTCGGCTTCCAGATGCTGGCGTATGACCCGTACATCGAGGAACTGGTGATGAGCGACTACGGCGTGCAGCCGGTCGGCTATGACGAGCTGCTGCAGCGCTCCGACATCGTCTCGATGCATGCACCCGGCACCAAGGACGCCCATCATCTGATGAAGGAAGCGCAGTTCAGGAAGATGAAGAAGACGGCGCTGTTCGTGAACACCGGCCGCGGCTCGACGGTCGACGAGCCCGCCATGATCAAGGCGCTGCAGGAAGGCTGGATCGCGGGCGCCGGCCTCGACGTGCTCGAGACCGAGCCGGTCGGTCACAACAATCCGCTGCTCGGCATGGACAACGTGATCCTGACCGCGCACGTGGCGTCGGCCTCGAGCCGTTTCGACATGGCGCGCAAGCGTCGCGTCGGCGCCGAACTGTCGCTGGTGCTCTCCGGCAAGTGGCCGCGCGCCTGCGTCAATCCAATGGTGCTGGAGAAGTCGAAGCTGCTGCGCTGGCAGCCCTTCTCGATGGAACGCGGCCCGGGCAACTAGGCTGGCGGCCTGGGGCGGTCGCGGATCGCGCGCTCGCATTCGGCGAGGCTGGCGAAAGGTCCGAGGACGATCTTCTCGCCATCGTTGACGGCATACCAGCCCGCTTCGGTGACGTTGTAGTCACCGACATCGCCGTCGGCGATGTGGAGGGGATAGAGGTCCCGGACCTTGACCATGCACCGGACGTAATCATCCGGCGCGGCGTATCAAGGCCGGCGGGTCCACTCTTTCGGGTTGGCGGCGCCGGGCGGCAGCTCGCCTTTCACCAGCGCCTCGACCTGGGCCACGGTGTCGAGAGCCTGGCTTTCGCTGGCGGGCGGCGTCAGGCCGCCGATATGCGGTGTCGCGATCACATTGGGCAGCCGCGCCAGCTCAGGCGACGGCATCTGGTCGGGCGCGCGGCCGACGTCCATCGCGGCGCCGGCGAGGCGGCCTTCGCTCAGTGCCTTGGCCAGAGCCGCCTCGTCGACCAGATTGCCGCGCGACATGTTGATGAAGAAGGCATCCGGCTTCATGCGCGCGAAGGCCGCCGCGTCGAGCAGGTTCTCGGTCTCCTCGTTGGCGATGGCGAGGCAGATCACGTAGTCGGCCCCTGCCATCAGCTCGCCCATCGCGAGCTTGGTGAAGCGCCGATCGTCGACCTGGGCGTAGGGATCGCTCACCGTCACTTTCATGCCGAGCGCCGCCAGCACCGGCGCCAGCGCGCGCGAGATGCGGCCGTAGCCGATGATGCCGACCGTGCTGCCGGAGAGCTGGCGGCCGACCTTGATCTCGGGCTTGCGGCCCTCGTGATAGGCCGTGATCGCGCGGCTCATGCCGCGGGAAAGATCGACCAGCAGCCCGACCGTTAGCTCGACCACCGACGGCACGAAGCCCGCTTCGGCATGGGTCACCAGCACGCCCGACCGCGACGCCGCCGCCACGTCGATGTTGCGGATGTCGACGGCGCTCCGCATCACGACCTTGAGCTTGGGCAGCGCCGCGAAGATCGTGGCCGGCACCGGCGTCGCGCGGTCGGCGATGATGAAGTCGACGTCCGCGGCCGCCGCGATCACGCCCGCCGGGTCGAGCGGGATCATGCCTTCATGCAGGGAGACTTCGACCAGCGCCTGCAGGCGCGCGAGCGCCCGCACGCCATAGTATTGCTGCCGTGCCTGCGGCACGTGCGTGAGCAGAAGTTTCAATTCGTCCTTTCAGCGCGACTTCATCGGCGTCGCGTCGCCCAGCAGCGAAACATGGGCAGCGACGATGCGCCAGCCCTCGGACGTGCGCATCCAGGTATGGCTCTGCCGGCCGATCTTCGCCGCGCCGTGGCGCCGGAACTCGCAGTTGGCGGTGCCGAAATCGTGGCCGTAAGTGACCACCCAGAGCTTCAGCAGGTCGCGCTTGACGCCGGTGCCCAGGTCACGACCGGCGCGGAAGGCCGCGATCTCCTCGTAGCCGTAGAGCTGCTCGCCGACGCCATAGCGCAGCGTGTGGGGACTCTGCCAGAACAGCTCGTCGAGCGTAGCCACGTCGTTGGCATTGAGCGCGGTCTCGTAGCGATGGAACGCCGCCGTGACCTCGGCCACGACCGACGGGATGTTGATCTCCATGTTTCCTCTCTCAGGCCGGCGCGGCGACGCAGACGCCCGCTTTCTCCAGGTGGGCCGAGACGCGCAGGGCCGCCTGCTCGTCGTAGGGCCTGCCAATCACCTGCACGCCGATCGGCATCGCGCCCGGCGTGCGGGTCGGCACGGCAACGACCGGCAGGCCGATGAAGGAGATCGGCTGGGTGAATAGGCCGAGATTGGCGCGTACCAGCAGCTCGACGCCGTCGATTTTCATCATGGTCTGCCCGAGTTTGGGCGCGGGGCATGGCGTCGCAGGCGCCAGCACGATGTCGACTTCTTCGAAGAGATTGAGGACCTGCGCACGATAGTGCCGACGAAAGCGCTGCGCCTTCACGTACCAGGAGCCCGGCAGCAACGCGCCTGCCATCAGCCGCTCGCGGGTGTCCGGATCGAAATCCTGCGGCCGGGCCTTGAGGCGCGCGAAGTGCAGCTGCGCACCCTCCATCGCGGTGATCACATAGGCCGCCGCGCGCGCCGCCGCGGCCTGCAGCAGGACGACCGTCTTCGTCGCGCCCAGCGCCTTGGCCACCGTTGCCACCGCCTCGAATGCTTCCGGCTCTCCGCCTTTGGCAAAATAATCGCCGGCGATGGCAATGCGCAGACCGCCGATGCCCTCGCCGAGACGGCCAAGTGTCGGTTCGGCGATGCGGTCGGTGCAGGCCGGATCGTCGGGATCCCAGCCCTGCATGGCGTCGAACGAGAGGGCGAGATCCTCGGTGCTGCGCGCCAGCGGGCCCAGGTGATCGAAGGCATCGACGAAGGGAAAGGAGCCGGCCCGGCTCAACCGTCCATAGGTTGGTTTGAGGCCAAACAGCCCGCACAGCGAGGACGGCACGCGAATCGAGCCGTTGGTGTCCGATCCCAGCGCCAGCGGCACCTCGCCCGAGGCGACGGCGGCACCCGAGCCGCCGGACGAGCCGCCGGTCATACGCGTCGGATCGTGCGGATTGCGCGAGGGGCCGTAGTGGGCGTTCTCGCCGGTGAAGTCGTAGGCGTACTCACCCATGTTGAGGCCGCCGATCAGGATGGCGCCGGCCGCCTCGAGCTTGCGCACCAGCGCGCCGTCGCGCCTGGCCGCCGGTCCGTCGGCGTTGATCTTCGAGCCGGCGCGCGTCGGCAGACCGGCGATGTCGAACAGGTTCTTGACCGCAAAGGGCACGCCGCTCATGGGACCGATGTGCTGGCCGGCATCGATCTCAGCGGCACGTTTCCTGGCACGCTCGGCCACGATGTCGGTGAAGGCGTTGACCGTGGGCTCGACCGCCGCGATGCGCGCCAGGGCAGCGTCGACCACGGCACTCGCCTTGACCTTGCCGGCGCCGACAGCGCGCGCGATCTCCGCCGCCGTCGCGGCTTTCGCCAGAGGATCGCTCATGGACGCCTCATGGACGAAAGACCGGGGCCGGCGTGAGGTCGTCGTCGAGCTCGACCGCCAGCAGCGGCTGCACGATTGCCAGCGAGCGTTCGACGTTCAGGATGACGTTGGCGCGATACTCCGGCGCGATCGGCAGGCCGATCGCCACTGCCGCCTCGTCGACCCATTTCGCAATATCGGGCTTCTTGTCCGCCATTGGTTTCCCCCGCACTCAATATGGCCGAAACGCAAGGAGCATGCCAAGCATTGCGAATTGAGGTGGCTGCAATCTCCGCGACGCTTCGCTGGAGCACATTCCGTCCGACTGGAATCAGTCGGACGGAATGTGCCATGAGTTGAAGCGCCTCGATCAATGCGTTTCCGATCGATTGGAACCGCTAGAGCGGTTCCAATCGATCGGAAGCCGCTCTAGAAGGGATCATGGCCAGCGTTCCCGATCTTGGCGTTCATGCGCTTCGCGCCGCGTACGGCGCGAGCGCGCTTACCGTCCGGCAGATGATCGAGGAGGTGCTGGCGCGCATCGCCCGCGCCGGCGACGACAAGGTCTGGATCGCCCGTATGCCGGACGAAGCCCTGCGCGACGTCGCCGCCGCGCTCGATGCGCGGCGGGGCGAGTTCGCGTCCCTGCCGCTCTATGGCGTACCCTTCGCGGTGAAGGACAATATCGACGTGGCCGGTCTCGGCACGACGGCCGGCTGTCCCGGCTTCGCCTACACGCCGGAGAAATCCGCCGTTGTCGTGCAGCGCCTGATCGATGCCGGTGCGATCGTGATCGGCAAAACCAACCTCGACCAGTTCGCGACCGGCCTGGTGGGCGTGCGCTCGCCTTACGGCGTGCCGCGCAATCCGTTCGACGCGCAGTACGTGCCGGGCGGCTCGAGCTCGGGGTCGGCCGTGGCGGTATCGTCAGGTCTCGTCGGCTTCTCGCTCGGCACCGACACGGCAGGCTCCGGCCGCATCCCGGCCGGCTTCAACAACATCGTGGGCCTCAAGCCGACGCCCGGCCTGATCAGCACCGAGGGCGCGGTGCCGGCCTGCGCGTCGCTCGACTGCATCTCGGTCTTTGCCCTGTCCTGCGCCGATGCCAGCGCCGTGCTCGATGTCGCGGCTGCTCCCCGGAAGGCCGCGCGGATCGGCAGGAGCTTCCGCTTCGGCGTGCCCAGGCCGCTCGAATTCTTCGGCGACGGAGCCTATGCCAGGCTCTATGCCGACGCGGTCGAACGACTGAAAGCGATGGGCGGCACCGCCGTCGAGTTCGACTACACGCCCTTCCGCGATGCCGCCCAGCTTCTCTACAACGGCCCATGGGTCGCCGAGCGCACCGCTGCCGTCGGCGCCTTCCTCGAGGAGACCCACGAAGGCGCCGGCGTCTGGCCCGAGACCCGCCAGATCATCCTGGGCGGCCGCGAATACAGCGCCGTCGATGCCTTCGAAGGCCAGTACGAGCTGGCCGAACTGAAGGCCGCGGCCGCGACCCAGATGGCCGGGTTCGATTTCCTGGCGCTGCCGACAGCGGGCACGATCTACACCGTGGCGCAGCTGCGCCATGAGCCGATCCTCTACAACGCGCATCTCGGCCACTACACCAACTTCGTGAACTTCTTCGGCCTGTCGGCGCTGGCACTGCCGGCCGGCTTCCGGCCCGACGGGTTGCCGTTCGGCATCACGCTGGTGGCCGGGGCTCATGCCGAGCGAGCGTTGCTGGCCTTCGGCGCCAGGTGGCAGCGTGCGGTGGCGCTGCCGCTCGGCAAGACCGGCTCGATTTTGCCGTCCGAAGCCAACGATCCCGTCGTGGTCGAGGACCGTGTGTCGATCGCCGTTGTCGGCGCACACATGAGCGGCCTGCCGCTCAACGTCCAGCTCACGGAGCTGGACGGCCGGCTCGAGCGCGCCGCCGTTTCCGCTCCGGTCTATCGCCTCTACGCGCTGGCGGGCGGACCGCCGCAGCGGCCGGGCATGGTGCGGGTGACCGAGGGTGGCGGCGCCGTCGAACTCGAGATCTGGAGCCTGCCGACCGCCGCAGTCGGCACGTTCATCGGCAAGATACCGGCCCCGCTCGGCATCGGAACGGTGGCGCTGGGCGACGGCTCGAGCGTGCTGGGCTTCCTCTGCGAGAGCCACGCCACGGCAGGCGCGCACGACATCACCGCCCTGGGCGGCTGGCGCGCCTATCTGAAGAGCCTCGCCTAGGCGGGCTTGGCACCGGGCTGGCCCGCTTCGACGGCGAAGCGGACGTGCGTGGCGATCGGTGAGCGCTGTTCCTTCATCGTGCGGACAGTGCGGAACGATACCGTGGCCTGCCTGGCTTCGAGCGCGACCACGCCGTAGCCGTTCATGCCGCCTTGTCCGTAGCGCAGATGCGGGTTTTTGCCGACCAGCGCCTGCACCGCCTTGTCGGTCGGTGCCTGCGAGGTGAGCGAGCCGCCGACGAATTCCGTCGCCACCACGGGCGCGCTTGCGTCGCCATAGTCGCGCTTGAGGTCGGCCGCCCAGAACGTGTGCACGTCGCCGCCCAGCACCAGCGTATCGCGCACCGGCGAGGCGGCGACCGCATCGAGCAGATTGCGCCGCGCCACCGGATAGCCGTCCCAGCCGTCGGCCCAGTAGCGGTGCTTGCCGTCCTTGCCGCTGTCGAGCTCGGCCATCAGGGTCTGCTGCGCGATCAGGTTCCAGCGCGCCGAGGCGCGCTTCATGCCGTCGGCGAACCAGGCTTCCTGCCCGGCGCCCAGCATTGTGTGCGCCGGATCGAGCCGGTCGGCGCAATCGACCAGATAACGGTTGGTCTGGCTCGCCGGATAGCAGGCGTTGCGCGAGCGGTATTGCCGGTCGTCGATCGCGGTGATCTCGGCGAGATCGCCGAAGCGATAGCGGTCGTAGAGCCTGAACGAAGGTCCCACGGGCTTGACCGCGTTGGAGAGCGGCATGTGCTCCCAGTAGGCCTGGTAGGCCGCGGCGCGGATCGCCAGGAACGCCGTGGGATCGGGGTCCGTTGGCGACACGTCGTTGGCGTAGTCGTTGGCGACCTCGTGATCGTCCCACATCACGATCCAGGGATGGGCGGCGTGACAGGCCTGCAGATCGCCATCGGATTTGTAGCGTGCGTAGCGGTTGCGATATTCCTCGAGCGTCGTCGGACGGCCCGACTCGTGATGGCGCACGTGATCGCGGCCCCACGAGGTCTCGTAGATATAGTCGCCGAGGAACAGCACCGCGTTCAGCTCCTCCTCAGCCATGTGGCGCTGCGCGGAGTAGAAGCCCTGCTCGTACATCTGGCACGAGCAGAAGGAGAAACTGAGCGCCGACACGCGCTCGCTCGCGTCGGGCGCGGTGCGCGTGCGGCCGATCGGGCTCGCCTTTCCCTGTACGGTGAAGCGGTACCAGTAGGACCGGTTGGCCTGCAGCCCCTCGACATCGACGTGCACCGAATGGCCCCAGTGCGGCTCTGCGGTGGCCTCGCCCGAGCGCACGACCTTCGCCATGCGCTCGTCCTCGGCAATCTGCCAGCCGACGACAATCGCGCCGTCGAGACGGTCCGCCGGATCGGCCGCCATCAGCCGCGTCCACAGCACGACCGAATGGGCCAGCGGCCGGCCGGAGGCGACGCCCAGGCCAAACGGATCGGGAGCCAGCGGCGCCGCGGCGCGCGCCTGCGACGGCAGCCAGAGCAGTGGGGCAAGGCCCGCGAGGAAGGAACGACGCTGCATGGCGGCAGTTTGAGGCGCAGAACGCGACACTTCAATGACGGTGGCTTCGTCTGCTAGGGTCGCCGCCTTCGAGGAGGAAACAATCATGGCCAAGATCGCAATCGTCACCGGCGCAGGCAGCGGCATCGGCCGCGCCTCCGCGCTCGCCCTGCTGAAGAACGGCTACAAGGTCGCTCTCGCGGGCCGGCGCAAGGACGCGCTCGACGAGACCGCCAAGATGGCCGGCAACAACGCCCCCAACGCCATGGCGGTATCGACCGACGTCACCAAGCGCGACGACATCCTGGCGCTGTTCGCCAAGGTGAAGGCAGCCCACGGCCGCCTCGACCTGATCTTCAACAATGCCGGCGGCGGCGCCCCGCCGGTGCCGCTGGAAGAACTGCCGTACGAGACCTGGCTCGGTGTCGTCGCCGCCAACCTCACCGGCCCCTTCCTGTGCACGCAGGAGGCGATGAAGATCATGAAGGACCAGAAGCCGCGCGGCGGCCGCATCATCAACAACGGCTCGATCTCCGCGCATGCGCCGCGCCCGTTCTCGGTGGCCTACACCTCGACCAAGCACGCGATCACCGGCCTCACCAAGTCGACCTCGCTCGACGGCCGCGCCTACGACATCGCCTGCGGCCAGATCGACATCGGCAATGCCGTGACACCGATGACCGAGCGCATGACCAAGGGCGTGCCGCAGCCCAACGGCACGACCATGATCGAGCCACGCATGGACGTCGAAGCCGTGGCCAACGCCATCGTCTACATGGACAGCCTGCCGCTCGACGCCAACGTGCAGTTCATGACCGTGATGGCGACCAAGATGCCGTTTGTGGGACGCGGCTAAAGTCGTTCATGACCCCTCCGCCCCCGATTACGGGGGCACCTCCCCATATGAATGGGGAGGATGGCTTCCCCTCCCCATTCATATGGGGAGGTGTCGGCGTCTTACGCCGACGGAGGGGTCAGTACCCCGGGTCTTCCAGGTTCAGCAGCGGGAAGGCGCTGTGGACGTGCGGCAGGTTGGTGGGCATCGCCGGGCTGATGTAGCTCTTGTCGAGTTGCTTCAGGCTGGTGACGCCCAGCAGGCCCATCACTTCCTTCATCTCTTCCTCGAGCAGTTCGACCACGCGCTCGATGCCGGCGGCGCCGGCGACGGCAAGGCCGTAGCAGTAGAGACGGCCGACGCCCACCCAGTCGGCGCCCATGCAGATCGCCTTCACGATGTCGGTGCCGCGGCTGATGCTGCCGTCGACCACGACCTTGGCCTTGCCCTTCACCACATCGACGATCTCGGGCAGCACCGCCGCCGAGCCGCGGCCATGGTCGAGCTGGCGGCCGCCATGGTTGGAGCAGTAGACGCCCCACACGCCTTCCTTCACCGCCATGTCGGCATCCTCGGCCGTGCCGATGCCCTTCAGCATGAACTTCACGTCGGGGAACTGGTCCTTCACCCGCCTGAAATTGTCCCAGGCGAAGGCCGCCTGGTGATCCTGTCCGGTCGCCGCGGTGCGCCACGCCTTCACGAAGCGCTTGGCGATGTCGCGCTCGCGGCGTGAATAGACCGCCGTGTCGACGGTGATGCAGAAGGCGTCGTAGCCCGCACCCATCGCCTGCTTCACCCGCTCGGCCACCCACTTGTCGTCGCCGCGCACATAGAGCTGATAGATCTTGGGGCCGTTGCCGCCCTTGACGATGTCCTCGAGCTTCAAGGTCGTCACCGAGCTGATCAGCATGCCGACGCCGACCCGCCGCCCGCGCCCTTGGCGACGGTGATGCCGCCACCCGGCTCGAAGGATTCGAGCGAGCCGACCGGCGCCAGCAGGAGCGGGATGCGCAGCTTCTTGCCCAGCAGCTCCGACGACGGGATCGATCTTCGACACGTTGCGCAGCACGCGCGGCCTGAAGGCAATCGAGTCGAGCGCCATGCGGTTGCGCCGCATCGTCGTCTCGGTCTCGGTGGCGCCGACCAGATAGTCCCAGATGTTGGGATTGAGCCGGATTTTCGCCGCCTTTACGATCTCGTGAAGCGTCGCGAATTCGTTTTCCAGCCCGCTTGCCATGGTTCCGTCTCCCTATTGGAGCTAGGATTAGCGCAACAATAAGCACGGAGGAAGCGATGGCGGCCCAGAGGAGCGGATCGACGGCGGCCGTGTTGCACAGCGAAGCGAAGATCCGCGTCAAGCCGATCAACGGCTTCATCGGCGCCGAGATCGAGGGTGTCGACCTCCGCCGTCCGCTGTCTCCGGCGCAGTTCAAGATCGTCCACGACGCCTTCGTGAACTACGAAGTGATCGTGATGCGCGACCAGGACATCACGGTCGACCAGCAGATGGCGTTCGGCGCGCTGTTCGGCGAGCTGTCGATCCATCCCTTCTCGCCCAACATGCCGGACAAGCCCGAGGTCATCGTCCTCGATTACTCCGCCGACAACCCGCCGGCGCTGACCGACATCTGGCACGTCGACGAGACGTTCCGCGAGACGCCGCCGCTGGCCACCATCCTGCGCGCCAAGACCGTGCCCGAGGTCGGCGGCGACACGCTGTTCGCCAGCATGAGTGCGGCCTATCGCGGCCTCAGCGAGCGCATGAAGCAGCACATCCACGGGCTGGAGGCGCAGCACGACTTCAAGCCGTGGCGTCCGCTGTTTGGCCACAGCGACCGCGCCAAGCTGCGCAAGCTCGAGGACGACTTCCCCAACCCGTGGCATCCCGTGGTGCGCCTGCACCCCGTCACCGGCCGCAGGGTGCTCTACGTCAACCGCCAGTTCTGCACCCGCATCAAGGACCTGAAGGCCGACGAGAGCGACGCGCTGCTCGAGTTCCTCTACCGCCAGGCCACCATCCCCGAGTACCAGCTCAGGGTGAAGTGGCAGCCCAACACGCTGGTGATGTGGGACAACCGCTCGGTCCAGCACTATGCCGCGCACGACTATTATCCCGCCCGCCGCACCATGGAGCGCGTCACGGTAAAAGGCGACCGGCCGAAGGGCGTGAGCGGCGACTACACGCAAGACAAGGTGCCCGCCAACGGCACGGTGAAGCCCCAGGTCGCCGACGGCCACCGCCCCGGGCCCAAGCGCGCCTTCGACCGTTACTAGGATGGCGGTTGCTCGTCGCGCCGCCCTGCTGGGGCTTGCCGGCACCTTGCTCGCGTCGGGCCGCGGCCGCGCCGACAGCGTGTGGCCCGAGCAGCCGATCAAGCTCGTGGTGCCCTATCCGCCGGGCGCGCTCACCGACGCGCTGGGGCGCATGGTGGGCGAGCGCTTCCAGAAGAGCTTCGGCCAGCCGGTGATCGTCGACAATCGGGCCGGCGCAGGCACCCTGCTGGGCGCCTCCGCCGTGGCCAAGCAACCGGCCGACGGCTACACGCTGCTGCTGGCGACGGTGACGACGCTGTGCATCGCGCCCGCGCTCTACGCCAGGCCGCTGGCGACCCCTGCCGACTTCACCGGCGTCGCCAAGCTGGGCGACGTCACGCTGTTCCTGGTCACCCGGCCGGACCTGCCGGTCGCGAGCCCGCGAGATCTTGTCGAGCTCCTGCGCGGCAAACCCGGCGGCTACACCTACGGCTCCCCCGGCATCGGCAGCGTGCATCATCTGCTGACCGAACTGATCCTGTCGCGCGAGAAGCTGAGCGCGGTCCATGTGCCCTACCAGGGCTCGGTGAAGGCGGTGGGCGACCTCATGGAAGGACGCCTCGACTTCATGTTTCTCGATGCCACCGTCGTGCTGACCCAGATCGCCGCCGGCAAACTGAAGGCGCTGGCCGTGACGGGAAGCCAGCGCCTGCCCGAACTTCCTGCAGTACCCGCGCTGATCGAGTTCTTTCCCGGTCTCGATGCCAGGCCCTGGATGTCGATCGCGGCGCCCGCCGCCACGCCGCCGGCCATCCTGTCGAAGCTGAACGGCGAGATCAATCTGGCGTTGGCCGATGCATCTTTTGCCGAGCGCCTGCGTCAAATAGGCGTGAGCCCCACTCCATTGACGCTGGCGGCGTTCAACGATTTCATCGTAGCTGAAGTCGCCAGATGGACCGAAATGGTGAAGCTCTCGGGAGCGCGTGCGGAGTGATGGGCCCGAATGATCGGCCGAACGATGGGAAGCAAGTAGAATGAAGCGTGGCATGAAACGGCGTGATTTCACGGTAGCCCTGGCCGCAGGCGCGCTGATCGGACGATCGGCGCTGGCCGCCCCGCCGGCGATGCAGGAAACCGCCTTGTTCGCCGACAAGGTGAAGGCGGGTGGCCTGCCGCCGGTCGACAAGCGCATCCCGACCAATCCCTCGATCGTCAACGTCTTCTACGGCGGTGAAGGCCCGGGCCGCACCGGCGGCGACTGCAACATGCTGATCGCCGCCGCGCGCGACACGCGCCTGATGACGCTTTACTCCAATGCCCGGCTGATCGTGTACGACGACAAGCTGGCGCTGCATCCCGACATTCTGGCGAGCTACGAGGCCAAGGACGGCCGCGAGTTCACGCTGAAGCTCCGGGCCGGCCACAAATGGTCGGACGGCCATCCGTTCACGACCGAGGACTTCCGCTACTTCTGGGAAGACATCGCCAACAACAAGGAACTGTCGGCGCGGCGGCCCCAACGTCGAGCTGATGGTCCACGGCGAGCCGCCGAAGGTCGACATCATCGACGAACTGACCATCCGCTACACCTGGGACAAGCCCAACCCCTACTTCATCACCAGCCAGGCGCGCGCCAATCCGCTGTGGCTGTTCCGGCCCGCGCACTACCTCAAGCAGTTCCACATCAAGTACAACCCGCTCGAGGAGATCGCCAAGCACGCCAAGGGCGGCCAGGGCCAGAATCCCAACTGGGTGCAGATCCATCAGCGGGTCGACGTGATGTACAACAACGACAACCCGGACCTGCCGACGCTCAATCCCTGGGTGCTGACGACCCCGCCGCCGGCGCAGCGCTTCATCTACGAGCGCAATCCCTACTACTACCGCATCGACGCCAAGGGCCAGCAGCTGCCCTATTTCGACCGCGTGGTCTTCACCCTGGCCGCGGCCAACCTCGTGCCCGCCAAGGCGGGCCTGGGCGAGGCCGACCTGCAGTGCCGCTACCTCAACATGCGCGACTACACCTTCCTGCGGAAGAGCGCCAAGACCTCCGGCGTCGAAGTGCGCCTGTGGGAGGAAGGCTCGGGCTCGCAGCTCGCGCTTCTATCCCAACCTCAACGCCAAGGACGATGTGTGGCGCGCGCTCAACCGCGACGTCCGCTTCCGCCGCGGCCTCTCGCTGGCGATCGACCGCGAGGAGCTCAACCAGGTGATCTACGGCGGCCTCGTCAAGCCGTCGAACAACACGATCATGCCGCGCTCGCCGCTGTTCAAGCCGGAGTACGCGACCAAGTGGGCGACCTACGATCCCAAGCAGGCGATCAAGCTGCTCGACGAGGCGGGCCTCGCCAAGCGCAACAGCCTGGGCTTCCGCCTGCTGCCCGACGGACGCGACGCCACCATCGTCGTCGAGCACCAGAGCGAGGAAGCCAGCGACACCGATGCGATGTCGCTGATCGCCGACCACTGGAAGAAGGTCGGCATCAAGATGCTGTTCAAGCCGCAGTCGCTGAACAACTTCCGCCTGCGCGCCTTCTCGGGCGAGGCCATCATGACCGCCTACGCCGGCTGCATCACCTGCGTGCCGACCGCCGACAGCAGCCCCAAGGAGTTCGCGCCGACCATGCTGGGCGGCCTGCAGTGGCCGCGCTGGGGCATGTTCATCGAGAGCAAGGGCAAGCAGGGCGAGAAGTGCGACATGAAGGAGGCGAGCCAGCTCCTCGACGACCTCGACCAGTGGGAGAACGCCGCCGACGAGGCGACCCGCCGCAAGGTCTGGGACCACATGCTCGACATCAACATGGAGCAGGTCTTCTCGATCGGCACGGTCAACGGCATCCTGCAGCCGATCGTGGTCGGGCCGAAGGTCCGCAACGTGCCGAAGGAAGGCTACTACTCCTTCGATCCGGGCGGCTACATCGGCCTCTACAAGCCCGACACCTTCTGGTTCGCGAGCTAACGTCGGTCATCCCGCGCAGTGAGGGATTCCGGGATAAGGATCCCTCGCTATGGGATGACGCCAGCCGCGCGGGGTCGGCTCGCCGAGCGACAGCATCAGGCGGTTGGCCCAGTTGAAGAACGAGGCGGCGCTGATCACGTCGATGATCGCCTCGTCGTCCAGTCCGCAGTCGCGCAACGCATCGATGTGCTTCGGACCGAACGTCATCGGCGTCGAGGTGAGCGCCACCGAGGCCGCGACGATCGCGTTCCAGCGCTTGTCGAGATCGGCGCCGGTGCCCTCGGCCAGCAGCTTCTCGACCTCGGGCACCCTCTTGGAATAGGTCGCGGCGAAGCGCGCGTGCACCGAGGCGCAGTAGATGCAGCCGTTGAGACGCGACGTCGCGGCGGCGGCGAGCTCGCGCTCGGCGCGCGGCAGGCCGGCCTCGGGATTGTAGAAGATGTCCTTGTCGGTCCGCGTGCGCGCCTCGAGCACGTCGGGATCGCGCGCCAGCAGGCGGAAGTACGGCGACTTCACGCGGGCCGCGTCGACCAGGCTGGCGAGATGACGCTCGGTCATCTTGTCGGCCTCCATCGGCTCGAGCCACGGCAGCCAGTCGAGCATGTCGCGGGTGAAGACGGTCGGGACGGTGTGGCCGGACTGCGGGACGATCTTGTCGGAAGAGGGCTTGTCGGTCATGCGAGCCTCATAGCTTGGTCGCCAGGACCCGAAGGCCGGCGACGACGCGGATCTGGAAGGACAGGAAGGCGACGAGCTGCGACAGGGTCACGACGTCGGTCGGTCGTCCAGCCGGCATCGAGCAGCGCCTGCAGCGACGGCGCCGCGGCATCGCGCGGATGGAACACCAGCATGTGCGTGTGCTCGAACGCCGCCACCAGCCGGCGGCCGAGCGCCAGCGCCACGTCGGGCGCGACCGCGTAGACCGGCCCCTTCGTGTCCTCGACGCTGAGCGGGCCCTTGGGATAGGCGCCGTACGGGCCTTTCGTCTTGCCGGCCGCCACCGCGAGCGAGATCGCGGCCTTGAGCGCGGCCGAGCCGCCCGCCTCGCCCAGCGCGCGCGCCGTAGAAAGCCTCGGCCTGCGGCTGGCCGTGCAGGCCGGCCACGAAGCAGGCGACCGCGCGCGCTCCTGCGCGCTGACGCCGCCCATCGACCTGGGCTTGAACAGCGAGAGATAGCTCGCCTGCGCCTGCTGGCGCGCGACGGTGCGCCGGTTGCGCGCCGCATCGAGCGGCGAGCCCGGCGCGATATCGGCCATCGTGTCTATGACGTCGGCAACCATCAGGCGTCCCTCAGGCGTACGCGGCGACGCCCGCCGCCGTCGCGCCGCCAGCCGAAGGCGGGCGCCACCTTCTCGGCCATCAGCTCGATCGAGCGCAGGATATAGGGATGGGGCGGGTCGATCGAATGGACCTGCATGGTGAGATCGGTCGAGCGCTCGAGCGTGCTGTCGCGGCTGAGCAACTCGATCACCTCGTTGGCCGTACCCATGTGGACGTCGAACGCCTTGACCAGCTCCTCGATGCTGCCGGCGGGGGCGGCCTGTCCCTGGTTCACCCGCTTCTCGACCAGCCGCGGCAGGCCGGTGCGGGCAAAGCGCATGGCGTCGCGCGGATCGTCGGCGATGAAGACGGTACGCGAGGCGAGGATGCGCGGCTCGACGCCCTTGGGCAACGCCTCGAGATAGGCGTCGAGCATCGGGTTCTGGATGTCGGCCAGGGTCGCATCCGGCCGGCCGGGGCTGCGCGGCTGGGTGCGCGACAGCATCAGCCCGTCGCCCGCGAGGCCGGCGCGGCGCGAGCCTTCGACGGTGAAGGTCGCCTGCCAGATCCGGTCGACCAGGGTCGGGCTCGACGGATAGAGCCTGTCGCCGCCCGGCAGCGCGCCACCCGCCCACGCCGTGCGCATCAGGTCGAGATTGTGGTTCATCAGCGCGTGGCGGTCCTTGCTGTCCCGGCCAAACGCGGTGAAAGCCGTCAGATTGCCGCCGGGCCCGACGCCGACCTCGAGCCGCTTGTCGCTGAGCAGGTCGAGCACGACGGCGTCTTCGGCGACCCGCACCGGCAGTTCGAGCGGCAGGGTGACGATGCCGGTGCCGAGGCGGATGCGCGTCGTCGCCGCCGCGGCATGCGCCAGGAACACGAACGGCGCCGGCAGTCCGCCCTCGGCCTCGTGGAAATGATGCTGCGCGATCCACGCCGAATCGAAACCCGATTTCTCGGCCTGCACGATCTGCTCGGTCGCCAGCCGATAGCGTTCGGCGGCATCGGTCTCATCGAGGAGGCGCGTGAAGAACCCCAGGCGCTTGATCGACGTCTTCATGCTCATGGATCGACCCTCGCCCGAAGCGCCCTCTCGCGCAAGACCCGTGACGGTTTGCCCCTACAAACCCTCATCCGAACCGGCTGGTACGCTCCGTGCATACGTCCTATCGTAAGGCCATTGCACGCCAAGTCGATGTGGTTTCCGCCCCGCGGATGAATGAGGTTTCGTATGTCAGACATCAATCGCCGCCAGTTCCTCGGCGGCAGCGCCGCACTCCTCGTCCTGGCCTCGCGCCCCGCCTGGGCCGACGCTGCCAAGGGCGAGTCGGTCTATCTCGCGGTCAGCGGTCCGCTCACCGGTCCCAACGCGCAGTACGGCGCGCAGTGGAAGCAGGGCTTCGATCTCGCCCTCGACCAGGTCAACGCTGCCGGCGGCGTCAAGGGCCGCCCGCTCGCCTACGTGTTCGAGGACAGCCAGAGCGATCCGCGCCAGTCGGTCGCCGTCGCGCAGAAGTTCGTGGCCGATAAGAAGTACGTGGCCGAACTGGGCGACTTCTCGAGCCCCGCCTCGATGGCCGCCTCGCCGGTCTACCAGAAGGGCAAGATGGTCCAGTTCGGCTTCACCAACTCGCACCCCGACTTCACCAAGGGCGGCGACTATATGTGGAGCAACTCGGTGAGCCAGGCCGACGAGCAGCCGCTCAGCGCGCGTCTATGCCGTCAAGACGCTTGGCCTCAAGCGCATCGCCGTGCTCCACCTCAACACCGACTGGGGCCGCACCAGCAAGGACATCTTCGTCAAGGCGGCCAAGGACATGGGCGCCGAGATCGTGGCCGTCGAAGGCTATATCGCCGACGAGAAGGACTTCCGCTCGACCCTGGTGCGCGTGCGCGACGCCAAGCCGGACGGGCTGATGCTGCTCTCCTATTACTCGGACGCCGCCCTGATCGCGCGCCAGGTCAAGCAGGCCGGCCTCAAGCTGCCGATGGTGGCAGCGAGCTCGGTCTATTCGCCCAAGCTGATCGAGCTGGGCGGCGACGCCGTCGAGGGCATGTACACCGCCTCGCGCTACTTCCCCGACGATCCGCGGCCGCTGGTGCGCAAGTTCGTCGCCGCCTTCAAGGCCAAGTACGGCAAGGAGCCCGACGCCTTCAACGCCTACGCCTACGATACGATCATCCTGATGGCCCAGGTCATGAACGAGTTCGGCTTCGAGCGCGAGCAGATCCACCAGGGCCTGGCCAAGGTCAAGGACGTGCCGAGCGTGATCTTCGGCAAGGCCACGTTCGACCCCGCCACGCGTCGGGTGAACGGCGCGATGAACGTCGAACTGGTGGTCAAGGACGGCCACTTCCAGCTTCACGAAGGCAGCGTCGCCACGCGCTAGATGATCGAGTTCGAATGGCCCGACAAGCAGCATGCCTCACCCTGAGGGTGAGGGCGTGCGGTACAGCACCAACCTCATCCTGAGGAGCGAGCGCAGCGAGCGTCTCGAAGGATGGGCAACAAGCGAGGTGCGCGATCCCACCCTTCGAGACGCCGCGCTTCGCGCGGCTCCTCAGGGTGAGGTGGTGTTTTCGGTTTAGGTGACCGTGGCGTCCTGGTTCGACTACACGATCAACGGCCTGATCATCGGCAACATCTATGCGTTGCTGGCGGTCGGGCTGGCGCTGATCTTTGGCGTGAGCCGCCTGATCAACTTCGCCCACGGCTCGGTCTATCTGATCGGCGCCTACGCAGGCTTCGTGGCAACGACGAAGCTCGGCCTGCCGCTGCCGCTCACCTTCGCGGTCGTGATCGCGGTCGGCGCGGGGCTCGGCCTGCTGATCGAACGCTTCGGGCTCCGCCCGCTGCAGGGCTATGCCCATATCGCCCCGCTGCTCGCCACCATCGGCATCAGCTTCGTGCTCGACCAGCTGGTCCAGCTCACCTTCACCGCCGATCCGCGTGCGCTGCCCAGCGACCTGCTCGAGACACGCTTCCAGCTGGGCTCCGGCACGATCGGCGCGCTCGACCTGGTGATCGCCGCGGTCGGCCTCACCAGCGCGGGACTCCTCTATTATTTCCTGCGCTTCACCCAGCTCGGCTGGGCGGTGCGGGCGACGGCGCAGGACCGCGACGCCGCCCAGCAGATGGGCGTCGACGTCAATGCCGTCAACCGCACCGTCTTCGCCATCGCCTCGGGGCTGGGCGCCGTGTCCGGCCTGCTGGTCGGCATGTACTACAACTACATCGACCCGGCGATGAGCTTCCAGGCGACCTTGAAGGGCGTCGTGGCCCAGGTCGTGGGCGGAGTCGGCAACGTGCCGGGCGCGATCGCCGGCAGCCTGCTGCTGGGCCTGGTCGAGAGCTACGGCATCGCTCTGTTCGGCACCAGCTACCGCAACCTCTTCGCCTTCATCCTGCTGGTCGTCGTGCTGGTGCTGCGGCCCAACGGACTGTTCGCCAGCGCCCGCCAGACGCCGCCCGAGCCGATGACCGGCACCTTCATCGCGCCCAGCAAGCCGTTCATGCCGACGCCGCGCCTGCTGCTGGGTGTCGGCGTCGTGCTCGCGATCCTGCCGGCCGTCTATCCCGATCCCTACATCATGCAGACGTTCACCAACGCCTGGCTCTACGGCATGCTGGGCCTCAGCCTGACCCTGATCGCGGGCACGGTCGGCATGATCTCGCTCGGACATGCCGGCCTGCTGGCGATCGGCGGCTATGCCTCGGCGCTGCTGGCGCTCGATCTCGGCGTGCCGGTGGGCCTCTCGATCCTGGGCGCCGGCGCCATCACGGCGGCGCTGGGCACGCTTCTGGTCTTTCCCTCGTTCCGCCTGCGCGGCCACTATTTCTCGATCGCCACGCTCGCCGTGGGCGAGATCGTCTCGCTGGTGATCCTGAACTGGGAAGGGCTGACGCGCGGGCCGATCGGCCTGTCGGGCATTCCCTCGCTCTCCCTGTTTGGCCTCGACCTCGACTCGGCGCAGTCGGTCTACTGGTTCACGCTTGCCGTCCTGGCGGTGCTGATGCTGCTGCAGTTCCGCCTGCTCGGCTCGCATCTTGGCCGCGTGCTGCGCGCGGTGCGCGACGACGATGTCGCCGCCCGCTCCTACGGCATCCGCCTCGACCGTTACAAGGCGCTGGCCTTCGCCTTCGGCAGCTTCGCCGCCGGCATCTCCGGTGGCATCACCGCGCATCTCTATTCGTACATCAACCACGAGACCTTCAACGCCCAGCTCTCGATCCTGGCGCTCACCATCGTGATCCTGGGCGGCATGGGCAACGTCGCGGGCGCGGTCGTGGGCTCGGTCCTGCTGATCGGGCTGCCCGAAGTGTTCCGCGTCGCCGCCGAGTACCGCGTGCTGATCTACGGCCTCGTGCTGCTGCTGCTGGTGCGCTTCCGGCCGCAGGGATTGTTCGGAACGGTATGAGCTCATTGCTCGAGATCCGTGGGCTGACGCGCCGCTTCGGCGGCCTCACCGCCGTCAACCGGGTCGACCTCGACGTCGCCGAGGGCGAGTTGGTCAGCATCATCGGCCCCAACGGCGCCGGCAAGACGACCCTGTTCAACCTGGTGACCGACCTCGACGATGCCGACGAAGGCACGGTGCGGCTGGCCGGCGAGGACGTGACCGAACTCTCCTCCGACCGGCTGGCGGCGCTCGGCCTCGCTCGCACCTTCCAGCACGGCCGCGTGTTTGCGAACCTCAGCGTCCTCGACAATGTGCTGGTGGGCGCCCACGTGCGCTTCCGCAAGGTCCGTCCCGCCTGGCCGGGGCCGCTGGCGCTCCTCGAGCCGCTGGCCGAGCTGGCGCTGGCGCTGCTGCGGCCGGCTGCGGTGAAGGCCGAGGAAGCGGCCATCCGCGCAGATGCGCTGGCCATCCTCGCGCGCTTCGGCGAGCGCCTGCTGCCGCGCCAGGACCATCCCGCCTACAGCCTGTCCTACGCCAACCGCCGCCGGGTCGAGATCGCCCGCGCGCTGGCGCTGGCGCCGCGCCTGCTGCTGCTCGACGAGCCGACCGCCGGCATGAACCAGACCGAGACCGCCGAGATGCAGGCGCTGGTGGGCGAACTGAAGAAGAGCGGCCTCACCATCGTGCTGATCGAGCACAAGCTCGACATGGTGATGCAGCTCTCCGACCGGGTGATCGTCATGGACGAAGGCTCGGTGATCGCCTCGGGCAAGCCCGCCGACGTGCGCAACGATCCGAAAGTGATCGAGGCCTATCTCGGTCATCGACGTGCCGACAAGGAGGCCACGCCATGAGCGACGCGCTTCTGACTCTGGAGAAGGTCAACACCTTCTACGGGCCGGTGCAGGCGCATTTCGACCTGAGCCTCACCGTCGGCCGCGGCCAGATCGTCAGCCTGCTGGGCGGCAACGCCTCGGGCAAGTCGACGACGATGAAGATCGTGCTGGGCCTGGTGAAGCCCGCGTCGGGCACGATCACCTTCGATGGCCAGCTGATCAACGGTCTTACCACGCCGCAGATCGTGCGCCGCGGCGTGGGCTCGGTGCCCGAAGCACGCCGCCTGTTCGGCGACATGAGCGTGCGCGAGAACCTGCTGATGGGCGCCTTCGTGCGAAAAGACAGGGCGGCGGTCGCCCAGGACCTCGACCGCGTGCTGGTGCAGTTCCCGCGCCTGGCCGAGCGCATCGCCCAGCGTGCCGGCACTTTGTCGGGCGGCGAGCAGCAGATGGTGGCGATGGCGCGCGCCCTGATGGGCCGGCCCAAGCTGATCTGCATGGACGAGCCCACGATGGGTCTCTCGCCGCTCTGGGTCGATCGCGTGCTCGAGCTGATCGCGGCGATCAACAAGGGCGGGACCACCGTCTTCATGGTCGAGCAGAATGCGAGCCTGGCACTCGAGATCGCCCACCACGCCTACGTGCTGCAGACCGGCCGCATCGTGCTCGACGGACCCGCCGCCGAGCTGCGCGCCGACCCGCGCATCCGCGACGCCTATCTCGGCGGACAAGAGGCTGCCTGAGAAAAGCTTGCCGTCACCGGCAACAAATTCAGCACGGACTTTCATTGCAGCGTCATGGGCTCGTGACCATATCCGTCTTGTTGAAGGTCGGAGGAGATCGACATGTCCGAACCATTCGTCGTCGAAGTCTGGGGCAAGCCCGCGGGATTTGTCCTCAAGGAAGGCAAGGCCTTTCGCTTCCATGCGCTCGGCCGTCCGTTCGAAGAGCTGGACGGCACCGAGTTCAACACCCTGGGCCACGCCCGCCTCGCGGCGGCGGCCCTGCAGCAACCCAAGGCTCCGTGTCAGCACTGCTAGGGTCGCTTCCGTTGATGAAGTGAAAGCTGTCATCCCGAGCGCAGCGAGGGATGACAGTCTGCACTTAACGCCAAACAGGAACTATCTCCCCACCTTCCAGCCGGTTTCCTCGGCGACGCTCTTGAAGAAGTCGACGTCGTAGGCCCGCTCCGGTTCGGCGCGGACGCGGCGGTCGAGGATCTCGGCGTCCTTGCCGACGAGGATGCGCCAGCGCCCGGCCTTGACCCCGTCGAGGATCACGGTGGCGGCTTCCGCGGCAGTCATCGGCGCCTCGTCGAGGAAGCGCCTTACGCGCTCGCGCACCACCTTCTCGACGTCGGCGTCGGACAGTTTCGAGGCATCGACACCGGAAGCGGCGATGCGCGAGCGCGCCTGGCGGATCTGGGTCGCGGTCAGCGCATCGCTGTCGTTGCCGGCCTGCACCTTGCCGGTGTTGCCGGCGATCCCGGTGCCAATATGGCCCGGCATCACCACCGAGCACTTGATGTGCGGCGCGTTGAGGCGAAGATCGGTCTGCAGCGCCTCGGAGAAGCCCTTCACCGCGAACTTGGCCGCAGCATAGGCGGTCTGCGGCATCGAGGCGCCGATCACCGCCCAGAAGCCGTTGACGCTCGAGGTGTTGACGATGTGGCCCTTGTCGGCCTTCAGCATCATCGGCAGGAAGGCGCGGGTGCAGAGATAGACGCCGCCCCAGCAGATGTTGAACGTGCGCTCCCACTCGTCGCGCTCGGCCACGACGAAGCTCGAGCCGCCGCCGATCCCGGCATTGTTGAACAGCAGATGGATCCTGTCGGTCTCGTGCTGGCGCGCCACCTCGCCCTGGAAGCGCTCGACCGAAGGACGGTCGGACACGTCGAGAATGTGAGTCGTGATCCTGAGCCCCTGCGGCAGCCGCTCCTGCCGGCAGAGCCGCTCGGTCTCGGCGAGGCCCGAGGCCGAGACATCGCAGGTGGCGATGCTGACGCCTTCGGCCACCAGCTGGCGCACCAGCTCGCGCCCCATGCCCGACCCGCCGCCAGTCACGACCGCCAGGCGCCCTGCCAGATCCTTCATCGCCGTTCCTCCCTACCAGGTGTCGATATTGGGCCGCCGCTTGTGCTCCTGCCGCGGCCGCCGTTCGGCGCCGAGCAGCGCCGTGGTGATCCAGTGCCGCGACTGCGCCGGATCGATCACCTCGTCGACCTCGAAATAGGTCGCCGTACTGAGCGCCTTGCCGCGCGCGTAGGCCGCCGCCACCATCTTGTCGAACAGCGCCCGGCGCTCGACGGGATCCTCGATCGCTTCCAGTTCCTTGCGGTAGCCCAGCTTGACCGCGCCCTCGAGCCCCATGCCGCCGAACTCGCCGGTCGGCCAGGAGATCGCGAAGGTGCCGGCGTGGAACGAGCCGCCGGCCATCGCCTGGGCGCCCAGCCCATAGGCCTTGCGCAGCACGATGGTGCCGAACGGCACGCCGAGATTGGCGCCGGTGACGAACAGGCGCGAGCAGTGGCGCACCAGCGCCGTCTTCTCGACCTCCGGCCCCACCATCATGCCGGGCGTGTCGCACAGGAACAGCACCGGCAGGTCGAAGGCGTCGCAGAGCTGCAGGAAGCGCGCGGCCTTGTCGGAGCCGTCCGAATCGATCGCGCCGGCCAAGTGCATGGGATTGTTGGCGACGATGCCGAATGGCCTTCCCTCGACCCGCGCCAGCGCCGTCACCATGCCCGGCCCGAAGGCGCGCCGGAGCTCGAGCACCGAGCCTTCGTCGCACAGCGTCTCGATCACCGAGCGCACGTCGTAGACCCGCAGGCGGTTTTCCGGGATCGCGCGGCGCAGCAGCCGCTGGTCGGCTGCCTTCCAGTCGGGCAGCGCGCCCTGGAAGTACGACAGATATTTCTTGGCGACCGCCACCGCCTCGGCCTCGTCTTCGACGGCGATATCGACCATGCCGTTGGGCACCTGCACGCTCATCGGGCCCACTTCCTCGGGCGAGAAGACGCCGAGATTGCCGCCTTCGATCATCGCCGGGCCGCCCATGCCGATCGACGAGTTCTTCGTCGCGATCACCACGTCGCAGCAGCCCAGGATCGCGGCATTGCCGGCGAAGCAGCGGCCGGAGTTGATGCCGATCAGCGGCACCAGACCGCTCAGCCGCCCGAAGATGTGGAACGCCATGGTGTTGAGGCCGGCCACCGACTGCACGTCGATGTCGCCCGGCCGGCCGCCGCCGCCCTCGGTGAAGAAGACCAGCGGCAGGCGCTGGTCCTCGACGATCTCGAACAGCCGGTCCTTCTTGTGGTGGTTGTTCTTGCCCTGGGTGCCGGCCAGCACCGTGTAATCGTAATGCGCCACCGCGACCCGCGACCTGTCCTTGCCGAACAGCGCGCCGTTCACCCGGCCGATGCCGGTGATCAGCCCGTCGGCCGGCGTGCGCGCGATCAGGTCCTCGAGCGTGCGGCGGGTGCGTTGGCTGGCAATAGCGAAGGCGCCGTATTCGACGAACGAGCCGGGATCGACCAGATCGTCGAGATTGTGCCGCGCGGTGCGCTGGTTGGTCTTGCGCCGGCGCGCCACGGCCTCCGGCCGCTTGTCGTCGAGCGTCATCGCGCGGCGCTCGAAATATTCCGCGAGATCGGGCCGGATATGATCGAGGTCGACCATCTCCTCGGCCGCCGCGCCCTTCACGTCGACGTCGGCCTCCTCGACGAACAGCAGCGCATGGCCCTCGTAGACCGTCTCGCCCGCCTCGACCGCGATCCGCCGCACATAGCCGCGCGCGGGGCTGCGGATCTCGTGCTGCATCTTCATCGCGTCCATGACCAGCAGCGGCTGGCCCGCCGCCACGGCATCGCCTTCCGCGACGGAGAGGCTGACGATCGTGCCCTGCATCGGCGCGGGCACCGGCACGGTGCCTTCCGGTGCGTCGCTCGCCGCCTCGACCGCAGCCGTCGTGCTCGTCTTGCCGAAGGAGAGAACCGCCAGCGGATCGACGGCGTCGACTCGTGCCCCCACTTGGCGCGAATTCTCCTGGCGTGCACCGGTCGCCGGCGCCGCGGCCTGGAAGTACCGCCCGCCCTGCAGCTTCGCCGCGGCGGCGATCAGTCTCTTCGCCTGCTCGTCGACGAAGCGCGTGTGCACTTTGTCGGCGCGCACGTCCTTGTCGGCCAGCAGCGCGCGCAGGAAGCCGAGGTTGGACGGCGCGCCCTCGAGCCGGAACGAGGCGAGCGCGCGCCCGGCCCGCGCCACGGCGGCCTCGAAGGTCGGCGCCTGCACGATCACCTTGGCCAGCAGCGAATCGAAATTGGGATTAGTGCGGTAGCCCGCATAGCCGTAGCTGTCGACCCGCACGCCGGGGCCCGACGGCGGCTCGAACACGGTGAGCGTGCCGCCGCCCGGCCGGGCCGAGCCGTCCTCGCTCATGGTCTCCATGTTGACCCTCAGCTGGATGGCAAAGCCGCGCGGGCTCGTCTCCTTCGGCAGCAGGCCCAGCAGCTGCGCCTGCACCAGGTCGACGCCCGACACCTGCTCGGTGACGGTGTGCTCGACCTGCAGGCGCGGATTGGCCTCGATGAAAAAGAAATCCCCTCCCTCGACCAGGAACTCGAAGGTGCCAAGGCTGCGATACTCGACCGACTTGGCCATGGTCACCGCGGCGGCGACGATCTTCTTTCGCAACGCCGCCGCGAGGCCGGGACTGGGCGCCATCTCGACGATCTTCTGGCTGCGCCGCTGCAGGGTGCATTCGCGCTCGCCCAGCGCCACCACCCCGCCCTTGCCGTCGCCCACGATCTGGATCTCGATGTGGCGCGCGCCGCTCACCAGCCGCTCGGCGTAGAGCGCGCCGTTGCCGAACGCCGATTTGGCCTCGGCCGAGGCGTGCCGGAAGGCGTCGGCGATCTCGGTCTCCTTGCGCACGAGCCGCATGCCGCGCCCGCCGCCGCCCGCGATCGCCTTCAGCGCCATGCCGGCCTTGGCGTGCTTGCGGAAGAAAGAAGTGGCGCCCGCGACGTCGATCTCGCCGGTGCCCGGCAGCACCGGCACCTTGCACTTGACCGCCTGCGCACGCGCGCTCGCCTTGTCGCCGAACAGCGCGAGCTGCCCGGGGGTCGGGCCGACGAATTCGATCTTTGCCGAAGCACACGCGCTGGCGAAGGCGGCATTCTCGGAGAGGAAGCCGTAGCCCGGATGGATCGCATCGCACTTGGCTGAGCGGGCGGCGGCGATCACCGCGTCGATGTCGAGATAGGCCGCGGCGCCCTTTCCCTCGAGCGCGACAGCCTGGTCGACCCTCTTCACATGCAGCGACGTGGCGTCGTCCTCGGAGTGGACGCCGACGGTGGCGATGCCCAGCTCGGCCGCGGCCTCGGCGATGCGAATGGCGATTTCGCCGCGATTGGCGATGAGCAGCTTCCTGATCATGGTAGAACCCGGCTATGGCGAAACGGCTCCTGATCGTGGCACATGCCCCGTCCGACAACACGCGGGCGCTCAGGGCCGCGGTCGAGCGCGGCGCGCGGAGCGAAACCGGCATCGACGTCAAGGTGATCGCGCCGCTCGAGGCCGGCCCCGACGACGTGCTGGCCGCGCAGGCCGTGATCCTCGGCACCACGGAGAACCTGGGCTACATGAGCGGCGCGCTGAAGGACTTCTTCGACCGCTCGTACAATCCGCTGCTCGACAAGACCCAAGGCCTGCCCTCCGCCCTCTATATCCGCGCCGGCAGCGACGGCACCGGCACCCGCCGCGGCGTCGAGACCATCCTCACCGGCCTGCGCTGGCGCGCGGTCCAGGAGCCGCTGCTCTGCAAGGGCCCGTGGCAGGACGCGTTCGTGGCGCAGTGCGAAGAACTCGGCGCTGCGATGGCGGCGGGGCTGGCGGCGGGGATATTCTGAGGAGCGCGCCACTCGCGAAGATAAAGACTGCGCTGCGCGCGGCCATGAAAAGACAGCGATCACTGAGTTCATGCCCGACATTTAAGCGCAGACTGTCATCCCGAGCGCAGCGAGGGATCCTTACATGGCTGAAGTTAAGGATCCCTCGCTGCGCTCGGGATGACAACGATTTCGGAACGAGCGGCGTATCTTTCGGGGCCGCGCGCAGCGCAGTCTTTTCCTTGCAGCGCCACTGGAGTGGCGCGCTCTTCCGATCACTGAGCAGTGTAGCCGCCGTCGACGACCAGGCCGGAGCCGGTCATGAAGGAGGCGTCGTCGGAGGCGAGGAAGACGATGCCCTTGGCGACGTCGTCGGCGACGCCGAGGCGGCCGATCGGGTGCATGCCGGTCGAGACCTTGCGCGTCGCCTCGGTGTCGTTGCTGCCCAGCGCCCGGGCGCGCATGGCGAAGGTCTGCTGGCCCATGTCGGTGTCGATGACGCCGGGATGGATCGAGTTGACCCGCACGCCGTAGCCCTTGCGGCCGAACTCGAGCGCCGTCGACTTGGTGAAGGTGGTGACGCCGCCCTTGGTGAGCGAATAGAGCGGATCGAGCTGCGAGCCCACCAGCCCCGCGATCGAGGCGGTGTTGACGATGCAGCCCTTGGTCTTCTTGAGGTGCGGGAGAGCCGCACGCGTGCCCAGCACGACGCCGGTGAGGTTGACCGCGACGAGGCGATGCCACTCGTCGAGCGTCGCCTCCTCGACGCCCTTGCCGACGAAGACGCCGGCATTGTTCACCAGCACGTCGAGCTTGCCGTACTTCTTCACCGTGGCGTCCATCGCCGCGGCCCAGCTCGCCTCGTCGGTCACGTCGAGATGGACGTAGAGCGCGTCGAGCTCCTTGGCGAGCTTGCGCCCCGGCTCGTCGAGCACGTCGCCGACGGCCACCCGCGCGCCCGCCTTGACCATCAGCCGCGCCGTCGCCCCGCCGATCCCGCGCGCCGCGCCCGAGAGGAACGCGACCTTGCCGTCGAGTCTGTTCATGTCATTCCTCCCGTAACGCCAAAGCCCTCACCCTTCGAGACGCTCACTTCGCTCGCTCCTCAGGGTGAGGCGGTGTGTGTTGCCGATAAACCTCATCCTGAGGAGCGGCCTGCAAGGCCGCGTCTCGAAGGGTGGGCACGAGCACCTCGTTTGTTGCCCACCCTTCGAGACGCTCGCTGCGCTCGCTCCTCAGGGTGAGGTCTTTCGTGCAGGCGTCAGAGCCGCGCGCAGCGCAATCTCGTGTGTTGCCCACGCTTACTTCTTGCCCATCTGGTTGAAGGGTATGTCCTTGTCCACGCGCACATCGGACGGCATGCCCAGCACCCGCTCGGCCACGATGTTGCGCAGGATCTCGTCGGTGCCGCCGGCGATGCGGAAGCCGGCGCCGCCGATCCATTGCGCCTGGAAGCCGGCGGCGTGCGGCACGCCCTCCTTCATGATGCCGCCCTGGCCCATGATCTCCATGGCGAAGGCGCCCATGTCCTGCATCTTGGGGGCAGCGACGATCTTGATGATCGAGGACTCCGGTCCCGGCGTCTGGCCCTTGGAGAGCGCGGTCAGGGTGCGATAGCGCGTGAGCTTCAGCCCCTGCTGCTGGACGTACCAGTCGGCGATCTTGCCGCGCACCTGCTGGTTGCGGATCGCCGGCCCGTCGTCGAGGTCGGTGTCGCGCGCCAGCTCCATCAGCTCGTCGATGTCGAGCCCGCCCGACGGCAGGCCGACCGCCAGCCGCTCGTTCATCAGGGTGGTGAGCGCGGCCTTCCAGCCCTCGCCCACCTTGCCCAGGCGCTGCGAGTCGGGGATGCGCACGTCGGTGAAGAACACCTCGTTGAAGTTGGCGCCGCCCGAGATCTGCCTGATCGGCCGCACCTCGACGCCCGGCGTCTTCATCGACAGGAAGAACATCGTCAGCCCCTGGTGCTTGGGCACCGACGGATCGGTGCGGGTGATGACGATGCCGTAGTCGCTGTAATGCGCGCCCGAGGTCCAGACCTTCTGGCCGTTGATCACCCAGCCATCGCCGTCGCGCTCGGCCCGGGTGCGGATGCCCGCGACGTCGGAGCCGGCCGCCGGTTCGGAGAACAGCTGGCACCAGACTTCGTCGCCGTGCAGCGCGGGCTTCACGTAGCGCGTGAGATGCTCGGGCGCGGCATAGGCCATCATGGTGGGGATGCACATGCCGAGGCCGATGTCGAAGAAGCCCAGCGGTACCAGATAGTTCGCCTCTTCCTGCTGGTAGATCACCTGCAGGATCGGCGAGGCGCCGCGGCCGCCGAACTCCTTGGGCCAGGTCATGCGCGCATAACCGGCGACCGCCTTCTTCGCCTGCCAGGCCTTTGCCTTGACCAGCAGCTCCGGATCGTCGTTGCGCGCGCGGAAGCTCTGCTTGTCGTCGCTCTTGCGGGTGGCATTGGCGTCGAGCCAGGCCCGCACTTCCTTGCGGAAGGCGGCTTCTTCGGGCGTGTCGTTGAAGTCCATTTCTGCTTCCTCCTCGCATCACCTCATCCTGAGGAGCGCCCCTCTTGGGGCGCGTCTCGAAGGATGGGCCACAGTCTTGTCGTTGCCCATCCTTCGAGACGCATCGCTTCGCGATGCTCCTCAGGATGAGGTTGTGCGCTAAGCCGCATTCTTCTGTTCGAGCCTTGTCACGAGCTTGTCCTTCCACATCATCGGGCCGCCGATCGACAGCGCCATCACGCGGGCGCGGCGCAGGTGGAACTGCGTGTCGGCCTCCCAGGTGAAGCCGATGCCGCCGTGGGTCTGGATGTTTTCCTTGGAGGCGAAATCATAGGCCTCGGTCGCGGCGATGCGCGCGGCCGCCGCCGCAAGAGGAAGATCGGCGCCGTCCTCCGTCAGCATCATCGCGCCGTAGTAGGCATTGGAGCGCGCCAGCTCGAGCTTGACGTAGCAGTCGGCCAGCTTGTGCTTGATCGCCTGGTACGAGCCGATGGCGCGGCCGAAGGCGTGGCGCTCGAGCGCATAATCGCGCGCCATGTACATGGCGGCCTCCGCGCCGCCCACCTGGGCGAAGGCAAAGTAGATCGCCGCCGCATCGTAGAGCCGTTCGAGCAATCTGAAGCCCTCGCCTTCGGCACCGAGCAGCTCGGCATTGGCATCGGTGAAGGTGAGCTCGCAATGCTTGCGCGCCGGATCGATCGTCTCGACGCTCTTCTTCGCCACGCCCTTTTGCGCCAGTTCGACGAGGGCCAGCGCATTCTTCGCCAGCACGACGGCAAAGGTCGCGGCCTCGCCGTCGGCCACCGGTACCTTGCGGCCGTTCAATCGGCCGCCGCCGAAGAGCGTGCGCACGTTGGAAGGCCGCGGCGTCTGCGGGCCTTCCGCGGTGGCGAGCGTGCCGATCGCCTCGCCGGTGGCCAGCAGCGGCAGCCACTTCTTCTTCTGCGCCTCCGAGCCCGCGAGCTTCAGCGCTTCCGTCGCCAGCACCACCGAGGTGTCGAACGGCACGGGTGCCGCGGCGCGGCCGATCTCCTCGGCCACGACGCAGAGCTCGAGCGGCGTCATGCCCGACCCGCCGTAGGCCTCCGGGATGGCGATGCCGGGCACGCCGAGATCGACGAGGCCCTTCCAGACCTCGCCGGCAAAGGCTTCATTGCCATCCAGCACGCGACGCACCACCTTCATCGGGCATTTGTCGGCGAGGAATTTGGCGACCTGCTCCTTGAGCAGCTTCTGGTCGTCCGAGAAATCGAAGTTCATGATGCACCGAGGCTATAAGTAGAGCGCACGCTTGTCATCCCGAGCACCACTGTCATTCCGAGCCCCTCGGAATACCTCGGGGTAAACTCCGCGAGGAATCCTTGCTCGGACGCAGCCAAGGATCCCTCGCTTCGCTCGGGATGACAGAAAGGGCTAGGATAAACGTCATGACTGAAATCAAAGACTGGCACGCCCACGTCTATTTCGATGCCGCCACGCGAGACGCCGCATGGGCGCTGCGTGAAAGGATCGAGAAGAGTCTCGACATCCAGATGGGCCGGTTCCACGAGAAGCCGGTCGGGCCGCATCCGATGTTCAGCTACCAGGTCACGGTCGGCAACGCGCAGTTCACCGAGGTGATGTCGTGGCTGGCGCTGAACCACGGCGAGCTGATCGTTTTCGTCCATCCCAACACCGGCCACGATCTCGAGGATCACCGCGACCGCGCGATCTGGATCGGCAAATCGGTGCCGCTGCTGCTCGACATGTTCACCAAGAAGAAGGACTAGCCCATGGACTCCCTCCTCCCGCTCGCCAGGAAGATCGGCGACAAGCTGAAAGCCCGCAAGGAAACGATCGGCGTCTCCGAATCCTCGACCGGCGGCCTGGTCTCGGCGGTGCTGCTCGCGGTGCCCGGCGCCTCGGCCTATTTCATGGGCGGCGCCGTGGTCTACACCGGCCCGGCGGGCATCGCCTTCCTCGACGCGACCAAGGAGAAGCGCGGCGACATCCGCTCCTCGTCCGAGCCGTGGGCGCTGCTCGCCGCCGAGCTGGTGCGCGGGCGGCTGCGCACCACCTGGGGCCTGGCCGAAACCGGCGCCGCCGGCCCGACCGGCAACCGCTACGGCGACGCCGCGGGCCACACCTGCGTCGCCGTCGTCGGCCCCAAGGGCAAGATCGCCCGCACCCTCGAAACCGCCTCGCCCGACCGGGTCGCCAACATGCGCGCTTTTGCCAGGGCCGCGCTCGAGCTGATGGACGAGCAGCTGGGATAAGACTGCGCGGAGCCTGCCCCGAGGGCTTCCGAGGGGCGCGGCTCTGACCCCTCCGCAACTCGCCCGCGACCGACAGTGGAAGATTGCGCTGCGCGCGGCCATGACAACTTCACGCACAACCTCATCCTGAGGAGCGAGCGCAGCGAGCGTCTCGAAGGATGGGCAATAGACGGGGTGCTCGTTTCCACCCTTCGAGACGCCGCGCGTTGCGCGGCTCCTCAGGGTGAGGTTTGCCGCGAAGGACTCTTGGCCGCGCGCAGCGCAATCTTTCGCTGTCGGCCGCTGGTTGGCTGTGAAGGCGTCAGAGCCGCGCCCCTCGGAAGCCCTCGGGGCAGGCTCCGCGCAATCAGCCCTCATGGGACATCCCTGAACGGGTCGTAATCCATGATGCAGAACCGGCGGCGGCGCCGCGTCAGGGCGAGGCCTTCCATCGTGCGATCGTAGAAGACCTCGCGCCCCGCCACCGGCTGGGCGAAGGTCAGCGCCAGCGCGTCGGCGTCGTCGGGCGAATAGCCCAGCCGCGCCTTCACCTGCTCCTTGGGTTCGAGCAGCAGGCGATCGCCGCGGAACGAATAGGTCGTGCCCGAGAGCGCCGCGATCAGTTCGGGGATCGCGGGCATGGCGCCGCCGTTCTTGATCCACTGCACCGCCTCGAAATACATCTCGGTGCGCTTGTTGTCGTAGCGCGGATCGTTGGGCTTGCTGGCAAAGCCGATCCCGATCGGCGCATGGCCCAGGGTGCGCAACGTGTCGATCCACGAGGCGCCCCAGCCGCCGGTATCGTCGACGAACACCGCGTCGGCCTTCCAGTCGGCCACCTTGCGTGCCACCGCGCCCGCACCCTGCGTGCCGTCGGCATTGCGCAGCTTGATCGGCGGGAAGGCCACCAGCCCCTGGCGCGGGAAGATCACCGAGGCATCGTCGCCGAAGCGCGCCACATCGACGCCCAGCACCCGGGGCGCGGTGGCGTAGTCCTCCGGCCGGTAGCTGCGTTCGGTCGCGGCGCGGCACTCGTCCGGCCCGATCAGGGTGTTGAGCGAGCCCGGCGGGAATTTGCCGAACACGTTCACCAGCACCCAGGGATTGTCGCGCCCGTATTTCTCGATCTGCTCGCGCGCCCACTCGGCCTTGACCCGCGAGGAGCGGCGGCTGTCGTCGGGATCGGCGGTGATCTCGGTGACGTGCCACAGGCGGCGCTCGGTGGTGCAGGCGCGATGGAGCGGCCCGTCGAGATGGGTGGGGTTGCCGGCCTGCACGATGTGGCCCTCGATGCACGAGGCGAGCGCCGCCTCCGCCGTCGCCATCACCGCATCGGGAATGCCGCCGCTCTCGTCGAGGATGAACAGGATATGATCGGCATGCAGGCCCGCCAAGGTGCTGCCCTGCTGCGTGCGATCGGTCGTGCGGTTCCAGGTGCGCGCCGACATCCACCAGGTCTCCGGCCGCTCCTTGCAGACGATCCGGTCCTTCGTCCACTTGAAGTGCTCGCGCAGATAGGGCGCGCGCTGCTGCCACTTGGCCATCTCGGCCCAGAGATTGTCGAACAGATTGTCCGAGGTGATCGAGGTGGCGGCGATCTTGGGATCGACCCGCGTCACCAGGAAATTCCAGGCGAGCCACGCCTCGACCGCGGTCTTGCCCGGCCCCTTGCACGCCTTCATGGCGAGTCGCGGCGATTTCGGGAACGCGGCCAGCACTTCGTCCTGCCACTTGTCGGGCACGACGCCGAACATCTCGCGCACGAAGAGCGCGGGGTCTTCGCGCCAGATCGCGAATTGGTCGTTGTCCGCGCGGTCGATCATTCGCCGGACCCGCTGGTCAGCCCCGCGATTTCGGCGGGACCGCGCAAACGAGGCGGACCATTCGGCTCTTTGGAGTCCCTGGTGTCGGTGGGCGCGGGACGCCATATCCCCGTCCGTCGACCACCCATTTCAATAACGTGCGTGTCGGCCGTCGTGAGCACTTTCTTCCGGCGCGTCTTGCGCAACGCAATATCGAGATCGGCCAGAACGCGATCGGCCGTGACCGACTTGGGATCGCCGACCTCCATGTCCTCTGCGCCGGGAATCGCGTCCTCGCGAGGATTGGCCTCGGAGGCCCGTGCCATCGGCATCCGAGGCGATTCCTCGCGAATTTCGCGAAGTTCGCGAACTTCGCGAGCGGGCTCGCGAGGCGAAGCCGGCAGGCGGCTCGGTGTCGGATGATCGATCTTCTGCAACTGCTTCCAGTCGCGCACGCGCAGATAATCGACGTCGCCCACCCGATAGATCTCGATGTAGCGTGCCGCCTCCAGTTCGCCGATCCAGACCGGCAACAACGGTGGCACATCGTCATCGAGCGGATAGAGCCGCCCCTTCAACCGCTCATGATCGAGCAGCATGCGGCCTTCATCGTCGGCGACGGTCCAAAGCAGGATGAAGAAGAGCCGCGCCTCGCGGCTAACGCGCGACAGGGTAGCGGCTTGGGGGAAGTGCGGGGCGATAGTTCGTACGCGTCCGGCCAAGGCCGCCTTGATGGTGTCGACAGGTTCGGCATTCTGACTGGATGAACAGAGCGGAAGCGACAGGTATCACGCCTGTGCGTGACAGGCGTGCGTTGTCTGTACCGGAGCGGAAGCGCCGTCGACGCTACCGGCTCGAAGAGAAGCAGGCGATTCTGCAGGCGGCGGCGGAGCCGGGTGTGACGGTGTCGGAGGTGTCACGCCAGTACGGCATAGGGCGAAGCCTGATCCACAACTGGCGTCGGCAGCAAGCGGTGTCGGTACTGGGCGCGACGGTGCGCTTCACGGCGGTGGCAGTTGCGCCGGAGAAGCCGACGGCGGCCGTCGGAGCGATCGAGATCGAGCTGGACGGCGGCGTACGGCTGCGGGTCGATGCAGCAGTCGACGAGGCAGCATTGAAGCGGGTACTGCGGGCACTTGGACGATGATTGGCTTGCCATCGGAGAGCCGGGTGTGGCTGGCAAGCGGCGCGACGGACATGCGGCGGGGCTTCGACGGACTGGCGCTGCTGGTGCAGGAGACGCTGAAGCGCGATCCGCACTGTGGCCACCTGTTCGTGTTCCGGGGCAAGCGCGGCGGCCTGATCAAGGTGCTGTGGCACGACGGCCAGGGGATGTGCCTGTTCGCCAAGCGCCTGGAGCGTGGTCGCTTCGTATGGCCACGGACCGAAGGCGAGGCGGTGACGATCACGGCGGCGCAACTCGGCTACCTGTTGGAAGGCATCGACTGGCGCATGCCACAACGGAGCTGGCGACCGGAGCTGGCGGGATAAGGCGCTTTGCCAAGGGCGCCGTGCTTCGCAAGCGCCTATGCAAACGCCCGACGCGACCGATTGACTCGCCGGCACGATGATCGTGGGCGGGCGAGCGGAGTGGCGGTAGAATCTCCGTTATGAAGGTCGATCTCGCCACGCTGCCGACCGACGTCGATGCCCTGCACGGGCTGGTGCACGTGTTGGTCAGCGAGCTGAAGGCGCGAGAACTGCGGGTCGAGCAACTCGAGGCGCGGATCGCCAGGTTGCAGCGCCTGCAGTTCGGCCGCTCGTCGGAGAAGCGGACCCAGGAGATCGAGCAACTACAGCTCGCGCTCGATGACCTGCATGAAGAGACGGGCGCAGCGGCGGCCGAGCGTCCGGCGGCGTTGCGGCAGGTCATGGGCAAGCCGGTTCGCCGGCCGCTGCCCGATCACCTGCCACGCGAGGAGATCGTCCATGCGCCGGCCTGTGCCTGCCCGCAGTGCGGCGGCGTTCTGCGCCGGCTGGGCGAGGAAGTGACCGAGGTGCTGGATTATGTTCCAGCCTCCTTCAAGGTGATCCGCCATGTGCGGCCGAAGTTCTCGTGCCGCACGTGCGAGGCCATCACCGTTGCACCGATGCCATCGCTGCCGATCGAGCGCGGCCGGCCAGGGGCGGGGTTGCTCGCCCATGTGCTGGTCTCCAAGTACGCCGACCATCTGCCGCTCTATCGTCAGAGCGGGATCTATGCGCGCCACGGCGTCGAGCTGGAACGCTCGACCCTGGCCGATTGGGTGGGTCAGTCGACGGCACTCATACAGCCCCTGATCGAGGCGCTGCGCCGGGAGATGATGTCCTCGGAGGTCCTACACGGCGACGACACGCCGGTGCCGGTGTTGGCTCCCGGCCTGGGCAGGACGAAGACGGGCAGGCTGTGGGCTTATGTCCGCGACGAGCGCCCGCACGGCGGCAAGACCCCGCCGGCGGCGGCTTACTTCTACTCACCCGACCGCAAGGGTGAGCACCCGCAGGCGCACTTGAAGACCTTCAAGGGCTTCCTGCATGCCGACGGCTATGCCGGCTTCAATGCCCTGTTCGACGGCGACGTGGTCGAGGTCGCCTGCTGGGCGCACGTCCGGCGCAAGTTCTTCGACGTGCATGAGGCCACGGCATCGCCGATCGCCAAGGAGGCGCTCGACCGCATCGGCGCCTTGTACGGCATCGAAGCCGAGGTTCGCGGCCGGCCGCCGGACGAGCGACAGCAGGCACGCCGGCAACGAGCTGGCCCGCTGATCGACGAGTTGCGGTCCTGGCTCGACGTCACCAGATCCAAGCTCTCAGCCAAGACCGAACTCGCCGGCGCCATGCGCTATGCCCTCGCACGCTGGCCTGCCTTGCGACGCTACCTCGACGACGGCAGGCTGGAGATCGACAACAATGCCGCCGAGCGCGCCCTGCGCGGCGTTGCCCTGGGCCGCAAAAACTATCTCTTCGCCGGATCGGATGAAGGCGGAAGACGCGCCGCAGCGGCCTACTCCCTCATCGAGACCGCCAAGCTCAACAGCCTCGACCCCGAAGCCTACCTGCGCGACGTTCTCGCCCGCATCGCCGACCATCCGATCAACCGTGTCGCCGAGATCCTGCCCTGGAACTGGAGCACTCCCTCCAAGGCTCAAGCCGCGTAGTTCACCGGACGCTTACGATAGTTCGGATGCGAGGCATATAATTAATATTGCGTAATACGCATCATTTGTCAAGAGTAAAAGCGTTTATCGCAATCGTATATCAACGCGCTAGAAGCGCAGACGATAGGGCCTACAACACCCCGACAAACCAGTCTGTACGGGCATCATCAGTCAACCGTCTGGATGAAAATAAATCGCCGGGATCACGTCCACGCCGGAGATGGAGCCGGCGGTGCGGCTTAAAAGCGAAGGCGCTGGATAGAGAGAATACTCAGTCTTTTAAACCAGCATCTTTGCGGCGCTGACGAATTACTGCGTCGACCCTACTCATTTGGAATTTCCATAGCGCGCGCGGTAGACCGAAAGTGAAGAAGAATGAAGCCACTGCAAAAAACATGTAGGCCCGTTCAATCCAAATTTTGCTTTCTTCCGAAACTATATGCGGCGCGGCCTTGTTGTTCACCAGGACACCAATAAATAGCAGACCGATAGAGATCAGGTAGAAGACGAAGAGCCATATGTGGCGCGTTAATTGCGCTTCGATCTTGTCACGCCGCATTTCAGCCGCATGCCAGGAGCCATCTGGAAGCATTGACGGGTCACCGATGATCGTAATGATGGCGACGAGGAAGCCTGCGAAGACAGTCATTACAGTAATAATTATCAGCACCGCGTCGCCGTTCTCGTGAACGAGCGGTTGGCCATAGAACGCCGCTACGGCGCTTAATGCCAAGCACGTGAAGATCAATGCTGCTCGCATCACTCCACCAAGGCACCACTATCGTAAAGGGATTTATAAAACGTAGTAAGCTCCTTCCAAGCTTTGTCCCGCTGCACGGATTTGCCGTGACCGTCCATTTCAACCGTAGTTCGAATAAATATCTCCTTCTGAGTGATGCGCCGCCCTTTCTTTGTAATGATCACATAGTCATCACCGTCTGCCTGATTCTTCACAATATCTGCTGCCAGCGTTCTCATTCTCTTGTCCCCAAGAGCCATGCCCTTCAGGCGTTTGTCGGTTTTTAAAGTTAAGAGGACCTTAAGAGCGTCTTCGTTTACGTCGTGTGGTGCCCCCAGCAGAGCCTTTAGTTGCTTGGCAAATCCACCCAGCAACCCTTGCGGCTGATTCTTTCGCTGCTGATAGTGGAGGCCTGCTTTATACAGGATCCCTCGGAGCTCGATTTCGTCAACTCCTTCCGACTGCAAAAGCTTTACCTTTGATATGTCCGCAGCCTTGATTAAGTCGAACTTATCGGCGTCGTGCCGAAAGTTGGCCTTCATGAAGAATTGAGCCAGGAAATAACGGACAGCAGTATCGTGGATGCCGGTTGCGCACATGCACACATCATCGTGTCGGATATATGCAAATGCGTCGCCGTCCATCCATTCCGAGTCCGGTGGCGCCTCCATGGTCGCTACGTCGGCTTCTTCCACTGTCTTACCGACTTTGGGCACGATTGATGCGGCCTCTCCCGGCGTTTCGAGAGTTATGTGAAGGTGATATCCTCCCTTAAAATCCGCTGACATGCTCAGGGGCTTAAGCAACTGCAGACCCCGGGAAATGGTCCGGTCTTCGATGCTTTTCAGCTTGGTCATTGCCTGCTTTACGCAGGAGGACAGCGAAATGCTTGCTGGATTGTCGATCAGCCATTCGGCACGACGGTAGCCGATCGTCCGTTGCTTCTTCTCGACCATATCCCCCCCAACGCGTTTTTAGCCACGATGGCACAACTAACGCGGGAGGGAAAATGCGAATGCTGTCCGGCCGGTTTCAACATCGGAGCGTCGGCGGATCTCCTTATGTCCTTGTAAATAAGATATAATATAGATTCTGTATTTTTTTCTTCCTTTTTGCAGATCTATAATGTTATCGTTCTTGACCGTGTCGGGAGCATTCAGCGATGTCGACGAAATCTGCAATTCTCTCCGTCCTCTCGCCGCATCTGAGTGCGATACGCCAAGTGGTTGAAGAAGGCTGGTCCGAATGGCAGGGGCTTGATCAAGTCCGCCGTCGACAGAAGATGGCTCCGCTGCTCTACCCCCGCACGGTGGCGAATTACGTGTTCGACAGCATCGCGCGCGCGGCGTTGGCCAAATTCCAAGGCATCCCCGGCGTGTATCTCCAGAGCGAATCGCAGACCTTCAAGGTGATCATCAACGGCCAGGTCTGCGCGCGCTTTAAAAAGGGAGACGACGAAGGTTTGGGCAGCAACATCCCGACGCAGGCTGCCTTGGCTTTCATCGATCCGCAGGGAATGCTGCCCGGGCTCCCTCCTGTAGCCAAGGTCGAGATCATTTGGGCTGCGAACGCCTTAGGCACCGCTCTCGATTCGGTCTCCGTCGTCGCTCGGGATGGCGACATCCTACTTTGGAGGCACGATCTGCCGGCGCAGACGCAGAATGTCGTCGCGCTCCCGCTGGCCAAACCGTCGGCGCCGCCGACTGGTGGCGGCCTGCCGCTCATCACGCCGAAGCCCGGCAAAGGGAACAAGAAGTCCTCGACGAGCGACGAGTAGACGACATGGCAACGGTCGGTGACATGCTGCGCCTCGCGCGGCAGCGGTGCGGATTCACGCAAAAGGAAGCCGCGCTGCGCCTCGGCCTTGTCCAGCCAGTTCTCTCGCGGATGGAAAATGGCATCACAGATCCCGATGCCGTTGTCTTAATGCGCGCCTCACAAGTTTACGGTGTCCCGGTCGATTTCTTCGAGCAGCGGGAGCCAGTGTATGGCCCTCCGGTTAGTGTCCATGCGATGTTGCGAGGTGCCAGCGATGTGACAGGCCGTGAACTGGATTCGATTACGGCGGAGTTGAACCTTCGTGTAATGCATCTCGGTCGACTTCTCGAGGGGGTCGATTATAACGTTGCGGCCGACATTCCCTTCCTTGATGTCGAACAATTCGGAAGTCCGTCAAAGATCGCGGCGACCCTTCGCGCTCATTGGGGCATTCCTTCCGGCGCTATCGACAATCTGATGCATTGGATAGAGCGGGCTGGAATTGTCGTTGCCCATTCGGACTTCGGCGGAGCATCTGTGAGCGGCGTAACGTTTCGAGTTCCGGGTCGTCCACCAATGATGCTGCTCAACGGCGCCCATCCTGCCGATCGTATGCGCTTCACCTTGGCTCACGAGTTGGGACACTTGGTGATGCACCGCTTCCCCAATGAAAAGATGGAAGAGGAAGCGAATGAATTTGCTTCGTCGCTTCTCCTGCCCGAGGCAGACATGCGCGAGGCCTTCACCGGGCGGCGCGTGACGCTGCCGCTTTTGGCTGCGCTTAAGCCGGAATGGAAGGTGGCAATGCAGGCCTTGTTGTACAGGGCAGGAAAGCTGGGCCTCGTTGACGCCAATCAGAGCAGATATCTTTGGCAGAAAATCAGCGCCAATGGCTGGAAGACACGAGAGCCGCCGGAACTCGACTTTGCGCGAGAAGAGCCGATCGTCCTTCCATCCATTATTCAGGCCCATCTGGGAGAGCTTGGCTATAGTCTCCCCGACCTATCAAAAATGCTTCGTCTGCACGAAAGCGACATTGTGGCCATGTACAGTGCCGCGAAGCCAAAGGACGAACCGCCCCGTAATCAAAGAGTGTCTTTGCGCATCATCAAATAGCGTAGTCTCACGGCGAATGGCGGGAAAGCCCCAGCGCATGCGGACGACTTTGCGCGCGCGCGCCGCCTCGTCCCACACGATGACGGGCAGCAGGCCGTTCACGCGATAGGTGGCGATCTCGCCGGTCTCTCCGTCGCTTTGGCCCTTGCCGCCCTCCTTGGTGAACATCGAGGCGTACTCGACGATCTGGGCCCACGAGACCATGGCCGTGAATTTTCCGCACATGCGCCAAGTGTACCTCGTCCCGGCTCGAGTATCCCCGTCAGGATCTCGCGAACGCCACAAGAGGTCCGATATCATTCCGATCGGCCGCCTGAAGGGCCTCGATGTAAGCGCGCCTGACGTCCGTGGCTGTCTGAAGATTGGCGCGTCCCCAGGTGAATCGCTCACCGGCGTTCCGTACGATCAGCAGGTCGCTGGCCAGCCGCGACCATCGCCCGTTGCCGTTCGGAAAAGGGTGAACGAAAACCAGGCGATGATGAAAGCGCACCGCCAGTTCATCCGGGCCGTATGTTGCGTTTTCGATCCAATAGCGGGCGTCGTCGAGAATCTGATGCAGCTCGGGCTGGATCCTGTACGGAGCGATGCCGAGGTTGCGTTCGGTCGTGCGGTAGCCACCGGCCCATTTCCAGACATGATTGAACATGCGCCGATGAAGTCCGCGCAGAAACGCCTCGTCGAGGACATTCCGCCTGCGCGCGAAGGCCCACCTGTCGGCTTCGGCGATATTCCTCTGTTCGAGTTCGTTGAGTTCGCTGCGCAGGGCAATATGCGTCGGGATCAGGCCGTTGCGTTCTTCGACCGTGAGAGGAGTGGCGTCATCATCGGCGTCGAACGGGCCGATCATTTCCCGTCCCAGAGGCGCGCGGGTTTTCGCAGCAGTTCCTGCACGAATTGCCGACGCAGGTCCCTGTTGGCTTGCTTGTCCTGCACAGCCTGATCCTCGAGGCTCATGGTATGCCGGACCGACACGAGCTGCTGTTCGGCAACAAGCTCGGCGCGGGCGCGTACGACTTCGGCGAGGGGGCGGTTCGGCACGAGGGCATAGACGAGCTGGCAGCCAAGGGCTTCGGCAGCGCGTTGCAGCGAGTGGAGCGTGACGGCGCCACTGATCTCCGCCTTCTCCAGTTCGATGATGCGGGGCTGGGTGACTCCGATCCTTCGCGCGAGTTGGGCCGTCGTCATGCCGAGGGCATCGCGCACGGCACGCAGCCAGCCCTTCGGCGGGCGAGGATTTCGTGTCAAAGGCCGCAGCGTCGCGAACCTTCTGTCGAGATGGCGAATGGCGTCCTTCATACGATAAGTTATATCTGATTATTATCGAAGACATCAATAAGAAATACCTTATTATAATGTAAGCCATATATCAGACATATATAATAGAAAAATATCGCCAAACTTTGGCTGATGAGCGCCTTTTCGGGAGTGTGAATGCTGCAGAAAGGACGTCGCGGCCCGGCAGCGCGCGCCCTGTCCCGGCGTTGATCCAACAGGCCACAAAGGAACGGACCATGCCCTCCCCGCCCCGCCGCTACGCCGCGCGCATCCTGCATCCCATCCCCTTCGACCAGGGCGAGGCGCGCCTGGTCGCGCCGGTCGGCGCCTACGAGGTCGCCGAAGCGGGCGAGCACCTGCAGTTCTTCAGCGAGGATGCCGAGCCCTTCCGCATGCACCGCAGCCACGCGCTCGAGCACCGTCGCGCGGGGCACCTGACGATCGAGGACTGGGAGAGCTAGCGCCTTGCCGAGCCGTCTCGCGGCCGTCGTCCCCTCAATCGTCCTCTCAGTCCTGCTCGCAGGCTGCGGCGGCGCAAAGTCCTACGACCTCGCCGCCATGGACGCCTCCTACAGCGGCGACATGGACTCCGCGATCGGGCTCGCGAAAAAGGAAGTGGCGCGCTTCGCGACGCCCGACCAGTGCTCGCCGGCGCGCAACCTCAACTGCGGAACCCTGGCGCTGGCCTATGGCAGCCTGGCGCAATACCAGATCGCGGCGGGCGACCGGGCGGCCGGCGAGATCAGCTTCGGCCACGCGCGCGACGCCATGGGCCTGATGGATCCCGCCCATCTGCCGGCCACCGCCGGCGTGGTCTACCGCGACGTCTCCGAAGCCTTCTGGAAGGCCGGCGACAGAGCGCGCGCCAAGGCGGTGATCGAGCAGGGCCGCCTGGCCGGCGGCGACACCTGGCTCGCCGGCTCCTCCGCCGGCCAGGCGCTTCTCCGGGAACGGGCGAACGAGCGAGCGCGGAAAGCAGCCGACGAAGCGAAGCCGACGCCGTAAGTCGGGCACAGACTGTCTTCCCGAACTGCCGCCAGACAAGGATCCCTCGCTCCGCTCGGGATGACAGTCCCCACTTGGGATCCGCACCGCCGTCGTTCAAAAACCGTTGTCATCCCGAGCGGAAGCGAGGGATCCTTAACTGCCGCTAGGTTTTGCGCCGGTTTGGCCGCCCACAAACCATTAGAACCAAAAGTAAATTTGAATCCGTTCCTGTATTGTTCTCGACATGACGCGGTGTTACGAGTCGGGCCCCCAACGACCGGAGGCGTCATGGACCGCAGCTCTCTCCCGCCTCCCGGCCTCGTGCAGTGGGTGACCCTGCTCGACCTGCTCCATCCCGAGGCGCACGGGCTGGGCGCGCTCGAGATCGCCGAAGTCGAGCAGTGCTGCCTCTGCACGATGATCGATTTCGAGCGGGCCGACTTCGTCGTGCGCACCCACGACGGCCGCCGCTTCCACCTGCAGGGCGCGATCGATGCCGACAGCGGGCCCGACACGGTGGCGACCTCGATCGCGCCGATGGCGCCGGGGCAGCTCCTGCCCTTCGCGCCGCACGACGACGAGTTCGGCACCGCGTGGAGCCGCGAGACGGCTGCGTTCAACGCCGAGCTCGCGCGTCTGCGGCAGTCGCTCGCGGCCTGACCGAGAGGCGCGGGCGATGGGGCGGCGCTCGTGGGCGGCGATGGTCCGCGGTTTCCAGCGCGAGTATCCGTACCAGATCCGGCTGGCGTTCGCGCACGGCTGGCGGAACAGGCACGTCTCGCACGCGCTGCACTATCGCCGCTCGCTGCACGATTACCGCTGGTGGACGGAAGGCGAGATCGACGTCTGGGGCTTCAGGGAGATCGAGGACGTGGTGACGTTCGAGATGTGGGCGACGTCCTGCGGCATCGACTGGGACGTGCCGCCCGACCTGCAGGCCGACGACTTCGGCGAGCCGCCCGCGGTCTACGAGGCGCCGCTGGTTCGCGATCGCCAGGCGCCCTGAACGAGGTCGCGTCCGAACAGGCTGCCGCCGGAGTGTGTCTCGCGGCAGGCGTTCTTCGAAAGGTTCCGGCCTCGGGAAGAAATAGGTTTGGGTGCCTTATATGCAAACCTGCGTTCCAGATATGCGCCAAACGCGCAGAGGGGGCAATGTTTTGTACAAGCTCAATCGCAAGAGGCTGAAGCACGTGATGTTGGCGGGAGTGTCAGGCCTGACGCTCGGTTTCATCGGCCTCGACCAACAGGTGCTCGCGAACGACCAGGCCGTGGTGGCGACATTTCCCGACACCGGGAACTATCTCCACGCGCACTACACCAACCATCCCGCCGGCGCGCGGCTGCAGACCGTCAGTCTGCGCATCGGATCGCGATTCCGCCCCGACGAGCGCGAACGGATCGAGGCCGCCGTCGCCGAATGGAACCACGTCCTGAACGGCGTCGTCGTCTTCGATCCGGCCGGCCCGCCGGGCGGCCCGGCCTGGGAGTTCGTCGCGGTCTCGGGCAATGCCACCCTCGAGCAACAGCACGGCGGCTCGACTCCCGTGCCGTTCGCCGAGACGCGGAAGGCCGGCAACGACGGCGGATCGATCCGGATCTATGTCGACCGCATCCCGCTGCCCGAACTGCGCGGCGTCGTCCTGCACGAACTGGGCAGCCTCCTCGGGCCGGGGATCGGAAAAGATCTGGTCTCGGCGCGGCACAATGAATGCATCGGCAAGGACGAGGCCCTGCAGTTGGCCAAGGCCCGCAGCCTGGCGGTCGATCGGTTCAACTGGTGCGAAACGCCCGCCGGAAATTCGGCCAATGTCGAGGAGTTGCCGTGGAACGCCCGGCCACGCACGCAGTAGCGACAAGAGGGCTGTCGGCGGAACGGCCGGCCGTCACATCAAGGCTGTCATCCTGAGCGAGGCGAAGGATCCTTCTGGGCGATTCGAGCGCTTGCGCTCGAATGCGCCTATTCGCTCAGGATGACAAAGGTGGGAGTGGCCAGGAAGTGCCTCATCCCTTCGAGACGCCGCGCGATGCGCGGCTCCTCAGGGTGAGGTGTCGGCGCGAATGACTCATGGCCGCGGGCAGTGCCATTAGAAATCCAGCGGATCGTAGTCCATGATGCAGACTGGCGATCCGACTACAAACTCGCCGCGAACAATTCCCACCGCCCCGGGATTCCCTTCAGCTCGTGCGAGCCGCGCTCGGCGAAGCCGAGGCCGGCGCCGGCCACGAGATCGGTCACCACCCGCGAGACCAGCGTCTCGCCGGGCTGTGCCTGGGCCATGACCCTTGCGGCGGCGTGGACGGCGATGCCGCCGATGTCGCGGCCGCGCATCTCGATCTCGCCGGTGTGCAGGCCGGCGCGCAGCGGAAGGCCGAGCTGGCCCGCGGCCGAGGAGAAGGCCAGCGCACAGCGCACGGCGCGGCCCGGTCCGTCGAAGGTGGCGAGGATGCCGTCGCCGGTCGTCTTCACCAGGGTGCCGCGATGGCGCTCGACGGTCTGCCTGGCGAGATGGTCGTGGCTGTCGAGCACGCCGCGCCATTTCTGGTCGCCCAGCTCGGCGGCGCGGCGGGTCGAATTGACGATGTCGGTGAACATCACGGTCGCCAGCACCCGCTCGAGCTCGCCCGCGGCGCCCTCGCGCTGGCCGGTGATGAACTCCTCGATGTCGCCCGCCAGCGGCTGGATGTCGCCGGTCCAGAAGGCGTGGTCGCCGTCGGGATATTCGATGTAGCGGGCGCCCGGAATCTTCGCGGCGAGGATGCGGCCGGCCTCGACCGGCACCTGCACGTCGCTCCGCCGGTGCAGCACCAGGGTCGGCACCCTCACCGAGGGCAGGATCGCACGCACGTCGATCTCGGCATTGAGATAGAGGATCGCCTTCAGCGCGCCCGGGCTGGCCGAGAGCCGCTCGAGCTTGGCGATCTGGCGGACGGTTTCGGGATTTGCGGCCTGGCTGGGGACGAGGGTCCGGCTCATCGCGCCGCTGCCCCAGGCTTTCAGGACCTGCGCGACCCTCTCGTCGAGGGTGCTGCCCGGTGCCGTGCGGTCGGCGGCCCGGGCGAAGCCGCCGAACAGGACGAGGTGCGAGACAAGCTCGGGATAGGTCGCGGCAAACAGCGCGCTCATGGCGCAGCCCTCGGAGAAGCCGACGATGGCGGCACGTTTCGAGCCCACCGCCTCCATCACCGCGCGCACGTCGTCCATGCGCTGCTCGAGCGAGGGCGCGCCGGTGATGCGGTCGGACAGGCCCTGGCCACGCTTGTCGAAAGAGACGACGCGGGCGAAGGAGGCCAACCGGCGCAGGAAGGCGGTGTAGCCCGGCAGCTCGTGCTGGTACTCGAGGTGCGAGATCACGCCGGGGACCAGGACGATGTCGATCGGCCCCTCACCCATCACCTGATAGGCGATGTTGACGTCGCCGCTCAGCGCGTAGCGGGTCTCGGGCAGGGAAAACTCGGCCATGGTCCCCTCGTGGGAGGCGAAGACTATCGCCTCCGCGGGCGCGGCGGCAATTTCCTTTGGCAGGAGAGATGCGACACGGTGCGCACGATGAGGTCTCGCTCGCGAGCAGGTGCCGCGGCGGGGCGGCGCGCTGGCCGGGGTGACGCGATATCCGGTTTTCCCCGGCCAGACGATCTGGCAAACTTTTCCTGCCGGGGCGCTCCTTGTCATTGCCGTGCCGGTAACCGGGCGCCGAGCCGCGACCGGCGCTCCTTCATCAGCTGCATGGAGAACGGCATGTCCGAGACCGAAATGGAGAACGACGTCGAGACCGAAGAGTTTACCGACGAGCTGTCCGACGAAGCGCTCGACCGGGAACAGGGAGAGGGTCGGGCCTGTGGTCACTGTATAGGTGGGTGCTGGTCGCGCGGGTAACCTGACCGCCGAGCCGGAGCGGCGACGAGAAGCCCCCCAACCGGGGCTTCTTTGCTTTCAGGACTCGGATTTCAAACTGACCCACTACCCGGATTGACGCTCTTTCGCGGTCGCGCATAATCCGTGCGAACATATTCCTGCCCAGCCCTCGGGGAGAGTCGGATGACCGAACCAATGATGGAAAAGACTGAAGTCGAAATTGAAGAGTTCGCCGACGAGTTGTCCGACGAGGCGCTCGACCGGGAACAGGCAGGGGGGCCCCCTTCTGCCTGTCTGTGCATGATCTGTCTCGGTACCTGACCGCTGAGCCGGAGCGGTGCCGTTCGTGCGGACCTCGTGTCTGCCGGCGCGGCATCGCCCGGGCACTTTTGTTCACCTGCATGGAGAGCACCATGTCCGAGATCGAAATGGAGAACGACGTCGAGACCGAGGAGTTCACTGACGAGCTGTCCGACGAAGCGCTCGACCGGTAACAGGGAGGGGGCAAGTCGTGGTGTGTCTGTGCGTCACCGCTTGCCAGTCGTGCCGATAACTGACCGCCGAGCCGGAGCGGTGCCGTTCGTGCGGACCTCGTGCCTGCCGGTGCGGCATCGCCCTGATGCTTTCATCAACTGCACGGAGGACGGCATGTCCGGGATGGAAAAGAAGGACGACATCGAGACCGAAGAGTTCGCCGCCGAGCTGCCCGACGAAGCGCGCGACCGCGCCGGCGAGGCTCACTCACTGTCATCCATCGGGCCTTTCTGCCAGCACTGCGTCCGGTAACCGATCGATGAGCCAGATGTTGGCAGCATGAATCGACAGCCACGGCAACGCGGCGAAGCACTGCTATCTGCCGAAGATGGCTTCGACGACTATTGCCGGCACTATCTGGAGCAATGGGAGCAGCGAGCGACCGTAAGAGGCATGCCCCGGACGCGGCTGTCGCGGGAGACTGCGTCCGGTGAATTGTTCCCGGCGGCGATGCAGCCGATTCTATCGCACACCGACGTGATCGCGCGCGGTCCGGACGTCCGGCATCGGGTTCTTGCGCGGGCCGCCGCCACCTTCATACTACATGTCGCGATCCTCGAGGTCGATCTCGTCACCGACCTCTGCATCAGGTTCGTCAGCGCGGATACCGGTGTGGCGATGCCGGAGCCGGCCCGGCAGGTTGCGTTGACCATCGCCACCGACGAGGCGTACCACGCCTTCGTTGCACGCGAGTTTCTCGGCGACCTCGCGCAGCATACCGGCATCGTACCGGCCGTCGGCGTGGCGTTGCCGCTCGTCGGGGCGCTGGCCGAAGTGAGGCAACGCGCACCGGCCGGACTGAAGGAAGTGGCCGACACGATGGTCCTGTGTTTCGCCGAGAATTTCGTGACCGAGGAGCTCTTCGGCCTGTCCAGGGAAGCCGTTCCGCCGGGGGCGTTCCACACCATCGTGCGCGAACACATGATGGACGAAGGCCGTCACCGGGTGTTTTTCCAGAGACTCTTGCGGAGGATCTGGCACGGGCTCGACGAGGAACGACGTACCGCGCTCGGCCGGCTCGTGCCGGTCTATCTCGACAGCGTCCTGATGGCCGGCAACTTCGAGGCCTCGCAACGCGATCTGCTCGAAGATGCCGGCTTCGATCCGGAGGCCGCGGCGCGGATCGCGCGCGAAGTCGTCGCGGCGGCCCTTGGCATCGAACTGCCGCGCAAGAGCGAGGTGCCGTTCATGCGCAACGCCCTTCATCTCGTCGAAGTGTCGGGCATTCTCGAGCATGAGCCGACCCGCCGCGTCCTGATCGACAGCGGATGGGTCGAGGCCCGATTGTCATGACGGAAAGCCGGCACGGCGGGCCAATGTTCCTTCCCGGCCCGGCCAACCCGGTGTGCTTTCATCAACTGCACGGAGGACGGCATGTCCGAGATGGAAAAGAAGAACGACGTCGAGACCGAAGAGTTCGCCGACGAGCTGTCCGACGAGGCGCTCGATCGGGAAGAAGGGGGCAGTCGCAACTGCTCTTCTTTCTACTGCGCCTGCAGTTGCTGGGCTGAGCCGTAGCGGCTCAGCTCCGGTCGGCACCCCGTACTGCTCGATATACGAGGCCCCACGCGACTGATTACAGTCGGATGGAACATGCTTCAGGCGACGAGACTTCCAGGCGATCTCGGCGCGCTCGCGCGGCGCGCGGCTCATCTTGACCGAGTTGGGATTGGACGAATTGCCGGCAAGCCCGCGGCGGTAGACGCCCTGGGCGATGGCGGCGAGGCGGAACAGCGAGAAGGCAACGTAGTAGTTCCAGTGCTCGATGCGGTCGCGGCCCATGCGGCGGCAATAGGCGGCCACGGTTTCCCCGAGGGTCGGCAGGCCGAGCGCCGCGAAATCCACGGTGGCGAAACCATGCGGCGGATCGGGCAGGTAATAGCCGATGCAGTTGTAGGCGAGGTCGCAGAGCGGGTGACCGAGCGTCGAGAGCTCCCAGTCGAGCACGGCCACGATACGGGGCTCGACAGGATGCACGATCAGATTGCCCAGCCGGTAGTCGCCATGGACGATCGTCGTCGGGTCCTCGGCGGGAATGTTCCGGGGCAGCCAGGCGATCAGGCGGTCCATCGCGGGAATGTCTTCGGTCCTGAGCTCGGCATATTGCCGGCTCCAGCGGGCGACCTGGCGGGCGATGTACTGCCCGGTGCGGCCGTAGTCGCCCAGCCCGACCTTCGCCGGGTCGACCTTGTGCAGGCGGGCGAGCACATCGTTCATCGAATCGAAAATCGCGGTGCGCGCGGCCGGTGTCTGGCCGGGCATCGACGGGTCGACCAGGATACGGCCCTCGACGCAGTCCATCAGGTAGAACATCTCGCCGATCACCGAGTTGTCGGCGCACAGCAGGTGCGCCCGCGCCACCGGCACGTCGGTGCTCGCGAGGGCCGAGATGACGCGGAACTCGCGATCGACCTGATGGGCCGACGCCACCAGTTTGCCGGGCGGCTTCTTGCGCAGCACGAAGTGCTTGCGGCCGCCGTCGGTCATTTCAGCTGAAAGAAAATACGTCGGGTTGGAGTGACCCGAATCGAACTGCCGCACTTCGAGGCCGCCGCGATAGCCCGCGAGGCTGGTGCGCAGATAGCGGTCGAGCGCGCCCACGTCGAAGCGGTGGCGCTCCATGACGGGAACGGTCGAAGCGTATGTCGGCATCGGCGCGAGCCTAAGGCCGGGATCGGCCCACCGGCAAACGCGCCAGCTTACACAGAGAAACGGAACGACGGCGGACATGCGCGCCATCGCCGATACGGTTTGGCGACAACAGGCCTTCAATCGCCTGGCCGAGACGGTAACCCGCTGTGTTTATCTTTCCATCCATAAAGGGCATGGTTCCCCCGGGGGGAGCATGGAACGGCGCACATTCATCACACTGCTGGGCAGCACGGCGGCGTGGCCGATGACGGCGCGCGCGCAACAGCCAAAACGCACGCCGCATGTTGGCGTGCTCGTTGGATTGGCATCGAGCGCAGATGACCCGGTCGCAATCGAATCCCGTCGACCTTTCAATGAAGAAATGCAGAAGGCGGGCTGGATCGAGGGCGATAACATCCGCCTGGACTACCGTTTTGGCAGCGGCGATCTCGCAAAAATCACTTCCTCCGCGGACGAGCTTGTCGCGCTCAATCCCGATCTGATCTACGCTCAGGGGCTGCCCGCAGCGCGGGCCGTCCATCAGAAGACGCGCACGATTCCAGTCGTTTTCGCGCAAGTGGCCGATCCGGTGGGCTTTGGCCTGGTCGAAAGCGTGATGCATCCGGGCGGCAACGTGACCGGTTTCGTCGTCTGGGACCTGTCGATCGGCGGCAAATGGCTTCAGCTTTTGCGCGAGATTGCGCCCGATGTACGCCGCGTTGGTATCATCTACAACCCGGACACCGCGCCCTACGCGGCACCCTTGATCGAATCAGCCAGGGCGGCTGCCGGAGGCGACGTGACGTTTATCGAACTTCACGCGCGTAACGATAGCGAGATCGAAGCCGCCGCATCCCTGCTCAGCCGCGAACCGCATGGAGGGATATTCGTCATACCGGAGCCGTTCACCGTCACACATCGGGATCAGATCATCCGTCAGTCTGTCCGTTTCAAGCTGCCGGCCATACTTTCGGTTGCCAGTGCCGCAGATCGAGGAGCATTGATCGCCTATACCTACAACTACGACACCATGTTGCGGCTGCCTGTCGCCTACATCGACCGAATCCTGAAGGGAGAATCGCCGGGCAACCTTCCGGTGCAGGGGCCGACCAAATTCGAGCTGTCGATCAACCTCAAGACCGCCAAAGAGCTTGGCCTGACAGTTCCGCCTGGCCTCCTCGCGATTGCCGACAAGGTGGTCGAATAATTCTGCCCGCTTGTTGCGATTCATTGAATCTCTTGTTGGCGAGTCTCTTGCTGGCGCTGCCCTCAGCTGCGCGGGTTGCTGAGCACGATGCAGGCACCGCCGGCGGTGCGCAGGCGGGCGCACAGGGCATCGGCGTCGGCGCGGCTCTTCGCCGAGATGAGGACGACCCAGGTCGAGGCGTCGGTCAGGCGGCCGGGCACGACCAGCGGCAGGCTGTCGCCCAGCACGGCCTCGTAGCGGCGGCGCACCCGCTCGAAGCGGGCGAGCACGTCGCCTTCGGAGAAGCTGCCGGCAAGCTGCACGCCCCACGGTCCCCAGGCCGGCTCGGCGGTGTAGTCGCGGCGCGGGACGGCGTGATCGACCACGAGGTTGGCCAGCTCGACGCAGTGCGCCCCGATCAGCGTATCCGCCAGCGGGGGCGGCGACGCCATCTGCGGTATCTGCCGCGCCGTCCAGGCCTCGGCCGTGTAGCCGGTGACCAGGCGGACATAGGCCTGCGTCTCGAACGGCAGGGCGATGCGGCCGACACGCCAGGCCGCGACCGCGGCGGGACCGGCATTGTAGGCGGCCGCGGCCAGACCGAGATTGCCGCCAAAGGTGATGCGCAGTTCGCGCAGGTAGCTCGCCAACTCGCGTAGCGCCTGCAACGGCTCGAAGGCGTTGGTCAGCCCGCGCATCGCCGCCGTCGCCGGCATGAATTGCGCGATGCCCTGCGCCCCCATCGGGCTGACGGCCGACGGATCGAAGCGGCTCTCCTGCCAGATCAGGCGGGCGAAGAACTCCTGCGGCAGGTCGTTGGCCGCCGCGGCCTGGACCAGCGTGCGGCAGATCGCGTCGACCGACGGCCGCGGCGCTGCCGCAGGAGCACCCGGCGGCTCGGCCAGCGCGGGGCGCACGGCGCCGAGAAAGGCGAAGGCGATGCAGAGGGCCGCGCCGAACCGGCGCGCCGTTGCAGCGACAGCTCCCCAATTGCAGGATCGACTGCCAGCCATTTTGCCCATCATACCATGTGCGAGGGCGGCGCGACGGTCGACGGGCTGGTGGCGTCGCCTTCCGACCCGAAGCGCGATATGCTTGGCCTCAGTTCCTTCTGCCAGAGATCGCGAAATGGCACTTAGAAAACTGCTCGTCGAGATCGCCACGGTCATCGGCTTCGGCCTGCTGATCGCCGCGCCCGCTGCCGCGCAGACAGACCCGTTGCCCTCATGGAACGACGGGCCGGCAAAGACCTTCATCCTGGGCTTCGTCGACAAGGTCACGAGGACCGGCTCACCGGACTTCGTGCCGGTGGCGGAGCGTATCGCCACGTTCGACAACGACGGCACGCTGTGGTGCGAGCAGCCGATGCCGGTTCAACTGTTCTTTGCCCTCGACCGCGTGAAGGTGCTGGCGCCGCAGCATCCCGAGTGGAAGACCCGGGAACCGTTCGCCTCGGTGCTCAAGGGCGACCTCGCGGCCGCCCTCGCGGGCGGCGAGCATGCCCTCGTCGAACTGCTGATGGCGACGCACGCCGGCATGACCACGACGGAGTTCGAGCAGATCGTGAAGGACTGGATCGCCACCGCGAAGCATCCCAAAACCGGCAAGCTCTTCACCGAGATGGCCTATCGGCCGATGGTCGAGCTGCTCGCCTATCTGCAGGCCAACGGGTTCAGGAACTTCATCGTCTCGGGCGGCGGCATCGAGTTCATGCGCCCGTGGGCGGAGGCGACCTACGGCATTCCGCCGGAACAGGTGGTCGGCAGCAGCATCAAGACACGGTTCGAGATGCGCGACGGCAAGCTGGTCCTGGTCCGGCTGCCGGCGGTGAATTTCATCGACGACAAGGCCGGCAAGCCGGTCGGCATCAACCAGCACATCGGCCGCAGGCCGATCGCCGCTTTCGGAAACTCCGACGGCGACCGCCAGATGCTGGAATACACGCAGGGCGGCGCCGGCGCGCGCTTCATGCTGCTGGTGCTGCACGACGACGCGGCGCGGGAATACGCCTACGGCCCGGCCAACGGATTGCCGGACGTCAAGATGGGGACGTTCCCGCAGGCGCTCTACGACCAGGCGACGAAGGAGCACTGGACCGTGGTCGGCATGAAGAATGACTGGAAGCGCGTCTTCACCTTCGAGAAATAGGAGATTTGCAATGCGTCACCCTGCAAGGATCCTGGCAGCGATCTCGGCCGCGGACATGGAGACTTGGGCGCAATGTTACGAAGAATCAGGCAGGTCGTGCCTCATCGCCCCAATCGAGAGAAACAGGGCAAATGGCAACAGGATGAAAAACATCCTTGTTTCCGCGAACAGGCCAAACACCATCGTGTTCAGAAGTATGACCAGCGATATCAAAAGGCATTTCAGTTCACCGTCCCGAAACGATCCAATTCTGCCCAGGAAGAAGGCGATTGCCAAAACGACAACGATGAAAATCGGAAGGGCTCCGGAAGCAAAATAATCGACGAAGATGCTTCTCAGATTCTCGAGCAATCGAAGGTGATTGCCCACAAGCCGATGTTCAGCGTCGGGCCGCCCATCCCATGTGCTGACAAAAAGCAGGTGACGAACGTACTGTGTGTATAGCGCGCCTCCCACCAGCAAGAGGCCGCCCAAAAGAAGCTTGCTCCTGTCGACCAATTTCAGGGACGGAGGCTTCACGGTGAATTTGAAGGCGCATAGGAGAATATAGGCCGCAATGAAAAGCGCGCTTTCCCTGTTGAATATGGCGACAGAGAACAGTGCCAGATGAAATGCCGTCGATTTTTCCTTGATGATGCCGTACGCGAACAGCGTGAAAATTATCAGATCGATGCCATCCCAGGTGTAGAGCCAGAAGTCCTGCAGCATCAGAAAGAAGAACCAGAAAATCACCACGAACTTCATCGATTCGATGGGTGTCTGATCCTGTTTTCGCAAGAGATGGAAGAGCAGCACGCTTTCCATGGCCAGCCACGACCCGGTAAAAATCATCCATGCGGTCGGAAACGATACGTTCAGTTTCGATATCAGGAGCACCAGATAGGGACCGAGCACCCGGTTCTGCTGAGCCAGCCAATCAGGTTTCCCCTGGATGATCCTGGCGGTTATGCCGACGAGGTTCTTGATATGCGGCGCGTGAAACGCCAAGAGCATTTTGTATACGCCGGCAGCGCACAATAGAGCGACGACGTAGCCGGCTGCGCTGAACCCCCAATGTGCGGCCCTGGATTCTGGCACCTTATGTCGGTCGTTGGTCTGGCACATTTATTGGTCGGTACTATGCCCCGATGCGCCAGCTGCGCGTACCGGAAAATGTGATCCGGCATCGCCGCACCGGGCTCGATCGGCTTTGTATGGGAAGACCTTTCGGTGCAGACCGGATAAACAGCTGCACATGGCAAAGAAACGCAAGGCGCCCAGCCGGAACAGCAAACGACGCGCGGCGCCTCCCCGCACACGTCGACGGGCGCCGCCACTCGCCCGGGAGATACCGCTTCGCCAGGGGTTGCAGGCCTTCGCCAGCGAAGGGATCCGATCGCTGTTCTGGGTATGCGTTGCGGCTGCGGTCATCGCCATCGCGGCAGGATCGGCTGTCGGTCTGTGGACCCTCCGTCCGATCCCGGAGTTCACGTCGGAGGGTGTCGAGATCGGCTCGCCGTTCGACGTCACCTTCCAGATCCGCAACACGAGCCGGTGGTTCGCGCTGTCGCGGCCGAGCATCGGCTGCATCCTCGCCTGGCCCGGCGCGCCGGATCAGGCGCCCGTCGCATCGAGCGACCTGCACCTTCCCTCGAGCAATCCGCTGCGCCTCGAGCCGGGACAGTCCGGGACCTTCCGCTGCCCGTTTCCCGCCGCCCTTCGAGAGGCGACCAACGGTGAAACCGCGACCGCGACGGCGCTGCGATCCCGGATCTACTTCCGCACCAGCTACGATCTGCCGTTCCAGGAATCGTTCCGGTTGACCGACGACCGGGGGCCGTTCGTCCTCAATACCCGGCTTCTGCCGCCCCAGTGGACAGCCAGGCCCTAGGAGAGTTGGACGGCGGCGGGAACCTCGCCTCGAAGCGGCACGTTGGCTCTGTCGAGGCCGACTTCCATTTCAGCTTTCAGGAGGATTCGATGATGTCACGTTTGGCAGTCTTGGCGTTTGCCTTGATCGGCGTTGCAGGCGTTGCCCAGGCCCAGTCGGGACCGCCGCTCGACCGCAACGGCCTTCCCTATATCGCCAGCCCCCCGCAACCCAGCCCCGGCGACTATCGGCGCGAAGGGTCCGGGCCGCAGCCGCCCGACCAGCGGGCGCAGGCTGTGTCACCGGGCCATGGCCGGGTGCAGCACGATACCGCCTTCAAGGACGAGTACGGCTTCCGCTACGATTCCCGTGGCGACCGTATCGACGCCAGCGGCCGGACGATCTCCCCTCACACGACAACGCCGTAAGGCGGACGCCGCAAGGTTCTCTCAGGCTCCTCTCCTTTGGGGGAGAGGTCGGGTGAGGGGCGGTTTACGCTGCTTGCTGGACGCCAAAACGAATGGTGTGAGCTCGCTTGCCTTTGGGCCTCAAGGTGATACCGACTTCACAACCGGCCGCCGTCAGGAACCGCATGATCCGGTCGAGGGAGTAGTTTGAAAATTGACCTCGCAGCAACCGGGATACATCGGGCTGAGCCATGCCCATGACCTTGGCGGCACGGGCCTGGGTCCATCCTTCGCGATCGATGATATGTTTCAGTTCGCTCACCAGTTCGGCTTTGACCAGGTGATCTTCCGCATCGGCGAATCCCAGATCGGCGAAGACGTTGCCGTTGCCGCTGCCACGCTCTACCCGGCTTCTACGTGCGCTTGGCATCTGGTGTCTCCTTTGCCTTGATTTCAGCCTTGGAATCCGCCTCGGCGGCTTTCAGATTGTCCTGACAAGATCGATGTCCGTCTGCGGGGTCTTGATGCCCTTTCGGGATTTCTTTTGGAAGGCGTGCAGAACATAGACCGCGTTCTGTAATCTGACCGTGTAAACCGCTCGATAGGTCTCGCCGTCACTGTCTTCCACGATTTCCAACACCCCTGCGCCGCCAAAGCCCTTCAAGGGCTTGGCGGAGTCGTGCTTTTCGCCCACTTGCGCCTGATGGAGCGCAAATCCCACGACGTCCTTCACCGGCTGGGGAAATGCGCTCAAGTCGCGCTTGCTCGAACCGACCCAATAGACAGGCTTCTTCGCCATCTGCGTCCACTATAGCAGTTCTGCTATGGTCGATTCAAGAGACAGTATCACTGGCGAAATGTCCGCCTGCGAAAACCCGGCCATGGCCTCCTCAGCGGAGGCGAGGACTTATCGCCTCCGCCGGCGCGGCGCGCGCCACCGGATCAATCGGAAGGTTGATCGGGCTCCTTGCCGTAGAACAGCTCGCCCAGGCGGATCCGCTCGCGGCCCTGGGCGACGCGATGCTGGTTGGTATCGCGCAGGGAATAGACGCAGCCGCAATATTCCTGCTGGTAGAAATGCTCGCGCTTGCTGATCTCGATCATGCGCGCCGAGCCGCCGCCCTTGCGCCAGTTGTATTCCCAGTAGCTGAGGCCGGGATAGCGGCCGGCCGCGCGCACGCCCGACTCGTTGATCTGCTGCATGTTCTTCCAGCGCGAGATGCCGAGCGAGCTGGTGATCACAGGGAAGCCGTGCTCGTGGGCATAGAGCGCCGTGCGCTCGAAGCGCATGTCGAAGCACATGGTGCAGCGCGCTCCGCGCTCGGGCTCGTTCTCCATGCCTTTGGCGCGCGCGAACCAGTTGTCGCGATCGTAGTCGACATCGATGAAGGCAATGCCGAACTTCTCGGCGAAGCGGATGTTCTCGTTCTTGCGCAGCTCGTATTCCTGCCGCGGATGGATGTTCGGATTGTAGAAGAAGATCGTGTAGTCGATGCCCGACGCCTGCATCGCCTCCATGACCTCGCCCGAGCACGGCGCGCAGCACGAGTGCAGCAGGACCTTGCTGTGGCCCCCGGGCAGCGGGATCGGCTTGCGTTCGGCTGGTTGCGTCATGTCCTGTCTCCGGGCCCGGCCGGCCCGACGCCCGGCGTTATGGCCGTTCGTCGTCGGGTAATCAACTCGCCCCCGCAGCCTCAATGCAGCACGGGATGGGCAAGCTCCTCGCGCAGGCTGGCCACCTGTGCCGACAGGCGTTCATGCTGATGCGCCTGCATGATGGCGACGATGGAGAGGTGGTGCACCAGCGCCTGCAGATAGGCCATCTGCGCGCGCTCGAATTCCGGCGACTCGGGGTCGATCCCGGTCAGCTTCCGCCGCGCGGCGTCCACGGCGATGCGGGCGCTGTCGAGCTTGGCCATGAGAAAGAATTCGTCCATCTGCGCGACCCTCGATCTCGAGGAAGTCAACTCCGGCAGAAGCGCATCGTTGCAAATCGGCAAGCGCAGCCACTGTCCGAAACCGCACAATGCTTGAAACCGGCACCGTTCGGGTGGAAAAATTCCCGGGTAATTGTCGACGACAGCCGCGCTGGACAAGGTGTGGAGATGGCAGCGACCGGAAAGAGAATTCTCGTCATCGAGGACGAACCTCTGGCTGGAACGAGCCTCGCGCGCACCCTGGCGCGCGGCGGATACACGGTCGTCGGGCCCTACGCCTCCGTCGCCGAGGCGATTCCCGAAATCAAGACGGGCATCGACGCCGCCGTCTTCGATCTCCACCGCAAGGGCGATGCCAGCATCTTCGCCATGCACGCGCTCGATGCCGCACACAGACCATTCATCATCGTGACGGCGCTGTCGCGGCTGACCTTGCCGCCGCTGTTTCGCGATCGCCCGAGAGTCGGGAGGCCGTATTTTCCCGGCAGCCTCTATGCGGCGCTGGAGCTCGCCATGAACGCCGCCGCTGCGGATCGACACGCCGCCGGCAATTGATCTGCCCTCCGCCGCGACGCATTCGCTGCCGCACCGGGTACGTCTCCGTACACATTTGTACACGACCGAGTCCGCACGGATAAGCTCTCCGCGTGCCGGCCGTTGCCAATGAATATTGCGCTGCTGTCGAGAGGGAGAGCACGCGCGTGTCTCGTTACAGGAACAGGTTGCTGAACGCACTGGCGCCGGCCGATCGGGCGCTGCTGCAGGAGCATCTCCGCCCGGTCAGGCTGGAGCAGCGCCAGGAGATGGAGGTGCCGGATCGGCCGATCCGCCACGCCTATTTCATGGAAGAAGGAATTGCCTCGGTCGTCGCCGGCTCGCCGGGCGCGCGCGTGGAAATCGGCATGATCGGACGCGAGGGCGTCACCGCCCTGGCCGTCATCGCGGGCACCGATAGATCGCCCCATGCGACGTTCATGCAATCGCAGGGAGCGGCGTGGTCGATCGAGACGGCCGCGCTCAGCACCGCGATGGCCGCGAGCGCCGGGCTGCGGACAATGCTGCTGAGGTTCTCCCAGGTCTTCCTGCTGCAGACCGCCGAGACGGCGGCGGCAAATGCGCGGCTCAGGCTCGAGGGGCGGCTCGCCCGCTGGCTGCTGATGGCCCAGGACCGCATGGGCCAGCCCGACATTCCGATGACCCACGAGTTTCTCTCGGCGATGCTGGGCGTCCGGCGCGCCGGCATCACCGAGACCCTCGCCATCCTCGAAGACGCCAAGGCGATCCACGCACGGCGCGGGCAGATCGTCGTCCGCGACCGCCAGGTCCTGAAACAGCGCGCCGGCGATCTCTACGGTGTGCCCGAAGCCGAGTACGAACGCCTGATCGGCAAGCGCTGAGCGAGCGCAAAGGCGGCGCGTGAAAATCCTGGAGGAGACGGCGACCCTCGCCACTCCGCGCAAATAGCGAGCGATCGCGACGACGGAGCGAGTCGCGGATCGGGACCTCAGCCGTCGATGCCGTTGTAGTGGCGATAGTAGTCGTCGCGCGAATAGTAGCTGCGCTGCGGCGTGGACGGCGGCGTGTAGAAGCCCTCGTCGGTCTGGTAGGCGGCATACTCGCTGTTTCCGTAGGGTGCGCAGCCGGAGAACCCGGCCGTGAGCGTCGTCGCGAGCACCAGGAAAATGACAGTTTTCATCTCGTCTCCTTTGCAATCTCCGCACCTCAACCGGATCGGAGCCCGCGGTTGCCCTTTGCCCGCCGCAACGCGAATAAAGACGCGCCTGCCATCCGGCCGCGAGCGGGAACCACCCGGGATCGGCGACGTTGTCGTCGCGATGAGATGCCTCTGCAGCATCCATGACATCGTCGCTTTCCTGGAAAGGGACAAATGACTTCCACACCTGAACGACTGCACGAGAGTTGGCCGAGGAGATCATGATGACGAGCAAGTCCGCGAATCCCAAGGCGCCGAAGAACCAGCGCGACGTTTCCCATCCCGGCATGATGGGCGATGGCACCCAGGAGCAGAACCTCGGCGAGCGCGGAAACCCGGGCGCGCGCATCAAGCAGCGTGAAGTGAAGGCGGCCTTCGGCAAACCCAAGGGCAAGAAGCCGTCGGTTTGAAAATCGCCCGAACCCGGACCAATCGACTGCTCGGCGCAATGGAAGCGGCGAGCCGCGGGCGGATCGAAGCCCATCTGGAACCCGTTCATCTCGCACTGGGTGCCGTCGTCTGCGACGCGGGAGGCCACCTCAAGCACGCCTATTTCCCGCAGGGCAACGTCCTGTCTCTCCTGACGGTCCTGGAAAACGGCGCGGCCGTCGAGACCGCGAACATAGGATGCGAAGGCGCCTTCGGCCTGTTCGCGGCAATGTATAGCCGCGTCTCGTTCAATCGGTGTCTTGTGCAGCTGGAGGGCGCGATGGAGCGCTGCCCGATCGAATTTCTGCAAGCGGAGTTCGAAAGCAGCGAACATGTCCGCGATCTCTTCGTCAGCTACTCGGAGACGCAGCTGTCGCAGGTCCAGCAGACTGTTGCCTGCAATGCCATGCATACGACGGAACAGAGAATGTGCCGATGGCTCCTGATGATGCACGACCGTGCCGAAGGCGAAGCCCTGCCCTACACGCACGAGTTCCTGGCGCACATGCTGGGCGCCAATCGCAAATCCGTGACGCTCGCGGCGCTATCGATGCAAGCCGCCGGCCTGATCAGCTATCATCGAGGGCTTATCCAGGTTCTCGATCGACCCGGCCTCGAAAAGGCGGCATGCGAGTGCTACGCCATCGTGAAGGAGCGCTTCGACGCCTTCCTCGCTCCACCCTCGACGGCGGTTCAGGGCAATACCACGGGACGACGGACAGCCGGGTAGGCCGCCGCTCAATTCGGAAGCTGGCCCCGGCATTCGTGCTCGAGTCCCAGCTCAAGTCCCCGGGTCGCCAGGCTGGCCCATTCCTTCGCCATTCGAATGAAATGCGACTTCAAGGAAGCGTCATGAATGGTGGCCGCCAGTTGGAGACAGTCCGCCTCCAGGCGCAGGCACTCCAGTTCATGCTTTCGCAAACTGATCGAGCGAGACATTGAATGCCTCCAGTTGCCGTTGAAGCGCACCCTCGCACGGCATCGCCTCTGCTGTCGGTGGCCCACACCACAGAGGAGCAGGCCAAATGCGGGAACGTCCTGGCGGTGGCGGCGTTTCCTCTAGTCCACAAGCGAGGGTGTCATGAGCAAGATCGACAAGGACAAGGCGCAGACCGATCCGGCGAGCGTCTTCAACAAGCCCGAGGACATCGTCAAGAACCGCGAGCTGACGGCGCGCGAAAAGAAGAAGGCGCTGCAGGAATGGGAACTCGACACGCGCCTGAAGTCGGTCGCCGCCGAGGAAGGCATGACCAAGGACGACGACAAGACGCTGACCGCGGAGAAGAAGAACCCGCTGCCCGAGATCAAGAAGGCGCAGGAAGACATGGGCGTCGAACCGGCCAAGACGTCGCCGAACAAGACCTGACGCGCGCCGATTGCGCTGCGCGCGGCTTTGAGTCGGGTCGTCTCCCCACGCACCTTTGTCATCCCGAGCGCAGCGAGGGATCCTTGCATGGCCGCAGTTAAGGATCCCTCGCTACGCTCGGGATGACAGGGGTAGCTGTAGGACAATCCCGACTCAAAGCCGCGCGCAGCGCAGTCCCTATTGAGCAGCGCAATCCTTCCTCCCCGGTGCGACACTCCTGCACGGCAGCTACCTCCGAAGGGTCACAATCGGTGGGCATATGGAGCGTGCCGGGCACGTATCCAGAAGCAGGACGGTGAGCCGGAAAGCGCGATCTGCGGCGGACCTCGCCGCCCCCGCGCCCGATGCCACTGTCCTCTTATTATCTCCTTATCTCCAGGAAGGTATGCCCGATGCCCCGTCTGTATTGCGTTGTCATGGCCGCCGTTGCGGCCGCCGTTCTCTCCACTGCCACAGCCTTTGCCGCCGATCCCGGCCAGCCGGTCAAGGCGCTCACCGCCGCCGTTCAATCCCTGCCCCGCGCCGCCCAGGCGCGCGAGGCCGCCGTTCGCCAGGTGCTGCGCGACGATTTCGACCTCGCCTGGACGGCGCGCCAGACGCTCGGCGCCTACTGGGAGGTGGCGACGCCGGACCAGCGCGCCCGCTTCGTGGCCGCACTCGAGACCTCCGAGGCGCGCGCCTATGGCGAGCGGCTGGGCATGCTGTCGGGCGCCACGCTGGTCATCGACAGGACGACGCCGCACGGCGCCGCCGCCTGGACGGTCGACAGCACCGCCGATGCGCTGGGCGATCTGCCACCGCTCAAGCTCTCGTGGGAAGTCCGCGACAACGGCCAGGGGCCGCGCATCGTCGACGTCAAGGTGGCGGGCGTCAGCCTGTTCACGACGCGGCGCGCCGAGTTCGCTGCCGTGCTGCGCAGCAACGGCGGCTCGATCGAGCCGCTGGTCGCCGCCCTCGAGGCGCGTGCGGCCCGCTGAGGCCCCTGAATTCGTGGTTGTGAATTGCCGTCATGACGCCCAGAATCGGCCCAGAATCAGCCCCCGGGGCAGAGGATGAGGGCGCTATGGCGGTAACGTTTCGAGTAACCATGCAGGCCAAGGCCAAGGCGCACGCGCGCTTCGCCTCGGCCCTCCACCACCTCGACGATCTCGGCCGCGAGCCCAACTGGAAGGAGGAGGAGTGCCTCTTCCACGCGCTGGGCTACATGAAGCGCGGCAACTACAAGCTGGCCGATTCGGAGATGGCGCAGCTCAGCGCCCTGTTCGCGGCCGGCAAAAACCCCGGCGAGGCGCCGGAGGCCAAGCGCGAGCGCTACACCGCGGCGCTGCTGAAGCGCGGCCTCGACCAGCTCCGCGCGGGATCGTGAGCCTCTAGTGAATCGCCTGCTTTAGCGGATCGCCTGCTTCAGCGGATCATGGGGCCGCCGAGCCCGCCGACCAGCCACAGCACCAGGATGACGACGAGGACGAGGCCGAGCACGCCGCCCAGGCCGCGGCCGCCCCAGTTGCGGTGCGCGTAGTAGCCGCCGCCGCCGCCGAAGATCAGAACCAGCAGAATGATTATCAGGAGAACGCTCATGGGGGCCTCGCGCGATAGGTGTGCCCATCAACGTCGTGCGTGGCGGCCGGTTCCCCTCACCGTCTTCCCTCCCCCGAAGACGAAGGAGGGAAGAGGCGGACCCGACCCCCATCGGATCCGCCCCTTCCCGCCCTACTCCGCCACCTGCCCCGTCATCTCGATGGGCACGCAGCCGATGTTGAGGTCGATGCCCGTGCAGGGAGATGCGAACGACAGGCCCAACGAGACCGCCAATCCGATCCCGCTCAACAGAGCGACCGCCCAAAAGCCGCTCGAGAAGAATTTCGCCGATCGCCGTGCCGGCCAATCGAGTGTCGAGAACGCGCCGGTCGCTGTTGCCGTCCGGCTCTGAATTGCGCCATCCATCCCTGCCTCCTGCGGTTGTGCAGCGCCCGCACTTGAGCAGACCCGTCCGGCACGTTCTGTGGGATTCCCCACGCTCGTCCTGCCGCACCGTCGAAAAGTTTCGTGGCGGTTTTCACATTTGCAGTCGCGACAGCTGACACAATTCAAGCGTTGCTCGCGCGCGGGCGGTTCATGGACACTCCACAAAGTCTGCTTTCCCGGGAGTCATGGACATGAGTGCGAACCTGGCAGTGCCGTTCTTCGTCTTCGCACTCGTCCCCACCGGGCTCGTGTCGTTCCTGTTCGTCAGGCTGTTGCGCGGCATCGTGAAGCCGCGTCTCGCCCGGGCGCTGGTCGCGAACAGCCTTTCGCTCCTGACCTTGACGGTGGCCGTCGGATTCGGTCTGGCCAGCAACGGTGAGCCCAATCTCAAGGAGGCCCTGATGTGCTTTTTCATGCCCCAGGGAATCTGGACCCTGTTCGCTGCATTGCCGGCCGCCGGTCTCCGTTCGATCCCGAATCCGCTGGCGAAGCGGTAGGCTCGTCACAGCTGATACAATTTTGGCGGCCGCATCGCCGAGGTCTGTCGGCCAGAGCCGGAAGGCCGGGGCTTCGCCCATCCACTGGTCCAAGAGGAACGGGCCCCAAATGAAACGGGCGATCCACCTTGGGGTGTGGATCGCCCGTATTTTGCGCGGGTTACTCGGGTCCTGACCGTGGGGTTCTCGGGTGAAGATCGGTCTGGAAACGAACCTAGCGAATGACCCTCCGGGATTACACCTCAGAAGTGTATCGCCCGTAGCAAACTGTAAGCATTGCAATTTTCCCGGGCGCGAGTTCCCGGACGTCCCGCAACTATCGATAGACAGACCGGCGCGGGACCGCAGAGGATACACGATGCCCACTGGAGCAAAGCTCACCAGCCTTCCCGAACTCTTCGCCTATGTGCTCGCCCACGCGGCGGGGCTGGCGTGGGGATCTGTCGTCAATCCCATGATCCTGCGCAGCGTCGTCGCGCAAGGGTATTCGGATCATTTCCTGCTCGCGGCCGTTGCCCTCGCCGTCGCGGTTTCCGTCGTCGTGCTGCTGATCTTTCTTGTCCTGCGCAACGCGATGACCGGATCGGGCGCGCCGCCTCCTCCCGCCGATCGACCGGCCCCTCCAGCACGGATCAGCGGCGCCGGTGAAATCGCCGCCTACGTCCTGGCCCACGCAGCCGGCATCGCCTGGGGCGCCACCGTCAGCCCGCTGATCTTTCGCAGCCTCATTGCCCAGGGCTATCGCGATCTCCTGCTGCCGGGCCTTGCGATCAGCATCGCCTTATCGGTGGCCGTGCTGCTGATCTTTCTGTTCCTGCGCAAGGTCATCGTCACGCGCTGACATCCGCACAATGGGGTTTATGGCGAACCCGAATTTGGCGGGTTCCTGCCACAACGGGGAACCCGTGGCTCCCTCTCCAGGAAATATTGCTCGCGCTCGACGTCGTTGAGCGGTCTCAGCATCATCTGGCAGGCGCGATCGATGAGCTTTTGGCCGAGCGGGAGGGACCATAGCTCGACCTGGCCGTATTCTGCTCCGGTGGCCAGCGTACCGTCGCTCGGCGCAAGGTCGGCGCTGACGATCGGATTGGCCTTGTCGCCGAATGCCACGAGTTCGCGGCCAGTGAGCGTGTCCCACAGCCTCGCCGTACGGTCCCAGGACGAAGTGACGACGCGGGCACCGTCGGTCGAGAACCGGGCGCCGGCAACGACCCCGGCATGCCCGCGCAAGACCGACACCTCCTTGCCGCTGGTCGCGTCCCAGATACGCGCCGTCAGATCGTGCGACGTCGTCGCGATATATCTGGAGTTGGGAGAATAGACCGCTGACACCACGCCCTCGGCATGACCACGCAGGGTCATCAGCAGTTCGCCTGTGGCGGTGTCCCACACGACGCCCTCTTTTCCCGCGGCGGCCACTATCCGGGTGCCATCCGGCGACAGGTCGGCACTTTCCAGAAACGCACGCCGGAAGGTCTTCAATTCGCGCCCGCTTTGCCGATCCCAGAGCCTGACTGTACCGTCATAGCCTGCCGTGACCATTCGCGTGCCATCCGGCGAGAATTTGCCGCTGGTCACCCGCTTGCCATGGCCGCGCAGCGCCAACAGCTCACGTCCGGACTGGGCATCCCATATGCGGGCCGTGCCATCGTCGGACGTCGTTATCGCTTCCGTGCCGTCGGCGGAGAAGTCGGCGGAATTCAACGGCGCCTCATGTCCCCGCAACATTGCGATCTCGCGTCCGCTTTGCGTCGACCAGATTCGGGCAGTCTTGTCGAGGGAGGCGGTAATCATCCTGCTGCCGTCGCGCGAGAACCGAATGCCCTGGACCGTCATGTCATGCTTGCGCGCCATCGGCGCACCATGACCGATCTCGGCATGCCAGACGCGGGCGAGATGATCGACTGAACCGGTGGCGATCAGCGTGCCGTCGGGAGAGAAGCGCGCGCTGAGAACACCTTTGGAATGACCCCGTAGAACGGCCAATTCCTTGCCGTTCGTGGCCGCCCATATGCGCGCCGTATAGTCTTCCGAGCCCGTGACGATCCGTGTGCCGTCCGCGGAAAAGGAGACCGCTCGTACCAGCGTTTGATGGCCTCTCAGGACAGCCAGTTCCTGCTTGCTCCAGAAATTGAAGAGCTGGACGGTACCGTCGAAAGAACCGACCAGCACCCGCGTCCCTTCCGGCGACAGGCCAACTGCCGAGACGACAACGGGGTTGAGCTTGAGCGTGGACATTTCCTCGCCCGTGCGCACGTCCCAAAAATGAACGACCCAGTCGGCCGAAACGCTGACGGCCGCTGCCCGGCCACTGTTGAAATATCGCGCGGCAAAGAGCTTGCCCTCCCTGGGGTGAAAGGCCGTGAGCTCGCCGCCGTGCCGGGCATCCCACAGGCGAACCGTATTGTCGTCGGAACGTGTCATCAGTTGAGTACCGTCTGCGGAGTATTCCACCGAGACCACCTCACCCTTGTGGCCGTTCAGTACCGCGAGTTCCTTGCCGGTCGCGCTCTCCCAAATCCGTACCGTCCTGTCGCATGAAGCCGTCGCCACGCGCGTGCCATCCGGAGAGAATGCGCCATCGATCACCCGGTCGAAGTGACCCTTCAGCACGACCAGCTGACGACCGGTTTTCGCGTCCCACAGGCGAGCGGTGGCATCCAGAGACGCGGTCACGACCTGCTTGCCGTCGGCCGAGAAGCCCACACCCGCAACCGAATCATCGTGTCCGGCAAGGATCGCCTGCTCAGGCGACCGCGCGACGGCTTCGAACAGGGCGCCTTCGGCCGACGGCTCGAGCGGCCGGTCGGGATGAACGATGTCGGCCGGCAACACGTCCAGAGCAAGGGCGAGCGCCACGCCGTAGTTACCGTCGCGCACCAGCCGCTTCGCGGCCTGGGCCACATACCGCGACTGCGCCACGAGCGCCGTATCGCGCTGCTCGACAGCCCGGCCACGCTCGACGACCGCCCAGCCGAGGGCTGTGCTGAGCGCAACGACGATCGTCGCCGCGGCGATGCCGAAGCCAACCCTCAGCTTGCCGCGGCGTTTGGCTTCCTCGCGCCTAAGGATGGGCAGCAGGTGCTGCGGGACGTCGTAGATCCGGGCGACGATCTTCAGGAAGGCATCCTCCGCCCTCTCGGACATGCCGGGCCGCAACCAATGCCACGGCGTGACGGCGCGGAAATCGGCCCAATCCCATTGGCTGCCGAGCGCATTCAGGCGACCGGGAAATGCCTCGGTCGATGCCCCCGGCGCCAGGGCCAGGATGATGCGTCGCCGCGCCTGCTCGTCGCCGTACACCTGGAGAAACGAGTCAATCTCGCGCGCTACCCAGTTCTCGCTGCCGTCGCTGCGACGCTCCAGTGCAGATGGCGACGACAAGACAATAAGATAATCGGACTCTTCGAGGGCCGGCATGATGTTGGCCCGCCAGAAATCCTCGTTGGCCGACTGGTAGCTCGTGTCGAGAAAGTACGCGACACGGCGCTCGGCGATCACCCGGCGATCGGGCGGATATTGATCGAGCAAGTCGCGCGGTGGCCGAAAGCGCAGCAGCCTCTGGCGCAGCCAGCGCGCGACAAAGCTCGCGTCCCGGCGACGGTAAGAGATGAAACCCTGGTATTTCATTGCCGTCGCCCCCGACTGTCGCCCCACCTTCGACTAGACACCTGGGCCTTGCTCCCCCGAGCGATTGCGCCGCGATGCTGCGTGCCTAATCAAAGCGCATTCCGCGCACCTCGATCAACTCCTTCCAGCGGGCTTCCTCGGTCGACACTCGTTCAACATGGACGGACGGTCGGCAATTTGTGAAAGTCGAGCCAATGGCCCCCTCGCCTGTATCCAGCCTGCGGAGCGTCGCGCTCGGCGTTGCCGATCCGGCGGCCGCCGAGAAATTCTTCGTCGAGGTCTGGCGCCTCGCGGTGTCGGACCGCGCCGACGGCACCGTCTATCTCCGCGCGGCGGGCAGCGACCATCACGTCGTGTCGCTGCACGGATCCGACAGGACGGCGCTGCGCAACATGACGCTTCGAACGCGAGAACTGGCCGACCTGCAGCGGATCGAAGCGGCGACCAGGGCCCAGTCCGGCACGATCGTCTCGCCGATCGGGCCGCTCGCCGAGCCGTGCGGCGGCCAGGGCCTCACCGTCAGGGACCCGCACGGACGGCTGATCCGCATCGTCGCGGGCGACCGGCCGGTCGCCGAGGCTGCCGACGGGCGCGATCGTCCGCTGCGCCTGGCCCATGTCGTGCTGAACAGCCGCGACGTCCCGGCCTCGCAGAAATTCCTCGAGAGCGTGCTGGGGTTCAGGCTGATCGACCGCACGCGCATCATGGCGTTCATGAACTGCAACAGCGACCATCACACGATCGCCTTTGCCGACGCCGACAACGACGCCCTCAATCATGTCGCTTTCCTGATGCCGGACCTCGAGTTGGTGATGCGCGGCGGCGGCCGACTCAGGGACGCCGGCTTTCCGATCGAATGGGGACCGGGCCGGCACGGGCCGGGCAACAACGCCTTCAATTATTTCGTCGGGCCGGAAGGCATCGTCGTGGAATACACCGCCGAGGTCGAACAGGTCGACGGAAGCTATGCCGTCGGCACGCCGGATAAATGGGGCTGGCCCAAGGGACGCACCGACCATTGGGGCATCTCCGCGCCGCCCAGTGCCAACCTCAAGGAAGCGCAACGGCGGGTCTTCTTCGCCTGACGGAGGAAACGAATGATCCGGCAGCCGTTCAACCGGCGACAATTCTGTGCGGGACTTGTTTGCGCCAGCCTGGGTGCGGCCCTGCTGCCCGCGGTCCCTGCCCTGGCGCAGGCCTGGCCCGACAGGTCGGGCCAAGCGCAGGCTTGGCCCGACAAGTCGGTGAACCTCATCCTGTCGCAGCCGCCGGGCTCCGGTCCCGACAACATCGCCCGGCTGCTCGCCGACCGGCTCGGCAGGGAGTGGGGGAAGGTCGTTGTCGTCCTCAACAAGCCGGGCGGCCAGAACCTGATCGGCGCCCAGGCGGCGGCCCGTTCCGCACCCGACGGCTACACCTTCTACTTTGCGACGACGGCCGCCCTGGTTTCCAACGTCTACCTGTTCAAGCAGCTGCCCTACGATCCGGTGAAGGATTTCGAACCGGTCGCCTTCGTGGCGATCAGCCCGCTGGGAATCATGGTGCCGGGCACATCGCCCTTCCGGTCGATCGGGGAATTGATCGCCGCCTCCCGGGCCGCTCCGGAGAAGGTCACCCTGGCCAATGAAGGTCCGCGCACCCTGACCGGCATCACGGCCCGCTGGTTCGACGCGCAGGCGGCCATCCGCAACAATCTCGTGCCCTACACGTCGGCCAGTGTCGGCATCCAGGACGCGCTGGTTGGAAGAGTGGATGCGATCGTCGTCGATCTGGCGGCGACCACGCAATACATCAAGCATGGCGACCTCAGGCTGCTGGCGACGACATCGGCCGGCCGGCTGAAGGACTGGGAGACGACACCGGCCCTGTCGGAAACGCTGAAGGGGTTCGACATGCCCGGATGGTTCGTCGTCGTGGCCCCGGCCGGCACGCCCAAGGCGATCGTCGCGCGCGTCAACAAGGACATCAACGCAGCCCTTGCCGATCCCGAGCTCGCCGGGAAGATCGCCGCCATCGGCCCGATCGTCGATCCGGGAAAATCGCCCGAGCAGACCGCCGCGTTCCTGCAAGCCGAGCACGAGCGCTGGAGCGTCATCGCCAAGGACATCAACCTCCTGCCGGAGTGAACCCGTGGCGACCCTGGCTTCGGTTGGCCGAGCCATTGACTTGAAAATCCAGCTCATATGAAAATCCCGCAGCTTTGGGGGGAGCCAAGGGATGCGTCATGTCGCCGGGTTAAGATTGAGTGTCTGGTTGTGGCTGCCGGCTTTCGCCCTCGCCTTGATGCCCGGACAAGGCCGGGCCGATAATTGCGCCGACCTGCGCGGCAACATCGTCGAGATGGACGCGCAATCAAACGCCCTGCCGGGTTACCTCGGCATGCGTGTGCAGCTCGCCAGTGTCTACAATCGCCTGTGTGGCTCGAGTTCCGGTCCAGCGCACCGAGAACTGGTACACGATCGACGGCAAGCAGCTCGGGCCGGTCGGTTCGGGCGACCGGCCAGCGAATGCCGCCTACGCCGCCACGGACGAGATCGGCAAGAGGTGCGCCGGGACGACCAACCCCGGCATGTGTGCACTCGCACTGGGCGCGTTCGCCAACTGCAAGGCGCCAGCGCCGGACATCAAGGAGGCGTGCTCGGTGCCGGGTGGCTATGGCGATCCCGCCGACACGGTGGCGGCCACCGGCGGCGATCCGCTGCCCGACGCCAGGCTCATCATCGGCGGCAAGACCTATGACGTCCCCAACGCCTGCGCCCAGGCGCTGGCACAGGCCGGAGACGGCGGGCGCACAACCCAGGTGGTCAGGAGCTGCCCGGACGATTTGCTGGCCGCGCTGGGTCAGGCCGAGGGCAAGGACGCCAATGTCGATCCCACCGGCTTCCTGAGCGGGCTGGGCCCGCTCCTGCAGCGGGGCTTCAATCCGCCGGGCGCGTCGCCGAAGGGCGGCTTCGACGCGGCCTTCTGTGCCCAGATGCAGCACAACGCCGACGTCTGCAAGCAGCGGGAAAACAACATGGGCCCTGTCGGACAGCAGGTCACGGGCACGACCGGCCAGACCGGCGCCTTCGACGACTGCTCCCGGCTCTACGGCCGCTTCGCCGGCATGTGCCGCATGAACGTCAACCAGCGGCCACAGATCGCAAAGGCGTCGCTGCCCAGGTCGGCAGCTCCGCCGCCTGCGGCCGCCGCGCCCAAACCCACGACCGCCACCAGCGCGCCGCTGCCCGCCCCTGCCAAGCCGGCCTGCCCGGCGGGCACGACGGCGAACGAGGATGGTTACTGCCTCGGCGCCGGCCAAAAATATTGCGGCGGTGGCATGGCGTGTTCGGACGGCATGCGGTGCGGCAAGGCCGGCCACTGCATCACCGCCAACGGCTGCGATTCGGGTTACGTAAACATCAATCACTTCTGCATCCCTGCCGGCGATGTACCGTGCGATGGCGGGCGCTACTCTTGCCCCGCGGGCGAGAGCTGCAACGGGCACGGTGGATGCCACGGTAGCAACTATTCGGGGGGGCCGATGTGCGCCAACGGCAACCGAACGCGCGCGGGATGGGTTTGCCTGCCAAGTGGCACCTCGTATGACCCGAGCCGTTTCAAAATGTGCGGGTCAACTCTTTGCTCCATTGCCGACGACTGCGGCGACAACGAGTGCCTCGGCTCCGTCCACCAGACGGCGGTCCCCCGACAAGGCGCGGGACGCGCACGGTAGCAGCCGTCGCAGCCGTTGGGCGAAGAAGGGCGCCGGCCGTTACGTGGTGGGCGATACACGTTGCGATTGTGATTGCCCCCAGCCCTGTCCTATCATCGACACCACATGCGCTTTGTTCTCGGCTTCCTCTCGGGCGTCGTCGGCATGCTCGCGGGCTGGGCCGGCCTCGCGCTGCTGGTGGTTTCGCTGGCGGGACACGACCAGGATGGCGGTATCGCCATGGGCGCCTTCTTCAACATCGGCCCGATCGGCGCCGTCATCGGCTTCGCCGCCGGCATCTATCTCTTCGTGAAGTTCGGCCTTGTCGCCCGGCCCCTGGCGCCGGCGGCCGGGCAGCCGGCGGGGACGCCTGGCGTCACGGTCACACCCGGGACGAGTTGAATCTCCCGTCCCTTCGCTTCCGTGATCCTGGTGATCGTCGGCACGCTCGCCTGGTGGGGATGGTACGAGTTCATACGATCGCCCTATCTGACGCGTGGCGACATGACTCTCGTTCTGCAGTTCCGGCTGCCTGAGAACGCCGCGATGTCGGCCGACCCGAAGGACGTGCAGATCCTGCTCGACGAGGGCGGCAATACCTGGCCGGGCCAGTTGAACGCGAATGGCTGGCACGGACACCAGGGCGGCCGCGTGGTCCTGCTCGCGACCGTTTCGATGTCGTACAAGGCGCACCGGCGGACCATCACCCTCACGATGCCCGGCGTGCCCTCGCAGGCCTGGACCCTCGATCTTCCGAGCGACCCCGATCCCACCGACGGCTACACGGACTGGCGTCCCTCGAGCGACGCACCCGACGCGATCGACCTGAACTACCGGCTGACCGCCGACCGGTAATCGCGCGGCCGGGCGGGTTCCGAACGTTCGCCGCGCGTCAGCGGGATACCGCTGCGCGCCGGTACCCTCTGCTCTGCATGCAGTTGTCGAACAGCGAGGCCTCCGCAGCAGCACGATCGTTGTCGTCGCGCTGCTGTGACAGCATTGCGCCTGCAGCGCCGAGCGAAGGCAATCCGGCGCGATAGGGGTAACGGCGTCGTGCGTCCTCGTTGGCTGATTCGCGGCATTCAGCCGTGTCCCGCGACATCGTCTGCTCGCTCGTTCCAGCCTTCTGCCATGATTGCGAACCCGGGGACGTGCAACTGGTGCAGGCCGCCAGAAGAACCGCAAACAGGATCGGGTGGTCGATGCTCGACATTCGCCTTCACGCCCTAGCGCGACGCCGTGCTCTTCGACCCGGTGCTCCTCGTCTTCGCGAGGCCCGCGTCGATCGCAGCGCCGATGTTGGTGGCGCTGCACAGGCCCGAGACGTTGCACGAGCGAGGGTCGTCGAGCTCGGCGCGCGCCGTCTCGTAGTAGTGCGCCGCCGCCTTCGGGCTGCCCAGCCCGAAGGCGGCGCGGCCGAGGAAATACCAGGCGAGATCGGAGCGGTAGCCGGTGACGGTGAGCAGGGTCGAGAGCTCGGCCCAGCGGCCCTGCATGGTGAGATTGGCCGCCAGCTCGGCGCGCGCGGTCCAGGCACGGGCGCAGGCGGAGGAAACGCAGTCGAGTTCCACCGTACCTTTTCGGACGGAGTCCAGAAGCTCGGGCGAGGTCGTGCGGGGCAGTTCCTCGACCGGCGTGCAGCCGGCGATCGACGCGGCAGCAATCACGGCGAGCAAACGATACACGCCCATGCATCCCCCGATTCCTGCTCCGACAATCGTCGGGCAGACGACGAGGTTGAAGCACGAATTGCGCCGAAGGTCACGAAGGACGCTCTTCTTAAGTCTTCAGCGACACGGAAGAATCACGACGGGCGCGAGGGACGCCCGCCCGCGGTCATGCCGCCGTCGATCACCAGTTCCTGGCCGGTGATGTAGTTGCCCGCGTCGGAGCACAGGAACAGCACGCCGTTGGCGACATCCTGCGCCTCGCCGACCCGCGGCAGCGGCACCGCGATTGCCGCCCGCTCGCGCGGATCGATCGGGGCGTTGCTGCGATTGCCCTGCGCGCCGGTCGGGATCTTGTCCCAGATCGGCGTGGCGATGATTCCCGGGTGGACGGAGTTGCACCGGATGTTGTCGGCCGCGTGCTCGAGCGCCACCGACTTGGCGAGCAGCCGCACGCCGCCCTTGGTCGCCGAGTAGCCTGCGAGTCCGGGCGCACCGCGCAGGCCCGCGACCGACGACATCAGCACGATCGAGCCGCCGCCCGCCTTCTTGAGCGCGGGGATCGCATGCCTGATCGAGAGGAACACGCCGTCGAGGTTGATCGCCTGCTGCTTCTGCCAGTCGGCCAGGGTCATGGTCGCGATCGGCGACATGATGCCGATGCCGGCATTGGCCACCATGATGTCGAGGCGGCCGAAGCGCTTCTCGGCCTCGGCAATGACGGCGGGCCAGCCGGCCTCGTCGCACACGTCGTGGTTCAGGTAGTGCGCGGTGCCGCCGGCTTTTGCGATGCGCGCCACGACGTCCCTACCGCGCAGATCGTCGATGTCGGTGATCAGGACCTTGGCACCCGCGCCCGCCAGGGTCTCCGAACAGGCCTCGCCGATGCCCGAGGCGCCGCCGGTGACGACCGCTGCCTTTCCCTTTAGTGACATTGTTGCATTTCCCCCGGTTTTTCGGCCGATGACGCACCTTGAAGAGCAGGGATATCCACCTCACATTGAGGCCGTTGGCAATGTCCAACCACAGGGTGGCAGGAATCATGAAGTTGTCTCGTTGGCTGGCGGCTCTCGCGGCCGTCGTTTTGATCGTGCCAGTCATGGCCGATGCCCGAGTGGGCGGCGGCACCAGCAGCGGCAGCCGCGGCTCCAATACGGGCGCAGCGCCAGCGCCGACCCGGACCGCACCCAGCGCCGCGCCGATCGAGCGCAGCGCCACGCCGACCCAGAGTGCCAAGCCCACGACCAGTACCGCGCAGGCCGCTCCGCCGCCGCAGGGCAGCTTCTTCTCGCGCCATCCCTTTCTGACCGGCATGCTGGGCGCCGGCCTGTTCGGCATGATGTTCGGCGGCGGCTTCGGCGGCGGCGCCGGCATGTTCGGCCTGGTCTTCCAGCTGCTGCTGATCGGCGGCATCGCTTACGTGGCGCTGCGCCTGTTCCGCGGCCGGATGGCGGCGAACGCCGCTTCGCCGCAGTCGGCCTATGCCGGCGCCACGCCGCGCCTGATGGAGCCGCCGCTCACGCGCAGCAGCGTCCCGCTCACCGGCGGCGGGGCTGCCATCGCAGCTCCGATGGCCATCACGACCGAAGACTACAACGCCTTCGAGAGCCTGCTGGGCGGCATCCAGTCCGCCTTCAGTGCCGGCGATCTTTCGAAGCTGCGCACGCAGGTGACGCCGGAGATGCTGGGCTACTTCTCCGAGCAGCTCTCGGCCAATGCAAGCCGCGGCGTCGAGAACAAGGTCGAGGCGGTGAAGCTCGAGCAGGGCGACCTCTCCGAGGCGTGGAGCGAGGCCGGCATCGACTATGCCAGCGTCGCCATGCGCTTCAGCCTGCTCGACTACACCCGTCGCCTCGGCGACGGCGCGATCGTCGAGGGCAACCCGCAGGTCCGCAGCGAGGCCACCGAAGTCTGGACCTTCCTGCGCAGCAAGGACGGCACCTGGATCCTGTCGGCGATCCAGCAGGCGGGGTGAGCTCCTCTTGCAGCGAGGCGCCTTTGCGCACTCCTGTCATCCTGAGCGGAGCGAAGGATCTCACGCAGGTAACATGGCCCCACGTCTGATCGTCCGGCGAGGTCCTTCGCTGCGCTCAGGACGACAAGAGCAGTGCCCAAATTTGCCGGGAGCCTGAGAGGTTCGGCTGCATTGTACTCATTCCCGACGGGAGGGTGTGCGCGTTGCCGATCAAGCCGATCCGATCCGCCTTGGCCGCCCTCGCGATGCTGGCGTCGTCGTTGCAACCCGCGCTGGCCGGACCGCCCTACGTCTCGGACGATCCTGAGCCCACCGACTACAGGCATTTCGAGATCTATGCCTTCACCAGCGGAACCAAAACCATCGACGGCACCACCGGCCAGGCAGGCATCGACTTCAACTACGGCGCGGCGCCCGACCTGCAGCTGACCGCCGTGTTGCCGGGCGGCTTCGGCTCTCCGACCGACGGACCCTCCGCGTTCGGCCTCGGCAATATCCAACTCGCAGCGAAATACCGCTTCCTGCACCAGTCCGGTTTCGGCCTCGACGTCAGCTTTTTTCCGCGCCTGTTCTTGCCCAGCACCTCGGCCACCGTTGGCGACCTGCATTCCTCGATCCTGCTGCCGCTGTGGCTGGAGAAAGATTGGGGCGACTGGTCGGCCTTCGGCGGGGGCAGCTGCGTGATCAGCAGCGACAGCAGCGAGAATCATTGCCTGGCCGGCGGCGTGGTCACGCACAAGGTGATCGAGAATCTGCGGCTCGGCATCGAGGTGAGCTACCAGTCGGCCGAGGCCAACGGCGTGCCGTCCTCGACCGCAGTGGGCCTCGGCGCCCAGCTCTCCGACCACTATCACCTGCTCGGCTACGTCAACCGCGGGGTGCAGAACGCCAACGAAACCGACCAGCTGTCGTGGTACGCCGCGCTGCTCTTCACTTTCTAGAGCGATTCAGACTGAGTGATCCCCTTGGTACTTGAGCAACGCGACCGATGCATCGGACCAGCTTACGCGAGCGCCATCGACGAGAGCAGGCGAGCAGTAAAGGGTCCTTCTAATGCGAAAGTATCGCGCGAGCGCGTCTTGCTCGACCGCCAGAAGGCGAAGCAGTTCATGGTCAGACATATCGAGGCCGATCTGTCGGAGGTTCGCTGACAGTCAAGGCGGCAGGAGGCTGATAGTTCCCCGAAATCGCACGTAAGCTAAGCGCTAAAACGCATAGCTGACGGAGGGCTCGCGCGCTTCGTCCCCGCTACCGACCCTTCCAGTTGCCGGGGCGCTTCTCGGCGTAAGACCTGATGCCTTCCTTGAAGTCCTCGGTCTTGCGCAGCCAATCCTGCTCGGTGAGCTCGCGCTCGGTCGCGGCCTCGGCGCCGTCGGCGAAGGCGCGGCGCATGGTCTCGCGCGTCGACACCACCGCGAGTGGCGAGGATTCGGCGATCTCGTTGGCGAGCTTCATCGCCTCCTTGCGTACGTCGGCGAGCGGCACCAGCACGTCGGCCATGCCCCATTCGACCGCCTGCACGCCGCCGATGCGGCGGCCGGTATAGAACATCAGGTTCGCCTTCTGCTGGCCGATCAGGTGCGGCAGGGTGAAGGTGAGCGAGAAGCCGGGATGAAATCCCAGACGCGTGAAGTTGGCGGCGAAGCGCCCCTCGGCGCAGGTCACGCGGAAGTCCGGCATCAGGGCGAGGCCGAGGCCGCCGCCGATCGCCGGGCCCTGGATCGCGCCGACCGAGGGCTTCTTCGAGCGGAACAGACGGGTCGCCTCCTTGTAGAGGTGCTTGCCGCTTTCGGCGGCGCCGGTCTGCGGCCGGTTGGCGAAATCGGCGCCGGCGCAGAACGACTTGCCGTCCGAGCACAGGATATAGGCGCGGACGTTGCTGTCCTTGTCGAAGGCCTCGAAGGCGTCGGCGATCTGGTTGATCAGCGCATTGTCGAAAAAGTTGTGCGGCGGACGCCGGATTTCGACGATGCCGACATGACCTTCGGTGCTGACGCCGATATCCTTGAAGGTGCCGCTCATGCGTTTCCCCTTGATGGTTGGGCGGCGAGTGTGCCCCGCCGCGGGGCCGTCCGTCGAGTTTGGGAGAAAGAATAATGCCGCAAAGCGAACGTCATGCTCTGGTGATCGGTGGCGGCACCATGGGCGTCGGCATCATCGCCGGCTTCCTGGGCGGCGGCTGGACCGTCGACGTGGTGTCGCGCTCGCAGTCGACCCGCGACGGGCTGGCCGCGGCGACCAGCCGGGCACTGGGCGCCCTACAACAAGGAAAGAGTGGCAAGGCCACGGACACCAAAGGCCTCCGGACCTTCGCCACCCTGCCCGAGGCCGAGTGGAAAAGGATCGACCTCGCGGTCGAGACGGTGACCGAGGACCTGGCGCTCAAGCAAAAACTGTTCGCCGAGATGGAGGCACTGGCGACGCCGGGCTGTGCGCTCACGTCCAATTCGTCGAGCTTCCCGATCAGCGAGATCGGCCAGGGACTGAAGACGCAGCGTCGCATGATGGGGCTGCATTACTTCATGCCGGCGCACCTGATCCCGCTGGTTGAGGTGGTGCGCTCGGTGCACACCGACGTGGCGGAGGCCGAGCGGGTCGGCGCGATCATGACGGCGCTCGGCAAGCGGCCGGTGCAGGTCAGGAAGGACGTCATCGGCTTTCTCGGCAACCGCATCCAGGGCGCGCTGATGCGCGAGGCGCTGTGGCTGATCGAGCAAGGCGTGGCCAGCCCCGAGGACATCGACGCCACGGTGCGGCTGTCGTTCGGCTTCCGCTACGCCGCGGCCGGCCCGATCGTGCAGAAGGAGCATTCCGGCTGGGACACGACCTGCGCCGTCGCCAAGATCATCTGGCCCGACCTCTCCAACGCCAAGGGGCCGCCGCCGATCCTGCAGAAGAACGTCGACGAGGGCCGCATCGGTTTCAAGACGAAGCGCGGCTTCTTCGAGTGGACCGACGAGAGCATGGCCAAGGAACGCGCCCGCTACGAACGCGCGCTGCGCAAGTGCCTCGAGATCTTCAAGGAGGAAGGAATCGTCTAGGCTCACGCCTGGAACGCCAAAGCCCGATGAACCAGGTCACGTCGATCGACGCATTCGACAAATTTACCGCCGCTTTTGACCAGCGCCTTCGACAGGAACTGCTGCGCCGGCAACTCACGCCAGGAGAATCGATCGACGGAAATATCGCTCTGCTTGCGCAGATCAACACAGGCATCTTGAAAGCTGCGCTCGAATCCGCGCTTGTCGCGACCATCGGGAAGCCGATCCCGGAAGATCGGGTTGGCGACAGGGTTTATGCATACGGCATCTTCGTACTGGTTCACCATCGAACGCCCAACGACCAGCCCATGCTCAACGACGTTCTCTATAAGATCAAGACGACCGACGAACTCATGGATCCCTTACGGGTCTTCGTGTCCGACAAGGAGTTCGTGAAGATCTACATCAAGGCAACGGTCGGCGATGAATACAACGTTCCGACCATCGACGTCCTGAGAGACAGAGAAACGATCGACACCTATGACTTTCCATCGAGTTGCGCGATCAAGGCGACGCATGGGAGCGGTCAGGTCATCATTCGGAAGAACGGCGAGATCGTCGACCGGGAACTGATAAAGGACTGGCTCGGCATCAACCTGTACCGGCGCGCTCGAGAGATAAACTACAAGACACTCAAGCCGAAGGTCATCGTTGAACCCCTGATCTGGGGGCAATCCGACGTTCCGGACTTCAAGTTCTTCTGCCTCGACGGTGCGGTCAAACTGATCGTGGTTATCGTCCACGAGGAAGGCAAGCGGCGGTCTCTTTGCTTTGACAAGGAGTGGAACGAGCATCCCTTCACGATCAATCAGCCCAAAGCCGCAGGGACGGTGGGAAGGCCGCACAATCTGAAGCAAATGATCGCCACGGCAGAGAGGCTGAGCCGGAATTTCGGTCTGGTTCGCATTGATCTGTATTCCGATGGAACCAGGCATCTGGCCGGCGAGATCACGAACTGCAATTGGGGCGCAAACGCGCGAGTCTATCCTGCGAGCGCGGAGAAGACGGTCTCGGATATCATCTTCTCCTAGTCCGGCGATGAGTAAAGTTTGCTAACCTCGGCGCCGTGCACGCGATGCACATTTAGCCCAGGAGGTAAGCATGTCCGACCTGCAGCTGGAATCGACGAACAATGCGGGAGAGACGACACTGTTGGTGGCGGTGCCGCACGACCGCGGCGCCAATCTTCTGAAGGACTTTGTCGGTGACGTCATTCTCGACGTGAGGCCGACGAGCGGACTGCTCGTTGTCCCGAAGGATGGCGGCTTTCCGGTTACGCCGGATCCGAACAAGAACGATTTTGGCGGAATCCGGTGCGCCGGCGCCGGTACCGGCGCCGGGCTCCGGGCGGAGTCCCAGGCCGGCCGGGGTGTCTGGGGCGTGGGTAACGTCGGGGTACTGGGAGCTGGCTCCGGCCAGAATGCCATCGGCGTACACGGAACCACTGAAGGATCCGGCGTCGGTGTGCGCGGGGAAGGAAACCCCGGCGTTGTTGGCAGCAGCGCCGTCAGTTCGGGAGTCGAGGGCGACGGAACGCCTGGAGTCCTTGGCAACTGCTCTGCCAATCCAATTGCCTTGGTCCCGACCGCGCGTCCGGAACCCGGTCACTTCGCCGGCGTGAAGGGCAATAGCGCTCACGGACCCGGAGTCTTCGGCTCCGGCGCCTACGGCGGGCAGTTCCAGGGATCCCGGGCGCAATTGAGCCTGGTGCCGGGAGCCGGTGTCGGCAAGCCCACGACCGGCCCACACACCCCGGGCGAGATCTACATGGACCAGGCCGCGTCGCTGTTTGTCTGCATCGCCGGCGGCGATCCGGGTACGTGGGTGAAGCTGGTGACCGTACCCGCCTGATCGACTGCGGCCGCTTCTAGCCTCGCCGCATCGGCTGCGCGACGCCGTACATGCACGAGCGCCAGAGCCACTCGACGGGGCCGAAGCGATAGCGGCCGAGCCACCAGGCGCTGAAGGCTGCCTGCACGACATAGATGAAGACACCGATCGTCAGGGTTGCGGCCACGCCGAGACGGTCGAACTGGCCCAGCCCATAGCCGTAGAAGATCCAGCTGCAGATCACCGACTGCGTCAGGTAGTTGGTGAACGCCATGCGGCCGAGCGGGGCGGCCCAGCCGAGCAGTCGCCGCCCGGCCGGAAGGCTGACGGCGGCGACGACCAGGGCGGCATAGCCCAAGGCGAGCACGATCGCGCCCAGCCGTTCCGCTGGATAACGCGCAGCGCCGAGCGACGGTCCGTCGAACAGGTCGCGCGCTGCCGCCGCGAGTTCCAGCCCGCTGCCCAGCAGGAGGCCGACGGTCGCCGCGGCAAACAGCAGGCGCCGGTGCGCAGGGACGCTGCGCACGATCCCGCTGCGCCACAGGGCGGCGCCCAGCAGGAACAGCCCGACGGTGCGCGGAAAGACCATGATGTGCAGCGGCAGGATCGCCGGCAGCTCGCCGATCCTGAAGGCGAGCACGTCGAAAAATCCGCCCGTGCCGTAGACGCGGTGCGCCGCGGCGACCAGCGCCACCATGCCGGCCCTGCCGGGCAGCGGCACGACCGGCGGCAACAGCGGCATGATCACATAGAGCGCGAAGAGCAGCAGGGAAGCGGTCGCGAGCAGCCAGCGCGGGCCGAACAGGAAGGCCAGCACGACGAAACCCGCCAGCGCATATTCGACCAGGATGTCGCCGTTCCAGACCAGGCAGAGATGCACGAGGCCGATCGCGAGCAGGACGGACAGCCGGCGCACCAGCAGGATCGTGCGCCGCGGATTTCCAGCCAGCCGCTCGAACTGGATGGCGAGGCCCGTGCCGAACAGCAGCGAGAACAGCGCCAGCGCTTTGAAGTCGACGGCGATCCACAGCACGCCGGCGACCCATCGGTCGAGCGTGCCCACCGGTTCGGAGTCGGGCAGGAACTGCGCGAAGATGGAGACGCGGAAGATGGTCACGATGTTCATCGCGAGCACGCCGAACAGGGCGAGGCCGCGCAGCACGTCGATCGCGTCGATCCGTTGCGAGGCCCTCACCGGCTCTGCCGGCAAGGAAAAGGCGGCGGGCCTTTCGACCTGCCGCCTTCCTGTTTGAACCGGCTGCTTAGGCCGCGCGGCCACGGCCGCCGCCGCCGAACTTGCGGCCCTTCCAGGCCGGACGCGGACGGTCGGATTGGGGGCGGTCGCCTTGCGGACGATCGCCGTGAGGACGATCGGCATGCGCCTGCGGACGGTCACCCTGTGGGCGGGCAAGATAGGGACGATCACCTTGGGGACGATCGCCGTGAGGACGATCGCCGTGTGGACGGTCGCCATGCGGACGATCACCGCGAGGACGATCACCGTGAGGACGATCAGCGTGAGGACGATCAGCGTGAGGACGATCAGCGTGCGGGCGGTCGCCCTGAGGACGCGGCGCGTAACCCCGCGGACGCTCGCCCTGCGGGCGGTCCGCCTGCTGCGGGCGGTCGCGGAAGTCGCCGCCGCGGAACTCGGCAGGGGCCTGGACGGGAGGACGATCGCCGCGCGTCTGGTCGTGGCCGGTACGGTCGTGCACCGGACGCCCCTGAATTGCGAGGGCGCGCCGAACTTGCGATGACCACCGGGACGACCACCGCCACCCGAGCGCGGGCGCTGGAAGCGGCCGTTGCGGGCCTCGTTCTCGCCGTTGTCGTGGGCCTCGCGCTCCGCGCGCGGACGCATCGGCGGCGCGGCCGGCATGTCCTCGTTCGACGGCGTCGGGACCACGGCGATGCGCTGGTTGGTCAGCCGCTCGATGCTCTTCAGCTGGCCGCGCTCGCTGCCGTCGCAGAACGACAGAGCGATGCCCGAGGCGCCGGCGCGCGCGGTGCGGCCGATGCGATGGACGTAGCTCTCGGCGTCGGCCGGCAGCTCGAAGTTGATGACATGGGTCACGCCGCGACACGTCGATGCCGCGCGAGGCGAGATCGGTCGCGACCAGCACGCGGGCCTTGCCGCGCGTGAAGTTGTCGAGCGCCTTCTGGCGCGCGTTCTGGCTCTTGTTGCCGTGAAGCGCCTCGGACTTGACGCCCTGGTCCTCCAGCGCCTCGGCGACGCGGTTGGCGCCGCGCTTGGTGCGCGTGAAGACGATGACGCGCTCGAGCGCGGCATCGGACAGCAAATGGCTGAGCAGCGCGCGCTTGGTCGAGGAGTTCACGAAGTAGACGCGCTGATCGACCTTGTCGACGGTGCGGCCTTGCGGCGCGATCTCGACCTTCTCGGGATTCTTCAGGATCTCGTTGGCGAGCTTGGCGATGTCGCCCGGCATGGTGGCCGAGAACAGCAGCGTCTGGCGATCCTTGTTGACCAGCTGCGAGATGCGGCGGACGTCGCGGATGAAGCCCATGTCGAACATGCGATCGGCTTCGTCGAGGACGAAGAAGCTCACCTGGCCGAGCTTCACGTTGCCGCGCTCGATCAGGTCGAGCAGACGGCCCGGCGTCGCGACCAGGATGTCGACGCCACGCTGCAGGGTTTCGATCTGGCGCGCGTAGCCCAGGCCACCGACGACGGTGCAGAGGCGGAGGCCAAGGCCGTAGCCGTAGGTCTCGAAGCTGCGGGCGATCTGGACCGCGAGTTCACGGGCCGGCGCCAGGATGAGAGCACGCGGGCTCTTGGGCTGGGCGCGGACGCTGGTGGTCGAGAGGTGCTGCAGGATCGGCAGCGCGAACGCCGCCGTCTTGCCGGTGCCGGTCTGGGCGATGCCCAGAACGTCGCGGCCCTGGAGCAGCGCCGGGAATGGTGCGGGCCTGGATGGGCGTCGGCACAGTGTACTTGGCGGCGTGGAGAGCACGCAGCAACGGCTCGGCGAGGCCGAGATCGGCAAAAGTTACTTCACTCACTGGAAAATAGTCCTTACGACCGCCAGCTCTGGCGGCTTTGGCTCACTCTCCGGCGCGGCGGAGGCGGCTCTTTCTTCTGGGAGATTGTCTCGGGATGAAGCGCCGCCAAGAGGTGTAAATCTTAGGGCGCGTCGCGCAATCGCGAGAAACCTGATGCCCATGGCATACGGGCTGCGGCGTATATGATGGTGCGGCGCAGCAATGTCAAGCGACGGAATTAAGGCAGGTTTCTTCCTGCGGGCACTGCGCCGCTCAGAGATCCTGTCGTCCCGAGCGAAGCAAGGGATCTTTATCTGCAGCGATACAAGGATCCCTTGCTTCGCTCGGGATGACAATGGTGCGTGGGGAGGCGGCAGAATCAAAGACGCGCGCAGCGCAATCCTTTCTGCCTCTCCCCAAGGGGGCCAATCAGTGCCGCTTCTTGCGCAGCAGCTTGCCCGGCAGATTGCCGGTCGGCTCGTTGTCACGCAGCAGGACCTGGCCGTTGACGATCGTGGCCTTCATGCCGTCGGCCTTCTGCAGCAGGCGCTTGGCCTTGGCGGGAAGGTCGGTGACGACCTCGGGCATGCGCGGGGCGACGGTGTCGGGATCGAACACCACGATGTCGGCCGCCATGCCTTCGCGCAGCAGGCCGCGATCGTGGAAGCCGAACTGGGTGGCGTTGTCGCAAGTCAGCAGCTTCACCGCCTCCTCGAGGGTGAAGGCCTGCTTCTCGCGCACCCAGTGGCTCGAGCAGATGCGTCTGCAAGGAGGCGTCCATGATCTGCGAGACGTGGGCGCCGGAGTCGGAGAAGGTCACGACCGAGCGCGGATGCTTCATCAGCTCGAGCGCCTCGCTCTGGTTCTCGTTGGCGATCGGCTGGACCATGAAGAACTTCAGGTCGCGCTCGAGCGCCATGTCGATCATCAGCTCGACCGGATGGGTGTTCTTCTGGCGCGCGAGATCGGCCATCGACTTGTGCGGGCCCTGCATCTGGGTCATGGCGTAGATCCAGTCCCATTCCGGCGGCCGCGCCTCGGTGCCGCGCACCGCCGGGCCCTCGTAGGGCTTCGACGCCACCTCGACCAGCCGGCGGCGCATCTCGGGATCGAGCAGCGCCTTCTTCTGCTCGGCGAGCGGCTTCGCCCGCATTTCCTTCCAGACATCCCACTTGTCGAACGGCAGCTGCGTCTCGAAGGACAGCAGCACGTTCAGCGCCCGGCTGTGGACCTGGGCGAACATGCGGCCGCCCTGCTTCGCCGTGCGCTCGATGATGTCGAAGGTCGAGCGCCAGCCGCCGGGATTGGTGCGCCGGTTGAACAGGCCGAAGGTGATCGGCCGGCCGCTCTCGATGGCGAGCTTGCTGAGGCCTTCGTAGTAGATCTTGGCCTTGGCGCTCTCCGCGCCGCGCGGCTCGCCCGCGACCTCGACCATGCCGCCGCCCATCGCCTTTACCAGGGTCTCGAACTCGTGCCAGGTGGCGAGACGGCTGGCGACCGGCTTGTCGTCGGAGGTCTGGTGATTGACCGAGCGCGTGGTCGAGAAGCCGTGCGCGCCGGCGGCGATCGCTTCCTTCGTGAGCACGACCATCCGCGCGAGATCGTCTTCGGTCGCCTCGTCGGTGAAGGCGCGCTGGCCCATCACGTAGGTGCGCAGCGCGCAGTGGCCCATGTAGCCCGCGTAGTTGATGCCCTTGGGCAGGGACTCCAGCACGTCGAGGAATTCGGGGAAGCTCTCCCAGCGCCACTTGATGCCGGCCAGCATGGCGGCGCGGCTGATGTCCTCGGCGCGCTCGAGATTGCGGAACACCATGTCGGCCTCGTCGGCGCGGCACGGCGCCAGGGTGAAGCCGCAGTTGCCCATGACGACGCTGGTCACGCCCTGGTAGCAGGAGCTGGTGCCGATCGGATCCCAGAAGATCTGCGCGTCCATGTGGGTGTGGCCGTCGACGAAGCCCGGCGCCACCACCTGGCCCTCGGCGTCGAGCGTCTCTTTCGCGCGAACCGCTCAGCCGGCCGATTTCCACGATGCGGCCGTCGCTGACGCCGACATCGCCGCGAAAGCGCGGCAGTCCAGAACCATCGACGATCATGCCGTTCTTGATCAGCAGGTCGAATGCCATTGGCGGTCCTCCGGTGTGATGCTTAGGATAGCCCAACGAAAAGCGAGGAAACATGGAATTCGGCGTCCTATTCACCTCCCATCCGAACCCCAAGGAAGAGCCCTATCCGCACCGCGACGTGCATGCCCGCACAACGGAAGAAGTGATCGAGGCCGAGCGGCTGGGCTACGACACGGCGTGGATCGCCGAGCATCACTTCGCCACCAGCTACGGCATCATGCCGGACTGTTTCGCCTACATGGCGTATCTCGCGGCCAAGACCCATCGCATCAAGCTCGCCGCCGGCGTGATCACCTTGCCGCTCTACGATCCGATCCGGGTCGTCGAGAACGCGAGCTTCGTCGACATCCTGTCGGGCGGCCGCGTCATGCTGGGCATCGGCTCGGGCTACCGGCCCTACGAATTCGAGGGACTGGGCAGGGATTTCGACTCGCGGCGCGACCAGGTCGAGGAAGCGGTCGGGCTGATGTTCGACGCCTTCCATCGCCATCGCTGGGACCACAAGGGCAAGTACTACAAGGGCACCGTGCAGGGCAGCTACGAGCTGCTGCCGCAGCCCATCCAGATGCCGCATCCGCCGCTCTATATGGCGGGCGGCACCGACCGCTCGATCGGCTACTGCGGCCGCAACGGTTTCGGCCTGATGCTGTCGACCCTGCCGGGCGTCGAGACGCTGGCGGCGCAGACCGCGCTCTACAAGCGCGAGCTCGGCACGGCCTCGCGCCGAGCGGCGCAAAAATCCGGCGGCCGGCGAGATCGACATCGCGCGCTGGGTCTACATCGCCGACAGCGATGCCGAGGCGCGCGCCGAGACCGAGGAAGCGATCGTGAAGCACATCGCGCACTTCGGCGGCACGGGCACCGGCGGCTATCTCGGCTCGGTGTCCGAGAAGGGCAACCAGATCAACTACGACGATCTGCTCGCCACGACCCTGCTGCACGGCTCGGCCGAGACGGTGATCGCGAGGCTGCGCGAGATGCAGGCGCGCACCGGCATGACCTCGCTGCTGCTGCACTACCCGCCCTACTACGGCCGCGAGAAGGCGATGAAGAGCCTGCGGCTGTTCGCCGAGCGCGTGATCCCCGCTTTCCGCCCGCCCGCACGAAAGGCCGTCGCGGCGGAATAGGAGAGGTGAGCCGCAACGCGTTAGGCGCGCTGCTCACCGTCCTCGCCATGCTGTGCTTCGCCAGCATGGATGCGATCGCCAAGTGGCTGGTGGCCGACTATCCGATCGGCCAGATGATGTGGATCCGCTACGCGCATCTTCTTCCGTCTTCGCCTGGGTCGTAGTCCGCCGGCGCGGCGGCCTGCGCGCCTCCTTCGCACGGCGCGGCCGTGGCTGCAGGCCGGCCGCGCGCTGCTGGCGGTGGTCGAGAGCGCGGTGTTCGTGCTCGCCTTCCGCTACCTGCCGCTGGCCGACACGCACGCGATCGCCGCCACCTCGCCGCTGATCGTGATCGCGCTGGGCGCGCTGTTCCTCGGCGAAAGGGTCGACACCGCGCGCTGGCTCGCGGTGCTGGCGGGCTTCGCGGGCGTGCTGCTGATCGTGCGGCCGGGCTTCCGCACGCTCGACTGGCCGCTGCTGATCCCCCTCGCCGGCGCATTGCTGTGGGCCAGCTACCAGATCCTGACCCGCCTCTCCGCGCGCTCCGATTCGCCAGACACGACACTGGTCTGGTCGGCGTTCGCCGCCTTCGCCGCCACCAGCTTCATCGGACCGCTCGATTGGCATTGGCCGGATGCCGATCGGCTGGAGCCTGATGCTGGTCACCGGCGTGCTGGGCGCGGTCGCCCACTACGGCCTGATCCGCGCGCTCGACTATGCCGAGGCGAGTGCCATCCAGCCCTACAGCTACACGCTTGCTCGTCTGGGTGACCGCACTGGGTGCGCTGATCTTCGGCGACTTCCCCGACGGCTGGACGATCCTGGGTGCGGCGATCGTGGTGGCGAGCGGCCTGTACACCTGGAACCACGACCGGTCATGACCCCTCCGTCGCCGTAAGACGGCGACACCTCCCCATCTGAATGGGGAGGGAAGCTTGTCCTCCCCATTCAGATGGGGAGGTGGCCGAAGGCCGGAGGGGTCAAATCGCTTAACGCGGCCACTGCCTCAGTGCGACCAGCCCGCCGTCGATCGGCAGCATGACTCCCGTCACCCAGCGCGATTCGTCCGAGGCGAGATAGACCGCGCCGTGCGCCACGTCCCAGGCGGTGCCTTCGGTCTGCATCGGCACCAGCTTGCGGCGGCGCTCGCGCGCCTCGGCGCCCATGTGCGCCACCATCGGCGTGTGGACCGAGCCGACGACGATGCAGTTGGCGCGGATGTTCTGCGTCGCATGATCGGCCGCCACCGACATCGTGAAGCCGTGCAGCCCTGCCTTGGCCGTCGAATAGGCCACGGCGCCGGCGCTGCCCATCAGGCCGAGTGCGCCCGCGATCGACGACACCATGATGATCGAGCCGCCGCCGCTCTCTTTCATCTTCGGCAGGCAATATTTGGTGCAGAGCATGGTGGTCGTGAGATTGGCCTCGAGCACCCTGTTCCAGTCCTCCAGGGTCACCGTCTCCGGCGTGCCCGGCGCGCCGATGCCGACATTGTTGTGCAATATGTCGAGCCGGCCCCAGGTCTTCACGGTGAAGGCGGCCATCGCCTCGGCCTCGGGCGGCTTGCCGACGTCGGCGGCGAACACCGCGGCCTCGCCGCCCTCGTCCCGATCTGCTTCGCAAGCTTCTCCGCGCGCTCGGCGCTGCGGTTGACCAGCACGACCCTGGCGCCTTCCTTCGCGAACAGGATCGCCGTCGCCATGCCATTGCCGACGCCCTCGCCGCGCGGCGCCGCGCCCGTCACCACGGCAACCTTGCCTTTCAACCGTCCGGCCATATTGTTCTCCTCCCTTCTGGAACGCTAGGGCGGGACGGGATGAGCGGCAACGATACCTTCGAGGGCGGCTGCACCTGCGGGCAGGTCCGCTATCGCATGACCTCCAAACCGATGTTCGTGCACTGCTGCCATTGCCGCTCCTGCCAGCGCGAGACCGGCGCCGCGTTCGCGCTCAACGCCATGATCGAGGCCGAGCGGGTCGAGCTGCTGAAGGGCGAGGTCGAGGTGGTGAACACGCCGACCGACAGCGGCAAGGGCCAGAAGATCGCGCGCTGCCCCACCTGCCGGATCGCGGTTTGGAGCAACTATGCCGGCGCGGGCGACGCCGTGCGCTTCGTGCGGGTCGGCACGCTCGACACGCCCGACCGCATCCCGCCCGACATCCATATCTTCACGCGCTCGAAGCAGCCGTGGGTCGTGCTGCCCGCCGGCGCGCCGGCCGTGCCCGAGTACTACAAGCCAAAGGAAATGTGGCCGGCCGAAAGCCAGGCGCGCTTCGCGGCCCTGCGAGCCAAAGCCTGATGAAGCGGCGCACGCTCGTTGCGGCGCTCGGCGCCGTTCTTGCCGCGCCGGCCGTCGCCCAAAGCCGACGACCGGTCATCGGCTATCTCAGTGCCCGCTCGCTCGAGACCGACGGCCATCTGCTGGCGGCGTTCCGCATCGGGCTGAAGGAGGCGGGATTCGTCGACGGCCAGAACGTGACGATGGAATTCCGCTGGGCCGAGGGAGACTTTGGCCGAGTCGATGCGCTGGCAGCCGAGCTGGTGAAGCGCAAACCCGATCTCCTCGTCGCGACGGGCGGCACGCCCAGTCCTCTTGCCTTCAAGGCCTTGACCACCACGATGCCGATCGTCTTCACGTTCGGCACGGATCCGGTCGCCCTCGGACTCGTCAAGAGCTACAGCCGGCCCGGCGGCAATTTGACGGGCGCGACCATGGTGGCGTCCAGCCTCGAAGGGAAGCGCCTCGACCTGCTGCACGAGATGGTGCCGGGCGCCAGGTCCGTCGCTTTGCTGACCAATCCGTCCAGCCTGTTCGCCACAAGTCTGGTGCGTGACGCTCGCTCGACGGCAAGCGCGCGTGGCCTCAGCCTCAATGTTCTCAATGCGAGCAATCTGGCCGAAATAGATCGCGCCTTCGAGGCGATGGCAGCCGACAAGGTGGAGGCCCTGCTGATTTCCACCGATGGATTTCTGATCGGCGAACGAGAGCGGATCCTGGCGCGGACGGCGGCGCTACGGTTGCCGGCGATGTATCCCGCCCGCGAATTCGCCGACGCGGGCGGACTGGCGAGCTACGCCGCTCCCCTGACGGACATGTATCGATGGGCTGGAGTTTATGCCGGCCGCATTCTCAAGGGTGCAAAGCCGGCCGACTTGCCGGTGCAACAGCCGACGACCTACGAGCTGGTCGTCAATCTCAAGGCCGCACGTACCCTGGGCCTTGCATTGCCGCCGGCTTTTGTCGCGCGCGCCGACGACACGATCGAGTAGACTGCCTCTCGCCCGGGAGGAAACGCGATGACCGACAAGAAAAAGAGCCCCGCCGATCTGCGCAGCGCGCGCTGGTTTGCGCCCGACGATCTGCGCGCCTTCGGCCACCGCTCGCGCGCCATGCAGATGGGCTTTGCGCCGGAGGAATGGGCGGGCAAACCGGTGATCGCGATCCTCAACACCTGGTCCGAGGCGCAGCCCTGCCACATGCACTTCAAGACCCGGGTCGACGACGTGAAGCGCGGCATCCTGCAGGCCGGCGGCTTCCCGATGGAGCTGCCGGCCCTGTCGCTGTCGGAGAGCTTCCTGAAGCCCACGACGATGCTCTACCGCAACCTGCTGGCGATGGACGCCGAGGAGCTGTTGCGCGGCCATCCCGTGGATGGCGTCGTGCTGATGGGCGGCTGCGACAAGACCACGCCGGCGCTGCTGCTGGGCGCGATCAGCGCCGGCCTGCCCGCCATCTACATGCCGGCCGGGCCGATGCTGCGCGGCAACTGGAAAGGCAAGGTGCTGGGCTCGGGCTCCGACGCGTGGAAATACTGGGACGAGCGCCGCGCGGGAAAGATCTCCGACGACGACTGGGTCGACGTCGAGGCGGGCATCGCGCGCAGCTACGGCACCTGCATGACCATGGGCACCGCCGCCACCATGATGGCGATCGCCGAGACGCTGGGCATGTCGCTGCCCGGCGCCTCGTCGATTCCCGCAGCCGACGCCAACCACATCCGCATGGCCTCGGAGACCGGGCGCCGCATCGTCGACATGGTGTGGGAAGACCTCGTGCCGAAGAAGATCCTGACCAGGGACGCGTTCCTGAACGCGATTACCGTGGCCATGGCGGTCGGCTGCTCGACCAATGCCATCATCCACCTGATCGCGATGGCACGGCGGGCCGGCCAGGACATCGGCCTCGATGATTTCGAGCGCGCCAGCCGCACGGTGCCGGTGATCGCCAACATCCGGCCGAGCGGCGACAAGTACCTGATGGAGGATTTCTTCTACGCAGGCGGCCTGCCGGGCCTGATGGAGCAGATCCGCGGCAGCCTGCATCTCAAGGCGATGACGGTGACCGGCAAGACGGTCGGCGAGAACATCGCCGGCGCCGAGATCTACAACGACGACGTCATCCGCACGGTGAAGAACCCGATCTACGCCGAGGGCGCGCTCGCCGTGCTGAAGGGCAATCTCGCGCCCGACGGTTGCGTCATCAAACCGTCAGCCTGTGCCCCGAAGTTCCTGAAGCACACCGGACCGGCGCTGGTGTTCGACGACTATCCGTCGATGAAGGAGGCGATCGACAAGGACGATCTCGACGTCACCGAGGACACGGTGCTGATCCTGCGCAATGCCGGACCACAGGGCGGGCCGGGCATGCCGGAATGGGGCATGCTGCCGATCCCGAAGAAGCTGGTGCAGCAGGGCGTGCGCGACATGGTGCGGCTCTCGGACAGCCGCATGAGCGGCACCAGCTACGGCGCCTGCATCCTGCACGTCTCGCCCGAATCCTATATCGGCGGGCCGTTGGCCCTTGTGAAGACCGGCGACATGATCTCGCTCGACGTCGACAAGCGCACGATCAACATGAACGTGTCGGACGCCGAACTGGCCAAGCGCAAGGCCGCGTGGAAGAAACCCGAGACGCGCTACGAACGCGGCTACGGCTGGATGTTCACGAGGCACATCAAGCAAGCCAACGAAGGCTGCGACTTCGACTTCCTCGAAACCAGCTTCGGCGCGCCGGTGGCCGAACCGTCGATTTACTGAGCGCTGTCATCCCGAGCGCAGCGAGGGATCTTTAAGGCCATGAGTAAAGATCCCTCGCTGCGCTCGGGATGACACCATTACCGATCCAAGGACCACACTCATGTCACTCAAGACCGAAACCCGCGACAAGCTGCGCACCATCAGCACGCCCACGGTCGCGACCGCGCTGTTCAAGCGCGGCTTTCGCACGCAGGCGATCCAGGACGTGCATCCGCTGTCGCCCAACCAGCCAACGCTCGTGGGCGAGGCCTTCACCTTGCGCTACATCCCGGCGCGCGAGGACCTCAACAAGCTCGAGGTGTTCCGCAATCACGGCCATCCGCAGCGCAAGGCGATCGAGGATTGCCCGCCGGGCGCGGTGCTGGTGATGGACAGCCGCAAGGACGCGCGCGCAGCCTCGGCCGGCGCCATTCTCGTCACGCGGCTGATGAAGCGCGGCGCGGCCGGCGTGATCACCGACGGCGGCTTCCGTGATTCCGCCGAGATCGCGGCGTTGAATTTTCCTGCCTATCACCATCGCCCCAGCGCGCCGACCAACCTCACGCTCCACCAGGCGATCGACATCAACGTGCCGATCGGCTGTGGCGACGCACCGGTGTTCCCGGGCGACGTGATCCTGGGCGACAAGGACGGTGTGATCGTGATTCCGGCGCACCTGGCCGACGAGATCGCGGCCGAAGCCTTCGAGATGACGGCCTACGAGGATTTCGTCACCGAGCGGGTGCAGGCCGGCCAGGGCATCTTCGGCCTCTACCCGCCGACCGATGAGAAGAACCTCGCCGTCTTCGCCGAATGGCGGAAGAAGAACGGGCGCTAATCGATTAGCGCCAGTACTCCGGCAGCTTGGCCGCCAGCCATTTGGCCAGAGCGGCATTGACGTCGACCGGCCGCTCCTGCGCCATCCAGTGGCCGGATTTCACCACCACCTCGGTGAGGTCTGCGCAGTCGCGGCGCATCGGCTCGGCCAGCCGCGATGTCATGGTCTCGCAGGTGGTGTCGTAGGCGCCGTGCAGGAACAGCACCGGCATCGAGAGCCTGCCGCCGTTCTTCGCCTTCTTCGCATAGGCGCCGTTGCGCTCGTTGTTCATGTACCAGGCGTCGGGCCCGAAGAAGCCGTTCTTCGTCAGGGCCGCGGTGTAGGCCTCCTGATCCTGCTCGGTAATGACGTCGCTATCGCGCGGCAGGTCGGGCCACTCTCCGCCGCCGAACCAGCCGCCGTTCTTGCGCACCGATGCGGTGAAGGCAGGCTTGCCGACCGCGTCGGGATTGCCCTTGCGGAAAAGCGTCTTCACGACGCGGCGTATGTCCTTCTCGAAGGCCTTGTGCGCTTTCTCGAAATTCTCGGCGTAGAACAGCTGGTAGTCCCACTGGCCGACCGGATACTCGGCCTCGGGATAGAGCTTGCGGTCGATCAGCGGCAGCCGCTCGTCGAGGGTAAAGCCCTTGATATAGGGCACGCAGAGGCTGGCGACGCCCAGCACCTTGTCGGGATGGTGCGAGGCCATGCTCCACACCACGGGACTGCCCCAGTCATGGCCGATCCATACGGCTTTCTCGCGGCCAAGCGAAGCCAGCAGCTCGACCATGTCCTGGGCGATCTGCTCGAGCGCGAAGTCCTCGTGCCGAGGATAGGTGCTCGAGCGGCCATAGCCGCGCATGTCGGGCGCGACGCAGCGGAAGCCCAGCGCCGCGAAGACCGGTAGCTGGTGGCGCCACGAGATCGAGAGTTCGGGCCAGCCATGGACGAAGATCAGCAAGGGCGCCGTTTCCGCTCCGCAGGCGAGATAGCCCGTCGTATGTCGCGCGGACTTGACGGTGTGTTCGGTGACCGGGAATGTCATGGCAAAGAGGGTCCCATGGAAATCGACACCGGTACAAATGAACTTTTGTGTTCCGTCAAAGACAGAGTGGCGACGATCACGCTCAACCGGCCGGAAGCACGCAATGCGATGTCGCCCGACCTGACGGCGGCGCTGCGCACCCAGATAAAGGAACGCGGCGAGGACCCGACCGTCGGCGCCTTGCTGATCACCGGCGCCGGCACGGCCTTCTGCTCGGGCGGCGACGTCAAGGCAATGGGCGGACGCGGTCCGCGCGGCCAGATGAGCTACGAAGAGCGCCTGGGCGACCTGCGCTGGCGCCAGTCCAACCTGACCGGCGCGCTGTTCGCCGTGCGCAAGCCCACGATCGCCGCCCTTCCCGGTGCCGCGGCCGGCGCGGGACTTGCGGTGGCGCTCGCCTGTGACATGCGCATCGCCGCCAAGTCGGCCTTCGCCGCGACCGGCTACGCGCGCATCGGCCTCAGCGGCGATTACGGCATGGCGTGGCTGCTGACGCGCACCGTCGGCCCGATGCGGGCGCGCGAACTGATGCTGACGGCCGAGCGGGTCGACGCCGAACGCTGCGAGCGCATCGGGCTGGTCAACCGCGTGGTCGACGATGCCAAACTGCAGGACGAGGCCTTCGCCTGGGCGAAGTCGCTGGCCGAGGGACCACAGATCGCCTTCCGCCACATGAAGGACAATCTCGACGAGGCCGGCAGCATCGACTACCCGACCGCCCTGTTCCGCGAGGCCGAGCGGCTGGTCCACAGCTCGCGGACCGAAGATCACAAGGAGGCGGTGCAGGCCTTCGTCGAGAAGCGCAAGCCGGTCTTCAAGGGGCGCTAATACCCTGTCGTCCTGAGCGCAGCGAAGGACCTAGCGCGTCAACCAGAGTACTGCGCGGCCAACGTAAGGTCCTTCGCTTCGCTCAGGACGACAAAAGACTAGTCACGATCCGGCGCGCCAGGGGGAAAGTACTTGCGATAAGGCCGGGCCTCGTCGACGGCGCGCGCCACGGACGGGCGTTTCAGCAGCCGCGCCCGATACTCACGGGTGGTGGCGAACCGTTCGTCGATGGGACAGACCCAGTCGGCGAAGAACAGCGCCGGCGCTGCCGCGCAATCGGCCATCGTGAAATCGCCGCCAGCCGCCCACTGGCGGTCCTTCAACCTGCCGTCGAGCCAGCCGTAGGCAACGACCAGGCGTGCCTTGGCGTCGGCCACGCCGCGCGGATCGCGCTCTTCCGTCGGTCGCAGGAAGTCGCCCACCACCTTCTGCATGGGCGTCATCACGTAATTGTCGAAGAAGCGGTCGAGGAAGCGCACTTCGAGCGACGGCACTAGCCGGGCCGCGACATGCTCGATGATGATGCTCGATTCGGCGACGGTCGTTTCGCCGTCGACCAGCACCGGCATCAGCCCGATCGGCCACAGGCGCCGGAGATCGTCGAAGTCCGCCGTCCCTTCGAGCATGTGCCACTCGAACGGCGTCGCGGTCTCGTAGAGCGCGATCGTGACCTTCTGGGCATAGGACGAGAACGGATGGGCGTGCAGGATCATGGCTCAGTCCTTGTAGCTCGCCGCACGCTTCTGCAGGTTCGACATCACCGCCTCGATCTGATTGGGCGAGCCGATCAGCTTCTTCTGCTCGACCGACTCCGCCATCAGGCCGGCCGCGGCATCGACGGCCACGGCGTCGTTCAGCAGGCGCTTGTCCGCGCGGATCGCCTCGGGACTCTTGTCGGCGATTTCCCGCGCGGTCTCCAGCGCCGCGGCGCGCGGATCGGCGGTCACCCTGGTCACGAAGCCGTACTGCTGAGCCTCGGTGCCGTTGAAGATGCGGCCGGTGTAGGTGAGCTCGCGCACGATGTCCTCGCGGGCGAGATGCCGCATCAGTTGCGTGCCGGCGAGATCGGGCACGAGGCCCCATTTGATCTCCATCACCGAGAAGCGCGCGTCGGCCGTGGCATAGCGCATGTCGGCGCCCAGCGCGATCTGGAAGCCGCCGCCGAACGCCACGCCGTGCACGGCGGCGATCACCGGCACGGCGAGCGTGCGCCAGACCCAGGCGCATTGCTGCGGGCGGTTGGCGATGCCGTGGGTGCGGGCCGTGATGTCGCTTGCGCCCGGCACAGTCTCCTTGTCCGCCCTGTCCTTCATGGCAGCGAAGCTTCCCATGTCGAGGCCGGCGCAGAACGCCTTGCCCTCACCCGACAGCACGACCGCGCGCACGCCCTTCATCGTCGCGAGCGCGGCGCCCGCCTCGATGATGCCCTCGAACATCGCAAGGTCGAGCGCGTTCATCTTGTCGGCGCGGATCAGGCGGACATCGGCCACGCCGTCCTTGAGCTCGATCGAGACGCGATCCTTGATGTTCATTTGTCCTCCTCCGATTTCAGCCACTCGCGCAGGCGGCGCTTCACCTCGTCCGGCGCGAGCCGCTCCGGCGGCGCGAGCTTGCCGTCGCCGGTCTTCGGCCACATCAGCACGGCAATCGCCCGCTGGATGTCGGCGAGGCTGCACGCATCGTCCAGCCGGTCGAGCAGGGCACGTACCTGTTCCTTGGGTGTCTGTTCACTCATCTTGCCGCCAACTGCCACACGCCCTGGGCGATGTACACCACGCCCAGCGCCAGGATGATCCGCCGTGTCCACCAGTAGAACTGCTTGTCCGACATCCTGTCCAGGATACGGCGCGAGAGCTGCGTGCCCACGACCGCAAAGACGGCGGCAAAGCCCATGACGGCCCACTGCTCGAGATCGTGGCCTGCAGGATTGGCGATCATCAGGCCGAAGTAGGCGACCTTGCTGACGTGGCCCAGCACCATGGCCGCCGACTTGGTGGCGACGTTGACCTGCCTGGTCATGCCGGAGCGCACGTAGAAGATGTCGAGCAGCGGCCCGGTGACGCCGGCCACCAATTGCAGGGTGCCGCCGATCAGGCCGGCGAGGAAGGCCTGGCCGTGGCGCTCGATATTGGGAGCGAAGCGCTGCGGCACCGAAAGCGCGGCGAACGGCGTCAGGCCGACGATGAGCAGGACCAGCGGCTTGGGCGGCACGAAGCGCAGGAACGAGAAGACCAGCAGCGCGCAACCGGTGCCGGCGCCGAACTGCAGGACGACCTTCCAGTTGATGTGCCGGCGCCACAGGAAAGAGCGCGAGCCGTTGGCTGCGATCTGGATCACGCCATGGAACACCATGGCGACCGGCACCGGCAGCAACAGCAACAGGAAGCCGATCAGCAGCATGCCGCCGGCCACGCCGAACAGTCCGGATATGAACGACGTCACGACGGCAACGGCGGCCAGGGCGGCCAGGACGGGAATCGTGAACATCGGCACGCGGAAGTAGCGCAGCGTGCGGAGCCTGTCGAGGATGGGCTAAGGTCGACTCATGAGTACCGATCTCTTGTTCACGCCCGCCACGAAGGCGGCCGCCCTGATCCGCGACAGGAAGCTGTCGCCGGTCGAGTATCTGGACGCCGTTTTGAAGGCTGCCGAGAAGGCCAATCCGAAACTGAACTGCTTTCGCGTGGTGATGGCGGACGAGGCCCGCCGCGATGCGAAGAAGGCCGAGGACGCTGTCATGCGCGGCGATGCGCTGGGGCCGCTGCACGGCGTGCCGGTCAGCATCAAGGACCTGGTCGACGTGAAGGACGTGCCGACCCGGCACGGCTCGGCGATCTTCGCCGACAATCCGCCGGCAGTGGCCGACGATATACTAGTGAAGCGCCTGCGCGAGGCGGGCGCCGTCGTCTTCGCCAAATCCTCGACGCCCGAGTTCGGCGTCAAGGGCCTGACCGATGGGCCCTCCTTCGGCATCACGCGCAATCCCTGGAACCTCGAGCGCACGCCGGGCGGCTCGAGCGGCGGCGCGGCCGCGGCGGTTGCCGCGGGCCTGGGCCCGATCGGTCTCGGCACCGACGGCGCGGGCTCGGTGCGCGGACCGGCCTCGTGCTCGGGCCTGGTCGGGCTGAAGCCCACGCTCGGCGTCGTGCCCTACGACACCACGCGCGACGCGTTCGGCAACAACATCTACGCCGGTCCCTTGAGCCGCACGATCACCGATGCCGCGGTCTTCCATGCAGCGATCTCCGGACCGAGCGAGAAGGATCCGTGGGCGCTCAGCAGCGCCGGCCAGCGGCCGCTCTCGCCCAAACTCTCGGGCGAGGACCTGTCCGGCGTGCGGATCGGCTATATCGAGCTCTGCGCCAATCCCCGAATCGCCCAGACGTCCGCTCCAACACGCGCGCCTGCCTCGCTGCCTGGGCGGCGATGGGCGCCGCCGTCGAGGAAGTCACCGAGAAGATCGACTGGATCGAATACGAAGGCCGCGTGCTCTACCAGGCGGGCTTTGCCGTCACCTGCGCGCAGTATCTCGCGAAGTGGCAGAACCAGATGGACCCCGTCACGCTGGCCTTCATGCAGCGCGGCGACACATTCACCCTGGCCGACTTCCGCAACGCCCAGTTCGCGCGCACTGTCCTGTTCCGCAGGATCCAGATACTGTTCGAGCGCTACGACTTCATCGTGACGCCGACCAACTCGCGCACCGCGCTCGAGGTCACGCACGATGCCGCCAACGACGAGGTCATCATCGACGGCCACGAAGTGCGGAATCACCCGCCAGGGCTGGACCTCGTACCAGTATCCTTTCAACCTGACCGGCCATCCCGCGCTCGCCGTGCCGTCCGGCTTCGGCACCGACCGGATGCCGACATCGGTCCAGATCGTCGGCAAGTGGCAGGCCGAGACCGACGTGCTGCGCCTCGGCGCGCTGCTCGAGCGCGCGCTTCCATGGGCACAGCATCGTCCCTCGACTGCTGGATGAAGGCATTGTTTTTCGCATCGATCGATGCTAATTTCGTGCCTACAGGAAGATAAGGATGGCCATGAGAACGACAGTCGCACTGGATGACGACCTCGTGGCGCAAGCTCAGTCGTTCACGGGTCTGCGGGAGAAGTCTTCGCTGATCCGGGAGGCGCTCAAGGCTCTGATCGAACGCGAAAGCGCGCGTCGTCTCGCGCGCCTGGGCGGAAGCGAGAGCCGGCTCAAGGCCCCCCCTCGCAGGCGGGCTTCCAGGGCGTGATTCTTGCCGATACTTCCGTCTGGGTCGACCATCTACGGAATCGAGACGAAGCTCTCGCGGGACACCTCGATCAAGGCAGGATTCTCGCCCATCCCTTCGTGATCGGCGAAATTGCCTTGGGCGGCCTCAGGAGACGGGACCTTGTCCTGTCCAGCCTGGCCAATCTTCCCAAAGCCCCCGTTGCAGCAGAGGACGAAGTTCTGCATTTCATCGACCAGAACAGTCTCTGGGGCTTGGGTATCGGCTACGTCGACGCCCATCTGTTGGCGTCGACACAACTCATGTCCGGCGCCGTTTTGTGGACGAGAGACAGGAAGCTGCAGAAAGCAGCTCTCAAGCTGGGATTGGCAATGAACAAAGGCAGTGGGGAACGAATATGAACGCCAGGACGATCCTGCTCGGCCTGCTGGCTGGCGCCCTGCTCGGGAGCCCTGCCGCAGCGGAATTCCCCGACAGGCCGATCACGATCCAGGCGCCGTATGCGCCGGGCGGCAACATCGACGTTACCGCGCGCATCGTCGCCGACAAGTTGAAGGACGTGCTGGGCGTCACCGTGCTGGTCGACAACAAGGCCGGCGCCTCGGGCATGATCGGCGCCGCCGCCGTCGCCCGCTCTGCCCCCGACGGTTACACCCTGCTGGTCTCGGCCAACTCGATGGTCGACGTACCCGCGATCTACGGCAATGCACCCTACGACTGGAAGACGGCGTTCCAGCCGATCAGTCACATCCAGGCAGTCCCGGCGGTCATCGTCGTCACGCCGATTCTCCCGATCAGGACACTCGCGGACCTGATCAGGATCGGCCGCGAGACGCCGGGCAAGCTCGCCATCGGCAACTCGGGCGTCGGCACGACCAACCACATCGTGATCGAGCTGCTGAGCGCCGCCACCAAGGCCAAGTTCACCATCGTCCACTACAAGGGCGGCGGCGCCGCCTCGATCGACGTGATCGGCGGCCAGGTGCCGGTGCAGGTCGACCAGCTCAACGCCGCCATCGGCCACATCAGGGGCGGCAAGCTGCGGCCGATCGCCGTCACGTCTGACGCGCGTGTGCCGGAGCTGCCCGACGTGCCCACCGTCAAGGAGTCCGGAATCCCCGAATTGAAGGACTTCACCTACTCGACCTACACCGGCCTGTTCGGTCCCGCGAAGATGCTGCCCGAAGTGTTGAAGAAGCTGCACGACGCGATGGTGACGGTGCTGACCGACCCCGCCACGATCAAGCGCTTCGCCGACCTCACCGCCACGGCCAGGCCCAGCACGCCGGAAGAGCTTGCGGCCATGCTCGACCACGAAGACAAGACCGCCGTGCCCTTGATCAAGAGCCTCGGCATCAAACCGGAGTAGAGTGCATGTCCTGGCTGCCGCCGTCGATCGCGCCCGTCGTCCTGTTGCTGTTTTCCAACATCTTCATGACCTTCGCCTGGTACGGGCATCTCAAGTTCACCGACCGGCCGCTGTGGCTGGTGATCGTGGCGAGCTGGGGCATCGCCTTCTTCGAATATTGCCTCGCGGTGCCAGCCAACCGCTGGGGACACACGGTCTATGACGCCGCCGAGCTCAAGACCATGCAGGAGGTGATCACCCTGGTCGTGTTCGCCTTCTTCTCGGTCTTCTATCTCGGCGAGCGCATCACCTTGAACCATGCCGTGGGCTTCGCCTTGATCTTCGGCGGCGCCTTTTTCGTCTTCAAGGGGCCTCTTCCCTCCTGAAAAATCGGGATGATCGGCCCTTTCCGCGCGTAGAACCTGCGGGGACATGACGGCCTTGTGGACCAGACAGCGAGTCGAGACGGCAGCTCTTGTGGGCGTGCTGGCGCTTGCAGCCGTGCTGCGCTTCTGGCGTATCGATGCGACGGGCTTCGGTACCGAATATTACGCCGCCGGCGTGCGCAGCATGCTGCAGGGCGGCCGCCTCTTCTTCTACAACGCCTTCGATCCGGCGGGCGTGCTGTCGCTCGACAAGCCGCCGGTCGCTTTCTGGATCCAGGCGGCCTTCGCCTCGGTGCTGGGCTTCAGCGGCTGGTCGATCCACCTGCCGCAGATGCTGGCGGGTGTCGCCTCGGTCGCGATCCTGTACCGGCTGGTGCATCGGCCGTTCGGTCCGACGGCGGCGTTGATCGCGGCCTTCCTGCTGGCGATCACGCCGATCTCCGTCGCCATCGACCGCAGCAACAACACGGACTCCTGGCTGGTCCTGTTCCTGCTGCTGGCGGCGAGCGCCGCGTTGCGCGGCCGCGGCCTGTCGCTGGTGATCGCGATGGCACTGCTGGGCGTCGCCTTCAACGTCAAGATGCTGGCAGCGCTGATCTGCGGTCCCGCCCTGCTCGCCGGCTGGTGGCTCTCGGGCACGCTCGACTGGCGGCAACGCCTCGGCTGGATGACGGCCGCGGGTGCCACCCTGGTGATCGTCGGCCTCTCGTGGGCCGTTGTCTTCGACCTCACCAGTGCCGCCAACCGTCCGTTCGCCGGCAGCACCAAGGGCAATTCCATGCTGGAGTTGATCGTGGTGCACAATGGCCTCGAGCGGTTCGTGCGCAACCGGCCGCCGCGGCCCCAGCCGGCGGCGGCGCCGGTCCAGGCCGCGGCGCCGCGATTCGAAGCGTTCGACTCCGTTCCGGTAGGACCGCTGCGCCTGGCTGCGCCGACGCTCGCCAGCCAGTTCGCCTGGACCCTGCCGCTCGCGGTGCTGGGATTCGGGCTCGCCCTCGGCTTTCGCCGCCGTCGTGACGAGACCCAGGCCTCGCTGGCGCTGTGGGGCCTGTGGGCGCTCACCTACGGCATCGTCTTCAGCGCCGCGGGCGGCATCTTTCACGCCTATTACCTGGCGACGCTCGCGCCGCCGCTCGCCGCCCTCGCGGGCATCGGCTCGGTGCTGCTGTGGCGGCGTGGGCCCGCCGCGCTGGCGTTCGGCCTTGCCCTCTGCGGCCTGTGGCAGGTCTACATCGCCGGCGCATCGCTCGGTTGGACGTCGAGCTGGATCGGCTTTCCCGTCGTGGCGCTGCTTGCCGCCGCCGGCACCTTGTGGCGCGGCAAGCGGCCGCCGGCCGCGATCGGCGGCGCGGCCCTGCTGATCCTGCCGTTCGCCTGGGCGCTCAGCCCGATCTTCATGGCGGGCAACCACGTCCTGCCCTCGGCCAGCTTCGGCCGCTGGCTCGGCATCAACGACGGGCGCGGGCCGCTGCTGTCGCGCAACTATGCAGCGCTCAGCGACGATCCCAAGCTGCTGGCCTTCCTCACGGACAATCGCGGCGACGCGCGCTTCCTGGTGGCGGCACCGACCACGCAGATCGTGGCGCCGCTGATCATCCGCACCGGACAACCCGCGCTCGCCTTCGGCGGCTACATGGGCGGCGATCCGATCCTGTCGCTCGATGCGTTCAGCGACATGGTCCAACGCGGCGAGGTCCGCTACGTGCTGGTGTTCGGCGGTCGTACCCGCGCCAGCGACTTCACCCGCTGGGTGCGCGAGAACGGCACGCCGGTCGACAACGACTTGTGGCGATCGACGCCGGCCGAAGAGGGCCGCCGCCCGATCGCGCTCTACGATCTCAAGAAGAAGGACTAGCGTTTCCGGCCCGTCCCCCTTCCCTGCGAAACCGACGTTCGCCCGGCAAGAATCCATCTTGGTTGTCGCGCGGACTTCAATCAGGATGATGCACCCGTTCTCCACGAAGGAGCCCCTGATGACCGTCACCATCACGCCGCTCACGCCCCTGTTCGCCGGCGAAGTGGGCGCGATCGACCTGCGCCAGGTGCATGATCGCCAATCCCTGGAGGCGATTCGCGCCGGCATGGACAAGTACGCCGTGCTGGTGTTCCGCGACCAGGATTTCACCAACGAAGAGCAGCTCGACTTCGCGCAACGTTTCGACGGCACGCTGCACGCCCGGACATCCTCCTCGGCCATCGGCAGCAACCGGTTCGGCAACGAGGCGCTGGCCGACGTGTCGAACGTCGACAAGGACGGCAAGATCCGGGACGCCAACAACCGCATGCGCGCCTCCTCGCTCGCCAACCGGCTGTGGCACACCGATGCGTCGTTCGTCGATCCGGCGGGCCGCTACTCCATGCTGTCGGCGCGAGTGGTGCCGCCGGTGCGGGCCGACACCGAGTTCGCCGACATGCGCGCCGCCTACGATGCGCTCGACGCGGAAACTCGCGGCACGATCGAGGGCCTGCGGGTCTATCACTCCATCGTCTATTCGCGCCACGTGCTGGGCTTCGACTTCGACAAGGACGAGCAGGACAAGCTGAAGGGCGCCGTCCATCCGCTGGTGCGCACCATCCCCACCTCCGGCCGCCGCGCGCCTTATCTCGCCTCGCACGCCGCCCATGTCGTCGACTGGCCGGTGCCGGAGGGCCGCCTGCTCCTCAGCGACCTGATCGACCATGCCACACAGCCGCAATTCATCTACACCCACGTCTGGCGGCCGCATGATTTCGTGATCTGGGACAATCGCTGCACCATGCATCGCGCCCGGCCGTTCGACGACAAGACCCACCGCCGCGAGCTGCGCCGCACCACGTCGCTCGACCTGCCACTGCCGGCTCCGGCCTAGGCGTCTGCCTCATACGGCCGATCGATTACCCCGCGCCGAGTGCGGCAGCCACCTGATAGACGATCAGCGCGGCGACATAGGCCAGCGCCAGCATGTAGCCGAAGGTGACCGCCATCCACTTCCAGCCGCCGGTCTCGCGCCGGATCACGGCGAGCGTCGAGGCGCACTGCGGCGCGAAGACGTACCAGGCGAGCAGCGCCAGCGCCGTGGCGAGGCTCCAGTGGCCGGCCAGCGCCTGGCCGATCTGCTGCGTCGCCTCGGCGCCGCCGTTGACCGCGTAGATCGTGCCGAGCGCGCCGACCGCCACTTCGCGCGCCGCCATGCCGGGGATCAGCGCCACGTTGATCTGCCAGTTGAAGCCGAGCGGCATGGTCAGCGGCTCGAGGACATGGCCGATCGTCGCGGCCAGGCTGTAGTTGATGGCGGGATCGGTGGCGCCGGCCGGCGCCTCGGGGAACGAGGCGAGCACCCAGATCAGGATCATCATCGACAGGATCGTCGTGCCGGCGCGCTTGAGGAACGCCATGGCGCGCGCCCACACGCCCATCAGCCAGGCTGCGGGCCAGCGGGATCTTGTAGTCGGGCAGCTCGAGCATGAAGGGCTCGCCGGCCGAGCGTCCGCCAGAACAGGCGCTTCATGACGAACGACACGGCAAGCGCACCGCCGATGCCGGCGGCATAGAGGCCGAACATCACCAGCCCCTGCAGGCCCACGAAGCCCCAGACCTCGCGATCGGGAATGAAGGCCGAGATGATCAAGGTGTAGACCGGGATGCGCGCCGAGCAGGTCATCAGCGGCGCCACCAGGATGGTGGTCAGCCGGTCGCGCCGGTCGTCGATCACGCGCGTCGCCATGATGCCCGGGATGGCGCAGGCGAAGGACGAGAGCAGCGGGATGAAGGCGCGCCCGTGCAGGCCCGCGCCGCCCATGATCTTGTCCATCAGGAACGCCGCGCGCGCCATGTAGCCCAGGTCCTCGAGCAGCAGGATGAAGAAGAACAGGATCACGATCTGCGGCAGGAAGACGATCACGCTGCCGACGCCCGCGATCACGCCGTCCTTCAGGAAGCTCTGCAGCAGCGCCGGCAACGGCAGCGAGCCGACAAACGCGCCGAGCCAGGTGAAGCCCTCGGAGATCAGGTCCATCGCCGGCTTGGCCCAGGCGAACACCGCCTGGAACATCACGAACAGGATGGCGAGCAGGATGACGATGCCCGCGACCGGATGCAGCAGGATCGCATCGGCACGCGTCGTGCCTGCATCGGGCAGGCCCGGCATCTTCACCGCCACGCGCAGCACGCGGTCGGCCTCGCGCTGGGCGCTGCGCAATGCGCCGGCGTCGGGCGCCGTCCAGTCGGAGGCCGACGTCGCGGCAAGCTGCGCCAGGATCGCGGTCGAGCTCGGCCAGCAGCGCGTCGATGCCGCCGCGGCGCACCGCGACCGAGCTGACGACCGGCACGCCGAGTTCCGACGCGAGCTTGCCCGATGTCGATCTCGATGCCGCGCTTCCTGGCGATGTCCATCATGTTGAGCGCCAGCACCACCGGCCGGCCGACCTGCTTCAGTTCGAGCGCCAGACGCAGCGCCAGGCGCAGGTTGGAGGCGTCGGCGACGCAGACGATCAGGTCGGGCGCGCGTCTCGGTCTCGAGCTTGCCCAGCACGGCGTCGCGCGTGATCTCCTCGTCGGGCGAGCGGGCGCGCAGGGAATAGGTGCCGGGCAGGTCGACCAGCTCGATCGAACGGCCGGCCGGGCGTCGACAACCGGCCGGTCTTCTTCTCGACGGTGACGCCGGGATAGTTGGCGACCTTCTGGCGGCTGCCGGTCAGGGCGTTGAACAGCGCGGTCTTGCCGCAATTGGGATTGCCGACCAGCGCGACGGTCGGCGCCAGAACCGGCACAGTTCGACGGCGCGTTCATTGTCCGAATCACCACGATCGCCATCGCCTCGCGCCGGCGCAGCGCAATGGTCGTGGCGGCCACCCGCACGGCGATCGGATCGCCGCCGAACAGGCCCTGGTGCAGCAGCTCGACCGACGCGCCCTCGACGAAGCCCAGCTCGAGCAGCCGGCGCTCCAGTTCCGGCGGCGGCAGCCCGGCGCCGTCGGCACGGCTCATATCGAGCGCCGAAATGCGGCCCGCGGAAGCCCACGCGCGCGTCGCCCAGTGCTAAGGTTGAGACAGTCAGCCATTGCGAGTGCTTCGTAATAGCATCTAGACGTGCGGGCAACCAGCGGAGGAAAAGACGTCATGGCAACTATCGTTCTGGCGCATGGCGCCTGGTCGGCGGCCTGGGCCTGGAAGAAGATGCGGCCGCTGATGAAGGCGGCCGGCCATGAGTTCTTCACGCCGACCTACACCGGATTGGGCGAGCGCGCCCATCTGGCGCGGCCGGAGATCGATCTTTCGACCCATATGCAAGATGTCGCTGCCGTGCTGGAGTTCGAGGATCTGAAGGACGTCGTCCTGCTCGGTCATTCCTACGGCGGCATGGTGGCGACCGGCGTGGCCGACAGAGCAAGAAGCCGCGTCGCCAAAGTGGTCTATCTCGACGCCTTCGCGCCGAAGGACGGCCAAAGCCTGTTCGATCTCCTGGGACCCAAGGCCGAGGCCAACATGCGGGCCGGCGCGGCGAAAGACGGCGACGGCTGGAAGTTGCCGCTCAATCCGATGCCGCCCGATACGTCGCCCGAGGACCAGGCCTGGGCGGTTCCGCGCCGCCGGCCGCAGCCGATCAGGACGTTCGAGCAGAAGATCAGGCTCGAGTCGAAAGAGCCGCCGCCGCGCCATTACATCTACGCAAAGAAGAACGGTCCGGGCGATATGTTCCGCCAGTTCGGCGAGCGCGCCAGGAGCGAGGCGGGCTGGAAATATTACGAGATCGACGCCAGCCATAATCCGCACATCACCTGCCCCGACGTGCTGATGAAACTCCTGGGCGAGATCGTGGCCGCCAAATGAGCGAAGCGCTGACCTACGAGATACTGGCCCTCCTCGGCCGCGAGAAGCGCGCCGACGATTCGCTCTCCTTCAGCAATGGCGAGGATCCGATCTTCGTTTCGCCGTGGCGCATCGGCCGGGCGGGATCGGCGGCGCTGGGCGCGGTCGGCCTGGCGGTGTCGGATCTGTGGCGCCTCAAGACCGGCCGGCCGCAATCGGTGTCGATCGATCGGCACGCTGCCGCGGCGTCGCTGCGCTCCAACACCTATGTGAGGCAGAACGGCAAGCGGCCGGTGTCGTGGGATCCGCTGGCCGGCCATTACAGGACGCGCCGACGACCGCACGATGTTCCTGCACACCAACCATCCGCACCATCGCGAGGGGGCGCTGCGCATTGCGGGTGCGAAGGAAGCCACGCGCGAGGCGCTGGCGGAGGCCGTCGCGAAATGGAAGGGCCAGGATATCGAGGACGCGATCGCCGCGGGCAATTGCGTGGGCGGCCTGTCGCGCAGCCGCGCGGAATGGAACGCCCATCCGCACGGCATCGCCGTCGCCCGGCTGCCGCTGCTCGACATCGTCAAGATCGGCGAGGCGCCGGCGCAACCGCTGCCTGAGGGTGATCGACCATTGTCCGGCATCCGCGCCTTCGACCTGACGCGCGTGCTGGCCGGGCCGACCAGCGGCCGGGTGCTGGCCGAGAACGGCGCCGACGTGCTGCATGTCGCGGCACCTCACCTGCCGTATCAAACCGAAATCCTGATGGACACCGGCCACGGCAAGCGCTGCGCCTGGATCGACCTGCGCGAGACCGCGGGCGTCGAGACCATGAAAGGCCTGCTCAAGCAGGCCGATATCTTCACGCAGGGTTATCGGCCCGGCACGCTTGCCGCACGCGGCTTCTCGCCGGATCAGGTGGCGGCGCTGCGGCCCGGCATCGTCTGCGTCTCGATCTGCGCCTACGGTCACGAAGGCCCGTGGGCCCAGCGCCGTGGCTTCGACTCGATCGTGCAGAACGTCACGGGTCTTGCGGCAACGCAGGGCTCGCTCGACACACCGCGCAACCTCCCCGTCCAGGCGCTCGATTATATCGCGGGCTATCTCGCAGCGCTGGGCGCCATGGCAGGCCTCGCGCGGCGCGCCGAGCATGGCGGCTCGTGGCTGGTACGCGTCTCGCTGGTCCAGGTCGCGCACTGGATCGCCAGCCTCGGCACGATCGACGGCAGCGCCGGCCTGAAGGACATTCCCGAGGCCGAGCTGGCCGGCCTGCTGATGGAGAGCGACGGTCCGTTCGGCCGCCTGCGCCATCTCAAGCCCGTGATCAAGATGAGCGACACGCCGTGCTATTACGCCCGCCCCGCCGAGCCGCTCGGCACCTCGCCCGCCCGCTGGGCTGCCTGAAGGAAGTGCCATGTCCGATATCGTGACCAGCGTCGAGCAACTGGAAAAACTCTACGGCGTGCCGAGCACCGCTTCGACGGTGAAGGAAGCGTCGCGGATCACCCCGCACTACCGCGCGTATATCGAGGCCGCGCCGTTCGTGGCGCTGGCGACCTCGGGGCCCGAGGGCCTCGACTGCTCGCCGCGCGGCGACCGCCCGGGCTTCGTGCGCATCCACGACGACCGGACCTTGATGCTGCCCGACCGGCGCGGCAACAACCGCATCGATTCGCTGCGCAACGTGGTGCGCGATCCAAGGGTGGCGCTGCTGTTCCTGATCCCGGGCGTCGGCAACACCCTCCGGGTCAACGGCCGTGCCCATCTCAGCGTCGCGACGGACCTGCTCCGCTCCTTCGCCGTCGAGGACAAGGCGCCGCGTTCGGTGCTGGTGATGGAAGTCGAGACGATCTACTTCCAGTGCGGCCGCGCGCTGATCCGTTCGGAATTGTGGGATCCCGCCCGCCATGTCGATCCGAAGTCGCTGCCCAGCCCCGGCCAGATCCTGGCCGCGCTCAGCCAGAATACCGTCGGCGGCGAGTCCTACGACCGCGAATGGGCCGGCCGTGCCGCAAAGACGATGTGGTGACGATTGGAATCTTTCCGGATCGTTTGGATACGCACTGCTGTCGTTCAGAAACCAGTGTCATCCCGAGCAGAGCGAGGGATCCTTAACTGCAACCAACCAAAGATCCCTCGCTCTGCTCGGGATGACAGTCTGCTTTGAAGTGCCCGAAATCGACTCCGACCTGCCTCAGGCCGCGAGTTTGGGCGCCGGGCGCTGGGCGAGCGCCTCGATGAAATTGTGGGCGTAGAGCGCGGCGGTCGTGCGATAGACCTTGGCCTTGAGCGCCAGGTGCCGCTCGCGGCGCTCGTCTAGCGGCATGGTGAGCGCCAGGTGCATGGCGTCGGCGATGGCGTCGGGATCGAAGGGATTGACGATCAGTGCCTCGGTCAGTTCATGGGCGGCGCCGGCAAACTTCGACAGCACCAGCACGCCCGGATCGTCGTCCTGTTGCGCGGCGACATATTCCTTGGCGACGAGGTTCATGCCATCGCGCAACGGCGTCACCAGGCCGATGCGCGCGAGGCGATAGAGGCCGGCCAGGGTCGTGCGCGGCGCGGCGCGGGTCGAGTAGCGCAACGGCGTCCAGTCGAACTCCGAAAAGCGGCCGTTGATGCGGCCCGCCAGCCGGTCGAGCTCCGAGCGCAGCTTGCGGTATTCGTCGACCTCCTCGCGCGAGCGCGGGCAGATCTGCAGCAGGTGAATCTTGCGCTGGTGCTCGGGATAGCGCGCCAGCAGGTTGGCATAGGCTTCGAAGCGGTTGGCGAGACCCTTGGAATAATCCATGCGGTCGACGCCGATCGCCAGCGCCCGGCCGCCCAGGCTTCCGGCGAGCTGCTGCACCGGCCGATCGCTCGACGCCCGCGCGGCGTCGCGCGCGAAGGCCTCGGCATCGATGCCGATCGGATCGGTAAAGACGCGCGTCCTGCGGCCGTTCAGCTTGACCCACTCGCCCTCGACCGTGGCGCCCAGCATGCGCTCGGCGCAGTCGCGGAAGTCGCGCGCATGCTCGTCGGTCTGGAAGCCGACCAGGTCGTAGGCGCAGAGATCCTCGATCAGCTCACGGCCGACCGGCACCGCCTCCATCATCGAGGGCGGCACGAACGGCACGTGGAGGAAGAAGCCGATGGGGCCGCGGAAGCCACCCTGGCGCAACATGCGGCCGAACGGGATCAGGTGATAGTCGTGCGCCCACACCGTGTCGCCGGGCTCGAGCACGAGGCCGAGCGATTCGGCGTAGCTGCGGTTGACCGCGAGATAGCCCTCGTAATCCTCGCGCCTGAACTGCATCAGGCCGAGACGGAAATGCAGCAGCGGCCACAGCACGCCGTTGGCGAAGCCGACGTAGAACGCCTTGTAGGCGTCGCTCGCCAGGTCGACGGTGGCGTAGGTGACGCCGCGCGCTTCGACCAGCGAGGGCTGCGGCGAGGGTTCGGCGGCAAGCCGTCCGCTCCAGCCGAACCACATCGAGCCTGGTGTCATGATATCGCGCAGGGCCACGGCAAGGCCGCCCGCCGTCGCGCCGCGCGACTTGGGGATGGGCACGCGATTGGAAACGACTACGAGGCGTGCCACAGGCCCTCCTCCCAGCTGCGCGACAGCCGCATGGCGGACAGGATGAGTCCGACCTGCGAGTAGGTCTGGGGAAAGTTGCCCCACAGCTCGCCGGTCGCGGGATCGAGGTCCTCCGACAGGAGTCCGACATGGTTGCGGCGGGCGAGAAGGTTGTTGAACAGCTCAAGCGCTTCCTCGCGCCGGCCGACACTGGCCAGTGCATCGATGTACCAGAAGGTGCACAGCAGGAAGGCGTTAGACGGACTGCCGAAATCGTCGGCCTCGACATAGCGCATGACGAAGCCGTTGCGCATCAGCCTGCTGTCCACCATCCCGAGCGTGGCATGGAAGCGCGGATCGTCGGACTTCAGCAGGCCGATCTCGGGAAGGACGAGGCTTGAGGCATCGGCCATGTCGCGGTCGAGCGTGCCCGAGAGCCAGCCCTCGCTTGTGGTCCCGCGCTTCAGGATCTCCTGACGCAGCACGCCCGCCCGCGCCAGCCATTCGCGCGATTCGCCGTCGACGCCAACCCTGCGGGCGATCATGCCCAGCCGGTACTGGGCTGCCCAGCACATCGCCGACGAGAAGGTGTGCACCTCCGCGCGCTCGCGGTATTCCCAGAGTCCCGCATCCGGCGTCAACGCCGCGCGGTGCGCTTCGTTCCCTACCACACAGAGCTGGCGATACAGCTCCATGTCGCCCTGACGCGGCAGACGTTCGTCCCAGAACATCTGCGCCGCCGTCATCACCATCGATCCATAGGTGTCGTTCTGCACCTGATCCACGGCCGCATTGCCGATTTGCACCGGCCCGTATCCGCGATAGCCGGGCAAGGTGTCGATCAGCCGTTCGATCGTGTCGACGCCGGGCGCGATGGGAAACAACGGCGGGATCTTGTCGGCCTCGCCGCGCGAGCTTCCGGCTTCGACGATGTCGACGATGAAGCGAACGAAGCCTTCCATGGTCTTGGTCGCCGAAAGGCGGTTGAGCGCAGTCACTGTGAAGAACGAATCGCGCAGCCAGGAGAAGCGATAATCCCAGTTGCGCACCGTGGCAGCAGCCTCGGGCACCGAGGTGGTGAGCGCGGCCAGCACCGCGCCGGTGTCCTCGAAGCTGCAGAGCTTCAGGGTGATGGCGGCACGGATCACGGCCGCCTGCCAGTCGAACGGGATATTGAGGTCACGCGTCCAGGTCTGCCAATAGGAGGTCGTCTCGGCGAGGAACGAACGCGCCAAGGTGTCGGGATTTTCCGGCACGCTCTCGTCGGCGCCGACCAGCAGCGTGATCGCCCGGTCGAGCGAGAATTCCTGCTCGTGCAGGATGGCGCTGATCGAGCTGTCGGTCGTGAGCCGCAGCACCGGAGTCTTCGCTGAAGTAGCGGATGTGATTGCTGCCGCTGGTCGTCTGCGCCTTTGCCGCGCCGTACTTGAAGGTCGGCCGGACGCGAATGGTCACGCGCGGTCGGCCGGCGACCGGCTCGATGCGACGCACCAGCATCGGCGGCCGGAAATTGCGGCCGAAGCGGCGGAAGCGCGGCGCGAAGTCGGTGATGCGCATCGTCCCGCCTGCGCCCTCGATCGTGGTCTCGAGGATCGCGGTGTTGGGCAGGTAGCGCTGCTTGCCCTCCCTGGCGCCGGCGACGGCTGCCTCCATGAAGCCGGTCCTGGGCTCGTTGCCGCCCAGCAAGGCGTTGAACACCGGATCGCCGTCGAGCCGGCCCAGCCCGTGCCAGACGTGCCGTCCGTTGCGGTCGATCAGGCTTGCAATGGCGCAATTGCCGACGACGCCGAGATCGAGCGTGCTCATGAGGGCGAAATGCCTGTCGGGACCGTGCCCGCGCTGCTCGCGGCCGGCCAGCCGGTCGCAGCCGCGCTTCAGCCACGCCCGCACATGCGCGGGATCGCCGCCGAACGCCTCGCCGACCCGCAGGCCGATGCCGCCAAGCTCCCTGGCCGCGCTGATGCCTGCCTCGTCGGTGAAGTCGTCGCCGACATAGATCGGCTTGCGGCCCTGGAAGATCGCCTGGCGCATGAGCCGCTCGACCGCCTGGCCCTTGGAGGCCGAGCGCAGCCCGATCTCGACGGCTTCGCGCGCCGGCAACAGGCGGAACCACGGATGATCCTCGCTCACCAGCGCGCGCACCACGCGCCAGACATCGTTGCCATGCTCGGGCGCCAGGCGATAGTGAATGGTGACGCCATGCGGCTTGGACTCCATGCGCACGCCCGGCCAGCGCGCGGCGGCGGCCGTCAGTGCCTCGCGCCAGTCGTCCGGCACCGCGAGACCCACCGGCATCTCCTCCAGCGTGCCATCGTCGAAGCGGATGGCGACGCCATGCTCGCCGGCGGCGCTGCCGGCGAAGGGATGGAGAAGTTCGTCGATCTGGGAAAGCGGGCGGCCGCTGATGATGGCGACGGCTCCCTCGAGATGGCGATGAAGATCGGCCAGCAACGCCGGCAGGCCGGGCGCGACGACGACCGCTTCGGGGGTGGCGGCGATCTCGAGCAGGGTGCCGTCGACGTCGAGAAACAGAGCGAACGTCCGGTCGAGATCCGGCGGTGTCATCCATGGCCCTCCGCGCCCCATCATGCCCCTCGGCGGATGTCACCGCAATGAAGATGGCGCATCCGCGCCCTTTCTTAACGCACGAGGGGCTATGGGGTTCCCTAGCGGAGGGTGCCCATCCGCGCCCAGAAAGGCTTGCCCGATTTGTAGGCAGCCGCCGCGGGCGAGATGCCGGCATCACGCAGGCTGCGCGAATCCATCTCCGCCAAGCCGGCGGCGCATTTCGGTTCTCTGCCGCCAGAGTGCGAACGTGAGCGCGATGCGCAGGCGCAGAGACGGCCGGGCCAAGACCTCGCTGACAAAGAGGTTTTGCGGGATCGGTGGGGTGCGGGGCTGGAAACTCATGGCGGCGCTCCTGTGCTGTGCCGCAAACATGGGTCCAGGGCCGCACGCTCTCAATTACACGCGAGGTAATCAGGCACGAGAGCTTCTCATGCGGGCCGCCGGAAAAGTTTGTTCGAGCCGTGCTAGCCTCTGAAGTCGATCAGAGGGGAGGTTCCGAATGCTGCCCAGTCAACGTGCGCTTTTCGATATGCCGCGCGACGTCTGCTACATGAACGCCGCCGGGTGGGGGCCGATGCCGCTTGCCACCCAGGAGGCCGGCCGCGCCGCCATGAACCGCAAGGGCCAGCCCTGGAAACTGCCCGCCGACCTCGCCAGTCGGCAGAACGAGCGCGCTCGCACCGCCGCCGCGACATTGATCGGCGCCGATCCGGGCTGACGTGACCCTGATCTCGTCCGTCGGTTACGGTGTGGCGACCGCGGGCAAGATCCTGACGATCCCGCGCGGCAGCAGGGTCATCGTGCTCGAGAACGACCACACCTCGCCGGTGCTCGAATGGGTCGATCGCGCGCCCGCCGGCGGCTTCGCCGTCGACACCGTGAAGCAGCCCGCGAACGGCGACTGGACCTCCTCCGTGATCGAGGCGATCGAGCGGCCGGGAGCGGCGCCGGTCGCCCTCGTCTCGATCGCCTCGGTGCACTGGTCGGACGGCGGCGCCCTCGATCTGCCGCGCCTTGCCGCCGCCACCCGCAAGGCGGGCGCCATGTTGCTGGTCGACGCCACGCACGATGCCGGCGTGCGCAGGATCGACGTGAATATCCTCGACCCCGATTTCCTGATCTTCCCGACCTACAAGTGGACGCTCGGGCCCTACGGCCGCGCCTTCATGTATGTCGCCAAACGCCACCAGAAGGGTGTGCCGCTCGAGCAGACCTCGATCGGCCGCAAGGGCGTGTCGGCCGAGGATACGATATATTTCCGCGACATCTCCTATCGCGACGATGCACGGCGCTACGATATGGGCGAGCGCGATCACTTCGTGTCGATGGAGATGGCGGCGATCGGCATGGAGATGATGGCCGGGTGGGGCAACGACGCCGTCGTCGAGCGCCTGTCGATGCTGACGGGCAAGCTGGCGGAGGGGCTGGCGAATCTCGACGTCAGGCTGCTCGATCCGAAGCTGCGTGCGCCGCACATCCTGTGCGTGTCCTTTCCAAAGGGCATGGCGTCCGACCTGCCGCAGAAACTCGCCGCCGAGAATGTCCATGTCGCACCGCGGCTGGGCCGCCTGCGCATCAGCCCACATGTCTACAACGACGAAGAGGATGTCGAGCGCTTTGTCGACGTGTTCCGGCGCGTCACGCGGTGAGGCGGGCAATGCTTCTGGCGCTGCTGGTGATCGCAGCAGCGCTCTCCCCCGCCTGGGCCGGCGAACCGGTGCGCACGACGCTCACGGTCGGTCTGCGCAAGAACATCGACGCCGTGCTGTTCACGCCGGACGGTCCCGGGCCCTTCCCCGGCATCATGCTGCTGCCCACCGCCTTCGGCATGGGACTTTCCGACGAGAGCTATTGCCGCAAGCTCACGCAAGAGGGCTACCTCTGCCTCGTCCACGACTTCATCCGCGCTCACGGGATCGGCGGGCAAGCCATGCGTGACCCGGACTTCAAGAACCTGCCGGAGATCTACTTCGACCTCAACCACATCGCGCAGGAGATGGAAGCCTTGCCGAAAATCCGGCCGGGCGGCATCGGCACGATCGGCTTTTCGGCGGGAGGCTTCTTTGCCATTGGCCTCGCCTCGAGACACCGCACCTTGGCAAGCGTCGCCTACTATCCGGCCCTCGGACAGTTGGAGCACGGCCCGCGCGAGGCGCGCCTGGAGCAGAGTTTCTCCCAGGCAAGCGCCCCGCTGCTGATCTTCCACGGTACCGTCGACCACATCCCGGTTGCCGCCGTGCAGAACCTCGACAAGGCGCTGACCGCGGCCGGCGCACCGCACGAGGTCAGGATCTACCAGTACGCCGGCCATGATTTCGAGCGCGACTTCAGCCAACCCGGCAATGAGGCGGCGGCCGCCGATGCATGGCCGCGCACCCTGGAATTTTTCAAGCGCTATCTGCAGTAGAAGGCCGCAGCGTGCAGAGCTAACGTCCCGGCCAAGAGAAAATATGACAAGTAAAAATGCGAGGGGAAACGAAGATGTGGCAAGCGAACGAGCGTTACCCCGATCCGGCGGTGCGCGTGCTCGACCGGCATTCAACTGAAGTACCGCCTGCCGCTGGCCTCGGTCGAGCGGCTCTACACCGGCTGCCGCTGGTCGGAGGGGCCGGTCTATGTCGGCGACGGCCGCTACCTGCTGTGGAGCGACATTCCGAACAACCGCATCCTGCGCTGGGACGAGGAGACGGGCAACGTCTCGATCTTCCGCAAGCCCTCGAACAACGCCAACGGCCACACGCGCGACCGCCAGGGCCGGCTGATCGCCTGCGAGCACGATGCGCGGCGCGTCGTGCGCACCGAGTATGACGGAGCTCGATCACCGTGCTGGCCGACTGCTACAACGGCAAGCCGCTGAACTCGCCCAACGACGTCGTCGTGAAATCCGACGGTTCGGTCTGGTTCACCGATCCGACCTTCGGCATCCTGGGCTACTACGAGGGCCACAAGGAAGAGAGCCAGAACACGCCGGCCGTCTATCGCGTCGACGGCAAGACCGGGAAGCTCGCGATGATGGTCGACGACGTCCCGGGCCCGAACGGCCTGGCCTTCTCGCCCGACGAAACGAAGCTCTATGTCGTAGCCTCACGCGCCGAACCGCAACCGCACCATCGTCGCCTACGACGTGCTGAACGGCGGCAACAAGCTCGGCAAGGGCAAGGTGCTGATCGATGCCGGCACAAGGCGGCTCGCCCGACGGCTTCCGCGTCGATGTCGACGGCAACCTGTGGTGCGGCTGGGGCATGGGCAGCGACGAGCTCGATGGCGTGCGCATTTTCAATCCCGAGGGCAAGCCGATCGGCCATATCGACCTGCCCGAGCGCTGCGCCAACGTCTGCTTCGGCGGACGCTACCGCAACCGCCTGTTCATGGCGGCCAGCCACTCGCTCTACGCGCTCTACGTGAACACGCAGGGCGCCATTGGCGGTTGATGGGCGGCGGTTGATGGGCGGCGGCTGATCATGCACGGCGTCGATTCGCGGTACGCCTGGTGGCGTCTGGCCGCCAGCGTCGTGATCTGCGCGCTCGGCAGCTTCGGCATGTGGGGCGTGGTGGTGGTGTTCCCCGCCGTGCAGGCCGATTTCGGGATCTCGCGCGCCGAGGTGTCGCTGTCCTACACCACGACCATGCTGGGCTTTGGCCTGGGTGCCGTCCTGCTCGGCCGGCTGATCGACAAGCGTGGCGCCTTCGTCACCATGGTGCTGGCGACCTCGCTCACCGCCGCGGGCTGCGTCGTCGCCGCGATCGCGCCGGTCTTCTGGATGTTTGCCGCAGCGCAAGGCCTGCTGATCGGCTTCGGCTCGGCCGCCGCCTTCATCCCGCTGATGGCCGACATCTCCCACTGGTTCGCCAAGCGCCGCGGCCTTGCCATGGCGATCTGCGCCTCGGGCAACTATCTGGGCGGCGCGCTGTGGCCCAAGATCGTCGACGTGCTGACCCGCACCTACGACTGGCGCACCTGCTATTTCGCCGTCGCGGCGATCATCCTCGCAGGGACCTTGCCCTGCTGTTTCGCGCTGATGCGCCGCTCGCCGTCGCATAGTGCGACCGGCACGGCGGCGGTCGCGGCCCATTCGCCCGCGTCGCTCGGCCTGTCGCCCGGGGCGCTGCAGCTCTGGCTCGGCATCGCCGGCGTCGGCTGCTGCGTCGCCATGGCGATGCCGCAGGTCCATATCGTCGCCTACTGCGTCGATCTCGGCTACGGCGTGACGCGCGGCGCGGAGATGCTGTCGGTCATGACCGCCGGCGGCATCGTCAGCCGGATCGCCTCGGGCTGGATCGCCGACCGGATCGGCGGCATCAAGACCGTGCTGCTGGGCTCGACCCTGCAGGCGCTGTCGCTGCTGCTCTACCTCGTGTTCGACGGGCTGGTATCGCTCTACCTCGTCTCGGCCCTGTTCGGGCTGGTGCAGGGCGGCATCATCCCGTCCTACGGCGTGGTCGTGCGCGAGTATTTCAAGCCGAGCGAAGCGGGTATCCGCATGGGCGTCACCATCTCGATGACCATCGTCGGCATGGCGCTGGGCGGCTGGATGGGCGGCGCGCTGTTCGACCTCACCGGCTCCTACCATGCCGCCTTCCTGAATGCGGTCGCCTGGAATGCGATGAACGGCGCGATGATCTGGGGGCTGCTGATCCGCCGCGGCCGCTATGTCCCGGCGGCAGCGGGCGCCTGATGACTCTCGCCGGCACTATCGACTCGGGCTACGCCTGGCGGCGGCTGGCGGCCAGCGTCGCCATCAGCACCTTGGGCGGCATTGGCATGTGGTGCCTTGCCGTCGCCCTTCCGGCGGTCCAGGCGGATCTCGGCGTCAGCCGCGCCGACATCTCCTTCGGCTACTCGATGAACCTCATGGGCTTCTTCGCCGGCGGCATCGTGGCGGGCCGCCTGGTCGATCGCCGCGGCATCGTCTTCACCTCGATCCTGAGCGCGCTCGGCCTCTCCGCGGGCTTTGCGCTGGCACCCCTCACTTCCTCGCTCGCCCTGTTCGCCGCGGCGCAGGTGCTGATCGGCTTCAGCGCCGCCGCCACCTTCGCGCCGCTGGTGGCCGACATCTCGCTGTGGTTCGCGAAGCGCCGCGGCGTTGCCGTCGCCATTGCAGCGTCCGGCAACTACATCGCAGGCGCCGTCTGGCCGCCGATCGTCGAGCTGATGATCCGCAGCTAGGGCTGGCGCACGACCTATCTCGCGGCCGCCGCCCTCTGCCTCGTCGCGATGATCCCGCTGACCCTGGCCCTGCGGCGGCGCGCGCCCGATCACGACATCGCGGGCGCGCCAGTCGGGGCGCATCGTTCTCTGGCGGCCCTCGGCCTCAGCCCCAACGCACTGCAGGCCCTGCTGGTCGTGGCCGGCTTCTCCTGCTGCGTCGCCATGTCGATGCCGCAGGTCCATATCGTCGCCTACTGCGCCGACTTGGGCTACGGCCCGGCGCGCGGCGCGGAGATGCTGTCGCTGATGCTGGGCTTCGGCATCGTGAGCCGGGTCGGCTCGGGCTGGCTCGCCGACAGGGTGGGCGGCGCCATGACGCTGTTCATCGGCTCGACCCTGCAGGGCGTGGCGCTGGTCGTCTACCTGGTGGGCGATTCGCTCACTTCGCTCTATCTCACCTCGGCCCTGTTCGGCCTGTTCCAGGGCGGCATCGTGCCGTCCTATGCCATCATCGTGCGCGAGTATTTTCCGGCGCGCGAGGCCGCGACCCGCGTCGGCATCGCCGTCTCCGCGACCATCGTCGGCATGGCGCTGGGCGGCTGGATGGGCGGCGTGCTGTTCGACCTCACCGGCTCCTACCGTGCCGCCTTCATCAATGGTATCGGCTGGAACGTACTGAACGCCGCGATCGCGTGGTGGCTGCTCAGCCGCCAGACGCGGGTCGCCACCGCCTGAAGGAGTCCCATGCGTATCACCGCCATCCGCGACATCGTCTCGCCGATCCGCTCCAACATCGCCAACGCCTATATCGACTTCAGCCAGATGACGGCCTCGGTCGTGGCCGTGGTCACCGACGTGAAGGTCGACGGCAAGCCGGTGGTCGGCTACGGCTTCAACTCCAACGGCCGCTATGCCCAGCACGGGCTGCTGAACGAGCGCTTCATCAAGCGCGTGTCGCGAAGCCAAGCCCGATTCGCTGCTCGATGGCGAGGGCCTGATCGATCCGGCCAAGTGCTGGAAGGCGATGATGGCCAACGAGAAGCCGGGCGGCCATGGCGAGCGCTCGGTCGCGGTCGGCGTGATCGACATGGCGATCTGGGACGCCGTCGCCAAGGCCAAACGCGTGCCGCTGTGGAAGCTGCTCAGCGACCGCCACAACGGCGGCCAGTACGACGACAAGGCGTGGGTCTATGCCGCCGGCGGCTACTACTATCCCGGCAAGGACCTCGAGGGGCTGCAGGACGAGATGAAGCACTATCTCGGCCTCGGCTACTCCTGCGTGAAGATGAAGGTAGGCGGCGTGCCGCTCGCCGAGGACCTGAAGCGCATCGAGGCGGTGCTGAAGATCGTGGGTAAGGGCGAGCGGCTGGCGGTCGACGTCAACGGCAAGTTCGACCTCACCACCGCGATCGAGTTCGGCAAGGCGATCGCAGGGCTACGGCCTGCGCTGGTACGAGGAGCCGCTCGATCCGCTCGACTATCTGGCGCATGCCGCGCTCGCCACCGAGTACGGCCAGCCGCTGGCGACCGGCGAGAACCTCTTCTCCATGCAGGACGCGCGCAACCTGATCCGCCACGGCGGCCTGCGCCCCGATCGCGACATCCTGCAGTTCGATCCCGCGCTCTCCTACGGCCTGGTCGAGTATCTGCGCACGGTCGAGATGCTGAAGGCCAACGGCTGGTCGCCGCGGCGCTGCGTGCCGCATGGCGGCCACCAGTTCGCGCTCAACATCGCCGTCGGCCTGCAATGCGGCGGCAACGAATCCTATCCGCAGGTCTTCGCGCCGTTCGGCGGCTTCGCCGACGACTGCCCGGTGGTCGACGGCCGGGTGGCCCTGCCCGACGCGCCGGGCATCGGCTTCGAGCGCAAGGCCGACCTGTGGGCGGTGATGAAGGAAGTGGCCTGAGGCCTCAGTGATCGGCTTCAGTCCGGCTTCAGCAGCTTCTTCTCCAGAAGCTCGGAGACGTTGGCCTCGTCGGCCTTCAGCACCTCGGTGAACTGCTCGGGCGTCGAGGGCCGCACGACGGCGCCCAGTTCGCGCAGCCGCTTGTTTGCCGTCTCGTCCTTCAATCCCGCGACGACGCCTTCGTTCAGCCGATCGATCATCGGCTGCGGCGTCTCGGCGCGCACGAAGACGCCCGCGGTCGTGCCGCCTTCGAACGGCACGCAGCCCGCGTCCTTGAGGGTCGGCACGTCGGGCAGTTCGGGGATGCGCTCGAGGCCATAGACCATCAGCGGCCTGCAGTTTGCCCGACTGGATGTGCGGCATCGAGCTGGTGAGCTGGTCGGCGAAGCAGTCGATCGTGCCGGCCAGCAGATCGTTGATGCCCGGCCCCGAGCCGCGATAGGGAATGATGTTGAACTTGATGTTCTCGTTGAGCTGCTGGCGCAGGATCGCGACGTGGTTGGTCGTGCCGTTGCCGGAATGGCCCATGGTGACGGTGCCGGGCTTGGCCTTGGCTTCGGCCAGGAGCGCCTTGATGTCGCCGAAGCGGCCGTCCGCGCGGGTCACGATCAGGGTCGGCGCCGTGGTCAGGATGCTGACCGGCGCCAGCACCTGCAGCATCTGCGGCCGGCCGGCGAAGATCGGCGCGACGTAGCCCACGGTGAAGCTCGCCATCACGATCGTGTAGCCGTCGGCCGGCGCGTTGACCGCGGCCTCGAGCCCGACCACGCCGCCCGAGCCGGGACGATTGTCGATGACGATCGTCTGGCCGAGCTTGCGACCCATCGGCTCGGCGACCAGGCGCGAGGTGACGTCGTAGTTGCCGCCCGGCGCGAAGGGGATGACCCAGCGGATCTGCTTGGACGGAAAGGTGTCGGCACGCACCGCCGGCGCCGCCAGGGGCACGACGAGAGCCGAGCCAACAGTTCCGCCGACAAAGGCGCGTCGAGCGAGCTTCATTTGTTTCCTCCCCGGATGTGCGGGAGTATCGGTATCCGCCGGAAGCGGCGTCAACGATTGAAATGCCGCTGCCGTCGGACCACATCGGGCAGCAGAACAAACGACCGCGGAGAGATAAGGCGATGCCTGAGCATCAGACACCGCTCATTGCCACCATCGCCGCGGGCCTCATGCTGGCCTATGTCTTCGGCCTGATCGCCCACCGGCTGCGCGTCCAGCCGCTGGTCGGCTACCTGCTGGCGGGCGTCGTGGTCGGGCCGTTCACGCCGGGCTTCACCGCCGACATTCCACTGGCCGGCGAGCTCGCCGAGATCGGCGTCATCCTGCTGATGTTCGGCGTCGGCCTGCACTTCTCGCTGAAGGACCTGGCGTCGGTCGCGCGCATCGCGATTCCCGGCGCCGTGATCCAGATCGCGCTCGCCAGCGCCATGGGCGCGGGGCTCGCCCGGCTGCTCGGCTGGTCGTGGACCGCAGGCTTCGTCTTCGGCCTCGCCCTCTCGGTCGCCAGCACCGTCGTGCTGGTGCGCGCCCTGCAGGACCGCCACATCCTCGACAGCGAGCGCGGCCGCATCGCCGTCGGCTGGCTGGTGGTCGAGGACCTCGCTCATGGTGCTGGCGCTGGTGCTGCTGCCGGTCGTGGCGCTGATGCATTCCGGCGCCGCAGTGCCGTTCACCCGCATCCTGTTCGCGGTACTGCTGACCCTGGCCAAGGTCACGGTGTTCGTGACCGCGATGCTGGTGGTCGGCCGCCGGGTCATCCCGTGGCTGATGCACTACACCGCGCACACCGGCTCGCGCGAGCTGTTCCGGCTCGCCGTCTATGCGATCGCGCTCGGCGTCGCCTTCGGCGCGGCCAAGACCTTCGACGTCTCGTTTGCGCTCGGCGCCTTCTTCGCCGGCATGGTGATGGGCGAGAGCGACCTCAGCCAGCGCGCCACCGAGGAAGCGCTGCCGTTGCGCGACGCCTTCGCCGTGCTGTTCTTCGTCTCGGTCGGCATGCTGCTGAACCCCGCCGTGTTCGTCGACCGCCCGCTGGCGCTGCTGGCGACCGTGGCAATCATCGTCGTCGGCAAGGCGGTCGTGGCCTGGCTGATCGTGCGCGCCTTTCGCTTCGCCAATGCGACCGCCCTCACGGTGGCGGCAAGCCTGGCCCAGATCGGCGAATTCTCCTTCATCCTGATCGGCCTGGCGCTCGAGCTCGACCTGGTATCCGTCGAGGCCCGCGACCTGGTGCTGGCGGGCGCAATCCTGTCGATCCTGGCCAATCCGCTGGTCTTCGCCCTGCTGAGCGCGCCCACCCAAGGACGAACCGGTGGCCAAGGCCGCGCTCGTTCCCAGCACGCTCTCGGGCCACGACGTGCTGGTCGGCTACGGCCGCGTCGGCTCGCTGATCGGCGCGGCGCTTGGCACGCGACAGCCGGCCGATGGTGGTGATCGAAACCGGCGACAGCGGCCTCGAAAAGGCGCGCCGGGACGGCGCCCAGGTATTCGAGGGCAATGCCGCCGCGCCCGAAGTGCTGGCCGCGGCCAATCTCGCCGTGGCGCGCCGCCTGTTCGTCACCGTGCCCGACGCCTTCGAGGCGGGCCAAGTGGTCGAGCAGGCGCGGTTGGCCAATCCGTCACTGGAAATTCTCGCACGCGCCCATTCGGATGCCGCCGTCGAGCATCTGCAGGGACTGGGTGCCACGCTGGTGATTTCCGGCGAGCGGGAGATCGCCTAGCGCATGCTGGAGCGCATGCGCGCGGGAAGTCCCTAGAGCATATTCCGTCCGACTGTAATCAGGCGGACGGAATATGCCGTCAAGCTCGGCATCTCAACCCATGCGTTTCCGATCGCTTGGAACCGCAAGATCGGTTCCAAGCGATCGGAAGCCGCTTTAGAGGTAGACTGCTTTCATTCCCGCGTCGGGATAGCGTCCACCCGCGGCGGCGCCCGGCGGCAGGGCGTTCGAGAGCTGCGCGACCTCGGCTGCCGACAGGGAGACGTCGAGCGCCGCCAGGTTCTGGTCGACCCGGCCCGCCTGCTTGGTGCCCGGGATCGGCACGATGTCGGTGCCCTGCGCCAGCAGCCAGGCCAGTGCCACCTGGCCTGGCGTGCAGCCCCTGGCCCTGGCCATCGCCTCGATCGCGGCGACCAAGGACAGGTTGCGCGCGAGATTGTCGTCGGAGAAGCGCGGATGGCGGCCGCGGCCGTCGCCCTCGGGAATGTCCGACGCCTGCTTCACAGAGCCCGTCAGCAGGCTGCGGCCGAGCGGCGAGTAGGCCACGAAGGAAATGCCGAGCGGGCGCGTCGTCTCCAGCGTCGCCTCGGCGTCCTTGCGATAGAGCAGCGAATATTCGCTCTGCACCGCGGCGATCGGATGGGTCTTGTGGGCGCGCCGGATCGTCTCGGGTTTGGCTTCGCTGAGCCCCAGCGCCTTCACCTTGCCCGCCTTCACCAACTCGGCCATGGCGCCCACCGTGTCCTCGATCGGCACCGCGGGGTCGACGCGATGCTGGAAGTAGAGATCGATCACGTCGACGCCCAGCCGTTTCAGGCTGGCCTCGCAGGCAGCCTTCACGTGGGCTGGCGTGCCGTCGACGCCATTGGCGCCGCCCGGCCGCTGGACCTGGCCGAACTTGGTGGCGAGCACGATCTTGCTGCGCCTGCCGCCGGCCAGCGCCTTGCCGAGCAGGGTTTCGTTGTGGCCCCAGCCGTACATGTCCGAACTGTCGAGAAAAGTGACGCCGCGGTCGATCGCGTGATGGATGACCTTGATGCCCTCGGCATCGTCGGCCTTGCCGTAGGCGCCCGAGAGCGACATCAGGCCGAGGCCGATCGGGAAGACGCTAAGTGCGCTGCCCCCCAGCTTGCGCGGCGATTTCGTGACAGTGACGGTCATGGGGTCCTCTCCTTCATTTCGGGTGCAGGCTAGCACACCGGCAGGCGCCGGGTGGCGACCCGGCAAAAATCGCACTTGGGACTTGTAAATCCGGGGACAGGGACGACGTCGAGGCATAGACTTGTCTCTGTCAGTGGCGGTTTGCGGCTTGTCGTAACCGGCTCTTCAACTTGGACTCCGGTTCCGACTGGTCCGTGACCTTCGAACTTTGTTCAGGAGGAGACGACCATGGCAACGAGTGCCCACATCAGAAATCCCATCGAATGGGGATGGGACCAGCTCAAGTCCGGCACCACCGCCGTCGGCTCGGCGGCACACGCGCTCGACGAGGCGCTGGAGGAACGCGAGGCGCCCCCGGCGATCAACCGGATCAGCGCCGCCGATCTGGGCGACGCGCTGGCCAAGGGCTTTGCCGACTTCGGCGCCTTCCGAACCGACGTGATCGTGCTCTGCCTGCTCTACCCGATCGTCGGCCTCGTGCTGTCGCGGCTGGCCTTCGGCCACGGCATGCTGCCGCTGATCTTTCCGCTCGCCTCGGGCTTCGCCCTGATCGGCCCCGCCATCGCTGTCGGCCTCTATGAGATGAGCCGCGAACGCGAAGCCGGCGCCGAGGTCACCTGGACGCATGCGTTCGGCGTCATCCGCTCGCCGGGCTTCGGCGCCATGCTGATGCTGGGCATGGTGCTGCTCGCGATCTTCGCGCTCTGGCAGGTCGCGGCGTTCGCCATCTACAACGTCACGTTCGGGCCGCAGATGCCCGCGTCGCTCGAAGGCTTCGCGCGCGACGTGCTGACCACGCCCAGCGGCTGGATGATGATCGTGGCGGGCTGCGGCATCGGCTTCCTGTTCGCCGCCGTCGTGTTGGCCATCAGCGTGATCTCCTTCCCCCTGCTGCTCGATCGCCACGTCGGCGTGACCACGGCAGTGACGACGTCGGTGCGCGCGGTGCTCGACAATCCGGGGCCGATGGCGGCGTGGGGATTGATCGTCGCTGCCAGCCTGGTGATCGGCGCGATTCCCCTGCTGCTGGGCTACGCCATCGTGATTCCGGTGCTGGGACATGCGACGTGGCACCTCTATCGCAAGCTGGTGCCGCGCGTTTCCGTTTAGCTGATGCGGGTAAGCGGGAAGGCCAAGGGCGGGCAGCTCTTGGCCTTCGTTCCAGGCGCTAAACTCCGAGATATTTGTGCAGGATGTCGGGCTGGTCCTTGACCGCCTGCTTGCTGAGCGACTCGACGATGTGGCCGTTGTTAATGATGTAGATGCGGTCGGCGAGTGTCAGCGCGGCCTGGATGTTCTGCTCAACCACGACGATCGTCTGCCCGGCCTCGGCGAGCCGGCGGCAGACCGTCAGCAAGTCCTGCACGATTACCGGCGCCAAGCCCTCGAACGGCTCGTCGAGCAGCACCAGCTTGGGATCGCGGATCAGCGCGCGGCCAATCGCCAGCATCTGCTGTTCGCCGCCCGACAGGTCGGTGCCACGGCTGGTGCGGCGTTCCCTGAGGCGCGGAAACATCTCGTAGATGCGATCGAGCGGCCAGCGGTTGGGCGCGCTGAGACCCGCGAGGACGAGGTTTTCCTCGACGTTCAGGCTGCCGAAGATGCGCCGGTCTTCGTGGACCAGCTGCATGCCGGCCTGGGCGATCGAGTGACTTTTCTGTCCCGCCACGTCCTTGCCATCGAAGGTCACCTTGCCGGAGCGCGGCGTCATCACGCCCATCAGGCTCTTCAAGGTCGTGCTCTTGCCCGCGCCGTTGCGGCCGAGCAGCGCCACTACCTCGTTGCGTTCGACCCTGAGCGAGACGTCGAACAAGATGTGGGAGTTGCCGTAATAGGAATTCAGGCCCTCGACCTCGAGAAGGCTCATTCGTGCAGCCCTCCGAGATAGGCTTCCTTGACGACGGGATCGTTCTTGATCTGGTCGGGCGTGCCCTCGGTCAGCACCTTGCCTTCCTGCAGCACGGTGATCCACTCGACCAGCTCGAACAGCGAGTCCATGTCGTGGTCGATCACGATCATGGTGCGGCCCTTGGCGATCGACTTCAGCAGCTTCACCGTCGCCACCCGCTCGCTCGGGCTCATGCCGGCCAGCGGCTCGTCGAGCAGCAAAAGGCTGGGCGAGGTGGCAAGGGCGAGCCCGATTTCGAGGCGGCGCTTCTCGCCATAGGCCAGCGCCGAGACCGTCGTGTCGGCGCGCGCCGTCAGGCTCACCAGGTCGAGCGTATGGTCGACCTGCTCGGTGAGACCCTTGATCTTCGCGGGATTGCGGAAGAGGTCGAGCCGGAACTTGCCGCGCAGCTCGGCAAGGGCCGCGATGGTCAGGTTCTCGCGCACCGTGAGGCGCGTGAACAGCTGGTTGACCTGGTAGCTCTTGGTGAGGCCGAGCTGGCACACCTCGGTCACGCCCTTGCCGGTGATGTCGCGGCCCTCGAACACGATGCTGCCCGCGGTCGGCGGCACCTCGCAGGTCAGCATCTTGAAGAAGGTGCTCTTGCCAGCGCCGTTGGGGCCGATGATGCCACGCAGCTCGCCGACCTTGACCGTGAAATCGATGTCGCTGTTCGCCAGCAGGCCGCCGTAGCGCTTGGTGAGGCCGGTCGCCTTGAGGATCGTGCCCGCCGCGAGATCGCCGCCGCGGGCGCGCGCCGGCATCGCTTCCGCCGCCACGACAATCGGCACCGGCGCTTCCTCCGGCGCCTCGGCCTCGACTTCGGCGCGATGGAAGGCGAGCCGGTAAAGATCGAGCATGCCGCCGATCAGGCCATGGCGCAGGAAGAACACCAGCAGCACGAAGATCACGCCCAGCACCAGCTTCCAGGCGCTGCCGAGGCCGACGGCACTCTGCAGGAAGTCGCGCAGGAACAACCAGACCGTGGCGCCCAGCAGCGGCCCGAACAGCGTGCCCACGCCGCCGATTGCCGTCTGCATCACGAGTTGGCCCGAGGTGTCGAAGGAAAAGGCATCCGGCGGCATGAAGCCCTGCAGGACGCCCAGCAGACCGCCGGCCAGCCCCGCGTAGCCCGCCGCTATCACGAAGGCGGTGAGCTTGTAGGCGCCGACGGAGTGGCCGAGCGCCGCCGCGCGCAACGGGTTGTCGCGGATCGCGCTCAGGATCTTGCCGACCGGCGAGCGCACGATGCGCAGCGCCACGACGACGCCGATGAAATAGCAGAGCGCGAGGAAATTATACATCGACCAGCCGGTGCCGACATGCCAGGACAGGCCAAGCACATCGATGCTGGGGGTCGGCACGCCGGGGATGCCGTTCTCGCCGCCGGTCCACGCCGACAACGGCGAGTTCTCCATGAAGTAGAACATCTCCGCGATCGCCACGGTGATCATCGCGAAATAGATGCCGGTGCGACGCAGCGCGATCATGCCGACCAGTACGCCCATGACCATGGCGCCCACGGTGCCGATCAGCAGGGCAAGCGGCACGCTCTCCACCAAGTCCTGGGTCAGCAGATAGGCGGCGATGAAGCCGCCGCTGCCGTAGAAGGCCGACTGGCCGAACGACAGCAATCCGGTGAAACCGAACAGCAGGTCGAAGCCCAGGCCGAACAGGCCCCACACCAGGATCTGGTTCACGGTGTTGGGCGCAAAGTCGAGCATCGGCAGCACGATAGGGCGCCGCGATCAGGCCGAGCGCGGTCAGGCCCTCCACCAGAAACGGACGACGTTCGACCTTTGGCTGGGATTTCACCGATGCACTCAATCGCGGCTGCGCAGGCCCATCAGGCCGCGGGGACGGATCACAGGACGAGGGTCATCGCGGCGAACAGCATGACGTAGGCATAGCCGGGATTGATCATCGAGGTGATGCTGAGGATCTGGCCGGCGATCAGCCCGCCCAGGATCGCGCCCGGGAACGAGCCGACGCCGCCGATCACGACGACGACGAAGGTCTGGACCAGGATCATCTCGCCGACCTCGGGCGTCAGCGACACGACCGGCGCGTTGACGATGCCGGCGAAGCCCGCGGCCATCGCGCCGATGCCGAACACGATCATGAAGACGCGGAAGACGTTGATGCCGAGCGAGCCCACCATCGTCGAATCCTCGATGCCGGCGCGCACGATCATGCCGAGGCGCGTGCGGTAGAGCACGAGGTAGAGCACCAGCAGCGCCACCGCGACGATGCCGACCACGACCAGGCGATAGGTCGGATAGAGCATGAAGCCGAGCGGCGTCACGCCCGATGGCCCAGGGCGGCGGCGGCACCGAGCGCGACAGGCTGCCGAAGACAGAAGCGGACGACTTCGACGAAGACGATCGACAGGCCGAACGTCACCAGGATCTGGTCCTCGTTGCGGCCGGCCGTAGAAGTGGCGGATGATGACCCGTTCCATCACCACCCCGACCACCATCACGAACAGCGCGCCGGCGGCAACGCCAGGATATACGAGCCGGTCGCCTGGAAGGCGACGATAGCCCGCGTAGCCGCCCAGCATGAACATGGCGCCGTGCGCCAGGTTCAGGACGCCGAGCGTGCCATAGATGATCGTCAGCCCGGAGCTGATGAGCGCGAGAAGCGCTCCCAGCACCAGGCCGTTGAACATCTGCGAGACAAGGTTAGCCCAGCTGAACACGCAGGGCCTCGCCAACTCGATACACGGCGCCTCGTCTCGCGAACGCGATCAGGAGTAGTCGCCGAGCTTGCAGCCGAACTCATCCGGCTTCTGCATCAGCGGCTCGCCCGGGAGGATATCGAGGACCTCCCAGTAGTCTTCCTTGCCCTTCATGTCAGCGGCCTTCTTGCCGCGAACGATGATGACGGGGCGGATGAGCTGGTGATCTTCGGGGCGGAAGTGCAACCTCGCCGACCATCGACTGCATCTTCTGGCCCGTCTCGTAGGACTTGATGACGTCGGGCGGATAGAAGCTGCCGGCGTTCTCGACGGCGTTGGCCCACATGGCCGAACTGCAGGTAGGTGCACTGCGCGCCCCACTCCGGCTTGTAGCCGTACTTCTTCGAGAACTCCGTCGTTGAACATCTTGGCGAGCGGATACTTGTCCTCGATGCTCCACCAGTAGCTGGTCGAGGCATAGACACCGCCCATCAGGTCGCCGCCGACCTCGCGCGCCAGGAATGGCACCTGGTAGGGAACCACCAGCTTCTGCTTGTCGAGCACGCCGAACTGCTTGGCCTGCTGGATCGACAGCACCGCGTCGTGACCCCAGTTGATGTTGAGGAAGATGTCGGCGCCGGAGTTGGCGATGTTGAGCAGGAACGAGCGAGTAGTCCGGCGCGCCGAGCGGGCAGACCTGATTGGTCACGGTCGTCCAGCCGCCTTCCTTATTGAGATAGTCCGACATCGACTTCTGCACGGTGTGGCCGTAGGTGTAGTCCGGCGTCAGGTAGGCGGCCTTCTTGCCTTTACCGAAGGCCTTGACCAGTACCGGGCCGATGGCCGCCGCGGCGGTCTGGCCATAGAAGCACTCGCGGAAGCCGTAGCGCACGCAGTCCTTGCCGGTCGTGTCGTTCGAGCCGGACACCATGGCCAGGTGGATCACCTTTTCGCGCTGGGCGAGCTTGTTGAGGGCGACGGCGACGGCGCTCGATGTGCCGCCCATCATCACCACCGCCTTGTTCTCGGTGATGAAGCGCGAGATGTTCTGTACGCCGGCGTTCGGCTTGGCTTCATCGTCGGCCACGCCGTACTTCACTTCCTTGCCGAGGATGCCCTTGGTCGTCTTGGGCGAAATCGCCTTGATCAGCGGATGGCCCGCGTTGATGTGCTCGATCGCGAGCTGCGCGCCCTTGAGCTCGTCCTCGCCCTGGATGGCATATGTGCCGGTGCGCGGCACGGTGAGGCCGACGAACACCGAGTTGCCCGACGAGCCGGCCGGCCAGGTGCCGATCGGCGGCTTGTCGGCTGCAAAGGCCGCCGGCATGAACAGACTGGCGCCGCCCGCAGAGAGCCCGCCGAGGCTCGCACCGGTGATGGCTGCCTGACGCATGAAGCTGCGGCGAGACGTGACGTGAAGACTTGGTCATTTTACAGGCTCCTCCCATGAATTTTGCGGCACTTTAGGCCAATTCTCCCGATGCACTCTAGCAGCAATCAAGGATCGCCGGAAATCGACGAATTTGTCGCGCATACCGGTTGTGGAGGGGCTTGCCCCCTCCCTCAAGTGCCGGCGATATCTGCGGCCTGTATGCGTTTCACCCCGGCGTCGGTCATCTGCTTCCAGGCCGCAGCGAGCGATCCGTTGAGGTCGATGGCCCGCGTCGCGTTCTCGATCACATAGGCGGCAAAGCCCGCCTTGCGCGCGTCCATGGCCGTCCAGGCCACGCAGAAATCGGTGGCGAGGCCACAGATGAACACCGTATCGATGCCGCGCGCCTTGAGGTAGGCGGCCAGCCCGGTCGAGGTCTTGCGATCGGCCTCCTCGAACGCCGAATAACTGTCGACGTCCTTGTGGAAGCCCTTGCGGATGATCAGCTCGGCGTTGGGCAGCTTCAGGCCGTTGACCAGGGCGGCATCGTCGCTGCCCTGCACGCAGTGATCGGGCCACAGGACCTGCGTGCCGTAGGCAAGCTGGGTCGTCTCGAAGGGCTTCTTGCCGGCGTGGGCGCTGGCGAACGAAGTGTGGCCTCGGCGTGTGCCAGTCCTGCGTCACCACGACGTTCTCGAACGCTGTCGCGAGCTGGTTGATCACCGGCACGATCTCGGCGCCGCCCTTCACCGGAAGCGTACCGCCGTCGATGAAGCAGTTCTGGACGTCGACCACGATCAGCGCGCTGCCGGCCGTCGGCTTCACCTTGTCGGCCGCGAAGACCCGCGGCGCGAGGCCGAGACCGCCCGTCACCATCGCCGCACCGAGAATGAAACGCCGGGACAGGCCAGACGCAATCGGCTTCATGGAAGACTCCGTTCATCGAAAATCTCGCCCATTGTAGCGCACGGGCCGCGCCGGGGGCCTGCAAAATCTTCGGCCGCTTGTCATCCTCTGGCGGTCGTGTGAGCATCCGGTTTCTGTTGAATTCTGGGGGGTCGCTGTCGTGCGTGCAGCGCGTGGCTTTCGCTTTATTTCCTGCGGCGCGCTTGGCCTCGTCGCGGCGCTGCTGCCGGGGCCTGCCGGCGCCAACCTGATCGCCGATTCGCTGGTCCAGGTCGGACCGTGGCGGGTCGGCGCCTATACGCGCGGCACGACGACGACGTTCGATCACTGCTCGCTCTACCGCGTTCAGAGCGATGGCTTCGGGCTGGGCATCGGCCTCACGCCCAAGGGCGTATGGTCGATGGCGTTCGAAGCGCCCGATTGGGGGCTGACCCCACAGGAAGTCTACACGACCGCAATCGCCGTCGGCACGACGGCCTCCTACACCTTCACCGGGCGGGCCCTCAGTACACGCGGACTGTTGCTCGACGTAGCGCCCGAGATCTTTCCCCAGCTCAAGACCGGCGTGACCCTCTCGGCGTCGGCCAACAAGCGCGACTTCAAGATCAGCCTCGACGGGATCGAGGCGGCGTCGACACGCATTCGCGACTGCGTGAAGCAATACGCCGCCCTGGCCGGCGCTGCGCCACCCTCGGGTCCGCTCCCAGGTCAGCCCTCAGGTCCGTCTGGCAAGCCAGCCGAAATTCCCGGAAACCTTTCACCGCAGAACACGCTGGTCGCGGCGATCCAGAACTTGCTGGCGCGGCTGGGCTACGATCCCGGGACGCCGAACGGAGTCGTCACCATCAAGACGAACATGGCGATCGCTGCCTTCCAGAAAGCCATCGGCGACCCGGGCGACGGCCAGCCGTCGGAAGCGGTGCGCGCGAAGCTGGAGAAGGCTGTCGCCGAGCGCAGCGCCGGCGCGGCACCGGCGCCGGGCGGCCCGCGCAAGGCGGTCAGCACGGGGACGGGCTTCTATATCTCGAAGGACACGATCGTCACCAACTTCCACGTCGTCAACGGCTGCGCCGAACTGCGCATACGCAAAAACGGCGCCGAGCGGGGCAGCGCCCAGATCGTGGCGGCGAGCCGCAGCGACGATCTTGCGGCGCTGCGAACGGCCGTCACCTCGACATCCTTCCTGAAGCTGAGGGTCGGCGCGCCCATCAAACCGGCGGAAGCGGTGCTGGTATTCGGCTATCCGCTGTCGGGCGCACTCTCGTCGACCGGCAACACCACCTTGGGCAACGTCACCGCGCTCACCGGCCTCAACGAGGATTCGCGGTTCATCCAGATCTCCGCGGCGGTACAGCCCGGCAACAGCGGCGGTCCGGCGGTCGACGACTTGGGGCGCCTGATGGGCGTGGTGGTGTCGAAGCTGAACGCCATGGCGATCGCCCAGCGGACCGGCGACATCCCGCAGAATGTCAATTTCGCGATCAAGGTCTCGACGCTGATGAGCTTCCTCGAGGCGCACAACGTCGCCTACGAGATCGACGCTGCGCCGCATGAAATGTCGAACACCCAGCGCGCCGAGCACGCGGAAGCCAGCAGCACCCAGCTCGAATGCTGGAAGTGATCCAGCCGGGCGGCAGCGAAGCTACTGCAGCTCCATGTGCGACTGGACGATGACGTCGCGCCACATCGGCACTTCCTTGCGGACCCGCGCGGCCAATCCGTCTGGCCCACGCGCGCGCACGTCGAAGCCGACAGCGCGCAACTTCTCGATGACGACCGGGTCGGCCAGGACCTCGAGCGTATCGTGCGCCACCCGCTGGACGATTTCGGCAGGCGTGCCCGCCGGTGCGTACATTCCCTGAAAGGTCTCGGAGACCAGATCCGGAAAGCCCGACTCCTTCAGTGTCGGAACGTCGGGCAGATCGAACCAGCGCTGCTCGCCGGTGATCGCCAGCGCCCGCAAGGCGCCCGACTTGATCTGGGCATGAGCGGGTGGCAGGGCGGTGATGCCGACGGTGGTCGTCTTCCCGAGCAGCGCCTGGATGGCCGGCCCGGCGCCATTGTAGGGAATGTTCTCGATGCCGATCCCGGCACGGAGCTGCAGCAACTCGGCGGTAAGATGCGGCGTCGAGCCCTGCCCCGGATTGATGACGTTGAGCTTGTTCCCGTCGCGCTTCGCAGTCTCGACGAGTTGAGCAATCGACGTGATGCCGGATGAGGGATGAACCAGAACGACGTTCGGCGAGGAACCGAGCTCGGTGATCGGCAGGAAATCCTTGAACGGGTCGTAACCGGGCTCGCGATAGAGGCTGGGATTGACGACGAAACCGGTCGACGCGATCAGCAGCGTGTAGCCATCGGCCGGCGACTTCGCCACCTGCACGACGCCGATATTGCCGCCGGCGCCGGGGCGATTGATGATCAGCATCGGCTGGCCGAGCCGGGCGGTGAGGCCCGGCGAAATCATGCGCGCCATCACATCGGTCGGGCCACCCGGCGCCGACGGAACGACAAAGCGCACGGGCCCCCTGGGATAGGGTCCCTCGCCCACCTGCGCGCGCGCCTCGCCGCTCGCTGCCGCGAGCGACGCCGCCAGCAGGGTCCGCCGGGTTAGCTGCATTGCTCCCATCACCATCCCAGATCGCGCTTGATGCGCGAGGCCGCTTCCAGATGCCGTTCATGGTCGCCGGCGAAGCGCAGCATCAGATGCTCGGCGCCGGCGTCGGCATAGCTCTTGATCCACGCCGCAGCGCCCGCGGCCGGACCGGCAAAGCAGCGTTGGCGCGCGCGCATGCCGGCCGCCGGCACCCCGTAATAGTGCGAGAGATAGGAATCGATCCTGGCATCGGCGCGTGCCGCATCGTCATCAATGGCAAGCGTCAGGTACATGGCGGCGGTGATCGCCTTGCCGTCGCGGCCGGCGGCACGTGCAGCCGCCCGCACCTCCTCCATCTGCACCGGGAATTCCTGCGGGGTCGGCAGGTTGGGAAACCAGCCGTCGTAGAGCCGGCCGGTGCGCTCGCGGCCGGCCGGCAGGCCGCCGCCGAACCAGATTGGCGGCCCGCCCGGCCGATGCGGCGTCGGGCCGACCGTTCCCCGGGTGACTTTCCAGAGCCCGTTCCAATCGACCGGCTTGCCGCTCCACAAGGCCTTGCACAGGCGTATGGCCTCGTTCATCCGGCCGACCCGCTTGTCGAACGGCACGCCCATCGCTTCGAACTCGAGCCGGATCGCCGGCATGTCGGCGGCGATGCCGATACCGAGTATCAATCGTCCCTCGGAGATGCGGTCGAGCGTCGCCACCTGGTGGGCGAGCAGCACCGGATTGCGCAGCGCCGGCAGCAGGACGGCCGTGCCGAGCTCGGCCTTGCGCGTGCGCGCCGCGACGGCGGCCAGAAGGGTGAGGGGATCGTGGCGTGGCCGCGCCGTCACCGAATCGCCGACCCAGATCGAATCGAAGCCCAGGGCCTCGGCACGCTCGGCCAGCGCCAGCAGCGGGCCGGTCTCGTTGTGGTTCTCCATGACGCGCTCGCGCGTCGGCAACAGATATCCGAGTTTGGGCATCGGCGGTCCTCTTCGGCGGGAGTGGTTAAAAGACTTACGGCCAGTTGAAGAGCGGCGGATAGGGCCGTCCGAACGGCCGCCCCGCTTTGACCGTCTGCATCGGCTTGATCCAGCGCTGGCCCTTGCGCGTGTTCTGGCGCGTATCTACGAAATCGATGGGACCTTCGACCATCTCGACCATCGACAGATCGGCCGGTGCGCCGATCTGCAAGGTCCCGAGCTTGGGCACCCGTCCGATGGCCCCGGCCGGCGCCGCCGTCGCGAGCGTGACCACCTGCTCGAGCGACATGCCGAGATTGAGAAACTTGCTCATCACCCAGGGCAGGAACGGCTTGCCCGGCGAGTTGACGCTGTAGGAGTGGATGTCGCTGCTGATGATGTCGGGCGTAAAGCCCTGCTGGAGGGCGGCCTCGCAAATCGTGTAGTCGAAACTGCCGCCGCCGTGGCCGACATCGATCAGCACGCCGCGCTTCTTGGCTTCGATCGCGGCCGCGAGCACCTTGCCGTTGACCACGGTGTTGTTGCCGGCGCCGCTGTAGGCATGTGTCAGCACGTCGCCCGGCCGCATCAGGTCGAGCAGGTCGGAGAGATTGCCCGGCGCGTTGCCGATGTGACACATCACCCGGGCGCCCACGACGCCCGAGCGCTCGGCCGCGGCGATCGCGCGCTTGAGCGGCTCCAGGCCGTTGTTACCCACCACGTCGAGCGTCTCACGCACCTTGATGCCAAGCAGGACTTCGGGATTCTCGGCCAGCATCCTGGCTGCGGCGTCGACGCGGGCGTGGTCGATGTTCAGCATCTCGCCGACCGGAAAGCCCGACAGCCCGATCGACGAGATATGCAGGAAGGCAAAAATCCGGGTGCGCGATTGGGCAATGCCGAAATGCTTGAAAGCCGAGAAGCTGCCGGCGCCGGCATCGCCCGCGCTCACGTAGGTGGTGCAGCCGGTGAAGGGAACCAACTCGTCGCCGGAAAGGCCTATGCCGGCCCCCGGCAGGACATGGGAGTGGAAGTCGACGAGACCGGGGAGCACGAGTTGGCCCGAGGCATCGAGCGTCTGCGTGCCGCGGGTCGCGGCGATTTCCGGTTCGATCGCGGCGATCTGGGCATTGCGGATGCCGATGTCACGCTTGCCGCGCAGGTTCTGGCTGGGATCGACCACCTCGCCGCCGCGAACGATCAGGTCGTAGGGATCGGCGGGCCCGAAGGCTGCGGTGCGCGCTTGCGCTTCCTGAATGAGCCCGACTGCCGCCACGGCAGCGCCGGTTCCCTGCAGAAGCGACCTGCGTGTCACATCATCCATGGCGCCCTCCCCAGGGTCGTTGTTCTGGGCGCAGTTCATCACAAAGCGCTCGCTAACGCGATGCCCCTATTGCTCAGGCACACTATGCCCATTCATCAGCTTTGCGCAGCAGGGTCGCCAGAGGAGATTCGCCGAACAGTGCGCAGTAGGCGTCGGCAAAGCGGTCGGGCTGCGGGAAGCCATGCGAGCGCGCGCTCGCGGACGAACGTTTTACGATGTCGATTTCCGAGCGTCGTGCCGAAAATGCATAGTGTGAGGGCGCGGGAGGACATAGTCGTTGGCCGAACCCTCCGACCGAGGTCATTCCCTTCGAGACGGCGACCGGCAAGAACGGGATGGAGACAACGAAATGAGATTCAAACTCGCCGTCCGTATCGGAGTGGCGGCCGCCGGCTGTCTCCTGCCGGTTGGCATCGCCCACTCGCAGAATGGCAATACGGTCACACCGTCGAAGGTGTTGGCAGACCAGTTGCGCAGCCAGGGCTACCCCTGCGATCGGGCCCTCAGTTCCGAACAGAATGTCGAAGCCTCCAAACGGGACGAAACCGTTTGGGTGATCAAATGCACCAACGGCAGTTATCGAATGAGGATTGTCCCCGACATGGCCGCAAGGGTTGAAAGAATCGACTAACTCTTCGAGACTGTTCGCACGGGGGTAGTGGCGGGCAGGGCATGAAGCATCGCCGATGGACTTTGAAAGACTACGCCGCCGTTTTGGCTGTCGCCCTGCTCGTCGGCGGCATCATCTATTTCATGCTCTTCGTTTCATATCGCAATCTTAACTCAGGCTTTGGATCGGAGTGGGATTGCTTCGCCCGGAATACATGCGTGAAGAAGCCCGGAGTTTCAAATTAGGACACTCCTGGCCATCCCATGTGATCGACATCATAACCCGGGATGCATTGGAACTGTGCTACGAGCGCACGGTTGGACAGCGGCAGTAAGCCTATTCTATAGAGCAAGGTGCCATCGGCCATCGAAGTCGCGCTCCGGGCTGCCGATGACTCTCCTATGAGATCGGCGCTTCGTTCTGCCACGCGTAGGTCAATTCGATACCTTCGTAAACACCGCCAGCCATTCCGACTCCGCCTTGATTTTCCGCCTTCGCAGCTCCTGTCCTTCGCCAATCCGCCTCTGGTCCATCGCCATCGTCCTGGGGCCGATCGCTGCGGTCGTGGTGCCGCTATTGTGCACGCGCGCCCTTGGAGGCTTTGAACATTTTCAATGGGTCGGCAGGGATGCTTCCGGCCTCGAGGCCTGGGGAATCCTCGGTGCAATGCTTTTTCCAGCGGCCGCGTACTTCTTCGCCGATATCAAACGCAATGAAGCAATGGCGCTGCTCAGTCAGCGCTGGCACACGACACCCGGCAGAGTGCAATCGAGCGAAGTCGTCGATCGCCACGCCAGGTACTTTGGCTTGTTTCGACTCGCGGTGAGCTACACTTACGATGTGGCTGGCCGCCGTTACCAGGGCGACACCGTGGCCTTCGCTCCGAAGTTTTGGAACGACGGCGATGTCGTGCGAACACTTGCACAGAAATACAGAGTCGGCAGCACGGCAGAGGTTCACTACGATCCCGACAAACCTGGACTCGCCGTTCTCGAAACGTCGGACCTGTTTGCGGCGCAAAGAGCATCGACGATGTGGGGCTTGCTCATCGTGCCGTTTATGGCACCGGCGTTGCTTCTGCTGCGCGACCTGCTCCTGCAATGAGGCGAAGGCAGTCGCCGGCGACTGCGGACCTTGATGCTCCGCTCGTCGTTGACTTTGGCCAGCGGCAATAATGAAATAAAGAAAGCTTGGGGCAAGAAAATGCATCACCTCGCAGGCTGGCGTATGGCTGTCTGGCTTTGGCTATTGCTTCCCGCACTCGCTTTGCCGCTCGGCTCGGCGCATGCCGACAACTGCTCCGACCTACGCAATAACATCGCCGCCATGGACGCCCAGTCCAACGCCCTGCCGGGCTACCTCGGCATGCGTGTGCAGCTCGCCAGCATCTACAATCGCCTGTGCGGATCGAGTCTGGCCCAACGCAACGAGTACTGGTACACGATCGACGGCAAGCAACTCGGCCCGGCCTATATCGGAGACCGGCCTGCAAATGCGGCCTATGCCGCGACACCGGATATCGCCCAGCAATGCGCCGGGGCGTCCAATCCCGGCATATGCGCGCTGGCGCTGGGTGCCGCCGCCAACTGCAAGGCGCCGTCGCCCGACGTCAAGGCCGCATGCTCCGTACTGGGCGGCTATGGCGATCCCGGCGACACAGTGGCCGCGACCGGGGGCGATCCATTGCCCGACGCCCAGCTCACCATCGGCGGCAAGATCTATGACGTGCCCGACGCTTGCGCCCAGGCCTTGGCGCGTGCGGAAGGCGGAGGCCGCACATTCAGTGTCATCAAGGCCTGCCCCGACGATCTGTTGGCGGCGCTGGGACAGGCGGGGGGCAAGGATCCCGGGATCGATCCGACCGATTTCCTGAACGCGCTGAGGCCGCTGCTGAACAAGGGCTTCGCGCCGCCGGGCGCCGGGCCGAAAGGAGGATTCGATCAGGCCTTCTGTGCGCAGATGGAGAACAACGCGCAGATCTGCAAGCAGCGCCAGGACAACATGGGACCCTGCGTCCCGACCGGGAACAGCCAGCAGCCCTGTGCGCCGCAGAACAACACGAACATGACCGGTCAGGCGGGTGCGTTCGGCGATTGCTACGCGCTCTACAGCCGGTTCGCCGGCATGTGCCGCATGAACGTGAATCAGCGTCCGCAGATCGCCGCCGCCGCGGCGCCGAAAGGTGCGGCGCCTCCTGCCGCCAAGCCGCCGACGCCCGCAGCGCCTTCCAAGCCGGCCTGCCTGGCAGGTACGAAGCCGACCAACGACGGCTACTGCGTAGGTTCGGGTCAGACTTACTGCGGTGGCGGCATGACGTGCGGCAATGGGATGGAATGCTTCCCCGGCGGCACCTGCTTTTACTCGAATGGCTGTTTTCCGGAGGACGTGCATATCGGCTCGGCCTGTTTCCCTCCCGGAAAGGTCTACTGCCCGAACAACGTATCGTGCGAACCAGGGGGAAGTTGCAATGCACACGGCGGCTGTACGTATCCTCCTGGGGCTGAGCCGCCGCTCCTCACTGGCCCTGATTGCGGTGGGGGGCGGGGGCCATCAAAAGCGGGGTACCTGTGTGCACCTGACGGGCGGGCCTACAATCCGGCAACGCACAAAATATGCGGCTCGACCGTGTGCGATATACGTGCGCAATGCGGCAACAACGCGTGCCTCAGCCCCTTCCACCAAACCAAGGCCATGCGCCAAGGCTCTTTATCTCCCTAAAAGGAGAGCGCCGAGGCTCCGGACGGCAGAGCTTTGAGGTGGATGCAAGATAGGCCCGCATCAGTGGCCATATCTTGCAGTTACTGGCGGAGAGGGTGGGATTCGAACCCACGGTACGCTTGCACGCACAACGGTTTTCGAGACCGTCCCGATCGACCACTCTGGCACCTCTCCGTGCAGCCAAATCAAGTACTTACGACTGAGTGGGGACGGCGATGTAGCCGGATTGCCACCCGATTGCCACCCTATTTTTCCACCGCCTTGCGCAACACGTTGTCTATCTGTTCGGCTGCGGGCTGCTGCATACCATCGGTGACGTGGGAGTAAATATCCATTGTGGTCGCCACGCTCGAATGGCCCGCCCGCACCTGAGCGACCTTGGGATGGACGCCAGCCTTCAATAGACGGCTGAAATGGTCGTGGCGGCCCGCGTGGGGGTGAAAACGAGGGATGCCCACCGCCACAGCCAGCGCCTTTATCTGGGCCGTGAAGTCGTGGGGCTTCCACGTCTCTCCGGGCAGGGAGGGAAAGACAAGATCGTCGGCGGACCAGCCGCGCCCGAGTTTGAGGCTGGTTTCCTTTTGCTCAATCTGGTGCGCCCGCAATACCTGCACGGCACTTGCGGGAAGGTCCACACGGCGGCGACCGGCCTTCGTCTTCACGTCCTTGAAGCGCAAGCCGTACTTCTTCGTTTCCTCCACCGTTTGAATGACCTGTGCCACGCCCGTTTCCATGTCGATGTCGCGCCAGCGCCACGCGAGAAGTTCTCCGCGCCGCACACCAGCCGCGAGGATCAGGTAGAGGGGAACGGAGAGGCGGCCACCCTCTGCCTTGGCGAGCAATTTCTTGAGTTCGTCGTCCTGCAACGTGGCTTTCGGCTTCCGCTGCACCTTCGGCCTGTCCACGTAGTCCGTTGGGTTCATGGACAGCAGTTGCCCGCGAATGCCGTCGTGGAACGCGCGATGCAACAGCCGGTCCATGTGTAGAACCGACTGCGGCGATAGTCCGCCCTTCCCGTTCATGCGGCCATTCGTGAGTTTGTCGGCGTAGAAGCTATTGAGGACTTGGGGCGTGATCTTGCGCAACAGGACGTGCCCAATCTTCGGCGTGATATGCCTAGCGATCAGCCCGTCATACTCCTGTGCCGTCTTGGCCCCGAGTGAATGGCGGCGACCGTCCATCCATGTCGTGAGCCACTTGCCGAGCGTCAGCTTGCCCGCGTCAGCGTGAGTGCCGCTTTCGACGGCAGTGAGCAGCTTGCGTAGCTCTATTTGTGCCTCTCGCTTGCTGCCTCGCACGGTCTTGAACTTGACCTTGCGCTTGCCCGTGATCGGATCGTGGGCCGCGTCAAATTTCAACTCCCAAGAATTGCGCCCCCGCTGGCGTATGTGTCCTGCACTCATGTTCCGCCCTCCCGTCGATTACGCTGCAACTCCCGAGCCTTTGCCTTCCGCTCTTTCTGTTCTGTCGCGGACAACCGACTGAATGCTTTCTTGTGATTGTCGCCGCAGAATTTGGCTTGAGGGCGATGGCCGCCCGGACCACGCCCAATGGGCTCATGACAATACAGGCACGGCAGGCCGTCCCATTTCACGCCGCTGGAAAGGTCATCAGCGACGCGGAGCCACAGCCATGCGTAGAGGCTTTCCGGCCGATAGCGAACAGTGGAGCGGCCATTTTTATCCGCCTCGACACACATGCGAAGTGTCGGACCGACGATTTCGCCGTACTCCAAATATTTGCCGCCGCTATCCATGAAATATTGAAGTTCGGTTTGGACCTTCAAAAGACGGTCAACGTATTCCTCTTGAGCATCGTCAGCCGTCCGGTCTGATCCTAGAAAACCGTACTTATTTGTGAACGTGAGAAAAATCTCCGCTGCATTCTCCGGCACGGCACCGTAGCGACGTAGCCCCACATCGAACCGGATTGGTCCGGGCATATTGAAGTCGTGTTCGATCACGACAGTTTCCCTCTCTAATTCGACTGCCTTATCCGCTCGCGATGACGGCGCTCTCTTGTTGAGTTCGGCCAGTTCCCGCGCCGTTAAGCGCCTACCCGGCGTCGTGGTTCTGAATGGCGACGGCAACAGCCCTGTGAACTCGCGATGTAGGTGAGACTCAATCTTCACGGGCACCATCGCACCACCAAGTCGCATGATCCTTTTGCGGTCGGACGAAAGAACGTAGCCGTCCGCGTCTTTGCGCCAACTAAAGGATGTCTGTGGCTCTCTATGGTTGTCGTTCATGCCTCACCTCATGTCCCGGATTACCGTGCCAATGCGTCCCTTTCAAGGCCACATACTCCCATATATGCAGGATGTGTCCAGCCTTCACTCTAGTATGTCCCGGTTTTGTCCCCCTTTCAGTTCTAGCGATTGCTGTCTCCATTGGCATATTGACGATGGGAGCAATGCCTTTTGGCAACGCCCGGATCGAGAGGTGGCCCATGGTCGAAACATTGACAGACAGCGTGGACGAAGGCGCGAAGCCACGCCTGACGTACAGCGTGGACGAGGCGGCGAATTTGCTTGGCATCAGCCGTAACTCGGCGTTCGCAGCCGCCAAACGAGGCGAGCTACCGAGCGTCATGGTTGGTCATCGCAGGCTCGTGCCTGTGAAGGCATTGGAACGGTTCTTGGCCGACCTTGAGGGGGGTTCGGCCAAGGCGAGTGAAACCGAGGCAACGAGGACTGCCCAAAGTATGAGGCACCTCAATGGCCCACCCCGATACAGACCCCGCTAGGCCGTCAACAACAGCCACAGAGATTATCCAGCGCCTTAAACGGATAGAGGCCGGACAGCGCCAACAGCGCGCGCTCATCAGCGACCTCGTTATGTCGCTGGGCGCGGCGCTCAAAGAGTTAAGGGAGACGATTAATGGCGATTGACCCGAACGACCGCGCCGTCGCGAGGCTCCCCAACACCATGGGCGAGCGAATGGAGAAAGCCATTCGGAGCTACTGCGCCAAGTACCCGTCACTTTCCGCGACGTACGTGCGTGACCTCGTTCGCCGTCGCGCGCTCGTTTTTGCGCACTTCCGCGCCGCCGAACTCGCACCAAACCTGAATGTGCGGCCCGAGTTTCGTTCGTCAAACCGTGGGAGGTAACGGCCATGAGCGCGCCCAAGACAAACAACGCGCCATCGTCGCCGCTTCGCGATCAAGCGATTGAGTATGCTTTGGCTGGAATACCGATATTTCCTTGCGAGGAAAACGGGAAGAAGCCCGCGTGCGCTCACGGCTACAAGGACGCGACCGATGACCTTGATCAAGTCACGGCGTGGTGGACGACAAACCCCAACTTCAACATTGGCATGTGTCCCGAAGATATAGGCCAGTTCGTAGTTGACCTTGATCCCGGTGGCGAAGCCGGTTGGTCCGCACTGTTGAAAGAACATGGCGAGCATTCGACAACGCGCACCGTGCGCTCGCCACGCGGCGGGTTTCACTACTACTTCAAAGGGTCGCTGCCATCGACTGCGGGCAAACTCGCACCTCACGTCGATACACGAGGCATCGGCGGGTACGTTCTGGTCCCCCCGTCAGTCGTCAACGGCAAGCCGTATGAGGTCGTGAATGACGTTGACGTGGCCCCCGCTCCCGCATGGCTTGGAGAAACGCTAGGCAAGGCCAAGGTCACGCGCCATCACGATACGCCTGCTAACGTCAAGTTGGATACCGAGGCATCGAAGACCAAGCTACGTAGGCACCTCAAGGGCCTGATTGATCAAGGTGACGTTGCCATAGAGGGCAGTGGTGGCGACGCCCGTACGCTCGCATTGTTCAACGAACTTGGCGACCGTCTGAGCCTCGAAGCGGCCATTGAACTGGTGACGGAGCCGGATGGCTGGAACGATCACTGCAAGCCGCCTTGGAACACCAGCGGCGATGACAGCGATGACATCCACATTGTAGCCGCGAACGCCTATCGCTACCGGCAAAACGAAGTGGGATGCGATGCGGACGACGACGAAGGCTCGCCGAAAGTCACGTTTGCGGGCATGGGTGCGAAGTTCGAGGAGAAGTTCGGGAACCGCCCTGTCAATGACAACTCCGCTGTCAACGAAGACAGGTCCAATCGCTTCCGCTCGCGGACATTGCGGGAGCGGTACAACGATCCTTCAGCCGAGTGGCTGTACTACAATATAGCTCCGCGTGTTGGCGTCTGTGCCGCCATCGGCGATACCCAGGCGTTCAAGTCCACGTTGCTGAATAGCGTCGCGTTCAGTGTCGCGGGCGGCCCTCCCGCGTTCGGCACACTCACGCCCGACGTGACCGGACAAGTGGTGCTGTTCAAGGGCGAGGATGACGACAGCGTTTCAGTGCACTCGAAGGCTATCGAGAAGCACACTGGCAAAAGTCTGATCGACCTGCCCGTTCATATCATCGACAGGGCCATACAAGCGGACGACGAAGAACAAGTAAAGGAAGCCATCGCCGAACTGGATCGCATCAAGGCGAGCGGCGGTCCCATCAGGCTGATCGGGCTCGACACATTGTCCACCATGATCCGGGGGCAAGACGAAAATGCTGCCTCAACGATGGGCATGGCGGTGGAAGTCGCCCGCATGTTGTCAAAGCGATACGGCTGCCTCGTGGTGCTGGTTCATCATCGGCCGAAGTCGGCGGAGAAGGGCAGCGCGAACTCGCGTGGCAGCAACCTCCTGACGACCGACGTGGAAGCCATATGGCTCGTGGAACGTGATGAAGCTGCTGTCCGGCCAACGAGCACGTTGACGGTCAAGAAAATCCGCCGCGCCCCAATCGGTCTTCAAGTCTGTGTTGAAGGCCACGAGTACGTCGTTGGCAAGGATGACAAGGGGCGGCCGGTCAAGGCGCTAGCGTTCGTCGAGAACAAGACCGTGCTGGAACAGGCCCGCCGCAAACGTGGCGCTAGCACGGGATGGTGCAACAGGGTTCTCAATGCCCTTGAGTGGATGCGCGTCAACGAGTTGAAGTCATGCACGCTCCGGCAGCTTTATGGCGCGACAGCGCGCCGGGCTGAATGGTGTGACCTGCCTCACGGCGGCAAGCTGCCCCTTCTCGAATTTGAAAAACTTCTCGATAGGCCGTTGACAGAGCTAGAGGCGGCTAATTTGAGGAATAGCGCGCGTCGGATACGGGCGCTCGTGCAGATGCGCAAACCCAGCGAGGACGGCAAGTCCGGGGGCAAAGGCCCTGCTGACGGTCGCAAGCGGAACTTCGGCACAACTGCCATCGCCAAACTCGAAGGCAGCGAGTGGGTCTTCTTCCCGATGGCGCTTGCCGGGGTGAACTACGAAGGGGGAGACGATGAATAGCCTCCTCCAAATACCTTGGATTGATCTTCTACAGGTGGACCCTTGGACGTTGCAGCACCCCTACGGGGTTGCTGCGTCCCCGTCCACATTGGGCGAGGTGCGTCCACATGCGTCCACACCGCGTCCACATAGGGGCTTAAAACGTTGGAATACGGGCCTTTTGGGCACTTCGGGAGAAAACGTCCACCTGCGTCCACCTGCGTCCACTTCGAGCCATGTCGAAAAAGTGCGTCCACGTCGGAGCGTCCACCCCCCCCCGCCACAAGATGTTGGGGATCAGCCCACGCGCAACGGCGTGTCCCGCTCTTCCCTCGCACGGCTCGCTCACTTGGCGTCGGTCGAACCCAAAATGTGCGTCCACTCACTTCCAAAATCACGGGCTTGGCTTCCCTCCCCGTCGCCGAACCCGCGAGCGATGGGCGCGGTCCTCCCCCGCACCATCGCAGCCCCTTGGCCGGTGCCATCCATCGCCGGTCAAGGGGCCCCCTTCGTCGTGTCTTCAACTCGTAGCCTGAAAGGAATTTCCCATGTCTATTTACAAACGCATCCGTAACAAGCTGTCTATCGAAGCTGGCCCCAATCCCGTCGAGATAGAGCAGCGCCTTGAGGCCATTCGCACGGAACTGGCCTCGCTCGAAACCGCCCACGGCACCGCCTCGTTCAATTGGGCGACTGGCGAGGTTCCTGACGCTGCTGAGGTTGAACGCCTCGACGCAGCCATCATGGCCTCCCGTCGAAACGAACGCGCCTTGGTGGCCGCCCTAGCCCTTGCAACAGAGGAAGCCAGCCGCTTGGAGCGGGAACGCTTGGAGGGCATCAGAAAAGTCCAGATCAACGCGGTTGCCCAACATGCCCGCGCATCGGAGCGGGCCGCGACTGACTTCTCGGCTGCTCTTGAGGTCGTTGTCACACAGTACCGAGCCATGATCGAGGCCAGAGGCAAGATGCGGGCCGCCTGTCCTGTCGGTTCCGTGTGGCCGGGGCTAAACGCCCGATGCGCGGAAATCGAGGTTCGGCGGATGGTGGCCCAAGAGTTAGCAAGGGTCTCATGGAATGACGCCGACTTGCGTGGGGCTGAGGCGACGGGAGTATTTCCCGGCGCATCAAAAGAGGGCGCGGTTGCGGACGGTTTGAACCCGCTCGCCAGCCCGACCACCTATCCGCCTCTGCCTGATCGCCTTCGCTCTACCGACGACTGGCTGTTGGACCACTTCAAAAACGAGTTCAAGCCCGAGCCTGTCAACGATGCTGTCAACGATCCGGCACCGGACGGCAAGCCGCTGACAGCCGCCGAAATCTTCGCGCTCGAAAATCAGCCCGTGAAGAAACTCGCCTGACAAAGAAAAGCCCGGCCACGCGGATGAGGCCGGGCTCGTATGAGGTTCGCTATGTACGACCTAGAACAACCCCTTGAAACGGCCAGCGGCGAGCGCGGTATATCTCGCCGTGCTGGCGATGCTCTTGTGGCCCAAGTAGTCCTGAATGAGCCGCGTGTCGCGCCCATCATTCGCCAACTTATAACCGGCGCTGTGCCGCAGCATATGGGCGTGTGGCTTCAATTCGCCGAGGCCAGCAACTTCGCCCGCACGTTCGACCATGCGGTTGAAGCCAGCCGTTGTGAAAGGGCCGCCGCGCTCGGTAGCGAATATCCACTGGCCCTGCGGTTCCTGTTCCCGCTTGAGCCTGCGGAGTGCCCGCAATTCATCGCCGTTGATCGGATGCGCGCCAGTAACGCCAGCCTTTCGACGGCGGACGTGAAGCGTGGCACGGTCGAAGTCCACGTCTGTCCATTGCAGGTCGCACAGTTCCGACGCGCGCAAGCCGTGCTGGTAGCACAGCAGGATCATAGTCGCGTCGCGGTGCCCCCATCGGTTCTTGGCCGCTGCGGTTCGCAGGCGCTCAACTTCCTTGGGCGTCAGATACTCGCGCGGCCTGTATTCGCTGTTCACAGCGCGCCCCGGCGCTTCGACTGTTCGCTTTTCTGCGGCTGGCGTCACCAGCTTGAACTTCGCTTTTGCCATGGCAATTCGTCCCTCCTGATTGGCAAGTGTTCGTATACTAGCAGGAATACGAACAGTCTCCCACGAGAGAATTGTATCAACGTCGCTGTTGTCATCGCCTCGCTCGCCATCGCACGTCATGTCATCGCGAGCGTTGATCGTGCGCCGATCATCGTTGCCTTGGCTGTCAACGGTGCTGTCAACGCTCGTGCTGATCGCTCGCCCGATGTCGCGTGCGTCGTCATCGTGTTGTCCTGGCCGTTCGGGATCGTTGACACTTTCCGCGCCATTAGTGCCGTCCGAAAACACGGGGGTGGGGGTGGGGCACCCCCCGGCTCGCGGCTCGATCCGCTTCGCGGCGAGCGTGAACATGCCGAGACGCAAATTTCACAATCAGGTCGGGCTCTGAGCGCGGCGGGAGTGTGTCATGGCTGACATTGACACACTCCCGTCAACGGAACTGTCAACGCTGTCGTTCGACGGCGAGACGCTTGGCCCCGCCATGCAGGCGCTCCCGAACGACATGCAGCGCCGTTTCGTCATCGCGCTCGCTCGTGGGGCAAGCACCGCTATCGAGGCGGCACGTATGGCGGGCTACTCGGCCACGTCGCATGGGCACGCCTCAAAGCTGTCACGCGACCCGAGAATACAGGCCGCGTTGCTTGAGGAGGCCGCCAAGGTTCTTCGCGTCAATGCTGTGCGGGTTCTAGGTGTTCTGGACGAGATTGCCTTCGACAAGCAGCAGCACGCTCGCGACCGGCTTAAGGCCGCCGAAATGATCCTAGTCCGTGGTGGCTTCGCCGAGATTAACCGCCATCAGGTAGACGTGGTTCATCGCACCGATGCCCAACTCAAGCACGAACTACTGGCAATGGCCGCCGAACTCGGGATGGACGAAGCAGGCAAAGCCAAGTTGATCGGAAGACCTGTCGTCACTGACGCCGAGTTCGTTGAGGTCGTGGCAAGCGACCGGACCGACGACGAACGGGAACGCGACCGGATACGAAAGGCGCAGGAAAGAGCCCGCACACCTGAGGAGCGCGAGGCGCACTTGCAGGCTCTCCACGAGCGCCAGATTGCCGAAGGCAAGCGCCGATATGCCGAAGCACAAGCGCGCCTTGCTGGCGAGGCAGAAACCCATTTCGAGGGCTTAGACGACATTCTGTCTCTGCCACCGGATGACCCAAGCGGCCATGAGCCCGAGGGCGACATCACAGAGGAAACCCCAACCGATGGAGTAGACCATGGCCGAGTTTAGCAACAACGATCCGAACAACGGGTACGACAACCCGTCAGTCCATTCGCCGATTACCCCGGCGACCGCAGACACGTTTGAACAAACCCTCATCGCTCGTGGCGTGGCCCCGGCTGATGCGAAGGCGCGCGCTGACGCCTATCGCCCGCAGCAAGTGGACCCGCAGGCACCGCCTGTGACGCCTCCGCGTAGACCCGATGATTGGCAGGCGTCTGACTTGTCGCCGGACAAGCTGCCGAGATTGACGCAGGGCCAGATTGAGGGCGCGAAGACGCACTTGGTCGGCTATCGCGAGAAACTTGTAGCCAAGGCTGCTGACACGACGTTGACGCCCGCTGACCGTGCGCGGGCCACTGCTTCGTTGGAGCGCGTTGACGCCACGTTGAAGGGCATGGGCCACGATCCGGTCAATCCGCCCGTTGACACGCGCACCAACGCGGAGCGGCAGTTCGACAACGCTGATCTGTCGGCGGCTGTCGATCCGGCTGCCTACGAGCTACACGGCATCTTCAACCGCGCCGAATTGGCGACGGCAAACCTCCCGGCGCTCGATGCGACCATTCGGTCTTCCATGGCTGAGTTGAACGTGCCTACGGCGTTGGGGAAGATGGTCGCGGACGCCATCCTGGACGGCGCTGAAAAGTGGCGCGGGCTCCCGAACGACAAGGCCCGCGAAGATCACTTTGCGGCCAATCGCCGGACGGTCGCTGCGGTTCTCAAGGTGCAATACGAGCAGGTCATCGCCGACCTCAAGCCAGTAATCGCCAAGCTGTCGGAAGCGAACCGCGCATGGCTCGCCAAGTCGGGTGCGCTCGAAAGCCCGAACACCCTGATTGCCCTCTACCGTGCCCAGCGCATTGTCGCCGGTCGCGCCAAGCTGGGAGGCGGCAATGCCTGACACCATGAAGATCATCACTCGCAAGGATGCTCTACGTCGTGGCCTCAAGTGGTACTTCACGGGCAAGCCATGCAAGCACGGGCACGTCTCGGAAAGGCTGGCCAATAGTGGTCACTGCTGCAAGTGCCGCAACGCTATGAGCCATGCGTGGTACGTTGAGAACCGCGAGCGACATAATGCCAATGGTCGTGCGTGGCACTGGGGAAATCGCGAACGAACCAACTCAATGAGCCGCGTGTGGCACATTGAGAACCGCGAACATAACAACGCTCATAGTCGTTTGTGGCGCATGGAGAACCGCGAACGCCACGCCGCTCATAGTCGTGCGTGGAGAGCTAAAAACCACGAGGAAATAAACGCTCGTCGCCGCGAACGAAATGCCGAGCATCATGTGGGAGGCTTCAATGTCTAATCCTGATAACATTCCCACGCGCGCCGAATTGGAACGGCGTCACGCTCTGTTGTCGGCGCGCGTGAAGGCTCGACGGACGAACAAGCTGATCGAGTTCCAGCCTCACGCAAAACAGCGTGAGGTCATAGAGGCCACGCGCGACTATCAAGCCGTGGCCGCCCGATGGGGCAATCAGTCCGGCAAAACATTGGGCATGTCCTACATCACCAGCACATGGACGACCGGCCTATATCCCGATGGCTGGGAAGGCCGCATCTTCGCTGGCCCGACGAACGGATGGATCATCGGCGAAAGCACGACAAGCGTTCGTGACATCGTGCAGCGCTACTTGCTTGGCATCGAAGGCAGCGATCCGGGGTTCCTGTCGCCCGACAAGATCGTAAAGACGGTCCTGTCGCATGGTGCTGGCGGCGCGGTCGATACACTCCACCTCCGTCACGCATCGGGCGGTATCAGCACCATCGGCTTCAAGTCGTTTGAAATGAGCCGCGAGAAGCTACAGGGCGCGTCGCTCGATTGGTTTTGGTGCGATGAGGAACCGCCAATCGAGATATGGACCGAGTTGCTGGCGCGACTGATTGCGACCAACGGCACCGCGCTCGCCAGCTTCACGCCGCTGTCTGGCATGAACAAGGTCATTCCGTGGTTCAATGAGCGCACGCCGCAGGCCGCGAGGGGACGCATCATCATCCCCGGTCGTGCCGATGACTTCCCGCACCTTCGCGACCCGGAGAAGCAGGCACAGCTTCTCGCGATGTTCCCAGCGCATGAGCGCAAAGCCCGCCTTGAAGGTATCCCGATGCTCGGCTCGGGTGCCGTCTTTGAAGACGTGCAGCTTGAGGACATCACCGCGCCGATGCGACTGTCTACTGTCAACGGTCAACGGACTGTCATTCACGATCAGTTCGGCGAAATGGAAACTCGTGGCTTGTCGTGGCTATGGGCTATCGACTTCGGCATTGCGCACCCGTTCGCCGCTGTGCTGCTGGCCCATGATCGTGACACCGACACGATTTACACGATGGCCGCTTTCAAGATCAAAGGTGGCGTTCCCTCGATCCATGCGAGCCGTATCAACGCCATCATGCCCAACGTCCGCGTGGCGTGGCCGCACGACGGCAACCAACGGGACAAGGGCAGTGGTGAACAGCTTGCCAGCATCTACAAGCGTGAAGGTCTGTTGATGCTGCCTACACACGCCCAATTCGCGCGGGGCGGCTACAGCACCGAGGCGGGCGTCGTGGATATGCTGTCAAGGATGCGCTCGGGCCGCTTCAAGGTCGCAGCGGGCTTGTTCGATTGGCAGGATGAGTTCTCGTCCTACTACCGGAAGGATGGCCTCATTCAGAAGATCAACGATGACCTCATGTCGGCGACCCGTATCGGCGTGATGCAGATACGCTCGGCCAAGCCGCTCGCCGGGAACCCAAACGAGTATGTCATTCGCGATGGCCTACTCGTGAGGCAAGGCCAGCCGAACAGTTCGACGCGCTATTCAAACGATGAGCATTGGGGGTTCTGATGACCGACAATAAAATGCCCGAACTCACCGACGCGGAGAAAGCCGCGTTGGTTGACAGCTACATCAAGACCAAGCCAGAGCGCGACCGGATCGAGAAGCACCGCCGCGAGCAAGGCGCGCTCAACACCGACGAAGCCCGCCGTCGCCGTGGTGTTGATCCGAAGCCTTGGGGCTTCTGACCCTATTGGAGAGCCACATGATGCCAGTGAACACACCAACGATCACAGCGCCTAGGATTGGCCCTCGCAAGGCGACGTTGTGAAGTCGCCGCACATTGCTACCGCCGCCTTGCCCCCACCGGTTGATCTGCTCTAGGCTCTTTGTACTGGGGTTGGGGAGACGGGGATGGCTCTAGTAAAGTGCGCCGAGTGCGGCAAGGAAGTCTCAACGCTTGCTGCTGCTTGCCCGGCATGTGGCGCACCGGCGCCTGGCAGCGCGGGCGGTCCTGCTGCTGCTGCTGCTCCCGCTCCAGCGGCCACTCAGGCGGCGCCAACCCAGCCGACGGCTCCCAAGCGCCAAGTCGGCTTCCTGCTTAGCCTCGGTATCTTCTTCATCCCAATTGTCGCGGCGTGGTTCACTCTTCGGAAGGGGCACAGCACGACATCCCGTGTGTTTGCCTTCAGTTGGTTGGCCATGAGCGTGGTCGCCTATGCTGCGGAAATACGAACGCCGAGCGAGACCACCACAGCAGAGCCCGCTACTTCAGCTGCCGCCCCTTCTCCTCAGACGATTGTCGCATCCAAACCACAGGCAGCCCCCGAGCCGCCTCCGGGACCCGCGATCCCCTCGGATGAAGCCAAGTTCATCGCGGCCAACGTCGCTGCACAGAGCGCAGCACGGTCCGCTGCCAACGAGATGGCGAAGGGCGGGGTCCGAGCGGACAGGAAAGCCGCCATCTGCCAAGCCTTGCCCGGACTATCGGTGCGCAGCTGGGTCGGACGGATAGACACGCTGTCGTCGAATTCTGATGGGAAGGGCGTGCTTGGGATTTCGCTAGGAAGCGGAGTAGGCGTCAAGACGTGGAACAATAGCCTTTCGGACATTGGCGACAACACGCTCATTCAGCCGGGGTCAGCCCTCTTCCGCATCGTCTCGGGGATGAAGAAGGGTGACACTGTAGTCTTCTCAGGTAGTTTCATTCAGAGCGACATCGATTGTGTGAAGGAAGGTAGCTTGACCCTGTCGGGCTCGATGAGTGAACCCGAGTTCCTCTTTCGCTTCAACTCAGCAGCGAGACCTTGAAGACGCCCGCGTCATCTGCCGTAGCAGGCCATTGATGCGCTGTCGGTCGGGCTTACCCGTGACTGGGGCGAGGTTGTAAAGTACGGCTTCATTTCGGCCGGCGGCGCGGACTGGTACAGCGGACCACTCCGTCAGTTGAATGTCGGGGACCGCTATGGGTCAAGGCACCAAGCCATGGCTTCATCGGCGTCTGTCGCATGACTGAAAAGCCCGCCGTCGCCCTACTGGTGACGACGATCATTTCGGCTCCTGATCAAGTTTGTGGATAATATCCGCCGTAATCGACTGCCAACCTTCGTCGTTCTTTCGGCCATGTATTGCACCACAAGCAGACCCAGGCCAGATTGGACACGTCGTTATCGCCTCCCTCAAATCGGCGTTTTACATGTTCCAAACTGCCAATTCGGCGGCCAACCTGTGCCCACGGCAGCGGAGCACCCGTAGAACTTGAAGGCCGGTTTTCGACAGCTAACGACCCGCAATGAGCGCAGCGCCCTTTCGCTGCTTCTATTAGCGTCCATACTTCTTGCGCCGTTAGCCGCACCTTTGGTGCTTCGGAAAGTAACCGTTTCTTGTTCGCTTTCTTGGCAATGCTGAGACATCTGGTCATCCGCTCGGTGAGGGATGTTTGCGTGAGGTAATCTGTCCAAGAGAGAAATATTGGCGGCGGCGTCGGTAGCGACCTCTTACCGGGAAGTTGCCACGGCGGGGATTTTAGCGGCGGTGGGTTTTGCAATCCGACACGGCAAATCGCACCTGCATCCCGCAACAGCTTGAGAGCAGGGCCGAGCGGTACATGCGCCTCGATCCGGCACGTTGTTCCCCTCCGCGCTAGTTCTGTGAAAAGACGAATGAATAGAGCTGCAGCCTCGTCTCGGTTGGGATGCCCGATCAAAATCTTGTTGTCTGCCGATGCGAATACATATCGACCGTCGATCAGACGAAACGTGATTTCGATGTGCTTCATGTCCGCGCCCTCTAAATAGGTCCTAGAGGCATGCGGCATGACCATTCCAGTCTATCGTAGTCCCTGCACGACCTGCCGCCCTTTATCAGTGAGCCCAGAGAACCAAATACCAACAAGCGGATCAGGCACGCCACCCGAAGTGATAAGCCCCCGACTTCTTAGAAGCTTCATGTGCTGTTCAATTTGCTCCCAGTCATACCCGGGCACGTCGATGGGGTTATCAACGCGCTGTCCCTCTATTCCTGGCTGGACTGCGCAACTGCAATCCTCTCCAAGCAATGCAGCACGTTCCGCCAGTTTGATTAGAAGCGCTTTTAGAAGCTTATCGTCCGTTTGCATGGTGATGCTCACGCTGCCTAGTCGCAGCTCTTAAAGGGGGTGATTGTGAAGGGCGCGGATGTCATTAGGGCGGTATTCACGCGCTCCACGAGCGTCGCCGCCCGACGCGCTTGGGCATATGTGCCCGCCTCGACAGCCCGGGTCAGATGTCCGTCGGCCAGCCGCTCAAGTTGAGCGAGGCGAAGATAATGTTGGACAGGACTAAGGTGACGCATTCTGTTCGCTCCTGCGGATAGCCATCAGGTTCTCAAAATCGTAGCTCACTCGGCGTGTCGTCGAAATAATCAACGCTGTGAATTTCATCATCACCGATCATGAATGGACCACTGTGGAGGACGCCGCGCGACGGGGTGAACACGTAGTGGAGCTTGCCCCAGGGTAAGATCGCCGCGACCACTTCGTTGCCGTAACCTCGAAATGGCTGACCGACTTCCGCAGCAGCTATTCGTTTGCCCTGCTTGTTGTCAGTGAAGCCAATTCGACAAATCCGCCGCGCCGGAACTGCGCAGCCGACCGACTTGGCAAACTGCTCTAACGTGTGCTGCGTCTGATCAGGCGGACAGCCCGGAATGAAGAACTGCATAGGGTCCCATATTGCGACGTGCGTGCTTAAACATGGGAATTGCCACCCGGATTGCCACCCAACTCCCGAGGACGGCCTTAAATCGGCTGGTATGGGACGGGATAGCGAGGCTCGGAAAGGCCCGTGTTATCTGGTTCTAAGGGATGCGATGGGACCGACTGCGAGGGCAGCAAACATTTTCGAGACCGTCCCGATCGACCACTCTGGCACCTCTCCGGGGCCACGCTTATAGGGGGGTGTTTTCGGGCGGGCAACAGGGCCGTCAGCACCGGGAAAAAGCGCCGGATTTCAGGGTTTGCGGCGTTGACTTGGGGCTTTCCCTGCGTATATTCCGCCCTCCTTCGGCGGGTCTTTCGGGCCCGCCGTGCTCTTTCATGCTTTCCGGCATGTGGGGCCCGATCCGGCCGATCCCGCTAGGGATGGTAGGAGAGGACCCGGCCGGAGGGCTCAAGTCAGGTGTCCCATGATCGCCGTTATCCGCACGGGTGGAAAACAATACACGGTCGCCGCCGACGACACGCTCACCGTCGAGCGTCTCGAGGGCGAAGCCGGCGCGAAGATCGAGTTCACCGACGTGCTGATGGTGGGCGACAAGGTCGGCAAGCCGACGGTCGCCGGCGCCAAGGTCGTCGGCTCGATCGTCAAGCAGGGCCGCGGCGAGCACCTGATCGTCTTCAAGAAGCGCCGCCGCCAGAATTCGCGGCGCAAGAACGGTCACCGTCAGGACCTGACGGTGGTCAAGATCGAACAGATCGTCGCCTGATAGATAGAGCGACCGGAGCAGTACGATGGCACATAAAAAAGCAGGCGGCTCTTCGCGTAACGGCCGCGATTCCGACGGACGGCGCCTGGGCGTGAAGCGCTTCGGCGGCGAGAAGGTCCTGTCGGGCAACATCCTGGTCCGCCAGCGCGGCACCAAGATGGACGCCGGCGAGAACGTCGGCATCGGCCGCGACCACACGCTGTTCGCCACCGCCAACGGCGTCGTCTCGTTCCGCACCCGCAGCGGCGGCAAGGTCGAGGTGAACGTGCTCCCGGCGCCGGCCCAGAACCCGGCGAAGATGGCTGCCGAATAACCGTTCCCATCCCAACGGATAGCGAAGGGGGAACGGTCCGACCGTTCCCCCTTTTCTTTTCTGGACCCACACCATGAAATTCCTCGACCAGGCCAAGATCTACCTCCGCTCCGGCAATGGCGGCGCCGGCAGCGGAGGCTTCCGGCGCGAGAAGTTCATCGAGTTCGGCGGGCCCGATGGTGGCGACGGCGGGCGCGGCGGCGACGTGATCGTCGAATGCGTCGACGGCCTCAACACGCTGATCGACTATCGCTACGCCCAGCACTTCCACGCGAAGACGGGCCATCACGGCATGGGCGCCCAACGCACCGGCGGCAAGGGCGACGACATCGTGCTGCGCCTGCCGCGCGGCACGCAGATCTTCGACGAGGACAACGAGACGCTGCTGCTCGACCTCACCGAGGTCGGCCAGCGTGTCGTGCTGCTCAAGGGCGGCGACGGCGGCTACGGCAACCTGCACTACAAGACCTCGACCAACCGCGCGCCGCGCCGCGCCGACAAGGGCTGGCCCGGCGAAGAGCGCTGGGTGTGGCTGCGCCTGAAGCTGATCGCCGACATCGGCCTGGTCGGACTGCCCAACGCCGGCAAGTCGACGTTCCTGTCGGTCAACACCAACGCCAAGCCCAAGATCGCCGACTATCCGTTCACGACGCTGACGCCCGGCCTCGGCGTGGTGAAGGTCGGCGACCGCGAGTTCGTGATGGCCGACATTCCGGGCCTGATCGAAGGCGCGCACGAAGGCGCCGGCCTCGGCACGCGCTTCCTGGGCCACGTCGAGCGCTGCCGCGCGCTGCTCCATCTGGTCGACGGCACGCAGGACGACGTGGCGCCTCGCCTACAAGACGGTGCGCGGCGAGCTCAAGGCCTACGGCGGCAATCTCGTGCGCAAGAAGGAGATCGTGGCGCTCAACAAGACCGACGCCATGACCGAGGAAGACATCGAGGCCAAGCGCGCCAGGCTCGCCAAGGTGAGCCGCAAGACCGTGCACGTGATCTCCGGCGTTGCCGGGCACGGCGTGCAGGCGCTGCTGCATGAGCTGATGAAGCTCGTCGACCGCCAGCGCGACGGCGCCCAGGAAGCGGCGAGGAAGCCGCGTGACCTCCCTGACCAGCTCGAAGCGGCTGGTCGTCAAGATCGGCTCCTCGATTCTCGTCGATGAAGCCAAAGGCGAGATCCGCCGCGACTGGCTGGAAGCGCTGACCCGCGACGTCGCGCGCCTGCACAAGAAGGGCTGCGAGATCGTGCTGGTGTCGTCCGGCGCCATTCGCCTCGGCCGCACCCATCTCAAGCTGGCGGCCGGCGCGCTCAAGCTCGAGGAGAGCCAGGCCGCCGCCGCGACCGGCCAGATCCAGCTCGCCCACGCCTACCAGGAAGCGCTGGCGCGGCACGGCATCACCGTGGCGCAGGTGCTGCTGACGCTCGACGATTTGGAGGAGCGCCGCCGCTACCTCAACGCGCGCCAGACCATGGCGACCCTGCTGGGCCTCAAGGCCGATCCCGGTGATCAACGAGAACGACACGGTCGCGACCGACGAGATCCGCTTCGGCGACAACGATCGGCTGGGCGCGCGGGTCGCCGAGATGATCTCGGCCGACACCCTGGTGCTGCTGTCCGACATCGACGGGCTCTACACCGGCGATCCGCGCAGCGACGCAAGTGCCGCGCACATCCCCGAAATCCGCGAGATCACGCCCGAGATCGAGGCGATGGCCGGCGCCGCCGCCTCGCGAGACTGTCCAACGGCGGCATGGTGACCAAGCTGATGGCCGGCCGCATCGCCATGGCCGCGGGCTGCCGCATGGCGATCGCCGACGGCCGCGCGGTCGGGGCACTGGGCGCGCTGATCGAGGGCACGGCGCGCTGCTCGTGGTTCCTGCCGGAAGCCTCGCCGCTGTCGGCGCGCAAGAAATGGATCAAGGGCTCGCTGAAATCGGCCGGCACCCTGGTCGTCGACGACGGCGCGGTCCGCGCCCTGTCGTCGGGCAAGAGCCTGCTGCCCGCCGGCGTCACCGCGATCGACGGCGAGTTCAAGCGCGGCGACGTGGTCGACGTGAAGGACAAGAAGGGCCGCGTGCTGGCCCGCGGGCTGGTCGCCTACGCCGCCGAGGATGCGCGCCGCATCGCCGGGCGCAAGAGTGCCGAGATCGAGAAGCTGCTGGGCTTCCGCGGCCGCGACGAGATCGTCCACCGCGACGACCTCGTCGTCGAGTGACATACTGGACCGCGCGATGAACGTCCAGACCAAGCCCTCCCCGGACAGCCAGACGCCGCCGCCGATCGTGGCGGCGCTCGGCCGGCGCGCCCGGCAGGCCGCCGCCAGCGCTGCGCAACGCCACCACTGCCGCCAAGAACAAGGCGCTGGCCGACGGCGCGCGCCTGATCCGCGCCGAGAGCGCCGCCATCCTGGCCGCCAATGCGCTCGACATCGCCACGCCGCGAAAGCCGCCGGCATGAGCGAGGCGCTGCAGGATCGCCTGCTGCTGAACGCCGCCCGCATCGAGGGCATGGCCACGGCACTCGACGACATCGCCGCCCTGCCCGATCCGGTCGGCTCCGTGGTCGAGCAATGGCAGCGGCCGAACGGGCTTGCCTTCAGCCGGGTGCGCGTGCCGATCGGCATCATCGGCGTGATCTACGAGGCGCGCCCCAACGTCACCGCCGACGCCGGCGCGCTCTGCCTCAAGTCGGGCAATGTCGTCGTGCTGCGCGGCGGCTCCGACAGTTTCCATTCCTCGCGCGCATCGTCGACCTGCTGCGCCGCGCGCTGGGCGCCGCCGCCCTGCCGGAAGATTGCATCCAGCTCGTGCCGACCACCGACCGCGCCGCTGGTCGGCGAGATGCTGAAGGCGATGGACTGGCTCGACCTGATCGTGCCGCGCGGCGGACGCTCGCTGATCGACCGCGTGACCGCCGAAAGCCGCGTGCCGGTGCTGCGCCACTACGACGGCCTCTGCCATGTCTATGTCGACCGCGACGCCGACATCGACGATGGCGCGCGACATCGTGGCCAACGCCAAGATGCGCCGGGTCAGCGTCTGCGGCGCCGCCGAAACCCTGCTGATCGACCGCGCCGCGCTCGACACGCATCTCAAGCCGATCGCCGACCAGGCTGTTCGATCTCGGCTGCGAAGTGCGCGGCGACAGCGAGGTGCAGAAGCGCGATCGGCCGCGTGCTGCCGGCCACCGAGAAGGACTGGCGCACCGAATATCTCGACGCCGATCATCTCGGTCGCCGCCGTCGATGGCGTCGAGGGCGCGGTGCGCCACATCGCGACCTACGGCAGCCAGCACACCGATTCGATCGTCACCGACAACGAGGCGACCGCCGAGCGCTTCCTGCAGCGAAGTCGACAGCGCCATCGTGATGCACAACGCCTCGACCCAGTTCGCCGACGGCGGCGAGTTCGGCCTGGGCGCCGAGATCGGCATCTCGACCAATCGCATGCATGCGCGCGGGCCGGTCGGGCTGGTCGAGCTCACCACCTACAAGAACGTCGTGCGCGGCAAGGGTACGCTCCGGCCGTGATCTCCGCCTCGCATCCCGATGCCCGGGCGTGACGCGCGCTACGACGCGCCGCATCGGCCTCCTGGGCGGCTCGTTCAATCCCGCGCACGAGGGCCACCGCCATGTCAGCCTCGAGGCGCTGCATCGCCTCGGCCTCGACGAGGTGTGGTGGCTGGTCTCGCCGCAGAACCCGCTGAAGAGCGACGACGGCATGGAGCCGCTGCCCAGCCGGGTCGCCCGCGCCCGGCAGATCGCTCACCATCCGCGCATCCGCGTCGAGGCGCCGGAGCTGCTGCTCGGCACGCGCTACACGCTCGACACGGTGCGCGCGCTGCGCCGGCTCTATCCGCATGCCCATTTCGTCTGGCTGATGGGCGCCGACATCCTGCCGCAGCTGGTGCGCTGGCAGGGCTGGCGCGAACTTTTCGAGGCGATCCCGATCGCGGCTTTCGCGCGGCCGGGCTGGAGCTATGCCGCGCTGCAGTCGGCAGCGCCCGCGCGCCTTTGCGCGTTATCGTCTCAAGGCTGAGCAGGCCCGCCGTCTCGCCTCTTGCGAGGCGCCGGCCTGGTGCTTTATCCCGAGCCGACTGGACTCCCATTCCGCGACCGCCATCCGTGCAGTGCGGCCGCGACGAACCAAAGCGAAAGGAACGACCATCTCCGAACACCCCCGCACGCTTCCCGACCGAAGCAAAGCCTCCGCCGCCCAGCTCGAGCTGGTGCGCAAGTCGCTCGACGACGACAAGGCCGAGAACGTTGTCGTGATCGACCTCAAGGGCAAATCGGCCTTCGCCGACTACATGGTGATCGCCACCGGCCGCTCGACCCGCCAGGTCGTTGCCATCGCCGAGCATCTCGCCGACCGGCTGAAACAGGCCGGTCACGGCTACACGCCGGTCGAGGGCAAGGAAGCCGGCGACTGGGCGCTGATCGACGGCGGCGACGTGGTGATCCATGTCTTCCGTCCCGAATCGCGCACCTTCTATGCCCTCGAGAAAATGTGGCAGCTCGAGACCGACGCCGCGGCCAAGCCGGCGACCATCCCGCGCCGGCGCGGCGATCCGGCGCGCACCCGCCGTCGTCCCGCCGCCCGTCCGGCTTAGGTCGCATTGAAGCTCACCGTCGCCGCCATCGGCCGTGCCGGGCGCGGCCCCGAGCGCGATCTCTACGAGCACTATGCCAGCCGCATCCGCTGGCCACTCACGCTCCGCGAACGCGAGGAAAAGAAGAAATTACCGGCCGCTCAATTGATGGAGCGCGAGGGCGAATTGCTTCTGGCAGCGATCCCCGACAAAGCCGTCATCGTGGCACTCGATCGTCGCGGCAAGGTCCTGGACAGCGAGGCCTTCGCCCGGCGCATGGGACGCTGGCGTGACGAGTTGGTCGCCGAGGTCGCCTTCCTGATCGGCGGCGCCGACGGCCATACCGAAACCCTGCTGACACGTGCCGACCTGGTGCTGTCGTTCGGCGCCATGACCTGGCCGCACCAGCTCGCCCGGGCGATGTTGGCCGAGCAGATCTACCGCGCCCAGCAGCTGCTCGCCGGGCACCCCTATCACCGCGCCTGAGGCGCCCCTGCCGTCTCGCCTGAGGGCGGGACAAAAAGCGTCGAATTTGCCTCTGTTCTGACGAAAAACCGGGGCTACATTGGGGGCATGACATCTCCCCTCCTGCGGCGGCTTGCCGTCGTCACTGCGCTTGTTTGCAGCGGTCTCGCGGCGGCTGCGAGCGCCCAGACCGCCGATCAGACCATCATCCGGCCAGTACCGGCCGCCGACACGCCGGCCGACCGCCCGGTACCCAAGCTCAAGAGCATTCCCTACGTCTCGATCACCGGCGCCGACGGCAAGCAGCGCCATTACGAAACCAACGCCATCCCGCTGCTCTACAACCGCGCCTGCTTCGGCTGGCGGATGTATCTCGGCGGCCCCAACCGCACCGTATCGCTCACCGAAGTGCTGACCACCTCGCAGCCGGCCGAGCAGGTCATCGCCGGACCGGAGACGGTCGTCAGCCCGGACAAGACCAAGGCGACGACCCAGATGACCGAGATCGTGCAGGACGGCGTGTTGCAGCGCTCGTGGTGCATCATCCCGGGCGATCCGCCGGGCACCTATACCTACGACATCTCGATCAACGGCGAACCGCGCGGCGAGTTCGTGTTCTGCGCCATCGAGGTACCCGACCAGAATCCCAACACCGATCCGCGCGACCTCAACTGTCCCAACAAGTTCAACGCGGTCGAGCGCGCCCGGCCGGCGGGTCCCAAGGCCGGCTGATGGCGGCTCCGCGCCCCGCGGTTCTGTGCATCCTGGATGGCTGGGGCTTCCGGCCCGATCCGAAAGACAATGCCATCCTCGACGCGTCGACGCCCAATTTCGACCGGATGATCGCCACCTGCCCGCAAGCGCTGATCGACGCGTCCGAGTTCGTTCGTCGGCCTGCCCAAGGGCCAGATGGGCAACTCCGAGGTCGGCCACATGAACCTGGGCGCCGGCCGCGTCGCGGTGCCCGACATGCCGCGCATCGACAAGGCGATCGCCGACGGCTCGCTGGCGAAGAACGGCCATCTCAAGGAACTGATCGCGACGCTCAAGAAGAACGGCGGCGCCTGCCACCTGATGGGCCTCACCTCGCCCGGCGGCGTGCATGCCCATGAAGACCACCTGATCGCGCTGGCCAACCTGATCGCTGCCGCCGGCATCAAGGTCTGGATCCACGCCTTCCTCGACGGCCGCGACATGCCGCCCCGCAGCGCGCACGCGTGCCTGGCGACGGTCGAAGCGGGCCTCGAGAAGGGCCTGCCCATCCGCTTCGCCACCGTCGGCGGCCGCTACTACGCGATGGACCGCGACAAGCGCTGGGACAGGGTCGCCAAGGCCTATGCCGCGATGGTCGAGGCTAAAGGCCAGACCGCGAAGACGCCGAAGGAAGCCGTCGACAGGGGATATGCCGCCGGTCTCGACGACGAGTTCGTGCTGCCCACCGTGATCGAGGGCTTCACGGGCATGCAGGACGGCGACGGAATGCTGATGTTCAACTATCGCTCCGACCGCGCCCGCCAGATCCTGACCGCGCTGCTCGATCCGATGTTCGACGGCTTCCATCGTCCGCGGCTGGTGAAATTCGGCGATGCCGTCGGCATGGTCGAATATTCCGCAGCACTCAACCCGTTCCTGAAGACGCTGTTTGCGCCCGCCGTGCTGGCGATGGGCCTCGGCGAGACCATCTCGAAGGCGGGACTCCGGCAACTGCGCATCGCCGAGACGGAGAAGTACGCGCACGTCACGTTCTTCTTCAACGGCGGCGAGGAGAAGGTGTTCGCGGGCGAAGACCGCATCCTGGTGCCCTCGCCCAAGGTGCCGACCTACGATCTCAAGCCCGAGATGAGCGCACCGGAGGTCACCGACAAGCTGGTCGAGGCGATCGGCTCGGGCAAGTACGACCTGATCGTCGTCAACTACGCCAATTCCGACATGGTGGGACATACCGGCATCCTGGCCGCGGCGGTCAAGGCGATCGAGGCGGTGGATCGAGCGCTCGGCCGGGTGATGGACGCCGTGCGCAAGTCGGGAGGCGTCCTGCTGGTCACCGCCGACCACGGCAATGCAGAGCAGATGTACGACGAAGAGACCCACCAGAAACACACCCAGCACACCCTCAATCGCGTGCCGGCGCTGTTGTTCAACGCTCCCCCCGCGGTCCGCTCCCTGGGGGACGGCAAGCTCGCCGACGTGGCGCCCACCCTGCTGGCCCTGATGGGCGTCGAACAACCCGCCGAAATGACCGGCCATTCGCTGTTGTCGCAGGCCTCCCGACCGGTGATTCTGGCCGCCCCGCACGGCAAGGCGGTCGCATCGGCGTAATTTGTGACATGGACGTGAGCGTCCACGCCTTGATACTGCCAAAGAGCCCCTAGTATCTTCGTCCCGACAGCCCGAATTTCACGTGTCGTCCGGCCTCGACCGGCGACCTCTCGTAAAGGCCTACCAATGACCCGTCTGCGTCTCGTTTCCACCGCCGCGATCGTGGCGTTCCTGGCGGTTCCGGCCGCCTATACCTGGGGCCAGGACAAGGCCGAAAAGGCCGCGGGCAGCGAGAAGAGCGAGCTCTACCAGCAGCTCAACCTGTTCGGCGACGTGCTCGAGCGGGTGCGCCGCGACTATGTCGAGCCGGTCGACGAGAAGGCGCTGATGGAGAACGCCATCAACGGCATGCTGTCCTCGCTCGACCCGCATTCGAGCTACATGAACCCCAAGGCCTACAAGGACATGCAGGTCCAGACCAAGGGCGAGTTCGGCGGGCTCGGCATCGAAGTCACCATGGAGAACCAGGTTATCAAGGTCGTGTCGCCGATCGACGACACGCCGGCATCGAAGGCCGGCATCCAGCCGGGCGATCTCATCTTCGCGCTCGACGGTCAGCCGGTGATGGGGCTGACGCTCCAGGAGGCGGTCGACAAGATGCGCGGCAAGATCGGCGCGCCGATCAAGATCTCGATCCGTCGCGCCAACGTAAAGGATCCGATCGACGTCACCCTGACCCGCGAGGTCATCAAGGTGAAGTCGACGCGGTATCGCCTCGAGGGCGACGTCGGCTACATCCGCGTCACCCAGTTCACCGAGCAGAGCACTTCGGGCCTGCTCGACGCCATCGAGAAGATGAAGAAGGAGTCGGGCGGCAAGATCAAGGGCTACGTCCTCGACCTGCGCAACAACCCGGGTGGCCTGCTCGATCAGGCGATCTCGATGTGCGACGCCTTCATGGAAAAGGGCGAGATCGTCTCGGTCAAGGCGCGCAAGGCGGAGGACATCCAGCGCTGGAACGCCAAGCCGGGCGATGTGGCCAACGGCCTGCCGATCGTGGTGCTGGTGAACGGCGGCTCGGCGTCGGCGTCGGAGATCGTCGCTGGCGCGCTGCAGGATCAGCACCGTGCCATCATCCTCGGCACCCGTACCTTCGGCAAAGGATCGGTCCAGACCATCATGCAGGTGACCGGCGGCGGCGCGATCCGCCTGACGACGGCGCTCTACTTCACGCCGTCGGGCCGCTCGATCCAGAAGGAAGGCATCAAGCCCGACATTGAGGTCGAACAGGCCAAGGTCGAGACCATCCAGCAGCGTATGGGCTTCCGCGAATTGGACCTGCGCGGCTCGATCAACAACCCCAACAAGCCGGGCGACGCCGCCGCCAAGCCCGCCACTCCGCCGGCTACTCCGGCCACGCCGGCCACGCCGGCCAAACCCGATGCCAACAACGCCAAGCCGAGCGACGGCAAGCCCGCCGCCGGTGCCGGCGCACCGCCGGTCGCGCCGCCGATTCCGCCGGCGCCCGTCGCCTCGACCGATCCCGACGAGCCGCCGAAGGACGCCGTGGCCGACTATCAGCTGCTGCGCGCCCTCGACCTGATTCGCGGCATCTCGCTCTACTCGAGCCGGGCCAACTGAGCGTCGTTCCGGCGCGCCCGCCCGGCGCGATTCCCAAATATCTTCGGCCCAACGTCGGGCTGATGCTGATTGCCGCCGACCGACGGATATTCGTCGGCCGGCGCCTCGGCATGCCGGAGGCCGAGGCCTGGCAGATGCCCCAGGGCGGCATCGACAAGGGCGAGACGCCGGTCGAGGCGGCATGCCGCGAACTTGCCGAGGAAGTCGGCACCACCCGCGCCCTGCTGCTGCGCGAGACCGTGGACTGGATCTCGTATACCGTTCCCGAGAGGCTGCGGCCGGCGCACTGGAAGGGCCGCTGGCACGGTCAGGCCCAGAAATGGTTTGCACTCGCCTTCACCGGCACCGACGCCGACATCTATCTCGCCGCACACGAGCGCGAATTCGACGCCTGGAAGTGGGTAACGGCCGGCGAACTGATCGAGCTGATCGTGCCCTTCAAGAAGCCGATCTACCAAGCCGTCGTGAAGGAATTCGCCGACCTGCTCTAGGAGACGCTGGCGCCGAGCTGGATCGAGCGCCGGCGGAGGAACCACAGGCCCAGCCGAGTCGCCAGCGCATTGAGCCAGCCCTGCGGCGCCAGACCGACCGCCTTCAGCACCATCGCCATGGCGCGTTGCACATGGCTCGCCCGGTAGAGCGGATAGGCGCGCCTTGCATAGGCGTCCCGGCTGTGCCGGCGGTCGTAGACCGCGTCCGCAGACTCGTTCGCCGCGAAGTAGGCATAGGCCAGTTCGTCGTCCTCGGACTCCGCCATTCGGCTCCAGCCGACCCTCAGGCGTGCCCAGCGGCTCAGCCGGTCGCGCTTCAGGCAGCGCCGCAAGTGCGCGTAGAAGAGCTTGTAGTGGCGGAACTCGTCGGCCGCGATCCGGGCGCAGATCTGCTTCAGGACCGGCTCGGCGCTCGCGTCCCGGAGCGCGCTGTAATAGGAGCTGGTGCCGGTCTCGACGATGCAGCGCGCCATCATCTCGCCCGCCTGGCTGCCGCGGACGGAGGTCTTGGCGTCGAGCGGCAGCTTGTACCCGGTGCGGAAACGCTCGAAGGCGGCATCGAAGTCCCACGTCGGGTCGGCCATCTGCGCCCAACGGCCGAGCGCCATGCCGTGCTGGATCTCTTCGACAACCCAGCCGTTCACATCGGCCACGAAGGCCGGATCGTCGGCGAACACGCGGCCGAGATAGATGCCGTAGTCCCCGCTGTTGCGTTCCACCATGGCCGCAGCCTTGATGTTGCGCACGATCTCCGGGTCGATCATCGACGCGTCGAAGCGATCCCAATCGATCGTCTCGAGTGTCCAGCTAGCCATCGGCCAAGGCCCTCAGGGAGCGACGCATAACGGTAATAATAAAGCGAGCCGCGCCAAAGGTTGCAATGGCCCGAACGGGTACGATTCGGGACAGAGTTCCTTGCGTACCGACTGTAATTAGCGAGCTGCGTAGTAGGCTTGGGCGCGGCGCAGGTCACCGGCGACCGCCAGTTCCTTCTGTGCGGCCGTCTTCTCCGCGTCGCTGGCGGCCGCGGCGACGTGCCGTTCGGCCGTACGCTCGCGCTCGGCAAGCTGCTCGGCGGTCACCGATTCGAAGGGCACCGCCTCGTTGGCAAGCACCGTGCAGCGCTCGGGGGTCACTTCGGCGAAGCCGCCGACCACCAGGAAACGCTGCTCGGCCTTGCTGCCCTGGAAGACCTCGAGTACGCCGGCACGGACGGTCGAGATCAGCGGAGCGTGGCCGTGCAGGACGCCGAAGTCGCCTTCGCTGCCCGGGACCACGACCATATCGGCCTCGGTCGCGAGAAGCTCGCGCTCGGGCATTACCAGACGGAAATTGACCTTTGCCATGATCGATCAGGCGTTGAGCTTCTTGGCCTTGGCCACGACCTCGTCGATCGTGCCCACCATGTAGAAGGCGGCTTCCGGCAGGTCGTCGTACTCGCCGGCCACGATCGCCTTGAAGGCCTTGATCGTGTCCTCGAGCTTCACGAACACGCCCGGCGTGCCGGTGAATACTTCGGCCACGTGGAACGGCTGGCTAAGGAAGCGCTGCATCTTGCGGGCGCGGCTGACGACCAGCTTGTCCTCTTCCGACAGCTCGTCCATGCCAAGGATGGCGATGATGTCCTGCAGCGACTTGTACTGCTGCAGCACGCGCTGGACCGAGAGGGCGACGTCATAGTGTTCCTGGCCGACGACGCGCGGATCGAGCATGCGCGAGGTCGAGTTCGAGCGGATCGACCGCCGGGAAGATCGCCTGTTCGGCGATCGAGCGGCTGAGCACGGTCGTGGCGTCGAGATGGGCGAACGAGGTCGCCGGCGCCGGGTCGGTCAAGTCGTCGGCGGGCACGTAGATGGCCTGCACCGAGGTGATCGAGCCCTTCTTGGTCGAGGTGATGCGCTCCTGCAGCGCGCCCATGTCGGTCGACAGGGTCGGCTGATAGCCCACCGCCGACGGGATGCGGCCGAGCAGCGCCGACACTTCGGAGCCTGCCTGGGTGAAGCGGAAGATGTTGTCGACGAAGAACAGAACGTCCTGGCCTTCGGCATCGCGGAAATACTCGGCGACGGTGAGGCCCGACAGGCCGACGCGGGCGCGCGCGCCCGGCGGCTCGTTCATCTGGCCGTACACCAGCGCCACCTTCGAGCCCGGGCCGTCGAGCTTGATGACGCCCGACTCGATCATCTCGTGATAGAGGTCGTTGCCCTCGCGGGTGCGCTCGCCGACGCCGGCGAACACCGACACGCCGCCGTGGGCCTTCGCGACGTTGTTGATCAGCTCCATGATCGTCACGGTCTTGCCGACGCCGGCGCCGCCGAACAGACCGATCTTGCCGCCCTTGGCGTAGGGCGCCAGCAGGTCGATGACCTTGATGCCGGTAACCAGGATTTCCGCTTCCGTCGACTGGTCGACGAACTCGGGCGCGCTGCGATGGATCGGCAGGGTCAGCTTGTTGCCAACCGGGCCGCGCTCGTCGACCGGCTCGCCGATCACATTCAAGATGCGGCCGAGCGTCTCGGGGCCGACCGGCATGGCGATCGGCGCGCCGGTGTCGACTGCCTTCTCGCCGCGCACCAGACCGTCGGTGGTGTCCATGGCGATGGCGCGCACTTCCGATTTACCCAGATGCTGGGCGACTTCGAGCACGATGCAGGCGGCCGTCGGCCTTGACGTGCAGCGCGTTCAGAATATGCGGCAGGTCGGCGTCGAAGCGCACGTCGACGACCGCGCCCGTGATCTGCGTGATCGTGCCGATATTGTTGGTGGCCATGACGGATCCCTTCTCCTTCGATTGCGTACAGCGCGCGGCCTAGATGGCCTCGGCGCCCGAGATGATCTCGATGAGTTCCTTGGTGATGGAGGCCTGACGCGCGCGGTTCATCCGCAAAGTCAGCTTCTTGATGACGTCGCCGGCGTTGCGCGACGCCGAATCCATCGCCGTCATCTGCGAGCCGTAGAAGCTCGCCGCGTTCTCCAGCAGCACGCGGAAGATCTGGACGGTGAGGTTGCGCGGCAGCAGGTCCGCCAGGATCTCGGCCTCGTCCGGCTCGAATTCGTAGACCGCGCCGCCCATGGTCGAGGGAGCGGCCGTCGCGGCGGGCTCCGGCGCCGGCGGCGGGATGAGCTGCTGGACGGTGACGATCTGGGTCATCGCCGACTTGAAGCGGTTGAAGACGATCGACGCGACGTCGAAGTCGCCGGCGGCGAACATCTCCATCACGCGCGCCGCCACCTTCTCGGCGTCGCCGAACGCAAGACGTGGACGGCCGAGATCGGTCATGGTCTCGACGATCAGGCGGCCATAGTCGCGGCGCAGCTGGTCGCGGCCCTTGCGGCCGACACAGAAGATCTTGACCGTCTTGCCCTCGGCCTCGAGAGCGCGGATCCGGCGGCGCGCCTCGCGCACGATGGTGCTGTTGAAGCCGCCGCACAGGCCGCGGTCGCCGGTCGCGACGATCAGCAGGTGAACCTTGTCCGAGCCGGTGCCGGCCAGCAGGCGTGGACCGGTGCCCTTGAAGCTCACGCCCAGCGACGCCAGGATCTTGTCCATGGCCTCGGCATAGGGACGGGCCGCGGTGGCCTGCTCCGTGGGCGCGCCGCAGCTTGGCCGCGGCGACCATCTTCATGGCCTTGGTGATCTTCTGCGTCGACTGGACGCTTCTGATCCTCAGGCGGAAAGTCTTGAGACTGGGCATCGGTGCCTGACGATCCTGCTCAGCCGAACTTCTTGACGAATTCGGTCATGAAGCCTTTCAGCTTGTCGTCGGTCTCCTTGACGATCTCGCGCTTGTCGCGGATCGAGGCGAGGATCGAGCCCTCGGCACGCACGGCGTCCAGCAGCTGACGCTCGAACTCGTTGATGCGGTTGACCGCCAGCGTATCGAGGAAGCCGCGCGTGCCGGCATAGAGCGAAATAACCTGCTCCTCGACCGGCATCGGCGAGAACTGGCTCTGCTTCAGGAGCTCGGTGAGGCGCTGGCCGCGCGCCAGCAGGCGCTGGCTCGAGGCATCGAGATCCGAGGCGAACTGGGCGAAGGCCGCCATCTCGCGATACTGCGCGAGCTCAAGCTTCATCGTGCCGGCGACCTGCTTCATCGCCTTGATCTGCGCGGCCGAGCCGACGCGGCTGACCGACAGGCCGACGTTGATGGCGGGCTTGATGCCGGCATAGAACAACTCGGCCTCGAGGAAGATCTGCCCGTCGGTGATCGAGATCACGTTGGTCGGGATGTAGGCCGACACGTCGCCGGCCTGCGTCTCGATGATCGGCAGAGCGGTGAGCGAACCGGAGCCGTTCTTCTCGTTGAGCTTGGCGGCGCGCTCGAGCAGGCGCGAATGGAGATAGAACACGTCGCCGGGATAGGCTTCGCGGCCTGGCGGACGGCGCAGCAGCAGCGACATCTGGCGGTACGACACGGCCTGCTTGGACAGATCGTCGTACACGATCAGGGCGTGCATGCCGTTGTCGCGGAAGTACTCGCCCATTGCGCAGCCGGTGTAGGGTGCCAGGAACTGCATGGGCGCCGGGTCGGACGCGGTGGCGGCGACGACGATGGTGTATTCCATCGCGCCGTTGTCCTCGAGCGTCTTGACGATCTGGGCGACCGTCGAGCGCTTCTGGCCGATGGCGACATAGATGCAATAGAGCTTGCGGCTCTCGTCGGTGCCCTGGTTGATCGCCTTCTGGTTGAGGAAGGTGTCGATGGCGACGGCGGTCTTGCCGGTCTGCCGATCGCCGATGATCAGCTCGCGCTGGCCGCGGCCGACGGGGACCAGCGAGTTCTAGGGCCTTCAGGCCGGTCTGCATCGGCTCGGTGACCGACTTGCGTGGAATGATGCCGGGAGCCTTGACTTCGACCAGGCGGCGCTCGGTCGAGGCGATCGGGCCCTTGCCGTCGATCGGGTTGCCGAGACCGTCGACCACGCGGCCGAGCAGGCCCTTGCCGACCGGAACGTCGACGATGGTGCCGGTGCGCTTCACGGTGTCGCCTTCGCGGATCGTGCGATCCTCGCCGAAGATCACGACGCCGACATTGTCGCTCTCGAGGTTGAGCGCCATGCCCTTGATGCCGCCGGGGAACTCGACCATCTCGCCGGCCTTGACGCTGTCGAGGCCGTAGACGCGCGCGATGCCGTCACCGACCGAGAGGACCTGGCCGACCTCGGCCACTTCGGCGTCGGTGCCGAAGTTGGCGATCTGCTGCTTCAGAATGGCCGAGATTTCGGCGGCACGGATATCCATTAGGCAACTCCCTTCATGGCGAGCTGCAGGCGTTGCAGCTTGCTGCGGATCGATGAATCGAACAGGCGCGAGCCGACTTTCACCAGCAGGCCGCCGAGAATGTCGGGCTCGACGCGAGCGTCGATGGAAACCTTGGCGTCGCCCAGCATGCGGCGCAGCGTGTCGGCGAGCTGCTGCAACTGCTCGGGCGTGAGCGGCACGGCCGACGTCACCGTGGCGGTGGTCTCGCCGCGGCGGCGCGCCAGCTCGGCGAGATATTCGGTGATCATTGCCGACAGCTCGCGCGCGCGGCGCTTGGCGGCAACGGTGCCGATGAACGAGCGCGTCAGACCCTTGATGCCCGCGGCGTCGAGAACCGCCAGCAGCGCCTTGCCCTGGAGGTCGCGGCCGATCACCGGACTGGCGATCAGCCGGCGAAGGTCGGCGCTGTCGGAAAGAAGCCTGCGGAAGGAGTCGAGGTCCTGGGCGACCTGGTCGAGCGACTTGGCACTGTCCGCCAGCTCGAAGAGGGCGCTGGCATAGCGTCCGGCGACGCTTGAGGTGGCGGAAATAGACACGTCGAAAGCCTCTCCGGTGCCGGCGATGCCAGCAGGTAAGCCGTTGAATCCCCTAGGCTTTTTGCGACAGAACGAAACAGCCCCCCGCCGCCGAAAGCGCGCGTTGCTACCATGCTGTTTTCCACCGCGCAAGGACGCTAAGCGCCCGTATTACCTCTGTTTTTTCCTGCACCGTGTCACAGGAAAGAATACGGATCGACGTCGACCTGCAGGCGCACTGAATTGGGCAAGCCGATCTGCACCAGCCATGCCTGAAGCAAAGGTTGCACCGCAACATCGCGCCTGGTCTTGAGCAGGAAGCGCCGGCGGTGACGACCACGCAGCAAAGCCATCGGCGCGACCGAGGGGCCGAGCACGGTGACACCCTCCTGATGCGGCGCGCGGCGCGCGATCGCGGCGCAGACATTGTCGACCGCCGCGGGATCGGGCCCTGAGACGATCAGCGAGGCGAGCCGGCCGTAGGGCGGCATGCCGGCCAGTTCGCGATCGGCCAGTTCGGCCGCCACGAAGCGGTCGCGATCGCCCGACACCAGCGCCTGCATCACGGCATGCTCGGGCTGATAGGTCTGGATCAGCGCACGGCCCGGGCGATCCTCGCGGCCGGCGCGGCCGGCCACCTGGTAGAGCATCTGGAACGTGCGCTCGGCGGCCCGCAGGTCGCCGCCGTTCAGGCCGAGGTCGGCATCGACCACGGCCACCAGCGTGAGGCCGGGAAAGTGATGGCCCTTCGCCGCCATCTGCGTGCCGATCAGGATATCGATCTTGCCCTCGATCATGCGTTCGACCGCGGCGGCGGCCTCGCTGCGGCTCATCAGCGAATCCGAGGTGAAGAGTTCGAGTCGCGCCTCGGGGAAAAGTTCCAGCGCCTCCTCCGCCAGCCGCTCGACGCCCGGACCGCAGGCCACGAACTGACCTTCCGTACCGCAGTACTTGCAGGCATGTGCCGGCGGCTCGGAGTGGCCGCAGTGATGGCAGACCAGCATCCGGCGGAAGCGATGCTCGACCAGCCACGCCGAGCATTGCGGGCACTCGATGCCGTGGCCGCAGGCCCGGCACAGGGTCATCGGCGCATAACCGCGGCGATTGAGGAACAGCAGCGTCTGCTCGCCTGCGGCGAAGGTCTGCTTCATCGCCTCGACCACCGGCGGCGACAGCCAGTGGCCGCGCGACGGCGCTTCGCGCTTCAGGTCGACGGCCTCGAGCCTGGCGAGCGTCTGGCTGCCGTGCCGTCGCGGCAGATGCAGCGCACCGTAGCGGCCGGCGGCGACATTGGTCACGCTCTCCAGCGAGGGCGTGGCCGAAGCGAGCACGATCGGCGCGCCGACCAAGCGCGCCCGCACGACGGCCATGTCGCGCGCATTGTAGGTCACGCCATCGTCCTGCTTGAACGAACCGTCGTGCTCCTCGTCGACCACGATCAGGCCGAGCTGCGCGAACGGCAGGAACAATGCCGAGCGCGCGCCGACCGCGACCCCGACCCGGCCATCGGCGATGCCCCGCCAGGTCTCGCGCCGTTCGAGGCTGGTCAGGCCCGAGTGCCACGGCGCGGGCGTGCAGCCGAAACGGTCCTCGAAGCGCTTCAGCCATTGCGAGGTGAGCGCGATCTCGGGCAACAGCACCAGCACCTGCCGGCCGGCTTTGAGCGCCGCAGCGATCGCCTCGAAATAGACCTCGGTCTTGCCGGCGCCGGGAACGCCGTCGAGCAAGGTCGCGGAAAACGCCTGCGCCTCGACCCTGGCCACCAGCGCATTGGCGGCACTCTTCTGCGCCTCCGACAGCACCGGCCCGTCGTGCGACCCGTCGGGTCTGGGGAAGGCGCGGCGCACCGTGCGCTCGACCGGTTCGAGCAGGCCGGCCGACGCCATCGTCTTGACGACTGAAGGACCGACGCCGGCAATATGCGCGAGCTCGGCGAGAGGCATCGCGGGGCCGTCCTTCAACGCGTCGAGCACTCGCCGCCGCGCCGCCGTCAATTTGAGCGTGTCGTCGCCCGATGCCTGCAGCGGGCGGTAGACGAACTCGGTCCGGGATGCCTCGAGGGCCGACGGCGAACTCATCGCCATGCGCAGCACGGCGCCCGGCGGCGCCAGGGTGTAGGCCGATACCCAGTCGACGAAGCGACGCAACGCGTCGGCCATCGGCAGCGCCGGCAGCACGTCGACGACATCGCGCAGCCTGGCCTCGGCCACCTCGCCCGAGCCTTCGCCCCACACCACGCCAATGGTCTCGCGCTTGCCCAGCGGCACGATAACGAAGGCGCCGGCCGCAACCTCCAGCCCCTCCGGCACGCTATAGTCGTAAGCGTCACCGAGCGGTAACGGCAGCAGGACGCGCACCGTGCGGGGCACGGTCTTTTCCACCGATTCAGCCCCCACGGGTGCGGTCGCATCTGCTAGAAATTGTGGTACCGCGCGTGTCCGAACCACTGGCCATGGGGCATTTTAGATGAAGTTCTTCGTGGATACCGCCGACGTCGCCGAAATTAAAGATATCGCAGCCACCGGGCTGCTCGACGGCGTCACCACCAACCCCTCCCTGATCCTGAAGTCGGGCCGGCCAATGCTCGATACGATCAAGGAAATCTGCGCCATCGTTCCCGGCCCGGTCAGCGCCGAGACCGTCTCGACGGACTACAAGACCATGCTGGAAGAAGGGCGGAAGCTTGCGAAGCTCGCCAAGAACGTCACCGTGAAGGTGCCGCTGACGCCGGATGGCCTCAAGACCTGCAAGACGCTGCGCGAAGAAGGCACGATGGTGAACGTCACCCTGTGCTTCTCGGCGGGCCAGGCGCTGCTCGCCGCCAAGGCCGGCGCCTCGTTCATCTCACCCTTCGTCGGCCGCATCGACGACCAGGGTCATGATGGTATGGCCCTGATCCAGGAGATCATGACGATCTATCGCCAATATCCGCACTTCAAGACCGAGTGCCTGGTGGCCTCCGTACGCCACACCCAGCACGTCATCCAGGCGGCCAAGATGGGCGCCCACGTCGCGACCGTGCCGCCGAACATCATTCGCCAGCTCTTCAAGAACGTGCTGACCGACAACGGCCTCAAGGCCTTCCTCGACGACTGGAAGAAGACCGGGCAGTCGATTCTATGAGTGGCACTATATGACTGGGGACGGCACCGTCACGGCGCCCGACGGGTCGGGACGGCAGGTCAAGGTGATCACGGCCGACGATGTCGTTGCGTATCTGAAGGCACATCCGACTTTCTTCGCCGAGCATGCCGAACTGGCGACCGAGCTCGGCCTGGTGCCGCGCCCGCAGGGCCCGGGCGTGATCGACATGCAGCAGGCGATCCTGAAGCGCTTCCGCTCGGAGATCGACAAGCTCAAGACCGAACGCACCGAGATCATCGCCAACTCCAAGCAGAACCAGATCGTCCAGAACCGCATCCAGGCGGCGGTGATCTCGATCATCCAGGCGACGACTTTCGAGAAGATGATCCATGTCGTGACGCACGAGCTGCCCGAGCTGCTCGACGTCGACTTCATCACGCTGGCCATCGAGGCCAACGCCGATGCGCCCCGGCGCGCGCCGGTACGCGGCGTCTACGTGCTGGCGCCGGGCGCCATCGATGCCGCGATCGGTCCGGACAAGCACGCGCGCCTGCGCTCCAGCATCGTCGGCGAGGACGCCTTCTTCGGCGACGTGGCGCGCTTCGTGAAGTCCGACGTGCTGATGCGCCTCAAGGTGTCGTCGGGCTCGCCGGACGCGGTGATGTGTTTCGGCGCGCGCGACCCCGAGGCGTTCGGCCCCGACATGGCGACCGAGCTGCTGTTCTTCCTGGCCAAGGTTCTGGAGAACACGATGCGCGCCTGGCTGGATCTCCCTGAGTAGGCAAACCATGAGGCTCGCCGCGGCACGGGAGGCCTGGCGCGACTGGCTGAAGAGCGAACGGCGGCTGGCCGGCCATACGCTGGTGGCCTACGAGCACGACGTCGACGGCTTCCTCGCCTTCATGACGAGTTACCTTGGGGCACCCGCCACGCTCGAGGCACTGGGCGGACTGAAGCCCGCCGAGTTCCGCGCCTGGCTGGCCGACCAGGCCAAGCGTGGCATGGCCCGCACTTCGACCGCGCGTGCCTTCTCTTCGGTGCGCTCCTTCTTCCGCTTCCTCGACAAGCGCGGGCTTGCCCGGAATACCGCGATCGGCGCGATTCAGACGCCCAAGCTGCCGCGCTCGGTGCCCAAGGCGCTTTCCGAAAAGGATATGGGCGCGCTTCTCGACGAGGAGCCAGATCGCGAGCGCGACGCCTGGATCGACCTGCGCGACCAGGCCGTGCTGGTCCTGCTCTATGGCGCGGGGCTGCGCATCAGCGAGGCGCTCGGCCTCACCAAGATCCGTCGTCGACGGCCTGCTCGCCAGCGGCCAGGACACGCTCGCCATCACCGGCAAGGGCAACAAGCAACGCCTGGTGCTGCTGCTGCCCCAGGCGATCGAGGCGATGAAGGCCTATCGCGACGCCTGCCCGCTCATGGCGGCGCTGGGTCCGGGCGACTCCTTCTTCCTGGGTGCGCGCGGCGGGCCGCTCGATCCCGCGATCGTGCAGAAGCGCGTGCGCGACATCCGCCACGCGCTGGGACTTCCGGACTCGGTGACGCCGCACGCGCTGCGCCATTCCTTCGCCACCCACCTGCTGGGCGCCGGCGGCGACCTGCGCACCATCCAGGAACTGCTAGGTCATGCCAGCCTCTCGACCACCCAGCGCTACACCGACGTCGACGCCGCCCGCCTCACCGAGGTTTATCGCAGCGCCCATCCGCGCGCGAAGGCGCGTTAGAGCGCAAAATCGTCCCCTCCCCGAGGGGACGGGTAAAATGCAGCTGCCATCGGTACTTCTCGCGATTCGTCCCCTCTTCCGCCCCCCCCTTTTTCACACCGGGACTACGGCCCGAGCGCCGCCGCGAGGAAGGCTCGCGTATCGGCGACGAAGGCCTTCCACGCGGCTTCGTTGGCGCCGTAGTGCGCGCCGCAGCAGCCGCCGGGCTTGCTGCGATTGCCGACCCCGTCGAGATAGCGCACCGGCAGGCCGAGCGCGTCGAAACTGTGGTGCGCATCGGCATAGACGTGGGTTTCGATCCGCTCCCGCCCCACCTTCACGCGATCGATCAGCGCCTGGCACTGGCTCGCAGGCGTCCAGTCGTCGAGCGCGCCGATGGCGAACATCGTGGGCTGGCGCGGCTCAGGCACCGCCCCCAGCGGCACACCGAGGCCGCAGTCCGGATAGAGCAGGATCGCCGCCCGCGCGATCGGCTTGCGCGCCTCGAAGGCACGCAGCAGCGCCACGCCGCCGCCGTAGGAATAGCCGATGAACGCTAGGCGGCCGGTGTCGACGAAGTCCTGTCGCGCGAGCCACGCCAGCGCCGCATCGATGTCAGGTTCGCGGGCTTGGGCATCGGCCTCGGTCGGCCAGTGGCGGCCGCACACATCGACCATGTGGCGCGCCGTGAAGCTGTCGACGACGAGGGCGGCGTAGCCCCAGTCCTTCAGGAGCGCGGCCATGCGCGCGTTGTTGACGCCGACACCGCCGCAGCCATGGAAGATCGCCACTGCCGGCACCCGACCGGACGTGGCCGGACGATAGAGCTGCGCGGAGAGCTGGATGCCGTCGACGGGCACGCGCACGGCCTGCTGGGCAAAGGCAGGCATCGACGATCCGGCCAATGCGAGGAACAGGAGCAGACGCGCGAGCACGGGCCGGGCGTCAGAGATGGATCGGCTTGTCCCAGGCCGCGAGGGCTGCTTCCTTCAGGGCCTCGTTGACTGTGGGATGGGCGTGGCAGATGCGGCCGATATCCTCGGCCGACGCCGAAAACTCCATCGCCACGCAGGCCTCGGCGATCATGGTGCCCGCCTCGGCGCCGATGATGTGCACGCCCAGCACCTTGTCGGTGCCCTTGTCGGCCAGCACCTTGACGAAGCCTTCGGTCGTGCCGTTGGCGCGGCTGCGCGGATCGGCGGTGAAGGGATACTTGCCGACCTTGTAGGCGATGGCCGCGGCCTTGAGCTGCTCCTCGGTCTTGCCGACCCAGGCGACCTCGGGCTGGGTGTAGACGATCGAGGGCACGAGGTCCCAGTTCACGTGGCCCTTTTGGCCGGCGATGGTCTCGACGCAGGCCACGCCATCCTCGCTCGCCTTGTGCGCCAGCATCGGCCCGTCGATCACGTCGCCGATCGCGTAGATGCCGGGCACCGAGGTCTGGAAATGTGCGTCCACCTGGATGCGGCCGCGCTGGGTCAACTTCACGCCCGCCTTATCGAGGCCGAGGCCTTCGATGGAGGGACGACGGCCGATGCAGACCATCGCGATGTCGGCCTCGAGCGTTTCCGCCGCCCCGCCCTTTGCCGGCTCGACGGTGAGCCTGACGCCGGCGTCCGATGTCTCGGCCCTGGTGACCTTGGTACCCAGCCTGAACTTCAGCCCTTGCCTGGCGAGCGCACGCTGGAAGTGCCTGGTGATCTCGTCGTCGATGCCGGGGGCGATGCGGTCGAGGAACTCAACCACGGTCACGTCAGAGCCGAGGCGGCGCCACACCGAGCCCAGTTCCAGCCCGATGATGCCCGCGCCGATCACGACCAGCCGCTTGGGCACTTCGACGAGCTCGAGCGCGCCGGTCGAAGAGACGATCTTCTTCTCGTCGATGGTCACGCCCGGCAGCGGCGTCACTTCCGAGCCCGTGGCGATCAGGATGCTCTTGGCGGCAAGCGAGTCCTTCACGGCGCCGTCGGAGCCGAGCACCGAGACCGCACCCGCCTTGTCGATGCGGCCGGTCCCGTTGAAGGTCGCGATCTTGTTCTTCTTGAACAGGAACTCCACGCCCTTTGTGGTGGCACCCACAACCTCGCCCTTGCGCTTCATCATCTGCGCGAAGTCGAGCGTGGGTGCGGCGACCACGACGCCGTGCACGGCGAGATCGTGGCCGGCCTCCTCGAACAGGTGCGAGGACTGCAGCAGCGCCTTCGACGGGATGCAGCCGACGTTCAGGCAGGTGCCGCCCAGGGTCGCGCGCTTCTCGACCATCGCCACCTTCAAGCCGAGCTGTGCTGCACGGATCGCCGCCACATAGCCGCCGGGCCCGGCGCCGATCACGACGAGGTCGAAAGATGCTTCAGCCATTTTCCGTCCGCCTCACAGGCCGAGCAGCAGACGCTCGGGGTCCTCGATGCATTCCTTGACCTTGACCAGGAACAGCACGGCCTCGCGGCCGTCGATGATGCGGTGGTCGTAGGAGACCGCGAGGTACATCATCGGCCGGACCTTGATCTCGCCGCCCACGACCATGGGCCGCTGCTGGATCTTGTGCATGCCGAGAATGGCCGACTGCGGCGGATTGAGGATCGGCGTCGACATCAGCGAGCCGTAGACGCCGCCGTTGGAGATGGTGAACGTGCCGCCGGTCAGGTCGGCGATCGAAAGCTTGCCGTCGCGCGCCTTGCGACCGAGATCGCCGATGCCCTTCTCGATCCCGCCAAAGCTGAGCAGGTCGGCGTCGCGCAGCACCGGGACGACGAGGCCATTGGGCGTGCCGACGGCGACGCCGATGTCGTAGTAGTTCTTGTAGACGAGGTCGTCGCCTTCGATCTCGGCGTTGACCGCGGGCAGTTCTTTCAGCCCCGCGATGCAGGCCTTCACGAAGAACGACATGAAGCCCAGCCGCGCGCCGTTCTTTTTCTCGAAATCTTCCTTGGTGCGCTCGCGCAGCGCCATCACGTTGGTCATGTCCACCTCGTTGAAGGTGGTGAGCATGGCCGCGGTGTTCTGCGCTTCCTTGAGGCGGTTGGCGATGGTGCGGCGCAGCCGCGTCATCTTCACCCGCTCTTCGCGATCGGCACGCAGGCGCGGACCGGCGGGCACGACGGGTTTGGCGGCAGGCGCTGCGCCAGATCCCGTACCAGAACCGATCGAGGAGAGCGCGGCCATCACATCGGCCTTGGTCGCACGGCCATCCTTGCCCGACGGCTGAACGGCGGCGGCGGCAACGCCCGTCTCCTCGGCGAGCTTGCGCACGGCGGGGCCGGACGCTGCGAGATTGGCGCCGCCGACCGCCGCCAGGACCGGTGCGGGTGCCGTCAGGATCGCCGCCGGCATCGCGGCAACCGGCGCTTTCGGCGGCGGTGCCGCTGCCGGCCTGGCCGGGGCGGCACCTGCGCCGGCCTCGATGTGGCACAGCAGCCCGCCCACCTGGACGGTGGCACCCTCTTCGACGGCGAGGTCGGCAATGGCGCCCGCGACGGTCGCATTCACTTCGACCGTCACCTTGTCGGTTTCGAGCTCGCACAAAGGCTGGTCGACCGCGACCTGGTCGCCCGCCTTCACCATCCATTTGGAAACGGTCGCCTCGGTGACCGATTCACCCAGCGCCGGCACCTTGATCTCGACAGCCATGACTTAACTCTCCTCAGCCGAGCGTCAGCGCGCGGTCGACCAGATCGGCCTGTTCCTTGAGATGCGTGCGCGCCGATCCCGTCGCCGGCGATGCTGCCTCGCGCCGGCCGACATAGATCGGGCGCTTGGCCTTGACGTCGATGCCGGCAAGCGCGCGATCGATGCGGCGGTCGACGAAATGCCAGGCGCCCATGTTCTCCGGCTCCTCCTGGCACCACACCACCTCGGCATTGGGATATTGTGACAGCCGCATCCCCAGCCGCGAGATCGGGAAGGGATAGAGCTGCTCGATGCGCAGGATGGCGATGTCGTCGATCCGGCGCTTGCGGCGCTCGGCCACCAGATCGAAGTAGACCTTGCCGCTGCACAGCACCACCCGGCGCACCTTGGCGCCATCGATCAGCTGGTCGGTTTCCACGAGGATGCGGCGGAACGACGAGCCCGGGCCCATGTCGGCCAGGGTCGACACGCACTCCTTGTTGCGCAGCAGCGACTTGGGCGTCATCACGATCAGCGGCTTGCGGAAGCTGCGGCGCACCTGGCGTCGCAGGGCATGGAAATAGTTGGCCGGCGTGGTCGGCACGACGACCTGCCAGTTGTCCTCGGCCGAGAGCTGCAGGTAGCGCTCGAGACGCGCCGAGCTATGCTCGGGTCCCTGGCCCTCGTAGCCGTGCGGCAGCAGCATCACCAGGCCGTTCATGCGCAGCCACTTGCTCTCGCCCGAGCAGATGAACTGGTCGATGATGACCTGCGCGCCGTTGGCGAAGTCGCCGAACTGGGCTTCCCACATCACCAGCGCGTTGGGCTCGGCGGAGGAGTAGCCATACTCGAAGCCCAGCACGCCCGCTTCGTTGAGCGGGCTGTCGATCACCTCGAAATGCGCCTGGTCCTTCTCGACATTGTTGAGCGGCACGTACTTGGCGTCGGTCGACTGGTCGACCAGCACCGAATGGCGCTGCGAGAAGGTGCCGCGACCGGAATCCTGGCCGCTGAGGCGCACCGGCGTGCCTTCGGCCAGCAGGGTGCCGAAGGCCAGCGCCTCGCCCGTCGCCCAGTCGATGTCCTTGCCGGTGTCGATCGTCTTGCGCTTCTCGGCGAGCTGGCGCGTGATCTTGCGGTTGAGATCGAAGTTCTTCGGCGGCTCGGAGATCGCCCGGCCGACGCTCGCGAGCTTCTCGAGGTCGACGGCAGTCGCGCCCTTGCGATCTTCCTCGCCCGGCGCCTCGGTGAAGCCCGCCCACTTGCCCTCGAGCCAGTCGGCCTTGTTGGGCTTGTAGTTGGTCGCGGCATCCAGCGCCTTGTCGAGCTTGGAGCGCAACTCGGCGTCCATCGCCTTCACCTCGTCGGCGCTCACGACGCCTTCGGCCTCCAGCGCGCCGGCATAGACTTCCTTCACCGTCCTGTGCCGGCCGATCTCCTTGTACATCAGCGGCTGGGTGAACATCGGCTCGTCCGACTCGTTGTGCCCGTAACGGCGGTAGCAGAACATGTCGATGACGATGTCGCGCTTGAAGTGCTGGCGGAACTCCGTCGCGATGCGCGAGACGTGCACCACCGCTTCGGGATCGTCACCGTTCACGTGCAGGATCGGGGCCTGCACGATCTTGGCGACTTCGGTGCAGTACGGGCCCGAGCGCGAGAAGGTGGGCAAGGTCGTGAAGCCGATCTGGTTGTTCACGATGAAGTGGATCGTGCCGCCGATGCGATAGCCGCCGAGATCGCTGAGGTCGAGACTCTCGGCCACCAGGCCCTGGCCCGCGAAGGCCGCGTCACCGTGCATCAGGATCGCCATGACTTCGGACCGGTCGGTATCGTTGCGCTGGTCCTGCTTGGCGCGCGCCTTGCCCAGCACCACCGGATTCACCGCCTCGAGATGCGAGGGATTGGGCACCAGCGAGAGGTGGATGACATTGCCGTCGAACTCGCGATCGGCCGAGGCGCCGAGGTGATATTTCACGTCGCCGGAGCCGCGCATTTCCTCAGGCTGCGATGACCGCCCCTGGAATTCGGAGAACAGCGCCATGTAGCTCTTGTGCATGACGTGCACGAGCGTGTTGAGGCGGCCGCGATGCGGCATGCCGATCACGACGTCCTTCACGCCGAGCTGGCCGCCGCGCTTCAGTATCTGCTCGATGCCGGGAATCAGCGACTCCCCTCCATCGAGGCCGAAGCGCTTCGTGCCGACGAACTTGACGCCGAGATAGTGCTCGAGTCCTTCCGCCTCGACGACCCGCTGCAGGATCATCTTGCGACCCTCGACGGTGAAGTCGGTGCGGTTCTCGATGTGCTCGATGCGCTCCTGGATCCACGCCTTCTGGTCGGGATCGGAGATGTGCATGAACTCCACGCCGATCTTGCCGCAATAGGTCTTGCGCAGCCGGTCCATGATCTGGCGAAGCGTCGCGGATTCACCGAGCGCCAGCGAGCCGAAGATCAGGATCGGACGGTCCCAGTCGCCTTCGCCGAAACCGTAGGTCGCCGGATCGAGCTCGCGATGCGGCGCCTGCTTCACCAGGTTCAGCGGATCGAGATCGGCCTCGAGATGGCCGCGGATGCGGTAGGCGCGGATCATCATCAGCGCCTTCGCGGTGTCGTTGGCCGCGCTGCGTATCTCGGCTTCGCTCTTGCCGGCCAAGACACCGGACAGAGCAGCGGCAGCGCCGTTGGCTTTGGCATTCCTGTTGGCCGCCACCGGCGCTTCCGGCACGTCGATGACCCTGGCGCCGTTGGGCGCCCAGGAGGCACCACGCACTTCGGCCAGTACGGCGCCCTTGTCGTCGGCCAGTGCGTCGAAGAAGGTGCGCCACTCCGCATCGACCCGGTTGGGATCGGCGAGGTAGCGGGCGTGAAGCTCCTCGATGAACGGCGCGTTGGCGCCGAACAGGAATGAAGTCTGCTCTGCCTGCATCGTCCAACTCCTCTTGCACTCTGCGCTTCGCGCAGGCGACGGGGTCATGACCCCTCCGGCGCTGCGCGCCACCTCCCCATTTGAATGGGGAGGAAAACCCGGCGTCAGCCCTTCATCGACTTGAGCATCTCGTCGCCCAGTGCACCGGGCGAATCGGCAACCTTGATCCCGACGGCACGCATGGCTTCGACCTTGAATTCGGCGGTGTCGTTGCCGCCCGAGATCACGGCGCCGGCATGACCCATGCGGCGGCCCGGCGGCGCGGTGCGACCGGCGATGAAGCCGACCACGGGCTTCTTCATGCCCGTCGATTTCAGGTACTCGGCGCCCTTGACCTCGGCGTCGCCGCCGATCTCGCCGATCATGACGATGCCTTCGGTCTCGGGATCCTTCACGAACATCTCCAGGCACTCGACGAAGTTCGTGCCGTTCACCGGATCGCCGCCGATGCCGATGCAGGTCGTCTGGCCGAGCCCGACCGCGGTGGTCTGGGCGACGGCTTCGTAGGTGAGCGTGCCGGAACGCGAGACAATGCCGATGCTGCCGCGCTTGTGGATGTGGCCGGGCATGATGCCGATCTTGCATTCGCCCGGCGTGATGACGCCCGGGCAGTTGGGCCCGATCAGGCGCGACTTCGAGCCGATCAACGCGCGCTTCACGCGCACCATGTCGATCACGGGGATGCCCTCGGTGATGCAGACCACCAGCGGGATCTCCGCGTCGATCGCTTCGAGGATCGAGTCCGCGGCGAACGGCGGTGGCACGTAGATCACGGTGGCATTGCAGCCGGTCTTCGACACAGCCTCGGCCACGGTGTCGAACACCGGCAGGTCGAGATGTTTGGAACCGCCTTTGCCCGGCGTGACGCCGCCCACCATCCGGGTGCCGTAGGCGATCGCCTGCTCGGTATGGAAGGTGCCCTGCGAGCCGGTGATGCCCTGGCAGATGACCTTGGTGTTCTTGTCGACCAGCACGGCCATCAGTTGCGCTCCTTGACCGCCGTGACGATCTTCTGGGCGGCATCGGCGAGATTTTCCGCCGACGTGATCTTGAGGCCGGACTCTTTCAGAATCTTCTTGCCGAGCTCGACGTTGGTGCCTTCGAGGCGGACCACCAGCGGCACGTGCAGGTTGACCTCGCGCGCCGCAGCAACGACGCCCTCGGCGATCACGTCGCAGCGCATGATGCCGCCGAAGATGTTCACCAGGATGCCTTCGACGTTGGGGTCCTTGAGGATGATCTTGAAGGCCGCGGTCACGCGCTCCTTGGTGGCGCCGCCGCCGACATCGAGGAAGTTGGCCGGCGCCGAGCCATAGAGCTTGATGATGTCCATGGTGGCCATCGCGAGGCCCGCGCCATTCACCATGCAGCCGATCTGGCCATCGAGCTTCACATAGTTGAGCGCATACTTGGCGGCCTCGGTCTCGGCCGGATCCTCCTCGTCGAGGTCACGCAGCGCTTCGACGTCGGCATGCCGGTAGAGGCCGTTGTCGTCGAAATTCATCTTGGCATCGAGCGCCACGATGTCGCCCGCGCCGGTCACGACCAGCGGGTTGATCTCGATCAGCGAGCAGTCGAGCTCGACGAAGGCCTTGTAGAGGTTGCCGAGCAGGGTCGTGAAGGCGCCGACCTGCTTGCCCGAGAGCCCGAGTGAAAAGGCGATCTTGCGCCCCTGATAGGCCTGGTAGCCGGCGGCGGGATCGACGTCCTGCGTCGTGATCTTCTCGGGCGTGTTGTGCGCCACCGCCTCGATGTCCATGCCGCCTTCGGTCGAGGCGACGACGGCGATGCGTCCCACCTTCCGGTCGACCAGCAGGGAGAGATAGAGCTCGCGTTTGATGTCGCAGCCCTGCTCGATATAGAGGCGCTTCACCGGCTTGCCGGCAGGACCGGTCTGCTTGGTGACCAGCTCGTGGCCCAGCATGGCGGCGGCGCTGGCACCGACCTCCTCGAGCGATTTCACGACCCGCACGCCGCCCTTGCCGTTGGGATCGTCCTTGAAGCGGCCGGCGCCGCGGCCGCCGGCATGGATCTGCGCCTTCACGACGGTGACGAGGCTGCCCAGCTTGCGGGCCACGTCCATCGCCTCGTCTTTCGTATAGGCAACTCCGCCCTTGAGCAGCGGGACGGCGAATTTGGCCAGCAAGGCCTTGGCCTGATACTCGTGAATATTCATGGAATCCTGTCGCAGGCCGTTCAGCAAGAAGCATGCAAAGAGTTAGTTTCAAATCGAAACTAACTTGTTGATGCGGCACTCTATGAGTGCCGTCCGGGCTTGGCAACGACAGACTCGTGACGCTTTTGAGTCCCCAGGATACCTACCAGAATGGCTACGCTGGGGACCCCGCCGGTTCAGCCGGCGGCGACGATCTTTTTGGTGGCCTCGACCAGCGACTTCACGGCGGCGACCGACTTGTCGAACATCGCCTTCTCGTCGGCATTGAACGAGACCTCGACGATCCTCTCGATGCCGCCCTTTCCGATCACCACCGGCACGCCGATGTAGAGGCCCTTGATGCCGTACTCGCCGTTCAGCATGGCGGCGCAGGGGATGACCCGCTTCTGGTCCTTGAGATAGGCCTCGGCCATCGAGATCGCCGACGCGGCCGGCGCATAGAAAGCCGAGCCGTTGCCCAGCAGGCCCACGATCTCGGCGCCGCCGTCGCGCGTGCGCTGGACGATCTTGTCGAGCTTCTCCTGGGTGCTCCAGCCCATCTTGATCAGGTCCGGCAGCGGAATGCCGGCCACCGTCGAGTAGCGGATCAGCGGCACCATCGTGTCGCCGTGGCCGCCCAGCACGAAGGCCGTGACGTCCCGCACCGACACCTTGAACTCCTCGGCGAGGAAGAGACGGAAACGCGCGCTGTCGAGCACGCCCGCCATGCCGACCACCCTGTTGGCCGGGAAGCCGGTGACTTCCTGCATCAGGCCGACCATCGCATCGAGCGGGTTGGTGATGACGATGACGAAGGCGTTGGGCGCGTTTTCCTTGATGCCCTTGCCGACGGCGCCGATCACCTTGGCGTTGATGCCGACCAGATCGTCGCGCGTCATGCCGGGTTTGCGCGGCACACCGGCAGTCACGATGATGACGTCGGCGCCGGCGATGTCCTTGTAGTTCGCCGAGCCCGAGTAGCTGGCATCGAAGCCCGCGACCGGCGAAAGCTGCGCGATGTCGAGCGCCTTGCCCTTGGCGGTTCCTTCGGCCTGGGGAATGTCGAACAGCACGACGTCGCCCAAGTCCTTCTGGCCGGCGAGCAGAGCCAGGGTGCCACCGATTTGTCCGGCGCCGATCAGCGCGATCTTCTTGCGAGCCATGTGCAGAACTCCCGATTCGTAAAGGCGGCGCGTGGTAGCGCGATTCTCGCGGGGAGCGGCAAGAAGATCGAAGTACTCTAGGCCGGATGTCTTTTGATGTGCGCCAGCAGCAGTTCGGTGGCTTGGGCCGCCGCCTGGTCCATGACGAAATGACCGACGCCCGGCAGCACTTCCATCGCATAGACGGCGCTCACGAATTCGCCGGTGCCCTTGGCGGCGACAGGACCGACCGTCGCATCGGCGTCGCCCCAGATGTAGAGCGTCGGCACCTTGATCGCGCCGAAATCTCCCGACAGGCCCTTGTTGGCGCGATACCAGGCAAGCGCCGCCTCGAGCGCGGGCCTGGTTCCAGAATGCCGAGATGCTGTTTCACCGACTTGGCACTCTGACCGAACAACCCCTCGCGCATGCGCTTGGCGTTGTCGGCCAGCAGCTTGTCCGCGGTGTCGGCTCGAGGAACTTGCCGTGGTGACGCGACCGGTTTTTCTGGTCGGGGTCTTCCTGCAGCGCGCGGCGGAAGGAGAGTGGATGCGGACGCGACAGGATGGTGAGCGACGCAAGCCGCTCGGGATGCGCATTGGCCACTCCCCACGAGACCTGCCCGCCCCAGTCGTGGCCGACCAGGTGGAAGCGCCTGCCCGCCGCGCCGGAGGCATCGGCGATCTCGATCGCATCGGCGACGAGCTTGTCGAAGAGTAGTTGTCGAGATTGGCAGGGTCCGGCCGCGCGCCGGCCGAGTAGCCGCGCTGGTCGGGAGCAACGGCGCGATAGCCTGCCCTGGCGAGTTCCGGCAGCGCCGCGCGCCAGCTGTGGCGCGATTTGGGAAATCCGTGCAGCAGCAATACGAGAACGCCGCCGGCAGGGCCGGCGGCGTCGATCGTGAAGGTGAGGCCCGAACGGGTCTTCAGTTCACCCGTTTCGATCATCTACTTCTTGAGGCTGGCATCGAACATCTTGGACGCCTCAGCCTTCGCTTCCGCATCGACCTTGGCGTCGTACCTGAGCGGAAGCTGGAACTTCTCGCCGAGCGCGGTCGCCTCGGGATTGGTGAAGGCGTGCACGGCGCCCGGATACTCGATGATCTTGTAGTCGGCCTTCGCCGCATCGAAATCCTTCTTGAGCGTGTCGTACTGCTCGCGCTTCACGAACGGATCGTCCGCGCCATTCAGGATCAGGATCTTGGCCTTGACGGTGCCGGGAGCGGGCGCCGGGCGTGTTGAGGCCGAGCGAGGCATGGAAGCCCGCGACGGCGACCAGATCATCGCCGGTACGCGCCATGTTCAGCACCACCGCACCGCCGAAGCAGTAGCCGACCGCGCCGATCTTCTGGGGGTTGACCGTTGCCTGCTTGGCGAGCAGCGCCTGCGCCGCCTTGAAGCGCGACTGCATCGCCGCCGGATCCTTCATCACGCCGCCCGAGAGGGCGCCGGCATCCTTCGGATTGTCGGCCGTCTTGGCGTCGCCGTACATGTCGGCGATGAGCGCGGTGTAGCCCTGCTGCGCGAACTTCTTGGCCTCGTTGTGGATGTGCGGGGTGATGCCCCACCATTCGTGCACCATGATGATGCCGGGCCGCTTGCCCGTGACGGCGTCATCGTAAACGAGGAAGCCCTTCATCGTTGTCTGCCCGTCGGTGTAGGTGACCGGCTCTTCCTTGATTGCAGCCTGTGCGCCCGTGACCATCGCGACGGCGCAAAGCTACGGCCCATCCACCAGTGCTCGCATGCTGACCTCCCTGTTGAGGCAGGGAGATTGGCACGGTCCCCCTACCGGCACCATAATCACAATTAGGCGATGTGCTCCAAAGCCAGATATTCCGGGCTCTGCATCTCCATCAGGCGCGACACGGTGCGCTGGAATTCGAAGGCGCCGTCGCCCTCGGTATAGAGCCTGTCGGGCGAGGCGGCGGCCGAGCAGATGAACTTCACCTTCTTCTCGTAGAACGTGTCGATCATGGTGACGAAACGCGCCGCCGTGTCGCGATTGTCCGGCCCCATCCGCGGGATCTCCGCCAGGATGACCGAATGGAAGTGGTCGGCGATGCACAGGAAGTCCGCCGCGCCCATCGGCTTGCCGCACCAGTCGAGATAATGCGCCATGGCGACGCCCGGCGCGGCGCGCGGCACGTCGACGTCGCGGCCCTGTGTGCGCAGCACGCGCGGCTCGCCGTCGGCGCCGTCGGCCAGCGCGCGGAACGCCTCGTCGAGCTTGCTGGTCGCCCAGGCGCCGAGCGGCGTCAGGTACATGTCGAGCTTGCGGATGCGGTCGAGCCGGTAGTCCTGGCCGCCGCCCAGTTCGAGGATCTCGAGCCGCTGCTTCATCAGCTCGATGAACGGCAGGAAGCGATCGCGCTGCAGGCCATCCCTGTAGAGATCGTCGGGCGCGCGGTTCGAGGTGGCGATCACTGTCAGGCCCTCTTCGAACAGGGTCTCGAACAGCCGGCCGAGGATCATGGCATCGGCGATGTTGGTGACCTGGAACTCGTCGAAGCACAGCAGCCGCGTCTCCGAGGCGATCGCCCTGGCGATCGGCACGATCGTGTCGGACTCCGGCGGCGCGCCCTTCGCCGCCAGCTCCTCGCGGCGCTTGTGAAGGCGCTCATGCACTTCGAGCATGAACTCGTGGAAGTGGACACGGCGCTTTTTCGCCACCGGCGCATCGGCGAAGAACAGGTCCATCAGCATCGACTTGCCGCGCCCGACCGGCCCCCAGATGTAGAGACCGTGCGGACCCGCAGGAGCCTTGGCCGCCTGTCCGAGACCAAACCACGCCAGCAGCCCCGGCTTGGCCGATTGCACGTCCCCGCCTTCAGCTGATCGAAGACCGCCTGCAGGCGCGCCACGACCTTCTCCTGCACGGAATCGGGATGGACCAGACCCGCAGCCCGCCGCGCGGCAAGGTTGGCGGCAGGTCCGTTGCCGGTCGTGGGAGTATCGGCGTCCATTGCGGCCGCATACGTAGCTGACCGGCGCGCGGCTGCCTATAAGATGCGGCAATGAAGATTGCCTTCCTCGGCACCTCCGAATTCGCCGTGCCTGCCCTCCAGGCGCTGGTCGATGCCGGCCACGACGTTGCCACGGTCTACACGCGTGCGCCCAAGCCGGCCGGCCGCGGCAACCATCAGCGAGAGACGCCGGTGCACGCGCTCGCCAATTCCCTGGACCTCACCGTGCGCACGCCAGTACCCTGAAGAGCGATGCCGAGGCCGACGCTTTCCAGCGCCCTCGATCTCGATGCCGCGGTCGTGGTGTCCTACGGCCATATTCTCACCAGGCGCTTCCTCGACGCGCCGGTGCTGGGCTGCGTCAACATCCATGGCTCGCTGCTGCCGCGCTGGCGCGGCGCCGCACCGATCCACCGCGCCATCCTGGCGGGCGATGCCGAAACCGGCGTCACCACCATGCTGATGGACGAAGGCCTCGACACCGGCCCGATGCTGCTGGCCGAGCGCACGCCGATCTCGGCGGCCGACACCGCCGAGACGGTGCACGACCGGCTGGCCGCGCTCGGCGCCACCCTGATCGTGTCGACGCTCGACGGGCTGGTGCGCAAGAGCATCGACCCGACGCCGCAACCGCAGGACGGCGTCACCTACGCCCACAAGCTCGGCAAGGAAGAAAGCGTGCTGGACTGGCGGCGTCCTGCCGCCGAGCTCGAGCGCAAGGTCCGCGCCTTCCACCCGTGGCCCGGCACGTCGTTCGAGCTGCAACGGCGAGCGCATCAAGGTGCTGGGCGCGGGGCTTGCCCTGACGGCCGGCGCGCCGGGCACGCTCAGCATCGCGCGCGACGGCTTTCCCGTCGTCGCCTGCGGATCGGGCGGACTGAAGCTCCTGAAACTGCAGCGGCCGGGCAAGTCGGCGGTCTCGGCCGATGCCTTCCTGCGCGGCTTCGATCTGCCGGCCGGTACGGTGCTGCCCTCGCCCGCCGTGCTGTCCGCTTCCGGCCTGAGATGCCGCGCTACAAGATCTCCGTCGAGTACGACGGCGGCCCCTTTGTCGGCTGGCAGCGGCAGGACACCGGTCCGTCGATCCAGGCCGCGCTCGAGGACGCGATCTTCGCCTTCTCGCGGCGAGCGGCTGAAGGTCCGCGCCGCCGGCCGCACCGATTCGGGCGTCCATGCGCGCGGCCAGGTCGCGCATTTCGACCTCGCGGCGGACAAGCCGCTCGAGGAAGTGCGCGGCGCGCTCAACTATCACCTCAAGCCCAACCCGATCGCGTGCCGACGGTCGAGGTGGCGCCGCCGGGCTTCCACGCCCGCTTCTCGGCCACCCATCGCCGCTATCGCTACCGCATCCTCAATCGCCGCACGCGCGCGGGCATCGATGCAGGCTTCGTCTGGCACGTGCCCGTGCCGCTCGATCTCGGGCGCGATGACGGAGGCCGCAGCCGAGGTGCTGACCGGCCATCACGACTTCAACAGCTTCCGCTCGGTCTCCTGCCAGGCCAAGTCGTCGGTCCGCACGCTCGATGCGCTGTCGGTGCGGCGCGACGGCGAGGAAGTGGTGATCGATGTCGCCGCGCGCTCGTTCCTGCACAACCAGGTGCGCATCCTGGTCGGCACCCTGGCGCTGGTCGGCCGCGGCCAGTGGAGCCCGGCGCGACGTCGACGAGGCGCTGGCCGCCTGCGACCGCACGCGCGCCGGACCGACGGCGCCGCCGCTCGGCCTCTGCCTGATGGAAGTGCGCTACGGCGCCCTAGCTGCCGGGCAGCGGGACGACGCCGAGGAGACGGTCGACGATGAGTGACAGCAGCAGCGACGGCATCCAGTTGACGACCAGCAGCAGGATCGAGAGCGGCCAGCCGAGACCGAGCGACAGCCGCGTCGCCATCAGGAACCAGTAGTAGAACAGGAACTGCAGGCCGATCTGCGACGAGCTGTCCGACGGGCTTCGGCGCGACCAGCGTCACGGCGAGCCCGATCACCGCCAGCGCCAGCACCGGCAGGTTGATCCAGTTGAGCGCCGCGATGTAGCGCGGATAGTTGTCGAGCCAGCGGCGGCGCCGCGCGATCTCGTAGAACAGCACCGGGAACAGCAGCCAGTCGACGACGAAGTGCATCGCCTCGACGAGCGACGATCTCGAACGTCATCGGCCTCGGTTTCGACACTCGAGTAGTAGATCAGCAGATAGAAGTTCGTAGAGCGGCGCCGCAGGAGCCATCACCCGGAACGAGCGCAGGCACCCCTCGATCGTGTTCTCGAAGATGGAACGGCGCCCCGGATCGCGCTGCAGGAACCGCAGCGCGCCCTGCGTGCCGCGGGCGATGTCGCTCGCACTCAGCACGCCACTCTCCTCAGGTCGCAAAATAGCGGTCGAGCACCGTCTCGTAGACGCGGGCCAGCGCCTTGAGGTCGGCGATCGCACTCTTCTCGTCGACCTTGTGCATGCTCTCGCCGATCAGGCCGAACTCGAGCACCGGGCAGTAGTTGCGGATGAAGCGCGCGTCCGAGGTGCCGCCGGTGGTCGACAGTTCGCACTCCACGCCCGCCACGTCGCGCACCGCGCCCGCCACCAGCTCCGACAGCGGCCCGGGCGGCGTGTAGAAGGATTCGCCGGAGACCGAGACCTGGTATTCGATCGTGCCGTTGCCGCCCAGTCGCTCGTTGGCCTTGTCGATCCGCTCCTTGAGATGGGCGAACAGCGTCTTCGAGGTCCACAGATCGTTGAAGCGCGTGTTGAAGCGCGCCTTGGCGACGCCGGGCGCGATGTTGGTCGCGGGATTGCCGACGTCGACGGTCGTGAACTGCAGCGACGTCGGCTGGAAATGCGTGCTGCCCTTGTCGATCGGCTCGCGCACCAGCGCCTCGATCAGCGCCGACAGGCGATGGATCGCATTGTCGAGCCGCTCGGGATAGGCGACATGGCCCTGGACGCCGCGCACGACCATGTCGACCGTCATGCTGCCGCGCCGGCCGATCTTCATCATGTCGCCGAAGCGCCGCGAGCTGGTGGGCTCGCCGACGACGCAGGCATCGATCGTCTCGCCGCGCTCGGCCAGCCGCTGCAGCATCTTCACCGTACCGTTGACCGCCGGGCCTTCCTCGTCGCCGGTGATCAGGAGGCTGATCGCGCCGCCGAAGTCGGTGCCGCGCCGCGCCACGAATCGCGCCGCCGCCTCGGAGAAGGCCGCGATCGCGCCCTTCATGTCGGCGGCGCCGCGGCCGAACAGATAGCCGCCCGAAAGCTCGGCGGCGAACGGCCCGATCGTCCACGACGACAGGTCGCCCACCGGCACGACGTCGGAATGGCCGGCGAAGCAGAAATGCTTGCCGTTGCCGTCCTTGTCCTCGCCGATGCGGGCATAGAGGTTGGCCACGTCGTCGGCGCCCTTCTCGCTGAAGTCCATGCGCTCGCAGCGGAAGCCGACCGAAGCCAGCGCCTTCTCGAGCAACTGCAGCGCGCCGGCTTCGCGCGGCGTCACGCTCTCGCAGCGCACCAGCGCGCGCGTCAGTTCGACCGTATCGGTGGCGGCAGGAATCGAGGTGTCGGGCATGGCGGGAAAATACAGTGCGCTTTCGCCAAAGAGAAGGGCGCCGGTTCGGTCTGAACCGGCGCCCAGTCGATTTGAGAGGAAGATAGTCTTTTTCTTGGGTTGAACCTCGTTAAGCCACCATGCGGTCTGCTTCCTGCAGATTGACCGACACCAGCTGCGAAACGCCCTGCTCGGCCATGGTGACGCCGTACAGGCGGTCCATGCGGGCCATGGTGACGCGATGGTGGGTGATGACCATGAAGCGCGTGTCGGTGCGGCCGGCGATCTCCTTCACCAGGCCGCAGAACCGCTCCACGTTGAGATCGTCCAGCGGCGCGTCGACCTCGTCCAGCACGCAGATCGGCGCCGGGTTGGTCATGAACACCGCGAACAGAAGCGACAGCGCCGTCAGCGCCTGCTCGCCGCCCGAGAGCAGCGACATGACCTGCAGCTTCTTGCCCGGCGGCGAGGCATGGATCTCGAGGCCGGCCTCGAGCGGATCCTCCGACTCGGTGAGCCGCAGCTCGGCCTTGCCGCCGCCGAACAGCTTGGTGAAGAGCTGCTGGAAATGGCCGCTCACCTGCTCGAAGGCGACGAGGAAAGCGCTCGCGGCCCTCGCGGTTCAGGCTCTGGATGCCCTGGCGCAGGCGGCCGATGGCGGAGACCAGGTCGTCGCGCTCGGCCGTCATGCCGGTGATCTGCTGCTCGAGCTCGTTGGCCTCCTCCTCGGCGCGCAGGTTGACCGCGCCCATCGTCTCGCGCTCGTGCACCAGCCGCTCGAGCTTGTGCTCGGCCTTTTCGAGCTCGGGCAGCTCCTCCAGCGTCTCGACCTCGGCCAGCGCCAGCACGCCGTCGGGCTCGCAGCGCAGGCGCTCGACGATGCGCTCGACCACCGCCTCGCGATCCTTCGTCGCCTGCTCGACCAGGCCCTCGCGGCGCACGCGGCTCTCGCGCGCCGCTGGCCAGCTCGCTCTCGGCCTGGCGCATCGCCTTGTCGGCCTCGCCGAGCTGCGTCTCGCCGATCGGCCAGCCGGTCGGCCGCCTCCTGGCGATTGCGCTCGGCCTTGGCGATCTCCTCGCCCAGCGCCAGCTGCTTGGTCTCGATCTCGGCGGGCTTGGCGGCAAGCTCGGCGATGGCGCCCGCGATCTGCTCGCGGCGGGCGTCGAGCTCGACGATCTGGCCGATCGGCGTCGCCGAGGCGCGTGCTCCAGCCGGCATGGTCCTGCGCGATCCTGCCCAGCCGCTCGACCCGCATCTCGGCCTCGCGGGCCAGACGCTCGCAGTGGCCTTCGGCCTCGACCAGGGCCGCGCGCAGCTCGGCGATGCGCGGCGCGCAACGCTCGCCGCCGCCGCGCGGTCGGCCTGGGTGTCGGAGATCGACGACAGGCGCGCCTCGCGGAAGGTGCGGCGCATCTCGCCATCGGCGACGTCGGCCAGGATCTCGGCCACCGCCGTGCTCGATGCCGGCCAGGCGCGTGCGCAGCTGGTCGGTGCGGCGGGCGACGTCGGCGTGATGTTCGCGCGCCTTCGACGCGGCGGCCTCGGCGGCGCGCGATCGCGCTCTGCACGGCACGCTCGGCGGCGCGCGTCGCCTCGCCGGCGCCCTGCGTCCTGGCGACGCGACGCTTCGGCCACGGCACGCTCGTGCGCGCGGGCCTGCTCGACGCAGGTCTTCTCGGCCTCGCGCGCGGCGGCGAGCCAGCCGGTCTCGGCATCGGCGCGCGCCTGATGGCTCGGCGTGCTCGGCGGCGACGCCATCGATCTGCTGGCGGATCTCGGCCAGCCGATTGCGCTGGCTGAGGCGCACCGCGGCCGGCGTCGGCGCGCCGGCACGCACGGTATAGCCGTCCCAGCGCCACACGCGCGCCTTCGGCGGTGACGAGCTGCTGGCCGGCCTTGAGGCTGCGGCTGCAGGGCGGCGCCCGTCGCGTCGTCGGCAACGATGCCGATGAAGGCAAGGCGCCGCTCGAGTTCCGGCAGCGCCTTCACATGCGCCGACAAGCGGCGTCGCGCCTTCCGGCAGGGCCGGCGCACCGGCCAGCATGCCGAGCGGCAGCCAGTGAACCGGCGCGCCGCGATCGGACGAGGCCTCGAGGTCTTCGCCGAAGGCCGCGCCCAGCGCCTTTTCGAAGCCCGGCTCGACCGTCAGCGCATCGAGCAGCGGCGGCCACAGCGAATTGGCCGCCGACTGAAGGGCGGCGGCAACGCCTGCCTCCTCGGCGCGCAGCTTGGTGAGGCGCGCATTGGTCTTCTGCAGACCGCCTCGGCGGCGGCGGCATGGCTCGCCTCGGCGGCGAGACGCTCGCCGGCGCGCGCATGCTCCATCTCGATGCGATCGGCTTCGGCCCGGGCGACCGCCTGGCGCGCGGCGTCCGACTCGTAGCGCTCGGCCTCGCGGGCCGCCTCGATGGTCCGCTCGCCCTGGCGGCGTGCCTCGTCGAGCGCGGCGCGGGCCGCATCGAGCGCGGCCTCGACCTCCGGCAAGCGCCGGCAGGCTCGTCGAGCTCGCTCTCGACGGCGCGCTGCTGCGTGGCGATCTCCTCGCGACGGACGCTGAGGCGGCGCAGGCGGTCCTGCAGTTCGGCGATTTCGCGGCTGATGCTGTTGCGCAGCGCCTCGTCGTCGGCGATCTGGCGGGTCAGCCGATCGTGCTCGGTCTCGGCGGCAGATCGTGGCCTCGTGCGCTTCGTCGCGCGCCTGCTGGGCGGCGGCGGCGCGATCGTCTTCGCCGACGCGATCCTGCTCGAGCTTGACCCGCTGGGCATCGAGATCGGCGATGGCGGTATCGGCATCGCTCTTGCGGCCTTGCTCGCGCGCGAGATCGCACTGGGTCTGCTGCAGGCGGGTCTCGGCGTCCTGCTGGGCGGCGGCAACGCGCTCGGCTTCGGCGTTGAGCGCATCGTGCGCCGAGCGCAGGCGCTGCAGGGCCGCGGCGGCGGCCGCCTCGTCGTTGCGCAGTGGCGGCAGCGCGGTCGCGGCGTCGGCCTGCGCAGTGGTGGCAAGCCCGACGAGACGCGTCAGGTCGGCGACCTGCGGCTTCGGCTTCCTTCAGGCGCTCGCCAGCGTCGGCCAGTTCCTTCTCGGCATTGGCGAGCCTGCAGCGCCAGCACGGCGGCTTCGGCGCGGCGGATATGGTCGGACAGGTTGCGGTAGCGGCTGGCCTGGCGTGCCTGGCGCTTCAGGCCCTTGTGCTGCTCTTCGAGGGCCACCAGCACGTCCTGGACGCGCGCGAGATTCTGCTCGGCGGCGCGCAGGCGCAGCTCGGCCTCGTGGCGGCGGGCATAGAGGCCGGTGATGCCGGCCGCCTCGTCGATGATCGAGCGGCGGTCCGCCGGCTTGGCGTTGATCAGCGCGCCGATCCGGCCCTGGCTCACCAGGGCGGTCGAGCGCGAGCCGGTCGCGGCATCGGCAAACAGCGTCTGCACGTCGCGGGCGCGGATATCGCGGCCGTTGACCGAATAGGCCGAGCCGTGGCCGCGCTCGATGCGGCGCACGACGTCGAGCTGGTCGGAGTCGTTGACCATGGCCGGCGCGTTGCGCGTCTTGTTGTCGAGCGTCAGCATCACCTCGGCGATGTTGCGCGCCGGGCGCGTGCCGGCGCCGGCGAAGATCACGTCCTCCATCTCGCTGCCGCGCATCTGCTTGGCGGAGGTCTCGCCCATCACCCACTTCAGCGCCTCGACGAGGTTCGACTTGCCGCAGCCGTTGGGTCCGACGATGCCGGTCATGCCGGGTTCGATGGCGAGTTCGGTCGGATCGACGAAGGACTTGAAGCCGGAGAGCCGGAGCTTGTCGAACTGGACCTTTTTACACCACGCTTGTTGTTCTTGTTACTTCGCGAGCTTGCCGAACAGGGCGTCGAATTCCTCGAGCGAGCGCGCTCCCTTGAACTGCTCGCCGTTGACGAAGATCGATCGGCGTCGAATTGACCCCCAGCGTCTCGCCGCCGCGATAGTCGGCGATCACGCCGTTGGCGACCGCCTCGTTGGCCAGGCAGGCCTTGACCTCGGTCTCGCCCATGCCGGCGATGCGCAGCGACTTGGAAAGCTCGGCGATCGGATCCTGCGCCGCAGCCCACGTGCCCTGGCCGCGGAACATCATGTCGATCACGCGCGAAGTACCTGTCGTTGCCGGCGCACTCGGCGAGCTGGGCCGCCTTGGTCGCCACCTGGTCGAGCGGGAAGTCGCGATAGATCAGCTTCACCTTGCCGGTCTCGACCCACTTCTTCTCGAGCTCGGGCAGCACCGTGATGTTGAAGTCCGCGCAGTGCGGGCAGGTGAGCGAGGCGTACTCGATCAGGGTGATCGGCGCGTTCGGTCGCCCATGCACATGGTCGGATCGGCTGGATCTTGAGCAGCGACTTGGCATCGGCAGGCACGGCCGCCGCGGCGACCGGCGCACGCTGGGCGCGGTCGGGCGGGTGCCGAACCAGACGCCAGCCGCAATCGCGACCACCGCCACGGCGCCGCCGGCGACGATCAAGATATTACGCATACTAACGCCTTCCTCTCCACTACATCTTGGGAATTGTGCCTGTGGGGAGTCAACAAGTTCTAAACCATTTTCAATGGTTTAGACCGATTTACCGCCCCACCTGGCGGAAAATCGCACCGATCCCGGCCGCCCCGTCCGCCGGCATGCCGTAGACTGCTCGTTGATGAACAGGGTCGGCGTTTGCCGTGACCCCCAGGGCCTGTCCCGACTGCACGTCGCCCATGACCTTGTTCAAAAGGCGGTCGTCGGCGAAGCAGGCCGTGGCGCCTCGGCGCCGACGCCCTCGCCACCAGGACCTTGATCATCTCGGCCTCGGGCTCGGCGGCGGTCAGCCAGTCGATCTGGGCCTGGAACAGGGCGTCGATCAGTCTCGATAGAACTTGCCGGCCCGGCGCACTCGGCCAGCAGGCGAGGCCTGCGTCGCGATCGCCGTCCGACGGGAAGTGGCGCATAGACGAAGCGGGCCCTGCCGGTGTCGATCCACTCCTTGCGCAGATGCCGGCAGGACGGCGGCGTGGAAGTTGGCGCAATGCGGACAGGTCAGCGAGAAATAGTCGATGATGATGTTGGGCGCGTCGGCCTTGCCCAGCACGTGATCGTCGGGAAGGGCTGCCAGGTATCTCGCCGGTCCGCTGTCCTGCGCGCGCGGCGAGCGGGCAAGCAGGAGCGAGGCAAGCGCGCCCAGCATCACGCCGCGGCGCCCGCTCTGCCGCCGGTCGCGATCCGCGCGCCCAGCCGCGCCAGCGCCGCGCGCAGATCGGGATCCTTCACCTCGGCCACCTTGTCGCCCATCTGCGCCACCACTTCCGGTGCCGGCCGGGCGATCGGCCGCGGCGCTGCCGGCCGCGCGATCGCGCCCTGCATGAGCCGGATGTCGTCGATCAGGCGATGGCCGAAATAGGCGTTCACCCGCTCGACGATCTGCGCGCCTCATATGCTGAACCTCGAGCGCCGCCGCACCCTCCACCTTGAGCCGCAACAGCTTGCCGGCCTGCCGCCGCGCCCGGCCAGCAGCGCTTCGGGCTCGTCAGCGCGCCAGTTCCGGCGCCGACGATCGCCTACCATTCCGACGCGCAGCCGCGCGATCGATGCGCGACGGCCGCCGCCGGATGCCCTTCGCGGCGAGACCCGACGTCAGACGCTGGGCCAGCCCGCCGACCGCGCGGAAACGCCGGCGCCCTTTTCCCGCATGGACCCTTTCAACTCGCGTTCCTTATGCTAGGCCAGCGCTCCTTACATGGCCATTACCCCCCCGCCAACACGCCGCACGTCTGCTCGCCTGGTACGACCGCCATCGCCGCACCCTGCCGTGGCGCGCGCCGGCCGGCGAACGCACGGAGCCTTATCGCGTCTGGCTTTCCGAGATCATGCTGCAGCAGACCACGGTGGCCACCGTCGGCGACTACTTTCACCGCTTTGTGAAGCGCTGGCCGACGGTCGAGGCCCTGGCCGCCGCGCCGCTCGACGATGTGCTCTCGGCCTGGGCGGGCCTCGGCTACTACGCCCGCGCCCGCAACCTGCATGCCTGCGCCCAGGCGGTCGTCGGCGCAGCATGGCGGCCGCTTCCCGGACGACGAGGCGGCGCTGCTCGCCCTGCCCGGCATCGGCCCCTACACGGCGGCGGCGATCCGCGCGATCGCCTTCGATCATCCGGCCTCGGCGGTCGACGGCAATGTCGAGCGGGTGATCGCCCGGCTCTTCGCGATCGCAGACGCCGCTGCCCGACGCCAAGCCCGAGATCGCAGGCGCGCGCCGCCGAGCTGGTGCCGCAGCAGCGCGCCGGCGACTACGCGCAGGCGATGATGGATCTCGGCGCCACGGTCTGCACGCCGCGCAACCCGCGCTGCGTGATCTGCCCGCTGATGAAGGGCTGCAAGGGCGCGCGCGCAGGGCATCGCCGAGGAGCTGCCGCGCCGCGCGCCCAAGGCCGACAAGCCGACGCGCCGCGGCCTCGCCTTCGTGCTGATGCGAAGCGACGGCGCCGTCCTGCTGCGCAAGCGCGCGCCGAAGGGCCTGCTGGGCGGCATGGACGAGGTGCCGTCGAGCGCCTGGCGCGAGGGCAAGCTGGTGCTCGCCGACGCGCTCAAGGAAGCGCCGGTGCCGGCCAACTGGAAGGTGCTGGAGGGCGGCGTGCGCCACACCTTCACGCACTTCCATCTCGAGCTCGTGGTCGCCCACGCGACCGCCACGACGTCGCGCCTCGCCAAGCTCTCGCCCGGCAGCGCCTGGGTGACGCTCGACAAGCTGACCGAACGGGCCCTGCCCACCGTCATGCGCAAGGTGATCGCGCACGCGGTAAAGAACTAGCAACTAGTGCGCACAACCTCATCCTGAGGAGGCCCGCAGGGCCGTCTCGAAGGATGGGCAGCGGACGCGGTGCTTGTGCCCACCCTTCGAGACGCGGCCTTTCAGGCCGCTCCTCAGGGTGAGGTGTTCTTTGGTTCGGAGAGTTTAGAGCCCGGCCCTGACCTGCTGGCGCAGCTGGTCGATCGGCCGGCCCTCGAAGTGCCAGAAGGTCCAGCCGTTGCAGGCCGGCGCACCCTGCACCGCCGCGCCCACCTGGTGGATCGAGCCGCGATGCTCGCCCATCGCATTGGACGAGGACAGCGTGCCGTCGGCGCGCACCCGCGCGTGCAGGCGGCCGCTGGGATCGCTCAGCACCGTGCCGGGCTGCAGCAGCCCCGCCTCGATCAGCGTGCCGAACGGAATGCGCGGCTCGCTGCGCTTGCTCGGCATCGGCGTCACGTCCTGGCCGTCGAGCGGCACGATCTCGGCGATGCGCTTGCGCGCGATCGCGGCATAGGTCTGGTCGCGCTCGAGGCCGATGAAGTGGCGGCCGAGGCGGCGCGCCACGGCGCCGGTCGTGCCGGTGCCGAAGAACGGATCGAGGATGACGTCGCCCGGATTGGACGCAGCCATGATGCAGCGGAACAGCAGCAACTCGGGCTTCTGTGTCGGATGCGCCTTCTTGCCGTCCTCGTTCTTCAGGCGCTCGCCGCCGGTGCACAGCGGCAGCAGCCAGTCCGAGCGCATCTGGATGCCCTCGTTCAGCTCCTTCATCGAATTGTAGTTGAAGGTGTACTTCTTGTTGGCGCGGTCGCGCGCCGCCCAGATCAACGTCTCGTGCGCGTTGGTGAAGCGCTTGCCGCGGAAGTTCGGCATCGGGTTGGACTTGCGCCAGACGATGTCGTTCAGCAGCCAGTAGCCTTCGTCCTGCAGCGCCGTGCCGATGCGGAAGATGTTGTGGTAGCTGCCGATCACCCACAGCGTGCCGCCGGGCCTGAGCGCACGACGCGCGGCTTTCAGCCAGGCGCGCGTGAAAGCGTCGTATGCGGGAAAACCGGTCGCAGTGCGATCGGCCGGATCGGAGAACTTGTCCCAGTCGTCGTCGACCGCATCGACCTTGCTGTGGTCGGGACGCAGCAGATCGCCGCCGAGCAACAGGTTATAGGGGGGGTCCGCGAAGACCATGTCGACCGAGCCCTCGGGCAGGCCGTTCATGAGTTCGATGCAGTCACCGACGAGCACGCGATCGAGATTGTCCACAAGCATGGACGGAAGATGAGTCATCCACCGACTCATCGTCAAGAAATTACAATTGATTCAATTGTTTACGAGATCGATCCACAAGATCGAGTGGTAGTGACGCAGTTTGAAATCTAGCCCTTGGGCGACCCCTCCACGCGCGACCCGGCATGGGGTAGGCTGCAACCATGGCCAAAGGACCCAAAGGCGAGAAGCGCGCAGCCGATCTAAATCGGCGGGCCTTTGACATCGTGCGGATCGCCAGCGGCGAGGCAGCCAACTCGATTCCCGCGCGGGGGCGCAAGGGCGGCGCCAAGGGCGGCGCAGCTCGGGCACAGGTGCTAACATCCGAACAGCGGTCCGCTATTGCTCGGGCGGCGGCTTCGGCCCGATGGAAGAAGAGCGACTAGGCCGCGTCCTTATCTAGCCCTTGGGCGACCAGCATCTCCTCAACGTCATCCTTGAAGTCGAGAACGAGCTGGATCTGCGGCTCGTCTTTGTGGGCGTCGTTGTAGTGATCGACGTCGATGCGGAGCTGGAAGCAGTCGGCCACGATGCCACGTCGGCGCTGCTGGATGCTCTTCTCAACATGGGGGCGCGGGGCCGTGTCGACATCGCCCCAGAATGAGCCCTGCTTGCCATCCTTGGACGTCGTGACGGCGAGGTTAGCGCGGTAGCGCCGCCCCTTCTTATCGGTCCGATATTCTTCGCGGAGGGCGTCCGCCATTTCGCGGGCGAATTGCGCCTGGATGTCTACCGGGCGCGGAGCCCACAGCCGTTTCGAGAATGCCCAGGCGCCGACAGTCCGCAGGTCGGCGGGTTCGCCAGACACCTCCGCCCGATACTGGCGGAAGATGTCCTGCATTTGTTGAGAGTAGGTAGCCATCTCCGGTCCTTTCAGTCGACGGGGACGATGTTGCCCCAACCGTCCGCCATGGACGCCGAGGTGACGAAGTTGCGGACGCCCACAAGGTGCTGCCGCAAAATCTTGTACTGCTTGGTCAGATTGTGAATCTGACCGACCACCAATCCGGGATGTACCCGGTTGATCTTGGAGAACGCCTTAACGTCGGCGTCGGAAAAGTAAGGATTCTTGCGCAGAAAGAACGAGTGCATCTTCTCGTGCGCGACGCAGAAGTTGGCGGCCTCCGTGTCGGCAATGCGCTCCTCCTCGCTCACGTCCTGCCGGTCGGAGGCGAGATCGTTGTCGATGATCGCTGCGGCTTTGCCATGCCCATGCAGGACGTGGGCGCACTCGTGGCGCAGGACGAACCAGAAATTGTCGATGCGGTCGAGACGAAGCGACAGGGCGATGACGGGCGTGGACGAATCCAGCCAAAGGCACACGCCGTCGATGCGTGCGCCGGGCAGCCCTTCGACCACGACAAAGCGCACGCCGGCTTCTTCCAGAAGTCGCGGCACGTGACGGATTTCTTCCGGCGCTTCGCGCATCTCTGACATCCGGGCGACGGCTTCTCGAGCGCGGCCTTGGAGTAGGCCGGCGTCTGCATCTCGCGGGCGATGGCGCGCACCCGATAGAGCCACGCAAGCTGCAGACCTTCGGAACGGGGCGACGTGGATTTCCGAGCGGCGTGCGGAAGCTGCGGGATGTCGCTTGTCGAGTTGACCTTGAAGAACCGGCAGAGAACTCGCGTTGGGGCTGCCGCTCTTACCCAAGTCATCGATCCAGCCGCGCTTCGCCATCTCCCGCAACGGGAAGCGGCCCTGCGCCTGGATGCGCTCGCGCACCCTTTCGTCGGGATCGGGCGCCTGGGCGAGGCTCCACTGCCCTTGAAGTTCCATAAATCGCTCGGCCGGCTGGTCAAAGGCCGCGCCAAGCAGCTTGGCCATCTCGGCGGTGATCGGCCGCTTGGAGTTGACCAACTGGTTGATCGTGCCCGGCGTGACGCCAAGCATGTAGGCGAGGTCGGACTGCGACCACCCTCGTTCTTCCATCATTCGCTTAATCACTTCTCCTGGTAGCTCTTTCATTTTTCCTCTCCGAGGTGCCCACGCGTCCTCAGACCGACCCGACGTCCCCTAAAAATAATATACCCCTGCAGGCACTTAGGTGCAACATCCAAATTCGTGAATTTGTGAAACTGCACAAAATGCTTGACTAAAGGTTTATCGAATCCTACCTTTTGGTCATGAACTCGCTCGACCAAGGCAAGCGCGCCCAAATCATCGGAATGCTCTGCGAGGGTATGTCGATGCGGGCCGCCTCGCGGCTGGCCGACGTGAGCAACAACACCGTCACCAAGCTCCTGATCGAGGCCGGCATGGCCTGCTCTGACTTTCAGGACCGCGCTTTCATGAACCTGAAGTCCGAGCGCCTCCAGCTGGACGAAATCTGGTCGTTCGTTGGCAAGAAGGCCCGCAACGTGAAGGGCGACGATGCCGACAAGGGCCTTGGCGATGTCTGGACGTGGACTGCTATCGATGCCGACACGAAGATCATTCCATCGTGGTTCGTTGGTGATCGTACGGCGCGCTCTGCCAACGTCTTTGTTGCCGATCTTCGCAAGCGTCTCAGCAAGCGCGTCCAGATCACGACGGACGGCCACAAGGCGTACCTGGGCGCGGTTGAGCGCGAGTTTGGCGATGATGTCGATTACGCCATGCTGGTTAAGCACTACGGCGGTGCGCCGGATGTGGGCGCCGCACGCCGCTACAGCCCCGCCCAGTGCGTTGGAACGACGGTTGGCACCGTGACCGGCTATCCCGAATATCGGCACGTCAGCACGTCCTACGCCGAGCGGGCCAACCTCACGCTCCGCATGGGCTGCCGTCGCTTCACGCGTTTGACCAACGCTTTCTCAAAGAAGGTCGAGAACCATGCTTGGGCCGTGTCGCTGCACCTGATGCACTACAACTTCGCGCGCATTCATAAGACGCTCCGGATCACCCCCGCGATGGCCGCTGGCGTTGCTGATCATGTATGGTCGATGGAGGAGATAGCGTTCCTTGGGAAGCCAGTTGCTCCTGCAAAGCGCGGCTCCTACAAGAAGGCAGCCGCTTAAGAGCGATGTAGATTGGAGCTACGATGGTGCTGCTCGCGATCAACGCTGGTGGAGTCGCCAAACTTGACGACAATACGTTTTGGCGCATCGCGCCCGGGGATCTGCGGCGGACGGCCGGATGGATAGGCGCGGAAGTCGAACTGCGACAACCCAATCCAGGTCGTAATATGGTCTACCCGTATCGGCTCACCAATCTCGCTACCGGCGACCATGTGGGAGTCGTTGGTACGCAGGTGCGGTTCTAATCAGCCCCTAGATTTCAAACTGCGTCACTACCGATCGAGTGGTAGCGACGCAGTTTGAAATCTAGGGCTTGGGAGCACACCCACAACAAAGAGTTACGCAATAGCAAGTACGGCCGCCGTCTCTCCGATCGAGCGCTTCGTCGGACAGCTCGTCGGTGAACTCTTCGACTTCGGCTTCAGTCTCTTCGATCATTGGTGCAGTCATCGGACTCCCCCCAAGGACTGGGCAGGGATATGCCCGCACGGATTATGCGCGAACGCAAAAGAGCGTCAATCCGTCATCACGAGCGCACCAGCCATCAGTCCTGGAAGGTCCGCCCTTACTTCGTCTCCGCCGCGATCGCCTTCTTCACCGTGACGCGTTCGGACATCCGCTGGCGGTGATCGATCACTCTCGGGATGCGCGACGGCACGACGCCGTCCATCTCCAGCCATTGCGCCAGAGTGAAGAGGTACGCGTCGCAGACGGTGAAGCGCTCGCCCATCACCCACGGGCCCTTCAACAGGTCGCTCTCGATGTAGGCGAAGCCGCCGCCCACGGACTCCGGCACCTTGCGCTGCATGGCGGCGATCGAGTGCGCGTCGTCGGGATCGACCCAGCGATGGCCGCGCATGCGGTGCGCATGGGCCACATGGAGGTGCGAGCACAGGTAGCTGTTGAAGGCCTGCACCTCGGCGAAGGCGAAGGGATCGTCGATCAGCGCGAGATTCATCTTCGGGAAGCTCTGCGCCACGAATGCCAGCATCGCCGGCGTCTCGGTGAGGATGCCGCGATCGGTCACCAGCGCCGGCACGCGGCCCTTGGGATTGACCTTGAGATACTCGGGCGAGCGCTGCTGGGCGGAGGCGAAGTCGATGCGCGTCGTCGAGTAGGCGGCGCCAACCTCTTCCAGCACGATATGCGTGGCGAGCGCGCAGGTGTGCGCGGCGTAGTAAAGATTAAGCACGGTCAAGGCAGCAGGCTGGAGAGCCGGGACAGGAAAGGCGCGATCTCGGCCGCCTCCTCCTCGACTTCGTTCACCAGCGCCTTCAGGTGATCGCCGAAGGCGGGCGTGCCGTGCGCGTTCTCGAGCGCGCGGAGGCGGGCGAGCACGCGCTCGCGCTGCGGGCTGTCGGTGCCGGTCTCGAGCGCCGCGCGGATTTCCGCAATCAGGGGGCCGTGTTCGGTGTCAGCCATCGGTCAATGCCTCATCTTGTGGCGCGCCTGCGGTCCCGTCCCGCCTCGCCCGCACCGGCGCGAAGCTGATGCGATGGTGCGGCGTGATGCCGAGGCGATCGAGCGCGTCCAGGTGTTCGCGGCTGCCGTAGCCGCGATTGGTCTCCCAGCCGTAGCCTGGGAAAGTCTCGGCGAGCCTCGCCATGTAGCGGTCGCGCGTCACCTTGGCGAAGATCGAGGCCGCCGCGATCGAATAGGAGTGCGCGTCACCGTCGACGATCGTCTCGGCCCGACAGGCCAGCCGCGGCGGCATCTGATTGCCATCGATCAGAACGATGTCCGGCTGGTGCGCCAGCGCTTCGAGCGCACGGCGCATCGCCAGGAACGTCGCCTGCAGGATGTTGATGCGGTCGATCTCCTCGACCGTGGCCTCGGCTACCGCGAACTGCACGAGGCCCGAGGCGACCATTGCCTCATAGGCGACCTCGCGATCCTCGAGCACTAGTTTCTTGGAATCGTCGATCAGCTTCAGGAGCTTGCGCTTGGCAGCGGTGCGGTCGATCACCGCCACCGCCGCGACCACCGGCCCGGCCAAGGGTCCGCGACCGGCTTCGTCGATGCCGGCGACGCGTATCACTCCCTGGGCTTCGCAGCGCAATTCGTAGCGAAAGCTCGGCATATCCCCCGGCACCGTCGTTAGACTGGGTCCATGTCCCCGATCGCCGACATCATCGCCCAGGACCCTGTGGGCATGAAACAACTTCGTTGCGTGCGCACGCTCGGCCTCCCCGACTGGTGCATCGCCGCAGGATTCGTGCGCAATCGCGTGTGGGATCGCCTGCACGGCATCTCGCCGCCGCGCGCGCCGGCCGACATCGACGTGCTCTATTACGACAAGGCCGATCTATCCAAGCAGCGCGAGCAGGCTTTCGAGGCGCGGCTGGCGGCGCTCCTGCCAGCCCCGTGGCAGGTCCGCAACCAGGCGCGCATGCACATCCCGAAGAACCTGCCGCAGCACAAGAGTTCGTCCGACTCGATGATCTACTGGCTGGAGACGGTGACTGCCGTCGGCGTGCGCCTGGAGGCCGATGACTCTTTGACTGTCATCGCCCCGTTCGGCGCCGACGACCTGCTCGGCCTCGTCTGCCGGCCGACCGCGTTCGGCCGCACGCGTCGTCCCGAATACGACGCACGCATTGCTGCCAAGCGCTGGGCCGAGCTTTGGCCCAAGGTACGCTTTCTCGATTAGAAGAGTCTTCGTGTCGTTCCGCCCTCGCCGTCGGCGAACGTCTGACCCTTCCTCCCCATTCAAATGGGGAGGTGCCCTCGTCTTACGAGGGCGGAGGGGTCAGAAACCGACCACGGGTCGCATGACCCCTCCGCCGCGTAAGACGCGGCACCTCCCCATTTGAATGGGGAGGAACATGAAAGACGCTAGAGCAGCTTCATCTGGCGCGCGTCGCGCTTGGCGTCGACCAGGGCGGTGCGCGCATACTCCGGCACGGCGAAGCGCATCGTGTCGAGACGGTAGCGCACCTTGTTGAGGCCAAGCCGCTTCACGCCGGCCGAGAAGCGCGCGGCGAGAAGCTGCGCGATCGGGCCCTCGCCCTTCATGCGCGTGCCAAACTCGGCCTGGTAGAGCGCGCCGCCCCGCATCTGGCGGACCAGCGACAGCACCCTCGCGGCCCGGTCGGGCCGGTTGGCGCGCAGCCATTCCTCGAACAGCTCCTTGATCTCGAGCGGCAGGCGCAGGACGGTGAAGCCTGCGCGCGTGGCGCCGGCCTTGGTCGCGGCCTCGAGGATCGATTCCATTTCATGGTCGTTCAGGCCCGGGATCATCGGTGCGGTCATCACGCCCACCGGCACGCCGGCATCGGCCAGCCGCTTGATCGCGTCGAGCCTTCGATGCGGTGCCGATGCGCGCGGTTCCATGTCTCGCGCCAGATCCTTGTCGAGCGTCGTGATCGACAAAAAGATCTCGGCGAGATTGCGCCTGGCCATGTCGGCCAGGATATCGATGTCGCGCGTAACCAGGTGACCCTTGGTGACGATGCCGACGGGATTGTTGAAGTCGCTCAGCACCTTCAGGATCGAGCGCGTGATCTTGAGCTCGCGTTCGACGGGCTGGTAGGGATCGGTGTTGGTGCCCATCGCCACCACGTCGCAACGGTATTTCGGCGCCGCAAGCTCCGCCGTGAGCAGCCTGGCGGCCTCCGGCTTGAACAGAATCCTGGTTTCGAAATCGAGGCCGGGCGACAGGCCGAGATAGGCGTGCGTCGGCCGCGCGAAGCAGTAGATGCAGCCATGCTCGCAGCCGCGATAGGGATTGATCGAGCGGTCGAAGGGAACGTCGGGCGAGGTGTTGCGCGCCAGGATGGTGCGCGTGGCGTCCTTGGTCAGGATCGTGCGCAGCGGCGGCAACTCCTCGTCGATGTCCCAGCCGTCGGTCGTGCGGATCTTCTTCTCGTCGTCGAAGCGGCTCGACGCGTTCGACAGCGCGCCGCGCCCGTTGTGCTGCGGCTCGGGGATCTGGTCGTCGGGATAGGGAGGCCCATTCGGGTCCGAGGCAGGGTTTTTGATCACCCGGCAATTCTGGAACAAATCAGGAACGAGTCAAGTGCCTGACCATTCGGCACGGATGGCTCTGATCGTCTCGCGTTCGAAGCATTGGTCGATGCGGGCATCGATGTGCTGCTTCATCTGGGGGTCGAGGCCGGAATCGCTCCACTGGCTGGTGTTGGCGGGGTCCCGCGGCGCGCGGGTTTCGGCCCGCCAGCGCGCCATGAATAAAGTTGTGCGCAGCCATGTCAGCCGGCGCATCGGCATCAGCCAGGGAGCAAGCGCTTCCGCCCTCTTCCTGCCGACCCTCGCCAGATAGGCCTCGTTGAAGGCCCGCACCTCGGCCGCCGTCAGCATCTTGCCGACGTCGGGATGCCACAGCGTCGAGGTGGGCAGGGTCGCGTGCGCGAGATCGATCGCGGGCGATCCGACATGGACCTTCTCGAGATCGACGAACCAGGCGATGTCCGCGTGATCGACGATGAAGTTGCCGGGATGCGTGTCGGCCAGCGCCACCGAGAGTGGCTGTGTGCGCCGGGCGAAGGCCAGCGCCATGCCGCGCATCAGCCGCAGCTCCTCGGCGATCTCCGCGCGCGCACCGGAGTCGGGCACTGCCTTGTCGAGATAGCGCATGGCGTATGGCTCGGCGGCGTCGAGCGTCTCGAGGAAGGGATTTTTCTGGCGCGGCATCGATGCGCCAGCCGGCGGCAGGGGCAAGGAATGGATCCTCGCCAAGGTCTCGGCCATGGCGTCGAGCTGGTCCGGCACGCGCGGCGCGCTTCCCTCGATGAAGTCGACGATCAGCGCCCCGCCCGGCAGACCGGGCCGCGGCTCGACCACCTCGTGCAGGCTGGGCGTGCGCCCGGCCGGCTGCAGATAGCGAAAGGCGTCCGCCTGCACGTGCAGCCGCGCCGCCGCCGTCGAGTCACCTTCCCAGGCATAGGCAATCCGCGCCAGCCGTCCGTCGGCCAGGCGCGTGTGGCCATGCGCCGTGCCCGTCGCCGGCAGCGGTTTGCCATTCCTGATTGCGTCGAACGTCAACTCAGCCACTGCGCGGCATCTTGCCTTCGTTGAGCCGCGGCATCAGCTCGGCGAAGTTGCAGGGCCGGAAGCGGATATCGAGCTGCTGGCGCAGGATGTCGTCCCAGCCGTCCTTGCAGGCGCCGGTGGAGCCCGGCAGCGCAAAGATGTACGTGGCGTTGGCGACGCCCGCGGTGGCGCGGCTCTGCATGGTCGAGGTGCCGATCTTCTGGAAGCTGATCCAGCGGAAAGTCTCGCCGAAACCCTCGATCCTCTTCTCGAACAGTCCTTCCATCGCCTCGGGCGTGACGTCGCGGCCGGTGACGCCGGTGCCGCCGGTCGAGATGACGACCTCGACCCTGGAATCGTCGATCCACTTCTTCACCTGGGCGCGGATTTTGCCCACGTCGTCGGTCACGATGGCGCGATCGACCAGCACGTGGCCGTCGCGTGCGATGCGCTCGACCAGTGTGTCGCCCGACCTGTCGGTCTCGAGCGTGCGCGTGTCCGAAACCGTCAGAACCGCGATGTGCACCGGCTTGAAAGGCTTGGTTTCATCAATTTTGTTCATGCGAGCATCCTAACGATCCTCGCTTGTAGTGGCGAGGCACGACGCCTAAATCAAGGTCATGACCGACTGGAAACATGACGGCGTGCGGGTCATTCCCGCCGGCTCCCTCGACACCAACACCGCCCAGACCCCGGGCATGAATCGCGCGGCGGCGATCAACTTCGCCAGGGTCGGCGCCCAGAAGCTGTGGGCCGGGACGGTGACCATCCACGCCCATGCCAAGACCGGCGCGCATCATCACGGCCACCTCGAGAGCGTGATCTATGTCGTCAAGGGCCGCGCCCGCATGCGCTGGGGCGACAAGCTCCAGTTCACCGCCGAGGCCGGCCCCGGCGACTTCATCTATGTGCCGCCCTATGTGCCGCACCAGGAGATCAACGCCTCCGACACCGAGCCGCTGGAGTGCGTTCTCGTCCGCTCGGACAACGAGGCCGTCGCCATCAACCTCGACATCGCGCCTGCCGAGAAGGTCGAGGAGGTTTATTGGGTCGATCCGACCCATCCGCATCCGCACAAGCATTAGCGCACAACCTCACCCTGAGGAGCGAGCAACGCGAGCGTCTCGAAGGGTGTGAACGAGCACCACGTTTGAGGCCCATCCTTCGAGACGGCCGCTTCGCGGCCTCCTCAGGATGAGGTAATTGCCCTGACCTCAGCCGAGCGGTCCCACAGGTTGGGCACGATCTGGTTGGTGTAACCCGAGATGAACAGGCTTCGCTCCCCGGTCGCCGGATCGAAGGTGTGGCGCTTCACCGCGCCGATGTTGCCGCCGTAGACGTGGATGCTGAGGGAGCCGCAGTCGCCCAGGGCATTCGTCACCCGGTGGATGTCGCCCAGCGACGGGCGCAGCACCTCGACGTCGCCCGGCGCCAACGTGGTCGCAGCGCCCGTCACCAGCGCCCCCGAAGCGTCCTGCGAGAAAGCCTGCGAGATCTCCGAGCCGCGCAGCATGCCGACCAGGCCCCACATCTGATGGTCGTGCACCGGCGTCTCTGCCGACGGCGCCCACACGAAGCTCACTAGCGAGAAGCGCTCGAACGGATCGCACCACAGCATGTTCTGCGCGTAGCCGTGCGGGGGGCACCTGGCCATCGATTCGGGCAGCCAGTCGTCGTGCTTCACGAGATCTCCCAGGAGCCTGGCGCCGACCTCGACCACCGCCGTCTCGTCCCTGTCCTGCCACGCGCCGCCCACGAGAGACGTCATGTCGCCGATGAAGCGGCGCAGGCGCGCGAGGTTGTTCACCTGTCCCGCCGTCAGCGGGCCTGGCCCGGAGCCACGTAGCGCGGCCATTCGTGCGCGGCGATCTGGTCGAGCGACGGCGTCGGCTGGCCGAGGCGGATCGAATAGAGCCAGTAGTTCGCGAGCACGCGCTGCACGTAGTCGCGCGTCTCGTTGAGCGGGATCAGCGACACGTAAAGCAGGGGATCCTGCGAGGCGTTCAGCGTGTTGTCCCAGCGCATCACGTTGCCCGGCCCGCCGTTGTAGCCGGCGGCCGCGCGCACGAGATTGCCATCGACGCTGTCCAGCAAGGTGACGAGATAGGCCTGGCCCAGCGAGATATTGGCGGCGGGGTCGTAGGGATTGGCGCCGGCCGTCTCCGGCGCGTACTTGTTGGTCACCAGCCGCGCTGTGCCCGGCATCAGCTGCATCAGCCCCATGGCGCCGGCGAAGGAACGGGCCTTGGGATCGAACGCCGACTCCTGGCGCATGAACGAATAGACCAGCGCCTTGTCGAGCGCGAAGCCGTTCAGCGGCTGCCACGGCGGCATCGGATACATGGCGCCGTCGTAGCCCTTGAGCTTGTGGCGTTGGTCCCAGGCAGCATTTCCGACCCGGATCGACAGCGTCGGCCGCACCGCCTTGTTGGCGAGTGCCAGCACCGCCTCGATGAACTGCGGATCGGCATCGAGCGAGGCCGAGAACAGCTCGCGCTCCGCCGCCGTCACCGCGCCCAGCTGCATCAGCGCCATGGCGCGATGGCCGACCCTGTCGTCGGACAGCACCTTCGTCATCGCCCCATCGAGCGGCGGCACGTTCCAGTCTGGCTCGATGCGCATGCCCAGCACCTTCTGCGCGACCAGCCCGTAGAAAGTGCGATTGAACAGCGCGGCGCGCTTGAGATAGGGCGCGAACTTCTGCGGATTGCCGGCCAGCAGGTTGGCGCGCGCGGCCCAGAAGGCGCCGGCCGACAGGGTCCACGACGAGGCCTGGTCGGGCGCGGCGTCGGCCACCAGCTCGAAGCGGCGCGCGGCTTCCGGCATGTCGCCGCGCGTGAACGCGCCAAGACCGGCGCTCCAGTTGGCGTCGGGCGGCGCACTGATGTCGACCGGAACCTGGACGCTGCGCTGCGAATCGGCCTCGAGCGCACGCGTGCGGATGCGCCCGCGCCACAGTTCGACCTCCTGCGGACCCAAGGTGTCGACCGTCGACTTGCGGTCCAGCAGCGCGAAGGCGGCGTTGAAGCCGCCGTCGTTCGACATCTGGTCGAGCCGCGCGCGCAGTTCCGAGGCGCGGGCGGCGTCGGCGCCGGTGACGGTGCGCGCCGCAGCGAAGGAAGGCGACGGCTGCGCCTGGCTGACGAAGCTGGCGGGCGTCAGGTCGCCTGCCGCCCCTTGGGCCGGCGGGCGACGGCCAGCCTGTAGATCGCCGGCGCATCGGGATGGTCGTTGTAGTCCTGCAGCCAGGCCGCGAGCTGGTCGTAGCGCGCCGTATAATTGTGCGCGAGCAGACGCTGGGCGCCGACATAGCCCATCAGCGTCTTGTCGGTGAGCCTGGCGATCTCGGCGTCGGCCTGGCCCCATTGGCCGGCCGCCTGGTCCTGGAAGATGTGGCGGTAGAGGTCGAGCTGGGCGGCGTCGATCACCGGCGGGCAGGCCCGCGACCGGCGTGATCTCGTCGAGCTCGATGACCGGCGGCGGCGGCACGAAGACCGGATGGCGGACGGCCGGCCGGGCCGGGGCGTGGCTGACGGCAGCCTGCTTGGCGCCAAGATGGGAGAGCGGACTTGGAGCCGGTCGCAGCGGCTTCGGCGTCTGCGCCCCCGCCTCCAGCAGGGTGGACGAGGCGATCAGGCTCGCCGCGCCCAGCAGAATGATGTGAAGATTCCGTTTCATGGGGGCACCGTAGTTTGACTTCCCATGTGGCGACAAGCGCCGGCTCGCTATACTGCGGCAAACCGGAGGATCGCCATGAGCCTGCATCAGGAGCGCGCCGCCGCCGTGCGGCAGCTGGTCGAGCACGCCCGCCAACTTGAGAAAACCGGCGTAACCACCCAGACACTCGACAGGATCGGCGCCCTGGTGGCCGGGCTCGCCCGCCGCACCGATCTCTTCCCGCAGGACGAGTTCCCGCTCGGGGCCGATGGCGGCATCTATCGCCTGAGCGAGGATCCCGACCATCGCTTCACGCTCTACGCCTCTGCCGGCGGCCCCGGCAAGAAAGTGCCGCCGCACAACCATACGACCTGGGCGATCATCGCCGGCGTCCACGGCGCCGAGCGCAACGTCGTCTACGACCGGCTCGACAACGGCGCGCGCGACGACTTCGTGCAGCTGCGCGAGAACACCGCCAGGGAGAAAGTGCTGCGCACCGGCGACGTCATCTCCTACCTGCCCGACGACTTCCACCATATCGAGACGCCGGCGGGCTCGGGCAACGCGCTGCATCTTCATTTCTACGGCCTCAGCCTCGAGCATTTGCCCGAGCGCGTGATGGTCGACCCCAACGGAAAGGCAAAACGCTTCATGGCTACGCCCAAAATCCTGACCCCCGTCCTGTCCGTCCAGCAGGTCAAGGCGATGCTGAAGTCGAACGAGGTCTTCGCCTTCTTCGACGTGCGCGAGGAAGGCGAGTTCTCGATCAAGGGCCATCCCCTGTTCGCGACCCCGCTGCCGCTGTCGCGGCTCGAGCCGCGCGTTTTCGCGCTGCTGCCCGATCCGAACACGCGGGTCGTGCTGATGGACAGCGGCGAGGAAGGCCAGATGGGCCGCGCCAATCGCGCCGCCGCCCGCCTGTCGCAGATGGGCTACAACAATGTCGCCGTGATGAACGGCGGGCTCAAGGCCTGGGCCGACGCGGGCTACGAGGTCTTCACCGGCGTCAACGTGCCGTCCAAGGCGTTCGGCGAGGTGGTCGAGCACGACAACGACACGCCGCGCATCGATGCCGCCGACGTCCAGAAGCTGATCGATTCCAAGGCCGACATGGTGATCCTCGATTCGCGGCCGATGCCGGAGTTCAACAACATGTCGATCCCGACCGGCATCGACTGCCCCGGCGCCGAGCTGGTCTATCGCGTGAAGGACTTCGCGCCGCGCCCCGAGACGCTGGTCGTGGTGAACTGCGCCGGCCGCACCCGCTCGATCATCGGCGCGCAGTCGCTGATCAATGCGGGCCTGCCCAACAAGGTGATGGCGCTGAAGAACGGCACGATGGGCTGGCACCTCGCCGGCCTCAAGGTGGCGCGCGGCGAGACGAAGAGCTTCGGCCCGCAGGGCGCCGAGGCGGCCAAGTTCGCGCAGGCGGCCGCGGCCAACCTCGAACAAGCGCATGGGCATCAGGAAGATCGACATGGCCGGGCTGAAGAAGCTCGAAGGCAACGGAAAGCCGCTCTACAGGCTCGATGTCCGCGATCCTTCGGAATACGCCAAGGGCCATATCAAGGGCTTCCGCCATGCCGCGGGCGGCCAGCTCGTGCAGGCGACCGACCAATATGTCGGCGCGCGCAACGCCACCATCGTGCTGCACGACAATGACGGCGTGCGCGCCACCATGACCGCGCACTGGCTGCTGCAGATGAACTGGAACGAGACCTATGTGCTCGACCACAAGCCGTCGGCAGCTGAGCTCACCACCGAGGCCGAGCCGCGCTTCCCTACGGGCTTCGCGATGCCCGAAGCCCCGCGTCGGTGACGCCGGCGGAGCTCGACAAGTCGCTGAAGCAGACGCTGGTCGATCGACCTCGACACCAGCCTCAGGTATCGCGACGGCCACGTGCCGGGCGCGTGGTTCGCGGTGCGCGCCAATCTCGCCAGGACGATTCCCGAAATGCTGAAGCAGCAGGCGGGCGCGACGCGCATCGTCCTGGTCTCGCCCGACGGCGAGATCGCAGCCCTTGCCGCGGCGGAAGCAGCCGATGCCTCCGGCGGATTGCCGGTCGCGATCCTGGCCGGCGGCATGAAGGCGTGGCGCGAGGCCAGGCTCGCGGTCGAGACCGGGCATGTGCAGATGGCCGACCCGCCGACCGACGTCTGGTACCGGCCGTACGACTTCAAGGAAGATGTCGAGGCGGCGATGCGCCAGTACCTCGACTGGGAGGTCGACCTGGTGCCGCAGGTGAAGCGTGACGGCGACGCCAGCTTTGCCGTTCTCAAGCCGGAAAAGCACGTCTAACCGATTGGCCTGCAAGGGAAATCGGCTTCTTGACAGGGTATCCGCCCAACCCCTAGACATCCGCCCGCGTCAGGGCGGCAGAAGCAGTGAAGCAACGTCGCTCGGAGGCATAGGCAATGGAGACTCCGGATCGCGATCCCGACGGAGAGCGGCGGCGGTTGGATGATCTGGATGCGCGGCTGAAAAAGGCGCGCGGACCGGAGGTCAAACCCTCGCAGGACGTGCGGGTGTCGCACCGGGAAACCGGCGTTGCCTATAGAGTGCTGGTCGATATGATCGCGGGCCTTTTGGTCGGGGGTTTTATCGGCTACTGGCTCGACCGCTGGCAGGGTTGGGCGCCGTGGTCCCTGGTCGGGGGCCTGATCGTGGGGTTCGCGGCCGGCGTCAACAATGCGTGGCGCGCCATCCGGGTCTACTCGGAACAGGCCAATGCGGGTCGCACGGACGGCGGGGAGAACAGGCTCCCCTAGGCTGCAGGCGTAAGGGGGAGTGGGGACGACATGCATAGCCCGATGGAGCAGTTCGAGATCAAGCGCCTGCTTGATTTCCATATCGGCTCGCTCGACGCCTCCTACACCAATTCCGCGCTCTGGATGCTGATCGCCGTTGGGCTCGCGACCGTCGTCTTCGTGTTCGGCATGAGCCGCAAAGCGATGGTGCCGGGCCGCCTGCAGGCCACGGCCGAGCTGGGCTACGAGTTCATCGCCGGCATGGTGCGCGACAATGTCGGCAACGCCGGCAAGAAGTATTTCCCGTTCGTGCTCACGCTGTTCGTCTTCATCCTGTTCTGCAACGTGCTGGGCCTGGTGCCCTACTCGTTCACGCCGACCAGCCACATCATCGTGACCTTCGCGATGGCGGCGACGGTGTTCATCGGCGTCACCTTCATCGGCTTCGCCCGGCACGGCGCGCACTTCGTGTCGTTCTTCGTGCCCAAGGGCGTGCCCTTCGTGCTGCTGCTGCTGCTGGTGCCGATCGAGATCATCTCCTACTTCGTGCGCCCCTTCAGCCTCTCGATCCGCCTGTTCGCCAACATGCTGGCCGGCCACACCATGCTGAAGGTGTTCGGCGGCTTCGTGGTCATGCTCGGCATCTATGCCGGCTGGGCGCCGCTTGCCTTCATCGTGGTCTTCACCGGCCTCGAGCTGCTGATCGCTTTCCTGCAGGCCTATGTCTTCGCGATCCTGACCTGCCTGTATCTCAACGACGCCATCCACATGAGTCACTGACGGCGGCGCTTTCACTTCAACTCAACTCGACACTCGAAAGGAAAATTCCATGGACGCTTCTGCAGCCAAGCTCATCGGCGCCGGCCTCGCCACCATCGCCCTCGCCGGAGTCGGCGTCGGCATCGGCAACATCTTCGGCAGCTTCGTCTCGGGCGCACTGCGCAACCCGGAAGCCGCCCCGCGCGTGTTCGGCAACGTGCTCCTGGGCTTCGCGCTCACGGAAGCCGTCGCGCTGTTCGCGCTCGTCATCGCCTTCATGATCCTGTTCGTGTTCTGATGAGCCGATCGGTCTACAGCACGCTCACGGCGATTGTCGCCGCGGGCGCCAGTGGAGCGGCAGAGGCGGCCGAAGGCGGCATGCCGCAGCTCAACTTCCACGACTTCGCCCCGCAGCTCGTCTGGCTGCTGATCGCCTTCGTGGTGCTGTACCTGATCATGTCGAAGCTCGCGGTGCCTGCGATCGCCGGCACGCTGGAGAAGCGGCAGGCCAAGATCCAGGGCGACCTGGATGCGGCCGAGAAGGCGAGCGAGGACACCCGCTCCGCCGTCGATGCCTACCAGAAGCGCCTGGCCGACGCGCGCGAGGAGGCCCGCCGCCTCACCCGCGCGCGCAGCGAGGCCGATCAGTCCGCCGCCGGCGCCAGGCTCGCCGAACTGGGCACCAGGCTGACTGCGCAGGTCGATGCTGCCGAGAAGCGCATCGCCGGCCAGCGGGCGCAGGTGCTGGAAGGCATCGAGCAGATGGCGCACTGACGTCGCCGCCGACGTCTATGCCAAGCTCGCGGGCAACGCCGCCGACAAGGGGGCGCTCGGTGCCAAGGTCGCCGCTGCCGCTAAAGGAGCCACGTAATGGGCAGCGCATTCGCCGCCGACAAGGCCGCCGAAATGGCCGTCGAGGGCCACGACCACGGCATCTTCGGCGATCCGGAGACCTGGGTTGCCGTCGCCTTCCTGCTGTTCGTCGTCCTGCTGGGCAAGATCCTGTGGACCAGGATCACGGCGCTGCTCGACAAGCGCTGCCGACGACATCACCAGGTCGCTGGCCGAAGCCTCGCGCCTGCGCGACGAGGCCATGAAGGCCAAGGCCGACGCCGAGAAGACGCTGGCGCAGGCGACCGCCGAGGCCGAGACCATCCTGGCCCAGGCGCGCGGCGAGGTTCAGAGCATGCAGGCCCGCGCCGCGCAGATCCTCCAGACCCAGATTGCGCTGCGTGAACAGCAGGCGCTCGACCGCATCGCGCAGTCGGAAGCCGCTGCCGCCAAGCAGGTGCGCGACACCGCCATCGACGTGGCGCTGGGCGCCACCCGCGCGCTGTTGCGCGAGCAGGTCGGCTCCGGCCGCACCGTCCAGCTGATCGACGAGTCGATCGCCGAGCTGCCGCGCCGCCAGCACTGATTTTTCCGAACCGGATTGCCCGCACAAAACTAATCGCGGGCTACCTACGACCCCCGTCGCAAGACGGGGGTTTTCTTTTGACCCCTCCGGCCCTGCGGGCCACCTCCCCATCTGAATGGGGAGGATGATGAGTTTTGCCTCCCCATTCAGATGGGGAGGTGTCGGCCGCATCGGCCGACGGAGGGGTCAAGCAGCTTTACGGCCGAAAGCGTATCGGGATCCGCGCCAAATCCTGCAGCAGGTCGGGCGGCATGTCCGATGGTTTGGACGAATTGGCGCTGGCGCTGATCGAATCCACCAGCCCACCGAAGCGCGCCTCGATCGCCCTGGCGATCTGGTCGTGGCGGCCGACGGCGGCGAAGCGATGGACGACATCGTCGGAGATCTCGGCCGCGATCTCGTTCCACTTGCCCGCCTTGGTCATGGCGTTGAGCTTCGGGCCCAGCTCGGCCAGCCCCTCCTCCTCGAATACCGGCCAGTAGGCCGGCGTCGAGCCGTAGAAGGCGACGCGATAGCGCACGTATTCCAGCAGCTCTGCCACGGCCGCATCGTCCTTGCCGGTGACGACGAAGCCGCCGCCCGAGATCTCGAAAGTCTCCCGCCCGCGGCCCGACGCGCCAAGACCGGCCGTCAGGATCGGCATGATGCGGTTCTCGAGATACTTGCGCGTGCAGAAGATGTGGAGCTTGGCGCCGTCGCTCTCCTCCGCCGCCACCTTCAGCATGGCAGGACCGACGGCGGCGAGCCCAATGCGCGGCGCGGGCGCGGCATAATTCTCCGGCACGAAGTTGGGCGTCATCAGGGTGAAGCGATAGTGCTTGCCCTCGTAGGCGAGCTTGCCGTCGCCCTTCCATGCCTTCCAGATCGCGCGCACCGCCTGGATGTATTCGCGCATGCGCGGCGCGGGCGGCGTCCACGGCACAGAGAAGCGCTTCTCGTTATGGGCGCGGATCTGCGAGCCCAGCCCCAGCGTGAACCGCCCGCCGGTGCTCGCCTGGATGTCCCAGCCGACGTTCGCAGCCACCATTGGCGAGCGCGGGAAGGAGATCGCGACGCCGGTGTGCAGCTCGATCCTGGTCGTGGCGACCCCGGCGACGGCCAGCGCCAGGAACGGATCGTGCCGGTTCTCCTGTGTGCTGACTCCGGTGTAGCCCGCGGCCTCGATCGCCCGGGCGGCCGGACCGACCTTGCGAAGGTCTTCCTGCGGAAGGGTCGTGAAGACGCGCATGCCGGCCGGCCTTCAGTATCTCTGCTCGACGTACCGCCGCCCTTTCAGCGTGGCGTGGTCGTCGTATTTCTGCCCCTCCTTGCGCGGCGGCAGCTTGACCTTCTCGCGGTCGATCTTCTTGTAGGGAATGAGCGACAGGATGTGGGCGATGCAGTTCAGCCGCGCGCGCTTCTTGTCGTTCGAATCGATGATGTACCAGGGCGCGTGCTTGGTGTCGGTCCGCATGAGCATCTCGTCGCGCGCCCGCGAGAAGGCGTACCAGCGCTTGAAGGATTCGAGATCCATCCCGCTCAGTTTCCAGTGCCGCATCGGGTCCTCGATGCGGGCACGGAAGCGCTTCTCCTGCTCCTCCTGACCCACCTCGAGCCAGATCTTGATCAGCCGCGTGCCGGCCGAGACCATCATCCTCTCGACCACCGGGCAGGTCTCGAGGAATCCCTCGACCTGCTCGGGCGTGGCGAACTTCATGACCCGCTCGACACCGGCGCGGTTATACCAGCTGCGGTCGAAGATCACGATCTCGCCGCCGGCGGGAAAGCGCTCGAAGTAGCGCTGCATATACATCTGGCCCTTCTCGCGGTCGGACGGCGCGGGCAGCGCCACCACCCTGAAAACGCGCGGACTAACCCGCTCGGTGATCGCCTTGATGGTGCCGCCCTTGCCGGCCGCGTCCCGTCCTTCGAGAACGACGACCACGCGCTCGCCAGTGGCCTTCAGCCAGTCCTGCAGGTAGCAGAGCTCGGTCTGAAGCTTGCGCAGTTCCTTCTCGTAGACCTTGCGGTCGAGCTTGCCCTCGCTGTGCTTCTTCGCCATCGAATGCCTCCCTCGATCCTGACGCGAGTATGCTCCGGGCGACCGGCTTGTCAAAAAACCGTCGGTCCGCCGTACTTTGCGCAGGTCTTCCTGCAGCAGGGTGGTGAATACGCGCATTATGGTCTTTGATCTTGTCGCCTGGAGAGAAGCTGTACGAAGCACCGGCAGTCAGGAAACCCAGTCATGACCGACACCGAGCAAAACTGGCCGCCCTTGCCACTCGAGGTCTGGGAGCCGACACGCGCTACCCTGCACATGTGGACCCAGATCGTCGGCAAGGTGCGGCTGGCGCTCAGCCCCTACCTCAATCACTGGTGGCAGGTGCCGCTCTATGTCAGCGCGCGCGGCCTCACCACCTCGGCCATGCCCTGCAAGGAACAGAGCCTGGAGATCGAATTCGATTTCATCGATCACGTTCTTTCTCTCCGCAAATCGGACGGCGCGCACAGGACCGTGCGACTTGAACCAAAGACGGTTGCCGCCTTCTATGCCGAGGTGATGGCCACGCTCCAGGTCATGAACATCGACGTGAAGATATGGACCATGCCGGTGGAGATCGAGGCGCCCATCGCCTTCGACAAGGACACCGTTCACGGCTCCTACGATCCCGACCCGGCGGCACGCTTCTGGCGCGTCCTGCTTTCCATCGACGCCGTCCTCAAGGAGTTTCGCGGCCGGTTCATCGGAAAAGCCAGCCCCGTGCATTTCTTCTGGGGCAGCTTCGATCTCGCGGTGACGCAATTCTCCGGGCGCCGCGCACCGCCCATGCCCACTGCCGACCCGATAACGCGCGAGGGTTACTCGCACGAAGTGAGCAGCGTCGGCTGGTGGGCGGGCGACGCATCGGTGCCCCACCCCGCCTTCTACGCCTATGCCGCGCCCGAGCCCGCAGGCTTCGCCAAGGCCCCCCTGCGCCCCGCCGCTGCCTTCTACGACACCAGGCTCTCGCAGTTCCAGCTGGCCTACGACGCGGTGCGAACGAGCCCTTCGCCACGCACCGCACTGCTCGATTTCTGCCAGAGCACCTACGAGGCCGCAGCGACCCTTGCCGACTGGAATCGCCAGGAACTGGAGCGAAACGCCCCCGCCATTCGATAAACTCTATTCCGCCGTTCCTATTCCGCGGCCTGCTTCACCGGATCGACACCCGGCGGATGGTTCGACGGCCGCCAGCGCAGGATCGGCTTGCGCGCGGCCAGCGTCTCGTCGAGGCGGCGGCGTGGGGCGTACAAAGGCGCCGCCTTGAAGGCGTCGATGGCAGTGCCCGATCTGGCGCGCTCGGCCAGCGACTTCAGGGCGGCGATGAACTGGTCGAGGTCTTCCTTGGCCTGGCTCTCGGTCGGCTCGATCAGCATCGCGCCATGCACCACCAGCGGGAAGTACATGGTCATCGGGTGATAGCCCTCGTCGATCATCGCCTTGGCAAAGTCGAGGGTGCTGACACCGGTGTCCTTGAGGAACGAGTCGTCGAACAGCGCCTCGTGCATGCACGGGCCGTCGAAGGCCGGCGTCATCGTGTCCTTGAGCGACGCCATCACGTAGTTGGCCGAGAGGACCGCGTCTTCGGCGACCTGCTTCAGCCCGTCGGCGCCGTGGCTCATGATGTAGGCGAGCGCGCGCGTGAACATGCCCATCTGGCCGTGGAAGGCCTTCAGGCGCCCAAGCGGCGTGCCGTCAACCGCGGCACCGTCTTCCGCCACGCGCCACTTAGGATTTGGCGACGTGTCGCCAAATCCTTTGTCTCCATCCCTCACGATCCACGGATACGGCGCATAGGGCGCCAGTGCAGCCGACAGCACCACCGGTCCCGCGCCCGGCCCGCCGCCGCCATGCGGCGTCGAAAAGGTCTTGTGCAGGTTGATGTGCATGCAGTCGACGCCGAGGTCGCCCGGCCGCACTCGGCCGACGATGGCGTTGAAATTGGCGCCGTCGCAATAGAAGAAGGCCCCCGCCGCATGCACCGCCGTGGAAATCTCGACGATCTCCGACTCGAACAGGCCGCAGGTGTTGGGATTGGTGAGCATGATGGCGGCCACGTCGGGGCCGAGCGCGGCCTTCAGCGCCTGGAGGTCGACGCGGCCTTTGTCGTTGGCCGGGATCGGCTTCACGGTGAAGCCGAGCGCCGCCGCGGTCGCGGGATTGGTGCCGTGCGCAGACTCGGGCGCCAGCACGGTCTTGCGCTGCTGGCGCTCGCCTCTTGCCTCGAGGGCGGCTGCGATCGCCATCATGCCGCATATCTCGCCATGCGCACCGGCCGCCGGCGACATCGCCACCGCCGGCATGCCGGTCAGGGTCTTGAGCCAGTGCGCGAGGCGATCGATCAGGTCCAGCGCGCCCTGCACGGTCGATTGAGGCTGCAGCGGATGGAGATCGCCGATGCCGGCCAGGCGCGCGACCTTCTCGTTGAGGCGCGGATTGTGCTTCATCGTGCACGAGCCCAACGGGTAGACGCCCATGTCGATGGCGTAGTTCTTCTGACTGAGGCGCGTGAAGTGCTGCACGACCTGCGGCTCGGAAAGACCGGGCAGGCCGATCTCGCCGGCGCGCCTCAGGCCGTTCAGGCGGTCCTTGACCTTCGGCGGTTCCGGCAGGTCGACGCCGGTACGGCCCGGCTGACCCATCTCGAAGATCAGCGGCTCTTCGATCTGCAGCGCGCGGTTGCCGGTGAAGGTCGGCGCTTCGGCCGATGAGCCCGCGGCGATGCCGCCCGTGCGACCCTGAGATCTGTCCACTGACTGGGCCATTACAGCACCTCTTTCAGGCCGGCGACCAGTGCCGCCATGCCCTCGTCGGTCGCCGTCTCGGTGGCAGCGAGCAGCAGCAGGTTCTCGGCCGACCGGTCGTCGGGCAGCAGGCGCGATACCGGCATGCCGCCCAGGATGCGCCTGGCAGCGAGCGCCTCGACCACCGGCGCGGCGGGTTTCGGCAACGCCACGGTGAACTCGTTGAAGAAGCTGTCGTTCACGACCTTCACACCCGGCACAGCCGCGATCCTGTCGGCAAGCTGCGATGCCTTTGCATGATTGAGCTCCGCCAACCGCGTGAGGCCCGCTTCGCCCAGCAAGGTGAGATGCACCGTGAAGGCGAGCGCGCAGAGGCCGGCATTGGTGCAGATGTTCGACGTCGCCTTCTCGCGGCGGATATGCTGCTCGCGGGTCGACAGCGTCAGCACAAAGCCGCGCTTGCCGTCGGCGTCGACCGTCTCGCCGACCAGCCGGCCCGGCATCTGGCGCATGTACTTCTCGTTCGTGGCGAACAGGCCAACATAGGGGCCGCCGAAACCGAGCCCATTGCCGATCGACTGGCCCTCGCAGACCACGATGTCGGCGCCCATCTCGCCCGGCGGCTTGATCAGGCCGAGCGACACGACTTCGGTCACCACGACGATCAGCAGCGCACCCGCCGCGTGGCAGGCATCGGCGAGCTTACCGAAGTCGCGCACATGGCCGAAGAAGCTCGGGTTCTGCACGACGACGCAGGAGGTCTCCTTGTCGACGGCGACAATCAGATCCTCGAGACCGTCGACGTCGGGCTTGCCCGACACGGCCTTGAAGCCCTGCCAATGCGCCGTGGTTTCGATGACCCGGCGATAGTGCGGATGCAGCCCGCCCGACAGCAGCGCCTTGGAACGGCGCGTCACCCTGTTGGCCATCAGCACGGCTTCCGACGTGCCGGTCGAGCCGTCGTACATGGAAGCGTTGGCCACTTCCATGCCGGTCAGCAAGGTCACCTGCGTCTGGAACTCGAAGAGATACTGCAGCGTACCTTGCGTGATCTCGGGCTGGTAGGGCGTGTACGAGGTCAGGAACTCGCCGCGCTGGATCATGTAGTCGACGGTCGCCGGCACGTGATGGCGATAGGCGCCGGCGCCAATGAAGAACGGTGCGACCGATGGCGACACGTTGCGGGCGGCATAGGCCTGAAAGGCGCGTTCGACCTCGAGCTCGCCCAGGTGATCGGGCAGGCCCGCGACCTTGGCGCCGAGTCGCGCCGATTTGGGCACGTCACGGAAGAGTTCGTCGATCGACGTGACGCCGATCGTCGCCAGCATGTCGCGCCGATCGGCATCGGTGAGCGGGAGATAACGCATCAAACGCTCCAGCAGTTAACAGACAACCTCATCCCGAGGAGCGCGCAGCGCGTCTCGAAGGATGGGCAACAACGAAGATGCTCGTTCCCGTCCTTCGAGACGCCTCGCTTCGCTCGGCTCCTCAGGATGAGGTATTTCACGAAAGGCCCTTCACGAAGGCATCGTAGGCGGCCTGATCCATCAGCCCGTCGAGCTCCGACTTGTCGGCGAGCTTCATCCTGAAGAACCAGCCCTTGCCCATCGGCTCGGTATTGACGTCGCCCGGCGTCTCGGCGAGGCCGGCATTGGCCTCGAGCACCTCGCCCGATGCGGGCGCGTAGATGTCGGACGCGGCCTTGACCGATTCGACCACGGCGACCGACTCGCCCTTGGCGACCTTGCGGCCGGCCTGCGGCACGTCGACGAATACGACATCGCCCAGCTGCTCCTGCGCATAGGCGCTGATGCCGATGGTGCCGACATCGCCCTCGATGCGGATCCATTCGTGTTCGTCGGTGTATTTCACGTCGGCCATCCAAAAACTCCTATCCGCGGTAGTAGGCATGTTTGACGAAAGGCATGGCAACGATCTCGGCGGGCACCGGCTTGCCGCGCACCATGAGCTCTACTTTTGTCCCGATGACAGCCTGCGCCTTGTCGACGTAGCCCATGGCGATGGCGCGCTCCAGGCCGGGCGCGAAGCCGCCCGAGGTGACCTTGCCGACCGTCTTGCCGGCCTCTTTTCCGCTAGTGGCCACGATCTCCGCGCCTTCGCGCGCGATCGCCTTGCCCTCGGGAAGAAGGCCGACCCGCTTGCGCGGCGCGCCCTCGGCGATCTGCTTCTGCACGACCGCCGCACCCGGGAAGCCGCCCTGCACGCGGCGCTCCTTGCCGACGCTCCACAGCAGCACGGCCTCGACCGGTGTCGTGGTAGTGTCGATGTCGTGGCCGTAGAGGCAGAGCCCCGCTTCGAGGCGCAGCGAATTGCGCGCGCCGAGGCCGACCGGCTTTACTTCGGGCTGGGCGAGCAGCTTGCGCGCAATCGCGTCGGTCGCGTTGGCCGGCGTCGAGATCTCGTAGCCGTCGCCGCCGGTATAGCCCGAGCGCGTGACGTAGCATTCCGCGCCGTCGATGGTGAAGAAGGCGCCGGTCATGAACTTCATGGTGGCGACGGCGGGCGCGAGGCGCGCCAGCCCCTGCGACGCCTGCGGCCCCTGCAAGGCCAGAAGCCCGCGCGAGAACATCGGCTCGATCTCGCAGCTGGCCGACAGGTGCTTCTGGATGTGCGCCACGTCGTCGTCCTTGCAGGCGGCATTGAGCACCAGCAGCAGGTGATCGCCCGTCGAGGTCACCATCAGATCGTCGAGGATGCCGCCCTGGTCGTTGGTGAATTGGGTGTAGCGCTGCTGGCCGGGCTGCAGCCCCACGATGTCGCCCGGCACTAAAGCCTCGAGCGCCTTGGCCGCGCCCCCCGATTTATCCTGGCCGGGCTTCGCGGTGAGCCGCACCTGGCCCATGTGCGAGACGTCGAACAGACCGGCGGCACGGCGGGTGTGGGCATGCTCGACCAGGATGCCAGTCGGATACTGGACCGGCATCTCGTAGCCGGCGAAGGGCACGAGGCGCGCGCCCAGTTCCTTGTGCAGTGCGTAGAGCGGCGTGCGCTTCAGGGGGCCGGCAGCGGATTCGGTCAAAAAGGTCTCCACGAGTTCGCGTTGCACGACGCAAAAGCTGCGCCGTCGCGACCCCCTCTGTCCGGAGACCTGAAAAATTCGCCGGGTACCATTTTTCATAAAATGGAGCGGCTTACTTCGTCGGTGGGCCGGCGCCAGATGAGGCGCCCGCCACTTTCCAGAGACCCATCCTCCTGCGGTCCGTTTGCCTGAGAGTTTCCGGGGCCGGTTGCTCCTTCGGCGCCACCGTCGAGCTTGTGCACTCGCGGTGGTCTCTCCCACAGGTATCGACTGGGTAGCGCGACCATAGGCAGGCCGTCGCTCCTCGTCCACGGTCAAAGCGTGGGAAAATCGCAACGAGCCCGTTTCGATACCTCATAGCCTCATGCTGAGGAGCCGCTAGAGCGCATTCACATGCGCGTAAGCGGCGTCTCGAAGCATGGGCAACACCAAGACTGGAGCCCACCCTTCGAGACGCCGCACTTCGTGTGTTTCCTCAGGGTGAGGTTTGCGTCGAAACCAAGCACGCACGCCAAACGAGAGTGGCGTGCCTAACCCGCGACCTTGCGAGCCATCGGTGCGCAGGCGACGCTCGTTCCATCGCGCTCGACCGAGACGATCGTCCCCGCACCGTCGGCCTGCACGGTCAGCGTACAGGTCCGCATGATCGGCGGGACGGGCCGGACCATGACCTCGATCGTGGTAGGCACTCCGTTGTTCACGGTCGTCCTCTCCTGGCGCACGGGCGTGTCGTCGGCCACGCGATCCATCCAGACCGACGTGGCTCCCTGCTGGCTCGCAGGCGGTCCGACCCGCGCGACGACCGAGGCGATTGACTGCCCCTTCAAGCCGGAGAAATCGGATTGGATCGTCTGCACCTGACCGCAGCCTGCCAACAGCAGAGCCGCCGCAAGCAACCGAGTGGGTTTCATGATTGGCCTCATGACTGGCGCGCCAGTTCCGTGAAGGCGTCGCGGAAGGCCTCGCGAGGGCCGGCGAGGCCGGTCTCGTTGAAGATGTCGGCGGTCAGCGACTGCACCGAGGCCTCGCTCGACCTTGACCCCATTGTCCTGCAGGAACTTCGCGCGCCGCGGCGACCGCCTCGTCCATCGCGCCGCCGTTCTTGTAGAGGCGGTAGTAGTCGGGATGGCCGCCACGGCCCAACGCCTCGGCGATCGACGTCGGTGAAGTTCACGACCCGCAGCGGATAGATCGCCTCGGCGCCCGAGAGGGCGCGATGGCAGGAATGATACATCGTGACGATCGTGTCGGCGCCCGCCGCGACCGCGGCCTCCGGCCAGTCGCGCGATGGATCGCCTTCTCGCGATCCTTGAATTTCGCCGCCTGCCCGCCGCAGGCGTAGGAGAAGCCGGAATCCTGCGGCAGCTCGATCAGCTCGAGGTTGGGGATCGCGCGCATCAGCTTGCGATGCTCGTCGAGCGTGGCGCCGATGCCCTGATGCTCGTGGATCACGACGCGGCGCTTGGGCTGGTCGGCGAAGTCGCGCCTTCAGCGTCGTCGAGGTTGGCGGCCAGGAACTCGCTGATGTGATCGAGGCCGAACGACGGCGGCCGCCACGTCCTTCTCGAGCTCGTCGAAATTCTTGGTGCAGGTCGGGCACCAGGTCAGCACTTTCGAGGCGCCGGACTGGCCGAAGCGGTTGAAGGTGCGATGGCCGATCTTCTCGTAGGTCGGCAGGTCGGCTTCCTGGAACTGGTAGACGCCGCAGCAATGCGCGGTGCCGCCGACCACGTCGAAGTCGAGCTCCAGCGCGTCGAGGATGTCCATGACGTTGAGCACGATGTGCGGCGTGCGCAGCACGTTGCAGCCGGTATAGAAGAGCACGTCGGCAGTGCGCTTCTCGGCCGGCGCCAGGATCTTCTTCAGGGTCTCCGACGGCAGCTGCATGCTGGCGAGCAGCCGCACCGCCTGCGCCATGTGACGGAAACGATTGGCGGCGTTGGTCGGCGCCGACTTCGGCGCGCGGACGCGCGCCTCGACCGCCTTCATCTTGGCGATGGTCATCCACTGGCGGACGTTGATGTCCTCGGGGCAGGCGGCGCTGCATCGCGCGCTGCCGTCGCAGGCGTTCAGCCACTTCTGCAGGCCATCGGCCGGCGCGGTCGCCGGCGCGTCAGCGCCAGCAGTTCGCCGACGCGCGTCCTTGGCTGCGCCGCGCATCCATGCCGACCTCGCGCGCGGTCGGGCAGACCTCGAAGCATTTGCCGCAGCTCGGTGCAGCGATCCGCCGCCTCCGCCGCCAGAGCCTCCAACCGGTCCGCGTATGCACTCAAGGCAGATCTCCTCGGGTATTCGCCGCCATACTAGCGCTTCGGCGACGGCCGAAACATCCGCCGCAGGACGACATTACCTTGGGGTTCACCCTAGGGAGGCCCCATGACCGTCACCTGCGCGATCCGCTATGTCCTCGATCCCTTCAAGCGCGAGGCCTTCGAAACCTATGCGCGACCTGGTTGACGATCATTCCGGCCTGCGGTGGCGACCTGATCGGCTATTTCATGCCGCACGAGGGCACCAACAACATCGCCCATGCCCTGATCTCTTTCCCGAGCCTGGCCGCCTATGAGGCCTATCGGGCACGGCTTCGGCAGGACAAGGACGCGATGGAGAATTTCCGCTTTGCGGAGGAGCAGAAGTGCATCCTGGTCGAGGAGCGGACCTGGCTGAGACCGGTTGCAAAACAAGGCTGAATTGCGGCAATACCTCCTCCAACATTCAAGGGGAGTAGACACCAATGACGATCCGTCTGCCGCGCCGCCGCCTGCTCGGCCGACCACTGGCCGCCAGCGCCGCCTTCCCGCTGGTCGCGATCCGCACGCGGCCGGCCCATGCCGCCGAGTTCAGCTACAAGTACGCCAACAACTCGCCGGTAACGCATCCGCTCAACATCCGCACCACCGAGGCGGCGGCGCGCGTGCTCGAGAAGACCGGCGGCAAGGTCGAGATCAAGGTGTTCCCCAACAACCAGCTCGGCTCCGACACCGACATGCTGAGCCAGCTGCGCTCGGGCGCGCTCGAGTTCTTCACCCTGTCGGGCCTGATCCTGGCGACCCTGGTGCCGGTCGCCTCGATCAACGGCGTGGGCTTCGCCTTCAAGGACTACAGCCAGGTGTGGCCGACCATGGACGGCGCGCTCGGCACGCTGGTGCGCGGCGAGATCGCCAAGCGCGGCCTCTACGCCTTCGGCAAGATGTACGACAACGGCTATCGCCAGATCACCAGCGCCACCAAGCCGATCAAGACGCCGGAGGATCTCTCGGGCTTCAAGATCCGCGTTCCGGTAGCTCCGCTGTGGACCAGCCTGTTCAAGGCGTTCGGCGCCTCGCCGACCTCGATCAACTTCAACGAAGTCTACACCGCGCTGCAGACCAAGGTGGTCGACGGCCAGGAGAACCCGCTGTCGCTGATCGACACGGCCAAGCTCTACGAGGTGCAGAAGTACGTCGCCATCACCAACCACATGTGGGACGGCTTCTGGTTCCTGGCCAACAAGAAGTCGTTCGAGGCGATGCCCGCCAACCTGCGCGAGATCGTCGAGGCCGAGTTCAATGCCTCGGCGCCGTCGCCGAGCGCGAGGACCTCGCCAAGATGAACAACACCGTGGCCGACGACGCTGAAGGGCAAGGGCCTGCAGTTCGTCGACACCGATGCCGCGGCCTTCCGCGCCGCGCTGAAGAAGGCCGGCTTCTACGAGGAGTGGAAGGGCAAGTTCGGCGCCGAGGCCTGGGGCATCGCTGGAGAAGGCGGTCGGCAACCTGTCGTAAGACGCGATTGTCCGAAACGTGATCGCGCGTATCGAGAACGGGCCTGCGCGCACGCCGTGGAAGGCCCCACGGCGGCGCTGGTGCTTGCTCGAGATCTTCGTGCTGCTGGCCGGCGTGGTCAGCCGCTTCGTCTTCCACCATCCGTTCGTGTGGAGCGACGAGCTGGCCTCGATCCTGTTCCTGTGGCTCGCCATGCTGGGCGCCGTGGTGGCGCTGCAGCGCATGCAGCACATGCGCCTGACCGCCGTGGTCGAGCCGGCTTCGCGCCGACGCCGCGCGGCCTATGCCGAGGTGCTGGCGGTCGTGGTGCCGGCGCTGTTCCTGCGGTCCTGCTGCTGCCGATGCTCGTCGAATATGCCGCCGACGAGTTCTATATCGAGACGCCGGCGCTCGGCCTGCCCAACATCGTGCGCGCCGGCGGCGATCCCGGTCGGCGCGGTGCTGATGCTGGCTGAGCTGCGCTGCTGCGGCTCGCGCGCCTGCCGCTCAAAGCCGCTGCTGGTCGGTCGCTGCCATCCTCGCCGCCGTTGCCGGCCGGCGCTGTGCTTCGCTGGCGCCGCTGCTGAAGGCGATCGGCAACTGGAACCTCGCCTTCTTCTTCGTCGGCCTGCTGGCGGCCGGCGTGCTGCTGGGCGTGCCGATCGGCTTCGCCTTCGGCACCGCGACGCTGGCCTTCCTGATGTGCGTCACCAAGGTGCCGCTCACCATCGTCGTCTCGCGCATGGACGAGGGCATGAGCAGCCTGGTGCTGCTGGCGGTGCCGCTGTTCGTCTTCCTCGGCCTGCTGATCGACATGACCGGCATGGCGCGCGCCATGGTCGCCTTCCTCGCCGGCCTGCTGGGCCACGTGCGCGGCGGGCTCTATTACGTGCTGCTGGGCGCGATGTACCTGTGTCTCGGGCATCTCCGGCTCCAAGGCCGCCGACATGGCCGCGGTGGCGCCGGTGCTGTTCCCCGAGATGAAGCGCCGCGGCTCCAACGACGGCGAGATGGTGTCGATCCTCTCGGCCTCGGGCGCGATGAGCGAGACGATCCCGCCCAGCCTGGTGCTGATCACCATCGGCTCGGTGACCGGCGTGTCGATCGCCGCCCTCTTCACCGGCGGCCTGCTGCCCGGCCTGGTGCTGGCGATCGCGCTCGGCTGTCGTCGCCTGGTGGCGCTCGCGCGACGAGGCGGTCGGCGAGCGCGCGCTCGCGCCGCGAGATCGGCCGCACCTTCCTGGTCGTCGCCCTGCCCGCGCTGCTGCTGCCCGTTCGTCATCCGCTCGGCCGTGGTCGAGGGCGTGGCGACCGCGACCGAGGTCTCGACCATCGGCATCGCCTACGCGACGGTCTGATGGGCCTGGTGATCTACCGCCAGTTCGACTGGAAGCGGCTCTATCCGATGCTGCTCGAGACGGCGTGCCTGTCGGGCGCGATCCTGCTGATCATCGGCACGGCGACCGGCATGGCCTGGGCGCTCACCCAGTCGGGCTTCTCGCGCCAGCTCGCGCAGGCGATGGCGGCGTGTGCCGGGCGGCAGCTTCGGCTTCCTGATGATCTCGATCGTGGCCTTCGTCGTCCTGGGCAGCGTGCTGGAGGGCATCCCGGCGATCGTGCTGTTCGGCCCGCTGCTGTTCCCGATCGCCAAGGCCGCGCACGTCAACGAAGTGCACTACGCGATGGTGGTGATCCTGGCGATGGGCATCGGCCTGTTCGCCCCGCCGCTCGGCGTCGGCTACTACGCCGCCTGCGCGATCGGCCAGGTCTCGCCCGATTCGGGCATGAAGCGCATCTGGCCCTATCTCGGCGCGCTGCTGGTCGGGCTGGTGGCGGTTGCCGCCATTCCCTGGCTCTCGACCGGCTTTCTCTAGCGCGGCCCTCTAGCGCTGCGGCCGCGTGGCGGTTGTACTCCAGCTCCTCCTGGGTCGGCTTCAAACCGACCGCGACCCGATAGGCGCCCAGATCGGACGGCTTGTTGTACGGCAGCGTGACCGCGATCTCCTCGATCGAGCGCCGCGCGGACTGGCCGTCGACAGCCGGAAGGTCGGCGTTGAAATCCTGTCCCTCGGCAATGTCGCTGCCGTTCAGCAGGCGCACGAAATACGGCACGCTCGTCGCCCCGGCCGCAACCGACGGGCCGGCATCGACCGCTACCCGGAGCTTGAGGTCGACCTCGAGCTTGCCGCGGCCGATCTCGCAGCACGACTGCCAGTGCCGACCAGGCTTGCCTGGAAGACGATGTCGCGCGGATCGCGGCCCGGACCGGGCTTGAAGCGCGTCAGGCTCTGCGCGTCCTGGACCACGAACGGGTTGGGACAATAGGTGCCGACGGCTGCCTCTTCCTTGCTCTTGCCGCCGCAGCCGGCGAGCAGCAGCGCAAGCACCAGGGGTGCCGCGAAAACGGGCCGGACATTCATCATGCGAGGGTCTTGTGCGTGCCGTCGCAGAGCGGCTTCTTGGTCGACTGCTTGCACGCGCACATCCAGTGATCGCCCGTCTTTTCAGCGGTGTATTTCATCGGCGCCAGGCCGCTGCCCTTGTGGGTACCGTCGCAGAATGGCTGGTTCTTGCTCATGCCGCAGGCACACCACCAATAGTCCTTGCCTGCCTCCAGCATCACCTTGCTGGGCACCTTGGCCGCGACAACCGGCTCGGTCATATTGCTTTCCTCGTTGCGTTGACCAAGGAGTCTAGGCAATGGTCCGCGGGCCCGCAAGCGAACTGGGTCCGCCAGCCGCAGCCCGTTTTCAGATGACCCAAGCAAGAAAGCCGCTCACGATCCTGCTCGCCAGCCCGCGCGGCTTCTGCGCCGGGGTCGATCGCGCCATCCAGATCGTCGAGCGCGCGCTCGCGCGTTACGGCCGGCCGGTCTATGTCCGTCATGAGATCGTGCACAACCGGTTCGTCGTCGAGAACCTCGAGGCCCAGGGTGCAATCTTCGTCGACGAGCTCGACGAGGTGCCGGACGACCGTCCGGTGATCTTCTCGGCGCATGGCGTGCCGAAATCCGTGCCCATCGAAGCCGCGCGCCGCAACCTTCTCTACGTCGACGCCACCTGTCCCCTGGTTTCCAAGGTCCACCGCGAAGCCGAGCGCCACAGCGTGTCGGGCCGCACTGTCGTGCTGATCGGCCATGCCGGCCATCCCGAGGTGATCGGAACGATGGGCCAATTGCCGACCGACGCGGTCCTGCTGGTCGAGGACGTGGCGCAGGCCGAGGCGCTGGTCGTGGCCGATCCGCTCAATCTCGCCTACGCCACCCAGACCACGCTCTCGGTCGACGACACGATCGACATCGTGGCGGCGCTGCGCCGGCGCTTCCCGGCAATCCAGGGGCCGAAGATGGAGGACATCTGCTACGCCACCACCAATCGGCAGGCCGCGGTGAAGGCGATCGCCGAGGCCTGCGATGCGCTGGTGGTGATCGGTGCGCCCAATTCCTCCAACTCGATGCGCCTGGTCGAGGTCGCGGCCAACTATGGCTGCACAAGGTCGCGCCTGGTCCAGCGCGCGGCCGACATGGACTGGGCATGGCTCGGCAACGCCCGGCGCCTCGGCATCACCGCCGGCGCCTCGGCGCCCGAGACGCTAGTCGACGAGCTGATCGCGGCCTGCCGCGAACGCTACGACGTCACGGTCGAGGAAGTGCGCACGACCGAGGAGAGCGTCGTCTTCAAGCTGCCGCGCCAGCTGGTGGCGTAGTGGCCGTCTATACCGAGGTGAGCGACGCCGAGCTCGCGACGTTTCTGGGCGACTACGACATCGGCGAGGCCCAGTCGTTCAAGGGCATCGCCGAGGGCGTCGAGAACACAAACTACGTGCTGACCACGGACAAGAGCCAGTACATGGTCACGCTCTACGAAAAGCGCGTCGATCCGAAGGATCTGCCCTTCTTCCTCGGCCTGATGGACCATCTGGCGAGCCGCGGCATCAGCTGCCCTCGCCCGATCCACGGACGCGATGGCAATGCGTTGCGAACGCTTGCCGGCAAGCCCGCCGCCATCACCAGCTTCCTGCAGGGCATGTGGCCGCGCCGCATGACGGTGCAGCATTGCGGACCGATCGGCGAGGCCCTGGCCGGACTTCATCTCGCCGGGCAGGATTTCAATCTGCGAAGGCCCAACGCGCTGTCGGTCGCGGGGTGGCGCCCCCTGTTCGACGGCTGCCGAAGCGAGATCGACGACAGCCTCGCGCGCGAATTGCAGGCCGAGATCGATTTCTTCGAAGTCAACTGGCCGAAGAATCTTCCGGCCGGTGTGATCCATGCCGACCTGTTCAACGACAATGTCTTCTTCCTGAACGAACGGCTGTCGGGACTGATCGACTTCTATTTCGCCTGCAACGATTTCCTGGCTTACGACGTGGCGATCTGCCTCAACGCCTGGTGCTTCGAGACCGACAATGCCTTCAATACGACCAAGGCACGGGCCTTGCTGCAGACGTACAGCAAGGTGCGCGCCCTGAACGGCGACGAGCAGCACTTCCTGCCGGTGTTGGCGCGCGGCTCGGCCCTGCGCTTCCTGCTCACACGCCTTTATGACTGGGTGCACACACCCAAGGACGCGCTGGTGAAGCGCAAGGATCCGAAGGAATATCTCGCCAAGCTGCGCTTCCATCGCGGCGTGACGTCGATCGCAGACTATGGCCTTTGATGAGGGGCCTTTGATGAGGGGCCTGTGATGGGCGCGCCCGACGTCGCGATCTTCACCGACGGCGCCTGCAGCGGAAATCCCGGGCCGGGCGGCTGGGCCGCGATCCTCCGCCTGAAGGGGCCGAACGGCGCGCGCGAGCGTGAATTGAGCGGTGGGGAACTTGCGACCACGAACAACCGCATGGAACTGATGGGTGTCATCTCGGGGCTCGAGGCGCTGAAGCGGCCGTGCGCCGTGACGATCCATACCGACAGCCGGTACGTGCTCGACGGCGCCTCAAGATGGATCCATGGCTGGAAGAAAAACGGCTGGAAGACCGCCGACAAGAAGCCAGTGAAGAACGTCGAACTTTGGCAGCGTCTCGACCTGGCACAGAAGCCGCACAAGCTCCGCTGGATCTGGGTGAAAGGCCACAGCGGTCACCCGGAGAACGAGCGCGCCGACGAACTGGCGCGCTCGGAGATCGAGAAGCTGCGCGGCTAGCCTTTCTTGGCCGGCGGTACCGGCTTCTTTTCGACGACGGGCTTCTCGTAGACGAGGTCGAACATTTCCTGCGTACCGTCGCAGGGATTGTCGCCTTCGATGAGGCGCCAGATCTGCGATTTGCCCGAACGGCGGAAGTGCAAAGCGCCCGCCACCTTGCACGGCGCGCCCCCGTCGACCTTGGCGACACGAAAGGCGACCTCGCCGCGGACCACGACATTGTTGGGTGCAATGCTTTCGACCACGCCGTCGACCGACGCCCAGTCGCCCTCGCTGCCGGGCGCCACGCTGTCGATGCGCCCCTTCACGCTCCAGACGCTCCCCTGTTTGGTGACGGCGACGGTGCCCGGCTTGGCGCCCTTGATCTTGGCATAGCGGCCCCACACGATCTTGGCGGCCCCGGCAAAGAGCTGCGCCTCGGCGTCCGAATCGATCTTGGTCTGGGTGATTGCCTTCTGATCGGCAGCGAGCGGCGACGTCAGGCCGGACACCGGGGCGCCCTTGTCGACCTGCGGCGCCTGCAGGGGAGGCGGTGCGGGGTAATAGGACGATGGCGCTTGCGTCGTAGTGTCAGAAGGTGGGGCCTGGGCGACAGCCGATCCAGCGGCACCGAGCAGGATGAGGAGCAGGGGGAGGCGCTTCATTTTTCGAGACTAGCGTTTCCGATCTTCTTTTGCAGCAGGCGCCGCACCGCGCGGCTGCTCGCCGCTGAGGCCGGTCTCGGCCCGGCGCGCCGCGTCCGAACCCGCCGGCACCAGGTCGATCACCTTGCGGAAGTCGGTGGTGGCGGCCGCCCGGTTGCCGAGCCCGAGATAGGCGAAGCCGCGTTCGAGCAGCGCCTCGGAATGGTCTGGCGCCAGCCGAAGCGCATATTGGGCGTCTTCCAGGGCCCGGCGGAGATCGCCGGCATTGCGCCAGGCGGCGGCGCGCAGCACCAGGGTCTCGATATCCTTCGGCCTGAGCTCGAGCGCGTGGTCGAAATCGGAGATCGCGCGCGGCCATGCCTTCATGGCCGCATAGCTGAGCCCGCGATCGATCCACAGATCGGGGTCGTCCGCCTTGAGATCGAGCGCCAGGCTTTGCGCTGCCGCGGCATTCTCCGCCTGTCCCGCCTCCATCCAGCCCTGGCCCGCCTGGGCATAGAGTTCGGCGCGCAGGCCGGGGCGTTCCTTGCCCATGTCGCGGGCGATCGCCTCGAGCTGGGTCGCGGCAGGGATGAACCGTCCGGCCTCGAACATGGCAATCGCCACGCAATGACGCGCGCCCAGGCCACCGCCCTCGCCGATCCATTTCTCGGCGAGCGGCACCGCTTTGAGCGGTTCCGCACGGGCAAGCTGCATGCATTCGCCGTAGCGTTTCTGGTGATCAGGCGTCGTCGCCAGCGGCCCGAGATCGCGAAGGGCTCCCAGGCCCACGCCCGGATTGGTCTGCAGGTCGCGAATCTGCGCGGCCGCGGGCGATGTGATCGAGATCGCCAGCAGCATCGCAGGCCACATCTTGATAGAAGACAGCATGCTGGCAAGAAACCGCGTCGCGGCGATCCTGACAAGATGACAGGACGCCTTTTCATCTTCGGACTGGGCTACAGCGGCCTTGAAATCGCCAAGCTCGCACGAGCGGCAGGCTGGAGCGTGGCCGGCACGGTCACGAGCGAGGCCAAGGTCGCGACGTTGCAGGCCTGCGGCATCGATGCAGAGATGTTCGACGGCAGCGCACCCATTGCCGGCAAAAACATCGCCTCGGCGACGCACATCCTCTGCTCCATCGCTCCCGGCACGTCGGGCGACCCGGCGCTGAGGCACTCAGCCCATCTGATGGGCAGCGCGCGCTGGCTGGGATACCTCTCGACGACCGGCGTGTATGGCGACACCGGCGGCGACTGGGTCGATGAGACGGCGATGCCTCGTCCGACGCAGCCGCGCAGCATCGAGCGGCTGGCGACGGAACGCCTCTGGCAAGGGTTGGGAACAAGGACGGGCGCTGCCGTCGATATCTTCCGGTTGCCCGGCATCTATGGTCCCGGACGCAGCGCCGTCGACCAGGTGCGGGCCGGCACGGCGCGCCGCATCGACAAGCCGGGCCAGGTCTTCTCACGGATCCACATCGACGACATCGCGGCAACCGTGATCGCGGCGATGAGCACGCCGCACGCAGGCTGCGTCTACAACGTCACCGACGACCTTCCGGCCTCGAGCAGCGACCTCGTCGCCTATGCCTGTTCCCTGCTCGGCAAGCCGGTACCGCCCGCGATCTCCTGGGCCGAGGCCGAGCCTGCAATGAGCGCGATGGCGCGTTCCTTCTATTCCGAGAACCGCCGCGTGCGGAACGACCGCATCAAACGCGAGCTCGGCGTCACGCTACGCTATCCCACCTATCGCGAGGGGCTGCGCGCCATCGCAGCGCTCGATTAGACCGCCAGCTCCTCGACCGTCGCGATCAGGCGCGCGATGTCGGCTGGCGTGCTGAGGCGGTGATCGCCGCCCTTGATGAGGGTCGTGACGACCTCGGGCGCCCCGAGGTGCCGGGCGATCTGCAGCGAATATTCCCACGGCACATCGGGATCGTCCTGGCCATGCAGCAGGCGCACGGGACAGGGCAGCTCGAGCCTCTTGTCGAGCACCAGGTGGTTGCGCCCTTCCTCGATCAGCTTCCAGGTGAAGACCGACGGCTCCGGCGAATATTGCGACGGCCGCTCCAGACGCCCCTCGCGCTGCAAGGTCGCGCGATCTTCGGGCGAGAGGCCTTTCAGCAGCATGCGCTCGGTGAAGTCCGGCGCGGCGGCGATGAGTACGAGACCGGACAAACGCTCAGGCCGCTTCAGCGCCACCAGCAACGACAGCCAGCCGCCCATGCTCGATCCGACCAGCACCAATTTCCCGGTCGTGAGCGCATCGATCGCCGCCAGCGAATCGTCGAGCCAGCGCCCGATCGTGCCGTCTTCGAAACGGCCGGACGACTGGCCATGACCGAGATAATCGAAGCGCAGGTAGGCCCGGCCACTCGTGCGCGCCCAGGTCTCCAGGGCGATCGCCTTGGTGCCCGTCATGTCGGAACGGAAGCCACCCAGAAAAACGACCGTTGGCGCACTGCCTTCGGTTCTTGCGTAGGCGACGAAATTTCCATCCGGTCGCGCCAGCCGCTCTGCTCTGTCCTTGCCATCCATGGCGTGTTACCTGCCACATCGCACAACCAACCGACAGCCCGTTGTCTCCTCCCACTCTCCTGCAAATCGTTCCGTCGCTCGCCGGCAGTTCCATCGCGCGTGCGACGCTCGATACGGCCCAAGCCGTCATCGCCGCCGGCGGGCGCGCGATCGTGGCCTCGCCCGGCGGTGCGATGCTGCCCGACCTGTTGCGGCTGCGCGCCACTCATCTCGAGTTGCCGCAATGGGGCAACCCGCTGTGGGCCCGGCTCGGCCTGCCGGCCAGACTCGCGGCGAGCCTGCGGGAGGCGGAAGTGGACCTCATCCAGGCACGCTCGCCTGCCGCGGCCTGGGTCGCGGGCGCCGTGGCGCGGCGCCTGAAGGCGAGATGGATCGCGACCCTGCACCGGCCCTTCGTCGCAACTCGCCTGATGGAACGGCGCGCCGAGCACCGCCAGCTCCAGGCCGACGCGGTGATCGCCGTCTCCGATCATGTCGCGCGCGACGGACGCGAGCGCAGCGCGGCCGTGGCCGTGGCCGACCGACTGCACGTCATCGCGCCCGGCATCAACTTCGACCGCTTCGATCCGGCGCTGGTGCGCGCCGATCGCGTGATACGCATGGCGGGCGATCTGCGCGTGCCCGACGGAAGTCACGTCGTGCTCTGCCCCGCGCGCTTCGACCGCGACCGCGGCCAGAAGCGGCTGGTCGAGGCCATCGGCCGGTTGGGACGCGAGAATGTTTTCTGCCTGCTGCTGGGGTCGACCGACGCGCCGACCGTCTTCGAGAAGGAAATCGAGCAGACGATCGCGGCGGCAAAGCTGCATGGCCGCGTGCAGATCGGACCCTTTGTCGAGGACATGCCGGCGGCCTACATGCTGGCCGACGTCGTGGTCGCGACCGGCGGCGCGGCCGAGGGCTTCAGCCGGCCCGTGGTCGAGGCTCAGGCGATGGGCCGCCCTGTCGTCGCCGAGGACAGCGGCGGCGCGGCGGAGGCGCTGCTGCCCGGCGTCACGGGCTGGCTTGCCGCCGCCGGTGACGGGGCGGCGCTTGCGCAGAGCCTGGAGGCCGCGCTGTCGCTCTCGCCCGAGCGGCGCGGCGAGCTCGCCCGAGCTGCCCAGGACCATGTTCGGGGACGCTACGGCCTGGGCGAAACCAACCGGCGCCTTCTCGAGCTTTACGAGCGGGTTACGGCGTAAAACTTGACTCCCGGGCCCGGTCCACCTATCTCCGGGGCGCATGGACCGGTTGTTTTTCCCCGCTCCGACGATACTGACCACCGTTCGAACTTGATTCGGCCGGGCGCGCGCACTTGTGCCGCTTCCCGGCCTTTGTCCACTGGCCCCTTCGGCCAGTCGATAGGTCGTGTTCGCATTGCTTCTTTCTAGGTGGTTTCGATGATCAATATTTCCCTTCCGGACGGTTCCGTCCGCCAATTCGACAAACCCGTGAGCGGCGCCGAGATCGCGGCGTCGATCGGTCCCGGTCTCGCCAAGGCCGCCCTCGCCGTCCGCATCGACGGCAAGATGAAGGACCTCGGCACGGTCGTGGAGCACGACGCCAAAATCGGCATCGTGACGTCGAAGGATCCCGAGGCGCTCGAGCTTCTGCGTCACGACGCGGCGCATGTGCTGGCGCAGGCCGTCCAGGAACTCTTCCCCGGCACCCAGATCACGTTCGGCCCCTCGACCGAAGACGGCTTCTATTACGACTTCGTGCGCGCCGAGCCGTTCTCGCCGGAGGACTTCGCCAAAATCGAGCAGCGCATGGGCGAGATCGTCGACCGCGACCTGCCGATCGTGCGCGAGGTCTGGGACCGTCCGAAGATCAAGCAGTACTTCGTCGAGCACGGCGAGAAGTTCAAGGCCGAGTGGGCCGACGAGCTGCCCAAGGACGAGGTCATCACCGTCTACAAGCAGGGCGACTGGCTCGACATGTGCCTCGGTCCGCACCTGCCGTCGACAGGCAAACTCGGCAAGGCGTTCAAGCTCACCAAGGTATCGGGCGCCTACTGGCGCGGCGACGCGACCAAGGCGCAGCTCCAGCGCGTCTACGGCACGGTCTTCTTCTCGGACAAGGACCTGAAGGCCTACCTGCTGCGCATCGAGGAAGCCGAGAAGCGCGACCATCGCCGGCTCGGCCGCGAAATGGGTCTCTTCCATCAGCAGGAAGAGGCGGCGGGCATGGTGTTCTGGCATCCCAAGGGCTGGACGTTCTGGCGCACGCTCGAGAACTATCTGCGGCGCAAGCTCGAGGCCGGCGGCTACGTCGAGGTAAAGACGCCGCAGCTCGTCGCCCGCAAGCTCTGGGAAGACTCCGGCCACTGGGACAAGTTCCGCCAGAACATGTACCTGAGCGAAAATGAGGAAGGCCTGAGGGAGTTCATCGCCGACGATGCCAACCGCATCTTCGCGCTGAAGCCGATGAACTGCCCGTGCCACGTCCAGATCTTCAACCAGGGTCTGCGCAGCTATCGCGAACTGCCGCTGCGCATGGCCGAGATGGGCTCGTGCCACCGCTTCGAGCCGTCGGGCGCGCTGCACGGCATCCTGCGCGTGCGCAACTTCACGCAGGACGACGCCCATATCTTCTGCTCGGAAGACCAGATCGAGAGCGAAACGATCCGCTTCTGCAAGCTGTTAGGCGAGGTCTACAGGGATTTGGGCTTCGAGTATTTCGTGAAGTTCTCGGATCGGCCGCCGGTCCGTGCCGGTTCAGACGAAGTCTGGGACCAGGCCGAGGGCGCGCTCAAGTCGGCGTCGCAGGCCGCCGGTCTCGATCTCGTCCTCAATCCGGGCGAAGGCGCGTTCTACGGCCCCAAGCTCGAGTTCGTGCTGCGCGACGCGATCGGCCGCGACTGGCAGTGCGGCACCCTGCAGGTCGATTTTGTCCTGCCGGAACGACTCGATGCGACCTACGTTGCTGAAGATGGCTCGCGCAAGCGGCCGGTCATGCTGCACCGCGCCATCTTCGGCAGCTTCGAGCGCATGATCGGCGTGCTGATCGAGCACTATTCCGGGCGCTTCCCGCTCTGGCTGGCGCCGACGCAAGCAGTGGTGGTCACGATCGTCAACGATGCCGACAGCTATGCCAACGAGGTCGCCGCGAAGCTGCGCGCGGTGGGCATGCGGGTCGACGTCGATCTGCGCAACGAGAAGATCAACTACAAGGTCCGCGAACACTCGCTGGCTCATGTGCCGCTGATCATCGCGGTCGGCCGGCGCGATATGGAAAGCCGGACGGTCGCCGTGCGCCGGCTCGGATCGGACAAGCAGGACGTCCTTGAACTCGGGGCCGCCGTCACTACACTTTCAGCCGAGGCGCGGCCGCCCTTCTAGGGGCACCCGCGGTCTCGTTTTCGCCCCGCAAGGGCTTAGCAAGAGGAGAAGGAAGCCATAGCTCGACCCGCACAACAGACCGCGCCGACCAAGGATGGTCCGCGCGTCAACGGCGAAATCAGGGCGCCGCAAGTTCGACTGATCGACGAGAACGGCGACATGGTCGGCGTTGTCAGTTCCCGCGAAGCGCTGGAGATGGCCGAGGAGGCCAGCCTCGACCTGATCGAGATCTCGCCCAACGCCGTTCCGCCCGTCGCCAAGATTTCCGACTACGGAAAGTACAAGTACGAGGCCCAGAAGAAGGCCCACGAGGCGCGCAAGCACCAGAAGGTGATCGAGGTCAAAGAGATCAAGATGCGCCCGAACATCGACGACCACGATTACGAAGTGAAGATGCGCGCCATGAAGCGGTTCATCGAGGAAGGCGACAAGGTCAAGGTCACCCTGCGCTTCCGCGGCCGCGAGATGGTGCACTCCGAACTCGGCCTGCAGGTCCTGAACCGCGTGCGCGGCGAGATGGATCCGCTGACCAAGATCGAATCGATGCCGCGCATGGAAGGCCGGCAGATGATCATGGTGCTGGCGCCGAAATGAGGTGGCTGCGCCTCGTTCGCGACGGCATTCGCCGTCGCGACGATCGCGGTCCCCGCGTTGGCGCAGTTGAGCACCAACGCACAGCGCTCCTATGAAGCCTACCAGTTGCTCGGCCCGCACCGCGCCTTCGCGACCACCGCGGACGGCAGTCCCTTCGACTGGGCCGGCGTAGCCGGCGCCGATCCCGGGAAAGCCGCCGACAGCGTGCTGAAGGTCTGCGAGGAACGCAGCAAGGGCAAGTGCACGCTCTACGCCGTCAACAATGTCGTGCTGAACGGCCGCGACTGGAAGGCGGTGGCGCCGCCGCCGCGGCCCGCGATCGGGCGGCTGCGGCCGGAGTTCTATTGGGACAACAAGGGACCGCAGGCCGCCGCTGGCCTGATCGTCTGGAGTCACGGCTACATGCTGGGTGTCGACGCCACAGTGTCGGCGCCGCAGGGGCAAGTCGCCAACTTCACGATGAACGGATACGACCTCTATCGCTTCGACCGTCAGTACATCCGTGACTGGCCAGGCGATGCTACCGCCCTCGTCGACGCCGTGAAGCAAGCCAAGGCCATGGGCTATCGCCGAGTCATCCTCGCCGGACAATCCGCCGGCGCCTGGGTCTCGATGGCCGCCACGATGCGCGGCGCGCCGGTCGATGGCGTGATTTCGGTCTCGGCCGCCCATCACGGCGAGGTGAAGGACATGAGCGACCCCTCGCGCGCCCGCTCGGACTGGCAGCAGGTCGTGAGGGGTATCAAGCCCGGCCCGCGTCTTGTCGTCGTGAACTTCGATGGCGACAGTTACGACGTCGGCGGTCGCATGGACGACGCAAAGTCGGCCTTCTCGGCCTCCGGCGTCGATGCGGTTGTCATCTCCAGCCCTGCAGGCTTCAAGGGACATGGCGCGGCCAACGGCCGGCCGTTTCCGCAAAAGTTCGGCACCTGCATCCACACCTTCATCGAGACCGGAACGCGCGCTCCGCCTTGCACTTAGTTCACGGCATGTAAGAGCCACCGTTGACGTGCAGGATCTGGCCCGTGGTCGCATCCGAATCGTCCGACGCCAGGAAGACTGCCGTGCGCGCGATCTGCTCGGGTGTCAGCATCCTGCCGCCGAGCGGCATGCTGGCCCTGGCCATCTCGATCAGCTCCTCGGTCGTGTTGCCGTAGCGCGGCTGGGCGGTATCGGTGAGGCTGGGCGCGATGGCATTGACGCGTATGTTGTAGGGCGCCAGTTCGAGCGCGAGTGCGCGCGTCATCGAGACCACGCCGCCCTTGCTGGCGCTGTAGTGCACGCCGCGCACCGCGCCGCGGATCGCCGCCGACGACAGGTTGATGATCGAGCCGCCGGTTTTCTTCGCCGCGATCAGCGCCTTGGCCATAGCAATGCTGCCGAAGCAGCCGGCCTTGAGGTTGATGTCGAGCACGAAGTCCCAATCACTCTCTTTCATCTCCAGGAGCGGTACCCGGGGATAGACGCCCGCGTTGTTCACCAGGATATCGGGCGCGCCGAGCTGCTTCGCCGTTTCGGCCACCATGCTCTCGATGTCGGCAAGCTTCGAGACGTCACCCTTCAGCAGCAGCGCCTTGCGGCCCGCCGCCTTCACCTTGGCCGCGACCGCCTCGGCACCCTTCCGGTCGTCGAACCAGTTCACCGCGACGTCGGCGCCCGCCTCGCCCAGCGCCACGGCGATCGCAGCACCAATGCCCTGCTGCGCGCCAGTCACCAGCGCGACTTTGCCCTTCAACGTCATACGCGACTCCTCAGATGGTGCCCTTCGCCTTAAACTGGGCGATCTCCGCCGCACTGTAGCCCAGCCCGCCCAGCACCGCCTCGTTGTGCTCGCCCAGTGCGGGCGCGATGCCGGGCTTCGCCGGCGTTTCGGAGAATTGCCACGGCGTGCCGTGTACTTTGAGCGGTCCGTGCCGGGGATGCTCGACCTCGGTCACATAGCCGTTGGCCATCACGTCGGGATCGTTCGACGCCTCGAGCAGCGTGTTGATCGGCGCGGAAACGATGTCGGCGCCGCGCAGCTTCGTCACCCAGTCCTGGCGCACGCCCGTCGCGAACAGATCGTCGAGCAGCGCCAGCAGCTCGCTGCGCCTGGCTTCGCTGTCGATGATGCTGCCGATCGTCTCGAAGCCCGCGGCACAGACCCGGTCCCAGAAGCCACACGCCGTCATCGCGTCCCTCCAGTTGTCCGGACCGACCAGCTGGAAGACCAGCGGCTTGCCGTCGCGATCGTTGAAGCTCGCGCTGATGCCCGGCCGTTCCGCTGTGCCAGTGATGCGCGCCTGACCCGTCACCGGGTTCTTGTCGCGCCACATCGTGGTGGTGAAGGTCCAGCCCATCAGTCGCACCAGCGATCCCAGCAGCGACAGCTCGATCTTCTGGCCCACGCCGGTCGTGCGCGCGTGGAGCAGCGCCGCCAGCGCGCCGCCGAAGGCCAGCATGGCCGTCGATTCGTCGGCCACCGAGGCGATGCCGGTGCGCATCTTCTGGCCCGGCATCGAATAGGCCTCGGCGATGCCGCCCAGCGCCTGCGCCATCGAATCGGTGCCCGGCAGCTGGGCGTGCGGGCCCTTGGTGCCGTAGCCCGAGATCGAGACATAGACGAGCCTGGGATTGACCTTGCGCAGCTCTTCCCAGCCGAAACCGTTCTTCTCGGCAGCACCGGGCCGGAAGTTCTGGCCGAAGATGTCGGCCTGGGCCACGAGCTTGTGCAGCACCGCCTTGCCTTCGGGCGTCTTGAGATTGAGCGTCACGCTCTTCACGCCGCGATTGTTGGTCTCGAAGAAGGTGCTGCCCATGCCTGGCAGCACCGTCATGCGGCGCGAGGGATCGCCGCCGTTGGGTGGCTCGATCTTGATCACGTCGGCCCCGAGATCGGCCATCAGCATGTAGGGCACCGTGCCGGCCTGGGCGGTCGAGCAGCTCACGACCTTGATGCCCTGGAGGGGGCCATGAGCTTGCTTCGGCGATTGCGGCATGTGACTGGAACTCCTCGATAAAACCGGCCAGAAAAGCACCAGACCATAGCCTTTTTGGGCTCCGGTGCAGCGCTTGCACCGGCGATGGCTCGCCGCTATAAGCCCCGTTCCTTCGAGCGGCCTGGCCAATAAGGGCATTGCCTCGGCTGCTTTGTAAGGACTTTTCGGACCCCGGTCCGGGACCCGCGCGCAAGCGCTAACCCTTTGAAAAGGAACAAAAATGCCCAAGATGAAGACCAAGAGCGGAGCCAAGAAGCGTTTTCGCTTCACGGCCTCCGGCAAAGTGAAGCATGGCGTCGCCGGCAAGCGCCACGGCATGACGAAGCGGGGCAACCGCTTCCTGCGCCAGGCGACCGGGATGGCCATCGTGTCCGAGCCGGACACGCGCATCATCAAGCGCAACTTCTTCCCGTACGAGAGGTAGACCATGGCACGCGTAAAGCGGGGCGTGGCTGCACACGCTCGTCACAAGAAGGTTCTCAAGCTCGCCAAGGGCTATCGCGGCCGCGCCAAGAACGCGTTCCGCGTCGGCATCGAAAAGGTCGAGAAGGGCCTGCAGTACGCCTATCGTGATCGCCGCAACAAGAAGCGCGCGTTCCGCGGTCTGTGGATCCAGCGCATCAACGCCGCGGTCCGCGAGCACGGCATGACCTACTCGCAGTTCATGAACGGCATCCTGAAGTCCGGCGTCGAGGTCGACCGCAAGGTCATGGCCGATCTCGCCGCGCGGGAGCCCGTGGCATTTAAGGCCCTGGTCGATCAGGCCCAGGCCGCCCTCAAGTAATTCGGAGCGCCGCAAGGCGCGCCGGAAGAGACAATAAAGAGGGAGCCTGGACCACAGGCTCCCTCTTTTCGTGTTTGGACTGGAATGTGAGAGAGATGGACGATCTTTCGACCATACGCAGCGAGGCGCTCGACGCCGTCGGCAAGGCAGCGGATCTCGCCGCCCTCGACGCCGTGCGCGTGGCGGTGCTCGGCAAGAAGGGCAGCGTCACCGGCCTGATGAAGACGCTGGGCGGCATGGCGCCCGAGCAGCGCCGCGAATTCGGTGCTGCGGTGAACACCCTCAAGGGCGAGATCGAAGCCGCCCTCGAGGCGCGCAAGAACCTGCTCGGCAATGCCGCCCTCGTGGCCCGCCTCGCTTCCGAGAAGATCGACGTCTCCCTGCCGCCGCGGCCGGAGAACCAGGGCACCCTGCATCCGATCGGCCAGGTGATGGACGAACTCGCCGCGATCTTCGGCGAGATGGGCTTCACCTGGGCCGAGGGTCCGGACATCGAGGACGACTGGCACAACTTCACCGCGCTCAACATCCCGCCCGACCATCCGGCGCGCCAGATGCAGGACACGTTCTACCTGCCGCCGCGCGCCGACGGCACACCGATGGTGCTGCGCACCCATACCTCGCCGGTGCAGGCGCGCACCATGCTCGACAAGAACGTGCAGAAGATGCTGTCCGACGGCGGCTCGCTCAGGATCATCGTGCCGGGCCGCACCTTCCGCATCGACAACGACGCCACCCACACGCCGATGTTCCACCAGGTCGAGGGGCTGGTGATCGACCGCACGACCCACATGGGCCACCTCAAGGGCTGCCTGGTCGATTTCTGCCGCGCCTTCTTCGAGGTAGACGACCTGCCGCTTCGCTTCCGCCCGTCCTACTTCCCCTTCACCGAACCGTCGGCCGAGGTCGATATCGGCTGCTCGTGGAAAGGCGGCGAGCTCAGGATCGGCGCCGGCGATTCGTGGCTCGAGATCCTGGGCTCCGGCATGGTGCATCCCAATGTGATCGCCAACTGCGGCCTCGATCCCGCCGTCTACCAGGGCTTTGCCTTCGGCATGGGCGTCGATCGCATCGCCATGCTGAAGTACGGCATCAACGACCTGCGCGCCTTCTTCGACGCCGACCTGCGCTGGCTGCGCCACTACGGCTTCTCGGCGCTGGAGATGCCGCGATGAAGTTCACGCTTTCCTGGCTCAAGGAGCATCTCGACACGACCGCCACCCTCGAGCAGGTACGCGACACGCTCACCATGCTCGGGCTCGAGGTCGAGGGCATCACCAACCCGGCCAAGACGCTCGACGGCTTCGTCGTGGGCTACGTGGTCGAGGCCGTGCAGCATCCCAACGCCGACCGGCTGCGCGTGTGCAAGATCGACACCGGCTCCGGCGTGCTCCAGGTCGTATGCGGCGCGCCCAACGCACGCACCGGCATGAAGGGCATCTTCGCGCCGACCGGCAGCTACATTCCTGGCACCGATATGACCCTGAAGCCGAGCAAGATCCGCGGCGAGGAGTTCGAACGGCATGCTCTGCTCCAGCCGCGAGCTGCAGCTGGGCGACGACCACAGCGGCATCATCGACCTGCCGGCCGAGACCAAAACCGGCATTCCCGCGGCCGAGGCGCTCGGCCTCGACGACCCGGTGATCGAGATCAAGGTGACGCCCAACCGCGCCGATTGCCTGGGCGTGCTGGGCATCGCGCGCGACCTCGCGGCGGCAGGCCTCGGCACCCTGAAGCCCGTGAAGGCCGACCCGATCGCCGGCACCTACAAGAGCCCGATCAAGTGGACGCACGGCTACGAGCCCAGGCCCGACAGCCCCTGCCCCATCGTGGTCGGCCGGCATTTCCGTGGCGTCAGGAACGGCCCCTCGCCCGACTGGCTGCAACGGCGCCTCAAGGCGATCGGCCTGCGCCCGATCTCGACCCTGGTCGACATCACCAACCTCGTGACCTTCGACCTGAACCGTCCGCTGCATGTGTTCGATGCGAAGAAGCTCGCGGGAGATCTGGTCATGCGCCAAGCCCGTGAGGGCGAGACGATCCTGGCGCTCGACGGCAAGACCTACACGCTCGATCCCGCCGTGTCGGTGATCGCCGATGCCAATTCCGTGCACGGCATCGGCGGCATCATGGGCGGCGAGAACACCGGCGTGCAGGAAGACACCACCGAGGTGTTCCTGGAAGCCGCCTACTTCCAGCCGATCGGCATCGCCGCCTCGGGCCGCAAGCTCGGCATCCTGTCCGATGCGCGCTATCGCAACGAGCGCGGCATCGATCCCGAGAGCTGCGCGTGGGGCGCCGAGGTGGCGACGCGTCTGATCCTCGAACTGTGCGGCGGCGAGACCAGCGAGACCGTGTCGAGCGGCGTGATGCCTGCCTGGCAGCGGAGCTACACGCTCAGGCCCGACCGGGTGAAGACGCTGACGGCCATCGACGTGCCGGCAGCCGACACTGCCACGATCCTGGCCAGGCTGGGCTTTGGCGTGACCGGCACCGGCCCGTGGACGGCCGCGGTGCCGTCGTGGCGGCCCGACGTCATCGGTGAAGCCGATCTCGTCGAAGAGATCACGCGCGTGTGGGGCTTCGACCGCATTCCCGTCACGTCGCTGCCTTCCCTGTCGGCGACTTCCAGGCCCGTGCACACGCCGCTGCAGCGCCGCGTGCCGCAGGCCCGCCGGGCACTTGCCGCGCGCGGCATGAACGAGGCCGTGACCTGGTCGTTCATGGCGCGCGCCAAGGCCGAACGATTCGGCGCCCAGCAGCAGGCGGACCTGCGCCTGCTCAACTCGATCGACGCCACGCTCGACACGATGCGGCCATCGATCCTGCCCAACCTGATCGATGCCGCGGCGCGCAACGAGGCGCGTGGCCTCGGCGACCCCGCTTTGTTCGAGGTCGGCCCGCAGTACAAGGACGCGACGCCCACCGGCCAGGCGCGGGTCGCCGCGGGCCTGCGGCACAACATGGCGATCCCGCGCAACTGGCAAGGTCCTGCCCGCACGGTCGACGCCTTCGACGCCAAGGCCGACGCCTTGGCCGTGCTGGCGGCGATCGGCGCGCCGGTCGAGAACATGAGCGCAGGGCCAGGCGCACCGGACTGGTACCATCCGGGCCGCTCCGGCGTGATCAGGCTGGGCGACCGCGTGATGGCGAATTTCGGCGAGCTCCACCCTGAACTGACGGCGGCGGCCGACCTCAAGGGCCCGGTCGCAGCCTTCGAGGTCTTCCTCGATGCCCCGCCACCGCCCAAGGCGAAGGCCACCAGGGCGCGGCCCAAGCTGGTCCTCTCCGCATTCCAGCCGCTCGAGCGCGACTTCGCCTTCCTGGTCGATGCCGCCGTCGAGGCCGAGAAACTGGTGCGCGCCGCGCGCAATGCCGACAAGGCGCTGATCGCGGGGGCGCGCGTGTTCGACGTCTATGCCGGCAAGGGTGTGCCCGAGGGCAGGAAATCGCTCGCCATCGCCGTCACCCTGCAGCCGATCGAGCGCACGCTCACGGATGCGGAGATCGAAGCGGTGTGCAACAAGATCGTCGCCGCCGTGGTGAAGGCTACGGGAGCAACGTTGCGTGGTTAATTCCTGTCGTCCTGAGCGAAGCGAAGGACCTAAGGATCCGACAGCGCGGTGCCGACGCGCTAGATCCTTCGCTGCGCTCAGGATGACAAAGATAGAGTTGAGCTAGGTTTAAAGTGAAATGACCGACCTGTCGTTGATCCGTAACTTCTCGATCATCGCCCATATCGACCACGGCAAGAGCACCCTCGCCGATCGGTTGCTGATGGCGTGCGGCGCGGTGAGCGAGCGCGAGTTCCACGACCAGATGCTCGAACTCGATGGACATCGAGCGCGAGCGCGGGATCACCATCAAGGCCCAGACGGTCCGGCTCAACTACAAGGCCAAGGACGGCAAGACCTACATCCTCAATTTGATGGACACGCCGGGCCACGTCGACTTCGCCTACGAGGTCAGCCGGTCGCTCGCCGCCTGCGAGGGCTCGCTGCTGGTGGTCGATGCCAGCCAGGGCGTCGAGGCGCAGACGCTCGCCAACGCCTATCACGCGATCGAGGCCAACCACGAGATCATCCCGGTCCTCAACAAGATCGACCTGCCTTCCGCCGACCCCCAGCGCGTCTGCACCGAGATCGAGGACGTGATCGGCATCGATACCTCCGAGGCGGTCAGGGTGTCGGCCAAGACCGGCCTCGGCATCGACGATCTGCTCGAGGCGATGGTCAAGCGCCTGCCGGCGCCCAAGGGCGATCGCAACGCACCGCTGAAGGCGCTGCTGGTCGACAGCTGGTACGACCCGTATCTCGGCGTCGTCACCCTGGTGCGGGTGCAGGACGGCGTGCTGAAGAAGGGCCTGCGCATCCGCATGATGGCTGCCGCCGCGGCCTACGATCTCGACAAGGTCGGCATCTTTGCGCCCAAGGCAACCGACATGGCCGAGCTCGGCCCGGGCGAGATCGGCTTCATCATCGCCGGCATCAAGACGATCGCCGACTGCAAGGTGGGCGACACCATCACCGACGACCGCAAGCCCGCGACCGAGATGCTGGCGGGCTTCAAGCCCTCGGTGCCGGTGGTGTTCTGCGGCCTCTTCCCGGCCGACGCCGCGGAGTTCGAGGTCTTGCGCGAATTGCTCAGCAAGCTGCGCCTCAACGACTCCTCGTTCCACTTCGAGCCGGAGTTCGAGCGCGGCCCTGGGCTTCGGCTTCCGCTGCGGGTTCCTGGGCCTGCTGCACCTCGAGATCGTGCAGGAGCGGCTGGAGCGCGAGTTCAATCTCGACCTCGTCACGACGGCTCCGTCGGTCGTCTACAAGGTCACGATGACCGACGGCACGCAGATCGAGCTGCACAATCCGGCGGACTACCCCGATCCGATCAGGATCGAGACGATGCAGGAGCCGTGGATCAAGGCCACGATCATCACGCCCGACGAGCATCTCGGCTCGGTGCTGACGCTCTGCCAGGAACGCCGCGGCCAGCAGATCGAGCTCACCTATGCCGGCACGCGCGCCATGGCGATCTATCGCCTGCCGCTCAACGAGGTGGTGTTCGATTTCTACGACCGCCTCAAGTCGATGACGCGCGGCTATGCCAGCTTCGACTACGAGATCGACGGTTACGAGGACGGCGACCTCGTGAAGCTCGCGATCCTGGTGAACGCCGAGCCGGTCGATGCGCTGTCGATGATCGTGCACAAGAACGCCGCCGAGAGCCGTGGCCGTGCGCTGTGCGAGCGGCTGAAGGACCTGATTCCGCGCCAGCTCTTCAAGATCGCCATCCAGGCCGCGATCGGCGGCCGGGTGATCGCGCGCGAGACCATCAGCCCGATGCGCAAGGACGTGCTGGCCAAGTGCTATGGCGGCGACATCAGCCGCAAGAAGAAGCTTCTCGAGAAGCAGAAGAAGGGCAAGAAGCGGATGCGCCAGATCGGCGAGGTCGAAATTCCGCAATCGGCCTTCATCGCCGCCCTCAAGATGGACAGCCGCTAGGGCGTATTCACCGCAACGCGGATTTTACGACAGTCCGCGGCTGCGCCGCCGGCGCGGACGGCGCGAACCGCCGACAAAGCTTGCATTGCCGAGGCCGCCGCGACGGTCTTCGCCGGCCGGTTGGCCCAGCCACAGGCAGAACAGGCCGAGCATCAGGAAGACGGGAATGGCGGGCAGGCGCAGCAGCGGCAGCACGCCCCATGCCCAGCCATGTGAGGAGACGTGTCCGATCAGGTAGGTCTGGGTGGCGGCCAGCGAGCCATAATCGAGATGGGCCCACAGGTCGCCCAGCGCCAGAAAGCGAAAGATGCCCTCCGACCACCAGGTCAACCCGTTCTGCACGGCCGCCGCGACCGTCATCGCCAGCAGCAGCCATCCCAAGGGCCGAAACAGGACCATCGTTCCCCCAATCCGCGCGCACACTAGCCAAGCGGTGCGATGTGGGGAAGATGCCGTTGCCCGGGCCGCCGGGCACGCTATAAGAGCCGCCGACCGCTCCCGGAGGACAGGTGGCCGAGTGGTTTAAGGCACACGCTTGGAAAGCGTGCGTGGTGTAACAGCCACCGCGGGTTCGAATCCCGCCCTGTCCGCCAGCGCCCTGTCGTGGCGTGTCACAAGGCGTCGCCGCGCAGTCAAACCCGCCTATGGGACCTGTGGTTGCGCAACAAGCACAACCAATCATCCTGTGGTAAACATCGGCCAGAGTGGCTGTAGCCGGCGACCGGACTGCCGTGGACAGAAGGAATGTTGCGCTGGAAGTTAACAGGGCTATCAAAACGCTTGGGTTGCCAGCGCCGATACGGGTAGCATATTTCATCGAGCTAAAGAGGTAGCTTGCCGAACGTTGATTTCTGATGGGTGAGATTGTGCAGTCCAAACAGCTAGAAAATTGGTCAGGCGACTTCGGCGATGCCTACGTTGACCGCAACGCCGCTACCCCTCATGCCATCAGGCTTCACCTTAAAATGTGGTCGATCCTATTAGGCCACTTCCACGATACGCCCCCCGCTTCGATATTGGAGATTGGCTGCAACATCGGCCTTAACTTACGCGCACTAAAATTACTGATCGATGCGGAGCTGTTCGCAATCGAGCCGAACAAAAAAGCAATTAGCATCCTGAAGCGCGATAAGGTCATTTCGCCATCTTACATTGAGGAAGGCAGTGCCTCATCAATCCCTCACGGAGACAATGCGTTCGATTTGGTCTTCACAAGCGGAGTTTTAATCCACATACCGCCGGATCAACTTGATAGCGCTTACAGAGAAATTCATCGCGTCTCCAAGCGCTTCATTCTCTCAATAGAGTATTTCTCAGAGCAACCCGTCGAGGTACCTTACCGAGGCCATGCGGGGCTTTTATTCAAACGCGACTTCGGTCTCTTATGGAAACAAAGATTTCCAGAATTGAAAATCAGAGGAAGCGGTTTTTTTTGGCGTCCTGAGACTGGCCTCGACAATCTAACTTGGTGGCTATTCGAGAAACCGTAATGTGCCGTATTGAGTGGATGTCCGCTTATGTGGATCGAGCCTTGCGCCTGGCAGGTCGGGCGGATGCGAATCCCTCATTGTGGCCCGCCTGGAACGAGGCCAAGCCAATGTTGGCATTATCATGCTCGACCGTCTGGCAAAGCAGCTCTGGGCAAAGCTTTTTGATCTGACGGCAGAGCCCGAACCTGGAGTAAGAGCTCCCAGGGCCTTACCAATGGGCAGGAAATCAAAATAGGTAAGGATGATCTGCGACTGGCCTGAACTGGACGATTTTTCTCCGGCAACGACGGGAAGGTCGGGCGCTCCGACGCCCCGGCAAGCCCCGATAATGGATGCGGGCCAACGATATCACGTGGGTAACGACCGTAATTCGCGTTCGGCTCGACCTGCCCTAGAAAATGGCGGTGGCCCCCGCTTCACCAAAGTTCGTGCGCTTCCTGCACCGCGACATTCCCGAGCGCACGCTCGTCCGGGACCTGCGGCGCGTCGCACGCCGGACCGGATGCCGGCTGGTGACGGCCGCGGTCTATCGCCAGCACGGCGCGTTCGGGACGAGCACGCTGATATGCCGCTTCGGCTCGTGGAACGCGGCGGTCGAGGCCGCGGGTCTCGGCGTGACACGGCGCTGGAAGGTGCCGAATGAAGTGCTGCTGCGGAACCTCGCCGAGGTGTGGCGCAAGCTCGGCCGCCAGCCGGCCTTCACCGAAGTCACAAAGTGCGAGGGCGTCTCGAAATTCGCCGGCGGCACCTACCGGCGCCGCTTCGGCTCGTGGCACAACGCGCTACGCGCGTTCGAGACCTTCGTCCGGAGGGGCGGCCTCGGTGCCGTCACCCTCCCGCGCCAGCCGGCGGCGAGGCCCCGCCCACCCCGCAAGGTGGGCTGGCGCCTGCGGGCCACCGTGTTGATCCGCGACAACTGCCTCTGCCGCATGTGTGGCGCCAGCCCGGCGAAAGATCCCGGCGTGACGCTGCACGTGGACCATATCGTGCCCTGGTCGAAGGGCGGAGAGACGATGCTGTTCAATCTCCAGACGCTGTGCGCCATGTGCAACATCGGCAAAGGAAACGACCATCGCGCCGCCCGGCGCAGCCGCACGAGCAAGCGGCCCCTTATTCCGGCTGCACTCCGGCCGCCTTGAGCAGGGCCGACTTCAATAGTGGATTGACCATCCGACGCTACAGGATGAGCCTGCCCAACATAAAACTCTCGGCCGCCTGGGCTCCTATGGTAGCGCCACGCCAGCGTGCCAGGTGTTCCACCGCCGAAAAAGATCGAGGATGTGGCCAATCACGCATTTCAGACTCATAGAGATGCAAAGCCTCAATTTTGCTCGGCAGGGTCTCCGTAATATCGACGAACCAATTCGGCAGAAATGCCGGGGCCGATCCCGGAATTTGCCATTCAGTACTCGAGGCCACTTCGAAATAAAGCAGGCCCCGGACCGATTGCCCCGGCAGTGGACGGCACGCCGTATTAACAGCTTCATGAATGATGCGATGGTCGATATTCACGTCACCCGCATGATGGGTGTAAATCCTGTCTGGAGCAAAATTCGCCAGCTGGTTTTCTACGGCCTTGATAACATCAAGGCGATCGATGGAATCCATTCGATTGTCGGGCAATTGCAATAGAGTGAGTTCGCTCACACCCAACACGGCATTGGCGGCATGTGCCGCTTGTGCCAACGCGGACAACTCTTCCCGCCCATCGGTCCCGTCAAAGGTCGAACGGCTGGTTAGTCCTTCTGCCATGATCACGACATGCACATCATCGCCGTCACGCACATGCCGCGCGATGGTGCCACCACATCCCAGGATTTCGTCGTCCGGGTGTGCGGCGATCACCAGTACTTTCATGCCAGGTCTTCTTCGGACAGCAGGGTATCCGCACTGGTAAATACCTTGGCATGCTTGCCCCAGATCGACGGCAAGCGCGACGTCGGCAATCCTGTCCCCGGGCGTTTTGCCCCAAGGTTGTTCGGCGAAAAAGCCTCTCCGGGCTGGACATCCCGAAGCGTGCAAACACTACGATAGTATTTCAGACTTCCCGCACGATCATTATCCGAAGGGATAATAGCCGCAGCTCCCAGCGCCCGTTCGACATGTCGAATCTTCTCTACCCATTTCGTCAACTCGTTGGGCTCCAACGACTCATGCGCATGAAGGGCAAAATCCGACCGGCTCAGGATCAAACGCTTTTCCAGATATGCGGCGCCTAGCGCGAGTGCAGCCACATCAAGGTCATCATCATGCGCAGGAGACGAGAACCCGGATGGCCACGGAAACATTTCATTTAGTTTTTGCACAGCACGCATATTCATCTGTGTGTCGTTGATTGTATGAAAATCGTGCATGAATAACACCGCGCTACCACCAGCCGCGGTATACCAACCGACAACATCCCTGGCCTGAGCTTCGGTTGCCGGACCCAGGTCGGCGAACATGGGTTTTCCTGATTTGCCGATTTTTTCGATCAATTGCTTATAAGTGGTATCCCACGCTCCGATCTTATGAAAATCGACGCCGAGTCGATCCAGCATTTCAACTCCCTCGAGATAGTCGACCGTGGCAAAAAAATCCACGCTGGCAGCTTTGCACGCGTCGACAATTTGCTTCCACTGGCCTTCAGAAAAAGTCAGCGTAGCAAACATCTCTTTCATGTTTACTTGCTTTTCCTCTCCATTGTGCATGATCAAATAAGTTGCGTTCGGATCCGACACTTGCCCCGGATCGATAACCTGAAATTTGATTGCATCAACCCCCGCAGCCTTGGCTGCAATGATGAGCTTCAAAGCCTTGCCCATGTCCCCCAGGCAAGTGGTGCCTACCTCCGCGATCAGATAGCAAGGCGCGCCCGCGCCGATTACCCTGCCTTTTACGGCAATGCTGTTCTTAGACATGATCAATAATTTCCCTTTTGCTTCATCAGTGTCTGTCCGGGAATATCTTAAATCAAGCAAATCGTTTGTGATTCAGGAAAGGTAGCCCGCTTCGACGAAGGCGCCGAGTGGATGATTGAAAATCGTGGGTCAGACCGTGGCCAGCTGCGCCATCCGAGAGACCTGCCGGACGATGAATGGGCGCTGGTGGCGTGGCTGGTTCACGTGCCAAGCGCAGTTGCAATCGCCGCCCTGTGGATGGGCGCGAGATCCTGAACAGCGGGATGTGCATTTTGAGCACAGGTAAGGGCCGCAACCGACGGCTGCTGCAATCGACAGGCAAAGCGTCGAGGGCGCGGGAAGGGGCGGAGGTTTTGCTTCTTCCGGCACGCTGGGTTGTCGAACGCACGATCGCGTGCCGCAACCACTGCTGACGTCTCACCTGGCCCGGGAACGCACCAACGGCAAGGCGCTGCCCTCCCGTACCTCTCGTCAACTCGCCCCGTGTTCCGAAAGCTCTCCAGTCGGAAGCAAAATTCCCGGACGAACGCTCAGTACATTTTTACTGTCCGGACCGCAGTTCATGATGAGATCCAACGTGCTCATGTAGGGTTCGAACGGCTGATGATATTGCGGATAGATAGGATGCCGGTAGTCATGGTATTCGATTTCGATACCCGCCATCTTGAATGCTTCTTCTTCAAGATAGTGTCGACCAAAAGGTCCCGATATATAAGTCGTAGCCCCCAGCTTCTGGCAGATATTCAATACCAGATCGCTTTTTGCCCCTCCCGCCTGGAGTTTCAACTCATAAGTTAGCGGGGTCGAGATCTGCAAGGCGATTTCAAGGAAGAAACGATTGAGCTCTTCGGTCAATTTGAACAGATGTGTCCATTCGCACGCATAAATTTTCCCGAGATCCGACGCATATCGACCGAAATAGGGGGCCTTGGAATAATTCTGGCAAATAGCCTTCCAATGCTTTTCTCTCCAATTGGACGAAGCATCTACTTCCAAATTGCATATCGACAAATCTCCAAATCTTCCCTTGGTCTTGACAGGCACAGTCAACCAGGACGAACCATTGCTTGTGCGGATCTTGTTGCGATTGGTCATGCTGTTTTTCTCGAACTGGACCTGATCGAGAACCACATGAACATCAGAGATGGCTATGCGATCAAAATAGCCAAGCCACGGCAAATAGGCCGGTTGATTGATCGAAACCCTCATAAGTTGCAACTCTTGTACATATAGATCGTGAAATCGCGCGAGTGATAATCGTGCCTGAGAACGACCCAAGGGGTCACCGTTCTGCAGAACTGCAAGACCTCATGCGGATCCGCATAAAATTCGCCGTCCTCCTTATCTGCGGCCCAGGCACTAAGAGAATTAAAAGCCACGGCGTTCCTTGCAATATTGAACATCGCCTCGATCATCGATTTTTGAAAACCAAATGGATCGCGCATCCGTTTTGCAAAAATACCGCTGGCTACAACAACGTCTGCATCAAGGGGGAAGGCGTCACGCCGCGCCAATAAATTGATCAACTCAAAACTATCGAGCGGAAATCGGGATCGCGCGATGGCGAGCATTTCGGGGACAATGTCTATCCCCGAATAGTTTGCTCCAATTGGCCTTTCTTTAAGCCACCCGCAGAAATCACCCAGGCCACATCCCACGTCCAGAACAGATACATCCTCCAATGAAGGCAATACCTGCGATAGCACCTTGAACCTGAGGACTTGAGCGTCCCTGCTTCCCCAATTCAATGATTTGCTATCGATGCCGTATCTCTTCGTTCGCGCGGTGTAGTAATCGATGTTCCATTGATCATCGATTTCCCAACCTGCTTGAGGACCTTCATGGTGTTTCATTGACCCAATATGCCAGTCCTACATGCGCCTCGGGCGCCGGGGCATCGTCACGAACAAATCCGGCCTTTAGAAACCCAGACTTGCCTGCCTGATTGTCGCTTCGCACAAAAGCACAGATTTTTCTTATTTCCCAAACTTTGGCGATCATCTTGCAAGCCGCCTTGATTGCCTCCACTCCATGCCCCTTCCCCGTGAACTCTTCGAGGACATATGCGGAAATAACGCCTATCTCCGGAGAGATGCGATCAAAACGGACGAGACCCAGCTTCTCCACATCATCCGAAATAACATATAATTTCTTGCTCTCATCCTTCAATGCCAGAGCAAACCATGCCTGGTGCTCTTCCCACGAAACAAGTTTTTTGCTTGTGGATCGCTCCACCAAAAATGGATCATTCCGCCATTCAAATATCCGACCAACATCGTGGTCAGCAGCCAACTCCAAATGAATAGCCATATTCTGCTCGATAAGTAGTCTATGGAATGAGATGCCCTTATTCGAACTCGATAGCAATCGCCCTTGGAGATTGAATATTCGAGTTTTTTACCCACGAGCATGGAGGCTGCCCTAGGCGGGATCCCTGTTCCGGGGCGGCGAAAAGCAATGTCCCCCGCGGTAATGATGTGCCCAACCGGCAAGTCACGGACGGCGACACAGGACAATCTGACTTGGCTACGATTGGACATTTCGGCGTCGGTGGGACCGATTTCAGCCACCCCCAGGTTTTGCTCCATGTCGCGAATACCCTTAACGAGCTGCGCAAACTCTTCTGGATCGGAAGAAAAAGCGTGATCGGGGCCCGGCAGGTCCTTTGACAAGGTAAAGTGCTTCTCCACGAAGCATGCGCCCAGCGCAACGGCACCGAGCGCCGCCCTATAGCCCCAGGAATGATCACTGAAGCCGACGGGATAACCGAATTCCGCGTGTAGTGCGGGAATTTTCCGAAGATTTACCTGATCAGCCGGAGTCGGATATGACGAAGTGCAATGCAAAAGCATCAGTTGCGTACCGCCCGCAGCTTCAAAGGCTTGAACAGCATCGCGGATTTCGTCCAGGGTCGCCATCCCCGTAGAAAGAATAGTCGGCAGGCCCGACCTGGCCATCTCACCGATAAGGGGAAGATGCGTCAGATAGTCGGAGCCGTTCTTCAGCAGCGGGGCACCGGCCTGGATCAGATCATCGATGCCGTCCTTTCCAGTAGGGGTGCTGAAGAACACTACGTCACGCAATTCGCAATGCCGACGCAACCCGGTAAGCTGGGCAACGCTGAGTTCGCATCGCCTGAACATGTCGAATTGCGGCTCAGATACCGTCTTTCCCTGCGATTGATAGGTGTACATCAATCTCCGGTCGGAAAGGAAATCTTCGGTCTTGTAGTTTTGAAACTTGACCGCATCGGCCCCCGCTTCGACAGCAGCATCGATCATGCGGTTGGCCAGCGCCATATCACCGTTGTGATTGATGCCGATCTCCGCGGCAATAAAGCAAGGCTCGCCGAGCCCGATCCTTTTCTTTCCCGCCTGAATTTGCTTCATCTCAATATTCCAACATTGCGCCCACGACACGTCTGGCACCCATACCGTCAACCAACCTCCGTCCTTTCGCAATCATCTCTTGCCGCTGCGGCAGACTACCAAACAAGGCGGAAACACCATCGGCGATACGCCGTGATGTCACTTGTTCATACCTGCCCAACACTACGCCGATACCCTCCTCAGCCATCGCCTTCGCCACCGCAAGCTGATTGTCGGCCAATACAAGGACCAGGCACGGCAGGCCCATGTAGGCAGTTTCCAACGAGGTGGCACCCGCCGCGATGATACCAATGTCCGCCCACGCCATGGCTGCCGGCATATCGTTGGTGAAGCGCAGAACTTCCACCGTATGCCCAGCCTGGCGCACCTCTTCGGCCGCGTCCGCGATTTTGTCGAGCTGGACGTTGCTCGATCCGGCGACAAACAACACTTCCAGGCGGGCGTTCGCGACGCGCATCAGCCCCTGCAACACCAACAGACCAACACCCGCCGGATCCGCCCCCCCCAGAGAGACGAGAACACGCCGGGTCTGCGTGAGCTGACGAACCAGCTCATGTTGCACGAATTCCTCGCGCAACAAGGCATATCGAGGTCCCAGCAGCAGGACCGTTTTCTCTTCGCAAACGTAGTGCAGATCCTTGCCATAGATGTTCTGATTCAAAACGATGTCGCACCGGTAAAAGTCGATCGCGTTCATGTCATCGACGACCAGCAGACGTACCCCCTTCTTCCGAATCTCGGCATGATCCCGGGCATCAAACGAGTAGCCATCGAGCACGACCCAATCGCCACGACCGCAAGTCAGCCTATCCAGCCATTCGCCGGTGCATGGGCGCGAGGCATACAGCACCAATTCATGACCGGCATTCCTTACTCTCTCCTGCAGTACCAGATCCGGGATCACGCCTACAAAACAGGTAGACAGTCCCTCCTGGTCCCTGGCCGCATTGGCCAACGCGAGGCAACGCATCACGTGGCCAGTACCAATGTCCGGGCCGGCATCAGCCCGAAAGAAAACTCTAGTCGAGGAGACCATCAATGCGATCCGCCAAAAACTCCGCGAACTGAAAATCCATGTCCGTATCGATGTCTACGCCACGTTCCCATGGCATCTCATAGGCAGCAAGAGGATGGCCGTAATAGTTGCGTTCTCTCCTGAAAGCAGCAACGTCGACGATCGTCACCGCGCCGTTCGCCCTGACCAACACCGGGGAATCGGCCACTGCCTTGGCCCCGGTGCGATCGAGCCAATCGGGATGCAATGGGGACAACAAGCCATCTTTCAAAATCAGCGACGTCAAAGGCGAATGCCGCTCCTGGGATACGCTCATCAGAAAATCCACGTTCCGCTCCAGGTAGACCTGACGTGCACCTTCGATGTCCTGAGAGCGGCAGAATGGCGAAGTCGGCAACAGAATGACCAGGGTGTCGAATGCTTCACCGTGCTGCTCGAACCAGTCCAATGCATGCAGGGCCACGTCAACCACGCCGGCCGGGTCACGAGCCAATTCAGCTGGCCGCATGAAAGGAACGTCTACTCCCGACTGTCTGGCCTGCTCCGCCACCTCCACGTCTTCCGTACTGACGCAAATCCTGGAAATGCCATTCAGTGCCTGAGCTCGGCGGATCGTCCGGACAAGCAGACTTACTCCCTGGAGCGGACGCACATTCTTCCGTGGAAGCCGCGTGGACCCGGCTTTGGCGGGAATCAGCACCAAAGTCCTGCCAGCACTCAACACTTCGGTCATTATTTACTTCCTTGCAGGCAACGCATAGATACTAGCCTGCTCTTTTGCGCCCACCATCTCAAAAGCGATCACGTCCAAGAGTGACCGAAGGCAATCCCATGAAAGCATTTCAAAATATATTTGGGCGATTTCGCAAGTCAGATGCCGTCGTGCAGCATAAATATGGTGCAGTACACGTTCAGGTCGGTAACGCGTCCCTGACCAATGAACAACGTGATCGTCTCAACTTTGCGTACAGTTACTACGGTCCTCGTCTGAAGCAGATGGCTGAGTGGGTATTTTCTTCGAACGAGAAGTATAACTTCACTTATGACATCACCAAAAATTCCAAGGCTGCCTTCATCGGCTCAGTCAGCGCGGCAAGCGGCAAGCCGATGGCCGAGATCGCCCGGTTTATCGATGAGCCCTATGCCAACTCCCGCCTCACCGACGCGGTAGTCAAACGGGCAGGCTCAGATGGCGGCTTCGACACACAGGACACGACCTGTCTGTTTGGTCGTCGCCTTGCGTGGTACGCGACGGCGCGGGCCATGAAGCCCCGTGTCATTGTGGAGACTGGCGTCGATTTCGGCCTGGGTTCGATCCTGCTTGCTGAGGCATTGCGCCGGAATGCAGAAGAAGGGCACCCCGGTCATCACTACGGCACCGATATCAATCACGAGGCTGGTTTCCTCGTGCACGGTCCGTGGGCTCCCTTCTCCACCATGTTGTATGGCAACTCGATTGAGAGTTTGACCAGGTTCGACCAGCCTATCGATCTGTTCATAAACGACAGCGACCATTCGGCCGAATATGAAATGCGTGAATACCGTCTCTTGCCGGGAAAGCTCGGCGCCTCTGCGATCGTTCTTGGCGACAACAGCCACGTTACCGACGCGCTCTATCGGTGGTCGGTCGAGACAGGTCGACAGTTTCTTTTTTGTCCCGAATACCCCAAAGATCACTGGTATCCAGGTGCAGGGATAGGCTTCAGCTTCGCATCAAGGACTGTGAGCTAGCTTGATATCTTTGAGTATTCCATCAAGGACGCGGTGTCCGGGGCGCTCTGCGGCCTGACCTTGTTGTGGTGTTCACGCTACAACCCGTGATCACGCGCACCTCCTCGACCGTGCGAATGATCTCGCTATCGAGGAGTTCGTTGCATAGGCGGGTATCGGCCTTTCTATAGCCCGGCGCCAGCACTGGCCCGGCGTGTCGCCGGTACGCAGCTGACCAGCAACCAGCGTCTGCTTGCCCAGCGCTTCGATCGACAGCCGCAGTAGTGCATTCGCCTCGCTTCGAACCTTCAGTCGAATTGTTGAGCGCCATTCCCATAAATGGCCAACTGCTGGAGATGCGTTGCGCGGTACCTGGATAAAGAGTCGCCGGCCCGTTCCAGGTTGCGATTGGTATTGGCAACATTTGTTTTTGATATCTTGCGCAAAAGAATCTCATCATCCCGGCCTACGCGTGCTGACGGAATGTGATTTACCAACCTTGCGATCAGATCGTACAAATTGCGGTTTGATAAATATTCATAACAAGCTCGATAGATTTTACCAAGTCTCCCGCCGGGAGCCCTCCGCGCCGAAGTGGCGAAGAATTGTCCTGCATATGCGGCTGCCAGCCAGCGAACAAGGAGATCGCTATCAATAGCACCGTATCCTGTTGCCGAAAACAGGGCCGCCTCAAGCTCTGCTTTTGTTTTTGGCTGCCGCGAGAAACTCGTCAGCGGATACCCGAGGCATGGCGGGAAAACTGAAACCACGGGTATTCCCAGTAATGCGGCTTCAAGCCCTATCGTCGACCACGTGACGATAACCAGATCGAACTCGGGACACCACATAGTAGGACGAAATTTTACTGTCGCCGTAGAGCACAAACACATTGCCGGGAATGTCGATCTCGCCGAGTAGCTTCTTATATTTGCGATGCTCTTCTGACTCAAAAGGATCGCGCTTATTCGCAGCCATCCGGGGGTGCAGCCTGATTACAAAGCCGATATCCGGATGTTGCCCGGCCGCCTGTATCAGGTATTGAAGAAATACCGTCTGGGATGCAAATCCTCCCGGTGACAGCGTGCTTAGATTCGAATCACCATTGAATGCTTTGTGCGCCAGAGTGTGCGGGAGTATTTCATCTTCGCTACTGAGAAAAAAAGCATGTCTTCTCGAGAAGCGCTTCATGAACGCGTTCAGCGTCGCAAGCTCTGACGCTATCGCTGCATCCTGCCGCAAAGACGTATAGGCGTTGTGCTCATTTCCGTAGATGCGCCCGCCGAACGCCTGCAATACTTCTTCAGCGTCTTCGACCAGGCTGCTCGCATTGGCATCGATGGCAGAAATGGCGAGCAATCCTTCGGGCCCATGCACCATTCGATCTTTATTCAGAAAAACCTTGTTCAAGATGCGCTGAGATGTGGGGGCGATTTCGACGCTAATACTCCGCACCCCCTGTCGATCGAAGAAGGCTCGTATCAGAGTGTTCAGGGAATAGTTGCCATTGATATACAGTGCATGTGTTATTTTTTTCTCGGCGTGAAATCGCCTGAGTGCACGCAGCAAGATCAATTGATCGGTGACACCCGCAATAAATCTCTCCAAGGCGGATTCTTCGAGAACGGCGGAATGCGCAATTTTGGTTTCAATCGCAAAATCAAAAAAAGCAATTCTCACCAAATCGATGCCATCGAATGACATATCCATAACGCTTGCGATCTGCTTGTTTTCTTGCAGACGGTTTCGAATTTGAGACAGAAATTCAGCCTCATCTGGAGAGAAGGACCGATCGGGGATTGCTATTTCAAATACAGTATTGGCACTTATATTTTTTTGACCGATTCTGCATCTTGAACAAACTGGTGCTTTGTCCTCCGGCGTCGGATTGGTTTTGCCTATGGAAGCCAGTGACGTACAGGCGGCCAATTCACCGGCACACCCAAACCGTATGATCTCAGCTCTCTCGTTTGTCAGCTTCCAGGCAAGATACCGTAATGTCTCGGCATAAAGAGGGACCGCGCCGTCCAAGACGAAAATTGCAACTACCGGGGTTTCTGAAAATTCGGTCTGACCCATATTTTGACCTTGTTGATGGCTGCTTCGCCTCGCATGGAGTCACTGGTCAATCGCTACGACCTCGATGTATCGAGAGCATGTGCTGGTGATTTTCAACCAATATCCACCGGAGAATCGTGCAAGCCGACATGTGAGATACAGGGAGCAGTCAGCTCCGGAATTCCCTCATTCGACGGCGGAAATTCCACAGCCACATTCTCCAGCGCTGATACCCTTCGAGACGCGTCAACGACGTCCTTTCGCCAATGGGCGCTTGATCCCAGCCCTCTTTGTCGATCTCGATAAATACACGGATCAGCCTTTGAACATCGGCGTTATACACTGCCCGATTGGGTGGAATCTCATCTTGATAAATGATCCGCCGCACCTTGCCGCGAAACAGGCGCAGAAGATTCCTTGCTGACTTGACATCGGTACCGCGCAGCTTGCTCACGCCCCAGCCATAAGGCCCTGGTATCTCAATAATCACGAAACCTCTTGTTTTGAGGACACGCAGTATCTCGCTCACAACCAGCCGCACGTCGTAAGCCTTGCTCAAGGCCTGCCGAATAAAGATCATCTTCACCGAATTGTCTTCGAGCGGCATTCGGTGCATGTCCCCGACGATCACAAGCTCCGGATCTGCAGAAAACAGATCCATGCCTTGCGCCTTCCTCAGGCCCAGCGTTTGTCTGAAATAAAGAATCTCGCCCAGCCAGCGATTTCCAATACAGATAACTGGGTCGTCCGGAGAAAGATTTCCGCGGCTAACCTCACGCCGAACAAGATACGTCCATGGGTTGAGACGATCATAACAGAGATAGTGCTCATATTCATCAGCACTAAGCTCGTTTTGAGGCAGGGTTTCAACTCCCTCCTTGGATAATACGCGCTGGGCCTCGATGAACTCTTCACTCGCCTCTTCGCTTTTCCTGGATCGATCGAAAGGTATCCAGTCGGTAATCACTTCGACGTGCAGATCCGCCCTTGGGCGTGCATTGGCCAAATTGAAACTGTGCGTTCGAACATAGGCAATGACGTCTTCCATCGTACCCAGCCGAAATTCGGCAAGCACTCGCTCAAACCATTCCTGCATCATCTTGTCAGGGAACTTCTGCGCCGAGAAATCAAAGGCATGATTCTCTATGAGAATATTTTCAAGGTCATCGAGGTATGAGCGACCGAATGTGTCCACGCAATCGTATGGATTGATGAGAGAATCCAGGAATCGTTCCATCAATTCGATTCTCAGTTTTTCATCGCCCATTCCGACGTTATTCGAGGAGTTCATCTATGCACCTGTCACTTGTAGATATCTTCGCCGCAACGGGACTACGCCGGAGCCGAGTTTGATACTTTAAGTCGGTAAGGGATCGAGAAAACACCTTCATTTGCGATTTGCGCGGCGCACTTGCCTGACGCCCATTCTGCCCACTTCACGCATGTGAATCGACCGAATAGATTTCAATCCCGGAGGCGGCCAGCAGGCAGGCGGCGTAGAGCCCGTTACCGGCGTCCGGAATTCGCGCTCGATCGGCTGTTCGGCCGGCGATGATCCTGGAACCATTCGGCGGCCGCTCGACCAGCGCAAAGCCCAATCCGTGGTTTCTGCGCAAATCAGAAATCAAAATTGGAATACAGCCCAGGGTATTGCTTGGCGAATTTGGCAAATCGGGGCGAATGCAAATTGCGGATCGTATGGCGCTTGTTCGCTCCGAAAGTGGAGTTCGACAACTCGAACGCCAGGAGAAGCCTTTCGCCCTTCTTGAGCATCTTGCCTTTATGCAGGCCCCGGCTGTCTTCCGCGAGAATGGTTCCTTTTTTGCCGACGAATTCCCGATATGCATCCTTGCCGAACATATTGACGATGTAGCCATCATCGTGGCGCTTGTAGCCTTGCGAGTAGATCTCTTTCGGCAGGCCACCAGTTCGATGTGACCCCTTGATGAAGGTATGTGGACCACTGTCTGCATCGACATCTGTCAGGTAGATGAAGAAACGCAGCCACTTGATGCGTTCCATGTCCCAGTGAAAAGCCTGGGCAGCTTCCATGTCGGGCACGCTCTTGACGGCAGCACTCCAGTCCAGGGTGAGGCCTGTGAAAATCGACTTGGAGTTGAGATAGTTTTGAGCAACTTGAATGAGAACAGGATCGGAAATCAGTTCCTGAACCTCAGGAACATCGGTCGTCTCGTCCTTGGGCAATACGTAGTTTGGCGCAATAGGATTGTTTCTATCATAGCGATGCAGCTTTGATGGGTCATAGGGTACGCGGTCGTCCCGAACGACATAGTTCAGCTCCGCAATGCGCTCCATTATTTTGTCGCAAAAAGCCTCAGGCAACCGGTCCCTGAACAAGTAATAGCCATCGACTTCGAGTTGAGCCTGAATCTTTTCGAAGCTTTCATCATGCTGCAGATGGACCAAAGCATGAGGTTCGCGAATGGAATACGGTGGATTGAGTACTGCGAGTACGCGTGAAATCCGATCATTCAAACGACCGCCCGACCGGATGAACTGATGAATCAGGGCCTCGTGGGCGAATCGTGGAGTACGTCCAGTGAAGTGATTTACGAGCATTCCGTAAATAACCAGGCCGATTTCCTTTACAGGTCGACCCTTGGCCTTTGCCGCTTCAATAAGCCGTCGAATGCTCATTTTCGGATTCCATCTACTTGCGCACTGACCGTTTCAAAACAGCAATCACGCGATCCTGCTGCTCTTCCGAAAGCGTGGGATACAAGGGAAGAGTGATTGCCAATTCGTAATAGCGTTCAGCCTCTTCGCAACGCTCGAACTCATATCCCAATCGTCGATAGAAAGGTTGGTTGTAAATGGGGATGTAGTGCAGGTTCACGCCGATGCCCGCCGCCCGCATTTCGGCGAATATGGCATTCCGTCCCTTTGCCGCACCCTCCTGCAGGCGAATCACATACAAGTGCCACGCCGACTGGCCGTCAGGGTGTTGCCACGGCGTAGTCACCGGCAGCTCCGCAAGCAGGTGGTCATAGCGCCTTGCAAGTCTGGTCCGAGCAGCGACAAATTCACCGTTATCCAGGCGGCGAAATTGACTACACCCCAGTGCCGCCTGGATATCCGTCATTCGATAATTGTAGCCCAGTTCAATCTGTTGGTAATACCACGGGCCATCGGGCTCGCGATCCATGTCCATTGGATCGCGGGTGATGCCATGGCTGCGGAGAGATTGCATGCTCTTCGCCAGTTGCGGATCCCGGGTCAGGGCAGCGCCACCTTCACCGGTGGTGATGATTTTGACGGGGTGAAAACTGAATACCGCAATGTCGCTGTACTCGCAGTTGCCGATCCGGCGACCTTTGTAGGTGGCGCCAATAGCGTGGGAGGCGTCTTCGATTACCTTGAAGCCGAATCGCAAGCTCAAGGCACGAATGCCTTCCATATCGCAGGGCTGCCCGCAAAGATGGACAACGATCAACACTTTGGGCAATGCGCCCTGTTTTTCCGCCGCTGCCAGTTTGGCAGCCAACCGCTCCGGGCTGAGGTTGTAGGTGCGTGGATCGATATCGACAAAATCGACTTTCGCGCCGCAGTAGAGCGCGCAATTGGCGCTGGCAACGAACGAAATCGGGCTCGTCCAGACAATGTCTCCCGCCCCGACGCCGAGAGCGAGGCAGGCCAGGTGCAAAGCGGAGGTCGCGCTATTTACGGCGATGGCATATGGAGCTCCGCAGTAGGCGGACAGCACTTTTTCAAACGCGGGGACGGCGGGCCCCTGGGTCAGGAAGTCCGATTCAAGAACTTCTATGACCGCGTCGATATCCGATCGGTTGATCGATTGGCGGCCGTAGGGAATTGTACTCATCATATCTTCCCGATTTTTTCCTGATTTTGCGCAATCCAATCGCGCAGCACAGGGATGCCCATCCATTCCGGGTTGGTGTCCGAACTGTAGGTAAAGTCCGGAGCCACCTTGAGCCCATTGCTGATACGTTCAGGATCATCGCTCCATTGATGAATGGCCGGCAAATCTTGTAATGGTCCTGATATTCGTAGGTGTGCGGAGCATCTTCCAAGCCAATCATCTGTTCATGAAGTTTCTCGCCAGGACGGATGCCGATGATTTCATGTTCGGCGTCCGGAGCTACTGCCTGGGCGATATCCGTCACCTTCATCGAGGGGATTTTTTTGACGTATATCTCCCCGCCGACCATATCGGAAAACGCATGCCACACCTGGTCGACCCCTTGCTCCAGCGTGATCATGAAGCGGGTCATGCGCGCGTCGGTGATCGGCAGTTTCCCCTTGTTGGCGATTGAAAGGAAAAATGGAATCACGGACCCGCGAGATCCCATGACATTGCCGTAGCGTACGACCGAGAAACGGGCGCTGTTTGAACCGGAATAGGAATTGCCGGCGATAAACAGCTTGTCGGCTGCCAATTTGGTCGCGCCATAAAGATTGGAGGGATTGCTGGCTTTGTCCGTGGAGAGGGCCACGACACGCTTGACGCGCTGATCTAGGCACGCGTCGATCAAATTCATTGCTCCGATGATATTGGTCTTTACGCATTCGAACGGATTGTACTCAGCGGTCGGGACGATTTTGGTCGCCGCCGCGTGAACGACATATTCCACTCCGTGTAAGGCGCGGGCCAGCCGGTCTTTGTCGCGAACATCGCCGATGAAGAACCGGACCCGTTTGTCGTCGCCGTAAAGCTTCGCCATTTCCCACTGCTTCATTTCATCGCGCGAAAAAATGACGAGCCTTTTGGGATTGAAACGCGCCAATGTTAAGGGGACGAATGCATGTCCGAAGGACCCCGTACCGCCGGTGATCAGGATTGATGAATTATTAAGCATGGATTTCAGCTGGTATGCCGCTGCTCGAGAAAAGGGCGTCCCGAGATAGGGGAGGTCGTTATTTTGGACGGCATTTGAAAATTATCTCTTTGCACAATTCCCTCCAATCGAATTGTGACTGCCCCACATGCTCGACCTTAAACCGAATCCCAACAGGAGTGCCTAGCGAATCTGGACCAAAACGGGTTCAGGATCCTGCGCGTTGATGGTCTTCAACATGCTGATCATCAAGGTTTTATGTCCTCGTTGAGCGGCAGCAGATCTCCCCAGGATAAAGGAGGAAGTGTCTTCGAGGCACCGCGGCAAGGATAGCGCCAAGTCCTGGCGGAGGACCAGAAACCCTCAATGCCGTTTAATGTTGGCTCGTCCAGCGCGCGGTCTAGCGGCGCCCACAAGCTCGGCATGCGCCATCAGGTACGCAGTAACCAATAAATCGTTCCACCGCAGCACGGCGCCAACTTCGAAAAACACTGTCGATAGACCAGCATACCCCGCACAAAGCACTGCACGAGCTCAAGCTTCACGCGGCTGAAAACCAGGCTCGATTGCCACATCGTGCGATCTCCAAAGCCATGGTCACACGCATGGCATTTGCACCGGCCATCACTGAGCCGCCGGTCCGGCCAAAGCCAGGGCATTCCGACGTCGGCCAATCATCTCAGAATTGGGCCAGTGCACCTCAGTGACGCAAGGGCACGTCAAATTCCCAGCGAGCGACGCATCCGCCGCATTGAAGAAAACATCCGTCGTCCCAATGACGGCGGACCTTCACGCGAAATGGCCTTACGTAGAGCCTGCACTGCCTGGTCGTAACGATCGCAATCGAGCAGTTCGATGATTTCGCCTTTTCGTTCCAGCATCACGGTGAGGATCAACTCCATCACTCTTCGGCTTATCGGGCCGAAATTCTTCCTCGACGTTTGCGAGGTGCCACCTAGTACCAGCCCGTCAGAATGTTTGTTGTTGCCATGCATACGATAGCAATACAGCGCATCATGGATGGCAATGGCGCCGACCAGCAGGCAGGTAAAGGTCGACAAGTAGAAATCGAGATAGAGTTGGAGTTCTTTGTCATCGGGTGGCAGTGCCAACATCACGATCTCACGGCGAAACATCATCGCCGCGGTGCTATTGGACGACCAGGTCGGTGACCACTCTGCGTGCACCACTATCGTCGGATTGGGCGGGAACTCTGCTCGCGCCGCCTTGATATCGATACGTGGTAACTTTCCCGGACCAACCGGGCGGTGGGAGGGATCGTCGTATGGTCGCTCGAACCACCAGGCGGTGCTCGCCACCAACTCGCTATTTCCGTTGATGAAATGTGAGTCGCAATAGGTAAATCCGACAGGGAAATCTGTGTTCATGTGCGCCGCAAGATGACACTCGATGAAATTCTCGTACCAGACATCGTCGGAATCCAGGAAGCACAGGAACGGCGTCTCCAGCTCTGCGATTCCCCGCCTGACCGCGCCCGTCTGGCCACAATTTGTTTCAAGACGGATGTAACGGAAACGGGGATCAGCCAACTTCGCCAAAGTCTCGCGGATAACCTCGTCGGAATTGTCGGTCGAGGCATCGTCGATCACCACGACCTGAATGTTGGAAATGGTTTGGTGCGCCGCTGATTCGATCGCCTCGGCCACGTAGGCCGCGTTATTGTAGTTTGGGATAACAATTCCGACCTGTGGTAGTTTTGCGCTTCTCATCCAGTTCAATCCTCAACCAATTCGCTGGCGCCCCAAACCGGCGTCAACGATTTTCCGATGGGGTCGCGTCCAGCGTGACCCGCGGCTTCTGCGACGGACAATGCTTTTTGCATTGCGAGTATCGGGAATCCACAAAATGTGATCGCCGGTCCGATTGTCATCGGAATAGTTCCGGTCCATGGTTTCCTATAGCGCATTCGAACAGGACGGTGATACGAGCGCCCAAACGGCGTCGACCAGATGAGCCGAATGGATGTTGTCGCAACTTGTTCGCGCGGGTAGCCGGGTTCGGTCTAGAATTGCCTGTCACGACGCATTGCCCTCAGACGGCTATAGTAGGCAAAGCCAGGAAAAAGCCAAGAAAAAGGGCTTTGCACGATGGAAACTGCGGGCCTTTAGGCGTTTCATTGTAAGTAATTCGGGCCCTGCTTCGAGCATGGGGTGACGCCTCCAACACTGGCCGCCAAGTCGTTTTTCATGTCTTTCTCAAGTTCCGACGGCAAGAGCTCTCAAGACGGCCGCGCCCCGACCGGCAGGTTGTATTGTTGCACAACATAGCTAAACAACATTTGGAATTATACCAGATTGCACAAAGACTTCATGACCGATGGAACGGGCATCCAAGGCGTCAATCGGGTCCCACGAATGAATTGCGCATCGGAAGGGAATACAATATCTGTCAGCGTTTTAGGTGATCTTTAAATATCGTCGTATTCGGCTGATCCAATTCGGCTGATCGTCGGCAATCTCCAACGTGGCCTCTATTATCCTCCTTAGGTCATTTTTCGCACTTTGAGCAGCCGCGAAGCGCTCCGCTTGAGCAGTGACTTCTTGCAGACAATCAGCGCCATGCAGGATCGCATTCACGAGATCATCGGAAGTATGATTCATCATTCCGACCGCACGCTTTTCCTCGATCGCTGCTTTTGCAAACGCGCAGCCTTCGGTCGCGACGACCGGGATTCCAAGCGTCTCCGCCTCGACAAAAAGGCCCGACCCACGAGTTCCTATAAACCGAGGGATCGTACGGCAGCAGGATCATGTCAGCCTGCGCGAGCCAATCCGAATAATCAACGGATGACAAGGCGTCGGTACGCACCGTGACGTTGCCGCCCAGCGTAGACAAACGATCGAAAACACGTCGGCCTTCCGGGAAGTCGGTGTTCTCGACAGTGCCGTGAACCAAAAACCGAAGATCTTGCCGTTCGTTCTGGGCCTTCTTGATTGCTTCGGGCAACAAGCCATAGCCTTTGGCAGCGTTTGCGTTGCCTGCGCAGACAATCACGATCGACTCTCCGCCACGCCGGACTTTCCGCTCTCGAGGCTGCAAGATCATATTTGGCGAGGAAACGATGTCGACTTCCAAGCCTATCGCCCGACTATAGGCCTCTGCCATCACCTCCGTTTCACAGAAAACGTGAATACGAGCGTCATCTTTGACAACCTTCCGTAGCAGCGCGAATGCCTCCCTATATTCCTCAAGCAAGGAAGAGATTCCGGGATCGTCGATCGCCTTCCTGAAATGAGGCGCCATCAGCAACCAGATAAGGACTTCCATCTTCTTCGGAGGGCGATGGCGCTTGAGGTACTTCGCAAGCCCAAGGATCGTGGACTGGTCGCCGCTCGGCAGCACCAGGACATTCGGATTTTTGGGCAATGTCCTGTTCGAGCGCTTCAGCTCGCGAAAGAAGCTCTGTGCAAACGCCCGAAATTCATCCTTGGTCCAATGCTCGCGAGCGTAGATGGATTTTTCAAAAATCGGCACGAAATCTTCGCGGCTACACAGCTTCCTATCCAGATAGCGAGATGTCAGGCAAACGACACCAGTCTCCAGCCTCGAAAATTCCGCTTTCAGTCGCTGCACTGCCCCGAAATGATGGCCATCTTCCGACCGGAGTGACGGATCAAGAATCACTGCCGCCGCTCTGGTTCTCCCCGCCATGAACTTCCTTCATTGCCCCGAAAAGTAATTGAATGTTACATTTAGAACATTGGAAAGAAAACCGCCTCTCCTGCTCCAGGTTGAGCGCCTCCTTGCGTCCTGATGTATCGGCGGCAAAATTTGATTGCGAGCCGGTCGGGCCAGGCCGCTGAAGTCCCTCGAGGTCGGCGACGGAAGAGTGCGCTTCTCGCTGGCGATCCAGACACGCGACCGCGATGTCGCTGCACTTCGCCCCTTATACACCAGAGAGAGTGATGAAGATCGCCGTCATCGACACCGTGTATCGAGGCTATGTCGATCATCTTTATCGCGATGGATCGCTGATCCGAAAAAGCTGGGAGGAGCAATATCGGGCGACTGTGGAAGGAGGCTTTCCGACCCTGAGTTCATGGGTGGAACCGCTACGCGCCAAAGGCCACCAGGTCATGGACATCTGGGCGGATCATATGCCGCTGCAGTTGCGCTGGTGCCGCGATCACGGCGTTCCCACGCCGGAAAACACCGGCGCAAATGCGCTCAGTTTTGTCGATATCGTCGCCGAACAGATCCGATATTTCAAACCAGACGTCATTCTGAGCGGCAATCTATATACTTTCGATTCGGATTTTCTTGAGTCTGTTTCCGATCACTATCGCATTGCCGTAGGGCAGCATGCCGCGCGACTGCCTGAATCCGACTTCTCCAGGTACGACGCCATCATCTCGTCCTTGCCGAATCAGGTCGAATTCTTCAACCGGCACCATGTGCCGTCATACCTGGTCAAGCTTGCTTTCGACAGCCGCCTGCTTTCGAAGGTGGATTTATCGAGGAAGACTTACGGGTTGGTCTTTGCCGGCTCGGTGAGTGCCGACCACACGCTGCGTGCCGAAGCCTTGATGGCCCTCGGACGAGAGATGCCCATCGATGTTTTCGGTTCCATGCCGGACCCTGAGACCTTCCTGGGCACTCCTCAAAACGCGAGCGGTCTTGCGCGCTGGTCCCGACGGGTCAGGCAAATCCTTGCGAGACCCGCCGCGACAAGGATTACGATCCATCCTGCACTCTGGGGACTCGAAATGTATCGGATGATGGGTAGCAGCCGGATTGTCTTCAACCGCCATATCGATGCCGCGGCCTCCTATGCCAACAATCTTCGACTGTACGAGGTGACCGGCAGCGGCTCCCTGCTCCTGACCGATTGGAAGACCAATATGAGTGAGATCTTCTCGCCCGGCACCGAGTGCGTAACGTATCGCGATACCGACGAATGCGTGCTAATGGCGAAATTCTATCTGCAGAATGACGAGAAGCGCGAAGAAATCGCACGCGCCGGCCACCGTCGCGTGATTGCCGAGCATACCTACGAGCATAGGGTCGGCGACCTTCTCCGTGTCATCGAGAAACATCTTCACTAGGTTTCCCGGACAACGCTTCGGCTTGTGACCCAGATCGCTCCCGCCGCCGGTAACGACGATCTGCGCGTCAACATTGGAGCGGCAATCGAGCCCCCGTCAGTCGACGGCGCCCGCGGCACCGACCTTGCGGCACACTACTTCGCCGGACACAATGTTTACCTTCTTACTACAAACCAATGGATCGCGGGGGCTTCATGAAGCGAGCTGTGGCATTGCGCAGGGCGAACCTGCTTCCGGCCATCAAGGCGACAAATCGAATGCTCCGCCGCCTGACTGGCTTTGGTCATCGGCTCCAGTTTGAAACAGAGTGGAGGGGCGGCACAAACCCTGAGTGGTTCGATCATCTGATCGACCAGCATTGGAAATGGGCAGACACGCGAAATCCCTTGAGTTGGGAGCGCGGGTTCTTCTCAACGCTCGCCATGTCGTTCGACTGCACCGTGCTGGATCTTTGTTGTGGCGGCGGATTTTTCTCCCATCATTTCTATTCCGGTCGAGCCAAACATGTCGTTGCGGTCGATTTCGATCCGTCCGCCATCGCGCATGCGCAAGCAAACTTCAAGGCGCCGAACGTGCGCTACGTGTGCGCCGACATTCGCGACGGGATGCCGACAGGCGACTTTACAAACGTCGTTTGGGACGCAGCCATCGAACATTTTACACAAGACGAGATGATCGGCATCTTCGACAACATCAAGGCGCGTTTGGCAAAGGCGAACGGCATGCTGAGCGGCTACACCATCATCGAGCGCTCACACGGCAAGTCCCTTGAACACCACGAGTATGAGTTCAAATCGAGTGGGGAGCTGGCAGACCTTCTCAAGAGATTCTTCGCCCATGTCGCTGTCATTCATACCACGACGCGCGACTACATGGAGATCCGCGACAACCTCTACTTCTTTGCATCTGATGGCCAAGTGCCATTCGGTGCGGAATGGGATAAGCTGACGATCCGTTAGAATCGGATTTCAAAAGGTCCGCTGCCTGCCGGCTTTGAGGACTGCGAGGTTAGCTATTCAAAGACGTATCTGTCTCGGGACGCTTTTCTCACGGCGCATATGGGGTACAGGCTGATCCTGAAATCAGGCGATCTCGGATCGGCAGGATACGTGTTTTTGCGGGAGACTTAGGTCTTCAGTCCCCAGTCATCAGATAACCTCGATGCCGATCTCGCGGGCAATGCGGCGTAGACCTTCGATTGACCTGGCGGTGGACTCACGAGCGTTTTGCGGACATCCGGTCTCGATGCTGGCAATGACCTCGGGCCTGCGTCCGATCTGGGACTTGTAAATGGCCGGAGCCCTGATCACATCTTTCAACAGCCGCTCAAGCTCCTTCGCCCAAGGAATCTCGCCGTCGCCGAACGGCACCGTCTGGCCGTCGCGGCGATCCTTGAGGTGAATTATCTTGATATGAGGCGCAAGGACGGCAATATCCGCGTCACTCGGCGGCTGGTTCATGCTGTAGCTATTGCCAATGTCGGGCAAGGGAAAGATCGGAAAGGCGCGCTCGGCGTCAAAAAGCCCCAGCATCTCCGGCAGTCGGCGAAAGAAATCGGCCAGCTCGGCAATGGAACCCAGATTACAGGCCGGCTCGTTCTCGAGATGCATTTCGGTCGCATGCGCACCGGAGAGATCCATCAATCGCTCGATGGTATTCAGCAGTATGCCGTCCGGCCTAAATCCGTCGTGACGCAGAAAGCTGAAGAAACGCATCTTGGGAGCGCCGAGCACGCCCGCGACGTCGCAGCCATATTCGAGGACATCTCCAACAGGGCAGGTCGCGGGATCGAAGGTGAAAGCGACGTTGCCGACCGCAGGGTTGCTGCCGGCTGACGCCCACTTCAATAAAGGAGAGACGAAGGTCGGCACCCGAAGCTTCGCGACCCCGATCTTGCCCGAAATCTCGGCAACCTCTTTAAGAGGCATGCCGAGCAAGTTGCGACCACCAACCGTGCGCATGTCGAGACGCGTCACTCCGTTTTCGACACAAAACGAAATCATGTCGTCCAGAGAGGACCCTATTTCATCACCGATCACCGTGAGGGCGAGGCACGGAGTTGACGAAGCCGCCAAATTTTCCTGTTTTTGAAGAGATTTCACGTTGTGGCTCTCTGTTCAGCTACAATAGCCATCCGAACCGCATCTCAGGGTGACGGTGCGCCGATAGAAGATGCAATGATTCAGCGGGCGGGTGTTCTGAGCTTCTCTTGGTCGCATTGGAACGGTCAACGGGTAACATAAAGCGAGCGGGCTATCGCAACTGAGAGGGTAAATGCGTCATCGTGTCGACGGCTCTTAAACGCACGCCGGCTTCGTCAGTCACCACCGCAGGTACAATGCATCTTCAGACTTCATAGCATGCCATTTCTGCACTTGAGGCCTCGAGCAGGGGGAAAAGGCCGCCTTTAATGAGCGCACGGCGTTGACCCCGCCATTGTCGCTCACTAATAGGAAGCAGACGCATATGCAGGGCGGCGGTGAGATTTCGATTCAAAGTCGGCTATCTAGCTCGATCCCTATCGGGCTCGCCACGGCGTGTAGGCAAGAGGAGAAGGGTTTATGCCGTCGGTGAACGTTGTCAACGGCAAGAAGATCGTGGTGGTGGACGCCGGCCCGATCGAGCGCACGCTCCGGTTTGCGATCACGCCCTTTCTTCACATGTGGCACCACCGCGACCTTATCCAGGCGATCCTGCGGCGCGAGGTGGCCGAACGCTTCAAGGGCTCCGTGGCGGGCTGGGTGTGGGCCATAGTGTCGCCACTGCTGGCGATCGCCGTCTATACCTTTGCCTTCAGCACCAACCTGAAGCTGCCGATGAGCGACAGCGCGATAGGCGGGCGCATGGGCTACGCGCTCTTCATCTTCAGCGGCATCGTCGTCTTCAACTTCTGGTCGGAGATAGCATTTCGGGCGCCGATGCTGCTGCATGAATACTCGCACTTCATAAAGCAGACGATCTTCCCGAGCGACATGCTGGCTCTGATTTCGACCCTGCGCGCCGCGTTCTATACTTTGATTTCGATTGCGGTGATGCTGATTTTCCAGCTTGGCGCGGCTGGATCTTTGCCATGGACGGTGCTGCTTCTGCCGTTCCTGCTCGTGCCGTTTTTCGCTTTCCTCATCGGCATGTCATGGTTTCTGAGCGCGGTAGGCGCGTTCACCCGCGACGCGGGCTACTTGATGATCAACATCGTGCCGCTCTTCATGTTCGCCACGCCGGTGTTCTACCCGCAATCCGCGCTGCCGCCGCCGCTCGACTTCTGGATCTACGCGAATGCGCTAACCGGCTATGTCGAGGTCATGCGCGACATCGTCCTGCTCGGAAAACTGCCTAACTGGTATGTTTACGCCTGGACGCTGTTCACGTCGGTGGTCAGCTTCTACTTTGGTTACTGGTTCTTCAACAGATATCGGAATGTTATCGTCGATGTCCTCTGATATTGTTATCCAAGCCAAACATCTCGGTAAAACGTACCAGCTCTACGCCCGTCGAAACGACTGGCTGAAGCAAGTGATGTTTGGTTGGCGGAAAGACTACTTCAAGCCGTTCTGGGTGTTGCGGGACATCAACCTCGAAGTGACGCGTGGCGAGAGCATCGGCATCCTGGGACGCAACGGATGTGGCAAGTCGACTCTACTTCAAGTGATCTGCGGCATGACGCTTCCCAGCCATGGCGAGCTCAGGGTCAATGGGCGCATCGCTCCCGTTCTGGCATTGGGGTCGACGTTCGACCTTGAACTTTCGGGCCGCGAGAACGTCATGATTGGTGGAGCCGTGCTGGGGCTGAAGCGGGCGGAAATATTCAGGAAGTTTGCGTCGATCGAGGAGTTCGCCGGCATCGGTGACTACATGGAGCAGCCGGTCAAGCACTACTCGATGGGTATGCGTACTCGACTGGCATTCTCGATCTGCGCGCACGTCGAGGCCGAGATCCTCGTGGTAGACGAGGCGCTGGCAGTGGGTGACGCGGCTTTTCAGCGCAAATGCATGGATTGGATCGATAGCTTCCGCAAGACCGGTACTCTCCTCTTCGTGTCGCACTCCATGGCCGAGGTGCGCCGGCTTTGCAATCGTGTGGTCTGGATCGAGGATGGGCGCATTCGAGAACAGGGCGATCCCAGCGAAATCGTTCGCTTGTATCACCAAGCCCTACTGGTCGAGAAAGACGATATCAGCCGATTCTCGGCAGGCAATGCATCGTCAACGGCCGAGCCGGCACCCGCAACGTCCAACAACTAGGGTCCGGCGCACTCTAGCCATCACGTGAGATCCGCGCGCACGTCATGCTGTTGCGGGCATGAAAAGGTAGTCGTGCGCACTTAAAGTTTCGATCAGCCGGTATTCCTTTTGATTCAGAAATCGCTCCAGGCGATTTATGTTCCTGCTCTCAACGAGCAGATGTCCAAAAGTATACTTGTCGAAATCTACTCCCCTAAGCACCTCGAGCTCTGCGCCTTCGACATCCAGAGAAAACAGGTCGATGAAGCTCGGAGCGTTCGCCTCGACGAGAATGCTCGTCAACGTCTTCGCGACCGCACCGAATGTAAAAGTTACTTCGTGGTCATCGAGAAATTGACGCCCTGTGGCGGCATGTTCGTATGGACGCTCCAGATCAAGATCGAGTTCCGGCGCCACAGACATGAGATTCGAATAAATTATCTTTACGAATTCATTCTTGTAGTCGTCAGATACGCACGCATTGCAAAAAAAGGCGTTTTCCTTCGATCTGTTTTTTTTGCACTCGAGAAAGCGATGAGGAATGGGCTCGATCAAAACGCCCTTCCACCCGAGCGCTTTTTCAAAATGCAGGGTGTTGGATTGATTTACGCCGTCATTCGCGCCGATCTCGACATAAAATCCGGAGTGCTTCGAAATTCTTTTGCGCAATTTCTTATCAAGCTCGTTCAGCGAGTAGTAGTTTTCACCGGGATTTTCTGCCTTGGCATCGGAACTTTTTTTTCTCTTCCAAGCGAACATGGCCAAACATCCTGCGACAGCTTAGTATAAATTTAACATGTGGACGAAAATTGCGATACTTCTCTGAACTTCATATCCATTCGGCACTTGATCGTGGTCGAGTAGCCAAGCCGTCGGGCTTCGTGCTGACAGATCCGGGCAGCCGAATTTCCCGCACCCGGCTCCTCCCGAGGATAAACCGACGTCATATCAGCGATCGGGGTCTATGATTTATTTCTGTACCTATTTCGATAGCGGATATTTGGCACGAGCCCTTGCACTTTATCGTTCTCTCGAACGGCATGTTCCGAAATTTACGCTGCACATTCTCTGTTTTGACGACGTTACGTATGATGCGCTTGCAAGAGCGCATCTGGCGTCCGTCAAATTGGCGAGACTCATAGATATAGAAGTGTTCGACCGCGAACTTCTTGCGGCAAAGGGCCGGAGAAGCGTCGCAGAATACTATTTCACGATCACATCGATCTTGCCGCACTTCCTTTTCGAGGCTTGTCCGGAGATCGATGCCGTTACCTATATCGATGCGGACTTGTTCTTCTTCAGCAATCCGGCGCCGGTCTTTGAAGAGATGGGCGATGCTGCCGTCGGGATCACCCCGCACAGGTTCACTCGACAAAATCAAAGTCACGTAAAGTACGGCGTGTACAACGTGGGCTGGCTCACATGGCGCCGCGAGGTTCGCGCCTATGATTGTCTGCGGTGGTATCGATGCAAATCGCTTGAGTGGTGCTACGACGTCGTGGAAGACGAGCGATATGCCGACCAGAAGTATCTGGATTTCTGGCCGTCGCAGTTTGCCGGCATTCATCGCATCGACCACAAAGGCGCCAATCTCGCCCCCTGGAACGTCGGAAATTATCAAATTTCAACGGCCGGAGAGAAAATCTACGTCGACGATGATCCGCTCGTTTTCTACCATTTCCACGGGCTCAAGAACGGCAATGACCTCGAGTTATGGCGAGCTTTGATAAAATTCTATTTGAACCCGGATGCGGCCGAGCCGCAGGCGAAGGCGCGTTTTGCGGCTCTACTGGATGGGCTGGTTGGCACAGCGTCGCGAATAAAGAATCGAATCTCCAATTCGCCAAAGCCCTTCGACATCGATTTCCTCATGACCGCGGTGTATCAGCCCTATCTGAGCGCATTGCGGGCGGCGCAGGCAGAGATGGAAACATTGTGCCTCGCGCCCATCTCGCCGAATTGCCCGCTGCGCTATGTGGACGATCCGCCGCTTGCCGCAACCTCGCCCGCGTGGCGCACAGAGCTGGATTGGAAGCGCATCGAAGATCGAGAAGAAGTCGCTTGGTCCCCCGCACTGCCGTTGTCGGCAAACCGATTGGATGCGATCAAGGTTCGCGCACTGTCACTGAGCAAGCCCGAATTTGACGTCGGCCGTCTCGCTCGTTGTGCGCGCATCGAATTGTTGGTCGCTCTTGCAGCTTCTGTCTTGAACAGAGCCCCGGTGCTTGTCGATCTGAGCGAGGGCGACGATCTTATCGACCATGCCTTCGAAATCCTGCCACGGATCGTTCATCGGGAATGGGTGGTCGTCGCCGACCCGACGATTGTGGATGCGCTCCATCATCGATTACCGGCCGTAATCGGAGCAGATGATGCAGTCAGCGCACTGAGCCATTCACCCGACATTCTCCTTGCCGGAAGCCGCATCAGCCGGACATTTGACTGGTCGGGTTTGCTGCATCGACTGGCTCGCTCGGCCCCATGGCTGATTTTGGAAATGCGGACATTCAGTGGAACGCCTACGACGTTGACGACCTGCCGCGACGTTGGGGCGTCGGCACCTCGTCCCTACTGGATTGTCAATCATGGCGACTTCTGCTCGGCGCTGGAAGGCGAAGCACTCACGATCGCGCGGGAAATCGTCTTGCCTGATCCGGTCCGCATTCCCGGCATTCCCGAACTGGCCGACCACCGCTTGTTTCTGATTTCTGGCAATATGCGAGAGAGAGCGCGATGAAGATCGCCGTCATCGACACCGTGTATCATGACTGAGATGGCCCTATGAAAACGGCACTGATAACCGGCATCACCGGCCAGGACGGCTCATATCTGGTTCGCTTTTTGATAGAAAAAGGTTATCGCGTCTTCGGCATCAAGCGACGCGCTTCCAGCTTCAATACGGAACGAATCGACGATATCTATGAGGATATCCACGAACAAGAGCCTCGCTATCGACTGATCTACGGCGATATGGTTGACGCAACCAACCTCATCCGAATCGTCCAAGAAACTCAACCTGATGAGATCTACAATCTTGCGGCTCAAAGTCATGTCCAGGTGAGCTTCGAGACGCCTGAATATACAGCGAACGCTGATGCGCTCGGTGCGCTGCGTGTTCTCGAGGCAGTCCGAATTCTTGGGCTTGGCAACAAGACGCGCCTTTACCAGGCATCGACATCCGAGCTCTACGGGAACGCCACCGAAAGTCCTCAAAACGAAAGCACGCCCTTCCATCCCCGCAGCCCGTATGCCGCCGCAAAGCTCTATGCCTATTGGATGATGGTGAACTATCGTGAAGCCTACGGCTTCCACGCCTCGAACGGGATCCTCTTCAACCACGAGAGTCCAATGCGCGGCGAGACTTTTGTCACGCGCAAGATCACGCGCGCCGTCGCCGCCATCAAGCACGGCCTTCAGGATCGCGTTTATCTCGGCAACCTCGATGCCAAGCGCGATTGGGGGCATGCGCGCGATTATATCGAAGGCATGTGGCTGATGCTGCAGCACGACCGACCCGACGACTATGTTCTGGCCACGGGCGAGACACATTCCGTGCGCGAGTTCGTCGAAGCTGCCTTCTCCGAGATCGGCATCGCGATCGCCTGGCAGGGCAAAGGTATCGCCGAAAAAGGCGTCGACGCTGTCACGAATCGGACCCTTGTCGAGGTCGATCGCAGATATTTCCGGCCGACAGAAGTCGACTTCCTGTGCGGTGATGCCTCGAAAGCCAGGCGGACGCTTGGCTGGTCCCATAAGACAAGTTTTGCACAGCTCGTTAGCGAGATGGTCCACAGCGACCTGACCAAGATCGTCAACGATCACGGGAGAATCCGGCGGTGACGGCCCCGGCTTTATACCATCTCAAGGGCAAGAAGATCTGGGTCGCCGGACACCGCGGCATGGTCGGCTCGGCGATCGTACGGCGTCTTGCGTCGGAAGAGTGCGAAATTCTGACCGCGGGACGCGACGCGCTGGACCTGCGTTCGCAAGAAGATGTCGACGCCTATGTGGCACGCAACAAACCCGACGTGATCATTCTGGCCGCGGCAAAGGTCGGGGGCATATATGCCAATTCCCACGCCCCGGCCGACTTCTTGTACCAGAACCTGCTCATTCAGAATGCAGTGATCGGCGCGGCGCAAAGGCACGATGTACCCAGATTGATTTTCCTCGGATCGTCTTGCATTTATCCCAAGTTGGCACCGCAGCCAATTCCCGAAGATGCCTTGCTTACTGGTCCCCTCGAAGCGACCAACGAATGGTACGCGGTGGCCAAGATCGCTGGCTTGAAGCTGTGCCAATCGTTCCGCCGGCAATATGGCAGCGACTTCATCTCTTGCATGCCGCCAAATCTGTACGGGCCCAATGACAATTTCGACCTTTCGTCATCCCACGTGTTACCCGCCCTGATTGCCAAGGCGCACGCGGCAAAAATGGAAGGGAAGAAGTCGTTGTCTCTCTGGGGCACCGGAACGCCATTGCGAGAATTCGCACATGTCGACGATTGCGCCGATGCGATCGTTTTTATAACGAAGCATTATTCTGCGGAGGAACACATCAATCTCGGGTCAGGACAGGAAATTTCCATTGCCGGCCTGGCGAACCTGATAATGATGATTGTGGGCCTCGAGGGCGAGGTCGAATTCGATCGAAGCAAGCCCGACGGCACGCCGCGCAAGCTCCTTGATTCCAGACGCCTGACGTCTTTGGGCTGGACGCCACGTATCTCGCTCGAAGATGGAATCCGATCAACTTATGCCTGGTATCTCGAGCACGTTCTCAAGTAGCGAGATAGCTGCAAGCAACCTTATAGCGGCCCCCCCCGAGACTTTTTGAAACGCTGATCACCGCCGACGTGCCACGGACCTCAGGCGACGGCGATAGCCTCAATGGCGACGAGTACGCCCGGGATCTCGGCGCCAAACCGGACCATCGCGCGCGCCGGCTTTGCCCCGGGAAAGAACTCCGCGTAGGCCTCGTTCATCTCCCTGTAGAGGTCGGGCCGGGCGAGCAGCACGGTGATCTTCACCACCCGTTCGAGCGAGCTGCCGGCAGCCTTCAGGATGGTTTCGACATTGCGCAGGGCCTGGCGGGTCTGCTCCTGGATCGTGTCGCCGACAATTTCGACTGGGCCGCCTCCCGGCCGCACGGGTATCTGGCCCGACACGAAGACAAAACCGTTGGCGACAACGGCATGCGAGTAGGGCGAATGCGCGGCCGGATAGTCGGGGACCTCGACGTGCTTGATCTCCAGCATGTTCCTCCTGGGCCTTCCCCCCGAAGCGATTTTTCGATCGCGGCTATTTCTGTTCGCCGGCGAGCGCGGGGTAAACGATGCCGGCGAGCGCGCCGCCGATCAGCGGTGCGACCCAGAACAGCCAGAGCTGTTGCAGGGCGGCAGCACCGACGAACAAAGCGGGGCCGGTGCTGCGGGCCGGGTTCACCGAAGTGTTGGTGACCGGAATGCTGATCAGGTGGATCAGGGTGAGACCGAGGCCGATGGCGATGGGCGCGAAACCCGCCGGGGCGCGCTTGTCGGTGGCGCCGAGGATGATCACCAGGAACATGAAGGTCATCACGACTTCGCAGACGAAGCCCGACATCAGGCTGTAGTGACCGGGCGAGCGATCGCCGTAGCCGTTGGTGGCGAGGCCGTTCTTGACCACGTCGAAGCCGGTCACGCCGTCGGCGATCAGGTAGACGCATCCCGCCCCGATCACCGCTCCGATCACCTGGACGACGATATAGGGGATCGCCTCGCTGGCGGGGAAGCGCCGGGCGACCGTGAGGCCGACCGTGACCGCCGGGTTGAGATGGCAGCCCGAGATATGGCCGATGGCGAACGCCATCGTCAGCACCGTCAGGCCGAACGCCAGGGCGACGCCCGCGAAGCCAATGCCGAAGCCCGGGAATCCTGCGGCGAAGACCGCGGCGCCGCAGCCGCCGAGCACCAGCCAGAATGTGCCGAGACATTCTGCGATCAATCGTTTCGTCATGATCGTTCTCCCGTCCTTGGTTTCATGCTCATCCAAGCTTGTCCCAATTCGCCGTGGCACGTTCGACATAACGAGCAGGCGCCTGGGTAAATTTGGCGTGCGTGGCATCGCTCGACTGCAGAAAAAGCCTGTCGTTGAAGACGTACCAGTATTGGCCCAGACCTGGGACGACGCTGCCGTCGGCCAGTCAAACCGTACAGTAGCCGTTGAAAGCCGGCGCATATCTGGTCGGGTTGGCTGCGAACGCATCCCGATCCTGCTGGCTCTTGAACTGAAAAGTGGCGTCGTTCCAGGCGAAGGAGAACGACGATTGGCCTTTCACTGCCTTCTTCTCCGTCTGGTAGGCGACGCAATCGTAGCCACCGATGGCGTATCCATCACGGGAAGGCATGCGCGGCTTGGCCGAGGCCTGGCGTGGAGGCGCGAGCAGACCGGCACCGCCTGTCGCAAGCATGACGATCAACTTCCGACGGTTCGGCATTGTCGCTCTCCGCAATTGGGAACCGCCGGATTATAGCGGGCCTACCCGAGGTTGGTATAGCCTGTGCGGGTGGACAACCCGATCGCCGGTCCCAACCCTTCACCTCGACGTGCCGCCCGCCGGGCCTTGCAACTGTTTGCCACGATCGTCGCCATCCTCTTCCCCCTTTGGGCGTCGGCGCAGTCGCCGGGCCCGCAGGACAAGGAATCCGAGCAGGGGCCAATTGCCGAGCAGCATTGGCGCATTCCCGCGCCGGGCGGATCGGTGCTCATGGACGCACTCGTGATGCGCTCGCGGACCGTCCGGGGGCGTCAGCCGCTGGTGGTGATCAATCACGGGTCGCCGGTCGATGGCAATCGCGAAGGCGTAACGTCACGTTTCGATGTTCTTGCGTCGTGGTTCGTCGCCCGCGGCTACGTCGCGGTGCTGCCGCTACGGCGGGGATACGGCGCAACCGGCGGCTACTTTGCCGAAGGTGATGGGCGCTGCGACGCTCCCGATTTCTTCGGTGCCGGCCTGCAGGGCGCCGCCGATATCCAGGCCACCATCGACTACATGCGGCGGCAGGCTTTCATCGAGCCAGATCGAGGTGTCGTCGTCGGCCATTCCACGGGCGGGTGGGCAAGCCTTGCCCTCGCCAGTCTCAATCCCCCCGGCGTACAGGCGATCGTCAACTTTGCCGGCGGCCGCGGCGCGCACGCAGTCGGCAGCGGCATCCAGCTATGCTCCACGCCGGAACTGGTCAGGGCGGCCGGCCGCTATGGTTCCACGGCTCGAATACCGACGCTCTGGATCTATGCAGGGAACGACAAGATATTCGGGCCCGCTCTGGCGAAACAGATGGCCGAGACCTATGCCCGACAGGGTGGCTCAGTCGACCTGCAACTCGTCCCTCCGTTCCGCGGCAACGGGCACGACCTCGCTACCAACCTGAACGGGCAATCGGTCTGGGAGCCCATACTCGCTCGGTTTTTTCCGCAGCGCTGATATATAGTGGCCTGCTACGGTCTCGTCGCAGCAGGGGCAGCACTGTGGAGTTACGGGGACATCAGCCGCTCTCTGAAAGCGCCGGCGACCGCCTTGTCGATGGCGATGCGCTGCCTACCGGTACATTGATCGCTCACTACAGGATCGTGTCCCTGCTCGGGCGGGGCGGGTTCGGCATTACCTATCGGGCGCTCGACGTCGACTTGAAGCGCGAAGTGGCACTCAAGGAATTCCTGCCGACCGCCTGCGCGGTTCGCGCCGACGGTGCCACTGTCCAACCCCGCTCGACGCGCAGCGCCGAGGAATTCGTATCGGGCCGCGAGCGCTTCATCGCCGAAGGCCGCACGCTCGCCAGCCTCGAGCACGCCCCGGGCATCGTGCGCGTCTACGATCTCGTGCAGGCCAACGGTACGGCCTATATCGTCATGAAGCTGCTGTCGGGCAGGACGCTTCAGGAGGTGCTGTCGCAGCGCCCGTGCCTCCTCGCCGGCGAGGTCCGGGCGTTGCTGCTGCCGCTGCTCGAGGGACTGGAGCAGGTTCACGCGGCTGGATTTCTTCATCGCGACATCAAGCCGTCGAACATCCTGGTGGACGCGTCAGGCTCCGCGACATTGATCGACTTCGGGGCAGCACGGGCGGTAACTGCCGGGAACGCGATGGCTGCGACGGCCATCTTCACGCCCGGCTATGCGGCCGTCGAGCAGTTCGCGGGCGGCAATCAAGGTCCGTGGACCGACATTTACGGGCTTGCCGCGACCCTGCATCAGGCGATCGTCGGCAGCCCGCCTCCCAGCGCCCTGGATCGGCTTCTCGAGGACAAATATGTGCCGCTCGCGACGCGGCAACTCAAGGGGGTCGATGCTTCCTTGAGTGCCGCGATCGACGCCGGACTGCAGTTGAAAAGTGAAGACCGGCCGCAGTCGATCGATGCCTGGCGAAATCTGATGCGGCGCGCGGCCGATAGCGAGCAGACGCTGGTGCTGCACCGGACAACGACAGCCCCTGCGCCGGCAAAGCCTGCATGGTTCAAGCGCACGGCGACATGGGTGGCCCTTGGCTCAACTCTTCTGGTCGCAGCCGGGGCGGGAGCGTGGATGAGCCAGGCGGGCCGCACGGCGGCGATTGCCTCGACGCAGGCTCCAGCATTCGCTCCTTCGGACGTGCCCTTCATCCGCTCTCGCTGCTTCAAGGATTGCGTGCAGCCGTATCTCGACGCCGAGGGGCCCAAGGCGCTCGCTCTGGACCCGAGGGGATACATCGGATCGGGGACGAAAGAAGCGGACGAAGCATCGGCCCGCACTCTGGCGCTCAAGCGGTGCAACAACGAGGCCAAGGAGAACACGCCGAATTGGCAATGGAATGGCGAGAAGTGCGAGATTTTCGCGATCGACGATCGCATCGTCTGGCCGCACAAGATGCCGCCGATGCCTCGGCTGCCCTATGTCCCGGACAGCAGGCCCGATCCTCCCGGCGTCTTCGACGCTGCCCAGGTGCCGCTCCTGAAGAGCCATCTCGAGGTCGACACCGCCACGCGCTACCGCAGCCGGCCAACGCCCAAGGCATTCGTGATGGGCAAGGGAGGCCGGTACTGGTGGAATTCCAGCCAGAACTCCGAGCAGGATGCGGCGCGCGTCCTGCTGCAGAAATGCGGCGCGGCCACCGAACGCCAGTGCGTTGTCCTGGCGCTGAACGACCAGGCCATTCTTCGCCTGCCCCAGTTGTATCGCATGGTCGACGTCGTCGCGGCCGAGAATCTGCCGCCGGCACTGGACGCTCAGAAAGACAGCCTGGCGCGATACTTCATCGCCAACGACTGGCGCGCCATCGCCGTGGGCGCAAATAATCTGATGGGATTGGCTGCAGGGCAGCCCACCGAGGCGCAAGCGGTACGGGCTGCCGTTGCCGACTGTGCCGCGGTCGGCGGGACCGATTGCAAGGTGCGGGCGATCGGACCCTTTTTGGTCGAGCCGTGACGCTGCTGCGGCAGGACCAGTCAGGCGTTTTTCTGGATATCGACGAAGGTGGTCTGCCAGCCGCGCACGCCAGAGTGGTTGGAGATGATCGCGCCGTCCTTGACCACGACGAAGCGCGGCGTGCCGGATTTGGACGGAAGCTTCGCCAGGATTGCCTTCTGATCGTCGGGCCAATTCTGGGTCTCATAGGCCTTGAGAAGCGACGGCGGCTCGACGGTGACCCATTTCACCTTCTTGAACTCGGGCGACGCCTCCCATTTGGCCTTGTACTGGCCCTTCCATTGGGCGCAACTCGGACAATCCTGTCCGCCGATGTAGATCACGGTAAGCGGGCTCGATTGCGCGAAGGCCGGTTGCAAAAGACCGAAGCCCGCCATGCTGCCGAGAACGAATGCACGTCTATCCATGCTTGCCTCGCTGTTAAAGCCTCGCGGAATTCTAGCTTGTTGAGCGAAGCCGTACAAGCCTGGCCATTTGCCTGTTCCAACCGCAAGGACGAGCCAAGGACTTCAAATCTACACATTCCGCAACCTCCGGGGGAAACGCACGTTTGCTTGTGACCCTAAGGAGGAAACCCGCATGAACGGCATCATTTATCTCGTCGGACTGGTCGTCGTGGTGATGTTTATCTTGTCCCTTCTCGGCTTGCGCTGAGAGGCAATGAACATGGCCCTCACCGATCCCGTCCTCGACGCGCCCGTGGCGCTCTACCCGTCGGCCCCCGCCCGCTCCGTGCAGTGGGGCGCCGTCATCCTCGGTGCCCTGGGCGCCATGGCCATCTCCATGGTCCTGCTGACCTTCGGCGCCGGGATCGGCCTCTCGGCCACCTCCGCTCAGCCCTATGCCGGCGCTTCCGCCAAGGCTCTCGCGGTCATTTCCGCGCTGTATGCTGCGATCACGCTGGTCGCAAGCTTCGGCATCGGCGGCTACGTGACGGGCCGCATGCGGGCCCTCTCCCACCCCGAGGACATCGAAGAGAGCGATTTCCGCGACGGCGCCCACGGCTTCGCGGTCTGGGCCCTGGCGATCGTGGTCGGCGGTGCGGTTGTCGCCTCCGGCATCGGCGGTGCGCTCAAGCTCGGCGCCCAGACCACGGCCGCCGTGGGCGGCGCGACCCTCGCGGGTGCGGCATCGAACCCCGAGGTCGCCAATCGCATCTCCATGACGCCGACCGACTATGCGATCGACCGGATGATGGCGCCGGCGCCCGCTTCTGCCAGCACTGCGGGGGCCAGCACTGCGGGGGCCAGCACTGCAGGGGCCAGTACCACCGCCCCGGCAGCGACGGCCACTCCCTCACCGACCAGCCCGATGTCCCGCGCTCCGATCAGCCGGGCGTTTGCAGCGGCGCTGAAAACCCCGCAGATGGACGCGCGCGATCGCTCGGCTCTCGTCGCCACGGTGATGCAGCAGACCGGACTGCCCCAGGCAGAAGCCGAGAAGCGGGTCGACGATGCCTATGCCGATCTCAAGACGGCCGAACAAAAGGCGCGCGACGCCGCGGAGACGGCGCGCAAGGCGGCCCTGATCACCGCCTTTGCGGCCGCAGCGACGCTGCTGCTCGGCTGCGCCGCCGCCTGTGTCGGTGCCGCGAGCGGTGCTCATCATCGTCGCGAGCTGGCGGCCGTCAGCTTCTTTGGAGCGCGCCGCTTCTGGTAAGCCGTCTCGCCCGTCACAGAGTTCGCCAAAAGACGAACGCCCGCCCGGTCGCAAGATCTGGCGGGCGAATTCTGTGGGGGCTCAGGTGCCGCCTGCGGCAGCCTGAATGCGCTTCAGCAATTCCTGCTGCCTGGGCTCGGGGAACAGCGTCGGGTAGAGCGCCGCCATCGGCTCGCTGAAGGACTTGATGTCGATATCGTCGACGATCCGCACGCCGTCCCTTGTCACGGCTCGCCGGGCCGCGGCTTCGTATTCGGCGAGGCGCCCGTGCGCAAAAGCGACCAACTCCCGCGCAGCACCTTTTACGATGTCCCGGTCTTGCTGGGACAGGGTGAGCCAGACCTGCTTGGAGAAGATCACGATCCCCGGCGGCCGCGCGTGCTCCGTCGGACTGAACAGACGCGCGGCTTTGAAATGGCCGCTGGAGGCGTAGGCCAGCCAGTTGCCCGATGCCGCGTCGATCGCCTTGGCACGCAGCGCGTCGGCGATCTTGCCGTAAGGTATGGGCACCGTGGCGGCGCCGAAGGAACGCCAGAAGATCGCGGCGATATCGCCCGGCTCGCTGCGCAACCGCAGGCCCTTGACGTCGGCAACCGTCCTGATCGGCTTTTCGACGCTATACACCGAGCGTGCCCCGACATCGTAAAAACAGAGACCGACGAGGCCCAGGGCTTCAAGATCGGCGAGGATTTGCTGACCGATCGGCCCGGCGAGGACTCGCTGTAGCTGGGCGCTCGACCGAAAGAGGAAGGGCGCCGCCAGCAGAGCGGTCGACGGCACCGAGGTATTGAAAGCCTGAGAGCTGATACGCGCCATGTCGAGAGCGCCATTGCGCACCTGCGCGATCGTGTAGCCTTCGGAGTCGCCGTCGGCCTCGCCCAGGGTCACGATCCGGTGCCGCCCCTGGGTGCGCAGCTCGATCAGCTTGCCCATCTGGTTGACGGCTTCGACCGTCGGCGAATCGGGTGGATAGATATCGGACGAACGGAAGTCGCGCGCATGGGCACAGGCGCCGCCGGCGATCGTGACCATTGCTGCCAGCAATCCGAGTCTGCGCATGACCGTCTCCAGACGACTGGCGGTCATAGTAGCACAATATTCCGGCCGGCATGCCTTGCCGCTCCGCCTTCGCCGCGGCTACAAGGTCGCGATGGCAAAGTACGCAGTAAAATTCGCGAAGGGCCGGCCCTTCGTCGTCGACGAGGGCGGAAATCGTGTGCCCGAAGCCGTCGTCAAGCGGCTGCATTTTCCCGACGGACCGGTCGAAGTGACCGAGGGCCGCAAGTGGGGTCCGGAGCATCGGCCGCGTACCGCCGACATCGAACTGAAGGGCGCCGAGTTTCGCTCGGTGCCAGTTCAATCGTCACAGACGCAGCAACGCTAGTGCGGGCGACGCGGCTCTAGTCTTTCCTCGCTGATGGATGCGAACCTTCCCTCCCCATTCATATGGGGAGGTGGCCCGCAGGGCCGGAGGGGTCATGCGCCGCAGGCAATTTATCTTCTCCCGAAGGCTATGACCCCTCCGCCCGCGTAAGACGCGGGCACCTCCCCATTTGAATGGCTATCGCGTTCACACATCTTTTGTTGCGCGCCGCCCGGAAGGTCGATTCGATGAGTTCCGTCACAAGCGATGGAGCTTTCGATGTCGGGGATCGAATACGGGCTGGGCCTTTTTGGCGACCTTCGGCTGGAAAAAGGGGGGTGTGCTTGCATGCAGCGCTGGTGGCGCGGCCGGGCTCTTGTATCCGTCGGCTGGGCGGCACGCGGGCGCGGGAGATGCAGTTCACGCGGCTGCTGCGCAATCCTTCGGTGACGGTGTCGGAGATGTCGGAGCATGCCGGGCGGCTGACGGGTCGGCGGGTGTCCGGCCGCGAGGTTGTGGCGATCCAGGATACGAGCGAGCTTGCGCTGGGAGGCCGGCGCGCTCGAGCGGCGGGTTACGGTCCAGTTGGCAAGGGTGGCGCGGTGGGTGGCTTGCTGCTGCATCCGGTGCTGGCGGTCGAGGCGGGCACGGGGGCTCTTCTGGGGCTGGTGTCGATGGAGGTATGGAACAGGCCGGCTGGTCGTGTTGCCGCCCGCCGCAAGCGGTCGACGGCGGCCAAGGAATCGCAACGCTGGCTCGACGGCGCGCAACGGGCCGGGAAGGTGCTGGAGGCTGCTTCCAGCATCACGCTTGTATCGGACCGCGAGAGCGACTTTTACGAGCTGTTCGTGCGCTGCCCCTCTAACGTGGCTTTGATCGTGCGAGCCTGCCAGAACCGGCGGATCGCAGGGTCGCAAGCAAGCGATGACGGGCTGTTGTTCTCGTTGATCGACAGCCAGCCGGAGCAAGGTCGCTACGAGGTCACCCTCCCGGCGGCACCCGGACGGCGCTCGCGCAACGCCGAACTGGCGGCACGCTTTGCGCCGGTGGTCTTGCGCCGGCCGCTGCACGGTGCCGATCCGGCCTTGCCCGAGAAAGTCGCCCTGACGCTGGTCGATGTGCGCGAGACATCGACGCCAGCTGACGGCGAGCCCATCCACTGGCGTCTGTTGACGACCCACCCTGTCGGCGACCTCGGCCAAGCGCGCCGCATCATCGATCTGTATCGCCAGCGCTGGACGATCGAAGAGTTCTTCCGCACCCTCAAGACCGCAGGCTTCGATATCGAGGCCGCCGACATCGGCGAGCCGCAAGCCATGATCAAGCTGGTCGCGGCCGCGACTGTCGCCGCTGTCACCATCAAGCAGCTCGTGCAGGCCCGCGACGACAACACCGACCAGCGCTTGACCGACAGCTTCGATCCCGACGACCAGCCCATCATCGAAGCAGTCTCCGCCAAGCTCGCCGGCAAGACGGAACGGCAGCGCAATCCACATCCAAAAGGCAGCCTGGCCTTCGCCGCTTGGGTCATCGCCCGCCTCGGCGGCTGGACAGGATACTACGGAAAGCCGGGGCCAAAGGTCATGCGCATCGGCCTCAGCGAGTTCCGAGCCATCAAATACGGCGCAACTCTCGGACTTCAAAATGTGTGAATCCGATAGATTTGAATGAGGAGGGAAGCGATTCAGAATCAACCGGCAAGACTCTACGGCAGGCGATAGACGCGTCGCGCGGTGCCGCTGAACAGCGCCGACTTTTCGCTGGCCGACGCGCCGGCGGCCATGTGCTTGAAGGCGTTCCACAGGACGGCATAGCCGGTCGAGATCTTGTCGACCGGGAAGTTGCTCTCGAACATGCACCGGTCGGCGCCGAAGGTCTCGATGCAGGCCTCGATCCAGGGCTTCCAGGCGTCGGCGATCTGGCGCGACGTTGGCGGCGCCGGCCAGCGCATGTGGTCGAACGGGCCGATATCCATGCCGAGGCCGCCCAGCTTCACCACCATGTTGGGGCAGCGCGCCAGCTCGGCCATGTCGGCTTTCCAGGCGGCGAAGACGGCGTCGGATTTTCCCGTGTAGGGACCCAGCCCCAGCGGCCCGCCGCAGTGGTTGAGGATCATGGTGGTCTGCGGCACGGCGCGCGCCAGCGCTGTCACGTCGGACAGTTGCGGATGATACTGCCAGGCCTCGTAGGTGAGGCCGAGCGCGCCGAGCTGGGCCACGCCTTCGCGGTAAGCCGCCTGGCCGTAGAGCCCCGGCGGCGGGTTCGTGTGACTGTTGCGCACCGCGGGGCTGGCGTCCCAGCCACCGGCATGGCGAATGCCGCGAAAGCGGCCGTTGCCGGCGGCGATGTGCGCCTCGAGCACGGCGCGGGCGCGCGCACCCAGCATCATGTCGACGTAGGAGACGATGCCGGCGCAGGCCCGGGTCGGCCCGTACAGGCCGCTGGCGCTCATCGCTGCGACGCCGTTGGCGAACTCCGTCTCTCCTGTCGGCCTGAACTCGGCCGGCCCATCGGTCCGGTACATCGATCGGCAGTCGATATAGACCGTCGCCACGATGTTGTGGCCGGAGCCGGTATCGGCCAGCAGCTCGGGCAGCAGATAGCGATCGTTGGCGTGATCCCAGAGATGGTGGTGCGGGTCGACGATCGGCAGCTCGGGCTCGACGATCGGCTCGCGCACCTGTTTCGCCAGCCATGCCTCGTTCGGCACGAAGGCGCGCCGCTCCCGCTCGACCGTGAGTGCGTTGGCCATTGTTTCCTCCTGCGACGGCATTTTCTTTCGATCCAACATTGGCGGCGGGAGCGCCGGCCTTCAAGGGCGGTTACGCTGCTTGTTGCGCCAGGCACGCGGTCGTCGAATACTGGCCGCGGGAACGCCGTCGACGGGCGCCGAAGACCCATGCTCATGGAGGAAAGACCGATGTCATTTTATCGAGGCATGATCTGCGAGAACGTCACCCTCAAGGGCGACAAGGGCGCGCCTGTCACCGCCTACGTGGCCAGGCCCGCGGGCGCCGGGCCCTTCCCCGCGGTCGTGCTCATTCACCACCTCCCGGGCTGGAGCGAATTCTACATCGAGACGACGCGGCGCTTCGCTCACCATGGTTACCTGGCGATCTGCGCCAACCTCTACGAGCGCGAGGGCGGCCAGGCCAATCCCGACGACGTCGCCGCCAAGGTGCGTGCCGACGGCGGCATTGCCAATTCGCAGATGGTCGGCGACACCGAGGCCGCCGTGAAATGGGTGCGTGCGCAGTCCGGTCACAACGGCGAGGTCGGCTTGTTCGGCTCCTGCTCCGGCGGCCGCCACGCCTTCATCTACGCCTGCCAGAAGAAGGACGTCGATGCCTGCGCCGAGCTGTGGGGTGGCCGCGTCGTCATGGGCAAGGAGGAACTCAACGCCAAGACACCGGTCGCGCCGATCGACATGACCAAGGATCTCTCCTGCCCGCTGCTCGGCATCTTCGGCAACGACGACCGCGCGCCCAGCCCCGAGCAGGTGAACCAGCACGAGGCCGAGCTCAAGCGGCTCGGCAAGGCGCACGAGTTCCATCGCTACGACGGCGCCGGCCACGGCTTCTTCTACTGGCACCGGCCGCTCTACCGGCCCGAGCAGTGCATGGATGCCTGGGGCAAGGTCTTCGCCTTCTTCGGCAAGCATCTGGCGAAGTAGGAGATCGCCCCATGTGCACCTCCATCATCGAGATCGCGCGCGCCGAAGGCATGGCCAAGCGCGGCGACGACTGGTTCGCGCTGTCGCAGGCGGTGGTTGCCTACGACCATGCGCGCCATGCGCCGCTGGACGACGTCATCACCCTCGACTTCATCAACACCGGCCTCGACCCCGGTGCGCGCGCCGGCATCGAGCTTACCCTCGAGACGGCCAGGGAGTTGCGCGCTGCCCTCGACCGCGCGATTACCGCCGCCGAATACGAAGAGGCGGAAGTGCGGGGCCGGGCAAGAGGCGGCGGCGCCGCGCTCAGCCTCGTGCGGACGGCGTAGCCTCGTCGCCGTCCGACGTCCTCACACCGGTCCTACTTTTCGCAGGTGCAGTTGAAGTTCAGCAGGGTAACCTTGCGCCATACCCAGTAGTTGCTGATGTCGAAGGTCTGCAGCGACACCAGCGGCAGGCAGGCCGGCGGCGCGGACGCAACGGGGCACTTGCTGGCGTAGCCGTTGCACATCTGCTGTGCCTGCGCCATCGCGCTGTTGAAAAGCTGTACCTCGGTCTGGAACGTGCCGGAATCGCTGACCGGACCGAGAGCAGTCGCTGCATTACCGCCACACGGCACGCCGCTCACCAACGTCGCGGGCTTGCTGGTCGCGACGTTGTAGATCGAGTAACCCAGCAGTGCGAGCGCGACGATCAGCAGCGCACCCGCACCGAGCGGTCCCAGGAATTCCGCCAAGGCAGTCAGCCAGCCGCGCAGCAGCCAGAACAGCCGCACCCACCAGCCGGGCGTCTTCACCGGCTTTTTGGCAAGCTCCTCGGCGACTTCCTTTTCCATCGCCTCGAGCGATTTTTCACCGAACTGCTCGACCAACCGGCGGCGGATTTCGGCAGCCAGCGCCTGGCGCTGCGCCTCCGTCAGCGCGCCGGCGGCAGCGGCCTTCTTCAGGGCTTCGAATTCCTCGGGTGTCATCCGAGCTGCTCCCAGGGAGACTATGTCATCGCGCGCAAAGCAACGCTGCACTCGCGCAAAAAGAGTGTCAAGGATGGAGCTCTCGGACCGACCAGATCGACGTCGGCGACTACCATTTCACCGACTTCACCGCGGGTGTGGCCGCCACGGCGGATGTGAGCCCGACGTGGTCATCACCATCGACGCCTAGAACTCGATCACCTGCCTGGAGTTAAGAAGGCCGGCTTGTCGATTGTGATCGACCTGTCGATTGTGATCGATCTGTCGATTGTGATCGATCTGCCGATCGGTGATTTCCACCTGAAAGGCCGTGTAAATCGGACCTGTGCGGGAAGTTCCGTGCGAGAATGTGATCTACGTCACACCTGCTGATATCCCCGCCTCGACAACCTTCATTTGCACCCTTAGTGATGGGAGCGGGTAGTGTTGGGGTAGGGAATGCAATTCGAGGTTTGGCGCGCGCCATAGGTGCAGTCTGCGGCCTTGGAGGGCCGACTGCCGCAATCAGTTGACGATACGCGCCGAACCAATCCGTGAGGGGCTAGGCCGTGGCATCAGGCAACTATCAATTCAAGAACGGCGTGCGCATCGCCGTCACGGTGACCGGCAGCAGCTCGACCCAGTCGATCAACGACGACGGGCTCGCCACCGGCCTGACCGGTTCCACCACGCTCTTCGACGGCTCCGTCGTCACGTCCAACGGCGCTCTCGGCATCATCGAGTTCGCGAGCAACTACGCCAACACGATCTACGTTGCCGACAACCGCAGCGACACGATCTACGGCGGCGGCAGCACCAACACCATCGTCGACCAGCGCACGACCCTGACCGGCGGCGGCACCGGCGACGTGTTCGTGGGTGGCGGCGCCAGCGACAAGTTGATCGACGCCGGCACGTCGGCCATCGCCTACACCGATGCGCTGATCGGCATGGACGGCAAGGATCAGCTGACCGGCGGTGCGGGCAGCGACGTGCTGGTCGGCGGTACCGGCGCGGACCTGCTGCAGATCGGCAGCGGCCGCGACCAACTGCTCTACTTCGCCACCGCCACGTCGAACGACTCGCTTTATGCCGCCGGCGGCCCGGTCGCGACGACGGCCCAGAGCTGGGACGTCGTCAAGGGCTTCCGGCCGGGCACCGACAGGTTCGTCTTCGATTCGTCCAACGTCGTGGGCGGCGTCACGGTGCAGGGCACCAACCTCGACGCCCACCTGACGGGCGGCGGGCTGCCACGGCTCGAATGGATCGGCGTCTCGGGGACCGACGCGCAAGCCGGCGTCGCCAGTGCCGCACGCGCCCATGCAGTGTGGCAGGACACCAGCCATTTCTTCGTCTATGCCGACCTCAACGGCGACGGCAAGGCCGACCTCAAGATCCAGGTCGCGTCCGTCGATGCGGGCGGCGTATGGCATGGCGTTACTCTCAGTGTTGCGGACTTCAGCGGCGTGAGCTCGGGCCCGCCGCTGACCGTCCAGCTGGCCGACGACACCGGCAGCTCTCCGAGCGACGGGCTGACCAACGATCCTGCGCTGACCGGAACGACCGACCCCAATACGCTGGTGACCCTGAGCGAAGGCGGCCAGGTCGTCGGCACGACCACATCGGACCAGAACGGCCAGTGGCATTTCACGCCCAAACTGGCTGACGGCGTGCATACATTCACCGTCGTCGTCAGGGATACCTTCGGCAACACCCGCAGCGACTCGCTCAGCTTTACCGTGGACACGCAGCCGCCACCGGTGACAGTGGCCCTCTCCAACGACACCGGCAGTTCGTCGAGCGACCACATCACCAGCGATGCGAGCCTGGCCGGCAGGACCGAGGCCAACACCGTCGTGACCTTGCTCGAAGGCGGCAGCGTCATCGGCACGACGACGTCGGACGCCAGCGGCCATTGGCATTACCAGCGTCCGATGCTGAACGGGGCGCATACCATCACGGTCGTCGCCACCGATCCCGCCGGCAACACCGGCAGCGACTCGCTTTCCTTTACCGTGGATACCTCACCACCGGACCTCACGGTGGCTCTGGCCCACGATACCGGCAGTTCGTCGAGCGACCGCATCACCAGCGATTTCGAGCCTGACCGGTACGACCGAAGCCCTGACCTCTCTTACTTTCCTCGATGACGGGGTGACGATCGGCGTCACTCTGGCGGACGCGAGCGGCAAATGGAGCTTCACGCCGCAACTGGCGGACGGTCAGCACGCGATCACGATCCAGGGCTCCGACATCGCCGGCAACGTCGCCACGGAGTTGTTCACCTGGACGGTCGATACGACGGCACCGACGGTCACGCTGGAACTGGCGCACGACACCGGCAAATCTCCGAGCGACGGGCTCACGAGCGATCAAACGCTCCGGTGGTCGACCGATCCCTATGTCGAGACCACGTTCATCGAGGGCGGCAAGGTCCTCGCCACCGCCCAGGCCGACGCCCAGGGCCGTGGCAGCATCAGTCTTGGCCTGTCCGACGGCGCCCATACGATCGTGGTGCAGACGACCGACCTTGCCGGAAACACCGCCAGCTCTTCCATCGACTTCACCGTCGATACGTCGCCGCCGGTGGTCACGGTCTCCTTGGCTGACGACACCGGCAGCTCGTCGAGCGACGGCATCACCAGCGATTCGAGGCTGACCGGCACGACCGATCCCCTGACCTCGCTGACTGTCGTCGATGACGGTGTGACGATCGGCGTCACGGTCGCGGACGCGAGCGGCAAGTGGAGCTTCACGCCGAAGCTGGCCGATGGCCAGCAGACGATCACGATCCACGGCTCCGACTTTGCCGGCAACGTGGCCACGGAGACGTTCACCTGGACGGTCGATAGCTCGACGCCGGACGTGATGGTGGCGTTGGCAAACGACACCGGCAACTCGTCGAGCGACGGCGTCACGAGCGATCCCACGCTCCGGTGGTCGACCGATCCTTACGTCGAGACCACCTTCATGGAGGGCGGGGTTGTCCTCGCCACCATCCAGGCCGATGCCCAGGGCCGCGGGAGCGTCAGTCTTGGCCTGTCCGACGGCGCCCACACGATCGTGGTGCAGGCGACCGATGCCGCCGGCAATACCGGCAGCGATTCCCTTACATTCACCGTCGACACCACCGCGCCGACGGTCGAGATGGCGCTGACGGACGACACCGGCAGCTCCTCGAGCGACCGCATCACCAGCCGGCCGAGCCTCTCCGTGTCGACCGATCCGTTCGCTTCGCTGACCCTGGTCGAGGACGGCCAGATCGTCGGCGTCGCGGTCGCGGATGCCAGCGGCCAGGCCCATTTCTCGCCCTCGACGGCGGACGGGCAGCATACGTTCACAGTTCACGCCACCGATGCCGCCGGCAACACTGGCAGCGACCAGCTTTCCTTCACCGTCGACACCTCGCCACCGACGGTCACCCTGTCGCTGACGGACGACACCGGCGTCTCGTCGAGCGACGACATCACCAGGAAGGCGAGTGTGACCGTGTCGACCGAGGCATTCACCTCGCTGACCCTGCTCGAGGATGGGCAGATCGTCGGCGTCGCGGTCTCGGATGCGAACGGCCAAGCCCATTTCTCGCCTCAGGTGGCAGACGGCGAGCACACCTTCACTGTTCGCGCCACCGATACCGCCGGCAACACCGGCAGCGATTCGCTTTCCTTTACCGTCGATACCTCGCCGCCCGTGGTGACAGTGGCCTTGGCCGACGACACCGGCAGTTCGTCGAGCGACGGTATCACCAGCGATTCGAGGCTGAGCGGCACGACCGACCCCTTGACCTCGCTGACTTTCCTCGACGACGGTGTGATCATCGGCGTCGCCGTGGCGGACGCCAGCGGCAAGTGGAGCTTCACGCCGCAGGCGGCCGAGGGCAACAATACGATCACGATCCATGGCTCCGACTTCGCGGGCAACGTCGCCACGGAGACGTTCGCCTGGACAGTCGACACCACGCCGCCGACGGTCACACTGGCGCTGGAGAACGACACCGGCAGCTCGTCGGGCGACGACCTGACGAACGATCCCATACTGACCTGGTCGACCGATCCCTATGCCGAGATCACGTTCATGGAGGGCGGGAAGGTTCTTGCCACGGCCCAGGCCGATGCCCAGGGCCGCGGCAGCATAAGTCTTGGCCTGTCCGACGGCGCACACGAAATCCAGGCGCGGACGGGCGATGTCGCCGGCAACACCAGCTCGGCGGCACTTTCCTTCACGATTGATCGTGAACCACCGACGGTGACGCTGTCGCTGACGGACGACACCGGCGTGTCGTCGAGCGACCGCATCACCCAAAAGGACAGCATGAGCGTGTCGACCGACCCGTTCACCTCGCTGACCCTGGTCGAGGACGGTCAGATCGTCGGCGTTGCGGTCTCGGACGCGAGCGGCCAGGCCCATTTCTCGCCCCCGGCGGCGGACGGGCAGCATGCGTTCACGGTTTACGCCACCGACCCCGCCGGCAACACCGGCAGCGATTCGCTCACTCTCACCGTCGACAACGAAGCTCCCACCGTGCTGAGCGTCACATCGTCGGATTCCTCGCCGAGCAACGCCGACACAATCCACTACACGGTCACCTTCTCCGAGCCGGTGAACGGCTTCGACGCGAGCCAGTTCGACCTCGCAACCACGGGCACGCTCACCGGCGTCGCAGTGAGCGACGTCGAGGCCGTGCCGGGCAGCGACGGCGCGCAATATATCGTCACGGTCGATACCGGGACCGGCGACGGCACGATCTCGGCCTCGCTTCCGGGCGAGGCGGTGACCGATCTTGCCGGCAATGCGCTGTCGGTGACGTCAATGACGAGCTACGCCGTCGGATCCCAGCCGCAGGCCGTTGCGACGGCCGACGTCGATGGCGACGGCTATGCCGACATCGTGACGGCCAGCGCCAACGGCGTCACCGTGCTGTACGGCACGGCCACCGGCACATACTCGGACTCCTCCAGCAACGATAGCGTGACCGATCTGGTCGCCGTTGCCGCGGCGGACCTCGAGGGCGACGGGCTGGCCGACCTCGTGGTCGTCGACAGCAGCGGCACCGTCAGCGCCCTGCACGCGCAAAGCGACGGCAGCTTTGCCCTGTGGCCGCACATGCATCAGACCGCTACGCACGCCAGGGAGGTCCAGGTGGCCGACCTGAACGGCGACGGCAGGCCCGACATCGTGACCACCGATCCGCTCGACGGGACGGTCTCGGTGCTGCTGGGCAACGGCGACGGCACGTTCCAGGACGCGCATGACTACGCCGCCGGATCCGGCCCCCAGGGGATCGCGATCGGCGACGTGAACGGCGACGGCTACGCGGACATCGTTGTCGCCAATCCTTCGGACCACTCGATCTCGATCCTGCTGGGAAGCGGCGACGGCACCTTCGCGCCCCCGGTCGAACTCTCGGGGGGCGACAGGTCCCGGCCGGTGGACGTCGCCATCGCCGATCTCAATCGCGATGGATTGCCCGACATCGTCGTTGCCGACGCCGGATTGAACGAGGTTTCGGTTTATCTCGGAAGCGGCGACGGCGGCTTCGCGCCGGCGATCGAGTCCGCCGCCGGCGACACGCCGATCGCAGTCGCCGCCGCCGATGTCGACGGCGATGGCTACGAAGACCTGGTCGTCGTCGACAGCGGGTCGAACTCGGTGTCCGTTCTACACGGCAGCGGCGACGGCCGGGTCCAGCTGACCAATCATTTCGAGACCGGCGACATCCCGACCCAGGGCCAGTTCGTCGACGTCATCGACAGCAAGGTCCCGAATATCGTCGTGCTCAACCAGGGCTCGGACTCTGTCTCAGTGCTGGACAACCTCTATGCCGCCGTCCCGACCATCACCCTCGACCGCACGCCGCCGCCGATCACGGTGGCGCTGGCGGACGACACCGGCGTCTCGTCGAGCGACGGCATCACCCGCGATTCGACGCTCACCGGCACGACCGACCCCGACACCACGCTGAGCCTGAGCGAGAATGGCAAGAACATTGGCACCGTGGTGTCGGACGTCAGCGGCCAATGGAGCTTCACGCCGACGCTCGCCGACGGTCAGCACACGATCACGATCACCGGCTCCGACCTCGCCGGCAACGTCGCCACGGAGACCTTTACCTGGACCGTCGACACCACCGCGCCGACAGTCGAGATGGTGCTGTCGAACGATTCCGGCAGTTCGTCGAGCGACCGCATCACCCACGATTCGAGCGTGACTGTGTCGACCGACCCCTTCACCTCGCTGACCCTGCTCGAGGACGGCCAGATCGTCGCCGTCGCGGTCTCGGACGAGAACGGCCAGGGCCATTTCACGGTTCAGGCGGCGGACGGGCAGCACACCTTCACGGTCCACGCCACCGATGCCGCCGGCAACACCGGCAGCGACTCTCTCGACTTCACCGTCGATTCCTCGCCGCCGGACGTGACGGTGGCACTGGCCGACGACACCGGCAAATCGTCGAGCGACGGTCTGACGAGCGATCAAACGCTCCGGTGGGCGACCGATCCCTATGTCGAGACCACTTTTATCGAGGGCGGGGCCGTCCTTGCCACCACCCAGGCCGACGCCCAGGGCCGCGGCAGCATCAGTCTTGGCCTGTCCGACGGCGCCCATACGATCGTGGTGCAGACAACCGACGCCGCCGGCAACACCGCCAGCGACCAGCTCTCCTTCACGCTCGACACCCAGGCGCCGCCCCCGCCGTCCTCCCTGTTCCTCAGCGATACGTCGGGCACGTTCCTGGCAATGCCCGCGATCATCAACGGCTACGTCAATGCCGCACACGACACGACATCCCTGCCGCTGACGGGAACTGCCCCGCAAGGCGTCGTCATCGTCATTGACGACGGCATACAACTCCTGGGGACGACCGTGGCGGGCGCCGACGGCGCCTGGAGCTTTTCCCTCGGCAAGTTGAGCGACGGTCAGCACAGCCTGAGCGCAACCGCGACGGATTCCGCCGGCAACTCGAGCGTTGCCAGCCCGCCGCTCGACTTCACGGTCGATACCTCGCCGCCGGACGTGACTATGGCGCTGGCGCACGATACCGGCGTCTCGTCGAGCGACCGCCTCACCAGCGATCCCACCCTGAGCGGCACCGGCGACCCCAATGCTGGCGTGACCCTCACCGAGAACGGCGCCGTCGTCGGCACCACCGTGGCCGACGCCCAAGGCCGCTGGAGCACCTCCACCGGCCTGGCTGACGGCACCCACACGATCACCGCCAGCGAGACCGATGCCGCCGGCAACACCGGCAGCGCGTCGCTCACCTTCACGCTCGATACGACACCTCCGGCGGTCACCGAAGTCCTGTCGGGCGATTCTCGTAGCTTCTCGCCGAGCGGCCCCACCAATGACGTCACGTTCGAGGGCGAGGGCGATCCCGACAAACCGATAATCGTGGGCGAGCGCGACACTGTCCTGGGTACCACCACTTCCGACTCCAGCGGCAAGTGGAGCCTGACGGTCGCCCTGAGCGATGGCACGCATTCCATCACCGCCAGCCAGACCGACCTGGCCGGAAACACGGGGACTGCAACGACAGACGTGATCAACGCCCCTGCGGTCACGAGCTTGACGATCAGCGGCGTGGCCCAGGAAGGCCAGGCGCTGTTGGCGAGCGCCACTCCTGGCGAGAGCGACGACACAATCAGCTACCAGTGGTCCTCGGGCGGCAATGCCATCACAGGTGCCACGGGCGCGACGTTCGTGGCCCGCGAGGTCGACGAAGGCAACCAGCTCAGCGTGACGGCGACGGTGGAAAGTGCAGACCAGACCACCACAACGAGCGCCAGCGCGTCGACCGGCCCGGTGATCGACGCGGCGCCGACGATCGAGGTGACGATCAGCGGCACGGCGCAGGAAGGCCAGACGCTGACGGCGGTGGCCAGCCCGAGCGAGGGCGACGATGCGGTCACCTACCAGTGGCAGCGGGACGGGGCCGACATCACCGGCGCCACCGGTTCGAGCTACCTGGTGCAGGAGATCGACGAGACCCATCACATCGAGGTGGTGGCGACGGCGACGACCGAGGACCTAAGCGGCACGGCGGTCGCGACGGCGGAGACGGCCGGCACGGTGATCGACGCGCCGCCGGGCCTTGCGGGTATCGGCATTGTCTACACGACCTTCGACGCGCCGGGTGCCGCCGGGTTCACCGCTCCGTTCTCGATCAACGCTTCGGGTGAAGTGACGGGCTTCTATAACGACGGCATCGGCAACCACGGTTTCATCGACGATCACGGCACGTTCTCGACCTTCGACGTGCCGGGCGGCGTCGGGAATACCACCTCGCTGTCGATCAACGATTCGGGTGAAGTGACGGGCTACTACCAGGATGGCAGTGGCATACATGGCTTCATCGACGATCACGGCACGTTCACGACCTTCGACGCGCCGGGTGGCAGCGAGATCATCGTTCCGCTCTCGATCAACGATTCGGGTGAAGCGACGGGCTACTACTACCAGGACGGCAGCGGCTACCACGGTTTCATCGACGATCATGGCACATTCACGACCATCGATGCGCCGGGTGCCAGCAACACCTTTGCGCAGTCGATCAACGCTTCGGGCCAAGTGACGGGCTACTACTCCGACGGCAGTGGCACACATGGCTTCATCGACGATCACGGCACGTTCACGACCTTCGACGCGCCGGGTGCCGCCGGGTTCACCAAGCCGGTGTCGATCAACGATTCGGGTGAAGTGACGGGCGACTACAACGACGGCAGCGGCAACCGCGGTTTCATCGACGATCACGGCACGTTCACGACCTTCGACGCGCCGGGTGACGTTGAGGGCACCGTTGTGCAGTCGATCAACGATTCGGGAGAAGTGACGGGCTACTACCAGGACGGCATTGGTGCTTACCGCGATTTCATCGACGATCACGGCACGTTCACGGCCTTCGACGTGCCGGATGGCCTCGGGCAGACCTTCCCGCTCTCGATCGGCGATTTGGGTGAAGTGACAGGCTACTACTACGACGGCTATGGCGCGGTGCATGGTTTCATAGCCACGCCTGGCGGGAGCTTTACGATCGTCGGCAACGCCCAGGAGGGGCAGACACTGACGGCAGTGGCGTCGCCGAGCGAGAGCGACGACACGATATCCTTCCAGTGGCAGCTGGACGGCCACGACATCTCCGGCGCCACGGGCTCGACCTACGCCGTCGGGGAAATCGACGAGGGTCATCAGCTGTCGGTGACCGCGACGGTAACCAACGACGACGGCGTGAGCGCCACTTTTGACGCTGTTGCGGCGTTTGTACTGGACGCCGCGCCGACCATCAGCACGCCGGCGATCGCGGGCATCGCCCAGGAGGGCCAGACGCTGACGGCGAGCGCCACGGGCAACGAGAGCGACGACCCGGTCACTTACCAGTGGCTTAGCGACGGCATTTCGGTGGGCAGCGGATCGACCTACCAGATCACGGAAGGCGACGAGGGCCACATCATCACGGTGGTAGCGACCTCTACCAACGACGACTACGCGACCGCCAGTGCGACCAGCGCTGCGACCTCGGCGGTGCTCGATGCCCTGCCGACGATCACCACGCCCGTGATCACTGGCACGGCCCAGGAAGGCCAGACGCTGACGGCGTCGCCGGCCGTCGCCAACGAGAGCGACGATCCCGTCACCTACCAGTGGCAGAGCGAAACCGGCACGGTGTGGTCGAACATCAATGGCGAGACAGGTCTGAGCCACGTCGTCACCGAGGGCGACGAGGGCCAGCAGCTGCGCATCGTTGCGACGGCGAACAACAGCGACGGCATCGGCACCGTCGCGCTTAGCCCGTCGACGTCTACGGTACTGGATGCGGCGCCGACGATCACCGCGCCGGTGATCACGGGCACGGCCCAGGAAGGCCAGACGCTGGCGGCGTCGCCGGCTGTCGCCAACGAGGGCGACGATCCCGTCACCTACCAGTGGCAAAGCTCGACCGATGGAGGCGCGACGTGGAGCAATATCGCCGGCGCGTCCCATACCGTCTCTGCGCCGACGACCACGTTCAGCTACGCGACTTACGACGATCCCCTCGCGACCAGTGGGACGGTTTTGTTCGGCGCCAGCGATTTGGGTGAAGTCGCCGGCACCTACTCCCAGAATGGCGGCGCGACCCCTTACGCCTTCTCCGCGATCGGCAACACCTATACGACGCTGAACATTCCGGCGGCGGCGGGCTTCTCCTATGCCAACGGCATCAACGATGCCGGACAGATCGTCGGGGTGTATCGCGACGCCAGCGGCAACGCGCATGGCTACCTCGACGTCAACGGCACCATCACCATCATCGACGATCCGCTCTCGACGCCAGGCCCCTATGCCAACCAGGCCGATGCCATCAATGACGCCGCTCAGATCGTCGGCGACTATGTCATCGGCAGCGTCTACAACCCCACCAGTCAGCATGGCTTCCTGTACAGCAACGGCACCTACACGACGCTCCAGGACCCCGCTGCGGGCGGATACAAGACATTGGCCAATGGAATCAACGATGCCGGCGAAGTCGTCGGCTTTTATTTCGACCCGACCGGCACTGCCCACGGCTATGTCTACGACAACGGCACCTACACCACGCTCGATGTTCCCTCGGCATCGTCGACGCAAGCCCAGGGCATCAACGATGCCGGCCAGATCGTCGGAAGCTTTTCCGATGGCAGCGGCTCACACGCCTTTCTCTACAGCAATGGCGTCTACACGCTACTCGACGACCCGCTTGCGACGGGCAATACGCAGGCCCTGTCCATAAACAATGCGGGTCAGATCGCGGGCACCTACTCCGACGCCACGGGCAACCATGGATTCGTCGCCACCCCCACCCCTGCCTCGACCTATACGGCGACGGAAGGGGACGAGGGCACGGAGATCCGCGTTCTGGCCACGGCGACCAACCAGAACGGGGCGACCGCAAGTGCTGCCAGCGCTGCGACCTCGGCGGTGCTGGATGCCCTGCCGACGATCACCACGCCGACGATTGCGGGCGCGGCCCAGGAGGGGCAGACCCTGACGGCGGCGGCCACGGCGAGCGAGAGCGACGACACCGTCAGCTACCAGTGGCAGCAGGACGGGGTGAACATCGGCGGCGCCACCGGCTCGACCTACGTGGTCGAGGCAGGAGACGAAGGCCATACGCTCGACGTCGTCGCCACCGCAACCACGGAAGACGGCACCGGCCACGCCAGCGCCACCAGCGCCGCGACGACGACGGTGCCGGAACTGCCGACGCTGACCACCTTGACAAATTTTCCTGGCGGCAATGGCCAAATTCCAGACTTCGGCAGCCTGATCGCCGACGCCAATGGTGACCTGTTCGGCACGACCCTTGCGGCTGGGCAGTTCAACGACGGCACCGTGTTCGAGATCGCCCACAGCGGCAACGACTATGGTCCTGTCACGACGCTCGCCAGCTTCAACGGCAGCAATGGCAGCAATTCGGCCGCCGGCCTGATCGCCGACGCCAACGGCGACTTGTTCGGCACGACCCAAACCGGCGGGCAGTCCAACGACGGCACCGTGTTCGAGATCGCCTACGTCGGCAACGGCTATGGTCCTGTCACGACGCTCGCGAGCTTCGACTACATCAATGGCTTACAGCCCATCGCCGGCCTGATTGCCGACGCCAACGGCGACCTGTTCGGTACGACCGCAGGAGGCGGCCAGTCCGGCCAAGGCACCGTGTTCGAGATCGCCCACAGCGGTAACGGCTATGGTCCGGTCACGACACTCGCAAACTTCACCGGCAGCGATGGAGCGACTCCGTTTGCCGGCCTGATCGCTGACGCCAATGGCGACCTGTTCGGCACGACCGGAAATGGCGGGCAGTCTGGCGACGGCACCGTGTTCGAGATCGCCCACATCGGCAACGGCTATGGTCCTGTCACGACGCTGGCCAGCTTCGACGGCAGCAATGGCGAAAGTCCGTTCGCCGACCTGATCGCCGACGCCAACGGCGATCTCTTCGGCACGACCGAACAAGGCGGGCAGAACGGCGACGGCACCGTGTTCGAGATCGCCCACAGCGGCAACTCCTATGGTCCTGTCACCACGCTCGCCAGCTTCGCCGGCAGCAATGGTGCATTTCCGCTATCCGGCCTGATCGCCGACGCCAATGGCGATCTGTTTGGCACGACCGAACAAGGCGGGCAGTCCGGCGATGGCACTGTGTTCGAGATCGCCCACGGCGCCAACGGCTATAGTCCTGTCACGACGCTCGAAAGCTTCAACGGCAACAATAACGCATTACCGATAGCCGGTCTGATCGCCGACGCCAACGGCGACCTGTTCGGCACGACCGAAAATGGCGGGCAGGGCAACGGTGGCAGCGTGTTCGAGATCACGAACAGCGGCTTCGTCGCGCCCCTGCAGACCCTGCACGTCGGTTCCAGCGGGAACGATACCATCGCCGGCGGCAGCGGCAGCAGCGTGATCGTGGGCTTCGGCGGCGGCGACACGCTCTCCGCCGGCACCGGCGCAACCACTTTCGTCGAGACGGCGATCGGCGATTCGCAGCCGGGCGCCGGCCACTTCGACACGATCAGCGGCTTCCGGTCCGGCATCGACACGCTCGACTTCTCCTTCAGCAATCCGCCGAACGAGCTGTTCGCCTGGAACCATGCGCCGTTCGGCCAGATCACCTCGCTCACCAACGAGGTGGCGACCAATACCGCGCCGGCGACGGTCGCCGCCAACACCATCGAAGTGGTCAATTCCGGCGGCAACGCGACCGTCTATGCCAATGCGAGTGGCGCCGCGGAGTCGGTCGGCTCGACGGACATGGAAATCCATCTCCTGGGTGTCACCCTTAACGCCTCCGACATCTATCACTTCTGATGCCGGGCGGCCTTGACATATAGTGCGGAATACGCAATATACCCTTGCGGGGACCCGGACCCGTCCTACAAGCGCGGGGGCCACGGGAGACGCTGCACGGTGGGGCAGATCAAGCGGGGGGCAATGGCAGTTAGCGCAATTAGCGCTACCCCGCTACCCCTCTGTCGTAGTAGTCGCTACCATTAAATTTCCATTTATTTAATGAGAGGTCCGGGAAGAAAAATCTTCGCCGAGCGTACGCAGGATTTTTTGCGCGGGAGGGTGGCGAGATTTGAGACGAATCGCCTGAAAGCCTTGTGCCATCGGTATCGGAGCTGTCTCACAATGGTGAGACTCGTTGCGACTATTCCTCGGGCATCAGGAACGAAGTCCAGGAGACCGTCATCACCCTGACGTGGCGGCGCAGCCGGACCTCGAAGGCGCGGCCCCCGGTGAAATGCGCCAGGGTGGGCGGATCGGCGGATTCAAGGAGCGACAGCGCGAAGGTCTCGCCCTCCTGGATGCCGATCGTCGCCGCGTGCGGCACGTCGCGCACGATGCAGGGGATCGCGGTCGCGCCGGCCAGCCGGGCGCCGTAGGCGCGGTGAAAGCCGTTGCAAAGATAGTAGCGGCCGTTCAGGCGGGCGACCGCGACGCCGGGCGGCGGCGTCCCCACCGCGACACCGGCCACGTTGTCGGCGCCCTGGAACAGGCCGTATCGCCGTGGTCCGAAATCATGCGCGGCCGACTTGAGCAGCAGCGCGCCCTCCTGGCGCAGCAGGACCGTCGGCGGCAAGGCGGGCGGAACAAACGGCAGGCAGAGCTTCAGCAGCTCGCTCAAGGCGGGCGGCCGGCCGAGGCCCGCTGAGCGCTCGCCGGCCCGGTCCGTGTCGATGTGGAACTGCATGGCGAGCAGCGGATCGACCTCGACCATGGCAAAGCGGGCGCTCGGCCCGAAATCCGCCAGCACGTCGCGTACCCATTTCTGCTGCCGCAGCTCGGCTTCGTATTCCCGCGCCGCCGCGGGAAGCAGCTGAATGTCGGGCTGGCCCGGAGCGGCGACCGCAGGGTTGCCTCTCTCCAGCCGGGCCTGTGCCTTCTGCCACTCCGAAACAAGATCTTGCGGCGCAGCAACCGGTGACGGAACACAAGTCTTCTGCAGGTAGCCGACAGCCGCCGCCTGGTTCAGGAAGCCGAGGAGGGAGAGACCGGGCGTGGGCACGGGACGAATGTATCACGATTGCACGACGATCGGACGTCGTGGCTAACATCCGGCGCGGGAAATGCTGTAGGATTCAGCCACCCCGCGATTGGGCAACCCGGCCGCCCTCCCCCATCCCGGGAAATGGCGAGCCGCGAGCGGAGAGCAGATGAACGGTGAGCCCACGATCCTCGTGGTCGACGACAACGAAGACAACCGCTTCACCCTGTCGATGCAACTCGAGGCCTGCGGCTATTCCAGCCTGGTGATGGCCGAAAACGGGCGCGAGGCGCTCGATAAAATGCGCGCCCAACCGATCGATCTCGTCCTTCTCGACATCATGATGCCGGAGCTCGACGGCTACGGCGTGCTCGAGGCCACGAAGGTCGACGTGGCCCTGCGCTCCATACCGGTGCTGGTGATCTCCGCGGTCGACGATATCGCCAGCGTCGTGCGCTGCATCGAACTCGGCGCCACCGACTACCTCACCAAGCCGTTCAATCCGGTGCTGCTGAAGGCGCGGGTCGACAAGTGCATCGAGCAGTCGCGGCTGCGCGCCCAGGAGGCGACCTACCACCGCAACCTGGAGAACGAGAAGCGACGCGCCGACGGGATCCTGGCGACGGTGTTGCCGCGCGACATCGTGCGGGCGCTGAAGCGCAGCGACAAGCTCCCGCCGCGCCTGTTCGACGACGTCACCGTCCTGTTCTGCGACATCGTGGGCTTCACGGCCTACTCCGAGAAGCATCCACCCGAGGCCGTCTTTAGCGAGCTCGAGACCCTGGTCGAGCAGTTCGAGGAAATCGCCCAGAAGCACGGGCTCGAGAAGATCAAGACGATCGGCGACGCCTTCATGGCGACGTCCGGCCTGCTGTCGCCGCACGACGAACCGGTGCGCGCGGCGGTCGCCTGCGGCTTCGACATGGTTGCCGCCGGACGGTCGTTCGGTGCGGGCCACGGAATCCGCATCGGGATCGACCATGGACCGGTCGCCGCCGGCATCATGGGCAAGCGTCAGTTCCAGTTCGACGTGTGGGGCGACACGGTGAACACGGCCGCCCGCATCGAGGGCGCCGCCCGGCCGGGCAGCGTCTGCGTCAGCGGGCGGGCCTGGATGCACCTGCGCGACCAGGCCGAAGGCCGGTCGCTCGGGCTCGTCGACCTCAAGGGCAAGCAAAAGATAGAAATTCTCGAATGCACCGCGCTCAGGCCATAGCGCACGATATCGGGGACGGGGGATCATGACAGGCACTTCTTCCAAGCTGACACGGTTGCGAGGATCGATCGCCATTCCCCTCGTCATCGTTCTGCTGGCCGGCCTGCCGGCCGCGGTCTGGCTCGACCTTCGCGCGCTGTCGGAGAATGCGCTGCGGATCCAGGCGACCGACCTCAATTCGGTGATCACCGGCGTGCGAACCTATTACGCAACCAATGTCGTCGGGCGCGTCCTGTCCATTCCCGGGCACAGCGAGGTGATCCACAACTACAAGGACGTTCCCGGAGCGATTCCGATCCCCGCCACGCTGTCGTTGGAGCTGGGAAAGGTCGTCGCCGACCAGCAATCCAACATCGCCTACCGCTTCATTTCCGACTATCCGTTCAAGGGGCGCGCACCCCATGAACTCGACGCGTTCGAAAAAAGCTCGCTGGCCGCGCTGCGCGCCAATCCCAAACAGACCCTGACCGAAACCTCGTGGGCGGGCCTGAGCGGCAACGTCCGGCTGGTCGCCCCGGTGATGATGGGCCCGGCCTGCGTCGCCTGCCACAACGTCCATCCCGACAGTCCCAAGAAGGACTGGAAAGTGGGCGACGTCCGCGGCATCCAGGAAGTCATCGTCAGCGCCTCGATGGCGTCCAACATCCTGGTCTTCAAGTACCTGCTGAGCTACTTCGGCTTCATGGCGCTGCTTGGCCTGGGCTTCATCGTGCAGGAGCGCCGCCTCGCAGTGGAAATCGGCGGCATGAACCGCCAGCTCGAAGGCACCAACAGCGTCCTGGCGGCGCAGACCCGGCAACTTGCCGACACCGTCACCGAGCTCAAGGTCGCACGCGACCAGGCGATGGAGGCGAGCCGGACCAAGTCGAGCTTCCTCGCGAACATGAGCCACGAGCTTCGCACGCCGCTCAACGCCATCATCGGCCTCACCGAGCTGATGTCCGAGAACGCCACGCGCTTCGGAACCGAGAAGGCCGTCGAGCCCCTGCGCCGCGTCCTGCGCGCGGGCCGTCACCTGCTCAATTTGATCAACGGAATCCTCGACCTGTCCAAGATCGAGGCCGGCAAGCTCGACCTCACCCTGGAGACGGTGGTCGTGAGGCCGGTGGTCGAGGAGGTGATGGGCATCGCCCGTCCGCTGGCCGAGACCAACAAGAACGAGCTCGTTCTCGATTGCCCGCAGGACATCGGCGCCGTCCAGGCCGACAGCATGCGGCTTCGCCAGATCCTGCTCAATCTGCTGAGCAACGCCTGCAAGTTCACCAAGGTGGGCAAGGTGACGCTCGAGGTGGCGCGGGCCGAGGCCGGCGGCCGGGCCTGGATCGAATTCGCCGTTTCCGACAGCGGCATCGGCATGACCGAGGAGCAGGTCGGGCGGCTGTTCCAGGAGTTCATGCAGGCGGACGCCTCGACGACGCGCGAGTTCGGCGGCACCGGCCTCGGGCTGGCCATCACCCGCAAGCTCAGCGAGCTGATGGGCGGTGATATCCGCGTCGCCAGCGCTCCCGGCAAGGGCTCGACCTTCACCGTCCGCCTGCCGGTCGACGCGGACGCGGCTATTCCTGAGCCCACCGCTCCTGCCGCCTTCCGGGCGGGCGATGCCATCCCCAAGGGCGGGCGCGGCGTCGTGCTCGTGATCGACGACGACCAGACCGCGCGCGAATTGATGACGGCCCATCTCGTCGAACAGGGCTTCACGGTGGAGACCGCGAGCTCGGGCATCGAGGGGCTGAAGAAGGCACGCGAGCTTCGTCCGCTGGCGATCACGCTCGACATCATGATGCCCGACATCGACGGCTGGACCGTCATCGCCGCGATCAAGGGCGATCCCGATCTCGCCGACATTCCCGTCATCATCATCACGATCGTCGACGAGCCGCGGCGCGGCATCACGCTCGGCGCCGCGGGCTATCTCACCAAGCCGATCGACCGCGACCGGCTGCTCGAGGTGCTGGCGGGCTTCCGGGTACCGGGAAAACCGGGGACCATCCTGATGGTCGAGGATGACGAAGGCCAACGCCAGCGGGTCCGCTCGATCCTCGAGACGCAGGGCTGGACGGTGAAGGAAGCGGCCAACGGCAGGCTCGCCCTGGCCGCGCTGGCCGGTGGCCTGCCCGACATCGTGCTGCTCGACCTGATGATGCCGGAGATGGACGGCTTCCAGGTCGTGGCCGCCCTGCAGGAGAACCCGGCGTGGCGCTATATTCCCGTCGTGGTCGTCACTGCGCTCGAGCTCACCGCCGAGGACCGCCAGCGGCTCAACCGCGGCGTCGAGCACATCGTGTCCAAGAACGCCTCGACGCCGGCGGACCTCATGGCCCGCATCGGTGCGCTGGTGAAAGAGATCAAGAGCAAGGCCAAACCGAAACAGGACGCCTGATCGTGCCGAAGATCCTCTACGTCGAAGACAACGACGACAATCTCTACATGCTGACCCTGCGGTTCGAGATGCTCGACGGCTACGAGATCATCTCTGCCGGCGACGGCGCCGAGGGCGTGGCCAAGGCGGCGTCCGAGAAACCGGACCTGATCCTGATGGATCTCAATCTCCCGGTGATGGATGGTTGGGAGGCAACCCGGCGGCTCAAGGACGATCCCGCGACCAGTCACATTCCGATCATCGCCCTCACCGCCCACGCCATGGCGGGAGACCGCGAAAGAGCGCTGGCGGCGGGCACCAACGATTTCGACACCAAGCCGGTCGACTTCGAGCGGCTGCTGGGAAAGATCAAGCGGGCCCTGCCCGGCGCGTGAGCCGCAGGCTCAGCCGCCGCACCTGACGACGATGGACGGCGGGCCGAGTGGCGTCATTCGAGTGCCGATGCTGGGCATGTTCTCGCTCTTCAGCACCGTGTAGTTGCTGTTGCACAGCGCCTCCGCACGCGCCTGGCAGCCTTGGGGCGATTTGCAGGTGATCGCGTAGGCGGCCTTTCCATCGCTCCACGTCATCTGGACGGCGTCCGAGCGCGTGGGCCGGTCCGACCCGGCGGTTCCGCGGCTCGTCGTGCAGGCCGCGAGCGCGGCGAACAGCGTCACGCTCAGCAGAGCCAAGGCCTGGTGCTTATAGCTGGGCATCTCGATCCTCCCCCGGTCCGTTCAATCGGCCCAATGCTAGGCCACATCGCCCTCGGAAGGCGAGGAGGTTCTCGCGGAACTGCGCCGAAGCGGGTTTGGCACGGGTGCGCCAATTCCTGTATGAGACATGAACCAGTCTGCGCAGGATCGAAGACCTCATGACGTTTCTTCTGGCTTTCGAGCGTTCGCATCGTGTGCTTCGGGCAAGGGCCGATGGCGTGATCGCCACGCAGGACCTGCTGGATCTCGATACCGAGCTGATCGCCTTCCTCGCGCGCGAAGAAAGTACGGACCAGCCGCCGATCCGTGGCCTGTATGACTTCAGCGCGGTGACCGCCTTCGCGGTGCCCCAGACCAGGGCCGCCGAGCGCGGCAATCGCGCGCCGATCCTGCGCGGTCAGCGGGTCTGGGTGCCGTCCTCGACCTGCAGCCTGGTGGAGGCCTTCGTGCAGAGCCACCGGCAGAGCGGAGACAATCACCTGGCCGTCGTGGAATCGATCGGCGAGGCCCATGCCCTGCTCGGCCTCGAGGCGCCCCACTTCGAAGACATCCGCTAGCGACCCGTCGTGGCGTCGGACAGGGTCCTGATCGTGGGCGCGGGCCCGGTGGGCCTCGTGCTGGCGTGGCGGCTGGGCGCGGCGGGCATCGCCGTCACCCTGGTCGAGGCACTGCCGGACCTCGCCGAAGACCTGCGTGCCTCGACCTTCCATCCGCCGACCCTCGAGATGCTCGACGAGATCGGTGTCGCCCGGCGCATGATCGATACCGGCATAACCGCGGCGACCTTCCAGTACCGCGACCGCCAGGACGGCGGCATCATCGGCGAATTCGACTTCGGCATGCTGCGCAACGACACCCGCTTTCCCTTCCGCGTCCAGTGCGAGCAGTTCAAGGTCGCGCGCTACATCTACGAGCGCCTGCAGACGCTGCCCAACGTCACCGTGCGCTTCTCGGCGCGCGCGACGGCGGTGCAGCAGGACGCGGACGGCGTCACCCTCTCGATCGAGACCGCGGACGGCACGGAGCGGCTGGCCGGTCGCTACCTGCTGGGCGCCGACGGCGCCAACTCCGCGGTGCGCGCCGCGGTCGGCATCGAGATGGAAGGCTTCACCTGGCCCGAGCGCTTCCTGGTGCTGAGCACGCCCTTCGACTTCGCCGGCGTGATCGAACGGCTGTCGCCGGTCTCCTACTATGCCGATCCCGACGAATGGTGCTTCTGCCTTCGGGTGCCCGGCCTGTGGCGCGTGATGTTCCCGGTCAAGACCGACACCACCGAGGACACGCTGGCGAGCCCGGCGCTGGCCGAGCAGCTGCTGCAGGGCTTTCATGCCCGCGCGACGCGCTACGACGTGCGGCACCGCACGCTCTATCGCGTGCATCAGCGCATCGCCCCGGATTATCGCGCCGGCCGCGTGCTGCTGGCCGGCGATGCGGCGCATCTCAACAACCCGCTGGGCGGCATGGGCCTGAACAGCGGCATCCACGACGCGGCCAACCTCGCCGACACGCTGACGGCGGTGTGGCGCGGCGCCGACCAAGCCCTGCTCGACCGCTACACCCGCCAGCGCCGCCCGATCGCGGTCAACCATGTCGACGCCCAGAGCAAGCGCAACAAGGAATTCCTCGAGGAACGCGACCCGGCCGTGCGGCGTCAGCGGCGCGACCAGATTCGCCGTATCGCCGAGGATCCCGATGCCGCCTATCTCTACGTCCGCCAGACCGCGATGATCGACAGCCTGCGCCAGGCCGCCGCCCTCACGTGAGGTCGTAGCTCCCCAGCATCGTGTCGAGCAGCTTGGCGGCGGCCGTCCAGTCGTAGGTCCGGTAGGAGTGACCGGTCGTCACGAAGCTGGCGCCCGAGTAGAACATCTCGTACTGGGCGTGGCGCGAGGCGAACTCCGAGCCCACGGCATCCCAGGCAAGCTTGTAGAACTTGACCTTCTCGACGGCGCTTGCCGCCGGAGACTGCTGTGTCCTGCCGATCAGCGCGGCGATCTCGGGGTTGCGGAAGTCGTCGGCCGACGAGGGCAGCATGATCATGCCGCCGCCCGCGAGCTCGCGCAGCGTGTCGAGCACCTTGCCGTAGAGCTTCTGGGTCAAGGTCACCGCAGCATAGAGCGTGTGGCGGTCGGGCACGAAATAGCGGCCGTGCGGGCTGCCCTTCACTTCCATCGCAGCCACGAGGGCATCCACCATCGCCACCTCGGCGGCGAGTTGCCCCAGGGTCTCGCGGACCGAGGGAATGCCCGTAGTGCCGTTGACCTCAGTGATGCGGTGCGCGATTCCCGCCAGGAATCTGAGCTTGACGGCCAGCCGCACCATCGCCTGGTAATTCTGGTAGACGTGCGCGGGCGTCGCGTGAAACTGCTTCTGGCACATCTCGAGACTGTCGATCACGAACACGCGCTCCCACGGCACCTTCACGTCGTCGAAGAACAGCACCGCATCGTTCTCGTCGAAGCGGCTCGACAGCGGATTGTCGAACACGCTGGGTGCGCCCTCCTCGTAGGACTTGCGCGACAGGATCTTCAGCCCTCTGGTGTTCATCGGGATGGCGAAGGAAATTGCATGCTTCTCGTCGCCGGGCTGAAGCGGCTGTATGCAGGTGACCAAGACCTCGTTGGCCATGATGGCGCCGGTCGCCAGCATCTTGGCGCCGCGCACCGTAATCCCCGCGGCATCGCGATCGACCACGCCGGTCGTCAGGTACTGATCCTTCTGCTGGCTCGCGCCCTTCGAGCGATCCGCCTGCGGGTTGATGACTACATAGGTGAGGTAGAGGTCCTTGTCGCGGGCCTGGCGATAATAGTCCGCCAGCGCGCGAGCCCGCGCACCGTCGTAGGCCTCGAAGACGTCGAGGCCCATGTACATGCCGGAAATGCACGAGGCCACATGGTCGGGCGCCCGCCCGAGGAAGCCCGCATGCAGGCCGCTCCATGCCTCGAGCGCGCGGCGCCGCTCACACAACGCCTCGTAGCTCTCGGGCAGTTGCCAGATGCGGTTGGCGCGCTCGCCGGCCTCGGTGGCGAAGCCCATCAGCTCCGGCTGCTGCATTGCAAAGTCGTACAACCGGCCGATCGATTTCACGGCGTTTGCATAGGCGGGATGGGAGGTGACGTCGCCGACCTTCCGGCCGTGCAGATAGACCGCGCGGCCGTCGCGCAGGCTGGCGATATGGTCGGCTCCGGACTTCAGCATTGGCGATCCACCTTGTTTCGATAAGACTATGGCCCAACCGACGGATCAGGAGGAGCACAGAGAGATGATCAAGGTCTGGTACGAAAACCCCAAGGGCGCAGCGCCGGCACAGGGCCTCTATTCGCATGCGGGCCTTTCCCAGGGCGGCACCCTGGCCTTCGTTGCAGGACAGCTCTCCGTCGGCCTCGACGGCGCGGTGGTCGGTGCCGGCGATTTCGCGGCGCAGTTCAGGCAGGTCTTCGGCAATCTCGGCGACGTGCTGAAGGGCCTGGGCGCCGACTACAGCCGCGTGCTGAAGTTCACCACCTATCTGGTTCACAGCCAGGACATCCCGCGCTTCATGGCACTGCGCAAGGAGCTGTTTCCCAAGTATTATCCCGGCGGCATCTATCCGCCCAACACCCTGCTGATCGTCGATCGGCTGGTGAAGGAAGAATTCGAAATCGAGGTCGAGGCGATCGTCGCCGTCGATCGCTAAGATGATCGCCATAGTCGATCGATAGAGGGGAACGCATCATGGATCTCAAAGGCACGGTCGCCGTCGTCACCGGCGGCAATGGCGGATTGGGCCAGCGCATCTGTCACGCGCTGGCGGCACAGGGCTGCCACGTCGCCGTCGTCTACGCCAAGAGCAAGGACCAGGCCGAGGGCGTCGCCAGGGACCTGCAGAAATACCAGGTCACTGCCGCGACCTTCGCCTGCGACGTCACCAAGCGCGAGGACGTGCAGCGGCTGGTCGACGACGTGGTCAAGCGATTCGGCCGGCTCGACATCCTGATCAACGATGCCGCCTACAACAAGGCGATCGCCTTCAAGGACCTCGACGGGCTCACCTACGAGGAGTGGACCAAGATCATCGACATCAACCTCACCGGCCCGATGCTGCTGTGCAAGGCAGTGGCGCCAGTGATGAAGAAGGGCGGCAAGGGCCGCATCGTCAACATCTCCTCCGTCGCAGGCCTGGGACCGACCGGCTCGTCGATCGCCTACGCCGTCTCAAAGGCGGGCCTCATCCACCTCACCAAATGCATGGCTGTCGCGCTGGCGCCCGAGGTGCTGGTGAATTGCGTGGCCCCCGGCCTGCTCGAAGGCACGCGCGCCACCGCGAACTTGCGGCCCGAGGCGGTCGAAACCGGCCGCAAGGCCTCGCTGCTCGGCATGGCTGCCGACAAGGACGATTGCGCCGATCAGGTGGTGACCATGTGCAAGACCAACACCATGACCGGCCAGACGCTGGTGATCGACTCCGGCCGCACCTTCCACTGACATGAGGCTCACCCGTCGCACGGTGCTGGCCGGCGCCGCTGCCCTTCCCGTCACCTTCGGTGCCGCCCGCGCGGACAGCAAGACGCCGCTGGCTGAACGGCTCGCCGACTACGCGCTTGCACTCAAATTCGACATGCTCGACGCCGCCACCGTCGAGCAGGTGAAGTCGCTGATCGTCGATTCGATGGCCTGCGCGATCGCAGCCTTCGACGAGCGACCCGTCCGCATCTGCCGCGACCTGGCGCTTGCGCCCGCGGACGGACCCTCGACCGTAATCGGCACGGCGCGCCGCACCACGCCCGATCTCGCCGCCTTCGCCAATGGTGCGGCCATCCGCTACTACGACCTCAACGATGCCTATGCCTCGCCCGCCTCGGGCGCGGTCCATCCCAGCGACCATATCGGCGCCTGCCTCGCCGTGGCGGAAGCGGAGAAAGCCAGCGCCGCCGACGTCATGGCCGCAATCGTGCTGGCCTACGAGATCAACTGCCGCCTGATCGATGCCACCGATGCCGTGCCACGCGGCTGGGACCCGACGATCTACAGCCTGCCTGCCGTGGCGCTGGCCTCCGGCAAACTGATGAAGCTTTCGCGCGAGCAGCTGGTGCAGGCCATCGCGCTCGCGCTCAACGACCACATCCCGATGGGCCAGACGCGCACGCAGGTCAATTCCGACTGGAAGGGCCTGGCCGACTCCGAGGCCGAACGCAATGCCGTGTTCGCGACCCAGCTCGCGCGCGCCGGCCTCACTGGCCCCGCGCCGATCTTCGAGGGTCGCAAGGGCTTCTTCCAGATGGTGGCAACACCCGCCGAGGTGAACGTCGAGGCCTTCGGCAATGCGACGGCCAAGTTCAAGATCCTGCAGAGCGGCGTGAAAGTCTATCCCGCCGTCGTCTACGCGCAGACCGCCATCGTGGCCGGGCTCGCGCTCGCCAGGGAGATCGGCAACGTCGACAGGATTGCCGCGCTCGAGATCGCCGCCCACCCGCGCGGCTACGAGCAGGCCGGCCGCGATCCGCGAGAAGTGGACGCCGCAGAACCACGACACTGCCGACCACAGCCTGCCCTATCTTGCCGTGCGCGCCATGGTCGATGGCGACATCACCAACGCAAGCTACGCGCGCCGCCAAACTGCGCGATCCGAAGGTCCTGGCGCTGATGAAGAAGACGACTGTGAAGCCCGATCCGGACTTCGCCAAGGCGCCCAAGGGCAACGCGCCCGCGACGCGCCTCACCGCGACGCTGACCGACGGCAGCACCGTCACGCGCCAGGTCGACGACATGCCGGGCTTCCCGGGCCTGCCGGTCGACCGCGCCGGCATGGAGCACAAGTTCCGCAGCAACACCGCCGGCCGCTGGCCGGACGCGAAGACCGACGCGATCCTGAAGGCGTTGTGGGATTTCGAGCACGCGCCCGACCTGCGCGCCTTGCTCGGCCAGTTCGCTCTCGGTTGAATCAGAACCCGAGGCGGAGCTACTTGCCGACGCCGTCCATCACTTCCTTGTGAAGCCTGATCGGGTCGACGACGATGCCGGCGCCCGACGATTCGAGGACGATCTTTCGCTTTCTCCACTCCGCGATCGTGCGGCACACGCTCTCGCGCGCCACGCCGGACAACGCGGCAACGTCGTCCTGATGGATGTTGGAGGGAATGACGTTGCGATGCGAACTGGTCTGCTCGCCCAGCTCTTCCGCGAGCTTCTCCAGCACGCGCGCCACTCTGGCTTTCACGGTCAGGAAGTTGGCCTCGGCCATCTCCAGATCGGCCTGCCGAAGGCGAGCGACGAGGGGCGAAAAAAGATGGCGATAGATATCCGGATGCTCGCGTCCGTACTCGGTGAAAACGGCACGGCTGATCAGCGTCAGCTCGCAATCCTCAAGCGCCTCGACCGTCGCCCATCTCGCCTCGCCTTCGAGCAGTGCCAGTTCGCCGAACGACGAGCCCGGGCCGAGGATGGCGAGGATGCGAACCTGGCCGCCGCGCGTCTTCAGGCTGGCCTTGATGTTTCCTGTCTCCAGCCAATAACAACCGGTGGCGCGGTCGCCCGGCTTGAACAGGAGTTTTCCTTTAGGCAGAAAAAACCGGGTCCCGGCGTTCACCAGCTGCAAGAGCTCCTGCCTCGGCAGGCTGGTCAGCACGTTATGCGTAAACGCATATCCGGGAGTGGGTTCGCTGGAAGGATGGGGGCGGGACTTGGGCTTGTGCCGGGAAACAGATGCCATGCATCACCCCTACTCTAAAAAACTCGATGCCAACGACGCATTCGCATTCAGGGACGGTGGTCTTTCTGTGACCGCGCAACCATGAACGTCACTTCGTTCGATGTAGGGAAAGTGTCGCGAAAACGCAATTCACGCGCCTTCAATTTTCATTGAAGGCAGGGGAGAAGTCGCCGCAGCATCTTCGCACTGCCGGCGCGATCTCATGCATGTGCGACCAATCTGTCTGCAATGGCGCTGCGCTTACGTACGTGGCACGCTCCGGCAGAGCGAAGGCGGGAGAGCACACGGCATGAGCGGATCGAACTGGCGGGAGCGCGCGGGCACGCTCTTCACCTGCGAGAAGAAGCCGGCACACGGCAGCCGCGGCATGGTCGCGTCCAACCATCCGCTGGCTTCCGCCGCTGGCGTGGAGATGCTGGCGGGCGGCGGCAACGCGATCGATGCGGCGGTCGCCACGCAGTTCGCGCTCACCGTCGTCGAGCCGATGATGGTCGGCCTGATCGGCGGCACGACCTGCCATATCAGACTGGCCGACGGCAGCCACCGCATCGTCGACGGCATGAGTGCGGTGCCGCTCGCCGGCCGGTCCGACATGTATCGACCGATCGCCGGCGCCGCGCCGGAGGTCTACGCCGTCGAGGGCCGCGAGAACGAGGTCGGACCGAAGGCTGTCGCGACACCGGGCTCGCTGCTCGCCTGGACCCATGCCTTGCGGACCTACGGAACGATGTCGCTCGCGGACGTGATGCAGCCCGCGATCCGCCATGCCGCAAGCGGCTTCACGGTCACGCCCTATCTCTCCGACTGCATCCAGAGCGCGGCACCGGACCTCTTGAAGGACAAGCTCGCCGCCCGGCGCCTGCTGCCGAGCGGCACCCAGCTCAAGGCGGGCGAACGCCTGGTGCAGGGTGACTATGCCGAGGCGCTGCAAACGATCGCGCGAGACGGCGAAGGCGCGCTGCACGGCGGACCGCTCGGCGATCTGCTCGTCGAGTGCATGGAGAAGAATGGCGGACTGGTCTCGCGGCGCGACCTCACCGAATACCGGGTGGTCGAGCGCATGCCGATCCGCGGCCAGTATCGCGACTGGGAGCTGATCGGACCGCCGCCGCCCGCCGCGTCGGGCGTACACATCACGCAGATGCTGAACATCCTCGAGGGTTATGACGTGGCCAAGCTGGGCTTCGGCACTGTCGACATGCTGCACCTGCTGGCCGAGGTGCTGAAGATCGCCTTCGCCGATCGCGGCGAGGCGAGCGGCGATCCCGCCTTCATGAAGGTCCCGGTCGAGCGCATCACCTCGAAGGCCTATGCCAACGAACGCCGCGCCGGGATCGACATGGCGCAGGCCAGGCAATGGACAGGCGGGCTGCTGATCAACGAAGGCGCGGACACGACCCATCTCACGACCGCCGACGGCATCGGCAATGTCGTGTGCACGACCCAGACCATCAACAGCCTGTTCGGCGCGCGCTTCGTCGTACCGGGCATCGGCATGGTGCCGAACGACTACATGGGCACCTTCGATCCGCGGCCGGGCAAGGCGCTGTCGATCGCGCCGGGCAAGCGGGTCACCACCTCGATGTCGCCGTTCATGGCGCTGCGCGACGGCAAGATCCGCTATGCGCTGGGCCTGCCCGGCGGCCGCAAGATCTTCCCGTCGGTGCTGCAGGCGCTGGTCAACCTGATCGACCACGGCATGGAACTGCAGGAGGCGGTCGAGGCGCCACGCATCTGGACCGAGGGGCCGGTGGTCGAGGTCGAGCACGGCATCCCGCCCGCCATCCGCATGGGCCTCGAGGCGCGCGGCCACAGACTGCAGATCATGCCGACCGTCGCGGGAGGCATGAACGGAATCCAGTTCCACGACGACGGCACGATGAGCGGAACGGGCTGCTGGCGCGCCGACGGCTCGGCGGTCGGCCTGGGTGGTGGCCTCGCGCGCGCCGGGGTACAATTCGTGCTTCCGCGATAGGCGGGAGGAGACTCGGGATGGAACATCCTTTGCGCATCGGCATCTGGGCGCTGGTCCACGGCAACCGCGCCGCGCTGAACGACCCGCTCGAACCGTACGACGCCTCGTGGGAGCGCAACAAGAGGCTCATGCTCGAGGCCGAATCCCTCGGCTACGACTGCGTGCTGATCGCCCAGCACACCGCCAATCCGCACCGGGAGGATCTCGACCAACTCGAGGCCTGGACCTCGGCGGCGGCGATCGCGGCCCTGACGAGCCGCCTCGAGATCATCACCGCCATCAAGCCGATGCTCTATCACCCGGTGGTGCTAGCCAAGATGGCGATGCAGATCGAGGCGATCAGCAAGGGCCGCATGGCGCTGAACCTGGTCAACGCCTGGAACCGCAAGGAGATCGTGAACGCCGGCATGGAGTTCCGCGAGCACGACGAGCGCTATGCCTATGGCGAGGAATGGCTGCAGGTCGTCGAGAAGCTGATGCGCGGCGAGCGGGTCAACTTCAAGGGCAAGTATTTCGAGGTCACCGACTATATCCTGCATCCCGTCGGCGCGGCGCGGCCGCGGCCGCGCATCTATGTCGGCGGCGAGTCCGATCCGGCGCGCGACCTCAGCGCCCGCCAGGCCGACGTGTGGTTCATCAACGGCCAGCCGCTCGACGACGTGAAGGCGCTGATCGCCGACGTGGAGCGGCGGCCGCGTCCCGCCGGCGCCGCGCCCCTGCGCTACGGCCTGTCGGCCTTCGTGATCGCGCGCGAGACGGAAGCCGAGGCCGAAAAGGCCTATCAGCGCCTGCTCGGGCTCGCGCGCCAGGACACCGACATCAAGGCCTATGTGAAAGAGAATACCGATACGAAGGTCGTGATGCGCCAGACCATGGCCAAGTCCGAGCGCGTCGGTACCAACGGCGGCACCGCGGCCGGACTGGTCGGCAGCTACGACCAGGTGGCAGAGCGGATCGCGGCGTTCCATGCCGCGGGGATCGAGACGTTGCTGACGCAGTTCCAGCCGTTCGAGGCGGAGATGCGCCTCTTCGCCCAGCACGTCATGCCGCGCCTCGCGACGCTGCGTTCGCCGCAGCTTCAGGCAGCGCAGTAAGCGTCAGGTCGCTTGCCCGGCCGCCAGCAATGAAGCGCACATGAACGATCGCCGACAATCTGTCGCCAAAGCCTGCCTCGAGGGCGCGGAAAGCAATTCGATGACTTTTCCGCAAATCGTCGGAACGCTGATGCAGGAGGGCTTCGAAAGCTACGCCATCGACCTCCGGCGGGCGACGGCGACTTATTATCTTCCCGACGGCGACAGCGTCGAGTTGCCGGCTCACAGGATCGACGTTCCGGTCGCTTCGACCTTCGACGCGCCATCCGTTCAGACAGCGATCAGGGAAGCGCAGCAATTGGTGCCCGGATATACATACAAAGGCTTCTGCAGGAAGGTCGCAGTAGCGGGCTGCGCGGGCTACATCGTCTCCTTCTCGGGGCGTCGGGCTCTCTATATCGGCCGAACTGCCGAGACCCACGTGGAGCACTTTCCGGATTAGGCCGTTGCCGCGCGACCTTGCCTGCGGGCCGCCAGCACGCTCAGCACCGCGCGCACGATGCCGCGATAGCCGGTGCAGCGGCAGAGATTGCCCGCCATCTCCTCACGCACCCGCGCCTCGTCGGCGTCCGGCAGGCGCAGCACGATGTCGCGCGCCGTGACCAGCATGCCGGGCGTGCAGTAGCCGCACTGCAGCGCATGCTCCCTGGTGAACGCCTCGCGCAGAGCCGTCATCACGACGTCGTCGCCGAAACCCTCGATCGTCCGCACCGAGGCGCCGCCGCAGGCGCCGGCGTAGGTGATGCAGGAGCGCGCCGGCACGCCATCGATCTCGACGGTGCAGGCGCCGCACACGCCGTGTTCGCAACCGATATGCGTGCCGGTCAGCAGGAGCGTGCCGCGCAGCAGGTCGGCGAGATGCTCGCGCGGCTCGGCGTCGACGCTGGCCGCCTCGCCGTTGACGGTGAGCGAGATCGCGATCCTGTTCACGATGCCGCCTCGACGGCGTGACGCAGCGCTGCCTCGGCAACCGAGCGACGCCAGGGGGACAGGCCTTCGACCGCTGCGACGATCCACCTGGCCTCGCCCGCCGGATCGGCCATCAATGCAGACGCATCCTCGATCACGAGCGGTGGCCCGTCGAGCGCAGCCAGTACGGCGCGCGGCTTCGCGCTCGTCACGCTCAGCACGCAGGCCGTGGCCTTCGAGAACTCACCGACCTTGCGGCAGAACTTCCAGTGACCCCACGTCGCGGCAGGCGGCAGCACCGGCACCTCGACGGCGCGCAGCAACTCGTCCGGCGCCAACGCCGTTTCGAAGATGCCAAGGACGAAAGTCGCGAGCGGCAGGCGGCGCTCGCCCTTCGGACCGAGCGCGATGGCGGTGCCGCCCAACGCCGGCAGCACGGCGACCCAATCGGCCGCGGGATCGGCATGGGCGAGGCTGCCGCCGATCGTGCCCCGGTTGCGCACGGGCCGATAGGCGATGCGGTGCGCGATCGCCGCCATGATCTCGCCGGTGCGGCCCGGCACGGCACCGTCCTCTATCGCGGCATGGGTGGTCCCTGCCCCGATGCGCAGGACGTCGCCCGACAGGGTAACGCCGGCGTAGTCCGGCAGATGACGCAGGTCGGCGATCGTGCCGGGCTGCGCCAGGCGCAGGTTGAGCAGCGGACCAAGTGACTGCGTCCCCGCGCCGGGACGCGCGCCTTCGCCGATGAGGCGAACGGCATCCGACCAATCCTTGGGCCGAGCATAATCGAAAGCAGCAGGTTTCATTGCTTGCTGTTCTTCGCTGCGTGAATGGCGGCGAGCACCCGCGCCGGGCTGGCCGGCAAATCCATCACCTCGGCACCGATGCCCGCAAGCGCGTCGTTGATCGCGTTCACGATCGCACCCGGCGGGCCGATGGCGCCGCTCTCGCCGATGCCCTTCTGGCCGAAGGTCGTCCAGGGGCTGAGCGTCTCCATGTGCTCGAGCCGCACGTCGGGCACGTCGGTCGAGCCCGGCAGCAGATAGTCGGCGAGCGTGGCTGCCAACGGCTGGCCGTCGCTGTCGTACGGCATCTCCTCGTAGAGCGCCGTGCCGATTCCCTGCGCGAGACCGCCCAGCACCTGGCCATCGACGATCATCGGATTCAGCAACTTACCACCGTCCTCGACGATGACGTAGTCCTCCAGCACGACCTCGCCGGTGTCGGTATCGACCCTCGCGATCACGGCGTGGGCGGCATAGGAATGCGTGCCGGTGTCTGGATCGGGCCGATAGCCCGCGGTGATCTCGAGGCCGCCCTTGTCGACGTCGGGCGGCAGGTTCTGCGGCGCGCGATACCAGGTGCGCGCGACGTCGGCGATCGAAACCGAGCTGTCGGTGTGCTTGCGGCGCACCCGTCCGTCCTCGATCACGACGTCGTCTTTCGAGACCTGCAGTAGCGCCGCACCGATGGCGGCCACGCGCACGCCGAGTTGGCGGCAAGCTTCCGCCACCGCGCCGCCCGCCATGACGCCGGCGCGACTACCCCAGGTGCCGGTCGAGTAAGGCGTCAGCGCCGTGTCGCCATGCACCACCCGCACCTTGTCGGGATGGATGCCAAGCACCTCGTGCGCGACCTGCGCGAGCGTCGTCTCCATGCCCTGGCCGTGGCTGTGCACGCCCACCCTCACCTCGAGCACACCGTCGGGCGTGAGCCGTACGGAGGACTGCTCGTAACCCGGCACGAAGGGAATGCCCCAGGCGTGATAGACCGACGTGCCATGCGCGCCCTGCTCGCAGAAGGTCGCGAAGCCCACGCCGACCATCTCGCCGGCGGCCTGGCGCTTGCGCACGGCCGCGACGTCGATCGCCTTCTCCGCACGGCGCAGCGACTCGGGGTAATCGCCGCTGTCGAAGACCTTGCCCACCAGGTTGCGGTACGGCATCGCCTCGGGCGGCACGAGATTGGCGAAGCGGATGGCCTGCGGCGTGATCTTGAGCTTGCGCGCGAGCGCATCGAGCGTCGTTTCCATGGCGTAACACACGCCGGTTCGCGCGACGCCGCGATACGGCAGGATCGGCGGCTTGTTGGTGCACGCAGAAATCGTATGGCAGCGCAGCAGCGGCAGGATATACGGCCCCGGCAGGATCGAGCCGACTTGCGCCGCCTCCAGGCACGCGCCGAACGGATAAGAGGAGTAGGCGCCGGCATCGACGATCGCCTCGCACTCGACGCCCAGCAGCTTGCCCGCTTTGTCGGCCCAGGCCGTGATGACGTAGTGATGCTCGCGGCAATTGGCGCTGGCGCTCAACTGCTCGAAGCGATCCTCGAGCCAGCGCACCGGCCGGCCGAGCTTGCGCGCCAGGGTGGCGCAAACCACCTCCTCCGGCAGCAGGATGCCCTTGTAGCCGAAGCCGCCGCCGACGTCGGGCGAGACGATGCGCACCTGGCCCTCGTCGAGCCCGAGGCAGTCGGCGAGGCCCGACTTGGTGACGTGCGGCATCTGCGTCGAGGTCGTGACGATCATCTGCTCGAGCCTGGGATCCCATTCGGCCAGCACGCCGCGGCCTTCGAGCGGCGCCATGCTCTGGCGCGAGGTGCGGAGCGTGCGCGTGACCTTGGCCGCGGCGATGGCGTCGAGTCCGGAAACATCGTCGTCGCGCCGCGTCTCGAGGAACGCGTTCATCGACCAGTGTTCGTGCAGCAGCGCCGTGCCGGGCAAGGTCGCCCTGCACATGTCGGCTACAACGGGCAATGTCTCGTAATCGAGCTCGCAGGCCGCCGCGAGGTCCTCGGCAGCGGCGCGGCTCGGGGCGACACAAGCCGCAATCAGTTCGCCGACATGGCGCAGCTTGTCCTGTGCCAGCACCGGCTGTTCGGAGACGCGAAAGCCCGGCAGCGCGGAGTTGGCGCGGATCGTTCCCATGCCCGGCAGGTCGTCGAGCGTGAAGACGCGTTTCTCTCCGCCGGTGGGCTTGGTCACCCCGTGCAGGCGGGCGTGCGCCACGGGACTGCGCAGGAACGCGACCTCGAGCATGCCGGGGCGCGTGATGTCGCCGACAAAGCGTCCCTGTCCGTTGAGAAACCGTGCATCTTCCTTGCGCCGCAATGAGGCGCCAACGCCCAAGCCGTCGGACTTGCCGCTTATCTGGGCGGTCATGCCGCGTCGGCCAGCACCGTCTTGGGCAGGATCAGGGCGGTGGAGTCGTAGCGCTTGCCGGCACGCAGGCAGAAGGCCGGGTGCAGCAGGCGGTTGGCGACGACCTTGGTGTCCTCGTTGTCCATCAGCAGGAAACGGCCGCGCTCGTCGTCGAGCACCGAGACGTCGGCCTCGACGCCAGGCCGCAACGTGCCGATCTCGTCCGACATGCCGAGCATGGCGGCGCAATGGGTGCTCACCATCGGCACGACCTGCTCGAGCGTTAGACCGAGCGCCAGCATGCTGGTCATCGCCGAGGCCAGCGAGAAGTTGTTGTGGCCGGCGAACATGTGCATCTCTTCCTTGTCGGGATGAGAGTCGGGCGTGCCGCGCGGCTTGGGAATCGTGGTGTTGTAGCCGTGCATGTCGGCGCCCAGCGTGTCCGGCACGATGCCGGCATCGAGCACCAGCCGCGCCATCTTGAACGAGAAATGCGAGCCGTGGCCGACATCGGTCTTGAGGCCGCGCGCCAGCGCGTCGCGCACTACGGGATGCAGCTTGCCGCGACGATCGACGAAGCCGCCGGGATGGCGCGTGAAGGGATGGGCGAGGATATCGCCCGGCCGCAGGATGTCGAGCATGTCCGGCAGGACGGCGTCGGGATCGTAGGACTCCTTGTCCTCCGGCAGCGGCCAGAGCTGGCCGAAGTGGATGTAGAGCGGCAGGTCGAGTCCGCGCGAGATCTGCGACGCGCGGCGCATGGCCTCGTCGCCCCAGCGTGTGAAGCCGCCGATCTCGGCGTGGCCCTTCACGCCCTTGACCAGATCGGCGTTCTCGCGGCCGGCACGTATCGTGTCGTCGATGGCAATGCAGTCGGGGCGATAGAGCTCGGGGTAGTAATGGCCTTCGAGGCCGCCCACCATGTAGGCCGAGATGAAGGCCAGCACGCGCGTGGCGGCCGGCTTCACGGCATATTCGCGGAAGCCCGGAAAGGTCAGCACCGACGGACCGCCCTGGTCGATCACGGTGGTAACGCCGGAGTGCACGCCCACCATGTCGGCATCGAGGCCGAAGCGGCCGCTGACATATCGATAGACATGGGCGTGGGTGTCGATCAGGCCCGGCAACACCAGCTTGCCGCGCACGTCGGTGGTTTCGCGGGCAGGCCCCGGCAGATCCTTGCCGATGGCGGCGATGCGGCCGACGCGCACGGCGACATCCATGATGCCGTCGAGGCCCTGGGCCGGATCGATGACACGGCCGCCTCGCAGGACGAGATCGTAGGGTGCGGTCTGCATGGTTCGCTCCTCGCGTTGGCGGCCATTTAACGAGGCCGTCCGGGGGCTTGCAAGCCCCGTGCCGCTGCCCCGGCCGGCAGGTCGTTAGTATACTGACGAAGTCCCTGTTCGTCAGCATGCTGACGATCTCGAAAAAATGCGGGCGGCATACTGTTTGCATCGTGTCGGGCGCGCTAGGATCAATGAAATAGTTCGGGAGAAGCGCCATGCCTGAAGTTCTCGACACCATCGTCCGGCACCCCTCGGCCTGGTACGGCAAGGATCTCGTCTCCGACAGCTCGTGGATCGTGCACCTCACGCCGAAGCATTTCGAGGAGATCGCGGCTGCGGTGAAGTCGGCCAAGGCGAAAGGTCTCGGCGTCGGAACGCTCACCAGGGAAGAGTTCCCGCTTCCCACCCTGGCGCCGCAGCTCAAGAGCTGGCTCGAGGAGGTCAACACCGGCCGCGGCTTCAACGTCGTGCGCGGTCTGAACGTGAACGACTATTCGGACGATGAAGTCTTCCTGGCCTTCTGGGGCATGGGCCTGCATCTCGGCAAGGCGGTCACCCAGAATCCCAAGGGCGACGTGCTGGGCCACGTCTACGATCACGGCCGCACCTACGGCAACATCGACGTGCGCGGCTACGAGACCAGCGCGCACCTGCCATTCCACACCGATTCGGGCGATGTCGTCGGCCTCCTGTGCCTGCGGCCGGGCAAGAGCGGCGGCCTGTCGAGCGTGGTCAGCGCCGTCACCATCCACAACGAGATCCTGAAGCGGCATCCGGAGTACCTGCCGCCGCTCTATCGCGGCTTCCACTATATCCGCCGCGAAGCGGCCCTCACCGACAGCCCGGTCACGCCGCACCGCGTGCCGGTGTTCGGCGCGCAGGACGGGCTGGTCAGCGTTCGTCTCGTGCGCAACCAGATCAATGCCGCCGTCACCAAGACCGGCGTGCCGCTCGCCCCGATCGAGAAGGCAGCGCTCGACCTGTTCGACGAGCTGGCGCAGGACCCCGACATCCATCTCGATATGGACCTGCAGAAGGGCGACATCCAGTTCTGCAACAACTACGTGGCCCTGCACTCGCGCACGGAATATGTCGACCCTCCCGAGATCGAGCGCCGGCGCCACATGGTCAGGCTCTGGCTCACCATGGACAAGCGGCGGCCGGTGGCGCCGGGCTTCGCGCCGCACGACGGCTACGGTGCCAAGGACAAGATCGAACTTGCCCTGCAATCGGCAGGCTGAGGATTTTTACAGGGGGGACTTTGAGATGATGAAGCGGTTGACGGTTCTATCGGCGACGATCGCCGGGCTTTGCGGCCTGGCGGGCGCGGCGCAAGCGCAATCCTGCGAGCCCAAGATCGGCCATCCGCCGCTGGTGCGCAAAGGCGTCATTATCGCCGCCATCAACCCGACGGTGGCGCCGATCCAGTACATCAACGACGACGGCGAGATCGTCGGTCTCGATGTCGATCTCGGCAATGCGATCGCCGCCCGTCTCTGCCTCAAGATGCAATTCCAGAGCACGCAGTTCGCGACGATGATCCCGATCCTGAAGGAAGGCCGCATCGACCTGATCAACTCCTTCATGTTCTACACGCCCGAGCGCGCCAGCCAGGTGCTGATGGTTCCCTACGGCGCATCGTCGCTAGCGATCGTCGCGTCCGAAGAAGAACACCGACGACGATCAACGGCCTCGAGTATTTCTCCGGCAAGCCTTTCGCGACCGAACTCGGCACCGTCGACTACGCAGGATGCCAAGAAAGCGAGCGAGGCGCTGGTCAAGGCCGGCAAGCCGGCGATCGACTGCGCACCTTCGGCACCTACGCCGACGTCCTGCAGGCCCTTTCGGCCGACCAGGTTGCCGGCGCGATCATCGGTGTCGAGCAGGCCGTCTACTACAGAAGAAGGGCGCCGACTTCTTCCGGTCGCCGTCGGCGGCCTGGAGCCGCACGCCGAGGCTCTTGCCTTCAAGGACCCGGCGCTGGCCGAGGCCGTGATCAAGGTCATGAACGAGATGAAGGCCGACGGCAGCTTCGACAAGATCTTCGAGCCCTACGGCCACTGCGTGCTGCCCGGCCCCTACAAGGTGACGAGCGGCCCGCTGCCGCCCTTCACCTGCCCGAGCCGCAAGGACTAGGAGCGGCTCCGCTGGGGCTCCGGCAAACCGAGGTGGTCGCGTAACGTCGTGCCCTCGTACTCGGTGCGGTAGATGCCGCGCCGCTGCAGGATCGGAACGACCTGGTCCACGAAGAGATCGAACTCGTCGTGGAAGAAGGCCGGCATGATGTTGAAGCCGTCGCACGCACCCTCGTCGAGCCAGAGCTGCATGTGGTCGGCGATCTGCTCGGGCGTGCCGACGACCGAGCCGTGCGAGCGGCTGGCGGCGACCAGCACGCCGCATTGGCGCACCGACAGCCCCTCGCGATCGGCCCGCTCCATCAGGCTCACCACGCTCGGCGTGAAGGCCTTGCCGGTGGCGCGGATCTCGGCGGTCGGCAGCGGACCTTCCTGCGGGTAGTCGTAGAGGCGGAAGTCCATCTGCTCGCTCAGCATCCAGATACCGACGGCCGGATGCAGCAGCTCGTTCAGCATCTTTTCCTTCTCGAGCGCTTCGGTCTCGGTCGCGCCCATGATCGGCACCAGGCCCGGCAGGATGCGCAGCAGCTCCGGGTCGCGGCCGTGCACCGGCATGCGCGCGCGCACGGCGTTGCGGAACTTGATGGCCTCGTCGCGCCGGCCTTGGGCCGCGAAGATCGTCTCGCCGACCATGGCGGCGAACTCGAGCCCGGATGGCGAGCCGCCCGCCTGAACCAGCACGGGCCAGCCCTGCGGCGAGCGCGGCAGGTCGAGCGCGCCTTTCACCGAGAAGAACTGCCCCTTGTGATCGATCTTCCTCACCTTCGCGGGGTCGACGAACAAGCCACCGGCGGCGTCGGCAACCACCGCATCGTCCGCCCAGCCATCCCACAGGCCCTTGCAGATATCGACGAATTCCTGGGCGCGCTCGTAGCGCAGGGATTTCTCCATGTGCGACTTGCGGCTGAAGTTGAGCGCGGCATCGTCGTTGGCCGTGGTGATGATGTTCCAGCCGCTGCGGCCGCCGGTGATATGGTCGAGCGAGGCAAAGCGCTCGGCGATGGCGAAGGGCTCGTTGTAGGTGGTCGAAAGCGTCGCCACGAAGCCCAGCCGCTCGGTGGCGCCCGACACGGCCGCGGTGATCGAGATCGAGTCGATGTTGTTCAGCGCTCCCTGGGCGATCACCCGCCCATCCTTCTCGCGCGCCGCCAGCATGTCGCCCACGAACAGCAGGTCGAACTTGCCGCGCTCGGCAGTGATCGCCGTCCGGCGATAGTAGTCGTATCCCAGGATTGCCGTCGGATCGACCGAGCCGTGCCGCCAGCCCGCGATGTGATGGCCGCCGGGATAGGTGAAGACGCCGAGATGCAACTGCCGCTGTGCCACGGGCCGATCCCTCCTAGGCCGCGAACCGGCTGGCGGACGCGCTGCAGGCCGAGCAGGTCGCGCAGCGTCGGACCGCCGTAACCCGCAGGCCGCAAACCGTTCTTGCGCAGCAGCGGCACGACCGCATCGACGACGAGATCGAGATCGACCGTGGACACCGCCGGCAGGATGTCGAACCCGTCGCAGGCCCCGGCGGCGTGCCACTCCGCCATCCAGGCGGCGAACTGCTGCGGCGTGCCGACGAAGCGCGGCGCGGATTTTCCGGTGACCGACACGAGGACATCGAGGTCTGCCGCGCGCTTCTCGCGCCGCCGCCTCGCTCTCCGCCAGAATCGGCATCACGCCGCGCCATGAGACGCCACCGCAGCCTGCCGTAGCGCCACTCGGCGCGGCGGGTTTTCGCCTCGGCCATGGTGGCGCATTCGGCCAGCACGATTTCGACCCCGCGGCACCAGCGGACGCCGACGGCCGGTCGCGATAGAGGATGACGGGCTGGCCCTGCACGGGCCGCGGCACGTTCAGCGGCCCGCGCACCGTGAAAAAACGGCCGGCATGATCGATCGGATGCACCTTCTCCGGATCGGCGAAAGTGCCGGTCGACTGGTCGACCACGAAGCCGCGGTCTTCCCAACTGTCCCAGAGCTGGCGCGCCACGTCGATCAGCTCGACCAGCCGCGCCTCGGCGTCCGGGCCGGATGTCGGCAGATCGAGCCGCTGGAAGCGACCGGCAAGTTCGCTCGGAGCCCGCGAGACCCGCGATCCAGCCGGTACGGCCGCCCGCGAGATGGTCGAGCGTCGCGAAGACGCGGGCCACGTGATAGGGCTCGGCGATGTCGGCCGGCCACCAGGCGCAGAGGCCGATGTGTTGGGTGGCGGCGATCATGCGCGCCCAGCAGCGGCAGCGGATCGAGGTGGAGGCTGTCGACGCTGCGCGAGCGCTGCGCCATCGACACCGTCGGAAGGCCCAGAAGGATCGCGTCCAATTCCGCCGCGCTCGGCGGTCGCGCGCCATGGTGCGGAACGGCGCCACGCCGTCGAAACCCGCCTTGCCCGTCACCCGCCAAGCCGCGGGGTGCCAGCCGTGTGCGGCCAGCGAAGCCACGAGATGCACGTTACGATCCTTCCGCCACCATGCTGAGGAACTGCTTCGTCCGTTCGTTGCGCGGACTGTCCATCAGCTCCTGCGGCCGCCCTTCCTCGATGATGCGGCCGTCTTCCATGAACAGGATGCGGTCCGCCGCCTTGCGCGCGAACTGGATCTCGTGCGTGACGATCACCATGGTCATGCCCCGCTCGGAAAGATCCAGCATGACCTGCAGCACTTCCGCCACCATCTCGGGATCGAGCGACGAGGTCGGCTCGTCGAACAGCATCACCGAGGGATGCATGGCGAGCGCGCGCGCGATCGCCACCCGCTGCTGCTGGCCGCCCGAAAGCTGCCCGGGATAGGAGGCTTCCTTGTCGGCGAGGCCGACCAGCGCCATCAGCCGCCTGGCATCGCTCCGGGCCTCGTCCTTCGACGTCTTCAGCACGTGCACCGGCCCGCTCATGACGTTGTCGAGCGCCGTCATGTGGCTGAACAGGTTGAACTGCTGAAACACCATGCCGATCTGCCGGCGCTGCCGCGACAGTCCGGCATCCGACAGCGTCGCCCGTCCGCTGCCGGCTTCCGGCACGCCCATGGCCGCGCCGTTGATCCAGATCTCGCCGGAATCCGGGCTGGTCGAGGTAGTTGAGCGTGCGCAGGAAGGTGCTCTTGCCGCCGCCGCTGGGACCGATGATGACCACCACCTCGCCCTTGGCCACGGAAAGGTCGACTCCCTTCAGCACATGCGTGGCGCCGAAGTGCTTGTGCACGGCGCGCGCTTCGACGACGGCAGCGCCGGTTTCCATCGTCTCAGCTCGCATCGGCGGGGATTGCGACGTTGGTCATGGCCGGCCGGCTGCGGTCGCCGGCGAGCGAGCGCGAGGCATAGGCCTCGAGGCGGCTCTGGATCAGGCCCCACACCGTCGTCAGGAAAAGATAATAGAGAGCGGCGACGATGAAGATCTCGAGCACCTTGAATTGTACCTGCACCAGCAACTCGGTACGGCGCAGCAGCTCCTCCATCGAGATCACCGAGGCGAGCGACGAGGTCTTCATCAGTCCGTTGAAGGCGTTGCCGAGCGGCGGGATGATGATGCGCAGCGCCTGCGGCATGACGACGATGCGCATCGTCTTGGGCCACGTCATGCCGATCGCGCGCGCCGCCTCGAACTGGCCCTTGGGCACCGCCGAGATGCCGGAGCGGATGATCTCCGCGAGATAGGCGCCCTCGTTGACGCCGAGCCCGATCAATGCCGAGGCGACGACGCCGAGCTGGATGCCGAGCTGCGGGAGTCCGGTGTAGATGATGATGAGCTGCACCAGCACGGGCGTGCCGCGAAACAGCCAGACATAGCCGGAGGCCGGCAGGCGAACCCAGCGTCGGTTCGACATGCGCATCATCGCGGCGCAGACACCGAACACCAGGCCGATCAGCATGGCCCCGATCGACAGGCCGAGCGACACCAGCGCACCGGTCAGCAGGTAGGGGCTGTGCAGATAGTGGAAGAACGCCGCCCAATCCCAGATCACGATCCCGACACCCTGGCGCACCCGCGCCGCAACAAGGAAAGAAGCAAGGGATATGCCACTCGCTTCGCATTTCGTTAGTATACTGACGAACTCGCCGGACGCCATCGTCAGCATGCTGACGGTCTCGGTCAAGGGTACTGGCGCCGCGCTTCCAGCCTGCTATCAAGCTTCATGAGCCGGAATTTGCCGTTTGCCCTCGCCTCCCGTCCCGGATTCCTGATTCGCCGGTTGCACCAGATTCATCTTTCGCTCTTTGCGGATGAATGTGCGGCCTTCGAAGTCACGCCGGTGCAATACAGCATCCTGACCGCAGTAGATGCCCAGCCGGGTCTCGAGCAGGCGGCACTCGCCCAGCAGGTCGGGATCGATCGCGCCACCCTGGCCAATGTCGTGGCGCGCCTTGCCCGGCGCGGCCTGGTGCGAAGGGTGCAGGGCCGGCAGGACCGGCGCCTGAAGCACGTGTTGCCGACGGCATCGTGCCGCCGCCTGCTCGCCCGGATGGAAGGCCCGGCCCGCCGCGCCCACGAGCGCACCATCGAAGCGCTGAAGCCACGCGCGCGCGACGGCTTCCTGAAAGCGCTGGCGCATCTGGTCGACGCCGGCAACGCCCACAGCCGCGCGCCGCTGCGCGTCGCCTAGATCTTCGCTGGGTAGATCGGCATGGAGGCCGGTCTAGATCCTCAGGCCGGCGCGCTGTCCGGATCGAGGGCGCGCACGACGTAGGTCTCGGCCGTCGGCTGGTACAGCTCCCACAGCAAGCGGAGCTGCACGAGCGGCTGCGGGTCGAGATCGACCCTGAGGTCGACGAACGGAAAGCTCTCCTCGTAGACGACGAGGAGCCCTGCCGACTTCACCTGCTTCCACTCGCCGCCGGCGGCCAGGCCGGCCTCGATGCCACGCATCAGGCGCTCGGCCAGCGGCTGATCCTCGCAGCCCTCGAAGGCCGAGATCATGGCGTCGACGACGCCCGTCGAACGGATGATGTTGCCGATCGCGACGCAGTCGCGCCCGACCTTGCCGTTCCTGGTCGAGATGACCTTGGCGCCATGGAAGAAGGCGGCGCGGCTGTCGGCGGCGATCACGGCGAACTGGCGCCAGGCGATGTTGGGCTCATTCCTGCCAAGGTCGGCCACGATCGCATCGGGCGCTTCGCCCTTCTTGAGGCGCGCAAGGATCTTCGGTCCCAGCCGCGGATCGGTGCGATGCTGCGTCAGCACGGCGCCAATTCCGGGTTCGGCCCAGATGCAGCGGCTGCCCACCGACATCGCCGACGTCGTGACGACCGCGCCCAGCATGCCGGTCCGGGGGCAGCGCCCTGCGATCGAAAATGTCATCCGTCCCCCCCGTCCGTCCCCGCCTACAGTCGCATGCCGATTCGGGCATGAATATCGCCGCTGTCTGGAAAAATGACTCCCAGTACACCGATTTCCTGGGACACCTCCGATGCCGATGGCACAAACCTTTTATGCGATTTGTCCCGGAATTCGCGCGCCTTCTTGAGTTATTTGCATATTGTGTGCAGTGCAATATATTGGCGATTTTGCGAGTTGATTTTATGCACATGCTCCCTGCGGGTCGGCTAAATTCGGACGCAAAGGTGCCCTACCACTCTTACACTTACGTCACTGATCTTCGCTCGGAACTGGTGTACACCGAGCAGGCGCTCGTATTACTGCGGTGAGACTGCTGGAAGGCATGGGGGTTCAGATTTTGTCGTCGCGCACTCTTGGGTGGGGTCATTGTGCTGCGCTGCTTCTCTTCGGAAGCGGCGCGCTGCACGTTGAGTCCGCGCGCGCGCAAGGTCAGATGCAGGGTGGCCCGGCCGCGCTGGCGCCTTTGAACGCCCCGCTGTCGCAGACACTGCCGGCAGCAGAACACCCTGCCGAGAAGCCTGCGACCCAGACCGCCGCGCCCGCGCAGACCGCCGCAGCCGGTCCGTCGGATGCCTTGCGTGCGGAATACGATCAGGCCTTTGCCCTGACGCTCGACAAGCCGTCCGATCCGCAGACGCTCGTGCACTTCGCCGAAGTCGCCGTCAAACTCGGCGACATCGAAGGCGCGATCTCGGCGCTCGAACGCCTGCTGCTGATCGATGGCGATGAACCCGACGTCAAGCTGGAGCTCGGCGTCCTCTATTATCGCCTCGGCTCGGCCGAGGCGGCACGCACATACCTCGAGGACGTAAGTACGTCCAAAGACGCATCGAACGAAGCCAAGGAGCGTGCGAACACGTTCCTCAAGGAGCTCAAGAAGCCATGAAGCCCTTCCTCGCACGTCTGCTGCTTTCGGCAGCAGCCATCATCGTCCTCACCGGAGGCGAAGCCTCGGCGAAGATCGGCATTGCTTCGGTCGTCGAAGGCGAACCGATCGGCAAGCCGCCGCAGGGCGAAGAGCGCACGCTGCGCGTCGGCATCGACATGAGCGCCGACGAAAAGGTCACGACGAAAGACAACGACCGGGCGCATCTCGTATTCCTCGACGGCACCTCGCTCACCATCGGACCCAACAGCTCGCTGGTCATCGACAAGTACGTCTATGACCCCGACAAGAAGTCGGGCGAAATGGCGCTCACAGTGTCGAAGGGCACGATGCGCTTCGTGGGCGGCGTGATCAGCAAGAAGTCGGAAGTTAAGGTCACGACGCCGTCGGCAAGCATAGGCATCCGCGGCGGCATTTTCACCGTGGCCGTCTCGACCTCGGGCGCGACTCAGTGCAACTTCCTGTACGGCGCAAGCTTCACGGTCACAAGCGCGGGCGTGACGCAGACGACGACGACTCCCGGCACGCAGACGACGATCGATCCGGGCGCGCCGCCGCCGCCGCTGACGCCGATTCCGCCCGGCTCCTACAACAATCAGGTCGCCTCCTTCGAGGCGCCGAACGTCCAGGGCGGTCCGACCAACCCCGGGGGCGGGAACGGCGCGCCACGCAATCCGGCGGGACGCTCGCCGACGCCGGGCGGCGGTCCGAACGGAACCGGTCGCCCTCCGAGCCCGATCAGCACTGCGCTCGCCAATAGCGGCCTTCACAATGTCAACGCCGGGCTGCCGCCCAGCGTCACCGTGGCGACGACGCCAACGATCGTGCAATTGGCGCAGGTGCTGACGACGCCGTCACCTCCCGCGCCCCCCGGCGGCACCCAGCTGGCGCAAGCCGGCGGCGGCAATACGCCGGGTGACAATCAACAGGGCAATGATCAAGGTGGCGGCCCACTTCAAGGCGCGGGGCCGCTTCAAGGCGCCGGTCCGTTGCAGGGCGCAGGCCCGCTTCAGGGTGCCGGCCCGCTGCAGGGCGCAGGCCCGCTTCAGGGTGCCGGCCCATTGCTCGGCGCCGGTCCGCTCCAGGGCGCCGGTCCGTTGTTCGGAGCCGGTCCGCTAGAGGGAGCAGGGCCACTGGCTGGCGTCGGTCCGTTGCAGGGCGCCGACCCGCTGATCGCCGGCGGCCCAGCCACGGTGACGGGGCCCGTCAATATCAATATCGCGCCGCCAACGGGCGCAGCGCCACTCCAACTCGCAGCACTGCCGGTCAACATTCCATTGACGGTGACGCCGCCCGTGGTTGACCCGCCACCGCCTGTAGATCCTCCGCCACCCCCGCCGCCGCCTCAGCCGCCGCAGACGACGGACTGCACGGGCGACGGCTGCGGCGGAGGACCGCCGCAGCCGTCGCCCTCGCCGCCGACACCTTGCGTCACGTGTACGGTGCCTCCTACACCGCCGCCGACGGCTTGTCAGACGAATTGCGTACCGACGGTGACGACGCAGCTCGTAAGTCCGAACTGAGGGCGGCAACCGGGCACGCCATCAGCGTCGCTCAGCGATTGGCCCGGGCGACGGCCGCATTCAGCAGCAGGTTGGCGCTCGGGAGCGAGCGCGCGAGGTCGATCGCCTCGTTGACGTTGTGGCTGATCCCCTCGAAGCAGGGCGTGAAGATCATCGCCGTCGGCGCCATGGTGGCGACGGCATAGGCGTCGTGCCCGGCCTGGCTGCGCATCTCGCGATAGGGCAGGCCCAGTTCCTCGGCCGTCGCCTTCAGGAGCGCGATGCAGTCGGGCGCGAACAGCTCGGTCCCGCAGCTCCAGCCTTCGGCGACGTCTATGTCGACATTGGCCTTGGCCGCAGAGGCCGCGATCGCGGCGTCGATCTCATGGCGCATCGCCTGAAAGCGCACGGGGTCGATGTGGCGGAAATCGATCGCCAGCTTGACCTCTTCGGCATAGGTCCCGGGCAGGTTCGGAAAGCTTTCGATCCGCGTCGTAGTGGTGCGGCCCTCGTCGGCCGCCTAGGCGAGGCCGATGTCGTTCACGGCGGCGATGACATAGCCCGCCCCGACCAGCGCGTTGCGCCGCATCGCCATCGGTGTGCCGCCGGCGTGGCCGGTATCGCCGCCGATCGCCAGCCGCAGCGCCTGGGTCTTGTAGCCACCGATCACGATACCGATGTCGCAGCCTTCGCGGTCGAGCACCGGCGCCTGCTCGATGTGCAGTTCGAGATAGGCATCGAACGCGCGCTGCCCGAGCGGCACAGGACCGGCATAGCCGATCGCGTCGAGGGCCTGCTCGACGGTGACGCCCGAATCGTCGGTGGTGGCGAGCACGGTCTCGAGCGGCAGGACTTTGGCGAAGGCCATCGAGCCCATCATCGGCGGGCTGAAGCGTGCGCCCTCCTCGTTGGTCCAGCAGATCACCTCGATGCCGCGCTTGGTGGTCAGCCCACGATCGTTCAAGGTGCGGACCACCTCGAGCCCGCACAGCACGCCCAGGATGCCATCGTAGCGCCCGCCGCAGATCTGGGTGTCGAGATGGCTGCCGATCGCCACCGGCGGTAGCGACGGGTCGCTGCCCGGACGGCACGCGAAGATGTTGCCCAGCCGGTCGATCTCGACGGCGCAGCCCGCCGCCTTCGCCCAATCGACGAACAGGTCGCGCATCTGCTTGTCCTCGGCCGACAGAGCGAGCCGGCGCAGGCCGACCTCGCGAAAGCGGCCGATCTCGGCGGAGCGCTCCAGACTGTCCCACAGCCTTTCGGCATTTACCTCGAGGGCGTTGACGACCACGTGATCTCCTTTGGCTTGACGAGCGATGGCCTACCAAGAAGCATGCCATGCCTGCCCGCAGCCGAGGAGATCGAGCGATGCCCGACCACATGATCGACCGCACACCCGAATTGATGATCGACCAGCGCGTGTTCGACCTCTACGACGAATACTGCCACGGCCGCATCGACCGCCGCACCTTTCTGAAGCAGGCCGCGGTGGTGACGGCCGGCGGTCTGGCAATGGCGCAGTCGCTGATGCCGCGCTACGCAGATGCCCAGACGATCTCCTTCACCGACCAGCGGATCAAGGCGCATTACGTCTCCTATCCCTCGCCCGGCGGCAATTCCGGCACGATGCGCGGCTATCTCGTGCAGCCGAGCGGCAATGGGCCGTTCCCCTCGGTCCTGGTGATCCACGAGAATCGCGGGCTCAACCCCTACATCGAGGACGTCGCCCGCCGCTTCGCGGTCGAGGGCTTCCTGGCGCTGGCGCCGGACGGCTTGTTTCCGGTCGGCGGCTATCCCGGCAACGACGACGACGGCCGCGACCTGCAGGCCAAGCTCGACCAGGGCAAGTTGCGCACCGACATGCTGAACGGAGCCAAATATCTCAAGGCCCATCCGCTGTCGTCGGGCAAGCTGGCGGCGACCGGCTTCTGCTGGGGTGGCGGCACGACCAACTACCTGGCCGTCATGCTGGGGCCCGACCTCAAGGCGGCGGCTCCGTACTACGGCGCCGCGCCGGTCACCTCGGCGGTCGCCGACATCAAGGCGCCGATGCTGATCAACTACGCCGACAACGACGACCGCATCAACGACATGTGGCCTGCCTTCGAGGGCGCGCTGAAGACCGCCGGTGTCTCGTACGAGATGTACAAGTATCCCGGCACCCAGCACGGCTTCCACAACAACTCGACGCCGCGCTATCAGGAAGCGGCAGCCAAGCTCTCCTGGGATCGCACGGTCGCGCACTTCAAGAAGAACCTGGCCTGACCTCGTTCGTGACCGTCGGGCTCGCCCGGCTGGTCAGTCTCCGCCCACAAGCGCCGCCTGCCCGGCCTTTGCCGAGTAGACTTGGCCCAGCCGGCGCAGCTCGGCGGTCCTGGCCTGCGGCGCCGACCGTACCAGATCGTATTTCAGCACCGTGACCTCGCCGCTGGGTCCCGACAGACCGCTCACCAGCAGGTGCGCCCCGGTCGTCGTGCTGGTGGTCGCCACCCGCACCGGTCCGGAACCCGTGAACGGCTTGAGGCTCGCCATTTCTTTGAAGGTGGCGCCACGGCCATGCTGCGCAGGGCTATGCAGGTAAAGCGACGGTCCTCCGTCGAGCGCCGAACCACCCGTGAAAACTTTCACCTGTCCGGTGTCGGAGAGTTGCCCCACCACGATGCGTTTTGCGCCTCCCAGCGATCCCGCAAGCCAGCCAGTCGCGAGCGACACGCCGCCGCGATAGTCTTTGCCGAACGGCAGGAACGACGACGTGTTGATCGGCTGTCCTGCGACGCCATGGTCCATGCGCTCGTCTGCCTTTGCCACCGGTGCGCCCGGGATTGGCCGAAGCAACGAAAACGCCCACACCTTCACTTCGGCGACGCTGCCCGCTCTGGGCGCCGTAACAATGCTGTCGCGGCCGGTCGGGAAGTCGACAAAGCCGGCACCCAAGGTCACACCGTTCTTGTCGTCGCCATAAGGCTTGAAGCTCGTGAAGACCGCCGGCGCCACGCCAAGCGCGGGCAACGCCGTGCGGAAGACCCTGACCTCTCCGGTCATGCCGGGCCCCGTCGCGACGATGATATTGTCTGCTGCCGTGCCGTCGATCTGCGCGGCGGCCACCGAGACGCCGCCGTGAAACGTCGATGCGAAGGCCGGGAAGCGTGCCCGCTCGACGGCGAAGTTCGACTTGCCGGAATAGACCACGATCTCCGGTGCGTGGTCCTTGCCGGCGCCGACGATCAGGTCGTAGACGCCGTCGCCATCGACATCGCCCATGGCCACGCTGACGGCGCCGCCGAAGCCCGCGAAGGGCGTCACGGTCGCGAGCAGCTTGTCGCCGTTGCCGTCTTGGATGCGCACTTCGGTCGCCTTCGCAACACCGCCGGGGATTGCCACCGCATAGTCCGAGACCGCGGGAATCACGTTGACCAGGGACATCAGCCCATTGTCCTCATGGTTCAGCCGATGGCAGTGCATGACGTAAAGGCCGATATAGTCGTCGAACCGCGTGCGGAAGGAGACATAGCCCGGCTGGACCACCGTTTCGTCGGCGAACATCGACGGCACCGGAACATTGACATTGTCCATGCCGAACCTGTCGGGACCGACCTTGAGGCCGACGGTGGGATCGTCGTAGGCAATCATCTGGAAGTCGTTGACGTGCACGTGAATCGGGTGCTCGTCGTTGTTGTAGTTGGCGAACTGCCATTCCTCGACCGAGCCGAGCCGCGGCTGGATCAGCGCCACGTTGGGGAAGGCGCCGCTGTCGAAGGCATAGATGAAGGCCTTGGAATCTTCCTTGGTCACCAGATTGTTGAGAAACCCGCCGTTGATCAGAAGCTTGCGCGTGACGTCGGGCTTGGCGTCGGCGAGGTCGACGAAGGAGGTATAGGCGCCGAGCGCCTGGCCCTCGACGAACGGCGTGGTCTCGCCGCCGGGTTCCGACGCTACGGCCTTTGCCAGCACCTGTGTCGGGAAGAGAAAGAAGCCGTCGGCGTAGCTCACATGCTCGGGCAACACACTCAAGGTGCCGAGCACGGCCGGCGGGCTGTCCGTACCGTTTGCGGTGTAGAGGATACCCGGCGCATTCTTGGTCCGCGCCCCTCCGCCCATCGACGGCATCTCCATGATCAGCTCGCCTTCGGCAGGGATGGTGACGGCAACGGCGAAGCGGCTGGCGGGCGAAATCACCAGGCGCGTGCCGTTCTCGAACGGCGGATAGTGCACGGCCGGATAGGGATTGCCGTCCTGGCCGACCACCGCGATCCTGGGATGGCGGCCGGTTGCCGTCTCGGTGAACTGCACGGTGATGTAGGCGATATCGCTGACGTTCTCGAGCACCCAGATCTCGGTCTGTCCCGCCTTGCTCCTGATCACCGGCTGGAACTGACCGTTGATCGTGAACTGCACGTCGCGCTTGGCGTCCGGCAGCGACGGATCGATCGGCACGTCGAGGTCGCGCCGGCCCCCTGCCGCGGTGAAGCGCTGCAGGTTGCTCGGGATGAGCTGCAGCAGGCCGCGGGTGTTGCTGATCGAAAGCGGACCTGCGTACCAGATGGTCGCGAATTTCTCGCCCGGCTTGTTCTGGGCGAAGTTCACGGGCGTCAGCAGAGGACGGTACGTGCCCTTGGCGAGCTCGTCGCCCTTGGGCGGCACGATCGTGCTGACGAACTGCGGCCAGTAGGGATTGTTGAGTTCCGCCAGTCCGCCGGCGCGATTGTGCACGAAATTATACTGCAGCAGCATGTTGCGGATCGGGATCTTCTTCTCGGTGACGAGAGGCAGGTTGCCGTCGGCCCGGCCGATCGACAGCAACCCGGCCATGCCCGCGTAGGTGTGCGCGGAGGTCAGCCCATGCAGGTGGCTGTGATACCAGTAGGCGCCCTGGGGCATGTTGGTTGGAATGTTGTAGGTGTAGGTGTTCTCCATTCCGGGCGGAATATGGAGCATCACATTGTCCGAATTGCCCTTCGGGCTGACATGCAGGCCGTGGACGTGGAGATTGATCGGCGAGTCCGTCATCTGCGGAGGGTAGATCGGCACCTTCTTTCCGATCGCTGTGTAGGCCGGATCGTAGTAGTCGCGGATGGTGAGGCCGCTCAGGCCGTTGTCGAAATGCACGATCAGCGTTTCGCCCGGAAACACCTGAAGCGTCGGCGCCGGATAGGAGCCGTCGCCCGAGACCTTGCCGTCCGACGCCGTGCCGCGAATCAGCTCGTAGCCGAACAGCATGAAGCCCTCGACGGGCTTCGCCGCCGTATCGAGCGCAACCTTGCCCTGCCGCGCCGTGAGGCGGACTTCCAGCACGCCGTCCTTGCTGGCGAGCGTTACCGGTTCGTGAAAGTCGGCGCCTTGCGCCAGCACGGGAGAAACAATGCCGCCAAGTACCAGCAAGAAGGCGGCGCACGAAGCCGTCACTTTGTTTGCGAACACGTTGGTTCCCCCATTTCCCATCATCCGAAAGGCTTACCATTCAAGCGGCACTGGCGGGAGAGACTTTTCGGCAGGAGGCGGAGGACACTGTTTTGTGTTCCCCAGGTGTCAGTGCGGCGGGCTAGGGTTGCGGGCACATGCAGGATTCATTCGTCGACCGCGCCGGTGACTGGGCCGACGTTCCCCGCCGCATCCGCGCCGGAGAACGAATGGCCGAGCCATGGGAGAGCCGCTTCGGCGCACTGAGGCGCGCGCCGGCCGGGCGAACTGTGGTCGTCGGTCAGATCGGCCAGTCGCTCGATGGGCGCATCGCCACGCTTTCCGGCCACTCGCAGTACGTCAACGGCGCGGAAGGACTGGCCCACCTCCACCGCCTGCGCGCGATCGTCGACGCCGTCGTCGTCGGCGCCGGCACCGTGCGTGCCGACGATCCGCGGCTCACCGTGCGCGAGGTCGAGGGACCCAGTCCCGCGAGGGTGGTCATCGATCCACGCGGCAGCCTGCCCGCGTCGGCCCGTGCTTTCGCCGACGATGGCCTGCGGCGTCTGGTCATCACGCGACAGGATCCGGTCCTGCGGTGCGCAGGCAGCGTCGAAGCCATCGCGCTGCCCGACACCGATGGTGTCATCGCGCCGGCCGCCATCCTCGAGGCACTGGCCCAGCGCGGCCTCCACCGCGTGCTGATCGAAGGCGGCGCCAGAACCCTGTCGCTTTTCCTGTCCGCCGGCTGCCTCGATCGCCTGCATATCGTCGTGGCACCGGTCATCGTCGGCTCCGGTATCGCGAGCCTCGCCCTGCCACCGATCGCGCGCATGGACGAGGCCTTGCGCATGCCGACGCAGGCCCACGCGCTGGGCGACGAAGTGTTGTTCGACTGCGATCTGTCAGAGCAGAAGGTCGAGCACCCGGCCAAACCGCGTCCCTGAGTCCGCCCATGTCGGCAGCGCCGTGGCGGCCGACCGCGCGCCGCTCCTGAGAGCATGGCGCAGTTCGCTGTCGCCCAGTACCTCTCGCAGCGCTGTCGCCAGCGCGTCGACGTCGCCCGGCGCCACGAGCCGTCCCGCCGTTGCGGGCACGACCTCGGGGATCGCGCCGCCGGTCGTGCCGATCACCGGCAAGCCGTGCGCCATCGCCTCGGCATAGGCCATGCCATAGCCTTCATAGTGCGACGCCAGCACGAACAGGTCGGCGCCGGCATATAACGCAGCCAGCCGATCGGCGGGAACCGCACCGGCGCAGTCGATGCGACCGGCAAGACGATGGCGCACGACCGCCGCATCCAGTGCGGCGACTGCAGCCGGATCGCGGGTGCGATCGCCGGCGATCGTGAGATGCCACGGAAGATCGGACAGCCGCGACAACGCTTCGACCAGAACGTCGAAACCCTTGCGCCGGGCAATGGCTGCCACCGACAGAAGCCGCAGCGGCGGGCCGTCGCTACCACCCGCGAACGGCACACGATCGGTACCGGGAGCGACCACGTCTATCCTGCCGGCCGGCACATCGAACCCTGCAACCAGGGTCGCCGCCGTCGTCCGACTGGTGACGATGATCCGGCGGGCGGCGGCGAGCGCCGCGCGTTCGCTGCGATGGAGCCGCTCCCTCTCGGCAGAGGCGAGGCTGGTTTCCAGCGCCAACGGATGATGCACCAGCGCCACCAACGAGCGGCTCGCCTGCAGGACCGTGGCGATCTCCGGCAACACTCCGAAGGCCAGGCCATCGACCACGATCGGCCCGTCTGCCGACGCCGCCGCCAGCCGTTCGGCCGCAATGACCCGCTGCGCAGCACTCGGTCTCGGGAACCCCTCGCCAAGCATCAGCACATCCACCTGCCATCCCAGCCGACGCAGCTCGGCCACGATGCGGCGGTCGTAGTTGTAGCCGCCGGTCAGCGCCTCGAGATCGCCGGGAATGGCAAAGGTTACGCGACCGGCCACACCGGAGCCTCGTACCACGCCCGCGCGACATGCGATTCGGAGACCGTCACGCGGATGGCCTTAAGTTCCCTGCCGTCACGGCCGAGCCTGCCCGACCGCGCAGCGTCGGCCAGCCCGTCGTGGACGTGGCGCGCCAGGAATTCCGTCGTCGTGTTGCGGCCGGCGAAGGCAGGGATAGTGTCGAGGTTCTTGTAGTTCAACGGCCCAAGGATCGCCTTCAGCACCTCGTGGGCGCGGCCGATGTCGACGACGATGCCGTTGTCGTCGAGCCGGTCGGCCATGAAGGCAGCGTCGACGACGAAGGTCGCGCCGTGCAGGGCCTGCGCCGGGCCGAACACGTCGCCCCTGAAGGAATGCGCGATCATGATGTGATCGCGGACTTCGACTGCGTACACGGGTGGTCTCCTCGGGTCAGGGATAGTCGATGCGTTGGCACAGGATGCCGCTCTTCGCGTCCAGAATGCGCGGCAACGCGCTCGGGCAGATCCTCGAAGGCGGCAGGCCGGTCGAACAGGACGTCGAGCCGGTCGTCCGCCAGCAGCTCCAACGCTTTCTCGAGGCGGCGGCGATGGGTCCAGTCGCGGCGATGGGAGGGCGCCACCTTGCCGACCTGGCTCGCGACCAGCTTCAGTCGACGACTGTGGAAGGCGCCGCCCAGCGGCACCGCCACCTGGGCGTCACCGTACCAGCTCAGCTCGATAACCGTGGCCTCGTCATCCGCCAGGCCGAGCGCCGTGGCGAGCCCCGCTGCGCTCGCGCTGGCATGGACGACCAGCCCGCAATCGCGCGGCGCGCGTTCGGGCGCGGCGAACTTCAGTCCAAAGGCCGCAGCGACGGCAGAGCGTGCGGGATTGATGTCGACCAGGGTCACGTCGGCCGACGCGAGGTCGTGCAGCAGCAGTCCGGTCAAGGCCCCGACGACGCCCGCGCCCACGACCGCGACCTGCCCCCAGGGACCGCCGCCTGCATCCCACACCGCGTTCAACGCCGTCTCCATGTTGGCCGCAAGCACCGCGCGCGCGGCCGGAACGCCGGCGGGCACGGGAACCGCCGCATCGGCCGGCACGTCGAACACTGTCTGATGCGGATGCAGGTGAACACCGTGCGCCCGCCAGCTCCGCCGGTCCGCTCTCCACCGTGCCGACCGTCGCGTATCCGTACTTCACGGGAAACGGGAACGCGCCCGCCATGAACGGCGCGCGCATGCGCTGGAACTCCGAGGCGGGCACGCGGCCCTGCGCCACCAGCGATTCGGTGCCGCGGCTGATCGCGCCATGTCGGGCGCGCACCCGCACGGCGCCCGTCGGCAACGGGCCCAGTGGCTCGTCGCGGATCTCCGCCTGCCCCGCCGCCACGTACCACAGCGCACGACCGGCTTCGCTCAAGGCGTTTTGATCCCGAGGGCCATCCTTTACGCTATCATGGGTTTCCGTAGGAGCCCATGTCCTGACCGATCGCCGTGTCTTCTGTCGCCGTCTCGCCTTTGTCTTCCTGGTGACGGTATCGATCGCGGCGCTTCTGATGCTGGCTGCCCTCGACTCTCTCCCCCGGCGGCTTCGATTTCGTCGACGCGGTGTTGCTGATCCTGTTTGCGCTCACGACGCCCTGGATTGCGGTCGGCTTCTGGAACGCGGCCATCGGCTTCATCATCATGCGGTTCGCCCACGATCCCGTGGGCGCCGTCGTGCCATCCGCGGCGCGCTCGATCCCCGCATCCGCGATCATGACATCGACCGCCATTGTCATGTGCATCCGCAACGAGGTGCCGGACCGGGTGATTCGTAACCTCGATACGATGATGGACGAGATCGAGACCGCCGGCTGTGCCGCACGCTTCCAATGCTATGTGCTGAGCGACACCAGCCGGCTCGAAATGATCGACGGCGAGGCAGCGGCTTTTGCGGAGCTTGCGCAGAAATGGTCGAACCGTATCGCGCTGACCTACCGGCGACGCGAGGTGAACACCGGCTTCAAGGCGGGCAACATCCGCGACTTCCTGGAACGCTGGGGCGACGACCACGATTTCATGGCGACGCTCGACGCCGACAGCTTCATGCCGGCGTCGGCGCTCATCCGCATGGTCGGTCTCGTGCAGGACGATGACCGGCTCGGCATCCTGCAGGGACTCGTCGTCGGCATGCCGTCGACCAGCGCCTTCGCCCGGATCTTCCAGTTCGGCATGCGGCTGGGCATGCGCTCGTGGACGATCGGCAGCACCTGGTGGCAGGCCGACTGCGGCCCGTACTGGGGCCACAACGCGGTGATCCGCATCGCGCCGTTCAAGCGACATTGCGCGATCCCGCCGGTGCCTGGCCGCGGCATCCTGAGCGGTCCGGTGCTCAGTCACGACCAGATCGAGGCCACCTTGATGCGCAGCGCCGGCTACGACGTGCGCGTCCTGCCCGAGGAGGATCTCGGCTGGGAGGAGAACCCGCCGACGCTGCTCGAATTCCTGCGGCGCGACCAGCGCTGGCTGCAGGGCACGCTGCAGTACGTGTTCTTCATCGGCCGGCACGGGCTCAAGCCGGTCAGCCGCTTCCAGCTCGTATTCGCCATGCTGATGTTCACCGGCTCGCCGGCCTGGATCGGCCTTCTGCTTCTGGGCACGATCGCCCTGGCTGCCGCCCCCACGACGAACGCCGTCATCGACCCCCGCTACGGCACGGCGTTGCTCGCGACCGTGCTGGCGATGTGGTTCTCGGCCAAGATCGCCACGACGATCGACATCCTGGCGCGGCCCGCACTCTGCCGCGGCTTCGGCGGACCGATGCGGCTCCTGGCCAGCGTCGTCATCGAGACGCTCTTCTTCCTGCTGCTCTCGCCCATCATGTGGACCTGCCACACGCTGTTCTTCGCGGGCCTGCCGTTCGGTCGCGCCATCGGCTGGATCGGCCAGACGCGCGAGGACCATGCCGTGCCGTGGAGGGTGGCGACGCGCCAGCTGTGGCCGCAGACGCTTCTCGGCGCGGCGTGCCTCGCAGCGGTCGGCGCCCTCCAGCCGGCCGCCCTGCCCTACCTGTTCGCGTTCCTGGCCGGCGGGCTGGTGCTGGCGATTCCATTCTGCGTCGTCACCTCGTGGCCCGGACTGGGCGCGGCCCTGACCCGTGCCGGCATCGGACGGCTGCCGGAGGAGACGTCGCCACCCGCCTCGCTCAAGCGGCTCGACTTGCCGGCGCTGAAGTGAGAGGCATGCTGCACGGGTTGCGGACGGCGCGCGGCGTGCTGCGCTCCCTGCGCATCTACTACGGCCACCCCGCGCGGGCGCGGGCGATGGACGCACTCCATGCGCAGTTCGTCGTGCCAGGCGACCTTGTCTTTGATATCGGCGCCCATGTCGGCGATCGTGTGGCTGCTTTCCGCCGCCTCGGCGCCCGCGTGCTTGCCGTCGAGCCGCAACCTGCCCTGCACCGGACCCTGGTGTTGCTCTACGGCCGCGACCGCGATGTCGTGCTGGTCCGGTCCGCCGTCGGCCGCGCCTCCGGCAGTGCGACGATGATGATCAATCCGGATAATCCGACGATCTCGACCCTCTCGCGCGACTTCATCGATGCCGGCCGTGGGGCAGTCGGGTGGGATGGAGAATCGTGGGACCGATCGCAACTCGTCGCCGTGACCACGCTCGACGCGTTGATCGAGGCGCACGGCGTTCCCGCCTTCATCAAGCTCGACGTCGAAGGCTTCGAGGCCGAGGCGCTCGCCGGCCTGTCGCATCCCGTGGCCACGCTCTCCTTCGAGTTTACCACCATCCAGCGCGACGTGGCGTTGGCATGCCTCGCGCGTTGCGCCGCGCTCGGCTACACGCGCTTCAACGCGTCCCTCGGCGAGAGCCAAATGCTTGGCACCTGGCGTGACGCCAGCGAAATGGCGGATTGGTTGGCGAAACTGCCACACGCCGCCAACTCGGGCGACATCTACGCGCGTCCGAGTTGATTGCCCGGATACCCGCCTATGCTAGGCTCACGCCATGAAAACCAAGCTTCTTGGCCGCACAGGCGTTCAGGTCTCCCAACTCTGTTTCGGCACCATGTCCTTCGGCGGCGATGCCGATGAAGCCACGTCGGCCTCAATGTACAAGGTCGTCCGCGATGCCGGCATCAATTTCTTCGACTGCGCCAACGAGTACAACAAAGGCGCATCGGAGGAGATTCTAGGCCGGCTGGCCAAAGGTCATCGCGACGACCTCGTGCTCACCACCAAGGTAAACGCCCAGATACGTCCCGACGTAAACGCGCGCGGCACGTCGCGTCGGCACATGGTGCAGGCCATCGAGGCGTGCCTCAAGCGGCTACAGACCGATCGCATCGATGTATTGTTCCTGCACCGCTACGACGCCCTGGTGCCAATCGACGAATCCATGCGCGGGCTCGAGGATCTGGTTCGCGCGGGCAAGGTGATCTATCCCGCCGTCAGCAACTGGTCGGCGTGGCAGACGCAGCGCGCGGTCGACATCCAGGAGCGCCACAACTGGGCGCGGCTGCAGGTCGTCCAGCCAATGTACAATCTGGTGAAGCGCCAGGCCGAGGTCGAGATCCTGCCGATGGCCGAGACCAACGGCATCGGCGTCATCCCCTACAGCCCGGCCGCGGCCGGTCTGCTGTCGGGCAAGTATTTCGGCCAGGCCCCCACGCGCCAGAATTCGGGCCGGCTCAAGACCAACAAGATGTACGAGGCCCGCTACGGCGATCCGTGGATGTTCGAGGTCGCGGAGAGGTATGTCGCCTTCTGCAAGCAGAAGGGCCTGCATCCGGTCAGCACCGCGATCGCCTGGGTCGGCACGCATCCCGCGGTGACGGCGCCGATCATCGGTGCGCGCAACCTCGAGCAGTTGAAGGATTCACTGGCGTCGGTCGACGTGAAGATGACGCCCGAGCTGCGTGCCGAGATCGCCGACCTGTCGCGCACGCCGGCACCAGCCACCGACCGGTCGGAAGAACTCAGGGTTGTGAAGGCCGCCTGAGAAGAATCAGGCGACGGCGGACCATTGCGGCGTCCGCCGGGCGCCTGACAGGCGCAGCACCAGGAAGCCGATGACCAGCAGATTGGCGATGTTGAAGATCACGCTGATGCCGAAGGCCGGCGCGTAATAGGCGAAGTGGTCGTACATGCTGCCGGCGAACCAGCTGCCGAAGGCCATGCCGCTCATCGCCGTGAACAGGGTGAGCGGAATGCGCCACGACGCCTGGCTGGCAGGAAACAGGTCGCGGATCGTCACGGCATAGGACGGGATGATGCCGCTGAAGCCGAAGCCGAACGCCGCGGAGATGGCGAACAGGCCGGCCTCGTCCTGGGTCAGCAGGAAGCAGGCGATCGCCACGGCCTGGCAGGCCGACCCCACCATCACTGTGCGCAGGCCGCCGATCCTGTCGGCGAGCGCTCCCCAGAGCTGACGGGCGAGGAAGGCACAGCCCAGCATCACCGAGAGCATCGCGGCACCATGCGTCGGCGGGATGCCGATATCGCCACAGAAGGCCACGAGATGGGCCGCGGGCACCGACATCGGAATGCAACAACAGAATCCCGCCACGCAAATGAGAGCCTGCACGACGTTGGGATGCAGGCCGGCAATGCGATTGGCCTGCACGGCCGCGCGCGGCGCATGCCTAGAGACCGACGCATCGCCCGGCGCCAGCGGCGCCGGTTTCAGCAAAAGCGTGAGCGGCAGGATCAGCACCAACACGACGCCTGCATATGAAAGCATGGCCATCTGCCAGCCGAAGTGGGAGATGCCGCGTTCGAACAAGGCTGGCCAGGCGACGCCGGCGACATATTGGCCGGAGGAGATCAGCGCGATCGCTGCGCCGCGCCGGCGGACAAACCAGCGGCTGACATAGACCAGCAGCGGCGGGTAGACGCCGCCGTTGCCGAACAGCCCGATCATCAGCCCGTGGCCGACGTAAAGCGCCCAGATCGTGCCGGTCGACGACAGCGCCAGACCGCCTGCGATCATGCAGGCGCCGATCGTGATGGTCGCGCGTATGCCGATGCGGTCGGCCAGCCAGCCCATGAAGATGCCGCCGGCCCCGGTGCCGATCCAGACCAGCGATCCCGCCAGCGCCAGCAGCGAGCGCGAGGTGCCGAGTTCTTCCTGCATCGTCTTCATGCCGACAACGATCAGCAGTGGCGAGCCGTAGGAGACCGAGAGGATGGCCAGCGTCATCCATGCGGCCTTCCAGGACGTGCGGCCGTCGAATTGTTCAGAGCCCATGCAATCGAGCCTATTTATCCCCACAGCGCCGCGCCACAAGGCATTTAACATGGAACTGATGCAAATATGCTGGTGAGCCGTGTAGACCCGCCGCCTTGCACAGGACATGCAGAACCGTCGGCGGCTCTCGCCGATGTGAAGGAGAGGCGTCGGCTCACGCCGGACTTTGTCGTACAATGCCGGACCAATGATCGCGCCCCTCAGCCTGTCGAACGCCCTGACTGTTTTTCTCGCGATCGCCTGCCTATGGACCATCGTCCCCCAGGCACGCGGCGACGGCGTGAAGATGTGGCGCCTGGCCATGCCGCCGAGCTTCGCCACGGCGCAAGCGCTCGTGCTCCTTGCCGGTGTATTCGACGCGACGTTCGGCGCACGACGCGGAGTGGGTCTCGGGCGCAATCATCGGTGCCATGCTCGGCCGGATGCGCGGCTGGACCCTGCCCTTCGACGTCGATCATGCGCGCGGGCTGATTCGGGTTCGACCTTCGATCGATACCCATCTTGCGGCGGTCGGCCTGGTGGTCATGTCGGCGATCGACTTCACGTCGGCAAGTCTGAAGACGCCCGTCGTGGCGACCGACTACGTGGCGGCGGGCGCCGCCTTCTTTGCCGGCTTCATCAGCTGCCGCGCGCTTGCCATCGCCGTGCGCTTCTCCCGTACCGCAAGCGCTACACCGGGTTCTTCGACGCCCGCAGGGACCAGCCTTCCGCCGTCCTGACCCGTTCGAAGCGCACGCCGAACGCCTCATCCAGGCGCCTGTCGCCGACCAACTCCGTCGCCGGAGCATCGGCCGCGATCTTTCCCTTCACCAGGACGACCACGCGCTCGAAATGGCGGAACGCAAGATCGAGGTCGTGCACGACCACGACCGAGAGACGATCGCGGCCGCGTTCGGCCAGGGTCTGGATCACGTCGAGGCGGTGACGGATATCGAGCGCCGCTGCCGGCTCATCGGCCAGCAGGACCGGCGGGTCGGCGACCAGCACCATGGCCAGCAATACGCGGGCGCGTTCGCCGCCCGACAAGGTCGACCAGCGCCGCCGCTCAAGGTCGCCAAGCTCGAACTGCACGAGCGCCTTGGTCACGGCATCGTTGTCCAGATCGGGATTGCGCGCCGCCCCCAGCCGGACCAGATCGCCGACCGCCAGATCCCAGTGGGGTTCGAAATGCTGCGGCAGGAAGCCGACCGTGCGCGCCCGCACGGCTCTGGAAAGTGACAGGAGTTCGCGGCCGCCGACCCGTACCGCGCCAGTTTGCGGAATATCGAGACCCGCGAGAACCTTGAGCAGCGTCGACTTGCCCGCACCATTGGGACCGATCAGCGCTACCGATCCGCGTTCACTGAAGGTGAGCGACAGCCCGTCGATCAGCGTCGCGGCGCCCCGCGTCACCCGCAGATTGTCGGCGGCGATAGCCGTCATGCGCGCAGCCTGCGCGCCAGCAGCAGGATAAAGAACGGGCCGCCCGCCACCGCCGTCACGAGGCCGAGCGGAATCTCGGCGGGCGGCAGCAGGGCGCGGGCGATCGCATCGGCGAGCGTCACCACGATGGCGCCGACCAGCGCCGAGGCCGGCAACAGCGGCTTGTGCAGAGGCCCGACCAGCCAGCGGGCGATGTGAGGGGCAGCGAGGCCGACGAAGGCCACCAGCCCGCCGAAGGCCACGGCGGCCGCGACGACGACGGATCCGGCCAGCACCGCAATCGCCACGAAGGCCCTGACGTCGAGGCCGAAGGAGGCCGCCATCGTCTCGCCCAGCCCGAGCATGTCGAGCCGCGAGGCGAGCAGTGCGGCAAGGCCGAGGCAGCCCAGCGATATCAGCGCCAGCCAGCCCAGCACGCCCCACGTCGGCGTCTGGACACCGCCCAGCACCCAGCTCAGCACGACCTGCAGGCTGACCGTGTCGTCCGACAGAGCCAGCATCAGGAACGAGCGCAGCGCGCCCAGGATCGCGGCGACGGCAACGCCGGCCAGCAGCAGTCCTGCGGCATCGACGGCGCCGGCGATGCGCGCAATGCCCAGCACCAGCACCGTGGCGCCCCAGGCCCCGGCGAAGGCAAGGATTGGCAGCAGGAGAGATTGCGGCAACGCCAGCGGCACCAGCAGGGCGACGGTGGCGCCGAGCGCCGCCCCGCCCGCCGATCCCAGCAGATAAGGCTCGGCCAGAGGATTGCGGAACACGCCCTGATAGATCGCGCCGCCCAGCCCCAGCAGCGCGCCGACCAGCGCCGCGGCCAGCACGCGCGGCAGGCGCCACTCGAAGAGCAGGCGACTGCGCAGATCGCGATCGCCGGCGAGCGCACGCCAGAGGTCGGCCGGCGTTGCCCAGTCGTGCCCGGCACAGGCCGCCACGACGACGGCGACCGCCAGGATGAGCGCGAGCGCCAGCCACGGTCTCATTTCGCGAACGCGTCGGGATGGAACAGCGCCGCCAGATGCTCGATGCCGTCGAAGGTACGCGGGCCCGGGATCAGCAGTTCCTGGCGCGCCACGACATAGGCCCGTCCGCTCTGGACCGCGCGCATCTGCGACCAGCCGGGTTGGCCGATCAGCGCCTTCAATCCGCGCGGCAGGCCGGCGAACAGCAGCACGTCGGGATCGGCCTTCAGGATCGCCTCGGGCGAGACTTGCGCCAGGGTCAGCGTCCCGGGAAGGCCGAAGCGTCCTCCGGCCCGCACGATCGCATCGCCGGTGTAGGTGCCGTCCCGCGCCACCAGCATCAGCCCGTTGCCGAGCTGGCCCGTGATCATGATGACGCTGGGCGGGCTCCGCCCCGCGATCTTGTCCTTGACCGTCGTCAGGCGCGCTTCGAGCGCGCGCGCGACGCCCTCACCGTGCGGCCGAGATGCCGGCGATCCTCGCCACCAGGCGGATGTTCGACAGGATTTCCGCCACATCGCGCTGCAGCAGCACGATGATCGGAATGCCGAGCCGTTCCATCGGGTCGACCAGCTGGTTCGCCGCCTGCCGCGAGGGCGTCACGACCACGAGATCGGGATGGAGGTCGACCACGGCATCGACCGAGAAACCCAGCCGGCCGCCGACCAGCGGGCGGTCGAGGATCTCCGGCGGATAGCGCGTATAGGCCTCGATGCCGACGACGCGCCCTGCCAGGCCGAGCGCCGTCACGATCTCGGTGTTCGACGCGAAGATCGGAATGATCCGCTGTGGAGGCGCGGCGAAGCTCACCGTCCGGTCGAGCGCATCGTGCACGATCAGCGGCTCGGCCCGCGCACCCGGCACAAGGCCGAGCGCGCAGGCCAGGAAGGCCGCCAGTCGCTGCATCAGAACCTGAACTGCGCGCCGATGATGAACTCTCGCCCAGGCATCGAATTGCCGCACGAGCCGTTCTGCGCCACCTGGCTTGTCGCCGCAAGGTACCTGGTCCAGGCCGATGAACTGCGGGCTGTTGTTGATGTCGAAGATGTTGTTGAGCGCCGCGTAGAACTTCAAGCCCTTGGCGAACTCGACCTCGGCGCGCGTGCTCCATACCCAGAAGGGATCCTTGCGATAGGCGGTGACGTTGCGCACCTGGCCGGGGAAGAGCTGCGTATTCAGCGCCTCTTCGGTATTATACCACATCGGCCCGCGTAACTGGCCGATCAACTGCACATTCCACGGCATGGCGCTATCGAGCTGGCCATAGCGTGTGCCGATCGTGGCCTCGTACTGATACATGCGAACCGCCTGACTGGTGCCGGCTGTCGCAACGACCTCTCCGAAGTCGGTCATCTGCCAATTGTAGTAGCCGTTGCTGAAGACGGTCCAGCGGGTGCCCGGCGCGACCGGGAGACCGAGCGTGCGGTGCACGTCGGCCTCGCCCTGCATTTCGATGCCCTGGACGACGATGTTCGCCGGGTTGTTCTGGTATTGCTGGATCACCACCCCGCCGACCGACGAGATCGTCTGGGCGTTGATGCGATTGCCGATGACATTCTGGAATACGACGAGGTCGAGGCGCGCGTCCTTGGTGGTGATCGTGCCGCCGAGTTCGACCTGCTGGCTGGTCTCCGGGCTGAGGCTGGAATTGCCGAAGATCGTCGTGCCGATCGGCGTCGTCGTGAAGTTGGAGCCCAGTTCGGTCGCCGTCGGCGCGCGAAAGCCGCTCGACGCGCCGACCCTGGCCGTCAGCCAGTCCGTGATCTGCAGGGTCGAGCCCAATGTGTACGTCGTCGCGCTATAGTTCACGGACGAGGGAACGAGCGTGGCCGCAAACGGTGTCTGCAGGGTGGTCGTCGTTCCGTAGGTCTGGCGCACGCCGCCGCGGATTATCCAGCGGTCGAAGAAGGTCTGCGCATCCTCGGCGTAGAACGCCCAGACCTGATCGGTCTCGTTGTTGTCCTGCGGGGAAAGCTGGGTGACTGCCGCACCGCCGGCGCGCGCGCGCGTCGAGGTGATCCAGGTCCGCTCCCAATCGGCGCCGACCAGAAATTCGTTCGAGGAAATGATCTTGTAGCTCGGCTGGAAACGTATGCCCTCGATATCGAGCTGGCGCCGGTTGTAGTCCATCGTCGTGCGCGCGGCGACGGCATTGAGGTTGCTGAAGGGCGACGGATTGTTGAGGGCGTCGACGTCCTGGACGTAGTAGCCCTGGATGAAGAGGTGACCGCGGCTGTCCGGTGTCTTGCCGTTGTAGGTCACGTCGACTGACTGGTTGTAGCGCGTGTCGAAGGCGAAGATGTTCGAGCTCGAGCCGCGGAAGCCGGTGTCATAGACACCGTCGGTACGGAGGGTCACGTCGACGCGGTTGTCTGCGTCGATCTGATAGCCAAGTGCCGCCGTGCCGCCTTCGCGGTTCCAGGCGGTGTTCGAACTCGTAGGCGCCGCCGCCCACCTGGTGGTTACCCTGGCCGCCGCCCGCGACGCCGAGATACCAGTCGAAGCCCTGGAAGGTGCCGCCCGACTGCGCCTTGCCCTGGATCAGGTTCCACGAACCGGTGCTCGACCTCGAGCAGGTTCCCGGGCGCCGTGCGGCCGGTCTTGAGGATGATGTTGACCACGCCGCCCATGTTCGCGCTGCCGTAGATGACCGAAGAAGGCCCGCGCACGATCTCGATGCGCTCGATATCGGCGGTCGAGAGCTTGGAGATGTTGGCGGTGCCGGCGCGATGGCCGTTGATCAGGATCAGCACCTCGCTCTTGAAGTCGCGGCCCTGCCCTTCGGTCGCGGCGCCGCGGATATTGAGCAGGGTCTGGCCAGCCGTCCATTCGCTCATGAAGCCGACGGAGTTCTCAGCGAGAAGGTCGGTGACCGACTTGGCCGTGGATTTCGTGATCTTGGCGCCGTCGATCACCTGGATCGTGCCGGCAATCTTGGTGACCTCCTCCGGACGGCCGGTCGCCGTCACGACGACCTCGGGAAGGAAGCCGGCCGGCGGCGCGGCGAGCGGTGGCGGCGCCGTCGACGTCGGCGTCAGGATCTGCGCCGTGTCGGGCAGCTGCGCCGGGTTCGGCACGTGCGCCGGATTCGGCACCTGTTGGGCAGCCACGGGCGACAGCCAGAAGGCGGATGAGAGCAGCACGGCACTTCCCGTGACGACTCGCATATCGAATTTGATCATGAGTTCCCCCAAACAAGCACAGCGGATTTTCTTGGAATGTCGAGCCGCAGGCCGGCGGCGTCAGGCCGCGCCTGGTCGGCGAGAAGGGCGGCGAGCTCGAGACGGCGGCCATCGTGCCGAGGCCAGCCCAGCCGATCGGCGAGATAGGCCGACAGCCTGCCCAGGTCCTTCACGACAGCGGAGAAGGTCCAGTCGGTGAACGCGATGGCGTCCGGCCGCGTCCCCGGCGCCAACCCGCTGAGGACGATGTCGATCCCCGGCGTCTCGTCCTCGCCATGCCACTTGGGCGGCAGGCATCCGGCGAAGCACAGGCCGCGCGGCCCCTGATGCGCCGGCACGACCCAGACCACCGTGCGTCGCGCCCACGCCCGGCATCGCTCGAGAAAGACGACCGGCCGCTCGAACAGCGCCGGCATTGTGGCGGCGAGGACAGTATCGTGCGCTCCCGCCGGAACATCTGCCGTTTCCCAGCCCGCGGGCACGATGCGCGGTGGATGGCGCAGACGCACCAGGCGCGCCCGCATGGTGGGAGACGGCTCTATCGCACTCCACGGAAAATCGATGCCCTGCAGCGACGCGCCGAGCTGGCCACCGCCCGCACCGACATCGAGCAGCTCGCCGATCTTGGGCACCAGCCGGCGAACGACAGACGACACGCGCGCGACGTAGTCGGACGTATCGATTGCCGAAGCGTAGAGCTCGAGCGGATCGAAACTATGCCCTCGGGCGGCGGGAACGGCAGAAATCGACAACGACGGACTCGCGGCACAACATCCGTCACCGCGAACTATAGCTGGCAGCGTTGCCTGCAGGCGCAGGCATCGTGGCCAATTTCTACACCAGGACACCCCGCCCAATGCGTTCGCGCGTGACCGCGGTTAGTGGCAGGTCTCCTGGCTTGCGGGTCGCCGCTCTAGATCACCTTCCCAGAACCTTGAGGTCCCAGTGGTTTGTCGATCCAGAACTCGCCGCTCACAGTTGCGGGGGCAGCCGCGGCAATTCACCGCGTTCCCTTTTGATCCCTTGCGGGAACCACTGGCAAAACTTTGACAGTGAGTGTGCAGACCGTCAAGCCTCCGCGCGCTGTCGCGCCGCGCGTTGCCGTTGCGCCACTCGAAAAGCCAGACGTCCGACGCGCGTCGCCACCATCGCCTCGCTCGTGGCCTGCTTGCCGGCGAGCGCATCGCAGTCGCCGAACCGCTGCAACAAGGACTGAAAGGCCTCGTAGCGCGCCACGTCGAACGGCGTCGCGACGCCGGACGCGTGTTGCAACGGATGCGGCGGGAAAAGCCAGAGCACCGGGAGCCAGCCCGCCGGCACCGGAACGGTCGCGGCGTGGCTGCGCCGATGCTTGACCAGGTTTGGCCGCACATGCGTGTGCGGCCCCTCGGGCGTCTTGCCGTCGGGCGGCGGGATCGGCTGATAGACCTCGACCCTCGCCACCTTGCTGCGAAAGACCCGATACGGACTGAGTGCCGGCATTAGAGCCGCCACGCCGTGGCCGTGCCCGAACAACGGCTTGCCACAGGCCTCGCGCAACGACGCAAGGGTGCGTGGATCGGCGGTGCGCACGCAAATCTCCGACTGCGGCTTGTCAATGCCGAGATCGAACAGGATCGCGCCGCGGTCCTGCGGCCGGATCGCATCGGCGTCGGGGCCGAGTTCCGTCACGACGGTGCGCGCGCCCGTATGTGCCATTTTCTCCGGCAGGCAGAGCACGAGCCCCTGCCCCAGCTTTTGCTGGTCTTGCTCACCGTCTCATACGCGACAGGATGCAGCTCCGGCACGCACTCGAGACGAAAGGCACCGCGCGCCGTCGCCGCGCCGATCGCTCCGTCTTCGGCGAAGCAGACCTCCTCACCGGCATCGAAATGAAATTCGGCCAGGGCCCCAAAGCCACCGCAGACCCAGGTCGCGTCTGAATTTCGAACGTAGGAGGCCAGCAAGTCGCGCATCAGCGTTCGAACACCAGATCGCCGGTGTAGTGGCGTGTCTCCCAGTGATGGCGCTCCAGTTCCGGATCGAGATGCTCCTCGGCCGGCCAGCCGAGATCGAGATAGGCCACCAGCTTCCAGCTTTCCGGCAAATCGAGCGCGCGCGTCACCTCGGCCGGATCGAAGATCGACACCCAGCCCATGCCCAGTCCCTCCGCCCGGGCGGCGAGCCACATCGTCTGCACGGCGGCGACCACCGAATAGCGCAGCGTCTCCGGCATGGTCTGGCGGCCGAGGCCGCTGCCTGTTGCGGTCGACTTCATCGGAGAAGACCGCGAGGTGAACCGGCGCCTCCTTCAGGCCCGCGAGTTTCAACCCCATGTAGGTCTTCTTCTGATCGCCCTCGTAGCCCTGCAGCGCTCGATCGTTCGCCTTGGCAAAGTTCTCCCATACGGCGCGGCGGCGCTCGGATGACTTCACCTTCACGAAGCGCCAGGGCTGGCTGAAGCCGACCGACGGCGCGTGCGTGCCGATTTCGATCAGCTCGTCGATCAGCCTCTCGTCAACCGGATCGCTTCGGAAGCGCCGCACGTCGCGCCGCCACAGGACGAGATCGCGGAAGGTCGCGCGGAACGTTGCATCGAACGGCAGATGGACCGGAGGCACCGGCTTGTCGTTGGTCATGACGGTCCCTTGCTGATGGCATGGAAGAACGTGCCGCTGACCGAGCCGCGGCGGGCGCCGGCTTCGGCAACGGCGGCATTCGAGGCGTCGCGGCAATCGACCAGCTTTTCGTCGCCCACGCCGAGCACGCGCGCATAGTGGAACTCGTGGCCCAGGATTTCGGCGCCCGCCGGCCCCAGGGCGCAATCGGCAGTGAGGCGCGCCGCGCGATAGCCGAGATGCAGGCTGCGCTGGGCAAACGACGTCTCGACGGCCAGTAGGCCCACCATCGCATGCCGTTCGCGGTCATGGTCCTCGAGACCCTGGCCCAGCACCATGTAGCCGCCGCACTCGCCATGGATCGGCACGCCGCGATCCGCGAGTGCCCGCAGTCCCCGTTTGAATCGTCCGGCCGACGCGAGCGCTGCCGCATGCAGTTCGGGATAGCCGCCCGGCAGCCAGGCGGCATCTGCGTCGGCGGCAGGCGCTTCGTCATGAAGCGGGGAGAACGGCAGGATCTCCGCGCCGCGCGCGCGCCAATGCTCAACGAGATGCGGATAGACGAAGGAGAAGGCTTCGTCTTTAGCCAACGCCACGCGCTGTCCCGGCGGATCGATGAAACCGGCGCCTCTCGCCGCCGCACCGGCTTTCGAGTGTCGGGCGCTTGCCGCGACCGCATCGAGGTCAACCGATTCCTGCAGAACGTCGGACAGCAGGTCGAGGCGGCGCTCGATGTCGGCCGTTTCGCCGGCCTGCACCAGACCGAGATGGCGCTCCGGCAAGGCAAGGCGTGGATCGTTCGCCAGCGCGCCGAACAGCTTGATGCCGATGCGCTCGAAAGCCGGTGCGATCAGTGACAGATGACGTTCGCTCGCGACCCTGTTCAGGATCACGCCGGCGATCGCGACCTCCGGACGATAGGAGGCGCAGCCCGCCGCGATCGCCGCCGCGGTCTCGGTCTGGCCTTTGACGTCGAGCACCAGCACCACCGGCCATCCAAGCAGCGCCGCCACGTCGGCCGTGGCGCCTCGCCCCTCCACGCCGTCGAACAGACCCATCACGCCTTCGGCAATTGCGAGATCGGCGGCGTGGCCGTCGACCAACCCGCTCAGCGCGCCGGGCGCCATTGCCCAGCCGTCGAGATTGAAGCTCGGCCGCCCCGTCGCGACCTGATGAAAGGCGGGATCGATATAGTCCGGGCCGCACTTGAACGGCTGCAGGACAATCCCGCGCCGCGCGAAGGCCCGCATCAGGCCGAGCGACACGGTCGTCTTTCCCGCGCCCGATCGCACCGCCGCGATGACGACGCCGCGCGTCATTGCCAACCCACCATCGACGACAGCAGCTGTTTGCGCAGGCCCGCGACGGCGCCGATCACGACGATCGACGGCGAGCCGATGCCGGCCCTCGCGGCGTCGGCCGCAAGTGTGCCCAGGCAGCTCTCTACCACGCGCTCCTCGCCGGTGGTCGCCGACTGGATCAGGGCGGCGGGCGTGTCGGCGGCGAGGCCGCCCTCCTGCAGCGATTTCGCGATTTCGGCGAGCTGCGCCATCGGCATGTAGAGGATGATCGGCTGACCGAGCTTGGCGAGTGCTGCCCAGTCGGCCGCCGACCGGCCATCCTCGGCGCGATGGCCGGCGGCCAGCACCACCGCATGGTTGGTCTCGCGCGTAGTGGCGGGGATGCCCGCCAGCGCGGTCGCGGCGAGGCCCGACGTCACGCCCGGGATCACGCGGAAGCGGATGCCGGCAGCGCTGAGCGCGATTGCTTCGTCCCAGCCCCGTCCGAACACGAAGGGATCACCGCCTTTCAGGCGCAGCACGCGACGGCCACGACGGGCACGCTCGATCAGGATCGCGTTGATTTCGCTCTGATGCGGCGACGGGCGCCCGCCGCGCTTGCCGGCCGGGATCAGCTCGGCATCCTTGCGCCTGAGGGCGAGCACACGCACATCGACCAGCGCGTCGTGGACGATATCGTCCGCCACCGCGACCGCATGCAGCGCGAGCAAGGTCAGCAGCCGCGGATCGCCCGGACCCGCGCCCGCGAGCCAGACCTCGCCCGCCGGAAAGTCGGGCATCGGTGGGAAGCCGGGAAGACTCACGCCCGACCCCGGAAGCGCCGTTGATAGGCCGCGTCGTAAAGCGCGCTGTCGCGGAAATCGCCGGCGCCCAGTACCCTGCCAACAAGGATCAACGCCGTGCGCTCGATCGGCGCCTTCGCCACCAGCGACACGATCGTGGCCAGGGTGCCGCGCACGATCTTCTGGTCGGGCCAGCTCGCGCGATAGACGATCGCGACCGGGCATTCGGCGCCATAGAACGGCGTGAGATCGGCCACGACCCTGTCGAGGACGTGTATCGAGAGATGCACCGCCAGGGTGGCGCCGGTCGCGGCGAAGGCCTTCAGGTCCTCCGCCGGCGGCATCGCCGAGGCGCGGCCCGAGGTACGCGTCAGCACGACCGATTGCGCCAGCTCCGGCAGCGTCAGTTCCTGGCCCAGCACCGCCGCCGCAGCCGCAAACGATGGCACGCCTGGCGTCACCGTGTAGGCGATGCCGGCGGTTTCGAGTTTCCGCAGCTGCTCGCCCAGCGCACTCCAGATCGAGAGATCGCCGGAATGAAGCCGCGCCACGTCGTGACCCGCATCGGTCGCGCGCTGGCATTCGCCGATGATCTCGTCGAGCGACAGAGGCGCCGTGTCGACGATGCGCGCACCGGGTGGGCAGTGATTGAGGAGCGCCCGAGGCACCAGCGAGCCGGCATAGAGACACACCGGGCAACGCGCGATGAGATCGCGGCCGCGCACCGTGATCAGGTCCGCAGCACCCGGGCCGGCACCGATGAAATGCACGGTCATCGGCCTTCTCCGATGGCGATGGCGCAGGTGGCGCCGGCAGTCGCGACCCGCGTGCCGAGCAGTCGCGCGTTGCGGCCGGCCGCGGACAGCGCCGAGGCCTCGGCGATCGACGGCACGCCCTTGGTCTCGAGCACCAGCTTGGATGGGGTCAGCACCTGCCCCGCCACCCTGTCAAGATCGTCCACGGTACAGGCCACCAGCTTTACGGAGAGCCGCCGCGCCGCCTCGAGAAATGCCGGCGCCGTCGCCTTCTCCGACTCCGTCGCAATCGCCTCCAGCCGCTCCACCGGCACGCGGAAAAGCTCGAGCGCCATGCGCACGACCCGCTCGAGTTCATCGGCCTCGGTGCCGCGCCGGCTGCCCACGCCCGCCACGATCATGGTTTCCTCGCGCGCCACTGCACGATCGGCGCGGCCGGACGCCAGACGAAGACATTGCCGCTGCCGGCCTTGCCCGCACGCGAGACCTCGAGCCGCACGAGCTCGCCGCCGTGGCGCCCGAAATAATCGATCAGGCGCGCTTCCGTCGCGAGCGATACGCCGTTGGCAACAATCCGCCCGCCCGGTTTCAATGCCGCCCAGGCGGCCTCGAACAGGCTCGGGTTGGAGAGGCCTCCGCCGATGAATACGACGTCGGGCGCGGGCTGACCGGCAAACGTCTCCGGCGCGCGGCCGGAAACGATCTGGAGATCGGGGGCGCCGAGGAACGCGGCATTGTGCGTCGCGTGTCCGGCGCGCGTCGCGTCTGCTTCGAAGCCGATCGCGCGCAGCGACGGATGCCGCAGCAGCCATTCGATGGCGACCGAGCCGCTGCCGAGGCCGACGTCCCACAGCAACTCGCCCTGCCGTGGCGCCAAGGCCGAGATCGTGGCTGCGCGCACCTCGCGCTTGGTGAGCTGGCCGTCGTTTTCGAACAGCGCGTCATCGAGGCCGGGCGCGAGGCTGAGAATCGCCGCCGACGGCGTGCCGGCGATCTCAAGACCGATCGTATTGAGGGCGGCCACGCCCTCGAGATCGAACCCCGCCGCAGTCGTGCGCCGGATCCTCTCTCGCTCGCCTCCCAAGGCCTCGCAGACGATCATCCCGGACGCGTCCAGGCCGCGCTCGACCAGCAGGCGCGCAAGCTTCGCGGGCGTCTCGCCATCCCACGCAAGGACCAGGATGCGCGCCCCCGGCTGGAAGTAGCGGATGACGTTTTCCAGCGCCCGGCCATGCACGCTGACCAGCGATGTGTCCTGCAGCGCCCATCCCAGACGCGATGCGGCCAGGCTGAAGGCCGAGGGTTGCGGCAGGCAGATCATCTCGTCCGCCGGCACCGACCGCATCATCAGGTCGCCGACGCCGTAGTGGAAGGGATCGCCGGAGGCCAGCACCGTCACGGGCCGGCCGCGATATTTCGCGATCTCCGGCAGCGCATCGCCGATCGGGCTTGGCCACGAAAGCTGGCGGCCATTGATCAGGTTGCCGGCAAGAGCAAGATGGCGCTTGCCACCCACGACCAGCTCGGCCGACGAGACCAGCCGCTGCGCCATCGGCGACAGGCCCGCAATCCCGTCCTCGCCGATGCCGACGATGGACAGCCAGCGCGTGCCCGTGCAGCTTGTGCTCTCAGCCATGCGTGTTCTCATTCTCGGCGGCACCACGGAAGCCTCGACGCTCGCCGGCCTGATCGCGGGCGATGCGCGCTTCGATGCCACCCTGTCGCTTGCCGGCCGCACGGCGCGGCCGCGCGGCCAGCCGATCGCCATGCGCAGCGGCGGGTTCGGCGGCGCAGATGCGCTGGCGCAATGGCTGCGTGATGAGAAGATCGAGGCGGTGATCGACGCCACCCATCCCTATGCAGGACCAGATCTCCGCCAATGCGGTCAGCGCCTGCCGGCAGGCCCAAGTGCCGTTGGCGTCGATCGTGCGGCCGGCGTGGCAGGCCGAATCCGGCGATCTGTGGCAGAGCGTGCCGGATACGCTGGCCGCCGCAGCGTCTCTCGGCCCCGCGCCGCGACGCGTGTTCCTCAGTCTCGGCCGTCAGGAACTTGGCGTCTTCGCCGGCGAACCGCAGCACCATTACCTTGCCCGCTCCATCGAGGCGCCGCGGGGACATCGCCTTGCCGCCCGACCTCGAATTCCTGCAAGCGCGCGGGCCGTTCGATCGCGCCGCCGAAGAGAAGTTGCTGATCGACCAGAAGATCGAGGTGATCGTCTCCAAGAACTCCGGCGGCAGCGCCACCTATGCCAAGATCGCCGCGGCGCGCGCGCTCGGCCTGCCGGTGGTGATGATCGTCCGGCCGCCCAAGCCGACCGGGCATCCGGTGGCGAGCGCCGAGGAAGCGCTGGCATGGCTGTCTCACGAGACGCTCCGCTCGCCGCGCGGTGTGTAGACCCAGCGGCCGATCCGGCGCGTCGTGCTGGCGCCGACGATCACGATGGTGCGCATATCGGCACTCGATGCATCCGCCGCCCCCAACGTCGTGCAGACGACTGTCGCCTCGGGCGTTCCGGCCGCACGGATGAACAACAAAGGCGTTTCGGCCTTCTTCTTCGAGCGCAACAGCTCGAGCGCCTCGCCAAGCTGCCGTGGCCGCGCCTTCGACGCGGGATTGTAGAGCGCGATCACGAAGTCCGCTTCTGCCGCCGCAGACAGCCGTCGCTCGATCGTCGTCCAGGCCTTGAGATTGTCCGATAGTGAAATGGCGCAGAAATCGCCGCCCAGCGGCGCGCCAACTTCAGCGGCGGCGGCCAGCATCGCCGTCACGCCTGGCTCGACCCTGATGTCGAGCTTGCGCCAGGCAGGTTCCCCCGTCTCGACCGCTTCGAACACCGCCGCCGCCATGGCGAACACGCCCGGATCGCCGCCCGAGACGACCGCGACATGCTTGCCGAACGCCGCAAGGGCCAGCGCATGGCGCGCGCGGTCGAGCTCGACGCGATTGTCCGACGCATGGCGTTGTTGGCCAGGGCGCGCCGGCACGCGCTCCAGATAGGGCCCGTAACCCACGAGGTCGGTAGCGCGTGCCAGTGCCGCCGACGTGGCAGGCGTCATCAATTCCGCCTTGCCGGGCCCCGTGCCCACGATGACCAGGGAGCCCGTCACAGGCGCCGTCCTTCGCCCGGGATCAGCACCATGCCGAAGTACGGCCCGCGCCCTTCGCCGCATTCCGCCAGCGGCAGGATGCGCTCGTCCTCCATCGTGCCACGCTCGACGTAGACCGCGCGCGACAGCAGCCCCGCCTGCTCGACGGCGCGCCGCACCTTGGCGAGGTTGCGGCCCACTTTCATGATCACCGCGGCGTCGGCCAGACGCAGGCGTTCCACGAGCTGCTCTTCACCGAGCGTGCCCGGCAACACGGCGAGCATGTCGTCGCCCCATGTGATCGGCGTATTGGCACGCGTCCAGCAGCCCGACATACCGGTCACTCCCGGCACCACCTCAACCGGAAAATCCGCTGCCAGCCTGCGCCACATATGCATGAAGGAGCCGTAGAAGAAAGGATCGCCCTCGGCCAGCAGGCCCACCGACTTGCCTTCTTTCAGCAACGCCGCCAGTCGTTCCGCGGCCTCGCCATAGAAAGCGCCGATCGCGTCCCGATACGCCGCACTGTCGGCAGGCGCCTCTTCGGTCACCGGATACTCGAGCCGCGCCTCGGCCTGCGCCGGGATCAGCAGCGGCGACACGATGCGGCGCGCATTGCCTTGCATGCCCTTCCTGGCAAAGAAGGCCACGACGTCGACGGCGCGCACGAGACCCGCCGCGCGCAGCGTGAGATAGCGCACATCGCCCGGTCCCACACCGATGCCGTAGAGCGTGCCGGCACTCGCGCTGCCGGCCAGGGCGTCGAGGCTGGTCATTCGGTCTCGCTCGCCAAGGCGTTGACCGCCGCAACCGCCATGGCGCTGCCGCCCTTACGGCCCTTCACGATCAGGAACGGCACCCGTCCGTCGGCCGCCAGGGCATCCTTCGATTCGGCGGCACCGACGAAGCCCACCGGCAGGCCGATCACCGCCGCCGGCGCCGGTGCACCGGCATCGAGCATCTCGAGCAGGCGGAACAACGAGGTTGGCGCATTGCCGATCGCCACGACCGCGCCGCCAAGGCGGCTGCGCCACAGCTCCATCGCCGCGGCGCTGCGCGTATTGCCCATGGCGCGCGCCAGCCCGAGGACCTCGGGATCGTCGAGCGTGCAGACCACCTCGTTCGCCGCCGGCAAGCGCGTCCGCGTGATGCCGTTGGCCACCATCTTCGAATCGCACAGGATCGGCGCGCCGCCGATCAGCGCCCAGCGCGCATTGTCGGCAAAGGACGGCGACATCACGATGTCCTTCGTCACCTCGACCATGCCGCAGGCATGGACGATGCGGACGGCGATCCGCTCCTCGCTCTTGTTGAAGCGGGCGAGATCCGACTCGGCACGAATGATCGCGAACGAACGGCGATAGATCTCCGCGCCGTCCCGGATATAGGGGCGCGTACTCATAATTCTTCTGGAGCCAGGCTGCGTTCGACGCGATCGCGCGTCGTGCCGTTGTGCACGACACCGTAACGGCCGTTGTGGCCCACCAATGTCAGATCGGCCGCCGCGGAGCGCGCGCAGCCCTTGGCGCAGCCGGAGACGTGGATCGTGCCCTCGAAACCGCGCGCGGCGAGCCGGTGAGCATCGCCGCGCGTGTCGACGCTGCTCGACCTGCAGGCCGGTGCGCCGGGACAGGCTTCGATGCGCAACAACGGGTTGCTCTCATCGACGATCAGGCCGAGCGCCGTCGCATCGGGCACCGGCCCGTCGATGTAAAGCGCGCGCCACGGAGACAGGCGTATTTCGGACGCGCCCGCCGTATTAGCCAGCGCCGCAAGCTGGCCGGCCTCGAGGCGACCGAAAGGCGCGCCGACGCCAAAGAAGCCGGAGTGAGCCCCCAATCTCCGGGTACCGCCTGCCGGGATGGCAGCCATCGCGGCCAACAGCGGCCGGTCGCCCAGCGCCAGCGCGATGGCCGCCTTCACGGCACGATCCGGCGCGGCAATACCCAGCCACGTTCCTTGAGCGCGCAGCGCCACGCCCTCTGCCGACGCCGAAAGCGCCACGTCGGCTCGCTCATCTACAATCGACAACGGACCGCCACCATCGACGAGCCAGCCGAACTTGGGGGGCAACGCCGCGAGCCGACGCTCGGCCGCAATGGCTTCAGTCAGCGCCCCTGTCAGCGCGCGCACAGCCGGTGCGGCCACCGGCCCAACCATGACGTTGCGCGCGGCCTCGGTCGCGGCGTCGGGGTCGAGCAGGCCCAGGCGATCGAGCGCCCGATGCAGTTCGGGGAGAGCCTCGTCGCTGAGCCCGCGAATCTGAAGATTGGCGCGGCGCGTCAGGTCGATCTGACCGTTTCCCAGGCGCGCGGCGATGCTGGCGAGGCCATCGGCCTGCGCCGGCGTAAAGGCGCCGGCCCACGGCTTGATGCGCACCAGCAGCCCGTCGCCGCTCTCCATCGGGCGCAGCGCGCCGGGGCACCAACCTTTCACTTCGAAAGCGGCGGCGGCGTTCATGAGCCTGCCCGCTGGATCGCGCGTTCGAGCTCGTGATCGACCGAGTTGCGGCGGCTGGTCCACAGGCCACGCGCCAAGGCATCGCGCAGGCGCTGCGCAATGGCGGCTGCCGCGGCGGGGTTGCTTCGGATCATGGACGACAATACCGCTTCATCGCCGATCAGGGCAGCGTGCGTTGCATCGAACAGAGTACCGGGGACGGCCTCGGCGGTAGCGGAAAAGGCGTAGAGCGCATCCACGCCCTGGGCGATTTCGGCCACGCCGCGATGACCGTGCTCCAGCATGCCCGCAATCCAGCGCGGATTGGTCAAGCGGCCGCGCACGACCCGTGCGATCTCTTCCGACAGCAGACGGGCCTTGGGCGCCTCGGGCTTGCTGGTGTCGAGGTGATAGAGCTCGGGTTCATTGCCAAGAAGCGCCGCTGCGGCCGCGAAGCCGCCGGCGAAGTCGGCCACGCCGTCGCCGTCGAGCAGGTCACGCTCGCCATCGTCCTGCGGATGAACCAGCACGTCGGCATCGCAGACGCGACCGCGGAAATTGTCGCCAGCCAGCGTATCGGTGCCGCCGTAAGCATGCGTGACGGCAGAGAGATAGGCCTCGCCGAGATCGGTGCGCGTCTGCCAGACACCGTCGAGCGCCAGATCGCCCGCCTGGGCGCCGTAGCTGCCCGGCGCGCCGCCAAACACGCGCGAGAGATCGCCGCCCTTTCGCGCCGCTTCGGCCAGCGGATTGTCAGACGCATCTTCGTCGAGCGCGGCCACCTTGCGCACGGCCAGGTCGAACAGCGTGATCTGGTTTTCGAAGATGTCGCGGAACAGGCCGGAGATGCGAAGCGTGACGTCGATGCGTGGCCGATCGAGGGTGGCGAGCGGCATGACCTCGATGCCGGTTACGCGGCTCGAGCTCCTGTCCCACACCGGCTGCACACCGAGATAGGCGAACGCTTGTGCGAGATCGTCGCCGCCGGTACGCAACGAGGCCGACGCCCAGAGATCGATCACCAGCGCGCGCGGATGCTCGCCGTGATCCTGGAGATAACGTCGCACGACTTCGGCCGCCGCACGCGCGCCGATGGTCGCGGCGGTGCGCGTTGGAATGGAACGCGGATCGATCGAGGTGAGGTTGCGCCCCGTGGGCAGCACGTCGGCACGACCGCGCGTCGGCGCACCCGCGGGACCCGGCGCGACCCGCCGGCCGGCGAGCGCTGCCAGCAGTCCACTCTGCTCGCGTTCGGCGCAAGCGCGAACAGCGGCCTCGGCATTGGTCGAAGCCACGAGCATCTGCATCGCTTCGGCGTTCGGCATCCGGCCGAAGACGTGGAGACCATCGCGGATGCTGAGTTCCTTGATGTCGCAAAGCTGGGCATCGAGCTTGGCGACCGCCTCGCGATTTGTCTCACCTTTCACCAGCCCGCACTCCTCAGCCAGACCCGAGGACCACGCGCGCTCGACGATCTCGTCCTCCAGGAAACCGAGCCGCCGCCGGTCGAGTCCGTCGGCCGAGGCATATTCCTCGACGAGGTCTTCCAGTTCGGCGAGCGGCCCGTGCAGGCCCGCCGCGCTGAGCGGCGGCGTCAGATGGCCGATCGTGACGGCGGCCAGGCGGCGCTTGGCCTGCACCGCCTCGCCGGGATTGTTGACGATGAAAGGATAGATCACCGGGATCGGGCCCAGCACCTTCTCCGGCCAGCAGTCCGCCGATAGAGCCAGTGCCTTGCCCGGCAGCCATTCGAGCGTGCCGTGCGTACCGAGATGAATCAGCGCGTCGATTTTTTCCGCGTCGCGCAGCCAGGCGTAGACCGCGACGTAATCGGGATGCGGCTCGGCCGACATGTCGTGATAGGTCGAACCTCGGTCAGGCTGCAGCAGGACGGTGACCTTGCCGCGCCGCAGATAGGACAACGTGCCGCTCAGCAGAGGCGCGATGTCGGCGGCCTGCCAATCGTTCGGACCGACATCGTAGCCCTCGGCGCGCAGCAGCTTCAGGATCTCGAGCGTACTCTCGGTCGTGTCGAGCCCCACGGCATAGCCGGCGCGACCGCCCCGCGCCGGATAATTCGACAGGACGAGCGCGATCCGGCGCTCGTTCGCAGCCTTGTGCGCCAACCTCGCCCAGTTGGCCGCGAGACGCGCGACGTAGTCGACCCTATCGGGAACGGCCACGTGCCGGACACTGGCGAATTCGAGGCGCGGATCGACCGGCGCCTCTTCCTTGAAGGAGACCGCGCGGGTCAAAAGACGACCGTCGAGTTCCGGCAGCACGACGTTCATGGCGAGATCCGACGGCGACAGGCCTCGCCCGGACTGGGCCCAGGCCGCGCGTGCGCTGCCCGAGAGCACGACCTGCAGCACCGGCACGTCGGCCTGGTCGAGGATCGTCGTATCGTCGTCGCGCATCGCCGAGAAGGCGGTGGTGTTCAGGATGATTGCGGGTTTGCGCGCGGCAATCAGGCACTTGAGCGGCGCATCGATCGCCGGATCCTTGAGGCTGCTCACCGCCACGGCGAGCGGCGCCAAACCCTGCCTGTCGAGCGCCGACATCAACGCCTCGACCGGCGCCATGTCGCCCGCGGTCAGGTTGGCGCGATAGAAGACGATGAGCGCGGTCGGCCGGTCATCCTCGGCCTTGCCGAGGACAGCAAGAGGTCCGACCACCGCTGGCGGCCGATGTGGCAATCCACCTACGCAGCGCAGCGCATTACCGAGATTTTCGGCGCCGCCCTCGCGGAAATAACGGTCGAGCAGGTCGAGTTTTTCCCGCGGCATCGTCGAGGCAGCGACCAACCGCGAATCGGGACGGTCGTCGCCGGGAAGAGCCGCGAACTGGATGTCGCGGTCGCGCGCCACATCGGCAATGCGTTCGAGGCCGTAGCGCCAGTAATCGAGGCCGCCGAGACAGCGCACGATCACGGCCCGGGCATTGGACACGACATTGTCGACGTAGAGGTCGACCGACATCGGATGGCGCAGCCTCTTGAGGCTGGCAAGCCGCAGCGACGGCAACACATCGGCATCACGCTGCCAGGCCACCGCCAGCGCCGATAGATCGCTGTCGGAGAAGGAGAGCACGACAACGTCGGCCGGCGACTGCGCAAGATCGACGGCCACTTCGGCCTCGTCGAGGCTCGCGATCTCGGTCGCCAGGATATGCATGGAAGCCTACCCGGCGATCAGCGCGCGAATCGCGGTCTGGTCGAGACCCTTCTCGCCGATCACGACCAGCCGACCCTGGCGCGCCTCGTCCGGCTTCCAGGCACGGTCGAACTGGTGCTGGATGCGGTTGCCCACACCCTGGACCAGCAGACGCATCGGCTTGCCCTTCACGTCGGCAAAACCCTTGGCCCTCAGCACGTCGTGCACGTCGGCGATCTTCTTGATGCGATCGACCAGTTGCTGCGGCGTGTCGAACACCGGCAGGTCGACGATGAAGGTCTCGAAATCCTCGTGGTCGTGCTCGCCCTCGGCGTCGTGATGCGAGGGGCGGCTGGCGAGATCGGCTTCGGCCGCGGCGCCCAATCCCAGCAGGACGGACGTCGGTACCCTGCCGTTCTGCACTTCGACGACCTTCACGGAACGAGACAGGGTCTGGCCGATCTGGCTCGCAACGTCCTTGCGTTCGCCCGCCGACATCAGGTCGGCCTTGTTCATCACGACGAGATCGGCGCACAGGAGCTGGTCCTCGAACACTTCCTCGAGCGGATTGTCGTGGTCGACGGAATTGTCCTCGGCGCGCTGGCGGGCGAGCGCCTCGGGATCGTCGGCAAAGCGGCCGGCGGCAACCGCCGCGCCATCGACCACCGCGATGACGCCGTCGACCGTGACGCGCGAGGCAATCGACGGCCAATTGAAGGCCTGAACCAGCGGCTTGGGCAACGCGAGGCCCGAGGTCTCGATCACGATGTGCTCGGGCGGATTGGGCCGGTTGAGCAGCAATTCCAGCGCCGGCACGAAGTCGTCGGCGACGGTGCAGCAGATGCACCCGTTCGCCAGCTCGACGATGGCATCTTCCGGGCAGCTCTCGATGCCGCAGCTCTTCAGGATATCGCCGTCGATGCCGACATCGCCGAATTCGTTGACGATGACGGCAAGGCGGCGGCCTTCGGCATTCTCCAGGACGTGACGCACGAGCGTGGTCTTTCCCGCGCCGAGGAAGCCGGTGACGATGGTGCAGGGAACTTTTGCGAGCGCAGTCATTCCAATTCCTCTCGAAGACGCATCGGCGGGACACGCGCGATCGTATGTTGGCGGACATGCACAGGGCGCTCCCGCCACGGTGGGAGCCCGTCGGGCGCGGCCTTGTGGGCGCGGGCAAAATTCAGGATATCGTCGATGTTCTGCTCGGGGTCGAGGTCGCCCACCACATAAGTCCATTTGCCGGGGGCGGTGACCGCGGTGCTGCAGGAGCGCGTGCAGTTGGACAGGCACTCGACCGGCACAATGTCGATGTCCGTCGCGCGCTCCTTCAACGCCGCATAGAGGCGAGCGCCGGGACGGATCGCGGCTGGCGGATCGCCGTCGCGACGGCAGGTCACGCAAACGAAGACTGTCGACACGTCATCCCTCACTTGGCGACTCCCCGCGCCATCGGTTCAATCCTCGTGACGGCAGGTTTCCTGGCTCTCGGGTCTCTGCCTTTGGCCGCCTTCCCGGCTTCCCTTTCGGTACTCCCAGTGGCGCGTGGCCGTAAGCTCGCCGACTACAGTTGCGGGGGCAGCCGCGGCCTGTACCGCGTTCCCTTTTGATCCCCGTGAAGGGACACCGTCGCCCGCTTGATAGGGGCCGGGCGGCTTGATGACAAGGGGTTTGCCGACCATTGTGCCGACATGACAACGGCAAACGACGAAGACGCGCGGCACAAGGCCAAAATGGCCAACCGCAAGGCCGCGCAAGACAAAGAGGTCGCGGCAAAGACCATCGAAAAAGGCCTGCTGATCGTTCACACCGGCAAGGGCAAGGGCAAGTCGACGGCAGCCTTCGGGCTGATGATGCGGGCGCTGGGCCGTGGCTTCCGCTGCGGCGTAGTCCAGTTCGGCAAGGGCGCCTGGCAGTCGGGCGAACGCACGGCCGCGGAGCGCTTCGGCGATCAGGTCCAGTGGCATACTCTGGGCGAAGGCTTCACCTGGGAAACGCAGGATCGCGCGCGCGACATCGCCGCCGCAGAAAAAGCGTGGGCCGCGACCGAGCGGCTGATGGCCGACCCTGCGATCCGCTTCATCGTGCTCGACGAACTCAACATCGCGCTCCGCTATGACCATCTCGACATTGCGAAGGTGGTCGCCGCATTGAAGACGCGGCGCCCCGACCAGCACATCGTGGTCACCGGCCGCAACGCCAAGCAGGAAATGCTCGACGCCGCCGATCTGGTGACCGAGATGACACCGGTGAAACATCACTTCGCCGCCGGCGTGAAGGCACAGGAAGGCATCGAGTTCTGAGGATGACCCTTCGACGAGGCACAAGGGCCATCATGATCCAGGGGACGGGCTCGGATGTCGGCAAGTCGATGATCGTGGCGGGCCTCGCCCGCGCCTTTACGAAGCGCGGCCTCAAGGTCCGCCCCTTCAAGCCGCAGAACATGTCGAACAATGCCGCCGTCACCGCCGACGGCGGCGAGATCGGGCGGGCCCAGGCGCTGCAGGCGCGCGCCGCGAAGGTACCGCTCAGCGTCCACATGAATCCGGTGCTGCTGAAGCCCCAGAGCGAGACGGGCTCTCAGGTCGTCGTGCAGGGAAAAGCCGTCGGCACCGCCAAGGCGCGCGAATACCAGTCGATGAAGCCCAGGCTGCTGGGCGCCGTACTGGAGAGCTTCGCCATCCTCGCGGCCGAGGCCGACCTGGTCATCGTCGAAGGCGCGGGCTCGGCGTCGGAAGTGAACCTGCGCGCATCGGACATCGCCAACATGGGCTTTGCGCGCGCGGCCGATGTGCCCGTGGTGCTGCTGGGCGACATCGATCGCGGCGGCGTAATCGCCAGCCTGGTCGGCACCAAGACCGTGATCGCGCCCGACGATGCCGCGATGATCGCGGGCTTCATCGTCAATCGCTTCCGCGGCGATCCCTCGCTGTTCGAGTCCGGCATGAAGATGATCGCTGAGTACACCGGATGGCGGTCGCTGGGCCTCGTGCCGTACTTCGCCGACGCCTACAAGCTGCCGCCGGAGGATGCGCTCGGCCTGCTGACGACGGAAGGCCGCAGCAAGGGCGTGAAGATCGCGGTGCTGGCCTATCCGCGCATCGCCAATTTCGACGACTTCGATCCGCTGAAAATCGAGGCCGGCGTCGACCTGCTCTTCGTGCGCCCGGGAGAGCCGATCCCCGGCGACTGCGCCCTCGTGATTCTGCCGGGCTCGAAGGCCACGATCGCCGATCTCGCCTCGCTGCGGGAGGCCGGCTGGGATGTCGACCTGCAGGCGCACGTGCGCCGCGGCGGCCACGTCCTGGGAATCTGCGGCGGCTACCAGATGCTCGGCCACAAGGTCGCCGACTTCGAGGGCGTCGAAGGCCCGCCCTCTTCCGTCGAGGGTCTCGGCCTGCTCGAAATCGAGACCGTGCTGGAAGGCGACAAGATCCTGGTCGAAACCGCAGGCGAGACGATTGCCGGGAAGATCCCGTTCAAGGGCTATGAGATCCATATCGGCCGCACGACCGGCGCGACGCGACCGCTGCTGCGCCTCGAGTTCGGGCAAGGTCGATGGCGCGATGAGCGAATCGGGCCGCGTATCGGGCTGCTATATTCATGGCCTGCTGACCGACGACCGCCAGCGGCGACATTGGCTGCAAAGGGTCGGCGCTCCGACCTCGAATCTGTCGTACGAGGCCGAGATCGAATCGACGCTCGATCTGCTGGCCGACCACATCGAGAAGCATGTCGATTGCGACGCGCTGCTCTCGATCGCACGCGCGCCCCGACTTACGACGGCAGGCTGAGCACCACGAGGATCGCCAGCACGGCCATCTGGATGCCGCAGGCGATGCGATAGAGCTTCAGCGCGGCGCGGATATCCGCCGGCACGACGGTACTGCGGCCATCGCCCATGAACGGATCGTCCACGATCTCGCCGTCATAGATGCGCGGCCCGTTGAGCCTGAGGCCGAGCGCACCGGCCATCGCGGCTTCCGGCCAGCCGGCATTGGGCGAGCGATGGAGCTTCGCGTCGCGCCGCACGGTCTGCCAGGCGCGCTGCGGCGATCCGCCGGCCACGAAACCCGACGCTGCGATCAGCCACAGTGCTGCGAGCCGCGAGGCCGGCAGGTTGATCAGATCGTCGAAGCGCGCCGAGGCCCAGCCGAACTCGAGATGCTTTTCCGACTTGTGGCCGATCATGCTGTCGGCCGTGTTGACCGCCTTGTAGGCAATGCCGCCCGGCAGCCCGGCGACCGCGAGCCAGAACAGCGGCGCCACGATGCCGTCGGAGAAATTCTCGGCGAGACTCTCGATCGCCGCGCGGCCAACTCCCGCCTCATCGAGCTGCTCGGGATCGCGCCCGACGACCATCGACACGGCCCTGCGGCCTGCGCCCAACCCGCCCACTTCCAGCGCATCGGCCACGTCGGCGACATGGCGATGGAGGCTGCGTTGCGCGAGCAGGCTGCTGGCAAGAACCCCGCAGACCACCATCGGCAACAGGTGGTCGAATATGCGGCCAGCAAGGAACGAAACCGCGAGCAGCAGCACGAGCGTGGCCACGCCCCACAGGCGGCGCTCTTCGGGCGCCTGGTCCGGCGAATTCCACGTGCGGTCGCACCATGCTATGAGCCGCCCGATCCAGGTCACGGGGTGGCCGATCGTGCGGTAGATCCAATCCGGATATCCGACGATCGCTTCCATCGCGACGGCAACGAGGGCGAGTTCAACCGGCATGGGGCGTTGCCTAACACGGCGGACAAGAGCGTGAAACCGGTCGTCCATGGTGGCGATCTGGGGGACGTGCGGCGCCGATACCCGAACGCAACGCTGCCGTGGATCGATCTGTCGACCGGTATCAATCCGGTGCCGTATCCGCTGCCAGCGCTGTCGCCCGAGAGCTGGACGCGCCTGCCATCGCGCGCGGACCGTGACGCTCTGATCGTAGCGGCGGCGCGCCGCTACGATGTCGATCCGACGATGGTCGTCGCCGCGCCCGGCACACAGGCGCTGATCCAGCTCCTGCCGCGCGTGTTCGCGCCGACGGATGTCGCCGTCGTTGGCCCGACCTACGAAGAGCATGAAGTCGCGTGGCGCCGGGAGGGGCACAAGGTAACGATCGTCGACTCGCCGCACGGCAGGTCGCCTACCGAGATCGTCGTATTGGTCAATCCCGACAATCCGACGGGACGCTTGATCCCTCCGGTCGAACTCCAGGACATCAGGAATCAATTGATCGTCGACGAGGCCTTCATCGATTTTCATCCGCGTGCCGCGAGCCTGGCGGGCACGAAGGCCATCGTCCTGCGCTCGTTCGGCAAGACCTATGGTCTCGCGGGCCTGCGACTGGGCTTTGCGATCGCCTCGCCGGACATCGCAGAACATCTGCGCGATGCGCTCGGCCCGTGGGCCGTGGCCGGTCCGGCGATCGAGATTGGCCGGCGGGCGCTGGCCGACGACGCCTGGCTCGAGGCGGCCCGGCAACGACTGGAGAGAGACACGCGGCGACTTGACGAGATCCTGACCAAGGCAGGACTGACGATCGTGGACGGCACCTTGCTCTTCCGACTGGTCTCTCATGTCGACGCACCGCTGATATTTCAGTCACTCGGCCGCCATGGCATCCATGTCAGACGCTTTCCGCTCACACCGTCCTGGTTACGCTTCGGCCTGCCGGCAACCGAACCCGAGTTCGATCGTCTGGCGCGTGCACTCGGCCTTCAGGTCAGCGCGTAGAGGCAAACCCCAATCCACAGGACGACCGTGGCAATCAGCGGCTTGTCGGTCACCGCCACATCGGTCGGCAACTCGCCGCCAGCCAGCGCCTCGACCACATACCAGTAGCGGAACAGGCCGAAGATCACCAAGGGGATAGTGAAGGCCAGCCGATCGTTGCCCGACGACATGACGAACAGGCTGTAGAAGATCAGCGCGCCGACCGCCGAGATCTCGGCGTATCGATCGACCAGCACCACCGAATAGCTGCGCAGCACCTCGCGGCTGCCGTCGCCAGCGAGCGCCAGCTCCTGCCGGCGCTTGATCGCGGCGAGATAGAGTGCAAGGCAAAGCGTGGTGATCGCCATCCAGTTCGACAGCGGCACGGCAATCGCCACGGCGCCCGCATAGATGCGCAGCACGAAACCGATCGCCACGGAGAAGATGTCGAGTACCGGCTGGTGCTTCAGCCAGAACGAGTAGGCGAAGTTGAGCGCGAGATACGCCGCTATCACCGCCATCACTCCCGGCGAGCGGAGCGCACCTGCAAGCAGCACGGCATAGAGCGCGACCAGCAGCGCGATTGCCGTCGCCGGCTGGACGGTGCCGGCAGCGAGCGGCCGGCTCCAGCTCTTCACCGGATGGCTGCGGTCGCGTTCGATGTCGCGCAGGTCGTTCAGCACGTAGGTTGCCGACGAGGCCACGCAGAACAGGCCGACGGCCGCGAATGCATTGCCCACAGCGTCCAGGTCGCGGAACTCCCGGGCGAAGATCAGGGGCGCCAGAACGAAGCCGTTCTTGACCCATTGCTTGGGTCTCGCGAGCCGCAACAGCTCGGGTAGCCGGATATTAAAGGGCAGTTTCATTCCGCTATCTCGCTTATACTGCCATTCAATGCGGCTGGCGATTATCTACGCGGTCCTGGCGCTCATCGCGATGGCGACCAACATCGGGGCCCAGGAGCTGACGGTTCGCGCCTATCAGGGCGCCTTCCAGGTCGCGTTTTCGGTCTTTGTCGGCACCGGCGTCGGGCTGGTGGTCAAGTACATGCTCGACAAGGCCTTCATCTTCGGATTCCGCGCCCGCGACAAATTGCACGACGTCCAGACCTTCGGCCTCTACACCGTCACCGGCGTGCTCACGACGGCGATCTTCTGGGGCTTCGAATTCGGTTTCGAGGCAGCGTTCCAGAGCAAGGACATGCGCTACCTCGGCGGCCTGATCGGGCTGGCGATCGGCTACTTCACCAAGTATCGGCTCGACAAGCGCTACGTGTTCGGCGGGATGGCATGAGGCCTGTCTCGTCATGGGGCCGCCTGTCGGCCCTGCCGCACGAGGTGGTCGAGCTGGCCGATCGCGACCGAATCGGCCCTCTGATGGCCAACCACAGACCCGGCATCGCCTACGGTCTCGGCCGCAGCTACGGCGACGAGTGCCTCAACCCCAACGGCGTGCTGTGGAGCACCGCAAGGCTCGACCGCCTCATCGCCTTCGACCCTGCGACCGGCCGGCTGGTCTGCGAGCCGGGTGTACGGCTGCGCGACATCCAGCAGCTGACGATCCCGCGCGGCTGGTGCCTTCCGGTCGTCCCGGGCACCCAGCTCGTGACGGTAGGCGGCGCCATCGCCAACGACGTGCACGGCAAGAACCACCACCGAGCCGGCACGTTCGCCGATCACGTGCGGGCGCTCACCCTCGTGCGCACCGACGGGACGACGATCGAGTGCGGTCCCGACCTGCGGCCCGACTGGTTCGCCGCGACGGTTGGCGGACTGGGCCTGACCGGAATCATCGCCCAGGCCGAGCTGCAGCTGCAGCGCACGCCCGGCCCGTGGCTCGAGGCCGAGACGCTGCCGTTCAGCGGGCTGGACGCCTTCTTCCAGCTCTCCGCGGAATCCGAATCGGGCTGGGAATACACGGTCTCGTGGATCGACTGCACGTCGGGAGCCAATGTGCGTGGCCTGCTCATGCGCGCCAACCCGATCGATGGCGGCGAGCGGACCCGGCGCGCGCGGCAAAGAGCGTTCCCCTTCACGCCGCCGGTCTCACTCATCAATCGCCTGACGCTGCGCGCGCTCAACGAGATCTACTACGCCCTGAACAAGCGTCATGCTGGACGGCGCATCGTGCACTACGAGCCGTTCCTCTATCCGCTGGACGGCATCGGCGCGTGGAACCGGCTCTATGGCCCCAAGGGCTTCTATCAATACCAGTGCGTCGTTCCGCCGGGGTCCGGTCGGCAGGCGGTCCACGACATGCTCGACGCCATCGCGCGCTCGGGCGAAGGCTCGATCCTCGCCGTATTGAAGACCTTCGGAGATCGCAGGCCTCCCGGCCTGCTGAGTTTCGTGGCGCCCGGCGTCACCCTGGCCCTCGATTTCCAGAATCGCACGGGCGTGCTGCAGTTGTTCGAGCGGCTCGATGCCATCGTGCGCGCGGCGGGCGGGCGGCTCTATCCCGCCAAGGACGCGCGCATGCCGCGCGAGATGTTCGAGGCCGGCTATCCGCGCCTCGGCGAATTTCTGGCCTATCGCGACCCGGGGGTAAGCTCCGCCATGTCGCGACGTTTGATGGGAAGCTGACATGATAGAGAAGAGCAGAATCGTCGTCATCGGCGCCTCCTCGGGCATCGCCGAGGAGTGCTGTCGCCTGTGGGTGACACGCGCGCCCACCGACCTCGTCCTGGTGGCGCGCGACATCGGCAAGGCCGACCGCATCGCCGCCGACCTGCGCGTGCGCGCGCAGCCGGGCTCGACGGTGACCGTTGCCACTGCCGATTTCCTCGATACCAGGGACATCGCCCGCATCGCCGACACGACGACCGCGGCGGGCGCCGTCGACATCGTGTTGATCGCCCATGGCTGGATGCCGCGGCAGGAACTTTGCCAGGACATTGGTGTCTGCCGCGAGGTGCTGGAGGTCAATGCCGTTTCGCCGGCGCTGTTCGCCGAAGCCTTCGCCAACAGGTTCGCCAAGGCTAACCGCGGCACGGTGGCGATCATCGGCTCGGTCGCGGGCGATCGCGGGCGCAAGGCCAACTATACCTACGGTGCCTCGAAGGGGTTGCTCTCGCGCTATGCCGAGGGCCTCGAGCACCGGCTCGCGGGAAGCGGCGTCTCGGTCGTCCTGCTGAAGCCCGGCCCGACTGACACGCCGATGGCGGCCGACCACAAGGCAGCGGGGCGCCGGCTTGCCTCGGCGGAGAGCGTTGCGCGCACCATCGTCCGCGGCATCGACCGCAAGAAGCCCGTCGTGTACGCGCCGCCGGTGTGGCAGCTGATCATGCTGATCGTGCGGCACATTCCGCGCCTGGTGTTCAACAGGCTGTCGATTTGACGAAGGTCTCCTCTGGGGTCTCGCCATCCGCCACGACCTCGATCGTCTGGGCGCTGGTCGCGGTCCTCGTTGGCGCCTTCGCCGTCGACTTCGTGCAGAGGGTGACGAGCCCCGACATGGTCGCGGTGGCCTTCTCCGAGGGCGGCGACGACCCCTATTACTTCTTCACGGTGGCGCGCAACATCGCCCAGGGCCATGGCATCACGGTCGACGGCACGCACTGGACGACCGGTTTCCAGCCGTTGTGGGCAGCGATCTGCGCCATGGCCTTCCTCGTCCCGCCGGACCGCGCGGCCTTCGCGATCATCTACCTCGTCAGCATTGCGCTGTGGCTGGCGAGCGCCTGGCTGTTCGTCCGCATCGTGCGCAGGGCCTCGCGCGCGCCGCTCTCACCCGCCATTGCTGCCCTGCTGGTCGTGCTGTTCCTCGGCGAGACGCAGTTCACGCGCGGCTATTTCAACGGCATGGAGACGGGCCTCGCCCTGACCTGCGTCCTGGCGCTGCTCGCAGCCTTCCAGGACTATCTTGCGCTGGAGCCACGCCTCGTCAGCCTGCGCCGCGTGCTGGGACTGGGCGTGCTCACCGGCCTGACCATGCTGGCGCGCAACGACACCCTGTTCCTGTGCGGCGCGCTGCTGGCTGCGACGCTTTTCTTCGGCAAGCGCCGGCGCCCGGTTCGCGACGTGGCGATCATCGTGACCGTGGCGAGCGCGATGGTCGCACCGTGGCTAGCCTACTGCCAATGGGCCTCGGGCAATCCCATGCCCCAGAGCGGCATTGCCACCTCGATCGGCGTGCGCGGCTACATCTCCCTGGCCGCAGTCGCCCACAAGATCGTGCTCAGCATCGAGCCGCTGGGCTTCCTGAAGATGCGCACCCTGGCCGACGATCATCTCGCCGTGGCCACCGTGCCCGCCTGCGCGGTCGCAGCCTTCCTGACGCTGTGCTGGCGGCGCGCGCGACCGGTCCTTGTTCCGCCTTCGGGCTGGATCCTGCTTAGTCTCGCCGCCGCAACGCTTTGCCTCCTCCTCTTCTATCCGCTGGTGAGCGCCGCCGGTCAGTTCTTCGAGCGCTACTTCACGCCGCTCAAACTGCTGGTCTTCCTGCTGCTGGCGCTGCTGATCGTGCGCGGCCTCGGGAGGATCGAGGGGCAGCCAGTCACCGGTGTGCTGATCGTGGCGGTCGCCGCCGCGACAGTGGGTTCGAACCTCTACTGGATTGCACGCGACTACGGCCGGCCGTGGCGCAGCCATCTCGGACCCGAAGCTTACGAGATCGTGCGATCGCCCTACGCGACGGGCACGTCGCGTATCGGCATGGCGGAGTCCGGCCGCCTCGGCTTCCTTTATCCCACGCGGATCGTGAACCTCGACGGCAAGATGAACGTGGAGGCCCTGCACGCCCTTCTCGCCGGCAGGCTCGACAGTTACATCCAGTCGGCCAATCTCGACTACATCATGCTGCATGACGAGGACGTCGAGTATTTCGACAAGACGATTCCGGCATGGCGCAAGAACTGGCGCCAACGTGGTATGCTGGGTGAATTTGAGGTCTTCGAGAAGACACCATGACCATCGCTCCCGAGAAGCTCTCCGATCACATGGCCGTCGCCGTGACCGGCCTCGATCTCAACCGCCCGGCGGACACCGCGACGCACGCCGCCCTGCGCGAGACGCTGAACCGCAACCTCGTGCTTTGCATCCGCGGCCAGAAACTGGCGCCGCCGGCGTTTCGCGACGCCATGGCGCGATTTGGCACGCCGATGCTGCGCAAGCAGCTCGTGAGCACCGATGAATGCGCCGAGGTGAACATCATCTCGAGCGAGGACCGCGACGTGCTGGGCGACGGCAAGAATCTGGTGAACGGCGCCTCCTGGCATACCGACGACAGCTTCATGTGCGAACCCTGCTCGCTCACCATGCTCTATGGCGTCGTGGTGCCTTCGCGCGGCGGCGACACGCAGTTCGTCAATATGCATGCCGCCTACGAGGCGCTTTCGCCCGAGACGAAGGCGCGGATCGACGGCTTGCAGGTGATCCACAAGTACCAGTCGAGCCGCCAGACCAACCGCGTGTCGAAGCGGCCCGAGGCGGAAATGGCGGCGATGCCGCAAGCCACACACCCGCTGGTGCGCACGCATCCGGAGACCGGGCGCCGGGCGCTCTACCTCAACGCCAATCGCATGGAACAGATCGTCGGGCTGGACCGCACGGAGAGCGACGCCCTGCTCGACCAGCTGATCGCCCACGCGACCCGGCCCCGCTTCCAGTATCGCCATGTCTGGCGACAGGGCGACATCGTGATCTGGGACAATCGGGCCACGATGCACAAGGCCAACGCCGACTATCCCGAAGGTGAGCGCCGCCTGATGCACCGCGTAATCGGGGCCGGCACCGCGCCGTACTAGGGTCCGCTGCGAGCCTAGGCTTCCAGCAGCACGCAGTGCTCGGGTGCAAAGGACAGGGTGACCGAAGCGCCTTCGGCCAGAAGATTGATCGGCGGCCGGCGCACGATCAGCCGGCCCAGCGGCAATTCCACGATGTATTGCACGAAGTCGCCGTGGAACAGGCGCTGGCGCACGGTGCCGGGTACGTGATTGTCGCCGGGGTGCGGCTCCAGCCCGATATAGGCGGTACGCAGCGCCACCTCGCTCTCCCGGCCATGTGGCGTGTGCGACGCGGTCACACGCAGGCTGACGCCGCCGTCGGTCGCGAACATTCCCGGCGCGGCCAGCCGGCCCTTGATGATGTTGGCCGAGCCCACGAAGTCGGCCACGAACCGGCTGCGCGGACTGTTGTAGATCTGCTCGGGCGTGCCAATCTGCTCGATCACGCCCACGTTCATCACGATCACCCGGTCGGAGATGGCGAGCGCCTCCTCCTGATCGTGCGTGACATAGACCGAGGTGATGCCGAGCCGCCGCTGCAGCTCGCGCAGCTCGACGCGCATTTCCGCGCGCAGCTTGGCGTCGAGATTGGAGAGCGGCTCGTCGAACAGCACGACCGTCGGCGAGAAGGCGATGGCGCGCGCCAGCGCCACCCGCTGCTGCTGGCCACCCGAGAGCTTGGAGGCGCCGCGCTCGGCGAGATGGCGCATCTGCACCAGGTCGAGCGCGCGTTCGACATTGGCCTTGATCTCCTCGCGGCTCTGCTTCCGCACCCGCAGGCCATAGGCCACGTTGTCGAACACCGTCATGTGCGGCCACACGGCGTAGGACTGAAACACCATCGACACACCGCGATTCTCGGTCGCGACGTTGATGCCCCGGGCGCCGTCGAACATCACCTTGCCGTCGACCCGGATGCTGCCGCTCGCCGGCACTTCAAGGCCGGCGATGGCGCGCAAGGTCGTGGTCTTGCCGCAGCCCGACGGCCCCAGCAGAGTAAGATGCTCGCCCTGCCCCACGGTGAAGCTGACGCCGTTCACGGCCGTCGCCTCGCCGTAGCGAATGACCAGGTCGGCGATCTCGATGCGCGCCTCTTTCACGCCGGTCGGACTCACGTCAGCTCCTTCGGCACTCAATTGAGTTCCTTTGTCACGCCACGGCTGAGCCGGAACAGGATCATCAACGCCACCACCACCGTCGCCGTCTGGATCAGCGCCATCGCCGCCGTGAGCTCGGTCCCGCTCGAGGCGAAGGCAGCCACGATCGAGGGCGCGATCACCTTGGCATTGGGGCCCATCAGGAACACCGACGCGCCCAGCTCGCGCACGCAGGCCATGAAGATCAGCAGCCACGCCGCGAGGATGCCGGGCCGCAGCAGCGGCAGGGTTACGGTGCGCATCTGGTACAGCCAGCCGGCGCCGCAGACCCGGGCGCATTCCTCGAGGCTCTTGTCGATCTGCAGCACCACGCCCGCCAGGGTACGCACGCCGAGCGGCAGCATGACCGTGAGATAGGCGAGAGCCAGCAGCCACAGGGTGCCGTAGATCGGAATCGGGATGTTGATCCAGGCCCACAGCAGCGCGAGACCGAAGACGAGACGCGGCACCGCCTGCGGGAACATCACGAGATACTCGATGGCGCCGCGGCCGACGATGCGCGAGCGATAGATGATCCAAACCAGGAAGGCCATCAGCACGACGCCCCCGGTCGCCACGCCAAGGCCCAGCGACAGGCTGTTGAAGAGCGCGATGCGCACGGGACCGAGCGACAGCGCCGTTTGGTAGTTGGCGAGAGTGAATTCGGCCTGGCTCAGGATCACCGTCGCGAAGCGTTCGAGCGAGGTGAAGATCAGCGCCGCGAGCGGCAGAACGACGGCGACGAAGATGTAGAGGCAGCACACGCCCAGGAACAGCCAGGCGAGCCTGCCCATGTCCATCGGCCGCGGCCGGAAGGCCTTGCCGGTGATGGTGGTGAAGCTGCCCTTGTTGATCCGCCAGCGATAGAAGGTGAGCGTGCCGAACATCACGACGAACAGCGCCAGGCCCATCGCCGAGGCGCGGCCGTAGTCCGGCGGATAGGAAAGCGTCGAATCCCAGATCGCCGTGGTGATGACGTAGATGCGTGCGGGAATGCCGATCACCAGGGCGGCAGCAAACGAGCCCAGCATCTCGGCGAAGACGAAGAGCGTGGCGCCCAGCACGCCCGGCATGACCAGCGGCAGGGTGACGGTCAGCATGGTGCGCAGCTTGGACGCACCCATGACCCGCGCCGATTCCTCGAGCGCGGGATCCATCGATTTCATCGACGCCGCGATCATGACGAAGGCAACGGTGCCTTCGAACAGCGCCATAACCCAGGCAATGCCGAAGTAGCTGTAAATGTCGACCAGATCCCCGGTATTGCCGGCGGCTTTCCAGAGCTGGTTGACGAAGCCGCTCTTGGGCCCGGCAATCACGCTCCAGGCGAGCGCGCCGACCAGCGGCGTCATGTAATAGGGCAGCTCCATCAGCCGCTCGAGCAGCTCGCGGCCGGGCACGCTGGTGCGGGTCAGGATCCACGCCAGCGTGAAGCCGATCAGGATTGCCATGATCGTCGCCATCACGGCGATGATCACGGTGTTGACCAGCACGTTGATGTCCTCGTCGAACATCGCGATGTAGTTCGTGATGCCGAATTCCTTCGGCGGGAAGGCCATCGGATCGCCGACGTTCAGCGATTCCTCGACCAGAAACACCAGCGGCAGCAGGACGAGAAAGGCCACGACCAGCATGACGGCGACCGAAACGATCGTCTGCCAGTTGAGTCGTGGCCGCAGGACCTCGCCGGCTTGCAGCGTCAAGACCGGCTCAGCGCCGGGCGCCGACGATGCGGTCCCATTCCTTGGCGAAGGACGGGCGGTCCTTCTCGAAGGCGTCCCAATCGGCCGGGATCAGCAGCTTCATCTCCTTGAGCGACACCGCGCCCGGGGGCGGAGGCACGTCCTCACGCGGCGAATGCAGCGCCAGCGCGTCGGCCAGCGCTTTCTGGCCGATCGGCGAGAGGAACCAATCCATGAATAGCTGGGCGGCGTTGGGGTGCGGGCCGTCGGCCACGATGCCGTACGTCTCAGACACGGCCGGGACGCCGGTCGCCGGAAAGACGAAGCCGATCGGCGCGCCCTTGGCAGTGAATTCGACGGCGCCCGAATACTGGGCGCCCATGATCACCTTGTCCTGGCCGTCGACCAGGCGGCCGTATTGCTGGACGTAGGAATCGAAGGCGCGTGGCTTCTGGGTCGCGAACTTCTTGAAATAGTCCTCGCCCAGAATCGGTTTCAGCATGTACCAGACGCCGTGCTGCAGGCCGGAGTTCGACACCTTGACGTTGATGGCGTCGTTCCACTTGGCATCGAGCAGGTCTTCCCACTTCTTGGGCGCCTCGGCCTCCGACGTGTTCTTCTTGTTGTAGGCGATGCCGCCCATGATCACCGAGCCCCAGGTCCAGAACCCCTCGGGCGTGCTCTTATATTCCTTCTTGAAGGACGCCATCTCGGGCGAGATGTACTGGTACAATCCGCCCTTGCGCTGGAAGTCGAGGATCATGCCCATGTCGGAAAGCTGGATCACGTCGACGAGGTAGGACTTGGCCTGCCGCTCCGACAGGACCTTGGCGTACAGCGCGCCGGCCTGCAGGCGAAAGTAGTTCGCCTTGATCTTGGGAAAGGCCTTGCTGAAGGCGGCAACAAGCTTCTGCTGCCCGGCCTCGGGGTCGGTGGAATAGAGCACGAAGGCGCCCTCGGCCTCGGCCTTCTCGACGTTGGCGCAGGTCTTGAAGCCTTCCATCTGCTTGGGAGCGTCGCAGACCTTGGCCTGGGCATTCGCCAGACCCGTCCAGCCGAGCATGCAGGCAGCCGTCCCGATGGCAGTAAGGATCTTCATTGTTTCCTCCCGATTACGCCTTGTTCTGGCGACACTAGATCGTTTTGCAGAGGTTCGGCAATCAGAGGTAAGTTCACCACATGACGGGACGTAAAATTGTCGCGCTGGCTGGCGGCGTCGGCGGGGCGAAGCTTGCGCTCGGCTTGGCGGGCGTGCTGCCGGCGGATGAGCTCACCGTGGCGGTCAACACCGCCGACGATTTCGAGCATCTTGGCCTCTATATCTGTCCCGACCTCGACACGGTGATGTACACGCTGGGGGACCTCGCCAATCCGGAGACCGGCTGGGGCCGCCGCGGCGAGACCTGGAACGTGCTCGAGGCGATCGGCGCCGTCGGCGGAGAGACCTGGTTTCGGCTCGGCGACAAGGATCTCGCCACGCATATCGAGCGCACGCGGCGGCTGCGCGCGGGAGAAACGCTCTCCTCCATCATCGCCGATTTCGCGCGCCGCTTCGGGATCGCCCCGGAAATCGTGCCGATGTGCGACGAGCCGGTGCGTACGGTGGTGAAGACCGATGCGGGCGATCTCGCCTTCCAGGACTGGTTCGTCCGCCTGCACTGCGAGCCGGTCGTGCGCTCCGTGCGCTTCGCCGGTGTCGAGACGGCAAAGCCCCATCCCGCGTTGCGGTCTTTCGAGGGGCTGCGCGGCGTGATCTTCTGCCCATCCAATCCCTTCGTCAGCGTGGCGCCGATCCTGGCCGTGCCGGATGTGCGCGTGGCCCTGCAGCGGGCCAAAGTGCCGCGCATCGCGGTAACGCCGATCGTCGGCGGCCAGGCGATCAAGGGACCGGCGGCCAAGATGCTGGCCGAACTCGGCCACGACGTTTCGGCCCTCGGTGTGGCGAAATACTATCAGCGGCTGGTCGACGGCTTCGTGCTCGATGCCCAGGATGCCGTCCTCGCGCCCGAAATCGAGCGGCTGGGCCTCAAGGTGAAGGTCGCAGACACCATGATGCACGACGATTCGGACAAGAAACGCCTGGCCGCGGTGGTACTCGAATTCGTGGACGAGATTGCCGCCGATGGGCGACACTGACCGGGTGATGCTGACCGCCGTCGTCCCGATGAAATCGACCGAGATCGCCAAGAGCCGGCTTGCGCCCGTGCTCGACGCGGCTGGCCGGCGCACGCTTGCCCAGCAGATGCTGGACCATGTGCTCGCGACGTTGCGGGAGGCCGGGCTGGGCGCGGTTCGCGTGGCGGGCGACAACCAGGGCAAGGGCGACCTCAATGCCGACGTCACCGCCGCGGCACGCCTTGTCGAGAGCGAGGGTGCATCCCACCTTCTCCTCGTGATGGCCGACCTTCCCTATCTCTCTGCCGCCGACATCGCAGCCCTCATCGATGCCGGCCGGGACAACGCCGTCGTGATCGCCGAAGCCAAGGACGGCGGCACCAATGCCATGCTGCTGACGCCGCCGACCGTGCTCGAGTTTGCCTTTGCGACGCATCGGCCGAGCGCCACCTTCCACGCCGAGAGCGCGCGCCGCGCCGGCATCGAACCGCTGATCCTGCGCCGGCCCGGGCTGGCGCGCGACATCGACACGCCCGCCGACCTTGCGGCCCTCGTGGCCGATCATCCCGCGTACCAGGTGTTCCGTCATGTCGCCTGAGTTCGCCTCGTTTCTCACGACCGATCTCGCAACCCTGATGTCGCGCGCGGCCTCCATCCGTGACGAGGCGTTCGGCAACAGGATCACTTTCTCCAAGAAGGTGTTCATTCCGCTCACGCATCTGTGCCGCGACAACTGCGGCTACTGCACCTTCGTCCATCCGCCCAAGCGCGGCGAGGCGGCTTACCTCACGCCCGAGCAGGTGCTCGCGATCGCCAAAGCGGGACAGGCCGCCGGTTGCGCCGAGGCGCTGTTCACCCTGGGCGACAAGCCAGAGCTCAAGTGGAAGCCCGCCGCCGAAACATTGGCCGCGATGGGTTACGCCACGACTCTCGATTATCTCGCGGCGATGGGCGCGCTGGTCTTCAAGGAGACCGGTCTGCTGCCGCACTTCAATCCCGGCCTGATGGACGCGGCCGACCTTGCGAAGCTGCGCAAATCCTCGGTGTCGATGGGCATCATGCTCGAGACGGCGGCCGAGCGCCTTGGCGAGCGCGGCGGACCGCATTTCGGCGCCCCCGACAAAGTACCGGCGCTGCGGCTCGCGACGTTGAAGGCGGCAGGCCAGGCGAAAGTGCCGTTCACCTCGGGCATCCTGATCGGCATCGGCGAGACGCGCGAGGAGCGCATCGAGGCGCTGGTGGCGCTGCGCGACCTGCACCGCGCGCACGGCCACCTGCAGGAAGTCATCATCCAGAATTTCCGCGCCAAAGCGGACACGCGCATGGCCAATGCTCCCGAGCCATCGTTCGACGAGCTGCTATGGACAGTGGCCGTCGCGCGCCTGATCTTCGGCGACACTCTGTCGGTCCAGGCCCCGCCCAACCTGCAGGAGTCCGGCTACGGCCGCCTGATCGAGGCCGGCATCGACGACTGGGGTGGCGTGTCTCCCGTGACACCCGACCACGTCAATCCCGAACGGCCGTGGCCGCAGCTCGCTGCCCTCGCGGCCGAGAGTGCGAAATACGGCAAGGTGCTGACGGAGCGGCTCGCAGTCTATCCACGCTACATCTTCGACAAGTACTGGATCGACAAGGGCTTCCGCCCGCGCGTGCTGGCGATGGCCTCGGCGAGCGGCCTTCGGCGCGACAACGACTGGCGACCGGGCCTGGTGATGGCGATGCCGACGGACGATGTCGCCACGCTTGCGGCGCCATCGGTGCGGCCGAGCGCCAGCCTCGCGCCGCTGATCGATCGCGCGGTGCGTGGCCAGGATCTGGGCGAAGGCGACATCGTGCGCCTGTTCGAGGCGCGCGGGCCTGATTTCAAGGCCGTGACCGAAGCGGCCGACGCGCTGCGCAAGGACGTCGTAGGCGACACGATCTCCTATGCCGTCGTGCGCAACATCAACTACACCAACATCTGCTACTTCAAGTGCGGCTTCTGCGCCTTCTCGAAGGGCAAGCTGGCGGCCAACCTGCGCGGCTCGCCGTACGACCTCACCGTGCAGGAGATCGTGCGCCGCGCGTCAGAGGCGTGGGACCGCGGCGCCACCGAAGTCTGCATGCAGGGCGGCATCCATCCCGACTATACCGGCCAGCATTATCTCGACGTCTGCACGGCCGTGCGCGAGGCGATCCCGGGCATGCATGTGCACGCCTTCTCGCCGCTCGAGGTCTGGCACGGCGCCACGACGCTCGGCCTCTCGCTCTCGGATTACCTCGCGAAGCTGCGCGATGCCGGTCTCGGCAGCCTGCCCGGCACGGCGGCGGAAATCCTCGACGACGAAGTGCGCGACATCCTCTGCCCTGACAAGGTCTCGACCGACCAGTGGCTCGAGATCATGCGCGCCGCCCACGGCGTCGGCCTGCGCTCGACCGCCACGATCATGTTCGGCCACGTCGACCGGCCCTATCACTGGGCACGTCACCTGCTGCGCGTGCGCAATCTGCAGAAGGACACCGGCGGCTTCACCGAGCTGGTGCCCCTGCCCTTCGTCGCCGCCGAGGCGCCGATCGCGCTCAAGGGCGAGGCTCGCATGGGTCCCACCTTCCGCGAAGCCGTGCTGATGCATGCTGTCGGCCGCCTCGCGTTACACCCGCACATCCCCAACATCCAGACCTCGTGGGTGAAGATGGGCATCGAGGGCGCCAAGCATTGCCTCAACGCCGGCGCCAACGATCTGGGCGGCACCTTGATGAACGAGTCGATCACGCGCGCCGCCGGCGCCGAGCATGGCGAGGAGCTGCCGCCGGACGCGATGGAAAGACTGATTGCCGATATCGGCCGCACGTCACGCATCCGCACGACATTGTACGGCGACGCTTCGACCGAGCGCTTCCATGCCGCGCACAACGCGGCCACCCTGGAACCGATCAAGCTCGAAGTGGCGGAGCGCTACGCCGGCACGGCAACGGCCAGCGACAAGCGCCGTGTGCTGCCCAAGCCGCGCCAGGTCGTCCGCGCGCGCTAGAGCAAATTCCATGAAGAAGGAATCGGGAGGGGGATTCCCAGCGGGCTTGAAGTGTGATTCAAACTGAGGGCTGGGACAGAGGAGGCCAGCATGAATGGCGCGACCTCTTTCTTTGGATCTTCGCAAGCGGATCGTCAGGGCGGTTGAGAGTGGACTGTCACGGCGGGCGGCGGCGGCGCGGTTTGCGGTCAGCGAGAGCTGCGCGATCAAGCTGGTGCAGCGCTGGAAGCGCACGGGCAGCGTGACGCCAGCAGCGATCGGAGCCCCCAAGGGGACGGCCCTTGCGGCGCATGATGGATTGGTTCGTGAGTTGGTAGCGGCCCAATCGGACATCACACTCGATGAACTACAGGCACGGTTGGCCGAACAGGCGATCATGGTGGGCCGCACGTCGGTTCACCGCTGCCTCGAGCGGCTGGGTCTGACGCGTAAAAAAAGACACTTCACGCTTCGGAGCAGGCCCGGCCCGACGTTGCTGCGGCACGGGTGGTCTGGCGAGAAGGCCAGGCGAGCCTGAACCCGGCACGACTGGTCTTCATCGACGAGACCTGGGTGAAGACCAACATGACACGGCCCTATGGCCGTTCCCCGCGTGGCCAGCGTCTGGTCGCTTCGGTGCCCCACGGACACTGGACGACCAGCACCTTCCTCGCCGCCTTGCGCCACGATGCCATCACCGCGCCGTGCGTAATCGACGGTCCGATCAATGGTGAGACCTTCACCGCCTAAGTCGAGCAGTTCCTGGTTCCAACTCTGGCCGCCGGCGACACCGTCATCATGGACAATCTCGGGTCTCACAAGGGCGCTGCCGTGCGCGCCGCGATCGAGGCCGCTGGCGCCTATCTCCTATACCTGCCGCCCTACAGTCCCGACCTCAATCCCATCGAGCAGGTCTTCGCCAAGCTCAAAGCACTCCTGCGCAAGGCCGCAGCACGCTCCATCGACGCGCTATGGCACGCTGTCGGACAACTCCTCCAGCGCTTCGCCCCACACGAATGCGCCAACTACTTCGCAAACGCTGGCTATGGTCTACCTAATTGGAATACGCTCTAGTCGTCAGCCGTACTTCTTGCGCAGACGCGGCATCACGTCCCTGGCGTAAAGGTCGAGGAAACGCTTCTGGTCCGGACCGGGCGCATGGAACACCAGGTGGTTGAAGCCCAGCTCGATGTACGGCGCGATCTTCGCCACATGCTCTTCCGGATCGGTAGAAACGATCCAGCGGCTGGCGATGCGGTCGATCGGCAACGCATCGGCGAGCCGCGCCATTTCCGTCGGATTGTGCGTCTGCACCTTCTCTTCGGCCGACAACGCAAGCGCCGACCAGAAGCGTGTGTCTTCCTTGGCCTTGGCGATGTCGGTGTCGAACGACACCTTCATCTCGATCATGTGGTCGACGGCGCCCGGCGCTTTCTTCGCGAGCTCCATGCCTTCCTTGACCGACGGAATGAGCTTGTCGCGGTAGAGTTCGGTGCCCTTGCCGCTGGTACAGATGAAGCCGTCGCCGGCGCGGCCGGCATACTTGGCGACCTGCGGACCGCCGGCGGCGATGTAGATCGGCACCGGCTTCTCCGGCCGATCGTAGATCGTGGCGTCCTTCGTCTTGTAGAACTCGCCCTCGAATGTGACATGTTCCCCGGTCCAAAGCTTGCGCATCAGCACGACCGACTCGCGCATGCGGGCATAGCGCTCCTTGAACTCGGGCCAGGGTTGGCCGGTCGCCGGCACCTCGTTCAGCAATTCACCCGTTCCGATGCCAAGGATCACGCGCCCCGGAAACAGGCAGCCCAGGGTCGCGAACGACTGCGCCACGATCGACGGGTGATAGCGGTAGGTCGGCGTCAGCACGCTGGTGCCCATGACGATCTTCTTGGTGCTGGCGCCGAGCGCGCCCATCCAGGTGACCGAGTGCGGCGCGTGGCCGCCTTCGTGCCGCCATGGCTGGAAATGGTCGCTGACGAAGACGGAGTCGAAGCCGACCCTTTCGGCTTCGACAGAAAAATCGAGCAGCTCCCGGGGAGCGAACTGTTCGGCGGACGCCTTGTATCCGAGCTTAAGCATCGTATAGGGATACTCCAGAACGAGGAGAATATCGATTTCAAGCTGCCCACCTCGAACTGATCGCGCCCGCCGGGCTGCCCCGCATCCAGCCGGGCGACGATCTTGCCGCCCTGATCGCCTCTGTCGGCTTGCAGGATCACGACGTCGTCGTGCTGGCGCAGAAGATCGTGTCCAAGGCCGAGGGCCGCCTGTTTCGCCTCTCGGACGTGACGCCGTCGGAGCGCGCGGTCGAGTTGGGCCTCAAGGTCGACAAGGACCCGCGCCTGGTCGAGCTGATCCTGCGCGAATCGAAGGAGGTCGTGCGCGCGATCACCGGCGTGATCATCGTCGAGCATCGGCTGGGCTTCGTGATGGCCAACGCCGGCATCGATGCATCCAACGTCGACGATCCCGATCAGGTGCTGCTGCTGCCGGAGGATCCCGACGGCTCGGCCCGTCGCCTGCGCGATGACTTCAAGAGGATCGCCAATGTCACGGTCGGCGTCGTGATCAACGACTCGTGGGGCCGCGCCTGGCGCATGGGCACGACGGGTGCCGCGATCGGCGCTGCCGGCCTGCCGGGGTTGATCGACATGCGCGGGCAGCCCGACCTCAACGGCCGCATCCTGCGGGTCACCGAGATCGGCCACGCCGACGAGATCGCTTCGGCCGCCTCGCTGGTCATGGGACAGGCCGCCGAGGGACGGCCCGTGGTCATCGTCCGCGGCCTCGGCGCGCCCGGCCGCGACGGCAATGCCGCCGAGCTGGTGCGCCCGAAGCGGATGGACCTCTTTCGCTAGCTACTGGATCTCCACTACGTCGGCCACGGTGACCTTTCTGTCCTTCACCGTGTGCAGCGCCACCCAGTGGCCGGCAGAGTTGTGGTCGTCGAACGTCACCGTCTTGCCCATCAGGTTGGTGAAGGTCATGCCCTTGATGGCGTTCTTGATCTTCTCGCCGTCGGTGCTGTTCGCTTCCTTGATCGCCTGGGCGATGATGCGGATGCAATCGTAACCCGCCCACGATTGCAGGTAGGGCTCGGCGTTGTACTTGGCCTTGATCTTGGCGGCGAACGCCTTGTTCTGCGGCACGTCGATGAACGGGCTGTACTGCCAGGCGCTGATCGAATTCTCCATGCCGCCGGCGTCGATGATCGGCTGGTTGCGGCCGCCCAGCTCGGCACGGCCGGTGTAGGGGATGTGGACGCCCAGCTGCATGGCCTGGCGCAGGAAATTGATGGCATCGCCGCCGACCTGAAACATCGCGATCGAGTCGGGCTTGCGCTGCTGGATGCGCGTCAGGATGCTGGTGAAGTCGGGCGCGTTGGGTGGATGGAAATCGGTCGAGACGATCTCGACGCCGGCCTTGCCCGCCACCGCCTTGAAGGCGTCGGCGCCGCCGCGGCCGAAGTCGGTGTCTTCGGCAACGATCGCCGTACTCTTGAAGACCTTCGTCTTGCCGAGATAGATGCCGAGCGCCTGCATCATGCCGGAGTCCGACGCGCTGATGCGGAAGGCATACTCGTTGCGGCCCGGCCCGGCGAGATCGCTGATCTGTGGGTTGGACGCGATGCCGGTGATCATCGGGATCTTGGCGTCGGCGATGATCTTCATGCTGGCGAGATGCGCGGAGCTGCAATGCGCCCCCTCGATCGCCACCACCTTGGCCTCGACCAGCTTGTTGGCGACGTTGACCGCTTCCGTCGGATTGCACTTGTTGTCGAGCACCATCAGCTCGAGCTTGCGGCCGAGCACGCCGCCTGCCGCGTTGATCTCCTCGACGGCGAGGTTGACGCCCCACATCTCCCATTCGGACGCGGTGGCCGCGACGCCGGTTTTGGGTGTCGACACGCCGATCACGATCGGCCCCTGCTGCGCCGACGCCGGAACAGCTGCCGTGCCGATGAACGCGGCGGTTGCGGCCGCCAGCCAGAATTTCGCCTGCATCGCGTGTCTCCCTTCGAGTCTCCCCAGACCCGGTCCCACTCAACATCAAAGCAGGCCGTGTGCCAAGGCCGCTGCGGCGAAGTTTAGGCTGTGCGTGGTCCGGGATTTGCTATGTTCCCTGCATAATGACCATCGATGCGGTCTACCTCCTTCAGCTCACGCTGAACGGCATCACGCTCGGCCTGCTCTATGCGCTGATAGCGGTCGGCCTGTCGCTGATTTTCGGCGTCATGGAGATCATCAATTTCGCGCACGGCGAACTGCTGATGCTGGGCGCCTTTGCCATGACCTTCGCGCTTCCCGTGTTCGGCCTGCTCTATTGGCCGGCCCTGGCGGTGGCCATCCTGGGCGTCATGTTGGCCGGTTTCGTGATCTACGAGTTGCTGCTGGTACGGCTGCGGCTCGACGAGTTCGAGCGCAGCATCCTGATCACCCTGGGCCTGTCGATCGTCGTGATCCACGCGATGCAGTATTTCTTCACTGCGACGCCACGCATGGTCGACACGCAGTACGGCTTCGAGGGTGTGAACATCGGCACGATCCGCATCACATGGACACGGCTGATCGGTGCGGGCGCCGCACTCGTGGCCTTCGCCGGTCTGTGGGTGCTGCTGCGCCATACCCAGTTCGGCCGCGCCATGCGCGCCATCGCGCAGAACCGGGAGGCCGCCCTCATGGTCGGCATCCGGCCCAGGGTCGTGGCGCGCAACGCCGTCGTGCTCGCCTCGGGCCTCTGCGGCTTGGCGGGGGCGGCGATCTCGCCGATCCAGCTGGTCACGCCCTATATGGGCCAGTTCCTGATCTTCAAGGCCTTCGCGCTGGTGATCATCGGGGGGCTCGGCAACATCCCGGGGGCGGTCGTGGCGGCGATCGGCCTCGGCCTGGTCGAGAGCTGGATCGGCGGCTTCTTCACCATCGCCTGGCAGGAAGCGGCGGTCTTCGTGATCATGATCGGCGTGCTGATGGTGCGGCCCGATGGCCTGTTCAAGCAGGGCGGCATGCGCGTCGGATGAAGCTGGCCATCCCTCCCCTGCCGATCGCCCTCGTCGTGGCCATGGCCTTCGCCACCTTGCCGCTGCTCACCTCGTCGAACTACATCCTTGGTGTCGGCGTATCGGCGCTGGTCTTCACCGTGGCCGCGGCTTCGCTCAACCTGATCTACGGCTTCACCGGCCTGTTGTCGTTTGCCCAGCTCGGCTTCTGGGGCATCGGCGGCTACGCCTCCGCGCTCACGGTCGTGAGCTTCGGCGGCAATTTCTGGTGGGGCATCCTGTGGGCGGCGCTGATCAATGCCGCTGTCGCCCTGCTGTTCGGCCATCCGACCTTGCGCACCAACCGCCACGCCTTCGTCATCGTGACCCTGACCTTCGCGCTGCTCGTCACCCTGATCGCCCGCGACTGGGTCGAGCTCACGCGCGGGCCGCTCGGCATTCCCAACCTGCCGCCGCCCAGCGCCTTCGGCCACAGCTTCGCCGGCACCCATGATTTCTACTGGATCGCCTGGGCCTTCGCCGTGGCGGCCTTGCTGTTCCTCTACCTGCTTTGCAGCTCACGCATCGGCCGCACGCTGATCGCCATCAAGCAGAACGAGCCGCTGGTGCGCGCCCAGGGCATCTCGCCGATGCCGTACAAGCTCGTGGCTTTTGCGCTCAGCGCCGCCCTCACCGGTGCGGCAGGGGGTGTCTACAGTTTCCACCTCGGCATCATCGATCCGACGTTCCTCGACTTCTACTACATGCAGACCTTCCTGATCATCGTCATCATCGGCGGCACGGGAAGCTTCTGGGGCGTGCTGGTGTCGGGCATCGTGCTGTCGGCCTTGCCCGAGATCCTGCGCTTCTCCGACGATTTCCGCATGATCATCTACGGCGTGATCCTGGTCGCGGCGATGTTCGTCATGCCGAGCGGTGTCGCGGGCTGGCTGCGCGATCGCCGGCTCGCGCGTTTGCGTGCCGAGTTGCAATGAGCGCGGTTCTGCGGCTGAGCGACCTGCGCAAGGCCTATGCCGGCGTCCATGCGCTGGATGGCGTGTCGTTCGAGGTCGAGGAAGGCAGCATCACCGGCCTGATTGGTCCCAACGGCTCGGGCAAGAGCACGACCATCGACTGCATTTCTGGTTTCCAGAAACTCGACGGCGGCAAGGTGGTGCTGGCGGGCCGGAACGTCACGGGCCAGGCCTCGCACCTGATCGCGCGCGCCGGCATGATGCGCACCTTCCAGACCGTCCGGGTCTACGAGCGGCTCTCGCTGCGCGACAATCTCGCCATCGCCAACCAGCAATCCGATGCCGCCACCTGGATCGATGAATTCTTCCGCACCAGGCGCTATCGCGATGCCGTCGATGCGTCAGAGGTTCGCGCGCGGCGCCTCGTCGAGCTGATCGGGCTGCAGAAATACTACGAGATCGAGACCGGCATCCTGTCATACGGCCAGAAGAAGCTGGTGGCGCTGGCCGCCGCGCTGATGCCACATCCGAAGATCGTCGTGCTCGACGAGCCGGTGGCCGGCGTGAACCCCAGCCGCATCCGCGAGATCGAGGTGGCGCTGCAGCAGCTCAACCGGGCCGGCGAGACCTTCCTGATCGTCGAGCACAATGTCGAATTCATCACTACCCTCTGCCACAAGGTGATCGTGCTCGATCAGGGCCTGAAACTGGCGGAAGGCACCGCCGCCGAGATCCACAACGACAGTCGCGTGCTCGAAGCCTATCTCGGCACGACGCCGGAGATTGCCGCCGAAGAAATGCGGGCCCCCGCCATGGGAATAACTCCATGACCTCGCCCGTGCTCGAGCTGTTCTCGGTCACCGCGGGTTATGGCGACAACCCGATCGTGCGCGAGTTCTCCGCGCGCCTGGCGCTGGGCTCGATCACAACGCTGATTGGCGGCAATGGCGCTGGCAAATCCACCCTGCTGCGCGCGATCTATGGCACCAATCGCATGTTCGGCGGCCGGATCGTGTTCAAGGGCGAGACCATCGAGGGCCTGCCTCCCTGGGAGCGGCTGAAGCGCGGCGTCGGCTTCGTGCCGCAAGGCCGCTGCAATTTCCCGGCGATGTCGGTCACCGAGAACCTCAAGATGGGCTGCTATACCTTGCCGGCCGCAACTCACGCCGCGGCGATCGAGAAGGTGATGGCGGCGTTTCCACTGCTGCGCGCCAAGGCGCGGATCGAAGCCGGCAATCTCTCCGGCGGCGAACAGCAAATCCTCGAAATGGCGATGGTGTTGCTGGTCGAACCGAGCCTCCTGTTGCTCGACGAGCCTTCGCTCGGCCTGTCGCCCCGCATGCAGGGCGACGTCTTCGCCACCGTGCAGCGCATTGCGACCTCCGGCGTCACCGTCCTTATCGTAGAGCAGAACGTGCGCGGCGCGCTCTTGATTTCCGACCGCGCCCTGGTGATGGAACAGGGACGGCTTTTCATGGAAGGCCCAGCAAACGAGGTGCGCACCGATCCGCGCATCCGCCAGGCCTATCTCGGCGGCAACATTCAGCACACGGCGGCTTGAAAGATGGAAAAGGCAAGATTGGCAGTCGACATCGGTGGCACCTTCACCGACCTCTGCCTCGACTGGAACGGCAAGCTCACCAGCGTGAAGGTGCTGACCACGCCCCGCGCGCCGGAGGAAGGCGTGCTGACCGGCGTCGCCGACATCCTCAAGCTGTCGGGCGTGAAGCCCGCCGATCTCGGCCTGATCATCCACGGCACGACCCTGGCGACCAACGCCATCATCGAGCGCAAGGGCGCCCGGACCGCGCTGGTCGTCACCGAAGGCTTCCGTGATTTGATCGAAATGGCCTTCGAGCACCGCTTCGAGCAGTACGACATCTTCATGATGAAGCCGCCGCCGCTGGTCGCGCGCGAGCTGCGCTTCGGCATTCCCGAGCGGCTCGACGGCCGCGGCAACGTGCTGATGCCGCTCGACGAGGCGGCGGTGCGGGCGCTGGCGCCCAGGCTCAAGGCCGCCGGCATCGAGTCAGTGGCGATCGGCTACATGCATGCCTATCTCGACGGCAAGCACGAGCGGCGCACGCGCGACATCCTGGCCGAGACGATGCCCGGCATCTCCTATTCGCTGTCGAGCGAGGTCTCGCCCGAGATCCGCGAGTACGAGCGCTGGTCGACCGCCGCCGCCAACGCCTACGTCCAGCCGGTAATGGACCGCTATCTCGGCCGCCTCGACTCCGGGCTGAGGGCGCAGGGCTTCGCCTGCCCGCTGTTCATGATCACTTCGGGCGGCGGCCTCACGGGCCTCGACACCGCGCGCAAGTTCCCGATCCGGCTCGTCGAGTCCGGCCCTGCCGGCGGTGCGATCCTGGCCGCGGCGCTGGCTCGCCAGTGCGGCCTCGACAAGGTCCTGTCGTTCGACATGGGCGGCACCACTGCCAAGATCTGCCTGATCGACGACGGCGAGCCGCAGCATTCGCGCACCTTCGAAGTGGCGCGCCAGTATCGCTTCCTCAAGGGCAGCGGCCTGCCGCTGCGCATTCCCGTCATCGAGATGGTCGAGATCGGCGCCGGCGGCGGCTCGATCGCTTCCGTCGATTCGCTGAGCCGGGTCAACGTCGGTCCCGAGAGCGCCGGCGCCGAGCCTGGTCCCGCGAGCTACGGCCGCGGCGGCACCCAGCCCACCGTCACCGATGCCGACGTCGTGCTGGGCCGCCTCGATCCCGGCTACTTCGCCGGCGGCTCGATCAAGCTCTCGCCGGAGAAGGCGGGCGTCGCCGTCGACACGGCGGTCGGCAGCAAGCTCGACCTCAAGCGCCTCGATGCCGCCTTCGGCATCAGCGAGATCGTCGAAGAGAACATGGCCAATGCCGCGCGCGTGCACGCCGTCGAACGCGGCAAGGAGCTGGAGGACCGCACCCTGATCGCCTTCGGCGGCGCGGCACCCATCCATGCCGCCCGCCTGGCCGAAAAGCTCGGCATCAGCCGGGTCATGGTGCCGTCCGGCGCCGGTGTCGGCTCGGCCGTCGGCTTCCTGATGGCCCCGGTCGCCTACGAGGTCGTGCGCAGCCGCTACGTCCAGCTCGACGACAAGTTCGACCCGGCCTTCGTGAACAAATTGTTCGCCGGCATGCACGATGAGGCCGCTGCCGTCGTCAAGGCCGGCGCCCCGCAGGCCCGGCTGGTCGCCACCCGCACGGCGGACATGCGCTATCGCGGCCAGGGCCACGAGATCACCGTCGACATGCCGCCGGGAGATTTCACAGCGGCGTCGAAGCAGAAACTGATCGAGCTCTATGAAAAGGGCTATGCCGCCACGTTCGGGCGCACCATCCCGGGGCTGGACGTCGAGATCATGAACTGGACCCTGCGGCTCGCCGCCGAGCAGCCGGCCGTACCGAAAATCGCAACACAGCCCGCCGACATCCCGTCAAAAGCGCGTGGCAGCAGGCTCGTCTACGATCCGGTCGATCAAGACATGAAAGACGTGTCGGTCTATCATCGCAGCGACCTGGCGATCGGAAGCTTCGTGCCGGGCCCGGCGGTCATCGCCGAGGACGAGACCACGACGATCGTGCCGAAGAGTTTCACCGCGCGGATCACCCCGATCGGCGCCATCCTGTTGGAGAAGGTGGGAACATGAGCATCAACGATCCGCTGTCGCCGATCCGCCTGCAATTGATGTGGGACCGCCTGATCGCGGTCGTCGAGGAGCAGGCGCTGGCGCTGATGCGCACCGGCTTCTCGACCTCGACGCGCGAGGCCGGCGATCTTTCGGCTGGCGTCTTCGATCTCAGCGGCGCGATGCTGGCGCAGGCCGTGACCGGCACGCCCGGCCACATCAACTCGATGGCCCGCGCGGTCTATCACTTCCTCGATCGCTTTCCCGCCAACACGATGAAGGAAGGCGACATCTACCTGACCAACGATCCGTGGAAGGGCACCGGCCATCTCCACGACTTCACCTTCGTCACGCCGACCTTCCGCCAGGGCAAGATGGTGGCCCTCTTCGCCTCGACCTGCCACGTCGTCGACATCGGCGGCCGCGGCATGGGCGCCGATGCCCGCCAGGTCTACGAGGAAGGCCTCTACATCCCGCTGATGCACTTCGCGCGCGAAGGCAAGGTCGACCAGACCCTGACCGACATCGTCGCCGCCAACGTGCGCGAGCCGATCCAGGTGGTGGGCGATCTCTACTCGCTGGCGACCTGCAACGAGATCGGCTGCCGCCGCCTGATCGAGATGATGGACGAGTTCGGCATCGACGACCTCGACCGCCTGGGCGCGCACATCCTCGCCAAGTCCAAGCAGGCCTCGCTCGAAGCGATCTCCAAGATCAAGCCCGGCGAATACAAGTTCTCGATGACGGTCGACGGCTACGACAAGCCGATCGATCTCGTGGCCAGCATGAAGATCGGCCCGACCGGCATCGACGTCGACTTCACCGGCACGTCGGGCGTGTCGGCCTTCGGCATCAACGTGCCGCACTGCTACACCGAGGCCTATGCCTCGTTTGGCGTGAAATGCATCGTGGCGCCCAAGGTGCCGAACAACGAAGGCTCGCTGGAGGTGATCCGCATCAGCGCGCCCGAGGGCTGCATCCTGAACGCCAAGCATCCCTCGCCGGTCGCCGCCCGCCACGTCACCGGCCAGATGCTGCCCGACGTGATGTTCGGCTGCCTGCACCAGGCGCTGGGCGGCGGCGTGCCGGCCGAAGGCGCCTCGTGCCTGTGGAATCTTTCGGCGATGGGCGGTCCTGGCAGGGTCGACGGCGATCCGGCCGACACGGTCAACGCCAAGACGTTCACCATCATGAGCTTCCATGCCGGCGGCACCGGCGCGCGGCCGGGACGCGACGGTCTCTCCGCCACCGCTTTCCCCAGCGGCGTGCGCAACGTGCCGGCCGAGGTCAACGAGACGATCTCGCCGATCGTGATCTGGAAGAAGGAGTACCGCCAGGATTCCGGCGGCGCCGGCGAGTTCCGCGGCGGCCTCGGCCAGATCATGGAAGTCTCGACCCTCGACACCGCGCCGTTCGCCATCAGCGCCTATTACGATCGCGTCGACCATCCGCCGCGCGGCCGCGACGGCGGCCACGACGGCATGGCGGGCGGGTCGAGCTCGACTCGGGCGTGAAGCTGCGCGGCATGGGCCAGCAGACCGTGCCCCAGAAGGACCGCCTGATCATCTCGATGCCGGGCGGCGGCGGTCTCGGCAATCCGCGCAAGCGGCCGGCGGAGACCGTGGCCGAGGACGTGCGCCAGGGTTTCATCTCGTCCGACGCCGCCCGGCGCGACTACGGCGTCGCCGTCAACGACGACTTCTCGGTCGACGAGAAGGAGACCTCGAAGCTGCGCGCAGATGGCTGCCGAGTAATGCGGGTCAGCGCCGGCCTGCCGACCGGGATGGAAGGCCTCACCTATCCCATCCCGTTCTCCGATCCCGAGAACGTCATCAGGATCGCCCAGGCCGCCGAGAAGTTCGGCTACGACTTGGTCTGGGGCAACGACCACATGACGACCCAGAACTACGTGCGCGCCGAGTTCCCGGTGCCGCCGCGCTTCTGGGAGCCGCTGGTCACCTACGCCTTCGTGCTGTCGGAGACGAAGAAGATCAAGGTCGGCACCGGCATTCTCGTCCTGCCGATGCGTCACGACATCGTGGTGGCGGCCAAGCAGATCGTGACCCTCGATCATTTCGGCAAGGGCCGGCTCGAGCTGGGCATCGGCATCGGCGCCTATCGCGAGGAGTTCAAGGCGCTGCAGCCCGACGCCACGATCGACCGCGGCGACATCGTCGACGAGGGCCTGCAGGCGCTGAACCTCCTGTTCAAGGACAGGGTCGCGAGCTTCGACGGCAAGTACTACAAGTTCAAGGACGTCGAGCTCTTCCCCAAGCCGTTCCAGAAGAAGCTGCCGATCTACGTGAGCGGCAACCACGCCAACAACATCGCGCGCACGGTGAAGTGGGCCGACGGCTGGCTGCCCGCCGGCATGCATGTCGACCGCATCCGCGCGGGCGTGAAGTCGCTTGCGCGAGCAGGCCGAGAAGGCCGGCCGCGACTGGAAGCAGATCGAGATCTGCCCGCAATTCGTCGTCCATCTCGGCAAGACCCACGAGGCCGCCATCGAGAGCTTCCGCAAGAGCCAGATGAACAAGCACCTGGTCTCGCTGTCGAAGTCGACCTTGAAGGGCCAGGGGGCGGCGACGCACGAGGAGATCAACCTGATCGGCACGCCGTCCGAGGTGATCGCCAAGGCGCTGGCCTTCAAGGAAGCCGGCGTCACCCACCTGCTCGGCCTCTACTTCGCCGCCAACTCCGTGCAGGAGCTTCTCGACCAGATGCAGCTCTTCGCCGAAGAGGTCATGCCGAAGGTGAAGGGCGGTAGCCCTGTCATCCTGAGCGCAGCGAAGGATCCCCCTGAGTTCACAAACGAAGTGCAACACCAGCTTAAGGTGTTGCAATGGGCGCACATTACGGCCAGCTCAGCCTGGAAGAACGCTGCAAGATTGCCGAGCTTCACCAAGCCAGCAAGTCGCTCCGCCAAATCGCGGCAGCTCTGGATCGCTCGCCATCGAGCGTCTGTCGCGAGCTGAAACGCAATCATGGTGTTCAGGTCGGCTACAAGCCGACCTACGCCCAACAGCAGGCCAAGGCTCGCCGCTGGAAGGGATCGCGGCTGGAACGCAATGCCGAGTTGCGCGGCCTCGTCCTCGATCGCCTCCGCGGCTGCTGGTCGCCCGAGCAGATCGCCGGCTGGCTCGCCCGTACCAAGGCGGTGACCCGCATCAGCCATGAGAGCATCTACCGCTTCATCTACGGCCAGATCCGTCGCACCAATAACGGCGCGTGGCGCCTTTACCTGCCCACGGCCAAGCACAAGCGCGGCCGACGGCACCGCGCCAGTCGATCTTCCGCCAGCTTCATAAAAGGCCGTCTGCCCATTGCTTTACGGCCCCCCGAGGTCGAACGGCGCGACACCTTCGGACATTGGGAGGCCGACCTCATGCTGTTCGCCGCCCCGGGCCAGGCCATCCTCGTGTCGCAGGAACGAAAATCCCGCGCTCTGTTGTCTGCCAGGCAGCCCGGCAAGGCCGCGCGCCTGACCACCCTGCGCCTGCTCGACTGGTTCGCCGCGATCGAGCCCGAACTGCGCAAGTCGGTTACCTTCGACAACGGCACCGAGTTCGCACAGCACCTCTTCCTGGTCGACCAGCTCGGCATGCAAACCTTCTTCTGCGATCCTCACAGTCCTTGGCAAAAAGGAACCATCGAGAACGCCATCGGCCGACTGCGACGCTTCTTCCCGCGCAACGCCGACATCGGCGCCATCGACGACGAGACCTTCAACGCCTGCATCGCCGCCTACAACAACACCCCTCGGAAATGCCTTGGGTTCATGACCCCAGCCGAGGTACTTCTTGCCCAACTGTTGCACTTCAAATGTGAATCCACACCCTCGCTACGCTCGGGATGACAGGGTCTTCGCGACGGCTGGCATCACACCCTTGGCGATCGCCTCCAGTTCATCGATGGCCTGGCGCAACGGCATGCCGGGCGGGCGGGGCGTGAAGATCAGGTGGTCCATGCCGAGCCGCGGTTGCCATTTGGCGATCTTGGCTGCGATGTCCGCCGGTGTGCCGAGCAGCCAGCGCTCCTGCATGAACTCTTCCGACATGAAATAGGGATTGTCCGAGGTGAGCGGCTTGCGCTCGCCGGTCGCCTTGTCGAGGAAGCTCAAGCCGACCCGCTCGGGCTTGTATTGCACGCGATAGACCTCGTCGATGAAGGGCTGATGACGCTTGATCGCATCGGCCGCCGACTCGCCTATCAGGATCTCGCGCATGACCGCGCGCGGCAGCCGGCCCGCGCCTTGCCGTGCCGCCTCCTCGTCGAACGACTTGAACTGGTATTCGACCAGCCCCCACTCCGCCAACGGCGCCACCAGGAAACCGGCGCGGCGCCTCACCGCGCGGGCGCGCGCCTTGGGATGGGCGGCACCGATCCACAGCGGCGGGCGTCCGGCCTTCACCGGTGGCGGGCGCAGCAGGCCGCCTTTCACGGTGTAGACCTTGCCCGCGTAGTCGAACGGCTCGCCGGTCCAGGCCTTCTCGAGGATGTCGAGCGACTCCTCGAACGCTGTCGTGCGGCGCTTGTAGTTCCAGCCGAACATGTCGAACTCGGGCGGGCGATAGCCCTGCCCCAGGCCGATCTCGATGCGGCCTCCGGAGAGATTGTCGACGACCGACAGATCCTCGGCCATGCGCATCGGATGCCCGTACAACGGCGCCAAGGCCACTCCCTGCCCGATCCGGCAGTTCGGCGCCGCGACCGCGAGTGCGGCACAGGCGACGACCGGCGACGGACAATAGCCATCCGCTTCGCCGTGATGCTCGCTCGCCCAGATCGAGTGGTAGCCGAGGCGGCTCGCCTCGGCGGCGAGCTCCAGCCCCTCGCGATAGGCCTTGTCGTACGGCTCGCCCAGGCCGCGGTGGGCCTGGAAGCTGAAGGAGATGCCGAGCTTCACGCAAACGCCCTGGCGATGCGGCCCCAGTCCTCGATCGCCTTCTCCTGCCCGGGCACGAGCTGGATGGTAAATTGGCTGTAGCCCGCCGCGCGCAGCGCCTCGATGCGCTTTTTTATCTCGGCCTCGGTCGCGGTGAACGAGGTTTCGGCGATCATCTTGGCCGTGACGAACTTCTTCTCCCCGGACTTCACGAACATCAGGTGCCCGCGGTGGTTCTCGAGGTAACGCGCATCTTCCGGCTTGAAGCCGCGCGCGAACTCGATGTAGCCGTCGATCTCGGGCGTGCTCAGCATGGCGACGCCGGGCTTGAGACCGACCAGCGCCTCGTCGGCGGCACGATGCAGCATCACCGCCGCGCGCGGCCCCGCCTGCGCCATGGCGCGCCCGGAATCGGCCGGCTCGCCGTCCTGCAGCACGCAGCCCAGGGCGAACGCCGTGGTGTAGAGATCCGACATCGCGTGCCCGGCCTCGCGCCAGGCGGCCTGCATCGCCTGCACTTCCTTGATGCCGTTCTCGACCTTGCCGACGAAGTCTATCCAGCCCGCCTTCAACTTCGCCGTCAGCGCCCGCGTGCGCGGACCGAAGGCGGAAAGATGGAGCGCAATCGGGTCCTTTGTGTTGAACAGCGGCAGCTCGGGATTGAGAAAGCGGATTTTCTTCTTCTGTCCCTCCATCTCGAAGTCGACGGTCTCGCGCCGCAGCAGGCCGTAGACCTGCGCGATGTAGGTCTCCATGTCCTTGACCTTCATCGCGCCGAAGCCCATGGCGCGGCGCGCGGTGAAGCCGGTACCGACGCCGAAGTCGATACGGCCGGGCGCCAGTTGGTTGAGCGTCGCCAGCGCATTGGCCGCGACCGGCGCGATGCGGTTGGACGGCACCAGCACGCCGGTGCCAAGGCGGATCTTCTTCGTGTTCACGGCCGCGGCGCCCATGGCCACGAAGCAGTCGGCCGAGAGCATCTGGGTGTCGTAGAACCAGGCGTGGCTGAAACCGAGCTCCTCGGCCCGTTGCGCCACCTTCCAGGAATCCGCCGCCGTGGGAAGTGCGATGCCGAAATCCATGGCGATTCTCCTCAGGTGTCGGCCAGCGCTGCCAGCATGCGATCGCGCGCGGCAAAGTCGCCGTCGTCGTGGACGGGCTGCAGGCAGACATGCGTAGCGCCGGCGTCGAAATGCGCGCGCAGGCCCTTCTTCACCGCCGCCGCGTCGCCCCACAGGCACATGGCGTCGATGAACCTGTCGCTGCCGCCATCCGCGAGATCGGCCTCGCTGAAGCCTTCGCGCAGCCAGTTGTTGCGGTAGTTGGGCAGGACCATGTAGCGCGTCAATTCCTTGCGGCCGAGCGCACGCGCCTTGGCAGGATCGGTCTCGATCGTGACCTTCTGCTCGACGGCCAGGATCTTCTTCGGCCCGAGGATCTTCGCCGCCTGCGCGGTGTGCTTCGGCGTCACGTTGTAGGGCACCGCGCCCATCGATTTCGCCGCGCTCAGCTCCAGCATCTTGGGACCGAGTGCGGCGACCACGACCGGAGCCTCCATGCCCGACGGCAGGTCGGTGTGAATGCCCTCGAGATAGGCGCGCATGGCGCCGAGCGGCTTGTCGTAGCGGTGACCGCGCAGCCCCTCGACCATCGGGATATGGCTGACGCCGAGACCCAGGATGAAGCGCCCGCCAAACCAGTCGTTCAGCGACACCATCGCGCGGCGCGCGGTATAGGGATCGCGGGCGTAGATGTTGGCGATCGAGCTGCCGACCATGAGTTTGGTGCTTTTCGACAGCAGGTATGTCGCCAGCGACATCAACTCGTAGCCGCGCGACTCGGGATACCAGAAGGCGGAATAGCCGTTCTTTTCGATCGTGCCCATGAAGTCCGCCAGCTGCGGGCCGTTCAGCTTGTCGGTCGAGTACCAGAACTCCGAGGCGTCCGAGCTTCATGGTGTCACTCCATCGTTGCTTTGCACGATCACGTTAGCGGACGTATCGTCCCGAAGCGATTCCCGGAGGAAACAGCAATGGATGTAGGGGTTTTCTACTTTCCGACCGACTACGGCATTAACATCGCCGAACTGGCGAAGGCGCTGGAGGATCGCGGCTTCGGCTCGCTTTACGTGCCCGAACACACTCATATTCCGCTCAGCAGGAAGACGCCCTTCCCCGGCGGCGGCGAGCTGCCCAAGCGCTACGCCCACACGCACGACCCGTTTGTGGCGCTGGCCTTTGCCGCGGCGGCGACCAAGAAGCTGAAAATCGGCACCGGCATCTGCCTGGTGCCGCAGCACGAGCCGATCGTCACCGCCAAGGCGATCGCCAGCCTCGACCAGCTCTCGGGCGGCCGCTTCGTCTTCGGCATCGGCGGCGGCTGGAATGTCGACGAGATGGAGAACCACGGCACCACGCACAAGGATCGCTTCAAGATCATGCGCGAGCATGTGCTGGCCATGAAGGCGCTGTGGACCAAGGAGAAGGCCTCCTACAAGGGCGAGTTCGTGAAGTTCGACCCCGTGCTGTCGTATCCCAAGCCCGCACAGCGTCCGCATCCGCCGGTCATCCTGGGCGGCGAGAGCGACCACACGCTGCGCCGCGTCGTCGACTATTGCGACGGCTGGTTTCCGCGCACGCGTACCGGCTTCGATCCGGTCGAGGCCAAGGCACGTCTGGCGAAGATGGCGGCCGAGAAAGGCCGCGATCCCAAGTCGCTGTCGATCACTGTGTTCGGCGCGCCCAACAAGGCCGACGTGCTGGCGAGCTACGTCCGGGCCGGCATCGAAGGCGCATTGCTGGCGGTGCCCGACGGCACGCGCGACGAGATCCTGGCCTTCCTCGACAAGAATGCACAGCTCACGAAGGTCGCCGCATGAGCGTCGCGATCGGCCTCGGGCTGATGGACTTCCCCTTCAAGACCGGGGCGGACTATTGGCGCTGGGTCGATCTCTGCGAGGCGGGCGGCGTCGATTCGCTGTGGCAGACCGACCGGCTGGTGAGCAAGCAGCCGATCCTCGAATGCATGGCGACGATGGGGGCGCTTGCCGGCCGCACGCGCCGCCTGCGCTTCGGCATGAACGTGGTGTCTCTGGCGCTGCGCGATCCGGTGCTGCTGGCCAAGCAGTGCGCCACGATCGACGTGCTCTCCGAAGGCCGCCTGTTGCCGGCCTTCGGCATCGGCAGTCCGCTGGGCCCGGAATGGCAGGCGCTCGACATCGACACCAAGACGCGCGGCAAACGGACCGACGAGAGTTCTGGAGATCATCGCCCGCCTGTGGCGCGAGGACAGCGTCGACTTTGCCGGCAAGCACTATCGCCTGAGCGGCGCGTCGATCTCGCCCCGGCCGGTGCAGCCCGACCTGCCGATGTGGATCGGCGGTTCGTCCGACGCCGCGATCCGGCGCACGGCGAAGTACGGCACCGGCTGGCAGGGCGGCGGCGAGACCTTGGAGGACGCCGGCCGGGTCGTGGCCGCGATCAAGAAAGCCGTCGTCGAAGCCGGCCGCTCGATCGACGAAGACCATTATGGCGCTGCTTTTCCGTTCTATTTCGGCAAGGCATCCGACAGCCTGGTGACCGGCGCGATGGCCGCCTACGCCAAACGCACGGGGCGCGACGCCAACAGCTACTTCGCGATCGGTGACGCGCAGGTGATCCGCGATCGGGTTGCGGCGTACCTGGCGGTCGGCATCGAGAAATTCATCCTGCGTCCCGTCGGCAACGGCGACGAGGTGATCGCACAGACGAAGCGGCTGATCGAAGAAGTGCTGCCGCACATCTAGGGGAGAGACGGATGAAACTCGGCGCAGCAATGTTCTTCACCGACTATTCGATGGCGCCCGGCGAGCTCGCCACCGCGCTGGAGGAGCGCGGCTTCGATTCGTTGTGGTCGCCCGAGCACTCGCACATTCCACTCAGCCGCGAGTTCGGCTTTCCCCAGCGGCGGCGAGTTGCCGAAGAAATATTACGACGCCATGGACCCGTTCGTGGCCCTGATGGCCGCCGCCGCCGTCACCAAGAGCCTGAAGGTCGGCACCGGCATCTGCCTGATCACCCAGCGCGACACGATCCAGACGGCAAAGCTGGTGGCCTCGATCGACCAGCTCTCGGGCGGCCGCTTCCTGTTCGGCATCGGCAACGGCTGGAACAAGGACGAGATGGCCAACCACGGCACGAAATTCGAGACCCGCCACAAGCTCGCCCGCGAGAAGATCGAGGCGATGAAGGTGATCTGGAGCAAGTCCAAGCCCGAGTATCACGGCGAGATGGTAAACTTCGACCCGATGATGACCTGGCCCAAGCCGATCCAGAAACCGCACCCGCCGATCCTGGTCGGCGGCGCCTTCCCCTACGGCGCGCGCCGCGCCATCCGCTACGGCGACGGCTGGATGCCGCATCGGGTGCGGCCGAACTACGCCAACGTGCGCGACATGATTCCGGACTTCCAGAAACTGGCGCGCGAGGCCGATCGCGACCTCGCCACGGTGCCGGTGTCGATCTGGGGCGCCAAGGAAGACGAGGACATGCTGAAGAAGGATCGCGACGCCGGCGTCGTGCGGGTGATCGTGAGCCTCGATTCGGCGAAGTCGGATGTGATCCTGCCGCAGCTCGATCGCTGGGCGAAGCTCCTGCAGCGCGTCGCCTGATCCTGCATTGCCTGTCGAAAATTGACTCTGCGGACCCGCGGCGCAACGATCCTTTCCAATTAGGGAAGGAAGCCGCGAATGGCGGGAGCGAACTGGGCCGATTCCACGTTGGATGCGGGTGGCACCAAGCTGCATCTGAGGCGCGCCGGTAAGGGCAAGCCCATCCTCGTGCTGCACCATGAGACCGGCACGCTCGGCAGCCTGCCTTTTTACGATGCACTGGCAGAGCGCTTCGACGTGCTGGTGCCGCATCATCCCGGCTATTCCAGATCACAGCGGCCGGACTGGATGCGCTCGGTGCGCGACATCGCGGTCATCTACCGCGGCCTGCTGGCCGAGCTGAAGCTTTCGAAGGTCGCCCTGGTCGGCCTGGGATTCGGCGGCTGGATCGCCGCGGAGATGGCCACGATGGCACCGGCCGATCTCTCGTACCTGGTGCTCGTGGGGGCGATGGGCATCAAGCCGCCAAAAGGCGACATCCTCGACCTCGCGATCACCGGCTACATCGACTACGCGCGCGCAGGCTTCCACGACCAGAAGGCGTTCGATCGCGTCTACGGCGCCGAGCCCTCGCTCGACCAGCTCGAGATGTGGGATATCTGCCGCGAGATGAGCTTCCGCATCGCCTGGAAGCCCTACATGTACAGCCAGACCCTGCCCCATCTGCTGCGCTCGGTACACACGCCCGCCTTCGTGGTTTGGGGCGACGACGACAAGGTCGTGCCACGGAGCGCGGCCGATTGTTATCTCGGGGCTCTGCCGCACGCCGAGTTCGAGCTCGTCAAATCCTGCGGCCATTGTGTCGACATGGAACAGCCCAAGGCACTTGCCCAGCTCGTCACTGATTTTGTCGGTCGGGAGTAGACGCCATGCACCTGATGTATTTCACCGAGCAACCGATGTCGGCCTATTCCGAACAGGCCGGCCGCGATTTCGGCGCCACGGCGCTGATGTTCCCCAACGCCAACTTCGATCCGGTGGCGGGCTCGCGGCTCTACAACAATTACATCGAGCAATACATGCTGGCCGAGGAGGTTGGCGTCGACGGCATCATGCTGAACGAGCACCACAACGCGCCGTTCTGCATGCAGGCCAAGGCCAATATCTTCGCCGCCATCCTGGCCGGCATGACCAAGAAGGCCAAGATCGTCATGCTGGGCAATCCCTTGCCGCTGGCGGAGAACCCGGTTCGCCTCGCCGAAGAGCTGGCCATGATCGACATGATCTCCAAGGGCCGGCTGGTCTCGGGCTTCGTGCGCGGCGGCGGCCAGGAGCAGCTGGCGACCGGCGTCAATCCCGCCTTCAACCGCGAGCGCTTCGAGGAGGCGCATGAGCTGGTGACCCAGGCCTGGACGCGGCCCGGCCCCTTCCGCTTCGAGGGCGCGCACTACCAGCACCGCGTCGTCAATCCGTGGGCCGTGCCGCTGCAGAAGCCCTACCCGCGCGTCTGGATCCCGGGCGTCATCAGCAAGGAGACGATCGTGTGGGCCGCGCAGCAGCGCTACCCCTACATCGCTCTCAACACCTCGATCGAGCAGACCAAGAAGATCTGGGAGCTCTACGACCAGGTGGCGCTGCAGGCGGGCTATGTCGGCGGCCCGGAAAATCGCGGCTATCTCATCCAGGTCCATATCTCCGACAACGAGGAGAAGGCGATCGAGAACGCCCGGCAATTCCGCTGGATGCAGGGCGAGTTCACCGGGCTTGCCCATCCGGTCTGGAGCACGCCTTCAGGCTACGGCTCGCCCACCGCTCGTCGCGCCTTCGTCGAGTTCGCCTCGGGCCGCGCCAAGAATCCGCGCGGCGAGACCAGCTTCGAGCAGCAGATGGCCGACCTGCGCATCATTGCCGGCACGCCCAAGACCGTGGTGGCCAAGCTGAAGCGGATCCTCGAGGAGACGCGGCCGGGCATCCTGGCACTGTGGGGCAACGACGGCCGGGTCAGCCAGGAAGATTCCCTCACCTGTATCCGGCTGATGGGCACCGAGGTCTTCCCGGCGATTCGCGAGATCGCCAGGAGCCTCGACCTCAAGAGCCCGTTCGAGGCCAATGCGCCCGTCCATCTCAGATACTCGACCGATCTCAAACCACAGAAAGCCGCCGCGGCGGAGTAGGAGAAGATCATGCAGCTCGGAGCCTCCCTTCCCGTCGGCGATATCGGCGCCGGTCCGGTCGTCATTCGCGACTACGCGCAGGCCGCCGAAGCCCTGGGCTACGATTTCCTCTGCGCGCCCGACCACGTGCTGGGCGCCGATCCTGCCAAGATCCCGGCCGGCGGCCCGCGCATGGGCTCCAACGCCACGCCCTATCACGATCCGTTCGTGCTGTTCGGCTATCTGTCGGGCGTCACCAAAAAGATCGAGTTCGTGGCCGGCGTGCTGATCCTGGCGCAGCGCCAGGCAGCGCTCGTCGCCAAGCAGGCGGCCTGTCTCGATGAATTGTCGGGCGGCCGCTTTCGCCTCGGCGTCGGCGTCGGCTGGAACGAGATCGAATTCCAGGGGCTGGGCTACGACTTCCACACCCGCGGCAAGCGCTCCGAGGAACAGGTGCGCTTCATGCAGGAGCTGTGGGCCAAGCCTGCCGTGACCTTCAAGGGCAAGTTCCACGAGCTGACCGACGGCGGCATCAATCCGCGCCCCAAGTCGGGCAAGGTGCCGGTGTGGTTCGGCGGTCATGCCGAGGCGACCTTCGAGCGCGTGGCCAAGTACGGCGACGGCTTCATGCCCAACCGCTGGCCGCCGGGCGATGAGGCGCTGGCCGTGTTCGACAAGCTGCGCCGGCTGACCAAGGCGGCAGGCCGCGATCCGAAGGACGTCGGCCTCGATGTCTGGGTGTCGATGGGCAAAGGAACCGAGGACGACTGGCGCAAGGAGATCGCCTTCTGGAAGAAGGCGGGCGTCACCCACATCACGATTCACACGACCTTCGCCAACGCCATCCACACGCGCATCGCCGGCAAGACCTACGACGATCACCTCAAGGCGATCACGCGCTATCGCAAAGCCGTGGTGGATCTGTTGTAGCGCCGTATCCGGTCGGTGCGAGAAGCGGAAGTCATCCCGCTTTAGCTCATCTCACGCCGCGCCATGAGTTCCGACAGCGAGACCTTGGCGATGCCGCCGGTGTCGAAATTGGCGGGCTGCAGCCATTCCTCGAAGATCGTGCGCAGCTCGGGCCATTCCTCGTCGAGAATGGAATACCAGGCCGTGTCGCGGTTCTTTCCCTTGTAGATCATGTGCCGGTAGAAAATGCCCTCGTAGCGGAAGCCGAGGCGGCGCGCGGCGTTGCGCGAGGCCGCGTTCTCTGCATTGCAACGCCATTGCATGCGTCGATAGCCGAGATCGTCCATGGCGTAGCGAATCAGCAGATAGAGCGCCTCGGTGGCCGCACGCGTGCGGCGGAGCGACTGGCCGAACCAGATCGAGCCGATCTCGATCACGCCGTTCTGCGGATGAATGTCGAGATAGCTCGCCTGGCCCGCGACCGGCCCGCCCGCGATCGGTCGCAGCGCATAGAAAATGCGTCCGAAATCCGCAGTTTGCTGGCGCAAGGCCGCCGTGTAGGCATCCAGCGATGGCCACGGCCCGAACGGAAGATAGGTCCAGATGCCAAGCGCCTCATCGCTGCCGTGCGAAGCGCGATAGAGTTCGGGGGCGTGCCGGTCGGCCGACAGAGGCTCGAGTTGCACGAAGCGCCCGGCGATCGTCGAGCGCGCAGGGACCATCGCCGATGGCAGTTTCTCGACTATGGCGCCCGTGATAGCGCGGCGGAATGGCAACTCATCCATTCGACACTCCCCAACCGTCACCTTTGCGAGAAACCGGGCGGGGTTGCAAGGTCGAATCGATCTGAGTGAAATGCGGACCGAGGAAGGAACACAATGAAATTCACGCTTCACTTCGGCAACAACACCTTCCCCGATTTCGCCGGCGCGATGCGCATGGTGAAGGCGGCCGAGGCGGCGGGGTTCGATTCGGTGGTCGCGGTCGATCACGTCGTCTTTCCGCACAGCTACACCTCGGTCTATCCCTATGCACCGGGCGGACGGCTGCCGGGCGGGCCGGGTGGATCGCTGCCCGATCCGCTGATCTGGATGGCGGCGATGGCCGCGGTCACGACCAGGCTGCGCTTCATGACTGGCGTGATCATCCTGCCGCTGCGCAATCCCCTGGTGCTCGCCAAGCAGGTGGCGACGCTCGACCACATGAGCGGCGGCCGCATCGAGCTCGGCATCGGCGTCGGCTGGCTCAAGGAAGAGTTCGAAGCGGTGGGTGTGCCGTTCGAGAAGCGCGGCAAGCGTTCCGACGAATATATCGCCGCGATGCGCAAGCTGTGGGCCGAGAATGGCGCGAGTTTCTCCGGCGAGTTCGTGAATTTCCACGAGGTCAGCTCCAACCCCAAGCCGGTGCACGGCAGGGTGCCGATCGTGATCGGCGGTCACTCCGAGGCGGCGGCCAGGCGCGCCGGCCGGCTGGGCGACGGCTTCTTTCCCTCGATCGGCTCGCAGGTCGACGTCGTGCCGCTGTTCGACGTCGTGCGGCGCACCGCCGAGGCGGCGGGACGCGACCCGCGATCCATCGAGATCATGGCGGGCTGCCCCGACCTGCTGCCCGGCTCGACCAAAGATCCGCGCGCCGCGATCGAGGAACGGACGAGACAGGGCGTCACCCGCCTCATCCTGCCGGTCTGGCGCTTCCAGCCCGACCTGGAGGACGGCCTCCGCCGGTTCGGCGAGACGGTGATCCGTCCGCTCGCAGGGTAGGGGATTCGGCTCCATCGTCCCCTCTGGCAGGGGACGCCTGAAAGCTTGGCCTGTCTGCATTTCAGGCGAATCGTCCCCTGTTTCGTCCTACCCCTGATAGCATTGATATCAATGATATCATCGCCCATAATCGCCGAATGTCCGCTCTCCTTATCCGTGGCATCGACGACGAGCTCAAACGCGCGCTCCGGCTGCGCGCGGCCGAGAACGACCGGTCGATGGAAGAAGAGATGCGCCAAATCCTGCGCACCGCGCTCGGCGTGCCATCGCCAGAAGAAGAGGACAGGCGCAAGCTCATCGAATTCATGGAGGCGGCGCGGAGGAAGCACGAGGACGATCGATGATCTGACATCGAGCGGGGGACTGGAATCTTTCTGACCGATTTGGAGTCACTTCCGACACTTAAGTGCAGACTGTCATCCCGAGCGGAGCGAGGGATCTTTAACTGCGGCCATGCAAAGATCCCTCGCTGCGCTCGGGATGACACCGCTTTCTGAACGACGGCAGTGCATTTACATTCCGCTCAGAAAGACTTCAGAAAGGAACGGCAATGGCAAGACTCGTGGTGATGTACAACAAGCCTGCCGACGCGGCAGCGTTCGACGCCTACTATTTCAAGAAACATATACCGCTCGCCAAGACGATCCCGGGCCTGCGGTCCTACGAGGTCAACGCCAACCCGATCGGCACGCCGCAAGGTCCCTCCTCGCTCCATCTGATTGCGATCCTGACCTTCGATTCGATGGCTGACATCGCCGCAGCCTTTGCCTCGAAGGAAGGTCAGGCCACCGTGGCCGACGTCGCCAACTTCGCCCAGGCTGGCGTGCAGATCCTGATGTTCGACACGCGCGCGGTGTGAGTGTGAGCCTTTCCTCCCCATTCAAATGGGGAGGTGGCCCACAGGGCCGGAGGGGTCATGCGCCGCAGGCAAATTTATCTTTTCCCGAAGCCTATGACCCCTCCGCCCGCGTAAGACGCGGGCACCTCCCCATTTGAATGGGGAGGGAAGCGATTCAAATTCTACAGAACTGTCTTAGCGAACCATTCCACCTGATCCTCGAACTCCGCCATCGAGTTGGCGGGGATCATCAGGGCGCAGGCGTGGTCGACGCCGATCTTCCTCAGGCCTTCGACCTTCTCCCGGATGAGGTCGGGCGAGCCCACGAGGTTGGCGACCATCTGCTTGGACAGGTCGCGGCCGGTGTAGGCGAGCGACTTGCGGTGATGGACCAGGCCCGAGGCCATGTAGCGCTTCTCGGCCTCTTCCGGCGTCTTGGCGATCGTGATCGAGAACTGCGGCGCGATCTCGATCTCCTTCGGGTCGCGGCCCAGCTCGTGGGCGCGGTTCTTCAGGATCTTGATCCACTCTTCCAGCTCGGGCCACGGCCGCCATCCCGGCAGCCAGCCGGTGGCGTGCCGTGCGGTGCGCTCGATGGTGGGCTTGTTGTGCCCGCCCAGCCACAGCGCGAAGGGATCGCGCCTGGGCTTGGGATACATCTCGATGTCCCTGACGGCGTAGTACTTGCCCTCGTACGTCACCCGGCGCTCGGTGAACAGCCGTTTCATCAGCGCCAGCCCCTCGTCCATCATCTCGCCGCGCTGCGCGGTCTTTGCGAGGCGCGGCGCCCAGGCCGCGAACTCCTCGCGATAGGCGCCGATGCCCAGCGCCAGGATCATGCGGCCGCCCGAGAGCTGGTCGATGGTGGCAGCTGTCTTCGCCAGCCAGAACGGATCGCGCATCGGCTGGACGGCGAGCGCGGTGCCGACCTCGAGCGTGGTCGTGGCGGCGGCGCAGAAAGACAGCACCGTCAGCAGTTCGTAGAAGTTGGGCGGAGAGTCGGGGTAGAGCTCGCGCACATATTTCTGGCTCTGGATGTGATCGTTGCCCCACACCGAGTGGTAGCCGAGCTTTTCGGCGAGCTTGGCCATGCGCACGAAGTCGGACGGATCGACGAAGGGCACGGGGTACATGACCCCTTCGAAGCCGGTGGGAAGCGAGATGCTGAATTTCATGGGTTGATCGCCTCGAGAGTCAGCAAGATCGACGCCGCATCGTCGAGACCGCCCAGGACGATCTCGTCGAGGCCGATCGCGCGATAGTCGTCGAGCTTGTCGCGCACCTGCTGCGGCGTGCCGCAGGCCGTATGGCGGCGCACGACGTCGTCGCTCACCAGCCGGTCGACCTCGCTCCAGTTCTCCGCGGCATAGGCAGCCGCCAGCGCCTGCTGGTCGAGAGCGGCGCCGCCCAGCCGGATGTTCTCGGCATGATGGGCGCCGCGCAGCACGAAACCGATCGGCCGGCGGATCGGATCGAGCGAGCCCAGCTTGGTATAGACGATGCAGGACTTGCGGCCCTGCCACATCGGGTCAGGGCGCACCTGATCGAGGCAGGCTTTCACGAAGGGCGGCGAGGTCGCGGCCGAGATCAGCACGCCGTCGCTCAACCGGCCAGCCAGCTTCAGCATGTTGGGCCGCGACGCCGCAACGGTGATCGGAATGTGATGGCCGCCATTGGCGAGGCGGCGGCCGGCGACCTTGAACATCTGGCCATGGAAATGCGCCATCTCGCCGGCGAACAGCTGGCGGCAGAGCTTCACGGCCTCGCTGATCGCAACCAGCGGCCGGGGCGAGTCGATGCCCGCGGCCTTGAGATCGGCCGGCGCGCCGGCGCCCAGGCAGAGGATTACCCGGCCGGGATACTTCTCCTCGAGGCTCGCCGCCGCCATCGCGATATAGACCGGATGGATCGAATAGGGGCTCATCGCCATCAGGGCGATCTTGATCTTCTTCGTCGCCGCGAGCGCCAGCGCCGCCGTGGTCACCGGGTCGCGCAGGAAGAGATGGCAGGCGATCCAGAGCGTGGTCGCGCCGCCCTTCTCTGCAGCGCGCGCCTGCGCCTCGATCTCGGAGAGCGGCGCGCGGCCGTCGATGGATATGCCCAGATCGTTCATGGCCCAAAACTCATGGCACGAACCCGTATGCATTCTTGAGACCGGCCAGCAGCTCCGGCAGGCCGCCTGTCACCAGTGGCGGCTCGGGCAGGGCCTGCTCGATCGGGCCGGGATCTTTCAATCCCGCCGCCGTCAGCAAGGCGACGCAGCGCTCGTGCGGCTTGATCGTGCCGTCGGCCCGCAGGCGTTCGATCGCGGCAAAGGGTGCGGCCGACGAAGCCTCGGGCCAGATGCCTTCCTTGGCGGCGAGCGTCACGACCCAGCGGCGAAGATCCTCGTCGGCGATCGTGACGGCGTGTCCATTCGATCGACGCAGTACGTCGAGGCCCTGGACGGTTGCCTGTGCCGCGCCGATCGACGTCGCGATCGAGGGCGCATTGCGCTCGACCACCGGCGGCATCGCATTTCCGCTCGCCATGCCTTGTGTCAGCGAGCCCGAGACTTCGGCCGCCACGAAGCGCGGCATCTTGTCGATCCAGCCCAGCGTCTTCAGATCCTCAAAGCCCTTCCACATGCCGTACAGCGCATCGCCGTAGCAGACCGGCAGCACGCACCAGTCGGGCGGCTGCCAGTCGAACGCCTCGGCGACCTCGTAGGCGATCGTCTTGTAGCCTTCCATGCCGTACGGATTGCTGCCGACCACGGGACCGAAGAAGGGCGAGGTCGGATACCAGCCGAACTCCTTCACGCCCAGCGACTGCAGGCGCCAACGGTCGGCCTTGTCGTTCACCTTCACGACCATGGCGCCATAGGCACGCATCTGCAGGACCAGCGGTCCCGCCGAGCCCACGAACGTGAACACGACGCAGGGGATCCCGGCCTTGGCGGCATAGGCCGCCGCGGCGGCCCCAGCGTTGCCGGACGAGCTGGAGGCGATCACCCTGGCGCCGAATTTCTTCGCCATGGTGAGCGCGCCCGAGCCCAGCCGGTCCTTGAACGACCAGGTGGGATTGCGCGACTCGTCCTTGATCCAGACGTCGCCCAGGCCGAGCGCAGGCGCCGGCAGCAGCGGTGTATTGCCCTCGCCCAGGGTGACGGCGTCGGCGGCCGACGCATGCAGAAAGGCCTCCCAGCGCCACATCGAGCCGCGGCTGCGCAGGAGGGCGTCCTTCGACGCGCCGGCGCCGGGCACGGCATCGTAGGCCACGGTGAGATTCGCGGGCGCTCCCCTGGCGCGGCAGGCGGCACAATCCTGGGCGAAGCTGTCGACGGGATGGCGGGCGCCGCAACGAACGCAGACCAGCGCACTGGGAGTAGGCATCGGCACCACGTTACCACTAGAGCATAGTCGGTCCGACTGGAATCAGTCGGACCGACTATGCCGACAGTCGAGACGCCTCGATCAATGCGTTTCCAATCGCTTGGAACCGCGTGAGCGGTTCCAAGCGATTGAAAGCCGCACTAGAGTGGAGGCGCATGTCCACGCTCCTGATCACCCATCCCGCCTGCCTCGGTCACGAACCGGGCGAGCATCATCCCGAAAGTCCGCAACGCCTGCGGGCGGTCCTGGCCGCCCTCGAGGGCGAGACATTTGCCGCTCTGAAGCGGCAGGCCGCACCGGTCGCCACGGCCGAAGAACTGACGCGCGTGCATCCGCCCGACTACGTCGAGACCATCCTGAACATCCGGCCGGAAGGCGGCGAGCTGGCGATGATCGACGGCGACACGTTGATGAGTTCGGGCAGTGCCGAGGCGGCGCTGCGGGCCGCCGGCGCCGTCGTGGCCGCAGTCGATGCCGTGGCGTCCGGCCAAGTCGACAACGCCTTCGCCGCCGTCCGTCCGCCCGGCCATCACGCGACGCCGACCATCCCGGGCGGGTTTTGCCTGTTCAGCAACGTGGCGATCGGTGCTCGCCATGCCCAGGCGCGGCACGGCATCGCCAGGGTCGCGATCCTCGACTTCGATGTGCATCACGGCCAGGGAACCCAGGCCACGGTCGAGGTCGACCCGTCGCTGTTCTACGGCTCGACGCATCAATCGCCTTTCTATCCGGGCACCGGCTCGCCGCGCGAACGCGGTGTCGACGACAACGTGGTCAACGTGCCGTTGATGGCCAACAGCGGCAGCACCGAGTTCCGCGCGGCGTGGGGCGACCGCATCCTGCCGCAACTCGACCGGTTCGCGCCGGACCTCGTGATCGTGTCGGCGGGCTTCGATGCCCATCGCCGCGATCCGCTCGCCCAGCTGCGGCTGTCGACCGAGGATTTCGCCTGGATCACCGGCGAGCTGATGACGATCGCGCGGCGCCATGCCAAAGGCCGCCTGGTCTCGGCGCTCGAGGGCGGATACGACCTCGAGGCGCTCGCCGATTCGGCTGCCGCGCATGTTCGCGTGCTGATGGGTAACTAGAGTATGACCGCTTTCGGCTGAATCGTACCGTCGGCCCGGCACTGGCACCGCTTCGCTGTGAGAGCCGGGCCGACGGCCAAAGAAAAAGCGGTCATACTTTAGCCCGACACAAAACTGGAATAATTGGCAGCGAAGTTGCGTAGGCCATCCCGTGTGTTACGGAAGCTGCGATGAAGCTTAATGAATTCTGGGGACTTTTCGCGGGTATGACCGTGCTGACAGCCGCGTTTTCTGCGTCGGCAGCAGACCCTGTGCAACCCGGATCGGCCTTCTACTTGGGCGGCAATGTCGGCTACGGCTTCGGCACGGCGACCGCGGCCCTGAGCGATCCCGGCGGTGGCGCAGCGGGCGGCGCCAACCAGACGGGACAAATGTTCGGCGGCGTACAGGGTGGCTACGAGCATTACCTGCCGTCTCGGCTGATGCTGGGCGTCGAGCTCGACGTGACGTTCACGGGCTATATGGATCTTGCGCAGGTGATGTCCTATCGCGCGACGGCGACGGGTGGGGCAAACGAGCAGCTCGAATATCTCGCGACCGCGCGCGGGCGCCTGGGGTATGGCATGGGCAGCTGGACACCCTTCGTCACCGGCGGCCTGGCCTGGGCCAGCACACGCCTGTCGCGGACCGACTTCACCACCGGCTTCGAGGATGCGACTGCGGGCCGGCTGCGCGCCGGCTACGTCGTCGGTGCCGGCGTCGACCATGCGCTCGACAAAAACTGGTCGGCGCGGTTGGAGTATCTCTATACCAACCTCGGTGGCACCGATTTCCAGTTCGGTTCGGGCGCACACTATAACTCGCAATACGACCTGCATCGCTTTCGACTCGGTCTCAACTATCGCTTCGGCCAGGGCGGCACCGCCAGCGACGACGCCAAGGACGCGGCGGCGGACGATCAGGGTCCCGGCAGCTTCGAGATCCACGGCCAGTCGACCTTCATCTACCAGGGCTATCCTGCGTTCAGCGCCCCCTACGACGGTCCCAACAGCCTTCCCTCGAACGGCCAGGCGCGCGAGACCTGGACGAACTCGCTGTTTCTCGGCGTGCGCCTGTGGCGGGGCGGCGAATTCTACTTCAATCCGGAGCTGCTGCAGGGCTTCGGCGTGGCCAACACCGTGGGCGCCGGCGGCTATCTCAACGGCGAGGCGCAGAAGTCGAACTTTCCCTTTCCCCGCTTCAACCCGTCACGCTTCTTCGTGCGCCAGGAGTTCGGCCTCGGCGGCGCCACGGAAAAGGTCGATAGCGACTACGGCCAGCTCGCCGGCACCAAGGACGTCTCGCGCATCACCCTGCAGATCGGCAAAATGGCCGTGCACGACCTGTTCGACACCAACGACTACGCACAGGACTCGCGGCTCGACTTCATGAACTGGTCGATCTGGGCCTCCGGCGCCTTCGACTACGGCGCCGACAGGGTCGGCCTCACCTATGGCGCGAGCGCGGAGCTGAACCAGGCCGACTGGGCGGTGCGCGCCGGCTACTTCCTCTTGCCCGACGTATCGAATGGCAACATCATGGACTGGAACCTGTTCAACCGCGGCGAAAATGTCGCCGAGTTGGAGTTGCGCTTCAAGCCGTTCGGCAAGCCGGGCCAGCTCAAGGGCGGGGTCTTTCTCAACAGCGGATTCTCCGGATCCTACAACGACGCCGTCGCCCTCACTGCCGCCACAGGCATCGATCCCAACACCACGATCGCGCAGAATCGGCAGACCCGGCTCAAGTATGGCTACTATTTCAATCTCCAGCAGGAGATCACCGACGACATCGGCGTGTTCGGTCGCTGGAGCTGGAACGACGGCCAGACGGAAATCATGTCCTTCACCGACATCGATGCGAGCCTGTCGCTCGGTGCATCGATCAAGGGAACCGCCTGGCACCGTCCCGACGACCGGGTGGGCGTCGCCGGCGCCGTCAACATGCTGTCGTCGGCGCACATCGGCTATCTCGCGGTGGGCGGGCTGGGGCCGCTGGTCGGCGACGGCCAGCTGCCGCACTACATGCCGGAAAAGGTCATCGAGACCTACTATGCCGCGCAGCTCTTCAAGGGCTTCATCGTCACCGCCGACTATCAGCTGCTGATCGCCCCGGCCTACAACGCCGATCGCGGGCCCGTGCACGTCTTCGGCGGCCGCCTGCACGCGAGCTTTTAGAGGCTTCCGGTGATCTTGAATCGCTTCCCTCCCCATTCAAATGGGGAGGTGGCCCGCAGGGCCGGAGGGGTCATGCGCCGTAGGCAAACCTATCTCTCCCCGAAGGCTATGACCCTTCCGCCCGCGTAAGACGCGGGCACCTCCCCATTTGAATGGGGAGGAAAGGCTCGCATCTCCCTAGGCGTTACTCCACCCCGAGATAGATGCGCTGGACGTCGGAATTGCCGGCCATGGTCGCGGCCGGGCCCTCGAGCACGGTGCGGCCGACCTGCAGGACGTAGGCGTGATCGGCGGCCTCGAGCGCCAGGTCGACCGACTGTTCGGCCAGCAGGATGGTCTGGCCCTCCTTGTGAAGGGCGGCAAAGCAATCGTACATCGCATCGACGATAGTCGGCGCCAGGCCAAGGCTCGGCTCGTCGAGCATGAGCAGCTGCGGGGCGCTCATCAGGGCGCGACCGACCGCCAGCATCTGGCGCTCGCCGCCGGACATGGTGCCGGCGCGCTGGGCGCGGCGCTCGGCCAGCCGCGGAAAGACCGTGTAGACGTGATCGAGCAGCTGCGGGATGCGCCTGCGATCGGCCAGCGGCGTGGCGCCCAGCAGCAGGTTGTTCTCGACGCTCTGCTGCGCGAACAGCCGCCAGCCCTCCGGCGACAGTGCCAGTCCCTTGCGCACGATCGCATAGGCCGGCAGGCCGGCGATGTTCTCGCCGGCGAAAGTCACGCTGCCGGCCGACACGCGCGCGGTGCCGGCGATGGCGTTGAGCGTCGTGGTCTTGCCCGCGCCGTTGGAGCCCAGCAGCGCCACGACCGAGCCCCTGGGCACCGCGAGCGACACGTCGGCCACGCCGATCAGGTCGCCGTAGCGCACCTCGAGATGCTTGATCTCGAGCAGCGCGGTCATGTGCCCTCCGCATGCCGGACATGGCGGCGCCCGAGATAGGCCTCGATCACCCGGGGATTGCCGGTGACCTCGCGCGGCGTGCCGCGGGCGATCTCGCGGCCCTGGTGGAACACCACGACCCGGCGCGCCAGCGAGGTGATCACCTCCATGATGTGCTCGACGATCACGATGGTGATACCGTCGCCATGGATACGGCGCACCAGCTCGATCGCCTCGTGCACCTCGGTGGGCGTCAGTCCCGCCATCGCCTCGTCGAGCAGCAGCGCCTTGGGCTCCGAGGCGAGCGCGCGCGCGATCTCCAGCCGCTTGCGCCCGGGCGTGCCGAGGCTGCGGGCCGGCGTGTCCGCCAACCGGCCAAGACCGACACGGTCGAGCACGGAACGCGCACGGGCACCGGCTTCCTTCGCGTTGGGATAGCGCAGCAGCGCACCGATGGTGACGTTGTCGAGCACCGACATGGATTCGAAGGTGAGCGGCACCTGGAAGCTGCGCGCCAGCCCGAGCCGCGCACGCTCTTCCGGCGGCGCCTTGGTGACATCGACGCCGGCGAAGTGGACCGTGCCCGAGGTCGGCGCCGTATCGCCGGTCAGGCAGTTGAAGAAGGTCGATTTGCCAGCACCATTGGGCCCGATCAGCCCGAGCATGTCGCCCTCCTCGACCGAGACCGAAGCATCGTCGACCGCCTTGAAGGCGCCGAACGCCTTGGTGATGCCGCGCGCCTCAATCAGCATGGCCGCTCGCTCGCTCGACAGGCTTGGCGGCCGGGGCTCGGCCGACCAGCGACAGCAGGCCGCTCGGCAGGAAGCGCGCGATAATGACGATGATCGCGCCATAGACCATGAAGGTGAGGCCGGCGCCCTGCCCGCCCAGCCAGCTGTTGGAGAGCTCTTCGAGCGGCACGAGAATGAGGGCGCCGACCAGCGGACCGAACAGCTGTCCCGCACCGCCCAGTGCCGCCATCACCACCATCTTCACCGAGATCAGGATGCCGAAGCCCGATTCGGGATCGACGAAGCCGAACATGCAGAGATACAGCGATCCCGCCAGCGAGGCGAAGGCGCCGCTCAGCATGTAGGCATAGAGCTTGTAGCGGCCCGCGGCGACGCCCAGCGAGCGCGCGGCCCGTTCGCTGTCCTTGATGGCGCGCAGGTAGAAGCCCATGCGCCCGCGCTCGATCCACCAGGTGAGGCCGAGGATGCCGGCCAGCACGGCGAGGAAGATGTAGTAGTAAGGCAGCGCACTCAGGAACGAGAGGTCGAGTACCGAGCGCGGCATCGGTGGGCCGCCCAGGCCCTGCGCGCCGCCGAGGAAATCCGACGTCGAGACCAGCACGCGCACGAGTTCGCCGACCGCGATGGTCGCCATGCTGAAATAGTGACCGGACAGACGCAAAGTGGGCACGCCGATCACGGCCGCCAGTGCGACGCTCAGCACCATGCCCAGAGGAGCGCCGGCGATCGGCGGCAATCCGAGATGCACGAAACCCACGACCGACGAATAGGCGCCGATGCCGAAGAACACCGCGTGCCCGACCGAGACCTGGCCGGCATAGCCACCGACGATGTTCCAGGCCGACGCGCCGATCGCCGCCAGCAGCACCAGCGCGCCCATGCGCTGGTAGACCGCTGAGTCCATCGTCAACAGCGGGTAGACGAGTGCCAGGGCCAGCAGCCCGAGAGGGATAATCCGGCGTGCGGTCATGCCTTGCCCATCAGGCCCTGCGGCCGGAACCACAGCACCAGCACGAACAGCGTATAGACGATCACTTCCTTGTAGACCGGCCCGATCAGGTAGGCCGACAGCGATTCGACCACGCCGATCAGCAGGCCGGCCACCAGGGCGCCCAGCACGCTGCCGAAACCACCCAATGACACGGTGACGAAGGCAATGATCGCCAGGGTCTCGCCCGATGTCGGCGAGATCGGCAGGAAGAGCGCAATCAGCGCGCCGGCGATGCCGGTCGCGGCTCCGGCCATACCCCAGGCCAGCGCCTGCATGCGCTGCGGCCGGATGCCCATGAGTTGCGCCGCCGTCGCGTCCTCGGAGACGGCGAGCATGCGACTGCCGATCGGCGTGCGCGTCAGGATCAGATGCAGCAGCAAGGTCACCGCGAGGCCGACCACGGCGGCCAACAAGCGTGAGCCCTCGAAGCGGATACCGCCCAGCACGAAGGAGTGGCCAACCAGGTCGTCAGGCAGGCTCTTGAAGTTGGCGCCGAACGAATAGAGCGCGCCGTACCGCAAGAACAGCGCCAGGCCGAAGGTGCCCAGGATCTGCGCCAGCATCGGCCCCTTCATGATGTGGCGGACCAGGAAGAAGTAACTGACGACGCCCAGGGTGGCGATCAGGATGGCGCCCACCGGCACCGACGCCCAGGGGCCGCCGCCCAGCGCCGTCCAGACCACGACGGCGGTGTACATGCCCAGCATGACGAAGTCGCCGTGCGCGAAGTTCACGACGTTCATCATGCCCCAGATCAGGGTGAGGCCCGACGAGAAGAGGGCGTAGACCGCACCAAGCAGCAGGCCGCTGACCACGACCTGTACGAGCGTCATCGACATCAGGCGGACACCATCCCTCCGCCCGGCCTGCCGCTACCAGCCTTTGTACGGCAGGATGAGCGGATCGGTGGCCCGCGCCTTCGGCCACACCGATACGTACTGACCTTTCCGAATCTGGGTGACCAGCGTCGAGGCCAGCACGTTCTGGCCCTTCGTGTCGAACTTCACGCCGTCATAGCCCGCCACGAGCTGATCGGGCTTGATGTCCGTCGCCTGCAGCGCCGCCTGGATCTTCGCCGGTTCGGTCGAGCCGGCGCGATTGATCGCGTCCGCCAGGACGAAGAAGGCTTGCAGCGCGCGCGCCGACACGTCGTCGAGCCCGTCGCCATTGGTCTTCTTCTTGTAGAGCTCGTCGCAGATTGCCGCGACACTGCCCGGCTTGCCCGGGGCGAAGACCGAGCGGCTGATCAGTCCCTCGGTGACCGAGCCCATCGCCTTCACGAAGGCCGGGTCATTGAAGCCGCCGTCGTCGGCAATCAGGATCCCCGGCTTCCAGTTCAGCTCCTTCATCGTCTTGGCGTATAGGATCGCGTCGGCCGTGTAGGAGACGAAGATCGCGACGTCGGGATTCTTCTCCTTGAGCTGCAGCACCTGCGGCTGGACATCCGCCGAGTTCGCGGAATAGGCGACCTTGAGCGTGACGTTGAGGCCATCCTTGGCGAAGGCTTCGGCGATCACGCTGGCGACCGAGTTGCCGTACTCGGTGTTCTCGTGGACGAGCGCGATCGAATCGACCTTTTGCCCGGCCGCCTTCTGCTCCTTAAGGAAGGCCGAATAGGCCTTGGCGAAGTCGGCGGCGACTGGCGTCACGCGGAAGAACCACTTGAAGCCGCGCTCCGTGAGGTTGGCGGCGACCGATTTCGGGTTGACGAACGGGATGCCGTACTTCTCGGCGATGGCACTCGCCGTCAGCGTGATGCCCGACTGATACGCGCCGAGGATCGACACGACCTTTTCCTCGGTGATGAGGCGCAAGGTCTGGTTCTGGCCGGCCGCCGGCGTTCCCTGGTTGTCGGCGAAGACCATCTGGATCTTGGCGCCCTTCAGGCCCGACAGGCCGCCGCCCTTGGCCAGCGGCAGGACCTTGGCGAGGTCGGCATTGCCGTTGTTGACGAGGTCGGCGCCCATCTCGATCGCCATCTTCTCGTAGTTGCCGGCGCTCGCGGAATTGCCGCTGAGCGGATAGACCGCGCCGATCTTGACGGTCTGTTGGGCCGAGGCCGGCCCGACGGCGACCAGCGCCAGCAGTGCGGCGCCCGCCGCCCATGATGCCTTCAACATTACCTAATCCTCCCAGGATTGCCGTTTATTACTGAGCCCAGCCCTTATAGGGCAGAACGATATCGGCGGTCGCCTTCGCCTTAGGCCAGACCGGAACATACTGGCCACCGCGCATCTGGATCACCAGGCTGGAACCCAACGTATTCTGGCCCTTGGCGTCATATTTCACGCCGTTGTAGCCCGCCACCATCTGATCGGCAGGCATATTGGTCGCGATCAACGCATCGCGGATTTTGGCCGGATCGGTCGAGCCTGCGCGGTTGATCGCATCGGCCAGCGCCAGGAAGCCCTGCAGGCCCCGCGCCGAGCCATCGTCGAGCCCGTCGCCGCCGCTCTTCTTCTTGTAGAGCGCGTCGCAGATCGCCGCGATGCTGCCGGGCTTGCCGGCGGCGAAGGCCGAGCGGCTGACCAGCCCTTCGACCTGGGCCCCCATCTGCTTCACGAAGGCCGGGTCGTTGAAGCCCGCGTCGTCGGCCATCATGATTGCCGGTTTCCAGCCGAGCTCCTTCATCGTCTTGGAATAGAGGATCGCGTCGGAGGTGTAGGAGATGAAGATCACCGCGTCGGGGTTCTTCTCCTTGAGCTGCAGCACCTGCGGCTGCACGTCGGGCGAATTCGCCGCGTACGCCAGCTTCAGCGAAACGGTGAGGCCTTCCTTGCCGAAGAAGTCGGCAATCGCATTGGACGTCGAGGTGCCGTACTCGGTGTTCTCGTAGACGATCGCGATCTGATCGATCTTCTGCCCGGCCGCCTTCTGCTCCTTCAGGAACGTGGCATAGGCCTGCGCGAAATTGACCGAGACCGGCGTGGTGCGGAAGAACCACTTGAAGCCGCGCTCGGTGAGATCGGCCGACGTCGACTCGGGCGTCAGAAACGGGATGCCGTACTTTTCGGCGACGGCACTCGCGGTCTGGGTGATACCCGACTGGTAGGAGCCGATCAGGGCCACCACCTTGTCCTGCGTGATGAGCCGCAGCGCCTGGTTCTGACCGGCCGCCGGCGTGCCCTGGTTGTCGGCGGCGACGATCTCGATCTTGGCGCCCTTCAGGCCGGGAAGTCCGCCGCCCTTGGCAATCGGCATCAGCTTGGCGAGCTCGGGATCGCCGTTGTTGATGATGTCGGCGCCAAGCTCCGACGCCATCCTGGCGTGATTGCCCGCGCTCGCGGCGTTTCCGGTCAAGGGATAGATCACGCCGATCTTGACGGTCTGCTGGGCGCCGGCGTCGACCGCCAGCCCGAAGGCAAGAAGCGCCGTGCCAACGGCAAGCGTCCGGCAAACGGTCCTGTACATGCGCTAAATCCCCCAGAAACGGCGTGCTTTATGTCCCCGCAAGGATGGTGCCATGCAGGGGACCCGTCAGCAAACCCGGTAGCGCTCAACCGCCGCAGGGTCGAGCTCGATACCGAGGCCCGGCCCCTCCGGCAACAGCACGTGTCCGGCCTCCAGTTTGAGCGGCGTCTTCAGGAGCTGGGTGCGCAGCTGATTGTCGCTCATGTCGTATTCGAGCATCAGCGGGTGCGGCGGATGGTCGACATGCGGCGTGTTCGGCAGCGAGGCGATGAAATGAACCGCCGTCGCCAGCCCGACCGCGCCGCCCCAGACGTGCGGCGCGACGCGCAGGTTCGACGCCTGCGCCAGGCTTATGATGCGCTTCGCCTCGGTGATGCCGCCGACGCCAGGGATCGAGGGCTGGACGATATCGATGCAGCGGCCGTCGATCAGCGCCTTGAAATCACGCACCGTATGATGCGCCTCGCCGGCGGCCAGCGGGATCGGCGAGCGGGCCCGGAGCTCGGCATAGCCCCTGAGGTCGCCCGGCGGCAGCGGCTCCTCGATCCAGTGAATGGCGAACGGTTCGATGGCGCGGGCGCACTCCAGCGCCACGTCGGGCGTGTAGGCGCCGTTGATGTCGACCAAGAGAAGCTTGTCCGGACCGATCGACTCGCGCGCCTGGCGCACCCGGTCCACGTCGCTGGCAATGCCGCGGCCGATCTTGATCTTGGTGCCGGCATAGGGGTGGGCGGCCACCTCGTCCATCATGTGGCGGAGCTGGCGGTCAGCGTCGTCGGAGAAGAAGCCCGTCGAGGCATAGGCCGGGATGCGCGTGCGCGCACAGCCGCCGATCAGGTCGCAGACCCGCACGCCGAAGCCGCGTGCGATCGCATCGAACAGCGCCACGTTGATGGCCGCCAGGCACGAGGTGAGCTGGTTGCCGACGCCCAGGTGATAGAGCGCGTTGCGGATGCGCGCCTCGATGTGATCGAAGTCGAACACGCTCTTGCCGGCGAAGAACGGCTCGATCATGCGAAAGTATTCGCGCGTGACGAAGGGATTGCCGAAGGCCTCGCCGATGCCCTTCACGCCCTGGTCGGTCTCGACCTCGACCAGCCCGTTCTGGCGCTTCGACCCGCCGCCGCGCGACATGCCGTAGGCCTTCTCGGGGGCGAAAGCATATTCAAGTCCGATGAACGAAAGACGCCGGATCGTCGGCATGGCAGCTCCTGCGAATTGCGCGCTATGGTGGGCCTCAAAATCGCCCGGAGGCAACCGCTCATGAGCATTCCCACATCTTATCGCCGCGTCGTGCTGGTGCGCCGCCCGCCGGGCGAGCCCGCCGAGACCGACTTCCGCGTCGAGGAAACGCCGATGCCCGAGCCCAAGCACGGCCAGGTGCTGGTCAAGGTGGCGTACCTGTCGCTCGATCCCTACCAGCGCGGCCGCATGCGCGAGGCTGCAGGTTACGCGGCCAATGTCGGCCTGGGCGAGGTGATGACCGGCGGCGTGGTGGGCGAAGTCGTGAAGTCGCTGCATCCAACGTTCAAGGTCGGCGACATCGTCGAGGAAAGCCTCGGCTGGCAGGAGTATGCGATCGGCGGCGGCCCGCGCATGCGCAAGGTCGACCCGGCGCTGGCGCCGATCTCGACCGCCAACGGCGTGCTCGGCATGCCGGGCATGACGGCCTACTTCGGCCTGCTCGAATGCGGCCGGCCCAAGCCCGGCGAGACCATCGTCGTGTCGGCAGCGTCCGGCGCGGTCGGACAGATCGTAGGTCAGATCGGCAAGCTGATGGGCTGCCGCGTGGTGGGCATTGCCGGCGGTGCGAAGAAGTGCGCCTTCGTGAAGGACGAGCTCGGCTTCGATGCCTGTGTCGACTACAAGGCGGAGAAGGATCTCGACAAGGCGCTGCTGGCCGTGTGCCCCAAGGGTATCGACGTCTATTTCGACAATGTCGGCGGCGAGATCTCCGACGCCGTGCTGCGCAACATCAACTTCTTCGGCCGGGTGGCGCTCTGCGGCTCGATCTCGCAATACAATGCGACCAGCCCGCCGATGGGTCCGCGCCTGCTCGGCACCTTCGTCGGCAAGCGGGTCAGCCTGCGTGGCTTCATCGTCTTCGACTTCGTCGAGCACTATCCGGCGGCGATGCGTCAGATCGGCGAATGGATCGGGGCCGGCAAGATCAAGTACCGCGAGGATATCGTCGAAGGCATCGACAAGGCGCCGCGCGCCTTCATCGGCATGCTGCGTGGCGAGAACTTCGGCAAGATGCTGGTGAAGATGTAGATGGGTTATGACGCGCCCTTCGCCGGCCTCAAGGTCGTCGATCTCAGCCAGGGCATCGCCGGTCCGTACTGCGCGATGCTGCTGGCACAGCACGGCGCGGAGGTGATCAAGGTCGAGGGCCTGGGCGACGGCGACTGGGCGCGGACCCTGGGCGTGCGCTACGGCAGTCACTCCGCCTTCTCGATCGTCGGCAACATGGGCAAGCGCAGCCTCGCGATCGACCTCAAGGGCCCCGCCGGCAAGCATGTCGTGTGGCGGCTGTTGAAGGGCGCCGACGTCTTTCTCGAGGGCTTCAGGCCGGGCGTCATCGGGCGGCTGGGCTTCGACTACGCGTCGGTGTCGGCGCGCGAGCCGCGGATTCTTTATCTCTCGATCTCGGGCTTCGGCCAGACCGGCCCACTCGCCGAACGGCCGGCGATGGATCCCGTGCTGCAAGCCTATACCGGGCTGATGAACGAGAACCGTGGCGAGGACGGCACCCCGCACCGGGTGCCGGTGATCGTGGTCGACATGTCGACGGCGCTCTATGCCTTCCAGGCGCTGGCCGCCGCTCTCTACGCACGGCGCAACGAGACGCGCGGCCGCTACATCGACGTCAGCCTGATGCAGGCGGCGACCAACCTGCAGTCGATCCGGCTGATGGCGAGCCACCTCGAAGGCGGCACGATGAAGCCGGGCGGCGCACCCGGCGGCGTCTTCAAGACGGCCGACGGCTGGATGTCGATCGTGGCGCTCAACGACCGCGACTGGAAGAGCCTGTGCGCGGCGACGCAGATGCCCGAGCTGGCGAACGATCCGCTGTTCGCTACGCCGGCGCTGCGGCTGCACAACGACAGCGCGCTCTATGCGATCATCCGGCCGGCGATCTCGACGCTGCCCTCGGCAGAGTGGAGCGAGCGGTTCACCGACGCCCGGCTGATGCACGAGCAGCTGAATTCCTACGCCGATTTCATCGATCAGCCGCACGTGCGCGAGACCGGCCTGATCCAGTGGCTGCAGCAGGCCGGCGTCAAGGAAAAGGTGCCCGTTCCCACCCTGCCCGGAACGCCGCCGCAACCCGACGGCACGCCGCGCGCGCTCGCACCGGTTCCCGGCCAGCACAGCCAAGCGATCCTGGCCGAGCACGGCTTCACGGCGGCCGAGATCTCGGCCCTGCTGTCGGAGGGCACGGTCGTACAGGCATGATCACCCTCATCACCCCCGCGCAGTACCGCCGCCTCCCGTGGAAGAACGGCGGCGGCGTCTCGACCGACATTGCCACCGACGCGGTCACCGGCGGCGAGGTCTGGCGTTTTGGCCGCACGCCGATTCCGGCGCCTGGCCCCTTCTCCGACTATTCAGGCTACGACCGGGTGCAGGTCCTGATCGGCGGCCGCGGTCTGGTGCTCAATGGGCCCGACGGCGAGATCGACCTGCGCACGCCGTTCAGGATCGTGCGCTACAAGGGCGAGCTTCCGCTGGTCAGCCGCCTCGAGGCGGGACCGGTCGAGGTCGTGAACCTGATCGGCCTGCGCACCAACGTGACGGTCGACATGCAGATGCTCGATGCCGGCCAGTCGCTTTGGCTCGGCAAGGGCCTGCACTTTGCCTATGCCCCGTCGGCAGCCGCCAAGGTCGATGCGCACGACCTGCCGGTCGATCACTGCTTGCGTCTGGAGGCAGCCGGCCCGACGATGCTTTCCTGTGGAAGCGGCCACATCCTGGTGGCCAGCATCACTTAAAGGTACGGAGACCGTCATGCGGATCGCGGTGGTCGGCGCGGGCGGCGTCGGAGGTGGTTTTGGCGCGGCGCTGGCCGGGGCGGGAGCCGACGTCACCTTCATCGCGCGCGGCGCGCATCTGGCGGCGATGAAAAGCGGCGGCCTCAAGGTCGAGAGTGCACGCGGCAACGTGCACCTGAAGCCGACGCAGGCGACCGACGATCCGGCGACGGTCGGCCCGGTCGATATCGTGCTGTTCTGCGTCAAGCTGTGGGACGTCGAGAGCGCGGGCCAGCACATCAAGCCGCTGGTCGGCCCGAACACGGCGGTGATTCCGCTGCAGAACGGCATCGATGCGCCGGAGCGGCTGGTGCCGATCCTCGGCAGTGGGGCGGTGATGGGTGGCGTGGCGCAGATCAGCGCCTCGATCGTCCAGCCCGGCACGGTCCGCCAGGTCGGCACCTTCATGCGCATGCTGTTCGGCGAACTGGACGGCAGCCGCAGCCGACGCGGCGAGGAGCTGCACGCGCTCTGCCTCAAGGCGGGCTTCGACGCCACCTTGAGCGAACAGATCCTGACCGAGCTCTGGATGAAATTCGTCCTGCTCGCCACCAACGCCAGTGTCATGGCGCTGACCCGCCAGCCGATCGGCGTGTTGCGCGACGATCCCGACATGCAGCCGCAGTTCGTCGCTGCCTATAACGAGGTGATCGCGGTCGGCCGCGCCCGCGGCATCGCCCTGCCGGCCGACGCCCTCGACCGGATGCTGGCGTTCAACAAGGGTGCGCCGCCCACCATGAAGCCCTCGATGGCCCTCGACCTAGAGCGCGGCAACCGCATCGAACTGCCGTGGCTCGGCGGCAAGGTGGTCGAGCTCGGCCGCCAGCTCGGCGTGCCGACGCCGATCCACGCGCTGATGTATGCCGCCCTGAAGCCCTACGTGATGGGCCAGCCGGCATGATGCGTGGCCTGCTCGCGCTGCTCCTGCTGCTGGTCGCCGGCGCCGCCTCGGCCGACGACATCAAGGTGCTGTCCGCGGTGGGCTACAAGCCGATCCTGAACGAGCTCGGCCCTTCCTATGAGAAGCAGAGCGGCCACAAGGTGCGCATCGAATACGATTCGCCCACCGCCATCACCCGCCGCCTCGCCGCCGGCGAGAAATTCGACCTGCTGATCACGACCCAGGACGCGATCGAGAAACTGGTGGGCGAGAACAAAGTGATCGACGACTCCCTCACCCTGCTCGCCAAGGTGGGCGTAGGCGTTGCCACGCGGCTCTCCGATCCCCTGCCCAATGTCGGCAACATGGAAGTGCTGCGCCGCACCCTGCTCACCGCGCACGCCGTCGCCTATGCCAGCCCGAACGCCGGCGGCGCCTTCTACCCGCAGCTCTTCCAGCGGCTGGGCGTGCTCAGCGAAGTCCAGCGCAAGAGTGTGACCGTGGTGGGCGCGCTGGCCGCCCAGAGAGTCGCCAGCAACCAGGCCGATGTGGCGCTTGCCCTGTCGAGCGAGATCGTGTCGGTACCGGGCGTCCGCTTCGCCGGCGCCATTCCCGCCGCCCTGCAGAGCTACATCGTCTACGCCGCCGCCATGGGACCGCAGGCAGCCAACTCCGATGCCGTGACCGGCCTGATGGCCTGGCTCTCCAACGTCGAGCTCGACCCGCTGCTGCGTGCCAAGGGCATGGAGATGCCTTAGGTCTTTCTGACGTGGCTCGAATCGTCGGACCAAAGTCGTCCTCATCCTTGTAAGTCATCGAGGCGCTCGGGGAGTAGAGTCTGCGTTGCGGTGCCGGAGGGTAGATCGTCTCATCCAAGGGTGGTTGAACCCGTTCCTCAGCGTGGTCGCCCTCCGGTCGTTCCAGTGAACCCGAACAGTCGCCTGGGCCGGTCCGCGAGCCCGCTTTCGCAAGGAAGGGTCGCCATGGAACAGATCAGCGTTGTCGGCATCGACGTATCGAAGGATCGTTTGGACGTTCATGTCTTGCCTGAGGGAGAGGCCTGGTCGGTGTCTCGCGATGGTGAGGGGCTTGGTGAACTGTGCCGGCGGCTCGGCGGTACGGCGCGTCTGGTCGCCCTCGAGGCAACCGGCGGATACGAGACCATCGTCGCGGCCACCCTGTCGAGCGAAGGCGTGCCGGTAGTCGTGGTCAACCCGGCCCAGGTCCGCAACTTCGCCAACGCTCTTGGACAGCGCGCCAAGACCGATCCGATCGATGCCCGGGTAATCGCCCGCTTTGCCGAGGCGACGCAACCGGAGATCCGTCCCTTGCCCGATCGGGCGACCCGCCTGCTGGCCGATCTGGTGGCCCGTCGCCGCCAGATCGTCGAGATGATCGTGGCCGAGCGCCAACGCCTGCACCGCACCGAGCCGCCGCGGGTGCGCAAGAGCATCGAGCGGTTGTTGAAGGCGCTGGAGAAGGAACTTGCCAGCCTCGACCACGACATCGACGACAGCGTGCGCAGCTCGCCGGTGTGGCGCGAGAAGGAAGACCTGATGACATCCGTTCCAAGCGTGGGGCCGATCATCGCCAGAACCATATTGGCCGAACTGCCCGAGTTGGGCACGCTCGACCACAAGCGGATCGCGGCCCTTGTCGGCCTCGCTCCCTTCACCCGCCAGTCCGGCGCTTGGAAGGGCAAGGCCTCGATCGGCGGTGGGCGCAGCGCCGTGCGCACTGCACTCTTCATGGGAGCCCAGGGTGCCAAGCGCTGGAACCCGGCGTTGAAGGCCTTCTATGAACGCCTCATCGCTGCCGGCAAGCCCAAGATGGTCGCCACCATCGCCGTCGCCCGCAAGCTGCTCACTATCCTCAACGCCATCCTCAGAGACAAAACGCCATGGCAAAACGCTTGACCTCAGACACAGTCGCTGAGGAGCCGCGCGCAGCGCGGCGTCTCGAAGGATGGGCAACAAACGCGGTGCTCGCTCCCACCCTTCGAGACGCGGTCCTGCGGACCGCTCCTCAGAGTGAGGTCTTTTCGCTTCAGACAGAAAGCTTCTAAACCTTCAGCAGCTTCACCGCTTCCGTCCAGGCGGCGATCGTCTGGTCGATGTCGGCCTGGGTATGCGCGAGGCTGACGTAGTATTTCGACTCGCCCTTCATCAGGCTGCGCTCGCGCAAGAGCTTGTTGAACTTCGTGGCCATCGCCTTGTCGGCCTTCAGCGTGTCGCGATAGTCCTTGATCGGCTGGTCGGTGAACAGGATGTCGAACAGCGGTGGCTCGCCGATCACCTGCGCCTTCACGCCGTGCTTCTTCAGAAGGTCCGACAGCGCCGACATCAAGGTACGGCCGGTCTTGAAGACCTGCTCGTAGGCGCCGGGGCGCTTCAGGATCTCGAGCGTGGCGAGGCCGGCGACCGCGGCCACGGGATTGCCCGAGAGCGTGCCGACCTGGAACAGGAAATCCTCGTCGGCCATCGCGAGGCGATCGAAGTGCTTCATGATGTCGGCATTGCCCGCGACCGCTGCCAGCGCAAAGCCGCCGCCCACGATCTTGCCCAGGGTGCAGATGTCCGGCGTCACGCCATAGTATTCCTGGGCGCCGCCATAGGCGAAGCGGAAGCCGGTGACGACCTCGTCGAAGATCAGCGGGATGCCGTGTTCCTGCGTGATCTTCCGCAGCCCCTGCAGGAAGCCCGGTTTGGGCGGGATCAGGCGCTGGAACGGCTCGACGATCACGCCGGCCAGCTCGTCTTTGTGCTCCCGGATCAAGCTCTCGACCATCGCGAGGTCGTTGAAGGCTGCGACCAGCATCTCGTCGGCGACGCTCTTGGGGATGCCCGCCGAATCGGGCGTCGCACGCGGAAAATTGCCGGGATTCTTGGGCGCGAGCGACATCAGCGCATAGTCGCTCATGCCGTGATAGCCGCCCTCGAACTTCAGCATCTTGTCGCGCTTGCGATAGGCGCGCGCAGCGCGCATGGCATAGAGATCGGCCTCGGTGCCGGAGCAGACGAAGCGCACCTGATCGGCGCAGGGCACGGCCTCGCAGATCGCCTTGGCGAGCGCGATGCCGTGGCGGTTGTTGCCGAAGTAGGTCGTGCCGAGCGGCACCTGCTGCTGGATCGCCGCCGTGATCTCGGGATGGGCGTGGCCGATGAACATCGGCCCCGAGCCCAGCAGAAAGTCGACATACTCGCGTCCGGCCTCGTCCCAGATCCGCCCGCCCTTGCCCTCGCGCAGGATCACCTCGGCCGGCATGTTGCCGAAACTGCCGCCCGGCAGGACCCGCCGGGCTTCCTCGATGAGCCCCGGGGTGGGATCGATCACGGTCTGGACGGACATCAGCTGCTCCTTTTTGAAACACCGGACCTCACCCTGAGGAGGCCCGCAGGGCCGTCTCGAAGGGTGGGCAACCGCTCGGTGCCCATCCTTCGAGACGCCGCGCTTCGCGCGGCTCCTCAGGATGAGGATTTCACTCGATGGGGACGAAAATCGAACGGCGCATCTTGCCTTCGACCGCCTTGGAAAAATGGCCCTTGCCGTGCGTGTCCTCGACCAGGAACACCTCGCCTGGCCCGATGATACGCTTCTCGCCATCGCTCGCGGTGATCTCGACGGCGCCGTCGAGATTGATGATGTATTGCCGGCGCGGTGCGGGGTGCCACGCATAGTCGTAGGAGCCGGGTGTCTCGCGGAAAATGATGCCGGTTGCCTTGAAGGTCTCCGACATCTTGCCGCCCGGACCCTCGCTTTTCCATTCGACGTCGATGTCACGGAAGTGAGTTTCGCCCTTTTCGTCGACATACAGGTTATGGATGCGCATGATTTTTTCTCCCGCTACTGGACGTTTCCGCCAACGAGCCTAGAAGAAAAGAATGTTCAAGCAACCCGTCAAAGCCGCCCTTTTCGACATGGATGGCCTGCTGATCGACAGCGAGGCCATCTACATCAAGGCCATGCAGGCTGCTGCCCGCTCGCTCGACCGCGAGATGCCGCTCGAATTCTGCCACCGGATGGTCGGTGTCCCGCGGGTCGAGTGCAATCTCATGATCCAGGACCTCTACGGCGAGGGATTCGATCTGGAGGAGTTCCGCGGCGTCTATTCCGCCAATGTGCGCCAGCTGATGGAAGCGCGCGTGCCGATCAAGGCCGGCGTTGTCGGCGTGCTCGACTTCCTGGCCGAGCGCGGCCTGCCCTGCGGCGTCGCCACGTCGGCGGTGCGGGCCACCGCCGAGAGCCATCTCGGCCGCGCCGGCCTGCTGGCGCGCTTCGCCACCTTGGTGGCGCGAGACGACGTCGAACGGGCCAAGCCCTTTCCCGACATCTACCTCGAAGCCGCGCGCCGTCTCGACGTCGCTCCCGGGAACTGCCTCGCCTTCGAGGATTCGAGCCCCGGCCTGAGCGCCGCCCACGCCGCCGGCACGATGGCGATCATGGTCCCCGACATCCTGCAGCCCGGCGACGAGATACGCGCCAAGTGCCTGCACATCGCGCCGGACATGGTGGCCGTCGAACGGCTGCTGCGCGAGCACCTCTAAATCTCTCTGACCCGTTTGAAGTCACTCTCGACACTTAATTGAAGACTGTCATCCCGAGCGAAGCGAGGGATCTTTGTACGGCCGCAGTCAAAGATCCCTCGCTTCGCTCGGGATGACACCGGTTTTTGAACGACGGCAGTGCATCCGTTTCCATTGAGTGGTTCGCGGCGCCCACGCCAATCAGAACTTCTCGACCCACGGCCGCACTTCGACTTCCCAGCTCCAGGCGCTGCGGTGCTGCATCAGGGTGCTCCAGTAGACCTCGGCGATGGCGTCGGGATCGAGCAGGCTGTCGGGCGCGTCGGCCGGCACGGGACGCGCGGCGCTCCTGATCCCGCCGTCGATCACGAAGTGCGCGACGTGCACACCCTTCGGGCTGAGCTCGCGCGCCATCGATTGCGCAAGGCCACGCAGCGCGAACTTGCCCATGGCGAAGGTCGCCGACAGAGCAAAGCCCTTCACGCCTGCCGTCGCACCCGACAGCAGGATCGCGCCATGGCTTTTGGGCACCATGCGCCTGGCAGCCTGCTGCGAGACAAGGAAGGCACCGAAGGCGCTGATCTCGATGGCGCGCTTCACATCCTCCGGCGGCAGATCGACGATCGAGCCGCGGACGCGGGAACTCGCGTTGTAGACCACGATATCGGGCGCGCCCGATTTGGCCTCGACCGCGTCGAAGAGAGCGGCAACATCCTTCGCGTCGGCAGCGTTGCACTTGTGAACCTGCGCTCCCGTCTCCCTGGCGAGCGCCGCCAGCTTGTCGGTGGTGCGCGACGCAATCGAGACCTTGAGCCCGTTCTTTGCGAACAGGCGGGCCAGCGAGGCGCTGAGGCCGGGTCCCGTGCCCACGATCAGGGCAGATGTGTACTTCGGCTTGTCCATGGGGGGCGGCCTCGTTGTCCGGGTGGGGTCGGAGGTATAAACTAGAGCAACCATCGGGAAAGGAAACGCCATGGACAAGATCGAGCCGGTCGCCCGTATCGACGTGATCTCCGACGCCATCTGCCCGTGGTGCTACATCGGCAAGCGCAACCTCGAAGGCGCGCTCGGGATCCTGGCGGGCGAAGGGCTTCACTTCGCCGTGATGTGGCATCCGTTCCAGCTCAATCCCGACATGCCGGCCGAGGGCGTCGAACGCAAAGCCTACCGCGAGGCCAAGTTCGGCGGGCCCGAGAAGGCAAGACAGATCGACGAGCGCATCACCGGGACGGCCGCGACCGTCGGCCTCGAGTTCCATCTCGACCGGCTGACACGCACGCCCAACACGGTGAACGCGCATCGGCTGATCCGCATGGCCGGCCAGGAAGAGGTGCAGGACGCCGTCGTCGAGGCGCTGTTCAAGGCCTACTTCTGCGAGGGCGCCGACATCGGCGATCCCGAGATCCTGGCGGGTGTCGGCGGCACCGGCGGTCTCGAACCCGAGGCGGTGTTCAAGATGCTGAAGGGCGAGGAGCATCGCCGCGAGGTTCTGGCGGGCGACCAGATGGCGCGCAACGCCGGCATCCAGGGCGTGCCGAGCTTCGCCCTGCAGGGCCATGTCCTGTTTTCCGGCGCCCAGCCGCCCGAGGAAATGGCGAAAGCCTTCAGCCATGCCTGGGGCGTCCTGAAGACCAAGGCGGCGTAGAACTTCCGTCGACGCTCGAGGTTGCGACGACTAGAGTCCTTCCGGAGCTGATGGATGCGAGCCTTTCCTCCCCATTCTTATTCAAATGGGGAGGTGGCCTGCAGGGCCGGAGGGGTCATGCGCCGCAGGCAATTTTATCTTCTCCCGAAGGCTATGACCCCTCCGCCCGCGTAGGACGCGGGCACCTCCCCATTTGAATGGGGAGGGAAGCGATTCAAAATCAACCGGAAGGCTTCTATCGTTTCGGCTTGTCCGCGTCGATGGTCGGCGAGGAAAGCTTGCCAGTCATCCGGGCGATGTAATCGTGGTGGTCGCTGGTCGCCCGGATCGTCGTGTCGGTGGTGCCGTCGGCGATGCGGTTCTGGCCGGAAATGACGGCGACGGCACCGTTGCCCTTCACCGTCTGGTCCTTGAGCGTGATCGTGCCGTTGCCCAGGACGACGCCGCCCGACACCGCATTCTGGTTGTTGATGAAGCGCGCCAGGACCAGGCGGTCGAAGCCCAGGGTCTCGCTGAAGATGCTGCCCACTCCGGTCGCGAACTGGGCGAAGGATTGCGCACCGCCGGCCATGGCGGCGTACACGGTGCCGCTCACCGTCGTGGCCGTGGACAGGCTCTCGCGCAGTTCGGCCGCCGAGACGCCCTTGCCGGTGAGATGGATGGCGTTGGCGTCGAGCTTGCCGTCGACCGTGATCCGGTACGATGTCCCGAAGGCGTTGCTGCCGACGGTGCCGCGCAGCAGCTCGTCGACATGGATGCCGAGCAGGCTGCCCGTCGCGTCGATGGCAAGCGCCTTGCCCGAGCCGTCGATCGTTCCCTTGAAATCGACGGCGCCCTTGTAGAACTGACCGGTGAGCTTGTTGATCCTGAACACGCCGTTGGTGAGGGTCGCGTCGAGGTCGGCATAATCGACGGTGAGCGCCGCCATCGACATCGCCTTGGCGGAGACGATCAGGCTCGCATCGAACGAGCGGATCGCCGTGAGGTCGATCGGCTTGGGCGTGGCCTTGCGGGCGGGGCGGGCATGACGCACTTCGGACGGCGCCTCGTCGGGCGACAGCGGCGCCGGCGCCGAATCGTCCTCGATGCCGAGCAGGGCATCGACGTCGAGCGTGCGCGGCACCTTGAGGTTTGCGATGAGCTTGGGCCGCTTGCCCAGGGTCGCGTCGAGCGTGCCGTTCATCTCGCTGCCGCGCACCGTGAGATCCCCGGCGAAGACCGCGCGCTCCGAGGAGCCCTTGAGGCTGCCCGCGGCGGTGATCGGCCCCAGCCCGCCCATCGGGCGGCCGCTCGCCACCGATATGAGCTTGCCGGCTTCCCGGGCCTGCAGGCTGAACTTGCCGAAATCGAAGGTGGGCGGCGACGAGAAGGCCAGCGTGCCCGACACGCGCGCGTCGGAATCGAGGAAATGCGCCGACACGTCACGCACCGTCACTGCCTCGTGCGTGCCCGCGACACTGCCCGTGGCGGTGCCGGGACCGATCTTGCCGTTCAGGAATTTCGGCAGGCCGGCATAGTCGAGCAGCCGGTCGGTGTCGGGCGCGGCCACGTTGAAGGCGATGTCGAAGCGCGGCACCGAGCCGAAGTCGCTCACCTGTCCGTGCAGCGCGGCCTTGGCGCCCAGCAGATCGGCCACCTTGACGTCGTCGAGCTTGAGGGCGTTGGCGACCAAGGTCACGCCGCCGGTGACTCCGCCCAGGGTCTCGCCGCGATAGAGGAGCTTGGCGATGTCGACCTTGAGTCCGAAGCTCGGCGCATCGTCCGGCGTCTTGGCCGCCGCTGGCTTGACCGGCGGCGCGGGCGGCGGCGGCTTCGTCGGCTCGGGCGTGACGGTGGGCTTCGGCCGGTAGGCGTCGAGATCGAACTGGTCCATATGGACATCGAGGTTGGCCGTCACCGGCAGCTTGAGGGACAGGGTCCCCTCCACCGTTCCCGGCACGCCGTCGAGCTTGAACGAGCCGTCGCTGAGGGCGAGAGCGCCCGCCTTTGCCGCGAGCTTGCCGTCCATCGTCATGGTCTCGAGCTTGCCGGCGGGAATGCCGCTGGTGTCGAGGCCAAGCCATTTCAGCGTGTCGCGCCAATGGCCTGCCTGGGCGTGCAAGGTCCCCTTGTCCACGTCGAAGTCGACCGTGAGATCGCCCGGCATCGTGGCCTTGAGGCGCGGCACCACGACCACGCCCTGCTTCATGTCGAGCGACGCCGAAAGGTTGCGGATCGTGTCCTTGTTGTAGAGCGTCTCGGCGACCTCGAGCGTCAGCAGGGCGTCGATCTTCGACCATGGCGAGGGATGGCCCGCCACCGCCTGCGCGGCGTTGGCGGCCGCGGCCTGCGGCGTCGGCGCGGTGGTCACGGCCTTCACCGGATCGGGCGCGAAATCGATCGGCCGCGCCAGCAAATCGAGCCACTTGCCGATGTCGAGGCGCGAGAGCGAGAGACTGCCCGCGAGCTTCGGCACGGGCTTGTAGACCAGCGACACGTCGCCCCTGGCGCCGTCCTTGCCCATCGAAACGTCGAATTTATGCGCAGCCAGGTGATCGGGTGCGAGTTCGATATCGCCGTCGAATTCGAAGCGGCCGGCGCCCGAGGTGTCGAACGCCGGCTTGACGGCGCCGACGGCGTCGAACACGGCAACCACGAAGTCGCTGAGCACGCCGGTCTTCACCGCGAGGTGTCCCTGGAGCGTGGTGTCGAGGGCGATCGCGCCCAGGGTGCCCTTGAAGTCGAGCTCGCCGCTCGACACCTGGAGATTGGCGTGCGCGGCGTGCCCGGCCGGCGCGGGCGCGCCTACCGCCAGCGTGAACTTCAACGGCACGTTGTTCACGGTGCCGGAGGCGTCGATCTCGAACGGCCCGTCGAACGATTCGACAGTGGCGCCGCCCTTGACCCCTACCGCTGAAATGTTCGTTTTCGTCTTCGGGTCGGTATAGGTGACCGTGCCGTTCACGATCTCGAACCGTCCCAGCGCCAGGTGGAAGCCGGCGCTCGGCGCATCGGCCGCCTGGTTGGCATTGCCGCCCGGCTTGAACTCCCAGTTCGGCTGGCCATTGGCGTCGGTCTCGAGCACGATGGTGGGCCGGTAGAGCGTGAGCGTACCGACCTCGAAGCGGCCCTGCAGCAGAGCCAACCATGAGGGCTTCACGGCCACCCAGTTGACGTCGATCATCTGCGCGCCCTTGGCGCCCACGGCATTGGCGAAATGGACGGTGCCGGCGCCGACGCCCGGCACCGGGAACATGCTGAGGCGCATCGGCCCGTCGATCACCAGCTCGCGGCCGGTCGCCTGCCGCACCGCGTCGATCATGCCCGGCTTGTAGGCCTCCAGGTCGATGATGTACGGCGTCACCGCGACGCCAGCGGCGATCGGTCCGACGATTGCGGCGATCGCGAGGGCGATTTTCCAGCGCAGGCGCATGACGAGGACGACCCCGGGACAACTCAGGAAAGTTCGTAGCGGCGCACCAGCCTGTAGAGGAAAGCGATCGGCAGCAAGCTCACCACGATCAGGAACGACGCGGCGGCGGTCGCGATTCCCGCGCCGCCGCTCTCCAGTGCCTGGAACATGACCACCGTCAGGGTGCTCCAGGGCCCACTATAAAGCACCACGGTTGCGGAAAGTTCCGAGGCGACCGTCACCCAGCTCAGGACCAGCCCGCTCAGGATGCCGCCCAGCATCAGCGGCACCACGATCCTGAGAAACGTCTGCAGGGGCGAGCGGCCGAGGCTGATCGAGGCCTCCTCGAGCGAGACGTCGATCTGGTGCACGATGGCGCCCGCGGACCGCACGGCGAACGGCACCTTGCGCACGGTATAGGCCAGCACCAGGATCAGCGGTCCGCCGGTCAGGACCAACGGCCCGGCGTTGAACGACACGATGAAGCCGATCGCCAGGACGGTGCCGGCCACGGCAAACGGCAGGGTCGCCACGACGTCGAGCACGCCCGCGACGCCCGAGCGGTAGCGCGTCACCACATAGCCGATCGGCACGCCGACGACCGTCACGAACAGGGAGGCCGCCGTGGCGAAGATCAGCGTGTTGAACAGCGGCCGCAGATGGCGACCGAACAGCACGCCGAAATTGTCGAGGCTGAAGTGGCCGTGCAGCACCGGGCCGCGGAATTCGAGGAACGACAGCACGACGATCGAAAAGAACGGCACCAGGGCCAGGATCACGATCGCCCAGCAGTAGAAGGTCGCCGCGAGCTGGAATCCCCGGCCGATGTGCAGCAGCGGCGGGACCTGGCGGGTGTTGGTGGCGAAGCGCCGGCGGCCGAGAAAGCGGCGCTGAACCAGCAGCACCGCCGATGTCGTCAGGATCAGCAACACGCCCAGCACGCCGGCTGACGAGGGGTTGGGCGCGGTCTCGCCGATGAACAGCTTGAAGGCCTCGACCGCGAAGATCGGCATGTCCTCGGCCAGCACGAAGGGCACGCCGAAATTCTCCAGGGTCTCGATCAGGACCAGCAGGCCGCCCGCCAGGATCGCCGGCATGACGATGGGCAAGGTCACCGTCCAGACCGTGCGCGTGGGCGAGGAGCCGAGATTTTGCGCCGCCTCCTCCATCGACACGTCGACCGCCTTGAAGGCCGCGATCGTGGGCAGCAGCACATAGGGATAGAGCGTCAGGACGTAGACCGCGACGATGCCACCCGGCCCGTAGATCGAGGTGAAGCCGACGCCATGGGCCTGCAGCCATTGGGTGACGATGCCGGAACGGCCGAGCAGCAGGACCAGCGCGTAGGCGCTGACGAACGACGGCAGGATCAGCGGCAGCGAGGCCAGCGCCAGGATCGCCGACTTGGCCCGAACCGGCAGCCGCGCCAGCGCGAAGGCGAGCGGCAACGCAAGCGCCGTCGTGATCAGGGTCGCCACAACGCCGATGCCGAGCGTGTTGGCAATCGCCGTGCGATAGAACGGCCGGCCCAGCATCCTGGTGTAGTTGGCGAAGGTGAGTGCCGTGCCCTCGGCATCGAGGAAGCTGGCGCTGAACACCTGGAACAGCGGATAGAGCAGGAAAAGCCCCAGGAACACGAACGCCAGCGCCGCGATGCCGAGCGGCAGGCGTTGCCGGTACGGGATGGCGAAGGTCAAGCCACCACCCTGAGGCGCGCCGCATCATAGGCAAGCGTGACCGGCTGGCCCGGCAGCACGCGCCTCAATGGCGTGTCGAGCGTCGCCATGCGCAGGATCGCGCCATTGGCAAGGCGTGCATCGAGGCGGGTGATCGGTCCCAGCATCTCGACGCTCTCGACGACGCAGTGCAGCCGTGGCCAGTCGGCCGGCGCCTCTTCGGCGAAGCGCAGCGCCTCCGGCCGCAACGACACCGACACGGGCGCGGCGAGACCGAGGGTGCGCGCCTCCACCAGATTGGTCGTGCCCATGAACTCCGCTGCAAAGCGCGTCGCGGGCTTGCGATAGATCTCGACCGGAACGCCGACCTGCTCGAGCCGGCCCGCGTTCATCAGCGCGATGCGGTCGGACACCGACATCGCCTCCTCCTGGTCGTGCGTCACATAGATCGCCGTGATGCCCAGCGCCTTCTGCAGCGCGCGGATCTCGCCACGCATGCTGACCCTCAGGCGCGCATCGAGGTTGCTGAGCGGCTCGTCGAACAGCAGCACCTGCGGACGGATCACCAGTGCGCGGGCGATCGCCACCCTCTGCAGCTGGCCGCCCGACAGCTGGTGCGGCAGGCGCTCGCCGTATCCCGGGAGCTGGACCAGTTCCAGCGCCTCCCCGACTCGCGACGCGAGCTCCGCCGCCGGCACCTTTCGTGCCCTGAGGCCATAGGCAACGTTGCCCGCGACCGTGAGATTGGGGAATACGGCATAGTTCTGGAACACCATGCCGATGTCGCGGACATGCGCCGGCAACCTGTCGATGCGCGTCGCCCCGAAGCGGATCTCGCCGCCGTCGAGCTCGCTGAAACCGGCGATCAGGCGCAGCAGGGTGGTCTTGCCGCAGCCCGAGGGGCCCAGAAGGGTGAAGAACTCGCCCTGCTCGACCGTCAGGTCGACGTTGTCGACGGCACGGACGGTCCCGAAGGTCCGGCTCACGCCCGAAATGACGATGCCGCTCACCTCAGCGCGAATCCTGCAGCACGTCCTTGATCTGCTCCATGGTCTTGGTGCGCGCTGCCGTCCACTTTTCCTCGTCGTAATTCACGAGCTTGACCGACGAGAGCGCCGGCAGGCCGCCCGGCAGCTTGCCGAGATCGAGGTCGCTGCGCGTCGGCCGGCGGAAGGTCGCCTTCAGGATCATCTCGCGCACGTCCTTGCGATTGATGTAGTCGACATAGACCTTGGCATTGTCGGTGTTCGGCCCGCCCTTGATCACGGCGACGCCCTCCATCGAGGCGGTCGTGCCGTCGGCGGGATAGACGACCTTCACCGGCGCGCCGTTGGAGGCCCACAAGGGCCCCGCATATTCCAGAGAGATGCCCAGCGGATACTCGCCGTTGCCGACGCCCTGGAACACCAGCGACGAGCGGTTCAGCACCTTCATGTTGCGGAACAGCTCGCCCACCTTCTTCCAGCCGGCGTCGCCGCCGCCCCACAGATCGACCAGCATGGTGACCGTGGCATAGGCCGAGCCCGAGTTAGCTGGATCGGTGAAGGCGATCTTGCCTTTCCATTTGGGATCGAGCAGATCCGACCAGCTCTTCGGCCCCTGCCCTTCCGGCACCAGCTTGGTGTTCTGCAGGATCACCAGCAGATGGAGGTTGTTGCCGATCCACAGATCGCCGGGATCGCGATAGTCCGCCGGCGTCGCATCCTTGTTCTTCGATGCATAAGCCTCGAACAGGCTCTTGTTGGTCTCGAGCAGCGAGCGGCTCACGCCCCACAGTATGTCTGCCTGCGGCCGCGCCTTCTCGGACTGCAGCCGGCGCACCAGCACGCCCGAGCCGGCCGCGACGGGCTCGACCTGGATGCCGGTTTCCTTCGCAAAGGCCGCGAACACGAGGTCGTTCAGGGTGCTGTCGTTCGCCGAATAGACGACGAGCTTCTTCTGCGCCTGGGCCGTGCCGGCAGCTCCCAGGGCACAAAGCAGTGACGCCAAGGTCACCAGCCAGCGCAGCGTCGGCTTCTTCATTTCATTCTCCCGGTTTGCAGTGCGAGCCCGATTTGAGCCTGTCGCGCAAGCGGCGGCAATGTAGAATATCCGCCGAACGACGTCGCGACTTCGATCGCGGCGCGCACCGGGAGGAAGAAGAGATGCGGTTGATCGTCCTTGTGGGCGCCGTCGCGGCGTCGCTCGTCGTCTGCGCCGGCGCGGCATTCGCCCAGAAGCCCGGCGGCGTTCTGCGGATGTATCATCGCGACAATCCGCCGAGTGCCTCGATCCTCGAGGAAGCCACCAACTCGACGGTGATCCCGTTCATGCCGGTCATGAACAATCTCGTGATCTTCGACCAGGGCAAGCCGCAGAACGGCACCGACGACATCGTGCCCGATCTCGCCAAATCGTGGAGCTGGAGCGCCGACGGCAAGGATCTGACGTTCAAGCTGCAGGAGGGGGTGAAGTGGCACGACGGCAAGCCGTTCACGGCCAAGGACGTCGTCTGCACCTTCGACATGCTGATGAACAAGGGCGACAACAAGCTGCGCAAGAATCCGCGCGCCTCGTGGTACGCCAACGTCGACAACGTGACCGCCGACAGCGACCTGCAGGCGACGGTGCATCTCAAGCGTCCGCAACCTTCGATCCTGACCCTGCTCGCCTCGGGCTACTCGCCGATCTACTCCTGCCACGTGTCGGCGGCGCAGATGCGCACCCATCCGATCGGCACGGGGCCCTTCAAGTTCGTCGAGTTCAAGCAGAAGGAAGGCATCAAGCTCGCGAAGAACGCCGACTACTGGAAGAAGGGGCGGCCCTATCTCGACGGCATTGACTTCACCATCGTGCCCAACCGCGGCACGGCGATGCTGAGCTTCGTGTCGGGCCGCTTCGACATCACCTTCCCCTGGGAAGTGACGATCCCGCTGCTGAAGGACGTCAAGAGCCAGAAACCGGATGCCAACTGCATCACCACGTCGATGAACAACAGCACCAATCTGATCCTCAACCGGGACGCGCCGCCGTTCGACAATGCCGACCTGCGGCAAGCCCTGGTACTCGCCGTCGACCGCAAGGCCTTCATCGACATCCTCAACCAGGGCGACGCCGAGGCCGGCGGCACCATGCAGCCGCCCAAGGATGGCGTGTGGGGCCTGCCGCCGGAAATATTCACCGCCGTCGCGGGTTACGGTCCTGACGTGGCCAAGAACCGCGAGCAGGCTCGCGCGCTGATGAAGAAGGCCGGCTACGGCCCCGACAAGCACCTGCAGCTCAAGGTCGCGACGCGCGGCATCTCGCTCTACAAGGACCCGGCGGTGATCCTGGCGGGCCAGCTCAAGGAGATCTGGATCGACGCCGATGTCGACATCATCGAGACGGCCCAGTGGTTCCCCAAGATCGCGCGCAAGGACTATTCGGTCGGCCTCAACACGACCGGCAACGGCGTCGACGATCCCGACCAGAATTTCTACGAGAATTTCTCCTGCAAGTCGGAGCGCAACTACACCGGCTACTGCAACCCGGAGATCGAGAAGCTGTTCGACGTGCAGAGCCAGGAGACCGACGTCGCCAAGCGCAAGAAAGTGGTGTGGGAGATCGACAAGAAGCTGCTCGAGGACGGTGCGCGGCCGGTCATCATGTGGAACCGCGCGGCGATCTGCATGCAGCCCTTCGTCAAGGGCTACGTGCCGCAGGTCAACAGCGTCTACAACGGCTTCCGCTTCGAGGACGTCTGGCTCGACAAGTAACGCTGCGACTCACCGGAAGTGCCAGCGGTCGCCCTGCTGTGGAACGATGAAGCGGACGCCAAGGTCGTTTCCGGCCGTCAATTCCTCGAGCATCCTCTTCTGGGGCTGCTCGCCCGCGAGCACATACTTGATGTGCGTCACGACCACCGGCAGGTCCCTGAGCGCGTTGCCTCCGGCCAGCCCATCGAGCTCGCGCAGGGAGCCCAGGAGCCATTTGGGCGTGAGATGGCCGAATAGCTGGTTGTCGGGACGGTCGCTCGTATAGGACGACTCGATCAGGATTGCCTTCAGCCGGTGCTGTTTGACCTTCGCGGCGACCACCGCCCAGACGTCGTGCAGCCGGCTGGTTTTCTCGACGGCATCCGGCCCGGTGTCGCCGAAGCACAGAAGTGAGTTGCCGCCGCTCTCGATGAGGAAGGCGGTCGACTCGACGCCGCCGTGGCTGAGCGGAAAGGCGGTCACGCTCATCGCCGTATCCTTGAGCGGCGTTGCCGTTGCGGGCGCGAGGTCCTCGAGGGTGTATTTCCCGAGCCGGGGCGCCTTGCCGCGATCGGCGAAGTTGGGCCAGGCCACCCAGTTGAAATAGGTCTCCGACAGCGCCGCGTTGACCGATGCCAGCGCATAGATCGGTTTCTTGCCGTCGTCGGGCGAGGCAATGATCAGGCCTGCCACATGGTCGAGATGGGCGTGGCTGATCAGGTAGCCCTTGATCCGGTCGAGGCCGCCGGTCTCGCCGGCCACCCGCAGGCCGTTCACCAGGGTGCCGGCGTCGCAACTCACGGCACGGTTGTCGCCGTGCGGGGAGATGAGATTGGCGCTGAGATTGCCGTCCAGGATACCGCCCAGGCTGCCCAAGCTCACTACGTCAAATCCATCCGCCGCAAAGGCGCTCCCGCCGAGCGGGCCGAGCACCGCCACCAGGAACAATCCGGTGAATTTCATACGCCACTCCGCTTCAGCCGCTGGATCGCCTTGTCGAGAGCCGACAGGAATCGCGAGCGATCGCGTGGCGCCATCGGCCTGGGCCCGCCGGTCACCTCGCCCATCGCCCTGAGGTTGGACAACAGCTCGCGGTTCGCCATCGCCATGCCGATCGACGCCGGGGTGAAGGGTACGCCGGTGTTGCCGATGACCGCCGCTCCCGCCTTCAGGCAGCGGTCGGCCAGCGGAATGTCGGCGGTGACGACGATGTCGGCCGGGCCGACCCGTTCGGCGATCCAGTTGTCGGCGGCATCGAAGCTGTCGCTCACCACCACCTGCTCGATGCGCGGGTCGCGCGGCACGTTCATGTACGAATTGCTGACGACATGGACCTTGAGTTCGTAGCGCTCGGCCACGCGATAGATCTCGTTCTTGACCGGGCAGGCATCGGCATCGATGTAGATCGCGATCAGGCGAGCACCGTCATCTTCTTGCGCTCGATCAGCTTGAAATCGATCGCGGCGCCGAGGCCCGGCCCATTCGGGACGTGCACCATGCCGTCGCGGCCGACGACGATGTCGTGCTCCAGCCCGTATTTCTGCGCCGCATCGGGCAGCAGGACCTCGAAGAACGTCGTGTTCCTGAGCGAGGCAATGACATGCAGATTGGCGATGTTGTTCAGGGAATTGCCGCCGTGATGGACCTCGTAGTTCATGCGGAAGGCTTCGGCCAGATGCGCGGTCTTCACCAGGGTCGTGATGCCACCCTTCACCGCGACATCGCCGCGCAGGAAGTCGGTGGCCTGCTGCATGATCCACGGCTGGTAGGATTCGAGACCGCTGATCGGATACTCGGTGGCGAGAATCGGAATCGCCAGATGCTGTTTCAGCTTCACGTAGTTGTAAATGTCCTGCTCGTGCAGGGGATCCTCGTACCAGAAGTAGCCCATCTCCTCGACCGCCTTGCCGACCCGCAGCGCCGCCGGAAAATCGTAGGCCCAGGTCGAGTCGAGCATGATCGTGTAGTCGCCGACGGCGCGGCGCACGGCCTCGCACACCTTGATGTCCTTCTGCCATTGCGTCGGCGGATGGATCTTGTAGGCGGCCCAGCCGTACTCCTTGTATTCGAGCGCTTCCTGAGCATAGGCCTCGGGCGATCCCAGCACCGCCGAGCTCGCATAGGCCGGCACGTGCTCGCGATAGGTCCCCAGCAGGCGGTGGATCGGCTGGCCCATCGCCTTGCCGACGAGATCCCACAGGGCCACGTCGGCCGCGCCGATCGCGCGCACGCCGGCGGCACGCTGCTTCCGCCAGAGATCCTGCACGATCGCCTCGCGCATCATCGGATCGCGGCCCATCAAGACCGGCTTCAAGTGCGTGATCAGCCCCTGCCCGTCGGTCGTGGCCGAATTCGACGCCGAACCCAGGAAGGCATGGCCCTCGATCCCCTGGTCGGTGACGAGGCGCAACAGACCGAGCGCGCTCGAACCCGAGAAACGGCTGTGCTGGCCGTACTGCGTCGGCGGAATGTCGTCCCAGGCGAAGAGCGTCAGGGTGACGTCGGTGATTTTCATGTCTTTTCCTCCCAGACTTTGCGCTCCGTCGCGAACGGGTCGTTCTCGACGCGCGACACGAGGTCGAAGACCATGGTGGCGCGCTCCGCCGTCGAGTAGGCGGGCCACCCCGGCTTGCCGTGACGGGCAAAGTCGATCCAGGCGCGCGCCATGGTCTTGCCGAGCGGCAGGCGGGCGGGATCGTCGCCGGTGAGCGCTGCCCCCTCGAGCGTGTCGAACACGAATGGCAGCTCGAGCGTATGGCAGGAGCGCAGCCGGCCGCCCAATACCGGCGTTTCCCAGGCGAACAGATAGACGAACACGTCGGCCGCCTGCTGCGCCATCTTGCGCTCGGCGATGGTGAGGGACTGGCTGCGAACGCCGAGGTCGCCGATGATGTTGAAGCCGATCCCGGCCGCGTCGATCGTGGGCTGGGCCTTGCGGTAGATCCCGATCACCTCGGCCGTGCGATCCCCGAGGTAAGGCCGCATCGCCGCCGGCAGATTCTCGGACGTAGCGCCGATTGCCCACGGCTGATGGCCCTGGAACAGCGTCATCTCGTCCTTGTTCGAGCCGATCATCAGCGGTACGCGCGCGGCGACCTCGGGCGCGCCGGGCGCGAAGGGTCCGTCCGGGAAGAACCCGCCGTCGATCACCGGATTGAAGCCGAACCGCCGCCGGTCGGCGAAGGATGCGCCCGACACCTTCGCCTGAACGGCGTTCTGCGCCTCGAGCAGCCTGTGCGGCGGCAGCTCGCGCAACCGCGCAGCGTCGCCGGCGTCGAGGCCGAGCGCGTCGAGGAATTGCCGCGCGGTGCGGGTGCCATCCTCGCGGTCCGCCATCTGGATTGCCGGTCCGCTCTGGACGATGGCCTTGTGAAACAGACCCTTCGCCGACGGCAGCGCCATCAGCACGCAGACCTTGGCGCCGCCGCCTGACTCGCCGAAGATCGTGACGTTGCCGGGATCACCGCCGAAGCGGGCGATGTTGGTCTTGACCCACTCCAGCACCGCCACGATGTCGCGCATGCCTGCGGTGCCCGCGCCCTCGAAGCCGGAAGCGAGGTCTTCGAGATGCAGGTAGCCCAGCGCGCCGAGACGATGATTGAACGTCACCACGACGACATCGTCGAGACGGCAGAGGTTGCCGCCGTCGTACCAGGTCGAGGAGCCGGAGCCGGTGAGGAAGCCGCCGCCATGGCACCACAGCAGGACAGGACGCGCGCCGCCCGACAGGCCCGACGTCCAGACGTTGAGCGTCAGGCAATCCTCGTCGCACGGCTCGCTGCCATACAACGCCACCATCGCCAGGAGATCGGCTGGCAGGCCGAAGACGTTCGGGTCCTGGATCGCCATGTTGCCGTAGCGGCGCGCGTCGCGAATGCCGGTCCACGGCTCGATCTTGTGCGGCGGGCGAAATCGCCTTTCGCCGAGCGGAGGGGCTGCATAGGGGATGCCCTTGAAGACGGCGACGCCGCCTTGGTCGATGCCCTGGACGCGCCCGTCCGCCGTTTCGACGACGAAGTCCCTCATGCGCGTTTGCTCCCCTCCTTCGGCAGTATAGACTGGCGACATGAACGACAAAGCAAAAGCCGAATTGACCCCGACCGGCGTTCTGCGGGCCGGTATCAACCTTTCGAATTTCCTGCTGGTGACCGGCCGCGCCGCCAACGGCAATCCCGAAGGCGTGTCGCCCGACATGGCGCACGCCATCGCCGACAAGCTCGGCGTGCCGGTGCAGTACGTACCCTTCAAGACACCGGGCGAACTGGGCGATCAGGTCGACAACAATGTCTGGGACATCGGCAACATCGGCGCCGAGCCGCAACGCGCGGCAAAAATCGCCTTCACTGCGGCCTACTGCGAGATCGAGGCGACCTACATGGTGCCGGCGGGCTCGTCGATCAAATCGATCGCCGAGGTCGACCGGAAGGGCGTCCGCATCGCCGTGTCGGCACGCTCGGCCTACGGCCTGTGGCTCGAGAACAACATCAAGAATGCAACCCTGGTGCCGGTGAGCGGCCTCGATGCGGCCTACGACAAGTTCGTCGCCGAGAAATTCGAGGTCCTGGCCGGGCTGCGGCCGGGCCTGCTGAAGGACATGGAAAAGGCGCCCGGGATGAAAATCCTCGACGGCAAGTTCTCGGCCGTCCAGCAGGCGGTGGGTACGCCAAAGAAGAATTCGGCCGGCGCGGCCTTCCTGTCGGCCTTCGTCGAGGACGCCAAAAAGTCAGGGCTAGTGGCCAGCTTCATCGAAAAACACAAGGTAAAGGGCCTCTCGGTCGCCCCCCTGGCCTGATCCCCGGACGGCGTCCGGCTCCTTTGGCCCGGATTTTATCACGCAACCTTTTGGCATCCCGCAGCGTTGCTCAAACGTCTGCGGGGGAGTTGTGCCATGGCTGCCGATACTGCTGGATCCGTCGTTCACGGTTCGCCCGTTGGCGCGCCTGCCCTCCCGCACCGCAACGGCACGAGCCTTAACCCTGAACTTTACGATTTGTTGCACGCCATGGAGGCGATGCGGGCCGGCGATTTCTCGGTCCGGCTGTCGACCGAGCCCGAAGGCCTGCCGGGCAAGATTGCTGTCCTGTTCAACGAAATCGTCGCCGCCAACCAGAACATGGCGCAGCAGCTCGAACGCATCGGCAAGTCGGTCGGCGAACAGGGGCGCACGCGCCAAAGGGTCAAATTCGGCATCTCCACCGCCGCTTGGGGCGAGATGGAGAGCTCGGTCAACGGCCTGATCGACGATCTGGTGTGGCCAACCACGGAAGTGACGCGCGTGATCTCCGCGGTGGCTCAGGGCGACCTGCTGCAGACCGTGCGGCTCGACGTCGACGGGCGGCCGCTGAAGGGCGAGTTCCTGCGCTCGGCCAACATCGTCAACACCATGATCAAGCAGCTTTCCGTGTTCACCTCGGAAGTGACCCGCGTGGCGCGCGAGGTCGGCACCGACGGCAAGCTGGGCGGCCAGGCCAAGGTGAGCGAAGTGACCGGTGTGTGGCGCGAGCTGACGGAGAGCGTCAACTCGATGGCCAACAACCTGACGGCCCAGGTCCGCAATATCTCGGACGTGACCATCGCCGTGGCCAACGGCGACCTGTCGCGCAAGATCACCGTCGACGTCCGCGGCGAGATCCTGCAGCTCAAGGAAGCCATCAACACCATGGTGGACCAGCTGCGCTCCTTCGCGTCGGAAGTGACGCGCGTGGCGCGCGAGGTCGGCACCGAAGGCAAGCTGGGCGGCCAGGCGATCGTGCCGGGCGTCGTCGGCGCCTGGAAGGATCTCACCGACTCCGTGAACGCCATGTGCGGCAACCTCACCGACCAGGTCCGCAACATCGCCGACGTGACCACCGCCGTGGCCCGCGGCGATCTGTCGAAGAAGATCACCGTGAACGTGTCGGGCGAAATCCTTCAGCTGAAGGACACGATCAACACCATGGTCGATCAGCTGAACGGCTTCGCCGGCGAAGTGACCCGCGTGGCGCGCGAGGTCGGCACCGAAGGCAAGCTGGGCGGCCAGGCCCAGGTCCCGGGCGTCGCCGGTACGTGGAAGGACCTGACCGACAACGTCAACTCGATGGCCACCAACCTCACCGGCCAGGTCCGCAACATCGCCGAAGTGACGACCGCGGTGGCGACCGGCGACCTGTCGAAGAAGATCACCGTCGACGTGCGCGGCGAGATCCTTCAGCTGAAGGAGACCATCAACGTGATGGTCGATCAGCTGAACGGCTTCGCCGGTGAAGTGACCCGCGTGGCGCGCGAGGTCGGCACCGAAGGCAAGCTGGGCGGCCAGGCCCAGGTGCCGGGCGTCGCCGGCGTCTGGAAGGACCTCACCGATAACGTCAATCTGCTGGCCGCCAACCTCACCACCCAGGTCCGCAACATCGCCGACGTGACGACCGCCGTGGCAGGTGGCGACCTGTCGAAGAAGATCACCGTCGATGCCTCAGGCGAGATCCTGCGCCTCAAGGAAACCATCAACACCATGGTGGATCAGCTGAACGGCTTCGCGGGTGAAGTGACCCGCGTGGCCCGCGAGGTCGGCACCGAAGGCAAGCTGGGCGGCCAGGCACAGGTGCCGGGCGTCGCCGGCACCTGGAAAGACTTGACCGACAACGTCAACTCGATGGCCACCAACCTCACCGGCCAGGTCCGCAACATCGCCGAAGTGACCACCGCCGTGGCCAACGGCGATTTGTCCAAGAAGATCACCGTCGACGTGCGCGGCGAGATCCTTCAGCTGAAAGAGACGATCAACACCATGGTCGATCAGCTGAACGGCTTCGCCGGCGAAGTGACCCGCATGGCGCGCGAGGTCGGCACGGAAGGCAAGCTGGGCGGCCAGGCCCAGGTCCCGGGCGTCGCCGGCGTCTGGAAGGACCTCACCGACAACGTCAATCTGCTGGCGGCGAACCTCACGACCCAGGTCCGCAACATCGCCGACGTGACCACCGCGGTGGCGACCGGCGACCTGTCGAAGAAGATCACCGTCGACGTGCGCGGCGAGATCCTTCAGCTGAAGGAGACCATCAACGTGATGGTCGATCAGCTGAACGGCTTCGCCGGTGAAGTGACCCGCGTGGCCCGCGAGGTCGGCACCGAAGGCAAGCTGGGCGGCCAGGCCCAGGTGCCGGGTGTCGCCGGCGTCTGGAAAGACCTCACCGACAACGTCAATCTGCTGGCCGCCAACCTCACCACCCAGGTCCGCAACATCGCCGACGTGACCACCGCCGTGGCCGGCGGCGACCTGTCGAAGAAGATCACCGTCGATGCCTCGGGCGAGATCCTGAGGCTGAAGGAAACCATCAACACGATGGTCGATCAGCTGAACGGCTTCGCCGGCGAAGTGACCCGCATGGCCCGCGAGGTCGGCACCGAGGGCAGGCTTGGCGGCCAGGCCCAGGTGCCGGGCGTCGCCGGCGTCTGGAAGGATCTGACCGGCAACGTCAACATGCTGGCGGCGAACCTCACCACCCAGGTCCGCGCCATCGCCGAAGTCGCGACCGCCGTGACCAAGGGCGACCTGACGCGCTCCATCCAGGTGGACGCCTTGGGCGAAGTGGCTGAGCTGAAAGACAAGCTCAACACCATGATCGACAATCTCCGTCTCACCACGGACCACAATACCGAACAGGATTGGCTCAAGACCAACCTCGCCAAGTTCACCAACATGCTCCAGGGCCAGCGCGATCTCGGCACTGTCGGCCGCTTGATGCTGTCGGAACTGTCGCCGCTGGTCGGCGCGCACCAGGCCGTGATCTACCAGACCCAGAACGAAAACGATCCTGTCCTGCGCCTGCTCTCGATCTATGCCGATTCCGTGGGCGACAGCCATCCCGAGACGATCCGTGTCGGCCAGGGCCTGATCGGCCAGTGCGCCGCCGACAAGCGGCAAATCCTGATCTCCGACATGCCCCAGGCAGTGCGGCCGATCACGTCGGGTCTGTTCACGGTGGCGCCCAAGAGCATCATCGTTCTGCCGGTGCTGTTCGAGGGCCAGGTCAAGGCGGTCATCGAGCTTGCCTCGCTCAGCCACTTCACCGAGCTGCAGATCGCCTTCCTCGAGCAGCTCACCGCCTCGATCGGCATCGTGCTCAATTCGATCGAAGCCACCATGCAGACCGAGGACCTGCTGCAGCAGAGCCAGAAGCTCGCCGGCGAACTGCAGAGCCAGCAGAGCGAGCTGCAGCAGACCAACGAGCAGCTCGAGCAGAAGGCGCAGCAGCTCGCCGAGCGCAACGACGAGGTCGAGCGCGCCAACCAGGAGATCGAGCAGGCCCGCCGCGCGGTGGAAGAAAAGGCGACCGAACTTGCCCTCACCTCGCGCTACAAGTCGGAGTTCCTGGCCAACATGAGCCACGAGCTGCGCACCCCGCTCAATTCCATCCTGATCCTGGGCCAGCAGCTGGCCGACAATCCCGACGGCAATCTCAAGGCCAAGCAGGTCGAGTTCGCGCGCACCATCCACGGCGCCGGCACTGATCTGTTGAACCTGATCAGCGACATCCTCGACCTGTCGAAGATCGAGTCGGGCACCGTTACCGTCGATGCCGAGGAGATCTTCTTCACCAACGTCACCGAGACGGTGGCGCGGCCGTTCCGCCACCAGGCCGAATCGCAGGGTCTGTCGTTCGACGTCCAGGTGGATCCGAACCTCACCCGCAGCCTGGTGACCGACTCCAAGCGCCTGCAGCAGATCCTGAAGAACCTGCTGTCGAATGCGCTGAAGTTCACTGCCCAGGGCAGCGTGCGGCTGCGCGTGGTCCCGGTCCGCGCCGGCTGGCGTCCGGACAATACGGCGCTCAACCAGGCGAGCTCCGTGGTGGCGTTCGAGGTTACCGACACCGGCGTCGGCATCCCGCCGGAGAAGCAGAAGATCGTCTTCGAGGCCTTCCAGCAGGCCGACGCCTCGACCAGCCGCAAGTACGGCGGCACCGGCCTCGGCCTCGCCATCAGCCGCGAACTCGCCACCTTGCTGGGCGGCGAACTTGCCTTGCGCAGCACGCCCGGCATGGGCAGCACCTTCACCCTCTTCCTGCCCACCATGTACACCGGACCGCGGACAGCGGTGCGCGCGCCGGCAGCCGGCGGCCAGCCGGTGCTCCAGGTCGCCCTGCCGGACGCCCTTACGGACCAGTTTCCCGACGACCGGCACAATCTGCAGCCCGGCGAGCGTTCGCTGCTGATCGTCGAGGACGATCCGAACTATGCCGGCATCCTGGTCGATGCCGCGCACGCCGCCGGCCTCAAGGCGCTGGTGACGGCGCGCGGAGCGGAGGCACTCGACCTTGCCCTTGAATACAAGCCGGTTGCCATGTCGCTGGACGTCTTCCTGCCCGACATGCTGGGGTGGAACGTGCTCAGCCAGTTCAAGCGTACCCTGGAGACGCGCCATATTCCGGTGCAGATCCTGACGATGGACGAGGATCGCCAGCAGGGGCTGGCGCGCGGCGCCTTCTCCTATCTCAACAAGCCGACGACGCCCGAGGGTCTGAACGCCGCCCTCTCGCGCATCAGCGACTACGTCAAGCCGCGCCGCAAGCGGCTGCTGATCGCCGAGGACAACGAGGCGGAGCGCTTTGGCGTCACCGAACTTCTGTCGCATCCCGACATCGAGATCGATTCGGCCGACACCGGCGAGGGCGCGCTGGAAAAGCTCCGCAGCGACCGGTTCGATTGCATGGTGCTCGACCTGCGCCTGCCCGACATGTCGGGCTTCGAGGTGCTGGAAGAAATGCAGAAGGACGAGGCGCTGGCCGACCTGCCCGTCGTCGTCTTCACCGGCCGCGACCTCTCGCCCGAGGAGGATGCGCGGTTGCACACGATGGCGCGCAGCATCGTGGTCAAGGGAGCGGCCTCCCCCGAGCGCCTGTTCGACGAGACGGCGCTCTTCCTGCACCAGGTTGCATCGGACATGCCGCCGGAGAAGCAGCGCATGCTCGAGCGCCTGCATGCGTCGGACGAGATGCTGGCCGGCCGCACCGTGCTGGTGGTCGACGACGACACCCGCAATATCTTCGCCCTGTCGAGCGCGCTCGAACGGCGCAACATGAACGTGCTGACCGCCACGACCGGCCAGGAAGCGATCTCGATCCTGGAGAAATCGCCCGAGGTGGCGATTGTGCTGATGGACATCATGATGCCCGAGATGGACGGCTACGAGACCATCGCGCAAATCCGAAGCAAGCCCAGCCTTCGCCGGCTGCCGATCATCGCGCTCACCGCCAAGGCGATGAAGGGCGACCGCGAGAAGTGCCTCGAAGCCGGCGCTTCGGACTATCTGGCCAAGCCGGTGAACACCGAACAGCTCTTCAGCGCCCTTCGGCTCTGGCTGCACCGCTAGATGTCCGAAGCCTCGGCTCCTTTGGACAAGGTCAACATCCTGCTGGTCGACGACCAGCCGTCGAAGCTGCTCAGCTACGAGGTGATCCTGGGCGAGCTGGGCGAGAACCTGATCAAGGCAAACTCGCCGCACGAGGCGCTGGGCATCCTGCTCAAGACCGACATCGCCGTCGTCCTGATCGACGTGGTGATGCCGCAGATCGACGGCTTCCAGCTCGCGGCCATGATCCGCGAGCATCCGCGCTTCCAGAAGCTCGCGATGATCTTCGTGTCGGGCGTGCAGATCGCCGAGACCGACCACCTGCGCGGCTACGAGATCGGCGCCGTCGATTACGTGACCGTTCCCGTGGTGCCCGAGGTCCTGCGCGCCAAGGTCAAGGTCTTCACCGAGCTCTACCGCAAGACCCATCAACTCGAAGCCCTGAATGCCGAACTCGAACGGCGGGTCACTGCACGCACCGCCGAGCTCGAAGCCCAGACGGAACGCCTGCGCCGCAGCGAGGAGCGACGCTCTCTCGCCCTCTCCGCCGGCGACATGGGTTCGTGGGAATACGATCCGGCGACCAATCATCTCGAGTGGGATACCGGCCAACATCGGATCTACGCCATTGCCGCCGAGATCCGCTATCCGACGCGCGAGCAGATCCTTGAAATCGTCCATCCCGACGACCGCGACAAGCATCCTCTGACGGGAGCTTTCACCGCGCCGGGCTCGAGCTATCAGTCGGAGTTCCGGATCGTCCGGCCTGACGGCGAATTGCGCTGGTGCCACGGGTCGACTGCCATCACGCGCGACGCCAGCGACAATGTCGTGCGGCTGAACGGCGTCAGCGTCGACATCACCGAGCGCAAGCGCGCGGAGGAACGCCAGCTCCTGCTCGCCCGGGAAGTCGATCATCGGGCAAAGAATACGCTGGCCGTCGTCCTGTCGGTGCTGCGCCTCACCAAGGCAAAGTCGACGCCGGAGTTCATTGCGACCGTCGAGGGGCGCATCCACGCGCTTGCTGCGACCCACAATCTCCTGTCGGCAACCCATTGGGAAGGCGCCGACCTGCGCCGGATCGTCGAAGAGGAGATGGCACCCTATCGCACGAGCGGCCACGATCGGGTGACGGCAACCGGTCCGGCGGCAATGCTGCAGCCCGCGACCGCCCAGGCCGTGGCATTGGCCCTGCACGAGCTTGCGACCAACGCCGCCAAGTACGGCGCCTTGTCGACCGATACCGGGAATCTGCAACTCTCCTGGACGATCGGCGACGCGGCTCTGGAGATCGAATGGCTGGAGACTGGCGGCCCGTCGACCGCGCCGCCCTCCGCGCTGGGCTTCGGCCTCAGCATCGTGCGCTCGAGCATCGAGGCGCAATTCCGTGGCGGCGTCAGCTACGACTGGCGTCCCGGCGGACTGTGCTGCCGCCTGTCGATCCCACGTGCACAGATCGTCAATCCCGAGCCCGGACCACAGCCCACGAAGACGGTCGTCCAGGCCGAGAAGCCCATCCGGGCACGCAGCCTTGTCGGCAAGCACCTGTTGATGGTCGAAGACGAATTCCTGGTCGGGATGATGGCCAAGAAAATTCTCGAGCAGCTCGGCGCACGTGTGTCGGGTCCCTATGCCAGGCTGGCAGACGGCATTGCCGCCGCCCGCAGCGAGCGCTTCGATGGCGCCCTGCTCGATTTCAACCTGGCGGGCGAACTCGCCGAACCCCTGGCGGATCTCCTGATTGCCCGGGGCGTACCGTTTGCCTTCGTGACCGGCTATCAGCGCGATAGCATCGACCGGCGATACGTCAACGTGCCGCTGCTGCAGAAGCCCGTGGAGCCCGACGCGCTGGAGCAGGTCCTGCTGTCCCTGCTCGACACTCCGCCCGTCCTGGCGGCGGCGCAGGGGGACTGAAACGAGCCGCGGAAATAGGACGATTCAAAGGCCGTTCCCGCTGCCCCGGTAATAACACCACCAACCTCCGGCTGCGTGCCGCGTTTTACCGCGACACACTGGAGGCACGCATGGTTCGCGATATTCGAACGTCGCCGCGCGGTCTGATCGCGCCCCTCAAGCAAACTGAACTGGCATCGCTGCGCGATCTGCAGGACGGCAAGCTGCTCGCGCTCCCCGAGACGCATCGCGCACGGTTGTTCGACCTCGAACTCATCGCGGAAGTCGACGGACAGATCGCGGTCACAGCGCTCGGGCGCGAACGCCTCGTGTCTGACCGCTAGGTTCTATGCCATCGCCCGATCGATCCAGTCGCGGATGCGGTACCAGGCGCCGACCAGCGGCAGGATCCATTCCGGATTGCCGCTGTAAAACGGCACCGAGGGGAAATCCGTCTCGTCGAAGGCATTGACGGGCAAATTCGAGCCGCCGGCGATCTTCCGCGCGGTCTGGTAACCCAGATAGGACATCATGGCGACGCCCGAGCCGTTGCAGGCCATCAGGTAGTGCATGCCCTGCTCCGTGCCCATGTGCGGCAGGAAGTCGAAAGCGAAGGCCACGTTGCCCGTCCAGGCGTGCGTGACTTTCACGCCCTTGAGCTGCGGCCAGCGCTCCAGCATGTAGCCGTGCAGGATCGGCGCGCTCACCTCGGGCGGCACCTGGGTGAACCGGGCGCGGCCCCCGAAGATCACCCGCTTGTTGTCAGGCGATTGCCGGTAGTAGCACAGCACGCGCTTGGTATCGCTCACCACCCGGTTCTTCGGGATCAGGCTCTGCACCAGGTCTTCCGGCAACTCTTCGGTGGCGATGATATGGCTGGCGACCGGGATCAGCCGGCGCTTCAGGGTGGGCGTCACGTCGCCGGTATAGCCGTTGGTGGCGATCACCACCTCACGCGCTTCGATCGGGCCCTTGGTCGTGAGCACGGTGAAGCCTGCCGCCTTGCGCTCTATCTTCTCCGCGTCGCACTGCGCGCAGAGCCGGGCGCCGGCATGGCTCGCAGCCTTCAGAAGCCCGCCGTAGTAGAGCGCCGGATGAAGCTGGCCCGTGCGTTCCACGACCATGCCGCCATAGTAATAGTCCGACGCAATCTCCTCGCGCTGCTGCTCGCGCGAGATCATGTAGGTGCCGAGGCCGGCCGTCTGGTTGAAGGTGCCGACCTTGGCAGCCTGCTCGGCATAGTGCCGCGGCGTGTAGGCGCCGCTGAAGCGGCCGTTCATGCGCCAATGGCACTCGATGCCCTCGCGCTGGATCACGGTCTCGACCTGGGCGAGTGAATCGGCGGCATCGGCGAGCATGCGCTGCATGATCTTCTTCCACGCCTCGGGGTCGCCGCCGACACCCTTGCCGGAGAAGCCCTTGCCCATGGTGGTGCCACCGCTGACGCCGCCGCCGTTGCGCGTCGACGCTCCGACGCCAAAATCGCCGCGCTCGAGGACGGTAACATCGACGCCCGACCGCGCGAGCTCGAGGGCCGTCGACAGGCCGCCATAGCCGCCGCCCACCACCAGCACGTCGGTCCTGAGCGGCGGATCCTGCGACAGCTCGTTGTTGGGATGCCACCACTCCCACCACCACGGCATGGTCTTGAAGTCCTTGTGGAAGATCGAATCGGCCATGTTACTCCCCTCTCAACGCGCGCTGCCCCGCAGGCCCCGTCCGAACCGCCCGATCAACATCAGCACGATCGAGACCAGCAGGATCTGCATCACCGACACCGCAGCGATCGTGGGATCGATCTCCATCAGGATATTGTCGAACATCTTCTTCGGCAGGGTCATGTTGGGACCGGCCAGGAACAGCGCGACGACGAGCTCGTCGAACGACGAGATGAACGCCAGCAGGCCGGCCGACACGAGGCTCGGCCGCAGCAACGGCAGGGTGATTTTGAGGAGCGTGCGCGTGCGGCTGGCGCCAAGTCCCTGGGCCGCCTGTTCCAGCCCGCGATCGAAGTCGCGCAGGCCCGTGCTCATGACCAGGACCACGAACGGCAAGGCCAACACCGTGTGTGCGACGACCAGCCCGTACCATTCGCCGATCAGCTTCAGTCTGGCGAACATCCCGTAGACCGCAATCGACAGGATGATGGTCGGCACGATCAGCGGCGCAAGCGCGATCCGGTCGACCAGCCAGAGGCCGGGAAACTTCCCGCGCACCAGGCTGAACGCCAGCGGCACCCCCAATGCCAGGGCGAGGATCGCCGTAGCCGCGCCGACGTACAGGGAGCGCACCGTGGCATCGATCCATTGCGGATCGTCCAGGAAGCGCTCGTACCACTGCCAACTGAGGCCGGGCGGCGGAAACTGCATATAGGCCGCTGAACTGAACGAGATCGGGAAAACGACGAGCAGCGGCAACATCAGGAAGATATAGATGGCCGTACAGGCGGCGACGAGCGCGCGGCGACTCATGCTGCAGCCCTCAGCCGGGCGAATCGCTGCGCCGCCGCATAGATCGCAAGGGTCACGACCAGCAGCGACGCCGACAGGGCGGCCGCAAACGGCCAGTTCAGGGTCTGATGGACCTGCTGCTCGATCATCACCGCCAGCATCATCACCCGGCCGCCGCCCAGCAGCGCGGGCGTGATGTAGAAACCGAGCGACAGCACGAAGACGATGACGGCGCCGGCGAAGATGCCCGGCAGCGTGAGCGGCAGGTAGATCCTGCGGAAGATGCGCGCGTTGGAGGCGCCCAGCCCCTCGGCCGCCGACACCAACGACGGATCGACCCGGCGCACGGCGCCGTAGATCGGCAACACCATGTACGGCAGCAGGACATGCACCATGCCGATCAGGACGCCGCTGAAATTGTTGAGCATCGGTATCGGGTCGGCGATCAGCCCCGCTTCCAGCATCGCGCGGTTGAACACGCCGTTGCGTCCAAGCAGCACCATCCAGGCATAGGTGCGCACCAGCACCGATGTCCATAGCGGCAACAGCACGAAGATGAAGCCGATGGTCGCCCAGCCCGGCGTGGTCGTCGCCAGCAGGAAGCCCAGCGGGTAGCCCAGGACCAGGCAGATCAACGTCACCCAGAAGGCGATCTCGAAAGTGTTGACGAACACCTGAAGATAGAGCCCTTCCCCCAGCGCCTTGGCATACCACTCGAACGTGCCGCCCTCGATGCTGTAGCCCAGCATGCGCACGACCGGATAGAGAAAGAAGACGAACAGCAGGAGCAGCGCCGGCACCGCGGGCCATGCTCCGGACATCCTAGAAAACATGGATGTCCTCGGGATCGATCGCCACGTTCAGCCGGGTGCCGGGCGCGGGCAACTCGCCGCGCGCCGGCTGGCGCACGATCAACTCGAGGCCGTCATCGCAGGCGATGCGGAGCTTGAAGGAGACACCGAGATAGACCGCTTCCCTGACCTCGCCCGCGAAAACGTTGGTGCCGCGGCCGAAACGCTCGGGCCGCATCAAGACGCCCATGCGTTGGCCAGTCCTGCCCGAATGTCTGGCAAGCAGCCGCCGGCCGCCCTCGAGGGAGATCACGCCTGGCTCGGTCACTGTGCCTTGGAAGATGTTGCTCTCGCCCACGAAGTCCGCGACGAAGGCATTCGCCGGCCGTTCGTAAATCTCCGTCGTCGTGGCGACCTGTTCGATGCGGCCCTTGTTCATCACGGCGATGCGGTCGGAAAGGACCAGCGCCTCTTCCTGATCGTGGGTGATGAAAATGGTCGTCAGGCCGAGACGGCGCTGCAGGCGGCGCACCTCGAGCTGCATGGTCTCGCGCAGCTTGCGGTCGAGTGCGCCGAATGGCTCGTCGAGCAGCAGCAACCGCGGATTGAAGACGATGGCACGGGCCAGCGCCACACGCTGCTGCTGGCCGCCGGACAATTGCCGGGGCAGGCGCTTGTCGTAGCCGCCCAGCTCGACGAGCTGCAGCGCCTCCGTCACGCGACGCTCGATCTCGGCTTTCGCGACGTTGCGCATCTCGAGCGCGAAGGCGACGTTGCCGCGAACCGTCAGGTGCGGAAACAGCGCATAGTTCTGGAAGACCATGCCGATGTCGCGCCGGGCCGGCGGCAGCGCCGTTACCTCTGCGCCGTCGATCCGCACCCTGCCCGCGTCGGGCGCCTCGAAGCCTGCGACTACCTTGAGCAGGGTCGTCTTTCCCGAGCCGCTCGGCCCCAGGATGGTCAGGAGTTCGCCCGCGGCGATGTCGAGTGACACTCCGTCGAGCGCAACGACCTCGCCGAAGCGTTTCCTAAGCCCATCGACCTTGAGATCGGCAGGGCCTTTCGCGTCCCTGACCGCCACCCGCTAGGCCTTCTTCAGCAGCCAGGCGTTCCACAGTTCCAGTGCCTTGGTGCCGTTCTCGGCGTACCAGGAATCGTCGATCCAGAACTGCTTGTCGATGTATTGTGTCGGCAGGAAAGGCTTCACCTTGGCGTCGACGTAGTTCAGCGATTCGAGGTTGAGGCCCGGGTAGCCGAGTTCGCTGGCATAGACCGCCTGCTGTTGCGGCACCGACATCTCGGCCAGCATCTTCTGGCCCCAGTACGCATTCTTGGCGCCGCGCGGGATCACGAAGCTGCCCTGCTTCAGCGCGCCCTCGTTCCATTCGATGGCGATCGGTCCGCCCTTCTTGATGACATCGTAGAAGCGGCCGTTCCAGCCGGTCGCCAGCACGACTTCCTTGTCGAGCAAAAGCTGCGCCGGCTGCTGGCCGGTCGACCACCAGACCGTGACGTGCGGCTTGATCTGGTCGAGCTTGCTGAAGGCGCGGTCAAAGTCGATGGGGTAGATCTTGTCCTTCGGCACGCCGTCGGCCAGCAGTGCGAATTCGAGATTGTCCGTCGGATGGTTGCGCATCGAGCGTGCGCCGGGAAATTTCTTGGCATCCCACCAGTCGGCCCAGCTCTTGGGCTGGCTGTCGTTCTTGAAGACGTCGGTGCGGTAGCCGATGATCGTGGTATAGACCGACGAGGCGAAGACGTAGGGCGTGCGCACCTTCTCGGGATACTTCGAACGATCGACGATCTTGTCGTCGATCTTTTCGACCAGGTTTATCTTCACGGCGCGGATCGCGTCCTGGCCGCCGATCTCGGTGACGTCCCACTCGACGTTGCCCGACTCGACCATGGCGCGCAGCTTGCCGAAATCAGCCGGGCTGGTTTCGACAACACGGATTCCGTATTTCTTCTCGTAGCCGGTGAAGAAGGCCTTCCGCATGGCAGCGCCCATCGAGCCGCCGGAATGATTGACCACGATCTGGGCGGGCTTGGGCGGCTCCTGAGCGAAAGCAGACGCTGAACCGGCGACCGCAGCGGCGCCAGCCAGACCCATGGCGTGGCGGCGGCGCAGAATTTCCATACCCATGATCTTCCCTTTCATTGTGCTTCTCCTGGAAACCTTAGGAGCCACGGCGGCGGTAAGCAAAGGGAATGCAGTCGCAACGAAAAGCCCGGCGGTCGCGCGGACCGCCGGGCCTCTTTCGCACTCGAATTCGATCTTGCCTAGCGCAGGGCAGGCGTGCCCGGCGGAGTTACCGGCGGCGCGATCACGTAGCCCTGGGCATTGAGACGGTCGCCCTGGGCATCGTAACGGAAGCCGTACTCATCCTTGAACGCCACCGGATGAGGTTCGTTGAAGCGGCGGTCTTCGCGCATTTCCCCACGGCGCTCGCCGCGGGTCATCGAGGGATCGTAGTTCTGGGCATTGGCAACACCGGCCAGACCCGTGATGGCGGCCAGCGTGATCACGATCAGTCGCTTGTTCATGGTGTCCTCCTTTGAGTGAAACTGTCTCCCACTCCGATCAACGTTGCATGGCTATGCCCGTTGCATCGAAAACAGGGGCGGCTGCCGGATTTCAGACATAAACTCAGAGCTAGTGAGGTCCCGACCGATGCCGATTGTGCTGTCCGAGAATTTCCGCGCCTTCTTCTACGCGCCGTTCTACGCCGCCTGCGCGACAGGGGCGTTCGAAGACGCGGGCGTCGAGGTAATCCTGAAGCCGTCGCCGAGCCCGGAGGCCGCAGCCAAGGCGCTGCGCGCCGGCGAAGTCGACGTCATGTGGGGCGGCCCGTTGCGGGTCATGATCGTCCACGACCGCGAACCCGACGCCGACCTGGTCTGCTTCTGCGACGTGGTGGCACGCGATCCCTTCTTCATCGTCGGCGCCCGGCCGCGGCCCGGCTTCCGCTTCGCCGACCTCGTGCCTCTCAGGCTGGCCATCGTCTCGGAGGTGCCGACGCCGTGGATCTGCCTCGCCGATGATATCCGCCGTGCCGGCGTCGACCCGGACCGTCTCGACCGCATCACCGACCGGACCATGGCGGAGAACGAGACGGCATTGCGCACGGGCGCAGTGGACGCCATCCAGGTCTTCCAGCCCTATGCCGAGCGGCTCGTCGCCTCGGGCGCTGGTCATGTCTGGAACGCCGCCGCGGCGCGCGGGCTGACCGCCTACACCACCCTGGTGACCCGTCGCGCGACCCTGGTGAAGCGGGCCGACGACCTGCTGGCAATGACGCGTGGCATGCAGCGCACCCTGCAGTGGTTCGCCCGCGCATCGGCCACGGAGATCGCGAGCCTTCTCAAGGACTACTTCCCCGAGGTCGAGCCGGCGATCTTCGCGGCGGCTGTCGAACGATATCGTGCGCTCGGCCTGTGGGCCTCGGATCCGGTCGTGCGTCGTGAAGGCTACGACCGGCTGCACGCGGCGATGCGCGCCTTCGGTACTCTCGGCCGCGACATCGCCTTCGAAACCTGCGTCGACACCACACTTGCCGAACGGGCGACGACCTGAGGATTGGGGGCGCGATGCGAGCCATCGGAACACTGCTGACATCGTTGTTTCTCGTCGCGAGCCTGGTGACCGGCGCGCGCGCCGAGAACGGCCTGCAGCGCTTCGAACGCGAGGTGAAGCCGCAGTTGCAGCTCGAGAAGCTGTCATACGGCGGCGCCGAGGCGCTGGGCGACGAGGGCTTCGCGCTGAAGGACGTGATTGCCGTGGTTCCGGCCAATCCGCAGACCGACAACAAGCCGACCACGATCGGGATCGACAAGGTGGTTGTCGAGGAAGCCGACTTCGACCGCGTCGGCGCCGGCAACAAGGACGAGCTGCCGCGCTTCCTCAGGATGAGGCTCGAGGGTGTCACCGGCGACGGCGCTGCTTCGCGTTCGCTTGCCACTTACGGCGTGCCGGCGACACCGGCCGACCTCGCGCTCGACTACAAGCTCGATACCGCCACCAAGCGGCTTACGCTCGACAAGCTCGAGATCAGCCTGCGCGGACAAGGGCGCATCGAGCTGTCTCTCGTACTCGAGGGCGTCAGTGACAAGGCCGCCGAGATCGAGGACGCCAAGGACAGTGGCCGCCTGCAGCGTGCGTCGCTCACCATCGACGACAAGGGCCTTCTCGCCAAGCTCCTCGAGGCGACGGCCAAAAGCCAAGGCGACAAACCGGACGATCTCGTGGCCCTTGGCCTGCTGACCATCGCAAGCCTGGCGGGACAGCAGGACGCGGAGTCGTTGACGGCATTCGACGCGGTCGCCTCCTTCATCGCCGACTGGCGGGCGCCCAAGGGGCCGATCACCCTCACCGTGACGCCCGCCAAGGGCGCGAGCCTTGCCGACGTGGGCGCTCTCCTGGTGCCCAACGCCCTGCGCGAAATGCTGGGTCTCAAGGTGGTCTATGGCGGAACCCGAGAGGGTGCCGCGACTGCGGGAGCCATCGCCAAATAGACGTGAAAATCAAGGGGGTTGCGGGGAAAATCTGCGGCTTAAAGGCAGGCAACCGGGTCCGTCGGCGGGACGTTTTTTCTCTACGGCGGCCATGTCGACCGTCGCTAGCGAACGACGAAGGAGCTGAGGCCATGAACCAGCAGAACAATAACCAGAACCCGTCGCAGCAGCAGCGCGAGCAACAGCAGCGCGAGCAGCAGAACCAGCAGAACCAGGGCCAGAAGCCTGGCCAGCCGGGCCAGAAGCCAGGCGGTCAGAATGCGAACAAGGATGATCACAACAAGGACAGTCAGAAGCGCTAGCGCCTGATTGCGTCATCAAGGTTGAGGGAATGCCCGCCGCCCGGCGGGCATTCCTTTTTTCACTCGACAAACAAGGAGAGCGAAATGAGCGATCAACCGATGCGGCCGGGCGATCCCGTTCCGGCAGCGCCTCCGATTCCGGGCAAGGCCCAGCCCTTGCCCCCGGAAATGCCCGTGCCGGGAGTCCCGACTCCCGAGGACGCGCCGCCCGCGCCATCGCATCCATCCGGCCCTCCGGCGCCCACGGCGTAACGCAGCGAAGGGCTACTCCTTCACCGCACCGGTCAGCGAGGAGACGTAGTAGTCGACGAAGAAGGAATAGAAGATCGCCACGGGCAGCGAGCCGAGCAGCGAGCCCGCCATCAGCGAGCCCCACTGGTAGACGTCGCCCGACACGAGTTCGGTCAGGATGGCGACCGATACGGTCTTCTTCTCGCTGCTCTGGATGAAGGCGAGAGCATAGATGAACTCGTTCCAGGAAAGCGTGAAGGAGAAGATGCCGGCCGAGATCAGGCCGGGTACGGCGAGCGGCAAGGTGATGCGGCGCAGGATCTGCAGGCGCGTGGCGCCGTCGATCAGGGCGCACTCCTCCAGCTCGTAGGGAATCGACTTGAAATAGCCGATCAGCAGCCAGGTGCTGAACGGCACCAGGAAGGTCGGGTAGGTCAGGATCAGCGCCAGCGGCGAGTTGAACAGGCCGAGCTGGTAGATCGTGGTCGCGAGCGGAATGAACAGGATCGACGGCGGCACGAGATAGGCAAGGTAGATCGCGAGGCCGACATACTGGCTGCCGGTGAAGCGCAGGCGCTGGATGGCGTAGGCGGCCAGCACGCTTGAAAACAGGGACAGCGCGGTCGAGCACACGGCCACGCCCATGGTGGTCAGCAGCCAGTGCGGATAGGCGGTCTCGAACAGCAGGTGCTTGATGTGGCCCAATGTCGGACTGCCGATCCAGAACGGATTATACTTCTTGTAGTCGTAGAGCTCGGCGTTCGGTTTGAACGACGTGATCGTCATCCAGTAGAACGGGAACAGCAGCACGATCACGAACAACACGAGCGGCAGGTAGATCGTCACCATCCGCCGCGTGCGGCTATCCCACGACATCTGGTCGGGCGTGACGGTGGCCGTCGACTTTGCCTCGGCGGCGACGGCGTCAGTCATTGGCCTCTCCCTGCTGCCACTTGCGACGCGCGAGGGCGAAATAGCTGAACAGCGTAGCGGCGACGAGGAACGGGATCATCGCCACGGCGATCGCCGCGCCCTCGCCCAGTTCTCCGCCCGAGATGCCGCGCTGGAAGGCCAGGGTCGCCATCAGATGAGTGGAATTGAGCGGCCCGCCCCGCGTGATCGCATAGACCAGCTGGAAGTCGGTGAAGGTGAAGATGATCGAAAACGTCATCACGATCGCCAGGATCGGCAGCAGCAGCGGGAAGGTGATGTAGCGGAAGCGCTGCCATGAAGTGGAGCCATCGAGCAGCGCCGCCTCGTAGAGCGACGGCGAGATCGTCTGCAGGCCAGCCAGCAGCGAGATGGCGACGAACGGGATGCCGCGCCAGATGTTGGCCGCGATCAGCGACCAGCGTGCCGGCCACATGGTGCTCAGGAAGTCGAAGGGTGTCGTGCGGATGTGCAGCACGTCGATGGCGAGATAGGAGAAGATCGAGAACTGCGGATCGTAGAGCCACCAGAAGGCGAGCGCCGACAGCACGGTCGGCACGATCCACGGCAGCAGGATGATGGCGCGGAGCAGGCTCTTGAAAGGGACGTGATTGTTGAGCAGCAAGGCGAGCCAGAGGCCGAGCGCGAATTTCCCGACCGTCGCCACGCCTGTATAGAAGACGCTGTAGAAGACGGCGCTCCAGAATTGCGGGTCCTCCATCAGGTATTCGAAGTTGTCGAGGCCGATGTACTTTCCGGCGCCGCCGATCTTGGTGTCGGTGAACGAAAGCCAGATGCCGAGGCCCAGCGGATAGGTCAGGAACACCAGCAGCAGGCCGAGCGCGGGCAGCAGGCAGGCGAAGACCAGGAACGGCTTGTAGTCGAACAGGCGCGCCAGCCAGTTGGGCTGTGGCTTGACCCTAGTCCAGTCGGTCATGGTGGCGACGGTCATCGTTCCTCCGCGCGGCGAGTTGCAGCGCGACCGTTTCCGGCCGCGCCGCCCGTCATCGATCAGCGATAGTAGCGTTTGGTGCGGCGCTCGGCTTCCTTGGCGGCGTCTTCCGGCGTCGCCTGGCCCGAGGCCACCGAGGCGAACATCTGGACCAGGATGTACTCGGCCGTGACGGTGCCTGCGGCCTGGGTGATCGGCCCCTTGTAGCCCGACCAGTACCGGTTGTTCATCGTGTTGCGGTAGAGCGAGATCTTGGGATCGCTCTCCCACACCTTGCTCTTGTCGTAGGCATTGAGCGGATGCGACCAGTAGCCGAGGCAGCCGCTCAGCCATGGATCGTACTGCTCCGCTTCCATCATGAAGGTGATGTAGGCCTTGGCGGCATTGGGGAACTTGGTGTGCTTGAGGACCATGGCGTTGAGGACCGTGGCCGACATCGGCGCCGAGGTGGCGAGACCCTGCACCAGGTTCGCATGCTCGGTGTCGTCGGCGATGTCCTTGGTGGCGGGATCCTTCTTCAGCGCGAAGTAGAGCGACACCCCGTTGGAGGTGAGGAACAACTCCTTGGATGCATAGGCGCGGTTGTTGCTGATGTCGTTCCACGACATCGTACCCGGGATGAAGGTCGGATAGAGTTCCTTCACGTACTTCAGCGCGTTGATCGTCTCCTTGCTGTTCAGGGTCACCTTGCCGTCTTCGTCGACCAGCGAGGCGCCGTGGCTCCACAACATCCAGTTCGCGAAGCCGTTGGCGTCGCCCACCGCGTTGCCGAGCGCGAAGCCGGCCGGCTTGTTGATCTTCTTGAGGTCCTGGCAGAGCTTCAGAAAACCCGCATGGTCGGTCGGGATCTTGTCGTGGCCCGCTTCCTTCAGGGCCGACACGCGGTACACCAGCGGTCCGCCCGAGCCGCCCATCGGGATGCCGATCCAGTTGTTGGTCTTGGCCTTCTTGCCGAACTTCTCGCCGAGGAACATCCAGCCGCCGTACTTCTTGCCGAGATACTCGGCGACGTCGCTGAGCTCGAGCACCTTGTCGGCATAGATGTGCGGGCTTTCCGCCCAGCCGAGGATGACGTCGGGACCGGCGCCAGTATTGGCGGAAACAGCGGTCTGCTGGGTGATGTCTTCCCAGCCGACGAAGTCGACCTTGACCTCGACGCCGGTTTCCTGGGCGAATTTCGCCGAGTTGGCACGGAAGATCACCTCGTCGGGCTCGACGAACTTCGCCGGCCTGATCAGGCGCAAGGTGGCGCCCTTCTCGATCGGCAGCTTGAGCGCAGGCACGTCGGCCTTGGGAATCGCCTGCGCATTGGCCTGGCCCGCCGCCATGATCGCCGCGGCACTGGCGCCCAGCCTGATCGCTTCGCGCCGCTTGATGATGAATACCATTGCCGTCTCCTCCTGAAACTCGACTACGCTTCTTGCTAGAGCCGCCGACCCGATTGCTGGTCGAACAGATGAACCAGGGCGGGATCGGGGAGCACCGGCAGGATCTCGCCGGGCTTGGCCGACACGCGCTCGCGGAAGGCGCCGATGATCGGCTGGCCGCCGATCCGCATCAGGACCTGTGTCTCCGAGCCGGTCGGCTCGACCACCTGCACGGTGGCGGGAATGCCACTGCCGTCGATCCGCAGATGCTCGGGCCGCACGCCGTAGACGGCGGGGCCGTCGTGCGCGGTGCCGCCGTTGGCCGGCAGCGGCCAGGCCGTGCCGTCTTCCATGCGCAGCGCGCCGCCGGCAACGCGTGCCCTTCACCATGTTCATTGCAGGCGAGCCGATGAAGCCCGCAACAAAGAGGTTGGCGGGCCTGTCATAGAGGTCGAGCGGGCGGCCGATCTGCTCGATGTTGCCGCCGTTCATCACGACGATCTTGTCGGCCATGGTCATGGCCTCGATCTGGTCGTGCGTGACGTAGACGGTCGTCACCTTGAGACGCTGGTGCAGCTCCTTGATCTCCGAGCGCATCTGCACGCGCAGCTTGGCGTCGAGATTGGAGAGCGGCTCGTCGAACAGGAAGACCTGCGGGTTGCGCACGATCGCGCGGCCCATGGCGACGCGCTGGCGCTGGCCGCCGGAAAGCTGGCGCGGGTAACGCTGGAGGAGCTGTTCGAGGCCCAGGATCTTGGCGGCGCGTCCCACTTCCTGCTCCATCACCGATTTCGGCGCCTTCGCAAGCGTCAGCGAGAAAGCCATGTTGTCGAACACGGTCATGTGCGGATAGAGCGCGTAATTCTGGAACACCATGGCGATGTCGCGGTCCTTCGGCGGCACCGCGTTCACCACCTTGCCGCCGATCGCGATCTCGCCCGACGTGATGTTCTCGAGGCCCGCCAGCATGCGCAGCAACGTGGACTTGCCGCAGCCCGAAGGACCCACCAGCACCACGAACTCGCCGTCGGCGATGTCGACGCTCACGCCATGCAGAACTTCAAACGGCCCGAAAGCCTTCCGTACATCGCGGATATCGACGGTCGCCATTACTTCTCCCACGCGCGGCGGCCAGGCCGCCTTTATTCTTCAGTCTCCCGGCTCTTTCGTCCGGTAGTCGTGCCGATCATAGCAAACCTCAGCAGCGATGCGAGAGTTGGCTAACGCATTGGTGACTTGCTTACCACGCGGGCTCGCTTGTCGGAAAACCAGGCAGTCGTCATGATGCGCCGCGTCAAACTGGGGAGACAAAGCGATGGATATCACGATCATTCCTGAGTCCTGGACTCCGCGTCTGCTGAGCGTGCTGCGCTTCATGACCGGCCTTACGCTGCTTCAGCACGGCATGGGCAAGCTCCTGCACTTTCCGGCGGGCGCCGTGCCTCCGACATTCGCCATCAATTCCTGGCCAGGCTATGCGGGCTTCGTCGAACTGATCTGCGGCATCCTTTTGGTGCTCGGCCTGCTCACGCGGCCTGCCGCCTTCCTCGCCTCGGGCATGACGGCGGTCGCCTACTTCATGGTGCACTTTCCGAGGGGCTTCTTCCCGATCCTCAACGGCGGCGAACTCGCGACTGCTCTACTGCTTCGTCTTCCTCTACATCTGCGCCGCAGGTCCCGGCCCGTGGAGTGTCGATGCCGCGATGAAGAAGTAGGAGGTGCGCCGGCGGCAGTTCACCGGCCTCGCCTCGGCCGCCGCGGTCGGCGCTCGGCTGAGCGCGCGCGGTCAGGCGCGCGCGGAGACCGGATGGAAGGCCGAAAAACCAATCACGATCTACAATCCGTTCGCGGCAGGCGGTGGCACCGACATCCATATCCGCCTGTTGGGCGAGACGGCGGGCCCGCTCCTGGGCCAGCCAATCCTGGTCGATTCGCGGCCGGGTGCCGCCGGCACCCTGGCGCCCGCCCTGCTGCTCAACGCCAGGCCGGACGGGCACCAGCTCGCCTGCATGAGCATCAACAGCCTGCGCTACCCGCACTACCAGCCGACCAACTGGAATCCGGTGCGCGACTTCACCTATATCGTCGGTCTCTCGGGCTACACGATCGGCATTGTCGTGCGCCAGGATGCGCCGTGGACGACGCTCGAGGAGCTGATCGCGACGGCGAAGAAGGAACCCGACAAGTACAACTACGCCACCAGCGGGATCGGCGGCACCGGCCAGCTCACGATGATCGAGATCGAGCAGTCGACTGGCGCGCACTTTACGCACGTTCCCTACAAGGGCACGGCGGAGTGGTCGCAGGCCTTGCTCGCCAGCGAAGTCCACTTCATCTGCGACGGCGCGCAATGGGCGCCCTTCGTCGACGCCGGAAAGTTCCGCATTCTCGCCATGGCGACCGAGCAGCGCATCCCGAAGTACAAGGACGTGCCGACGCTCGTTGAACGCGGCATCAACGTGGTGGGTCAAAGCCCCTACGGGCTTGTGGGCCCCAAGGATCTTCCGGCCAATATCGTCGAGTCCGTGCATCTTGCCTTCAAGGAGGCGATGAAGGACCCGCGAGTCGATGCGTTGCTCGAACTCCTATATCCAGGCGTCGTGGTATAAGACTCCGGCCGGGTACCGCGCCTACGCCGAGAAGTATTTCGTCGAGGTGAAACCGCTGTTGATCAAGGCAGGACTCGCCAAAGGTTGAGGAGACCATCATGGCCCTGAAGCGCGTCGCCCTCGAGATCGGCATGGGCACCGATATCCGCGGCGGCGACTACACGAAGGCGGCGGTGCGCGCGCTCAGGGACGCGCTGTGGCACAACTCGCTCACCGTCGCCACGGCGGTCGGCAAGTCGAGCGACGACATGCAGGTCGAAGTCCTGATCGGCGTGCCGCAACCCGACAAGGTCGATACGGCGCAGGTGCTGGCGGTGCTCCCGCACGGCACCGGCACCGTGAAAGTGTTCGAAGGCGGCCTCGAGATCATGAACGAGGCCGGCACGGACAGGACGGTGATCGCCCAGGCCGCAGCCATCGTGCGGCTCGACCTCTGAGGGAGACGGACATGGCAAGGAAACGCGTCATCCTCGAACTCGGCACCGGCAACGACCTGCACGGCGGCGACTACACCAAGGCGGCACTCCGCGCCGTGCAGGACGCCCTGCACCACTCGTCGCTCACCATGCTGCGGGCTCTCAAGGTCAACTCCAAGACGGACATGTTCGTGAACGTCACGATCGGCGTTCAGCAGCCCGACAAAGTCGACCTGGAGAAGGTCCGCCTGTCGTTGCCGCATGGCAGCGTGACGGTGAAAGTGGTCAAGGGCGGCCTCGACGTGCTCGATCCCGAGAACAACGATCCGGCCGTGATCGCAAGCGCCGCCGTCGAAGTGAAGCTGGAGTTGCCATGATGCTGCTCTACGAACATCCGCTGTCGTCCTACGCGCAGAAGGTGAAGATCGCATTGCGCGAAAAGGGCCTGGCGTTCGAGCTCGAGACGCCGCAGGCGCTGGGCTCGGGCAATTCGACGGGTCCGTTTGCCGCCGCCAGCCCGCGCCTCGAAGTGCCGACGCTGGTCGACGGCGAGGCGCGCATCTTCGACTCGACCATCATCCTCGAATATCTCGAGGACAGACATCCCTCGCCTGCCCTGCTGCCGCGCGATCCGCTGGCGCGCGCCGAGGCCCGCATGATCGAGGAAGTCTGCGACACGCTCTACGAGGCGATCAACTGGGGCCTGGGCGAGATCCGCTGGTTCAAGCGCGCGGAGGGACGGTTGGCCGACGACATGAAGGCCAAGGCCGCCTCCCAGACGCGCGAGCTGCTGGAATGGCTGACCGGCAAGCTGGGCGGTGGGGAATGGTTCGGCGATGCGGGCTTCGGCTGGGCCGATCTCAGCGTCGCACCCTATCTCAACCGCTCGGTGCACTACGGGATCGGGCCGGCTGCAGGTTCGCCGCTTGCGGCGTGGCACAGGCGGATGTCGGCGCGGCCGTCGGTCGCCGCCACGTTCAGGGAGTTCGACGCGGCGACGGCCGGCATGGGCAATGCCGCCGAGCGCCTCGCCTCAGGCGCGATCCGGCGCGAGTATCGCGATCATCGCCTGGAATGGATGATGAAGTCGGGCGGCGTTCAGGTCGTTCTCGACGGCCTGGCCAGGAACAACATCCGCTTCACCTGGCCGCTTGGCTAGCAGGGGCCACCGGGCCGACAGCGGCCGTCAGGCCCGGGCGCGGCCCATGAAGCACAGGCCGAGGCCGACGACGATCGCGGCGATGCCGGCGATCGTGGGCACGGGAATGGTGTGCTGCTCTGCCGTGGTGATCTTGATCGGGCCCGCATCGAGCACGGTCTTCTGCTCGGTGAAGGAGATATTGGCCACGCCGAGACCGACGATACCGGCCACGATGAGGGCGACGCCGAAGAGCATGATGGGTTTCATGTCCCCCCAACGCCACCGAACCCCGCAGGTTCCCTAGTCCCTGACCAACATCTTCAGCCCCTGCTCGATCGCCTGCCGGGCGCGCTGGCCCAGTTCAGCGTCGGTGGCGCTGCTGACGGGATGGTCGATCACGGCGAAGGCGTAGCCCGGCATGCCGAGCACGCGGCTCATCATCTCGGCAGCGCTCACGAAGCGCTCGGTCATGACCGCGATGGCGGGGACATTGGCTCGTTCGGCGGTGACGGCGTCGTGCAGACTGCACGATGAACAGCTGCCTCAATCTCCCAGGCCCGAGACGACGGCGTCCCAACTCCTGATCTCGTCGGCGATGTGCTTGTCGGCGGGCGCGCTGTAGTTCGACTTCGTGCGCAAGACGACCTCGGCGACGCCGTAGTCGTCCTTCAGGATCCGCTCGAGGTGGCGGAAGAAGCCCTTGGTGCCTTCCTTGCCGTTGGAGACGAAGCCCACGGTCTTGCCCTTCAGCGCATCGAGACGGGGCGCCAGCTGGCCGAGCGGCGGCGCGGTTCCAGGAGTGGGGTCGAGCACTCGGAAAGTCATGGCGTTCCTCCTACTTGGTGGGCGGTTCGCAGTCGACGCAGGCGCCGATCGGCAACGTCACGGCATGGCTCTTGTGGCCCAGCCACGGCGGGATCACCGCGCCGAAACCACCGGCCGGACCGCCCGCGGCGATGACCAGCAGCTGGTCGGGCGATTCCATCGCCGTGTAGACGCTGTCGCCGCGGTCGCGCACCACGGCGCCCTTGCCGACATCGGCCCATTCCCGGCGATGGATGCGCGCGCGTTCGTGGATGAAGGTGGCGATGTCGCTCTTGGTCCACTTTGCGGCCTGCAGGTGCTCGCGCAGCTGTTGGGGAATCACGATCGCGTAGTTGCCGGGATGGATCGAGTAATGCCGCATGTTGGCGCGCATCTCGGCGGCGAAGGTCTCGAGGATCTCCTCTGGCTTCGTCGTCCACTCGTTCATCAGCTGGCGCGGTGCGCCGGCCGCCATCACCGTCACGGCCGACGCCGCGCGCTCGACACCGCGCATCTCCGACAGCGATTTCCAGTCGGTGCCTTCCTCGTCTTCGGCGAGGCAGTAGCTGAACTTGCCGGGATGACCCAGGGTCGAGCGGTCGATCACGCCCGGCCGCACGTCCATCAGGTTGATCAGGCAGAGCCGCACGGCACGGCCGATCACCGCCGTCGCGCGATCGCTGTTGCCCAGCGCATTGAACGAGCCCGCGGCGCCGATCTCCAGACGAATCGGACCGTTCAGCACGACGAGCACCGCGCAGCCGCCGGTGCTGGCCGTGGCGCCATGCATCAGGAATTCCTCCTGCATCATCGCCGTCCAGGCCGTCAGCACGACCGGGAAGTGCATCGGCAGGCAGCCTGCCATGACGGCATTGATCGCAAGCTTCTCGGCGGTGATTGCGAGTCCACGCACCGGCTCGATTCCGATCAGCTGGTCGGGCGGCATCATCGCCCAGTCGAGACACTCCCTCACGGCCTCCTCGGTCGGCGGCACGATCGGCAGCCCGTCGGTCCAGCCGTTGCTGTGATAGAGCTCCTGCACCGCCGAGATGCTCTCGGCTTCGTAGCTGCGCGACTGGAACTGCACTTTGAAATTTCCTCCAGGGCCAGCTTAGGCCCGCGCGCCCCGCGTGTGAAAATTTTCTGGCTGCCCGGTTCACCCCTCGGAGCGACGGGCGGTTCCCATTAAATAAATGGAAATTTAATGGGAGCCTCCTTGTCCGGATAAACAGATCGACCAAGCAATATTGCGATATCCGCATGAATTGTCAAGGACAATATTGGCTTCCACTGGCTACGCTGCTGCGGTCGAACCCGGCGTTGGAACGCAGGAGCTCGCGCGTGTAGTCGTGCGTCACCCGATTGTTCGCCATCGCCGTCGCGGTGGTGATCTCCACCAACTGGCCGCTGGTCATCACACCGATGCGTTCGCAGAGGTGAGCGATGACCGCGAGATCGTGGCTGACCATCAGCAGGGTGAGCCCGTGGTCGCGGCGCAGGCGGGCGAGCAGATTGAGAATTTCCGCCTGCACCGAGACGTCCAGCGCGCTTGTCGGTTCGTCCAGCAGCAGGATGCGCGGCTCCAGGATCAGGGCGCGGGCGATGGCCACACGCTGGCGCTGACCGCCGGACAGCTGGTGGGGATAGCGGTAGCGGTGCTCGCGCCCCAGGCCCACTTCGGCGAGCGCCTGCACGATGCGCGCCTCGCCGCGGTCCAGCCGGTGAATGGCGACCGGCAGGGCCAGGATCTGGTCCACTGTCTGGTTGGGATGCAGCGAGCCGTACGGGTCTTGGAACACCATCTGACTCATCTTGCGCTGCGCCGTGGTGCGGCGTTGGTCCACGCGACGGCCGGACAGCGTGATCTCGCCGGACGCATAGGGAATCAGCCCGGCGACGGCGCGCAGTACCGTGGATTTGCCCGAGCCGGACTCGCCCACCAGGCCGACCGCCTCGCCCTCAGGGACGGCAAGCGTGAGGTTACGAATGGCCAGCACGGCGCGCGGGCCGGTGCCGTAGGCGATGGTGACTTCCTCGAGCGTGATCATGGGAGCGTGCTCATGCGAGGTCCGCCATCCATGCCGGGTCGCGCTGCAATTGCGGCAGCTCCGCACGGCGATGGCCGAGCTGGGGAAGCGCTGCGAGCAGGCCGCGCGTGTAGGGATGCGTCGCCTCCGACAGCTTCCCCGCCTCGCAGGTTTCCAGCACCTGGCCGGCATACATCACCAGCACGCGGTCGCAGAACGAGGAGACCAGATGAAGATTATGGCTGATCAGAAGCAGCCCCATGCCGCGGCTACGCACCAGCTCGTCCATGATAGCCAACACCTGGGTCTGCACGGTGACGTCCAGTGCCGATGTCGGTTCGTCGGCGATCAGGATGTCGGGACCGGCGATCAGCATCATCGCGATCATCACGCGCTGACCCATGCCGCCCGAAACCTGGTGCGGATACATCGTGTAGACGCGTCCGGGGTCGCGGATATGCACGGCCTCAAGCATCTCGAGCGCCGCGCGCCTGGCATCACGCTTGTTGCTGCGCAGATGCGTGCGATGCGTCTCCGCGATCTGCTGGCCGACGGACATCACCGGATCGAGCGAGTATTTCGGATCCTGCAGCACCATCGCGATACGCTTGCCACGCAGCCTGCGGAAGCCGCGCTCGGACAGGCCGCGCAGATCCGTGTCGCCCAGCCGCAATTCGTCCGCCACGATGCGGCCCGGGTGACCGACAAGGCCCATGATGGCGCGCCCGGTCGTCGATTTGCCGGAACCGCTCTCGCCCACGATGCCCAGCCGCTCGCGCCCCAGGGTGAAGCTCACGTTGCGCACGGCGCGGACGTCGCCGTCGTCGCCGGGATAGGTGACGCTGAGGTTGCGGACGGTGAGCAGCGTATCGCTCATGACCGCGAATCTCCCGCATCGCGCAGTCCGTCGCCCAGCAGGTTGAAGCCCAGGCTGACGATGAAGATGGCGAGGCCCGGGATGGTCGCGACCCACCACTGGTCGAGCAGCACCTGGCGGCCCGAGGAGACCATCGCTCCCCATTCCGGCGCCGGCGGCTGCGCGCCCAATCCCAGGAAGCCCAACCCCGCGGCGGTGAGGATGATGCCGGCCATGTCGAGGGTCAGGCGGATGATCACGCTGGGCAGGCAGAGCGGCACGATCTGGGTCGCGATGATGCGTAGCGCCGAGGCGCCTTGCAGCTCCGCGGCCTGGATGAATTCGGCCCGCCGGCTGGTCAGGGTCTCGGCGCGCGCGAGGCGGGCATAGGGCGGCCAGGCGGTGAGTGCGATGGCAATCACGGCGTTCTCGATTCCGGGACCAAGGGCCGCGGCAAAGGCGAGCGCCAGCACCAGGCGCGGGAAAGACAGGAAGATGTCGGTGACGCGCATCAGCACCTTGTCGACCATGCCGCCGAAATATCCGGCGGGCAGGCCGATGGCGAGGCCGACGGGCACCACGATCACCGCCACCATAGCCACGATGGTGAGCGTGATGCGCGAGCCGAAGACCACGCGGGCGAAGATGTCCCGTCCCAGCTCGTCCGTGCCGAACAGATGTTGCCAGCTCGCCGGCTGCAACCGATTCCCCAGGTCCTGCAAAATCGTGGCCTGTCGATCGGCGATCAACGGGGCAAAGATCGCCATCAGCACCAGCAGCAGCACGATGCCGAGCCCCGTCATCGCCAGTCCGTTGCGGCGGAAGCCGAGCCATGCGCGGAACCAGCGGCCGCAGCGCGCCTGCATCCGGCTGGCGGGTGTCGGGTTCAGTAGCCACGCGCGCCCACTTCCAGGAATGAGGGTCATCACCGATCCCTCGCGCGCGGGTCGACCAGCGGATAGATCAGGTCGGAGAGCATGTTCAGCGTGATGAAGACCACGCCCACCAGCACCGTGCCGCCCAGCACGGCGTTGAGGTCGGCGTTGAACAGCGAATTCTTCACATAGAGGCCGAGGCCCGGCCAGGCGAATACCGTCTCGGTCAGGACGGCGCCCTCGAGCTGGCTGCCGAAGGTGAGCGCGATGACGGTGACGAGCTGCACCCAGACATTTCCCAGCGCGTGCACCCAGACAACGCGCCACGGCGAAAGGCCTTTCGCCAAAGTTGCCAGCACATATTCCTGCCGCAACTGCGCCAACATGAAGCTGCGCGTCATGCGCGCGATGTAGGCGAGCGACAGGTAGCCAAGGATGGAGGCGGGCAACAGCAGGTGCGAGACTGCATTCCAGAACACCTCGTACTCACCGGCCAGCAGGCTGTCGACGGTGATCATGCCGGTGACCGGGGTCACGACGTCGTCGAAGGCCACATCGAGCCGGCCCGGCCCGCCGACCCAACCGAGAACCGCGTAGAACAGCAACAGGCCTACCAGGCCCAGCCAGAACACCGGCATCGAATATCCGAACAGAGATAGCAGGCGAATCACCTGGTCCTGCCAGCGGCCACGATGGGTCGCCGCCACCACGCCCATCGGGACGCCCACGACCACGCCGATGAACAGCGCCGGCAATGACAGTTCGAGGGTGGCGGGGAAGACCTGCAGCAGGTCCTGCAGCACGGGATGCGAGGTGATGACGGAATTGCCGAAATCGCCGTGCACGACCTTCATCAGGTAGCGCCAGTATTGCACGGGCAGCGGCAGGTCGAGGCCGATCTCGGCTCGCACCCGCGCGTATGTCTCGTTCGAGGCCTTGTCGCCGACGATGGCCAGCACCGGGTCGATGGGAATGACCCGGCCGATGAAGAAGGTGACGCACGTAAGACCGAGGAAGGTGAGCCCCACGGAAACGAGGATGCTCACCGACCGTGTGGCCAGGCTCCTGGCGCCCAATGCGTCAGGACTTCCGGATCTTGCGGAAGTAGCTCAGGTCGCCGGAGAGGCCGGGCGTGTACCCGGTCGTCGTCGCGCGCCGCGCCACCTGGATGTTGTTCTGGAACATGAAGATGTACGGACCCTCCTCCGTCACCTTCTTCTGCAGCACCGCGTATTGCTCGGCGCGTTTGCCGGTATCGAGCTCGCGCGCCGCCGCCAGCATGTCCTTGGTGATCTCGGGGATGAACCACCTGTTGCGCCACGCGATCGGCTTGATCTTCGGGCTGTCGGAATTGTCGTCGTTGTGCACGAAGCTGTCGGCATTGGTGTGCGGGTCGAAATAGTCCGGGCCCCAGGAGAGCATGGCGATCTGATGCGTGCGGGCGCGGTATTGGCCGATCACCGCCTTCAGTTCCATCGGTTCGATCGACACCTTGATGCCGGCCTGGCCCATGGTCTGCTGCACCGATTGCGAGATCTCGGCCCACGGCGGGGCGTTGGGCGCGGCCATCTTCACCGCGAAGCCGTCCGGGAAGCCCGCTTCGGCGAGCAGCGCCTTGGCCTTGGCCACGTCGAGCTTGTAGGGGGTCAAGGCAATGGCGCCGAAGTAGCCGATCGGCAGGAAGCTCTGCTGGACGAAGAAGCGGCCGGCCAGGAAGCTCTTCACCATGCCGTCGTAGTCGACCAGCATCTTCATCGCCTGGCGCACCTTGGGATTGGCCAATGGCTCGTAGCCCAGGTTCAGGCCCATGTAGAAAGTGTTGGCGGCCTTGAAGGACTCGACCTTGATGTCCGGATTGCCGGCCAGTGGCTTGATCTGGTCCGGCGTCAGGTCGCGGGCGAAGTCGGCATCCGCCTTCTCCAGAAGCAGGCGCTGCGAGGCGGGCTCGGGCACGTGACGGATGACGACCCGCTTCATCGGCGGGGCGCCCAGGCGGAAGTTGGGATCGGCCTCGAGGGTGACGCTTTCGTTGGCCTTCCACGAGACCAGCCGGAAGGCGCCGGACGCCGCAGAGTTGGTCTTCAGCCAGCCGTTGCCGAAGTCGCCGTTCGTCTCGTGCGCCAGCGCCACTTTCTTCTCGACCACCGAGGCGACGATCGACGTCATCAGGCTCAGCACCAGGGACGGGGCGAGATCCGCGGTGATCCTGGCGGTCAACGTGTCGCCGCTCGCTTTTACCAAGTCCTTGACGGTGTCCTTCGTCCAGCCGAGCTGTGTGATGAGGAAGGCCGGCGTCTTGGCGATCATCACGACGCGCTGCAGGGAGAACTCCACGTCCTCCGCCGTCACCGGCGCGCCCGAGTGGAACTTGAGGTTCGGGCGAATCTTGAACGTGAAGGTCTTGCCGTCCGGCGATACGGTCCAGGATTCGGCGACGCCGCCCACCAGCTTGCTCAAATCTTCCGCTTCGAAGCGCAGCAACCGGTCGTAGACGTTCGTGGCGATTTCCCCGCCCGAAATCTCGTAGCTCTCGCCCGGATCGAGCGAGATGAGGTCGTCGATCTGCTTGGCAAAGACGGCGGTGTCCTTCGGCATGGCAGCATCGACAACGCGTGTCCAGCCGGCAAAAGGTGCGGCCGCGGTTCCAGCCAGCAACAGGCGCCTGGTGATCTCGGTCATGGCGAGCATCCTCTCGGGTCAAAGGTCCAGTGCAGTATGCCGCATAGGCGCTGCCACGCGATAGGGCGGCGGCGGACGAAACGCGCTGCTGGACAGCTAGCACCACCTCATCCTGAGGAGCGCGCCGAAGGCGCGTGTCTCGAAGGATGGACCACAAACGTGGTGCTCGTTCCCACCCTTCGAGACGCGGGCTTTGCCCGCTCCTCAGGGTGAGGGCGTTTCCGTATCCCTTACGCCGCGAGCATGCGCTCGCGGTTGCGGTCGCGTAGGAGGGGCATGACCCATTTGCCGAAGCGCTCGGCCTCCTCGTCGTGCAGGTAGCCCGAGAGGCAGAACGAGTGGCAGCCGAGGTCGATGAAGTCCTGCAGGGTCGCCGCGCACTGCTCGGGATCGCCCACGATGGCGATGCCGGCGCCCGGCCGGACCTTGGTGATGCCGGTCCACAGGTTGCGCTCGATCACTTCGCCGCCGGCCGCGAGCTCGCGCACCCGGCGGTTGGCCTCCGAAGTCGCAAAGCGTTCGCGCACGAAGGTCTTTTGCGCTTCACTGGCGTGGCCCACCAGTTCGTGGGCGAAGTCCCACGCCTCTTTCTCGGTCTTCCGGCAGACGATCTGCAGGCGCATGCCGAAGCCGATCTGCTTCTCGCGGCCGTGCCGCGCCGCCATGCCCTTGATCTCCGCCATGTTGGCGCGGATACGCTCGTAGGTGTCGCCCCAGAACAGATGCACGTCGGAGTGCTTGGCCGAGATCTCCCAGGCCTGCCGGCTGCCGCCGCCGAGATAGAACGGCGGATGCGGCTTCTGGAATGGCGCGGGGCGGATCTGCGCGTCCTTCAGCTGATAGAACTTGCCGTCGAAGGTGACGGGTCCGCGCGTGGTCCAAAGCGCCTTCAGGATCGAGACCTCCTCGTCCATGATCTCGTAGCGCTCTTCCTTGCCCCACTTCACGCCTTCGGACGCGTTCTCCGCTTCGCTTTGACCCGCGATCAGGTTGATGCAGATGCGCCCGCCGGACAGTTGATCGAAGGCGGTGACCATCTTCGCCAGCAGCACCGGGTTCATGTAGGACGGCCGCGCCGCGACCAGCATGCGCATCGACTTCGAGCGCGCCACCATCATGGCGCTCGAGACCCACGCCTCCCAACAGGCGGTCTGCACCGGCACCAGCATGTACTCGAAGCCCGCCGTTTCGGCCGCCGCCACGACCTTGTCGAACAGCGCCAGCGAGGGCACCACCTGCGCCGAGGCGAGCCCATAGGCCGTGGTGTCGCCCGCGGTCGGCAGGAACCAGCCGAATTCGAGGCGGCGCGGCGTGGTCATGACGTCACTCCTTCTCGATGCCGGCGGCCTTGGCAAGACGGCCCCATTTTTCGATCTCGGACGCGATGAAAGTCTCCACGTCGGCCCTCGCCATGCGTCTGGTCTCGAAGGACATTCCGTGCAGGCGATCGACCACCTTGGGATCGACTACGATCTCCTGCACCGCCTTGTCGATCTTCTCGACGATGTCGGGTGGGGTTTTGGCCGGCACGAGCAGGACGAACCAGGCGTCGAGCGAGAACTGGCCGAGGCCCGCCTCTTCGAAAGTCGGCACGCCGGGTAGGAGTATCGAACGGGAGTCCGATGCCAGGACCAGCGCCTTCAGCTTGCCCGCCTTGACCTGCGGCACGGCAATCGAGACGTCGCCGAACGTCACGTCGATCTGCCCCGACAGCAGGTCGGCCAGCGCCAGTGGCGCCGCCTTGTAGGGCACGTAGACCAGTTCGGCGCCGATGCGCTCGCCAAGAGTCGCAGTGCACACGCGCGCCGACGGCGTGCCGGCGCCCGATGTGAGCGGCGGCTTGGCAACCTTGGCACGCTTGATGAAGTCGGCGAGCGTCGCGGAGCCCGGCTCGTCGCGCGTCAACAGGACGAACTGGAGCGAGCCGATAAAGCCCGCCGGCGCGAAATCCTTCAGTGAATCGTAGGGCAGCGACTTCATCAGGTTGGGATTGCCCGCCGTCGTGGCCGCAGTCGCCATCATGATCGTATGACCGTCGGGCGCGGCGTGAGCGACGATCCCGCCCGCGATCGAGCCGTTGCCGCCGCCCTTGTTATCGACGATCACCGGCTGGCCGAGCTTCGGCGCCAGTTGCTCGGCCATCAGGCGCGAGAGCGTGTCGGTCGCGCTGCCGGCCGCGTAGGGCACGACGATGGTGAGCGGTTTGGCGGGCCAGGTCTCGGCGCGTGCGCCCGTCGCCAGCGGCAAGGTGGCGAGAGCGGCGAGCGTCGTTCGTCTGGTGAGGGTCATGCCGTCCCTTATCGCGGACGGACCGGCATGCGCAAATTGCGCTGGTCCCCGCGAGTGGAACTCGCCACCATCGCCGCTTAATTCGGGAGACAGTGGATCATGTTGCAGCACGGCAAGCGTCCGACAATCGCATCGCGTCACGGTATGGTGGCCGCGGCGCATCCCCTGGCCGCCGCCGCCGGTGCGCGCATCCTCTCCAATGGCGGCAACGCCTTCGATGCCGCCGCCGCCACGGCCGCCGCGCTCAACGTCGTCGAGCCCTACATGTCCGGTCTCGCCGGCCAGGGTCTCGCTACCTGCTATGTGGCGCGCGAGAAACGCGTGCGGTCGCTGTCCTTCATGAGCGCGATCCCGCGCAAGTTCCCGCTCGACAGGCTCAACAACCGCGAGCAGCTGCTGCGCGGACCGGTCGCCGTCGGCGCGCCGGGCAACCTCGGCGGCTGGTGCGAGATGGTGAGCACCTATGGCAGCAAGAAGCTGCCCGAGTTGTTCGCGCCCGCGATCAAGCTGGCGCGCGACGGTTTCTCGATGATCGAGTTCAACGTCGAGGAGTTCAACGGCGGCGGCAGCGAGCTCAGCCGCCACAGCACGCTGGCGCCCGCCTGGCACAGCAACTACATCGACGGTATCGAGGGCGGCACGCCGAAGCTCGGCGCCGTGCTGAAGCAGCCAGACCTTGCCAAGACGTTCGAGGCGATCGCGGCAGAAGGCCCCAAGCTGCTTTACGGCGGAGCGCTCGGCCAGAAGCTGATCGACCGGCTCACCGAGCTGGGCGGCGTGCTGACGATGGACGATCTGCGTGACGTGCGCATCGAATGGCTCGATCCCGTCTCCGCCGAATATCGCGGCCGCACGGTGCATGTCCCGCCGCCGCCCTGCAAATCGTTCCAGTACCTGCTCACTCTGCGTATCCTCGAAGGCTTCGACCTGGCGAAGATGCCGCGCAACGGCGTCGAGCATATCGACACTGTGCTCCGCGCCATCCGCGTCGCCGCAGGAGTGCGCATCCGCACCGGCACCCCCTCCAAGCAGAAGCTCGCCGAGCTGCTCTCCGACAGCTATGTCGAGGGCTTGCGCGCACGCGTGCGCGACAAGAAGCCGATCACCGGCCCGACCGAGCAGTGGACGCCCGACGTCGCCGAAGGCCACACGACCTCCTTCTCGATCGGCGACGCCGAGGGCAACATGGTGTGTGTCACCCAGAGCCTCGGCAGCGTGTTCGGGTCGGGTGTGGTGGTGCCGGGCACCGGCGTCTGCTGCAACAACTTCCTCTACTGGGCGGACGTCAATCCCAAGAGCCCCAACCGCGCGAAGATCGGCGACATCATGCCGGTCTGCGTGGCGCCCTCGATCGTGACGCAGAAGGACGGCACGCCGGTGCTCGCGCTCGGCACGCCCGGCAGCTACGGCATCCTGCAGACCCAGCCGCAAGCCTTCGTGCAATACATCGATTACGCCATGCCGCTGCAGCAGGCGATCGAGGCACCGCGCGCCCGACTCACCGACGGCCGCGCCGTGCTGCTCGAGTCGAGGGTCGACGCCAAAGTCCATGCCGAGTTGCGCGAGCGCGGCCATGACCTGACCAGCGGTCCCGACTGGACGATGAAGGTGGGCGGCATGCAGGGCGTGGCGATCGATCCCCAGACCCGCGTCTACACCGGCGGCTGCGATCCGCGGCGCGACGGCTACGTGGTGCCGGCTTAATCATGACCCCATCGCCCACGTAAGACGTGGGCACTTCCCCATATGAATGGGGAAGAAGGCTTTCCTCCCCATTCATATGGGGAGGTGTCGGCGTCTTGCGCCGACGGAGGGGTCATTACTTGAGCGGCAGAGACGGCTGCGAAATCTCGGCGATCGCTTCGCCGAGATGTTCGGCGTCGGTCGCGCGCGGTTCGGCGGCGATATCGCCCAGGGACAGGATGCCGACGAGGTTCTTGCTGCGGTCGAGCACGGCCAGCCGTCGGATCTGCAGTGCTTCTATGCGCCTCAGGGCGGCTTCGACATCCTCGTCTTCGAAGACATAGGAGATATCGTCGCTCATGCAGTCGCGCACCAGCATGTCGAGGGGCGAGGCGCCGGTCGCCACGCCGCGTACGACGATGTCCCGGTCGGTGATCGCACCCATCAGGCGGCGGCCCTGGCATACGGGCAGGGACCCGACGCCGATCGCCTCCATCGCCGCGGCCGCCTGCTGCAGGGAGGCGTCGGGCGGCACGGTTTCGACCTTGCGGGTCATGACTTCAAAGACTTGCATGCAGTATTCAATGCCCAGGCCGCCCGCCGGTTGCGTCCATTCCGGCATTCCGCTTGCACGGAAGCTCCAGGCACGTTGGAATGCCGCCAAACGACAATCGAAAAGGGGATCTTCATGCGCAAACTGGTCTGGCTGGCAGTAGCCGGTCTTGCCGTTCTGGGGGCCGCGACCGCGGGCGCCCAGACGACGCCACGCAAAGGCGGCACGATCCGCATGACAGCGCCCTACGCCGCGAGCTTCGGCAGCCTGGATCCGCACGTCACGCCGCGCGCGCAGGACGACATCGTCAACAAGGCGATCCACCGCACGCTCTACAATTGGGACACCGCCAACGCCAAGCTGGTGCTCGAGCTTGCCAAGTCGGTGTCCGTGTCCGATGACGGCCTGGTCTACACCTACAAGCTGCGCGACGACGCCCTCTTCCACAACGGCCGCAAGATGACGGCCGACGACATCATCTTCTCCTACACGCGCATCATGGACGGCAGCAAAGGCTATCCCGGCGCGCGCTACGTCCGCCTGATCAAGGGCGCGACCGAGGTCGAGAAGGGCACGGCCAAGGAAATCTCCGGCCTCAGGAAGATCGACGACTTCACGCTCGAGATGACGATCACCGACAAGGTCGATCCGGGCTACTACTTCTTCAACGGCACGACGGCGATCCTGCCCAAGGAAGAAGTCGAGAAGGCAAACTTCGCCGCCGCTCCCGTGGGCCTCGGTCCCTTCAAGTTCAAGGAACATATCCCGGGCAGCAGGGTCGTCGCCGAGCGCTTCGACAGGTTCTACAAACCGGGCAAGCCCTACGCCGACACGCTCGAGGTCCTGATCATGGCCGAGGCCGCGGCGCGCGACGTCGCCTTCCGCAACAAGGAGATCGACACTTCGATCCTGGGCCCGGCGCAGTACGTCGCCTATCGCGCCGATCCGGAACTCTCGAAGGGCATCCTCGAGGTCGCCGAAATGTTCACCCGCTCGATGCAGATGAACCCGGCGTTCAAGCCTTTCTCCGAGCCGAAGGTGCGCCAGGCGATCAACTACGCCATCGACTCCGAGCTGATCATCAAGCGACTGGTAAAGGACAAGGCCTATCGCGCGGTGGGCTGGCTGCCGCCGTCGTCGCCCGCCTTCGACAAGACGATGAAGCCCTACCCCTACGATCCCGAGAAGGCCAAGAAGCTGCTGGCCGAGGCCGGCTACGCCAACGGCTTCGAGTTCGAGCTGACGACCAGCCAGAACGAGAGCTGGGGCCTGCCGATCGTCGAGGCCATCATCCCGATGCTGGCCAAGGTCGGCGTCAAGCTGAAGCCCAAGCTGGTCGAGGTCACGGTGCTGACCGAGATTGCGATGAAAGGCGAGCACCAGGCCTATATCGGCTCCAGCCTGACCGGTCCCGATTCGCTCGCGACGCTGCGCTGCTACTACTCGAAGACGCCGCGCACGGCCTGCAATTACACCTCGTTCAACAACGCCGACTTCGACAAGCTGCTCGACGATGCCGGCCAGACCACCGACATGGCCAGGCGAAACGATCTGCTGAAGAAGGCCAACGCAATCGTCTACGACCAGGCGCCGGTATGGTTCTTCAACTACAACAAGGCGGTGCTGGCGCATCAGCCGTGGATCCACGGCCTGCAGGCCAACCCGACCGAGATCACGCACCAGTATCCGGAGGACATCTGGGTCGACGCGACGTCGCCGGCGAAATGACGACGGGTTAGCCCGTCGTGCTCCTCGTCCTCGGGCGGCGCCTTGCCAATGTGATCCCGACGCTTGTCGCGGTCATTGCGCTGGTCTTCCTGCTGTTCAGCGTCCTGCCGGGCAGCTTCATCTCCGGCATGGGCGAGGACGGCCGCACGACCATCGACCCGGCCGTGATGGAGCGCATGCGCAAGGAGATGGGGCTGGACGATCCCCTGCCCGAGCGCTTCGCCAAGTACCTGATGCACACGGTCACCGGCGACCTCGGCAAGTCGTTCCGAACGCGCGAGCCGGTGACGACGCTGATCGGCGTGCGCGTCTGGCCGTCGCTGAAGCTCGTCTTCGTGGCCATGAGCTTCGCGATCGTCGTCGGCGTCACCCTGGGGTTCCTGGCGGCGCTGCGGCCCGGCAGTCTGATCGACACGATCTCGATGGTTGGCGCCATATCGGGCCTGTCGCTGTCGCAATTCTGGTTCGGCCTGATGCTGATGTACCTGTTCGCCCTGAAACTCCAGTGGCTGCCGAGCTTCGGCTATGGCGATGGCGGCATCTCGCACCTCATCCTGCCCGCCGTGGCGCTCGGCGTCGGCCCGATGGCCCTGCTGGCCCGCACCACGCGTGCCGCCGTGCTCGACGTGCTGAACGCGGATTTCGTGCGCACCGCCCGCAGCAAGGGCATGAGCGAGCGCCGCGTCGTCACCTGGCACGTGCTGCGCAACGCGCTGGTGCTGGTCGTCACCATCGTCGGCCTGCAGTTCGGCTCGCTGATGGGCGCCGCCGTCGTAGTCGAGAAGCTGTTCGCCTGGCCGGGCGTCGGCTCGCTGCTGGTGGACTCTGTCTTTCAACGGGATATGCCCGCGGTACAGGGCTGCATCCTGATGATCGTGATCTTCTTCCTCGCCATCAACACGCTGGTCGACATCGCCTACGTCGTGATCGACCCGCGCATCCGATACGGCCGATGAAGGTCAAGGGAGGAACATCCCTCTGGATCGGCGGCGGTCTCGTGGCGCTCGCCATCTGCGCGGCGATCACGGCACCGCTGATCGCCCTCACCGACCCGGTGATGGACGCCAACCTGATGAACGCGGAGATCCCGCCCGGCCTCGACTTTCCCTTCGGCACCGACGCGCAGGGCCGCGACATCTACTCGCGCATCGTCTACGGCGCGCGTATCTCGCTGACGGTGGGCGTGGTGAGTCAGGTGCTGAACAGCCTGATCGGGGTCACGCTCGGCCTCACTGCCGGCTATTGGGGTGGCTGGTGGGACGATCTGGTGACCGGCCTCACAAACCTGATGCTGTCGATTCCATCTCTGATCTTCGCGCTCGCCATCATGGCAATCCTGGGCCCAGGCCTGCTCAGCCTGGTCGTGGCCCTGGGGCTCACCGCCTGGTCATATTCGTGCCGGGTCGCGCGCGCGCAGGTCCTGTCGCTGAAGAGCCAAGGGTACATCCAGGCCGCGCGCATCCTCGGCTATGGCGATCTCCGGATCATGTTTACCCAGGTCTTGCCCAACATACTGGGGCCACTGATCGTGATCGCGACCCTGGGCATGGGCGGCGCGATCCTCTCTGAGGCCGCCCTCTCGTTCCTGGGTCTTGGTATCCGTCCGCCGTTCCCGAGCTGGGGCAGCATGCTCTCGGAAGCGCGCGACCAGATCACGACCGCACCGTGGCTCTCGGTGTTCCCGGGACTCGCCATCTTCCTTACCGTGCTCGGCCTCAACCTTCTGGGCGACGGGTTGCGCGACATCCTCGATCCCCAGTCGACGTCGCGGCGCATATGAGTGGGCCGCTTCTCAGGGTCGACGACCTGCACATCGCGCTAAGGGCTGAGAGCGCGATCTACAACGCCGTCGAGAATGTCTCCTTCGAGATCGGCCGCGGCGAGACTTTCGGCCTGGTGGGCGAGTCGGGCTGCGGCAAGAGCATCACCGCGCTTTCGATCATGGGGCTGCTGCGACGGCCGCTGTCGCTCGGCAGCGGCAGCATCGCGCTCGACGGCGAGCAGATCCAGGACGCTTCTCCTGCAGAGATGCGCCGCCTGCGCGGCAAGCGGATCGGCATGATCTTCCAGGAGCCGATGACAGCGCTCAATCCGCTGTCGCCGGTTGGCCGCCAGATCGCCGAGATGTTCGTGCTGCACAAGGGTGCCAACTGGAACGAGGCAATGGATCGCGCCGAGGATGCCTTGCGTCAGGTCCAGGTGCCGTCGCCCGAACGGCGCATCAGGGATTTCCCGCACCAGCTGTCGGGCGGCATGCGCCAGCGGGTGATGATCGCCATCGCGCTCGCCTGCAGCCCCGAGCTGCTGATCGCCGACGAGCCAACGACGGCGCTCGACGTCACGGTGCAGGCCGAGATCATCGACCTGATGGCGGAGCTGTGCGCGGCCCGGGGCACGGCGATCCTGATGATCAGCCACGATCTCGGCCTGGTCGCCAACATGTGCCGGAGGGTCGCGGTCATGTATGCCGGCCGCATCGTCGAGCAGCAGGAGGCCGACGCGATCTTCGCCGCGCCGCGCCACCCCTACACGCAGGGGCTGATCAATTCCCTGCCCCGCCTCGGCGAACGCTCGCGGCGCGGCCGTCAGCGCCTGCAGGAGATCACCGGCGTCGTGCCCTCGATCGCGGCCTATCCGTCGGGTTGCCGCTTCAATCCACGTTGCCCGGCGATGACGGAAATCTGTCGGGAAGTCTCGCCGGAGATCACGCCGCTGCCCGCCGACGGACTCGTGAGGTGCCATCACCATGGCTGATCCCCTGCTCGCCCTCGACGATCTCGCGGTGCACTTCAGGGTCGGCAACGTGCTGGCCGGCGGCGTGAAGACCCTGAAGGCGGTCGATGGCGTCACTCTCGAGGTGAAGGCCGGCGAATGCCTCGGCCTGGTGGGCGAATCAGGTTGCGGCAAGTCGACTTTGGCCTTGGCCATCATGGGCCTCATACCGCCGACCCTCGGTCGGCTCGCGCTCGAGGGCCACGACATCGCGACGATCGATCGCATGATTGCGGCGCGCACGGTGCAGATGGTCTTCCAGGATCCCTATGCGTCGCTCAATCCGCGGCAGACCGTACGCCGCACCCTGGCCGACCCGCTGCGGATCCATGGCGTCTCGAACAAGGCCGAACTCGAGGCGCGCGTGGCCGACATGATGGCCAAGGTCGGGTTGCGGCCGGAGCAGGCGGACCTCTATCCGCACGAGTTCTCGGGCGGCCAACGCCAGAGGATCGGCATCGCCCGCGCGCTCATCCTGCGGCCCAGGCTGGTGATCTGCGACGAGCCGGTGTCGGCGCTCGACGTCTCGATCCGCGCCCAGATCATCAATCTGCTGCTCGACCTCAAGGACGAGATGGGCCTCAGCTACATCATGATCAGCCACGATCTCGGCGTGGTCGAGCATGTCTCCGACAGGGTCGCGGTGATGTACCTCGGCCGCATCGTCGAGCAGGGCAGCTGGCAGGAGATCTTCGAGGATCCACGTCATCCCTACACGCGCGCCCTGATCGCGGCGATCCCCGACCCGTTCCACCGCGCCATCGTGACGGCAAAGGCCAAGGCGAAGGGCGAGATCGCGAGCGCGCTGAATCCGCCGCCGGGCTGCCATTTTAATCCGCGCTGCCCGATGAAGGCGGATCGCTGCGTCGCCGAGGTGCCGCTGCTTTCTCCGGTCGAATCCGGCCATGATGCGGCCTGTCACTTTCGCGACTCGCGTCCTACATAAGAGCAATGAAAGACGCCGATATCGACGCCATCGCCGACTGGGTCATCCGCCGTGGCCTGGAAGGGATCGACGAATCCGCCTTCCTGCGAGAGTTCTGCGAGAAATGCCGGGCGGCGGGCCTGCCGCTGTCGCGGGGTCTGGCCTTCATCGACACGCTGCATCCGGTGCACGAAGGCCACATTTTCCGCTGGCGCGACGATGGGGTCGAGGAAGAAGCCGTTCGCGAGTACGGCCGCAGCGACCAGGGTGCCGCGGCCGAATCCTGGCAGCGCAGCCCGTTTTACCGGCTGCTGCAGACCGGCAGCGAGGAAATGCGCCGACGCATCGACTTCAGCGAGGCCGCCGAATTTCCGGTCATCCAGGAGATGAAGGATGCCGGTCATACCGATTACATCATCTTCGTTCATCGCTTCACCCGCGGCGGCTCGATCGGCGAGATGGACTGCGTCTGTTCGTCGTGGTCGACACGGCATCCTGCGGGTTTCAGCGAGGCCAACATCGCCGCACTGCGCCGTCTCGTTCCGGCGCTGGCGCTCGCCCTCAAGAGCGGCACGCTCGCCCGCATCGCCGGCACCTTGGTCGAAGTCTATCTCGGCCGAGACGCCGGCCGCCGCGTGCTCGCGGGGCGTATCCAGCGCGGCGTCGCCGATCGCATCGATGCGGTCCTGTGGTTCTCCGATCTCCGCAGCTTCACCACCATCACCGACACTGCCCGTCCCGGCGAAATCATTCCGTTGCTGAACGACTATGCCGAGGCCGTCATCACTGCGATCCAGCAGGCGGGCGGCGACGTGCTGAAGCTGATCGGTGACGGCACGCTCGCGATCTTCCGCGCCGACGATCCGGCGCTTGCCTGCGCCAAGGCGCTGAAGGCCGAGAGGGACATGCGCAAGCATGTTCGCGAGCTGAACGACAGGCGCGGCGGCGAGGGCCGGTCGACCACGTCGGTCTATGTCGGACTGCATATCGGCGAGGTGCTGTTCGGCAACATCGGCAGCACCGACCGGCTCGACTTCACGGTGGTCGGTCCTGCCGTCAACGAGACCAGCCGCATCGCCTCGATGTGCCGCTCGGTCGATCGCCCGGTGCTGATTTCGTCGGCCTTCGCCGAAGCGCTGCCCGCCGCCAGGCGCAGCGACCTCGTGTCGGTCGGGCGTTTTGCATTGCGCGGCGTCGGGCGCGTGCAGGACCTGTTCACTCTCGATCCGACTCTCATTTAGCCAAATCGGCGAGCCAATAAGGCGGCCGATCCGCGACGAATAATCCGCTGTTCGGCTTGCGCGTCTTCCCTCCCAACGCCTACGATGACGCCAATTAACGCTGTCCAAAGAGGCAGCTTTATCGGGAGGAAGATAAATGGCTGACACGAAGCGTCGCAGCGTCATCAAGCTTGCCGGCAGTGCCGCTGCCGTCGCGTCGACCGGCATGGCCGGCATCCTCGCCTCGGGCCGCACACCCGCCTACGCGCAACAGAAGGCCGTCCATTGGCTGCGCTGGGTCGACTTCGTGCCGGCGTCGGATACGCTCCTGCGCAAGGAATTGCTGCCGCGGGCCGAGAAGGAACTCGGCATGAAAATCACGCTCGAGACCGTGAACGGCAACGACCTGCAGCCGCGCGCCACCGCCGCGATCCAATCCGGCTCCGGCGCCGACCTGATCCAGGCATTCAACACCAACGCCTACATCTACCAGAACAGCGTCGTCGACCTCACTGATCTCGCCGAGGACCTGAGCAAGCGCGAAGGCGGTATCTACAAGTACTGCCGCTCGCTGTGCAGCGACGGCAAGATGTTCATGAGCATGCCCTGGGCAGTGCCCGGTGCCATGATCTCCTACCGCAAGTCATGGTTCGAGGAAGTGGGCTTCAACGCCTTCCCCAAGACCTGGCAGGAACTGCGCGACGCCGCCACCAAGCTGAAGGCCAAGGGCCGGCCGATCGGCCAGACGCTCGGCCACACCTTCGGCGACGCGCCGACCTTCACCTATCCCTACATGTGGTCGTGGGGCGGCAAGGAAGTCGAGGCCGACGGCAAGACCGTCGCGATCAATTCCAAGGAGACGATCGAGTTGGTCAAGTTCCTGACCGGTCTTTGGAAGGACGGCTGCGACGAGGGTGCGCTCGCCTGGGACGACACCAACAACAATCGCGCGTTCCTGTCGGGCACCATCTCCGCCACCCTGAACGGCGCCTCGATCTATATCGAATCGTCGCGCAAACCCGATACGTACCAGACCGAGAAGGGTACGCCGCTGTTCAAGGACATCCTGCACTCGCCGCTGCCGGCGGGCCCTGCCGGCCAGTTCGGCATGCATCTGATGCAGTCGGACATGCTGATGAAGTATTCCAAGAACCAGGACGCGGCGAAGGAATTCCTGAAGTGGATCCACACCGAGAAGAACTACGGCGAATGGTTCAACTCGCAGAAGGGCTACTCCACGCCGTGCACGGCGATGTGGGAGAAGAACCCGCTGTGGGACGCCGATCCGGTCATGGCGCCGTTCAAGGTCGCCGCCCGCCTCGGCCAGGCGCCGGGCTTCGCCGGACTGCCGAACCAGAAGGCCGCCGAGGCGCTGTCGAAGTACATCGTCACCGACATGTACGCCAAGGCCGTGCAGGGCATGGCCGCCGAGGAGTCGGTCAAGTGGGCCGAAGGCGAGCTCAAGAAGATCTACACGGTGTGAGCCGGTTCACGATCGCTGCGGCGTAACGAGTGGATAGACAATGGCAGTGACCGCCTTGGGAACGGCGGAGGCCAGGCGGCCTCCGCCGCGACTGCGTAAGCTCGAGGACGAACGCTGGCTCGCAGTGGTGCTGCTGGCGCCGACCGCGATCCTGCTCGGCCTGTTCATCGCCTATCCGTTCTTCGAGGGCGTCGTGCTGTCGCTCAGCGACGCGCGTGTCGGCGAACGCGGCCACTTCGTGGGGCTGGCGAATTTCGCCAAGCTCTGGGACGACAATATCTTCTGGACGTCGGTCTGGAACACGTTCTGGTACACCGGCGTCACCACGGTCTTCAAGCTGGCGCTGGGCCTGTGGCTGGCGATGCTGCTCAACCGGCATTTCAGGGGCAAGGCGCTGGTGCGCGCTTTCATCCTGCTGCCGTTCATCATCCCGACCGTGCTGTCGACCTTCGCCTGGAAGTGGATGTTCGACCCCACCTTCAGCGTCATCAACTGGAGCCTGTTCAAGCTCGGACTGATCCATATGCGCATCAACTGGCTGGGCGATCCGACCCTGGCCATGAGCTCGATCATGGTGGTCAACATCTGGCGCGGCGTGCCGTTCTTCGCGATCAGCCTGCTGGCCGGCCTGCAGACCATCAGTCCCGAGCTGAACGAGGCCGCCGCGATCGACGGCGCGCGGCCGTGGGCGCGCTTCTGGTACGTCACCTGGCCGCTGCTGCTGCCCGTCACCATGGTGGTGATGCTGTTCTCGGTGATCCAGACCTTCGCCGACTTCCAGCTGGTCTACGTCATGACCGGCGGCGGCCCCGCCAATGCCACCCATCTCTTCGCCACCTACGCCTACCAGATCGGCATCGTCTCCGGCTTGCTGTCGCAGGGAGCGGCGGTGTCGCTGGCCATGTTCCCCTTCCTGTTCGTCATCGTGGTGGTACAGCTGCTCTACATTCGTCGCGTGGAGACGCGCTGAATGATCGAAGGCTCGCTGTGGCGGAAGTGGGTGTTCTACTACATTCCGCTGATCCTGTTCGTCGTCGTGCTGCTGTTCCCGTTCTACTGGATGATCATCACCAGTGTGCGGCCGGACGGCGAGCTCTACCGGCCATGGAACTCGGTGAACTACCAGCCGTTCTGGACCAACAAGCCGACCTGGGAGCACTTCACCTACCTGTTCGAGGAGACCAACTTCGGCCGGTGGATGATCAACACCATGTTCATCGCCGCGACCTCGACCCTGATCTCCCTGTTCTGCGGCGTGCTCGCGGGCTACGCGCTGGCTCGTCTCAATTTCCCGTGGGCCGGCAGCCTCGGCACCCTGATCTTCATCACCTACCTGGTGCCGCAGACGCTGCTGTTCATTCCGCTCGCCGAGATCATCCGCGACTTCCAGCTCGGCGACACGCCGTGGTCGCTGATCCTGACCTATCCGACGTTCCTCATCCCCTTCTGCACCTGGCTGATGATGGGCTACTTCAAGGCGATCCCGAAGGAGCTCGAGGAGTGCGCCCGCATCGACGGCGCCTCGCGCTGGAAGGCGATGGTGTTCATCATCATACCGGTCGCGCTGCCGGGCATCCTGTCGTCCGGCATCATCGCCTTCACGCTGTCGTGGAACGAATTCATCTATGCCCTCGTCTTTCTGTCCTCGCCTGACGAGAAGACCGTAGCGGTGGGCGTCACGTCGGAGCTGATCCGCGGCGACGTCTTCTTCTGGGGGTCGCTGATGGCCGGTGCGCTGCTCGGCTCGATCCCCGTGGCGCTGGTCTATTCGTTCTTCGTCGAACACTACGTTTCGGGCCTCACCGGCTCGGTCAAGGGGTAGCCGTTCATGGCCGAGGTATCGCTTCACAATCTCAACAAGTATTTCGACACCACGCACGTGGTGAAGAACGTCGACCTCAGATCCGCGACAAGGAATTCATGGTCTTCGTCGGCCCCTCGGGCTGCGGCAAGACCACGACCTTGCGCATGATCGCAGGACTGGAGGCCATCTCGAGCGGCGAGATCCGTATCGATGACACGGTGGTCAACGAAGTGCCGCCGATGGACCGCGACATCGCCATGGTATTCCAGAACTACGCGCTCTATCCGCACATGAGCGTCGCCTCCAACATGGCGTTCGGGCTCAAGATGCGGAAGTTCGAGAAAACCGAGATCGACAAGCGCATCAAGCGCGCCGCCGACATCCTGGGCATCGAGAGCCTCCTCAATCGCAAGCCGCGCCAGCTCTCGGGCGGCCAGCGCCAGAGAGTGGCGCTTGGCCGTGCGATCGTGCGCGACCCCAAGGTCTTCCTGTTCGACGAGCCGCTCTCCAACCTCGATGCCAAACTGCGCGTCCAGATGCGGGTCGAGCTCAAGAAGCTGCATGAACGCCTGGCCGTCACCTCGGTCTACGTCACGCACGACCAGGTCGAAGCGATGACCCTGGGCGACCGCGTCGTGGTGATGAAGGACGGCGTCGTGCAGCAGGTCGGCGAACCGCTGGAACTCTACAACAAGCCGGCCAACCGCTTCGTGGCGGGCTTCATCGGCTCGCCGGCCATGAACTTTGCCGATGTCACCCTGGCCGACGGTGGTGGCAAGGTTACCGCCGAGGCACAGGGCCTGAGGATTTTCCTGCCGGAAGCGCTGGCCAGCCGCGCCCGATCCAAGGCCGGCCGCAAGGCCACGCTCGGCATCCGTCCGGAAGACATCCGCATCGCCAATGCCGGCGACTCAGCCGATCACTGCTTCGAGGCGGAGGTCGAGGTGGTCGAGCAGCTGGGCTCGGAAATCCTGCTCGACACGCGGGTCGGAGTGGCACTCATGGCAGCCAGTATCGATCCGGAGTCCAAGGTGCGCGCGCACGACAAGCTACGGCTGGTGCTCAATCCCGCGCGGCTGCATCTGTTCGACGCCGAGACCGAGGCTGCGATCTGACTACTTCTTCGGGCCTTCCCAGGCGTCGAGCACGGCCCACTTTGCCTTGCGCTGTTCGTCGGCTGGCGCCTTGTAGTTGAAGCCGAACGGCGCGGCATCGAACGAACCGTAGGTCGGGTTGGCGATCATCAGCCACTCGCGGCCCCAGCGCTCCCTACTCTCGTCGAAGAACTTCAGGCGATCGGCCTCGCTCGAGGCGTAACGGTCGTCGAAGTCGCCGAAATTGTCGCCAAAGCCCAGCAGGATGCGATAGTCCTTGGCGATGAAAGCGCGGCGCGTGCTCTTCTTGCTGCCCCAGTCGGGCCTCTCGCTTTGCATCAGAAAGGTGTCGACGTTGCCGCCCATCGGAAAGCCGAAGGTCTCCATGTTCTCGCGCGTCGCCTTCTCGACCTCGACCGCACGATTGGAGACGTAGAATACTTTCACACCCTTGGAATCGGCATACTTGGTGAACTCGACGGCGCCCGGGATCGCGCGCGAGACCTTGTCGTTACAGAACTGGTTCCACGTGGCGAGGCTGAACGGATTGCCGCTCTTCATGCTCCACACCTGGTAGAGCGAATTGTCGAGCACGGTCTCGTCGACGTCGAGGATGACTGCCGGCGGCAGGTTCTCGTAACCGCTCTTCTGCTCGGCGGGCGCGGCCGTCCACTTCTTGTCGGCCAGCGCCTGGTCGAGCCGGATGCGGGCCAGCGCATAAACGGTGAGCGCATTGCCCTTGAACTCGACCGAGCGCTGCGTCCAGAGATTGGCCTCCAGCCAGTCGCTGCGGGCACTGGCGTTTCGGCACGCGCGACGGCAGCCGACAACGCGATAATGAAAGCGCCGAGCGCGATTGTCCTCTTCACGATCATGGTCCAACCCCCTTCAACAACCTTGCCTTGGTCTCATGGTCGGCGAACGAGGCCTCGATGGCCGTCCGCGTGATGCGTCGCAGCGCCTCGTCCCCCAGCCCCGCCTGATCGTATTCGGCGCCCAGCGTGGTGTGAAAGAACGGCGGATCGTCTGAATTGAGGGTGACGCGAACGCCCGCCTCGATCAACCGGTGAAGCGGATGGGTGGCGCGGTCGGGGTAGATGCCGAGCGCGATGTTGCTGCCCGGGCAGACTTCCAGCACCGTTCCGCGCCGGGCGAGCTCGTCGAGCAGTCTGGGGTCCTCGGACGAGCGGACGCCGTGGCCGATGCGGGTCACCGGCAGATCGTTCAGCGCCGCCCACACGCTCTCGGGGCCCACCACTTCACCCGCGTGCACGGTGCAGCCATAGCCCTTGTCATGCATCAGGCGGTAGGCCGGCGCGAAGTCACGCGGCGCAAATTTGGCCTCGTCGCCGCCCATGCCGAAGCCCACGACATAGGGATGCGGCCCGGCAACGACCGTCCTGGCGAGATCGAGCGCGCGGTCGGGGCCGAGATGGCGGATGCAGATGGCGATGATGCGGCCGACGATGCCGAACTCCCGTTCCGCCCGATCGATGCCGTCGACCAGCCCTTCGAGCCAGGCGGCATAGGCCATCCCGAGCAGGGCCGGACGTTCGGGCGAGCAGAACATCTCGACATAGACGGCGCCTTGTGCGGCGACGCCCGCAAGATAGGCATAGATCACGTCGCCGAAATCGCGCGGCGTGCGCAGCGCCGTGCAGACACGATCGTAGGCCGCGAGGAAGCCCAGGAAATCGTCCCACTCGTAGGTGCCGTCGCGGCGCATCAGGCCGTCGGGCAGGGAAAGCCCGTTGCGCCGGGCGAGCTTCATCGCGAGCGAGGGCGCGATCGAGCCTTCGAGATGGCAGTGCAGTTCGGCCTTGGCGATCACTCAGAACCCTTTTAGCGGCAGATCCGGCCGTTGCAGCCAGTTATCCGCCGAATATTCCGCACGTCCGTCGATCAGGTGCAAGGCATAGGCGTGCCGCGGCCGGCTCGACCGGTTGGGGGCGCTGGCGTGCGGCAACAGACCATGGAGCACCACCAGGCTGCCGCGCCGGGCTTCGAGGGCCACCGGTTCGATGGCAGGCCAGGGGGTGGGGTCGAGTGTCGAGGTGACCAGTTCGCCGCCTCTTTCGTGGAACCGCTCGCGCAAGGGACCGCGATGGGCGCCGCGCAACGCCATCAGGCATCCATTGTCGCGATCGGCATCGTCGAGAGCGATCCAGAAGCCGGTCACCGTCGCGGGTATCGTGTGCAGATAGGTCGCGTCCTGGTGCCAGCCGACCTCGCCGCCGATATGTGGCTGCTTGAAAAGGTACATCGACTGCAGCAGCAGCGGCTGCTCGAAGCCAAGCGCGCGTGCAAGGCCAGCAATCCTTGGTTGGCGCGAGATCCGGTCGAACACCGGATCGAGATCGTGCAACGCATGCCCGATCTTGTTCAGGGCGCGGGCAGCGGGTTGCTTGGTCGCCTCTTCTTCGAAGAAGAAGCGGATGGCGTCTCCCGATTCGCGGAAGTAGCGCGCCTTCGCGTGGCCCTGATCATGGGACGAGAATACCGTGCGCGCCGGACCGGGATCGAAACCCGCCACCAGCTGGGCAGCGCGCGCCTGCAGCGCATCGCAGTCGGCCGGCGGCAGGAAATCCGGCAGAACGAGATAGCCGTTCCGCCGGTAGGCTGCGAGATCAACGCCCATCATTCGCCGATCCGTGCGATGACGACCGGCCGCGGCGGCGGCGCGGGACTGCCGATGCGAATCGCCCGCCGTACGTCGGCGATGGCCGCGTCGGCATCGGCTTCTGTCGCGGCGTGCACGATGCAGAGCGGCGTGCCGGTGCGGACTTGCGTTCCGACATCGACCATGTCGGTGAAGCCGACCGCGGGATCGATCGCATCGTCGGCATGGCGCCGGCCGCCGCCGAGTGCCACCACGGCAACGCCGATGTCGCGTGCGTTCATGGACACGACAAAGCCCGGCCGCTCCGCGGCACAGGTCTTGATGGCGGGCGCCACCGCCAGATAGCGGCCGGGATGCTCGAGAAAATCGTCGGGACCGCCCAATGCCGACACCATGTGCGCGAATTTTTCCGCCGCCCGGCCATCGGCCAGCGCCGCTTCGGCGCGCACCCGCCCGGCGACCACGCTGGGCGCCAGGTCGCCCAGGGCCAGCATCTCGCCGGCAAGCGCGATCACCACCTCGTGCAGGCGAGGATCGCGCACGCCCTCGCCCTTCAGATAGGCCACGGCCTCCTCGACTTCGAGGGCATTGCCGACGTTGCGGCCCAGTACGCGATCCATGTCGGTGATCAGCGCCGTGGTGGAGAGGCCTGCCTGATTGGCGACGGCGACCAGGCTTTCGGCGAGGTCGCGTGCCATCGTCTCGGTTTCGCAGAAGGCGCCCGAACCGCACTTCACGTCCATCACCAGCCCGTCGAGGCCGGCCGCCACTTTCTTCGACAGGATCGAACTCACGATCAGCGGAATGGATTCCACGGTGGCCGTGACGTCGCGCACGCCGTAGAGCCGCCGGTCGGCGGGTGCGAGATTGTCGGTCTGGCCGATGATCGCGCAGCCCACCGTGCGCACCACCTTGCGGAAGGCAGCGACGTCGGGCTGGGTGTCGTAGCCCGAGATCGCCGAGAGCTTGTCGAGCGTGCCGCCGGTATGCCCGAGGCCGCGGCCAGAGATCATCGGCACGAAGCCGCCGCAGGCCGCCACGATCGGCGCCAGCATCAGGCTTACCTTGTCACCGACGCCGCCGCTTGAATGCTTGTCGATGATCGGGCCGGGCAGGTCGAGATCGTTCCAGTCGAGAATGACACCCGACTTCACGAGGCCCAGGGTCATGGCAACCCTCTCGAGCGTGGTCATGCCGTGGAAGAACACCGCCATCGCGAAGGCTGCGACCTGCCCCTCGCTCAGGCTGTTGTCGGCAATGCCGCGCGCGATGAAGGCGATCTCCTCGTCCGACAGCTCGCCGCCATCGCGTTTCTTGCGGATGATCTCCTGCGGCAGCATCGGCCTTAGATGTAGCGCTCGAGGAACGTGCGGAGCACCTGCCGCACCTTGCCTGATGCCTCGCCCGCCACAGTGATCGTCTGATCGTGGCCGATACCGCCGGGCACAATGCCCGCGGCATAGTTGGTCATCACCGACAGCGCCACGACCTTCAGGCCGGCATGCCGCGCCAGGATCGTTTCAGGCGCCGTCGACATGCCGACGGCATCGGCACCCAGGACGCGCGCGGCGCGGATCTCGGCCGGCGTTTCGAAGCTCGGGCCGCTGAACCAGATGTACACGCCCTCGTGGCAGAGGACGCCCACTTCTTTAGCGACTGCCAGAAGCTTCTTCAGGAGCTCGGGATCGTAGGCATCGACCATGTCGACGAAGCGTCGATCGGGACCGAGGCCAAACAACGGGTTCACGCCGGTGAAGTTGATGTGGTCCGAGATGGCCATCAGCGAGCCGGGCGGCATATCGAGACGCAGGCTTCCGGCGGCGTTTGTCTGCAGCAGCGCCTCGCAGCCGAGTTCGGCGATCGTCTGTATGGGCACCTTCATTTCGTCGACGCGGCCATGTTCATAATAATGCGCACGGCCTTGCAGCACGGCGACCGGCGTCCCGCCGACATGTCCCAGCACCAGACGTCCTGCATGGCCTCGCACCGTCGGTCGCGGGAAATCCGGCAATTCATCGTAGGGGATGGTTGCGAGGGCCTTCACCTCATCGGCGAAGCCACCCAGGCCAGTGCCCAGGACCACGGCCACTTTCGGCCTGAAGCCCGGCGCCCTCGAAGCGATGACGTCGATCATGGCTGGCCGAGGTTGTGCGGGCCGAACGACATCGGCAGCAGCTGGCCGAGCGTCACCGTGCGATGAAGACCGTCGGGACCGCAGAGATGGATCCTGAGGTCGTCCGACGCGAACTCGCGCAGCTTCTGTCGGCAGCCGCCACACGGCGTGATCACTTCGGGTCCGGGTCCCGCAACGGCGCACTCGAGCACGCGCTTGCCGCCGGAGCCGACCAGGGCGGCGATCGCCGCCGCCTCCGCACAGAGGCCTTGCGGGTAGGCCGCGTTCTCGACGTTGCAGCCGCCGTGGATATCGCCGTCCTCGTCGCGCACTGCCGCGCCGACGTGAAACCTGGAATAGGGCGCATGGGCGCGGGTCATCATCGTCTGCGCCAACCGGATGAGGTCATCCATGTCAGTGCTCCTTCACGTAAGGCACGCCGATCGCCCTGGGGGCCACGGCGCGACCGATGAATCCGGCCAGCAGGAACATGGTGAGAAGATACGGCAAGGCCTGGAACAATTGCACCGGCACTTCACCGATGCCCGGCACCCTGAGGCCCTGCAGGCGGATGGCAACGGCATCGAGCAGGCCGAACAGCAGGCAGGCGCCGAAGGCCGGAAACGGCCGCCACTTGCCGAAGATGAGGGCGGCCAGCGCGATAAAGCCCTGCCCCGCCGTCATGTCACGGGTAAAGCCGGCGTTCTGGGCGATCGAGATATACGAGCCGGCCAGCCCCGCGAACAAGCCGCACATCAGCACCGCACGGTAGCGCAGCCCGGCGACCGAAATGCCCGCCGCATCGACGGCGAGCGGCATCTCCCCCACCGCGCGGAGCCTGAGACCGAAGCGCGTGCGGCCGACAAGCCACCAAGTGAACGGCACCGAGAGCAGGCCGACATAGACCAGGATGCTGTCGCCCGCGCTCGGGAAGAAGAGCGGCATCAGGCGCTCCTTCGAGCTGAGCGGCGGCGTGAGACCGCCCTGCCTGAACCAGGCGCTGCCCAGCACGACCGTCAGGCCGGCCGCCAGGATGTTGAGCGCCACGCCACTCACCACCTGGTTGCCGCGATGGGTGATGCAGGCAAAACCATGCAGCAGCGCCAGGACCTCCGCCGCGACCACGCCGGCACCGACGCCGGCCCAGGCCGAGCCCGTCACCGCGGCTGTCGCCGCTGCAAAGAACGCGGCCATCAGCATCTTGCCCTCGAGGCCGACATCGATGATGCCGCTGCGCTCGGAGAACAGTCCGCCCATGGCGCAGAGGATCAGCGGCGTCGCCACGCGGAGCGTCGCGGCGGACATCAGGAAGACGATCGATACCAGCTCGTCCATCACGGCCGTCGCGCCAGCAGGGCCTGCAACCACGGCCGCGGCAGATGCTCCAGTGCCCCCGAGAACAGGATTACCAGGCCCTGGATCACCACCACCATTTCGCGGGTGATGCCTGGAAGATCGAACGAGAGCTCGGCCCCGCCCTGTTGCAGCGCGCCGAACAGCAGCGCCGCCAGCGCCACGCCCAGCGGATGGTTGCGCCCCATCAGGGCGACGGCGATCCCGGCGAAGCCGTAGCCGGCCTGGAAGTCGAGCAGCAGGCGGTGTTGCACGCCCAGCAGCTCGTTGACCGAAACCAGCCCGGCCAGCGCCCCGGAGAGGCACATGGCCAGCATGGTCATGCGCTTCAGGTTGGTGCCGGCGTAAATCGCGGCGGCGGGATTGTGACCCATCGTGCGCAACGCGTAGCCCCACGAGGTGTGCCACAGGAAGACCCAGACACCGACGCAGCAGGCGAGCGCCAGCGCGATCGAGAGATTGAGCGTAGAGCCCATCAGCACCGGCAGCGCCGCGGAGGGCGCGAAACCCCGGCTCTGCGGCGTCATCGAGCCGGGCGCGATCAGCACATTGACCAGCAGATAGACCATCAGTGCCGAGGCCACGAAGTTGAACATGATCGTGGTGATGACGATGTGGCTGCCGTGCCAGGCTTGCAGCCACGCCGGCACGGCGGCCCAGGCTGCGCCGAACAGGGCGGCGGCAAGGATGGCAACGGGGATCAGCAGCCAGCCTGGCAGGAAGCGGTCGAACGCCAGGATCGCCAGGCCGCAGCCCAGGCCGCCGATATAGGCCTGGCCCTCGCCGCCGATATTGAACAGCCCGGCGTGGAAGGCGACCGAAACGGCGAGGCCGGTGAAGATGAAATTCGTCGCGTAATAAAGCGTGTAGGCGATCGAATCGCGCGAACCGATCGCGCCCGCGACCAGGAGCTTGAGGGCCTTGAAGGGGTCGACCCCGATGATCTCGACGATGACGCCGACAACCAGGAAGGCGAGCACGATATTGATCAGCGGCAGCAGCGCGATGTCGGCCCATGCCGGCAAGGGGCGCCGCAGCGCGCTCATGGCCCTTCGGCTCCGCTCAGGGCAGGTGCCTGTACGCCCGCCATCATCAGCCCGAGCTGGCGCTCGCCAGCCGCGCTCGCTTCGACCTCGCCGACGATGCGGCCGGCGAACATCACCAGGACACGATCGGCAAGCGACAGTATCTCCTCCAGTTCGACCGATACGACCAGCACCGCGCAACCGGCATCGCGGCACTTGAGCAGCTCGCGATGGATGAACTCGATCGCCCCGATGTCGACGCCGCGCGTCGGTTGGCCGACCAGCAATACCTTGGGACTCCGCGCCATCTCGCGCGCCAACACGAGCTTCTGCTGGTTGCCGCCCGAGAAACTGGCCGAGCGCAGGTCGGGTGCGCGCGGCCGCACGTCGAAGCGCTGCATCAACTCGGCGCAATGCCGGCCGACGGCAGAGCCATCGAGCAGGTGGTGGTTCGTGAACAGCCGATCCTCGTGATAGCCCAAGATCGAGGTCTCGCTGGCGCGGAAGTCTGCCACCATGCCCTGGCGCAATCGGTCCTCCGGCACGTGGGCGAGGCCAAGTGCCCGCATCTCGGCGGGATCGCCAGGATGGCGGGCGTCGATCGTCCGGCCGCAGACCTCGAGCATGCCGCTGCTCGGCGCGCGAATGCCGGAAAGAACCTGCAGCAGCTCCGTCTGGCCGTTGCCTGAGACGCCGGCGATACCGACGATCTCGCCGGCGTGAAGCTTCAGCCCGATATCGTCGAGCAACCGCACGCCGCGTGCGTCGACCAGCGACACCTGCTCGGCGCGCAGCATTACCTCGCCGCGGCGCGGCGCCGTCTTGTCGAGATGCATCAGCACCTTGCGACCGACCATCAGCTCGGCAAGCTCCTCCGGATTGGTGTCGCGCGTCGTCCGCGATGCCACGATCGTTCCCTGGCGCATGACATGGACCGCGTCGGTCGCCACCATGATCTCGCGCAATTTGTGCGTGATCAGCACGATCGTGACGCCATGTTCCTTCAGGGTCGCCAGGATCCGGAAGAGCTGGTCGGTTTCCTGCGGCGTCAGCACCGCGCTCGGCTCGTCGAGGATCAGGATGCGCGCGCCGCGGAACAGGACCTTCAGGATCTCGACCCGCTGCTGCTCTCCGACCGACAGGTCCGCCACCAGTGCGTCGGGATCGACCGCCAGCCCGTACTCGCCGCCGAGTCTCGCCAGTTCGGCACGCGCTGCCGCCAGCCCGCCTGCCAGAAGCGCCCCGCCTTCGGCGCCCAGCACCAGATTCTCAAGCACGGTAAAGCTGTCGATCAGCATGAAATGCTGGTGCACCATGCCGATTCCATGGGCGATGGCGTCGCGTGGGCTGTCCATCTGCATGGCCTTGCCACCGACCAGAATCTCTCCCGCATCGGCGCGGTAGAGCCCATAGAGGATGCTCATCAGGGTCGACTTGCCGGCGCCATTCTCGCCGACGATCCCGGTGATACGGCCCGCATCGATGCGCAGCGACACGCCGCGCACGGCGTGGACGCTGCCGAACGACTTGTCGATGGACTTGAGTTCGATCGCCGCCGGTGTTCCTTCGCTCGCCGGCTCGTCCGGCGTTAGAACTTGCACGTGTTGTTGCTCATATAGTCGTGAACCTCGATCTTGCCCGCGATGATGTCGACTTTCGCGGCTTCGACCCTGGCTTTCATGTCGGCGGTGATCAGCTTCTCGTTATACTGGTCGAGTGCCCAGTCGACGCCGCCTTCTTTCAGGCCCAACACCTGCGTGCCGCCCTTCCACGAACCGTCGTCGGCGGCCTTGAAGCTGCGGTAGACCGCGAGATCGACCCGTTTCAGCATCGAGGTCAGCATGGTGCCGGGATGAAGATAGTCCTGGTTGGAATCGACGCCGATGCCCAGTTTGCCGCGGTCCTTGGCCGCCTGCAGGATGCCGATGCCGGTCGAGCCCGCCGCGGCATAGACGACGTCGACGCCGCGGTCGAACTGGCCCTTGGCGAGTTCGGCGCCGCGCCCGGGATCGTTCCACGCTGCCGGCGTCGTACCGGTCATGTTCGAGATCAATTCGGCCTTGGGATTGGCGTACTTGATGCCCTGCTCGAAGCCGCACTGGAACCGGCGGACCAGCGGGATGTCCATGCCGCCCACGAAGCCCACCTTGCCGCTCTGCGAGGCCATGGCCGCCAGCATGCCCACCAGGAACGACCCTTCCTGCTCCTTGAAGACGACGGACTGCACGTTGGGCAGGTCGACGACGCTGTCGATGAGGGTGAAGTGGACGTTGGGAAATTCCTTGGCGACCTTGGTGAGCGCCACGGACTGGGAGAAGCCGACGGCAATGATCGGATCCTGGCCACGCTGGGCGAACCGCCGCTGCGCCTGCTCGAACTGCGTCTCGTTGGCCGGCTCGAACTCGGCGACCGTACTCGACGTCTCCTTCCGGAATTTCTCGACGCCCATGCTGACGCCCTCATTGAAGGATTTGTCGAACTTGCCGCCCGTACTGTAGATGACCGCCGGCTTCAGCGCGGTCTGCGCCCCGGCCACCGTCGTTGCCGCCGCCGCCAGCAACATGGCGAACGGCACAATCCACTTTTTCATTTCGGTCCCCTCTGCCTCGAGACAAGTGTGGACCGGGCCGGGTTGGCGGTCTAGGCGGGTAATGCGGCATGGGACTTGCACCTGCCGGCTCTCCGGGAGAACGACAATGGCCGATTACGAGCTTGTGATCCGCAACACCACCATCGCCACGGCGTCGGACGTCGTGAAAGGCGACATCGGCATCGCCGGCGGACGGGTGATCGCGCTCGGCGAACGGCTCGACAAGGGTCGGCGCGAGATCGATGCGACAGATCTGGTTGCCGTTCCAGGCGGCATCGATGCGCATGTCCATTTCGACCAGGACACGGCCGACGGCTCGGTGTTCTGCGACGATTTCGAGAGCGGCAGCCGGGCGGCCGCGGCCGGCGGCACCACGACGATCATTCCCTTCGCCTATCAGAGCAAGGGCCAGTCGCTGCGCGATGCGGTGAACAAGTATCACCAGCGCGCCAACGACAAGTCCCTGATCGACTATGCCTTCCACGTGATCCTGTCGGATCCGGCGGAGAAGACGATGGGCCAGGATTTCCCTGCGCTCGTGGCCGACGGCTACACTTCGTACAAGATTTACATGACCTACGACGACGTGAAGCTCTCCGACCGGCAGATGCTCGACGCGCTGGCCGCCGCGCGTCGCGAGCAGGCGATGCTGATGATCCATGCAGAGAATTCCGACTGCATCGACTGGATCACCGAGCGACTCGAATGGAAGGGCATGACGGCTGCCAAATTCCACGCCACCTCGCGGCCGTTCGTGGTCGAGCGCGAGGCCACGCATCGGGCGATCTCGCTGGCCGAGCTGCTCGACGTGCCGATGCTGCTGGTCCATGTCTCGGCCAAGGAAGCCATGCATGAGATCCAGCGCGCCCAGGCCCGTGGCCTCAAGGTCTACGGCGAAACCTGCCCGCAATACCTCTTCCTGAGCGAGGAGGATTTCGAGAGGCCGGGCGGCGAAGGCAGCAAGTGCGTCTGCTCGCCGCCGCCGCGCGGTACCGACAACCAGGAGCATATCTGGACCGGCCTTTCGGCCAACACATTCCAGGTCCTGTCGTCCGATCACGCGGCGTTCAAGTACAATGACGTGCGCGGCAAGAAGCTGCCCGGCGCCGACAAGTCCTTTCGCAAGATTCCCAACGGCGTGCCGGGCGTCGAGACGAGGCTGCCGCTGCTCTTCTCCGAGGGCGTGAACAAAGGTCGCCTCACCCTGCAGCAGTTCGTCGCCCTCTCCTCGACCAACGCCGCCAAGATGTACGGCCTGCACCCACGCAAGGGCACGATCGCGGTCGGATCGGACGCCGATATCGTGCTGTGGGATCCCAGGCGCAGGGTGAGCCTCACCAACTCGATCCTGCACCACAATTGCGACTACACGCCCTACGAGGGCCGCGAGCTCACGGGCTATCCGGTGATGACGCTCTCGCGCGGACAGGTCGTGATGGAGGAAGGCCGCATGAGCGGCTCGGCCGGGCGCGGCCTGTTTCAGAAATGCGATCGTCCCGAGCCGGCGCGGTCGCGCGGCAAGCCGCTGATCGATCCGTCAATCTTCACCTAGGGGAGGATTCCCCGGTCAGCCGAACCGACTGAGCGAATAGGCACCTACCGGCAGGCTTGTCTGCCGCCCGGTCATCAGTTCCGCGGTCAGCCGCGACAGGACCGGCGCCAGCGTATAGCCGTTGGAGCTCACGCAGTTGTAGAAGCCCGGCAGGCCGGGCACTTCGCCCAGGATCGGCGCGCGGTCGATGTTGACGTTCATGCCGGCCCAGATGCGGATGGCATGAAGATCGGCGAGGGCAGGCACCGCGCGCGCGGCGATCCACAGATTGCCCTCGACGCTCGACCGCAGGGCGCGCGACAGTTTCTGCTTCTCGTCGAGGCCCGCGGTCCAGCCGCCACCGATCATGAAGGCACCCGATCCCACCTGCTTCAGGGTGAGATGGCGGCCGGTATAGGCCACCAGCCGCGTCAGCATCGGCGCCGTGGGCTCGGTGACGATCATCTGCAGGGGCGCCGCACGCACGGGGAGTGAAATGCCGGCGAGCTTCGCCGTCTCCGCGGCCCACGGGCCGGACGCATTGACGATCCTCTTGCAGACGATCTCGCCGCGGCTGGTCTTGATCCGGTAGCCGGTGCCCGCACGCTCGATCGCCTGCACATTGCTGCCGCGCCGGAAGCGCGCGCCCAGCTCCTGCGCCTTGGCCACCACGGCGTAAGTGCCCTTGAGCGGATTGATCTTGCCCTCGCCCGGACACCATTCCGCGGCAATCGCGACATCGCCGATGGCGGGCTCCAGCCGGCGCAGGTCGTCGGCGCCGATCATCTCCGCCTCGACGCCGCGGCTCTTCTCGAGCGCGACCTTGCCCTTCAGGATTTCGACGTCGCGCGCGGTCTCGGCCAGCATCAGGCCGCCGGTGATTCTGATCTCGAGGTCCTGGCCGGTGTCGCGCTGGATCTCCTGCCACAGCGCGATCGAGGCCGGTCCGAGAGGCAGCGTATCGGCCGCGCGATTGGGTCCCACCGGTGCGCTGCCCGTGAAGTCGAAGGCCAGCAACTGCACGTGCAGGCTGCCCGCGTTGGCGCCCGAGGCCTGCAGGTTCACCTCGTCGCGCTCGACAACCAGCGTATCGATGCCTTCGCGCGCGAGCCAGTAGGCCACGCACGATCCCGCGATGCCGCCCCCGATCACCACGGTGTCGACGGCCTCGACCGGCAGGGGCTCGCTGCCGTGCGGGCGGGCCATGTCGGGCGGAACGAAGTCGGAGTGTCCCGTCCATTCCGGTTGCTCGACCGTGAGCGCATGGATCGGCACCGGTTTGGCCGGCGGCCGGGGAGCGAACAGGCCGAATTCGTCGACGTCGTTGGGGCACAGACGCGCGATGACCGCCGCGCAGTAGCGGCCCTGGCAACGGCCCATGCCGGCGCGTGTCGCGCGCTTCACCGCGGCGGGCGTGTCATGACCCGCGCGGATGGCGGCGCGCAACTCGCCGGCGTCCAGTTCCTCGCAGCGGCAGACGATGGCGGCGTTGTCGATGCCGCGCGGCACCAGGGGTGCGCCGTTGAACAGACGCCACAGCGCGCCCTGGAAACGAGCGGCGCGGCGCACCGCGCGCTGCGCGGCACGCGTGTCGGTCGCGCGCAAACCCAGGTCCCGGGCGATCGCGCCGGCCGCCAGGACGCCCTGCGCCTGGGCCATGTGCGCGCCGCCGAAGCGCGCACCGTCGCCGATGGCGAATACTCCGGCGATGCTGGTGCGGCCCTCGCCGTCGGTCACCGTCTCCATCGAGCCCATGCCGCGCGACACGAAGCGATGCGCACAGCCAAGAGCGCGCGCCAGTTCGGATGACGACGCGAAGCCATAGCCCAGCGCCACGATGTCGGCATCGATCGCCAGACCACCCGCCTCGACCCGGCGCACCCGATCTTCGCCCAGGATCCGCGTTACCCGTCGCCGCCAGTGCAGGATGTTCTTCAGGCGGTGGGTCAGCATCAGTCCCTTCGCTGTCAGCACTGGATCGGACCAGGCGGCACGGGCGAGGTCGGCCATATCGAGCAGGCCGGGCCGGGGCGCCGATTCGAGGACGGCCACGACATCGGCGCCGCCGTCGATCAGTTCCGCCGCGGTCTGCAGGCAGAGCGGCCCGTTGCCTGCGACGACGATGCGCTGGCCGGGCGCGACGCGATACGAGCGCGCCAGTGTCTGCAGGCCGCCCACGGTCATGACGCCCGGCAGGGTCCAGCCGACCACCGGCATCGGCTGCTCGTAGGCGCCGGTTGCGAGCACGAGCCGCCGGGGCCTGAACAGGGTCGACCGGCCGGCGACCAGCGCTGCGACTTCGGTGGCTGAGAACGCCGCCCACACCGTGGTCTCGCCGAAGATGCGGACGCCAGCCTCCAGCGCCGAGCGGACGAGCGAACGGCCCTCGCGGAATTGACGATCGAGTGCCGGGGCATCTGCCATGTGCGACGGCGCCAGCGGCTTGAAATACTGGCCGCCCGGCAGCAGCCGTTCGTCGGCCACGACGACCTTGGCCCCGGCACGGGCCAGCGCACGCGCCGCCGACAGGCCCGCCGGGCCCGCGCCGACCACGAGCACGTCGCACTCGATCTCGTCGGCCGCCCCCGGCGGCGGCAGCTTGGTCCCGGATCTCGGCGTCGAGCGGACATCCATGCCGGCCGCAACCTTGGTCAGGCAGGCGCGCTGGCTGGGCCTTCCATCGACCGTCACCAGGCAGTCGAAGCACACGCCCATGCCGCAGAACGGGCCGCGCGGCGCGCCCGAACGGGTCTGCCGCACGGCCACGATATCCGCCGCCGCCAGCGCCGCCGCCACCGTCTCGCCGGGAAGCGCGGAAATGGCCTTTCCGTCGAAGGTGAACTGAACCGCCTCGGCCGGGCGCATATGGGGGTGCTTCAGGCGCATCTCAGAACGTCTACAATGGTTCCCCGCGATACGACATTAAGAAGTGTCGCAGAACCCACATCGTCCCGATCCCGCCTTTACCGGAAGCGCGGCATCACCTTTGTCCAGAAAGCGTCGATCGACTTCATCAGCTTGGGATGCGGCACCAGGCTGTTGTAGGTATAGGCGAACACCCAATCGACAGGCTGGCGCTTCTGTTGGGCTTCCATGCCCTTCAACACGGTGTCGACCGTGCCGACATAGGCATAGCCCATGGTGATGATCTCCTCGGGCGTGAGCATCTTGCCCGTCTTGGGATCGGTGACGCCCTTGCGGAAGCCGAAGGGCTCGAACCAGGCGCGGCCGGAGAATTGGCCCGAGTCCTTCCAGAGCGCCATCGCCTCCTCGTCCGTATCGGCGATGATCACGTCACGTAGCACGCCGACGCCCTGTCCCTTGGGCTTGCCCGAGACCTCGGAATAGACGCTGTAGAGCTTCTCCTCGAAAATCGGCAGCATCGGCGGCAGGATTGGCGTGACGTTCTCCTGCGCGCAGAAGCGCACCGTGCTCTCGGAGCTGGCGAAGGGCTGGAACAGCGGCGGATGCGGCTTCTGCAGCGGCTTCGGCACCACGCCGACCGACTTCAGGACGCCGTTCTCGACGCCTTTGCCCCACTTCGCGGTCGTGTCGAGCGTCCAGGGCGTGGGACCGGCCGGCACCTTCCAGAACGTGCCGTCGAAGGTCAGCATCTCCTCTGTCCAGCATTTCTTGACGATGCGGAAGTTCTCCTCGAATGCCAGCCGATTGGCATCGTCGATCTGATCGTGCTGGTGCGGCAGCGCGCCATGGATGCCGTGCGTCTGCTGCGCCATCACGTCGACCCAGCGCCGCTGGTAGCCGCGGGCGAAGCCGGCATTGGCGCGGCCGTCGGTCATGTGATCGAGCATGGCGATGTCTTCGGCGACCCGGATCGGATTGGACGCCGGCAGCACGATGCCGAGCTGGCCCACCCGGATCCGCTTCGTCTGCATCGCGAAGTAAAGATCGAGCAGCACCGGATTGTTCGAGAGCTCGAAGCCCTCGATGTGGAAGTGATGCTCGGTGAAGGAAACCGAATCGTAGCCGAGCTCGTCGCCTAGTTTGATCTGCTCCGTCAATTCTTTCAGCATGCGCTGATAGAACTGCGGGTTCATGCCGGCCATGCCCTTCTCGATCTCGGCACGGCTGGCAATTGTCGGCAGATAGAAGAGCGAGGCCTTCATTGTTCGTTTCCTCCGTCTTATGCGACGGAGGGTGGCACGGTTCCCGGCCTGGGGTCGATGGGCAGTAGCCTGTCGAGGCCCAGCAGTTTTTCGTACAGCGACGCCGCTTGCAGGAGCGCCGCCTCGCCGCGTGGCTTGCCGACAAGTTGCAAGCCCACCGGCCGGCCGAACGAATTGAAGCCGCAGGGGACCGCAATCGCCGGACTGCCCGAGACGGTGATCGCCGAATTTAGTGTCGAGCCCGCCATGTAGTTCTCGAGCTTCTTGCCGGCGATGGTCTCGGGCGCGCGCAGCATGACGTCGAAGGCCGCCGTCGGCGCGCCCGGCGTCACCAGCAGATCGTACGTCTGCCAGAACACGGCCATGCGCCGGTACAGGGCGGCACGCTCGCGCTCCGCCCAAGCGAGTTGCCGCGTGGTCTGCTTGAAGCCCAGTTCGGTGTTCCAGATTATGTCGGGCTTGATCTTGTCCTTGTGATGCTCGATCTGCAGCTCGCGGTCGACGACGAACTGCTGGCTGCGCAAGGCCATGAAAACCTCGTCTACGGGCCCGAAATCGGGTGAGGCCTCTTCGACGACGCAGCCGAGCTCGGTGAAGCGCTTCGCCGCCTCTCGCAAATATCGCGGATCTCCCGATCGAGACCGAACTTGCCGCCGAAGTCCATGGTGATGGCGACGCGCCTGGGCGCGATCGCCTTGGCGACAGCGGCGGAGAACGACACCGCGGGCGCATCGAACGTCATCGCGTCCTCCGGACAGAAGCCCGCCATCGTGTCGAGGAAGAGCGCGAGGTCGGCCACGTTGCGAGCCATCGGCCCCTGCACCGACTGTGGCGAGTAGAGGTTGTTCGAGGTGCCGCGCGTCACGCGCCCCGCCGACGGGCGGATGCCGACCGTCGAGCAATAGGTGCCCGGGCGGCGCAGCGAGCCGCCGTGGTCGGTGCCCTGCGCCAGCCAGACCTCGCCGGTCGCCACTGACACCGAGCCGCCGCCGGTCGACCCGCCGCAGGTAAGCGAGGTGTTCCATGGATTGCGCGTGCGGCCGAACACTTCGTTGAAAGTGCTGCCGCCCGCGCCGAACTCCGGGGTGTTGGACTTTCCCATCACGATGCCGCCCTTGCGCTCGATGCGCTCGACCAGCGGATGGGACCTGGCGGGCACGTGGTCGGCAAAAATAGGAGAGCCGTAGGTCGTACGCACGCCCGCCACGTCGTTGAGGTCCTTGATGGACACCGGAAGGCCGGCCAGCCAGCCCGCTTCGCCAGAGGCTTCGCAGGCTGCGCCTCCTGCCATGATCTTGCTGGCGTGATCGCGCGCGCGATCGAGGCAAAGGGTCGGCATCGCGTTGACCGCAGGCTCGACCTCCGCCATGCGCCGGGCCGAGGCCTCGACCAGATCGAGCGGCGTGATCTCCTTCTTCTTCAGCCGCGCCACCGCTTCGACCGCCGTGATCTTCCAAAGCTCGCTCATGGTGACCTTCCAATATCGGCAAACGACCCGGTTACCCCGCCGTGCCTAGCATCCGCAGGGGCGCCGGTGCTAGGCAGCGACTGTGAAAATGTTTTCCCGCCGCTCCTTCGCCGCCTTTGCCGGTGCCTGCCTCATGCCCCGCGCTCTCCGCGCCGAGACCTACGATCTTTCGACCCTGCCGCCGGGCGCGACAGCCCATCGTGTGACGGCGACGCCGGCCGAGATCAAGGGCCGCAAGGCGCTCAAGGTCGAGCTCAGCGAGGAGGTGCGCAACGGCCAGCCGGGCGTCGACTTTGGCGACACCGACACGTTCGTCATGATCCCGGCGTCATTCCGCACCGGCACGATCGAGGTCGACCTGTTGGGCCGCCTGCGCGCCGACGCGCCGCCCGACATGCGCGCCTTCGCGGGTATGGCCTATGGCATCGCGCCGGATGGCAAACGCTTCCAGGCGGCCTATGTGCGGCCGCTCAACGGGCTGAAGCTCAAGCCGCCGCCGCCCCGCGACCGGCGCGCCGTGCAGTATTTCGCCTATCCCGACTGGCCCTTCGACCGGCTGCGCCAGGCCTATCCCGACGGCCGTTACGAGACCGGCGCCAATATCGCCGGCGACGAGTGGATCGCCCTGCGCCTCGACGTCGAGGAAAACAGGGTTCGCGTCACGGTGAACGGCGAGGAGCGTCTGGTCGTGAGCGAGCCGAAGGCCGCGCCGGTCGCGGGCAATATCGGCCTGTGGGTCGACATCGGAACGGAAGCCTACTTCGCCAGGCTGCGCATCACGCCGCGCTGACGCTGGCCGAAATAAAGCACCCCGAGCAGCATCAGGTTCAGGAGGTTGAGGATCAGCGCCGCCTCGAAGGCAGCGCGATAGGACAGCGTGGCATCGAAGATCACGCCGCCCATCCAACCGCCCACCGCCATGCCCGCCATCGCGAAAAGCATCACCACGCCCAGCCGCCAGCCGGCGATGCCGGGACCGTAGAGCGCCCGCAGGTTCAGGGCATAGCCCTGGACGATGGCGATGTAGGGAATGCCGTGAATGACCGACAGGGTGTAGATGCCATACAGGCCCTGGACGAAGAGATAGCCCGTCAGCGAGCCGATCTGGATCACCGAGCACAGCAGGTTCACCTTGATCGGGCCGATATGGTTGGACAGCCGGCCCATGGCGAAGGTCGCCGCGACGGCGGTCAGCAGGATCAGCGAGATCGCCTCCGAGCCGCGCGCTGGCGAGAGACCGAGATCGCCGCAGAACGCAACCATGTGCACGAACGGCACGGCCATGGCCGCGCAGCAGCAGAAGGCCGCCGCCGACAGCAGCGCCATGACCACAGGCGACGGCATCGGCAGGCCAGCAAGATCCTCCGAAGCCTTGCGCGCCGTCTTGTCGCGCGCGACCGGCGAGGGCCGGACGTAGAGGGCGCAGGCGAACAGCAGCACCCCTGCCGTGACACCGTAGATCACCAGCGACTGGCGCCAGCCGACGACGGGAAGCAGTTGACGATAGATTTGCGGCCATGCGAAGCCCGACACGGCGGGGCCCACCGAGATGATCGATACCGCGGTGCTGCGATGCCTGTCGAACCAGCCCTGGACATTGTTCATCGCCGGCGTGAACGTCGCGGCATTGCCGAGAAAGCCGAGCGGCAGCAGGTAACCCGCGTAGAGTGTCAGCTCGCCGCCGCTCGTCGCAAGCCAGCCGCCGGCGAAGATCGAGACGCCCGCGATCAGCAGCGGCACCCGCGGGCTGGTGCGGTCGGCCAGCCAGCCCATGAAGACGCCGCCCGCCCCCATCGCAAAGAATCCAAGCATGTAGGCCATCGATGGCACAGCGCGCCGATCTCCGAATTCGGCGGCGATCTCCTTCAGCGCCACGACCGGCAGGTAGATCGCGCCGCCGCCCAGGCCGATGCAGAACATCGACAGCAAGGCGAGGCGCCAGGCGTAGGGGCTGTCGACCCCGGGAGGTTGCACGACAGCGCTCATTCGCGGCCGAGTGTTGCCGCGGCTGCCGACCTGGTGTCGAGCGCCTGGTCGTCGTCGAGCGTGACCGTGACCTTGCGCAGTCTGCCGGTGAAGGCGAACGGCGCCTCATAATGCGACACCGGACTCGACCGGTCGCGGCCGATATCGAGGCCGGACCATGAGATGAAGGCGACGAAGCCCGACTGCTCGTCGAATCCGCCGGCCGGTGCGCCGTCGATCAGGAGAGTGGCGACGTTGCGGCCCTTGTTCCGCCGCATCCGTAGACCGAGCAGACGGTTGCCCGCCGGCACCGGCCGATCCGACACGGCGATATGGTGCACGCCGCCGACGTTCATGTCGTAGGTCAGGCGGTTGTCCTTGATGTAGAGCGAGTAGCCGCAGGTCATGTCGCCGTGCGCAATCAGCACGCCTTCGGTCGCAGCGCCCGCGATCTGCACGTCGGCCTCGATCGTATAGGTGCGACTTCTCACGTCAGGAGCGACGTCGGTCGGCACATGGCCCATGCCGGCATGGAAGACGAATTTGTTGCGCGGCTCATGGAAGCGCTTGGCATTGTCGGCGAAGCGCGCCTGGAAGCGGTCGTCGAGCGGCAGCACGTTGTGCGCCTCCGCTTCCCGCCACCACAGATCGATCAACGCCTTGAGCTTCGCCGGCTCCTTTTCGGCCAGATCGTCGGTCTCGCTGAAATCGCGATCGAGATGGAAGAGCTCCCATTTGTCCTTCTCGAATTCAGCCCCGAGCGGATGGAACGCCACGGCCTTCCAACCGTCCTTCACCAGGCCGCGATGGCCGAACATCTCGAAATATTGCGGCACCGATTTCGACGGCGCCCCCGCATCCTTGAGGCTCGCCGCGAAGCTCGTGCCTTCGAGCGGCATCTGCGTCACGCCATTGAGAATGGCCGGCGGCTCGACACCCACGACCTCGAGCAAGGTCGGCACGAGATCGCTGGCGTGACAGAACTGATGGCGCAGTTCACCGCGCGCAGGCAGTCCCTTGGGCCAGGAGATCACCAGCGGATCGCGGATGCCGCCACCGTGAGTGTTCTGCTTGTAGCGCCGCAACGGCGTATTCGACGCCATCGCCCAGCCCAGCGGGAAGTTCGAGTGCGTATCGGGCCCGCCAATGTCGTCGATGCGCGCGATCTTCTCCTCGAGCGGCTCGCGGCGCAGATTGTAGGGCCCCATGGCATTGACCATGCCGAACGGCCCGCCCTCCTGGCTGGCACCGTTGTCCGACATCAGCACGATCATTGTGTCGTCGAGCTGGCCCGACTCCTCGAGGAACTCGACCAGCCGCGCGATGTGTCGGTCGGCATGGTCGAGCATCGCGGCATAGGCCGCCTGCAGACGCGTGTAGAGTTTTTTCTCGCCGTCGGGCAGCTCGGCCCACGGCTTCACCGCGTCGTTGCGCGGCGGCAGGCGCGTGTCCTTGGGCACGATGCCGGTTTCCTTCTGGCGCGCCAGACGCCGGTCGCGCTCGACGTCCCAGCCTGCGGAGAACAGCGCGTCGTATTTCCGGATCAGGTCCTGCGGCGCCTGATGGGGCGCATGGCAGGCGCCCAGCGCCACCCAGGTGAGCCACGGGATCTCCGGCCGGTCGCCCGCGTGATCGGCAAGATAGCGGATCGCCTGGTCGATCAGGTCGGCCGTCAGGTGATATCCCGCCGCGAAGCTGCCCGGTGGCTCGACCGGCGTGTTGTCGCGCACCAGCTCCGGCGCATACTGGTCGGTCTCGGCATCCATGAAGCCGTAGTACCGGTCGAAGCCGCGGCCGAGCGGCCAGCCGTCGAACGGGCCGGTGGCGCCCGACTCGGTGAGCGGGGTCACGTGCCACTTGCCCAGCATGTAGTTGCGATAGCCGTGCGGGCGCAGCATCTCGGCAATCGTGCCGGCCTCCCTGGCGATCTTGCCGCGATAGCCTGGGTACCCTGAATCGAAATTGGCCAGGCAGCCGACGCCCACCGAATGATGGTTGCGGCCAGTCAGCAGCGCGGCGCGCGTCGTCGAGCACATCGCCGTCGTATGGAAGCCGGTGTAGCGCAGGCCGCGCCGGGCGATCGCATCCATCGTCGGTGTAAAGATCGGCGAGCCGTAGCAACCGAGGTCGGAGAAGCCCACATCGTCGAACAGGATCACAAGGATGTTGGGCGCGCCTTTGGGGCGCTTGGGCAAGTCCGGCCAGTACGGCTGGGACTCGCCCACCGTCCTTCCGATTTTGGCCGCCATTGCTTTTCCTCCCTTTGCGGGCTCTTCTAGCATGCGACATGCCCCAGTTCACATCCGACGGCCTGAACCTTTCCTATGATGAATTCGGTCCGGCCGACGCGCGCAAGGCGATCGTGCTGGTGCACGGCTTCTCGTCGAACAGGTACGAGAACTGGAAGCGCATGGGCTGGTACGACGCGATCGCCGGCAAGGGCTTGCGCGGCCTTGCGCTCGACTGCCGCGGCCATGGCGAAAGCGCCAAGCCGCATGATGCAGCGAAATACGATCGCGCGAAGATGGCCCAGGACGTTTTCAACCTGATGGATCAGGCCGGCATCGAGCGCGCGCATCTGCTCGGCTTCTCGATGGGCGCCCATATCGCGCTGACCGCCGGCATGAACGACGGTGGACGTATCGACCATCTCGTGGTCGCCGGTGTCGGCGGCAATATCTTCGAACCGTCGCGCGAGCCCGACGCGATGGCCAGGGCGATGGAAGCTGCTTCACCTGACGAAATTTCCGATCCGATGCTGAAGAGCTTTCGCCATTTCGCCGACGAGCAAAAGGAAGACCCACTGGCGCTCGCCGCCTGCTCGCGCGGGCCGAGAGTCGAGATCACGCGCGATGCGCTTTTCGCGATCCGCCGACCGACGCTCGTGATCGCGGGTCAACGAGACCAGCTTGCGGGGCCACCGCAGGGGCTGGCCCAGGCAATCGCCGGTGCGAAAGCCGTCACGATCCCGGGCTGCGATCATTTCTCGATGATCGCGCACGGCCTGTTCAAGGCGAACGTGTTCGACTTCTTCGACGGCTGGCTGGAATAAATGGCGAAGGTATCGTTCAAATCAATCCGCGCCCGTGCCGAAAAGCGCAAGGGCGGCGCCAAGGTGCTCGTGAGCCTGCTGCCGCGGAAACCCGACAAGAAGGCGTTGGCGAAGCTGCCGGACGACCGGATCCTGTCGGAGATGGCCGAACGCATCTTCTCCGCGGGCTTCGTGTGGGATGTGATCGACAAGAAGTGGCCCGCCTTCGAGGAAGCCTTCCTCGGCTTCAATCCCAAGCGGCTGCTGTTCCAACCGGCCGAGTTCTGGGAAAAGCTCGTGGCCGACAAGCGCATCGTGCGCCATCCCGGCAAGATCAAGGCGGTGCGGGAGAACGCGAAGTTCGTGATCGACGTCGCCCAGGAGCATGGCAGTTTCGCGAAGTTCCTCGCGGGCTGGCCGGCAGACGATCAGGTCGGCCTGATGGAGTTCCTCGCCAAGCGCGGCTCGCGGTTGGGCGGATTCAGCGGGCAGTATTTCCTGCGCTTCCTCGGCTGGGACGCCTTCGTACTGCAGGGCGACGTGCTGACCTGCCTGCGCGATTCAGGCGTGCCGATCGGCACCGGTACGTCGAAGAAGGACCTACGCGCGGCGCAGGCGCAACTCAATGCCTGGGCCAATGAGAGTGGCTTGCCGATCAGCCATGTCTCGCGCATCTGCGCGCTCTCGATCGGCGAGAATCATCCCGTCGCCCGGCTCAAAGAGATCATGCAAGTCCCATGACGACCCTCCTCCTGATCAATCCCAACACCACGCAGTCGATCACCGATCTCGTGCTGAAGCATGCGAAGATCTTCGCGGCCAAGGGCACGGCGCTGCGCGCAGTCACCGGTGCGTTCGGGCCGCGCTACGTCGCCTCGCGCATCGGCTACGCCATCGCGGGCCACGCCGCCGCCGATGCGCTGGCCAACGACCGCGGCCGCAAGGACGCTGTCGTGCTGGCGTGCTTTGGCGATCCCGGGCTCGCGGCCCTCAAGGAAGTGAGCAAGGTGCCGGTGGTCGGCATGGCCGACGCCTCGATCCTGCAGGCCTGCGCACTCGGCAAGCGCTTCTCGATCGTGACCGGCGGCGAGCGCTGGAAGCCGATGCTTGAGGAATTCGTGGCGGGCCATGGCCTCGCGTCCCGGCTCGCATCGGTGCGCACGGTGGCGCCGACGGGCGCGGACATCGCGCGCAATCCGAAGGCCGCGATGGCGCTGCTCGCCAAGGGCTGCAACGCCTGCGCGGCGGACGGTGCCGACGTCGTGATCCTGGGCGGCGCCGGTCTCACCGGACTGGCAGCCAAGCTCAAAGCCCAGGTCGATGTCCCCCTGCTCGACGGAGTCGCCTGCGCCATCTCGATGGCCGAAGCCCTTGCCAAGCAAAAGACCGTTCGAATGGGCGCGCCGCCGGCGCCGGTCGAGAGCATCGGCCTCAGCAAAGGGCTCGCAAAGCTGATCGGATCGCCCTAGGGTCCGTCCCCATGCGGTTGCTCAGTTTTCGCCATGCGGGCGCGTCGAAATTCGGCGCGGTCGTCGAGAGCGGCATCGTCGATCTGTCGGCCCGAACGCAGGGCCGCTGGAGCGGCCTGCGCGAGGTGCTGGCGTCGAAGGCGCTGCCCGAGCTTGCGGCGCTGGCCAAGGGGGCGACCGCCGATCTCAAGCTCGCCGATGTCGAACTGCTGCCGGTCATTCCGAATCCGGAAAAAATCCTCTGCATCGGCCTCAACTATGCGAGTCACGTGGGCGAGGTCGGCCGCGAACTGCCCAAGGTGCCCAGCGTCTTCTCGCGCCTGCACAATACGCTGGTGCCGGCGGGCGGAAACATCGTCCGGCCCAAGGCCTCGATCGCCTTCGACTACGAGGGCGAGCTGGCGGTGATCATCGGCGAGCGCTGCCGGCACGTGTCGCGCGCCCGGGCGCTCTCGGTGGTCGCGGGCTATAGCTGCTTTCTCGACGCGAGCGTGCGCGATTTCCAGAAGCACTCGGTGACGGCCGGCAAGAACTTCCCGGCGACCGGACCGCTGGGGCCCTGGATGGTCACGGCTGAAGTGGTGGAGGACCCGCAACGGCTCGAGCTCACGACGCGCCTGAACGGCGCCGTTGTGCAGCGCGACACGACCGACCACATGATCTTCGACGTCGCCACGATCATCGAGTATCTTTCGACCGTCACCTGGATGGAGCCGGGCGACGTCATTGCCACCGGCACGCCCGATGGCGTCGGCCTCGGCCGCACGCCGCCGCTCTGGATGAAGGGCGGCGACAAGGTCGAGGTCGAGATCTCCGGTATCGGGACCTTGAACGTCAATGTCGTCGACGAGTGACCCCATGAGCCTGCCGGCCCAGGCCGGCCCCCAAGCTGGCGCCAGGGCGAGCGTGGTGCGCGACGCCAAGGTGATCAGCCTGATCTCCGTCGTGCATTTCGTCAGCCACCTCCATGGCATGCTGCTGCCGCCGATCCTCCTGCTGGTGAAGGCGTCGTTCGGTGTCGGCTACACCGAGATCGCCTTTGCGATCACGATCTACAACATCATGTCGGCGTTGCTGCAGACGCCGGCCGGATTCCTGGTCGACCGGGTCGGCCCGCGCGTCATGCTGACCGGCGGCCTGCTGGTCGCGACGGCCGCGACCGCCACCATCGCCCTGCTGCCGGGCTACTGGACCTTCATCGCCGCCTACGCGCTGCTGGGCGTCGCCAACACCGTCTATCACCCGGGTGACTATTCGATCCTCTCGAGCGCCATCGAAGGCAAGCGCATCGGCAAGGCCTTCTCCGTGCACACCTTCGCGGGCTACGTCGGCTTCGGCGTGGCGCCGGCCTTCATGATCGGTTGTGCCGCGCTGTGGGGCTGGCGCGGCGCTTACCTCGCCGCCTCGATCATGGCCCTCCTCGCCGCCGTCCTGCTGATGGTCGCCGGTCACATCCTGCCCAAGCGGCCGCGCGCGATCTCGCCGGCTGTCCCACCAAAGGCCACGACCAAAGAGAACAAGGTCGGCCTCGACCTGCTGCTCAGCATGCCGATCCTGCGCAACCTGTTCTTCTTCCTGTGCCTCGGGATGGCCAATGGTGGCATCCAGACCTACACGGTCGTGTCGCAGCAGGTGATCCACGGTACGCCGACCGCGATTTCCAATATCGCCCTCTCGGGCTTCCTGCTGATGAGCGCGGTGGGCGTCCTGCTGGGCGGCGTGATCGCCGACCGCACGGTGCACCACGAGCGCGTTGCCGCGATCGGCTTTGCCTGCACCGCCGTCATGGCGATCCTGATGGGCTGGGTCGCGCTGCCCGGCTTGGTGCTGATCCTGGTGATGTCGGCGGGCGGTGTGCTAAACGGCATGATCCAGCCGTCGCGCGACATGATGGTGCGGGCCGTCACCCCGCCCGGCTCCTTCGGCAAGGTATTCGGCTTCGTGACCACGGGCCTGAACCTGGGCGGCATGGTGGCCCCGCTGGCCTATGGCTGGATGATGGACAATGGCCAGCCGCAGATGATCTATGTCGTCGTCACGCTCTTCATTCTCCTGGCGCTGGTGACCGCGATCACCCGCCGCAAACCGGAAGGCTCGCTCCATGGACTCGCTCGCGCCGGCTCCTGATGCTCAGAAGGAGGCGCTCCGCCGCCGCTACGGCCCGTCCTGCATGCCCGCCAACGGGCCGTGGAACGAGGTCATCGCCACGATGCTCGCTCACCGCTCGGTGCGCGGCTACAAGCCCGACACGGTGCCGCCGGGCACGCTCGAGACGATGATCGCGGCGGCCCAGTCGGCCGCCACCAGTTCGAACATGCAGTGGACGTCGGTGATCGCCACCACCGACCCGGCCAAGAAGAAGGTGCTGGCCGAGATCGCCGGCGGCCAGAAGCATATCGAGGAGTGCCCGCTCTACCTGTGCTGGGTCGCCGACATGAATCGGCACGTCACGATCTCGGCGTCCGAGCAGGTCGAGTTCCATACCATGCCGTGGCTCGAGACCTTCATGGTTGCCTGCATCGACGTGGCGCTGGCGGCGCAGAATGCCGTGGTCGCCGCCGAATCGCTCGGTCTCAGCACCCTCTATATCGGCGCCATGCGCAACGACCCGGAAAAGGTCGCCAAGCTGTTCGACCTGCCAAAGCAGTCCTTCGTCGTGTTCGGCCTGTGCGTCGGCTACGCGACCGAGAAGGCGGTGGGCGAGGTGAAGCCGCGCCTGCCGCAGGCCGCGATCCTCCATCGCGAGCGTTACGACGCCTCGAATGCCGATGCCGCGCGCAAGGCACATGACGAGGAAATGATGGCATTCTCGGCCCGTCACGAGCTGCAAGCCGGCACCTGGACGCAACGCGTGCTGAACCGCCTCGGCCCGCTGAAGTCGATGAACGGCCGCGAACGCATGCGCACGGTCCTGGCGAGCCTCGGCTTCGAGATCCGCTGATTGACGTCGCGCCGCGCCGCGCTTCCGCTCTTCTTCGCCCTCCTCGCAGCGACCCCGGCTGCAGCGCAGCAATGGATGACCTTCCAGCCCGGCGGCCTCACGGGCTTTCGCGTCGACTTCCCGGGCAAGCCCCTCGTCAACGGCAGCAACGCCGCCGGCACGCGCTACGGCAGGGCGGCGACCGTCACCGCCCAGATGACGACCGACGACGACGTGACGTTTCACGTCACCTACACTGTCTATCCCGCCGGCACGGCATCGCGCGAGCCGCAGAAGGTGCTCGATGCGGTGCAGTTGGGCCGCACGGCGATCGGCACGCTGCGGTCGCAGCAGAAGCTCGAGATCGACGGCCATCCGGCGCAGCGCAGCATCGTCGACTGGCACGGGGCCCGGCCGTTGGTGATCGTGGCGCTCGACGTCACGCGCGGCGACTGGCTCTACTCGATCTACTGCTTCGCGCCGCCCGGGCAGGAGAACAATCCCGCCATCACCCGCTTCCTTGCGTCCTTCGCTCTCCTGCCGCAGTAGCGCTCAGCCGTGCGGCACCAGGATCTGGCGTACGGTCGCCACGTCCTGCAGCCGGTCGAAGCCTTCGTTCAACTCGTCGAAGCCGATGCGCTTGCTGACCATCCGGTCGACCGGCAGCTTGCCCTGCCGGTAGAGCGCGATGAAGCGCGGGATGTCGCGAACCGGCACGCAGCTTCCCATGTACGAGCCCTTGATCGTCTTCTCCTCACTGACCAGCCCGCTCTGCTGGAAGGAGAAATTGGCGCCGAGCGGCGAGAGACCCGCCGACACCGTCGTGCCGCCCCATCGCGTCACGAGATAGGCCGTCTCCATCGACTTGATGGTGCCGGCAAGATCGAAGGCATAGTCGACGCCGCCATTGGTGAGGTCGCGCACCTGTTTGACGTGGTCGGCGTCCCTGGCGTTTACCGTGTCGGTGGCGCCGAGCTGGCGCGCCAGCCCAAGCTTGTCGTCGGCAAGGTCGATGGCGACGATGCGCCCCGCACCGGCCAGCACTGCGCCCAGGAGGCCGCTCAGGCCAACGCCGCCCAGGCCGACGACGGCCACCGTGCTGCCGGGCTCGATCTTCGCCGTGTTGATGACGGCGCCGACACCGGTGACGACGGCGCAGCCGAACAATGCCGCGAGGTCGAGCGGCAGGGTCTTGTCGATCACCACGACCGAGCCGCGATCGACCACGGCGTATTCGGCGAAGCACGACACGCCCGACTGATGGTTCACCGGTTTGCCGTCCATGTGCAGGCGATGATGACCCGACAGGAGCTGACCGGCGGCGCGCGGCGTCACCGAGCGCTCGCAGATATAGGGGCGGCCTTCGAGGCAGCGCCGGCAGCGGCCGCACGAGACGTTGAAGGTGAAGCAGACATGGTCGCCCTTCTTCACGTCGTGCACGCCCGATCCCACTTCGACGATCTCGCCCGCGCCCTCGTGACCGAGCACGATCGGCACCGGGCGCGGCCGGTCGCCGTTGATCAGCGACAGGTCGGAGTGGCAGAGCCCGCCGCCGCCCACCTTCACAAGCACCTCGCCCTCGCCCGGCGGGTCGAGATCGACCTCGACGACGTGGATCGGCTTCGACTTGGCGAACGGACGCGGCGCGCCGCACACGGTGAGAACTCCGGCTTTCATCTTCATTAGGCGATTCCTCCATCGACACGGACCACGGAACCCGTGGTGAAACTCGATTTGCTCGACGCGAGATAGAGCGCAGCGGTGACGATTTCTTCCGGCCGGCCACTGCGCCGCAGCGCTGCCGTGCTGTTGAGCTTGTGCTCCTCGCTCCACGCCTTGCTTACGTCGGTGAGGAAACGGCCGGGCGAGATGGTGTTCACGCGCACTTTCGGTCCGTACTCGAAAGCGAAGGCCTCGGTGATCGCATTGAGCGCCGCCTTGGCGCCGGCATAGGGCGCGATTTGCGGCCGCGGCCTGAGCGCCCCGGCGCTCGAGATGTTGATGATCGAGCCGCCGGCGCCCTCTGCCATGCGGCTGCCGACCAGCGACATCAACCGGAACGGTCCCTTGAAGTTGAGCGACACGATGCGGTCGAACAGGCTCTCCGGCGTCTCGAGTGACGACGGCGCGAGCGGCGAGGAACCGGCATTGTTCACCAGGACATCGACCTTACCGAAGGCCGCGTAGGCGGCTTCGACCAGCCCGTCGAGCTCGGACCAGTTGCCGACATTGCAGGCATGGATCGCAGCCTTGCGGCCCATCGTCCGCACCTCGGTCGCAATCTTCTCGCACGCCTCGCGCTTGCGGCTGGTGATGAAGATATCGGCGCCATGGGCGGCGAAAGCCTTCACCATCTGGTAGCCCAGACCGCGGCTGCCACCCGTAACCAGTGCCACCCTGCCGGTGAGGTCGAAGAGATCGCTCATGTGCTGCCCATGGGGCCGACTTAAGACGTTTGACGCTGGCATGTCACTTGCTAAGTGTACTGTGGAGCGAAACACCTTGTCGGCGTGAGCACCCACTATGAGCATACACGTCGCACTGCATCATCGGACGACCTACACCTACGACCGGCCGGTCGCGCTGGGGCCGCAGATCGTGCGCCTGCGTCCAGCGCCGCACTGCCGCACGCCGATCCTGTCCTATGCACTCAAGGTCGAGCCGGCGGAACACTTCATCAACTGGCAACAGGACCCGCAGGGCAACTACCTCGCGCGCCTGGTGATCCCCGAGAAGACCACGAAGCTCGAGGTCACGGTCGACCTGGTGGCCGACATGGCGGTCACCAACCCGTTCGACTTCTTCCTGGAGCCCTCCGCCGAGAACTGGCCCTTCGCCTACGACCCGTCGCTGGCCGAGGAAATCGCGCCGTTCCGCAAGGTCGAGGCGCCGGGACCGCTGCTCGCGGCCTGGCTCGCCAAGGTGGACCGCAAGCCGCTACGCACCATCGATTTCCTGGTCGGACTGAACGCCCGCCTGCAACAGGAGATCGGCTATATTGTGCGCCTCGAGCCGGGCATCCAGACCTTCGAGAAGACACTCGAGAGCGCCAAGGGCTCGTGCCGCGACACCGGCTGGCTACTGGTCGCCATCCTGCGGCATCTCGGATTGGCCGCGCGCTTCGCCTCGGGCTACCTGATCCAGCTCAAGCCCGACGAGAAGCCGCTCGAGGGACCCGAAGGCCCGACCGGCGACTTCACCGATCTCCATGCCTGGTGCGAGGTCTACCTGCCTGGCGCCGGCTGGATCGGACTCGATCCGACGTCCGGCCTGCTCGCGGGCGAAGGTCACATTCCGCTCGCCTGCACGCCTGAGCCATCGAGCGCCGCGCCGATCGAGGGCGGTGTCGAGAAGAGCGAAGTCACCTTCGAGCACGACATGAAGGTGACTCGGGTGCGCGAGACGCCGCGCACTACCCGGCCCTACACCGACGAGCAATGGGAAAAGCTGCTCGGCACCGGCGAGACGATCGAGCGCGACATCTCCAAGGCCGACCTGCGCCTCACCATGGGCGGCGAGCCGACTTTCGTGTCGATCGACGACATGGACGGCGCGGAGTGGAACACCCTGGCGCTGGGGCCCGAGAAGCGCCGCATGGCGGGCGTGCTGTTCCGCAAGCTCGCCGATCGCTTCGCCAAGGGTCCGCTGCTGCATTTTGGACAAGGCAAATGGTATCCCGGCGAACAGCTGCCGCGCTGGGCGCTGGGCTGCCACTGGCGCAAGGACGGCGAGCCGATCTGGCGCGACCCCGGCCTCACCGCTCTCGAATCCAGGCCCAGCGGCGCCACCGCCGAACGGGCCAATCGTTTCGCCGCCTCACTGGCCGAGCGCCTGCAGATCGACCCCGACTACCTGTTCGAGGCTTACGAGGACACCTGGTACTATCTGTGGCGCGAACGGCGGCTGCCGAGCAACGTCACCGTCGACAAGTCGAAAGTGAAGGACGAGCTCGAGCGCCTGCGGCTGGCGCGCATCTTCGAGCAGGGGCTCGAGAGCCCGGCCGGCACGGTGCTGCCGATCACGCGCGCCCACAACGGTCATGGCCGCTGGCGCAGCGGACCGTGGTTCCTGCGCACCGAGAAGTGCTACCTGATCCCCGGTGATTCGGCGCTGGGCTATCGCCTGCCGCTCGATTCGCTGCCATGGGCCGCGCCGGCCGACATCGAGGCGATCGCCGAGCCCGATCCGATGATCCCGCATCCGGCGCTGCCGCCGCTCGACTCTTTCCGCCGGGCGCCGCTGTTGCGCCACCAGGGCCCCGGCAAGCCGGCCGGCGCAAACGGCCACGGGACTGGAAAGGTCGATGCCGCGATGCGCGAGGCGTGGAAGCGTGCGATGGCACTCGATCTCGCCTCCAAGCCCGGCATCGGAACCTCGCCATCGACGATCGTACGCACCGCCATGTCCTTCGAGGCGCGCGAGGGCCATCTCTATGTCTTCATGCCGCCGGTCGAACGCACCGAGGACTATCTCGAACTGGTGGCGGCGATCGAGGACACGGCGCAGGAGCTGGGCCAGCCCGTCTTCCTCGAAGGCTACGGCCCGCCGGGCGGCGATTCTCGGCTGCAGAGTTTCAGTGTGACGCCCGATCCCGGCGTGATCGAGGTCAACGTCCATCCCTCGACCAGCTGGAAGGAGCTCGTCGACAAGACGGGCATCGTCTACGAGGAAGCGCGCACGACGCGGCTGGGCGCGCAGAAATTCATGATCGACGGTCGCCATACCGGCACGGGCGGCGGCAACCACATGGTGATGGGCGGACCCACCGCCGCCGACTCGCCGCTGCTCCGCCGGCCCGATCTGCTCAAGAGCCTGCTGGGCTACTGGCTCAACCACCCGTCGCTGTCGTATCTCTTCTCCGGCCTGTTCATCGGCCCGACCAGCCAGCATCCGCGCATCGACGAGGCGCGCAACGACGCGCTGCACGAACTCGAGATCGCCTTCCGCCAGATCGAGCCCGGCAAGCAGACGCCACCGTGGCTGGTCGACCGCATCTTCCGCAACCTGCTGGTCGACGCCACCGGCAACGCGCACCGCACCGAGTTCTGCATCGACAAATTGTTCACGCCCGACGCGGCGGCTGGCCGCCGCGGCCTTCTGGAACTACGCGCCTTCGAGATGCCGCCGCACTGGCAGATGAGCGTGGCGCAGCAGGCGCTGTTGCGCGGGCTGATCGCGTCGTTCTGGGACCGTCCCTACGAGAAGCGGCTGAGCCGCTGGGGCACGCGGCTGCACGACGATTTCATGCTGCCGCATTTCGTGTGGCAGGACTTCGAGGACGTGCTGGGCGATCTCGGCCGGGCCGGCTACCCGTTCGATCCGCAATGGTTCGCGCCGCATTTCGAGTTCCGCTTTCCGCTGGTCGGCGAGGTCGCGCAGCGCGGGCTCGAGCTCGAGCTGCGCAATGCGCTCGAGCCCTGGCACGTGCTGGGCGAGGAGCCGGGCGGCGGCGGCACGGTGCGCTATGTCGACAGCACCGTCGAACGGCTGCAGGTCAAGGTGGCCGGCCTGAACGATGCGCGCCACAGCGTGGCGTGCAACGGCTATCGCCTGCCGCTCCATGCGACCGGCAACGCCGGCGAATACGTGGCGGGCGTGCGCTACCGCGCCTGGGCCGCGCCGAACTCGCTCCATCCCACGATCGGCGTGCACGCACCGCTCGTGTTCGACATCCACGACAGCTGGAGCGGACGCTCGCTGGGCGGCTGCACCTATCACGTGTCCCATCCCGGCGGCCTCAGCTACGACAAGGTGCCGGTCAACGCCAACGAGGCCGAGGCCCGCCGCCGCGCCCGCTTCTTCCCGATCGGCCACACCGCGGGCCCGATGGCCGATCCGCGACCGGTCGACAATCCCGAACACCCGTTGACGCTCGACCTCCGGCGAACGTGACCACCATCCAGGGGTCGGGGGGCGGTAGACCCCAACCAAATCACATGCGACTCTAAGGCGTTATGGAAGCGTTACGCGGCCTGAAGTCTTCGCCGGACAGCGCCTACGACGAGCTGGTCACCGGCCAGAAGTCGATCCGCTACCACTGGCAGGGAATCCTGAGCGTCATCCGCTCGCTGCCCGCCAGCGGCCAGAGCGGCAGCATGGCCGAACGCGTGGAAAGCGCGCGCCGGCAGCTCCAGGAATTGGGCGCCACCGTCAATCTGCTCGATGATCGCGGCACGCCCGGCTGGACCTTCGATCCGCTGCCCTTCGTCGTCGCGCCCGACGAATGGGAGGCCATCGAGCAGGGGCTGATCCAGCGCGCGACCCTGCTCGACGGCATTCTGGCCGATCTCTACGGGCCGCAGACCCTGCTCAAGGACAAGCTCGTGCCGCCGATGCTGGTCCACGCCAACCGGCATTTCCTGCGCGCCAGCCGGGTCACCGACGGCGCGGCGCCCTCGCGGCACCTGGCACAGTATGCCGTCGACCTCGTGCGCCAGGGCGACGGGCGCTGGTACGTGCTGGCCGATCACACCGAAGTGCCCTCCGGTATCGGCTACGCGCTGGAAATGCGCCGCGTGCTGGCGCGCAGCCTGCCCGAAGCGTTTCGCTCCATCCCGGTTCGCCATCTCAGGCCCTTCGTCGACCGCTGGAACGAATTCGCTGGCAGGGCTCGCACCGCCCGAGGTGACGCGGCCCACCATGGCCGTGCTGACGCCGGGCTCGCTCTCCTCGACCTATTTCGAGCATGTCTACCTGTCGCGCAACCTCGGCGTGCCGTTGGTCGAGGGCGGCGATCTGGTGGCCCGCGACGGACAGGTGTCGATCAAGACCCTGACCGGCCTCAGGCCGGTTCACGTGCTGCTGCGCCGGCTCGATTCGGCCTTCGCCGATCCGCTCGAACTGCGCGCCGATTCGGCACTCGGAGTCACCGGTCTGGTCGAGGCGACGCGCACCGCGCGGATTGCACTCGCCAACGCTCTGGGCTCAGGCGTCGTCGAGACGCCGGCGATGATGCCGTTCCTCGAGCGACTGGCCGTGAAGCTGCTCAACCAGAAGCTCGAGATCCCGTCGCTCGACGTGTGGTGGCTGGGCGAGCCGTCTGCCTATGCCTTCGTGATGGCCAATCTCGACGGCATGATCGTGCGACCGTGCCTGGGACAGGACCGCGAGCCGATCATCGTCGGCATGCTCGAGCCCGGCCAGCGCCGAGCTCTCGAGGACCGGCTGCGCAGCCAGCCCGGCCACTACGTGGCGCAATATCCGGTGGTGCCCTCGCTCAGCCCCAAGTGGGACGGCAATGCGCTCGCGCCGGCGGCAGTGGTGATGCGCTGCTTCGTGATCTCCGAAGGCTACGGCTATCGCGTACTGCCGGGCGGCCTCGCCCGCGAGCCGGTGGGCGACACCGCGCTCGCCAGCCTCGGCCGGCTCAACGGTACCCTGAAGGACGTCTGGGTGCTGACCGAGGATGCCGCCGACGTGCAACTGCCGCCCGGACGCCGCTTCCATCAGATCGCCGTCGATCGCGGTCGCGCCGACCTGCAGAGCCGCGCCGCCGACAATCTGTTCTGGCTGGGCCGCTACATCGAGCGCCTGGACAACGATGCCCGCCTGCTGCGCACCACCGTGACCCGCGTGGCGCAGGGTGCGATGGGCCCGCGCGACGCCGCCGAAGTGCGCCTGCTCGGCAGGCTGCTCGACCGCGCCAACCTGATGGACGCTGCAGCCGCGCTGTCGATGCCCGAGAGTGCGGCCTTCCAGCAAGGGTTGGCGACCGTCGCCTCCGAAACGCGCGGCCTGCCGATGATGCTCGACTCCATCCAGCGGCTGACCGGCTCGCTGCGCGACCGCTTCTCGTCCGACATGAACGCGGCTGTCGGCCCGCTGCTGAACGGCGTGCGCCACAAGCTCCTCGAGGCACACGGCAACCTCGATCCGCTACTCGCTGCCCTCGACGACATCGTGCGCTTCGTCTCCACCCTGTCGGGCCTCGCCCAGGAGAACATGACGCGCGGCACCGGCTGGCTGTTCCTCGATCTCGGCCGCCGCCTCGAGCGCGGCCAGTTCGTGCTCGCCTCCGCGCTCGCCCCGTTCAACCAGTCGCCGATCGACTGGGACGCCGCCATGCGCATCGCCCTCGAACTGTGCGACAGCACGATCACCTACCGCACCCGCTACCTCGGCCAGCTCCAGCCTGCGCCGGTGCTCGACCTCGTGATGCTCGACGATTCGAACCCGCGGGCGCTTGCCTTCCAGCTGCGTGCGATCCGCAGCCATCTGCAGCGGCTGGGCGAGGCGAGCGGCACCCATGTGCCCGATTCGCTGCAGTCCCTCGACAGCGATCTCGCGAGGGTGGTCCAGCTCTTCACCGGCGAGGAGCAGGCGTGGCGCCATGAAGGACTGGCGCTCACCATGCTGCGCGAGATCACCGAGGACAGCGAGCGGCGCGTCGAGGAGCTGTCCGAGGCGATCACGCGCGCCTACTTCAGCCACGTCCCGGCAGCGCAAGCCGTCGGTTCGATGTCGGGCGCGCGCTGATCATGCAATACCTGCTGTCGCACCGCACCTCGTACACCTACCTCTCGCCGGTCGATTCCGCGCAGCACATCGCGCATCTGCGCGCGCGGCCGTTCCCCGGCCAGACGGTGCGATCGATCGGCATCACGACCAACCCGCAACCCGCGCTCGCCGTCCAGCATGTCGACCATTTCGGCAACCTGATCGACATCTACCGCATCGACACGCCGCACACCCGCTTCGACATCGAGGTGCGTGCCGAGGTCGACGTGCGTTTCCCCGATCCGCCGTCGCCCGCCGCGACGCCGCACTGGGAAGACGTCCGTGCGGAGCTTGTCGGCGGCGGCTTTCCAACACCGATCGAGGCCAGCGAATTCGTCTACGAGTCGCCGCTGGTGCCGCTCGATGCGGCGCTGGGCGAGTACGGCGCGATATCCTTCACGCCGGGCCGGCCGATCCTCGAGGCGGGCTGCGACCTCATGAAACGCATCAAGGCCGACTTCGAATATCATCCCGGCGCCACCGACATCTCGACGCCGCTCGCCCAGGTCTTCAGCGGCAAGGCGGGCGTCTGCCAGGACTTCGCGCACGTGATGATCGCGGCCTGCCGCGCGCACGGGATCGCGGCAGGCTACGTTTCGGGCTACATCCGCACGGCTCATTCCAAAGAAGAGGCCGCGCTGCGCGGCAGCGACGCCAGCCACGCCTGGGTCGCGGTGTGGTGCGGCGACGAGGCCGGCTGGGTCCATCTCGACCCGACCAACGACCTGATCGCCAGGGAAGACCATGTCGCCGTCGCCTGGGGCCGCGATTTCTCCGACGTGAGCCCGCTGCGCGGCGTGATCCTGGGCGGCGAAAGCCACTCCTACGGCGTCGACGTGACCCTGGTGCCTACGGCCTAGCGTCCTCCGGCCGCAGCATCCAGGCCGCAAACGAGGCGTCGGTCGACGGCGGGCGGCCGATCAGATGCACCTTGCAGGGATATTGCGCGGCCGGATTGACGTCGATCACCTGCGCGGAGATCCAGCGGCCCTCGTGCTCGGCCAGCACGCGGTCACCCACCTTGCATTCCTTGAGCCCCTTGGCCCGCATCCGGTCCTCGGGTTCGCGCAAGGCGTCGCTGGGAAAGGCCGAGACCGGCGGCGGTCCGCCGCCGAGCAGCCCCGGTCCCGGCAACGGGCCCATCGTGCTTTGCGCCTCAGCCGACGTCGCGAAAAGAACGGCGGCGTTGGTCACAAAAATGATCCGTCTCACCCTCTTTGCAGAGCGTCGAACGGGGCCGAAATGCGGCGTCATTTGGGGCACATCTCCCTAACCTGCGGGCAACCGGGCTGCTCACCGGCCCGTTCCCCTCCTACCAACGAGAGGAGGATGTCATGCCACTGTTCTTCATCATCGCAATCGCCTGCGGCGCCGCCACCGTCGGTGCCACGACCGTCGATGTGACGCAGGACGCACGTGCCGCGCGGGCGCAGGCCCATGCGGTATCCTTCGACGCCTCGGCCTATTCGACGGGGGCGGATTGCCGGGCCGCCGCCGCACAGGCCGGCGTCTCCCTGTCGGCCTGCGGCGAAAGGACCTAGCCGCGCGACGATCCCCACCCTGCTTCGGCAGGGTGGGGCGTTCAGCCCCCCAGGAAATCCTTTGACCATTTCGTGTAGTCGGCCTCGCGCGTGACGCGCTTCATCATTTCGGCGTCGGCGACGCCCTTCAGCTTGCCGGGCTGCACGCCCGTCGCGCAGCGCCTGCAAAGTGTCGTGCACCGCCTTCACGGCGGCGGCGAAGGGCTGGTGGCCCTGCAGCGCGATGCGCACCCGGCGCGCCGAGAGATAGTCGTGGTCGGCGAGGTCGCCGGACACTCCGCCCATGATGATCGGCAGCCTGGTCGCGGCCGAGAGCGCATCGAGTTCGGCGCGGGTCTTGATGCCGACGAAGAACAGCGCATCGACGCCGGCGGCCTCGTAGGCCTGGCCGCGCGCGATCGCGTCGTCGAGGCCGCTGATCTGGATCGCGCTGGTGCGGCCGGCGATCGAGAGCAGCGGATCCTGGCGGCCGGCCAGCGCCGCCTTCATCTTGCCGACGCCCTCGGCGATGGAGGTGAGGCGCGGCTTGGTGGTGCCGTGCGGCGTCGGCAACTCGGTGTCCTCGATGCTCATGCCGGCGACGCCCGCGGTCTCGAGTTCCTCGACCGTGCGCTTGACGTTGAGCGCGTTGCCATAGCCATGGTCGGCATCGACCATCAGCGCGCAGATTGCCGGCGCGGTTGATGCGATAGGCCTGGCCCGCGAACTCGCTGAGCGTGAGCACGATCAGGTCGGGGGCGCCCAGCACCGCCATCGAGGCCACCGAGCCTGCGAACATGCCGAGCTCGAAGCCGATGTCCTCGGCGATGCGCGCGGAGATCGCGTCGTAGACCGAGCCGGGATGGACGCAGCGGCTGCCGTTCAGGATGGCGCGGAAGCGCGTGCGACGGTCGGTCCAGTTCATGATGCAAATCCCCATGCTCACATGTACTCGACACTCTGGCGCGTTTCGACGGGCAAACCGGGCGGTCTTCCGCAGGCCCCGGCGAAGGCGTAGCGTTCTTAGCATCGGCGAGGCGCAGGCGCGACGCCCGGCCGAATAAAAGAACAGGCGCCACCGGAGAGAAACGCCATGTTCGAGGTACTCGATCGACAAACGCGCTTGACCGGAAACCAGAAGAAGATCCTCGCCGCCGCCATCATCGGCGACGCGCTGGAGTTCTTCGACTACTTCCTGATCGCCTTCGTGCTCGCCTTCCTGATCGGGCCGTGGAAGCTCACCTTCGGCCAGTCGGCCACCGTGCTGATGAGCTCCGGCATCGGCGCCATCATCGGCGCCTATGCCTGGGGCTGGATCGCCGACCGCATCGGCCGGCGCAAGGTGTTCATCGGCACGGTGCTGAACTTCTCGATCGCCACCGGCCTGCTCTACTTCACGCCGGACAACGGCTGGGTCTATCTCACCGTCATGCGCTTCTTCGTCGGCCTCGGCGTCGGCGGCCTCTATTGCGTCGACCTGCCGCTGGTGCAGGAGTTCATGCCGACCTCCAAGCGCGGCTGGATCGGCGGGCTGGTGACCTGCGTCATCCCGATCGGCGTCGGCATCGGCAACGTGCTGGCCTCCTTCATCGGCGCCGACCAGTGGCGGCTCCTGTTCGCGATCGGCGTGCTGCCGGCCGCTGATCGTCCTGCTGGTCCGCCTCTGGGTGCCCGAGTCGCCGCGCTGGCTCGCCCGCCAGGGCCGCCCGACGAGGCGCGCAAGTCGCTTGCCTGGGCGCTCGATGGTCGATCCCAATTCGCTGCCCCTGCCGACGCGCGACGAGGCCCGGGTGGTCAAGACCAACTGGCTCGACCTGTTCAAGCACCCGCGCAGCCTGCTGGTGTCGTGGCTCGGCAATGCCGGCGCGCAGACCGGCGTCTACGGCATCGCGCTGTGGGCGCCGACGCTGTTCGTGCTGCTGCTCAAGGTGACGCCGCAGAAAGCCGCCAAGATGATGATCCTGCTCACCATCACCGGCTTCATCGGCCGCGTCTCCTTCTCCTGGCTCTCCGAGAAGATCGGCCGGCGCAATTGCGGCGGCCTGCTGGGCTTCGGCGCCGGCATCCTGATCATCCTGGCCGGCCACTACTACGACGCCACGCTGTTCGGCCATTCGGCCTTCTGGCTGATCCTGGCGGCGGCGATGTTCTTCGCCGACGGCGGCTTCGCCATCGTCGGACCCTACGGCGCCGAGATCTGGCCGTCGCACCTCAAGACCACGCGGCATGGGCTCGGCCTACGGCTTCGGCGGCATCGGCAAGATCCTGGGCCCGGTCGGGCTGGCGCTGATCGTGGGCTCCAGCAACTACCTCAAGCCAGACGTGCCGCTGACCGAGATTCCGACGGCCTTCCTCTATCTCGGCTGCTGGTTCCTGATGGCCGGGGTGGTCTATTATTTCTTCGGCATCGAGACCAGCGGCAAGTCGAACGAGCAGATCGACCGCGAACTGGCCGCCGGCGCCACGGACTGACAGCAGGTTTGGAGAGCAGGTCTTGGACACGTCGATCCCGTCTTCCGCCGACCTCGCCGGCGACCAGGCCGTGATCTCGCGCGCCCAGGCCCTCCAGCCCGCGGTCGCGGCGGCGTCGAACGAGATCGAGGACGGCCGCCGCATCGCGCCGGCGCTGCTCGACAGGCTGCACGAGGCAGAAGCTCTTCCGCCTGCTGCTGCCACGATCCGCGAACGGGATCGAGACCGATCCCGTCACCTTCTTCCACGTGATCGAGACGATCGCCAGCGGCGACGCCTCGACCGCCTGGTGCCTGAGCCAGGCCGGCGGCTGCGCCATGACGGCGGCCTATCTTGCGCCGCCGGTGGCCAACGAGATCTTCGGCCGACGATCCGCGCGCCGTGCTGGCCTGGGGACCGGGACCCAAGGCGCGCGCCGTCGACACGTCGAGGGCGGCTACAAGGTGACCGGCGTCTGGGCCTTCGCCTCGGGCTGCCGGCACGCCACCTGGCTGGGCGCTCACTGCCCCGATATTCCGACGCCGACGGTCACGCCCCTGCTCGGCGCCGACGGCCGGCCGGTCGAGCGCACCCTGCTGGTGCCGGCCAGCGAGGTCGCCTGGACCGACATCTGGAACGTGGTCGGCCTGCGCGGCACGGCGTCCGACCAGTTCGCCCTCACCGATCATTTCGTGCGGGCCGACCATACGTTCAGCCGCGACTTCGCCCATCCGGCGAACGAGCTGCCGCGAGCCCGGCCCGCTCTACCGCATGTCGGCGATGACCTGCTACGAAGTGGGCTTCGCGGGCGTGGCGCTCGGCATCGCCCGCGGCGCGCTCGACAGCTTCGTCGACACCGCCCGCACCAAGATCCCGCGCGGCGCGAAGAGCCCGATCCGCGACAGCGCCGTGGTCCAGACCGGCCTTGCCCAGGCCGAGATCGGCATTCGCTCGGCGCGGTCCTATCTGCTGCAGTCGCTTGCCGGGATCTGGAAAGCGATCTGCGGCGGCGCAGCGTTGACGATGGACGACCGCATCGTCGTGCGCGGCGCCTCGACCAACGCCATCCACAAGGCGCGCGAGGCCGTCGACTTCGCCTACAATGCCGCCGGCGCCACGGCGATCTTCGAGAGCCATCCGCTCGAGCGCCGCTTCCGCGACATCCACACCGTCACCCAGCAACTGCAGGGCCGGCTCAGCCACTTCGAAACCGTCGGCGCCTGGATGATGGGCGCCGACACCGATCTCACCTGGGTCTGACATCACGGAGACGACCATGCCGCTTGGCGTTCTGCAGCATTACACGATCGAACCGTCCAACCTCGCGCGCACCAAGAAGTTCTATTGCGAGGTGCTGGGACTGGAGAACGGCGACCGTCCGCCGCTCGGTTTCCCGGGCTTCTGGCTCTATTCCGGCGGGATGCCGACGGTGCACCTGCTGGGCAAGCGCAAGCCGCGCGACGGCATCGTGGTACGCGGCACCAAGAAGAAGTTCACGCACACCGGCCGCTTCGATCATATCGCCTTCGCCGCCACCGACATCGCCGGCGTGCGCCGCAAGCTCAAGTGCAAGAAGGTCAAATTCCGCGAGCAGGTCATCCCGCGCACCGGCGGCCAGCAGATCTTCCTCTACGATCCCGACGGCGTGGGCGTCGAGCTGAACTTCCCGCCGCCGGGCGCCGCCTAGGCACGTGATCACCTCGATCGAGATCAAGTCCGTCGAGCCATTGGCGGACGGTGCGCCGTTCGGCGACGTCCGGCCCGTACGAGAGGGTGATCGGGATTGCCAGAGGTGCGGTCGATCCCACCTTGCCCGGCAACGCCGGCATCGCGCTGATCGACAAGGCGCCGCGCAACGCAGCGGGGCTGGTCGAGTACACCACCGACTTCTTCGTCCTGCGGCCCAAAGATCCGCGCAAGGGCAAGGGCCGCATCCTCTACGAGGTCAACAACCGCGGCCGCAAGATGCTGTTCGGCAACATCTGCGACGGCCCGCAGGGCATGAACGACCCGAAGACGGCGGCCGACGTCGGCAATGGCTTCCCGCTGCGCCAGGGCTGGACGATCGTGTGGTCGGGCTGGGACCCCGATGCGCCGCGCGCCAACATGGGCCTCGGCCTCACGGCACCGGTGGCGACGGACAACGGAAAGCCGATCGTCCAAGCCATCCGCGAGGAATTTGTCTCGGGCACGCGGGTGGGCGTGCTGGAGGCGTTCAAGCTCAGCCACGAAGCGACCAGCCTCGACCAGTCGAAGGCCCGCCTCACTGTGCGCGCGCGCGCTGACGATGCGCCCCAGGAAATTCCCGCAAGCGACTGGTCGTTCGCCGATGCGCGCTCGATCAAGCTCAGGGAGAAGCCCAAGCCCGGCTTCCTCTACGAATTCCATTACGAGGGCAAGAATCCCAAGGTGCAGGGGCTGGGCTTCGCCGCGACGCGCGATCTCGTGAGCTTCCTACGGTACGACTACAACGGCCTCGCAGCGACCGGCGGGCCGATCACCAACGCGCTGGCGATCGGCTTCTCGCAGGCCGGCAGATACCTACGTCACCACATCGGCGCAGGCTTCAACAAGGACGAGCAAGCCCGCATCGTCTTCGACGGCATCCACAGCCACATCGCCGGCATCGGCCGCGTCTTTTTCGACGTGCCGTTCGGCCAGCCGGCGCGCACCGGCACGCAGCACGAGGATCATTTTTTCCCGGAGAACGCCTTCCCCTTCTCGACCGCGACCCTCGAGGATCCGCTGACTGGCCAGAAGGGATCGCTGTTCCGCCACGATGGCTGCGACCCCAAGCTGATCGAGACCAACACCTCGACCGAGTACTGGCAGAAGGGCGCCTCGCTGCTGGCCACCGATCCGCTCGGCACCAGGGACGTGGCCCTGCCGGACAATTCGCGGCTCTACATGATCGCGGGCACCCAGCACGGCGGCCGGGCGGGCGCCACCAGCGACCCCGGCCCCAACGTCAATCCGCGCAACCCGCACAATCCGATGCCGGCGGTGCGCGCCCTTCTCGTGGCCCTCGACGAATGGGTCGTGTCGGGCAAGGCGCCGCCGCCCAGCCGCGCGCCTACGATCGGCGACGGCAGCTTGGTCGAGCCCGACAAGACGGGCTTTCCGGCCATCCCGGGTGCGGCGATCCCGAAGGCCACGAACAGGGTACAGCCGGCCGGCGACTGGGTGGCGCCCGCCCGGGCCGCGAAGACCTATCGCACCCTGGTCAGCAAGGTCGATGCCGATGGCAACGAGGTGGCGGGCATTCGCCTGCCCGACATCGCCGTGCCGCTGGCGACCTACACCGGCTGGAACGAATACAAGCCGCCCTATCCCGCCGGCGAGCTCGCCGACCGCGACGGCAGCTACTTCGCCTTCCCGCCCGAGAAGATCGCGGCACGCTATGGCAATCGGGCGGGTTACGTGGCCAAGGTGCAGCAGGCGGTCGAAGCGTTGACCAGGGAGCGCTTCCTGCTCAAGGAAGACGCCGACCGCTATCTCGAGAAGGCGCGCGCCGAGAGCCGCGTGAATCCCTGACATGGCCACACTCGACCGCAACGGCGTGAAGATCCACTACGAGGTCCATGGCAAGGGACCGACCTTGCTGCTGAGCCACGGCTACAGCTCGACGGCGCGCATGTGGGACGGCCAGATCGCGGCCTTCAAGGAACGCTACCAGGTGGTCGTGTGGGATTTCCGCGGCCATGGCGAGAGCGACTATCCAAAGGACCCTGCCGCCTATTCCGAGGCGCTGACGGTCGCCGACATGGCCGCCATCCTCGACACCGTCGGCGCCAGGACGGCGATCGTCGCGGGCCTGTCGCTGGGCGGCTACATGTCGCTTGCCTTCCAGGCCAACGCATCCCGGGCGCACGCGCGCGCTGATGCTGTTCGACACCGGTCCCGGCTTCAAGAAGGACGAGGCGCGCGCCAAGTGGAACGAGACGGCGCACAAGCGCGCCGCCACCTTCGACGCTGAGGGTCTGGCCGCGCTCAATACCTCCGACGAAGTGAAACTGACGCGCCACCGCGACGCCACCGGCCTTGCGGGCGCAGCGCGCGGCATGCTGGCGCAACAGAACGACCGGGTGATCCAGTCGCTCGACAGCATCGCCGTGCCGACGCTCGTTCTCGTCGGCGCCAACGACACCAACTTCCTCGCCGCCACCGACTATATGGCGGCCAAGATCAAGGGATCGACCAAGGTGGTGATCCCGAACGCGGGCCATGCAGCGAACCTGCACCAGCCCGCGCTCTTCAATCAGGCGGTCGAGGCGTTCCTCGCCAAGCTGCCGGCATAACGGAGGAATTCATGGGCAAGCGAATTGCAGTCGTCGGTGTCGGCGCATTGGGTGGCTATGTCGGGGGCAATCTCGCCCAGGCCGGCGAGGACGTGACCCTGATCGATTTCTGGCCAGAGAACATCGAGGCGATCCGCAGCCGCGGCCTCGAGCTCGACGGCGTGACGCCCGAGGAGAAGTTCACGGTCAAGAACGCCAAGACCATGCATCTCACCGAGATGGAGGCCCTGTCGCGCCAGAAGCCGATCGACATCGCCTTCGTGTCGATGAAATCCTACGACACCGAATGGGCGACGCAGCTCATCAAGCAGTATCTGGCGCCGGACGGCTACATCGTGTCGCTGCAGAACTGCCTGAACGAGGAGCGTATCGCCGGCAGTCGTCGGCTGGGGCAAGACGGTGGGCATGGTGGCCTCGCTGATCTCGGTCGACATGTTCGAGCCCGCCCGCATCCGCCGCACCGTCGCCAAAGGCGGCGACAAGCACACGGTGTTCCGGGTCGGCGAAGTCCACGGCCGCATCACCAAGCGCGTCGAAGAGCTGCGCGACATGGTGGGCCGCATCGATTCGGCCAAGACCACGACCAACCTGTGGGGCGAGCGCTGGTCCAAGCTCTGCCAGAACGGCATGAAGAACGGCGTCTCGGCCGCCACCGGCCTCACCGGCGCGGACTGCGACCGCAACGACGCGATCCGCCGCTTCTCGATCAAGCTGGGCGGCGAGGCCGTCCGCGTCGGCCAGGCGCTGGGCTATCACATCGAGAAGATCGGCAAGTTCGAGCCCGAGACGCTCGCCAAGGCGTCGGAAGGCGACAAGGCCGCCCTCGACGAGGTCGAGGCGCTCCTGCGGCCCGGCTCCAACACCAACCCCAACCCGCGCGCCGACATCCAGCGCCCGTCGATGGCCCAGGATATCCGCAAGGGCCGCCGCACCGAGATCGAGTTCATGAACGGCTACATCGCCGAACGCGGCAAATTCATCGGCGTCGCCGCGCCGACCCACACCAAGCTCACCGAGATCGTGAAGAAGGTCGAGCGCAAGGAACTGAAGGCCGCGCCGGCCCTGCTCGGCGGCTAGATGGCGCTGCGTCTCGGCGCCCTCCGCCGCACTGGCGATGGCAGCTGACTGGCGCCGTCGAGACGCTGCGCCGATCCCGTCGTCGCAGGTGCTGACGGTCGGCGTCCGGCAACAACATGGAGGCGACGCTCTACACGCCCGATGGGCCGGGGCCTTTCCCGAGCGTCATCGTGCTCCACACCAGCCAGGGCCTGATCGAGACGACCGCTCCTATCGCGCCGGGCGGGCGCCGACGGCTTCATCTGATCGTGCCGGCCTTCCTGCGCGCTACGGTATCCGCCAGGACGCCGGAGGCGACCTTCACGACCGACCGCGAGGCGCTGCTGGCCGACTTCCGGCAGATCTCGACCAGCTCAACCGCACCCCAGGCGCGGCGGGCGCCGTCGGCGCGTCGGCTTCTCGAAGGCGGCTTTTCTCGGTCGCCTGCTGGCGGCCTAAGGCAAGATCAAGGCCGTCGCCACTCGGCGCGCTGATCGGCGTCGGCCAGCCGCTCGCCCGAATCCCTTCCGCAGGCCTATCCGGCCAGCGGTCGGCGCGCACAGCGACCTGGTGATCCTAATTCGACCGTCGGCAGCTGCGCGACGTTGACGCAACGCCACGGTCGCCCGCGGCCGGGACGATGCCCGGGTCCGCGCGCTCGCCTTCCTGCGTCGGCGCTCATCGTCGTCTCCTCCGCTAGGGACATGAGCCGCGCCAGCTTCACGCCGCCTTGGCATCTTCCTTGATCATGTCGGCGCCCTTTTCGGCGATCATGATCGTGGGCGCATTGGTGTTGCCCGAGGTCACCGTCGGCATGATCGAGGCGTCGATCACGCGCAGGCCGGCGATGCCGTGCACGCGCAGGCGGTCGTCGACCACGGCCATCGGGTCCTGGCCCATCTTGCAGGTGCCGACGACGTGATAGGTCGTCTGGCCGTTGTGCCGGGCGAAGTCGAGCCACTCGTCGTAGCTCTGCACCTTGTCGCCGGGGTTGTTCTCGAAGGCGATGTACTTCGCCATCGAGGGATGCGCCACGATGCGGCGGGCGATCTGCATGCCGGCCACGGTGGCGTCGCGGTCGGTCTGGGCCGAGAGGAAATTCGGCCGGATCGCGGGCTCGGTGCCCGGCGCCGCCGACTTGATGTGGATCGAGCCGCGTGAATTGGGCCGGCACTGGCCGATCACCACGGTCATGCCGGGCTCCTTCTCGAGCATGCGCTTCTGCGCCGAATCGTAGCTGGCATGCGCCATGTGGAACTGCATGTCCGGCGTCTCCAGCCCCGGCCGCGTGCGCACGAAGCCGAACACCACGCCGGCGGTCAGGCTGAGCGCGCCCTTGCCGGTGGCGTAGTACTTGATGACTTCCTTCACCAGGTTGAGGCCGCGCGTCTGCTCGTTCAGCGTCGCCATGTTCTTGACGCGCCAGTTCATGCGCGGCGCGAAGTGGTCGCCGTAATTCTCGCCGACGCCCTTCAGCTCGTGGCGCACCTCGATGCCGTATTTCCGCAGCAGCTCGGGCTGGCCGATGCCGGAATGCTCGAGCACGCCGGGCGACTGCACCGAGCCGCAGGACACCATGACCTCGCGGTTGCAGCGCGCCTCGCGCGCCTGGCCGTGCACGCTGTAGGCGACGCCGACGCAGCGCTTGCCCTCGAGGATGACCCTGGCGACCAGCGCATCGGTCTCGATCCTGAGGTTGGGCCGGCTGCGCGCCGGGTCGAGGAAGGCGCGCGCCGCCGACCAGCGCTTTCCGTCCTTCATCGTCACCTGGTAGTAGCCGAAGCCTTCCTGGTTGCCGTTGTTGTAGTCCTTGTTCTTCGGGAAACCGCTGGCTTCGGCGGCATCGATGAAGGCATCGCACAGCGCGTGCGTCTCGCGCATGTCGGCGACGTTCAGCAAGCCGCCCTTGCCGCGTGATTTCGTCGCTGTCGCGCTCGTAGTGCTCGGATTTCCGGAAGTACGGCAGCACGCTGTCGTAGGACCAGCCGCGATTGCCCTGCTGCGCCCACATGTCGTAGTCGAGGGGCTGGCCGCGCACGTAGAGCATGCCATTGATCGACGAGGAGCCGCCCAGCGCCTTGCCGCGCGGACAGGGGATGCGCCGGCCGGCCATGCCGTCCTCGGCCTCCATCTCGAAGTTCCAGTTGAACTTCTTGTGGTTGAGAAGCTTGGTGAAGCCGGCCGGGATGTCGATCCACATCGACTTGTCGCGCGGGCCCGCCTCGAGCAGCAGCACCTTGGTCGCCGGATCCTCGCTGAGGCGATTGGCCATGACGCAACCCGCCGAGCCGCCGCCCACGACAATGTAATCCCAGTCAGCCATCTGCTTCCTCCATTTGGAGGGCAGCTTAGCGCAAATGGCAGGAAACGTGATGCCCCGGCGCAATTTCGCGCAGCAAAGGCGTCTCGACCTTGCAGCGGGCGACGGCGTAGGGGCAGCGGGTGTGGAAATGGCAGCCCGACGGCGGATTTACCGGGCTCGGCACGTCGCCCTGCAGCACCACCTTCTTGCGCTTCACCGCAGGATCGGGCACCGGCACGGCCGACAGCAGCGCCTCGGTATAGGGATGCTGGCCATTGGTGAAGATCGTGCGCGTGTCGGCGTATTCGACGATGCGGCCGAGGTACATCACGGCGATGCGGTGGCTGATGTGCTCGACCACGGCGAGATTGTGCGAGATGAAGAGGTAGCTCAGCCTGCGCTCGCGCTGCAGGTCCTGCAGCAGGTTGATGACCTGCGCCTGGATCGAGACGTCGAGCGCCGACACCGGCTCGTCGCCGACGATCAGCTTTGGCCCGAGCGCCAGTGCGCGGGCGATGCAGATGCGCTGGCGCTGGCCGCCCGAGAACTGGTGCGGAAAGTTGGCCATCTGCGCCGGCCTGAGGCCGACGCGATCGAACAGGGCGGCGACCTGTTCGTTGCGCTCCTTTTTCGAGGCCACGCCGTGGACCAGCAGCGGCTCGCCCACGATGTCGCCCGCCGTCATCCGCGGGTTGAGCGAGGAGAACGGGTCCTGGAAGACGATCTGGGCCTGCTTGCGGAAGGGCCGCAGCTCCTGCTTCGACAACCCGCTGATGTCGCGGCCCATCATCTTCACGATGCCCGACGTCGGCTCGATCAGGCGCAGGATGGCGCGGCCGGCCGTCGACTTGCCGCAGCCCGACTTGCCCACCAGGCCCAAGGTCTCGCCCTCGCCGATGGTGAAGCTGATGCCGTCGACGGCGTAGACCTGGCCGACCGTGCGGCGCAGCAGGCCCTTCTTCACCGGGAAGTGCTTCTTGAGGTTCGTCACCTCGAGGATGGGAGTGGACTCAGCCATCGGAATTCCAGCAGGCCGCCCAATGGGCCGGTCTCTTCTGCTCGTAGGTCGGCCGCTCGGCGCGGCAGATGTCGGTGACCTTGGGGCAGCGCGCGGCAAAGGCGCAGCCCTTGGGCAGGGCAAAGAGCGCCGGCACGATGCCGGGGATTTCCTGCAGCCGGTCGGTATCGTTCCTGGCGGCGCCGCGCAGCAGGTCGAGCCGCGGGATCGAGGCCAGCAGACCCTGGGTGTAGGGGTGGAGCGGCCGGGCGAACAGCTCGCCCACCGTGGCCTCCTCGACCTTGCGTCCGGCATACATGACGATGACGCGGCGCGCCGTCTCGGCCACGACGCCGAGGTCGTGGGTGATCAGGATCACGGCGGTGCCGAACTCGCGCTGCAGTTCCACGATCAGCTCGAGAATCTGCGCCTGGATGGTAACGTCCAATGCCGTCGTCGGCTCGTCGGCGATCAGCACCTTGGGATTGCAGGCGAGCGCCATTGCGATCATGGCGCGCTGGCGCATGCCGCCCGAGAGCTGGTGCGGATATTCCCGTGCGCGCTGGGCGGGCTCGGGGATCTTCACCAGGTCGAGCATCTCGACGGCCCTCGTCATCGCGGCCTTTTTGTTCAGGTCGCGATGCAGGATCAGCGCCTCGCCGATCTGCTTGCCGATCGTCATCACCGGATTGAGCGACGTCATCGGCTCCTGGAAGATCATCGAGATCTCGTTGCCGCGCACGCCACGCATCTCCTTCTCGGTGAGCTGCAGCAGCTCGCGGTCGGCGAGCCTGACCGAGCCCGCGACGATGCGGCCCGGCGGATCGGGGATCAGGCGCATCAGGCTGAGCGCCGTCATGCTCTTGCCGCAGCCCGACTTGCCCACGATCGCCAGGGTCTCGCCGGCGGCGACGGTGAACTGCACGTCGTCGACCGCCTTGACGATGCCCTGGCGCGTGTAGAACCACGTGCCGAGGCCGGAGACTTCGAGCAGATCGGTCACGCGCCCTGCCTCATGAGCGCTGACGGGGATCGAGGATGTCGCGCAAGGCGTCGCCCAAGAGGTTGGTGCCGAACACGGTGAGGCTGATGGCGACGCCGGGGAAGATCACCAGCCACGGCGCCGTGCGGACATATTCCGCCGCCGACTTCGGACAGCATGCGGCCCCACGACGGGTGCGGCTCGGGAATACCAAGCCCGAGGAACGATAAAGACGCCTCGACCAGGATTGCCGATCCGACCTGGGCCGTCGCCAGCACGATCAGCGGCGCCAGGGTGTTGGGCAGGACGTGGCGCACGGCAATGCGCAGCTCGCCCATGCCGACGGCACGCGCCGCCTCGACGAAGGGCTGCTCGCGCAGCGAGAGCGTACTCGATCGCACGACGCGGGCCACGGTCGGCACCAGGGGAATGGCGATGGCGATGATGGTGTTGCGCAGCGACGGTCCCAGGGCGGCGGCCATGACGATCGCCATCACCAGGAGCGGAAGGGCCTGCATGATGTCGAGCAGGCGCTGCAGGAGAAGATCGAACCAGCCGCCGAGATAGCCGCTGGCCAGCCCCACGCTGATGCCGATGATGGCGCCCAGCCCCATCGCGCCGGCACCGACGGCCAGCGAAATGCGCGCGCCGTGGACGATGCGGCTGTACATGTCGCGGCCCATGAAGTCGGCGCCGAGCCAGAACAGGCTACCGGGCGGGGCGAGCGAGTACTTCGAGTTGGTGGCGGTGGGATCGGTGGGCGCGATCACGTCGGCGAACACCGCCGTCAGGACGAAGACCGTCACAATGAAGGCGCCGACCGCGCCCAGCGGATAGCGCCGCGCCAGGAAGGCCGCCTGGCTCCAGAAGCCGGTGACGTTGGCGCCGGCGCGGGCAAGGGCTGCGTCGTGGTCGATGATCGAGCTCATCTCGGCACCATGGGGTTCAGTCGGCGGGGTTCAGTCTGCGAATTTGATGCGGGGGTCGAGGGCCATGTAGGCCATGTCGACCAGGAAGTTGACCGTGACGACGACGAAGGCGATCAGCATCACGAGGTTCTGCACGATCGGATAGTCGCGCCACAGGATCGCCTCGACGAGGAAGCGCGCGACGCCCGGAATGTTGAACACGGTCTCGGTGACGATCAGGCCGCCCACCAGGAACGCCGCCTCGATGCCGATCACCGTCACCACCGGCAGCAGCGCATTGCGCAGCGCGTGCTTGAAGTTGACCGCGATCATCGAGGCGCCCTTCGAGCGCGCCGTGCGGATATAGTCCTGGCGCAGCACCTCGAGCATCGAGGAACGCGTCAGGCGCATGATCAGGGCGGAGCTGCGGAAGCCGACCACCATCGCCGGCAGGCCGAGCATGGCCACGTCGTCCCAGAAGCCGTGCGGGTCCGAATTGTAGATCGGGATGGTGCCGAACCAGTGGACCGACGCCATCAGCACCAGCAGACCGAGCCAGAACGACGGCAGCGACAGGCCGCTCAGGCTGAGGATGCGCAGGAAATAGTCGAGCTTGGTGTTCTGGCGCACCGCGCTGATGACGCCGAGCGGCACGCCCAGCAGGACGGCGAAGAACAGCGCCATGCCGGCCAGCTTCCCGCTGATCGGGATGCGCGGCAGGATCTCGTCGATCGCCGGCTGCTCGGAGACGTAGGCAAAGCCCAGGTCGCCGCGCGCCAGCCCGCCGATCCACTGGCCGTACTGGACGAGGATCGGCTGGTCGATGCCCAGCTCGTGGGCGATCTTGGCCTTCTCCGCCGGATCGGAGATGCCCGAGGCGTTGGTCAGGATGTCGGCGATGTCGCCCGGCACCAGCCGCAGCATGACGAAGATCAGCACCGACATCCCGAACAGGGTCACGACCATCAGAAGAAGCCGTCGGACGAGGTAGGATCCCATGTCAGCGGTGTCCTAAACTAAGGAACATTCTGTCGTCCTGAGCGGAGCGAAGGACCTCACCGATCGACCATCGATATTGCGCCAAGCGTGAGATCCTTCGCTTCGCTCAGGATGACAGGAAGGCGCATTGCAATCATCGGTCGAGCCAGATGTCTTCGAAACGCCAGCCGTTGTAGATGCTGTTCACCTGCAGAACGACGCCCTTCACCTTGGGGTCCCAGCAGGTGTTGTCGATGTTCCAGCCGATCACCGGACGGGCCACGTCCTCGGCCAGCTTCTTTTCGATCTCCCACACGATCTTCTTGCGCTTCTCGAGGTCGGTCTCCGCCGACTGCGCGTCGATCAACTTGTCGACTTCCGGATTGTTGTAGCCGGTGTAATTGCGCTCCGACTTCGAATAGTAGTTCTCGTAGAAATTGACGTCGGGATCGTCGACCGCGACGCCGGTCAGGTTCATGCCGAGCTGGTAGTCCTTCTTGGCGATCTTGTTGTACCAGACGGACGAGTTGATCGGCTCGAGATCGCCCTCGATATAAACCTTCTTCAGCTGGTCGATCAGGATCACCGCCGGATCGCGATAGATCGCGATGTTGCGCGTCGCGATCTTGATCTTGAGCGGCTTGTCGGCGCTGTAGCCCAGCTTCTCCATGATCTTGCGGCCGTCGGCACGGCTCTTCTCGATGTCCGCGGCGTGGCCCGGCAGACTTGCGAGTTGTTCCTTGGGCATGCCCCAGACGCCGTACGGCGGCGGCAACATCGCCGCACCGTCGACATTGTGCCCCTGGCTCAGGATGTCGGAGAAGGCCTTCACGTCGATCGTGTCGACCATGGCCTGGCGGACTTCCGCATTGTCGAACGGCGCAGCCTCGCGATTGATCAGGATGTTGGAATTGACCCCTGACGGGCGCGCCTCGCAGACGGCGTCCGGCTTCTGCGCCTTGACGTCCTTCAGCATCGGGAAGCTGACGTCGCTGTCGAACGTCATGTCGAACTGGCCGGACTGGAAGCCCAGCATGCGGGTGGCGCGATTGGGCACGATCTTCCATTCGATCGCGTCGAGATAGGGCCGGCCCTTCTTGAAGTAGTCAGGATTCTTCACCAGCTTGATGACTTCGTTGCGCTTGAACTCCGTCACCTTGAACGGACCGGTGCCGATCGGCTTGGTGCGCATCTCGCGGCCATTGGCATGGCAGGCGTAGATCGGCGCGTAGCCCGATGCCAGCATCGACAGGAACGAGGACTGCGGGCGCTTCAGCTCGAACGTGACCTCGTTGTCGCCGTTGGTCGTGATGTCCCTGACGTTCTGGTACCAGATGCCGCGCGGGCTCTTGCGCATCATCTCCTGCTTGGTGTCGGCGCCGTCAACGGCATCGAAGGTGCATTTCACGTCCTTGGCGGTGAACGGCTTGCCGTCGTGCCACTTCACGCCGGGATGCAGCTTGAAGGTGAGCTTGGTCTTGCCGGCATCCCACGCCCAGCTGTCGGCGAGGTCGGGCACGATGTGGTCGGGACTGTTGGTCTTCTGCGCAGGATCGAACACCACGAGGTTGTTGAACACCGCCATGAAGGTCTGGACCACCGAGATGGTCGCTTCCTCGTGGATAGAGGCGGACGGCGGATTCTCGCGGTGGGAAATGCGCAGCGTGCCGCCCGCCTTCTGCGCAAGAACCGGTGACGCCGCCGTCATGAAGGCAACAAGGCTCGCGGCTGCAAAAGCCATACGCTTACGCATTAACTTCCTCCCAGATCGAAGCGCTTTGGGCGCCTGTTCGTTTCCCCGTTGAACCAAGCTAGCACATCGAATGCATCGGCCAAGTGCTATTGCGCCGCGCTGGACGGACCTTTCAATTCGATCTGGTTGCCCTCGGGATCGTCGAAATAAAGCGAGGGGCCAGTCCCTTCCGCTCCGTAGCGTTGCACCGTTTCGCCCACCGCAATACCGAGGGGCGAGAGGTGCCTGGCAATCGCGTCGCGGTCGAATGGTGCGACGCGGAAGCAGAGGTGATCCATGTTGCCGCCGCCGTCGGGATGGTCACGCGCGATCAGGTCGAGCATCGAAGCGCCCGCCCGCATCTGCACCAGCTTGAGTTCCTCCAGCCGGCGTTCGACCCTGAAGCCCAGCGCCTGCTCGTAGAAACGGACCATGGCTGCGAGGTCGCGCACCCGCAGCACGACATGGTCGATTCGTTCGACATGGAAAGCCATGGCGTCTAGCCTACTCCAATCCTTGAGGGAGGGAAGCATGGCCATCGCAACCAACGCCGCCAAGGCGCGGCTCAAGAAGAACCAGCTCGCCGTCGGCATCGGCATCCGTCTCGTGCGCAACGTCGACATCATCAAGGTGATGAAGGCGGCCGGCTTCGACTGGCTGTTCCTCGATCTCGAGCACGGCGTGATGTCGATCGAGACGGCCGCCGAGATCTGCGTCGCCGCCCAGGACTTCGGCATTGCGCCGATCGTGCGGGTGCCCTACGGCGAGCTCGCCATGGCGACGCGCCTGCTCGACGGAGGCGCTCTGGGCATCGTCATCCCGCATATCGACACGGCGGAAGAAGCGCGCGAGGTCGCCGACCGGCTGCGCTATCCGCCGCTCGGCCATCGCTCGGTGGGCGGCGGCCAGGCCCAGTTCGACTATGCGCCGATGAAGATGGCCGACATGATCAAGCGCTCCAACGACAACTGCCTGATCACGGTGATGATCGAGACGCCCAAGGCGGTGCGGAACGCCGACGTGATCGCCGCCGTGCCCGGCATCGACTGCCTGCTGGTCGGCTCGAGCGATCTGTCGGTCGAGCTCGGCATTCCCGGCGAAAACGGCCACGAGAAGATCCAGGCCGCCGTCGACAAGGTCGTGGCCGCCTGCAAGAAGCACCGGAAGTGGCCCGGCATGGGCGGCGCCTACAGCGAGGAGCTGCTGGCCCTCTACGTCGGCAAGGGCATGAAGTTCCTGCTGGCGGGCAACGACCTGCCCATGCTCACCGGCGCCGCGCGCGCCCACCAGGCCAAGGTGCGGGCGTTCCAGGGACGGCGGCCGGCGAAGAAGAAATAAATCCCGTCGTCCCGACTTGCGCGGGATAATCCCCGCGCTCTCATCAATCGGTCGAATTCTGAATGGCGTGACTTGAGTAGCGAGATCCACGACTTGGGTTAGCATCGCCCAAGAAAGGTCCCTCCACTCCGCTTCGCTAAAGCGCGGGGATTACCCCGCGCGAGTTGGGACGACGGGGTTGCTCGTCTCTGGAAAGGATCATGGCCGCGCGCAGCGCAATCCTTTCTGCGTTAGCGCTTCCCTTCGATCTCGATCTCGATCAGGTGCGGCTTGCCGGACTTGAAGGCAGCCGCAACCGCACTCTTGATGTCGTCGGCCTTGGTGACGTGCGTGCCGGCCACACCCATCCCCCTCGCAAGATCGACGAAGCCGATCGCCGGGCCCGTCAGATCCATGTGCATGTAGGGCTTGTTGCTCTTCACCTCGAACTTCGCGCGATAGGCATCGATATTGTGCTTGAGCACCCTGTACTCGCGATTGGCCAGGATCACGAACACGACAGGCAGCTCGTGATGCGCGGCAGTCCATAGCGCCTGGATCGAATACATCGACGAGCCGTCGCCCGAGAGGCAGAGGATCGGCCGCTTCTTCTCGGCGACGGCGACGCCGATCCCACCCGCCAGTCCCTGGCCGATGCCGCCGCCGCGGCCGCTGTAATAGTCGCCCGGTCCGGCGAACGGGAAGGTCTTGAAGAGATCGAGGTTGGCGGTGATCGTCTCGTCGACCACGACGACGTCCTTCGGCGCCCCCGCCCTGATCTCGGCCATGCAGCGCGCCATCGAGGTCGGCGTGCGCGCCCACGCCTTTTCGACCCGCGCCTTTTGCGCGGCGTCTTCCTGCGCCTTCTGCGCCTTCAAGGCCTGGTTGCGCGCCGCCGCCCCCTCGATCCCGGGCAGCGCCGCCTCGAGCGCCTGCAGTGACGCACCGACCTCGCCGATCACGCCGGCATCGAGCGTGAAGTTGTAGGCCAGCCGCGCGGGAGCGGCCTCGATCTGCAGCACCTTGCAGCCGGCGGGGAACGGCGAGCCCGGCCCGTACCAGACCTCCTCGAAGAACGGGCCGCCCACCAGCAGGACGAGATCGTTGCCCGCGAACTGCCGGGCGATGCCCGGCGCGTCGAAGGCAAGCGTGCCGCGATAGGCGGCGTGATCGCTCGGAAAGGAGTTCTGGCCGCGCAGACCCTCCATCCAGACCGACGCGCCGGTCTTCTCGGCGATCTTCACCAGCGTCTTGTGCGCCCCGGTGCGCGCGACATCGTCGCCGGCAACGATGGCCGGGCTCTTCGCCGCCGCGATCAGCTTGGCCATCGCCCCGATGCCCGCCGGATCGGGACGCGTGGCGGGGAAAATCTTCGCAGGCCGGCCGGGCTGGATAGCCGTCTCCTGCTCCATCACGTCGATCGGCAGGGCCACGAACACCGGCCCGCAGGGCGCCTCGTTGGCGATCTTGAAGGCGCGCTGCAGGATCGGACCGAGCTCGTCGGCGCGCTCGACCTGCACGCTCCACTTGGTGACGGGTTCGGCGATCGCCGCGAGGTCGTGGCCCAGCACGGGATCGCGCAGCCTGAGGCGCGTGTCCTGCTGGCCCGCCGTCACCACCATCGGCGTGTTGTTCTTGAGCGCGCCGTAGATCATGCCGACCGCGTTGCCGAGGCCGGGCGCCACGTGGAGATTGACGAAGGCGGTCTTGCCGCTCGCCTGGCCATAGAAGTTCGCAGCGCCGACGGCCACGCCCTCGTGCAGGTGCACGATGTACTGGATCTGCGGATAGTCGAGCAGCGAATCGAGCAGCGGACTCTCGGTCGTGCCGGGATTGCCGAAGATGCGGTCGACGCCGTGGTTGAGCAGCGTCTCGAAGAACACCTGGCGGCCGCGCATTTTTCGCTCCCTCAATTTCTTGCTTGGTAAGGGAAAGCGATGGACCTTGTCGAGCAATTCTACCCTCCCCATTCAAATGGGGAGGTGTCGGCGTCTTACGCCGACGGAGGGGTCAAGGCGTCATGACCCCTCCGTCGCGGTATGACCGCGACACCTCCCCATATGAATGGGGAGGGGGAGACCGAGGGGAAACGCATGCAAGCGGATTACGTTGTGGTCGGCGCGGGCTCGGCGGGATGCACGGTGGCGTCTCGTCTGTCGGAAACGGGCGCGTCGGTGATCCTGCTCGAGGCCGGCCCCAGCGACTGGTACCCGATGATCCACATTCCGGCCGGCATGCGCTCGCTGCTGCGCAATCCGCTGGTCAACTGGAACTACACGACCGAGCCGGAAAAGGGCTCGGGCGAGCGCCGCATCGACTGGCCACGTGGGCGCACCTTGGGCGGCTCGTCGTCGATCAACGGCATGCTCTATGTGCGCGGCGCCCCCGCCGATTTCGACGGCTGGGCGCAGATGGGCGCGCGCGGCTGGAGCTACGACGAGGTGCTGCCCTACTTCAAGAAGTCCGAGCACTATGTGCAGGCGGGCGACCCCGAGGTGCGCGGCCAGGGCGGCCCGCTCAAGGTCGAGGACTACCGCACCATCCTCCCCCTCACCCACCGTTTCGTCGAGGCGGCCCAGCAGGCGGGCTTCCCCTTCAATCCCGACCTCAACGGCAAGCAACGCTACGGCGTCGGCTATTCGCAGATGACGCGGCGCGGCCGCTGGCGAGGGTCGACGGCGCAGACCTTCCTGCGCGAGGCACGGAAGCGGCCGAACCTCCGGGTCGAGACCGATGCGCAAGGCGGCAAGCTCGTCTTCGAGGGCAAGCGCTGCACCGGTGTCGAATTCATCCGTGGCGGCAACACCACCAGAGTGCGCGCCAACCGCGAGGTGATCGTCTCGGGCGGCACGGTGAACTCCCCGCACATCCTGCAGATCTCGGGCGTCGGGCCGGCAGCGCACCTGCAGTCGCTCGGCATCCCGGTGGTCCACGACCTGCCCGGCGTCGGCGCCAACCTGATCGACCATTACGTGATCCGCATGGTGCATCGCGTGCACGGCGCCACCAGCGTGAACGAGCTGGCGCGCCTGCCGCGCGTGTTGCCGGAGATCGCGAAGTTCTTCCTGACCGGAAAGGGCGCGCTCACCTTCGGCGTCACCACCGCGCAGCTCTTCTGCGACAGCCGCGAGGGCCTGGCCTCGCCCGACCTGCAGCTGCTGTTCACGCCGGGCAGCACCAACACCCTGAAGTTCGGCACGCTCGACACCAAGCCGGCGATGAGCTGCGTGGTCTGCGTCGTCAAGCCCGACAGCCGCGGCACGATCATGGCCTCATCGCCCGACCCGTTCGCACGGCCGGCGATCAAGCCCAACTACCTCACCGCCCACACCGACGAGCTGGCCTTGCTCGGCGGCGCGCGCCACGTGCGCCGCGTCTTCGCGCAGCCCGCGCTCAGCCAGCACAGCCTGGGCGAAACCTCGCCCGGGCCCGACATCCAGAACGACGCCGACCTGCTGGCCTACGCCCGCCGCGCCGGCAACACGCTCTATCACCCTGTCGGCACCTGCCGGATGGGCGAGGACCCGCGCGCCGTCGTCGATTCGCGCCTCAAGGTGCGCGGAGTCGAGGGGCTACGGGTGATCGACGCCTCGGTGATGCCGACACTCACCACCGGCAACACCAACGCCCCCACCATCATGATCGGCGAGAAGGGCGCGGCAATGATCCGCGAGGACGCGCAGCGGCGCTAGAGCATATTCCGTCCGACTGGAATCAGCCGGACGGAATATGCAGTAGTCGAAGCGCCTCGATCAATGCGTTTCCGATCGCTTGGAACCGCAGGAGCGGTTCCAAGCGATCGGAAGCCGCTCTAGCAGCTACTCTGGCGCCTTGCAGGCGAAGTTGGCGGCATCGTCGGCGCTGCCGGAGCCCGAATAGCGGGCCACCTGCGGATAGGGACAGAGCGGTCGTGTGCGGACCGTCTTGCCCTCTGCCATCTGGCTGGCGATGATTGTCGCCGGCGCCGATCCGTTCTCGACCCAGTTGATCAGAGCGGTCAACCCGTCCAACCGGTCGGGTCCTACTCCGCCGCGGCAATGGAACATGCCGGGCACCATGAACAGCCGAAAGAAGTCGGCTGTGTCGGTGCCGTTGGCTGCCACCGCCTTCTCGTAGTAGTCGATGCCCATCAGCGGCGGCAACGCGGTGTCGGCCCAGCCGAAATACATCAGGAGCTTGCCGCCCCGGGCGCGGAACGAGGCGAGGTCGGGATCGGTCGCATTGAGCAGTGCGCGCGCATCGGCGAACTTGGCCATGTCCTTGTCGAAGTCGAACTTCGCCGGGTCCATCGCGGGGTCGGCCTTGGACGAGCCGAAGTAGCGCACGAAGCTGTCGCCGAAGGCGTACTGGTTCGACTTCTGGCTCCCGCGCGGCGTCAGCCAGATATCCCAGCCGCTGGTCTGCACGCCGCCGGCGGTGAACGACAAGCCTGTCGCCTCCGAGCCGACGGGATAGCCGAACAGGCTCGACTTGCCGTTGACCTTGAGGCCCTCGTGGATCTTCTTGACCGCGGCACTCTGTGCCGGCGTCAGACAGTCGTCTTTGTCCTGGCCCACGGCGCATTGCGCCACATCGCGTGCCGGATCGAAGTCGCAGCGGCGCGGATCGTCGATCAGCCCGTCCTTCAATCCGTCCCTGGCATCGCAGCGCGCATAGGTGGCGGCGGCGACCAGCTTCAGTTTGGCGAGCGACACGGGAGTTTCGCTCAACACCAGGCCGTTCCAGAGACTCTGGGTCACCGTGTCGACGAAATTCAGCACCGGCGCACCGGCAACGATGCCGTCGAAATCTCCGGGAAATCTCTGGGCGCTGATCAGGCCCTGGCGGCCACCGGTCGAACAGCCATCCCAGTAGGAATAGGCCGGCCCGCGGCCGTAATAGGCTCCCACGATCTTCTTGGCCTCTTCCACCGTCATGTGCACGGCCCGGAAGGCGTAGTCGACGCGCTTGGCGTAATCGGCGGCAAACGTGGCAAGGGGCTCGGCCGTGGCATCGTGGCCGGTGTTGGTCGTGACCGTGGCGAAACCCTGTTTTAGCGCATTGGCGCGAATTGCCGGTCGATTGCCGGACTCCGGTGTTTCACCTGCGAAGCCGCCATTGCCGTTCATGTAAAGGCGGCGGTTCCACGCTGCCGGCAGGTTGAGCTCGAAGCGAACCTCCGGCGCGATCAGGCCGGATACGCGGCAATGCTCGGGCACGCCGTCGGCGGCAGGTACGATACGCGTCGCAAGAATCGTCACCGAAGCCCATGAGAATCGGGACACTCCGGCGCAATTCATCGCGGGCTTTGCCGCCGCAACACTGTAGTGCACGGCAGATTTTCCGGCGTCGATGAAGCTGTAGCCGTTTTGCGCCCCGGCGGTCGCCGGCATCAGCGCAAGCGCTGCCAGGAGCGCTGCCTTGCGGATCATCGTTTCTTCCCCGCGCTTTGGTTTCTTCGACATTCCGTGGATCAATCCCCGGAACATCGCAAACGCTAGCACTCTGCCCGGTTTCGGGGAAGGCATCGCCAATTCTCCATTGTTTCTACAATGGCCGACCGGCCGCGATATGGTTGTCGGGCATTACTTGATACATGCGAACATTCGGCCGATGCTGTCGACGAGCGTGGTTTTCCGGAATGCCACACGCGCCCGCCACAATCTGCGGGTCAGGAGATGAGAAGCCAGATCATGAGCGCTGCCGCGTCGAGGATTCCCAGCCACGCCATGAAGATCGATAAGGTCAAGGAGCACATCGGCGCCATTGTCACAGGCATCGACCTTGCGCAGTCCATCGACGGCGCGACGAAGAAGAAGCTCTACGACGCCGCCGTCGAAAACGTGGTCCTTGTGATTCGCGGGCAAGAGCATCTCACCCCGGGCCAGTTGCAAGCTGCTGCAGAAATGTTCGGCGAGCTGATGGAGGACCAGAACCGGCGCTATCTGGTCGACGGATTTCCGTTGATCAGTGTGCTCGACAACCGTCACAAGGACAGCAAGGGTCAGCCTGCGAAAGTCGGCACCAATGCCACCTGGCACACCGACCACACAAACCACGAATTGCCGCCCAAGTTCACCATCCTGTACGCGGTAGCAGTGCCGGACAAGGGAGGTGCCACATCGGTTTGCAACGCGCGGGCGGCCTACGAAGCGCTTCCGGACGAGGTGAAACTGAAGATCGCCGACGCGAAGACTGAAAATACGCTGATCAGCAGCGCGCGGATGAAGACAGGCAATCCGGATATCGTGAAGGCCCAGCTGGAGGCGACGAAACCGCCGACGGTGCATCCCCTGGTCCGCACCCATCCGGAGACCGGCACCAGGGCCGCATGGTTTCACAAGGGCAAGACCGAGAAGATCACTGGCATGTCACCCGAAGAAACCCAGGATTTTCTGCAGGAATTGACCGACAGGATCACGCAACCGCAATTTTGCTATGCGCACGAGTATAAAAAGGGCGATCTGCTGATCATCGATGACCGCGCCTCATTGCACAAAGCCGGATTCGATTACGATCACAGCCAGCATCGCCGCCTGTATCGGATGCTGGTGCGCGGGGACCGCCCCTACTGAGAGACTTCGGACGCAGCGACTTCGGTCGATGGCCGGACAGGGTTATGGGTCCGCGCCCGGGACCGGTTCGTCGAGCAACCGCGCGACCGCCGTCGCCAGGGCGGCGCCGATGCATTGGCCACGATGAAGGCCGGCGCGTCGGCGGGAGCAATTCCGGCGAACGCATCGCTAAGGCGGCGGTAATGCATCATAGAGCAGCAATTCCCAATGATCGCCAATGGCTCAATTCAATTCGGGAATGCCGACGCCCAATACGACTCGACTTGCTTTACCAGTGCGGGCGGGAGCGGAACGTAGTCGAGATCGCCGGCAATCTTCTGACCATCCTCGAGCGCCCAACGGAAGAAGGTGAGCGCAGTCTTGCTGCGGCCCGGTTCCTTGGGCTTCTTGTGCATCAGAACGAATGACGTCGCGGCGATCGGATATGCGGCCCCGCCGGGCGAATTGGTCATGACAAGATAAAAGTCCAGGGACTTGCCCCAGTCGGCGGTCGCTGCCGCTGCCTGAAAACTTGCAGCATTTGGCGTCACGTACTTGCCCGCCTTGTTCTGCACGAGGGCGTATATCATCTTGTTTTGAAGCACATATGCGTACTCGACGTAGCCAATCGAGTTTTGCGTTTGCGTGACGAAGGCCGCGACACCTTCATTGCCTTTGCCACCGACCCCGACGGGCCAGGAGACGGAAGTGCCTTCCCCCACCTTCTGGCGCCATTCGGCGCTGGCCTTCGAAAGATAGTCCACCCAATTGAAGGTCGTTCCCGATCCATCCGAGCGATGGACGACGGTGATTGCAGTGGATGGTAGTTTGAGGTCGGGATTGAGCTTCGTTATCTCGGGATCGTTCCACTTCTTCAACTTGCCGAGATAGATGTCGGCCAGGAGAGGGCCAGTCAGTTTCAGTTCTCCAGCCTTGATCCCCGCGATGTTTGTTACGGCGACGATGCCGCCGATGACGAGGGGAAACTGGCCTAGATCCGACTTCGCAAGATCCTCGGGTCTGAGCGGCGCGTCAGATGCGCCGAAATCGACAGTCGCAGCTTTGATTTGAGCGATGCCACCGCCCGAGCCGATCGACTGATAGTTAATCTTGGCGCCGGTAGCGCCAATATAATTCGCCGCCCACTTCGCGAGCACCGGGTAGATAAACGTCGACCCTGCTCCTGTGATGTCTTCGGCAAACGCGGGCGCAGAGCCGAAAAGTGCCGCCAGCATTCCAACTATCGCGTGTCGCAAAAAATTCATGGGCGTTTTCCTTCATGGCTGCTATTGTCTATATGTCCAGACTTATAGACAAATAGACATTACCCTGCGACTGTTACGCGTTCATGACAGGCCCTTCGCTTTCTTATCGACGAGGAATTCTCCAGTGATGGATGAAGCAGCCGCCATCGATGGTCTCGCATCACTCGCACAGCCAACGAGGCTCGCGACGATGCGGCGCTTGCTCAACGCCTTTCCGGCAAGCTTGGGAGCGGGTGAGTTGGCGCGAGCGTGCGACGCCCCTCACAACACAATGTCCAACCATCTCGGTATTCTCGTCCGCGCGCGCCTTGTTCAAGTCGAGCGCGTGGGTCGCGCCATGAACTACCGCGTCGATGTCGGCGCATTTCGGAGCCTCGTGACGTTTCTCACGAGCGACTGTTGCAATGGGCGTCCGGACATTTGTGGCGATATTGCCCAGCTCATACCCAAAACAAACGAACACTTGGAGGAGGGCACAATGGCTCCCGCATTCAACGTTCTATTTCTGTGTGCTCATAATTCTGCGCGATCGATTATTGCGGAAGTCCTACTCGCGACGCTCGGCAAAGGTCGCTTCAACGCGTATTCTGCGGGATCGGACCCGGCCGCCGCGCCCATGCCCGAGGTTATGGATCGCCTCAAGCATCTCGGTCACGACGTATCAAAACTCCGCTCGAAATCGTGGAATGAATTCACGGGGGCGAATGCACCGCGGATGGATTTCATTATCGCTCTTTGCGATACACCCCAAGGGCAAGTGTGCCCCGATCTTGGCGAAAAGCTTGTAAATGCGGCGTGGCCTCTACCCGATCCGGCGGACTTCAAAGGCTCGCCGACCGAACGCGTAACACTCCTCAATGAGCTCTACGCGATGGTTCGGCGGCGTATCGAAATATTCACGAACTTGCCGTTCGCATCGTTGGATAAAATAGCGATTAAAAAGCGGCTCGACGAAATCGGCGACACGGTTCGCACCGCCCCATAGGAGAACGACATGCGTGTTGGCATCAACGGTATGGGGCGCATGGGGCGGCTGGCGTTGCGCGCCGCCATGGGCGCCGTCCGCCGCGCCGACGGAGATCCCCGGACGGCGAACCGTCTCGACGTGGTTCATCTCAACGAGCTGAAGGGCGGCGCGGCCGCGACGGCGCACCTGCTTGAATTCGACAGCGTCCATGGCCGCTGGTACGCGCCCTTCGGCGTCGAGGACGACACCACCATCCGCATCGACAACAAGGCGCTTGGATTCAGCGCCGCGGCGCATCCGGGCGATGTGGCCTGGGGCGACCTCGGCTGCGACATCGTCCTCGAATGCACCGGCAAGTTCCTGAAACCGGCCGACCTGACCGCCTATTTCGACCGGGGCGTGAAGCGCGTGATCGTCGCTGCACCCGTCAAGGACGACAGCGCCCTCAATATCGTCGTCGGCGTCAACGACAATCTCTATGACCCGCTGCGGCATCGCCTGCTGACGGCTGCTTCCTGTACCACCAACTGTCTCGCGCCGGTCGTCAAGGTCATCCACGAATCCATCGGCATCCGGCATGGTCAGATCACCACCATCCACGATCCGACGAACACGAATGTCGTCGTCGATGCGCCGCACAAGGATCTGCGGCGCGCCCGTTCGGCCATGATGTCCCTGCAGCCGACCACCACCGGCAGCGCCACGGCAATCACGCTCATCTACCCCGATCTCAAGGGCAAGCTGAACGGACACGCCGTCAGGGCGCCGGTCCTGAATGCCAGCCTCACTGACTGCGTGTTCGAGCTCAAGCGATCGACGACGGAAGCCGAAGTGAACGACATGTTCGCTGCTGCCGCAAAAGGCGATCTGGCCGGCATTCTCGGCTTCGAGCCGCGTCCGCTGGTCTCCGTCGACTACTGCAACGACACGCGCAGCTCGATCATCGACGGACCAAGCACGATGGTGACCGACGGCACCCTCCTCAAGATTTATGCCTGGTACGACAACGAGATCGGCTATGTCTGCCGCATGGTCGATCTCGCCAACATCGTCATGAAGGTCGGTGCCTGATGAACCGGGGAGCGCGCAACTATCTGATCGTCACGGCATCGTATTGGGGATTCACCCTGGTCGATGGCGCGTTGCGCATGCTCGTGCTGTTTCATTTCTTCAAGCTCGGCTATTCGCCGTTCACGCTGGCGTTCCTGTTCCTGCTTTATGAATTCGCGGGCATCGTCGCCAATCTCAGCGGGGGATGGTTTGCGACGCGCTACGGCATTCCGCGCATGCTCGCCATCGGGCAAGGGCTACAGGTCGCCGGTCTTCTCATGCTCTCTTTCCTCAACCCGGCATGGACCGTCGGTGCCTCCGTCGCCTATGTCGTCGCCGCGCAGGGCATAGCCGGGCTCGCCAAGGACTTCACCAAGACCGCCTCGAAATCTGCCATCAAGGCCACGTCGGGAGAGGGCTCGGGTCAGCTCTTCAAGTGGGTCGCCTATTTCACCGGCTCGAAGAATGCCATGAAGGGCGTCGGCTTCTTCTTCGGCGGGCTCCTTCTCGACCTTGTCGGCTTCCAGCACGCGCTGTGGCTGATGGCCGTAATCATCGGCGCTATTTTCATCGGAGGTCTCGTTACTCTGCCACGGCAGCTCGGCAAGGCGAAATCATCGAAGTCGATGCGCGAATTCTTCGCCAAGTCGCGCGGCGTCAATCTTCTCGCGGCAGCTCGCGTCGTGATGTTCGGTGCCCGGGAAGTCTGGTTCATGGTGGGCGTGCCGGTCTTTCTCTACGCCGCCGGCTGGAAGTTTCTCGAGGTCGGCGGTTTCCTTGCCGCCTGGACGATTGCTTACGGCATCACGCAGGCGCTGGCGCCTGCGCTGGTTGCACGCAGCGCCGACGGTCTCAGCAAGGAAGTTCGCCACGCCCGCCTCTGGGCGGCGATCCTGTTTGCGGTTCCCGTCGCCCTCGCGCTTCTATTGCGCGATCCCCATCTGTGGCGCCCCGACCTTGTGCTGGTGATCGGCCTTGCGATCTTCGGCTTGCCGTTCGCCGTGAATTCGTCGCTGCATTCCTATTTGATTCTTGCCTATGCCGGCTCGGAAAAGGCCGCCGAGGATGTCGGCTTCTATTACGCCGCGAATGCGGCCGGACGCCTGTTCGGTATTCTTCTGTCGGGCCTTCTCTATCAAACGGGGGGCATCGTTGCCTGCCTTGCCGGCTCTGCCGTCATGCTCCTGCTCTCCTGGAGCACGACGTTCCTGCTGCCCACGCGTGACGATCGCGCCGCGGCGCCGGGGCGCGAGGCGTCCTTACCCCTGTCCTGAAAGGCGTCGTTGCGTTGAAAATGTCCCTGTTCGAACGATATCTGACGGTGTGGGTCGCCTTGTGCATCGTTGCCGGAGTGGCGCTCGGGCAGCTTTTCCCGCGGCTCTTTCATGCCATCGGCGCCGCGGAGATCGCCCACGTCAATCTGCCAGTCGCCCTTCTGATCTGGCTCATGATCATTCCCATGTTGCTGAAAGTCGACTTCGCGGCCATCGGCAAGGTCCGCGAGCATTGGCGCGGCATCGGCGTCACCCTGTTCATCAACTGGGCGGTCAAGCCGTTCTCGATGGCGGCACTCGGATGGCTGTTCATCGGCTATCTCTTCCGGCCCTGGCTGCCTGCCGCGCAGATCGACAGTTACATCGCGGGCCTCATCCTGCTAGCCGCCGCGCCCTGCACGGCGATGGTCTTCGTGTGGAGCAACCTGTCGGACGGCGAACCGGACTTCACGCTGACCCAGGTCGCGCTCAACGACACGATCATGGTCTTCGCCTTCGCGCCGATCGTCGGGCTGCTGCTGGGCCTCTCCGCCATCACCATCCCCTGGGCAACGCTGCTGCTGTCGGTCGGGCTCTATATCGTCGTGCCGGTGGTCCTGGCGCAAGTCGTGCGGCGGCTCGTCCTGTCCGGACAGGGGATCGCTGGGTTGGGCGCTCTTCTCGCGCGCCTGCAGCCGGTCTCGCTCGTTGCGCTGCTGACGACGCTCGTTCTCCTCTTCGGCTTCCAGGGCGAACAGATCATCGCCCAGCCGCTCACCATCGCGCTCCTGGCGGTGCCCATCTTCATCCAGGTCTATTTCAACTCGGGCCTCGCCTATCTGCTGAACCGGGCGACCGGCGAGGCGCACTGCGTGGCGGCGCCCTCCGCGCTGATCGGCGCCAGCAACTTCTTCGAACTGGCGGTTGCAGCGGCCATCAGCATCTTCGGCTTTTCCTCGGGGGCGGCCCTGGCGACCGTCGTCGGCGTCCTCATCGAAGTACCCGTGATGCTGTCGGTCGTGAAGATCGTCAATAGGAGCAAGCACTGGTACGAAGCCGGCAATGCCGTTCGCGCGCGTCGCTGACTAATATTTCGAATATTCTAGAAATATGGTTGACATCGAGCGGCGGCAGACCAAATATTGGGTCATGAAGCTCGATGACGCCGCCGCCCGCCTGGAAGCCTTGGGCAATCCGACCCGTCTTCGCATTTATCGCACGCTGGTGCGGGCCGGGGAAGAGGGTTTGCCGGTCGGCAAGCTGCAGGACCGGCTCGACGTCGCCGCCTCCACCCTCTCGCACCACATCAAGGCGCTGGTCGGCGTGGGCCTTGTCTCTCAGACCCGCGAGGGTACAACCCTCGTCTGCCACACCAACTATCCCATGATGCGCGGGCTGATCGAGTTCATGGTCGAGGAATGCTGCGCCGAAGGAACCTGCGCGCCGGGCGGCGTCGTCAAGCTTCCCAAAGTGGCCTGATTTTTTTGCCTTTTTATTTCGATGATTCCAGAAGGACCGGAGAATATCATGCCTGACAGCCTCGCCTCGCCAAAGACAGTCGCCATCCTGGGCGGTGGACCCGTCGGATTGGCCGCTGCCGCGCACGTCCTCGAACGCGGCATGACGCCGGTCGTGCTCGAAGCGGGCCCCGAGGTCGGCCACGCCGTGCGCCAGTGGGCGCATGTCCGCATGTTCTCGCCATGGGAATACAACGTCGACAAGGCGGCCGGGCGTCTGCTGAGGGCGACCGGCTGGAACTCGCCCCCGGCCGATCTCTATCCGACCGGCGGCGAGCTGGTCGAACGCTATCTCGAGCCGCTGGCGACGCGCACACCGCTCAAGGGTCACATTCGCACCTCGAGCAAGGTCGTGAGCGTGGGCCGCACCGGCTTCGACAAGGTGAAGACCGAGGGCCGCGAGCTGGCGCCGTTCGAGATCCGCTACCGCAATGGTGCCGGCCCAACGACGATGACGGCCGACGCGGTGATCGATGCATCGGGTACCTGGTTCTCGCCCAATCCCGCAGGCGCCGACGGCCTGCCGGCGACGGGCGAGCGCGAGCTTGGCCGCTGCATCGCCTACGGCATGCCCGATGTCGCCGGCACGGCGCGCGCGCGCTACCTCGGCAAGACCATCGCCGTGCTGGGCGCGGGACACTCCGCGATCGGCACCCTGATCGATCTGGCGCGCCTGCAGGACGAAGCGCCCGCCACCCGGGGAATCTGGCTGCTGCGCGGCGAGCAGCCCGAGAAAGCGTTCGGCGGCGGCGCCAACGATAGGCTGGCCGCCCGCGGCGCGCTGGGCTCGGCGTTCGCGGCGCTCGTTGCCAGCGGCCGCATCAGGGTCGAGACCGGCTTCCGCCTGGCCGAGGTATCGGAAGTCGACGGACGTCTGCGCCTCGCCGCCGGCTCCGCCTGCTGTGGCCGGCATGTCGCCGCCGACGAGCTGGTGGTCGCCACCGGCTTCCGTCCCGAGCTCGACATGCTGCGCGAACTGCGGCTCTCACTCGATCCGGCACTGGAGTGCCCGCCCGAGCTGGCGCCACTGATCGATCCCAACCTGCACAGTTGCGGCACCGTGCGCCCGCACGGCGCACGCGAGCTCGGCCAGCCGGAGTCCGGTTTCTACTTTGCCGGCATGAAGTCCTACGGCCGCGCGCCCACCTTCCTGATGCTGACCGGCTACGAGCAGGTGCGCTCGATCGCCGCCGAGCTCGCCGGCGACCACGAGGCTGCCGCCAAGGTCGAGCTGGTGCTGCCGGAGACCGGCGTGTGCAGCACGGCGGGCGGTCCTGCCGTGGAAGCGAGCGCCTGTTGCGCGCCCGCCGCCAAAGTCCAAAACGGCTGTTGTGGACCTGCAAATCCATAATGGCTGAGCGTCAGCTTCCAACCGTCCTGTTGCTGGGCTCGACGCAAACTCTTGCCTGGGCGTCGAGCTACTATCTTCCCGCGGTTTTGACGGATCCAATTGCCCGGGATCTCGGTGTTTCAAGTACCGTGATCTTCGGAATCTTCTCCGCGGCGCTCCTGCTCTCCGCCTTCCTGGGGCCGCGCGTCGGGCGTCAGATCGATACTTTTGGCGGCAACGGCGTACTGGCCGTTTCGAACTTGTTGCTGGCCGGCGGGCTCATTTTGCTCGGCCTGGCACAGGGCATCATCGGGCTCTGCGCCGCCTGGTTGCTGCTGGGTCTCGGGATCGCATTCGGCCTCTACGATTCGGCGTTTGCCGCGCTTGGCCGCATCTACGGCGGGTCGGCACGCAAGGCGATCACGGGCATTACCCTGATCGCGGGATTCGCCAGCACCGTTGGCTGGCCCCTCAGTTCGTGGGGTGCCGCCCACTTCGGCTGGCGTGAGGTCTGTTTCAGCTGGGCGGCAGCGCATCTGCTTCTTGGGCTGCCGTTGCATCTGTTCGTCCTGCGACGGCCGCCACCGCTGGCGATCACACAAGCGAGCCGGGCCAAGGTCGCTGTCCCGATCGACCGGACGATGGTCCTTCTCGCCTTCGCCTTTGCCGCCGCATGGATCGTCACGGCGGCAATGGCCGCCCATTTCCCGCGTATCATGGAGGCGGCGGGTGCATCTGCGACCCAGGCGATCGCGGCTGGCGCGCTGATCGGGCCGGCCCAGGTCGGAGCCCGGATGCTCGAAGCCGGATTCCTCAGCCGCTATCACGCGCTCGTCGCGGCACGGCTCGCGACCTTGACCCATCCTGTCGGCGTCGCCGTCCTTGCGCTGGCGGGCGGTGGCGTGGCCGCCGGCGCCTTCGCCGTCCTGCATGGTGCGGGCAACGGCGTGATCACGATCGCCCGTGGCACCGTCCCGCTCGCGATCTATGGCCCCGAAAACTATGGCTATCGCCTGGGACTGATCGGCGCCCCCGCCCGTCTCCTGCAGGCCGGCGCACCTCTCGCCTTCTCCCTGCTCATCGATCGCCTCGGCGCCGGCGTCCTTGCCATCTCGGCCGCGCTCAGCCTGTCGGCCTGCGTGGCACTCCTTCTGGTGCGTGCCCCGGTGCAACACGCTCATGCCGACTAGGGCCGGCCGCCTCGTCGTCCTCGTCTGCACCGCGCAGGTGCTGGTGCAGATCGGCGCCTATTTCTGGCCGGCATTGCTGCCCGGCATGATGCAACGCTGGGCCTTGTCGAACGGCGAAGCCGGCTGGATCACCGCGATCTTCTACGGCGCCTACATGCTGTCGGTGCCGGTGCTGGTCACCCTCACCGACCGGATCGACGCCAAGCGGGTCTATCTGTTCGGCGTCGGCTGCACCGTGATCGGCCATCTGCTCTTCGGCATGCTGGCGGAAGGCTTCTGGTCGGCGCTGGCGCTGCGCGCGCTGACCGGGGTCGGCTGGGCCGGCACCTACATGACCGGCCTGAAGCTGCTGGCCGACAAGGTCGACCAGAAGACGATGTCGCGCGCGGTCACCGGCCATGTCGCGAGCATCGGCATCTCGGGCGCGCTGTCCTACATGGTGGGCGATCTCATCGCCGATCGGCTGGGCTGGCAGGCCGCCTTCGCCGTCGCAGGCCTCACCGCGGCCTGTGCCTGGATCGCCGTCGCGCTGTTCGTGCCTACGGCAACGCCTCCGGCACGCGCCGCAGCCGCGCCCGCGCTGTTCGACTTCCGGCCGGTGCTGCGCAACCGCTCGGCGATGGCCTATGCGCTGGCCTACTGCGCGCACACGCTCGAGATGAACACCTTGCGCGGCTGGGGCGTGGCGTTCCTTGCCTGGGTGGCCCTGCAGCCCGGCCGCGCCGAGACGCTGCTGTCGCCCACCGCCGCCATCACCGCGCTGGGATTGATCGGCACCCTGGCGAGCGTGGCGGGCAACGAGGCCTCGATCCGCTTCGGTCGCCGCCGTCTGATCGTGACGGCGATGCTGCTGTCGATCGTCGTCGGATCGGTGATCGGCCTTCTGGGCTCAATCTCCTATGGCACTGCCACCGCGCTCGTGATCGTTTACGGCGTGGCGATCTGGCTCGAACTCGTCCTCGCTGACCGCCGGCACCGCCGGTACCGCCGAGCCGTCGCGCCGCGGCGCTACGCTCGCGGTGCATTCGATGCTGGGCTACGGCGGCGGTTTCGTCGGACCGATCATCGTCGGCAACGTGCTCGACTGGTCGGGCGGCATGTCGGCCCACGCCTGGTGGCTGGGCTTCGCCGTCGTCGCCGTCCTGATGGCAGGCGCGCTGGCGGTGTTCCTGTGGATGCAGCCGCGCAGCATCGCCGGCGAGGCTGACTGAGTAGGCTTTATCTTGGCGACGCCGCCGACGAGTGGAAGAGCTGCTAGCCCGGTATCCTGTAGGCGCCAATCGCCGCCTGCCCCGCGCTTGAGACCAGCCGGTCGCGAGTTCAAGCGTAGGAAGTGCGGCGACGATCAGGTTCTCCGGTGCAACCAGAGCTTCACTGACGATATGAGCAGGATCATCGCCAAGAGGGGCAGCAGGATCGATCCCGGCACCAGCCCGAGCAACTTGGCCCCGATGAAGCTCCCCACGACCGAGCCGACAGCCATGGCCGCAACGAAGCGGCCATTGCTTCGCAGGACGGCGAACGTGCTATCCCGGCTATAGCGGGCGAATCCGACCAACATGGTCGGCAGACTGACCGCCAGCGATAGGCTGCCGGCCAGTTTTACATCGACGCCGAACAGGATGATGAGCGTCGGGATCAGCAACTCCCCTCCAGCCACTCCCATCAATGAAGCCACGACACCAATGGCAAAACCTGCAGCCACGCCTGCGACCGTCTGAAGAGGACCAACGAACATCGGATGGCCGACCCCTTGGGAACCGTGGCCGATCATCAATATGACCGCCATGCCAACCAGCAACACGGCGATGACCCGGTACAACGTTTCAGATCTCAGTTTCGTCGCCCATGATGCGCCCAACCATGCGCCGAGCAAACTTCCCGCGAGTAGATTTAGGATCACCGGCCATTGCCCCGCTATGGTGGCAACTGATGTCGTACCGGTACGGAACGGCAGAGCCGACGCAACGACAACCAGGCTCATCGCCTTGTTGATGATCACCGCCTCCAGCGCGCCGAACCGGAACAAGCTGATCAGGACAGGCAGGCGAAACTCCGCGCCGCCCAACCCGATCAACCCAGCAAGTGCCCCGATACCGGCCCCACTGGTAAATGCACTAACCTGGCTTCTCTGGAATGCGTCAAAGCTCGCAGCTGCCATTACGGTACTCCGTTATCTCTGACGGAATACTACGCAAGCTGGCGAATTTTGTGCGACTTTTCTAATTCTTCCTCGGTCCCGGCGGGCTGCCTTTCGGCTTCGTCGGGCCGATCGTTGTCGGCAATGTGCTCGACTGGTCGGGCGGCATGTCGGCCCATGCCTGGTGGCTGGGCTTCGCCGTCGTCGCCGTCCTGATGGCGTGCGCGCTGGCGGTGTTCCTATTGATGCAGCCGCGCAGCATCGCCGGTGAGGCCGACTGAGTACACCTTATTTTGGCGCTGCCGCCGACGGGTGAAAGAGCTGCTGGCCCTGCTTCCTGTAGGCGCCGATCGCCGCCTGCCCCGCATCGGAGATCAGCCAGTCGCGCAATCGACGGGCCGGCTCCTGTTTGGCCTCGGGATGCTTTTTCGGGTCGAGCAGGATGACGTCGTAGCGGTTCAACAGGCCGGGATCGCCCTCGATCACGATCTTGAGGTCGGCCTTGTTGGCGAAGCTGAGCCAGGTCCCGCGGTCGGACAGGGTATAGGCATTCATTGCGGCCGCGGCATTCAGCGCCGCGCCCATGCCGCCGCCGATGTCGCGGTACCAGGCATCGCCTGCCGCGAGAGAGGGCTGACGGCCGACCGCTCGCCACAGCCGCTTTTCCAGGGCGTCGGTGCCGCTCTTGTCGCCGCGCGACACGAACGGGGCCTGCGCCGCCGCAATGGCACGCAAAGCCGCCAGCGCGTCGTGGCCGCCCGCGATATGAGCGGGATCGGCGCCCGGCCCCACGATCACGAAGTCGTTCCAGGCAATCTGGCGACGTTCGCCGCCATGTCCCCGGGCGATGAACTTGTCCTCTGCTTCGGGATCGTGAACCAGCACGATGTCGGCGTCGCCGCGCGACGCCGTCGCCAGCGCCTGGCCGGTGCCTTGCGCGATGACCCGCACGGCGATGCCGGTTTCCGCGATGAATTTCGGCAGGATGTCGTCGAGCAGCCCGGAATCCTGCAACGACGTCGTCGACGCCATGACGATCGATTGGGCGCGCACATTGCCCGCGACCGACACGAGCAGCGCGCCGACGAGGAGGATTGCAAGTCGCCGGCCTATGTCCATCGTCTGCCTCCTGAGCCGAGGGCGAACGCCGTTGCGCTCACCGCCACGCTGATGCCGACCAGGATGAAGCCCAGCCCCATTGCGAGCGACAGGTTGCCCTTGCTCGTCTCCAGCGCGATGGTCGTCGTCATGGTGCGGGTATAGCCCGCTATGTTGCCGCCGACGACCAGGATGGCGCCGACTTCGGAAATCGTGCGTCCAAATCCGGCGAGCGCCGCCGTGAGCAGCGCCACCCTCCCCATCGCCAGCAACGCAGGAATGGAACGCAACCGCGTCGCCCCGTCGACCTGCAGCGCTCCGCCGTAGTCGGCCCACAGATCGGCCATGGCGCGATGCACGAGCGCAGCAACAATGGGCGTCGCAAGAACGGTCTGCGCCAGCACCATGGCGCCCGGCGTGAACAGCAACCGAAGCGGGCCGAGCGGCCCCGCATGGGACAGCGTCAGGTAGAGCGCCAGACCGACAACGACCGGGGGCAGACCGAGCAGCGCGTTGACGAGGACGATCAGCGCGCGACGCCCAGTGAAGCGGAAGACGGCAAGGCCGGCGCCCAGCGGTGCGCCCAAGAGGATGGCCAGACCCGTCGCCGACAGGCTGACGCCCAACGAAAGCGCGACGATGCGGAAAAATTCCGCCGACCCGAAGACAGCCCAGACACCCGCCATTCTAGGACGGTCGGCGGCGACGCATTTTCATCGGCCGATTATGGAATTGCCGACACCGCAACGCTAACGGAAAGCGCTCTTCCCCTTGGCCAACCAGGCCAAGGGGAAGCGTCGCTGCCTCGATCAGGTTCGCTTGAAGCCCTCGAGCTCGGCTTCGGCCCAGGCGAGTGTCTTGTCCATCGACTCGCCCTTGTAGTAGCGCACGATCATCTGGGCCTGGATCGCCTGGGTCCAGATCTGCGCGGCGATCAGCGGCGGGGCCGGCGAGCAGGTGACGCCGGCTTTCTGGTCGCCGCCCTTGATCGGATAATGCGAGAGAGCGCCCTTGGGCGGACCTTCCTCCTCCCATGTCTTGAAGTCGTTGAACTTCGGATAGGGCGGGATGTCGTAGCCCTGACTCGCCGCCACCTGCTTCTCGGCGTTCTGGCGCATCGCCAGGAACTCGAGCAGGCCCTTCGCCGCCGGCTTGTTCTTCGAGAAGCTCCACAGGCCGTAGAAGCGCGGCAGTATCGGGTTGAACCGGCCCTTCGGCCCCTTGGGGAAGCCGCCGAACCAGCATTGCTCGGCGACCTTGGGTGCGTCGCGCTTGCCGACCGCCCAGGCGCTGGGCGGGTTGAAGATCAGCGCGCCGTTGCCGGCGAGCAGCCACTTGTTGTTCGACGCGTCGTCCCAGGCCTGCGCGTCGGCCGGGCAGAAGGCGGCAAGCTTCTTGCCGTACTCGAGCACCTGCCGAACGGAGTCGGACTTGACCGTGATGTCGCCCTTGGCGTTCATCAGCTCCGCGCCGTAGGCCAGGAACAGCGCGCCGACCCACTGGTTTGTGTCGGTGGTGTTGCCCAGCGGCAGGCCGAAGCCGAAGCCGGCCTTCTGGCATTTCTCGGCCGCGACGAGGAAGGCGTCCCACGTCCAGCTGTCGTCCGCCGGCGGCTTGCCCGCCGGGTAGAGCGCCTGGATGTCGATGCCGGCGTGCTGCTTCAACAGGTCGAGCCGCGCGCAGCAGCCGAGCAGCAGGGTGCCGCGCGTCATCGGCACGCCCAGCCACTTGCCCTGGTAGCGCCCGAGATATTCGACGGCGGGATCGATCGGTCCGTTCTTGGCGACGACTTTCGTCACGACGTCGTCGACGGGTTCGAGCGCCTGGCTGAACTGCGCCGATTCCCAGTTGGTGAACTCCATGATGTCGTGGCCGGCCCGCGACTGGGCCTCGACCGACAGCGTGAGCAGCAGCTTGTTGCCCTGGCTGGTGATGAAGTCGACCTTCACGTCGACCTTTTCGCGGTCCGCCCACTCCTTGATGATCGCGGCCTGAACCTCGTTCGCTCCCGGAACCCAGTGATCCCAAAGCCCGATCGTCAGGCTTCCGGCAGCATTTGCGCGGCGCACGAAAGGTGCGCCGACCAGGCCGAGGGCAGCGCCTCCGGCCACGACTCCACGACGAGACAATTTGTTGAATGGCATGACATCGTCCTCCCTGAAGGAACGCTTGTGCACGCAACTGAGCTTTTACTGTTTTTGTGTGGAGCGACGGCGGCCAGCAATGATGGCCACAGACGCCCCGATGCTTTCCAGCACCGCGAGGTTAGCTCGCGACCGTTCACAAGGCCAGCCGGTTTTGGACGTTCAACTTGTCCTCCCTCCCCCGTCTTCGGGGAGGGAAAGAGTAAAGAGCACGTGCCTCAGCCGACTTGCCGGAGCCGGGTCGACAGCAACTCGCCCTTGCCCTCGAGCACGGGATAGGCGGCGGCGGCCACGATGTGCGTGTTGACCCGCTTGAGGTCCCGCAGGGCGTCGAGATGGAGCGCACTCGTCTCGGTGGTGTCGACCCGTCGCGACCGCAGGCGCTCGAAATGCGCGTCCGTCGAGGCGGTCTCGAGGGCCCGGAAGGCTTCCTTCTCGGCCGCCAGCAGTCTTGCCGCGCGCTCGTCGCTGGTCATGAAGAGCGACGCGGCCGTGCGGATATTGACGATCAGACGGTCGATCATGCCCAGCAGTTCCGCCTGTCCGGACCGGGAGAAGCTGACGCCACGCTTGGCGGCCTTGCTGGCGATCCCCAGCAGGTTCTTGTCGACGATGTCGCCGGCATGCTCGATGTTGGTGGCGAAGGTCAGGATTTCCCGCGCCCGGCGGATGTCGCCTTCGCCCAGCCCGTCGGAATCGAGCGAGGTGACGTAGGCCTTGATCGCGGTATTGAGCTTGTCGAGCACGTCGTCGAGGCGTTTGGTCTCTCCGATCTGTTTGCGGTCTACCCTGTCGAAGGTGTCCCGCAAGCCGACCAGCATGCTCTCCAGCACGTCCGCCATCCTGAGCGCCTCGCGCGCGGCCGCGCCAATTGCGAGAACCGGCGTCTCGCGCGCGCCCTGGTCGAGGTACAAGGGCTGGCCCGGATCGCTTTGATCCGCACGGGCCGGCATCCACCGCTTCAGCAGACCGGCATAGGGTGTCAGCAGTGGAAAAAAGACCAGTGCCAGGAGCACGTTGAACGCCGTGTGAAAGTCGGCGACGGCGCGCGCATTGTTCGGATCGATCGCCACCAGCCAGGGGCCGATGTAGGGCAACGCCGCCACGCAGCATCCAACACCGAAGATGCGATTGACGAGATTGCCGACCGGAAGCCGCCGGGCTGCGGGATCGGTCCCGGTCGTGCCTTCGAGCAGCGGGTTGATCGCGGTCCCGAGATTGGCGCCGAGCACCAGGGCGAAGGCGGCTTCCGGTGGGACCGTGCCCTGCGCGGCGAACGACATGATGACCAGAACGACGGCAACGCTCGAATGAGCCGCCCAGGTCACGCCGGCGGCGACGATGACGTCGAGCAGCGGCTGCGTGGCGATCGCGCCCAGCAGCAACCTCAGACTCGGCACGTCCTCATAGGGCTTGAGCAGCGCGATGAAGTTGTGGAGTGCCATCAGCATCAGCCCAAGCCCGATCAGGACGCGCCCGAAGTCGCGCGGTCCCGCCGAAGCGCGACGGAACATCAACAGGCCGATCAGGATCAGGGCCGGCGCAATCTCGGCGACGTCGAAGGACAGGATCTGGACGATCAGGGTCGTGCCGACGTTGGCGCCGAGCATGACCGCGAGCGCCGGCACCAGCTCGACGAGGCCGCCAGCGGTAAAGCCGGTGATCATGAGCCCCGTCGCGGTGCTGCTTTGCAGAAGCGCCGTCACCCCCACGCCCGCCAGGAATGCCTTGAACCGGTTGCGCAGCGCATTGCCCAGAAAGCCGCGCAGCCTGGCGCCGAAGGCGCGCTGGACGCCGGTCTGGACCATGTGGACGCCCCACAGCAGGAGCGCGACAGCCCCGGCCAGATTGATGAGGGTCACTGAAAGTTCCATCGACAGTCCCTAGGTGCCTCCGGGGGCGGCAATTCGCCCGTCGTCCTGAGCGCAGCGAAGGACCTCGTAGAGCGATCAGACACGGACGGCGAATATCGAGTCCATGACGGGCGTGAGGTCCTTCGCTGCGCTCAGGACGACAGAAATCTTCATCGGCGATTGCCCTATCCTACAAGGGGCGCCCGGTTTCGAACAGGGCTCTGCGGCGCGCCGCTCCTTCAGCCGTCGAAGTCGGCGCCGGTCGCGGCCTTGAACTTGCCCCGGAGCTCGCGCAAATCCGCGTCCGCCTTCTCTTTCATCTTGAGGGCAGCGTGGAATTTCTCGGCGTTGGCGTCCGACGACGGCGCGGACCAGACCGAATAGTTGAAGCGCACCAGCAGCCCGGGATGGTCCCTGGTCACCGAGTCTGCGTATTTGTCGGTGGCCGTCATGGCGGCCTTCCGGGCGACCTCGATCTCGCTTTTTGCCGTGGCGATGCCGGCGGCGATGTCAGGCTGATCTTCCGCGTTCTTTTTCATTTGGCGAGGTGGAGCCGTAAATCGCCGTAGGCGGTGCGGTAGAGGCCGCCGGCGTCGTTCTGCCCGGCCAGCTCCAGCTTCAGCAGCCGGGCCTCGACCTCGGAATTGGGCTGTTTTCCCAGCGGTTTGCCGTCCAGGGCCCGCAGAACGGTCACTTCGTCGTCGGTCAGTGTCAGTTTCCATGTCATCGATCATGCATAGGCTCAATCGCGCCCGGCACAAGCATGTTATGAGGCCGCGTTCCGTCGGTGAGGCCGCCTAGGGCGTCTCGATAAAGGCGTATTCGTGCTGCGCATCGCGGATGGTCAGCGCCTTTTTGCCGTCGCGCTCGCCCTGCACGAAGTCGAAGCCGTCGACGGTCGGGTCGATGGTGATGAAGGAAATCGTGCCATCGTCGTTGCGGCGCGACGCCACCGCGCTGGACCATTTCGCGAAGTCGAATGTCGTGACGCCGCCCTCGGTGCGGACGCCGAGCGTGCCGAGCGCGGGCGACGCATAATGCTGCGCGAGCTTGCCTGCCTCCGCCCGATCGGCGGGGACGACCAGCCGTTCGCGGGTCTTGGCCCGCCAGGCCTTCCTCTGGGCACTCTGCACCCGGACGCGTTCCACCGCTTCGGGCCTGCCGTCGAACAGCACCTCGAGCAGCCGGCGGCGCAGCAGGCCGTTCAGGTAGCCGCCCGAGTCGGCGTTCGACAGGATCACCGCGCCGACGCCATGGTCGGGCAGGAAGATCATGTCGCTCTTGTAGCCGAACATGCTGCCGCCGTGGCTGACGATCGGGATGCCGAACTGCGTGTCGACGATCAGCCCCATGCCATAGGCGCCGTCCTCTCCGGTCTTGATCTGCGGCCGGCGCCGCTCCAGCAGGTTATCGCGGGAGACTAGCTGGCGGCCGTCGGGCAGCCGGCCCAGCGCCAGTTCCATCTCGACATACTTCGCGAGATCGTGGGCGCTGGTCCACATGCCGCCGGCCGGCCGGATGGGCACGATCGAATAGTTGATGTCCTGGCTGGCGACAGCGGGCCTGGCGTCCACGTCGTCGTCGTGAGGACTCGCGAAGTTGCCGCTTTGCGCCACGGCGAAATCGAACGTGGTGCGGGTCATGCCGAGTGGCGCGAACACTTTCGACCGCATCGCCTGGTCGTAGCCGGCGCCCAGCTCCTGCCCTCGATCGATCACGGCAGCGCCGACAAAGCCCGCGGCCGCGGCCATCAGGTTGCTGTACTGGAAGATCTCGCCGAAGCGGCTGGTCGGCTGCATCGCCCCCAGGCTCCCGAGCGACGACAGAGGCGTGGCGGCGCCGAAGTTGAACAGCCACTCGAAATCCTGGCGCGGCATGCCGGTGCAGGCGCACACCAGGTGCTTCACCAGCACCTGCTTCGTCGTCTCGGCATCGCCGAGGCGAAACGCCGGATAGAGATCGACGACCTTCTCGTCCCAGCGCATCTTGCCTTCGTCGACCAGCTCGGCCAGCAGCAGGGTGGTCATCGCCTTGGTGTTGGACGCAGCGATGAAGAGCGTGTCGGCATCGACCGGATCGGGCTTGCCCAGCATCCGCACGCCGAGGCCGCCTTCGAACACGACCTTGCCGCCGTCGATCAGGGCGAGCCCGACACCCGGGACTTCGAACTGCCGCATGGCATCCTGCAGGAAGTCCTTGAGCAGCGCGATCCGTTCGGCATCCAGCGCATGGGCCGTGCGGCCTGCGAACCTCTCGCGCGCGTAGCCCCTGGGCCGCAGGCTTCCGATCACGAGCGACAGGGCCGCACCGCGCCGCTCGAAGGTCGACTGCGACGCCTCGACGATCGTGACCGTCCAGTCGCGCGCGGCGCGCCACGCGAGCGCATAGACCACGGCCTTCTCGTTGGGCGACGTCTCGTAGCTATAGACGTGCCGCTCCTCCCAGCCATTGTAGGGTGGCTGATCGGTCCTGATCTTGAGCGGCCGTTTGGAGTCGGGACGATAGGCGGCCCAGGCCGCCGCCATCGCGGCGTCGGCGTCGGCCGCCTGCACATCGACCAGCGCCGCGTGCGAATCGGCCTCCGGCGGCTCGAGGACGGTCTTGTTCGCCGTCGACGTGACCCGCCAGCCGACCGGTGCGGTGAAGGTGGCGCCGTTCGACGTGACCAGCGGGGTGTCGGCCGACAGCGGGTCCGCGGCGAAGGCCGGTGCCGCGAGAAGGTTCAGGCCGATGCCGAGAGCCAAGCCAAGGACACTGAAAGATCGCATACCGCAACATATACGAGCAGGCAAACAAAGGGGAATGGCGCCCGAGACGGAGTCGAACCACTGACACTGCGATTTTCAATCGCATGCTCTTTCGCACTCCCTACCCTTCGGTCTCCGTATGCATATCGACCCAGGGAACCTTCAACACCTCCTCCAAGGTGAGGACGTCGTGCGGACCGGGCCGAATGTCCTTGGTCCACACACGACCGCGCGTCGGAGGCGGGATGCGCGGCGGCGGCGCGGGCACGTGTTGCGGTGCATTGCCGCCGCCAACCGGCGCCCGCGACGGGAGCTTGTCCGTGCCGGCCAGATTGAGGGCGAAGGCGACGAGCGCCCGCACCGCGCGATCCCGGCGGTCGATCTCGTAGACAGCTTCCTTCCACACATCGCGCTTGGGCGGGGCCAACTTGCGGGCCACGGTCCGCAGGCGCCGGTCATGACCGCCCGCGGTCACTCGAAAACGGCAAGCAACGGGTCGCGATTGGTGCGCCGCTTCTTCGCTTCCTCCTCGAGTTCCTGCAGGCGCCGTTCGTGGTCGTCGGTCTCGATGGCACGGCGCTGTTGCTCGAGGACGCCGGCGACCGACGCCGCCTCCTCGGGCGAGATCTCGCCTCCGGCCATGGCGGCGATCACGGCGGCCTGGGCCTGAACGACGCCTGCCGCCAGGGTCACGGGCGGCAGGTCGAGCCGGACCGGACGGCCGCGGCGGCGCGGCCAGGTGCGCGCGAGCAGGATCGCAGCCGCATGCATGTCGCCCTTCTCGGCTTTTTCCTGGACGGCGCGGATCACCTTTTCGGTCGCCTCGCTGTCGATCGCGTCGACCCAGGCGGTGGATTTGTTGGGGCAGCCGGGCGGGCGGCCCGGACCGGGCGGCTTGCCCTTCTGAAACTTCGGCATGTCGATGTCCTCGTGTTGAGACAAAGACATATAGACATTGATTGCGAATTATGCAATAACAATCGCAATGGCCATGCGAACCGCGATTCCCTATTTATTTCCTTTATTAAATATGTTACCTGGCGGTAACCACCTATCCCCACAACCGCTTGGTTGCGATATCGGCACCCTCGCGGCAGGCCCGCAGCTTGGCCCAGACGACGTCCTCGGCCACCATCTCGCCGCCGGCGAAGGTGGCGAAACCGCAGTCGGTCGAGGCGATCACGCGGCTGCGGTCGCCCACCGCGTCGACTGCCTCGCACAGGCGGTTGGCGATCACCTCGGGATGCTCGACGAAATTCGTCGTCGAATCGATCACGCCGGGCAGCAGGATGAAACCGTCCGGCAGGCCGGCCTGCTTCAGCGCGGCATATTCGTGCTGATGGCGCGGGTTGGCGAACTCGATGCTGAGGCCGCCGACCCTTGCCTGGTAGAGCACCGGCAGGATGTCGCGCATCGGTATGTCGTCGACGTGCGGCCCCTCCCAGTTGCCCCAGCAGCAGTGGAGGCGAACCCGGTCGCGCGGAATGCCGGCCAGCGCCTCGTTCAGCGCCGCGACGTGCATCTCGGCGATCGCGACGAACTCGGGGATGCTCTTTTCCTGAAACAGCGTCGTGCGCTCCATCGCCAGGTCGGGCGCATCGATCTGCAGGATGAAGTCGCGGGCGATCAGCCGGTACTCCTTGGCGATCTCGCGGGCGAGCGCGAAGACATAGGCCTCGTAGGTGTCGTAGTGGGCGTTGAGCAGGGTGGTGGCGATGATGCCGGGCGACGGCGCCGTCATGAAGGTCTCGACCGGCGCCGCCGCCTGGCCGGCGAGCGCCGCCTTGAACAGGCGGCACTCCTCCTCGGCCGGCGAGAGATCGTCGTAGACCACCTCGGCCACGGCCTGCGGGGCGTTGCGCACCTTGCCGCGCCGCGGCGCGAGGCGAGCCCAACGCTCGGCGAAGATCGGAAAATTCGCGTAGTCGGTGGGCGATGGACGCTTCGACTCGCCGCCGAAGCCCTTCATGCGCTGCGCGACATAGGTCTGGAAGCCGACCCGCGGCTGCTCGCCGTCGTTCACGACGTCGATGCCGGCCGCGACCTGGCGCGCCACGACATGCCGCACCGCCTCCTCGCCGAGACGCGCCAGCCGCGCCTTGTCGACCCCCTCACCCGCCTCGTCGCGGATCAAGAGATCGCCCAGTTCCGGGCTGCGCGGCAGGCTGCCGACATGGGTGGTGAGAATCCGGTCCTCGCTGCGCAGCATCGTGCTTCCTCCGCATTTTCGCTATTCGATCGTCGCACCGACGCTCTTCACGACGTCGGCCCATCGCAGGCGGTCGGCGTGCACCGTCGCCCTGAATTGCTCGAGCGTCTCGTAGCGCGGCGTGTTGCCCAGCGCCGCGAGCTTCTTCTGCGTCTCGGGATCGGCCAGCGCCGCCTTGATCGCGAGGTTCATCTTGAGCGCGATCGCGGGGGGCAGGCCCTTGGGCCCGAAGACGCCGAACCAGGTATAGTTCTCGTAGCCCGGCAGGCCCGCCTCGTCGATCGTCGGCACATCGGCGACGGCGGCGACGCGCTTCTTCGTCGTGACGCCCAGCAGGCGCACGGTGCCGGCATTCGCCTGCGGCAGGATCGTCTGCACCTGGTTGAAGATGCAGCAGGTGTCGCCCTTGACCACCGATTGGATGGCATCGGGTCCGCCCTTGTAGGGCACGTGCACCATGTCGAGGCCGGCCCGGGCGTTGAACTCGGCGAAGGCCAGGTGCGTGCCCGTGCCGTTGCCGGTCGAGGCATAGTTGTATTTGCCGGGCTGGGCTTTCACCCTGGCGATGAAATCCTTCACCGAGACCGCGTCGATCACCTTCGGGTTGATCGTCAACACGTTCGAGACATCGACCAGGGTGGAGATCGGCGTGAAGTCGGCCTCGACGTCGAACGGCAGCTTTTTGTAGAGCGCGGGATTGACGCCGTGGGTCGCGGCGGTGCCCAGCAGGAAGGTGTAGCCGTCGGGCCGGGCATTCGCCACGACCTCCGAGGCGACGTTGCCGCCGGCGCCCGACTTGTAGTCGAGAACGATGCGCTGGCCGAGGGACTGGTCGAGCGAGGGCTGCAGGAGACGCGCCACCACGTCGACGCCGGAGCCCGCCGGAAAGCCCATGTAGATCGTGACCGGCCGCGCCGGCCATTCCTGCGCGACGGCGGGAACCGCAGAGAGAAAAAGCGCTGCAGCAACGAGAAGAAGTCTATGCACCGTGATGTCCTTTCCTTCCCTCCCCATTCTCATGGAGAGGTGTCGGCGTTTTACGCCGACGGAGGGGTCATGATTCATGAGCATGACCCCTCCGTCGCGGTATGACCGCGACACCTCCCCATGAGAATGGGGAGGGATATTGACTGCTATGATCATGCCAGAAACGGGGAAACACCATGGGCTACATGACCGACGAGCGCCGCATGATCCAGGAGACGGCGCGCGCCTTCGCGATGAAGGAGGTCCTGCCGCTCGCCAACAAGCTCGATCCCGAGAAGGGCGACATCCCGCGCGAGCTGATTAGCAAGCTGGCCGACATGGGTTATTTCGGCATCGTCATTCCCGAGGAATATGGCGGGCTGGGGCTGGGCGTCTTCGAATATTGCCTGATCACCGAGGAATTGGCGCGCGCCTGGATGAGCGTCGCCTCGATCATCGCCCGCGGCAACGGGCTGAGCGCCGGGCGCGGCATGACCGACGCCCAGCGCAAGGTGTTCCTGCCGCGCGCAGCGCGGGGTGAATTCCTCGGCGCGGCGGCGATGTCGGAGCCCGACGTCGGCTCCGATCTCGGCAGCATCGCCTGCCGCGCGCGGCGCGACGGCGACGGCTGGCTGATCAACGGCAACAAATACTGGTGCACCTTCGCCGACGGCGCCGACTACATCATGCTGGTCGCGCGCACCTCCGACGCGCCCGATCCCAAACGCAAGCACGTCGGACTGTCGTCGTTCCTGATCGAGAAGCCGCGCGGCACCTTGCCGCCCGGCGTAAAAGGTTCGCCCATACCCAAAATAGGCTACTTCGGCTGGAAGACTTGGGAGCTCGCCTTCGACAACTGCCGCCTGCCGGCCGAAGCGCTGATCGGCGAGGAAGGCCGCGCCTTCTACTACATCTCGGCCGGCCTCGAGCGCGCCCGCGCCCACACCGCCGCGCGCGCCATCGGTCTGGCGCGCGGCGCGCTGGAGGATGCGACGGCCTACGCCCAGGAGCGCCGGCAGTTCGGCCAGCCGATCGGCGACTTCCAGAACACGCGCTTTCGCCTCGCCCGCATGGCGACCGAGGTCGAGGCGGCGCGGCAGCTGATGTATTTCGTGTGCGACGAGATCGACCAGAAGCGGCGCTGCGACAAGGAAGCCGCGATGGTGAAGTTCTTCGCCTCCGAAATGGCCGAACGGGTCACCTCGGAGGCGCTGCAGGTGTTCGGCGGCGCCGGCTACACGACCCTGCACGCCGTCGAACGCTACTGGCGCGACGCGCGGCTGACCAAGATCTTCGAGGGTACCAGCGAGATCCAGCAGCGCATCATTTCGGATCATTTGTTGGGGAAACAGAAGACATGAGCGACATCGACGCCTACCTGACCACCCCGCCGAAACTCGCCTTCGCCTTCTCGGTGCGCGTGATCGTGGGTCCGATCCAGGATCTCGGCCAGACGGCGCGCGGCCATCGCCGCATCGTCGACATCCTGGGCGGCACCGCCGAGGGGACGCGCTTGCAGGGCGAGATCCTGCCGGGCGGCGCCGACTGGCAGATCGTGCGGCCCGACGGCACGATCGAGGTCGTGGCGCGCTACACGATCCGCAGCGCGTCGGGATCTCTGGTGTACGTGCAGAACGACGGGTTGAGGGTGGCCTCTCCCGAAATTCTGGCGCGCATGTCGAAGGGCGAGCTCGTGCCATTCGACAGCTACCGCTTCCGCACCGCGCCGCGCTTCGAGACGTCGGACCCGTCGCTCAAATGGATGGAGACCTCGACTTTCGTGGGCGTAGCCGCGCGCACGCCCGACCGCGTGGTCATCGGCTTCCACGAGGTTCTCTAAGCGTATTTGCGTATCGCTCTATTCATCGTTCAGAAGATCAAAGCAACGACCTCATCCTGAGGAGCGGTCCGCAGGACCGCGTCTCGAAGGATGGGAACAAGCACCTTGCTTGTTGCCCACCCTTCGAGACGCATCGCTTCGCGACGCTCCTCAGGGTGAGGTGCTAACCCTTGCTCTTCTTCTTCGTCGCGTTGCCGACGCGCGTGCGCAGGCTCGACCAGAAGCCGGGATCGCGCGGATGGGCATGGCTTGCCGCCGACATGCGCCGGTAGACCTCGCCCAGCGCGCGCTTCTGCGCGGTCTTGCGGACCAGCTTGCGGAGCGTGGCGCCCTCGGTGCCCTTGCCCGGCTCGAGCGTGAGTTCGCGGGTGTGGAAGACCTCGAGGCCGGGCCGATGGCCGATGCTGACGATCGAGGTCTCGGGAAGATCGTCGATCAGGAGCTTCATGACGTTCTCCTGGCCCGGCTCGTCGAGCGCCGAGGTCGCCTCGTCCATGAAGATCCATTGCGGCTTGTGGACCAGCGAGCGCGCGAAGGACACCCTCTGCTGCTCGCCGCCCGACAGGATCTGGTCCCAGCGATCGACATCGTCGAGCCGGTCCCTGAGATGATCGAGGCCGACCTTGTGCAAGGTCTCCTTCAGCACCTCGTCGGTGATGCCCTCCGGCGCCTTCGGGTAGTGCATCGCATCGCGCAAGGTGCCCAACGGGAAATAGGGCTTCTGCGGCATGAAGGCGATGCTGCCGGTCGGCAGATAGATGTCGCCCTTGCCCCACGGCCAGATGCCGGCCACGGCGCGCATGATGGTGCTCTTGCCGCCGCCCGACTGGCCACGGATCAGCACCCGCTCGGGGCGGCCGATCTCGACCTGGGCATCGGCCACCAGCATCTCGCCGGTCGGCCGCGCGAGGCCCAGTTCCTTGAGCACCAGCATGTCGACGTCGGTCGGCGGATGCAGGGTGATGCGCTCGTGACCCTCACCGTCGGTGCTCTCCTCGAGATCGTGCAGCGCCATGTGCAGATGCACGACGCGGTCGCACGAGGCGCGCCAGTCGGCGAACTTGGAGAAGTTGTCGATCAGCCAGCTGAGCGCCCACTGCACGCTGGAGAAAGCCTGCGCCGTCTGCATCAGGCCACCGAGCTGGATCTGGCCCGAGAGATAGCGCGGCAGGGCCACGATCAGCGGCACGATCGGCGCCAGGTAGGCAAGCGAACTGGTGAGCAGCGAGAGGTTGCCCTGGCCGCGCGTCTGGCGGTGCCAGGCCGTGCGCAGGTCGAACAGCGACCCGCGCAGCCGCTCCCGCTCGTCGTCCTCGCCGCGCAGCAGCGCGATGCTCTCGGCGTGCTCGCGCGCACGGTTGAGGCCGGAGCGGAAGTCGGCCTCGCGGCCCTGACGCACGTTGCCGGCTTCGATCAGCCCGCGGCCCAGCGCATAGGTCAGGACCGAGCCGATCAGCGCGTAGGCGACCGCGGCCCACACCATGTAGCCCGGCACGTTCAGCTCCACGCCGAACGCGTGCACCGGCAAGTTGCCCGAGAGCGTCCACAGCACGGTGAGGAAAGTGAAAAGCTGCAGGACGCACTGCAGGATGCTCTGCGCGAACTCGCAGGCGAACTCCGTCGAGACGCGGATGTCCTCGGCGATGCGGCCGTCGGGATTGTCGACTTCGTCGGCCAGCAGGCCGAGCTGGTACTGGCGGCCGGCGCTCAACCATCGAGCGACGGTGGTGCGCGACAGCCAGGTCCGCCAGTAGATCTGCAGGGCGCGCTTGACGTGGAGCTGGATGGCCACGCCGATGCCGGCCGAGACCACGATCGCGGCCAGGATCCACAGAAGATGGAACAGCAGGCCGAGGTCCTTCTTCTCCAGGGCGTTGAAGAAGTCGCGGTTCCAGAGGTTGAGCCACAGCGCGACGCCGACGTTGCCGACGCCGAGAAGGAACATGCCGCCGGTGAGCAGCCACGCCGCCCCGCGATAGCCGGGCGCGGTCCAGTAGCCGCAGGCGACGGCCGCGAAATCGCGAACCGTCACATGGGGCGGGCCGGGTTCAGTCTCGGAAGCTGGGGTCGAGTCGGTCAAGCTTCCTCAGGAGGGCCGGCCAGTCGAGCAGGCCGAAGGGCCGGCGGTTCTTTGGCTGGTAGTTCTGGTACGTCGCTTCGACCACGTCGGCGGGCACGTCGATCAGCCGGGTGTTGCACGACATCGCCGCGACCTGGGTCCTGCACGAAAGCTCGAGCCGATGCATGGCGTTGAAGGCCTCCGGGATCGTGGCGCCGGTGGTGAGCAGGCCATGATTGCGCAGGATCAGCGCGTTGTTGTCGCCGAGATCCTTGACCAGGGCCTCGCGCGCGCTGACGTCGAGCACCACGCCGTCGAAGTCGTGGTAGCTGATCTTGGCGAAGCGCATCGAGGTCTGGGTGTTGGCCAGCAGGCCGCATTCCATGGTCGAGACGGCCATGCCGGGCCAGGTGTGGGTGTGGATCACGCAGGCGACATCGGGCTTGGCCAGGTGAATGGCGCTGTGGATCACGAAGCCCGCGCGGTTGACGCCGTAGTCGAGGCCGGGACCGAAGTCGGGCTTGGCCAGCACCTTTCCGTCATGGTCGATCTTGATCAGGCTCGAGGCGGTGATCTCCTCGTAGAGCAGCCCGTAGGCATTGATCAGGAAGGAGTCGTGCTCGCCCGGGACGCGCACCGAGACGTGGTTCGCGATCAGATCGGACATGCCGTAGAGATCCATCAGCCGGTAGCAGGCGGCGAGGTCGACGCGGGCCTGCCATTCCTCCGGCGACACTTTCGATCGGAGATTGCTGGATGTCTTGAGGGCGTGCACGGTCATCGAAACGCTCCAGGAGTTGGCGGGTTCCGGACGTTAGCAGACCGCACCTCCCGCCGTCTTGAGGGAACGCCGGTCAGGTTTTTTTCTTCGTCTCGCGAGGATTTCGCGGATCGGCCGGCAGCGGATAGGCCGTAGTCGACTTGATGCGCTCCATGGCAAAGCGCGAGGTCACGTTCTTGAGCGGCATGGTGTCGATCAGCCGTTTGTAGAAGGCATCGTAGGCCTGCATGTTGGGCACGGCCACGCGCAGCATGTAGTCGATGTCGCCGGCCATGCGATGGAACTCCATCACCTCGGGCATGGCCGTCACCGTCTGCGCGAACCGGGCGAGCCACGCCGTGGAGTGATCGCCGGTCTCGATCGACACGAACACCGAGAGGCCGACGCCGATCGACTCGGGACTGACCAGCGCCACCCTCTTGAGGATGACCCCGGCCTTCTCCAGCCGCTGGATGCGCTTCCAGCACGGGCTTTGCGACAGGCCGACACGATGGGCGATCGCGGCCAGCGACAGGCTGGCATCGTCCTGCAGCAGCGTCACGATCTTGCGGTCGATCGCATCCATGTCCAAGCGGCACCTGTCGGCAATGAGCGGGGCGCCCATGTTACCCCACACGAGTCACGGCCGGATACCGGGCAATTCGATCTTCAGCCCCCGGGCGCGATCCATCAGATAGGCCTCGAGGGCGATGTATTCTGCCGCGTCCCAGGCATAAGGCTCGGTCCGCATGCCGATCAGGCAATTGCGCAGGCGCCGTTTCAGCGAGCCCACCGTCTGCCATTCCGAGCGATAGACCGGGTAGGCGGTCGGGTGGCCCTGCGGGATCGTCGCTCCCGCCAGTTTCTTGCCGGCATTATCGTCGTGGCAGTTGGCGCAGGAGAGATTGAGCTGGCCCTCGCGGCGTGTGAACAGCGCCTTGCCCGCGTCGCGGACCTTCGCGAGCCGTGGGTCATCCGGCGGCGCGATCGGCAGGCCGCGCGAGGCGTGGGTCACATAGGCCGACAGCCCGAGCAGTTCCCGGCTCTCGGGCTTCAGCGCCTCGGCCAGTTGCTGGCCAGTGCGGCAGAGGTTGATACGGCCCTCGAGATCGACCGGCGTGTCGCTGCCCTTGGGGATTGCCGGATAGCGCGCGGCCACTCCCTTCATGCTGCCCTCGACGGCGGAGTGGCAATCGGCGCAGGCCTTGTTGGCGCGGCCCGCCGGCTCCTTCCACAGCACTTCGCCCGCCTGCACGAAAAGCATGCCGGGATTGGACATGTCGTCGTCTTCCATCTGCTGCAGCGCGGCGCTCATGTCCTGGTAGCCGGTGCGCCGCTTGTCGCCCGCGCCCTGTGCCATCGCAAGGGAGGTCGCGAACACCAACATCAGAAGCGAACCCGCGAGCCGCAGACTCATGTCACGACGATGGAGACCGAACTCGGTCACACGGAATTCCTGGTCGCCGGTCCAGAGAAAATCGATCCGCCCGCTCGCGCGCGCCATCGTGAAGAACGACACGAACGGGTTGGCCGTGATGGCGGGCGAGAAAGTCATCTTGAAGATCTCCTCACCGTTCCAGCGCGCGCTGAAATGCTCGATGATGTTGCGCGGGATGATGCGGCCGTTGGTGCCGGGCCGGAAGCCGGTCTCCATCGGGTGCAGGATCAGCGCCTTGATCTCGATCGTGTCGCCGCGCCTGGCGGTCTTGGGGGCGTTGATGAGGGCGTTGGCCATTTCTACCATATACTCGTCAGTTCACGTCCTCGATGCAGGCCGCGATGGTGACGATCACGCTGGCGCTGGCACTCCAGAACGCGCCGTCGCTGGTCTCGGCGATCGCCACGATCCTCTGCGTGTCGGCGAGCTTGATGCGCGTGCCGACCTGCGCGCGGCCGTTGCCCGGCCTCAGCACGACGCTGAAGACGTGCGGCTGCGGGTTCTTCTCGTTGAAGACATGGATCGCCTTCACGTAATCGGCATCGGTCATCGGGCTGTCGACCGATACAGTGATCGGCACGGTGTTACCGTTCTCGATCAGCGGCGGCGCATCGAGCTTCACCCTTCCTTCGCGCACCTCCTTGCCCGCGGTCACTTCCCGGATCGCCTCGGCCAGCGCCTCGGGTGTGGCCTGCGCGAAGCGGAACGGCACCACGATCACGGCGGCGGCGGCCAACAGGACACTGCGTCTCTTGGGCACCGGTTACTCCTTCAGCGTCATGAGATAAGCCACGACATCCTCGATCTGCTCGGCCGTCAGGATGGTCTTGCCGTCATAGGTCTTGGCGACACGCTGCAGATGATCGAGCCGATAATAGGGTGGCATGATCGTGTCGGGAACGAGGCGCGAGGGGTTGACGAGGCGCAACCGAAGCTGGCCAGCCGTGTTGCGCGCACCCGCCCCGGCGAGACTTGGCGCAAGATTGCCCTGCAGCGGCTGTTCGGGGATCGGCCCGCTGTGACAGAGCAGGCAGAGACCGACCGTGCGATCGGCCACGACCGCGCGGCCGCGCCCGGCGTCGCCGGGCTGGCCGGTGAGCGAATCGGGAATCGAATCGCCCGCGATCACATAGGTGCGCAGCTCCTGCGCCGCGACGCTCGCGGCCGTCATCGCAAGGACGACGGCAAGTGAGACGGCGATCCTCATCCGAACACCTCGTTGGTGATCGTGCCGAACCAGCGATCGGCCTCCTCCGCCTCGCGGGCCTGCACGGCGTCGCCGGCGTCGAGCCTGGTGGTGTCGGCCGAGCCCGGAATTCGAGCAGCTGGCCCTTCTCCGGACGAAAGACACTGGTGGTGCGAATGGCGCGACCGGGCGCCACGAAGCTGTAGCAGGTGTTGGTGAGCGGCGTTTCGTCCGGCGCGCGGCCCGCAAGTCGCGCAACAATGGCCGCGGCGCAGACCTTGCCTTGCGCCGCGGCGACAAAGGCCGACTTGGACACGCCGCTGATCAGCGTCGCATCGCCCAGTACGTGGATGTCCTTCTGCAAGGTCGATTCGAACGCGATCGGCTCGACGCTGCACCAGCCGGTACGGTCGCTGACGCCCGCACCGGCGGCGATGGCGGCCGCCTTCTGCGGCGGGATCACGTTGGCGACCGCGACCTTGTACCTCTCGAAGTCGGTCACCAGCGTCATCGTCGACGGATCGACCGAGGTGACGTTGCCGCCCTGGCTGAGCGGCACTCTCTCGACGATCCCGGCATAGAGCCGGCTCCACGCCTGCTCGAACAGGCGCTGCATGGAGAACTGGTCCTTGGCGTCGAGCAGCAGCAGCTTCGATCGGGGCTTCTTCGTCTTGAGATAGTACGCGATCAGGCAGGCGCGCTCGTAGGCGCCGGGCGGGCAACGCGTCGGGTTTGTGGAGACGGCCATGCCGACCACCTCACCGTCTTCCATCGCCTCGAGCTGGCGGCGCAGCAGCGCGATCTGCGCCCCGCCCTTCCAGGCATGCGGCATCTTCCCGGAAGCAGCCTCGGTGTAGCCGGGCAAGGCGGTCCAGTCGAGATCGACACCTGGTGCCAGCACCAGCCTGTCGTAGGAGAGCTTCGTGCCGTCGCCCAGGGTAGCCGCCTTCATTGCAGGATCGACGGCAGTCGCGGTCGTTTGCGCGAGGCCAATGCCTTCCTTCGTAACGACGTCGTAGCCGAATTGCTGTTGCGGCAGCTGTCGCAGGCCCGCCAGCACATCGTTGCTGAGTGGATAGGCGGTGAAGAGCTTTTCGGGCTCGACCAAAGTGACGGAGAGCTTCGGGTCGAGCCGTTTCAGGGTGCGGGCGCAGGCAACTCCCGCGAAGCCCCCGCCCACGACGACGACTCTTGCCGTCGTCTGGGCGCGCGCGACGACCGGCGCCCCGAGAGACGCTGTTGCAATCGCGAGCAAGCGCCGACGTCCGGATCGAAGCGGCAGCTAGGCACCCTTTTTCAGCTCGTTGTTCATCAGCGGCAGCTCGCGCACGCGCTTGCCGGTCGCCTTGGCAATTGCATTCAGCACCGAGGGCGCCGCCACCGCAATGGTGGGCTCGCCGACGCCACCCCAGAAGCCGCCGGAGCCCGCGACCACGGTATCGACTTCGGGCATCTCGTCCATGCGCATGACATTGTAGCTGTCGAAGTTGGTCTGCTCGACGACGCCATTCTTGACCGTGATCTCGCCATAGAGCGCGGCCGACAGGCCATAGACGAACGAGCCCGCGACCTGGCGCTCGATCAGCCACGGGTTTACGGCATGACCCGGATCGGTGCCCGCCGTGATCTTGTGGATCTTCAGCACGCCGTCGGCGCTCACCGACACTTCCGCAACACCCGCAACATAGGAGCCGAAGCCCATCACCTGGGCGATGCCGTGGAAGTGCCCCGCGGGAAGCGGCTTGCCGTATCCTGCCTTGTCGCAGGCGGCCTTCAGCACGGCGACGTTCTTGGGCTTCATCAGCTTCATGCGGAACTCGAGCGGATCCTTTCCTGCAGCCTCGGCCAGCTCGTCCATGAAGCATTCCATGTAGACGGAGTTCTGGTTGAGGTTCACGCCGCGCCAGAAGCCCGCGGTCAGGTGCGGGTTGCGCATGGCGTGATCGATCAGCAGGTTCGGCACGTTGTAGCTGTAGGTTCCTTCCGCCCCGCTCGGCAGCATGCCCTGGAAGGTCACGGGATCCATGCCGTTCTGCAGGCTCTGCGGCGCCAGCGAGGCCAGGATCGACTGGCCCGAGATGCGCATGTGAAGCCCGACCAGATTGCCGTCCTTGTCGAGGCCACCGGTCATCTTGCACATGGTCGTCGGGTGATAGAGTCCGTGCTGCATGTCCTCTTCGCGCGACCACATCAGCTTGACCGGCACGCCTGGCATCTGCTTGGCGACCAGCACGGCCTGGCGCACATAGTCCGCACGGCCGCGCCGGCCGAAGCCGCCGCCCAGCATCAGCTTGTAGACGTCGCACTTGGCGACCGGCAGGTCGGCGGCCTCGGCCGCGGCGGCGAGTGCTGCTTCACCGTTCTGCGTGCCGGTCCACACCTCGCACTTCTCCGTCGTCCACAGAGCCGTCGCATTCAGCGGCTCCATCGGCGCATGGTTCTGCCAGGGAAAGGCATAGGTCGCCTCGACTTTTTTGGCCGCACCGTCGATCGCGGCGTTGGCGTCACCGGTCTTGTTGCCGACAAAGGCCTCGGTCGCGCTGAGGCCTTCCTTCAGCATGGCGGTGACGTCCGACTGCTGCACGTCGCCCGACTTGCCGACGTCCCATTCGATCGGCAGGGCGGCCAGCGCCGTGCGCGCGTTCCAGTAGGTGTCGGCGATGACGACGACGGCGGTGCCGTCGATCGACACGACCTTCTTCACGCCCGGCATCTTGTCGACCTTGGCGGCCTCGAAGCTCTTGAGCTTGCCGCCGTTCACCGGGCAGGCCTTGACCGTGGCGACGAGCATGTTCGGCAGCTTCATGTCGATGCCGTAGACCTGCTTGCCGGTCAGCTTGTCCAACGTGTCGAGGCGATGGATGGGCTTGCCGATGACCTTCCAGTCCTTGGGATCCTTGAGCGGTATTTCCTTGGGCGGCTCGAGCTTGGCCGCGGCCGAGGCGAGATGGCCGTAGGTGAGCTTCTTGCCGGAGCTGTGTGCCACGACGCTGTTGGCGGCGGTGCATTCCGCCGCCGGCACGTTCCATTCGGCGGCAGCAGCCGCGATCAGCATCATGCGCGCCGCGGCGCCGCCTTCGCGCACATACTGGTGGCTCTCGCGTATGCCGCGCGAGCCGCCGGTCGAGAAGTTCTTCCAGACGCGATTGCGTTTCACGTTCTCGCCGGGCGTCGGATACTCGGTCGTGATCCTGCTCCAGTCGCATTCGAGCTCTTCGGCCACCATCTGGCAGAGGCCGGTGAGCGTGCCCTGGCCCATCTCGGAGCGGGCGATGCGGATCACCACCCTGTCGTCTGGATGGATCACCACCCAGGCGTTGACCTCCTGCACTTCGGCGGCCATCGCCGGCGCGTAGGGGAAAGAGAAGGCGAGCGAGAAGCCGCCGGTCGCGGCGGCAGTACCGACGAGGAAGTTGCGGCGATTGATGGACGTGGGGGCGAGAGCGGTTTGAATGGTCATGCGTGCGCCTCCTCAGGCCTTGGCCGCGGCATGGATGGCTTCGCGGATCTGCTTGTAGGTGCCGCAGCGGCAGATGTTGGTCATCGCCGCATCGATGTCGGCGTCGGTGGGATTGGGTTTTGCGGCGAGCAGCGCCGTCGCCGCCATGATCATGCCGCTCTGGCAATAGCCGCACTGGGGCACGTCGAGGTCGAGCCAGGCCTGCTGTATCCTGTTGAGCTTGTCGCCGTCGGCCACGCCTTCGATCGTCGTGATCTTGCGGCTGCCGACGGAATTCATCGGCACCTGGCAGGAGCGCGTCGGCACGCCGTCGATATGAACGGTGCAGGCGCCGCACTGGGCGATGCCGCAGCCGTACTTGGTGCCGGTCATGCCGAGCGTGTCACGTAGCACCCAGAGGAGCGGCGTGCGCGGATCGGCCTTGGCCTCGACCGACTTGCCGTTGATGTTGAGAACAGCCATGCGCGGACTCCCTGGCGACGTGTGTGGCGCGAACCTAGCGCGTTATCCCGATCCGACATAGCGCGGGGACCGCACTCACGCACGTGTGATATCCGATCAGGCGAGGCTCGCCTCGAAAACGCGCTGATAGTTTCCGCCCAGCAGTTTTGCCGTCTCGGATTCGTTAAATCGCTCGCGCAGCGCGGCCGCAAGTTGAGGGAGTTCCGCATAGCTCTCGATCGTGCTGGGCCCAAGCAGGCCCAGCTGATCGGTGCCGAGGCCGACATGATCGATGCCGACCTGGTCGACCATTCGCGCAAAGCCAGCGGCATAGGCCTTGTAGGTGCCGAAGATCGCCTTTATCGGCCAGATGCCGATGACGCCGCCGGTCGAAGCGAGAGCCTTCGCATGATCGGGCGTGATCAGCCGCGTCCAGACCTCGGGACGTTGCGTCAGAGAGGTATGCGACAGCACCAGAGGCTTGGTGGTGACGGCGGCGGCCTTCTTCACCAGTTCGTAGGTGCCATGCGCCACGTCGACGACGACGCCCAGCCTGTTGCAACGGCGGATGATCTCGGCGCCGGCCTCCGTCAGCCCGCCGTGCACGGCAGGCTCGGTCTGGATGTCGCCCAGTTCGTTGGGCCGATAGTGCGTGAGTTGTAGGTGGCGCAGCTGCCACTTCTGGTAGGCCTCGTCGACCCGCTCGGGTTTGCCTTCGGTGAAGTCGGCGCCCTCGCACGACACGATCACCGAGGGACGCTCGGCCCGGGCGGCGCGCAGGCCGGCGGCGTCGCGGATCACGGCCAGACCCTGTTCCTGCACAAGCTTGTGCAGGCGCGTGAAGCCGCGCTGGATGTGGGCGTAGAGTTCGCCTGGCCTGGGCTCGCGATAGGGCCGGATGCGATTCTCGGTGACGTGGGTGGTGGGCGAGTCAGCCACCGCGGCAAGGCAGATCACGGCGAGACCGCCTTGACGCATCGGCTCGGCGACCGGCGTGAAGGGCTCGTTGCCGCCCGAGCTGTTGATGTAGAGCACCTTGCCTGCGTGGCTATGGATGTCGACCGTGACCCCGGCGGGTACCTGCGCGCGCGACACGACCGGCAGGCAGATCAGCGTGCTGGCAACCATCAGCGAGCGCCGCGTCACGCCGCCAACGAGTTTGGCGTCGCACAATTGGTAGCGCCACTCCGTCGGATCGCCGCTCTGCACCTGCAGGACACCGGTGAGCCGCAGCGCGCCCGTCCGGAAATCGATCGGAGCGTCCGCCAGTACTTCGATCGCGGTCAACGGATGGCGCGGCAGGCAGGTGATGCAGCAACCGGGTTCCGGCGTCAGCAGGAAGGTGGCGGCGCGCCTGGCAGTCGGCAGCGCTGTTGTCGGCCAGCCGCGGACTTCGACCTGCCTGCCGTGTGCCTTGTCGGCCCGCGGCGTTCCAAGATCGTGCCAAGACAGGCGCATCGTCTCTCCCTAGAGCTTGGAAGGCGGATAGTAGGGCCTTTCACCCAATGCCTGCACGCGTTTCCAAAACTCCGGACCGGAGGCCTTGCCCACTTCGTCGAGGTCGGCTGCCTGACGCCACAGGCTCCACGAATCGGGATGGAGCCGGCTCGCCTCGGCCATCTGCAGGTCGCCTTCGGCCGCGCGGCCGTTGGCGCGCAGCCACACGCCGAGACGGAAGTGTGCACGCGCCGCAGCGATCTCCGGCGTTACCTTCGGCAAATTCGCACGGGCTGCATTTTCGGGCAGCGCATGCTTGCCGGTGGTCACCCACGCGCGCACGGCGTCCATGTAGGCCTGCCGCGCCGCCTGACGTTCCTCCTGGGCTTTCGGCGACATGGTGCGGGTCTTGAGATCCATGCCCCGGAAGTGATCGGTCGAGCCCGCCGTCTCGGGCGGCCGTACGATCCTGCCCTGCTCGTCGATCCAGATCGCCTGCGGGACGTTCACGAGATTGTAGAGATCCTCGAGCTGGTGCTCGGTGTCGATGAGCTGCCAGTAATCGGACTTGGCCTGCTCGATCCACGGACGCGCGTGATCGGCGCCGCGGCTTTCCTCCGCGACCGCCACCACCATGAAACCCTTGTCCTTAAGTTCGCTGTAGAGTTGCTGCCACACGGGCAAGTCGAACCTGCAGCCTCACCAACTGGCCCAGGTCGCGAGGAATATCTTTTTACCTCGCAGCGTCGAGAGTTTGCGCGGCGTGCCGTCGACATCGGGCAGGGTGAAGTCCGGCGCCTCGAGTCCTTCGAGCGCGGCGTTGCGTTCCTCCGGCGGGGCGCCCAGCGCCCACACGTCGCGCCGGTCGCTCGACACGACCGGACCGCCCAGCTTCTTCCAGAAGGCGGCGAGGTCGACCTCGTTGGTGCCAAGCGCCGATGCCGGCAGAGGCACGCAGAGATCGTCGCGGCACATGCCCTCGGGCTTGAGGGTCCAGCTGGTGACCTTCTCCGCATCGGCTGGACTCATCCAGAGACCGTCGCGCGCGGCGACGTCGAACTCGGCAAGCGGCGTCAGTATCTTGGTCATTTGGGCACCGAAATGGTTACTTCCTTGGACGTGATGAACTCCAACAACACCGGCACACCCTTCCTGGTCTGTTCGATGCCGCGCTTGATCGCCGGAATGATGTCCTCGGACTTGGTCACCCTTTCGCCGTAACCGCCGAAGGCGCGGGCCATGGCGGCGTAGTCGCCGGAGATGTCGGTGCTGCGGTACTTCTCGGTCGAGACCTGCATGATGTGCAGCTCGATCGCCATCGAGAAGTTGTTGAGCAGGATCGACATGATCGGAATGCGCTCGCGCACCGCCGTCTCGAAGTCCATGCCGGTGAAGCCGATCGCGGCGTCGCCCCAGACGTTGATGCAGAGCTTGTCCGGGCAGGCGAGCTTGGCGCCCATCGCGAGGCCGAGGCCATAGCCCAGCTGTGTGGTCTTGCCCCAGCCGATGTAGGTGTGCGGTGCCGTCGTCTTCCAGAACGGCGAGAGTTGGTCGCGCGGGCTGCCAGCGTCGTGTGTGATGATCGTGTTGGCGACGTCGACCGTGTTCTGCAGGTCCCACAGCACGCGATAGGGATTGAGCGGCGCCTCGTTGTTGGTGAGCTTGGGCATCCACTCCTTGAGCCACGCATCGGCCATCGGCTTGATCTCGGCTGCGACCGGTGCCGCGTCACGCTTCTTGCCGCCCACGAGCCTGGAGCACTCGTCGATCATGGCCCGCAGCGCCAGCTTGGCGTCGCCGAGGAGGCCGTACTGGCAGCGCACGTCCTTGTTCAGATGGTTGGGATCGAGCGTGGTATGGATCACCGTCTTTTCCTTGGGCATCGAGATGCCGAAGTTGGTCTCGGTGAACGAGCAACCGACCCCGAACAGCACGTCGCACTGGTCGAGGAAGTGACGCACCGCCTGGGGATAGGCGCGACCGCCGGAGCCCAGGGCCAGCGGATGGGTCTCGTCGAACGAGCTCTTGCCCTGTAGCGAGGTGCAGACCGGAATGGCCAGCAACTCGGCCAGTTCCTTCAACTCGGCATAGGCCTCCGCCCAGTGCACGCCGTGGCCGGCATAGATCACCGGCCGCTTGGCCGCGACCAGCACCTTGGCTGCTGCTTTCACCGCGGCCGGATCGGGACCGTACTTGGTGGCGATCACCGGCTCGTAGGTCAGCGGATCGGGCGCGTCCTCGGTGTTGGCCTCCGCCGGGAACTCGATGATGACCGGCGAGCCGCGGCCGTTGCGCAGCAGGCTGAAGGCCCGCCGCATGATGTTCTCGATCTCCTTGCCCGAGGTGACCGGCTCGGCGTGCTTGGCGACATGCGCCATGGTGAGGCTCGAATTGAAGTTGGGCGGGACGTGCGCGATGCGGCGCGGATAGCCCGCCGGGATGACCAGCAGCGGCACGGACTCGCCGAAAGCCTGGGCCACGCCGCCATAGGCATTCTCCGAACCGGGGCCGCTCTGCATGCAGAACACGCCCATCTTGCGGCCCTTGGTCAGCCGCGACATGGCGTCGGCCATGTGCAGGCCGATGCGTTCCTGGCGCACGATGATCGGGCGGATGTCGAGCGCCGCGCAGTGCTCGATCAGATGGTTCACCGGATAGGCGAAGAGATATCTCGACGCCTTCCCTCTTCAGAATTTCGGCAATCGCCGGTCCGGTCTTCATCCTTGTTTCCTTCCTCTCGCCGCCCGTGGCGACGTCTTATTTGTTGAGTTCCTTCATTGCGCTGTCGAGCCCGCCCAAGGTGAGCGGGAACATGCGGTTGGAACTCAGCTGCTGCAGCAGCTGGATCGACGGCGTGTAACTCCAGTGCCGCTCGGGCACCGGATTGAGCCACACCATGCTGCGATAGGTATCGGCCATGCGCTGGATCCAGACCTGGCCAGACTCCTCGTTCCAATGCTCCACCGAACCGCCCGGATAGGCGATCTCGTAGGGGCTCATCGAGGCATCGCCGACGAAGATGATCTTGTAGTCCGGCGGATAGGTGTGGAGCAGCTGCGCCGTCGAGAAGGTGTCGACGTGGCGCCGGCGGTTGTCCTTCCACAGTTTCTCGTAGAGGCAATTGTGGAAGTAGAAGAACTCGAGATGCTTGAACTCGGTGCGGGCTGCCGAGAACAGCTCCTCGCAGACGCGGATGTGCGCGTCCATCGAGCCGCCGATGTCGAACAGCAGCAGCAACTTCACCTTGTTGCGCCGCTCCGGGATCATCTTGATGTCGAGATAGCCCGCGTTGCGCGCCGTCGAGCGGATCGTGTCGGGCATGTCGAGCTCGATCTCGGCGCCCTCGCGCGCGAACTTGCGCAGCCGGCGCAGCGCGATCTTGATGTTGCGCGTGCCGATCTCGACGGTGTCGTCGAGGTTCTTGTATTCGCGCTTGTCCCACACCTTGACCGCCCGGCCTTCGCGATTCTTGTCCTGACCGATGCGCACGCCCTCGGGATTGAAGCCGTAGGCGCCGAACGGCGAGGTGCCGGCCGTGCCGATCCACTTGCTGCCGCCCTGGTGGCGCTTCTGCTGCTCCTCGAGACGCTTCTTCAGCGTCTCCATCAGCTTCTCCCAGCCGCCCATCGCCTCGATCTGCTTCTTCTCCTCCTCGGTCAGGAGCTTCTCGGCGAGCTTGCGCAGCCACTCCTCGGGGATCTCCGCGGCGGCGCCCTCGCCCGCCGGCGCCTCGAGGCCCTTGAAGACGTGGCCGAACACCTTGTCGAACTTGTCGAGATTGCGCTCGTCCTTCACCAGGATCGAGCGCGACAGGTAGTAGAAGTCGTCGACGCTCGATTCGGCGACGTTCTGGTCCATCGCCTCCATCAGCGCGAGATACTCCTTGATGGAGACCGGCACCTTGGCCTGGCGCAATTCCAGGAAGAAGTTCACGAACATCGCGATCTCCCCCCGCGTCCTACGACTGGCGCTGCTCGCGCCGCGCCATGAATGCCAGACGCTCGAACAGGTGCACGTCCTGCTCGTTCTTCAGCAGCGCGCCGTGCAGCGGCGGGATCAGCTGCTTTGAATCCTTCGAGCGCAGCGCGTCGGGCGACATGTCCTCGACCATCAGGAGCTTAAGCCAGTCGAGCAGTTCGGAGGTCGACGGCTTCTTCTTGAGGCCGGGCACTTCGCGGATGTCGTAGAACACGTTCAGCGCCTCGCGCAGCAGGTTGCGCTGCAGGTCGGGGAAGTGGACGTCGACGATCTGGGTCATGATCTCGCGATCGGGGAAGCGGATGTAGTGGAAGAAGCAGCGGCGCAGGAAGGCGTCCGGCAGCTCCTTCTCGTTGTTCGAGGTGATCATGACGATCGGGCGCTGGGCCGCCTTGATGACCTGCTGGGTCTCGTAGACGTAGAACTCCATGCGATCGAGCTCGAGCAGGAGGTCGTTGGGAAACTCGATGTCGGCCTTGTCGATCTCGTCGATCAGCAGCACCGGGCGCTCGGGCGCGGTGAAGCCCTCCCACAGCTTGCCCTTCTTGATGTAGTTGGCGATATCCTTCACGCGCTCGTCGCCGAGTTGGCTGTCGCGCAGGCGCGAGACGGCGTCGTACTCGTAGAGGCCCTGCTGGGCCTTGGTGGTCGACTTGATGTGCCACTCGATGATCGGCGCCTTCAGCGCCTTGGCCACCTCGTGCGCCAGCACGGTCTTGCCGGTTCCCGGCTCGCCCTTGATCAGCAGCGGCCGCTGCAACGCGATCGCCGCGTTCACGGCAACGCGCAGGTCGTCGCTGGCGACGTAGGAGTCGGTACCGGTAAATTTCATGATGCAAAATCCAGGTTCACGGGATGGTTTTCACCCTAGAGGTCACCCGCCCGCCCTGACAATGAAATAGACAATGGCGGCGGCCGCGATCAGCAGCGAAATCGCCAGCCTTCCGGACGCAAATACGAGCCGGGGTGCGGGTGCACCGGGGGCCACGACATGCTCGGCGGGCTTCGATCCAGTTACCATCGCGCCGACGAGATTGTGCCGCTTCCAGACGAGGTAGGTCAGCACGGCCAGCACGTGGAGCGCCGTCAGAGCCAGCAGCACGTTCACCCAGTAGTGGTGAAAGGCCGTCACCTTGTCGACCGTGGCGTCGGCGAGCTTGCCGGCGAGCGGTCCGGTCACCAGGCCGGTGTCGGTGTCGGCCGAGAACAGACCGGTGGCGGCCTGTACCAGGACGGCGAAGATCAGCACCACGACCATGGCGCCCCCCATGGGATTGTGGCCCGCGTCGTATGGCCCGTGTCGTCCAAGCAGTTCGCGCAGATGGCCGAACGCCGCCGTCGGGCCTTTCACGAACGACGAAAAACGCGCGGTGGTGCTGCCGACGAAACCCCAGGCGATGCGGAAGATCAGCAAGGTGAGGATGGCGTAGCCGGACCAGAAGTGGAACTTCATCCAGTCGCCGCCCCAGCGGCCGGTGAAATAGGACACCACCATCAGGACCACGAGCGTCCAGTGGAACAACCGAACCGGCAGGTCCCAGACCCGGATCTCGATGCCGCTTTTGCCTGCCATGACGCCCCCGATTTCACGCGATATCACTGATTACTACACGCAGTCGTGACAGGAAATTCCCTGCGCCGCTGTTCGCTTTGGCGTGAACGTCTGCAACAAATACGCCTGAGGCGAATAACCAGGGGATGCTTTCATGAAAAAGACGACGGTTGTCATGGCGGTTATCGGCGCACTCGCGGCCGGTGCGCTGGTGAGCGGTGCGACGGTGGCGTTCGCGCAGGCGGACGTGATCAAGGCGCGCCAGGAAAATCGCAAGGCCACCGGCCCCGAAATGCGGGCCATCAAGGCCGTCATCGACGCCAAGGGCGACCTGAAGACAGTCGGGCCGCATGCCGCCAAGCTCAAGGAACTCGAACTCGCGTTCGACAAGATGTTCCCCGCCGGATCGGACAAGGGCGAGACGCACGCGCTGCCGACGGTGTGGAGCGACATGGCGGGCTTCCAGGCAGCCAGCAAGAACGCCAACGATGCTTACGACAAGCTCGCTGTCGCAGCCGGCTCGGGCGACATGGCGGCGACTGCCGCGGCGTTCGGCGATGTCGGCAAGGCCTGCGGTGCCTGCCACGCAAAATTCCGAGAGAAGCCAAAGACCTAATCTCGGTTCGTACCACAGGGGAAAGGCGACGGGTCCCGTCGCCTTTTTCTTTGCGTCGCGAAAAGGAAAGGCCGGTCGTCTGGGGAACGACCGGCCTCCTGGGATGCCCGTGACTGGGTGGGAAGGATAGCAATGAAGCCTCGGGTTCTTGGGGAAGGAGGCTTCGTCGTGGTGGCTAATCGATTTTCCGACCGGAAAGTCGTTAGGCCACCGCCACAGGCTGTGCGGGAACGGTGAGTGCCTGAAGCACGATGGCTTCGGCGGTGAAGCGCCAGGTGCGCGATGCATGGATCGGCGACAGGCGAAGCTGCTCGCGCATGTTCATCCAGCTGTCGAGGCCGAACGCCAGATCGAGCGAGTCGAGCACGAGGTCGTGCGCGCCGGGATCGAGATTGCCGAGCTCGGTGGCGAACCACGCCGCGAGGCGCTCGCGCAGCAGCTTGCGCAGCTGGGCAACACCCAGCCCGACGGCGGGGGCCACGCTGCGTACACGCTCGGCGAAGTGCCAGACCGGCAGCCACTGCTCGAACAGTTCGGAGCGATCCGACACCAGGAGATCGATCCGGTTGCTGAGCGACGCGGCGGTATCGACGGGCTGGCCGCCGTCGAACGCGCGACTAACCGCAAGATCGAAGGCGGCCGCGTAGAGATCCGCCAAGTTGGTAAAATGCTGGAACAGCGCACGGCTCGAAACGCCGGCGATGGTGGCTATGGCGGCTGACGTCGGCTCGACGTCGCCTGCCTGGATGAGATCGAGAGTGGCCTGGATAAGGCCTTGGCGGGTCCGCAGGCCGCGCACGATGCGACCGTCCTGCGACCGCGATACATCAAGCGGAAAGCCAATAATTTTCATATTAAAACCAATAGAATAAGAATGTATTTAATGTTGCCACTTTAACATGGGCGTTTTCTCCCGTCACTTGCAAAACTGCATATCTCGGCAAAACCAATGTCTGATTTTGCTAGGTTTTTTTTCCAGATAGGCACTTTCGTCTATCTGAAACTGCAGTTAACCCGCAATAACTGAGCCTGTCGACTCCGAAAACCCGGTTTTCCTCAGTTTTCTACCGAGCCGGAGGGAAGGTCTCGGTCATACGCGTGAATTGGGAGCCCAGACGTACGAAAGGCCGGTCGCTTGGGGACGACCGGCCTTCCTTAGGAGCCCGCCTGGGTGTGGGAATATCGAAGCCTTGGGGTGTGTGGGAAGGGGGCTTCGATGAACGGCCTGGGGAGCCGTTGGCGGGCTTTGGGAAACTGGGGTGCTACGGCGCGCCTCGGGCGCTGCCTGATCTCGATCGTTAAAAACCTCTTGAATATGAATTAAATCAGCGAAGTCAGTCTCTAATGATCGGAACCTACCAAAGGACTGAGCCTAATGTTAGTTGCAATAATGCATATCTAATTCGAGACAAGATACGTTATTACTAAGGTTTAGAGGACATTGTTGACGCCAGATAGTCAAAAAAGGGCATGCAGGAGACGCGCAAAATGCACCTTTTTTCATATTTTCTCCATTGATAACAATAGTTTACCTTGAATACTTTGGATTCGATATTCATTCTGACCGTGCAAATAGATTCCGGCCAGCTCCCGCAAACCGATCGACGGCAATCCAGCGCTGAGGCGGCCACAAACCATCGTTCGACGCATCCACCTGCATCGAGGCGTCACATCGTGTTCGACGCCCAATTCCATGCTAGACGGTCGCGCGCTCGTTCCTGGCGCCAATTTCGGGAGTCCGTTCGTGCCTTGTCTCCGCTTCTGCCGTGCCGCCCTCGTCGCTGCTCCGGTTCTTCTGACCCTGACCATGGCCCCCGCCGCATTCGCGGGGATCGAAGCCGGCGCCAAGGCAGTCCAGGCGAACGACATGCCGACCGCCGAGAAAGAGTTGCAGCCGCTGGCGAAAGAGCGCGATCCGCGCGCGCAATTCCTGCTCGGCCTCTACGTCTACGGCAATCCCAACTCGAAGCTGTTCGATCTCACCAAGGGCGCGCCGTTGTTGCTCGATGCTGCCGAACGCGGCTACGCGCTCGCTATGATTCCTCTGGCCGGCGCCTATCTCGACGGCAAGGGCGTGCCGAAAAGCGCGTACGATGCCTTCAAGTGGCTGCTGATCGCCGAGCGCTGGAACGTCCCCAACGCCAGCCAGCTACTCGACCAGATCAGCAAAGAGCTCAAGCCCGAAGAGGTCGAGAAGGCCAAGGCCGAGGCAGTGGCCTTCACCTTCAAGACGAAATGATCGTGGCGCGCGCCGCACGAGATGCGGCGCGGCTCCTCGGCCTGGTGGTGTTGGCCGCGAGCGCCGGCGCCCAGGCGCAATCGGACGAGCGTCACTATTCGCCACCGCTGCGCGAGGCGATCGCTGCCTATCGGACCGGCGATCTCGACACCGCCGAGAAGACCCTGAAGCTCTATGCGTCCGGCGATCCCGATGCCGAAGCCTGGCTGGGCGTTGTGATGATCGACCGCGGCAAGAATCGCGAGGCGATGAAGGCGCTCGAGCATGCCGCGGCCGCGGGCTCCGGCGAGGCCAACCACCGGATGGGACTGGTCTTCGCCGAAGGCCTGGCCGGCACTCCACGCAACGACCAGCGCGCTGCAGAATATTTCGAGAAGGCGGCCAGCGCCGGTCACCTCCGCGCCCAGATCAATCTCGGTCTTCTCTATCTGCGCGGCCAGGGTGTTACGCGCGATCTCGTGCAGGCCCGGGCATGGCTCGAGAAGGCCGCCGCCACCGACGATCCGAACGCTCTCTATGCGCTGGGCCGCGCCATGGAGGAGCACGACGACAGGATCGTGGCCGACTCAGTGCGCGCTGCCGACCTCTACCATCGAGCCGCCGAAAAAGGCCATGCGCTCGCAGCCCTTCGCTACGGTCTGGCCCTCGTCGACGGTCTCGGGGTCAAGCGCGATCCCAACGGGGCGCAGACCTGGCTGTTGCAGGCCAACGATAGCGGCGTGCCGGAGGCGGCCCTTGCGCTGGGCGACCTGTCGGCCCGCACACCGGCCTCGCGCGACAAGGCGGCGAACGAAAAGATCGTCGAACGCGCCGTGAGCTGGTTCGAGGTCGCTGCCAGGGCGGGTGTGCCATCGGCACAGTTCAAGCTGGCCAACGCCTATTTCGCCGGCGCCGGCATTGCCCGCGATCCCGTCCAGGCGCTTGCCTGGTACGGGCGGGCCGCACAGCAGGGCCTGCCCGAGGCCGAACACGCTTTTGGCGTCATGCTGATGGGCGGCGTCGCGGGCACGCCGGAGCCGATCGAGGGCTACAAATGGCTCGTGCTCGCCGAGGCCGGGGGCTATCCCGACTCACGCATCGTGCGGGAAAAAGCATCAGCGCAGATCGCGCCGGCGGACCGCGACAAGGCCGAGAGACTCGCCCGCTCATTCAAGCCCACGCTCGAGCGCCCGATCGACGATACGGTGCCGCGCCTGGCCGCATCGCCGGCCGCCGCCAAGCCGTGAGCGAGGCAGGCGCCCCCTCGCCTCTGCCCCGTCAGGCGCGGCCCGACATCACCCTCGCCGTGTGCCGCGGCGCCTGCCGGCTGATGCGGCAGGCCGGCCACACCGTGCTGCTCGAGATGCCCCTGCCCGACGGCCGCCGTGCCGATATCTTCGCGGTGGCGCGCGACGGCGGCCTCACGATCGTCGAAACCAAGTCCTCGATCGAGGATTGGCGGGTCGATGACAAGTGGCCGGACTATCTCGACTGGTGCGACCTTCTCTACGTCGCGGTGCCGGTCGACTTTCCGCAGGCCCTCATCCCCGGGGAAGTCGGCCTGATCGTGGCCGATGCCTATGGCGGCGAGATCCTGCGCCACCCGCCGCGCCGCCCGGTTGCCGCCGCGCGCCGCAAGTCGCTGCTGATCGACTGCGCCCGGCTCGCATCAGAACGTCTGGCCAGGCTCGAAGATCCCGACTTCGTCGACGTCCTTTAGAGCCCCTGACGCTCGTCGGCGCGTGACGCCTCGGCCATGCGGATGCGCGCGTAAGCCATGATCTCGGTCGGCGGCCCGACCCGTTCGATGCGGCCGTCCATGACCACCGCGACGCGATCGGCGATCGCCAGCGGCGCCAGGCGATGGGTGATCATGATCACCGTTCGGCCGCGCGTGTTGTTCTTGAGCTGGCGCAGCAGCTGCTCCTCGGTCGCCGGATCGAGCGCGCTGGTTGCCTCGTCGAGGATCAAAATCCGCGGGTTGCGGATCAGCGCCCGCGCGATCGACAGGAGCTGGCGTTGACCGGTCGAGAGGCCGCGGCCGCGCTCGCCGACGATCGTGTTGTAGCCGTGCGACAGGCGCTGGATGAAGCCGTGCGCGCCCACGAACTTCGCCACGGCAACGACCCGGCCGGGATCCTTGTCGGCCACGCCCATCGCGATGTTGTCGAGCACCGACCCGGTGAAGAGCTGGACTTCCTGCGGCACGCTGCCGATCTGGGCACGCAACTGGGCCGGCGGCATGTGCGCCACATCGTTGCCGTCGACCAGCACCCGTCCGGCGCACGGCTGGAACAGCCCCTGGATCAGGTTTGCGATCGTCGTCTTGCCGGAGCCCGAAGGACCGACGATGCCCAGGATCTCGCCGGGCGCGATCTCGAGATCGGCCTCGTGCAGGATAGCCGGCATCCCCTCCTCGGGCCGGTACGTAACGCGCTCGAGGCAGATGCCGCCGGCGATCGGCGGCAATGGCGCAAGCGCGCCGGGCTGGCTTTCGACCGGCTCATGCATCAGCTCGTCGACGCGCTGGAAGGCGGCGCGCACGGCCTGGAGCTGGTGCCAGGCGGCGACGAGCTGGCGCATCGGCAGGAGTGCGCGCATCGCCAGCATGTTGGCCGCGATCAGCGCACCGACCGTGAGCCGGCCGGCCTCGATCTCGTGTACGCCGACGACGACCAGCACCAGCTGCGCCACGAGTTGCAGGATGCCCGACGCGCTGGCGGCAATATTGGCCAGGTGGTTGACCCGGAAATTGGCGGCGGCGGCCTGCTCGACCCGCGCCTGCCAACGCCGCTCGACCTCGGCCTCGAGACCCAGCGCCTTGATGGTCTGGGCGTTGGCCACACTTTCGGTCAGGGTCGAGGCCTTGGCGGCAAGCGCCTGGAAATTGTCGTCGGTCAGGCGGCGCTGCGCGCGATGGGTCGCCAGCGACACGCCGATCAGCACCGGAATGGCGAGCGCCGTGATCAGGCCAAGCACGGCGCTGACGGCGAACGCGGCGGCAAGGAACAGGACGACAAAGGCGAGATCGATCGCAAGCGAGGGCATCTGCCCAGTGAAGAAAGCGCGCAGCACGTCGAGCTGGCGCAGACGCTCGGCGATGACGCCGGAGGGCGTGCGCTCGAAATGCCGGTAAGGAAGCTGCATCAGGTGATGCACGACCTCGCCGCTCATCAAGACATCGAGGCGCGCGCCCGTCCTGGCCGACAGCCAGCCGCGTGCCACACGCAGGGCAAAATCGAGCGCGTAGGCTCCCAGCATCGCCGCGGCGAGCACCGTCATCAGCGACGCAGCTGTATCGGCACTGCCGCGACCGACGACGCGATTGAGCACCGTCATCATGAACAGCGGCGTGGCGAGACCCAACAGATTGATCAGGAAGGAAGCCACTGCGAGCTTCAGGATGACGGGCCGCACCTTGGCGGCGAGCGGCGCCCGCCAGTTGGCGGCTTCACCCGGCATGACAGGCAGGCGCAGCACCAGGGCGCGTGCGCCGAGCGCGCGGACATTCTGCACGGTGGTCTGCCAGACCCGGCCCTCGACCACGTCGAGCATCGTCCATTGTGTGCCACGACCGGACACCACGACACAGGCAGCACCCGACACCGCGACGATCGCGAACGGTGTCGGCAACTCGTCGAGGGACGCGGCGCCAAGGTCGAGCGCGCTCGCCTCGAGCCCCAGACGCGCTCCGGCGTTCAGGAAGGCCGCCTCGTCGAGCCGGTCATCCGGCAGCGCCGCCAGCCGGCGCAACTCGGCCTCGCTGATCGGGCGGCCGATCTGCTGGGCGATGTAGAGCAATGCCCGCATCAACGAATCGATGGGCCGCGCGGCGGCGGCCGGGCGTTCGCCGCCGAGAGTGGTATTTTCGAGGGGAGCCATCCGCTGCCTGCTCCAGCGGCGCGGGTGCCGCAGGAGCAGATTAGAGGAATTTACCGTAAAATCAATCGTTTACGGCAGACTCCTGAGATTTCAGCGGGCGTGGAAGGCGCGCTTCAGCTCAGGCACGAGGTCCAACCGCTCCCACGAGAAGCCGCCGTCGCGGTCGGGCTTGCGGCCGAAATGGCCATACGCCGCCGTGCGCTTGTAGATCGGCTTGTTGAGCTGCAGGCCACGACGGATGTTGGTCGGGCGCAGCGGGAAGATGTCCGACAGGACTTTCTCGAGCTTGCGTTCGTCGACCCTGCCGGTGCCCTGGGTGTCGACATAGAGCGACATCGGATCGGCGACGCCGATCGCATACGCGACCTGGATCAGGCAGCGGTCGGCGAGGCCCGCGGCCACCACGTTCTTGGCGAGGTAGCGGGCGGCGTAGGCGGCCGAACGATCGACCTTGGTCGGGTCCTTGCCGGAGAAAGCGCCACCGCCGTGCGGGGCATAGCCGCCATAGGTGTCGACGATGATCTTGCGGCCGGTCAGGCCGCAGTCGCCGTCGGGACCGCCGACCACGAAATTGCCGGTCGGGTTGCAGAAGAAGTCGGCGGCTTTCTTGGGCATCCAGCCCTCGGGCAGGGACTTCGCGACATGTCCCGAGATCATTTCGCGGATCATGCCGGAGTTGTACTTCTTGCCCTTGCCGTTGACTTCGCGGTGCTGCGTGGAGACCACCACCTTGGTGGCGCCGACCGCCTTGCCGTTCACGTAACGCACCGTGACCTGGCTCTTGGCGTCCGGCTGCAGGTCGGCGAGCTCGCCCGAACGGCGGGCCGCGCTCAGCACCTCGAGGATCTTGTGCGAGAAGAAGATGGGCGCCGGCATGAACGAGCCCTTCTCGTACTCTTCCGAATCGCGGCAGGCGAAGCCGAACATCAGGCCCTGGTCGCCCGCGCCCTCCTGGTCGCCGAGGTTGCCACCCTTCTTCTTGGCATCGACACCCATCGCGATATCGGGCGACTGGCCGTGCAGCAGCACCTCGACGTCGGCGCCATGGAACGAGAAGCCGTCCTGGTCGTAGCCGATGTCGCGCACAACATCGCGCGCGATCTCGGTCAGCGCCTCGCGGTTGACGATGGTGTGTTTGCCGAACTTCTTCATGAAGGGCGCCGAGGCGCGACCTTCGCCGGCGATCACGATCTTGTTCGTGGTGACAAGCGTCTCGCAGCCCAAGCGGGTATTTGCATGACTGTCGTCGGCGTGGCCGAGTTTCACGTCGTTGGCAATGAAGGCATCCAGGATCGCGTCAGAGATCTGGTCGCTCACCTTGTCCGGATGGCCTTCGGAAACCGATTCGCTGGTAAACAGATAGTCCTTGAGCGCCACAGCACCCTCCACCGATGTCACTGGACTCCGGGCAGGGCGGCGGGGCCGCCTACGTCCGGCTTAGCCTTTGTTTGCGCGGTGGCAAGTCGTCCAAATCCGTCCGCGGCGGCGCCGGGGATCGACGCCGCGCCGCTAAAAACTCTAATTGGCGGTGGAAATCAAGGGCCTCGAAAGGGCCTTTCAGCGACCTTTGCGGCCGCCCAAGACCTCGGCGTGGCTGGCCGCGCCCACCGCCTTGACCATTTCGAAGATACGCTTGCGTACGCGGTTCTCGCGAATCTTGTAGTAGGCGCGCACCAGTTCGAGGGTCTCGCGCTTGATCAGGGGGTCCTTCTCCTGTTCGAAGGGGGTCGAAGCCTCGCCGAAGCCGCCCTTGCGTCCACGCCCCGACATCGGCCGCCCCGACAGGACGTTGGCCGGCATCTCGTCGAAGAAGTAGGAGACGGGTACGTCCAGCACCTTCGAGAATTCGAAGAGCCTGCTGGAACCGATGCGGTTCGAGCCGCGCTCGTACTTCTGGATCTGCTGGAAGGTCAGTCCCACCGCCGTGCCGAGCTTGTCCTGGCTCATGCCAAGAAGGGTTCGGCGTTGGCGCATGCGCGCCCCTACGTGCACATCGACGGGATGCGATTTGGCCATGGCTGCCGTGGTTCCTTCTGTCTTGTTTCTTCACAACGTCGGCGCGTGCTGTGAATTCCCAACACGCCAGGATTGCGCCTGGAGCCATACCAAAGATGTGCATAACTGCATATCTCATACGCACGACTGCATATGAGATTAACGCTTCGAATCTGGAATGCAAGCGATCTTAGCGCGTTGAATTTGCGCTGGTTTCCGCGCCTGAGGCCGCCCTCACTTGCGGCGCGGCACGCATACGCAAATGCCCAAGAGCAGCAACAGCACCAGGAGCGTCCCGTCGCCCCATCGGGCATAGGGAGTGGGCACTCGGGGTGGTGGCAAAGTGTGATCCAATACGCCCTCGCGCTCCATGTCGAGCGACGCGAGGATCCTGCCGTAGGCATCGATGACGGCGGAGACGCCGGTGTTGGCCGCGCGGATCATCGGCAGGCCTTCCTCGATGGTGCGCAGGCGCGCGCTGGTGAGGTGCTGATAGGGACCGCTTGAAGTGCCGAACCAGGCGTCGTTGGTAACATTGAGCAGCCAGCGCGGCCGCTCGCCCGGTCCGGTCACCGCGTCGGGAAAGATCGCCTCGTAGCAGATCGTCGGCGAGAACGGCGGTAGGCCCGGCAGCGCGAGCGTGACGAACGAGGCGCCGACCTCGAACGAGCCGCGGCCGATCGCGCCGCTGATCGGCGGAAACTCCTTGTGCCAGGGGATGTACTCGCCGAACGGCACGAGGTGGACCTTGTCATAGTGGGCCAGGATCACGCCCTTGGCGTCGATCGCCAGCAGTGAATTCCAGACGCCGTCCGCGCGGTCCTGGGTGCCGCGGGGCATGCCGCCCAGCAGGTAGCCGTTGAGCGGCGCAGCCTGGGCCATCGCCGGGAGAGCCGCCGATCCCGGCTCGACGACGAAGGGCACAGCAGTCTCCGGCCACACGACGGCCGCCAGCGCGTCGAACCCGGGACGCCGGCTGAGTTCGATCAGCTTCTGGAGTTGCGCGGCGCGATCGTTCGCCACCATCTTCTCGCTTTGCGGGACATTGGGCTGGACGATGCGGATCAGCGGGCCCTGCGGCCCCGTGTCGGGCGGCGGCATCGTGGCGAGGCCCGCGCCGCCCGCGCCGCAGACAACGACGAGCGCGCCCAGCGCGGCGCGCCATCCCGCGACCGGGGCCGCGAGGATCACAAAAGTGAAGGTGCCGAGACCATAGACGCTGACCACGGCCGCGCTCTGCAGCAAGGGCGGCGCAAAGGCCCAGACATGGCCCAGCGGGTTCCACGGATCGCCGGTGAAGAGGTGGCCGCGCAGCCACTCGGCCACGGTCCACAGGATTGCCAGCACCACCAGCCGGCGGTAGCGGCCACCGAGCCAGGGCCTGCGCTGCACCAGCCAGTGCGCCGCGCCGGCCGCGATCGCCGGAAAGAATCCGAGCACCGCCGCGAGGCCGCTCACGGCAGGCAAACCCAGCCAGGCGAAGTCGGCGGGCGGCACGAAGAAAGCCTCGACGATCCAGTAGGAGCCGACGGCGAAATGGCCCCAGCCCCACGCCAGACCGCGCAGGAAAGCGGCCTTCGGCGTCGGCGCGGTGTCGCACTGGCGCACGAACACGACGAGGCCGACCACGCCGAGCGGCAGCCAGAACAGCGGCGGCATCGCCAGGGCCGCAGCCGCGCCGGCGAGAATCGCCGCGCCGTATGTCCGCCAGGCCGGGACCTTCATCGCAGCGGTATGCGCGCTCAGGGCGTCGGCGGCGAGGAGGCGGGCGGTCGCACGCGCAGACGGCGAATGCGGCGCGGATCGACCTGCAGGATCTCGAACTCGACGCCCGACGGATGGCGCACCACCTCGCCACGCTCGGGGATGCGTCCCAGCAGCGAGAAGATCAGGCCTCCGACCGTGTCGACCTCGCGGCGCTCGTCTTCCGACAGAACCGGGCCGATCTCCTGCTCCAGCATCTCGACCGTCGTGCGGCCATTCATGTCGACCGTGCCGTCGTTGCGGCGCGCCAGGGTCGGCGCCTGGGCGACATCGTGCTCGTCTTCGATCTCGCCCACGATCTCCTCGACCAGGTCCTCGATGGTGAGCACCCCGTCGGTGCCGCCGAATTCGTCGACCACGAGCGCCATGTGCGTGCGCTGGCGCCGCATGTCGAGCAGCATGTCGAGCACCGGCATGGTCGGCGCCACGAACACGACGCGGCGCAGTATGTCGCGCAGATTGAATTTCTTGGAAGTACCCCAATAGGCCAGCACGTCCTTGATGTGGATCATGCCGATCACGTCGTCGAGCGACTCGCGATAGACCGGATAGCGCGAATGCGCCTCGGTCTGGATCAGGCGCACGACGGCGTCGATCGGCGTGTCGGCTGCAATGGCCACGATGTCGACCCGGGGCACCATGACGTCACGCACCGTCTTGTCGCGCAGCTTCAGGATGTTGGCGAGCAGCACCCTCTGGTCGTCGCTGATCGGCGTGTCGCTCTCGGGCGTCTCCTCGATCAGCTCCTCGATCGCCTCGCGCACCAGCTCGTTTTTGTCGCGCCGTCTGAGCTTTCGCAGCAGGACACGCCAGAAGCCGCCGTTGGCGGAGGGTTCGTGACTCGCAGCGGGTGGCGCAAGCGGCGCTTCTCCCGGCGATGTCGGGCCGCTCAGGCCCTGCTGGGGGCCGCGCGGTGTGGAGTTCCGGCATGGCTCTTAGGATAGGCTAAAGACCTTGCGTTGCAATGACGGAAGTTCCTGATGCGTTCCTGTAAATTGCCCTCGGGCGCGGAAATGCCGGTTTTCGGCATCGGCACGTGGCGGATGGGCGAGAGTTCGCGCCGCCGCGACCAGGAACTCGACGCCGTCCGCCACGCCCTCGACCTTGGCTATCCGATGATCGATACGGCGGAAATGTACGGCGAGGGCGGCGCCGAGGAGATCGTCGGCGAGGCGATCAGGGGCCGCAAGGCGCGGCCATTCATCGTCAGCAAGGTCTACCCGCACAACGCCACCTCGAGCGGCACGGTCGCCGCCTGCGAGCGCAGTCTCAAGCGCATGGGCCTCGAGCGCATCGATCTCTATCTGCTGCACTGGCGCGGCGGATCGCGGCTCGAGGATACCTTCGCGGCCTTCCACAGGCTGAAGGCGGCAGGAAAGATCGGCGACTTCGGCGTCAGCAACTTCGACACCGACGACATGGAAGACGCCGCCCGCCTCGACAAGGGCGAGAACGGCGCCAACCAGGTGCTCTACTGCCTGTCGCGGCGCGGGCCGGAATTCGACCTGATCCCGTGGATGAAGAAGCGCGCGATCCCGCTGATGGCCTACTCGCCGCTCGACCAGGGCGGACTGTCGACCAAGGCAGCGCTCAAGAAGCTTGCGGCCGAAGTGGGCTGCACGCCGGCGCAGCTCGCACTGGCGTGGCTGCTCGCCCAGCCGGGCGTGGTGACGATTCCGAAATCCTCGACGCGCGAGCGCGTGAAGGAGAATTTCGGCGCGCTCGACGTCAAACTCTCGGCCGATGTAATCGCCGCCCTCGACAAGGCTTTCCCGCCACCCAAGGCCAAGCAGTCGCTGCAGATGCTCTAGCTAGCGGGTCTCGTACGGATCGGCGATGCCAAGCCGTTTCAGGATACGGCGCTCCAGCGCCTCCATTCGGTCGGCATCCGCAGTGCTCGTCTCGTGGTCGTGACCCAGCAGATGGAGCGTGCCGTGCACCACGAGATGGACGAGGTGATCGGCCGGCGTTTCCTCTGCTCCTTGGCCTCGCGCCACACGGTCTGGCGCGCCAGGACGACATCGCCCAGAAACGACCTCTCGCCCGACGGATAGGACAGGACGTTGGTGGGCTTGTCCTTCCTGCGATCGCGCGCGTTGAGGGCGCGCACGCGCTTGTCGTCGGCAAGCGCGACGGTGAGCGATCGGACCCTGGCGCCGATCGCAGCTCGCGCGGCCTTGCGGACCAGTCTCTCGACCCCCGGCAGCAGCCGACGCCACGCCGGGTCGAGCACGACGACGGTGCAGCTAGCGCTTGGCTTTGTCGCGCGCGTCATAGGCCTCGACGATGCGGGTCACCAGGTCGTGGCGCACCACGTCCTGCGAGGTCAGCCGCACGAAGCGAATGCCGTTCACTTCTTCCAGCGTCTCCACCGCGTCGGTGAGGCCCGATCTCTGGTTGTTCGGCAGGTCGGTCTGGCTGGGATCTCCGGTGATGACCATGCGCGAGCCTTCGCCCAGGCGCGTCAGGAACATGCGCATCTGCATCGGCGTGGTGTTCTGCGCCTCGTCGAGGATGACGAAGCAGTGCGCCAGCGTGCGGCCGCGCATGAAGGCGAGCGGCGCGATCTCGATCTCGCCGGACTCCATGCGGTGCGCGATCTGCTCGGCCGGGATCATGTCGTGCAGCGCGTCGTAAAGCGGCCGCAGATAGGGATCGATCTTTTCCTTGAGGTCGCCGGGCAGGAAGCCCAGCCGCTCGCCCGCCTCGACCGCGGGCCGCGACAGCACGATGCGCTCGACCTTGCCCGCCAGCAGCAGCGACACGCCCATGGCGACGGCGAGATAGGTCTTGCCGCTGCCGGCCGGTCCCAGGGCGAACACCATGTCGCGCTCGCGCAGGGCCTGGAGATAGCCGCGCTGGCCCGGCGTGCGCGCCGCGACCGTGCGGCGGCGCGTGCGGATGCTTTCGCCGTCGACACCGCCGCTGTCGCCGCCATTCCGGGCGAAGCGCACGGCCGCGTCGACATCGGCCATCTCGACCGACAGGCCGCGCTTCAGCCGCTCGTAGAGGCCGGTCAGCGCCTTGCTTGCGACGCCGACCTCGTCGCCCTGGCCGGTGATGTCCAGCTGGTTGCCGCGGGCGTTCAGCTGGGCGCCGGTCAGCGCCTCGATGCGCACCAGGTTGGAATCGTGATGGCCGTAAAGCTGGGCGATCACCGCATTGTCGTCGAACGCCATCCGTTTGGTGACGCTCACGCGGCCACCTCATGCTGGACGACTTCCCCCAGCAGGCTGTTGGCGTATCCGGCGATCAGGCGCGTCTCGACGATGCGCCCGATCAGGCGGGGCGGCGCCTCGACATAGGCCGACTGCAGCCACGGCGTCTTGCCGATCAGCTGGCCGGGGCGGCGGCCGGGCTCGGCGAACAGCACCGGCACCGTGGTGCCCGCCTTGGAAATGTTGAACGCCTCGCGCCTGCCGGCCGAGCAGCGCTTGCAAGGCTGCAAGTCGCGCCACCTTCACGTTCTCCGGCACCTGGTCGTCCATCGCCGATCCAGGCGTCCCGGGCCGGCGGCTGTAGCGGAACGAATAGGCCGAGGCGAAGCCGACCTGTTCGACAAGCCGCATCGTGTCGTCGAAGTCGGCGTCGCTCTCGCCCGGGAAGCCGACGATGAAGTCGGACGACAACGCAAGATCGGGCCTCGCCGAACGCAGGCGATCGACGAGGCGCAGGAAAAGATCGCGACCGTGACCGCGGTTCATCGCTTCGAGGATGCGGTCCGAGCCCGACTGCACCGGCAGATGCAGGTACGGCATCAGGGCCGGCACGCTGCCGTGGGCGGCGATCAGTTCGTCGTCCATGTCGCGCGGATGGGAGGTCATGTAGCGGATGCGCGCCAGGCCATCGATCTCTGCCACCGCACGGATCAGCCGGGCGAGCGACCAGTTCGAACCGCCGTCGTACCCGGGGGCGCATCGCCGTGATAGGCGTTGACGTTCTGGCCGAGCAGCGTGATCTCGATCGCGCCCGCCGCCACCAGCGCACGCGCCTCGGCGAGCACCGAAGCAGCAGGCCGCGAATACTCCGCGCCGCGCGTATAGGGCACGACGCAGAAGGTGCAGAACTTGTCACAGCCTTCCTGGATGGACAGGAAGGCCGAGCCGGCGCGGATGCCCTGCGGTGACGGCATGTTGTCGAACTTGCTGTCGGCCGGAAACTCCGTGTCGAGCACGCCGGCGCCGGGCAGGCGCTTGCCGGCCTTCAGGATCGCGTTCCTGCGTTCGACTTCGGCCAGGAGCTGCGGCAGGCGATGATAGGCCTGCGGTCCGACGACGATGTCGACCGCGGGCTGGCGGCTCATGATCTCGGCACCCTCTGCCTGGGCCACGCAGCCTGCCACCGCGATCGTGAGGTCGCGGCCCTCGGACCGGCGCTGGTTCTTGGTGTCGCGCAGGCGACCGAGATCGGAATAGACCTTCTCCGACGCGTGCTCGCGGATGTGGCAGGTGTTGAGCACGACCAGGTCGGCCTGCTCCGGCGTCGGCGCCACGCCATAGCCCAGCGGCCGCAGGATGTCGGTCATCCGGTCGGAATCATAGACGTTCATCTGGCACCCGTAGGTCCGGATGAACACCTGCTTGCGGGCCTTTTCGGTGGTCACGGAGCGGCTTCTATCACCCGTATCCGGGAGGGTCTACAGCACGCCAGCGTGCTTCAGGCAGCGGCGCCGACCGGTGGCGGCAGCAATTCCAGCCGGCCGGTATTGGCCGCCTGCACGCCCGAAGAGACCTCTCGGAAGCAATGCAGGGCGAGCTTCTTGCGGTCGCCCAGTTTGTCGATGTCGATCGGCGGGAAGAACGTGACCACGGCTTCGGTCTCGCCCAGGCACACCATCTGCCAGAGGTGCGGCACGAGATCGAGATCGCCGAACCAGGCGAACAGCGGTCGCCAGTAGCGGCCGAGGGGAATGCCGTCGAGCCGCGTATAGGCGATGGCGACCGGCTGGACCACGATCGGCTTGTCGCCGCGCCGCAGCTGCGCCACGCCGAACAGAGCGCTGCGAAAGGGCAGCACCCTGGTGCCGTCGCTGCTGGTGCCTTCGGGAAACAGCATGAGATTGTCGCCGGTGTCGAGCCGCCTCAGCATCTCGTCCCGGCTGGCACTGGTCTTGCCGCTGCGCCGCTCGATGAAGATCGTGCGCTGCGCCTTGGCGAGGGTCGAGAAGAACGGCCAGGTGGCGACCTCCGCCTTGGCCACGAAGCTGCCCGGCACCAGCCCGCCCATCACCTCGATGTCGAGATAGGAGACGTGATTGCAGACAAACAGCGTTGGCGTCACCTCCGACCGCCGTCCATGCACGCGCACCTTGATGCCGAGCAGGAGGCAGACAATGCGATGATAGCCGACCGGCATCCAGCGGATGACGGGCTGGATGCCGAGCGCCAGCGCGACAAGGTAGATGGGCAACAGCACGAGCGTCAGCGTGACGTAGCTCAGCAGCCGGAACGCGCCGCGCAGGGGAGAGCCGATCCACATCGAGGGAGAGTTGCGTCCGGCCTGCTAGCGAACGCCGCGCTCGTAGTGGCGGATATATTTCTCCGTCACCAGCTCGGTCTTGACGATGATGAAGACGTCGGTCGAGTTGAACTCGCGGTCGATGACCGCGCCGTCGCCGACGAAGCCGCCCAGCCGAAGGTAGCCCTTGATGAGCGGCGGGACCCGCGCCATCGCCTTGCGGGGATCGAAACTGTCGGGCGAGAGCATGTTCATGTCGACGTAGCGCTCGGGCAGTGCGCGCACGCGGATTTCCGGCGGCGCGAGATGGTGGTGATAGAGATAGGAGAATGCCTGCGCATGCTGCGACGGATCGGTTCCAGGAAAGCTTGCGCAGCCGAACATCACCTTGATGTCGTAGTGATAGGCGTAGAGCGCGATGCCGCGCCACAGCATCTGCATGGTCGCGGTGTTGCGCGCGTCCCTGGCGATGCACGAACGGCCGAGCTCGAGCACCGCGGCGGGATAGTCGATCATCTTCTGGATGTCGTACTCGGCCGACGAATAGAAGCGGCCCGCCTGTGCAGCGGCTTCGCGCCGGATCAGGCGATAGGTGCCGACGATGCCTTCCGGCCCTTCGCCGCGACGGCGATCGAGCACCAGCAGATGGTCGCACACCTTGTCGAATTCATCGAAGTCGCGCCGGTCGATCGCCATCTCGGGCGACGGGCGTGCGGCCATTTCTTCATAGAAGACACGGTAGCGCAGCGCCTGCGCAGCGTCGATCTCGGCAGCCGACTGGGCCAGCCGGACCTCGAAGTCACCGGCCACCACTTTGACGATGTCGCGATTGGAGATCGGCGGGCCCAGAAGCTCGGCTTCGCTGTCAGCACGGTCAATGCGCATGGATCATCCGAAGGTGGGTCATCCGCAGGGTGGCCGCCCCAGTCATGGAGGCATTATCGAGCCGGCGAAAGCCGCGTCTACTCATTTTTGACGGTTTTCTGACGGTCCGATTTGCCGTCGATCGGCACACCGTAGAGCTCGAGCCGGTGGCCGACCAGCCGGTAGCCGGCCTTTTCGGCGATCCGCCGCTGCAGATCCTCGATCTCGTCGTTGTGGAACTCGACGACCTTGCCGGACTGGATGTCGATCAAGTGGTCGTGGTGCTCGTCAGGCGTTTCCTCGTAGCGCGCACGGCCATCGCCGAAATCGTGCTTGGCGAGAATGCCGGCTTCCTCGAACAGGCGGACCGTCCGGTAGACCGTGGCGATCGAGATATTGGGATCGACCGTGGTCGCGCGCCTGTGCAGCGCCTCGACATCAGGATGGTCGGACGATTCGGAAAGCACGCGGGCGATGACGCGGCGCTGGTCGGTCATCTTGAGACCGCGTTCGGCGCAGAGCGCCTCGAGTTTCGAGCGGCTGTCGGGCATGTCAGGGCACCCTACACCGGCGGCCAAACAGGGTATAGTTGACGGCATGCACAGCCCGACCTCTTGCGCCGAGGGCGACGAGCCACGCAGCGACCAGTCTGCGGGTGACATGTCGCCCGCAGACCAGACAATCGACATCACCGGTGAGGTATGTCCGATGACCTTCGTGCGGACGAAATTACAGCTCGAACGCATGCGTTCGGGAGAAATCCTGAGCGTGCGCCTGCGCGGCGAAGAGCCGTTGCGCAATGTGCCGAAAGCGGCGCGCGACGAGGGCCACAGCATATTGTGGATATTACCCGAGGGTAATGACCATATCGTGACTATTCGCCGGGCCTGAGCGCAAGCCGCATCACCAGCGCATCCGCCTTCGGTCCCGCGCCGCGCTGGTAGTAGCCCGCCCGGCGCCCGACCGGGCGAAAGTCTGTCTGCTCGTAAAGCGCACACGCCGCGCGGTTACCCGCATCCACTTCGAGGAACAGCGCCGATGCGCCGGCCCCTCGCGCGCCGTCGATCGCCGCCTCCAGCAGAGCACGGCCCGCACCCTGTCGACGATGACCGGCATCGACGGCGATCGTGAGCAGCTCCGCTTCGTCCGCAGCGACGCGCCACAGTGCCATGCCGACCGCGCGGCCGCCGGACAGCAGGAGCCTGCCGCTCACCCCGGGCGATGCCAGCAGCTCGGCGATGTCCTGTGGCGTCCAGGCGCGTTCGCCGAGCGGCGTGAAGGCCGCCCGATGAAGATCCGAAGCCGCATCGAGATCGAATGTGCCGAGGGATCGCCCTTCGAAGGCCGGCATTCAGTCGACCGTCCGGCGGGCGCCGTCGGGCATCGTGATGTTGACGCCGCGCAGGTAGAGGGGACGGGGCAGACCTTCTGTCCGGTTCCGGACCCTCCAGGCTTCGACGCCCGGCTCGAGAGCCAGACGCGCGACAACGGCAGGATCAGGCAAGGCAACCTGCGCGCGCGCATCCGGCAACAGTGGCGCCAGCCTGTCGGCTTCCGCCCCGACGACGACGCAAGGGGTTCCATTGAGGCGCGCGGCGAGATCTTCGGTAGAGACCACGAACGGCACAGACTCTCCTGCCCGAAGTGCGCAAAACCAGTCGCCGAGATGGCTGTCGATGGCGGCGACGGCAAGCCGGTCGCCGGCTTCGGCCTGGGCCAGCAGGCAAGCGGTCGTGGCGATTCCTGCGAGCGGGACATCGAGCGCCACGGCAAGCCCGCGGGCGGTGGCCAGTCCCACCCGTACGCCGGTGAAGCTGCCCGGGCCAGTGGTGACCGCGATCAAGGACAATGCGCGCCTGTCGACGCTGGCCTCGCGCATTACGTCGGCAATCGCGGGCATGAGGCGGGCGGCCTGGTCCCGCCCCTCCTCTCGCCGCAACGCGAGAGTGACGTGATCGCGCACGACCGCCACGCCGAGCCCGCTCACGGCACAGTCGAACGCCAAGACCAGGCTCATGGGACCAGGGTCATGCGTTGCTGGCGCGGCGGGTGAGGGCTGGGCATTCTGGGGGGCATGAAACTCGATCTGGTGGCAATCGCTCCGCCCGACGTCGACGTCGAGGTGAGCCTGGCCTATGCGACCGACGCCAATCTAACCGGCAAGCCGATCTATCGGAACGCCGAATGCTGGCTGCATCGCGCAGCTGCGGAGAAGCTCCGCGTCGCAATAGCCCTGGCCCGGCCGCTCGGCCTGCGCCTGCGCATCTTCGACGCGCTCCGGCCCGTCGAGGCGCAGTGGGCACTGTGGAACGTCAATCCCGACCCCGAATTCCTGGCCGACCCGCGCCGCGGCTCGCCGCACTCGCGCGGCGTGGCGGTCGACCTCACCCTGCTCGATGCCGAGGGCCGCGACCTCGACATGGGCACCGGCTTCGATGCCTTCACGCCGCTCTCGCATCACGGCCGCACCGACGTCTCCGCCGCCGCGCAACGCAACCGGCTCCTGCTGATGGGGCTGATGACGTCCGCGGGCTGGGACTTCTATCGCAACGAGTGGTGGCACTACCAACTGTTCGACCCCCGGCGCTATCCGCTGGTAGCCGACGCCGATCTGCCGCGGCCCATGCTCTGACAGGCCTCGCTTCGGCCCGTCATCCTGAGCGAAGGATCTCAGAAGCCCGAGAGCTGCGCGCTGTCGAAATCGGTCAGCTTGTCCTCGCGCATCACCTGGCGGACAAACTGCACGTACCCCAGCCCGCGCTCGGAATAACGCAGCAGCTGGCCGATCAGCTTGTAGCCGTCGGGCGTCTCGGCGCGTTCGCGCATGTTGGCGCGCTCGTTGCGGAAGGCGGCGTAGGCGGGATGCGTGTTGAGGTTGGCGACGTAGGCCTCGGCCGCCTCGCCGATGTTGGCGAAGGGTTGCGGCATGCCGGCGCCCGGTTTCCAGGAGACCGAGACGGAATGCTGGCCGACCGATTGAATCTGGCCGAACAGCGCATTGCCGGTGCGGGCGGCGAAGGACGTCCCCCAGCCCAATTCGACGCCGCTCTGGGCAATCGCCATCGACGGCGGCACGATGTCGACGCGACGCACCAGCTGGTCGATCTGGGCCTTGTCGATCTGCTCCATCGGCATGCCATAACGGTCGGCGAGCCGCTACCAGCCAGGCCTGGTCGAATGCGCCGAGGCTCGTGGGATCCGCAGCAAACTTGTCGCGCAGCTGCAACAGCTGCTCGCGCTCGATGAGAACATGCTGGTTCACGTCGAGGATCACCGGCAGCAGCGCGGTGATGAACAGCAATTTGCGTTCGACGCCGTCCTTGGTGTTGAGGTCGTCCGGTACGCGCTCGACCTTGATCGCCGGCACGGCGACGCCCAGGCGCACCTCGTTCAGCGTGTAGGCCTGATCGCGAAAGAAGCCCGCCAGCTCGTCGGCGGTGCGCACGTTGATGGCGCGCGACTGGACCTGCCGGCGCACCGCGTTGCCTGGTGCTGCGAAGCGGCCGTGGCCGCCGGCGATGTCGCGAACGGCGAAGTGGCTGGTATCCTCGGCCGCGAGATCCTGGCGCACGAAGATCAATGCCGCGGTATCGGGATTGATCGGCGAAGTGAACTCGGGCAGCGGACCCGCCGGCGGCGGCGGGGGCAGGAAGCTCAGGAGGGAAGCAGCGTCGATGGTGGCAAGAGGCTGTTGCAGACCCAGTCCGGTGAGGAGGACCGCCAGCCAGGTGGCGGGAAAGGCGTAAAGTCGCCCGCGCTCAAGCGCAGGCCGTATCGGAATCCGCATGCTTCAGAACTCTTCATTGATTAAAAACGAACGATCCGTGCACGCGGCCCTACAGGCCGCGACGCTACACACAAACCGACGCTGAACGCTTGACTGGCGGGCGGCCTACTGGACTGCCTGCACTTCGACGACTTCCGGCACGTAATGCTTCAGAAGATTCTCAATTCCCATTTTCAGGGTGGCCGTCGAACTCGGGCAGCCCGAGCACGAGCCCTGCATGTGCAGGTAGACCACGCCGTCACGGAAGTCCTGGAACACGATATCGCCGCCGTCCTGGGCCACCGCCGGCCGGATGCGGGTCTCGAGCAGGTCCTTGATCTGGGCCACCACCTCGTCGTCCTCTTCGGCAGCCGCCCCGGCGGGGGCCGCGGCGTCCACCGCGACCACGGGTTCGCCGGAGGTGTAGTGCTCCATGATGCCGCCCAGGATCGAGGGCTTGAGGATCTGCCAGTCCTTGTCGGCCGCCTTGGTGACGGTGACGAAGTCGGCGCCGAAGAACACCCGCTCGACGCCTTCGACGGCGAACAGGCGCTTGGCGAACGGGGACGCGGCCGCCGTGTCGGCGCCGGCGAAGTCCATCGTGCCCTTGTCCATCACCACCCGGCCGGGGAGGAACTTCAGGGTCGACGGATTGGGGGTCTGCTCGGTCTGGATAAACAAATCTACCTCCGAGGGGGGCCGGAGACTGTCCGACCCTCAAAAGTGCCCGACCGACGTAGGAACCGGCGCCAGACCGATCAAGATGATTCTTCGACTGTCCTGTATAATAGTTACGGAAAATTCTATTATTATTGGTTCATACGGGTTGATTAGGGTGCTCGATCTCAAAATCGCCGTGGTTCGCTATGCGCTATGCAAAGGCTGGTTCCGGGGAACCTTCTGTAAAAACGTCGCATAACTTACTGCAATAACTATGCAATTGCATCAACTTCAGCCTCGGTCAATCCGCCCGGCACGATGGTGAGCGGGATGCGCAGGAGGTTGCCGCCTTTGCCGATGAAAGCCGTCACCAACGGCCCCGGCCCTTCGTTCGTCGACGAGCTGCCGAGCACCAGAACCGAGATCGAGCGGTCCTCGGCGATCAGTTTCAGCAGCTCCTCGCGGCTCTTGCCCTCGCGAATATGGATAGCCGGCGGCTGGCCGGTCAGGGTAGCGGCGGTTTCGGCATGGATGCCGACCACCTGCTCGGCCTTCTGGCGGGCTTCCTGCCGCATCAGGTCGGCGACGCCGCCCCATTGCTGGGTTTCGGGCGGGTCCATCACATAAAGCAGCGCCAGCCGCCCGCCGGTGCGCTTGGCGCGGCGGCAGGCGTAGCGCAGCGCCGTCCGCATTTCCGGGCTTTCGTCGACGACGATCAGAAAGACGCGTGTGGCTTCGGCCATGGCCGGTGTCTCCCCCTCTTCCTCTAGAGCCGCCGCATCACGGCGCCGCCGATCCAGCCGACCAGCAACGCCATGACGATGGCGCCCAATCCGTAAAGTTCGCCTTCGCGGCTCGCCCAGCCCGCCAGCTGGGCATTGAAGCCCTCCTTGGCGACCGGCAGCGGCCGCGAGACGGCGGCGACGATCCTGCCCTCGCGCAACAGATAGGTCCGGACGTCGTAGACGCCCTCGGGCAGGCGCGACGGGAACGGCAGGTCGACCCTGAACAGGCGGCTCGCCTGGATCGTCACCTGGCCGATGTCCGCGGGATAGAGACCCTCGCGGCGCTTCACCTCGCTGAGGCCAAGGCGAAAGCGGGTGAGATCGCTGTCCTCGCGCGTGCCGACGGAGCGCACGCTCGACAGGCGGTCGGCCAGCGACAGGATCTCGCCCCCGGTGCTGCGGGCCAGCAGGCGTTGCAGCGGCGCGCTGGCGGCGATGTAGTAATAAGCCGGCACGTCGTCGAAGGCCTGCCGGCCGGTATTGAGCCACAGGCCGAGGAAGCGCTCCTTGCGCAGCACCGTCTCGCGGGCGGGCGGCCCCTGGACCACCACGACCACCTCGCCCGGGGGGTCGAACATCCCGAACAGCAGCAGCTTCTCGCCCTGGAAGGCCGATGTGATCGACACCCGCTGGGCCGACAGGTCCATCACCAGGTCCGGGGGAGCTGCCGGAACTCCGGGATCTACCAGGCGCGGGCCCGGCAGGGACGGCGGCGCCGGTTCCACCCTCGGGGCCTGCGCAAACGCCGGCGCGCCGAGGCCCAGGCTGAAACCGAGGCTCACGGCGAGCAGGTCAAGCAGCCGCCTCACCGCAGCACCTCGCGCAGGCCGATCGAATAGGGCGAGGACGGCGGCCGCAGCAATTCGATGAGCAGCTCGCCGGCCACCGCCAGGATCAGCACCGCCATCAGCCCGCGCAGCACCACGCCCGGCAGCTTGGCGGCCAGCCGTGCGCCGATCGGCGCGCCCACCACCCCGCCCAGGATCAGCAGCACCGCCAGCACCACGTCGACCGTGCCGTTGGTCGCCGACTGCAGGAAGGTGACGTTGGCCGCCACGAACAGGACCTGGAAATTCGAGGTGCCGATGACGACGGAGGTCGGCATGCCCAGCAGGTAGATCATCGCCGGGACCAGCACGAAGCCGCCTCCGACACCGAGAATGGCCGACAGGATGCCGATCAGGAAGCCGAGCCCGATCGGCAGCAGCGCGCTGATATAGAGCTTCGACTTGTAGAACCGCATCTTCCACGGCAGGCGGTGCACCAGATAGTGCTGGTGCAGCTTGCCGCGCGGCGCCTCGGGATGGCGCTTCTGGCGGAACCAGGTGCGCAGGCTCTCGAACGTCATCAGCCCGCCAATGGTCGACAGCATGACGACGTAAAGCACGGCGATCACGAAATCGATCTGGCCAATGTTCTTGAGATAGGTGAACAGGATCACGCCGGCCGACGAGCCGACGACGCCGCCCAGCAGCAGCACCAGGCCCATGCGCAGGTCGACGTTGCCGCGCCGCCACTGCACCTGCAGCGACGACACCGAGTTGGCGATCACCTGGTTGGCCTGGCTGGCGACCGCGACCGTGGGCGGAATGCCGACGAAGATCAGCATCGGCGTCGCCAGGAACCCGCCGCCGACGCCGAACATGCCGGCCAGCAACCCCGCCACGCCGCCCAACCCGAGCAGCAGGAAGACGTTGATCGATTGGCCGGCAATCGGAAGGTAGACCTCCACCGCCGCCTACTTCTGCAGGATCGAGCTGATCTCGCGCAGCTGGGTGCGGGCGCGCAGCAGGTAGAAGCCCTGCGCGGCGAGATGATTGGGGATCAGGAAGGCATCGGGCCAGCCGTTCCACACCACCCACGGCTCGAGCTGGGCAGCGATGCGGAAGGTCTCGACCGTGCCCTGCCAGGCGCTGGCGAGCCCCTTCTCCTTGATGATTGCCTCGAAATCCTGGCCGAGCTCGCGCATCAGCAGGTAGTTGGCGTAGAGGCGGCCCTTGTTGAAGTAGAAGATGTCGTCGCAGCGCGTGTCGAACAGGTTGCCCGCCTGCTCGATGATGTGCTGGTCGATCACCGCGGAGTCAGAGCCGTGATCGTTGGCGATGCGGTCGAGCAGCGCCTGCAGATTGTCCGAGCGGCGCTCGAACACCGCCTGTCCCGAAGCCAGCCGCTTGTTGTAGGCCACCAGCTTGTCGCGGCCGGCGCGGTACTTCTGCGCCGAGGTGGCCGACGGCATGATCGAGACGCTGGGTTGCCAGATCCAGATGTTGGGCTGTTCGTTCAAAAAGCCGCGCGCCTGCTCGAGGTCGCGGTCGGTCTGGCTCGAGCCGCGGGTGCGGCCCAGCTGATCCATCAGCTCGGTCGAGAAGCGGCCCAGCGCCGCCATGATGCCGCGCTGGAAGTTGGGCATGTTGTCGAGGATGCCGGCCGGCATGAAGAAGGGCTGCATCGGCGTCCATTCATGGACGTCGACCTCGCGGGTCACCAGGTCCGCGGCCATGGCGACCGCCCGGCTCTCGCCCGCCGCCAGACCGGTCGGCTTGAACTGCGCATCGTCGTCGATGTTCTCGACGATCAGCGCGCCCAGCGGATAGTAGAGGACCAGCAGCACCGCCACGACGATCGCGATCCAGCGCCATCTCCAGCGGCGGACACCGAGAACCGGTCTGCGAAAACGGATCGATCGCCACCACGACCGCTTGGGCGGTTGCGGCACGTTATCGTCGGGATCGAACGTCATGATGCACAGTACATCAAGCCTTGCAGTGATACAGTAACGGCATGGCACTCGACCCCAAATCGCAACGTCTCGTCGTTGCGATGAGAAAGCACCGAAATGGCACTCGACCCTGAATCGCAACAACTCATCGACCTCATGGCCGCGGCCAACCGCCCGGCCTGGAACACACTGACGCCCGCCGCCGCGCGCGAGCTCTACCTCTCGCTGCGTCCCGCGGGACAAGGCCCGATGCCCGACGGCATCGCCGTCACCAACCGCACGATAGCGGGCAAGAGTGGCAATTCGGTGCCGGTCCGCCTCTATCGCCCCGACCGGCTCTCGTCCGAGGCCAGGCTGCCCGGCCTGCTCTACGCCCACGGCGGCGGCTGGGTGTTCGGCAATCTCGACAGCCACGACGTGCTGTGCGCCCAGCTCGCCATCGAGGCCGGCATCGTGGTGCTGGCGGTCGACTATCGCCTGGCCCCCGAGACGCGTTTCCCCGGCGCCTTCGACGATGTCGTGGCCGGGCTGCAGTGGCTGGCCGCCAACGGTCCCTCGATTGGCGTCGATCCCGCCAAGCTGGCGATCGGCGGCGACAGTGCCGGAGGCAACCTCGCCGCCGCCGTGGCGATCTGGGCGCGCGACCACGGGGGCCCGAAGCTGCGCATGCAGCTGCTGGCCTATCCGGTGACCGACCTGGTGGCGCGCGCGAAGTCCTACCGCCGCTTCGCCGACGGCTACGGCCTCAATGCCGCGACCATGGAATGGTTCATCGACCACTACACGCCCGACAAAGCGAGCCGCGACGACTGGCGGGTCTCGCCAATCCGGGCCAAATCGCTGGCCGGCCTGCCGCCGGCGCTGGTGGTGACGGCGGGCTACGATCCGCTGCGCGACGAGGGCCGCGCCTACGCCTGGCGCCTGCAGCAGGACGGCACGGTGGCCGACCTCGTCGAGTTCGGCGGCATGCTGCACGGCTTCCTGAGCTCGCCGATGCTGCTGCACGGCGCGCGCCGCGGCACCAGCCTGTGCGCGGCGGCGCTCCGCGAGGCGCTGGTGCTGCGCACGCAGTGACCGCCACCACTTCTTCGCCAAACAAGCCGGCGCCGCTGGTCGTCAACATGGCGCTGCCGGGCATGGTGATCGCCATCGCCATGATCGGCGACTCGCTGCTCTATGTGGTGCTGCCGCTCTATCACGCCGAGTTTGGCCTCAGCCTCGCCATGGTGGGCGTGCTGCTCAGCCTCAACCGCTGGGTCCGGCTGCTCGCCAACTCGGGCATGGCGCATCTCGGCGAACGCATCGGGCCGCACGCGCTGATGATCGGCGCGGCGGTGGGCTCGATCGTCTCGACCGCGCTCTACGGGCTGGTCGAGAGTGCAGCCGTGCAGGTGCTGGCGCGCCTGCTGTGGGGCATCTCCTTTGCCGCGCTCAACCTCTCGACGCTGGCCTACGCCGTGAGCGACCGCGCCAATGCCGGCAAGCGGGTGGGCTACAGCCGCGCCACCATCGGCGTGGTACAGGCCTGCTCGCTGGTGGGCGGCGCGTGGCTGGCGCTGAACGCGGGGCCGCGCGCGGTCTTCGTGATCTACGGCGGGCTCACCTTCCTGTCGCTCGCCTGTGCGCTGATCCTGCCCAGGCTGCCGCCGGAGCCCGTGACCAGCAGGCAGTTCAAGCTGCCGCTGCCGCATCGCCTCGAAGTGTGGGGCTTCATCCTGGGCTTCGCCGGCGACGGCGTGTTCCTGCTGACGCTGGCGTTCCTGATGAAGGACGCGATCACCTCGGTGGCGCCGATCATGGCGACGGCGATGCTGCTGGCGCTGCGCTGGCTGGTCGAGATCACCACCGGGCCGCTGGGCGGCGCGATCGGTGACAGGTTCGGCGCGCGCAATGCGGCGATCGTGAACGGCGTGCTGATGGTGGCGGGCTTCGTCCTCGTCGCCGCCGGCCTCGAGCTCGGCGGCGCGCTGCTGATCGTCACCACGCGGGGCATGTTCAACACCTTGGTCCCGGTGCTGGTGATCGAGCGCGGCAAAGGGGGCGTCCTGTCGAGCCAGGCCAGCTACTCGACCTGGCGCGACTTCGGCGCCGCCGTGGGCCCGCTCAGCGCCCCATGGCTGTTCCTCAACGTGGCGCAGGGCCCACTCTACGGCGCCCTGGCGGTGGGGCTGGGCGTCTGTGCCTGGTGGTGCCTGATCCGGCGGTAGCGGATTTGACACTTCCGGTATATTTCCGTATTATTTCCATATGGAAATATCATCCGAAGCTGCTGCCGTTGCCTCCCTGCGCCTGTTTCAGGCAAGCGCCCGGCTCGAGGAGAAGTTCGCCAACGCCCTGGGCTCGATTCACGGCCTGTCGCTGAAGGACGCGCTGCTGCTGATGCATGTGGCCGACGCCGAAGGCGGGCGGCTGAGCCGCATCGAGCTCGCCAAGCTCCTCTCGGTCAGCCCCTCGACGGTGACCCGCACCACCACGCCGCTCGAGAAGCGCGGCTTCCTCGGCCGCGAGAGCCACGCCCACGACGCGCGCTTTGCCTATGTCGTGCTGACGAAGTCCGGCCGGCGCGCCGTCGCCGAGGCCGAGGCCACGTTCGAGCGCCTGGCGGCGGACATCTTTGGGGATCGCTGGACAGCGGCCGAAGGCGACACCCTCGCCACCCTGCTCGGCCGGCTGGTCTAGAGCGGAGTCACTTCCGACACTTGAGCGCAGACTGTCATCCCGAGCGTAGCGAGGGATCCTTGCACGGCTACAGTTAAGGATCCCTCGCTACGCTCGGGATGACAGCGGTGCCTGAATAACCGCGGTGTGCTTCGATTACGATTGGAAAGGACTTAGCCCTCGACCTTTTCCGCCTTGGCAGCCTTCGGCTCCTTGGCGACCTTCGGCGGCTTCTCCTTCTTCACCTTGACCGGCTTGCGCTTCTCGAGCTCGGCGTCGCACAGCGCCACGATATCCGCCAGCTCGCGGTCCTCGGCGTTCTTACGGAGATTCTTGATCTGGTCGATCGCAAGCGGGGCGATCGTCTCGGCCGTCGGCTTCCATGCCAATTTCTTGTCCCTTACCTGAATACATCTTTGCGGTGGCGCACTTCGGCGAACACCTGGATCGGATCCTTGCCCAGCATGCCGACCGCCTTCTGCACCGACGGAACGTCGGCCCGCAGGAAGGGATTGGTCTGCTTCTCCTCGCCCAGCAGGCTGGGCACTGTGGCCTCGCCGCGCGCGCGGGCGGCATCGATCGAGGCCGAGCGCGCCTTGAGCTGCGGGTTGTCGGTCTCGATGGTCACGGCAAAGCGCGCGTTCGACTGGGTGTATTCGTGGGCGCAATAGACGCGCATGTCGTCGGGCAGCGCGCGCAGCCGGCTGAGCGAGCTCCAGAACTGCAGCGGCGTGCCCTCGAACATCTTGCCGCAGCCCAGCGCAAACAGCGTGTCGCCACAGAACAGCGCGCGCTGGTCGCGGAAGGCGTAGGCGCAGTGTCCGATCGTGTGGCCGGGCACGAAGATCACCTCGGCCTCGGCCTCGCCGAAGCGGAAGCGGTCGCCGTCGTCGACCGTGACGTCGATTCCCGGGATGCGCGCCTTGTCGCGGCCCAGCCCGACGATGGTGCAGCCGGTGGCTTCCTTGATCTCCATGTTGCCGCCGACATGGTCGGGGTGATGGTGGGTATTGAGGATATGAGTGATCTTCCAGCCGCGGCGCGCGGCCTCGGCCAGCACCGGGCCCGCCACCGCCGGATCGACCACGCCCACGGAACCGCTTTGCGGCTCGCGCATTAGCCAGACGTAGTTGTCGCTCAGGACCGGGATGCGGACGATATCGAGGGTGGTGCTCATGATGCGTAAAACTAGCAGGGCTGGCACGCGCCCGCCATGTCGCTGCGAGGACCCCTCCCGGTCGCCTCCGGCCCCCGGTTTCTGCTAGGATCGCCCGATGTGGACCGATGTCCTCGATCTCAACGAATTCTACGGCCGCCCGCTCGGCCAGATGACTGTGCGCCTGCTGCGCGCCCGCCTGCGCGACATCTGGCCCAGTGTGAAGGGCGAGACGGTGCTGGGTCTGGGCTATGCCACGCCCTTCCTGCGGCCCTTCATGGAGGAGGCTGGCCGGACGCTGGCCTTCATGCCGGGCCCCCAGGGCGTGACCCGCTGGCCGCGCAAGGGGCCGAACCACACGGCATTCGTCGAGGAAATGGACCTGCCGCTGCCCGACCGCTCGGTCGACAAGGTGCTGCTGATCCACGCCATGGAGTGCACCGACCAGCTGCGGCCCTTCCTGCGCGAGATCTGGCGGGTGATGGCCGACGGCGGCCGGCTGATCTCGGTGGTGCCGACCCGCGCCGGCCTGTGGTCGCAGCTCGACCGCTCGCCCTTCTACCAGGGCCATCCCTATACGCCGGGCCAGGTCGCGAGCCTGCTGCGCGCCAACATGTTCGATCCGATGCGCCAGGGTCGCGCGCTGTTCATGCCGCCCACGCACTCGCGGCTGGCGCTGCGCATGGCGCCGGCGTTCGAGCGCTTCGGCCAGCGCTGGCTCGGCCGCTTCGCCGGCGTCTCGGTGATCGAGTCGGGCAAGCAGCTCTACGCCGGCGTGGCCGAGCGCACCTCGCAGGAGGTCGTCACCGTGCGGCCCAAGCTCCGCATCGCCGCCTCGCGCGACACCCACATCGCCGCGCGCAACAAGGACGGGGAAGCGCCTGCGTCCTAAAGGACTTCCTGATAAAATGAGCCTGTCGCCACAAGTCATCGCCCTGATCGGTTTCGGCGAGGCGGGCTCCGCCATCGCGCGCGGGCTGGCGGCCGAAGGCGGCTGGCGCGGCGTCGCCAGGCCTGGCGACAACGCCCCGCGCCGGGTGATCGCGATCGACACGGCGCTCGACAAGGATGCGCGCGGCACGGCGCTCGGCAAGGAAGCTCGCCGGCTCGATGTCGCGATCAGCGCCGACTACGCCGCCGCCCTCTCCGAAGCCGATCTGGTGATCTGCGCGGTCCAGGGTGAGCATGCGCGCGAAGCCGCCCGGTCGGCGGCTCCCCTGATGAAGAAGGGCGCGCACTATCTCGACCTCTGCACCGTCACCGGCCGGATGGCCGACGAGGACAAGGGCGAGATCGACAACGGCGGCGGCCGCTACGTCGACGTCGCGGTGATGGGCGGCTTCTTCAAGAGCGGCATCAAGGCCAAGATGCTAGTGGCCGGCGCCGACGGCGAGGCCGCCGTCGCCTGGATGAACGCCAGCGGCTTCGACGCCAAGTATCTCGGCCCGAAGCCGGGCAGCGCCTCTTCGGTGAAGATGGTGCGCAGCGTCGTGATGAAGGGGCTCGAGGCGCTGGGCATCGAGGCGCTGGTGACCGCCGAGCGCCAGGGCATCCGCGAGGAGGTGCTCGACTGCTTCTCCGACGTCGATCTCGTGGACTTCCGCGATCATCTCGCCTCGCTGGTGCAGACCGACGTCGTGCATGCGCACCGCCGCTGGGAGGAGATGGGCCTGGTCGCCCAGACCCTGCGCGAAACCGGCGTCGAGCCGCTGATGACCGTGGCCACGGAGAAGAGCCTGCGGCGCAGCGTCGATGCCGCCATCGCCCCGGCCGACGGCAAGGTGCCAAGTCTCGACGACGCCTTGAAGCTGCTGTCGGACAAGGTCGTCCGTGGACGTTGATCAGCCGAAGGGGGAAGTCTTCGACCGGCTGGTGGCGCTGCTGAGCGAGGCCAAGGCGAAATTTCGCGTGATCGAGCATGCCGCCGAAGGCAAGTCGGAGGCGATCAGCGCGATCCGCGGCAATCGGCCCGAGCAGGCGGCCAAGGCCATGGTGCTTGACGTGCGCGGCGGTGGCGGCGGCAAGCGGCCGGTGCTGGCGATCCTGCCGGGTTCGAGCAAGCTCGACTTTGCTGCCGTGGCGGCGCTGTTCGAGGCCCGCAAGTGCGGCTTCGCCAGTCCCGAGAGCGCGCAGAAACTGACCGGCTGCGTGATGGGCGCGGTGCCCCCTTTTGCCCTCAATTCCGCCCTCTCGATCGTGGTCGACGAAGCGCTGCTGGCCAACGACACGCTGTTCTTCAATGCCGGCCGCCTCGACCGCTCGATGGAACTCGACACGAAGGACTGGATCGCTGTGGCAAAGCCGCGCGTGGCCAGGATCGCGGCGAGAGCCTAGATAGAGCGCCATGAACCTCCCCCGCTGGACCCGTGATGTCAGGCCTATCCTGATCTCTGTCGGCCTCGTGCTGGTGGTGCGCACGGTGGTTGCCGAGCCCTACCAGGTGCCGTCACCGTCGATGGTGCCGACCCTTCTGACCGGCGACGAGCTGATCGGCAGCAAGTTCGCCTACGGCTTCAGCAAATATTCGCTGCCGCTCGGCGCCGTGCCGTATTTGTCCGGCCGCCTGTTCGACAAGGCACCCGAACGCGGCGACGTCGTCGTCTTCCGCCTGCCGCGCGATCCCGCCACGACGTACGTGAAGCGCCTGATCGGCCTGCCCGGCGACCGCATCCAGATGCAGGCGGGCCGCCTTTACATCAACGACACGTTGGTGCCGCGCCGCGAAGTCGGCCCCTACGAGAACGGCACGCTCTATGTCGAGACCCTGCCCAACGGCCAGGCGAACGGCCGCGAGCATGAGCTGATCGAGAGCTCCGACCACGACCGCTATGACGACACGGCGGTCTACACCGTGCCGGCCGGGCACTATTTCATGATGGGCGACAATCGCGACAACTCGCTCGACAGCCGCATCTCGGCCGCCGACGGCGGCGTCGGCTTCGTGCCGCTGGAGAACCTGGTGGCGCGCGCCGACTTGCTGCTGCTGTCGAGCGATCCCTCCGTCGGCTGGTTCGACGTGGCCAAGTGGGGCCATGCCTTCCGGCTCTCGCGGTTCTTCGCCCGCGTCAACTGAGTGCGATGACGGACTGGCGCTTCGGCGCCGTCGGCGAGGCCGACTTCGAGCCGTTGCTGGCGCTGCGTGTCCTGGTGATGCGCGAGCATCTCGAGCGGGTCGGCCGCTTCACCCCCGAACGCTCGCGAGCCGTCTTCCGCGGGCACTTCGACGAACCGGGACTGCGGCTGATCCTGGTCGGCGGCGACCGCGCCGGCTGCGTCGGTTTTCGCGCCGGGCCCGCGTTCGTGACGCTCGATTCCTTCTATCTCTCAGCGCACCTCCAGAATTCCGGACTCGGCTCGCGCATCCTGAAGACGCTGCTTTCCGAGTCCGATGCACTCGACAAGCCGATGCGCCTCGAAGTCCTGAAGCAAAGCCCGGCCGACCGCTTTTACATCCGTCACGGCTTCATCCCGATCGGCGAAGGCGAACACGATGTGCTGTTCGAGAGGCCTTTCCGCAATTTGGGCAGTTGACCCCTCCGTCGGCGCAAGACGCCGACACCTCCCCATCTGAATGGGGAGGAAAGCTTCCCTCCCCATTCAGATGGGGAGGTGCCCGAAGGGCGGAGGGGTCAGTCTCTTCGCAGCATGAACACCGCCTGCTCGCCGATCAGGTTGGCGAGCAGCGGCGGCATGTGGATGCGACGGCTGTTGCGGTCGAGCACGATGGCGCGCTCGATCTTCACGCCCATGTCGCGGCACAGCGCGCGGAAATCGTCGATGCTGCAGAGATGGATGTTGGGCGTGTCGTACCACTTGTAGGGCAGTGACGGCGTCTCCGGCATGCGCCCGCCGAACATCATGCGCCAGCGCACCTGCCAGTGCGCGAAGTTGGGGAACGACACGATCGCGCGCTTGCCTACCCTCAGCATCTGCCCCAGCACCTCGCGCGGCGCGCGCGTGGCCTGGAGCGTTTGACTCAAGATCACGTAGTCGAAGGCGCTGTCGGGATAGTCGCGCAAGTCGGTGTCGGCATTGCCCTGGATGACCGACAGGCCGCTGGCCACGCAGGCGTTCACCCCGGCCTGGCTGAGCTCCATGCCGCGGGCATCGACCCGCTTGAAGTTCACGAGATAGGCCAGCAGCGCACCATCGCCGCAGCCGATGTCGAGCGCCCGACCGCCCGGCTCGACCATGTCGGCGATGAGCTGCAGGTCGACGCGGATTTGCGCCGCGGTCATTTCAGCCCCCCGGCCAATCCTCTGGCATTGGCCGCACCCTGGAGGAAGCCGCTGAGCGTGCGGAACATCTCGGGCTCGTCGAGCAGGAAGGCGTCGTGGCCCTTGTCGCTCTCGACCTCGACGAACGACACGTTGGCCGCCGCGGCGTTCAGCGCATGGACGACAGCGCGGCTCTCGCGCGTCGGGAACAGCCAGTCCGAGGTGAAGCTCATCAGGCAGAAGCGCGTCGGCGAGCCCTTGAAGGCGTTGGCCAGCACGCCGCCATGCTTCTCGGCCAGGTCGAAATAATCCATGGCGCGGGTGATGTAGAGATAGGAGTTGGCGTCGAAGCGGTCGACGAAGGTCGAGCCCTGGTAGCGGAGGTAGCTCTCGACCTGGAAGTCGGCATCGAAGCCGAAGCCCAGCGCGTCGCGGTTCTGCAGCGCCCGCCCGAACTTGCGCTGCAGCGCCTGCTCGGAAAGATAGGTGATGTGCGCGGTCATGCGCGCGACGGCGAGGCCGCGCTCCGGCGCGGTGTCGTGCAGCCGGTAGTCGCCGCTCTTCCATTCGGGATCGGCCATGATCGCCTGGCGGCCGACCTCGTGGAACGCGATGTTCTGCGCGGAATGGCGCGCCGCCGTGGCGATCGGAACCGCGGCGAACACCCGCCTGGGGAAGCTCGCCGCCCATTCCAGCACTTGCATGCCACCCATCGAGCCGCCGATCACGCAGAAGAGGTCGGGAATGCCCAGATGATCGAGCAAGGCCGCTTGCGCGCGCACCATGTCGGCGACGGTGACTACCGGGAAGCGCAGGTTCCACGGCTGCCGGCTCGCCGGATCGTGCGCCAGCGGCCCGGTCGAACCGAGGCAGCCGCCCAGGACGTTCGTGCAGATCACGAAGTAGCGCGCGGGATCGAGGATCCTGCCGTCACCGACGATGCTCTCCCACCAGCCTTCCTTGCCGGTGACCGGATTGCGGTCGGCCACGAACTGATCGCCCGTCAGGGCATGGCAGATCAGCACCGCGTTCGACTTGTCGGCATTGAGCGTGCCGTAGGTCTGGTAGGCGATGCGGAACGGCCCGAGGTCGACGCCGCAGTCGAGCCGCATCGGCCGCTCCACGCCCAGGACCGCGTGGCGGCACTGCGCGAGCGCCTTGCTCTCTGCGTCGGTGAGATCGTCGAACACGCGGCCGCTCCAAAACGAAAAGCCCCCGACCGTCGGTCGGGGGCTTTTTCGAGCACTCCGACCTTTTAGCGAGGATTAACGTGGCCGCAAGCCGGTCGGCTCAAATTCCACGGAACAGGGCTTCTATAGAGTCGCGGCGGGCTTTACGCAAGGCCCCCCAACGTGTATCGCCGCTCACTTCATGGACACGCCCAACCTCGACACCTTGCGCCAGGAAATCGACGTCATCGACGGCGAGCTCCACGGGATGATCAGGCGCCGCGCCGCGCTGGTCGGCGAGATCTCCGCCGCCAAGCCGGCCGGCGGCATCTCCTTCCGGCCCGGCCGCGAGGCGCAGGTCCTGCGCAAGCGCCTGGCGATGCACGACGGCAGCTTTCCCGTCACCGCCGTCTATCGCATGTGGCGCGAGATGATGAGCACCTTCTCGCTGATGCAGACGCCCGCCCTCAAGATCGCCGTCTGCCGCCCCGCCGACCAGGCCGGCTACTGGGACCTCGCCCGCGATCACTTCGGCTGCCAGATCCCGCTGGTCGCCCACGAATCGCCCACCCAGGTGCTGGCCGCCGTGCGGGCCGACGCCGCCACGATCGGCGTCGTGCCGGCCGCGATCGAGGCCGACACCGCGCCGTGGTGGCCGTTGCTGGCGAGCGGCGAGCCGACCCTGCCCAATATCGTCGGCAAGCTGCCCTTCCTCGTCATGCCCAATGCCCGCGTCCGCGGGATTTCGGCCCTGCTGCTGGCCCGCATCGAGCCCGAGGACAGCGGTGACGACCGCGCCCTGGTTTCGCTGGAATCGCGATCGGGCCTCAGCCGCAACCGCATATCGGCGGCTCTCGAGAAGACCGGCCTCCCCCCTTCACATCGGCGCTGGACCAGATTGTGCGCGGCGTGCATCACTATCTCATCGAGCTGCCGGGCGTGATCGCCGACGGCGACAAGCGTCTGCGCGGGCTCGAGACGGCCCTGGGGCTGGAGAGCGGCAGGGTTGCCGCGATCGGCGCCTATGCCGTGCCCGCGTCGCAGCGGTCCTGATCGTTTTCTGGCGGAGAGAGATATGACGGCGCTGAAGCCGCGTCCGGGCATCATGCAGATCGCCCCCTACGTTCCCGGCAAGGACTCGGTCGACGGCAAGGAGCCGATCGCCAAGCTGTCGTCCAACGAAAGCGCGATGGGACCCAGCCCCAAGGCGATGGCGGCCTACACCAGGGCAGCCGCCGAACTGCACCGCTATCCCGACGGCGGCGCGGAGAAGCTTCGCAGCGCGATCGGCCGGCGCTACGGCCTCGATCCGGCGCGCATCATCTGCGGCTGCGGCTCCGACGAACTGCTTAATCTGCTGATCCGCGCCTACTGCGGTCCGGGCGACGAGCTGGTCTACAGCCAGTACGGCTTCCTGATGTATCCGATCAACGCGCAGGGTGTCGGCGCCACGCCGGTCGCGGCGCCGGAGAAGGACTATCGCTGCGACGTCGATGCGATGCTGGCCAGGGTGACGGACAGGACGCGCATCGTGGCGATCGTCAATCCGAACAACCCGACCGGCAGCTACCTCACCAAGGAAGAGGTCGCCAGGCTGCACGCCGGCCTGCCCAAGAACGTGCTGCTGATCATCGACGCGGCCTATGCCGAGTATGTCAGCCGGAACGACTACGAGTCGGGCATCGGCCTGATCGACACCGCCGACAACATCGTCATGACGCGGACCTTCTCCAAGGTCTACGCGCTGGGTGCGCTCCGCGTCGGCTGGATGTACGGACCGCCCGCGGTGGTCGACGTGGTGAGCCGCCTGCGCCAGCCGTTCAACGTCAACGCCGCGGCACAGGCCGCCGCCGTCGCGGCGCTGGACGACATCGCCCACACCGATGCGAGCCGCAGCAACAACGACCTCTGGCTGCCGTGGTTCGCGGCGGAGTGCACCAAGCTCGGCCTGAAGCCGCTGCCCAGCGTCGGCAACTTCCTCTCCGTGGGCTTCGGCTCCGGCGCACGCGCGGCCGCCGCCAACGACTGGCTGATGAAGGACGGGCTGATCCCGCGCATGATCGCGGGCTACGGCCTGCCGGAATTCCTGCGCATCACCATCGGCACGGAAAAGGAAATGAAGCTGGTGCAGGCTTCCCTCGCCCGCTTCGTAGCTCAACACAAATGAGCGGGCCTCTGTTCAACAAGATCGCTCTGATCGGCATCGGCCTGATCGGCGGCTCGATCGCGCTGGAGGCGCGCAAGCGCGGCCTCGCCAACAAGATCGTGGCGGCGACGCGCAGCGCCGAAACGGCAGCGCTCGCCAACAAGCTCAAGCTCACCGACCATTGCGGCACCGACCTCGCCGCCGCCGTCGAGGACGCCGATCTGGTGATCGTCTGCACGCCGGTCGGCGCTTGCGGCCCCGCCACCGCGACCATCGCGCCGAAGCTGAAGCCCGGCTGCATCGTCTCCGACGTGGGCTCGGTGAAGCAGACCGTGATCGCCGACATGCTGCCGCACATCCCCAAGGGCGTTCATTTCGTGCCGGCCCATCCGGTAGCGGGCACCGAGAATTCCGGCCCCGAGGCCGCGCTCCTCGACCTGTTCCAGGGCCGCTGGTGCATCCTGACGCCGCTACCCGACAGCAACGCCGCCGCCGTCGACAAGCTCGAGACCTTCTGGAAGGCGCTGGGCAGCCTGGTCAACCGCATCGACCCGGCCGACCACGACCGCATCCTGGCCATCACCTCGCACCTGCCCCATCTCATCGCCTACACGATCGTCGGCACCGCCGACGACCTTGGCGGGCATCTCAACAGCGAAGTGCTGAAGTACGCCGCCGGCGGCTTCCGCGACTTCACACGCATTGCCGCCTCCGATCCGACGATGTGGCGCGACATCTTCATGAACAACCGCGAGGCCGTGCTCGAGGTGATCCAGCGCTTCCAGGAAGACCTGTTCTACCTGCAGCGCGCCATCCGCTGGGGCGAAGGCGACAAGCTGTTCGAGCTGTTCACGCGCACCCGCGACATCCGCCGCGCGCTGATCCATCTCAACCAGGCGTGATCTGCCCGATACACGACAACCTCACCCTGAGGAGCGGCCTGAAAGGCCGCGTCTCGAAGGGTCGGCAACGAACGCGGTGCCTGTGGCCCATGCTTCGAGACGCTCACTGCGTTCGCTCCTCAGCATGAGGTGGTGCGAATAATGCCGCAGAAGCCTCTCTGGGTCTTCGCCTACGGCTCGCTGATGTGGAACCCGGGGTTCAGGACATCCGAGACGCAGCCGGCGCGCCTGCACGGCTTCCACCGCGCCTTCTGCATCTACTCCGAACACTATCGCGGCACGCCGCGGAAACCCGGCCTGATCCTGGGCCTGCTCGCCGGCGGTTCGTGCCGCGGACTGGCCCATCGCCTGCCGTCGCGATCGTACGAAAAAGTGCGGCGTTATCTCTGGCAGCGCGAGATCGAGAACGATGGCGTCTATGTCGAGGAAATCCGCACCCTCCATCTCGCCGACGGACGCACGGTCAAAGCGCTGGTCTATCTCGCCGACCGCGCGCACCGCCAGTTCGCCGGCAAGCTCCCTCTCGCGCGGTCGATCGAACTGGTGCGCCAGGGCAGAGGCGCGACCGGCAGCAATATCGACTATGTCAGGAACACCGTCGCTCACCTCGGTGAGCTGGGCCTGCGCGACCGCACCCTGGAAGAGCTGGCGCGGCGCGCCGGCCGTTAGCGTCAGTGCGTGTCGCTGAAGATCGCCTTCAGGATGAAACGCCATTCCTCGCGCGCCTGATCGACGGTGAGGCCGAGCCGCTCGCGCAGTACAATCCAGCTCTCGGGCGTCAGCGCGACGGAGAGCGCGTTCAGCGTGCGCTCGCGCTTGTCTCCCGGCAGCGCCGAGAGTTCCGGACTGAAAGTGTCGGCGATCTGCTCGCGGTTGCCGGAATAGAGTTGCACGATCCTGGCCGCGGCGTCGGCCGAGCGGCGCTGCAGGGTCTGGATGAAGGTCCACATCGGCCGCACCGTCTCGTAGCGCTCGGCGCGGTGGTCGACGACGACGCCGATGCGCTGGTCGAGCGGCCACTGGCGATTGATCTCGGAATGCCCGCCGGTGACAGTCGCGAGCACGCGACCGAGGACGGCGACATAGAGTTCCGCGGTGTCGGCGAAATGCTGGAACACGGTGCGCGCCGAGACGCCGGCAAGCTTGGCGATGTCGCGGACGATCGGCGCGACTTCGCCGTCCTGTGCGAGTGTCTGGGTGGAAGAGACGATGGCTTCGCGCGTGCGCGCGACACGGTCGCCGCGGGCGGCATGTTGCGGGATGGCCTGCAGCTCGGATACCGACAGTGCGTCCATTGATCTCTTACCCCTGCGAGCGGTCCCTCTTGACGCGGAGCCTTGCTCATTGCGTACGAGCGGTGACACGATTTCGTTAATCTGCTGTACGTAATCTAACTGAGAAACATGCACGCGTTGAAGCGCTATAAGGGCTTTTCTGCGTAAGCAATTCGTAAGCAAACCGCTCCTAAGTAAGCTTCGTGTAAGGTACGATCATCGCATGGCCAAGAAGACCGTTTCCGCCGCATCGCTCGCCGCCCAGGCAATGGGCTGGATCGATCCTGTCACCAAGGCCGTGGTGCCGCCGATCCATATGGCGAGCACCTACCTGCGCGACGAGGACAATGCGTACAGCTCCGGCCGCATCTATGCGCGTGCCGACAATCCGACGTTCGACCAGGCGGAGGCGACCTTGGCGGCACTCGAAGGCGGTGCGAAGGCGCTGGTCTTCTCGTCGGGCATGAGTGCGGCGACGGCGTGCTTTCTCGCCCTCGCGCCCGGCGATCATGTCGTCGTGCCGAAAGTCATGTATTGGTCGCTGCGCAACTGGCTCGCGACGTTTGCGACGAACTGGGGCCTCAAGGTCGAGTTCGTAGACGCCGACAGGATCGACTCGATTGCCAAGGCGGTAAAGCCCGGCGTCACCAAGCTGGTGTGGCTCGAGACGCCGGCCAACCCGACCTGGGCGTTGAGCGACATCGCCGCAGCGGCCGAGATCGCGCACAAGGCGGGGGCGCTGCTGGGCGTCGACTCGACGGTGGCGACGCCGGTGCTGACGCGACCGATCGAATTCGGCGCCGACATCGTCATGCATTCCGCCACCAAGTATCTCAACGGCCACTCCGACATCATCGCCGGCGCGCTCGTGGGCGCGCGCGACGATGCGCATTGGGCGAAGCTGCGCGCCATCCGTGCCCAGCTCGGCACGATCCTGGGCCAGACCGAGGCGTGGCTGCTGATGCGCGGCATGCGCACGCTCTATCCGCGAGTGGCCTGGGCCTGCCGCTCGGCGCAGTCGCTCGCCGAGAAGTTCACCGCCCATCCGATGATCGAAGAGGTGCTCTACCCCGGTCTGCCGTCCTTTGCCGGCCACGCGGTCGCCAAAAAGCAGATGACGAACGGCTTCGGCGGCATGCTGTCGGTGCGCATCAAGGGCGGCGAGCGCGCCGCCATCGCCACCGCAGCGAGAGTCGAACTGTGGAAGCGCGCCACGTCGCTGGGCGGCGTCGAGAGCCTGATCGAGCATCGCGCCAGCATCGAAGGCCCGGGTACGCCCTGCCCGCCCGACCTGCTGCGCCTTTCGGTCGGTGTCGAGGAAAGTGCCGACCTGTTCGAGGATCTCGACCAGGCCCTGAAGCGGGCACACAACGCCTAGTCGCTTCGCGCAGCGAAGCGATCGGCGGCGTGTAGCGCTGGAGCGAGCGGAGCGAGTGAAGCGCGGGCGCCGCGCGGTGCAGAAAAGATGAGATCCTTCGCTACGCTCAGGATGACAAAGAGAACCCCTCGCGCAGGGGATCGTCGTCGTCGAAGCGGAACTTCGCCTCACCCGTCATGTGGGCGATTCCACCGACTTCGACGATCACCGCCTTGCGCGGGCCGACATTGGGTGCCTCGCGCAACGCCGCACCGGTAAAGATCGATCCCGTGCAGCTTTCGAAACGCCGCTGCTCGCCCAGCTTCGCCTGGCGCCGTGCGATCTGCAGCGCCATGCGCGCCGAGACGCCGCTTCCCGTCGGACTGCGATCGATCTGCCGGCCGGCGAAGATGCAGACGTTGCGGCTGGGCGCATCCTTGCCATCGCCGCCGTCGGTCAGGATCGTGCCGTAGAGGAAGGCGAGGTCTGGTTCGTCGGGATGCTCAACGGGGATCGCTTTCGCAGCGGCCCGCGCAATCTCCTCGCCGGCATCGACGATCGCACGCATCGGCGACGTACGAAGGTCGAGACCGATCGAGTCGGCCGGCAGGAACGCGTAGAACGCGCCGCCATAGGCGATGTCGACCGTGACCGGTCCCCACGTCGCTGTCGGCGCCACGCGGTCGAGCGCGTAGGCGAAGGACGGCACGCTCTCGAAGCGCACCGAGCCTTGCTTGTCGACGTTGGCAAGCACCAGCCCACACGGACATTGCAGGCGCACGGTCGGACCTTTCACCCGGCCGCTGTCGACCGCCCAACGCGCCAGCGCGATGGTGGCGTGACCGCACATGGTCGAATAGCCCTCGTTGTGCATGAACAGCACGGCGAGGTCGGCGTCGGGATGATCGGGTTCGACCAGCAGCGCGCCGTACATGCCGTCATGGCCGCGCGGCTCCAGCATCAGGCCGCGCCGCAGGTGATCGAAGCGCTCCTTCGCCTCGCGGCGCTTGTCGAGGAGGGTCCTGCCCGTGAGCTTCGGCCAACCGTCGACGATGATGCGCGTGGGCTCGCCGCCCGTATGCATCTCTACCGTCGACAGGATCATCCGAACGCCTTGGCGAGACCCGCGCCGATGCGCTCGTTCATCATCTCGATCGAGCCGTCGGTATAGGCCGCGATCTTGGCGCCGGCGAGATGGCGCGACAGCGGATACTCCGCCCGCAATCCATTGGCGCCCATGGCCTGGATACAGTCGGCGACCCGCTGCACCGCCATGTCGGTGGCAAACTTCTTGGCATGGGCCGCCGGCATCACGGCATCGCCGCCGGTATCGATGAGGCGCGCGGCGCGATAGGTGAGCAGCCGCGCCGCCTCGAGATCGGTCGCGGCATCGGCCAGCTTCCAGCGCACGCCCTGATGCTCGATCACCGGCTGTCCGAAGCTCTTGCGCTGCTGCGTGTAGCGCACCGCCGTCTCGAGACTGGCCTGCAGCATGCCGCAGCACATGGCGGCCACATAGGCGCGCGCGCCGTTGATGCCGGCCAGCGCCGCCTTGAATGCCTGACCCGGTGGATGCAGCACAGCCTCGTCCGGTGCCACGTAGTCGACGAGGCGGAAACCGCCGACACCGATCGCATGGCCGCCGTGCAGCTCGAACGGCTTGTCGCGATGGAAGCCCGGCCGCTCGGCCTCGATGGCGAAGCAGGCGATGCCGCGGTAGCCCGCGGCCTTGTCGGTCTGGGCATAAGCGACCGACAGACCCGCAACGGCTGCATTGGTGATCCAGGCCTTGGCGCCGTTCAGCTTCCAGCCGCCCTCGACCTTCACCGCCGTCATCTCGAGGCCGCCGAAGTCGCTGCCGACATTGGGTTCGCTCAAGCCGGCACAACCGATCACCTCGCCCGTGAGCATCCGCGGCAGCAGACGCGCCACATGCGCGGGCGCGCCGTCGCGGGCAAAGCGCGCGCAGGCGTTGTGGTGGTTGATCATCGCGAAGGCGAAAGCGAAGTCGGCCTTGGCGATCTCCTCGAAGGCCCGCAGCTTGCAGGAGAACGACAGTCCCTGCCCACCATGTTTCTTCGCCAGCTCGATCGTGTTGAGGCCGGCAGTGCAGCCTTTCCTGATCGTCTCCAGGGGATAGTGACGTTCCCATTCCCAGCGTGCGGCGCTGGGCGCCACGTGCTCCGCGGCAAAGGCCTTCGCGCGGGCGACTACGGAAAGTTCCTCCGGCGTCAGGAATTCATCCATCATGCGCCTGAGATACACGATTGGACCCGTGACGCAACCGCAGGCTATTATGGGACCGATGCGGGTGTAGCTCAGGGGTAGAGCGTCGGCTTCCCAAGCCGTAGGTCGCGGGTTCAAATCCCGTCGCCCGCTCCAATCACCACAAATTGAGCGTTGCTCATTGTGGAACATTGGCGACATGCTGACCGCTAAGTGATTGAGCCACTTGGCATTCTTCGGCTGTTCAACAAAACGTAGGTGCACATGACAACACCCCGCTACTCGGGGGCTGGATGCACCTATGGCGAACCTAACTGACCTCACCATCCGTTCTCTAACGCCGCCACTCAAAGGCCAACGAGATTACTTCGACGACGCTTTGGCGGGCTTCGGAGTCCGCGTTAGCCAAGGCGGCAGCCGTTCATTTTTTCTGTTCACTGGTAAGAAGAAAAATCGCGAGCGAAAGAGCATAGGTCGCTGGGGAGTCATCACGCTTGCCCAGGCACGCGCCGAAGCCAAGCGCATCCTCGCAGAGCGTACGTTGGGGCATCACAAGCCCAAGACCATGACTTTCTCTGCGGCTCTTGTGCTGTTCGAGGGTAAGCGTCCGGTGAACTACGCGGCTTGAGCCTTGGAGGGAGTGCTCCAGTTCCAGGGCAGGATCTCGGCGACACGGTTGATCGGATGGTCGGCGATGCGGGCGAGAACGTCGCGCAGGTAGGCTTCGGGGTCGAGGCTGTTGAGCTTGGCGGTCTCGATGAGGGAGTAGGCCGCTGCGGCGCGTCTTCCGCCTTCATCCGATCCGGCGAAGAGATAGTTTTTGCGGCCCAGGGCAACGCCGCGCAGGGCGCGCTCGGCGGCATTGTTGTCGATCTCCAGCCTGCCGTCGTCGAGGTAGCGTCGCAAGGCAGGCCAGCGTGCGAGGGCATAGCGCATGGCGCCGGCGAGTTCGGTCTTGGCTGAGAGCTTGGATCTGGTGACGTCGAGCCAGGACCGCAACTCGTCGATCAGCGGGCCAGCTCGTTGCCGGCGTGCCTGCTGTCGCTCGTCCGGCGGCCGGCCGCGAACCTCGGCTTCGATGCCGTACAAGGCGCCGATGCGGTCGAGCGCCTCCTTGGCGATCGGCGATGCCGTGGCCTCATGCACGTCGAAGAACTTGCGCCGGACGTGCGCCCAGCAGGCGACCTCGACCACGTCGCCGTCGAACAGGGCATTGAAGCCGGCATAGCCGTCGGCATGCAGGAAGCCCTTGAAGGTCTTCAAGTGCGCCTGCGGGTGCTCACCCTTGCGGTCGGGTGAGTAGAAGTAAGCCGCCGCCGGCGGGGTCTTGCCGCCGTGCGGGCGCTCGTCGCGGACATAAGCCCACAGCCTGCCCGTCTTCGTCCTGCCCAGGCCGGGAGCCAACACCGGCACCGGCGTGTCGTCGCCGTGTAGGACCTCCGAGGACATCATCTCCCGGCGCAGCGCCTCGATCAGGGGCTGTATGAGTGCCGTCGACTGACCCACCCAATCGGCCAGGGTCGAGCGTTCCAGCTCGACGCCGTGGCGCGCATAGATCCCGCTCTGACGATAGAGCGGCAGATGGTCGGCGTACTTGGAGACCAGCACATGGGCGAGCAACCCCGCCCCTGGCCGGCCGCGCTCGATCGGCAGCGATGGCATCGGTGCAACGGTGATGGCCTCGCACGTGCGGCACGAGAACTTCGGCCGCACATGGCGGATCACCTTGAAGGAGGCTGGAACATAATCCAGCACCTCGGTCACTTCCTCGCCCAGCCGGCGCAGAACGCCGCCGCACTGCGGGCAGGCACAGGCCGGCGCATGGACGATCTCCTCGCGTGGCAGGTGATCGGGCAGCGGCCGGCGAACCGGCTTGCCCATGACCTGCCGCAACGCCGCCGGACGCTCGGCCGCCGCTGCGCCCGTCTCTTCATGCAGGTCATCGAGCGCGAGCTGTAGTTGCTCGATCTCCTGGGTCCGCTTCTCCGACGAGCGGCCGAACTGCAGGCGCTGCAACCTGGCGATCCGCGCCTCGAGTTGCTCGACCCGCAGTTCTCGCGCCTTCAGCTCGCTGACCAACACGTGCACCAGCCCGTGCAGGGCATCGACGTCGGTCGGCAGCGTGGCGAGATCGACCTTCATAACGGAGATTCTACCGCCACTCCGCTCGCCCGCCCACGATCATCGTGCCGGCGAGTCAATCGGTCGCGTCGGGCGTTTGCATAGGCGCTTGCGAAGCACGGCGCCCTTGGCAAAGCGCCTTATCCCGCCAGCTCCGGTCGCCAGCTCCGTTGTGGCATGCGCCAGTCGATGCCTTCCAACAGGTAGCCGAGTTGCGCCGCCGTGATCGTCACCGCCTCGCCTTCGGTCCGTGGCCATACGAAGCGACCACGCTCCAGGCGCTTGGCGAACAGGCACATCCCCTGGCCGTCGTGCCACAGCACCTTGATCAGGCCGCCGCGCTTGCCCCGGAACACGAACAGGTGGCCACAGTGCGGATCGCGCTTCAGCGTCTCCTGCACCAGCAGCGCCAGTCCGTCGAAGCCCCGCCGCATGTCCGTCGCGCCGCTTGCCAGCCACACCCGGCTCTCCGATGGCAAGCCAATCATCGTCCAAGTGCCCGCAGTACCCGCTTCAATGCTGCCTCGTCGACTGCTGCATCGACCCGCAGCCGTACGCCGCCGTCCAGCTCGATCTCGATCGCTCCGACGGCCGCCGTCGGCTTCTCCGGCGCAACTGCCACCGCCGTGAAGCGCACCGTCGCGCCCAGTACCGACACCGCTTGCTGCCGACGCCAGTTGTGGATCAGGCTTCGCCCTATGCCGTACTGGCGTGACACCTCCGACACCGTCACACCCGGCTCCGCCGCCGCCTGCAGAATCGCCTGCTTCTCTTCGAGCCGGTAGCGTCGACGGCGCTTCCGCTCCGGTACAGACAACGCACGCCTGTCACGCACAGGCGTGATACCTGTCGCTTCCGCTCTGTTCATCCAGTCAGAATGCCGAACCTGTCGACACCATCAAGGCGGCCTTGGCCGGACGCGTACGTTCGAGGAACAGAAATACCCCTCGCTACGAGCCCGCACGCGGCGGGACTACAAAGGTACTTTGGCACGCCACTTCACAAAGAAGCTGGGTGACTATCGACTTGCCGACATCCACTTCGACACGGTTACGACCATCACTGACAAGTTGGTCAAGACGCCGACAGAGCAGAGACACGCCCTCATTGTCTGCAACACGTTCTTTCGCTGGTGCGTTCGGCGCCGTCTTTTACAACACAGCCCTCTCGACGGCGCAGATATGCCAAAGCTCCCCCCGCGCAAACGGGTGCTGACTGATGACGAGCTGGTCAAAGTCTATCGCGCGGCAGAGAAACAGCCGTACCCTTACGGGACGATCGTACGGCTGCTCATTCTCACCGGCCAGCGCCGCGCAGAAATTACGGCCCTTCGTCCTGGTTGGTACAAGCACAATGAGCAGTTGATCGCGCTTCCAGCCGACATCACCAAAAACAAGCGAGAGCATTTCGTACCGCTTGGACCATTGGCATTGGCTATCGTTGCTGACATGCCAGAAGAAGCCGCCCTTTGGTTTCCATGCAAACGGAAAAACGGCAACACCTTCTCCGGCTTTTCCAAGTGCTTCGAGCGATTAAAGGACGACATGGAAGACGTTAGGCCGTTCACCCTTCACGATCTACGGCGCACGTTCTCGACCAACCTCGCCAAACTTGGTGTGCTTCCGCACATCAAAGAAATGCTCTTGAACCACATCTCCGCGAAGACTGACGTGGAAGCGATCTACGACACCTACAAGTATTTGCCCGAAATGCGTGCCGCGATGCTTCTGTGGGAAGCCCGGTTTACGGCCTTGCTTACCACTGCACCTTGACGACTACGCCTGACGGAGTACGATTCCGGCGGCTCCGGGCCTATCTTTAACCCGAGTTCGCGCGACTCCTTTATCGGAGTAAGCGCGATGAGGATCATCGATTGGAAAGAGCTGCGTAAGTTGGTTCCGTATTCTCGGCAACACATCCTTCGTCTCGAACTCGTAGGACAATTTCCCAAGCGCGTGCGACTTGGAAATGGCCCTCGGGCACGGTGCGGTTGGTGGGAGCATGAGATCATGGACTGGCTTGGCTCCAGACCAAGGGGATAGTCACACGACTGCTCCTTAATTGGAGGGGGGCGGCACGGTGTCGACAACCGACCGCCCCTTTTCATTTCATCCGAGTGCGGCCGCCTGGTGCCACGCATGGTGCCATTGTGGCACCACCCTACTGTGACTGAACGCGCTTAAAAAGCGCGATACACAGCCACAATTCGCCACCACGGTTCGTCCCGCTACCGCGTGACCCAATCTCTTTTTCTGCCTTTCTCGCTCTTCCCTACCGGTCATCTCTCTAAAGGACAGAAAAACCACCTCACGCGCGCGAGTTACCACTACACGCACGTTCGGGGAAAGAGATTGGGTCACGCGCTATCGCTTGGACTTACCGTGGGGCGCACGCTTCACGGTACAATACGGCGAGATAGTTCCTTCGTGTTGACGCGTTGGCACCCGGTAGCAAAGCGGACAGTTGAAACGACTCGACGATTCCGACTCTGCGTCGGATGCCAACTCATGGACACGAACTATCTCATTGGAAAAAGACCGAACGGACAAACTCTTTTCCTGTCTCAGGACGATTGGCGTCGCCACGTTTACACGATCGGAAAAACTGGTACCGGCAAAAGCACGCTGCTTGAGAACTGGATGTCGCAGCTTTTGGAGAGCGGCAGCGGCTTTGCTTTACTCGACCCGCACGGGCAATCGGCGGAAGCAATAGCGGATGCAGTCCCACCCTTCAGAACCAACGACGTTATCTACATCGACCCGTCAGACCCCAACGACTGTGCCGCCTTTAACGTCCTCGAGGACGTACCGGCGGATAGTCGACCAAAGGTGGCTGCAAATGTTGTGTCCTCCCTACGCAATATCTTTGGATCGTCATGGGGGCCACGGATGGAATACATCCTAACAAACGCGCTACGGCTTCTTTTAGATAACCCTGGTTCGACACTCCTTGGATTGCCGAAACTTCTAACGAGCGTCGAATACAGAGTGCTTCTTTTGGCGCATTGCACCGACCTAACCGTTACACATTTTTGGACGAAAGAGTTTGCGTCATGGGATAAGCGGCAGCAGACGGAAGCCATCTCACCGTTACAAAATAAAATCGGCGCGCTTCTCTCCCCACCCGCCATACGCAACATCATCGGTCAGAAGAAAAGCACCATCGACATTTCCCGCGTTATGAACACGGGTCAAGTGATGATCGTGAACCTTTCCAAAGGTCGCCTTGGTGAAGATCCCGCACACTTCCTTGGTGCGTTGTTCGCAACTGCATTTACTCAAGCGGCGGAAGCCCGAGCTACAATTCCCCAGAACGAGCGGCGGGATTTCTCTTTGTTCGTTGACGAGTTTCAAAACTTTGCCACCGACAGCTTTGCGACGATCTTGTCCGAGGCCCGAAAGTACCGGCTATCGCTTGTGCTCGCGCATCAGTTCATAGGCCAGGTACCCGAGGGGCTGCGCAAGGCCGTTCTCGGCAATGCCGGAAGCATTGTTGTCTTCCGCATAGGCGCCGAGGACGCCGATATGCTTGCAAAAGAGCTAGGCGTGGAACCCCAGGTGCTTATCGACCTGTCTAACTTCTATGCCTGGACAAAGCTCATCGAGCGCGGTGTTCCCTCAAATGCCTTTGCAGTTGAGATGTTTCCCTCCACATTACCGACTGGGCGATTTGGGGCGGTGCAGGCCAATTCACGGGCATGCTTTACACGTCCAAGAGTACGCGTTGAACGGGAGATAGCGCAGTTCTTGGGGGAATGACTTGAACTTTGAATCATGGCCGTGGGCGTTCATTTTATCGGCCGCGCCGACTCTGCTGCTCGCATACAAACTACAGGGCTTTGACGACACTACACGACTGTCAGTGTCGGTCATTTTTGGTGTGGGGCCCTCGATCGCTTTGTACTTCTTGCTTGGAAATGCGTACGGCCAATACGCTGGCCTAATCTGGGGAATACCGATCTACACAGGGCTTATTGGATTTGTTCCTAAATCCGAAAAGCCGCCTGCTGCTTCAACATCATCGTATGTGCCTCCGCCTGCGGCTTTACCGCCAGTCAACTCATATGTCGCGGAGTTTATGAAGCGTTTCCGTGAGCGCTGCGAGCGCGAAGGATTTGGAGAACCAAACGAGAAATTGTACGCGCCCATCGTCGCTGAATTGTTCAACGACAACAGACTGTCTCCAACCGTCGTTGAAATATATGTAGAGAAACTTCAAAAGCTGGGCATCGAAGTTGACCTGAAACAAAGTCTTGCCGACCGCGAAACAGGATATATGGGAGCGTTTGAAGAACCGTTACTCGAATGCTTCATGGAGTTCATTCGCATAACGCCAAAGGAATCCTCGCCCTTCAAAGTGCCGGCCCATGAAGTAATGACACTGAGATCTGTAAAGCGTGCGTTCGACGTATTAGCTTTCCGCAAATACGCAAAGATAGGAAGCGCCCACATCGATCTCTTCTTAAAGCTCTACAACAATGTATTAAATCAGTCGGTTGCTGAGCTTGGAGAAGCAAAAGTAAAGCAAGGTAAAGGTACAACACCGACTGATTTCAAGGGAACCGTGCGAGATGCAGCGCGTGCCTACTTCAAAGACACCCCTTTACTCAAATTGTTTGAAGCATCCATGCCCATAGCACTGACCTCTCGCAGCCGACTTACTCACGAATGGGTTGTTGCCCCCACCGGCACCGGCAAGACGCAACTTCTCCAGGCGCAAATTGCCCGCGACCTCGACAAAGTAGTCGCAGGAGAAGTCTCACTTATCGTTATGGACAGCCAGGGCATGGGAGAGGGTCGGCTGCTATCTAACATCGCTTCTCTCAACCTGTTTGCCCCAGGCCAACCGCTGCACGACCGCCTTGTCATCCTCGAGCCCGATCCCGATGCCCCTCTGGCTCTCAACCTTTTCGATATGGGCCAGTACAACTCCGACCTCTCGGGCCGCGATCGACAGATCCTTCATACGTCCGCGCTCAAGATGATTACGTTTTGCTTGTCTGACACGACCGGCCAGCAGCAGGACATGATTGAGTATCTTGTGCAGCTCGCAATGGCAGTTCCCGGAGCGACAATCGATACCGTCCGCAAGATGCTTCAGTACCCAAAAGCCGAGTTCTTGAAGGTATACGAAGAGCAATTAGGCCAAGTAGACGAAGTTGTGCGTGACTACTTCCTGCACACGTTTCATGTTCAAAATCAGAACGTCACAAAGGAAGCAGTTACCCGCCGCATAATGGGAATGTTGAAGAACCCAACTTTTCGCAAGATGTACCAAAGCGAGCGAAACAAGTTCAGCATGCAGCGCGAGCTAGAGGCTGGGAAAGTCATTCTTATCAATACCGACGTGGCACTTATGGGCCAGGAAGCGTGCGAACTGTTTGGCCGCTTCTTCATTGCTCTTCTTCTCCAGGCTACCCAACAACGCAAAGCAAACAACACCGTCTATTGTTATATCGACGAATGCACCGACTACATTTCCAATGACGAAAACATTGCTGTGTTGATTGACAAGGCACGAAAGCAAAACGTGGGATTCGTTTTTGCCCACCAACGTCTCGCGCAAATCAAATCATCAAATGTCCTTGATGCACTTTCTAATTGTGCGATCCAGTTTGCGGGCCGCAATCGCACCGACGCGCCAGCTCTCGCTCGCCTTATGCGGACCACACCAGAGTTCATCATGGACACGAAGACAGGGCAGTTCGCTGCCTTCGTCCAAGATCAGACGCCATCCGCCGTTCTGGTGAATGTGGAGGGCTTTGTGATGGAGAACATGGCGAAGATGGACCCGATTGCCGAAGCCGAAATTAGAAAGCAGATGCGCGACCGGTATTGTCATACCCCTGCTTCTTCAAGACTGCCCTCAACAAGAACAGGCGAATGGGACGACGTGGTATAGTTTGAACATAGTGCAACGCCGCGCACGGTTACTACAGCGTCCAGGTTTTTTACAATGAGGTATGACTACTGAAGTCTCGCAAACAAGAAATGTGATCTTGCAGCCGAGAGACATCGAGCTTTTCTTGGCGCTTCAGCAGTTTCCGTATCTCTCTCAGCACTACCTAGGTGAGTTGCTGGGCTTCAAGAAGACGACTGCCGTACAGAACGACATCGCCATCATTCGCTACAACATGCTGCGCCGGCGCCTCCGTCTGCTGCGTCTCGCCGGCTACATTCGTATCCATCCCGATAGCAAGCCCAGGAAGGGCGCTAAAGACCGCCCGCGGGCCTATATGCTCACCATTGAGGGGAAGAACGTTCTGAAGGCGCGTGGCCTCTACAGCCCCTCCTATCGCCTCACGAGCAGCTTCAATCACGACTTCGGTTCGTGTCTCATCGTCGCGTCTATGAAATTGGGTGTGCTGAAGGACCCGACCCTCCGGCTCATTGAGGCACCAGAAATCATCGGCCATCCCTCATGCCCCTCGACCACCAGGGAAGCCACCGAGCCGTTCGCATTACCGCTCAAAAACGACAAGGCGAAGAAGCACGATTGGGCACCGTGGGGAATTGGCTTTGCCTATGCGAACGGCAAGGAACGCAAAATTTTCTTCCCAGGCCATGAATTTGATTGTGACAGCGAGGGACTACGAGCCGCAGACAAAGACCGCTCATCGATCGAGCATCATCTTCGCACCATTCTTGAATTGCTGAATGGCGGCTACAAGGCCCACTTCGGAATCACGAGCATGTATCCGCTCATCGTTGCGACGAGCCCCGAGCGCTTGAAAAAGATGATGGCGCTTTTGCTTGAAATGACGAAGGGGAAAGGCTCCGAGAAGATCCTCTTCGACTTCGTTGATGACTACACGAACGACGGGCCGTTCCCGCCGGCAACTGATTTTATGCTCACCAGGCCGAAGCAGAGAGCGGGCTACCCGCCATTTGATATTTTGGAAGCTCTAGGAGCCAAAGAAAAAGAGGTAGCAGCCTAAGCTACTACCCCGTACGCAACGCTACGCTTGGTCGGCAATGAACGCTTCGGCGCGCTTCAGCACCAGGACGGCGTTCATCAGATCGCCGTGGCCGAGCTGGTCGCTGTCCTTCCAGTTGTCACCATCCTTGTAGGCTTTCGAGAGAACGACGTTGTAGTAGTTCTCGTTCTGCCAAACCGTGGCAGAGACATAGCCGACGCGGAATTTTGCGGCGGGCTGGTTGGGCTTGTCTTGCGGCATAGACCACTCCTCTCCCGCTGCTGATGAAGTGCGGGCGGCTGGTCGCCCCTTCTTTGCGAGAAGCGGCGCGGTATTAGGCTCATGAGGCCGTCTCCTTCCCAGCAGTCCACACTCCAAGAACCTCTGCAGTTAGTGTACCGCATTTGAGGTGGTGCCACGGACAGGGTGTGAATAGAGGAAACTACAAAGCCGCCACTTACATAAGAGGGCGGCTTGAGGGGAACGGAGGGACGCAGCTTACTGGCTGCACTTACTGGCGGAATGAACATCGCTCTTACGGGCTGCACTTACAGGCGTATCGCGTTCTCTGCCGTTAAGTATATCACATCAAGATCGCGCAAGCAGGCCGGTGTGAATAGTGCGGTACAATTAGAAGCAGTCGTTCTTCACAAGGAGACTGCTCATGGCAAACTTCATCGACTTTGCCGCGCTCAAGGCGGCTGTCTCAATCGACCAGGTAGCCGACTGGCTACAGCTCGACCTCAACAAGAAGCCGAATGGCCAGTTGCGCGGGTGCTGCCCCATGCACGGCGGCACAAACGACCGCGAATTCGTCGTCACGCCGAGCAAGGGCCTGTTCTTCTGCTTCGGCCCATGCGGTGGTGGAGACGCCATCACGTTGACCGCCCAGGTGCTCAAGATCGGCACCAAGGAAGCGGCTCAGCGCATCGCGGAGCACTTCAAGATCGGGAACACTACAAGTACCAGTATTGTACCGAGTACAAGTACCGTTCCCGTTAGCACGCCAATCGAGCAAAAAAATGGCGCGACTCTGAGGCCCCTCGAATATCTCTCGACCGACCATCCCGCTATCGAAGCCCTCGGGCTGACCGTCGCGGTGTGCCAGGCACTCGGCATCGGCTACGCGCCGAAAGGCATGATGCGTGGTCGTGTGGTGTTTCCGCTTCGACTGCCGAACGGCACGCTCATTGGCTACCAAGGATTGGCGACGAAGGAGGACATGACGCCCCTTCTCCTGTTCCCCAAGAACCTCGACCAGATGGTTGCCGCTCCCCCCACGCAGGAGGAAGCGCCGAAGCAACAGCCGGACGAGCTTCGCAGAATGTTTCGTGTCGTCGCTTAGACGACGGTTCCCCAGAACGGGCGCTCATCGCTTGTTCGGCCCTCTCGCAGCAATGTGAGGGGGCTTTTACTTTGACAGATTGAGCGATGGGTTCTTGGGTGCGCTACTCATCCGCGTCGGGAGAAGAAGACGTATCGGATGACTGACCGGGGCTTTGCTCTGCGGGATTAGCGGCAGCGTAGTTAATCTCTGGGGGTGCCTTCTCGATGGGCACAGGAGCCGCAGGCGCCGGCGCTACGGCCGGCGACGGATACTTCTCCATCATCCGCGCGATGTACTTCAAACCTCGATCTTCGGGCGCTATAGGCGCCAGAGCGACCAGGATGCGGCCCAGGTAGGTGCTTTTGCTCCTCACCTTGCCGCCGGAACGGTAACGCTCTTCCAGGTAGCTATAGGTGTGCCCGTTGATGGTGCGCGTTCTTATGAAAGCCATACGAGAGCATCACATCGTAGGGGTAAAAATAAAAATGGTTGAACGTAGTGACAAATAGCGCACCTCACGCAGCGCTCTGACACATGGTGAACGGTTACGCGATCGCTCGCTGGTGCTGTTGTCTCCTCGAAAGGAGGCGCACATGGATCTCGACGACACCGTTGCTCGCGTGAAAGAACTGATATCCAAACGCGAACAGATTGAAGCCGAACTTCAAACGATCTTCGGCGGAACTGCACCACCCAAACGAACGATCACATGCAGCAAGTGTGGAGAAGCTGGTCACACGGCACGCAAATGTCCAACAAGCGGCGAAGCGGGTAGCTGAAGTAAAACAACTCGCATAACTAGCCCCGCTTTGGCGGGGTTCTTTTTGCCAGAGATATAATTAGATCGGAAGAACAAAGGAGGTGTCCGATGTCTACATTGAAGCGGTATTGGTTTTCAATTTCGCACGGCACCTATCCTGGCGCGGTAGTCGTTGCGTTGATGATTCCCAGTAATGAAATTATCCGGGTTGTTGAAGCCAACTTACAAATTAGGCTTACCCGTGAAGAGCGAAAGGCGTTTAGTCCTCATTACGGTGGCGTATGTACCGTCATCCGCGACGTCACCATTCTTTGGGTAGCTCCAGCAGCGAGTGCTGACTTCTATGGGAATCTTGGACATGAGATTTTTCACGCTGTTGAAATGCTCTTCGTCCGACTGGGTGTTCAGTATCAGGCCTATAGCGAAGCGTACGCGTACCAAATCTCGCTTCTTACGCGGCAGATTTATGAGCAAATTCTGCCGGGATGATACAATCAGTACAGCTAGTTCATCGGCTTCACCGCCCACAGGACACGTTTATAAGGCGTGCATCCTATCCGTCGTCGAGTGCACCAGGGAAACCTGCGACAGCCTATGCTGAGTACGGAGCAACTTGCCTCTCTCTGAGAGGCTTTCCGTTTCGTAAGGTACAATAACAGCAGACCTCCCCAAGCCTCGCTTGCCGAATTGTCGGAAGGCGACTTTGAGGAGGATAGTACCTTGACCTTAATGCTTCATGCGGGAGCTAATCCCGTCGAGTACGAGGCGCTTCGCGTCGTCGAAACACCGCCTGCTACAGCGACCCATGTTCCCATCCCACACTTCCGGGTGGTGGACTTGATCGCTCACAGCCTGGGCTACTACGGCCACCAGATCGTTGAACAGAACTTCGGGCTCACGCCGGATGGTATGCGCTTCTTTGGCGTCCTCACGCTCAAGAGCGAATACACGGGCTACACCGATATGGTCGGTCTGCGTAACAGTCACGACCGAAAATTCCCGGTCGGCGTCAGCTTCGGTTCACGCACCTTCGTTTGCGACAACCTCGCCTTCTCGGGCGATCATGTCATCAAGCGCAAGCACACGCTCAACCTCAAACGCGATCTTCCTGGTCTCATCGGCCAGATTATCGAACCGCTGGCTGAGCAGCGCGAGCAGCAGCATCGGCAGCTCGAGCACTATCGGGCAACGCCACTCACTGACGACCGGGCTGACCAGGCCATCATGCAGATGTACCGGAGCCAGGTCATCGGCGTGCAGAAGATCGCCGACGTGCTCAAGCAGTGGGAAGAGCCTTCCCATGACTGGGGCGACAAGACCGGCTGGCGTCTTTTCAACGCCACCACGTTCGCTCTCACCGGCCGAGTGTCTGAGAACCCTCGCTCTACAGCGGACCTCCACAAGATCCTCGACCTGGCGTGCGAGCATGTGTGATGAGGCTCCTCCTCATCCACGGCCGCTTCGATCCCGACGAACAGCTTGACGATTGGGGCTTCAACGGCCCCGATCTCGACGGCGTAGAAGCACTCCACGTCGTCTACCAGCAGACGTTTGTTCTTCACTTCGAAGATCAAGCGTCAGCAACCAAGGCCCATGCCCTCACGGGCTGGCCGTACTTCGAGCAGGATGCGCTCGAACTAACCTTCCATGAAGACATGCTGAAGGTGTGCCCGATCGCATCGGACGGTCCCATTGCCTACTACGGCGACTATGAGTTGCAGGAGGCGCGTAATGTTGAACACTAAGCGGGTCTATGCACTTCGCGAATGGACTGTCGAGCTTCGCTCTCGCGGCTGGTACTTCTTTAGAACGTACGGCGAGAAGGACGAGAAAGGCCCCTACAGCTCTATCGCCTCCGTCACGTTGATGCTTGCGAGGGAGTTCCTTCGCGAAATCAAACGACGCGACGAGCCGCACCAACTGCCCCAATAGGGCAATCCCCACCCGAACACGGTGGGGATTTTCATGTGCTGTATAATTGAGAAGGACAGTTCGTCCGCTCTCTCACAGTCGGGGCGCAACAATGAAGCGCAAACACAATCGCGGCCGCTCGCCGCCGATCACGCATGTTCGTGTGTCGTCTCCTCTACTTGTGGAGAAATGCCCACGATACATAGGAAGGAGAAAGTTATGTTCGCAAACGTCTTCGGCGTCATTGCCATTGTCATCGTCGCTGTGGTCGCCATCCAGTCGGCGAAGGTGAGCGACTATTGGCCCCGTTCAGCGTGTGCCACCGCTGCGCCCTACGGCCCTCACGACTACCGGTGCAAGTACTTCATTGGGCAGTAGCTCAAGAGAGCGTTCGTGGAGTTTACCCTCCCACCCCACGGAAGGTTGCTGGTTCTAATCCAGCCTGCCCACCAAAAGTAAGGCCCCGCATCGCTGCGGGGCCTTTTTTCTTTTGTAGGGTCGAGTATCAGCTAGCGGGCTTGTTCGGCTCGATAGCAGCCCGCAGGCTATTCACCGTGGCGTCCAGTTCCGTTATCCACGCCTTGAGCGAGGCGAGCGCCGCCTGGAACTCCCCAGCCAGGAGAAATTCGCTGACGGCAGCTTGCCGCATGCGGAGCTTCTTGAGGACGCTGTTCACCTTCTCGCGCATGTTCGTGAGCATGGCGCCGGTCTTATCGGTATCGGCGAGCGCCTTGTCCCAGGTGGACATCAGCGTCGTGCGGTCGCTTTCCTCGATGGCTTCCTTTGCCATCTCCTGAACACGCTTGCGATGCACAGCAGCAGAATTGCGGAGAGCGTTCAGTTGAGTAGTGAGGTCACCGTTGGCCTGGAGGCGATCAGCCAGGTTGCCTAGGATGTTCGCCATGTCGTTGATCTTCGACTGCGTATCTTCCGGCGTCTTGGACGCGGTACCTTTCAGATACGCAGTGTACCTTTCGACATCCTGCAACTGCTTCGAGAGCGAGTTGTAGATTGTCTCCAGCTCCGACTTCAGCGGAGCCTCTTTGGTCAGCGGGTCGTTCTGCATCATGCCCGCAGGGGGAATGCCCGAGGGCTTTTTCCAGGCCGGCGCCGGGTCGGGCAACGCCGCTTTAGGCAGATCGTACTGAGGTGCTTGAGCCGATGCCGCGAACGGCATGAGCAACGCTACGATAGCAACAATGATAGTACGCATGGGTAACTCCAACGTGGAGAATACCCTCCCACGAGAAACATAGGATTCTCGTCGCTAGATGCAAGCAACCGAAGGTAGCTTTTTGCTAAGATTCGAAAGAGCGAGTCGGATCAAGCAGTTAGGATTCGATGTTCACGATAAATTATCAGAGCGTAGTTCATTCTATTTTCCCAACCTCACGATATTTTCTATCCATCCTCCTTTGCCGCAAAACTCTTCCTATCTCGGAATATTGCTCATCTTGGACGCTGAAAGGCATCGCCTCATACGTCAAATCGAAGTTTCAACGCAGCCTGAATGTCGCCGCCCTCGACGATCGCTTTAAATTCCGCAAAGTCGCGTAGGCGCTTAGCAACATGATTGTTCATGTCCTCGGCGATCGCTTCGGCTTGCTCCTCGCGAAGCTCACGGGTTCGAAACAGCAGAACATTGTCAGGGCTGCGGATGAGTCGGAGGTCGCCACTGGTGTACAAATCGAACAGGCGCTCATAAGCAGCGGCGGGATCGTCGCCGAGTTTCCTGAAAGCCGCTGCGACCGTACCGATCCTTGTGGCCGAGCTTAGGCGCTTCAGGAACATCAGTCCGTCGGCACCGCGGGCTTCCAAAGCCGCAAGCCGCCCAGGCCCGCGGGCCAGCAGTTCTACGACTCCAGCCCGCTGAAGCGCATAGAAAAGTCCGTACTCCCGTTCCTGATTCCTAAACTCTACTGCGGGACTGATACTGCGAATCTCAGCGCGTCCCGCCCCGAATAGCCCAGCCCAGATGGTCTTCACCTCGTCGGCTGACGTACGGCTTTGAACAATCATATCCTCGCGAACCGCAGCATTTCGAGGGGTGTACAGCAGTCGGCCGAAAGCGGGCTTGCCGTCACGCCCCGCTCGGCCGACCTCTTGATAATATTGCTCCAGCGATTCCGGCAGCAGAAAATGTATCGCTCCCCTGATGTCGGGAATGTCCACGCCCATCCCGAAAGCACCTGTAGCGCAAACGACCCGAATGGAACCATCAGTAAAACCAAAAAGAACGCGATCGCGCTCTTCTAGCGGCAGATCGGCATCGAACGCCGCGACGACGTGACCGGATTGTCGGAGGCGCTCCGCCACCGCTCGCGTGCCAGCCGTCTTGTTATGTTTTAGGTGCGTGTAAATCAGGATCTTGTCATCGCGGTGTGACTCTACCAACTGGTCCAACGCCGCGAGCTTTTCCTTGGTGTCGGAATACCGCTCCATACCGAGGCTAAGATTATGGCGGAGCATGCGGTCACTCCGCACGCAGTCTCCCGGTGTCATGCGGAAATCCTGGAGCACCTCGGCTTGGCTGAGCTCATCAAGTGTCGCTGTCATGCACAAGATTGGCGGCCATCCGTCACGACCGAACGCGCGATCTAAGAAAAACGGGAGCGCTTTATAGGCCGGACGAAAGTCATGCCCCCATTGAGAGATGCAGTGAGCCTCGTCGATGGCAGCGAGCACAATCCTGTCGCGATTCTTGCGGAGGCAATATTCCAGGTACCCGTCCGTCTCCGCGCGTTCAGGCGACGTAAATATGAAGCCCGCCCCACTTCCAAACGGAAACGACCGCATTTTTTCTTGCGCTTCGCGCGCGTCGAGGCCGCCGAGTGAAACAGCGGGTACCCCTAGAGCGGATAAACAACTCGCTTGCTCGCGCATCAACGCGATCAGTGGTGAGACAACGACCGCCACGCCGTCTCTCATCAACGGCGGAAGCTGATATGTGAGGGACTTGCCCTCGCCGGTTGGCATCAGAAGAAGTGCAGAACGCCGCTCCAAAATCCGCTGGATGATCGAGCGTTGGGGTCCCCTAAAATCGGTGATGGCTGGAAACCAGCGCGCAAGAGCAGCTTCTGGCGTGATCACGAAATCACGGAGGAGTTAGGCGGGAATTTCAAAGCGATCGAACGCCCGCATGACCTTCATGTGTTCAACCTTTTCGGAGCACACCTCGTTGAGAAAATGGGTGATGTAGACGTACCGGACATGGGGATCGAGGCGTATGCCGGAACCTTGCAGCTGCTCATCGATCCACCGAAAAATGCGAAGCGCATAGAGGGAATAGAGCCCATATGGATACCAGAAGTTATGTTCCATAATGAAGCTGCCATTTGACGTGGGCTCTCGATCATTGATCATCAGAAACTCTGAAGAGTCGCTCGGCAATCCGAAGGGCTGCATGTCCGAGAGAAAGTACAATCCATAAAGATCGGATCTCGTTCGTGGGGGAAGCCTATCCGGGCTCAGGTTGAACAACACGATGCTCTTAATCCCGCCGCCGATTACGTTCGTGAGTGTCATGCTGTCGTCTTCAAACGGCTGAAGACCTAAGGCCTCGATAGTGTCGTATTGCGCGTATTTGCTCTCGCCGTGCTTTGCCAGCCAGTCGTCCTTGAAGTCGAGCAGCGTCGAGAACACGCCGAGAAGGTCGCGCCCCTTCGCCCCACGGAAGTGACGCTGCCATTCTTGAAGCTCGCGTCGGCGCTGGTTCAACGTCCCAGCTATTACGGGAACATCCTTGGCAAGGTTTTGCTTGAATGAGTTCGGATCGTCCTGGTACTCGTCCATGGCTTCAGGATCGAAGAAGGTCCGGTACTTTTGCGCGGCCTTCTCGTACTTTTTGACTGCAGCCGAGAAGGAGGGCATGACGGCACCCGCTCCCGCCGTCCCCTTGGCAGACTCGCGCTTTACAAAACGTGCCCAGTAGCCCGGCAGAGCAGTTTCAATTGCCGCCCAGACTTGAGCAATGTGCTCCGGCGTTTGTATTCGATCGTACTCACCGAGCTCCTGGTTCTTTGAAAGGATCATCTATTTCACCCTCGTGAAGTCGAGCGCCCAACAGCCTCGCCAATGTTCGCCAGCTGGGCCTCACCTTTTCAGTGCCGGCAAAGGCCTTCGTTGCGTCGCCTAGATCAGATTCCGGTGTGGTTGTGAAAATGTGAACGGCGTGCCTTGCGCGGGAACACGCGACATAGAGGCGTCGCCGCCAGTCAGCGTCACCGGCCTTTCGGAAGTCCGCATCCATTATCATCACGAGTGCCGCTTCGAGGCCCTTGAACTTGCGTACCGTAGTCAGAGTTGCCTGGCCTTGTCCCGGCCGATCTTGGAGGGCGGCGCCTGCAACTCTCAAGGATCGCCAGGGGCTATCGTCAGGCAACGTCTCTAACGAAAGAACGGCTATTTCACGCGGCGGCAACTTTGACTTTTGCACCGCTGCGTCGAGCAGCTGGCTCGCAATGCGGATCGCCTCAGCATCGTTTGCTATCAGATGTATGCTGGGCTTCGGTCCGCTAACGCCTAAAGTCGGCGCAACCGCGATACCTGCAGCGCGATACGCCACTCGGGCCACTGCGTCCGTATTTCGGCAGTTGCGCGTGAGAACGAGGCGGCACGACACGTCATCCAACCATTTTGGATCGCCGCGCTGAATGAACTGGTGGCGATCGTAAAAGACATAGAACGCACCATCGCGAAACTTGTAGGAAAGTGCTTCGAGCCAGTCGGACTCGAAATCCTGTCCTTCATCGATGATCACGTGCGTATAGGGCACGTCCCGATCTTCGAGCAGATGAGCGACGAAGGCATCCTCAGCATCTTCGAGAGTGCCGCCAGGGCCTATGAGCTCCCTGACGAGCCCATCAAAGGTAGCGAAGTGGACATTGGGCTGAGCGTGATTGCGCTGTAAGTATTCTTTGAGCGCGGAGTTGTAACAAAGAAAGAGAACTGGTTCGTTTGGACTGGCGAGCCGACAGGCTTTGGCCAGCGCTACAAGCGTCTTTCCCGTTCCCGCAGCTCCGTGAATAGCCGCATGCACCTGCTCATCGAGGTAGTCAACAACGCCCGCCTGTTCACGGGTAAACTGCACGAGCTCTTCCTCACGCTCGTCTAGTGTCTGGCGCACTGAACGCACCATAGAGAGCGTTGGCGCGAGCGCCCCCAGCACTTTGGGAGCGGTCTCGTGGGAGATGCCTCCGAACTCAGGCAGGGCCTTTCGCCAGTAAGCAAAGGCTTTGCCTATTGCAGGCCCGGGTCGCGCGACATCCTCAGCATCGAAAACGATCTCCGACGGGCAATTCATGGGCAGGGAACTTCGCTCGACGGCCCCGTCGGGAAACCAGACGGCATGGCAAACCAGAAGCGCGCGCGCCTCTGGGATCCTTGCTTTCACTTCCTCCACAATCCGATAAGCCGTGTTGCTGGCCTGCTCCTCTGGGTAGATGAACTCCACCTTCCCTGTTTTCCGGTTTCGCTGGTACCACTGCCCTGCCTTGCACCAGATATCGCCCCCCTTTACCTCGATGACCATCACGCCTTGGCTTCGGTCAAAGATCACGAAATCCCCTTCTCCTTGAGCAGGGAATTGACCTTTCACGACCCGCATTGATCCTGGGTGCAACCATCGGAACGAATGGATCACCGTCACATCTTCCGGCAAAGCTCTAAGAGCGTAGAACACCCGCTCCTCGCCTTTGCTGTTGTGGAATTCTCGACGATCTGACGGGATCATCTTGGCCATGCACATACAATCTACGGTCGCGGGCGTGCAGGCAAGTTCTTCAAACTCGTCGCCTCTTCACGGCCCGGCATCCGCTTCACCAACTAGAACGCCTCAATGCGGTCTAGGTATCGCTGCAGCTCTTCAAGCTGAATGCGTCCACCGGTCGACGCTTCCGCCGCCAGTTCTTGCGCTTGGAGACGCGCCTTCGGAACGGTGAGCCATGGCCGGTCATCGTCTGTCATGAGTCGCTCCCGCTTCCACTCATGAAATCGCTGGCGCTGTTCGTCGGTGAGTAGATCGGGACGCTCCGCCGCGACTATCCGCTGCGCCAACTGTCGATAGCGCGGATCCTCGATATCCCGGATGAGTTCAACGCGCCCAGGCCACTCAGCCCGGTGAAATGCCAGCATCCGCGCTTCGTCGTCCCTCGATGGAAACCCTTCGTAGATCTTCTGCTCAACATGCTCGGTAGGCGCCTTGTCGGCGTACACCCCTGCCAACAGGCGGGCCACCCTGCCTCGAAAAGTCGGGTGATCTCGAACCACCTGAGCGCGCGCCCTATAATCGGCCAACGGCTGTCGGCCGCCCCGGATGTCTTCAGGAGCGTGCTCAACTGCGAGAAGCCCTGGCTGCGCATTCACCCGCACACGCCTGATCGCTTTCTTGCTTCCAGTGATCGCCCGAACAAGCTTATCGTCTGAGTCATCGAGGTAGGCCGCCGGATCGTACTGCAAATCGAACACGCCCCACTCACTCGAATTGTCCGAGTTAGCGGCAATTGGTGCAACAATGAAGTTGTAGGGCCGCCGACCGAACGTCTCGCTTAGTAGAAAAATATCGCTTCGCTCGATCTGTTCCTGGACATTCCGCTTGTAGGCATTTGCAACAAAGAGATTCCACAACTCCGGAATGCGCCGCCTAATGAGCCGAGCCACTTCCAATGTCGCGGCGGTATCGCCCAGTGCATCGTGCGCATTCTCCAGAACGATGTCATTGGCTGCAGCTACTAGTCCAAGTTTGAATGCCGGTTTGCCGTCGTCCTGAATTGGCAATGCTATGGCATTTGGCGCGACCGCGGCCGCCAGCTGGACCATGCGCATGACATCGATGCGCCCGTTTCCATTGGTCTGAGTCTGATAGACGGGCAAAAGCGACTGGTAGTAAGCTTGACGAAGGAGGTTCTCATCGAAGTTAATGCTGTTCCAGCCAGCAAAGACCGCTCCGCCAGAACTCCATTCAGCAAGCTTGGCCCTAATCTGCCTGACCATCTCGAAGTGCGTGAGTGGGCAATTGACGACTTCATCTACGCTCATGCCAGTTACTAGCAAAGCACCCGGCGATGGCAGGATGTATGGCAATAGCCTGCAGCGGACATTGAAGATGTCGACGACGTTGAGATCATCATCGGTTCTGACTCCTGCAAATTGCAGAATCTGATCGAAGCCCGGTTCAGTGCCCGTTGTCTCGGTGTCGTAGAATATAAATGTCATGGCGTATTGCGAACCCATTTGAGCGCGAGCAGCGCCTAGGCCCAATCCTCCGCCGCCTGACCGTTGGATTGTACAACCAGTGCCGGCTTGGTTCGCAAGTAAACGGTAGATGACAGGCCAAACGCGGCGAGCTTCGCTTCATGAAGTGGGATACTCAAAAGCGATAACTGCACCTTTCTACCGCCGCCACGTACATCAAAGCCCGGGTCCACGCCAACGCCGCCGACATCGGTCAGCAAGTAGCGCGCGTGAAATTGTTCTCCAGGATCCTTGATCTGCCACGCGTAAAAAATAATCGACATCCCAGAGGGAATGACGTCCTTCAGTAATTTCGGCGCCTTCTCCCTGAGCAGGCTCATCGGCGGCATCTGTGCTGCGTCGCCGAAGTGGATTTCACATCTCAGATCTCGACGGCCAGCGGCTGCGAGCACATCGAGGCACGCCTTTAGCGCTTCTCGATAGCTTGGCTTTTCAATGTTGAAATAGGGATCTACAAACAAGACCCTGCGGGCCGACTTGAGTAGCGGTGCAATCGCATTCGCTATCACGGTCCCAACTTGCGAAACCTCCCAACTGTGCGGCGATTGCATCAGGGGGTGCGTCTCGTCCAGCTCCGCGGCGGCGAGGATGTAGTTCCTAGACGAATCGCCTTGTTCAGCAATGATCGCGCGAAACGGGTCCTTTACCTGCTGATTGACTGCGTTCTGTACCCAGTCTTTCAATTCGTGGTCATATGCCGGCCCGGTTCGCGGCAAGGCATGCAACTTGGCCTTCCGCAGTCCCTCAACGAGCTTCTTGAATTGTATCTCGCCGAATTTGTTGACGATGGCCGCGTCGATCACTGCCTTTTCCCACTTCCCGGGAAAACGCGAGATAAGTCGCCCACGATCATAGCCGAACTTCTCAATTATATAGCGAAAGCGTTCCCAGCTGGCGGCTATCGCCTCAGGTTCAACCGCGTATTCGTACAACATCAAAAGAGTTCCTCGGCACGTTCGTCGAAGAAGCCTTTAGGCCAGCGATCGAGGAATTCACCTTCGTGGTCTACTCTGAGAGCACGGAGGACGACGTCGGTTTCGACGCTCTCCACGTAAATCACGGCTAGGTGCTCTGGCGCAAAACCAGTAACACCCGGAGGAAGCTCGCTATGGGTAGTCTCGCGGATCCGTCGCAGCAAACGAAGCATGATGTGTTCGCTGTGTGTCTCAATGAGAAGGGATTTGCCGTGATGGTATTCGCCTTGAACGGGCTGAATCGCGCGAATGAAAAGATCTCCGAGCCCAACTTGGATCGCGGGGTGAACGTGAAGCTCTGGCTGCTCTATTGCGACAATCCCATCGCTATCACGGAGGCAGCCGACCACTACGGGAACCATCTGCGATATGCCAACGCCGACGTCGCTTGGCGCCACGATGATACCCTTCTCGAAGTCGCGCAGTGCGATTTCAGAGCGCACCTTTAGGGTGCTGTAGAGTTCCTGCAAATCGCCAAGATCATCTTCCACCAAACCGCGATCAAAGAGCTGATGAAATAAGCTCGGGACCGGGACTTCCTTGAACGCGGTCTTCTCGAGGCGATACCCGGTCCTAAGGCGCTCTTCATCGGACAGCCAGGAATTAACCTCTTCCAGCAGTTTCCCTGAAGTGTCTGTGTACAGCAAATCCCAGGCGGCCAAGCCTTGAGCCCAGCGCGTCTCATCCGGCGACAAACGGGGACGGTAGCTGCGGCTGGGTATTTCTCGGAGAGGACCGATATAGGTAGTGGCATTCAGATAGTCGCGCACGATCCGGACAGGTCCGAGTATGAGTTCATCAAGAAGTCGGCGAAGTCCTCGCACCCGTGGCGTAGAGTTTTCAATTTCGAACTTCTTCACATCTGGATCTCGAAGGTCGACGCCAAGCTCGCGATCAAGATCTGGAAGTGCGCCCATACGCGTCTCAACAGCAATTCGGAATTGTTCGTCAGGCGTGTCGGAAGTCATCCGATCCAAGGCAACTTCTCGGGCGAGCTGTGCGATTTCGTCCTCAAGTGGGCTTCCTTGCGGTCCAAGGTCTAGCGCCCCTCTTTCCTCTCCGTCGTCGATCGCGGCAAGAAGAACGTGCTCAAAGTTAAAATCGGCTATCTGGGCTCGCCCCGTCTGCACAGTTGAATAGATTGCGGCAATCGGTCGGTCGTTAATCTCAACGGCAAGACTGGACACATAGGCGGCTTGGGTCAGATCGCTCCAGCGAACTTCAATAGCCAGTCCAACTTCATGAACTACCGCATACTCTTTCAACTCGGTGTTCTCACCCGCTAGGTAACGGATGCCAAGGTTCCCGAAAATGGGATCGCCAAGACTGCCGCCGGAATTTAGCGGCAGACGTTCGCTGCCCTGGTCATCTTCGAGGTCAACACAAACCTTGAGCTTGATCGCGCGATTGAGATCATGTCCGTGAACCAGCGTCGCAAACCCGCCCAAATCGATCAGTCCGCCGGCAATAGTCAGATCCGGATCTGCATTCCGCCGCTCAAGTATCTCGCGCAAGTAATGCAGCGATTGTAGAATTGTGCTCTTGCCAGCGCTGTTCGGACCAAACAGCAGCGTGATTGGTTTCAGGTCAATTACCTGCGCAGTGCCAATTCCCTTGAAATTTTCGATCTCGATCCGGCTGAGGCGCATGGGGCGATCCTAGAGTTCGCCACGAAAGGCGCGTTGGGTGAGCGATGCGAGCAAGGCAGCCGCCATCGAACATGCCGATTGCAGCCTTTTATCTGTTTTGAGTTTGACCGACACAAGATCGGAATATCTGTTCTGAAGTTCTACAGGAGGCAAGCGAACCTCGAACGACTTCACATCTTTTTGGTTAATGCTGCTTTGGTTGACAGCGGGTTTGGCAGCTCTGGCAATCTGCGTTTTGAGGTAAGTGGATCGAAGCTGGTCAACGATAAAACGCGGGTTGGCATTATCGGCGTCGAACTCGAAATCGCATCATGTTGGACTCGAATACCGTTGGTTCAATCAGGCCTTCAATAAGCGCGCATTTTCCCAGGTACTCAGGACTGTTCACCCGATTTATGACGATATCGCCATTCCGCAATTCGTATGTCTTGATTGTCTTCTCATCGATGTTCAGCCGCCTCATTTCTCGCTTTGCGCTCAAATATCCGTCATAAAATCCATCTATGCGGAGTATTTGAGTGCCAGAACCATAGTCACTGGAATGCCGATACAGGCCGTTCTGAGGCTCGACCTTCAAAATTTGACCAATCAACCTGGTCGGCCAGTCGTGAGTGTTCGAAGAGAGATCCCCAAACATCTCCCCAAATGCTGACTTTAAGAAATCATCCGCTAGGGCAAGTGCGTGCTCGCGCTTGCGGCGGATGGCATCAGCTTTGTCGAGAATTGCCGCGATCCGGCGTTGTTCGTCGACATGAAGGTCTGGAACCTCTAGCGATGCAACTTCTGATGTTCGGATTGAAGGATATGCATCGTCCTTGATTAACTTGGACGGCGGATGCGCCCGGAGCCAATGCGCCAGATAGGATGGCTCATACTTTCCAATGGGCGCCAATGCGGCGAGATGGCTAACTACGTAGGCAGGCTGACGCATCCGATAGACTCGGCCAATTTTCGCCGACATCCCGCTCTTAGCGAACAGGACAGTGTCTTTTGGATACAACCTCATCCGATATCGGCGCGCGGTCTCCGCGTCGATTTTTTCACAGTCATCCTCTGTTTGCCCAGAAAGCAGGGCTGCAAGACTTCCAGCACGGATGAACGGAAATCCATCGTCTGAGAAATCATTGGGCTTGGGTGCTGACTGTCCGGCGGAAACATCGACCACCTTGCCCAGGTGGGTGGTTGAAACACTCATCCGAGCAATTCCTCGAGCTCAGCGATGTCAGCTGTAATGTCTTCGTTGAGCTTCCTCATTCGCTTCAGGATGACTGTGGGCGCTTCGTACTTCTGCGCGACATGTGGCCGAACCTTGTATTTGCTGAGCGACAAGTCATAGTTCGCCTCTCGGATCTCCTCGGCCGGCACGAAGAAAGCCTTCTGCGTCCGATCTGTGTCGCGCTTAGCGTCCCGGTTTCGCCATGCCGCCAAACAGCCCGGCAGATCGTTGGCCTCAGATCGGGTCGCGCTTGTCGTCGAGCGAATAGCCGTCCGCCTCGACGTCGTAGAAGAACACGTCGTCCGTGCGCCCACCTTTGGTGAAGACGAGGATGCCGGTCGATACACCCGCATAGGGCTTGAACACGCCACTCGGCAGCGAGATCACCGCTTCCAGCTGGTTATGATCCAACAGGAGCTTGCGCAGAGCAACATGGGCGGTTGACGAGCCAAACAACACACCATCAGGCACGATCGTCGCCGACCGGCCGCCCTTCTTCAGCATGCGCAGGATCAGCACGAGGAAGAGCAGTTCCGTCTTCTTCGTCTTCACCTGACGCAGCAGCGACGCGTGGACGTCCTCGAAATCGAGGCTTCCCTTGAAGGGCGGGTTGGCCAGGATGACGTTGAAGCCTTCGGCCGCGGCCTCTGGGAATTTGTCGGTGAAGCTGGCGCTCAGCGTGTCCTGATAGTGAATGTCGGGATCATCAACGCCGTGCAGCATCAAGTTCATGGCGGCGATGCGCAGCATTGTCGCGTCGAAATCAAACCCGTGGAACATGCCGCTGCGGATATGCTCGCGATGCGCTTCCAGTAGATCGCCGGTATAGATCTTCTCCGTCTTGCCGGTTTCGGGATCCGTTTCCTCCAGCACGCCCTCCGGTGAGGTGTAGGTCTCCAGCAGATACTGCATCGTCTGGACCAGAAAGCCGCCGGTGCCGCACGCCGGATCGCCGATGACATCGGTCGGCTTCGGCTCCAGCATGTCGACCATCAGTCGGATGATGTGGCGCGGCGTGCGGAACTGGCCGTTGATGCCGGCCGTCGTCAGCTTGCTCAGCAGATACTCATAGAGATCGCCCTTGGCGTCGCCCTCGGTCAGCGGCAGCTGGTCGATCATGTTGACCGCCTTCACCAGAAGGCTCGGCTTCTGGATCATCAGCTGCGCGTCCTTCATGAACTCGGCGAAGGCCGTGCCGCTCGTAGAGGCTTTCCTGAAGTGCGGGAAGACCTTGTCGCGCACCAGAGGCAGCATGCTGTCGGCGCCGAGGTGGCGGAACTGCGACCAGCGCAGGTTCTGCTCGTCATCCGAGAAACGTCGCTGGAACGAGCTTGCCTGGTCCGCTTCATGCGGTTCTCGTCGCGGGTCTCGTTGATGTCCAGCAGCCGCGCGAACATCAGGAACGTGATCTGCTCGATCACGGTCAGGGGGTTGGTGATGCCGCCCTGCCAAAACTCCAGTCCAGAGCGCGTCGATACGCGGCGCTTCAGTTCACCTGTAATCATTATTGCTTCGTCCTTTCAGAGCGGCGGTCTTTTGGCCATGCTTGCTCCGCGGGCGGCGCGAAGACACTGAGGATGTCGAGGAGATCGTCGATCTCCTCGGGCTTCTCGAAGACGCCATCCAGGCCGTCGGCATCCACGACGGTGAATGGCTGCTCATAGAGGCGATCGAGCGTGATCGAGCCAAAGCGGGCGATGTGATTTTGCAAGCAGGCCGAGGAACCGGGTCTGCTTCGCCGTCAGCGTGGGATGCTTGCGCGCAAATTCGGCGAAACGCGTCTGCGACCGCATCCGGGTCCATCCCGACGATCGACCGGATGGCGAACTCCAGCGGCACGGCAGTTTCGGCGAAAAACTCCTTCAAGCACGTCGCGGCTCGCATTCGGGCTCTGCATCAGGACCAGCGAGACAAGAGCCTGAATGTCGGCTTCCGATACCGGCTTCGCCAGCCCGAATCTTCTGAAGTGTCGGATTGGTCTCGAAATGCCGCTTGAGCTCGGCCTCGACGATCTGCTGATAGGCCTTCATGTCCACGGTCTTAAGGCTTGTCGCGCGGCGATTCGGTCTGAATGCCCGGCGGCGTCCTCAGTGACATCGATGACCTTCGCCGGAAGCGGCGTCGCGCCCTTCGCGATCACGATGATGCATGATTTCGCGCAGCGGCTTGCGAACCTCCTCAAGATCCGCGACGGTCACGTCCTGCCAGAACTCATCCGACTTGACGCGCTTGATGACCTCCGCCTTCTCGCGGACCGGATTGAGGTGCATCTGGAGTGCCGCGAGGCGATCGAGCAGCTCGATCTTCAGGTCGGCCACGGCTCCGGACTTCCGAAGCACGGCGATCTGCATGCGCGCCACAAGAAGATCCAACGCGTAGGCGTCGCTAAGGCCGCGAATATTGCGCCATTGCATGAGCGGCGCGATGACCTGCCGAAGCATCGCAACAGTTGCCGGCGCGAACGCCTTGAGCGTAGCCGGCACTGACACGGCCCGCTTCTCCCGCCATTTTTCGCGGACTGACGACCGACTCTTCGGGCAGGGCCTCGATGTCCTTTGCCGATGAGATCGATCACGCGTCTCAAAGACCGCGATTTCGCTTTGCTGGAGCGCCGTCTCCGCAAGAGCTACGCGCTCTTCGAAGACAAGCTGCAGCAAAGGCTTTGCTTGGGTCGGCTCGGCCGGGCGATAGCCCATTTCGAAGCGCTCGAAATTTCCCCAATGATCGAAAATGCGGAAGATCGTCTTGTCGCTGACCGGGACCGAACAGGTCCTGCTTCAGCCGCGTGCCGCGGCCGATCATCTGCCAGAACTTGACCGGCGACCTCACCGGCTTCGCGAAGACGAGGTTCAGGATTTCCGGGATGTCGATGCCGGTGTCGAGCATGTCGACCGAAATCGCGATCGTCAGATCGTCGTTGGTCGCCGTCGCCCTTGAAGTCGTCGATCAGCTGCTCGGCGCGCGGGTCGTAATTGTCGATGACCTGGCAGAAGCGGCCGCCATATTGCGGGTACATCTCATCGAACATCTGCCGCATGAGCACGGCATGCTGATGGTTCCTGCGCGAAAATGATGCTCTTGCCAGGCAGCTGACCCGTCGCATCCCGCAGCCCGTTTTCCATCAGGTTGCGAAGGATCGCGCGATTGGTATCCTTGTTGTAGATGATCTTATCGATCTGCTCGGACGAGAAATCATATTGCGACGGGTCTTCGCCCTGCTCCTCAAGCTCCTGAATCTGCTCTTTGGTCAGGATGTCGAGCCTGATCCCTTCGCGCAGAAACTGCGTCGTGTGCTCGAAGACCTCGAACGGCGTCAGGTAGCCGTCCTTCACCGCCTGCTCAAGATCATAGTTCGCTGTCGGCAACTGCCCTTCGCAGCCGAACAGACTGAACGTGTTGCGCGTGACAAAGTCGACCGGCGTGGCCGTCAGGCCAATCTGAAGACAGTCGAAATAGTGGAACATGTCGCCATAGACATTGTAGATGCTGCGGTGCGACTCGTCGGCGATGATCAAGTCGAAGAATCCGACATCGAACGACTGATAGACCTTCTGCATCGCCGGATAGGTCGCGAGAAAAATGCGCTCGCTCGCAGAACTGTTCACGCGCGAGCTGACGATGCGAATGGGTTCCGACAGGAAGTCGTTGAACGCGTTCTTCGCCTGCTTGCGCAGTTCCCGACGATCGCACAGGAAAAGGACGCGCTTCACCCAGCCCGCACGGATCAGCAGATCCGCCAGCGCAATCGCAACCCGCGTCTTGCCGGTGCCGGTCGCCTGAACGATCAAGCGCCTTGCGGTGATTGTCCGAGAAGCGCTCGGAGACCCGCTTGATTGCCTCGATCTGGTAGAGGCGATCGACGATCGCTACGTTGGGTTCAAGCGAATTCAGCGGCTTCCTCTGCTGCCCGCTGAAAGTTCACCAGGTACTGAAGGCTGTCCTTTGAATAATAGCCGAAGACCTTTCGAGGCGGGTAACCCAGAGCATCGTCCCACATCCAGATGTCGTAGCCGTTGGTGTAGAAGATCACCGGACGATGGCCGTGCATCTTTTCCAGGCCATCGGCATAGAGTTTCGCCTGATGCCGACCAGCTCCGGATCGACGGATGTCTTCTTCGCCTCGATCACCGCCAGCGGATTGCCGTTGTCGTCCCAAAGCACATAGTCGGCATAGCCAAGTCCGGATTCAGTCGGCTGATGCTGGACCTCGACCTCCTTGCCGACCTCGGCCGTGCTCGCGTCGCCCGAGCCGACGTTCCAGCCGGCGGTCGCGAGCAGGCTGTCGATAATCCGCGCTCGTGTTGTCGCCTCATCGAATTCAAGTACGTTGGCGGCTTGCTGCACCCGACGCTGCCAGCGCCTGGATTTCTTCCACTTTCTTCTCCGCAGTTGCCGCGGCTTGCCGGGCAGCTTCCAGCTCGCGCAGGAGCGCATCCATCTGCGCTTCTTGCGCAGCCAGCTTCTCCAGGACCTGGCGCTTTTCGCGCTTCAGCTGGCCTTTGCTATCGTCGCCATTCTTCGGACGAAGGCTGCTCGAAGGCCGGGATCGCCTTGGCGTCGCCCTTGCCAAACTGAATGAAACAGCCAGCGCGCAAGATCGAATGCCTCCTGAGCAGCCAGAGCGCGTTGCGCGTCGGTGGCGGGCTCGCCATGCGCCGCCTTGTTGCCATGGATCCGGAGCGCATGAAGCTTGTCCAGCACGACCTTCGGAGTAATCGCAGAGAATGACGTCGATTGCTCAAGCAGATCGACGAACGTCGGCCTGATCCGGCTTCGGCAGACCCAAGTCACGATAGATGTCCTTTGTGAGGTTCTCGGCGAACAGCCGCAGCTTTACGAGTGCGCTCGCCGGATCGGCATGCGCATATGCTTCGGCAAAGCCGCCAAGGTCCGCAAGCTCCGGCCAGCTCGCTCGAAGGATCTCAAAATTCCGGGACTTCATCGCATCGCCTCCAGGAGGGCGGCGTCAAACGCATCACGGTTTTTCACGACCACCGGAGCTTCTCGCGGATCGTCAAATCGGTCTGCGACGTCAAGCCGAAGGCGCTTGCTGAAGTAGTAGAGCATGGCCCTGCGGATGCGCACCACGAGCTCGCCCTGCTTCATTCCATAGTCCTGGGCAATGATCTCACGTTGGCTGGCGCTCAATCGCGGATTGGGGCTCAACGACACAGGAAACTGAGCTGTCCAAAGCTTGTCGCTGGAAGGCGCTGCGCCTGGTTCATCAGGTGCCCGGACGTCAAGACAGCGGGAAAGAATGAAGTCCTTAAACTTCTCGTCGACGTGGCAATAAGCTCGCACATGCCAGCGCAGTCCGTCGTTGCCGAAGGCATGAGGCGAGATGCGCCGCCACACGGGAGCCGGTCGGTTGGCGCTCATCGACTGGTAAAGAATCTCGATCGAACGGCCATCCCGGATGCACTGCAGGACATGACGGAGCACATCGGCTTTAATCCGACGTTGTGGAACTGGCAGTCGGTCCACACTTGGCGACGTGAACGCCGATCCTGCAATACCTGTTTTGTCGACATTATTCGCCACAGTCAGCCGTGCCAGGTAGGAGTCGGCATCGAGCGCAATGAACTTGGGCCGGATTCCTTCGGACGCGAAGTAACGCTTCAGGCTGCGGTCATACCTAATATTTTCAGGGGCTTGTTCCTGGTACAGGGACAAATCCTTCGATGCCTGAGGCACCGACACGCCAAACTCGTCGACAATGTCAGACCGATTGACGCCGCCCTCCCAATAGAGGCGAAATTCAATGAACTCGAGCCTGCGCTCGATTCCCCATCGAAATCCTTTGTTCTCGGTCGTCATCGCTCTCTCTAATTCTCCAGTTAATCAGTCGTTTTTAGTGATCCATCGTGTTTATATACGTATCGACGTCAAAACGTCAAGTGCCCATTTGGGTCTTTTTCAATGGGCCACAGGGAGGCCGTCCTTGAGAGCCCCCTGAGAAGACAGCTTGGAAGGCGTCCGATGGTCGATAACCGGAATGCTCTATGTGTCGAGGACAGCGCCACTGCCCTGAGGCATTCAATTGAGGATCATGTCCACGCCGCCTTCGACGGTGCCGCCCCTCTCGGTATTGCTGCCGACTTGATCGCTTCAGGGACCAATACGGCGACTTTCCTTTTCATCGACGCAAATAGCCGACCATATTTTCATGGTATGATTTCTATGTAGTCCTACCATTGACGTGAATGAAGAAAGTAACAACTCAGTCGTAACGCGTCACGACGCGCCGGAACGCGACACAGCGCGCCATTCTCTCACCATCAAACAAGCATCGCAGCTGTTTGCCGACCTCCGGGCGCCTCGCGCTCCGCGTTCAGTTCAACGCTTCTGTGATGCTGGCTATCTCGATTGCGTAAGGGTGCGCGGCGCGAAGGGCGATCAATATTTCATCAGCCGCAGCTCTGTCGAGAAATACGCCGAGGAGCTTCGCCAGATCAGCGCGATTGCATCGATCAGCGCCGAGACACGCCACGACGCGTCGGAGCGCGACGAAGCGCGCAAGAGCGCGTCAGACTACGAAGATACCGGACATGAAGAGACAAATGCCCGAGAGCCACTCACCCTGGAAAGCAAGCGGCTGACAGACGAGAACGTTAACCTCCGGATCGACAATCGGGCGAAGGAGCAGGTCATCAACATGCTCATGGCCGAACGGGTGCAGACGCAGACGCAACTGCAGGACATGAGCTACAGGCTGGGCTCCGCGGAAAGCCGCCTCGCCCAGCTCGATACTCCCAAGGAGGCGGCGGACGAAGCGCGTCCTGGCGCGCCAGAGAGCGACACGGGACGAGCCGCCGTGACCATCCCATCTGCCGAGCCCGAGAAGGCTTCGCCGCCAGTTGTGGAGCGACGCCGATCTCTATTCGGACAGCTATTTGGACGGTAAAGGCTATCCCCACCGGGCATCTTCTGGGGTGCCTGCCGATGATATGATTGGACTATGGAGGTAGACCAAAGACGCGTGAAATCGATTGGCGAATTGCTGGAACGGAACATCGTTCTCAAAGGCGCCGATCTCCTGACAGAGAAGGGCTTCACCCAGGTGCCCAACCATGTCCTCGTCAGCCGCACGCTATCGCCGGGAGCCAAGCTCACCTATGCCATGCTGCTCAAATTTGCGTGGCAGAATGACTACTGCTTTCCCGGCCAAGAGCGGCTGGCGCGTGACATGGGCGTCACCGACCGCAGCGTGCGGACGTACCTGCAGGAGCTACAGTCCAAGGGCTTCATCACCATCACGCAGCGCGGATTGGGAAAGCCCAATCTTTATGAACTCAACCTCGGCGTGACCAGATCTTCCAGCAGGGTCCGGAAAAATCTTCCGGTCCGGTTCGGAAGGAAACGGTCCCCCAGACCGGCAATATTTTCCGTCTAAGAAGACTCAGTCCTCAATACTCAGAATAAAAAATACTCAGTTGGGCTCAGCATTTAAGAAACCCGGCAAAAACCGGAATCACCATGAAAAGAACCCGACACCCCAAGGAAACCCGCGAAGAGATCGTTGCCCTGCGAAGGTATGTCTACGAGTGCCATTTCCGATTGGGACCGAAGGGAGGCTACACCGCGAGCTTCCCCAAACTGCCGCCAGTGACCGCCTACGGCGCCACGCTCAAGAAGGCACGGATCAATGCGCGCAAGGCGATAGAAGCGTGGCTCGACGCCAAGGAGACGGCTCTCCTGACCGATCCTCCTTGGATGCCATCCGAAGACTAGGATGTTTCGCTTTCTACCTCAGATTAGAGAAGGCAGACCTGTACAAGTGACGCCCGCAACATCCTGCAGATGACTGATACCCTGACGAAGAAGGAGACCTCGTGCCGGTCAATCGACTATCGGAAGCGACAGGAGATCGCACATGACCAGTCGCACCCAGCCGTGCAGCCGCGCGACTTCATCCCCGCTCGTGGGCGTATGCGTCGAGACGTTGGAGCGAACGTAGACGGAGCGGGTGATACCGCTCACGGCATTCTCGATATTCTCGACTGCGGATTCAGATAAGCTCGCCTGATTGTTCACCATTTCGCAACTCTTTAGGATGTACTTCGCCTTCTGCCGCATGGTCGGCCGCCGAGCGTTCTCTTCGAGCTTGTAGCCCGGCATCTTCTCAACCTCAGCGTCCGGGGCTAAGGCATCCAACGTTTCGCGTAGAGCCTCGCGCATATCCGTCGCCGGGCCGCGCCAGGAAATGCGATCGGGGCCTTGGAGATCTCGCAACGCTTGTTCGTATGCGGCAGCCGCGGATGGGCAGACTTCCTTCAAGGACAAAATGATAAGCTCGTCGCTTTTCGACGTCTGAGCACCGGAGGGCGCCGCAATGTTCTGCAATCGGCTACCTTCGAGAGCGACCAAGGCTTTACGAGCGTCTTTACAGACCTCGTCCGCCCGCTTCTTCGTCGGGTTCTTGTGCGACATATCGTGGAGGTCACGGAACAGCGCATCCGCTTTGCTCAGTTCGTCGCCCGATGCACCGCCCGCGGCGACAGCCGGGCGGAACGTAGAGAAATAGTCGCTCGCCAAGGCGCCGATCTCCGCCTTGACCGCGCCGGAGAAAACTTGGGCATTCTTTATTCCCCGGAGCGTCTTCCTCACGCTCTCGACCGAGCCGATAAGCCCCTTGCCAGCCATCACAACTCAGGCATGCGGTGCGCGACGAGGTTGTAGCCGACACGGGTCAGTTTGTACTCGCCGCGCGAAGCGCCCTCGAAGTACCCCGCCCGCTTGCTGTCTATGAGCACTTGCTCGAGCTTTTTCGGCAATTCGAACTTCGCCTGCTTGAAGTATGTCTCTAAATCCGCGGTCTTAATGGTCTCCCGGCGTTCCCCTTCGGGAGCCAGCTCTTTCAGGTAGTACCCGACGATGGCAGCCATTTGCGTCGCGGACTTCGGATTTTTCTCATCCTTCAACGACCGAATATCCGTCTCCTTCTCGCCCCGCCGCTCTGCGCCACCGTCCCCAGGAGGAGGCGACGGGGGTATTGTGGCGGGTCCGGATCGGGTACTGCCGGCAGGCCGTTCCTCCCGTGACGCCTCGATCTTGAGGTCCATGAGGGCGCTCACGGTCGCTACGAGCGTCCGCTGCTGCTTTTCGTCGAAAGCCTTCAGCGTTTTGACCACCAAATCCACTGCTTCCCCGAAGGAAGGCTTCTTTTCTTCGTCGGCCACCAGCACGCTCCGTTTCGTTCGCCTTGCTATGCGTAGCGCGCCAGGATCGCACTCGCATCCCGCTCACGCCGACGCAGATCGGTCAAGGCTTCCTGTGTTATGTCGGCACCGTCGCGATGCGGCCGATGGATGCCGGCCTCGATCATCATGATAGCGAGTCGAGAATCGCCCAAGTCGCGTCTCGTCTGGGTGATGAAGGCCAGTTCACTGGTGTGCATGGACATCTCCGTGGCTTCGATGAAAACGCGGCTGCTACCCCAAGGGAGCAGCCGTGTTCACGTCAACGACTAGGCCGCCTTCAGTCCGGCCCAGGCCAGCGACGGTGATTCGGCCGTGATGATGCCGCACCACTTCCCGACCGTGCTGCATCCCGGATACCACGCCGCATAGCCGATGGCCTTGCAGGCCGTCATGACGAGATCCTTGATCTGCTGGGCATTCAAGGTCTCCGAATGGCAGTAGTATTCCGCTGGCGGCAGGTGATAGTTCTTGCCGTCGCTCCCATCGATGCTGCGGATGATGTTCATCTTGGCCAGCGCCTCATGCAGCTTGGTGTATTCCGCGCTGGTGTGATGGCTGCCGTACAACTCGACTCTCGTCAAAAACAACTTCTTCATCTCTTTCACCATAAGTTGGGCCAGCGCCCCATGGCTGCGGGAGCCGCCGGCGTTAGAGGGCTCACTCGGCCGAACTGATGGCCTTATTTCGACAGGTGGGTCCGTCATGAGGTGAATCAATGACACCCTTAGAAAATTCGTGCGCGGTGCCGGAACCAAAAGCGGCGAACGGCGTTTGTAGCCTCATCCAATTTCTGAAGACTAGTCCCTAATAATCTGATTTAGCGCGCGAAGAAATTTCGCCGTTGGCAGTGTGTTCCCGATGCCACAGAGCCCAAAAAATCGGGGATAAGCGAGCAAAGTGGAGGACACATCAGCTAGACCTGACGTCGGCATCCCGACTACTCGCGTCGGCAAGCAGAGCGTGGAGACGGCCGACATCAAGGCAGCCCAAGACAACCGAAAGTGTGAACGGGTCGACAGCGCCGGAGCCGAAGGCGCCGAGGCCACGTTGACGAAAGCCATCTCTGTCTTGCGGATGGTCCTGCTGTCAGTCGCCGTTTGCACGACCCAACGCCAGGAGTTGTGGCATTCACGTAGTGGTAAGCGCCGTGGCTCGCACCGGGCCGTTACCCGCCAAACATGTTTTGCGGCGATTACAGCCACGCGCTGGAGCCGGGTCGCCTTTCCATAGGATGAGTTACGTATACTTCTCCAAGGGCCATTTCCGGGGGAATGGCGCTATGTCCTATGGCATCCCAAACCCCGAAACCTTTCTGACTGGTTCAGAGCGGCCGGAGCCGTCCGCGCAGGGTGGGCGGGCTGGTCGATTGAAGTGGGGCCACCTGCCCTCAGCACTCCCAGGAGCGCTATTTTCTGCTATGTTCCGTCTACTTCTTCGGCCGCCAGCGCACCTATGGTGCACCTAACGTAGATGTGCTGAAAGCCAAGTCGTTGAAAAATCAGCGTGTTTCTGACGCTCGCCGGAGCAGGGCGTCGGTTTCCCAAGCCGTAGGTCGCGGGTTCAAATCCCGTCGCCCGCTCCAACAATCTTTCAGGCAGGAAGCGGCGTCACATGGATTCGGTCATTGCGATGCCGGTTACGGCCGGCGGCGATTTCGCGTCCGATTCGGCCGCCTTCTCGGCCTACTGGCTGCAGGCGGCGGCGCGGCTGAAACGCCTGCCCCCCAAGGCCCAGCGCGATACTGCCGCGGCCGACATCGCCGACATCATCAAGCAGGCGAGCCGCGATGCGCGATTCATGTTCCTGCGCCGCCATGCGCGCACGCTCTACGACCGGCTGACCGACAGTCGCCGCAAGTTCGTGCGCATCGAGCGGCTGGTCTACGATGCGGCCGAGCTGGTGCCGGGCCTCGTGCCGAGCCGCGCCGAGGTAGAAGCCGAGTCGAAACTCCGCCAGTTCGAGAAGGACGGTTGTGAGATCGACCAGGGCATTCTCTGCAATCAACTGCTGGCCGATCCCGAGGCCGGCATGCATCTCTGCCACGCCATGCTGCTGCCGCGCGAGGAATTGGCGGAGGCGCTGGCGAAGTTCCTGCGCGACGGCAGGCTCGATCTCGGCGCCGCCAGGGTCGAGCGCCGCGGCCGCGCCGCAATCCTGGTGCATTCCAATCCGCGTTTCCTCAATTCCGAGGACGCCTCGACCCAGGTCGCGTCCGAGATCGGCGCCGACGTCTGCATCCTCGATCCACAGAGCAAGGTTGCCGTGCTGCGCGGCGACGTGGTGCCCGAGGGCAAGTATGCCGGCCGGCGGGTGTTCAATGCCGGCATCAATCTCACCCATCTCTACTACGGCCGCATCCCGTTCCTGTGGTTCCTGATCCGCGACCTGGGTTTCGTGAACAAGATGGTGCGCGGCCTCGCCCGCCCCAACGTGCCGCCGGACGAAGTCTCGGGCGACACGATCGAGAAGATCTGGATTTCCGCCGTCGAGACCTTCGCGATCGGCGGCGGTTGCCAGATCCTGCTGGCGACCGATTTCAACATTGCCGCGCGTGACGCCTACATGACCTTGCCGGCGCGCAAGGAAGGCATCATCCCCGCGATGGCGAACCTGCGACTGGCCCGCTTCGTCGGCGATCGGCTGGCGCGCCAGGCGATCATGTACGAGCGCCGCTTCGACTGCGATTCGGAGGAAGGCCGGCTGATCTGCGACGAGGTCGTGGCGCCCGAGGACATCGAGACCACCATCGACCGCGTGGCCGAGCGCATCACCGGGTCGGGCGCGGTCGGCGCCATTGGCAACCGCCGGGCCTTGCGCTTCTCCGTCGAGCCGCTCGACACGTTCCGGCGCTATGCGGCGCTCTATGCCCGCGAGCAGGCCTACTGTCACTTCAGCCCGGCACTGATCGACAATCTCGAGCATTACTGGAACGCCCAGAACAAGACGGCCTAGTTCGCGACGACAATCGCCACGCCTTCCCGCGCCAGTTCTTCGAGACGCTGCCGCACATCGTCCGCGATGGATGCGGCAAGCCCCAACGTCGGTTGATCGAGCAGCAGCAGGCGCGGCCGGTCGACCATGGCGCGTGCCAGGGCCAGCATCTGCTGCTGGCCGCCGGACAGCAGCCAGGCGCGCGCCTGCGAGCCGCTCGCCCAGCATGGGAAACAGGGCCAGCATCTCGGCCACGCGCTGCCGCCGTTCGCGCGCCGGCAAGGCTGATGCGACCTCGATGTTCTCGCGCACCGTCAGGCCGGCAAAGACGCGCCGTCCCGCCGCCACGTAGCCGACGCCCAGACGGACCCTCTGTTCGACGGCAAGAGCGGAGACATCCTTGCCGAACAGGGTGACCGTGCCGGGACGAAAGCCGATGATCGTTTCCAGCAGCGCGGTCTTTTGCTCGCTGTCCTCGCCCGGCAGCACCACCCTCTCGCCGGCCGCGACCGACAGAGCGCCGACAGAAAGCACCAGCGTGCTCACGCGACCACCCGGCCGCGATCGAGCGCGATCATGCGATCGCAGATCCTCGACAGCAGATCGGTGTCGTGGTCGACGATCAGCACGCCATAACCCGCCGTGCGCAGGTCACCGAGCAAGCCCGCGAGTTCCGCCTGCTCCGCCGCATTGGCGCCCGCCAGCGGCTCGTCGAACAACAGGAAGGTGGCCCCGTTCGAGACAGCGCGCGCAATTCCCGCCAGCCGGCCTTCGCCCGGCAAGGGCGTCTGGAAGGTGCGCAAGATGCCCGCCCGGGCAATAACGTGCGCGGGCAGCCGTTCGAGGGACCGGCCGTCGAGCTCGATCGTTCCATGATCGGCGCGCTCGAGGCCGGAGATCACGTTCAACACGGTCGTCTTGCCCGAACCGTTTGGCCCGATCAGGCCGACGATCTCGCCGCGCTGCATGGCGAACGACACGCCGCACAGCGCCTCGACGCCGCCGAAGCTCTTGCTGACGTCCTGCAGGACAAGGCGCCGACCGTTGGTCGAGGGCATCAATCGATCCGGCATTTGGGGCAGCAGACACGGCGGTGCCGGATCGATCAGGCCGGCGATTCCTTGCGGCGCGAAGAGCACGACGGCGAGCGTCGCCACGGCGTAGGCGAGCAACCATGCGCCGCTCAGGTCACGGAACAGTTCGGGCAGGCAGACGGCGATCGCCGCCCCCAGCACCGCGCCCATCGGATGGCGTGCGCCGCCCAGCACGACCGACGTGAGGCAGAGCAGCATGACGGGAAATCCCGTCACATCGGGCGAGACGACGCCGCTCACCGCGGCCGCACCGCCGCCCGCCAATCCGGCCAGTGCACCGCCGGCGACAAACATCGTGAAGCGCCAGCGCCGGGCGTCGATGCCGAGCGTGGCGGCAACCAGCGGCGCCTCCCGGATCAGCCACGCGGTCTCGCCGCGCCGGCCGGCAAAAAAGGAAGCCTGTGCCAGCACCGCGGCGATCAGGCAAAGCCAGACCCCGACGAGCAAGGTCGTGCCGCGTGGCAGCGACGAGCCAAAGCTCACGAGGCCGTTGGCGCCGCCGGTGATGCTTTCGGCATGGAGCGCGACGAGGTTGACCAGCGATGCGAGGGCCAGCGTCGCCAGCGCGAAGTAATGCGACCGCAGCCGCAGGACCGGCACGGCGGCGACGGCGGCGGCGAGGCCGGCAGCCAGCGGTGCGGCGACGAAGGCCAGCGGGCCGAGCGTGGGCGCCGCCAGGGCAACGGCATAGGCTCCCATACCGAACAGCGCGCCTTGCGCGAGATTGAGCGCGCCCAGTTGTCCGAACACGCACTGATAGCCCACGCCCATCAGCGCGTAGAGGCCGACCAGGGTCACCAGGCGCTGGCCAAACGGCGGCAGCGCAAGGGAGGCGAGCAGCGGCGGCAGGACCAGCAGGGCGATCCAGTACCGGCGCATCGTCTCAGGCCCGCCGTCCCACCGGCTCGCCGAACAGGCCTTGCGGCCGCAGGCTGAGCACGACCAGCACGGCGACGTAGAGCGCGGCCGATGCCCAAGCATCGCCCAGCCAGGACGAGACGAGGGTCTCGAAGACACCGATGCCCAAGGCGCCCAGCACCGCGCCGGGAACGCTGCCCCAGCCGCCCAGCGCCACGGCGATATAGGCGCGCAGCATGTGGCCACCCCCTTCGGTCGGCACGACCAGGAACTGGTGTCCCAGCAATTGCCCGGCGACGCCCGCCAGCGCGCCGGCCAGCGCCAGCGAGAGCACGACGTAACGATCGACTGCGATGCCCGAGGCGCGCGCCATGGTGCGATCGGCCGCCACCGCCCGCATGCGCCGCCCGATCTGCGTGCGCTCGAGCAGGAACCAGACGCCGACGATCAGCACGGCGCTCACGATCACGATGGCGACGGGCTGGCGCGCGACCGCGATGCCTGCGATCTCGAACGCGCCGCTGCCGGCCAGTGGCGGCGCCGTGCGCGGCGCGTTGCCCATCGCGAGCAGGAGGCTTTGCTCGATGATCGCGGCCAGCGCGATCGTGGCGACGAACGTCGCCTCCGGCGGCCGCCGCACCAGCGGCAGGATCGCCAGACTGGCCGTAACGACGCCGGCCGCGCCCAGAACCAGCATCACCAGCGGCAGGACAAGAGGTCCCGGCAGGCCGGTCCAGAGATCGGCCAGCACCGCGGCCGCACCGCCCAGAACGACGAGGCCGCCATGGGCGAAGTTCACCGCACCCGATGCGTTGAGGGCGAGCACGAAGCCCAGAGCCACCAGCGCATAGGCCATGCCCAGCGCCAGCGCGTTCAGTCCCAGTTGGTAAGTGAGCAGCGGCGCGGGCGCTTCAATGTTCCTTGGGCGCGTGCTTGCCCAAGATGCGCTGCAGCGTGCGGCGATGCATGTTGAGCCGCCGCGCCGTCTCCGAGACGTTGCGGTCGCATTGCTCGAACACGCGCTGGATATGTTCCCAGCGCACGCGATCGGCCGACATCGGGTTGCTGGGCGGCGGCGGCAGCTTGCGGCCATGCGCGTTCAGCGCCTGCTCGATGGCGTCGGCGTCGGCCGGCTTGGCGAGATAGTCGACGGCGCCTTCCTTCACGGCGGCCACCGCGGTCGCGATGTTGCCGTAGCCGGTCAGCACGACGATGCGGATGTCGGGCCGCGCCTGACGCAGGGGGCCCACCAGCTCGAGGCCGTTACCGTCGCCCAGCCGCAGGTCGAGCACCGCGAAGGCCGGCGGCCGCGCGGTCTGCGCCAGCGCCTCGGCCACCGATCCGACCGCAGTCACGATGAAGCCACGCAATTCGAGCGCACGGGCGATCCGGTTGCGGAATGCCGCGTCGTCGTCGGCGATCAGCAAGGTGCGATCCTTGTTGGCAGTCGTGCCCGCGAGCGCGGGAGAGACCGGACGGCTGGCGCCTGTGTCCTGGGTCATGGAGACTCCTTCCACATTGGCCGCTATGTAGCCTTGAAGACGGGATTTGGCCAGCGTACGGCGACGGCAGCGCCGCCCGCGGCGGAGCGGCGATTGCCGAAAATCACCGTGGCGCCGGTCCGTTCCAGCAGCGTCTTGGCGATGAAAACGCCCAGTCCCATGTGGCCTTCCTCGCCTTGCCGGGTCGAAATGAAGGGCGTCCCCAACTCGTCGAGCAGGGCCTCCGAGAAGCCCGGCCCATCGTCCGACACCTCGACCTCCGACCATTCGGTGGTCCAGCGGGTGGCGATGTGGATTTCGTGACGGGCGAAGGAGATGGCATTCTGCACGATGTTTCCGACGCCCTGCATGATCTCCGGACTGCGCACCTGGATCGGCGCGGTGTGCGGCGCGCCCTCGGCGATCGGCCCGGCTTCGAAGGTGATCGTGATATTGTCGGCGCGATAATGCGCCGCCGCCGCCTCGATCAAGGCGGGTAGCGGCACCAGGGTATAGAAATCGGACAGGTCGCCCACGGGATCGACCGACAGGCGCGCCAGGATCGAACGGCAGCGATCCGACTCGGCCGACAGCAGCTCGACGTCCTCGCGCAGCGGGTCGTCGGCTTCGACCTCGCGCAGCATCTCCTTGGCGACCACGGCGATGGTCGAGAGCGGTGTGCCCAGCTCGTGCGCCGCGGCTGCCGCGAGCGCTCCCAGCGACGACATGCGCTGCTCCTGGGCAAGGGCTGCCTGCGCCGCCGCGAGCGCGTCGCTCATCTGGCGCCCCTCTTCGGCGAGGCGCCAGCCGTAGAGCGTAATCAGCAGTGTGGTCAAGGTCAGGCCGGCCCACACGCCCGCCTGGTAGATCTCGGGAAAGTTGGGCGCAGGTCCCAGCCATGGCAGCGGCTGATGGAGCAGACCGAGCAGACCGATGCTGACGATAGTGAGCAGGGTGAGCGCGACGTTGCTCAGCAGCGACAGCACCGTGGCGCCGATCGCGACCGGCGCCAGCAGCAGGAGCGCAAACGGATTGACCAGGCCGCCCGTAAGATAGAGCAGCACCGCGAGCTGCACGACATCGAAGGCAAGGAAGATCGTAGCTTCTCGGTCGTCGATGCGCGCCGACGCGGGCCGTCCGAGGCTGACCGCGAGATTGAGCAGCGCGGACAACATGATGGTGCCGCCGACTGCCAGCAGCGGCAGGGTGAAGCCCAGACCCCAGTGGACGACGGACGCCGTGAAGAACTGGCCGGCCACTGCCGCCCATCGCATCAGCACGAGAGCACGCAGGCGCACGCCGCCACGCGGCGGCAAGGTCGGACTGGCCGCTCCGAGGACGGACGGCACGGTCAGGGGCGCAGACGCGGTCGTTGCGGCGCGCGCCGTCACCGCCTACTCCTCGATCATAAGGTGCTTGCGATGCACCGTGATGAAGAGCGGGATCTTGCGCTGCTTCTTGCGGTCGGGCGGCTCCTTAACCAGGCGGCCGATCTCGCCCAGGATCAGCCCGGTGATGGTGGGCAGCGGCAGGTCCCGCGCCTCGTCGAGCTTCACCCAGCGAATGTCGCCCATCTCGCTCGATGTCCGGATGGCGCCGGTTGCATCCTCGGCGCGCGCCATGAAGAAGCGTGCATTGAAGCGGCGCGGTCGGCCCGGCGGCGTCACGGCGCGTGCGATCAGGTCGAGACAGTCGAGGGCCGGTGCCATCCCCTTGTCGAGGAAGCCCTTCCAGTGCTCGCCGTAATCTTTGGCAGGGGCGCCGCCCTTCAGCGGTTTTGCCAACATCAGGCCGGTCTCCTCGAACGTCTCGCGCACGGCAGCAACCCCCAGGGCGCGCGCACGTTGCTCGCCGGCTGCCTTGAGGAGGCGCGCCTTGACATGGCGGTCGAGCGGCGTCGCGACCGGGACGTGGGCGTCGGCGGGATCGACCCTGCCGCCGGGGAAGACATAGCGATTGGGCATGAAGGCGTGCTTGGCGTCGCGACATCCCATCAGCACTTCGGGGACCTTGCCTCTGAGGCGCACCAGGATCAGCGTCGCGGCATCGCGCGGCCGCATATAGGGATACGTCTGCTCGACCTTCTCGACGGGGCGTTCACTGCCGGGTTTGAGATCGCCGTGGACGTAGCCTTTGTCGGTGCCGCGCACGACGGCGCCAACGGGAATGCGGGGTTTGCTCATGCCGGACGATAGCACCTGCGACGCTAGAACGACCAGCCGACCGGCGTATCGGGATGAAAGACGGAGATGTCCTTTCCGCCCCCCGGTACTTCGACACGTTCGGGCACGTCCATCGACCTGGCGTGCAAGGTGATGCGCTCCTCGTTCGCCGGCAGGCCGTAGAAGCGCGGGCCGTTCAGCGAGGCGAAGGCCTCGAGACGGTCGAGCTTGCCTTCTTCGGCGAAGACCTGGGCGTAGACCTGCATCGCCACCGGGGCGTTGAACACACCGGCGCAGCCGCAGGCGCATTCCTTGGTGTCGGTCGTATGCGGCGCGGTGTCGGTGCCGAGGAAGAACGACGCACTGTTCGAGGTCGCGGCGCGGCGCAACGCCAGGCGATGCACCTCGCGCTTGGCGATCGGCAGGCAATAGAAGTGCGGACGGATGCCGCCCTTGAAGATCGCATTACGGTTGTAGCTGAGATGATGAGGCGTGATCGTGCCGCCAACTCTGCCCGCGTGGGCTTCGACGAAGGCCACGCCCTCTTTCGTGGTGATGTGTTCCAGCACGATCCTCAGTCCCGGATGGCGCTTGATCAGCGGTGCCAGCACCCTGTCGAGGAACACGGCCTCGCGGTCGAAGATGTCGACGTCGGCATCCGTCACCTCGCCATGGATGAGCAGCGGCATGCCCGCCTTCTCCATCGCCTCGAGCCCCTTAGCGACCTTGTCCATCGAGGTGACGCCATGCGCCGAATTGGTCGTGGCGTGAGCGGGATAGAGCTTGGCCGCGACCCACACGCCTTCCGCCTTGCCGCGCGCCAATTCCACGGGATCGGCGCCGTCAGTGAGGTAGCAGGTCATCAGCGGCTCGAACTTGAGGTCGGCCGGAACCGCTCTGCGAATTCGATCGCGGTAGGCCGCGGCTTCGGCCACTTTAGTCACCGGCGGCACCAGGTTCGGCATGATGATGGCCCGGGCGAACTGGCGCGCCGTATGCACGGCACATGCTGCAAGCATCTGGTTGTCGCGCAGATGGACGTGCCAATCGTCGGGGCGGCGGATCGTCAGGGAAGTCGGTTGGGACATGCGTGTTTTCTACGCTTGCTCCGGGCCGCCCTCCAATGTTGATTGCGTGCATGAACGATTTGAAAGAGGCGATTGCCTTCGCCCAAGCGGCCGAATCCCAGTGGCCGGCCAGCATGTACATGCCCGACGGGCAGTTCGTCATGACTTACGATTCCGGCGAGAGCGCCCCCGACAACGAGGTGCTGGGACCGGTGACACCGCGCGGCAGCGCCTCGGGCATCGTCTACCAGGGAGGCAGGCAGATCGCCGAATGGGGCGACACCAACCGCGCCGACATGACCTTCAGCGTGGCCAAGAGTTACCTCGCCCTGCTCGCGGGACTGGCGCTGGGCGATGGTCTCATCAAAAGCCTCGACGACAAAGTGCGCGACTACGCGCACGCAGTCGCGGGCTACGTCAGCGATGACGGCTTCAAGAGCGAGCAGAACAAGGACATCACCTGGCGCCATTTGCTGACGCAGACAAGCGAGTGGCAGGGCTTCGTCTTCGGCAAAGAAGACCGCATCGACCATAATCGCGTTGTCGGCCTTGCCGTTGCCGATGCGCCCAAAGGCACGCGGCGCGCGCTGAAGAAGCCTGGTAGTTTCTATGAATACAACGACGTGCGGGTGAACCGCCTCAGCTACTCGCTGCTGCAGGTCTTCAAGGAGCCGCTGCCGTCGGTCCTGAAGCGCCGCATCATGGATCCGATCGGCGGCTCGTCGGGCTGGAAGTGGGACGGCTATCGCAACTCGACGGTGACGATCGACGGCAAGCCGATGCTCTCGGTGCCGGGCGGCGGGCACTGGGGCGGCGGCTTCGTGATTTCCGCGCGCGACCTGGCCTTGATGGGCCGGCTCGTGGCCCAGGGCGGCTCCTGGAACGGCAAGCAGATCCTGCCCAAGGGCTGGACCGACGAGCTGGTGAAGCCGTGCCCTGTTGCGCGCTTCTACGGGCTGATGTGGTGGCTCAACACCGACCGCCGGCAATTCGCGGCCGCGTCGGAGCGCAGCTACTTCGCGCTGGGCTGGGGCAGCCACATCGTCTGGATCGATCCGGATAACGATCTCGTCACGGTGCTGCGCTGGATCGATCGCAAGAAAGCGCCGGGCTTCGTCGAACGTCTGTTGGGTGCGTTGAAGAAATGAGTCTCGACTATTCCGCCGTCCCGCGCATGCCGGACGGTCGTACCGCTCTCGAAACCATCGAGTCCGTCGCCGCCAAATCGAGAGCTGTCCGCCTGCCCATGTTCAATGATGGGAGGGGAAACGGCGGCACCATGATGTGGCACATCTTCGGCGCGGACTCGGGCAAGCCACCGCTACTGCTCTTCCACGGTGGCTCGGGGTCGTGGATCCATTGGATCCGCAACGTGCTGCCGCTGTCGCAGCACTACGCGGTGTACGCCGCCGATCTCCCGGGCCTCGGCGACAGCGATCCGCCCGACGACGTGCGCGATGTCTGGTCGGTGACGAACTGCGTGAAGACGGCGGTCGACGCGCTGCTGCCCCGGGACCAGAAGTTCTTCCTCACTGGCTTCTCCTTCGGCGGCATGGTGTCGGGCCATCTGGCGACGCTGATCCCAGAGCGCATCAAGCGCATCGTCTTCGTCGGTGCCGGCGGCCTCAAGGCCACGCGCAAGCCCACCGAGAAGCTGCACAAGCTCCTCGACACGATGCCGCCGCAGCTGCTGGCCGACGAGGCACGGCGCAATCTCGAACTGCTGATGTTCCACGACCCGAAGAAGATCGATGGCGTGGCGATCTACATGCAGATCATGAACACGACCCGCGCCCGGACGCGCAGCCGCGACATGGGCATCAAGGGCGTGCTCAGTACGGTATTGCCGAAGGTGACAACGCCGTTCACCGGCATCTGGGGCGAATTCGATTCCACGACCTATCCCTACATGCAGGAGCGCATCGATCTCTTCACCGCGCTCCAGCCCGACTTCCGGATGCACGTCATTCCCCGGGCGGGTCACTGGGTTGCCTACGAGGCCGCCGAGGCGTTCAATGCCAGGCTCCTCGAGGTGCTCGGCTTATGAAAACAAACATCACCGAGATCGCCGACAGGATCTATCGTCTGTCGACGTTCGTGCCGCAGATCGGCCCGACCGGCTTCATCTTCAACCAGTTCCTGATCGATGCCGACGAGCCGCTGCTGTTCCACTACGGCCATCGCGCGATGTTTCCGCTGATCTCGCAGGCAGTCGCCAGCGTGATCCCGCTCGAGAAACTGCGCTGGACGACCTGCAGCCACGTCGAGGGCGACGAGTTGGGCGCGCTCAACGAATGGCTGGCCGCCGCGCCCAACGCCACGCCGGCGCATGGGCAGGTTGGGCGTCAACATCTGGCTGACCGACATGGCCAATCGCGGCCCGCGCACGCTCAAGAACGACGAGGTGATCGACCTCGGCGGCAAGAAAGTCCGCTGGCTCGACACGCCGCACGTGCCGCACAACTGGGACGCCGGCCTGATCTACGAAGAGACGACCGGCACTCTTTTCAGCAGCGATCTCTTCACCCAAGGCGGCCCGTGCGAGGCGACCACGACCGGCGACATCGTCGACGCCGCCATCGCTACCGAGAAGGCCGTGCCCTTCATGCCAGCGACGCCACAAGCCGCACCGACGCTTCGCCGGCTGGCTGCATTGCAGCCCAGGACGATCGCGCTGATGCATGGGCCGAGCTTCAAGGGCGACGGTGGTGCCGCTTTGACCGGTCTGGCCGACTACTACGAAAAACGCCTCGCCTAGGGTCTGGACTTAATTGAGCGTAGCGCATCGATTTAACTCGATTCTGCTCCGCGCTCGTTGCGAGCAGAATGATTTAATCTCAATGGTTAGGGCCAATTGAGTACAGACCCTAGGGTTCGCTCTTCAGCCCGAGCGACGCCAGGTAGCTCCAGCGCACCGTGGCGTTTCCGAGCCGCATGCCGTCGAGATACTGACCCATCGCTCTGGCGATCACCGCATCCGACGGCCGTTCTGCGCGCGTGCCGTCGGCATAGGCCGACGATCTGGTCCCAGCCCTCGGGGCGCGGGATCGACACCACGGTCGAGGGGCTATCGAGGTTCTTGTAGGTCCAGAACGACCAGCCGATGTCGTGCACCTCGTGCAGCTTGCGGAATCCCTCGTTCCAGGCGTCGGTAAGCTCGCCGGTTTCGCCGAGGAACAGCGGCACGTCGTAGCGCTCGGAGAAATTGAGATGGCGCTGGATCGAGTTGCGCTTCGTGCTCGCCCAGAACGAATGGTAGGTGTAGGCGAGATTGTCGGCGAAGGGCGGACCGAACATGTCGAAGCTCGAGCTCCATTGCCCTGCCGCCAGAAAGACGATGCGTCCGGGATCGACCTCGCGGATGGCCTCAGTGACGCGCCGGTAGAACGGCTCGAGCCGCGGATTCAAGGTGGCGATGTCGTGGTAGGGCGCAATCGGCTCGTTCAGGAGATCATAGCCAAGGATCGACGGATTGCCCCTGTAGCGCAGCGCAATGGCCCGCCACAGCTTCACCGTGAGGTCGCGGTCGCGCGGTACGTAGAACATCAGCGGATAGCCCGGCCCGTCGTCGTGGTTGATGCCGGTCTGGCCGCCGGGTGCGGCATGGAGATCGACGATCGCCAGGAGTCCCGCCTCCCTGACCCAACCCAGCACGCGGTCGAGAAGCGCCCAGCCATCGCCCGTCATCGTGCCGTCGTCGCTCATGAACAGGTTCCAGTGCAGCGGGATGCGCACGGTGTTGAAGCCGACCGAGGCGATGAACCGGATGTCGTCCTGGGCGACATAGGTGTCGCGATACTGCTTCCAGAATGAAGCGGCCTTGTCGGCGCCCAGCAGGCGGTCGAAGGCGCCGTAGATCTGGCGGGGCGCCTTGGCGACCTCGAACTTGAACATGTAGCCCTCGGGCATGAGCCAGTTGCCGAGGCTGATGCCCTTGATGTGGAGAACGCGGCCGTCGGGCGCGATGAAGTGCCTGCCCTCGATATGGGCGAGCCGGCCTTGCGCCGATGCGGACGCCACGAGTGCAGAGAGAGCCAGGCAGATCATCAACAGCAGACGCATGACGCGAGACTAGCAGACGCCTACAGTCGCACCGGATGATTCTTGACGCATGATCCTGGCTGCCCTTCTCCTGCCGGTCGCGGTCGTGGCGATCGTGCTGGCGATCCAGCGCCTGCGGCTTCCCGCCTTCCTCGCCCTGATGATCGTCGTGGTGGCCTACGGCTTTGCCGCCCACATGACGTGGCAGTCGATCGGCAAGGCGTTCGGCCTGGGCTTCGCCGCGACCATCGAGCAGACCGGCCTGCTGGTCGTCGCCGGCAGCCTGGCGGGCAGGCTTCTCCTCCGGCGCCCCCCGGGGCCGACCGGCGCCGTCGTGATGGGCGCGCTCGGCGGCCTGGGTGGATCGGCCGCCGGCGCCCTCGCCCTGCTGCAGTCTGCCCGGCGCGCCGTCGCGCTGGCGCTCGCGGTCCTGGTCGTCCAGGCGCTGGTCGTGCCCTCGCCGCCCGCTGTCGCGGCGATGTCCGTCCTGCAGGCCGACGTCCGCACCATGCTGTCGATCGGCGGGCCGCTGGCGTTGATCGTCCTGATCGTCCTGTGGCATCGCAGCCGACGCGACGATCCATCAGGCACGACAGCGGTATGGCCGTGGCTCGCGATCCTCGTGCCGCTCGCGCTCCTGATTGCACAATCCGTCGCGCAGATGCCCAGCGAGCCGCTGGGCAAGGGCGGCGCGCGCGAATTCTACACCGGCATCAGCAAGCCGCTGATCCTGGCGGTGCTCACCATCGTGCTGGCGCTCGCGCTGTCGCGGCGCTGGCAAGCCGAGGCGCTCGCCGACACCAGCTGGGCACCACTCCTGCTGACCGTCGGCGCGGCGGGCGGCTTTGCCCGTGTCCTCGACGAGACGGGAATGGCCGAGCTGCTGGCCGAGCATGCGCTCGATCCCAGGCTCGGCCTGTTGGCGCCCTTCCTGGCGGCCGCAGTCGTGAAAACCCTGCAAGGCAACTCGTTCTCCGCCGTTTTGACAGCGTCGGGCATGGTCCAGCCGATGCTGCCCGCGCTCGGCCTCGACAGTCCCGTCGGTCATGCAATGGCGGCCATCGCCACAGCGGCGGGATCGATCGCAGTCATCCATCTCAACGATCCGGTCTTCTGGATCGCGGCCGACATGGCGAAGCTCTCGCCCGGCCGCGCGCTCGGCCTGATCACCGTCGGCAGCGCGGTGATCTCCATTGCGGTAATGATCGCGCTGCTCTTGCTGCGCCTCATTCTTTAGTCGAGCCTTACACCCGAGAGCTTGTTTCTTCTTTGCCGCAGGATAGCGAGGGAGCTAGCGTGCCGCCCAATGAATTCACCGGGGGAAACCGCAGGGCGCACCCACGCGGTCCGCGAGTTGCTGGCGTCGCCGGACTTCCTGCGGCTGTGGCTGGTCGGCGCCTTCGCCAATGCCATGCGCTGGCTCGAGGTGCTGGCATCGGGCCTGTTCGCCTATGAGGTGACGCACTCGGCCCTGGCCGTGACCGGTGTCGTGGCCGCGCGGCAGTTGCCGCAGTTCTTCCTCGGCGCCTTCGCCGGCGCCATCTCCGAGGCGGTCAACCGCAAGCTGATCGTGATGCTGGCGCTGGTCGGTCCGGCGGTGATCTCCACGGTGCTCGCGACCTTGGCTACCACCGGCCATCTCGCGCTGTGGCATGTCGCGATCGGCAATCTCCTGTCCGGCATTATGTGGACCACCGAGATGTCGACGCGTCGACGCATGGTGGGCGAGGTCGCCGGGCCGCAGCGCATCGTGCAGGCGATCGCGCTCGATTCGGTGACGTCGGCCGCGACGCGCATGATCGGCCCGCTGCTGGGCGGCTTCGCCTTTCAGTGGCTGCATATGAAAGGCGCGTACACCGTGACGGCGCTGGTGCAATTCGGCGGCGCCTTTGTGCTGGCGGGCCTCACCCACACACAGGTGACGCGTCGCCTCGCGGTGGCGCGCATCCCCGCCGAGATCTTCGAGGGCCTCGCCTATGCGCGGACCAACCCCGTGATTCTCCTGGTGTTCGGCATCACCGTCGTCACCAACGCCTTTGCCTTCGCCTATTCGGGCCTCGTGGCGCCGCTGGGCCTCGGCGCCTTCCACGTCTCGCCCGGCCTCGTCGGCCTGTTGGCCGCCGGCGAGCCGCTGGGGGCGCTGATGGGCGGCACGCTGATCGCAGCGGGAATCATCCGCATGAACCGCCAGCTGACCTTCGCCGGCGGTTCCAGCCTGTTCATGGTGGCGCTGATCGTGATGGCGCTGTCGCCGTCCTTCTGGCTGGCCTTCGCCGCCCTGGTGATCGGCGGTTTCGGCACCGCGGGCTTCGGCAACATGCAGACGACCCTGATGCTGACCGAGGCACCGGTCGAAATGCGCTCGCGCCTCATGGGCATGGTCACGGTCGGCATCGGCACCGGGCCGCTCGGCATTCTGGCGGCTGGCCTTCTTTCCGATCATGTCGGGCCGCGCGATGCAGTCATGATCATGGCCGCGCTCGGGCTGCTTGCGACGATCGTGCTGACGACGACATTGCGGCGACGCTGAGCAGTTCCCGCCGAAAATCCTCTGGACAGGCTTTGTAGATCGCACTACCTTGCGTAACAAGGTACCATGCAATGCGTTGTAGCAAGGATCGAGGCGCGTGACCGACCCACTGCAAGTCCAGCTGCGTAAAGGCGTGCTCGACATGTGCGTATTGGCCCTGCTCGCGCGCCAGGACGGCTACGCCTACGACATTGCAAGCCGGCTCGCCGAAGCGATTGGCATGGGGGAAGGCACGATCTATCCGCTGATGCGGCGCATGCAGTCCGACGGGCTGGTCACCACCTACCTTGAGGAATCGAGCGCCGGGCCGCCGCGCAAGTATTACCAGCTGACCAAGACCGGCCGTGCCGCGCTCGTCGCGCAAAAGGCCGATTGGACTGAATTCACCGCATCGGTCGCCCGAATACTGGCCGATGCAAAACCCGCGAGAGCCGTCGGAGGAATGACATGACCAGAGCAGAGTTCCTCGACACGTTGCGTCGTCGCCTGAGCGGTCTGCCACCGTCCGAGATTGACGAGCTGGTCTCCGACTATGCCGCCCACTTCGCCGATGGGATGGCTGCCGGCCGCAGCGAGGCCGAGATCGCTGCGGCGCTGGGCGATCCGATGCGGCTGGCGCGCGAGCTGCGCGCCGAGGCGGGCTTCCGCCGCTGGGAGACTGCCCGGACGCCCGCCAACTTCTTCGCCGTTCTGTTCGGCTTCTTGGCGCTGATCGCAGTGGACTTCGTGTTCCTGCTGCCGCTGCTGGGCGGGCTGGCCCTGTTCACCTTCCTCGCCGGCTTTGCCATGCTGGGCCTCTGCGTTGCGGGCATGGTGATGATGCTGAAGCTGTTCCACTGGGATCACGGCTTCACCTTGCATTACCTGACGCGGATCTTCGGCGGCATAGGTTTGTTGGGCGTTGGCGTCGGCGGCGGGGCATTGCTGCTGCTGATGATCGACTACGTGGTGCGCCTGCTCGGCAAGTTCGCCCGCCTTCACTACGAGCTTCTCAACAAGGCGGAGATGGGAGGCGCGCATGGTTAGACCTCTGGCTTGGGTGGCCGCCGGCGGACTGGGCGTCGGCATTGTCTTCCTCTCCCTGGCCTACGCCACGGGCGGGAGCGACCTGCGGCGCAGTGTCGAGCTCGGCTTCGATATGCCGTTCGGCCGGTCATGCGAGAAGACCGGTGCGACGGCCTCGGAGCGCCGGTTGAAATGGGATGGCGACGACACGGTCAACATCTCCGGGTTCGCCACCGTGCACTACCGCGGCGGCGAAGGCGACGAGGTGATCGTGCGTGGCTCGCCCGAGGTCGTGGCCAACGTTGAGGTCCAGGGCGGCGACATCACGCTCAACTGCCGCGGCGCCGGATCGCGCACTCTCGACATCACCTTGCCGGGCCGGATCTTTCGCAAGATCCACCTGTCGGGCGCGGGCAAGGTGCTTCTGGAAAACGTCAGTCAGCCCGATCTGGTGCTCGACATCAGCGGTAGCGGCAGCATGAACGCTCAAGGCAGCGTAGACCGCCTGACAGTTTCGATCTCCGGATCTGGCAGGGCCAAGCTGGCGGACTTGGCGGCCAAGCAGCTCACGGTCAAGGTTTCCGGCAGCGGCAACATCGAGGCCGCCCCCAGGGACGCAGCCGACATCAATGTCAGCGGCGCCGGAATTGTGCAGCTGCTCACGCGGCCCGGGCAATTGCGCAGCCGCGTCACCGGCTCGGGACGCATTACCCAAGCTCCGCTCGAAGCAGCCGATCAGAAGAAATGATTTTCAGGCTCTAGCCAGTCACTGCGCAGCGCGCGCCTCGCGCTTGGCATGATGGCGGTTGACTGGCTTCGGCAATCCGAGATTCCCGCGCAACGTGGTGGCTTCGTACGCCGTCCGAAAAAGGCCGCGGCGCTGCAACTCGGGAATCACCATGTCGACGAAATCGGCGAGCGAGCCCGGCTGATAGGCCGGCATCACGTTGAATCCGTCGCAGGCGCCGTCCTTGAACCAGTGCTCCATCTCGTCGGCTACCTGGGTCGGCGTGCCGATCGAGAGCGCGTGGCCGCGCGGGCCAGCGTTGGCAAGACAGAGTTCCCAGAAGGTGAGATTGTCGCGCCTGGCCTGTTCGAGCAACAGGCGCTGGCGGCTCAGCGGACCGTTGGTGTCGGGCATCTCCGGCACCGGCCCGTCGAGCGGCAGCTTGTCGAGGTGGTGCACGCCGATCGTGTGCTCGAGGATCGAGATGCCGACCGGCTTCTGGATCAGCGACTGGAGATAGTCGTATTTCTCCTGAGCCTCGGACTGCGTCGCGGCGACCACCGGATAGAAGCCCGGCATCACCTTGACCTCGGCCTGCGTGCGGCCGAAGCGCGGTATGCGCGCCATCACGTCGGTGTAGAACTCCCTGGCCTGCTCGTAGGTCGTGGCCGCGGTGAAGACGATTTCCGCGAGGCGTGCAGCGACATCACGGCCGGTGCCCGAAGCACCGGCCTGCACGAGGACGGGCCGTCCCTGCGGTGAGCAGGCGACGTTCAGCGGTCCGCGGACCTGGAAGTGCCTCCCCTGGTGGTTCAGCACATGCATCTTGTTCGTGTCGTAGAAGACGCCCGATTCCTTGTCGCGGATGAAGGCGTCCTCGTCCCAGCTGTCCCACAGGCCCAGCACGACCTCGGCGAACTCGATCGCGCGTTCGTAGCGATCGGCGTGCGACATGTGCTCGGTGCGGCTGTAATTCAGCGCATCCTGTTCGTTGTTCGAGGTGACGAGATTCCATCCCGAGCGGCCACCGCTGATCTGGTCGAGCGAGGCGAACTGACGGGCAAGCGTGTAGGGCTCGTTGAAGGTCGTGGTCGAGGTCGCGACGAAGCCAAGATGCCTGGTGACGGCGGCAAGCGCCGACAGGACCGTCATCGGTTCGAACTTTACCACCTTGCCCATGCGGCCGCGCGCGTCGGCGTTGCCTTGCAGATTGACGGCGGCGGTATCGGCCAGGAACAGGAAGTCGAACTTGCCCCGCTCGGCAAGCTGCGCCGTCTCCACCATGTCGGAGAAGCTCGTGCCTGCATGATAGTGCGCATCCGGATGACGCCAGGCGGCGACATGCTGTCCGGTTTCGTGCACGAACGCCCCGAGATGCATCATCCGTTGTCCGGTTTGCGAAGCCACGCACCGTCCTCCCTGGCGATCAGCGCCGGCCGAGCCTGCTTACGTCTGCCAGCACGTCGTCGCCCCTTGGCACTACACCACGCTCGATCCACGCCACAAGGTCGTCGAACAACTTCTCGCGAGCGGCCCGATCGAACTCGCAGTGGGTGTTCAGCCGCTCGGCCCGCTGTACCAGAAGCGGCGACGTTCCAGCCGCCATGGTGCGCTGGCGATAATTCTGCTCCAGCCGGAACGGCACGTAAACATCGGCCGTGGCGTGAAGGGTCATCAGCGGCGCGTGGATGCGGCCGGTGAAGGGCGCGAAGGCCGGGTTGGTCGCGAGCCGCGCCCCCGGTTCAGGCACGACGCGACGAATATCGCGGTTCAGGGTGGCGGCATCGACGCCGAGACCCGGGTCGATGTCGTAAACGATCCGGCTTGTGTCGGCGTGGCGCGAGAGTTCCTGGGCAAAGGCGGTGCCAGGCCGCCGCGCGCGCAGGTCGTAGAGATAGAGCTGGGCCATTCCTTCCGACCATAAGGGCAGGTCGCCACCGGCAAGATGCTTCACGACGTTTGCAAAGCGCCGGCCGCGCTCGGTGTAGTTGCCCGGCTTGCCGATGGCTTCGACGAACGGACCGTTCACGAGCTTGTCGAAGTCTTGCGGCGCGGCGTCGAGCAGCGGCACGCCCGAGAAGTACTCCGCCGCCGCGGTATAGGCGTAGTACCAATCGATCAATCCCACGCCGTCGACCACGCCGCACTCGGTCATGCCGCCCTGGAACAGGTCGGGGTGCTGCTCGAGGCCGGCGACCGTCACATGGCCGCCCATCAATTCGCCGTAGAGGATGATCCAGCGCGGCCGGCCGAACATGTCGATGAAGCGCCGGCGAAGCGCGATCGTGTCTGCCAGGAACCAGTCCGGCCGATAGCCGGCGGAGCGATAGCCGGAGGCTGCCCAGGCATAGTTGCCGTGCTTGAAATGAGCGGAGAGCCGCGGCTCGCCCAGCGACCCGCGGCCCTCGCGCTCGCCCTCGTAGCCATGGGCGAACAGGACCAGGCCGCCGTTCCATCTGTCGGGCTTGCTGATCATGTAGTCGGCGCCGTCGAGCGTGCCCTTGAGGAGGCCGGAGTCGTCGGCCAGCGCCGGCGCCGCCGTCATCAGGACGAGACCGACGAGGAGCGTACGCAGCATCCCCGCCCTGCCTCAGCGCGCGTCGTTCAGCGCGCGCCAGACCTTTTCTGAAGTCACCGGCATGTCGATGTGGGTGATGCCGACGCCGGACAAGGCATCGACCACGGCGTTCATCACCGACGGCAACGCACCCGCGCAGCCCGCCTCGCCGCAGCCCTTGACGCCCAGCCGGTTGGTCTTGCACGGCACCGAATGGTTCTCGATCGAGAAATCCGGCGCGTCCGACGCGCGCGGCATCGCATAGTCCATGTAGGATCCGGTGATCGGCTGGCCCTGCTCGTCGTACAGCGCGTGCTCCATCAACGCCTGGCCGATCCCCTGCACCACACCGCCGTGCGCCTGGCCGGCGACGAGCATCGGATTGATGACGGTACCGAAGTCGTTGACCATGAAGTAGCGCACCACCTCGATCACGCCCGTGTCGCGGTCGATCTCGACCTCGGCCACGTGGCAGCCGTTGGGGAACGAGAACGGCGGATTGTTCGAGATGTGGCTGACGTCGAGCGACTGCGGCCCCTCGGGCGGAAGCTTGAGGCCGCCGCGCAGCCGGTCGGCGAGCTCCAGGATGCCGACGCCGCGGTCGGTGCCGGCGATGACGAAGCGGCCGTGCGCAAACTCGATATCGACTGCGGCGGCCTCGAGCACATGCGCCGCGATCTGCTTGCCCTGCTCGATCAGTATGTCGCCGGCTTCAAGGAAGGCCTGGCTTGCGACCAATGCCGATTTCGAGCCGCCGGTGCCGCCGCCGACCTTGAGCTGGTCAAAATCGCCCTGCAGCAAGCGGAAGCGATTGACCGGAATGCCGAGCTGCTCGCCCAGCACCTGCGCGAACGGCGTGGCATGACCCTGGCCATAGTCGAGCGTGCCCGACAGCATGGTGATCGTGCCGTCGTCCTCGAAGCGGATACCGCCATATTCCTTGCTGGGCGGTCCGGTGACCTCGAGATACTGGCCGATGCCGCGGCCGCGCAGCTTTCCCCGCCTGGCGCTCTCGGCCTGCCGCTTTTCGAAGCCATGCCAATCGGCGAGTGCCACTGCCTTTTCGAGAATCGCGGTGAAGTCCCCCGAAATCGTAGTTCATGCCCGACGGTGCCTTGTACGGCATCTGCTCGGGCGCGATGTGGTTGCGGCGGCGCAACTCGATCCGGTCGATGCCGATCTCGCGCGCCGCGGTGTCGATCAGGCGCTCCATGAAGTAGTTGGCCTCGGGGCGGCCGGCGCCACGATAGGCCGCGAGCGGCGTGGTGTTGGTGAACACGACCTTGGAATTCACCTCCATCGCCGGCGTGCGATAAACGTCGATCAGGTTCTTCACCGCGTTGCCGGTCGCCGGCATCGGTGGATAAATGTAGGCACCGGCATTGCCGGTGCCGGTGAGGCGAACCGCCAGGAAGCGGCAGTTCTTGTCGAGCGCCAACTCCGCAACGCGCTGATGGTCGCGGCCATGATGGTCGCTCAGGAAGCTCTCCGAGCGCTCGTCGGTCCACTTCACCGGCCGACCGAGCTTCTTCGCCGCCAGCAACAGCGGGCCGTACTCGGGATAGACTTGGCTCTTCATGCCGAACGAGCCACCGACATTGCCGGTCAGGATGCGCACATTGTTAGGAGTCGTGTTCAGTACGTCCTTGGCGAGGCCGCCGCGCAGGCCCATCACGCCCTGGCAGCCGACGCGTAGCACCCAGCGGCCGTTTTCGACCGAGCCGATCGCCGAGCGCGGCTCCATCGGATTGACGACGATGCGGTTGGAGGCAATGTCGAGGCGCGTCACGTGCGCCGCTTCGGCGAACGCCTTCTTTACCGCTTCGGCGTTGCCATAGTGGAAGTCCAGCACCAGGTTGCCCGGCGCCTCGTCATGGAGCTGCGGCGCATCGGCGGCGAGCGCCTGGGCCGGCGTGGTGACCGCCGGCAGTTCCTCGATCTCGGGTTCAACGATCTCGGCCGCATCCTTGGCCTGCACCGCGGTCTCGGCGACCACGCAGGCCACAACCTCGCCGACATAACGCACCTTGTCCTTGGCCAGGGAATGGCGCGGCGGCGTCTTCATCGGCGAGCCGTCGCGTTGCGGGAAGTTCACAGCGCACTTCATCGGCCCGAAACCCGCGGCCTCCATGTCGGCATAGGTCAGGATCGCCAGCACGCCCGGTAGCTTCGCTGCTTCGGTGCTGTCGATGCCCTTCAGGAGGCCGTGCGCGATCTTGCTGCGGACCATGACGGCATAGGCCTGCCCCGGCAGGTTCTGGTCATCCGTGTAGCTGCCTTTGCCGCAGAGGAGGGTCGGATCCTCCATGCGCGAAACCGGCTGGCCGACACCGAACTTCATCAACGCAAGAGCGGTATCGTCGAACGAATCCATTACGCGTACTCCGACAGGCCTACTTCAACGGCGAATAGTTCGTCGGCATCAACAAGGTCGAATGCATCTCGGCAAGCAGCGGCGGACCCTTGGCGAGATAGGCCTGCCAGTCCGGATCCTTCATCGCATCCGAGCGTGCCTTGAAGCGCTCCTCGAGGTTCTTGTAGCGCCAGAGATGGATCCACTCGTTGGGCTGCGGAAACTCGCCGGTCCAGGCCCCCCAGATCTTGGAGTATTTGTCGCGCGCCGCACGGACCTTCTTGAAGTTCTCGCCGTACTGTTGCGCGCCACCCAATACGGTGCGGTAGACGCGCAGCTCGTAGACGTTGCCCTTGGTGCCGTCGTCCGGAAGGATATCGACCACCGCGTTCATGAGGCGCAGATCCTGGCGCTGGATCAGCGGCTTGATCACCGGGACATAGCCCTCCGTCCACGGCTTGTGCTTCATCAGTTCACCGCGCAGGCGCGAGCGCTCCTCGTAGCTGTCGTACTTCCAGAGATGCCAGATCTGGTTCAACGCACCGAATTCGGCCGTCCAGTAGCCGTGGTTGACGCCGTAGTTCTGGCCGCGTGCCGGGCGGCCGATCGTCTCGGCGGCCTTGAGATATTCCGGCATCTTGCCGGGCGCCAGGGTGTAGCAGCGAAGCTCGTAAACCATGTGTTTCCTCTCTTAAGGATGCGGATTCTTCGGCGGGTGCGCCTTGACCGCTTCCTCGTTGATATCGGCACCCCACCCCGGCCGGGTAGGCACGATCAGTTCGCCATTCTGGATGACCGGAGGATGCGTGACCAGATCGTCCTTCCAGGGCACGTCGTCGATATCTATTTCCATGATACGGAAATTGGGCATCGCGGCGCACAGGTTGGCGCTCATCAGGGTCGACATGTGGCCGTAGAAGTTGTGCGGCGCACAGTTGATTTCGTAGGCCTCCGCCATGGCCGCGATCTTGAGCAATTCAGCCAAACCGTTCCACGGCACGTCGATGATCGACACGTCCATCGAGCGGTTCTCGAAGAACGGGCGGAACTGGCGCCGGCCGAACAGCAACTCGCACGACGCGATCGGCATCGCGGCGCGGTCGCGGATCAGACGCAGGCCTTCGGGATCGTAGGAGTTGATCTCGAGCCAGAAGAGATTGTAGGGCTCGCAGGTTCGCGCGACCTTGATGTAGCCCTCGGTCTTGAAGTTGAAGTTGCTGTCGAGAAGGATACCCATGTCGTGGCCCGCGCCCTGGCGGAAGGCCGCAAGACCTTCGGAGATCGCCGCGAGCGTCGCCGGATCGGCGTTGAGCTCGGGGCCGCCCACGGTGCGGCCAAAGCCCGGCTGGTGCATGTTGGGCGGATCGAGATCGAAGCGGAAGATGTTGGTCTTGAGCGCCTTGAAGCCGCGCTCCTTCACGTGCTTGCCGAGCTTCACCAGATCGTCTAGCGAACGCACGGGTTCGACACCCATCATCTCGGCATTGCGGAAGCGATAGCTGCCGCAGTGCGACCAGTAGAGCGGCAGGCGATCGCGCACCGGCCCGCCGAACAGCGCATACACCGGAACGCCCAGCGCCTTGGCCTTGACGTCGAGAAGCGCATTCTCGATGGCGGCCATGGCCTGCTGGTTCATGCCGCCCGGCGCCTGGCGCGTGACGGCATACTGCGTGGTCATGATGCGCTCGATCGGGCGCGGATCCTGGCCGATCAGCCCCTGCGCCATGCGGCGGATCACGGCGGTCAGGCCCGCACTGCCGTAGCCTTCGTTGTACTCCGACCAGCCCACCAGCCCATCGTCGGTGGTGATCTTCAGGAACGAGAAATCGCGCCAGCCGGCGTCGCAATGCAAGTCTTCGATCTTGGCGATCTTCATGGTATTTCCTCCCGCTAGGGGAGCATAGACTAAAGCCATGGCCCTTCGCGGCAAGGGAATGCTGATCACGCTGACCGAGGTGAAATCGCGCGACGAGGCCGATTTCAACGAGTGGTACAACCGCGAGCACATAGACGAGCGCGTCAATCTGCCGGGCTTCCGCCGCGCCCGGCGCTATGTCGCGGTCAAGGACTCGACCGCCAGGATGCCCAGGTATCTCGCCACCTACGAATGCAACCACGTCAGCGACCTTGCGACGCCGGGCTATCTCCATCTGCTGGCCAACCAGACGAAATGGTCGAAGTCGGTGATGGCGCGCTTCACCCGCTTCCAGCGCCTGACCCTGCGGATCCAGGTCGACCTGACGCATGGCGTGGGCGGCGCGATTACCGCCGTGCGCTTCGTGCCCGATCCGCACCGGCGCAAGGCACTCGTGACGTGGCTGCACGACAAAGCGCTGCCCAAGGCGATCGCGCGCGACGGCATGCTGGGCGCCTGCGCCGCCGAGAACGATCTCGATGTCGCCAATGCGCCGGTGCAGCGCAAGAGCATGGACCATCCCAAGGCGCTCGATGCCGAATGGATCGTCCTGCTGGAAGGCGCCGATCCGGAATCGACCGCCGCTGCGGCGCGCAAGTCGTTCAGGCGCACCGCGCTGGAGCGCTTCGGAGTCGACAAGGCTCCGGTCGTCGGCACCTATCGCCTTCTCTTCGGCAACGATCGCTGATCCTCGAGACCCTGGGGCTTCTGACGGAAGTTTGACCCCCGGCGAGGCGGCGATCCGCTAAGTTGACGCCGTGACAATCCAGCGAATCGTCTTTCTCCTGCGCCTCGTCACCCTGATCCTGCTCTGCCTGCCGGCGCTGCATCTGGCCTGGCGCTGGTACGGCGACGATCTGGGCGCACGGCCGGTCACCGAGGCCACGCACATTACCGGCGACTGGGCCGTCGTCTTCCTGCTCGCGTCTCTGGCGCTGACGCCGGCACGCAGCGTCTTCGACTGGATGCCGCTGGTCCAGATCCGTCGCCGCATCGGCGTCGCGGCGGGACTCTATGCCGTGCTGCACTTCTTCATCTATGTCGCCGACCAGAAATGGGACCTGATTGTCGTCGCCGTCGAGATCGCCAAGCGCTTCTACCTCACGATCGGCTTCATCGCGCTGCTGGCGCTTGTCGCGCTGTCGATCACCTCGACCGACGGCTGGCAGAAGCGGCTGAGGCGCAACTGGAAGCGGCTGCACTGGCTGATCTATCCGGCGGCCGTCCTCGCGATCCTGCACTTCTTTATCCAGTCCAAGGCCAATGTCGGCGAGGCGACGGTGGCCGCCGGGCCTGTTCGCCTGGCTGATGATCTGGCGTTTCATGCCGACCAAGCTGCGCACCAGATATCTCGGGTTGGTTCTGCTCGCCGTGGGCGCAACGCTTGCCGCCTTGGTTTTCGAACTGAGCTGGTACGGGCTGATCAACCATGTCGATCCGCTGCGCGTCCTGAGCGCCGACGTCGATCCCGACCTCGCGCCGCGGCCGACGCTCAAGGTGCTGATGAGCGGCCTGCTGGCGATCGCGCTTGTCGCGGCCCGCCGGGGCGCGAAACTCCTCTGGACGAAGCGCTATATCCAAAGGACTATACCGTCTTCCTGATTTCAGAAGACGGAGAGGGCGATGAAAAGACGTGAGTGGCTGGGCCTGGCGTTCGCATCCGCCATGACGCCGATGGCGGTGGCGCGGGCGCAGGCTGGCGGCCTGGTGATTTTCGCCGCGGCCAGCCTCAAGAACGCACTCGACGAGATTGCGACCGACTGGAGCAAGGCCGCCGCCAAGCCGACACCCAGGATCTCCTATGCCGCAAGTTCCGCACTCGCCAAGCAGATGGAACAGGGGGCACCCGCCGACCTGTTCATCTCCGCCGACCTCGACTGGATGGACTATGTCGCCAAGAAGAACCTGATCCAGGTCGATACGAGGGTGAACCTGCTGGGCAACAAGATCGTGCTGATCGCGCCCAAGGACTCCAAGGTTACCGTCGACGTGAAGCAGGGCTTCGATCTTGCCAAGATGCTCGCCGGCGGCAAGCTCGCGATGGGCAATGTCGACGCGGTACCCGCCGGCAAGTATGGCAAGGCGGCGCTCGAGAAACTCGGTGCCTGGAACGGCGTGAAGGATTCGATCGCCCAGGCCGACAACGTGCGCGCGGCGCTGCTGCTGGTGGCGCGCGGCGAGGCTCCGCTCGGCATTGTCTATTCGACCGACGCTGCAGCCGAGCCCAACGTGAAGATCGTCGGCACCTTCCCTGAGGACAGCCATCCGCCGATCATCTATCCCGCGGCAGTGATCAAGGACGCCAAATCGGCCGACGCCAGGCCGTTCCTCGACTATCTCAAGAGCACGAAGGCGCGGTTGTCCTTCGAGAAGCAGGGCTTCAGCGTCCTGGTGAAGTCCGCCTCGTCGACATGACGGAGGAGGAATGGACGGCAGTACGGCTCAGTCTCCTGGTCGCCGTCACTGCGACGGCCGCCAGCCTGCCGTTCGGGATCGCGATCGCGTGGCTGCTGGCGCGCGGCCGCTTCTGGGGCAAGAGCCTGGTCGACACCGTGGTGCACCTGCCGCTCATCATGCCGCCCGTCGTGACGGGTTACTTGTTGCTGATCTCGTTCGGCCGGCGCGGCCCGATCGGCATGGTGCTGGAGCAGGCCTTCGGGATTGTGCTCTCGTTCCGCTGGACCGGCGCGGCGCTGGCCTGCGCGGTCATGGGCTTTCCGCTGATGGTGCGCGCCATCCGCCTGTCGATCGAGGCGGTCGACCAGCGGCTCGAGAGTGCCGCCGGCACGCTGGGCGCCCCTCCTCTCTGGGTGTTCGCCACCATCACGCTTCCCCTTTGCCTGCCGGGCGTAATCGCCGGCGCGATCCTGTGCTTTGCCAAGTCGATGGGCGAGTTCGGCGCCACCATCACCTTCGTTTCCAACATTCCCGGGGAGACGCAGACCCTGCCGTCGGCGATCTACACCTTGACCCAGGTCCCCGGCGGCGATCCTGCCGCGTTGCGCCTTACTGCCGTGTCGATCGCCATCTCGATGGCGGCGCTGCTCGGGTCCGAACTGCTCGCCCGACGCATCGGCGCGCGCCGGGTGGCGACATGAGCCTCGACGTCGACGTCCATCACAGCCTGGGCAGCTTCACGCTCGACGCGCGCTTCACGACACCCAACGGCGTGACGGCGCTGTTCGGCCGCTCGGGCGCGGGCAAGTCGACCCTGGTCAATATCGTGGCCGGACTGATCAGGCCGCAGCGCGGGCGGGTGATCGTCGATGGCCAGACCCTCGTCGACACCGGACGTGGCCTGTTCGTGCCGAAGCATCGCCGGCGGGTCGGCTACGTCTTCCAGGACAGCCGTCTTTTCCCCCATCTGAGCGTGCGCCAGAACCTCCTGTACGGGCGCTGGTTTGCTTCGGGCAGCGGCGGCGCCTCGGGCGACTTCTCCTCGGTGATAGACTTGCTGGGCATCGCGGCCCTGCTCGATCGCCGGCCCGAGTCCCTGTCGGGTGGCGAGAAGCAGCGGGTCGCGATCGGCCGCGCTCTGCTGGCCCGACCGTGTCTCGTTCTGATGGACGAGCCGCTCGCCTCCCTGGACGAGGCGCGACGTGCGGAGATCATGCCATACATCGAACGGCTGCGGGACGAGGCGGGTGTGCCGATCCTCTATGTCAGCCACTCGATCTCCGAAGTAGCGCGGTTGGCGACGACCGTCGTGATCCTGGGTAACGGCACGGTCGCGGCAGTCGGCCCGGTCGCCGATATCTTGCCGCTGGCCGATGCCGACGACGGCGGCAGCGTGATCGATGCCACGATCGCCCGCCACGACGACAGGTTCCAGCTCTCGCTGCTGACCTCGCGCGCCGGCGACCTGCAGGTGCCGAAGCTCGCCCGGCCGGTCGGCGCCTCGGTGCGCGCCTATATCCGCTCGCGCGACGTCATGATTTCATTGCAGCCGCCGCAGGACATCAGCGCGCTCAACGTGCTGTCCGGCACGGTCGCCACCATCACGCCCCGCGGCGCACAGGCCGACGTCTGCCTCGACTGCAACGGCGCCATCCTGCTGGCACGGGTGACGTCGAAATCGGTCGAGCGCCTGGCGCTGGCGCCCGGCCGAACGGTTCATGCCGTCGTGAAGAGCGTTTCCTTCGAGCGTAGTTAGGAGAACAACGAGATGCCCCATCTCAGCATTCGCATCGACTTCGATGACGAAGGCCGGCTCGGTCCCGGCAAGGTGACCTTGCTGGAGCGCATCGCCCGGGAGGGCTCGATCTCGGCCGCCGGCCGGTCGATGAAAATGTCGTACAAGCGGGCCTGGGAGCTGGTCTCCGACATCAACCGGAGCTTCGAGGAACCGCTGGTCACGGCCCAGACCGGCGGCCGGTCCGGCGGCGGGGCGGCATTGACGGACCGCGGGGTAGAGCTGATCCGTCATTATCGTGCCATCGAACGCAAGGCATTGTCGGCGACCGCCGCTCATTTGAAGGCGCTGCAGGCGATTTCCCGCAAGGGGCGTCGCACCTGAGGCGCTATGGTCGGCGGGTACGATAAAAGAAACGACCCGTCGAGGAGCGCCATGTTCGCCCTGCTGCAGCCCCGCTACATCCCCTTCCTGCTGGCCATCGCCGCGACGGCGCTCTTCGCCGCCTCGCTCGCGATGATGCCGCACTCGCTTCTGCTGATGACCGGCCTCGGCATCACCGCCTTCCTGACGGTCGTGGGCATCCACGACCTGATGCAGAAGCGCCACGCCATCCTGCGTAACTACCCGCTGTCGGCGCACATGCGATTCATCTTCGAGTCGATCCGGCCCGAGATGCGGCAGTACTTCTTCGAGAGCGACAGCGACGGCAGGCCGTTCAGCCGCGACCGCCGCGCGGTCGTCTACCAGCGCGCCAAGATGCAGCTCGACGTGCGGCCCTTCGGCACGCACCTCGAAGTCTATGGCGACGGCTACGAATGGATGAGCCATTCGATCGCGCCGCGTCCCCTGACCAGGGAGCCGTTCCGGATCTCGATCGGCGGGCCGGAATGCACCCGGCCGTACTCGGCCTCGGTGTTCAACATCTCGGCGATGAGCTTCGGCTCGCTCTCCGCCAACGCCATCCGCGCGCTCAACACCGGCGCCAAAAAGGGCGGCTTCGCGCACGACACCGGCGAGGGCGGCTACAGCCCCTACCACCGCGAGGGCGGCGGCGACATCGTCTGGGAGATCGGTTCGGGCTACTTCGGCTGCCGCAATCCCGACGGCACCTTCTCGCCCGAGAAGTTTGCCGCGGCCGCGGTCAACGAGCAGGTCAAGATGGTCGAGCTGAAGCTCAGCCAGGGCGCCAAGCCCGGCCATGGCGGCGTGCTGCCGGCGCCCAAGGTCAGCAGGGAAATCTCGCTGACCCGGGGCGTGCCGATGGGCGAGGACTGCATCTCGCCGTCGCAACACTCGGCCTTCGGCACACCGGTCGAGATGATGAGGTTCATCGCCGAGATGCGCCGCCTCTCGGGCGGCAAGCCGGCGGGCTTCAAGATCTGCATCGGTCACGAATGGGAATTCCTCGCCCTCTGCAAGGCGATGCTCGAGACCGGGATCCTTCCGGATTTCATCGTCGTCGACGGCAAGGAAGGCGGCACCGGCGCCGCGCCGCCGGAGTTCCTCGACCATGTCGGCAAGCCGATGCGGCAGGGCCTCTACTTCGTGCACAATGCGCTGGTCGGCTGCGGCCTGCGCCAGCACATCAAGATCGGCGCCGCCGGCAAGATCATCACCGCCTTCGACATCGTCCGCACGATGGCGCTGGGGGCCGACTGGTGCAATGCCGCGCGCGGCTTCATGTTCGCCGTGGGCTGCATCCAGTCGCAGAGCTGCCACACGGATCGATGCCCGACCGGCGTGGCGACGCAGGACCCGCACCGTCAGCAGGCGCTCTACGTTCCCGACAAGGCCGAGCGCGTCTACAACTTCCACAGGGCGACCTTGCATGAGCTGGCCGAGCTCACCGCGGCGGCGGGCTTCGACCACCCCAATGAATTCAAGCCGGTCCACATCTCGCGCCGCATCTCGCCCAGCGAGGTCCTGACCTTCGCCGACATGTACCCGTCACTGTCGGAGGGCGAGCTGATCGCGGGCTCGGGCAACCCGCGCTGGCGCAAGCCCTGGGATCTCGCCGACCCGCATTCATTCCGCGCCGTGGCCTGAACGACGTCGAAACTGTTGCGGATCGGACTTTCTTGGCCCAGCAATAGAGGACCAGGAAAAGACCGAGGAAACGCCCGAGGGACCCCTATGACCGCACCGTTCGATTTCACGCCGTTGCTGGCGCCCGGCACGCCCGCGCCCGCCGCGAAGTTCAACGGCTTCCCCAAGTACAATTTCGTCGGCGGCCACAACGATGCCAAGCATGTGCCGGTGCAGGCGCTGATCGACGCCGCCACCGCCGTGCTGACGCGCGAGGGCACGACGCTCGCGACCTACGGTCTCAATAGCGGCCCGCTGGGCTACAAGCCGCTGCGCGAGTTCCTCTCGACCAAGCTCAAGAGCCACGCCGGCATCGAATGCGCGGCCGACGAGATCCTGATCACCTCGGGCTCGCTGCAGGGTCTCGACCTGATCAACACGCTGCTGCTCGCCAGGGGCGACACGGTGCTGATCGAGCAGGAGACCTACGGCGGCGCGCTCAGCCGGCTGGCCAAGTTCGGCGTCAACATCGTCGGCATCCCGCTCGACGACGACGGCATGCGCATGGATGCGCTGAGGACCAAGCTCGAGGAGCTGAAGAAGAAAGGCGTGAAGCCCAAGTACATCTACACCATCCCGACCGTGCAGAACCCGACCGGCTCGATCATGCCCGAGGCGCGCCGCAAGGAGATGCTGGTGATCGCGCGTGAATACGGCGTGATGATCTTCGAGGACGAGTGCTACTCCGACCTGATCTGGAGCGGCAAGCGGCCGAAGTCGCTCTATGCGATGTCGGGCGGCGAAGGCGTGATCTTCGTCGGCTCCTTCTCCAAGTCGATCGCGCCCGCGCTGCGCGTCGGCTACATCGTGGCCAAGTGGGAGATCCTTTCCCGCATCCTCGGCCTCAAGCAGGACGCGGGCTCGGGCGCGCTCGAGCAGATGATCCTGGCCGAGTTCTGCACCAGGCACTTCGCCGATCATGTGCCCAAGCTCTCCAAGGCGCTGTCGCACAAGCTGCAGGTCCTGCGCGAGGCGTTGGCGGAACAGTTCGGCACGGCCGCCGAGTTCGGCGATCCGCCGGGCGGCATCTATCTCTGGATCAAGCTGCCCGACGTGGTCGACACCCAGAAACTCTTCCAGGCTGCGGCGGCCGCGGGCGTGTCGCTCAATCCGGGACCGGAATGGTCGACCGACAAGGCCTACGCCAAGTCGCGCCTGCGCCTGTGCTTTGCCAATCCGGAGCCCGAGACAATCAAGAAGGGCATCGAGGTGCTGGCCGAGGTCTGCCGCCGCGAGTTCGGCGTTCCCCTGCGCAGCGCCAACGTCGACAAGCGCTAGGGATTCTTCGGGTTCAGAACCATCCACTTCACGCCGAACTTGTCGGACACAACACCGAAGCGATGAGCGAAGAATGTCTCGCTCATCGGCATCGTCACCTTGCCACCCTGGCCAAGAGCACCGAACAGCTTCTCGGCCTCTCCATTGCTGGTAGCGTTGAGGGTGAGCGAGACGCCGGAAAAAGACGCCTTGCCCGAGCAATCGCCATCGGTGGCGAAGAGCTGCGTACTGCCCACATGGAACGCGGCGTGCATGACTTTTTCCTTCGACTCCGGCGACATCTGCGCCTGCATCTCCGGCGGCGCATCCTTGAAGTGCATGACCATGTCGACCGTGGCGCCGAGCGCGCTCTTGTAGAAGTCGATCGCCTCCTGGGTACGGCCTTCGAACGAAAGATAGGGCTGGATGTCCATGACTGTCTCCTCGGTTGCTAGTCGTTGATGGCGGCGTAGGCGGTGGTCCAGAAATCGGTAAAGACCTTCGGAGCCACGGGTGAGTCCATCATGCGCTGGGTAAGCAGGATGCCGACCATGTCCTCGGCCGGATCGGCGAAGGCCGTCGTGCCGAAGCCGCCATCCCAGCCGTAGCGACCGGGCGTGCCCCACAGTTCGTCGCGCTTCGTCGTCACCGCAAGGCCCATGCCCCAGCTCCGGCTCTCCCCGAAGAAAAGCCCGGTCCCGGTCTTTTGTTCCGTCGTGAGCTGGTCGGTGGTCATCAGCTCGACCGCGGCGCGGGAAACGATGCGCTCGCGCCCGTGCGGTCCCTCACCCATGCCCTTGTTCAGCATCATGCGGAAGAAGGCGAGATAGTCGTCGGCGGTCGAAACCAGCCCGCCGCCGCCCGAGTGGAACGGCAGCGGGCGGCTGAAGCGGCTGTCGCGTGCGTCATCGGCCACCACCAGCACATTCTTCTCGGGATCGCGGCGATAGGCGCTGGGCAACCGTCCCGTCTCGGCGGCCGGCACCATGAAGCCCGTGTCCTTCATGCCGAGCGGCTCGAAGATGCGGTCCCGCATGAAGTCGCCGAGCGACTTGCCCGAGGCGCGGGCGATCAGCACGCCCAGCAGGTCCGACCCGGTGTGATAGAGCCAGCGCGCGCCAGGCTGATAGATCAGCGGCAGGCTGCCGACCTTGCTCGTGTAGGCGTCGTTCGTAAGGTCCGGACCCTTCGGCCCCGGCGCGAGGCCCGCATCGGCGATCGCCTTCTGGATAGGGTATTTCGGCGGGAATGCCATCACAAAGCCGGTGCCGAGGCGAAACGTCAGCAGGTCGCGCACGCTGATCGGCCGCTGCGCCGGCACCGTGTCGGTAACCTCGCTCTCCAGGCTCTTCAGCACCCTCGGATTGGCGAGTTCGGGCAGGAAGCGGTCGACCGGATCGTCGAGGCCGAACACGCACTCCTCGATCAGCATCAATGCCGCCACGGCCACGATCGGCTTGGTCATCGAGGCGATGCGGAAGATCGTATCGCGCGCCATCGGCGCGGTGCCTTCGAGCGCCTGTACGCCCAGCACCTCGACATGGGTTTCGCCGCAGCGGCTGACCAGCGACACGAGGCCTGGCACGTCGCCGCGAGTGACATGCCCCTGGAGGACGTCACGCATGCGCGTGAGTCGCGTCTTGCAGAACTCGCCGCTCATCGCCCATCTCCGCAGAATGCCTCGAGTTTCTCCACGGCGGTCGTCCAGCCGCCGATGTGGCTATCGCGCACCGCGACGTCCTGGAACTCGGTGTGCCACAGGGTGAGGCGCGTGCCGCCCGGTACTTCGGCCAAGGTAAGGCTCACCACAGTCTCGGGATCGGCCGTGCCGTTGCCGTAGTCGGAATTGTAGGTGAACACCAGTCGGCCCGGCGGCTCGACCTCGGTGTAAACGCCGTACTTGATGATCACGCCGCCGTCCGACACGCGCATGCTGCGATGCCATTTGCCGCCTGGCCGCACATCCATCTCGCAGCTGAGCAAGGTGCAGCCGCTCGGGCACCACCATTGCGACGCAAGGGCGGGATCGGTCCAGGCCGCGAACACCTTCTCGCACGGCGCCTTCAGCGCGCGCGTCAGGATCAGTTCGCGATCGGTGCGCTTCAGCAGGCTGTCCATGACGTTCTACTTCTCTGCGAGGGCCTTGAGGTTCGCCAGACCGACGGCGAAATCGTCGCCGATCATCCTGTCCATGTTCATGAACGTGCCCATGACCTTCATCATGAACGGGCTCGGCCCGTTCATCGCCCACGTCACGTTCGTCGTGTCGCCGGACGGTACCATCGTGAACTCGGCGGTATTGTGACCTTCGAACGGCTTCAGGAAATCGAGTTTGATCTTCACCTTCGACGGCACCGGAGCCTCCAGCACTTCCATGCGTCCTGATCCGACATTCTTGTTGCCGTCCCACGCGTAGATCGCGCCCGGCCCGCTCGGCGCGCCGCTGAAGCTGCGTTTCATGTCCGGGTCCTTCTTCTCGTAGGGCGACCAGCTCGCCCAGGCGTGGAAGTCGGCGATCAGCGCATGGATCCTGTCCGCCGGTGCCCTGATGGCGAGGCTGCGCTGGACGCGAAAGTCGTTGGGCTTGGCCGCGGCATGGATCAGGATGCCGGCCACGATAACCAGGATGACGACGCCGACAATAGCCGCGAGCTTCAGCATTTCCCGGTCCTTTCCTAATACTTAACTATATAGTTAAGTATCAACTTCCCGCCTGTCAACCCGCCAGCGAGCGACCCAAGAACTTCTCATGACAGACATACGTACCGGCCGTCCGGCCACCCTGGCGCCGAACGGCATGGTGACCTGCCCGCACAGCCTCGCGAGCGCGGCAGGGGTCGACGCCTTGCGCGCCGGCGGCTCGGCGATCGACGCCGCGATCGCTGCCAGTGCAGTGCTCTCGGTTCTTTACCCGCATATGACCAGCGTCGGCGGCGATGCCTTCTGGCTGATCCACGATGCCAGGACGAAGCAGGTGCGCTACCTCGACGGCGGCGGCCGGGCCGCGCAAGCCGGCACGATCTCGGCCTTCTCCCGGCGCGGCCTGAGCGAGGTGCCGTATCGCGGCGTGCTGCCGGCCACGCTTACGGTACCGGGCGCCGTGGCGAGCTGGACCGAGGCGCATGCCGCCTACGGCCGCCTGCCGCTGGCGCGTTGCCTCGAGAGCGCGATCGGCTATGCCCGCGACGGCTTCCCGGTCACAGCGCGCCTGGCCTATTGGCGCGGCCTGGCGGAAGTCGAATTGAAGAAGAGCCCGGAGGCCGCCGCGATCTTCCTCAAGCCGGACAAGGTGCTGCGCAATCCCGATCTGGCACGCACGCTCGAGGCCATCGCGCGCGACGGCTGGTCGGGCTTCTACGACGGCGAGGTGGCGCGCGAGTTCGTGCGCTGGTCCGGGCGCAATGGCGGCTTCTTCACCGCTGCCGACCTCAAGGCACAGACCGCGCGCTGGGAACAGCCGCTGGTCGGCAGCTATCGCGGCATCACGATCTATGAAACGCCGGCGCCGACACAGGGCTTCGCCGTGCTCGAGATGCTGAACCTGCTCGAGCCGCTCGGCATGAAGGACAAGCCATTTCTCGGGCCGGACTACGTCCATCTGATGATCCAGGCCAAGCAGCTCGCCTACCATGATCGCGACCGGCACTTGGCCGACCCGCGCTTCGTCGACGTGCCGATGGCGCGCCTGATCTCCAAATCATACGCCGACGAGCGCCGCGCCCTGATGGACCCGGCGCGTGCCATTCCGTGGGACAGGATTCCATCCTATGGCAGCCTGGCGGGCGACACGGTCTACATCGCCGCCGTCGACAAGGAGGGCAACGCGGCCTCTTTGGTCCACTCGGTGTACGGCGGCTTCGGCGCCGCGGTCGTGGCGGGCAGCACCGGCGTGATCTTGCAGAACCGCGCGGCCTATTTCTCGCTCGACCCCGCAAGTCCCAACAGGGTCGAGCCCGGCAAGACGCCGCTGCACACGCTGATTGCCTCGCTCGCGATGCGCGACGGCAAGCTCTGGGCCGTGCTGGGCTGCATGGGCGCCGATGGCCAGCCGCAGATCCACATGCAGACCTATCTCGCCATGATCGACCACGGCCGCGACATCCAGGAGGCGCTGGAAACGCCGCGCTTCCTGTCCGGCCGCTTCGGCCTTCTCGAGGCGCGCGACACACTCCACATGGAAGGCCGCTTCCCAGCCGCAACGATCGCCGAGATGAAGCGGCGCGGCCACATCGTCAACCAATGGGGAGACTGGAACGAGATTGCGGGCCATGCGCACGGCATCGTCATCGATCCCGAAAGCGGCCTGCGCATCGGCGGCTCTGACCCGAGGAGCGACGGCGCCGCCATTGGCTACTAGAACGCGATAACTTTTACTTCAGCCGCCGCGGGCAGCGGAGATTTTTCTTCCGGGACCTCCCGTTAAAAAACGGAAATTTAACGAGACCGATTCCGAGAACCGAGTTGATTCAATTCGTTAGCTGCCGGGACGGGCGCACTAAACGGGAGATAAACGCGCCACGCTCGATCTGCCCCACAGTGCAGCGTCTCCCGTGACCCCCGCGCTTCGGCCCTCGCTCCTGGGTCCGGGTCCCCGCAAGGATATATTGCGTCTTTCGCACTATTTGTCAAGCCGGCGTAGGGGGCCATTCACGCCAGGATACTGCTGACAAAAGCCCTTTCCTTTCGGCTATTCAGTAACCCGCGGCGCGATCGACGACCTCTTTCAGGGGCTGGTCGTCGAGGAAGCGGCAGAGATTGTCGACGAACAGCCTGGCCACGAAGCGATCGCGCTCGGGGTGCGGACCGCCGATGTGCGGCAACACGATGATGTTCTCGGCGGCAGTCCACAGCGGATCGGCGGGCGGCAGCGGCTCCTGGCGGAAGACGTCGAGCACGGCCCCCGCGATCTTTTTGGCCTTCACCGCCGCTATCAGGTCCGCATCCTTGACGATCGAGCCGCGACCGAAGTTCAGCAGCCACGCGCTGGGCTTCATCCAGGCGAGCCGTTCGGCGTTGATGAAGTTGTCGGTGGCTTGTGTCGCCGGCAGCAGCAGCAGCACGAAGTCCGACTGTCCGAGCACTTCCCTGGTCTGCTCGGGCGGAAAGATCTCGTCGACATTGTCCATCGCCGCGGGCCGGCGCTTGGTGCCGATCACGCGCATGCCGAACGCCTTGGCCATGCGCGCGACCTCGCCGCCGATCGCGCCCAGGCCCAGGATTCCCAGCGTCTTGCCGGTCAGCGGTTGCGGCACTGTGTGCACCCACTTCGACTGCTTCTGGTTGGCGACCGCAATCGCATAGGGCTTCGCGACATGGAAGAGTCCCGCCATGATGTTCTCGGGCATCGACTCGGTGTGCGTGCCGCGGGCGCAGGTGAGCGTCAGATCCTTCGGCAGATCCGGCAGCGCGAACCAGCCGTCGACGCCGGCGCTCATCGCCTGGGCCCAACGCAGTTTCTTCATCGAGGGCAGCATGCCCGCCGGCACGGCCGTCGCCATCAGCACCTCGGTGTTGGCGAGCTGGTCCGCCGACGGCCTGTCCTTGCGCGACAGCGTCTCGACCGCGACCCGGTCGGCAAGTCCGGCATCCTTGATGCCGTTGAGATAGGGGGCGGTGTTGTCGGTCCAGAGCAGGACGCGGGCACGATTTGTGGTGGCACGGTTGGTGGTCGTCACGGGCACGCTCGCTGGTTGGTTTGGGAGAGCCTAGCACGTCCCTTGCCAAGCGCAGGCGGCATCGGCACATTGCCGCCTTACCGAGGGCTCTTCGAAATGGATAAGCGCTAACCCCACGATCCCGATCTCCCGCCGCGTGAGCGGGAGGGCACGGCATGGCCGTGCCGATGCGCGCTGATTCCCGGAGACTTTCTTGCCTCATCCTCTTCTGACCGCGCCGATCGGGCGCAGCCTGCTGCGTCTGGCCGGCCCCACGACCGCGCTCATGGTCGTGCAGATCTTCGTCGCCATCGCCGAAACCTGGATCGTCAGTCGCCTCGGCATCGACACGCTGGCGGGCTTCGTTCTGGTCGTACCCTTCATGGTGCTGATGCTGAACAGCGCCAACGGCGGCATGGGGGGAGCCGTCGCCGCGGCCCTCGCCCGTGCGCTCGGTGCCGGCCGGCAGGACGACGCGCGCGCGCTCGTCCTGCACGCACTGCTGATCGGCCTGGGGTTTGCGCTGCTGTTCACGGCGCTCGCCCGGACGGCCCTGCCACTGCTCTTCGCCGTCATGGGCGGCAGCGGGCAGGCGCTCCGGCAAGCGATCGTCTTCAGCGACCTGTGGTTCGCCGGCGCCGTGCTGGCCTGGCCGAGCGCCTTCCTGTCGGCCTTGCTGCGCGGCGCCGGGGACTCGGCAACCCCGAGCCGCATCGGGCTCCTGACGGCGACGCTCTATGTGCTGCTCTCGGCCGGGCTGGCGCTCGGCGTCGGCCGATGGTCTGGGCTGGGAATCGCCGGACCCGCCATCGCATCGATCCTCGTCACGGCCCTATCGCTCGCGCTGCTGGCGCGCAGCGTGTGGCGGGGCAGGCTGGGTTTCGTGCCGATGTTCGTCGGCATCCGCCTCCAGCGCCGCCTGTTCGGCGAGATCCTGAGGGTGGGTCTGCTGGGTTCGGTCACGACGCTGACCGCAAGTCTCACGGCCACCCTGGTGACCGGCCTGGTCGGCAGCTTCGGCACGGCGGCGCTCGCCGGTTACGGCATCGCCATGCGGCTCGAATTCATGCTGGCGCCGCTCGCCTTCGGGATCGGCACCGGCCTCACCACCCTGGTCGGCGTGGCCATCGGCGCGCACGATTGGCGACGCGCCGTCCGGGTGGCGTGGACCGGCGGTTTGTTCGCCTTCGCTGCCATCGGCTGTATCGGCTGGACGGCGGCACTGCTGCCGGAAACATGGTCGAGGCTATTCGCGTCCGATCCCGCCGTGGTTGCCGCCAGTGTCGCCTGCATCACGCGGGTGGCGCCGTTCTATTGCCTGTTCGCGCTGGGCCTCACACTCAACTTCGCGTGCCAGGGCGCGGGCCGCATGGTGGCGCCGTTCAGCGCCAGCATCCTGCGCATGGTCGTCGCGACCGCCGGCGGCTGGTTCGCCATCGAGAGTATGGGTTTGGGCTTGAACGGTGTGTTTGCCGCGATCGCCGCCAGCCTCGCCGTCTATGGCTGCCTGATCGGCGGTTCGCTGCTGATCCGGCCGTGGGGCGCTCGTGAGGAGGCGAAAGCTGCCTAGCCGCTTGCCGGGTACCCTCCAGCCACGCGACAGTATCGGCATGAAAACATCCGGGATCGGAGACTCCCCCCGGCGGCGGGAGGATGCGCGCTTCGTCACCGGTCAGGGCGCCTATCTCGATGACCTGAAAGTACCGGGCCTCGTACCGGCTGTCGTTCTGCGATCGCCGCATGCCCATGCGCTGATCCGGTCGATCGACACCGCCGCCGCCTTGCGCGCGCCGGGCGTGCTGACCGTGTTGACGGCCAAAGAGGCCGCGGCCGACGGGCTAAAGCCGCTGCGTCCCTACACTGAGGCCAATGTGCAGAACGGCGAGCCGTTCATCTTCGCGCTGCAACCCTTGCTCGCCGCCGACAAAGTGCGCTTTCCCGGAGAGCCGGTCGTGCTCGTGGTGGCCGAGACGCAGGCCCAGGCGCTCGACGCGGCCGAGCTCGTCGAGATCGAGTACGAAGCCTTGCCCGCCGTCACGACGGCGGCGGCTTCCCTCGCCGCCGGGGCGCCGCTGCTGTCGGCGGAAGTGCCCGGCAATTGCTGTTTCGACTGGCATGCCGGCCATACCGAGAAGGCCGACAGGGCATTCGCCACGGCGCACCATGTCGTGCGTCTCGCACTCGACAATCATCGCGTCACCACCAACCCGATGGAGCCGCGCGGCTGCATCGGCGTCTACGACAACGGCCGCTACACGCTGCAGGTCTCCAGCCAGAACATCCACATCAACCGCAACCACGTCGCGCGCTGCCTCGGCGTCGAGCCGAAGGACGTGCGCTTCATCGCGCCCGATGTCGGCGGCGGCTTCGGGGCCAAGAATTTTGCCTACGCCGAACATGCGCTGATCCTGTGGGCCGCGCGCCGAACCGGCCGACCCGTGAAATGGGTGGCGAGCCGCAGCGAAGTGTTCCTGAGCGACCATCCGGCGCGCGACATGCAGGCCGAGGCGGCGCTGGCGCTCGATGCCGACGGAAGGTTCCTGGCGCTGAAGGTGTCGAGCCTGGCCAATGTCGGGGGCTACCTCGCGGGCGTCGGCGGCGGCGTGCCGACCTATCAGTACATGCATCTGCAGGGCACGGTGTATCGCCTGCCGGCGATCGCGCTCCACATCCGCATCGCGCTCACCAACACCACGCCGATCGGCGTGACGCGCGGCCCTGGCTTCGCCGAAACGGTGAACATCCTGGAGCGCCTGATCGACGCGGCGGCGCGGCAATGCGGCTTCGATCGCCTGGAGCTGCGCCGGCGCAACCTCGTGCCGGCCCGCGACATGCCGATGACGAATTCCTTCGGCTTCCAGGTCGACAGCGGCGCCTTCGACGTCACTTTCGACAAGGCGCTGGTGCACGCCGACGTCGCGGGCTTCGCGCTGCGTCGCCGCGAGAGCGAAGCGCGCGGCCTCCTGCGCGGCCTCGGGCTTGCCTATCACATCAAGGGCACTGGCGGCTCGCCCGAGGAGAACGTCGATATCCGCTTCGAAAAGGACGGCAGTGTGTCGCTGATCACCGGCACGCAGCATATCGGGCAGGGCCACGAGACGACCTTCCCGCAGATCCTGAGCCACCGGCTGGGCGTGCCCAACGAGAAGATCCGCCTCTGCCAAGGCGACACCGACATCATCGCCACCGGCGGCGGCCACGGCAGCTCGCGCGCCACCTACATGGGCGGCACGGCGATCTGGCGCGCTTCCGACGAGATCATCGCCAAGGGCATGGCACTCGCCGCCGATGCGCTGGAGGCCGCCGAAGCCGATATCCGATTCGCAGACGGCCGGTTCGTCGTGTCGGGCACCGATCGCGCCGTCGGACTGCTGGAGATCGCCGCCCTGGGCCGCGAGAAGAACAAGCCGCTCGACACCTATCATTTCTGGAAGCGCGAGCATCTCACCTTTCCCAACGGCACCCACGTCGCCGAAGTCGAAATCGACCGCGACACCGGCCGGGTGCGGCTGGTGCGCTACTCGGGGGTCGACGACTACGGCGTGCTGGTCAACCCGATGGTCGCGGCCGGCCAGGCGCACGGCGCGATGGCACAGGGCGTGGGACAGGCACTGCTCGAACGCACCCATTACGACCCCGCGAGCGGCCAACTGATCGCCGGCTCGTTCATGGATTACGCCCTGCCGCGCGCCGACGACCTGCCGTCGTTCGACCTGGGCTTCAACGCGACGCGCTGCACGACCAATCCGCTGGGTGTGAAGGGCTGCGGCGAGGCGGGCGCAATCGCGGCTTTCCCCGCCATTGCCAACGCCATCCTCGACGCGCTGACGCTGCTCGGGGTCACGAACTTCGACGGACCCGCGACACCAGCGTGCATCTGGCAGGCGATCAAATCGGCGACGCAGGCCGGACGATGAGGCTCGAGGCGCCGGCGGCATCGCGCAACCGCGATCCGATCCTCGACGTGCTGCGCCGGCACCTGCCGCCGAAGGGTCTGGTACTCGAATTCGCCAGCGGCACCGGCGAGCATATCGTGCATTTTGCGGCGGCATTGCCCGCGCTTTCCTTCCAGCCGAGCGACCCCAACGACAGCGCGCGCGCCAGCATCGACGACTGGGTGATGGCGCGCGGTCTCGCCAACGTGCGGCCTGCGCTCGCGCTCGACGCGTCGGCGGGTGGCTGGCCGGTCATCGACGTGGCAGCGATCCTGTGCATCAACATGATCCATATCTCGCCCTGGGCCGCGACCGTCGGTCTGATCGAAGGCGCCGCCAGTTCCCTGTCGGCCGGCGGGGTGCTCTATCTCTACGGTCCCTATCGCCGTGCCGGCGTCGCCACGGCGTCCAGCAACGAGGTGTTCGACGCCGATCTTCGCTCGCGCAACGCGGACTGGGGTTTGCGCCAGCTCGAGGAAGTCGAGGTGCTCGCCAGCCGCCAGGGTTTCGCCGCACCCGCCATCGTCGAGATGCCGGCCAACAATATCTCGGTGATCTTCCGCAAGGCCTGACCGGCGAAAACGCACGATCCTGCGCAACGCCTGTCTCGTTTTCCCGTTATGGCCGAGGGAAAAGGAGATGCGCCTCCATGGTCGACACCGTCATCGTCGAGAACGAACCAGCACCGAGTTCGGCCGTATCCTGGTCGGCCATCCTGGCGGGTGCCGCGGTCTCGGCCGGTCTGTCGTTGATCCTGCTGGCGATCGGCAGCGGCATTGGCTTCAGCGTCGCCAACCCCTGGTCGAACGCCGCCGCCGCCACGACCACCAAAGCCGCGACTGTCGCCGGCATCTACATCACCGTCACCGCGGTCATGGCCTCGGCGATCGGCGGCTACATCGCCGGACGCCTGCGCCACCTGTGGCTCGGTACGCATCCGCACGAAGCCTTCTTCCGCGACACCGCTCATGGCCTCGTGAGCTGGGCGGTCGCGACGCTGGGCGGTGTGATCCTGCTCGGCACCGTCACCACCAGCCTGACCGGCGCTGCCATGCACGGCGCCAGCGCGGGTGCGGGCATGCAAGCGATGCGCAATGGCGGTCCGACGGCAGTCTTTACCGATCGCCTCTTTGCCTACGACTTCGTCGCGGTCTCGAAGGACCCCGGCATGGCGCGCGATTACAATGGCGACCGGGCCTTTGCCGGCCGCCTTGTGGGCCGCATCGGCACGCCAGGAAGCGAACTTACCCCTAACGAGCGGCAGAACCTCGCCGTGATCGTCGCCGCCCGCACCGGCCTTTCCCTGCCCGACGCCGAGAAGCGCGTCGCCACGGTCGAGGCCGATGCCCGTGCCGCCGCCGAACAGGCTCGTCGCGTCGCCATGATGCTGTCGTTCTGGCTGGCGGCCTCGCTGCTGGCCGGCGCTCTCGCCGCGAGCCTTGCGGCCTGGGAAGGCGGCGCCGTCCGCGACGGCCGGATGCGTTACTAGATCATTCAGAGAGAGAGGAGACTGACATGGGCTTTGGTCGCGGAATTCTGCTTTGGCTGATCGGCATCCCGCTGCCGATCATCATCCTGCTCGCCCTCTTCTGGCGATAGAAAGACCTTACGACGGTCCGCCGACCACGGATGTACTGGCGGCGGACAAGAAGGCCCTGCACCTGGAAAGGTAGCGGGGCCTTTGCTTTTAGACCGCAAGGGGGCCAGCTAACGGCTGCCCCTGCGGAAGGTTCCGGCCTTTCGTCTTTTATCGACAATCGGAGAGATAAAGCGGGCCGAACGATTGCTGCAGGCGTTGCGATATGACCAGTTGAACGAGCCCCAGTCGGCGCTCGCGACGTTGCTGGCAAGGCTGCAAGGCCGGCGTTGTTCCCGCCGGGCGTGCGGCGGAGGGAGTTGATCATGGCCACGATCCTGATCGTCGAAGACGATATCTTCACGCGCGATATTGCGGAAATGATGATTCATGACTGGGGCCATGAAACCCTGCTGGCGGGGGACCTCGACGAGGCGCTTGTGCTCGTACGGTCGTCCCGGCGTATCGACGCCCTCTTCACCGATATCTATCTGAAGAAAGAGGTCCTTGGTGGATGCGACCTGGCGCGCGAGGCCATTGCGCTGCGGCCGGAATTACGTGTGCTCTACACGACCGGCAATGCGCCGACGACCGAGATGAAATCCCTGTTCGTCGACGGGCAGCATTTTCTTCCCAAGCCGTACACGCCCGACCAGCTCCATGAGTCCGTTGTGGGCATGCTCGCCACGTAACGTCGATGGCGCGCGATCACGAGGAACGACATTCCATGCCCGATAAAGCTTCAGAGGAACGACGGAACGCGGTGGCCGAGCTTGCTGCCGTCGAAATTGTCGAGACCATCCCCAGCGCACTCATCATCCTCGACCGCAATCTCAATATCATCTCGGCCAATCGAGCCTTCTATCAGACGTTCCGCACCGGTCCCGACGAAACCGAGGGATGCCACATCTACGAGCTGGGAAACCGGCAGTGGGACATCCCCGCCTTGCGGACGCTGCTCGAGAGCGTGATCCCGCATCGCACATCGGTCGAGGGCTTCGAAGTCGAGCACGTCTTCCCGACGATCGGCCTGCGCACGATGCTGGTCAATGCGCGGAAGATATTCAGCCCCGGCAACATCGACGGTTCCATCCTGCTGGCCATCGAGGACGTCAGCGAGGAACGCGCAGCCCGGGCGGAGAGCAAGCGCAACTGGCAGTTGACGCAAAGCATCGTCGACACGATCCGCGACCCGCTGGTCGTCCTCGAGAACAACATGACCATCGTGACGGCCAGCAAGGCGTTCCTCACCATCTTCGGAATCACCGAGGCCGAGACCCGCGGCCGGCGCGTCTCCGAGCTGGGTCAGCATCAATGGGACGTGCCCGCGCTCCGCCATCTGATGGAGAAGGTGCTGCCGGAAAACAAACCGATCGAAAGCTTCGAGATCGAGGACGATTTTCCCGGTCTCGGCCGCCGCGTCTTCAACCTGAATGCCCGCAAGATCTCCCAGCCGGGCAACCATGCCCATCGCATGCTGCTCGTCTTCGAGGACATCACCGATCGCAAGCAGCGCGAACGCGATGCGCTGACCCTGGCGAACGAAATTTCCCATCGCATCAAGAACAACCTGCAGATCATCGTCGGCCTGATCGCCTACGAGACCAAATGGACGGCCGCCCCCTGCGTTCAGGGCTACAAATCGATGCAGGCGCGCATTGGCGCGATCGCCCAGCTCTACGATCTGATTTCCCATTCGAGTCGCGGGCCGACCATCGCTGCGGACAGCTATCTCGCAGAAATCGCCAAAGCCATGTCGGCCAGCCTGCTCGGAAACAGCTCGGGCATCACGATAGATGTAAGGGCCGAGGCCCTGGAGATCGACCCCGATCTCGCCGTTCCCTTCGGTCTTCTCGTCAACGAGCTGGCGACCAACGCGATCAAGCATGCCTTCCCGGGCGGGACAGGGCGGATCGTTCTGAGCGTGGAGCGGGCGGGCGACCAGATCGAGCTGGCCGTCGCCGACGATGGCGTGGGCATGCCGGCAAAGGATCCGGGGAAGACCGCCGAGAAGCGCGGTTCCGACTACGTCGCGATCTTCGTGCGCCAGCTTGGCGGCACGATCGTCCCGTCGATCGCAAAGGAAATCGGAACGACCGTCCGGGTGCGTCTTCCTCACCTTCTCGCGCCGCCAGGAAACGTCGGCCTCGCAGCCTAGCAGCAGGCGATGAGTGCTCTCGGCACACGCACGCGGCCTATTCCGCGGCCGCGAGCTCGGACTCCGGTTCAAGGTCGAGCGCTGCAGGTCCGATCTTGTCGGTCTGCGCCCCGGCCAACCGTCTGCACTCACCCTCGAGCTGGGCGCCGGCTTCGATCGCCAGCACGTCGTGCAGCACGCCGCCATTCACACGGGCTGTTGCCGCCAGGGTCACGGTGCCGGCCTTGATCGAGCCGCGTACGGTGCCGGAGATCGCCACGGCCTTGGCGACGATGTCGCCCTCGACTTCTCCCCCCTCCGCCACGACCAGGTAGCCCGCCTCGATGCGGCCGAACACCTTGCCTTCGACCTGCACGTCGCCCTTGCCCAGCAGATTGCCGCGGATCGTCAGGTCGGCGCTGACGATCGATGGCATGCCGGAGATCAGGTGCGCCTTGGCTGCGATCGACGCCGGCGAATGGGTCTTTGGGGAGGGGAATTTCTTGTGCAACAGCGAGATCTGCTTATCGAACATGGTGACCTGCCTTGAAGAAGTTGACGGGATTGCGGGCGCGGCCGACGACCCTGATCTGTGGGCGCAGCGCGAGGATTTCGAAAAGATAGTCATAGCCGGTCCGCGGCGGCACGCGGCACACGACCGCCGGCAACCTGCCGCGGCGCAGCGCGTGAAGATCGGCGAAGCGCGCCTTCTTCCCACGTGCCCACGCCGCCAACGGAGCTCGCATGCTCCAGACGCGCTCGCCGATGCGAACGATTGCCGGACTCATCCCCCTGTATCGCCCCCCCAACTGGAACTGGCCAGGAACCCGACGGTTCTCTTCTTGTCGTTGACCGGAAACTCTGCGCGCCGGGCGTTACGAGATCATGAAACGGCCGGCGTCCTCCGGAATAATTCCACGAAAACGATGCAACAAGAATGCCGAAAGAAATTGCACCGAGGCGAATTGTTCGTTCTGCATTCACGAAAGTGAGTAGGCGGTGCACCCGGTGACACTAGCTGTTGTGCGCCTGCGAATTGCCGAGGCGATGGACGCCGAGTTCTTTCCCCTCGAAAGTGCCTCCGGGAGTCAATAGTGCGCAAGGAACACGACAGGCAATGACCGACATCGCAATAGTGATCACCTGTTACAATCAGTCCGCATACACAAGACAGGCCATAGAATTGCTGCTTCGAACGACGGCTGACGTCGATGATTACAGATTCGAGTTTGCAGTGTTCGATGACTGCTCCACCGACGACACCAGGGATGTCGTGCGTGCCACGGGCGGTGACAGAGTTGGCTACTGGCGATCGCCGGAGAACTCCGGTGTCACGTATTTGTGGAATGCGGCGTACCGTCGGTTCTCCCATTGCGACCATCTGGCAATCGTCAACAACGACCTGATTTTTACGCCGGACTGGTGCACGCGAATCCTTGGCGCGATGAAGCAAATCAAGTGTGATCTCGCCGGACCGATAACCAACGCTCCAGGGCACGTTCCCGAGCAGGATGTTCGAAGGTTCATCGGCGATTACGAACCTTCCGATGACTGGGCAGACGTACTGCGGACTGCCGAACAGCTCGGGCCTCTGGACCCAATCCCCGCAAAGAAAATAAACGGATTCTGCATCGTTTTTGACACCGACTTTCTCAAACGCGCACAGCGCCACCGGCCCGGAGAGCCATTCGATCCAAAGTTTCGCAACCTGGGGAATGAAGATGAAATCCAGGACCGCCTCAAGGCATCGTCGCTGATCGTCCCGTCCAGCTTTGTTTTTCACTACAAGCGGATCTCGATCAAAAACCGGTTCGGTAAGTTCGATATCGAATCGCAACTTTTCCGGGGTTCACGGCTGCCCAATACAGCGGAGAACGGCTAGGACCGCGCGAGCATTCTGACGGTCTCGAACACCCGATCGCGCCACGGGGCGGCCCTGACACCAAAGGTCGACGCAAAACGATCGCTGTTGAGCCTGGAATTCCGCGGCCGGCGGGCGAGCGTTGGATACTCTTCGGTCGAGAGGGCAGCGATGGACGGGCGGCGGTCGCAAAAGCGCCGTTGGACTTCGAGGATTTCGCCGGCGAAATCGAACCAAGTCGCCTCACCCGCGCCGGCAAAATGATAAGTGCCCCATTTCGCCACTCCCGCAGCGGCCTGCTCGGCCGCAGCCAGAACGGCGAGGGCGAGATCCTGCGAGGCCGTCGGGGTGCCGATCTGATCGTTCACGACTCCCCAATTCTCGCGTGTGCTCGCCAGGCCGAGCATCGTCTTCAGAAAGTTTCTGCCATAGCGACCGTAGAGCCAGCTGGTTCTCACGATGACATGGCGCTCCTGAAGCCTGCGCACTTCACGCTCTCCCGCCTCCTTGGACAGGCCGTAGACATTGAGCGGCGCGACGGCGTCGGTTTCCACGTAGGGCCGGGCCTTGCTGCCGTCGAACACAAAGTCTGTCGAAACGTGAATCAGCGGAATGCCATGGGCCGCCGCAGCCGATGCCAGGTTTGCAGGCCCTTCCCGATTGGCGCGAAAGGCCAATCCGGGTTCAGCCTCCGCCTGGTCGACATTGGTGTAGGCGGCAGCATTGATTACCGCGTTCGGCATCGTCGCGGCGAACGCCGCAACAACCTGGGCTTTCTCGGCGATATCGCAGTCCGATCGCCGGTAGAACGCTGCCGTGAGCTTGCGCTGCGTGCAGAGCTGCGACAATTCTCTCCCGAGTTGTCCGTCGCAGCCAAGAATCAGGACCTTCACGTCAGGCTCCGCTCCCTGCCCTCGACCACCTCGCGATAATCCCTGAAGGACGGCAGCTTCGAGTCGCGGTCGGACAGCACCAGTCTGGCCTTCTCGAACGGCCACACGATCGCGAGTTCGGGATCGTCCCAGCGTATGCCTCCTTCCGCCTGAGGCACATAAAGAGAATCGACCCGGTAACAAACGACGACATCCGGCTGGAGCGTAACGAAGCCGTGGGCAAACCCGCCGGGAATGAAGAGCTGATCTCCCCCATCGCTGGTCAGCGTCGTACCGCACCACCGTCCAAATGTCGGCGACGCTCGCCGCAGATCGACGGCCACATCGAATATGGCGCCCCGGACGACCCGGATCAGTTTTGCCTGCGCGAACGGCATGTGCTGGAAATGCAATCCCCGCAACGTGCCGCTTGGCTTCGACAGCGACTGGTTGTCCTGGATGAAGCGCGCCGAAATCCCCAGGCGCTCGAACTCGCCTTCCGACCAGGTCTCCATGAAATAGCCCCGACTATCCTCGATCTTCTTCGAGCGGATGAGAACGACATCCGCAACGTCGAACGTCTGAAGGGAGAATTTCATCGTCAGCGCCCAGTCCCGGATCGGAGGATGCATTCCGCGATTTGCTGTGGTGTGGCGTCCCCGAGAGGATGGGAGCCAAAAGCCAGAATGACCTAGAAATGGCCGTAGTTCGAGGGTAAATCTGTGTGGAACACCTGTGTGGAGACCGGCCAGAATGTACCTTGTCCAGAGACACAAGACTTGGTGGGCAATGCACGACGTGCCGCCGTCGCTGCGCGACACCATCGGCAAACCCCGCTTCGCCGCGAACCTCAAGACGCATGATAAGGTCGCCGCCCGGATCAAGGCGACTGACTATGAAAAGGCATGGCTGCTCACGTTAGAGCACGCCCGCAGACAGGCCGATGACACGTTCCACCCGGCCTCCTGGCGCAAGTTTCTCGCTGAAGCCAAGAACGAGGATGAGCGCGGCGACCGCGAAGTCGCTTTGCACCAGTCCCTAGAAACTCATCTTGGTATCTCTGTCCCGGAGCTTGAGAGCGATGAGAAGATGGCCAAATACGGGGAATTGTACGATTTGGCCACGGGTGAAACCGTCCCGTTCGGCGAGCACCTAGACGACTACGTAGCGACGCTACAGGGCCAGATAGAAGCTAAGTCGCTGCACATGAAGAAGACAAACCTTCTGCGGTTCGCGGAAGAGTTCAAAGCCACAAACGGAGTGGACAGCGCGGTCATTCAACGATGGATCAACAGAGAGGCTCGCGGCGGCGCGGCTCGCTCTACAATCCATCGCGCGGTCGGCGACCTGCGGGGCTACTGGAAATACCTAGTCGGCATCAAGGCCGCGCGGGAGATACCGGGTCTATTCGACCACCTCACGATGGCAGGTGCCAAACGCGCCAAACGTAACGACTTCTCACCTGCTGATTTGCTACGGCTGGAAGCCAAGGCCAGGAAGCGCGGCGACGATCAACTTGCGGACTTCATAATGATCGGCATGTACACGGGCGCACGCGCAGAAGAAATCGCCTCACTCAAGACCAACCACGTCGATTTGACGAAACGCGCCATCGCTATGCCGGGCACCAAGACAGATGCGGCGCGTCGTGAGGTTCCAATTCATCCCAAGCTAATGCCCATGCTACGTCAACTGATGAAGGACGCAGGCAGGGGCTACCTCTTTCAGGGCCTCAGGCCCGACGCTTTCGGTGATATGGCGAAGCCGCTGACGAAGCGATTTGCCACGCTCAAGAATGGCGAAGGCTTTGATGAGCGTTACGGGTTCCATTCTATCCGCCGTACCGTCTGCACAGTGTTCGAGGATGCGGGCGTGGCGGAGAACTTGGTCGCGCATATGGTTGGTCATCGGCTTCGCACTATGAGCTACGGCCTCTATAGCGGCGGCCCGTCCCTCGCGACCAAGGCCAAGGCAATGAAGAAACTGCGCTACCCGCAGTAAGCGGCGGGTGCTAAATACACGGCGGCATTTCTGACGATGCAATGCGCCCGTAGCTCAGCCGGATAGAGCATCGGTTTCCTAAACCGTGGCTTTGGCTCGCGAAAGTGATGTGCTAACAGGAAGTTAGCTCATCGGTCCTTCACCGAGGACCGTGCAGCGGACCGTGTGGTGAGTCCCCGTAGCTCAGCCGGATAGAGCATCAGTTTCCTAAACTGAGGGCCGCGTGTTCGAATCACGCCGGGGACGCCACCACTCGTCACCAGCATTGGCGTCACGCTCTTTCGCCTCTGCACGCAACCTCGGGGCCATCAGAATTCGGCCTGTGCCGCATTGTGGCACGCCTATTTTAGTCAAACGTATTTGTCCCCGGTCCCGTAACTGCACGAATGTCGGAGCGGAATCGTCCCGTGGCGCTGTTCCAGTACCTCGCAAACCAAAGCAGCTTCTCGAAGTGGCGCGGATTGTCTACGGCAGCGTCAAAGTTTTCTTGAAGTCTCTGCGCCATGAAGTTGTAGCGCTGAATGTAGCTTCGCCGGACTTCCTCGTCATTTGATTCGAGATACGGCCGCATCCCTATCAGCACGTTTAAGAAGAATGGCCCATCATCGGACTGCTCGATGAAGGCCTCCAAGAATTCTTCCGTAAATCGGCCACGAAGGAGGGTCATCGCCTCAGTAGCTACCTCGCGAGTCATCATGATGCGTGGATGATTGGCGACGGTGCTTTCGAGATTGTATGCCGCGACTAGCGCCTGGCCAAACACCACTTGGTCGTCGTGAACTAGCAGTCCCTTTACAATGGCTCCGCGCAGCAGCGTCCCATCATCCAAGAGCGCTACAGCTAGCGATTCGAGAGAGTGGAAGATATGAGCGATGCCATCTGCGTTGCACGCTGCTGAGACGCAGATGTTGTCCGAGAAGGTATGGAATTTTAGGTCGCTCTGGCTGAACGGTAAGCGCTCGCGCCCTTCAGTATGCGGTAGGTTTCTCACGCTCATGAGGACCTTGCGAATGTTGTCCGCTGTAGCGGTGCGGAGGAGGCTTTGAAAGCCCAGCACATCAACGAATGCACAGTATCTCGTTTGATAGGTCATATCGGCTCCCGCGCGACTTCTAGCATAGGCGGGATTGTTCGCTTATCGAAGGCGAGCCCTTCTAATCGCAGATCATCGCATCCCGACGAAGTTGCGGCTTGTATGCGGTGCGCTTGAGCGGTCATATTCCTGCAAGATGGGCGTGGGCTAAGGGGGGAAGAACACATGCCTGCACTTGTTGCGCTAGTCATGCTGCCGCTCATGTTACTCAATCTGTTGGGCGGCTTGGTATCGGGCGTATGGCTAGCAATCCTCGGCCAGTGGTGGGCGCTTGGCATTGGCGTCGCCGCACTCATCGCCCACGCCTTCCTTGTCCCCGTCGTCATGGGCGCTGGCCTAATGCTGCTTCTACCTCCAGTCGCCACACTTTCGTCTCGGGGAGGAGCGGCCCTCGCCTCACCGTTCATCCTTCTCACTCAGGTTTTCATCTACGGCATCGTGTGCGCATGGTGCATCGGCATTTTTCACGTTGTCATGTCCAAGGCCGACGATCAGACCTACATCCCTCTACTAATTTGGTCCTACGGCATCGCAGTGGGTCCTTGGGCTGCAATGACAGCACGAGATCGGCAATCTGGGAGCTATGCAGCCTCCGCGATGGCCTCCTTCTTCGTGCAGATCGCGTATATGGCGACCGGACTAGAAGTCCTATTCATGCCAGCAACAACGTCGATCATTTGGTTGAAAACGTTTCTCGCCATCATGACCGTTGGCGTGGTGCTTCAAACCATCTTGGCACTCGGTTCACTCGCGGGCTCGCGAAACAGTTAGACTCGCTCCCCTCGCGACAGTCATTTCAACTAATTGGAGATGGCCTTGAGCAAACAGGGATCCAGACAAGCTGTCTCACCATTCCTGCATGAGTCGTTTCAAACTCGAATGGGAGCGCCGCTGCATTGGAAGGCGCGGGCAGCGAATGCTCGAAGTTCCGCGCAATTCCTATGGGAGGGCAGGACCGGCAGCAATGATCAAGCCCTATGGGAAGGCTTTCGGCGTGAGGCTGCCGTGGCGCTTGAACTGGTGATCAAGGCAGTGATCGTTGCAAAAATAGGACAAAAGCTCATGAATCCGCAGAGCCTTCGGCTGAGCCACGACCTGCCGAAGCTATGGGAGGATGCTGGGCTTCCCCCTCTCAATCAGCACGACAAGTATTGCTTGGCCTATTTCAAATCTGTGTTGGTCTGGATTGGCCGATATCCCACAGCCAGAACAGTGGAAGATTGGAAACGTGACATGGACGAGCGTGCCTCAGCCGAGCGCGGACTGCGGGGTGGCGATGGCGTTCGCGCTCGTCCCGCAATCCCCTGTGGATGGCCGGAATTCAACTCGCTCTATTGTCGAGCCTTCGATACGCTATGCACGCTACTCGACGGGGCATAAAAAAAGCCTTGTCGCCGCTGCTTGGGCCCTTGCTAAGGAGGCCATCGCTGCTGGTAGCATTTTAACTCAGCAGGCCGGCAAAAGGAGTAAGCCATGGCCGCGACTGACGGGGGCCGATACATGCCCCAAGACCTCTACAACCTTTGTGTTGCTACTGCGGCCATGAGCAAAGCCGCTAAGGCGGACCACGCACACGTGCATGCAATGGTGAGTAGTTACCTTCGGGATTACCCAAGTGAGGGCCAAAGCCTTGCTCGCGAGATCGACGTCTGCGCTGAAGAGCTACTACGCATGGCGCCGGCATTCCTTCGATCATTTGGGGAAATGACAGACCGGCAATTGCAGGAAGACATGGTCGGTTTCGTGGTCACGGTTATGAACGAACTTAAGCGAGTCCAGCAGTGGCAACAGAAACAGAGACCCTTTTGGAAGCGCATTCTGGGTGGAACACGGTTCAACTATTCGACCACTCCCATCCCTGACAGACAAAAGGCATGTGTCGAGACATTGCGGCTAGTCTTGGAGACTTTGCGCATGCAAATCAGGATGGATGCGCTCAAGCGTGCTCCATCCATAGAGGACCTGCTACGGAAGGACGGCCTGCTACCATAGACGCGCGCGGCGATAAAACTCCTCACGAGTAAAGAACGCGAGCTATGTGAAGCACTCGGGCGCATGGCGATTTTTGTTTCGGGACGCCGCTTGGGAGTGGCCGGGCATCAGGGATGTCGAAGAGCGACATTATCGGCTCGTACCTTCGGACCAGATATCGTCGGAAGACCTGAAGACCTACAGCCGCCGCCGCGCATAAGAACCTGGTTCGATAGTTCCATCCGTGCGGAGTCCGGGGCCCTTTAGTGTAGAGTGGCGCTCTACGGCCTTGGCCGGGAGTAATGCTAGCAATAATGAAACACGACACAGGATCGCTCCCAATGCGCATTCATTCCGTCCGCCTCAAGAATTTCAAACGCTTCACTGACTTAGAGATCAAAAACATCCCGTCCAGTGCAAAACTCGTAGTCGTTGTCGGGCCGAACGGATGCGGCAAGTCTTCTCTCTTTGACGCCTTCAACCATTGGCATCGCCAGCAAACCGGCATCGGGTTCGACAGCGACGAGTTGTATTTCCGAAAAGATAGTGCGGCACCATTCGATTGGGGGCCTAATTTCGTTGATGTGACATTGCATGGCGGTGCAACGGTGAGGAAAGGCTGCATCTATCTCAGAACCGCATTCCGCAACGACCCCGACTTCTCGGTGTCAACGATTGAGCGACCGGGTGTACCAACCGAGTTCTGTTCGTCTGGCAAGGACCAGCGTGAATGATTCTGTTGTCGCTGAGAATTTTCGTCGGCTCGTGTACGAGACGGCGGCTGGCGTGTTCGACAAGACGAACGATCTAAAAAGCGTCAAGACATATCGTGACGAACTAATTGGCCGAGTCCAAACGTCGATGAAGGCCGTCTTCGGCGACCTAGTCTTGAATGCAATATCTGACCCCCTTGGCGCTGGTGCATTTACTTTCGAAAAGGGCGTAATCACCTCATATCACTACAAGGCTTTGTCCGGCGGTGAGAGAGCAGCTTTCGATCTGCTTCTCGACATACACATGAAGAAGAGATTTTATGCTGATGCAATCTATTGCATCGATGAGGTTGAGACACACCTGCATGCACGGGTTCAAGGCGCTCTTGTTCGCGAACTGACAAACATCGTACCCGATGACGCCCAACTCTGGATTTCGACCCACTCACTTGGCGTCTTGCGGGCGGCGCAGGAGATGTCGGTCAAGTCGCCGGGCTCCGTGAGTATAATTGACTTCGATGGAGTTGATCCGGACAAACCCGCAGAACTCGTTCCAAGCAATCTTGATAGGGTTAGCTGGAATAAGATGCTGTCTATCGCGCTTGACGATCTATCAAAGGAGATCGCGCCGAAGGCAGTCTTCATTTGTGAAGGTAGTAGTTTGGGCAACCTGCGCCGCAACTTTGACGCCGAAATCTATGACCAAGTCATAGCAAGTCGTGTTCCGGGTATCGTTTTCGTTTCAGGCGGTGCATCAAACCAGGTAGCGGCAAGTGGCCTTACCGCTCGGCAGGCTCTAGCCCGTATTCTGCCAAATGCCAGGATCGTGGCGTTGGCGGACCGTGACAGCAAATCGTCCACCGAAGTAACGGAGTTTGAGCAGGACGGCGATATAGTGCTGCCTGTGCGAAACATAGAGTCCTTTCTGTTTGCCGACGATGTGCTCACGGCGCTCCTGGCTAGAGAGAACAAGTCGGGGTTGCTTGCAGACGCACTAAAAATAAGGGCGGACGCCTTGGCAAAAAGGATCCTCGACGGAAAGCCACCGGATGACTTGAAGTCGTCAGCCGGGCTGATCTACGTGGAACTGCGTAAACTTCTCGCTCTATCGGGCGGAGGAAATACCGCAGATGCATTCATGCGGGATACGTTGGCACTACTCATACGGCCCGGCATGAAGACGTACGACGAGATGATGGGGGCTACGGTAGGACGGCTAGTCTGAATAGCTAGTCACGATCAAACGCGGCGTCATCCGTGCTCACCGTCCGAGCTGTGCCTCCAGCGACGGGATTGAGCGAGATTTTGAGCACCGTCGTATAGCGAGAGCCGCCCTGAGATTGAATGTCAAAGCGTTCTGTATTCACGAACCGTTTGGACGCCATGTTGCGGAGAAAGTAGCCGCAAGTTGGGCTGAACTCGCTGCCTGTGGCGAACTCAATGGAAAAAGTTCCCTCTGGCACGTTGTTAACAGACGCCGCGCCGCCGGCTGCGACGTAAAAGGACAGCACCGTATGCCCGGCTAGGTCACGCAGCTTAACTACGGCATCGGATGATAGGCCGTTCGTTGTCTCAAGCGTGTGCGGCCCAGTTCTCGTTTGCCGAATGATCTTGCCGTTCGCGAAATATACCGACCCCGAGGGAAAGCATCTGCGCTTGAGATCAGCCATGCCTTCGCCGTAAATAACCGAAGCCTTCGGCACGAAACCAATCGTGCCACGGCTCGTGATGACACGTTCGTATCCTTCTGTTCCCCAACCTGAGAGAACATGGAAGTCCTCGAACGGGCGCACGGTAGCTAACACCTGGCTCGCCGATCCGGGTGCGACTGAGACACTTGTTCTCGCTTCGCCAACGTGGGCCAAATTTTGATGAGCTATGGCCACTATGATATTGTTCTCGTTGTCCCACGTCACGAAAGCGGCGACCGCTAGAACGGGTGCAAGCTGAGCCCAAAAATCCCACCTTCGCCGTAGCTTCCATCGGTCGATCAGTCGCGAGTCCGGCGCTCGCGGCAGAGCCTCTCTTAGCTTGGACAAGCGCTCTCGCAGCGTTTCCGTAACCTTGAGGCGGAGAGCCTGGTTCACCGTTGCAGCAGCTAATTCGGGCTTACCTTTGTCCCAAAAGTAGAGCGCCTGACTTCCAAGGATTTGGCCATTTACGTCGGCGGGTAGCGTACCGTTCAACAGGTTCCGATAGAGCGCTGCGACCGTCCAAATTGGCCCCCACGGAAAACCCCACCAGCCGAGCAACCACGTAATCGCACTGGACTGGACCGCCTTCTTCGATGCGCATGACGGACAAAAGACGCCCTGCATTGTCCGACGCGAGGTGACGATAAGCAGGCTGATTACGTACCAAAAAATGATGTATCTTGGTTGCGCGCTCACGGCCCCGCACGATGAGCAAGTGACCGGACCAATTGACTGACGCGGCGTATTTGGAGTTTCCCCCGCGATGCACGCGCCATCATATCTTGCACGGGCTTCAGGGTCCGAAAGGACAGCATGAGCCTCATTCAATGTCTGGAATTTTGCGGTTGCCGCAGGGTCGTTCGGATGCCGATCTGGATGAAGCTCCTTCGCCAACCGCCGATAGGCGTTTTTCACTTCTCCCGTCGAAGCACCGACAGACACCCCTAGGATGCGGTAGTAGCTCTTGAAGTCCGAATGTGCTGCCATAGCGCCCGCTACACGTTACAATCACGCTACGATATCGACCCTGGGTAGTCGACCGCATTTTGCTGAGGTCCGACCATCTTGCTCCGCCGTCGCGATCTAAATTCGCGACGGCTCGATATGCGACCCCCAAAATAACCAAGGCTTCAGCCATTGCCGCGACCAAGCTTGGCGCGATGACCGCCGATGCGCTGAGCGCGGTAAAGGCTAATGAGCGTGTTGGCACTCTCAAATGCGCCACTCGCGGCCAATGTCTCGCTTTGATCCTTCCCGAGCTTGCCGACGATGGGCTTGATGGCGTCGATCACCTGTTCATACGAGACCTTTAGAACGCGCTGCACGGTGGCTCGCATGTTCGCGTGGTGCGTCTCGCGGGCCTCGTCCGACGTGAGCTTGCTCCAATCCGACATGCTCTTAATGATGTTCCCCGCCACGTCCTTGCCGAGCGCGGTCGGGATGGACATTTCGTGCATGGCCTCGCGGATCATTGCTGAAGCTAGGGGCAAGTCAGCGGCGGTGAAACCGCTGTCAGGGCCAAACACGCCGTTGAGGTCGTATCCGCTCGGATCGGTTGGCGCATTGAGGCCAGAATTGTCGAAATTCCGTTCGCCCGCCGTGCGGGTGTCTTGAGGCGGATTGGCCGGATCGTACTTCATGCCTCTCAACGTGGCGTCCACTCGCTCCAAGGAATCGGTAGCCTGTGCCCGCTCGGCGCGACTGAGTGTCGTGTCAGCCGCTCGCACTACCAGCGTGCCGCGATGGCCGATCAAGTGAGCCTTCGCGCCCTCAATCTGACCTGCCGTCAGGTTCGGCAACTTCGAGGGGCTTAGGTCACTCACCTCCCAATCGGTCGGGCGGCGCGGAGGCGTTGCGGGTGGGGCCTGCGGGTCGGGCTGCGTCGGGCGGTACTTGTCCGCGCGAGCCTTCGCATCAGCCGAGGCCACGCCCCGAGCAATCAAGGTCTGCTCGAAACTGTCCGCCGTCGCCGAGGTAATCGGCGAATTGACGGACGGGTTGTCGTATGTCTCAACGACGATTGGGGTATCACTCATTTTTGTCTCCATTGTCCGTTGGCAGAGGGTTTTCCATTGTCTCTCGGCCAACGCATTTCGAGAGACGATCACGCACCGGGGCGGCGCGTAATTTGCGTGCGGCGTCACCGCCGACATTGGTTTTGATGCGCCCGCTACCGCGCGGCTGGAGTTCGGCCCACGACGCGGCCTTCGGTTGTTTCTCGCTCATAGCGGCGCTCCCTCTGGCATAGAGGTCATCAATGTTTTTCTGGTGTCTCGTCCGAGGGGACGCGCCCGCGAAGCAGAGCGAAGCGCAAGCGCTGGCGTGCCCCGGCTCCCACCCGGGTGTTTTGGGGCCGCGCAACGGCCGCCGAAATCATCAACGGTCACTCGCGTCGGGCGATGATTGAGCGCGACGACAGCGAGCGCAGCGCGTCGCATGACAGACCAGCAATCGCGTCCAACCGTGCGGCCGATGGCTGGGCAGAAAACCCCTCCGAATGCGCCGCTTGAAAAACCAATGATATCAACGGACGTAATGAGCACGAACCTATTGGGCGAAAAACAGTTGATTTCTGCCCGCTCACGCACTATCTTGTTGCGTATAGTCCATGCGATTAGGAGTAAATTATGAGCAAACCCAAGCGCGTTGCGATTTACACGCGAGTTAGCACCGATGGACAGAGCGTCGAGAACCAGCGCCGTGAACTGCTGGCCGTTGCCGAGCGCCATGGATGGCAAGTCGTGACAGAGTATTCCGATGCAGGAATTAGCGGTGCCTTGGATCGTGACAAGCGCCCTGCCTTTGACCGCATGCTCAAGGCAGCAACTAGGCGCGAAATCGACCTGATAGCAGCGTGGAGCGTTGACCGGCTTGGCCGTTCGCTCCAACACCTGATTTCGTTCCTTGGCGAAGTCCACGCCAGCGGCGTTGACCTCTACCTCCACCAACAGAGCGTCGATACCTCTACACCGGCTGGCAAGGCGATGTTCCAGATGCTTGGCGTCTTTGCTGAGTTCGAGAGAAGCATGATTATCTCGCGCGTCAACGCTGGCCTGAAACGGGCTAAGGCGGCGGGTAAGACGCTTGGCCGCCCTCGTATCGACCCGAAGACAGAGGCGGCCATACGCAAGGCTCTCCAACGCAAAGACCGGCCAGGCAAGCACAAGCTGGCGGCCGAGTTCGGCGTCGGCTCTGGCACGGTCGCTCGCATCATGGCCGAGACGACCGGCCACGCCGACTGACAGAGGTGGACTGGTAGACATGGCGCACCTGTCTCTCAGCGCATCTTGATAGGTGGCACCGCGAGCTTCGCGGCGATGTCCGCAGCGGTCAGAGGTTTGCCCTTCGGTTGCTCGGCCACCAGCGGAAGCTCGCCGTTTATTGACAACGTTGGCGTGCCAGCGGGAGGCAGCGAGCGCATCTGGGCGTTTGCGCCAATTACTTCCGACTGTTGACGATCACGCTGGACGACAAAGCCCTTCTCTTCGTCTTCCGACTGGAATGTGCGATAGAGGTGATCGTCTATGTCTTCCAGATTGGACACGAGGCTCTTGATCGCTTCGGGCTGAGAGAAGTTGTTGATGTGATCGTGCCTGCCCGCTGGCAACGTCATGGGTTGCTGGAGGTGATCCTGCCCATCGCGCCAATGCGCGCTCACCCGATACACCTCGTGGGAAATGAGCCGCGAAAGCTCGATGTGATCGGTGAATGATCCCTGCGGCGCAATCCCGGAGCCGATGGGCCATGCCGCTTTCAGCCTGTTTCGGCTCTCGATCAGCGCCTTGAACGCCATACCAGCATCAGCGAGCGCCGTTGCCAGCGCCGCCGCGTGCTTGTGGCTCTGCTTCTGATGCATCCGTGCGCTGTGTATCTGCGACTTCCGAAGCGCGCGATGTTGCTCTCGTAGCCTTGCCTTCTCGCGTTCGGCGGACGCGGTTCGGGCACGCTCCAGGCCAGCAAGATCACGCTTGGCAGATTGCAAAGCCGCATCGGCCTTGTCGCGTTCTACGGTAGTTGCAGAGCCTTCGGACCATGCCAAGGCGACGGCATTCAAGTCGGCTTCGGCACTCGCGACGGCGGTGCGTGTGGCCTCAATACGACTTTCGAGGTCAGGTGTTGGGCTGCCAGTAACAGCGCTGGCAATTTTGCTGATGATGCTCATGGTTCACCTACGAGGTTGAGGGGAAAGAGCCCTGCCGCCACCATGACGATCCGGTTGCATGGCGGCGGCAGGGTTGCCCGGCGCGAAGGACGCCGGGGCTTGGCCACGATGGGAGGACATCGGGGCCAATGACGAAGGGGGGAGCGAAGTCGGCCGGGAAATGCCGATGGTGATTGAACCGGCAATTGCGCTCCGCATAGGCGGAGCCCCACGGGGGCAGGCAGGATCGCGGACGGTGTGCGGAAAGGCGGTATAACCAAGTTATAAAGAGAGGAAGGACAGGCACCGGAACACCCCATCCCGACCCCTGACCGGGGGGCTCCGAGGTACCGGACGTTTTCCGAAAACCGCGTCCGGACGCTCAAGCTCCATCGGACGCAAGCGGACGCATCCGGACGTTCTGGCGCACGCCGAATAGTGACTCTATTCCAATGACTTACAGGTCCACACCGAACGCATCCGGACGTTAGCGGACACTCTCGCCATAGCGGACGCGGACGCTGCAACCCCGTAGGGGTGCAGCAACGTCCGATGGTCGTCCGGAAGAAGATCAAACTGTTTGGCGGGAGGCTACCCATCGTCGCCCCCGTCGTAGTTGACCTTGGCGAGCGCCATCGGGGAGAAGACCCATTCGTCGTCTATGAGCTTGGCAATGTCAGCCGTGCCGAAGTTCCGGACGCGGCCATCCTTGGGACCCTTCCCCGTGGCCCTGCCGTCCTCGCCAGGCTTACGCATCTGGACAAGCGCCCGTAGCCGTCGAGTGCCACTGTCCAGGCGCGCCGCTTCAAGTTCGGTCAACGGCCTGTCGAGAAGCTTCTCAAACTCAAGAAGGGGAAGTTTGCCGCCGTTAGGCAGCACCGACCATTCGGCCATCCGAGCAGTAGCGGCGTAGAGTTGGCGCATCGTGCATGACTTCATCCGGTTGACACGCATCCACTCAAGGGCGGCGACTGCCTTGTTCCGCCATCCCTTGATCGAACGTGCACGTTCCTTGCGGTCCTGCTCTGCCGACGATGCGCCGGTCTCATCCATGACCATCGCCACGGCCTTGACCGGGGTGCCATCCTTGCGCCGTCCGGTCTGGTGAACTTTGCCCTTGAGCCGGATGCCCGCGTCGCTGCTGCTCAAACGCATCTTAGGCAGCGTCAATTCGACGGTCAGTTCTTCGTCCTCGCGTTCCACCAGGATCACACTGTCAACGTTGGCGTTGCTCGCACCGCCGCCGCGCGAACTCGCCTCGCCTTTCTTTGCTGACTTTGGCCGGTGATGAAGGATCAGGACGGAGCAGCCGAACTTGTCGCGAAGGTCATTCGCCCATCCTGTGACGGCGCTCATCACGCCATTGGAGTTTTCCTCTTGCCCACGAATGGATGTTGACAGCGTGTCCCATACGATGAGGGCGAGCGGGCCTAGCCGTTCAAGCTCGCCGACGACTTCATCGAACTGGCTTTGCTGCCCAACCTGAAACATCGTGTCGATGCGATAGAAGGGCTTGCCCTTGAAGCTGACGCCGAACTCGCATTCCATCGCCAACAGGCGTGGTCGGACGCTCGCAACGTCCTCGCCTGCGATCCAGGCGACGGCTCCGGTCCTGTTTACCTTGAGCTTGCCGAACACCGGATGACCCGTGACAAGACTGCCCGCGATACCTGTCGCAATCGTAGACTTGAAGTCTCCCGTGTCACCGAGCAACAGTGCGGTCTTCCTGTCTTCAAGCAGGTCTTGCACGAGCCATTCGGGTTCCGGCTCATTGACGAACTCATCGAAGCTCTTTGGCCGGAATGGGCGTGGCTCGCTGTCAACGGCGTTGTCATTGACAGACTCTTTAGGTTCGACCGCGAACTTTTCCGCAAAGCCTTTGAATGTCTCTGACGGTTTGCCCGCCGCAAACGCGCCCGCGTCGTTCTGCGAATAGCGGGCCGCGTTCTCGGCCTTCCGCTCAAGCCAGTCCGGCTCAAAGTGGGGCGACCAATGATCTATCATCAACTCCGCTGTCTTGGCCGGTGATATGCCAAGGCCACGGATGGCGGCGGCCATGCGATAGGTGCGATCATCGGAGCCGTTGCCTTCGACAGGTGCGCCGATCTCCGCAAGGTCGGCTTTAAGATGCGCGATTGCGCGGTTAACGTTGGCCTCTGTATCAAGCTCTACGTCATCGGGAGCGGCTTGCGAGGTATGTTCCTTGACCGCCAGTTCTTCCGCGATCCAGGCGGGTAGTTCCTGAATTTCGTGGTCCTCGAACTGCTCGTAGGTGCCAAGCGTCCCATCCTTCCTGCGGATGGAGCTGCCTTCCGCTACGACATAGCCGCCAACGCCGCGCGTATCGACCTTTGGCGCTAGCCGACTTGCCGTACTCGGAAGCTTGCCCTTGAAGTAGTAATGCCGCCCGCCATTCGGCGTGCTGACCGTGTACGTGGGAACGGGCAGGCCACCATGTTCCGTGCACTGCTTCTCGAAGTTCGCGATGCCCTCGGCCCCGTCCGGGTCAATGACGCACCAACCCATATCGTCCGGGCACAGGCCAATGTTGTACTCTTCGGTCGCGCCATCGGGCCACCATGTGTCGATTTGCGCGAGGTCGGTCGTGGCGTCCTTGAAGCCATGCGCGCACGCGGGTTCCTTCCCGTGATGTTTGATTGGGAAGATGGGGATGCCCGTTTTGGCGAACGCCAACGCGCTTTCACGCAGTGGCGACTTCGCGGGCTTTGGATCGGCGGCGTTCATGGCCGCCCCGCCTTGGCGAGTTCATCAGCCCTGGCGAAAAGCTTTCCGAATCTGGTCGCGGCGACAATTGGCGCGAGGATTTCGTCACGGTCGGATGGCATCGGCCCCCCGCACATCGTATGTCTGATGCGAATGCCGGGCGTCACTTGCCCAACGATGACACACGATGTCGGATGGTCCGCCGTGCGCAGATAGGTCCACTCCTCGGGGTACAGCGGGCGAACGTGGTATCGGCGTGTGGGATTTTTCTTGAACCACTCGCGGTCGCGCGATGACGTGTCTTCAATCGCCGAAGTGGGTACGTCTCTGGGGAAGGGGATATTGCGGAGCGCCATGACTACCTCACACGGTTTGACGGACGAATGAACTCGGGCGGCTCGGTCGGCGGCTTTTTCGGGTGCGATGACGCAGAGGGCGGTGCGAGACAGCCATCGCTGCCAACGACAAGGCGTCCTCGCTTGACGTTTTCGCGGATGGTGTTGGCGGTGATGCCGGTCGCGAGCGTGCAGCGTCTAACAGCGCCCCATGGAAGCGGAGTACCGTTGATGTCTCGCGTGCGACGGCAATTGGAGGCTGGCCCAGGTCGAGACATAGCGGCACCATTCGAAAAGCGTTTCGAAGTTCTGGTGCCTTATCCTCGCGGGGGCATTCCTGTCGGACTGGCTAAGCAGTTCTCCGACTAGGGTCGTCTGCGGATCGGTCCAACTCGCATTGCTGCGGTCGTTGGGCGATGGCCTTTGGCATTAGTTCCGTGTTTCCGGTTCCTACCGGCCCACGTTTTTAACCGCTTACGGTCCAAGACAGCTTCCTGTCTCAGCTTTAGTCCTTCTACCCTCAATTGCACCCTTGCGCAAGAGTTTTAGCGCAAGTCGGAAAAACGGGCCTGTCAACGCTATATAGTGCCATATTTATTGAAGACAATCTGTGTGGAGAACGAGTGTGGAGAGGTCTCCACACATTGTATTAACACGTTGAAATATAACAAATATACAATTTGGCGTCCCCGAGAGGATTCGAACCTCCGGCCCTCAGTTTAGGAAACTGATGCTCTATCCGGCTGAGCTACGGGGACCCACCACACGGTCCGCTACACGGTCCTCCAAGGAAGCCCGAGACGCCAACCTAGTGTTACCACATCACTATCGCGTCCTGAAGACACATCCGGCGTCGCCTCAAGATTGTCGAAAGGCCCGCGCCGCCGAAGTAGACTTCCAGACAGGACCTGAATTGACCGACCGAACCCCCTCGCGTTTCCTGCCCTCGCGGCGCAGCGTATTGCGTACGGCGGCCAGCGGCGCACTTGCCGCCGGCTTGCCGGCCTGTGCCGTGCCGGAGCGCGGCCCGCCCGTCCCGATCGGCCGCGCGCGGCAGGCGACCGTCCTGGGCATCGCCAACGAGCGATTCTTCCCGGCAGAAGGCTCGGCCGATCTCGAGCGCGAGTACGAAGAGGCGTTCACGCGGGTCGCCGCCGCGAAGGGCGTCAAGTCCCTGTTCGACCTCCCGCAAATCCAGATGCTTGCCCTCTCCGGCGGCGGGGAAAACGGCGCCTTCGGCGCGGGATTGCTGGCCGGCTGGACGCAGCACGGGACGCGGCCCGAATTCGAGGTCGTGACAGGGATCAGCACCGGTGCCCTGACTGCGCCGTTTGCTTTCCTCGGATCGGACTACGACGCGAAACTGAAGTCGGTCTACACGGAACTCGAACCGAGGCAGGTGCTGAGGCCGCGCTTTTTGACGGCGGCCCTGTGGGACGACGCCATGGCCGACAATGAGCCTTTGTACCAGACCATCTCGCGCTTTCTCGACGAGCGTATGCTGGCCGATATCGCCCAAGCCTATGACAGCGGCCGCCTGCTGCTCGTCGCCTCGACCGACCTCGACGCACAGCATCCGGTGATCTGGAACATCGGTGCCATCGCCCGGAGCGGCCATTCCAAAGCGGCCGAGACGATCCGCAAGGTTCTGTTGGCGTCCGCCGCCATCCCGGGCGCCTTTCCGCCGACGATGTTCGATGTCACGCTCGACGGCAAGACCTACCAGGAAATGCATGTCGATGGCGGCGCCTTTGCGCAGACCTTCCTCTATCCACCGTCACTCACGGTCAACCGGCGCAAGCGCCTCCAGGCGCGCCTGCCGACGCTGAAGCCCGAAGCCTACATCATTCGCAACGGCCGGCTCGATCCGGAGTGGGCCAATGTTGAACGGCGCACGCTAGGCATCGCCGGCCGCGCGATCTCCACCATGATCGCTGCCGCCGGCTACAGCGACGTGGTGAAGATCTACTACGCCTGCCTGCGCGACGAGGTCGGCTACAATCTTGCCTACATCGGCAGGGAGTTCGATATGCCGCTGCCCCAGCCGTTCGATCCCGCTTACATGAAGGCGCTCTACGACTACGGCTACCGCCGTGCGGTGAGCGGCTACGACTGGTCCAAGAAGCCCCCGCTGGTTTAAGGAAGGCTCGCCCATGACAGATCGGCCGACCGGGGCCTGGACGCTCCTCAGCTCGACCTACCCCTATCGCGACAGGTGGCTGACGTTGCGCAGCGACACGGTGGCACTGCCGGGCGGCGAGACCCTGTCGCCCTATCACGTGATCGAATTGCCGGACTGGGTGAACGCCATCGCCATTACCGATGCCGGCGACATCGTGCTGGTCGAGCAGTACCGGCACGCCGTGCAGCAAACCATGCTCGAGCTGCCTGCCGGCCACGTCGATCCCGGCGAGACGCCCGAGGCCGCCGTGAAGCGCGAGCTGCTCGAGGAGACCGGCCACGAGGCCGCGCGCTGGCACGATCTCGGCGCGCTGTTTCCGGCGGCATCGCGCTTCACCAACAAGGTGCGCAGCTATCTCGCCATGGGCGTGCGCCCGGTCCGTGCGCCGGTGTCCGGCGGCAGCGAGACCTTGCGCGTGCGCCCGATCCCATGGGCCAGGTTCGTTGCGGGGCTTTATTCCGGCGACATGATGCTACGCGAAGCCAACCAGCTCGCCAGTGTCTTCCTGCTGCATCTGTACGCGAAGACCAGCGACGATCCTGCGATCGCGAGGCTTCGGGTCTAGAGTCTGTTCCGACTGGAATTGAGACGCATCGCTGCTGCTTAAAGGTCATTGTCATCCCGAGCGCAGCGAGGGATCTTTGCATGGCCGCAGTTAAGGATCCCTCGCTTGAGGCGCATGTGAATGCGCCGACTCGGGATGACAGTCTGCGCTTAAGTGTCGAAATGACTCCAATCGAGTCAGAAAAACTCTAATCTTCCGGGCCGCCGCGGCGCAGGGCCTTGATCGTGCCGTGCCGCTTCTTGTCGTCGACGCGGCGACGCTTGGCCGCCTTCGACACCCGCGTCTTCACCCGGGGCGTCGGCCGTTGTGCCGCCTCGCGCACCAGCTCGACGAGACGCGCCAGCGCCTCCTCGCGGTTGCGCTTCTGGCTGCGATGCTCCTGCGCAATCAGCACCAGCACGCCATCCTTCGTCAGCCGGCTGCCGGCGAGCTTCTCCAGCCGCCAGCGAACCTCGCCGGGCAGCGAGGCTGAGTTGCGCACGTCGAAGCGCAGCTGCACCGCACTCGACGTCTTGTTGACGTGCTGGCCGCCCGGGCCCGCGGCGCGGACAAAACTCTCCCCGATCTCCGACGGGTCGATCGCCAGCGAGCCGGTGATCCAGATCGGGGCGCTGGCGCTAGGCACGCGTGGCGCTGTATCGGGCTTCGATGTGGTCCCAGATCTGCGCCTCGAGGCAGACGCCGTCGAAGCGGTTGATCTGCTGCAGGCCGGTCGGAGAGGTGACGTTGATCTCGGTGAGCCAGTTCCCGATCACGTCGATGCCGACGAAGATCATGCCCAGCCGCGCCAGATCCGGCCCGATGATGTCGCAGATTTCCTGGTCACGCTTCGTGAGGCTGGCCTTCACCGCCTGGCCGCCGACATGCATGTTCGAGCGCGCCTCGCCATATGCCGGCACGCGATCGATCGCGCCCACCGCCTTGCCGTCGATCAGGATGATGCGCTTGTCGCCCATGCGCACCTCGGGAAGGTAGCGCTGGGCGATCACCGGCTCGCGGCTCTGCTTGGAGAACATCTCGAGCAACGAGGCGAAATTCTCGTCGCCCGGCTGCAGGCGGAACACGCCCGCGCCGCCGGCGCCGAACAGCGGCTTCAGGATGATGTCCTTGTGCTCGTCGCGGAAGTCGCGCAGCGCGCGCGGATCGGAACTGATCAGCGTCGGCGGCATGACGTTGTCGAAATGGGTGACGAAAAGCTTCTCGGGCGCGTTGCGCACTGAGGCCGGGTCGTTCACCACAAGTGTCTTGGGGTGGATGTGCTCCAGCAGATGGGTCGTCGTGATGTACGACATGTCGAACGGCGGGTCCTGGCGCAGCAGCACGACATCGAAGGTCGAGAGATCGACCAGTTCCGCCGTGCCCAGCATGAAATGATTGCCCTTTTCGTTCTTGAGCTTCATCGGCTGCACGCGCGCCAGCACCTTGCGGTCACGGAACATCAGGTCGGGCGGCGTGTAGTGAAACACCTCGTAGCCGCGCTTCTGCGCCTCCATGCCCAGCACGAAGGTCGAATCGCCCACGATGTCGATGGTCGACACATGGTCCATCTGGATGGCGACTTTGAGTTTCATGATCCGTCCTCGGGCAATGGGAGCGTCAGTTAAGCCCGCGGCGCAATTCCTGCAACAGGGCAGTGGCGTGGCCGCGCATGTCGGCGCCCGCCGCGCCGCCGCTGCGGCCATCGTCCATCATCAGAAAGTGCTCGAACGCCGCGATCGCAGCCCGCCGCTTGTCGAGCCGGACGTTGATCTGCCCGATCTCGTACACCAGCGCCGGCTGCGCCGGGTCGATCGTCAGCATGCGCTCGACGATCCTCATCGCGCCCGCCCAGTCCTCGCGCTGGACCAGGCGCAGGCGGATATTGTTCTCCAGCCGCAGCAGCACCTGCCGGTCGGCCACCGGATCGTAGTAGGACGGATTGGGCTGGGCATTGGGGCCGAGGACCTTGCGGGTGAGTTCGCGCAGGTCGGCGGCGTCGCGCACGATCCCGTCGTTGAACGGATCGATGACATGGCGCGCGCCGTCGATCGCCACCCGGATCAGGAAGTGCCCGGGGAAATTCAGCCCCTCGGCATCCCAGCCCTGGTCGCGCGCGACCTGGAGATAAAGTAGCGCCAACGCCACCGGCAGGCCCTTGCGGCGCTCGATGACCTTCACCAGGTCGGCGTTCTGCAGGTCGTCGTAGGTCGCACTGTCGCCGCGGTAGGCGAAGGACTGGGCGATCACTTCGGCCAGCGCCTCGGGCACGGCGCCGCGCCGGTGCACGAGGTCCGCTACCGCGGCCGACATCTGCGCCACGTGCTGGCGGAACGGCACGAGGTCGATCGGCTCTTCGTGTTGCAGCAGGCTCAGGGTCAGCGCCACCTCGACGATCTCCAGGCGCACGCCGTCACCCGCACAGAGATCCTTGAGGCGGGAAAGAGTCTTTGACGCATCGGACTCGCTCAGCGGCAAACCTCTACTCCGGGGCGCGCCAGACGTCGGGCAGGTGGCGCGGCCACAGATGCCGCCAGAGCGGGCCGGCCACCAGCACGGCATCGAAACGCACCGAGCACACGGCATAACGCGGATGGCTGGCGAGGAACAGGTTGGCCGCACGGGCGACGCGGCCGAACTGGCCCGGACGCAGCGCGAAGGTCGCGTTGTCGAAATCGGCCCGCGCCTTGACCTCGACGAAAGCCAAGAGGTTGCCGCGTCTGGCCACGATGTCGATCTCGCCCAGCCTGGTCTTGTAGCGCTGCGCCACGATCGAATAGCCGGCCAGCCGCAACCGCCAGGCGGCGCGCCACTCGGCGGTATGGCCCTTGCGATGGGCGATGCGGCGTGTCTCGACGCTCATGCCGTTCGCTTCAATTCGAGGGCGCGTGCATAGACGTCTCGGCGTCGGAGCCCGAGCCGAGCCGCCACCTCCGACGATGCATCCTTCACCGAGGCCCCCGCCATCGCCTCGCGCAGTGCCTCGTCGAGAGCGCCGGCCGCCGGCATCGCGCCTTCGACCGGTGCGCCGATCACCACCACGATCTCGCCCTTCACCTCGGGCTGGGCGGCATAGTGCGCCGCGAGTTCCGGCAGGCTGCCGCGGCGCACTTCCTCGAACAGCTTGGTGAGTTCGCGCGCCACCGCCGCCGGCCGCTCGCCCAGCAACTCCGCAAGATCGGCGAGCGAGGCCGCCAGCCGATGCGGTGCCTCGAAGAACACGATGGTCGCGGGCACCGTGGCCGCTTCGCCGATGGCGCGGCGGCGCTCGACCGATTTGGCCGGCAGGAATCCGCCGAAGAAGAAGCGATCGGTCGGCAGCCCCGACACGGCCAGCGCCATCGGCACCGCCGAGGCGCCCGGCGCCGATGTCACGGCATGGCCACCGGCAAGTGCCGCGCGCACCAGCCGATAACCCGGATCGGAGATCAGCGGCATGCCGGCGTCGGAGACCAGCGCTACCCGCGCGCCGCGGCCAAGCGCCTTCACGAGGCGCGGCTCGGCTGCGTTCTGGGTCGCGTCGCTGTAGGCCACGGTCGGCGCGGAAATGCCGTAGTAGGAAGCAAGCTTGGCGAACACGCGCGTATCCTCGCAGGCGATCAGGTCGACACTGCGCAACACATCGAGGGCGCGCAACGTTATGTCGCCCATGTTACCGATCGGCGTGGCGACAATATGCAGCCCCGGCGCGACCGGCGACAGTTTACGCGAGCCCTGCCCATCGCTAGCTTGTAGCCGTTCGTCCATGCGCTTTCACCAACACCCTCGAATATCAGACAGCCGGAGATTTGCGCCGATGCGTTCGTCCTTTGTCGCGCTCGCCGCCGTCGCGCTCCTGCTCGGCGCCTGCGACAACGCTCCGAACCCTAGCACGGCCCCGCCGCCGCCCGCACCCAAGCCTCAGGTCGGGTCGACGACGACACCGTCAGGCAAGATTCGCATTGCGCTGCTGCTGCCGCTGTCGGGCCGCGCGGCGCCGACCGGCCAGGCCATGCAGCAGGCTGCCGAGATGTCGCTGTTCGATTCCGGCGCCAACGACATCGCCCTCGCCGCCTACGATTCCGGCGAGTCGGCCGATTCCACCCTCCAGGCCTACGCCAAGGCGCGCGCCGACGGGGCGGCCCTGGTGCTGGGTCCGCTGTTCGGCGCCTCGGCCACGGCGCTGGCCCCGGTCGTGTCGCGCGGTGGTGCCAATGTCATCGCCTTTTCAAACGACGAAACAGCCGCCCACCCTGGCGTGTGGGTGATGGGCATCGCCGCCCCGCCGCAGGTCCGCCGCGTCGTCGACCACGCCGTCAACGCCGGCATCAGGCGCTTTGCGGCACTCGCCCCGCGCACCGCCTATGGCGAGCAGATGACCCGCACCCTCGAAAGCCACGTCGCGGTGCGCGGCGGGCAGGTGGTCGCGGCCGAGCTCTACGACGAGGGTGGAGACCTCAGCGCCGCCGCCAAGCGCCTCGCCGCCGACGTCAAGGGCGAGGGCAAGCTCGCCGTGCTGGTGCCGGTGGCGCCGCCGCGCCTGGCCGCTGTGCTGGCCGCCCTGTCGTCGGCAGGCATCGACGCCAACAGCGTTCAGCTGATCGGCACCGGCGTGTGGGACATCCCCGGCATCGGCGCCGACACCGCGCTGCGCGGGGCCTGGTATGCCGCGCCCGATCCCGCCCGGCGTGCCGATTTCGAACGCCGTTTCATCTCGACCTATGGCCGCCCGCCGTTGCGGCTGGCGACGCTCGCCTACGACGCGGTAGCGCTCGCCGGCAAGCTGGCGCGGCTGAAACCTGGCGGCGACTTCTCGGCGGAAGCGATCACCAATCCCAGCGGCTGGGCCGGCGTCGACGGCGTCTTCCGTTTCCTGCCCGACGGCCGCACCGAGCGCGCGCTTGCGGTGATCGAGGTCCAGGGCGAACGCAACAATGTGGTGAGCCCGGCTCCTTCCAGTTTCGCGGCGGCGACAAACTAGCCGACGGAAACCAGACGACATGCCGGGCCTGCCGCGCGCCATCCTGTTCGACCTCGACGACACATTGATCCGTGCCTACGCCCAGCCCGAGGAAGCTTGGACGCGGCTGCTGCACATCTTTTCCGCGCATCTCGACGCTCACGATCCTGCAACGCTCGAAAAGGTGCGCGTGGCGATCATGGGCGAGGCCAAGGCGTTCTGGAACGACCACGCCGAGGCCGCGAAGTGGCGGCTCGACATCGCCGGCGCACGGCGCCTGTCGGTGCGGCGCGGGCTCGCGGCCCTCGGCCGGCCCGACGACGCGCTGGCCGACAAGATCGCCGACGCCTTCACCGAAATGCGCCGCCAGGAATACCGGCTCTATCCCGACGCGCACACGACCGTCGATGCGCTGCGCGATGCCGGCGTGAAGCTGGCGTTGATCACCAACGGCGCGGCTGTCCCGCAGCGCGCCAAGATCGAGCGCTTCGAGCTCGAGCACCGCTTCCATCATATCCAGATCGAGGGCGAGTTCGGCCAGGGCAAGCCCGAGCTCGCGGTCTACCGCCACGCGCTCGACAAGCTCGGTGTCGCGCCGGCTGACGCCTGGATGGTGGGCGACAATTACGAGTGGGAAGTCGTGGCGCCGCAGAGCCTCGGCATTTGCGGCATCTGGTACGACCCGTTCGACGCCGGCATTCCCGCCCACGCCACCGCCCAGCCCAGCCGCGTGATCAGGCGGCTGTCGGAGCTGGTGGAGTAACCTTTACCGGCAAAAGTTGAGGCCGGGTGCACCGAAATCCTGGGACACCTCGGACGCCGATGACACAAAGGTGTTAGGTGATTTGTCCCGGATTCTGCCCCTCCCTTCGGGGGTGACAATATTTCAAACTATTGTCGTCCTGAGGCGTAGCCGAAGGACCTTGCGGAGCGATCAAACGGAACCTTGGCCACCGAGCATGTGGCCAGCGTGAGGTCCTTCGCCTGCGGCTCAGGATGACTATGCTTTGACCCGATCCTTGGGCAGCTTGTCGGCGGTCTGCAGCATCAGGCGATTGACCCGGCCGCCTTTCACCAGATGCGTGTCGAGAATCTCGTCGATATCGGCCTTGGTCGGGCAGGCGTACCAGACGCCTTCGGGATAGATCACGACGGTCGGCCCGAGCTCGCAGCGGTCGAGGCAGCCCGCGTTGTTGATGCGCACGTTCTTGAGGCCGAGCTGCTTGGCCTTGCTCTTCATATGATCGCGCAGCTCCTCGGCGCCTTTCTCCGCGCAGCAGCCGCGCGGATGGCCGGCCGGCCGGCGGTTGGTGCAACAGAAGACATGGGCCTCGTAGTAGGGTTTGGGGTCGCTGGGCTTCTCGCGATCGCTCATCTGCTATTCCTTCTTGGCGCCACCGGTGGCGATGTTGGCAAGCTGCGACCAGAAGGCCTGCTGCATCTGATCGACGCCCTGCATCGAGGCAGGCAGCCAGGTCTTGAAGATCGTCTCGGGATTCATGGCGTTGAGGCTGTTGCGCAGGCGCTCCTCGATCTCGCCCATCACCCGCTGCTGCATCGGCCCGAGATCGGGCAGGCCGAAAAAGGCGCGCGCCTCCTCCGGCGTGCAGTTCACTTCGACATTCACTTTCATCGCGCACTCTCCGTTGCCGGACTACCTTAGGCGATCCCGTGCTATGAGGCGACATGGTTCCATCCTGGCTTGCCGAAAACCCCCGCGCCGCACCTCCCCGGCCGTTTGGCGCGGCGCAACGCGCCGTCATCGATCCCGCACGGGTGCCTGACGTCGGTGCATTGCTGGGAGACCGTCATGGGTCGACGCCGCTTCTGGGCCTGCCCGCGCTGGCGGCCCGGCTGGGGCTGGGCGAGATCCGGGTCAAGGACGAGAGCCAGCGCTTCGGCTTCGGCGCCTTCAAGGCGCTGGGCGGCGTGTTTGCGGTCCACGAATTCATCGCCGCGCACAAGGAGCGCGCCCCTTCCGACATCGTCTTCACGACCGCCAGCTCCGGCAACCACGGTCGCTCGGTGGCGCTGGGCGCTCAATCGGTCGGCGCACGCTGCACGATATTTTTGCCGAAATTCACCTCGCCGGAAAAAGAAGCCGCGATCCGCGCGCGCGGCGCCGACGTCATCCGCATCGACGGCGACTACGACACGGCGGTCGCCGAATGCCGCCGTCAGGCTGGTGAAAAAGGCTGGACGGTGATCTCCGACACGTCGTGGGACGGATACGAAGACGTGCCGCGCGACGTGATGCGCGGCTATACGGCATTGGTCCAGGAGATCGTCCACGCCTGGCCGGCAGGTCCCACTCATGTCTTCGTCCAGGCCGGCGTCGGTGGCCTGGCCGCCGCGGTGATCGGCTATCTGTGGGCGGTGATGCCCTGCCGTCCCGTCTCGGTGATCGTCGAACCCGAGAGCGCCGACTGCTGGTTCCAGAGCAACCGCGCAGGCCGGCCGGCACCCGCAAGCGGCGCGGCCGACACGGTCATGGGCGGCCTCGCCTGTCGTGAGATCTCGCCGCTCACCTGGCCAGTGCTGGGCTTCGGCGCCGACTGGTTCATGACCATCGCCGAGGATCAGGTGATGCCCGCCCGCCGGCTGTTGGCCTATCCGCTGGTCGGCGATCCCGCGCTCGCCTCCGGTCCTTCGGGCTGCGCCGGGCTCGCGGGTCTCGCACGCGTCTGCAACGACGACACGGCATTCGGGGCGGTGGGGCTCGACGCCAGAGCGCGCGTGCTGCTGATCAACAGCGAGGGCAATCTCGGCGAAGGTGCGGTATGAACGCAATCGCCGTTCGAAACGAGGAGTAAAGCCGTGCAACTTCAGCTCAAGACGTGGCAGTTCGTCGAGGATTATCTCAAAACCCGGACCGGCATCATCATCCCGATCGGATCGACCGAGCAGCACGGCCCGACCGGACTGATCGGCACCGATGCGCTTACCGCAGAAATGATCGGCCGCGGCGTCGGCGACAAAGTGGGCGCGCTGGTGGCGCCGACGATCTCGGTCGGCATGGCGCAGCATCACCTCGACTTCGCCGGCTCGATCACCTTGAAGCCGACCACGCTGATCGCCGTGGTGCGCGACACCGTGATCTCGCTCACCAAGCACGGCTTCACGCGCTTCTTCTTCGTCAACGGCCACGGCGGCAACATCGCCACGGTGACGGCGGCCTTCTCCGAGATCTACGCCGAGCGTTCGATGGAGCGCATGAGCAACCAGCCCTCGATCAAGTGCACGCTGCGCAACTGGTGGGACAGTCCCGGCATCAAGCGGCTGAGCTCCGAACTCTATCCGACCGGCGAAGGCAGCCACGCGACGGCGTCGGAAGTGGCGCTGACCTGGTACAAATATCCCGAGACGATGGACCGACGCGTGCTCGAGCCCAGGATCGCGCCGAACGGCTCGTTCGCCGATTCCGAGGATTACCGCCGCGCCTTCCCCGACGGCCGGATGGGCTCCGATCCGAGCCAGGCGACGCCCGAGCACGGCAAGCGCTTCTACGACCAGGCAGTCGAGGACGTGGCGCGCGACTACGAAAGCTGGGTGGCGCGCTGAGGCAGGCGGCGCTCGCGCTGGCGCTTCAGGATGTAGAGGCCCGAGGCCACGATCACGACGATGCCGGCGAGCGCCAGCTCGTTCGGCACGTCGCTCCACAGCACGTAGCCGATCGCCAGCGCCCACAGCACCGAGGCGTAACGCAGCGATCCCAGCACGGCGAACTCCGCCCTCGACCGCAGCGCCAGCATCAGGAACTGATAGCCCGCGGCCAGCAGCAGCGAGGCCGCGATCAGAAGTATCAGCCCGCGCAGCGACAGCGGATGCCATCCCTCGACCAGGGTGAGGCCGAGGCCCAGCATGGCGACGGCGGCCGCCGACCAGAAGGACATCACCGTCGTCGGCACGTGCGAGGGTACGTAGCGGCCGAGCACGTCGCGGATCGCGCCGACCAGCGAGGAACCGACCACCACCCAGGTCCAGGCGTTGAGGTCGGCGGGGCTTGGGCTGGATCACCATCAGCACGCCCACGAAGCCCACCGCGATCGCCGTCCAGCGCCGCCAGCGCACGTCTTCCTTCAGGATCACGACCGCCAGGACGGCGAGGAAGAACGGCGTCGAGAGATTGACGGCGGTGGCGATGGCGAACGGCGTGTGCGACAGCGCGACCAGATAGGTGAGCGCACGCCGCCGCTTCCAGCAGACCGCGCGTGAACACGGCGGGATGGGCGATCGTCTTCATGCGCCGCCAGCCGCCGGTCGCCAGCAGCACCAGCAGGCACCACAGCGTGGCGAACACGCCGCGCAGGCCGATGACCTGCACGGCCGGCGCGGTCTCGGCGGCGAGCTTGATCAGGGCGTCGTTGAAAATGAAGACCACGACCGACGCCGACATCCAGAGGATGCCGCGGGTGGTGTCGGTCACTTGGGCGTGCCGGCCATCTTCAGGATCTGTTTCCAGTGCTCGTCACTGACCGGCGACACCGACAGCCGCGACTGGCGCACGAGCCCCAGTTCCTTGAACTTCGGATCGGCCTTGATGGCGGCCAGGGTGACCGGCTGCTTCAGCGGCTCGACCGGCGCCACATCAACGGTGACGGCCTTGCCCGCCTTGTCGGTGGGGTCGGGATAGGCGGCCCTGACGACTTTGGCGATGCCGACGATCTCCTTGCCGTCGTTCGAATGGTAGAAGAAGCAGAGATCGCCCGCCTTCATCGCCCTGAGGTTGATCGCGGCCTGGGCATTGCGCACGCCTGTCCACGAGGTGCGCTTGTCCTTCACCAGATGGTCCCACGAATAGACCGACGGCTCGGATTTGATGAGCCAGTGCGCCATTTCACTCCCCTTTTCGTTCAGGGCTATTCGCCCTCACGCCTCAACGGACGCGCCAGCAATGCGCGGATCGCTTCGTCGAGGTCCGCGCCTTTGTGGAGAATAGCATCGACGGCGGTGCATATCGGCATCTCGATGTTCTGCCGTGCGGCGCGGCGCAGCACGGCCGGCGCTGTCGCTTCGCCCTCCACGACCTGGCGGCGGCCCTCCATGAATTGGGCAAACGAAGTGCCCTTGCCCAGCGCGGCGCCCAGCGAGCGGTTGCGCGACAGCGGGCCGTGGCAGGTGAGCACGAGATCGCCGAGATCCGCTGAGGCCGGTCAACGTCTCGAGTTCGGCGCCCATTGCCTGGCCCAGCCGCGCCATCTCCGCGAAGCCGCGCGTGATCAGGGCGGCGGTGGCATTGGCGCCGAGGCCACGGCCCTCGACGATGCCGGCGGCGATGGCCAGCACGTTCTTGACCGCGCCGCCCATCGCCACGCCCAGCACATCATGCGTCCAGTAGGGGCGGAAAGCGCCGCCCGCGAGGGACGCCGCCAGGGTCGCGGCCGAGATGGGGATCGACCGTGGCGATGCTGACGGCGGTCGGCAGGCCACGCACGGCTTCCTCGGCAAAACTCGGTCCCGAGAGCAGCGCGATGCGCCGCCCAGGCTGCACTTCTCCGAGCACTTCGTGCATCAGCAGACCGCTGGTCGCCTCGATACCCTTGGCGCAGATCACGACGGGTAACTCACCGGGCAGCTTCGCGGCGAGGGTGCGCACCGCCTGCGCGGGGCACACCAGCAGCAACGCGTCGCACCCGGCGAGATCGCTCAGCTCTGCAGCGGCAGCGATGCCCGGTTCAAGCGGAATGCCCGGCAGATAAACCGGGTTGGCGCGATCGCGGGCGATGGCGGCGGCGATCGTCGGATCGCGCGACCACAGGGTCACCTCGCGACCGGCGCGGCGAGCCAGGCAGGCGAGCGCGGTGCCCCACGCGCCGCCGCCGACCACACCAATGTGACCGGCGGTTGTCACAGGCTGAGATTGAAGGCGATGGAGATGCGTTCGGAGGTGCCGGTGTAGGGCCGCACCTGGTGCAACAGCCACGCCGGGAACATCACCAGCCGGCCCGACTTGGGACGGATCGTCTCGTTGGCGCCCACGGACAGTCCAGCACTGCCGAACGCGAGCTGCGGTGCATACATCGCCGGCCCCGGGCCACGCGGATCCATGAACTCGAGCTCGCCGCCCAGCGCCGGATCGGCGTCTATGCCGCCGTCGTCCACGTAGTAGACGCCGGACCAGAAGCTGCCGGGGTGGGAGTGGAACTCGTTGCCGTGGCCGCTGCGGTTGATGTTGGCCCACATGTTGGCGCGCCAGTTGATCGTGACCGCGTTGCCGTGACGATCGCTGGTCACTCTGTTGGCGGTGTTGCGGCCGATCGCCAGCAGCTTGATCGCGGCCGCCCCGCCCCAACGATCCATCTCCCAGTCCGACTGCCAGCCGCCGAGGTTGGAATGGCGCGTCCCGGGATTCGTCTTTTCGCGCTGCTCGATCGCGCGGCGCAGGTCTGCGTTCATTACCGCGGTGTCGGCGACGTCGAGCGTCACCACCGGCGTGGCGAACAGCGAGGCGACCTTCGGGCCGGTGTTCATGCCCGCGACCCTACACCTTTGGCAGGGATGGAAGGATCGAGCGGCCAGCGCGGCCGCGGGCGGAAATCGAGCGGGTCGGTACGCCCCAGCCGCAGCCGTTCGAGGCCCGCCCAGGCGATCATCGCGCCGTTGTCGGTGCAGAGTTTCACCGGCGGCGCCACCAGGCGCGCGCCGTGGCGAGCGGCAAGAGTCTCGAGACGGCCGCGCAGATAGAGATTGGCCGCGACGCCACCGGCCACGACGAGTGTCGAGGCGGGCGCGAGCTCCAGCGCATTGCCGCAGCGGTCCGCCAGCACGTCGCCCACGGTGCGCTGGAACGACGCGCAGAGGTCGGCGATCGCCTTCGGATCGCCGGCCGGCATTTTTTCGACGGTCTGCCGCACCGCCGTCTTGAGGCCGGAGAAAGAGAAGTCACAGCCGGGCTTCCGCCACATCGGCCGCGGCAGCTGAAAGCGCTGCGGATCGCCGCCGTGCGCCGCCTTCTCCACGGCAGGTCCGCCCGGAAAGCCGAGGCCAAGCAGCTTGGCGGTCTTGTCGAAGCACTCGCCGACCGCGTCGTCGATCGTGGTGCCGAGCCGCGTGAAATCGCCGGGACCGCGCACGGTGAGAAGCTGGCAATGACCGCCCGACACGAGCAGCAGCAGATAGGGAAACGTTACCTCTTCGGTGAGGCGCACGGAGAGGGCATGGCCTTCGAGATGATTGACCGCGAGGAACGGCTTGTCGTGCGCGAATGCCATGGCCTTGGCCGTCATGATGCCCACCATCACACCGCCGATCAGGCCCGGCCCGCCGGTGGCGGCGATGCCGTCGAGATCGCCGAGACCCAGCTTCGCTTCGGCCAGCGCATCGGTCACCAGACCGTCGAGTTGCTCGAGATGGGCGCGTGCGGCGATTTCCGGCACCACCCCGCCAAAGCGGCGATGCTCGGACAGTTGGCTGTAGACGACGTTGGCCAGGATCCTGCCCACAGGTCGGCCACAGCCGACCGGCCGGTCATCCGCCGCCGCCTCGACGATGGCGACCGCCGTCTCGTCACAGCTCGTTTCGATGCCCAATACGCGCATGGGTCACTTCTAGCGTTGGCAGTCCACCTGCGCTAGAGCAGCGCCATGGCTCCTCCCCTCCTCAGGATCGGCACGCGCGGCAGCAAACTGGCGCTGACGCAGGCCGGTCTGGTGCGCGATGCGCTCGCAGCCGCCGTGCCGGAATTTGCCGTGCCCGGAGCCGTCGAAATCGTCGTCATCAAGACCACAGGCGACGCGATCCAGGACCGCCCGCTGTCGGAAGCCGGCGGGAAGGGTCTGTTCGTGAAGGAGATCGAGGAGGCGCTCCTCGGCAAGCGCATCGATGCGGCCGTGCACAGCATGAAGGACATGCCGACGGTGCAGCCGGCGGGGCTTGTCATCTCGGCCTTCCTGCCGCGCGAGGATGTGCGTGACGTGCTGATCGCGGGCGAGGTCGAGCGCATCGCCGACCTCAGGCAAGGTGCAGTCATCGGCTCGGCGGCGCTCAGGCGCAAGGCGCAGCTCCTGCACCTGCGGCCCGACCTGCAGGTCGTGAACTTCCGCGGCAACGTCGACACGCGCCTTGCCAAGCAGGCGTCGGGCGTGGTCGACGCGACCTTGTTGGCGATGGCCGGCCTCAAGCGACTCGGCCTGGGCCATGTCGGCGCGCCGATCTCCGAGGACGAGATGCTGCCGGCGGTCGGCCAGGGCGCGGTCTGTATCGAGTGCCGCCTCGACGACGCGACGACGCGCGCGTGGCTGGCCGCGATCGATCATCCCGCGACTGCGACCTGCATCGCCTGCGAACACGCCATGCTGGCGGTGCTGGACGGGTCATGCCGCACGCCGATTGCCGGACATGCGACCCTGGGCGCCGACGATTCGCTGCATCTGCGCGGGATGATCCTGAAGCCTGACGGCTCGCAGGTGATCGCCACCGAGCGGCGGGGACCAGCCAGCCAAGCCGCCGCACTCGGCCGCGATGCCGGGCTGGAATTGAAGCGGCGCGGCGGGCCGGGCTTCCTCTCGACGTGATCCCCGCCACCCCCTAGGGTAGGCATGGGGGAAATACAAATGCGCGCAGCACTTGCACTGCTTTTCGCGGCGCTTGCGGTGGCCGGATGCCAGTCCGCGCCCGTCACAGGCCGCTCGCAAGTCATGCTCGTGAGCGAGAGCGAAGAACTCCGGCTCGGCAACACGACCTACCTGCAGGTTCTCTCGAAGGAGCACGAGTTCCGCGACCAGCAGGCGAACGCGATGGTCGAACGGGTCGGGCACCGGATTGCCGATGCAGCCGAAGCGCCGCCGCGCGACATGTGGCAGGCGCCGCACTATCAGTGGGAATTCAAGACAGTCGACAAGAACATCCTCAATGCCTTCTGCCTCCCCGGCGGCAAGGTCGCGGTCTACACCGGCCTGTTCGCGGTCACCAGGGACGATGCCGGTCTCGCTGCCGTGATCGGCCACGAAGTGGCGCACGCGCTTGCCCGCCACGGTGCGGAACGCATCAGCGACCAGCGACTGCTCACGGCAGGGCTCACCGCGGCCAGCGTCGTGCTGGCAGCGGCCGGTGGAAGACGCATGAGCGCCTACACGCCGCTCGCCATCGCCGCCCTGGGCGCGGGTGCAACCGTTGGCATCTCGCTGCCGATGTCACGCACCCAGGAAGAGGAAGCCGATCACATCGGGCTGATCCTGATGGCACTGGCGGGCTACGATCCGCACGCGGCCGTCGGCCTGTGGGAGCGCATGAAAGCCGTGCATGCCGGCAAGCCGAGGCAAGCCGAATGGCTGAGCACGCATCCGGCCGACGATACGCGCATCGCGAACATCAAGGCTTGGGTGCCGGAAGCGATGAAGTATTATCACCCGCGTGACTGACCGGATCGAATACGATGCGACGGGGCTGCTCTGCCCGCTCCCCGTGTTGCGCGCCAACCGCAAGATGCGCGAGCTTCCGGTGGGTGGACTGCTGACGATTCGCGCGACCGACCCGGCGTCGGAGAGCGATTTTCCTGCCTACTGCAAACAGACCGGTCACGAACTGGTCTCGACCTCGCGCGAGGGCGAGGTGCTGGTATTCGTCATTCGGAAACGGTAGTAGCCGAGCCATGCCGAAATCCAGCTTCAAGACCATCGACAGCCTCGCCGTGTCCGGCAAGCGCGTCCTCGTGAGGGTCGACCTCAACGTGCCGATGAAGGACGGCAAGGTGAGCGATGCGATGCGCATCGAGCGCGTCGCGCCGACCTTGAAGGAACTCGCCGACAAGGGGGCCCGGGTGATCGTGCTCAGCCACTTCGGCCGGCCCGATGGCAAGCGCGTGCCGGGGATGTCGCTGAAGCCGCTGATCGAGCCGCTTGCCAAGGCGATCGGCAAGCCCGTCGCCTTCGCCGACGACTGCATCGGCATCGCCGCCGAGGATGCCGTGCGTGCGCTCAAGAACGGCGACGTGCTGCTGCTCGAGAACCTCCGCTTCCACAAGGAAGAAGAGAAGAACGAGGCAGGCTTCATCGACAAGCTCTCGACCCTGGGCGACATCTACATCAACGACGCCTTTTCGACGGCGCATCGAGCTCACGCCTCGACCGAGGGGCTCGCCAACCGCCTGCCGGCCGCGGCGGGCCGCCTGATGCAAGCCGAGCTCGAGCACCTCGACAGCGCGCTCGGCACGCCCAGGAAGCCGGTCTGCGCGGTCGTGGGCGGCGCCAAGGTTTCGACCAAGCTCGACCTGCTCGGGAACCTCGTAGGCAAGGTCGACAAACTGATCATCGGCGGCGGCATGGCCAACACCTTCCTGCAGGCGCAGGGCATTGCGGTCGGCAAGTCGCTGTCGGAAAAGGACCTTGGCGCCGCGGCGCGCGAGATTCTGGAAAAGGCCAAGGCCGCCAAGTGCAGCGTGCTGCTGCCGGTCGACGTGGTCGTCGCCTCCGAGTTCAAGGCGGACGCCGCCAACAAGGTGGTCGACGCCAACGCCTGCCCGGACGACCAGATGATCCTCGACGTCGGTCCGAAGTCGGTGGCGCTCTATGAAAAGGAAGTCGCGGAATGCGCGACCCTGGTCTGGAACGGCCCGCTCGGCGCCTTCGAGATGAAGCCCTTCGACGCCGGGACCATGGCGCTTGCCAAGTGTGTGGCCAGGCTCACGGATGAGAAGAAGCTGCTCTCGGTGGCGGGCGGCGGCGATACGGTCGCGGCCCTGGAAGCGGCCGGCGTGGTCGACAAGTTCAGCTACGTCTCGACCGCGGGCGGCGCTTTCCTCGAATGGATGGAGGGCAAGACCCTCCCCGGCGTTGCGGCGCTGATACGGGCGGCCTAGCCTCGGGGGCATGAGCGCCCCCGTACAGCCTGACCGGCCGCGGCTCCCCTGGGATCCGCCCGAACATTTCGAGAAGCGCGTCCCCGAGGGCGACAACCGCGAGCGCCTGGTCTGCGCCACGCGGTTGAACGACACCGAGATCCGGAAATACGGCTCCGGAAGCAGGTAGTGCTCTACCCGGCGGATGCGTCCGCGGACCACCGCACCCGCGGGAATCAGCACTTCGCGCGAACCGGGGCGGAACACGGGCTTGACCACATTCGCGGAGACCGGGTCGCCCGCCGCGGCATTTGCGCTGTCGATCGGTTCGGCCAGCGAGAGCGTGACCGGCAAGCCAATCGGCAGCGCGACATGGCCCCGGCCGAAACTGGGCGCGGCCGCGCCCGCTGGCTCGGCGTTCGTGTCGAAGACCAGTTCCGATTCCGCCTGATACTTCCGGCAACTCGAGAAGGTGGTGGTATTGCGCGTTTCCCGCCCGTTCTTGAGCTGGATCTCCAACTGGCTTTGGCGGGGAAGTAGAATGCTGTTCTCGCCCACGCGGACCACTTCATATTCCGAGGTAGAGGTCGCGGCGCAAAATGCCGCGCCCGCCGGCAACTCCGTAGTGCGCACACTCAACCGCTCCAGTTCGAGGGACTGCGGATCGATTTCGAGCTCGCCCTCATACGCCGCTGCCAGCCACGTCACCCCAACCTTGACCTGGAAATGGCTTGCCTGGAGCGGCACGCGATACCGGTATCCGAAGAGGACCTTGCCGTTGCGTTCGCGCGTGCCGGCGTACTCGAAGGTCACGCCCGGGAGGCCGAAGATCCCGGCGAGGTGTCCGCCGAACGAGCCTGTGGACACCGAGCCGTCGCGGATGATTTCGTCGATGCTGCGCGTATCGAACCGCGTCGCGCCGGGCCAGGAGTGGAGCTCCCGCCCCTGCGACACCGTCACTTCGAGCCGCACGCGATCGGTGAACTCGAGTTGCAGCGGATCGCCATGGGAAACTCCGCCGGCGGCGGGACTGCAAGCCGAGGCGTCGCGCGGCTCAGCCGGCTTCAAATAGCTGCGGTCGACGGTCTCCACGCAGACGTACTCTTCCAGATCGTGGGCCATGGCGCTGAGTCGTGCGCGCGCGCGTTCCAGAACAGCCCCAGGATCGGCCGTAGGTTGGCTACGGCCCAGGACTGCGGCCGCCAGCAGGATCGCGAGTCGAAGGCGCCACCGCTGAACTCCATTGCCACTGCCAGGCAACCACTCCCTTACAGTCGTGGCCCCGATGGCCTCGTTGATACTACGGGGCTTCGCATCCGAGCCGCGAGCGTTAGGGAGCGGTCTTTCGCGTGAAACCCTCGTTTCGCGACAGAAACTACTTAAGACTGGCAGGGGCCATCCTCGGTTTCCAGTTTTGCGCGGCGCGATCCTGATTGGCGACGTCGGCCGATTGCAATTTGGCCGCCGCGGCCGTGCGTACCTTCTCGCCGCTCTTGTCTCCGTGCAGGAAGGCCAGCGTCAACCAGAAATAGGCGCGCTGGTCGTTCTTGTCGACTCCGTTGCCGCTGGCGAACCGGGTTCCCAGTTCCGCCATCGCGGGCGCATATCCCTGGGTTGCCGAGGCGCTTACCCAGCGGGCGGCCTGCTCGGGATCCCGCTTCACGCCCTTGCCGCCCGAATACAGCCGGGCCAGATTAAATTCCGCTTCGGGATGTCCCTTATCGGCCGCCAGGCGGTACCAATAAGCGGCTTGCTCTTCGTCCTTCGGCATGCCGTAACCGTCCACATTCGCCCAGTCGGTCGGCGGTCCATCCGATTCCACCGAGTTGGCCATCTGCAGCCAGCGCAGGGCGTCGGCCTGATCCCTGGGCGCTCCCCAGCCGCGCGAGTACATCTGTCCCAGGGCAAACTCGGCCTCCGCATTTCCCTGCTCAGCGGATTTTCGATACCAGAATGCCGCCTCCGCGAGGTCGCGCCGCACCCCCAGCCCCTGCGCATACAGGACGCCCAGATCGAACTGGGCTTCCGCCTTTCCTTCGTCGGCCGCGGCTTTCCACTCGCGGTAAGCCTTTTGATAGTCCTTGCTCTTGAACGCCGCCAATCCCGCCGCGGTATCCGCGAAAACGGGCGTCGCCGACAGAATCAACCCACAAAGACCAACCGCGCGCAAACTCATCGAGATGTATTTCACGCTACCTCCGTTCTGATTCAAGTTGTATCACTACCGGGCCGCGATCGCACGCATTCGATCATACGTTCGGCTTGTCCGCAAGGCTCGCCGCGCTGACATCCTTCTCGGGGTCGAGCCACGCCACGCCCGGGTCATCGCCGGAAGCGAAGCGCTCCGCCCCAACTCGCAGGATCATGCCGTCATCCACCTTGGAAAGCGGCGTGTAACGCGGATGGTGCGACTCCTTGTAAGGATCGTTGCGCGCGGCGTTGTAGCAGCAGATCATCGCCCAGCGCGGATGTCTCGGAGCGGTTCTGGTCGCGAGCGGTGCAGCAGATTGCAGTGGAAGAACAGCAGCGTCGCCCGGCTCCATCTCGACGTAGACCAGCGGCAGGCGCTTGAGCGATCTCGTCGACGCGCTCCAGGTCCGCGCCGGCCTGATCGCCGGTCAACACATGGTCGATCCGCCCCAGTGGTGCGAGCCGCTGGATCACCTGCAGGCAGCCGTTCTCGCGCGTCGCCGGGTCCACCGCGATGAACGCGCTGGTCAGCAGCGGGAACAGGACGCCGTTCTGATACCAGTAGCCGTAATCCTGGTGCCAGGCCCAGGCGCCGCCGACCTTCGGCATCCTTCATGATCATCTTCGAGTGATAGTGATACACCTCGCCGCCGAGCAGTTGTCTCGGCCGAGTCCACCATCGATTCGCAGCGCGCGAACATGCCGTAGATGCCGTCGCCGGGATGGTTCCACAGCGACAGCCGCACCTGCCGCCTTCGCCATCCGCCCTGCCGAATGACGTGCTCGTCCAGTTCGCTGGTCCTCCTTCGCCGCCCGGCGCAGCAGGTCGATTTCCCCCGTTCGAACATCCGCGCGCCACCACGAAGCCGTCGCGCTTGTACTGCGCCACTTCTTCCGCGCTCAACAGCCCCTCGTGCCATTGCCCTGTTCTCCTTCATTTCTGATCCCGAGCGACTGCATCAGGCGGTCCGTCTCGCGATACGCTTCCGTCACCCAGTCCACGATTTTGTCCGGCTCGGGCGAGTATTCCAGTTCGATGCTCACCGTGCCCGTCGAAGCCGCGGCCTTCAGATGCCGCCAGGTAAGGCGGAAAATCGACCACGCCGCGGCCGGGCGGCAGATCGCCATGCTTCTTGCCGTCGCAATCGGAAAAATGCGCGTGCGCGATGCGGCCCTGCAAGCTTCGCGACTCTCCCGGCCGGCGCTGCGCCAACGCCAGGTGCGAGATATCCATGTTCGCCTTCACCGCCGGATGCCCGACGTCGTCGAGGAATCGCACCATCTTCTCCACGTTGTTGACGATCGAGAGATGGAACGGCTCGAGCTCGATGCGCGATCTCCAGGCCCAGCCCCGCCGCGTGCTCGCCCAGCTCGCGCACGCCGTTCCACCGCCCAGTTCCATTGCGTCGCGCGGCGGAATCACTTCCTGCTGCCAGATGTACTCGCCGAGCACGAGCAGCAGATTCTTGCGCCTCCAGCTCGTAGGCGAGATCCAGATACGCCTTCGCGCGCTCCACGTGGAAGCGGCGCACCGGCGGATTGAAATCGGCGATGCCGAGCGCGCAGCAGACCGCGGAGACCACCGGCAAGCTCGCCTCGCGCAGGTTCGCTTGATCAGCTTCCGCTCGCGGACGTCGATCTCCAGCGGATCGGCGAAAATATCGATGGTGTCGAAGCCGATCTCTTTGGTCAGCCGGATTCCCTCGGCGGTTCCGACGGGCGAGCCGAGCCAGGCGGAACTGATCAGTCCCGAGTTTCACGCTTGTCCTCCGTTGACGATGTCGGCTGGATGCGCACCGGCCGGTGCTCGTCGAGCGAGCGGTAGCACGCCTCGACCAGCGCCATCGTGCCGAGATTGTCCCGGCGCGCCGATCGCTGGGCTGGCGGTTCTCGGCCATGACCGTTCAATAGTTCACCCATGGTTCCCTGAAAGCGTCGGGAAACCAGACTTCCGTCCATTGCGGCGAGATCCAGACGCCGGGCTGGCGGTCGGTCGCGAACTGGATCGTGCTGGGCACCGCGTTCGGATAGTCCGGGCCAGCCGATGGTGCCCTGCGCCAGGCCTTCGGTCCCTTCCACGCGCCACTTGATGTAGTTGTCGCGGCGCCGCGCCTTCGCGCGCCGGGTCCGGCCCACACGTCGTCCCACGCCGACGCGCGCAGGCCATTCGCATATTCCAGGATGTAGAGCACGATGCCGTCGCGATGGGGGAACTGCGTGCGCGGATCGGTGCGCGCGCTGGCGAAGACGCTCTCCGGGTCGCCGAACAGGATAGCGGAAGCAGTCCAGGTGGTGGATGCTCATGCTGAGCAGCGTCAGGCCGGTCGATAGTCGCGCAGCCACGGCTGCCAGTGCGGGATGGCGCGCATCTCGATGGTGGCCAGCACCGGCTCGCCCAGCTCGCCGCGGTCGAGCAGCGTCTTGAGCGCACGGATCGACTGGTCGTAGCGCATGTTCTGGTTGACGGCGAGCGTGATGCCGGCCTTCTCGCAGGCTTCGACCGCCGCGCGCGCATCGCCATAATTCATGGCCAGCGGCTTTTGCGCCAGGATGCCGCGAATGTGCCCCTGCTTCACCGCTTCGGCGATAATCTCCGGCTGCAGATCGGGCGGCACCGCGATATCGAGGATTTCGATACTCTCATCGGCAATCAGATCCCCGTAGGAATCGTAGACGCGCGGGATGCCGCGTTCGATGGCCACCTCACGAGCCGAATCCAGCGGTTTGCCCGTGATGGCGGTGATGTTCAGCCCGAGCCTGGCGTAGGCGACGAGTTGGACGTCACGCATGATGAAGCCGGTGCCGATCGCGCCGATTCGCCAATTCCGGCGGGTGGGCGGGGGAGGCATGTGCCTAAGATCGAGGTCAAGCATAGACAGCCGAATCGCCCTTGATGTTATCGCAATGCGGTCGAAATCGGCGCAATGCTAAAATTAAAGTTTCCACCAGGAGGAGATTGCATGGCAGTAAACGGCCCGCCGCAAGGCGGTAGTGGTGGATGTGGGAGGTGTCAAGGTCGGCGGCGATGCATCCGATTGTGGTGCAGTCGATGACCAACACCGACACCGCCGATGTCGCCGCCACCGTGAATCAGGTGATGGCGCTGGCGCGCGCCGGCTCCGAACTGGTGCGGGTCACGGTGAACACCGAAGCGGCGGCCGCAGCGGTGCCGAAGATCGTCGATACGCTCGCGGCAGTTCGGCGTGCGCGTGCCCATCATCGGCGACTTCCACTACAACGGCCACATCCTGCTCAAGAAGTATCCCGAGTGCGCCCGCGCGCTCGGCCAAGTACCGCATCAATCCCGGCAACTCGGACATCGGCCGGAAGACACGACGACAACTTCCGCACCATGATCGAAGTGGCCATCGAGAACGACAAGCCGGTGCGCATCGGCGTCAACTGGGGATCGCTCGATTCGGCGCTGCTCACCCGCATGATGGACGAGAACTCCCTGCTGCCGGAGCCGAAGGACGCGCGCGACGTGACGCTGGACGCCATGGTGGCGAGCGCGGTGCAATCGGCGCAGGCGGCGGAGCGCCACGGCCTGGCGCCACGACCAGATCATCCTCAGCGCCAAAGTGAGCGGCGTGCAGGACCTGATCGACGTCTACCGCGCGCTGGCCGCGGTGTGCGACTATCCGCTGCACCTCGGACTCACCGAGGCCGGCATGGGCAGCAAGGGCATCGTGGCCACCACCGCCGCGCTGGCGCCCGTGCTGCAGGATGGCATCGGCGACACCATCCGCGTGTCGCTCACCCCGATGCCGAACGGCGATCGCACCGAAGAAGTGATCGTATCGCCAGCAGATTCTGCAGTCGCTGGGGATTCGCAGTTTCACCCCGCAAGTCACGGCCTGCCCGGGCTGCGGCCGCACCACCAGCACCTTCTTCCAGGAGATGGCCGACCAGATCCAGACCTACCTGCGCGACGCAGATGCCGAAGTGGAAGGACACGCCATCCCGGCGTGGAGACCATGAAAGTGGCGGTGATGGGCTGCGTGGTGAACGGCCCCGGCGAATCCAAGCACTCCAACATCGGCATCTCGCTGCCCGGCACCTTCGAAGAGCCCAAGGCGCCGGTGTTCGTGGACGGGCGGCTGATGACGACGCTGAAAGGCGACCGCATCGTGGCCGAGTTCATCGAGATTCTGAACGACTACGTGATGCACTACGCATCGTCGGCGGACCGCTGAACTGGTCGGGTTTAGCCGTATGCCAAGCGCTTCACTCTCGCCGAAGCACAAAGCCTGATCCCCCAGGTGGACGGGCTGCTCCGCGCAGGCCATCGCCGCCAAGAGCAGAATACGAGGAAGCGGAGCGCGGCGATCCAGGACTTCAGCGAGCACATCATGCTGATGGGCGGCATGACGGTGGACCGGCAACGGGCGCTGGAGAACAAGGAACCGGCGCGACTGCGGCCGCCGCGAAACTGCGACTGCCATCGAAGGCGTGCAGGAGATCGGGCTGCGTGATCAAAGACCTGGATATCGGCTTGGTCGATTTCCCCACCCTGTTTCGCGGCGTGGAGGTTTACCTCTGCTGGAAGCTCGGCGAACCGGCGATCGACTTCTGGCATGGCGTGGACGAAGGATTTCGCGGCCGCAAAGCCATCGACCAGGATTTCCTGCGATAACCATCGCGGCGACCGCGCCAATAAACCCGGATGCCCAACATGACGTCAGGAAACCGAAATCAAGCTGGCGGTACGCGATGCGCGGTCGGCGCGGCAGCGATCTGCGGTCGGCCGGATTCGCCGTCTCCCGGCGGCGCATTTTCGAGGTCAACACTGGTCTTCGACTCCGCGGATTGACGCTGCGCAGGTCGCGCACGCTGCTGCGCCTGCGGGAAGCCGGCTCAACCATCACCCTTACCTACAAAGGCGTGCCGCTGGCGGGAAACACAAGAGCAGGGAAGAGCTCGAAATCGAAGTCGAGCGTCCCGACGCGATGGCCGAAATCGTCGGCCGGCTCGGCTATCCGCCAGGTTTCCGCTATGAGAAATTCCGTACCGAATTCCGGCCAGCCGTTCGGCACCGGCGTGGCGACGCTCGACGAAACTCCGGTAGGCGTGTACCTCGAACTGGAAGGCACGCCGAACTGGATCGACCGGATGGCGCGCAAGCTCGGGTTCGACGAAGCTGCGTACATCACAGCCAGCTACGGGCGGCTCTATCTGGAGTGGTGCAAGGCGCATGAGATCAACCCGTCGAATATGATTTTCGACTGACTGACTGTTCGATGTCGTTGAATTGCTACCGCAGCGGCAGCGCTACGCCCACGCGCACCGGTTGCGCTTTTATGGGCTTCGAAGGCACCGGCTTGGGGTCGGTATCCTCGTCCTGCTTCATCGGACGGTCGGGTTTCAGGTTGGGAGTCGGGCTCGGGCTCGGCGTCGGACTGGTAGCGTCGGGATCGGTCGTGGTGTCTCCATGCTCCCACCACACCACGCTGCGAGCGCAATAAATGCTCAAGGTGTCCAGCAGTTGATGCAGGAGCTTCGCCTCGTCCGCATCCACCGCACGATGCTCGAGCGCGGCGGACATGGTGGCGTCGTCCGGGGTGATCTGATACTGATGCGCGGTGGTCGGCACGAACTCGCCGTCCTCCATCTTGCCGTGCTGCACCACCCAGGAAAGCGTGTGCGTTTTCAGGTCCCACGACACGGAATCCAGGCGCCGGACTTCTGTGGCCGGCTGTTCGGTTTTGTTGGTCTTCGGGTCCGCTCCAAAAGCGAAGCCGGCGATTGAGATCAGCATCACGACGGCGAGTTTCATGATCCCTCCACCTCCCTTACAGCAAGCATGATGCCGCGGCGAGCGATAATGGTGTTCTTTTGTGGCCTACGATCCCTACGATCAGGTTTCATACCAAACCTTTCCCCGGCGGCAGACCCATCCGAACCGCCTGGCGGCAGTTGCGCGCCTGTTCGGTGTCGAGGCTGCGCCGGTAGACCAGTGCCGCGTTTTGGAACTCGGATGCGGCGCTGGCGGCAATCTGATCCCGATGGCGTTTCACCTTCCCGGCAGCCTCTTCTGCGGCATCGATCTGGCCGCGCAACCCGTCGAAGCAGCCCGGCAAATGGCCGGCGCGCTCGCGCTTGGCAATCTCGACCTGCGCGCCGGCGACCTCCGCGAACTCGTCTACGGCGGCGGCGAATTCGATTACATCTTCGCCCACGGTCTCTACAGCTGGATTCCCCCCGAGGTGCGCGATGCGCTGCTCGACGTCTGCCGCGAACGGCTCGCGCCGAAGGGCGTCGCGTTCGTCAGCTACAACGTCTACCCAGGACGATACCCGCGGCGCATGTTGCGCGAGATCCTGCTGCGTCACACGCGCGGCATAGAAGAGCCCCGCGCACGGATCGCGGCCGCCCGGCAGTTGCTCGCCCGGCTGCCCGGCGAAGAAGCGGCGTCCCTCCTGGAGCAGGGCGACGACATTCTGTTCCACGACGACCTGGCGCCGGTGAACCACCCCGTCTGGTTCGAGGAGTTCGCAGCCCACGCCGCACGCCACGGTCTGCAATATCTCGGCGAAGCCGATCCGCATGAAATGTTCGACCCGCGCGAGATCCCGCCCGGCGATGTGCTTGAGCGCGAGCAGTATCTCGATTTTCTGAAGCTGCGCCGCTTCCGCCAGACCTTGCTCTGCCACGCCGGGCTGAAGTTGACTCGCCACGTGGACGCCCGGCGGATGGACGAATTTCTCTTCTCCGAAAACCCGCACGGGCATCGCATCCCTGGCGAAGATGCCGCCGTGGAATCGGTGGCGCAGGCGCTGCGCGACACGTCGCCCCTGCCTGTGGAATTCGCCGAGCTGATCCCTTACGCCGGAAGCCGCGAGGCACTCCGCGAGATTCTATTCGGCCTGATGGTCGGGGGCTGCGTCGATCTTCACGTCTACGATTTCCCGTGCCAGGAAGAAGTCACCGGGCGGCCGCGCGCCAGCGCCCTGGCGCGGTATCAGTCGGCTGCCGGTGGCAACGTCACTAACGCCTGCCACATCCCCGTGCAACTCGACGAGATCGCGCGTCAACTGGTAATCCTGCTGGATGGCACGCGCACCGTGGAAGCCGTCGCGCGCGACTTGAGGTCATTGCCCGGGGCGCCGCCGCTGAAAGAGATTCGCCGCCACCTTCCCGCGAGTCTCGAATGGCTCGCCCGCATGGCGCTGCTGGAAGGCTAGTGTATTACTCATGTGGGGCAGTCCTTCAGACTGCGGAGGGCTTCAGCTCGACACCGCCCCGGCACACCCGCCTGCCGCACCACGATGCAATTTGGACTATCGTGCTTGTGCGCCGCGGCGGAACGAGGTCAGCAGTACGATAATCAGCAGAATGACCAGCCCAACATAGGAGAAGGGCGCGTAAAGCTGCACGCTGGTGTAGATGTTGCCGATCCCCTCCTGTACGCTGCCGCGCAGTTTCGGCGAAATCAGGAGGAAGAGTCCACCCAGCCCGAACATGGATAGAACGCGAACCATATAACCTCTCGATTGTCTACCCGCAGCAGCGGTTGCCGATAGATTTAACAGTACTGGATAGGTACTGATATCAGGGATTATCTGGAGGGGCCGAACGCCGAATCCAGGAAACGCGACGCCACCTGCGCGGGCGGCCGGTGTTCGCCGTCGACGCCGAAGTTCAGCTTGCGCATCACCGCATCGTTGAGCTTGCCCGAGAGTTCGTTGAGAGCGGACTCCAGGCCGGGGAAGCGCACGAGCGAACTCCGGCGCGCCACCACCGCGCACTCATAGGGCGGAAAGTAGTGGCGGTCGTCTTCCAGCATCTTGACGTCGAGCACCGCCGCCAGCCCGTCCGTGGAATTGGCGGCGATCAAATCCACCCGGCGGCTCTTCAGCGCCGCGTAGAGCAGGCCCAGATCCATCGTGACCGGGTCGCCATCAGTGCGCAGGTGATAGGTGGCGAGCAGGCCGGCGAGGCCGTCGGGCCGTTGCTTGAACTCGTACCCGGCGCCGAGCTTCCACGCCTGCGCCGCGGCCGCCTCGGAAAGCGTGCGGATGCCGGTGCGTCGTGCAATGTCCCCGCGAACCATCATCGCGAAGGTATTATTGAAGCCCAACGGCGGCAGCCATTCCAACTGCCACTGCCGCCGGTACGCCTCGCGTACCTGCTGCATGACGGCGCCGGGATCTTTCCCCGGCGGAAGGTGCAGGACGGCGGTCAGCGCTGTGCCGCTATACTCGGGGTAAAGATCGATGGCGCCGCTGGTGATCGCGGCTTGGGCGAGCAGGGTGCCGCCGAGATTGAACTTGCGCCCCACCACCACGTGGAGCCGCCTTTCGATGTGCTGCGCCAGGATTTCCGAGAGTAGCACCTGCTCCGTGAAATTCTTCGAGCCCACGACGATCGCGGGCCTGGGCGCGCAGCCCGCCATACCGAGCGCAAATGCAATCAGGCCGGCGAGAGTTTTCGTTCGATCCATTCCAGCCCCTCGTCGGCGGCGATCGCCATCACGGCGGCAGGCAGCGCCCCCGCCAACACCGTCGGTGTATCCACCATGGAGATCCCGCGAAAGATGAAGACTCCGAGTCCGCCGCCGCCGATTGCCGCCGCGATCGTGGCGGTGCCGATCGTGGCCACCGTCGCCAGCCGCAGTCCGGCGACGATCGAGGGCGCGGCCAGCGGCAACTCCACCTCCCAAAGTATCTGCCGCTCCGTCATCCCCATCGCAACCGCCGATTCGCGCACCGCCGGATCTACTCCCAAAATGCCCAGCAGCGTATTGCGCAGAATCGGCAGCAGGGCATACAGGCAAAGCGCGATGATCGCGGTCCGCTTCCCAATGCCGCCGATGAACGGCAGCGGGACCAGGAATCCGAACAGGGCCAAACTCGGGATCGTTTGCGCGATGTTGGCGAAGCCCACCGCCCAGCGCCGGGGGCCTTTGCGGCGCGCCAGCAGGACGCCGGCGGGCAGCGCGAGAAGGGCGGCGATCGCGATCGTAATCGCCACCATTTCCAGGTGTTCCAGGGAGAGCGAGAGAATTTCCGATGCCAGGCCGTTATCCATTCTGTCTCCATGTCTCGGTCAGGCCCGCCAGAAAGGCGCGGGCTTCATCGGTGGTTGCGTTGAGAAACTCGCGCGGCGTGGCCAGTAGTTCGAGCGCGCCATCGTGCAGCAGCGCGATCCGGGAAGCCAGCAGCATGGCTTCGCGGATATCGTGCGTCACGAACAGTGCCGTCTTGCCGACGGTGCGGCGCAGGTCCAGGAAGAGGTGCTGCAATTCCTGGCGGGTGATCGGGTCGAGCGCCGCGAAGGGTTCGTCGAACAGCAGCAGCGGAGGGTCGGCCGCGAGCGCGCGGGCGATGCCGACCCGCTGCTTCTGGCCGCCCGAGAGTTGGCGCGGATACCGCTCGCGGAATTCGGCCGGCGGCAACCCGACCGCCGTCAATAATTCCTCGACTCGCGCGGTGATCCGCTCTGGCGGCCAGCCCGCAAGTCGCGGCACGAGTCCGATATTCCTCTCCACCGTCCAGTGCGGAAACAGGCCGGCATCCTGGATCACGTAGCCCATGCGGCGGCGCAGTTCGATCGGGTCCCACTCCACGGCGGTCCGCCCTTCGAAACGGATCTCGCCCGCCGTCGGTGCGATCAGGCCGTTGACCGTCTTGAGCAGGGTGGTCTTCCCCGACCCGCTGCGGCCCAGCAGCACGATGGTTTCGCCGGGGGCGGCGTCCAGGCTGATCTCGCGCAGAATTTTCCGCCCCCCCAGGCTACAGGAGAGGCCGCGGATTTCGAGGATGCCGCGTTGCATTTCAAGCAAATCTACCACATTCACCTTGTGGCCCTTCCTGGGACGTGCGGAAGCGTACCGTGTGCCTGATTGAGCGCCCCCCGGCAAGGGAAAATAAGAATACGAGGAGGAGGACGGATGCAACTAGGGATGATCGGTCTGGGCCGGATGGGCGCTAACATGGTGCGCCGGCTGATGCGGGGCGGGCACGAGTGCGTGGTCTACGACAGGGATCCGGCCGGGGTAAAGCGGATGGTAGCCGAAGGCGCTACCGGCGCCGGTTCGCTCGATGAGTTCATCGGTCAGTTGAAGGCCCCCCGCGCCGTGTGGCTGATGGTCCCGGCGGCCGTGGTGGATAGTGCGCTGGCCGACCTCGCGGGCAAACTCCAAAAGGATGACCTGGTCATCGATGGCGGGAATTCCTATTACGTGGATGACATCCGGCGCGCCAAAGAACTGGCCGGGAAGGGAATTCACTACCTCGACGTGGGAACCAGCGGCGGCGTCTTTGGCTTGGAGCGAGGCTTCAGCCTGATGGCCGGCGGGGAGCGGGAGAGCTTCAACCGCCTGACGCCGGTTCTGCGCACACTGGCTCCCGGCCGGGGAACCAGCGAGCGCACGCCGGGCCGCGAAAAGGCAGCCGGATCGACCGCCGAAGAGGGCTTTCTATGGTGCGGACCGTCAGGGGCCGGGCACTTCGTCAAGATGGTGCATAACGGGATCGAGTACGGGATGATGGCATCGTTCGCCGAAGGCCTGAACATTTTAAAACACGCCAACGCGGGAGCTGCCCAACGGCAGGTCGATGCCGAGACCGCGCCGATGCTCCATCCCGAACGTTATCAATATCAGCTCGACCTGGCCGAAGTCACCGAAGTCTGGCGGCGCGGCAGCGTGATCGCGTCCTGGCTCCTCGACCTGACCGCGGCAGCCCTGTTTGCGCAGCCGGACATGGCTGCCTACAAAGGCAGCGTGGCCGATTCCGGAGAAGGGCGATGGACCCTGGCGGCGGCAATCGATGAATCCGTTCCCGCGCCGGTGCTGAGCGCTGCGCTTTTTCAGCGATTTACGTCGCGCGGCGAGAGTGATTTTGCGGACAAGCTGCTCTCTGCCATGCGCGCCGAATTCGGCGGCCACGCCGAGCGGAAGTAATCCCCCTAACGGCGCATCCCTCCCAGCGGCGGCGGGCGGTACAAATTTGCAACCGTAATACCCCAGTGGTGAGTCTATTATAGTGGTAGCAGGACGGGTGCCTTACCCCAGGTCGGCGGCTTGGAAAGCCCTGTCTGAACGAGTATGATAAAGGCCAAGGGAAACTAGTCTGCCGCCCGGGGGAATTGCAATGAGAATTCGGACTTCTTTCAAGTCGCCATCGTCGTCGGCGGCTGCGCCATTTTGGCGCCGCTCTATGGCCCCGGCATCCGCGCTTGCGCGGCCACGCCCCAGGACGATCTCGATAAGAACTTCAAAGTCGATTGGCCACCGCGTTCTCGCTCATCGAGCACAATTACGCCGACCCGGTCTCCTCGGAGAAGGCGATCTATCAGGGAGCGATTCCGGGCATGCTGCGCACGCTCGATCCGCACTCCAATTTTCTCGATCCCAGCGAATACCAGGATATGCAGCGCAAACAGCGCGCGCAGTACTTCGGGATCGGCATGCTGATTTCGATGGATGGCACCAAGGTGATCGCGATGGAGCCATTCCCCGGCTCGCCGGCATGGCGGGCGGACCTGCGCCGCGGCGATGTGATCGTAGCTGTGGATGGCAAGGACGTCACCAAGAAAGATTCGGCGGCAGTCGCCGATCTGTTGCGCGGACCGCGCGGCAGCTCCGGTGAAGCGTCAGGTCATGCGCGAGGGCGCGACCGAACCCGTGACGGTCACGGTGACTCGCGGCGAAATCGAGACCAGCCTCGTGGATGCCTTCTGGTTCAAGCCGGGAATCGCCTTCCTGAAGGTCACCAGCTTCGAAGCGCAGAACGTGGCGCGCGATGTGGAAGCGGCGATGCAGAAACTCGACGAATCGAATATCAAGGGCCTGATTCTGGATCTGCGCGAAAATCGCGGCGGACTGGTGACGGAAGCTGTGTCGTTGACCGGGCGCTTCCTGCGCGACGGACAGGTCGTGGTGTCGCATCGCGGCCGCGCCGAAAAGGAACAGGTCTTCCGCGCCATAAGGCGAATCCGCCGGCGCAGAAGTATCCCATCGTGGTTCTGGTGAACGGCAATTCGGCTTCGGCCTCGGAGATCGTTTCCGGCGCCCTGCAGGATCACGACCGCGCCCTGATCATGGGCGAGACCACCTTCGGCAAGGGCCTGGTGCAGGCGCAATTCCCGCTTTCGGAAGGCGCGGCCTGCTGCTCACCATCGCGCACTACTACACGCCCAGCGGACGGCTGATTCAGCGCGATTACTCGAAGGGCTCGTTCTTCGACTACTATTACTCGCGCAAGCCGATGCAGAACAGCGACGACGTGAAGACCGACCGATACCGGACGCAAGATGTTCGGCGGCGGCGGCATTACCCCGGACGAAAAGTTCGACCCGGAACAAGTCCACGCTGTTCGAGCGCCGCGTCTTACAGCTCGTCGATCTTCTATCGCTTCGCCAACACTTACTTCGGGCCGGCCAAGCCGACGCTTCCCGCCAACTGGGTACCCGATGCCGATTTGATGGCACGCTTTAAGGACTTCCTGCACACCAAGAACTCACCTTCACCGACGCGGAATTCGACCGCGACAAGAAGTGGATGACTGAACAGATCCGCGACGAATTCTACCTCCGCGCCTTCGACAAGAAGACCTGCGACCGCGCGCAGTTCGTGGACGATCCGGAAGTGCAGAAAGCCGTGGACGAATTGCCCAAGGCGGAAGCCATGCATGCCGAGGCGCAAAAAGTGATGGCCGCCCGCCGCCAGTAGACTAATTTGCTTTTTGTTGGGGCGGGCGCTCTGCGCCTGCCCTGCTGCCGATCACACCGTGCCTTGGCAGTAACTACGACAGTCCCACGTTCTACGGCCTGTTCCCCCTTACTCCATCTCTCTTTTGATTGCGCGGGGACTTCCGCATACTCCGCCGAGATTGCGCCGCGTGCTCTTGCAGCTCGTCGTAGATTCTTGAATGCTTCGCCGAGCTACGCCTGGCCCGCTCTTTTGCCCCAGTTGCCTGGCCACGCGTCCCAGGTTCTCATAGGCCTCCGACAGGCTGTAGCGGTAGCCGACCGCCATCGGATCCAGCTGGATGAGTTCCTCGTCGAGTTTGCGCTGCTGCACGAAGTGATTTTGCGCGCGTCGCGGCTGCCCAATTCCAACACACGACTAGCCGATTGCCGCATGGCTGTTGGCCAGGTTCATCTTGGCGCGGGCATCCCGCGGGTCCAGAGCGCGCAATTGTTCGCGAATCGGTAAGGCCGCCTCAAATGCGTCCAACGCGCCTCTCAGGTCCCCCATCGAAATCAGAATGCTGCCCAGCCGCTGCTGCGCGAAACTCCAGTCCAGGCGCTTGAGAATGTCTTTGGGAGTGCGCTGGGAAATCTGGCTGAACAGCTCGATCGCCTGCAGCGCATTCGCCTTGCCTCGGCATAGTGCTTGGTCTGCTCCTGCAGGTTGGCCATGCGGAGATAGGCGTTGGCCAGCCCGTAGAGGAACTTTCGTTATCCGGCTGCAGCCGGTCAGTTCCTGGAATTCGCTGAGTACGTGTTTGCGCTGTTCTTCGGAATGCGGCCAATCTCCCAGAGCGAAATAAGCACCGGCCAGGTTCCGATGGGTGGAGGCGAGATCGCCGCGCAGGTCGATGTCGCTGGGTCGCCGCTGCAACAGCTCTTTCTGAATGGACCCCGCCTGCAGGCAGGCTTCCAGCGACTCACGGAACTTTCCAGTATTCTCTTCACACGGCAGACGCGATTGTACAACCGCGCCAGATCGCGCCGCAGCGCCCTTCGTTGGAATCATCCGCTCGCACCAGTCCCTTTTCGATTTCCAGCGCCTTGCGATAGCTCGCCAGCGACTCCGCCGATTGTCCGAGGTTGGGTTGAGACGGCAAGCCCAGCACGTCGCCGATGCGTTCGTAGGCCATGGCGCGTTCCCGCTGCAAGCAATCGTCTCCGGAAGATTCGCGAGGCCAGATTGTCCAGATATCGCTGGGCGCGTTTGACCAGAATTCGCGCGCGTGGGTAGACCCCGGCAACGGTGCGATGGCGTCGTGCAATTCGAATAGCACCGATTGGCCAGCCCGCGTACGTCCTGGAAGCGTTTCTCGGCGCGGAGCGCTCACGATTCGCCACGTGCCATTGCCAGGACGTGGTGAGATGCCCGCCATCAGGGTGATCACGATCAAGGCCGCGGCGACGACTCCCGTCCGATGCCGGTAGATGAACTTGCCGGTGCGGTAGCGGAGGGTATCGGGCCGCGCGGTCACCGGATGGCCTTGCAGGTGACGGCGCAGGTCGTTAGCGAACTGCTCCACGCTGCCGTAGCGGCGCTCCGGCTCTTTGCGCAGCGCCATCATCAGGATGTTGTCGAGATCGCCCGCCAATTGACGCTCCAGGCGGTCCGCCCGGTGTTGCGCGCGGAGCCGACGGATTCCGGCGTGATACCCTCCTTCGCTGGTGTGAATCACCGTGCTCGGCCGCCGTGGAGGACGATTGCGGATGTGGTCCCAGAGTTCTTCGATGGACCGGGATTCCATGGCGTAGGGACGGTGGCCGGTGAGCAGCCGGTAGAGCAGCACGCCGAGCGAGTAGACATCGCTGGCCGTGGCCACCTTGCGCCCGTCAACTGCTCCGGGCTCGCGTACTCCGGCGTCATCGCCGCACGGTGGTGAGCGTGCGCGGGCTCCGCCGCGTTCGCCCAGCTCGTCGGGGTCCGAGCAGCTTGGCGATTCCGAAATCCAGCAGTTTGACGCGCTCCGTCATCGGTGACCAGAATGTTTTGCGGCTTCAGGTCGCGGTGAATCACCAGATTCTGATGGGCGTAGTGTACGGCAGAGCACACGGTGAGGAAAAAACCCAGCCGTTCGCCGATGTTGAGCCGGTTGCATCGCAGTATTCATCGATCGGCGTCCCGGCGATGAAATCCATCACGAAGAAGGGACGCCCGTCCGGAGTGGCGCCCCCGTCCAGCAGCTTGGCAATATTCGGGTGGTCCAGATGGGCCAGAATCTGGCGCTCGATATCGAAGCGCCGAGCGCGTACTCGCCGAAAACGCCGCGGCGAATAATTTGATGGCGACTACCTTGCGGTAGAGATCGTCCACGCGCACCGCCTGGTAGACCGCGCCCATACCGCCCTCGGCAATCAGCTGCACGATGCGGTAGGGTCCTAGGTCGGCGCCTACGTCCAGGCTGTCCGGCAGCGGTGGAGTCAGTTTGGGGCGGCGGCGACGGGCTCCTCGATGAACGTGCCGGCATCTTCGTGGGACGCCAGCAGAGATTCCACTTCGCCGCGGATTGCGGTATTGTCGTTACATGCTTTGTCGAGATAGGCCGCACGCCCGGCGGGTGGAACCTCCAGGGCATTGTGCAGGACTTCCTTTACGTGCTGCCACTCCTCACGCGTCATACGCCGGGGTCCGCGTCATCTCGCGGAAGAGCCAGGCGCGGGCGGTTTGCCATTCGCGCTTGATGCTGGCGGGAGAGAGGTGCATCACCTCGGCAGTTTCGTCGATGGAGAGGCCGGCGAAAAAGCGCAGTTCGACGATGCGGCCCTGTCGTTCGTCGAGTTCGGCCAGGCGGTCCAGCGCGTCGTTCAAACCCAGCAGGTCGATATCGTTGCCTGCCTGCGGGACTGCCATGGCATCGTCAAGCGCCAGTTTGATCGCGCCCGATCCGCGCTTCTCTGCGTGCTGCGAGCGTGCGTAATCCACCAGAATACGGCGGATCATCTGAGCGGCGATGGCGTAGAAGTGCGCCCGGTTGCGCCATTGCACTTCCTGCTGATGTACGAGGCGCATGAAAGCCTCGTGGACCAGAGCCGTGCTCTGCAGGGTATGGTTACTCCGTTCCCGGCGCAAGTAGGACGAAGCCAGCCTGCGCAGTTCGCCATACACCAGCGGCATTAGCTGCTCGAGGGCGGCCTGATCACCCTTGCTCCAGTTGACCAGGAGTTGCGTCACATCGGGACCGGATCCAGGCGTCATAAAAAGACCTTTCCCAGCATTATCACTCCGAAGCCACCGGCAATTTTGAGCCAGTTTCTTTCGTCCGCCGCGCGTTACCCAACAGAGGAGAATGTATGCGAAACGAATTCAAGCTGGCGGCGATTGCGCTCTGCGGGACTCTTGCAGTGGGTTGCCGGGTTCGGAAGTGCGACCGAGCCGGCCGGACAATACTACGAAAGTATCCGGAAGAACGATTTGGGATGGTCCAGTGCGCTGAGTAGGACCACAACGGGGTGAAATTAAAGGATAAACACGGCGCCACCCCGCTGCATATGCCGCTGCCTACGGCAGCGTGGATGCATGCGGGCTCCTGCTGGCCGGGGCGCGGAGGTCGACGCGTCAAAACGATTTCGGCGCCACGCCTCTGATGTGGGCCGTTGCCGAGCCGGAAAAAGTCCGCCTCCTGGTGGGCGCGGGAGCCAATGTCAATGCCCGCTCCAAGATGGGCCGCACGCCTCTGTACCTGGCGGCGGCCAGCGATGGCTCGTCGGCCACCGTGAGGTTCCTGCTGGAGCATGGGGCGAAACTGGAAGGATGCGCGCTCGTGGCTGCCGCATCGCGGCGAACGACATTGCCAGCATCCGCCTGTTGCTGGAAAAGGGCGCAACGTCAACGCCAAGGACGAGGCCGGCCGGACGCTCTTGATGTTCGCCGCGGGCAACGGCAATCTGAAGGTCGATCGAATTGCTTCTCCAAGGGTGCGGATGTCAATGCTGTCTGCGCGGAAATTTCGGAGATGTGAAGAACGGCACATCGCGCTCGGCAACTGACCGCGCTGATGCTGGCGGCGCCGTCTGGCGGCCCCGAAGCTGACAAGGCGCTGCTGGACGCGGGCGCCAAAGTGAATGCGGCCGACGTAAGGAAGATGACCGCCCTGATGCTGGCGGTCGCCGCGACCATGCCGACCCGCGTACCGTTCGCCTGCTGTTGCAGCGTGGCGCCGATACCGGGAAAAAGGACGGCGACGGGCTCAGGCGCGCTGATTGGGCGAAGAAATACAACGCAGCCCGCCATCCTGCGCGAACTCGGCCTGCCGCAGCGAACGCGTTCAGGAGTCCCGCGTGATTATTCCGCTTCCCTCTTGGGAAGCTGGATCCCAACCGGCCGCGGCGCGGTCCATCGCGCTGCTGCAAAGGCGCAGCGGCAGCTTCTTTAAAGAGGGTGGCTGCGGTTCCTGCCACGCGCAGAACCTGACCTCGATGGCGGTCAATGCCGCCTGTGCGAACCACATTCCTGTCAACAAGAGGCTCATGGCGGCGGAATCGAAAGGAGCGCAACTCTGCGCTGGCCGGCTTCGTTCAACCCCTGTTGCAGCGCGGCGATCCGCCGGTGGTCGACATCCTGATCTACGCCGCATTTCCAGCTCGCCAGCCGAGAACGTGGCCCCCGGCGCGACCACGGACGCGATTGTCCACAACATTGTGGCGCAGCAGCGTCCGGCGGTAACTGGCACGTGGGTTGGATAGCGCGTCCGCCGATGGAGGATGGCGATTTCTCGCGCACCGCGATCGCGATCCGCCTCCTGCAGTCTACGGCCCCGCGGCCGCAAGCCGGAACTGCAAAGCGCATCGACCGCGCCGCCGCCTGGTTGGCCGCCGCCGCGCCGAAAACCACGGAGGATCTCGACATGCAGTTGCTCGGCTTGAAGTGGGCCGGCGCGGTTCGCCGCACTCAGCGTGGTGTTCAACGTCTCATGCGCCACTGCAGCGCGACGACGGCGGCTGGGCGCAGACCTCGGACCTCGCGAGCGACGCTTACGCCACTGGCCAGGTTCTCTACACGCTGCATGAACTCGGTGTCCCGGTCCAAGATCCGGTATATCGCCGCGGTGTGCAGTATCTGCTGCAGACCCAGGCTAAGCGACGGATCGTGGCTCGTGAAAAGCCGCGCGCCGAAGTTCCAGCCCTACTTCGACACCAGCTTCCCCTACTGCGACGACCAGTGGATCTCATCGGCGGCCACCGCCTGGGCCGCCACTGCATTGAGCTACGTACGCCCGGCGTCCCCGCCTGTCCTGGCCGCCAGATAGGTGTTTCTTGCTTAGGTGGGGCGGGCGCTCTGCGCCTGCCCTGCCTGTTTTTTTGTGGCTCTCACCCCGGCGCGATTTCGGTCAGCTCGAGCACCAGCAGCGTGCCGCACTTCGCGCAGACGCAGCCGCCGTCTTCCGTCATGTAAACCTCCGTCGACGTGCAGCGAGCGCATTCCGCCGTAGGGTCGGTGGAATCAGGAAGCGGGTCGGGCGGCACGATTCCGGTAGCCACACCGCCCTTCGCCGTCGTGGCAGGTTCAAACGTGGTCCCGCAATCGCTGCACACATGATTGAAGCAGCAGCCTGGCGTGCAGCTATAGAAGACTTCCTTCGAGCCGCACTGTGGGCAGGCGATTTCCAGCTTCCTCGTCTGCATGGTTAGGGCTTCGCAGCACCGGGCGTCTTAGCCCCCGCCGCGAATTCCGGGTCAATATCGATCGTGGTCAACGCTTTCAGGCCGTCAATATATTTCTTGGTTAACTCGCCGCGAAGCCTTCGATCCAGCTCCGGTTTCAGCTCCTCGAAGCTCTTCACCGGTTTGCTCTCTTCGAGCTGGATCACCGTGTAACCCATTGAGGTTTTCACCGGCTGGCTGATTTCGCCGGGTTTCAGGGCGAACGCCGCTTCCTCGATCGAGGGCGGCATCTGTCCGCGTTTGAAAAAACCCAGGTCGCCGCCTTTTTCGTTGGTGGAGGGATCGTCGGATTCCTCTGCGGCGACGGCGGCGAAATCGGCGCCCGCGGCGATCTTCTTGCGCAGTTCCTGCGCCTTGGCCAGCGCTTCCTCGTCGGTCAACTCCTTCCGCCCCGCCTGCACCGGAATCGCCGCGCCCGGCGTGCGAATCAGGATGTGCCGCGCCCGCAGCTGCATGTAGTCGATCGGGTGTGCGACCAGGTAATCCTGCAGCATCGCATCGTCGATTTTGACCTCCCTCCGGATGTCCTCTTCCGCGTGGCTGAAGAGTATGCCCGCCGATGAATACGCCAGCTGGTTGCGGTACCGGTCGGTCTGATCCAGTTTGCGCCGTTTGGCTTCCTGCGCCAGCATCAGCACTCGCACCAGCTGGTCGATGAACTGCTGCCGCCCGGGACCGTTGGCGTACACCCGCTGCGTCTCCGAGTAGGCCTCCAGAATCTGATCCAGCTGTCCGGCGGTAATCAGGATCTCGCCCACCCGCACCACCGCCCGCCCCGGCGGCAGCGTCGGCGCCGGCGGAGCGATTTCGAGCGGCATCGTGACACCATCCGGTCCGGTCATGCGCGGAGGTTGGGCCTGCGGCTGTTGCGTCGCTGGTTGCGTCGCTGGTTGCGGTGCCTGTTGCGTCGCCTTCTGAGCCATGCCGCACACACCGATAGCGGCTAGAAAAAGAACCGGGGGAAACCTCATGCTTGTATGATAACCAACGCGGAAACCGTCTACTGCGCCGGCTCGACTACCGCGCTCATCGAACCCTTGGATCGCGGCAGCCGCCAGTCCGGCCCATAGGAGTGGATCTGGTCCCTGGCGTACTCGGCCTCCCTTAGCTCGCAGGTGATCAGCACCGTGCGCCCTGCCCGATCCACTTCCTCCGCGTGCCGGTAAGCCTGATCCAGCGTGACATTTTGGTGTCGACGTGGCGCGCGAGGTCAAACGCGAGCACGGGCCGGCGGGTTCGCGTCGTCACCGCCGCTAATTGTTTCGCCCATATTGAAGACGTGCACGCGATCGTCGACGGCATCGTCGAGATGTCTCAAGGACAGCGGCGTATTCATATCCGAGTCGCATTATCTTATCGGCCTGCTCGACACGCTGCAGTACGATACGGTTTACCGCGAGCATCTGCGCTACTATTCGCTGACGAGCCTCAAGCATCTCTTGGAGATGCATGACCTTGAAGTCTTTCACGCCCGGCTGATCCCGAGCCACGGCGGTTCGATCCGCGTTTATGCCGCGCGCCACGGCAGCCACGCGGTGCAGGAGAGCGTGCAGCGAATGCTGGCGTCCGAGCCGCGCGGCGAGGCCATGGCTAAGCGGCTTGTGGGATATCCGACGCGACGTCGTACTCTCCAAGCTACGGTTGTTGTCGATGCTGCACGATTTAAAAGAAAAAGGCGCACGAATCGCTGGCATCAGCGCGCCGTCGCGGGCGAGCACGTTGGTCAATTATGTTGGGCTCGATGAGGCGCTTATTGACTACGTGTGCGAAATTCCGGGTTCCCTAAAGATCGGCAAATGCATGCCCGGCACTGGCATTCCGATTGTGGATGAGGCCAAGCTATTCTCCGACCAACCGGATTGCGCGGTGATCTTCTTCCTGGCACATCGCCGACGAGCTGGCGCGCCAGACTCAAGGCCGAGGGCTTCCGCGGCCAATTGATCACGCCGTTGCCGATACCGCGGGTCATTTAATATTGGCCTATCGCGATCTGAGGCGGCCAGCGCGGACGGTGCGATATCGTCGCAGATGTGTGACCTGACACGGATGAGAACCATGGCTGAGGATTGGCCGAAAATCAAAGCCCGACGCACCACGACGATTTCCCGGTGGGTCGCGATAATCCAGCGCGAGGTCGAATTTGCTTCGGGCGCGGCGGTCGAGACTTATCACGCGGTCGGCCAACAGGATTACATCGCCATCGTCGCTATCACTCCAGACGGCAAAATTCCGATCGTGCGGCAATACCGGCCGGCTCTGGAGCGGTTCACCTGGGAATTGCCCGCCGGTCTGGCCGAAAAAGGTGAGGCGGCGGCCAAATCCTGCAAGCGCGAACTCCTGGAAGAGACTGGCTACCCCGCCCGCATCGTACATGCGCTTGGCGTTTATGCGCCCTGCACCGCCCGGCTGTCGAACCAACTGCATTCATTTTTTGTCGAGACGGGACCGCGAGCTAGAAGTTACAAAGGCGAGACGGGCATCGAGCTCAAGCTAGTCGCACCAGAGGAACTGGCCACGATGATACAGTCGGGCGAATTCGTGTTGCAGCTTCATATTGGCGCCATCCTGCTGGCCGGCGTGTGTGGTCATATCGATCTGCGGTGTTTTCAGCTGCAAGCGGCAAGTCCAAAAACTGCATAGCGCTAACGCGACGGCCGATTAGAGAAGCGATCAAAATGGTGCGGTGCCGAACGCAGCGAATGGGATGGACCGGCCGTGCTCCTGCCCCGAACGACCGACAGAATTGGTTCGGGGGCTTTGAAGAGCACGAGGAGCACACGCCATGCCCTGCAAGAAAGACGTCGCAGTTGTCCGCACAATTGGGATCGATACCGGCAAGAACACGCTGCACATGATTGGCCTGGATGAGAAAGGCGCGATCGTTCTGCGTGAGAAAGTCTCCCGGAACCGAATTGCCGCACGACTTGTGAACATACCGCCATGCCTCATCGGGATCGAAGCCGGCATGGCCACTCACTACATGTCCCGGGATTTGCTTGCGCTTGGTCACGAGGTCAAACAGGTGCCGCCGGCTTATGCCAAGCCGTTTCGGCAAGGCCACAAGAACGACTTCCGAGACGCTCACGCGGTTGCGGAAGCCGTGCAACGCCCTTCGACGCGCTGTGTGCCGATAAAGACCGACGATCAACTGGACCTGCAGGCGCTTCACCGCGTGCGCTCTCGCCTGATCGGGGATCGGACCGCTGTGATCAATCAGATCCGTGGCTTTCTTCTGGAGCACGGCATTGCCGTGCGGCAAGGACCTCGCTTCCTGCGACAACAGCTGCCACAAATTCTAGCCACGCGCACCGACGTGCTATCGCCCCGGATGCTCAGGATCATTGGAGACATTGTCGACGACTGGAAATATCTCGACGATCGCATCGAAAGGGTAACGGATGAGATCGAAGGTCTGGCACGCACCGACGTGAACTGTGGGCAGTTGATGACTGTTCCGGGCATCGGCCCGATCATTGCCAGTGCCACGGTCGCTGCGATCGGCAATGGAACTGCCTTCGCGAAAGGGCGAGACTTTGCCGCTTGGCTTGGCCTGGTGCCGAAACAGATGTCGACCGGTGATCGCACGATCCTTGGCCGCATCACGAAGCGCGGAAACCGCTATCTGCGTATGCTCTTCGTCCAAGGCGCCCGCGCCATTCTGCTCCGACCGAAGAGTTGGGCAAAGCACAGTTTTGGACCCTGGCTCACGGCTGCGGCGCGGCGTCTGCATCGCAACATTCTGACCATCGCGCTTGCCAACAAGCTGGCGCGGATCGCTTTGACCGTCTTGGTTCAAGGACGCAGCTACGAAACACGCATCGAACCGGCAGCCGCGTAATCGAACAGAATGGCGTCTACTGAAGGAGGCCAACGTGGATCGCTAACGTCAACGACCAGGAACCTGCAATTCCCGCCGAGGTCTGCGAGTTGGATTGAGGAGATGGAGAAACGGTCTGACCGTCACATCCGTGATCTGGTGGCACATACGGCCTTCAAGGGCCTTGACGCGAATGAGATCGGGTGTGCGCGGATATCCGTGATGGCCGGGAGCAAATGCTCCCTTCAAAGGGCCGAATACAGATGAGCAAGACCAATTATCTCCAGATCGTCATATCCGGCTTGCAACGCACGGCCGGTCCATACAGATGTGCCAGAAGAGTGGTCGTTTCTTGCTTTCGATCAATCTAAACCTCTGCCCAACTTAACCGCGACGTACAACCACGCCATTGGCGTCAA
>CAVXZJ010000001.1:1565000-3194671 GCA_963766285.1 uncultured Alphaproteobacteria bacterium | reverse complement strand
GTAAAATTCATGATAGCGGGCGTGGCCGGCAGCGTGGTCCTGGCCGAACGCCGGCGCGATGGTTGATGCCGCCGCGACACAGGCGAGCAACTGGAATATTCTCCAGACCGTGCGAAACCTAGCCATTGCACAGCAACGTCCGGAACGGACGGCGGTTGCGACGGGCGGATGGGCGTCGTCGCCGTCGAGCTACGCCCGCTTGCGGAAGCGCAGGATCTTTCCGCGCACCGTGGTCGGCTCCGGCAGCGGGCTGCCGGCGAGAACCTGGCTGCAGAACGGATTGATGTTGGCCCCGACGTAGTCGGTGAAGATCGGCCAGTACTTGTTGTAGATCACATTGACGCCGATGAAGCGACGCGCGAGGCGGCGGCGCGCAGGGCGCGTATCAGCCTCCGTCGACGCGGCTTCTCGGAACAGCTTCTCCACCGCCTTGAGGCGCTTCTTGTCGATCGCGGAAGCCTCGCGACCGACGCGCGTCGGATCGTCGACCTTCTGCGAGGCGAGGCCGAACTCGAACACAAAGAGGTCGGTCTTCTTCACCAGATCGGCGAACGGACCCGACGTGACGCCCGGCAGGCCGGCGGGCAGGCCCTCGCATTCCTGCGGCACGAGGATCGGGCCGGTGAATCCCATGCCGCGCCACGCCGTGGCGAAGCCCTCGAGGAAGGCCGGACGCGTCGCGGCGAGCATGATCGCCGTCGACTTCGGGTAGGTCAGCACCTGGTCGCAGACGAAGGGCAGCGTGTGCGGCAGGTCGTAGGTCAGATCGTCGAACAGGTGCCATTCGCAGCTCGTGTTCGTGAATGGTACCGTCGCAGGCTTGATGGCGAGGCCGAGGCCCGCCGTGAAACGCTCGTACGAAGTCTCGCGGTCGAGGCGAACCTCCTCGATCTCGACGTCGGGCCAGCCCCAGGTCTCGGTCTGGTTGGGCAGGTAGGGCGTCGAGACGTTCCAGATGAAGCGGTCGTGGCTGTTCATCGTGGTCTTGCGGCCCTTGTTGTTTGCCGCTGCGACCCTCGTGTGATCGCAGTGATAGCCGAAAGCCTTGTCAATCAAGGTATCGACCCGGCCGCGGTAGAGCACGAGGCGTGCTGCAAGGTTCGAATCGCAGTGCCAGCCCAGGATCATGTCCTCATCGAAGCCGTGGATCGCGAACATGTCCTCGCGCAGGCAGGCCTGGAAGTCGCCGAGCGCGTCGTAGCGCATCGGCATGAAATTGTGGACGACCTGGTTTAGGTGGAAGCGCACCGACCAGTCCCGCAGCTTCGCCAGGTTGCCAACCGGATCCTTGCGATCGAAGGCGGCCTCCCAGAGCATCTCGGGAATCTCGAAGCGCGGGATCTGGTAGAAGCCGTCCGGCAGCGCCCCGAGGATATCGCTCAACGATTCCTTCGGGTTGCGCGAGGTCAGCAACATGTCGGTGTTGGTGTAGAGGATCCAGCGGTTCTTCGGATTCGACCGGCGGAGCGCAATGTTCCGCGACTGCGACTCCAGCGCCACCAAATGCGTCTTGTTCTTGAGGTGCGCATGCTGCTCGGGACGCACGCGGAAGATGCGCATCACCTTCCTGGCCTTCTCCGTCAGCGTGTCGGCAATCGCCTCGGGGAAGGTCGGATGGTCGTCGGGCGTGTTGTAGTCGACGAACAGGATCTCGTCGTCGGCATCGCTCATCACCTCGGCCAGCGCGTTGAAGCTGATCGCCGCGCGTTTGTGCAGGTTGTAGCCGTGGCTGTCGTTGCGGCCATACATGATGACGGAAAACATCGGGCGCTCTTCCTACAGGCGGGACAATTCGTTGTGTGCAGCGCAGACCTCGACCAGCCAGACCGGGCCCAATTCGATCGTCTGCTGAAAATGCTCCTTCGCGGCCGCGGTGCTGAGTGCGGCGACACCCTTCTGGAACTCACGCTCGGCCGTGTGCGCGTCGGCCGGCAGGAGATCGGCGGCGTCGACCGCGCGGCTGAGACGGCGCAATGCGGTCTGGCGATAGAGTTTCCAGTAGGGCTCGGCCGTTTCGGCGGCGATCGCCTTCTCAAGTTCTGGCAGCGCCGTCGCGTAATCTGCCAGGCGCAGCGCCACGCAGGCGCGCGCGGCAGCCTGTCCGGGCACCAGCAGTTCGAGCTGGCGCCGCCAGTCGGCATTGGCGCCGGCGAGGTCGCCCAGCCCGAGCCTGGCGATGGCGCGGGCGCTCAGCGTCTCGGGTGCCTTCGGATTGATTGCGAGCGCGAAGTCGAAAGCCTCGATCGCGGCCTTGTAGCGGCCGGCCATCGACAGGGCCTCGCCCTTCAGCGCGGTGAGGTCGGGGTCGTTCGGCTTGATCTTGAGTGCGCGGTCATAGCACTTGATCGCCTCTTCCGGATGCCCCTGCGCCAAAAGCGCGTTGCCACAGGCAAGGTGCGGGAAGGAACCCGTCTTCACGCGCAAGAGTGCCAACTCGTACGAAATCGACCTCGAAGGTGAAGCGGCCGCGCTGGCGGAAGAGATAGGAGCGGTCGGGCGCGCCGGGACGCTGGCTCGCCCACAGCTTGCGGGCGCGCTCGTATTCGGGGCGGGCGGCGTCGACGTTGCCCATCATGTCGAGCGACTCGGCGCGGGCCGCCACGGCCTCGGCGTAGTTGGGAATGAGCGTCAGCGCCTGCTCGAACTGGGCCAGCGCGGCCTCGGTCTCGCCCGCGCGCATCTTGGTGCGGCCGATCCTGAACAGACCCTGGCCCCTGCGCTCCGGGTCCGTGCTGCGGAGGTCGTCGGCAGCGGGATGGGCCGGCTTGCGGCGCATCAGGAAGTTCAAAATACTGGGCTTACTCAATAGCTTGCGGGTCCTGGGGCTTGCCGGTACGAAACCGAGCGTCCGGCTAAACCACCTGCCAAGGCCCGTCAAGGCGGCGTGGGGACGGTTTTCCGGGCCCGGCGGAGCGTATATACCCCTCGCCACGATGACCGTCACGCAAGCGGTCTGCCTTGTCGGCGGACGCGGAACCAGACTGGGCGCCCTGACCGAGCAGACCCCCAAACCCATGCTCTCCGTTGGGGGCAAGCCGTTCCTGGACTACATCGTGCACGAGGCGCGCAGGTTCGGACTCCTGCGGCTGCTGTTCCTGACCGGCTACCGCTCGGAGGCAATCGAGGCACGGTACGCCGGCAAACGCTTCGGCCAGCTCGAGGTCGAGGTCGTGGTCGAACCGGCGCCGGCCGGCACCGCGGGCGCGTTGGTCAACGCCGCCAACAAGCTCGACGAATCATTCTTCATGATGAACGGCGATTCGTTCTTCGACTTCAACTGGCTGTCGCTGGCGCCGGCCCTGCAGCGCCACGACTGGAAGATGCATGCCGCGCTGGCGAGCGGCATCGAGGGCAGCCGCTACGGAAGGGTCGATCTTCAGGACGGGCAGATCCGCGGCTTCACGCCGGAAGGGCCAAGTCGCCTGCCGATCAACGCCGGCATCTACCTAGTGCGCAAGAGCCTGCTGGCCGATATCGGGACCTCGCCCTGCTCGCTCGAGCGCGAGATCATGCCCGGCCTTGCCGGCCGCGGCGAACTTCTCGGCACGGCAGCCCAGGGCTCGTTCATCGACATCGGCATTCCCGACGATCTCGAGCGCGCGCAGACACTGCTGCCCGCCTCCATGAAGCGGCGGGCTGCCTTTCTCGACCGCGACGGCGTGCTCAATCGCGACGATGGCTACGTGCACCGGCCCGAGCAGATCGTCTGGGTGCCGGGCGCGATGGAGGCGGTGCGCTGGTTGAACGACCGCGGCTACTACGTATTCGTCGTCACCAACCAGGGCGGCGTGGCGCACGGCCACTACAGCGAGGACCACGTGCATGCGCTGCACTTCTGGATGCAGCAGCAACTGCAGGCCCGGGGCGCCCATATCGACGCCTTCGAGCACAGCCCCTTCCATCCGGACGGCGTCGTCGAGGCCTATGCGCGCGAATCGGAGCTGCGCAAACCGCAGGCCGGCATGCTGCACAAGCTTCAGCGCGAGTGGACGGTCGAACTGGAGGGATCGTTCATGGTTGGCGACCGGGACTCGGATGTTGCCGCGGCGCACGCCGGAGGCGTGCCCGGGCACCTGTTCGCCGCCGGTAATCTGCTGGAAACGATCCGGAAAATCGTCACCGGCTAGTGGTGGCCGGCCAGCTCCTGCGTGACGACAGTGGCGGTCGGCGAATAGAGAAAGGCGCCCTTCTTGTTGCCCCACCAGACGATCTCGCGGCACCACTTCTGGAAGTCGTCGTAGGGCTTCGAGGTGCGGTCGATCTCAGCAGGGTGAAGTCGGATGGCTACTTCGTGCGCGACCTCGACGAGACCCCCTTGGGCGCCGCAGAAATCGTCGGGGTTACATCAGAAGCATTTACCACGATTATGGGCCCGGTTGCGTCATCGTTGAGCAGCAGACCGAATGTAGCGCACGCAGCGAACTGTGTCTAATTTTGACCACATGCTCCTTATATTTCTACTTCCGGACGCCATACTGGGCAGAGCGCGTCTCGAGGCTCTTCACGCGGCAAATCCACTCCCCTTTGCACGGCCGTGGCTGGCCTTGTAAGTAATAAAGACCCCGCATGACCAGCAACTCAGATTTGATTCGGATCGCTCGGGAATCCCACCTTTCTTCAGCTCGTGAGCGCATGAGCACGAAGCCCTACGTCAGTTTCGTCACTTGGGCTCGCAACGACGGGTACACGAAGGACTATCTGCAGCGCGTGACCCGGGCGACCACGTTCCTGGCGAACCAGCTCGAACGGGCCCACGTGAGGGCGGAAATCGTCATCACCGAGTGGAATCCCCCATCGGGCAGCGCCTTGTTGAGCGAAGCCCTGAAGGTTCCCTCCCATCTCGACCATGTCAGCATTCGCTCATTCGTGGTCGACCAGAAATTCCATACCGGCTTCGCGGGTTCCGACGAACGACCACTGCACAACAGCGAAGCCATCAACGTCGGTCTTAGGCGCGCGCGCGGCCGCTTCCTCACTCCCAAGGCCAGCGACACGTTCTTCTCACCTCAGGCCATCGAGCGGCTCGCGCGGCAAGACCTCAACCCCGATGTCGTCTACCGCATGGACCGCTGGGACGTCGCGATTGGCGACAGTTCGATCTGGAACAAGGATGACGATACGCTGCAGGCCGAGTTCAGGAGGCTTCCTTCGCAACAGCACACCTTGATCAACCAGATGAAATACTGGCGATTGCGCGACCTGCATACGAATGCCTGTGGCGACTTCATGCTGATGGCAGCGGCCTACTGGCACGTGGTGCGCGGCTTTCCGCGCGACAAGACCGTCCTTTCACTCAACTCCAACTCTCTCACCCTGCATGCGGCCGTCGCACATGGAATTTCCGAATGCCGTTGGCCCGGAGACTGCAGGGTGCTCAAGCCGAGCCATGACAATCTCAACAGCGCGCGCTTGGTCCCCGTCTTCAAGCCGTGGCAGCGTTCTCTGGATGAGTTCGTGCGCATACGCCTCGGCGTCGAGGCCATGCACTGGATTCGCACGCGGCTGAATTACCCTCGCAGGCGGGTCCGTGGCGTCAACTCGGTCCTCGGCGAGTTGATCGAGAAGAATTTCGTGCTTCCTGCAAGCCGCTGGGCGCGAGGAGAGTATTTCGTGCCCACCCAGCCGCAAAATTGGGGCCTGGCCGACGAGAGGCTCGAAGAACGCGTGCTGTGCCGCGCCGGATGGGAACACGACGCTGCCGCTATGCCCTCATGATCGCGGACCGGGTGGTCACTCTCGTCTATGGCTCAGCCAGCGCTTGCAGAGGACCATCACCTCAGCCTGAGATCGGCAACAAACGGTAGACCTTGCGCGCGCGATGGCATCGCCGGAAAACGGACTTGCCTGCACCGCCGCGACGTTCGCCTCGACCTCTCCCGGCGCCAACGACCGGGGACGTCACCATCGGGAACGACAGACACAAACGCATCGCGGCTTTGTTATGGCCTACACAGCGCAGTTCAGCAGCCGTCGCAGTATGTCCTTGCTCTACTGGGTGGTGCAGATTTGCGCCGCGGCACGTGTGCCCTGAATCAGGCATTCCAGATCCGAAAGCTTGGGGCATTTCAGCAATTGGAGACCTCTAAACTCTTCTGCCGTCACCCGAGGCCGACATTGAAAAATAACGCAAATGCCGCAGCGATTACCAGCGGAGCTACTGCCCCGGCTGCTCCTCCGCATCGTAGAGCAGCAGTTGCGTACCCCCGCGCTCGAATTGGAAGGGAACCGGCAGCAGTTTTCCGAGGACCGAAGTCACGGCTGCACGCCGCTCGGGCGTCACGAACAGCAGCATGAAGCCGCCACCACCGGCACCCAGCAATTTGCCGCCGTCGGCACCCGCTTGCCGGGCAGCATCATATATCTCGTTGACGAAAGACGGCGCAACCTTGCTCGACAGCGTCCGCTTCAGCTGCCAGCCCTCGTGAAGCAAGCTCCCAAAATCACGCAAGTCTCCGCCGCCCGCTAGAATTCGCTCACCTTCTCCAACCATGGCCATAAGCTGGTGAAGCTCGGACTTCTTGCTGGGAATGGATGCGACTTGTTCGGCGGCTATATCGGACGCGAACCGGGATATGCCGGTGTAAACCAGGAGAAGGTGCCTCTGGAGGTCCGCCAGCCTGCCGGGCTGGGTGACGACCGGCGCGACGTCGAAAGATCCGTCCCTGCGGATGTTGATCCGATTGAGCCCGCCGAACGCCGATTGGATCTGGTCCTGGACTCCGACGTTCTCCAGCAGAACCTGCTGCTCGACAAAGATCGCTTCTTCGGCAAGCGAGTGCTTCGAGACCATCTTGCCGCGCAAGGCGTGTAGGGCGTGCAGGAGGCCGATCGAAAAGGACGAGCTTGAACCGAGTCCGGTGCGCGCTGGAAGATCGCCATGATGGTGGATCTCGACGCCCTCAGCGACCTTCATCCATTCCAGGATGCCGCGAACGGCGGGATGGACGATATCGCGATGGTTTTGCACGCATTCGATCTGTGACCACACGATGCGGCTTCGAAAATCGAAGAACGGCGGCAAGTAGCGACAATGGATATAAACGTATTTGTCGATTGACGTCGCCAGGACAGCGCCGCCGTTTTCCTGGAACCAGGCCGGATAATCCGTGCCGCCCCCGAAGAAGGAGACGCGAAGCGGCGTGCGCGTGATGATCATGACTTAGATCAGCGAGCGTGCGCGCAGGAAGGCGCGGACCCGCTCGGCAACGTAGGAGCGCGCGCCCGAATCGACGTCCTGGTGATTGCCGAACGAGAAGGCGCCATCCATCACCGCGTTGGAGTGCTTCATGTCGCCAACCACGCGATGCTCGTACAGCTTGAGTGCCGGCTGGCGCGCGATGTTGCCGGCGATGATCGGCCTGGTCTCGACGTGTGCGGCGTTCAGCGACTTCGTGAGCTCGGTGACCTTGAAGCCCGCGTTGGCCTTGACGCGCATCGGAAATCCGAACCACGAATGACGGCCCTTCGGCGTCTCCTCCTGGAAATCGAAGAAGTCGCCGTACTGCGCGAGTTCGCGGCGGAACCAGGCCGAGTTCTCTCGTCGCGTGTCGACGAACTTGGCGAGCCGCGGCAGCTGAACCAGGCCCATGGCACCCGACAGCTCCATCGGGCGGAGGTTGTAGCCCACGTTCACGAACAGGAAGCGTGGATCGAACTCGGGATACTTCTTCAGCCAGCTCTCGCGGTCCTTGACCTCACGCACCCAGCCATGGGCGCGCAGGATGCGCATCAGCTCGGCCAGCTGGAAATCGTCGGTTACGGTGATTCCGCCCTCAAGCGTCGTCATGTGGTGGGAGAAGTAGAAGCTGAAGGTGCCGACCCGGCCGAACCTGCCGACCGCCTTGCCGTCGTAGTAGGCGCCCAGCGCCTCGCAGCAATCCTCGATCAGGATCAGATTGCGGCGCTTGCAGATCTCGACGATGGCATCCATCGCGCAGGGATTGCCGTAGACCGGCACGATCATCACGGCACGCGTCCGGGGACCGATCGCCTTCTCGATCTCATTGGGATCGATGTTGAAGGTCGCGGGATCAATGTCGACGATCACCGGCTTCAGGCCGCACTGGATGACCGGCCACACCGTTGTCGACCACGACAGCGCCGGCACGATCACCTCGTCACCGGGCCTCAGTCCGTCCTCAGTCGCCGGATTGGCGAGAGCCGCCACGGCCAGCAGATTGGCCGAGGAGCCCGAGTTGTTCATCACGCCGTCGGTCCAGCCGAACTCCTTGACGAACGTCTCCTCGAACTTCCTCACCTTCGGACCCATCGTGACATAGGTGGAAAGCAGGCATTCGAGCGCAGCGTTGATCTCGTCGGCCTGGAAGGTCGGCTCGTGCAGGCGGACGACGGGGTTCTTCTGGTCGAACGAGTAGCCGAAATCGGCGGCGCAATAATCCTCGACTGCCTTGAATACGGCGGCGCGAAGCGCGTCTTTGTTGGCCATCAACCCCTCGGGTGTTTCAATGAGCTTAGAACGGCCCGCGGAACTCGGCGACCTCGTTGCTGTCGACCTTTCCGGCCCGCCAGACCGGCGCATCGGCGCCGCGGATCAGCTGATACGCCGCCTCCGCGATCGACTGCGGCGACGGATAGTAGAGGTTTTCGAGGATCTTGGTGGTCGGGCACGGAGTCGGCAGGTAGCCCAGCCGCTTGGCCACGAACGGCCGGCGCGCGCCGATGCGCTCGAACACCTCCGACAGGATCTCCGACGAGGCGCCGCAGCTCAGCCACCCGGTGTCGACCACGAGCAGCCGGCCCGTACGCTCGACCGATCTGGCGATCGATTCGCTGTCGAGCGGCGAGAGCGACACCGGATCGATTACCTCGGCGTCGATGTTCGCGGCCTCGAGCAGGTGCTTGGCGCGCACGCACTCGAGGGCCATGTGGCTGATGCCGACGATGGTGACGTCCTTGCCCGGACTCAGCACGCGCGCCTTGCCGTAGGGAATCTCGTAGCTCTCCGCCGGCACCACGCCCCTCACGTTGTGCAGCATGCGGTGCTCGATCATGATCACCGGATTGTCGTCGCGAATCGCGGTGATCAGGCAGCCCTTGGCGTCGTGCGGCGTGGTCGGTGCCACTACCCGGAGGCCGGGAATGTGCATGAAGTACGAATGGAAGGCCTGGCTGTGCTGCGCGCCCTGCCCCCAGCTGCGACCGATGATCGCGCGGATCACCAGCGGCACACGATGGGCGCCCGCGAACATGTAGCTCATCTTGGCGGCCATGTTGACGATCTGGTTCATGCACAGGAGCACGAAGTCCATGCGCTGATGGACCTGTATCGGCCGCATGCCCATCAGCGCTGCACCGATGCCGATGCCGGTCATCGCGTCCTCGGCCAGCGGCACGTCGAAGCTGCGTTCGGGCCCGAACTCCTTGTGCAGGCCGAGCGTCGTGCCGAACATGCCGCGCGCATCGTCGACGCCCTGACCCATCACGAAGACCTTGGGGTCGCGCACCATCTCCGACCGCGTCGCCTCGAACACGGCCTCGCCGTAGGTGAGCGTGCGGCCTTCAGCGGGCGAAGACATGATCGTAGATCTCCCTGTCTTCCGGGAAGGTGCTGGCTTCGGCGAATGCGATCGCATCGGCGAGGCGCTTCTCTTCCGCCGCTTCGATGGACTTCTTCAGCTCAGCCGGCAGCAGCGCGCCTACGATCTTGAGATTGTCGCCTTCGATCTTGGCGTCCAGCTCGCTGTCGGCCCGGTACTTGTGCACGCGATCCTCGGTCGGACCGACATGATCGCGCCAGCGATAGGTCATGCACTCGATGAGGCGCGGGCCTTCGCCCCGACGAACGGCGGCGACCGCGGCGCCCGCACGCTCGTGCAGTTCCATCGGCAGATGATCCTCGATCAGCTCGGCCTCGATGCCGTAGGCGCGCGAGCGGGCGCCGATACCCGGACCGGCCATGCGATCGCGCACGTGGCTGTAGATCGCATAGAAATTGTTCTCGCAGACGAACAGGATCGGCAGCTTCTTCAGCGACGCGAAGTTCATGCTCTCGTGCCACGCGCCTTCGTCGATCGCCCCCTCGCCGAAGAAGCAGACGACGATCGCCTTCGACTTCTGCATCTTGAGCGCCAGAGCGGCGCCCACTGCGTTGGAGATGCCGGTCGCCACCACCGCCGACGTGCCCATCATGCCGACGCTCGGATCGACCAGGTGCATCGAGCCCGCCTTGCCGCGGGCGCACCCGTCGACCTTGCCGTAGAGCTCGGCCATCATGCGCGGAACGTCACCGCCCTTGGCGAGATAGAGCGCGTGGCCGCGATAGGTCCCGAACAGGATGTCGGTCGGCTCGAGGTGATCGCAGACGGCGGCCGATACCGCTTCCTGGCCGATGCTGAGATGGACCGGGCTCTTGATCTTGTCCGTCGGGTAGAGGCGGATGATCTCTTCCTCGACGCGGCGGATCAGATACATCGATCTGTAGAGGCGGGCCGCAGGGTTATTCGCACGCTCTTCCATTATGCGGCGGCCATGACGATCGCGTCGGGCCGCTGCCGATCGAGCCAGCGCTCGACGTCGGACTGCCACGTGAGATCGAGTTCGCTGTGGGCAGCCATCAGGATCTCGCAGTTCGCGCGCGCAAGTCGCCGCACTACGGCGCCGCCCACCATGCCACGATCGCCGGCCACCCAGATGCGCTTGCCTGAAATCTTGAAAATCTTGGGATCCACGTCGCCCTCGGTTAAGGCGGGCGGAACATGACGGGTCGGAATTGGCCGGTCAAGCGGCGGAAAACCCGCCAAAAACAACCTGCTATAGGGCCTTTTGAAGGGTGGCGTACCGTGGCCTCCTGCACTAGGTTCCACGCCGTCCGGGGTAACAGGAACGGGAAATGGCACGACCACGCGTTTTGATCACGGGCATCACCGGCATGGTGGGCTCGCATCTCGCCGACTTCCTGCTGGCCGAGACCGACTGGGACATCTACGGCATGTGTCGCTGGCGCAGCCCGATGGACAATCTCGGCCACATGGCAGGTCGCATCAACGCCAAGGACCGCGTCTTCCTGCTGTACGGCGACCTGCGCGACACCATGTCGATCCGCGACGTCGTGATGAAGGCCAGCCCCGACTACGTCTTCCATCTCGCCGCGCAAAGCTTCCCGCGCACCAGCTTCGACGCGCCGCTCGACACGATGGACACCAACATCCAGGGTACGGTGCGCGTCCTCGACGCGCTGCGCGAGCACGCGCCCAAATCCGTCATCCATGTCTGCGCCTCGTCCGAGGTGTTCGGCCGGGTTCCCAGGGAGAAGCTGCCGATCGACGAGGAATGCTCGTTCCATCCGGCCTCGCCCTACGCCATCTCCAAGGTCGGCACCGACCTCGTGGGCCGCTTCTACGCCGAGGCCTACGGCATGACGATCATGACCACGCGCATGTTCACCCATACCGGTCCGCGGCGCGGTGACGTCTTTGCCGAATTGACCTTCGCCAAGCAGATCGCGATGATAGAGAAGAACCTCATCCCGCCGGTCGTAAAAGTCGGCAACCTGCAGTCGCTGCGCACCGTCGCCGATGTGCGTGACGCCGTGCGCGCCTATTATATGCTGGTCACCATCAACCCGGTCGCCGGCGCCTATTACAACATAGGAGGCACGCACTCGGTCACGGTCGAAGGCATCCTCAAGACGCTGATCTCCTATTCGCCGTGCAAGGCCGACATCAGGGTCGAGGTCGATCCCGACCGGCTGCGCCCGATCGACGCCGACCTGCAGGTGCCGAATACCGCCAAGTTCGAGGCCCATACCGGCTGGAAGCCGACGATCCCCTACGACAAGACCCTGCGCGACCTGCTCGACTACTGGCGCGCGCGCATCGCCACTGAGGGCGACCGCTTCCTGACGCGCTAGCTTCGATGTCCGTCGGTACCAGTCGAGCGTGCCGACGAGACCGGTGGCGCCCGGCACCGCGACGCGCATGTCAGGCGGGCTCGTCCGAGACGAAGCAATCGAGCTCATCGAGCATGCAGAGGAGGTGATAGAACGTACTGGCGGGCATGACGTCGGTGGCGAGTTGTCCGCGCTCGTCGAGGCGATCCATCCAGCCTCCGGGAGCGGCCTTGGCCAGAAAGCGATCGTGCAGGCGATCGGCGAGGGCGACCACTTTTTCCATCGTGGCCGACCGTCCCGCCGCCGCCTCCGCGAGGTTGCCCTTGATGGCTTCGGTGACCGGCCAGATCCGTCGCGAGCGCCTGTACGGCCGACCGTCGCGCAACAGCTCGTCCATGATGAGGCCGTCGCCGTCGTAGCCGTGCGCGTCGGCGTGCCGATACAGTGCGTCGGCATAAGGCGTGACAGCGCGGTCGCTTTCGCGCTCGAACCAGCGCAGCAGCCATACCCATTCGTAGTGATGTCCAGGCTCGACGATGTCACCGGTGACGCCGGCTACGCGCATGAGTCGGTCGTCGTAATATTCGCCCAACACGCCCTGATCGGACTGAAAGAAATGCGCCGCGAAGAGCTCGAATATCCTTTCTGCGCGCTCGAGGTAACGGCGTTCTCCCGAACTGGACCACAGCGACAGAAGCCCTTCGAGCATATGCATGTGCGGATTCTGCCGGCGCATCGCATCGGGTCTCGGCAGGGCGTCGAAATAGCCGCCGCCCGGGGCCGCCAGATGGCTGTCGATGAAGGCCAGCGTCTCGTCCGCAACCGCCAGCGCGGCCTTGCCGCCGCCTATTTTCACGTAGGAGGCAACGCCCAGCAGGACGAAAGCGTGCGAATAGAGATCGCGCGTGCCATCCAGCACCGTGCCGTCGTGTGCGATCGAGAACACCCACCCATCGCGCCCGTCGGGCCGGTGAAAATCACGGACCATCGACGCGTAGGCCTCCTCGACGAGCGCACGCCCGAGGTGCCAGCCCCGCCGGGTCGCGAGCCCGTAGGAGTAGATTTGTCGCGCCTGCACGATGAGCCGCTGGGGAACGCCGGCAACCGGCGCACCATCCAGAGTCAGGCGCTCCTCGAAGCGGCCGTGCGCGCGGTCGTAACCGGCAGTTGCCCAGAGCGGCAGGGCTTGCTCGATCGCCCAGACGCGCAGTCGGGCCGCGACCGGCTTCAGGCGCCCAGCGAGCGGCGGCGAGGCCTTCACGTCGCGCGCGGGCTCAGGCCGTGCCCAGAAGTTCGGAGAGCCGTTCTTTCGGCGCCGCAATGATGTTCGCGGAAAGGATGCCGCCTTCGACGAACGGTTCGACCAAGCCGGTCGCCGCCGAAAAGACGAGGATCTCGTAACCGTAGCCCTGACGCAGCATCTGCAGCAGGGCGTCGGCGCCGACCCCCTGCGCCTTCAGCGCGCCATCGTTGATCTCGAGCAGCATCACCGGCCGCATTGTCGACAATACTGAACTTGCGCCTGCCACGACGATCGCTTCGGCGCCTTCGACGTCGATCTTCACGAAGTCGATCCGGTCAAGCTTCAACTCGCTCGCAACCCCATCGAGGGTCTCGACCGTCACTCGTTCGAGTTCCGCCGCCTTGACGTCGTCGTGCGCGAACTTGCCGAGCGTGTTGTGGCCTGAATGCGCACCCTGGGCGAGACGAAGGTCGGCATCGCCGCGCGTGGCACCCAGTGCCGCGGCAACGACGTGGACGTTTCCGAGGCTATTGCGCAGGAGGTTGCGCCTGAGGTTGATCCGCTCGCGCGTGCTGGGTTCGACGGCCACGACCTTGCCACTGGAGCCGACCCGCCGCGCCGCGAACAGCGTATAGTAACCATCGTTGGCGCCGACGTCGACGAACACCATGCCGGGCTTCAGGAAGCCGTGCAGGAAGGAGAACTCATTGGGCTCGAAGGAGCCGCACACGTAGAGACACAGGCTGTTGTCGTTGCCCAGGGTCACGTCGACGATCGTTCCGTCGTACCACGCCAGCAGGAGTGGCATTCCGGGGTCGCGCTTCTTTGCAGCCTCCCAGAGTGCTCCCCTGCGGCACGCCATCCAGAGACGCTGATCGTAGTATTCGCCGGCGAAACGCCACCCGGGGTGTGGACGCAGCCGGGGCACGCCGGGGGCCAGGAATGATGCATAGAGCGCAGCCAACTTTGGCGCGCGCGCGACCAGCCAACGTCCCAGATTGTCGAGGTGGTAGCCCACGCCCGAGGTGACCTGGTCCCATGCACGGAACCTGACGATAGATCGATGGGCTGCGACCATGGGCGAGTTGTGGGCCCTCAATTTGAGCTCCCCGGCTAAACCACCCGCAGGAAAGCGTCAAGCTCGGCAGTGGGAATTCGCCGCGTCAGACGGTGCATTGCCAGTCGGAGGCGAGCGAATATAATGCTCCCACCCTCTCATAATCCTCGTGGTTAAATGTACGCGCTGTTCATCCGCGCCTTCGTCATGCTCATCATCGCCCTCGGCCCGGTCATGGCGGCAGCGCAAGGCCTGCGTGTGGTTGCACGCGTGAACGACGATGCGATCACCGATTTCGAGCTGAACCAGCGCGTGGTCCTCGCCATCCGCACGACCGGCCAGGTCGACAGTCCTGAGCTTCGCCAGCGCCTCGCCCCCCAGTTGCTGCGCCAGATGATCGACGAACGGCTGGAGATCCAGGACGCCAGGAAGCTCGGCTTGCGGGCGACCGAAGGCGAGATTGCCCAGCGCGTCGGCGAGATCGAACGCGCCGCCGGACTGGGACCCGGCCAGTTCAAGCAGTACCTGCAGGGCATCGGCGTGCCCTACGACGTCGCCGCGCAGCAGCTCGAAGCCACGATTTCCTGGTTGAAGATCGTTCGCCGCAAGATCCGGTCCCAGGTCGACGTCACCGACGCCGAAGTGGACGACGCGCTCGCCCGCGTGCGCGCCAACGTCGGCAAGACCGAATCGCGGGTGGGCGAGATATTCATTCCGATCGACCGGCCCGATCAGGCCGACGAGGCGCGGCGCAGTGCCGACCGCATCGTCGAGCAGCTCCGCCGCGGCGCGCCGTTCGCCACCCTCGCGCAGCAGTTCTCGCATGGCGCGACGGCGCAGAGCGGCGGCGATCTCGGCTGGGTCCTGCCAGGCTCGCTCGATCCCACACTCGATGCGGCGATCGAGAAAATACCAGTACACACTGCGTCGGATCCGATCCGCACGCCGGCTGGCTGGCACATCCTCTTCGTCGCCGACCGCCGCAACTTCGCGTCGGCGAAGCCCGATGACCTCCGCTTGAATCTTGTCCAGATGACCCTCGCGCTGCCAGTCAACGCCTCGCCCGCCGAAGTCGACCAGGCGACGGCGGAGGCGCGCAAGGCAATGGGCAGCGTCCACCAGTGCGGCGACCTGCATGTCGTGTCACGCACGTTGAAGGGCGCGTCCTCGGGTGACCTCTCCAATGTCCGCGTCGCGGATCTCGCCAGCAATCGCCAGATGTATGACGAAATCCCCAAGCTGCCGATCGGCGGTGCGGCGGGCCCATATCGCGTGGCCGAGGGCCTGCAGGTCGTGTCTCTCTGTTCCAAGGAAGGCAACAACGGCCTGCCGACACGCGACGCCATTTCCCAGCAGATTCTGCTGACGAAGCTCGAGGCGGCAAGCCGCCGCTATATGCGCGACCTGCGGCGCCAGGCCACCATCGACGTCAAGCCATGACCGCAGAGTCCCTGCCGCTCGCCGTAACGATGGGCGAGCCGGCCGGCATCGGCGGCGAACTTACCCTCAAGGCATGGTTGGCTCGGCAAACGGCCACACGGCCGTTCTTCGCGCTCGACGATCCTGCGCGCCTGACCGCGATCGCCCGCCAGCTTGGCATGGACGTGGCGGTGCAGGAGATCGCGCGCCCGGCCGAGGCGGCTGGCCTCTTCCCGCGCGCCCTCCCCGTTCTGTCGGTACGACTGCGGACCGGCGTGCGGACCGGCCATCCCGATCCCGCCAATGCGCCAGCCACGATCGAGGCCATAGAGGGTGCGGCGGCCTTCGCCATGTCGGGCGAGATCGCGGGCATGGTGACCAATCCGATCCAAAAGAAGACGCTGCAGGACGCGGGCTTCAGGCATCCCGGCCACACCGAATTCCTGGCCGAGCTGGCGGGCGGCACCGACGTCGCCATGATGCTGGCCTGTCGCGAACTGCGGGTCGTGCCCGTCACGATCCATCTCTCCCTCGCCGAGGCGGTGCGCACGCTCGACAGCAATGCCATCGTGCGCGTCGGCCGTATCGCGGCAGCGGGACTGAAATCCCTGTTCGGCATCGAGCGGCCGCGCCTCGCAGTCGCCGGACTCAACCCGCATGCCGGCGAACAGGGCTCAATGGGCGACGAGGAGCGCCGCATCATCCAGCCCGCCATCGACCGGCTGAGCGCCGACGGCATCGACGTGCGCGGGCCGGCCTCGCCCGACACGATGTTCCATCCCGCTGCGCGTGCGACTTACGATGCGGCGCTCTGCATGTATCACGACCAGGCGTTGATCCCGATCAAGACCATCGATTTCTCGGGCGGCGTCAACGTGACCGTCGGCCTGCCCTTCGTGCGCACCTCGCCGGACCACGGCACGGCCCTCGACATTGCCGGCAGCGGCCGCGCCGATGCTGCAAGCCTGTTGGCCGCTCTCGCGATGGCCGACGACATGGCGCGCCGGCGCCAGGATTCGCGCAAGAGTTGAGGGTGGCCGACAGCGTCGCCGAACTGCCGCCGCTGCGCGAGACGATCGCCACCCATGGGCTCGACGCCCGCAAGCGCTTCGGCCAGCACTTCCTGCTCGACCTCAACCTCACCCGCCGTATCGCCCGCGCCGCCGGATCGCTGGTCGAGGGCACGACCATCGAGGTCGGCCCGGGTCCGGGCGGCCTCACGCGGGCCCTGCTGCTGGAAGGTGCGGCGAAGGTGGTGGCGATCGAGGTCGATCCGCGCGCCATCGATGCACTCGGCGAACTGCGTGCCGCCTGCGACGGCCGGCTCGAGGTGATCGAAGGCGATGCGCTGCAGATCGCGCCCGCCTCGCTGGGTCCCGCTCCGCGCCGGATCGTCGCCAACCTGCCCTACAATATCTCGACCGCGCTGCTGATCCGCTGGCTGCATGTCGCCAACGACGTCGCCGACATGGTGCTGATGTTCCAGAAGGAGGTCGTCGACCGCCTCGCCGCCCGGCCCCGGACCAAGGATTATGGACGCCTGTCGGTGCTGGCCCAGCACGTCTGCGAGGTTCGCCGCCTGTTCGACGTGCCGCCTTCGGCCTTCGTGCCGCCACCCAAGGTTATCTCGTCGGTGGCCCAGCTGACGCCGCGCCCCGCTGCCGATCGCCTCGCCGACCTCGCGCCCTTGGAGCGCGTCACCGCGGCGGCCTTCGGCCAGCGCCGCAAGATGCTGCGCGGCGCGCTGGCCGGCACCTTCGCCGATCCGGTCGCCACCCTCGAAGGGCTGGGTCTCTCGCCGACGGCGCGTGCCGAGGAGCTGGGCGTGGCCGATTTCGTGCGCCTCGCCGCGGCGCTCCCCTAGAGCGTGATGACTTTCCGTCGAACCACGCGTCGGCGCGGCACGGGCGCCGCTTCGCTGCGAGAGTCGGGCCGACGCGAAAGGAGAAGTCATCAATCACGCTTTAGTTCGCCGGCCGCAGCTCCGCCTTGTCCAGCGTAAGGACGCTACGGCCGGCCGCGCGGAGATTTCTCACGACCAGCTTTGACGGCACGCCGAGGCCGACCGCGCGCAAAGTGAGGAGCCGGCTGTCGGGGCCTTCCTCGACTGAAATCTCCGCCCCCGGCAGGTAGGCGCCGCTCGCGTCGATCAGTCCGATGCCGACGGCGCCCCTGGTCACCCGGCATTCGACGTCGACGGCGGTGCCCGGCAACGTACCCGTCAAAGCCCGCAACGGTGCATCGAGATCGATCGTGGCGGCACGTGCGAACAGGCCGGCCGGACAGACGATGCCCCCGCCCAGCCAACGCCGCCTGGTCCCGGCCTCGAGCCGCGGCGGTGCCGCCAGCAGGTTGACCTTCTGCGATAGCAATCGAACGTCGTAGTCATCGATCCGGAACGGCTTGTCGGTCGCGTAGACCAGGTCGAACCAACGGTAATTATGCGAACAGAACTCGAAATCGAGCACTGTGCCGAGCGGTGCGGGAAACAATCGGCGTCGCACCTTCTCGATGTCGTGCCACTCTGCCCACGGCGTGCGCTCGCCGTCGGTGATCTTGCCCCATTGATCGAACGGCGGCGCCCCCTCGCGCAGCCAGCGCTCGCGCGGATAGACCAGTTCCATCCAGCGGCCCCCCGGCTTCAGGTGACCGAGCAGGTCGAGCGCCTCGCGGCGGGCGACCTCGAAGGGCACGTGATGGATCGAACCGAACACCCAGATCGCGTCGTAGGCGGACGGAAGGGCTGCGAAGGACAGATCGTCGCCGATCGCGTGGAAGCGCGCGTGACCGGCCAATCCCTTCAGCGCGGCGACCCGGCGGATGATCGGCGAGATTGTCGGGGACGATGTCGCAGAAGGTCCATATGGCCCCCTGCTCGACGAAGCGGATCCCGTCGAAGCCCAGCCCGGAGCCGAGCTCGACGACCTGCTTGCCCCGGAATGTGTCGAAATAGAGCGTTCCCAGCCAGCCGAGCTCACCCGCATAGCGGCGCGCCGCCATCTCCTGCCATGCCGAGAGAAACGCAGTCGTCGGGCAGGGACAGAAGCTCGGACGAGAAAATCCGTCCGTCGGTGTCGCTGCCGCGCGGTGCCTCGCGCCATTTCTCCCGATAGGAATCGAGGCCGCTCGCCATCAACGGCCTTCGCGCAGCGCCTTCACGAATCCGGCGAGACCCGATTGCCGCTCGCGCTTCAGTCGCTCGGCGGTCAGGATCGACTTCAGCTGGTTGAGGCTGGTCGCGATGTCGCGGTTGATGATGGTGTAGTCGTACTCCGCCCAGTGGCTCATCTCGTCGGCCGCCTTGCTCATGCGGCGCGCCACGACGTCCGGCGTGTCCTGCGCGCGCGAGATCAGGCGCCGCTCGAGGTCGCGCGTCGACGGCGGCAGGATGAACACCGTCACCAGGTCCTCGCGGCCCTTCTCCTTGAGCTGCTGCGTGCCCTGCCAGTCGATGTCGAACAGCATGTCGCGGCCACTATCGAGCGCAGTCTCGACCGGCGGGCGCGGCGTGCCGTAGTAGTGATCGAAGACGCGCGCATGCTCGAGGAATTCGCCGCGGTCGATCATGCCACGGAATGTGGCGGTATCGATGAACCTGTAGTCGACGCCATCCTTCTCGCCCGGCCGCTTGTCGCGCGTCGTGCACGAGATGCTGAGCGCGATATTCGAGTCATTCTCCAGCAGCTGCCGCGACAGGGTCGTCTTACCCGCGCCCGAGGGCGAGGACAGCACCAGCATCAACCCGCGCCGCTGGATCGCAGGTGCATCGGCCTCATTCGACATTCTGTACCTGCTCCCGCATGCGCTCGATCGCGCCCTTCAGATCGATGCCGATGCGCGTCAGCTCGATGTCTGCGGACTTCGAGCACAGCGTGTTGGCCTCGCGATTGAACTCCTGGCAAAGGAAGTCGAACTTGCGTCCGACCGGCTTGTCGGGACGCGCGTCGGCCAGCAGCGAGCGCGCCTGGGCGATGTGAGCGGCGAGGCGGTCGAGCTCTTCGCGCACGTCGGCCTTGCCGACCAGCAGCGCCGCCTCCTGGGCGAAGCGCTCCTCCGAAAGCTGCGGGGCGCGCTCCAGCAGCTCGGCGAGCTGCGCTTCGAACTTCGCACGAACCGTCCCGATCTGCGCCTGGGCGCGTTCGGCGGCGCGCTTGCACAGCTCGTCGATCTCGCCGACGTGGCCGCTGATCACCTTGTCGAGCGCGTTGCCTTCCGCCGCCCGGGAGGCGACCAGCGCTTTCAGCGCCTCGGTGAGCGTCCTCGCGATCGCTTTGTCGAGCGCGGCCAGCTGCTCCTCGGTCTCGCCGCTCGTCTCATCCTCTTCCTCGATGACGCCGCGCACACGCAGCAGCCCGTCGGCCGACGGCGCCGCGGCTCCGGTGCTCTTGCGCACCTCCTCGACCAGGGCGCCGAGTTCGGCGAGCAGGGCGCGGTTGATGCGCAGCGGCTTGGCCTGGCGTTCACTCGTGATCGTGAGGCCGATCGCAACGTTGCCACGCTTCAGGTGACCGCCGACCGCCGTGCGCGCCGGATTTTCCAGACGATCGAAACCCTGCGGCACCCGGCAGCGGATCTCGAGATTTCGGCCATTGACGCTGCGCGCCTCCCAGACCCAGCGCCTCTGCTCGTCCGAGCCCTGCGCCCGGGCGTACCCGGTCATGCTTGCAATCAATATTCCACTCCACTGGCCGCGACGCGGCACGGCACTTTAGTATCCGCTCCCATGGCGCACAACGCGAAGCGCTGAAAGGTTATCCCATGCAGAGCTTCAAGAGCATCGTCATCACCGGGGCGTCGAGCGGCATCGGCGAGGCCCTCGCCCTCGATTACGCGGCCCCCGGCATCGCCCTGGCGCTGAGCGGCCGCGATGCACAGCGCCTCGATGCCGTCGCCGCCGCCTGCCGCGCCAAGGGGGCGATCGTCGATGCCGGCGCAATCGACGTCGTCGACCGTGCCGCGCTCGCGGCCTGGCTGGTGAGTATCGACGATGCCCATCCGGTTGACCTGGTGATCGCCAACGCCGGCATCTCGATCGACAAGGACAATTCCTCGCTCGACGACTTCTCGGTCGTTCGCAAGACGCTCGACGTCAACGTCGGCGGCGTGCTCAACACCGTGGAACCTCTGGTCGACCGCATGATGACGCGCCGCAGCGGCCAGATTGCCGTCGTGTCCTCGCTGGCCGGGTTCGTGGGGCTGCCCTATTCGGCGTCATACAACGCGAGCAAGGCGTACGTGCGGGTGTGGGGCGAGAGCATCCGCTATGTACTGAAAAAAAGCGGCGTCGGTGTCAGCGTGATCTGTCCCGGCTTCGTCATCAGCCGCATGACCGCACAGGCGCCGTTCAAGATGCCGTTCCTGATGACGTCGGAGCGGGCCTCGCAGATCATCCGCAGCGGCCTCGCGCGCAACAAGGCCCGCATCGCCTTTCCGGTCCCGACCAAGGCCGCGGTGTGGTTCGCCGGGCTCCTGCCCGCAAGCTGGACCGCGCGCCTGCTCGGCGCCTAGACATTGGTCGCAAGACGCAACCACGCTCACTTCATCTGGTTCGTGAGCAGCGCGGCACTCCCGCCCTGCTCCTTGCCGTACTTCAGCAAGGCCGCGCGGCCGCCGGCGGCGTAGGCCGCGACCGCACCCAGCAGCCTCTTCAGCTGGTCGGGGCTGTTGCGGTCGAACTTGCACCACGCGCCGCGCGTCAGCTTGGCGATCTGCGGGAACAGCCGCGACGCCACCCGATCGTCGCCCTCCTGGAAGACGAAGACCGGCAGTCCCAGCAGGCCGAGCTGCCCCGCCTCGTGTCCCACCTGGTCGACATCCTCCTCGCAGCAGTCACCGACGAAGACGACCGCGTCGAGCCGGGTCTCGCGCCTCTGCTCGCCGGCATAGCGCAGCAGCCGGCCGATCTGCGTGCGGCCGGCGAGACAGCGCACCGAACCCATCAGGCGCGCGAGTTCCGTACCGTCGGAGGTCCAGCGGCTCACCTTGAATTCGTCGAAGCCGCGATAGAAGGCGAGCCGCACGTCGAGGCCGCCCAGCGCGTCGGCCGCCACGAACATCTCGCCCTGGATGCCGCAGGCATGATCCCAGGTCGGCTCGCGGCTCGCCGTCGCATCCATGGCGAACAGCAGCCGGCCGCGACCGCCGCCGCGCGCCGCCGGCAGGCGCGAGACCTCGCGGAGAAAGGCGTCCGTCGTCGACGGCGCGGGGGCGGGGACCGATCGTCGCATTTATGTCCTGGGACATGATCCTGTTTCTTCACGCGCCCCGCAATCGCCACATCCGGCAGGATGACCCCGAACCTGCGGACGGGTATAAGGCCCGACCGCAAATACCGGGCTCGCCCCGACCAAAAAGACAAGAGACCGCTGTGCCCTCTTTCCTGAAGAATACCCTGCTCTTCGTCGTCGTGACCTTTCTCTGCCTGCTTGCCCTCGAGCCGATGACCTGGCTCTTCGTCGACACCGGCAAGACTTACGAGCTCGAGATGTGGAAGTACGCCACGCAGGTGAAGCAGCGTGACTACCGCCCCGATATCGGCCATGCCCACCGGCCAAACGCACACGCCCAGCTGATGGCCGAGGACGTGCGGACCGACAGCCACGGCTTCCGCAGCCCTGAGATTCCCGAGAAGGCGCCGCCAGGCGTGGCCCGCATCGCCTTCTCCGGCGATTCGATCGCCATGGGCTGGGGTGTCGCCGAAAAGGACACGATCCCCATGCAGGTCCTCACCGGACTGCGCGCGCAGGGCCGCAAGGTCGACGGCTTCAACCTCGGTGTCGGCAACTACAACACCGCGCAGGAGCTTGCCTCCTACAAGGACAGGGGAGCGCAGATGAAGCCCGACATCATCGTGCTCATCTACTTCATCAACGACGGCGAGCCGATGCCGATCTACGACGATCACAACTGGCTCGAGGAGCACTCGGAGGCATACGTCGTCATGAAGTACCGGCTCGACGCGATCATGCGTTCCTCGGGCGAGGTGCCGGACTGGAAGAAATACTATCGCGACCTTTACAAGGATGACGCACCGGGCTGGAAGAAGACGCAGGAAGCAATTGCGGGCTTCGCCAGGCTCGCCAAGGATGCCGGGATCCAGTTGATCGTCGTCCAGGTTCCCGAACTGCACGAACTCAGGCCTTATCCGTTCGCCGACGTCACGGCCAAGGTGCGCGCCGCCGTCGAGGGGCAGGACGTGCCGTTCGTCGACCTGTTGCCGACGGTCGAGGATCTCGATCCGTCGAGCCTGTGGGTCACGGTGCCCGATCCGCATCCCAACGGTGTGGCCGACATCGCCATGTCGAAGGGCGTGGTGCCGGCATTGATCCCCCTGCTCGACAAGCTCTGCAGCGCGCAGCAAAAAGGCTGCGGGAGCTGAACGTCCGGCCGATGATACGACGCTCCGCGCTCTGGTTCGTCTACGGCATCATACTGCTTGCTGCGACGCTCGTCGGCGTCGAGGCGGCCGCCTGGCTGGCAACGCCTGCCTGGCCGGGCTATCTGTTGCGTCCTGCTCCGGTCGGTGTCGATGCCGAGGCTCAATGGAGCCGGGGCATGCCCGACATCGCATTCGCGACCAACCGCTGGCAGATGCGCGATCGCGAGCGTTCGGTCAGCAAACCAGATGACGTCTCCTTCCGGTCTGTCTTCGTCGGCGACAGTTTCCTCGAGGGTGGCTTCACGCGAGCCGCCCTCCCTGCCCGCGTGGAAGGGCGCCTGATAGAAGGCGGCGTAACCGATGTCGAAGCGGTAAATCTCGGCGTCGCCGGTACCAGTCCCATCGAATATTACTATCGCATCAAGAGCTTGGGACTGCGGATCGCGCCCGACGCGATCGTTCTCACGTTTTATTCTGGCAACGACACCGTTACCGAGCGCTTTCCGGGCGACCATCCGGCCCTTCCGCTCATCGCAGAACTGCCGCGCCCATCCATCCTCGGCACCGTGGCACCTCACATCGACTGGCAATTGGTCAATGCGCTCCGGCTGTCGGGAAGGGCAAAGGACGGAAAGTACGCACCCAACGAACACGAGGTGATCACCCGGGCCCTGGCCAAGCCGCGCGCAGAGGGACTACCGATGCTGGTGCAACTGATGCACCGGTATTATTTCCCCGACATGCCCGAAGCCCGCATCGAAGAGATACTGGCGCGCGGCGGAGAACGCTTCTGGCGGGAGTTTGCGCCCAGACGCTTCGATCGGGAGTACCTTCAGGGCTGGTTCCTCGACGGCCTCATTTCGATGGAGTCAAGCACCCGGGCCTACTCGCTTACGCAGGAAGCCGCCGACGCGGAGGTTTCCCCGGACGAGATCAGCGCCACGATGTCGTGGCTTGAGGCGACCCACCGGCTGGTCAAGGCGCAAGGCGTGAAGTTCCTGGTGGCCGTGATTCCGGTCGGCACGATGGATCCCGCGTTCGTCGATTTCTGGAAGCCGTGGCCACGTTTCAACAGCTACACACTGGGGCGGGCTGCGATACACACGGCGATGATTGCCGCTCTCGCCAAATCGCAAATCCCCTTCATCGACCTTGCCGACGACCTGAAAGGCGTGCGCGGCACCTACCGCAAGACCGATCTGCACTGGACCGAGGAAGGCCACGAAGTCGTGGCAGCGCGATTGGCGAGAGAGATCACGGCACTGAGGCGCTGAGCTTTTGACCCCTTCGGGGGTGTAGAATATGGTGCGTTGCGCTTCGACGCCCAAAAAGACAATGCCGGGAAACACCAAGACGTTTGCAACGCTGCTGCTGCGGGTCTTCCTGCCGTTCGCGTTCGCCTATTTCCTCTCCTACATATTCCGTGGCGTGAACGCGGTGATCTTCCCGTATCTCGAACGGGACATCGGCATCACCGCGGCCGATCTCGGACTTCTCACCTCGGCCTTCTTCCTGTTCTTCGCCCTCGTCCAGCCGCTGCAGGGCGTGGCGCTCGATCGGTACGGGCCGCGCAAGGTGCAGGTCGTCCTTCTGATCGTGGCCGCGGCCGGATCGGCGCTGTTCGGGCTCTGCACCTCGCTGCCCGAGCTGATCGTCGCCCGGGTGCTGATCGGCGTCGGCTTCGCCGGTGGCCTGATGGCGGCGATCAAGGTCTTCACCCTGTGGTATCCGCCGCGGCTTTGGGGCCTGGTCACCGGCTTCCACATGATGGCCGGCGGCGTGGGCTCGATGGCGGCGACCTGGCCGGTCCAGTGGTCGCTGTCGCTGACGAGCTGGCAGGGCCTGTTCTTCTGGCTGGCCGGTATCTGCCTTGCGACCGCCGGCCTTCTTTTCGCCGTCGTGCCCGAGCACCCTGCGCCACGCCGCAGGGCCACGTTGCGTGAACAGTTCGCGGTGACCGGCACCGTGCTGACCGACGGCTTCTACTGGCGCATCCAGCCCCTGCTGGCGGTCCAGCAACTCGCTTTCATCGGCTGCATCAGCCTGTGGATCGGCCCGTGGCTGCGCGACGTGGGCGGTATCGCCGACGCCGGACAACGCGCCGACATCCAGCTCTATGCCACGGCCGCGACGGCGCTGGGCTTCGGCGCCAGCGGCGTGATCTCCGCCTGGTGCCGGCGCATGGGCGTCAGCGACTTCGCCAGTGCCGGCGCGACCAGCAGCCTGTTCGCCCTGGTGTGCGGGTGGCTCGCCTTCCTGCCGGCGGCGTATCCGGCGATCCCGTGGGTGCTGTTCGGCTTTCTCGGTGCCTGTCCCATCCAGTACATGCCGGTGATGGTCCAGGCCTTTCCCACCCACTATGCCGGCCGCGTCAGCACCAGCAGCAATCTGGTCGTCTTCCTGGTGATCTTCGCCGGCCAATGGGCGATGGGTAAAGTCGTCGACCTGTGGCCGAGGACGGCGACAGGCTACGCGCCGGATGGCTATGCCTGGGCGTTTGGCGCGCTGTTCATCCTGCAGTTGGCCGGACTGGCGTGGCTGCTGCTGTCGCGGGGGCGCCCGATGGGTGCGGCGGGGATGGCGGCGGCAGATTGAGCGCCGCCACGAGATCGCGCACCTCTTGTCGAGCCGCGACGTGGCTCATGGTCATCGAAGGACCGGCACCGCGTTTCAGGTCGAGCAAGGTGAGACCATTCAGGAACAGCTCGCGGTAGATCACCCGCTCGCTCAAACCACGCGCCGTGCGAAAGCCGATACGCTTGGCCAGCGCCTCGATCACCGCGCCCATGTCACGCTTGTTGCGCGCGGCGAGCGACGACAGACGGTTGCGCATCACGATCCAGTCGACCGGCCGCGCACCCTGGGCGGCGCGCACCTGGCGCTGCTTCCATACGGCTTCGGCGTAGACCGACGGACGGACGATCTTGAGCGTCTCGGGATCGATGCGGGCCAGCAGGTCGAGGTCGATGAAGCTGTCGTTCAGGGGCGTCAGCAACGTATCGGCCCAGGTGTGGGCGAGGCGTGACAGGTGGGTGTCGCTGCCCGGCGTGTCGACGATCACGAAGTCCGCCGAGGTGACGGCGGGCTCGAGCGCCGCCTCGAACTGTGCCTTCTCGTCGGCTGGATCGCCGGTGGCCTGCACGGCTGCATGGACCGGCAGTGCAAGCGCGATGCCTTTGCGTCTGGCATAGGCCTCACGATTCTCGATGTAGCGGCTGAACGTGCCTTGCCGAGCGTCGAGATCGATGGTGGCGACCTTCACGCCATCGCCCATCAACGCCACGGCGATATGCATGGCGGTCGTCGACTTGCCCGAGCCTCCCTTTTCATTGCCGATCACCAGCACATGCGCCCGCCCGGGCGTGCGCGCCGCCTGGGTCTGGACGATCGAGGGATTCGCCGCTGGACGGAAATCGCTCAAGCGAGCTTGCGGATCCAGACGGCGGTGTCGTGGAACACCGCGCCGCCGTTGGGCCAGCCCGGATCGGCCGAGGTCACGGCATTGATGCCGATGCCGGTCTCGAAGTTGCGGTTGGGCCAGATGCCCTCGACCACCACCACGCCGCGCTGCTGGCCGCCCTTGGCCTTGGCGTGCACCACGGTCTTGCCGCGCTCGTTGCCGACCTCGACGCGGTCTCCGTCGACAACACCCATCGCCCTGCAATCCTCGGGATTCATCATTGCCGTCGGCCGCACCTCGCGCTTCTGGCTGGACGGCGTCTCGGTGAAGGTCGAGTTGAGGAAGGTGCGCGCCGGCGCCGCGACGAGTCGGAAGGGCTTCTCCACCGTGGCATTGTCGATCACGTCGAAATGGTCGGGTAGCACCGGCATCTCGTGGCCGCGCGGGCCCATCGCCTTCCAGTCCGGCTTGAAGCGGAATTTCCTGTCGGGCCACGCAAAGCCGTCGAGGAAGTGCGAGGTCTCGAAGCCGAGGTGGAAATCCTGGCCGCCCTTCGACCAGTTTGTCTTGGCATCCCACATGCCCGACTTCTTGAGCGACTCGTCCATGATCTCCCACGGCGTCATGTCGAAGCCGCGATGCCTGGCGCCCAGGCGTTTTGCCAGCTCGGAGATCACATAGTGGTTCTCCCGACACTCGCCCGGCGCCTCGATCACCGCCTTGGTCACCTGGAAGAAGGTGTGGCCCGAAGCCGTGTAGAAATCGTCGTGCTCGAGGAACATGGTCGCCGGCAGCACGATGTCGGCATAGGCCGCGGTCTCGGTCAGGAACTGCTCGTGCACGCAGGTGAACAGGTCGTCGCGCTTGAATCCCGCATGCACCTTCTCGAGCTCGGGGCAGACCATCGCCGGGTTGGTGTTCTGGATCAGCAGGCCGGTGACCGGCGGGCCGTTTTTCAGTGCCTCGGAATCGCCGGTCAGGATCGGCCCGAGCCGCGACTGGTCGAGCTCGCGGATCGACAGATCGATCATCTCGGTGCCCTCGATCAACGCCCTGTCGATCGGGTACATGCCGGTATGGCCGTAGAGCGCGCCGCCGCCCTTGGCCTTCCACGCACCGGTCACCGCCGGCAGGCAGGTGACGGCATGCATGTTGGCGGCGCCATTGCGTGAGCGGCTGAAGCCGTGATGGCAGCGGATGAAGGCGGCCTTGGCCTGGCCATACAGGCGCGCAAAATCCACGATCTCATCGACCGAAAGCCCGGTGATCTTCGAGGCCCACTGCGGCGTACGCGAGGCCACGTGCGCAGCCAGTTCGTCGGGCGCGTCGGTGTACTTCCGCAGATAGTCCCAGTCGGCGTAACCCTCTTTGAACAGGACGTGCATCACGCCGACCGCCAGCGCGCCGTCGGTCCCTGGGCGTACCGCGAGATGCATGTCGGCCTGCTCGGCGGTGCCGGTGCGATAGGGATCGACCACGACGATCTTCGCACCACGCTTTTTGGCCTTCATCGCGTGGGTGATGACGTTGACCTGGGTGTTCACCGGATTGCCGCCCCAGATCACCACCAGGTCCGAATGCTCGTCGACCTCGCGCACGTCGGCGCCGCGCTTGATGCCGGTACCGGCGATCCAGCCGGTGTCGGAGAGCGACACGCAGATCGTCGAGAACCAGCGCGAGTATTTCATCGCATGGCGCAGGCGGTTGATGCCGTCGCGCTGCACCAGACCCATCGTGCCGGCGTAGTAGTAGGGCCAGATCGTCTCCGTGCCGTGCTGGCGTGCCTTGGCAACGAATTGCTCGGCCACGATGTCGAGCGCGTCGCTCCACGAAATTTCTGCGAACTGCTTCGAGCCCTTCGGCCCGGTGCGCCGCATCGGCTTCATCAAGCGATCGGGATGGTGGATCCGCTCGGCATAGCGCGCGACCTTCTCGCAGATCACGCCCGCGGTGTAGTCGTTGCGCTGCGAGCCGCGCACCCGGCCGATCGTCTTGCTGTCGAGGCGTTCGACCTCGAGAGCGCAGGTGCTGGTGCAATCGTGCGGACAGACCGAGGGGACGATCTTGATGCCCTCTTCGTGGCTGCGGCCGACGCGGACGGGGGCGTAGGAATGGTCGTCTGGGCTCATGCTGCAGAATAGCGCCGGTGGCGGAGTCCGGTCCACATGCCATAGTGCCGTCCCCATGTTGCCGCGCGGTCTTCCCTATATTGAGGCGATGCGCCAGTTCCGCTGGCCCAAGCCGAAGACGCTTAATATCGGCCGTGCGGTCTGCGAGCGGCACAATCCCGCCTCCCTGGCCCTCATCGTCGAGAATGCCGACGGCAGCGTGCGCAACTGGACCTTCGGCGAGCTGTTGGCCGGAAGCTCGCGGCTCGCCAACGCGCTCGAAGCCAAGGGTGTCCGCAAGGGCGACCGGGTCGGCGTCTTCCTGAGCCAGAGCGCCGAACTCACGCTCTGCCACCTGGCCGGCTACCGCATGGGCGCGGTCGTGCTGCCGCTGTTCACCCTATTCGGTGAGGAGGCGGTCGAATATCGCCTGGCCAACGCCGAGGCTTCGGCGGTCATCACCGACATGGCGAACGTGCCGAAGATCCTGGCCGTGCGCGATCGCCTGCCGCATCTCAAGACGATCATCGTGATCGGCGCCGGCGCGCACGGTGCCGAGTTCCTCGACTGGGACCGGCTGTTGGACGCCGCGTCCGACAGCTTCGCCACCCTGAATACCGACGCGGAAGATCCCGCCCTGCTGATCTACACCTCCGGCACGACGGGCCAGCCCAAGGGCGCGCTGCATGCGCACCGCATGGTGTTGGGCACCATCCCCGCAGTGGAGCAGATGCTCGGCCACTGGCCGCGCGGCAACGAGATCATGTGGACGCCGGCGGAATGGGCCTGGATCGCCGGGCTCTACGACGCGCTGTTCCCCGCCTGGTACTACGGCACGCCGGTGCTGGCCCATCGCTTTGCCAAGTTCGACCCCGAGCGCGCCTTCACCATGCTGGCCAAGCACCGCGTCGGCGTGACGTTCATTCCACCGACCGCGCTCAAGATGATGCGCCAGGTCGATCAGCCGAGGCGTCGCTGGGACTACGACGTGCGCGCCCTCTTCACCGGCGGCGAAGCCATGGGCGAGGAACTGCTGGCCTGGGGCCGCGACACGTTCGGCACCACGATCTCCGAAGGCTACGGCCAGACCGAGATGAACCTGATGACGCTCAACTCGCCGGACTGGTTCGAGGTCAGGCCGGGTTCCTGCGGACGCGCCTGCCCCGGCCGCAAGGTCGCGATCGTCGACAGTGACGGCAAGGTTCTGCCGCCGGGCGAGGAAGGCCAGATCGCCGGCTGGCGCGACGACCCGATCGTCATGCTGGAGTACTGGAAGAACCCGGAGGCGACCGCGAAGAAATACGCCGGCGACTGGCTGCTGACCGGGGACCTCGGCCGAATGGACGAGGATGGCTACGTCTTCTTCAAGAGCCGCGATGACGACGTGATCACCTCGGGCGGCTATCGCATCGGACCCGGCGAGATCGAGGAATGCCTGATGAAGCATCCGGCTGTGGCAATGGTCGGCGTTGTCGGCGTCCCGGACAAGGTGCGGACGGAGATCGTGAAGGCTTTCGTCCAGCTGCGCCCCGAAATTACCGCCACCGATGCGCTCAAGGCCGATCTGGCGGGCTACGTGAAGACCAAGCTCGCGGCGCACGAATATCCGCGCGAGGTCGAATTCGTGGCCGAACTGCCGCTCACAACCACCGGCAAGATCATGCGGCGCGAATTGCGCCGCCTGGACGCCGAACGGAAGGCCGCCGGCTAGAGACTAGAACAGGCCGAGCAAGGTCTGGGCGTTGCCGTCGGGAACCGCGCCGAGCAGGGCCAGGAGGCCAATGATCGCCGCCGGCCACCAGTCTGCCAGTCGGCTGAGACGCTCACTCGGGGCGGAAGGCTGCAAAGGAAAATGTGCGAGCATGGGATCCAATGTTTGGTCAGTGTCAAAATGACTAAATTATTTCTAAACTATATCCAATAACTAACTGATATTCAACACATAAATAATGATACTTAATGAAAAAAATTAACTCGCAGCAGCAACACTGGGCAGATTGAACTGGAGCTCGGCCAGACGCGCATAAAGGCCGCCGCGACGCACCAGATCGGCGTGCCTGCCGACATCGACCACCCTTCCCCCATCCACGACGACGATCCGGTCGGCCTTCTGGACCGTGGCCAGGCGATGGGCGATCACCAGCGTCGTGCGCTGGTGCATCAGACGGTCGAGCGCCTGTTGGATGGCCAGCTCGCTTTCGGCATCGAGGGCGCTGGTCGCTTCGTCGAGCAGCAGAATTGGCGAGGCGCACAACAGGGCGCGGGCGACCGCGAGCCGCTGACGCTGGCCTCCCGACAGACGCACGCCGCGCGCGCCGAGATGCGTCGCGAAGCCCTGCGGCAGGGCTTCGATGAAGCCCAGCGCCGAGGCTGCATCCGCCGCCGCCCTGACGTCGGCATCCGACGCCTCGGGGCGGCCATAGCGGATGTTCTCGGTGACCGACGCGGTGAACAGCACCGGCTCCTGCGGCACGATGGCGATCGCCCGGCGCAACTCGGCCAACCCGAGCGTGGCGATGTCGACGCCGTCGATGCTCACCCGTCCCGCCTGCGGATCGTAAAAGCGCAGCAGCAAATTGAAGACCGTGGTCTTGCCGGCGCCCGAGGGACCGACGATCGCCACCGTCTCGCCCGGCGCGATCCTGAGATCGAAGCGGTCGAGGGCCAGGCTGTCGGGCCTCGTCGGATAGCGGAAAGAGACCGCGTCGAACGCGACGGCGCCCTGCGTCGGCTGGGGCAACGACTGCGGCACCGCCGATTCGGCGATCACCGGCACCTCGTCGAGCAACTCGGCCAGGCGTTCGGCGGCGCCAGAGGCGCGCTGCAGGTCGCCGATGCTCTCGCTGATCGCCCCGCCGGAACTCGCCACGAGCACGGCATAGAAGACGAATGCCGACAGATCGCCCGCGCTGATACGGCCCGAGATCACGTCCTGGCCGCCGATCCACAGCAGGAAGCCTACTGCGGCGAAGACGATGAAGATCACCAGGGTCGTCATGGTCGCGCGGCGGCTGATGCGCCGCAGCGAGGCGGAGAAGGCCCGTTCGGTGGCAGCGCCAAATCGCCGGCCGGCAGCCTCTTCCTGTGCGAAGGCCTGCACCGTGCGCACGGCGTCGAGCGTTTCGGCGCCGTCAGCCACTAGGTCGGCGATGCGCGCCTGGGCCTCGCGCGACAGGGCGCGCACCTTGCGGCCGAAGATCACGATCGGCGCCACGGCCAACGGCACCACGGCCAGGACGTAGAGAGCAAGCTTGGGATTGGTGACCACCAGCATCGCGATGCCGCCCACACACATCAGTGTGTTGCGCAGCACCACCGAGGCAGAGGACCCGATCACCTGCTCGATCAGCTGCGCATCGGCCGAGATGCGGCTCATGACGTCGCCCGAGCGTTTGATCTCGAACCACGCGGGCCCAAGACGCAGCACGTGCGCGAACAGGTCCCGGCGCAGATTGCCCACGACCCGCTCGCCGAGCCACGACACCAGGTAGAAGCGCGCGCCCGAGGCGACCGCCAGCACCAGCGCCACGACCAGCAGCGAGGCCAGCGCATAATTGAGGACGTCCGGCCTTCCCTCGGCGAAACCGCGATCGATCAGGGCGCGCAGACAGGCGCCGAAGGCCAGCACCGTCCCGGCCGCCACCAGCAGCGACAGCAGAGCCAGCGCCACCCGGCCGCGATAGGGTCTGAGATAGGGGCCGAGGAGGCCGAGACCGGCAAAGCGCTTCATGCCGGCTGCCAAGCCAGGACGGCGCCCAGTTCCCCGGCGAGGGTCGTCATCAGGTCGCCGGGGCCACGGGTGTCGCGCCACAGGCCGGAGTCCTGGTCGAAGGCATAGTGACGGGCGCCCGATTTGGGCGAACTCAGCCAGATTTGCCGGGTGGGTGCGTGTTTATTGATGACCCAGGTGCCGCCCCCCGATTCCGGGCTGCCCTCGACGGTCAGCACGCCACCCTGCAATTCGGCATCGGCCACCAGGCCCAGGCCCTCCTCGAGGGCTTCCAGGAGGCTGTCGGCCAGGCTCTCGAAGGCTGAATCGCTCATGTGGGGGCCGGTCTAACAGGCCCTTCGGGGGCGGTACAACTGGACTTGTGGACACGCTTTCGTGCCTGTATACCCCCCGCCTTATCGCGCGGGCCGGTCGGAATCGGCCCCACAGGCGCAGGAGTTAGGCGATGAAAGACAAGATCCACCCGGACTATCACAAGATCACCGTGGTGATGACCGACGGCACGTCCTTCGAGACGAAGTCGACCTGGGGCAAGGAAGGCGCATCGATGCGCCTCGATATCGACCCCAAGACGCACCCGGCCTGGACCGGCGTGCGCCAGAGCATCGACCGCGGCGGCCGCGTGCAGCGCTTCAAGGATCGCTTCGGCATGACCGGCTCGGCGATGTCGGCCGGCGCCAAGACCGCGGGCACCGCCAAGCCCGAGGCGACACCCGCTAAGGCCGCCGCCAAGAAGAAGTAAGGCCGAGGCTTCCGGTCTTCTCTGTTACAGTAGCGTCTTCCAAATCCGGGGAGACGGTCTGGTGAAGCAGGTTCGAGTTCGTTTGCGCCCACGATTGCCCCGACATGTGCTCGCTGATCGCGAGCGTCGAGGAGGGCAAGGTTGTGCGCATCCAGGGCGACCCCGACCAGCCCTACACCGCGGGCTTCGCCTGCGGAAAAGTCAATCGCGACACCGACAACGTCAATTCCCCCGAGCGCATCAGCACGCCGCTGAAGCGCAGCGGCCCCAAGGGCTCCGGCCAGTTCACGGCGATCGGCTGGGACCAGGCGCTCGATGAAATCGCCACCCGGTGGAAGGCGATCATCGAGGAGAGCGGCCCGCTCGCCCTGCTTGGCTACGCCTACTCGGCCCACCAGGGGCTGATGAACCGCGGCCTCGTGAACGGGCTCTTCCATGCGTTGGGCACCTCGCGCCTTCAGGCCGGCACCGTGTGCGACACCTGTTGCGAAGTGGCGTGGGACGTGACCGTGGGTCCGGTCGGCAGCGCCGATCCGCAATCGGTCGTCCACTCCGACCTGGTGATCTCGTGGGGCGCCGATCTCGCCGCCACCAACGTGCACTTCTGGGCGCTCTGCGAGGAAGGCAGGAAGCAGCGCGGCCTGAAGGTCGTCGTGATCGACCCGCGCCGCACGCGCAGCGCCCGGGCGGCCGATCTCCATCTGCCCATCAGGATCGGCACCGATGCTGCCCTTGCGCTCGGCATCATGCACATACTGGTGCGCGACGGCCTCGCCGACCGCGACTACATCGCGAAGAAGACGCTGGGCTTCGACAGGGTCGAGCGCGACATCCTGCCGAACTTCCCGCCCAGGCGGGTGGCCGAGATCACCGGCCTCAAGGTCGATGACATCGAGACCGTGGCCGCGATGTACGGCAAGGCGAAGGCCGCCCTCATCCGCCTCGGCGAGGGCATGACGCGACTGGCGGCCGGCGGCCAGGCGCTGCGCTCGGTGGTGCTGCTGCCCGGCGTCAGCGGCCACTACGACGTGAAGGGCGGAGGCGCCCTCCTCCTCACCGCCGCCTCATGCGATCTCAACTACAACGCAATCCGCAAGCCTTCGGGCCCGGCTGCGTCGCGCATGGTCAACCACCTGCGACTGGGCGAAGAGCTGCTCAACATGAAGGACCCGCCGATCCGCGCGCTCTACGTCTCGGCGAACAACCCCGCCGTCACCTGCCCCGAGGTTCACAAGGTCCGGCGCGGCCTCGCGCGCGAGGACCTGTTCACCGTGGTGCACGATCCCTTCCTCACCGACACGGCGAAGTACGCCGACATCGTCCTGCCGGCCGCGAGCTACCTCGAGACCGACGATCTCTATCGCGCCTATGGCGCCTACTGGATGCAGTGGGGCCAGCAGGCTGCCCGGCCCCGGGGCGAAGCCCGCTCCAACTTCGACGTGGCGCAGGCGCTGGCCAGACGCATGGGGCTTACCGACCGCATCTTCACCCTGTCGGCCAAGGATGCCGCGAAGGAATTGCTGAAGGGAGCGACCGGCCCCGCGGGAGCGGCGGACCAGGCGACGATCTTCGCCGGCACACCGATCAATATCGCGCACGAATGGGACGGCCAGCCGTTCAAGACGCCCTCGGGCAAACTCGAGTTCTATTCGGAGCAGTTGGCCAAGCAGGGCCTGTCGCCCGTGCCCGACTGGCAACCCGATCCGATCGAGAGCGCCGATGCCGCGAAGTGGCCGCTGCGCCTGCTGACCGCACCGGGCTACTTTCAGGCCCACACAGCGTTCTCCGGTGTCGGCTTCCTGCGCCAGCGCGAGGGCAAGCCGTTCTGCATCCTCCATCCCGACGATGCAAAGAAGCGCGGGCTGGCCGACGGCGCCGACGTGCGTCTGTTCAACGAGCGCGGCGAGATCGGCTTGGTGCTGAAGGTGAGCGACGAGGTCCAACCCGGCGTCGTCCTCGTCCCCGGCCAGCGGCCGGTTGGCGAAGCGGTCTCAGGCACCATCAACATGCTCTGTTCGGACCGTTACACAGACATGGGCGAGGGGGCGACCTACCAGAGCACCTTCCTCGATGTCGGTCCGTGGACGAAGGCGGCGCAGGTCGCGGCGGAGTGACTTGCCGCCAGCGCTGAACGTTTTAATGTCGGCGCATGATCTCACGCAGGAGCGTTCTCCCAGGCCTTGCTGCCTTGACCACGGCGGCGTGCGGCGCGCGCCAGGTGGCGGCGCCGGCCTACCATTACCCGATTGCGCCGCCGCCGCCGGATCGCGCCTCGCAGGGACTGGACGCGGTGATCGACATCAGTCGAGGCGTCAATGTCGCCGATTTCCGGCAGGTGCGTCGCAGCGGCATCCTTGCCGTCATCCACAAGGCGAGCGAGGGCGGCGACTATCTCGACACTGCATGCGCCGCGCGCCGGCCGCAGGCCGAGGCGGCCGGCCTGCTGTGGGGCACCTATCACTACGGCACCGGCGGGGCCTCGGGCGCACAGCAGGCGGCGTTCTTCCTCGCCGCCTCCCGGCCGGGACCGAAGACGCTGCTGGCGCTCGATCTCGAGGCCAACGAAAATAACCCGCGCAACTCGATGCGGCTCGACCAGGCCGAGACCTTCGTGCAGGCCGTGGCGGAGGCGACCGGCCGGCTGCCGCTGGTCTACGTGCACCCGATCTGGGCCAACGGCGATCCGCTGCCGAATTCAGGGCTCAGCTTCGGCGCACGCATAACGCCCGATTCGATTCTCGCACGCTGCGACCTGTGGGTCGCCGACTACCACGACTCACCCGAGGTGCCGCTGGCGTGGGAGAGGCGTGGCTGGCGGCTCTGGCAATACGCCGCCGACGAGAGTGCCCGCCATCCCGCCTACGGTGCGACGACCATCGTCGCCGGCATCAGCCACTACGATCGCAACCTGTTTCGCGGCGACGAGACCGAACTCTACCGCTTCTGGGGCACCTGAGGATCAGCCCGAAGCGGTGCTGGGTACGTTCGCGCCTGGCGACCCGACCGTGTTCAAAAGCGGACAGACTTGCCGCCTCCCGGCGTGCACTATCCATCAGGGCTCGGACTCTCCTCCCACCCTCCCCGCCAACAACATCGCCGGAGCCCATCAATGACGGTCGATCATGCCGCGGGTCATTCCTCCGCGACGATGCCCTACACGCGCACCGCCATGTTCGATGAAAACACGCTGCCTGCCGCATTGCGACGCGAACATCGAACCAAGCCAGGCGTGTGGGGCGTCATCCGGGTGCTCGAAGGCCGCCTGCGCTATGTCGTGCTCGAGCCGCCCTCCGAGGCGATCCTCGAGCCTGGCCATCCCGGCCTCGTATTGCCCGACCAACCCCACCGCGTAGAGCCGCTCGGACCGATGCGGATGCAGCTCGAGTTCTACGATCAGTTGCCTGATCTGTAGCAGGTGACTCAAATGACGCCTGCGCTCGATTCAACAAAAGATGCCGTTGAACAATTGTCGCCGTGGTGGGGACGTGCCGTCGCTTTCACTTTCGTCCTGGGCTTCGGTGTCCTGATCCTCCTGACCCTCAAGGCCTATCAGAACGCTCCACCGATCCCCGGCCGGGCCGTCGATTCCACCGGCGCGGTGGTTTTTACCGGTGACGACGTACGCCCCGGTCAGGAGGTGTTCCTCAAATATGGCCTGATGGACAACGGAACGGTCTGGGGCCATGGCGGCTATCTCGGCCCCGATTTCGGCGCAGCGGTCCTCCACGACTGGGCCCTCGACCTGGCTGGTCGTCGCGCACAGGACCGCTTCGGCAAGAAATACGACGCACTTGCGATCGTGGAACGTGCCGCCGTCGATGGCGCGGTCGCGGTCCTCCTAAAGACCAACCGCTACGATCCGGCGACTGACACCCTGACACTTCTGCCGGCCGGGGCGGAAACATTCACCGACGAAGATTGCCCGCTGGAAGACCTACTTTCAGAAACCTGCCCTCAATGGCGGGCTGTCGGTAAACCTGATCTCCGATCCGAAGGAACTCCACGACCTCACGGCCTTCTTCACCTGGGCGGCGTGGGGTTCGGTTGCCCAGCGGCCGGGCACGACGCATTCCTACACCAACAATTTTCCCTACGATCCGCTGGCCGGAAATCATCCCGACGGGCGCAGCGCTCCTGTGGACGGCGCATCAGCTTCATCTTCCTGCTCGGCGGCATCGCCGTCGTCCTGCTGGCGTTCGGCAAGTTCGACTATCTCGGCTGGCACGGCGCGCCGGCACCGGTCGAAAAGTGGGTCCTGAGCGAGGCGCAAAAGGCCACGCTCAAATACATGGCGGTGGCCTCGATCCTGTTGCTGGGACAGACCTTCTTCGGCGCCGGCGTCGCGCATTATCGCGCCGATCCAAGCTCGTTCTTCGGCATCGATCTGTCGAGCTATTTCCCGAGCAATCTGCTGCGGACCTGGCACTTGCAGTCGGCGATCTTCTGGATCGCGACTTCCTATGTCGCCGGCGCCCTGTTCGTGGCCGAACTGCTCGGGCGCGCGACGCCCGCGCGGCAGACGCTCGGCATCCATTTGCTGTTCGGCGCGGTCGCCGTCGTCATCGTCGGCAGCATGCTCGGCGAATGGGCCGGCATCCTGCAATGGCTGCCGACAGTGCTGGTTCTGGTTCGGCAACCAGGGCTGGGAATATCTGGAGACTCGGACGCTTCTGGCAGGTCCTGCTCGCGATCGGGCTGGTGTTCTGGTTCTTCCTGGTCTGGCGCGCGGTGGCGCCGGCGCGCCGTGATCCCGAGCGGCGCGGCTTCGCCAAACTTCTTCCTGATCGCGGCGTTCGCCATTCCGCTGTTCTACCTGCCGGCGCTCTTCTTTGGTTCGCAGGACCAACTACACCATCGTCGATGCGTGGCGGTTCTGGATCATCCATCTGTGGGTCGAAGGCTTCTTCGAATTCTTCGTCACCGTGATCGTGGCCGTCATCTTCTACGAGATGGGCCTGGTCAAGCGGATCACGGCGCTGCGCACGATCTATCTCGACGCGATCCTCTATTTCGGCGGCGGCCTGATCGGCACCGGCCATCACTGGTACTGGACCGGGCAGACCGAGCTGAACATGGCGTTCTCGGCCGTGTTCTCCGCGCTGGAAGTGGTGCCGCTCACCCTCATCACGCTCGATGCCTGGGATTTCGTCAGGCTCACGCGCGGCAGCGACAGCGTCGTCGAGCGCCATCGCTGGACGTTCTTCTTCCTGATGGCGGTGGGCTTCTGGAATTTCCTGGGCGCCGGCGTCTTCGGCTTCCTCATCAACACGCCGATCGTGAGCTACTACGAAATCGGCACGATCCTCACGCCCAATCACGGCCACGCCGCGATGATGGGCGTGTTCGGCATGCTGGGCGCCGGGTTGATGGTGTTCGTCCTGCGCGAAGTCGTGCCCGAGGACGTCTGGCCCGGGCTCTCGCGCCTGCATCCGCGTGGCGTTCTGGGGCCTGAACATCGGCCTGGCGATGATGGTCTTCTTCAGCCTGTTCCCGGGCGGCGTCATGCAGGTCCTCGACGTGATCGAGAACGGCTACTGGCACGCTCGCAGCCTGGCCTACACGGCGACACCACTGGCGCGCACGCTGGAATGGTTGCGCATGCCCGGCGACCTGGTGTTCATGTTCCTGGGCGCGCTGCCCTTGGCTTTGGCGACTGTATGGGGGTACTTCTCGATGTGGAGAAAGCCTGCGACGGCTGAATTGCCAGTAGCAATCTCGTAGAAGAAGCTCCCGCGCCACCGGATCGCGCATCGCAGGACTGGACGTGGTGATCGACATCATTCACGGATTGGCGGCTCGGGCAATGCGCACGGTAGGCGGCGGCGTCAGCCACACCTGAGGCTCAGACGAAACGGTGCTGAGTGCGTTCGCGTTTGGCGAGCTTCGGCACCGCCTGTTCCAGGATCAGCGTCTTGAAGTGCGGCGCCTGGCTGTGCTCGGCGAACGCGGCTTCGTCCTTGAAGACTTCGTAGAAGAAGAACTTGGTCGGCTCTTCGCGCGACTGGTGGATCTGGAACGCCAGCACGCCGGGCTCGGCCTGCGCCTGCGGCAGGAACTTGCGGATGATGCCGACCAGTGCGTCGACCTCACTGGGTTTGGCCTCCCAGAAGGCGGTGACGATGAGACCCTGCTTGAGCGTGTTGATATCGGCCATGTGATCCTCCGTTGTTGACGGACGGGATATAGGCCGCGAACGGCCGCCGTCGCTTCGGCGGCGGCCGAACTTCTTCCAGGCTCAGGGACCCTTCTTGACGTTCCAGAACACCGTCGCCGGCGCCTCGAGATTGCCGCTGATGTTGTCGCTCAGCGCCACCGGCATGTTGTATTGGCCGAGCGGCGCGTAGGTCGGGAACTCGGCGAGCCGCACCTGCAATGCTTCGGCGATATCCTTGCGCCTGGCGGGATCGGTGGTGCGGGCGAAGTCGTCGCGCAGCTTCTCGATCTTCTCGTCGCACGGCCAGCCGATCGACGCCTTCTCGCAGGCCGCGCCAGTGAAGAACGACACCACGGGGTCGAGGATGTCGGTGGTGGCGAGCGTCGTCACGAACGCCGACCAGCCGCCGGCCGACGGCGCCTCCTTGCGCGAGCGCCGCGCCAGCACGGTCTGCCAGTCGGTCGATACCATGTCGACCTTGAAGCCGCCGCGCTCGAGCAGCGCCTTGGAGACCGGCGCGACCACGCCCGCGGCGAGGTCGGTCGGGTGCAGCAACACGATCGGGGTGCCGTCATAGCCCGCCGCCTTGAGGAGTTCCTGCGATTTGGCGGCGTTGCCATTCAGCTTGTCTTCCCAGCCCTTCTCGGTGGAGAGCGGCGTGCCGCAGCCGAACAGGTCCTTGCAAATCTTCTCGTACTTCGGATTGCCGACGCCCGCGGCGAGCGAGTCCTTCTGGCTCAGCGCATAGAGCGCCGCGACGCGGATGCGCGGATCGTCGAACGGCTTGTGCAGGGTGTTGAAGCGGAAGGCGAAGTGGGTGCCGAGCGTGTTGAGGTCGACCACCTTGATGCCCTTACTGCCCTCGAGCAGCGGCAGCATGTCGAACGGCGGCGGCTGCATCATGTCGATCTCGCCTGCGATCAGCGCGTTCACCGCAGTCTGCGCGTCGGGCAGAACGACCCACTCGACGCGATCGACGAAGGCCCGCTTGCCGCCGGCCAGGCCGGACGCGGGCTCGGGCCGCGGCTTGTAGTCGGCGAATTTCTCGTAGACCACCTTCTCGCCCGGGCGCCACAGATCCTTCTTGAAGACGAACGGGCCAGAGCCGATGAACTCCGAGATCTGCTTGTCGGGCGGCGTCTCGGCGATGCGCTTGGGCATGATGAAGGGCACCGAGGAGCTCGGCTTGCCCAACGCCTCCAGCACCATGCCGAACGACTCCTTGAGCACCAGCGTGAAGGTCTTGGGATCGACGACCGTCATCTCCTTGGTGAACTGCATGAGCTTCTGGCCCATCGCATCGCGCGCGCCCCAGCGCTTGATCGAGGCGACGCAGTCCTCGGCGGTGACCGGCTGGCCGTCGTGGAATTTCAGCCCGTCGCGCAGCACGAACGTATAGGTGAGCTTGTCGTCGCTCACTTTCCACGAATCGACCATCTGCGGCCGGATCTGCAGCTTGGCATCTGCGGCGAACAGCGTGTCGTAGATCATGTATCCGTGGTCGCGCACGATATACGCGGTGGTCCAGATCGGATCGAGGATCTTGAGGTCCGACAGCATCACGACCTTCAAGGTCGTCTGCGCCGAGGCGGTACTGGCGGCGACCAGCGCGGCCAGTATAGCCATCATTCGAAACAGGATACGCAAGCTTGTCCTCCCTGAGCCCCTCGGCGACTATGCAATAGCTATGCCTTCGAAGGGAATGGAAATGGCGTCTCGTCCTGTGTCTATCCGCAACGTCTCATGGGCGGTAGTGCGCGATGGTTCCGAATCCCGCCACATCTACCGACGCAACGTCGATCTCCTGCTGAAGGACGGCAAGATCGCCGAGATCACGCCGGCCGGCGCTCGACCCGCAGGTTCGGCTGAGGAGTTCGATCGACGGCACGGACATGCTGGCACTCCCCGGCCTGATCAACATCCACTCCCATCCGACAACCGAGCCTGCCTATCGCGGCGTTCGCGAGGACCATGGCGTGCCGGAACAACAGATGACCGGCCTGATGGAGCGCTTGCAGGCGTTCCGCGTACCGGACGAAGGCCGCCAGGGCGCGGCAGTTCTGTCCTATTCGGAGATGTTGCGGGCCGGAACCACGACGGCGTGCGACGTCTCGCTGCCCTTCGATGGCTGGCTCGAAACGATGGCCGAGAGCGGCATGCGCTTCTACGCGGCACCCACCTTCGCCTCGGCGCGCTGGGGCATGAGCGCGCCCCAGACCGTCACCTGGAAATGGGACGAGGCGCGCGGCCTGGCCGAGTTCGAAAAGGCCAAGCGTGTGATGGCGGACGCGGAGTCGCACAATTCGGGTCGACTCGGTGCCATGGTCTTCCCAGGCCAGATCGACACGGTAACGCCGGAGTTATTCGCCGCCGGCCGCAGGCACGCCGACGAGTTCGGGGCGCCCTCTTCGACCCACATCGGCCAATCGGTGGTCGAGGTGCGCGAGATGATCCGGCGCCACAACATGACGCCGGTGCAGTGGGCCGTCGCCCAGGGGCTGCTCAACAAGGGCACCGTGCTGGCGCATTGCATCCTGCTCGACGACCATCCGCAGATCCGCTGGCATACGGCCAAGGACCTCGACCTGATCGCCCAGTCCGGCACTTCGGTCGCTCATTGCCCGCAGCCCTTCGCGCGCTACGGGCTCGCCATGGACCATATCGGCCGCTATCGCGCCAAGGGCGTCAATGTCGGCCTCGGCACCGACTGCGCCCCGCACAACATCATCGAGGAAATGCGGCTTGCGATCGTCGCCGGCCGCCTGATGAGCGAGGACATTCGCAGCCTCGACACGGCCGGCGCCTTCGAGTCCGCCACCTTCGGCGGCGCGGCGGCGCTCGGCCGCGACGACATCGGCGCGCTGGCGCCGGGCATGGCGGCGGACATCGTGCTGGTCGATCTCGGCCATCCGCTGATGCAGCCGGCACGCGATCCGCTGCGCTCCTTCGTCTTCCACGCCGCCGATCGCGCCGTGCGCACGGTGCTGGTCGATGGCGAAATCGTGCTGGCAAACGGCGAGCCGGTGCATCTCGATCCGAAGGCGGCGATGGAAAAAGTCGCGGAGGCACAGGCCCGCATGATCCGGGATGCGGCCAAGATCGACTATGCACAGCGGCCGGGGGATCAGATCTCGCCGTTGTCCCTTCCGATCCACTGACCCATTGATGTCCGAAAACCGCGAGCGCCGGGCGGCGGGGCGTGGAATTATCGGGCCATGGAAATGCCGGAAGAAATCATGGACCGCGAGGCCTGTTACCGGGCCCTCCAGAGCCGCGACGCGCGTTTCGATGGCCGCGTCTTCGTCGGCGTCACCTCGACCGGCATTTATTGCCGGCCGATCTGTCCCGCACGTACGCCGCAGTTCGAGAACTGCCGCTTCTTCGCCTCGGCGGCTGCCGCGCAGGAGGCGGGCTTCCGGCCCTGCCTGCGCTGCCGTCCCGAGAGCGCGCCCGAGCTCGCCTTCTGGCGCGGCTCGTCCAACACCGTCAGTCGCGCGCTCAGGCTGATCGCCGAGGGCGCGCTCGACGAGAGCGAGGCCGGCGTCGAGGCTTTCGCCGAAAAGCTGGGCGTCGGCGGCCGCCAGCTGCGCCGCCTGTTCAGCCAGCATCTCGGCGCCTCGCCCATCGCCGTGGCGCAGACCCGCCGCGTGCTGTTCGCCAAGCAGCTGATCCACGACACGCAGCTGCCGATGACGGAGGTGGCGCTGTCGGCGGGCTTCGGCAGCGTGCGGCGCTTCAACGAGACCTTCGCCAAGCTGTTCGGCCGGCCACCGAGCGCGCTGCGCCGCCGGCAGGGGCCGGACAATTCCGCCAGCGAAGGCGTGACCTTGCGGCTGTCGTATCGCCCACCCTACGACTGGCCCGGCATGCTCGACGCCTTGCGCGCCCGCGCTTCGAAGAAGATCGAGCGGATCGAAAACAACGTCTGGCACCGACTGGTCGAGGTCGACGGCAAGAAGGGCAGCGTCTCGGTGGCGCACCTGGCCGAGCGCAACGCCGTCGCCATCACCATCCGCTTCGCCGACGTAAAGGCCCTCCCGGCGATCGTGGCGCGCGTCAAACGCGTGTTCGACCTTGGCGCCGACATCGTCACCATCGACAGCCATCTCGCGCGCGATCCAAAGCTCGCGCCGCTGATCGCCCGGCGCCCCGGCGTGCGTGCGCCGGGCGACTGGGACGACGGGATCTCCGCCGCCAATCTCGACGCCAGGGCGCCTGCCCAGTGGCGGCCCTGGCACGCCTATGCCGAACAACATCTGAGGCTCGCCGCCAATGCCGCGTGAGAAACTGGACCTGCTGATCGACCGGATCGCCACCCCGGCCGGCGAGATGATCGTGATCGCCGACAAAGAGGGCAACCTGCGCGTGATCGACTGGACCGAGCACGAAGCACGCATGAAGCAGTTGCTCGACCGGCAATACGGCAAAGGAACGTACACCCTGACGCCGGCCCGCGATCCCGGCGGCCTGTCGAGCGCCATGCGGCGCTATTTCAAGGGCGACCGCGCCGTCATCGAGAAGCTGCCGGTGAAGACCGCGGGCACGCAATTCCAGCGCAGTGTGTGGGAGGCGCTGCGCAAGATCAAATGCGGCACGACCATCAGCTACGCCGAGCTGGCGCGGCGCATCGGCCGGCCCACGGCCGTGCGTGCGGTCGGTCTCGCCAACGGCCAGAACCCGGTCAGCGTGGTCGTGCCGTGCCATCGGGTGATCGGCTCGAACGGCAGCCTTACCGGCTACGGCGGCGGCCTGCCGCGCAAGAAGTGGCTGCTCGAACACGAGGGCGTGAAGACGTGAGCGACCTCGAGACTTTGACCGCGCTCAATCTCGACTACATCGCCTCCGTGCAGCGGTCCGACACCGCACGCTTCGAGGAGATCCTGTCGGACGATTTCCTCAACACCAATCCCGATGGCTCGCTGGTCGACCGTGCGGCCTTCCTCGCCCAGATCGCGCCCAAGGCGAAGATCTCGGGCCTTGCGTGCCATGACGTGAAGATACGCATCATGGGCGACTTCGCGATCATCCATGCCCGCACGAGCTATACCCTGGCCGACGGACGTCCGGGCGCCGGCCGCTATACCGACATCTGGGCGCGGCGCGGTGGCAAGTGGCTCTGCGTCGCCGCGCAGGTCGCGCGAAGCTGACGCAGACTTACTCCGCCGCCAGCGCGGTCGCGTCGAGGCGCCTGAGGCGCAGCAACGACGCCGGCGGACGGCCATCTTCAGCGCCCTGATAGACGACACTGAACAGCGCGCGTGCGCGGGCCAACGCGGGACCGAAGCCCGGCTGGTCGGTCTCGAAGGAGTCGAATCCGCAGCGCAGCAGGAACGGCAGCTGGTCGCGCAGCACCTGCCCGCTCGCGCGCAGCTCGCCGCGATAGCCCAGCTTGCCGCGCAGCAGGCGGGCCTGGCTGTAGGCGCGGCCGTCGGTGAATTTGGGGAAATCCAGCACGATCAGCTTCAGCCGCCCGAGATGCGTCTTGAGCTCGGCCGGCTGGTCGGTGTTGGCCAGTGCCACCGCCTGCGTCGGCGCCTGCAGCCAGTCGCCGAGCGGCAGCGCGACCGGCCCGTCGTTGGCAAGGGGAGCGATAGAGCCTTCCCTATACAGCGGCATAGACGCGCTCCTTGAACGGCTCGACGCCGATGCGCCGATAGGTGTCGACGAAGCGCTCGCCCTCATCGCGCCGCTCGAGATAGGTCGCGACCAGGGAGTCGACGGCTTCGACGATCTCGTCGGCCGCGACCGCGGGCCCGATGATGTCGCCCAGCGACGTCCTGCCGAAGTCGACGTCGCCGCCCAAGCTGATCTGGTAGAGCTCGATGCCGTTGCGGTCGACGCCCAGGATGCCGATGTGGCCGACATGATGATGGCCGCAGGCGTTGATACAGCCCGAGATCTTGATCTTGAGGTCGCCGATGTCGTGCTGGCGCGCCAAATTCGAGAAGTGATTGGAGATGCGCTGCGCCACCGGGATCGAGCGCGCATTGGCCAGCGCGCAGTAGTCGAGTCCCGGGCAGGCGATGATGTCGGTGATCTTGCCGACATTGGCCTCGGCGAAGCCGAGCCGACCGAGTGCCACATACACCGCCGGCAGATCCTCGATCGCGACGTGCGGCAGCACGAGATTCTGCTCGTGGCTTACCCTCACCTCGCTCCAGCTCCAGGCATCGGCGATGTCGGCCACGTCTTCCATCTGCGCCGAGCTGGCGTCACCCGGCGGGGCGCCGGCCGGCTTCAGCGACGCTGTCACGATGCGGTAGCCCGCCATGCGGTGCGGCGCGGTGTTGGACTTCAGCCAGAGCGCGAAGTCGGGGTCCTCGAGCTTCAGCCCCTCGACGGCACCGACGACGGCGGGACGATGCGGCAGTGGCGGCGGCGCGAACTGACTGGCGATCGCCTCGATGGTCTGCGCGTCGAGCCGCAGTTCGCTATCCTTCGTCGCGGCAAACTCGGCCTCGACCTCCTCGCGCATCTTCTCGACGCCGATCTCGTGCACCAGGATCTTGATGCGCGCCTTGTAGATGTTGTCGCGCCTTCCGTAGCGGTTGTAGACCCGCAACACGGCTTCGAGATAGGCCAGCAGCTCGTCCTTGGGCAGGAACTCGCGGATGGTCTTGCCGATCAGCGGCGTGCGGCCGAGCCCGCCGCCCACGATCACCTCGAAGCCCACCTGCCCCTCGGGGTTGCGCCACAGGCGCAGGCCCACGTCATGGACGCGCACTGCGGCACGGTCGTTGGGCGAACCGGTGACGGCGATCTTGAACTTGCGCGGTAGGAAGGAGAACTCGGGATGCAGCGTCGACCACTGGCGGATGATCTCGCACCACACCCGCGGGTCCTCGATCTCGTCGGCGGCGGCGCCGGCGAAATGATCGGCGGTGGTGTTGCGGATCACGTTGCCGCTGGTCTGGATCGCGTGCATGTCGACCTCGGCCAGCGCCGCCACCGCGTCGGGCGCATCCTCGAGCCTGATCCAGTTGAGCTGCAGGTTCTGGCGCGTCGTGAAGTGGCCATAGCCGCGGTCGTACTTGCGGGCGATCTCCGCCAGCTTGCGCAGCTGGCGCGTCGACAGGGTGCCGTAGGGGATGGCGATGCGCAGCATGTAGGCGTGGAGCTGCAGGTAGAGCCCGTTGGTGAGGCGCAGCGGCTTGAACTGCTCCTCCGTGAGTTCGCCCGCGAGACGGCGCCGCACCTGGTCGCGAAACTGCTCGACCCTTTCGGCCAACAGGGTGCGGTCGTAGCTGTCGTATCGATAGAAATGGGTGTCAGGCATAGCGCACCGCCTCGGCGGCAATCGCCTGGAAGGTAAGACCGCCGACACGGATCTTTTCGCGCAGGGAGACCGGATCGAGCGTGCCGTCGTCATCCTCGTGGACGGCGACCAGGAACGGATCGACGACAGAGAAAGCCTCGGCCTTGGCGCGCTCGAGCAGGATCTCGCCGGCGCGTTTGTCCCGCGCCAGAGCGGCACGCTCAAGTTTCCGCGTCCAGTGACCGCTGTCGTCGAGGAAGACGACCGCGCCATCTGACAGGCGGTTGGCGGAGGCGACGGTGAGATCGCCGCTCAGGTTCTTGGCCATTACGACACCTTCGAGAGGACAGGTTGGGCCGTCGGCTGGGCGCGATTGGCCACCTCGCCGACGATGATGAGACTGGGACCGGCATCGCCTGGGGAAGAGGGAGCGGCGAGCCGCGCCAGGTCGGCCAGAACACCAATCGAAACCCTTTCGGCGGGGCGTGTTCCGTTCTCGACGATGGCGACCGGCGTAGAGGGAGCTACGCCGGCGTCCAGCAGACGGTCGCGCACGGAAGCGGCTTCCGATGCGCCCATGTAGATGACGTGAGTGTGGCCGCCGCCGGCATCGGCCGCAGCGTGGCCCGAGGAAAAGGTGACCGACGAGGCGTACCGCCGGTCGGTCAGGGGAATGTTCGTCGACGCCGCGATGCCCAGCGCCGCGGTGATGCCCGGTACCACCGAGACGGGCAGGCCCGCCGCGCGCAACGCATCGACCTCTTCGCCGCCGCGGCCGAAGACAAACGGGTCGCCCGCCTTCAGGCGTACGACCGTCTGGCCGGCGCGCACGCGGCGGATCATCTCGGCCTCTATGTCGCGCTGCGCCCATCGCGCGTGGCCTTTTCGTTTGCCGACCGCGACCATCTCCGCATCGCGCCGCGCGCGGGCGAGGATCGCCGGCGGCACGAGATCGTCGTGCAGGATCGCGTCGGCTTCCTGCAGCAACTGGGCGGCGCGCAAGGTGAGAAGATCGGGATCGCCGGGTCCGGCACCGACGATGTGGGCGATGCCGAGATCGGTCCGCTCGCGGCGCGCGTCGTTCAGCTCGCCCAGCACCGCGCGCCGCGCGCCCGGGAGATCGCCGGCCAGCGCAAGCTTGCCGGCTGGGCCCTCGACGAGGCGGCGCCAGAAGACGCGGCGGTCGGCGGGACGGGCAATCAGCGCATTGGCCTGGCGGCGGAAGCTGCGGGCGAGCTCGGACAGGTTGGCGATCCGTTCGGGCAATGCCGCCTCGATCCTGCCGCGCAGCACCGTCGCCAGGGTGGGCGACGCGCCGCCGGTGGAGACGGCCACGACCACATCGCCGCGGTCGACGATCGCCGGCACGATGAAGTCGCAGAGCGCGGGCCGGTCGGCGACGTTCACCGGAACACCCGCCTGCCGTGCGAGCGCATGGGCGGCACGATCGCCCTCCTCCGTCCCGGTCGCGACGAACGCCGCGACGGCGCCGCCGAAATCCACCGCCTCGGCCGTCGCGACCTGCAGGACCTGGGCGCCGGCCGAGCGCACGGTCGCTGCCTTGCGGTCGGCGGCGGGCCCGCTGCCCACCACCACGACCTTGCGGCCTGCGACGTCGAAGAACAGCGGCAGGTGTTTCACAGCACGAGCGCCCGCAGCGCCACGTTGAGGCCCAGCATGGCGAGGCCCTGCGCGACGGCGATCAGCCAGAGCGAGGCGGTCGGATGGTGGTCGACGAAATGCAGCATGGCGGGCTCCCGGTCGATGTCCTCTCGATCTGGCGCTTTTTGCCACGTCCGCCAGGGCGGGGTTTGCCGAAGGTTTTGACCAAGAAGGCAAATCCTTCTGCAAGGAGCGAGGCGGCAGAAAATTCTGCTTTTGCCTCATTTTCCACCCCCTTGAAGCCGGGCGGCGCCGTCCTAAATCCCGTCCTGTCAGCCGTGCCCATCCCGGGGCGGCTGGTTTCAACATCGCTCACTGGAGGATGACAAATGCGTACTTTCGACTACTCCCCGTACTATCGCGCCACCGTCGGTTTCGACCGCGTGTTCGACCTGCTCAACTCGGTCGCGGGCCAGGGCAATGCCAACGGCTATCCCCCGTACAACATCGAGAAGGCCGGCGAGAACGCCTACAAGATCGTCATGGCGGTCGCCGGCTTCAGCGACAGCGAACTCAGCCTGACCCAGAAGGAGAACGAGCTCCTAGTCAGCGGCCAGACCGCTCCCACCACCGAGAGCGAGAAGCAGTTCCTGTATCGCGGCATCGCGGGTCGCAACTTCGAGCGCCGCTTCCAGCTCGCCGACCATGTGAAGGTCACGGGCGCCAAGCTCGCCAACGGCCTGCTCACGATCGAGCTGCAGCGCGAGATCCCCGAAGAGAAGAAGGCCCGCGCGATCTCGATCGTCGCCGAGGCCGCCAAACCGGCTCTCACGAACTAAAAGACTTCATCCAGCCTGACAGCCAGGCTGTCTCCCGGAAGGGGCGCCGCGGGCAACCGCGGCGCCCTTTTTCGCTATTTGGCCGCGTACTTGCCGGTGAGCTGCGGCGTGTGCGGGCCTTCCTTGCCGGCATCCTTGTGCTGCGAGCGCGTGGTGCGCGCCCAGGTGCGCTTGTGCTCGTCCTTCACGTTGAACTTCAGGGTGCCCATCTTCTCGATCGTGAGCTCGATCTTGTCGCCGTCCATGAAGGAGTTGAGCCCGCGATGGTTGGTGCCGGTGGCGACGACGTCGCCGGGCTCCAGCGTATGGATCGAGCTCAGCCATTCGATGCAGCGCGGGATCTGGTGCGCCATGTCGTCGGTATTGAACTTCTGCATGGTGACGCCGTTGTTCTTCAGTTCGATGGCGAGCTTCTGCGGATCGGCGATCTCGTCCGCCGTCACCAGCCATGGCCCCATCGGTGCGAAGGTCGCCCGCGACTTCATCTGGAAGAACACGTTGCCCGGTGGCGGCAGGCCGCGCGCCGATCCGTCGATGAAGCAGGTGTAGCCGAAGATGTACTGCTTGTAGTCCGCGGCCTTCACGTTGGAAGCGCGCTTGCCGATGATCAGCGCCAGCTCCGCCTCGCCCTCGAAGATCGAGGCGGGCACATCCGGCAGGACCATCGTGTCGCCCTCGCCGATCACCGCCGTCGCCGCCTTGTGGAAGCAGTTGATGGCGGGTTTCTCCTTCAGCGTGCCATCTTCCATGTAGTTGACGGCCATGCAGTCGATGTTGCCCGGCCGCGGCACTGGCGGACGCAGGCGCACGCCCGAGAGAGCGAGGCCCTTGCCGGCACTGGCGGCGGCCTCGAGCTTGGACTTGTACTTGTCCCAATGCTCGATCACGCCCGCGATCAGGTCGCGCGTGTCACGATGCGGCAGGTCCTTCGCGGCGTCGGTGACGTCGACGACGGTGTCGCCCTTGATCACGCCCAGGCGGTAGTCGTTGAAATAGCAAAGCTTCACTTGGTCTCTCCCTTTTCAAGAACGTCCTTGGCGACGCTCGCGGCCGACATTGCCGTCGGCCAGCCAGAATAGAACGCCATATGCGTGATGACCTCGACAATCTCGTCCTTGGTCACCCCGTTGTCGATCGCGCGCGCGACATGGCCGCGCAGCTGTTCGGTTCGATTCATAGCCACGAGTGCGGCACAGGTGATGAGGCTGCGATCGCGCTTGCTGAGGCCCGGCCGCTCCCAGACGTCTCCGTAGACCACTTTCTCGGTGAGATCGATCAGCTTGGGTGCGAACGAGCGCACGTGATCCCGTGCATTCACGACGGGGGGTTTGGACATTCTTTCCTCCAGTGGTTGACGTTACTTCATGCGTTCCCAACGCTCGGCGTTGGCCATGAACAGGTTCGCAGTGGTCGGCGTGATGGCATACGCGAGGTCCTGGGCCGGGCTGCGGTCCTCGCAGATCTTGCCCTGGTTGTCGCATGTGCGGGTGATCGTGAGCGAGAGCGTCTGGCCGGCGCCGCGGTAGGTGCCCCAGTGCTGCCGGTCGATCGTGAAATTGTGGAAGAAGAAGCTGCCGTCCCGGCCGAAGCGCATGATCATGGACTGGCGCGGCTCCTGGCGCTCCCATTTCCAGGTGCCCTCCAGGTACGCAGCCGTCGACGGCCAGGTGCCGTCGGCCAGCTTGACCTGCTGCGCAGCGGCGGCGAACGCGGTCATCAACCCGAGCACGACTGCAAACGCGGCGAAGGCCTGTCTCATCCGATTTCCCTTCTTTTCAACGCCGCGCCCCGGCGCTAGCGTTCCGACCTCAAGTTTCGGAGGAAACCATGGCTGCAATCAAGGTCGCCGATTTCGCCTTCCCGCGCATGGAAGCGCCGGACCTCGACCAAATGGAGGAATTCCTCACCCATTTCGGGCTGGTCCGCGCCGAGCGCACGCCTGACGCGCTCTATATGCGGGGCGCCGACAGCCACCATCATCTGCATGTCACGCAGAAAGGCGGCACCAAATTCATCGGCTTCGCCTACCACGTGGCCGACGAGGACGACCTGAAGCGGCTGGCCAGGCTGCCCGGCGCATCGGGCATCGAGGCGGTGAACGAGCCAGGCGGCGGCAAGCGGGTGCGTCTCAGGGAGCCCAATGGCTACCAGATCGAGGTGATCGCCGGCATGCAGAGCGTGGCGCCGCTCAAGGTCGAACGCGATCTCCTCAACACGGGCAGCGACCCGCACCGTCGGGTCGGCAGGGTCATGCGTCTCACCAAGTCGCCGACGACGGTCCAGCGCATCGGCCATGGCGTGCTGGCCACGCCCAAGGTCAAGGAGACCGTGGCGTGGTTCCGCGAGGCGCTGGGCATGATCCGCTCCGACGACGTCTACGCGGGCGAGAAGGACAACGTCATCGGCTCGTTCAATCGCCTCGACCGCGGCGAGGACTATGTCGATCACCATGTGCTGTTCTGCGTGCACAACGAGAAGACCGGGCTGAACCACGTCTCCTACGAAGCGCAGGATATCGATGCCGTCTTCCAGGACCACGAGCACCTGAAGAGGGTCGGAAAGTACGAGCATATGTGGGGCATCGGCCGCCACCTGCTCGGCAGCCAGGTCTACGACTACTGGTCCGATCCGTGGGGCCGCGTGCACGAGCGCTGGGCCGACACCGACCGCCTGAACGCGGCCAACGGCGGCAATCTCATCAGCGCCGAGGAAGGCTTCCAGTCGCAATGGGGCGAGCGGCCGCCGGAGCGATTCATCGGGCACGCGAGTCCCTAGCGTATGGGGCGGGTGATCGGCAGCCCGAACAACTCTGCCGGCGATAGGCTCCTTTCCTCTGCAGCCGCGCCTTCGCCGCTCTTGTCCGGCGCCAGGCCGATCTTGGCCGTCAGTTCCACGGACTTCAGTGCGCTCGGATGGGCGCCATCGGCCTCGGCGTTCCTCTGAATGCGCCGCAGATCGCGCAGCACGGTCTCCCGCGTGACGACGACAGGCGCACCGTCATCCTCGATTTTTTCCTCCACGTTTTCCGGAAACGCATGGGATCGCGCTTCAAGTGCCTGATCTGCCTGCGGTTTGCGCCGCCGGCCGCCAGGCTTTCCGGAAGCTTCCGGAATTCCGGAACCGCGCAGGCGCTCGCTGGGCGACGCCGGCAGTGAACTCGGAGTCGGATGGCCGACCCACTGGTGCTTGTGCCAGTGGACGACGCGCAGATAGTCGACGTCGTCGACCGCGTAGCGCTCGATGCAGCCTTCGCCCTCGAGTTCGTCGAGCCATCCGCGCATATAGTGCGGCACATCGACGTCGGCCGGATAAAGCGCCGCCGCCAGATCCCCTGGCGCGGCGAGGCAGCGTCCCTCGTCGTCGACGACGGTCCAGAGCAGGACGAACAACAGCCGCGCGTCGCGGCTGATCCTTTTCATGCTGGGTGAGCGGGCGAAGCTGGGTTGTACGGTGCGGATACGGGCCATTGCGTATATATGGCGATTATCGCACTTATTGTCAAGCTAATTACGCAATGATTAATTCGCCTCAGCGCCGGGCGTTGGCGGCGACCCAGTCCACCGTCGTCTTCACGACCTCGCCGTCGATGCCATTGAAGCCGTGATAGTGCGCGGCCCCGCAGGGATCGGCGGAGGATGACTGCGGCCCGCCGCCCGTCATCGTCACGATGTCGACCCGGGGTGCGCCGGTCAGCAGCGCCTTGAAGGCGTCGGCATCGCCGGGCGGGGTCGCCTTGCAGGCGTCGAGCCGGTGGCGGATCAGCAGCACCGGGACCCTGACGCGGTCGAGATTGCCGATGGTCCTGGCGCTGCCGCCGCGATCGGCCATCAGGACGCCCGAGGAGATCACCAGCGCGTCGGGCATCGCCGTCGACTGGTTGACCAGCGCATCGACCGCCGAGATGGCGCCGCGGCTGGTGCCGACCACGACGACAGGCCCGGCGATCTTGCGCGCTTCCTGGATGACGGCTGCCAGGTCGGTCGCATGCGCCGCCCCGAAACGATAGTTGCTGGTGCCCTTGAGGTCGCTGGCGATGTCGGGCGCGAAGACGGCATAGCCTGCGGCGACGTACGATCGCTCGCGTGCGGATCAGACTGGTTGTTCTGCAGCCCGCTGCGCGGCGCGCCTTTGTCGTCGAGATCAAGCACGCCGTTGTCGCCGGCCAGCAGGATCACGCTGCCGCGCGGCGATGCGGGCTTGTCGACGAGAACCCCCAAGGTGGCGCCCGGACGCGGCGTCAAGCGTGAGCAGCGAATCGGCCGCGGCGGCCGGCCCCGCCGTGGCCAGCGCGATCGCGACGACGAGGCTCCTAAAGATCGAACCAGACATGCACGTTGCCGGTGCCGGCGGCATTCTCGTACTCCGACAGCTGCGTGCCCTTGGCCCTGCAGGACCGGGCGCCCAGCGCGCCCATCATCTGCGCGTAGTGCGCGCCGTGGCCCTCGTACTTCGCGGCCTCGAGCTCGGGGAAGCGGTCGAGCACGATGTCGTGGCGGCCCTCCTTCCACAGGCCCAGCACTTCGAGGTCGAGCGCGCGGTTCTTTGGATCCGACACGTTGTCGGGATGCCAGACCCGGGGATTGGGCGGCGTGTGATCGAGGTCGTAGAACTTGTGGCTCATCGCGCCCGAGGCCAGCAGCACGACTCGCGCATCGGAGCGCCTGACCGCCTCGGCCACGACCTCGCCCATCTGCAGGAAGTGCTTGAACTTCGCGGTCTGGCAGCTGCCGACGCTCAGCACCTTCTCGCCGCGGCCCAGCAGGTGGACGACGTTGATCGTCGGATAATGCAGCGGCAGCTCGGGCGCGGTGACGTTGCGCGCCGGCACCTTCTTCTCCTTGGCGACCTCCTCGACCAGCCCCGCCAGTTCGGGCGCGCCGCGATAGTCGTAGGGGAAGCCCGGCATCGAGTACGGCAACTCGTCGGACATGTACGTGCCCTTGTAATGGGCCGCGCCGGCCACCAGGTGCATCGAGGTCGTGATCCAGTGCGTATCGAAGATCACGAACGTGTCGGGCTTCAGCGCATCGACCCTGGCGCGCACCCTGTCGAAGCCCTCGATCAGGTCGGAGTCGCGCCCGTTGCCGCGCTGGACCCGGATCTCCTTGGGTTGCACCAGGCCGGGATGGTGCGAGACGACTGCGGCTCCGACGATCTTGCCCATGATTTCCTCCCTGTTGTGTCGCTCAGGATGACATTTAGCTTCACGACGAAAGTTTCGCCTTCTCGATCGCCTTCCAGACATTCTCCGCCGTTGCCGGCATCAGCACGTCGCCGACGCCGAGCGGCGCCAGCGCATCCATCACCGCGTTCATGACCGCCGGCATCGCGCCCACGGTGCCCGCCTCGCCCGCCCCCTTGGCGCCCAGCGGATTGTACTTGGTCGGCACCGGGTTCGACTTTACCTCCACGTTGCACATCGTGTCAGCGCGCGGCATGGCGTAATCGAGGAAGCTTGCCGTCAGCAGCTGGCCGCTCTCGCGGTCCCAGATCACCTGCTCGCTCAGGATCTGGCCGACGCCCTGGGCGACGCCGCCATGGATCTGGCCCTTCAGCCCGATCGGATTCATCACCGTGCCGACGTCGTCGACCACTGCATAGCGGTCGAGCTTGACTTCGCCGGTGTCGGGGTCGATCTCGACTTCGCAGATGTGGCAGCCGTTCGGGTAGGTGTCCTTCTCCGCCTTGAAGGTCGCGTTCTCGTAGAGGCCGCCTTCGAAGCCGTTCTTCGGCCACTTGGTCGGATTGAACGCCGCCTTCGCGACCTCCTTCAGCGACACGCTCTTGTCGGTGCCCTTGATCGTGAAGTTGCCGTCGGCGAAGTCGATGTCCTGCTCGCCCGCTTCCAGCAGGTGGCCGGCCAGCACCTTGCCCTTGGTGATCACCTTGTCGGACGCCATGAACACCGCCGAGCCGCCCAGCACGGTCGAGCGCGAGCCGTTGGTGCCCATGCCGAAGGCCACCCGATCGGTGTCGCCGTCGATGTACTGCACTTCGTTGGGATCGATGCCGAGCCGCTCGTTCAGTATCTGCTTGAACATGGTCTCGTGGCCCTGCCCCTGGTTCTTGGTGCCCATCAGCAGCGCCGCCGTGCCGCTCGGATTGAAGCGGATCTCGGCATATTCCGGCTGTGCGGGACCCGCGGCCTGCTCGATCGCGTTGACGATGCCCAGCCCGCGCAGCTTGCCGCGCTTCTTCGATTCCTCGAGCCGTTCCTTGAAGCCCGCGACATCGGCCAGCTTCAGCGCCATGTCCATGTTCTTCTCGAACTCGCCGCAATCGTAATAGGGTCCGACCGGGCTCTGATACGGCAGCGCCTACTCGGGCAGCATGTTCTTGCGCCTGAGTTCCACCCTGTCGACGCCAAGCTCGCGCGCCGCATCGTCGATCAGTCGCTCGATCAGGTAGATCGCCTCGGGCCGTCCCGCGCCGCGATAGGGCGCCGTCGGATTGGTGTTGGAGAGCACGCCCACCACGTTGATGTAGGCCGTTGGGAATTCTATAGACGCCCAGCACCGTGCCGATCATGCCGAACGGCGACAGAAGATTGCGGTCGGAGCCGACATAGGCGCCGATGTTGGCCAGCATCTCCAGGCGCAGCGCCACGAACTTGTTGTCCGCATCCAGCGCCAGCTCGATCTCGCCGACATTGTCGCGGCCGTGTTCGTCGGCCATCACGGCCTCGGAGCGATCGCAGGTCCACTTCACCGGCCGGACCAGCTTGCGCGCCGCCCACAAGGTCAGGCGATGCTCGATATATTGCCAGCCCTTGGTGCCGAAGCCGCCGCCGACATCGCCCGAGATCACCCGCATCTTGCTCTCGGGCACCTTGAAGACGTTCTGCGCCAGCATGTTGCGCACCCGGTGAGGATACTGCACGTCGGCGTATAGCGTCATGCGATCCTCGCCTGGATCGTAGACCCCGAGCGTGCCGCGCGGCTCCATGTACTGCGCATGCACCCGCGTGATCACGTAGCGCCGCCTGATTACTTTTGCCGCCGACTTGATCGCCTCGTCGGTCTCCAGCTTCTTGCCGCGCTCGACATGGTTGGAGATGTTGTCGGGGCAGTCGTCCCATACCGCGGGCGCGCCGGGCTTCACCGTGTCCTCGGTCAGGGTCACCGACCGGATCGCCTCGTAGTCGATCTCGACCAGCTCGGCAGCGTCCTTCGCCTCGGCCAGCGTATCGGCGATCACCATCACCATCGGATCGCCGACATAGCGCACCCTGTCGATGATCAGCGGCGGCCGCTGCGGTGCATACATCGGACTTACCGTCCGGGCGCTTCCTCGGCATGTTGGCCTTGGGCATGCCGAGCCCGTCGGCCTTCACGTCGTGGCCGGTATAGACCGCGACCACGCCCGGTGCCTTCTTCGCCGCTTCGACATCGATCGACCGGATCTTCGCGTGGGCATGCGGCGAGCGGACGAACACCGCATAGGCCTGCCCATGCATGTTGACATCGTTGATGAAGCGCCCCTGTCCGCGCAACAGGCGCGGATCCTCGAAACGCGTGACAGGCTGGCCGATACCGTACTTGCTCATGACGCTCTCACTCCCCGCGATCCGATTCCACTCTACAATGACTAGAAGGCCTTCCGGTTGGGATTCTGGGCGTACCGGAGCCGACTTAGATGAAGTTGATCCTTGTCAGGCGCGCAAAAGATCCCTCGCTCCGCTCGGGATGACATGGTGCCTAACCCAACGGGCCCATGAAGGCCGGGTCGGCATAGGTGTCCGACATCGGCTCCAGGCTCTCCGGCCACTCCTTGCCGGCGGCACGACGCTGCGACGCCGGACGCGGCCTGCCGTCCCAGCCGACCCGTTCCATATAGTAGTAGAGCATCAGCGCGTGGCCTGCCGGATCGACGACGTGCGCGGCATAGTCGACGCCCGGATAGAGCTCGGGCGGGATCGCGTCGGTGAAACGCGCGCCCTTCTTCTTCAGGAATGCCACGGCGTCGCGCAGCTGGCGATAGCTGCCGACCTGCATGCCCATGGACGCGACCGTCGTGTCGGGGTTGAGGCCGAGCTCGCCGCGCAGCGCCTTGGGAAACAGCGACAGGCTGTGATGCTCGCCGCCATTGCGCAGGAAGACGCAACGATGGCCCTTCCAGGTCACGGCCTCGGTGCGCACGAAGCCCATGGTCTGGGTATAGAAGGCCTCCGACGCGCCGATGTCGGCCACGAACAGGCTCATCGGCCCGATGTTGGTGATGCGGAACGGCCGCTTCAGCCGCACGCCGGCCACGACATATTCCTCCTCGCCGCGATCGACGATGGTGTTGCCTGAATTGATGTCGATCCCCTTGGCGACGGCGTCGCGGACCTCCTGCTCCTCGGAGATCTGCGGCAGCTCGGGCCGTTCTCGGAACGCGCGGTAATACATCGAGACGGGCTTGCTGCGGCCATCCCAGCCGATCTGCTCCATGCCGTAGTAGAGCTCGACGGTGTGGCCGTCGGGGTCGCGGATGTAGGTGTGCCAGTTGCTGCCCGGCATGTCCCGGCCGACCCGGCGGATCACGACCTCCTTCTCCTTGAAGTAATCGGCGGCGGCGAACACCTCTTCCATGGTGCCGACCTGCCACGTGATCTGGTTGACCGTGATGTCCTTGCTTCCCGCGTCGTCGCCGAAGATGGCGCCCAGCGCCTTGGGAGCCAGCAGGAAGGCGTGATGGTCGGAGTTGTGGCTCATGAAGACGACGCGCGCGTCGTCCATTTTCTTCGCCACCTCCTCGCGGCCCGGGATCTTCTTGAGGTCGCGGATGTCGGTGATGCGGAATCCGAGCAGCTTCGAATAGAAGTCGATGCCGCCCTGCACGTCGGCGACATTGAAACCAAAGTGGCCCAGCCGGCGGATCTTGAACGGCTGCGGGTAACGCAGGCCGCCGATGTCGTAGCTCGCGGTCTTCTGAAGGGCGTCCATGGCTTCCTCCTAGGCTTTCTTGCGCTTTTGCACGGTCATCGTCAGACCCGGCACTTCCGACGCGGCCTGCTCGACCGTGGTGCGAATGTGCTTTTCGATCAGCCCGCAGGCGAGGTCAACGTCTCGCGCCAGCACCGCGTCGCGCAACTCGAGGTGCTCGTTGCGGCGGCGCGAGCGGGCGTGAATCATCGTGAGCCAGTGATAGCGCCGCGCCTGGTCGAACAGCTCGCTGCGGAAATGCAGCGACCATGGCGAGGTGCAGGTCGCAACCAGCGAATCGTGGAAGCGCTTGTGCCGCTTGCCCCATTCGCGCTTGACCCCGACCGGGTCGTCCTGCCGCGGCGCGCCGAGCTTGGCCAGCAGGAAATGCGCACTCACGATCTCCGCCTCCCAGGCATCGGTGCCGTGACGGATGGCGTCGGCCAGGGTTCGGGTCTCGAGATAGACGCGCAGCTCCGACAGATCGAGGAAATCGGCCAAGGAGATGGAAGCCACGGTGAAGCCGCGGCCGGCCTCCGTGCGCGCCAGCCCCTCGGAGACCAGATGCGACAGCGCCTCGCGGAGCGTGCCGACCGACGTATCGTAGCGCTGGCGCAACTCGCCGAAGCGCAGTCGCTGGTCGGGCTTCAGCACACAGCACAGAATGTCCTCGCGCATCTGGCGCAGCACGTCGAAGGTGGCGGCGTCCTCGCTGCTCACGTCCTGCGGCGCCGTGGTCGCAATGGGCATTTTCAGGATGTTGGCCATGAATACCTCAGATACCGAGATAGGCTTCGCGGATATGCGGCTGCTTCAGGAGGTCGGCGGGCAGCCCCTCTGCCACCATGCGTCCCTGTTCCAGCACATAGGCGCGATCGGCGACGTCGAGTGCCTTGAGCACATTCTGCTCCACCAGCAATACCGCGGCCCCGTCCGCGCGCACCCTGGCGATGATATCGAACATGGCGTCGACGACGGTCGGCGCCAGACCGAGCGACGGCTCGTCGAACAGGACGATGCGTGGACAGGCCATCAGCGCACGGCCGATCGCCACCATCTGCTGCTGGCCGCCCGACAGCTCGCCCGCCGGCTGACGCCGCTTGTCGCGCAGGATCGGGAACAGGCCGTAGATCCGTTCCAGAGACTGCTCCCGCGCGGCCCGCGCGGGGCGCAGGTAGCAGCCCAGTTCGAGGTTCTCCTCGACCGACATCTTGACGAACAGGCGGCGGCCCTCCGGCACCAGGGCGATGCCGTGGCCGCAATAGTCGTGCGCCTTGACGCCGCCCATGTCGCGCCCGTCGAACCTGAGATCGCCGCCGCGGCAGCGCAGCAGGCCCGCGATGGCGTTGATCAGCGTCGTCTTGCCCGCGCCGTTGGGCCCGATCACCGAGACGATCTCTCCCGCATCGACATCGAGCGAGACGTCCCACACGGCGGTGGCATCGCCGTAACCGACATGAAGGTTGCGCGCCTCAAGCAGCATAGGCTTTGCCGAGATAGATGCTGACGACGCGCGGATCGCGCATCACCTCGCGCGGCGCTCCGAGCGCAAACAGCTTGCCTTCGTTCAGCACGGCGATGCGATCGGACAACTCGACCACCGCCCGCATCAGGTGCTCGACGAAGACGATGGTGGCACCCTGGGCGCGGATGGCGCGCACCAGGCGGATGGCGTTGTCGACCTCGGCAGGATTGAGTCCCGACAGCACCTCGTCGAGCAGCAGCAGCTTGGGCCTGGCGGCAAGGGCGCGCGCCAGCTCGAGGAACTTGCGCTCGTGCAGGTTCAGCCCGGCCGGCAGCACATCCGTCTTGTCGGCGAGCCCGGTGAACTCGAGCCAGTGCAATGCCCCCTCGCGGATCTCCTTCGCACTGGAAGTTGGTCCACCGAAGGTCGCGGCAAGCGCCACGTTCTCGAGCACTGTCATGTTCGCGAAGGGACGCGGGATCTGGTAGGTGCGCGCTACGCCACGGCGGGCGATCTCGTGCGCCGGCACATGGCCGATCTCGGCGCCATCGACCGTGATTGCGCCGCCGCTCAGCGGATAGAAGCCGGAGATGACGTTGATCAGCGTCGTCTTGCCCGAGCCGTTGGGACCGACCAGCCCCAGGATCTCGCCTTCGCGCACGTCGAGGTCGACACCCGCCAGCGCCTGCAGGCCGCCGAAGCGCTTGGCGGCGCCGCGCACCTGCAGAAGCACCCGGTCGCCCACCGGTTTCGCTGCCGGGACGACGGGCGTCACTTCGGCCAGCGTCTGTTTGGGCATGACAAGGTGCGGCGGCTTCGTCACGCCAGAACGGCGCCGGCCGAGCCACTTCTTCACCGCCGGCACCAGGCCATCGGGCAACCAGAGGATCGCCAGAATCAAAATGAAACCGACAAGCGCCCGGCCAATCATCGCCTCGCCGCCACTCATGAAGGTATAGAGCAAGGTGGTGATGAAGGCGGCGCCGATCGCGGGGCCGTACCAGCTGCGCGAGCCGCCGATCACGCTCATCAGTACGACATAGAGCGGCACGGTCAGATCGAAGGTGCCCTCGACAGTCAGGAAGCCTACGAACATCGCATGCACGCCGCCCACCGCGCCGGCGATGCCGGCCGACAAGGCGAAGGCTGCGAGCTTGTAGCGGAAGGTCGGCACGCCCTTGGCCTCGGCCACGTCCTCGTCGTCGTGGATGGCGAAGAGTTCCAGGCCGAAGCGCGAATGGACGACCTTCCAGGCGATCGCCAGGGTGGCGACCGAGAGCACGAAGCCCAGCACGTAGATCGAGCCGGTCGGCGTCGGCATGATCGCCGGCAGCGGCACCGCGCTCATGAAGATGCCGCCGCCGCCGTCGATCGGCGTGTTGAGGATGACGGTGGCGATCACGAAGGTGACGGCGAGCGTCAGCAGCGCGAACAGCTCGCCGCGCAACCGGCGCAAACGGAAGACGATGGCGCCGATGCCGACGGCGAGCAGCGCCGGGATCACCGCCGCCACGGGAAGCGTCGGCAGGAACGGCATGCCGAACTTGGTCGTCAGCACCGCCGTGGTGTACATGCCCACGCCGAAGAAGGCGGCATGACCCAGGCTGAAATATCCCGCGAAGCCGCTCAGCAAGGCCCAGCTGGTCGACAGCGAGACCCAGAAGAAGACGAGATAGAGGAAGGAATCGTAGAACGCCGGCAGCTTCGCCATCGGCAGCACGGCAAGCACGCCGATGCCGATCACGGCGGCGAGCCTTGGGAGGTCGCGGGCGGCGTTCACAGCCATTCCGGATCCCACAGCAGGATCACGATCAGGATGGAGAACGACACGACCGGCGACCAGGCGGGGCTGAGCACCGCCTGCGCCACCAATTCGCTGGCCCCGACCAGCATGCCGGCCAGCAGCGCGCCCAACGGGTTGCCGAGGCGGCCGATGATGACGACGGCGAAGACGACGCCGAGATAGGTCCAGATCTGCGCCGGCGCCAGGGTCGCGATCAGCGCGATGAAGGTGCCGGCGATGCCGGCATAGGCAGCACCAATGCCCGACAGCAAATAGGCCAGCTTCTTGTGGTCGACGCCGAAAGCGGCGGCGATGGCGGGATCCTCGGCGGCGGCGCGCAGGCCCTTGCCGACATAGGTCCGGCGCAGCCACAGCCAGGTCCCCCACGCCAGCACGCCGGCCACGATGCACAGCGTCAGCTCCAGCACCGGGACGTAGAACGGGCCCGCCTTGATCGAGAGGGTCGAGTACTCCGTCTCGTAGCGGCGGAAGTCGGCGGTCCAGTAGAGCTGGATCAGCACCTCGAGGATGACGGCGAAGCTGAAGGTCATCAGCAGAGAGCCCAGCTCGTTCACCTTGAACCTGTCGAACAGCCAGTGCTGCGCCGCTCCGATGGCGAACATGGCCGGCACCACCATCGCCGCCGACCACCACGGCTCGACGTGATAGCTGGTGCCGAGCTCGTAGACGATATAGGCGGAGAGGAAAGCCAGCGCGAAGTGGCTGAGGTTGACCAGCCGCAACAGTCCCCAGCTCAGGCTGAGGCCCATCGCGAGCAGGCCATACAGGCCGCCCGCCAGGACGCCCGAGATCAGCGACTGGCCGAGCAGTGCAGCACTTGGCATTGCAGCCTACGGGGCGATCAGCTTGACGCCGGGAGCCGCGACCTCCTTGGGCCAGACGACCTTCCACTCCTTGTTCTGCACCTGCTTGATGTATTGGGCCGCGTCGCCATGGTTGAACGGGCCGTCGAAGCGCAGGCTGCCGTAGACCGTGGTCACGCGGTTCTTCCTGAGCCAGGCGGCGGTCTTTTCGTCGTCGAGGCTGCCCGCGCCGTTCACGCCGGCCTCGAGGATCTGCCATTCCGAGATCATGCCGCAGGCCTGCGCATCGATCGTGCTGTACGGCAGGTTGGCCTTGGTCGCCCTCGTCTTGAACTCCTCGGCGTAGTGCTTCATGCCGGGCCGGCTCATGAACGGCTCGTCGGGTTCGAGGAAGGTCGAGCACAGCGCCTTGTCGCCGTCCGGCGACAGCGCCAGCGGGCCCGGTGCGGGATAGAGATGGAAGTGGTTCTTCGGCGAGTAGTCGAGCTTGCGCAGCGACTCGAGCAGCAGGTTGCTCTCCAGCCCGAGCGAGCCCACCCACAACAGGTCCGGGTTGGCCTCCTTCACCCGCGCGGCGATCGCGCCGAAGTCGCGGTTGCCCAATTCATATTCGAGATAGAGCACGACCTTGATGCCCCTCTTCTCCGCCTGCTCCTTCATGCCCTGCGCCATGAACTGCGCCGACGGGAACTTCGAGGTCAGCACCAGCATGGTCTTGGGCGGCGTGGGAAAAGTCGCCATCGCGTCGAGGATGACGTTGGGATAGGTGACGTTCGGCTCCGGCCCGAACGGCGTCGCCGGAAACGCGCGATCGTAGGTCTGCAGCTTGGGAATGCCCATGCTGCTCTGGATCATCACCTTGCCGTAGCGTTGGGCCACGCCCATCGCCGCCAGGATCGGCGCCGTGGCATAGGGGCCCTGGATCAGGTCGACCTTGTCGACCGTGATCAGCTTCTCGTAGAGGCTTCGCGCCGTCTCGGGCTTGGATTGATCGTCGAGCAGCACGTACTCGACCGGCCTGCCGAGCAGCCCATTCCGGCCGTTGATCTCCTCGACCATCATCTCCGACGCGATCTTGTGGATCACGGCGGTCTGGGCAAGAAAGCCCGTCAGCGACAGGGTGGCGCCCACCTTCACCGGCTTGCCCGAGGGCGCCGCACGCAGGACGTGAGGCGCGGCCAATGCAGCGGCGCCTCCCATCATTCCTGCCAAGACATGACGACGGCGCCACGCGCCCTTGCGATCGATCATCGTTTCCTCCGCCCGGCGTGGTTTTTTGCGGCCGCCGTTATCCGGATGGTGGGATAACGGTCGGGACCTGTAAACGACTTTTCGAAAGTTTGGAAACTTTTCGAAGATTGCTGCAGCGCGGTGAGGCTTTGAGCGGGATAACGGCGGCACTGCGAGGCTGGAGCTTAAGCGCAAATTGTCATCCCGAGCGCAGCGAGGGATCCTTAACTTCAACCGCGCAAGGATCCCTCGCTGCGCTCGAGATGACAGCGGCTTTGAACCGGGCAGCAGCGATGCGCAGGACAAAGATCACCACGATCATCTTCCGCTAGCCTCGGGATGACGGGGTAGTTACCGCGCCGTGACACCCAGGAAGCGCTCGAGCGGCGCGGCATCCTTCAGCAAGGAGGCGCTCGATGCCTCCAGCACCAGCCGCCCGCGATCGAGCACGATCGCCTTGTCGGTGATCGGCAGGATCTTGTGCGCATGTTGCTCGACGATGATCCCCGCCATCCCTTCGTCGCGGAACAGGCGCCGCAGCGCCCGCAGCAATTCCTCGATGATGATCGGCGCCAGGCCTTCGGTCGGCTCGTCGAGCAACAGGAGCGTCGGGTTGGTCGCCAGCGCCCGCCCGATCGCCAGCATCTGCTGCTCGCCGCCCGACAGGGCGCCTCCGGAATTGACGCGTCGCTCCTTGAGGCGCGGGAACAAACCGAACACGCGCTCCACCGTCCACGGCCCCGGACGGGCCACCGCCGTCAAATTCTCCTCGACGGTGAGCGAGCGAAAGATGTTGCGCTCCTGCGGCACCCAGCCGATGCCAAGGCCGGCGCGAATCTCCGGCGCCAGAGAACCGATCTCGCGCCCGGCCAATGTCACCGTGCCGGCGAAGCGCCGCGTCACCCCCACGATACTGTCGATCAGCGTTGTCTTGCCGACGCCGTTGCGGCCCAGAACGGCCAGCGCCTCGCCCTCGCCCAGACGGAAGCCCACGTCCGACAGGACGACGGCACGGCCGTAGCCCGCCGACAGGCCGGCAATCGACAGCAGGTCAGCCATCGCGGCTTTCCCCCAGATAGACCGCGCGCACCCTCGGGTCGACGGCGATCGCCGCCGGCTCGCCCTCGACCAGCAGGCCGCCCTCGACCAGAACGGAGATGCGCTTGGCGAAGCTGAACACCAGGTCCATGTCGTGCTCGATCAGCAGCACCGAGACGTCGGCCGGCAGGGCGGCGATGGCGTCGAGGATGTCGCGGCGCTCGGCCTCGGGGACGCCGGCCGCCGGCTCGTCGAGCAGCAGCACCTGCGGCGCGCAGGCGAAGGCGACCGCGATCTCGAGCAGCCGCTGCTTGCCGTAGGGCAAGGTGTCGGTGCGCAGGTCGAGCACGTCGCCGAGGCCGAAGCGAGCCGCGACTTCATCGACCTCGCGCGCGACGGGGCCGCGTGCGCCGAGCGGCCGCCACCAGTCGCTGCCCTGCCCCAGCCGTTCGCCGACGGCGAGCGACAGGGTCTCGAGCGGCGTCAGGTCGGCGAAGAGCTGGTTGATCTGGAAGGTCCGCACCAGCCCGCGCCGCACGCGCAACTCCGGCCGCAGGTGGGTGATGTCGTGGCCCGCGAGCAACACCTGGCCGGACGACGGCGCCAGCACCCCGGTCAGCAGGTTGACGAAGGTCGTCTTGCCCGCGCCGTTCGGGCCGATCAGCGCCTGGCGCGCGCCCTTCTCCAGCGCGAAGGTGACGTCGCGGGTCGCCACCAGGCCGCCGAAGCGCTTGGCGAGCAGCCGCGTTTCGAGGACGGGGCTCACTGCTTCACCTTCGCGACCAGAGCGCGCAGCCGGTCGCGGCCGACCAGCGCCAGCACGACCAGGAAAAGGCCCAGCCAGAACATCCAGAATTGCGGCGCACTCGATGACAGCAGGTCCTGCAGCACCTTGAACACGAAGGCGCCGACGATGCCGCCGTAGAGCCAGCCCGTGCCGCCGATGATCAGGGTCAGCAGCACGTCGGCGGAACGGTCGAATTCCAGCACGTCGAGCGAGACATAGGCTGTGGTTTGCGCCAGCAGCGCGCCGGCCGCCCCCGCATAGGCCGCCCCCAGCGCATAGATCGCGATCAGGCGGCGATTGACCGGGACGCCGAGCGCCGAGGCGCGCAGCGGATTGCGCCTTATCGCCATCAGCGACGCCCCGAACGGCGACTTCACCACCCGGCGCGCCAGCATGAACAGCACGAACAGCGTGGCAATGCTGTAGCCATAGGCGGTGCGGCCGAACAGGTCGAAATCCAGGCGTCCCAGCAACGGGCCGACCGCCATGCCCTGCAGCCCGTCCGCGCCACCGGTCCACTGCGGCAGGGCGTTGGCGATCTCGTGCAGCACCAGCGCCACGCCCAGCGTCACCATCAGCCGCGTGAGGTCGCTGCCGCGCAGCACCAGCAGACTGGTGAGCAGGCCCAGCACCGAGGAGAGCGCCATCGCCAGCAGCAGTCCGGTCATGGGATCTGGCGTCGCATACTTGCAGATCAGCCCGGCGGCATAGGCGCCGAAGCCGAAGAACGCGGCATGGCCCAGCGAGATGATGCCGGCATAGCCCAGGATCAGGTCGAGCGAGAGCGCGAACAGGGCAAGGATTGCAATCTCGTTCAGGATCAGGTGCCTGCCTGCGGGGGCCGCGATTGCGCCGAACGCCACGATCCAGAAGACGATCTCCGGCCAGCGCCAGCGGGCGCGCCGTGCGAGACTTCTCCGCGGCGTTCATCTGGCCCTCGCTCATCGAGCTCTGGCGAACAGGCCCTGCGGACGCAGCACCAGCACGACGATCATCACGACGTAGATCACGAAGCCGCCCAGCGCCGACGACAGGTAGTACTTGCCGGCCACGTCGGCGATGCCCAGCAGCAGCGAGGCGAGGAACGGACCCATGATTCCCGAGGTGCCGCCCACCGTGACCACGATCAAAAAGTAGATCATGAACTTCAGCGGAAAATAGGGATCGATGCCCAGCAGCTCGGTGCCGAGCGCGCCGCCGAGCCCGGCCAGGCCCGAGCCCACCGCGAAGGTGACGGCGAACAGCCTGCCGACGGGGATGCCGAGGCCGCGTGCGACGCGGGCGTCGTCGACGGCGGCGCGCAGCCGGCTGCCGAAGCGCGTGCGGGTCAAGCCCAACTGCAGGCCGAGCGCCAGCAGGCCGCACAGCACGATGATGAAGGAGCGATAGAGGCCGACCCCCACGCCCAGGATCTCGACCCGGCCCTGCAGCCACGGCGGCAGGTGGATGTTGCGCTGGCTCGAGCCCAGGAAATAGTCGGTCGCCGCCACCGCCATGAAGACGAGGCCGATCGAGAACAGCACCTGGTCGAGGTGGCTGCGTCCGTACATGTGGCGATAGAGCGTGCGCTCGAGCGCGAAGCCCAGCGCAGCCGACACCGCGAAGGCCGCCGGCAGGCAGGCCACGAACGGCAGGTTCCAGCGTTCCATCAGGATGACGGTCGTGTAGCCGCCCGCCATCGCGAAGGCGCCGTGCGCCAGATTGACGAAGTTCATCAACCCCAGGGTGACGGCCAGGCCGCAGGCCAGCACGAACAGCAACATCCCGTAGGCCACGCCGTCGAACAGGATGGTGGCCACGGTTAGCGCCCGTGCGGTGGCCCATCCTTCGAGACGCCGCGCTGCGCGCGGCTCCTCAGGATGAGGTCAAATCGCGAAACGAATCTCAACCTCACCCTGAGGAGCGCCCCGCAGGGGCGCGTCTCGAAGGGTGGGCACGCGCACGGCACTATTTCTTCGCCGCCTTCACCGGGTCCTTGACGTTGGCGATGGTGTCGAACTCGACGTTATAGAGCTCGCCGTCGACCTTCTGGACCTTCCGAATGTAGATGTTCTGCACGATGTCGCGCGTATCGGGATCGATCGAGATGGGACCGCGCGGGCTCTCCCACGCCATGCCCTTGATCGCCGCCATCAGCTTGGCGCCGTCGGTGTCGCCGCCAGTCTTCTTCAGCGCCTCGTAGATCAGGTGCATGCCGTCGTAGCCGCCGACCGCCATGAAGTTGGGCCGCATGCCGTTGTTGGCCTTCTTGAAGCCCTCGACGAAGCTCTTGTTGAGCGCGCTGTTGTGGTTGGCCGAGTAGTTGTGCGCGTTGATCACGCCCACCACCGCATCGCCCATGCCGTTCAGCTGGTCGTCGTCGGTGACGTCGCCGGTGGCGATCAGCTTGACGCCCGACTTGTCGAGGCCGCGCTCGACGAACTGCTTGACGAACTGCGCGCCGGTGCCCGACGGCACGAAGACGAACAGCGCATCGGGCTTGGCGTCGGCGACCTTCTGCAGCACCGGCGCGAAATCGGGACTGCGCATCGGAATGCGCAAATTCTCGACGATCGTGCCACCCTTCTCCTTGAACGTGTCGCTGAACGACTTCTCCGCGTCGATGCCCGGCCCATAGTCGCTGACCAGGGTCACGACCTTCTTGATGCCGTTCTTGAACGCCCACTCCGCCATCGGCACCGACGACTGGGCCAGGGTGAAGCTGGTCCGTGCAATGAAGGGCGAGGCTTCGGTGATCGACGAGGTGCCGGCCGCCATCACGATCTCCGGCACCTTGGCCTGGGTGGCGATCGGCGCCGTCGCCATCGCCGACGGCGTGATGCCGAAGCCCGCGAGGAAGGCCACCTTGTCGTTGGTCACCAGCTCGGTAGCGAGCCGCTTGGTGATGTCGGGTACGCTGGTGTCGTCCTTCAGGATGACCTCGATCTTCTTGCCGGCAACGGTGGTGCCGTGCTGCGCCTGGTAGAGCTTGACCGCGGCGTCGATCTGCTTGCCGGTCGAGGCCTGCTGGCCAGTCATCGGCAGCACCAGGCCCACCTTCACGGTGTCCTGCGCGGCTGCGCCCATCGAAACACCAGCCGACATCAGCGCGAGCGCCGCAGCAGTCACGATTTCACGTCTCAGCATTGTCCACTCCCGAGTATTTTGCTTGCCGTTCTTCTAGCACAAAGCTCTATTCTCGCCGCGCACGATATAGGGAGTTCGCCCCATGAAAAGCTACAAGGTCGTCGAGTTCGGCCAGCCGCTGCAGAAGGTCGAGGCGGCCAACCCCGTGCCCAGGGGCACCGAGGTGCTGGTGAGGGTGACGGCGGCCGGCGTCTGCCACAGCGACGTCCATCTGTGGGAAGGCTTTTTCGACATGGGCGGCGGCAACAAATACTCGACCGCCAAGACGATGAATCCGCCGCGCACCATGGGCCACGAGATCGTGGGCGAGATTGTCGCACTCGGTCCGGACTCGAAGGGCGCCAGGGCCGGCGACAAGGCGGTGGTCTATCCGTGGATCGGTTGCGGCACGTGCTGGTACTGCCAGAACGGCAGCGAGAACCTCTGCCCGACACCGCGTGCGCTGGGCATCAGCGAGGACGGCGGCTACGCCGACCATGTCCTCGTGCCGCACGCCAGGTACCTTTATTCCTACGGCAGCCTGCCGGTCGAGCTTGCCTGTCTCTATGCCTGCTCGGGCATCACCGCCTTCGGCGCGGTGAAGAAGGCGGTGGGCCAGGACGCGGGCAAGCCGATCCTGGTGATCGGCGCGGGCGGCGTCGGCCTGATGGGCGTGCGCTTCGCCAAGGCGGTGCTGGGCCGCGAGCCGATCGTGGCCGACATCGACGAGAGCAAGCGCGCCCTTGCACTGAAGAACGGCGCCTGCGCCGTCGTCGATCCGCGCGACAAGGAAGCGCGCAAGCAGATCCTCGAGTTGACCGGCGGCACCGGTGTCGCCGCCGCGATCGACTTCGTCGGCAACGAGGCCTCCACACAGTTCGGCTGGCGCGCGCTGGGACGCGGCGGGCGGCTGATCGTGGTCGGCCTGTTCGGCGGCACCTTCACCACGCCGCTGCCGATGTTCGCCTTCACCGGCAACCAGATCATGGGCTCGGTCACCGGCACGCCCGCCGAGATGAAGGAGATGATGGACATCGTCACCGCCGGCAAGGCCGAGCCGGTACCCGTCATCAGGCGCAAGCTCGACGAGGCCGATGCGGCGCTTCAGGATTTGCGCAAGGGCCTCGTCATGGGCCGCGCCGTCCTCGTCCCATGAACAGAGTGCCGTGAGCCAGGCCAGCCGCGCCCTCGCCTACGCCTTCGAGATAGGAGCGCTGGCCGAACAGCCGGCATTCTTCTTGCGCGCCGAGGATCCGCCGTTCGGTGGCATCGTCTGCGAGCAGTCCTTCCGGCCGGCCTTCCTTCGGCTCAGGCAGGCGACGCCACGGATCGAGAACGGTTCGTGGCCGCTCGGCCTGTTGCTGCTGACCAAGCACAAGGAAGAGAACTTCGCCAACATCGCGCGCGGCTGGGCATTGCTCGCCGACGGCGGCACGCTGGTCTGCGCCGGCGCCAACGACGACGGCGCTGCCAGCCTCGAGAAACATGCCGCCAAGGCGCTGGGCCTCGTCGATACGATCTCCAAGTTCCATTGCCGCGTCTTCTGGATGACAAAGGGCGAAAAGGCGCCACCGCCTTACTGGCGCGGTCTCGCCGGCCTGCAGCCAGTGAGCGACAGTACGTGGCTGAGCACGCCCGGCATCTTTGCCTGGGACAGGATCGACGATGGTTCCGCGCTGCTCGCCCAACACCTGCCCGACGATCTCGCGGGCCATGTCGCGGATTTCGGTTGCGGCTGGGGCTATCTCGGCCGCGAAGCGCTGGCACGGTCGGCCGCGATCCAGCACATCGACCTGATCGATGCCGAGCATCTGGCGCTCGATGCGGCGCGCGCCAACATCGCCGATGAGCGCGCGTCGTTCCACTGGCTCGACCTGGCGACCGAGAAGCCGCCGCACACTTACGACGCCATCCTCTGCAATCCGCCCTTCCACACCGGGCGTGCCGCCACGCCCGCGCTCGGCCAGCAGGTGATCGAGACCGCGTCGCGCGCACTGCGGCCCGGCGGACGCTTCTACATGGTCGCCAACCGCGGCCTGCCCTACGGGCCCCTGCTCAAGGCCGGCTTCGCCTCGTTCGAGACCCTGGCCGACAACAACAAGTTCAAGGTGAGTCGGGCTATTCGCTGATCATCGCTCATGATCATGACGCGCCACTGGAGTGGCGCACTCCCAGCAAACGCGTACCCTGTCATCCTGAGCGAAGCGAAGGATCTCGCGCTGCTGACGGATTCGGTGGTCGTTCGGCTAGGTCCTTCGCTGCGCTCAGGACGACAGATATAAAGTCGTGCCGGAACAAGGTCAGCGCGCGAACCGGGCGGCGATCAGGAATTCCTTGTTGCCGTCCGCGCCGGTTATCGGGCTCTCGGTGACGTCGAGCACGGTCCAACCGGGTTGCTCGCCAAGCCACGTCGAGATCGTCTCGACGACTTCCTTGTGCAGTTCGGGATCGCGCACGATGCCACCCTTGCCGACCCGGCCCCGGCCCACCTCGAATTGCGGCTTGATCAGCGCGGCGAGATGCGCACCCGGCGCGGCCAGCGCCAGCGCAGCCGGCAGGACGGTCGCGAGGCCGATGAACGAGGCGTCGCAGACGACGAGGTCGATCGGCTCGGGGATTTCGGCGCGCGTGACGGCGCGCATGTTGGTCTTCTCCATCGACACGACCCGGGGATCGGAGCGCAGCTTCCAGGCGAGCTGGTTGGTGCCGACGTCGATGGCATAGACCCGGACCGCGCCGCGCTGCAGCAGGCAGTCGGTGAAGCCTCCGGTCGAGGAGCCGACATCGAGCGCGATCCGCCCCTCCACCGGGATGGCAAAGTGATCGAGCGCTCGCTCGAGCTTCAGGCCGCCGCGCGAGACATAGGGATGCGGCTGGCCGCGCACTTCCAGCGCAAGGTCGGGTGCGACGCCGAGTCCCGCCTTCTCGAGCTTTCGGTCGCCCGAGAAGACCAGCCCTGCCATGACAAGGCGCTGCGCCGCCGCGCGGGTTTCCGCAAGGCCGCGCTCCACCAGCGCCACGTCGAGTCGGGTTTTTGCCGCCATCGCAACCCTGCTAGCATGGCGGCCATGAGCATGAAACTTCTCCCCACGAATCTGCTGGACGGCGAGCGCGCCCTGGTCACCGGCTGCGCGGGCGGCATCGGCCGCGGCATCGCCAGGGCTCTCCTGGCCGAAGGGGCCACGGTCCTGGGCAGCGACATCGTGGCGCCGCCCGCCGAGGACGGTATCGATTTCCTCGCCGCCGATCTGGCGAAGCCCGACGGCTGGAAGTCCCTGCTCGCGGGTGCTGCCGCGAAGCTTGGGACGATCTCGCTGTTCGTCCATGCCGCCAGCCCGCGGCGCCGCGAGCAGGACTCGCCGCTGGTGGTCGACGAGGAAACCTGGGACGCCATGACCGGCATCAACCTTCGCTCGGGCTTCTTCCTCGCGCGCGGCGTCGGCCGGCACATGCAGGAGCACGGGATCCGGGGCCGCATCCTGCTGGTCACTTCGCAGCATCGCGAGACGCCGCGCAACCTGCCGCACTATTCCGCTTCAAAGGCGGGCATGACCATGGTCATGAAGGAGCTGGCGAGGGTGCTGGCGCCGAGCGGCATCCGGGTCAACGCGATCGCCCCCGGCGCCATTCCGGGCGGCGGCTTCGCGCGCGATCTGGCGCAGATGGTGGCGCAGATCCCGATCGGCCGCCCGGGCACGCCCGACGATGTGGCCCAGATGGCCGTCGCAATTCTGTCAGAAAGATTTGGTCGTTACGTCGTCGGAACGACGGTAGAAGTCGACGGCGGTCTCGGCCTGATCAGCTGGATTCCCGCCGGCTAGCGGCAATATAATCCATCCTTCACTGGGAGAATGAACATGACTCTTCGCATCAATTCGGTAGCGCCGGACTTCAAGGCCGAAACCACGCAGGGCCCGATCGAGTTCCACAAGTGGATCGGCGACGGCTGGGCCATCCTGTTCTCCCATCCCAAGGACTTCACGCCGGTCTGCACGACCGAGCTGGGCTACATGGCCGGGCTGAAGCCCGAGTTCGACAAGCGCAACACCAAGATCGTCGGCCTCAGCGTCGATCCCGTCGCCAATCACGCCAAGTGGGCGAAGGACATCGAGGAGACGCAGGGCCACGCCGTCACCTATCCGATGATCGGCGACCCCGAGCTCAAGGTGGCGAAGGCCTATGACATGCTGCCCGAGGATGCCGGCACGACGTCCGAAGGCCGCACTGCCGCCAACAACGCCACCGTGCGTTCGGTGTTCGTGATCGGCCCGGACAAGCAGATAAAGGCGATGCTGACCTATCCGATGAACACCGGCCGCAACTTCGACGAGGTGCTGCGCATCCTCGACTCCGTGCAGCTCACGGCCAAGCACATGGTGGCGACGCCGGTGAACTGGAAGCACGGCCAGGACGTGATCATCCCGCCGGCCGTGACCGACGAGCAGGCCAAGGCGAAATATCCGAACGGTTACAAGACCATCAAGCCCTACCTGCGCACCGTCGCTCAGCCGAAGGGCTAGAGTTAAGTCAAAATTGTCATCCCGAGCGAAGCGAGGGATCCCTACCTGCGGCCAGACAAGGATCCCTCACTTCGTTCGGGATGACAGTCTGACTTGAATGTCGGAAGTGACTCCAGACGAGTCGGAAGATTCACTGCGAGAAGACGGTGGTGTCGCCCAGCCTGGCGGTGACCCACCTGGCGCGGTCGTAGTCGACGAACGACCTGAGCACGATCTCGGCGCGGCCGTCGCGGATCATCGTGTCGTCGACGAAGACCAGCAGCCGTCCCGCGCGGCCCTTATAGGTCCGCTGGCCGAGCAGGCCCTCATTCTCCGCGCTCACCAGCACGCGCACCCCGCGCACCTCCAGCGCAATCTCCGGCATCGTCACCCAGGCGATCGTCTCGCCGCTCGCGGCGCCCAACTCGCGGCGCAGCAAGGCCAGCCCATCGGGCGTCAGCGTGCTGTGATGGAAGCCGCGGCTACCGAGCGGCGTGTCGAGATTGTGCTGCAGGCGCACGACATAGGAGCTGATGCCGTAGACCATCGTCGCGGCCGCCAGCGCGCCCAGCGGCAGGCGGATCGCCGGACGCGCACCGGCGACGGCGTGGACCACGCCGATCAGCAGCACCAGCGCGAGCGGGCGATAGAACCGATCCTCCATCAGCAGCGCTCCGCCTCGCGCGTAGATCAGCGACAGCGCTGCAATGTAGAAGACCGAAGTCGCGCCGGCGAAGCGCAGATAGTCCGGATGCGAGGCCCTGAGGCGCCGGCCGCACCATGCCAGCAGGACCAACGCGGGCACGGCGGCAACCAGGTAGACCGCATCGAGACTCTGCAGAATCTGCTGGCCGGGGCGTTGCAGCAGGCGCGCCGCGAGGTCGCCCAGCGAGACCATCGCCATCGCGGCGGCGGCCCAGCCTTCGACGAAGCGCGGCACCAGCGCGGCCCACGACGCGCCGTTCTTGGCCTCGATCGCAGTCCAGCCCCGGCTGACCCACAGGAAATAGAGCGCCGCGCCGAACACCGCGACGATCGCCGCGGCGGTCAACGGCCGACGCCAGCGCTGCGGAAGATCCCAGACCACGAGCGCCGCCAGGCTGGCGAAGGCGAACAGGATTCCCGAAAGCTTGAGAAAGGCCACGCCGAGGATCGCCAGCAGGAGTGCCAGGGCCTGCGGCAGGGAGAGTGCGGCGCAGCGGCCGAGCAGCAGCAGGAACCACGGCATGCCGCCGAACAGCAGCACCTCGCCACCGTTGTAGATGCCGAACGGCAAAGCGAAGTGCCGGCTGCCGGCGGTGATGGCGAGAGCGACAACGGCGCTCGTCGCGGGAAAATTCCACTGCCGATAGAGGCGATACCAGCCGACCAGTCCCAGGACGCTGAAGACGATGGTGACCACGTTCATCGCCGCGCCGAGGCCGAGGCCCCAGCGTTCGAGCGGCCCCGCGAGCAGGTACTGGCCGGGTGACCACACCGCCATGAACAGGTCCTGATCGTGTGCGATGTCGGCGAAGTCGGGCAGGATCCAGCGGTTGAACGCGGCACCGCGCAGCATCGAGTCCCAGACCAGGAAGCCGTAGGCGCTGTCGGAGTACATCGCCGGCAACACGACGAAGGCTGCGATGCCGTAGACCGCGACCAGGGCGGCGATCGCCGCGACGAGGACTCTCGGAATCAGTCCTGGCGTCATGCTTCAGGCATCGGACCTCATGACCCCTCCGTCGCGGTATGACAGCGACTGGGTATTTGGCCGCGTGCGGCCAAATACCGACTCCCCATATGAATGGGGAGGGGAAGTGTCATACCCCTCCCCATTCATATGGGGAGGTGTCAGCGTCAGACGCTGACGGAGGGGTCATGACCGATTCTATCCCCGCGCGCGCTCGGCGGGGCATCCCAGCGCCGCCAGCGCCGTCGCCACGATGTGCGCTGAATCGAGGCCCGCCCATTCGTACTGATGGGCGGGCGCGCCCTGCTCGATGAACCGGTCGGGCAGCACCATTGGCCGCACCTTCAGCCCGTGATCGAGCAGGCCCGAGGTGGCGAGGTGCTGCAGCACGTGGCTGGCGAAGCCGCCGACGGCGCCCTCCTCGATGGTGATCAGCACCTCGTGCTCGCGCGCCAGGCGGCCGATCAGGTCGGTGTCGAGCGGCTTGGCAAAGCGCGCGTCGGCCACGGTGGTGCTCAGACCCTTGGCCGCGAGATCCTCCGCCGCCGTCAGGCACTCGCCGAGCCGCGTGCCGAAGCTCAGGATCGCGATCTTGCTGCCCTCGCGCAGGACGCGGCCCTTGCCGATCTCGAGCGGCGTGCCACGTGCCGGCAGTTCGATTCCCACACCCTCGCCGCGCGGATAGCGGAACGACGACGGCCGGTCGTCGATCGTGGCGGCGGTCGCCACCATGTGCATCAGCTCGAGCTCGTCGGCGGCGGCCATGACGACGAAACCGGGCAGGCAGGCGAGGTAAGTCACGTCGAAGGAGCCGGCGTGCGTGGCGCCATCGGCGCCGACGAGGCCCGCGCGATCGATCGCGAAGCGCACCGGCAGGCGCTGGATCGCCACGTCGTGCACGCACTGGTCGTAGGCGCGCTGCAGGAAGGTCGAATAGATGGCGGCGAACGGCTTGTAGCCCTCGCAGGCGAGGCCGGCGGCGAAGGTGACGCCGTGCTGCTCGGCGATCGCCACGTCGAAGCAGCGTTCGGGGAAGCGCTCGGCAAACTTGTCGAGGCTGGTGCCCGACGGCATCGCCGCCGTGATCGCCACGATCTTGGGATCGGCCTCGGCCTCGGCGATCAGCGCCTTGGCGAACACCGCCTGGTAGGCCGGCGCATTGGCGACCGGCTTGGCCTGCTTGCCAGTGACGACGTCGAACTTCACGACACCGTGGTACTTGTCGGCGCTGGCCTCCGCCGGCGGATAGCCCTTGCCCTTCTTGGTCACGACATGGATCAGGATCGGCTTGTCGAGGCGGCTGTCGCGCGCGTTGCGTAGCACCGGCAGGAGATGGTCGATATTGTGACCGTCGACGGGACCCACGTAGTAGAAGCCCATCTCGTCGAACAGCGTGCCGCCGGCCACGAAGCCGCGCGCGAATTCCTCGGCGCGGCGCGCGGCATTCTCGAGCGGCTTGGGCAGCTGCTCGGCCAGCGAGCGGCCGAAGTTGCGCAGCGAGACATAGGGGTTGCCCGACAGCAGGCGCGACAGGTGGCCCGACAGAGCGCCGACCGGCGGCGCGATCGACATGTCGTTGTCGTTCAGGATCACGATCAGGCGGCTGCGCATGGCGCCCGCATTGTTCATCGCCTCGTAGGCCATGCCGGCGCTCATCGCACCGTCGCCGATCACCGCGATCACGTTGTTGTGGCCGCCCGAGAGGTCGCGCGCGACGGCCATGCCGAGGCCGGCCGAGATCGAGGTCGAGGAGTGTGCCGCGCCGAACGGGTCGTATTCGCTCTCGCTGCGCCGCGTGAAGCCCGAGAGGCCGCCCTCCTGGCGCAAGGTGCGGATGCGGCTCCTGCGGCCGGTGACGATCTTGTGCGGATAGGCCTGGTGGCCGACGTCCCAGATCAGCCGGTCGTCCGGGGTGTTGAAGGTGTAATGCAGCGCGACCGTCAGCTCGACCACGCCCAGCCCGGCGCCGAGATGGCCGCCGGTCACCGACACCGCCGAAATCGTCTCCTGGCGCAGCTCGTCGGCCAGCTGCCGCAGCTGGCCGGGTTGCAGGCGGCGGATGTCGGCCGGCACATCGACGGTATCGAGAAGCGGTGTGGAACTCTGCGCGGTCATCGAACCCTTATACTCTTCCCCGCCCGGTCATGCGCGGCGCGTGACGACGAATGATGCGGCCTGTCGCAGCAGCTCTGCGGCCGGGCCGAGCGGCTCGAGATGGGCCGAGGCCTGCCCGGCCAGCATCGCCGCCTGGGCGCGGGCCCGCTCGAGACCCAGGATCGAGACGAAGGTCGCCTTGCCCGCCGCGGCATCCTTGCCCGGCGTCTTGCCCAGTTCGGCGGCGCTGCCTTCGACGTCGAGCAGATCGTCGACGATCTGGAAGGCGAGCCCGAGATCGTGGGCGTAGGCGGAGAGTGCGGCGCGCATCGGCTCGGGCGCCTTGCCCAGGATCGCGCCGGCGTTGCAGGAGAACGAGATCAGCGCCCCGGTCTTGAGGCGCTGCAGGCGCGTGATGGTGCCGATCGAGGCGGGCTCCGCACCCTGTTCTTCCGCCAGCAGGTCGAGCATCTGGCCGCCGACCATCCCGTGCGCGCCCGACGCGCGTGCAAGCTCGCCCACCAGCGCGGCGCGGACGCCGGGATCGCCATGCGTCTCCTCGTGCGCCAGCACCTCGAAGGCCAGCGCCTGCAGCGCATCGCCCGCCAGGATCGCCGTCGCCTCGTCGAACTGGCGGTGGCACGAGGGCTTGCCGCGCCGCAGATCGTCGTCGTCCATCGCCGGCAAGTCATCGTGAATCAACGAATACGCGTGCACGAACTCGATGGCGCTGGCGGTGCGCAGCGCCGGCATGACACCGACCTTGAAGAGCGTGGCGCTGGCCAGCACGAAGAACGCGCGCAGCCGCTTGCCGCCGCCCAGGCTCGAATAGCGCATGGCCTCGAAGACGCGCGCCTCGCCCTCCTCGCCCTTCGGCAGGAGACGATCCATGATGCGCTCGGTGGCCTCGGCCGCATGGGCGAGCGCCGGCTCGAACGCGCGGTGCGACGACAGCGGCATGGCAGGCGGACTAGCCGAGATCGGCGGGCTGGCTGGTGACCAAACCGTCGGTGGTAACCGACCCGTCGGCCGAGAAGCTGATCTTCTCGACCTTCATCTTGGCCTCGGCGAGCTTCTGCTCGCAGTGGCGCTTCAGCAGCGCGCCGCGCTCGTAGGCGCCGATCGCCTCGTCGAGCTTGGTCTTGCCCTGCTCGAGCTGCGCGACGATCGTTTCCAGCTCCTTCAGCGCGTCCTCGAAGGAGAGGCCGGCGATGTCCTTGGGCAGTGCGGGTTCTTTGGCCACGGGCGCCTCGTTGGAATACCTACCCATGGTAGACCGCCCTGCCTTCAGGGGCCAGCAGTGCCTATCCCCGACACCAGAAAGACACCGGGAAGTAGCTGTTTCCGCGAGCTTTTCCGGAGGCCTGCAACTGGCGGTCTGGAAAATGTGCGTTCATCACATGGCGGCCTTGCACGTTCGCAGGCCAAAACCCCGCATCGCGCATTGCGGCCCCCTTTTGCGAATGGCAGCTTTCGCTGCACAGAAATAAACGGCCATTCATGGGAGTGAAAGCCAATGGGCAATGTCAGCCACCTCGTCACACGCACCGCCGCCCTGCAGAGCTCGACCGAAAACGGTCTAGGCGAGGGCATTCCCGGCAAGGATCGCCAGTTCGTCACCGCTCTCGCCCGCGGCCTCGACATTCTCCGCGCCTTCCATGCCGGCGAAGGCATGCTGGGCAACCAGGAAATCGCCCACCGCACCGGCCTGCCCAAGCCGACCGTCGCGCGCCTCACCCACACACTGACTGAACTGGGCTACCTCAACTACATCCGCCGCTTCCGCAAGTACGAGCTGGGCGCTTCGGTGCTGGCGCTGGGCTATGCCGCGATCTCGAGCATGGACGTGCGCCGCGCCAGCCGCGCGCCGCTCGAGGCAGCTGGCCCACGCGCTCAACGCCTCGACCGCGCTGGGCGGCCGCGACCGCCACTCGATGATCTATCTCGAAGCCTGCCGCGGCCCCTCGGTCGTGGCGATCACCCACGATGTCGGCACGCGCGTGCCGATGGCCAGCACGGCGATGGGCCGCGCCTATCTCTTCTCGCTGCCCGACGTCGACCGCAACAAGCAGGTCGATGCGATCCGCCGCCGCTGGCGCGACGACTGGACCAAGGTCAAGACCGGCATGGAGCGCTCGTTCAAGGAACTGGCGGACAAGGGCTTCTGCGTCACCTGGGGCGAGTGGCTGCCCGAGCTGTGCGGCGTCGGCGTCCCGCTGCGCAATACCGACGGTACGGCCGCCTATGCCGTCAACGCCTCCGCGCCGATCTACCAGATCAGCCGCGACCGGCTCGAGGCCGACTGGGGCCCGCGCCTGGTGAAGGTGGCGCGCGACATCCGCACCGGCATGGCCGCCCTCCCCGGCGCCACGACGACGCCGGCCGCGGCGGCGCCGATGCGTCCCGCCGCCAGCGGCAACGGCGCCGGCGGCAACGGAGCTCGGGCCCCGATGGCCGCGATGGCGCGCCGCTAAGGCATGGCAATCCAACGACCGGCCGATGCGCGGCCGGTCGGCTCTCATGAGTTCCGCGGTTTCAACGGCCTGATCGGCCACGAGGTCGTTTCGTGGCGACCGGGCTTCGTCGAAATGCGCCTGCGCGTGCGGACCGAACTGTGCAACGCCAACGGCCTGCTGCACGGCGGCGTGCTGATGACCCTGCTCGATTCGGCCGGCGGCTTTGCCTGCACCTTCAACGACACCGCCACCGCGCGGCGGCTCTCGGTGACGCTGGCCTTCACCACCCAGTTCATCAAGGCCGGCCGCGAGGGCGACATACTGGCGATTCTGGGCGCGCAACGGCCCTCGACCAGCCAGAGCACGTTTGCCGCCGAGACCGAGATCTACAACCAGGCAGGCGAGCTTCTCGCCACCGGCGCCGGCACCTTCCGCTATCTCAAGGGCGAGCGCAGCGACGGCATGCTATCCTTCCTCGACAAGGAAGCGGCCGACTAGAAGGAGTGTCCGCATGTCCTCCAGCCTGGTGATCCGCAACGGCACGATCGCCGACGGCTCCGGCGGCGATCCGTACGAGGCCGATCTCGCGGTGAGCGACGGCAGGATCGTGGCCATCGGCAAGAACCTCCCCAGGGGACGGGACGAGATCGACGCGCGCGGCAAGCTCGTGACGCCGGGCTTCGTCGACGTGCACACCCACTACGATGCACAGGTCACGTGGAGCGAGCGGCTCTCGCCCTCCTCGTGGAACGGCGCCACCACCGTGCTTTTCGGCAATTGCGGCGTGGGCTTCGCGCCCTGCCATGAGGATCAGCACGACATGCTGATCAACCTGATGGAAGGCGTGGAGGATATTCCCGAAGTCGTGCTGGCCGAGGGCCTGCCGTGGAACTGGCACAGCTTCCCGGACTTCCTCGATGCACTGGGCGCGCGCCGCTACGACGCCGATATCGCGGCCCAGGTGCCGCACGCGGCGCTCCGCGTCTATGTGATGGGCGAGCGCGGCGCCAACCGCGAGCCCGCCACCGAGCAGGACCGCCGGCGCATGGCCGAGCTCACCGCCGAGGGCCTGCGTGCCGGGGCGCTCGGCTTCTCGACCTCGCGCACGCTCAACCACCGAGCCGCCGACGGCCGTCACATCCCGACCTTGCGCGCCGAGGAAGCGGAGCTGACCGAGATCGCCCATGCCATGCGCTCGAGCGGCGCGGGCTGGATGCAGATCGTCTCGGACTTCGACGAGCAGGGCGACGAGATCGCCCTGTTCCGCCGCATGGCCCGAGAATCCGGACGCCCGGTCACCATCACGCTCCTTCAATCCGACGCCCATCCCGAGCGCTGGCGCGGGCTGATGGCGGAGATCGACGAGGCCAACCGGGAAGGGCTGCGCATCACCGCGCAGGTGCGCTCGCGCCCGACCAGCATCCTGCTCGGGCTCGAGCTGACCCAGAACCCCTTCATCGGGCGCGAGAGCTACAAGCGCATCGCCCACCTGCCGTTCGCCGAACGGCTGGCCGAGTTCCGCCGGCCCGACTTCCGCGCGCGCGTGCTCGCCGAGGCGTTCGAGGGCAGCCGGCGCGCCCAGAGGGTCGAGCGCTGGGATCGCATGTATCCGCTGGGCGATCCGCCGGACTACGAGCCGCCGGCCGACAGCAGCATCGCCGCGCGGGCAGCGCGCGAGGGACGCTCGCCCGAGGAGGTGGCCTACGACCTGCTGCTCGAGCGCGACGGCAAGGGCATCCTCTATCTGCCGGTCACCAACTACGCGGCCGGCAATCTCGACGTGGTGCGCGAGATGATCGCCGCCCCCAACACGCTGATCGGGCTGGGCGACGGCGGCGCCCATGTCGGCATCATGTGCGACGCCACCGCCACCTCCTACACGCTGACCCACTGGACGCGCGACCGCGGGCGTGGCGCGCTGTTCCCGGTGGCGTGGGGCATCAAGCGTCTGGCGGCCGACAATGCCGCGGCGATCGGCTTGAACGATCGCGGCCTGTTGAAGCCGGGCCTCAAGGCCGACATCAACATCATCGATTACGACAACATGCGTCTGTGCAGCCCCGAAATCCTCTACGACCTGCCGGCCGGCGGCAAACGCCTGGTCCAGCGCACCGACGGCTTCGAGGCAACCATCGTCTCCGGCGCCGTCGTCTATCGCCATGGCGAGCCGACCGGCGCGCTCCCCGGACGCCTGGTCCGCGGCGCCCGCGGCTAGCTGACGTTCGCGTAGCCGCCCTCCTCAGGGATGAATGATCATCCCGGTGAAGACGTAGGCCTGCAGCATCACGAACACGCCGACCAGGCAGGCGAGCGCAATCGAATGCTTGAACACGAAGCGCAGGATCGAGCCTTCGTGGCCGAACCAGTTGGTGGCGGTCGAGGCGACGACGATCGATTGCGCATCGATCATCTTGCCCATGACGCCGCCCGAGGAATTGGCGGCCGCCATCAGGATCGGCGAGAGGCCCAACTGCTCGGCGGTGATCTTCTGCAAGCCGCCGAACAGGACGTTGGAGGCGGTGTCCGATCCGGTCAGCGCCACGCCCAACCAGCCCAGCAGCGTGCCGAAGAAGGGATAGAAGAAGCCCGCGTGGGCGAAGGCGAGGCCCAGGGTGGCGTCGATGCCGGAGTAGCGGGTGAGCGTGCCGATCGCCAGCATGGCGGCGATGGTGATCAGCGAGTAACGCAGCGCCCAGATCGCCTCGCCATAGGCCCTGACCACCCGCCCGAACGAGAAGCCCATGACGATGGCCGATATGATGGCGGCGATCAGCATTCCCGATCCCGTATAGGAGAGATAGGTGAAGGAGAAGATCGCGCCCTCGGCTGCCGGTTTGACCACCACCGGCGGTACCTTGTTGATCAGGTTGTGCAGACCGTCGACCGTATAGTTGATGGTGAAGATCGGGTTCACCAGCGCCTTGAACCAGCCGGTACCCCACACCAGCAGCACGGCGCAGACGATGATCCAGGGCATCAGGCCCTTCCACATCTCGGCCGTCGTTACCTTCGCGGTCGACATGGTCGTTGCCGGCATGGTGCCCACTGACTCGTCGCGGCCGCGCAACGCCGGCGACAGCCAGAGCGTCTTCGGCCGCCAGATCTTGAGGAAGCCGATCAGGCAGCCCATCGATATCAGCGAAGCGCCGATATCGACGATCCACGGATTGACGAAGTTGGAGATCACGAACTGCGGCACGGCGAAGGAAACGCCGGTCACCAGGATGGCGGGCCAGATCTCCTTCATGCCCTTGAAACCCGCAAAGGCCCAGATCAGCCAGAACGGCACCATGAGCGAAAAGATCGGAAGCTGGCGACCGACCATGGCACCGAGCAGGTAAGGATCGAGGCCGGTCACCTGGGCGAGGCCGGCGATCGGCGTGCCGAGCGCGCCATATGCCACCGGCGCCGTGTTGGCGATCAGGCTGAGACCGGCCGCTGCGAGCGGCGAGAAGCCCAGGCCCATCAGCATGGCGCCGGTGACGGCGACTGGCGTGCCGAAGCCCGAGGCGCCCTCGAAGAACGCGCCGAAGGAAAAGGCGATCAGCAGGAGCTGTAGTCGGCGATCGGGCGTAACGCCACCGATCGTGCGCTGCAGGAGCTCGAAAGTGCCTTTCTCGACCGCGAGGCGATAGAGGAAGAGGACGTTGAGCACGATCCAGCCGATCGGGAAGAAGCCGGACACCAGGCCGAGTACGGAAGCGCGCAAAGCGAGTCCGGCCGGCATGGTGAAGCCCCAGATGGCGATACAGATGGCGGCTGCCAAGGCGATGAGGGCGGCGATGTGCGCCTTCACCTTGCCCGACGCGATCAAGCTCAGCAGCACCACCACAGGCACGGCGGCGACGAGGGTAGACAACCACTCGTTGGCAAGCGGGTTGTAGACCTGGTTCCACATGATGGCGTCTCCCCTTCTCCTTATTGCCCCGAATTGGGCACGGCGCGGGCGGGACCGGCAACACAAATCTGGTTGTGGAAAGGGCTGGCGGACCAAGGCGTCCAACGCAGAATTTATGGGTTCACGGCCTAGCCGAGCCTGTAGCGCAACCAGACCGCGCCGCCGTCGAGGATCTGGTGGCTGGCCAGCACCATGCGTTCGATCGGTGCGGGCCCCAGGTCCGTGCTGCCAGAATTGAAGACCGTCGGCGCTCCTGTGCTGCCATCGATCGCCGGTGAGATGACGAGGCTGATCTCGTCGACAAGGCCCGCGCGCAGCAGCGCCCCGTTGGCGCCGCCACCGCCTTCCAGCATCAGGTGCTCGATGCCCAGTTCGCGGTTCAGCGTCTCGAGCGCAGCGGCAAGATCGATCTCCGTCTTGCCGGCGAAGATGTAGGAGACATTGTCCGCGCGCAGTCCGGCCAGATGCGAGTCGGGGACCGCTTCGGTCAGGATCACGAGTATCGGATCGCCGCCGCAGTCCGAACGCTCCCACACTGCCTTGCCGTGCGCGTCGAGGAAGATTCCCCAGGCCCTGGCGTCGCGCCGCACGAAATGATTCGCGCGTGGGAATTGCTTGTCGGTCGGCGGGTAAACCTTGCCCTTGCCGCGCGCGAATTCCTGGGCGGTGACCCGGCCGCAGAGCCACGAGCCGCGGCCCGGCTGCTCGGCGACCAGCCGGTCGTGCAGGGTCTCGAACAAGCCGCCGACAACGTTGCTCTTCGGCCGCCAGCGGCTTCCGGTGATGCGCCCGTCGATCGAACACACCATGTGGCAGAGGACATGAGGTTTCATGCCGTCAGTCTAGCAAATGCGCTAAGTTGGAAACATGGCGCAGCGCACGAGGATCGACGGAGTCTACGAGCTGGGGCACGTGCTCTATGCGCTCGACGCAGAGACCAACGGCTTTGCGCGCGGCGACGTCGAGAGGGTCGAGCGCTTCTGGCACTCCGGCGACATGCACAGCAGCACAGCGGGCTTCGTCCTGCAGCTCCGCGATGGCCGTCGGACTTACGTGGATTTTCTGCACTGGCACGGCTTCGAGCAGGACGAGGATTTCCGCATCGAGGTCGAGTTCCTCGAGCCAAGCCAGACATTGCCGTCGCCGCGCGGCCCCGCCCCCTGGCCAACCGCCGACTGGTCGACGGACGTCGCGCACCTCGACAAGGTGCTCGCCGGCGAGCGCCATTAACTTCCCAGCGGCACGCGCGCCAGATGACGGTGCGTGGTCTTGCCGAGCAAGCTGTGCACGAGCACGACATCCCGCACCTGCCACTCGATCGGCTCGATGGCGTGCTCCGGCACGAGATGACGGTCGCGCAACAGGGTCACATGCGGCGTGAACGGCCGCGCCGGCTGCGGGCTGCCGTCGAGTGCATCGCTCAGACGCTGGTGCAGGACTTCGAGGCCGATGATGCTGTCGTCGCCACGCATCACGAACGCACCGTTCCTGAAGCTCTCGACCCGATCGAAGGCGACCTTGAACGACGGCATTGCGATGCTCGCCGCACGTTCTGTCGCCAGCGCCACGGCCTCGGATGGAACACCGATGCCGTCGCCCAAATGACAAAGGGTGACATGAAAGTGCTCCGGCTCGAGCGGCTTGCCGGTGAGGTCATGGCCGATCTTCAGGTGGCGGGCGAGCCTCGCGATACGCGCCGCCACATCCGCCGGCGGAACGACGGCCAGGAAAAGTCGGTCGGTCGTCGTCCTGCGCTGTGGCGGGCGCACCAGCCGCTGGTGCAGGCGCTGGAGCCGCCGGGTCGGCAGGACCGACGTTGGCCAGGAGGACGGCTGGAAAGGGCTGGTCTGACTGGCAAATGACAGGTTCACGGCAATTTCCCTTAAAAGGCGGATGTTCTCTATACGTTCTTTTTGGGGATAAAACAAGACGTTACGCATGACAAACCAAGATCAATAGGTAGACTTCCCCGCCAGAGGCGGGGATGGCGCAGTACACAGCTGAAGAAGTCGAGAAGTGGACCAGCATAGAAGATGCCCGTAAGCGGGCGGCGGGTCGCTTTGGAGAGGACGCAGCTCTAGAAGCTTTATGGGAGAGGATTCGCTCGGGTCTAATTCCCACGGCGTCACTTCGCTGGACGCACCAATTGGGCGACAACGGCGCGCCGCACCCGGAAACCAACCCGCGCATTCTGACCACAGAGGATTGGACCGCCTACAAGAGGGCGCTTCCCCGCAATCTGTGGCGCGGCGAGGCAAGCTTCGTCTATCCCTCCAAGAACTACAGTCCCGACAGACATATGAAGTGCTTCGAAATCGTGTGCGACCCGGCGGCACTCGATTTGGAATTCGCACCGCGCGGTGCGGCCGTCGACCCCGAGCAGGAATTGCCGAAAACCGACACCCCCAGGGGATCGCCCGTTTCAGATGCGCTCTTGGCGGAGTGGGCTGTCCTCTTCCGCAAGACCTACCCAACAGGCTCAGAGCAAATGGCCACGAAATCGGCGGCTGGGATGTTCCAAGGGCATTCGGTTCCTCGGCGAAAACTACGCGACGCTCTCGCCAAGGCCGGCAAACTGTCTCCGGGACGTCCGGCCAAATCATAGCAGCGGCGAGTTAATGCAACCTCTCGGCGAGTTATGAGAGTAGAAACCTCAGTAAAATATGAACTCGCCAGTTTCTTCGGCGGGTTGCCGGCGAATTAATAGCGAGATTCGACGGCGAATTTAGCCCCTTGCATCTTCCACAAATGGAAACGGCCCCAGTTACGGGGCCGTCGGGAAGCGAAAGTGTGGAAGATGCTGAGAACATCTCGAAAGGTCCACGGTGCGCCATGAGGGTCGCCCGCTAGGTAATCCCTAGCACTGCGGATTCAAGGCTTCAAGCCTTTGGGGTAGCGTCCTAATTTGATTTACGAAAACCACGGACAACCCGATCTAGTGCCGTCGCGAGTATGAGAATGAAAACCGGGGCTCCAGTCCAAAGAACCTCAGGGAGGCTCCATACGCGCGGAGTGAAGCCCGTAAACCATAGTCCGTTCTCAAGCTCCCACGGGATGCTCAGCACCAGCCAGATAAACAAAGCGGGCCAGCGCCAGTTCAAGTTCATGTCTTTGTCTTCGATCGCTTCGCCTTCGGCTCAACACGCACATGCGGCGCGAGCTTCTTCACCGCTTGGGCTAGATCCTTCTCATCGAACTTGCCGCCCTGTTCCTGGGCCATCGCAATGAAGCGCTTCGATTGCACGGGGTCATCGTGTTTGGGCTTGGGCATGGGCGCATCATACGCCCATGCTAGAAATCTCCCAAGAGAAGCCGCATCCAGCGCGGCAACTTAGGCCGCGCTCGGCTTCGATTAACCAAGCCTTTCGTAAGTCAGGCGACGGCCCTTGGCATTGCGGACCATCGAACCCGCGCGGGTCACGTCGTTGACGCCAAGCTTTTCGCGGTTTGAATAACGATAATCAAACTCGACGAGATAGCGCGCCAGATGGGCCTCGCTGACGTTCTGGTAGACGCCCTCAAGCCCACGACGGAGCGTCGCGAAGTAGCCCTCAACGGTGTTCGTGTAGGCATCGCCGCGCACGTACTCGCCAGATGAATGAGCAACGCGCTCATGGCTGGCGAAGTGTTCCGGCACGTCCTGATAGACGCGTGCATCGTCGGTCATCAAAGCCGTGCCGCGCTTGGCATTGGACAGCACCTTGCGAACGTTCTCTGAACGCACGGTCGGGATATGGAAGGAGCGAGCCGCACCGTTACGCTCCACCAGCGTCATGACGATCTTCTTTTCGCTGACGGGCCGGCCCTTCTTGCGGTTGGACTTCGCGCCCAGATAGACCTCATCGGCCTCGATGGTGACGCCCTGCCCTCCCATCGGCGGCACGTTGCCAGCGATGCCCGGCTTCATGATTTCGCGAATGCGGTGGGTCAAATGCCAAGCGGTCTGCATCGAGCAATTGAGGAGCCGCTGCACTTGGCGCGTAGAGATGCCCTTCTTGCTGGAGCCCATCATGTGAATGACCTGAAGCCACAGGTGAAGTGCCAGATGGGTTTCCTCGAAGATCGTGCCCATCCGGACCGTGAACTGACCTCGGCACTCCTTGCAGCGATAGAGACCGTGGCGGACGACGCCCTGCGGGTTCTTCTTGCTGGCCTTGGTGCGGATGCCCTTTAGCGCGACGATCCGCTCTCCGTTAGCGTTGCCGCAGTGCGAGCAAAACGGGCCGTTCGGCCAGAGAAGCTTTTCCACATGGGCGAAGGCTGCTGCTTCGTCGTGGAAATGGGGAGCGTCAAAAACTGCGTTAGCCATGGGCCGGTTCCTTTGATTGCGGCCATTCTAGCTATTGTGTCTGGTTTGTCAAGCGTAACGTTTCCGGATAAAATCAAGAGCTTCCAATGCTGACCGTTTGACCGATGAACCGGAGCGAGTTGGATGTGTTCGCGAGAACTGGAGCCGCTCAGGTCTCGGCGCGATGGTTGAGGCAGATGTGGTCGACCTCGGCTCTCAAGACCTCGGGAGCGGCCTGGGAGAACTCGCGCTCCGCCGTCAGGGCACAGACCCTGTCGAGGTCGCCGCTGGCTTGCCAACTGCCGAACTGGGCCATGATCAGCAGGCCGAGGAGGATCCAGGGAATCGGGGCTCCCGCGAAGTCGCGGTTAAATTGATCGAGCGCACGCTGTAGCAACCACGCCTCCCGTACGAAAGCAGATACGCAGCGCATGTCGTATATGCACGAAGCAAGCCAGAACCTACCGTTCGCCCGTGACATTTTTGGGTCGCGCTAGAACTCCATCGGGTTTCTGAAGTGCGCCGCGAAGATCCGATCTCGGTGCGCGAGCAGCACGGGATCGAGCGCCGCCACGATCTCGGGCTCGCGTGCGGTGAAGCCCGAGCGAAAGGCGTCGGGCATCGGACACTGCGCGTGCGGCAGTGGCGCCACGAGATTGAGAAACGTCACGAAGTAGACATCAGCGGCGCTGAAAGAATCGCCGACGAGGAAGCCGATGCCGCGCGCCTGCTGCGCCTTCATTTGCGTGGCGAGCGCCGACAGGCTGCCGGCGATGCGCTGCGGCGCGGTCTTCGCCGCCTCGGCGTCGTAACCGTACTTGCCGATCAGCGTCTCGGAGACTGCGTGAATTCTGCCGCCATTGCGAGCGCGGGCGAAGCCCTGCAGGCGCCGGTTCCAGCCCAGCCCCTGCTCGCCCGCGAGTTCGTTGATGAAGCCCCACATCAGCACACGCTGCAGGGGATCGGCGGGGATCAGCGCTGGCGCCGGCGCAAGACGCTCGGCCAGCAGGATGATGTCCTGCCAGCGATGGATCGGTAGCTCGTCGTTCCACGCCACGACCGGCGCACTGTTCTGGCCCGACCAGGCGACGATCTCCTCGTTGCTGCCGGCGAGCTCGAGCGGGGCTGCGAGATAGTCGACGCCCTTGATCTCGAACAGCGTCTTGGCGGCCATCCCCCAGGGACTCGGCACGCCACGCACGAACACGAGACGCAGGCCAGTGCCGCCGATCGCCTCGGCAGGCGTGACGTAGGTGATCGCCATACGGCCTACCGGATCGTGACCTCGGTTCCGCCCAGCCCCTCGAACTCGGTGCGGGCCACGCCCTTGCCTTGCAGGAACGCGGGCGGATGCACCGAACCGGTCAGGATGAGGTCGCCAGCCTTCAGCATCCGGCCGTGCTTGTTGAGCGTGTTGGCGAGCCAGGCGAGCGAGATCATCGCGCTGCCCATCACCGCGCTGCCCGGCCCCTTGGCGAGTTCCTTGCCGTCGAGCAGCGAGCGGCCCTTGAGGTTGGGGAAGTCGAGCTTCTGCCAGTCCTTGATCTCGCTGCCGGTGACGAGCGCGGCCTGCAGGACGTTGTCGGCGATGCGCGCCGGACCGCTCATCCTGGTGACATCGACGTAGCGATTGTCGACCACTTCCATGCCGCAATAGAGGTTGGCGACGAAGGCGCGGATGCTGTCGGACGTGTAGGGTGCGCCGCCGGCCGGCACATCCCTGGCGATGCGCGCCACCAGTTCGGGCTCGATGCCGGGCTTGATCGGCCAGCCCGCCTCGAACACGGCGCCGCTCTGGCGCAGGCCGCTCCTGTAGATCGCGGCGAACACCGGACCGGAGAGCTTCAGCGGCTCGTATTGCGCCGGCACCGACAGCGCCACCTTCCAGCCGACCACCGGGTCCCCGGCCGCCGCCAGGCGATCGTGCACGGCGAACTGGACCTTGTAGGAGTCGGCCTCGGACAGGTCGGCCATCAGGCCGGCCACGTCCATCGGCTTCTTCGACTGGCGCCCCGCGAAGAGCTTGTCCGCGAGCGCTGCGATTTCCTTGGCATCCATCGGTCAGGCCGCCTTTGCAGTTTGCTTGCCGTAGAAGCTCTGCCCTTTGGCCGCCATGTCGCGCAGCAGCTTCGGCACCTTGAATTGAGGGCCGTACTTCTTGGCGAGATCGTCGCATTCGGCGACGAACTTCTTGATGCCGACCTGGTCGATCAGGCTGATCGCGCCGCCCGTCTGCGGCGCGAATCCGAGGCCCATGATCGAGCCGACGTCGCCGTCCTGCGGGTCGGTCAGCACATTGGCCTCGAGGCAGCGCGCGGTGTCGACCGACTGCACGTAGAGCAGGCGCTTGCGGATCTCGCTCTCCTTGGCGCGCTTGTCCTCGCCTTCGCCGTAGAGCAGCTTCGGATCGGCCGGGAAATGCTTCTGCAGGTCCGGCCACAGGCGCTTCTTGCCGTCGGCCGGATAGTCGTAGAAGCCCTTGCCGTTCTTGCGGCCGAAGCGCTCGAGCTTCTTGACCATCAGTTCGAGGATGTCCTCGGTACCCGACGATTCGTACTTCTTGCCGGCCGCCTCGGCGTCGCGCTTCGTCTGGTCGGCGATCTTCCACGACAGGTCGATCGCGACCTCGTCGTTCAGCGACAGCGGGCCCACCGGCATGCCGGCGAAGCGCGCGCAGTTCTCGATCATCGCCGCGGGAATGCCTTCCTTCAGCATCCGATGGCCTTCGCTGATGAAGGCGCCGCAGACGCGGCTGGTGAAGAAGCCGCGGCTGTCGTTCACCACGATCGGCGTCTTGCGGATCTTCTGCACGAAGTCCATGGCGCGGGCCAGGGTCGCGGGCGAGGTCTTCTTGCCGACGATGATCTCGACCAGCGGCATCTTCTCGACGGGCGAGAAGAAGTGGAGCCCAATGAACTGGTCGGGCCGCGCCGAGGCCTCGGCGAGGCCGGTGATCGGCAGGGTCGAGGTGTTGGAGGCGAACACCGCCTCCTTCGGCAGTTCTGCCTCGGCCTTCCTGGTGGCCTCGGCCTTGACCTCTCGATTCTCGAACACCGCTTCGACGACCAGCTGGCAGTCCTTCAGCGCGGCGAAGTCGGCGGTCGCCGTCACCTTGGCGAGCAGCCCGTCGCGCATCGCCTGGTTGAGGCGATTGCGTTTCACCAACTTGTCGAGCTCGGCCGCGATATGCGCCTTGCCCTTGTCGGCGCTGGCCTGGTCGCGATCGATCAGCACGATGTCGAGACCGGCCTGCAGGGAAACAGTCGCGATGCCGGCACCCATCAGGCCGGCGCCAAGCACGCCGATCTTCCTGTACTCCTGCTTGGCCACGTCCTTCGGCCGGCGCGCCAGCTTGTTGGCTTCCTGCAGCCCGAAGAACAGCGTGCGGATCATGCTCTTGGCGACAGGATCACGGAGCAGCGACACGAAGTAGCGCGTCTCGACCTTGAGGCCCGAGTCGAAAGGCAGCTGCAGGCCTTCGTAGACGCAGGACATGATCGCCTTGGGCGCGGGATAGACGCCGTTGGTCTTGCCCGCGATCATGGCGTTGCCGCCGATGAAGGTCTGCACGCCGGGCGGGCTCCACACCGCGCCGCCGGGGAAGCCCGGCGTCCTGAAGCCCTTGCGGTCCCACGGCTGCACGGCGCGGCCGTCGATCGGCTTGGCGCCCTTGCCCGCATACTCCGGTGCCACCTGCTCGGTCGGCGCCGCGGTCAGCCAGGCTTTTGCGCGCGCCAGCAGGTCGGCGGGCGGCACGACCTCGTGGATCAGGCCGAGGCCCTTGGCGACGTCGACCGTGAGGTCCTTGCCTTCGAGCAGGATGGGGGCGGCGTTCATCACGCCGATCAGGCGCGGAATGCGCTGCGTGCCGCCGCCGCCCGGCAACAGGCCGAGCTTCACTTCCGGCTGGCCGAGCCTGGTCCGGGGATTGGCCGCGGCGATTCGGTAGTGACAGGCGAGGCAGATCTCGAAGCCGCCGCCCAGCGCCGTGCCGTTGATCGCCGCCACGACCGGCTTGCCGCCGGTCTCCTGGCGGCGGAACAGTTTCTGTAGCTGGCTGAACTGCTCGGTGAGCTTCGCCGCATCCGAGGTGTCGGCATTGAGCAGCATCTCGAGGTCGGCGCCGGCAATGAACGTGTCCTTGCCGGAGGTCAGGATGATGCCCTTGACCTTGTCGTCGGTCAGCGCCTTTTCCAGGATCCCGGTATAGGCCGTGAGCGAGGCTTCGTTCAGCACGTTCATCGTGCGGCCCGGCATGTCCCAGCTGATGGTGGCGATGCCGTCGGTGTCGATGGTGTAGTTGATCATGTGTCGATCTCCGTATTCTTCGTGGTGCCCACCCTTCGAGACGCCTCGCTGCGCTCGGCTCCTCAGGGTGAGGAATATTTTGGAACAACCACCACCTCACCCTGAGGAGCCGGCCGAAGGCCGGCGTCTCGAAGGGTGGGCAGCGGTCGAGGTCCTTAAACGCGCTCGATGATGGTGGCGGTGCCCATGCCGCCGCCGACGCAGAGCGTAGCGAGGCCGGTCGAGAGGTCGCGGCGTTCGAGCTCGTCGAGCAGGGTGCCCAGGATCATCGCGCCGGTGGCGCCCAGCGGATGGCCCATGGCGATCGAGCCGCCGTTCACGTTCATCTTGTCGTGCGGCATCTTGAGGATCTGCATGTAGCGCAGCACGACGGCGGCGAAGGCCTCGTTGAGCTCGAACAGATCGATGTCGCCCACCTTCATCTTGGCGCGCTTCAGCGCCTTCTCCGACGCCGGTGCGGGACCGGTCAGCATGATCGCCGGCTCCGAGCCGATCGAGGCGAAGGAGCGGATCCTCGCCCGGGGCTTCAGCCCGGCTTTCTTGCCGAAGGCTTTGGAGCCGATCAGGATCGCCGCCGCGCCATCGACGATGCCCGACGAATTGCCGGCGTGATGGACGTGAATCATCTTCTCGATCTCGGGATAGCGCTGCTGCGCCACCGCGTCGAAGCCCGGCATCGTCTCGCCCTGCATCTTGAAGCTGGGCTCCAGCGCCGCCAGGGTCTGCATCGTGGTCTGTGGGCGCATCAGCTCGTCGCGGGCCAGCAGCTCGACGCCGTTCTGGTCCTTCACCGGGACGATCGACTTCTTGAAGTAGCCCTTGTCCCACGCCGCCTTGGCGCGCTTCTGCGACTCGACGGCATAGGCGTCGACGTCGTCGCGGCTGAGACCGTATTTGGTGGCGATCAGGTCGGCCGAGATACCCTGCGGCACGAAGTACATCGGCATCGCCACCGCCGGATCGACCGGCCAGGCGCCGCCGTCCGAGCCCATCGGCACACGGCTCATGCTCTCGACACCGCCGCCGATCGCGGCATCGCTCTGACCCGACATCACCTGCGCGGCGGCCATGTTGGTGGCTTCGAGGCCCGAGGCGCAGAAGCGGTTGACCTGCACGCCCGAGACTCTCTCGGCATAGCCTGCCATCACCGCCGCGGTGCGCGCGATGTCCGCACCTTGTTCTCCGATCGGCATAACGCAGCCCAGCACCACGTCGTCGACCAGATGCGTGTCGAGCTTGTTGCGGCGGGCGATCGCCTGCAGCGCCGTGACGGCCAGGCGCACCGGCGTCACCTCGTGCAGCGAGCCGTCCTTACGGCCCTTGCCGCGCGGCGTGCGGACGGCGTCGTAGATGTAGGCTTCGGTCATGGTCTTCTCCTTTTTCTACTCCGTCATCCCGACCGAGGAGCGAAGCGACGAGTGGAGAGACCTCTTCATAATGACGAGGCCCCTCCACTTCGCCCTACGGGCTCCGGTTGGGGTGACGGGAATTGCTAAAGTGTTCTTCCGATCAGCTCTTTCATGATCTCGTTGGTGCCGCCGTAGATCTTCTGCACGCGCGCATCGGCGTAGAGCCGCGCGATCGGGTATTCCCACATGTAGCCGTAGCCGCCGAAGAACTGCAGGCACTCGTCGATCAGTGCGCACTGCAGCTCGGTGGTGTGATACTTGGCCATCGCGGCCGTGGCGACGTCGAGCTCGCTCTTGAGGTGCCTGGCCACGCAGTCGTCGACGAAAGTGCGCGCCACCAGCGCCTTCGTCTTCAGCTCCGCGAGCTTGAAGCGGGTGTTCTGGAAATCGATGATCTGCTTGCCGAACGCCTTGCGCTCCTTCACGTAGGCCAAGGTCAGCTCCATCGCCGCCTCGATCGCGGCGATCGCCTGGATGGCGATCACCAGCCGCTCCTGCGGCAGCTGCTGCATCAGCTGGACGAATCCCATGCCGGGACCACCCAGCAAATTGTCGGCGGGCACGCGGACATTGTCGAAGAACAGCTCGGACGTGTCCTGCGCCTTCATGCCGATCTTCTCGAGGTTACGGCCGCGCTTGAAGCCTTCGGTGCTGGTCTCGACCGCGATCAGCGAGGTGCCCTTGGCGCCCAGCTTCGGATCGGTCTTGGCGACGACGATCACCAGGTCGGCGAGCTGGCCGTTCGAAATGAAGGTCTTCGAGCCGTTGATCACCCAGTGATTGCCGTCCATCACGGCGCTGGTCTTGACCGCCTGCAGGTCCGAGCCGGTTCCGGGCTCTGTCATGGCGATCGCCGTCACCAGCTCGCCCGAGCAGGCCTTGGGAATCCATTTCTTCTTCTGCTCCTCGTTGCCGTAGTGCAGCAGGTAAGGAACGACGATATCGTTGTGCAGCGAGAAGGCGGGGCCCGAGGCGATGGCACGGCCCTGCTCCTCGATCAGGATGGCGCTGTAGAGGAAGTCGGCGCCGGCACCGCCATATTCTTCCGGCATGGTCATGCCGAGCAGCCCCTGCTCGCCCGCCTTGCGCCACAACTCGCGCGGCACGACGCCGTCTTCTTCCCACTTGAGATGAAACGGCGTCACTTCCTTCTCGAAAAACCGGCGGCAGGTGTTGCGGAACATCTCGTGTTCGGGCGTGTAATGCGCTGCCAACGACGTCACGTGCCTGTTCCTCCGGACTGCCGAAACCTGTCTTGCGCAGGACTTTGGGCCTCTGGCAGGGGCTCCGCCAGAGACGTTGCTAGTGACGTTACCAGCGACGGTTAGGTAGTTGACCTTTACGTAAACGTCAATCTGTCAAACTGATTGGCGGGAGCCCTCCGGACCCGTAAAATAAAGCCATCGTGGCATACCGGGAAGTCTTCCAGCTCGTTGCAGCGGCCGTGCTGCTGGCTTGTGGCGGCATGTCTGCATTTGCACAGCAGCAACCGCAGACGCCGCGCTCGCGCGACACCAAGGGCAACGACGAGAGGGTCGCGCAATTCCGTTGCCTGTCCGAGGCGAAGGCCGCCTATTCCACCTACTCGGGCCCCCAGGCCGCGCGCGAGTCCGGCCAGTCGGCTTATTTCATGTCGTGCCTCGTGAAGGCGATGCCTGAGGACTGGTCCGGGGCGCCGCAATATCGCAAGCGGGCCCAGGCGTCGGCCGACACGGCACTGCGCTCCGATCCGCAGATCGACGCCTGCCTGCTGTCGGCGTGCGTGCCGCCCATTTCCAAATAGCCGGCGTTTTCTTTTCGCAACCTTCCGCTGAGCGGTGTCGTTTTCACCGGACCCTCGGTTTTGTGACGCCGCCGCCATGCGAGGCCCAGGGTGCGTCCCCCTTCAGGCGGCATACTCACGAAAGGAACACCCCTTGATCAAGACCCTCAAAACCGCCGCGCTTGCCGTGGCGCTCGCCAGCGTCGCGTCGTTCGGCATCTCGACCGCCTACGCGGCCGACATCGCCGTCGAGTTCAATCCGGGCGTCGTGCAGTACGGCTATACCGACGGCTACTGGACCCGCACGCACGAGTGGCACACTTGGGACCGCCCCGAGCATGTCGAGGTCTATCGCAAGTCGCCGAACGCGGCGTACTACGAGTACCGCCACGATCGTGATCCCGACATGGGCTGGCGCGTCCGCTAACGGCGCCGACCTCTGACCGAACTGTCGCCGGCGGGCCTCGCGGCTCGCCGGCGATTTCTATTCCACTGCAGTCGCGCTCATGCCGAGCATGGCGCGCCGGCGCAACCACTGGCTCGGACGATAGCGATCGTCGCCGGTGATGGCCTGGATCTGCACCAGGATCTCGTGACACGCCTTGACCCCCAGCCAGTCGGCCAGCGCCAGCGGCCCGCGCGGATAGTTGAGTCCCAGGGTCATCGCCGTGTCGACGTCGGCGGCCGAGGCGATGCCGATCATCGCCATCTCGCAGCCGAGATTGGCGATCATCGCGCACATGCGCTGGGCGATGAAGCCGGGAGAGTCCTTGATCAACGTCACCTTCGTTCCTGACTTGGCGAACATCGCCGCGGCCGCATCGCCCACCGCCTTGTCCGCGCCCGGCGGCATCATCATCGTAATGCGCTTGGCCGTGTCGCCAGTGAGATCGACCGCGACAGTGCGCTTGGGATCGAGACCGCGCTCGATCGCTTCGGTCGTCGCATCCTTGCCGACTGGCGCCACCAGGATCGGGCTCTTGCCGTCGTCGACCGCCAGCGTCTTTGCCCCTGAAGCGACGACGAGTTGCACCAGCTTCTCGTTGTGGCTGTCCATTACAACGGCCGACGTCGCGGGCGGAGTCGACGGAAGGTGGTCGGCGCCGGAATCGATCTTGCCGCCCTTGGCGTCATAGGCGTACCAGCCGCCGCCGGTCTTGCGGCCGAGCTTGCCCGCCGCGAACAGGCTCTCGTGATAGGGGCTGGGCGTCATGCGCCGGTCGTGGAAGAAACCCTCGTAGATGATCTTGCGGGCCGGGAAATTCACGTCGAGACCCGTGAGGTCCATCAGCTCGAACGGTCCCATGCGGAAGCCACAGGAGTTGCGCATCACCGCATCGATCGCCGACACGCTGGCCCGTCCCTCCTGGTAAATGCGCAGGCCTTCGGTACCTATGGCCGTGCCGCCGAGATTGACCAGGAAGCCCGGCGTGTCGCCCACGATCACGGGCACGCGGGTCTGCCGCTTGCCCAGCGCCACCATGGCGTCGACCACCCATTGCGCGGTGTCGGCGGCGCGGATCACCTCGACCAGCTTCATCAGCGGCACCGGATTGAAATAGTGCATGCCGCAGATCCGGTCGCGGTGCTTCAGCGAACGAGCGATGGAAGCGATGCGGATCGACGAGGTGTTCGAGGCCAGGATCGCATCGGGCGCGATCACGGCCTCCAGTTCGCCGAACAGCCTCTGCTTCACCTCGAGATTCTCGAACACCGCCTCGACCACGACGTGACAGCCCTTCAGATCCTCGATCCTGTCGGCGACGCCGAGATTGCCATCGGCTTTGGCGACATCCGCGTCGGTCAGGCGCCCCTTGGCAGCGAGGCCCTTCAGCAACTCGACGATGCCGGCCTTCGCCTTGGCAGCGCCACCGGGTGCCGCATCGAACAGCAGGGCCTTCATGCCACCCTGCGCCGTCACTTGCGCAATGCCGCGGCCCATGGCGCCGGTGCCTACCACGCCGACACAGAGATCGGGGCGGTTTATGTCGAGTGTCATTCTTTTCTCCATTCCGTCGTCCTGAGCGCAGCGAAGGACCTAGGGCTACGATCAACGATTCTGTTGCGGGCGTGAGATCCTTCGCTGCGCTCAGGATGACAACTTAGCGTAGCCCGCGGTCTTCAAACCGTCCTTGATCTCGCCGAGCACGGCGGGATCCTCGATCGTGGCGGGCATGGTCCAGGGCTGGTTGTCGGCCATCTTCTGCATGGTGCCGCGCAGGATCTTGCCCGAACGCGTCTTGGGCAGGCGCTGGACGACCAGCGCGCTCTTGAAGAAGGCAACGGGGCCGATGCGCTCGCGCACCATCTTCACCACGTCGCTCACGATCTCCTCGTCTGGCCTCGCGACGCCCGCCTTCAGCACCAGCAGCCCGAGCGGCACCTGGCCCTTCAGCTCGTCGGCGACGCCGATCACGGCGCACTCGGCCACGTCGTCGTGCGATCCCAGCACTTCCTCGATCTGCCCCGTCGACAGGCGATGGCCGGCCACGTTGATCACGTCGTCGACCCGCGTCATCACCGAGACATAGCCATCCTCATCGATGAAACCCGCATCGCCGGTTTTGTAGTAGCCGGGAAACTCGGTCATGTAGCCCTGCCGGTAGCGGTCGGCGGCGTTCCACAGGGTCGGGAAGGTGCCGGGCGGCAGCGGCAGCTTGCCCGCCAGCGCCCCGACCTCGCCCGCCTTCATCGGACGGCCGAGCTCGTCGAGCACCTCGAGCTTCCAGCCCGGCGACGGCACCGAGGTCGAGCCCAGCTTGATCGGCATCGGATCGAGACCCTCGAAATTGCCGCAGATCGCCCAGCCGGTCTCGGTCTGCCACCAGTGATCGACGACCCTCACGCCGAGCAGCTTCTGCGCCCAGTCGACGGTCGGCGGATCGCCGCGCTCGCCGGCCAGGAACAGCGTGCGGAAATTCGACAGGTCGTACTTCTTCAGCAGCTTGCCCTCCGGATCCTCGCGCTTGATGGCGCGGAAGGCGGTCGGCGCGGTGAACAGCGCCATCGCCTTGTGCTCGGAGATCACGCGCCAGAAGGCGCCGGCGTCCGGCGTGCCGACCGGTTTGCCCTCGAAGAGGATCGAGGTCGCCCCGTAGATCAGCGGACCGTAGACGATGTAGCTGTGGCCGACGACCCAGCCGACATCCGAGGCGCACCAGTAAACCTCGCCCGGCTTCACGCCGTAGAGATTCTTCATCGACCAGTGAAGCGCCACGCAGTAGCCGCCGGTGTCGCGCACGACACCTTTGGGGAAGCCGGTCGTGCCCGACGTATAGAGGATGTAGAGCGGATCGGTGGCCTCTACCGGTACGCAGGCATGCGGGCGGGCCGTCTTCACCGTTTCCGCCCAGTCGAGGTCGCGGCCCGCCACCATCGGCGCCGCGCACTGCAGACGCTGGAACAGGATGACCCGGGGCACCTTGTGTTTGGCCATTCCGATCGCCTGGTCGAGCAGCGGCTTGTACTGCACGATCCGGTTGGGCTCGACGCCGCACGAGGCCGTCAGCACCAGCTTCGGATTGCAGTCGTCGATGCGGCTTGCGAGTTCCTTGGCGGCAAAGCCGCCGAACACCACGGAATGCACCGCACCCAGCCGCGCGCAGGCCAGCATCGCCATCACCGCCTGGGGGATCATCGGCATGTAGAGGATGACCCGGTCACCCTTGCCCACGCCCTGGGCGGCAATCATGCCGGCGATCGTCGCCACCTCGTCGCGCAATTGGCGATAGGTGAAGCTCTGCTTCGTATTCGTGACCGGCGAATTGTAGATCAGCGCGACCTGGTCGGCGCGCCCGCCCTCGACGTGACGGTCGAGCGCATTGTGGCAGGCATTCAACTGCCCACCGACGAACCAGCGATCGAATGGCGGATTGGATGCATCGAGCACAGAGTCCCAGCGCTTCGTCCAGTCGATCGCCCCGGCCTGCTCGGCCCAGAATCCCTCGGGATCGTCGAGCGAGCGCGCATGCAGCGCGCGATATGTGTCGCCAGCCGTCATCGTTCCTCCCGACTACTGTGAGCTTATCGGAATGCCCGACGCCTTCACCAGCGCCGCGTTGATCGCGATCTCCTTCTTGATCCGCGCATCGAACGCCCTGGGCTCCATCAGGTCGGGCTCGGCGCCGAGCTGGGCGAAGCTTTCCTTCACTTTGGCACTGGCGAAGGCCTTCCGCGTCTCGGCATAGAGCTTGTCGACGATCGCGCGCGGCGTCTCGGCCGGCACGAACATGCCGACCCAGAAATCGTAGTCGGAGTCCGGCACACCCAGTTCGACGGTGGTCGGCAGGTCGGGGAGCGCGGCGGCCCGGCGGGAACTGCCCATGCCGAGCGCCAACACCCGCTTCTCGTTGATCATCGGCAGGCAGACGTTGACCGGGCAGAAATAATAGTCGACCCGGCCCGCCATCACCTCGGTCAGCGCCTCGGGCGTGCCCTTGAACGGGACGTGCACCGCATCGATGCCGGCGCCCACCCTGAAACGCTCGGCGTTGAACTGGTTGGCCGTGCCGACGCCCGCCGAGGCGTAGTTGAGCACGCCAGGTTTGGCCTTCGCGGCAGCGACGAGCTCCTTTACTGAATTGATACCCTTCGAGGGTGCGATCACCAGCGCCTGCGGCAGCAGGGCGAGCGGCGTCACCCCCACCAGGTCGCGCTGCACGTCGTAGGGCGTGTTGGGATAGGTGATCGGCGTGATCGTATAGGAGGAGGACTGGACGAGGATTGTGTAGCCGTCCGGTTTGGCGCGCGCCACCGCGCCCATGCCGATCGTGCCGCCCGCACCCGGCTTGTTGTCGACGATGAACGGTTGGCCGAACTGGTCGGAGAGCTGCGCCGCCACGGTGCGCGCCATCACGTCAGTGGCGCTGCCTGCGGTGAGCGGCACGACGATATGGACCGGTCGGCCGGGCCAGATTTCTGCCGACGCGCTTGCCGTCGACAGGCCCAGCACCAGCAAGGCATTTCCAATAAGTCTTCTTGTCATGACGGGCAGTATCGCCCGTCTATCGCGCAAAACAAATGGGGGAAGCCGGAAGCCTCCCCCATTCGCTAGCTATCGGATTCACACATTTTGAAGTCCGAGAGTTGCGCCGTATTTGATGGCTCGGAACTCGCTGAGGCCGATGCGCATGACCTTTGGCCCCGGCTTTCCGTAGTATCCTGTCCAGCCGCCGAGGCGGGCGATGACCCAAGCGGCGAAGGCCAGGCTGCCTTTTGGATGTGGATTGCGCTGCCGTTCCGTCTTGCCGGCGAGCTTGGCGGAGACTGCTTCGATGATGGGCTGGTCGTCGGGATCGAAGCTGTCGGTCAAGCGCTGGTCGGTGTTGTCGTCGCGGGCCTGCACGAGCTGCTTGATGGTGACAGCGGCGACAGTCGCGGCCGCGACCAGCTTGATCATGGCTTGCGGCTCGCCGATGTCGGCGGCCTCGATATCGAAGCCTGCGGTCTTGAGGGTGCGGAAGAACTCTTCGATCGTCCAGCGCTGGCGATACAGATCGATGATGCGGCGCGCTTGGCCGAGGTCGCCGACAGGGTGGGTCGTCAACAGACGCCAGTGGATGGGCTCGCCGTCAGCTGGCGTCGATGTCTCGCGCACATCGACCAGCGTCAGGGCGACTTTCTCGGGCAAGGCCGGATCGGCACCGTGCAGCGGCCGGCGCAAGACCACCGGCGCAAAGCGTGCCGCCAGTTCGGCGTTGCGCGAGCGCCGTCCGGGTGCCGCCGGGAGGGTGACCTCGTAGCGACCTTGCTCCGGCTGGCTGTCGATCAACGAGAACAACAGCCCGTCATCGCTTGCTTGCGACCCTGCGATCCGCCGGTTCTGGCAGGCTCGCACGATCAAAGCCACGTTAGAGGGGCAGCGCACGAACAGCTCGTAAAAGTCGCTCTCGCGGTCCGATACAAGCGTGATGCTGGAAGCAGCCTCCAGCACCTTCCCGGCCCGTTGCGCGCCGTCGAGCCAGCGTTGCGATTCCTTGGCCGCCGTCGACCGCTTGCGGCGGGCGGCAACACGACCAGCCGGCCTGTTCCATACCTCCATCGACACCAGCCCCAGAAGAGCCCCCGTGCCCGCCTCGACCGCCAGCACCGGATGCAGCAGCAAGCCACCCACCGCGCCACCCTTGCCAACTGGACCGTAACCCGCCGCTCGAGCGCGCCGGCCTCCCAGCGCAAGCTCGCTCGTATCCTGGATCGCCACAACCTCGCGGCCGGACACCCGCCGACCCGTCAGCCGCCCGGCATGCTCCGACATCTCCGACACCGTCACCGAAGGATTGCGCAGCAGCCGCGTGAACTGCATCTCCCGCGCCCGCGTGCCGCCCAGCCGACGGATACAAGAGCCCGGCCGCGCCACCAGCGCTGCATGCAAGCACACCCCCCTTTTTCCAGCCGAAGGTCGCCAAAAAGGCCCAGCCCGTATTCGATCCCCGACATCGAAAGCTCCATCGCTTGTGACGGAACTCATCGAATCGACCTTCCGGGCGGCGCGCAACAAAAGATGTGTGAACGCGATAGCATTCGCTAGCCCTTCACGCACAACACCTGGCGCAAGGTGTGCACGATGTCGACCAGGTCGGTCTGCGCCGCCATGACGGCGTCGATGTCCTTGTACGCGCCCGGCGTCTCGTCGATCACGCCGGCGTCCTTGCGGCACTCGACGCCCTCGGTCGCCTTGACGTGATCGGCGACGGTGAAGCGCCGCTTGGCCTCGCCACGCGACATCACACGGCCGGCACCGTGGCTGCACGAGCAGAACGACTCGGCGTTCCCCTTGCCGCGCACGATGAACGACCGCGCACCCATGCTGCCCGGGATGATCCCGAGTTCACCCTCGCGGGCGCGGACGGCGCCCTTGCGGGTCACGATCACGTTCTCTCCGAAGTGATGCTCCCAGGAGACGTAATTGTGATGGCAGTTGACCGCGGTCTCCGCCGCCGCATCGAATGGCTTCGGCACGGCCGCCCGCAACGCATCGATCGCGGCGTCCATCATGTAGCGCCGGTTGAGCGCGGCGTAGCGCTGCGCCCACTCGACGGCGTGCCGATAGTCGTCGAACAGGTCGGAGCCCTGCGGTAGGAAGGCGAGATCGGCGTCGGGCAGGTTCACGAACCACCGGCGCATTTCGGCCTTCGCCCGCTCGATGAAGTAGGTGCCGATCCGGTTGCCGATACCGCGGCTGCCCGAATGCAGCATGACCCACACGGAACCGCCTTCGTCGAGACAGACCTCGACGAAGTGGTTTCCGCTGCCGAGCGTGCCGAGATGCTTGTAGGCACGCTCCGCGGTCCACCCCTTCCGCAACTGCGGGTGCTTGTCGAAGATCGCGGCGAGACTCGTGCCCACGACCTCCGGCACGCCCTCGCCGATCGCCTGCGGCAGATCGTGCCAGGCGCCACGATCGCCGGGCCCCCCATTGTTGGTGCGCCCATGCGGCACGCGCCGCTCGATCTCGCTGCGCAGGTCGGCAAGGCTGTCCGGCAGGTCGCCGGCCACGAGCGTGGTGCGCTGGGCCATCATCCCGCAGCCGATGTCGACACTGACAGCGGCCGGCACGATCGCGCCCTTGGTCGGAATGACGCTGCCCACGGTCGCGCCCATTCCCCAGTGGACATCCGGCATGACCGCGACGTGCTCGTGCACGAACGGCAACGAGGCGACGTTGCGAAGCTGCTGCATCGCCTGCTCTTCGACAGGCACGCCTGCCGTCCACATCTTGATCGGGACGCGCTGGCTGTTGTCGCTACTGAAACTGCTTGAACTCTTCATGAAGCTACCCTCCTGACGTGACGTCAACGGCGGGTAGCGCGGATAATGATCAGCGCCCCGCCGAAACTCCGGCGTATTCTGGTTTTCTGGTGGGGTACGTAGCTCGCATGATCATTTCCTCTGGGCTCATGACGAGGCGTGCTTGTACGGGCGGGCGCGTATTCAGGCAAACCGAAACGACGCGGCCACAGCAATTCGCCGCGACCCTGTGGCAGGCTCGCAACAAGACGGAAACCCCGTGCGCGGACGAACGATTGGCGCGAGGGCGCTCTTGTGTGAAAGTGCGGCCGCATCGAACGGCATGGGAACCGCGACATGGCGAAGGCCAAGGCAAGGAAGACGAAGCGGCCGGCGAAGCGCAAGACGCCGAAAGCCAAGAAGCGTGTCGTGAAAAAGGCGGTCGCCAGGAAGAAGCCTGCATCCAGGAAGCTCCCGCCACCCAAGCCGGTCGCCCGCCCCGTCTTGCGACGTCCCTCGAAGAACCGCACCTCCGTGGCCCGCATGCCGGGCGCGCGGCCGGCTCCGCACAAGGCGGCACTCGCCGCCCACAACATCTATGAACGCGATCTCGACAAGACGGCCGCCAACTTTGCAGCGCTCACGCCGCTGCAGTTCATGGAGCGGACCGCCAGCGTCTACCCGCAGCACCTGGCGCTGATCCACGGCGAGCGGCGGCAGAGCTGGGCCGAGACCTACGCACGCTGCCGGCAGCTTGCCTCGGCGCTGGCCCAGGTCGGCATCGGCGTCGGCGACACGGTCGCCATCATGGCGCCCAACATCCCGGAAATGTACGAGGCGCACTTCGGCGTGCCGATGTCGGGCGGCGTGCTCAACTCGCTCAACACCCGCCTCGATGCGGCGATGATCGCCTTCATCCTCGACCACAGCGAGACCAAGGTGCTGCTGGTCGATCGCGAGTACCACAGGGTGGTCACCGAGGCGTTGTCGCAGGCCAGGGTCCAGCCGCTGGTCGTCGATATCGACGATCCGCTGTGCGACGACCGCGCCCAGATCGGCGACACGACCTACGAGGAGTTCCTCGCCACCGGCGATCCCGGCTACGAGTGGCAGTATCCCTCCGACGAGTGGAATGCGATCTCGCTCAACTACACGTCGGGCACGACGGGCAATCCCAAGGGTGTCGTGTTCCACCATCGCGGCGCAACGCTCTCGGCCTATGGCAACGCCACGCAATGGGCGATCGGCAATCATCCGGTCTATCTCTGGACCCTGCCGATGTTCCACTGCAACGGCTGGTGCTTTCCATGGACCCTGGCGCTGGCGGCCGGCACCTCGGTCTGCCTGCGGCGCGCCAATGCCAAAACGATCTACGATGCGCTGGCCGACAGCGACGTGACCCACATGTGCGGCGCGCCCATCATCATGCAGTTCATCATCGCCGCCGGCGACGATGAACGCCGGCCGCTGAAACGCACGGTCGATTTCATGACGGCGGCCGCCCCGCCGCCCGCCGCCGTGCTCGAGGCGCTGGAGAAGGAGAACTTCAGGGTGACGCATGTCTACGGCCTCACCGAGGTCTACGGCCCGGCGACGATCTGCTCATGGCATGACGAGTGGGATGCGCTGCCGTCGGCCGAGCGCGCGCGGCTCAAGGCACGCCAGGGCGTGCGCTACGCCGCCGAGGATGGCGTCACGGTGATGGATCCGCTTTCCATGAAGGAAGTGCCGCGCGACGGCGAGACCATGGGCGAGGTGATGTTCCGCGGCAATCTGGTGATGAAGGGCTACCTCAAGAATCCCGCCGCAACGCGCGAGGCCTTCGAGCACGGCTGGTTCCATTCGGGCGACCTGGGAGTCCTGCACGAGGACGGCTACGTCGAGCTGCGCGACCGGTCCAAGGACATCATCATCTCGGGCGGCGAGAACATCTCGACCATCGAGGTCGAGGGCGTGATCATCAAGCATCCCGCCGTCGCCAATGTAGCGGTGGTCGCCAAGCCCGACGAGAAATGGGGCGAGACGCCCTGCGCCTTCGTCGTGCTCAAGCCGGATGCATCGGCCACCGCCGAGGAGATCGTGGCCCATTGCCGCGCCCACCTCGCGGGCTTCAAGTGCCCGCGCTTCGTGGTCTTCCGCGACCTGCCCATGACCTCGACCGGCAAGGTGCAGAAATACGTCCTGCGCGACTGGGCCAAGGCCGTCTAGTCGCCATAATCCCCGGGCTATTCTCCGCCCCGCAATGTCAGCCCAGACGACGCTTATCGCGACCACCCGCAGCGGCGTGCGCCCGCTCGGCGTACGCGGCGAGCCGCTGCACAATTCGGCGGCGCAAATCCGCAGGATCGTGCGCCGCCGCCTCGGCGACGACTCGGCCGACCTGCTGGCCGAACCGCAGCTCCACGAGGACGGCAGCGCGATCGACTGGTACGCTGCCTGGCCGGGCGAGGTCCGTCAGGTCGCAAACCTCGCTCTCGCCGAACGCACCGCTACGCTGGCAAAGGTCGATGCCGCTCTCGCCGATATCGGACGGCTTGGCCAGACGCTGAAAGGCGCGGGCGACGGCGACGACATGGGCGTGGTCGGCCGTTCCCTGCAGCTCGCCGCGCGCCGGCCGGCGGAATCGTTCGTGTTCCTGGTCGGCGATCGACCCGTCGTCGTGTGCTGGGGCTACGAGAAGGAAGCTGCAAACGCACTGCTGCCGGCGGCCTTGCCCAAGGCGCCCGCACCGGCCCCGCAGCATATGCCGGTGCTCGCCTCCGCTGCGCCGCCGGTGGTCGCGACCTACGGCACTACGATTCCGTGGGCACGCACTCTGCTCGCCGCGCTGCCATTGCTTGCGCTGTTGCTGGCCGGCGCCTGGCTGTTGCGTGACCTCCTTCCGGGAGATCCGGCGCTGGCGCTGGCGCTGCACGAGGGCGGGCCGCGTCCGCCGGCGCCCGCCGTGCACGATCCGCTGCCGGTGCTCAAGGCCTCGCTCGCGGCGGAGGATGCGCGGGCCAAGGCACTCGCGATCGAAGTTTCGACAATCGAGGGCGAACTGAAGAAGCGCATCGCCGACTGCAAGCCGCCCGAAGTGGCAAAGGCGCCCGAGCCGCCCAAGCCGCCGCCGCAGACCGCGATGGTGCAGCCCAGGCCTGCGCCTCCGCCCCCCGAGCCACAGCCGGCGCCGCGCGCCCCGAACGACAATCGCCTGCGCATGCCATCGACGCCGACCAACGACTATTCGTTCATGTCAGGCTGCTGGCGCACCGATCCGTTCCGGCACGAGACGGTGCAGCGCGATCCCGGCGTCTCGTCCTACTGCTTCGACCAGAACGGACGCGGCCAGCTCGAATGGCGGCGCGGGCGCACCGCCTGCCGCACCCGCGCGCAGGCCCAGTTCAGCGGCATCAACCTGGCACTGCGCGACGCCGATACGACGTGCAACGACGGCTCGCACTGGTATGCCGACCAGCTGACCTGCCGGCGCGGCGCCGACAATGTCGCCAACTGCAGCGGCAGCTCGCAGGGCGCCTTCGGACCGACCTCGTGGACGGTCAACCTGCACAAGATAAACTGACGGGCTGCGCGGTCGCCGCGTAACGAGCGCGCAGCAACCGTAGTTAGTGTTGAGTTCTCGCGGGTTCTCAACCGGATAATCTCGTCCTTGATCATTAGCTTTCGCTTCTTGAGACTGCAGATCGCATCGTCGTTGGGATGCGGTCTCGCGACCTCTTCACCGATGGCATGCTCGAGTGACGCATGCTTGGCCTTCAACGCTTCGATATGGTCCATCGCGCTCATCTCGCTGACCTCCGACGCTGGTTGTAGACACCGAAATCCTGACTCCGACATTGGGCCGAGTCCATCGCGAATCAACCGTCTCCCCCCGCTGTGCATAAGTGGATAGGATGCCGGCATGGCTGTGCGCGGCAGGGTGCCGAAAAGACTGATCGTGGGAATTTCCGGGGCGTCCGGCGTGATCTATGGCGTGCGCCTGCTGGAGGCGCTGCAGGAGTTGCCGGTCGAGACGCACCTGGTGATGACGCGCACCGCCGAGGTCACGCTCGCGCATGAGACGAAGCTGAAGGTTGCCGACGTTCGGCGGCTCGCGGATGTGGCATATAGAATAGACGACCTTGCCGCCGCGATCTCGAGTGGGTTATTCCGGACCATGGGGATGGTCGTGGTGCCCTGCTCGATGCGCAGTCTGGGCGAGATCGCCCACGGCATCACCAGCAATTTGCTGACGCGAGCCGCCGACGTCGTACTGAAGGAACAACGCCGCCTTGTTTTGGTTGCACGGGAGACACCGATTTACACGATTCACCTGCGCAACATGCTGACGCTCTCGGAGATGGGCGCGGTCATCGCCCCACCGATGCCGGCTTTCTACAACAAGCCCAAGAGCTTGGACGACATTGTTAATCATACCGTCGGACGCGCGCTCGATCTGTTCGACCTCGACAGTGGCAAGGTGAAACGCTGGGGAAAAATCAGGTCGCCGGACTGAGCCCGACGGCCTGTGATATTTCCGGGGCCGTGAGCATGGGGAAGGCGCCGCCCAGCAGAGCCGCCACCGCCCGGCGGTCGGCCTCGTCCGGCACCACACCCAGGCACACCGCATAGACGCCGAGGTTGCCGATTGCCGCGCGCAGGCGCTTTTCCAGCGACCGGTCGCGGTCGGCGGGCGGGGAATAAAGGCCCACGAGCTTCAGCTGTTCGGCATGCTCGGCGGCCAGTTCCGCATCGGCGACCCGGCGGCGCGTGGCGTCGGCGGTTTCGGACGGCATGTCCTTCAGCAGGCGGCGGACCTCGCGCAACGGCCCGACGATCCTGGCCTGCCAGGGCGCACTTTCCGCCAGGATCGCGCGCAGGCGATCGGCGCTGAGGGTCGGCCGGCCCGACGCACCCAGCCAGCAGCAGAACAGCAGCACGTTGACGTCGCAGCCGCGCCGTTCCTGCAAGTCGAGACAGGCTCCGGACACGCCGTCGGCGGCGTAGATTTCCAGAGAGAAATTCCAGAACGGATGAGGCAGAAAGTCGGACATGCTTCCCTTGCCGGGGCCGAAGGGGTACACGGCGCGAAGGCGATGAGCAACGACGACACTTCCGAACCTCTCGACAACGTGGCGATCCGGGCCCGGCTCGAAGGCCTGCGCATGGAGCACCGCGACCTCGACGAGGTGATCGACCGGCTGCTCGAGAAGGCGCCGTTCGACCAACTGCAGCTTCAGCGCCTCAAGAAGCGCAAGCTCGGGCTGAAGGACCAGATTCTCCGGTTGGAAAGCCAGCTCATTCCCGACATCATCGCCTGAGACATCGATGGCCAAAACCTCCAAGAAGCGCCCGCTGGTCGGCATCATCATGGGCAGCCAGTCGGACTGGTCGACCATGCACCACACTGCCGACACCCTGGCGGCGCTCGGTATCCCCTGCGAGACCCGCATCGTCTCCGCCCACCGCACCCCCAGGCGCCTGTTCGCCTACGCCTCGGGCGCCAAGGCGCGCGGTCTCAAGGTCATCGTCGCCGGTGCCGGCGGGGCGGCCCACCTTCCCGGCATGACCGCCTCGATGACGCCGCTGCCGGTGCTGGGCGTGCCGGTCGAGAGCGCGGCGCTGAAGGGCATGGATAGTCTTCTCTCGATCGTGCAGATGCCGGCCGGGGTTCCCGTCGGCACTTTGGCCATCGGCCGCGCCGGCGCGATCAATGCCGCGCTGCTGGCCGCCAGCATCGTCGGCCTGGGCGACGCGCGGGCGATGGCGGCGGTCGAACGCTGGCGCGCCAGGCAGACCGATGCGGTAGCGAAAGCGCCGAAAGACGATTCTCCCGCCCACCGCTGATGCCGGCACAGAAGATCCTGCCGCCGGGTTCGACCATCGGCATCCTGGGCGGTGGCCAGTTGGGCCGCATGACGGCGTTGGCCGCCGCGCGCCTCGGCTACCAGTGCATCGTCTACGCGCCCGACGATGAATCGATCGCGGGCCAGATCGCCACGCTCTACGTCCAGGGCGACTACGACGACATGCTGGCGCTCGAATGGTTCACCGAGCGCGTCGACGTCATTACCTACGAGTTCGAGAACGTCCCGGAAGCGACGGTCGCTGCCTGCGAGAAAATGAAGCCGGTGCGGCCGGGCATCAAGCCGATCCACTTCGCCCAGCATCGTATTCGCGAGAAGGATTTTCTCCGCAAGGCGGGCATCGGCACGGCGGATTACCAGGCGATCTGCAACGAGGACGACATCGAGAAGGCGACTGCGCTCCCCGGCATCCTGAAGACCTGTACCGACGGCTACGACGGCAAGGGTCAGGCGCGCGTGGCGACCAAGGGCGGCATCAAGGCGGCGTGGGAGAAGTTCGGCAAGCGCGAGTGCATTTTGGAAGCGCTGGTCGATTTCCAGTGCGAAATCTCGGCGATTGTCGCGCGCGGCATCGACGGCAACGCGAAGTGCTTCCCGATCGGCCGCAACGAGCATCGCGACGGCATCCTGCGCACCACGCATGTGCCCTCGGGCCTCTCGCCGGAGATTCTGAAGAAGGCCGAGACGTTCGGCCTCAAACTCGCCGCGAGTCTCGATCTCGTGGGACTGGTGGCGCTGGAGATGTTCGTGACGCGCGACGGCCGTGTGCTGGCCAACGAGATGGCGCCGCGCCCCCACAACTCGGGCCACTGGACGATGGACGCCTGTGCCACCAGCCAATTCGAGCAGCTCGTGCGCGCGATCTGCGGCCTGCCGCTGGGCAGCGTCGAGGTGCTGGCGCCGTCTCGCATGGAGAACCTGATCGGCGATGAGGCCGGCGACTGGAAAAGATATCTTGCCGATCCGTCGGCCCGGCTGCATCTCTACGGCAAGAGCAAGGCCCGCCCTGGCCGCAAGATGGGGCACGTCACCTTCATTGGCAGCTAGCGTTTTTTCAGCAAGCGCCCCGCATCTCGCTTTCGCAAAGGTTGCATCGGGTTGGCGCGGGAAGTCACGGCTTTGAGCTCAGTCGGGCGAGTGATCGGAAAGATCTCTCGCATGTAGTTGGCGAGCATTCGACAGTACTCCATCGCGAAGCGCGGCAACGGACGCCGCTTGTCCCAGGAAATAGTCAAGGGCTCCCGCAACGGCCGCCCCCGATGCGTCAGACCGACAATCCTCAACAAGTAGCGATGACACTGAAGTTGGGACGGGACGATCGCTACCCCATGCCCGGCTTCGGCGAGAGCCAACAGGGTATGCGGAATATGGCTTTCGAACTTGATCGACGGATTGAGTCCCGCCATGCGGCTGGCCGCATCGAACGCCCGGCGGAATCCGAAACCGTCCCCCATCAGGAGCAAGGGAACGCCGGCCAGCCCGCCAATGTCCATCGTGCGCCGTTGGCTGAGCGGAAGCGAGGGATGACAAACTGCCAGCAGCTCGACATCGCCGAGCGCAAGACTTCCGAAATGCCGCTCATCCAGCTTGACGGCATGCAGCAAATTCTGGCCCAGGTGGATTTCTCCTCGTTCGAGCAGCCTCAATATTTCACTGCCCGTTCCTTCGGTGATCCGGACTTCGACCTTTGGAAAGCGCTCGGCGTAGAGGTGCAGAAACTGTGACAAGACCCCTTCGACGTGTTGCGGAGAACCGGCGATTCTGAGGACGCCAGTATCTCCCTGCGTGAGCAACTGCGCCTGCTCCGCTACAGCGCTCGCGCAATTGAGAAGTACACGACAGGCCGGCAGCAATTGCTCACCTTCCCCGGTCAAAAGGAGTTGACGCCCGACGCGGTCAAAGAGCCGCAAACCGAGCGTCTGTTCGAGATCGATGATCTGACGCGACAAAGCGGGCTGTGCGATCCGCAAGCGCAGGGCCGCTTTGGAGACGGTGCCGAGCTCGGCTACGGTTACGAAGGTTCGTGCCTGTCGGAGGTGCATGTTCCCTTATAGCACTCGGGCATAAGCATGAAGAGTATTTATGTATTGGACGCTTGACGTGCCTTTGCGGAAATTTGCGCCGCTCCGGCTGTTTCCACTCACGAATGGGAGATACGTATGAGCGCCCGATGCAAACTTGGTCTGGTCATGCTCTCTTGCACCGTTCTGGGAGTGCTCGCGAGCGAAGCCCTCCGCGCGCAGGCAAGGCCGCCGGCATATTTGATCGGTCAGATCGACGTCAGCGATCCCGAGGGCTACGCCAGGGAATATCTTCCGAAAGCCAGAGAGATCATCAAGGCGCATGGCGGGCGCCTGCTGGCCGCCGCGGGAGCAGCCGCAAGCGGCTCGCAGGTTGTAGCTGTCGATGGAGAGGCACCGAAGCGGGTGGTCATTTACGTGTATCCCAGCATGGATGCGCTGCAGGCGTGGCGACACGATCCTGAATACGTGCGAGTGCGACGAGTTGGTGAAAAATACGCGAAGTACCATACCTTCGCCGTCGAGGGTGCCGTCGGCAGCTCACCTTGATCGCCGCAGCCAGCCCACCAGCGTTATCGGACTCGGAAGGTCTGCTGTTGCCCTTGGCGATCGTGCCGGAGCATGGCCCCGGATGCCCTAGCGCCGCGCCCCGCCCGCCCTCGCCCGTGCGCCGGGCCACGCGCGGATCTGGCTCTTGAGCTTCTCGATGCGCATCACGTCGTCGAGGCGGCGATCGAGGAAATCCAGCGTCGCCTGTCCGCCTTCGGATTTGTCGTTCAGCCAGAACAGCAGGGTCGAGGAGTAGACGCCCGCCAGGGTCGCGCGCTTGGTGTAGAAATTGAAATCGACCGAAGTGTCGCCTGCGGCGTACCACATGGCGTCGACCGTCCGGTAGAGCAGCTTGAGCGCCAGCCCGGCGTTGAGCGGCATGGCGAGCAGCGCCAGCGCACGGCGCGCAGCCTCGCGTTCGCCGGCATGCTTCTCGAGACGGATTTTGACGGCGGTGCGGATGCGCTCGCGCACCTTCATGCCGGCTACGCCGGCGGCCTCGAGATCCTCGACCATGCGCCGGTCGGACCGGCTCGACAGGTAATCGAGGATGGCGGTCGGTCCGCCCTGAAACAGCCGGCCGGCCTCGCCTTCGGGCAGGCCGAGCCCGCGGCCGGCGGCGGCGATGGCGATCCCCGTCCAGCCCTCGAAGGTGGCGTTGGCGGCCACGGCATCGGCCAAGCGGTCGCGTATTTCCACGTCCGGGTCGGGAAATGGGGTATTTTCTGGGCTATTTTCCGGGCTCATCCGGCCAATATAGGCGGCGATTGGCCCCCCGACACCCCTTCCCAAGCCAATAGGCCTGTGATACCTACGCGCCTCCTAATTCAGGCCCCGGAGCGATTTCCGGGGCCCTTCAGCTTGGAAGGAAGCGATCGCAGTGCAGGTCCTCGTCCGCGAAAACAATGTCGATCAGGCGCTGCGCGTCCTGAAGAAGAAGATGCAGCGCGAAGGTATCTTCCGCGAGATGAAGCTCCGCCGCAATTACGAGAAGCCCTCCGAGCGCCGCGCCCGCGAGCGCGCCGAAGCCATCCGCCGCACCCGCAAGCTGATGCGCAAGCGCATGGAGCGCGAGGGCTACTAGCTCTCCCTTCCCGGACGAGACGACGACCCCCGGCAACACCGGGGGTTTTTGTTTGGTCAGGGTGGCTGATAGCCCTTGGGCGCTTCCATCATCAGCGCGAGGATGTTGCCGTCGGGGTCGTTGAAGAATGTCATCCAGAGGTCGTGATCGGGCATGCGCGCGATCAGGTGCGGGCTGTCGTTGAAGACGACGCCGCGGCCTTCGAGTTCCAGGCGCGCGAGAGCGATGTCGGCGACGGCATAGTAGAGCACGCCCTTCGCCACGAACTGCGCCGGGTCATGCACCTTCTCCAGGAGCAGGCGCACGCCACCGCAATCGAAGAACGTCAGGTCGCCGTAGCGGAAGAGTTTGCGCAGACCTAGCGCGGCTCCGTAAAACGCCTCCGCGCGGTCGACGTCGCGGGTCGGCAACGCGACCTGCCCCAATCGTCCCAGCGCCAAGCCCATGCGCCTCCTCGCCTTCGTGAGAGCCCGCAATACGATAGCAGCAACGAGGCAGACGGACGCAAGGAAGCGGCTATAATTTGTGGAAGGTCAGGCAAAAGCCGAGGTGGCGAAGCATGCGAAGAAAGGCAAGTAACTCCGCCAATTGGCGCGTCGCCGTCATTGTCGCGCTCGCCATGCTCGCGGGAGCGATTCTTGTTGTCGCGCCCAAGGCGGGCATAAACTTCGGCTTCGGTTCGGACTGGCACTGCATATGGGTTGCCAGAGGCGAACCCAATTGCATCCAGCAAGCCCCTGCACTTGGCGAAACACCTTCGCCGACAGCCGTTCGGGCCGCGCCCCCTCACCGTCCCTAGCGTGTCTGATGGCTCGGTCAGCCGCCTGTAAGCCGATCGCCGCACTTTCTCCCAACTGCGCTCCCACATCGACGCAGTACAAGAGGAGGAAATGATGTCGAGTATCGTTCGACTGATGACGTTGGGCGCGATGACGGCTTTGCCGGTCGCCGCTTCTGCGCAGACGGGCAGCCGTTCGGATCTTGCCTACTGCCAGGCGCTCAGCGAAACCTACGTGCGCTACGTCGGCCAGGACGAAAGAGGTGCCTATCGGGGACCGTCTCTGCGCGGCTCTCTCGATGGCCAGGTGGCGGTTGCAAAGTGCCGGCAGGGCGATGCCGCTGCGGCGATCCCGGTCCTCGAGCGCGTGCTGACCGCCAACGGATTCGCCCTCCCCGCGCGCGGATGATCAGGCAACCGTTGCGCTGGCTGCAGCGTTGTCCCTGCAGCCCGATCGGCGCTCCCCCCGCCCGATCGATGCGATCGATTACTGAAGCCCGCCGCTCCCGCTGCGGGCTTCTTTTTGCCTCGTCTCTTCTGAGAACTCCCGCAGGGTCCGGCAGGCGGCGCCCTATTTCACCGCCAGCCAAAGGACGCCCATCACTATCGCCAATCCTCCGGCAAGTCCCGCGATCGGTTTGAACGCCGCACGCAATGCCGGAGGAAAGTCGGCCAGCACTGCGCCCAATGCCTTGCAAAGGTCTCGCCACATGGAATTCATTTGTCGCGCTGTATGCCACGATCGCTGGCCACCGGGCAAATGCTGCCAGCCAGCAGCGCAAGTTGCCGGTATCAATTCCGGCATATTCAGCTGCTGCTTCGGGCTTTCAGGTGTCGACCGGGCCTTCGATCGCCGCCGGCATCGCCTTGAAGAGGCCGAGGTGCGGGCCTTCGGCCATCAGCATGACCAGCAAACCGGAGACGATCACGCAGGCAAGGGTCACGAGGACGGCGCGCATGAAGGCCAAACGACGGCGGCCGCGAGGCAGTTGCGGCGCGGCGGATCTTTTTAGCAATTCTGTACGTTTCCGCTCCTAATGAGGGGGGAAGGAGTAGGATCGCTGCATCGTCGGCACCCATCATGAGCGCCGACGGCTGAGAGACGCTCCCGCGCTCCCGCTCGCAGGCGAGACGCAGGGAGCCCTCACATGCAAACGCCGCGCGAATGCTACGACATGGCGGAGCAATGCGAACAGCAGGCCACCATCGTCAAGAACGACCATGCCCGCGCGCTGTTGCTGGAGGTCGCCGGCAAATGGCGCCGGCTGGGCGACGCCATGACCGCGGACAAGCCGTCTAATCCCCGCGCTGCACGACCCAGTGCCGGCGACGGTAGGAGCTCTTGACCAGCCCCACCATCTTCAGCGCCTGGACGACCAGGGTGGCCGGCATCGCAATCGCCAGGACCGCCAGTTGCTGCTGCGGCGCCAGCACCGAGGAGACGAACAGCAGCGCGCCCAGCCCCAGCAGGAAGGCGAGGTGCAGCGCCACCGCCTCCGCGAAACGTCCGCTGCCCGCCTTGACCAGCACGTAGAAGGCGCCGAACAGGGCGGCGGCGAGGTACGACAGCTTGCAGATCGAGACGCGATTTTCCGTCTGCGGATCGTAGATCGTGTAGCTCGAGAACATCCCCCGCTCCCCCGGCCGCGCGGCGCGCCAGGCACACCACCACGCTCCCTGTACGGAAGGCTGGACCATCCGGATCACGCTCGAGTCGCGGGCCGGGACACCGGCGCGGGAAGGCGGCGGCAATGCTCGAGATAAGCCGCCTCGTGGCTGGCGACCAGGTCGACGACGCTGGTCCACAGCCAGTGCGGCGCGTCGAGGTCGCGGGAATGGTGCTTGCCGAGCTCGGTCCACCACTTCAGCCGCTCGGTGTCGTCCATCTGGCGGGCATGCGCCTCGCCCACCACCATCGCGAGGTAACGCGCCGCCGTCACCGCCTCCTGCTGCGTGAGCTGATCGATCTCGAGCTTGAGATCCTGCGGCAGCAGTTCGCGCGCCACGACCGGGCGCTCGCCGAGTTTCGCTGCCAGCATGCGCTCGCCGAGATTTGGCGAGAGCGCGACCGCGCCCTGCACCACCCGCTGGGCATCGTTGGAAGGCATCGTCACACCCTCGGCGCGCGGGGCCGCGGCGGTCACGGCTTCCTTGAAGTCGAGGAAGCAGATACTGCGTTCGCTGCGCTTGCCGACGCCTACCAGCACCGCATAGCGCAGCCGGCCGAGCGAGCTGCAGCCCTTCACCCAGTAGGCGGCGTCGAGCAGCTCGATCCGCGCGTCATCGGGCCGGCCGTGCATCGAAGTCGCCAGCCGGCGCACAGCCTCGCTCTGCACCAGCGCCTTCAGCTCGCGGCGTTCGTCCTTGGTGAGGTTCCAGAACTTGTTGCCGCGCGGGATTGTGGGCTCGACATCCTCGATCCGCTCCCTCGCCAGGTGGCGCCAGCGCCGCTGCACGGACTGGCGCAGCACCCGGCGCACCGCCTTGGCATCGGGCGGCGGGCTGGTGCGCGCGCGATGCTCGTCGGACAGGGCCTCGCGATAGGCCTCGACCACCTCCTCGATCATCCGCGCCGTGACGATGCCCGGCAGGTCCGACCCGCGCGCCGCGGTCGCCAGCGAGAGCGCGAGGCGGATGAGGTCGTGGGCCGGGTTGCCGATCACCGTCTGGTCGAGGTCGCGGATCTGGATGTCGACCCGTCCCTCGATGTTGGCCACTGGCCCGAGATTGCCGACGTGGCAATCGCCGCAGATCCAGACCGGCGGGCCCATCGGCACCGAACGACCGTTGGTCGTCTCCAGCCACTCGTAGAACTTGATCGTGTTGCCGCGCACGAAGGCGTGCGCGGAGCGCGCCATCTTGCTGTCTCGGCGGGCGCGCAGGATCGCCAGCCGATCCTCGAACTGCGGCGTCGCCGTATTGTCGAGCGGCATGGCGCTAACCCTAGGCGCCGACCGGCGCACCCTGCTGCAGCCGATGGCCCGAGAAGGCGCGGGTCTTGGGCGCCGGCAGACCCTGCGACTTGAACCGGGCCAGCAACACCTTCTTGCGCGCAGCCATGCGGTTGCCCAACTCCATCATGTCCAGGCCGGCCTTGCGCGCCTGGGCGAAGACGCCGTCTCCGGGTGCTTCCTCTTCCTTGACGTGATGCTTGATCTCCTCCGACAGCACTTTCATCTTGGCGTCGTAGAAATCGGCGCCCGGCTTGCTGCCCAGCAGCTCGGCGATCATCACCTTGGCCCCGTCGTGCTCGACATAGGCCTCGTCCATCTGATCCTCCTCGACCGCGCCCTTGCAGGCCGGATAGAAGATCTCCTCCTCGATCGTCGTATGGACCATGAGCTCGGTGCAGATCTGCCGGGCCAGCGCCTGCTTGGCCGCGCCGCTGCGCGACTTCTCGAACTTGTCGAACAGGCCCGCGACCTTGACATGGTCGGCTTTGAGCAGAGCGATCGCGTCGAGGGTCTTGGCCTTGGCCATGGCAGGTCCTTTTCGAACGCGGGCAACGGGAGGCAACGTCCGCACCGGGGCGAAGTTGCCAAATCCCGGCTTCGCCCGCGCAACGTGCCGCGGGGGGCGGCGTTGTCGTCCACCCTCACGAACAGGAGACGATCATGGGTAAGGGAATTCTGCTCTGGCTGATCGGCGTGCCGATCCCGGTCATCATCCTGCTGGCGCTGCTCTTCCGCTAGAGGTCAGTCGGCCGCTTCGCGACGCGACTGAATTGCTCAATTCAGGCCGTACAGGCGCGTGACGTTGTCGTGGACGATCTTCTTCTGCACGGTGTCGGAAAAGCCGGCGAGGTTCTTGGTCAGGGTCTCGCGCGAGTTCGGCCAGATGCAATCGGGGTGCGGATAGTCGGCGCCCCAGATGATGTTGTCCTCGCCGATCAGCGGCACGATCGGCTCGAGGTACTTGTCCTGCTGGTAGGTGACGAAGCCCTGGCGCCGGAAATAATCGGAAGGCTTCAGCTTGAAGCCGAGGCTTCTGGCGCGGTCGTGATATTCGGTGTCGAGACGGTCGAACACGTAGGGCAGCCAGGTCACGCCCGATTCACCCAGGACGAAGTTGAAGCCGGGATATTTCTCGCAGGCGCCCGAGGCCAGCAGCGACACCAGCACCTCCATCGTGTCGAGCTGGAACAGCGCCGAGCGGACCAAGCGGAACTGGGTGGCGTATTCCTTCTCCATCTCCGGCCCATCGGGCGCGCGCAGCGCCTTGAAGCCGGTGGAGTGGAACGAGATCGGGAACCTGCACTCCTCGGCGGCCTCCCACAGCGCGTACCAGGCGTGATGGTAGAGCGGCAGGCCCATGCGCTTGAAGGCGAGGTCGCCGCCCTTCAGTCCCAATTTGGCGCAGCGCCGCACTTCGGCGGCCGCGGCAACCGGATCGGTGTTGGGAATGATGGCGAGCGGAAAGACTCGGTTGGGATCGGAGCGGCGGGCGAAATCGGCGGCCCAGTCGTTGTAGCGCGCGTTGGCCCAGATCCGCAGTTCGGCATCCTCGATCAGGTCGTTGATCATCAGGCAGCCGTAGATGATCTCCTTTTCGAGTCCGTCGCGGTCGAGGTCGGCGATGCGCAACTCCGGCGTGGTCGGCCGCGGCACCGCGCCGGGATAGCTGTCCCACACGAAGCCCGCGTCCACCATCTCGTCGACATGGCCGAACGCGCCCTTGGTGTAGGGCAGGAAGCCCGGGCCGACGCCGTTCCACATGCCGCGGTCCTTGTCGTCGACGAACCAGTGCTGGCCGTCGTTGCGCTCCTCGACCCGGGGCGCGTTCTTCTTCCATTTGGCGGGTGCCTGCCCCGACCACAGGTCGGCCGGGCAATAGGTGAGGTCGATATGATTGTCGCCGGAAATGAGCTTGTGCTGCATGGCGCCCCGTCTCCTCTTCGCCGCATCGTAACCCGATCACGCTGCCCGTCTACAGGGGCTTCGCCCGATTGAAGGTCGCGCGCCGCAGCTCGACCCTGTTGATCTTCTGCAGGCCTTCTGAAGCGCGTGGGAACCTGTCGAAACGCACGAGGCGTATTTGCGAGAAGGTCGTGAATTCCCCGGCAACCCGTTCCATCCGATCCTTCGGCACCGGGCTTGGTGCTTCGTAGGCGACCGTCAGCTCGTTGTGCCCGGCGTCGTTGATCCGTCCGAACAGGCAGACGCCGCTTACGTCGAGGATCTGCTGAACTTTCTCTTCGAGCGGCGCTACCGGAAGCTTGCTCCCCCCGACATTCAGCACATCGGCAACCCGGCCGAGGATGCGAACGCGGCCATCCGCCCGGCGGACCGCGAGGTCTCCCGAATAAAAGCAGCCGTCGCGAAAGAACCGCGCCGTGGCCTCCGGATCGTCGAGATACGACGAACAGTCGGCATCGAGCAGGCGGACGCGCAACTCGCCTTCCTCCCCGTCCGCGCGCAGGCGGCCGTCCTCACCGGCGACCTCCACTGTCCTGTCGGGCTCGGGCCTGTACCAGTGGATGTCCTCCGGCGAGCGGTAGGGCGTCCCCATGACCATCTGGCATTCGCTGGCGCTGTAGGTCGTGACGATGGTGCGCGCCACCTTGCGCTGCAGCCCCTGGACAAGCTCGAGGGACAGGGCGCCGCCGACAATGCGGATCTCGACATCCCTTGGCGTCGGCTGCGGTCCGCCTGGCATCGCGGCCAGAAGTGCTGCTTGCGCGGGAGCGAGAAAGCCGCCCGTGATCTCGTACTTGAGAAAGCGCGCATGGCTGTCAGGGGCCTGGTCGAAGATCACGCAGCCGGCGGCATGCCACACCACTGGCGGATAATTGAAACCCACCGACGTCCACAGGCCGAAGCTGCAATGCACCACCGGATCGGGCGGAAACGCCAGAAGCGCCGTGTTTCTGACGAGCCGGCGCGTCTCGATCTCCGCGTCAATGAGGACCTTCTTGTGCGTTCCCGTCGAGCCGGACGTGTAGAGGATATGGCTGCCGACCGGTGGCCGGGCGCCCTGCGGTTCCCCGGGTTCTACGGCCGAGTCGCCCGTCCAGAGATCCGCCGGCAGAGGGATGATCTGCTTTCCGGCCACAGCCGGTGCGTTGAGATCCTCGCGCTCCCCTTCATTTGACCCCGTGACGATGCAGATCATGTCTTTCAGGTCGAGCGCGGCAATCGCCGCGAGGGACGGCACGCAGATCGTGTCGATTCCCAGGGACCTCAGCGCGATAACCGTGCACCAGGAATCGACGAGCAGCGCGGTGCGCACGATGGCCAGCCCGTTCGACGGCAGGGACGAGGCGGCGAAATGGCGGCGGGCCGCGGCAATGGCCCGGGCGACCGTCGCATAGCTGATGGCGACGTCGTTCTGGATCACGGCCGACCTGTCGGGGTGCGTGCGTGCTCGATCGGCGATCAGATCCGCCAGCATGGCTCTCCTGTCCTGCTGATGACAGCATCGTGCCGGAACTGAATCCGCGCCACAAGGCAGCGCGCCGAATCCGGTTTCCGCTATTCGCGCGGGCCGTCTACAGTGCGGGCATGCCCAGAAAACCTCCCTACACAATCATCCGTGGCGGCAAGCTTCTCGACAGCGCCAAGCGCCGCGTGAGCCCCGCCGACATTCTGATCAAGGGCGACACCATCGCCTCGATCGGCAAGCCCGGCATGGATGCGCCCTCCGGCGCCACGGTGATCGACGCCAAACACCGGCTGATGCACCCGGGGCTGATCAACGCGCACACCCACGGGCCGGGCAACCTCGCCAAGGGGATGCACGACCGCTGGACGCTCGAGCTGCTGCTGACCGCCAACCAGTGGACCGGCATCGGCCGCGACCTCGAAGACAAGCATCTCTCGGCCAAGATCGGCGCCGCCGAGATGGTGCTGAAGGGCTGCACAGCGGCCTACGACCTCGCCGCCGAATTCCCGCTTCCCACCGTCGAGGGCCTGTCGGCGATGGCGAAGGCCTACGAGGAAGTGGGCATGCGCTGCGTGCTGGCGCCGATGGTGGCCGATCTCTCCTTCTTCGAGGCAATCCCCGGCCTGATGGACCGGCTGCCGCCGCGCCTGCGCCAGGACGTCGAGCGCTTCCGCCTGTCGCCGTGGAAGGCCACCACGAAGCAGATGCGGAAGGCGCTGCAGGGCTGGCGCTTCAAAAACGTGCACCTGGCCGTGGCGCCGACCATTCCGCACCACTGCAGCGACGAGTTCCTCGCCGCCTGCCGCGATCTCGCCCGCGAATACGACGTCGGCGTCCACACCCACGTGGCCGAGTTGAAGGTCCAGGTGGTGGCAGGCTACCAGCGCTACGGCACCACGCTGGCCGCCCACATGGACGAGCTGGGCCTGGTGAACGAGCGCTTCACGGTGGCGCACGGCGTGTGGCTCGACGACGACGACATGAAGCGGCTGGGCGATCGCGGCGCCTCGGTGGCGCACAATCCCGGCTCCAACATGCGGCTGGGCAGCGGCCTGGCCGACGTGCGCGGCATGCTCGAACGCAAGGTCAACGTCGGCATCGGCACCGATGGCGCGAGCTGCGCCGACAACCAGAACGTCTACGAGGCGATGCGGCTCGCCTCGCTGGCCTCCAAGGTCCAGGGCCCGGACTGGGAGCGCTGGCTCGGCACCGACGAGGCACTGCATGCCGCCACCGAAGGCTCGGCCCGCGCACTCGGCCTCGGCAAGGAGATCGGCCGGATCGCGCCGGGCTACAAGGCCGACATCGTGTTCCTCGACCTGCACCATGTGAACTGGATCCCGATGAACGATCCGGTGAACCAGATCGTCCACACCGAGGACGGCAGCGGCGTGCATTCTGTGATGATCGGCGGCCGCATGATCGTCGAGGACCGCAAGCTGCTCACCGTCGATCTGCCCAGACTCGCCGCGCAGGCGGCCGCCTCGCAGAAGAGGCGTGCGCCGCTCACCGGCGAGGCGAAGAAGCTCTACGACAAACTCGAAACCGTGGTTGGCAGCTTCTGTCCTGGCCTCGCCAAGGCGCCGCTGCACATCCACCGCTTTGGAGCGAGCCATCACCACCACTGAATCGCCCATCGACGCCAAGCGGCTGGGCGAGATCCTTGGCCGCAAGGTCAGCGCCGTCACCGTCGAGTCCCAGAATCCGACGATCGTCTCGTATGTCTGGCGGCTCAAGCTCGACTACGAGGGCGAGGCAGGACCGCCGACCCTGTTCCTCAAGACGCGCAATCGCAACAAGCCCGAGGTCGCGAAGTTCGGCCACCAGGAGATCGCCTTCTACCGCAGGCTGGCCCCCGAGACGCCGGCTGGCAGCCTGGTGCATTGCCATGAGGCGCATCTGGACGAGACGACCGGCGACTGGCACCTGCTGCTCGAGGATCTGCGCGACACCCACGCCTCACCTTCCGCCTGGCCGTTCCCGCCGAAGAAGGCCGACAGCGAGACCGTCATTCGCACGTTCGCCCGCTTCCATGCCGCATGGTGGGACGACAAGCGACTGGGCGCAGGCATCGGCACCTGGGGTGATCCCGCCGGTGTTCCGCAGGCCCAGAAGCAGATGACCGACGCCGTGGCGAAGCTCGCCGACACGCTGGGCGACCGCCTCACCGCCGACAAGCGCAGCTTCTACGTGCGGCTGATCGAATGCACCGGCCCGCTCGGTGCGCGCTATCACTCGCGCCGCAACATGACGATCGTCCACGGCGACGCTCATGTCTGGAACTGTTTCCTGCCCAAGCCGGGCAGCGCCGCCACGCCGAAGCTGTTCGACTGGGACGGCTGGCGGATCGATTACGCCACCGACGACCTGGCCTACCAGATGGCGTTGCACTGGTATCCCGACCTGCGGCGCGAACGCGAGATGCACCTCCTCGACGCCTATCACGACGAGCTGCTGAAGCAGGGTGTCGCCGGCTACGAGCGGCAGGCGCTGCAGGACGACTATCGCCTTTCCGTGCTTTGGACGACAATGACGCCCGTCTGGCAGCACGCCCACGGCATCCCGCCGTGGATTCTGGTGGTCCCACCTCGCCCGCATCCACATGGCCGTCGACGACCTGGGCTGCCGCGAGCTGCTGGGCTAGCTCCCCGTCGTCCTGAGCGCAGCGAAGGACCTGGCGTTCGTTGGAGAGGGAGCCTCGCGGGTTAATCGCAAGGTCCTTCGCTGCGCTCAGGATGACAGACGGGCCCGCAAACTGAGAATTGCCGCTTCCAGCTCGGGCACGTCGGTGACCACCGCGTCGGGCGTCTCGGCTGCCGTGCGCGGGCGCTGCTTGCGCCAGCGGCCGGTCCTGAACTGGATGGTCGTCATGCCGCGCACTCTTGCGGGCGCAATGTCCTTGTCGAGACGGTCGCCGACGAAGACGCACTCGTGCGCCGGGACATCGGTCTCCCACTCGAACAGCCCGGCGATCTCCGGCCGATCGGCCTTCAGGTTCACTGCGACCAGGCTCAAGCGCAATTCACTCAGTTTGCGCAGAAGGTCGTCGATCCCCGGCCGCAGCTGGAAGGCGTCGAGCGCGCCGGTCATCGCCGCCACCCGCTGCGTCACCCGCGCGATGCTGACCGGTTCGCCACCGCACAGGCTCTCGATCATGTGGCCATAGGCATCGGGCGCGAACGCGGAGACGGCGCTGTCTGAGGCTTCCTCGACCATCTGCGGGTCGACCCGGATGCCTTCTATGCCGCAGGCGGCGGCAATCGCGCCGTCGATGGCCATCTCCCAGGCGAATTCGAGGTCGACTGCGCCGCCGATGTCGAACAGGACGGCGCGGATGGGCACGATGAGCTCCGCGACTAGTGCGCGGAGTGTTCCATCGCCTTGACGATGTTCTCGCACATCACCTTGGCATCGGCGAACAGCATCATGGTGTTGTCGCGGAAGAACAGCTCGTTCTCGACGCCGGCATAGCCCGAGGACATGCCGCGCTTCACGAACAGCACGGTCTGCGCCTTCTCGACATCGAGGATCGGCATGCCGTAGATCGCGCTCTTGGGGTCGGTCTTGGCGGCCGGGTTGGTGACGTCGTTGGCGCCGATCACGAAGGCCACGTCGGTCGACGCGAACTCGCGGTTGATGTCGTCCAGCTCGAAGACCTCGTCGTACGGCACGTTTGCTTCTGCGAGGAGCACGTTCATGTGGCCCGGCATGCGGCCGGCCACCGGATGGATAGCGTACTTCACCGAGACGCCGTGCTTCTTCAGCAGGTCCGCCATCTCGCGCAATGCATGCTGGGCCTGCGCCACCGCCATGCCGTAGCCCGGCACGATGATCACGCTCTGCGCATTCTGCATCAGGAAGGCGGCGTCCTCGGCCGAGCCGACACGTACGGGACGGTCGTCTTTCACGCCGGTGGGCGCCGCACCGCTGGTGTCGGTGCCGAAGCCGCCCAGGATCACGTTGAAGATCGAGCGATTCATGCCCTTGCACATGATGTAGCTCAGGATCGCGCCCGAGCTGCCGACCAGCGCGCCGGTGACGATCAGCGCGGTGTTGCCCAGGGTGAAGCCGATGCCGGCCGCCGCCCACCCCGAATAGGAGTTCAGCATCGAGACCACGACCGGCATGTCGGCGCCGCCGATCGGCAGGATCAGCAGGAAGCCGACCGCGAGCGACAGGAAGATCAGCAGCATGAAGGTGACCGGGTGGCCGTGGAACGCGAACCACACAAGCAGCGCCAGGATGGCGACGCCGATCAGCGCGTTGAGCGGATGCTGGCCGCGGAAGATCAGCGGCGCGCCCGACACCAGCCCCTGCAGCTTGGCGAAGGCCACGATCGAGCCGGTGAAGGTGATGGCGCCGATCACGGTGCCCAGGCCCATCTCGACCAGGCTCTGGGTGTGGATGTGGCCGGGCGAGCCGATGCCGAAGGCCTCCGGCGAGACATAGGCCGCCGAGGCCACGAACACCGCCGCGAGGCCGACCAGCGAGTGGAAGGCGGCGACTAGCTGGGGCAGCGCCGTCATCTTGATGCGCAGCGCCACGACCGCGCCGATCGCGCCGCCGATCACGAGGCCGCCCACGATCAGGTAGGGTGAGACGACACCAGGCGTCATCACCGTGACGCCGATGGCGACGATCATGCCGAAGATGCCGAAGGCGTTGCCCTGGCGCGACGTCACCGGCGAAGACAGCCCGCGCAGCGCCATGATGAAGCAGATCGCGGCGATCAGATAGCCGTAGGCGGCCAGTTCCTGGGTCATCGTCCGCTCCGCCTACTTCTTGGCCACTTGAGGCTTCTTCTTGAACATCGCCAGCATGCGGTGGGTGACGATGAAGCCGCCGAAGATGTTGACGGCGGCGAGACCGACCGCGAGTGCGCCGAACAGCTGCGCCGCGCCCAGCCCGCGCAGGCCGGCAGCCAGCAGGGCGCCGACGATGATCACCGAGGAGACGGCGTTGGTGACGGCCATCAGCGGCGAATGCAGCGCGGGAGTGACGCGCCAGACCACGTAGTAGCCGACGAAGCAGGCCAGCGCGAAGATGGTGAGCAGCGCCACGAACGGCATGTGGCCATCGGGGATGGCGAGCGTGCCCTGCGCCGACATGTCGGTGATCTGCTGGGCCACGCCCTTCAGGTTGTTGGCGAGGTCCTGCGCCTGGGTGGCGAGTTTGGCGGCTTCGCCGGCCAGCTTGTCGTCCATGACCTACTCCTGGTTCTGCACGAGCGAGGGATGCACAATCTGGCCGTTCTGCGTGACCAGCGTGCCCTTCACCACTTCGTCGTTGAGGTCGATCTTCAGCGCCCTCGTCTCCTTGTCGACCATGGGCGTGATGAAATTCAGCAGATTGCGCGAGAACAGCGCCGAGGAATCCGTCGCCAGCTCGCCCGGCAGGTTGGCCGGCCCGACGATCTTCACGCCATGCTTCTCGACGATCCTGCCGAACTCGGAGAGCGGGCAGTTGCCGCCCTGCTCGACCGCCATGTCGACGATCACCGAGCCGGGCTTCATGGTCTTCACCATCTCCTCGGTGAGCAGCACCGGCGCCCTGCGCCCGGGGACCAGCGCAGTGGTGATCACGATGTCCTGCAGCCTGATGTGCTCGGCCACCAGCGCCGCCTGCTTGGCCTGGTACTCCGGGCTCATTTGCTTGGCGTAACCGCCTGCAGTCTCGGCCGCCTTGAACTCGTCGTCCTCAACGGCGACGAACTTGCCGCCCAGCGATTGAACCTGTTCTTTCGTCGCCGGCCGCACGTCGGTCGCGGTCACGATGGCGCCCAGACGCCGCGCCGTGGCGATCGCCTGCAGGCCCGCCACGCCCACGCCCATGATGAAGGCACGCGACGGGGCGAGCGTGCCGCCCGGCGTCATCATCTGCGGGAAGATGCGGCCGAAATTATTGGCCGCCGTCAGCACCGCCTTGTAGCCCGCGAGGTTGGCCTGCGAGGACAGGATGTCCATCGACTGGGCGCGGGTGATGCGCGGGATCAGCTCGAGCGCAAACGCCGTCACGCCCTTCGACGCCAGCGCCTGCACCAGCTCCTTGTTGGTGAGCGCACCGAGCGGTGCCATCAGGGTCTGGCCCTGGCGCAGCAGTCCCAGCTCGTCCACACCCTCCACGCCGGACATCGGCCGCTGGATCTTGAAGACGATGTCGCCCGCCGCCGCCGCGGCCGCGGCATCCGGCACGATATTTGCGCCGGCCTCGGCATAGGCCTGGTCGGTATAGGCGGCGGCGCTGCCGGCGCCCGTCTCGATCGTGACCTCGGCTCCCAGCGCCTTCAGTTTTTTTACGGTCTCGGGCGTCGCGGCCACCCTGGTTTCGTGCGGCCGGCGTTCTTTGAGAATGGCAATTTTCATGGAGCGCTTTTTGATCTTTGGAAACGCGAAAGGGCGGTCAGATGCGGCGCACCATGCACAGCGTTCGCTTCTTTGCCAAGACGGTTTTTCGCCGCGTGGAAGCCTTTCATTTACGTACTTTCGCGACACGTGTTAGGGCTGACAGATGTCCCAGCGCCCCCATATCCTGACCGGCTTCCATTTCACCAAGCCGACGCTCGCGGCCTTCGAGGAGCGCTGTGAAATCGTCGGCCAGATGACCACGCCCACCCCCACGGTCGCCGACATACCGCCCGGCGTCGCACCCACCGTGCAGGCGATCGTGAGCACCGGCAGCGTCGGCATCTCCGATGCGATGATGGCGGCGCTCCCCCGGCTGTCGCTGTTCTGCTGCTACGGCACCGGCTACGAGCGTGTCGATCTCGAGGCCGCCCGCCGGCGCGGGATCATGATCACCCACGGCGCCGATGCCAACGCGCCCGACGTGGCCGAGCTCGCCGTCGGCATCCTGCTCGCCTCGACGCGCCGCTTGGTGCGCGCCGACAAGATGATCCGGCGCGGCGAGTGGAAGCAGCGCATCCCCAACCGCTTCGGTGCAATCGCCGGGCTCACCGGCGGCAAGGTCGGCATCCTGGGCCTTGGCGCCATCGGCCTCGAGTTCGCCAAGCGCATCGCGGGCTTCGGCGTCGAGATCGGCTACTGCAACCGCAACAAGCGCGGCGACGTCGACTTCCCGTACTTCCCCGACGCGACGGAGCTCGCGACCTGGTGCGACTACCTGATCGTCTGCCTGCGCTCCAACGCCGCGAACAGGCACATCATCAATGCCGAGGTGCTGAAGGCGCTGGGGCCGCGCGGCCACGTCGTCAACATCTCGCGCGGCTGGGCGGTCGACGAGAAGGCGCTGGCTCACGCTTTGCGCGACAACATCATCGAAGGCGCCGCCCTCGACGTGTTCGACGAGGAGCCCTACACCGGCACCGAACTGCTCGAACTGGACAATCTGGTGATGACGCCGCATTTCGGCGGCGGCACGCAGCATGCCCAGCGCCGCATGACCGATCTCGTGTGCCGCAACCTCGACAACCATTTCGCCGGCAAGCAAGTGGTGTCGCCGGTGCCCGAGCTCGCCGACATGGCCGCTAAGACGGCGGGTCGACTCCGATAGTGACTCTTCGGGCCCTGGCGGGTCCGGCGGTCGACCACCACGTCGTAATAGGCGCGCAGCAAGGCAAGGTCGCCCTCGATACGGCCGCGCGCGCCGGTGTAGTCCGAGCCGTCGGTCGCATAGCCCCAGGCCTCGAGGCCCAGGTGGTGGGCGATGAACAGCGCACGCGCGAGATGGTCCCGCTCCGACACCACGATCACGCGCCGGAGGCCGTAGATGTCGCGGGCGCGGATCAGCGACTCCCAGGTCCGGAAGCCGAGCGAATCGCGATAGACGAACTCAGGCGGCACACCCAGCGCCGCCAGCCCGTCGCGCATCGCCGCCGGCTCGTCGTACTCGGCGTCGACGCGGTTGCCGCTCACGATCAGATAGCGCGCCTTGCCGTGGCTCCACAGGTCGCGCGCCGTCGCGAGGCGGCGCGAGAGCGTACGATAGCGTTGGCGGTGAAAGCCGTAGGGCGCCGTTCCCAGAACGATCGCCGCCTCGACGGTCGGCAGTTCATCGACCTCCTGCGGCCCATACACGTAGGCCTCGGCGACGGCATTGCCGACGTCGTGGGCGAGGACGCCGAGCACGAGGATCGACGTCACCACCACGGCCGCCGCGGCAACGGCGATCAGGCAATAGAGCATCGCGAGGTGCAGAAGTCGGGTCATCGGCCGGAGGTCCAGGTTTCGGTCATGGCGATCAGCGCCGACGGAAAGCGCCGCAGCTCCGTGAAGACGCTGTAGGGATTGTCGACATCGCGCGCATCGACGCCCCAGGCCTCGATTCCCGCCTGGTGGGCGATGTAGAGCGCGCGGCCGAGGTGGAAGCGCTGCGAGACGATCAAGAGCTTCGACTGGCCCCAGACGTCGCGCGCGCGCAACACCGAGGCGCGGGTGCGGAAGCCTTCGTCGTCCCGCTCGATCGCCTCGGCCGGCACGCCGCGCTCGATCAGGCCGGCCGTCATCGCCGCGGGCTCGTCGTAGCTCGGGCCGATGCGGGCGCCGCTCACCAGAAGAATCTTCGCCTTGCCCGCCTTCCACAGGGAAGCGGCAGCGTCGAGGCGATAGACCAGGTAGCGATTGGGCCCGCCTTCCGGCCCGATCGGCGAGGCGCCCAGCACCAGCGCCATCTCGACGACCGGCGCCCGGGCGGGATCGGCGAACGACCAGCGCGCGGCTTCGCCTTCCATGCGGCGCTCGGCCGCCCACGCCGCCAGCACCAGCACGAGCGCCAGCGCGCCGGCTGCGAGCAGAACGAACAGGCTCAGGCGCACGTCACTGCCGCCCTGTTCTTGATCGGGAAGGCCGCGCTCTGTAGAGACCCCCCATGACACGTCTCAGTACCGCCGAAGCCACGGTCGAAACCCTCCTGCGCCACGGGCTCGACACGGTCTATGCCCTGCCCGGCTTGCATAACGATCCATTGTTCGACGCCTTCTACCACGCTGCAGACCGCCTGCGCGTGATACATCCGCGTCACGAACAGACCGCGGCCTATATGGCGCTGGGTGCCGCCCTCGCCACCGGCAAGCCGCAGGCGTTTGCCGTTGTCCCCGGCCCCGGCCTGCTGAACGCCGGCGCCGCGCTGCTCACCGCCTACGGCATGAATGCGCCGGTCATCGGCCTGATCGGCCAGATCCCGCAGGCCGATATCGATCGCGGCCACGGCCACCTGCACGAGATTCACGACCAGTTGGGCCTGATGCGGCACATCACCAAATGGGCCGAGCGCATCCGCGGCCCGCAGGAGGCGCCCGGCCTGGTCTCGCAGGCGATCTGGCAGGCAACGTCGGGCCGCCAGCGTCCGGTGGCGCTCGAATGCGCGCTCGACACCTGGGCCAAGCGCGGCGAAGTCACCCTGCCCGCCGAGCCGATGCGCCTGCCAGTCGAGACGATCGATGACGAGGCGATCGAGGCGGCAGCCAGGATCCTGGGCAGCGCCGAACGGCCGATCCTGGTGCTGGGCGGCGGCGCGCAGGATGCCTCCGCCGAAGTGATCGAGATCGCGCAGCTGCTGGAAGCGCCGGTCAGCTCCTACCGCCGCGGCCGTGGCGTCATTCCGAGTTCGCATCGGCTGGCAGTCGACATGCCGGTCGGCCATCGGCTGTGGAAGGATGCCGATGCCGTGCTGGCCGTCGGCACGCGCTTCTTCATCCAGAACGGCAACTGGGGCATCGACGACAAACTCAAGGTCGTGCGCGTCGACATCGATCCCGACGAGCCTGATCGCTTCCGCAAGCCCGACGTGGCGCTGGTGGGCGATTCGCGCGCCCAGCTGCGCGCGCTGATCGCCGCGATCCCGAAGCACAATCGCAAGCGCGGCTCACGGGACGGCGAGCTGAAAGGACATCGTGACTGGTATGCCGAGCGCCTGTCGCGGCTCGAGCCGCAGTTGGGCTTCCTCAAGGCCATGCGCGCCGCGTTGCCCGAGGACGGTATCTTCGTCGACGAAGTCTCGCAGATGGGGTTCGCCTCACGCCTCGCCTTTCCGGTCGAGCAGCCGCGCACCTATCTCTCGCCCGGCTACCAGGACAATCTCGGCTGGGGCTTTGGCACGGCGCTGGGCGCCAAGGCCGCGATGCCTGACCGCAAGGTGCTGGCGATCGCAGGCGACGGCGGCTTTCTCTATCAGATGGGCGAGCTCGCCACCGCGGTGCGCCACAACATCGCCGTCGTGGTCGTGGTGTTCGACAATGCCGGCTTCGGCAACGTGAAGCGCATCCAGCAGGAGCGCTATGGCAACCGGCTGATCGCCTCGGACCTGCACAACCCCGACTTCGTGCGCCTGGCCGACTCCTTCGGCGTCGCCTCCTTCAAGGCGACCGACCCTCGGCAACTCGAAGACGCGTTGCGCAAGGCCTTTGCCCTCAACGCCCCCGCTCTCGTCCACGTCCCGCACGGCGACGTGCCCAGCCCCTGGGACATGATCATGATGCCGAAGGTGCGAGGCTAGAGTCCGTCGAGGATCTGCCGGAAACCGGTCTTGCAGGTGAAGCCCAGCACGCGGCGGGCCTTGTTGCTGTCGTAGACGCGGTCGATCGTGTCGAACATCGTCCAGCCACGCTTTTCGTATTTCGCACGATAGTCGGGGAAGTAGCGCGCGACGACGGATGGCGCGTCGGCGATCAGCTCGCGGCAATCGGCCTTCGAGAACGGCGTCAGTGCCGAGACGATGAAAGTATCGAAGCCGATTTCCGGTGCCTTCCGCAGCGCCGCGACATGGGCATCGGCCGCGTCCTCGACACTCAAGCGCCGGAACAGGAATTCGTTGGCCTTGGTGTTCTCGCCCGACTGGGCAATGGCATGTGCCATGTCGTCTTCTTCAGGGAAGAACCGCGAGGTGCGCAGGATCATGACCGGCAGCTTATGGAGCTGATGGAACAGTCGGCACAAATCCTCGGCCGCGAGTTTTGTCACGCCGTAGATGTTGCGTGGCTGCAGCGGCGCCATCGACTCGTCGATCCACGCAGCTTCCCTGGCACCGCCGAGATCTGCCGTCGCGGATCTTTTGCGAGATCATCAGCGAGGTCGTCGAGGTGAAGACGAAACGGCTCACGCTGGCCTCGACCGACTCCTCTAGCAGGTTGAGCGTGCCCTGCACGTTGACCGCGACGAATTCCGAATTGTCGTGCGTCTCGATGTGCGGCTTGTGGCGCGCGGCGGCATGGACGATCGCTTCGATGCACCGGTCGCGGATCGTCGCGCGCACCAGCGCACGATCGACCACCGATCCGACGACATCGGTCGTCGTGCCCGGCTCCGGATCGAGACCGACGACGAGGTGGCCGTCCGCGCGCAGTCGCGGGACCAGGGTTTGGCCGAGCCACCCCGACGAGCCCGTAACCAGGATATTCATGAAAGGCCGGCGATCTTCAGCGCGTCGTCCTGGCGTCTGGCGAGCACCTCGACGTCGAAGCCCCCGATCAGGCTCTCGAACAGCCGGTGCCAGTTGATCGAAGCGCGCAGGTGGATGAACACCGACCCCAGCCCGATCGCGGCACGGTCCATGAAGACGAACTCGCGCGGCGGCCGCACGCCCCCCATCCTGCGCAGCTCGCCGAACACGTCGTGCGCCATCTCCCGTCCATAGGCGCCGGCGACGCCCTCGGTGAGACGGCGCGGCCGGTCGTCCATCAGCGGGCCGTAGAGGAAGGCGGCCCAGCGGTTCAGCACGGCGATCGTCTCGCGCGACAGGCCGGCGAAGCCCCAGTCCTCGTAGGCCGCGACGGCGCGATCGAGATCGTCAGTCATCAGCGCGCGGTAGAGCTCGATCGACCCGCGCACGAAGCGCGGCGGGAAGATGCGGACGCAGCCAAAATCCATCAGGTTCACCGAGCCGTCCGGCCGCACGGTGTAATTGCCGAGATGCGGGTCGCCATGAATCACGCCGTAGGAATAGAACGGCACATACCAGGCGCGGAACATGTTGACCGCGAGCGCGTCGCGCTCCTCCTGCGGTCTTTCCTTCCAGTCGAGCAGCGGCTCGCCCGCCAGCCAGCCCATGGTCAGCAGGCGGTCAGTCGAATGCGACGGCACCGTCTCGGGAACATGCACCGCGGGTTCGTCGCGCAGCATGTGGCGGTAGAGCGCGACGTGCCTGGCCTCGCGGCGATAGTCGAGCTCCTCGCGCAGGCGCGTCGTGATCTCGGCATGGATCTCGTCGGTGCGGATGGCCGGATCGAAGCGCTGGCCCATCGCGAACACCAGCTTGAGCTGGTTGAGGTCGGCCTCCAGCGCAGAGGCCATGTCGGGATACTGCAGCTTGACCGCCGCGTCCCGACCGTCCGGCAGCACCGCGCGATGAACCTGGCCGAGCGACGCCGCGAACGAGGCTTCCTTGTCGAAGCGCTGGAACTTCGATTGCCAGTCCGGTCCCAGCTCCGTCGCCATGCGCCGGCGCACGAAGGCCCAGCCCATGGCGGGCGCATTGGCCTGCAGGGAGGCAAGCTCTCGGGCGTACTCCGGCGGCAGCGCGTCGGGGATCGTGGCGAGCAGTTGGGCTGCCTTCATCAGCGGGCCTTTGAGGCCGCCCAAGGCTGCCTTGAGGTCGGTGGCGTGCCGGTCGCGGTCGAGCGAAAGGCCGAGATAGCGCTCACCCGCCAACCGCATGGCCAGCCCGCCCATCGAGCTGCCGACCCTGGCGTAACGGCCGAGGCGTCCGCCGAGCGAGTCGCCCTCGTCAGCCATCGTTCACAGCGTCTCCAGTTCGTCGACGAAGCCCGAGATGACGCTCAGCCCCTTGTCCCAGAAGGCGGGCTCGGAGGCGTCGAGGCCGAAGGGCGCCAGCAGCTCCTTGTGCCGCTTCACGCCGCCCGCCTTCAGCATGTCGAGGTACTTCGCCTGGAAGTCCGGCAGGCCGGACTGATAGACGGCATAGAGCGAGTTCACCAGGCAATCGCCGAAGGCGTAGGCGTAGACGTAGAACGGCGAGTGGATGAAGTGGCCGATGTACGACCAGTAGTGCCTGTATTCCTCGTCGAAGGTGAAGGCGGGACCGAGGCTCTCTTTCTGCACCGCCAGCCAGATCTCGCCCAGCGCGTCCGGCGTCAGCTCGCCTTCGCGCCGCTTCATGTGGATCCTCGATTCGAAGTCGTAGAAGGCGATCTGGCGCACCACAGTGTTCAGCATATCCTCGACCTTGCCGGCGAGCATCGCCTTGCGCGTCGCCTTGTCGGGCGCAGACTTGAGCAGCGACTGGAAGGTCAGCATCTCGCCGAACACCGACGCCGTCTCGGCAAGGGTCAGCGGCGTGTCGGCCATCAGCGCGCCCTGCCGCGCCGCCAGCACCTGGTGCACGCCGTGGCCCAGCTCGTGGGCCAGCGTCATCACGTCCCTCACCTTGCCCTGGTAGTTGAGCAGCAGGAACGGATGGGACGACGGCACGGTCGGATGCGCGAAGGCGCCGGGCGACTTGCCGGGACTGGCCGGCGCGTCGATCCAGCCGCTGCCGAAGAATTTTGCGCCAACGTCGGCGAGTTCTGGCGAAAAAGCACGATAGGCGCCGAGCACGGTCTTTTCCGCCTCGGCCCACGGAATGGTGCGGTCGTCGTGTTCCGGCAGCGGGGCGTTGCGATCCCAGTAGGGCATCGTGTCGACGCCGAACCATTTGGCCTTGAGCCTGTAGTAGCGGTGGGACAGTTTCGGATACGCCGCCTTCACCGCCGAGGCGAGCGCATCGACGACTTCGTCCTCGACCACATTCCCGAGGTTGCGTGCCGACTGCGGGCGCGGATATTTGCGCCAGCGATCGTCGATTTCCTTGTCCTTGATCAGCGTGTTGGTCACCAGCGAGAAGATCGCGATGTTGTCGCCCTGCACCTTGCCGAACGACTTGGCGGCGTCCTTGCGCACGCTCGCGTCCTTGCTCGACAGCCGGTCGAGGATCTGCGGCTCGCTCAGCGTCTCGTTGCGGAACGGATAGCGCAGGCGGGCGATCGTCTCGTCGAACAGGCGCGACCAGGCGGCACTGCCGACCACGGACTGGTCGTGCAGCAGCTTCTCGAGCTCGTCGGAGAGCTGGTGAGGCCGGAAGACGCGCCGGTCGCGCAGCCACGGGCCGTATTTGGCGAGCGCCGGCTCCTGAAGCTTTGCCGCGAGGTCGGCATCCTCGACCTTGTTGAGCTCGAGACCGAAGAACACCAGCCTGGCATAGATGTCGTTCAGCCTCTCGGAGACATCCTGGAAAAAGCGGCCGCGCTCGGTATCGGACTGGTCCTGCGCGTAATAGAGCTGGGCGTAGGAGCCGATCCTGCCCATCCGGTCCGACATCGCCTCGTAGCGCGGCGATGGCGGCGCCCAACGCCTTGCCGTCGAGCCCGACGATCCTGCCTTCGTAGTCCCTGGCGAAGGCCTCCGCCTCCTCGGCCGAGCGCGCGAGATCGGCCTGCAGATCGGCGCCGTCCGGGCTCGAATAGAGGTCCGACAGTTTCCAGGTCGGCAGATCGCCCAACTCGGCTTTCATCGACGAAGCTCCTTGCTCAGGTCCCGACATCGGGATCGGCGGCGATGGCGTCAAGGAACGGCCCGACCAGCAGTGCCGCGAAGGCCTCGCAGCGCGCCGGGATCGGTCTCCTTGTAGTGGCCGGCCGCGTCGAGCAGGTTCATCGTGCCCAGCAGGCGGCCGTTGTACAGCACCGGAATGTTCATCGCCGATTCGCATCCCAGCGACAGGATGAGCTTGTGGTCGAAAAACGCCCATTCGATGTCCTTGGCGTTGTAGCCGACCCACGGCTTCTTCTCGCCGACCACCTGCTTGTGCCAGTCGGTCTCCTTCACTTCCTTGTAGCCGCCGACGGGATATTCCTTGGGCATGTTGGTGTACATGCGCTTCACCCGCTTGCCGTTGGGCGCGACGTAGAGAAGCGTGAAGAGCTTGTGGCCGACCGTGGCGGCGGTGCCCTTCTCGATCGCCTTGAAGAAGGCATCGGTCGGGCCGGACTTCGAGGGCGGCAATGCAGGTTTCCAACGGTGTCATGATTTTCCTCCGGTTTGCGGTAGCGGTGCGCGCGGGATGCGTTCGGGCAAGAGCCCGCGCGGCATCAGGCGCAGGACAAGAATGAGAGCGACGGCGATCAGCAGCTCCTTGAGCGCAGCGCGCTGCACCGCCGTGACGTAGGGAATGAACTCGACCAGGAAGCGGGCCGACTCCAGCAGGGTCATCACGAGATAGGCGCCGACCAGCGCGCCGGCCGGATTGCCGATCCCGCCCGAGGCGACGCTCAGGAAGATATAGACCGTGATCAGCGGCAGGAAGAGATCGGGCGCGATATACGAAGTGAAATGGCCGTAGAGCGCGCCGGCCAGGCCCGCGATCGCCGCCGACAGCGCGAAGGCCTGCGCCTTGAAGCGCAGCACCGGCTTGCCCGCGACCTGCGCCACCTGCGCGTCCTCGCGGATCGCCCGCAGCGCGCGGCCGTAGGGCGAACGATCGATGCGGCGCACCAGGGTGAACACGACCAGCAGCACGACCACCAGCATCGCCAGGTAAGCGGCGTTGAAGTCCTGGCCCGAGGCCGCCTTCCATGGGCCCGGGAATGCCGGAAATGCCGTCGGAGCCGCGGGTCAGCCAGATCTCGTTGGCAGCAATCAGTCGCACCACCTCCGCGAAGCCCAGGGTGACGATGGCGAGATAGTCCTCGCGCAGCCGCGTCGTCGAGAGCACCACGACCAGGCCCGCCGCGCCGCCGGCGATCGGCGCCAGCATCCAGCCGGCGGCGATCGGCAGGTGTCCGGTCGTGGTCACCAGCGCCGACGTGTAGGCGCCCACGGCGAAGAAGCCGGCGAGGCCGAGATTGACCATGCCCGCGCCGCCCCAGATCAGGTTGAGGCCGAGCGCCAGCAACCCGTAGACGCCGCCGATGGTCGCGATGAAGAGGATATAGTTGGCCACTAGAACGCCCGCTCGCCCAGCAGCCCGCGCGGCCGAAGCGAGAGCACGATCAGGATGGCGAAGAAGCCGACGGCCGCGCGATAGGGCGAACCGACGACCAGCACCGACAGCTCCTCGGCCATGCCGATCAGGAACGCGCCCAGTACGGCGCCGGGCGCACTCCCGAGGCCGCCCAGCACGGCGGCGGCGAAGATCGACAGCAGGATGCGCGCGCCGGTCAGCGGATCGATCGAGCTGTCGAGGCCCAGCAGCATGCCGCCCACGCCGACCAGCCCCATGCCGACGAAGCTCGCCATCATCGCCACCCTGTCGGGCCGGATGCCCTTGAGCGCGGCGAGCTCGGGATTGTCGGCCGAGGCGCGCATCGCCTTGCCGATCCGCGTGAAGGCGAGTGCGGCAAAGACCAGCAGCATGATCACGAGCGCCACGACCATCGTCTCGGTCTGCTGCGGGCTCACGCGGATGGCGCCGAAATGGACGTCGCGCGCGATCGGCCGGTCGAAGCCGCGCATGTCGTTGCCGAAGCCCAGGCGCACGACGTTCTCCAGCACCAGTCCCGAGGCGATCGAGGCGATCGCCGCCGGGAGCGCACCCTGCTTCGACCAGCGGCAGGTGGGCCGCCTTGTCGAAGAACAGCCCGACGACGCCCGCGACGACGAAGGCCACGCACAGCGAGCCCACGATCTGGAAGCCTGCGCCATAGGCTGCGTAGCCGGCGAAGGCGCCGAGCGTGGCCACGCCCGAAACCGAGAAATTGGGAAAGCGCAGCACGGCGAACATCGCGGTGAAGCCGATGGCGGGCACCGCCAGCAGCGCGCCCGACACCAACCCGTTCAGCAAGGCCTGGAGGACTAATTCCATTTCGTCCTGAGCAAAGCGAAGGACCTCACCGACCGAACAGACACGGTCCGCTCCCTGTGAGATCGCATACTTGGTTCACGCCAGATCCTTCGCTGCGCTCAGGATGACAGCTAGGCGATCTTCACCAGAACCGGCTTGCCGGCCTTGATCTGCTCGAAGCGGAACTTGCAGTCGAGAATGTCGCCCTTGTCGTCGAAATCGCAGGGACCGGAGGCGCCGGCATAGTCGACCTTCTCGCCGGCGGCGATCGCCTTCAGCCCGTCGACGGCGTTGTCGACCGGCTTGCCGCCGCCCTGGCTCACCTTGCGGATATTGTCCTTGATGACCGTGCCGGTCGCGCCCTTGCCGACCGCCATGGCCATCAGCACCATGTTCACGTGGTCATAGACCTGGCTGGTGTAGGGATCGGGCGTCGCCAGCCCGCTCAGCTTCTTCACCCGCTCGAGCGCGCCGCTGCCCTCGGCGATCGACGGCGCGTAGGTGTAGACGCCTTCGACCACCTCGTTCTGCCCGACCTGCTCGATCAGCTTCTGGTTGATGGAATAGGCCTGGCCCAGGATCTTGCCCTTGAAGCCGGCGCGATAGAGATCCTTCAGCAGCACGACCGTGTCGGGCGTATAGCCCGCACAGAGCAGCGCGTCGGGAGCGAAGCGCAGCGCCTGGTCGACCTCGGTGCGATAGGTCGTCTTCTTGTCGTCGTAGATCAGGCTGGCGTGCGAGCCGCCGGCCTTCTTGGCCACGCCTTCCATGATCTCGATGCTCGACTTGGCGAACGGAGTCTGCGGCACGAAGGTGAAGATCTTCTTGGCGCCCAGTCCGAGGAGGAATTCGCCGGCGCGCGTGACCTGCAGCACCGTGTTGGGCTGGGTGCGCACCAGATAGCCCTGGTGCGGCAACAGGGTGATCGAGTCCGCGCCCGACACCGTGCACAGGAAGGTCTTGCTCTCCCAGCACAGCGGCGCCACCGCCGTCGTCACCGACGACGCCCAGGTGCCGACGATCGCGGCGACCTTGTCGACGTCGATCAGCTTGCGCGCGGCGCGCACGCCGGCGTCGGGATTGGTCTGGTCGTCCTCGCTCACCAGCACGACCTTGCGGCCGAGCACGCCGCCAGCCGCGTTCACCTCCTCGACGACGGCGCCGGCCACCTTGGCCATCGACGGTCCGTACGAACCGCCCGCGCCGGTGAGCGGCGTCAGGGTCGCGATCCGGATCGGGTCGGTCTGCGCACGCAATACCGAGGGAGCAGCGACGGCGGCGACACCACCCAACAGTGCGGCCCGTCTACTGACAGAATCCGGCCGAAACGAGACTTGGTCATTGCAGGTACCCCATTTCCCTTAAGCGTTGCCGGCGAGCATAGGCTGGGCCTTGCCGCCGAGAAAGAGATCGCGCACCGTCGGATCGGCGGCCAATTCGGCGGCGCGGCCCTCGCGCTCGACCCGGCCCTGGACGAGCACACAGGCGCGGGTCGAGACGGCCAGCGCCTCCAGCGCATTCTGCTCGACCATCAGGATCGCCACGCCTGTCCTGTTCAGGCCGACGATCGTGGCGAACAGCTCCTCGGCGGCGCGCGGGCTGAGGCCCGCCGTCGGCTCGTCGAGCAACAGCAGGCGCGGCGCGTTCATCAGCGCGATCGCCATGGCCAGGATCTGGCGCTGGCCGCCGCTCAAGGTGCGCGCCGCCGCGCGGCGCTTGTCGGCCAGCATCGGAAAGCGCTCGTAGAGTTCGGCGATGCGCTGCCTTGCGTGCCGTCCATCGACGAAGCCGCCCATTTCGAGGTTCTCGGCAATCGTCATGGCGCCGAAGACGTTGCGCTCCTGCGGCACGAACGAGAGGCCAAGGCGGCTGATCTCAGGCGCGCCGAGGCCCGCGATGTCGCGATCGCCGAACAGGATGCGCCCGGCGCCCGGCCGCAGCAGGCCCGCGATCAGCTTCAGCAGGGTGGACTTACCGGCGCCGTTCGGGCCGATCAGCGAGACGATCTCGCCTTCTTCGACATGCAATGCCGCGCCCTTCACGATCTCGTCGGCCGCGACATAGCCGCCGCGCAGGTCGCTCAGCGCGAGCAGGCTCACGCCGCTCTCCGGCCGAGATAGGCTTCGCGCACCCGGGCGTCGCTGCGGACTTGGTCGAACGTGCCCTGGGTGAGGACGCGGCCTTCGGCCATCACGATCACGGGATTGCAGAGCTGCGCAATGAAGCCCATGTCGTGCTCGATCAGCAGCACCGTGATGCCGCGTCGCGGCAGTTCGAGCAGCCGTTCGCCGATTTCGTTCTGGAGCGTCGGATTGACGCCGGCCGTCGGCTCATCGAGCAGCACCAGCCGGGGCTCCGCCATCAGGGCGCGGCCGATCTCGAGCAGCTTCTTCTGGCCACCCGACAGCGCCGTCGCCGGATTGTCGATGAGCTTGTCGAGCCGCAGGAAGCGCGCCGTCTCGAGCGCCTTCTCCGCCAGCTCCGCCTCGCGCTCACGCGCCGCACGGCTGCCGAACACGGCCTGCCACAACCCCTCGCCCGGCTGGTCGCGTCCGTAGAGCATGAGATGCTGGAACACCGAGAGCCTGGGAAAGCCGCGCGCCACCTGGAAGGTGCGCAGCAGGCCGGCACGGCTGATGACGTCGGCCGGCTTGCCCGCCATGTCCTGGCCATTGAAGACGATCGACCCGGCATCCGGCGGCACCAGGCCCGACACGACGTTGAACAGCGTCGTCTTGCCCGCGCCGTTGGGTCCGATCAACCCGGTGATCCCCCCGGCTTCGACGGCGAAGTCGACGCCGCGCAGCACTTCCAGCCCGTAGAAGGAGCGACGCAGGCCTTTGAGTTCGAGCAGAGGCATAATTCTCCATACCTCATCCTGAGGAGCCGCGCGAAGCGCGGCGTCTCGAAGGATGGGCAACAATCGACGTGCTCGTGTCCATCCTTCGAGACGCGCTTCGCGCTCCTCAGGATGAGGCTGTGCGCGAATGTTCAGAGCCTGTTGTAAGCCTTAAACCACTCGACGAATTTAGGAATGCCTTCCTCGACCGGGACCTTCGGGGTCCAGTCGAAATCGCGGGTCGTATCGGTGATGTCGGCAGCGGTCTCGAGCATGTCGCCGGGCTCGCCCGGGTACAGTTCGACCACCGCCTTCTTGCCGATCGCCTTCTCGAACAGCTCGATGATGTGGGCGATGTCCTCGCTGCCGGCGGCGCCGAGATTGTAGAGCCGGTGGCCGGGCTCCGTGGCCGGCTTGTCGAGCACCGCGAGCGTGCCGGCCACGATGTCGTCGATATAACTGAAATCGCGCCGGGCGAAGCCGAGGTGAAAGAGCTTGATGATGGTGCCCTCGTGGATCGCCTTGGCGAAGATGTACGGCGCCATGTCGGGGCGGCCCCATGGACCGTACACCGTGAAGTAGCGCAGGCCGGTCGCGCGAAACTTGTGCAGGTGGACGTAGGTTTCGACCAGCAGCTCGCCCGACCGCTTGGTCGCGGCATAGACCGACACCGGATGATCGACCCGGTCGCCCACGGCGAACGGCAGCTTGCGGTTGCCACCATAGACCGAGGAGGACGAGGCGTAGACGAAGTGCTTGAGCCCGGGCAGCCGGCGCGCCAGTTCGACCATGACCAGCGGGCCCATCACGTTGGTCTGCACGTAGATATAGGGATCGTTCACCGACTGCCGCACACCGGGCTGCGCGGCAAGATGGACGATGCGGTCGATCTCCCGGTGCCTATCGGCCAGCGGCAGCATCTGCTCGCGGTCGGAGATATCGCCCTCGATGAAGGTGAAGCCTTTGTCCTCACGCAACGGCTTGAGGCGGGCAAATTTCAGGATCGGGTCGTAGTACGGGCTGAAATTGTCGACGCCGACGACCTGCTCGCCCCTGGCCAGCAATGCGCGCGCGACCTGCGAACCGACAAAGCCGGCGACACCAGTGACGAGGACGGACATGAAATCGCTTAAAGAAATCCGGAGGGCAGGAAATGGTCGGCGCCGGTGATTACAACATTTCGTCCCGGAACGACACCGTGAAACGAGAGGTTGGGCCAGCCGGTCGGGGAGTCAGAAAACATTCTTTTTGAACGGCCCCTGCGTTCCACGTTGAAACGCGCAACAATCTGTCGCTACCGTACCTATATCGAGGCCCAAGGAGGTTGCCCCATGTCAGCAGCGGTGACCCTGGACGACAAGTATGTTGTGGAAGCGGGCCGGGTCTATCTGACCGGTACCCAGGCGCTGGTCCGGCTGCCGATGATGCAGCGCCAACGGGACCTGGCGGCCGGGCTCAATACCGGCGGCTATATCAGCGGCTATCGCGGCTCGCCGCTGGGCGGCTTCGACCAGGCGCTGTGGCAGGCCAAGAAGTTCATCAAGAAGAGCCACATCGAATTCCAGCCCGGCCTCAACGAGGACCTCGCGGCGACTGCGCTGTGGGGCACCCAGCAGATCCATCTCTATCCCGGCGCGAAGTACGATGGCGTCTTCGGCATCTGGTACGGCAAGGGCCCGGGCGTCGATCGCTGCGGCGACGTCTTCAAGCACGCCAACTACGCCGGCACCTCCAGGCACGGCGGCGTGCTGGTGCTGGCCGGCGACGACCATATGGCCAAGTCGTCGACCACGGCGCACCAGAGCGAGCCCGCCCTGATCGCGGCCAACATGCCGATCATCCACCCCGCGAGCGTGCAGGAATATCTCGACTACGGCCTGCACGGCTTTGCCATGTCGCGCTACTCGGGCCTCTGGGTCGCCTTCAAGGTGCTGAGCGAGACAGTCGACTCCTCCGCCTCCGTCTACGTCGATCCGCACCGGGTCGAGATCCACACCCCGACCGATTTCACCATCCCGCCCGAGGGCGTGCACATCCGCTGGCCCGACGAGTGGCTGGGCCAGGAACGCCGCGTGCTGACCCTCAAGCTGCCGGCCGCCCGCGCCTACTGGCGGGCCAACAAGCTCGACAGGGTGATGCTGGGCCGGCCCGACGCGCGCTTCGGCATCGTCACCGTCGGCAAGTCCTACATGGACGTCCGACAGGCGCTCGACGAGCTGGCGATCGACGACAGAGAGGCCGAACGGCTGGGCCTCGCCGTCTACAAGGTGGGCATGGTCTGGCCGCTCGAGACCGAGGGCGCGATGGAATTCGCCTCGGGCAAGCGCGAGCTCCTGGTCATCGAGGAGAAAGCGCCGATCATCGAGCAGCAGCTGAAGGACGTGCTGTTCAACGCAGCCGCCGACCGCCGCCCCGTCGTCGTCGGCAAGACCGACGAGCAGGGCCGGAAGCTCTTCAAGTCGGACGGCGAGCTCTCGCCCTTCGACATCGCCTCCACGATCGTGGCGCGGCTCGGCCTCGACTCCTTCAGCGCGGCGACCAAACAGCGCTTCGAGACCTTGCGCCGTCAGTCGGCCCGCCAGGTGCGCAATGATTCGGGCATGGCGCGCGTGCCCTACTTCTGCTCCGGCTGCCCGCACAATACCTCGACCAAAGTGCCGGACGGTTCGATGGCGATGGCCGGCATCGGCTGCCACACGCTGGCGATCGGCATGGAGCGCAACACCCGGACCTTCACCCACATGGGTGCCGAGGGTGTGCCGTGGGTCGGCGCCTCGCACTTCGTGGACGTGCCGCACGTCTTCCAGAACCTGGGCGACGGCACCTACTTCCACTCGGGCTATCTGGCGATCCGGCAGGCGATCGCGGCCGGCACCACCATCACCTACAAGATCCTCTACAACGATGCCGTCGCCATGACCGGCGGCCAGCCGCACGACGGCAACGTCCATCCCTGGACGATCAGCCAGCAAGTCCATGCCGAGGGCGTGCGCCGCATCGCCCTGGTGAGCGACGATCCGCACAAATATCCCATCGGCACCGAGTGGGCGCCGGGCGTCACCTTCCATCACCGCGACCAGCTCGACGAGGTGCAGCGCGAGTTGCGCGAGATCAAAGGCGTGTCCGTGCTGATCTACGACCAGACGTGCGCCGCCGAGAAGCGCCGCCGCCGGAAGCGCGGCACCTATCCCGATCCCGCCAAGCGCGTGTTCATCAACCAGGCGGTCTGCGAGGGCTGCGGCGACTGCTCCGTCGCCTCCAACTGCCTGTCGGTCACGCCGGTGGAGACCGAGTTCGGCTCCAAGCGGGAGATCGATCAATCGTCCTGCAACAAGGACTTCTCCTGCCTGAACGGCTTCTGCCCGTCCTTCGTCACGGTCGAAGGCGGTGGCGTGCGCAAGGGCAAAGCCGCCGGCAAATCCGGTTCCGCGCCGACCGAAATGCCGCTGCCTCCGCTGGTGACCGTGCCCTCGGTCGCGGACCGGCCCTACGGCGTGCTGATCACCGGCATCGGCGGCACCGGTGTGGTGACCATCGGCGCGATCATGGGTATGGCCGCCCACATCGAAGGCAAGGGTGCCACCGTGCTCGACCAGCTCGGCATGGCGCAAAAGGGCGGCGGCGTGATCAGTCACGTCCGCATCGGCGCCAGCCCCGAGGCCCTGCATGCCGTGCGCCTTGCGACGGGCGGCGCCGACGTGCTGCTGGGCTGCGACCTGGTCGTCAGCGCCGGCACGGATGCGCTCGCCAAGCTCGAACCCGGCCGCACCCACGCGATCGTCAACACGCACCAGACCATCACCGGCGAATTCACCCGCCATCCCGACCTCGCCTTCCCGACCTCGACGTTGAAGCTTTCGATCGAGGCTGCCGCCGGAGCCGATGCCTGCGACTTCCTCGAAGCCACGAGCCTCGCCACCGGACTGATGGGCGACTCGATCGCCACCAACCTCTTCATGCTGGGCTATGCCTGGCAGAAGGGCCTGATCCCGATCGGCCTCGAGGCGCTGGAAAGGGCGATCGAACTCAACGGTACGGCCGTGCCGATGAATCTCGGCGCCTTCCGCTGGGGCCGCCGCGCCGCGCACGATCGCTCGGCCGTCGAGAAGCTGCTGGCGCCGGCCGACAATGTCGTGGCCTTCACCAGCCTCTCGCGCACGCTCGACGAGATCGTCGCCAGCCGGGTGAAGCATCTGACTGCCTACCAAAATCCCGCTCTCGCCCGGCGCTACACCGCGCTGGTCGAGAGGGTGAAATCGGTCGAGGCGAAGACCGGCCAGACCGGCCTCGCCGAAGCCGTCGCGCGCAATTATTCGAAGCTCCTGTCCTACAAGGACGAGTACGAAGTTGCCCGGCTCTATGCCGAGACGGCGTTTGCCGCCAGCGTCGATAAGCAGTTCGAGGGCGACTACAGGCTCAGGTTCCACCTCGCCCCGCCGCTCTTCTCCTCGCGCGATCCCAAGACCGGCCATCTCCTGAAGATGGAGTTCGGTTCCTGGATGCTGCCGATGTTCAAGCTGCTCGCAAAGTTGAAGGGCCTGCGCGGCACGGCCTTCGATCCGTTCGGCTACACCGCCGAGCGCCGCGTCGAGCGCGCGCTGATCGGCCAGTACGAGTCGCTGGTCGATGAACTGTTGGCCGGGCTCACCGCGCCCAATCATGCTCTCGCGGTGAAGCTCGCCTCGATCCCCGACGACATCCGCGGCTATGGCCACGTGAAGGATGCGCATCTCGAAAAGGCCCGGCGCAAGGAAGCCGACCTGCTGGCCGAGTGGCGCAATCCGCAGCCGCTCAAGCAGGCGGCCGAATAGTCCCGCAGCTCACTGGCTGCTGATCTTCTCGTCGACGTTGCGCTGGCGTGCCTGCTCGGCGCGCTGGCGGGCGAGATCGGACTCGATGGTCGCCTGCAGCTGCTTCTCTTTTTCCTTCTGCGCCTGCTGGCCGCCGTGACCAGACACGATCTGGCCGACGCCGACACCCTTCTCCTCGTTGGCAGGCGCGATGCCCGGCTCGTATTGGCCAGGCCGAGGTGGCGGCAAGCTGGCGCTCAGCGACACCGTCTTGTCGACACCGGGACGGGTACCTTGGGAAAGCAGGGGGAACGGGCCGTTGTCGCAGGCCGCAAGAACGAGTGGCGCGCAGAGTGCGAAAAGACGGATACGCAGGGCGGTCATGAACAGCGTAACGCCCGACCGCCGATCCGGTTGCATCGCCTCGCGGCCACGCGTTGACAAGCCACCCTGCCGGCGCGCCCAATCGGTGCCCAGGCCAACGCGAGGGCGCCAGATGAGCACGGTCACTGCATTGTCTCCCCGGATCGATCCGGTGGCGCGCGCCCGCACGCTCGGCCCCGCGATCGCCGCCGTCGCCGACGAGATCGAACGCACCCAGGAGATCCCCGAGCCAGTGCTAAGCGAGCTGCACGAGTCGCGGCTGCTGCGGCTGCTGCTGCCGCGCTCGGTCGGCGGCGATCAGGTCGAGCCGTGGAAGTACCTGCACGCGGTCGAGGAGATCGCCCGGCACGACGGCTCGGTCGGCTGGAACATGTTCGTGGCCAACAGCTCGTCGTTCATCGCGCCGTTCATTCCCCTCGAGGTCGGCGCGCACGATCTTCGGCGATCCGCGCAGCGTCATCGCCTGGGGGCCGCCCAACCGTCACCGCGCCACCGCCGTGCCCGGCGGCTATAGCGTGACCGGCGAATGGCATTTCGCATCGGGCTCCCGCCAGGCCAACTGGATGGGCGCGCATTGCCAGGTGGTCGAGCCCGACGGCGCGCTGCGCAAGAACCGGTTCGGCCGTCCCACCATCCGTACCCTGTTGATGCCGAAGGATCGCACGGCGCCGATCCGCAACTGGAACACGCTCGGCATGCGCGGCACGGCGTCGGAGGGCTACAGCATCAAGGACGTCTTCGTGCCCGAGGAGTTCTCCGGGACGCGCGAAGACCCGAGCGTGCGCCGCGACTACGGCAAGCTCTATGCGTTCACGACGCAGGGCATCTATGCCGTCGGCGTGGCTGGCGTGGCGCTCGGCATTGCCCGCGCCATGCTCGATGCCTTTGCCGTCCTGGCCGCCGACAAGACTCCGCGCGCCATGGCCCGTCTGGCGGACGATCCCGTGGTCCAGGCCAATTTCGCCCGGCGTGAAGCAACGCTCGGCTCGGCGCGCGCCTGGCTTTCAGACACGCTCGAGGAAATCTGGTCGACCGCCGACGAGGTCGTGGCCATCGGAGCTGTGGAGCGCGCCCGGGTCCGGCTGGCCTGCACCCACGCCATCCAGACGTCGATCGAGGTCGGCGACTGGACGTTCAAGGCAGCGGGCGCGAGTGCCATATTCATCGGCACACCCTTCGAGCGGCGGTTTCGCGACCTGCACACGCTGTCGCAACAGATCCAGTCGCGCGAGGCGCACTGGGAGGCCGTCGGCAAGGTCATGTTCAACGGCGATCCCGACGGCACATTCATGTGATGGATAGGGCGGCAGCTTGCCGTGGCCCGTGAGTTACGGCACCGTGACACCGATGGAAAGCGAGCCCGGGAGCAGCGCCAGCGACGCCGCCGAAGAAAGCGACAGCGAACGCCGCCGCAGAAGACGACGCAGAAAAAAAAGAAAGGGCAAGCAAGCCACCGCCGAAACGCAGAGGCTGTTCCTGCTCGCGCGCTGGGCCGTCGGCGGCCTCACGATGCTCGCGGCGTGGGGCTGCGGGATCTATGTCTACGACACGACCGGCTCGTTCTGGGGCGGGATGCTCTACTTCCCCGCCGGCATCGCGGCCATGATCTGCGTTTCCTATGCCCTCGCCGTCCCGTTCGTCACCATGCTCGCCATGATCGTCGGCTTCCTGTTGCGGATCGATTCAGGCCTGCTCATCGGCCTGCAGCGCGCCGGCATGGCGTTCCTCGCCATCGGAGCCCTCAACGGTGTCTGGCGGATCTTCGTCTTCTTCATGACCAAGCGCGAGGTCACCCGCAACGAAGCGGGCTACAAGTAGAGGGTCAGAAGCGGTGCGCCAGGCGCACGCCGAGATTGTCCATGCCGGGATTGGGAGAGGCCAGAAAGGCATTCGATGAATGCTCGTAGAAGGCCGAGATGCGATTGTCCGGCGTGATCTGCAGACCGATCTCGAGCGGAATGTGGAACAACAGGGTCGAGCCCAGCGCCTTGCGGCCGTCCTGATCGACGGTGAGAGGCGCGTTGTTGACCGACCCGCCGATGCCGAAGCCGACGAAGAACAGCGAGCCCGAATATTCCCAGCGCGCGTCGAGATAGCCCCAGCTCGTCCCGCCGTTGGTCGTGGCGGTTCCGCCCAGCACCGGGCGGATGGCGCCGCCGAACAGCGCCAGCGAAGGCGCAAACGCCACTTCCGCATTGAGGCTGACGCCGCTCTCGACGTGATTGGCCGCGACGATGTGCAGATCGTGCGCGAGAACGCCGCCGCGCACCTCGTAGATCACCGATGAGAGGGACGACTGGGCCGACGCCGGAAGCGGCGCAAGACAGAGCAGGAGCAGGACGGCGAGGGCCTGCGAGCGTGACGGCATGGCAACTCCATGGATCCGATGGACAGCCGGTGCAACGGCCGGGGTCCGATCCGGTTGCTACTGGCCGTGCGAATTCACCCGTCGGGCGCCGCGCACGGCGGCCTGGCCCTGGTCCGGAGGCACTTCCGCGACCTCGCAGCCGGGCAGCGCCAGACCGACCTTCATCGATACCTCGACATAACGCGTGCGGCCGGGTTCGATGGTGATCTGCTGCTCGCCCTGTTTGTCGCCGATCCGGCAGGTAAGATCGACGGGGCCCGGCGGTCCCTCGAGTCGCAGGTAGGTGTTCGAGGCCAGCTGGGCGCTCGCGCCGCCCGCGATGGCGACATCGATCGGCCGGACGAAGCCCATCAGCCCCGAGCGATAGACATAGAGCGCGCCACTATCCTGTGCCGGCTGCTGGAAGCGCTTGGCTTCGGCATCCTGCTGTGAATCGGCCAACGGTACGTTGGCGCACGCAGCCGCTGCCAGCAGCAACGAGAGCGACAGACCTGCGCGCAGGATCGGGTGATGGTTCACGGCTCTCTCCGAAGATTGCGACAGTAGCAGGCAATCATCCGCCCGTGTCCGCATGCCGGCCGATTGGCGGCGTTTTGATGGTGCCAGGGCGCGTGACGTGCCCTAGCCGCCGATCTTCTGCCACCAGGCCTTCTGTGCCTGCGGCCAGCCGCGCGCTTCCATGCAACTGGCCATGAATTTGTCGGCGTTGCGGCTGTCGCTGTAGTTCGCCATCTGGTTGGACAGGCCGTCGCGGCCGGCGCGGTCGGAGTAGTTGGTGAAAGTGCCGGCGCTCGCATCGTCGACGCGCCGGCGCTCGCGCATGTATTCGTCGACCTGGCCCCGGCACAGGTCGCGATCGCGGGCATATTTCTCCGGGCTGCCGCTCGCACGGTCGGGCTGCGGCGCCTGCTGCTGCGGCTGCTGGTTGCAGCCGCCGGCAATCAGGGCGACGAGGATCGCCGCAACAGTACCGCTTCGGCCGATCATCGGACGCCGCCCACTGCCGCCTCGATGGCCTTGAGCGCGTCGCCCGCTTTTGCCGCATCGGGACCGCCGCCCTGCGCCATGTCGGGACGGCCGCCGCCCCCCTTGCCGCCCAGCGCCGCGACGCCCGCCTTCACCAGCTCGACCGCGCTCAGCTTCTTCGACAGATCGTCGGTGACGCCGACGACCGCCGAGGCCTTGCCGTCGTCGATGCCGATCAGCGCGACCACGCCGGACCCCAGCTTCTTCTTGAATTCGTCGGCCATGCCCTTGAGGTCTTTTCCGGGAACGCCGTTCAGCACGCGGCCGATCATCTTCACGCCGCCGATGTCACGGATCTCGTCGGCCGCGTTGGCGCCTGCCGAACCGCTGCCGCCGCCGCCGGCCAGCGCCAGCGCCCGGCGCGCCTCGCCCAGCTCGCGCTCGATCCGGCGCTGGCCGTCGACCAGGGCGGCGAGACGCGCGGGAAGATCTTCCGAGCGGACCTTCATGACCGCGGCGGCCTCGTTCAGCAGGTCGATCTGATGGCGGACATGCTGCTCGGCGGCGTTGCCGGCGACCGCCTCGATGCGGCGCACGCCCGCCGATACGCCGCCTTCGCCGACGATGCGGAACAGGCCGATGTCGCCGGTGCGCAGTGCGTGCGTGCCGCCGCACAGCTCGACCGAATATTTCTCCCCGTGGGCGCCGCCCATCGACAGCACGCGCACTTCCTCGCCGTACTTCTCGCCAAACAGCGCCATCGCGCCGGCGGCAATCGCCTCTTCCGGCGTCATCAGGCGGGTGTCGACCGAGCTGTTGTGGCGGATGCGCTCGTTCACCTCGTCCTCGATCCTGCGCAGCTCCTCCGCCGAGATCGGCTTGGTGTGGCTGATGTCGAAGCGCAGGCGGTCGGGCGCGACCAGCGAGCCCTTCTGGGTGACGTGCGTCCCGAGATGGCGGCGCAGCGCCTCGTGCAGCAGATGGGTCGCCGAATGATGGGCGCGCAACTGGGCACGGCGGATCGCATCCACCGTCATGACGACGTCGTCGCCGACCTTGATCTCGCCCTTGTCGACCCGGGCCTCGTGGGCATGGAGATCGCCCACCATCTTGTGGACGTCGGCGATGGTGGCCTCGCCGCCCGCGCCGACGAACCGGCCGGTGTCGCCCATCTGGCCGCCCGATTCGGCATAGAACGGCGTCTGGTTGACGACCAGCCAGCCGGTCTGGCCGCTCTTCAGCGCCGGCACTTCCTTGCCGTCGACGATGATCGCCGTGATCTTGCCTTCGGCGCGCTCGGTGTCGTAGCCCAGGAACTCGGTGGCACCGACCTTCTGGCGCACGTCGAACCAGATCGCCTGGTCGGCGGTGTCTCCGGAGCCGGCCCATGCCGCACGCGCCTTGGCCCGCTGCTCGTCCATCGATTTCTCGAAGCCCGCGGTATCGACCGAGATGTTTCGCGCGCGCAACACGTCCTGCGTCAGGTCGAGGGGAAAGCCGAACGTGTCGTAGAGCTTGAAGGCTATCTCGCCCTTCAAGGTGCCGCCGGCCGACAGGCCACGGGTCTCGTCGTCGAGCAGCTTGAGGCCGGTGCCGAGGGTCGTCTTGAACCGCGTCTCCTCGAGCTTCAGCGTCTCGGCGATCAGCGGCTGCGCCCGGCCCAGCTCGGGGAAGGCGTCCCCCATCTCCTTCACCAGGGTCGGCACGAGCTTGTAGACGATCGGATCCTTGGCGCCGAGAATGTGCGCGTGCCGCATCGCGCGGCGCATGATGCGGCGCAGCACATAGCCTCGGCCCTCGTTGGAGGGCAGCACGCCGTCGGCAATCAGGAACGACGTCGCGCGCAGATGATCGGCAATGACCTTGTGCGACGCGGCCTGCGGGCCGTCGGGATCGACCCCGGTCTCGTGCGCCACCGCCTCGATCAGGGCGCGGAAGAGATCGATGTCGTAGTTGTTGTGCTTGTGCTGCAGGACGGCGGCGAGCCGCTCGAGGCCCATGCCGGTGTCGATCGACGGCTTGGGCAGCGGCACCCGGGTTTCCCTTGTCTGCTGCTCGTACTGCATGAAGACCAGGTTCCAGATCTCGATGAACCGGTCGCCATCCTGGTCGGCGCTGCCGGGCGGGCCGCCGGGGATGTCGGCGCCATGGTCGTAGAAGATTTCGGTGCAGGGGCCGCAGGGGCCGGTCTCGCCCATCGCCCAGAAATTGTCGGACGTCGGAATGCGGATGATCCTGTCGTCGGACAGGCCGGAGATCTTCTTCCAGTAGCCCGCCGCCTGGTCGTCGGTGTGATAGACGGTGACCAGCAGCTTGTCCTTGGGCAGGCCGTATTCCCTGGTGATCAGGTTCCAGGCGAACTCGATCGCGTTTTCCTTGAAATAGTCGCCGAACGAGAAGTTGCCCAGCATCTCGAAGAAGGTGTGGTGACGCGCGGTGTAGCCCACATTCTCGAGGTCGTTGTGCTTGCCGCCGGCACGCACGCACTTCTGCGAGGTCGTGGCGCGGCTGTAGGCGCGCTTCTCGAGGCCGGTGAAGACGTTCTTGAACTGCACCATGCCGGCGTTGGTGAACATCAATGTGGGATCGTTGCGCGGCACCAACGGGCTCGAGTTCGACAACTTCGTGGCCGTTCTTGCGGAAGTATTCTAGGAATGTGCGACGAATGTCGCTGACGCTTGCCATGATGCGATCTTTGTAGCGTGCGCGCGCCGGCCAAGTCCACACAAGGGAACGAACAGGGAAATTGGGCGTTTATGGCGGGCTCCGGCACCTCTACAGCAACTCTCAGACTGACGGTCGGCAATCTGCGGATTGCACACCCGATCACCGTCCCGGATGCCGCCGTCGCGGCCCGGGAAGTCGTGCCCACCTTGCAGGGACTGGTGAACGTCGTCGTCTCGGCCGCCGAGAGCGGCCAGGCGATCTCCTGCCGCAAGGGCTGTGGCGCGTGCTGCCGCCAACTCGTGCCGGTGTCGCGCACCGAGGGCGAGCGGCTGCTCGATCTCGTCGAGGCGATGCCCAAGGATCGCCGCAAGGAAATCAGGAGACGGTTCGCGGCGGCGGAGGCCGTCCTCACCCCCGCGGGCTTCGGTGAACGCGCCGGCAAGACCGACCGGGAACTCTCGACAGGCTACTTCGCGCTCCGCGTGGCCTGCCCGTTTCTGGAGGACGAAAGCTGCTCGATCCATGAAGAGCGTCCGCTGATCTGCCGCGAGTATCTGGTGACGTCGCCGCCGGAACTCTGCGCCGGCCCTCTGCAGGACGGCGTGACGACCGTGGCGGTGCCGAAAGTCTCTCTCGCCGCGCGCAAGCTGCAGGACGAGAAGGACGAATGGTTCCCGCTCGCCCTGCTCATGGCCTGGAGCCGGACGCGCCCCAGGAACTCCGTACGTCGGACGGGACCGGAATGGGTACAGAGATTCCTGAAGGGGGTAGCGGGGTAGCGCTAATTGCGCCAACTGGCGCGATCACCATCGCGCGGCCTCTCCATTAAACAAATGGAAAAAAACGGCGCCCGTCAGGGCGCCGGAGAAAATGGGCGGTGCTGTTGCGTGGGGAGAACAGCACCGCCCGTAGACCATCGGAGACAGGGGATCCGAGTGGGCTATTCCTCTTCGTCCGCGTCGTCCTCTTCTTCCTTCGAGCCGTCGAGGACGGCTGCCAGGATGCCGGCATTTTCGCGGACCTTCTTCTCGATCGCGTCGGCGACCTCGGGATGTTCCTTGAGATAGGTCTTGGCGTTCTCGCGGCCCTGGCCGATGCGCTGGCCGTCGTAGGAGTACCAGGAGCCCGACTTCTCGACGACGCCGGCCTTGTCGCCGAGATCGATCAACTCGCCGGTCTTGCTGACGCCTTCGCCGTACATGATGTCGAACTCGACGACCTTGAATGGCGGCGCCACCTTGTTCTTCACGACCTTCACGCGTGTGGCATTGCCGACCACGTCTTCGCCGTTCTTGAGGGCGCCGATGCGGCGGATGTCGAGGCGGACCGAGGCGTAGAACTTGAGCGCGTTGCCGCCCGTCGTGGTCTCGGGACTGCCGAACATGACGCCGATCTTCATGCGGATCTGGTTGATGAAGATCACCAGCGTATTGGACTTGGAGATCGAGGCCGTGAGCTTGCGCAGCGCCTGGCTCATCAGGCGGGCCTGCAGGCCGGGCAGCGAGTCGCCCATTTCGCCTTCGAGCTCGGCGCGCGGCACCAGGGCCGCCACCGAGTTCGATCACCAGCACGTCGACCGCGCCGGAGCGGACCAGCGTGTCGGCGATCTCGAGCGCCTGCTCACCGGCGTCGGGTTGGGAGATCAGGAGGTTCTGGATGTCGACGCCCAGCTTGCGGGCATAACCCGGGTCGAGCGCGTGTTCGGCGTCGACAAAGGCGCAGGTGCCGCCCTTCTTCTGGGCTTCCGCCACGACGTGCAGCGCGAGCGTCGTCTTGCCCGAGCTTTCCGGACCGTAGATCTCGACGATGCGGCCCTTGGGCAGGCCACCGATGCCCAGCGCGATATCGAGGCCCAGCGAGCCGGTCGAGATCGATTCGATCTCCACATGCTCGCGCTGGCCCAGCTTCATGATCGATCCCTTGCCGAAGGCCCGCTCGATCTGAGCCAGCGCCGCATCGAGGGCCTTGTTCTTGTTGTCCATGCCTTGCTTCTCGACCAGTTTCAGTGCCGCCGTCATTGGCTGCCTCCTTTGATAATCCATGCCCCTGTCAGGAGCGGCAATGCGGATAACTGTACGCATTTTGTTCTTTACCGCAAGGTGGGAAATAACCCACTGATTGAATTAAACTTATTGACACAAGTTCTAGGTCTGTTCTTCGTGATCGAGCCAGCCTTTTGTGCAAAGCGGGAGCAAGTTCCCGCCGTTTGTCCCCGCGGGCCCGGCGGGCGTAACATCCCCGTAACAAGACCGAAACAGGCGCATCATGCGGGGACAGTAGCGGTCTGAAATGACCAGCATCGCCACGCACGCACCATCTCTGTCTGCCGACCGACAGAAGCGGCGCACGATGCGGATCCGGCTGGCACGGCGCGCCTGGCCGTACCTGTTGTTGGCGCCCTCTCTGCTCCTGCTGGCGGCCTTCACCTATCTGCCGATCGTGCGGGTGGCTTGGGATTCCCTGCACGACAAGGTCCACGGCAGCTCGACCACCCTGTTCGTCGGGCTACGCAACTACACCGACCTGTTCGCCGACAAGGCGTTCGTCCAATCGGTGATCAACAATCTCGTCTACGCCGTGGGCACGGTGCCGCCCAGCATGGCGCTGGCGCTGCTGTTTGCGCTGGCACTTCAGCGGTCGGGGCGGATCAATTCAGTGATGCGCGCGCTGCTGCTTTTCCCCTCGATGGTGCCGCTGGTCGCCGCGGCGTCGCTGTTCTTCTTCATCTTCCTGCCGGGCGTCGGGCTGTTCGACTATTACCTCGCAAAGCTCGGCCTGCGCGGCCCCAACTGGCTGGGCGACCCGGACGTGGCGCTGTGGTCGCTGATCGGCATCACGATCTGGAAGAACGCCGGCTACTACATGCTCTTCTATCTGGCGGGCCTGCAGACCCTGTCGAGCGACGTGCTCGAGGCGGCCACGATCGACGGCGCCAATGGCTGGCAGCGGCTGCGCCATGTCATCGTGCCGCTGCTGGCGCCGACCACGGCCTTCGTGCTGGTGATCGCACTGATCAACGTGCTGACCCAGGTCGACCACGTGATCGTGCTGACCAAGGGTGGTCCCAGCAACTCGACCAAGCTGGTGCTCTATTACATCTTCGAGCAGGCGCACGAGAACTTCGCCGCTGGCCGAGCCGCCGCCGCCAGTGTGATCTCGGTATCGTTCCTGCTGGCCGTGTCCCTCTTCTCGCTGAAGACCATGGAACGGGGCGCGCATGCGGCCAGTTGACCATTGCTGGGGGCGCGCCACTCCAGGGGCGCGATCATCGCCCAAACGACAAAGACGCGCGACTGGAGTTGCGCGCCCCCAGTCATGAAGCGCACCAACCCCGTCATCGTCAGCCTGATGCTGGTGATCGTCTTCTTCTGGTCGACGCCGTTCCTGTGGACGCTGATCGCCTCGTTCCGGCCCGACAATTCGGGCGGCATCCACATGGCATCGCTGCTGCCGGACTTCGTGCCGACCTGGGCCAACTTCGCCGAAGCTTTCGAGAGCGGCGACTTCGCCGTCTACTACGTCAACACCGCGATCGTGGCCTTCGGCATCCTGGCGATACAGATCGTCACCATCTCGCTCGCCGGCTACGCCTTCGCCCGGCTGGATTTTCCCGGACGGGACTTCATCTTCTACGTCTTCCTGCTGCAGCTCATGCTGGTGCCGCCGATCCTGATCGTGCCCAACCTGCGCACCGTGGTCGATCTCGGCCTCTACAACACGCTGCTCGGCGTGATGCTGCCCTACTTCGCCTCGGCGTTCGGCACGTTCCTGATGCGCCAGACCTTCCGTCAGATCCCGCGCGACTTCGAGGAGGCCGCTTTCATCGACGGCGCGAAATGGTGGCAGGTGCTGTGGCACGTGCTGCTGCCGATGGCCAAGCCCGGGCTCGTCGCTTTTTCGCTGGTCTCGCTGATGGCCCACTGGAACGAATTCCTGTGGCCGCTGATGGTGCTGAACGAGCCAAGCAAGCAGACCCTCACCATCGGCCTCGCCTCGTTCGCGCTCGGCACCGAGGGCGGCAAGGAATGGGGCCTGCTCGCCGCCGGCACCCTGCTGGTCATGCTCCCGCTGCTCGCGCTCTTCGCCATCTTCCAGCGTCAGTTCGTCAACAGTTTCATGTTTTCGGGTCTCAAGGGATAAAGGGGAAAATCATGCGTTGGATTCCATTGCTTGCCGCGACCGCCGCGGCGGCACTCGTCTCGGCCTCGGCTGTGGCGCAAACAAAAATCGACTTCTTTTTCCCGGTCCCCGTGGACGGAAAGCTCGCCAAAGAGATGGCCCGCCTTACCAAACTCTATAACGACAGCCAGAAGGACGTCGCCGTCACGGGCGTCTACACCGGCAGTTACGACGAGACCAAGCTCAAGGCCCAGGCGGCCGCCAGCGCCGGCAAGCCGCCGGCCGTCGTGCTGATGAGCGCCAACTTCGTGCTCGACCTCAAGATCGCGGGCGACATCGTCTCGCTGGAGCCGCAGCTCAAGGCCGACGGCACCACGCGGACCAAGTTCCTCGACGACTTCTGGCCGGCCGTGCACGCCAACGCCATTGTCGACGGCGAGCTCTACGCCATCCCCTACCAGAACTCGACGCCGCTGCTCTATTACAACAAGGAGCACTTCAAGGAAGCGGGTCTCGATCCGGAGAAGCCGCCGCAGACCTGGGCCGAACTGGTCGACGCCGCCAAGAAGCTGACCAAGGCCGACCGCTACGGCATCGCGCTGCCCGAAGGCTACGACTACATGGGCTGGATCATGGAAGCGCTGTCGATGTCCAACGGCGGCCGCTACTTCAACGAGGAATACGGCGGCGAGGTCTACTACGACACGCCCTCGATGCTGGGCGCCGCGCAGTTCGTCGAAGACCTCGTGTTCAAGCACAAGGTGATGCAGCAGGGCGTCGTCGAAGGCGGCGCCGTGTCGAGCAACTTCCTGGCGGGCAAGGCGTCGATGATGCTGCTCTCGACCGGCAGCCTCTCTTTCGTGCGCGACAGCATGAAGATGCCCTATGGCGTAGCTTTCGTGCCGAGGAACGTGCGCAACGCCGTGCCGATCGGCGGCGGCTCGCTGGTGATGTTCAAGGGCCTCAGCGACGAGCAGAAGGCGGCCGGCTGGAAGTTCGCCAAGTGGCTGTCGTCGACCGAAAATCTCGGCGCCTGGAGCCGTTTCACGGGCTACTTCTCGCCCCGAAAATCGGCGTACGATACGCCGGAGATGAAAGACTTCATGTCCAAGAACCCCGACGCCAAAGTGGCTCTCGACCAGCTCCCCTACGCCAAGCCGTGGTTCGCGACCTACCAGACCGTGGCCGTGCGCAAGGCACTGGAAGATGAAATCCAGGCGGTGTTGAACGGCAAGAAGAAGGCGCCGCAGGCGGTCAAGGACGCCCAGCACGCCGCCGACGCGCTGATGAAGCCCTATGTCGACCAGACGGCGCTGAAGCTGCCGTAAGCACAGGATAAAGAGGACACCGTCATGACGCTCATCGCCCAGATCACCGACATGCACATCAGGCCCGCCGGCAAGATGGCCTACAAGGTGGTCGACACGGAGGCGTTGCTGCGCGCGGCGGTGTCCTCGATCCTCGCCCTGCCGCGCAAGCCCGACGTCGTGCTCGGGACCGGCGATCTCACCGACTGCGGCCTGGTCGAGGAGTACGAGCTGCTGCGCGACATCCTGAAGCCGTTGCCGATGCCGGTCTATCTCATCCCCGGCAACCACGATCGCCGCGATAACCTGCGCAAGGTGTTCGGCGCCGAAGGCTACCTGCCGGGCGACGGCGAATATCTGCACTATACGATCGAGGACCGGCCGCTGCGCCTGATCGGCCTCGATTTCGATCGTCCCCGGCAAGGGCCATGGCGAGATGGATGCGCCGCGGCTTGCCTGGCTGAAGGCCCGGCTCGACGAACAGCCGGAGCGCCCGACATTGATCTTCATGCATCACCCGCCATTTCCGACCGGCCTGCAGCACATGGACTCGATCAACTGCCGCAACAGCGACGCGCTGGCGGCACTTCTATCGGGCCATCGCAACATCGAGCGTTTGGTGTGCGGCCATCACCACCGCTCGATCAACATCCGCTGGGCCGGCACGGTCGGCAGCGTGGCACCCTCGGTTGCGCATCAGGTCGTGCTCGACCTCAATCCGCACGACGACGCCACGTTCAACCTCGAGCCGCCGGGCTATCACCTGCATCTGTGGCAGCCGGGCATCGGGATCATCAACCACACGGTGGTGATCGGCCAGTACCCCGGCCCCTATCCGTTCGTGCTCGACCCCGACTATCCGGCCTTCGCCGACAAGGACGCCTCACCGGCGACACACGCCAAGCAGTAATCAGACCTGATAGTAGAGGAAGCCAGCGGCGCCGATCAGGGTCAGCGCCATGCCGAGGTTCTTGAAGAAGCGCATCGAGTGCATTGCCAGCGTCTGATCCTCACGGTCCGCCGCCCTCTGTTCCGGCGACATCTTCTGACGCGCCTCGTATTGCGAGGCTATCAACTCGGGTGACCATCCGCTGCCGACCGCTGCATCCTTCTCGAGTTCCATGCGCGTGCACACGAACCACAGCAGCAGCCCGATCAGGCCGATACCGAAGAAGGTGAGGCTCGCCACGAGGACAAAAGCCAGCAGGCTGGCCACCAGCCAGCCCAGGGCTGTGACGGCGAGGACGATCGTCTTGCGGTACATCCCGCTCCTTCCCCGCCGCTCCCGCGGCCCGCGTTGCGAGCGATAAATCTCGATGATCCCAGCCGGCTCTCTCAATAGCCCGGCTGGGCAAGCTGCGCCGCATACAGGACAAAGCCCGGGCTATCGTCCTGGAAGGCCTTCGTCGTCACCTTTGTCCTGGCAGTCGCTCGATCCGCCCACTTCAGCAGCTCGTCCCTTGCCACGGCCATGGCCCCGGCGGGCATGTTGTGAGCGGCCCATGCCAGGACAGGGCATCCCTCGCCATCGATGCGCCGCTGCAGCTCGGTCTTCAAGCCCTGAGGCAGCGTATGCGTTCGTATGTCCTGGAAGAAAATGAGTTGCGGTTGGGCAAAGCCCTGCAGGTATCGCCCATAGCCGCTTATGTAGATCGTCTCGGCGTAGCCGGGCTTGTACCAGGCAGCGAGATCGGTGGATATCACCGGCACGACCTGGTTGTGGCAGGCGGGCAGCGTCTTGATCCACTCGGCCGACTCGCGGAACGGCTCATAGTCCAGATCCAGCGATCGGCTGGACGGCAATCGCAGCATCACGATGGAGGCCATCGACAGTACGATGACGCCGAGCGCAACATCGAGCGCCTGCCGTACCAGCTTCGGCGCCGCGGCGGCGGCAGCGTCGTACAGCGCGGCCGAGGCAGCCCAAAAGAAAGGCGACAGAATGAGGAAATTCCTGTCGTAGAAGTTCGGAGCGAGGACGGTGGAGCTTACGACCGCTCCGGCCAGTACGAGGACCGGCACGCCGGACAGCAAAGCCGCCATTGGCCTGGGCGCGCGGCGGTGTTGCGCCGGACCGGACATCCGGCCAAGCAGTATCGCGGCAGCGCAGAGCGCGATCGCCGCCAGGCCGGCGCCGCCGAACGTGTTTCGCACGCAGGAGAGCAGGACGCGGCCGTACCAGACGGGATCGTTGGGATACCAGTTGCTGCCGAGCGAGGCCTGGGAGGACGGCTCGACGACCAGCTTCACATAGAGCGCCGAGGCGATGAGGAGAGCGACTGCGACGGCGGCGGCCCAATGCCTCTCCGCGGGCATCATGAAGGCAAGAACAATCAGCACGGCAAGGCATTCGTACATGATGTAGAAGTGCACGAACGAGCCCACGAACATCAGAACAACAAGGCCACCCAGCGCGAGGCGTCGGTCCCGCTGCTGCAGCTGCCCGGCGAGAAGGCGCAGAGCAAGGGCCAGGATGCCCGCGCTGATGACAAGGCCCAGCGCATAGGAGCGCGCGTTCTGGGCTTGAAAGAACCAGAATACGGAGCCGGTCGCCAGCGCCGCCCCGAACAGCCGGCCGGCCAGGCTGAACGTCCGTTTGGTCGCGGTGACGAAGACCACAATGGCGCCGCAGGCACAAAGGCTGCTCAGGCTGCGCAGCGCCACGTCGCTGTCGCCCACAATTCTCGAATAGATCGACAGCACGGCAAGGTAAATCGGCGGATGGACGTCAGTTACGATGCGGGACAGCAGGCTGGTGCCGTCGGGCTGCAGCAGCCGGGCGGTGAATAGTTCGTCGAACCAGAAGCCGTGGGTATCGAGGCCGATGAACGCGCCCGCCAGGCCGACAGCACAGGCAATACCGAAGCAGACCGTGGCTACGAGGCCTTTCGCCGCCGGCCGCTCCAGCGGCACGGCAAGCGCGTCATCGATCGAAGACAAAATGGAACCTCGCGCGCATGTAGGCGCGTTGGAACGGTTCGCGCAGGCGCCAGATGTCCGCGTCGAGGACGAAATGCGCCATCACCGCGCCGAGGAACGCGCCATAAAAGGCAACGCCGTAGGGCACGTCCGGCAGGTCGCTCGCGTCCCGTGCGGCGTTGAGCGCGACCGCTCCGAGCGTTGCGATGAACAGCAGCAAGGCCAGCGAGAGGGCCGGCCTTGGCCTGCCGGTACTCACGACGCCCATGAACACCAGATACTGCAGGCCGTGGGCGAATGCATAGCCGAACGTCGCCGAGAGCTGGTCGTTGAAGATGAAGGTCGGCAGAAAGAACGAGGTGCCGAGCAGCAGGAATCCGAGCCGCAGCCGGTTCGTGCGGAGCGCCGGGTTTTGCGCGACGGCGATGGCGAACGCGATCGGCACCAGCAGATAGACGATGGCGCCGACCCGGTGGAGTTGCGCGAGTTGCGGCGCGAGGTTCGACTGGCCGAACTCGGAGACGCTGAAGAAGCCCAGTATCCCTGCGATCGCCGCCAGCATCAGCGTGCGCCGCTCCCAGACCGACAGCGGACCGCTGCCCGTTCCCGCAGCGATGAAGCTCAACAGCCCGACGTTCTGCTTCTGATAATGCCACAGCTGCCAGCAGGCGAAAGCCATCAGCAGGTAGGCCCGCTGGGACGGGCTGGCGAACTGGAAAAGCGCGGCGCTGCCCGCGATCAGCAGGATAGGCGCCGCCACATAGCGCAGCGGCCGTGACCGAAAGTGGGGGCGCAACTCCGGATCGGTGTAGAACCAGCCCGTCGCGGCGACGTGAAAGTTCGAGCCGATGAACGTCAGGAAGACGACTGTCGAGAGCGACGCGCTGGTGCCAGGAATGACGTGCTCCGCGACGGGCACGGCAATGAAGGGAAACAGCGTCGCGAGCGAGACAAGCATCAGGAACATTTGCCACGTGCCGGCATTCTTGCGCGTTCGCGGGCGGGAGGCGGCTCCGGCCAATACGTAGTCGGTCATTTATAGGGTGCCCGCGGAATAGTCATATACTGGGAACGAAATGACGGGAAATTTTATATAGCAATATCAATGATTTATATGTGTTATTGCATGTACTATAGCAGGAAATTCGGCAAATACGAACAGACGATTGAGTTGCCGTTTCGGTGCAATCAATTGCAACCGCGAGGGGCCGCCTATTGCTTTAGAGCGCCCTGGAAGTGCTCGGCGATCCGACGAGTGAGAGTGGAGGCGGCGTCCGCCCTCGTCGTGTCTCCCGCCTTCGCATAATCGGCCGTGCGGTTCACCATCGAACGATAAACCAGCCGCACCCAGTGACCGGAATTTGGCTTCGGTATGACGTAGCCACTAAAGAACACGAAGGCGATCAAGGCAAACGCGATAACGCCGGCAAAGCTGGGGCCGCCCAACCAAAATGCGAATACGGTGAGCGCTACCGACAAGGCATAAATGCCGAGCGTGAGGCGCGTAGACCAAGGCGGCGTAATCGCATCTTGAAAGCCAGTTTTGCTGTCGTCGGTCGAAATAGCCCTGCCAATGAACAGACAGCCCTGTGACATCGCCAGCATATAGCGGGTGGCCGCACCCAAAATAACGCAGGCCCATAAAATTTCTTCGTGCTGCATCTTTTCCCTTCACCGCTTTAGCGGCGTCCCAATCACAGGACTTCGATTATCCAACGACTATTCCCGGCTGCTGCTTCGGCCCCAGGGTCCCACCTGACTTCAGCCGTTCGATGCCCGGCGCGTCGTAGCCGATCTCCGCCAGCACCTCGTCATTGTGCTGGCCGACCTGCGGCGGGTCGCTCACCAGGGGCGGCCGCCAGCCGAACATCCGGAACGGCAGCAGCGGCAGGCGCGTCTTCACGCCGCCCGGCAGGGTGGTCGGCGCCAGCGAGCCGTTGGCCAGCAGGTGGGGATGGTCGAACAGATCCTGCGGCTGTGCGATCGGCGCGAAGGAGATGTCGGCATCGAGGCACATCTGCTCGAGCTCTGCCTTGGTGTAGGCCTTGAACACGGACGCGACCTTGGGCACCAGCCACGGCCGCGCCTCGATGCGATCGTTGTTGGTCGCCAGCCGCGGATCGGCGGCAAGCTCGCCCTGCCTGAAGACTTCGCAGAAGCGCTTCCATTGGCCGTCGCTGGTGATGCCGATGAACACCTGCAGGTCGTCCGACGTGTCGAAGATCTCGTAGACCGCCCACGAGCTCACCCGCTCGGGCATCGGCGGCGGCGGCGCGCCGTTGATCGCGGTGATCGCCATGTGCTGGCCCATCAGGAACACGACCGATTCGAAGAGCGCACTCTCGACGAGGCCGCCCTTCCCGGTCCTGTCACGCTGCTTCAGCGCCAGCACGGTGCCGAAAGCGCCGAACATCCCGCCCACGATGTCGACCACCGACGTGCCGGCGCGCAGCGGGCGGCCCGACGGGCCGGTCATGTAGGCGAGCCCGCCCATCATCTGCACGACCTCGTCGAGCGCGGGCCGCATCTCGTAGGGCCCCGGCAGGAAGCCCTTCAGCGCGCAATAGACGAGGCGCGGATTGATCTTCTCGAGATGCTCCGGGCCCAGGCCGCGCTTGGCCATCGAGCCCGGCGCAAAATTCTCGATCAGCACATCGGCCTTCTCGAGCAACCGCACCAGCACCTTGCGGCCTTCCGGCGAATCGGCGTCGAGCGCCAGGCTCTTCTTGTTGCGGTTGAAATAGCCGAAAAAGCCGGCGCCAAAGCCGCGCAGCTTGCGGGTGCGATCGCCATCGACCGGCTCGACCTTGATCACCTCGGCGCCGAGATCGGCCAGGATCATGCCGCAGGTCGGACCGAGGATGGTGTGCGTGAGTTCGACGACGCGGACGCCCTTGAGGGGTGGTTCCATGCTCATCGGCACGCGCCATTCCAGTGGCGCCTCTCATGAGCGCCACTGGAGTGGCGCGCTCCTATGAGAACCAAGTATCCATATCCTTCGTCAGTGGCAGGCCTGCACTCTCGCCCAGCACCTGATGGCCGATCCCGGCGCCGACCATGAAGGCTTCCTGGTGCGGCACGGCGTTCGCCTTGAGCATGCCGCGCAGCGCCGCCGCGTCATGGCCCCAGCCGATCGCTTCCACCTTGCCGTCGAAGGCACGATTGATGACCGACAGGAATTCGGCGCGCTCGGCATCGCTGAGCGCCGGCACGGCATCGATGTCGCCCAGCAGGAACAGCCGGCCGCCGAACCTGCCGACCAGAGCGGCAATCGAATTGCGCGGCTCGACGATGATTTCGCCTTTCGGACCGCGACGAACCCGCGCGGCCAGCGACAGCGGCATGACGGCCGTGCCGAGGTTGCTGCCGGTATTCATCAGCGCCGAGGTCAGTTCCCTGTAGGTGAGGCCCAGCCGTTCGGCGCGTTTGAGACGCATTTTCGCGACTTCGGGGCTGGGCGGCTTCCAGGCCGCGGCGGTAGCGCGACGCCACACCCAGGCACCCCACGACATGTCGAACGTCGGGCCATTGTTGTGCCCGATGCCCGGCCTGCGCAGGAGGGCCTCGACATTGGCATGCCGGACCCCTAGACGGTCGAAACGATCTCCCATGATGCTATTCTAGAGTAGTTCGGGCCGAGGTAAAATCGCGCAGTACGAACAGAAATACCCTCATGCTGAGGAGCGAGCGCAGCGAGCGTCTCGAAGCATGGGAACGAGCACCCCGCTTGTTGCCCACCCTTCGAGACGCGGCCTTTCAGGCCGCTCCTCAGGGTGAGGTCGTCCTTTTTTGAGGAGTGTCTGGTGGACGATTTCCAGGTCGATGTGTTGGTGGTGGGCGCGGGAAATGCCGCGGCCTGTGCGGCTCTGGCGGCCCGCGATACCGGTGCGTCCGTCGCCATGCTCGAGTCGGCGCCCGAGGCGGAGCGCGGCGGCAACAGCACCTATACGGCCGGCGCCATGCGGGTGGTCTTCAACGGCGTCGACGATCTCGCCCAGCTCTACGATCTCACGCCGGACGAAAAGCGCGACGTCGATTTCGGCAGCTACACCGCCGACCAGTATCTCGACGACATGGGCCGGGTGACCAACTACCGCTGCGATCCCGACCTCACCGACATGCTGGTCAACCGGAGCTTCGAGACTTTGAAGTGGATGCGGTCGAAGGGCGTGCGCTTCCAGCCGAGCTATGGCCGCCAGGCTTTCAAGGTGAACGGCAAGTACAAATTCTGGGGCGGCCTCGCCGTCGAGGCGTGGGGCGGCGGGCCGGGCCTGGTCGACCTCGAGCACAAGGCCGCGGTGAAGGCAGGCATCCCGATCCACTACGAGACGCCCGCCGTGTCCCTGATCGAGGAAGACGGCGTCGTGCGCGGCGTCATCGCCAGGCACAAGGGCCGCAAGATCCGCATCGGCGCCAAGGCCGTCGTGCTGGCCTGCGGCGGCTTCGAGAGCAACGCCGAGATGCGCACGCGCTATCTCGGGCCGACCTGGGATCTCGCCAAGGTGCGCGGCACGCGCTTCAACACCGGCGCCGGCATCAACATGGCGCTGGCGATCGGCGCCAAGCCGCACGGCAACTGGTCGGGCGGCCACGCTGTCGGCTGGGACATGAACGCGCCGGAGTTCGGCGACCTGGAAGTCGGCGACAACTTCCAGAAGCACTCCTATCCGCTCGGCATCATGGTGAACGCCAACGGCCTGCGCTTCGTCGACGAGGGCGCCGACTTCCGCAACTACACCTACGCCAAGTACGGCGCGGTGATCCTCTCCCAGCCGCAGCAGTTTGCCTGGCAGATCTTCGACGCGAAGGTGCTCGACCGGTTGCGCGACGAATACCGCATCAAGCGCATGACCAAGGTGCGCGCCGACACGATCGAGGAGCTGGCAACCAAGCTCGAGGGCGTGAACCAGGAACAGTTCCTGAAGACCATCAAGGAATGGAACTGCCGCCGTCATGACTGAGGTGCCGTTCAATCCCGCGGTGAAGGACGGGCGCAGCACGCGCGGCCTTGCCGTGCCGAAGAGCCACTGGGCCAACACGATCGACCAGGCGCCGTTCGAGGCCTATGCCGTGACCTGCGGTCTCACCTTCACCTTCGGCGGCCTCAAGACCTCGGCCACCGCGGGCGAGGTCGAAAGCACCGACGGCAGCACGATCCCCGGCCTGTTTGCCGCCGGAGAACTGGTGGGCGGGCTGTTCTATCACAACTACCCCGGCGGAGCGGGCCTCGTGTCCGGCGCCGTGCTGGGCAAACTGGCTGGCGATGGCGCCGGCAAGTACGTCAAAGGAAAGAACTGAACATGACGATGATTTCCCGCCGCCAGGCGCTTGTCGCCGGCGGCAGCGCCCTCCTTCTGCCGTCGTTCGCGCGCGCGCAGGCGGCATGGCCGGCCGGCCCCGTCACCTTCGTGGTCGGCTATGCCGCGGGCGGCAGCACGGACATCAATGCCCGCGAGCTCGGGCAGGTCATGACGCCGGTGATCGGCCAGCAGATCATCATCGACAACAAGGGCGGCGCTGCCGGCTCGATCGGCCTGCGCGCCGCTGCGGCCGCCAAGCCGGACGGCCAGACGCTGTTCGTCGCCGTCGGCACCAACGTGATCATCAATCCGTGGGTCCAGAAGGGCATGATCGACACCATCGCCGCCCTGGCGCCGATCTGCCAGATAACCGACTACCAGTACGTCCTGGTGGTGGGCAACTCGGTGCCGGCCAAGAACGCCGCCGACCTGGTGGCGCTGGCCAAGAAGGATCCCGAGAAGCTCACCTATTCGTCGTCGGGCGTCGGCGGCAACAACCACCTCGCGGGCGCGCTGTTTGCCGAAGCAGCCGGAATCAAGATGATCCACGTGCCCTACAAGGGCACCGGCCCGGCGGTTGCCGACGTGATCAGCGGCCAGATCACCGCGAACTTCTCGTCGCTGCCGCCGGCGGTGTCGCAGATCAAGGGCGGCAATCTCAAGGCCCTGGCCGTCACCGGCAACAAGCGCGTCAAGTCGCTGCCCGACGTGCCGACGCTCAAGGAACAGGGCATCGACGTCGTCGTCACCAGCTGGCAGGGCCTGTTCGCACCGGCAAGACGCCCGACGCGATCCTCGACAAGATCGAGAAGTCCGCCAAGGAGGCGATGAAGAATCCGAAGTGGGAGGAAGCACTGGCCCGCGACGGCCTCGAGCAGCCGCCCGAGCGCAGCCGTGCCGAATTCACCAAGTTCGTGGCCGACGAGCACGCCTTCTGGGGCAAGACCCTGAAGAAGCTGAACATCGACATGGAATGACGGCGCTAGAGCCTTTCCGGTTGGTTTGAATCGCTTCCCTCCCCATTCAAATGAGACCTCTGCAAAAGGTCTTGGCTGTTGGGGCGATTGATGATTTAGAGGAGGCCTGTCTTTTGGAGGCCTTCGATGAAGCGTGGACAGGATGGTCAGCTTGGTTTGGCGGAAGCCTTCATGGCGCCAGGACTTGGGGTGAATGCCCGGCTCGAGAAGATCGAGAGTTTGGTGAACTGGTCGCGGTTCGAGCAGCTGCTGTCTCGGGTTCGGCCCGGCGAGAGCGGGCGACCGCCTTACCGGGCGCTGGCGATGTTCAAGGCCCTGTTGCTGCAGCAATGGTACGGCCTGTCCGATCCCGGGCTGGAGGAAGCGCTGGGCGACCGGCTGTCGTTCCGCCGCTTCTGCGGCTTCGCGCTGGACGAGGCGACGCCCGACGAGACGACGATCTGCCGCTTCCGGCAGGCGGTGATCGCCGCGGGCCTGCGCGACCGGCTGCTGGGCGAGTTGAACGGCCAGCTCGAAGGCCGAGGCCTGATGCTCAAGCAAGGCACGATGATCGATGCCACGCTGGTCGCCGCCCAAGCCGCGCCGCCACGCCCGGTCGATGGCGCGGCCGGCGCCAGCCCGCACGATCGCGACGCCAACTGGACCCGGCAAAACGGCAAGTCCTACTTCGGCTACAAGGCGCACGTTGCCATGGATCAAGGGTCACGCCTGATCCGCCGATCCCTGCTCACGCCGGCCAAGATCTACGAGAGCCAGGTCGCCGATGACCTTGTCATGGGCGACGAGAAGGCGGTCTACGCCGATCGGGCCTACGAGCAAAAGCAACGACGGCGCAAGCTCAAGAGCCTCGGCATCAAGGACCGCATCATGCATCGCAGCCACAAGAACCAGCCCGCCTTGCCGCCCTGGCAACGCCGGCGCAACCGCCTGATCGCGCCGATCCGGGCCACCATCGAGCACCTGTTCGCTACCTTCAAACGCGGCTACGGCTATCGCCGCGTTCGCTACTTCTCCCTCGCCCCAAACGCCCTGCAGCTCGAACTCCTCTGCATCGCCGTCAATCTGCGACGCGCTGCCGTCCTGACCCGCTGAAATTCTCTCCCAACGGGATCGGCAGCGAGACCTTCCGGTTACCTCGATCGATGCCTTCTCCTCAAGCCGGGCCAAAACTCGAGTTCAGCCTCCTTTCGCAGAGGTCTCATTCAAATGGGGAGGTGGCCCGCAGGGCCGGAGGGGTCATGCGCCGCAGGCTAATTTATCTCTTCCCGGAGGCTATGACCCCTCCGCCCGCGTAAGACGCGGGCACCTCCCCATTTGAATGGGGAGGAAAGACCCTATCGCTTCGGCACCATGCAGAAGCCCTGGGCCTCGATGCCGAGCGGTGGATTGAACTTCGAGCGGAAGTTTTCCATGGCGATGGCCGCCGTCATCTCGACGATCTGGCTGTCGCTGTAGTGCTTCTTCAGCCTGTCGACGAACGCGTCGTCGACCTTCTGGTCGGTGTAGGTGATGCGCTCGGCGTACTCGAGCGCCAGCCGCTCGGCCTCGCTGAACAGCTTGCTCTCGCGCCAGCCGGTCACTTCGCTCAGCTTCTCGATGCCGCCTTCGGTGGTTTCCAGCACACGGCTGGAATTGATATCAATTCAAAATGGACAGCCGTTGATGGTGGCGACACGCACATAGAGCAGCGGTGGCAATCCCTTGGGCAGCAGGCCGGACTGCTCGATCGACTGGCCGAGCAAGCCGGCCGCCCGCAGGATCGGCGGGCAGTGCGCCAGCACTTTGGTCGGGTTCAGTATCCCGCCGAAAAGCTCGCGTTGCTTGGCGAAAATCGGCGCCAATACCGGGTCACCGCCGTCCTCCTCGATCTCGCTGACACGGGGCATTTGGCCTCCTCGCAAATAAACCGCAACCTTTCCCTTATAGCCGCGTTAAGGATTGGGGCGGGAGACTTCTCTTAATGACTGATGTTACGGCGCCTCATGCCTCCCTGTTTCCGGGAGACAGCGAGTTGGCACGCTTGATGCGGGCCCACGATTGGGCGCGCACACCCCTTGGCGCGCCCGCTGCCTGGCCCCAGAGCCTCAAGACCGTCGTCCGGATCCTGCTGACGTCGCGCTATCAGATGTGGATGGGTTGGGGCGAGAACCTCAGCTTCTTCTACAACGACGCCTACCGTCCCACCCTCGGCATCAAGCACGAATGGGCGCTCGGGGCGCCCACCAACAAGGTGTGGAAGGAGATCTGGCCGGATATCGGTCCGCGCATCGAGCACGTTCTGAAGAGCGGCGAAGCGACCTGGGACGAAGGACTTCTCCTTTTCCTCGAGCGCCGCGGCTTTCCCGAGGAAACCTACCACACTTTCTCATACTCGCCGTTGTCCGACGACCACGCCCGCACCGTCGGCATGTTGTGCGTCGTCACCGAAGAGACGGACAGGATCATCGGTGAGCGGCGTCTCGGCAGCCTGCGCGACCTCGCTTCCGAAATGGCCGGCACGCACACGCGCGCGGAAATCCTGGCGGCTGCCGAACGCCAGCTCGGCGCCAATCTCAAGGACCTGCCGTTCACGCTGATCTATCTTTTCGACAAGGACGGTACCGCGCGGCTGGCCGGCACGACCGGCGTGCCGCCGGGCCACCCGATCGCCCCTGTCGCGATCGCCCCCGGCGATCCCTCGCCCGCCTGGCCTGCGAGCGAGATCCTGGCGCGGCACGCTGTTGTCGACGTCCGCGACATCGGCCAACTCTTCGACAACATTCCCACGGGCGCCTGGGACCGGCCGGCGCGCGATGCCGTGCTGGCGCCGCTCGCTCGGCAAGGCCAGGAACGGCCGGCCGGCTTCATCGTGACCGGCGTCAATCCCCATCGCCCCATGGACGCGGCCTATCAGGGCTTCATCACCCTGATCGCCGGCCAGATCGCTTCAGGCCTCGCCAACGCCGAAGCCTACGAGGAGGAGCGCCGGCGCGCCGAGGCACTGGCGGAGATCGATCGCGCGAAGACGCTTTTCTTCTCCAACGTCAGCCACGAGTTCCGCACGCCTCTCACCCTGATGCTGTCGCCGCTCGAGGAGGTGCTCGCCAAGTCCAATACCGACGTACACGACGACAACCGGCAACTCGTCTCGGTCGCGCATCGCAATGGCGTCCGGCTCCTGAAGCTCGTCAACGCGCTGCTGGATTTCTCGCGCATCGAGGCCGGCCGCACCCAGGCACATTTCGAGGCGCTGGATCTCTCGGCCTTCACCGCGGAACTGGCCTCGACCTTCCGCTCGGCCGTCGAGCGCGCCGGGCTGACCCTCACCATCGATTGCCCGCCCCTTCCCCATCCCGCACTGCTCGATCGCGACATGTGGGAGAAGGTCGTCCTCAACCTCCTGTCGAACGCGCTTAAATTCACCTTCGATGGCGGCATCACCATCGTCACCCGCGCCAGCACCGACGGCACGTCGGCCGAAATCACCGTGCACGACACCGGCACCGGCATCCCGGCGGCCGAGCTGCCGCATCTCTTCGAGCGCTTCCATCGCGTCGAAGGCGCGCGAGGCCGCAGCATCGAGGGCAGCGGTATCGGCCTCGCCCTGGTCCTCGAACTGGTGAAGCTGCATGGTGGCACGATCGACGTGCAGAGCGAGGTCGACAAAGGCAGCAGCTTCACCATCCGCCTGCCGCTCGCGGTGTCGATATCCGCGCCGGCAACTGGCGGCAACGGCGCAGCCGATCCTAAAACGGCGCCGCGTGCCGATGCCTACCTGCAGGAGGCTGCGAGCTGGCTCGGCGACATGAACGATGATGTCCCGCCCGCGTCGGGCACCGAGGAGTTGCCCCTGGCAATGGACGGCGCAGGCGGCGAGCTGATCCTCGTCGCCGACGACAATCTCGACATGCGCAACTATGTCCGGCGGTTGTTGCAGGCCGCGGGCTATCGCGTCGAGGCCGTCGCCGACGGCGAGACTGCGCTTGCCGCCGCCCGGTCGCAGGGCCCGAGCCTCGTTCTGTCGGACGTGATGATGCCCCGGCTCGACGGCATCGGGTTGATGACGGCCATGCGCGCCGATCCGGCCCTGAAAAGCATCCCGGTGATCCTGCTGTCGGCGCGCGCCGGCGAGGAGTCCAAGGTCGACGGCCTGCGCGCCGGCGCCGACGACTATCTCACCAAGCCCTTTTCCGCCCGCGAGCTGGTGGCGCGGGTCGAAGCCAATCTCAAGCTCGCCAGCACGCGGCGCGAGACCGAGCGCGTGCTGAAGGAGGAAGCCCAGACCCTCGAAGAGCTCAATCGCGTCGGCACGGCCGTGTCGGCCGAACTCGACCTGGAACGCGCCGTGCAGGCCGTCACGGACGCGGCCACCACGCTCACCCGCGCGGCGTTCGGGGCATTTTTCTACAACGTCCTGAACGACAAGGGCGAGTCCTACATGCTGTACACGCTCTCGGGCGTGCCGCGCGAGGCCTTCTCCAAATTCCCGATGCCGCGCAACACCGCGGTCTTCGCGCCGACCTTCGCCGGCGAGGCCACGGTGCGCTCGCCCAACATCACCAAGGATCCGCGGTTCGGCAGGAACGAGCCGCATTTCGGCATGCCCAAGGGCCACCTGCCGGTGTGCAGCTATCTCGCCACATCGGTTGTGTCGCCCACCGGAGAGGTGCTGGGCGGGCTGTTCTTCGGTCACCCTGAGGAAGGCGTCTTCGACGCACGGGCCGAGCGCATCGTCGAGGCGATCGCCGTGCAGGCCGCCATCGCCATCGACAAGGCGCGGCTCTACCGCTCCGCTCAGGAGGAAATCGAGCGCCGCCGCAGGACCGAGGAGGCGTTGCTCAGCAGCGAACAGAGCCTCGAACGGAAAGTGGAGGAGCGCACGGCCGAGCTTGCCAGCGCCAACGCCCGGCTCATGCACGAGATTTCCCAGCGCGAGCGTGCCGAGGGCCTCTTTCAGCACCTGGTCGAGGGTGTGAGCGACTATGCCCTCTACAGGCTGGCGCCCGACGGCATCGTCTCCAGCTGGAATACCGGCGCCCAGCGCATCAAGGGCTACCATGCCCATGAAATCGTCGGTCGCCACTTCGAAAACTTCTACACAGAGGAGGACCGCGCCGCGGGCCGGCCCGCGCGGGCGCTGGAAACGGCGCGGCGCGAAGGCAAGTTCGAAGCCGAGGGCCAGCGCGTGCGCAAGGACGGCTCGCGCTTCTGGGCGAGCGTGGTGATCAATCGCATCGACGACCGCGACGGCCGCCTGCTGGGCTTTGCCAAGATCACGCGCGACATCACCGAGCGCCGTGCGGTGCAGCAGGACCTGCAGCGCGCCCAGGAGCAGCTCGCCCAGGCGCAGAAGATGGAAGGCATCGGCCAGCTCACCGGCGGCGTGGCGCACGACTTCAACAACCTGCTGACGGTGATCCTGGGCAACCTCGAGACCGCGCAACGCGCCAGCACCAGCAACCCCAATCCCGACCGCCTCGCGCGCGCGCTCGAGAATGCCGCCCTCGGCGCCCAGCGCGCGGCCTCCCTCACCCAGCGCCTGCTTGCCTTCTCGCGCCGCTCGCCGCTCGATCCCAAGCCGATCGAGGCCAGCCGCCTCGTCGCCGGCATGTCGGAGCTGCTGCGCCGCACCCTGGGCGAGCAGGTCGTGGTCGAGACCGTGCTGGCCGGCGGCCTGTGGCGGATCCACGCCGATCCCAACCAGCTCGAGATCGGCATCCTCAACCTCGCCGTCAATGCGCGCGACGCCATGCCGGACGGCGGCCGGCTCACCATCGAGACCGCCAACGCCTATCTCGACGAGAGCTACGCCGCGACGCAAAGCGAGGTCGTGCCCGGCCAGTATGTCGTGATCTCGATCAGCGACACCGGCATCGGCATGGACCGCGAGACCATGGCGCGCGCCTTCGAGCCGTTCTTCACCACCAAGGACATCGGCCATGGCACCGGCCTCGGCCTCAGCCAGGTCTACGGCTTCGCCAAACAGTCCGGCGGCCACATCAAGATCTACAGCGAGCCCGGACACGGCACGACGGTGAAACTCTACCTGCCGCGCCTGCTGTCGAGCGACGAGCCGGATGCGCTGCCCAGCACGCCGACCCAGGCGCCCAGCAGCGCCAGCGGCGAGACCATTCTCGTGGTCGAGGACGATCCCGACGTGCGCGCCAACACGACCGGCATCCTGCGCGAGCTGCGCTACACCGTGCTCGAGGCGCCGATCGCGGCGACCGCGCTTCACCTGATGGAGACCCATCCGGAGATCGACCTGCTGTTCACCGACGTCGGGCTTCCCGGCGGCATGAACGGCAAACAGCTCGCCGACGCCGCACACAAAATACGCCCCGACCTCAAGGTGCTGTTCACCACCGGCTATGCCCGCAACGCCATCGTTCATGGCGGCAGGCTCGACCCCGGCGTGCAGATGCTGCCGAAGCCCTTCACCTATGCCGCCGTCGCCTCGAAGATCGCCGAGATCCTGGGCGCGAAGACCAGCGAGCCGCGCGTGCTGCTGGTCGAGGACGAGTTCCTGGTCCAGATGGTGGCGCAGGAGCAGCTCCAGGACCTCGGCTGCAAGGTCGAGACCGCAGGCTCGGTCACCGAGGCGATGAACAAGGTGAAGCTGCTCGCCGGCGGCATCGATCTCGCCATTGTCGACATCGGCCTGCCCGACACCAGGGGCGACGTGCTGGCCGCCGAGCTGCGCGCTCTCTATCCGAAGCTGCCGATCGTGATCGCCAGCGGCTACGCCGATCCCGGCTTGCGCGAACGGTTCGCCGGCGACGCCAAGGTCACCTTCATCGGCAAACCCTACACGATGGAAGACCTGCGCCGCCTGGTCGACGCCCTGCCGGGACGCGGGCGGTAGAGTTCTGTCTGAGAATCAAATCCCGTCATCCCGACCGAAGCGCCGTAGGCGCGTAGCGGAGGGACCTATTTGTTGTCACTGACTCAAAAGAGGTCCCTCGACTGCGCCGCCCTTCGGGCAGCTTCGCTCGGGATGACGGAAAGCGCTTCTAACCGCCCGCCAGCATCCAGGCGGTGATCCTGGCGACGGTTTCCTTCTCGATGCCGTTGAAGCCATGATGGGCGACGGCCTCGCAGGGTTTGCCCACGGACACCCCGCCTTCCATGAGAATCAGGTCCGTGCCGTAGACATTGTGGGCGTGCTGCGCCGACGAGGCGACCGTGCCGCTGCACGAATCCATCCGGTGGGCCACCATCAGGTGGCGGCTGCGGAACCGCCGCGTGTCGTAGCTCGCGATTGCGTTCGGCGAGGAGGTGTGGATGAACCCCGCGAGCTTCCCGTCGAGCCGTTCACCCAGCATCATGGTCGACGCGCTCGACAGGCTGTTGCCCGCCACATAGACCTGCAGCGGTCCGAAGCGGCCCTGAAGACTGTCGACCACCGCCATCACCTGCTCCGGCGTCGTCGTGGCATCCATCGACACCGCGACAATGCGCGGCCCGGCGAAGAGCTCGCGCGCGCGCATCAGGAAATTGTTTGCCCACGTCATGACGAGGCGGCCGTCGGTATCGATGTGGGGGGCCAGATTTCCCGGACCGCCCGGCATCATCAGGATGGCATGGCTGGGCGTGTCGCCATTGGTTGTCAGCACGTAGGGAATGGCTGTGCCGTCGGCATAGTGTGCCGAGGTCACAAGCTCGTCCTTCGCAACGGCCGGACCGGCGGCCAGGAGAAGCGCCGACGCCAGGCGCAGCACCACCAGCTTCATGGCCGGCAGCCTACGCCCCAATAACCTAGAACCCCAGCGCCTTGGCCTACACCACGCCGTCGACCGAGGCGATCTTCGCCGTGAACTCGGGTGTCGGTGCAACCGGTGGATGCTTTATTATCGAAAATGCTTCCTCTTCAGCATAAGGTGGGCACACCGCCAAGTTAACCAAGCAAGCGGCGTATCAATTCGAAATAGAGCGGTCATTTGAGATGTCACTCGAAACGCATCAATTCGTCCGAGTGGAATTCAATCATTTCAAAGCTTTCGATCGGTTCACCGTCGATCTTCGGCACTTCAACATCCTTGTCGGCCCAAACAACGCCGGCAAATCTACGATACTGGTGGCGTTCCGAATTCTGGAAGCGGCGATGCGCACCGCGCGGCGCCAGCGTCCCGTTGTCGTTAGAGGCCCACGCGAACTCGTACTGGGTCATGTTATTGACATACGAGCGATATCTGTTGCCGAAGAGAACATCTTCCACGACTACGATGACACTGAGCCAGCAACAGTGCATTTCCATCTATCAAATCAAAACTCTTTGACCCTTTATTTTCCAGAGCAGGGCACTTGCATTTTACTTCTAGATGCTCAAGGCCGGAGGATATCGGGCCCGGCGCAATTTAACGCCCAATTTAATTGCAAAATCGGCTTCGTCCCTATTCTCGGTCCGGTAGATCACCACGAACAGCTATACGAGAAGGAAACTGCGCGTAGATCTCTGTACACCTACGGTGCAGCACGTAATTTTAGAAATATTTGGTATCACTATCCCGAAAATTTTACCGACTTCCAAGAACTACTCCGAGCGACTTGGCCAGGAATGGATATTCAAGAGCCGGAACTTGACCGAACACACGGCAAGCCACGGCTTCACATGTATTGCCCAGAGAATAGAAAGGCTCGCGAGATTTTTTGGGCCGGGTTTGGTTTCCAAGTTTGGGTTCAGATGCTCACTCACATTATCAAAGCAAGTGAAGTGTCCCTTTTCTTGATCGACGAGCCCGATATTTACCTGCATTCGGAGCTCCAGCGTCAGCTTCTTGGTTTGCTTCGCAATCTCGGCCCAGACATCTTAATCGCAACTTATTCGACCGAAATAATCACAGAGGCGGAAACGGACGATATAGTTCTAATCACAAAGTCTCGGCGCAGAGGAAGACGCATTCGAAACCCCTCTCAGCTAGAAGAAGTTCTCAGAACGCTCGGCTCGAATATCAATCCGGTACTTACGCAAGTCGCGAAAACCAGACGGGTTCTGTTTGTTGAAGGAAAAGATTTTCAAATTATAGGTAGATTTGCCCGAAGATTTGGCCAAGCGAATATCGGCAGCAGAGTCGATTTTGCAGTCGTGCAAATTGAGGGTTTTAATCCAGATAGAGCCCGCGCACTCAAGGCGGGAATGGAACACTCTCTTGGTAGCCCGATCGTGGCCGCCGTCATTCTTGACAGAGACTATCGATCCGAGGCGGAATGCGAATTCATCGCGAGTAAGTGCAATCAATTTTGCAGCTACGTTAAAATATTGGACCGCAAGGAAGTCGAAAATTTCTTGCTAATACCAACGGCGATTGACCGCGCCGCCGCACAGAAAGTCGCTGACAGAGCGCGCCGTTCCGGCAAAGCGGCAATTTATCAAAATAGAGCGCGCGAAGTTCTGGACGAATTTGCGAGCTCTAAGCGGTCATATGTGACCTCTCAAATTCTGACCGCTCGGCGCCTCTATGAGAGATCAAACTCGCCCCAAACGCATGAAACAAGTGTCACCGAAGCTTCGTTAGAAGCGTTCGAGGTGTCTTGGGCCAATGACAATTCCAGAATATCCCTTATTCCTGGAAAAGAGGCGTTGAGTGCAATCAACATCAAATTCCAGAACGACTACGGGATCACGATAACGCCGACGGCCGTCATTGATGCGATGCTTGTCGACGAAGTTCCTGATGAAATGCAAGCAATCCTGCAAATGCTCACAGACTTTGTGAAGGCAGCGCCAGAACGTCAGCCGGCTAGAGCACCGAGCGCTTAATCGGGAGCATAGCCTGCGTCTTTGAGGTAGTTCCAACATTCCTGTTCTGAGTAGAGGGCGCAGATGTTGCCGATTGCCCTCCAGAGGGCGTCGATTGTCCTGGCGCCGATGCGCCTGAGATGAGCCTTGAGCTTGGCGAAGGCCATCTCGATCGGATTGAGGTCGGGACTGTAGGGCGGCAAGAAGAGGAACCACGCACCGCGCTGCTTGAGGATAGCCTCGGCCTTTGCGCTCTTGTGGCTGGGGAGATTGTCCAGGATCACCACGTCGCCCTTCTGCAGGGTCGGGGCGAGCTGGGTCTCGATGTAGGCGTCGAAGATCTGGCGGTTCATGGGTTGATCGACCACCCACGGCGCGGTCATGCCATTGCACCGCAGTCCGGCGATGAAGGTCTGCGTGGCCCAGTGGCCGAACGGCGCCCCGGCCTTCAGGCGGACACCGCGGCGCGCCCGGCCGCGCAGGCGGGTCATCTTGGTCGTCGTCCCGGTCTCGTCGAGGAAGACTAGCCGGTGGACCGCCTCGCGCATACGCGGCAGCCGATGCGCCTTCCACTCGTCACGCGCCTGCCGCACGTCCTCGCGTGCGGTCTCGGTGGCGAGCAGTGTTTTTTTGAAGGACAGGCCCGCCTTCAACAGCACCCGCGACAACGAGGCCGGATGCGCCGTCACATCCTTCTCGGCTTTCAACTTGGCCGCCAGCTCCGGCATCGTGATGTCCGACTTGGCCTCGACCCACTCGAGCAAAGCCGCCAAGTACGGGGCCAGCTTACCGCCGCCAGGCGGCCGTCCTTGTCGCGCCGGCCTCGCCGATCCCGTCCGCGATATCCGCTCGGCAAGCTTCACTGCAAAGCTCGGGCTGACATCGAAGCGCCGGGCCGCGGCTCGCCGTGACCCTCCGCTCTCTATCTCCCCCTGAACACGCTCCCGAAGGTCGATCGAATAAGGCTTTCCCATACAGGCTGGCCTCCAGACCCAGCCCATATCTTGAATCAGAGTTTCAATTCCCTGGGAATCCCCTTTTCGATTCCTATTTGGGGCTCGATGCTCTAGCTCGACTCTATTTCCGCCTACCAATCGGCTCTCCGTCAAAATGCTCGAGCGTTAGAACCCCAGCGCCTTGGCCTGCACCACACCCTCGACGGCGGCGATCTTCGCCGTGAGCTCGGCCGAGAGCGGCTGGTCGACCTGGACCAGGGCGATCGCCGAACCGCCCGGCCTGTCGCGGCCGAGATGGAAGGTCGCGATATTGACCTTGTTCTCGCCCAAGAGCGTGCCCAGCCGGCCGATGAAGCCCGGCTTGTCGTCGTTGGTGATGTAGAGCATGTGCGGCGCGAACTCGGCCTCGATCTCGATGCCCTTGATCTCGACGATGCGCGGGTGCTTGCCGCCGAACAGGGTGCCGGTCACCGAACGCGTCTGCTTCTCGGTGGTGACCGAGATCTTGATCATCGAATTGTAGTCGCTGTCGCGCTCGTGCTTGACCTCGGCGACCTCGATGCCGCGCTCGCGCGCGATGGCGGGCGCATTCACCATGTTGACCGAGTCGAGCTGCGGGCGCAGCACGCCCATCAGCGCCACCTGGCTGAGCGGCTTGATGTTGAGCGCCGCCACCTGGCCTTCGTACTCGATCGCGACGGCCTTGATGTCGGTGTCGGTGAGCTGGCCCGCGAACGAGCCCAGCTTCTCGGCGAGGTCGAGATAGGGCGCCAGCTTGGGCGCATCCTCGGCCGAGACGTTGGGCATGTTGAGCGAATTGGTGACCGCGCCGGTCAGCAGGTAATCCGCCATCTGCTCGGCCACCTGCAGGGCCACGTTCTCCTGCGCCTCGACGGTGGCGGCCCCGAGGTGCGGCGTGCACACGAGATTGGGCGCCCCGAACAGCACGTTGGTCTTGGCCGGCTCCTCGACGAAGACGTCGAAGCCCGCACCGGCGATATGACCCGAGACCAGCAGGTCGCGCACCGCCAGCTCGTCGACCAGCCCGCCGCGGGCGCAGTTGACGATGCGCACGCCCTTCTTGGTCTTCATCAGGTTGGCGCGAGAGAGGATGTTCTTCGTCTGCTCGGTGAGCGGCGTGTGCACGGTGATGAAGTCGGCGCGCGCCAGGACCTGGTCGAGCGTGCCCTTCTCGACGCCGAGTTCGGCCGCACGCTGGTCGCTCAGGAACGGATCGTAGGCCAGCACGCGCATCTTGAGCCCGAGCGCGCGCTCGGCCACGATCGACCCGATGTTGCCGCAGCCGATCAGCCCCAGGGTCTTGAAGCTGAGCTCGGTGCCCATGAAGCGGTTCTTCTCCCACTTGCCGGCCTGGGTCGAGGCGTTGGCCTCCGGCACCTGGCGCGCCACCGCGAACATCAGCGCGATCGCATGCTCGGCGGTGGTGATGGCATTGCCGAACGGCGTGTTCATGACGACGACGCCGTGCGCGGTCGCCGACTTGATGTCGACATTGTCGACGCCGATGCCGGCGCGGCCCACGACCTTGAGTTTTTTTGCCTCGGCCAGCACTTCGGCCGTGACCTTGGTGGCCGAGCGAATCGCCAGCCCCTCGTAGTTGCCGACGATCGCCCGCAGTTCGGCGGGCTTCAGCCCCGGCTTGAAATCGACGTCGCAGCCGCGCTCGGAGAAGATCTCCACGGCGCGCGGGCTGAGTTCGTCGGAAATGAGAACTTTAGGTTTGGCCATGGTGGCTCCTCTGATCCTGTGTCGACAAGACAACCTCACCCTGAGGAGCGGCCGAAGGCCGCGTCTCGAAGGGTCGGCAACAACAATGGTGCGGGTGCCCACCCTTCGAGACGGCGCTTCGCGCCTCCTCAGGGTGAGGTTTGCGGTTCACCACGATTCTCTTCAGGCCGCCTTCGCGCCGAATTCCTGTTCGATCTCTCCGTAGGCCCAATCGAGCCACGGCAGCAGTGCCTCGAGATCGCTCTTCTCGACGGTGGCGCCGCACCAGATGCGCAGGCCGGGCGGGGCGTCGCGGTAGGAGCCGACGTCGTAGCCGGCCTTCTCGGTCTCGAGCAGATCGGCCATCTTCTTGGCCGCCGCAGCCTGCTTGTCGGCCGGCAACGACGTAAACCACGGTGCGGTGATGTTGAGGCACACCGAGGTATTGGAGCGCACTTCCTTGTCGGCGGCCAAAAACGCCATCCACTTGCGCTCGGCCACGAACTTCTCGAGCACGGCGAGGTTCGCCGTCGAGCGGGCGACCAGCCCCTTCAGGCCACCGACTTTCTCGCCCCACTTCAGCCCGTCGATCGCGTCCTCGACGCAGAGCATCGACGGCGTATTGATCGTCTCGCCCTTGAAGATGCCTTCGGAGAATTTGCCGCCGGCGGTCAGGCGAAAGATCTTCGGCAGCGGCCACGCCGGCACATAGCTCTCGAGCCGCTGGATGGCGCGTGGGCCGAGCACCAGCATGCCGTGCGCACCCTCGCCACCCATCACCTTCTGCCACGACCAGGTCACGACATCGAGCTTGTGCCACGGCAGTTCCATGGCGAAGACCGCCGAGGTGGCATCGCAGATCGCGAGGCCTTCGCGCGTGTCGGAGATCCAGTCGCCGTTCGGCACCTTCACGCCGGAGGTCGTGCCGTTCCAGGTGAAGACCACGTCGTGCGTCCAGTCGACGGACTTGAGATCGGCGATCTTTCCATAGTCCGCCTTGAGCGTGCGCGCGTCCTTGAGCTTGAGCTGCTTGACCACGTCGGTGACCCAGCCTTCGCCGAAGCTTTCCCAGGTCAGCAGGTCGACGGGCCGGGCGCCGAGCAGCGACCACAGCGCCATCTCGACCGCGCCGGTGTCCGATGCCGGCACGATGCCGATGCGATACTCCGATGGAATGCCCAGCAGGGCGCGCGTGCGATCGACGGCTTCGACGATCTTCTTCTTGCCGAGCTTGGATCGGTGGGAACGGCCGGTGGCGGCGTCATGGAGGGCTTCCGGTGTCCATCCCGGACGTTTGGCGCAGGGACCCGATGAAAAATCGGCGCGCGCCGGACGTGCATTCGGCTTCGACATCTACCTTCTCCCTTACAGAAGAACTGCACTCCGGTGGGGGAGCGTGGCCCGCCGCCGATATAGGAGGGCCTGATGCCGCCGTCAATGCGCCTGTTTGGGCGCGGATTTGCGCCGCAGCTCGAAGTAGGCGCCGGCGAAGGGATCGCTGAGCACGGGCGTCGCCTCGTAATTGTCGTGCAGCGCGGCATGGATCGCCGGCGCGTGGCCGGCCGCCGACAGGCCGCCGAGCTGGCCCGCCAGCTCGTTCACGTCCCACGTCCACACGTCGGAGATTGCCACGCGGTAGCCGAGATCGAGCGCCTGGTCGATGTCGTGCCTTATGGTGCGTGCATCCGCGTCGGCCGGCCGCTCGGGATGGCGGATCGCACCGGTGTCGATCGAAATCCATTTGAACTTCGGATCCGCGACCGGCGCGCGGCCGATGGAAGCGATACCGTCCCAGTCGGGCGTGCGGCTCCACAGCATGAACTGCCAGGTCGTGATCGGCTCGAAACCCCAGTAGACGAACACCGTGCGGTCAGGCGGCAGGTCCCTCTCGAGCGCGGCCATTGCGGCGAGCGCCGCCGTGTCGCCGCCGCGCCACTTCGAGAGCGCCGCCACGTTCCAGGCGAGCGGCGCCAGAGAAACCAGGGCGACCAGCGGCCACAGTCTGGGGCGGCGCGCCAGAAGTGCTGCCGCCAGCAGCGCCCAGGCGATCGTCAGCCACGGCATGACGTTGATCTGCATCTGCGGGTCCTGCGGCTGGGCGTAGAAATTCATCGCCTCGCCCGCCCCCAGCGTGCCCAGGAAGACGATCGCCGTCGCGCGCAATCGCCGCTCGCCGCGCCGCGGCCACAGGAAGGCGATGCACGCCGCGAAGATGGCGACCTCGAGGGCGACCGAGACCAGCAGCGGCACGACTGCGCGCCTGGCCGACAACGGGTCGACGAATCCGCCCACGATCAGGAAGTAGTTGCCGACCCCCGACAGCATCATCCAGGCCTTGTCCCACGACAGGCCGGCCCAGCCGCTGGTCACGGCCTTGCCGGTCCACAGAAGGTCGGGCAGCCCGATCGCGCCGTTGTGCCCTTCCCAGCAGACCTCGACGATGCCGGCGCTGGCGAGGACGGAGACGAGCAGGATCCCGACACGCCTGGCGCGCACCTTCCAGTCGCCCTCCGACAGCAGCAGGGCCAGCACGAAGGCCGGCAGGGTCGGGAACATCAGCCGCCACTCGACCAGCCATCCCACTGTGAAGATCGCGCTCACCCCGGCGATCTGCCGCCAGGTCGGCCGGTCGAACCACAGGCCGGCCAGCAGCATCGAGACCAGGACGAGGAAATAGCCCGGCATGATGTCTTCGCTGATCACGCCCAGCAGCAGGAAGAAGCCCGTGCCGAGGTGGAACAGCGCCGCGGCGATCGCGGCCCGCACGTTGCCGGTCAGGCGATGGACGAAGCCGTAGACGAAGACGACCGCGAGGCTGGCGAAGAAGGCGTTGAGGTATGCGAACTGCTTGAACGCAACGCCGCGCAGGATGCCCAGCCCGTCGAGCAGATGGGCGAGCGCGCCATAGAGCGGAAAATAGAGATAGTTTGCGTAGTCGAGCCGCGCGTGCGCGAAGTCGGCGATCCACGGCTCGGCCTGGATCGCCTTGTAGAGGCCGTTGCCGGTGATGATGTTGACGTTCTGCAGCCAGCCGATCAGCCCGACCAACGCCAGCAGGGAGAGCGCGAAGACGAGAAGAAGTTGCGCCGGCAGCCTCACAAGATCAGGTCAGTGCTTGCGCCCGACAAGAGTGACCGTTTCGCCGTCGCCGTAGCTTTCGTAATGCACGCAGCCGCGCGGCATCGAGAAGGTCTGGCCGGCCTTGTAGGTCTCGGTCTTGCCGTCACGCGTCAGGCTCATCGCGCCCTTCAGCACCAGAGCCTTCACGTCGAACGGATGGCTGTGCTCGGGATTGACCTTGGCGCCGGGCGTCGTGTTCGTCATGACGTCGTAGCCTTCGCGCTTCAATTCGTCTTCGAAGATCTTCCGGTCCATCGGTCTGCTCCTTCAAACAGGCTTGCGCGCCGCAACGGCATATTGCGCGCCCAGCGGCAGCCACGCCAGTGCGCGATCGACCGGCGCGAGAAACGCCAGTCCCGGCGGCATGAACATCAGGTAGTCGGTCTCGAGTTCGTAGCGCCCCGAGGCCAGCAGCCCGTCCTGCACTTCGCGTGCATCGAGCAGGATCGCGTTCTCGTCGATCGGCGTGCGGGCAATCACGTAGCGCACCAGCGGGTTGCGCGGATTGTGCTCGAACACGTAGATCCGCCCGCCCGGCTTGATGACCCGCGCCAGCTCTGCATAGACGGAAGTGCGCTCCGCGACCGGCACGTGATGCAGCACGGCGCTGATGGTGGCGACGTCGAACTGGCTGTCGGCGAAGGGTGTGCGTGCGCCGTCCTGCACGGCGGTCGACGGCGCTGCGCCCAGGGCCTGCGGCCAGCGCCGGGCGACTTCCGCCAGCATGCCCGTCGACACGTCGCAGCCGGTGAAGGAAGCCTGCGCGCCCGACAGCGCCAGCACGCGCATCAGGTCACCGGCGCCGCAGCCGTAGTCGAGCAGCGCCAGGCCGCCTGTCCTGAGGCCGGGCTCGCGCCGCAGCAGCCAGCGCGTCTTCACGGCGATGAACTGGTCGGCCTGGTCGCCCATCAGGCGCTTGACGGGATTGTCGAGACCGCCGTCGTAGGAGCCGGCGTGCCGATCGAATTCAGGAGGGTCGAACTCGGCACTCATTGCCGGCCGCCGCCCACGATGTCGCGGATCATGAACAGCGGGCGGCCCTTGTTCTGGTCGTAGAGCCTGCCGAGATAGGCGCCGATGATGCCCAGCATCAGGAACTGCATGCCGCCCAGCAGGCCGATCGCGGCCATCAGCGACGTCCAGCCGGGCAGGTTGTAGCCCATGACGAAACCGAAGATCGAATAGACGAAGAAGGCGAAGCCGACCGCAGCCATCACCCAGCCGATCGTCATCGAGGCCATCAGCGGCACCACCGAAAAGGCGGTGATGGCGTCGACGGCGAAGCGCACCATCTTGGTCAGCGGATACTTGGTCTCGCCGGCGGCGCGCGCCTTGCGGTCGTACTGCAGGGCCACCTGCCGGCCGCCGATCCACGCCACCATGCCGCGAATGAAGCGGTGGCGCTCGGGCATGGCGAGCAGGATGTCGAGCACCGGGCGCGTCATCAGCCGGAAGTCGCCGGTGTCCGACGGGATCTCGACGTCGGTCATCCGGCCGATCACGCGATAGAAGGCCGCCGCCGTCGCGCGCTTGAACAGGCTCTCGCCCTCGCGCAGCCGGCGCTGGCCGTAGACCACGTCGGCACCCCCCACTCCGTTTACCCCGTCCATCAGCGCGATCATGTCGGGCAGCAGCTCGGGCGGGTCCTGCAGGTCGGCGTCGATGATCAGCACGCGCTCGCCGCGGCACACCGAGAGCCCGGCCGTGAGCGCGAGCTGATGGCCGTGGTTGCGCATCAGCCGCACGCCCACCACCCTGGGGTCGCGTGCTGCCGCCTCGCCCATCACCTTCCAGGTGCCATCGCGCGAGCCGTCGTCGACCAGCACGATCTCGGCACTGCCGCCCACTTTGTCCAGCACGGCCCCGACCCGTCTCACGAATTCGGGCAGGACGCCCTCCTCGTTGAAGCAGGGGGCGACGACGGACAGCGCCGGTCGGGAAGAATCGGTCATCGAACCAAGCCATAACACAATCACCTCATCCTGAGGAGCGAACGTAGTGAGCGTCTCGAAGGATAGGCAACAGCGCGGTGCTCGTGCCCATCCTTCGAGACGGCTAAGGCGCATGTGAATGCGCCGGTTCGGGCCTCCTCAGGATGAGGTCTTTCGTGTAAACCTGTTTCATGACCGCCAACGACAACGACCATCGCGGGCTGCTGCCCGCGGGCCTCGCCGACCTCCTGCCGCCCGACGCCGCGCGCGAGGCCCGCGCCATCGACATCGCCATCGAGCGCTTCGCGGCGTTCGGTTACGAGCGGGTGAAGCCGCCGCTGGTCGAGTTCGAGGAGTTGCTGCTGGGCGGCACCGGCACCGGCCTGGGGGCCCAGACCTTCCGGCTGATGGACCCGGTGTCCCAGCGCATGATGGGCGTGCGGCCCGACATGACCGTCCAGGTCGCGCGCATCGCCGTCACGCGCCTAAAGCACGAGCCCCGACCGCTGCGCCTGTCGTACGGCGGCAACGTCATCCGCGTGCGCGGCAATCCGCTGAAGCCCGAGCGCCAGTTCGCCCAGGTCGGTGCCGAGCTCCTGGGCGTCGACACCGCCGAGGCCGATGCCGAGGCCGTCCTGCTCACGGTCGATGCGCTGCGCGCGATCGGCGTTGCCGGCCTCACCGTCGATCTCAACCTGCCGACCCTGGTGGCCGCCGTGGCCGCCGGCCTGAAGCTGCCCGCCGAGACCGTCGCCCGCTTGCGCCGCGCGCTCGACCGCAAGGACGAGACCGCGATCTCGAAGGTGCTCAGCGAGAAGAAGACGGCAGACCTTTTCGTCGGCCTGCTGCACGCGACCGGGGCGGTCGAGAAGGCGGTGGCGCAGCTCACGAAGCTCAAGCTGCCGGCGGCGGCCGCCGCCGAGGCGACGCGGCTGGCCGAAGTGGTGAAGCTGGTGCGCGCCGCCGATCCCGACCTCGCCCTCACCCTCGATCCCGTCGAGTATCGCGGGCTCGAGTACCAGACCGGCGTGTCCTTCACCGCCTTCGCGCAGAAGGGCCGCGAGGAGCTGGCGCGCGGCGGCCGCTACGCCGCCGGCTATCCCGAAGACGGCATCAGCGAACCCGCGACCGGCTTCACGCTCTACATGAGCGCCGTCCTGGCCGCCTCGGCGACGCCGCCCGAACGGCCGCGTCTCTATGTTGGCAAGGCGACGCCATGGACCGCCGCCGCGCCGTGGCAGAAGAAGGGCTATGCCGTGGTGCGCGCCGTCGATGGCGCGGCCGACGTGCGCAAGGAGGCCAGGCGCCTGCGCTGCAGCCACGCGCTGATCGACGGCGAGGCCGTGCCTCTGTAGCGGGGCATCGCCCTTGTGGAGCGTCTCGAAGCGCATCCCCGAGTCTCACCTCTGTGAGACAGGTCCAATGCCTATGGCACAAGGCTTTCCCGCGATTCGTCTCACGATCTCGCCACCCTCCTCCCGCAATTTTTTTTGCGCGTTTTACGCATTGACATAGTTGCGTTTTACGCATATATACTTCGTATGATCCAGGACGCCTTCCCGCCCCGCCTCGCCGCTACCGAATTGATGGCGGCCGACCTGCCCGAGCGCGAGACCATCCTCGATCCGATCCTCGCCACCAAGAGCCTCGCCCTGCTCTACGGCCCGCGCGGGCTGGGCAAGACTTTCGTGGCGCTGGGCATTGCCTGGGCCGCCGCCACGGGCGGGAGCTTCCTCAACTGGCGCGCAAACCGCGCGCACCGCGTCGTCTATGTCGACGGCGAGATGGCGGCCGTCGACATGAAGGCGCGCCTCGCCCTCTTCGGCGCGGCGCCGCCGACGCTCGACTTCCTGCTATCCGACATGCACACCGGCGCCCCGCCGGACATCGGCACTTTCGCCGGCCAGCAGCGCCTGATGGAAGCCTGGGGCCATCCCGATCTCGTGGTGCTGGACAATCTTTCGAGCCTCGCCGGTTTCGCCGGCGACCCCGACCGCTGGCAGGATCTGCAGCGCTTCCTCATGCTCCAGCGGCGCTTCGGCCGGGCCATGCTGATGGTTCATCATGCCAACAAGAAGGGCCTTCAGCGCGGCACCAACCGGCGCGAGGACGTGCTCGACATCGTGATGGCGATGCGCCGCCCCGCCAACTACACGCCGCGCGAAGGCGCGCGCTTCGAGATCCATTTCGACAAGGCGCGCGGCCTGCACGGCGACGCCGTCGAGGCGATCGAGGCACGGCTCGAGACCGACATGGCGGGCGTGGCGCGCTGGCAGTGGCGGCCGGTGCAGGCCACCGTCCTGCTGCGCGCCGCCGCCCTGCTCAACGAGGGGCTGAGCCCCGTGCAGGCGGCGAGCCAGCTCGGCATGTCGCGCGCCAGCGGCTATCGCCTGCGCGAGCGCGCCCGCGCGAAGGGAATGCTGTCGTGAGCCGCGGCGGAAGACCGAAACCCGACCCGGGCCCCTGCGTCTCCGACGACGACATGAAAGCGGTGCAGGCGGTAGCGATCCGCGCCGCCAGGGAGGGCGACATACCGGCCGCCGCGATCGTCGAGCGCATCTGGCGCCGCGGCCGGCGCACCGTCATGCTCGATCTGCCGCCGGTGAACGACGCCGCGGGCCTTGCCGCCGCGCGGGCCACGGTGATCGCGGCGGCGGCGCGCGGCGAGATCACGCCGCGCGAGGGCATCGCCTGGGCCCACATGCTCGACTTCCGCCGCCGCGCGCTCGACACGGTGGAATACGAAACCCGGCTGGCGCAGATCGAGAAGGACAATGCCGAGCGCGCGAAACGCGAGGCCGAGGCGCGGCGATGAACAGATCGACCGGCCGCCGCCCCGACCGCGCGGCGCATACCACGGCGCCCGAGCCGGAAATCGACACGTCCGGCCTGTCGCCGGCGGAGATCGTGCTTCGCGAGGTACAGCGAGTGGGTCTTCCGGCGCTCGTGAGGTCATTGCTGCCGTTCTCGCCTGCTCCCCGCCCTGCGCCAACCAATCCGGCGCCGCAGCAACCGGTTCCGCAGCCTCCCGAACCGCGCGCCAGCGAAGAGCCTGTCACTCCGCCGCCGGAAGCGCCCGCATTGCAGTGGTGGGAGGAGCGCTGCCGGTGGCGGCCGCGCGGCGAACCCGACCCGTACGGTGAAGGTATCCGCCGCGAGACCATCCATGAGTACGACCCGCTCCACTGGGAAGAGCTGGACGACGAGTGAAACCAGCTTCCTGCTCTTTTTCCCTCAGGTCGAAAGGCGCGCTATGCGCGAACGGAAGGCCGCAAGGAGGCGTTCGAGCGGGCGAGAAGGACCTCGACAATCCAACTACCGGCGACAAAGACGACGATCAATCCAACCGACCACGGTTGGGTGCGCGCGATTGACGAGACAAAGCAAACCAGCACTACGGCCATGGACAGGAAGCCAAGAGCGACCAGCAGCCGAGAGCCCTTCGTCTCGACGATCAAACGCCAATGCGCGACATGGATAGCCATGTAGACGATGAGGAACGCCGCACTGGCAATATTGGCAATAGCATTTAGGTCAAAGGCGTCGATCACGATCAACACGCCGACGGAGCTCAACAAGAGGCCGCGCGTTCCGTCACCCCAACACCGCCGACCGAATACTTCTGGCAGTTGACCCGCCGCGGCCAAGGCCGGGGCGATCTTCATTGAGCTGAAGATGAAGGCGTTGATCCCTGAAGCAGTCGCCAGCAATGCTCCCACCGAAACGGCGAGAAAGCCAAATGAACCGAATATTGGCCGCGCTGCCTCTGCAACTGCGGTATTCGCGTGTTGCACGAGGTCGCCGGACGACACGCTGCCGACGACGACTATGGCCAGTCCCACGTACAGCACAATGACGACGCCGATGGCCAGGAAGATCGCGCGGGGAATTGTCCGCTCCGGATGCTGCACACTGCCGGCGGCATTGGCCATGATTCCGAAGCCGGAATAAGCCAGGAAAGTCAGCCCGACGCTACTGATCACGGCCATGATCTGCGGTTGGACGTGCGTCACCGGCACCTTGCCAACCATACCCACCGCACCGGCGATCATGAGACCGGCCAGGATGACCAGCTTGATTCCTACCAGGATAATCTCGGCCTTACCGACAAGCGCCGTACCGGCAAAATTCAGCGCGAGCAACAGAATGAAAATGCCGGATGCGAAGATATCGATGAAAAGCTGGTTAGTGCCCGCTCCAACAAGTGCGGTGGCGTAGGCGCCAAACGCCTTCGCCAGCAATGCGACGGCCGACGCAATCGTAATCAGGTACATCAACGACAAGGCGCCGGAAAGCCGACCGATACCGAAAGCACGATCGAAATAAGTAACAAGGCCGCCGGCATCGGGGTAGTGCGCCGCGAGTTGTGCATAGGAGTACCCGGACAACACAGCAACTACACCACCTAGAATGAAGGCAACATAGGTGTAGCTGCCAGCTGCCAGAGCTGTTTGGCCGAGCAACGCGAAAATGCCGGCGCCGACCATCGAACCGATCCCCAAGGCCGTCACTGACCAAAGATTTATCGAGCCCGAAGAGCCGGATTCTTTCAATTTTTCGCTCCCGAACTCGAACGAAGGTCAACGCGCCTCTCTGCAACGTCGAGAGCATGGAGAAGTAGCGCTTCCATCGGCCACAGCAGGCGAGCCCGACCATAGCGATGCTCCATCGCCTCGAGAGCCAAGCCTGAAGGCACTTGCATGCCGCTAAAACGCCATGCTGAGTGCGATCTGCGGCGCTATATAGGAAGGAGTATTCTGTCCCGCGACCGAGAACTGGACCCCGACGATGATACCCACGCTACTGTTGAAATTGTACTCAAGCGCCGGTGCAAGGGCGAAGCTTGTGCTGCTGATGCTGCTCACGTTAAGCGGACTGCCGTCCGCGTTGGAGCCGGCAAGACTAAAGCCGGTATTGAAATTCATCACAGCATCGAGAGCGAGAACCCAGCGCTGGTTGAGCCCGTACTCGACGCCGATACCGGTGTTGAACGAAATTCCCGGGGTGGCATACCCCTGGAAGCCTTGAACTGTTCCGTATGAACTGCTGTCGTGCAGCGACACGCTCCCCAACGGCTCGTAGGCAGCCGCAAACAAGCGCACGCGCATCGGATGGTTGCCCCAGGTATCAAACAACGACTGGAGCAAAATTCCCTCTTTGGCCGTGAAGGCACCGCTGCCGACACCGGCGAGCGGAGTCTGAAGGTACTGATAGGCTCCCGTCGGAAAGCTCATGCCCACGGCGACGGTAACCGAAGGCGCACCGGTCTTACGATTTTCGTCATTGAATCGGTACTCGAGTTCGACCGGAAGATCGCCGAACTTCACGCCACTGGAGGTCGTTTGGTCTGTCCACAGGTTGGACAACGAAGGCAACGCCTCGACGCTTAGGCGGTTGGTTATCGCGTATTTGAGAACGGTCAGTGACTCCACTTGGTCGAGTGGGTGCGACACCGATGTCCGACCCCAGTCACCGGTAAACGCGCCTGTATTCCCTTGATAGATGACGTAGGGCTCGACAGCCATGATGCCAGCCTTCGGCAATGCAGGCGAAGGTGCGAGCAACGACCCCGTGAACCACTGGTCGTCTACGGCATCGTCCTTGTAGGGGGCTGCGTCCGCTCGAGACCAACCGGCGGCCAGCAGGAGGCCGAGTATCCAAGCTTGTTTCATTTCGATACGCCGCCTTACGGATTCGGAAAGCTCTTTGTCGGCGTGTCACGAACTGGACGGTACCGGCGGAAGCAGCCCTGTTTTTGGCGCGGAGATTGGCCTTGCCGAGGATCTGGAGTTCTTGGCTGGGTCGCGACTTTTGAGTTCCCACTCGAAAGGCTCGAAGTCCGAATTGGCCGACTTCCATGCTGGCCTGTGAAAGGCGTAGAGAATGAACGGGAAGGCAGCGAAGATGGCGCAGCCCGCCAGAAGAATCCCGACATAGACCACGGGACTGCCTGTACTGATTTGCTTGGGCGGAATGAAGCTGAAGGCGAGTGCAATAAGTGCCCCGGCCAAGCCGACAATCCCGATCAGCCACATGCCGAAATTTCCGCCTGGAATTTTAAACGGACGTGGCATGTCGGGCTGGGTGTAGCGCAGACGGATCGCGGCCACGTACATGAGCAGGTACATGAGCAGGTAAATGATGACCGCCATCTGGCTCAGTATCTGGTAGGCCGACTCAACAGACGGCAACACCTTCAAGGCCACGCAGAGAACCGTCACGAGCAATCCCTGCAACACCAAGATTGCGACCGGCACGCCATGCGAGTTTGTCTTTTGCAAAAAATGCGGGAGATAACCGGCCTTGCCCACCGCCAAGAGTCCAGTTGAAGGGCCAGCGACGATCACGCTGACCTGCCCCAGCACACCAAACGCCAACATGGCCGCCATGATGTTGCCGAGCCACGGTGCGCCAACGGCAGACCACAGAGCGCGAAAAGCGTCCAGGAGACCGTGGTTCACATCGATCGCCTTTTGATCGATCACGACACCAACCGCGAGCGTTCCCAATACGAAGAGCGCGATGACGACAATGGAGGCGATCAGGATCGACAAGGGGTAGTTGCGAGTGGGGTTGTTCAGCTCCCGCACATGCACCGCCTGCATTTCCATACCGGCGAAGTACAGGAAGATGCCGGCAGCAAGGACCATGTTGTTGAAATTGCTGAAATCCGGGATGAAGCCGGTATTCAGCGGCATGTGGATGGGCTTGCCCAGGGCTACATAGACAATGCCAAGAACGATGAGCATTCCGCCCGGAATGATCGTACCGAACAATCCGCCGAGTGAACTCAGGCGCGACGACGATGCGACGCCTCGGAATGAAAAAAGCGTGACGGCCCAATAGACGGCAAGCAAGACCACGATCGTGTAGAGCCAGTTGTTGGACAATGCCTCGTCAAAGCTCTGCGGCCACCAGATATAGGCAAGAGCGGCGGCTGCAAATATCAGTACGGTCGGGAACCAGATAACGACTGCCTGCCATTGATAATAGATGGCGGCAAAACCCCATTTCGCGCCAAACGCTTCCGCCACCCAACGGAAGACGCCGCCTTGCTTGGGGTATGCGCTGGCCAATTCGGCTGCAACGAACGAGGTCGGGATTAGAAAGACCACGGTCGCGAAGACATAGTAGAAGATCGACGTTAGACCGTATTCTGCCTGCGCCGGCAGGCCGCGCAAACTCACGATCGTCGTGACGTTCATGATCGCGAATGCCATCATGCTGATGACTGCCGCTTTCTTGCCCGTGGGTTTGGCTTTCTTCGCGTCGACCGTGGTCATGGCTGCCCTATCCCGGGTCTGAAGGTGGAGCAGCCGGGCGCGAGCCCGGCCGCCAGTAGCGACGGAAACGCCTAGGACTTCAGAACCTCGTCCCGCGCCGCAGCCACGCAGTGGAGGGCCCACTGCATGATCTCGGGCGTGACGAAGACATTCATCGGGAATGACTTCAGCGCGTAGATGACAGCCTCGGCATCCGTGCCATCGAGGTTGTATTCGGTGTTACGGAAGCCGGTACTGAAGCTCATGTAGGGCGTGTACTTGCCGTCGATTTTCTTGCCGGCGCGGAACCACTCGAACAATTTGTCGCCAACATCTTTTGTCAGCGTGTTGTGCTTCAGCAAGTCGGCCCGCGACGCCTTTTCGTTCAGTTCCTTCTCGTACTGGGCTTTCGCATCGATGCCCTTGGGATAGACGCGGAACAAGGTAATCAGACCCGAGTCATCGACATTTACGCACGCCATGTCCTTCTGCACGCTCAGAAGGTCGTAGAGATAGTACTTTGTCTCAAGGATGCCCCCAAGAATCGCCTGCATGCCTTCCATGCCGAAGTACTTCAACGTCGCCCAACCGGCGAGCGATCCCGAGGCCGTTCGCGATACTTCGAGCGTGTAATACATCGGATTGTAGGGCGTCCGTACCTGCAGATAGGCGTCGCCGCCGCGGCGATGAATTGACTCGAATTCTTCGGCGTTCTTGTAGAGAAAGCAGCTGCTCACATAGGGCGCCCAGCCGACCTTGTGAAAATCGATGCCGACGGCGTCGGCATGGCTGAGCTCCTTCAGCGCCTGGCCATTCTGCTTGAGCATCGGCAAAATTCGCTCCGAGAATTCCAGCGGATTCTTCTCGAAATCGTAGTCCTTGAAGTAGATCCACGACCAACCGACGACGGCGTCGGCGTAGAGGATCGCCTTGCCGTAGCCCGCCGGATTGGGATAGCGATCGAGAATCTTGCGCACTTTGCCGATCGGATCGATGGCGCTGGCGTCGGTGGTGCCCATGGTGCAGATCACGGTCGCCACCGGAATCTTCCTGGCCGTGAAATCCTTCAGGATTTCTTCCAGATGTCCCACGTCCATCTGATTGGTGGCGACGTCGGTGCGGACGTGAACGATATTGTCCATGCCGAGCCCCATCCAATCCGTTGCGTTCTGCTGGACATAGTGGGACTGCTGCGAGCAGATGACCTTTGCGTCCGTGCGCACGCCTTTGAGGCGTGAGTTCCTTCAACACGCGCGTCAAACCGTACTTCAGACCGTAGGTCCAGCAGCCGCCGCCGCCCCAGGTATAGACGGCGCCCGTTTTCATCGGGTCCCATCCGAAAAGATTGCCCATCATGCCGGCAGTTTCGAGCTCGGCGCGATGGACGTTCCACGCGTACTCGCCTTCCAGGATATTTGCCGAGAATACCTGCGACAGCATCGACGCAATGATCGCCGCAGTGTTGGCCTGCGGGATGACGTTGCACATTGTCAGCGGGTTTCCCCAGTTCGGCGCCCCCTGGAACAGCTTCACCACGTCGTCGAGAACGGCATCGAGATCGCCCATTTTCTGGCTGATCGCGACATTCTTGACGTCCGGATAGGTGAAGGCGAGCGCGCCACTGTCGCCGAGATAGGCCGGGCCACCCTTTTCAGGACGAAGCATGTCGAGCTTCTCCACGAATTTCTCGATCTGATGTGCGAGCGGGTCCTTCGTGCCTCGGAACGGTGACGGGAATTCGCTCGCCATATCGGTATGATATTTCGCCCACTTCGGCGCCAGACCATGGGCACTGCCATCGGGCTTCCAATGACCTTCGTAAGCTTTGGGCGAAACGTTCTTCGTCGCGACCACCGGGCGGGTTACTACGTTCATCGAAGACCTCATCTGATTTGTGGAAGAACATTGCATTACGTTGAGTCGCCGAGGGGAGTGCTTGGGAATACTCGTTGGAGCCCTTCGAATGCAGGAGCGGGCCAACAAGGAAAATGATGGTGAGAGACGATTTCATTCCGAACCGGCGGGCGCCCTAAGTCGCCAGCACGTCGTTACAAATGGCTATCGTATTGTGGCCGTTGCCATCGTCAGCGAGCATCAGGATCGCAAAAGAAGGCCGTGCTCGGGAGGCGATTGCCTTGGGAAAACGGGAGCTGGATGCTTCGGTGCGGAGCCGTGAAAGTCGCTCTCTGATCCATCCGCAATATTCAGCAAGTAATAGGCATCAACGCGGATTAAGTCTGTTCGCTATTGACCAATTCCTGTCCAATACTCCCTGTCGTCCAGATTGGTCTTCGGATCGCCTTGAAGGCGCTCTCCAATCGGCCCGCCTTTCGCGACACGCGGCGGTTCACGACATGTGCTGTTCTCGCTGGGAGCCGATGACATCGCGCCCTCGCTGCTGTTACGCGTCGTCGCGCAGCACCACGCTCAGCAGGGAGCTGTGAACCTCGAGATGGCCGTTGTAGTCGATGAAGCCCAGCTTCCTGAATTTGTTCATGAAATGACTGACCCTCGGCCGCGTCGTGCCGATGATCTCGGCCAGGGTTTCCTGGCTGATCGGCGTGGTGATCGGCTGCGGTCCGCCTTCCTTGCCGAAGTTCGCCAGCAGCAGCAGCGTTCGCGCCAGCCGCTTTTCGCTGGAGTTGAAGAGCTGGTCGACAAGGTCTTCCTCGACGCGGCTGTTGCGCGTCAGCAGGTGCGCCATGAAGAGCTCGCCGAACAGAGGCTCGTCGTGCAGGACGCGGATCATCTCGGCTTTGCCGACCCGCATCACTTCGCTCTCGGCCATGGCGGCGGCCGACGCCAGGCGGAGCGGTTGGCCGATCAGGCAGCCTTCGCCGAAGAACTCGCCCGCGCCCAGAAGGGCGATGACCGCTTCCTTGCCCTGCTCGGACCTCACCGTGATCTTGATCTTGCCCTTCTGGACGTAGAACACGGCATCCGCCGCGGCGGCCTGGCGATAGATGATGCCGCCCTTGCGATAGGGCGCAACGGTGCGGCCGCAACTCACCGTGGCGAGGAACGCCTTCGGATCGAAAGTGGATTTGACTTTCCTGGCCATGCAGCTCCCGGCGCCAGGTGGCAATGGCGACATTGTACGGGATCGGACAATGGATGTCTGGCCGAAAGGCGATGGTCGACGAACCGGTTTGCAGCCTGTCTCCCATCGACCTCCAGTGGAGGGGTCGCGCCGAGTGCCGGAGAAGGCGGCTTGTGGACGCCCCCCGCACTCAATGTGAATTCAGCGAAGCACTCCTGATGAATACCCTCGCCGAGCTGGAACCCTTGGCGTCGGGGTGACGTTCAACTCGACAGAGCAAGCGCCGATATTTCAGCGCCGACCGATGGCAACGCTGCTTTGCAGTGACCAGTGTTCCAGCCAATCGCTGGGCGCAAACACGATTGCCAGGTCCGATCCGACCTGAAGGATCATATCAAAATGCAAACCCCAAACTCGGTCATCGCCGTGTTCGACGACCATGGCTCTGCCGAAATCGGCCATCAAAAAGCTGAGCGCGGCCGGCTTCGACATGAAGAACCTCAGCGTCGTCGGCAAGGGCTATCACACCGAGGAAAAGGTCGTCGGTTTTTACAACGCCGGTGACCGCATCAAGTTCTGGGGTGTGCGCGGCGCGTTCTGGGGCGGTCTCTGGGGACTGTTCCTGGGCGGCCTTTTCGTCACCGTGCCGGTCGTGGGTCAGGTGGTCGTCCTGGGATACCTGGCGACCGTGGCAGTCGGCGCCCTGGAAACCGCCGCGGTCCTCGGCGGCTTGAGCGCGCTGGGCGCGGCGCTTTACGGCATCGGCGTCCCCAAGGACAGCGTGATCCAGTACGAAGCGGCACTGAAGGCCGAGGGCTTCATGGTGGTGGCCCATGGTACCGCCGAGGAAATGACGCGCGCCAAGGCGATCCTGGGAACCAACAGCCCGGCGCGCCTCGACATGCACACCAACGTGGCAGCCGAGCCCCCGAGAGGGCTTCTCGCCCGCGAAGCCGACTAGGGCCTTACGCATCTTGTTTGCTGCCGATGTTCAATTTGGGACAGCGTGCCAACCCTTGTCGCCATAGGCTGGCCTTGAATCTCCCCCGAGATTCAGCGTCGAAGAGCGGCCCACCGAATCCCCCGCGATTGGTGGGCCGCTTTTTTCCGAGCTGAACGCCGCGCGACCATGACGGTGGCGGCACGGCAATCCTCACCCGCGCAGACGAGGTGATCGAGTAGCGGTGCAGCTACTTTGCCGATGCAGGGAAGGCCGGCAGCTTGTCGACGTCGCGCGCATCGTGCTGGAGAATCACGGTCGCCTTGGTGGCCGCCACGATCTTCTTGGCGCGGTCGAGCGAGGCCAGACTCTGCGCGCGGTCGAAGTTGAACCAGGGCACGCCGTTGGTGTCATAGTTCTCGTGGAAGTGCGCGAGGTCGCCGCTGATGAATATGGCGCCCGTCGTCGGCAGCTTCACCAGCAGGCTGTGATGGCCGGGGGTGTGACCCGGTGTGTTCAGCATGATTGCGCTGCCGTCACCGAATACATCCTTGTCGGTCGCCACCGGCTCAACCTTGCTCTCGCCCTTTATCCAGCTGGCGAAAGGCGCGACCGGAACGCCCTCCGGCGGCTTCGGATTGCTCACCACGTCCCAATCACCCTTGCCGATCAGCAAGGTCGCCTTGGGAAACGAGGCGACCTGGCCAGTGTGGTCGCCGTGATAGTGGCTGATGGCCACGTACTTGATCTGCTCGGGTGTGACATTGATCTTCGCCAGCTGGTCGACAATGCTGACCTTGGGCGCGACGTTGGGCGCGGTCATGGCATGACCCGTGTCCCACAGCAGGTAATCGTTGCCGTGCTTGAGGAGATAGCAGCTGAAGACGAACTGAACCTTAAGGTCGCCCAGGGAATAGGTATCGGAGAAACGCTGGTTCACGGCGGTCGGTGCCTGCGGCGTTCCGCAATCGAGGCGCGTCAGGGACATCTCCGGCGCCTGCGCCAGGGTCGGCTGGGCGGCGAGAGCCGCAGTGAACAGGCTGGCCAGCAATAAAATCCGCTGCATGTCTCTTCCCCTTTCACGCGAGCGACAAAGTCGACGGCCGGATGTTGCCGGGAATCGGCTCGATTCGCCAAGGCGGCGTGCAGGCGACAGGACACGAACGCGTGATGCGCACCATCGGCAGTACGAGCATCGAGCCGGGAATTCTCAGGTGCTGGCGCCTTTCGGACCGCGATCCGGCTTCGGACCCTTGAGATCGTCGTTGGACCCGCCAGGGATGGCGGCGCCGCCGTCGTCGCGCGTGGTCCGCGGGTTCGACTTGGCGCGTTCCTCCTGCTGCCCGGGCGGTCCGCCGCCCGGATTGAGGCGCTCGTATTCCTTCTCCGGTGCAACATACGGCTTTTTCGTCATGGCGCCCTCGTCGATGGTTTACGACCACAGTTTCCCGAGAGGCCCATCCATGCCGTAGACGGGATCGCCTGCGGGTTTGGGAACACGGCCAATCCGTGCCCTCGCTTCGGCGCGATCGACTTCCCCCGGGCGAGGTTCGTCGTAGCGGCCTCCGGCCGGATAGGCGCCGACGACCAGAAGATCGTCGCTCGAGGTGATGCGCTGATGCCCGGTGCCGGCCGGCAGCACGATGACGTCGCCCGCTTCCACCGTCAGGGTTTTGCCCTTGGCTCCCCCGAACTGAACGCGGGCGCTGCCCCGCACGATGCCCAGCACCTCGTGGCTCCGGGTGTGGAAATGCAGGAAGTCGTAGATGCCGTCCCGCCAGGAATCCTTCCAGCCGTTGGCGGCAAACAGCTCCTCGAAGATCGCCGCACGATCGAAGCGCGTCCTGAACAGCAGGGCGTCGCGGTAGACGAGCAGCGGATAGGCCGGATTGTTCGGCGTCTTGCCGTCGTCGGAGAAGTACAGCGCCGCGGGCTTGCGGGCGCGGACCAGTCGCGCCAGGTCGGCGGGCTGCGGACGGGCGACGCCGGTCACCTTCTCCGCGATTTTCTTGAGGTTTTCGAGGACGGGCATGCCTTCCGGAAACGCGGGCGGCCGGGGCCGAGTTCCGCTTGGTCGATCGTGCCGCAGGACGTTACGCGCTGAGCATGTCGCGGATTTTCAGCGCGAGCGCATCGAGCTGAAACGGCTTGGTCACCATCTGCATGCCCGATTCGAGGAACGGCGCGTGTCCGGTCGCGTGCTCGGCATAGCCGGTCACGAACAGCACCTTGAGACCCGGGCGGTGCTGGCGGGCAATCTCCGCCAGCTGACGGCCGTTCAATCCGGGAAGCCCGACATCGGTGATCAGCAGATCGATCGGCGTGTTCGAGGTCAGCACCGGAAGGGCGGTCTGGCCGTCGCCCGATTCGATGCAGGCATATCCAAGCTCGCGCAGCACGTCGGAGATGATCAGCCGGACCGCCGAATCGTCCTCCACGACCAGCACCGTCTCGCCGGAGCCCTTGGCGGCATCGCGCGCGACGGCGGCTGGCCGCGATTCGATCTCCCCTTCGTGGCGGGGAAGGAAGAGCCGGAAGGTCGTGCCTTGTCCCACAGTACTTTCGATCCGGACATGCCCGCGCGACTGCTTGGCAAAGCCATAGATCATCGACAGGCCAAGTCCGGTCCCCTGCCCGATCGGCTTGGTCGTGTAGAACGGCTCGAAAACCTTGGCCATGATGTCGGGCGCCATGCCGACGCCGGTGTCGCGGACCTTGATCACGATATAGCTGCCCGGCTCGATCTCCTCCTGCCCATATCGTTCACGCTCGCGGATGACGGCGTTCGAGGTCGCGATGGTGATCTTGCCGCCGCCCGGCATGGCGTCGCGCGCGTTGATGACGAGATTGAGCACCGCATTCTCGAGCTGGTGGGCATCGGTCAGGGCGGGCCACAGGTCCGGATCGAGCTCGACCTCGAGCTTCACGTTCTCGCTCAGCGTCCGCCTCAGCATGTCCCTCATGCCGCGCATCAGCTGATTGATGTCGGCGGCCTTGGGATCCAGCGGCTGGCGCCGGGCGAAGGCAAGAAGCCGGTGCGTCAGCGATGCCGCCCGGTTCGCCGAGGCAATGGCGCCGTCCATGAACGTCTGGATGTCCTCGTAGCGGCCGGCGCGAACCCTGCGCTTCAGCACCTCCATCGAGCCGATGATGGCGGTCAGGATATTGTTGAAGTCGTGCGCGATGCCGCCCGTCAACTGGCCGATCGCGTCCATTTTCTGGGAATGCCGGAGCGCGTCTTCGGCCTTGCGCAGCGTTTCCTCGGCCTCGCGCTCCAGGGTGACGTCCCGGCCGACCGCCTGCAGGAGATCGGCCGCGGCGACCGCGCTCCACTCGATGCGCCGGATACCGCCATTGCGCATCCGCATTCCCAGCTCGATGAGCTTTGGCGCCGTGCCCCGGGAGAGCGCATTGAGTTCGGACTGGAGCAACTGCCGTTCATCCTGCACGACGAAGTCCAGGATATTCGCGCCCAGGAGCTCGGCCTCCTGCCAGCCCAGAAGATGGGTCCATGCCGGATTGATCGCGTTGATCTTTCCGTTGAGGCCCGCGACCATCATGATGTCCGTCGACAGCGTCCACATGCGATTGCGGTCGGCCGTGCTCTCGGCCACCCTCCTCTCGAGCGTCTGGTTCAGTTTCCGGAGAGCCTCGACCGCCATTCGCCGGTCGTTGACGTCGCGCAGGATGGCCGTGACGAATGTCCGCCCGTCAGCTTTCCAGCTCGAGGCGGAGGCTTCGAGAAAAGTCGACATCCCGTTCTTGCGCCGCCCCGTCAACTCGATCGGACGGGCGATCGGAACGCCGTCGAGCAGGCCGGCGAACGACGTCTTCCAATCGCTGTCGTCGTCGAGGAGTAGACTCATTCTCTGGCCGACCAGCTCGTCCGCTCCGTATCCGAATTCACAGGCTGCCGCCGGATTGACGAACTGGATGGTGCCCTCTGTGTCGAGCGTGAGGATGGCATCGGGCGCGCTGCCGACCACCGCATCGTAGCGCGCGTTCTGCCGTTCCCGCAGGATACGCTCGCGTCCGGCGACGGCGGTCACGTCGACGATCTGCAGCAGGCATCCGAGGTTCGGCCGCTCGCCGATGGATCGCACGGAAATGTCGTGAATGAGCTTCTTGCCCGTGCGTGTGCGCAGCGGGAAGATCGGCGGATGAAGGGCGTGCGTGATCACGCTGGACGCGCCCAGTTCCAGTGCCTGGGTCACTGCGCTCTTCAGGCGGGGCGAGATCGGACCGGGAAAAATCGCATCGAGGCGGCGGCCGACGGCATCCTTGCGCGAAATGCCGCTGGCCGGCTCCATCCAGGCGTTCCAGGCGACAACCCGGTGCCCGGCATCGAGGATGACGAGGCCGAGATCGGCTGCATCGAAGACGAGCCGGCCGACGTCAGGAGCGGACATTGGAGGGGGCAGCTTCCCCTGCGGTTCGCTCTATGAATTCGTCGAGCAAACCCTGCAGGACGGTGATCGAGGGCATGTCCATCAACATGGCGATATAGCCGCGGATGTCGCGCTGGCGGATGGCGAAGTTGATGTACAGGAACATCACGACTTCGCCCGCTTCCGGCGGCGGTTTGAGCGTGAAGAATATCCTGGGTTCGCCGCGCAGGATCTCGGGCAACGACATCTTGAGATTGCGCTGGAGCATGTTGGCCATGGTCGCCAGGCAACCGTTGAGGATGACGTTGCCGATCTCGGCCAATGCCTCGTGCTCGAGCTCGATGATCTCCTCGAGCGGCAGCTCGCCGCCGGTGACCGCGCGCACGAGCTCGAGGCTCTTGGTGTCCGGAAAGATCAGCAGTGCGCGCCCGGTGATGTCGCCTTCGAATACCTGGTGAATGCCGACCAGATTGTCCGCCCCGGTTTCGGCCAGGGTGGCAATGGCGGCATCGCGACTGACCAGCGAGACCTTCGGCACCGAGAGCAGGACCTGCTCGCCCACCATCTCGCGCAGGCCGGCGGCGGCGCGATTGACCCCGATGTTGACCATTTCGGTCAAGGCATCGAGATGAAGGTCGTTGAGGAGTTCGCTCACGCGGCAGCCGCCGACAGACGCTTCACCGAATCTGTGAGGAAATCGTTCAGGGCCTTTTCCACCACCGGCTTCTGCAGGAAAGTGGCTCCCACTTCGCGCGTGCGCGTCACGACCTCCACCTGATGATTGGCGGAGATGACGGCGAGCGGGAGGCCAGGCTTCAGACTGAGCAATTCACTGGCGAGGACGAGTCCGTCGCGGCCCGGCATGTTGAAGTCGAGGATCGCCATGTCGAATGCATCGGACTTCGCCAGCGCCAACGCTTCGTCGGCATTGGCCGCTTCGATCCGGGTCCAGTCGGGGTGGACGGCGTTCAACAGCTTGGCGACGGACATGCGCGCGAGCTTGCTGTCGTCGACGACGAGGACTCGATATTTCATTCGGCTCGCTTTCCGGTGACTGCCCCAAATGCAGTCCGTTCAATAGCATCGACGGGCCGCGACCTCAAAAACGACGGCACTGCAGACGGCTGATTTTTCACGGAACCTTTGTCGAGGGATCGGCGTTACTGAAGATTTCGTTGAGATCGAGCACGATCAGCACCCGTCCATCGCCCAGCAGGGTCGTGCCGTCGATGCCCGGGACCCCTGCAAGAAGCCCTTCCGGCGGCTTCAACATGACGCCAAGCCGCTCTCCCTGACGATCGACCCTGAGGCCGCCCAATTGCCCGCCGACAGAGACGATCAGCACGTTGGCTTGCCCATCGGAAGGCTTCGCGGTCCCCCCCAATGCACGGCCCAGATCGATCACCGGAAGCGTACGATTGCGGACGACCAGCGCGTAGGCTGCACCAATCGGCATGATCGCGGCGGCATCGACCCGCACGGTTTCGACGACCGCATCGAGCAGGACGCCGAAGACCTGTCCCGCTGCCTCCACGGTCAGGACTTCGGTCATCATCACCGTGAACGGCAGGGTGAGCCGTATGGTCGTGCCCTGCCCGGCCCGCGTCGACACGGTGACCCTTCCTCCCAGCCGCTCGATCGTCGTGCGCACGACGTCCATGCCCACGCCACGGCCCGACAGATCGGTGACCTCGGCTGCCGTAGAGAAGCTCGGCGCAAAGATCAGATCGAGGACATCCGCATCGGCCATGGCGGAGAGCGTCCCAGCCGAAACCACTCCGCGGCGGGCGGCGACCTCGCGAACCCGCGCGACGTCGATGCCCGCCCCGTCGTCCTCGACTTCGATCACCACCCGGCTGCCCTGCCGGGCGGCCCGGAGATTGATCGTCGCCGTCGCGGGCTTGCCCGACCTCGCCCGCTCCGCCGCACTTTCCACGCCATGATCGATCGCGTTGCGCAGCACGTGAAGGAGCGGCTCGAACAGCGCCTCGACGATCGTCTTGTCGGCTTCGGTCGTGGCGCCTTCGATCATCAGGCGGGCCGGCTTGCCGAGAGTCGCCGCCATCTCGCGCACCAGCCGGGGAAAGCGCTGGAAGGCATGGTGCAGCGGCAGAACGCGCAGGCTGAACACCGACTGCTGCAATTCGCCCACCAGTCGCTCGAACAGCAGGTGCTGATTCTTGAGGGCGACGGCAAGCGCGCGGGCATCGGCCTCGCCTTCGGCCAGTTGCACGGAATGTCCGAGAGCGTTCTTGGCGATCAGCAGCTCGCCGGTCAGGCGCACGAGTGCGTCGATTCTCCCTACATCGACGCGCAGGGTAGTCTCGGTCGCCGGGGCCGACACCGCCGCCGCCGCTTCGACCGGCTTCTCCGACAGGTCGTCCAGAATACGGTCGATGGCCGCTACCATCGCAGCGGCGTCGCCCGCCACCAGGCTGGTTTGCAACAGCCCTTCGAGATCCTGTACGTCGAGCCCGTGATGGCGCAGCACGTTGGCGGCCAAGCGACCGGCCGATGCCAGCCGCCCCCCGGCATCCGCCGGTCCGCCGCCTTCGATCAGAAGCAACCGTTGAGCTTCGAGGATCTGACGGCCGATCGGGGAGAGCCTCGACGGTCCTGCGGTGGCCGGCGCGGCGGGCGCTTCTGCCCGCGCTGGCGCGTGTCCCTCCGGCCTGCTCAGCAGGGCGAACCGGCCGATCAACAGATCGGCCTTGGCGTCGGCATCTGCGGGATTCTCGCCGCTCGCCTGGATCTGGTCGAGCCAGGCACTCACCTGATCGAGGCAGGCCAGGCAAAGATCGATCAGGCCCGGCGTCACCGGGGCACTGCCCGACGCGAACCGCCGAGAGCACATCCTCGGCCGCATGCAGCGCCCGTCCCATGGCCGTGAAATCGACGATGCCGGCGGCGCCCTTCAGCGTGTGGAAGGCCCGGAAGGCGCCGTCCAGGCGGGCCTTGTCGTTCGGACGCTCCTCGAGCGCCAGCAGGTCGTCGCTGCCCTGCGTCACCAGTTCGCGACCCTCGATCAGGAACTGCTCGACGAACTCGTTCATGCCGGCAATCCGCACATGATCGATACGTGTTCGACGAGCGCCGCCTGGCTGACGGGCTTGATCAGGTAGAAATTGGCGCCCGCCGCGCGGGCCGCCTGCTTGTCCTGGAGCGCGCTCTCCGTACTGATGACCACCGTCGGAATGGATGCCGTGGCAGGCGCCTGACCGCGCAGGGTCCTGATGAAGGTGAGGCCGTCCATCCGCGGCATGTTCACATCGACGATCAGCAGGTCGAACGGCTCGACGAGCACTTTCTCGAGCGCCTCGACGCCGTTCAACGCCTCGTCGACCGCGAAGCCGGCGCGTTCGAGCGCATCGCGGTAGAACCGGCGCACGAGGTTGGCGTCGTCGACAACGAGGATCCGCTTGCCATTGCTCTCAGCCACGCGCGCCTCCTGGCCGCTGATAGACGATAGCATCGGCGAAGCGGCGCACTTCGAAAAGCGGAGAAATGCGGCTCATCGATTCGGTATGGCCCAGGCAGATGAATCCGCCCGGAACCAGGCACTCGAAGAGGTTCTCGGCCGCCATGCGCCGGGAGGCATCGTCGAAGTAGATCAGCATGTTCCGGCAGAAGATGACGTCGAATTTGCCGTGCTGGCGGGTTTCCGCCGCGTTGACGAGGTTGACGGCACTGAACTGCACCGACTGCATCAGGTCGGGGATGATCCGCCATTTCTCGGGGCCGATGGAAAGGAAGTACTTCTCGACCAGCGCCGGCGGCAGGCGCATCAGCGCGCGCTGCCCGAATTCGCCGGCGCGCGCGGCCGTCACGCAGCGTGTGTCGATGTCGGAGCCCACGATCTCGACGTCCTGGACGTCGACCTCCGGCCAGTTCTCCAGCAGCCACATGGCGATCGAATAGGGCTCCTCCCCGGTAGAGCACGGCGCCGACCAGATGCGCAGCGTCTCGCCCGGCCGCCTGGCCTGCACCCGTTCGTTCAGCAGGTCGGACGACAGGCAGCGGAGCTGATGATCCTCGCGGTAGAAGTAGGTCTCGTTGACGGTGAAGGCGTTGATGAATTTCTCGATCTCGCCGTCGGCGTCGCCGCGCAGATAGGCGAAGTAAGTCGGGAATGACGTGATCCCGAGGAGGTCATGCGGTCGGAGATGCGCCTCTGCACGTAATAGCGCTTGGCCTCGGTGAACAGCATGCCGGTGCGGCGATAGAGGAATTCGCAAACCTTGCTGTATTCCCCCTCGGTTACGTCAGGGATGTCGCTCACTGTCGGCCGATGCGATCGCTCGCCATCCTGACGCTGAAGGCAACGAAGGGATCGTCCGCGAAGCGCTCGGCACAGCGCTTCAGGCTGGCAAGCGCCTCCGGCCGGCCAACCTCGGCCAGCACCTCGACGGCCGCCGCGCATACGTTCTTCTCGGTCTCGCGGTCGAGCAGATCGCACAGCAGCCGGTTGGCCTCGCTTTCAGGCAGACCGCGCGCGAATTCGCAGCTCAGAAGTCGCACATCGGCGTCGGGATCGGAAAGAAGCCGCGCCATGTGCGGCCGGCACGCCGCCGGCATGGTGCGCAAGGCGTCGATCGCACCGGTGCGCAGACCGGCCTCGTCCGACCTCAGGTAGGGTAACAGTGCGGCAACGCTTTCCGCCGTGGCGATCCGCGCCAGGCTGGTGAAGATGGCCTCGCGTACGCGCGCATCGCTTTCCCGGGCGAGCGCCTCGGCCAGAACGGCCACGCCATCGGGCCTGTCGGCCGCTGCCCGGGCCGCCAGCCAGCGCTGATCGCTGTCTGCCGCCGTCAGAGAAGGAGCGGCCGTCGCTGGCGCGGGCGCTGTCGCCGGCGCAGGAGGTTTGCGGACGAGCGGCACGTCAGGGCACCAGCTTGCGCAGCCAGCCGCCGATCTCGGGCAGCGGCAATACCCAGTCGGCGCCGCCGGCGGCCACCAGTTCGCCGGGCATGCCCCAGACCACTGCGGTTGCCTCGGCCTCCGCGATCGTGAGGCCGCCCCTTGCATGGAGATCCGCCATTGCCGCGGCTCCGTCATTTCCCATGCCGGTCATCAGGACACCGACGATCTGGGGCGGCGAGAAACATTCCATCGCGGACTTAACGAGCCTGTCGGTACTTGGATGCCATGGATAATCCGGATCGGCGCGCATCGGCAGCGCGACCGGCCCGGAGGGCCTGCGGGCAATCACGACATCGGCGTCGCCCCTGCCGATATATACGCAGCCGGGCTCGATCTGGATCGTGCGGACCACTTCGACGACAGTGAGGGCCGACAGCGTATCGAGACGCCTCGCCAACGCCCCCGTGAAGGTGGCGGGCATGTGCTGGGCGATCACGATCGGCCAGGGAAAGTCGAGGGGCAATCCCGCCAGCAGCGCCTCGAGAGCGGGCGGACCGCCGGTCGAACTGCCGACGACGACCACGCCATCGCCTACTGCCCGCGCCGGCTCGACCTGGGCCTCGCGCGTCCGGCCAGGCCGCGCAATCGACAGGCCGGCGCCGCCGATCCGGTGGCGCACCCGCTCCTTCAGCCGGGCGCTGTACTTGATCTTGGTGCCCGCGGCTGCGCGCACCTTCGCGACCAGCTCGGCGGTCAGCTCCTCGATATGCAGCGAGATCGCTCCCGGCGGCTTGGCAACGAAATCCAGCGCGCCCAATCGCAATGCTTCCAGGGTCGTGTCGGCGCCGTCTGCGGTCAGCGACGACACCATCACTACCGGACACGGCCGCTCGACCATGATGCGATCGAGGCAGGTGAGCCCATCCATCTGCGGCATGTGGATGTCGAGCGTGACGACGTCGGGCCTGAACGAGTCGAGAAGCGCCAGCGCTTCGATCCCGTTTCGGGCGAACTGGACCTCGAAATCCTCTTGCGTCGAGAAGATCTGACCCAAAAGCTTGCGCATCAGCGCCGAATCGTCGACGACCAAAACCCTCGTCACGGAGGCGAACGCTCGGACTTGGCCGCGAACGCGTCGAGCAGGCCACGCTCGGCACGGGTCAGGAGTTCGGCCGGATCGAGCAGCAGGACGATGCGTCCCGTCTTGTCGAGGTTGATCACGCCGTGGACCAGGCGGATCGATTCGTTGGTCAGGTTGGGCGCGGGCTCGATGTCCGCTGCCCGGCAGCGAAGAACCTCCGACACCGAATCGACGATCAGTCCGGCGCGGTGGCGCTCGGTTTTGACGACGATCAGGCGGCGCGCGCCCTTCTCGGCGAGTGCGGGCATGTCGAAGCGGCGGCGCTGGTCGACGACCGGAATGACGTCGCCGCGCAGGTTGATCACGCCTTCGAGGAATTTCGGCGTCCTGGGCAGCCGCGCGATCTGGTCGGGCACGCGCGCGACCTCGTTGACCGTCTCGATCGGCAGTCCGAACTCGTCGTCGCCCAGCCGGAACACCACGAACTGGCGTTCCTCAACCGCGCGCGGCGCCGCCTCCGGACCCGCGTCCGGCGCCGAACCGCCGCCTGCGTTCAGCCGCTGCATGACGTCCTCCCGGAACAGTTGTTCGGCCGACAGAAGCGACACCAGACGCCGCCCGTCGTCGCCGCGATAGATCGCAGATATCCTCGATTCCCCACCGGTGCGTGCCGCGAGAACGGGCGGGATCTTCTCGATCAGCTCGGCATCGGCGGGAAAGATCGTGCGCATGCGGTCGGCCAGCAGCCCGACCAGCGCGCCGCCCACCCGGGTGACGACGACCTTCTCGCGGCCATCGCGCTCGCCTTGCGGGAAGCCCAGCAGGCCGCGCAGCGACAGCAGTGGCAGCAGCGTCTCGCGAAACGGTGCGACCCCCAGCACGAGTTCTTCGCTGGCCGGCAGCGACGCCAGGGTGGCCGGCGCGTCGACCACCTCCAGCACGGCCTCCAGAGGAAAAGCATATTCCTGGCCGGCAACATCGAAGCTGACGAGGCGCTGGCGATCGTCCGCGGCGACGTCGGACGTCTTGTCCGCGCCGCCGATCCCGGCGAACTGCCGTTGTGGCCGCACGCGCTCTTCGGCCGCGAACGCAGCCCCGATCAGCGTCGCGATGTCGACGATCTTGGCGACGACGCCTTTGCCGTCGACGGCGAATGCACCCTTCAATCGTTCGCCGGGCCGGGCCGCGAGCTCTGCCTGGCGCCGTTCGATCCTGTCGCCGTCTATAACGACCAGCGACTCGACCGTATCGACGGCAAGGGCCACGGGGGCCGCGCCATCGAGCACGATCGCGCGCGGCGCCGCCTCAGGTGCCTCCGCCACGCCCAGCAGCCCGCGAAAACTGGCGATCGGCAGGACGTTGCCGCGCAGGTTGCCCAGGCCGAGAAGTCCTTTCGGCGCCTGCGGGACGCGCGCCACGACAGGCATGCGGATGACTTCGGCCACCTGTTCCGCCGGGAGGGCGTAAAGCTGGCCGTCGGCGCGAAAGGTCAGGAAGCGCTCATCCATTCTGCTGCTTGAGCGTATCGGCGAGGGCGGCGATTTCCTCGATCGCCGCCGCAAGATCCTCCGCCCCCTGCGCCTGCTGGGTCGAGGCGCTCGATGACTGGCGGGTCGCAGCGCTCGCCTCTTCCGCAGCGCTGGCGATCTGGCGCGCGCCGGCCGCCGCCTGCGAACTGGCGGACAGCATCTGGTCGGCGCCCTGCAGGATCGCCTCGTTGGCAGTTCCCAGCTCCGCAATGTCGCGATTGACCTTGGCGATGGCGTCGATCACCGAGCGGTTGTTCTGAACCTCCGCCTCGACGGACGCGACGATCTGCTCGAGGTCGCGGCGCAGCGAGGCGATCTGCTCGAGGATTCCGCCGACGGTTTCCTTGATCCGGTCGGCGCTTTCGGAGGCTTCGCGCGCCAGGCTGCGGATGTCGTTCGACACGACGGCAAAGCCGCGGCCGGCTTCTCCGGCGCGGGCCGCCTCGACGGCACCGCTGACCGCCAGCATGGTGGTCTGCACCACGACGAGCGATATGGCGTTCACGATCTTCTCGATGTTGCGGCCGACCGTCTCGAGGCGGGCGATCGTGCCCAGGATGGTTCGTGTCCCGTCGAGAGCGGTCGACACGCCTGCCACCAGTTTCTCCACGGCCTTGCCGGTTTCCGCGAAGTCCTGTCCCGACCTTGACGATGCGCTCGTTCGCCTGGGTCGCATTCTGCTGGGCCTGCCGCGCGCTCTTTTCGATCTGCGCCAGCGCCGCCGAGCTCTGCTGCGTCGCGGCTCCCTGCTGCTCGGTGCCGCGACTGATCTGCGCGAGCGCCGTCATGATCTGACGCGAGGCGCTCGACAGCTCCTGGATGGTTGCGGAAAGCTCCTCCGCCGTCGCGCCGATCTGTTCGGCCATCGAGGCTTCGACCTTGCCGGTACGGGCCGATTCCGCCGCCCGCGCCAGCTCCTGTGCCGCCGTCTGTCCCTGCTCGAGCGATTTCGCCTGTTCCTGGATCGCCGACTGTGCCTCGGTCGCCGCACTGGCCTGCTCTTCAGCCGCGCTCGCGACCATCACGGCGCCCTTCTCGGCCTCGCCCGACGCGCGCTCCGCTTCGACCGCGGCCGTCAGCGTATCCTGGCTCGCTGTCGCGATCGTCTGCATGTCCGTGCGCAGTCCTTCGAGCACCTTGACGGCGGCAACGCCTGCCTTCGATTCGCTCAACGCAATCTCGGCGGCGGACTGCAACGCCGCCGCCACCTCGCGCACGTCGGACTGGATCGCCGTCGCGAGCTTCTGGACATCCTGGGCGCTCTTTTCCGACGTCTCCGCGAGCGAGCGCACTTCGTCGGCCACCACGGCAAAGCCGCGCCCGTGATCGCCCGCGCGCGCCGCCTCGATGGCGGCATTGAGCGCCAGGAGATTGGTCTGGTCGGAAATGCGGCTGACCGCGCGCGTGATCTCGCCGATATCCTGGGCCCGGCGCTCCAGTTCGGTGACGGTCTTCACCGACGCGCCCTGTCGCTCGCCGTTGCGCTCGATGGCGCGGATCGACGTGCCGATCTGGACGGCCGTCTCGGCCAGCATGATTTCGACGGCTTCGGTGCGCCGGCGCGAGGCCTCGGCCTGGGTCCTCGCGACGCCGAGGCTGGCCGCGATCTGCTTGCTCGCCGCCAACTGCTCCTGAGAGGCGCCGGCCGCCTCGCTGGCGCCGCTGGCGATCTGCTCCATGGCGCGCCGCAGCTCTTCGGCAGCGGACGACGCCTCGGTGAGGCCGCTTGCCAGCTCCTCGGTCGCCGCCGCCAGACGCTCGGCCACGCGATCCTGCGACCGCACCGGAGCGCGTCGGGCCGCACCGTTCGTTACATGACCGTTGCCGACGGGCGGTCGAGCAGCCGGAAGGCCAGAAGCGGGTGGAATAGAGCCGCCCTTCAGCTTGGACTTCTTAATCAGGGCCATGGAATTCCCTTGGATTTCGGGTTGTCCGAAAATGCGATGTGAACCAAAGACCACCGCCGAACGCGCGGAGCCTAGTGCATATCCCAGGCTTCTCCAAGGCGGCCGAACGCTGCCGGCCTATTCGACCTTAGATGTCCGCGAACTTGATCACCTTCGCCCACTTCTCGATGGCCTGCGAGAGGATCGTCCCGAATTCCGCCGGCGTGCCGCCCAGCACCGTGCCGCCCAGCTCGACGATCCGGGCCTTGATCTTGTCGTCGGCGAGCCCGGCATTGATCTCCTTGTTCAGCCTGTCGACGATTTCGGCCGGGGTGTTGCGAGGCACACCAATGCCGCCGAAGCCGCTGGCCTCGTAGCCGGGCACGAAGTCGCCGATCGTGGGAAGGTCGGGGAACACGTCGAGCCGCGCCGCGGTCGTGACCGCCAGGGCGCGCAGCTTGCCGGACTTGATCTGCTGGATCAACTCCGCCACGGGAGCGAAAATCACCTGCACGTGGCCGGCAAGCAGGTCGGCGACCGCAGGGGCACCGCCCTTGTACGGGACGTGCACGAGATTCACCCCGGCCATCATCTTGAACAGTTCGCAGGCGATGTTTTGCGGCGTGCCGAGGCCCGCCGACCCGTAGTTGAGCTTGCCCGGGCTGGCCTTGGCATAGGCGATGAGTTCGGGGATCGTCGCGACGGGGACCGACGGATTGACCACGACGACGTACGCGAGCCGCGCGAGGCAGATGACCGGCGCGATGTCCCGCATGAAGTCGAAACTGAGATTGCTGTAGAGCGCGGCATTGATCGCATGCGGGGTCACGACCTGCAGCAGCGTGTAGCCATCGGCGGGCGCCTTGGCGACCAATTCGGTGCCGATATTGCCGCTGGCGCCGGGCTTGTTCTCGACGATGAACTGCTGGCCGAGACGTTCCGACAGCCAGTCGCCCACCAGGCGCGCCTGGATGTCGGTCGCTCCGCCGGCGGTGAAGCCGACGACGATGCGCGCCGGCCGCGACGGATAGGCCTCAGCCCGCGCCAGGCGGGGCACGGCCGGCAACGCCGCAGCGGCCGCTGCCAGAGGCATGAGTGTGCGACGGGAAATTTTCATGATGCTCTCTCCTCAGATTGACGTTTCCATTACGATGGCGGGCACCTGGTCTCACCGCTCGGCGTGCGGGCAGGATCGAGGAACGTCTGGATGCAGGCGCCAAACGTCGTCGAGAATTTCGATGTCGAGGCCGCCCCATGGCCGCTGATCGGCGAGCCTTCGCCGATCAGGACGAAAGGCTGGCCGGCTGCCGCCAGGGTCGCGCGCACCTTCGGCCAGATCGGATCGCCGTCGCGGTTGGGATGATAGGCGTCGAGCGGCGGCAACGACACCACCACCCGGCCGCTGCGCTGGCCCGCCAGGGCATCGAGCAGCGACTTGTCGAGTGTGTAGTAGGCGCCGCGCGTCGTGCTGCCATCGACGGCATCGCTGCCGTGACCCGGAGAAGCGGCAAGGACGGCGTAGAAGAGGCCGGGAGAGCGGGCGTTCGCCTCCACCGAGATCGCACCGCCATACGATTGCCCGGCAGCAATGACCCGCTCGTAGCCTTGCGTACGCGCCGCCTTTGCCCGCTCGATCAGGTCCTGAACGTGACGCAGCCCGCTGGACGTCCAGGTGCGCTCGTAGAGGTTGTTGCGGTCGATCTTGACGACATCCCATCCGGCGTTCGCCATCAGGCGCGTCAGCGGGGTTCCGCGGGCCGTATATTGCGGCTTGTTCCCATCGACACCATGGCTCCACAGGATCAGCCCCTTGGCCCTGCGCGGCCCCCGCACGGCAAGGTCGCAGAAAGCGTATTCCATCCAGTAGGCACGACCATCCGGTTTCTGCCCGCAGGCCATCGCGCGATCGCCGCCCGGCGGCACAGGCAAATCGGTCTGCGCGCAGGAGACGGAGGCACCGCACAGCAAGGCCCAGAGCAAGGTAAGCACCGCACCCGACGAGACAAGCAATGCCTTGATCACGTCAACGGCGCCAACGCCTGCCGCAGCGGGCCGCTGTCGATCTGCATGAAACCGCCGAACGGATGATACATCTCGAGGATGAGATAGATCGCCGCCGAAGCCGACAAGGCGATGACCCCGACCGCCCCCAGGGCTGTCGGGTTGACGGGCGAAAACAGGCTGAAGCTCATGAACAGCACGAACAGCCAGGCCACCAGCACCAGCAGGAACGGCGTCGGCATGCGTCCGCCCGCCTGCTGATAGAGGACAAGGCGCACCTGCGCAGCGGCGGTAGCGGCCTGCAGGGCCTGACTCTGGAAGAACCGCTGCTGGTCGGTGGCCACAGGAAGCGCGCGGATCGCCCCATAGGCGGCCTCGCCCTCGCTCGTTGCCGCGAACGGCGCGTCGTCAGGTTTGGTCGTGTCGTCGCCCCACATGTGTCCGATCAATGCCGGAATAACGCTGCGAAGCGTGATACGGACCGGACGGGCCTCGGGCCCGTATTGCTCCAGGTAATTGTCGAGCAGCACGAAGTGGGCGGTCAATTGCCGGACTTCGTCGCGCTGGGTGTCGTAGTTGGTCTTCGCCGAATTGATCAGCAGGCCGAGCACCAGTCCGACGATAGTGGCCAGCAAACCGGCGCCCAGCCGCACGATGTCCTTGGTGTGCTGGTCGAGATGAGGTTCGGGCAGCAGGCGGCGCAGCAGAACCCCGCTCAACGTGCCGCCCATCAGCAGCCCGCAAACGATCAGCGAAGTCGTCGTCGCACTCATTGCTCCCCCGCCGTTCGGCCCGCGCCCGCACACGCTCTAATTGCGGCATCGCACAAGACATAACTTAGCACATTTGGACAAGGATTCGGGCGGCCGGCGCTGCCTGAGGATACGGTGGAAGTACCCGAATGCGCTGCGCCTGCGCGGCGCAGGATCGCTCCACCAGTAGCGTTCGTACCAAGATGGGTCGACTTGAAAGAGGCTTACTGTGGTGCCCTTGGGACCTCGTGGACAGAGTGCGATTCACCCTCCTGCCACCGATGAAATCGGTCACGGCGGCAACGACGCGATCGGGCTGCTCAACGATCACGAAGTGCCCGGCGCGAGGGATATCGACGACTTGCACCCGCTCGCCCAACTGATCCCGGAGCGCATGTCCGTTGCCAGGCGGGGCGGCTATGTCATCGAGACCTTGGATCACCAAGAGAGGAGCGTTGCCGCCTGTCCACCATTCGTCCCGCTGTATGCGTCCGCTGGTCGCCAAGTGAGCGATATGGACCTGCGGCCAGCACTCCACTGATGCGAGGATATTTGGATCGGAAGCCGGAGATAGCCATCGCGCGCCGAGCGCGACACATTCCGGCCCCATCAGCTTGGTCGGTGGTGCGTCTCGGAAAATGGAGCCTAATGGCGTTGGAGGGCCAATCAAGCCGCCCGCCGCGACAAGGATGACGCTGCGCACCATCGCAGGATGGTCAGCCGCCAGGCAGCGGGCGATCCGGTTACCGAAGGCGTGACCCAGGATGTGAGCGGGGCCGCACTGGAGCGCCTCAAGAACTCCGGCAACATCCGAGGCAAGATCGTGAAGGGTCGCGTTGCCCAGCGGCCCCCGGCTGGCGCCCGCACCTCGCATATTGATGGCGATGATCTGCGATCCGGCGATGCGGTCTCCAAAGCTTTCCAGATAGCCCGTGCTGCATCCGGCGTTGGCGAGGACGACAAGAGGATCACCCGATCCGCTAACGGTGCATTCTAGACTGGCCGCGCCAACATCTATGATCTGAGTCTGTCTCAACCTGAACCTCCGGATCTCGTGGTGCATTTACTCGCCTGGATATAGCGAGGGAGTTGTAGCGTTGCTCGCCGGGACGGGACTCCATCCCCTGATGACCTTCCAGGGGGCGTCTCCGCAGCATGGTATGATCGGCGATGATGTCGCTGGATGTTGCAGAATGTCAGCGCGCGCGTCGTCCGCCTTGAGCAACGCGTTGATCCTCGCCGCAAAATCGTCAGCGGTTCCACTCGCGCTTGACGTCAAAACCCTCTCGTCACTTGCCGCGCGCATTGCCTCCACATAGGGAGAAGTGTCGTAATGGTGCAAGATGATGTCGGTCATTGGGGGCCCTTACATTCGAGGATTGCCGCGCCAACATCGACTATTCCGGTCCTGGAGCCCTCGTCCGTGACGACGCGCTGTTTCTCGCTCAGAGATAGCGAGAGCGCTGGAACATTTCTCGCCGGAATCGGACTCCATCCCCTGATGACCCTCCAGGGGCGTCCCTGCAACATGGTATGATTGGCCGTGATGTCACTGGATGTTGCAGAATGCGAGCGCGCGCGCGTCGCGCGTGATCCCAGGTACGACGGCCGGTTTTTCACCGGAGTCCGGACCACCGGTATCTATTGTCGACCGGTCTGCCCTGTTCGACCGGCAAGATCGACCAACGTTCAGTTTTTTCCCTCCGCCGCGGCTGCTGAAATAGCGGGGTTTCGGCCGTGTCTGCGGTGCCGTCCCGAGACCGCGCCATTTTCCAGTGCCTGGATTGGAAGCCGTGCAACGGTCGAGCGCGCGATACGGCTTATCGTCGAGGACGGCGCGCTCGACGAGAAGGGAACGTCGGTCGAGACGCTTGCCGAGCGGCTCGGCATGGGCCGCCGCCAACTTGATCGCCTGTTCGCCCGGCACCTGAAGGCGAGTCCCAGCGCGGTGGCAAGGACGGCGCGCGTTCAACGAGCCAAGCGGCTCATCAATGAGACCGACAAGTCGATGATGGAAATAGCTGTTCTCGCCGGATTCGGCAGTCTCCGACGCTTTAACGCGGTGTTCGCAGAAGTTTATCGACGAGCCCCTACGGAGATCAGGCAGCGCCGAAGTTCAAGCCGAATACGTCATTGATCACGGCGTCCCTGGTCAGCTGCTCCCTCACATGGCGATACAGCTGATTGGGACAGAGCGTTTGCGGCCCTGGAAAGTCAACTCTGAGCGGGCACCAACCCGTCTCGCTCAGGCAAACAATCGCGAAGTGCAAACCGCACAGTAAGCATGCGGCAAACCTAGTCCCTCCTCGGAACCGTCGATCTCCAAGTCATTGAAGGGGAATCGTGCCCAGGGGCGGCCTGCAACAACCGCGATAATTCAAAGCCTTACAGCAAGGGGGCCCGGTACGTAAACGGCCCTCGGTGTCCGCTTTGAATTCCCATTTTCGAGCTCGCCCTATAAAACGCCGCTTGGCCGTCGCCACGGGAACTTGAGTAGGCCATCGGCCAACCAGCCAGGAAGCTGAGCCGCAAGTAGAGGGTTTGGTCCGCCCTCGCGACTGCCCTTGCCGCCCACGCTGGCGCTGGTGCAGACGACGCCGATGGCATGCCGGGTCGGCGAGAGAATTGGTGATCCCGACATACCGCCTCGAATGTCCTCTTCCGCTTCGCTGATCCAGAGCGAGCGCCCCCGACTTGCCACGCGACAGCGAAACCAGTGCCCGTCCAGAGAGAGCAGCCAGGCGTCGTTCTCGGCAATTGGCGTCGGATCAACGAACCCCTTCACCTTCACCGTTCGGCCGTCCACGGTGAGGCTGCCGCCTGGGTGGCGTCGGTAGCCGAAGGTCAGGTTGCCGAGTGGCAGCGGGTCGAGCGCCTCAACGAGTTTATCATAGGCCAACGCTTCGTTAGGGAGTTCCTGATTGTCTACCCGCCCAAGCACGGCAAGATCAGCGACAGGGTCGACAAACAGGCACTCCGCTGGGACACGCGGTTTTGCGCCGAGCGGCCCGAGCAAACGCGGATAGGTTCGGTCCTCCGAATATGACGCGCCATGAGCGGGTGGCAGCGTGGCGCCCTTGCTCGCGATGTCGCCGCGCACGGTGACTGGCGCCGTCAGGCAGTGCGCAGCAGTAATGACGAAGCGTGCGCCATTCTTGTCGATGACGAAGCCACGCCCGCCACCCACGCGCAATATGGATCGGGAACGTCCGGGAGCTTCGTTCATCACACCGCAACGCCGTGCGGCGCGGTTGGCTGCGACCCGGCATTAGCCAGATTTGTAAAACGCAGCGTTTAGTTAGCGGCCCGATTGAGATCGATCCCGTTTCTGCCCGCACAAAAAATCATGCGTTCACGCGTCGGGCCGACTGCGGTGCTGGCCAAAGCCCGCGAGCACCGCGGTCAGCCAGTGAAACCGGCCTGGATTGCGACCACATTCGTTGGGAAACTCTGCACCTCGCAGCCGGGCGCCTCAGGCAACTTGCTGCCTCTCTCGGGCCGCTTGCTGGTTCTACAGAATATCGTGCGCCTAGACCTGATGCCGCAAGTCAGCTTGGAAAATAGCGCCAAGTAGTCCTTCCCGCCGAAGAAGGCGACCGGTTCGGCTGTATCGGCAGCCAGGTCGCAAAAATCGTCGTATCGGTCGCTTCTCCTTCGGATTTTCCAGGGTGCTTTTTGCTTAGCCCGCGCGCTAAACGTGATGTCGTAGGCGGGCGTGAGAAAAGACGCGCCGATCAAACCCCATCCGGCCGAAAGAATGTACACCCGAGACGCCCCCAAGTGCTCAACAAGCCGGCGGTAGGCCGCATTTTGATACAGCTCAAAAGCGCGAAGCAATCCGAGTGGATTGTTTCCAGGGTTCGCGTTGTACCGCACCAGAACCTGCCGCCAGCTCGCGCCAGTGTCCGAAATATCACCGGGGCGAGCAAACGCGCATTCCGAAGCCGCTGGCGCTTTTGCAGGATCGCCGACGAACATGACTTTCGTGCCGTCTTGTTGGCGAAGATGACCGGCATCAGGGCGCTTCTTTGCCGCGCACTGGATGACTGCGATCATTTGGTGGACTCTGTTGCCCCGACGATCTGCGCGAGCCGATCCAAGAACGCGGGATCGTACTGCTCATCGACATGATTGGAATTCCAAAGGCCGAACTCGCGGACGCGTTCTCGGTTGCAATGGTGCCCGAGCCAGGTTTGAGACGGCTCTCCGTGCGTTGGCGCCGCCAGCTGGAGGCGGATCGCGTCGGAGATGTGAGGAGCGACCACTCGGACCGGGAGTGATAGGTTATTGTGAATGACTGATTTCCTCGCAGGGAAGCCGACGCTCGACGCCAACTGGCGGGCGGTTGTGCTATTTGGGCGCAACGTTGCATCCTACAAGTTCGCCCTTGCGAAGACCCTGCTAGGGCTGACGGGTCGTCCCGGTGATCGCGTTCGGCTCGAGGAACTTGCCGCGCCGTTCGCGAGGAACATATGCGAGCATCTAAAGAATGTAGACAAGCAGACCACGTCGCGTTCGAGCCGTTTTCTTGACGCCTGTCGATCCTTCAACCGAGGCGATCTCGCAGAAGACCGGTTGATCGAGACGACCACCCAGCTTGGGTTTAACAATGTCATCAACGCATTCCATATCGTTGGCTCTGGTCCAGTCCCGGTCACCTTCTTCGAAGATGAGCGCAACACCAAGGGGGGCGGCATTCGCCTGACCGAGGACTTTCGTCGGCTTGCGTCATCAGTTCAGGCGGCAAGTCTTGGAGAAGAGGCAGAGGCCCGCTGGCGACTGGTCGAGATGGCTTGGGAGCTGGACCTACCTCGCGCGGGAATCGCCGTGCAGGCGGACGCCACCCAAGATTTGTTATTCGTTGAGAAACACCGTCGTGTAAGCCTTACCAAGGTGAAAGCCGCACTTAATGGCTACCAGCGCGGACTTTGCTTCTACTGCCGAGCCGAGACATCACTGCACACGACAGATGTTGACCACTTCTTCCCGTGGCTCCTCAAGGAACGCGGGGAAATGCCCGACGCAGATGGTGTCTGGAACCTCGTCCTTGCCTGCGCTCCCTGCAATCGCGGGCACCGCGGGAAGTTTGCAGGAGTGCCGTCATCAAACTTGGTGGCTCACCTTCACAAGCGTAACAATTGGCTAGTAGATAGCCACCATCCTCTTCGGGAGACAATCATGCTGCAGACTGGAGCGACCCCCGAAGCCCGCGCCTCATTCTTGAGACTTCGGCAACGGATTGCGCTGGATGCGCTCATCCACGAATGGGAACCAGCGGAGATCGTCACCGATGGTTGATCCTGTAGCTGAGACATTGGCTTGGTACGACCAACGCGCAGGAAACTTCGCTGCCCTAACCGCCGACCTCGACCTTGCTCCAATCTATCGCAGGTTTCTTCGCCACGTGCGGCAAGGCGGCAAGATACTCGACGCTGGATGCGGCGTGGGCCGAGATGCTCTTGCCTTTGCTGATCAGGGATTTGCCGTTACCGCCTTCGATGCTTCCACTGAAATGGTGAATCTCGCCCAAGCACGGGTAGGAAATAAAGCGACCGTACGACTCCTGCGGTTCGAGGACGTCGACTGGCACGACGAGTTCGATGGTATCTGGGCGTGTGCTTCGCTCCTTCATGTGCCACAGGCCGCTTTCGGTGGCGTGGCACTGCGGCTCGCGGCCGCCCTCAGGCCAAATGGTGCATGTTACATGTCGTTCAAGCTAGGGCGGGGCGAGCGGATCAAGGAGGGACGCCTGTTCGTGGATCACACCGAGGCGACGCTTCGCGATGCACTCCGCGACGTTCCAGTGCAGATCTTGGACGGGTGGATTACCGAAGACGTGAGGGCTGGCCAAGCTGGAGAGCAGTGGATCAACGTGGTGGCACTGCGCCACTGATCGGCGCAGCGGCAATGCTATCGTGCTTACCGGCATAAACGACCCCCAAGGGTAAATTTCCATCATGTTCACTGCAGTCATCGATATTGGGACGCCGGGTAAAACGCTCGGTTGGGCCGCAACAGACGTGGCAGGTAAACTGGTTGATGGAACCGATATAGATGATTGCATCACCACCGTTGCCGAAGCGTTGCGAAAGGGTCCTGTAGCCTTGGGTTTCGAGGCGCCGATGTGGATTCCAACCCGTATGGAGCCCGCACGCCTAACCTCGGCCCGCAAAGGCGACGCCGGCCTTGGCTTGGCTTCGCGACCCTTTTCCGCGTCTGCTGGCGCAACGGTGCTCGTAACTGGAATGGTCGTGGTCACATACGTGATGCGACGGTTGCGAGAACTTGTGCCGGCTGGGGAAGCTTACTTTGATTGGCACGTTCCACGAAAAGACGCCTTACAGCTGCTGCTCTGGGAAGCCTTCGTGACCAACCAGAAAAAGAGTCACGATGCTCGGCACGTCGAGGATGCGAAGCTAGCTGTTGCCGCCTTCCTTGCTGGCATGAGTAATCCTCAAACATTTCAGTCGTCCGTAATGGAACCAGATTGTCTGAGCCTCCTCGGCGCGGCACTCTTGAAGGCTGGATGGAGCACTGACTTGTCGATACTGAACACACCATGTTTGGTCGTCCGAACGAACTGACGGAGCGATTGCGAGACGTACTCGCGCAACCATGCAATAGGCGTCTTCATTGAACTGCTGTCGCAACTTCAGGCTAATGCGACGTCAATCGCCTCGATGAGCCGGGGCGGGCCGCTTCATCCTGATGGCGTGCGGTACGGGCGTAGCACTTCTTCGGCCACCCTCTGCGCCTCTCTAGACGCAGCTTCATAGTCGTCTTCAATCACCGGACTCTGTCGTTCAGTCTTTACCGTTTGCTTCGTCCAGTCGCGGTCGCTCGCCTTTCGATCACTCTTGGCACCCCGCCCTGCGACCGCACCGACTCTACCATCCTGTCTATCTGAAAGATTTAGCGAAAAACGAATGTCGGCAAGGATTGGCGTCACTCGATCCAAGTCTTCGAGGTCTCCCTCGACACGCGCAAGTTCCGCCTCAAGTTTACGCGTATTCTGAGCATGCGTTTTGCGTTCTTCATCGATCATGGCGAGGCGTTTCGGGGCTTCCTTCTCGTAGTCTCTCATTTTCGCTTTTTCTTCCGAGACTATTCGCTCAGCGATCGAAACTTGCTTGCCAACCTCTTGTTTGTCTCTAGAGAGCTGAGCTGCCGAACTCCCGCCGCTGAAAAGCCTAGCGAATAGGCTCGCCGGACGTTTCTTTCCAATCTCGATGAACTGGTCCTGAAGGCTCTCTAGCCTCTCAACCGCTTTCAAAAAGGCGCGTTTAAGCTCTTCAAGATGGCGCCCTGACTCGATCTTGGCTGTCTCTTCCGCCAAGGACGTGATTGCCTTTTGTGAATCACCAATGCTTCGCTTGAGCCGTTCCACCGTCGCATATTTCTCGCGGCGCGATGCTGCGACTTGTGAATCAGTTTCCAAGTGCAACTGATCCGGAATAAACGCCTCGCCAATAAACGAAGACGCCCGGCCTCCAGCGAACGAAACGTGAAGCATCTTAGAGGCGCGTGTGATTCCGACATAAACTATCCGTCGTTCTTCTTCCTCTTCGTCCGGCGTCGGCGCCTTTCCAGCGGGCTGGGACAAATCAAAAAGGGACACCACCGGCCATTCCCGGCCTTTCGCCCCGTGTATCGTACTGAGGGTAACGCAATCCTTCTGAGGCTCATTGCTGGCTTCAGCATCGTCCACTGGCGACTGAACGTTCTCGCCCACCTCATCCCTTGACTGACTTTCGGCGTATTTCAAAAAGTCATTGATCGTCTCAAAATCGCGCGCACTCTCTCGAATGATATCCAGAATCATTTCGTCGTTGGCGTCATCGCTTTCTTGTAGGCCTCGTGCCGGTTTCGTTGCGAACGAAAAGCGACTCACCACAGCATCCACAACATCAATCGGCCGAATATCGGGCCTCCTCGATAAGCGCTTCACTTCAAGACATTGGGCCACAAGGTCTCGAAGTTGGGAATTGAACGCGCGCCCGCCCGGGCAACCACAAGCTAGAAGATTCAGGCTAAGCCACGGATCGCTTGTCGCGCAAATCCGCTCGACCATATCTCTGCCAATGAATCTATTTGGCCTGTTGATGACGCGAGCTAGCCGGTGTCCCGAGATGTTGGAAGGAGTGTGGCACAGCTCAACATAAGCAATTAGGCACTTTCCGACGGGCGTGGAGAACAAACGAATATTGGGAAGTGGGCCCCGGGGGATATGTGCCTTATCAAGTGCGACTGCGGCTGCAAGCAGCTGAACTTTCGTTCGGGCTAGCACAGCCATATCGCGCCAGGCAGAGCTTTGCTGTTTTCGACACTCTGATAGAAAGTCAACCACACTCTTCCCGAGAGCAACCAAGCCCTGTGCTGGCACAATCGCCAGTCTGCCGTCAGGTGCAACCGGTGCCGAGACAATGCTCTTTGGATACCGTCTCGTGTTCCGTTGAATAATCCGCTGGGCGCAGCGCACGACAACCTTTGGGCAACGGTAGTTAACATTTAGAGTGAACGTAGTTGTGCCCGGGTAACTAACCTCAAACTCTTCAAGCAGGTTTACGACTCTGGCATCACGCCATGAGTAAATTACCTGATCATCGTCACCGACTGCGAATATGCGTGCCGTCCCGCCGGTAATCACACGCAACAGAAGAATTTGAGCATCGTTGAGATCTTGATACTCATCTACCAGAACGTGCTCGAAGCGGGATTGCCACTCATGGCGAACCATTGGCTCACGAAGCAAAAGGTCCGCCGCAAGGAATATCTGGTCATCGAAAGTAAGGTAGTTTCGACTCGCTTGTAAGGTCCGAACGCCTTGCCACAATGCCTGTAGCCCAATGGCAAGTGTGCCGCGGGGCTGAGGTATTTCGACCACGCGCTCTACAGGACTTCGGAGCCCCCTCCGGATCCTCGCTAGCTCCACAGCGATCGAGGCCAATGGGTCGGCTCCACGCATTGGTAAGAGATCAATCCCAAGAGCCTCCAGCGCATCACTAACCAGCTTACGTTCTTTCGACGAGCTGTCGATGATTCCAAATCTTTGTCCCTCACGCTGTAGCACGCGATTTCCAAAAGAATTAAGCGTGGCGACCCATACGCCGCTATCTTTCGGCCCACGCCCGACGGACACACCGAGCGCTCTCAAGCGCGCCTCAAGCTGGGTAGCTGCTTTCTTGTTGAACGCTAAGACAAGGATCGCCTCGGGTGAACAGCCAGTATTTAGAAGCCGTATAACCCTATTGACGAGTACCTTGGTTTTGCCGCTCCCCGCTGGGGCAAGTACCCTTGCATGACTGCCACTATGCTCGACTGCAATGCGTTGGGATTGATCGAGGCCAGCCAAGCCTTCGTAGGGATAGAGGTCGCCGATCTTTGATGATTGTTCGGAGAGTGCTGTCCGGATAGCTCGAACACAACCGGAAGCGTCCCGCATGATCCTGGAGCCACTGAAACGTTCTACTCGCAGCCTGTACCGCTCTCGCAAGTGCTTATCTCGTTCGGCATCACGCTCCGCATTATGATAAGCGGCGCCGTCGGCCTCGACAGCCAAACGACTGCCAGCCCCGCCCACGAGAAAGTCGACGACATAGGGTGGAAACGACACCTGAGGTATAACCTCCAGGCCGTCTGCCGTCATCGCTGCGAGAAGTGTCTCCTCGATGACGGTCATCGGAAGCGCATTTGCTGTGCCAGTTGTCGGCAGCGCACGTGGACTTTTGACAACGATCGCGTTCTTAAGAACGCCCGCCACTATCGCGTCTGCCAGAAATGCCGCCTCTATACTGTCGATCGTTGACAGAGCGTCCACACTTCTAAGCTCTATCTCTTCCTGGCTGGCGTCCACGAAGAGTACCTGCGGGACATTGTCCCTGGCGTGCTCAAGGACCCGTGCGAGCTTTTGCCGTTGTTCTACTGGGCTGCCCTGAGCATCCGATTTGAGCCGGACTTCGCGTAGCTCCGGAATCTCTCGACGAAGCTTGGCGAGGGGCCCCGGGGTCTCACGTGAAACGACGCCATCGCCAGTGAACATTGCAGCACAGTTGAAAACGACAACCGGGATTCCGGCCTTAATACGAGCGATGACACTCTTATCGGCAAGGCAAGCCAGAAATTTTTCGACGCTCGGCGCGCTCATGGGAGCCTTACCCACATGAATTGAAGACTACACTACAGTATGAATGACGGGAGTAATTCATACCCTTGGTGGCATTCCATTCGCAGACCGTTTCCCAATAGAGTGAGGGATTGGGTTGGTTCGACTGGCCTGTTTCTGGCACTTGCGTTCTTCCTGAGTGTTCACCCCGGACAAGCCTAGGGTTTTTGAGCAGGTTGCGCACGCGCCGTTTGAGCAACCTTTCGCGCGCGTTCTCGTCGAAGCCTAGATCCCGCCTCATCAGTGTGAATGATCCGAACTTTAGTAGAGTCGAGGCGCAAACACTCCGGATGCAGACCGCCACAGTGATCGAAGAAGCGCCTGACTTCTACATTCGCTCAGACCCGCAGAACTCGGTGGTGGAAGCCTGGACCACTTGGTCCCTGCCTTACGACAGGTTGACACCGATCCAACAGCGCTATCGCCTGGGCTTGAGAAGCGCCCTTAAGACTCTTCGGGCCGCCAGCGGTGTACGCGCGACTTACACCTCAAACAACGCCAGTCCAAACGTCGATGTCGAAAATGTCCTTTTCTATAACGTGGGCGCGGCGGCGTTTCGCCAAATAGCAACACGTCGCCTGCGGTTCGAGCGTATCCATGCTTCGCCGCCCGCTCCGCCTGAACCTCTCACCTTTCAGCCTCGTCACTACGTCCGATACCAAAACCAAGTGGCAGACGAGACAGTCAACGCTGTGCCGGGCGTTCAACTTGCATACTGCCCCTCCGTCGCCTTGGCGAAGATGGGCGATAGCCGCGACAAAGCAAAGATGGCACGGCTATGGTCTACGTTTAAGCGCGGCATGGTGATCACAAGCGGGGCGACTTGGTCATTAGGCCAACCACTCACCGTAGCGCTCCGCATCTCCGCGCCAGCAACATGGCGTCCGAACCTAGCTGACATTGTAAAGCCGCTGATCGATGGCTTCATCTCTGCCCTTCACCACTATGAGGGGAATCAACTGAATGACGTCGTTTCGCGCATCGCGGCGTTACTCGGGTGCCCTCTTCAAGACGTCCACACGCTCTTACTCAATGACCAGCATGCCCTCCTCGGACCACGCGCCGTACCGCACCTTCGCGGAGAAGGCCTGCAATGGAGTCCGGCCGATCATCTTGTTGTCGCGGGAGAGATCGTCCGTGATGTATGCGCAGACCACATCCCCGTCACGGTGCAGGGAAGCTTGATGTCTGCCGAACGGTGAACGTCGGCACCGCCTCTTACACGGGCTCAGGCACTATGTAGTCTTATGGAAAGCCCGGTTCGAATCCCCTTACCCCCTCCAGCGCGGCCAATAGTCGGGCGACTGGGGGGCCGGGCCAAACAATGGGCTCTCGGCCAAATCCTCCTGCAGCGCCTCAGCACTGCAATGCCGGCGTAAGTTCGCCAGCCAGCCTTCCGCCCAGCCCTTGAATTCCTGGAAGCGTGATGGGGGTTCGGCCCAGTGAGCGGCATTCTCCAGACGGCTCAAGAACCGTTGCAGCCGCATCATCTCGTCGAACGCGTCTAGCCGTGGCGCCAAGAATTCACGCCGGGCCTTTTCCAACGCCGCCCGCGCCCTTGCTTCTTCCTCACGCTGCTGTTCGATTTTCCGTTCGCGCTCGCGCAGTTCTTGTTCAGCGCGCTCCAGTTTGAGCGCTGCCGCAAACGCGGCGAGCCCCACGACGACCTCGTTTAAGAGGGCCTCCAGCTTGCGGTGCTGTGTATCGGCCCAGCGCTTGCGCACGCCGAGATAGCCCGCGTTGTCGATCTCGAGCGCGAGCAGCCCCGTGAGGCGATAATCCCACCGCGGTTTGGGTTGATAGAGGCGGGAATGTAGATCCCAGTTCCCGCGCTGGGCCGCTTGCGCGCGCCGATCCTCGCGGTCGATCTCCTCTTGAGTCTCGACATGGTCGATCCGCTTGCTGCCTTCCCTGAGGCTCACAATCGCCGTCTCCCCGTCGACCACCAGGGTGAGATGCTCGGCGCCTGCCACCGCGGCAAAGCCGCGATCGGCCGCGGCCGTCAACAAGGCCTCGACGAGCGCTACTGCACGATCGATGTTGGCCGGCGCTACGTGCACGTGAAAGAGCTTGGGATCGGCGGCGAACGCCATCCCCTTCTCATCGAGCTTGTGCTTGTTGAGCGCGGCGGCCAGCCGTACCGTCGCCGGCAAGGTGGGCGGTGCCGCTGACACCTCGATCTTCTTCTCAGAGGCTTGCTCGCGCGCTCGCGCCTCGTCCAAAGCCTTCTGCACGGGCAGCGGCGGCACATAACTGCCGCCGGAAAACTCGACGCGATCGAGCCGGGGATCGTTTACCTCTCGGAACAGGATCTTGCGCGGCCTCTGCCCGGCATGGACCTTGTTCCAGTGGCCCTGTGGAGGCACCGGCACTCGGTGACGCAGGCAGACTTTCCTTAAACCGACATCGGAAATACCAAGTTCAGCAGCGGCCTCCCGCATCGGCTTGGACCAAATGAGATCGTAGAGCTGGCGCCGGGTCAGGGTCGTCATTGGAAAACCTCCGGAGAGCGTGGAGCCGGAGGGCCAACTCTATCGCCTTCTGAAGCGCTGTCCTGCCCCGCGGGGCCTACTTCAGGGCTTCGTTCAAAAGAGCGGCCAGGCGGGCGCCGGCCAGGGCCACGCGCGCCTTGGCGACGGCAAGGGCTTGGGATTTGTAGTCGACAGACAGAACCATCGGGCCGGGCGACACGCCACCGGTGACGCTGTCGCCATAGACGTAGGATTTAGCGGCGTCGACGCTTTCGGCGATCCAGCGCCCTTCATCCGCGATCATCGCCTGCTCGCGCGACGGCTTCTCGAGCTTTGCCGCGGCCGCGATCGCCTCCTGGGGTGTGGCCGTGGTCGGACCTAGAACGTCATCCCAAAAGGCGTGCAGCACCGTGGCACCGCTGGGGCATCCGCTCTCGCAGCGGATTTTGACAAGATTGCCGCCGGCATCGCCGTGGGGAAGATCATGGGTGAACCGAGAGGTGGTATGGAGGGGCTGGTGCACGTCGCCGACCAAATGGAGGAGCCAGACGAGATCGTAGGATTTAATGTCATCGCTGACACCGGTTCGTGCCGATAGGGCGTCGCGCAATACGGCGATTTGGGTTTGCGCGTTGGGAACCTGCGGCGCCTCGAGCGATGTATTGTCGGGAGAGAACGGCACATCGACGAAATGCCAGTATTTATGCCGGAGCTTGTCAGCATAACCGATGTTCTGGGTGGCTTGTGGGCCCGTGGGCGCCACATCCCCATTGCGCGCGCCATCCGACCGATAGTCAGGATCCCGCTTGATCACGTCGGCCCACGTCGACGCCACGACGAAGGCAACATGTGACTGCTCAACGACGGCCACATCCCTCGTCCATTCTGAATATTTAGGGTTTCGTTTAAGGAGCTCACCCGCCCGCGTCTTTGCATCCGGCGTCAACAGCTCCCAGGCCACCGCGGCGGCTTCCATATGCCCAAAGCCGTTCCACGCGACGGCAGGCGTAGTTCCCATCAGGAGCAGGACCGTTGCTCCGCTGAACCAAGCCCTCACACGATGCCTCCCGATGATCCTCGCGGGACCGTATCCGGCGCATTGTTCACTCGCAATCCCGTCACTTGTGCTACGTTGCGCGTCTCGGAGGCAGACGACGAAAATGCGATTCTCCGCTCTATGCCTTGCATTCGTGTTCTCTGCGAACCCATTTCCTGCCCTGGCAGCCAATACGATTGCGGCACAGGATGCAGCGGCGCACATCGGCGAAACGGCGACTGTCTGTGGTACTGTCGTGTCGGCCAACTACGCGGTCAAATCGAAAGGCCAACCAACGTTTCTCAACTTGGACAGGCCCTATCCGAATCAGGTGTTCACCATAATGATTTGGGGAAGCGACCGCGCCAAGTTTGGCGAACCTGAAAACACGCTTCTCGGAAAGAAGGTTTGCGCCAACGGTCAAATAAGGGCCTATCGCGGCAAGCCCGAGATTATCGCAACCAACCCAAGCCAAGTGACCGCCAAGTAGACACAGTCTTATCGGGGACTAGGTTCCTCGCTTTGGCGCAGCCTGATCTCGATCCGGCGTCTCTGCTTCACGTCACCACTGCTCGATCCATTGGCAAGCTTGCCGAAGGTATCGACGACCTGAGCCGACGACGACGGCAGAATAATGAATTTCTTCAGCCGCTCGTCACTGTTCAGGATTTGAACGATCGCCACCGCACGAGCAAATCCCAGACCCGCATTGTCGCTCGCCCGTAACTTCGCAGCCGGCTCGCCGCGTAAGAGAACATCAAACGATAGCGTATCGAGATTAGAGACCATTCCCTGAATTGGTTGATCGTCGGTGTGTCCCACGACCTCGATGACATCAGTCTGAAACTCCTTCGCGTACCCGACAATTTCAGGAACGATCGCTTGTCGAAGCTTGATCGCAAAATCGGGCGAGGGTTGGGCGCTACCGACGACGAAGTAATAACCATCGGCTTCCTTGAGAGGAATTATCGGAGGCCAGTTGTGGCGACCGGCGCTCTTCAGCGCTTCGTCGGCGTTCTCGGCAACACACTGCTCTTCTGGAATTCCTAACTTCTTACAAAGAACGTCAATGGTCAGACCTGGCTTCGGCTTCGTCTCCGGCGGTCGAGGCATAGCGTCATTGGATTGTTTTGGACCGTCGGTACGCTCAGTACCGGTGCCATCCGGCACTAGGACTTTCCAATCAGGAGGAAGCGGCTTCTGCACTTGCTTTCCGCCGCTCTTTGGCGGGTCCGGCGTCCCGAGAGGTGAGGTCTGCGCCCCAGAGTTTGGTGGCGGCTTCGGGATGGTGGTTTGCGGCGCAGCCGGCTGAGATTGAAAATTCCTGGTGATTCCCTTCGGCGGCGGAGGGACTGGTCTAGTCGCGGTTTTTGGGGGCTCGGCGAGAATCAGGGGCATGAACAACAAGAGTAAGCAGAAAACCAACAATAGAACGACTTCGGCAACCGTGAAGCCAAACACGGCGCCGCGCCGATAGGCTTGGCTGTCTTGGTGAATTGACACTCCTCACTCCACCCGACTACTCGGCAGCCGCAGGTGCTGATGCGGTAGCAACGGCTTCAAATTGACGAAGTCTTTCTTGCGCAGAAATGATGTCCTCAATGCGCTGGGTCAGGCTTTTCGCGGCGCGTTCAGCCGTTTCAAAATGCGAAGAGAGCGCGGCCTCCGCGGCGCCCAGCTTTGAGTTTGTACCGCCTATGCTTTGCGTCGCAGACCGCAGTGCATCGGTGACGTTACGCACCTCATCCGACATGGCCTTGTAGACGCCCGCGCCAACCAGAGCTGCTTGCAACGTCTCAGTTAGCTGCCGAGTTCTCTCAGCAAGTGCCGCAGTCGCCAAAGCGCTAGCCGTCATTGTGTCGGCGACCTTGGCTTCGTGCGCAGCCACATTGAGGCCCGCAGCCGAATTTTTGTCGTAGCTCTCCGTCACCCTTCGAGAGGCGCCCACTATCTCACCCAAAGCGGAATTGGCACGGCGCAAGGTCTCGCTCAGCAAATCAATCGCCTCAAGGGTGCTGCTCGTAGCGGCTCGCAGCTTACCCGTCGGGATCTCAGTAGAAGCCAGATCGGCAGCCAATGATTTGACACTGTTAGCCAGCTGCTGCGTCGAGTCTCGCAGCTCCTCTGTTCGGGTCTGGTGCTCCTTTACGACTTGCGCCATTTCGAACACGTAGTTCTTCAAACGATCCTCAGTGGTTTGTCGAACTTCAGCGAGCATGCTGACTGATGCTTGCATCTGGCCGCTGAGCGCGCGCGAGTATTCAATCAGTTCTCGCCTCGTAGCTTCCTCAATATCATGTGAGTCTTCACGTAGTTGGCTCAGGGATACGCGGCAAATGATGCCAACAACCGTCGTGCTTAGGGCCAATCCAAAGTCCTTAACGACGCCGATTCCATACTCGCGTACGCCCATTTCAGATTGAATCTGGTAAAGCGCGACCCCCAAGGCTACCAACGTGAAGATGAAGCCCATGTAGTAGCAATTGTCACCCGCTTGATCGTATCGAAGACGAAATCGGGTGCGCGACAGCGTAAGACCGGCATACATGAGGATTGCCGCGACTGGTACTCCAATTCGAACAACCAATGGCACTGCAGAGAGCTTCAGCAGGATCACTGACAGGCTTCCCGCAACCAAAAAGACAGCCAAGATTCCGCGATCGATGAAGAGGCGCCAACGCTCTCTCGTCGCAACTCGTCGGTCAAAGTTGGTGTCAGTCATGCGCCAAGGCCCTCACGGCTTCTTCTCAAGTCTCAGGGTCGCACCTGCCGTCTGAAACAGAGCCGACCAAAACGCGAGAGCATCGCTTTGTAAATCAGGTCGGCTGCCAGGGATCATAATCGCGGTAACATACACGTTGCGGAGTTCGGGCAGGCTTTGCCTACCTCCAATGCTGTTGCGCCAACTTTGAAAGTTGGGCTTGTAGCCTGGAGCGAAAAAATCGAGCGGTTGAGTGCCCTGGATCAAATCTGAGATCAGAATTAGGCGCTTCTTGCTTTCGCTGTATTCGGGAGCCGAAAACACCTTGGCCCCGATTCCGTATAGGGCCTCGATGATCGGCGAGCGCGGCGCCTCCTTAAAATTGAGGCTTGATATTATGATCTGCCGAAGAGAACTGTAGAAGCGTTCGTATTGGCGCTTAACAACGTCGACATTGCGATAGAGATGGTCCCATTTTGCCGGGGCGCCTGGATTGCACATTGATAATGCTTGTGACAGAGCAAGCTCGACGCTCCCGACCTTGTAGGTGTTCGGACCACCGCCGTGGCTGAAAGTCCAAACTTCCACTCGTGCATGTCGAATGCTGGCGCTGTCGCCCTCAACTTCAAGTTCATTTTGAAGCTTCTGCAGCACATCGTTGGCAACAGCAATTCTGGCCAACTCAACAAGTGGATCGGTCTGATCGATCAGAACCACGTAGACGGCAGGCGGATGGCGAGTCACGTCCTTCGGGCATAAATCGGTTGCGCTGAGCTCAATGCGCGAGGACTTCTCACCTTGGTACAGCCAGGTTACGCCCCCAGCGATAAGCAGAGCCAAAACTATGAAAACCGCGCCGATGACCGTACCGGCGCGGCCATGCAAGCCCATTGGAGCGCCAAGGTTCCTGGCTGATCCACGTCCTCGCCTAGGCGCCACGCTTTGGCCCCTCCGACCCAAAGTCGCGTAGCTTCTCGTATTCCTTCAGGGCACCATTGAATGCCTCGAGGAGTTTTGCCTGCGACTGAGCAATCGCCGCGAGGAGCCCTTCCACGGCATGCTTCCGTTCTTCCTTGCTGGTATCTCCCAACACGGTTTCGCGCGACCAACCCGACTTCCAAGGCTGCGAGAAGGTCTTGGGCGCCGGGTCCTTGCGAGCTGCTCGATTCGCCTCTCGGTAACCAGAAACCAATGCCTCTGTACTTCGCTCGAGGCTTTCGAGATACCCGTTGAAGCGATGCGTCAGGCGACTGCGTTCCGAAACTACAACGCCGTATTCCTCATCTCGGCGACGGATGTCCGTAATGGACTCTCTCAACTCTGCAATGGCTTGGTCCTTGCGCTGTTGGAGATTCCTTACGAGTTCGTCAATAAGGCGCAAGTACTCACCCATTCTCGCCAGGTGCCGCTTGTAAGCTGCGCCATAGCCAGGATAGGCGTCCAACCAGGTCATGCCTTTGTACGTGGCGTAGACAACTACAAGCAGTCCAACGAGAACCATTAAGTAGGACTGAAAGCCCACCAGTGCGTACTTAGACGCCACAAGATTCGATAAGGCGGTCCGCGATGCCCTCAACATGAAGTCTTCGGCATCCGGTGGAATGAGCGAAAACGCGTCCCTATAGTGCGCCGCAAAGAAATTGAAGACGATGGCAAGACTAACGAGCAGTACCGTAAGCAATGCCATGGAAACGCCCCATACGAACGACGGCAGGCGGATATAGCGCAAGGCGACGATGCCTAGCAGAAAGCCGGTTGCAAGATTGATTACCGAAATGCCGGCCGCTTCGAAAACCGCGCCGAAGATACCGCCTGGATGGGTTGCGCTGAAGAAGCCAGAATTGGCCGCGGTCTCGACAATAAAGATGATGAGCAAAATGCCCATCGCCAGAACCGGATTTTTCTCGACTTCAGCCAGTCGCTCCAGATCGTGTTTACGGCGATAGTTGGTATATGCAGTCTCCGCCTCGATAACTTGACCCTTTTTGGCAAAGACGTAGTTCGTGTCCTTCTGCACTTCGGCGTTAAAATCCGCTTCAGCGTCATGCAGCATCGTCTTGACCTCGGGCACGATGGTCCGGAGATCCAGGCGGGCAAGCCTGCCGTCGTAAACAGATTGCTGCTTATGGAAATTTTCGAATGCTTCATTGCGCAGCGACGAGACGGCGTTGACGACGTCCAGCTCGACCTCGTCCATGCCGACGGTGTCTGAAGGTGGCTCATTGCGACTACCACGCTCTGCCCCTCGTTTAGCTAACGCCAAGTCCGTTCTGATTTTTTCGAGATCGACCGTTGAAAAGTCCATCAGCGGCTTATTATCAGCCGCGTAGGTACGGTCGACCTCAGTTCGTAGCAACGAACGGATACGCCCAAAAACGCTCATGGCGTATGCGCACTCATCAGCCGCTTACCCCCCAATTCGCTTGGCAATGAAAGCCTGTTCCCCTGCAGTACGCCACTGTTGCCCAGCCGGACTGGCATGGCAATGGGCCGGATGAGCGCTGTTGGCGCCCGCAACCGCCGGTAACGCAAGACCCGGCGGCACATCTCGTCGAGGGGAAAATCAGGACAGAATCGACTGCGTGTCTGAATCAAAGGGTACCACCTAGCCCAACCCCACGGGAAACGCCCCTCGGATCGAAGTTCAGCACCATGGTGGGAGCGTTGAGCACAACGCCCAGCAGAAGACATGCAGCTTCCCTCGACATCGAAAATAGACTTCCCGGCTTCCGAAGCCCTCGTCAGGCTTTCAGGATCAGGAGATAAGATAGAAGTTCGCAGCTCAACTTTCATTGATGGGCGCCGCCAATATGTTGACTGATGGCGTCATCGGCGCGCCCCTTGTTCGGTCGTGGACTGCGCGCCCGGTGCATCGTCCTGGGTTCGGCAGACTGGCTCTCCGCTAGTGTGGGGCCAACCTCGCAGAAGGCCGAAGACGCCCCTACGGCGCGAACCGACGCGGCTTGCCAACCGCAGGTTCCCTCTTCCATGGTCGACGCCGCACATCAGCGGTCAAGGCGGCCCTCTCCAGAATGTACGAACGGTCTTATTACAGCGCTACGGCGGCTTCCTTTGGCGCGGCCAGCTCTGACGAAATCCTGGGCACGCTGACCAAGCAGTCCAGCTTTTCGGTTGACCCTCAGCAGAAGGGGGCGTGGCTCTGGATCATTGCCCACCTGCAGTCGGTCTTGGCCAAGCTCCCGCAGGCTCATGTTTTTCTTGAGTTCGTCATTCCTCGTATGGGGCGCCGGGTCGATGCCATCGTCATCCATCGCGGTCTGGTTTTCGTGCTCGAGTACAAGGTCGGCGAAACCTCGTTTACCAGCAGCGCCCTTGACCAAACGCTGGGCTACGCTCTCGACCTCAAGAACTTCCACGAGACGAGCCACAACCGCACGATCGTTCCCCTTCTCATTGCCACCAACGCTCAGGCTCCCGCGAGCGCCTATGATCGCTTTCCGGACGGCGTTATTGAGCCAATATGCACCAATGGCGCTGAGCTAGATCGCGTGATTGAAGCGTGCGCCCAAAGGTGGCCGGCGGACGTCCTCAACGCTCTCGACTGGGCCCGTGGGCGCTATAAACCCACCCCAACGATCATCGAAGCCGCCCAAGCGCTCTACCGCAAGCACGACGTCCAGGAAATCTCGCGCAGCGAGGCCGGCGCGGAGAACCTCACCGTGACGGCCCAGTACATCGGCGCCGTCATCGACGACGCCAAGGCCAAGCGCCGCAAGACGATCTGCTTTTTGACCGGGGTCCCCGGATCGGGAAAGACCTTGGCCGGCTTGAATGTCGCCAATGAACGGATGAATGCGCATACCGACGAGCATGCCGTATTTCTGTCCGGCAACGGCCCCCTTGTCGAAGTGCTGCGCGTCGCTCTCGCTCAAGACGCCTTACGGCAACCGCGATCAGAAGGCGCTGCAAAGCCCACACGAGTTGCCGAAGAGAAGAAAGCGGCGGCGTTTATTCAGAACATTCATCATTTCCGCGACGATAATCTGTCGAGCGATCGTCCGCCCGTCGAGAAGGTGGTCGTCTTTGACGAAGCGCAGCGCGCCTGGAACGTCGAGCAAACCAGCCGCTTCATGCGCGAGAAACGCGGTCAGACCGGCTTTAATATGTCCGAGCCGGCTTTTCTCCTGTCGGTCATGGACCGCCACGACGATTGGTGCTGTGTGATTTGCCTGGTTGGCGAGGGCCAGGAAATCAACTCGGGCGAAGTGGGCATTACGGAGTGGTTTGATGCGTTGCACAGCCGCTTCCCGGACTGGCGCGTACACCTGTCCGAGAGCGTAGCGACTCAAAGCGATGCCGCCAAAGCGCTCATGGTGAGCGGTCAAGCCAAAACGACCAGCGCGCTTCACCTGTCGGTCTCCGTTCGGTCCTTTCGGGCGGAGAGGGTGTCGGAATTCGTGGGCGCGATCATTGAGGGAGATTCCGCCAAAGCGCGCGAGATCTCTCACAGCCTTGGCGCCTTCGACGTCGGCCTCACCCGCGATCTTAGCCAAGCCCGGGCCTGGCTCCGTTCGCGGCGCCGCGGGACCGAGCGTGCTGGTCTTCTCGCTTCATCGAATGCCTTACGTCTCAAGCCCGAAGGCGTTTACGTGAAGGCCAAAATCGAGCCTGCCTTATGGTTCTTGGCACCCCGCGATGACGTTCGGTCTTCCGATGCCCTCGAAGATGTGGCGACCGAGTTCGATGTACAGGGACTGGAGCTCGACTGGGCGTGCGTTTGTTGGGACGGTAATTTTCGCCGGTCTGGAGAAGAATGGGGCACCTTCTCCTTTAAGGGAACGAAGTGGCAGTCAGTCAACGATGAGGCTCGCAAGCTCTACCTTGCAAATGCCTATCGCGTCTTGCTGACCCGCGCACGCCAGGGGATGGTGATATTTGTCCCGCGGGGTGACATCGTCGACGCGACCCGAGCGCCAGAACTGTACGACGCTATCCATGAATATTTACAAGAGTGCGGTTTTCCAACACTCGATGTATCCGATATGAGGTTACGAGGATGACAGATATCGGCGCGACCGAAGAGAATGCGGCAATCGAAGGTCCTCGCATCAACTTCCCGGAATGGACGGAGTTCAGCGAAAAAAACGGCTTGGACCCACTCGGCATGCAAAACAGCAGCGTCGATCTCTATCAGACTTTCCTACCCGGGATCAGCAACGTTACCCTGCGAATGCGCTATTACGGCCTCTATGCGTGGCTATGCCGAAGTTACGCTCTCGAGGTCGGAGACAAAGATCCAAATACTTGGAAACGATATGTGCGTCGCACGGAAGCGCTGTACGCCCTGGTTGCCCACGCGCATGGCAGCGAAGGTGGTGTCGCCGGTATCGAATGGGCTGGAAAGCAATTACAGCGCAACGATATCGACGTAATTGATTTTGCTTCCGCCGCAGACCCGGGCAGCGAACAGCATTACCTGCAGCAAGCGTGGGGCGCTTTCGGAGCGGCTTATGGCAGCCAACTTCATGCGATTACGCTCCTGACGACGACTAGCGAGCATGGGATACCCCTCGTAACTGACATCGGAGAAGAGCTTGCCATTGCCTTTGCTGCCGCACTAGGTCCTCTCGCACCAGAGTTCCTTCGCGTGGTCCAACGCGGAACGGCTACTCGAGACGAGATTTCGAGCTTCGCAATAATGGCTCCCTCTGAGATCAGTTTAATCTCAGATGAGAGAGCACTCTATCAACGGCTCCTCGTTCGGGATGACCTCCCTGACGATGCGCGATCATTCTCTCGACGCCTAACGATCCAGCTGATTCTATCAGTCACCAGACTGCTCGGTCGCGAACCCAAGCCAGATGAAATTCGATGGATTCTCTACGCTGGTACGGATGCAGACGGACAGCCATTGGACTTCGAGGCCCCTTCCCTTCAGGCCCAGCGCGAACGCTGGTGGGTTTACCACGCCAACGATCTTGCCCATGTCGCTTGGGCGGGCCTCCTGAAATTCGTCCTGGATACGCTGGGTCATCATCCCGCCGGCATTACTCTCCAGCACCTTCTTGCGACTTGTGTCGACCAAGTCCTCGAAGTTGCCGACATGAAGAACGATAGCTGGGCAGCCTTCGTGGATGCGATCGAGCCAGCGCCCAGTCCTTACTCAGCACAGAGTCAAAACTCGGAGTGGCGGCTTTCGCAAGACATCATACGAGGAGCGGGCCGAAGTGACGCGAAGGTATGTTCTCCCGAAGTTGCCTGGATGGCCTTCAAGCTGATGGCGCTTCTTCAGAAGCGTATGAATACCGAAGGCCACGACATCGCAGCAGAACTAGGACAGTTCGAAACTGGTGACGATGCGTTCCGGTCCCTCCTTAGTGAGACACGCTATCTTGCCAATATTGGCGATCGGCCTTTCCGAGAGGCATTGAGCCTAATCTTTGAGGAGCGAATTTTTCGCCGTCATTTATGGGTGGCGCTCAGGAAATTCCGATATCAGCGCGACTACACATTCCTGATCGAAATGGACGAAGGGCGGCTTCGGCTTCGAGACAAGGACGGCCCCACGTTCACCAATCCACGGCTCGCCACTACGATTGCGTTTCTCAAGGACATTCATTTGATCAGCCGTCAGGGCGTAACGAACGCCGCCGCCCAAGTAGAGCAACTGCAATGAAGCTCTACGAGCGCTTCGCCGAGAAGGGCTATCACACCAGTATCACCACGACGTTTGGAATCGATTTCGACGCATATGAGACGATTGTTCTTCCGCGCCTTCGGGGTGCCGGATGCCGCAACAACATCGTCATCAGCGACAGTAGGATGCTTACGCATGCGCTTGGCGGAGCGTCGGAACTGCCTCGGCAGGCCGGAAAACTCTATACCGTTACTGGCGCTACCGCCGAGGGCGTTTTCCACTCCAAACTTTTCCTCCAAATAGGACGTAGGGGGGGACGCCTAATCGTCGGCTCAGCGAATCTCACGGCCTCTGGCCTCGCAGGGAATCTCGAGTTGGTCAGCGTTATCACATGCGGCGAAGAAGACTCCGGTGAACAACGCCTTATCGCGCAGGCGTGGCGATATGCTTCCGAATTGATTGATCGCAATCGGCTCGGTTTGGCCGGCCAACGCGAGTGGCTGCTCGCGCGCGCGCCTTGGCTCAGACAGGCGCGGCCCTCAGAAAGTATTGTGACACTTGCAGATGGCACTGCTGCCGCCCTTCTGCCGCGGAGGACCAGCGCTGGCATCGGGAGCCAATTCCTGTCTTTCATAACAGAGCCGGTGAAGCGCTTAGTGATCATAAGCCCCTATTGGGATCCCACTCTCACTGCACTCTCACAACTTACCGATAAACTCACTCCTGAGACGACGGCGATCTTGGTCGATATTGAAGCTGCAAGTTTTCCCGCGAACAAGCTCGGCTCTTCTTCCAACGTTCGCTTGTTTAGTCGTGAGCGCTTCGGGAAGGGGCGTTTCATTCACGCCAAGGCGATAATTGTCGAAACGGAGACTGCTGATCATATGCTACTCGGCAGCGCCAACTGTACCGTCGCCGCCCTGGGTATTGGCGATAAAGCCGGCGTCAACGAAGAGGTTTGCTTCTATCGGCGCCTACCACCTGGCAGCGCTCTCTCGACGCTCGGCCTCAGTGACATTCTTACAGATGGAGACCTAGTCGCGCCGTCTGCGCTCACCGTCCCGACCTTCGACGATGATCTACCCTTCGCAGAACTGGCGACCCTAAACCCTGGGGCGTTCGAAAGCCAAATCGACGTGTTGAAGTGGCAGCCACCACCATCCGTAAATCCGACGACATGTGTCATCGAACTTCTTGATACCTTCGGCAAACCAATCGAGTGCAACTTACTCGCTCTGCCTCCTGAACCCCGCGCTCTGCGCTTTCGTATCTCTGGAACTGATAGGCGACCGACCTTCGCAAGGCTTCGGCGCTCAGACGGTAGTCTTTCAGCGCCGGCTATCGTCGCGTTGGTCGATGTGCTGCGCGGCGCTCTTCGCGAAACGCACTCTCGCACGATCGAGAATTCCATCAATGCGCTCGGTGAAGAATCCGAAGCAACGCTCGGCCTTCTGGAAGTTCACGAAATGCTCGAGCGGCTTCAGCATGTTGATGATTCTCCGACGGTTGGCATTAGCATTCCCAAACCAAAGCAATCTTCTGATACCGGCGTTGATTCCGCGTCGTTCGGCACTCTTCCCTATGACCAATTCATCAAAGGGCGGCGGGAGCCATCGGCTCATTCTCGATTGGTAAACAACAGTCTTACCGGAAGCGATACATCGATAATTCGCGACATGCTAAACCGCATCCTCCAAATGCCGCTTGAAGCGAAGCCCACAGATGAGAGAGACGAGGACGATGCCGCCTTCAAAAGAGCCTTCGACCTCAGAGATGAAACCGATGATCCCGCGGCGGCGATTGCATCGGGTCAAGACTTCGATCCGAAAACCCCAGACGCATTGCCTGCCGACGCCGCTAACGAGATTAAACGCCGCAGAGCTGCACGGCAGAAAGTGACCAAGGATCAAATCATCAAAGCCGTCGAAGCCTCCAGCAAGCGAATAAAGGAAAGGCAGAAAGCCGGTGCGCTGGATAATCAGGACCTATTGCGGCTGCGCGCATTGCTAATGATCGTATGCACGTCCGCCTACTCCGAGGGCGCCGACGACAAGGGCGACGGTGCGTCGCGATCACTACTACATGTTCTTCCACTTGGAGACGACGGCAACAGCTGGCCGCTTGTGATTGGGCGCATATTATTCTCGATGTTTGAGGGGCGCGAACCTGCCATCCGCGTCCTTCATTTGAACGCGGGGTATGATCTTATCCCAATAGACGTGATGGAATGTTGGGCCACTTGCTATTGGTGCCTCCAGGCTTGCCTATTAGCCTCTGCGGTCAGCAAGGATCATTCGCGCATCCAGCAATACTCAAAGAAATTGGCAGAGCGCACCTATCTACTCACGCTTCCGACGAAGGCAGAATTTCTTGCCGATTCGGTTATGGCCATTGTCGACCATATGAATGAGCGCTATGCCCTCAAGCTGGGCATTGATCCAACAAAGTTGGTGGCTGGACATAGAGCGCTTGTCGATCAGCTTTTCACTTCTGCTAAACCTATCCATTGAGCGACTGACGTTCCGACACGCCTTCAACGAAGGCAATGCTGAATGCCGTACCGGGGGATGCAGTGCGCACTTTGTCGAAGTCAAAACTATTGGCGTTCAGGCAGTGCGCGCGGCGTCTTTGGCTTGAGATCCATAAGCCGGAGCTCCGTGAGGATTCAGCAAGCACCCAAGCGAGTTTTAACGTCGGCAACCGAGTGGGCGATGTAGCACGCCAGCTATACGACCCTCAGGGCAACGGCGTGCTTATCGACGTGAATTCCGAGGGATTCCCCGCAGCGCTTGCACGAACCACCGCCCTCCTGAACACCGCTCAGCCCATCTTCGAAGCTGGCTTCTTCGCGAACAGTGCTCTGGCGTTCGCCGATGTGATGTTGCCAATCAAGAAGCGGGGTCACCTCGAGTGGCGGATGGTCGAGGTCAAGTCGTCCACGAAAGTGAAGGACTATCATCGAAGTGACGCAGCCATACAAGCCTTCATCGCCAAGGCCGCCGGCGCGCCGCTCTCCGGTATCGCGATCGCCAACATAGACAATACGTGGGTCTATGACGGCGACGGCGACTATACCGGTCTTCTGAAGGAGACTGATCTTACGGAAGAAGCATTCGGACGAGAGAGTGAGGTCGAAGAATGGATTGGCGAGGCGCATTCCATCGCGGATAGTGAGAAGGAACCGAAGCTCACTACTGGAAAACATTGCAACGACCCGTTCGCCTGTGGATTTATCGGCTACTGCGAAAGCAAAGAGCCTCAGGCCAAGTTTCCGGTCGGCGTACTGCCGAGGCGTGGAAAGGCGCTCCAGGCTTTCATAGATGCAAAGAAAACGATCGAGCTGCAAGATGTGCCTGATCAGCTGCTAAATGAAACACAGCTTCGCGTAAAAAAGCATACGCTTTCGGGAAAGCCATATTTTGACTCGGCGGGAGCCGCGGCTGCTTTGTCGACATATAAACTCCCCGCTTTCTTCCTCGACTTTGAGTCAATCCAATTTGCGGTGCCCATATGGAAGGGCACGCGACCTTTTCAAACTCTTCCCTTCCAATTCAGCGTGCACCAACTGTCACGGAATGGCTCCGTCCGTCACCAAGGCTTCCTGGATCTATCGGGCAATGATCCGTCGAGGCTCCTTGCCGAGGCACTTATTGAGGCGTGCGGCACTAAAGAACCTGTGTTCGCCTACAATGCTGCTTTCGAGAAGGGATGCATTACGGGTCTGGCGACCCGCTTTCCGCGCTTAAAAGCGCCCCTGCTCGGTATTGCCGAGCGTCTCACCGATCTCCTGCCGGTCGCACAACGCTACTACTATCACCCCAGCCAAGAAGGTAGTTGGGGCCTAAAAGCAGTGCTGCCCGCAGCGGTGCCGGAACTCACCCACGCGACCCTCGAGGGAGTGAAGAACGGGGGAATGGCCATGGAAGCTTTCCTCGAGGCGATTCACGAAGACACCACACCTGCCCGGAAACAACAGATCGAAAAAGAGCTCTTCGAATACTGCCGGCTCGACACTTACGCCATGGTCAAAATCTGGCAGGTCTTTGCCGGCCGATCGGACTTCAAGATCTGAGAGATGCCAACGGCCGAGTTACGCCGATGACCCGGTCCCCTCCCTCGCTTCCAACCTCAGCCCGAGCGTCCACAATGGCGCCGACATGATGACAGTGGTGAGTGCTCCCCTCGACTAAATCCAGAATATACCTGGCTGAGCTGAAGCCGAGTTCGCTATTCCTGCGATTTCATTGAAGGCTACCATCAACGGATCGATCTCCGCGGTGCCCGATGCCTGTTTTGTAATGATGATCGCGTTGCTCGGGGTTCAACCCGCGTATCGCAGCTAGATCACAAATATCCCCGGCCGCACCGACCATGGGTTCGTCGACATCAGCGCCACGGCATTGAACGCCGCCATCAGCGGATCGATCTTGGCCGATCCCGAGGCCTGCTTCGTGATGATGATCGCGTTGCCTTTCGGCTCGACCCTGGCATTGGCCACTGCCCAAGACATCATCGCCTGCCCGCAGTGACGTAGCGATCCGTCTGCCAGCTTACGTTCTGCGGTTTTGATTGCCCCGGTCAGTTTCCAGCCTTGCGATATTCCGACAATTCGATCGTCGCCAGTGATGCCTACTTCATCAAGGGCATCAACGATGGCACCGACGCCGTACGGATCGAGCGCCACGGCATGTAGCAGGCCCTTCTCGTCGATTCGCTGAGCCAGCTCCGCGATGTCGCGGATATCTTGGCCAAATTCCTCGTACACGACCAGTTCCCCTGCTTCCTCGAAGTCGCGCAGCACAGAGGCTTCACCTTTGCGCCTCTCCAGCACGGAGATGTGAGCCCACGCCTTTGACCAGAGCAGCCACTGCCGGGTCTTCTCGTTCCGGCCCAACACAGCAACGCCGAGCAGATCGTCGAGGCCACCTCCATCGACTCCCATCACCACGACCTCGCTGCGCGCGAGTAGCTCGTCGAGAGTGAGCGTCTTGTCGGCTCCCTGCTCCCAGTAGTCGGCGCCGACCCACCGGTCCGATCGCAGCGCCAGGCCGATTTCGATATTGAGATGCTGCGACGCCCACCGGACGATTTCACCCTGCCCCTTGAGCTTGGCCCTTTCCCAGTCCTCCTCAAGCCGGGGGATAGTTACCGACCGGTCCCGGTTAGGCGTTACCATCCACCAGTTCTTCGAATCCTGCCACGCCGGCGGATTGCCCCGGTCGTTAGCAATGTCCTCCGGGAACTCGTAGAGGACTGGCAGCATCGGTCCCTTTGCTTTCCCGTCGCGAATTGCACGGGCGACCATCAGTTCGGACCGGAACGCACCTCGCGGCGGCTCGTCGGACTGAGTGGTGATGAAGACCACAAACCCTTCCGGGTTGGGCAGGAGGCCGCCGCGCAGTTGGCCGATCAGTCGCTCGGCGGCGGGGTTTCTGGCGATCTCATGCAGCTCATCGATCAACACGCCAGCGGGCTTCACGCCGGTCAGCACGCTGGTGTCGAAGGCCTTGATCTCGAGGGTGGCTTTTGTCCGCCGATCGGTGATCCTCCGAAGGTGTTCCTGGACGTGCATTCGCTTGGGCAAAAAGCCGTCCGGGTCCTTGTCGATCATGCCCAGTGCCTGGCTGAAGGCGATGTGGGCGAGCGAGACGGTCGGCGCGATGAGCAGAAACTCCGCCCGCGGCCGCTCGTTCATCAGCAGGGTCGTTTCCATGAGCGCGGCGCCATACGACGTCTTCGAGCTCTTCTTCGGCGCCAACAGGAAGACCTCACGAATCATGCGCTCGCGGGCGCCGGGCCGAATTGAGCCGTGCAGCGCGCCGACGATCTCCCGGAACCAGTCGCCCGCGGCCTCTGCCAAAGGCGGCGTCCCCGGAACATCGGGCAAGCGCAGCTTGTTGAAAATAGCGATGGCGCGTTTCGCCTGGGCGCGATCCAGTTCCGGCAGATCCGGCAACAGCGATCGGCCAGCCCGGATCCGGTCGCGCCAGTCTGGAACGGCGAAATCCCACATCCGCTCACCATCAGTTTATGAGGTGGCCCCACTCGGTGCCTTGCCCGGCGGTCAAGGCGTCGGCTTCAGCCGCAGCCTTCTTGCCCAGCGGCTCCTCGACTAGCGGCGGCCGCGGCGAGTATTCGGACCAATGCGCCCTCACCCGCAGCCAGAAGATCGCCGCCTGCAATCCCTCGCGATTGGGCTTGCACGCCATCGAAAATAAATTCTGGGCGACCTTGGCTGTCGCCTTGATGCCACCCAGCTCGATCTGCTCGGCGTAGTGCAGGCGCAACGTCTTCGGATCGATGCCGACCAGGCGGCCAATCTCGTCCTGCGGGATGCCAAAGCCCGACAAGCTTTCCACCATGTCCTGCGTCTCTTTCGTCGGGACATGCGGAGGCCGGCCGCGAGTGGACTGGCTCATGGATGTGTCCCCTCTTCCGCAGGCTGTGTTGCTGCGGGCAGTCGCCGCATGGCCACGTCAGCATAGGCCTCACCCGTCTCCTCGAGCGTCGCGTCAACCCCAGTAAACGACTGCCAGCGCTGGACTGACGACATCGACGTACTGGGGATCGAGCTCGACGAGGCGTGCACGACGGCCCGTTCGCTCGGCGGCGATCATCGTGGTGCCCGATCCCCCGAAAGGATCGAGGACGATGTCTCGGCTCTCTGGACGAGTTTCGGATCGCGCGCTCCACCAATGCCACCGGCTTCATCGTCGGGTGCAGGTCATTTCGGCTCGGCTTATCGAAGAACCAGACGTCGCCTTGGTCCCGCGCGCCGCACCAGAAGTGGTCGGTGCCGTCCTTCCAGCCATATAGGATCGGTTCGTACTGCCGTTGGTAATCGGCGCGGCCCGAGGGTGAAAGTGTGCTTGCTCCAGATCACAAACGTCGACCAGCGTCCACCGGCGTCGCGGAATGCCCGTTGCAGCGTGTCGAGTTCCGACGACGACATGCAGACGTAGATCGCGCCCTTCGTGGCGGTCAGGATGTTGGCGGTGGCAGCCCGGAGTAGCTCTTCGAAGTTGTTGCCGAGGTTGTCGTTCAGGATTGGGCGGTGTTTTCCACGCTGCTTGTCCTTGGAAGTGTTTGCGTAGTCGACGCTGTACGGCGGATCGGTGAACCTCATGTCTGCCAGCTCGCCGGCCAAGATCTTCTCGACATCGGCCAGGGCTGTCGCGTCGCCGCACAGAATGCGGTGATCGCCGCATATCCACACATCTCCACATCGGCTCGCGGGAGCGACGGGCACATCGGGAGCGGCATCCGGGTCGGGACCAGCTACGTCAGGCGCGAACAGGGAATCGATCTTAAGCTCGCCGAAGCCGGTCAGACCCAGGTCGAACCCAAGTTCCTTTAGCTCCCCAAGCTCGACGCGCAGCAAGTTGAGATTCCAGTTCGCATTCAACGGCAGTTGATTGTCGGCTATTGCGAAGGCCTTTTTTTGCGCATCGGTCCAGTTCGCTGCAACGACAACGGGCACTTCGGCAAGACCAAGCCGTTGCGCCGCCAGAATGCGGCCGTGGCCAGCAATAATATTGCTTTGGGCATCGATCAAAATTGGCGCAGTCCAGCCCCATTGCTGAATCGATGCCGCAAGCTGCTCGACCTGCTCGGGGCTATGAGTCCGCGCGTTCTTGCTGGACGGCACCAAGGACGCCACTGGCCGACGCTCCACGGTGTCGGCGGGCCATGATGGGCCCACGTTCGCTGCAGTGCCCGGTTTTTTGCCCGACGTGCGGTTCCGCGCGCCACTGGCGGTCATCTTGCCCCTCCTTTTCCCTCTCGGTTCTAAAACTGGCCGCCGTGGGCTATGGCGGCCGGGAGAAATTGTCTCTGCGTGCGGCCCCCTGCGGTTGTCGCGCCCTGCACACCGTTACACCGACCGCCCCCCCTGCGTTGTCGCCATGCGCCGGGCCCTCTCAGCAATCGTCTTGCGGCTGTGGCATGAACCGCAAAGCAACCAAACGTTCCTTCGATCCAACGCCGCGCCGCCGTCCCTTAACTCCACGCGGTGATCCACGAACATCCGTGGCTCGATGCGGCCGCAGCCAATAGCCTGACAACGACCACCCGCTTCACGTCGGACTCGATCCCGTAGCGCAATCCATTCAGGCGAGAGGTAGAACTTGTTGGCGGTCTTTGGCGGTGCCTTCGCCGTCTGCAGGCTGGCCAGACCTACGCGCGGACGCAGCGTTCGCAGTGCCATGACCAGAACAATTGAACGTGGATTAAAATCGTTTTGCGTCGATCAGAACCATTGAGCATTGATCCGTGTGTGGCATCTACTGCTGACACCGAGCTTGCTGAATTCATCGCGCTCTCGAGCGAGCTTGTCCAATAATTAGATGTCTCACACATTCGTAAGCCGCATCTCATGCGCCTCTTGACACCTCGCGCGTGCGTTCCACGAGGTACCGACACGACCACCTGCGCGGAACTGCGTGATGATTCAGTTTCCAGGCGATGACACTCAACAGATACTCGACGCGGCGGTTGGCGGTCGCTCGGGCGATTCCGAAGAGGCGGCAGATCTCCTTCCACGGCCTGAGCTCCATTCTCATCCAGAGTAGTTGTGCATCATCGGGTTCGAGCCAGAGGAACCAGAGAAGCGCTCCCTCGGGATTAGCGGCATCGACCGAGAAAGGACACGGCACCTCGGACTGCGGCTGGCCCAGCCTTGCCACGGCTTCGACTAGTCGCAACTCGACCAGCTTGGGGTTCCAATAGGTCATGACTACTCTCCTTCCAATTTGGTTCGTGAAAGCGCAGGCAGCGGCAAACTCAGCTGGTCGGACTTGGTCCGTGCGCCGGTCGGAAACTTGTCGAGGTCGTCGCCCCAAGCATCCCAGCCCAGCCGCCGCTGGCGTGCGAACAGGTCGAAGTCGAGGCCCCGGTGCGAACTGTTCCGCTCGCTCGTAGAACTCGTCGGGCTTTCTGGAGTGCTCCCGAACAGGCGCCAGGATGACGTCGCGAACGTCATTTCGGAGACGTCGAGGACTCCCACGCCGACCAAGTAGACAGGGCTCACTGCCCTTCCGGGTGGTATAGCCCATGCCCATCGCCACGTCGGACAGCTGCATGTTCGACTGGTCTGCCGGAAAGCCGCGCCGCAGCTTCACCCACACAAACCCGCCCGAGGAGTAGGTGAAGTCCCAAGCCGCCATGAGCTCGAGCGCCTGCGGCAGATGCGGCCACGTCGTCCAGAGCATCAGCCAGCAGCTTGGTCCCGCAAGCTGGGCGATCGGCAAGGCCTTGATGTCCTCTAGGCTCAGGGTCGCGTAGTGCTGATCGGCGCTTCGCCTGAGACCTGTGGCGCGGTTGCGAACGGCGAAGCGCCAGGGCGGATCGACCGCGATTGCTCCATATCGGCCTGCGCTAGGCAACGCGTTCAGTCCAGCCCAGCTGACAGCGCCGCAAGGCGGACCGCCAGGCGCAGTGCCGGGTCGGAGGATACCTCCGCTCACGGCTTCCCCCAACATAGCCGCTGCCTACCAAGATCTACTGAGTAACAGGCACCGTCCCTGACAAGAATATCTAGATAGCGCCTCCGTCTGAGGTGGCAGATTTTTGGTACATGTGCCTCCGTGTCAGGTGGCAGTTTCATCGCTCTGCCTCCTGATCAGGTGGCAGTCTCGCCTCCGGTTTAGGTGGCAGATTTTTGCTACCTGCCTCTGGATCAGGTGGCAGATGCGCCGGCCTGCCGAAACACGGCAGCCACGTCAGCTCGAACAGGGTTGCGCGACGCCGCCCAACGCGATGACCTCGAACAAGGCCAGCCCTTTCCGTTTCTCGAATGGCGCTGGCCACGAGGCCGGCGCTAATGCCGAAAGCGACGAGTTGGCGGTGCGGCCCCTTTAGTCGCCCATTTTCTTTACCGCCGTGACGAAGGTGTTCGCGAACCAGGAACAGCACTAGCCGGAACGCGGCGAGGCTGAAGCGGGCAGCCGCCATTCGCTCGACGGCGTCGCGCGTAAGTTTGACGAACGCGTCAGCGACCTGAGGCCGGACCTTGCCATTGATCATGGCCTACCCTGCCGTTGCAGGAAGTCGAGCCAATCGGTATCGGGCTCATCCGGTATATTGAGCCGGACCTCGAGGGGGCAGGATCCCTGGCGCGCCCGATGAGCAAGCTTCAACGCAGCGAGTTGCCCTCGGAAACTCGCGTCGTTGTCGCCGAAAATGTGCAAACGCCGAATCCGGGGTGGCCAGATCCAGCTTTCGAGCCCGCTCGCCGACAGCGCGGCGCAGGTCGGAATGCCGTACAGCTCGTAGGCGGCCTCGGCCGTCGAGACGCCCTCGGCTACCCCCAGCTCGTCATCAAAATCATGCAAGTACACTGCGCAGCCCTTGATGGTGCCCACCGGCGGCATGATCTTCTTGCGTTCCTTGGGCGGAATGGCGTCGGTCTCGTAGAGGCGCTGCGCACTTACAATGCGTCCTTCCAAACTCGTGATGGGCGCGATGACCGCAGCGAACCTGCCAACGAGCTGGTGGTTGCCGTCGTAATAGGGGCAAGATCGATGACCACGGAGTGCAGGCGTCGGGAAACGGAGGCGGCGTGCCAACTTCCAGTCATCAACCACCCGCTGGTCAGCGGCGTCGCGCAGGAGCTGCTCTAAATCGGCCGCTTTCGCTTGATCATCGCGCCCACGCCGCTCAGGAACCGGTGGCCGGTACTCGGAGCCCAGGAGTTGGTCAACCTCTCGGCAAGCTTCCGCGTGGCTCCAACCGTGCTGCCGACGCAGCAGCAAGATGCCCGATCCCGGACCGCAACAGTTACAATAATACCAGCCGTCGCCGTCCTTATCGGTGAAGCGGAAGCGATCCTTCCCGCCACACATTGGGCACGGCCCGTGGCGGCCCGTCAGGAACTGCTCCTCCACGCCAAGGAGCGGCAAGATTTCACGCCACCGGCCGCGGGCGCGCTCGGTCGTGGGGATCATGATGTAGCCGCCTTGTTGACGGCTCTGCCGTAGGCGATGAGGCGCGAGCGAACATATGCGAGCACCTCGGCGGAAGGCACCATCGGCTGGTCCTCTCGCCATGCCCACGCGGGCCAAGCGCCAAACTTCTTCTTGTAGGTGTACGCCGCCCAGCCGCCCCTGTAGCGCCGCTCATTGCGAATGGACAGGAGCTGGCGGTGGAAGTTGCGCTTGTCCAGATCGCTACGCTCGCTGGTCGTGGACTGCCCGCCCGCCATTAACACAAGGTCGCGATCTACGACTTCGACTCCAACTGAACGAACGCGCGGCCGCCAGCCGCAAGAGGGGCACGACGAACCCTGCCAAAATACCGCCGCGCATTCGGGGCAATCGACCAACTTCCGAGGGGCCAGAGCCCTTCCGCTCGTGGGCCCGGCCGGCTGGGCGCGAGTGGCGGCGGACAGCGTCCAGGCGACGTCTGTTTCGACCGGAAGGTGCATATGCGTGGCACCGGCGTGGTCGAGCACGAGCAGATGGTCCTTGCCAGGCGCGGGCCGAAGTCCGCGACCGACGATTTGGCGGTAGAGCCCGAAGCTCTTCGTCGGGCGAGCTAAGACAATGCATTGCACCTCGGGTTGGTCCCAGCCCTCGGTGAGGACGCCGACGTTCACCACCACCTCAACCAGGCCGGTTTTGAGCTGGTCCAGGAGCCGGTCTCGGTCCTGCATCGGCGTGGCGCCGTCGAGGTAGCCGGCGACCACGCCCGAACGCGCGAACTCGTCTCGCAGGTGGACAGCGTGTGCGCGCGAGATTGCAAACACCACAGTCCGGCGCCGTTCGGCCAGCCGGTGCCAGTGGGAGACGATGTCGCCGACGAGCACTGGCTTGTCGAGGCGCTCCTCGAGCTGCTCCTCATCGAAGTCGCCGGCGACCGTGCGGATGCCCTCGAGATCCGGCTTGGTCGGCGCGAACACCCGGGTCGGCACCAAATAGCCTTGGTCGATCAGTTCGCGGACGTTGGGACATTCGATCAGACAGTCGAAAAGTGCCCCCAAGCCCCGGCCGTCGGAGCGGCACGGCGTGGCCGTCAGGCCAACTGCGATGGCATCCGGATAGGCCTCGATGATGCGCCTCCAGGTACTCGCCGATGCGTGGTGCGCTTCGTCCACGATCAGCATGTTGGCTTCCGGCATCGGGATCAGTGCGGCCCGGACTGCTCTGCGATGGAGCGTGCTGATGGATGCGACCTGGACGCTTGCACCGGGTCGCATGGGAAATCCTGCGGCGATGATGCGGTGATCCAGGCCTGCATCATGCAGTTTGCGGCTTGACTGCTGTATGAGCTCGCGGCGGTGCACCAGGAAGAGCACTTTGTGGCCGGCCATGATGGCCGTGCGCGCGACCTCGGCCGCGATAACCGTCTTGCCCGAACCGGTGGGTGCAGGCAGCAGGAGCCGTTGCCGGCCGCCGCGAATGGCCGCGCCGATGGCCTCGAGGACCGCACGCTGGTATTCCCTTAGTGCGGGTACAGGGCGAGGCAGAAAGAGCGCTTCCTGGACCAGCACGAACGGTCACTCCTCTTCGAGCTTGGTTTGCCACCAACCAAGATCTGCAGAGGAGCATTCGATCCGGTGCACCACGCCGCAGTGGTCAACGACAAAGCGCCGTGGCGACCCGCCGCTCGTCTCTGTGAAGTGTTTGCAGGCGCTACAAAGGCTGATGCTGCTCCGCCCTATAGGAGCGGCATGTCCCATTCGCCGCGCATACAGCACGCAGCCGCCCGCGCGGTTCATTTCGACGGCGCCGGCTCCGGTCTGCACGGCGACTTCACCGAAATGATCGCAGTCTCTGCAATACCTGCCGGGCGGCCCCTCGCCGGCATACGACGCCATGCCGGGTACCGCCGGCTTTTCGCCCTCCAATGCTTTTAGTCGGAGGTGGGATCCGTTGCCACGCTTCGGCGGCTTTGCCATCCAGTCGCCGCTCAACAGATCGCCTTGCAAGTACTTGCGGTCGGCTTTCCCTTCAGCTCGGCGCTTGAACATCGTTCAGTCCTCCATCAAGAGCGATGCTGGTGCTTGCCAGCCGACAAGACAGGCCAACCCAGTTCTCGGACCGTCGACGAGATTTCCGCTCTCGGTAGCCGCGCGATGGCGAGATATTCGAAACAGTTGTCGCCGAGCCGCCGCTGGACGAGATGAACAAGTCCGCGCTCGGCGGAGGCCCACGCTTTTCGAGCCACGTGCAAGGCCTCGCGATGCTCAGCGGCAGGCAGTCGCCGCCCATCCGCGCCGAGGCCGACAGTGAGAAAACCAACGAAGTAGGTGGCGCGATAGCCTGGTTTTGCGCTCTCCAGCCAACCTAGAAAATCGGTCGGAGTGGGCCCCTGTCCAGGCGCCAGCCTTGATGCGAGGATACCGTCCATATAGCTCCTGCCGTGCGTCGAGCCGGTGCGATGGTCGTAAAATGCTCGATGTGGATCCGGCGGTCGTTAGGCAGGGGGTAGGCAATTCGCGAGCTGCGCTACTCGGCCATCTAAAGTTATGGAGCGAACTTGCTATGGCTGCTCGTCCCCGCAAACGGCGCCAACTGACGCCGCCTCCGGCTGTTATGACGCCGAAACGAATCGTTCTGTCTGATGCTCGATTGGAGGCCCTTGATCCCGCTGAGCGAGCCGAGATCGAACGCCTCACGACTGAGGGCTACAGCCAACATCTGATCTACGTTTCCGACTCACCAAACAACCCGTACTACAGGCGGTATGAAGAGCTCGTGCAGCGAGCGGAGAATAAGCTCCGGGAAAAGCTCACCAGCGACTCCTGGCTAGCTACGGGACGCAACCCCGGTGACCCTATTGACGCGCCACGAGTTGCAATTCCTTGCGAACGCTTCAAATTCCTTGAGTTCGATTTCGATCGGACTGCATTGCAAGGAGACGGGGTTAGAATTACGGAAGTGTTGGTCTCGACAGCAGGCGCCATACGCTTGTTCCAGTCATCCAAGCAGGGCCGCCTGGGCGCTCACTATCTTCAGCTGTCTGAGCAGTCCTTCGATCTCTTGTCGATACTGGCCAAATGGGCGAAGCGTGGGGAACCTCTGGTCCCAAACAGAGTGCTGAAAGACAAGGTTTTCAGCAAAGCGACCAACGACAAGGCCCTCGGGCAGGGGGTGAGCGATCTATGGAAGCATCTCCAGCGCAGCGGGATGAACCGTACGTCTGCTCGGTCTCTAGTCGTGAACGTGCCGCGGCGGGGGTATTTTTTGAATTTGCCTAGAGTGGAAATTTTCATCGACGAGGAAGGCCACCACTAGGCCCTACGCCCGAGTTGGCCATCTCATGCCTAACCCCGATTCTGGCCCGGCCGACTATGTTCTGCGCAGCAACGTTCAGCAGAGATGTCCATGCGAGCGCAGGCTTCCGTTCCCCTCGACCGAGTAGACGCCCACAAGCGCCGTGAAGTGGTCGCCCAGGCATTCCGAGCGGTCCATCTTCCATCTTGGAAGTCCAGATCATTTGACGGCGAAATGGACCACCACTCCGCAATCTCTCGTCGGTTGCTATGTCCGGCCCGCAGAGGGATGTGTTCGCCGGCCCAAAGGGGGAGGTCCGGTTGATTCCCCGCCTCTCTGGAAGGGCCCTCATGCAGCCCCGCCGCGGGCTCGATCGTGACGAGGCAGCGATCTTCATCGGCGTCACCCTGGTGACTTTCGACCAGATGGTGAGCGACGGCAGGCTGCCGAAGCCAAACGAGTTCGATGGTGAGCTGGTGTGGGATCTGGTGCAGCTCGATAGGGCGATGGATCGCCTGATGGGACTGCGGCGCAGCACGCTCTAGGACTGAAATGGCACGGCCGAAGAAACAGTTCCGCATCAAGTTACAAGGCTATCGGGCCGGCGGACATCCATTCTTTGACCTGATCATCAACGGCAAAAAGTATCGTCTCACTGCGACGAACGAGGAGGCTGCTGCCGCCGAGGGCGCAGTCCGCTACGAACAAATCGGCCTTGAGTGCAAAACGAGACGCGCAGCTCAGGCGGCACCAGGCCCCCGACAACCGGCGCAGACGCCAGAAAAAGGCTCGCTGCGTGAGGCGATCACGGTCTACCTGAAGTCGGACACCTTCGGGCTCTACAAGACGGGAACGGTCAGGCAGCGCCGCAGCATGTTCGACCAGATCATGCGGTCATCGGCGTCGAGCGGGCGGCACGTTCTTGGCGACAGTCTTCTGGTCGACTGGCTGCACGGCACCGACGCGCGCGATGCCGTGCTGCGCATTATGGGGGCTTGCGGCGAGCAGGTCGAAGCGGCGCGCCGTCGGCTCATCGCCCTCAACCAATTCTTCGCTTGGCTGCTGGGCGACGAGCCGCAGGCAGCCGAAGCCCGGTCGGCTTTTCGCATCAACGTCAGAACGGCTGTCAACCCGTGCAAGAACGTTGAGCCGCCCAGGCGCAAGCGTACCAAGGGCGGCACGATGCGTCGGGGCCATACGCCCTTCACCAATGATCAGGTCGAGGAGTGGTTGGAAGCCAGCAAAGACGATCCCGAGCAACATCGCGCCGTTCGGTTTCTTCGGATCACGGGGGCGCGCATCAGCGACCTGCACCGGCTCAATCGGGGCATGATCAAGAGCACGCCGCACGGCCGGGTGCTGACCTATATCCCTGCCAAGGGCGATGACAGCGCTTTCCGCGAGGGTCGGCCCGATGCGGCGGTCGTACCGCTGGTGCCCGAACTGCAGGCGCTGATCGATGAGCTGCCGGCCGACCGTTTCACCTTCATCCATTCCGAGTTCGACCGGCCCTATCAGTCTGCTGCGAGCTTTGGCAATCGCGTGCGCAAGTGGCGACGCGACGCTGGCCTGCCTGAGGGTCTCAGCGCTCACGGTATGCGCAAGGCGGCCACCCACTGGTGGCTGCGCAATCACCGCGACTTGATCCCGAACACGTTCGCGCTGAAAACCATTTTCGGCTGGGTCACCGACAAGGAGCTGAACCGCTACACCCGCGACTTCGACCGCGAAGCCGAGGCAGACGGTATGCTGATAAAACTCAATGAGCGCCGCAAGATGGCCTCATCCCACTCAGCATGAATGTGGCCATTTGCACTGAGTTAGCTAAATGGCCTTACCGTCCATTACTCAATCGCTCGATTTCGTGAGCGAGTCGGGCCTTGAAGCCTTCGGTGGTCGCATCGTCCACTCGCTGCCGCAGCGCAATGACGTAACCCACTTGCCCAAATGAGAGTTGAACGCCTTCGAAGCCAGCCGTTTGCGCCCAGCCCTCAAAACGCTCTTTGACATCTTCCATCAATATGGGGGTGCTGCCGGCAGCGGCGCGCATTCTAGAGCGCACTTCGGTGAGCGACACCATGATGGTGGCGGCGGGCGGCTCCGTCATTGCCAGCACCGCGACCCGAATGGAGGACCAATCGGCGAATTGGTCTTGCATCAAGCCGGCGACCTCGGTCCACACGCCCTGAGGAATACGCGACTTGCCGGCAGCCCACTTGCTTACTATCGCTTTGTCCACGTTGAGCGCGTGACCGAGCGGTGCGGCGAAATGATCACCGAATAGCGACTTGGCGGCCTGGGTAAATACCTCGGCGGGCGAAGGTTGAGAGAGTTCTCGACCGCCAACGGTCCAAGGGTGGCGCATTGCGCCCAACATCACTGCGGCGCGTCGATGAAGCCACCAACGCCGTCCCTCTACTTCGATAATTGCGCGGGCCCCTGAATCCTCGATCGCGACCACTCGTCCGATCTTCGACGGTCCCAGGGTGAAGCGGAAATGCAATCCCATGCCAGTGCTAAGGTCCACCGGCCCCACAACGTCAAGTGCCACGTCGTCCGCTAGACTACCAGCTGGCGAAATAACGTCGGCATGTGCGCGAATTGATCTCTCAACCTGTCCGCTGGTCATCTTCGTAGCCCCTTGGCTTCGGTGGCCGGACTATTCCGACCTCGTGTTGATATTGTTGCGCACTACGTATGCGATCGCAAGGTCGATTGATGAAATCTACGGTGGCTCAAGTAGCTGATCGGGAGGCGTCTGCTCCAATACGGTCCTGATCGCTCCCAGCGTTCGTATATGTGCGGCCTTGATTTTATTTTCTGGCGACGTTCGGTGGCCTTCGAGATTTGGGGCGTAACACCAAAATCAGTTCCTTCGCCTCCTTTCTCGCTGCCCGGCCATCTATTTCCGAAGGATCGCGTGGCCCACCTAGTGTGCTGAAAGTACTGAGAACCGACCGTTCATCGACTTGGAAATGCTTCGCAGCAATCTCCATAACTAATGGGCCAGACAGACCATTGGAGCAATAGTGATCGGGAAACGTCAGAATTGCGGTCGCCCGCCTTTTAGAAATGGACTCGAGCAATTGATTGAGCGCCGGTGCTGCTTCCGATTTAACGCTATAACGGGAGCGCGGCCGAAGCTCGCTCGCGGGATATCTTCCCACTCCGGTCACATCCCCGCAGGTCCCTTGCGCGATCGTCTCCAAGACGTGATAAAAGCGGCTGTAGTGCACGCCCGAATAGGGGGGGTCGATAAATACGAGATCGCCCTCTCTCAGCCTCTTGGCAGCTCGGTTCGCGTCGGATAGACGAGCTTTGCCGACCCTCATTGCGTGATCAGCGCACACTTCTCTCAGCGATTGTTCAACCAAGGTCGGAATGGGCCGGCTCCACGCCTCTTGGAGAAACGCCTTCGCAGTACGAGTAGGTTGAAATGGCTGGGCCGTGTGTCCGGGCGAAGCGACGGCTTTGCTTGCGGCACGTATCAGTGCAGCCAGTCCCGCAGCACCCGCTGGTCCTATCGGCAATGTGGATCGCAGAGCATCCAAGCAGACCACCTGCGTAGGACTGAAATAATGTCCCCCGTAAGCCTTCGTGACAGTGCCTCGCTGGCGACTACTCCATTGACGACATGCTTCGACCACCGCCCGAGTGAGCTTGCTGGAATTTGGAATCTGCACGGATGACACACTGTCAATTGCTTGGGCTTTCCATTTTGTCCAGATTTTTTCTGCGTCCAGCGCACGTCGGCGTCCAATGACCGCTTCTGATAGAGCAACGCTGTAAAGCTGCAAATCAGTCGCCAGCACAATGATGGGAAACTTCCTTGCCACGAAGGCAGCAACGGCGCCTGATCCAGCGAATAAGTCCACGAACCTATCCGCAGATGGCACGCAATCGTCCAGAACGTGACCTAGGCCATTCTGCAACATTGCCCTCTTTGAACCCATGTACTTCATGTCGGCGGACGGATCATGCGGGCGTCATGCTCCAGACGGCAACTCTTTCACAACTGGCCAGGCCCACCAATGCTGGACCGAGTTCTTTGCCAAGTTTGAAAAACGTCTGGCTCGCCGGCTGGTGCTTGACTTGGAATGCGTCGAGGTCGCGAAGCAGAATGTCGACGTCCGCCCAAAGGTCTATAAGATTGTCGGGGGCGGAGCCGGTTTCCCAAAGTCCTCTGCTTACACCGAGACCGTTTCGCCAAAACTCGGTTCCGGCCGCGGTATATCCAGTGGCGTCGAATAGATCGGCAGTCGCCCCAGAAGCCATCCTTAGCAAGAGTGTCGCACGCGAAATAATAGCTGCGTGACTGTCTTTTCGAACCTTCGGAGAAGTCTTCGACATTGGAAAAATCTGCAAATCAGCTGGCGCCCTTCTCCGGGTCAAAAAGTCGATCCACTCAGTCTGAAGGCCGGGCACGAATCCTTGCTGTTCCGCGATGTTAGTCGCAAGCAAGATGAATTTGGCGGGATCTGCTGCAGCAGCAATTCCGTGTTGACCCTCAAAATGAGATTCGAGCGCCAAGCGCAGGATATGCCGATCGATGTTTTCAAAGCTCGAAGATGGAGATGGCTCCAATGAACCCCACACAGCGCGGGCGAAGTCGATTGTAGCTGGAACATCTAGAAGCCAACTATCGGGAATTCCGTCCGGTCTGTAGCTTGAGATGTTTCTAGATTCTCTATCCTCGGGCGGAAGGTTGAGATCCATTCCCCATTGCAGAAACCACTGCCGAGCTTGCGCGGCCACGGCTATGCTCCCACCAATTGGTGCGAGCCAAGAATTCAATGAGCGCGCATTTGGTCGAACTATTCTAGCGAACAGATCGCCGGAAAGAGCTTGTGTGCACCAGTATTCGAGACAATCCCACACAAACTCGTGCGTGCTAGATTTGATCCTAAGTTTAGTTACACTGTTTGGTCCGCTAATGACGTAATGATGGTTGTCAAAAACGCCGATGCCATTCGTGGCCAAAAGGGCCATTGCGGCTCGCAACTCGGCATAATAGGCGAGATGTCTTGCGCGGTGCGGGTCTCCCCGTAGCATCGCCGAGATAGATTTTCCGAGGTAGCTCCAACCGTCAGTGCAATGGAGTAACGGGCTCGCTGCAATATATTGGGCGAGTTGCCGGGGGCTGCGCAGAGTATGCCCGTTCGCGGATTTAGCCCGAATTTTCCTTCGTGTATCTGTCGAATACCAGTTTTTAGCCCCGACCCAGCGGGATGCCTTGGTGAACGGCTTCAGCCCGTTAAGCGTTTTGCGAACATCCGCAGGCGATACTGCTTGTATGGCCGGTTCGTTCTGCACATGCAGCGTCATTCCGACGCCAGTTCATGCAAGCGCGTTAGGCCTTTCTTGACGTCGCCAGTTTTGGTTGCGAGGTGTTCCAACAATTGTTGGCGCAATTCCTTGTATCCGCTGCTTCCTCGGAAGACGAGCTTTTCGCGGCGTTGGATTTCGTTCAAGTTTGGCGCAGCGCTTGTCCGCCAATCAAATGTCGCTAAGCCCTTCGCGATCTCATCGACAAATTTCGCAACCGGTTCCTTCGCTATCGATTTCAACGCGGTGGAAACGGCGTCAGCATCGCTGGCAGCTGCCTTTTTGTCCGATCGCCAATCGGCAAGCTTCAAGTTGGGTGCCATGACAAAGCATAGGTCATTTAGGACGTGCAAAAATCCGCGAACTCCCTGGTCGGTCGCAATAAGAGTGAACGATCCGAAGAAGGCAGGGTCCATTTTGGCGATAGCCGCGTTGGTAGAGCCTGTTCGCAAATCATTGGTCCAAGGCTTTGATGCATCGGCGACCGCTTTTTCGAAGCGCTGCCAAGAATATATCAGGAAGGCGGCTTGCTGAGCTCGGCTCCAACCCAAGACTTCGCCGCCGTCTTTGAGTTGGAGCCGAAAAGCCCCCCAATCTTCGATCGACTTCCTTCCCAAGGACGCACGACCGTGGAGAGGAGGGACTTTATCCAGGCGAATTGTGTCACCCAGTGATTTAGCTTTTCGCCAAGCATATTGATTTGATCGTACCAAGGGCTCTCGGTATGCGACCAAAGAGCCTCGGTAAGCTCCTGAGAGCGGCTCTCGCGATAGACGGGATGGCCCTCGGCTTTATCCAACCAGTCTTCGGTCCGCAGGAGCGGATAAAGATCGAACGCAAGACTGGAGTTTATCTTCTTGGGCTTTATGTTAATCGTCCAAAACAGATACGCCTGCCAGCTTATGTCGAGACCGTAGAAGGCAACGACCGGCACCTCGAAATTCGCGGCATCAGAATCTTTTTCAAACGCCCAGAGACGGTGCTGACCATCTATGACTTCAAAGGGCGGAATTCCCGTCGGCGTCCAGTCCTTCGACCATATGCCGTAGGGCAACACAACTTTCGGACCGCCGGCATCTTCGGAAATTGTCACTACATCGCCGGCAGCTAGTGATCCACCTGGCCTCTCTTCGCCTTTCTTTATGATGTTGATGACGATGGCCGTGGGCAGCCATCCAGGCTTGCGAAGATCATTGAACTCGTCGGTTTTTCTCTTGGCCAAGCTGAGCGTTGACCAAGGATAGCCAAATTCGACAAACCGCGAGATTTCGCTTGATCGATCTGGATCGTGTTGGCGCTGAATGCCCAGGTCCGCGGCGCGCGGTACAACGCCTCTCGCTTGTCGTCGAGCAATTCCACAAAGGCTTCGAAGTTCAAGCGCTGATAGAGAGAATAGATAAAAGTCCTCAGCTGGCTTTGCCCGATGCTCGGCCGCAGAAAAATCAATCTTCTCCCAGCCAGCAAGCCACTGGTGAACTTTCAACGCCTGGATTTGACGCTTTTGCGCCGTTTTGCTCATTTCGCCCCCTCTGTACGAGCAGTTGGCAGCCATCTGGATTAGAGGCGACGACTAATTGCGCGTTAGGCCCAGTCCCCTCGATTTCTCACCTTCTTGCTCGAATTGGAATCCCTGCGACTTAAGCAGGTTGAAAAACCTGCATTTTGTGCGCCCGATGTCCGTTAGATCTATTGTTAGCGATGCGGCTTGCACTCTTGTGCATTCGAAGCGGGGCCAATCCCTGGGTTGTCACTCGCATTGGATCCGGGCGAGGACGGCTCAAATGGCTCTATCCAGGACTGACGCGGCTCCGGCCTGCATACCCGGAAAATTCCGAAAGAGCTTGGGCGAGTGCGGGTTCACCCAATCTTCGATAGCCGGATCGAGAACGGTGTAATCCATTAAGCAAATATATAGGGTCCGCAGCAGCCCGAAAGCGAGAGTGAGCTACTCAGTGCAAATCTCAATTCTTGTACTGAGCCATATTCGGGCCGCGCGGACCGACCCAGTGTAAAAGAGTGATTTGGCACTGAGTCACTATCCAAAATCGGCGAGCTGAGCGGTAACTCCGACACGGCGCCGACCGTCGGTTCAATACCTCTCATCGTCTGAGCGGTCGGTGGACACGAACGTGGAGGGAACGAATAAACGGCCCTCATCGCGAGGGCCGAAAACAACGTTTTGATATCGCGAGAGAATTCGGCGAATGGTGCCCAGGGGCGGGATCGAACCGCCGACACTGAGGTTTCGGCTCGCCCGCCCCTACTCCGCCGCGCGCACCGCGGCATCGACCGGAGCCATCGACTTCATCGTGCCGCCGAAGCGGTCCTTGAACGCCGTCGTGTCGATCTCGTCGAGCTCGATCTCGCGGTTCAGCACCTTCTCCTTCCACTTCAGCAGCTCGGGATGGGCGGCCTGGAACTCGGGCATCACCTCGCTGGCGAACAGCTCGAGCGATTCGCAGATGTGCTCGTGCGTGTTGCGGCCGGCCTGGTTGAGCAGCACGACCTGGTCGATGTTCGACGACTGGAAGCGCCGCAGCTTCCTGCGGATCGTCTCGGGCGAGCCGATCAGCCCGCCGCGAAGTGCAGCCGCGTGCTGGTCGGGATTGGCGGCCTTCCACTTCTGGTACTCGTCCCACATGTTGACCGTGCCGGCGGGCGGCCGGCGGCGGCCCGACGACTGGCCGTAGAAGCGAAGCGAGAACTGGAAGAAGGTGTCGCCCTCGGCACGGACGCGCGCTTCCTCGTCGGTCTTGGCGCACATGAAGAAAGAGACCAGCGCGATGTTGGGATTGGCGCGATAGTCGGCCAGCTTCTTCTGGCGCTTCACGAAGGCGTTGTAGTAGGCGTGCACCCAGGCGTGCGCGGCGTCGGCCGAGACGAACTGGAAGCCGAGCGCGCCCATGCCCCACTCGCCGCACTTGGCCAGGGTGTCGAGCTGCGAGCAGGCCACCCAGAGCGGCGGATGCGGCTTCTGCATCGGCTTCGGCACCACCATGCGCAGCGGCATGTTGAAGTGCTTGCCATGATGCTCGCTGGGCCCGGCCTTGAACATCGGCAGGATCGCCTGCACGGCCTCCTCGAAGATCTCGCGCTTGTTGTCGAAGTCGATGCCGAACGGCTCGAGCTCGGTGATCGATGCGCTCTCGCCCATGCCGAACTCGCAGCGGCCGTTCGACAGAAGATCGAGTGTCGCCACCTTCTCGGCGACCCGGGCGGGATGGTTGGTCGTGAGCTGCATGATGCCGTGGCCGAGGCGGATATTCTTCGTCCGCTGACTGGCCGCCGCGAGGAAGGACTCAGGGCTCGGCGAATGGGAATATTCCTCGAGGAAGTGATGCTCGACCTGCCAGGCATGGTCGTAGCCCAGCCGGTCGGCCAGCTCGATCTGCTGCAGCGCGTTCTGGTAGAGCCTGTGCTCGTCGTCCTCTTTCCAGGGCCGCGGCAGCTGCAGCTCGTAGAAAATGCCGAACTTCATGCGGTCCCTCCGAACCCGTTTTCGCGGCCAGCATGACGCGAATTCAGCCCGGTGCAAGCGCGCGTCGCGCGCTGTCTGGACCGTGCGATGTGGCTTTTGACGTTTTGCTTGGCGGCCGCGGCCCGCAGTGCGTTGGGCGTGCTCATCGTGCGGGACTGCTGGCTGGGAGCGGTCGCGTCGCGCGGCCGGGCGCCGGACCTGACACATAACTGTCGCGCACTCGATCTGCATTTCGCGCCTGCCGGGGATGAACGGGCGGGAGCACGCGTAGGCGCATGCAAGGTAGGAACGATGAACATCAGGTCTGGACTGATTCTCAAGGTATGGGTCGCCCTCAGTGTGTGCTGGGCCGTCGGCTGGAGCTGGTACTATCACCTCGACTCCTGCCGCGCGCTGCACGCCGGAGAGGACACGGCGATCGGCTGGCATTGCGACGGGCCGGTCGGATCGGGTGGCGGATACGAGATGGTGCCGCTGCTCGTGATGGTAGCCGTGATCGTGGGGCTCCCCCTCGCCGTCCTGCTCGCCGGCATCGCCGTTCGGCTGCTCACCGGCAAGGTGCGCGCCCCTCAATAACGCCTCCTCCCGCACCGGCGCCGTGCTAGGATCGGCGCAACAAAGTCGATCGGGAGGAAACCATGCGTTACACCACAGCCGCTGTTGCGGCCCTGCTGGCTTGCGTATTCAGCGTACCCGTATTTGCGCAGAACAATGCGGTGAAGATCGGCGTGCTCGACGACATGTCGGGCCCCTATGCCGAGAACACCGGCCCGGGCGACGTCGCCGCGGTCAAGTTCGCGATCGCCGACTTCGGCGGCTCGGTGCTGGGCAAGCCGATCGAGATGGTGAGTGCGGACTTCCAGAGCAAGGTCGACGTCGGCGTCGGCATCGCCAAGCGCTGGTTCGACGACGAGAATGTCGACATGGTGATCGGCGTCCCCAACTCGGCGATCGCGCTCGCCCTGGTCAAGGTCGCCGGCGACAAGAACCGCATCGTCATGCCGACGGCGGCGGCGACCTCGGAGCTGACCGGCAAGGGCTGCGGCCCCAACAGCATCCACTTCATCTACGACACCTACGGCCAGACCAAGACCATCGTCAACGCGCTGGCCAAGCAGGGCGGCGATACGTGGTACTTCATCACCGTCGACTATGCCTTTGGCCTGGCGATCGAGGCCGACGCCACCAAGTTCATCACCGCCGCAGGCGGCAAGGTGCTGGGCTCGGTGAAGCATCCGCTCAACTCCACCGACTTCTCCTCGTGGGTGCAGCAGGCGCAGGCGTCGAAGGCCAAGAGCCTGATCTTCGCCAACGGCGGCAGCGACATCATCAACGGCGTGAAACAGGCCGCCGAGTTCGGCCTGATCAAGCAGGGCATGCGGATCAGCGCGCCGCTGGCGCAGTTCCCCGACGTGCACGGCATCGGCCTCAAGATCGCGCAGGGCTTGCTGGTCGCGAGCCCGTTCTACTACGACATGACTCCGGAGGCGCGCGCCTACACCGATCGCTTCACCAAGGAGATCGGACGGCCGCCGAGCTTCATCCAGGCCGGCACCTACGGCGCGGTGATGCACTATCTGAAGGCGGTGAAGGCCGCCGGCACCGATGAGGCCAAGGCGGTGCTGGCCCAGATGCGCAAGCTGCCGATCAACGACTTCATGACCAAGAACGGCAGCGTCCGCGCCGACGGGCAGGTGATCCGCGACATGTACCTGATGCAGGCCAAGACCCCCGAGGAGTTGAAGGGCGAATGGGACCTCGTGAAGATGGTCGCCACCGTGCCGGGCAACGAGGCCTTCCGGCCGCTCGCCGAAAGCGGCTGTCCGATGATCGCCAAGCCGTAAGAGCGGCTGCGCTCGACAAAAGCGGGGGAGAACAACATGGCCGCAACGGCACGCCTGGCGCCGCACAGGAACCGCTGGCTGCGCATCCTGGGCGTGTCGTTCGTGATGTACGTGCTGTCCTACATCGACCGCACCAACATCGCGATGGCCACTCCGGCGATGCGCACCGAGCTCGGCATCGGCGCCGGGGCGATCGGCTTCGCCACCGGCATGTTCTTCTGGGGCTACATCGTCCTGCAGATCCCGGCCGGCCGGCTGGCATCTGTATGGAGCGCCAAGTGGGTGATCTTCTGCCTGCTGCTGGTGTGGAGCGTGGTGTCGTTCTCGACCGCCTTCGTGCACACCGAGAACCAGCTGATCGCCAACCGCTTCCTGCTCGGCCTGTTCGAGGGCGGCGTGCTGACCTGCACGATCGTGCTGATCCGCAAATGGTTCACCAAGGCCGAGCGGGCGCGGGCCAACACCACGTTCCTGATCAGCATCCCGATCGCGCAGGTGATCGCCAATCCGATCTCGGGCCTCGTGCTGGCGCACTTCAACTGGCAGATGATGTTCATCGTCGAGGCCCTGCCCGGCATCCTGTGGGCGGGCGTCTGGGTATGGGCGATCACCGAGGAGCCGCGCGACGCCAAGTGGCTCGATCCCGCAGAGAAGGCGCGGATCATGGCGGCTCTCGAGGCAGAGAGCAGCGCGGCCGCGCCGGTCGAGGGCCACTGGGTCAGGACCCTGTGGCATCCCGCGGTGCTGCTGCTCGCGCTCTACAACTTCGCCGCCTTGATGGCCGAATGGGGCGTCACCTTCTGGCTGCCGACGGTGCTGAAGGAGACCGGCCTGTCGATCACGACGGTGGGCTTCCTGGCGGCGATCCCGCCGGCGGCCGGCGCGGTGATGATGATCCTGGTCGCGATCAACTCCGACCGGATGCAGGAGCGCAAGTGGCACATGATCGTGGCCACGGCCCTTTCCGGCGTGTTCCTGCTGATGGCGCAGCTGGCGGGCCATGGCAGTGCCATCGGCATCCTGATCTTCCTCACCTTGGCCGTGGCGTCCTTCCTCGGCCGCTTCGGCCCCTTCTGGTCGCTGCCGACCGAAGTGCTGCCGCCGGCGGTGGCCGGCGTCGGCATCGGCCTGATCAACGGCGCCGGCAATCTCGGCGGCACCGTCGGGCCGTGGTTCTTCGGCCAGGTGCGCGACCTCACCGGCAGCTTCACCCTGGCGCTGACGATCGGCGGCATCTCGCTGATCGTCGGCAGCCTGATCGCCGTGCCGATCAGGGCGCGGAAGTAATTCCTTGTCGTCCTGAGCAAAGCGAAGGACCTCGCAGAACGATCAGACACGGACGGCGAATATCGAGTCCGTGGCAGGCGTGAGGTCCTTCGCTGCGCTCAGGACGACGGAAATCCGAGACTAAGCGTTGAGCAAAATCGGCAGCGCCTGCTGGTAGGCGATCTCCGCCCGCGCCTTGAGTTCGGGCAAGGTGCAGCTACCGATCGGATGCTGCACGGAGAGGAACGGGTAGTCGGGCAGGCCGAGCACCTTGGCGATGTTACGCGCCGTCACCTGGAAGGGCACGGTGCAGAGAACCACGGCGCGCTTGCCGAGCTGTTCGAAGGTGATTTCGTCGTGCAGACTGCACGTCGAGCAGGACCCTCAATCCCCCAGGCCAGTCAGCAGGAAGTCGACCTCTTGTGCCACCTTCACCAGGGTGGTGCCGGGCGCCGGGGCGCTGGCGTTGCTCTTGGAGGCGAGCGTGCGCACGGTGCAGCCGTTCCTCTTGACGAAGAGCTGGGCCACCTCGTTCAGCATCTCCTCGGCGTTGAGCTTGCCGTTCTCGAGCACGCCGATCCGCATGCCGTCGATGGTGGCCAGCGCCGGCGCGCGGAAAGCCTTGCGCCTGGGGGCGGTCGATGTCGGGGCGTAGAGCTGCATCGGATTAACTCCTCTTCCTGATTTCGGCGTGTTGCATCAGCGAGCCGCGGCCGCGGCTCCACGACGGGATGAAGCACGAATGGCCGCCGGCATCGCCGCCGCCCATGGTGATCAGAATGTCGTCGGGCCTCATGCCGCGATGGATGAAGCCCTTCTCGGCAAGCTTCGATGCGTTCTCGCCATGCTGCGCATCGTACTCGCGGTCGCGGAACTTGCCGACGCCCTTCATGCCCTCGACCGAGCGCCTGGCCTGGGCGAAGAGATAGTCCTGCGCCTTCTCGCGGCTCCAGCCGGCAGCGCCGATGATGCCCATGTGCTCGGGCGCCAGGATCACCACGCTTTGACCCAGGGTGATGCAGCCGTAGTTCGCCATCGCATCGGCGACCGACGACAGGATGTGCTCGGGCGTGTTGCCGCCATGGTTCTCGACGTTGCAGAAGCCGCCGCCGGCATAGGCGGTCACGCTCGAGGCGCCCTTGGGATAGCCCTGCGCCTCGACCAGCAGCGGCCAGGGATTGCCGCGGGCGCGCTCGGCGATGCAGAAACTGTACTTGCCCGGATTGCCCTGGGTCGACTTGTCGGAAATGCCCGGGATCATCTGGAAGACGTTGCGCAGGATCAGCCGCGTCGCACGGCCGATCGTGGCGTTGGGCCGGTTGCCGGGACCGAACAGGTTGACGTCGGAGTTCATGCCGATCTGTTCGGCATAGGGTCCGCTGACGATCACCAGCGGCGCCGAGCCGCCCGTGCTGGCGGTCGAGCCGTGGAAATTGAACTCCGGCTTCTCCATCGCCTCGAACGCCGCGACCACCACGGGGAAATATTCCGGCAGGCAGCCCGCCATGACGGCGTTGACGGCGGCGGCATGCAGCGAGAGGTCGAGCCCGGTCGCGGGATGGAGCGCGATCACCGTCTCGGGCGGACGCGAATTGGCTGCCAGCATCGCCTTCACCCGGTCGATCGCCGGCGGCACGACCGGCAGGCCGTCGGTCCAGCCCTGGTCGTAGCAATAGTCGATCGCGGCGAGCAGATCGTCCGGCGCCTCGTGGATGCGAGGGGCAAGGGCTGGCATTGGATAGGCTCCCGTGAAGTCTTGGTACAAGCCTAGGTCCGCACCGAGGCCAAGGCAACCCGAGGCGGCGGCGAGGTGCCGCGCTGTGATTGAGCGCCTTCTCTCCGCGTGGCATGCTCGCGCCAGGGAGGAACCGCCATGCCGATCTATGAAAAAGGTCCCGTCAAGATCCACTACACGGAGATGGGCTCGGGCTATCCGCTGCTGATCATTCCGGGCGGCGGGCTGAACTCGACCATCGCCGGCCTCGACGCCAGCCACCCGTTCAACGCGCAGAAGGAATTCGCGAACAAATTCCGCTGCATCGCCGCCGACCTGCGCAACGCCAACGCCGGACAATCCTCCGGCCCGCTCGAGATCCAGCGGCCGTGGGATTCCTTCACCGACGATCACATCGGCCTGATGGACCATCTCGGCATCAGGAAGTTCATGGTGCTGGGCTACTGCATCGGCCAGCCGTTCATCTGGAACCTGATCAAGCGCGCGGGCGACCGCGTGGTCGCCGCCGTCCTGACGCAGCCGTCCGGCTACCGGCCCGAGCTGCCCACCCAATTCTACGACAACAACATGAAAGGCTGGGGGCCCGAGTTCACCAAGCGCCGGCCCGACGTCACGATGGAGCAGGTGAGCGCCTTCCTCGACAAGATGTACAACAGCAATCCCGACTTCGTGTTCACCGTGACGCGCGACTTCGTGAAGAACTGCAAGACGCCGATCCTGGTGCTACCCGACGATGTTCCGCCGCATCCCTTCAAGGTGGCGATGGAAGTGGCGATGCTGGCGCCCAATTCGCAGGTCAGCCTCTATCCGTGGAAAGACACGCCGGACAAGATCCCGGTCGCCGTGCGCCACATCCGCATGTTCCTGGAGTTCAATCGGCCGGCCGCGGCGGTTGAGCAGCGGGCGGCGGCGGACTGAGTCTCTGCCGGGAGTGCGCCTCCAGTGGCGCTCTCCATCGAAACAGTGCCCAAAACGTCCCCTCCCCGAGGGGACGGATTTGATGCCGATGGCATAAGGCTTTTTCGCGATTCGTCCCCTCTTTCGCCACCCCCTCTTTGCAAAGTTTCGACAAGCGATACTCACAAACGTCGTCGCATCATCCTTGCGGCAGCACGACGATGACGCCGCGCGGCGACAGCACGAGCGCGACGGCAGTGCCAGGCGCAAAGGGGCGATCGACGCGCGGACAGGTGGCAAACAGTGCGCCCGCTGCGGTGTCGATCGAATACTCCATATGCGTCCCGAGATAATTCGCTTTGGAGATCGTGCCGGGCAGCGCACCCGCCGGGCCCGGTGCGGCGTCAACGGCGATAGCCTCGGGTCGAATTGCCAATGTCGCCTCGCCGTCCGCAGCCGATGAATCGGCGATGATGATTTCGCTCTCTCCCAGGCGTACCGCCATGCGTTCCCTGTCGAGCCGGCGCAACATGCCGCGAGCCGGGTTTGAACTCGCCCATAAAACGGGCGAGGAAGGGCGTGGCGGGCCGCTCGTAGAGATCGCGCGGCGCGCCCTGCTGTTCGATGCGGCCGGCGTTCATGACGATGATGCGATCTGACACCGCCATCGCCTCCTGCTGGTCGTGAGTGACATAGACGACGGTGAGGCCAAGTCTCCGCTGCAGATCGCGAATTTCCTCGCGCATCTGGCGGCGCAGACGCGCATCGAGATTGCTGAGCGGCTCGTCGAACAACAATACCGACGGCTTGAGCACCAGCGCGCGCGCCACGGCGACGCGCTGCTGCTGGCCGCCTGAAAGTTCCGAGGGCTGGCGGGAGTCGTATCCTGCAAGTCCTACCTGGGCGAGACCTTCGCGGGCACGCTCGTTGGCGGCGTCCTTCCCCAGCCCCGAGCGCCGCAGGCCATAGCAGACATTCTCCAAGACACTCATGTGCGGGAAGAGCGCGTACGACTGGAACACCATCGAGACGTCGCGCTGGGTGGCACTGAGGTTCGTGACGTCGCGGCCGGCGATCAGGATGCGGCCTTCACTCGCCAGTTCGAGACCGGCGATCATGCGCAGGGTCGTGGTCTTGCCGCAGCCCGAGGGACCGAGCAGCGTGACCAAGGTGCCGCTTTCGACGGTAAAGCTGATGCCGGAGACGGCTGTCGTCGTGCCATATCGTTTCACGACATCGCGAAATTCGACGCTCAAGCGCGGCCTCCCAGCGGCGGCGCGATACGCCGTCCCAGTCTTCGTTCGCCGATCGCGAACTGGATGAACAGAATGACTGCCAGCATCAGCACGATCAGCGCGCAGCTATAGGCGATGGCGATACCGTAGTCGCCGTTGATCACCCTCAGGATGATGTAGGTGGTGGCCAGCTCGTATTGGGCGGTCACGAGAAACACCACGGCGCTCACCGTGGTCACGGCGCGCACGAAGCCATACACCAGCGCGCCGACCACCGCAGGCCGGAGCAGCGGCAGCACGACATAGAGCAGGGTCTGCGGCGCCCGGCCGCGCAGGGTGAGCGAGGCTTCGTCGAGACTGCGGTCGATCTGGCTCATCGACGCCATGCCGGCCCGCACGCCGACCGGCATGTTCCGGAACACGAAGCAGATGACGATGATCATCGCCGTGCCGGTGATTTCGAGCGGCGGCACGTTGAAGGCGAAGACATAGGCCACGCCAATCACCGTGCCCGGCACGGCGAAGGACAGCATCGTCGCGAACTCGAGCGCCGAACGGCCGGCGAAGCGCTGGCGCACCAGCAGCCAGGCAGCGAGCAGACCGAGCAAGGCCGTGAGGGGCGCCGCGATCGCGGCAAGCGTCACCGTCGTCCAGAACGAGTTCCAGGCCGCGCCCGACCAGATCAGCCCGTCGTGCGTCCGCTCGATGGCGAAGGCCTTGACGTAGTGATCGAGCGTCGGCGTGTAGTCGCGGCCCCAGACCTTCACAAAGCCGCCGACGAAGGCGAAGCCATACAACAGCAGCGTGAACGCCGCCCACGGCAGGGCGATCCCCTGCGCCCAGCGGCGCGCGGCCCTCGGCAGCGGCGTCGGCAGGCCCGAATCGCCCTTGCCGGAAATGGTGGCATAGGAGCGGCTGCCGACGACACGACGCTGCAGGAAGAAGGCGCCCAGCGCGAACGCGAGCAGCAGAATGGCGAGAGCGGCAGCCCGGCCATAGTCGAGCTGCGCGCCGACCACGGCGAAGTAGATCTCGGTCGAGAGCACGCCATAGTCGCCGCCCAGCACGATCGGATTGCCGAAATCGGCGATGCTTTCGATGAAGCCGACGAGGAACGCGTTGGCCAGTCCCGGCCGCATCAGGGGCAGCGATATCGTGGCGAACGTAGCCCACGGGTCGGCACGCAAGGTCTGCGACGCTTCCTCGAGTGTGGGACTGACGCCCTCGACCACGCCGATCAGCACGAGGAACGCCACCGGCGTGAAGGCGAAGAGTTGGGCCAGCAGCACGCCCTGGAAGCCGTAGATCCAGCGCGTCTGCGGGACGGCGAACGCCCAGTCGAGCAACTGGTTCACCAGCCCGGAGCGGCCGAACACGAGGATCAGCGCCAGGCCGATGACGAACGGCGGCGTGACGATCGGCAGGACAGTAAGCACGCGCAGCGTCTTCTTGAAAGCGAACGAGGTGCGCGTGGCGATCAGCGCGAAGGCCAGGCCCAGCGCCGTCGACCCGGCGCCACAGGCGAGCGCCAGGAAGAGCGTGTTCCACGCCACGCCGCAGCGGCCTCCTCCGGCGAGGCACCGCAGGCTCCAGATCTTGTCGGCAGCGAGCCGCTCGATGATCAGGGCCGGCATGAAGACGCCGTCGCCGTTCTGGAAAGCCTGCACGAGAATGCGCAGGACCGGCCAGGCGGTGAACAGCAGGATCGAGGCAGTGACCGCCGTGACGGCGCCGGCTACGAAGGCGTCGCCGCCGAAGGCGCCGCGCAGCGCCACACCGGTCGACAGGAGCGCCAGCAGGGAGATCAGCGCAACCGCCCCGCCGGCGCCGATGCCGGCCTGCCGGCTTTCGATCTCGCCGAACAGATCGTTGAGCCACGCGGCGTTCCAACCGCGCAGTCCGATACCGAGCGCCTCGGCGACATAGAATGCGAGACCGGTGCCGGCCGCCAATGCCAGCAGGACACCGCGCCGCTCGCGTGTCATGGGCAGCGCGGTGACGGCAAGACAGAGCGCCAGCGCGAGCAGCACCGGCGTCAGCCACCATTTGCCGTGCACGACGATCTCGGCCAGGCCGCCGGCGTAATCCTCGGAAGACCACAGGCCGGAGAGCCACGCCCCCGAGTTGAGTCCTTCCTGGAGCGCATACCAGGGCAGAATCAGCGCCGCGATCAGGCCCGCGAGAGACCACAGGAGCGGCGCCCGGGAGTTCATCAGAGTTTGGGCAACGCTCCCACTTCGCTGTCCCAGCGCGCGATCAGTCGCTTGCGCTCGGCCGACTTGCCGTACTTCGCCTGGTCGTAGTCGATCAGCTTCATGTCGGCGAACTTCGGCGCCTCGGGCGGCACCGGCGTGTTCTTGTTCGACGGGGCCTGGAACTGCTTGGCCTGCGCCTCGAGCTTCTGCGCCTCGGGCGTCAGCGCCCAATCGTAGAACTTTTTGGCGTTGGCGAGATTGCGCGCACCCTTGACGATGCTCATCGAGCCGATCTCGTAGCCGGTGCCCTCGCACGGCGTCGCCGTCTTCACCGGAAACCCGGCCAGCGCCTCGGTCACGCCGTCATGCACGAAGGAGATGCTGACGCCGGTCTCCCCGCGCGCAACTGCCTTCATCGGCGCCGTGCCCGAACGCGTGTAGGCATTGACGTTGGCGTGCATCTTCTTGAGATAGTCGAACGCCTTCTCCTCGCCCATCAGCTGGACCAGCGTGGCGATCGCAACATAGGCCGTGCCCGACGAGTTCGGATTGGCCATCTGGATCTCGCCCTTGAAGTCGGACTTCAGCAGGTCGGCCCAGCAGGCGGGCGGCTTCACGCCTTTCTTGGCGAGCAACTCCGTGTTGAAGCCGTAGCCCAGCGCGCCCATGTAGATGCCCACGGTCTTGCCGCCCGAATCGGCGTTTTGCTTGATCGCCCAGGGCTGCAGCTCGGCGAGCCTGGGCGACTTGTACGGCTCGGTCAGCCCTTCTTCGGCGGCCTGAAGATGCGGGTCGCCGGTGCCGCCGAACCATACGTCGCCTTTCGGATTCTGCGCCTCGGCCTTGAGTTGCGCGATCGTCTCGCCCGACCCCTTCTGCGTCATCGACATCTTGATGCCCGACGCTTTCTGGAACTCATTGGCGACCAGGGTGCACCACTCGACCTGCACCGAGCAGTAGACGTTCAGCACGCCTTGCGCGGAGGCGGGCGAGGCAAGGACCAGCACGCCGACAGCGGCGCCCATGCAGGCCAGCTTTTTCATTCATCTCTCTCCCTGTTACGCTTTTGTGACAGCATGACACGCCGCCGATGAAGCCGGCAACTGCGGCTAGCCGAGGACGTGGATGCCTTCGGGGTGAAAGTGGATCGCGACGGCCTGACCGATCTCGATCGGCGGACGGCGGTAGTGGTCGGTGGCCGAAACCTGCAGCAAGGCGTTGCCGAGACGGACCTGGTAGTCGGTCTTCTCGCCGAGGAAGGTGCGCTGCTCGACCTGGCCCGCACCGGCTCCGGGCGCCAGCTCGATCATCTCCGGCCGCACGACGAGTTTCACGTCGCCACCCGCACTGCGGCCGGTGGCGAGCGCTACGCGCACGCCTTCGATCTCGACCTCGTTCTGCGACAACACGCGGGCGACCAGGAGATTCGTGCGGCCGATGAAACGGGCGACGAACTCGGTCGCCGGACGGTAGTAGAGGTCCTGCGCCGTGCCGTCCTGCACGACCGCACCGCGTTCCATGACGACGATACGGTCGGAGATCGCCATCGCCTCTTCCTGGTCGTGCGTGACATAGACCGTCGTGATGCCGATGCGCTTCTGCAACGAGCGGATCTGATCGCGCATCTCGACCCGAAGCTTGGCGTCGAGATTGCTGAGCGGCTCGTCGAACAGCAGGACCTTGGGCTGGAACACCACGGCACGAGCCAAAGCCACCCGCTGCTGCTCGCCGCCCGAGAGCTGGTGCGGTTGCTGGCGACCATAATTGGAGAGGCCCACCAGCTCCAGCACTTCGCCGACAGTGCGCGCGATGTCCGCCTCGCCGCGGCCCTGTACCCTCAGTGCATAGGCCACGTTCTCGAATACCGACAGATGCGGGAACAGCGCGTAGTTCTGGAACATGAAGCCGATCCCGCGCTTGTTCGGCAGGACATGGGTTACGTCCTTGCCGGCGATCGAGATGGTGCCTTCCTCGGGCTCCTCGAAACCCGCAATCATGCGCAGCGTCGTGGACTTGCCGCAGCCCGACGGCCCCAGCAGGGTGAGCAATTCGCCTTCGCCTACCGCCAGGCTGACATCGCGCACGGCATAGACTTCGCCCTTCACCGTGTGGTCGAAGCGCTTGGAGACGCGGTCGAGACGGATACTGATGGGCGCCATGTGCTCTAACCCCCGAGGAAACTGCGGGCGGCAGCGCCCGCCGCAGGCGCGCGCAGGCGCATCAGCACGGCACTCAGGCCTGCCACGACGACGTATACGACCACGATCACGAACACCGAGAAGGCCGCCGCCGGCCCCAGCGCCATCTCGGTCATGTTTTCCAGGATACGCACCGTGATCAAGGTCCAGCCGATCGACACCAGAAAGATGGTGGCGCTGATCGCCGTCATGGAGCGGATGAAGACCACGCCGAGTCCGGCGAAGAAGGCCGGTGCGATCAACGGCAGGGTCACCCGCCTGAACGTCTGGGCGCTGCCGGCGCCGAGGCTGGACGACGCCTCCTCCAGGCTGCGGTCGATCTGCTGCAGCAGCGCGACCGTGGCGCGGATGCCGGTCGGGCTATAGCGGAAGACGTAGCACGCGACGATGATCAGGGCGCCGCCGGTCAACGCCAAGGGAGGATCGTTGAAGGCGATCAGATAGGCGATGCCGACGATGGTACCCGGCAGCGCGTAGTTGATCATCGCCACCAGTTCCATGGCGCGTCTGCCGGGAAAGTTGCGGCGAGCGATCAGGTAGCCCACCAGCACGCCATAAAGCCCGCCGAGCGGCATGCCGATGGCGGCGATGATCAGGGTATCGCGGATCGCCGGCAGGCCTTCGGTGAAGATCACCTGGTAGTGCTGCCAGGTGAAGCTGTTGTTGGCGCCAAAGGCTATGACCAGCGAAGCAAAGAGCAGCAGGGCATAGAAATAGACGATGACCCCCGCCACGAAGACGCAGCCCGCGATCAGCAGGACGGCCGCCCAGGACGCGAGCGTGCGGCTGCGCGAACGCTGGCCGACCTTGCCGGTGACCGTGACATAGGTGCGACGACCCACCCAATAGCGCTGCAGCAGGAAAACCGCCGCCGCCGGCACCAGCAGGACCAGCGACAGCACCGCGCCCCCCTTGAAATCGAACAGTCCGGTGATCTGCAGGAAGGCCTGGGTCGGCAGCACCGGAAAGGAGTTGCCGGCGAGGATCAGGGGCGTGGCGAAGTCGGCGAGCGAGGCTGCGAACAGCAGGAGGAACGCATTGGCAAAGCCCGGCACGGCAAGCGGCAGGGTGACCGTACGGAAGATGCGCCAGCGCGACCCGCCCAGGCTGAAGGCCATTTCCTCGAGGTTGGGATCGATGGCGGCAAGGATCGGCCGCAGGGTGAGATAGGCGATCGGGAAATAGGTCAGCGTCTCGGCAAGGGCCGTGGTCGGGAAACCATAGGGCGAGACATTGTCGAGGCCGAGCAGGTCATGGGTGATGAAACCCTTGGGTCCGAAGGAAAAGATGATCGAGATCGACGTGGTGAACGGCGGCGAGACCAGCGGCAGCAACGCGACCGCATCGAGGAACGTCAGCCAGTGTCGGCTCAATCCACTGCGCACGGCGGTGAGCGCGAACAGGAAACCCAGCGCCGTACCCAGCACGCCGACTGTCGTCGCCAGGGTCAGGCTGTTGAAGAAGGCGGCGCGGTGGCTCGCATCGGCAAGGCTGTCGAGCAACGGCACCAGGGTGAACCGGCCTTCGTCGACGAAGGCGCGGTGCAGCAGCTGGGCCAGCGGAAAGAGCACGAAGAGCGCCAGCAGCAGCCACAGCACCACTATGGTGCCGAGCAGCGGCGGGTCGGCCGCGACCCGCCGCCATCCTGCCGCGGCCCGCGAGCGCACGGTTACTGCTCGGGCAGCACTTCCTTGACCCAGCGCTCGACGATGCGCTTGCGATTGGCGCCGGCATATTCATCGTCGATCGGGATGATGTTCGCGCCCTTCAGCACTTCCGCCAGCGACGCCTCGGTCTTCACCTCGGGATTGGCCGGCACGAAATTTACCTTGAACTCCGCGAGCTTGGACTGCATGGCGGCGCTGGTCGCGAAGTCGATCAGTTTCTTTCCCGCCTCGGGATTCTTTGCGCCCTTGATCAGCGCGATCGCCTCGGCCGAGGAACCGATGCCCTCTTTCGGAAAGCTGACGACGACGTCGTAGCCCTTGGCTTTGGTTTCCAGCGCGTCGACGATGAAAAAGATGCCGCCACCCGCCTGGCCAAGACCGACCGGCAAGGTTCCGCCACCGCCGCTCTTGGTATAGACTTGCACGTTCTTGCGCAGCTTCTTCAGATAGGCGAAGGCCTTGTCCTCGTCGCGGTGGTTGACCTCCAGCACGGAGAAGATGCGCGTCACCGCCGTGCCCGATGTCCGCGCATCGGCCATCTGCAGCATGCCCTTGTATGCCGGGTTCAGCAGATCGTCCCACGAAGCCGGCGGCTTCAGGTTGTTGGCCTTGAGGAATGCGGCATTGGTCATGAACACCAGCGGATCGTCGGCAATGGCGGTCCACTGGCCGTCGGCCTGCTTGAAGCGCGCCGGCAGCTTGGCAAATGACGGCGACTTGTAGGGCTCGAAGATGCCTTCCTTGATGCCGGCGGCGAAAGTCTCGACCGGCCCGCCGAACAGCACGTCGACTCGCGGGTTGCCCTTCTCGGCGATCACCCGGGACAGCGCCTCGCCCGAGGAGAAACGCAGAAAGTTGACCTTGATGCCGGTCTGCTTCTCGAACTCCTGGAACATCGGCCGGGCGTAGTTCTCCGGCCAGATCGTGTAGACGTTCAACGGATCGGCCGCCTGGGCGACCGCAATACCGGCCAGCCAGCCGGTGAGCACGAGCACAACGGATCGAATCAGTCTCATCGGTTTCCCCCACGGTGTTCTTTTGCTTGCGCCGATATTGGCCTCAGGACCATCCGGCGTCTACGCTTTCACTCCCGGCTGCCATGCTTGTGTGCGCCGGCGAGGTGATCGAGCAAGTGTCCCGCCGCGTCCGGTTTGGGTCAGGTTCGGAAGCTCGGCGAATGCACCTAAGCCGGCATCGAGCACAATCAATTCGAGTTGCGTTTCGAAGTTTCGACATTTGCGTTGCCGGGGTTCGGCCGTGCAAAGTGTCGCCGAATTGGACGCAGAAGCGCAACGAAGCCGGCTGCCAATGCGACCAGAGCAACTACTAGAACGACTCTTTCCATAAGTTCGTCCTGGCGAATATGCCGTTTCCAAGGGATGGTCGCGGGTAAGCACCATCGCATCAATCGTGGCACTTTGCAGCTCCTCTCGCCAGTAGCACTATACCATTCGACAGGTGCAACAGAGCCACGCTGGCTTGACCGCCCGGCACGCGGCCGACACTGTTCGCGAGGACGAGCCATCAAGACTTCGCCGCATCCGGGAGAAGACGATGAAGATCGAACTGGCCGTCCTTGCGGGGACGCTGCTGTCTGCCGTGTGGTGCATACCCGCCGTCCTCGCCCAGCAGCCCTGCGTCACCCAGAACCTGGGCGTGCCGCCCAACGCCAACACGACCGACAAGGCCGCGCCCTTCTTCATCGACACAACGGGGCTCGACTTCAAGACCCAGCCGCCGACCCGCGATCCGTCGAACCCGAACTATCCCAAGGCCACGGAGCTGGCGGACGGCACGCTGCCGCCGGCGGGCGCGGAGGGCAATTTCATCATCGGGCCGACGCACACGCCCGCGTCCGACACGCTTCCGAAGGACGGGGTGCCGAAGGGCACGGTCATCTCGTTCACGATCTCGTCGAAGGACAGCACGATCTACAATCCCGGCCTGATCCGCGACGACGTGGCGGGCTGCGGCAACAGCTCGATCATGAACACGACGACGGCGCCGGGGAACAAGTCGAGCATGATCGTCACCACCAGCCATCCCGGCACCTGGACGCGCACGATCGAGGTCTATGTCCCCGCGCAATACAAGCCCGGCACCGAGGCGCCGTTCATCGTGATCGGCGATGGCGGGTCGACGGCGTGGAAGGACGTGAACACGACGCTCGACAACCTGATCCAGCAGAAGCGCGTGCCGCCGATGATCGCCATCCAGATCGGCAACGGCGGCCAGGATGCGCAGGGCGCGCAGCGCGGCAAGGAATACGACACCGTGTCGGGCGTCTATACGCAGTTCGTCGAGCGCGAGGTGCTGCCGCTGGTCGAGCAGCGCGCCAATGCGAAGCTGACGAAGAATCCCGACGGCCGCGCCACCATGGGCCTGAGTTCGAGCGGTGCCGCCGCCTTCACCATGGCGTGGTTCCATCCCGAGCTCTACCGGCGGGTGCTGGCCTATTCGCCGACCATGGTGAACCAGCAGTGGCCTTACGATCCGTCGCTGCGCGGCGGCGCGTGGGAGTATCACAGCGCGTGGACGGGCACGCCGACGCCCAGCCTCGCCATCAAGGCCGGCGCCCTCGTGCCGTCCGACCCGCCCGGCGCGCCGTTGATCCCGAGCGCGCCGGTGAAGCCCATCCGCTACTGGTTCGAGATGGGCGACCAGGATCTCTTTTATCCGAACCCGGTGATGGCCGACGGCATGCACGACTGGACGATGTCGGCCGCGCTGATGGCCAAGGTGCTGGCCGCCAAGGGCTATCACTATCAGTACCTGTTCGCGAAGAATGCCAAGCACGTCGACCGGCCGACCGTCGCCCAGACGCTGCCGGCCGCGCTCGAATGGCTGTGGAAGGGGTTTCCGATCCCGTAGTCACTTCCCTCCCCATTCAGATGGGGAGGTGCCCTCGTCTTACGGGGGCGGAGGGGTCATGGCGCCGCAGGCAGTCATGCTTGCCTGCGGCGCATGACCCCTCCGGCCCTTCGGGCCACCTCCCCATTTGAATGGGGAGGGATTTGATTCGATGCAGAAGGTTCGCGCGCTACGCCTTGTCGAGGTCCCACTTTTCGGCGGAGGCGCCGGCCAGCGACTGGATGAGGGCTTCGTCGCCGGCGAGCGCGGCGGCCGGGCCGTGGTGGACCACCATGCCGTGGTCGAGCACATAGACCGTGTCGGCGACCTCGAGCGCCATGCGCACGTTCTGCTCGACGAGCAGGACGGTCATGCCCTCCTTCTTCATGGTGCTGACGATGTTGAACACGTCCTTGACGATCAGCGGCGCCAGGCCCTGCGAAGGCTCGTCGAGGATCAGCACCTTCGGATTGAGCAGCAGCGCGCGGGCGATCGACAGCATCTCCTGCTCGCCGCCCGAAAGCTGGCGGCCGCGGTTCATCTTGCGCTGTTCCAGCCGGGGGAAGAGCTGGTAGATGCGCGCGACGTCGAACGGGCCCTTGGCGCCCTGCGGCACCTTGAGATTGTCCTCGACGCTGAGGTTGGCGAACACCCGCCGCCCTTCCGGCACGTAGCCGACGCCCAGCCGCGCGACCCGATAGGGCGCCAGCTTCGCGGAGTCATGGCCGAACACCCTGACCGATCCCGAGCGCGCCGGCGTCAGGCCCATGATCGAGCGCATCGTCGTCGTCTTGCCGGCGCCGTTGCGGCCCAGCAGGGTGGTCACGCTGCCCTCCGCCGCCTCCAGCGAGACGTCGTGGAGGATGTGGCTCTTGCCGTAGAAGGTGTTGAGCCCGCTTACTTCGATTGCGTTCATTCGGCTTTTCCCAGATAGGCGTTCTGGACGTGCTCGTTGCGGCCGATCTCCTCGGGCGTGCCCTCCGCCAGCAGCTTGCCCTCGGCCAGCACCGAGATGTGGTCGGCGAGGTGGAAGACGACGCGCATGTCGTGCTCGATCAGCACGATGGTGTATTTCGAATCGCGATGCAGGCGGCGGATCAGGCCGGTGATCTGGTAGGTCTCCTCGTCGCCCATGCCGGCGGTCGGCTCGTCGAGCAGCAGCAGGCTGGGCTTCAGTGCCAGCGCCATGGCAATCTCCGCCGAGCGCTGGTCGCCGTGCGACAGTTCGCCCACCAGCCGGTCGGCCTTGGCTGTCAGGTTGGCCATCGTCATCACCTCATCGCCGGCGTCGGCGACGCGTTTCCTGTCGGCAGCGTTCAGCCACGGGCGCAGGCTGTAGTCGAGACCGGTCTCGACGGCGATGCGCGTGTTCTCGCGCACCGTCAGCTCGGGAAAGATCTCGGTGATCTGGAAGGTGCGGCCCATGCCCATCTTCACCCTGCCGGCCGCCGTGACCTTGCTGATGTCCGCGCCGTCGAGCAGGATTTCCCCCGACGTCGGCGGAAAGAAGCCGGTGATCAGGTTGAAGAAGGTGGTCTTGCCCGCGCCGTTGGGGCCGATGATGGCGCGCAGCTCGCCGTGCTCGACCTTCATCGAGAGGTCCGAAACAGCGACCAGGCTGCCGAAGTTCTTGCCGGCGTGGCGGACTTCGAGTTTTGGAGCCGTCATCGTCACGCGCCCAGCCTCTTCTGCAGAAAGCCCAACAGGCCGCGCGGGAAGACCAGCACGACCAGCACGAAGGTGATGCCGACGAAGAACATCCAGTTGGTGGTCATCGACGACACGTAGTCCTGCAGCATGACGAACAGCACGGCGCCCAGCAGCGGGCCCCAGAAGGTGCGCATGCCGCCCATCACCGTAATCATGATGATGTTGCCGGACATCACGTAGTTGAGTGCCGACGGATCGGCGAAATTGTTGAGCAGCGCATAGAGACTGCCCGCCAGGCCGGTGAAGAAGCAGGAGATCGAGAAGGCGAGCCAGATGTGACGCTCCACCGGAAGGCCGAGGAAGCGCGCGCGCCGCTCGTTCTCGCGGATCGCCAGCATGGTACGGCCGAATGGCGAGCGCAGGATCAGCGCCTGCAGGCCGACGGCCAGGCCGAACACGAACAGGACGAAGAAGTAGAACATCGTGCCGCTACCCACGATGTCGATCTTGAACAGGCCGAAGTCGAGCGGCGCGCGGCTGAAGCCGCGCAGCCCGTCATAGCCACCGGTGAAGTCGTCCCACTTGAAGGCGATGTAGTAGCAGACCTGGCCGAAGGCGATGGTCACCATGGCGAAGTAGACGCCGCGCCGGCGTACCAACAGGCGGCCGAACAGGGTGCCGGAAACGCCCGCCAGCAGGGTGCCGGCCACGATGGCGAGTGGCGTCGACGGCGCCACGTACCTCAAGAACAGGCCCGCGCCATAGGCGCCCAGGCCGAAATAGGCGGCGTGGCCGAAGCTCAGTACGCCGGTGAAGCCCAGCAGAAGGTTCAGACTCATGGCCGCCAGAGCGAAGATGACCACGCGGGCGGCAATCGCGGTATAGCCGCCCAGCAGCGGCAGCCACAACGGCACGGTGAGCAGGAGGGCCCAGATGATCGCCAACTGCATCCAGGGCCGCACCGGCAGAGCGTCCGCAGGTGTCGTGGCGGTGCTCATGACAGCATTCCTTCCTCGCCGAGAAGTCCACGAGGACGGATCAACAGCACGATCGCCATGATGACGTAGATCACCGCCTCCGCGCCGGGCGGATAGACCACCGTGGTCAGCGCCGCGGCGACGCCGATCAGCAGGCCGCCCAGCAAGGTGCCGGTCAGGCTGCCGACGCCACCGACGATGATGGCGATGAAGCTGGGCATGATCAGGTCGTCGCCCATGTTGGGGTTGAGGCCGATCTGGCCCGCCGCCAGCACGCCCGCGAGGCCGGCGAGGAAGCTGCCGACCGCGAAGTTGTAGGAACGCAGCGCCGCCACGTTGACGCCCAGCGCCGACACGGTGTCGAGATCGAGCGTGCCGGCGCGGATGCGCATGCCGACCCGCGTGTAGCGCAGGAAGGCGAACAGACCGGCCACCGCCACGATCACCACGACGACCATGAACACGCGGTACCAGGTGACGAAGAAGAGATCGGGCGTGATCGCCTGGGACAGCATGTCGGGAATGCCCAGCGGCAGCGGGCTCGGCCCCCAGAGGAAGCGGCAGGCGTCCTGCAGGATGAAGCCCAGGCCGAAAGTCAGCAGCAGGCTGTAGATGTGATTGCGGGCATAGACGTGCCGGATCAGCAGTTTCTCGATCGCGTAGCCCATGATCGCGGTCAGGAACGGCGAGATCAGCAGAGCGCCCCAGAAGCCGACGTAGGGGGTCAAGGTGAAGGCGATGTAGCCGCCGATCGCCAGGAAGTTGCCGTGCGCGAAATTCACCACGTTGCTGAGGTTGATGATCAGCGACAGGCCGAGCGCCATCAGCACGTAGAACGCACCGACGATCAGCCCGTTGGTGAGATTGAACAACACAAGTTGCAGCATTTGCCCTCCCCGGCTTCAGCTTGCAAAAAACTACGCCGCACGAGGTGTCCCGTGCGGCGTATTTTCTCCGGCCTTATGAGGGCCAGGCGACCTTGCAGCCGGTCGATTCCGCGGAGCCAGCGGCCTTCTCGCCGGTGACGACTTCCCCGACCTTGAAGAGATCGTCCGGGCCGCCCGGACCCGGCGGGTGCATCTCGCCGACGAAGAGGTCGCTCATCAGCTGGTGGTCGCCCTTGCGATAACGGATCTTGTTGGGCGACAGCGACACCTCGGGCGGAAGCTCGAGATCCTCGAGCGCGTGCGCCATCGCCACAGCCTCAAGCGTCTTGGCTTTCTCGGCCGCGAGCTTAACGGCATTGATGGAGACGTAGGCCATCCAGTGCCGCGCCGTGGGCTTCTTGCCGCCAAGCGCTGGCGAAATCGCAGCGACGAACTCCTTCACATGCGGCACGTTCGGCTGGTCCCAGTACCATTCCATGATCCACCAGCCGGCCTGCGCCTCCTTCGGCACCGAGCGCACAGACTCGATCTCGAACAGCGAGCCGCCCAGGGCCATCTCCTTGGCCATGCCGAACTGCACGAACTGCTTCATGCAGTTGATCTGGGCCGAGCCGCCCATGTTGTTCAGCAGCACGTTGGGCTTGAAGGCCTTGGCCTTGATCAGGGTCGCCGAGAAGTCGGAGGCGGCGATCGGCAGCATGTCGCCCTGCCAGGTGCCGCCCAATGCTTCCAGGTTCTTCACGAAATTGGCCTGCAGGGTCTGGCCGTAGGCATAGTCGGGCGTGATGAAGAACCACTTCTTGCCGAAGCGCTTCACCAGCTCGCCGGTAACGCCGGCAGCGTCCATCGCGGTGGTGTTGCAGGTGCGGAAGGTGTTCCACCGGCAGTCCTTGCCGGTGATCGCGTCGGTGTGCCCGCCCGGCACGATGTGCAGCACTTTCGCGGCACTGGTCACATTCATGATTGCGTAGGCGATGCCGGAGTTCACGTCGCCCATGATCACGTCGACCTTGTCGCGCTCGATCAGCTTGTGGGCCTTCTGCACGCCCGTGCCGGTGTCGTTGGCGCTGTCCTCGACCAGGAGCTCAACCTGGCGGCCGAGAATACCGCCCTTCTTGTTCAGCTCGGCGACGGCCCACTTGGCGCCCTCGACCTCGGTGACCGCGAGGGCCGACAGGCTGCCGGTGATCGGGTCGATGAAGCCGATCTTCACCGGGGTCTCGCCGCGTGCCTTGATGATGAACGGCGCCGTAAGCTGCAGCCCGCCCACGGCGGCAGCCGCGGTAATGAACTTGCGGCGCGGCGTGACTAGGCTGATTTTATTGCTCATTGTTCCCTCCTGATTTGCAGGTTCCGCACGGTTTCCATGCCCAGCGTCCCACTCGCAGGACGATAAAGCAGCCTGAGCCGCATACAATCCCTTGTTTTGCCAAATTGCGGGCAGTGATGCTTTGCCGCGGACCTTATATACAGGCACCTGATGTGCATTCGCGCGGCAAACGCAACTGTCGCGCCGCCGTGCCCGTTGGTCCCATAAGCACCCGACATTCAAAGGAGGCGTCTCATGTTGCGGCGCATGATCGTTCTTGCCCTGGCGTGCGTTTCGATCCCGGCGTGGGCACAATCGCCCGCGGCGGACCAGAATGCCGGCCAGACCGTGATCCAGAAGCTTCACGACGAGCTGACGGCCCAAGGATACAGGGACGTCACGGTCGTGCCGAGTTCGTTCATCGTGAGCGGCACGAACCGGGAGGGTAAACAGGTGATGATGCTGATCGGGCCGAATTCCATGACAGTGCTCACGCCCGCCGATCCCGGCGACGGCTCGCAGCCGCCGCAGCAGGCCCAGCAGAAGGACAAGAACCAGCAGATCTGGGAATGACACCGGACCGGTTTTCCCCTTCGTCCTCCCCCCGCCCCGTGCTAATCAAGCTCACGCCTCCCCGGCACCGCCACCGGGGAGGCGTTTTCGTGTCTGAAGGGACTTCTTTTAAGGGTTTGGGCAAATGGCCAACGTGGCAGTGATCGGCGCCCAGTGGGGCGACGAGGGCAAGGGCAAGATCGTCGACTGGCTGAGCGAGCGCGCGGAAGTCGTGGTGCGCTTCCAGGGCGGCCACAATGCCGGCCATACGCTGGTCATCGGCAACCAGACCTACAAGCTCGCCCTGCTGCCGTCGGGCGTCGTGCGCGAGGGCAAGCTCTCGATCATCGGCAATGGCGTCGTCGTCGATCCATGGCACTTCCTCGAGGAGGTGAAGAAGGTCACCGAGCAGGGCCTGTCGGTCACGCCCGCCAATCTCAAGATCGCCAACCATGCGGTGCTGATCCTGCCGCTGCACCGCGACCTCGACGGCTGGCGCGAGGATGCGCCCGGCGTCATCAAGATCGGCACGACGCGGCGCGGCATCGGCCCCGCCTACGAGGACAAGGTCGGCCGCCGCGCCATCCGCGTCGGCGATCTCGGCGAGCCCGACATGCTGCCGGTCAAGGTAAACACGCTGCTGGCCCACCACAATCCGCTGCGCAAGGGGCTGGGCCATCCGCCGGTCGACGCCGCCAAACTCACTGCCGAACTTCTGGCGCTGGCGCCCAGCATCCTGCCGTTCGCCGAGGATGTGTGGGAGCGACTCGACGGGCTGCGCGCCGCCGGCAAGCGCATCCTGTTCGAGGGCGCGCAAGCCACCATGCTCGATATCGACCACGGCACCTATCCCTACGTCACCTCGTCGAACACCGTGGCGGCGCAGGCGATGATCGGCTCGGGCATGGGCAACGGCGCGGTCGGCTATGTGCTGGGCATCGCCAAGGCCTACACCACCAGGGTCGGCGACGGCCCCTTCCCGACCGAGCTCAAGGACTCGATCGGCCAGGGTCTCGGCGATCGCGGCAAGGAATTCGGGACCAATACCGGCCGGCCGCGGCGCTGCGGCTGGTTCGACGCGGTGATGGTGCGCCAGGCGGTGAAGCTGAACGGCATCGACGGCATCGCGCTCACCAAGCTCGATGTGCTCGACGGCGAGAAGGAGATCAAGGTCTGCGTCGCCTACGAACTCGACGGCAAGCGGATCGAGCGCTTCCCCTTCACGATGGGCGCGCAGGCCAAGCTCAGGCCGATCTGGGAATCCTTCGAAGGCTGGAGCGAGAGCACGCAGGGCGCGCGCTCCTTCGCCGAACTGCCGGCGACCTGCATCAAGTACGTGCGCAGGGTCGAGGAGCTGGTCGGCTGCCCGGTGGCGCTGCTCAGCACCTCGCCGCAGCGCGAGGACACGATCCTGATGACGGACCCGTTCCGCGACTGATCAAAACGGTACAGCCGAACAGTCGAGAAAGGGGGATCGCGCACACGCGTCAAGTGTGACAGCGTAGCGCCTCGCCCGCTGGGGCAGAAAGAAGCGCAATGCGTTTCCGGTTCATCACAATCGCGTTGCTTGTGCCGTTGCTGGGGCTGACGCCTGCCGGCGCGAGGGCAGCGCCACGCTCCTACACGCACCACGCCGCATCGACCGGAACTCCCGAGATCGTCACGCTCCAGATCGACAATTCGTTCGCCGCCGTCGATGGAGCGAATGTCCTGCGCGCCGTCGAGGAATGGAACCAGGCGCTGAATGGGTGGATTCGCTTCGAAGTCCTCCCGCCGAAGGGATGGCAGCCGCGGTCCTGGGTCATTCGCGCGGAAAGAGGCGGCCAGCCCGAGACGCAAGACGGCGCGGGACAACCGCTGTCGTTCACCCAGGCGGGCTTCGCTTCGATCGGCGGACGGATGGTGATCTACGTCGACCGCATCGGTACACGCGACCTGCGCGGCGTCGTTCTGCACGAGCTGGGACATGTGCTCGGGCTCGACCATGATACGAGGTCAAACCTGATGTCGATGCGCTATTCGCCAACCACCGAGCAATGCATCGACGAAGAGACCATCTCGAGGGTCGCCGCCCTGCGGCATTTGCCAGTGGCGTCGCTGAACTGGTGCGCGCCGGATGTCCTGAACTGACCATTCGCCTGCGTGGGCCATGCGCTTTCATATCTTTATGACAGTCCGCAACTGATTACCTCTTTGCGCCGTTTAGATATGCATAGGGCGACAGAATACCCCGCCTTCCCGATCCAGTCGGTGATCTTCCCGCGCTCGTCGAGCGAAGTGGAACGTTAAGGCGGACTTTCGGGTCTCGCTGACAGCCGTTTCGACATTTTGAAGCAATCCCACCGCCGGCAGCCTTGTGCTCCGGCAGAAAGCCTTTCCATGCGCGCCCTCATTGCCGCCCCCTTGCTCGGCCTCAGCCTTCTCGGTGGCTGTGCCCAGCCCCAATATCTTCTTTCCGAACGAACCGACCCGGCCCCGACCGCCACGACCGACAGCCTGCGGGATGTGCGGGCTCGTTACACCGACCACGCCGCCTCGACTGCGAAAACCGAAGTCGTGTCTCTGCATCTCGGAAATCCGGTGACCGCGGACGAAAAGATCAGGATTGTGGCCGCGATCGACGAGTGGAACCACGTGCTGAACGGCGCCGCCAGGTTCGACCTCTCGCCGACGGTCGGCGGCGCCACCGATCCGGGCGCGTGGCGCATCATGATGATCAAGACCCCCTGGAAAATCCAGGAGCAGAACAACCCGCAGCCCCTCTCTTCGGTATTCCGCCTTCCCACCGGCGGCGGCTTGATCATGATCTATGGAAATCGCCTCGAGGATCCAGCCGTCGTCGACTTCGGCGATCATTCGCTGCGCGGTGTCATGGTGCACGAACTGGGCATCGTCCTCGGCGCCGGCAACGATCCCTCGCTCTTTACCTCGCATGTCGAGGATTGCATCGACCGGAACATGGCCATGGCGGTCGCAAAAACGCGCGATCTGCCAACGGACCGGCTGAACTGGTGCGAGTCCCACGCCGCCGCCAAATAGAAACTCGAGGATTTCTCATGCGCCCTTTCATTGTCACTCCCGTCCTCGCCCTGCTCCTCCTGGGCGGCTGCGCCCAGCCGCAATATCTGTTCTCCGAGGAGACCAGCGCGATGCCGGTCGGCGGTGCACGGATAATGTCTGTTCACGTCGACGATAATTTCTCGGCCACCCAGCGCGCCGAGATCATTGCCGGGGTGCGCGACTGGAATCGTACCCAGAGCGGTGCCGTCCACCTCGAGGTCGTGAGGGCCGGCAGCGCCGAGCCCGGCAGCTGGACGATAACCCGGCCGAATGGGCATGAGCTTGCCCGATCGGACGAGTGGCGACCCGAACCGCGGGCCATCACTCGCCGCTTCGCCGAGGGCGGCGGCTCGATCGAAGTTTTCCCCAATCGACTGGGCTCGCATGACCTGCGTAGCGTCGTGGCTGATGAACTCAGCGGTGCTCTCGGCGCACGATAGCCGCAGGCGAATACAAAAAGGCCGCGCCTCTGTCGAGGCGCGGCCCTTTTTGTGCAGTAGTCGCTAGACTACTTCTTCCACTCGCCGCGCCAGCCCTGATCGGCATCGCGCGTATGGGCATACTCGTAGTACTGAACGCCCGGCGCCTTGCGATAGGTTTCCATGTGCGCGGGCTGCTCCCAGGCGTGCCACTCGTGGGTGCGCGACCAGTAGCCGTCGTTGTAGCCGTAGGCGACGGTGTTCGGGTCGAACTGCACGACGACGTCGGCAGCGAAGGCGCTACTGAGGCTGATCGCGGAGATGCCGGCGATCGCGACCGCCATAATGGCGGACTTGAAGGTCTTGTTCATGTGGTCCTTTGGGGTTTGAGCCGCTGGTTTCAATTTGGCAGAAGCCATGGGCACGGCAGGACCAGAACTCCACCAACCCAACGCCTTCCTCGGGCAGGAGGTTCCGCTACTATTATGCCATTCAGGGAGCGATCGGATGCCCGACCTTGTCGTCGATCTTCTCGAACCGGTGCGGCTGACGGCGGTCGTCGATATCGGCGCAAACCCGATCGACGGGGAGCCTCCCTACAGGCGGATGCTGCAGAACCGCCTCTGCAGGCTGACCGGCTTCGAGCCGCAGGAGGGTGCGCTGGCAGTGCTCCAGCGCACCCGGAGCGACCTCGAGACCTATCTGCCCTACGCCATCGGCGATGGACGGGCCCATACGCTCAGGATCTGCCGGCGCAACGGCATGACGAGCCTGCTCGAGCCCGACCGGAAGACCTACGAGTTCTTCCCGAAATTCTCGGACTACGCGACGGTGATCCGGGAAGTGCCGATCGAAACCCGACGCCTCGACGATGTCCCGGAAATCGAGACCATCGACTTCCTCAAGATCGACATCCAGGGCTCGGAACTGTCGGTCTTCCGCAACGGCCGGTCGAAGCTCGGGCGCACAGTCGCCATCCACACCGAGGTTTCCTTCATCCCGCTTTACAAGGGCCAGCCCGTCTTCGGTGAAGTCGACCTCGAGCTGCGCAAGCAGGGCTTCGTACCGCACGCGCTGTTTCCCAAGAAGGCGATGATCGCTCCGGTGATCGGAGCGGACGTCCATGCGTCGCTCAACCAGATCATCGAGGCGGATGTCGTCTATGTCCGCGATTTCCTGACGCCGGGCGCGCTCGATGCCGAACAGCTGAAGCATCTCGCCGCAGTCGCGCACCATTGCTATCGATCCTACGACCTCGCCGCCAACTGCATTGTCCAGCTGACGAAGCAGCGCGCCATCGCCTCCGACGGCCTGGAACGATACATCAATTTCGTCAATCCGAATCGCCGCAAGCGCGATGCGACGCTCAGGCCGGGCTGATCTGCTCGTCGATCCAGCGGCGCGCCTTCCTGGCATCGCGGAAAACGCGCATCGGCCGGTCCGCCGCCGCGATCATTCCGACCATGCGGTCCAGCGAATCGCCCTTGTCCGGCGGTATCACCATGGCCAGGGGGCCCATCGTCCCCTCGAAATGCATCGACCGCATGCGCATGCCCAGGCCCAGCAGTTCGTCCGGGCCCATCCGCGTGTCGGCCTGGCCGGCATCGAACAGCTTGCGGTAGCCCAGCGCCCGATGCCCCATGATGGCGTCGAGAAAGCCCTCGACCTCGGGGCGCGTCACCTCGCCGGTTGCGACGGCATGCATGAAACGGCGGTCGGAATCCAGGGTCCAGTCGAGCGGCACGGAGACGATGTGCCAGCCCGCGCGCGACGGCGCCACCGGAATTTATCCCGAGTAAATTCCCATGGCGTGCAAAATGCATTAGAGCGGACTACGCCATGTCGCTCGTCGAACTCACCCGGGTCAGCAAGATCTACCGCTCGTTGAAAGGCAGCGACTATGTCGCCGTGCGCGATTTCTCGCTCGCCATCGAGGCCGGCGAGTTCTTCTGCCTGCTGGGCACCAGCGGCTGCGGCAAGACCACCGTGCTGAACATGGTGGCGGGCTTCGAACCGGTGAGCGCGGGCGACATCCGCCTCGACGGCAGGCCGATCGCGGGTCCTGCCGCCGACCGTGGCGTGGTCTTCCAGGGAGACGATTTGCTCTATGGCTGGCTGAGCGCGATGGGCAACATCGAGTTCGGCCTGCGCATGCGCGGCGTGCCGCGGCGCGAGCGCGAGCAAAAATCCCGGCACTATCTCGAGCTGGTCGGCCTCGAGGGCCAGGACCACAAGCATCCGTCCGAACTGTCGGGCGGCATGAAGCAGCGCATCCAGATCGCCCGCGTGCTCGCCAACGAACCGCAGATGCTGCTGATGGACGAGCCGTTCGCCGCGCTCGACGCCCATACACGCGCCGACATGCAGCGCGAGCTGAAGCGCATCTGCAAGGCCACCGGCAAGACGGTGCTGTTCATCACCCACGATATCGACGAGGCCATCATCCTGGCCGACCGCATCGGCGTCATGCACGCGGGACCGGCATCGAAGCTCAAGGGCATCGTCGGGGTCACGCTGACGGACGCCGAGCGCGACCGCACGCACGACAGCTTCACCGCGGTCTACCGGCAGGTCCACGAGCTGATCCGCGACGAGGTCGCGCTCGCATTGAGAAGACAGCAGTGATGGGCGCATTGCGCAATTTCGGCTTCTACCTGCTGGGCTTCGCCAGCCTGTTTGCGATCTGGCATGTCGCTGCGACCTGGATCCTGAGTTCCGTGCTGTTTCCACCGCCGTGGCAGGTGTTCCTGAAGGCGATCGAACTGGCCCGCGACGGCACGCTGTGGGAGCAGTCGTCGGCCAGCCTGGGCCGCATTGCCAGCGGCTTCGCCGGCGGCTCGCTGCTCGGCATTCCGATCGGCCTTGCCATCGGCTCCTTCCCGATCGTGCGCCGCCTGCTCGAGCCCTACACCGAGTTCCTGCGCTTCATTCCCGCGACCGCGATGATCACCGTCGCGGTGATCTGGTTCGGCATCGGCGAAGGCTCGAAGATCTTCCTGATCGTCTACACCACGATCTTCATCGTCATCATCAACACCGCCGCCGGCGTCAGCGCCGTGGCGCCCAACAAGATCCGCGCCGCCCGCTCGCTCGGCGCCAGCCGTGCGCAGGTGTTCTTCTTCGTCGCCTTCCCCGCCACCGTGCCCTACATCCTGACCGGCATGCGGCTTGCCATGGCCAACTCGTTCGTGACCATCATTGCCGCCGAGCTGGTTGCCGCCAACAACGGGCTGGGTAGGATGATCTGGGATTCGCGGATGTACATGCTGGTCGACCAGATCTTCGTCGCCCTGCTCGTGCTGGGGCTGCTGGGCTTCACGGCCGACCGCCTGTTCCGCTGGGGAATCTATACGTTCGCCGGACGATTTTCGCCGGTGACCTGAGGGGGGAGACATCGATGAAGTCACTTCTTGCTGCCGCCGCGCTGCTGATCGCAGGCGCCACCGGCGCCAACGCCCAACTCACGAAGATGACGATCGCGACCGGCGTCGATCCGGCCTTCTCCCAGTTTTATGTCGCCAAGGAAGGCGGCCTGTTCGAGAAGAACGGCCTCGACGTCACCATCAACACCGGCCCTTCGGGCTCGGCGATGGTGCCGTTCCTGGTCAACGACCAGGTCCAGGCGGCCTACGGCAGCGATCTCGCGGGCGTCATCAACCATCAGGTCGACGGCAACATCGTGGCGGTCGCCGACGGCACCTTTCTCGCGAACTGGGAAAGCGTGGTCACGCGCAATATCGATACGCTGGAGGGGTTGAAAGGCAAGAAGGTCGGGGTCGCCGTGGGCACGGGCGCGGAAATCTTCTGGCGACGCCTGCTCGCCCAGCGCAAGCTCGATCCCGCCGACTTCACGCTGGTCAATGTCGATGCGCCGGAGATGCTGGCGGCCCTGGAGCGCAACGACATCAACGCCTTTGCCGTGTGGGAGCCCTGGCCCACGCGTACTCTCAAGGCCGTCAGCGGTGCCAAGATCGTTGCGACCAACGCCGGTGTCTACAACAACATCAACTTCATCTACATGAACCGGGGGTGGATCGAGCAAAACAGAGGCACCGCCGAGAAGTTCGTCAAGGCGCTGTGCGAGGCCAATGACATCATCGAGAAGGACCGGCCGGCTGCGGCCAAGATGGTCGCCAAGTTCCTCAAGATGCCGGTCGAACTCGCCACCGAATTGATGCCCAAGCTCGAGTTCGACATGAAATGGAATCCGCGCTCGCTCGAGGCCATCCGCAACTCCGCGCAGCTGCTGTCGGACCAGAAGAAACTCAAGGCGCCTTTGGACTACAGCAAGTACGTCTACATGGACCTGCTGAAGGCCGTGCGGCCCGAGAGCGTGACGCTTACGGAACTTCCCAAATAATCATCGGCTAGGCGGGATCAGCGTGTAGGTCTTCGCACTGCGGGCCGGCCAGCGGTCCCTCTCGACGGCGTGAAAGAAGTCCTGCACCGCCGTATTGAAGGCGGCCGGCTCCTCGAGGTTCATCGTGTGGCCGGTCTTGGGCAACTCGAGCACGCCGCTCATCACCACATGCTGCTTGAGATGCACCGCGAGGCCGTGCGTCGACTCGTCTTCGTCACCGATGATCACCAGCATCGGCTCGGCGATCTTCTTGAGCTCCGCTGTGCGCTCGAAGAACGGCTGGCGGCCGCCCTGCACGCCACGCATGGTCATGGCATGACCCCTGGCCGAGCCGTCGGCAAACTGTTGCTTGAACTCGGCCCAGCCGCGCGGATCCTTGTAGCGGTAAGTCGTGCGCGCAGAGCTCGTGCAGTAAAGCTCCGCCATCGCCGGCATGCCCTCCCTCTCGATACGTTGCGCAAAGGCCTCGCACTCCTCCCTGAATTTGGCCTTGGCTTCCGGATCCGTGGCACCGCCGCCGCCGCCCGCGGCGACAACAAGCGAGCGGGCGACGCCCGGATGACGGATGGCGAATTCGAGCGCAGCCGTCGCACCCATCGACAGGCCGACCATGTGCGGCTGCGCGAGGCCCAGCGCCTTGATCACGTCGGCGGCGTCGTCGGCCGCGCGGGCCTGCGAATACGACTCGACCTTGTCCGGCACGTCCGACGGCGGCCAGCCGCGCGCAGCGTAGGTGATGCAGCGATAGCGCCGCGAGAAATGGCGAAGCTGCGGCTCCCAGCTGAGATAATGGCCGCCGAACTCGTGCATGAAGAGCAGCGGATCGCCCGTGCCGGTCTCTTCGTAGTAGAGGCTGACGCCGTCAGAGGTTTTGATGTGCGGCACGGCTGCGCTCCCATTGTTCTTGCCGGCTTAGCAAGCGAGCGCGCATCCTGTCGACCATGACCATCATCCTCCAGGAAGCTTTGCGCGGCGTCTTCTACGCGCCGTTCTACGTGGCGCTGGCGCGCAACGCCTTTGTCGGCGAAGGCGTCGACATCAAGTTCACCAGCTCGCCGCATCCCGACAAGACCGCGCTGCGCGTCATGGACGGCACGGTCGACGTGAGCTGGGGCGGTCCGATGCGGGTCATGCAGACCTACCAGCACGTGCCCGATTGCGACATCGTCTGCTTCGGCGAGGTGGTGACCCGCGATCCGTTCCTGCTGATGGGCCGCGAGCCGAGGCCGGATTTCAAGCTCTCCGATCTCAAGTCGGTGAAGCTCGCGACGGTGAGCGAAGTGCCAACTCCGTGGCTCTGCCTGCAGCACGACCTGCGCCTCGCGGGCATCGATCCCGCCACCATCACGAGGGTCACCGGCCGGACGATGGCCGAGAACATGGCCGCGCTGAAGGCAGGGACCGTCGACGTCATCCAGGTCTTCGAGCCCTTCCCCAGTCTGTTGCTGGCCGAGGGCGCCGGCCATATCTGGCACGAGGCGGCGCACCGCGGTCACACTTCCTATACGTGCTTCTATGCCCGCCGCGGCACGCTAACGACCCGTCGCGACGAGCTCTTGCGCATGGTTCGCGCCATCGACCGCACGGAGAAGTGGGTGGCCAAGGCCAGCGGCAGGGAGATCGCCGGGGCGATCGCCAGCTACTTCACGGACCTGCCGCCTTCGATCCTCGAGGCAGTGTGCACGCGCTACAAGGCGCTGGGCATCTGGGGCAGGAACCCGATCCTGCCGCGCGGGGGCTACGACCGGCTGCGCGACGGGCTGATCTCGGGCGGATTCGTCTCGCCGGGCGCCACATTCGAGCAGGCGGTCGACAACAGCCTGGCCGAAACGGTCATTGACGAAAAGCTGGCACCGCTTACTTAAGACGCATGCCTCCGGTCTTCTCAGACAACAGCTACGCCCGCCTGCCCGACCGCTTCTATGCAAGGCTGGCGCCGACCCCTGTCACGGCGCCGAAACTGGTCAAGCTCAACCGGCCGCTGGCGCTGCAGCTCGGCCTCGATCCGGAATTCCTGGCCTCGCCCGAGGGCGTGGAAATCCTGGCCGGCAACAGAGTGGCCGAGGGCTCGGAGCCGATCGCGCTCGCCTATGCCGGCCACCAGTTCGGCAATTTCGTGCCGCAGCTCGGCGACGGCCGCGCCGTCCTGCTGGGCGAGGTCGTCGACATCGCCGGCGTCCGCCGCGACATCCAGCTCAAGGGCTCGGGACCGACGCCCTTCTCGCGCCGTGGCGATGGCCGCGCGGCGCTGGGACCGGTGCTGCGCGAGTACATCATCAGCGAGGCGATGCAGGCGCTGGGCATTCCCACGACGCGCTCGCTCGCCGCCGTCATCACCGGCGAGCCGGTGATCCGCGAGAACGTGATGCCGGGCGCGGTGCTGACCCGGGTCGCCTCGAGCCACATCAGGGTCGGCACCTTCCAGTACTTTGCCGCGCGCGGCGACACGGAGGCGCTCAAGCTGCTCGCCGACCATGTGATCGCGCGTCATTACCCCGACGTCGCCAGCTATCGCGCGCTGTTCGAGAGGGTGATCGCGCGCCAGGCAGAGCTCGTCGCCCGGTGGCTGGGCGTCGGCTTCATTCATGGCGTGATGAACACCGACAATGTCTCGATCGCCGGCGAGACCATCGACTACGGCCCCTGCGCCTTCATGGATGCCTATCATCCCGAGACCGTGTTCAGCTCGATCGACCAGACCGGGCGCTACGCCTACGGCAAGCAGCCGCAGATCGCCGGCTGGAACCTGGCGCGCCTGGGCGAGGCGATGCTGCCGCTGCTCGCCGACGATCAGGATGCGGCCGTCGCGATCGCCAACGAGGTGCTCGGGACCTACGGCGCGATCTTCGGGGCGGCCTATCTGGCCGTGCTGCGCCGCAAGCTCGGCCTGTTCACCGAGCAGGAGAGCGATGGCGAGCTGGCGCAGTCCTTCCTCAAGCTGCTGGCCGACAACGGCACCGACTACACGCTGGCATTCCGCCGGCTCGCCGACGGCACGGCGCGCGGGTTGTTCGAGGAGCCGGCGGGGTTCGACTCCTGGGAGATCGGATGGCGTGCGCGCCTGTCCGGCGAACCGCAGGACGAGGCGACGCGGCGCGCCGCCATGCAGGCGGCGAACCCGGCCTACATCCCGCGCAACCACAAGGTCGAGGAAGCCCTCGCCGCCGCGATCCAGGAGGACGACTACGCGCCCTTCGAGGCACTGATCGCGGTGCTGGCGAAGCCGTTCGACGAGCGTCCCGGCCTCGAGGCCTACGCCAGGCCGCCGACGGAAGACGAGGCGCGCAATTTCCGAACGTATTGTGGCACCTGATACCTGCTCTGGGTGAGCGGCAGTCGAGGGATCAAGCGGCCAGCAGTTGCAGGGCGAGCACGATGCTCATGCGAACGAAGCTGAGACGGTGGTCGCGGAAGATCGAGCGCGCCAGTGCCGATCTTTCCTCCGGCGTGCCGTCGCCGCTGCCCAGCCGCCGCGCATTGGGCACGGTGCGGCGCATCGTAGGAACGAAGCCGCTCCCGGCCAGCGCGATCGACACCCAGCCGATCCACCACGGCTCGACGCCGGCCACGATTTCCGCCGCGATCGAGGCCATCATGATCAGCATGACCAGGGCGACCAGCCGATTCATCGGATAGGCCTCGGTCGTCACCCTGCGGTAATAGGCCGAGATCGAGGCCAGCACCTCCGCCGGCAGCGGACCGTCCGGCGTGCCGCGCACCTGGGCGTCGAACATCATGTCGAACCACAGGACGGCCAGCAGGAAGCCCGCCCCGGCCGCGGCAATTGCCTGAATCATCGGCGCGGCATCTTCAGATACTGAGGTCGAGCAGGTTGTAGTCGCGGAGGCCGGCCCGGGCCTTGTCGTCCCAGCGATAGGTGAGGCCTTCGTCGGCGTGCGGCCGATAGACGAAGGGAGTCTCCTCGGGGAAGCGCCGGCGGCGCGCCTCGATGGCGTAGCCGATCAGACGGGCGCGCTCGCGAATGCGGTCCGCGTCGTAGGTCGCGACCTCGTTGTGGATTCCGCCGCTCTTCACGCCCAGTACCGACGCGCGGCGATGGAAGCCGAAATTCACGGTCACCCGCCAGTCCTTGCTGGTGTTGGCGAACGAACCATGCAGCGCCTGACGGTTGGTCATGGCGACATCGCCCGGCTGGCAGATCATCGGCACGGCGTCGGGCAGGCGCTCGGTGCCCGCCGTCTCTGCCAGCTTCGCGATGTCGATCCTGCCCAGTCTGTGCGAGCCCGGCACGACCCAGACGCCGTTCGCGGCGGTGCAGCCGTAGAGTTGGCCCATGAAGTTGAAGCCGTGGATGCCCTCGTCCCACGCCGGGTTGTCCCAATGCGTGGTGCCGTCCTGGTGCCAGGCAACCGACGCGCCCTTGCCGGGTTCCTTGATCCACAGCGCCTCGTTGAAGGGGGTGAAATCCGGACCGTTGATCGCGGCGGCGACCGCCAGCAGGCCGGGATGCCCGTAGACGCGCAACGACGCCTCCGAGAACTGCAGCGAGCCCAGGATGAGGAAGACGACTTCCTTCGGCAGGCCCGACGCCGCCGTGGGCTCGGTCATCTTGACCGGATGGCGGCCGTTGGCAGCCGAGGTCCCGCCCCAGGGGTCGCTGAGCGGCCGCGCCCAGTGCAGGTTCGGTCCCGTGCAGTCGGTGGCCAGCGCCGGACGGCCCCTTGCGTCCAGGGCAGCGCCTTTCTCCACCGGCAGCCGGTCGAGAATGTCGTGCAGGTCGTGCTCGATGTCGGCCAGTTCCTCAGGCCGCAGCACCCCCTCGAAGACATAGAAGCCGCAGCGCCCATAGGCCTCGACGATCTCGGGGTGGAGCTCGCCGGCGGCGGTGAAGCGGATCGGGCCGCGATTGCCGAGCCGCCGGGCACGCTCCTCGCCGTCACGCAGATAGGCCTGCATGGCCCGCTCTTCGGGTCCGTAATCGACACCGTCCATCTTGCTTCCTCCTGCATGCCCTCAGTCGAGTTGCCTCGACCAATGCGTTTCCGGTCGATTGGACCCGCATGAGCGGCTCCAATGGGTTGGAACTGCCTTAGCAGTTCCAACTAATCGGAAGCCGCTTTGGTGTGGCAAGATTGAGCCGGTCCTGTGGTTTTGACAATTGGCGCCTGTGGCCCGGGAACGTCTGACCGGCACGAGACGTTTGACCAACCATGAAGCCCAATCCCAAGACCCTCGTCCTCGTCGCCGTCGCCTCGGGCATGATCGCGAGCGCCTATCTGATCGGGCCGGCGCCTGCCGCCACGACGGCACCGGCGGGAGCGGCAGTCGCACGTCTCGCGCCGCCCGCGCCGACAGCTGCACCCTCGAAGCTCGCCAGCAATGTGAAGGCGCTGCGGGCGCCGGTGCCCCTGCTGGTCGGCAAGCACGACGCCTACTTCGACGAAAGCACCGTTGCCGACCTGGCAACCGCTCCGACAACCACCCAGGCGATCAGCGAGTCCCAGCCGGCGCCGGCACAAGCGGCGTCGAGCGATGCGGCTGCCAAGGCCAGCATCGAGATGGACGGCTATCGCAACGTCAAGGCTCTCGTCCGCGCGCCCGACGGCAGCTGGCATGGAAGGGCGATGCGCGGCACCGTCGAGATCGCCGTCAGCGTCGGTCCGGACGGCAACGTCTCGCAGGACTGAACCGCCGTCTCGCGACCATTTCCAGGGAGAGAGCCATGTCCGATTACAACGATCGCCCCACCAGCGTCACCGTGACCCCCGGCTCCGGCGGCGGACTCTATTTCATCGTCGGCGCACTGCTGGTGCTGGTCCTCGTCGGCAGCTACGTGATCATGGGCGCGCCGGGCCTCAACACCCAGGTCGCCAACGGGCCCCACCCCTCGGAGAAGATCGACGTGACGGTCCAGCAGCCGGCCGCTCCGGCGATGCCCGCGCCCGCCCCCGAGCGACGTCCAGATGCGCGCCCGGAACGCCGCTGATCCGGCCCCCTATTGAAGGTCGACCAGCGTCAGATCGACGAACCAGCTCTGCGGCGACACGAAGCCCTGCACCTTCTTGCTGAAGGCACGCGGGTTGAGGTCGTGCACGATGAAGAGCCACGGCGGATTGTCGACCAGCCGCTCGTGGGCTGCGGCGTAGTACTTGTTGTACGTCGCCTCGTCACCCGCCTCGGCGAGCTTGGCGATCGCCTCCTCGAACTTGTCGTCCTTCCATTGCGGGAAGTTGAATCCCCTGGGGGCGGCGTTGACGGCGGCGAAATAGCGATACATCGCCCCGGCGTCGCTCGACGGCGAGGAGACGTTGAGCGCCATCGCACCGTTGAGCTGCGGGCTGTCGGCCTCGGCGCGGCCCACATTCAGCAACACCTGCCACTCGACGGCGTCGACCTTCACGTCGACATTGCAGGCCTGCTTCAGGTTCTCCTGCAGCGCCTCGTTCATCGGCAACGGCAGCATCTGGCCCGAGCCCGAAGTCGAGACCATGACCTTGAAGGAAAGCGGCTTCTTGTCGTCGTAGCCCGCCTCGGCCAGCAGCTTCTTTCCCTTGGCGGGATCGAACGTGTACTTGTTCTCGGGCTTGCCGAAGGCCGGATCCGAGGGCTTCAACCAGCCGACCGATGGCTCGGCGGTGCCGTTCAGCAGCGAGACGATGGCATTGCGGTCGACGCAGTAGTTGAGCGCCTGGCGGACCTTCACGTCCTTCAGCGGGCTGTCCTTGGCGGCCATGTTGAAGATCCACGGCCAGACATGCGGGTAGGAACCGGTCGAGATGACGAAGCCCGCCTGTTTCAGCGACGGAATGCCGTCCGGCGGCGGCACCTCGATCCAGTCGACCTGGCCCGAACGAAGGGCCGCCAGCCGCGTGTTGGCCTCGGGGATCGGCAACAGGATCACCTGGTCGACCTTGGGCATGCGCTTGGAATCCCAGTAGCCGGTGTTCTTCGCGAGCGTCACTGACTGGCGCTGCACGACCTTGGTGATCTTGAACGGGCCGGTGCCGGCCGGGCCCATCGCCGCCACCTTGCCCCAGTCCTTGCCGCCCTTCTCGAACGAGCCGGGCGAGGTGAAAAGCATGTAGGGCATCATCCACTGGAAGAACGACGCCACGATGGTCGTGGTGATCGACACAGTGGAATCGTCGATCTTCTTGTAGCTGGCGAGTAGCGGCATGCGCGCGCGCATGATGCCGGTCGCGTTGGGCTCGAACTGGGCGCTGTCCTTGTCGAAGATGCGCTCGAGGTTCCAGATCACCGCGTCGGCGTTGAAGTCGGTGCCGTCATGGAACTTCACGCCCTTGCGCAGGTGGAAGATCCAGACCTTCTTGTCGGCAGGATCCTGCTCCCACTTCTCGGCCAGGCCCGGCACCAGCTTGACCGGCGCGGTCGTGGTGAGGTCGAAGGCGATCAGCCCCTCGAAGATCGGAAAGCCCATGAAGCGCATGCCCTCGAAGCCCTGGTTGGGCATGCCACTGGTCGTCGGGATGTCCGACGCCGTCATGGCGATGCGCAGGACCTTCTCCTGGGCGAAGGCGGATTGAAGCGGCAGCGCGGACGCAACCAGCAACGACAAAAGGCTGAAAACTCGGCTCTTCATGGAAGGCACTCCCGGTTCCGGGAGAGCCATGCAAGCGTCAGGCCATGAGGCGGTCGAGGCGCTGCAGGTAGGTCCTTGCGTGCGCCTGATAGTCGGCGCCGGGCGTCTTGAGGTGGATGTCGGAGACCATCGCCCACAGCGCCTCGCGCAGCACACTGGCGGCCTTCATGGCGGTGAAGGCGCGCCGCAGGGCGTCGTCGGCCTTGCCCTCGAAATAGGCATCGAGCAGCGCCGCGTCGTCCGCCGCCGCGAACTCGCCGTTGGACGAGAGGTTGGCGAGATCGAACATCGCCGTGCCGAAGCCGGCATACTCCCAGTCGATCAGCCACAGTCGCTTGCCGTCGTCCATCACGTTGCCGGGCAGGAGGTCGTTGTGGCCGAACACGATCGGCAGCGGCACCTGGGCGGCTTCGAGCCGGTCGGCCAGCGCCAGGTACTTCGTATCGGCATCGATCAGCCGCACATAGTCGCGGATGACATGGAACACCCAGAACATGTTGGCGGCGCCACGCAGGCGATGAGCGACCTCGCGATGGCAGGTCTTGAGCATCGCCACGATGCGCGGCGCATCGGCGCGCAGGTCGGCCTCCGTAAACGTGCGCCCCTCGACGAAACGCAGCACCGTGATGCCGGGTTCGACGTGGACGATCTCGGGCGACAGGCCCGCCTCGAACGCCGCCCGGGACGCCGCGCGTTCGCGGTCGCGATAGACGTGATGGACCGCTATGTCGTCACCGCAGCGCACGACGTAGCGCGCAGCATCGTCGGTCGCGACATACGAGATATTGGTGAGTCCGCCCTCGAGGGGCGCGAGGCGAACGGGTCCTCGCCAGCACGACAGGCGCGCCAGCTTGAACTCCAATTCGTGTTTCGTCATGTCGGCCTGTGCGCCAGAATTGCGAAGGCAAAAGCTTAAACCCAAGCACGTCGGACGCGCCAGCTACAGAGACGGGGCGCTGGAGTGGCCTATCCTTCAGCGACTTTGCGCTGGCGCAACGCCCGGGTCGAGCGTAACCATCTTTGCAATGTTGAGACGAATACAATCAATCTTCAACGCATTCCAAGCGTCGCAGCGACGCTTCCTAGTCGTTGACATTGTGATTTTGAGCGCCCTGGTGATCGTTACCGCGATCGCAACGCGTTCAGGATTCAACGCACTGCCATAGGGCGCTCGATAGCGCAGGTGATTTCTTCATTTTCCAATCTACTCTTCGAAAGCCTGCCCAAAAAAATGCGTCCGTCAATGCCGCACGCGCGTACACGATGGCTCGTCTACGGCTATCGCGTCCAAAACGATATATTGCTCGGCAATTCACCATTTGATCTCGATGTCGAGCGTTGGCGAAATAATCTCCTGGCTTATCGAATCGATGGAGCACCCGTCGTGACCAGCTCAGACAAGCTTCATCAAGTCCTGTCGATGGCTGACCATGAGAACAATACCGGCGGCGATGCCGAACACCGATCGATGGAGCCGTGCGCCAATCCGCTCCAGAGAGCCGGAAATCTCCGACCAGTTACTGACGACAATATGAGGACCGAATGGCGGTACGCGCTCGGCTTCGATTGAATATGGCGCCAATCGTAACTCGCCCTTGGCTTCGGCCACGCCTGCGCTCCACGACGAGCGCCAGTGAGCAGCGAGAATGACGGCGTACACCGGAAACAAAGCAGCTGTGCGCGGGCTTTTATACATCACCCTTCTGGCTCTCGCGGCGGCGGCGTTGGAGTGGCTGATCTTTCAGCGACTCTCCCTCAAGGGCATTTTCCACTGGCGTCCCTTCGTCAAGCACGCGGCTCTGGTCGCCGGGCTGGAGGGCGCACTGATTGCCGGATGCCTTGTCGTGCGGACAATCGAGCGGCTTGCGCGCCAGCGGGCAGTCGTCTCGCGCGTCCTGGCGTGGCTCGGTATCTTCACGATCGTGCTTGGCCTGTCGACGCTCTACACGGCCTATTGCGCCTCCTTCATCTACGTCCAGCAGGCGCTCAATCTCACGATCATCAAGCAGGCGATCGACGCCCTGCCGGAAGTCCGGCAATCGATGCCACTCACGCTCTATCCGATCGCCGCGGCCTACGTCGTCGCGATTCTGATAGCGGCGTGCGTCGCATGGCTGCTCGTGCAGCCTGTGATTGCCGTTTGCGAAACGCTCATCGATGCGTTCAGCCTGCGCTCGCGCGCCGCTCTCGCCGTTGCAGCCGGGATGACAGGCCTGTGGCTGCTCGGCGCTTATGCATGGATCGACAAGACACATCGGCCGACGTCCTGGGACGGGGACACATTGAGCCGAGCGATCCTGCTGGGTAACCACGGCCATCTGGACATCACGCTGACCCACAGCGAGCAGCCGCTCAAGCCCACGTCGTCGCCCAACGTCATCGTCATCCTGTCGGACTCTCTGCGCGCCGATCATTTCTCGCACTACGGCTATCCGCGGAACACGACGCCCTTCCTGACGGAACTCGCGAAGTCGCCCGACTTTCACAAGGTCGACTGGGCAACGTCGACCTGCCCCGGTACACCTTGCGGGGTGCTGGGAGTGTTGATGTCCAACACGCTAAGCAGAGTCGCCGGGCACGGCAATGTGGCGTTGCATACCTTCATGGGCGATGCTGGATACAAGATCGACTTGCTGCTGTCGGGAACGCATCTGGAAAACCCGGTGCTCGAAGCGGTATATGGCGCCACCAGTGCCTTCGAGGTGCTGAGCGAAGGCGGCCTCAACAAGCGCGGTAATGACGACCAGCAGATCCTCGACTTGCTCGACGCGATGGGCCCCTCCGGCGCCCAGCCGCATTTCATGTTCATCTTCCTGATGTCGAGCCATCTCACCGGCAAGAAATATCCGCAATACCGGATCTTCCTGCCGGAGCTGCCGCTGCTGCAGGCCATCCGCATGGCGTCGCTGTCGGGACCGCTGTCCGACCAGCAACTCGATGCCATGACGAACGCCTACGACAACGGCCTGTTGCAGATGGACGACTTCATCCGCCAGATTTTCGAGAAGCTCGACGCCAAGGGCTATCTCAAGGGATCGCTCGTCTTCTTCACGGGGGACCACGCCGAGGCCCTGGGGCGGCACGGCGAAATGGCCCACGGCCATGTCATCTTGCCCGAGACGCTGCACGTGCCGATGTTCATCTACGACCGCTCCGGACGACCCTATCCATCCCTGCCCTTCGCCAGCCACACCGACATCGCCGCAACCGCGGTGGCGCGGCTCGGCCTGACGAAGCCACCGGAGTGGGATGGCATCGACCTTGCCGGCAGTGCGGCCCGTGAATGGAGCTTCGCCGAGAACTACTTGTTCGACGACGAACCGTGCCGCGGCGTCTACCATCTTGAAGGCGCGCTATACTACCTTCACGTCTGTAAGTCCGGACGGTCCCAGGTCTTCAACTTGTCGGATGATCCGGCGGGACTGAAGAACATCTCCGCAACGATCGACTCCAAGTTGCTGGAGATGATGCGTGATAGGCTCAAGCAGCGTTATCCGGTGTTCCGGAACCTCGATATCTGGCTGCAGTGAGCAAGTCCGCCACGGCAAGGTGCCGGCCAGGAGCAATGGGCCGCCAGCTTGCAATCGTCCATATTCGGACCGTCGGACCCGGAAAAAGGAGCAATTGTGGCCGATAACGACCGTTAATTGCATAAATGGTCGAAGTTTTCGGGTGGACCCCGCGCCCCTTGGGTGTAGTTTGACCCCGGCTGCTTCGCCACAACACTCGATAGGATACAGACATGGCTACAGGTACGGTTAAGTGGTTCAACGCCACCAAGGGTTTCGGTTTCATTCAGCCGGACGGCGGCGGCAAGGATGTGTTCGTGCACATCAGCGCCGTTGAGCGCGCTGGTCTGAACGGCCTCAACGAAGGCCAGAAGATCACCTACGAAGTTCAGCAGGATCGCGGCAAGGACGCGGCTGTGAATCTCAAGGCCTAACAGGCCATACAGGTTTCTCTGGAAAGGGCGTGGAGAGCGATCTCCGCGCCCTTTTTCTTTGCGCGTTGGCCGGCAGGGAGGGAGGATCGGCAATGACCGTCAAACGCATCGTCGCCAACATCGCCTCGTCGGACACGGCCGCCGCGCGGGCATTCTATGGCGACATCCTCGGCATGAACGTCGTCATGGACCATGGCTGGATCGTGACCTTTGCGACGGAAGCCGGCACGACGCCCCAGGTGAGCGTCGCCTCGGAAGGCGGATCGGGCACGCCGGTGCCCGATCTCTCCATCGAAGTCGACAATCTCGACGAAGTGCTTCACCGCGTGACCCGGGCCGGCACCGCCCTCGAATACGGCCCGAAGGAAGAACCGTGGGGCGTGCGACGCTTCTTTGTCCGCGATCCCTTCGGCCGTCTGCTGAACATCCTCAGCCACGGCTGACGGCAAACAGGCTGGGCCTATTCGGCGGCTTGCGCCCGTGTACCGAGCTTGGCGAGCTCCTCGGCGATCTGCACGGCGTTCCAGGCGGCACCCTTCAGCAACTGGTCGCCGGCCACGAACAGCGCGAGGCCATTCGGGTTGGTGAGGTCGCGGCGGATGCGGCCGACATGGACGTCGAGGTCGCCGGACGCCTCGAGCGGCATGGGGAAGTGGTTGGCGACGGGATCGTCAACCAGTTTCACGCCCGGCGCCCTGGCGATGATCTCGCGCGCCTGCTCCGGCGTCAGCGGCCGCTCGAGTTCGAGCGATACCGACTCCGAATGGGCACGCAGCACCGGCACGCGGATGCAGGTCGGCAGGACCGGCAGCTCGGGCAGGTGGAACATCTTGCGCATTTCCTCGATCACCTTGTTCTCTTCCTCGTTGTAGCCGTTCTCGGCCACCTTGGTGTTGTGCGAGAAGAGATTGAACGCGATCTGGTGCGGGAACACGGACCTCGTCACGTCCTTGCCCTCGGCATACTGACGCGTCTGGTCCTCGAGCTCCTGCATGGCGGCAGCGCCCGCGCCCGATGCCGACTGGTAGGTCGACACGACGATCTTCTTGATGCCGGCCACCTGGTGGATCGGCCACACGGCGGTCGCAAGGATCGCGGCGGTGCAGTTCGGGTTGGCGATGACGCCCTTGTGGTGGTGCAGGTCGCCCGGGTTCACTTCCGGCACGACCAGCGGCGTGTTCGGATCCATGCGGAAGGCCGACGAATTGTCGATCACGACCGCGCCGGCCGCCTTGGCGTGCGGGATGAACTCGCGGCTGCGGGTGGCACCGGCCGAGAAGAAGGCGATGTCGATGCCCTTGAACGAGGAGGCTTTGACCTCCTCTACCGTGTGCGGCGTGCCTTTGAACGCCAGCGTCTTGCCCGCCGAGCGGGACGAGGCTAGCAGCTTCAGGGAAGCGACGGGGAAGTTCCGCCGCTCGAGGACGCGGAGGATTTCGACTCCGACCGCGCCGGTGGCGCCAACGATGGCGATGTTCTGGGCGTTCATGGTGGGGCGAGCTTATATACGAGAGCCCGACCAGCGGAAAGAGCCGGAAAGACCCAGAAAGCCTAATCCGCAGCCCTATTCCACGTGCATCGCCGAGGCGAAGATCAGCGGCTCGGGGCCGCCAAGGGCCAGGCTGTAGGATTGCCGCCACGTCGCGAGCAGGCTGCCGTCGGCCTTGAGCAAGTGCCAGGTTACCGTTGCCAGCACCGCGTCCCTACCCATCGCCACAGTCTCGAGCCTGGACCAGCCGCAGGACGTGCAGCCGCCCTCGCGGTAGCGATCAAGCGCGGTCTGGTAGTAGCGCAGGGTGTCGTCTCGGGTCGTGAGAGCAACGATTGAGCAAGTTGTGCCGAGCGCAACGCCGGGCGTGGCGAACAGCGCTGCGACGTTCGCGGCATCGAACGTCGCGAACGCCTCGACGAAACGATCGAAGAATTCCTCGATCACCATCACGGCTTAGCGTGCCGCGTGCGCCTCGACCTTGCGGGTGTTCTCGGTCGCGGCTTCGACGACCATGTTCTTCATCGCCTTCTGCAGCTTGTCGAAGGCGCGCACCTCGATCTGGCGCACCCGCTCGCGGCTGATGCCGTACTTGGCCGACAGGTCCTCGAGTGTCTTGGGCTCGTCGGTGAGACGACGCTCGACCAGGATGTGGCGCTCGCGCTCGCTCAGTTGCTTCAGGGCACCGGCCAGCATGTGCTTGCGCTGGCCCATCTCCTGGCTGTCGCCGAGGCGGGCTTCCTGGTTGGGCGTATCGTCGACCAGCCAGTCCTGCCACTCCATGTCGCCCTCGGCCTTGACGCTCGCATTGAGCGAGGAGTCGGGCGCGGCGAGGCGGCGGTTCATGTTGACCACCTCTTCTTCCGGCACGCCGAGACGCGTGGCGATCTTGGTCACGTTCTCGGGGCTGAGGTCGCCCTCCTCGATCGCCTGCATCTGGCCCTTGAGCTTGCGCAGGTTGAAGAACAGCTTCTTCTGCGCCGCCGTCGTGCCCATTTTCACCAGCGACCAGCTGTGCAGGATGTATTCCTGGATCGAGGCGCGGATCCACCACATCGCATAGGTAGCGAGGCGGAAGCCGCGGTCCGGATCGAACCGCTTGACCGCCTGCATCATGCCGACGTTTCCTTCGGAAATGAGCTCGGCCACCGGCAGGCCGTAGCCGCGATAGCCCATGGCGATCTTGGCCACGAGACGCAGATGGCTGGTGACGAGCTGGTGCGCGGCCTTGGAGTCGCCGTGCTCACGCCAGCGCTTGGCCAGCATGAACTCCTCCTGCGGCTCCAGGAGCGGGAATTTGCGGATGTCGCTCAGGTAGCGACTGAGATTGCCCTCGGGAGACAGGTTCGACGAGAGGGCGGGAAGACGTGCTGTAGTTGCGGTAGCCATTGGCTCCCCCTTTCCCGGTGAACGAGCGTTTAGCACTCTCATCCACCGACTGCTAAATCCGACTCTAATAGTCGGACAGTTTTCGGGTCAAGAAGAAACCTACTAATCCCCTCGGGTATTCCCCGCGATGTGTAGGGTCTTTACTTAACGCCGTTCAGTTCAGTAATCAGCTTCTGGAAGTCTTGAGGCAATTCTGTGGCGAAACGCATCTCCTGCTTGGTCCGGGGGTGGATAAACTCCAGGACGGCCGCATGAAGCGCCTGCCGTTTGAATGATTTCAACGCTTCGGGTCCGGGCCCGTTGCGTTTGCGCCCGTACAAAGGGTCTCCGACCACCGGCAGGCCGATATGGGACATGTGGACCCGCACCTGGTGGGTCCGCCCGGTGTGTAGCCTGGCCCCCATCAGGCTGGCGACCGGCGTCAGGGCGTTGCCGAAGCGCTCCTCCAGCCACCATTCGGTGATCGAGTGCCGGCCGCCGCTGCGGCGCATTGCCATGCGCTTGCGGTCGACCGGATGGCGGTCGATTGGCCCCTCGACTGTGCCCGTCTTCATCTTGGGACCGCCCCAGACCAGCACCTTGTAGATTCGGGTGAGGTCGTGCGCGGCGAACAGTTTGGACAGCGCATGGTGGGTGTTGTCGTTCTTGGCCACGACCATGACCCCGGACGTGTCCTTGTCGAGCCGGTGGACGATGCCCGGCCGGCGTACGCCGCCGATGCCGGACAGACTCTCCCCGCAGTGGGCAATCAGCGCGTTGACCAGCGTATGGTCGGGATTGCCCGGCGCCGGGTGAACGACCAGGCCCGCCGGCTTGTTGACGACCAGCAGGTCGGTGTCCTCGAACAGAATGTCGAGATCGAGCGCCTGGGCCGCCGGTTCGGCCGCCTCCGGCTCGGGAATATCGACCGCGAAGCACTCGCCTTTTTTGACCTTGCGGGACGGCTCTTCTACTGTCGATCCGTCAGCCAGCGTCACGCGGCGACTTTCGATCAGCGCTTTCACGCGGCTGCGCGTGAGGCTCGGAAGGGCAGCCGTCAGCGCACGGTCCAGCCTCTCGCCGGCGGCGCTGTCGTCGATAGTCACGAGGTGGCGGCCGGCATCACTCATGGAGTCTCTTGGCGTCCCCTTCCCTGCAGACCGGTGCACCTCTCTGGCTGAAGGTGCTGGTCATCGTCATGGGCCTGCTGATCGTCGCGGGCTTCGTCGTCATCGCGGCGGAAGTCGCCCGGCGCATGTCTAGCCCCAACGGCGGTCGCTCACCAGCGGCCACCGCCTTCACCCAACGCATCGCGCTGCCCTCGGGCGCGCAGGTGATTTCCATGGAGTCGGTCGCCGACCGGCTGGTCGTGCACGTCAAGACCGCCGACGGGCAGTCCTCCGCCTACGTCATCGAACCCCGTACCGGCGCCCTGCTCGGCACCGTCGAATTCCCGCCCGGAGCCGCCCGTTAAAGCATGATCACTTTTGCTTTAGCCGTCGGCCCGGCTCTCACAGCGCAGCGGTGCCCGTGCCGGGCCGACGGCGCGATTCAATTGAAAGTGATCATGCCAAGATGAACTTCCGCAGTGACAACGAAGCGGGCGCCCATCCGCTGATCATCGAGGCGGTGAGCCGCGCCTTCCGCGCCGGTCCCGTCCATTCCTACGGCGCCGACGAATTGACGCGGAAGGTCGAGCAGCGCCTGCGCGTGATCTTCGAGAAGCCGGATCTCGTGGCGTATCCCGTCGCCACCGGCACCGCCGCCAACGTGCTGGCGCTTGCCTGCTGCACGCCGCCGTGGGGTTCGATCTACAGCCACCCCGCCGCCCACATCGCCGTCGACGAGGCCAATGCGCCGGAGTTCTACAGCGGCGCCAAGCTCGAGCCGATCGACGGGCCGGCCGGAAAGATCGATCCGAAGAAGCTGGCCGCAGCGCTTGCCCAGCCGGTCTACGGCGTGGTCCATCACCCGCAGCCATCCGTCGTGTCGATCACCCAGGCGACCGAATGCGGCGCCGCCTATGCGCCGGAAGAAATCGCCGCGATTTCGACTTCGACCCGTCGCCAGGGCCTGAAGCTGCACATGGACGGGGCGCGCTTTGCCAACGCTCTGTCGTTCGTCGGCTGTGAGCCGGCCGAACTTTCGTGGAAGGCTGGCGTCGACGTGCTCAGCCTCGGCGCCACCAAGAACGGCGCCCTGGGCGCGGAGGTGGTGATCTTCTTCGATGCCGCGACGGCGCGCGAGTTCGAGTTCCGGCGCAAGCGCGGCGGCCACCTGTTCTCGAAGATGCGCCTCCTGTCGTCGCAGCTAGATGCGTATTTCACCGACGGGCTGTGGCTTGCCAACGCCCGGCACGCCAATGCCATGGCGCGGCGCCTGGTCGCCGGCCTGACGCCACTCAAGGGCACGTCGCTGCTCTATCCGGTCGAGGCCAACGAAATCTTCGTTGTCCTGCCGGCGCGCATGCACGATGCTCTGCAGGCAGCCGGGGCGCAGTATCACCCTTGGCCCTCCGACCGGCCGGGCGAACGTGCCTTCCGGCTGGTGACGGCCTTCGACACCGACCCGGCCGCGATCGAAAAATTCCTCGCCATCGCCAAGGCAGCCTGAGGCGTTCATGACCCACCAGCGTACCCTGACCACCGCCCACTGGGGCACCTACGAAGTCGAATACGACGACAAGGGCCAGGCGGTGAAGCTGCATCCCTTCTCGAAGGATCCCGATCCCTCGCCGATCGGCCTGCACATGCTGTCGGACGAGGTGAGCCGGCTACGCGTGCTGCGCCCTTCGGTGCGCAAGAGCTGGCTGGAGCACGGGCCCGGCAGTGCGCCGGAGAAGCGCGGGCAGGAGCCGTTCGTCGAAGTCTCGTGGGACGAGGCGCTCGACCTCGTCGCGAAGGAAATCGCGCGCGTGAAGGAAAAGCATTCCAACCGCGCGATCTTCGGCGGCTCCTACGGCTGGTCGAGCGCCGGCCGCTTCCATCACGCGCAGAGCCAGGTCCATCGCTTCCTGAATGCGGTCGGCGGCTACGTCCGCCACCAGGATTCCTACAGCCTGGGCGCAGCAAGGGTGCTGCTGCCGCACATCGTGGCGCCGATGGAAGAGCTGATGGCCCAACACACGAGCTGGAATGTGCTGGCCGAGAACTGCAAGCTGTTCGTCACCTTCGGTGGCGTGCCGCGCAAGAATTCGCAGATCAACGCCGGTGGTGCCACCCTGCATCACGTGAAAGGCGGACTCTACGGCATGCGCAACTCCGGCGTGCGCTTCGTCAACGTGACCCCGACCGCCGAGGACCTCGACACCGGCGGCGCGGTCGAATGGCTGGCGATCCGTCCGGGCACCGATGCCGCGATGATGCTGGCGCTCTGCCATGTGTTGTTGACCGAGAAGCTGCACGATCGCGCTTTCCTCGACCGCTACACCGTGGGCTTCGACAGGCTCGCCCCTTACCTCGCCGACAAGACGCCCGAGTGGGCCGAGAAGATCACCGGCATTCCCGCCACGCGCATCGCTGCGCTCGCCCGCGAAATGGCGGCCACGCGCACGACGGTGTCGATCGGCTGGTCGCTGCAGCGCAGCCATCACGGCGAGCAGCCGTTCTGGGGACTGATCACGCTCGCCTGCATGCTGGGCCAGATCGGCCTGCCGGGCGGCGGCTTCGGTGTGGGCTACGGACCCGTCAACCTGATGGGCAGCGCCGGCCCGCGCTATTCCGGCCCGACCCTGCCGCAGGGCACCAACGCGGTGCCCGACTTCATTCCGGTGGCGCGCTTCACCGACATGCTGCTGAATCCCGGGCGGCAGGACGAGCTACAACGGCAGGGAAATCACCTACCCCGATATCAAGCTTGTCTACTGGGCGGGCGGCAACCCGTTCCATCACCACCAGGATCTCAACCGCCTGATGATCGCCTGGCGCAAGCCCGAGACGATCATCTTCCATGAGCAGTTCTGGACACCGGCGGCGCGCATGGCCGACGTCGTCCTCCCGGCCACGACCACGCTCGAGCGCGACGACATCGGCTATGGCACGCGCGAGCCGTTCCTGATCGCCATGAAGAAGGCGCGCGAGCCGATCGGGGAGTCCAAGGACGACTACTGGATCTTCTCCGAGATCGCCGGCCGCCTCGGCAGGGGCCAGGACTACACCGAAGGCCGCACGCCGATGCAGTGGATGGCCCATCTCTACGGCCTGTCGCGCGAGAAGTCGGCGCAGGCCGGGGTCACCATCCCGCCGTTCGAGGAATTCTGGGAAGCCGGCATCGCCGAGGCTGTCGGCACGCAGCGCGACCCGGTGATGCTGGCCGAGTTCCGCGCCGATCCGGACAAGCATCCACTCAAGACGCCGTCCGGCAGGATCGAGATCTTCTCCGAGAAGATCCACTCGTTCGGCTACGACGATTGCCCGGGCCACGTCGTGTGGCTGGAGCCGATCGAATGGCTGGGCTCGAAGACCGCCGAACGCTATCCGCTGCACATGCTGTCGGACCAGCCGGCCGACAAGCTGCACAGCCAGCTCGACCACAGCCCGCACGCCAGGGCCACCAAGGTGAAAGGCCGCCAGCCCATTACGCTGCATCCCGAGGATGCGCGCGCACGTGGCATTTCCGACGGCGACCTCCTGCGCGTGTTCAACGATCGTGGCGCCTGCCTCGCGGCCGCACGGCTGAGCGACCGCATCCGCCGCGGCGTCGTCCGCCTCTCCACCGGCGCCTGGTTCGATCCGGCCGACGCCGGCTCCAACCGGCCGCTCGAGAAACACGGCAATCCGAATGCGCTCACCCTCGATATCGGCGCATCGAAATTGAGCCAGGGCTGCATCGCCCAGACATGCCTGGTGGAAATCGAACGGTTCGACGGGCCGGCGCCGGCCGTGACCGCACACCGCACGCCGGCCTTCGCCAAGCGCGCCTCTTAGCGCTTCGCGTCCCGGCGGCCCCATCTCCACCGCGCACAACGAAGGGAGGGGGAAGGCGATCCAATGAAGGTCGAGCTGATCATCAATGGCAATACCGCGAGGACACTCGGCCTTGCTGTCCCGGACTCGTTCTGGTCGCGCGCCAGCGAGATCATCGAGTAGTTGTCTTTTGTTGACGATCGATGACAGCGACTGTGGCGGCAAAATGCCCAAGCCTTCGATAGTCCCCGCTGCTAAAGTGGGGCCGGGGGAGAGCTGGTACGAGCAGAGCGTTTATTGGGGGGCATGGGTATGGCGACGAGTTCCAAACGCGGCGACAGGCCGGGTGGCCTTGACCGCAAGATCATTTCTCGCCGCGGTCTGCTGAACACCAGCCTCGGGTTTGGTGCCGCCCTCTATGGGTCACGCGTCTTCGCCGCCGATCCCCATGAGCATATGAACATGTCGCCGACGCTCGGCATGGTGCCCGACAAGATCGTCCCGGCGATGGACCAGCCTCTGATCGAACCCGAGGTGCGGCGCTCGGCCAACGGCGTGCTGAGCACCAGCATCCGCTGCGCCTACGCCTATCGCCAGGTCGGTGGCGTGCAACTCTACGTACGCTCGTACGAAGGCGGCAGTCCGGGCCCCACGCTGCGCATGAAGCCCGGCGAGAAGCTGAAGATCATCTTGGTCAACGACTTGCCGCCGAACCGCGACATCGCCCCCGCCGATCTCAGCAACCCGCACCAGTTCAACAACACCAATTTCCACTTTCATGGCTCGCATGTCAGCCCGAGCGGAATCTCCGACAACGTCATGCGCTCGATGCCGCCCGGCCACACCTACAATGTCGAGATCGACCTGCCCAAGGACCACACCATGGGCACCTACTGGTACCATCCGCATCATCACGGCAGCGCCGACATACAGGTGGCAAGCGGCATGGTGGGCATGATCGTGGTCGAAGGCGATTTTGCCGACGTGCCCGAGATCGCCAACGCCCGCGAGCGCACCTTGGTGCTCGGCCAGGCCGTGTTCGACCACAACCACATGGTCGAGACCTTCGATATGCTGTTCTCCGAGACAGCGACGCGGTTCCTCACGGTCAACGGCCAGCGCCGGCCGACCATCACGATGCGCCCCGGCGAAGTCCAGCGTTGGCGCATCCTGCACGCCGGCTACCAGGACGACATGTTTCTGGAACTGGAGAAGCATGATCTGCACGCCGTCGCCTATGACGGCATCCAGCTCGGCGCCATGGAGACGATGAAGACGCACCTGATCCTGCCCGGTCAGCGTGCCGACATGCTGGTCCACGCGGGGGCGCCCGGCACCTACGAGCTGCACGCCCTGCCCTACGACCAGGGCCATCCCGCCCCGGTCGGCCCGCTGGCCCGCCTCGTCGTCGCCGGAGAGCCGATGAACATGAAGCTGCCGGCGTCGTTGCCCAAGCCACCGCTGGAGGCGATCAAGGACAGCGAACTCACCGGCAGTCGCAAGGTCGTCTTCTCGGCGACCTCGCCCGAGGTCGAGCCGGCGGCGAATTGGCAGGAATTCGCCTTCTTCGTCGACGGCAAGAAGTTCGACCCCGCCCGCATCGACCACCGGGTCAAGCTCGGATCGGTCGAGGAATGGACGGTCGTGAACACGCACACGCACGATGATCACGTGTTCCACATCCACACCAACCCGTTCCTCGTCACCAAGCTGAACGGCAAGCCGCTCGCCGTGCCGCAATGGCGCGACACCGCCATCGTCGAGCGCAAGGGCGGAACGCTCACCTTCCGCACCCGGTTCCTCGATTACACCGGCATCTATATGCTCCACTGCCACATGATGAATCATGAGGAACTGGGCATGATGCAGACGGTCGAGGTCTACAAGGAATGAATCTCAATACGATCGTCGATGTGAAGCGGCCCGCTTTCGTCGAGGAAGTCGGCCCGTGGCGCGACGGCTATGCCTGGCTGGCCGGCGGGACATGGCTGTTCTCCGAGCCGCAGGTCGCCGTCGACACGCTGATCGACCTGCCCGGCCTCGGTTGGCCGGCGCTCACCGTGACGGAGAGCGGCCTCGAGATTGCAGCGACGTGCCGGATCGTCGACCTGCATGAGTTCAAAGGGCCCACCGATTGGCGTGCGGTGCCGCTGTTCGGCGACTGCATCGATGCGTTCCTGATGTCGTTCAAGATCTGGAACGCCGCGACCGTCGGCGGCAACGTCTGCATGTCGCTGCCGGCCGGCGCGATGATTTCGCTGACCGCGGCGCTCGAGGGCGTCTGTACGCTGTGGCCGCGCGGGGCTGCGCCCCGCCAAGTGCCGGTCGTCGATTTCGTCACCGGGAACCACGAGAACGTCCTGCAGAAGGGCGAGCTGCTGCGTTCGATCAACCTGCCCGCTTCCGCGCTCAAGAAGCGCTACGCCATGCGCCAGGTTTCGCTTACTCATCTCGGTCGCTCGGCGGCGCTTATCGTTGGCACCGTCGGCGACGATGGCAACGACTTCCTGCTAACCGTCTCGGCGGCAACGCCGAAGCCCGTGCACCTGCGCTTCGCCAGGCGGCCGTCGGCCGCCGAACTGCGCCAGGCCCTCGATGACAGGCTGCCGTCCGACGCCTGGTTCCAGGACGTGCACGGCTCGGCGCCGTACAAGCGCCACGTCACTTCGCATCTTGCAGAACAGATCCGCGCGGAGCTGGCGTGAGCACATACGAGGTGAACGGCCGGCTCTACGCCGCCCAACCCACCCCCGGCCAGTGCCTGCGCACCTTCCTGCGCGACCTCGGCGTGTTCGGCGTCAAGAAAGGCTGCGACGCCGGCGACTGCGGCGCCTGCACCGTCCACCTCGACGGCAAGCCGTTCCATTCGTGCCTCGTGCCCGCCTTCCGCGGCGAAGGCCGCAAGATCACCACGATCGAGGGCCTTGCAGCGGCCGGCGAACTGCATCCGATGCAGAAGGCCTTCCACGACGCCCAGGCCTTCCAGTGCGGCTTCTGCGCCGCCGGCATGATCATGACCTCGGTGACGCTGACCGAGGAGCAGAAGAACGACCTGCCCCATGCCCTCAAGGGCAATCTCTGCCGCTGCACGGGCTACCGCTCGATCGTCGACGCGCTCCACGGCAAGTGCAACATCGAACCCGACATCGCGGGCAACGCGCTGGGCGCCAGCCTTCCCAATCCGTTCACCGACGCCATCCTGACCGGCAAGGCGCACTACACGATGGATGTCGCGGTCGAGGGGCTCCTGCATCTCAAGGTCCTGCGCTCGCCGCACGCCCATGCCCGCATCCGCAGGATCGACCGCACCAGGGCGCTCGCCGTGCCGGGCGTCGTGGCGGTCTACACCTTCGAGGACGTGCCGAAGCGGCGGTTCAGCTCCGCCCTGCACGAGGACCATCTGGTCGATCCCGACGACGCCTTCATGCTCGACGATGTCGCGCGCTTCGCCGGCCAGCGCATCGCCGCCGTCGTCGCCGAGAGCGAGGGCGCCGCCGAGGCCGGCTGCCGCGCGCTCGAGGTCGATTACGAAATCCTGCCTGCGGTCTTCGATCCGGAGGCGGCGATGCAGCCCGGCGCGCCGATCCTTCACCACAAGGACGAGGTCGTCGGCGGCGGACCAACATCTTCTGCAACCTCAAGGGCGAGATCGGAAGCGTGGCCGAGGGCTTCGCCCAGGCCGACGTCGTGCACGAACGGACCTATTCCACGACCCGCGTGCAGCATGTCCATCTCGAGACGCACGGCTCGATCGCCTGGCAGGGCGACGACGGCCGCTGGCACGTGCGCACCAGCTCGCAGGGGCCGTTCATCGTCCAGAAGAAGCTCGCCTACCTGATGGGCATTCCCGCCCGCGACCTGCACGTCTTCACCGAGAGGGTCGGCGGCGGCTTCGGCGGCAAGCAGGAGATGGTCTCCGAGGATCTCCCCCTGTTCGCCGCCATGAAGCTTGGCCGGCCGGTGAAGTGGGAATGGACGCGCGAGGAGGAATTCATCGGCGCCACCACGCGCCACCAGATGACGACCCACGTCAGGATCGGCGCGAAGAAGGACGGCACCTTGACGGCGCTCGACGTGCGCGTGGTGTCCAACACCGGCGCCTACGGCGGCCACGGCAGCGAGACGCTGGCGTCGGCAATGGGCGCCCCGCTGGCGGCCTACCGCTGCGCCAACAAGCGCGGTGACGGCTACGCCAACTACACCAACATGACGCCGGCCGGCGGGTTCCGCGGCTACGGCGCCTCGCAGACCACTTTCGCCATCGAGTGCGCGATCGACGAGCTGGCCCGCAAGCTGGGCATCGACCCGATCGCGATGCGGCGCAGGAACGTGGTCAAGCCCGGCGACAATGTCGAATCGATCTGGAAGGAGGCGAGCGACGCGAGCTTCGGCAGCTACGGCGTCGCTGAGTGCCTCGACATCGTCGAGCGCGAGCTGGCCCGCGGCAATGGCGTCGTCCGGCCGGCCGGCGACGACTGGCTCGAGGGAACCGGTGTGGCCCTGGCCATGCTCGAGTGCGGCCCGCCGACCGAGCACCGCTCGGGGGCGGCGATGCAGCTGCTGCCCGACGGCACCTATCACCTCGCCTGCGGATCCTGCGAGATGGGCAATGGCATCGCCACCGCTCATCGCCAGATCGCCGCTTCCGTCGTCGATGCACGGGCCGCCGACATCGCGCTCACCAACGCCGACACCGACCGCACGCCCTACGACACCGGCACCTACGCCAGCACCGGCACGGTGGTCGCCGGCAAGGCCGTGCACATCGCCGCCCAGGCGATGCGCGACGATATCCTCGACTTCGCCTCCCGCCACACCGGCGCCAGCCGCGACAAGTGCCGGCTCGACCACGACGCGGTGATCTGCGGCAACAGGCGCGATCCTGCTTGTCGGAACTCCATGCCGAAGGCGCCAAGGTCGACCATCGCTTCGAGGTGCGGCAGAAGTCCTACCTGTCGCCGCGCACCATCGCCTTCAACGTCCACGGCGTGCGGCTCGCCGTGCACAGGGTCACCGGCGAAATCGCGGTCCTGCACAGCGTGCATGCCGCCGACATCGGCCGGCCGATCAATCCCATGCAGTGCCGCGGCCAGCTCGACGGCGCGGTGTCGATGGGCTACGGCTGGGCGCTGGTCGAGAACATGGTGCACGACGCGCACGGCCGCATGGTCAATCCGCAGTTGCGCAACTGCCGCATCCCTTCCTTCGCCGACACGCCGCACACCGATATCTTCTTCGCCGAGACCACCGATTCGATCGGACCGCTCGGCGCCAAGTCCCAGGGAGAGTGCGGCATCAACCCGGTGGCACCGGCGGTGTCCAATGCGCTGGCCGATGCGACCGGCGTGCGCTTCGCCGACCTGCCGTTCACGCCCGACCGGCTCTACGCCCGGCTCCCCGTCCGGAAATGACCGTCAGTATCGTCACCCAGACGTCGGTGCGTCCGGGCTGCGGCGAGGAATTCGCGCGCTGGCAGGGCGAGACCAGCAGCGCGATCGCCGCCTTGCCGGGCTTCGTCGAGCAGCGCCTGCTGCCGCCCAATCCGCCGCTGCAGGTCGATTGGGTGATCCTGCAGCGCTTCGAGCGCCTCGCCGACGCCCAGCGCTGGCTGGCTTCGCCGCAACGCCAGCAGCGCCTCGAGGTCGTGGCGCCGCTGCTGCTGGGACGCGACGACGTCCACATCGTGCAGGACGACGCGAGTGCCGCGCGCACCGCACCGGTCTCCGCGGTCATCAGCACACGGGTGAAGCCCGGCATGGAGGCCGAGTACCTGAAGTGGGAGCAGAAGATCGCGGCGGCCCAATCGCGGCGCCCGGCCTGCAGGGCTACCGGTTCGAGCCGGCAGTGCCGGGCGTGCAGGAAGACTTCGTCGCGATCCTGCGCTTCGACAGCCAGGCCAAACTCGACGCCTGGCTCGCATTCGCCCGAACGCCGGGAACTGGTCGAGGAAGCCGCCCCGCTCACCGCCGAGTTCCACACGCGCACGGTCCAGTCGGGCTTCGAGCAGTGGTTCCGCGACGCAACGCCACCCGGCGCCCCGCCGCCCGCGGCGTGGAAATTGAACATGATCGTCCTGCTGACGCTCTATCCGGTGGTGTTCCTGTGGAGCGTCTGGTTTGGCCTGCCGATCTTGGCCGCCAAGCTGCAGCTGAATCTCGCGCTCGCGCTGTTCATCGGCAACGTCTTCAGCGTGAGCGTGACGGCATTCCTGGTGCCCTGGACCGCCAAGTATGTTCTCGCCTGGTGGTTCCCGTCGTCTCCCGCCGGTTCGTCGCGAACCAGCGCCCTCGGCGCCGTCGCGGTGCTCGCCGCCTATGCGGCGATGGTCTTCGTGTTCTGGAAGTTTTTTTAGACCCAGAGACATTCCGACTTAAGCGTCGACTGTCATCCCGAGCGGAGCGAGGGATCTTTAACTGCGGCCAGACAAGGATCCCTCGCTCCGCTCGGGATGACAACAGGTTCTGAACTACGGCAGTGCGGTTCCATTCCAGTCGGAAGGCCCCTTAGTGCCGCCAGCCCGTGTCGATCTTGTCGAGCTTGCGGATCAGGGCGGCGAACTCGAGATCGCCGACGCCCACTCCGGAGGCACTTTCCGAGAAGCCGTCGATATCGGCGCCCGACTTGCCCGCGAGATTGTCGCCCAGGATGTTGAGCGTGCCGGCGCCGGCGGCATCGATCTGGATCTGGCAGGCGCGTTCGAGGCGATAAAGCCGCAGGAAGGCTTCGGGCACGGTGCGTCCGGTCGTCAGGATGCCGTGGTTGCGCAGCATCATGGCGGCGTTGTCGCCGAGGTTGGCGAGCAGCCGGCCGCGCTCGTCGAGGTCGAGGCTGGGGCCTTCGTAGTCGTGGTAGCCGAGCTTGCCGTGGAAGGTCGTGGCGCTCATCGAGATCGGCAGCAGCCCTTCCTTCAGCGCGCACACGGCCATGCCGGCACGCGTGTGAGTGTGCATCACCACCTTGTGGCGCGCGGTGTGGGCCATGTGCACGGCGGAGTGGATGACGAAGCCCGCGTAGTTCACGGGATGGTCGGTCTGGCCGATCACCTTGCCGTCGAGATCGATCTTCACCAGGTTCGACGCCGTGACCTCGTCGTAGTTGAGGCCGAAGGGATTGATCAGGAAGTGCGCCTGCTCGCCCGGCACGCGCGCGGTGAGATGGCCATAGATCAGCTCGGTCCAGCCGAAATGGTCGACCAGCCGGTAGGCTGCGGCGAGCTGGCGGCGCAGCACCGCCTCGCCTTCGACGGGCGGCAGCGCCTGGACGTCGATTCCGGTCAGCGGCAGGTCGGGTGCGAGATGCATGTCCATGGTCGGTTCCTCCCGGGATGTGACGCTATGATCGGCCAACCGGGAGGAAAGGTCCATGGCGGATAAACCGCGCCTCGATACCACACGCCTGCAGAAGATTGCCCAGGCCTACTGGGAAAGTGCCGCCCTGATGGCCGCCGTGGAGCTCGAGGTCTTCACCGCCATTGCCCGTGGCCAGGACACCATTCCCGCCGTCGCCCGGACGGCCGGGATCGGCGAACGCAACGCCGAGCGGCTGCTGACGGCGCTCACCGCCATGACGCTGCTCGTGCGCGAAGGCGAACGCTTCAGCAATGCCGCCGACGTCGAGCGCTTCCTGGTCAAGGACGGCGCGCGCTACGCCGGACCCTGGATCCTGTTCACCAAGCCGCGCTGGGACGCCTACGGCAAGATGAGCGAGCGACTGAAGAGCGGCCAAGTAAACAAGCTCGGCGCCTACAAGGAATTCACCGTCGACGATGCGCGGCGCTATCACGCCGCCACCTACTCGATCGGCATGGGCGCCGCCCGCCTGTTCAGCCGCCAGGTCGATCTCGCGAGCCGCAGACTGATGCTCGACCTCGGCGGCGGCTCGGGCGCCTACAGCATCGTGGCGACCCAGACCTACCCGGGCCTGCAGGCGATCGTGCTCGACCTGCCGCCGGTCGTCGTGGTGGCGCGCGAGTACATCGCGGCCAGCGGCGCTGCCGGGCGCGTGAGCGCGATCGCCGGCGACTTCACGGAAAGCGAATTTCCCGGGGGCGTCGACGTCGTGGTGATGGCGAGCAACCTGCCGCAGTACGAACCCGATCTGATCCGGCTGGTCGTCGCCAAGGCCTTTGCCGCCCTGGTGCCCGGCGGCGAGATGCATCTCGTCGGCGAGACGCTGAACGACGACCGCAACGGCCCGCTGTCGGCCGCCCTTTGGGGGCTCAACGAGGGCGTCTATGGCAGCACCGGCAAGGCGCACACAGAGTCGGAGGTGAAGGGTTACCTGCGCGACGCCGGGTTCGAGGACGTGGCGGTGCACCCCTTCGTGCCCGGCGTTCTGTCGCGGGTGACGGGTCGCAAGGGCCGCTGAAGGCGCCGCCGGACCCCGCCCATTCCCGGGGTTGCGCGCGACCGATCCATGGATTATCAGGACCGCCTGCCTCTTGCTCCCTTCGTCTAGAGGCCTAGGACGTGGCCCTCTCAAGGCTAAAACACGGGTTCGAATCCCGTAGGGAGCGCCACTCCAAACCCCACGCTTGCGGCTGCCGCGCGGGCGGCTAGGGCCGCCGGGATTGCCCTTCTTGAATTTGCCCATGGCGATACCTCCTGGCGAGCGTTTGCCCCTCTCGTTAAAAAAACGAAAAAAAACGCACGGAGGGCTTCGCGGGGGAAGCGCGAGGCCCTGCCGTCGGGGTCCGCGAGAGGCGGACCATCGCGCCAATCTAGGCGCGCTCGCCGGAATCGACGATTACGGTCGTTACTGAAGATAAGACAATAACATCAGCGGGCTTTTCGCTCATGCCGAGCAATCGACAGGGCTTGGGACGCGCCGACACAATTGCCTGCTTCCTGCTCCAGTCCTGGGCGTGGCCCCCTCAAGGCGAAAACACGGGTTCGAATCCCGTAGGGAGCGCCAATCCAAACCCAACGCCTTGATTTTGCTTTTGCATTCCGAGTTTCCCCAAACTCAGTAATGCGGTTTGGGTAAACTGTTCGCGTTGCGTCCTTACAGGCGGCTCGGCGTACTTACGGTTAGGCACCATAGGCCAACCTTCCATGTCATCGGCGCCCCCGCTTTTCCAGCCACGATAGCCGCCCGCACCGCATCCAGCGGCGATCTAATACCGCCTAGTGGCCTAATTTGGGTAGTTCGCATAAATCACGAAATGATTAACCAGCTCTCCATGGTGAACCTTCTCGGCCAATCCCTCGCCGCCCCAGCTAGGCGTCATGTTGTGGATATGGGCTGTCCTCCCTCGCAAGCGCTGTAGGTCACGGATGAGGCGGTCTATGCCATCGTCATCGACAAACAGCTCGACGGAATTGTTGAACAATGTAGCGGCAATCATTGCTTGCTCCCTCCACTCTGCCCCTTCGCCGTGTGCGCCCATCCCAGCGTAGCGCGGGCCGCGTCAGTTGGACAACCGCACAGCCGACAACTGCTACCTAAGCTGCCACTGCACATAGCCTTTCGGAAACCGAACTCCCCTCCAAATCGGGGGTTCCATATTGGGGATGACGTGGTCCTGATCGAGCGTTGCGACATCCACATCTTCGACGACGCACTCAATTTTGGGAGTGTCTCGGTCGGCGAATACCGTCTCTTGCATGATTTGCAGTGCGTCATCGTAACTATGCGCCGTAACTCCACAGCCTAAGCCCAGTCCGTCAAATGGCGCGAGATCGGCAAACTTGAACCAGAACCGATGAAGGATCGCTGACATCGCTTGTGTCCCAACACTCCGCTTCACAACCCTAGCGCGGCCCGCGTCACTTAAACAACAAGCGCGCTAATCCCACTAGCTATCAGTTTGGGGCGGTCTTCTGAAACACTATGGAAATCAATGGAGATGAAAACTCCCAAATCTGGCATCATCCCGTTGATTTCATTCCATTGACGCGCTTCCGTAGGGAGCGCCACCCCCAAAGTCCTATCGGTAGTTACCCGTCTGGCCACGAGCGGGATCCACGATGCGCGTTGAGCCTGCAGAGAGAAGGCGTGGTCACTTCTGCGGTCCGACCAACCAGCAGCCGGTGCAGGTTTCGAGTTGCTGGCCGAGTGGCCTAGCAGGCTGTTGAAGAAGTGTTCCAGGGGCGGGCGATGATGGTGACCTCATCTCCGTTGTGGAAGCATATCTCGCCTTCGAGCGATCCGTCGTCTTGCAGATCGGCCCAGCCATGGCCGGAAGCCTGGTCCATCTCGTCATTGCCGTCCCACGTGAACTCGACGGCGTCGCCCTCGCAAGTGCCGTAAATGACGCCCGTGACGCAGCCGAAGGCGAACTCTCCGCCGGTCTTGCCGAAGAGAATGTAGGCTGGCTCGACCATGTCGGGGAAGTCGGCCTCGTAGTCGGCCATCTCGACGATGCGCCACTTGCCCTGCACGCTCATGCTGGCGCCGCCAGCAGCCTGGGCAGGCGGATCAGGTTGTAGGCGGCCAGCGCCATGGTGAATGCGGCATCGACCCGCCCGCGACCACGCAACTTGATCTTGGCAAGCCCGGCCGAACTCTTGATCCAGCCGAACACTTCCTCGATCCGCTTGCGGCAGCGCAGGCTGATCGCATAGCCGGCGTGGCGCGTGATCCGGCGATCGACCGATGTCTTGCGCGGCTTGCCAGTCTTGCTCAGATGGCCATCGATGGTGACGTGCGGGCTCACCGATCGAGCCCGTAGCGCCGCCACGAAGTCGGCCACGTCGTAGGCTTTGTCGGCGCCCAGAGTGATCCGGCGCCGGGAGCGGCGGCGACTGTCGAGCAACGCAAGTGCCGCCTCCCGCTCGGCCGTGCCGGTGGCCAGCGTCGCACTCCCGCCGACCACCAGACCATGGCGGTTCTCCATCAGGGCATGGCCCAGGTAGCAAAGCTTGGCCGGCTGGCCAGAGCCCTTCTTGTAGAGACGTGCCTCGGGATCGGTGACGCTACGGTGCGTCTCGTTGGAGCGCTTCTCTTTATGGAAGTGGCGCTCGGCGTTGCGGCCCGGCCCAGTGCTGTCGTTGTCGTCCCCGTCCTTGCGCCGGAAGCTCTTGATCGATGCCCACGCCTCCAAGAGCGTGCCGTCCACCGAGAAGTGATCGCTCGACAGCAGACGCTTCACCTTCGGCTGGGCCAGCACCGCGGCCAGGAACTTCGCCGCGATCTCGCCCTCCAGCAGCCGGTCGCGGTTCTTCGAGAAGCTCGAATGGTCCCATACCGGATCGTCCACTCCCAGGCCCACGAACCAGCGGAACAAAAGATCGAACTCCATCCGCTCCATAAGCTGGCGCTCCGAGCGGATGCCGTAAAACGCCTGCAGCAACATCGCCCGCAGCAGTCGCTCCGGCGCGATTGACGGTCGACCCAGACGCGGCGGATAGAGGGCTGCAAACTCGCTCGTCAGATCGGCCAGGGCCGCGTTCGCGATCGCCTGGATCGTCCGCAACGGATGATCCGGCCGAACGCGCGCCTCCAGATCCACATAGCTGAACAGCGAACCCGACCGCTCATCCGATCCACGCATCCCCAACTCCCGGCAACATTCGAGATGAGTGAATCACTTTCCTCAATCGGCTACGATGACTTTTTCAACGACCTGCTAGGCCAGCTGGCTGAATAGCAAGGTCCGGCGTTCTGGGGCAAAAGCTGGTCCTGCCGGCTCCCCAAGCCGGTCATCGAAGCCCCATTCCCACACCTCCAAGGCTTCGATATTCCCCCCTCGCGTAATTACCGGGGCGGCGACGAGAAGGCCGGTTTCCCAAGACCGGCCTTTTTGTTGTCTGAAGCTGGCGCGCGAGCTCGAGCCAGAGCCAGGCTCGACGCAAGAACACCACGGATGAAACCCTGTTAGACCGCGTGGCCTAGTCCATTCCCGGCGCCGGACTAGAGCGTCAGACCGAATTGTTTGGGCCTCGCCGCGTGACGATGTCTCCCCCAGGCAGCGATCGCTTCCGGTCGTCGCTACTGCCGCTGCAAAGGGACATCCCATGAACCGCCTCGCCAAAGTTGCCCTGGCTGCCTCCCTCCTCTTGGCGGGCGTCGAAGCCCATGCCGAGGAAATCCGGCTCAGCATCGATCCCAGCTTCTCGATGTACAACAGGGCCGTCATTCTGCAGGCGGTCAACGAATGGAACGTGGCCCTGCAGGGCGCGCGGCATATCGAGATCGCGGACGGCGGATGGGTGATGAAGCCGTCCGACGCCGCGCGGGTCGTGAACGCAGGACAGTGCGAGGCCGGGCTCACCAATCAGCTGACGCGGGAAATCGCCATCAACGAACGCTGCATGGTCCGCGGCACGCTTGCCCCGGTCGTCCGCCACGAACTCGGCCACGCGCTGGGCCTGCCGCATGTCGCGCACACCGTCATGGATCCGGTCTGCTGCTTCGATGCCCAAGCGATCGACGCGAAATCGGCACAGCTGGCCCGCACGTCGGGCCGCTTCGTGTCCGTGGCGATGGTGCGCTGACCTCGAACTCATCGGGAACGCAAGAGCGCGGTTTTCATCGGCCCGTAAAAGCCCTATAAAAATTGCTTCCCGGCTTGCCGGTATTGTTTCCCCTAGCGAGCGCCAAGGCCGGCACACTTCGTGTAGCTCATGCCAGACCACCCCAAACACGACGTTGCCATGTCCTTTTTCGCGCGCGACATCGGCATTGCGCGCGAGCTTTCGGAGCGCCTGGGCGAGAGCCTGTCCGTGTTCTTCAGCGAACGGACTGAGGACGAACTCCCGGTCCGTGACGGCGACAAGGTCCTTCGCACGCCCTTCCTCGAAGCACGGCTGATCGTGATCCTGCTGCGCGCCGGCTATGGCGAGGGGCAATGGACCGGCGTGGAACGCACCGCCATCGCCGAGGCCTGTCTCGGGCAGGGCTACCGGAACCTGCTCGTCGTGCGCATGGAGCCGATGGCGGATGCAAAATGGATCGCGGTCCCGCATCTCTCCCTCGATCTCAACTCCTTCCCGATCGAGCAGCTGGTCGGCGCCATCAAGATGAGGGCGATCGAGCTGGGCGCGCGCGCGCAGCCGATGACCGTCGAGAAACGTGCCGAGATCCGCCTCGCCAACGAGGCTTACGAGGCCGAGCGCAAGCGCGTGCGCACCGGCCCCTCGGGACTGCAGAGGTTCCAGCAGGAACTCCTCGTCTTATTCGGCGAAGTCGCCCGCAAGTGCACCGCCCTGGCCGACAGCAATATCGGCATCGAGCAGAACCACAGCGAGAGCCGCTGCGTCATCAGGGGCAGGCTTGCCAGTCTGGCGATTTTCTGGCGCTCGGGATACGGTACGGTCGAAAGCCAAAAACTCATCGTGGAAGAATACAAGGCGCGAATGGCGTTGCCGAACGAACGCTGGATCTTCATCGACGCGCGTCCCAGTCCGGCGGACGCCGGGCAGTACGAACTCGACCTCAGCCGGCCGCGGTCGCTGGTGTGGACGACGACAGGCGCGGGTGGACAGTATTCCTCGACGGTTCTCGCCGACAGGCTGGTCGTGCAGTTCCTCGATCTCGCCGACCGGGTGACCACCGACACCAATCTCCGTGCCCGGGTTTAGGATGAGAACCACGCCCGAATTGCGACGTGCGCTGTTCGCTGTCGTCACGGCGGCCCTGCTGTGCGCCTGCAACTCCTCGCCCGGCAGCGCCCCTGTCCCAAGCCAGAAGACCGTCCCCGGCGCCGAGCGCCAGGTCAACGTGAGCGCAAGCCTGCCGGCGCCGCCGCCGAACCGGCAATACGATGCCGGCGTCTCGGCAATCGACGAAACCCGCGCCGGCCCGCAGCCAATCCCCGTCGTGCCGGCCGGCAAGCCGAAGGCCGCGAAGCCCGGCGAGAAGTCGCCCGAGAAAACCGCGTCGACAGCTCCAACCGCCACCTTGAGCGACGGATCGACTGCCGCCTTGCCGCCGATCACGGCGGGAGAATCGACGTCCTCGCTGGGCGGCAGCCCGGCCGCCAAGGCCGGGCCCACGGCCGAACCGGCAGCGCCGTCCGTGACCAAGGCACCGGAGCGCCCCGAGCCCGCGACGCCGCCGGTGCCGCGGCTTCCGCCTGTCGCTTCGGTCGCCGCGCCCTGTCGATCGGGCGGACTGACGGCGCCGGCACAGTCGGAATTCACCCGCATTGCCGCGAGCCTGGCCGGTGCCGGCAGGATCGAAGTGCGCGCCTTTGCCGGCGGCGACGATGAGGACGACGGTCGGACCATGGCGATGGGCTGTGCCCTGCTCGTGCGCAGCTACCTGATCGACCAGGGCGTGAGGTCGCGGATCGAGGTCAACGCCTACGAGGCCGGCAAAGGCACCAAGGACCGGGTCGATATCTTCGTGGCCGATCCGTAGAGTCTTTTCTGCTTGGAGATGGGCTGCTGTCGTTCAGAAACCAGTGTCATCCCGAGCGCAGCGAGGGATCCTTAACTGCGGCCATACAAGGATCCCTCGCTGCGCTCGGGATGACAGTCTCCACTTAGCCTCTAGCGCGCTGCAAGGCCGCGACGTAGCCGCGGTTCCAGGTCGGCGTGATCATGACCTCGTTGATCGTGATGTGCGGCGGCAGGCAGGCGATGTAGCGGATGAGGTCGCCCACGTCCTCCGACTGCGCCATCTTCGCGCGCTCTTCCTTCGTCACCGGCACCGGCCGCTTGTCGAGGATCGGCGTCGCGACCTCGCCCGGCAGGACGGCGCAGGAGCGGATGCCGTTCACGCACTCTTCCATGTTGAGCGTGTGGCTCATCGCCACGACGCCGTGCTTGGCGGCCGAATAGGTGGCGCCGCTCAGTGGACCGGGCACCCGGCCGGCGACCGACGAGGTGTGGATCAGGAGGCCGCCCTTCTGCTTGCGCATCATCGGCAGCACCGCCAGCGTGCAGTAGAAGGCGCTGGAGAGATTGCCGTCGATCACCTGGTCGACACCGGCCGGCGAGAGCTGCCGGAACGTCCGCTCGAGGATGTTGAGGCCGGCGTTGTTCACCAGGATGTCGCAGCGGCCGAACCTCTTCTCGATATCGGCGGCGATCCGGTTGACGGCGGCGGACTTCATCAGGTCGGCGGCCTTCACCACCGCCTTGCCGCCCGCCTTCTTGATCGTCGCGGCCGTCTGCCTCGAGCGGCTCCTTGCGGCGGCCAGTCAGCACGACCGTGGCGCCCTCGCTTGCCAGGGCGATCGCCGCCGCCTGACCAATACCCGAGCCAGCACCGGTCACCCAGGCGACCTTGCCCCTCAACGAAGCCATCGATGTCTCCTCGAGTTGACTCCCCTCCCCATTCAAATGGGGAGGTGCCCCGTCATACGGGGCGGAGGGGTCATGGGCCACGACAATGGCGCATGACCCCTCCGTCGTCGTAAGACGCCGACACCTCCCCATTTGAATGGGGAGGGAATGATTCCGATTACAGCACCTTGCCCGTGGTGTCGTCGATCAGGTGCATGTTGCTGAGGTCGGCGCGCAGCTTCATCGACTTGCCCGCCACCGCGCCGGCGTTGGGATTGACCCGGCCGCAGACCTCGATGCCGTTGACCGTGAAATAGACCAGCGTTTCCATGCCCATCGGCTCGACGACGTCGATCACCATGTCGAAATCGTGCTGGTTCGGTTCGACGTGCGGACGGGTCTCGATGATGTGCTCCGGACGCAGGCCCAGCACCAGGCTGGGCTTGCCGACCTGCGGCGTATAGCGCGCCGTGCGCTCGGCCGGAACCGGGAAGGAGAGCTTGTCGGTCAGGCGCAGGCGAAGCGCGCCCGCAGCCTGCTCGAGCTGGCAGGGCATGAAGTTCATCGCCGGCGAGCCGATGAAGCCCGCCACGAACTTGGTGGCCGGCGAGTGATAGAGGTCGTTGGGCGTGCCGACTTGCTCGATCAGGCCGGCATTCATCACCACCACGCGGTCGGCAAGGGTCATCGCCTCGACCTGGTCGTGGGTCACGTAGACCGTCGTGGTGCGAACCTTCTGGTGCACCTTCTTGATCTCGGTCCGCATCTGCACGCGCAGCTTGGCGTCGAGGTTCGACAGCGGCTCGTCGAACAGGAAGACCTTGGGATCGCGCACGATGGCACGGCCCATGGCGACGCGCTGGCGCTGACCGCCCGAGAGTGCCTTGGGCTTGCGGTCGAGCAGCTCGGTGATGTCGAGGATGCCCGCGGCCTGGCGCACCCTGCGGTCGATCTCCTGCTTCGGCGTCTTCTTGAGCTTGAGCCCGAACGACATGTTCTCGTAGACGTTCATGTGCGGGTAGAGCGCGTAGTTCTGGAACACCATCGCGATGTCGCGGTCCTTGGGCGGCACGTCGTTCACGATGTTGCCGCCGATGGCGATATCGCCGCCGGTGATCTCCTCGAGGCCGGCGATCATGCGGAGGGTCGTGCTCTTGCCGCAGCCCGAGGGCCCGACCAGCACGATGAACTCCTTGTCGGCGATGTCGAGGTCGACGCCGCGCACGGCGGGCACCTCGTCGTACTTCTTGAAGACCTTGCGCAACGTTACCTGAGCCATGAGATCCCTACCCTTTGGTCGCGCCCGCGGTCAGTCCCGCGACGTAATAGTCCATGAGGAAGGCGTAGATGATGAGCGGCGGCGCTGCGCCCAGCAGCGCGCCGGTCATGATCTGGCCCCAGTTGAAGACGTCGCCCTTGATCAGGGTGGTGACGATGCCGACCGGCAGCAGGAGTTCGCTGGCTCGAGGTCGTGAACGCCAGCGGATAGAGGAACTGCGCCCACGACACGGTGAAGCTGAAGATCATCGCGGCGATGATGCCGGGCATCGCCACCGGGATGAAGATCTTGGTGAGCGTCTGGAACCAGCTCGCGCCGTCGATCAGGGCCGCCTCGTCGAGTTCCTTCGGAATCGAGGCGAAGTAGCCGATCATGATCCAGGTGGCGAACGGCACCGAGAGCGTCGGGTAGAGGATGATCATCGTCCACCAGTGATTGATCAGCTCGATGCCGGTCAGGTCGCGGACCCAGGCGAACATCTTGAACAACGGGATGAACAGCAGCGTATCGGGGACCAGGTAGGTCAGGAACACGCCGGTGGCGAGCGTCGCCGAGCCCCAGAACTTCATGCGCGCGAGCGCAAAGGCCGCCAGCACGCTGATCACCATCGTCACCGACACCACGCAGATCGAAACCAGCGCGGAGTTGCGGAAGAAGGTCAGGAACTCGTTCTTGCCCAGTAGCGTGATGTAGTTCTCGAGCGTCGGGTGATAGACCCACCACGGATTGGCCGCCGCCGAAATCTCGCCGCTGGTCTTCAGCGAGGTCAGCAGCATGTAGAGCGGCGGCGTCAGGAAGAAGATCGCAAACAGCACCAGGAAGAAATACGACCAGCGCATCGCCCAGCGGCGATCGCGGCTCATGCTGCCGTACGAGAGAGGACGGACCGGCGCGCCCGTGGCGATTGCTGCGTCGGCCATCAGACTTCACTCCCGCGCTTGTTGATGTCGCGCAGGATGAAGGCCGCCGCCACGGCAAGGATCGGCACCATGAACAGCGACACGGTGGCGCCGAGCGGGATGTCGCCGCTCTCGATGCCGACCTTGAAGGCCCAGGTGGCGAACAGGTGCGTCGAGGTGAGCGGGCCGCCCGACGTGAGCACGCGCACGATGTCGAAGTTCGCGAAGGTCACGATCGTCGAGAACAGCGCGGTTATGGCGATGATGTTGCGCATCATCGGCAGGGTCACGAACCAGATGCGCTGCCACCAGTTGGCGCCGTCGATCGAGGCGGCCTCGAAGAGCTGCTCGGGCACCGACTTCAGCGCGGCCAGGTACATGATCATGAAGAACGGCGCGCCGGCCCAGATGTTGACCAGGATCACCGCGAAGCGCGCCCAGCCGGTCTCGCCCAGCCAGGAGATCGAGCCGAACCCGAACTGGTGGAAGATCCAGTTGAAGGCGCTGTAGGACGGGTCGAACAGCCAGAGCCACGCGAGCGTGCTCATCGCCGGCGGAATGACCCACGGCACCAGCAGCATGCCGCGCCATTTGCGCTGGCCCTTGGCCGGGATGTTGTGGACGAAGTGCGCCACGATGAAGCCGATCATCGCCTTGAAGATCACGGCGGTGATGGCGAACAGGCACGACTGCATCACGACGTCCCAGAACGTCTGGCGCTTGAACAGGAATTCGAAATTGCCGAAGCCCACGAACTTGGTCATCGACTTGTTGAGCGTCGACAGCCAGATCGCGTAGGCCGCCGGATAGGCGACGAGGATCAGGATCAGCAGGATGAGGGGCAGCGCCATCAGGAAAGCAATCGTCGATTTGCGCTGCATCAATTTGTGCAGGCTGGTGCGCTCACTGCCAGCGAGAATGGTTGAATTGCGCGCGGCGATGTCTGCCATGGCGTGCTCCGTCCCTGCTTCTTCTTTGCCGGTGTTTCGGATGTGACGAGGACGCCGCCTCCCAGACGGCGTCCCCACAGTAGCCCTCCCGGACCTAGTTGCGCATGTAGCCTTCGCACTCGCTCGACGCCCAATCGAGCGTCTTTTCGAGGGCTTCGCCCTTGAAGAAGCGCACGGCCATCTGCGTCTGGATGCCCTGGTTGTACATATTGGTCGCGATCTTGTGCGGCGCGGGCGCGCAGGCGACCGACAGCGTCTGGTGATGGAACGGGTCCGGATAGTGGAAGAGCGTTCCCTTCGGCGGCCCTTCCTCGGCCCAGACCTTGAACTTGGTCAGGTTCTCGAACGACGGCAGGTCGTAGCCGCCGCTCGCCACGACCATCGACTCGACGACCGCGGGCGTCGACAGGTGGACGAGCAGGCTCTTGGCCGCCGGCACGTTCTTGCTGAAGTTCCAGATGCCCCAGAAGAAGGGCAGGAAGGGTCCGAAACGGCCCTTCGGACCGGCGGGCATGCCGTGCGTCCAGCACTGCTCGGCGACCTGCGGCGCATCGCGCTTGGCGACGGCCCAGGCGCTGGGCGGGTTCATGATCATCGAGCCCTGTCCCGACACCAGGTACTTGTTGTTGGAGGCATCGTCCCACGCCGCCACATCGGGCGGCAGCCACTGCATCAGCTTCTTGTAGTACTCGAGCGCCTGGCGGACCTGGTCGTTCTTGAGCACGATCTCGCCCTTGGCGTCGACCATCACGGCGCCGAACGAGTGGAAGATCGCGCCGATCGTGTCGACGTTGTCCGACGTCGTGCCAAGGCCGATGCCGAACGGATTGCCGCCCTTGAAACAGGCCTCCGCCGCCTTCAGGAAGACATCGAGCGTCCAGTCGGCATCCTTGGGCTCGGCGCCGGCCGGATACATCGCCTGGACGTCGATGCCGGCATGCTTCTTCATGAGGTCGATGCGCGAGCACGGGCCCTTGAACTGGCTGCCCACGGTCGCCGGGACGGCAAGCCACTTGCCGTCGACATTGCCGAGATACTCGACCGTGGCATTGACCTTGCCGTTTTGCTTGACGAGTTCAGCCATCAACTCGTTCACCGGAGCGAGCTGCTCGGAGTATTGCGCCGGAAGGAATGTATTCATCGCCAGAATGTCGTGGCCCGACTTTGCCTGCGCTTCGGCGGCAGTCGTCAGCAGCAGCTTGTTGCCCTGGGAGGTGATGAAGTCGATCGTGACCTCGACCTTTTCCTTCTCGGACCAGGCCTGGACTGCCTTTTGCGTGGCGCTGTTGGCGTCGGGCACCCAGTGATCCCACATGCCGATCGTGAGCTTGCCCGCGGCATAGGCGCCGCGCACGAACGGCGCGGCAACGAGTGCGGTCGACAGGGCGGCGGTGCCGCCCACAAAACGACGACGACTGACCTTCTTGGTACGCATTCCGTTTCCTCCTCAGGAATTTTGCCCTCGTTTACGGGGCGTATTGGCTCTTCGATGAAACCTTGGACGGAATGCTATGCATAAGGCGTGACCCAAGCAATGCATTTTCGGATGGATCGGCCGCAGGAGTGCAATTTGACAGCAGATGCGGGCGCCGGGATGCTCCGGCCCGTCGTGCCGTCCCGGCGAGGCGAACATTCCTCTCCGGCAACCCTGTAAAATCGAGCCTGTTCCAAGATGCGTGACGTTCCCGCCGCCAATCCCTGGCTGGCCGCTGTCGAGCCCTCGCCGATCGGTGAGACCAAACGCTGGGTGTCGGGCCGCACATTTCCCGCCGACAAGCCGCTGATCGACCTCAGCCAGGCGGTTCCGGGCTATCCGCCGGCCATGGAACTGCGAAAACATCTGGGCGAACTGCTGCTCGATCCCGCCATGCACGGCTATACGCCGATCCTCGGCGTGCCGGCGCTGCGCGACGCCTACGCGGCGCATCTGTCTTCCTTCTACGGCGCCCAAATCGGCCCGGCGGAAGTCGGCATCACCTCGGGCTGCAACCAGGCCTTCTGCCTCGCCCTGATGAGCATCGCCAAGGCCGGCGACCAGGTGATCGTGCCCAGGCCGCACTACTTCAATCACGACATGTGGATGCGCATGCAGGGCGTCGAGCCGGTGTCGCTCGATTTCCGGCCGGGCTCGGGCGCCGTTCCCGACGCCGCGGATGCCGCCCGGCTGATCACGCCCCGGACGCGCGCCATCGTCCTGATCTCGCCCAACAACCCGACCGGCGCGGTCTATCCGCGCGAGACGATCCACGCCTTCTTCGAACTGGCCAGGAGCCGCGGCATCACCCTGCTGCTCGACGAGACCTACAAGGATTTCCTGCCCGAGAACACGCGGCCGCACGATCTCTTCAGCGACCCGTCGTGGCGCAGCACGCTCGTCCACCTCTACAGCTTCTCCAAGGTGTTCGCGCTGACCGGCTATCGCGTCGGCGGCGTCACTGCCGGTGCGGGCCTGATGGCCGAGATCGAGAAGGCGATGGACTGCGTGTCGATCTGCCCGCCGCGACTCGGCCAGGAAGCCGCCCTCTACGGCCTGCGCAACCTGCTGCCGTGGGCGCGTGACAACACCAGGGGCCTGAAGGCGCGCGCCGATCTTCTGGGCGAGGGCCTGCAGCGCTCCAACCGCTGGCGCATGGTGAGCATCGGCGCCTACTTCGCCTACGTCGAGCATCCGTTCGCGGGCCAGCGCTCGACCGACGTCAGCAAGCGCCTCGCCGACGAGGAGAACCTGCTGACCATCCCGGGCGACATGTTCGGCGCCGGCCAGGAGCGCTTCGTGCGCATCGCCTTCGCCAACGTGAGCGACGACAGGATCCCCACGGTGCTGCAGCGCCTCGAACGCTTCGGCGCTTAGCACTATTATCGCGATCTCATTGCTGGGGTAAATAATCGCGCCTCGCGAGCCTCTCCCGAGTGACTCGCGCCTCTCTCCCGAAACAAACCCTGAAGTCCTTCCGGTGGTGAGCGATGGGAGCCCTTTCCTCCCCATTCAAATGGGTACGCGTTTTGGCCGCTCGCGGCCAAAAGCGCGCTGTGGCCCGCAGGGCCGGAGGGGTCATGCGCCGCAGGCAAATTTATCTTTTTCCCAGGCCTATGACCCCTCCGCCCGCGTAAGACGCGGGCACCTCCCCATTTGAATGGGGAGGTGCAGGATTCAAAAACAAACGGAAGGACTCTAGAGCGGCTTCCGATCGCTTGGAACCGCTCCTGCGGTTCCAAGCGATCGGAAACGCATTGATCGAGGCGCTTCGACTACTGCATATTCCGTCCGACTGATTCCAGTCGGACGGAATATGCTCTAGTCGGGGCGAACCGTCACCGCGTGGTTGAGCGGGCCGTGGCCCCGGCCATAGCCGGGCGCGGTCTCGATCGCCTTGCGCACATATAAACGCGCGCGGGTGACGGCATCGCGGAGGCTCATCTTCTGCGCCAGGCCCGCGGCAGTCGCCGAGGCGAGCGTGCAGCCGGTGCCGTGCGTGCTGCGGCCCGGAATGCGCGCATCCTCGAAACGATCGACGATGCCGTCGTGGACGAGAAGGTCGACGACCTTGTCGCCCTCCAGATGCCCGCCCTTCATCAGCACCGCCCTGGCGCCGAGCGCGATCAGTCTGTCGGCCGCCCGCCTCATGTCGGCCTCGACCCGCACCGGGAAGCCAACCAGCACCTCCGCCTCCGGAAGGTTCGGGGTCAGCAGCGCCGCCATCGGCAACAGCCTGTCACGCAGCGCAGCCTCGGCCTCCGTCAGCAGCAGGCGGTGCCCGCCCTTGGCGACCATCACCGGATCGACGACGAGCGGCACGCCAGGCGCGTGCTTCCTGAACGCCGCAACGACCGTGTCGATCACTTCGGCGCTGTGCAGCATGCCGGTCTTCAGCGCATCGGCGCCGATGTCGCTCAGCACGACCTCGATCTGCTGGGCAATGAAGGCGGGATCGACCGGCACGACACCGTGCACGCCCAGGGTGTTCTGTGCCGTGAGCGCGGTGATCGCGGTCGCGGCAAAGCCGTTCATCGCGGTGACCGCCTTGATGTCGGCCTGAATGCCGGCACCGCCGCCGGAATCCGAACCGGCGACGATCAGGACGCGGCCGATCATGCCGCTTTCCGCGGGATCGCCTCGATAATTCGGTCGATGACGGTCTGCACCAGGCTGGAATCGTCGCCTTCCGCCATGACCCGGATCAGCGGCTCGGTGCCCGACTTGCGCACCAGCACCCGCCCGCCCTTGCCCAGGGTCTTTTCCGCCGCGGCGATCGCGGCCACGACGGCCGCCGCGTTCAGCGCTTCGGCGGCATCGCCCACCCGCACGTTCTTCAGGAACTGGGGCACCGGCTCGAAGGCACGGAAAGTCTCGCTCGCCGGCCGGCCGCTGCGCAGCAGCGCGGCCAGCGCCTGCAGCGCCGCCATCAGCCCGTCGCCGGTCGTGGCATGGTCGGTCATGATGATGTGGCCGGACTGCTCGCCGCCAAGATTGAAGCCGTCGGAGCGCATGCGCTCCAGCACGTAGCGATCGCCGACCTGGGTGCGCACCAGCGACAGGCCGAGTGCCGCGACGAAGCGCTCGAGCCCGAGATTGGACATCACCGTCGCCACCAGGCCGTTACCGGCCAGCCGACCGTCGTTGTTCCACAGTTGGGCGATGGTGCCCATCAGCTGGTCGCCGTCGATCAGGTTGCCCTTCTCGCACACCAGCACGACCCTGTCGGCGTCGCCGTCGAGTGCGATGCCGATGTCGGCGCCGTGCGCCACCACCTGTTCCTGCAGCACGGCGGGGTGCGTCGATCCGCAATTGTGGTTGATGTTGAAGCCGTCGGGATTGACCGCCACCGGGATCACCTCGGCGCCCAGTTCCCACAGCACGGTGGGCGCCACCTTGTAGCCGGCGCCATTGGCGCAATCGACGACGATCTTGAGGCCGGCGAGATCGAGGCCGCGCGCGGCCGACGCCTTCACCGCCTCGATATAGCGGCCGTCGGCGTCGTCGAGCCGCTTGGCACGGCCGATCGCCCTTGCATCGGCAAGACGGATGGTCGACGGCTGCGGCGACCAGTGCCCCGATCTCGGCTTCGACGGCGTCGGAGAGCTTGAACCCGTCGGGGCCGAACAGCTTGATGCCGTTGTCCTCGAACGCATTGTGCGAGGCCGAGACCACGACCCCGACGTCCGCCCGCATCGAGCGCGTCAGGAATCCGACCGCCGGCGTCGGCACCGGACCGAGCAGCAGCACGTCGACGCCGACCGACAGGAAGCCCGCCGTCAGCGCCTGTTCGATCATGTAGCCCGAGAGCCGCGTGTCCTTGCCGATCACCGCGCGATGGCGGTGGCCGCCGCGATTGAAGACCTGGCCCGCCGCCATGCCGATCCGCATGGCCGTCTCGGCGGTCATCGGCGCTGCGTTGGCGCGGCCGCGCACACCATCGGTGCCAAATATGGAACGGGGCATAAGCCGGCAGCCTATCTCATTGCTGCCCAGACCGCGAGGGCCTGGCGGGTGCCGGCGACGTCGTGGACGCGCAGGATCGAGGCGCCCCGCCGCGCGGCTTCGACAGCGAGCCAGACCGACGCGGGATCGCGCAAGCGCGCCTCCCTGATGCCGGTCAGGCGGCCGATGAAGCCCTTCCGCGAGGCCCCGACCAGCACGGGATAACCCCGTTCGGCGAGCCGTCCGGCGCCGGCGATCAGGGCGAGGTTCTCGGCCGGGGTCTTGCCGAAGCCGACGCCCGGATCGAGGGCGATGCAGCGGCGCGCAACCCCCGCTGCCTCGCAGGCAAGGGCACGAGCGAGCAGGAACGCGCCGACATCCTCGACGACGTCGGCATAGGCAGGTCCCGTGTATTTGTCTTCCTGCCGGCCACGGCGATGCATCAGCACGACCGGCACCCCGCGCGCGGCGACCAGAGGCAGGAGCTCAGGGTCGTCGCTGAGCGCCGAGACGTCGTTGACGATGCGTGCACCGGCATCGAGGCAGGCCCGCGCCACCGCAGCGTGACGCGTATCGATCGAGACCACGACGCCACGCGCGGCCAGCGCCTCGACGACGGGAAGCACGCGGCGCAGTTCTTCTGCCTCCGGGACCGCCGGCGCACCGGGCCGCGTCGACTCGCCGCCGACATCGACGATGTCGGCGCCCTCCGAAACGAAACGCAGGCCATCGTCGATGGCTTGCGCGGTCTCGAGGCGTTCGCCGCCGTCGGAAAAGGAGTCGGGCGTCACGTTGACGATCGCCATCACACGAGGGCAATCCAGCGAAACGCCACCGAAGGTCCGGATCAAGCGCGCTCTTCTACAGAATCACCTCACCCTGAGGAGCGCCCCGCTTGGGGCGCGTCTCGAAGGGTGGGCAACCGACAAGGTGCTCGTCCCCATCCTTCGAGTAGGCGCATGTGATGCGCCCAGGCGCTCCGCGCCTCCTCAGGATGAGGATGTGCGGGTTCAGCATTTCGCCGTCTGCTCTAGACGCCGGGCTGCGGCTCGGGATTGGCGCCCGGCGCCGGACCGGTGCTGGTCGGCACCGACGAGCGGCGGCGACGGTCGGGACCCGAGCCTGCGCCGCCGGTGTCGTCGCGCACGATCTTCTCGTCGCGCAGGATCTGGCCGATCTCGTCGTTGCTCAGGGTCTCGTATTCGAGGAGTGCCTTGGCGATCTTGTGCAGCTCGCCGATGCGCTCGGTGAGGATCTTGCGCGCCGAGCCCTCGCCTTCCTCGATCAGGCGCCTGACTTCCTGGTCGATGATCTGCGCGGTCGCCTCGGAGACGTTCTGCGTCTGGGTCACGGCGTGGCCGATGAAGATCTCCTGCTCGTTGGCCTGGTACCGCACCCGGCCGAGCTTGTCCGACATGCCGTAGACTGTGATCATGCCGCGCGCCATCTGCGTCGCCATCTGGATGTCGCTGGCGGCGCCGGTGGTGACGTTCTCCGGTCCGAAGATGATCTCCTCGGCGATGCGGCCGCCGAACAGGATCGCCAGCCGCGACTCGAGGAACAGCTTGGTGTGGCTGAGATGGTCGCGCTCCGGCAACTGCATGGTGACGCCGAGTGCGCGGCCGCGCGGAATGATCGTGACCTTGTGCAGCGGATCGCTCTTGGGGACGTTCATCGCCACCAGCGCATGACCCGCCTCGTGGTAGGCCGTGAGCTTCTTCTCCTCGTCGGTCATCGCCATCGAGCGGCGCTCGGTTCCCATCAGGACCTTGTCCTTGGCGTATTCGAAATCGGCCATCGTGACGAGGCGCTTGCCGACGCGGGCGGCACGCAGTGCCGCCTCGTTGACCAGGTTGGCGAGATCGGCGCCCGAGAAGCCGGGCGTGCCGCGTGCCAACACGCGCGGATCGACGTCCGGCGCCAGCGGCACCTTGCGCATGTGGACCTTGAGGATCTTCTCGCGGCCGCCGATGTCGGGGTTCGGCACGACGACCTGGCGGTCGAAGCGGCCCGGACGCAGCAGTGCGGGATCGAGGACGTCGGGACGGTTGGTGGCGGCGATCAGGATCACGCCTTCGTTCGATTCGAAGCCGTCCATCTCGACCAGCAACTGGTTCAGCGTCTGCTCGCGCTCGTCGTTGCCGCCGCCCAGGCCGGCGCCGCGATGGCGGCCGACGGCGTCGATTTCGTCGATGAACACGATGCAGGGGGCATTCTTCTTGGCCTGCTCGAACATGTCGCGCACGCGGGAGGCACCCACGCCCACGAACATCTCGACGAAGTCGGAGCCCGAGATGGTGAAGAACGGCACGTTGGCCTCGCCGGCGATCGCGCGGGCGAGCAGCGTCTTGCCGGTGCCCGGCGGTCCGACCAGCAGGCAGCCCTTGGGGATCTTGCCGCCGAGCCGCTGGAATTTCTGCGGATCCTTCAGGAAGTCGACGATCTCCTCGAGCTCGGCCTTGGCCTCGTCGATGCCGGCGACATCCTCGAAGGTGACCCGGCCATGCTTCTCGGTCAGCAGGCGCGCGCGGGACTTGCCGAAGCCCATGGCACGGCCGGTGCCGCTCTGCATCTGGCGCAGGAAGAAGATGTAGACGCCGACCAGCACGAGGACCGGCAGCCAGCTCACGAAGATGCTGCCGAGATTGACGCCCTCTTCCGCCGGACCCGCATCGACCCGGTCGACGTTCTTGATCAGGTTCGGCATCAGCTGCTCGTCCGGCGGCGTCGAGGGTGCGTAGGTCGAGAACTTCTGGATGCCGTTGCGCGGCTCGCGGAAGGTGCCGGTGATGGTGTTGCCCGAGATCCGCACGTCCTGGACCTGACGCTGGTCGACGGCGCGGACGAAGTCCGAATAGGAGATCGGTGTTGCCGGCCGTCCGGGTCGTGCCGCCCTGGAAGACGCTGTAGAGCAGCGCGAGCAGCAGGACGATGACGATCCACAGGGCAGCGTTACGATTGAACGGGTTCACGGGCGATCCACGGGATGGAAAGGTTCAGTCTACATGGGGCGGGCGAGGCCCGCCGCAAGCAAAAAAAGCAGCCGGAACGAGGGGCTGCCCCTCTTTCCTGCGGTTTTCCTTGCCATTTTCGGGCCGAACAATCCAGCGCAGCCGCCGGCTCGCAGGGTCGCCTGCCGCAGCATCAGGCGGCAGGCCGACAGCGTGAAATCCTGGCTTTTTCCCGACTTGCCGCGCACCGAGGTCTCGCAAAGACGGCCGACCGCCCGCTCGAGGCGCTCCCGGCGCGGCGGATGGTCTCGCCCGCCGACCGCCTGGACGGCCCGGCTGAGCAGCCTGCCTTCACATCCATGCTCAGCCGGCCAAAAGACGCCCGGTCGAGGGCGAGTTCATCGTCGATCTCCAGGACGTCCACCGCGGCGCCGTGCCAGCCGCCCCTCGCGCGCTGCCCGCAGTTCGCCGCTGCCTCGGTCGTGAGGCTCGATCTCCGCCATCCTGCCGCACCCGGACGCGCTCGAAGCGCGGATCGGCGTTGGACGGGTCGTCGATCCAGCGCGATCCCAAGCGCCTCGAGTGTCGCGGTCAACCGTGCGCGCGGCACCGCGAGCAACGGCCGCAGCAGGCGGGCGTGCGCGCTGCTCGACGAGGGCCGCCATGCCGGCAAGCCCATCGGCGCCGCTGCCGCGCGCGGCGCGCATGGCCACCGTCTCGGCCTGGTCGTCGGCATGGTGCGCCATCAGCAGATGCAGGATGCCGCGCTCGCCGGCAGGCCTCGAACAGCAGCCCGTAGCGCGCCGCGCGCGCCGCCTGCTGCAAGCCCGTGCGCCGGCTTGGCGCCAGTCCAGCGCAGGATCGCGGCCTCGATGCCGAGACGCGCCAGCAGCTCGCGCGTCGCCTCGCGCTTCGCATGCCGCTCGCAGCGCGCAGGCCGTGATCGACGATCAGGGCCACAATCGCGCCGCCGCGCGCCCTGGCCCATTCGTGCGCCAGAACCGCCAGCGCCAGCGAATCGCGGCCGCCCGACACGGCGACGGCGAGAACCGGATGATTTTCGAACGGCGCGAAAGGCGCCATCAGCGCGCGCGAATTCGGATGCCGAAAGCGGCGTCAGCCGCATCCGTTCGCTGGCGCTCCTGGTCGACCCGCCGCTTCTGGAGGTCGGTGGCGCGTGGATAGTCCTGGCTGAAGCGCGGAACACGGCACAGGCTTCCGGCTTGCGGCCGAGCGCCGCCAGCGTGATGCCGAGCTTCAGCAGATTGTCCGGCCCCTTGGGGCTGGTCTTGTAGACCTTGTAGCCCTCGGCGAACGAGACCATGGCGCTCTGGTAGTCGCGGCGCGCGTAGTAGGTCTCGCCCAGCCAGTACTCGCGCATTGCCGGCCAGCACATGCTGCGGATAGCGCTGCACGAACGTCTTGAAGCCGCGCTCGGCGCCGGCGTAGTCGCCATCCTGCAGCAGCTTGAAGGCGTCGTTGTATAGCTGCTCGGCACCGGCCGTGTTGCCGGCAGGCGCCGGTGGCGGCGCGGCCCCGGCGACGGCCGGCGGCGGCGGCGCGAGATGCTGCTGCTGAGCGGATGGGCGTCGGGCTCGGCCGCGCGCCGCCTCCTCCCCCCTTGCCCTTCTCGAGCTGGTCGAGGCGGAATTCGTAGTCGGCCTGCATCTTCTCCATCTGCTGGTGAAGCTGCTGGTTGCTGTATTGCAGCTGCTCGATCTGGCCGGTCAGCAGGTGATGGACTGCTGAAGCTGGTTCAGCCGGTCTTCGACATAGGCCGGCTGCTGCGCCGCTGCGAGCGAGGGCAGGAGAAGAGCCGCGAGGAAGCGAAAGCGCGAAGAGAAGCTCTTCATGGGGTTCCATTGTTTCGGTTCAAACGCGGCCATTTTCAGGCAGGACGACGCACTCAACAAACGAAAACGCCGGTCGCGCGAGCGACCGGCGTTCGATCTCGAATTCAGGCAATCCTTACTGAACGCCGTGATGCCGACGCGGTTGCGGGCCCAGGAGCCCTCGTCGGAGCCCACGACCTCGGGACGCTCCTTGCCGTAGCTGATGGTCTTGAGGCGCTCCGCCGGCACGCCCTGGGCGACCAGGAACTGGCGCACGGCGTTGGCGCGGCGCTCGCCGAGCGCGAGGTTGTACTCGCGGGTGCCGCGCTCGTCGCACTTGCCCTCGATGGTGATCGGTAGTTGGTGTACTTTTCAGCCAGTCAGCCTGCTTGGTGAGCGTGCCGCGGCCGTCTTCGCGGATGTCGACTGATCGGTGTCGAAGTACACGCGGTCACCGACGTTCTGCCGGAAATCGGCAACCGAGCCGGGCGATGACGGTCGTGCCGGCCGGAGCGGCAGCCTGTTCGGTGTTGCTGCAAGCAGCGATGAACATCAGGGCCGCGATGGCAGCGAATGGCTTTGATCATTCGCATCTTATTCTCCGACGCGTCGCTCTCACGATCGCGCTCCTCTCGGTTGCCGCCCCTCTGGCTGAGGGGTCCATCCAGTCCCAGACAAGAAGACCCGAGCGCAGTGTGACGCTCGGGTCGCGTAATCGCGATCATATTCTCGCTACTGCGGAATCAAGGGCGACCACGCCGGATCCGACGCGTCCGTGGGCGTCGGAACCTGGCGTTCGAACCGCCCGGTGATGTCGATGGCACTCAGGCTCACCGAACCCGCCCGGCCGCCTCCATTGGGCTGCTGCTTGAAGTACATCAGGACGCGGCCGTTGGGCGCCCATGTCGGGCCTTCGACCAGGAAGCCGTTGGCCAGCAGGCGTTCGCCGCTGCCGTCGGGCCGCATGATGCCGATGCCGAAGCTGCTGCCCATGATCTTGGTAAAGGCGATGTAGTCGCCGCGCGGCGACCACACCGGCGTCGCGTAGCGGCCGTCGCCGAAGCTGATGCGCTTCTCGCCGCCGCCGCCCGCGCCCATCACATAGAGCTGCTGGGTGCCGCCACGGTCGGAATTGAAGACGATCTGCGTGCCGTCGTTGGAGTAGCAGGGCGAAGTGTCGATCGCCGGCGTATTGGTCAGCCGGCGCATGCCGTGGCCGCGCACGTCCATCTCGTAGAGGTTGGTGTTGACCGTCCTGCGACAAGCTCATCGCGACCTTGGTGCCGTCGGGCGAGAAGCGCGGTGCGAAGCTCATGCCCGGGAAATTGCCCAGCAGCTCGCGGCGGTTGCAGTCGACGTTCTGCAGGTAGACCGCGCGGCGGACCGTTGGCCTCGCCGTAGGCCATGTAGACGATCTCCTGCAGGGTCGGCGAGAAGCGCGGCGTCAGCGCGAGCGTGCGGCCGTCGGTGATGTAGCGGTTGTTGGCGCCATCCTGGTCCATGATCGCGATGCGCTTGATGCGCGTGTTGAGCGGACCGGTCTCGGCGACATAGGCGACGCGGGTGTCGAAGTAGCCCTCCTCGCCGGTCACGCGCTTGTAGATCGCATCGGCGATGATGTGGCAGAGCCGCCGCCAGTTGTTGGGTTGGCTGGTGAAGCGAAAGTCCGGCCGCCTGCGTGCGCCGCCACGACGTCCCACAGGCGGAAGTCGACCTTGAGGTTGCCGCCGGCATTGGCTGACCTGGCCGACCACGAGGCCTGTCGCGCCGACGTTGCGCCAGTCCTGGAAGCGCGGCGCTGCGATTGGCGTTGATGTTGCGCTCGATGAAGGAGCCGGGCGCGATCGAGCGGAACAGGCCCGAGTTCTGCAGGTCGTTGCGGATGACGGTCGCCATCTCGCGCGCCCATCGCGTCGCCCTGCGAAATCGACGATGGCGATCGGCACCGGCTCGAAGTTGGGCTTGGTCATGTCGATGGTGAGTTGGGCGTGCGCAGGGAGCGCCGGGACGGCAAGGGCCGCCGCAACCAGGACTGTCCGAAGATGTCGGGGGATCATCATGTCGAACCTCTTCTTGCTCGTTGGAGGGGTGTCTCTATAGCGCGACCGTTTTCAATAGTCGCGGGGGTCGAAGTTGAACGTGATCGTGCGCCAGGAATTGTACTTCTCCGGTGACAGTGGCCACGGCTGGCAGCGCGGATTGAGGATGGCGCGCCGGGCCGATTCGGCGGCGGCGCGATACGCCGGATCGCCCATCCGGCCGGGATCCTTGAATTCGACGTCGACCGGCGTGCCGTTCTGGTTCATCTGGACCACCAGGCTCACGATCGGCGCATCCTTGGCGCCGCCGAACGAATACCAGCACGGCCGGATTTTCTGCCGCACACCCTCGACCTCGCTCGCCGTCACGACGGTGGCGAACTCGGGCGCCATCGCCACCTGACGCGTGATCTCCTTCGGCTTCTGCGGCGATTGCTGCGGCGTCTTGATCGGCGGGGTCTTGTCGTTGTTCTTCAGGATGCTGTCGACGATGTTCTCGACATTCGGGCTTCTTGGGCGGCGCAGGCTTGGGCGGCGCGGGCTTGGGCGGCTCGACCTTCTTCACCTCGGGCTTGGCGGCTCGGGCTTGGGAGGTTCCGGCGGCTTCTCGACCTTGGGCGGGTCCGGCTCCTTGGGCTTCAGCGCGATCTTGTCGTCGGCCGGCTTGGGCGGCTCCGGCTTGGGCTTCTCGACCGGCTTGGGCGGCTGGCGGCTTGGCCTCGACGACCTCCGGCGGCTTCGGCACTTCCGGTGCAGGTGGCGGCTCGGCGGTCTTGGGCGGCGGCGCCTTGCTCGTCTCCTCGGCGATCTTTGCCTTCTCCGGCTGCTGTTCCTGGATGCCGACCTTGGGTGCGGCCGCTTTCTTGGCGATCGCCTCGAACTCGACCATCATCGGCTCGGGCTCGATCGGCGGATGGCTGAAGAAATTGAAGTTCACGATCGCCGCCAGGATGGCGAACGACATGCACGCCCACCGACAGGATCGCCGGCGTGCGCATCTCCGCATTTCGAGAGGAGCGGCCGAACATCGATCGCCTGTACTCCGGTACTGACTACTTGCGTGGCGCGGGCGCCGCACCAGGCTTGCTCGTCGGCCTGCTCGCCCAGCAGACCGAGCTGGCGGAAACCCGAATCGATCACCACGCCCATGACTTCCATCATGCGTCCGTACTGGATCGACTTGTCGCCGCGAATGAACACCCGCTGATCGGGCTTCTCGCTCGTGCACCGCCTTGAGCTTGGTGGCGAGTTCGGCAAGCTCGTACTTGGTGTCGCCCAGGAAGACCTCGTCCTTGGAATTGAGCGACACGACCAGCGGCTCGTCCTTGCCGCCGACCTGCTGGGCGCTGGTCTTGGGCAGGTCGACCGGCACGCCGACCTGCAGGAGCGGCGCGGTGATCATGAAGATCACCAGCAGCACCAGCATGACGTCGACCATCGGCGTCACGTTGATGTCGGCGATCGGCGCAAAGCGCCGGCGGCGGAACTTGCCGCCGCCGCCCGACGACGGAACGATGCCGCCGGCCATCAGGTCTGCTCCTCGAGCTGGCGCGACAGGATGGTGATGAACTCACCGGCGAACGCCTCGAGCTGGACGGCGTAGCGCGAGACCTGGCCGGACAGGATATTGTAGGCGCCGGCCGCCGGAATCGCGGCGACCAGGCCGATCGCGGTGGCGAACAGCGCCTCCGAGATGCCCGGCGCCACGACCGCCAGCGAAGTGTTCTTCGACACCGCGATGTGGCCGAACGCGTTCATGATGCCCCACACCGTGCCGAACAGGCCGACGAAGGTGGCATTGGCGCCGACCGTGGCGAGGAAGCCGAGCCGCTTCTCGATCGCCTCCATCTCGCGCTGGATGGTGACGCTCATCACCTGCTCGATGCGCTGGCGCAGCGCACCGCGCGCCGTGGCGCTGGCGGCCAGACCCTTGGAGACCGAGCGGCGCCACTCGCGCATCGCGGCGGAGAAGATGCTCGACATCGGATCGATCGGCTTGGCGCCGACCCGGTCGTAGAGATCCTCGAGCGAGACGCCCGACCAGAAAGTGTCCTCGAACGACTGGGCGCTCTTCTTCAGCGAGCGCAGCCGCAGCATTTTTTCGAAGATGATCGCCCACGACCAGAACGAGGCGAGCAGCAAAGCGAGCATCACCGACTTGACGATCCAGTCGGCCTGCATGAACAGGCCATAGACCGACATGTCGATGGGGGGTGCGGTGCCGGCAAGGGGGGTGCTGGCGACCTGCGCAAAGGCGTCCATTACGTATCTCCGTTGTTCTGAGCCTTATACCTGAATATGGCGTGAGCGGGGCGGGTTGCTGTCGGCAACCTGTGCAAGAGCCGTGCGCAGCCCCTCGGGCAGGCGCGTCGGACGGCCGTTCAGGTTCATGCAGGCGACGACCAGCTCGGCGCGCAGCAGTATGTCCTGGCCGCGCCGCGCTTCCTGCAGCATGTCGAGGGAGGCGCCGCGCAGTTCGCCGCAATGGGTCACCACCTCGATCGTCTCGTCGAGCCGCGCCGGTTTCAGATAATCGAGCGCACAGCGGCGCACGACCCAATTCACGCCGCGCTGCGTCGCGCAAGGCGCTGTGCTCGTGACCCAGCAGGCGCAGGAGCTCGGTGCGGCCGCGCTCGAGGAAGCGCAGCCAGTTGGCGTAGTAGACGATGCCGGCGGCGTCGGTGTCCTCGTAATAGACCCGTAACGCGAGCACATGCCGGCCGTCGACGATGGCGCCGGAGGTCGGGGCCTTCACGCCTCTTCCGTCCCGTCATCCTGCGTCCCATCGTTGGGCGGGCCGCCGGCCAGCAGGTCGAGCTGTTGCTGCTTCTGTGCCTTCGGCATCGGCTTGCCGAGATGCCGGTAGCCGCTCTCCGACAGCAGGCGGCCGCGCGGCGTGCGCATCAGCAGGCCGAGCTGCATCAGGTAGGGCTCGATCACGTCCTCGATCACGTCGCGCTGCTCGGAGAGGGCGGCGGCCAGCGTTTCGACGCCGACCGGACCGCCGCCGTAGTTCTCGGCGATGCAGGCGAGATAGCTTGCGATCCATCGCATCGAGGCCGCGACCGTCGACCTCGAGGCGGGTCAGGGCGGCATCGGCGGCCTTCGCGTCGACGATCTTGTTGCCGCCGACCGAAGCGAAATCGCGCACGCGGCGCAGCAGGCGGTTGGCGACGCGCGGCGTGCCGCGCGAGCGCCGGGCGATCTCCGCCCCGCCGTCCCTGGCCATATCCATCTTCAGCACCCGGGCGGCGCGATGCACGATCGTCTCCAACTCGGCCGGTTCGTAGAAGATCATGCGCAGGGGAATGCCGAAGCGCTCGCGCAGCGGCCGCGTCATCAGGCCCGAGCGCGTCGTCGCACCGACCAGGGTGAACGGCGGCAGGTCGATGCGGACCGAGCGCGCGGCCGGCCCCTCGCCGATCATCAGGTCGAGCTGGAAGTCCTCCATCGCCGGATAGAGGATCTCCTCGATCGCCGGGCTGAGACGATGGATCTCGTCGATGAACAGCACGTCGTGCGCCTGCAGGTTGGTGAGCTGGGCGGCCAGGTCGCCCGCCTTCTGGATCACCGGGCCGGAGGTGGCGCGGAAGCCCACGCCCATCTCGCGCGCCACGATCTGCGCCAGGGTCGTCTTGCCGAGGCCGGGCGGGCCGTGGAACAGCACGTGGTCGAGCGCCTCGCCGCGCGCCCTGGCGGCGGCGATGAAGATCTTGAGGTTCTCGCGGACCTGCTTCTGGCCGATGAAATCGTCCAGGGTCTGCGGCCGCAGCGCCAGTTCGGCGGCATCTTCCTCGGCACGCTTGGGCGCGATCAATCGATCCGGCTGCTCGCTCATCGGGCGAGCTCCTGCAGGCCCGCCCTGATCATCGCATCGAGCGCGGCCCCCTCACCCAGGCGCTGGGAAACACGGGCGACCGCACCGAACGCCTCGACCCGGCGGTAGCCGAGATTGACCAGCGCCGAGACCGCGTCCTCGTTGATCGAGGCGGTCGGCGGCACGACCGCGCCGGGACCTGCCGGCCTGTGCGAGGCCGGCGCCACGCCGAAGGCGGCGGCCTTGTCCTTCAGCTCGGTGGCCAGGCGCGCCGCCAGCTTCGGCCCGACGCCCGCCGGCCGGCTCAAGGTCGCGCGATCCTGGGCGGCGATGGCACGGACGATCTCGTCCGGCGACAGGGTCGAGAGGATCGACAGCGCCACCCGGGCGCCGACGCCCTGCACGGTCGTCAGGATGCGGAACCAGTCGCGCTCCGGCGTCTCGAGGAAGCCGTAGAGCGCGATGGCATCCTCGCGCACGATGGTCTCGACCAGCAGGGTCGCCGGCCCGCCGACCACGAGGTCGCGCAAGGTGCGCGCCGAAGCCGAAACCAGGTAACCGACGCCGTTCACGTCGATCACCGCGCCCGCCTCGTCGATCGACTCGACGATGCCCTTCAGCCTGGCGATCAAAGTGCCGCCTCCACGCGCCGGGCAGTGGCGCGGTGATGGGCATGGCAGATCGCCACCGCGAGCGCGTCGGCGGCATCGGCGGTCGCCTCGACCCCGGGCAGCAGGCGGCCGACCATCATCGCGATCTGGCGCTTGTCGGCATGGCCCGCGCCGGTCACCGACTTCTTCACGAGATTGGCGGCGTACTCGAACACTGCAAGGCCGGCCCGCGCCGGCGCCAGCATCACGACGCCGCGCGCCTGGCCGAGCTTCAGGGTCGACGCCGGGTTGGCGTTGACGAACGTCTCCTCGACGGCGGCCTCGAGGGGTTGTTGCTCGGCGATCACCGCGGCGATGCCCTCGTGCAGCTCATGGAGCCGCACCGAGAGTGGGCGATCGGCCGCCACCTTGACGACGCCGTGCGCCACGTGGCGCAGCCGGTTGCCATCGACATCGATCACGCCCCAGCCGGTCAACCGCAGACCGGGATCGAGGCCGAGCAATCTCATCCGCGATCAGGCCGCGAACTTCGCGAGCGCGTCGTCGGACACCTCGAAATTGGCATAGACGTTCTGCACGTCGTCGTTGTCGTCGAGGGCGCCGATCATGTCGATCAGGGTCTGCGCGGTCTCGCCGTCGACCGGGGTGGTCGTCCTGGGCCGCCACATCAGCTTGGCCGACGACGGCTGGCCCAGCGACTTCTCCAGCGCCTCGCGCACCGCATTGAAGTTGTCCTGCGAGCAATAAATCTCGTGTACCCCTTCATCACCACCCTCTGATTCAGGGGGACCGCTCACCACGTCGTCGGCGCCGGCGTCGATCGCCTTTTCCAGGACGGCATCGGCCGAACCGGCCTTGAGGGGAAAACGGAACTCGCCCGCGCGGTCGAACATGAACGACACGCTGTTGGTCTCGCCAAGATTGCCGCCATGCTTGGAGAAGATCGAGCGCACTTCACCGGCGGTGCGATTGCGGTTGTTGGTCAGCGCCTCGACGATCACCGCGACCCCGCCCGGGCCGTAGCCCTCGTAGCGCATCTCGTCGTAGTTCGCGTCGGCGTCGTTGCCAGAGCCGCGCTTGATCGCCCGATCGATCGTGTCGCGCGTCATGTTGTTCTCGCGCGCCGCGATCACCGCCGCGCGCAGGCGCGGGTTGGCGTTGGGATCGGCGGCTCCCAGCCGCGCCGCCGTGGTGATTTCACGGATCAGCTTGGTGAAGATCTTCGCCTTGACCGCGTCCTGGCGGCCTTTGCGATGCATGATGTTCTTGAACTGGGAATGACCAGCCATGGCGCGACAACCAGATTGAGTAACGTGATCGGGCGGCTATACCACTTCTCGTGGATTTTGGGAGCGGGACCAAAAAAAAGGCGGGGGCCGAAGCCCCCGCTAAAAAACGTCGGAACCTTGATTCCGACGCCCCCTCTAACCTGGAAGACAGTCCGCCAACGCGGCGAAAAATCGTTTAACATCAAGACGATGCCGATTTTTCCCCAGACCGTCAACGGCCGTCTTCAAGGTACCCGTAATAGGTATAGAGGGAGCCTGTGGGATACAAGATGCTGAAAATCAGGCCGCCGGCGGCAGGTGCCCCCCGACCCGGATCGGCCGGACCGACCTCGCCAGCCCGGTCTTGTCGTCGGTTTCGACAAGGGCCGCGCACATAGTGCCTTCGCCCTCGGCCGGGGCGAGCCGGTCGCCCGGCATCTTCTTTATGAAGCGGAGCACCGCGCCCTCCTTCTTCATGCCGATCACCGAATCGTAGTCGCCGCACATGCCGACATCGGTCTGGTAGGCGGTGCCGCCGGGCAGTACCCACGAATTGGCGGTCGGGATATGGCTGTGGGTGCCCAGCACCGCCGAGACACGGCCGTCGAGGAAATGACCCATCGACTGCTTCTCGCTGGTCGCCTCGCCGTGCACGTCGACCAGCACGAAGTGCGCATTGCGGCCCAGCGTATACTTGGAGACCTCGGCCTCGACGGTGCGGAACGGATCGTCGAGTGCGTCCATGAACAGCCGGCACATCACGTTGACGACGACGATCTTCTGGCCCTTGGCGGTTTCGAACAGATTGGCGCCCCAGCCCGGCGTACCGGGCGGGAAATTCACCGGTCGCAGCAGGCGCTTGTCCTGCGCGATGTAGGGAATGATGTCGCGCTGGTCCCAGACGTGATTGCCGGTGGTGATGCAGTCGATGCCGCCGGCGTGCAGCTCGGCGCAGATCTTTGCGGTGATGCCGAAGCCCGCCGCGGCGTTTTCGCCGTTCACCACGACGAAGTCGAGACCAAGCTCCTGGCGCAGCTTCGGCACGTGCTTCAGCACGACCTCGCGCCCCGACCGTCCAACGATGTCGCCGCAGAACAATACCTTCATGCTTCAGACAAACGCGCAAACACGGCGATCGGTCAACAACCAATCGATCCGCTCGTCCCCGGGCCCGTGCGGCACTTCCTCGGCGACGAGCTGCTCGTCGAACGCCACGCCCAGTGCGAGAACCTTGCGGCGCGCGCGCAGGCCGCGCAGCGTGCGGTCGTAGAAGCCGCCGCCATAGCCCAGCCGCCAGCCCGCCTCGTCGCACGCGAGCAACGGCACGATCAGCACGTCGGGCTCGACGACCTCGCGCCGGGGCGAGGGATGCAGCGTCTTGAACACCCCCTGCTCCAGTGGATCGCCCGGACGCCAGGCGCGAAAGACGAGCGGCTGGCCCTTGCCGACCACGACGGGCAAGGCGAGCTGGCAGCCCTCGTTGTGCAGCTCGAACATCAGCGGGCGGATGTCGAGTTCGTCCGTCATCGGCCAGAAGCCCGAGACGACGGCCGGCGTCTCGATCGGCCGCTCGCGCCTGTACTGTTCCAGCAAACCGTCGGCCGCCTCCCGCCGCTCGTTTTCCGGGAGGGCGGTGCGCCAGGCCAGCATCGCGCTGCGCAAGGTCTGCTTGGCCTGGATCGGGTTCATGTCCGCGAGAGAAAGAGAGAGGTGGGGCGGCTCCACGATGGGCCGTGGCACGTGAAACCTCCAAGGCCTGCGTAAGCAGGTGGGCACCGTGTAGCCAAGACCACGGTCAAGGCCAGGAACAGTTCCCAGGAGATCTTATTGGCCCCGGGGTTTTAAGCGAACCACGCACCGCGCAGAAATCCGCCCCAAGCCAATGTAAGCCTCCGGAGAGGCTAAAACTAGGCCGCGCCGCTGACCTTTTTCTGGATCTTGTCGACCCGCGAAGTGATCAATTCCTCCAGCGCCGAGGCCAGGGTCTCGGCATTGTCGGTGGCGCTCGCCCGGGCGCTCTCGGCTTGCCTCGCCTGCACGCGCGCCTCGCGGCTCTCGTCGGCCAGCATCAGCGCCGCGAACACCATCAGCTTCACTTCGGGCGTGCCGGGTGGCAGTTGCTTGCGCAGCTCGGTGATCTTGTCGTCGACGTAGGCGCCGAGTTCGCGTACGCGGCTTTCTTCGCCTTCGCCACAGGCGAGCTCATAGCTGCGGTTGGCGATTTGAATCGAAACCTGCGGCATTATCCGCGTCTCCTGTTTTTGCGCCGGTATCCGGCGTTTAGAGGGGTAGCTCTAGTCTAACGTGTCAGGCCGAGCGAAGCTAAGCATCTTTGCCTGTGGTCAACAGATCCCTCGCCATTAAGCGCGGAGGTTACTCCGCGCGCCTCGGGATGACGGCCACGGGCCGTCACTTCTGATCGGCCGCAAGAAGCGAGCGAATGTATTCCATCGCCCGTTCAAGACGACCCTCGACCTCGGTCGCAACCTTCCTGAGTTCGTCGTGTTGTTTTTCCAGCCTGCCGAGACGGCGGGCGAGTTCATCGGATCGCGCCTGCTCGCTCTGCAGGCGTTCTTCCACCATCGATTCCAGGCGACTGAGCGCATCGTCCACGCGATCTTTGGCACTGGCCGCCTTGGACATTGCTCCCCCGTCGGAGGATCGCAGTCGGCCGCTGGGCTGCGTCTGCTCCATGCCGAGAGGATAAGTTGTGCGCCTGTTGACGGTCAACATATTGCCCCTGTGGAGCGTCTTCGCCCTCAATATCTGGGGCGGCCATGAGGTTTTGCGCATTGACGCAGATAAGGTGCGTCGGCATGTTGCGGCCCAATCAAAAAAACCATACGGCGCACACATAAAATGACCGAACAGACCGCCGCCCAGCGCGACATGGCGAATGCCATTCGGGCCCTGTCCATGGACGCCGTGGAAAAAGCGGATTCCGGACATCCCGGCCTGCCGATGGGCATGGCCGACGTCGCCACGGTGCTGTTCAGCAAATTCCTGAAGTTCGATCCGAAAGAGCCGCACTGGCCCGATCGCGACCGCTTCATCCTGTCGGCCGGCCACGGCTCGATGCTGCTCTATTCGCTGCTCTATCTGACCGGCTATCCGGACATGACGCTCGACCAGATCGAGCATTTCCGCCAGCTCGGATCGAAGACTGCCGGCCACCCCGAATACGGCCACGCGACCGGCATCGAGACCACGACCGGCCCGCTGGGCCAGGGGCTGGGCAACTCGGTGGGCTTCGCGGTCGCCGAACGGGAAATGTGCGCCCGCTTCGGCACCGACGTCGTCGATCACTTCACCTACGTGATCTGCGGAGACGGATGCCTGATGGAAGGTGTCGGCCAGGAAGCGGTCACGCTTGCGGGCCATCTCGGCCTCGGCCGGCTGATCGTGCTGTTCGACAACAACAGCATCACGATCGACGGGCCGACCTCGCTCGCGACCTCTGACGATCACATGAAGCGCTTCGCCGCCGCCGGCTGGCATGTGCAGGCCGTCGACGGCTTCGACCAGAACGCCGTCGCCCGCGCCATCCGCAAGGCGCAGAAAGTCACCAACAAGCCCTCGATGATCGCCTGCAAGACGATCATCGGCTACGGCGCGCCGACCAAGGCCGGCACCAAGGAGGCGCACGGCGCGGCGCTCGGCCAGACCGAGATCGAGGGCGCCCGCCAGAATCTCGGCTGGCCCTATCCGCCGTTCGAGATTCCCGAGCCGATCTTCAGCGCCTGGCGCAAGATCGGGAACAAGGGCAAGTCGGCGCGGCGCAAGTGGGTGAAGCGGCACGCCGCGATGCCCGAGGCCGACCGCGCCGAGTTCGACCGCCGCATGGCGGGCGACGTGCCGGCGATCGTCGACGACACGATCAAGGCCTTCAAGGCCAGGATGGCGACCGAAAAGCCCTCGTGGGCGACGCGCAAGTCGAGCCAGGAAGTGCTCGAGGTCCTCAATCCGGTGTTCCCCGATACGCTGGGCGGCTCGGCCGACCTCACCGGCTCGAACAACACCAAGACCAAGACGATCAACAGCCAGAGTTCCAGCGACCCGTCGGGCCGCTACATGCACTACGGCATTCGCGAGCATGCGATGTGCGCGGCGATGAACGGCATGGCGCTGCACGGCGGCGTGATCCCGTACGGCGGCACGTTCCTGGTCTTCACCGACTACTGCCGCCCGTCGATTCGCCTCGCCTGCCTGATGGGCGTGCGCGTGATCTATGTGATGACTCACGATTCGATCGGCCTGGGCGAAGACGGCCCGACCCATCAGCCGGTCGAGCATCTGGCCGCGCTGCGCGCCATCCCGCATCTCACGACGATGCGCCCGGCCGATGCGATCGAGACGGCGGAGTGCTGGCAGATCGCCCTCGAGGCCAAAGGAAAACCGACAGTGCTCGCCTTGACTCGCCAGAACCTGCCCACACTCAGGGGCGCGGGCGACGAGAATCTCTGCCGCAAGGGTGCGTACATCCTGGCGGGCGAAGCTTCGGCGCCGGTCCGCCTGATCGCGTCGGGCTCGGAAGTCGAACTCGCCATGAAGGCGCGCGACATGCTGGCCAAGGACGGCATCGCGGCGGCGGTCGTATCCATGCCGTCGTGGGAATTGTTCGAGGCGCAGGACGCAAGCTATCGCGCGCAGGTCATGGGACCGGACGGAACCGCGTGCGTCGCCTGCGAGGCCGCCAGTGGCTTCGGCTGGGAGCGCTGGCTCGGCGGCAAGGGCGCGTTCGTCGGCATGACCGGCTTCGGCGCCTCGGGCAAGGCGTCCGACCTGTTCAAGCATTTCGGAATCACAGCCGAAGCGATCGCAGAAGCAGCGCGCGGCCTGGCGAAGTAACGGAGGGGGAGTTCCATGGCTGTTCGGGTTGCAATCAACGGCTTCGGCCGCATCGGCCGCAATATCCTGCGCGCCATTCTCGAATTGGGCCGCAAGGACATCGAAGTCGTGGCGATCAACGACCTCGGCCCGGTCGAGACCAACGCCCACCTGCTGCGCTTCGACAGCGTGCACGGGCGCTTCCCGCACGAGGTCAAGGTCGAGGGCGACACGATCGACGTCGGCCGCGGCAAGATGAAGGTCACCGCCGAGCGCGATCCCGCCAAGCTGCCGCACAAGGCGATGGGCGTCGAGCTGGTGCTCGAGTGCACCGGCTTCTTCACCTCGAAGAAGGCGGCCAGTGCCCATGTCGACGCCGGCGCCCGGCGCGTGCTGATCTCGGCGCCCGCCGACAACGCCGACCTCACCGTGGTCTACGGCGTGAACCACGAGAAGCTCACGAAGGACCACATCGTCGTCTCCAACGCGTCGTGCACGACCAACTGCCTGGCGCCGGTCGCCAAGGTGCTGAACGACGCCGTCGGCATCGACCACGGCTTCATGACGACGATCCACGCCTATACCGGCGATCAGCCGACGCTCGACACGATGCACAAGGATCTCTATCGCGGCCGCGCGGCGGCGCTCTCGATGATCCCGACCTCGACCGGTGCGGCCAAGGCGGTGGGCCTCGTGCTGCCGGAACTGAATGGCAGGCTCGACGGCGTGGCCATCCGCGTGCCCACGCCCAACGTCTCGATGATCGACTTCAAGTTCGTGGCCAAGCGCAAGACCGACAAGGACGAGATCAACAAGGCCGTGAAGCTCGCCGCCGCCAACCAGCTCAAGGGCATCCTGGGCTGGACCGATCAGCCCAACGTGTCGATCGACTTCAACCACGATCCGCACTCGTCGACCTTCCACATGGACCAGACCAAGGTCATGGACGGCACCTTCGTGCGCGTCATGAGCTGGTACGACAACGAGTGGGGCTTCTCCAACCGCATGGCCGATACCGCCGTGGCGATGGGCAAGCTGGGCTGAGTTCCGATCGCTTTCTCACGTCTGCCAGGCCCGCGTCACTCGCCCTGTGATGCGGGCTTTGCACGTCTGCTAGAGCATATTCCGTTCGACTGTAATCAGGCGGACGGAATATGCCGTCAGTCGAGGCGCCTCGGCCAATGCGTTTCCGATTGATTGGAACCGCATGAGCGGTTCCAATCAATCGGAAGCCGCTCTAGTAGCCGCCGTAACCATAACCATAGTAGCCGGGCGGCGGGCCGTAGTAGCCGGGGCCATAGCCATTGTTGCTGTTGCTGATTGCGGCTCCGATGAGTGGCGCAATTTGTTGCACGATGCCGCCGATCTGGTTTGACGCGGACGCCGGTGCCGACGTTTGTGCCTGCGACCGTTCAGCGACCTGTTCGTAGGTCAGCCGAGGGCCGGTGTCGGCTTTCAGGCGAGCGAGCAGCGCGCTATCGACCGGCGCTTGACCGGTGCCGCCGTGGCTCTGATCGTACTGCTCTGCCGCAGCGATGGTGGCCGGACCCGCCTGGCCATCGGCCGGGCCGGGATTGTAGCCCAGCGCAATCAACTGATTCTGTACTTCGCGTATGTCGTCATGGCCGAGCGGAAGTGGCGGCAGGCTTGCCGCCGTGCCGTTCGCCGGCAGCGAAGCCTGCTGCTGTGGGACCGGTTCCGTGGTGGTTTGCGCGCCGACGCCAGCCGCCCAGCCGATCAGGAGGGCAGTGGCGGCAACGCCGGCCAACAGCTTCAGCGACTTGGTGTTGGAACGGGAAATTGAAATGGACATGGTTGGCCTCCTCCACCAGGGAACGGCCTGAATAGGGTGCGAGTTGCCCTCGCAACCCCCGTGTTTGCCTGTCAGGCCCGGGAACAGCCGAACGCCTCGCGTGACCCTCCGGCGTCTTGATTGCGGCGGCGTTGTGGGGATGCTGCTGGTAGAATGGACGGCGAGCCTTATCCGCCGCATGCGCGACCAGGAAGCACGATGGAAGTCATCCCGCAGCCTCTGACGAAAGAAGCCTTCGCGCCGTACGGCGACGTGATCGACGTACCGACCGCGGCCGGCCGCACCTATTACGAGGAAGCGTTGGGCAACCTCAGGCCCGACGCGCGGCCCAGCCTGTCGATGACCTTCCGCCTGCCCACGCCCGACCGGCCGCTGAAATCCGAGATGATGGAGCGGCACGAGTTCTCCTCGCAGAGCTTCGTGCCGGTCGATGTCGGCCGCTGGCTGGTCGTCGTGGCGCCGCACGCCCAGGGAGGCGGCCCGGATATGGCGGGCCTCGAGGCCTTCATCGCCACCGGCCAGCAGGGCGTCACCTACAAGCCCGATACCTGGCATCACGGCCTCACCGTGCTCGATCGGCCCGGCCGCTTCGGCGTCTTCATGTGGCGCGCCGGCACCGCAGACGAGGAGTTCGTCCCTGTCGCCCCCTTCACCATCCGCATCCCCTGATCCGGTGATCGAAATCCGCGACTGGCGCACCACCGAGGCCGCGCTGCTGGCGGCGCGCGCCGGCGCCACCCAGCCGACCCTGGTGACGCCACCCGACGCCGCCGCCTTCTACGGCGCGGGCTATCTCGCGGCGCTGCAGGACAGGGCGCGCACGGAATTCGCCGACGTGGCGTTCCGGCTGGTCGTCGATTGCGGCGATGCGGCGGGCTATGCGCTCGCCTGCCTGCGGGCCGGCGTGAAACTGATTTCCATGGAGCCGCCCAACGACAAGGTGGCCGACATCGCCCGCCAGATGGGCGCCGAACTGGTGAGGAGACCGACATGAGCTGGCAACCGAAGCGCGACCTGGTGGGCTACGGCGCCACTCCGCCGGACCCGAAATGGCCGAACGGCGCGCGCATCGCCGTCAACTTCGTCATGAACTACGAGGAAGGCTCGGAGCCTTCGATCCAGGATGGCGAGGGCTACACCGAGACCGGCCTCACCGAATCGACCAGCTCGTCGACCGGGCTGAAGGGCCGCGACCTCGCCGGCGAAGGCATGTTCGAGTACGGCAGCCGTGCCGGCTTCTGGCGCCTGATGCGCGCCTTCCAGGAGCGCGGCCTGCCGATGACGGTGTTCGGCTGCGCGCTGGCCTTCGAGCGCAACAAGCACGCGGCCGACGCGGTCAAGGCATCGGGCTTCGACGTGTGCAGCCACGGCTGGCGCTGGGTGAAGCATTTCGACCTCAGCGAGGCCGAGGAGCGCGACCATATCCAGAAGGCGGTGAAGTCGCTCCGACAGACCGTGGGCGATGCGCCAGCCGGCTGGTACTGCCGCTACGGACCGAGCGTCAACACGCGCCGGCTCGTGGTCGAGCATGGCGGCTTCACCTACGACAGCGACTACTACGGCGACGACCTGCCGTTCTGGACGACAGTCGAGGGCAAGCCGCATCTCGTGGTGCCGTATTCGCTGACGAACAACGACGGCAAGTACGCCACGACGATGAGCAACTCCGACCAGTGGTTCAATCTGGTGAAGGACTCCTTCGACGTGCTCTACCGCGAGGGGGCGCAAAGCCCGAAGATGATGTCGGTGGGCATGCACATGCGCATCCTCGGTCACCCCGGCCGCACGGCGGGTCTATGGCGGCTGCTCGACTATCTGCAGAAGCAGCAGGGCGTGTGGATCACGCGCCGCATCGACATCGCCAAACACTGGATCGCGACACATCCTTATGCCGGCAAGGGCCTCAACGAATAACGGTCAGGTCTTCGCTCGTCCGGCGACCCTGCGGACCTTGCCGGGTGCCGCGAACCAGATCGAGGCGGCGCCCAGGACGCTGAACCCCAGCGCCACCGCGAAGGCCGTGGTGTAGGTGCCGTCGACATCGTGCAGCACGCCGGTGACCCACGGCCCCATCGCGCCGCCGACCAGCAGCGAGACCATGAGCAGGCTGAAGATCGAGCCAAAGTGCGGCCCCTCGAAGATCTCCGCCACCACCGCGCCCATCAGGCTGGTGAAGGAATAGCCCAGCACGCCCTGCGACAGGACCATGAGGTAGAGCAGCGGCTCCGAAGGCCCGGCGGCGAGCGCCAGGAGGGCTGCGTAGCAGATCGCGAACCCGGTCGCCGCGATGCTCCAGACGATCTCGCGGCCGATGCGGTCCGACAGGGCGCCGAGGAGGATCTGGCCTGGAATGCCCACCATGGCCACGAAGCCCAGCGCCCAGGCCGCCTGCATCGGGCTGAAGCCGATCTCGACCAGGTACTTCGTCTGGTGCACCTGCACTGCGTACCAGGTGTAGCCCGCGCTGAAGAAGCCGATGCAGAGCCACCAGAAGCGGGACGTCCGGACCGCCCTGGCGACCGTCCATTCGATGGCGGTCCAGTGCGGATCGACGATGGCGGCGGCACGACGCGCGGCGGCGACGCCCAATTCCTTCGCGCCGTCGGGGAGCAGGCCGAGATCCTGCGGCCTCTTGCTCACGATCAGGTTGATCGGCAGCAGCACGAACAGGGTCATCAGCCCGAGCGCCCAGCAGGCGCTGCGCCAGCCCTCCTTCAGGATGATCGTCTGCAGCCAGGGCAGGATCAGGATCGCCCCCACGCCGACACCGGAAAAGGCGAGCCCGGTCGCCAGCGCGCGGCGGCGCACGAACCAGTTGGGCAGATACTGCGACTGCACCGAGAAGCTCATGCAGTTCGCCCCCGCGCCCACCAGCACGCCCAAGGTGGCATAGAGCTGCCATGGCGCGTGGATCATCGTGGCGCCCAGCAGGCCCGCCGCCATCAGCACGACGCCGATCTCGATGACGAAGCGCGGCCCGCGCCTGTCCATGACGCGGCCGACCACCGGGCTGATCACGGCGGATACCAGGAAGCCGAAGGAAAAGGCACCCGCGGCCATGCCGCGATCCCAACCGAACTCGTCGACGATGGGCGGGAACATCAGCGAGAAGGCAGTGCGGGCCGTCACGCTCACCGCCACGGTCAGGAAGGCGACCAGGATGATCACCCAGCCGAAGAAGAACGGCAGGCGCGATACTGCTGACGATACTGGTGACGACACTGGCGATTGAGACTCCACTGAGAATTCCTTTGTCCATTTCGCCAGCCGCAATGTGGCCAGAAGGGTCGGTCACAATCTGTCTACAGCTCCGCCTCGTGGTCAACGACGTGGCAGGTAGTCGAATCTACGGGGGCTTGAACCGGTCCTTCCGCACCGCTATCACCGGCGCGGTCAGGCCAGAATGGATCAAAGGGGAGCCCGGACGTGAAGATCACCCGCACCGTCAAGAAGATCCTCGACAACTACGAGAGCGACTGCCCCGGCACCAAGGCGAAGCTCGCCAGCATCCTGATGCACGGCCGCCTCGGCGGCTCGGGCAAGATGGTGATCCTGCCGGTCGACCAGGGAGTGGAGCATGGCCCGGCCCGTTCCTTCGCGCCCAACCCGGACGCCTACGATCCGCACTATCACTACCAGCTGGCGATCGACGCCGGCCTGAACGCCTACGCAGCGCCGCTCGGCGCGCTCGAGGCCGGCGCCGACACTTTCGCCGGCGCGATTCCCACCATCCTCAAGCTCAACGGCGCCAACAGCCTGTCGACCAACAAGGACCAGGCGGTGACGGCGTCCGTCAACGATGCGTTGCGCCTCGGTTGCGCGGCGATCGGCTTCACGATCTATCCGGGCTCCGAGGACCAGTACGAGATGATGGAGGAGATCCGCGAACTGGCCGAGGAGGCCAAGTCGGTCGGCCTCGCCGTCGTCATGTGGTCCTATCCGCGCGGCGGCAAGCTCGACAAGGCGGGCGAGACCGCGCTCGACGTCTGCGCCTACGCGGCCTATCTCGCCGCCTCGCTCGGCGCCCACATCATCAAGGTGAAGCCGCCGACCAACGTGCTGTGGCAGCCCGAGGCCAAGGCCGCCTACGAGAAGGCCAAGGTCGACGTCTCCACCCTCGCCGCGCGGGTCAAGCACGTCCTGCAGGCGACCTTCAACGGCCGCCGCATCGTCATCTTCTCCGGCGGCGAGGCCAAGGACCTCGAGGGCCTGTTCACCGAGATCCGCGGCCTGCGCGACGGCGGCGCCAATGGCTCGATCATCGGCCGCAACACCTTCCAGCGTCCGCGCGCCGAAGCGCTCGACATGCTCGACAAGATCATCGGCATCTATCAGGGCAAGATGTAACCGCCGCGCACTGATCTCATCGACGGTGAAGAGGGGCGCCGGGGACGCCACCCGCCGCAACGCGCGTTTGTCGCTGGCATCGCAAAGAAAGGGCACGTAAAATTGCGGCCTTCCTGGGGAGGTGACATGTCCCACGATCGCCGTTCACTCCGAGCCTTGGCTGCCCTGCTGCCGGCTGGCGCATTGGGTCTCTCCATCAGTCTTGCCGCTGCCGACGCCCAGGCGACGGTGTCGCCGAACACCGGCACCAGGCGCACGGACTCGGTGGCCACGCGCCTCCAGAATATCCGCAACACCGTCTCGAACGTCCTGAGCGAAGCGGCGAAGGAAGGCGATGCCTCCTCCACGCCTGAAGACGGGATCCGGCTCGCGCAATGGGGCAACGGCTGGCACAACGGCGGCTGGGGCAATGGCGGCTGGGGTAACAATGGCTGGCACAACGGCGGGTGGGGCAACAATGGCTGGGGCAACGGCGGGGTGATCCCGCTGCCACTGCCGCTGCTGACCCCGTTCGGCAACAACTGGGGCAACGGCTGGCACAACGGCTGGCACAACTGGTGACCGCCGCCGTCGACGCGCCGGAAGTCGGCATGGTCGTGATCCAGCCGACCGCCTTCTGCAATATCGACTGCACCTACTGCTACCTGCCGGATCGCAACAACAAGCATGTCATTGCGCAGACGACGGTGGCGAAGCTCTTCGGCGAGCTGTTCGCCTCGGGCTGGGCGTCGCCGGAACTCACCGTGGTCTGGCACGCCGGCGAACCGCTGGTCGTGCCGGTCGATTTCTATCGCCAGGCATTTGCCGAGATCGAGCGCCTGCGGCCGGCTTCCGTCAGGCTGACCCACTCCTTCCAGACCAACGGCATGCTGATCGACCCGCAATGGTGCGCGCTCTTCCGCGACTTCAAGGTCGGCGTCGGCGTCAGCATCGATGGTCCGCGCGAACTGCACGACGCGCATCGACGGACACGCAGCGGCGCCGGCACCTTCGACCGCACGCTTGCGGGAATCCGCTGCCTGCGTGCCGAACAGGTGCCGTTCCACGTCATCTCCGTGCTCTCGCGGGAGAGCCTGTCGATGCCCGACGAGATGCTGGCCTTCTATCTCTCCGAAGGTATCGACCGCGTCTGCTTCAACGTCGAGGAGTCCGAGGGCGGCCACGTGTCCGGCCTGTTCGCCGGCGCCGGGCTGCAGCAGCGCTACGAAAGCTTTCTGCGCACCTTCTGGCAGGCCGCGCGTGCGAGCGGCCGCGTGCAGTTCGTGCGCGAGATCGACCTCGCCATCCAGCGGGTCTTCCGCCCCAGCGAAGTGTCGGTGCGGAACATCCAGGTCGAACCGCTGGCCATGCTCAATGTCGACAGCCACGGCAATGTATCGACCTTCTCGCCGGAGTTGCTGGGCCTCAAGAACCCCGACTATGCCGACTACCTGCTGGGCAACATCAACGCCCTCTCGCTGGCCGAGATCTACCGGAACTGCCTGCGCTCGGCCCTGTTCCGCGACGTCCGCTCGGGAGTGGCGGCGTGCAGCGCGGGTTGCGACTATTTCTCGGTCTGCGGCGGCGGCGCGCCGGTGAACAAGCTTTTCGAGAACGGCTCGTTCGTCACCACCCGCACTTCCTACTGCACGCTGACGCAGATCGTGCCGACCGATCTCGTTCTCGAGGCCTACGACCGTCTCGAGCAGAGCTGGCCACAAGACAGCCCGGCGGCGCCCCCGTCGGAATTCCAGGCAATGGGACAGACCCCTCCGCAATCGACGAGGATGCCATGACCATATCGAAGCTGATTGCACGCGCCACCTTCCTGGCGATGGCCTGCATGGCCGCGGGCCCCGGCATTGCAAATGCGCAGCAGGTAGTCGGCGGACCGCCGGCGGGCCCGCCTCCTGCCGGTGCCCCTTCCTATGTCCCCGCCGTCGAGGGGCAGCCGTGGCCGGTGATCTGGGTGACCAGCATCGAGCTGCTGCGCTCGGAACATTTCGGCGGCGAAGACATCGTGCGCGCCCGTGCCCTGGTGACGTCGGAGGGCTGGAGCACGCCGCAACTGGTGCCGCTCAAGCGGGGCGAGGTGCTCGACGGCGTGCTCGACCTGATGTTCCAGGCCAATGCTCCGGCCGGCGCCGCACCGCTCGGGAAGTTCATGGTCGTCCACGCCCTTCTGCCGCTCGGGCAGGGCCATCCCTACAAGAGCATTCGCGTCCGCTCCGGCACCAATGCTGTCACACTGAAGACCGTGCCGGGCTTCGTCTCCGAATCCGGCACGGTTAAGGACGATTGCAGCAAATGCCTCGGCAAGTATTTCGTGGCAAAGGGTGCAACGCCGCCGACCGGAGTTGCGGCGGGCGATGTCCTGCGCGAGGAGGACGTCGCCTGGAGCCTGCGGGTCATCCGGCCGCGCGATGGCATTGCCAGCTACGCGTTCGATCCCAATCGTCTGACCCTCATGCTGTCGGACGACGGACGGATCACCAACGCCGTGTGGAACTGATCCCACACGGCGCAAATTCCGAATGCTGCTTGTATCTCTCGCGAAGCGCTATTTGGTGAGGACGACCTGAACCCGGCGATTTTGCCCTTCCTTCACCTGCTGGGCGGTCGGGACAAGCAGGCCCTGCTCGCCGCTGGCGGTCACCGTGATAGCCGCCGCCGGCACGCCGCCGCGCACGAGCGCGTCCCGCACGACATTTCCACGACGCATCGCGAGCTGGTTGTTGTAGGCCTCGGAGCCCGTGGTATCGGTGAAGCCGGTAATGGCAACGCGGCTCGCACCACGTTCCTTGTAGGCTGCGGCCGCCTGGCTGATCGTGGTCGTCCCCTGGTCGGAGAGCGCCGTGCTGTCCCAGGCGAAGAACAGCATGTACGAAACATCGGGCGCCGTCGTGACGGGTGGTGGCACCACGGCCTGTGTCGTATTGGGACCGAGGCCGAGCGAATCACACGCGCTCAGCAGCGATACCGCCATCATCGGCAGAAGCAGTTTCCTGATCATCATTGCCTTCTCCTCCGGTTGAAAGATTGAGACGCAAGCAGCGACCAACTGTTTGTCATTTGCATTGCACGATCTGGCAGCGACACATCGGGCCTGTTCTGTGCGAGCACGAAAATCTGAAATACAACCTGTCACCTATACGACCGAGCTTCAAGGAGAAGCTCGGGCAGATCATTGATGCGTCAATGCAACCTGTGACTTCCCGTTCGTATTGACTGCCGTGACGGTTCACTACACGTTCGCGCTCGCATGACACCGGAAATTTCATGACCGACGAAAAAAGGCGGACGCCCACTTCTGGCGGCGTCGTCATTCGCCCCGTGATGGCCGCGGACTTCGCGCAGTGGGCGCCGCTGTGGGCGGGTTACAACACTTTCTACAAGCGGGCTCTGCCGGACGCCGTCACACAGATGACATGGAAGCGCTTCCTCGATCCGGCCGAGCCGGTGCATGCGCTGGTCGCGGAAGAGAGCGGCCAGCTGCTGGGGCTCGTGCACTATCTCTTCCACCGCTTCACCTCGATGATCGAGGACAACTGCTACCTGGCCGATCTCTTCACCAATGAGGCCGCGCGCGGCAAGGGCGTCGGAAGGAAGCTGATCGAAGCCGTCTACGACAGGGCGCGCGAGGCCGGCTGTTCGCGGGTCTACTGGCAGACCCACGAGACCAATGCCGTGGCGCAGGTGCTCTACAACGGCGTCGCCGAACGCTCGGGCTTCATCGTCTATCGCAAACAGGTCTGAGCGATGTCGGACGCGGGCTGCCGGCTCTACCTGATCTCGCCAGAGAAGATGGAGCATCCGTCGATCTTCGCCGACGAGCTGCGCGCGGCTCTGAAGGGCGGCGACGTCGCCGCGTTCCAGCTGCGCCTCAAGGAGGTCGACGATGCCGTCATCGCGCGCGCCGCCGACACGTTGCGGCCGATCTGCCAGCAGCGCGACGTCGCCTTCATCCTGAACGACCGGCCCGACCTCGCCGTCAAGCTCGACTGCGACGGCGTGCATGTCGGCCAGGACGACATGCCTTGCGCCGAGGCGCGCCGCATCGTCGGTCCCGACCGCCAGGTCGGCGTCACCTGCAAGGCGTCGCGCCACCTCGCCATGGAAGCCGCCGAAGCCGGCGCCGACTACGTGGCCTTCGGCGCGTTCTTCGCATCGAGCACCAAGACCGTGACCACGCCCGCCGATCCGGAGATCCTGAAATGGTGGAGCGACGTCATGCAGGTGCCTTGCGTGGCGATCGGCGGCATCACCGTCGAGAACTGTCCCATCCTGATCGAGGCCGGCGCCGACTTCCTCGCCATCGCCGGGGGCGTCTGGAACCACAAGGGCGGTCCGGAAGCGGCCGTGCGCGCCTTCAACGAATTGTGCGCCAAGGGGCCGGCAACGCAGGCGTAGCCCGGCCGTTCCTCTTCCATGCTGCGCAAGCTGATCCTCTCGACTGTCCTGTTGCTTGCCGCCTGCGCGCCGGGCGCGGGCTCGATCGGCGGCGCCGACTACGATCCCGCCTACGATTTCTCCGAATTCTACCGGGTCACCGACGGCCAGACCTTCCATGTCATCGTTGCCGGCAATCCCTTTCCCGCGATCGCGCCGGGCGACATGCGCCGCCGCCTGCTGCCGGTGATGCAGGTTAACCGGCCTCGCCCGCGTCTCACCTTCACGTACGCCGCTCCGCCCGAGCCGCAGCATCCCGACTACCGGATGGTGCTGGTGTTCGATGCCGCCAACGATCTCACTGCCCAGCGCGTTTGCGCCAACGAGATCCGCGTCAAGCCCGAACCGAGCGGCCGGTTGTCGGTGTTCGCCGTCTACTGCCGCAACGACCAGGCCCTGTCCCAGGCCGTCGCCTCGGCGACCGCTGCGAGTCCGGAAGATCCCCGGGTCGGCGCGTTGTTCCAGCAGCTCTTCCTGGTGTTGTTCACGGACACCCCGCCCCGGGAACACCCGCACTTCCCGTTCATCCTGGCCCGTTGACGCGGCGGCCCCATCAACGAACGGGCAGCCACAGCACGTCCTCGATGCGCCCGGCGCCGGTCGCCAGCATCACCAGACGATCGAACCCCAGCGCGATGCCGGCGCAATCGGGCAACCCGTGATCGAGCGCCGCCAGAAAGTCGTTGTCGACCGGCCAGCGCACGCCGTAGAGCCGTTCCTTCTCGTCCATGTCGGCCCTGAGGCGCGCGCGCTGGACCGCCGGATCGGTGAGTTCGCCGAAGGCGTTGGCGAGCTCGACGCCGCAGGCATAGAGCTCGAAGCGCTCGGCCACGCGGGAGTCGTCCGGCTTGGCGCGCGCCAGCGCCGCCATGCCGATCGGATACTCGCAGAGAATGGTCGGGCGGCCGACGCCCAGGCGATGCTCGATCCTGTCGAACATGATGCGGAAGAACATGTCGTCCCACGAATCACCCGCATGCAGGGCCACGCCCGAGACGCGCGACAGTTTTTCCGCGTTGCCGATCGTGGCGAACAGGTCGACCCCGGCGTAACGCTCGAATGCTTCGGCGACGGTGAGCCGCTCCGGCGCCGCGAGTGGATCGCAGACCTTGTCTTCCCAGCGCAATTCCTTCGCACCGGTCAGCGCCAGCAGCGCCGCGCAATCTTCCATGATCGCCTCGTAGCCCGCACCGGCGCGATACCATTCGAGCATGGTGAACTCGGGATGATGCAGCGCCGAGCCCTCGGCGTTGCGGAACACGCGCGCGAACTGGAAGAGCTTGGGGATGCCGCCGGCCAGCAGCTTCTTCATCGCGAATTCGGGCGAACTGTGCAGCCAGCGCGCGCGCTCCTCGCCGTCGGGGAGTTCCCAGTCGGTGGCGAAGCCCGACAGGTGCACTTCCGCGCCCGGCGCCACCTGCAGGATCGGCGTCTCGACCTCGACGAAGCCCTCGCGCGCGAACCACAGGCGCAGCTCGCCCTGCAAGCGCGCACGCGCCTGCAGGTACGGCAGGCGACGGCTGAGTTTGTCGGGGCGCCAGTCGGTCATGTCCCACCATCGCATGCGGCGCGGCGCGCGTGTAGGCTCGCGCGATGACTCCCAAACAGATCGCCGCCTATTGTGCGAGCCTGCCCGCAGCCACCAAGGTCGTGCAGTGGGAGGGCGTGCAGGTCTTCAAGGTCGGCGGCAAGATGTTCTGCCTGATCGCGCCCGAGGATCATTCGGTCGGCCGCATCTCCTTCAAGTCGGCACCCGAGCACTACGACGCGCTCAGCCGCTCGCCCGGCTTCCGTCCTGCCCCCTACCTCGCCCGCGCCAAATGGGTTTCGGTCGACGATCCCAAGGCCCTCACCGACACCGAGATGAAAGCCTACCTCGAGCGCGCCCATGCGGTGATTGCCGCCGCTCTGCCGAAGAAGAGGCAGAAGGAGCTGGGGCTGTAGAGGCCCGGTTGCGGCCCCTCTCCGCCTTTGATACAAGCCCGCGCCGGCCTCGTTCCGCTTTCGCGGGCGAGGCCAAATCATTCATTCAGACCAAACGGTTAAGCTCATGAAAGTCCCCGTCAATTCCATCCGTGCCGGCAATGTCATCGAGTACAACGGCAAGCTCTGGGTGGCCTCCAAGGTCCAGCACATCAGCCCCGGCAAAGGCAGCGCGTTCGTGGCCGTCGAGGCCAAGGCGCTGCGCGAGGGCAACAAGCTGCAGAACCGCTTCCGCTCGGGCGAGACCATCGAGCTCGTCCACATCGACGAACGCGAGTGCACCTACCTTTTCAAGGACGAGAACGGCTTCACCTTCATGGACAAGGAGAATTTCGAGCAGCTCGTCGTCGGCGCCGACGTCCTCGATCCCGACCAGTCGCGCTGGCTGCAGGACGGCATGGAAGTCACGGTGTCGCTCCACGAGGCAACGCCGGTCGGCGTGCAGTTGCCCAAGACCGTAACCCTGGCCGTCACCGAAGCCGACGCCGTGGTGAAGGGCCAGACCGCCTCCTCGTCCTACAAGCCCGCCATCGTCGAAGGCGGCGTGCGCGTCATGGTGCCGCCGCACATCGGCGTCGGCACCCGTCTGGTGATCAACACCGACGACGGCGAATACATGGAACGCGCCAAGGATTGATCGGCTCGTGGCATCACCTCCCGATCGTCGTCCCTCCAGCGGACCTGTCGCGCGCGTCGGCCGCGGCCCGCTCGAGATGGGCCGCGAGCGGTCGGGTCCGCCCGAGCGCAAGTCGCTGGCGGTCCGCTCGGCCACCATCACGGTGATGATCCGCGCCTGCTTCGCCGCCGCCAAGGCGCTGAAGCGCGACTTCGGCGAGGTCGAGCAGCTCCAGGTCTCCGAGAAGGGCCCCGGCGATTTCGTCAGCCGCGCCGACATCATGGCCGAGCGCACCTTGCGCAAGGAACTCGAGCGGACACGCCCCGACTACGGCTTCCTCGGCGAGGAAGGAACGGAGATCAAGGGCGACGGCCGCAACCGCTGGATCGCCGATCCGCTCGACGGCACGACGAATTTCCTGCATGGCGTGCCGCACTTCGCGATCTCGCTGGCGCTGGAGCGCGAGGGCGAGATCATCGCCGGCGTCATCTACCAGCCGATCTCCGACGAGCTGTTCTGGGCCGAGAAGGGCAACGGCGCCTTCATCGACACGCCCAACGCCCGCTCTCGCCGCCTGCGCGTCTCGGGCCGCAAGGAGCCCACGCGCGGCCTGATCGGCACTGGCATTCCCCATATCGCGCGCGGCGACCATCCGGCCTATCTGCGCAAGCTGGAGGCCGTGATGGCCAAGACCGCGGGAGTACGCCGCTGGGGCGCCGCAGCGCTCGATCTCGCCTTCGTGGCCGCGGGGCGTTACGACGCCTTCTTCGAATACGGTCTCGCACCGTGGGACGTCGCGGCCGGGCTCCTCCTGGTGCAGGAAGCGGGCGGCCTCATCAGCGACGTGACAGGCCAGCCCTATGTGCTGGGCGGCCCGTCGATCCTTGCCTCCAATGCGGGCCTGCGCGACTCGATGGTCGCGATCCTGGCCTAGGCCGGTTTGACGGCCCTCTACGGCCTAGCTAGCGTCTCTCCAAAGCGGAACGCCGAACGGATGACAATCGGCGCGGATCCAAGGAGGGAACGATGCGTCTATGGCACGGTGTCGCCGTGGTGCTGCTGGCTGCTTGCGCAGCCGATGCCCGGGCCCAAGGCACGATCTCCGATCTTCCGCGCAAAGAGACGCTGATCGTCGAGAACCCCGAAGGGACGATCAAGAACGCCGGCTGGTTCAACATCTGGTCGATCAACGCAGGCGGTCAGTCGACCGGCCTGCATCAGCTGGCGATGGACACCTTCTGGTACATCGACCCCGAGCACGGCGTCGACGGGGTCTGGGACAACTCGCTGGCGTCAGACAAGCCGATCTACAACGCCGACTTCACCGAGATGACAGTGAAGCTGCGCAAGGGCATCTTCTGGAGCGACGGCGTCGAATTCACCGCCGACGACGTGCTTTACACCATCCAGACCCACATGAAGACCAACGGCCTGCGCTGGAGCGCGCCGGTCCAGATCAACGTCGCCGACGTGTCTTCGCCCGATCCACAGACCGTCGTGTTCAAGCTCAAGAAGCCCAACTCCCGCTTCCACGCCCTGTTCACGGTGCGCTGGAACGCGATGTGGATGATGCCGAAGCACGTCTTCGAGAAGGCCGGCGATCCCTTGAAGTTCGCGTTCGATCCGCCGGTGACCCTGGGGGCCTATACGCTGAAATCCTACGATCCCAACGGCAAGTGGTTCATCTGGCAGAAGCGTACCGACTGGCAACGCACGACCGTCGCGCGATTCGGCGAGCCCGGCCCGAAATACGTCGCCTATATCGATCCCGGCTCGCCGGACAAGCGCGTCATCGCACAGCTCAACCACGAGCTCGACATCATCCACGACACCTCGCCGGAGGGCATGTTCACCCTGGCCAAGCAGGCGAAATCCTCGCACGGCTGGTTCAAGGGCTTTCCCTATGCCCATCCCGACCCGACGCTGCCGGCCGTGGTCTTCAATGACGAGAACGACACCTTCAAGAGCCGGGACGTGCGCTGGGCGCTGGCGCTCTTGATCGACATCAAGGCGGTGTCGATGGCTTCGTATCGCGGCGCGGCGACGATCTCGGCGATCGGCGTGCCGCCGACCGGCACGGCGCCGGACTATTACCACGTGCCGCTCGAGAGCTGGCTGCAGTCCTTCGAGATCGACACCGGCAAGCACAAGATCAAGCCTTACGATCCAACGGTCGGCAAGCAGATCGCCGACATGCTGCGCCCCTCGCTCAAGGACCAGATCCCGAGCAGCCCGGACGAAATCGCAAAATCGTTCGGCCGCGGCTGGTGGAAGCCCAATCCCCAGGCGGCGCAGGAGCTGCTCGAGCACGCGGGCTTCAGCAAGAAGGGCGACAAGTGGTTCCTGCCGGACGGCAAGCCGTTCGCCATCAAGCTCATGGTCGAGGGTGAAGGACGGCCGGTCATGACACGCGCCGGCAGCATGATCGTGCAGCAGTGGCGCCAGTTCGGCATCGACGCCACCACGACGGTGGCCCAGGGCAGCATGTTCGACCGTCGCGGCGCCGGCGATTTCGAAGCGATGATCACCTGGAGCGTCGAGACCTGGGGCGGTCATCCGGACCTGTCGTTCTTCCTCGACAGCTGGCATTCGCAGTTCGTCGCGGCTCCCGGCAAGACCCAGCCGCCGCGCAACTGGCAGCGCTGGAGCAGCCCCGAGCTCGACAAGATCATCGAACAGGTCCGCCAGACCGGCTTCGACGATCCCAAGGGGATCGAGCTCGGCCGCGAGTACGTGAAGCTCGCCGTGCGCGAGATGCCGACGATCCCGCTGATGTCGTACAACGTATTCACCGTCATGGACGACACCTACTGGACCGGATATCCCAGCGCCGAGACGGCGCCCTACACCGATCCGGTGCCGAACTGGGGCAACACCAAGTACATGATGGTGAAGCTGAAGCCTAAGCCCTGATGACGGGCTACCCGGCCTATCTGTTGACGCGTCTTGGCCAGTTCGCCCTGGTCGTGCTCATCGGCGTCAACATCGCCTTCGTCGTGACGCACGCCACGCCGATCGATCCGGTCGAGCAGTCGATCGCCGCCGCTACGCAATATGGCTCGACCAATCCCGAGGCGATCGAGTTGATGCGTCGCTCGCTCAAGGAGCTCTACGGGCTCGAAGGTGGCCCGTTCGACCAGTATCTCGCTTTCTGGCGGCGCGTCGTGGTCGGCGATTTCGGCCCCTCGCTCTCGGCGTTTCCCACGCCTGTCTCGGTGCTGATCGCCCGGGCCCTGCCGTGGACGGCGGCGCTGCTGACGATTTCGACCCTGCTCACCTGGGTGCTGGGTAACCTGCTGGGCGGGCTGGCGGGCTACTACAGGAAAAGCCGCGCCCTGCGCTTCGCCGGCGTCCTCGCCATGGCCTTCCATCCCATCCCCTACTATATCGTGGCCTTCCTGCTCCTGATCGTCTTCGGCTACCTGTGGCCCGTGCTGCCGATCAGCGGCGGTTCGACCATGAACATGGCGCGAGGCTGGAGCTGGGCGTTCGTCGGCAGCCTCGTGACGCATTCCATCCTGCCCATCCTGTCGCTGGCGCTGGTCGGGCTGGGCGGCTGGTTCATGGGCATGCGCTCGCTGGTTTCCAACATCGTGACCGAGGACTACGTCGTCTACGCCGAGCTGGCCGGCGTCGAGCGGCGGCGCATCCTCGCCTCCTACGTGATGCGCAATGCCCTGGTGCCGCAGGTCACGGGGCTCGCAATGTCGCTCGGCGCCATCTTCAACGGCGCCATCATCACCGAACAGGTCTTCGGCTACCCTGGGATCGGCACGCTCCTCGTGTCAGCCGTCTATGCGGGTGACTACAGTCTCGTGCTGGGCATCACGACGGTATCGATCGTGGCCGTCTCCCTGGCCGTCCTCGTGGTTGACCTGCTCTATCCGCTGCTCGATCCCCGCGTGCGGGCGCGCTGAGGCTATGGGACGCACGCTTCGCGATCTCCTGCGATTCAACCGCCAGTTTGCCGTCGGCGTGGCGTTGCTGTGCATCGTCGCGGTCTTTGCCTGTCTGTCGTTCTTCTCGCCCTATCCGCCCAACGACAGTTTCGTCGTGCCGCCCGACCTGCCGCCGTCCTGGGACTATCCGATGGGCACGACGTCGCGCGGCCAGGACCTCTTCTGGCTGCTGAGCTTCTCGATCCGCAACACACTCCTGTTCGGCATTGTCGTCGCCGTCATCAGCCGCGTGCTGGCGCTGGCGATCGGTCTGATCGCCGGCTACTCGGGCGGCCTGGTCGACCGGGCGCTGATGTCGATCAACGACACATTCATCGTCATCCCGCTGTTTCCGATCCTGGTGCTTTTCTACTTCGTCATGCGCGACCACATGTCGTGGGGCCTGCTCGCGCTGATGATGGCGTGCCTCGGTTGGGCCTACGACGCGCGGCTGATCCGCTCGGTGGCGATGAGCCTGCGCACCCGGGAGTTCACCGAGACCGGCATTTTCTCCGGCATGAGCACGCGGCAGATCCTGGTCGAGGAGCACCTGCCCTATGTGCTGCCGATCGTGTTCGCCACGACCATGAACAACATCAACTGGTCGATCGGCCTCGAAGTGACGTTGTCGGTGCTGGGCTTCACCGACATCAACACACCCACGATCGGCGTGCTGATCTACTGGGCCAACCAGCACACCGCCCTGGTCGCCGGCATCTGGTGGTGGATTTTCTTTCCCGTGTTGTCGCTCGTGATGACCTTCGTCGGCCTCTTCCTTCTGGCCGTGTCGATGAATGAGCATATCGACCCGCGCAGCCGTTTCGGCCGGACCGGCGGATGAGCGCGCCACTCCTCGCCGTTTCCGGCCTGCGCGCCTACTACCGGACGTCGGCATTCGGAATCGAGCGCGAAGTCCGTGCCGTCGAGGACGTCAGCCTCGACGTCGCAGCCAACGAAATCTATGGACTGGCGGGCAAATCGAGCAGCGGCAAGACCACGCTGATCAAAACCATCGCGGCTGCGATCCAGCCGCCGCTAGAAGTCCTGGCGGGCTCCGTCGTGTTCGACTTCGGTCGTGGCCCAGTCGACATCCACCGCCTTCCCGCACAGGAGCTGGCGGCGATCCGCTGGAAGGACCTGTCCTACATCATGCAGGGCTCGATGAACGTGCTCAATCCGGTTCGGCGCGTCCGGCATGCCTTCGTCGACTTCGCCTTTCGCCATATCGGCAAGCCGATGCCGGCGTTCCTCGCGATCGTGCGCGACCACCTGCAGCGCCTTCACCTCGCGCCGGAGGTTCTCGATGCCTACCCGCATCAGCTTTCCGGCGGCATGCGCCAGAGGGTCACGATCGCGCTCGCCACCGTCTGCCGACCCCGGTTCATCATCGCCGACGAGCCGACCACGGCACTCGACGTCGTCGTGCAGAAGAGCGTGCTGTCGATGATCCGCGAGATCCAGCAGGAACTGGGCTCGTCGATCATCTTCGTCACCCACGACATGGCCGTGCACGCCAATCTCGCCGATCGCCTCGGTATCATGTATGCCGGCCGCCTCGTCGAGGAGGGCCGCACCTCCGACGTCTTCCACTGGCCCCGCCATCCCTATACCGCCCACCTGATCGCCAGCCTGCCGCGACTGGGCGATTCGGCACCCAAGAAGGGACTGGACGGCACGCCCCCCAACCTTGCCGATCCGCCGGCGGGTTGCCGCTTCCATCCGCGCTGTCCGCGCGCCACAGACATTTGCCGGCACGAGCCGCCGCCAATGGTCGAACTGGCGCCGGGCCACCGTGCGGCCTGCTTCCATCCCGAGCCGAGGCCGGGCTCATGACGGAAGCCCTGCTCGACGTCGACACCGTCGTGCGCAGCTATGCGGGCGGCGGCCTGTTCTCGCGCCGCCGCGTCATGGCCGTCGACGGCGTCAGCTTCCGTCTGGCGGCGGACCTGCCGGAGATCTTCACCATCGTGGGCGAGTCGGGCAGCGGCAAGACCACGCTCGCCCGCATGATCCTCGGGATGGTGGCGCCCAGCGCCGGCACGATCCACTTCAAGGGTGCCGATCTCTCGACGGTGCGCGGCGCGCGCGCGCGGCTTGGTTTCATGAAGCAGGTTCAGCCGATCTTCCAGAACCCCTTCGAGGCGTTCAACCCGATGAAGCGGGTCGACCGGTACCTCTTCGTCACCGCCCGGCGCATGGCGGGCCTGTCGACCGATGCGGCGATCGCCGAGGAATGCGATCGCGCGCTGGTCAGCGTCGGCCTGTCGCTGGCAGAAATCCACGGTCGCTTTCCGCACGAACTGTCCGGCGGCCAGCTTCAGCGCGTGGCAATCGCCCGTGCCCTGATCTCGAGGCCCGCCCTGCTGGTGGCCGACGAGCCGGTGTCGATGATCGATGCGTCGCTGCGCGCCTCGATCGTGAACCTGCTGCGCGACCTGCGCGATCGCCTCGGCGTGTCGATCATCTACATCACGCACGACCTTGCCACCGCCTACTACATCAGCAACCGCATCCTGATCATGCGACAGGGCAAGGCCGTCGAAAGCGGCGACGCCCGGACCGTGCTCGACAATCCGCAACATCCCTATTCACAGTTGCTCAAGCAATCTGTGCTGTCGCCCGACCCACCCGTCCGTCAGGGAGTTCCACATGCGTAGTGTCGAGGTCCGTCTTCATCGCGATTATGCCATCGGCGCCACCGACCCCCGCCTGTTCGGAGCCTTCCTCGAGCATCTCGGCCGCTGCATCTACGGCGGCATCTTCGAGCCCGGCCACCCGACCGCCGATGCCAAGGGCTTCCGCGGCGATGTGATGGCGCTGGTGCGCGAGCTGGCGCCGACGATCATGCGCTATCCCGGCGGCAACTTCGTCTCCGGCTACAATTGGGAGGACGGCGTCGGTCCGGTGGCCGAGCGGCCGCGCCGCCTCGACCTCGCCTGGATGTCGACCGAGACCAACCAGTTCGGCACCAACGAGTTCATCGACTGGTGCCGGATGGCCGGCATCGAACCGATGCTGGCGGTCAATCTCGGAACGCGCGGCGCCGACGCCGCCCGCAACATGGTGGAGTACTGCAATCATCCCGGCGGCACGGCGCTGTCGGACCTGCGCCGCAAGCACGGCTGGGAGAAGCCCCACGACGTGAAATTCTGGTGCCTCGGCAACGAGATGGACGGGCCGTGGCAGATGGAGGCCAAGACGGCCACCGAATATGGCCGCGTCGCGCACGAGGCCGCCAAGATGATGAAGTGGATCGACCCCTCGCTCGAACTGGCAGCCTGCGGCTCCTCGGGCCGGCGCATGCCGACGTTTGGCCAGTGGGAGGACACCGTGCTCGAGCACACGTTCGATCACGTCGAGTACATCTCGCTGCACACCTACCTCAACAACTATGATTCGGATACTCCGGCCTTCCTTGCGAGCTGCGATCTGATGGACAGTTTCATCGACGAGGTCGTGGCGATCGCCGACGCCGTCGCCGCCCGCCGCCGCTCGTCCAGGCGCATCATGCTGAGCTTCGACGAATGGAACGTCTGGTATCGCACCCGGCGCAACCGCGCCGCCCGCATCAAGGAAGGCTGGCCGGTGGCGCCGCCGATCCTTGAAGAGATCTATAATCTCGAAGACGCCTTGGCCTTCGGCGGCTGCTGTATCTCACTGCTCAATCACGCCGATCGCGTAACTGCAGCCTGCCTCGCGCAACTGGTCAACGTCATCGCGCCGATCATGACCGAGACCGGCGGCCCAGCCTGGCGGCAGACGATCTTCCACCCATTCGCCCATTTCAGCCGAATGGGCCGCGGCCGCGTGCTGCGAACCGAGATCGATTGTCCGACCTACGCAGCCAACTACAACGATCCCAACGGACCGCAGGATGTCTTCTTCCCGATGCCGGCGGTTCCGTACCTGAAGCTGGCCGCCGTACATGACGAAAACGCCCGGCTCCTCACGGTGTTCGCGCTGAACCGCAGCCTCACGGAAGAGCTGCCGCTGCGGCTGCACGCGGCGGCCTTCTCCAGCCTCGCCCTGAAGCAGGCGCTCCAGCTCTGCGATCCCGATCTCCAGGCCGTCAACACCAGGGAGAACCCTGATCGAATCGCGCCCAAGCAGTTGACGACAGCGCGCTGCAACGGCGGTCGGGTCGAAGCCACGCTCGCGCCGGCGTCCTGGAATGTCCTCCAGATGACCGTCTAGAGCTTATTCCGTCCGCGGCAGCCACCTCGACGCTCCAAAGCGTCCCAGTACAATGTGACTGGGCCGGTTGAGACAGCGGCCGGCAATGGGCTATCCTCCGGCCAAGGAAAGTCCCTCAGCAGGGAGCGGCGGCGTGCCGCTAACCCCTTGGAAAGGCAATCGGTAATGCCGCGGTCTTCGGACATCGTGCGCAGTTTGGCAGCGGTCGGCCTCGGCATCGTCGCCTTCCCGGCCTTCGGCCAGTCCGCGAACGTCACCGCCTTCAACCCTTACGACGGCGCGGGGACCTCGCGCGGCGCCGCGCCGGCCCAGGTCTATGCGATCCCGCAAGGCGCACCGGACGGCATGGCCTTCAATCCATGGAACCCCGCCGGTACTGTAGCGAGTGGCGTTTACGTCGACCGCCGCGACGTCCAGGCGACCACCCAGGTGTCTTTTGCGGCGGGTGGCTCCAATCGAGACGCCTACGCGCCAGGCTCCTCCGGCTCTGGTGCCTATTCAGGCTCCTATCTGCCCGCGCCGCCGCCCGGCCCGATCGAAAGCCGCCTGACGGCCATACCGCAGCGTGCCGATCGCGCCGCTGTAGTTGTGTCGCGCCCCGCCGTGGAGGCGCCCGCACCGCCGCCCGTCGTAGAGCCGGCGATGGCTCCTGCCATAGCGCCACCGCCCGCCGCGTCAGTCCCCCCCGCTCCAGTCTCCCCCACTCCGATCCCTGTCGTCGTCGCAACGCCAGACTCCATTCCGCCACCCGCCGTTATCGTTGCACCGGCGCCTGCTCCCGCTTCGCCGCCCGCCGTTGTCGTTGCCCCGACGCCCGCTCCCGCGCCACCGCCCGTGGTTGCAAGCGTTGCCCCGCCGAAGCCGCCTGCAGCGGCGACTCCGATCATCGCAAGCGTCGCCTTCCTCCCGCAATCCGCCGAGATCAGCACCGTGGCGCGCGTCGAGCTCGACCGCGTCGCACAGACCGTCAAGGGCGGGCGCGGCATCGAATTGCGCGCCTATGCCAGCGGAAGCGATGCAGCCGAGGCCCGCAAGATCGCGCTGGCGCGCGCGCTTTCGGTGCGAAGCTACCTGATCGACCAGAACATGAAGACCCGCATCGAGGTCGGCGCCTTTGCATCGACCGACGGCGGCGGCGAACGGGTGGACGTCCTTGCCCCATAACGCCGAGCGGTCGATCACCACACGGCAGCGGCCCGGCTCATGACCAGTCCACTGCCCTATCTCATCCGCATGCTGCTGTTCCTCGGCTTGGTGGCGGGGCTTGCCTACTACCTGCACGAGGACCTCGTGCGGGTGTTCCTGAACACGCCCGACCTCGACGCAGTGATTCTGGGCGTGCTTGTGATCGGCATCTTCTTCATCTTCCGCCAGGTCATTCTGCTGTGGCCCGAAGTGAGCTGGCTGCGCCGCTTTCAGCACCGCGAGGCGGATACGCCAGTGCCGCCATCCGACCGGGTCAACCTGCTGGCGCCGATGGCAGCGATGCTGGGCGAACGCCAGGACCAGTTTCGCCTCTCGCCGACGGCGACCCGCGCCCTGCTCGACGGCATCGCCACGCGGCTCGACGAGCGGCGCGAGCTGGCGCGCTATCTGATCGGTCTGCTGATCTTCCTCGGCCTGCTCGGCACGTTCTGGGGCCTGCTTCAGACGATCGGCGCCGTGGCCGATGCCATCAACGGCCTGCAGGCGACGGCGGGAGACGCCGTTACGATGTTCACCAAGCTGAAGAACAGCATCGAAGGGCCGCTCAAGGGCATGTCGACGGCGTTCGGCGCCTCGCTGTTCGGCCTGTCCGGCTCGCTGGTGCTGGGGTTTCTCGAGCTTCAGGCCAGCCAGGCCCAGGGTCGCTTCCATATCGAGCTCGAGGAGTGGCTCGCCCGCGCGACCAGCATTCCCGCGATGCCGGCGGAGACCGCCGGATCGGTCCCCGCCTATATCGAGGCGCTGCTGGAACGCAACGCCGAGGGCCTCGACGCGCTCACGCGCACCGTGCAGCGCATCGAGGAAAGCCGGCAGTCGGCGACTGGCACCAACGCCAACCTGGTCCATCGCCTCGCATCGCTGGCCGAGACCATGCGCACCCAGCAGAACCTGCTCGCACGCTTCACCGAACTGTCGATCGAGATGCGCAGCGCCGTCAATCGACTGGGCGATCGCTCGGGTGCCGAGGCCGACCGCGAGGCGCTGGCCGCACACCAGCGCACCGTCGAGGCCCAGTTCAATCGCCTGATCGAGGAGGAAGTACGCAGCCGGGTGGCCCTGGCCGACGAGTTGCGCGGCGCCTTCGGCAAGCTCTCCGACCGCGCCGCCGACGAGACCGACCGCGAGGTCGTGCTTGCCCGGCAGCGCGAGATCGAGGATCAGGTCGCGCGCCTGGCCGTGGAAACGACGCGCTCGGGTGCCGAGATCGCAGCCGAGGTTCGGCAGGCCGTCGACCGGCTTTCCGACCGCACCACGGAGAATGCCGATCGCGAGGCGGCGGCTGGCCGTCAGCGCGACATCGAGAGCCAGGTGGCGAAACTCGCCGAGGACAGCGCCCGCCAGCAGGCCGACCTGATCGCCGAGTTGCGAAACCTGGCGGTTCGCGTCGCCGATCGTACGGCCGCCGATTCCGACCGCGATGTGCTGCTGTCGCATCAGAAATCGATCGAGAGCCAGATCGGCGCGCTCAGCGAGGAGCTGCGCGCGACCGCCCAGCGACTGGGTGAGCAGGCCGCGGACACGACCGGTCACCAGGAACTGCTCAATCAGCAGCGCAACATCGAAGCCCGGATCTCGGGCCTCTCCGACGAGCTGAAGGGTGTCGCCGCCAGCCTCGCCGACCGTCCAGACGAGAGCGGCGACCGGGAGGCGCTGCTGGCCCGGCAGAAGAGTCTCGAAAGCCAGATCGCGGCGCTTGCCGACGAACTGCGCGGTGCCCTGACAAAAGTCGTCGAGCGGCCGACGAGCGATGCTGAACGCGAGAGCCTGCTGCTGCATCAGCGCAACGTCGAGGCGATCCTCGCCCGACTGTCCGAGGACAATGCGCGCGCCCGCGCCCAGCTCGCCGAGGAACTGAACAATGCGCTGGCCCGCATGCCGGACCGCGCGATGGCCGAGGCCGACCGCGAATTGCTGGCCTCGCACCAGCGCAACATCGAGGACCATCTCGCCCGGTTGGCCGACGAGAATACGCGCAATCGCGCCGCCCTGGTTGACGAGCTGCGCGAGTTGATCGGGCGGCTGTCCGAGCGTTTCGCGGACAACGACCGTGACGCAGTGGCCGCGCATCAGCGCACGATCGAGGGGCATCTCGGCCGGCTCACCGAAGAGGCAACACAGAACCGCACGGCCCTTGCCGACGAACTGCGCGGCGAGATCCGGCTGCTGGCCCGCACCCTGGCGATCAGTCGAAAGGGCGAGGCCTAGACCGCATGGCGGGTCCCCTGTCGTCCCGTGGCAGATCGGCCGGCGCCGACTATATCTGGCCGGGCTATGTCGACGCGCTGACCACGCTGCTGATGGTGCTGATCTTCCTGCTGTCGGTGTTCAGCGTCGCCCAATTCTCTCTTTCGACCGCACTGTCGACGAAAGACAGCGCGATCGACACGCTCGGCAAGCAGATCAGCACGCTCGTCGAGCAGCTGTCGCTCGCCAGGCAGGCCACCGCCAAGCTGCAGGCCGATCTGTCCAGCGCGACCGTGGCGCTTGGCCAGACGCGCGGCGAGCGCGACAGCCTGAAAGCCGAGCGCGACAAGCTAGCTGCCGCGGCCAAACAGGCGGCCGAAAAGACAGCGGCCTTGCAGGCCGAGATCGACCGGCAGACGGCGGAAGCGACCCGCCTTGCAGCATCGCTCGCCGCCGCCAACACCGAAAAGGGCAAGCTGTTCGATAATCTCACCGAGCAGGAGAAGCTGACGGCCGAGCAGAAAGCCAACGTCGTGCGGCTTACCGCCCAACTCGAAGCCATCAAGGACGAGCTCGGCAAGCTGAGCGCCGCGCTCGAGGCTGCCGACGTCAAGGCCAAGCAGCAGCAGGCGCAGATCTTCGACCTCGGCCAGCAGCTCAACCGCGCGCTCGCCAGCAAGGTCGAGGAGCTGGCGCGCTACCGTTCGGAGTTCTTCGGCAAACTCAAGGAAGCGCTGGCCGGCCAGCGCGACGTGCAGGTCGTGGGCGACCGCTTCGTCTTCCAGTCCGAGGTGCTGTTTCCGTCGGGCTCGGCCGACCTGCAGCCGGGCGGCGAGAAGCAGCTCGCCAATGTGGCGCAGCGCCTGCTCGAGATCAGCTCGAAGATTCCCAAGGAAATACCCTGGGTGCTCCAGGTCGACGGTCACACCGACAACAAGCCGATCAACACAAGGGCCTTCCCCTCGAACTGGGAGCTGTCGTCGGCCCGCGCCATCGCCGTGGTCAAGTACCTGAACAGCCAGGGCATCCCCAACGACCATCTAGTCGCCGCCGGCTACGGCGAATACCAACCGCTGTCGCTGATGGACACCGCCCGCAACCGCCGCATCGAGCTCAAGCTTACCAACCGCTAGTCCCCCGGCCGTACAAGCAATCGGCGGGCGGATATCCCGTTCTAGAGCAGGCCCAGCCTTTTCAGTTCCGCTGCCATTTCAGGGTGCATGTCGCTGGTGTCGCCCTTCGACAGGTCCGGCGGGACGCGGTCGCCCTCGAAATAGCGCCAGCCCTGGAACGCCCTGCAGGCCTGCGGCGCGGTCGGAACGATCGTGCGCTTGACCTTGATTCGGCAGTATTTCCGGGCCTCTTCCTTGTCGAAATCCTCGTCGAAGCCGACCAGTTCCTGCCGGCAACGGATGACGCCGCGCACCACCCAGTAAAGCGAGCCGCCGGCCAGCAGTTCCCCGGCGCGCTTAGGTGTATTGCGGGTGAACACCCAGTGCGGCGAGCCGGGCTTCTGGCGGCGCTGCTTTCTTCGGGCGGCCTGAAGCTTTTTCATGTGGGCGAGGTCGTCGACCCCGACGGCGAGCTTGATCATGTGGAGAGCCATGGCCGGCAGTATCGCAGGCGTGGCTTGCGCGCCACAGCGGCGGATTATTCACAGCACCCTTGCCTCCTTCCACAGTCTCTACACAATTGCGCCCATAGAGTTGGGTGAGCTTTCGCGGGGAGATTTCGATGAACCGGTCGACCTTAGCTACCCTCGTGGTGGCGCTGATGCTGGGCTCCGGCGTCGCCGGTTACCTTGTCGGCAGACCCGGCGACTCGATCGATCGCACCCCGCCCCAGCGTACGGCTGCAACATCTGCTCAACCGGCCAACGCCACGCCGCCCGCGACGGGTCCCCAGTCGGCCGCGCCCGTTCCGATCGCCCAGCCCAAGCCCGCACCGAACGAAGCCTTCGCCTATCGCCGGTTGAGCATCGACAGCAGCCATCCCGACGCCGAGGCCTGCCTGTTCTTCAACAAGCCGCTCGAGACCGGCGACGGCGTGAAGTACGGCGACTATGTCCGCATCACGCCCGAAGTGAAATCGGCGGTGCGTGCCGTCGACGACAAGCTCTGCATCGGGGGCCTGGGCTATGGCCAGGATTATTCCGTGCGCCTGCTTGCCGGCCTCGCCGCCAAGGACGGCAGCAAGCTCACCGGCGAACAGAAGGTCGACGTGGTGCTGGGTGCGCGGCCGGCGGTTGTGGCACTCCCCGGCAAGGGCTTCATCCTGCCGCGCGGCGAGGCGGTGGGCCTGCCGATCACGACGATCAACGTCGGCCAGGTTGGCATCGCGGTCTATCGCGTGAACGAACGCGGCATCGACCGCTTCATCAGCGATTATTCCTACGAGAACGACTTTCCCGCCAGCAAGCCGTTCACCGAATTCTGGACGCTGCGTCAGTGGCTCGGCGGCGACAAGGGCACGCTGCAGTGGCGTGGCACGATGGATGTGCGCAACGTGCTGAACCAGTCCGTGACGACCGCCTTTCCGATCCGCGACACGGTCAAGGACTGGAAGCCCGGCGCCTACTTCATCGTGGCCTGGAACGCCGCCCAGCCTCCCGCCAAAAATAGCGACGACGATGACGACAGCAGCCCGAGCGGCAGCCTCAGCGGCATGTGGCTGATGGACACCGACATCGCGCTCACGACCTTCGACGGCAAGGATGGGCTGAACGTCTTCGCCCGCTCGCTGCAGAGTGCACAGCCGCTCCCCGGCCTGGAGGTGACGCTGCTGTCCAAGGGCAACGAGCCACTCGGCAAGGTCGTCACCGGCGCTGATGGCCGTGCGGACTTCCCGCGCGGCCTGATGCGCGGCAAGGGGATCGCACAGGCGACCGCGGTGATGGCGGTCGACCCGGGCAAGCAGGAATTCGCCCGCCTCGAGCTCACCAAGTCGGCGTTCGATCTCAGCGACCGCGGCGTCGACGGGCGCGACCAGCCCGGTCCGGTCGACGGCTTCCTCTATACCGAGCGCGGCGTCTATCGCCCGGGCGAGACGGTGCAGGTCATGGCGATGCTGCGCGACAGCGCCGCCAACGCGCTGGCCAACATGCCGGTCACCCTGATCGTGAACCGGCCCGACGGCACGGAGTTCACGCGCTACGTCGCCGCGCTGCCCACGTCGGGCGCGCTGTACCAGGCGATCCCCCTGCCCAAATCCTCACGGCGCGGCCGCTGGTCGGTCGCCGCCCACATCGATCCCAAGGCCGCGGCCGTCGGCAAGGTCGACTTCTCGGTCGAGGATTTTGTCCCGGAGAAGCTCAAGGTCGAGCTGACGTCGGACGCGCCGCTGTTGCGCACGGGCAAAGGCAATGTCTTCGGCATCCAGGCCGACTTCCTCTATGGCGCACCGGCCTCCGGTCTCGCGGTCGAGAGCGACATGCGGGTCACCGTCGACAACGCGCCCTTCAAGGACTTCACCAAGTATACGTTCGGCCTGGAGAAGCAGCGCGAGAAATTCGAGCCGCCGCTGATCACGCTCAATGCCCCCGAGACCGATCCTGCCGGTAAGTCGCGGCTCGAATGGGCGGGCGACCAGGTGAAGGACACGTCGCTGCCGCTGCAGGTCCAGGTCCAGGCGCGCGTCTTCGAGCCGGGCAATGGCCGCTCGACCAAAACCGACAAGGTACTGCCGCTCAGGACGCGCGACGCGTATATCGGCATTCATCCTGTGTTCGACGGCAACTATGCGCCCGAGGGTCAGGACAGCGAGTTCGAGCTCGTCGCGGTCGACGCCGATGGCAAGCAGATCGCGCTCCCGGCGGCCGACTACAAGATCGAGAAGGTCGTATACAGTTATCAGTGGTACCAGAGCGACAGCCGCTGGCGCTGGCAGACGATCGTTTCCGACCGGCTGATTACCGCCGACACGGTGGCACTGAAGGCCGACGCGCCGGGCCGTCTGTCGCGCCGCCTCGACTGGGGCCAGTACAAGCTCACCGTCAGCGACAAGCAGAGCGATTCGGCGAGCAGCCTCACCTTCTATGTCGGCTGGTTCGGCGACGGCGACACCGAAGCGGCGCCCGACACGTTGAAAGTCGCGAGCGACAAGAAGAACTATGCACCCGGCGAGACGGCCAAGCTGCGTCTCGACCCGCCGTTCGCGGGCGAGGCGCTGATCGCCATTGCCACCGACCGCATCGTCGCCACCTACACCACGACCGTGCCCGCGGGCGGCACCACAGTCGACATCCCGATCAAGGCCGAATGGGGAGCCGGCGCCTATGCGCTTGTGACCGCCTGGCGGCCGCTCTCGAACCAGGCCGAGCATGCCCCGACACGCGCCATCGGCACGACCTGGCTTGGCCTCGATCCCGCCCTCCGCAGCCTGCAAGTGCAGATCGCGGCGCCGGAGAAGATCACGCCGCGCCAGAAGATCGACGTGCCGATCCATGTCGGTGGCGCCTCGGGCGGGGCTTACGTCACTCTCGCCGCCGTCGACGAAGGAATCCTGCAGCTCACGCGCTTCCAGACGCCGAAGCCCGCCGAGTTCTACTTCGGCAAGCGCAAGCTCGGCCTCTACATGCGTGACGACTACGGCCGCCTGCTCGATGTGCACGCCGACGATCTGGGCCGTCTGCGCACTGGCGGCGATTTCGGGCGACATCGGCGGCCTCGACGTGGTGCCGACGCGCACCGTGGCCCTGTTCAGTGGCCCGGTGAAGCTCGACGACAAGGGCGAGGCGAAGATCGCGCTCGACATCCCCGACTTCATCGGTCAGCTCCGTTTGATGGCGGTGGCCTACGACAAGACCAAGGTCGGCTCGGCGGACGCCCGTCTCTTCGTGCGCGATGCCGTGACCGCCGACGTCGTGCTGCCGCGCTTCCTCGCCCCGCAGGACCTCGGCCGCGTGGCCCTGTCATTGCAGAACGTCGACGGCGCTCCCGGCGACTATCAGGTGAAGCTCGAGGCCACCGGCGCCGTTGCCCTCGAGCAGCCGGTCGCCGAGACACGCAAGCTCGCGGCCAACCAGCGCGACCTCTTGACCTGGCCCCTGCGCGCGGGCGACGCCGGCTTCGGCAAGGTCACCGTCTCCGTCTCGGGCCCCAACAACTTCGCAGTCCGGCGTGAGTGGGACATCCAGGTGCGATCGGCCCAGACGCCGAGCGCCGTCGACACGGTGAGCCGCCTCGACGGCGGGCGCGAGCTTGCCGTCGACAACGAGGTGATCTCGGGTTTCGCTCCGGGCAGCGCGCAAGTGAGCGTGGCGCTGTCCCGTGTGCCGGGAATCGACGTGGCTGCGCTGCTGCGAGCACTCGACAAGTACCCTTATGGCTGCATCGAGCAGACCACCAGCCGCGCGCTGCCGCTTCTTTACTACAACGACGTGGCACTGCTGGGCTATGGACCGGCCGATCCCAAGATCGCCGATCGCGTGCAGGATGCGGTCTACCGCATCGTCGACATGCAGACCGGCGACGGTTCGTTCGGCATGTGGGGGCCGACGTCGAGTCCTGCTGCCGAGTGGCTGCAGGCCTACGCCCTCGACTTCCTGCTGCGTGCCCGCGACCAGCAGATGGCGGTGCCCGCCGCCGCCCTGCAGCGCAGCCTCAACTGGCTGAACCGCACGGCCGACAGGCTCTCGCCCAACGCCCAGGCCTATGCCTGGTATGTGCTGGCCAAGGCGGGCCTCGCCGATCCGGGGCGCGTCCGCTACTTCCAGGATGCCAAAGCCTCCGACATCAAGGGCGGCCTTGCCTGGGCACAGCTCGCCGCCGCGCTCAACCAGGTGGGCGAGCCCGGCCGCGCTCGGCTTGCCTTCAACGTCGCCCTCCTCAAAGTCGACGAGCGCGAGCCGCATGACTATTACGGCACACCGTTGCGCGACCGCGCGGCCATGCTGGCACTCGCCACGGAGGCTGGTGGACGCGACGGCATCGCCGCCATCGTGGGCTCGGTGCGCGATCGCCTGGTCGCCAGGGTCGACCAGACGACCACGCAGGAACAGGCGTGGCTCATCCTCGCTGCCCACGCGATGGGCGGCGGTGGCGAACTCGCCTACGCCGTCGACGGTACTTCGCAAAAGACCACGAAGGATCCGGTCGTCGTCAATCCCGACGCCGCCGCTCTGGCGCGCGGCGTCAAGATCAGAAACGAAGGCGACCAGCCATTCTGGCTGCAGGTGACGGCGCGCGGTGTTCCAAAGGAGCCGCTGCCGGCAGCAACCGAGGGGCTGAGCATCGATCGCCGGTATTTCACCTTCACCGGCGAGAGCGCCGATCTCTCCAAGGTCCGGCAGAACGACCGGCTGATCGTGTCGTTGACCGGCAATAACCTGCGAGGCGGCTATCACGAGGTGGCGCTCCTCGACCTCCTGCCGGCCGGTTTCGAGATCGAATCGGTGATCAACGACGACACGGTAAAATCCTTCTCCTTCCTCGACAAGCTCACGCCCACGCGCATGACCGAGGGTCGCGACGACCGCTTCTTCGCCGCCCTCGCGCTCGGCACTCGGCCGTGGCGCAGCTGGTGGGATGACGAGGGCAAGTACGGCAGCAACTTCCATGTCGCCTATATCGTGCGCGCCGTGACGCCGGGCCGCTTCAGCTTGCCGGCCGTCAACGTGTCGGACATGTACGCGCCGCGCATTTACGGGCGGACCGACATGGGCAGCGTGACGATCGCGCCGCGCTGACGCCGTGAAGTTCCCGCGCTTCCTTGGACTTTCGGCGCTTGCCGCCGCCGCCCTGACGGCGACGGCACTGACGCTCGACCGGATGTTTCCGCCGGATCTCGCCCGCTACCAACAGCGCTCGACCGAGATCGTCGATGCCGACAGCCGCCTGCTGCGGGCGTTCACGACGGTGGATGGCAAGTGGCGCCTCGGGACCGACGTCGATCAGGTCGACCCGCTCTATCTGTCGCTGCTGAAGGCCTATGAGGACCAACGCTTCGACACGCATTGGGGCGTCGATCCCCGCGCTGCGGTGCGCGCCGCCGGACAGTGGATGGGCCGCGGCCGCATCGTCTCCGGCGCCTCGACGATCTCCATGCAGGCCGCCCGCCTGCTGGAAGGCCCGCGGCCGCGTACCTTGTTCACCAAGGCGATCCAGTCGGCGCGCGCTGTTCAGCTCGAATGGCGCTACTCCAAGCGCGAGGTGATGGCCATCTACCTCACGCTGGCGCCGATGGGCGGCAATCTCGAGGGCGTGCGCGCGGCCTCGCTCGCCTATTTCGGCAAGGAACCTGCCCATCTCAACGCCGCCGAGGCTGCTCTCCTGGTGGCGATCCCGCAATCGCCGGAGCACCGCCGGCCCGACCGCCGGCCGCACTCCGCGGAGGTCGGTCGCGACCGCGTGCTCGATCGTGGCCTCGAGCACGGGCTGATCGACAAGGCGGCGTTCGATCTTGCGGTGAACCGGACCGTCCCTGACAGGCGCCTCGCCATGCCGATGCACGCGCCGCATCTGTCGGCCTGGCTGGCAGGCCAGTCGTCGGGCACGACGGTGCCGACGACGATCAGGCTCGAGCTGCAGGAAGCGCTGACCCAGCTTGCGAGTGACGAGCGTGCACAACTGGCCGACAGGGCGCAGATCGCAATGGTGGTGGTCGACAACCGCAGCGGCGGCGTCGCGGCCTGGCTGGGCGGCGAGGATTTCTTCGGTCGCGCCGGACAGGTCGACCTGGTGCGTGCCCATCGTTCGCCAGGCTCGGCGCTGAAGCCGATGATCTATGCGCTGGCCTTCGACGACCGCACGCTGCATCCCGAGACGCTCGTCGAGGATGTGCCGGTTCGCTTCAGGGAATGGCTGCCGCGCAACTTCGACCACGGCCACCAGGGCGCCGTCACCGTGCGGCGCGCGCTCCAGCAGTCGCTGAACGTGCCGGCCGTGCTGGCGCTCGAAAGGGTGGGCCCGCAGCGCTTCCTCACTACCTTGCGCGCCGCCGGCGCCCTGCCTGGCCTGCCGCCTGGCGATAGCGCCAATTCGCTGGGCATGGCGCTGGGCAGCGCCACGGTCTCGCCGCTCGAACTGGCGGGCCTCTATTGCGGTCTCGCCAATGGCGGCGCCTTCGCCCTGCCGCGCGTGCGGCGCGATCTGCCGTATGCCGCGCCAGCCCGGCTGCTGGGACCGGCGGCGGCCTGGTACGTCACCGATATCCTGGCCGATGCGCCCCTGCCCGAAGGATTTGCGTCGCTGCCGCCGGCGTTGCGCGAACGCCGCATCGCCTACAAGACCGGCACGTCCGCGGGCTTCCGCGATGCCTGGGCCGCGGCCTACAGCGCCAACTGGACGGTCGTCGTCTGGGTCGGCCATGCCGACGGCACGCCGCGCCCGGGCCAGCTCGGCCGCGCCGCCGCGCTGCCGATCGCGCTGAAAGCCTTCGGCCGCCTGCCTGGCGAAGACAATCGCGCCATCCCGCCACCAACCGATGTTTTGCGCGTGGCCTCGTGGCACGACCTGCCGCCGCGCATGCGCACACTTGCACCGGTGGCGCAGACCAATGGCGGACCGCGCATCGCCTACCCGACGGCCAACTCGAAGATCGAGCTCGGCCCGCGCGATGCGGTGCCGCTCAGCGCCAACGGCGGCAGCGGCTCGTTGCGCTGGCTGATCGACGGAAGGCCGCTCGACGGCAGCCAGTGGAAACCCGACGGGGTCGGCGAGGCCCGCGTCGCCGTGGTCGACGATCAGGGCCGGTCGAGCGCCGTTACCGTGCGCATCGTCAAGCGGCCCTGAGGGCCAGCACCACCGAGGCCAGCAGCAACAGCGCAAACGTCACGTTCACGATCCGGTTGGTGCGTGGATCGCGGAAGAAACGCGTCAGCAGCGCGCCCGACCACAGCCAGGCGAGGTTGATCGCGGCGATCAACAGGGAAAGCAGCGCGATCTTCACCCCGACATCGAGTGCGAGCTGGCCGCGCAGCAGGACGAAGCCCGAGAACAGCGCCGCCATCGCCGCGTAGCCCTTGGGGTTGATCAGCGACAACCCGAGGCCACCCGCGAAGCTCGGCGGCTGCCGATCGCTCGCAGCCTCCGTCAGCGGCGGCGCCGTCGCGATGCGCCAGGCAAGCCATACGAAGTAGAGGGCCGCCGCACCCGTCACGACCGGCGTCGCGCCGGGCACGGCCAGCAGCAGGCCGACCACGCCGCTGGCAACGATCGCCATCACGGCGACCATGCCGACGAGGATGCCGAGGAAATACCCCGTCACCCGGCGCGAGCCGAAGGCAGCGCCCGCTGCGGCGAGGCTCAACGTCGCCGGGCCGGGGCTGCCGGCGAGCGCGATCGAGGCCAGGAGAAAGCCGGGCAATTCTTCCATGCCGCCGACATGCCACGTGCGGCAGGTAGTGTCTTGAATGTTCGTGCGCGGTCTCAGGCCGCCTGTTTGGCCTTCAGTGCCTGGGCCACCTTCGACGCGGGCTCCCTGCCCAGCGCCACGCAGATGTCACGGCCGGCCTCTGCGATGGCCTCGAGATCGACGCCGTGCTCGATGCCGAGCCCGTTCATCAGGTAGATCACGTCCTCGGTGCCGACATTACCCGACGCGCCCTTGGCGTAGGGGCAGCCGCCCAGACCCGCCACGGCCGTGTCGAACACCGTGATGCCACGCTCCATCACCGCCATGATGTTGGCCAGCGACTGACCGTAGGTGTCGTGGAAATGCGCCGCCATCTTCTCGCGCGGCATCCTTTCGGCGACGGCATCGATCATCGCCACGCAGTCGGCGGGCGTGCCGACGCCGATCGTGTCTCCCAACGACACCTCGTAGCACCCCATCCTGAACAGCCGCTCCGACACGTCCGCCACCTTGGCCGGCGACACCTTGCCGTCATAGGGGCAGGCGATCACGGTCGAAACGTAGCCGCGCACCTTGATGCCGTGCTTTTGCGCTGCTTCCATCACCGGTGCGAAACGCTCGAAGCTCTCGTCGATCGAGCAGTTGGTGTTCTTGCGGCAGAACGCCTCCGACGCCGCGGTGAAGATCGCGATCTCCTCGCACCCAGCCTCGACCGCGCCGTTCATGCCCTGCTTGTTGGGGATCAGCACCGGATAGGAGACGCCGGGCTTGCGCGCAATCTGCGCCATCACCGCTTCGGTGTTGGCCATCTGCGGCACCCATTTGGGCGAGACGAAGCTGCCTGATTCAACCGCCGAGTGGCCGGCGGCGGATAGTGCGTCGATCAGCTTCACCTTTGCTTCCACGGAGACAGGCCTGGCCTCGTTCTGCAGGCCGTCGCGCGGGCCGACTTCGACGAGCCGGACTTTTCTGGGGTAATTCATGCCCCATTCTACGCCAATCCCTCGACTACGAGATAGGCACCCAGCAACAACAGCCCGGCAAAGAACACCCTGCGAAACGTCGGCGCGGCGATGCGCTGGCGCAACATCTGGCCCGCCTGCATACCGAGCAGCGCCGGCGCCAGCGCCAGAAGCGACAGCCAGACCGAGCCCGCATGCCAGGCGTCGACCCGCAGCAGGCCGACCGCCAGGGCAATCGTCGAAACCGTGAAGGAAAGTCCCAGCGCCTGGATGAGATCGTCGCGCCCCAGTCCGATCGCCTGCAGATACGGCACCGCCGGGATCACGAACACGCCTGTCGCACCGGTCACGAGGCCCGTCGTCAAGCCGATCGTCGGTCCGAGCCAGCGTTCGCGCCGAGAGGTGATCGCCATTTTGAGGCCGGCCAATCCCGCAACGCCATAGAGCAGAAGAGCGATACCGAGTCCGATGCCGGCCAGACCCGCGCTGTTGCCCGCAAGAACGCCTGCCCCGGCAATCGTGCCCACCATCACGCCCGCCATCATCGGCCATAGCCGCCTCGCCAGCGCGCCGAAACTCGGACCGGCGAGAAGTTGCCAGACATTGGTAACGAGCGACGGGATGACCAGCAGCGCCGCCGCCTCGGCCGGCGGCAGTACGACCGCCAGCAGGCCCATTGCCACGGTCGGCAGGCCCATGCCGATCACCCCCTTCACCAGGCCGGCCAACAGGAATGTGCCGCCGATGAAAATCCAGATGCCCGTGGTCATGTCGGGAAAATGCAGGCGGTAGAGGAACCGCACAATGCGGAAGGTGCTTCTGTAGCCTTCGGGAACACCGAAGGCTAGATTGCCTGGATGCGCTTCGATCTTGTCGACCTCCGTCTTGTGATGAACATCGCCGAGGCGGCCAGCATCACCCACGGCGCCAGCCGCAGCGGCCTGGCACTTGCTTCCGCCAGCGAACGCCTGCGCGACCTTGAGCGGACGCTGGGTGTGGCCCTGTTCGAGCGTCAGCGGCGCGGCGTCAGCCCGACTTCGGCCGGTCTCGCCCTGATCCATCACGCGCGCATCGTCAGCCGGCAGCTCGACCAGATGAGCGGCGAACTCGGCCAATTCGCCAAGGGCCTGCGTGGCCGGGTCCGCGTGCTGTCCAACACGGCGGCCACGCTGGAATTCCTGCCGCCCCTGATCGGCCGCTTTCTTGCCCGCCATCCAAATGTCGACCTCGAGATCGAAGAGCGCGCCAGCCCGGAGATCGTGCGTGCGGTCGCGGGCGGACGGGCCGAGCTCGGCATCGTAGCCGACGCGGTCGACGCCGCGGCGGAACTCGAGACCGTGCCCTTCGCCCTGGATCGCCTGGTGCTGGTCATGCCGAACCGTCATCCGCTCGCCAAGCGCCGCCGCATCGCGCTCCGCGAGGCGCTGGACCAGGATTTCGTGGGCCTGCCTGCCGGCAGCGCCTTGCAGGCCCATATCGACGACCAGGCCCTGCGCAGCGGCCAACGTCTCAAGCTGCGTGTAAGGCTGCCCACCTTCGACGCCATCTGTACGGTGGTCGAAAGCGGCATCGGCGTCGCCGTCGTGTCGAAAGTCGCAGCCGACCGCTGCCGAAAGTCGATGGCCATCCGGAGCGTGCCGCTCTCAGATGCCTGGGCGCTGCGCCGGCTCAGGATTTGCGCGCGCAGTTTCCGTACCCTGTCGGCACCCGCGCGCGACCTGGTTGCGGCGCTCAGACCAGGGTCGGCTTGAGTTTTCCGGTTCGCTTCAGGATCAGCGCCACCGCGGCGAGTGCCAGCACGGTAAAGGCGATCAGCAGGGTCGCCACGGCGGTGATCGTCGGATTGACCTCGAGGACCAGCTCGTTGAACATCTTCTTCGGCACGGTGTCGTACTTGCCGGCGACGAAGGAGGTCACGATCACCTCGTCGAAGCTGCCGATGAAGGCGAAGATCCAGGCTGCGAAAACGCTGGGCGCCAGGTTGGGCAGCACCACCTTGCGGATCGCGTAGCTCCACGAGGCGCCCAGACTCCACGCGACCTGCTCGATGCGCAGGTCGAACGAGCGGATTGCCACGCCCAGCACCATGATGACCAGCGGCACGCTCAGAATGGTGTGCGCGACCACCAGGCCCATGAACGAGCCCAGTAGACCGATTTTCGCCAGGCCGAGATAGAGCGCGATCGCCGAGATGATGGTGGGCACGATCAGCGGCGCCATGAAATTGCCCTCCGCCCAGTCGCGCCCCGTGAAGCTGCCGCGGCGCAGGCCGTAGGCTGCCAGCCCGCCCAGCAGCAACGCGGCGACCGACGAGAGAGCAGCCACGATCAGCGACGTCCACATCGCCTCCATCCAGCGCGGATTGCCGAAGAAGGCCTCGTACCAGCGCAGCGAGAAGCCGGGCGGCGGGAAAGCGAGAGACTTGGCAGACGAAAAGGACATCGGGATGACGATGAGGATCGGCACCGTGAGAAAGATAAGCGCCAGCACGCCGACCGTCGCCAGCAGGCGCCGTGTCCAGGGCGAGCCGCCGATCACAGCGACGCCTTGCGGTCGAGCCGGCGATAGGCGGCGAAGATGGTCAGGGTGACGATCAGCAGGATCGTCGAAATCGCCGAAGCCTGCTCCCAGCGTGGAATCTGGTTGATCAGCGTATCGAGCAGGTTGGAGATCATCGGAACCCGCCCGCCCCCCAGAATGGCCGGCGTGATGTAGAAGCCGAGGCAGAGGATGAAGACCAGCAGGGTTCCTGCCGCCAGCGCCGGCAGGGTGAGCGGAAAGTAGACCTTCCAGAAGATCGTGCGCGCCGGGGCGCCCAGCGAGGCCGCCGCCTGCAGCAGCCGGTCGTCGATGCGGATCATCGCCGCGAACAGCGGCAATACGAGGAACGGCAGCAGCACATTGGCCATGCCGATGGTGACGCCCAGCTCGTTGTAGAGGAACGAGACCGGCCCATCGGTGAGACCGGTCCATTGCAGGAAGCGGTTCACCAGGCCGCCGTTGCCCAGCACGACGATCCAGGCGTAGGTCCGGACGAGGATCGACACCCAGAACGGCAGCACGACCAAGGCGATGGCGATAGTTCGGCCGCGGCCGCCCAGTCCGCGCATCCAGTGCGCCAGCGGATAGCCGATCGCGACGTTGGCGACGGTGGCGATCACGGCAATCTGCATCGTGTTGCCGAGGACCTTCAGGTAGACCGGCGTCTCGATCAGGCCTTCATAGTGCTCGAGCGTGAAGCCTCGCCCTTTGTCCCAAAAGGCGAGGCCCAGCATGTAGACGATGGGCGCGTTGAAGGCGACGATCATCAGCACCAGCAACGGTGCGATGAAGCTGAAGCCCTGCCCGCGCATCGGTCGCCCGCTCTAGAGGCTGAGCTTGAAGGCTTCCCACTTCTTGTTCACGGCCTCGCCGTTGTCGGCCCACCACTGCGCGTTCTCGAAGTACTGGACCTTCTTGTTCGCGCTGCTCGACGGGAACTGCCAGAGCTTGTCCTTGGGCAGCAGCGGATCGAGGTTGGGACTGGGGCCGGTGTAGGAGATCACCTTGGCAGCCTCGGCCTGGTTCTCCGGCAGCGACATCTCGTGCATCAGCTTGTAGGCCGCGGCCTTGTCCTCGGGGCTGGAGCCCTTGACGATACCGAAATAGGAAAGATCGGCCTTGCCGCCCTCGAAGCTCATGCCGAAGGCGGGGTCGCCCACGACTTGGCCCGACCAGCAGATCACGTACTGCACCTCGTTGTCCTTCAGGAGCTGTGGCGGCTGTGCGCCCGCCTTCCACCACACCGAGACGTCCTTCTTGATCTCGTTCAGCTTCTTGAAGGCAAGATCGACGTCGAGCGGGAACAGCTTGTCGACCGGCACGCCTGCGGCCTCGCAGCAGAACGGCAGCAGGTAGTGCGGATAGTCGGGCAGGCAGCGCTTGCCCGGAAAGGCCTTGAGGTCGAAGAACTCGGTGAAGTTCTTCGGCGCCTTGGCGTCCGCGCGCCACGCCATGATGGTCGAGAAATACTGGTAGCCGAAGCCGTACTCGTTCTTGGCTTCGGGATACATCGGCGCCGGATCGACCGCCGCCCAGTCGATCGGCTCGATCAGGCCGAGCTTCTTGGCCTGGACCATGACGCTCTGGCCCAGTTCGAAGAGAACGGTATCCTTCTGGCCGCTGGCGACCAACGCCTGCAGCCTTCCGAGCGAACTTGGGCTTTCGCGAATGACCTTGATGCCGCTCTTCTTGGCGAGCGGCTCGATATAGCCCTTCTGGATCGAGTCGCCGCTCAGGCCGCCCAATTCGATCATGCGGATTTCCTTGGACTGCGCCCGCGCGCCCGACGACAGGATGCCGAATGTCGATACGCCGGCCGCAGCGCCGCCCACGAAACTACGTCTTTTCATCTTTGCCTCCTCGGTTGTTCCCTCACGCGACCGGCCACAGGTCAGTCGCGTCCCACGACACAGAAACTCTCTCGCCGGCCGCATACGCCCGGCCCATGAAGGGCGCGGCCGCTACCACCGGCATCGCGCCTCCTTCGAGCTCCAGATGATAGCGCACCATCTGGCCAAGATAGACCGCCTCGATCACCCGGGCCGGCGTGCCGCCGTTCATGCCCGCCGCCTCGAGCCTGACCCGCTCCGGACGCACCAGTCCGGTCCGCCCGCCGTCGATGGCGATGAAATTCGCGATGCCGAGGAACTCGGCCACGAAGCGATTCGCCGGCCTGAGATAGGCCTCGGTCGGGGCGGCCACCTGCTGGGGGCGGCCGTGATTGAGCACCATGATCCGGTCGGAGAGTGACAGCGCCTCCTCCTGGTCGTGCGTCACCAGCAGGGTCGTCACGCCGAGCGTACGCTGAAGCTGCTTCAGCTCGACCTGCAGTTCCTCGCGCAGCTTGCGGTCGAGCGCGCCCAGCGGCTCGTCGAGCAGCAGGATGTCCGGCTTGAACACCACGGCGCGCGCCAGCGCCACCCGCTGCTGCTGCCCGCCGGAGAGCTGCGAAGGCCGGCGATCCTGCAGGCCATCCAGCCGCACCAGGCTGAGCGCCTCGAGCGCCTGCTGGCGGGCCGTGGCGCCGCCGATCCTGCGCACACCCAGCGGGAACAGGACGTTGTCGAGCACGGTCATGTGCGGGAACAGCGCATATGACTGGAACACCAGACCGATGTTGCGTTCCTGTGCCGGCGCCTCGGTGACGTCGCGGCCGCCGATGAAGATCCGTCCCGACGTCGGCTTGTTGAGGCCGGCAATCAGCGACAGCAAGGTCGTCTTGCCCGAGCCGCTCGGCCCCAGGATGGTGACGAACTCGCCTTGCGCGACATCGAGATCGACGCCGTCGACCGCCGCCACGGTGCCGTATCGCTTGCTCACCGCTTCGAGACGGATATCGCTCATTGCAAGGTCGCCATGGCGCGATCGGCCGCCGCCAGCGTCTCGTCGATGATCGCGTCGTCGTGCGCCGTCGACAGGAACCACTTGGCGTTCTGGTTGGTGCGGATGCCCTCTTCCTGCAGCGCCCGGTGGAAGGCCAGCGCCTTGTCGCGATCGCACGCAGCCGACTCGCGGTAGTTGCGCGGCGCCGGACCGTAGGTGAAGAACACCTGGAAGATCGCGGGCAGGCCTTCGACCTGGACCGCCTGCCTGTGCTTCTTGGCGATCGCCGCCAAGCCCTGCATCAGGCGCGTGCCGCGGCGCTCGAGGTCGCGGTAGACGGCGCCGTCGCCCGCTTCGAGGATATCGAGCGCGGCGAGAGCGGCGGCCATGCTCTGGACATTGCCGTTGTAGGTGCCGCCATGCATCACGCCCTTGTCGAGCAGGCTGTCCATGACGTCGCGACGGCCGCCGACCATGGCGAGCGGAAAGCCGGCAGCGACGGCCTTGGCGTAGACGGTGAGGTCGGCCTTCACGCCGTAGAGTCCCTGCGCGCCCTTCAGGCCGACGCGAAAACCGGTGATCACCTCGTCGCAGACGAAGAGCGCGCCGTTGCGGCGGCAAAGATCGCGCACGCCCTGGAGATAGCCCGGCTTGGGCGGCATCGGCCCGCCGTTCACCATTACCGGCTCCATGATGACGGCAGCGATCGTGTCCTTGTTGCGCGCGAAGGCGGCGGCCAGAAGATCGAGATCGTTCCAGCCGCAGACTACGACATCGTCGAGCACGCTGGCGGGCATGCCGGGCGATCCGGCGACCGGCACCGGCGCATTGGCCGGTCCTGCTTCGTTGAAGGACGGTCGCGCGCTGATGTAGGCCTGGTCGCTCCAGCCATGATAGTGGCCCTCGAATTTCAGGATCTTGGTCCGCCCGGTGAAGGCACGGGCCAGCCGAAAGGCCATGAGCACCGCCTCCGTTCCCGAGGTTGCGAAGCGCACGACCTCTGAGCTCGGCAGCAGGCGCACGAGCCGTTCGGCAAGCTCCGTCTCGCGCGGATGCTGGCCGGCATAGACCTGGCCAAGCGCCAGGGTCCGCGCCACGGCTTCGATCACCGGCCTGGGGGCGTGTCCCAGGATCGCCGGACCGTTTCCCAGCACGTAGTCGATGTGCACGTTGCCGTCGACATCGTAGAGCCGCGCACCTTCTCCGCGCTCGAAGAACAACGGCACCGGCGTGCTGGCATAGCGCACATTGCTGCTGACGCCACCCGCGAGGGCTTTCCTGGTGCGTTCGTAGAGTGCGGTCGACTTGGCGTAACTGCGCATGGCCCCCATCCAGCAAAAACAATGCCTAGCATCAATCACTTCGTCCATACTGACGGCCGCAAACGACATGCTAAATTGCCTGCGCAGGAGGAAATCATGGCCCAGCAGCTCAGCAATCAACGCGTCGCCTGGTTCAACGGCAAGTTCATGCCGGAGAACGAGGTCATGATCCCGTTCCGCGACCGCAGCTGGAAGTATGGCGATGGCGCCTTCGACATGACCCGTACGTTCAACGGCCGCCCCTTCAGGTTGAAGGAGCACATCGATCGCTTCTACCGTTCGCTGCGTTACCTGCAGATCGATCCGGGCATCTCCCCCAAGGAAATGATCTCGGCCAGCGAGGAGGTCGTGGCGCGCAACGAGCATCTGCGCGCCGAGGTCGGCGACTGGTGGCTCGGCCAGCGGGTCAGCCGCGGCGTCGATGCCGTGGGCGACGAAGGCTGGGACCACACCGGGCCGAACGTCGTGATCGAGATGCTGCCGCTGCCCTTCGCCAAGCGCGCGAAGCAATATCGCGACGGCGCCGACGTGCTGACGACGACGGCGCGCCGCATCGCGCCGTCGATGCTCTCGCCGCGCGCCAAGACGCACAACTATCTCAACATGATCATGGCCGAGAAGCCGGTGAAGGCCCTGAACCCCGACGCGTGGGGACTGTTGCTGGACGAGAACGGCAATCTCGCCGAAGGACTCGGCTCCAACATCTTCATCGTGCGCGAGGGCCAGCTCTACACCCCGTCCGAGCGCTACGTGCTGCCGGGCGTCAGCCGCCAGATGACCATCGACATGGCCCAGAAGCTCGGCATCACCTGTACGCCAGGCGACATCGATATGTTCGACGCCGCCAACGCCGAGGAGATGTTCCTGACGTCGACCAGCCTCTGCATCCTGCCGGTGCGCAGCTTCAACGGCGCCCCGGTCGCCGGCGGCAAGATCCCGGGGCCGATTACCAGGAAGCTGATCGACGCCTATTCCAAGGACGTCGATTGCGATTTTGTCGGCCAATATTTGAAGTTCATCCAGTAGCCAGAGGCAATTTACCCCCTCAAGATGTGAAAAATATCCTGAGGGAGAAGCGATGATCAACTGGACGGTGAAGCAGCCGGTCGACGGCGGTGTCGTCGCGCCCGACGAGCGCCTGCCGTGGCCGCAAACCACAGCGCTCGGCCTGCAGCATGTCGTGGCGATGTTCGGCTCCACGATCCTCGCGCCCTTGTTGATGGGCTTCGATCCCAACATCGCCGTGCTGATGAGCGGCGTCGGCACGCTGATCTTCTTCGTGGCGACCGGCGGCAAGGTGCCGAGCTACGTGGGTTCCTCCTTTGCCTTCATCTCCGTGGTGCTCGTCGCCACCGGCTATGCCGGCAAGGGATTGAACGGCAGCATCGCGGTGGCGCTGGGCGGCATCGTGGCCTGCGGCGCGTTCTATGCCGTGATCAGCCTCGCCGTCATGGCCGCCGGCACGCGCTGGATCGAGCGGTTGATGCCGCCGGTGGTGACCGGTGCCGTCGTGGCGGTGATCGGCCTCAACCTCGCGGCCATCCCCGTGAAGAACATGGCACCGACCGGCTTCGATGCGTGGATGCAGGTCGTGACGTTCCTCAGCGTCGCGCTGGTCGCCGTCTTCACCTCGGGCATGGTGCGGCGCCTCTTGATCCTGGTCGGCCTGATCGTGGCCAGTGTGATCTATGCCGTGCTGACCAACGGGCTGGGCTGGGGCGCGCCGATCGACGGTACGCCGATCGCGGCAGCCGCATGGTTTGGCATGCCGTCCTTCACGACGCCGGTGTTCGACGGCCACGCGATGGTGCTGATCGCGCCGGTGGCGTTGATCCTCGTGGCCGAGAACCTCGGGCACCTGAAGGCCGTCAGCGCCATGACCGGCCGCGACATGGATCCCTACATCGGCCGCGCCTTCCTGGGCGATGCGATCGCCACGATGGCCTCGGGCGCGATCGGTGGCACCGGCAACACGACCTATGCCGAGAATATCGGCGTGATGGCCGCAACCAAGATCTACTCGACCGCGATCTTCGTCGTGGCAGCCCTGTTCGCGATCCTGCTGGGCTTCTCGCCCAAATTCGGCGCGCTGATCCACGCCATTCCGCTCGCCGTCATGGGCGGCATCAGCATCGTGGTATTCGGCCTGATCACCATCGCGGGCGCCCGCATCTGGGTCGACAACAGGGTCGATTTCGCCGACAGCCGCAACCTGCTCGTGGCCGCCATCACCCTCGTTCTGGGTACCGGCGACTTCACTCTGCGGTTCGGCGGTTTCGCCATGGGCGGGATCGGCACGGCCACGTTCGGTGCTATCCTCCTGCACGCTCTGTTGAGCCAGGGGAAGAAGTAAGCATGCTTAAGGTAAAGGCCCACGAGATCTTCCGCTGCGACGCCGGCTGGCGGATCTTCTCGTTCCTCAAGGTCACGACGCAGGACGGCATCGTCGGCTGGTCGGAATTCAACGAGAGCTTCGGCAGTCCGGGACTCGCCGGTGTCATCGAGGCCCTGATGCCCAACGTGGTCGGCATGGACCCGATGGAGATCGAGCTGGTCAACGCCGTGCTCGCCACCAAGTCGACGCAGTCGCGCGGCGGCGTGGTGCGCCAGGCGATCGCCGCCATCGAGAACGCGCTGCTCGACATCAAGGGCAAGGCGCTGGGCGTGCCCGTATACCAGCTGTTCGGCGGCAAGCTGCGCGACCGCATCCCCGTCTACTGGTCGCACTGCGGCTCCTATCGCATGCGCAATCCCGACATCGTCGGCACCGATCCCGTGCGGACCTACGACGACATGACCAAGGTCGGCGAGGAGGTGCGCAAGCGCGGCTTCACGGCCTGCAAGACCAACATTGCCATGGAAGTCGACGGCAAGCTGCGCGCCTACCGGCCAGGCTTCGTCGTCGGCAAGGGCTTCCCCGAGCGCAATTGGGATGCCTTCATTGCCAGGAGCGCCGCCAGGACCGTCGAGGCCTTCCGCAAGGGCGTCGGCCCCGACGTCGGCATCATGCTCGACACCAACTTCCACTTCCGCACGGAGGGCTTCCGGCGCATCGCCGACGCCGTGGGACCGTACGACCTCACCTGGCTCGAACTCGACGTGCACGATCCCAAGTCGATCGCGCTGCTGCGCCGCGACGCGCCCTGCCCGATCGCGTCGGGCGAGACCCTGCTCGAACGCCGCGACTTCAAGCCGTATCTAGAAGCCTATGCCTTCGACACCGCCATCGTCGACGTGATCTGGAACGGCTTTTCGGAGTCACTGAAGATCGCCTCGATGGCCGACGTCTACGAGGTGAACGTGGCGCCGCACAATTTCTACGGCCACCTCGCCAGCACGATCAGCGCGCATTTCTGCGCCGCCGTTCCCAACTTCCGGATCATGGAGACCGACATCGACGCCGTACCCTGGCGCGACGAGATCGTGACCAATCCACCCACCATCGAGAAGGGCGACTTCATCCTGCCCAAGGGCCCGGGTTGGGGCATGGACATCAACGAGGCGACGCTGAAGAAGCACCCACCCAAGAATTACGTGGTGACGCAGTAGCCTAGGGCGTGGCGAAAGAAACAGTCGCCTTGTCGTAGTCGCCCGCACCCATGCCGCCTTTGGCGAAAATCTCGCGACCAGCAATCCACTCGAACGACTGCTGGTAGACCTCGCGCGTGTAGGTCTCGAAGACGATGCGCTCACCCGGTCCCCAGCGCCTTGTGTCCATCATGGCGTGATAGCGCTCGGGAAACTCGTTCCTGTAGTAATGTGTGTAGAGTTCGGGGCGCAGGTCGATGTCGCGTTGCGCGTTCCGGAGTGCACGGTAGTAGCGTCGCACGTCCTCGGGTTCGGGCGTGCCGTTGATCATCGCGGCAATCATGAAGGTGGTATCGATCACCTTGCGGAAGCCGAGCTGCTCGGCGAGATAGTAAGGTCCGCTGAACAGCGCCGCCGCGCCGCTTTTGCCCTCGATCAGGAGCTCGAGCCGGCGGAACAGCATGCCATCCTCGAAGGTGAGGTTGATGTCCTTGGCCGCGAGATACTGTTCGAGCGCCTGGATCGTCGAATAGTGGCTGCCGGACTGGAAGCCGACCGAAATCGGCACTCCGGCAAGATCGGCCGGTCCGTGGATCGGCGAGCCGGCCGGCACGAAGATGCCGGAGGGCGCGATCGAGTAGGCATCGGCATAGAGCCTGGCATGGCCGTTCGAGGCCGCGACATTGACCGTCCAGTGGCAGGCGCAGCTGACGTCGGCTTCGCGCCCTTTCTCGATGCTCTGGAAGGCGCCCTGGCCGCCCTTGTTGTGATGCTGGCCGCCGGTCGAACGGATCAACTCGCGGAATTCGTAGTCGAGACCCTCGGCGCGGAAGTAACCCTTCTCCTCGGCCACCCACTCCTGCAGCCGGAAATGCGGCTCGACGATGAACTTGCCCATTCGATGTCCTTTCGGCTCAGGCGACGTCGAACTCTATCAGCTCGGCGCCTTCGGCGACCTGCTCTCCAACGGCATATCTCACGCTTTTGATCGTGCCGTCGACCGGCGCGCTCAACGTATGCTCCATCTTCATCGCCTCGAGGACCAGCAGCGGCTGGCCCTTGCTCACCTTATCGCCGGCCTTGACCTTGAGATCGATGATCTTGCCGGGCAGCGGCGAGCGGACGGCGGTCTCGTCGGCCGGCGTCGACTCATATTGCGTGACGTCGAGCGGATCGATCAGCCGCAGGCGGCGGCCGCCCACGCCCACGAACACGGTATAATCGATGCCGCCATCGAGCGTGGCACGGCGGACGACACTGGCCTCGATCGTGTCCGGGCCAAGGACGATCGCCAGTCGGCCGCCGGAGCCGCGTCGCACCGTCGCGTCGATTGGGCCGTCCGGCAGTTCGAGCCGGAGGCTGCCGCCCCGCCGCCGGCGGGCAATCACGACGACGTCGCGCTCGCCGTCTTTCCAGCGCACCTCGTCGTGACCTTCGTCGAGCAGGCGGAATCCGGTCTGCTGATCCCATGGCGAATAGGGATCGCGCTTGCAGGGCGTCGCCCCCTCCTGCCACTCCAGCAGGCGCGCCAGCGTCGCCACCGCAAGCGTCTTGTCGTCGGCGGGCGCCGCCTTGGGAAAGAGCTCGCCGCGATGGCGCTCGATGAAACCGGTATCGACCTCTCCGCCCACGAACGCGGGATGCGAACACAAGGCCTGGAGCAGCGCCGCGTTGGTCGTGACGCCCACGACCTCGGTCGCCGCCATCAACGACGCCATGCGCCGCATCGCCGAGGCGCGGTCGCGATCGTGCACGATCACCTTGGCGATCATCGGATCGTAAAACGGCGTCACCGTATCGCCCTGCCGCACGCCGGTGTCGACGCGAACGTGCTCGTTCTCCTCGGGTAACCGCAGATGAACCAGCGTACCGGTCGACGGCAGAAAGTTCCGCGCCGGGTCCTCGGCATAGAGCCGGACCTCGACGGCATGGCCGTCGATCCTGCAGTTCGTCCTGTTTGAGCGGCAGGCGCCCGCCGGCCGCGACGAGGAGCTGCCATTCGACGAGGTCCTGGCCGGTAATCGCCTCGGTCACGGGATGCTCGACCTGCAGGCGAGTGTTCATCTCCATGAAATAGAAGGTGCCGTCCTGGTTAGCGATGAACTCGACGGTTCCGGCACCGACATAGCCGATCGCCTTGGCCGCCGCGACGGCCGCATCGCCCATCGCCTTGCGCCGCGCCGGATCCATACTGGGCGCCGGCGCTTCCTCGATGACCTTTTGGTGGCGGCGCTGGATCGAGCAGTCGCGCTCGAACAGATAGACGCAGTCGCCATGCCCGTCGGCGAAAACCTGGATTTCGATATGGCGCGGCCGCGTCAGGTACTTCTCGATCAGCACATGATCGTCGGCGAACGACGCCTTGGCCTCGCGTTTGGCGCCTTCCAGCGCATCGTTGAACTTTTCCGCCGCCTCGACCACCCGCATGCCCTTGCCGCCGCCGCCAGCCGAGGCCTTGATCAGGACGGGAAATCCGATGCCGGCCGCCTCCTTTGCCAAGAGCGCCGGCGACTGATCGTCGCCGTGATAGCCCGGCACCAGCGGCACCCTGGCCTTCCCCATGATCTTCTTGGCTTCGCTCTTCGAACCCATGGCGCGGATCGCCGCCGGCGGCGGTCCGATAAAGACCACGCCCACCTTGCCGCAGGCCTCGGCGAAGCCCGCATTCTCCGACAGGAAACCGTAGCCTGGATGGACCGCTTCCGCGCCCGTGCGCCGGCACGCGTCGAGGATCCTGTCGGCCACGAGGTAGCTGTCGCGCGCCGCGGAGCCGCCGATGTGCACGGCCTCGTCGGCCATCGCAACGTGCCGCGCATTGGCATCGGCATCCGAATAGACCGCAACTGTCCTGATGCCCAGTCGCCGCGCGGTCTTGATGACCCGGCAAGCGATCTCGCCGCGATTGGCGATCAGAATCTTCGAGAACATCTCAATTCGCCCATTTCGGTTTGCGCTTTTCGAGGAACGCCTTCATGCCTTGGAGGGCCTCTTCGCTGACGCATTGATTGGCGACCTGCTGGCCCAGGATTTCGGCCGCGTTCGCATCGTGCGGCAAGGCGTTGATCTGGGTCACCAGCTTCTTGACCATCGTCTGCACCGACGGCGCGCCGAGCTTCAGCTCACGGGTCAACACCGCGACCGTGGCATCAAGTTCGCCGGCTTCGACGATCTGGTCGACCAGTCCGATGCGCAGCGCGGTCGCCGCGTCGAACAGGCCGCCGTGCATCAGGAGCTGGCGCGCCACCCGCGGGCCTACTGCCTCGATCAGTGTCGGAATGGCGATGCCCGCCAGAAGCCCGTTGCGTACGGAGGTGAGACCGAAACGGGCCTGCGATGTCGCGACGGCGAAATCGCAAGCCAGCATCAGCCCGGTGCCGCCGCCCACCGTGTCGCCATGCACGCGCGCGATCGAGGGTTTGGGGAAGTCGTAGATCGCCTGCACCGCCGCCATCAGCGCATCGGCACCGACATGGCGGGTGATGGCGTCGAGTCCGGGCCAGGTCAGCACCCAGTTGAAGTCGCCGCCCGCCGAGAACACCCGTCCCTCGCCGCCCAGCACCAGCACCCGCACGGCGGGGTCGCTGCCGAATCCTTCGACGGCGTCGCGGATCGCCCGCGCGGTATCGGCGTCGAGCGAGTTCATGTCGTCGGGACGGTTGAGGCGCAGGGTCGCGACGCCATCCTCGACTGTCGTCAGGATCGATTCAGTCATTGTCCGCTCACATCCGGAAGACGCCGAACCTGGTCTGGCCGATCGGCTGGTTCATCGCCGCCGACAGCGCAAGTGCCAGCGTCATGCGCGTGTCGGCCGGATCGAGGATACCGTCGTCCCACAGGCGCGCCGTGGCGTAGTAGGGATGCCCTTCGCGCTCGAACTGGTCGCGCACCGGCTGCTTGAAGGCTTCTTCCTCGTCCTTGGACCAGCTGCCGCCCTTGGCTTCTATGTTGTCGCGCCGCACGGTCGCCAGCACGCTCGCCGCCTGCTCGCCGCCCATCACCGAGATGCGCGCCGACGGCCACATCCACAGGAAGCGCGGGCTGTAGGCGCGGCCGCACATGCCGTAGTTGCCCGCGCCGTAGCTCCCGCCCACGATCACCGTGAACTTCGGGACATTCACCGTCGACACCGCGGTCACCATCTTGGCGCCGTCGCGCGCGATGCCGCCCGCCTCGTACTTACGGCCGACCATGAAGCCCGTGATGTTCTGCAGGAAAAGCAGGGGAATGCCGCGCTGGCCGCACAGCTCGATGAAGTGCGTGGCCTTGAGCGCCGATTCGTTGAACAGGATGCCGTTGTTGGCGACGATCCCGACCGGATAGCCCCAGATGCGCGCAAAGCCGGTCACGATCGTCGTGCCATAGAGGTGCTTGAACTCGTCGAGCTCGCTGTTGTCGACGAGGCGCGCGATCACCTCGCGCGTGTCATAGGGGATGCGGCCGTCCGAGGGCACGACGCCGTAGAGTTCCTCGGCGGCGTATTTCGGCTCGACCGGCGCCAGCAGCGAGACCGACGGCTGCTTCTTCCAGTCGAGGTTGGCCACGATGCGGCGGAGCATGCCGAGCGCGTGGCTGTCGTTGTGGGCATAGTGATCGGCGACGCCCGAGGTGCGCGCGTGCACGTCGGCGCCGCCCAGATCCTCGGCGCTCACGATCTCGCCGATCGCGGCCTTCACCAGGGGCGGCCCACCCAGGAAGATCGTGCCCTGCTTGCGCACGATGATGGTCTCGTCGCTCATCGCCGGCACATAGGCGCCGCCCGCGGTGCAGGAGCCCATGACACAGGCGATCTGCGGGATGCCGATCGCCGACATGTTGGCCTGGTTGTAGAAGATACGGCCGAAGTGGGTCTTGTCGGGGAACACCTCCGGCCATTGAGGCAGGTTGGCGCCACCGGAGTCGACCAGGTAGAGGCACGGCAAGCGGTTCTCGACGGCAATCTCCTGGGCCCGGAGATGCTTCTTCACCGTCATCGGATAATAGGTGCCGCCCTTCACCGTGGCGTCGTTGCAGACGATCACGCACTCCACGCCGCTCACCCGGCCGATGCCGGTGATGACGCCGGAGCCCGGCGCTTCGTTGTCGTACATGTCGAGCGCCGCCAGGGTCGACAGTTCGAGGAAGGGCGAGCCCGGGTCGAGCAGCGCGCGGACCCTTTCGCGCGGCAGCAGCTTGCCGCGTGCGAGGTGGCGCTTGCGCTGCTCCTCGCCGCCGCCCAGCCGGACCTTACCGGTGCGTGCGCGCAGGTCGTCGACGAGGCCGCGCATGGTCTCGGCGTTCTTCTTGAAGGTGTCGGAGCGGGTGTCGATCGCAGAGGAAAGGACGGTCATGGCCGGACCAAACTGCCCGGCGGACCGCACTAGGGCAAGCGGGACATCGTCCGCCAGCTCGACGCTTCGGCGATGAAGGCCTTCTGGTTGGCCCAGGCCGCGGCAAAGTCCGGATCGTGGTCCGCTCGCTCCTGCAGCATGGTTGCCGCACTGGTGCGGAAGGCGGCGAGCAGTGCCGGGGACCATTGCTTGATGACCACGCCGGAGGCCTTGAGCTTGTCGAGCGCCAGCGCCTGGATGTGCGGGGCGCGGCCGAGCGTCCAGGCGATGTTGGCGCGGCAGGCGGTTTCGATCTGCGCGCGCAGCGACGCAGGAAGCTCCTGCCACTTGTCCTTGCGCATCAGGAAGTCGAGCACCGCCGAAGGCTGCTGCCAGCCCGGCATGTAGTAAGGCAGGCCGAGCTTGTCGAAGCCGAGCGCGGCATCCATCGCCGGCGTCGACATCTCGCCGCCATCCACCTTGCCCTGCTGCAGATGATAGAAGAACTCGCCCGCAGGCAGCGGCACGAGGGTGGCGCCGGCCTTCTCGATCACCGGACCGGACAGTCGGCCAAAGCGCAGCCGCATGCCCTTGAGATCCTCGACCGTGTTGAGCTCGCCCCTGAACCAGCCGCCGCCCTTGGCGCCCTGAACGCCGCAGGGAACGCCCACGACGCCTAGCCGATCGTAAGCGTCATGGTGAATTTTTCCGCCGTCACCTTCGAGGATCCACGAGGTCATCTCTTCGGCATTGGGGCCGAACGGCTCCGTCGCGAAGAGGCCGAGCACCGGCGCCTTCTGGGCCGCGTAACCCGCCCAGGTAAAAGCGGCCTCAAGGTCGCCGTTGACGATGGCATCGAGCATATCGCGCGTCGGCGCGATGCGGCCCGGCTCGACGATCTTGAGAGCAAGGCCGCCCCCGCTCATGTGTTTCAGGGTCTTGGTGAACGTCCGGACCGCTTCGCCGGCGCCGGGCAATTGCGGATTGAAGGCCGTCTGCATATGCAGCGTGACCGCCGGCGCGATGTCGGCAGTCTGTCCAACGGCGGCACCCATCGCAGCGACCGCTGCAATTGCGAAAGCCCCGAAACCCCAGAAATTACGGAAAATATTCACCAGGCCGCCCGCTTCACACCCTGTGATTCTGTCACGACACGCGCCCGGCCACAAGCTGCACTCAAAGCGCCGAAAGGCCCCGCCCGATTAGAATGCGCTGAACATCGCTGGTGCCCTCGTAGATCTGGCACACCCGCACGTCGCGCCAGATCTTCTCCACCAGATAGTCGGCGACATAGCCATAGCCGCCATGAGTCTGGATCGATGCCGAGCACACCTCCTCGGCCATCTCCGAGGCATATAGCTTGGCCATTGCGGCCTCTGTGAGGCATGGCCTGCCGGCATCCTTAAGTGTCGCAGCGTGGTGCACCATCTGCCGCGCCACCGTCACTTTGGTCGCCATGTCGGCCAGCCGGAACTGCACCGCCTGGTGGTTGATGATCTTGATCCCGAAGGCTTCGCGTTCGCCAGCGTACGCCCGGGCAAGCTCGAAGGCGGCTCGCGCCATACCCACCGCCTGGGCGGCAATGCCGATGCGGCCGACCTCGAGATTGGCGAGCGCAATGCGATAGCCCTGCCCTTCCTCGCCCAGCAGCGCACTAGCGCCAACTGCGCAATCCTCGAAGGCGATCTGGCAGGTGTCGGAGGACTTCTGGCCGAGCTTCTTCTCGATCGACGCCACGCGATATCCCGGCGTCCTGGTCGGCACGATGAAGCACGAGATGCCGCGTTTGACGTTCGACGGATCGGTCACCGCGAAGACCAACGCCATGTCGGCGGTACGGCCCGAGGTGATGAACTGCTTCACGCCGTTCAGGACCCAGCCGTTGCCCTTCCTCTCAGCCCGCGTCCTGAGCGCCGACGCATCGGAACCCGCCTGCGGTTCGGTGAGGCAGAAGGCGCCCAGCACCTCGCCGCGCGCCAGCGGTTTCAGCCACTTCTCCTTCTGCTCGGGCGAGCCGTAAGCCAGCAGCGCCGCACAGTCGGGCGAATTGTTGACGCTCATCACTGTCGAGAGCCCGCCGTCGGCCGCCGCGATCTCCTCGAGCGCCAATACATAAGAGAGCATCGAGGCACCGGCACCGCCCCACTCGACCGGCACGGTCATGCCCATGAAGCCGAGGCGTCCCATCTCGGCCAGAAGCGTGCGCGGAATCTTGCCCGCAGCTTCCCACGCGCGGACATGCGGCAGCACCTGTTCCTGCGCGAAGGCGCGCGCGGTGTCGCGGATCAGGACCTGTTCTGCGTCGAGCAGCATCAGATCACCAGGGCAGTTCGCCGCCGTCATATTGCAGGAAGCGGCCGTTGTCGGACTTCTTCAGCCCGTCGATGACCTTCACCATGCCCGGCACGCTCTGGTCGATCGTCAGAGTCGCCGTCGGACCGCCCATGTCGGTCTGCACCCAGCCCGGATGCAGCGCCACGCAGATGATGCCCTTGGCCTCGACGTCCTTGGCCAGCACGCTCCACTCCATGTTCAGCGCCGTCTTGCTGGCGCGATAGAAGTAACGGCCACCATTGTTGTTCGCGATGCTGCCCAGGATGCTCGAGAGCGCGATCATCTTCTTGTGCTGCGAGCGCGCGACATGCTCGACGAAGGCCTCGGCCATCATCAGCGGCGCCAGCGTGTTGATCTCGAAGATGTGGCGCCACAGCTCGGGATCGAGTGTGCCGAGGTCCTGGGCGTTCGACCCGCGCTCGCCGCCGACGCCGGCGTTGCAGATCAGCACGTCGATCGCCTCGCCCTTGAGCTTGCCGGCCAGCGCCTTCACCGCCTTGTAGTCGGAGACCTCGAGCTTGTGGTGATGAATGTCGCCCTTGACGTCTTTCAATCCCTCGGCGCTGCGCGAGCAGGCCAGCACCTTCCACCCCTTGGCGGCATATTGCTTCGTGAAGTCGAGGCCGAGACCGCGCGCGGCGCCGGTGATCAGGACGGTCGGCATACTGTTACTCCTCAGCTAAGTTCGCCGGCGGCGAGCAGGTCGGCTGCTTCGAGGACGGTTGCCATCTGCACCGTGTGCGCGAACCGGAACGCGTCCTCGTAGATCGTCTCGTCGGGATATTCCGCAACCAGGGTGAAGGGTGGCACGAAGCGGTCGGTTTCTCCGATCACGCAGGAAATCGAATGATGGATCGGCTCTGGCCTCTCGCCGAGATGGGCGGCGAACGCCGCAAGATGGGTCTCGTTGAATTCCTTCAGGCCGGGGACACGAACGACGCGCTCGGCGAGCTTGCGCATGAAACTCTGCGCCTTCGCCTCCAGCCCGGGATGGTGCCGCATGATGAGGAAGAATCCCCTCGGGATCATCCACGACGCCGAACGCGGCGGAACGTAGCCCGAGTGCGGCCGTGTAAATTCGTGCGCGGGATAGCCGTGCAGGTTGACGTGCAGGATGGCGTTCGTCCGGCGGAAGGCTTCGAGCCGCGCCGCGCGTTCGCCGAAGGGCTCGTTGTCGCGGAACTCGAGGTCGTCACCCAGGCCGGTGAAGCGGGCAGCATGAAGCATGTGCCGCGGATTGTGCCGCCGCAGCTTGCCGTGCATGGCATAGCCGTCCGGATTCTCCTGCGGGATCAGCGCGAAGCCCCGGCCTTTCTCCTTGAGCACCTCGGCGGCTCGCAGAGCGCCTACGACGCCCGAGGTCTCGTTGGCATGTTGCCCGCCGCTCACCAGCATTCCCGGTCCGCTGCCCGCGATAAGTGTGGCCAGCACCGGACGCCCCTGCCCCGAAACGACGTCGAACCGCGTGCCGCCCAGCGCTTCGACTTCACGCAGGATCTGCGCCGGCGCGAGCGGACGGCCGGCCCTTTCGAGCGGTTGGGACTCATCCGTCCAGGTCTCGCGATCGGCCGGACGTAGAGCGACCCGAATGCGCGTCGGCCCGGTACCCGAGCGGATGTCCGGCACGATCTGCCCGACCTGCAGGGTGCGATCTTCCGGCCCGAGCCCGCTTGCGGCCTTGAAGTACTCGAGGAGCGAGAAATAGAGGTCTTCGTGCAGGCCCTCGCGCGTGCTCATGCCCTCGTCGGCATAGGGCAGGCGCTGCTCGATCCCGCCCGTGTGCACGGCGATGTCCAGCACTTCGAACAACGGCTGGGTCTTCGCCCAGGCGTGGCCGGCCACCGCCTGCATGATCTTGTCGAAGGCGAGCTCGTACTCCGTCAGCAGCGGCTTCTCCTGCAGCCATCCACAGGGCGCCAGCGCACTTTCGCCGAGAATATTGCGCCGCTCCCGGTTCGGCGCGAAGACGCGATGCTCGGTGCGACGGGTGCCGTGCTCCGTGATGACGACATAGTGCAACTCTTCGGTGCCCTTCTCGAAGCGCAACACCACGCCGCGCAGCAGTCCCGCCAGCGGATAGGCTTCGACGCGAAAGCGCCCCTCCGCTGCCAGGGCATGGTTGGGCGTCCGTATCGTCACCGCGGTCAGTCCCGACAGCTCCACTTCCTCCAGGAAGAAGTGCAGCAAGGGTTTGTAGGCGCTGCGGATGCGGGCCCGCACCCCGGCCTCGGCCAATGCCGCTTCGGCGGCGCGCCGTGCACGCTCGTCCTCGAAGACCCAGCCTTCCAGCGACGTGCCTGGTTCGGCGTGGTCGTGCACGAGCGCGTCCAACGTGCGCGGGATGTCGATTTCCAGCAGCGACGTCATGGTCAGCCCTAGCGATGAGACAGCAGGCGCGAGCGTTGCCGTTGCCAGTCGCGGTCCTTGATCGTCTGGCGCTTGTCGTGCGCCTGTTTGCCCTTGGCCAGCGCAATCTCGATCTTGGCCCGGCCGCGCTCGTTGAAATAGACCTGCAGCGGCACCACCGTGCGGCCCTCGCGCTGGATGGCGCCGATCAACTTGGAAATCTGCGCCTTGTGCAGCAGCAGCTTGCGAGGCCGCTTGGGCTCGTGATTGTAGCGGTTGCCTGCGGCGTAGAGCGGGATGTTGGCGTTGACCAGCCAGGCCTCGCCGCCGGTCTCGGTGACATACGACTCCGCGATCGTGCTGCGGCCGCCGCGCAACGATTTCACTTCGGTGCCCGTCAGCTGCAGGCCCGCTTCGAACGTCTCTTCGATGAAGTAGTTGAACCGCGCCTTGCGGTTCTGGGCCACTACCGTGCGGTCCAGGTCCGGTTTCTTGGCCAAATGAACACTCTACCTAATTGACGAGTCCCGCGTGGACCATCGCCTCGCGCACCGCCTTCTTGCTGCTCTCGGCGATCGGCACCATCGGCAGGCGCATCTCGGCGCTGCACTGGCCGATCAGCTCGGCGGCGAACTTCACCGGTCCGGGGCTGGTCTCGCAGAACATCGCCTTGTGCAGGGGCATCAGCCGGTCCTGCAGCTCGAACACCTTGTCGAGGTCGCGCTTCTTCCAGGCGTCGTGCATGTCGCCGCACAGGCGCGGCGCCACGTTGGCCGTCACCGAGATGCAGCCGTCGCCGCCCTGCGCCATGAAGCCCATCGCGCTCGCATCCTCGCCCGAGAGCTGGATGAAGCCCTTCCTGGCCTTGAGCTTCGTCAAGGTCGGCCGGGCCATGTCGTAGCTCGCATCCTTGATGCCGATGATGTTCTTGACCTGCGACAGGCGAATCACGGTCTCGACCTGCATGTCGCCTCCGGTGCGCGGCGGCACATTGTACAGAAGGATCGGGATGTCTACGGCGTCGGCCACCGTCTTGAAGTGCTGGTAGAGGCCTTCCTGGGTCGGCTTGTTGTAATAGGGCACGACCAGCATGGCAGCTTCAGCGCCGGCCTTCTTGGCGTGCTTGGTCAGTTCGATCGCCTCGTCGGTCGAGTTCGAGCCGGTGCCGGCGATCACCGGCACGCCCGAGCCCTTGGCCGCGGCGATACAGATGTCGATCACCCGCTTGTGCTCGGCCATCGACAGGGTCGGCGACTCGCCGGTGGTGCCGCAGGGCACCAGCCCGTCGGTGCCTTCCTTGATTTGCCAGGCCACGAACTTCTCGAAGCCCTTTTCATCCACCGCTCCGTTCTTGAACGGCGTGATGAGCGCGACGAGCGATCCGTTGAACATGGCTTCCTCCGGCGACTTTTCAGTGAAAGGCCAGTTTACCCCCCGGCCAAGGAGGGGAGCAACTTGCCATTGTGATGCCGCACTGACCTGCCTACGATTCCTGGCGTGAATAAGAAGACATCCCCCCTCGTATTTGCCCTCATGGCAGCCTCCTTGCCGCTTTCCGCAGGTGCCCAGAACGGAGTGACCGTGCTGCGCGGCGAAAGCGACCATCGGCCGGGCGTGCCGGATACCGGCGTTCGCCGCGTGGCGCCGGGCAATGGCGCGACCGGCGGCAGCAGCGTCGCCCCAGCCAACCGGCCGGCGTCGCCTTCGGCCATTCCCCTGCACGACAGCAGCGGCGGCAGCGTGCTGCCGGCCCCCCCGCCCGGCGAGATCGGCCAGGCCATCGGCGCGGCAAAACCGTTGAGCGAAGCCGAAGCTGCCGCTCTCGGATCGGCGTTGAAGGCGATCGACGAGGGCCGCTTCGCCGATGCCCGCGCGTCGGTCGCGAACTTCGACAACAAGCTGCTGATCAGGCTCGTCGAATGGCAGGTGTTGCGTGTGGCGCCGCGGACCGACGCGCCGTTCCTGGCCTATGTCGAGCTGTTGCGCGATGCACCCGATTGGCCCGAACCCGAGCTGTTGCGCCGCCAGGCCGAGGATCGCATCGGGCCGACGACCAACTCGGCCCTGGTGTGGCGCTACTTCACCGACAACCCGCCGCTCACCAGCGCCGGCCATCTGCGTCGCCTCGAGGCGGCACAGGCTGCAGCACCCACCGAGGTCCAGCGGCTGGCGAGCGAAAGCTGGCGCACCGCGACCTTCAAACCGGCCGACGAGCAGGAGTTCCTGAACAAGTACGGCGCCCAACTCACGCCCGACGACAATGTCGCCCGCTTCGACCGCATTCTGCGCGAGGGCCGGCCCCAGGTGGCGAAGAACATCCTCTCCAAGCTGCCGCCGGCGTACCAACCGCTCGCCAATGCGCGGCTGGCGATGGCGACGCGTGCGGCCGACACGGTGCAGATCCTGCGCGGCGTGGCCCCCGCCCAGCTCGACACGCCGGCGATCCGCTTCGAGCGGCTGCAGTGGCTGCGCCGCACCGGCAATCTCGGCGAGGCCAAGGCGATGCTGGTCGCGCCCGCCACCGGCCAGACCGATGCGTGGTTGAGCGAGCAGCAGCAGGTCGCCCGCGATCTGCTGGCCGCGGGCCACCCCGCCGACGCCTACGCCGTGATCGTGCAGCACGGCCAGACCCGCGGCCTCGCCTTTGCCGAGGCCGAGTTCCTCGCCGGCTGGATCGCGCTCCGACACCTCAAGAAGCCGGCCGACGGCATCAAGCATTTCCAGATCCTGTACGACGGCGTCTCGACCGACATCTCGAGGAGCCGCGCCGCCTACTGGATGGGCCGCGCGATTGAAGCTTCTGGCAAACCCAAAGAGGCAAACGAATGGTACGGCCGCGCCGCGGGCTACGGCCAGACCTTCTATGGCCAGCTTGCCGCGCGCAAATTGCCGGGCGGCGCCGCGCGCATGCCGGGCGATCCCTCGGTCAGCGATGCCGACCGGCTGGCGCTGGGCGGCCGCGAGCTGGTGACCGTCGCGCGCTATCTCGGCCAGGCCGGCGCGTACGATCGCACGCAACCCTTCCTGCTGAAGCTCGCGCGCCTGGTGAACGGACCGGGCGAAACGCAGCTCCTCACGCAGTTCGCCACCGAGCTGAAGCGGCCCGACATCGCGGTCGCCATCGCGCGACGGGCCACCGACTCCGGCATCACGCTGTTCGACGCCTCCTTCCCCGTCGTCGATCTCGGCAATACCGGCTCGATCGAGCGCGCGCTGGCGCTCGCCGTGACGCGCCAGGAGAGCGCCTTCAATTCTGCCGCCGTCTCGCCCTCGGGCGCCCTCGGGCTGATGCAGCTGATGCCCGGCACGGCGCGCGAAGTCGCGGGCAAGACGGGCGTCCCCTATATCCAGGACAAGCTCACGCACGACCCCGCCTACAATGTCAGCCTCGGCACGCAGTATCTGGGCGACATGCTGCAGAAATTCGGCGGCTCCTACGAGCTGGCGCTCGCCGCCTACAATGCCGGGCCCGGCAGGGTGGCACGCTGGCTCGAGTCGATCGGCGACCCGCGTGCCGGCAAGATCGACATGGTCGACTGGATCGAGATGATCCCCGTCCGCGAGACGCGCAACTACGTCCAGCGCATCATGGAAGGCGTCGGCGTCTATCGCGACCGCCTGAACGGTCCCTTCCGGACGCTGGCGCCGGCGATGGGACGGTCGTAGGGCGACGGTTTTCACCGTTTAAAACCGCATTTCAGACCCGACGCGTTAAGCCTTTGATTTGTCGACGAACCCGCCAGGAAGAAACGGCGAGAAACGGTCAATGACCGCCGGTTAACGGTGACCCAAAGGTGCGGCCTCTGGAAGGATGGGCAAAGCAAAGATAGAGAATCGGTCATCGCGTGACTTTAGGCGCGCTCGCCCCGCTTACCTATTACGGTCGTTACTGACGCCAAAACGCTCGCCGACTTGAACCCGCCTTGGCGCGGAAGTTGCGTGACACGCGCTCATGCATGACTTGGGCGGCCAGACCTTCCTGTCCCTCTTGCGCGCGAAGGCCCGGAGCGCCTGGCTTCCGGCCGCCGTCTTCGTGGTCCTGCTCGCGCTCTGGGAAAGCGCGGCGCGCCTGGCGCTGGTCGATCCCATGGTGCTGCCCGCGCCGAGCGACATTGCCGCAAATTTCATCGACGGGTTCCAGAGCGGCATCTACCCCAAGCATTTGCAGGTGACGCTGTTCCAGGCCTTCTCGGGCTTCGCCCTTGCCTGCGGTCTGGGCATCGGCGTGGGCTCAATCGCCTCCTTCTCCGAGCGCTTCAGCCGCGCGCTGCAGCCGATCCTGATCGCCATCGAGGCGACGCCCAAGATCGCGCTGGCGCCGCTGATCATCGTCTGGTTCGGCTACGGAGTGGGCTCGAAGATCGTGCTGGCCGGGGCCATCGCCTTCTTTCCCGTGTTCATCGGCACCGCCGCCGGCCTGCGCGCCGCCGAGCCGGGTCGCCTCGACGTGCTGCGCGCGCTGGGTGCGAGCCGTTTGCAACTGTTCCGTCATGTCGCGCTCCCCTCGGCGCTGCCGCACATATTCGCCGGCATCAATGTCGCCGTCGTGCTGTCGCTCCTCGGCACGATCGTGGGCGAGTTCATGGGCGCCAAGGAAGGACTTGGCACACTGATCATCTACGCCAACGGCAATCTCGACACCGCGCGGGTGTTTTCCATCCTGCTCGTGCTCGCGGCGACGGGCCTCCTTCTGCATTGGATCATCGGCTTGATCCGGCAGCGCTTGCTGTTCTGGGATGCATCGCGCGCAGAGGCGTACTCCGGCGGCGGTGTGTAACACTGGCATGAAAACTGCCTCGCTTTTGTCGAGGCAGCTGCGTGGTTTCACACGCCCGGACTGTGTAGTCGAAAACTGTGAAATAGCGCCGCCGGCCATCGTCAGTCGTCATCCATCATCGACAAGAAACGCGAGGGGCCCAATGCAAGACATGCTCGAACCCGCCAATCTCTTCGACCCGCGCCTCTATGACAGCGTGCGCCGCCGCTTCGACAGCGCAGAGACGCTGCCGGCCTGGTGCTACACCTCCAAGAAATTCTACGAGCGCGAGCGCGACCGCATCTTCTTCAAGATGTGGAACTGCATCGGCCACCACAGCCGTGTTCCCAATGTCGGCAGCTACGTGACCTTCGACTTCTGCGGCGTGCCGCTGATCGTGGTGCGCGGCCAGGACTCAAAAATTCGCGCCTTCATCAACTCCTGCCCGCACCGCGGCTCGGAGATCATGGAAGGCGAAGGCACCTGCCGCGTCCTCAAGTGTCCGTATCACGCCTGGGCCTTCGAACTCGACGGCAAGCTGATGGCGACGCCGTTGTTCGAGGAGTTGGCCACCTTCAAGATGGCCGATCACGGGCTGAAGGAGATCAAGCTCGACCTGTGGGCCGGCATGATGTGGATCAACCTCGATCCCGACGCACAGGAACTTGCCAACTATCTCGGCGACCTGCCGCAGCGCACCGCGCCGTGGAAGACCGAAGAGATGGTCGCCGTCGGCCGCCGCGAGTATCCGGTGGGCGCCAACTGGAAGCTCTATCTCGAGAACTTCAGCGACGGCTATCACGTGCCGTTCGTCCACCAGCACACCTTGAACTTCAAGAAGGTGTCCAAGCGCGACTTCCACGACCCGAACATCTATCTCGGCAACTATCTGATGCATTACACCTACTTCGACGGCACGCGCGGCGTGCGCGATGGCCAGAAGAAGCTGCCGGAACTCGACATCCCGCAGGAGCTGAAGATCGGCACGTTCTTCCCGGTCGTGCACGCCAACACGATGATGAGCTTCGCCATCGACATGGTCTCCGCCACCGAGGTCTATCCGGACGGTCCGGAGAAGTGCACGCTGGTGACGACCAACCTCGTGCCGAAGAGCACGGCCGAGCTGCCGGACTTCGAGGAGATCTGGGCGCAGTACACGGCCAACAGCGACGTCGTGCGCAACGAGGACGTGATCGCCGCCGAACGCCAGCAGAAGGGCCTGAGTTCGCGCTTCAACGGCCGCGGCTGCTTCACGCCGCAGGACAAGCTGGTCCACGATTACAATCTGTGGATCCTCGACCGCGTCATCGGTAACGCACAGCCGAACGCGTAACAGCCATGGGAAGGCTGCAGCGCTTTCCCGACGACCGGCTGCCCGCCGCCAACATGTCGTTGGCGTCGGCCATTACGGCGCGCGGGCTGGGCAAGGCCTACGCAACCAATGCCGGTGATCCCATCCAGGCGCTGACCTCGGTGAGCTTCGAGGTCGGCGTCGGCGAGTTCGTCTCCCTCGTCGGCCCCTCGGGCTGCGGCAAGACCACGGTGATGCGCATCCTCGCCGGCCTGGTCGGCGGCTATACCGGCTCGGTCAGCATCGGCGACAGGATCGTGCACGGTCCGACGCCGGAGATCGGCGTCGTCTTCCAGGATGCGAACCTGATGCCATGGCGTACGATCCTGGCCAATGTGATGCTGCCGGGGCAGGTCCTGCGGCTCGACAAAGCGGCGTGCAAGGCACGTGCGCTCGATCTCCTGGCGCTGGTCGGGCTGAACGGCTTCGAAGAAAAGCTGCCCGGAGAGCTGTCGGGCGGCATGCGCCAGCGCGCGGCGATCGCCCGGGCGTTGTTGCACGATCCCAAGATCCTTCTGCTCGACGAGCCATTCGGCGCGCTCGACGCCATGACGCGCGACACCATGAACGTCGAACTGGCGCGCATCGCCGCACAGGCCGGCAAGACGGTCTTCCTGATCACCCACTCGATCGCGGAGTTGGTGTTCCTGTCGGACCGCGTGCTCGTGATGTCGAGCCGGCCCGGCCGCATCATCGAGGAGATCGAGATCGACCTGCCCGAGCCGCGCACCCTCGACGTGGTGGCCGAGCCACGCTTTGCCGAGACAGTGCTGCGCATCCGCCGCCTGCTGGAAGGCAATGCCGGCAGCAGCCCCCGCGTGACCCTGGCCCACTGACCATGACCACACAGGACAATCTCACGACGGAGTTCGCCCCCCAGGCGCTGGCCCTGTGGTCGCGGGTCGTCCGGTTTTGGAAGGCCAATCGCCGGTCCCTCTCCGATTTCGGTTTCACCCTGCTGCTCTGCGTCTCGGTGATCGTGGCCTGCCAGGTCCTGGTCTCGACCAACATCGTGAGCAAGTACGTCCTGCCGCTGCCCTCCAGCATTCCGTCGGAACTGGCCGCACTGAGCGATACGGGCGCATTGGGCGACAACATTCTGACGACCGTGTGGGAAGCCTTCTGCGGCTTCGCCATCGCCACCTGCCTCGGCCTCACCCTGGGCGCGTCGATCGCCGAATTCCGCCTCGTCGAGCGCATCGTCTATCCCTACCTGATCGCGCTGCAGACCATGCCAAAGATCGCCCTGGCGCCGGTGCTCCTGGTCTGGTTCGGCTTCGGCCTGGGCTCGAAGATCGCGGTCGCGGCGGTGATATCGCTGTTCCCGATCCTGGTGAACACGATTGCAGGCCTCAAGGGCTGCGACCAGGGCCGGCTCGACGTTCTGCGCGCACTGGGCGCCAGCAAGTGGGACCGCTTCCGCCTGGTGAAGCTGCCGAATGCCCTGCCGTTCGTCTTCTCGGGCCTCAGCACCGCCGTGATGTTCGCGCTCACGGGCGCACTGGTCGGCGAGTTCGTCGGCGCCACCCACGGGCTGGGCTACCTGATCGTCCAGGCCAACAGCCAGATGAACATCCCGCAGGTCTTCGCCGTGCTGCTGATCCTGTGTGCGATCGGCACGGCGGCCTTCGCTCTGATGCAGTTCCTGCGCCGCAAATTTCTTTACTGGTCCCCGAACGAGGAGTAGCCCGCCATGCTGAACCGCCGCGATTTCTTCGCCATAGCCGCCTCGACCGCCGCCACCAGCACTGCCGTGGGTCGCACCGCCTTCGCCCAGGGTCTCTACAAGACAAGCATGGGCCCGACGACGGTCGATATCTCGACCGGCCATGCGGGCCATTCCTCGCTGCCGACCGCGCTCGGCTACTGGAAGGCCGAGGGCCTCGACGTGAACGTGTTCGGCGTCGCGGGCGACACTGCCGGCGTGCAGCTCGTCTCCGGCTCGAAGATGGACTTCATGAGCCTGACCGGCGAAGGCCTGCTGGCCGCGCGCGCCAAGGGCGTGCCCCTGAAGGCGGTCTACATGCATGCCCGCATGCCGATCGGCCGCTTCGTCGTGCCGAAATCATCCGGCATTACCAAGGTCGCCGACCTCAAGGGCAAGACGCTCGGCATGCCGGTGATCCATGCCGACATCTATACCGAGACGATCTTCAAGGAGGCCGGCCTCGACCTGAACAAGGACGTCAAGATCGTGGCGACGGGAACCGGCGCGCCGGCCCTGCTGGCGATGAAGCGTGGCGAGATCGCGGGCTGGATGGCGTGGGACACGATCGTGGCCGAGCTCGAGAACAGGGGCATGGAGTTCACCGAATTCCGGCCGAGCACATTCGACAACCTGTTTGGCAACGCCGTCGTCACGCGCGAGGAGATGATCAAGAACAATCCCAAGGTGGTGGTCGGCATGTGTCGAGGCATCGCCAAGGCGGTCCACTTCGGCCTGCAGAATCCCGACGCTGCCATCCGGATCCACTGGAGCCTTTACCCACAGAGCAAACCGCAGGGCACCGACGAGGCCAAGATCATGTCCGACTCGCGGCGCATCTTCTCGTCGCGCTTCAACGACTACGAGCTGAAGGGCACCAAGAAGTACGGCGAGAGCTTCGCCGCGCAATGGGACTATGTCTCCGACCTGATGAAGAAACAGGGCAACATCCCCGCCGACTTCGACGTCAAGGCGGCCTACACCAATGAATTCATCGACCAGATCAACGACTGGGACCGCGGCGTGATCGAAGCCAGGGCCAAGTCCTGGACGCCCGCCTAGGCGATTTTCTTCAGCGTCTCCGGCGGTAGCGGGCCTTTCGCGACGGCGGCCAGCGCCTGATCGAGCTGGTCGAGGGTCGAGTAGCCGACCAGCATGGTCGTGACGTTCGGGTTCGAGATCACGAAGCGCTGCGCCATCTCCGCCAGGCTCGACGAGCCGCTTTCTTTCACCAGCGGCTCGAGCGTTCTGGCGCGCTCAACGTCGCGGGAGAAATCCGGTGCCGAGCCGATCGGATCGACAACCTGCATGGCAAGCGGATGGCGTTCGCTGGTGCCCGCCAGCGCACCGCCTGCCAGCGCCCGGATCACGATCGTGCCCATGTCGTTGGCCCTGGTGCGCTGCAGTACGCGGCCGTAATCCTGGCCCGGCGCGCCTTTCGGCATGGCGCCGCCGGCGCTGGGATTGAGCGCGTTATAGACCACTTGCATCGTGTCGAAGCCCTTGGACTCGACAGCCTTCAGGAGCGCGGGCGTTTCGCCGACGCCGCTGAAACCGACGAAGCGTGTCTTGCCCGCTTTCACCAGCGCCTGCAGCGCCGGCACGACTTCGTTCAGGGCGATATTGATGTCCATGTGATCGTCGGCATCCCTGGCGACCAGCGGATTGTGGAGCTGGAAGAGATCGACGTGATCGCGCTGCAGGCGCTTCAGGCTCTCGTCCATCGACTGCGCGACGAACGCGGCGACACGGCTCCGGTCGGCAGCCTTCAGGCGGAACTTGGTGCCCAGCACGATGTTGGGCTTCAGCGCCTTCAGCACGCGGCCGAGATTGCGCTCGGACTCGCCGTTGCCATAGAGCGACGCGGTGTCGATGTAGTTGATGCCCCCGTCGACGGCGCGCGCGATGGCGCGTTCCTGATCGGCGGCCGCGCCTTTGGTCATCAATCCGCCGACTGCGCCGGCGCCGAAGCCGAGAACCGAGATCTCCAGCCCCGTGCGGCCAAGCTTGCGTCGTTCCATTTTTAATTCCTCCCTCTTGTTTCTCATTCCTCCCCATTCAAATGGGGAGGGGCCCGCGTCTTCGCGGGCGGAGGGGTCAGAATGCTCGCGGCATATGACCCCTCCGGCCCTGCGGGCCACCTCCCCATTTGAATGGGGAGGTAGAAGACGTTATGCGAGTTACGGTACGACCTGCACCCTCCAGGAGCAATTCATGAGCGCCGCGCTCAGCAACACCGAGATCTGCGTGTTCGATGCCTACGGCACGCTTTACGACTTCAATTCCGCGGTCGCGCACCACCGTGCGGCGATCGGGCCCAAGGCCGATGCCCTGTCCGAGATGTGGCGCACCAAGCAGATCCAGTACACCTGGCTGCGCAACAGCATGAGCACCTACGCCCCCTTCTGGCAGGTGACTGGCGACGCCCTGGACAATTGCCTCGCCACCTTCGGCATCACCGACAAGGCCGTGCGGGAAAGACTGATGGGCGCCTACCTGGCGCTCGATCCTTTTCCCGAAGTGCCGGCCATGCTCGAGAAACTCAGGAAGGCGGGCAAGCGGCTGGCGATCCTGTCGAACGGCAACCCCGACATGCTCGACCCGATGGTCAAGGCCTCGGGCCTTGCCGATTACTTCGAGGCGGTGATCAGCGTCGACGATGCCAAGATCTTCAAGGTCGATCCCAAGACCTACGAGCTGGTCAAGAAGCGCACCGGCGTAACCTCGGACAAGGTCTGTTTCCTGTCGTCGAACTGCTGGGACGCGCATGGCGCGGCGCAGTTCGGCTTCCGCACCCTCTGGGTGAACCGCGGCGGCCTTCCGGAAGACATCCTGCCCGGCAAGCTCGTCGGCCATATCAGGGACCTCTCTCTTCTTCCCTCCGAGCTCGGTGTTTCGTGATGTCTGCGCTACCAACCTTTGCCGACGTACAAGCCGCCGCCCGACGCCTCGACGGCATCGCGATCCGCACGCCGCTGCTCGAGAATACTCGGGTCAACGCGAAGCTGGGCGGCCGACTGTTCATCAAGGCCGAGTGCCTGCAGCGCACGGGTTCGTTCAAGATCCGTGGCGCCTACAATTTCCTGGCCTCGATGAACGAGGCTGACCGCAAGAAGGGCGCCGTCGGCTGGTCGTCGGGCAACCATGCGCAGGGCCTGGCCGAAGCAGGCCGTCTGTTGGGCGTGAAGACCACCATCGTGATGCCCGCCGATGCGCCGGCGCTCAAGGTCGCCAACACCCGCGCCTCGGGCGCCGAGGTCGTGCTCTACGACAGGGTGAAGGAGAGCCGCGAGGAGATCGGCCACGACATCGCGAAGAAGACCGGAGCGACCATCGTGCCGCCTTACGATCATGTCTGGATCCTGACCGGTCAGGGTACGGCGGGCCTCGAGCTTGCCGAACAGGCCAAGGCACTCGGCGTCACCCTCGATGCGGTCGCCGCCCCCTGCTCCGGCGGCGGCCTGTCGACCGGCGTGGCACTCGGCGTCAAGGGGATCATGCCGAACGCCACCGTGCACGCGGGCGAACCGACGGGTTTCGACGATCTCGCGCGCTCGCTGGCGAGCGGCAAAAAGGAGAAGAACGCAAAGCTCTCGGGCTCTATCTGCGACGCCCTGCTGGCGCCCGAGCCCGGCGACGTCACCTTCCCGCTCGCGCAAAAGGTGCTGGGACCGGGCCTGGTCGTGAGCGACGACGAAGTGCTCGACGCCATGGAAACGGCGTTCCGCGAGTTCAAGATCGTGGTCGAGCCGGGCGGCGCGGTGGCGCTGGCCGCCGCACTCACCGGCAAGCTGCCGGTCAAGGGCCGCAACGTGGCCGTGATCTGCTCCGGCGGCAACGTCGATCACGCGACATTCATCCGCGCCCTGTCCCGGCACAAGCCGGCATGAAACTGTCGCGCCGCGAGCGCCGCGAGTGGCGAATCATCCTGTGGGTGGGCTTCGTCATCGCGATCGTGAGCGCCTGGTTCGGAACCCGCGTCGGCCCGCAAGGCGAGTTGGTCCTGCGGTCGGCGGTACACGGGGCTGTCACCTCCATGGTGGTCGCCACGCCGATCCTGGTCCTGCAGCTCAGAGGCGACAGGCTGGCGTTGATGCGGCGCCTGCAGCGCGCGCCGCTGGCGGTCTACTTCATCGTTCGAGTGCTGATTTACTTCGGCATGATCGTGGGCGGGCTCCTGGTCGCGCGGCTGATCCTGTCCGGCGATGTCGTTCACTACGTCCGGGCCGATCCGGTCTTCCGCAAGGCCGTGATCTTTTCCATCGGTATGTCCGTCGTCGGCAACCTGTTCCTCGAGTTCAGCCGGCTGCTCGGTTTCGGCACGCTCAGGCATCTGTTAACCGGGCGTTACGTGCATCCACGGCGGGAACAGAAGACCTTCCTCCTGATCGACATGAAGGACTCGACCGGCCTGGCCGAGCGGCTGGGGCCGGTGCGCTTCCACGAGTTGCTGAACGATTTCTTTCGCGACATCGCCGACGCCGCGCTCGAATGCGAGGCCGAGATCCACAAATACGTCGGCGACGAAGCGATCCTCACCTGGTCGGGCGACGCCGGACTCGACGACGGTGCCGCCCTAATCTGCCCGTTCATCGCGCGCGACTTCATCTCTATGCACAAGGCCCGGTATCTCGACCGCTTTGGCACCGTGCCCGATTTTCGCGCAGCTCTTCACTGTGGCGAGATCGTCGCCGGCGAAATCGGCGACGTGCGGCGCGAGATCGCCTATGTAGGCGACACGCTCAACGTAGCGGCCCGCCTGCTCGACGCGGCGAAGGCGATGAAGCGCGACGTGCTGGTCTCGGCTGTCCTCCTGCAGCGCTCGAAAGTACCCGACGAGTTGCGGGCGGAGGAATTGCCGCTGCTCGACGTACGAGGCCGGGCAGCGCCGCTGGCGATCGCCGCGCTCAGCCGGGCTGACGCCGCGCCCTGATCCTTGCCAGGATGCTGCCCAGGATTCCCTTGGGCAGGAAGATGATGAACAGCACCAGCAGGATGCCGTAGATCAGATTGTCCCAGCCGACCGCCTTGGTGCCGAAGCCTATGCGCAGTATCTCGGCGAGCAGGATGGTTATGACGGCGCCGACCGTCGGTCCGAGCGCCACGTAGAGACCGCCGACGATCGCGGCGAACACCATCTGCAGCGACACCGCTATGCCGCTCACGGTGTCGGGCGAGATGAACATCTGGTACTGGCAATAGAGCGCGCCGGCGAAGGCGGTCATCAGTGCGCTGATCACGGTGATCTTGAGCTTCTCCCAGGTCACGTTCACACCCGCCGCGGCCGCAGCGTCCTCGTCCTCCGAGATCGCCTCCAGTGCATAGCGGTCCATGCTACGGTCGACCCAGCGCCAGAGCAGCAGGCCGACCGCCCAGACGCCGAGCGCGATCATGTACCAGGTGATCTTGTCGTCGAACTGCAGCGCCAGCAGGGTACTACCCTTGGTGCGTTCCGGCGTGTAACCGAGCGAGCCGCCGGTGTAGTCGCGGGTGGCAGTGATGACCTGCAGCACGATGCCCGAGAGTGCCAGGGTCACCAGCACGAAATAATGCCCGGTGATCCGGAAGCGAAAGCATGGATAGCCGACAACGACGGCCAGTGCACCGGCGCAGACAAGGGCGAGCGGGATGCCGAGCCATGGCCAGATGCCGAGATGGTTCCACAGCAGCGCCGTCACGTAGGCGCCTACCCCCATGAAACCGCCATGACCGAGCGACACCAGGCCAAACCGCCCCATCATCGACCACGAGGTGTAGGCGAACGACCAGATCAGGATCAGGATCATGATGTGCAGGTGGTAGGGATCGCGATGAACCAGGGGCAGCGCGATCAGCACCGCGCCGGCGATCACCGGACCGAACCGGCGTGCATTCGCGAGCGACATCGCCGGTGTCGTCACTGGTATGGTCACTGGTGCCTTCACTGGCGCCTCGCCAGCAGGCCGCCCGGCCGCACGAACATCATCAGGATGAAGAAGCCGAAGGCCAGCACGTAGCCCCACTCGAGGTCGGAGAACATGCCGCCGAGCGAGATGATCTCGGCGAACACGAAGGCCGCGACGAACCCGCCGACGAAGTTGCCCAACCCGCCCAGCACGCAGACCAGGAAGGTGATCGGCCCGATCGACAGGCCAATGAACGGATGCACGTCGTACAGCAGCACCAGCAGGCACGCCGCGAGGCCCGCGAGCGCGCCGCCCAATGCCGACGTGATCAGGTAGATCTTGCGGGTGTCGACGCCCATCAGCGCCATGATCTGGCGATCCTGGGCGATGGCGCGAATGGCGGTGCCGGTATAGGTGCGCTTCATGAAGACATAGACGGTGACCATGCCGATCAGGGCGGCGGCGAAGGAAAGCAGCCGGGCGTAGCTGAAATTCATCTCGCCGAGCCGCAGCACCGGAAGCTGGATGCCGAGGTTGTGGAATTCGATACCGAAGGCCACCGTGGCGAAGCTCTGCAGGAAGAACAGCACGCCGCCGGTCGCCAGAAGCTGGTTGATCGGCGGCGAGGACAGGAGCGGGGAGATCACCAGGAAATGCAGCAGCGCCCCCATACCGGCCACCAGCAGGATGCACATCGGCGCGGCGGCCCAGTAGGGCACGCCATAGATCGATACGAGGTAGTACATGCCGTACATGCCGACCATGACCAGCTCGGCGTAGCAGATCCAGGTGACGTCGATCACGCCGAAGATCAGGTTGAGGCCGAGCGCCAGCAGCGCCAGCACGCCGCCGAACAGGATGCCGTTGATCACCGTCTCGAGCAGGTAGATGTCGAAGATGTCGAGGAATGCCTGCATCGCCCGCTCCTAAACCCCGAGATACGCCTGCTTGATCGTGTCGCTCGCCAGCATCTCGGCCGACGTGCCGGAGGCGCGGATGGTGCCGGCCTCCAGCAGGTAGGCGCGATCGACCACGCGAAGCACCTGCTGCACGTTCTGCTCGACGATCAGCACCGTGAGCCCGCCGCCGCGGATGCGTTTGACCAGTTCGAAGACCTGTTGCACGACGACGGGCGCCAGGCCGGCCGACGGCTCGTCGAGCAGCAGCAGCTTGGGCTCCGACATCAGGGCGCGGCCGATGGCGCACATCTGCTGCTCGCCGCCCGACATGGTGCCGGCAAGCTGGGTGCGCCGCTCCTTGAGCCGCGGAAACAGGTCGAAGACGAAGTCCAGCCGGTGCGCGAACTTGGCCCGCGCCTTCGGCAGGAAGGCGCCCATCTTCAGGTTTTCCTCGACCGTGAGCCGGGGAAACAGGCGGCGATTCTCCGGCACATGGGCAATGCCCAGTCCGACGATCTGGTGCGCCGGCGTGGCCAGGAGGTCGGTGCCCTCCATGACCAAGGACCCGGCGCGCGGCCGGATCAGTCCGGAGATGACGCGCATCAGGGTGGTCTTGCCGGCGCCGTTGGGACCGATCACGCCCACGGCCTCACCCGCCCTGACCTCGAGCGAGACGCCGAACAGCGCCTGGAACCCGGCATAGCCCGCATCGATGGATTTCAGGTCGAGCATGTCAGCGGCGCGCCTCCGCCGCGGCGGCCTGCGTGGCCTGCGCGTCGGTGCCGAGATAGACCTCGATCACACGCGGATCGCTCGACACCGCACTGGGCAGGCCCTCGGAAATCTTCTCGCCGTGGTCGAGCACCATCACGCGGTCGACCACGCGCATCAGGACGCCCATGATGTGCTCGACCCAAATGATGGTGATGCCGAGCTCATCGCGGATCTTGCGCAGCATGTCGGCCGCCTGGCCCATCTCGGCATCGTCGAGCCCACCCAGGCTCTCGTCGGCGAGCAGCAGCTTTGGCCCGGTCGCCAGCGCCTTGGCGAGCTCGAGCTTCTTGAGGCCGGCGGCGCCCAGCCCGTCGACGCCGGCGCGCCGATCGATCGGCAGGCCGACCAGCGCCAGCGCGCGCTGGGCCGCCTCCTCGGCCTTGGCGAGGCTGTGCCGACCCTGGCCGAAATAGCCGGCCAGCGCCACGTTCTCGAAAATCGTCAGCCGCCGGAACGGCCGCGGGATCTGGAAGGTCCGGCCGACGCCGCGATTGATGATGCGGTGCGGCGCCAGGCCCGAGATCTCGTGGCCATCCAGTTTGATCGAGCCCGCCGACGGCGGAAACGTACCCGAGAGCATGTTGAAGATCGTGCTCTTGCCCGAGCCGTTGGGGCCGATCAGGCCGAGAATTTCGCCCTGATCGACCTTGAACGACACGTTGTTGACGGCGGTGAAACCGCCGAAACGCTTGACCAGGCCTTCGACTACCAGCATCGGCCTCTACTCCGCGGCCGCCCCCTACTTGTAGCTGTAGGTCGTGCCCGCGGGCAGCGGCAGCACCGGTTCGGCCTGTTGCTGGCTCTTCGGCCACACCACCACCGCCTTGCCGTCGACATACTGGGTGACGACCGGGAAGGCGCGCATGTTCTGGCCGGCCATCGCCTCGGACTCGCCCGCAAACTTGACGCCGAAACCCATCATCGTGCCGCCTTCGGGAATGTCGACGTCGAGCGCCGCCTTGCGCAGTGCCTCGCCGTCGACACCGCCGTACTTCTTGATCGCCACCGGCAGCACCTGCGTAAAGAAGACGTAGATATTGCTGGCCGACATGCCGACATGCGCCGACCGGGTGGCGCCTGGCTCCATCTTGTCGAACTGTTCTCCCACCATCGCGATCAGCGGCGGCAGCTTCGGATCCAGGGTCTTGGGATTGGTCAGCCAGATCGAGATCGGATCGATGGTGAAGAGATAGTTGGAGTCGTTCCCCAATCCCTCCTTCAGCTTGTCATAGACGCTGTAGCCTGCGCCCTGGCCGACGATGGCGCCGACCTTGAGGCCCTGCTCGCGCGCCTGACGCAGCATCAGCGTGATGTCGGGGTTGTAGCCGGTATGGAAGATCACGTCGGGCTTGGCGCGCTTCAGCTTGGTGACCAGCGCCGAGAGATCGGGGGCAGTGATCGAGTAGCCTTCGTTCAGTACGATGTTGAAGCCGTGCTTCTTGGCGCCGGCTTCGTCGCTCTTGCCGACGTCGACGCCGTAGGCGCCATCCTCGTGCACGATGGCGACGCGCAGGTCCTTGGGATCCTTGCCGAACTTGGACTTCGAATACTCGGCGATCATATCGGTCGCCTGGATACCGTAAAGGCTGCCGCTGACCTGCGGGCGGAAGACGTAGTGCAGGTGCCGGTTCTCCAGCACCGCGCTCGACACGCAGGTGGTGAGCCACATGAACTTCTTGAGCTGCTCGACCTTGGCCGCGGCCGGCACGCACTGCGCCGAAGAGTAGAAGCCCAGCACCAGATCGACCTTCTCCTGCTCGATCAGGCGCGTCGCCTCGTTGATGGCGACGTCCGGCTTGCTCTGGGCGTCGGCGTAGACCGGTTCGATCTGATAGCCTTCGACACCGCCCTGCTTGATGAAGTAGTCGAGCATGATCTTGGCGCCATCGTACTGGAGCTTGGAGCCGCCGCCCGCGAACGGGCCGGTCAGGTCGTAGACGACGCCGATCTTGATCTTCTTGTCCTGGGCCTGGGCGGAGACCGCCAGTCCCAGAGCCGCCACGGCGGCCACAACACATCCCAGATGCCGGGAAACACTACCCCTCATGATGCCTTCCTCCCTGATATGCTTTTTTTATTCCGCACATCAGAAGGGTCGGCACCCGTCCCTGTCAAGCGGCTATCGGCCCTCGCCGGGCGTGAGGATGTCGAACATCAATGTGCCCGGCGGATCGAGCATGCCGAACAGCAGCGCAAACTTCGACAGATCGCCTTCGACCTTGAGCGCGCCGGACGCCATGGCCTCCGGTGGTGCGACCTTCCGCAGCACCAGCGCATCGAGCGTCGAGCGCGTCGTCGTCACCCGGGCTGCAGCGCCGGCCGCGCGCTCGCCCATGCGATGGCTCAAGGTGCAGTTCTTGAGCGTCAGCGCCATTTCCTCGTCGCGATCCGTGAAATGCCAGTCGAGCGTGAAAGCCTGCCCCGCCGCCTTGGCTGGATCGAGCCGGATCGCCAGCGCATCGAAGAACACGTCGGTGGTGAGACCGGCCAGGGTGTCGGCGCTGGCAAGCGGCCGCGCCGGCAGCTGGAACGCGCCGTGACGAAGTTCCTGCGCACCGTAGAGGAAGGCATTACGCCAGGTCGCGGACTCGGCCTGGTAGCCCATTTGCTCGAGAGCATCGGCGCAGAGTGCGCGGGCTTCCTTGTTGTCGGGTTCGGCGAAGACCACCTCCTTCATCACTTGCGCGACCCAGCGGAACTCGCCCTTGGCGAAGTCCGCTCGCGCGCGCGCCACCACCGCTGACGCGCCACCCATGTATTCGACGAACTTCCGCGCCGCCGGCGCGGGCGGCAGCGGATGGAGATTGCACGGATTGCCGTCGTACCAGCTCAGATACCGTTGATAGACCGCCTTCACATTGTGGCTGACCGTGCCGTAGTAGCCCCGCACCGACCAGCGCTCGGCGAGGCCGGGCGGCAGCTCGACCATCTCGGCGATCTCGGCTGGCCGCCAGCCCTTGTTCATGTATCTCAGGGTCTGGTCGTGGATGTGCTTGTAGAGATCGCGCTGGGACTCGAGGTAATCGACGATCGCCTCGCTGCCCCAGGTCGGCCAGTGATGCTGGCCGATCATCACGTCGGTGTGTGGCGCGTACATCTTGATGGCATCGCCGATGTATTTCGCCCATACCCGCGGATCGCGCGCGACCGCGCCCCGCAGCGGGATGAAATTGTGCAACAGCGGGCAGGCATTCTCCGCCATGTTGAGCACGCGGAAGTCCGGATAGAACATGTGCATCTCGGCCGGCGCTTCGGTCTCGGGTGCCAGTTGGAAGACGATGCGCACGCCGTCGATCGTGTGCTCCTCGATCGGCTCGTCGATCATCTGCGTCGGCGCAATCAGGCCGGACGCGCCGCGCGCAATACCCTTGCCCAATCCGGCATCGACCTGCCCGCGCGGGCCCCTCGGCAGCAGGTTGCCGAACTGGAAGAGCGCGCGGCGCATCATCGGCAGACCGGCCAGCACGTTCTCTCCCGACACGGCTTCCATGAAGCCGGCAGGCGCGATCACTGCAACCTTGCCCGCCTTCACGTCGGCCTCGTCGATCACACCACGCACGCCACCATAATGGTCGCTGTGGCTGTGGGTATAGATCACCGCGACCACCGGCTTGTCCGGCCGATGGGCGCGATAGAGGGCCAGCGCGGCGCGTGCGGCCTCCGCCGTGGTGAGCGGGTCGATGAGGATCAAGCCAGTCTTGCCTTCGATCACCGTCATGTTGGCGATGTCGAAACCCCGCAGCTGGTAGAGCCCGTCGACCACCTTGAACAGGCCGTTGGCCATGTTGAGCCGCGCCATGCGCCACAGGCTCGGGTTCACCGTCGTCGGGGCAAGCTCGCCGTCGATGAAGGCGTACTCGCCCAGGTTCCACAGCACCGTGCCGCTCGCCGACGTGATCGTGCCGGCGGGCACAGGCGCAACCAGCCCGCGTTTGGCCGCCTCGAAGTCGCGCGTGTCGGAGAACGGCAGCTTCGCAGCCATCGCTGCATTGGCTGCCTTCGTCGCCGCTTCGGCCTCGCGCGCCGCGTCCAGATGAGAGGCCGGAACCGGAACCGCAGATTTGGTGGCCATAAATTATCCTTCGGGGGAGAGGCTCAGCCCTCCACCTTGATGTCGTTTTCCTTCACCACTCGGGTCCAGCGCTCGGTTTCGAACTTGAGCTTGTCGAGATAGGCCTCGGGCGTGCTGCCGGTGGTGACGAAGCCAAGCTCGGCGAATTTGGCCTTCACGGCAGGATCCTTGACGATCTCCAGGCAAAGCTGGTTCAGACGCTCGACAACAGGACGCGGCATACCGGCCGGACCAGCCACACCGAAGAACACCGCGCTCACCAGGTCTTGCATGCCGAGCTCGACCACCGTCGGGACATCGGGACAAATTGAGCAGCGCTCGGCCGAGGCCACGACGATGCCGGTCAGGCGGCCGCCCGCGACGTGAACGCCGGTCGGCAGGACGACGTCGCAGATCACCGGCACATGCCCGCCCATCACGTCGCGCAACGCGTCGGCCGATCCCTTGTAGCCCACCACTTCCATGTTGAGCTTGTTGCGCGTCTTGAACAGCTCGCCCCACAGATGCGGCTGGTTGCCGATGCCCGAGCAGGCGAAGCGCACCTTCGCCGGCTGCTTGCTCACCCAGTCGGTGAATTCCCTGTAGTTTTTGATCGGCAGATCCCTGTTCACCGCGATCATGTCGGGAATGTCCGCAACGGTCGAGATCGGCTGGAAGTCCTTCAGCGGATCGAACGGCTGCTTGAGGCCGAGCGCGGCGTTGGTCGCCAGCGTCGTCGTACCGAGCAGCAGGGTATAGCCGTCGGGCCTGGCCTTGGCGACCGCCTCCATGCCGATGATGGTGTTGCCACCGCCCTTGTTGTCGACGATGACCTGCTGGCCCAGCAGTGCGCCCATTTTCTCGGCGACCACGCGGCCCGCCGTGTCGGTGGCGCCGCCCGGGATGTAGGGCACGACGATCCTGATCTGCTGGCTGGGCCAGGCCTGGGCGCGGACCGCGGATGCGCCTACGATCGTCCAGCCGGCGATCCCCGCCAACGCGCCTCGACGCTTGATCATCGATTCCTCCCTGTCGGGAGGAACGTTACTCTGCGGGCTTGAGCGCCGTCGAGGTAACTTCCCGCTCGCTGGGCAAAAACGAAATTGCCAGAAGGGTGCAAGCGGCGACACCGGCGAGCGACATCAGCATGAAAGGAAAGCCGGCGGCCTTTACCGACGGGCCGATGCCCGCCACGACCATCGAACTCACGCCGAAGCCGATGGCGAGCCGCATGCCGGTCACACGGCTGCGCAGCCGGTCGTCGACATAGCGCACGATCATCGCATCGGTGAACGGAATGGCGCCGAACACAAAGACCATGAACAGGGTCGTCACGAACACCAGCATCCAGCCTTCTGAACAGGCCGCGAGCAGGAACAGCGGGATCTGGGCCAGCAGGATCGGCATGTAGACGCTCTTGAGCGGATGGCGGTCGATCAGGTGCCCGACCAGCAGCTGCGCCAGCGAGGCCACGGTGAAGACACCGAACAGCACACCGCTCAGGAGCCACGGATCGGCCGCGAGCGACTCGATCTTTGCCTTCAGCATCTCGCCGTTGGAGTTCGTGGTGAAGTTGAACACGATCGAGCCGGTGACCGCGGCACAGGTCATGATGAAGAACACGCGCGCCATCATGTTGGGCGGCATGTCGAGCATCTTGGGCTTGCGCCTGGAGGGCGCCGCCTCTTCCTTCGGCACGTATTTGGCGAAAGCCACGGCGCTCACGAGGCAGACCACGCCCGGCACGATATACGCCATCTGCCAGCCGTAGCGCGTGGCCAGCAGGACCGAGACGCTGGCGCCGATGGCGATGCCGAAGTTGCCGACCAGGCCGTTGACGCCGATCACGAAGCCGGGACGTTCGGCGCCGGCCACGATCATCGGGATGCCGACCGGGTGGTAGATCGAGGCGAAGGCGCCCATCAGCGTGAGTGCCGCGCCGATCTCCCATTTGTTGTGGCAGAGCGCGATCACCAGGCACGACACGCCCAGGCCGGCGAAGAACACGATCATCATCGCGCGGCGGCCCCACTGGTCGCCGAGCTTGCCCGACACGATCGAGCCCGCACCGAACATGAAGGAGGCGCCGAAGGCGTAAGGTGTCAGCTCCTTCCAGTCGGCGCCCCAGACGCCGGCGATCACGCTCACCGTGTAGAGGAAGATCGCGAGGACCCAGTGGTCCATGGCGTGGCCGAGATTGATCAGCAGAGAGGTCGGGCTGGTGAATTTCATTGGGCGTCTCCTGAGCACGGATAATAGGCAAGGCAGCGATGGCGGTCTTGCGCTATATTGCCAACTTATGTCGCGAACTGGCCAAGCCCGCTCGACCAATGCCGAGGATTATCAGCGCGTGCCGCGCGCCGTGTCCGCCATGCCCAAGGACTTCACGGCCGGCTTCAGGATCGAGCCGCACAGCCACGAGCGCGCCCAACTGATCTACGCGACCGTCGGCACCATGCGCGTGGCCACGCGCGACGACATGTGGGTGGTGCCGCCCCAACGCGCGCTGTGGATGCCGGCCGGCATCGGCCACAGCATCGTCATGGCCAGCGACGTCACCATGCGCACGCTCTACCTGCGCGGTGACGCCATCGCCTTCATGCCCGACGCCTGCCGCGTACTGTCGATGTCGCCGCTGCTGCGCGAGTTGATCGTGCGCGCCACCGAGTTGCCGGTACGCTACGACGAAAAAGGCCCGGCCGGCCACGTCGTGGCGCTGATCCTGGCGGAACTGCGGGGACTGCAGTCGCTGCCGCTGCAGTTGCCGATGCCGCGCGATCCCCGCCTGCGCGCGCTCTGCCAGGCACTGCTCGACGTGCCGGGCGACCAGCGGCTGCTCGAGGCGTGGGCGGCGACGATCAACGCCAGCGCCCGCACGCTCGCCCGCCGCTTCCAGAGCGAGACCGGGTTGAGCTTCGGCGCGTGGCGCCAGCAGGCGCGTGTCCTCGAAGCCATGGGACGGCTGGGCAGCGGCCAGCCGGTGACGCAGGTTGCCTTCGACCTGGGCTACGAGAGCGTCAGCGCCTTCAGCGCCATGTTCCGCCGCGCCTCGGGAGCCTCGCCGCGCCACTATCAGAATCGCCCTGCGGCGGACTGACATATCCCCGTATGCCGGACATCCCGGTGCACCCCGTTAACCTCCCGGATGGTCGCGTGCTAGGCTTTCGCTCGTGGATGTTGGATCGCAATTGCCAAGCTGTTACTCGCCAACCTTGCTCGCTCTGGCCATCGAGGTAATCGAATGAAACGTCGACAGTTCAGCCGCCTCTTCGGGGCCGCTGTGTTGGCCGCTCCAGCGGTCCGTGCCCAAGCGCAAACCGCCGGGGTGGCACTCGTCATCGGCAACTCAAAATACCAGTGGGAAGCGCAGTTGCCGAACGTGCGGCGCGATGCGCCCGACATCGCCAGGAGCTTCCAGGCGATGGGCTTGAAGACTGAGCTGCTTCAGGATGTCGGCCGGGAGGCCATGACTGCCGCCATCGCGAGGTTCAGATCCGCTTCTGCAGGTGCCAATCTCGCAGCACTTTATTTCGCGGGTCACGGTGCCTCCTGGGGCAACGATACATATCTAGTTCCGATCGACGCTGACCTCAGCAGTCCGAGCACAGTGCAATCCCTCGTCCCGGTTCCTTCGATCCAGTTGGCGATGCAAGGTGCTTCCCATCGCCTGCTGGTGTTCGATAACTGCCGAAACAATCCTGCCGATGGCTGGCGCCAACTGGCGGCGGAACGCACGGCTTCGTTCAATCAGGACAAGCAACGAGCCGCTGCCGCGGGTACCAGTCCCAACTCTCTAACGCTCTTCTCTACCGCGCCTGGCCGTGTGGCCCTCGATGGACCGCCCGGAGAAAACAGCCCCTTCGCCGCCGCATTGCTGAGACAGTTTGGCGGACCAACCGTCGATCTCCAGATAGTTGCGACCAAAGTGCGGCGCGAAGTGCTGGTCGCGACCGAGGGGCGGCAGGTCGTTTGGGACGACAATACTTTCAGCCAGCCATTTGGTCTGGGTGGCGCTGCCAAGCCCGCCCGTACGTCGGGCCCTGCCGGTTGGGGCGCAGATCCATCGAGGATTATCGAACTCCCCAACGCCTACGCCTTCGCGCGCAAGAATGCACTGCCGCTGCCGGAGGGACTTATTGCATATCGCCCGGCAGGCAATTCCGGCACTTCGCAGAAAACGGGTTCCTTCGAGTTCGTCAACCAAACGCCGGTCGGCCCCAGCCCCTTCCTTTTGGTTGTCATGTCCGTCGATCAACAGGGAATCGCCGAACTTGTCTTTGCAACACAAAACGATTCAGGACGCCTTTGGCGTTTCTCGAAGGGCACCGTTACTGGAAACCGCCTGACGTTCGCGCCCAATTATGGCCGACCCGACCGCGTGGTCGACTGGAGCGATGCCAATTCAGGAACTATCGGCTCTCTGGCCGGCGATAACCGGAAAAACGAAGGCCACGGAAACAATGCAGTAAGGAGCGTTCGCTTCACGCGCCTCGATGGCTGACGGAGGGGAATGGCTCAGTCCGTTTCGGTCATCGGCGGACGTCGTCGGCGCCATGTTCGCACCCGGCGCAGCGCGGCAAATTGGCAGGCCGTGCGCTGACATATCCCCGCAAAAAGTGGGGATTTCTCCGCTATTCCAAGCCACTAGGCGCACGGTCCGCTTGACGCAGCGGCCTTGAATATCCCCAATGCGGGTCCCTTTTGGGGTAGGATGAACCGTCGTTCAGTAAAGATCGGCCGCTGCGCCCGCGCAGCCCGTGGAGTTCTGTTTTGAAGCCGACCGATATCAAGAATCCCGACTATTTCCACAAGGTGGTCGATTGCCAGTGGGCCTGCCCGGCGCACACACCCGTTCCCGAATACATCCGGCTGATCGCCCATGGGCGCTACTCCGACGCCTACATGATCAACTGGAAGTCGAACGTCTTCCCCGGGATCCTCGGCCGCACCTGCGACCGTCCCTGCGAGCCGGCCTGCCGCCGCAGCCGCGTCGAGGACGAGCATTTGGTGAAGGGCAAGAAGGAGCCGGTCGCGATCTGCCGGCTGAAGCGCGTCGCCGCCGACTACAAGGACGATGACGCCATCTCGTCCCAGATGCCGAAGGCGCCGGCCAGGAACGGCAAGCGCATCGCCTGCATCGGCGGCGGTCCCTCCTCGCTGACCGTGGCGCGCGATCTCGCGGTGCTGGGGTACGAGATCGTGATCTACGACCAGGATCCCAAGCTCGGCGGCTTCATCCGGACGCAAATTCCGCACTTTCGCCTGCCCGAGCACGTGATCGACGAAGAGGTCGGCTACATCACCGGCATCGGCAACATCGAGTTCCGCCACAAGAAGGTCGACTCGATGAAAGCGATCCTGGCTGAAGGCTACGACGCGGTGTTCGTCGGCTCGGGCGCACCGCGCGGCCGCGATCTCGACGTGCCCGGCCGCAAGGAGGCCGCCGCCAACATCCACATCGGCCTCGACTGGCTGTCGAGCGTCTCGTTCGGCCACATCACCAAGGTCGGCAAGAAGGTGATCGTGCTGGGCGGCGGCAACACCGCCATGGACTGCTGCCGCACCGCGCGACGCCTCGGCGGCGACGAGGTGAAGGTGATCGTGCGTTCGGGCTTCGACGAGATGAAGGCGTCTCCCTGGGAGAAGGAAGACGCGATGGGCGAGGACATCCCCATCCTGAACATGCTGGTCCCGAAGGAAGTGAAGCACGAGGGCGGCAAGATCACGGGCGTGCTGCTCGAGAAGGTCAAGGCCGAGTACGACGACAAGGGCCGCCGCTCGCTCAAGCCCTCGGGCGAGCCAGATGAATTCCACGCCTGCGACGACGTGCTGGTCGCGATCGGCCAGGAGAACGCCTTCCCCTGGATCGAGAAGGATGCGGGCATCGAATTCGACAAGTGGGGCCTGCCCAAGCTCGACGAGGCGACCTTGCAGAGCACCCAGAAGAAGGTGTTCTTCGGCGGCGACGCGGCATTCGGCCCCAAGAACATCATCTGGGCGGCGGCGCACGGCCACGACGCGGCGATCTCCATCCACAAGATGCTGATCGGCGAGAACATCGCCGAGCGCCCGGCGCCCGGCGTCAACGTCGCCAGCCAGAAGATGGGCATCCACGAGTGGAGCTACGACAACGCGCCGACCATCGACCATCGCTTCAAGGTCCCGCACCGCGCCAAGGCGGACGCGCTGAAGGACATCATGGCCGAGGTCGAGCTGGGCTTCAGTCCCGAGCTTGCGCTCAAGGAGGCCGAGCGCTGCCTGAACTGCGACATCCAGACGGTGTTCAGCGGCAGCCTCTGCATCGAATGCGACGCCTGCGTCGACATCTGCCCGATGGACTGCATCACCTTCACGGCCAACGGCGAAGAGAAGGAACTGCGCACGCGCCTGATGGCGCCGGCGTTGAACCCGACGCAGGATCTCTACATCGGCGGCGACCTCAAGACCCAGCGGGTCATGGTCAAGGACGAGGACGTCTGCCTGCACTGCGGGCTGTGCGCCGAACGCTGCCCGACCGGCGCGTGGGACATGCGCAAGTACTACATGGAAATGACCCAAGCGGAGCACGCATGCCGCAAGCAATAGCCGCCGTTAACGATTTCGTCGTCAAGTTCGCCAACGTCAACGGCTCCGGCTCGGCCTCGGCCAACGAACTTTTCGCCCGGTCGATCCTGCGCATGGGCGTGCCGGTCAGCCCGCGCAACATCTTCCCCTCCAACATCCAGGGCCTGCCGACCTGGTACGAGGTCCGCGTCACCGAGAAGGGCTATCTCGGCCGCCGCGGCGGCGTCGACATGATGGTCGCGATGAACCCGCAGACCTGGGCCCAGGACGTGAAGGAGATCACGCCCGGCGGCTACCTGTTCTACGACAGCACCAAGCCGATGCCGGCGTCGATGTTCCGCGAGGACATCAACGTGATCGGCGTGCCGCTGACGGCGATCACCAACGCCACCTATTCCGACGCCCGCCAGCGCCAGCTCTTCAAGAACATCATCTACGTCGGCGCCCTCTCGATCCTGCTCGGCATCGACGAGAAGGAGATCCAGCGGCTGTTCGGCGAGCAGTTCAAGGGCAAGGAAAAGCTGATCGACTCCAACGTGAAGGCGCTGCAGCTCGGCCGCGACTGGGTGACCCAGCACATCGACGCCGGCGCGGTGAAGCTCAAGGTCCGCAAGGCCGACACTGTCGGCGACCGGATCTTCGTGGAAGGCAACAACGCCGCAGCACTCGGCGCCGTCTACGGCGGCGCCACGGTCTGCGCCTGGTACCCGATCACCCCCTCTTCGTCGCTGGCCGAAGGCTTCCAGGCACATTGCAAGAAGCTGCGGCACGACAAGGAAACCGGCAAGGCCAAGTACGCCATCGTGCAGGCCGAGGACGAGCTGGCCTCGATCGGCATGGTGATCGGGGCGGCCTGGAACGGCGCGCGCGCGTTCACCTCGACGTCGGGCCCCGGCATCTCGCTGATGACCGAGTTCATCGGTCTCGCCTCGTTCGCCGAAGTGCCGGCGGTGATCATCAACGTGCAGCGCGGCGGTCCCTCGACCGGCATGCCGACGCGCACGCAGCAGTCCGATCTTCTCAGCTGCGCCTACGCCTCCAACGGCGACACCAAGCACGTGCTGCTGTTTCCCGAGGATCCGAAGGAGTGCTTCGATTTCTCCGCCGACGCCTTCGATCTCGCCGACCGGCTGCAGACGCCGGTGTTCGTGATGACCGACCTCGACATCGGCATGAACCACCGCCTGTGCAAGCCGTTCGTGTGGGACGAGAAGCGCGACCTCGACCGCGGCAAGGTGATGACCGCGGAAGATCTCGAGGCCGGCAAGAACTTCGGCCGCTACCTCGACGTCGACGGCGACGGCATCCCGTTCCGCACCTATCCCGGCACCCACCCGACCCGGGGCGCCTATTTCACGCGCGGCACCACGAAGGACGAGTATGCGCGCTACTCCGAGGAAGGCGCCGTCTACGTCCGCAACATGGAGCGGCTGCAGAAGAAGTTCCAGACTGCAGCCAGGATCGCGCCGCAGCCGCTGCGCTATTCCTCGCCCAAGCCCACGAAGTACGGCGTGATCTACTTCGGCTCGACCAGTCCGGCCATGGCCGAGGCGCTCGACCACCTCGAGGAGGGCGGCAATCACGTCAATGCGCTGCGCGTGCGGGCCTTTCCGTTCGCGCAGTCGGTCGAGGACTTCATCCACGAACACGACAAGATCTTCATCGTCGAGCAGAACCGCGACGGACAGCTGCGTTCGATGGTGATGAACGAATTCACCCTCGATGCCCGCAAGCTCGTGCCGGTCCTGCACTACGACGGCACGCCGATCACGGCCAGGTTCATCGCCTCCGACATCGCCCGGAAACTCGCCCAGTTCAAGGTCGTCCCGTTCGAGAAAGCCGCGTCATGACCTACATCGCAAAGCCCAAGCTCCACCACCCGTCGCTGGTCAAGAACAAGGCAGGCTACACCCGCCGCGACTACGAGGGCGCGGTCTCCACGCTCTGTGCCGGCTGCGGCCACGACTCGATCAGCGCCGCGATCATCCAGGCCTGCTACGAGCTCGACATCCTGCCGCACCAGATGGCCAAGCTCTCCGGCATCGGCTGCTCGTCCAAGACGCCGACCTACTTCGTGGGCGCGAGCCACGGCTTCAACACCGTGCACGGTCGCATGCCGTCGGTGCTGACCGGCGCCAACCTCGCCAACAAGGAGCTCATGTACATGGGCGTGTCGGGCGACGGCGATTCCGCCTCGATCGGGCTCGGCCAGTTCGCGCACATCATGCGGCGCGGCGTGAACATGACCTACATCGTCATGAACAACGGCGTGTACGGCCTGACCAAGGGCCAGTTCTCGGCCACCGCCGACAAGGGCTCGATCAGCAAGAAGGGCGCGGCCAATTCCGACGAGGCGATCGACATGGTCTCGCTCGCCATCCTGATGGGCGCCACTTTCGTCGGCCGCTCCTTCTCCGGCGACAAGCACCAGCTGGTGCCGCTGATCAAGGCCGCGATGGCGCACAAGGGCGCCGCCTTCCTCGACGTCGTGAGCCCGTGCGTCGCCTTCAACAACCACGCCGGCTCGACCAAGAGCTACGACTATGTGCGCGAGCACAACGATTCGCTGAACCGCATCGACTTCATCGAGGGCCGCGAGGAGATCACCACCCAGTACGATCCCGGCACGACGGTGGTGGTCCGCCAGCACGACGGCTCGATCCTGCGGCTGAACAAGCTCGGCGAGGAGTACGACCCGTCCGACAAGATCGCCGCCATGAAGCGCGTCCAGGAAGGCCTGGCGGCGGGCGAGGTCGTCACCGGCCTGCTCTATGTCGATCCGACGCCGAAGGACCTGCATCACCATATGAACACGGTCGACGTGCCGCTCAACACGCTGGGCACTGCCGACCTCTGCCCTGGCACGTCGGTGCTCGACCGTATCAACGCGAGCCTTCGCTAGAAGAGGCCCACGCTGGTCAGGGTCGTATTCGGCCTGCTGGGCGGGCTCGCGGGGGCGCTAGAGCATCGCGCTTGAAATAGGAATCGAATGGGGATTCCCAGGGAATTGAAAGTCTGATTCAAGATGTTGGCTGGGTCTGGAGGCCAGCCTGGATGGGAAAGCCTTATTCGATCGACCTTCGGGAGCGTGTTCAGGCGGAAGTGGAGAGTGGCGGGTCTCGGCGTGCTGCAGCTCGCCGCTACGATGTCAGCGCCAGCTTTGCGGTGAAGCTGGCCGAGCGGGTATCGCGAACCGGATCGGCAGAGCCGGCGCGACAAGGGCGTCCGCCTGGCGGCGGCAAGCTGGCCCCGTATCTGACGGCTCTGCTCGAGTGGGTCGAGGCCGCGCCGGACATCACGATGCCGGAGTTGGCGGCCAAATTGAAAGCCGAGAAGGCTGTGACGGCGCATCCGGCCTCGTTGTCCCGGGTGCTGCTGAAGGCGGGCCTGTCCTTCAAAAAAAACACTGCGGGCTTCGGAGACCGAGCGCGAGGACGTGCGCCAGGCGCGTGACGAGTGGAAGGTGCTGCGCCAGCCGCGCATGCGCGAGGCGGTTCACCGGCTGGTCTTCCTCGACGAGACGGGCACGACGACCAAGATGACCCGTCTGCGCGGACGGGCTCGCCGCGGCGCCCGGTTGAAGGCCGATGCGCCGTTCGGTCACTGGGCGACACAGACCTTCATCGCCGGACTGCGCTGCGATGGCCTGACCGCACCATGGGTGATCGACCAACCCATGAACCGCGAGATCTTCGACACCTACATCGAGACCCAGCTCGCTCCCACGCTGCAGCAGGGCGACGTGGTGATCCTCGACAACCTCTCCAGCCACAAGAGCGCCAAGGCCGAGGCCGTCCTCAAGCAGCGCCGAGCCTGGTTCCTCTTCCTGCCGCCTTACAGTCCAGACCTCAATCCGATCGAAATGGCATTCGCAAAGCTCAAAGCCCATCTCAGGCGCATTGGCGCCCGCACCATCGACGCGCTCTGCAGAGCTATCGGCGACATCTGCGCCCTCTACTCCAAACAAGAGTGCTGGAACTATCTCAAAGACGCCGGATATGTCCCCGATTAAACGCTCGATGCTCTAATAGGCGGTGCGATCCTTGCCATGGTCGCCGGCCAAATCCTCCTGCACAGCGCGGGCACCCATGGCGGCTGGACAGCAATGGCCGGTGCCGAGCTGGGCGGAATGACGGGCCTCCTCCTGGGCGCCATTGCCGGCGTCTGGCTGGTCTTTCGTGACGAGGGGCGATGGGCCGGCAGCGCCCTCACCTGGCTCTGGGTCGGCGCCTTCCTGATCATCGGCTGCCTGGGCTTCGTCGCCTTCTCCTAGGCCGGAGCGTCGACAAGCCTCCCGATCTCGCCCGGCTTGCGCTGCAGCTCGATGATGCGCTGGTGCCACTGCTTCAGCGCCGGCGAATGGCCGATCGAGACCACCGTGGTCTGCGGCAAACGAGCCTTCAGCTCGCGGTAGATCGCGGCTTCGTTGGCCGGGTCGAGCGAGGCTGTCGCCTCGTCCATGAACAGCCAGTCCGGCTTGAAGACCAGGGCGCGGGCGATCGCCAGACGCTGCTGTTCGCCGCCCGACAGAATGTTGCTCCAGTGCGCGTTCTCGTCGAGACGCCCCTTGAGCTCGCCGAGCTGGGCGGCCTCCAGCGCCGACACGATCTCGGCGTCGCTCGCCGTCGACTGCTCGTCGGGATACTTCACTGCATTCCGCAGGGTGCCGATCGGGATGTACGGCTTCTGCGGCAGGAACAGAACGCGTGCCCCTGCCGGCACATGCACCTTGCCCTGGCCGAACGGCCAGATGCCGGCCAGCGCCCGGAACAGCGTGCTCTTGCCCGAGCCGCTCTCACCCGAGATGAGCGTCGGAGTGCCACGCGCGAGCATGAGCCCCGTGTTCTGCAACAATGCCTGCCCGGTCGGCAAAGCGAGCGTCAGGCCGCTCGCAGCAACGTCGCCCGTCGCAGCATCCGGCGCCACCTCGATGGCCGTGGGCGGCTTCTCGTCGATCGCCGCCTGCAGGCCCTTGAGGCGGTCCATCACGGCTCGCAGCTCGGCGAGCGAGGTGTAGTTGTCGACGAAGAACGACAGCGCGCTCTGCACCTGGCCGAAGGCCGAGGCCGTCTGCATCACGACGCCCAGCGTGAAGGCCCCCGCGAAGTATCGCGGCGCCGTCACGACCAGAGGAAAGATGATGGCGAGCTGGGCATAGCCCGACTGATAGAACATCAGCTGGAGTTGGGTGATCAGCACGCTCCAGCCGTTGCTGAAGACGTCGGCGAAGCGCGCCGTCAGCGTTTGCCCCTCGTCCTCCTCGCCGCGATAGAGCGCGATGCCCTCGGCGTTCTCGCGCACGCGCACCAGCGAAAAGCGGAAATTCGCCTCGTAACGCTGGCGCATGAAATTGAGCGGGATCAGCCGCCGGCCGACCAGGTTGGCCAGCAACGAGCCCAGCACGGCATAGAGCAGGGCCGCCACCGCCATGTACCCCGGGATGGTGACGTCGAGGCCGATGAAGCCGAGATTGAGCGGCCCCGAGAGGGTCCACAGAATGAAGATGAAAGACAGCAGGGTCGCGACGGCGCTCAGGAATCCGAGGAACAGCTGCATCGTGTACTGGCCGAGGTAATTCAGATCCTCGGCGATGCGCTGGTCGACGTTGTCGACCGTGCGCTGCAGCTCGATGCGATAGTAGCCCCGCCCCGCCAGCCAGTGGGTGATGTAATGACTCGTCAGCCAGCGCCGCCAGCGCAGCCGGAGGTAGGGGCTCACGATCCCGCGCGCCACCGCGTTCATGATGAACAGCGCCGCCAGCCACGAGAAGACGAGGACCTCCTGCCAGAAAACGGCTTCGTTCTTGTTCTGCAGGGAATCGTAGAAGCGCCGGTTCCATTCGTTGAACAGCACTTCCAGACCGACGCCGGAGAAGGTGAGTGCAATGGCGCCGACCAACAGCGGGATCGCGTAAGGCCACTCCTCGGACCTGAAATACGGGACAACGAGGCGCCACCAGTCGCCGAGGAACGAACCAACTCTCTTCATGCGGGAATCCTTTCATCCCCACAGTAGCCTCGCGGCGGCCCCAAACAAAGCGGGCGGCCCGTTGCCGGACCGCCCGCCTCGCTGTCTCTCCCCCGTAGCCGGGGAAGCGATCAGGTCATCGCGTTCGAGACGTTGGTCAGCACGTTGCTGATCTTGCCGCCGACCTTGCCCATCGCGGTGATGGCGGCAACGGCGATCAGCGAAGCGATCAGCGTGTACTCGATGGCGGTCGCGCCATCCTGGTTCTTCATCAATTGGCGGAAAATGGACAGCATCTGTATCTCCAAATCAAATTGTTTGCTTCTAAAGCTCTCAGCCAAATCCCGATCATCTGGGGGTGAGCGGGATCTTCTCGACGTCGAGCCTGAAACGGCCCAATCGGACATTAGTCAGATCGGCCCGATTCTCCCCGTCCATTATTGTATTTTGTGTACGGACCCTTCGTGGGCCATGCAGGTTCATTTGCGCCCGCCGATGACATGGGCGCGAACGGGGTTTATAGCGCCGCACAATGGATGCCTCCGACTATCTCGCCCCCCGCCAGGTCGCGCTCGACGTGCTGGTTGCCTGCCTCGACAAAGGCCAGCCGCTCGACGATGCGCTGGCCCAGCACAAGGGCTTCCCCAAGCTCGACCCGCGCGACCGCGCCTTCGCGCGCATGGTGCTGGCGACGACGCTGCGGCGCCTGGGCGAGATCGACCAGGTGCTGGGATCTCTGATCGAGCGGCCGCTCGACGACGCGGCGAGCGTGGCACTGCAATCGATGCGGCTGGGTGCGGCCCAGCTCCTGTTCCTCGGCACGCCGCCTCATGCCGCGGTCGATACTTCCGTGCGGCTCGTCGAACAGGCGGGCCTTCCGCACGTAAAAGGCCTGGTCAACGCCGTGCTGCGCCGCATCTCGCGCGAGGGCGTGGCGCTGCTGGGCGACCGCGACCTTGCCCGTCTGAATGCACCGGACTGGCTCTGGACGTCATGGCTGGAGAGCTACGGAGAGACAACCACCCGGGCGATTGCCGCGGCACACCTGGTCGAGGCGCCGCTCGACTTCTCGACCCGCGACGATGCCCAATCCTGGGCCGCCCAGCTCGGCGGCGAACTGCTGCCCACCGGCACCATCCGCCGGCCGTCCGGCGGCAACATTCCCGACCTGCCGGGCTTCGCCGAAGGCGCCTGGTGGGTGCAGGACGCGGCGGCCGCGATCCCGGCCCGCCTGCTGGGCGACATTGCCGGCAAGAAGGTCGCCGACCTGTGCGCGGCGCCCGGCGGCAAGACGCTGCAGCTCTGCGCTGCCGGCGCCCGCGTGACCGCCGTCGACATCTCGGGCAGGCGCATGGCGCGCCTGGGCACAAACCTCGCCCGTGGCGGCTTCACGGCCGAGCTGGTGACCTCCGATGTCGCCAAGTGGGACACGGCCGACACATTCGATGCGATCCTGCTCGACGCGCCCTGCTCGGGCACCGGCACGCTCCGCCGCCATCCCGACATCGCCTGGCTGAAGGACGAGGAGGACGTGGCGCGACTGACCCTGACGCAGGACCGCTTGCTGCTGCGCGCGGTCGACCTGCTGGCGCCCGGCGGGACACTCGTCTACGTCACCTGCTCGCTGCAGGAAGACGAAGGCGCCGCCCGCGTCGACGGCCTCCTGGCACGCGACAACCGCCTGAAGCGCGTCCCGGTGCAGGCCGAAGAGATGCCGGAGCTTGCCGAGGCGATCACGCCCGCCGGCGACGTGCGCACTCTGCCCTCGATGTGGGCCGAGCGCGGCGGCATCGACGGCTTCTACATGGCGCGGCTCACGCGCTAGGGACCTTCCGACTGCAATGGAAATGCACTGCCGCCGTTCAGAAACTGGTGTCATCCCGAGTCGGCGCATTCACATGCGCCTTAAGCGAGGGATTCTTAACTGCGGCCAAGCAAGGATCCCTCGCTGCGCTCGGGATGACAATCTGCACTTAAGTGTCGGAGGTGACTCCAACAGATCAGAAAGACCCTAGACCATCGAGCTTGGCCGGTAGAACGGCACGTGCTTGGAGGTGTCTATGTATTCCGAATAGAACTTCCGGGCGTGCGGCAGCAGCGCGACCGAGAGCTTGCGGCGCTCCATCTCGTCGTCGCTCAACGCCTTGGCGAGATCGTCGTGCAGCGCCTTCAGAGCCGCGGTCCTGTCGACCTTGGTGAACTTGCCGTCCCGGTAGAGCACCTCACCGTCGCACATCGTCATGGTCACGGCCTGGTTCTTGGCGCGCTGGATCACGGCGTCGAGCGTCGGTGTCAGCTCGTCGAGGTAGGGATAGGCGATGCTGTCCCAGTCGAGCAGCACCATGTCGGCCGCCTTGCCGACCTCGAGCGTGCCGAGCGTCGTGCCGTACGGCGTGGTTTTGGCGCCGCCCACCGTCGCCATGCGCAGCACCTGCGACATCGTCGGCACATCGGCCTCGACCATGCCCGGCACGCGGTGCGCGCGCAGCACCAGCTTCAGCTCCTGCAGCATATCGCGGTCGTCGTTGATGCCGGCCTCGTCGAGGCCGATCGCGGTGTTGACGCCCTTCTTCTCGAAGTGATTGAGCGCGGCGACGCCCGAGCGCAGACGGAAGTTGGACGAGCAGTTGTGGCAGACGCAGCCCTTGGCGGCGGCTAGGCGGTCGATGTCCTTCTCGTTCAGCCACACACCGTGGCCCAGGGTCAGGCGCTCGTTCACCATGCCGAAGCGGTCGATATACTCCAGCGCCGTGCAGTTGCCGCGCCGCCAGGCATATTCCTTCTGGTAGGCGGTCTCGTTCAGGTGCATGTGCATCGGCGCATTGTATTTCGAAGAGGCGTCGCTGAGCTTGGTCAGCGCCTTGTCGGAGCACCAGTGCAGGTTCGCCGGTGCCAGCTGGATCTTCACTCTACGCTTGTTGTGATGCTGCGAGTGGAACGACTTGAACATGTCCATCGCGTCGTCGAGGCTCATCTTGAAGCGGTCGAACCAGCGCTGCATCGGGCCCTGCAGTTCCTTCGGCAAGGACGCCACGAATTCCTCGTCGGCCTGGTACACGAGCCGGTTCTGGTCGCGCACGGCGTAGCAGTAGCTGACGCGCATGCCGACATCCTCGTAGGCGCGGATCGTCTCGGTCGCGCGCTTCTCGACGTCCGGCAAGGTGCCCGGCATCCAGCCCTGGATATGCTGCACCGTCGTGATCCCCGAGCCGATCATCTCGAACGCCGAATAGAGAGTGTCGAGATAAAGGTCGAGGTTGCGGATCACCAGGCGGGTGATGAACCACAGCTCGAGCGGCATGTCGGGCGAGCCAAGCTGCACTGGCGTCAGGCCGACATGGTGGTGCCCGTTGACGAAGCCCGGCAGCAGGATCTCCTTGCCCGTCCCGATGACCGGTGCGGTCGGGTATTTCCGGTGCAGCTCGTCATAGGTCCCGACGGCCGCGATCACGCCGTCTTCCTGCAGGACGGCGCCGTCCTTTATCTCGTTCCACGAGAAGCGGTCGTTCACCCCGGTGATGGTGGCGCGGCTGCGGATCAAGCTGGTGGCCATTCTGGCTTCTCCTTGCAAGGGTCAGGCGGCGGCGGTGAGAGCTTCCTGTTCGGCGAAGGCGCGGTCAACTTCGTCGCGCAGGAGATCGGTGAGCTGGATGCGGAGCGCTTCGGCCTCGCGGGAGAAGAGATTGCGCGGCCGCGGCATGTCGATCGGCACGATGGTCTTGATGCGGCCGGGCCGCGAGGTGAAGACCACGACGCGATCGGCGAGCGCCACGGCCTCGTCGATATGATGGGTGACGAACAGCACGGACGCGCCAGAGTCGCGCCAGACGTCGAGCAGGAAGTCCTGCATGCGAGCGCGGGTCTGCACATCGAGAGCGGCGAACGGCTCGTCCATCAGCAGCACCTTGGGGCGCATGGCGAGCGCGCGGGCGACGGCCACCCTCTGCCGCATGCCGCCCGAGAGCTCATCGGGGCGCTTGTCCATCGCGGCCTTGAGGCCGACCCGTTGTAGCGCTTCCTCGGCGGCAGCCCGCTTCTCCTCCTTGCTGGCGCCGCGGATCGACAGGCCGAAGCTCACGTTTTCCCAAACCGTCAGCCAGGGAAAGAGCGAGGTTTCCTGGAAGATCAGGCTGCGGTCGGGGGACGGCGTCTCGACCCGGTCGCGGAACGACCAGATCTGGCCCTCGGTCGCGTCCTCGAGGCCCGCGATCAGATAGAGCAACGTGCTCTTGCCGCAGCCCGAGGGCCCGAGGAGGACCACGAACTCGCCCGGCTTCACGTCGAGGTCGATGTCGCGCAGCGCCTCGTGCGCGCGCCTGGTGCCCGCTGCCCAGGTCTTGCCGACGCCGCGGCAGACCACGGCGTCCTTCGACGAATAGGTGAGCGGTTCGTCAGAGGCCACGCAGTCTCTCCGTCTGGTCGGGCAGCCAATAGAGGATGCGGCGCTGCGCCTGGCGCAGCAGCCAGTCGAAGGCAAAGCCCAGGAAGCCGATCACCGCGATGGTGAAGAACACCAGCGAGGGGTTGAACGTGTTGCGCGCCAGCATGATGACCTGGCCCATGCCGTAGCCGACGCCGGTCAATTCGGCGATCAGCACGACCATCCAGGCGCCGAACAGGTTCATGCGCAGCACTGCCAGCATCCCGGGCAGGATCGCCGGCACGATGACCCTCCCGTAGATCTGCCGCTTGCTCGCCCCCATGGTGCGCGCGACGTTGATCAGGTTCTGGCTGACATTGTCGATCTGGGTGACGGTGGCCAGCACCATGTGGAAGAACAGCGCCACCACGACCATGAAGATCGCCGGACCGTTGCCGATGCCGAAGATGAAGATCGCGACCGGCAGCCAGGCGATCGGCGACACCGGCGAGAGCAGGGTGATGGTCGGCAGCACGAGCTTGTCGAACAGCGCGTGGTAGCGCACCAGCACCCCGGTGCCGATGCCCAGGACCGAGGCGATCAGCAGACCGGCGAACACGCGCATGGTCGTGGCGCCGATGGTGATCATCACCGATTCGAAGGCCGACGGCCCGTCGTTCATCGACTTGCCGACCTGCCAGCGCGTCGCGGTGTTGAAGAACTTGCCCTGGTCGGCGATCGAGCCGATGAAGATGTGAGGCGGCGGCAGCAGCTTGGGATCGGCCCAGCCGATCAGCCACAGGAACTCCCAGATGCCGGCGAACAGGCCGATCGACAGGCAGCCCCACAGGAGCTTGGAGAGCACGCTCGATCCCGCCATCGACGCAAAGAGGCGCGCAACCGCCGCCGGGCGGGATGCACCGGCGGCGGCGGCGGCGCGCCCGTAGTTGGGCGGCGCGACGACGGCCATTAGAGCATGACCGCTTTCGACTGAATCGTGCCGTGGGCCCGGCACAGGCACCGCTTCGCTGTGAGCGCCGGGCCCACGGCCAGAGAAAAAGCGATCATGCTTTAGGCCGCCGACTTGTATTTCAGCTTGCCGTAGAGGTCGGGATTTTCCTTGATGACCTCTTCGAGGAGCGTCCAGTCGATCGCGTCGCGGCCGGGCTTCTTCTTGATGTAGCCCATCTCCATCACGCTGTCGGTGCGATCGAGGATGAACTGGGTCTGGCTGCGCGCATCGACCACGGCGGGCTGCTTGCCCTTGGCGATCTTCGCGTTCTCCATCGAGGTCTTGTAGTACTTGCCGACCAGCTCGGTCAGGACCTCGTCGGGCTTCTGCTCGGCGTCGTACTGCGCCTGGAACATCGCCTTGATGATCGCCTTCAGGCCGGCCGGATTGTCCTTCATGATGTTGGACCGTGCGGCCAGCACGCAGTCGGTGTAGCCGGGCCCGTAGAGGTCGATGCCGTCGGTCAGCATGACCGCACCCTTGACGTCGTTGACCAGCGCCGAGGCGTAGGGTTCGATTGTGCAGATCCAGTCCAGCGCGCCCGCCTTGAAGGCCTCGACCGCCTCAGGCGTGTTGCCCATGTAGCGAACCTTCACGTCCTTGAACGAGACGCCGTTCTTCTTGAGGTAGTCGTAGGGCATCACTTCCAGCGTATCGAGCTGGAAGGTGCCGAGCGTCTTGCCCTTCAGTTTCTCCGGCTTATCGAGGCCGGGCTGGGCCACGATGGCGCAGCCCTGGATGCCACCGCCGGCGACGATCTTGACCGGCGCACCGGCGTCGTAGAGCGCCATGAAGCTGGTGTAGGGCATCAGTCCGACGTCGACCTGCCCCATGCCGAGGAAGGTCACCATCTCGGCCTGGGTGGGCGTGTTGACGAACTCGAGCTCGACGCCTGCCGTCTTGGCGTACTGGCGCGAGTGGGCGAGGAAGATGTTGAGATTGCAGAAGCCCGAGCCGTGCGTCGACTTGATGCCGGCCGCGGCGTGCGCGGGGCCGCCCAGCATCATGCCGGGACCGGCCGCCATGGCGATCGTCGTGGTAACGACCGCCCCCTTCAGGAACTTGCGGCGCGAGGCGGCGGCGCCGGAAAGATCGACACCCGTGAGGTTGGGGAAATGCGTACAGCCAATTCGGTCACACATGATGCGTCTCCTCGAGCGGCAAAGTGGATGGAGATGAAAACCCGGCGGTCGGTATTTGGGCCCTGACACTTTCTGTCGGCACGCCAACCAGAGAGAACCGCTCACGCGGCCTGCGCTGCAGGACCGGGTGCAAAGCCTGTGCCACCTCCCGGAGCCGCCGGGATTCGTTCATCACCCCCTGCAATGCTGCATTGCACGCGCTCAAAACTTGGTCAGATGGCTAAAAATCGACGGGAAACCGGGGGTCGCGCGACGTCCCGACCGATTGACTTTACAGAGCCAATGAATCCCAATCCGGCCCAACGAAGACGTATTTGTTTCTGTTCGGAGGAAAAACCATGACGATCACCCGCCGCCGCCTTTTGGCCGCGACTGCCGCTGCCCCGATTGCCGCTCCCTGGATTGTCGGCACCGCTCGGGCGGAAGCCAAAAAGCTCAAGATCTCCCACCAGTTCCCCGGCGGCACGATCGACACCGGCGACTTCCGCGACCAGCTCTGCCGGCGGTTTGCGGCGGAACTGGAGAAGCGTACCAAGGGCGCGCTGGGCGCCGAGGTCTATCCCAACTCCTCGCTCGTGAAGACGGTCGCGCAGTATTCCGCGATCCGCAAAGGCGCCCTCGACATGAGCCTCTATCCCCTGAACTACGCGGGCGGCGAAGTCGGCGAATACAACATCGGCTTCATGCCCGGCGTCGTGAGTTCCTATGACCAGGGTTATGCCTGGAAGAAAGCCGAGATCGGCAAGAAGCTGAACGCCCTGATGGCCGAGAAGGGCGCGGTCCTGGTGACGTGGTTGTGGCAGGCCGGTGGAGTCGCGAGCCGCGATCTCAAGCCCGTCTTCGTGCCGGAAGACGTCAAAGGCAAGAAGGTGCGCGGCGGCAGCCGTGAAATGGACCTGATGCTGAAAGGCGCAGGCGCCTCGGTGGTATCGTTTCCGTCGAACGAACTTTATGCGGCGATGCAGACCGGCACGATGGACGTCTGCATGACGACGTCCGGCAGCTTCGTCTCCTTCCGCATGGAAGAGATCACCAAGAACATCGTCACCTTCCGTAAGGCTGGCTTTTTCTTCGTGTTCGAGCCGCTCCTGATGTCCAAGCAGGTCTTCGATGCCCTACCCAAGGATCAGCAGACCGCGATCATGGATATCGGCGCGGACATGGAAAAGTTCGCGCTGCAGGCAGCCAAGGCCGACGACGATCACGTGGCCCAGGTCTGGGAAAAGGCCGGCCTCAAGGTGTTCGACATGGAAAAGGAGCAGGCCGACAAATGGAAGGCCGTCGCTCTGAGCACCTGCTGGAAGGAATATGCCGAGAAGTCGGCCAGCAATGCCGAGTTCCTGAAGCTGAGCCAGCAGGTATCGTGAAGCTTCTCGACCTGCTCAACAGGGCGATCGTCGTTGCCGCGTCGATCGCCCTGATTCTTGCCGCTGGCGTCCTGACCTATTCCGTGGTGCTGCGCTACTTCTCGCCCGAGCCGACCGACTGGCAGGACGAGTTCGCCGTCTTCATGCTGATCGGCGTGACCTTCGGCGCGGCAGCCTGGGTGCAGTCGCAGCGCGGCCATATCGGCATCGAGGCCATCAAGGTTCTCCTGCCGCCGAAGATCGAGCGCTGGCGCCAGTTCGTCGTCGACCTGCTGAGCGCGGCTTTTTGCGCCTTTTTCTGCTGGAAGTCGTGGACCTTGATGCATGAAGCGTGGAGCGAGGGCTACACCAGCGCCACCGCCTGGGCGCCGCCACTCTGGATTCCCTACCTCGCCATGTCGCTCGGCATGAGCCTCCTTACCGTCCAGATCCTGGTCCAGGCTTTCCGCAAATCATGAGTATCGTCGAGATCGGAGCGCTCTACGGCGCAGCCACGTTGCTTGTCATGTTTTCCGGCATGCCGATCGCCTTCGCTCTGGGCTCGGTTGCGACGGTGTTCATGATCTTCTTCATGCCCCCGTCGGCGCTCGATACGGTGACGCAGAACGTCTACGAGGAGATGTCGGCTATCACCCTGCTGTCGATCCCGCTCTTCATCCTGAAGGGCGCCGCGATCGGCCGCTCGCCCGCCGGGCGCGACCTCTATTCGGCGCTGCATGTCTGGATGAGCCGCCTCCCCGGCGGCCTCGGAATTGCCAACATCTTCGCCTGCGCCCTGTTTGCGGCGATGGCGGGTTCCAGTCCCGCGACCTGCTCGGCGATCGGCTCGGCCGGTATCCCCGAAATGCGCAAGCGCGGCTATCCCGGCGGCTTCGCGGCCGGGCTGATCGCGGCCGGCGGCACGCTCGGCATCCTTTTGCCGCCCTCGATCACGATGATCCTGTACGCGGTTGCCTCCGAACAGTCGCTCGGCAAGCTTTTCCTTGCGGGCATCGGCCCCGCCCTCCTTCTCGTGTTTTTCTTCTCCCTCTACGCCGCCTGGCGCTACGGGCATGAAACCCGCAAGGCCGAGACGACCCGGGCCGGTGGCGGCGTCTCGTCGGCGCTGCTCGACGACGAGCGCTTCACCCTTGGCCAGAAGCTCGCGGCGCTGCCCCGCGTGCTGCCGTTCGTCCTGCTGCTGACCGGCGTGATGATCGCGCTCTATGGCGGCTTCGCCACGCCGTCGGAGACGGCGGGCCTCGGCGCGCTCATGGCGCTGGTCCTGATCGCCGTGATCTACAAGGTGTGGCGGCCCGCGCAGCTCCGGCCGATCATGGAGAACACGATCCGCGAGGGATCGATGCTGATGCTGATCATCGGCATGTCGCTCTTCTACTCGTACGTGATGAGTTACCTCCATATCAGCCAGTCGGCCGCCGAATGGGTGGTGGCGCAGCATCTCTCGCGCTGGATCCTGCTGGCGGCCATCCTGGTGATGGTCGTGGTGCTGGGCTTCTTCCTGCCCCCGGTATCGATCATCCTGATGACCGCGCCGATCATCCTGCCGCCGCTCAAGGCCGCCAACTTCGATCTCGTGTGGTTCGGCGTCGTCATGACCATCGTCATGGAGATGGGCCTGATCCATCCGCCGGTCGGCCTCAATCTCTTCGTCATCAAGAACATCGCGCCCGACATCCCGCTGGGCGATGTGGTGTGGGGCGTCGTGCCGTTCGTCATCCTGATGATGCTTGCGGTGGTGGTGCTCTGCTTCGCGCCCGACATCGCGCTCTGGCTGCCGGACAGGATCATCAAGTAACCGCTCAGGTCTTGCCGCGGTAGCGCAACCTCTCGCGATAGCCGATGTAGAGGCCCGAGCTGATGATCACGGCCGCCCCGATCCACGTCCAGGCATCGGGGAAATCGTGGAATACCAGGTATCCCATGAGCGCCGCCCCGACCAGCTGCGTGTAGTTGAACGGCGAGACGACGGCGGCCGGCGCCTGGCTGTAGGCGATCGTGAGGAAATAATGGCCGGTCCCGGCCATGATGCCCATGCCGACGAACAGCGCCCAGTGCCACGTCGTGGCCGGCGTCACCCACTCGAAGGGCAGGAACGGCGTCGCCGCGACGGTGCCGACGATCGTCGCGACCGTCGCCGACGCATCCGGCCGCTCGGTCTGTCCATAGCGGCGCGAGAAGATCTGGTAGAACGAACTCGAGATGGTGCTGCCGACGATCAGCAGGACGTGCCAGTCGAAATCCGCGTGACCGGGACGTACGACGATGAGCGCACCGATGAAGCCGACCCCGACGGCGCCCCAGCGATGCATTCCCACCTTCTCGCCGAGCAGGCGCGAGGACAGCGCCGTGACGATGATCGGGCTGCTGAGCGAGATCGCCGACGCCGTGGCGAGCGGCAAATAGACGACGCCGTGAAAAAACAGATACGACGAGAAGAACAGCAGCATGCCGCGCACGATCTGGGTGTCGAGCCGGCGGATGCGGAACAGTTCGCGCCCGTTGCGCGGCAGGAACATCACCATCATCAGGATGAAGGCGAAGAAGTAACGCGCCCAGATGACCTCGATCACCGGATAGCCGGAAGTCGACAGGGTCTTGGACATGCCGTTCAGGATCGAAAAGCACGTCATCGCCACGATGGTCGACAGAATCGCCCGCAGGATGCGGTCGGTCGGCGGCGAGGACGGCGGGGACGCGCTTGCGCTCATCGGCCCCAAGCTAGCACATTCAGAATCCGATGCTCTTGATCTTGGCGGCCAGTGCGGCGATCGAGAACGGCTTGCCGATGAAATTGACGCCGTGATCGAGCACGCCGTGATGGACAATGGCGTTGGCAGTGTAGCCGGTGGTGAACAGGACCTTGAGCGCGGGCCAGCGTTCGGTCGCAACGCCGGCAAGCTGACGGCCGTTCATGTCGCCCGGCAGGCCAACGTCGGTGAACAGCAGGGCGATGTCGCCATGCGCCTCGAGCTGGGCGATCGCCTGGGCGCCGTCCTCGGCCTGGTACACGGTGCAGCCGATCTCGCGGCAGGCGGAGATCGCGTACTCGCGCACCACCGCGTCGTCCTCGACCACGAGGACGACCGGGCCGGTACCGGCTGCGACCGCGGATGGCGGTTCGGGCTCGGCGTCGATGGCGCCTTCGGCCAATGCCCGCGGAAGATAGAGCTTCACCGTCGTGCCGCGGCCGACTTCGCTGTAGATCTTGAGATGGCCGCCGACCTGTTTCACGTAACCGAAGGTCATGCTGAGGCCGAGACCCGTGCCCTGGCCACGCTGCTTGGTGGTGAAGAACGGCTCGAAGCAGCGCGCGATCACGTCGGGTTCCATTCCCGTGCCGGTATCCGAGACGGCCACCAGAACGTATTGGCCCGGTGCCACCTCGGCGTTCGCCCTTGCATAGGCGTCGTCGAGATGGGCATTGGCGGTTTCGATGGTGAGTGTGCCGCCTGACGGCATGGCGTCGCGCCCATTGATCGCGAGATTCAGTACCGCGCTCTCGAGCTGCGCCACGTCCGACCTGGCGCGCCACAGGCCGCCGCCCAGCACCGTCTCGACCTGGACCTTCTCGCCCAGCGTGCGGCGCAGCAGCTCGGACATGCCCGACACCAGCCGGTTGGCATCGACTGCCTCGATCTGAAGCGGCTGCTGCCGGGAAAACGCCAGCAGCCGCTGCGTGAGCGTTGCTGCCCGCACGACGCCGGTGCGGGCAAGATCGAGGAAGCGGGCGACTTCCGCCGACGGCTGGCCGACGCGGCGGCCGACCATCTCGATGGCGCCGCCGATGCCGGTGAGGAGATTGTTGAAATCGTGGGCGATGCCGGCGGTGAGCTGGCCGATGGCGTTCATCTTCTGCGACTGGCGCAGGCTCTCTTCGGCGTTCTCTCGCCGCGTCTGCTCATCCTTGAGGCGTGCCAGTGCAGCGCTCTCCTGCATCGCGCGACGCGACGCCAGCAAGGCGAGCAGGAAGAGCCCGAGCGTCGCCGGCACGCCGAAGATCAGATGCGACGCCATGCGGTCGATCCAGGCCTGCCGCACCGCCTGCGACCACACGCCATGCACCACGTAGAGCGGCAGATCCGGCAGCTTGCGATAGAATATCGTACGCTCGAGCCCGTCGATCGCCCCGAGGGAGACGGTGTAGCTGCCCTGCTCCGGGCTGGCCTCTGTCGTCTTCATGAAGCCGCTGTCCGGCCCCAGCCGCGCTCCCGGACCGGTTCCCGGATGACGGGCCAGAATTTCGCCATCGGCGCGGATGATCGCGGCAATGGCCTTCGATCCGTCGGCCGCACGCGCGAACATCCTGGTGAAATAGGACGGCGCAATCGACACGGCGATCACCCCATTGAAGCTGCCGTCTGGCCTGGCGCGGCGCGCGGTATACTGGAAGAAGTCGATGTCCTTCGCGCGCCCATGCATCAGTCCGCTGACTCCGCGCTGCTGACCGTCGCGATGAGCCTTGAAATAGGCCCGATCGGCATAGTTGAGACCCTTTGGCAGCGGAAAGACGCCCGCCGTGACCAGTGGCCTGCCTGCATCGTCCAGCACCCAGACATCTTCGACCTGCGGCAACGCCTCGACCAGACGCTTGAGCCGTTCGTGCAGCTTCTCCTCGTTCGCAGCGATGCCCTCGTTGGTGTAGTCGTCGACCAGCTCGTCGGCATTCGTCGTGACGAGGTATTCGGTCTCGAACGTCGTGCGGACATTGACATAGAGCAGATCGAGCGTGCGCTGGAGCCGCTCGTCGGCCTGCTGCTGCACTTCCCCGTAGGCCAGCCAGCTTGCGCCGACGAAGAGCACGAGCGGCATGATCAGGCACCCGACAGCCACGACCATGGAGGATTCGGCGGCGTTGCCGCTCCGTAACGACCAGGTCCCCGGTTTCAGAAGCCGCCGCATGGCCGATTTTCAGGGAGCGGGCCGGGAGATCAGCGATGCCACGAACTTCGACAGTTCGATGGCGCTATACGGCTTGGGAAAGACATGGATCTTCTCACCGGCCGCCGGCGGCGCCGTGCCCGAGGCGCCCGAGCAGCGGATGACCGGCGTTCCCGGCCGATGCGCGACGGCAGCCTCGATCACCTTCTCTCCCGAAATGTCGGGCAAACCGATGTCGACGATGATCGCGGCAAGCGGTGTGTCGCCGGTCACGATGTCGAGGGCCTGCTGTCCGGTCGGCGCCTCGATGCAGGCCATGCCCAATTCACCCAGGGCATCGACCAGAACCGCGCGAATAAGGAATTCGTCCTCAGCCACCAGCACGCTCGACATGCGTCATCCTATTCGGCCGCTCGATGCAACATGGGCTGAGGCTTGAACGGCAAAAGAGTCGTCGCACGCGCGGCCGGCAGAGGCAAGGGTGGCGTATCCACACCGAGCGCCCGGGCGGCATTCCAGCCCCATCGCGGATCGAGCAGGAAGGCGCGGGCATGGGCGGTGCAGTCGGCCTCGCCGGACGCGACGATGCTCTCGGCCTGCGCCGGCTCTGTAATGACGCCCACTGCCCAGGTCTTGATACCGGCTTCCTTGCGCACGCGCGCCGCGAACGGCACGTGATAGCCCGGCGCGGCGGCGATCTTCTGGGCAGGCGAATTGCCGCCCGAGCTCACGTCGACGAAATCGCAGCCCAGCGCCTTCAATTGCCGGGCGGTTTCGACCGTATCCTCGATGGTGAGGCCGCCGTCGACCCAGTCGGTCGCCGACAGGCGGATGCCCAGCGCCTTTTCCGCTGGCACCAGCCGCCGGCACGCCTCGAACACTTCGAGGGGAAAGCGGCGGCGCTTTTCCATGGTGCCGCCGTACGAATCCGTACGATGATTGCTGAGCGGCGAGAGGAACTGGTGCAGGCCGTAGCCGTGCGCACCGTGCAGCTCGATCACGTCGAAGCCCAGACGCAGGCTGCGCCCGACACCCGACACGAAGGCCTGCTTGACCCGCGAGAGTCCGACCGCATCGAGCGGCACGGGCACATGCCATTTGGCAGCTGGGTCGAAGGGCAGTGCGGACGCCGAGACGGTCGTCCACGGAAGGTCGGGGGCATCGGCCTGCAGTCAACGGCCCTCCGCCTTTCCACGGCCGCTGCGCGGAGGCCTTGCGCCCGGCATGGGCGAGCTGGATGCCGAGCTTCACGTTGGGCATCCAGCCGCGGACCCACTCCACGATCGGCTTCAGGGCGGCTTCGTTCTCGTCGCTGTAGATGCCGAGGCAGCCCTGTGTGATGCGGCCGTCGCGCTCGACATGGGTCGCCTCGAGGCAGAGCAGCCCGGCGCCCGACATCGACAGCATGCCGTAGTGGACGTGATGCCAGGGCTGCGCGCTGCCATCGACCGCGGAATACTGGCACATCGGCGACACGACGATCCGGTTGGGCAGGGTGACGCCGCCCAGATCGACCGGTGTGAAAAGCTTGGCCATGGATACTCCCCCGAACGCTGCGCTAGCCGCTGATGGATGGGCCTGCTTCGTGGCCGAGCCATTCCTCGATCAGGCGACGGGCGATCGAATCGCGCCGCGGCATGAAGAACGAGCCGTCCTTGGGCAGGTTCTCGGGCCGCAGCTCCTCGCGGCTCAGCCAGCGCGCCTCGGCCAGCTCGTCGAGATTGACCTCGTAGTCGAGCGACTGGGCTTCGGCATGAAAACCGATCATCACCGAGGCCGGGAACGGCCAGGGCTGGGACGACCGATAGGTGACGTCCTTCACCCGCACCTTCACTTCCTCGTAGACCTCGCGCGCGACGGCATCCTCGAAGCTCTCGCCCGGCTCGACGAAGCCCGCCAGGGTCGAATGCATGCCACGCGGAAACTGCTTGCCGCGTCCCAGCAGGCATTTGTCGCCGTGATGGACCAACATGATGACGGCGGGATCGGTGCGCGGAAAATGCTCGGTCTTGCAGCTCTCGTTGGTGCACACCCGGACATGCCCGCCGCGCTTCACCCTGGTGATCGTGCCACAGACGCCGCAGAATTTGTGGCGGCGATGCCAGTAGGTCATGCCGCGCGCGTAGGCAAGGATCGATCCTTCCTTGGCAAACAGCAGCGCGCCGACCTGGCGCAGGTCGACGAAGTCGCCAAGGCCCGACGCCGGTGTGTCCTTGCCGGTGACATCGATGGCGAAGTACGGCGCGCCATCGACATAGCCCAGGAAGATGGAGTGGTCCGCCTCGCTCGCGACGGCACGCGCCATCATGCCTTGCAGAAACACCGCCTCCGGCATCCCGCCCGCCTTCACCAGGTTCTTCTCCGAATCGATGGGAACGAATCGCGCCTCGCCCGATGAGGCCAATTCGATCATCCGCTCCTCATTGTCCCGCTCGAGGCTCGAACGGTCGATTTCAGCACTGGAATAGGGATTTCGCGGTCTTTGCTGCATGCGCGCGGACGGTGCCACAGTGCCGGCCATGCTGCAATCTAGCCGCCCCGCCTGTCGAACCCTCGAACGATCCGTCGAAGTTGAAGCATTCCTCCCCATTCAAATGGGGAGGTGGCCCGAAGGGCCGGAGGGGTCATGCCGCCGGAGGCAAATTCCCTTTCGTCGCTGAGCAACCGGGCTGATTGGTAACACTACAGACCGGCGTGATGGGTGACAGGTTTGGTTGCGTTTGCCGCTTCACGGCGCCCCGGCCGGGGCGCCGTGAAGCGTCTCAGTTTCATGGTTTTGCGCTCGATCGCACCGATGTCGAGGGTAGCGAAGCGGACGATCCAGTTGCCGTCATCGAGTTGTCTGAGGCCGACGATCTCGCCGACCAAAGCTTCGCTGAGGAAGACGAGTTCGCCCTGCCACCTGATCTCGCCGGTGGAGCGCACGCGGCGCACGACATGGCGATGATCGTAGATCGGATCCTCGAGGTGCGATGGGTAAGACCTCGGGCTGGGGCGCCAGACCCTGGCGGGTGGAATCTGGCCCAAGGCTTCATGCGGACGCTCCTGGTTGTAGAGGGAGAGGAACTCGTCGAAGCGAACCTGCTGAGCCGCCAAGGTGGCTGCCGGTGGCTTCGTCGTCTCGGCCTTGAGCGTGCGGTGGAACCGTTCGTGCCGGCCGTTCTGTTGCGGACACCCCGGCTCGATCCGCTCCAGGCGGATGCCGAGCTTCAGCCAGTGCACCGACAGCCGACTCAATCCACCCGCGCCAGTGCTGCTGAACGGCACCCCATTGTCGCTTCGGATGGCACCGGGCAATCCGTGATCGTGCAACAGACGGTCAATAACCGGCCAGACGCCGGCGATCGTTGGCGGCACGATCCGGCAAGCCAGCAGATAGCGGCTGTGGGCATCGCTCACCGTCAACGGATCGCAGCGCCGGCCGTCGCCGGTCCGGAACCACCCCTTGAAGTCCATGCACCAGGTGTCGTTGGCCTCCGCGATCGCCCCGAAGGGCGCGCTCTGGCCAAGCGGGAGACGACGGCGGCGGCGAGGGTTCACCAACCCCTCGCGCCTGAGAAGGTCGCCGATCGTGCTCGCCGCAGGCCACGAACGCTCGGGCCAGCGCTCCATCAATACCGCCCGCAGCTTGCGCGGACCCCAGCTCGGATGCGCGTGCCGTACTTCCAGGATCGGCACGGCAAGCTCACCCGATAGCCTGTGAGGCACACAAAGCGGCGCGTGCGAACGGTCGGACAATCCAGTCGACGGATCGGCAGCATACCGTTCCCACCACTTGTAGCCCGTCTTCCGACTGATCCCGAACCGTCGACAAAGCGCAGCACGGCTTTCCTCGCCTTCCAGCCACGCCGCCACGAACTTCATCCGCTCGTCCATGCAACAGGTTTCCTTCCACGGCATCGGCGGTCCTCCCGCCCACAGTGAAACCTGTCACCCATCCTCCCGGTCTATTCTGTTACCTATCTACCCGGTCTGTACCCGCGCATGACCCCTCCGCCCTCGTTAGACGAGGGCACCTCCCCATTTGAATGGGGAGGAAAGGACTGACGCGATTTACGAATTGAGTGCCAACTCCAGAACCTGCGCGACATGCAGCGCCTGACGGTCGGTGCCGTCGGCGATCTGGTGGCGGCAGGAGGTGCCGTCGGCGACGAGCAGCGCGCTCTTGTCCGCTTTGCGCACGGCCGGCAGCAGTGCGAGTTCGGCCATGGCGATCGACGTCTCATAGTGCTCGGCCTCGTAGCCGAAACTGCCGGCCATGCCGCAGCAGCTCGACTCGATCACGCTGACGGCGAGGTCGGGGACCAGCGACAGGGCTTCCTGCACCGCGCTCATCGCGCCGAACGCCTTCTGGTGGCAATGTCCATGAAGCAGTGCAGCCTTCTGCGGCAGCGCCTTGAGGTCGAGCTTGAGGCGGCCGGCCTTCTTCTCACGCGCCAGAAACTCCTCGAAGAGAAACGCGTTGTCCGCCGTCCTGCGCGCGGCCTCGCCCAGCCCCAGGGCCAGGAACTCGTCGCGCAAGGTAAACAGGCAGGATGGCTCCAGTCCGATCACCGGCACGCCGCGATCGACGAAGGGCGCCAGCGCCTCGAGCAGGCGCTCCGCCTCTTCCGCGGCCTTGCCAACCTGCCCGGTCGCCAGATAGGTCCGGCCGCAGCACAGCGCGCGCGAGCCCAGGGCGGGCCATGCAACGGCAACCTTGTGACCTGCGGCCGCGAGCACGCGCCGCGCGGCATGCAGAATCTCGGGCTCGAAATTGTTCGAGAAGGTGTCGGCGAAGATCACGACCGTCGCCTCCAGCGCATCGACCTCGGTCGTGGCCAGGAAAGTGTCGCGGCGCCACTTCGGCAGCGAGCGCTCGCGGGCAAAGCCCAGCATCGGCTGGACGAGTCCCGCCAGGTTGAACAGCCACGGCAGCCGCCGCGCCCACGGCGCCATCTCCGGCAGATTGCCGATCAGCCTGTCACGCAACGTCAGGCCCTTGGCCATGCGCCGCGCCGACTTCACCTCGATCTTCATGCGCGCCATGTCGACACCGGTCGGACAATCGCGCTTGCAGCCCTTGCAGGAGACGCAAAGATCCATCGCCTCGGCCACGGCATTCGACAGCAGCCCCTGCGAGCCAAGCTGGCCCGATAGCGCGAGGCGCAGGGTGTTGGCGCGGCCGCGCGTGAGATGCATCTCCTCGCGGGTGACGCGGAAGCTGGGACACATCGTCCCCGCGTCGAACTTGCGGCAGTGGCCGTTGTTGTTGCACATCTCGACAGCCTTCGAGAGGCCGCCGGTCGCGTCGCCACCGCTGCCCGGTTCGGTCAGCTCCTCGGTGCGCGGATCGTTCTGGACGTTCCAGGTCGACCAGTCGAGCACCGGCTTGTAGTCGAGGTTCTTGTACTGCGGCGTGAAGCGGAACAGCGAACGGTCGTCCATCCTGCTCGGCCGTACGATCTTGCCGGGATTGAGAAGGCCCAGGGGATCGAACAGGTCCTTGATCGTCTCGAACGCCTTGGCGATCCGCGGACCGAACTGCCATCCGACCCATTCCGAACGCACCAGCCCGTCGCCATGCTCGCCCGAGTAGGCGCCCTTGTATGCGCGCACCAGCGCCGACGCCTCCTCGGCGATCGCGCGCATCTTGGCTGCTCCCTCGCGGCGCATGTCGAGGATCGGCCGCACGTGCAAGGTGCCGACGGATGCATGGGCGTACCAGGTGCCCCTGGTCCCGTGCTTGGCAAAGACGTCGGTGAGACGCTGCGTGTAATCCGCCAGATGCTCGAGTGGCACCGCGCAATCCTCGATGAAGGACACGGGCTTTCCGTCGCCCTTCATCGACATCATGATGTTGAGGCCGGCCTTGCGCACTTCCCAGAGGGCGGCCTGCGGGCCGGGTTCGGGCATCTCGACAACGCTGCCCGGCAGGCCGAGATCGGCCATCAGCTCGACGAGGCGCTTCAGGTCCTGGAGCTGGGTGTCGTGCTCCTCGCCGGCGAACTCCACCAGCAGGATCGCCTCGGGCTTGCCGATCAGCGCCCGCTCGATCACCGGCCGGAACGCCGGATTGGCCCGCGCCAGTTCGATCATCGTGCGGTCGACAAGTTCGACGGCGGTAGGCTTCAGCTTCACGATGTGCTGGGCCGACTCCATCGCCTTGTAGAACGAGGTGAAGTTCACCACGCCCAGCGTCTTGTGCTTCGGCAACCGCGACAGCTTCAGGGTCAGGCGCTCGGTCACCGCCAAGGTGCCCTCGCTGCCGACCAGCAGGTGCGCCAGGTTAACCGAATTGTCGGTCGTGTACGGGCGTTCCGACTGCGGAAAGAAGATGTCGAGGTTGTAGCCACCGACCCGCCGCAGCACCTTGGGGTACATGCGCGCGATCTCGTCCTGCTCGGCGACGGCGAGCGCCGCCACTCTGTCGGCGATGGCGCGCACGGCCGGCTGCATGTCCTCCGGCCGCTTGGAATCGAAACGCGCGCGCGTGCCGTCGGCCAGGATGGCGTCGATGGCGGCGACGTTGTGCACCATGTTGCCGTAGCGGATCGACCGGCTGCCACAGGAATTGTTGCCCGCCATGCCGCCCAGGGTGCACTGCGCCGAGGTCGAAACATCGACCGGGTACCACAGCCCGTGCGGCCTCAGCCAGGCGTTGAGCTGGTCGAGCACGACACCGGGCTGCACCGTGACCTCGGCGCGATCCTTGTCGAAGCCCACGACCTCGCGCATGTAGCGCGAGAAGTCGATGACCAGCGCCTGCCCCACGGTCTGGCCGCACTGCGAGGTGCCGGCGCCGCGCGGCAGGATCGCGGCCCTGGCGTCGCGCGCCACGTCGAGCGCCAGCGCGAGGTCAGTCTCGTCGCGCGGGATCACGATGCCCGTGGGCTCGATCTGGTAGATCGACGCATCGGTCGAATAGCGACCGCGCGAAGCTCTGTCGAAGAGTACGTCGCCCTTGAGGGTACGGCGAAGATTTTGTTCGAGGTCGCTCACGGCGTATCCATCGTTTCGAGGACGGCTTGCAGCTTGGCTTTCAGGTGGCGTGCAAGGATATCGCGCAGCCTCGCGCCATCGCGCGCGGCAAGGGCATCGATCATGTCGCGATGCTCGGCCACCGCCTGGTCCCACTTGGCGGGCACGAGGTTGGAGCGGAAGCGCAGCGCGTGCAGGCGCATGTTCAAGGTACGGAAAGTCTGGGTCAGGACCGGATTGCCGGCGATCGCATTGATGCGGTCGTGGATCGCACGATTGACGCGATAGTAGTTCGGCAGATCGTGCTCGGCATGGGCTGCTTCCATCTCCGCCTGCATTGCGCGCAACTCGGAGATGTCGCCCTCGGTCACGCGCTGGGTGGCAAGCTCGCCCGACAGGCTTTCCAATGATGCCATCACCTCGAAAGCGTAACGGACATCGTCGGTCGACAGTGCAATGACCTGTGCACCGCGGTTGGGCAACTGGACCAGCAGCCCGTCGGCCGCCAGCATGCGGAAGGCCTCGCGCAATGGCGTGCGCGAGACGCCCAGCCGCTCGCTCAGTTCACGCTCATTGAGCCGCGCGCCCGGCGCCAGCTCGCCCTCGATAATAAGACGGCGCAGCCGCTCTGCCGCCGCTTCGGGCAGCGCCATCCGGGCAATCGGAAAATTCGTACCATCCATATGGACACAGTTTGGCATGTTGTATACAAAATGCAACGTAGAACGCGACAAGGAAACGAACATGCGCCTGAACTCACATCCCAGCGGCCGGCACTTCCTGCAAATCCCTGGGCCGACCAATGTGCCGGACCGCGTTCTGCGCGCCATGGACTATCCGACGATCGATCACCGTGGACCGGAGTTCAACGCACTGGCCAAGAAGATCCTGCGGAGCGTGCGCCAGGTCTTCCAGACCAAGCAGCCGGTCATCGTCTACCCCGCCTCGGGCACCGGCGCCTGGGAAGCGGCCCTCGTGAACACCCTGTCGCCAGGCGACAGCGTGCTGATGTGGGAGACCGGCCACTTCGCCTCGCTGTGGAAGAAGATGGCCGACAAGCTTTCCATCAAGTCGGAGTTCATGGGGGGAGACTGGCGCAAGCCGGCCGATCCGGCAGCGATCGAGAAGCGCCTGAAGGAAGACACCGCCCACACGATCAAGGCGGTGTGCATCGTGCACAACGAGACCTCGACCGGCGTGGTGAGCGACATCGGCGCCGTGCGCCGGGCCATCGATGCGGCCAAGCATCCTGCCCTGCTGCTGGTCGACACGATCTCCTCGCTGGGCTCGATCGACTATCGCCACGACGCCTGGGGTGTCGACGTCACCGTCGCCGGCTCGCAGAAGGGATTGATGCTGCCGCCCGGCCTGTCGTTCAATGCGGTGAGCGAGAAGGCGATCGCGGCCTCGAAGAATTCCAGGATGCTGAAGTCATTCTGGAATTGGGACGAGATGCTGTCGGTCAACGCCAACGGCTGGTTCCCCTACACGCCCGCCACCAACCTGCTCTACGGCCTCAACGAGGCGTGCGACATGCTGCTGGAGGAAGGGCTGAGCTCGGTCTTCGCGCGCCACGCCCGCCACGCCGAAGCGACGCGTACCGCCGTCACCGCCTGGGGCCTCGAGATCCTGTGCAGCGATCCCAAGGCCTACTCGGGCTCGCTCACGGCCATCATCATGCCCGAGGGCCACGACGCCGACGCCTTCCGCAAGGTCGCTCTCGAGAATTTCAACATGTCGCTCGGCCAGGGCCTGTCCAAGGTCGCCGGCAAGGTGTTCCGAATCGGCCATCTCGGCGACTTCAACGACCTGATGCTGATGGGCGCGCTCTCGGGCGTCGAAATGGCGCTCGGCCTCGCCAAGGTGCCGCACAAGGCAGGCGGCGTGCAGGCGGCCCTCACCTACCTGCGCGACACCGCACCGGGCGCCCGCCAGGCCTGAGCGCGCGCCATGCGCCTTTACGTAACACCGGCCTCGCCGTGGGTGCGGCGAGTCCGGGTGGTGATCCACGAACTGGGGATCGCCGACCGCTTCGACTACGTGCAGACCAAGTGGCCGCATAGCTGGGGCACTCAGACTGTAACGACACTCGCCCCCGACTTCGCGGCGGCAACGCCCGTTGCGAGGATTCCCGCGCTGGTCACGGACACGGTAACGCTGACCAACTCCCACGCAATCTGCGACTATCTGAACGCAGAGTTCGGTAACTACCGCCTGTTGGCACGCGAGGGCGACGCGCGGTGGCAGGCGCTCGCGACCATGGCCATCGCCAGCGGAGCCATCGAAGCCCAGATCATGCGCCGCGCCGAGCTGCTGCGCGGTGACAAGGAACGATCGAACAATTTCATCGCCAAAATGCGCGACCGCCAGTTCCGCTGCTTCGCCGCATTGGAAAAGCGCCTGTCGACCTTCGGCAGCATCTTCGATCTGGCGCAAATCACGACAGCCGTGGCGTGCAGTTACGACGACTGGCGCTATGGGCTGGACTGGCGTGGCACGGCGCCGAAGCTTGCCGCCTGGTACGACTTCGCCGCGGAGCGGCCGTCGCTCAAGGCCACCTACCCCGCCGAGACGCCGCAGCGCTAGCGCAGGTGGCAAGCCACCTGGTGGCCGGGCGCGACCTCGCGCAACGGCGGTGACGTCACCCTGCACTCGGCGATCGCATAAGGGCAGCGAGTGTGGAAGTGGCAGCCGAGGGGCGGGTTGGCCGGGCTTGGCACATCGCCCTGCACGATCGCCTTGCGCTTGCGGCGGCGTTTCGGATCGGGTGCAGTCGCAGCGGCCAGGAGCGCTTCCGTATAGGGATGCAGCGGCGTCGAGAACAGCGTGCGCTTGTCCGTGAGTTCGACGATGCGCCCCAGATACATCACGGCGATGCGGTGGCTGATGTGCCGCATCACTGCGAGGTCGTGGCTGATGAAGAGATAGGCGAGCCCCAGCTCGTCCTGCAGGTCAATCAGCAGATTCAGCACCTGGGCCTGCACCGAAACGTCGAGCGCCGAAACAGGCTCGTCGGCCACGATAACGTCCGGGCTGACCGACAAGGCCTTGGCGATGCCCAGCCGCTGGCGCTGGCCACCGGAGAATTCGTGGGCATATTTGCGCATGGCGTCGGGCCGCAGCCCGACCCGTTCGAACAGCTTTGCCACCCGCTCGTCGCGTTCCCTGCCCCGGGCGATATCGAAATTCTCCAGCGGCTCGCCGACGATGGTGCCCGCTGGCAGGCGCGGGTTCATCGATGAATAGGGGTCTTGGAAAATCGTCTGGATGCGCTTGCGATGCGGCCACATCGCGGCAGGCTTGAGCGCCGTGATATCTGCGCCGCCCAGCACGATGCGGCCCGACGTCGGCTCGATCAGCTTCAGAACCGTCTTGCCGATCGTCGACTTGCCGCAGCCTGACTCGCCCACCAGACCCAGCGTCTCGCCTTTGGCGATCGAAAAACTCACGCCGTCGACTGCCCGCACCGCTCCGATCTGGCGCTGCAACAGGCCGCCATGGATCGGGAAGTGCTTCACGAGGTCGGCGACGTCGAGGACGCTCACAGCCCAGCCTCCCAGCAGGCGACGGTGTGGCCGCTGCCCGCGTCGATGACCGGCGGCGCCTCGCCGCGGCATCGGTCGGTCACGAGACTGCAACGCGAGGCGAAGGCGCAGCCGACGATCGGCTGGTTCAATCGCGGCACCAGGCCAGGGATTTCCTGGAGGCGCGGCCGGCGGCCGCCCCTCTCGGCATCGACGTCGAGCCGCGGGATCGCGGCCATCAGACCGCGCGTGTAGGGATGCAGAGGCCGCTCGAACAACGCATCGACCGGCGCCTCCTCGACCTTGCGGCCGGCATACATCACCACGACCCGCTCGGCAGTCTCCGCGACGACGCCAAGATCGTGGGTGATCAGCACGATGGCGGTGCCGGTCCTGTCCTTCAGCTCCAGCATCAGGTCGAGGATCTGCGCCTGGATGGTGACGTCGAGCGCAGTCGTCGGTTCGTCGGCAATCAGCACCTGCGGGTCGCAGGACAGCGCCATGGCGATCATGACCCGCTGGCGCATGCCCCCCGAGAGCTGGTGCGGATATTCGTCGAGCCGGCGCCCGGCATCGGCAATGCGCACGAGGTCGAGCATCTCGCGCGCCCGCCCGCGCGCCTCCCGCCACGAAACGCCGAGATGACGCACCACGTTCTCGGCGATCTGCGTGCCGATCGTCAGCACCGGATTGAGGCTGGTCATCGGCTCCTGGAAGATCATCGAGATGCGATGGCCGCGCAGCCGCTTCATCTCGGCCTCGGGCAGCTTCGCGAGATCGTTGCCCTCGAAGTGGATCGAGCCCGACGCGATGCGACCGGTCTCGACTGGAATCAGGCGCAGGATGGAGAGTGCCGTCACCGACTTGCCGCAGCCCGATTCGCCCACGATGCCCAAAGTCTCGCCGCCCCCCAGGTCGAACGACACGCCGTCGACGGCGCGCACCACGCCGTCCAGAGTATCGAACTGGGTGCAAAGGCCGCGAACTTCGAGCAGCGCGCTCATAGCCGCCTCGCCAGCCGCGGGTCGAGCCGATCGCGCAATCCGTCACCCAGCAGGTTCACCGCGAGCACGGTGGTGGCGAGGAAGGCGCCGGGAATCAGGATCGACCAGGGTGCGATCTGGAAGAAGGTGCGGCCCTGGGCAATGATGTTGCCCCAGCTGGGGATTTCCGGCGGCACCCCGGCGCCCAAGAACGACAGGCCGGCCTCGATCAGCATCGCCGAAGCACAGACGTAGGTCGACTGCACGATCAGCGGCGCCAGCGTATTGGGCAGGACGTGGCGCATCAGCAGCTTCGCATTGCGCGTGCCCCCGGCGATCGCGCTTTCGATATAGGGCTGGCTGCGGATCGACAGGACGACCGATCGCACGACCCTCACGATGCGCGGCACCTCGGGAATGACGATGGCGACGATCACGATGCCGAGGCCGGGCCGCGTCAGGGTGATCAACGCGATGGCCAGCAGGATCGAGGGGATCGCCATCACCCCGTCCATGATGCGCATGACCAGTCCGTCGATACGGCGGAAATATCCGCAGGCGAGGCCGATCGCAAGGCCGAGCGTGCTCGATACCGCAGCGACGGAGAGTCCGACGATCAGCGAGACCCGCGATCCCCAGATGGTACGCGCGAAAACATCGCGGCCGAACTGGTCGGTGCCGAACCACCAGCGTTCCGACGGCGGGCGCAGGCGGTTGACCGGGGCGATCTTGAGCGGGTTGCCGACGAAGTACGGGCCGACTATGGCGATCGCGATCAGGATCAGCAGCAGGACGGCCCCAATGGTGATCGTCGGATTGCGGCGGATCGCGGTGCCCAGCGAGAAACGCCGGTCCGGCAGCGGGAGATCGTCGGCGACCGCGACCATCAGTACCGGATCCGGGGATCGAGGAAAGCGTAGGAGATGTCGATCAGCAGATTCAGGAACACCTTGGCGGCCGCGAACACCAGGATCAGCCCTTGCACGATCGGATAGTCGCGCTTCAGCACGGCGTCGACCGTCAATCTCCCGAGGCCAGGAATGTTGAATACCGTCTCGGTGATCACCACGCCCGAGATCAGCAGCGCGATGCCGATGCCGATCACCGTCACGATCGGCACGGCCGCGTTCTTGAGCGCATGCAGCAGCAGGACGCGATCGGTCGCGAGCCCCTTGGCGTTGGCGGTGCGGATGTAGTCCTGCTGCAGGACTTCCAGCATCGACGCGCGCGTGATGCGGGCGATCAGCGCCATGTAGGTGATGCCGAGAGCGACCGAGGGCAGGATCAGGCTTTGGACGAAAGGCCAGAGGCCTTCGGAAATCGGCTGATAACCCTGCACCGGCAGCATCTGCCACTGCACGGCAAAGAAGTAGATCAGCACATAGGCGAGGACGAATCCCGGCATCGCGAACCCCAGCACGGCGAACCCCATGACCAGCCGGTCGACCAGTTTACGCGCCTTCCAGGCCGCCACGACTCCGATCGGCACGGCCATCGCTACCGATACGAACAGGGTGGCAAGAGTGAGCGCCGCCGTCGGCTCGAGCCGCTGGGCGATCAGCCGCGACACCGGCAGGTTGGAAAAGATCGAAACGCCCATGTCGCCGTGCAGTAAACCCCATAGCCAGAGCACGAACTGTTCGGCCATCGGCCGATCAAGGCCGAGCTTGGCGCGCACGGCGGCGATCGTCTCGCTGGTCGCATCGTCACCCGCAATGATCGCAGCCGGATCACCCGGCGCAAAACGCAGCAGGAAGAAGACGAACAGCGCCACCACCGCCATGACTGGAAGCACGGCGAAGACGCGGCGGGCGATGTAGGCAGTCATGACGGCAACGCCGTCATTTCTTCGTGATGCCCCACAGAACTGTCAGGCCCGTGTTGGGCACGATGCCGTCGATGCGGTCGGCGCGATAGGCGAGCGGCGTGTCCCACTGGCCGAACGGCAGGAAGACCACGTCGTCCATCGCCCTGCTCTGCAGCTCTTTCGAGATCTTCTTGCGCTCGCCTTCGTCGGACGCCATGCCGAAGGCGTTGCGCAGCTTCTCGATCTCCGGATCGCAAGGCCAGCCGAACAGGCCCTTGTCGCAGGCAGCGCCAATCCAGGTGTGCAACACGGGATTGGCCGAGCCGACACCGCCCGACGTCGTCACGAAGATGTTCCAGCCACCCTGCGCCGGCGGTTCCTTCTTGGCGCGCCGCGACACGACGGAGCCCCAGTCCATCGACTGCACATCGACATTGAGACCAGCCTGGCGCATCGCCTCGATCAGCACCTGCGTGGCCGGCGTGATGGTATTGTGGTCGGTGGCGGCCAGCACGGTGATTGGTTCGCCCTTGTAGCCCGCCTCCTTCATGAGCTGCAGGGCCTTCTTGGGATTGTATTCCTTCATCCACTGCGTGCCGCCGTCGTTCTCGTAGGCGCCGCCGCAGGTCAGCAGGCCGAGACAGACCTTGTAGTACTTCGGGTCACCCACGATGGCGCGCAGATAGTCCTCCTGGTTGATCAGGAGGTACATCGCCTGGCGCATCTTGATGTTGTCGAACGGCGGCACGAGATGGTTGAGGCGGATCATGCCCTGGGTGCTGTCGAGCTTGCCGGTCTTCAGCAGCTTCACGCCCTTGGCCTTCTCGAGCATGGGCAGGAAGTCGTTGTTCGGATTCTCCCAGAAGTCGATCTCGCCGTTGATCAGCGCCTGCATCGCCGTCTGTGGATCGGGCATCCAGATCAGCTCGATCCGGTCGACGCCCGGGATTTTCGCGCCGGCGAAGCCCGACGGCGCCTCGGTGCGGGGAATGTAGTCCTTGTTCTTGAGGTAGACCGCCTTGCTGCCCGGCACCCACTGATCCTTGGCGAAGACGAACGGCCCCGATCCGATCGATTCCTTCACCTGGGTCTGCGGATCGGTGAGCGCCTCCTTCTCGCGCATGATCGCCGCGATCGAGGTGCCGCTCTTGCCCAGCGACTCGAGCACCATGCCGTAGGGTTCCTTGAGCGCCATGGTGAAGGTCTTGTCGTCAACCGCCTTCATCTCGGTGACATATCCCATCAGGCGCTGGCCGACGCCGTCCTTGGCGCCCCAGCGCTTCAGCGAGGCGATGACGTCCTTGGTCGTGACTGGCGAGCCGTCATGGAATTTGAGCCCCTCGCGCAGGGTGAAGCTGTAGTTCAGCCGGTCGGCGCTGACCTCGTACTTGCCCACCATCTGCATCTGCGGCTTCTGGTCGGCGTCGTTGCCGAACAGCGTGTCGTAGACAAGGGCACCATGGATGCCGGCGATGGTCTGGGTGGTCCAGATCGGATCGATCACCCGCACATCGGCATGCATGACGGCGCGCAACACCTTTTCCTGCGCCATCGCGTGCACCGGAAGAACGAACGCGAGCAGAGCCGCGAGAATTCGGAGTTTCATGCTTTCCCCTAAGCAACAACCGTGCAGAGCGTATGCGACGGCTGCGGGACGCGCTAGAAAATAAGCCCGCGCGGTTTCGCGTCGGGATCGATCGGCCAGATCGGACGCTCGATCTTGGTGTAGGCGATCTTGGCCGGATCGCGCTTCAGTGGCCCATTCGAATCGACATAGATGACTTTCTTTGCGATCGGGCCGAAAGCCGCCATGAAATGGTTGGTCGACTTCACCACCACGATCTTCTTCTGTGCCGGGTCGATGCCGACATTGGTGAAGAGTTCGAGGCCCAGCGCCTGGGTGCGGTTGTCGATCAGCACCACGTCGATGCCGCCCAGCCGCACGGCCGCGCAGTTGCCGAGCGGCACCTGGGTTGGCCCGAAGCTCTGCCAGGCGTCGCGTTTCAGCCCGATGATCTCGACCTCGGCATCGACCGGCGGGCCGGACGTGACGGCGATCTTGCCGCCGAAGCGGAGATTGATCTTCGCGCCGAGTCCCGCGTCGAAGCAGATGCGTACCGCAATCGGATCCCAGATCGGCCCAAGGCAGGCATTTTCGACCTTGCGTTCGATCAGGTGGCGCAGGATGTCGGTATTGTCGGTGGGCGCGCCACCGCCGGCATTATCGGCCGGATCGGCGATCACCACCGGCAGGTCGTTGAAAGCCACGCCCTCGGCGATGCCGCCCTTGACGTCGAAATACTGCGGCCGCGTCTTGCCGCGCAGACTCACCAGCTCCTCGCCCAACTTCGTCGCCAGCGCATCGGCCTTCTTCTTGTCGCCGTCGGCAATCACCAGGACGCGCGTGCCGATCTCGGCCACGTCGCCATAGGGGAAACAGTGCGCGATCGAGACCGACAGGATGCCGTCCTTTCCCTCCATCGCCATGATGCGATCGACCAGGCCACGCATCGGCTGGAGGGTCGTGGGATAGCTCTGGATCTGCCGGCAGTCGTAGACCGAGGTGACCGGCTTGATCTTGCCGCGCAAGGTCGCGAGCACCAGGGTCAGCACATCGTCGGCGCGCTCGACGACGTCGGTGTGCGGGAACTCCTTGTAGAGCACGATGATGTCGGCCGTGGAGACGCGCTTCATCGTGAGATGGCAGTGCGGGTCGAGCTCGACGCCGATCACGCACTTGGGCCCGGCGATCGCGCGGCAGCGCTCGATGATGTCTCCTTCGACGTCGTCGTAGCCGTGCGCCACCATGGCGCCATGCAGACCGAGCAGCAGACCGTCGACCGGCATCGCCGCCTTGAGCTGATCGAGGATCTCGTCGCGCATCAGCTCGTAGTCGGCCCGATTGGTCGTGCCGGCGGGACTGGCGGCAAAGCAGCTGCCCTCGATCAGCTCGAAGCCTTCCTTCTTCGCGCGGGCACGCCCGACCATCAACGGCGCGGTGCACATGCGCGGTGCATCGGTCGGATGCTCGCCTGGCCGGAAGAAGACCGACTCCTTGTAGTTCTGCAGGCTGGTCGGCAGCGGTGAAAAGGTATTGGTCTCGGTGGCCAGGGTCGCGGTGAACAGACGCATGATGATCCTCAAGGAACGGTGCCGGCCGGAAGCGCCGCGCAATGACGGGCGATAGCGCCGGGCGTCGTGAGCCAGATGGCATCGCGATAGCGGGCGATGTGCTTCAGCGCGCGCTTGAGGTGCCGCAGGCGATGCGGCTGGCCCACGATATAGGCATGCAGCGCCACGCCCATGACGAGCGGCCGGGTGGCGGAGAGTTCACGCATCTCGTCGAACTGATCGACGATCATGTCGGCGAAGTCGGAAGCGTTCTCCCTGCGCGCGACGATGGCGGGAATATCGTTGATCTCCTGCGGATAGGGCACCGCCATGATCTTCCTGCCGCCGCGGCAGGCGAACCAGACCGGCTGATCGTCCATGCACCAGTCGAGCAGATAGCGATAGCCTGCCTCCGCCAGAAGGTCGGGCGTGACGTGGCTGTGGGAAATCCACGGACCCAGCCATCCCTCCGGCGCGCGACCCTCTTCCTTCGCCAGCCGCGCAGTCGCTTCGGCGATCAGGGTCTGTTCCTCGGCTTGGCCCAACGTTCCCTGCCGCTCGGCATTGGTGCGACCGTGGCCCACGATCTCGTCGCCGCGTGCGCGGCAGGCCGCCACCAGCTGCGGCGCGTAATCGTACATCGTACTGTTCACCAGCGCCGCTATCGGCAGCTCGAGCGCATCGAAAGCATCGAGCATGTACCAGGCGCCGACCCGGTTGCCGTAGTCGCGCCACGCGTAGTTCAGGATGTCGGGCTGCGGGCCGCCCGGCGAAAGCTCGGCGCCCAGCCCTTCACCATAGGCAAAATGTTCGAGGTTCAGGGCAAAATAGACCGCCAGACGTTTTCCATCCGGCCATGCGTAGTTTGGACGACCGCGCAACGGACTATAGCCATAGCGATCGTGGCTCTCGAGCTTCATTACCAAAACGTAGCGTCCCCAAGGTCGATAGGCTAGGTTGCAGACAAGGTGAAGAAGCCGTGGAACCAGCCTCGGCTCCTGGGAGGATTCAACGATTTGACGGCGACCACAGCTGCCGGCCTGATCATGTCCATCGAGACCGCGCCCTCGGTGCGCCGGCTGATCGCGCCCTTGTGGGTTGGCGCGCTTCTGATCCTGCTGACGTTTCTCGTGCTCTATCCGCTGTCGATGCTGGTTTTCGGCGCGCTGAGCGATTCCAATCCGGTGGTCGACGGCTTCGGCAAGTTCCGGCCCGCACTGACGCATTTCCGCGAAGTTCTGGTCAACGAGAACGTCCATCTCGCCTTCTTCAACGCCCTGGTCGCGTGCGGCGGCGGGACGGTGTTCGCCGTGCTGATCGGGCTCTTCTTTTCGTGGATCGTGGTGCGCACCAACACGCCGTTCCGCCGCTTCATCGCCGGCGCCAGCATGATCCCGCTGTTCGTGCCGCCACTGGTCGCCGGTGTCGCCTGGGGCATTCTTGGGTCGCCCAAGACCGGCCTGCTCAACATCGTGCTGAAATGGATGGGCATCGACTTCCGCTTCGACTTCTACTCGATGTCCGGGCTGGTCGTCGTGTTCGGGATCTACTACGCGCCCTATGTCTACATGTTCACGTCGTCGGCGCTGCGCAACATGGACCCCAGCCTCGAGGAAGCTTCGGAAGTATCGGGCGCCTCGGCCTTTGCGACCCTGTTCACCGTGACCTTCCCGCTGATCGCGCCGGCGATCCTGGCCGGCACGCTCCTGTCGTTCGTCGTCATGCTCGGCATCTACGGCGTGCCCGCGGCACTGGGCGCGCCCGCCAACATCAACGTGCTCACGACCTACATCTTCAAGCTCACGGCCTGGAGCCCGCCACTCTACAACACTGCCGCGGCGGTCGCGATCCTGCTGATGATCGTGACGGCGATCCTGGTCTGGGCGCAGCAAAAGGTACTCGCCGGCAAGAACTTCGCCACCGTCGCCGGCAAGGCGTTTCGCCCACGCAGTCTCGATCTCGGTCCCTGGCGCTGGTTCACTTTCGGCCTAGCGCTGATCTATCTCTTCATCGTCGTCGTGTTGCCGACCTTGGCACTGGTGATTGCCGCCTTCCGCCGCTTTCTTTTCTTCAAGGATTTCGACGCGATCTTCGACGGCAAGGCCTACGGCCTCTGGCACTTCCAGTCGGTGTTCGACAATCCGCTCACCATGCTGTCGATCTGGAACACGCTGAAGGTCGGCGTGATCACGGCCGTGCTGGGCGGCGTGCTTGCCTTTGCGATCGGCTACACCGTGAACCGCACCAACGTGAAGGGCCGGCGTGCGATCGACCTGCTGGCCACGATCCCGGTCGCGATTCCCGGCCTGGTGATCGGCGTCGCGTACCTCTGGGCCTGGATCGGCCTGCCCGGCGGCCTCTACGGCACGATCTGGATCCTGGCGCTAGCCTTCGTGGCGCGCTTCATGCCCGACACGGTCAAAGCGCTCTCGACCTCGTTCCTGCAGATCCACAAGGAACTCGAGGAAGCCGCCTGGATCAGCGGCCGGGGCATGCTGAGCACCATCTTTACCATCGTCCTGCCGCTTGCCCGGCCGGGCGTGGTGGCGTCGATGACCCTGCTCTTCGTGCTGGCGGTGCGCGAGCTCGGCTCGTCGCTGTTCCTCTACACCAGCGACAGCACCGTGATGGCAGTCCTTCTGCTCGACTATTACGAGGGCGGCAATACCGGCAAGACCGCCGCCTTCAGCCTGGTGCAGACGGCCATCCTGGGCGTGCTGCTCGGCATCACCAGCTGGCTTTCCCGCGGCGCCGCACAGAGCGCCGCGCGCACCGGCTAAAGCCCACAACGACAACAGGAGGAAACCATGAAGCGTAGAACCATGATGGCCGGCATCGCCGGTGCGGCGGCGAGCTGGACGCTGCCAGCCTCGGCGCAGAGCGAATTCGGCCCCAAGGATCTGGTCGATGCCGCCGAGAAGGAAGGCGCGCTTACCTACTACACGGCGAACTTCGCCGAGGTCGAGCAGGAGATCATCAAGGCGTTCAACAAGCGCTTTCCCAAGATCAAGGTGGCGATGGTCCGCGCGCCAGGCGGTCAGTTGATCACCCGCATCAAGACCGAAGCCGCGGCCGGCAAGCTCGCCGCCGATGTGGTCAATCATTCCGATCGCGGCCTGATGCTGGAACTGCAGGACCTGTTCCAGGACTACACGCCGCCGAACGCGTCGGACTACCGCCCCGATGCGATGGTCTCACCCAGGTTCTGGCCGGCCGTCACCCTGGGCTGGTGCATCGCGTACAACACGCAGCTCGTGAAGAATGCGCCCAAGAACTGGATGGATCTGACCAAGGACGAATACAAGGGCAAACAGATCGGCCAGGTCGTCGGCCCGTCCGGCGGCACGACCTGGACCCGCGTCATGTTCGAGCGCCAGGTGCTGGGCGAGGATTACTGGAAGAAGCAGGCGGCCCTCGGCATTTCGCTGTTCCCGTCCGGTGCGCCGACCTCCGATTCGCTGGTCCGCGGCGAGATTCTCGATCGCACCGCTGCTCTACAACATCATCTACACCAAGATCGTCGAGGGAGCGCCCGCCGAGGCGATCTTTGCGCCTGAAGGCGTGCCGATCATTCCCTACGCCGACGGCATCACCAAGACGGCCAAGAGCCCCAATGCCGCCAAGCTGTTCATGAACTGGCGCCTGTCCAAGGAGGGCCAGGTCTTTGCCATCGAAAAGCTGGGCAACATCACCTCGCTCAAGGAGCCGCCAGCGTTTCCCAAGGGTTGGGACCCCAAGGTAATCAAGGTCTGGGTGCCGGAATTCAAGCAATTCGAGTTGCTGCGCGACAAGTGGCTCGATGAGTGGAACAAGACTTACGGGTATCGCCAGTGATCTCAGCGCTCCTCGTCGAGAATCTCGAGAAGCGTTTCGCGGCGGGCGCGCGGCCCGCGGTCGATGGCGTCAGCTTCGACGTGCCGCCGGGCGAGATCGTGGTACTGCTGGGCCCCTCCGGCTGCGGCAAGACCACGACCTTGCGCTGCGTCGCCGGCCTCGAGCATCCGACCGGCGGCCGCATCTCGATCGGCGGCAGGATCGTCTCGGAACCGGCGCGCGGCACGCTCGTCTCGCCGCGAGAGCGTGACATCGGCATGGTCTTCCAGTCCTACGCTGTGTGGCCGCACATGACGGTGCGCCAGAACGTGGCCTACCCGCTCAAGTACCGGAAGAAATCCGGCGGCGGCAGCATCGACGCCAAGGTCAACGAGACGCTCGAGCTGGTCGGCCTCGCCGAGTACGCCGAGCGTCCGGTCGTGTCGCTGTCGGGCGGCCAGATGCAGCGCGTGGCGCTGGCGCGCAGCCTGGTCTATCGCCCGCAGCTCATCCTGCTCGACGAGCCGCTCAGCAACCTCGACGCCAAGCTGAGAATCCGCCTGCGCGACGAGTTGCGCCGCATCCTCAAGATGACCGGCATGACCGGCCTCTATGTCACGCACGATCAGTCGGAAGCGGTTGTCCTGGGCGATCGCATCGGCGTGATGCGAGACGGCAAGTTGCTGCAGATGGCCCCGCCCGACCAGATCTACAACAAGCCCGCCGATTCGTTCGTCGCCAACTTCACCGGTGCCTCGAACGTCCTGAAGGGCAAGGTGATAACCTGCAGTGGCGGCCGCGCGACCGTCGACCTCGGCGCCGCCGGCCATATCGAGGCATGGACCCCGCACCCGCTCCACGCCGGCGACAAGGCCACGGTGGCGTTGCGTGCGGAGAACGTTCGGCTGGGGGAACGCGGCACGACCAACGGCTTCTCGGGTCGGGTGCTCGAACGGCGCTACCAGGGCATGCAGACGGTGTACGATCTCGATCTGGGCGGTCAGAAGCTCGAGGCCCTGGAACTCGGCACCGCGGCGCGCCATGCCGCCCAGGCCGACATTGCGCTCACCCTTCCACCGGAGGCCTGCTGGGCCTATCGCGACGACGGCGCGGGGATCGCGGAGTAGCGCTCAGACCCTCGCGATGATTGCAACGGGGCCGCCACCGGCGGGACCTTGATGCTCGGCACCACCTGACACGTAGAGCATCGTGTCGCCGATCACGCCGGCGAGGACACCTCCCACCAGTGCGCGGGCGTGACGCGTCGAGTGGATGTCGCTGTCGTCGAGCATCGTGTGACGCCGGCCACGGATGTCGCCGCCGGGTGCCGCCTCGGCCTTGGCGAGGACGGCAACCGTCTCGCCACCCAGCGCCGCCAGCACTTCACGCGCGGCATCGGCGTCGATGGCGTCCTTCATTACGGCGTGCCCGATCGCAAGATCGCCGCCCCAACCAGCCGCATTTCCCAGGACCACAATCTCGTTGCGCAGCAACTCGACGCCGGCCGAAGTGCTGGCGACGCCGGAATAAAGCGACCAATCCTTGCAGACCGCACTCTCCGGCGCGTCCTTGATCTCGCCCAGCGCCAGTGCAACACCGAGTGCCGAGGCGCCGCGGGAAACGGCCATCGAGTAATAGGTGTCCTCGGTCGCGGTCTTCCGGCCGCGGCGCGCCGCCTCCTCGATGCGCTCCTTGGTGAGCAGCGGGCACTTGATCTGCACGAAGTGCACGTCGGCCGGCGACGCGATCCCGGCCTCGCGCATGGCCAGCGTCACCGCCGCGGCCGTTTCCGCGATCTGTGCGCCGCGGCCGATCTCCTCGGGCCTGAAGTCGCGCGTCAGCCCGACGCCGATCGCCAGCCGCGGGCTGGCGGAAATCGCGGAAACCTCCTCGCGGCTGAAGATCAGGAGGTGCGGCGACAATCCCCCTTCCGTGCCGCCCGACATCACGATCGCGACCCTCTTCTCGATCTCCGCCAGCGGCGTCTTCAGTCGCTCGGCTAGCAGCAGCTTCAGCGCCAGCGTGGCGTAGCCGCGGGTGAAGTCGTTGACGCAGCCGTTGCCCTCGGTCTTGCCGACGATCGCCACGATATGCGCAGGATTGACCTCGCCGCGCTCGATGGCAGCAGCCAGCGGCGCGGTATCCTGCGGCCCCGCCGTCGCCAGCCGCAGCACCTTCGCGCACCGCGCCACGTCAGGCGGCCTTGCCGGCGTCGCTGCCGTGGCGCTCGCGGCGGCGGCGCACCCAGGTGAAGGAAATCAGCGCGACGGCGATCACCAGGAACGATACGCCCGTGGTCACGCTGCCCAGCGCATAGAGCACCGGAGTCGTGATGTTGGTGGTCATGCCGTAGATCTCGAGCGGCAGGGTGTTGAAGGTACCCGCCGTGTAGAGGCTGCGCGCAAATTCGTCGTAGGAGAGAGTGAAGCCGAACAGGCCGACGCCGATCAGGCTCGGCAGCACGATCGGGATGACGACGTAGCGGATAGTCTGCCACGGCGTGGCGCCGAGGTCGCGCGCGGCCTCCTCGTAGCGCCGGTCGAAGCGGTTGAAGACCGCGAGCATGATCAAGAGACCAAACGGCAGGGTCCAGGTGAGGTGTGCCCCGAAGGCCGACGTGTACCAGGCCGGATCGAGGTCGAGCACGCGGAACAGCAGACCGATGCCGAGGCTGATCAGGATCGAGGGCACGATCAGGCTGGCGATGGCAAGATAGAACAGGATCGACGAGCCGCGAAATCGCGAGCGGAACGCAAGCCCGGCCGAGAACGAGACCACCATGGTAACGATCATCACCACCACGCCGAGGACCAGCGAGCGCTTGAGCGCACCGGCGATATCGCCGACCAGCTGTGTCTCGAAGAGATTGTAGAACCAGTGCATCGACACGCCCGTCATCGGGAAGGTGAGCTGGCCCGACGGGCCCTGGAACGACAGTACCAGGATGGTGAGCGTGGGACCGTAAAGGAACAGCACGAACAGCGCGAAGAACGCCGCCAGGAGCCAGAAAGCGGGGCCGCGTCTGCCGTGCTTCACGTCACAGCTCCTTGCGGATGTCGACGACGCGCATCATGCCTGCCACGATCAGCAGGACCACGATCAGCAGCACGACGGCGTTGGCCGCGGCGGCGGGATACTGCAGCAGCGACATGGCGTTGGCCATCATCAGGGCGACCGAGGCACTCAAGCCGCCACTCATCATGCGCACGGTCACGAAATCGCCCATCACGATGGTGACGACGAAGATCGAGCCGATGGCGATGCCCGGCTTGCACAGCGGCAGGATCACGTTGGTGAGCGTCTGCCAGCCGGTGGCGCCGGCATCGAGCGAGGCTTCGAGCAGGCTGCGGTCGATGCGCATCATCGAGTTGAAGATCGGCACGACCATGAACAACGTGTAAAGATGCACATAGACCAGCACGACGGCGAAGTTCGAGTAGAGCAGGAACTCGAGCGGCTGATGGATCAGGCCGAGCTTCATCAGGGTCATGTTGGCCAGGCCATTGCGGCCGAGGAACGGGATCCACGAGATCATGCGGATGACGTTGGAGGTCCAGAACGGGATGGTGCAGACCAGGAACAGCACCTGCTGCCAGGTCGCCGAGCGGACGTGGAAGGCGAGGAAATAGGCCAGGGTGAAGCCGATCAGGAAGGTCAGAACCCAGGCCATCAGCGCGAACTCGACGGTCTGCAGATAGGTCTGCCAGGTCACCGGCGAGAGCAGCAATTCCTCGTAGTTCTGGCTGAGGAAAGCCGGGACGATCGACGTCGTCGTGTAGTCGAAGAAGCTCACCACCACGATGGTGGCGATCGGAATCACCAGAAAAACCAGGAACACCAGCGCGAGCGGCGTGACCTGAAGGTACGTTGTCCAGCGGGAGATACGCGTCATGACAGGACGGGGGCGCCGTGGCTACGGCGCCCCCTCCTTTCAAACGTTGTGATGTTATGCGGCGATGAACGAGTTCCACTTCTGGACCATGTAGCGGTCCTCATCCATCACGGCGTTCCAGCAGGCCACGGCGCCCATGCGCTCGTAGAACGAACCGCCGTCGCGCACGGTGCCCGCCTTCTCCATCACGGCGCCCTGCGGGCTCTTGATGTCGCCCTTGGCCGGCTTGCCTTCCATCCAGAAGCCCCACTCGTCCTCCGACATGTTTGCCTTGGCCGTCTCGAGCACCGCCGAGTAGTAGCCCTGGCGATTGAGGAAGCCACCGGTCCAGCCCGACAGGTACCAGTTGATGTAGTCGTAGGCCGCCGAGAGTTTGGCGCCCGACAGGTGCTTGGCGATCGCCAGACCGTCGCCCCACGAGCGATAGCCTTCCTTGAGCGGCTGGTACTTGCAGGCGACGCCCTTCGAGCGCACCGCCGCCACTGCGGGCGACCACATCGACTGGATCACGACCTCGCCCGAGGTCATGAGGTTCACAGACTCGTCGAAGGTCTTCCAGAAGGCGCGGAACTGACCCTCCTTCTTGGTCTTGATCAGGAAGTCGATCGTCTTGTCGATCTCCGCCTTGGTCATGTTGCCCTTGTCGCCGTACTTCAGGATGCCGGCCAACTCGCAGATCATCGCTGCGTCCATGATGCCGATCGACGAGATATTCAGGATCGAGGTCTTGCCCTTGAACTTGGGATCCAGGATGTCCTTCCACTGCGTGATCTCGCGGCCGACCAGGTCGGGGCGGATGCCCAGCGTATCGGCGTTGTAGATCGTCGGCACCATCGTGAACCAGCCGGTCTGGCCGGCGGCGAAGGTGGTCGAATCGACGGTGTCGACGAAGCCGACCTTGCTGGGCGCCGTGCCCTGGGCGATGACGCTGTCGGGCTTCAGCTTGCCGGTGGTGAAGATCGGCACGATCTTGTCGAAGTAGGTGAGCTTCTTGACGTCGAACGGTTGCAGCACCTTCGCCGGCCAGATCTTCTTGATCATCCAGTACTCGATGTCGGCCACGTCGTAGGAATTCGGCTGCGTCACCGCGCGCTGCACGCAAGCGTCGGAGTCGAGCGCCGTCATCTGGATGGTGAAGCCCAGGTCCTTCTTGGCCTTCTCCGCAATCTCGTTGATCGCCGACACGCCGGTGCCGAACTGGCGCAGGACGATGTCCTTGTTGTTCTGCGCCCAGATGGTCGGCGCACCGATAGTGGTGCCTACTGCCGCGCCCACGAGGCCGGCTGCACCCTTCAGGATCCTGCGGCGTCCGACGCCGTTGCCATTCATCTTCGCCATCTCTCCACTCCTTCTCTTCTCGACGGCAAGGTGCCGCCTCCCTCTATCGACCGAGGACGTGCACGTCCCCGGGCATCCAAGACAAAGTCACCGCCTGGCCCGGCACGACGGGCGCCGCGTCGAAGCGCTGTTCCGAGAGCACTGCCGAGAGCGGCTCGAGCCCCGGCACGTCGATGCCGACCTGGACGGTCGCGCCGAGGTACTCGACGGAGCGCGTGACGCCCGAGAGCGACGAGGCGTCGGTCGGCGCAGAGCCCGGCAGGACGGCAATGCGATCGGCGCGGATGGCGACGAACGCGCTGTCGCCCGTCGCACGCGCCACGGCGGCGGGAATGACGTTGTGGCCGCCGATGAACTTGGCGACGAAAGCCGACGCCGGCTTGTTGAAGACCTCGCGCGCGGTCGCCGCCTGCTCGATCCTGCCCTGGTTCATCACCACGACGAGATCGGCCAGTGCCATCGCCTCGTCCTGGCTGTGCGTCACATGGATGAAGCTGATGCCGAGCCGCGTCTGCAGGCCCTTCAGCTCCTCGCGCATCTTGATGCGCAGGAACGGATCGAGCGCCGACAGCGGCTCGTCGAGCAGGAGCACCTGCGGATCGGTGATCAGAGCGCGGGCGAGCGCCACCCGCTGCTGCTGGCCGCCCGACAGCTGCGACGGCAGGCGCTTGGCCATCGTCTCCATCTGCACGCGCTTCAGCATGTCGAGCGCCTGGCCGCGCCGCTTCTCCTTGTCGACGCCGCGCATCTTCAGGCTGAAGGCGACGTTGTCGGTGCAATCGAGATGGGGAAACAGGGCGTAGCTCTGGAACATCATCGCCGTGCCGCGCGCCGCCGGCGGCAGATTGGTGATGTTCTCGGAACCCAGGATGACGTCGCCCTCGGTCGCTTCCTCGTGGCCCGCGATCATGCGCAAGGTCGTGGTCTTGCCGCAGCCGGAGGGCCCCAGCAGGCAGCAGTAGGAGCCGGCCGGAATCTTGAGGTTGATCGAGTCGACCGCAGCCGTTGCGCCGTAGCGCTTGGTCAGGGCCACCAGTTCAATGTCGGGCTTCTTCGCCATGCCCGGAGGAAAGCAATCCCCGTGCCACCGGCGTAAAACTTTCGGTTAGCCTTTGAGCGCAGCGTCTTCCGTGTGGATCCGCAACCAGAGGACGAGCCCGTTCAACGCCGCAAACACGACGCCGTACCAGATCAGCCCGAAGACCAGTGGCAGCACCAGGATTTCTGCCGCCACCACGCAATAGTTGGGATGCGATACGAATCGGTACGGGCCGGACCTCACGAGTGGCGCCTCCGGCAGCACGATGATGCGCGTTGTCCAGCGCTCGCCCAAGGTCGAGATCACCCAGACCCGCAGGAATTGCAGGACGACGAAAACTGCAAGCCAATACAGGTTGGGGGGGCGATCTAGCGCCAGCGCCCAAAGGCCCGCGAGCCACGCCGCGTGAAGGAGTACGATGAGCGGATAGTGACCGGCTCCCGCTTCTCGCCCCCCGCGCGCGAGCAGCCGTGCCGTGTTGCGCCGGGCGAGGATCAACTCGCCCAGTCGCTGCAGCGTGACGAACGTCAAAATCAGCGCAGAGAAGATCATGTCACCAGGGAGAGGCACGCACAGGAAAAACCCGGCCCCATCGCCGTCATCACGGTCCGCCTGGGCAGGCCGGCCTTCAGCAACCGCTCCATCACGAACACCACCGTCGGCGCCGACATATTGCCGTAGCCCGACAGCACCTCGCGCTCGTGGTCGAGCGTTCCCTGCTTCAGTTCCAATGCCGCTTCGAGCGCGGTGATCACCTTGGCGCCGCCGGGATGGCAGGCGAAGCGATCGACGTCGGCCGCGCCGATACCGATGCCGCGCAGGATGCCGTCGACGGCCGGCCGCACCTTCTCCTCGACGAACGGCGGGATGGCGCGGTCGAAGACGACGTCGAGCCCGGTCGCATCGACGTTCCAGCCCATGATGTCGAGCGTGTCGGCCCACATATGCTGGCCCGAGCCCTCGATGACGGCGATGCCGCTTTCACCAGCACGCCCTCCTTCCGACCTCACGACGCAGGCCGCCGCGCCGTCGCCGAACAATGCCGACGCGACGATGCTGGCCTTGGTCAGTTGGTCGGCGCGGAAGGCCACCGTGCAGATCTCGACGGCGACCATCAGCACGTTGCTGCCCGGACGGGCCGCCGCCAGCCGGCTCGCGATCGACAGGCCCGACACGCCTCCGGCGCAACCCAACCCGAACACCGGCACCCGCTCGACGTCGCTGCGGAAACCCATGCGTCCGGCCACTCGCGCCTCGAGGCTTGGGGTGGCAATGCCCGTCGAGGAGATGGTGACGATGGTGTCGACGTCGGCGGCTGCGAGGCCCGCCGCCTCGAGCGCGCGGGACGCGGCCTCGACGAACAGGTCCGCCGCGCCCTGGAGATAGGCCGCCATCCGCTCGGGCCAGCCGATCCGGGGCGCGAGATACCATTCCGGCGGCTGCACCGTATAGCGCGCCAGGATGCCGGAAGTGGTGAAGACGGGCGCCATGCGCTCGAAATTGCGGAACCGGCCAGAGAAGATCTGAGCCGCCATCCGGGCTGCATCGGACTGGCTCAGCCGGTGCGGGGGGACGGCGGTGGCCAGCGACTGCAGGCGCACGTCGCCGGGGCGAATTTCTATGCCATCCATGACTATAGAACGTATGCTTCGGCCGCAGGTTGGCACGTCACAACACCGCGAGGTTGGCGTGGGTTTTGCAAACTTTCGACAAAATTGGTGGGAGACGTTCGATGCGGCTGATCGGCGTTGATGTGGGCGGCACCTTCACGGACCTGATCTATGCCGACACCGAGGCGGGCCAGACCGGCGTGCACAAAATCTCGACCACGCCCGACGATCCATCGCGCGCCGTCGTCGAGGGGCTGACGGCCCTTTGCAGCAAATACGGCATCCCGCGCGAGACGATCGACACCGTCTTCCATGGCACGACCATCGCCACCAACGCGATCCTCGAACATGACGGCGCCGTGACGGGCATGATCACGACCGGCGGCTATCGCGACATCCTGCACATCGGCCGTCACCAGCGCCCGCAGCACTATTCGATCATGCAAGATATTCCCTGGCAGGACCGGCCGCTGGTCAAGCGCCGCCACCGCAAGACGGTGAAGGAGCGCCTCGTACCGCCCAAGGGCGAGGTGCTGGAGCCGCTCGACGAACAGGGCGTGCGCGAAGCGGTGCGCGAGTTGAAGGACGCCGGCGTACAGGCGATCGCCATCTGCTTCCTGTTCTCCTATCTCGATCCGGCGCACGAGACGCGCGCAATGGAAATCGTGCGCGAGGAATATCCCGGGTGCTTCGCCACGACCTCTTCGTCGGTGTCGCCGCAGTTCCGCGAGTTCGAGCGCTTCACCACGACGGCGATGAACGCCTTCGTCGGCCCCAAGGTGCGCAACTACGTCACCAAGCTCGAAAGCGACATAGAAAAGAGCGGCTTCAAGGCCGAGCTGCGCATCATGGCCTCGAACGGCGGTGTGGCGACACCGGCGATGGTGGCCGAGCGGCCGGTGCTGACCTTGCTCTCGGGGCCTGCCGCCGGCGTGATCGGCGGCGATTGGGCGGGCGGCCTGTCCGGCAAGCGCAACCTCATCACCTTCGACATCGGCGGCACCTCGGCCGATATCGGCATCGTGACCGCCGGTGGCTTTGGCGAGGCGGCCGCGCGCGACACCTGGATCGCGGGCTTCCCGGTGCTGGTGCCGATGATCGACGTACACACGATCGGGGCCGGCGGCGGCTCGATCGCCTTCGTCGACCAGGCCGGCGCCTTCAAGGTCGGGCCGCGCTCCGCCGGCGCCGTGCCGGGCCCTGCCGCCTACGGCCGCGGCGGCAACCGCGCCACGGTGACGGATGCCAATGTCGTGCTGGGACGCCTGGACCGCGGCAACTTCCTGGGCGGCAGCATGTCGCTCGACGAGGTGGCCGCGCGCCGCGTGATCGGCGAGCTGGCCAAGTCGCTCGGCATGTCCGAGCTCGAGGCGGCGGAGGGCGTGATCACCGTGATCAATGCCAACATGGCCAACGCGATCCGCTCGCGCACCGTCCAGAAAGGCATCGACCCACGCAACTATGCGCTGGTCGCGTTCGGTGGCGCGGGCCCGCTGCACGGCGCGGAAGTGGCCGACATGCTGGGCATTCCCGAGACGATCATCCCGCCGCATCCCGGCATCACGTCTGCCGTCGGCCTGCTGATCTCCGACCTGCGCTACGATGCGATCCGCACCTCGTTCCAGGTCTCGGGCGCGGCCGACCTCGCACGCATCAACGCCGACTTCGCCGCCATGGCCCAGGAGCTGGCCGGGCGCTTCTCGGCCGACGGTATCGACCTTTCCAAGGTGACCTTTGAACGCCGCGGCGACCTGCGCTACGTGGGCCAGGGCTATGAGCTGCGCGTGCCCTTCCCTGACGGCACGCTCGACGCCGCAGCCCTCGCCAAGGCGTTCGACGCCTTCCACGAGGTGCACAAGCGCGAGTACGGCCACCACTTCGCCGATAGTGCGATCGAAATAGTGAATCTGCGCCTGGTCGGCGCCGCCAGCGCCGCCAAGATCGCCAAACCTGCCGCCGGCACCGCCAAGTCGCTCGCCGCGGCCAAGGTGCGGGAAGGCGCCGGCACGTTCCGCGTCGGCACCAGGCTCTCGGACTATCCGACGACCTTCTATCGCCGCGACCTGCTGCCGGTCGGCGAGCGCATCGCCGGCCCCGCCATCGTGCTGCAGATGGATTCGACAACCGTCGTGCCGCCTCAGCATAGTTTCGAAGCCGATGCCGCCGGCAATCTGATCATCCGCAAGGAGACCAGCCAATGAGCACCGCCCCTCTCCGCCAACCGGTCACCAAGCCCGACCGCATCGATCCGATCACCACCTCGGTGATCCAGGGTGCGCTCGAGAACATCGCCATCGAGATGGGCTACAAGCTGATGCGCATGAGCTACTCCTCGATCATTCGCGAGTCGGAGGATTTCGGAGCGGCCCTGGTCGATGCCGAGGGACGCGGTCTCGCCGAAAGCGCGCAATCGACGCCGCTGCAGTCGGGCCCGATCCCGGGCTACATCCGTGGCATCCAGAAGACGCTCAAGGACCGCGGCGAGACCATCCGCCCCGGCGACGTCATCATGCACAACGATGCCTATTCAGGCGCAAGCCATGGCCCGGACGTGGCCTTCGTTGTGCCGGTGTTCATCGGCACGCGGCTGATCGCCTTCGCCGCCACCACCGCGCACCATCTCGACATCGGCGCGCTGTCGCCCGGCTCCTGCGGCATCGTCGAGGCGATCGACGCCTATGCCGAGGGGCTGCAGTTCAAGGCGATCAAGGTCTACGATCGCGGCGTGAAGAACGACATGGTCTGGCAGATCGTGCGCGACAACATCCGCGCCTCCGACCTCGTGGTCGGCGACATGGATGCGCAGGTCGCCGCCGCGCGCATCGGTGCCGGGCGACTGGTCGAGTTGGTCGAACGCTATGGCGTCGAGACCTTCGACATGGCCTGCGAGGCACTGATGGATCACGCCGAGCGCTTGATGCGAGGCGCGATCGCCAAATTGCCCGACGGCGTCTACCGCGCCGAAACCGCGATCGACGGCTACCTCGACAGCGACGATCCCTCCAAGAAGGAGCTGCCGATCGTCGTCACCATCACCAAGAAGGACGACAGTCTCGTCGTCGACCTCACCGGCACCGCGCCGCAGGTTCCCGATCGGCCGATCAACATGCCACTCGAAGGCACCGCGGACATCGCGATCTGGCTCACCATCCGCTCGGTGCTGCTCGACACCGAGATCCACGGCCACATCCCGGTGAACGCGGGCCTTATCCGGCCCATCACCATCATCGCGCCCAAAGGGTGTCTCGCCAACCCGACCTTTCCCGCGCCGACCATCGCGCGCTTCTGCCCCGGCAACCAGCTCGCCGACACGGTGATGAAGGCGTTGTCGGCGGCGATGCCCGGCAATGTCTCGGCCGGCATCGGCAACTTGAAAGTCATCGCCTTCTCCGGCCTCAAGGACGAGACGCACTGGGTCCACATGGAGATCTTCGAGGGCTCCTACGGCGGGCGCCTGGGCAAAGACGGCATGGACGCCGTCGACACGCTCTACGCCAATACCCGCAACAACCCGATCGAGGACATCGAAACCCACTTGCCCTTGCGCGTGATGCGCTACGAACTGCGGGAGAACGTGGCCGGTGCCGGCAAATGGCGTGGCGGCCTGGGTTCGGTGCGCGAGTTCGCCTTCCTGAGCGACGGCGGCGCCTCGGTCGAGGGTGAAGGCCATCGCTACCGGCCGTGGGGCTTCCTGGGCGGCAGCGAGGGGATGCCGGCCAAGCTCGACCTGATGACGCCGGGCAAGCCCGATCGCGCGCTGCCCAGCAAGGTGCCGCACATGAACATCGCCCGGGACGGCCGCTTCGTCTGCTACGGGCCCGCCGGCGGCGGCTACGGCAACCCGCTCGAGCGCGATCCTGCCGACGTGGCCGACGACGTGCTCGACGAGGTGATCACCGTCGAGACCGCGCTCCAGGACTACGGCGTCGTTGTTTCGGCCAAGGGCGTGGTCGATCCTGCGGCGACGCAGAAGGCACGGGCAGCACGGGCCGGCCGCTAGTTTTTTCTCCAGCCGGAGAATTTGGGTTTCGAGGCAGCGAATCTGGCGCATCAGGCGTGTCACCCGAACGCCCCCTCGTTAAATAAACGGAAAAAAACGGGCGCCGCTTTGCGAGTGTGTTGCTTCATGTACGCGACTCTAGGGGCGCCCCGCGGAATCCCCTATTACGGTCGTTATATCGATCCGCTGCCGACAGGGTCTGGCTCGCACCCTCGGGGTTGGTAGAAATTAAGTCGAAAAATGTTCGCAACCGAACATTGCTGTCGGGCATTTCCTAAGGACCGGAGCCGTTTAACAGTTGGCGCGCCAGCATGAGTACCCCGGGCGACGAGTTCCCCTTCCGATCCCCCGATCAGCGAGCTCCGGAAGGAGGAACGGCGCTGGTTTTCGTGGCTTTCCGTGCTGCATGAGCGCGTTTCCAAGGCCAATTCGCCAAACGCCGCCATCATCCTCGATATTGCGCGGAAACGCTGGCTCGGGGCGCGCGAGGCGCTGAATCGGCGGACGGTGCGGGGGCGAGGCGCAGACGATTGAAAATACAGGGTAATTTTGCCCCACAGTGGCTGGTGTCTTCCTCTTGCGCCGGGCGGGCCGACTCCTGATATAACCGCCTCGAGGGGCCGGTGTGGGCGGAGCAGTCGCCAACCCGGTCAGATCCGGAAGGAAGCAGCCGTAACGAATTCGCTTCGGGTCATGCCGGTCTCTCACCCGTTGCCTTCCCGCGCGCCGCAGGAAGGCCGGGCAGCCCGGGCGCGACGACCGCCGGGCCTAAGGGCCGCGGCGCAGAGGCGGGTGACAGCATGGCGAAAGCCACCAAAGAAGTCGCGGGCACCGCCCTTCCCTATCGTGTCCTCGCCCGCAAGTACCGACCTGTCGATTTCACCACCCTGATCGGGCAGGAAGCGATGGTGCGCACCCTGCGCAACGCCATCGCCACCGGCCGCATCGCTCACGCCTTCATGCTCACCGGCGTGCGCGGCGTCGGCAAGACCACGACCGCCCGCATCATTGCCCGCGCGCTCAACTGCGTGGGGCCCGACGGCAAGGGCGGGCCGACGATCGATCCGTGCGGTGTGTGTGACCATTGTGTCGCCATCTCTGAAGATCGCGATGTCGATGTCATAGAATTGGACGCTGCGTCGCGTACAAAGGTAGAGGATACACGCGAACTGCTTGAAGGCATGCGTTATCGCCCGGTATCAGCACGCTACAAGGTCTACATCATCGACGAAGTCCATATGCTTTCGGGTGCGTCGTTCAACGCACTGCTCAAGACGCTGGAAGAGCCGCCGCCGCATGTGAAGTTCTTGTTCGCCACCACCGAAATCCGCAAGGTGCCGGTGACCGTGCTGTCGCGCTGCCAGCGGTTTGACCTGAAACGCGTGCCACACGAAATGCTGGTCGCGCACTTCCGCGGGATCGCCGAGACCGAGAAGATAGAGATTTCGCCCGAGGCGCTTGCGCTGATCGCGCGCGCCGCCGATGGCTCTGTGCGCGACGGGCTCTCGATGCTCGACCAGGCGATCGCCCACGGCGCCGGCGTTGTCGATGCCGCCCAGGTGCGCGACATGCTGGGTCTCGCTGACCGAAGTCGCGTGCTTGATCTCTTCGAAAAAGCAATGAAGGGAGACGCACCAGGGGTCGTCGCGTCGGTCGGCGAGATGTACGGCTCGGGCGCCGACCCGGTCGTGATCCTGCAGGACCTGCTCGAAACGACGCATTGGGTGACACGGCTCAAGGTGGCGCCGGAGGCGGCGGCTGGGATGGCCGATACCGAGGCCGGCCATGGCGTCGCCATGGCCGGGAAGCTCACCCTGGCTTCGCTGACCCGCGCCTGGACCTTGCTGATGACCGGCCTGAAGGAGACGCTCGCGGCGCCGTCGCCCTTGCGGGCTGCCGAGATGGCGCTGATCCGGCTCTGCTATGCGGCCGACCTACCGTCGCCCTCCGATGCCATCAAGGCGCTGCAGAACGGTACCGCCCCGGCGGGGGCCGGCGGCGCACCGGCGCCGCGCGGCAATGGCGGTGGAGGCGGCGCGGCGGCGCGTCTTGCCACACAGCCCGCCAATGCGGTGGCCTCGCAGCCCGCCGCGGCCCAGCCGTCTCCAAGGAATTTCACCGAGGTCGTGGCGCTGTTCGAATCGCGCCGCGAACCGCGCCTGGTGCATCACCTGATGCATCATGTGCACGAGGTGCGATGCGAGCCCGGCCTGGTCGAGTTCCGTCCCGAGCCGCAGGCACCGGGCGATCTCGCCGCCAGGATCAGCGCGTTGCTCTCGCAATGGACGGGGCGTCGCTGGCTGGCCTCGGTGTCGTCGGATGCCGGCAAGCCGACCCTGATGGCGCAGAAAGCCGTCCGCGGCGACGAGCTGCGCAGCGCCGCCGAGAGCAATGCAACGGTGCAGGCCATCCTCAAGACTTTTCCGGGAGCCAAGCTCGAAGCGGTGCGGCGCAAGGGCGAGCAGACGTCGATGGTCGCGGGCCTGACGGCGGAACCGGGCGGCGATGGGCCGCTCGCCGACGAGGCCCCCCTGCCCGACGAATATCCCGCGGACGATGGCGACATACCGGAGAGCGAGTAGCGCATGTTCGACAAATTGAAGGATCTCGGCGGCCTCATGCAGCAGGCCCAGCAGATGCAGCAGAAGATGAAGGAGCTGCAGGACCAGCTCGAGCGGCTGGAGATCGTGGGCTCGTCCGGTGCCGGCCTCGTCAAGGTGACGGTGAATGGCAAGAACGAGACGCGCCGCGTCGAGATCGATGGCTCGCTGTTCAAGGCAGAGGACAAGGGCGTGGTCGAGGATCTGGTCGCCGCTGCCTGCAACGACGCGCGCGGCAAGGTGGAAGCAACCGTGCAGGAGCAGATGAAGTCGATCACCGGCGGCCTGCCGCTGCCGCCGGGCTTTAAATTATAGTCTCGACGTTGCAATACGCACCCTGTCATCCCGAGCGCAGCGAGGGACCTTTGCTCTTGGCCCTAAGGGCCCCTCGCTGCGCTCGGGATGACAGCGGGGGCGTTGCCGGCTCGGTGCGTCAATGATCGGCCCCGAGATCGAGCGGCTGATCCAGTTGCTGGGCCGCCTGCCCGGCCTCGGACCGCGTTCGGCGCGCCGGGTGGCGCTGCACCTGCTGAAGAAGCGCGAGACGCTGATGCAGCCGCTCAGTGCGGCACTGGGCGACGCCGCGCGCGCCATCAAGCCATGCTCGGCCTGCGGCAACCTCGATACCGTCGATCCCTGCTCGATCTGCGGCGATCCGCGGCGCGACGCCGGCCTTATCTGCGTGGTCGAGGATGTGGCCGACCTGTGGGCGATGGAGCGCGGCAGGATCTTCGCCGGCCGTTACCATGTGCTGGGCGGCACCCTTTCTGCCCTCGACGGGATCGGGCCCGACGAACTCAACATCGCGGGTCTCGTCCAGCGCGCGCGGGACGGCGCCGTGCGCGAGGTCATCGTGGCCACCAACGCCACCGTCGACGGCCAGACGACGGCACATTACCTGGCCGAGCGGCTGGCCGATCTCGAGATCCCGATAACGCGGCTGGCGCACGGCGTGCCGGTGGGCGGCGAGCTCGACTGGCTGGACGACGGCACCCTGGCGACCGCGTTCAAGGCGCGGCGCGCGCTCTAGGCACGGACATGGCCAGCGGCACCCTGGCCGCGCTTGCCATCGCGCTCGGCGCCGGCTGGGCGAGCGGGCTCAATGCCTATGCCGCGGTGCTGGTGCTGGGCCTTGCCCAGCGGTTGGGCTTTGTGGCCTTGCCGCACGACCTCCAGGTGCTGGGCTCGACATCCGTGCTGGCGGTCGCCGCGCTGCTGTTCGCGCTCAATTTCCTGCCCGACAAGATCCCCTTCGTCGACAGCCTGAACGACCTGTTGCACACGCTCGTGCGCATCCCCGCCGGCGCCCTGCTGGCCTTCGGCGCCGCAGACCAGACCAGCCCCGAGCTGGCCGTGATCGCAGCCCTCCTCGGCGGCACTCTGGCGGCGGGCAGCCATATCGCCAAGACGGGCGCGCGAGCACTGATCAACACCTCGCCCGAGCCGTTCAGCAACATCGCGGCGTCGCTGGCGACCGACACGCTGGTGATCGGCGGCCTGGTGCTGGCGCTCGTGCATCCCATCACGTTTTTGTGCCTGCTGGCGCTGTTCGTCGCGGGGCTCGTCTGGCTCCTGCCAAAGCTGGTGCGCCTGGCCCTCCTGCCGTTCCGCCGGTTGAGACGGCGGCGTCAAGAGCAATGATACCAAGCTTTGCTTTCCCTAATCGGCGGTACCACGGTACACTGCTGAACGCATGTTCATCCGTCAGAATATCCAGACCCTGCGGTTCTTCCGCACCACGCCGGCGATGCGCTGCCCTTATCTGCCGCATCGGCTGGAGACCAAGCTCGTCACCGAGCTGTCGGGTCCGGACGCGATTTCCCAGCACGACACACTGACCGACGCGGGCTTCCGCCGGTCTCACCACTTCGTTTACAAGCCGCTGTGCGACGGCTGCCGCGCCTGCGTTCCGGTACGCATCCGCGTGCGCGATTTCGACACGAGCCGCATGCAGCGTCGCATCCAGCGCCGCAACGAGCATGTCTACGCCACCGAGACCCAGCCACTGGCGACCGGCGAGCAGTACGCGCTGTTCTCACGCTACGTGCTCGCCCGCCATCGCGACGGCGACATGGCCGACATGGATTTCGACGACTACCGCGCCATGGTCGAGGAAAGTCCGGTCGAGACGGCGATCATCGAGTTCCGTGACGATTCGGCGGACGGCCGGCTGGTCGGCGCGTGCCTGGTCGACTGGCTGTCGAGCGGCGTCTCGGCGGTCTACAGCTTCTTCGATCCGCAGGACCCGCGGCGCGGCCTCGGCACCTACATGATCCTGTGGCTGGCCGAGGCGGCCGCCAAGCGTGGCCTGCCCTATGTCTATCTCGGCTACTGGATCGCCGATTCCTCCAAGATGGCCTACAAGCGCGCCTTCCGGCCGCTGGAATTCTTCGGCCCCGAGGGCTGGACCGAACTGCCTACGCGATAGGCACAATCCTCAAGAGCGGACGGCTAGCGCGATTTCCAGGATCACGTTATGAAATCATGTCCGTCGGCGAGAACGGGCGTGTCGCACAAGACCAAGAACTCGCACCGGGGGAGATGGAATGCGCCTGTTGCTGTCCTTCAGCGCGGCTATCGACGCACTCAACGAGAAGATCGGGTACATCTGCAACTGGCTGGTGTTGCTCGCCTGCATCGTGAGTGGCGGCAATGCGATGGTTCGTTACGCCTACGACTACAGCTCCAACGCCTGGCTCGAGATCCAGTGGTACATGTTCGCCGTGATCGTGATGCTGGGCGCATCCTATACACTGAAGCGCAACGAGCACGTGCGTGTTGACCTGTTCTACATGACCTTGAGCCGCCGCGGCCAGCTCTGGATCGATATCCTGGGCACGCTGATCTTCCTGCTGCCGACCTGCGCCATCCTGGCGTGGCTGTCGTGGCCGTTCTTCATGCAGTCCTTCGTCATCAACGAGCACTCCTCCAACGCCGGCGGTCTGCTGCGCTGGCCGATCAAGCTGGTACCGCCGGTGGGCTTTGCCCTGCTGTCGCTGCAGGGAGTGTCCGAACTGATCAAGCGCGTGGCCTTCCTCAACGACTATCCCGTGGACAGTCTCGAGGCGCACTACGAGAGGCCGCAGCAATGATCATCCCGTTGGAGTGGATGCCGCCGCTGATGTTCGGCGGCCTCGTCGTCTTCATGATCATCGGCTACCCGGTGGCCTTCTCTCTGGCCGCGGTCGGTTTCTTCTTCGGCTTCCTGTCGATCGACTTCGGCTACTTCACGATGCCGTTCATGCAGGCCATCCCGAGCCGCGTGTTCGGCAACATCCTCAGCAACGAACTGCTGCTGGCGATCCCGTTCTTCACCTTCATGGGCGCGATCCTGGAGAAATGCGGGCTGGCCGAGGACATGCTCGAATCGATGGGCCAGCTGTTCGGTCCCGTCAGGGGCGGCCTGGGCTACTCGACGATCATCGTCGGCTTCATCCTGGGTGCCATCACCGGCACGGTGGCAGCGCAGGTCATCGCCATGGCGCTGATCACACTGCCGATCATGATCCGCTACAAATACAACATGAGGTACGCGACCGGCGTGCTGGCCGCGTCCGGCACCATCACGCAGCTCGTGCCGCCGTCGCTGGTGCTGATCGTGCTGGCCGACCAGCTCGGCCGCTCGGTCGGCGACATGTATCTCGGCGCCTGGGGGCCGTCGCTCCTGCAGATCGCGTTGTTCGCCGCCTACACCTTCTACGTGGGTATCGTGCGGCCCGACGACCTGCCGCCCGTGCCGCGGACCCTGTTTGGCAGCGCGCTGCTGATCAAATGCGCCTGGGGCATCATCCCGGCCGCCGTCCTGATCTTCCTCGTGCTCGGTACGATCATGATGGGCCTGGCCACGCCCACCGAGGCCGGCGCCATGGGCACCATCGGCGCGATCGTGCTGGCCGTGGTGCGCAATGCACCACTCACCAAATTCGACAAATGGACGTTCGGCGCGGGCTGCGTCGCCGCCGGCATCGGCTTCCTGATCGGTCTGGTCGCCTTCAAGTCGATCCCGTTCAAGATCGCCTTCACGGTCATGTTCGCGTCGATCATCTGGCTGTGCTGGCGCGCCTGGCAGGTCAAGGACCTGCGCGACCTGATCGTGCAGGCCTTCCAGGCGACGATGCGCATCACCGCGATGGTGGCCTTCATCCTGGTCGGCGCGACCTGCTTCTCGATCACCTTCCAGGGCGTCAACGGCGGCCCCTGGGTCGAGCACATGCTGACCGGCCTGCCGGGCGGCGTCTGGGGCTTCCTGGTCGTGGTGAATCTGTTCGTCTTCTTCCTGGCCTTCTTCCTCGATTTCTTCGAGATCGCCTTCATCATCGTGCCGATGCTGGCGCCGGTGGCGCAGAAGATCCTCGAGCCGGTGGTCGGCCACGATGCGGCGCTGATCTGGTTCGGCGTCATGCTCTGCGTCAACGTGCAAACTTCGTTCATGCATCCGCCGTTCGGCTTCGCCCTCTTCTACCTGCGCTCGGTCGCGCCCAAGGAAGTGAAGAGCTCCGACATCTACTGGGGCTCGATCCCCTGGGTGGTGCTGCAGCTCATCATGGTGGTGGTCGTGATCGCGTTCCCGCAGTCGGTGACCTACTTCCTCGACGCGCCGTCGACCGTCGATATCAACAAGATCAAGATCGAGATCCAGGCGCCGCCGACCGACGACGTACCAGCCCCGATTTTCAAGTAGCGGCGCATAAAAAACCCCGCCGGAGCGGGGTTTTTCATCCGGGCGTAGCGGGCCCTAGAGCTTGTTGGCCGCCGACTGGCGCGCCATGAAGTTGTCGAAGGTGTTCTCCGCGACGCGGAACCACAGGACGTCTTCCTTGCGGAACGCCATCATCGAATCGTAGACCTTCTTGAAGGTCGCGTTCTTGGCGTTGATCTCGGCATAGACCTCGTTGGCCGCCTTGAACGACGCCTCGAGGATCGGCTGCGAGAACGGCTGCAGCTTGGTCCCGCCGGCCACCAGTTCGCGCAGCGCCTTGGGATTGTCGGTGTCGTACTTGGTGCGCACCCACATGTTGGCATCCGCGCAGGCGGCACGAAGGATCGCCTGGTAGACCTTGGGCAATGCGTTCCACTTGTCGAGGCCGATGAAGGCATGGAGCGTCGCGTTGCCCTCCCACCAGCCGGGATAGTAGTAGTTCGGCGCGATCTTGTTGAAGCCCAGCTTCTGGTCGTCGTATGGGCCAACCCACTCGGCGGCATCGATCGTGCCCTTCTCCAGCGCCGGATAGATGTCGCCGCCGGCGATCTGCTGCGGCACCACGCCGAGCTTGGCCACCACCAGGCCCGCGAGCACGCTGCCGATGCGGAACTTCAGGCCCTTGAGATCCTCGACGGTGTTGATCTCCTTGCGGAACCAGCCACCCATCTGCGCACAGGTGTTGCCCGCGGCGATCGCGAAGATGTTGAAGCCCTTGTAGAACTCGTTGAGCAGGCCTTCGCCGCCGCCCTGCGTCAGCCAGGCATCCATCTGGCGCGTGTTGAGGCCGAACGGCACCACGGTGCCCAGCGCGAACGTCGGATCCTTGCCCGAAAAATAGTACGACGCCGTGTGGCCCATCTCGACGGTGCCGTTCTGCACGGCGTCGGCGACCTGCAGGCCCGGGACGATCTCGCCGGCGGCGAAGGCATGAATCTTGAACTTGTTGTCGGTCGCCTCGGCCACCACCTGGACCAGTCGCTCCGCGCCGCCCCACAGCGTGTCGAGCGACTTGGGGAAGCTCGAGGTCATGCGCCAGTTGAGTTCCGGCATCGATTGCGCGATGGCGGGCGCGGCAAGAGTTGCGCTGGCGGCCACGGCGGCACTGCCGACACCGGCGGTGCGCAGGAATTTACGACGTTGCATTGGTTTCCTTCCCATAAACTGTGCGGGTTTATGACACGCTGCATTTACGCTGAAAAGCCGCCCTAGTGGGCGAGTAGCAGGACCAGGGCCAATGCGCCTACCGCAATGCGATACCAGGCGAAAACACCGAAACCGTGGCGACTGATGAACGCCACGAACGCCTGTACGACAACCAGTGCGGAAAGAAACGACACCACCGTCCCGAGCAGGATCAGCCCGCCGCCGTTCCAGTTGAGCGTCGACCAGTTTCGCATCAGGTCGTAGACCGTTGCCCCCAGCATCGTCGGGATGGCGAGGAAGAAGGAGAATTCCGCCGCGGTTGCACGGTCCACGCGAAATGCACGGGCCGCCATGATGGTGGCGCCGGACCGCGACACCCCGGGGACCATGGCGAGGCACTGGCAGATGCCGATGAAAAGCGCGGTCTTCCAGTCGACGTCGTCGACCGACTTGATGCGCGGCCGCTGGGCCAGACGCTCGATCACCAGGATGGCGATGCCACCCACGATCAGCGCCACCGCGACGACGACCGGCTTGTCGAGCAGCGCCTTGATGTACCGGTGCAGCGCCACGCCAACGACCACCGCCGGCAGAAAGGCCACGATCACCGAGGTCGCAAAACGCGTCGCCACCCGCTCGCGCCGCAGCACGCCCGACACCGTTGCCAGGATCTTGGCGCGATAGAGCACGCAGATCGCGAGAATGGCGCCGATCTGGATCACGATCTCGAAAACCTTGCCCGGCGGCCCCTCGAAATGAAGCAGCTGCTCGGCCAGGATGATATGCCCGGTCGAGGAGACCGGCAGGAACTCGGTGAGGCCCTCGACGATGCCGATCAGCACCGTCTTCCAGATCATGATCCAGTCCATCGTACCCTAATCCCTGAATCGCTTGGCGCGAGGCCAGCCTTTTTCGGGCATCCGGCCCGCCTGGGCGCGCTCGCCGCGCCAGAACTTGAGTTCGCCTGTCTCGATCACGCGGTTGCCCCACGGCAGCCCGTCAGCGAGCCTGAAGGCCTGCGCGTCGGACAGCCGGTCGTTCTTCGATTTCTGCAAGGTCACGCCGCGGCCACGGCCCATCTCCGGCACCTGGTCGAGCGGAAAGATCAGCAGCTTGCGGCCGGCGCTCAGCGCCGCAATGGAATCGGCGCCTTCCGGCACGACGGCGAAGGCCTGCGCCTTCTCCTTCTCGGCGAGATTGAGCACCTGCCGGCCGTTCTTGGTCTGCGCCACGACCTCGTCTTCAGGAACGACGAAGCCGCGGCCGGCGTCGGACGCCACGAGGAACTTGCGGCCGCCCTTCAGCACCTCGAGGGTGACGATGTCCTGGTCGTTGCCCAGCTCGATCATCAGCCGGATCGGCTCGCCATGGCCGCGCGCGCTCGGCAGCTTGTCGCAGCCCACCGTGTAGAAGCGGCCGTTGGTCCCGAATACCAGCACCTTGTCGATCGACTGGGCGTGGATCGCGAAGCGCGGCCCATCGCCCTCCTTGAACTTCAGTTCGCCCGCTTGTTTGTCGTCAAGGTGCCCCTTGGCTGCGCGGATCCAGCCCTTCTCCGAACAGACGATGGTGATCGGCTCGCGCTCGACGAAATCCTCGACCGCATGCTCGGTCTCGGCCGGCGCGTCGGCCAACTCGGTGCGGCGCCTGCCGATGGCGGTCTTCTGTCCGAACTTCGCCTTGGTCTCCTGGACCTGCTCGGCGATCTTGCCCCACTGCAGTTTCTCGTCCTTGAGCAGCGCCCTGAGGTCCTTGCGCTCGGCCGACAGCTTCTTGTGCTCGCCCCTGATCTCGAATTCTTCCAGCCGGCGCAGCGCGCGCAGCCGCATGTTCAGGATCGCCTCGGCCTGATTGTCGGTGAGCTTGAAAGCCTTGATCATCTTGGGCTTGGGCTCGTCCTCCTCGCGGATGATCTTGATCAGCCTGTCGAGGTTGAGATAGGCGATCAGATAGCCTTCGAGGATTTCGAGCCGCCGCTCGATCGCTTCCAGACGGAACGTCGAGCGCCGGATCAGCACTTCGCGGCGATGATCGAGCCAGGCCTGCAGCGCCTCGCGCAGGTCCATCACGCGCGGCGTGTTGTCCTTGTCGAGGACGTTGAGGTTCAGCGGGAAACGGATCTCGAGGTCGGTGAGCTTGAAGAGCTGCTCCATCAGCAGCTCGGCCGGCACCTGGCCGGTGCGCGGATCGAGCACGATCCGGACGTCGTCGGCCGACTCGTCGCGCACATCCTCCAGGATCGGCAGTCTCTTGGCGTTGATGATCTCGGCGATACGCTCGATCAGCTTGCCCTTCTGCACCTGATACGGAATCTCGGTGATGATGATGCGGTACTGGCCGCGCGCCAGCTCTTCCTTGGTCCAGCGGGCGCGCAGCCGAAAGGCGCCGCGGCCGGTCTTGTAGGATTCGACGATCGATTCGCGCGGCTCGACCAGGACGCCGCCGGTCGGGAAATCCGGCCCCTTCACCAGGTCGACCAGGGTGTCGATGCGCGCGTTCGGAGTCTTGATCAGATGCAACAGCGCGTCGCACAGCTCGCCCGCATTGTGCGGCGGGATCGAGCAGGCCATGCCGACGGCGATACCAGCCGCGCCGTTGGCCAGCAGGTTGGGAAAGCCGCCCGGCAGCACGATCGGCTCGTCCGTCGAGCCGTCGTAGTTGGGGCGGAAGTCGACGGCGTTCTCGTCGATCCCGTCGAGCAACGCCTCGGCGACCGCCGTGAGACGGGCCTCGGTGTAGCGCATGGCGGCCGGGTTATCGCCGTCGATATTGCCGAAGTTGCCCTGGCCCTCGATCAGCGGATAGCGGACCGAAAATTCCTGGGCCAGACGCACCAGCGCGTCGTAGATCGACTGGTCGCCGTGCGGGTGATACTGGCCGATCACGTCGCCGACCACGCGCGCACTCTTCTTGAACGCGCTGTCGGGGGCGAGCCGCAGCAGGCGCATGGCGTGCATCAGGCGGCGATGAACCGGCTTCAGCCCGTCGCGCACATCGGGCAGGGAGCGCGCCATGATCGTCGACAGCGCATAGGACAGGTAGCGCTCCTGGAGCGCCTGTCCGAATTGCACCGGCTTCACGGCCGCGAGCGGTATGACGTTTGTGCTTCGTTTGGCCATCGAGAGGGAATCAGACCGCGATTCGGCGCCGCAGCTTCGTTGTTCTAGCGTTGCAGCGATTCAATAAGTCTCGACCGGGCGGGAGGCAAGGGCTTGTTGTGTGGCCAAAACACGTGGCGCTCGAGGAAATAGCCCGTCAAATCGAGGCCTTGCCGCAGCTCGTCGCTATCTGCGGGCAACCCGCCGGTGGATAGAAAGGCCGGTAGCGGCAGAAGCTTCTCCGCGTAGGGTGCCGCAGCCGTACGCGAGACCGCGCGGCCACTCTTGGGCGAGACATAGGCGAGGTCTGCGGTCGCCCCCGTCAACGCGCATTTCTCGAGGTCGAGCCCGAAGCCCAGCTCCTGCAACAGGCCGAGCTCCAGCCGCACGTAGATCGCGGGCCAGCCTTCGTGGCCCAGCACGCTCAGGAAGGCCTGGAAGCCGTCGTACATCGCGGGATGAGGTTCACGTTCGGGCAGCGCCTCGTCGACCAGCGCGCAGGCCGATGAAAGTCCTGCGAGTTCCGTCGCACTGTCCATCGCCCTGGCGGCATGGGCCTCACGCAACTCGCCGCTGTAGTTGCCAAGCTGATCGGCGACCTTTGCGCGCCAGTTGACCTCGACCACGTTGCCGATCTGCCAGGTCGGTCGCGAGCGCCGGGAAACGCCGCCGGGGACGTAGCCCGCGTGACGGCCATGCTCCGCCGTCAGCAGATTGACGACCAGCCCTGTCTCGCCGTGATGCCGCGCCGCCAGCACGATGCCATGGTCGGTCCAGTCCATGTGGCTCGTATACGGTCATCGCAGCAGAAGCGCCAATCCCCCTTTCCTCCCCATTCAAATGGGGAGGTGCCCCGCAGGGGCGGAGGGGTCATCCGATTGCCTGCATAGGTTGTGTTCTTGCCATATTTTCGTCCGAACAGAATGTTCAGCTTCGTCATGCAACGTCATGTCCGAAGCCTGCGAAAAGAACTCACGAATGCAGAACGCCTTCTGGAGTTGCCTGCGCCGACGGCAGCTCGCCGGCTTCAAGTTTCGCCGCCAACATCAGATCGGTCTCTATATCTGCGACTTCGTCAGCCTCGACGGCTCGATCATCATCGAACTCGACGGCAGCCAACACGTTCATCGAGAACCTTACGATGCCAGGCGCGATCACTTCCTGAGATCGGCGGGATTTCGCGTGCTCCGCTTCTGGAACAACGACGTGCTCGCACGGATAGACCAGGTCGTCGAAACAATCTACGAAGCCCTGCATCGTCGGGAGATGGACGGACGCTTCGACTGAGGCAGCGTCCATGACCCCTCCGGCGCTGCGCGCCACCTCCTCATTTGAATGGGGAGGACAAGCTACGACTTCGGCTCGTAATCCAGTCCGATCGCGCGGTAGTGCGAGGGATCCTCGGACCAGCGCTCGCTGACCTTCACGTGCAGGAAAAGATGCACCGGGCGCTCCAGCATGCGGCCAAGCTCGTGGCGCGCGCGGGCGCCGATCTGCTTGATCTTGGTGCCGCCCTTGCCCAGCACGATGGCGCGCTGGTTCGCGCGCTGCACGTGGATCGTCTGCTCGATGCGCACCGAGCTGTCGCCGCGCTCTTCCCACTTGTCGGTTTCGACCGCCGTCTCGTACGGCAGTTCCTGGTTGAGCTGAAGAAAGACCTGTTCGCGCGTCACCTCGGCGGCCAGCAGGCGCAGCGGCAGGTCCGCCGCCTGATCTTCCGGATAAAAGAACGGGCCGAACTTGAGCGCCTTGGCGACGGTCGTCAGCACATATTCGACACCATCGTTGTTCAATGCGCTGATCATGAAGGTGTTCTCGAACGGCAGCAGCAGGTTCACCTCGGTGGTGAGCCCGAGCAGCGCCTCGCGCGGCACCCGGTCGATCTTGTTCAGGATCAGATAGCGCGGCGCTTTCATGTCCTTCAGACGCTCGATGATCGCGCGCGTCTCCTGCCCGACGCCGCGCTCGGCATCGACCACGAGGCACACGACATCGGCGTCGTCCGCGCCCTGCCACGCGGCCGCAACCATCGCCCGCTCGAGGCGCCGCCTCTGGATACGGAAGATGCCCGGCGTATCGACCAGAACGACCTGCGCACGCGATCCATCGGGCAGGTTGGTGATGGCGATGCCGGTCACCCTCATGCGGGTGGTCTGCACCTTGGGCGAGACGATCGACACCTTCGAGCCCACGAGCACGTTCACCAGGGTCGACTTGCCGGCATTGGGCGCACCGACGATGGCAACGAAGCCCGCCCGGGTCTTGGCCTCGCTCATTGGTCCAGCCTTTCGAGAAGTGCCGCGGCAGCGATCCGCTCGGCCTCGCGCTTGCTGCCGCCTTTGCCCTGGGCCGGCGAATGCCCCTTGATCGTCACCTCGACCACGAAGACCGGCGCATGCGGTGGTCCTTCGCGGCCGATCTCGCGATAGTCCGGCAACGGCAGGCGGCGCGCCTGCACCCATTCCTGCAGCGCCGTCTTGGCGTCGCGCGGCGCGGAGAGATGCTCGCCGATCCGCGCATTCCACAGGCGCTCGACACAGGCTGCGGCGGCGACAAAGCCGGCGTCGAGGAAGACCGCGCCCAGAAGCGCCTCGAGGGCATCGGCGACGATGGTCGGTTTCACCTTGCCGCCGTCGGCATGCTCGGAGTTGCCGAGACTGATATGCGGGCCGAGGCCGATCTCGTTGGCGATTTCGGCCAGGGTGCTGGCCTTCACCAGCGCTGCGTGGCGGCGTGCCAGATCGCCCTCGCGCTCGTGCGGAAAGCGGCACAGCAGAAAATCGGCCATGGCGAGCGACAGCACGCGGTCTCCCAGGAATTCGAGGCGCTCGTTGCCGTTGGGGAACGCAGCCTTCAGCTCGGGCCGCCGGTCGAGCGCGCTGCGGTGGGTAAGCGCCTCGGCAGCGAGTTCTGGCGTCAGAGAATTTGTGGCCGATGCCGCCCGCCAGCGCCGCGAGATCGGCGTCCGACGCCGCCACGTCGATCGTCGTCAGTGGATCGCCGTGAAGAAGCGGCTGAAGCGGATCGCCTCGGGCCACTTCCACGGTTCCGTCCAGCCCGCGGCGGCCGGATCGTGACTGAAGAAGATGAACTCGGCGCGGCCGACCAGGTTCTCGTCGGGCACGTACCAGCCGAGTTCGTCGCGTTCGCGCGGCATGCCGGCGATGTCGCGCAGCGTGAGCCGCGTGCGGCTGTCGAGCGAGTTGTCGCGATTGTCGCCCATGACGAAGAAGCTGTTGGCCGGCACCAGGAACTCCGGCGTGTTGTCGGACGGGCCGTTGTCGGAATATTCGAGCACGGTGTAGCGCCGCCCGTTGGGCAGCTTCTCGCTATAGAGCGTGCCCTTCTGGTACTGGCCGTGTGCGCCCTTCACGTAGTCGCCGATGCGGATGCGCTCGACGGCCTCGCCGTTGATGTGCAACACGCCGTTGGTCACCTGGATGCGATCGCCCGGCAGGCCGACGATGCGCTTGATGTAATCGGTGCGGGCGACTCCCTGTCCCTGGTCGCCGGGATACTTGAAGACGGCGACGTCGCCGCGCTCCGGCATCTTCTTGAAGATGCGCCCAGAAAACAGGCCCATCGAGAACGGGAACGAGTGCTTGGAATAGCCGTAGGAGTATTTCGACACGAACAGGTAGTCGCCGACCAGCAGCGTCGGGATCATCGAGCCCGAGGGAATGTTGAACGGCTCGATGGCGAAGGTCCGCACGACCAGCGCGATCAGCACGGCGTAGACGACCGTGCGAACGGTTTCGCCCAGGCCGCCGCTCTTTTCCTGCCCCCGCTTGCGTCGCTCAGCCACTTCGATCATCGCCATGCCAGTTCAACGAGCCGCGCATATAGCAGGGCAAACAGGGGCTGTCTCCCATCCTGGACGCGGCATCGGGGCGCCCCGAAGGGCTCACGCGGCGGCCCTGGCGGAAATGATCACAAAGGCCTGTGCCAGCGGATATTCGTCGGTCACGGTGAGGTCGATCTGGGCAACCATGCCGGCTGGAGTCATCTCGGCCAGCCGGGCCAGCGCGCCGCCGGTCAGGGCCATCGTCGGCTTGCCGCCGCGGGCGTTGACCACGCCCATGTCGCGCCAGAAGACGCCTCGGCGCAGGCCGGTGCCCAGTGCCTTGGAACAGGCCTCCTTCGCAGCGAAGCGCTTTGCATAGCTGGCTGCCCGTTCTGCACGGCCTTCCGACCGCCTTTGCTCAACCTCCGTGAAGATTCTGCGGATGAAGCGGTCGCCGAAGCGCTCCAGCGAGCTTTCGATGCGCCTGATGTCGATCAGATCGTTGCCGATACCGAGGATCACGCGGCAGCTCCCCGCGCCTCGTTCATCAGCCGGCGCATCTGCCGGATCGCGCCCTCGAGGCCGACGAAGATCGCCTCGCCCACCAGGAAGTGGCCGATGTTCAGCTCGCGCACCTCCGGGATCGCCGCGACCGGCGCCACATCGGCATAGCTCAGGCCATGGCCCATGTGGCACTCGAGTCCGAACTTGCCGCAGAGCGCGGCGCCTTTCTGCAGGCGCGCAAGCTCGGCCTGCTGCGCGGCGCCCTCGAGTTCGCAATACCGGCCGGTATGCAGCTCGACCACCGGCGCGCCCAGCACCGCCGCCGCCTCGAGCTGGCGCGGATCGGCCTCGATGAACAGCGAGACGCGGATGCCGGCGTCGCGGAGCCTCGCCACCATCGGCTTCAGGTGATTGTGCTGGCCCGCCGCGTCGAGGCCGCCTTCGGTCGTCCGCTCCTCCCGCTTCTCCGGCACGATGCAGGCGGCATGCGGCCGGTGCTTGAGCGCGATGCCCACCATCTCCGGCGTCGCCGCCATCTCGAAGTTGAGCGGGATCTTCAGCTCGCGCATCAGCCCGTCGATGTCGGCATCGACGATGTGGCGCCGATCCTCGCGCAGATGCGCGGTGATGCCGTCGGCGCCGGCCGCGGCCGCGATCGTCGCCGCACGCAGCGGATCGGGAAGCCGGCCACCGCGCGCATTGCGCACAGTGGCGACGTGATCGATGTTCACTCCAAGACGCAGGGGGACAAGCGCAGGCATGCGAGACTTTCTCGGTCTGGAAGGCGAGTGATTGCCGTCAATTACGGGCGCGCTCGACGGCGTTGATCGCGGGCGTCGCGCGCAGTGCGGCAGTGATGTCGGCGAGGTGCTTCACGTCGGCCACCTCGACGTCGATCACCATGTCGAAGAAATCCATCGAACGATTGACGATGCGAAGGTTCGAGATGTTGCCCTCGTGCCGGGCAATGACGGTGGACAGGCTCGACAGGCTGCCCGGCTGATTGGCGACCGTGATCTTGAGCCGGCCGGTATAGGCCGGTGCGTCCTCGCCCACCGCGTCCCAACCGACGTCGATCCAGCGCTCGGGCGAATCGGAGAAGCTCTCGAGCGTGGCGCAGTCGATCGTGTGCAAGGTCACGCCCTTGCCGGTGGTGATGATGCCGACGATCCGGTCCCCCGGAAGAGGATGGCAGCAGCGCGCGAAGTGCACCGCCATGCCGGGGATGAGACCCCTGATCGCGATCTGGCCGTTCTCGGCGGCAGTGCGGCCGCTTTCGCCCGCCTTGGCGGTTTTGGCCGCCTTGCTGCGTGCGCGCGTGATCGGCACCACGTCGGCGCCGCCGTTGCGCGCGCCCGGGCGCTGCTGCTTGAGGCCGGGATAGACCGCCGTCATCACCTCGCGCGCGCCGATGATCCCGGAGCCCACGGATGCAATCAGGTCTTCGGTCGTGGCGTGCTTGAATTTGGCTTTGACGCCGTCGAGGCCCTTGTCGGTGGCCTCGTAGCCCTCTTCATGGAAGGTCTTGTCGAGCAGCGACCTGCCGAGCTGGATGTATTGCTCGCGCTGGCGCGTGCGGATGAAGCGGCGGATCGCGGCTTTGGCCTTGCCGGTCACGGCGAAGCGCTCCCAGGTCGGTGACGGCGTCTGCGCCTTCGAGGTCACGATCTCGATCTGGTCGCCGTTGGCGAGCGTCGTGCGCAGCGGCAGCATGCGGCCGTTGATCTTGGCCCCGACGCAGGTGTCGCCGACCTGGCTGTGAACGGCATAGGCGAAGTCGATCGGCGTCGCGCCGCGCGGCAAGGCGATGAGCTTGCCTTTGGGCGTGAAGCAGAACACCTGATCCTGGAACATCTCGAGCTTGGTGTGCTCGAGGAATTCCTCGGCGTTGGGCGCCTTGTCGAGGATGTCGATCAGCGAGCGCAGCCAGGCGTATTGCGGCGCGTCGGTCGAGGGCCCGCGATCCTTGTATACCCAGTGCGCCGCGACGCCACGCTCGGCCTGGTCCTGCATCTCGCTGGTGCGGATCTGGATTTCGATGCGCTGGCCGAGCGGCCCGATCACGCCGGTATGCAGCGAGCGATAGCCGTTGGGCTTCGGAACGGAGATGTAGTCCTTGAAGCGCTGCGGCAGCACCTGATAGCGGCCATGCAGCAGCCCGAGCGCCTGGTAGCACTGCGCCACGTCGGGCACGATGATGCGGAATGCCATGATGTCGGCGAGTTGCTCGAACGACACGTTCTTCTGCTGCATCTTGCGCCAGATCGAATAGGGCGTCTTCTCGCGGCCGGTGACCTGGGCAACGAGGCCGCCCTCCTTCAGCGTCTTGACCAGCTCGGCCTCGACCTGGGGGATGATCTGCTCGCCCTTCTCCTTGAGGTAGCCCAGCCGGGCCAGCACCGACGTGCGGCCATCGGGGTTGAGCTCGGCGAAGGCAAGCTCCTCCAGCTCGCGCTTCACCCGCTCCATGCCGATGCGGGAGGCGAGCGGCGCGTATAGATCCATGGTCTCGCGCGCGATGCGCAGGCGACGCGCCGGCTCCTTGATGTGATGGAGCGTGCGCATGTTGTGCAGGCGGTCGGCGAGCTTCACCAGCAGCACGCGGATGTCCGACGACATGGCGAGCACCAGCTTGCGCAGGTTCTCGGCCTCCTTGGTGCTCTCGGACTGGACTTCCAGCCGGCTGAGCTTGGTGACGCCGTCGACCAGGCGCGCGATGTCCTCGCCGAACATCCCGGCAATCTCGTCGCGCGTGGCATCGGTGTCCTCGAGCGTGTCGTGCAGCAGGCCGGTGACGATCGACGAGGTATCGAGCTTCATCTCGGCCAGGATGCCGGCCACCTCGACAGGGTGCGAGAAATACGGGTCGCCCGAGGCACGCAGCTGCCGGCCGTGTTTCTTCAGGCCGTAGACGTAGGCGCGGTTGAGCGTATCCTCGTCCGCTTCCGGATCGTAGGACTGCACCCTCTCGACGAGTTCAAACTGACGAATCATGGCAATCGTCCATTATATGGGGACGATTGCGCCTACTCCACGCACAATGCGCGAATAACAGGCCCTCAGCTCGGAAGGCCTGGCCGGTGCCTACTCGGTGACGTCGTCTTCCTCGGCCATCGGCAGGGCCTTGGGCTGTGCTGCTTCCGCGCCGCCCTGGGCCAGCGCCGCCGCCAGCTCCTGCTCGAGCTCGGCCATCTCGTTGACCTCCTCGGGCTTGTCGATGTCGGCGTGCTTCTGCATGCCGGAGATCAGCGAGTCCTTGAGGGCCGACTGGTCGAGCTTGGTCTCGGCAATCTCGCGCAACGCCACGACGGGGTTCTTGTCACGGTCGCGGTCGACGGTGATCTGGGCGCCAGCCGACACGTCGCGCGCCCGCTGGGCGGCGAACAGTACGAGTTCGAAACGGTTGGGCACCTGCACAATGCAGTCTTCGACGGTGACACGCGCCATTTATACCTCTGAGGGTGGAGACCTCTGAATTCCCGGGAGCGGCGGGTTATACGCGCCCCAGCCCAAAAAACAAGCTTCTATAGCCTTTCGATGATCTGGTCCGTCGGCAGGGCGGCGACAAGGGCCCCGATTGGAGTTGCCGTCACGGGGTGCCGCCAGTCCGGCGCCAGGTCGGCCAGCGGCCGCAGCACGAAGGCCCGGCTCGCCATCCGTGGGTGCGGAAGGATTGCCCTGCCAAGACCGCCAGAGGCAATTTCCCCACAATAATCAAGGAGATCGAGGTCAATGCGCCGGGCGGCATTGGGTACGCCTCGGACCCTGCCAAATGCGTCCTCGACCTCGTGAAGGACGGCCAGGAGCCGATCTGCCGGCAGATCCGTAGCAATTTCGGCCACGGCGTTCACGTACCAGGGCTGGTCGGAAACCGGCACGGGCGCGCTGCGGTACCAAGGCGAGAGTCGGCAAACCTCGATCCCCCGGACCGTCAATTCCGCCAAGGCCGCCATCAGCGTCTCGACCGGGGGCCCATATGTAGGGTGAGGCAAATTAGCCCCCAGTCCGATGTAAATTGAGCCGGCATCGCCCCGTCCCACAGATCGGTTCCTCCAACCCCTTGTGAACACTCGAATAATGGCTTACACTTAACGTGCTGTGGGAGCGGTGCGCGTTAGTTTACTCCTACGGCTCAATAATTATTTCGGCCCCTCCGAACATATCGATAAAAAGGATAGTCGCCATGAAAGGCAATTTTTACGACTCCGAACGCGTCGCCCTGTTCATCGATGGCGCCAATCTCTACTCGGCCGCCCGTTCGCTCGGCTTCGACATCGACTACCGTCGCCTGCTCAAGGTGTTCCGTGAAAAAGGCCGGCTGGTCCGCGCCTACTATTACACCGCGCTGATCGAGGATCAGGAATATTCGCCGATCCGTCCGCTGATCGATTGGCTGGACTACAACGGCTACACCATGGTCACCAAGCCGACCAAGGAATTCACCGACGCCATGGGCCGCCGCAAGATCAAGGGCAACATGGACATCGAGCTTGCGATCGACGTGCTGGAAATGGCCGAGCACCTCGACCATGTGATCCTGTTCTCCGGCGACGGCGACTTCCGGCGCCTCGTCGAGGCGGTGCAGCGCAAGGGCCTGCGCGTCTCGGTGGTCAGCACCATCAAGTCCTCGCCGCCGATGGTCGCCGACGAACTGCGCCGCCAGGCCGACGACTTCATCGAGCTCTCCGAACTGGCACCGTTGATCGCGCGCAATCCGTCGGAGCGTCCGCAGCGTCCGGCCGCCGGAGAGCCCGCCGACGATGCGCCTGCCGAGCATTTGATGCGCTCGTCGGCCTAGGCCGACGCCATAGCGTCACTCGTGGCTTCCCCGGCGTTCAAAGAGCCGCCGCTCGATTGTCCGCGCTGCGCCCGGCTCGTGGCGTTCCGCCGCGAGCTGCAGGCGATGTATCCCGACTGGTGTAATGCGCCGGTCCGCTCGTTCGGCGGCCTCGATGCCGCCCTGCTGATCGTCGGCCTCGCGCCCGGCATGAAGGGCGCCAATCGCACGGGGCGGCCCTTCACCGGCGACTACGCAGGCGAGCTTCTCTACTCGACACTGCTCAAGTTCGGTTTCGCCAAGGGCACGTTCAAGGCCGATCCCAACGACGGCCTCATGCTGGTCGGTGCGCGCATTTGCAACGCCGTGCGCTGCCTGCCGCCCGAGAACAAGCCGCTGCCGGCGGAATTCACTGAATGCCGGCCGTTCGTGCAGGCCGAGATGGCGGCGATGTCGAAGCTCAAGGTGATCGTGGCCTTGGGCAAAGGTGCGCACGATCAAATCCTGCGAGCGCTGGCAGTAAAGCCCGCCGGCGCTTATCCGTTCATTCATTCACGTCTGCATGCGCTGCCCAATGGGCTGACGCTCGCCGACAGCTATCACTGCTCGCGCTACAACACGAACACCGGCCGGCTCACGACCGAGATGTTCCACGACGTGTTCGGCAAAGTGCGCGCGGCGCTTTAAGCAGCCTTGTCTATTCTGCACCGTGCGGGATAGGCGAAGCCTATCCCGCCAGCATCATCTCGATCTGGCCGGTGATCTCCTTCGACGTCGGACTGACCTTGCTGGGCCACGAACCGGCCAGCTTGCCGTCCTTGTCGATCAGGTACTTGTGGAAGTTCCACTTGGGTGCCACCGCCTCGCCGGCCTCGCCGGAGATCCATTTGTAGAGCTCGTGCGCGTCGAGGCCGACGACCGTCTGTTTGGCCGTCATCGGGAAGGTAACGCCGAACTTGGATTCGCAGAACTTCTTGATCTCGGCTTCGCTCTTGGGCTCCTGGGCACCGAAATCGTTCGACGGCACGCCCAGCACGACGAGGCCCTTGGGCCCGTACGTCTCGTGCAGCTTCTGCAGATCGCTGTATTGCGGCGTGAACCCGCAGAACGAAGCGACGTTGACGACCAGCACGGGCTTGCCGGCATAGTCCTTCAGGTCGATCGCCTTGCCGTCGATGCCTTTGAAGCCGAAATCATGGGCGGAAGCCATCTCATATCTCCTCGTCGTAACGCTGTTCTAGCCACGGGTCGCCGTAATTGTGATAGCCGCGGACTTCCCAGAAGCCCGGCTTGTCGAGCACCGAGAATTCGATCCTCTTGATCCACTTCGCGCTCTTCCAGAAGTAGAGCCGGGGAATCACCACGCGCAGCGGCCCGCCATGCTCGCGGCTGATCGGCTGGCCGTTCCAGCTCCACGCCAGCATGACGTCGTCGGCCGAGAAATCGCTCAACGGCACGTTGGTCGTGTAGGTGTCGTAGGAGTGGAAGATCACGTGTTGCGCCGCGGCCCTGGGCTTTGCGAGCGCGATCAGGTCGCGGGCACGCACGCCCTCCCAGACATTGTCGTAGCGCGACCACGCGGTCACGCAGTGGATGTCCGTCGTGATCGTGGTCTTGGGCAGATCCGTAAACTCGCCCCACTTCAGGCTGAGCGGACTGTCGACCTCGCCATCGACGAACAGTCGCCAGGCGCCAGTCGGAATCTCGGGCTGGACGCCGAGATCGAGCACCGGCCAGGTCTCGACCTCGCGCTGGCCGGGCGGCAGGCGCTGCGAATGAGCCGCCGTCTTGCCGGTCAGCAGCCGGCCGTCCTCGGCCCATTTCTGCTTGGTGTCGATCAGCTTGCTTTTCAGCTTGCCGAACAGGGTGACATCGTCGTCCGCCATCAGGCCCTTCAGATACTACGTCCCGCCTTTTCCCAATATGGGGCGCGGAGCTTCCTTTTGAAGATCTTGCCGGAGTCCTCCCGCGGCAGGGCGGCGCTGAACTCCACCACCCGCGGCACCTTGTAGCGTGCCAGATGCTGGCCGAGATAACCCCGCACGCCCGCCGCCTCAAGCTCGGCACCGGCCAGCGGCTCGACATGGGCGCAGATCTGCTCGCCGAACTCCTCGTCGGGAATGCCGAACACCGCGCAGTCGCGCACGCCCGGCATCTGGATCAGCACGCTCTCGATTTCGGCCGGATAGATGTTCACGCCGCCGGAGATGATCATGTCGCGCTTGCGGTCGCACAGGAACACATAGCCGTCGGCGTCCTGGTAGCCGACGTCGCCCACCGTGACCAGGTCGCCCAGCGCCACCTCGCGCCGCTTGGCATCGTCGTTGTTGTAGGTGAACTCCGACAGATGCGGACCGCGCACGTAGATTTCGCCGACCTCGCCCTGCTTCACGTCGCGGCCGGCATCGTCGACGATGCGCAGCATGGCGCCATCGACCACATGGCCGACCGTTCCCGGCTTCCTCACGGCTTCCGGCGAGGAGTGCCAGACGACGATGCCGGTCTCGGTCGCCCCGTAGTATTCGTTGATGACCGGCCCCCACCATTCGATCATCTGCCGCTTGACCGCGGGCGCGCACGGCGCCGCGCCATGGGTGACCCAGCGCAGCGAGGAGAGGTCGTATTTCGCCTTCACCGCGTCGGACAGGCGCAGCAGACGCACGAACATCGTCGGCACGATGTGCATGTGGCTCACTCTCTGCCGATCGATCAGGCGCAGCATGTCCTCCGCCTCGAAGCGCGCCTGCAGCACGACGCTGAGGCCGAGCCGCGCGCTGGCCATGCCGTAGGCCGCCGGCGCGGAGTGATACATCGGCCCGTTCATCAGCACGACGATCGAGGGATCGGCCACGAGCCCCCAATAGCGGCCGACTTCGGCCGCGGCCGCGGCCTGCAGTTCTGGGGTGCTGGGGCGCCGGCGCACGCCCTTGGGACGACCCGTCGTGCCCGACGTGTAGATCATGCTGCCGCGCGCCAGCTTGGGCGGCTGGGTGTTGGGCGCGTACCGGGCCGCAAATGCCTCCCACGTCTCGAGGCCGGCGGGCGCTGCCTGCCGATCGGCCGGCACGCCATAGGCCGCCGCGATCTCCTGCGGCACCGGCACGATCAGCACCTTCACTTGCGCCGGCACGCCTGGCGCGATCTGCTCATAAAGATCGGCATGGACCACCAGCACCTTGGCGCCGCAGTCGGCCAGGATGTAGCCCGCCTCCTCCGGGGTGAAATGCCAGTTGATCGGCACGGCATAGGCGCCGAGCTGGCCTGCCGCCATGTTGACCTCGAAGGTCGCAAAGTCGTTGCGCAGCATCAGCGCCACGCTGTCGTCCTCGGCGACCCCGAGCGCCGCGAGCCCACTCGCACCGCGCGCGGCATTGCCCTGGATCTCGGGCCAGCTCCTGAAGCGTTCGCCCGCCGTCACGCCCCGCACATCGCCGGCCGTCATCGTTTCCGTCCCTTCCCGGCTTTGCCGCCGGTTGCGCCCTTGATCATGGTCGCGCCGAGGAAATTCGACAACGCCTTGTAGTCCGGCCCGTGCGCCAGCATCCCCGACTGGTGCAGCATGACGACGCCGTGCAGCGCCGCCCACATCGACCAGCCGAACACCGTGGGATCGGCGTCGATCGCCCCCGATTCGGCCAGTTGCTCGGCGCCGCGCGTGATGTAGCGCGCCGCGCGCTCGGCCGCCGGCCCCAGATCGGGATGGCTCTCGTCGAGCGGTGCATCGATGTCGAACATGATGCGGTAGGCGTGCGGGTTCTTCAGAGCGAAGGCGAGATAGGCTTCGCTGGTCCGCCGCCCGCGCTCGGCCGGCGATGCCGAGGACGCGGCCTTCTCGAGCGCATCGGCGAACTTCGCGAAGGCTTGGGCGCGCACGGTCGCCAGGATATCGGCCTTGTCCTTGAAATAGCGGTACGGCGTCTTGGGGCTGCAGCCCAGCGCCTCGGCGAGCTGGCGCATCGTGACGCCCTCGTATCCGTGACGGGCGAAGCGCTCGGTCGCGACCTTGCACAGATCGGCGCGGAAATCGGCGATGTCCTTGTCGGTGAGATAGCGCGGCATGGCTTCAATACACAATGTGTATTGACGACCCTCCAGGGTCAACCACGAAGGCGATTGATCACATCGGGCAAAAGCTCCGCCAGCCGTTCGTAGTCAGCCCTCTCGTTGTAGGCATAGGCCGACAGGCGCAGCCAGGGACCGCCTGCCAGCCCATGCACCGGACAATCGGTCCCGGCGGCTTGCAGGATCGCCCGAACCGGCACGGCCGCTTCCCGTGTCGGCGGCATGTCGAAGGGCAGGCGGACCAGGGCCATGGCCCCCGCCATCTCGGATCTCGCGCCGACCTCCGTTCCGAGCGCAGAGGCCAGGAGTGAGCCTGCCTCCGCTGCCAACAGTCTGTTGCGCTCCATCAAGGCGGCACCGCCCAGCCGACTGAAGAAGTCGAGCGCCGCCGGCAATGCCAGATAGGCCGAGGGATCGATCGTGCCGGTCCAGTCGAACTCCTCGGTGAACCCCGCTCCGTAGCCGTGCGAGATCGTCACGGGATGCAGCTCCGTCCGGCGATCGCCGCGCGCATGGAGGAACCCGCAGCCCTTGGGCGCCGACCACCATTTGTGGCAGTTGCCGACATACCAATCCGCGCCGAGTGCCTCGAGATCGAGCGGCACCTGCCCGGGCCCATGCGCTCCATCGACCAGAACCGGCACGCCGGCCGCGTGGCAGAGCGCAATGATGTCCGCGATCGGCAGCACCAGTCCGCTCGGCGAGGTGATGTGGTCGATAACGGCAATGCGGGTGCGCTTGGTGATCGCCTTCCCGATATTTGCCAGAAGCGTCGCCTTGTCGGGCCGCGGAAAGGGCAGTTCGGCCGAGACGACCCTGGCGCCAGATCGTTCGGCGACGTGGACCATCGTGTTGCGCACCGCGTTGTAGACGTGGCTGGCGTGAAGGATCTCGTCGCCCTCGCCCAGGCGCATCGACCGCAGCACGGCATTGCAGCCTGTCGTGGCGTTGGGAACGAACACGATCTCGCCCGGCTGGGCCGACAGGGCTCCCGCCAGAACCGTCGCGGCCGCCCTGAGTGCATCCGGCAGCTCGCGCGAGAAGAAGCGCGTCGGCTGCGCCTCCATGCGGCGGCGCCATTCATCCTGCGCCGCAAGGACGACGCGGGGCGTTGCCCCGAAGGAGCCGTGATTGACGGTCAGGAAATCAGGATCGAGGGTCCATTCGTGACGAATGGCTGCGCCGAGAGCGTTCGTCACGATCAGGCCGTCTCCGCGAACAGCTCGCGGCCGATCAGCATGCGGCGGATCTCGCTGGTCCCGGCGCCGATCTCGTAAAGCTTGGCGTCGCGCAGCAGGCGGCCGGTCGGGTAATCGTTGATGTAGCCGTTGCCGCCCAGCAGCTGGATCGCGTCCAGCGCGACGAGCGTCGCCTTCTCGGCCGCATAGAGAATGGCGCCCGCGGAATCCTTGCGCGTGGTCTGGCCCCGATCGCACGACCTGGCGACGGCATAGACGTAGGATTTGCAGGCGTTCATGGTCGTGTACATGTCGGCCAGCTTGCCCTGCACCAGCTGGAACTCCCCGATCGCCTGCCCGAACTGTTTGCGCTGGTGAACGTAGGGCACGACGATGTCCATCGCCGACTGCATGATCCCGAGCGGCCCGGCGGCCAGCACGGCGCGCTCGTAGTCGAGGCCGCTCATCAGCACGTTCACGCCCTTGCCGACCGCGCCCAGCACGTTCTCGGCCGGGATCTCGCAATCCTCGAACACCAACTCGCCGGTCGACGAGCCGCGCATGCCCATCTTGTCGAGTTTCTGCGCCACCTTGAAGCCCTTGGCGTCGGTCGGGACGATGAAGGTCGTGATGCCGCGTGAGCCGGCTGCCGGATCGGTCTTGGCATAGACCACGATCACCTGCGCGTCCGGACTGTTGGTGATCCACATCTTGGTGCCGTTCAGCACATAGCGGTCGCCCTTCCTGTCGGCGCGCAGCTTCATCGAGACCACGTCGGAGCCTGCGCCCGATTCGCTCATGGCGAGACTGCCGACATGCTCGCCGGACAACAGCTTCGGCAGGAAGCGCTTCTTCTGGTCGTCGTTTCCGTTGCGCCGGATCTGGTTGACGCAGAGGTTGGAGTGCGCGCCGTAGCTCAGGCCCACGGCGGCCGACGCGCGGCTGAGCTCCTCGACCGCGATCACGTGCTCGAGGTAACCGAGCCCCGAGCCGCCATATTCCTCCTCCACGGTGATGCCGTGCAGGCCGAGTTCGCCCATCTGGGGCCACAGCTCGCGAGGAAACCGGTCGGTCTTGTCGATTTCCGCCGCGATCGGCGCCACCTTGTCGGACGCGAATCGCTGGACCTGCTCGCGCAGGGCATCGGCGGTTTCGCCCAGGCCGAAATCGAACGGCGGCATCGCGTTGGGGATCATGGTCTTCCTGCCCTTGGATGGTTCGACGGCACAGTGGCGGCCGACGCGGCGCGACGCAAGACGCCCTACAGCAGGAAGATCGTCGCCAGCCCGAGGAACGCGAGGAACCCGATCACGTCGGTCACCGTCGTCAGAAACACCGTCGACGACACGGCGGGATCGACGCCGATCTTCTGCAGGCCGAGCGGGATCAGGGTGCCGGCGAGCGCCGCCGCCACCAGGTTGCAGATCATGGCTGCTCCGATCACCGCACCGAGCCGCCAGTCGCCGTACCAGGCGACCACGGCGGCCCCCATGAGGAAGGCAAAGACGATGCCGTTCAGCCCGCCGACCGCTGCCTCCTTGGCGATGAAGCGCAAGGTGTTGGCGACCGTCAGTTCGCCCATCGCCAAGGCCCGCACGGCGACCGTCACGGTCTGCGTCCCGGCATTGCCGCCCATCGAGGCCACGATCGGCATCAGCACGGCCAGCGCCACGATCTTCTCGATCGCCCCCTCGAACTGGCCGATCACCAGCGAGGCGATCACCGCCGTCACCAGGTTGATGGCCAGCCACCAGGCGCGCTGGCGCGCCGTCTGGATGGTGTTGGCGTGCATGTCGTCGGCGCCGACGCCTGCCATCTTCAGCAGGTCCTCTTCGGCCTCCTCGTCGATCACGTCGACCACGTCATCGACCATGATCACACCCAGCAGGCGCCGCGTATCGTCGACCACCGGGCACGACACCAGGTTCTTGTCGCGGAAGAGATGCGCCACCTCGGCCTGGTCGGTCATCACCTGGATCGAAGGAATGTCGGGATCGGCAAGGTCGATGATCGGGACCGGCCGCTTGGTGCGCAGCATACGGCCGAGCGGTACCGAGCCGCGCAGGCGTCCCACGCGATCTACCACGAAGATATCGTAGACGTCGTCCGGCAGGTCCGTCGCCTCGCGGCAATAGTCGATGACCTGGCCGACGGTCCAGCTATCGGGCACCTTGACCAGCGAGCGCTGCATCAGGCGCCCGGCGGAGTCCTCCGGATAGCTGAGCGCACTTTCGATGTCGGCGCGTTCCTCGGCCGGCAGCTCGGCCAGGATCTCCGCCTGCTCCTCTGCCGGCAGGTCCTCGATCAGGTTGACGGCGTCGTCGGTGTCGAGCTCGCGCGCGGCCGCAGCGATATCCTTGCTGTCGAGTTGGTCGAGCACGTCGTCGAGGACGTCCTCGTCGAGCTCGGTCAGCATCTCCGGGTCGAGGTCGCGCTTGAGCAGCTCGATCAGGAGGTCGCGCTGCGCCTCGGAGATCTGCTCGACGACAGACGCCTGTCCCGAGGCGCTGAGCGATTCGAGCAGCGTCCTTGCTTCCGCGGAGTTGCCGGCGGCAAGCGCGTCCTCGATGTGCCGGACGATCTCCGGCGTCACTTCATCGAGGGCGTCCGCGTCGCTCATCCCCGCGCCTCAGCCAGGCGCTGGGCCTCGACGACGGCAAGTGCCGTCATGTTGGTGATGCCACGCGCCGTGACCGACGGCGTCAGCACGTGCGCCGGCTGCGCGGTGCCGAGCAGCATCGGGCCGACATGCAGCCCGTCGGCCGCGGTCTTGAGCAGGTTGAACGAGATGTTGGCCGCGTCGAGCGACGGACAGATCACCAGGTTCGCCGCCCCGGTGAGCCGCGAGCGCGGGAAGACGTTGTGACGGATGTCGGGGTCGAGTGCCGCATCGCCGTGCATCTCGCCATCGACCTCGAGGGTGGGCGCGCGTGCGTGCAGGATCCGGATCGCCTCGGCCATCTTGCGCGCCGAGGGGTGCTCGGAGCTGCCGAACAGCGAATGCGACAGCAGCGCCACCTTGGGCTGCACGCCGAAGCGCAGCACCTCGTCCGCCGCCAGAAGCGTGATGTTGGCCACAGTCTCGGCGTCGGGATCGTCGTTCACATAGGTGTCGGCGATGAACAGCGAGCGCGTCGGCAGGACGAGCAGGCTGAGCCCCGCCATGTTCCGGACGCCCACGCGCGGTCCGATGACGTCGCGCACGTGGTTGAAATGCGTGCGGAAGCGGCCGTAGGCGCCGGCAATCATTGCGTCGGCATCGCCGAGCTTCACGGCGAGCGCGGCGATCAGGGTCGGACTCGAGCGCACGAGGTTGCGTGCCGTGGGCTCGGTGACGCCGCTGCGCTCCATGAGATTGTGATAGGCGGTCCAGTATTTGTCGTAGCGGTCGTCCTTCGAGGGGTCGATCAGCTCGACGTCGATCCCCGGCCGGAAACGCAGGCCGAGCCGCTCGGCGCGGCGCTTCACGACCTCCGGCCGGCCGATGATGATCGGCAACGCCAGCCGCTCATCGAGGATGACCTGGACCGCGCGCAGCACGCGGTCGTCCTCGCCGGCGCTGAAGATCACCCGCTTGGGAGCGCTGCGGGCCTGTTCGAAAACGGGCCGCATGACCAGGCCCGACTTGAAGACGAACTGGCTGAGCTGTTGGCGGTAGGCGTCGAAGTCCTGGATCGGCCGTGTCGCCACGCCCGAATCCATCGCGGCCTGCGCCACGGCAGGTGCCAGCTCGACGATCAGGCGGGGATCGAACGGCTTGGGAATGATCTGGTTCGGGCCGAAGCCGCCGCCGCCGGCCTCGCCGAAGGCGCGGGCCACCACTTCCGACGGCTCCTTGCGCGCCAGCTCGGCGATGGCGCGCACGCAGGCGATCTTCATTTCGTCGTTGACCGTAGTGGCGCCGACGTCCAGCGCGCCGCGGAAAATGTAGGGGAAGCAGAGGACGTTGTTGACCTGGTTGGGATAGTCGCTGCGTCCGGTCGCCATGATGGCGTCGTCGCGCACCGCGGCCACGTCTTCCGGCGCGATCTCGGGATTGGGATTGGCCAAGGCGAAGATCAGCGGCTTCGGCGCCATCTTCTTCACCATGTCCTGCTTCAGCACGCCCGCGGCCGACAGGCCGAGGAAGATATCGGCGCCGCCGATCACGTCACCCAAGGTGCGCAGGTCGGTGTCGCGCGCGTAGCGTTCCTTGAACGGGTCCATCAGCTCGTTGCGGCCTTTCCAGACCACGCCCACGATGTCAGTGACCCAGATATTCGCCTTGGGCAGGCCGAGATTCTCGAGCACACCCAGGCACGACAGCGCCGCGGCACCCGCGCCCGAGACCACGAGCTTCACGTCCTTGATGTCCTTGCCGACCAGCGACAGCGCGTTCAGGACCGCGGCGCCGACGATGATCGCGGTGCCGTGCTGGTCGTCGTGGAACACCGGGATCTTCATGCGCTTGCGCAATGTCTGCTCGACGTAGAAGCACTCGGGGGCCTTGATGTCCTCGAGGTTGATGCCCCCGAAGGTCGGTTCGAGCGACGCGATGATGTCGACCAGCTTTTCCTGGTCGAGTTCCTCGATCTCGATGTCGAACACGTCGATGCCGGCGAACTTCTTGAAGAGGACGCCCTTGCCCTCCATCACCGGCTTGGCCGCGAGCGGACCGATGGCGCCCAGACCCAGCACCGCTGTGCCGTTGGTGATCACGCCCACAAGGTTGGCGCGGATCGTGAGTTCGGCCGCTGTCGCGGGATCGCGCACGATCTCGTGGCAGGCGGCAGCGACGCCGGGCGAATAAGCCAGAGACAGATCGCGTTGCGTGGCCAGGGGCTTGGTCGGAACGACCTCGATCTTGCCCGGCCGGGGAATGCGATGGTAACGGAGCGCGCCGTCGGTCAGTTCATCCGCCAAGCTCGTCTCCCGCATCCTCATTTACAAAAAGGGCCGCCCGTTGGGTTCTGCCAACGGGCGGCAACCTCAAGCTGCCCTTTTCGATCGATCCGGCGATGGTGCGGCCAAGAAGACTCGAACTTCCACGCCTCGCGGCACTAGCACCTCAAGCTAGCGCGTCTACCAATTCCGCCATGGCCGCGCCGGATCGACGGGGCGGGGGATACCAAATAGGTCCAGCAGTGGCAAGGCGCGTAGGTCAGGACTTGCGCAGTGGGCTGGAAATACCGATTTTGCGGCCATGGCCCACCCCGACGATCGACCGGAATGGCGCATTTCCGACACAGCTGTGCCTTATGACGAGGCTCTCGCCGCGATGGAAGCGCGTGTCGCCGACATCCGGGCCGGCCACGAACGCGAGCTGATCTGGCTGCTCGAGCACCCGCCGCTCTATAGCGCCGGCACCAGTGCCAAGGATCGCGACCTTTTGCAGCCTGCACGCTTTCCGGTCCATGTGGCGGGCCGCGGCGGCCAATACACCTATCACGGCCCGGGCCAGCGGGTGGCTTATGTGATGCTCGACCTGCGCCACCGCCGCCAGGATGTGCGCCGCTTCGTTTCCGATCTCGAGGAATGGACCATCCGCACCCTTGCCCGCTTTGGCGTCATCGCCGAACGCCGCGCCGGCCGGGTCGGCGTTTGGGTGACGCGCCCCGACAAGCCGGCCTTGTTCGACGGCACGCCGCGCGAGGACAAGATCGCCGCCATCGGCGTGCGCATCCGCCACTGGGTCTCTTTCCACGGCATCTCGATCAACGTCGATCCCGACCTCGGCCATTACGACGGCATCGTGCCCTGCGGCGTCGCAGGCCATGGTGTGACCTCGCTGGTCGATCTCGGCCTGCCGGTGACCCTGGTCGATCTCGACCTGGCGCTGGCCAAGACGTTCGACGAGGTCTTCGGAGAAGTCAGGCCGTCGGCCGCCGCGTGAGACTTACTTGCTCTTCTTCGCAAGGCGCTCGTTGAACGACAGCAGATCGATCACGATCCGCTGATGCGTCCCCTTGCCGATCTCGCCCTTCTCGTCACTTGCCGACACGACGTAATCGATGCGCTTTCCGTCGACGCGGACGACTTCTGCCGTCGCGCGCACCTCATGACCGACCGGCGTGGCAGCGAGGTGCTTTACATCCACTAACGTGCCGACCGCACTTTCACCCGGTTCCAGGTAGGGCTTGATGGCATCGAGTGCCGCATTCTCCATGACCAGAATCATCATGGGCGTCGCAAACACTGCCGGCAGCATCGAGTCCTTGAATCGACTGGCAAGATGCTCGGGCCTCACGACCAACGTCGCGGTCGCTTTTGTCCCGATCGGAATCGTCCGCATCCTGATAACCTCCCTCAAGCCGTCGGCAGACGCGTAAAGCCCTCGGGCAGCACGTCGAGATCGACGGGGTCGATGTCGATTTCGTCGACCTCAGCCAGCGCCGGTCCCGCGCGGCAGGCCTCGATCATCCGGCCGACAGCGCCCTCATCGCCCACGATCAACACCTCGACAGAGCCATCCCGGCGATTGCGCACCCAGCCTGTGAGTCCGAGCCGAAGGCCCGTGGCGACCACCCAGTCGCGGTAACCCACGCCCTGCACGCGGCCCGAAACCGTGAGGCGCGCCTGCAGCGCCATCAGGCGAATTCGATGATCTTCTGGTCGACCCGCAGGCTGTCGCCGGCCTTGGCGTGGAGCACCTTCACCGTACCGTCGCGCGTGGCCCGCAAAACGTTCTCCATCTTCATCGCCTCGACGACCGCCAGCGCCTCGCCCGCCTTCACCTCCTGGCCCTCGCTCACGGCGACCGAGGCAAGCAGGCCCGGCATCGGCGAGAGCAGAAACTTCGAGGTGTCGGGCGCAGCCTTGACCGGCATCAGCGCATAGAGCGCGGCCTGACGCGGCGTCAGCACCAGCGCCTCCGCCTGTCCGCCTTCATGGATCAGGCGCCAACCCGAGCCGACACTGTCGACCTGGACCACGATCACCTGGCCATCGACGACGGCATGGAGCAGCGGCTCGCCCGGCTGCCAGTCCGTTTCGACCGCGATGCGCCGGCCCGCGACATCGATGGCGAATGTGCCATCGGCGCCGGTGATGGCGACCGCCACCGGCTCGCGGTTCAGCATGACCACGCGGCTGTCCTGCGTGACGCCCAGGCGCTCGTCGCGGATGCGTTCGACAACGGCGGCGACGGCCGCAAGCACGGCGGGATCGCGCGGCGGCAGGTGCGCCGTCGTGAAGCCGCCCTTGAACTCCTCGGCGATGAAGTTGGTCGTGAGCCTGCCCGCGCGAAACCGCGGATGCGCCATCAGGGCGGCCAGGAACGGCACGTTGTGCGAGACGCCCCTGACATAGAATTCGTCGAGGGCACGGCGCATGCGGTCGATCGCGGCATTGCGCGTCTTTCCGTGCGTGCATAGCTTGGCGATCATCGGATCGTAGAACATGGAGATCTCGCCGCCCTCGTAGACGCCGGTGTCGACCCGCACGTCGGGACCGGGAGCGGGCTCGCGGTACTTCACGAGGCGGCCGGTCGAGGGCAGGAAGTTCCGGAAAGGGTCCTCGGCATAGACACGCGCCTCGACCGCCCAGCCGTTCAGCTTCACGTCCTTCTGCTGGAATGGCAGCCTCTCGCCCGCTGCGACCTTGATCATCAGCTCGACCAGGTCGAGACCGGTAATCAGCTCGGTCACCGGGTGCTCGACCTGCAGGCGGGTGTTCATCTCGAGGAAGTAGAATTTGCGGTTCTTGTCGACGATGAACTCGACGGTGCCTGCGCTCTTGTATTTGACGGCCTTGGCCAGCGCCACGGCCTGCTCGCCCATCGCCTTGCGCGTCCTGGCGTCGAGAAACGGGCTCGGCGCCTCCTCGATCACCTTCTGGTGGCGACGCTGGATCGAGCACTCGCGCTCCCAGAGATAGATGCAGTTGCCATGGCCGTCGGCGATCAGCTGGATCTCGATATGGCGTGGCTCTTCGACATACTTCTCGATGAACACGCGATCGTCGGCGAACGAAGACTTCGCTTCATTGGTTGCCGAGACGAAGCCTTCCCTGGCTTCGGCATCGTTGTAGGCGATGCGCATGCCCTTGCCGCCGCCGCCGGCGGAGGCCTTGATCATGACCGGATAGCCCACCTTGTTGGCAATCTTCACCGCCGTGTCGGCATTGGGGATCGCGGCGAGATGGCCCGGCACCGTGCTGACGCCGGCCTTCTGCGCCAGCTTCTTGGATTCGATCTTGTCGCCCATCGCGTGGATGGCGAGCGCATCGGGGCCGATGAACGTGACGCCGGCCTTGGCCAGCGCCTTCTGAAATTCCTGCTTCTCCGACAGGAAGCCATAGCCCGGGTGCACGGCCTGCGCGCCGGTCTTCCTGCATGCCTCGACGATCCTGTCGATCAGCAGGTACGACTGCGCAGAGGGAGGCGGCCCGATGAACACCTTCTCGTCGGCCTCGCGCGCATGCAGCGCATCGGCGTCGGCCTCCGAATAAACTGCCACCGTCTTGATACCGAGCTTCCTGCAACTGCGGATCACGCGACAGGCGATCTCGCCGCGGTTTGCGATCAGGATCTTGTCGAACAGTGCGCCCGACTTGCTTGCGAGGCCGGTGGCGGCTTTCTTTTTCACCGCCTTCTTCTTCGCGGCCTTCTTCCTCGGGGCCATCTCTATCGTCCTTCTCTATTGCGGTCGAAGAGGCCCATGGACCAGGCCGTGTGCGCCGCGATCAGGGGCATCCATGCCATCAGAACCCAGAGCCACCACGGATATTTGCTGGTGAAGAGTGCATTGATCACGATCAGCACCAGAAGCGTGCAGAGTGCCACGATCACGTGCAGGCGCACGAACCGGGCACGCCTCATGCGCTCCTCTGGCGAAGTGCTCAAAGCGCCCCTCTCACAGTGGAGGATTCCCGTGCTTGCGCCAGGGATTCTCGAGCTTCTTGTTCTCGAGGCTGGCCAGCGCCCTGCAGACGCGGCGACGCGTGCCGTGCGGCATGATCACGTCGTCGATGAAGCCGCGATTGGCTGCGATGAACGGGTTGGCGAACTTCTGGCGATACTCCTCGGTGCGCGCAGCGATTTTCTTCGCATCGCCGATGTCGGAGCGGAAGATGATTTCGACCGCGCCCTTGGCGCCCATCACCGCGATCTCCGCACCCGGCCAGGCGTAGTTCATGTCGCCGCGCAGGTGCTTGGACGCCATCACGTCATAGGCGCCGCCGTAGGCCTTGCGCGTGATAACCGTGACCTTCGGCACCGTCGCCTCGGCGTAGGCATAAAGCAGCTTGGCGCCGTGCTTGATGATGCCGCCGAATTCCTGGGTAGTACCCGGCAGGAATCCCGGCACGTCGACGAAGGTCACGATGGGGATGTTGAAGGAATCGCAGAAGCGCACGAAGCGGGCGGCCTTGCGGCTCGAGTCGATGTCGAGGCAACCGGCCAGCACCATCGGCTGGTTGGCCACGAAGCCCACCGTGCGGCCGGCCATGCGGCCGAAGCCGACGACAATGTTGCCGGCCCATTCCGGCGACAGTTCGAAGAAGTCGCCCTCGTCGACGACCTTCAGGATCAGCTCCTTGATGTCATAGGGCTTGTTGGGATTGTCCGGCACCAGGGTGTCGAGCGAGTAGTCGTCGCGATCGGCGGGATCGTGCGTCGGGCGCAGCGGCGGCTTCTCTCGGTTGTTCGACGGCAGGAAATCGACGAACCGCCGCAGCTGCAGCAGCGCCTCGATGTCGTTCTCGAAGGCGAGATCGGCCACGCCCGACTTCTGCGTGTGCGTGAGCGCGCCGCCCAGCTCTTCCTGCGTCACGGTCTCGTGCGTCACGGTCTTCACTACGTCCGGACCGGTGACGAACATGTAGGAACTGTCCTTCACCATGAAGATGAAATCGGTCATCGCCGGCGAATAGACCGCACCGCCCGCACACGGGCCCATGACCATCGAGATCTGCGGGATCACGCCCGACGCCAGCACGTTGCGTTGAAACACGTCGGCATAGCCCGCCAGCGAATCGACGCCCTCCTGGATGCGCGCGCCGCCCGAATCGTTGAGGCCCAGCACCGGCGCGCCGACCTTCATGGCGATGTCCATGATCTTGCAGATCTTGGCGGCATGCATGCCCGAGAGGGCACCGCCGAACACGGTGAAATCCTGGCTGAAGACATAGACCAGCCGGCCGTTGATCTTGCCCTGGCCCGTCACGACACCGTCGCCCGGGATCTTCTGCTCCTGCATGCCGAAGTCGATCGAACGATGCTCGACGAACATGTCGTATTCCTCGAACGAGCCCGGATCGACCAGTGCATCGATGCGCTCGCGTGCCGTCAGCTTGCCCTTGGCATGCTGGGCGTCGATGCGCCGCTGGCCGCCGCCCAATCGGGCCGCGGCGCGACGCTTCTCGAGCTCTTTCAACATGTTCTGCATAGGAAAACTCCGGCTCCGGATCCTTTTAGACCAAATTGTCATCCTGAGCGAAGCGAAGGATCCTTCGCTGCGCTCAGGATGACAGAGATCGTCACCGCAGGAACTTCTTCTCGTCAGCCTTCACTTTGCCCATGCCCTGCAAATCGAACACATCCTCGACCGTAGCGATCTCTGATTCCACAGTGTGGATGCCGCGATCCTTGCGGATTTTTGCGAAGGTCTTGCGCATGGCACCGACCGAGGCGCGGATCGCGTGATTGCCCCAGATCAGCAGGCCGATCTTCTTCAGCTCCTTGACCCGCGCCACCGTCATCTGCGGATAGGCCGTCGGCACCAGCGCGATTGGCGCCTTGCCATCCCACGCCTTGACGAAGGCCTCGATCTCGTCCGGCGTCTTCTGCTTGGAGTGAACCAGGATCATGTCGGCGCCCGCCGCTTCATATGCACGTGCGCGCTTCAGAGCCTCGTCCTGGCCGAGACCCGCGATCAGCGCCTCGGTGCGCGCCACGATCACGAGGTCCTTGTCCTTGCGCGCCGAACGCGCGGCCTCGATCTTGCCCTGGAACTCCTCGATGCGGACCATGTCCTGGCGGCCGCCGGCGATCAGGCTGGTGACCTTGGGGAAACTCTTGTCCTCCATCACGATCGCCGCGGCGCCCGCCCGCTCGTACTGCTCGACGGAATAGAGCACGTTGATCGCGTTGCCGAAGCCGGTGTCGATGTCGGCCACGACCGGAATGCCCGAGCGCTCGGCCATGGCGCGCATCATGTCGAGATGCTGGGTCATCGACACGACGCTGACGTCGGGCACGCCATACATCGCGGAGAGCTCGAAGCCCGACGCCCAGATCGCGTCGAAGCCCGCCTCCGCCGCCAACATTGCCGACAGGGGGCTGTGCGCGGCCATTGCCTCGACAAGGCCGTTCTTGGCCAGGATCTCCCTGAACTTCGTGCCGGCGCCCATGCTCACTCCCTCAGTTTCCCAGCTCCGAGCAGCAGCAGGAAGCGCGCGCAGGCCTCGATGTCGTGTTGCACGCCTTCCCTCTGCTTCTTCGCATGGGGATCATCGCCCCAGCGCTCGATCTGATAAAGCTCCTCGACTTGCGCGGCGGCAAACGCACCGGCGGCTGTCAATCGCCCCTCGGCCACCGCCAACGCGATCACGATCGATCCAGACGTATGGGTCAGATTGTAGAGCGCCGACAAGGCCCAATCGGAATAGGCCGACACCGCCTCGTTCAAGCGCATCTTGGTTGCTTGCGGCTGCTCGACGAAGCCTATTCCTTCGGTGACGATGAAACGGACGCCGTAGCGATCGGACGCCCAGTCGAGCAGCGGCTGCCATGTATCGCGCTGCAGCTTGACGAGACTGTCCGGGCTCGTCGCGCGATAGCAGAGCAGGTCGGAGCCGGCATACTTTGCCGTGTCGGCAATCACTTCCGCGCGCCGGCCGACGACGCGATCGAGCCCGGTCGCCGCGAGACGCGTGAGCGGCAGATGGGCGGGATTGATCTCGGCATTATCCGGCACGCCGCTCCATTCGCCGGCGATCGCCTGGCCAAGCGATTCGGTCGGCACCACAAGGATGGACTTGGAGGGCGTACGCATCGGCTTGCCGTCCAGCAGCACGCGAAAGCCGCCCTCACCCGCCTCGATCGCCGCCTCCTTGTAGAAACGCTTCACGCTTCAGTTCCTCTTCGGCGGCGGCGCCGCCGGCCGGCGATTGCCGCGCGCCTCGACGGACGGCGTCGGCAACTGCGCGCGCAGGCCAGGCCGCATGCCTTCGACCCGGGGCGCCATGGTGGCACAGGCATTCACATTCGGCTGCCGCGCGATGGTATTCAAAGTGCCGACGAGACTGGGCACGGCGCCCGCGCCGATGATCAGCTTGGCGAGCGCGGGCTCGAGTGCACCTGCCGTCGGCCGGCCGGCACCACCCTTGAGACGCAGCGGCGAGGCGAGCTGCGCGCCCTGTGGGTCGCGCGCTTCGGGTGCGAGGATCATCTCCCAGCTCTCGCTGCGTGCATGCAGGAAGCCGCCACCGACGATCGTCGCGCGCGGAGTGTCGATCACGAGTCGTCGCAGATTGGCGACGCCGCCGCTCACATCGAAACGTCCGCCGATGCAATTGAACGGCACGCCGCTGTCGGCGCCGCCCAGCAGGCGCTGGGTCTCGACCGGCCAGCCGGCCAGGCCGTCGCGCGGCCACAGGCCCTTGGCGACGGCGAAATCGACGGAGCCGCTGGCGACATTGAGCGCGCTCTCCGTGGAGCGGCCGGCGCCACGCAGGCGCAGGTCGATATCGGCCACGGCGTCCTTGAGACCGGTGTCGAGGCCCAGCAGGCCGGAGAGATCCTCGAGCGAGACGTGGCTGGCGGTGGCGGTCAAGGTCGCCTGCCCGTTGCGGCCGGCCGGATCATACACCAGGTCGAAGCCCGCCGATCCCGCGCCCATCGAGGCTGCGGCGCGGAAGGCGTAGCGCGTCGAACTCGACACCAGGGTCACCGAGCCGTTGGCGATCTTGCCGGTGAAGCCCGTCACCTCGCTGACCCGTGCCGTCACCTGCATGTTGGATCGCCCGAGCCAGTTGGCCTGGAAAGGCGTCGACGGCAGGAAGCGTTTGCTGCCGGAGGAGGCCGCGTCCACGGCCGGCGCCGGTGGCGCCTTGAGACCGGCCGCGTCGATTTTCGCGGCGTCGATGTTCACCGCAACGTTGGGCACGCCCTGGCGATCGGTACGAAACAGCACCTCGCCCGTCAACTCGCTGTTGCCCACCTTCAATGTCGGCACCTCGACCTTGAAGTTGCCACGCAGGGTGGCGGCCTTGGCACTCAGCGCATAAGGGCCGCCGCTCGGGATCGGCAGGTGAACGTAGGGGCCGTAGACGGAGATGTCGGGTCCCTCGCCGGTGATCTGGATGCTGGTGCCCTTGACGCCGACGCCGCCCTTGATGGCGATCTTGCCGCCGCCGAAACCGCCCTGCAGGTCGATATTGCCGGGGATGCCGCGCATCCAGCCGTCGAACGATCCGGCGGTACCGGCGAGATCGAAGGCAGCGGCTTGCGGCGCCGCAAAGTGCCCCTCGATCTGCAGCGGCTGGCCGGGCGCCGTGGCCTTCAGCGTTCCGCTCGCGATTTCGAGCACGACCGGCGGATGGCCGCCGCCCTCGGCAACGGTCAGCACCGAGTTGCGCACCTCGATGCTGGAGATCCACGGAAAGGCCGGATTGGTGATCACGCGCAACGACTTGTTGTCGGCGGCGCGCGGCCCCGATCCATCGGGCGGCGGCAGCATCTCGAGGTTGGCGTCGCCCGCCTCGTTGCGCTCGACGAGGATGTCCGCCCCATCGAGGACCAACCGGTTGATCTTCGATTCGCCCAGAAACAGCGAGAACGGGTCGAGATACATCGTGATTTGGGCGACGCGCGCAAGTTCGGGCCGCGATCCCCACGGCGCATTCGACAGGGTTACGCCCTCGGCAATCAAGGCCGGCTCGCGGCTCAAATGGACCTTGAGCGGAACGCGTGCGGAGAGCTGCCGGCCAGTCACGCGGCGGACCTGGTCCTCGAGCCTGCTCTGGTAGCGCGAGAGGTCGCGCGTCTTGCTCCAGATCAGCACGCCGGCCACGACGATCGGCACGACAATGACCGCGATCCACACTACGAGCCGCCAGCGAATGCGCATTGCCGTCGGTCTCTCCCCTACTCGCTCTCGCGATCGCCCGTCGTCGAGAAGCCGAATGCCTCGACGGTACGGCGGAAGTGAGGCGGCACCTCGGCCTGGACCTTGAGCTCGCCCTTGCCGGAGGGGTGCGGCAGCGTGATTCGACGGGCATGCAGGTAGAGTTTGCGCGCGTCGGCAATGGTCGTGAGCTCGGCAGCTTCGCCGCCATACTTGCGGTCGCCCAGGATCGGACAGCCCATCTCCGCGCAATGCACGCGCAGCTGATGGGTGCGGCCGGTGCGCGGCCACAGCGCCAGTAGTGCCGCCCGCCGGCCGGCGCGATCCATCTCGCGGAAGTGCGTCAATGCCTTGAGCCCTTCCTCATGATCGACCTGCATGGTCTCGCGATCACGCGCGCCCGGCCGCTTGGCGAGCGGCAGGTTGATCGCCCCCTCCTTCTCGGGGGGCACGCCGACCACGATCGCCCAGTAGAGTTTCTCGGTCTCGCGATCGCGGAACGACTCGGCCAGCCGCTTCGCCGCCTGGCTGGTGCGCGCGACGAGCAGCAGGCCCGACGTATCCTTGTCGAGGCGGTGGACCAGCCGCGGCCGGATGTCGGAGCCGAAGCGCAGCCCGTCGAGCATGCCGTCGACATGGCGCTCGGTGCCGCTGCCTCCCTGGACCGCCAGCCCCGACGGCTTGTTGAGGGCGATCACCATGTCGTCGCGAAAGATGACCAGCTTCTGGATCTCCGCCGCGTCGCGCTCGGAGACGGCGGGGCGCTCCTTGAGCGCTGCTGCCGCGACCACTGCCGGCGGCGGGGCGCTGACGCCAGGCGGCAGGCGCACGGTTTGACCGGGCTCGACCCGGTCCTTGCCCTCGACCCGCTTGCCGTCGACCCGCACCTGGCCGGTGCGCAACAGCTTCTGCAGCGCGCCGTGGCTCAGCGCCGGATAGTGGCGCTGGAACCAGCGGTCGAGCCGCAGCCCCGCCTCGTCCTCCGAGACGGCGCGCATCTGGACCCGCACTGTGTCGCTCATGGCGCGCAACCTACGGGACAAGCTAAAAAGCGTCCATGGAATCGGTGTCGCTGGATACGCTCACCTTCGATCACCCGACCGCATCCCGGCCGGCGCGCATCTCCGCGAGCCTGCATCTCCCGGAGCGTCGCAGCGGGCCCTTTGCCTGCATGGTCATCCTGACCAGCAGCGCGGGCGTGCAGCGCCATCGCGAGCACTATTATGCACAGGCGCTCAATGCAGCGGGCGTGGCGGCGCTGGTGGTCGACAGCTTCACCGGTCGAGGCGTCCGCCGCACGGTGGCCGACCAGAGCCTGGTCTCGGCCGCCCAGATGGAGGGCGACGCCTTTGCGGCCTTGGCCCATCTCAGGTCCGACGCGCGCATCGATCCCGACCGCATCGGCATCATGGGCGTCTCGAAGGGCGCCGGCGCCACGCTCAACGCCGCGATCGCCGTACGCCAGCGCTGGCGTGGCGACTTCTCGCATCTCTTCGATCTGCATGTCGCGATCTGTCCGGGCGCAACCGCCCAGCACCGCAATCCGACCACGCACGGCCGGCCGATCTTCTTCATGCTGGCCGGCCGCGACGACTACACGCCCGCGCCACTCGCCATCGACTATGCCGAGCGCATGCGCGCCGCCGGCAACGGCCGGATCCGGGTCAAAGTCTACAGCGGCGCCCATCACGGCTGGGAGTTGCTCGGTCCGGTGTTCGACATCAAGGACGCAGAGAACTGGTCGTGCTGCGTTAATTTCATCGAGGACGACGGAAGTCACTTCGTGGTCGCCGCCGGTCGTGCCTTCAGCGAGCCCGACTACCAGGCGTGGGCGCGGCGGCATTGCGTCACCCGCGGCGCACGGGCGGGTGGCGGCACCGCCGAGTTGCGCCAGCGGGCGACGGACGACCTGCTGGGTTTTCTCGCGGCACAGGGTTTCGTTTCGACGCCCGTTGCAAAACCGCCACAGGCCGCCGCCATTCGCGGCTAGGCGCTCGTCCTCGCGTGAGTCGTCGCGGCCTGCCCGCTACTATTCGCACGTGACACGCGTACCCCTGCTTATCGCCCTCCTGGCATTCATTGCTCCCATACTGGGAGCCTCCCCCTCCTGTGCCGAAGAGCCGCTATGGACGGGATCGCGCGTCGCCGAGGCACGCACACAGACCCTGCTCAAGGCGATTCGCTCCAGCGGCGAGCACGGCCTCGACCCGGCCTGGTATGCCCTCGAGCGCATTGAACAAGCCTTGAAGACGGGCTCCGATACGGAGCGCACCGATCAGTTGATCGGCGAGGCGTTTGTGGCTTACGCCGGCGACGTTTCCACCGGACGGGTCAACGCCAACAGCATCGACCCCGACATCTCGATCGAGCAGCGCAAGGTCAAGCGTGCCGATCTGCTCAAGGGCGCTGCCGATGCGTCCGATTTTTCCGCGTGGTTGGCCGACCTGCCGCCCAAGGGCGACTATCCGGCCCTGCAGAAGGCGCTCGCGACATTGCGTCAGAAGCGCGCCGCCGCGAGCTATACGCCGCTGGCGGGCGGCGATGTGCTGAAGCCCGGCATGACCGATGCACGGGTGCCGGTGCTGCGCAAGCGGCTGGCAGAACTCGAATTGACCGTGCCGGCCGTCACGGGCACACCCGACACCTACGACGATGCGCTGGCAGCCGTGGTGAAGTCCTATCAGGAAACCAAGGGCCTGACGGTCGACGGCGTGATCGGCGCCAATACCACCCGTTCGCTGAATACGTCGCTCGACGAACGCATCGAGCAGGTCGTGGCCAATCTCGAACGCCGGCGCTGGCTCGTCGAGGACCTCGGCCGGCGCTACGTCTTCGTGAACACCGGCGACTATTCGATGGTGTTCGTGAACGACGGCAAGCTCGCCTTCCAGAGCCAGGTGATCGTCGGCACGCCCAAGCACCCCACGCCCGAAATCCAGTCCATCATGTACGGCTTCCAGACCAATCCCTACTGGACCGTGCCGCAGTCGATCTCGGGCGACGAATACCTGCCGCTGCTGCGGCGCGACCCCTATGCGCTTGCCAATCAGGGCTTCAAGATATTCTCGAGCTGGAGTGACAACGACTCGGAGATCGATCCGGCGACGGTCGACTGGAACGCGATCAACGCCAAGGCCTTCCCCTACCGGGTGCGCCAGGAACCGGGCGCGAGCAACGCGCTGGGCTACATCTTCTTCCCGTTCCAGAACGGCTACGGGATCTACATGCACGATACGGCCTCGCGCTGGCTGTTCACCGAAGGCAGCCGAAACTTCAGCCACGGCTGCATTCGCCTGCAGAATCCGCTCGACTTCGTCGCCAAGGTGTTCGAGGGCCGCGCCAGCTTCGACCGGGCGCGGGTCCAGCGCGCGATCGATGACGGCGAGCAGGTCCATTACAGCTTCCCCGAGTCCGTGAAGCTTTACGTGACCTACCGTACCGTCACCGCGGCGACCGACGGCACGCCGATCTTCCGCGACGACGTCTACGGCCGCGACCGCAAGGTCGTCGCAGCGATGAGCAAGCCCAGAAGCTAGCGCTTCTTCTCGCGGAGCTTCTTCCAGTACTCCAGCCGCTTCACGATCTCGCGCTCGAAGCCGCGTTCGACCGGCCGGTAGAACTCCTCGCGTGCCATGCCGTCGGGGAAGTAGTTCTGGCCGGAGAAGCCGTCGGCGGTGTTGTGATCGTATTCGTAGCCCTGGCCGTAGCCGATCTCCTTCATGAGCTTGGTCGGCGCGTTGAGAATGTGCATCGGTGGGGTCAGCGAGCCATATTGCTTGGCCGAGCGCCTGGCGGCGCCAAAGGCCGCATATCCGGCGTTCGATTTCGGGGCCGTGCCGAGATAGATCACCGCCTGCGCGATCGCCAGCTCGCCTTCGGGAGAACCGAGGCGATCGTAGGTGTCCCATGCGGCGAGCGTTTGCGTGAGTGCATTGGGATCTGCCATGCCGATATCCTCGACGGCAAAGCGCACGAGACGCCGGGCGATGTACTTGGGATCCTCGCCACCATCGAGCATGCGGGCAAAATAGTACAACGCCGCATCGACGTCCGAGCCGCGCAACGATTTGTGCAGTGCGCTGATCAGGTTGTAGTGCGCTTCCTGCGCCTTGTCGTAGAGGGGCGCGCGCTTCTGCAGCAGCGTCGCCAGCCTGTCCGGCGGGAGGGGGCCTTTCTCCTTCACCTGTGCGAGCTGCTCGGCCAGCGTGATCAGATAGCGGCCGTCGCCATCAGCCATCGCGAAGAGTGCGGCACGGCCAGTGTCGTCGATCGGCAGTTCGCGGCCGAGCGCCTCCTCGGCGCGGTCGAGCAGGATGGCGAGCGCCGCATCGTCGAGCCGGCGCAGCACCAGCACCTGGCAACGTGACAACAGCGCGGCGTTGAGCTCAAACGACGGATTCTCGGTGGTGGCGCCGATCAGGGTGACCGTGCCGTCCTCGACATAGGGCAGGAAGCCGTCCTGCTGGGCGCGGTTGAAACGGTGGATCTCGTCGACGAACAGCAGCGTTGCCTTGCCGTCGCGGCGGCGCGCGCGCGCCGCCTCGAAGATCTTGCGCAGGTCGGCCACGCCCGAGAAGACGGCCGACAAGGGCTCGAAATGAAGGTCGACGGCCTCGGCCAGCAATCGCGCGATAGTGGTCTTGCCGCAGCCCGGCGGTCCCCACAGGATCAGCGAGGAGAGTTTCTTCGCCGCCAGCATGCGGCCGAGCGGGCCTTCGGGACCCAGCAGATGGTCCTGGCCCAGAATGTCGGCAATCGCTTTCGGTCGCAGCCGTTCGGCGAGCGGTGTCGGGGCAAGCGAGGCGAACAACTCGGCCATTTCACCGGAACTGGATGGTCGAGACCATGCCTTCGCGGGCAATGCTCATGCTCGCGACCCCGGCAGCAATGCGCTTCTTGAGGTCGGCGACGTTCTTCACGTCCTGGCCGTTGATGGCGATCACCATGTCGCCCTGGCGGATGAAGCGCGCAGCGTAGGAGCCCGGCTTCACCTCGACCACGGCGACGCCGGGCTTCCATTCGATCAGGCCCATCTCCTCGGCGACGGCCGGCGACAGGTTGACCACCGTGGCGCCCGACAGTGGCTGACGCCCTTCGAGGGCGGACTTCTCGCGCGGTGGGTCCTCAGGGGGCGCCGCCAGCGGTAGCTGGAGTGTGACCTCCTTGCCGGCCCGCAGCACCTTGATCGGCACGGTCTCGCCGACGCTGAGCGTCGCGAGGCGAAAGCGCAGGCCCGCCTCGTTGTCGATCGGCTGGTCGCGCAGCGCCACGATCACGTCGTTGCGCTTGATGCCGGCATGCTCGCCCGGTCCATCGGGGAAGACGTCCTTGACCACCAGACCGACCGGGCGCGGCAGGTTGAGCGCCAGGGCGAGTTCGGCCGTGACCGACTGCATGGAGATGCCGAGCCACGGCCGCACCAGACGGCCGCCCGACGTGCCGATCTCGATGATGCGCGCCACGATGTTGGACGGCGTGGCGAAGCCGATGCCGACCGAGCCGCCCGTCTGCGAGTAGATCGCGGTGTTGATCCCGATCAGCCGCCCGTCCAGGCTGACCAGTGCGCCGCCGGAATTGCCGGGATTGATGGCAGCGTCGGTCTGCAGGAAGAAGCTCGAAATCGTTGACGCCGCCGGCCGAGCGCGCGACGGCCGAGACGATCCCGCTGGTTACCGTCTGCGACAGGCCGAACGGATTGCCGATCGCCAGCACGATGTCGCCGACCTCGACTGAATCGGAGTCGCGCAACTCGAGGAAAGGAAACTTCTCGCCGGCGCCTTCGATTCTCAGGATCGCCAGATCGTAACGGTCGTCCTGGGTGACGAGCTTGGCGTCAAACTCGCGGCGGTCGGAGAGCACGACCCTGATCTCGTCGGCGCCACGCACGACGTGGGCGTTGGTGACGATCAGCCCGTCGGGTTTCACCAGCACGCCCGAGCCCAGCGAATTCTGCGCGCGGCTGCCGCCATCCTGCGGCATGCCGGGAAACGGAAACGGCAGGCGGCGTTGCGGGGCGCGTGCCGCCGTGGCCGTGTAGATGTTGACCACGGCCGGCGAAACCTTCTTGACCAGTGGCGCGTAGGAGAACTGCAGGGCGTCGCGGCTGCTGGGCAAGGGTTGCGCGCCGGCACACCCGGCGAAAGCCGCGACCGCCGCCATCGTCATCGAGAGGATACGCCTGACCATCACGCCTCCGGCCTCGCCCGCTTCAGCCCCCGGCAAGATACGCGGGGATCAGCCGCAGCGTGAATAGCCGCAATTGAGGCAGATGTCGCAGCCTTCCTGATGGGAAAGCGCCGCCGCACCGCAATTGGGGCACTGGCCGAGCTTGGTCGGGACGTCGCCGCCGCCGGTGATCGGCTCGCGCTGACCGGCCGCGAGTGCCAGCCGCTTCTGGACCGCCTCGTCGATCAGAGGAGCGTCCGCGGGTGCCAGGAAGCCGATGTCGATCAGATGGCGCTCGATCACGCTGCCGATCGCGGCCAGCAGCGAGGGCACGTAGCGGCCCTCCATCCACTGTCCACCGCGCGGATCGAACACCGCCTTCAGCTCCTCGACCACGAACGAGACGTCGCCGCCGCGGCGGAACACCGCCGAAATCATTCTGGTCAGCGCCACGGTCCAGGCGTAGTGCTCCATGTTCTTGGAATTGATGAAGATCTCGAACGGCCGGCGGCGACCATCCTGCATCACGTCGTTGATGGTGATGTAGATCGCGTGGTCGCTGCCCGGCCATTTGATCTTGTAGGTCTTGCCCGGCAGGTCTTCCGGCCGATCGAGCGGCTGGGCGATGTAGACCACGCTGTCGCGTACATCGAGCGATGCCGGGGTCGACGTGGGGACGAGCTTCGGCGCCTCTGCAGCGGGCTTCACCTCCAGCACCGATCCCGTGACGTCGTTGGGGCGGTAGGTCGTGCAGCCTTTGCAGCCCTCGGCATAGGCCTGCTCGTAGACGTGCTTGAAGTCCTCGAACGAGATGTCGCGCGGCAGGTTGATGGTCTTGGAGATCGAGCTGTCGACGTAGTCCTGCGCCGCGGCCTGCATGGCCAGGTGATCGGCCGGCGTGAGCGTCTGGGCGTCGACGAAAACCTCGTCCGGCGGCGCCTCGTTGCCCTTGAGCGCGCGCCAGCGGCGGAAGGCGTGGTCCTCCACGCTCTCCTCGCGGCGCGTGCCATCGGGCTGCAGTACGTGCCTGACATGGCTGAAGGCGAAGACCGGCTCGATGCCCGACGAGACATTGTCGGCCAGCAGCGAGATCGTGCCGGTGGGCGCAATCGAGTTCAGCAGTGCGTTGCGGATGCCGTAACGGCCGATCGCCGTGCGCACGTCTTCCGGCAACGTCTTGATCGTCTCACCTGCGAGGTAAGGCGCCTTCTTGTAGAGCGGAAAGCTGCCTTTTTCGGCCGCGATGTCGGCCGAGGCGAGATACGACAGCCGCTGCACCGCGCCCAGCCAGTCGCGCGTCAGTTCGACGGCGCGCGGCGAACCATAACGCACGCCGCACAACAGCAGCGCATCGGCGAGGCCGGTGACGCCGAGCCCGATGCGGCGCTTGGCCCTGGCCTCCTTCTCCTGTTGCGGTAACGGGAAGCGCGACACGTCGATCACATTGTCGAGCATGCGCACCGCCACCGGCACGAGCTCCTCGAGTGCTGCCTCGTCGAGCGCCGCCTGCGGCGTAAACGGATCCTTCACGAGAGCGGCCAGATTGATCGAGCCCAGCAGGCACGCGCCGTAGGCGGGCAGCGGCTGCTCGCCGCATGGGTTGGTCGCCTGGATCGCCTCGCAATAATGGAGGTTGTTGCGGCGATTGACCCTGTCGATGAAGATCACGCCGGGCTCGGCCACGTCGTAGGTCGCGCGCATGATGCGCTCCCACAGATCGCGCGCCTTAACTGTCTTGTAGGTCTTGCCGCCGAACACCAGCGGCCAGTCGGCACCGTCCTTGACCGCTGCCATGAAGGGATCGGTCACCAGCACCGAGACGTTGAACATGCGCAGGCGCGCTGGATCGCGCTTGGCGTCGACGAACGCCTCGATATCGGGATGATCGCAGCGCAAGGTCGCCATCATGGCGCCGCGGCGCGAGCCCGCGCTCATGATGGTGCGGCACATCGAGTCCCACACGTCCATGAACGACAGCGGGCCGGACGCATCGGCGCCGACGCCCTTCACCGGCGCACCGTTGGGACGCAAGGTCGAGAAGTCGTGCCCGATGCCGCCGCCCTGCTGCATGGTGAGGGCCGCTTCCTTCACGTTCTCGAAGATCGACGCCATGTCGTCCTCGATCGTGCCCATGACGAAGCAGTTGAAGAGCGTGACCGAGCGGCCGGTGCCGGCGCCCGCGATCACCCGTCCAGCCGGCAGGAACTTGAAGCCCGACAGCGCCGCCTCGAAGCGGCCGGCCCACAATTGCGGGTCCTTCTCCGGCGCCGCCAAGGCGCGCGCGACGCGCTTCCAGGTGGCCTTCAGATCGGCGTCTGAGGCCCCGGATGCGTCGCGAAAACGGTATTTCATGTCCCAGATGCGCTGGGAGACCGGAGCCCATTCCATTGGCCAAAAATAGGCGTCGGGGGCGATGATATCAACAGAATTTGTTCTTTCTTCGTTCTCGATGACGCGAAGGCTTGTTTGGGGTCAAGCGACCGCTCACCATGCCAAATATGCGTCTCCAAATGGTGCTCCTCGCGTCGACTTTTATCGCCTTGGCCACGCTGCCGCTTTCTGCACAGACCCAAGTTGAGATGACCGGCAAAGCGGGGAATGAGCTAACGCAAGCCGAGCAACGAATGGACAAAGTCTATGCGGAGCTGATGGGCAAGATTTCCGCCAATAGCGGAAAAATGCTCCAGACGGCTCAACAGAGCTGGCGCCAGTTCCGAGACGAGGAGTGCACTTTCGAGACCCGGGGTACGGTCGGCGGAAGCGTCAATCACATGCTGCTTTATGGGTGCCAGACTGGGTTGACGAACGAGCGAACCAAACGTCTCGAACGCCAGTTGAATTGCAAAGAAGGCGACGTGGGCTGCGCCCGCTACTAGAGCGTATTCCAATTAGGTAGACCATAGCCAGCGTTTGCGAAGTAGTTGGCGCATTCGTGTGGGGCGAAGCGCTGGAGGAGTTGTCCGACAGCGTGCCATAGCGCGTCGATGGAGCGTGCTGCGGCCTTGCGCAGGAGTGCTTTGAGCTTGGCGAAGACCTGCTCGATGGGATTGAGGTCGGGACTGTAGGGCGGCAGGTATAGGAGATAGGCGCCAGCGGCCTCGATCGCGGCGCGCACGGCAGCGCCCTTGTGAGACCCGAGATTGTCCATGATGACGGTGTCGCCGGCGGCCAGAGTTGGAACCAGGAACTGCTCGACGTAGGCGGTGAAGGTCTCACCATTGATCGGACCGTCGATTACGCACGGCGCGGTGATGGCATCGTGGCGCAAGGCGGCGAGGAAGGTGCTGGTCGTCCAGTGTCCGTGGGGCACCGAAGCGACCAGACGCTGGCCACGCGGGGAACGGCCATAGGGCCGTGTCATGTTGGTCTTCACCCAGGTCTCGTCGATGAAGACCAGTCGTGCCGGGTTCAGGCTCGCCTGGCCTTCTCGCCAGACCACCCGTGCCGCAGCAACGTCGGGCCGGGCCTGCTCCGAAGCGTGAAGTGTCTTTTTTTACGCGTCAGACCCAGCCGCTCGAGGCAGCGGTGAACCGACGTGCGGCCCACCATGATCGCCTGTTCGGCCAACCGTGCCTGTAGTTCATCGAGTGTGATGTCCGATTGGGCCGCTACCAACTCACGAACCAATCCATCATGCGCCGCAAGGGCCGTCCCCTTGGGGGCTCCGATCGCTGCTGGCGTCACGCTGCCCGTGCGCTTCCAGCGCTGCACCAGCTTGATCGCGCAGCTCTCGCTGACCGCAAACCGCGCCGCCGCCGCCCGCCGTGACAGTCCACTCTCAACCGCCCTGACGATCCGCTTGCGAAGATCCAAAGAAAGAGGTCGCGCCATTCATGCTGGCCTCCTCTGTCCCAGCCCTCAGTTTGAATCACACTTCAAGCCCGCTGGGAATCCCCCTCCCAATTCCTTCTTCATGGAATTTGCTCTAGGCGAGACAATCCTGCCTATCGGGCACCCGCCACCAACTTCGACGTAGCGCCCTCGATCCGCTCACGCAAGGTGGCCATGAACGCCTCGCGACCGAGACCGGGCGCGATCGGTGGCAGGATTTCGACAGTGATCACGCCGGGCCGCTTGACCCATTTGCGGCGCCCCCAGAACAGGCCGGAGTTGAGGGCCACCGGCACCACGGGCACGCCGAGCTGGCGATAGAGCGCCGCCGTGCCCACCTGGTAGGGCCGCTCGACGCCCACGCCGACCCTGGTGCCCTCGGGAAAGATCAGGATCGAGCGGCCTTCGGCGATTGTCGTCTTTGCCTGGCGCACCAGGCCGCGCAGGGCCTGGGCGCCATCGCCGCGGGCCACCGCGATATTGCCGGCCCGCGCCATCGCCCAGCCGACGATCGGGATGAACAGCAGTTCGCGCTTCAGCACGATCGCGGCACCCGGAAAGACCTTGGTGAAGGCCAGCGTCTCCCACGACGACTGGTGCTTGCAGGCGATGATGACCGGCCCCTCGGGAAGATTCTCAAGGCCGACGACGCGGTGCGCGAGGCCGCACGTCAGGCGCAACCACCACAGGATGAAGTCGATCCAGAAAGTCGCCCACGCGAGCACCGCGCGGCGCGGCAGCAGCAGGATCGGAGAACCCACGAGCGCGATGACGACACTGCCGGCATACCAGCCGGCATTGAAGCTGAGCGAACGAAGCCAGAGGGTGAGGCCGGTCATGCTTGTCGCGCCAGTTTTAGTGGCATAATGTCCGGCGGCAAGCACATCTAGTGGGGAAACCCTCGCCCCGTCATGCAAGTTACCTGTCCCAATTGCGGGGCACGCTACGCTGTCGACCCTCTGGCGATCGGTCCTGTGGGCCGCATCGTACAGTGCGCCCGTTGTTCGCATCGCTGGTTGCAGACCGTCGCGGCAGCGAAGGCCGACGCCGCCCGGGACGCCGTCGAAGCCGCGATGAATTCGCCGCACACCGCGCCAGGTTCAGCGTTCACCGCCACACCGCCCAACTCCCGGACCGAGCCCCGGATCGGCAGCACGTCCGCCGGCACTGGCTTCGGCCTGGGGCCGGCACGGCCTGCCGAGCCGGAAGAACCTGTCGAGGCGATTCCCGATCTCGTCATCAGGCCACCGCGCCAGCGCACGTCCCTGCCGGCCGTGATCGAGCTGCGGCGCGGCCTGGACCTCCCGGTCAAGATCCTGATCGTTGTCGCCGTGCTTGCGGTCGTGGCTGCGGCGGCCGGCGCGGCCTATTACTACCGCGACGTGATCCTGCCGATGCTGCCGCCGGGATGGCGCACCATGCTTCACCTCGCTCCCTGAGGAAGGCCCCGTCTTGACGCCGCCAGACTCGTCCCGCCGTCTCCATCCGCTTTTCCGCTGCGGAGATCGCCGCGCGTGTCGACGTCATGGCCGAAGAACTTGCCGCCCAGCTGCCGCCCGACACGCTGGTCGTCTCGGTGCTGAAAGGCAGCTTCGTGTTCGCCGCCGACCTGATCCGCGCGCTCTCGCGCGCCGGGGCCGACTGGTCGATGGATTTCCTCACGCTCTCGAGCTACGGCACCGGCACCGAGACCACCGGCAGCGTGAAGGTCGTGCGTGACATCGTCGACGACGTGCGTGGCCGCGACGTGCTGCTGGTCGACGACATACTGGAGTCGGGATACACGCTGTCCTTTGCCAAGAACATGGTGAAGGAACGTGGCGCGCACCGCGTCTGGGTGTGCACCCTGCTCGACAAACCGCACAAGCGGCGCGCCGAGCTCAAGCCCGACTTCACCGGCTTCGAGGCCGGCGACGAGTTCCTGGTCGGCTATGGGCTGGACTGGGCACACCGCTTCCGCGGCCTGCCTTTCATCGGTGTGGTCGAAAAGGCCGTCTGACGCGGGCTTTTCCCCGACATGCACAGACCTGTCCCCGGAAATCGGCAGTGGCCCGGCAACCTTCTCGAGAGGCGGTGAACATGGCAAAGGATTTTCCCGGTGACGGCGTCGGCATCCAGGTGCCGGTGGGCAGGATCGCGGCGAGCAGGACGCACTGGCAGGTCGTGCTCGAGTTCGCCCGGCAAGCCGTGCCTCTACCGGCTTCACAACAGCCGACCGTCAGGGCGCGGCCAGACCGGCAATGCGATGGTCGTCGAGGTCGACGGCGGCAAGCGGCCGCTTCACATCGGCCCCGGCAGTTCCGCCGACATCCTGGGCAAGCGCATCCGCGTCAAGGCCGGCTCTGGCGGCGGCGAAACGAGCACCGTCGACGGTTGGTACGTCCTGGTGTCCTGAGTCTCAGTAGGTCTTGAGCAGGCGGTCGATGTAGTCGAGTTCTTCCTTCGGCCGCTGCATTTCGCCGGCCCGGCGGCGCAGCTCGTCGAGGATCTCGCGGCTCTTCTGGCGGTCGATCTCGAGCGGCACCTTGTCGGTGCCGCTGTCGACGAAGTCGCCATAGTTGCCGTCGGAGCGGCCCAGCGGATCGCGATCCTCGCTGTGCTTCTCGCGGTCCTCGATCTCGGCGCTGTCCTGGCTGTTTCCCGGACCTCGGTTGTTGCGCATCTGCTCGGCCATGTCGCCCATGCCCTGCTGCAGATTGTCGAGCGCGCGGCGCTGCGCACGCGAGGCTTCGCGCGGGTCACCGCGACGCAGCGCCTCCTCCGCCTCGCGCATCGACCGCTCGGCGCGGCCCAGCGCCTCGGGCATCGGCATGCCGTTCTCGTCGAGCTTCTTCATGAAGTCGCCAAGCTGATTGCGCAGGCCCTGCTGCTGGCCGCGCTGGCCCTCGCCCCACTGGCCCTCGCCGCCCTGGCCCGGCTGTTGACCGGGTTGCTGGCCCTGTTGCCCCTGTTGCCCCTGCTGGCCCTGTTGCCCCTGCTGGCCCTGTTGCCCCTGCTGGCCGCGTTGACCCTGCTGGCCCTGTTGCTGGCGGCCCTGGCGTTCGGATTCGCCGAGCAGCTGGTTTTCCCGCCGCGCCATGCGGTCGAGCTGGTTCATCATCTCGCGGCCCTGCTGGTTGCCCTGGCCCTGCTGGCCCTGCTGCTGGCCGCGCTGCCCGCGCTGACCGGGCTGCGCCATCATCGGCACCGCGTTCTCCATCATCTTGCGCAGCTCTTCGAGCGCGCGCTTGGCGCCTTCGCGATCGCCGTTCTTCGCCATCTCGCGAATCTTGTCGAGCATCTTCTGGATATCGTCGCCGGTGACGGCGCTGTTCGGATCCATCTTCTCCGCCTGCTCCATCATGCGGCGGCGTTCCTCCGGATCCTGCATCTTCTCGTTCATTTCCTTCTGCCAGCGGTCCATCGCGCTGTAGAGCTGCTGGATCAGCTTCTCGATCTCCTCGTCGCCGGCCTGGCGCTGCATGGCGTCGCGCAGATCCTGGCGCGCCTGCTCGAGCTGGCGCTGGGCGTCGTTCGCGGCGCCGTTCTCGAGCCGCATCGCCAGATCCCACAGGATCTTCTGGGCATCGGCGATGTGCTCCTTGTCGCCCGAATCGGCGAGCCGCGAACTGCCCAGGCGCAGGCCGAGCTGGACCACGGAATCCTCGTGATAGCTCTTGGGATCGTTGGCGATCATGGTCATGCCGTCGACCACGTCGGAGCGCAGCGCCTTCGGGTCGCGGGTGAGCTGCTTGCGCAGCACGATCAGCGCGCGCGCCGTCGGATCGGTGAACACGCGTTCGGGCAGCAGGAAGGTCTGCACCGAGCTGCGGCCCTTCTGGCCCAGCGCATCGGAGGCAAACAGCATCATCGTGACCTTGAGGCCGGCCCATGGCGAACTGGTGAGGTCGCGCACGAAGGAGTCGGAGACCTTCCTGGAACCGGACGGCACCGGCAGGTCGACCCGCAGCACCTCCGGCTCGTCCTCGTCGGTCAACATGTCGGAGCCCAGCACCGAGCCGTGCAGGCGGACCTGGAGCTGCACGCCGGTCACGCCGAAATCGTCGCCGGCGATGTAGTCGACCTTGGTCGACCATTTGTCGACGCCGATGGCGCGCGAGAATTCGATGGTCGGCGCCAGGTCGGGAATGACATGCAGCTTCCAGCGCGCCTGCTGATCGCCGCGCGCCTCGAGCGCGATCTCGGTACCGGAGGTGATCGTCTGCTCGATCTGGTACTTGCCCTTGCTGACGGTCGCGAACTCGAACTCCTGGCCGTCGACCTGCAGCTTCGGCGGGTGACGGCCGCGCGTGTCGTCGACGAAGCCGGCGATCTTCGAGCCGACCGGCACGCGCAGCAGCTTGTCGTGGTCGGCCATGTCGAGATAGACCGGCGGCTTGCCGGTGTAGGCGGGCGGCGCGATCCAGAGGTTGGCGACGACCGGCGGCGGCGGCGGGAACGCCGGAGTGAAGGCGGCCATCATGCGGTCGGACCGCCAGCCTCCCGCCATCACCAGGGCGACGACGAGCGCCAGCACCGGCACGACGCGCAGCGCCCACGTATCGATGATCGCCAGAACCGGCCGCGGCGGCCGGTTGGACAGCCCGGCCAGCCGCTCGGCCTCGCGCCGGCGATGGGCCTGCCAGAGCGCCGCAGCCATCGGATCGGTGCTGCCCGAGGCCAGTCGATCCTGCACGGCGACCAGCGGCCGGTGGGCAACGCCCGAGTCGCGCTCGAGCCGGCGGATCGCGGCGTCGCGCGAGGGCCAGCGGAAACGGCGCAGCAGGAAGAAGCCGAGGCCGGCAAAGCCCACGCCCAGCGCCGCCAGAATTGCGGTGTGAACCCAGGGATCGAGGCCGGCAAAGAGATCGAGGTGTGCCGCCGCCACGAAGAGCATGATCGCGGCCAGCAGCGGCACGAGGCGCGGCCACAGGCTCTCGCAGGCCAGCGACGCACGCGCCAAACCGATCTTGCGCTCCACTCCGAAGCCTTCGATCGTCCTGGTCTCCGTCGCGTCCATCGCGTCCTTTCGGGCTCTAGGTCTTCTCCCCGTTCTTCATCCACTGCGGGATGCGTTCGGCGGAGAGCATGTCTTCGATCGACGGTCTCGGGCGGGTGACCGCAAATCGCGTGCCATCGACCATCACTTCCGGCGCCAGCGGGCGGGTATTGTAGCTTGAAGCCATCACGGCCCCATAGGCGCCCGCAGATCGTACCATGACGAGATCGCCGGCCGAAAGCCGCGGCAAATCACGGTTTTGTGCCAGATAATCCCCCAATTCGCAGATCGGCCCGACAATGTCGCAGCGGATCGTGGCCGCACCGGGGCGGGGTTGGCGCACCGGGAGGATGTCGTGCCAGGCGTCGTAGAGCGTGGGCCGGATGAGATCGTTCATCGCCGCATCCACTATGACGAAAGTCTTGGAGGCGCCCGGCTTCACCAGGATGACCTCGCCCACCAGGACGCCGGCTTCACCAACCAACCGGCGGCCGGGCTCGAAGGTGAGGTCGCAGTCGAGGCCCCTGGTCGCCTTCTTCACGACGGCGAGGAAGTCGGCGATCGAAGGCGGCTTCTCCTTCTTGTAGACGATGCCGAGACCGCCACCGATGTCGAAGCGGTCGATCCTGTGGCCGTCGATGCGCAGCTGGGCGATGAACTTCGCGACCTTGGTGATCGACTTGGCATAGGGCGCGAGCGTCGTGAGCTGCGAGCCGATATGCATGGCGATGCCGACCACATTGAGGTGCGGCAGCTTGCCGGCGATGGCAAAGGCGTCGCGCGCGAGATTGAGGTCGATGCCGAACTTGTTGCCCTTCTTGCCGGTCGTGATCTTGGCGTGCGTCCTGGCGTCGACGTCGGGATTGACCCGGATCGTGATGTCGGCGCGCTTGCCGAGCTGGCCTGCGACGGCATTGAGCGTCTCGAGCTCGGCCACGCTCTCGACATTGATCTGACCGACCCCCGCCTGCAGCGCCGCCATCAGCTCGGTCGCCTTCTTGCCGACGCCGGAATAGATGATGCGCTCGGCCGGCACGCCCGCCGCCAGCGCGCGGCGCATCTCGCCCTCGGAGACGATGTCGGCGCCCGCGCCCATCCCGGCAAACGTCTTGATGACTGCCAGGCTCGAGTTCGCCTTCATCGCGTAGCATACCGAGGCGTTCATGCCCTTCATGCCGCGATTGAACTCGCCCAGCGCCGCGCGCAGCGCCCCCGCCGAATAGCAATAGAACGGTGTGCCGACCTGCTGGGCGATCGTCTTGAGCGCCACGCCCTCGGCATGCATGTCGCCCTTCCGGTAGGCGAAGAAGCTCATAGGAACCTCTTGCGCGCATCCTTGACCGCGCGCGCGACATTGGCCGGCGCCGTGCCGCCGAAGCTCTTGCGCGCGGCGACCGAGGCTTCGACCGTCAGCACGCGATAGACGCTGCGGTCGATGCGCGGCTCGACCGCCTGCATCTCCTTGAGCGAGAGCTTGTCGAGATCGACGCCCTTGTCCGAGGCGATGCCGACCAGCCGGCCGGTCACGTGATGGGCCTCGCGGAACGGCAACCCGACCTTGCGCACCAGCCAGTCGGCCAGATCGGTCGCGACGGAATAGTCTGCCGATGCGACGGCGCGCATCCTCTGCGGATTGGCCTTGAGGTCGCGGACCATGCCGGTCATGGCCGCGATCCCCAGCTCGAGCGAGTCGGCGGCGTCGAACAGCGGCTCCTTGTCCTCCTGCATGTCCTTGCCATAGGTCAGCGGCAGGCCCTTCAGGATCGTGCACAGCGCCACGAACGCGCCCATGATGCGGCCCACCTTGGCACGGGTGAGTTCTGCGGCGTCGGGATTGCGCTTCTGCGGCATGATCGAGCTGCCGGTGGTGAAGGCGTCCGACAGGGCGATGAAGCGGAACGGTGCGGAGCACCAGATCACGATCTCTTCCGCGAGACGCGACAGATGCACCGCCGTCGTCGAGGCCGCGGCGATGAATTCGATCACATAGTCGCGGTCGGACACGGCATCGAGCGAGTTTGCCATCGGCCCGTCGAAGCCCAGGGCCTTCGCCGTGCGATGCCGGTCGATCGGATGCGGCGTCCCGGCGAGCGCCGCCGCGCCGAGCGGCGATTCGTTGAGGCGCGCGCGGCAGTCGGCGAAGCGGCTGCGGTCGCGGCCGAACATTTCGACATAGGCCAGCAGGTGATGGCCGAAGGTGATGGGCTGTGCCGTCTGCAAATGGGTGAAACCCGGCATGATGGTGGCCGAATACTGGTCGGCGCGCGCGATCAGCGCGGCCTGCAGGTCGCGCAGCATCGACTCGACAGAGTCGATCGTGTCGCGCACCCACAGCCGCACATCGAGCGCGATCTGGTCGTTGCGCGAGCGCCCGGTGTGCAGGCGGCCGCCGGCCGGCCCGATCAGCTGGGTGAGCCGCGCCTCGACGTTGAAATGGATATCCTCGAGTTTGGTCGAGAACCTGAAGCGTCCGGCCTCGATTTCGCCCTGCACCTTCTTCAGCCCGCGCCTGATCGCAGCACCATCCTTTGCCGTCAGGATGCCGCGCGCCACCAGCATGTCGGCATGGGCCAGCGAGCCCGCGATGTCCTGCGCATACAGGCGCTTGTCGAAACCGATGGAGGCATTGATCTTCTCCATGATCTCGGAGGGTCCGAGCTTGTAGCGGCCGCCCCACATCGTGTTGGACCGCGACTTCTTCGCTGCTCGCGCAACCGTGTTCTTTCGTGCCATGAATAAACGCCAATGATCCTTTAGAGACGTGGGCTTATGACACATCCCGCATCATATTTCCTCTCTCGTCGCAGCCTCTTCGTAGGGGCTCTTTCCGTTCTTGCCACCCCGGCTTTCGCTAATGTCGGCCCTGACCTTCTTAAGGGCACGGTCGCGAAGTTCGAGCTCGCATCGGGCAGCCCCAAGGCGCTGCCCGAGATCGCCTTCGACGATGCCGACGACAAGGCGCTGAAGATCGCCGACTACAAGGGCAAGGTCGTGCTGCTGAACTTCTGGGCGACCTGGTGCGCACCCTGCGTGAAGGAGATGCCGAGCCTCGACCGGCTGCAGGCCGCGATGGGCAAGGACAAGTTCCTTGTCGTGCCCCTGTCGCTCGACGGCCCGTCGAAGCCCAAGGTCGCGCCGTTCTACAAGGACAGGAACCTCGCCAACCTCGGCATCTATTTCGACAAGGGAAAGAAAGTGCAGCAGGCGCTCGACGTCTCCGTGCTGCCGACGTCGATCCTGATCGACGCGCAAGGCCGCGAGATCGGCCGCCTGCAGGGCGATGCCGACTGGGATAAGCCCGAGGCGATTGCGCTGATGAAGGCGGCGGTGGGCTAGCGTCGCCGGTTGCGGCATGCTGCCTTCCGCCAAGGGAGGAAAGCATGCGTGATTATCTGGCGTGGCGCCTGGCGTTCGGCGTGGCCACGCCCTCGACCAACACAGTCGTTCAGCCCGAATACGACGACATGCGGCCGCCCGGCGTCACCAACCACCTGGCGCGCATGGCGATAGACGACATTCCGGTGCGCAGCGACGCGGATTTCGAGGAGCTGCTGCGCCTCATCGACAGCTCGCTCGAGCCTGCGGTGGCGAGCGCCATGGACGCCAAGCCCAACGCCTTCATCCTGGGCATCTCCGCCCTTTCGGTGTGGGGCGGCACGCCGCAATGGGGCGAGGACCTGAAGAAGCGCATTCGCGCAGTGGCCAAGAGCGACATCCGCGTGTCGCTGGCCTCGGATGCCGTCGTCGAGGCGCTGAAACGGCACGGCGTGAAGAAGAAGATCGCGGTGATGGAGCCCTACTATCCGACCATCGAGCCGCGTCTGCGGGGCGTGCTCGGGCCGCATGGCTACGAGATCGTCCGCTTCAACCACATGCGCGGCAAGAACCCGACCTCCTATTCGGTGCTGACGGCGCAGGACATGATCGCGGCGATGAAGGCGATCGACGGGCCCGACGTCGAGGCGATCGTGCAGTTCGGCGCCAATCTGCCGATGGGCCGGCTCGCCGACGAGGCCGAGCGCTGGCTCGACAAGCCGGTGATCAGCGTCAACGTCGCCACCTACTGGCACGCCTGCCGCATGAACGGCATCGACGACAAGCTCTACGGCTTCACCCAGCTGTTCTCCCGGTTCTGATGACGCGCACCTTCCTGGACGGCGACGGACGCCGCGCGCGGCTCGGCATCGTCGTGCCGAGCGTCAACACGGTGATGGAGCCGTGGGCGCAACGCACCGTGCCGGACGGTGTCAGCGTCTTCGCCGCGCGCATGTTCATCCCGCCGGTCACCACGCCCGAGGCCTTCATCGAGATGGACCGCAACGAGGGCAAGGCCGCGATCCGCCAGCTCTCCAGCACGATGCCCGACGTCATCGCCTATGGCTGCACGGCCTCCTCGATCGTGCAGGGGCTCGACTACGATGCACACCTGCGCGCCGAGATTGCCACGACCTTCAAGGTGCTTTCGACCACCGCCGCGCACGCCATCCTGATGGCTGCCGACGCGCTCGGCGCCCGCAAGGTCAGCATCGTCTCGCCCTATACGGTGGACGTTGACAGAGCTGAGCACGCCTATTTCGAGGGCGCAGGGCTCGAGCTGCTGGGCGGCGCCTGCCTCCGTATTGCCGATGGATTCAGGCTCGCCGAGCCCTCACCCGATGAACTGTTCGAGCTGGGCCGGCGCGGTTTCGATCCGCAGGCCGACGCGCTGATCATGACCTGCCTCAACACGCGCTCGCACACCGTGATCGCCCGGCTGGAAGACGCGCTCGGCAAGCCGGTGATAAGCTCGACGCAGGCCACGCTCTGGCACGCCTTGCGCCTCGCCGGCATCGACGACCGCATCGCAGGCTTCGGCCGCCTGATGGAAGCGCATTGAGGAGGAACGCATGAACAAGCCGCTCGACGCTCTCAAGACTATCCTGCCGCTCGCCGGCTGGGCGCGGGACGTTTCTTCCGACGTGACCTTCGGCGGCGCGGGCGACCCGATGATGCGCACGGCGCTGCATGTCGGCGACGCGGGTGCCGCGACGATCGCGGCGGCGGGGCTGGCGGCCGCGCATCTCTGGGAAGTGCGCGGCGGTGCAAAGCAGACGGTCGGCGTCGACGTGCGCCACGCCGGCGCCGCGATGCGCAGCGGCCACTACATGAAGCTGGGCGATGGCGCTCTCTCGCCGGCACGCAACGGCATCATGGGCTTCTATCCGACCAAGGACGGACGCTGGAGCTATCTCCATTGCAACTTCCCCAACCATCGCGCGGTGGCGCTGAAGGTGCTGGGCGTGCCGGAGGACCGCGAAGCCGTGGCGAAGGCCGTACTGAACTGGACGGCCGCCGACCTCGAGGAGGCGATCATTGCCAACAAGGGCGCGGGCGGCATGGTGCGTACGGCCGAGGAATGGAAGCGCCATCCGCAGGGCATTGCCGTCTCCGGCCTGCCGCTGCTCGAGATCGTGAAGATCGCCGACAGCAGGCCCGAGCCGCTGCCGGCGGGCGACCGCCCGCTTTCGGGCATCCGCGTGGTCGACATCACCCGCGTGCTCGCGGGGCCGACCTGCGCACGGACCCTGGCCGAGCACGGCGCCGACGTGATGAAGATCAGTGCCGCGCATCTGCCCAACCTCGGCTACCAGGAATGGGATACCGGCCACGGCAAGCTGAACGCCCAGCTCGACATGCGCGATCCCGCCCAGCTCGAGACATTGCGCGGGCTGATCCGCGACGCCGACGTCTTCTCGCAGGGCTACCGCCCGGGCAGCCTCGGCGCGCGCGGCCTCTCGCCCGAGGAGCTGGCGAAGCTGCGGCCAGGCCTCGTCTGTGTCTCGCTCTCGGCCTTCAGCCACGCCGGGCCGTGGGCGGCGCGGCGCGGCTTCGACACGGTCGTCCAGGCGGTCAGCGGCATGACCTTGCGCCAGGGCGAGGTCTTCCCGGAGGGCGCGCCCGGCCCGCAGTTCTATCCCTTGTCGGCGATCGACTATTGCACCGGCTACCTGATGGCGTTCGGCGCGATGGTGGCGCTGGCGCGGCGCGCCACCGAAGGTGGCAGCTGGCTGGTCCGCATCTCGCTCGCGCAGGTGGGCAGATGGCTGGTCGGTCTCGGCGAAGTGCCGGCGGCAGAGCTCGCTGACGTACCGGAGGAATTCGAACCGGCCGAGCTCGAGCGCTGGTCGATCACCAGCCAGAACTCCCTCGGGTCCGCTGCGCCATCTGGCGCCGGTGGCGCAACTGTCGAAGACGCCGGGCTTCTGGGCGCGACCCTCGGTGCCGCTCGGTCACCACAAGCCGGTCTGGCCGGCGCGTCCCGCGCACAGCGCCGCGGCCGACGACTGACTGGAGGATGCGAGCCTTTCCTCCCCATTCAAATGGGGAGGTGGCCCGCAGGGCCGGAGGGGTCATGCGCCGCAGGCAAATTTATCTTATCCCGAAGTCTATGACCCCTCCGCCCGCGTAAGACGCGGGCACCTCCCCATTTGAATGGGGAGGGAAGCGATTCAAAATTAACCAGCTAGACTCTAGAGCCGGCGCAGGATGTCCCCGCGCGGCAGGCGGAGCGAACGGCGCTTCGAGGTCGTGGCGCCCCACGCCATCGCACAGACCACGCACAGGAAGCCCGTGATCGGGTCGCCCATGCAGGCGAACGCGATGGCGGCGCCAACGAACGCGGCACTGCCGGCAAGCTGAACCATTGCACCCTCCATGATCGGACGGTGCCTTGTAGGGAGGACCAGTAACGCGGCGATTTCGCCGATGCCGCAAGATGTTTCGTCGGTTTCGCGGCAGGCCGCTTCAGCCGTAGACGAACGCCTTGTCGTCGAGATCGATCGCCGGAAACTCGTTCTTCTCGCGCCAGTAGTCCTGCGTGTGCTGCCATTCGGGCTTGTCGCCGCGCTTGGGCAGCAGGTGCATGCCGCGCATCAGGTAGCCGGGATTGAAGTTCTCCGGATCGATCCACGGCAGCAGCTTCATGTCCTTGTCCTCGGGCCGCAGCGCCACCTCGACCCGGCGCGCCTGCTTCTCGCCCATGTGGTTCAGCAGGCGGCAGACGAAGTCGGCCACCAGATCGGCGCGCAGCGTCCAGCTCGCGCGGAAGTAGCCGAACACCCAGGCCATGTTGGGCACGCCGGTGAACATCATGCCGCGATAGGTGACGGTCTGGGCGAAGTCGAGCGGCTTGCCGTCGATCGCGAAGTCGATGTCGCCCAGCACGTTCAGGTGAAAGCCGGTCGCCGTGACGATGATGTCGGCCTCGAGCGCCTTGCCCGACTTCAGCAGGATGCCCGTCTTCGGTGAAGCGCTCGATCTCGTCGGTCACGACCGAGGCCTTGCCCGAGCGGATGCCCTTGAACAGATCGCCGTCGGGCACGAAGGCGATGCGCTGGCGCCACGGCCGATAGGTCGGCGTGAAGTGCGCATCCATGTCGTAGTCGGGGCCGAGATGCGCGCGCACGCCGGCCAGCAGTTCGCCCCTCACCTTCTCCGGCTCCTCGAACGAGCGGCGGGTGAAGACGTCCTGGTCGTGCAGGATCTTGCGGCGCACGATCTCGTGGATCCAGGCCTCGTCGACCTCGAGCTTGCGCAGCGTGTCGGCCAGGTCGTTGACGTTGCGCGCGGCGCGGAAGAAGGTCGGCGACCGCTGCAGCATCGTGACGTGCTGGCACTCGGTCGGCGATGTCGGGCACCAGGGTCGCGGCCGTGGCGCCCGAGCCGATCACGATCGACCTTCTTGCCCGTGTAGTCGAGGTCCGTCGGGCCAGGTCTGCGGATGGACGATGCGGCCCTTGAACTCGGCCATGCCGGGCCATTCCGGCGTGTAGCCCACGGAATGGCGGTAGTAGCCCTGGCACATCCACAGGAAATTGGCGGTGAGGCTGAAGGCCTCGCCCGTATCGGTGCGCCTGCCCTCGATCGTCCAGCGATTGTCGGCGCTCGACCAGCGCGCCGAGACGATCGTGTGGCCGTAGCGGATATGGCGCGCGAGATCGTTCTCCTCGATCACCTCGCCCATGTAGCGCCGGATCTCCTCGGCGGTGGCGATCGGCGCGCCGGTCCACGGCTTGAAGCGATAGCCGAAGGTGAAGAGGTCGCTGTCGGAGCGGATGCCGGGATATTTGTGCGTGAGCCAGGTGCCGCCGAAGCTCTCCTGCGTCTCGAGCACGACGAAGCTGGTGCCGGGGCATTGCTTGGTCAGATGATAGGCGCCGCCGATGCCCGAGATGCCGGCGCCGACGATCAGGACGTCGAAGTGTTTCGTCTTCTGGTCATGCTGCGACTGGAGCGCGGTATCCGGCATGGTCTTCGAATCCTCAGGCGCGGCTGCTGGCGCGACAACGGCATTTGTCGAACTGGTGCAGCTCGACCATGTTGCCACAGGGATCGTTCATGAACACCTGCGTCGAGTCGGGGCTCGTGAGCCCTTCGATCACCCAGTACTTCAGGCCCATGCGGTCGAGTTCCTTGCGCGTCGCCACGATGTCCTTCACCGCGAAGGCGACGTGCGGCCGAGTCGGATCCTGGCCCGGCCCCTTGGCGACCGGTGACGGCTGCTCGCCGCCGATCAGGTGGATCTGGCCCACGGCGCCGACATTGATCCAGGCGCCCGGAATGCCGGGGATGGTCGGGCGGCCGGAATCGTGCGGCAGGCCCAGCACATCCTTGTAGAAGCCCTTGGTTGCCTCGAGCTTTTCGGCGCCGGTGTCGATGCGCACACCCGTATGATGGATCTCCAGGATTTCGATCGCCATGGCGTCCTCCTCAGGGAAATTTCACGTCACCGTAAGGATAGAATTTCTTCAGGTCGACATTCTTGTAGGGCAATCCGTCGAGCCGGACCGTACCGAGAAACGGCTCGACCGGCTCGACCAGCAAAATCGTCCTGGCGAAGCCGCTGTCGTCGAAGCCGCGGCGGAAATGGACGCGGCTCTTGATGGCGATCGCCTTGAACTTCGAGACATCGCCGATCAGGTCGTTGAGCGGCAGCGGCTCCTGGATCTGCACGAGGTAGCGGCTGAGGATCAGCACGTTGCCGCGGCCGAACTCGACCACGACCCAGAGCTGGCCATGGCCCTCGACCGCCTTCACCACCGTGCCCTTGATGCGCACCGGCTGGCCGGCCGATTCGTCGGCGAGGCCGCCCACGTCGTAGTCGAACGCATCGCCCGCCTTCACGCCCCGGGCCTTGAGCGCGTCGCTCAGCTTGGCGTCGGCGATGGTCGCGAACAGGACGCCCTCGAGCCCCTGCTCGATCGCCTCCCCGAGGATCCATGTCGCATAGCCCGAGCGGTCGCTGTGATCGGCCAGCACCACCGGCGTCTCGCCCCGGGCGATCGCTTCCCTGGCGAGCTTCACGCCCTGCGGCACGAGATGCACCTTGGCCGTCGCCAGCAGCGCTTCGCGCCGGCGCCATGCCCAATGCGCCATGTCGTCGGCAACCTTGCGCGCGAGATCGGGCTTGCCGTTGGTGGTGGCCTGGAAAGTCAGGCCAACATCGGGAACGTCCGCGAAAGGAAAGCCGAAGAAGACGTTAACGTAGACATCGGGCTCGCGCGCCTCCCAGATCATCGCCCGCTGCACCATGTCCATCCACGGCGAGGCGCCGGTCCATTGCAGCACCGTCGGCGTGATGATCGGCACTTTCTGCGTGACAGTCACGGGCGCGTAGTCGCCGCGGATCGCCCGCACCAGCATGCGTGCCGCGCGCTCGCCCTGCAGGTGGCTGTCGTAGTGCGGGAAATACTTCACCGTGAAGGCCATGTCGGCGGCGGCCAGGAACTCCTCGTCCTCGTTGCCGTGCGGATCGAAGGTGCCGACGATGAACGCCGAACGCCCCACCACCTCGCGCACACGGCGCGCGATATCGGCCTCGGGCTTCGGCACCCCGCGCACGCCCATCGCGCCGTGCAGGCTGAGATAGACACCGTCCCATTTCCCGCCGGCCTTGAGTTGGGCGATCATCCTGCCCAGGAACGTCTCGTAGGCCTCCTGCGTGATCCAGCCCGAACCGGTGCCCGTTTTAGGCCACAGCGGCGATTCGATACCGACCAGCTCGACCCCGTCATATTCGCGCGCGACCTTCACGAAGCCGCCCATGTAGCCCCTGGGATCGTGGGCGAGCAGCGCCTCGCCCTTGGCGGGCGAGCCCGGGTAGATGAAGTCGGCCAGGGTCGTGTCGTTCGAAAGGAACGTCACGGTCTCGTGGGCAAAGAACAGAACGGCGATGCGGATCGGATGGGACATTGTGTTTTTCTCTTGCGCGGACGGAGCGTGGCGCCAAGTCTTGCACAAACAAGTCAAGAATACGGGAGGAAACCATGGCAAACCGCGTCATCGACGCCGACGGCCATATCTGCGAGCCGGCGGCGGTGTGGAACGAATATGTCGAGAAGCGCCATCGCGCCCAAACCATCCGCATCGAGCGCGACGGCAAGGGGCAGGACTGGCTCTCGATCAACGGCCGGATCCGGCACAATCTCAGGCCCGCCTCGGCCTGCGTGCCGTGGGGCATGGACGATCCCGACCGGGCGCCGACCTGGGACGACATCCTGCCCGGATCCTACGACGGTGGCGCGCGCGCCACCGTGCTCGAGGAGGAAGGCATCGAGCGCACCCTGCTCTATCCCTCGCTGCATCTGATGGCGGGCGACATCGAGGACCCCGCGGTCGCCGCCGCGACATGCCATGGCTACAACGAGTGGATCGCCGACATGTGCCGCAATGGCCGCGGCCGGCTCGGCGCGGTGGGCATCATCCCGCTGCAGGACGTCGAGGCGGCGACGCGCGAAGCCGGGCACATCGCCAAGCTCGGGCTCAAGGGAGTGTGCTTCCGGCCCGAGCGCTACAAGGGCCTCGCGCTCTACGACAAGTCGCTCGACCGGTTCTGGCGGACTGTTGCGGACAACGGCCTGTTCGCCACCGTGCACGGCAGTTTTGGCGCGTTGATGCCGAGCTTCGCCACCAGCCGGTACGAGAACATGTTCTTCACCCACATGATCTGCCATCCTTTCGAGCAGATGGCGGCCGTACTCGACATCGTGGCCGGCGGCGTCCTGCAGCAGCATCCGACGCTCAAGGTGGCGTTCCTCGAATCCGGATTGGGCTGGCTGGAATACTGGCTCGACCGGCTCGACGGACACTTCAAGTCGATGCGCCACCATGTGCCGTGGCTGACCCGCAAGCCGACCGAACTGTTCCGCGAGCAATGCTTCATCTCGATCGAATCGGACGAAGCCCACCGCCTGCCGCGCCTCAAGGAACTGGGCATGGACGGCTGCGTCTTCTGGGGCGCCGACTATCCCCACTACGATTGCACCTATCCAGGCGCGGTGACGGAACTCGAGGAACACCTGGCGCCGTTGCCGCCGGCACTGGCCGACGGCGTGCGCTGGAAGACGGCGGAACGTTTTCTGGGGCTCGGGTAGGGTCTTTCCTGTAGATGAATGCGAGCCTTTCCTCCCCATTCAAATGGGGAGGTGGCCCGCAGGGCCGGAGGGGTCATGCGCCGCAGGCAACTTTATCTTTACCGGAGGCTATGACCCCTCCGCCCGCGTAAGACGCGGGCACCTCCCCATTTGAATGGCTATCGCGTTCACACATCTTTTGTTGCGCGCCGCCCGGAAGGTCGATTCGATGAGTTCCGTCACAAGCGATGGAGCTTTCGATGTCGGGGATCGAATACGGGCTGGGCCTTTTTGGCGACCTTCGGCTGGAAAAAGGGGGGTGTGCTTGCATGCAGCGCTGGTGGCGCGGCCGGGCTCTTGTATCCGTCGGCTGGGCGGCACGCGGGCGCGGGAGATGCAGTTCACGCGGCTGCTGCGCAATCCTTCGGTGACGGTGTCGGAGATGTCGGAGCATGCCGGGCGGCTGACGGGTCGGCGGGTGTCCGGCCGCGAGGTTGTGGCGATCCAGGATACGAGCGAGCTTGCGCTGGGAGGCCGGCGCGCTCGAGCGGCGGGTTACGGTCCAGTTGGCAAGGGTGGCGCGGTGGGTGGCTTGCTGCTGCATCCGGTGCTGGCGGTCGAGGCGGGCACGGGGGCTCTTCTGGGGCTGGTGTCGATGGAGGTATGGAACAGGCCGGCTGGTCGTGTTGCCGCCCGCCGCAAGCGGTCGACGGCGGCCAAGGAATCGCAACGCTGGCTCGACGGCGCGCAACGGGCCGGGAAGGTGCTGGAGGCTGCTTCCAGCATCACGCTTGTATCGGACCGCGAGAGCGACTTTTACGAGCTGTTCGTGCGCTGCCCCTCTAACGTGGCTTTGATCGTGCGAGCCTGCCAGAACCGGCGGATCGCAGGGTCGCAAGCAAGCGATGACGGGCTGTTGTTCTCGTTGATCGACAGCCAGCCGGAGCAAGGTCGCTACGAGGTCACCCTCCCGGCGGCACCCGGACGGCGCTCGCGCAACGCCGAACTGGCGGCACGCTTTGCGCCGGTGGTCTTGCGCCGGCCGCTGCACGGTGCCGATCCGGCCTTGCCCGAGAAAGTCGCCCTGACGCTGGTCGATGTGCGCGAGACATCGACGCCAGCTGACGGCGAGCCCATCCACTGGCGTCTGTTGACGACCCACCCTGTCGGCGACCTCGGCCAAGCGCGCCGCATCATCGATCTGTATCGCCAGCGCTGGACGATCGAAGAGTTCTTCCGCACCCTCAAGACCGCAGGCTTCGATATCGAGGCCGCCGACATCGGCGAGCCGCAAGCCATGATCAAGCTGGTCGCGGCCGCGACTGTCGCCGCTGTCACCATCAAGCAGCTCGTGCAGGCCCGCGACGACAACACCGACCAGCGCTTGACCGACAGCTTCGATCCCGACGACCAGCCCATCATCGAAGCAGTCTCCGCCAAGCTCGCCGGCAAGACGGAACGGCAGCGCAATCCACATCCAAAAGGCAGCCTGGCCTTCGCCGCTTGGGTCATCGCCCGCCTCGGCGGCTGGACAGGATACTACGGAAAGCCGGGGCCAAAGGTCATGCGCATCGGCCTCAGCGAGTTCCGAGCCATCAAATACGGCGCAACTCTCGGACTTCAAAATGTGTGAATCCGATAGATTTGAATGGGGAGGGGAGCGATTCAAAATCAACCGGAAGACGCTAGGTCAGACCTCGCGCCCGTGGGGGAAATCGGAAACGAAATAGAAATCGGCGTCGATGGCGCGCACGAAGCGGATGCCGTGGGCAGCCAGCATGGTCGACAGGGCCTTGAAGCGCCGCTCGGTCTCGCCCGCCGGCTGGTCCCAGACCTCTACCTGCAGGATGCAGCGATTCTTCGCCAGAAGATTCCTTCATGCCCTCGAGGACTTCGGGCTCGTGACTCTCGACGTCGATCTTGATCACCAGCAGCTTGCCCGTGAAATCGAACAGGCTGTCGATGGTGACGCCGCGGCAGGTGGCGGGATGGCCGGTGTCGGGATCGATCACCCGCGTGGCGCCGCGATTGTGTTCGTCGCCGGGTTCCAGCGCGAAGTTTCGCTCGCGGCTGCTCGCTGCGAGTTCGAGCGGCTCGATGGCGTTCTGCGCCTGGTTCAGGAACAGGTTGGCATGCAACTGCGCGAAGCTGATCGGATCGGGCTCGAAGGCCACGATGCGGCTGAACATGCCGCTCTGGTGCGCCGCCAGGGCATAGAGGCCCCAGTGGGCGCCGACGTCGAGGAACACCGCGTCCGCCTTGCGCCGGCGCAACTGCTCGGTGGCGAGGCCGAACAGCTCGGCGAACTGCGGCCGCTCCCATTTGCCGGCGATGAAAAGCTGCCAGTCGATGATGTTGTCGCGGTCGAGCAGCAGCTCGAGCCCCATGCGGCGCTCGATCACGAAGCGCCGCTTGAACAGCCGCGCATAGCCCATCAGCACGAGCCGGAACACTCCCCGCAGGAGCGGAATCCGCGCAATCGCCTGGGGAATGTGGATCATCGCCCGGCGATCAGCTTGGCGTCAGCGCGTCGGAACGGGCCGCTCACCGGAGTAGTCGTAGAAGCCGCGCTTGACCTTGCGGCCGACCCAGCCGGCCTCGACATATTTCACCAGCAGCGGACAGGGCCGGTACTTGGAGTTGGCGAGGCCCTCGTGCAGCACCTGCATCACCGACAGGCAGGTATCGAGGCCGATGAAGTCGGCGAGCTCGAGCGGGCCCATCGGGTGGTTGGCGCCGAGCTTCATGCCGGTGTCGATCGCTTCCACATTGCCGACGCCTTCATAGAGCGCATAGACCGCCTCGTTGATCATCGGCAGCAGGATGCGGTTGACGATGAAGGCCGGGAAATCCTCGGCATTGACCGGCTTCTTCTCGAGCTTGACGACGACCTCGCGGACCGTGCGGAAGGTCTCCTCTTCCGTGGCGATGCCGCGGATCAGCTCGACCAGGCCCATCAGCGGCACCGGATTCATGAAGTGCATGCCCATGAACTTGCCGGGACGGTCGGTCACGGAGGCCAGGCGCGTCACCGAGATCGACGAGGTGTTGGTCGCCAGCAGCACGTTGGGCGGAAGGCCGACGCAGACCTTCTTGAATATTTCGCGCTTCAACTGCTCGTTCTCGGTCGCCGCCTCGACGACCAGGTCGCAATCGGTGAAGACCTTGTAGTCCGTACCGGTCGTGATGCGCTTGATGCCGGCATCCTTGTCCTCCGGCCGGATCATGCCGCGGCTGATCTGGCGATCCATGTTGCGGCCGATATTGTCGACGGCCGCGTCGAGATGCTGCTGGTCGATGTCGACGAGCCTTATGTCGTAGCCCTTGAGGGCGCAGACATGGGCGATGCCGCTGCCCATCTGGCCGGCACCGATGACTCCGATGCGCTTGATCATGACGGGTACCCCTGAACCTTACTTCTTCTCTACGGCGGCGGTGAGCTCGGGGACGATCTGGAAGAGATCGCCCACGATGCCGTAGTCGGCGACCTGGAAGATCGGCGCCTCTTCATCCTTGTTGATCGCCACGATGGTCTTGCTGTCCTTCATCCCGGCGAGATGCTGGATCGCGCCCGAGATGCCGACGGCGATGTAGAGGTCGGGCGCCACGACCTTGCCGGTCTGGCCGACCTGATAGTCGTTCGGCACGTAGCCCGCATCGACGGCCGCGCGGCTGGCCCCGAGGCCGGCGCCCAAGGTATCGGCAAGCTTCTCGAGGATCTTGAAGTTCTCGCCGCTGGCGAGACCGCGGCCGCCGGACACCACGATCTTGGCCGAGGTGAGCTCCGGCCGCTCGCTCTTCGAAAGCTCGGCACCGACATAGGACGAAAGCCCCTTCGAGCCTTCGCCGCCCATCTGCTCGACCGGCGCCGAGCCGCCGCCGGCACCCGCCTTGAAGTTGGTCGGGCGAATGGTGACGACCTTGATCTTGTCGGCGGACTGCACGGTGGCCATCGCGTTGCCGGCATAGATCGGCCGCACGAAGGTGTCGGGGGAAACCACCTTGATGGCCTCGGAGACCTGCCCGACGTCGAGCAGGGCGGCAACCCGAGGTGCCACGTTCTTACCCACCGAGTCGGCGGCCATCACGATGTGGCTGTAGTTCGGCGCCAGCTTCACGATCAGGGGCGCAATGTCCTCGGCCAGCCAGTTGGCATAGGCGGCATCTTCGGCCTGCAGCACCTTGGCGACGCCGGCGATCGCGGCAGCCGACTTGGCGGCCTCGCCGCAATCCTTGCCGGCCACCAGCACGGTGACGTCGGAGCCCATCTGGCCCGCGGCAGCGACGGCATTGGCGACGTTGGAGCGGACGGTTTTTCCGTCATGCGCGGCGACGACGAGAATGGCCATTGTCAGATCACTCCCGCTTCGTTCCTGAGCTTGTCGACCAGCTCGGCAACGGTCTTCACCTTGATGCCGGACTTGCGCTTGGGCGGCTCCTCGACCTTGAGGACCTTGAGCCGCGGCGCCACATCGACACCCAGGGCATCCGGCGCCAGCACTTCGATCGGCTTCTTCTTGGCCTTCATGATGTTGGGCAGCGAGGCGTAGCGCGGCTCGTTGAGGCGCAGATCGGTGGTGATCACCGCCGGCAGCTTGAGCTTGATGTTCTCGAGGCCGCCATCGACCTCGCGCTTCACCTCGACCGAACCGTCGGCGACGTTGAGCTTGTTGGCGAAGGTGCCGACCGACCAGCCGAGCAAAGCCGCCAGCATCTGGCCGGTGGCGTTGGAATCGTCGTCGATCGCCTGCTTGCCCACGATCACCAGGCCGGGCTGTTCCTTGTCGACCACGGCCTTCATCAGCTTGGCGACGGCCAGCGGCTGCAGCTCGGCGTCGGTCTGCACGAGAATGCCGCGGTCGGCGCCCATGGCGAGCGCGGTGCGAATCGTCTCCTGGCACTGGGCGGGGCCGGCGGAGAAAGCGATGACCTCGGTCGCCGCACCCTTCTCGCGCATGCGGATGGCTTCTTCCACGGCGATCTCGTCGAACGGGTTCATGGACATCTTGACGTTGGCCGTCTCGACACCCGTGTTGTCGGCCTTGACGCGAATCTTGACGTTGTAGTCGATGACCCGCTTGACCGCGACGAGCACTTTCATGCGTTACGCCTATGATGAGTTACGGCCGGACCTCCCGTCCGGCGAAGGGGTTTTCGTGTAGGGGTGTTCAGCCAACCATGTCAAGCATATGGCGCACTGCACAAAATCACAGGGCAGAATGTTTTCGCCCTATTTTTCAACAACTTAGAGGCGCCTGAAGCGCCTAGGCAGGCTCCGGCGGATAGCGGATATCCGTAACCGATGCACCTTCGTCGGCCGGCGTGTCGCTCGGCCGGACCTCGATCGCATGCGTCGAACGGATGCCCTCCGCCCGTGCTTCTCCGAGCAAATTGAGCGCGCGCTGCCGCTCGTCTTCGCTCGGAACGGTGCCGGTGACACGCACACTGTCGCCCGCTTCCTCGATCGCAAGGTTGGCGATGTCGATGTATCCCGCCGCGAAGCGGTCGAGGATCATCGTGCGCGGCGATTTCTGCGAAGGCATGACGACGTAACGGCATCGTCCCTCCGACGTTGCCGCGGCCTGCGCCCGTTAAAATAGCCGGAATTAAACGGGCGCGAGGGGTAGCGCTAATTGCGCCAACTGGCCGGCGCACCTTGCAGACGATGAATAGAGCGACGGCGAGTATTGCGTAAAACGCAATATCTGTCAAGCATATCCGTCGTCCGACAGGTTCAGCGCGCGCCGCCCGGGACCCACAGAACATCTGCAGCGCCGTTGCCGTTGAGCCGCCGGGCGAGCACGAACAGATGGTCGGAAAGACGATTGATGTACCTGATCGCCTCCGGATTGACCGGCTGCCTCGCCGCGAGCTGGGTCATGCAGCGCTCGGCCCGGCGGACGACCGTCCGTGCGAAATGGAGATGACCTGCGGCTTCGCCGCCGCCCGGCAGGATGAAAGAGGTGAGCGGCGCCAGCTCGCCGTTCATCGCGTCGATCTCGTGCTCCAACCGCTCGGTCTGCGAGGCCACGATGCGCAGCGCTCCCTGATCCTTCCGGGACTTGCCCATCACCGTGCAGAGGTCGGCGCCGAGATCGAACAGGTCGTTCTGGATGCGCGCCAGCATCGCCTCGACGTCGGTGCGCCGGCGGTCCTTCCTGATCGTGCGGGCGATCACGGCGCGGGCAATGCCGATCACGGAGTTCGCCTCGTCGACCGTGCCATAGGCCTCGACGCGCAGATCGTGCTTGGGCACGCGCCCGCCGCGGCCGAGCGACGTCAGTCCCTTGTCGCCGCCGCGGGTATAGATGCGCGTGAGCTTGACCATCCTGCTAGGCGCGGCTCGCCAGGTACCAGAGCAGAACGAGTCCGAGCGTCAGCATCTGCAGGCGAATGCGCCACCACATCAACTTGTTGCTGCTCTTGGCGCGCTCGAGGCTGTCGGTCGGCCCGCGCGCCATGGAGATCAGGCCCGCGAACAGCACGCCGAGCGTGGCCAGGCCCGAGATGACGACGAGGATGAAGAGGATGCTCGCAAGCTTCATGGCCCTTTATCCTCCATTGTGACGGCCGGCGCCACGACGCGCGCCCGCCCACGGCCGGCGGTCGAGGCCCGGCCTGCTGCCGACGGCGGCTGCATAAAGCGCTTCGGCCGACTGCTCGGCCGACCAGAGGGCGGCATGCACGGTGCCGTACTCGACCGGCTCGGTCGCCTCGCCGGCGAAGAAAACGCGGCTGCCCAATGGCCGCGCATGGGTCTCGCGATCCTCCGGCGCGCTGCCGACGCCGGGATAGGAATAGCCGCCGAGGCTCCACGGATCGGACAGCCAGCGCGGAAAGACCATCGCCTCGGGCGCGGGGATGTCGTTGCCGAACATCTTGCGCAGCGACGTCATCGCCACTTCGGTGATCTCGGCATCGCTCGCCGAGCGGTCGAGGCGCGTTGCGGTGGCGCCCTGGGTGAAGCTCAGCACGATCGGCAGGCCGGTCTCGCCGAGGTGGCTCACCCAGGTATTGAAGGTGCCGCGGTTCTGCGGACCGTCGGGCAGGCGGCCGAACCATTTCGGCTGCTCGGGCCAGAACCGGTGCGGGAAACGGAGGTAGATCTTGCCCAGCAGGCCCGCGCCATAGCCCAGCCGGCCGACGGCGGTCTGCTGTTCCTGGGGCGGCAACGGATCGAGCGCCGGCAGGCCCGCGCGCAACAGGCCGACCGGCACGGTGATCACGACCCGATCGGCCGTGACGCTCTCGCCCGATTTCAGCACCGCCGTTACGCCCTCGCCATTCCACCGGACGCGCTGCACCGGTGTGCCGAGGCGAATGTCGAGGCCCTCGGCCGCGTCGTCGATCAGCTGGATGAAGCCGCCCTTGGGCTGGGCGTTGCGGTCCAGCCCCTCCGTCGGCCACCATTCTTCGGCGGCCACGGCATCGTAGGGCGCGCCCTGCACGCCCTCGCTGCCCTCGACGATGGAGGCGATCACGAGCTTGTCGATCTCGGGCAGCCACGCAGCACTGAGCAAAGGATCGACCGCGTCCTTGACCGAGACCGAGCGCGGCCCGCGCGATGCGGTCATCGCCTTGCTCTTCCAGATCGCCCATTCGATCGCGGTCTTGAAGGCGGCGCGTCCGACGACTGCGCGCTTGCGCTGGCCCTCGCGGGTCGGCGCGGTGGCGCGCGGATCGATCAGCAGACGGTCGCCCTGGTTCTCGACCAGATCGACGCCGAGCTTCTCGCACCACAAAGTGAGCGGGTTGCCGTCGACGCCATGCACCCAGGAGCCGCCGAGATCGACCGGCGCGCCGATGCGATCGTCGGTCCAGGTGCGGCCGCCCAGCCGCTCGCGCGCCTCGAGCACCGTCACCTTGAATCCCGAATCGTGCAGCAGGCGCGCCGCGACCAGCCCCGCCATGCCGGCGCCGATCACCAGTACCCTCTCGGGCGCGCCCGTTCCCATCGACCAGGAAGCGGTCATCCGCGCACCAGGTCGGGAAGCTGCTTCATGTCGTTGAACAGGAACGCGCCGGCGGCGCCCATGGCGTCGCGATCGGTGTGCGGCGCGCCGGTGTAGCCCAGCACGCGCATCCCGGCCGACTTCGCGGCCTGCACGCCCGGCACCGAGTCTTCCACGACCACGCAATCGAACGGCTGCTCGTTCATGGCGATCGCCGCGTGCAGGAACAGATCGGGATAGGGCTTGCCGCGCTTTACCTGGCTCGAACTGAAGATGCGGCCCTCGAAGCGCGACCACAGGCCGGTGACGCCGAGCGACACCTCCATCTTGTCGAAGCCGCCGGAGCTCGCGATGCAGGTCTTGATGCCCTCCGCCTCGATCGCGTCGATCGCCTCGTTGATGCCGGGCACCGTCTGCAAGGGCGCGTCGCGAAAGGCCTGCAGGGTGTCGGCCTGCATCTTGTGCACGAAGTCTTCCGGCAACTGACGCGCCAGCAGTCCCTCGACGATCTCGACGCAGGCCTTCATCGAGCGCCCCATCAGCCGGCGCATCGTCTCCTCGACCGACCAATCGAGCCCCTCACGCCTGAGCGCCCGGGCGAACACGGTGTTCGAGAGCGGCTCGCTGTCGACCAGCACGCCGTCGCAATCGAAGATGACCAACACGGAATTTAATTAGCGAATTTCCCTCCCCATTCATATGGGGAGTCGGTATTTGGCCGCGCGCGGCCAAATACCCAGTCGGCGTCTTACGACGACGGAGGGGTCATGACCCCTCCGCCCCTCCGGGGCACCTCCCCATATGAATGAGACCTCTGCAAAAGGTCTTGGCTGTTGGGGCGATTGATGATTCAGAGGAGGCCTGTCTTTTGGAGGCCTTCGATGAAGCGTGGACAGGATGGTCAGCTTGGTTTGGCGGAAGCCTTCATGGCGCCAGGACTTGGGGTGAATGCCCGGCTCGAGAAGATCGAGAGTTTGGTGAACTGGTCGCGGTTCGAGCAGCTGCTGTCTCGGGTTCGGCCCGGCGAGAGCGGGCGACCGCCTTACCGGGCGCTGGCGATGTTCAAGGCCCTGTTGCTGCAGCAATGGTACGGCCTGTCCGATCCCGGGCTGGAGGAAGCGCTGGGCGACCGGCTGTCGTTCCGCCGCTTCTGCGGCTTCGCGCTGGACGAGGCGACGCCCGACGAGACGACGATCTGCCGCTTCCGGCAGGCGGTGATCGCCGCGGGCCTGCGCGACCGGCTGCTGGGCGAGTTGAACGGCCAGCTCGAAGGCCGAGGCCTGATGCTCAAGCAAGGCACGATGATCGATGCCACGCTGGTCGCCGCCCAAGCCGCGCCGCCACGCCCGGTCGATGGCGCGGCCGGCGCCAGCCCGCACGATCGCGACGCCAACTGGACCCGGCAAAACGGCAAGTCCTACTTCGGCTACAAGGCGCACGTTGCCATGGATCAAGGGTCACGCCTGATCCGCCGATCCCTGCTCACGCCGGCCAAGATCTACGAGAGCCAGGTCGCCGATGACCTTGTCATGGGCGACGAGAAGGCGGTCTACGCCGATCGGGCCTACGAGCAAAAGCAACGACGGCGCAAGCTCAAGAGCCTCGGCATCAAGGACCGCATCATGCATCGCAGCCACAAGAACCAGCCCGCCTTGCCGCCCTGGCAACGCCGGCGCAACCGCCTGATCGCGCCGATCCGGGCCACCATCGAGCACCTGTTCGCTACCTTCAAACGCGGCTACGGCTATCGCCGCGTTCGCTACTTCTCCCTCGCCCCAAACGCCCTGCAGCTCGAACTCCTCTGCATCGCCGTCAATCTGCGACGCGCTGCCGTCCTGACCCGCTGAAATTCTCTCCCAACGGGATCGGCAGCGAGACCTTCCGGTTACCTCGATCGATGCCTTCTCCTCAAGCCGGGCCAAAACTCGAGTTCAGCCTCCTTTCGCAGAGGTCTCATATGAATGGGGAGGAAAGCCTCAGAACGGCTTGTCGCCCGCGACCGTGACGCGGTTGCCGCTGCGCGTGTGGGGCCAGTAGTCCCACATGGCGCGGTGCTGGACGCAGCGATTGTCCCAGAAGGCGATCGAGTTTTCCCGCCAGCGGAAGCGGCACTGGAACAGCGGGTTTTCCATGTGCTGGTAGAGATAGGTCAGGATGCCGTCGCTCTCGTCGCGCGGCACGCCGACCAGCCCGCGGGTGAAGCCGCGGTTCACGTAGAGCCCCTTCTTGCGCGTCACCGGATGGGTGCGCACGACCGGATGCTCGGCGCGCGGATACTTTTCCTTCTCCGCGACGTTGGAGTTCTTGTAGAGGCCGCGATAGACCGACTCGCCGTCGTGGATCGCCGTCATGCCGTCGAGATACGTCTTCATCCGGTCCGACAGGGCGTCGTAGGCCGCGTACATCGAGGCGAACAGCGTGTCTCCGCCTTTGGGCGGGCACTGCTTGATGTAGAGGATCGAGCCCATCGGCGGCTCGACGTCGCAGCTCACGTCGGTGTGCCAGCCTTCGCCGTTGGCGCGCGGCAAATCCTTGTCGGCGTGGATGATCATCAGCGCGGGCTTGCCCGGCTCGTGCGGCGCCGCGGGATGGAGATGGAGATCGCCGAACATGCGGCCGAAGGCCAGGTGCTGGTCGTGGTTGATGTGCTGGTCGCGGAAGAAGATGACCGAGTTCTCGGCCAGCGCGCGATGGACCTCGTCCTGCTGGCGGTTCGACAGCGGCTGGCTGAGATCGATACCCGCGATCTCCGCGCCGATGATCGGCGTCAGCTTGTCGACGCTGATGGTTTCGTAGGGGGCACTCTCCTCCGCAACGTGACGGATACGGGGACCCTTGTTGCCGCGCAGCGATCCTTGCATGGCTCTCTCCTATTCCAGTCTTGATATTGGCTCGGTGGATGATCTTGCCCCAGCGCTCCTTCTCGGAGACGGTGAAGGCGGTGAATTGTTCGGGACTCATCAGCTTGGGCGACCAGCCCGTGGCATCGAGCCGGATCTTCACGTCCGGCTTGGCAGCGACGATCGCGATGTCGTCGTGGATCTTCTGCACGATCTCGCGCGGCGTGCCCTTGGGCACGTAGTAGCCGGTCCAGGTCGTGAGCAGGACGCCCGGATAGCCAGCCTCGGCCGCGGTCGGCAGGTCGGGCAGCGGTGGATAGCGTTCGGTGTCGGTGACGAACAGGCCCCGGAGCGCCCCGCGATCGATCGCAATCTTGGCGTTGACCGTGTCGATCATCATGAAGCTCAGCAGCCCGCTCTGCAGGTCGGGGATGGCCTGCGGGTTGCTCTTGTAGCCGACATAGACCGCCTCGACGCCGGCCTCCATCTTGTAGAGTTCCGACGCCACTCTCGCGGGCAAGGCGCCGGCGCCGAAATTGTTCTTCGCGGGATTGGCCTTGAGCTTCGCCGTCAGCTCCGCCGCCGTTCTGATCGGGCTGTTGATGTCGACCAGCAGCACGAAGGGCGACGTACCCATGCGCGTGATCGCCTCGAAGCTGTCGACCGGATCGTAGGGCAGCTTGTCGTAGATCGCGGGATTGACCGCCTGCGTCATCGCCGAGGTGGCGAAGATCGTGAGCCCGTCGGGCTTGGCGCGCGCCACCAATTCGGCGGCCGGAATGCCGTTGCCGCCGCCCCTGTTGTCGACGACGACGGGTTGCCCCCACATCGCCGAAAGCTGCTCCGAATAAAGCCGCGCGCCGATGTCCGTCGCAGCCCCGGCCGGAAACGGCACGACCATGGTCACGCGCCCGGAGGGAAAAGCCTGGGCGCGTACGACCGATGGCGCCGCCAAGGTGGCCGCGCCCGCTGCAACGAACCGTCGCCTGCCGAGCATGTTTCCTCGATGTCGTTCTTGCTTCCTCCGAAGATAGTCCCTGGCCAGGCGAATTGCCTGCCCTACATCGACATAGTCCGTATTACGGAATAACCTTGGCGCATGATCGAGCTCCAATGATCGAACCAGTCGCCCGCAGCTTCACGATCCTGGAGGCCTTGAGCCGCCGGCCGCACGGCACTATCGCGGTGCTGGCCGGGGAGACCGACCTGCCACGGCCGACCGTGGTGCGCCTGCTCAAGACCCTGACGGAGCTGGGCTATGCGACGCAGGTGTCGCGCGCGGCGGGCTATCGGCTCACCGACAAGGTCCTTGGACTGGCGCAGGGCATCCGCTTCGTCGATCACCTGGTCGACGTCGCGGCGCCGCACATGAGCCGCTTCACGCGCAAGCATGGCTGGCCGCTCTATCTCGGCACGATCAGCGACCGCGCGATCACCATCCGCCATTCGACGGCGGCCGAGAGTCCGATGTCGTTCGAGCGCTCGGCGCTGCAGAAGAAGAGCCCCATCCTGTCGAGTGCACTCGGCCGCGCCTGGCTCGCCTTCTGCTCTGCCGACGAGCGCCGCGCCGTGCTCGAACATCTCGGCGTGAAGCCCGACGCGAAGCTTGCCGCCGCCTTCGCCCGGATCCGGCGCGACGGTTACTCCTTCACGGTTCTGCCGCGGTCCGGCCGCCTGCAGGGGATCGGCGTCGCGATCCGCAAGGGCGACAGCGTGATGGGCTGTCTTTCGCTGCGCTTCATCCGCTCGGCGATGAGCGAGCAGGAAGCAGGGGAGCGCTACGGCGCACCGCTCAATGCGCTCGCCGCCGTCATCGCCGCCGACGCTGAGCGCTAGGGCGTGGGCACAGTATGCCCATAGCCGAAGTCGCTGTGTCCGAAGTCGCCCTGGAAGCGGACATTCGCGGAGATGACAAATGCGACGCGAATGACCCGAAGCAGACCTACGCATCGGGCGAAGCTGTCGGCACCACTGGCACACAGTGATTGGCTCACTTTCAGTCCGGCAACGATGAGAGCGAACGGGACTTTCCGTTCCGCTGCTACTCATGCCCCGAACTCTAGACCGGCAACTCTCCTGTGTGGCTGGTATAGACTGTAATGCCGTTGCCATCAGGATCGGCCAACTGGAAGTAGTCGTGACCAAAAAATTGGTCTTGAGCAATTGCTTCCACCGACAAGCCCTTCTCCAATAGGTCCGTCCTGTAGATTTCCAGATCGTCCCTAGACTTGCCTTCAATCATCAAGTCGAGTTGTTCATTAAAAACGCCGCCGCGTTGGCCGAGAAGGCTAGGACTTAGTGAAAATGGCAATTCATCATTTTTGCCCAAAAGCAAAATGTGTGTTCCCCCTCGTAATTCGATGATCGCTAAATCGGGAAATCTCCCAAACGGACGCAAGCCCAATTTTGCGTAAAATTGATAACTAATATCAATATCATTGACCTTCATGACGAAGTGTCCGAAGGCTGCCGCGGGTAAATTGTTATTCAATTTCTGTTACTCCTTAATCCGACTGATTGGTCGGATATGATATAAGACTGACCAGTCGGAAATGCAAGGAGTGATTTTGACGCGAAAAAAAGAGATCGATCGGGATAGGGTTTTAGATGCCGCCGAGGCTGTGATTCTTAAATCCGGTGGCCGAAGTTTTACGCTGGACGCCGTTGCCGCGCACGCCGGCATAAGCAAAGGCGGTCTCGTCTATAGCTTCGCGACGAAAGATGACTTGGTGCACGCCGCACTCGAAAGGGAAATAGCGCGCTTTCGGGAGGCCGTGCGTCGCCGGGTCGGCGACGGGCCGATCAAGCCGGTCGAACTGGTTCTCGCCCATATCGAGGAAGCACTAGAAGAGGACGACGCCGCTACGCAAATGGCGGCCTTTCTTGTAACCGCGTTGGTGCATGCCCCTGACATGCTGGCGCCTGTGCGACGTTACTACCGCGCTCTGCTCGATCCGCTTCGATCGGCATCCGGCGAGATTCACGAAGTCCGTCACGCGCTGTTGGCTGTTGAAGGAATTTTCCTGCTCCGAGGATTGGGTTTCGTCGAGGTCTCGGCGAACGAGCAGAAATCCATCCTGCGTCACGCCCGCGATATCGTCGTCGCGGTGTTAGCCAAGCAACGAGCGCGTGCCCCTCATGCTCCTAGACCAAAATGACCCGGTCTTTGACCTCCTATGAAAATGGGCGAATGCGGCTGGCAACAAGCAGCGAGGCGCAGGCCCACAATCCTTTGACGGGAATGGGAAGCGTGCTCGCCAGCAAGCCCGCCGGACCGGCCCTGAGTTCGTGAATGTCCACTATTGGCACTTAGCGGACATGGCGAGGGGCAGGACCGAAGTCCGCTTTAGACCCAGGAGCGGACATGCTCGGGTCCGTCCAAGCGCAAGCCTGCTTATGAGTTCACGACCTAGCCGGATCGACGGGCTTTCTCTTCGCCGCAACCCGGCGCGCCGCCGCCAGGGCCGCCCGCGCCCAGTCGAGGAACTCGTCCGGTTCGTCGAACAGCCGCTCCGGCACGCGCCAGAAGGAGAGGTCTATCGTGGCGCCCTTCTTCTCGTAGTTGAGCGGTGGCGAGGACTCCGCTTCCCTGAACGTCGCGCGATTGTGCTCGTCGACCCTCAGGTAAAGCATGTTCTCCGTCACCATGCCGAACATCACGCCACCGCAGAACACGCCGGTCTTGCCGAACATCCGACGCAGGGTGACGGGACCCATCGGTGCGAGCTGCTCGCGCAGGAATTCGGCAAAGCTGTCGCTGGCAACCATCCCCGATCATCGGAGGGCCTGACCCGGAATTCAACGCCGCGTTCGCCTTCCGCGTCGATGCGGGTTAGGCTGGCGGCGAAACGGCGGGGCATTCCACCATGACAGCGCCGACCCGGGCTTTGCGAACGCGGCCCATCGCCCTCATCGTGCTGCTGGTCATCGCCTGCGTGCCCTACTTCCTGATGCTGGCCAGCGCCGCCACGCCAATGTCGGGCGGCGACGCGGTGGTGGGAGAAGCCATCGCCGCGCTGTTTTTCATCCTGGCACTCTGGGTCGTGCTGGCGATCATGCTCGTGGTCGGCGGCGCCACCGGGTCGATGCCGCGCTGGGCGGCGATTGTCGCGGTCATTCTCGTGCCGGCCTCCGGCGTGGCGACGACGGTCGCGCTCGACATGTGCTCGCGCCACATGCCGTGGGCCATCGTCTTCGACATCGTGCTGCCGGCGCTGATCGTCTTCTATGCCTTCTGGGCGGGAATGCCCCAGCTTCACGCCCGATGGCCGGCGCAAAGCACCAGCACCGCGGTGTGGGCCACGGTCTTCCTGCTGTGCGTCGCCACTTTCGCGCTGGGATCCTGAGTGGGCGCCTGAACTCGCAGCCTTTTGGCGCCGGTCAGTTGTGCACAGAACGCACCATACATCCTGTCTACGGTTGCCCCGATAGAGCGTAGACTTCCGCCAAGATGTTTCCCCGGGTGCTCCGCAGAGAAGTCCTCTTTCTTCTCGCAGCAAAAGCGGCGCTGCTGCTTGGTCTTTACCTGCTCTTCTTTTCGCCGGCGCACCGGCCGACCGTAACGCCCGAGCGCCTTCAATCGCACATTCTCGACCAGAGCGCGCGGGAGGGCAGCAGCCGTGGATATCGTTGACCTGTCGCGGCTGCAGTTCGCCGTCATCGCGCTCTACCACTTCCTCTTCGTGCCGCTCACGCTCGGCCTGTCGATCCTCCTGGGCATCATGGAGACCGTCTATGTGATGACCAACCGGACGATCTGGCGAGATCTCACGAAATTCTGGGGCATCCTGTTCGGCATCAACTTCGCCATGGGCGTGGCGACCGGCATCACGATGGAATTCCAGTTCGGCACGAACTGGGCCTACTACTCGCAATATGTCGGCGACGTCTTCGGCGCGCCGCTCGCCATCGAGGGGTTGATGGCGTTTTTCCTGGAGGCCACCTTCGTCGGCCTCTTTTTCTTCGCCTGGGACCGGCTGTCCAAAGTCCAGCACCTGATCGCCACCTGGGCATTGGCGATCGGCACCAACCTCTCGGCGCTGTGGATCCTGATCGCGAACGGCTGGATGCAGTTTCCGGCCGGCGCACACTACAACGCCGACAGCATGCGCATGGAAGTCAGCGACTTCATGGCCGTGCTCTTCAATCCCGTGGCGCAGGCCAAGTTCGTCCATACGGTAAGCGCCGGCTACGTCATGGGGTCGGTCTTCGTGCTCGCCATCAGCGCCTGGTACCTGCTGCGCGGCCGTCACGTCGAGTTCGCCAAGCGCTCGATGACCGTCGCCGCCAGCTTTGGCCTCGCCTCGGCCCTGTCGGTGGTCGTGCTGGGCGACGAGTTGGGCTACACGGCCGGCGAAAGCCAGAAGATGAAGATCGCCGCGATCGAGGCGATGTGGATCACCGAGCCCGCGCCCGCCTCCTTCACGTTGTTCGGCCTGCCCGATGTCGCAAACCACCGCACGAATTTCGAGGTGAAGGTGCCCTGGGTGCTCGGCCTGATCGCGACCCGCTCGACCGACAAGATCGTTCCCGGCATCAAGGAGCTTGTCGACGACGCCGAGGCCCGCATCAAGGACGGACTGGTCGCCTATTCGGCCCTTCTCGCGATCAAGAAAAACCGCGCCGATGCCGCGGCACGTACCGAGCTCGAGAACCATGTCGACAATCTGGGCTACGCGCTGCTGCTCAAACGCCAGAGAGCGGACGTCGAGAACGCGACGGGCGCCGAGATTCGCACCGCGGCCGAAAGCACGGTGCCCAACGTGCCGGTGCTCTTCTGGTCGTTCAGGATCATGGTCGGGCTCGGCTTCTGGTTCATTGCCCTCTTCACCGTGGCCTTCTGGTTCTCCGCCAAGCGCTCGCTCGACCGCTATCGCTGGTTTCTCCAGATCGCCGTCCTGTCCCTGCCGCTGCCCTGGATCGCGGCGGAACTGGGCTGGGTGGTTGCCGAATACGGCCGCCAGCCGTGGGTGATCGTGGGTGTGCTGCCGACGGCGCTGGGCGTATCCTCGACCGAGGCGGGCAATGTCCTCGCCAGCCTGATGGGATTTATCCTGTTCTATTCGGCCCTGCTGGTCGCCGATCTCTACCTTCTCCTCAAGTACATCCGGCTCGGTCCCGACGAGGCGTTGGCGCCGCCGGCGAAAAATGCCGAAGTGGCCGCGGAGTAATCGCCATGTTCGACTATGAAACTCTCCGTCTCATCTGGTGGGCGCTGCTCGGCATCCTGCTGATCGGTTTCGCGGTGATGGACGGGTTCGATCTCGGCACCGCGGCGCTGCTGCCGTTCGTCGCGCGCACCGACCTCGAGCGGCGCATCGTGGTCAACACCGTCGGGCCGGTTTGGGAGGGAAACCAGGTGTGGTTCGTGCTGGGCGGCGGCGCGATCTTCGCTGCCTGGCCCGCGCTCTATGCGGCGAGCTTCTCCGGCTTCTACCTCGCGATGTTCCTGGTCCTGCTGACGCTGATCCTGCGTCCAGCCGCCTTCAAGTTCCGCAGCAAGATCGAGGCGCCGGCCTGGCGCAGCGCCTGCGACTGGGCGTTGTTCTCGGGCGGAATCGTGCCGGCCCTGGTGTTCGGCGTCGCGTTCGGCAACCTGTTCCTGGGCGTGCCTTTCAGTCTGGATGACGATCTGCGGTTCCACTCGACCATCTCGCTGATCTCGCTCCTGCGCCCGTTTCCGCTGCTGGTCGGATTGGTCAGCCTCAGCATGATCGTGCTGCACGGCGCGGCCTGGCTGAACATGAAGACCGACGATGTGGTCCAGGCGCGCGCGCGCCGCGTGATGCCGTGGGCCGCGCTGGCCTTTGCCGTCCTGTTCGCCCTTGCCGGTCTCTGGCTGTCGCAGCTCGACGGCTATCGCATCAACGGGGCCATCGCGCACGACGGCCCGTCCAACCCGATGATCAAGACAGCGACCCACGGGCCGGGAAGCTGGTTCGCCGCCAGCAGTGCCGGCGCCTGGCTGTGGCTTGCGGTGGCGCTCGCCTACGCCGGCGCCGCCGGCGCCTTTCTGTTGCGCGCCAGGCCGGGTCTCGCGTTCGTGTCGTCGGCACTGGTTCCCGCCGGCACCATCGCGACGGCGGGTGCGGCGCTGTTCCCGTTCCTGCTGCCCTCATCGGCGGAACCCGGCGCGAGCCTGACGGTCTGGGACGCGTCGTCGAGCAGGCTCACCCTGGGCATCATGCTGGCCGCGGTCGTGATCTTCCTGCCGATCATCATCGCCTATACATCCTTCGTGTATCGCGTGATGCGAGGTCCGGTGCGAGCGTCCGACATCGCCCGCGATTCCCATTCGGCCTATTAGGAGCGACCAATGTGGTATTTCTCCTGGGTGCTCGGACTCGGCTTCGCGGTCATGTTCGCCGTGCTGAACGCCATGTGGCTCGAACTCCGCACCGACGAGGCCGAACCGACAGCGGCGCGGAACGAGCGTTAGGGGCTTTCCGAGTCATTTGGAGTCACTTCCGACGATCTTTGCTGGGAGCGCGCCACTCCAGTGGCGCTCATGGTCTGACTGCGCTGCGCGCGGCCCTGAAAAACAGGGCGATCGTTGGCAGCAGGGAGTACGCTGTTGAAGCGCTAGGTCTTCGCTTCACTCAGGACGACAGGCGGCTCAGGGCCGCCTGCAGCGCAATCTTTTCTTCGCGTTGCACCACCGCATGAGCGCCACTGGAGTGGCGCGCTCCCAGCAATGAATTGGGAACTTCCGAACAGCGGATTTTCGGCGCAGCGTTTTTCCGTTTGTCCGGCCCGCCCGCCGCTGGCACTCTGCCGCGCGGTAAACGATCGTTTATCTCGAGGTCCCGAGTCTCAGGGAGGACGCGATGAAGCTCATGTGGTTTCACTTGATGCCGTACACGGAGCTTCCGGACGATTTCAACAAGAAGCATCCCTCGGTGTGGGTCGACATCCATTCGTCGCTGTTCGACCCACGCCGGGCGCATCATATGTACAACGACTTCATGGACGAGCTCGAGTACGCCGCCGAAATGGGCTTCGACGCGGTCTGCGTGAACGAGCATCACTCCAACGGCTACGGGCTGATGCCGTCGCCGAACCTGATCGCCAGTTCCCTCGCACGGCGCACGACCGACACGGCGCTCTGCGTGATGGGCAATTCGCTCGCCCTCTACAATCCACCGACCCGCGTCGCCGAAGAGTTCGCGATGATCGACTGTATCTCGGGCGGACGGCTGATCGCGGGCTTCCCTGTCGGCTCGCCGATGGACACCTGCTACGCCTATGGCCAGAACCCCAGCCTGCTGCGCGAGCGCTATCTCGAGGCGCATGACCTGGTGAAGCGCGCATGGACCGAGAAGGACACCTTTGCCTTCAACGGCCGCTTCAACCAGCAGCGCTACGTCAACATCTGGCCGCGGCCGATCCAGAACGAGCCGCATCCGCCGATCTGGATTCCGGGCGGCGGCTCGGTCGAGACATGGCGGTGGTGCGCGGAGATGGACTACGTCTACTGCTACCTGTCGTACTACGGCTACAAGGCGGGCCTGACGACGATGAACGGCTTCTGGAACGAGATGCAGAAGCTCGGCAAGGACCGCAATCCCTACCGCGCCGGCTTCCTGCAGTTCGTCGGCGTCGCCGAGAGCCGCCAGCAGGCGCTCGATCTCTACACCGAGCCGGCCGAATATTTCTACGGCCGCTGCCTGCACGTCGACCCGCGCTTTGCCCTGCCGCCGGGCTACACCACCGAGGCGACCCAGCGCGCCGGCATCGAGGGCATGATGACCAAGGCCGCCAACCTCGCCAATCCGGCGACCAAGGCGGCACTCAAGGCCACGAACATGAAGGACATCGTCGACGGCGGTTATGTGATCGTCGGTTCGCCCGACGAAGTGGTGGAGCAGATCCGCCACGTCGCGACCAGCCTCAACGTCGGCCATCTCATGCTGCTGCTGCAGTACGGCAACATGAGCAAGGACACGACCAAGTACAACACGCGGCTGTTCGCCGAGAAGGTGATGCCCCGGGTGAAGGACCTGTTCGCCGACTGGGAAGACAAATGGTGGCCCAAGCCCATGGCGAAAAACCAGCGTGCCGCCGTGCCACCCTATCGCGCACAAGTCGCCGCGGAGTAGTCCCTTGTCGAAACCGAAGACGACCACCGTCGAGGTGAACGGGTTTCCCTGCCGCGTCTGGACGAAGGGCAGCGGCCCCAAAGTCGGCTTTCTCGCCGGCCTGGGCGGCCTGCCGCGCTGGCTGCCGTTCCTCGACCTGCTGGCGAAGACGCGCACGGTCGTCGTGCCGTCGCTCCCGGGTTATCCGGGCGGCAGCACAGGCCATAGCGTGCTCGACAACCATCTCGACTGGGTGCTGGCGGTGCGTCAGCTGCTCGACAAGGCGGATCTCGCGGGTGCCGACCTGATCGGCGCGTCGGTCGGGGGCGCATTCGCGGCAGAGATCGCCGCGATCTTTCCCGGTCACGTCAAGAAGCTCGCCCTGCTCGCGCCCTTCGGCCTGTTCGACGAGGCCGATCCTGCGACCGATCCGTGGGCTCAGCGGCGCGATGCCGTCGCGGGCCTGATGTGCGCCGATGCCGAGAAGTGGTCGGCACTGGTATCGCCGCCCGAGGGCGCCAACTCCGTAGAATGGCCGATCGAGATGGTGCGCGCCTCGGAGGCTGCGGCGCGGGCTTTCTGGCCGTTGGGCGCCACCAAGCTCGAGAAGCGCCTCGGCCTGATCGCGGCCCCCACTTTGTTGCTGTGGGGCGAAAAGGACGCGGTGATCCCCGGGAGCTATGCGCAAAAATTCGCAGCGGGGATCAACGGCGGCACTCGGATCGAGACCGTGCCGGATGCGGGCCATCTTGCCTATCTCGACAGCCCCGAGGCCGTGGCCCGCGCAGTCCTGGCGCATCTCGGCTAGACACGCTTGACTGTTGCGCCTGCGGGCGCAATCGCTATTGTCCCGCCCGTTGTCGCCAAAGAGGGAAGTACGCCGATGTTCATTCGCTCGCTCAAGCTGGCCGCCGCTGCCGTCGTGCTGTTCTCCGGCGCCGCCTCGGCGCAGGGCACTGTCCAGGCCGTGCCGCGGATCGGCGTCTCCTTCAACAACACGGCCGCCGTGCGTGCGACGGTCGAGGAGACCGACAGCGAGACCCATACCATCGCCTTCACCACCAGCGCCGGCCGCATCATGAGCATGGCGGTGGCCGACGGCGTGAAGGTCGACAGCTTTCCCGACGGCGCCACGGTCGACATCACCTACAACGAGGTCGTGACCTTGCTGAACCTGCGCCAGAAGGGCCCGGGCTCGCGCGAAGCACGCAAGGAAGGCGCCGCCCCCGACCAGATCGATCTTGAAATCGGCCGCCTGACGCTCACCGTCGTCTCTGTCGACCTCGCAGCCAACAAGGTCTCGCTGATCGACGGCCGCGGCGGCGAAGTGCGGACCTATGCGGCGACCTCGATCGCCAAGAAGGACATGCTGAAGAAGATCAAGGTCGGCGACGTGGTGATCGGCCTCACGACGCCGCTGCTGGTCACGGCGATCACGCCGGCGAAGTAGTAGCCCTTCCCTCCCCCGCCTTGCGGGCAGGGCAATCGCATGTGAAGATTTCCGTCGTCCTGAGCGCAGCGAAGGACCTCGCAGAACGATCAGACGCGGACTGCAAATATCGAGTCCGTGGCAGGCGTGAGGTCCTTCGCTTCGCTCAGGACGACCGGCGATTCCAATCACATGCGATTGCCCTGCGTCTTCGGGGGAGGTGTCGGCGTAATCGCCGACGGAGGGGGAGAGCCCCAGTCGAAGCATCTGCAAGTTTCAGATCATGATCTACAATCGGAGAGAGCAGCCGCGTGTGAGCAACCGGGCTGATTGGTAACACTACAGACCGGCGTGATGGGTGACAGGTTTGGTTGCGTTTGCCGCTTCACGGCGCCCCGGCCGGGGCGCCGTGAAGCGTCTCAGTTTCATGGTTTTGCGCTCGATCGCACCGATGTCGAGGGTAGCGAAGCGGACGATCCAGTTGCCGTCATCGAGTTGTCTGAGGCCGACGATCTCGCCGACCAAAGCTTCGCTGAGGAAGACGAGTTCGCCCTGCCACCTGATCTCGCCGGTGGAGCGCACGCGGCGCACGACATGGCGATGATCGTAGATCGGATCCTCGAGGTGCGATGGGTAAGACCTCGGGCTGGGGCGCCAGACCCTGGCGGGTGGAATCTGGCCCAAGGCTTCATGCGGACGCTCCTGGTTGTAGAGGGAGAGGAACTCGTCGAAGCGAACCTGCTGAGCCGCCAAGGTGGCTGCCGGTGGCTTCGTCGTCTCGGCCTTGAGCGTGCGGTGGAACCGTTCGTGCCGGCCGTTCTGTTGCGGACACCCCGGCTCGATCCGCTCCAGGCGGATGCCGAGCTTCAGCCAGTGCACCGACAGCCAACTCAATCCACCCGCGCCAGTGCTGCTGAACGGCACCCCATTGTCGCTTCGGATGGCACCGGGCAATCCGTGATCGTGCAACAGACGGTCAATAACCGGCCAGACGCCGGCGATCGTTGGCGGCACGATCCGGCAAGCCAGCAGATAGCGGCTGTGGGCATCGCTCACCGTCAACGGATCGCAGCGCCGGCCGTCGCCGGTCCGGAACCACCCCTTGAAGTCCATGCACCAGGTGTCGTTGGCCTCCGCGATCGCCCCGAAGGGCGCGCTCTGGCCAAGCGGGAGACGACGGCGGCGGCGAGGGTTCACCAACCCCTCGCGCCTGAGAAGGTCGCCGATCGTGCTCGCCGCAGGCCACGAACGCTCGGGCCAGCGCTCCATCAATACCGCCCGCAGCTTGCGCGGACCCCAGCTCGGATGCGCGTGCCGTACTTCCAGGATCGGCACGGCAAGCTCACCCGATAGCCTGTGAGGCACACAAAGCGGCGCGTGCGAACGGTCGGACAATCCAGTCGACGGATCGGCAGCATACCGTTCCCACCACTTGTAGCCCGTCTTCCGACTGATCCCGAACCGTCGACAAAGCGCAGCACGGCTTTCCTCGCCTTCCAGCCACGCCGCCACGAACTTCATCCGCTCGTCCATGCAACAGGTTTCCTTCCACGGCATCGGCGGTCCTCCCGCCCACAGTGAAACCTGTCACCCATCCTCCCGGTCTATTCTGTTACCTATCTACCCGGTCTGTACCGTGGCTCGCCCCCTCCGTCGCCGTATGACGGCGCCACCTCCCCCGAAGACGGGGGAGGACAGTGACACGCCGCTACTTGATCTCGACGTCTTCCCAGAAGCCGATCCAGTGATCGACCGGCTTCATCTTGGGCTGCGGCGCCTCGTAGGACCACGCCGCGCGCACACTCTTTGAGCCGCCCTCGACGACGTCATAGAACTGCACGCCGTGCGGACACTCGAGATCGCTCGGCGTCTTGGGCGTGCTCTTGAGCAGCTCCATCTTGACCGAGTCGCGCGGGAAATAGCGGTAGCCGCCGACTTCGAGCGTGTTGTCGCTGCTCGCGATCACCTTGCCGTGCCATGTCGCCGTATGGATCATCGGACAGTTCCCCTGGTCAGTATTTATCGTGCCGCTTCAGCCAGGCCATGGTGAAATCCAGCCCGGCCTCGTCGCGGCCCTTCGACGTAATATCCAGCAGATGGTACGTGCCGTTCAAGAGATCAAGCCCGCGGGCGTAGGCCGAATAGGTGTGATAGATCGCGCCATCCTCGCACCGGAACGCGCTGACGCCCGGCATCTCGCCCTTGGCGTCGATCGTGCCGAAATTGTACTTGTCGCCCGGATTGAGCGAGACGCCGAAGTCGAAGTTGAAGTCGCTGTCGAGCGAGGAGACCCAGCGGAAGGTCCAGCCCATGCGCTTCTTGTAGGCCATCAGCTTGTCGATCGGCGCGCGCGAGATGGCAACGAACGACGTGTCGCGCGCCGCCAGATGCATGTCGATGCCGTTGAAATTGTCCGCCCAGAAGGAACAGGCCGGACAGGCCTCGTTCCAGTCGGGACCGTACATGAGATGCTGCACGATCAGCTGTCCGTGCCCGGCAAAGAGTTCGGCCAGGGTCACGCGACCTTCGGTTGCCTGGAAGACGTATTCCTTCTCCACCTTCTCCCAGGGCAGCTTGCGCCGTTCCTCGGCCATCTGCTCACGGAGCTTCGTAAACTCCTTCTCCTTCGCGAGCAGCGCCTGGCTCGCCTTGAACCATTCGTCGTGGGAAACGATCCGATGCGTGGTCATGCGGTCCTCCCGAGGTAGGCGGCGAGTTTGTCGAACGAGCCTTCCCAGCCGCTCTTGTGCTGCGTGAAGCCGTCCAGGAACGTTCCGTGGATCAGGGTCAGCTCGGTCTTCGCGCCAAGCGCCCGCAGTTCGACCCGCACCGTCGTCTCGTGACCACGCGGCCTGGCGAAATCGCCGTCGGCATGATGCGCCCAGGTGAAGACCAGCCGATCCGGTCGGGTCACCTCGACATACTTGCCCGACGAGGCGAAGACCTTGCCGCTCTCGTTGCGGCCGCCGATGCGCCAGGCGCCGCCCGGCCGCACGTCGATCTCGCACAGGGTGATCGTGACATGGGGCGGACACATCCATTGCACGAAATGGTCCTGCCGCGTCCACGCCTCGAATACGCGTTCGCGCCGCGCATCGAAGATGCGGCTGAGCCGCAGGATGTTGGTATCAAGCATTGCGTCGGGCACGGCGTTTTCCTTTCCTCGGTTTGGGCTCGGTACGCTTCAGGAACGCATCCAGGCGGTCGAATTGTTGCTCCCAGAAGCGGCGATAGAATTCGATCCAGTCGGCCGCCACCCGGAAACCCTCGCCGCGGAGCGCGCAGCGCCGCCACTGCGCCTCGGTCGAGCGCTCGATCAGGCCTGCGTCGGTCAGCACCCGCAGGTGCCGCGACACGGCCGGCAACGACATGTCGAACGGCTCGGCGAGCTCGCCCACGGTGGCAGCCCCGGTGGCCAGTCTTGCCAGCAGCGCCCGGCGGGTCGGGTCGGCCAGGGCCGAGAAGGTTTGTGACAGCCTATCCATATTTAACAACTTAGTTAAATACGAGCTGGCCGGCCGTCAAGTCATTACCTGCTGGATTATCGACCGCGACCGCACACCGGCCTTATGGGAGAGGACCAACGAACCGGAGGTCCTCATGAACAGACGCACCGTTCTATCGTCGATTGCCGCCGCTCCCCTGTTCGCGCGCCCGGCCGGCGCGGCCGGACGTTTCATCGAGATGCGCGACCGCCAGCAGCTCTTCTATCGCGACACCGGCAGCGGCAAGCCGGTCGTCTTCGTCCACGGCTGGACCTTGAGCTCGGCGATCTGGCGCGGCCAGCTCGACTGGCTGGCGGGCCAGGGCCTTCGCGCCGTGGCGTACGACCGCCGCGGCCACGGTCAGTCGAGCAAGCCCGTGAGCGGCTACGTCTACGAGACCTTGTCGGGCGATCTCGCCAGCCTGCTCGACAGGCTCGACCTCGAGGAGGTCACCCTCGTCGGCCACTCGATGGGCAGCGGCGAAGTCGTGCGTTATCTCGCGCGTCACGGCGCGAGGCGAATCGCACGGGTCTTGCTGGTCGCGCCGACGACGCCCTTCGCGCTCAAGACCCAGGACAATCCCGAAGGCATCGACAAGGCGATCTACGACAGGCTCGTCGCTTCTCTCGAGGCCGACCGGCCGGCCTATTTCAAGGCGGGCATGGATAATTTCCTGGGCAAGGACGCCGATCCGGAGACGATCGACTGGGCGCTCAGGATCGCGGCCCAGGCGACGATGCGCGCCCAGGTCGAGTGCCTGCGTGCCTTCAGTGAGACCGACTTCCGGCCGGACCTCGCGGCGGTGACAGTGCCGACCCGCATCGTCTATGGCACCGCCGATGCGCCGGTGGCGCCGATCAACGCCCGGCGAACGCACAACTTCATTGCCGGCAGCCGCCTCGAAATCTATGAAGGCGCGCCGCACGCGCTGTTCGTGACGGACCGGGACCGCTTCAATCGAGAGCTCCTGGAGTTTGCACGGAGCTGAGTGACTACATGGAAGCGATCTACAAGGTCGAAGGCGCCACGATCCAGACCAGCGCCTTGGCCGGCGGTCCCTGGGATCCCGGACTGCAACATGGGGCGGCGCCCTCGTCGCTGATCTGCTGGGCGGTCGAGCGCCTGCCCTCGCCCGTGCCGATGCGGGTGGCGCGTCTGACCGTCGATCTGATGCGGCCGGTGCCGGTGGCGCCGCTTACCGTCGGGACCGAGATCCTGCGCGAAGGAAAGAAGATCCAGCTCGTCGCGGTGCGCCTGCTCGCCGATGGCAAGGAGGTCGTCCGCGCGACGGCGCTGCGCATCCGCACGCAGGAAACGGCGCTTCCCGTCGAGCATCCCTTCCCGCCACTCGACCTGCCGCTGCCCGAACAGGGCGGCGATGCATTGGGCGGCGCGATGTCGCAAACGCCTTTCCTCTCCGGGCTCGAGATGAGGAACGTGAAGGGGGCGTTCAACACGCCGGGCCCCGCGTCGATCTGGTATCGCGCCTCGCGGCCGATCGTCGAGGGGGCGCCGATCTCGCCGCTGATGCGCGCGGCGATCACCGCCGACTTCTGCAACGGCACCTCGGCCTTCCTGTCCTTCAAGCATTGGACCTTCATCAACGCCGACCTCACGATCAGTTTGGCGCGCGAGCCGGTCGGCGACTGGATATTGCTCGATGCCGAGACCTGGGCCGGCCCCGACCTGATCGGCATCGCCGCCGCGCGGCTGGCCGATCGCCAGGGCTACTTCGGCCGCGCCGTGCAGAGCATCCTGTTCGAGAAGCGCGCCTAAAAACCGCGCTTCCAGCTCGTGCCCTTGGGCCCGTCCTCCAGGATCACGCCCTTGGCCTTGAGATCGTCGCGGATGCGATCGGACTCCTTGAAGTCCTTGGCCTTGCGCGCGGCCTGACGGGCCGCCATCGCCGCCTCGATCTCGGCCTCGGTCGGGCCTGAGGTACCGGCCGGCGTCCAGCGGAACCAGGCTTCCGGGTCTTCCTGCAGGAAGCCCAGCGCGTTGGCGCCGGCGCGCAGCTGCGACGGATCGGTCAGCTGATGCAGCGCGCTGATGGCGAGCGGCGTGTTGATGTCGTCGGACAGCGCGTCCTCGACGCTGCCCGGCACGGCCACGGCGCCCACTGTCTTGCCACGCAACGCGCCGTACCAGCGATCGAGCGTTGCCTTGGCGCCCTGCATGCCGTCGTGCGTGAAGTCGAGCGGCTGGCGGTAGTGCGCCGACAGCAGCAGCAGACGGATCGCTTCGCCGGGGAACTGGTCGAGCAGTTCGTGCACGGTGAAGAAATTGCCCAGCGACTTGCTCATCTTCTCGCCGGAGATGTTGAGGAAGCCGTTGTGCATCCAGTACTTGGCCATCATCGCGTGGCCGAAGGCCGAGCGGCTCTGGGCGATCTCGTTCTCGTGGTGCGGGAAGATGAGGTCGAGGCCGCCGGCATGGATGTCGAACGTCTCGCCGAGCAGCGCGCCACTCATCGCCGAGCACTCGATGTGCCAGCCCGGGCGGCCGCGTCCCCACGGACTGTCCCAGCCCGGCTGCGCATCGGTCGAGGGCTTCCACAGGACGAAGTCGGCCGGGTCCTTCTTGTACGGCGCCACCTCGACCCGGGCGCCCGCGATCAGCTCGTCGCGCGGCTTGCGCGACAGGCGGCCGTAGTCGGCCATGCTGGGCACGCTGAACAGCGCATGGCCTTCGGCGGCATAGGCATGACCGTTGGCGATCAGCCGCTCGATCATCGCGATCATCTGGGCGACGTACTCGGTCGCGCGCGGCTCGGCGTCGGGCGGCAGCGCGCCCAGCCGCTTCATGTCGCCCTGGAAGGCCGAGCCGGTGCGGCCGGTCAGCGCCTCGATGCTCTCCTTGTTGTCGGCGGCGCGCGCGATGATGCGGTCGTCGATGTCGGTGATGTTGCGCACGTAGGTGACGCGCGGATAGCGCCGCTTGAGGAGGCGATAGAGCACATCGAACGCCACGACGGGGCGCGCGTTGCCGATATGGACATAGTCGTAGACCGTCGGGCCGCAGACATAGAGACGGATGTGGCCGGGATCGAGCGGCACGAACGGCTCTTTTTCGCGCGACAGCGTGTTGTAAACGACGAGGGACATCGCCCTACTCCCGATCTAGATGCAAACGAAGACAGACCGCAGCCCGCGAGGGCTTCAGGCTTCGATACATCGCGCGCAGCACGCGCCGGTGAGCAGGAAGGACGACATGGCGGTTTCCATAACCTAGGCCGCTTCGCCCCGCAACCGCGCCTCGGCTTTGGCGCGGCCGATCAGCGGCAGCAGCTTGGCCATCTCCGGACCCTTCTCCTGCGCGGTGAGCGCCAACCGGAGCGGATGGAACAAGGCCTTGCCCTTGCGGCCGAGGCCGGACGTCCAGTCCTTCCAGGTCGTCTCGCCCCACGGCTCGGGCGGCAACTTCGCGGCAGCTTCCGCGAGAAACGGTGCATCCTCGATCACCGGCGCGACCGCACCTCGCACCACTCCGGCCCACGTCTTCGCATCGTCGAGTTTCGCGAGGTTGCCTCGCACGGCGAGCCAAAGCGCCTCGCCGAAGTCATCGCCCAGGCGGTCGCGTACATCGGCATAGGACATCCCGTGCAAGGTGCGGGCACTGAGATGCGCCAGCTCTTCTTCCGAGAAGCGCGCAGCGGCCCGCCCGACACGGGCAAAGTCGACGCTCGCAATCAGAGGATCGAGCGAGGTCACTGGCTCGACCGGATCGGCGGTGCCGATCCGTGCCAGAAGTGCGTCGATCGCCAGCGCCTCGATCCCGCTCTCGCGCAGATCAGCGATCGACAGCGATCCCGTGCGCTTGCTGAGGCCGCCCCCTGCGGCGTCGACCAGCAGCGGCAAATGCGCGAACGCCGGCACGGCGCTGCCGAGCGCCCGGAACATCTGGATCTGCGCGCCGGTGTTGGTGACGTGATCCTCGCCGCGGATCACGTGGGTGATCGACATGTCGATATCGTCGACCACGGAGGTGAAGCTGTAGAGGCAGGAGCCGTCTTCGCGCACCAGCACGGGATCGCTCTGGCTCGAACTCGTCGACGTGCTGGGCGCCACGCACCAGGTCGTCCCAGCGCACTTCTTCCGCCGCGAGCTTGAAGCGCCAGTGCGGCCTGCGGCCCTCGCCCTCCAGCTTAGCACGCGCGGCAGCATCGAGCTTGAGCGCGGCACGGTCGTAGACCGGCGGGCGGCCCTGGGCGAGCAGGCGCTTGCGCCTGAAGTCGAGTTCCTCCGGCGTCTCATAACAGGGATAAAGGCGGCCCGAGGCGATCAATTTCTCGCGCGCCGCGTCGTAGCGCGAGAGCCGATCGGACTGGCGTTCCTTGGCGTCCCAGCCGAGGCCGAGCCAGGCCAGGTCCTGCTCGATCGCGGCTTCGTACTCGGGCTTGCTGCGCTGCCGGTCGGTATCGTCGAGCCGCAACACGAACGTGCCGCCGTGGCGGCGCACGAACAGCCAATTGAAGAGCGCCGCGCGGATGTTGCCGACATGCAGCAGACCGGTCGGACTCGGCGCGAAACGGACGATCGGACTGGCCATGATCGCCGACTTGTGGCGATGGCTCGTTGGCGGGTCAAGGCACTTCAGCTAGTCTGCAATGAAACAGGGAGGAAAGAATGAAACGTCGTCACCTCATCGCAGCAGGTCTTGGTGCGCTCGCGGCGCCCGCCATTGTCCGCGGCGAAGGGAAATTCCCGGACCGCACGATCCGGCTGGTGATACCGTTCCCGCCGGCAGGCCCAACCGACATTATCGGCCGCATGACCGCCGAGAAGCTGGGTACGTTACTGGGCCAGACCGTGATCGTCGACAACAAGGCAGGCGCCGCAGGTTCGATCGGCGCGATGGAGGTCAAGAACGCCAAGCCGGACGGATACACATTGCTGTTCGCCACCTCTTCGACGCACGCCATCAATCCGACGGCCTTCGTCAAGCCGCCCTACGATCCGATCAAGGATTTCACGCCGATCTCGTCGATCTGCGTCAATCCGGCGGTGCTGGTGACACATCCTTCGATGCCCGATTCGGTTCAGGGTCTCGTCGAGCTCATGAAGAAAAATCCCGGCAAATATTCCTACGCTTCTTCCGGGATCGGCAGCATCCTTCATCTGGCCGGCGAGTACTTCAAGAAGTCGGTAGGCGGCATGGACGTCCTGCACGTGCCCTACAAGGGGACAAGCCCGGCACTTCAGGACGTGCTGGCGGGCAACGACGCCTGGATGTTCGAGACCTTCAGCACGACGTTACAGCAGCACCGCGCGGGCAAGCTACGCATTCTGGGTTTTGCCGCCGCCAAGCGTGCGGCCATCGCCCCCGATATCCCGACCATGACCGAGGCCGGCGTGAAGGGATACGAGGCCTATACCTTCAACCTGATCCTCGGACCCGCCGGACTGCCGCAGCCGATCGTCGACACGATCGATCAGGCGTCGCGCAAGCTCATGACCGACCCCAGTGCGATCAAGTTCCTCGAGGATATCGCGGCGATCCCCGCGACCGACACCACGCCCGAGCGCACGGCAGAGTTCATCAGGAACGAACTCGCCAAGTGGGCGCCGATCATCAGGTCTGCCGGCGTGAAGATCGAATAGCCGCTAATCCTTGGCCGGCGGCGCCAACGGGATCGGCGTCGTGGTCGCAGCGGGTGCCGGCGGCGCGCTCGGCGATATTCTGTCGCTGTCGCCTCGCGGCACGTTCGATGTCCCGGGAGTGATCATGTTGCCGCCGCTCGGGATGGCGGCGCCGTCGAGGCTGACGCTACCGCCTTCGCTCGGCACCGCGACCGTGCCGGTGGCGACCGTCCCGGTGCTGCTGATGTAGTAGCCGGCGACGGCATTGGACGACACGGTGTCCTTGGTCTTGGCGTCGTAGTCGACCGCGCCCAACTGCCCGCCAGTGCGATCGAGGCGATAGCCCTGGGCGTCGAGATAGTAGCCGCGGTCGTCGACCCGCGTGCCGTTGGGCAGCACGCGGATCGGCGCCGGCGTCTTCACGTAAGTATATTCAGGCTTCGGCGGCTCGCCCGGCAGGATGCTCGTACAGCCCGTTATCGCCAAACCAACAAGAACAAAGGCCAACGAACGCGCTGCCGCCATCAATCCCCCTAGGGCTGGGTCGAATGCGGGCTGATGACGTTCCCGTTCCGATCGAGCCGGTTACCTTGGCCATCATAGCGGAAACCGTACTCGTCCTTAAAGGCCTGAACGCCGGCAGGCGGATCATTCCTGACGGGGCTCGCATAGTACGGGGCGGGGTTGACATCCGAGTAGGTCGTGACCGCCGTGTAGCCCGGCCCCGGGGATATTATACGCCACGCCCCCACGGTAACGGCGGGCGTCGAGCTCACGGTTCACGCAACGGTCGTAGCGCACGGTGGCAGGCTCCAGACCGTAGGAATAGCAGGCGTTGCGGGCGTCGCCGGCGAGCTGGCTCTCGCTATAGGTGGCCACCACACGGCCGCGCAGGCGGGCTTCGTGCTCGCGGGTGACGCAGCGGTCATAGCCGATCGTCCCGGCCGGGAAGCCATAGTCGAGGCAGGCCTGCTCGGAACCGGTCAGGACGACCGGACCCGGATCGACGACCGCCTGGGTCGTCGTCGAATAGGTACTGCAGGCGGCGGCCGACAGGCCGATCGCCATCACGCAAACGAGCTTGGTCGGGATCATCGCGCTCTCCTGGGAATTCACCTGTTCGGAAAACGCCGGCACGGCGCGAGCAGGTTGCACCCAGTCCGCGGGATCAGGCAGCTTTCTTTTCCACCTCGTCGCGCAACTCGCGGCGCAGGATCTTGCCCACGTTCGTCTTGGGCAGGACGGTCCGGAATTCGATGTATTTCGGCCGCTTGTAGGCGGTGAGCTCCCTGGCGCAAAAAGCCACGAGGGCCTCGCGCGTGAGCGACGGATCCTTCTTGACCACGAACAGCATGACCGCCTCGCCCGAATGGGCATCCGGCACGCCGACCGCCGCGCATTCGAGGACCCCGGGGAAACCCGCGACCACCCCCTCGATCTCGTTGGGAAACACCTTGAAGCCCGAGACGATGATCATGTCCTTCTTGCGATCCACGATCTTCACGTAGCCTTCTTCGTCCATGACGCCGATGTCGCCCGACTTGAAGAAGCCGTCCGGCAGTCATGACATGCGCCGTCTCGTCGGGGTGCTGCCAGTAGCCCTGCATGACCTGCGGGCCCTTGATCGCGATCTCGCCCGGCTGGCCGAGCGGCATGTCGCTGCCGTCGTTGTCGAGAATGCGGATCTCGACGTTGGGCATGGGCAGCCCGATCGTGCCGGTGAAGGCCTCCGAATCCGTCCGGTTGCAGGTCACGCCGGCCGAGGTTTCGCTCAGCCCATAGCCCTCGACGATCGGGCAGCCGGTGACGGCGAGCCAGTTCTTCGCCACCACTTCCTGCACCGCCATGCCGCCGCCGTTGGTGATGGCGAGGCCGGAGAAGTCGAGCCTGGCGAATTCGGGCTGCTGGAGCAGCGCGTTGAACAGCGTATTCACGCCGGGGAAGATGTTGATGTGGTACTTGGCGAGTTCCCGGATGGTGCTCTTCAGGTCGCGCGGGTCGGGGATCAGGATATTGAGCGCGCCGGTGCGCATGCCGAGCAGGCCGCAGGTCACGAAGGCGAACACGTGATAGAGCGGCAGCGCGCAGACGATGGTGACCTGGCCGGCGGTCTTCCTGCGCTTGAGGCCAGGCTGCATCCAGGCCTCGGAGGCCAGCAGATTGGCGACCAAGGTGTGATGCAGCAGGGTCGCGCCCTTGGCGGGGCCGGTCGTGCCACCGGTGTATTGCAACACCGCGACATCTTGGGGACCGAGGTCCGGCCGATCGAGCTTCATCGTTCGACCCTCGGCGATCGCCTCGTTGAAGGATACATGGCCGGGAAGCGCGAAGGGCTTCACCAGCTTGCGCAGGTGGCGCACGACCAGGTTCACGATCAGGCCCTTGGGGAAGCCCAGCAGGTCGCCCAGCGCGCCCACGACCACGTGCTTGACGGCAGTGCCCACCATTGCCGCCTCGAGCGTGGCGGCAAAATTCTCCAGCACGATCACCGCCTCGGCGCCGGAATCCTCGAGCTGATGGGCGAGCTCGCGCGCGGAGTAGAGCGGATTGACGTTGACGGCGATGAAGCCGGCCCGCAGCACCGCCGCGAGCGCGACAGGATACTGCAGCACGTTCGGCATCATGATCGCTACCCTCGCGCCGCGCCTCAGCCCCCTGCCCTGCAGCCACGCCGCCAGGCAACGCGACAACTCGTTGAGCTGGCCGAAGGTCAGCGCCTTGTCCATGCAGACATAGGCATCGGCGGCGCGATACCGGATGAAGCTTTCCTCGAGCAGTGCCACGACGCTGGGATAGAGAGACGGATCGATGTCCGCCGGCACGCCCGGCGGGTAGTTCCTGAGCCAGAAGCGGTCCATTCGATCGAGGCGCGCTATTTCTTCTCGACGCCGGCGCGGATCTCGTCGAAGGATTCCTTCATCCGGTCGTGCACGATGGAGAGTGCCTCGCCCGTCGACTTCTTGGTGAGCTCGGCGATGTCGCGCGTGTTGGCGATCGCGGCCTCCATCGCCTTCTTGGCGAATTCGGCATGCTTCGCCATGGCCTCCTGCGCCGAACCGCCGGGCTGATAGGCCTTGGCCACCTCGGTGATGTCCCTGACGGCGGCATCGAAGATCTCGCGCTGCCTGTGCGCGACTTCCTGGGCGCCGGCGCCGAGTGCCTGCCAGGAGCGGGTCATGGCGTCGATGTTCTTCTGATGATGTTCCATGATCTTGTGCATGTCGAAGGCCGGGACCTTGAGCTGCTCGCCGAGCGACTTGAACATGTCGGTGAAGGTCTTGGTCGGGTCGGACATCGGAACCTCCTCTGTGAGCTACAGGCCGAGCTTCAACCCGCTGTCGATGGTGTGCAAGGCCAAACCGGCCAGCCCGCCGATCATGGCACCATTGAAACGGATATATTGCAGGTCGCGCCCGACCGTGAGCTCGATCCGCCCGATCAGCACGTCGATGTCCCAGCCCCTCACCTGTTCGGCGATGAAGCGGCCGACGCCGCTCTTCTGGCTCTGCACGAAATCGCCCAGCAGCCGGACCATGCCGCGATTGATCTCGGCGCGGATCGCGGCATCGCCGGCCAGCTGCCGGCCGAGATCGACCAGTATGGTTTCGAGTTGGCTGCGGATTTGTGACCCCTCGCTCGTGGCGTCGCGTTCGATGAAGGCGCGCAGCCCGTCCCACGCGCCGTCGGCCAGCTTCGCGACCTCGGCGCGGGCCAGCAGGTCCTGCTTCAGCCGCTCGGCGCGCCGCGCGAAGTCGGGCGACCGGCGCAGCTGCTCGATCAAACCTGTCATGAAACCGTCGAACTCGCGACGCAGCGGGTGGTCCGGGTCGTTGCGCGCCTCCTCGATGAAGGACGTCGTCGAGGCCACGATCTTGCGCAGCAGATAGGCGTCGGCGCGATAGAGGTTGAACAGTGCCGGCAGCTCTTTGCGGATCTTTTCGCGCAGCGCCTTCAAGGTCTCCTCGTTGGTCAGCAGCTTGTCGAGCGCTGCAAGCAACTCGTTGAGCAGGCGCTGGTGGCGGCCGGTCTCCATGACGGCCGAGAGCAGGCCGGCGGCGAGCGGCGCCAGCTCGATCCGCTCCAGTTCGGCCCGCACCCTCTCGCCCAGGAAGCGGCGCAGGCCGGACTGGTCGATCGCGGTCAGCATCTGCGGCAGCAGCCGCGTCGTGAAAGCCGCCAGCGCCGCGCTGCGCTCGCGCTCGCCCAGCCAGTCGGCGATCTGGGCGGCAAAGTCGACCTCGCCCAGCTTCCGTTCGACCGCATCGGCCGCCAGGAAGTTGGTCTCGATGAAGGCGCCGAGATTGTCGGCGATGCGCCGGTGGTTGCGCGGAATGATCGCGGTGTGCGGAATAGGCAGGCCGAGCGGACGGCGAAACAGCGCCACCACCGCATACCAGTCGGCCAGCCCGCCGACCGTCGCGGCCGAGGCAAAGGCGGCAACATAGCCCCAGGCCCAGTGGTCGGGTTCGAAGTGGCGGGCGATGACGTAGAGCGCCGCCGTACCGACCAGCAGAACCGTGGCGGCAAATTTTACCCGGCTGAGCGCCCGCGCGCGCTCGCGATCGACAGGATCGCTCACGCCGGCGCCGATCTCGCGTATAGTCCGCGCAAGGCTTTTCCGAGGGAGGACATCATGAAGGTAGGATATATCGGCGTCGGCAACATGGGCGGCCCCATGTGCCGCAATCTCATCAAGAAGAGCAACCACGCGGTCTCGGTGTTCGACCTGAACCCGGTGGCGCTGAAGACCTGCACCGATCTTGGCGCCACCGCCGGCAAATCGATCGCCGACGTCACCAAGGACGCCGACATCGTCATGACCTCGCTTCCCATGCCCAGGGATGTGGAGGCTGTGACCCTCGGCGACAACGGCATTCTGGCGAATATCACCAAAGGCAAGACCTTCATCGACCTGTCGACCAACGCGCCGTCGATGGTGAAGAAGATCGGCGCCGCAATGGCTGCCAAGGGCATCGCCATGCTCGACGCGCCGGTGAGCGGCGGCACGACCGGTGCCGAGGCCGGGACCATCGCCATCATGGTGGGCGGCGACAAGAAGGTGTTCGACGACGCCCTGCCGGTGCTGCAGTCGTTCAGCGCCAACGTGATCCACATGGGCGGCCTGGGCAGCGGCACGGTAGCGAAGCTCTGCAACAACATGCTGTCGTTTTGCAACATGGCCGCACTCTGCGAAGCCATGATGCTGGGCACCGGTTACGGCCTCGATCCGGAGAAGCTGCTGCACGTCATCTCGACCGCGAGCGGCAACTCCAACGCCGTCAAGAACTTTGCCCTCAGGCCGCTGAAGGGCTTCTACAATCCGCCCTCCTTCGCGCTCGACCTCGCCTACAAGGACCTGCATCTCGCCCTCGAACTGGGCGACGAGCTGGGCGTGCCGCTGCAGCAGGGCGCCTCGACGCACAACCTGCAGCGCCTGGCCAAGGGCATGGGCTGGGGCCCCGAGGACAGCACCTCGATCCTGCGCGTCTACGAGACGATGCTGAAGCGCAAGGTCAATCCGTGAGCGGCAACGCTCTTCCGACGCACGGACGCTTCGACTACAGCCCGATCGTCGACCGGCCCGACTATTCCTGGCCGGGCGACAAGCGGCTGGCGCTGTGGATCACGACCAATATCGAGACCTTCGGCTACGGGCTCGAAGGTCCGACCTTGGGCAATCCGCTGCCGATGCCCGACCAGCGCAACTGGTCGTGGCGCGAGTACGGCAACCGGGTCGGCATCTGGCGCATGCTCGAACTCGCCGACCGGTTCGACATCCCGCTCGCGCACCAGATCAACTCGTATCTCTACGAGACGCATCCGCAGATCATGGCGGCGCTGGGCCAGCGCAAGCGCGACGAGATCATGGGCCACGGCCGCACCAACTCCGAAAAGCCCGGCATGCGCCCCGAGGCCGAGGAGCGCGCGCTGATCGTCGAGGCGACCGACGCGATCCGCAGGCACGAAGGCAAGCCACCCGCCGGCTGGATGACACCGCTGCAGGCCGAGAGCGCCCTCACGCCCGATCTGCTGAAGGAAGCGGGTTACAAATACTGCGTGAGCTGGCCGTGCGACGACCAGCCCCACTGGATGAAGACGCGCTCGGGCCCGTTGCTCAACGTGCCCTATGCCGTCGAGACCAACGACTTTGTATCGGTGATTCATCTCCGCCAGGATGCGCCGGTCTATGCGGATATCGTCCTGCGCCAGTTCGAGGAGATGCTCGAGCAGAGCACCGCACAGCCGCTGGTGCTGGCGATCTCGCTGCACACCTTCATCATGGGCCAGCCGCATCGCCTCGCCGTGCTGCGCGACATGTTCCGCCGCATCACCTCGCACAAGCACTTCGACCGGGTCTGGCTGACCACGCCCGGCGCCATTGCCGATCACTGCATCGCGCTCAAGCCCGGCATCGTTCCCGGAAGCTGATGGCGTTCGACGGCGTCGACCGCGAGGCGATCGCCCGCGAAAGCCTCAGCTCTTGGCCGCGCGGCGCGGCTCTTCCGCCACGGCCGGCGTGAGACGCTCCAGCGCCTCGTCCACGGTCATCACATCGCCGAACGACACCTGGAAGCCGTTGAGCGCAGCGGCATGTTCCTCGTCGGTCGAGGTCGCGGTGGCGTCGGACAACAGGGCCACCCGATACTCCATCATCGAGGCATCGCGCGCCGTCGACTCGCAGCACACGTTGGTCTTGGTGCCGGCCACGAGCAAGATGTCGAGCCCGTTCTCGCGCAAAACGGCATCCAGATTCGAGGAGTCGCCGATCATCGCGCTGAACTTGATCTTGCGGACGTAGAGATCCTCGGACTTGGGCTCCAGCTCCTTGTAGAGCCTGAAGCCTTCGTCATTCTCGGAGAGCAGGCGCAAGCGGCGCGCGGCGTTCTCCGGCGTCAGCTTGTACCGGTGATGCTTGCCCCATTTTGCCAGCGCCTCGGCGCTGTCGGTCTGGACCCAGACGACCCGCCCGCCCGCCGTCCGCAGCGCCGCCGCCATGCGGTTGATGTTGGGCGCGATCGTCGGCGCTTGCGGAGAGTGGCTGGGATAGCCCTCGGCCACGTAATAGTTCTGCATGTCGACCACGACGAGCGCCGTGCGCCCCGCCTCGATGCTCTCGAGTGCGAAGGGTTTGCCCTGCAGGCGGATGACGCGGGCGCGGATGTGATCGGGAACGACGTACTTGTGCATCGTCAGGTCATCCTCTCCAGGAATGGCGGCAGCTTGCGGCCTTGCGCGACCAGATAGCGTCCCATGGCACCGGCGACCTTCGCCACCGCCGGCCGCGCGCTCATGCGGTCGCGCCAGAGCTGCAGCCGCGGGTGGGCAGCGGTCATCGGCACGCTCCAGCGTTCGCCGAAGAGCTGGGCCATGTAGAAGGCGATATCGGCATAGGACAGCTCGCCGGCAAGCCAGCTCTGCTCGCCCAGCCCGCGCTCCATGTCGTCGTAGACGCGGGTGGCCGCCGCACGCGCTTCGCCGGCAGCGGGCGAGTTCGAGCGCCTGCGCCAGGCCCATCAGACGCACGATCGGCGGAAAGCAGATCTCGTCGGATATGTGCTCGAGCAGGCGCGCCCGCGCCGTTGCCCTGGCGTCGCCGGGCCACAGCGGCGGCACCGGCTTTATCGTCTCGAGATGCTCGAAGATCTGCGTCGAATCGAAGATCTCGAGGTCGCCGTCGACCAGCACCGGAACCTGTTGCTTTGGATTGATGCGCGCCACTTCCGGGTGCTTCGGCTGATAAAGCGACTTCATCTCGAACGGCACCATGACCAGATCGAACTCGATGGCTTTCTCGGCCAGCGCAATCTCCGCCTTGGCGCCGAACATGCTGAGCGGACCCGAATAGAGTTCTCATCGCGCTAGCCCAACCCCTTGATCAGCTCGCGGCCGGCACGGAACTCGATGCTGGAACCGGCCAGCGCGTCGCCCACCGGCTCGGCGCGGCCGCCCAGGTTCTGCGCCAGGAAGGCTTCGGCCACGGCAGCGCGCGATAGACGATTGGGCGCACGGCGAAAGACATGGCCTTCGTCGTTGTAGGTCACATAAGTCACGGGAAGCTTGCGCTTCTGCATCGCCGCCACGAATTCGTCGGACTGCGCCACCGGCACGCGGACGTCGTTGACGCCGTGCGCGATCAGCAGCGGACATTTGATTCGATCGACGTAGGTAAGCGGCGAGCGCGAGGCCAGGAACTTCCGGCCGTCCTCGCTCGAGCCGTCGGCGCCGAGGCGCACCTTGAGTTCAGGCAGCCACGGCATCCAGTAGGCCGGGATCGCCTGCATGAACGCCACGAGGTTGGCGATGCCGGCAAGATCGATGGCGCAGGCGAAGCGGTCGGGCGTCACGCAGGCGCCAATCAACGCCGCGAAGCCGCCGTAGCCCGCCCCGCAGATGGCGATCCGCAGCTCGTCGGAGATCCGCTCGTTGTTGGCCCACTCGATCGCATCGAGCAGGTCGTTCTGCATCCGGTTGGCCCATTCGCCATCGCCGTCGAGCGCTGTCTTCTTGCCGAGCCCGCTCGAGCCGCGGAAATTGACGCTGAGCACGTGATAGCCGCGGTTGGCGAGCCACTGGTGCATGCCGTTGAAGTCGGGCGTGTCGCGCGTCCACGGGCCGTCGTGCACCAGCAGGACCATCGGTCCCGGTTGGCCCGCCGCCAGGCTGACGCCGCGCGACAGATAGCCGACGAGCCTGAGATCGCCGCGCGTGGGAATGACGACCGGCTCCATCTTCACCAGCGCCGCATCGTCGAGCCCGGCGCGCACCGAGAACAGCGGCACAGTCTTGCGGTCGGCGCGCCGGTAGTGGAAGTAGCGCCCGGGCTTGGCCGCGGCCTCGGCATAGACGATCCAGTTGCCGCGGTCGTTCGACAGGTTGAAGTCGACGAGATCGCCGTCGATCGACGCCTGCAGGCGGTCGAGGTCGGGCGCGACGAGCGGGTCGATCGTGTACCAGCGCCGGCGCGTGTAGACGAGCGAGGCGGCGATCGGCGTGCGGCGGACCGGGTCGAGGATGGGGATCTCGAAGTCGGCAGACCGGTTCTCGACCAGCACGCGCGGCTTGCCATCCGGCAGGGCCTGGGCGGTCACCGCCGCACTTTCGCGGCCCAGTGAATCGAGCCAGTACAATTGCTTCTCGTCGTCCGAGATGCCGATCAGCGCGGTCGTGTAGCGGTCGTTGACGCCGATGCTGCGCACCACCGACCCGGCGCGGTCCCCCGTCGCCCTGACGATGTCCCAGGTGCCGCCGCTGCGATAGCGCCGGCCGTAAAGCACGCGGAACTGCTGGTCGGTGTAGAGCTCGACGAACTCGTCGTTGCGGAACGCCAAGGTCGACTCGCCCGTCGCCGTGTTGACCCGGTACAGGTCGAAGTAGCGCTTGTCGCGCTGGTTGTGGCCGATCAGCAGCTCGTTCGGAAACCGGTTGGAGACTTCCTGCACGAACGATTTCACCTCCGGCGCCGGCGACAGCGGCCGCACGTCGCCGCTTTCGAGGTCGACGCAATGGGTCTGCCAGTTCTCCTCGCCGCCCTGGTCGCGGCAGAACACGAGGTGCCGGCTGTCGCCTGTCCACCACAGCGCGCTCATCACGTCGCGATCGGCGATCCTGGTGAGCGCCTTGCCCGCCTTCGGATCGGCAAGCGGCGCCGTCCAGACGTTCAGCACGCCGTCGACCGGCGCCAGATAGGCGACCTTGGTGCCGTCCGGACTGACGGTGGCACGCGCATGGTCGGGCGCCGAGAAGAACAGCCGGCGTGCGATCAGGTCGCCCGGCAACGGCTGGGCGCCGACACCGCGCGCGAGGACGGCAAGACCGCCCGCGAACACGAAGTCCCGCCGGCCGCAGCGAAGTCCCGACATGCCTTTCGGCTCCTGTGATTGGCAGCGGGTCTCTATCACATCAGGACGAACATCGCGACCGCGGCGGCGGCCATCATCACCGTCCCGCCCCAGCCGAAGATGCGCTGGCCAACCGTCGCCACGTACTTGCCCATCTGCTTGCCGTTCGATCCCACGATCATCAGCGCGATCATGATGGGCACGACGATGACGCCGTTCACGACGGCGCTCCAGAACAGCGCCTTGATCGGGTCGAGCGGCGACAGGTCGACGGCGATGCCCAGCACGATGCCGGCCGCGATTACCGCGTAGAATTGACGCGCCTCGCCCGGCCGGCGCTCGAGCCCGGTCGTCCAGCCGAACACCTCGCCCGCGGCATAGGCCGAGGCGCCGGCCAGCACCGGCACGGCCAGCAGGCCGGTACCGATGATGCCGAGACTGAACAGCAGGAACGCCGCCTGCCCGGCGATCGGGCGCAGCGCCGCGGCAGCCTGCTCGGTCGACTGGATGTCGATATGGCCGTTGGCATTCAGGGTGACCGCCGTGGTCACCATGATGAAGAAGGCGACGAAGTTGGACGCGCCCATGCCGAGCCAGGTCTCCCAGCCGATACGGTTGAGTTGGCGCGATGCCTGTCGCGGATTGTCGAGCAGAGGCCCCGCTTCGGGATCGGCTTCCTCGTCCTCGACCTCCTGCGCGCTCTGCCAGAAGAAGAGGTAGGGGCTGATCGTGGTGCCGAAGATGGCCACGATGAGGGTGAGCATCTCGCCTGTCTTGTCGAACTTCGGCAGCACGGCGCCCAGGGCGACGGCCGACCAGTCGATGTGGACGGTGAACACGATGCCCACATAGGCGAACAGCGAGAAGGTCAGCCATTTCAGCACGTTGACGTAGCGGTGATAGGGAATGAACACGATGGCCGCCAGCGACAGCAGCGCAAAGGCTACCGTGAAGACGTGCTGGCCCCAGCCCAGCAGCAGCCGCACCGCCGCCCCCATGGCCGAGATGTCGGCGCCTATGTTGATCGTATTGGCGATGAACAGAAGTGCCACCAGCCCCTTCACCACGGGCGCGGGAAACACCGCCATCATGTTGGCCGCCAGGCCCTTGCCGGTGACCCGGCCGATGCGCGCGCTGATCGACTGGACGGCGACCATCATCGGCCAGGTGATCACCACCGTCCAAAGCAGCCCGAAGCCCGCCTGGGCGCCGGCCTGCGAATAGGTGGCGATGCCGCTGGGATCGTCGTCGGCCGCGCCGGTGATGACCCCCGGGCCAAGACGCTTGGCGAGCGAGCCGATCGTGCCGCTGTTCTTGTCAGCCACGGAAGCCGTTGACGATGGGATAGCGGCGCTCCTTGCTGATCAGTCGGGAAGTGATCTTGACGCCCGGCGGCGCCTGACGGCGTTTGTATTCCGCCGCCTCGAGCAAACGCCAGATCCGGCTCACGGTTGCGTCGTCGAACCCTTCCCGCGCCAGCTCCTCGGCCGACAGATCGCGCTCGATCAGCCCGCGCAGGATCGCGTCGAGCACCGGATAGGGCGGCAGCGAGTCCTCGTCCTTCTGATCGGGGCGCAATTCGGCCGACGGCGGCTTGGCGATGATGCGTTCGGGGATCACCACGCCTCTGTTTCCCATCGCACCGTCCGGCAGATGCTCGTTGCGCCATTTGCAGAGCTCGAACACCGTCGTCTTGTAGACATCCTTCAGCACGTTGAAGCCGCCGCACATGTCGCCGTAGAGCGTGGCGTAGCCCATCGCCATCTCGGACTTGTTGCCGGTCGTCACTACCATGCTGCCGAGCTTGTTCGACACCGCCATCAGGGTGACGCCGCGCGCGCGGCTCTGGATGTTCTCCTCGGTCACGTCCTCCTTGCGGTTGCCGAACAGCGGCAGCAGCATTTTGCGGAAGGCCTCCATCGCCGGCTCGATGCTGACGATCTCGTATTTGATCCCGATCGCCTCGGCGCAGGCCCTGGCGTCCTCGAGCGAATGCGCGCTGGTGTAGGGCGACGGCATCATGATCGTGTTCACGCGGCTGGGTCCGAGCGCATCCGCGGCGACGGCAGCAGTGAGTGCCGAATCGACTCCGCCCGACAGGCCGATCACGACCGACGGGAATCCCGTCTTGTTCACATAGTCGCGCAGGCCCAGCATCATTGCCTGGTAGATCGATTCGATGTCGCTCAGTTCGGGCGCGACCCGGCCCGGCAGGCACTCCCAGCCCTTCTCGCCGCGGCGGAACTCGACAGTGGCGATCTCCTCGCGGAAGGACGCGAGCTTGGCCTTGAGCGCGCGGTCGGCACCCAGCACGAACGAGCCGCCGTCGTAGACCACCTCGTCCTGGCCGCCGACCTGGTTCACGTAGGCGAGCGGCAGGCCGCTTTCGACCACGCGCTGCACACCGTGCTGGACGCGCACGTCGGTCTTGCCCACTTCATAGGGCGAGCCGTTGGGCACCAGCAGGATCTCGCCGCCGGTCTCGGCGATGCATTCGACGACGTCCGACGTCCACACATCCTCGCAGATCGGCACGCCGAGGCGCACGCCCCTGAACACCAGCGGTCCCGGCATCGGGCCCGGCACGAAGACGCGCTTGTCGTCGAACACGCCGTAGTTCGGCAGGTCGACCTTGAAGCGCTTGCCGATGATCTCGCCCTTATCCAGCGCGATGATGGCGTTGTAGAGCTTCTCCTCCTCGCGCCACGGCGCCGTCACGAACAGCGCCGGGCCGCCATCCATCGTGTCGGCGCGCAAGGCCTCGACCGCCTCGCGGCAGCGCTGCTGGAACGACGGCTTCAGCACGAGGTCCTCGGGGAAGTAACCCGCGAGCACCAGCTCGCTGCAGACCATCAGGTCGGCGCCCTGCTTCGCCGCCTCCGCCCGCGCCGCGCGCACCTTCGCCAGGTTGCCGGCGACGTCGCCGACTTTGGGATTGAGCTGCGCGAGCGCGACCTTGAGGCTGTCGGCCATGATCAGGCCTTGGCTGCCAGCACCTCGATCTCGACCAGCATCGCGGGATCGGCGAGCCCGGCCACGATCAGCAGCGTGGACGAAGGATAGGGCGCTGCGGTCAGCACGGCGTCGCGCGAGGCGCGAAAAGCAGGAATGAAGCGGCTGTCGGTCAGGAACGTCGTCATCTTGACGATGTCCTTGTAGGTCATGCCGCCTTCCTTGAGCACTTCGCCGATATTCTTCCAGACCTGCTCGCACTGCGCCTCGATGTTCGGCGCCAGCTTGCCGTCGGGCGCGGTACCCACCTGGCCCGAAACGGACAGCAGCCTGGCACCCGCCGGCACCTCGGCCGCGAGGCTGTACTTGCCCGAGAAGTTGACGGTCTTCGGGTTGAGAAACTTGATGGTCATCGGAGGCTCCCCCATGTAAGGAGGCGCACGGTTTCAGGTCGGAGTGCATGACGTCAAGCATCAAGAAGGCGCAAACTTTGCGCCCTGTACACGTTGTGGGCGGCGGTCTCGCCGGCAGCGAAGCTGCCTGGCAACTCGCCTCCGCAGGTGTGCCCGTGGTGCTGCACGAGATGCGGCCGGTGCGCGGGACCGAGGCCCATCTCACCGAAAACTTGGCCGAGCTGGTCTGCTCCAACTCCTTCCGCTCCGACGATGCCGCCAACAACGCCGTCGGCGTGATCCACGAGGAGATGCGCCGCGCAGGCTCGCTGATCATGCGGGCCGCCGACACGCACAAGCTGCCGGCCGGCGGCGCGCTCGCCGTCGATCGCCACGGCTTCTCCGCTGCCGTGCAGGAGGCGCTGCTCGCCCATCCGCTCGTCGAACTGCGCCGCGAGGAAGTGGCGGGACTTCCGCCCGACGACTGGGACAGCGTCATCCTCGCGACCGGTCCCCTCACCTCGCCTGCACTCGCAGAAGCGATCGGCAAGGTCACCGGCGAAGCCGAGCTCGCCTTCTTCGATGCGATCGCACCGATCGTGCATCACGAGAGCATCGACATGTCGATTGCGTGGAAGCAGTCGCGCTACGACAAGGGTGGCCCGGGAGGCGATGGCGCCGACTACATCAACTGCCCGATGGAGAAGCCCGAGTACGAGGCCTTCGTGGCGGCGCTGCTCGCCGGCGACAAGACCGAGTTCAAGGAGTGGGAGCACAACACGCCCTACTTCAACGGCTGCCAGCCGATCGAGGTGATCGCGTCGACCGGACCGCAGACCTTGCGCTTCGGTCCGATGAAGCCGGTGGGCCTGCGCGATCCGCGCACCGATCGCCGCCCGTGGGCGGTGGTGCAGCTGCGCCAGGACAATGCGCTGGGCACGCTGTGGAACATCGTGGGCTTCCAGACCAAGCTGAAGCACGGCGAGCAGACGCGCATCTTCCGCACCATCCCCGGCCTGCACAACGCCGAGTTCGCGCGCCTGGGCGGCCTGCACCGCAACACCTTCCTCAACAGCCCGCGGCTGCTCGACGGCACCTTGCGGCTGAAAGCGATGCCGCGGCTGCGCTTCGCCGGCCAGATCACCGGCTGCGAAGGCTATGTCGAGAGCGCCGCCGTCGGCCTGATGGCCGGACGTTTTGCAGTGGCCGAACGACTTGGCCGAACGCAGGCCGCGCCGCCGCCCACGACCGCGATGGGCGCGATCCTGGGCCACATCACCGGTGGCGCGGATGCCACGACCTTCCAGCCGATGAACGTCAACTTCGGCCTGTTCCCGCCGATCGAGGGAAGCTTCAAGGGCAAGGAACGCAAGCAGGCGATGGCGGTGCGGGCGCTCACGGATTTCGACAAGTGGCTGGCACCGACGCCGCTCGCGGCGGAGTGAGCGAGCACCGCGTGTGAGGCCCATCCTTCGAGACGGCGCTGCGCGCCTCCTCAGGATGAGGGCTTTGGCACGCCCGCACGCCCTCATCCTGAGGAGCGGCCGCAGGCCGCGTCTCGAAGGATGGGAACGAGCACTTGATACCCGCATTAGATAACTTTGCTCGGGCCGCCGCGGACGCGTGATAGAGACACCGGCATGACTCCCGCCGAACGCCGGCAGATGATGCTGAGCGGCCCGATCGTTCCCACCATTCTCTCGCTCGCGACCCCCAACGTGCTGAACGTGGCGATGCAGAGTCTGGTCAGCATCTCCGACGGCTTCTTCGTGGGACAACTGGGCATCGTCGACCTCGCCGCCCTGGCGCTCGTCTTCCCGACGCAGATGGCGCTGGGCCAGATGTCGGCCGGCGCGATGGGCGGCGGCATCTCCTCTTCGGTGGCGCGCGCCGTGGGCTCGAACGATCGCGCAGCGGCGGAAGCGGCGGCGGCGCACGGCATCGCCATCGCGATCGGCATGGCGGCGCTGTTCGCGCTCGTCTTCGTCGGTTTCGGCCGGCCGATCTACGGACTGCTGGGCGGCAGCGGTGGCGCGCTCGAGCGCGCGGTCGCTTTCGCCAACGTGCTGTTTCTCGGCTGCGGCGCGCACTGGCTTTCCAACTCGCTGGCCTCGGTGCTGCGCGGCACCGGCGACATGAAGACTCCAGGCTATGCGCTGGTCGCGGCCAGCGCGCTGCAGATCCCGCTCACCGGCGTCCTGACCCTGGGCTGGATGGGCGCGCCGCGGCTTGGCATCCAGGGACCAGCCGCGGCGGCAGTGATCTGCTTCACGCTCGCGACGCTGTGGATGCTGCCGCGTCTCGTCGGACCGTCCGCCGCGCTGCGTCTCCGCTGGCCCGCTGGCGGTTTCCGCTGGCAACCGTTCCGCGACATCCTGAAAGTCGGCCTCGTGGCCTGCGTCGTGGTGATCCTGACCAATGGCACGGTGCTGCTGGTCACCGGACTGATCGGCCGCGGCGGCAATGCGGCGATCGCGGGCTACGGCATCGGCAGCCGGCTGGAATACATGCTGGTGCCGATCAGCTTCGGCATCGGCGCCACCTTGACCGCGCTGGTCGGCACCAACATCGGCGCCCGCCAGCATGCGCGCGCCCGCAGGCTCGCCTGGATCGGCGCGCTGATGTCGGGCGCCATCGCCGCCGCGATCGGCATCGTCATGGCGATCTGGCCCAACCTGTGGCTCGGCCTGTTCACCCGCGATCCGGCGGCGCTCGCCGTCGGCGGCACCTATCTCCATATCGTCGGCCCCGCCTACGGCTTCTTCGGCCTCGCCATGGCGCTTTACTTTGCCAGCCAGGGCACCGGCGAGATGGTGTGGCCGGTGACCGCCAACCTCGCGCGTATCGTGGTCGCGTCGTGCGGCGGGCTGCTCGCGCTCGACGTGATGGGCTGGGGCCTCTCCGGCGTCTTCGCCTTCGTGGCTATGGGCATCGTGTCGTTCTCCGCTATTCTCGCCTTCTCGACGACCCGCCCGGCGTGGCGGGCCTGAACACGATCTGATTGAATTTTGGGAGAAACCAGGATGACCACCGGCCTCGAACTGCGCTCGCTGATCACCAAGACCGGCACACTCGAACTGTCCCTGGCCAAGGTCGAGATAGCCGAGCCTGGCCCCGACCAGGTCGTGGTCAAGGTCGAGGCCTCGCCGATCAATCCGTCCGACCTCGGCCTTCTCACCGGCCCCGCCGATCTCGCCAAGGCCAGGGCGAGCGGCAGCGGCGCCGGCATCAAGGTGACGGCCCCGGTGCCGCAGGGAACGCTGCCGATGCTCGCCGCGCGTCTCGACCAGTCGATGCCGGTCGGCAACGAGGGCGCGGGCACGGTGATCAAGGCGGGATCGTCGGAAGCGGCGCAGGCGCTGATGGGCAAGACGGTCTCGATGATCGGTGGCGGCATGTACACGCAGTATCGCCTGCTCAAAGCCACCGACTGCCAGCCGCTGCCCGCCGGCACGACGGCGGCCGAAGGCGCCTCGTGGTTCGTCAATCCGCTGACCGCGCTCGGCATGACCGAGACCATGAAGCGCGAGGGCCATAAGGCGCTGGTCCATACCGCCGCCGCGTCCAACCTCGGCCAGATGCTGAACAGGATCTGCCTCAAGGACGGCATCGGCCTCGTCAACATCGTGCGCTCGCCCGCGCAGGCGGCCCTGCTGAAGGGCATCGGCGCGAAGCATGTCGTCGACTCGACGGCGGCCACCTTCGGCGACGATCTCGTGGCGGCGCTGGCCGAGACCGGCGCCACCATCGCCTTCGACGCGATCGGCGGCGGCAAGATCGCCGGCCAGATCCTGAGCGCGATGGAGATCGCCATCAACAAGAGCGCCAAGACCTACAGCCGCTACGGTTCCTCGGTGCACAAGCAGGTCTATATCTACGGCGGCCTCGACAGCGGCCCGACGGCCTTCGGCCGCTCCTTCGGCATGATGTGGGGCATCGGCGGCTGGCTGCTGACGCCGTTTCTGCAGAAGATCGGACGGCCCGACCAGCAGCGCCTGCGCGAGCGGGTCGTGTCGGAGCTCAAGACCACCTTCGCCAGCCACTACACCAGGACCGTGTCGCTGAACGGCGCGCTCGACCTCGCCAACATCGCGGCCTACTCCAAACGCGCCACCGGCGAGAAGTATCTGATCGATCCGAGTAAGGCCTAGCCTAGGATATGTAGATTTCCGTCGTCCTGAGCGCAGCGAAGGACCTCGCAGTACGATCAGACACGGGCGAGTATCGAGTCCGCGGCTGGCGTGAGGTCCTTCGCTTCGCTCAGGACGACAGTTAGGAACGCGACGATGAGCAACGAACCCGGCGACAGCATCCGCGGCCGCGCGCCCTACCAGCCGATCCACAAGCGGCCGAAGCTCGTGCTGCCAGGAGACGCGAAGGTCGCGGTGTGGACCATCGTCAACGTCGAGAACTGGAGTCCGCTGGGGCCGATGCCGCGCGCGGTGCTGCCGCCACCGATGGGCCAGCCGCTGTTGCCCGACGTGCCCAACTGGGCGTGGCACGAGTACGGCATGCGGGTGGGCTTCTGGCGCTTCCTCGAGACCCTGGGCGCGCGCGGCCTCAGGGCCACCTTCGCGCTGAACGGCAGCGCGACCACGATCTATCCCGACGCCTGCCGCGCCGCGCTCGACGCCGGCTGGGAATTCATGGGTCACGGCTTCACCCAGAAGCCGATGCACCGGGTCGACGACCAGCGCGCCGCGATCGCCGACACGATCAAGGCGATCGCCGACTTCACCGGCAAGCCGCCGCGCGGCTGGGAATTGCCCGGCCTCACCGAGACCGACGACACGCTCGACGTCCTGGCCGAGCAGGGCATCGAGTATGTCGCCGACTGGGTGCTCGACGAGCAGCCGCTCCGGCTGGCGACGAAAACCGGCACGATGTATTCCGTGCCCTACACCGTCGAGGTGAACGATGTCGTCATGAGCGCGGTGCAACAGCAGCCCTCCGACGAGATCTGGCGCCGCGGCCGCGATACGTTCGACCGCCTGCTGCTCGACGGCGCCACCGCGCCCAGGGTGATGGCGATCTCGATCCACCCGTACCTGACCGGCGTGCCGCATCGGATCCGGTATCTCGAGATGCTGTACGACTACATTCTGGGCCAGCCCGGCGTCGTGATGTGGACCGGCGCGGAGATCCTCGACTGGTACAAGGGACAGGTGGGTTAGAGTTTTTCTGACTGGAGGTGTCATCCCGAGCGCAGCGAGGGATCCTTGTCTGGCCGCAGCTAAGGATCCCTCGCTGCGCTCGGGATGACACTGGTGATGATCCAGATCTCACGAGCGCCAATTCAGTCGTCCTCGAACGGGTCATAATCGTCGTCCGCGAGGGGGTCGTAGTCGATGATGCAGCGGCCGTTGGTGCCTGGCCTCTCGTCGTCCAAATCCGGCTGCCAACGAGGGCGCCAGCTGACCGGCCGGATCTGCATGTGCTCGGGCGGGTCGCCAGTGGGTGCCTGCGGGTCGAACGGCTGAACCACGGGCGCCCCGGGCGGTACCGGGGGTGATTCCCGGGGTGGCGGCAATACCGGAAGCGGCGCCGGTTCGACTGGCGGCAACGGTTTGGCCGGCGGCGCGGGTTTGGCCTGCGGCAACGGTTTGGCCGGCGGCGCGGCTTTGGCCCGCCGCGCTGCCCTCCTCGCCCTGGCTCTGTCGGCCCGATCGCGTCTCGCGATCTCCTTGTCTCTCTCGATCAGTCTCAGCCGCCACTCTTCCTTGCGCCGCGCGCGCTCCTTCAGCCCCTGACCCTCGGCGCCCAGCCGCTGCAGGTCCGACTTCAGGCTCACGACTTGTTCGACTTCAGTTCGCGTATGTCGCGCTTCAGCGCCTCGACCGCCCTTTGCTGCTCGACCAGCTCGAAGGCGCGGTGATGCTGCGCCAGCACCGACGACAGGGCCGCGCCATCCTGCGGGGTCATGCTGCCCTCACCGATCGCCTCGGCCACGGCTGCGTGCGCAGCGAGCAAATCGTCGGGCGTGCGGATCGGCGGCATTTCGACCTCTGCCGGCCGGCCCTTCGGCACCGACCAGATGCGGTCCAGCACCATCCGCCGCGAGACGGCGTCGCCCTTGTCCGCCTGGTCGATCGCAGCTTTCACCATCTTCTCTGCGTGCCCGGCAGCGAGCTGGTCGAGCAGCAGATTGAGAGCATTGCGGCTGCCGCGCGGGCGGCCGGGGCCGCCAGGATTACCGTGCTTGAATTTGCCCATGGCGATACCTCCTGGAGAGCCTTTGCCCCTCTCGTTAAAAAAACGAAAAAAAACGCACGGAGGGCTTCGCGGGGGGAGGCGCGAGGCCCAACCGTCGGGGTCCGCGAGAGGCGGACCATCGCGCCAATCTAGGCGCGCTCGCCGGAATTGACGATTACGGTCGTTACTGAAGATAACGCAATGAAATCGGGATTTTTGCGCTCATCTCGGACGAGCGAGGAACATCATGACGAGGTCACCTACTCAGTCATAGGGATTGGCATCGATCCCTTTCGACCACAAAGCCCGGGCTTGCAAAAGCCAGTCTCGCGCGTCCGCTACCCCCTCTATTCTCGGTAAGGATGAGGACTAGTTCAGTACACAAGTCGGCGGCGGGATACAGCTTGGAAGCGTAAGCGGTTCTGACCGTCACCGCGTAGTCCATGCTGTCGAGATATGATTTTATTTCAATTTCCGAAATGCCATCGGCTCGAAGGTCTCGCATCACTCCCGCTGATACTTCGTGGCGGTAAGATGTGAGGCTTTGCCTAAAGAGTCCGAACATCCGTTGCCCCTTTTGTGATTTGTATTGCTACCTACCTGAGCGACCGTCCAGCTTCACACTCCGGACCAGCCTCTAAAACCATTTGCGCCAGAGCGCTCGTACGAGTTTCCAAGCGCCGAAGCTCACGGCAAGTACAAGCCCTCCAAGCACCACTAAGGGTCTACCGATATTGTGTGTAATGCGCGGCTTGTCTGGTGCGCTCCCGTTAGGTGGGTCGTTTCCTGCATATGGCGATTTAGCTAGGGCATCCACATCGGCTTTCAGCTTTCGAGCGAATCCATCCGTGTCGAAAGGGTCCAAGCTCAAACCAGAAGCACGCATATATCGTTCAACAGCGGCTCTTGTCGCAGGACCGGCGACTCCATCCACTGGACCGGGATCGTATCCGAGTTTGTAAAGCTGGGTTTGGATGTACTTTAGGCTTTCAGCCTCGGTATAAATCTGCGACTGAACAGGCGCAGAGGCAATCACGACGCTTGAAGCGATTGCCAATAAGAGTGCTCGTTTCACAGTCGCTCCCCCAAGCGGATGAGAAATCATACCCCCCTACAACTGAACACTCACCCTCCAAGACTGCTGACCCCGGACGTGGCCCTCCCGAATGGCGCTCCGCCCAAAAGGGAGCGCCAAAGGACCTGACAAACGGCCTGACAAACCCGCTAGACGCGATTTATTTAAGCCAATAGAATCAGCCTGCCTACGTCGTGGCGTCGTTTCCCGTAGGGAGCGCCAATCCAAACCCAACGCCTTGATTTTGCTTTTGCATTCCGAGTTTCCCCAAACTCGCGAAAGAGGTTTGGGTAAACTGTTCGCGTTGCGTCCTTACAGTCGGCTCGGCGCACTAACCCGTGTCACACACTTCGGGGAACACGCGGGGGATACATCTGCGTGAGTTTCGCGCGCCGTGGCGGGTCAGCCATGGCGGACTGGTGGTTTGAAGACGCTTCGAACCGGAATTGACTCGCCAATCGATCGGGTTCGCGACTACGCTTCCGGCAGTCGCAGGGTCACCGACCGGCACCGCTCAAGCGCTTTCATCACCTGTCAGGAGGGCAAGATGTCCGAACCGGAAATGAAGGACGACGTCGAGTTCGACGAGTTCACCGACGAACTGTCCGACGAGGCGCTCGATCGGTCAGACGATGGCATGGTGAAGCTCTCGTGTCTTTGGGCCTGCAATTGCGGGCCAATCGGTTATGCCCCTCACTGACCGCCAAGCCAGGGTGAAGAGGTAGAGGCCTGATCAGCCTCAACCTGCGTCACCGCCAATGCGATCTGTGGGTGAATCGGGCCGCAGCTCCCGGCCGATCTGGATGATGCGCACCAACTGCCTGCAGCCGCCGGTCGTGGAACGTAAAGTGGTCGCATCAAGGGGAGGAGCAGATGTCTCGTCGGGAGCTACTGTCCGACTAGAGCTAACTGGCGAAACCCTGCACCGACGACTATCTCCATCACTTGCATGAATTGGCCATAGCTGATCGATACATCGCCCCGAAAATAGATGCGCTGATCCGGCTTTTCATTGTGCGCAGCCTTTAATTCGGCGCCGAGTTTGTCGAGTTCGTACTTCTTGTCCCCCAGAAATACCTCGTTAGAAGCGGTAACCGAGACAAACAACGGTTTGTCCCCGTTCTCGCTTGGCTCGGGCGACACTATCCGAAGGGGGAGTGACGGCAACGTCTGCCCTGCGTTCTGTGTTGGGAGCGGCGTGCAAGCAGCGCAAACGGCGATCCCGAGCCAAATTACGCCGCGCATGCCGTATCTCAAAATCTTCCCAATGTGTCCCCGGAATTTCACTTGTTCCTCCGAGCCCAGCTCGTCGGTGAACTCTTCTGTCTCGACTTCGGTCTCGGTCGCTCCGATCGCTGGTCCGGTCATCTGACTCTCCTCGAGGGCACCCAGGGATAACCGCTTCGAGGACGGCGGCGCAGATCAGCGCGTCTTTCATGGTTGCCGGGGCGGGTTCTGTCTCGCAGGCTCGCAGCCTACTGCACGAGCCTCGCCCGCAGACGGGCGTACTCCTCCTCCGAGATCGACTTGCTTGCTTTCAGCCGGTCGAGTTTCTCGATCTCGTCGGCGGCACTGAAGCCGACCATGTGGCGAATTTGATCCTGGGCCCGCTGCGCCATCTCCCGGTTTCGCTCGGCCATGCCGTGCCCCTGGGTGAGGATGTAGGCAAAGATGCCGATGTACGGCAGCACGATGAGCAGGATCACCCACACCACCTTGCCGGTGCCGGAAACGTCGTGCCGGCGAAACAGGTCGCCGAACACCGTGATGAGGAGCCAGAGCCAGAGGACAAAGCAGAATATCGAAAAGATATCCGCGAGGAAGTTGCTGAATGTGAAGCCGCCGTCGAACAACATCGCCGTCCTCCCTCGTGATCGTCCTGCCTGATCCTGCCTGACAGACTATCACACTCTGCACCGGTACGGCTGCTCCAGACGCGCGGCGGAGCGGACCTGTTGGGAATGATCGTCCCGTCCTCGACGACGACAAAGCGCGGTGTGCCCACCGTCGCCTGATTCGGAGCTTCCGTCATGTCATCCGGCGTCCGGATCATGGCCGACCTGGACCGCCGGACATATATCCGGTCGATCGGCGCGGGCACTCCCGCGCCAGCACACAACCGGATGGAGAAGGACATGAACGCCACCGTTTCCCTGGCCGACAGCGCCAGATATGCGCGCACCATCGAGGCCTCCAAGGCCGTTCGCTGGGACATAGACAAGGACATCATCAAGGGACGTCACTTCGACGTCGCCCGGAAGTATCTGCCCGATGGCCTGTCGCTGGCGCGCGAGCTGGCGCTTTCGCCAACCGAGATGCGCTTCATCAGCCAGATCCAGGGCCGCACCTACGCCAACGTCTTCGGCCTGGTCGAGCGGTTCATCACGGCGAAGCTGATCGACGTGAGCGGCCAGCACGCGCTGGGCGACCAGAATGCGCTGGAGGCCCTGGTGCGCTTCAGTGACGAGGAGATCAAGCACCAGATGCTGTTCCGGCGCATCGAGGCGATGATGGGTGAGACCATGCCGGCAGGCTATCGCTTCGATGTCGATCCCGACGCAGTCGCCCGCGCCGTGCTCGCCAAAGGCACCTGGGCGGTGCTGGTGCTCACCCTGCACATCGAACTGTTCGTGCAACTCCACTACCGCCACAGCATCGAGCCCGACGGCGAGCTCTCCGAGCTGTTCAAGGATGTGTTCATGTATCACTGGAAGGACGAGGCACAGCACGCCGTCCTCGACGAACTCGAACTGAAGCGCCACGATGCGACGCTCACTCCCGAGGAGCGCGCGCAGGCGGTCGGCGAATTCATCGAGCTGGTGGTGGCCATCGATTCGATCCTGCAGGCGCAGGCCAAGGCGGATGCTGCCTACTTCCGCATGAGCTGGCCGCTGCAGGCCGGGGAGCCCGAGACCGTCGCCAGCCACTTGCTGAAGGCCTATCGCTGGCAATACATCTTCTCGGGCGCCGGCCATCCCCGCTTCCAGAGCATCGTGAAGGGCATGATCGGCGAGGACCAGATGAAGCGCATCGAGGCGGCGCTCGGCACGCTCGCCTGATTGGGGACAGTTACCCGTTCCCGGCGCCCCCTGCATAGCCAGGGGCGCTGGGAATGGCCCGCGGCTCAATTGACCGGCGCCGACGGACGTCGCGCGCCACCCGGTCTGCGACGACGTCCCTTTGCACAAGACGCGACGAACCGGTGGATTGAACAAATCAGGCGCGCGCCCTAGAACGACTCGCAATGACCATCCGCTCGATCGCATGAAAGAGACCACCAGCGGCGAAATCAGCGACGTCGATATCTCGGCGCTGCCGCCCGGCGCCACGATCGGCCGTTACGAGGTCGCCGCTGTCCTCGGCCAGGGCGGCTTCGGGATCACCTACAGGGCACGCGACCTGCAGCTCGGCCGCGAGGTCGCCATCAAGGAATATCTGCCGACATCGCTCGCCTACCGTGACGGCGCCAGCACGGTGATGCCGCGCTCGACCAAGGTCGCCGAGGATTTCTCGTGGGGCCGCGAGAGGTTCGTGGCCGAAGGCCGCACCATGGCGACCCTGCACGACGCTCCCGGCATCGTGAAGGTGTTCGACTTCATCGAGACCAACGGCACCGCCTACATCGTCATGGAGATGCTGCGCGGCGAGACGCTCGAGGCGCACGTCATCCGGCAGGGGCCGATGGCGCCCGCCGCGGTCGAGCGCCTGCTGTGGCCGCTGCTCGTCGGGCTGGAGCAGGTCCACGACGCCGGCTTCCTGCATCGCGACATCAAGCCCGCCAACATCCTGCTCGGGCCCGGCGGCAGTCCGACACTGATCGATTTCGGCGCCTCGCGCGCGGCGATGGCGGGACGCACGACGGCGCTGACCGCGGTCTTCACGCCGGGCTACGCCGCGCCCGAGCAGTTCAGCTCGGCCAGGCAAGGACCGCCGACCGACATCTACGCGCTGTCTGCGACGCTCTACTATGCGATCACCGGCTCGGCCCCGCCCAGCGCCTTCGACCGCATGCTCGACGACACCTATGAGCCGATCGCCCGGCGCGCCCTGCCCGGCTTTCCGCCAGGCCTGCTGGCCGGCATCGACGCCGGTCTGGCGGTGCGGGCTCCCGAGCGGCCGCAGTCGATCGCCGGCTGGCGATCGATCCTCGCGATGACCGGCGGGCCCTCGGACGATGCAACCGTCGTCGTGGCGCGCCGCCCGCCCGCACCTGCCCCTGTCCCTGTCCCGGGATCTTCACCGCGGTCCGCAGCATCCGCCGCCAAGCCGCTCCATCGCGTCGTCCTCCTTGCCGGCGTGGCGGCGATCGCCCTGGCGCTCGCCGGCGGCGGCTATTTTCTGCTCAGCCCACGGCCCGCCCCGCCAACCGCAGCGGTGCAGGAAATGAAGATCGAGGATCTGGAGCGCGTGCTGGCCGAACGGCGCAAAGCCGAGGCCGAAGCTGCCGAGAAGAAGCAGCTGGCGGAAGAGTCCCGGCAGAAGGCGACGGCCGATTCCAGCCGCACGCAGGCGGAAACGGCCGCGCTCGAACGGACGCAGGCCGAGAGGCAGAAGGCCGAACAGGAGCTGGCGCGCCTCAAGGTCGAACTGGAAGCGCAGAAGGCGGCGGCCGCCGAGGCCGAGACCGCGCGGCAGGCCGAGGCAGCGCGTGCCCGCGAGCAGGCCGAACGGCAGAAGGCCGAGACGGAGGCTGCGCTCAAGGCCGAGGCCGAAGCCAGGCAGAAAGCCGACGCCGAGGCGGCCGACCGCAGGACGGCCGAGGCCAACGAGGCGGCGCTGCGTCTTGGCGCGCCGGACCGGCAGCATGTCCAGGTGGCGTTGACGTCGCTGGGCTTCGACACGCGCGGCAGCGACGGCGCCTTCGGGCCGCGCACGCGCGACATGATCGCGGCCTGGCAGAGGGCCCGGAACCAGCCGGCTACCGGTTTCCTGAGCGGCGCGCAGAACCAGGCGCTGCTCAGGGAGGCCGCCGCCGCGATCGGCAAATACGACACCGATCAGAAGAAGATCGAGGAAGACAGGAAGAAAGCCGAAGAGGAGGCAAAGCTGAAGGCCGAGGCAGAGGCGAAGGCCAAGGGTGCCGCGTCTCCCCCTGTATCTGCACCGGCGGCCGCGCCCGCGCCGTCCACGGCCGCCGCGCCGCCTGCCGGAGCCTTCGACGGCAACTACGAAGGAACGATCATCATCTCGAATATGGCGAGGCCGATCGTGGTGCGCGTGACCAACGGCAGCGGATTTGGCGGCACGCTCAGCGAGAGCTGCGGTGCGACCTCGCTTTCCTTCAATATCTCGCCGGCCGGCGACGTCGGCGGGACCTACAGCGGCTATTGGGGTTCGGCCTGCGAGAAAAGGAATTATTCGGTCAAGGGCAAGGCGAAGGGCCGCCAGATCACCCTCGATTTCGACGGGATGTTGCCCGGCAGCAGGGGCTACGCCACTCTTACCCTGAAGTAGCCGCCAGCATCACTGCTTGTGCACCCGCAGCCGGACATAGATCGAAGCGATGATGTTCCGTCCATATTTCAGGAACATGTCCGCGAGAAACGGGTCGCGCTTGCGGAGCTCCGCCATGTCCTTCTCCGCGTCCTTGGCGACCCGCTGTTGGAGTTTGGAAATCCGGAAGTCGACGTCGCACTGAAGCGCGAGCGGCGAGTTGGGCGCGTTCTCCGCGCGCCACTCCAGATTCCTCTGGCGGTCGAACAGCGCCAGGGTGAGCGGCAGGATCGGCCGTACGTGCGTGGGATCGGCGGTGAAGCTGTCGTGAAAGGGATTGGGCACCGTGATGTCGAGCACGGCGTCGTGCCGGCAGACGCGATAGAGCTCCTGCATGATCTGCAGGAATTTCTCCGGAGTTTGGCCGACATGCTCCAGCGAATGGTTCATGACGACATGGACGACCGAATCGGAGTTGAAGGCCCAGGGAAAGGTCTCGAGATCGAGCACGATGTCGGGATTGCATTCGGCCGAATGATCGACGTTCAGGAAACCGTCGATGCGCTTGACCCCGGATCCGAGGTTGAGCTTCAGGGGCGGCGTGAGCATCGCGGCAATCTAGAGCATATTCCGCCCGGCTGGAATCAGTCGATGGCAAAGGACACAACTGCCGATCTGAAGTAGTGTGAACCGCCCGATATGCTCGACCGATCGCAACCTTTCCGCGTCATCGTCTACGGCAAGTTCCACATTTCCTGGATGGAGGCGCTGGCGCCCGGAGCCCCGGTCTGGAAGGCCTTTCCCACTCTCAGGCAAGTGATTTATCTGGACGACGTTCCGGACGTCCGGTTGCCCGCGCCGGTCGACCATCCGACCCTGATCCTGCCGCTGATGGAACCGCATATCCTCAACTGCCCGCGCGGCTATTATTCGCTGCGGCCCAGCGAGCTCGCACTGAAGGTGCTCGCGCACAAGGGCAACTTCGCGACCTACATGGACATGCGCCGCCTCGGCCATCTCGTGCCGACGACCTACGCGAGCGCCGAGGCGGCCACCTGGCCCTGCATGGTCAAACCGCTCGATCTGCGGGCGGGCACCGGCATCCAGGTCGTGGAGTTGGCGCAGCAATTGCAGGAGCTGACGCAACAGGAGGACTGGAAAGGAAGGGCCTATACGCTGCAATCGGTGGTCGACGGAACCTTCGAATATGTGACGCATTGCGTCTGCAAGGACGGCCGGATCCTGTGGACCTGCTCCTTCGAATGCGAGATGGAGGGGGCTCGGGACATCCGGCGCGGGATGGACAACATGAAGTCGATGCGCCCGTTCTCGCCGCCGCAGAAATTTCTGAGCGACTTCCAGGAGATCCTGGCGCCCCTGAAATTCAGCGGCCCCTGCAACATCGACTACAAGCTGTCGGCCGCCGGCGACGTCCGCGTCCTCGAAATCAATCCGCGGTTCGGCGGGTCGCTGTTCCTGCCCGACGTGGTGGCGCGGCTCAAAGGCTCGCTTTCCTGCATCGTCGACAACGCGAATGCGCCGGAGACAGTACTGGCCATGCCACCGGTGATCGGCAGGTGACAGGCAGGTGACGGACATGCTGCTCGATCGCATCTTCGCGCACGCACGCGCCCATCCCGGGAGGACGGCCTTCATCACGGGCGGCGTCGCGATCGACTACGCGACTTTCGCGCGGGCGATCGCGGCACTCCGCGGCCACCTCGCCGCCAGTGCGCTGCCGGCGACGGGCCTCGCCGTGATACGCACCGAACGTCTCGCCGATTCCTGGGCCACGATGATCGCGCTGCGCTCGCTCGGCCTCGACACGATCGGCGTGACGTCGCTCGCAGTGGCCGCCGACCTGAAGCTGAAGGACGTGATCTGCGTCGTCGCCCGGCAGGAGGAGCTGGCGAAGGGAGAGCTGGAGGCGCCGGCGGTGAGCGGAAAGCCGTTCGTCTTTCTGCCGCACAGACTGTGGCAGGACAGCCTTGCCGGAGAGCCGCCGCAAGCCGATGGCTCCCCACGCCCCGCCGGTGGCCACATCCTGTTCACGTCCGGCACGACGGGAATGGCCAAGAAGATCCTGGTGAGCGCGGACATCGACGAGCGCCGCTTCGCCCGCAATGCGGCGGTCCTGGGCTGGCCCGCCAATCCGGTGGTCTACGTCGGTCCTCTCAACCTCGGGAGCGCAACCGGATACAGCTACACGTCGTTTGGCTGGCACATTGGCGCCTGCGTGGTGTTCGACCAGGGTTCCGAGCCGGCCCAGCGCTTCTTCGAGCACCCGCTCACCAACGCCTTTCTCAATCCGGTGCAGGCCAGGCAACTCGTGGCCAAAGCCCGCGAGGCGAACCAGGAACCGGGAGATGTCGAAATCCGGGTGTCCGGTGCCGCCGTTCCCCTCGATCTGGTCGAGGCACTGAAGCGCAACGTGTCGCGCAACATCATCGCGCATTTCAGTGCCACGGAATGCCTGGTCGTCATGGGCACGCGCATGCGCTCCCTCGAGGACATCCAGTGGTACACGCCCTTTCCCGATCGCATCGTCGAGATCGTCGACGGGATCGGCAGAGCGCGCCCGGACGGAAAGGAGGGAGAATTGCGGATCCGGCTGATCGATTCGGACTGCACCTCCTATCTCGACGATCCCGACACCACGGCGAAATTCTTTCGCGACGGCTGGTTCCATACCGGAGATTTCGCCGTCCGGCGGGCCGACGGCCGCGTCCGACTGCTCGGCCGTCTCGCCGACGTGCTGAACATCGGCGGCAGCAAGGTCGCGGTGGCGCCGATCGAGCAGCAATTGCAGCAGGCCCTGCGCGTCGACAATGTCTGCCTGTTCAGCCAGCTGACCGACGCCGGCGCCGACGTGCTGGCGGTTGCCTACGAGGCCGCGAGCGACCTGCCCGCCGCCAGGATGGACGCGCTGGCGCGGCAGTTCCCGGCCTTCAGCCACCTCCGCTTCGTGCGCTTCGGCGCATTTCCCCAAGTCGGCGGCTTGCAGAAGATCGACCGGCGCGCGCTCAGGCGGGCGATCTTCGGCCGGCCGAAGCTCGGGGATGGAGGCGGCTGACGGACATGCTGCTGGATCGCATCAATGCGCACGCACGCGCCCATCCCGAGCGGACGGCTATCGTCCAGAACGGCACGACGATCACCTATGCAAGGTTTGCCCGGGGGATTGCGGCGGCTCGCAACCTGTTCGCCGCCGCCGGGTTGCCGGCGACGGGCATCGCCATCGTGCGGACCAGCCTTCTCGCCGACAGCTGGGGCATCGTCCTGGGTCTTCACTCCCTCGGGATCGATACGATCGCCGTCCCCTCGCTCGACAAGATCGCAGACCTGCAGCTCCGGGACGTGGTTTGCATTGTCGCGTGGCAAAGCGAACTGGCGAAAGACGAGCTGCACGCGCCGATGGTTGCCGGAAAACGGCTCATCCTGTTGACGAAAGACATGTGGGACAGCGCGACCGGACAAGTGCCGGAGCCGGAAGCTTCTCCGCGCCCGGTCGGCGGCCATATCGTCTATACGTCCGGTACGACCGGAACGTCCAAGAAGCTCCTCATCGGCGCGGATCTGGCGGCCCGCCGCATCGCCAGAAACAGCGCGAACCTGGCGTGGCCGGAAGAGCCCGTGGTGCATTTCAACAACTTCGGCCTGTGGACCTCGGTGGGCTACAACTACCCGCAGGTGGTGTGGAACGCCGGTGGCCGCGCGATATTCGACCAGCGGCGCGACGCCCTCGCTCATTTCCTCGAAAGCGACTTCGACTGTGGCTACCTCACGCCGGTGCTGGCGCAGCAGCTGGTCCTCGCAACGAAAGAGATGGATCGACCGGCACGCGACATTGTGGTTCGCATCGCCGGCGGCCCCCTGTCCCGCGAGGTCGTCGAGGCAGTCCAGCGCAAAGTGGCGCGCAACGTCGTCACGACCTACGGGTCGAGCGAATGCCAGGCGATGTTGCGGTCGCTTCACCGCTCGCCGGAAGAGATCAACTGGTGGACGGTCGAGGCCGACCGGGTCGCCGAAATCGTCGACGAGAACGGCAGACGGCGCGCCGATGGAGATGAAGGCGAACTGCGCATCCGGTTGCTCGATTGCGACTGCTCTTCCTATCTCGACGACCCGGAAATCACGGCCCGGATCTTCCGCGACGGATGGTTTCATCCGGGAGACCTCGCCGTCAGGCGGGCGGACGGCCGCATTCGCATCCTCGGCCGGGTTGGCGACGTCCTGAACGTCGGCGGCAGCAAGTTCGCGGTGGGGCCCATCGAGCAGCACGTGCAGGAGGTTCTCGGCGTGGCCGTCGTCTGCCTGTTCAGCCGGCTCGACGATGCCGGCCGGGATGAGCTGGTGGTCGCCTTCGAGGCGACGCGCGATCCGTCGAGGGACAGGCTGCAGCGGATTGCCGAAGAATTCCGGACCTTTACGCACGTACGCTTCGCGCGTTTCGCCGCGTTTCCGCGCATGGCCGAAGGCTTGCAGAAGATCAACAGAAACGAACTGCGGCGCGCCGTCTTCGATCCGGCGAAAGACCGCTCAGGCCGCCCGGAGGGGTAAAGCCCCCCGGTCAGGCCGGCGTCGCGCCGCTGCCGTCCTTCTTTTCGAGCTTCTTGGCCACCAGCGGATGCGGATTTGTCGTCTGCACGCCGGCGGTGCCGTAGGAACGCGTGATGACCTCGAGCAGGTGGCCGTTGGGATCCTCGAAGTAGACGCCGCGGCCGTCGTCCCAGTGGTTGATCTGGTGCGGCCTGTGCTTGTGCGGATCGGCCCAGAACTCGAGCCGGCGCTTCTCGATGCGCGCGAAGATCTCGTCGAACTCCGGCTCGCTCACCAGGAAGGCATAATGCTGCGGGACGATGTCGCGCTCGACGTGGCGGAAGTCGAGCGTCAGCTCGTCGCCGACCTTGACCAGGGCGAAGGGGCCGAGGACCAGCGGCGGATCGATGCCCAGCATCTCGCTGAGAAACAGCGCCGAGGCGTCGCGGTCGCGGCTATCGACCAGCGTGTGGTTGAGTTTGACGGCCATCCGACCGGCTCCTGGGGCTGGGCCCGCGACAGAAGGGACGATATCAAACGATTGCCCCTGCCGCCGAGTTGCATGCATCGCTCCACTGTTGCCGTCGAGCCACAGGAGACGGCGCTCCAACGCGGCCTCTTTCAGATCACAGAACCGACCCGCTGCCCGGTCGTTGATTTTGCCGACAGCACAACCAAACCGGCGAGGCAAACAATGGCGTGCCAATCCATCACCGTCGAGGAACACAGGACTTTGAGCGAACTCGATACCGGCGGACCCAGCCGTGCCGTCCATCCCAGGGTTCGCGGACGCATGGCGCTCTACCGGCTGATCGACGAAGGCCCGCTCGGCTGGGCGATCACCCCGGCCGGCCGCCGGATGCTGCGGAGCGGCCGCGTCGAACCCCCGACGCCGCAGGAGCTGATTTTCTCGCGGACTCTCCTGGCGACGGCACAGGAAATGGATTGGGGCGAGATCGAATAGCCGGAACGACAGGCGCGTTCCGCCCGGATCAGACTGCCGTGCCGCCGCCGCGCCAGAAGCGGTAGAGCGCCCGGGCGTCGCCGGCGAATATGTTGCGGTCGCTGTGGCTGACGCCCGCGACCGAGCGCGGCACGGTGCCGTAGGCCGCCTTGTCCTCGGTGTCGTCGCCGGCATACTGCCACAGCCGCCAGCCGCGGCTTGCCCACGCGAGCGGCAACTCGGGCTCCTCGCGATAGTCGGCGAGCCACAGCTCGCAGCGCGCCAGGATCGACTGCGAACCGATCGGCTGGCCGAGGCCGATCTTCGAACGGCGGGAATGGGCGCCGTTGGCCCAGTCGGCCCGCGTGTACAGCAACGGCAGCCGGCCCGTCGCCTGCTGGACCGTGTGCACGAACTGCTCGGCCTGGGCCAAGGTCATGGTGTTGCGCGGATTGGGATCGTTGGCCTCGAAGTCGAGCGCGATCAGCGTGTCCGGGCGCGGCCGCGCGGCGGCGAGAAAGGTCGCCGCCTGCCTGGCGCCGGTGTACTGGCGGGTGCCGAAATGATAGGCGCCCCACAAGAGGCCGGCCGCCTCGGCCTGCGGTCGGCGCAGGGCGTAGGACGGATCGATCCAGTCCCCGCCTTCGCTCGACTTATGGATGACGCCCAGGATGTTGCTGCTGCGGCGCACGGCGGAAAAATCGCTGACCGTCACATTGTGGCTGATGTCGATCACCGCATCGAGGCCGGCGACGCCCGGCCGTGACGGTTCGGGACCGACGGCTGTGGCATAGCCGACGGGTGGCGCCGGACGATGGCTGCCGCAGCCCGCAAGGGCCGGCATCGATAAACCCGCGAGTCCGACGAGCGTCCTTCGGCGAGAGATCATGCCGGCAGTATAGCTCAATCAGCCTACGCGCGCCGCTGCCAACCTGCCGCACGCCGCGACAGAAGCCGGGCGGATGCTTCGCTTGGCGCGGACAATGCGGTAACCCTGCGAGGCAAGCAAGGAAGGGAAACGAAGCCAATGCTACCGCTCGAAGGTGTACGCGTGATCGAAGTGGGCCAGGCGCTGGCCGGGCCGCTGGCCGGCGTGCTGCTGGCCGACATGGGCGCCGACGTGATCAAGATCGAGAAGCCCGATGGCGGCGACGATGCGCGCATCTGGGGACCCCCGTACGGTCCCGACGGCGTGACCTCGCTCTACTTCTATTCACAGAACCGCAACAAGCGCTCGGTCGCGCTCGATCTCAAGACCCCGGGCGACGTCGAGAAACTCAACCGCCTGTGCGAGACCGCCGACATATTGATCCAGAACCTGCGGCCGGGCGTGGTCGACGAGATCGGCATCGGCCCCGAGGCGATGCTCGCGCGCCATCCGCGCCTGATCTACTGCTCGATCTGGGCGTTCGGCTACGAGGGGCCGCTCAAGATGAAGCCGGGCTTCGATCCGCTGCTGCAGGCCTATGGCGCCATGATGAGCGTCACCGGCCGGCCGGAGGATCCGCCGACCTTCTGCGGCGCCTCGATCAACGACAAGGCGACCGGCATGTTCTGCACGATTGGCGCCCTGGCGGCGCTGCGGATGCGCGACAAGACGGGCAAGGGCTGCCTGATCGACACGTCTCTTCTCGATTCGGCCGTTCACTGGGTCGAAGGCGGGGTGAACAGTTACCTCGCGAGCGGCAACGTGCCCCAGCGGCATGGCACCGGCGGCAACGTCATCGTGCCCTACCAGACCTTCGATTGCGCCGACGGCAAGCCGCTTTGCCTGGCGCCGGGCAACGACCGCCTGTGGGCGCGCTGCGCGCAGGTGATGGGACATCCCGACTGGGCGACCGACCCGCGTTACGCCCGGAGCGCGGCGCGCGTCGCCAACAAGGCCGAGCTGCTGCCGCTGATCGCTGCCGCCATGAAGACCCGCACGCGCGCGGACTGGATCGAAGCCATGGAGAAAGCGGGCGTTCCGTGCGCCGCGGTGAACGACATCGCCGAGCTGGCGGCGACCGAGCAGTTCGCCGCGATCGACCTGGTGCACCAGCTGCCCCAACGCACAGGCGAGACCGGTGCGCCCAGGATCGTCGGCCTGCCGATCGTCTTCGACCGCAAGCGGCCGCGCTCGCCGCGATCGGCGCCGAAGCTCGGCGAGCATACGGACGAGGTGTTGGGCGAAATCCGGAAGTAGATCCCGCGGCGAAGTGAAGGATCCCTCGCTGAAGGCGCATGTGAATGCGCCGTTGGCGAGGGACCTTTGAACGACGGCCGTCAACCGCATCAGCCGGTCGATCTCCGGCAATTGGCCCGAGCGGCTGCCGCGAAAGCAAATTCATCGCGCTCAGTTCCTGTCGAGTCCGAACTCGCGTGCTCTCTGTAGCCAGCCCTTGCCTTCCGACCCGAGACGGCGCGCGCACTCCTCGGGCGTGCCGCCGACAGCCGACAGCGCCGCTCCCGCCAGCCTCTCCTTCGTTTTCGGATCGGCCAGCGCCTTGTTGAGCTCGCCCGCGAGCCGCGCCACGATTTCCGGCGGCGTGCCGGCCGGCGCGAACACCGCGAACCATTGCGAGATGTCGATCTCGGGATAGCCGAGCTCGGCCATCGCGGGAATTGCCGGCAAGGTCGGATCGCGCTCCTTCGAGGTGACGGCCAGCAGGGTGAGGCGTCCGGACGTGGCGTAGGGAATGAGCGGCGCCGATCCCAGGACGCCCAGCGGCACGACTCCGCTCAGCACGTCCTGCACGGCCTGGCCGCCGCCCTTGTAGGGAATATTCACGACCTTCACGCCGGCGCGCCGGAAGATCATCTCGGCCACGATCGTGTTGGTGCCGCCGACGGCCGGCGTGGCGTAGGAAAGACCGCCGGGCTTTGCCTTGGCCGCCGCGACCATCTCGGCGATCGTCTTCCAGCCGGGCGCCGGATTGGCCACCACGACCAGCGGCTGCGAGGTCAGGATCGTGACCGGGACCAGCGTCTTGTCGATGTCGATGCCGGCGGCCTTCTCGTCCATTGCGCGCTGGTAGATCGCCTCGGCCGGGCTGACCAGCAAGGTGTAGCCGTCGGGCCTGGCGCGCGCGACCGTGTCCATGGCGATACCGCCCTGCGCGCCCGGCCTGTTCTCGACCAGCACCGGCTGGCCGAGCGCCTGCGACAGCGCCTCGCCGACGACCCGCGCCGAGACGTCAGAGGTTCCGCCCGGCGCATAGCCGACGACGAAGTGGACCGGGCCAGTGGGCCACGACTGGGCGCGGACAGCGGCCGACGCCAGTACCAACCCGGCGAGCAGCACACCGGCGAGCAGCACACCGGCGAGCAGCACACCGGCAAGCAGCACACCGGCAAGCAGCCGCCGCGAGCGGATCATGACAACTGGAGCGTGATGACTTTCCATCGAATCACGCGTCGGCTCGGCACCGGCGCCGCTTCGCTGCGAGAGCCGAGCCGACGCGAAAAGGTAAAGTCATCACGCTTTAGGCCATGCCGATCTGCGGCAGCGGCTCGATCTGGTCCTTGGGCCGGCTCGCGATCATGTCCTCCAGTTCCTTGCGCACGACGCGCACGCCCGGGTCGTCGAAGCGGTTGTCCATTTCCTGCGGATCGTTCGCCAGATCGTAGAGTTCGCCGGCGCCGGAGTTGGTCTCCAGAGTGAGCTTGTGCGTCCTGGTGCGCACGGTGCGCAGCCACAGGTCGACGCCGCAGCGCGAGGCGCGCAGGTCCCATTCGCTGTAGGCGAAGTCGCGCGAGCCGCCCTTCTCGATCACCGGCTTGAGGCTGCGGCTGTGGCGTGCGTCGGCGAGCGAGACGCCGGCATAATCGGCGAAGGTCGCCGGCAGGTCGATGGTCGACACCGCCTCGTTCACGACCTTGCCCGCGGGCACGCCCGGGCCGCGCACCAGCAGGCCGACCCGCAGCAGGCCCTCGTACGCCATCGGCCCCTTGAGGATCAGGCCGTGATCGCCCAGCCAGTCGCCGTGGTCGGTCGAGTAGACGACCAGCGTGTCCTTCGCCAGGCCGAGCTGGTCGAGCGTCGTCATGATGCGGCCGACATTGTGGTCGATGAGCGAGATCATGCCGTAGTAGTTGGCGATCAGCTCGCGCAGCTGCTTGTCGGTCTGGACCGGCGTGCGCGAATGCTTCTCGCGGAAATTGCGCAGCTCGACGTCCTCGAGCTTGGGGACCCCGTAGAGGCTCTCCTTGTGCCACCACGGCCGGCGCTCGAGGTCCATCGTGCGATGCTCGGGCAGGTCGACTTCGTCGGGATGGTGGAGCCGGCTCCACGGTTCGGGGCAGTCGAAGGGATGGTGCGGATCGGGGAAGGACGCCCAGGCGCAGAACGGCTTGTCCTTGTTGGCGCGCAGGAACTCGATGGTGCGGTCGCCGATCCAGGTCGAGTTGTGCCAGGCGACCGGTAGCGCCGAGTGATAGGTCTGGGCGGCATCGGTGACCGGCGGCAGCTGTTCCATCAGCAGGCGATTTTTCTCCTCGCCGCGGCCGTCGGCATAGTACCAGCGCTCGTAGTGCTGGGCGAACGGCGGTGCCAGCGGCGGCCGGGTATTGTGGCCCTCGACCATCAGCTCGACATGCTGGAAGCCCATGTACGGCCCCCACCAGTCCTGCGGCTGCGGCGTGAGGCGGCATTCCTTCGAGCCGGTCGGCTTGAAGGTATTGGCGGTCTTGAAGTGGGCCTTGCCGATGTAGCCCGTGGCGTAGCCCGCCCTGGAGAAGCCGCCGGCAAAGCCCGCCTCGCCAGTGGCGTCGGGCAGGTCTATGCCGTTGTCCGACACGCCATGTGTCGAGGGCAGTAGTCCGGTGAGGATCGAGGCACGCGTCGGCTGGCACACCAGGTTGGGCGTGGTGCAGGCCGTGAAGTGCGTGCCCTGGCGCGCCAGCATGTCGAGATGGGGGGTCTTTACCTTGCGCCCCATGAAGCCATAGCAATCGGCGCGCTGCTGGTCGGACGTGATGAACAGGATATTCACGGTCTGCTCCTGATGGTTACTCGGATGATCATTCGGGCTGGATGCCGGCGGCCTTGAAGAGCGGCGGCCAGCGATCGTTCTGGACGCCGATCCAGGCAGTGAACTCGGCGGGCGTGACGCTGGTGGCGTTGTCCATGCCGATCGACGTCATCTTCTCGATCGTCGCCGGCATCTTCATGATCTGCACCAGCTCGTCGTGCAGCCGGGCGACGATTTCGGTTGGCGTCCCGGGCGGCACGCCGAAGCCCTGCCACTGGGTGAACTCGAATCCGGGGTAGCCGAGCTCCGCCACCGTCGGAACGTCGGGCAGAGCGGCGGCGCGGCGCGCGCCGGTCACCGCGAGCGCGCGCAGTGTGCCCGACTTGAAGTGCGGCAGCGACGGCGCGAGGCCCAGCACGCCCACCTTCACATGGCCCGCCACGATGTCGCCGACCGCCTGCGCGCCGCCCTTGTAGGCCACGTTGTCGGCCTTGAAGTGCTCGAGGCTCTTGAGCTGTTCCATGACCAGGCGCTGGCCGACGCCCGGCGTGCCGAACAGCATCGGCTCCTTCGCCGCCTTCGCCCGTCCGACCAGCTCCTCGAGTGTGGTCACCGGCAGCGAGGGATGGACGACCACGACGAACATGCCGCTGCCGAGCAGGCTCACATAGTCGAGAGACTTGAGCGCGTCGTACTTCCAGTCCCGGTACATGTTGGGACCCATCGGATTGCCTTCGGTGACCAGCAGGATCGTGTAGCCGTCGGCCGGCGCCGTGGCGACCGCATCGAGCGCGATCAGGCCCGAGCCGCCGGCACGATTCTCGACGATCACCGGCTGGCCGAGCCGTTCGCTGAGCGGCTGGGCGATAGCGCGGGCGACGATATCGGTGACGCCACCCGGTACCGCGGGCGCCAGCAGCCGGATCGGTTTGGTCGGCCAAGCCTGCGCCGTCGCGAGGCCCGACACGGCAATCACCGAGAGCAGCGCCACGGATACGCCGGCAGCGAGCAGCTTCAATCTTCGCAGCATGTTTCCCACCCGATCGGCGGCGCTCTTGATCCGCACCTTGGGTAAAACCTATCGCCATTGCTGTGGGTGCGCCACTCCAGTGGCGCGTCATGTCTTCGGACCGCGGGCGTCCCCGCCCGCCTCATGATTCATGAGCGGGCGGGACGCCCGCGGTCCGCATGAACGACGTCGGCGGCGTCGTGCGCATAGAGCCAGCCGATGTTGGCCATCGAACGGTCGCCGGACGCCGTCATCGCCTGGTCGCGCGCCTGCTGTTCGGGTCCGTCGTGCAGATGGAAGCGCGTGCGATTGGCGGCGCTGGCCTGTTGCAGGCGCGTGGCCCGCGGCTTGCGCACCACTTCGTAGCGGCTGAGTGCGCCAGCCACGTCGTCCGGCATCGCCGCGAGCAGCGCCGCCAGCGCCGCACCATCCTCGATCGACTGCGCGGCGCCCTGCGCCATGAAGGGCAACATCGGATGGCAGGCATCGCCCAGCAAGGTGATCCTGCCCGCACTCCAGCGCGGCAATTCGCTGCGATCGTGCAGCGCCCACACGAACGTCTCCGCGAAGGAGGCGATCAGCCCGCGCACCGTCGGGTGCCAGTCGGCGTAGCGCGCCGCCACGTCGGCCACCTTGCCCGGCACGGTCCAACCCTCCTCCGTCCATCCGCCATGCTCGGTGACGCACACGACATTCATGAACCGGCCGCCCGACACCCAGTAGTGAACGACGTGGCCATCCGGCCCCATCCAGTTGTGCGAGGCCACTTCGATGCCGAGGTGACGCACTTCCTCCGCCGGCACCAGCCCGCGCCAGGCGATGCAGCCGGTGAAGCGCGCCTTCTCCGCTCCAAAGACCAGCGCATGAACCCTGGAATGGATGCCGTCGGCACCCACCAGCGCATCGGCCTCGATCTCCGAACCGTCCTCGAAACGCGCGATGACCTTGCTGCCATCGTCTTCCACGCCGACGAGCTTGTGCCTTGTATGCACCCGTTCGGCCGGCAGCGCGTTCGCCAGCAGGTTGGCGAGATCGGCGCGGTGGAAGTGATAGTACGGCGCGCCGAAGGTCTCCTCGACCAGTCTGCCGACGGGCGCGCGCTGCAAGGTGCGGCCATCGTCCCAGCGGCGCTGATGCACGGCCTGCGGGAAGACACCAATCCTGTCCATGGCCGCGCGCAAGCCCAGCCGATGGAGCAGCCGCGAGGCGTTGGGGCTGATCTGGATGCCGGCGCCGATCTCGCTGATGCGCGACGCCTGCTCGTAGACCAGCACGTCGAGGCCGGCTTTCAGCAGATGCAGCGCGGCGGAGAGCCCGCCGATACCGCCACCGATGATGGCCACTTTCATTGCAGGACCTGCCGCCATACCGCGTCGCCGTCATCGCACCGGTTGCCGCGCCAGGCGACATGCGTGTCGGGACGCACCAGCACGAGCTTGGCCTCATAGATCGCGGCGAGGGCGGGATCGTCGATCACGACGATCTCGAGCGGTGCGGGCGCTGCATCGATCAGCGGCGTGGGATCGGCGTCGCCGAAGCGCAGCAGGGTGAACCAGGGGCCGAGCCGGTCGTACAACGCCGTGCCGTCACGCAGGAAAATGCTGGGCAGCCGCGCGCCCGGCGCGGTCGTGGGCTCGTAGCGTAGCGGGTCGCCTTCGACGCCGTCGTAACGGTAGCCGAACTCGATGCCCCAGCTCTCGTTCTCGGCGTTGCCCAGCGCTGCGATGCCGCGCGCCAGGGCCGCGGGGTCGCGCTCCTTCTCGTATAGATCGGCGATCTTGAAGCGCACGCCGGTGTGGCGCTCCGAGGCCAGCCGATTGCGCAGGCCGACGGGGCGCCGCTCTTTCTCGTACGAGTCGAGAAGTGCCGCACCGCCAAAGCCCTTCACCGCCGCCGCCAGCTTCCAGCCGAGGTCGATCGCGTCGCCGATGCCGGTGTTCATGCCGTAGCCGCCGGTCGGGATGTACTGGTGCGCGGCATCGCCGGCGAGGAAGACGCGGCCTTCCTGATAGCGCCCGGCCAGCAGCAGATGGGTGGCCCATGGATTGGCGACCAGGATCTCGCGCTCGAACGTGTGGCCCGCCCAGGCGTCGAGGATCGGATGCGGATCGATCGCGGCGGGATCGACGCCGGCCGGCGGCCGCGTCTGCAAGGTCCAGGTGTCCTTGTCGTCCTGCGCGATCAGGGTGCCCTTGTCGGTCTGGTAGTGCCAGGCGACGCCGAAGGCCTGCAAAAGGTCGCGCGCGTCCGATTTGAAATGGATCATGTAGCGCTGCGTCACCGCGGCGCGTCCCTCGAGGCCGATGCCCAGCGCCTCGCGCACCAGGCTGGAGCCGCCGTCGCAGCCGGCGAGCCAGTCGCAACGCACCACTTCCGTCGCGCCGGTCGCCGCGACGCGCAAGGTGCAGGTGACGCCGGCTTCGTCCTGCACGAAGCCCTCGAACGCCACGCCCCAGCGCGCCTCGACCAGCGGGTGGCCAAGGATCGCCGCCTGCAGCACCGGCTCGATCATCACCTGGCTGACACGCATCGCCGGTTCGCGCGGCTGGCTGCCGTCGTTCTTCTCCAGGATCTCGGCCCGCTTCCGGGCCACCGAGGGATAGCGGAAGCGATGCAACTCGCGCCCGGCGAGCGAGGTGATCCAGGAGACGTCGAAATTGTTCCCTTCCGGCACCGCGACCGCGCGCAGTCTGTCGGCGACGCCGATGCGCCGGAACAGCTCCATCGAACGGCCGTTGGTGATGTCCATCTTGGGGTGCCGGGTGGTCGAGGCGTTGCGCTCGACCAGCAGGCAGCGCACGCCGAATCCGGCCAGCGTACGGGCGAGCGTCATGCCGACCGGCCCGCCGCCCGCGATCAGGACAGGGACGTGTTTCACGTCAGGCACGTCTGGCGAGCGCTTCCTTCTCGGCCATCTTGGCCTTGAGCTGCTCGGGCGTGAGGCGGACGATGTGCTCGTTCTGGTGGCTGTAGATATCGTACTTCTGGACGTCGAGGTCCTCGAGCACGATTTCGCGCTTCAGCACCTTGGCCTTCCATTCGAGATGCTCGGCTTCGGCGGCGTGGAACTCCGGCATCACTTCCTTCGCGAACAATTCGAGCGAGGAGCAGATGTCCTGGTGGCTGGTCTTGCCCGCCTGGTTGAGCAGGATCACCTGGTCGACCCTGCTTTGGCCGAACTGGCGCAGCTTCCGGCGAATCGTCTCGGGCGATCCGATCAGGCCCGACTCGAGCGCCTTCTTCTCCTCGGGTCCGCCCTTCCAGGCCTGGTACTCCTTCCAGAGATCGGACGTGCCCGGCGCGTCGACGCCTTTGCGGCCGTAGTAGGAGAGCGCGAAGATGAAGAAGGTCCAGCCGGCGGCCTTGGCCTCGGCCTCCGCGTCGGTCGGGGCGCACATGAAGCCAGAGACCATCGCGACATTGGGATTGCTCGGATAGTCGGTGAGCTTGTTCAGGTTGTTCAGGAGATTGTTGTAGTACTTGTGCACCCAGGCGCGCGCGGCCTCCGGTGTCACGAAGGTGAACCCGAGCGCCCCCATGCCCCACTCGCCCGCCTTGCCGATGGTCTGGATGTTCGAGCAGGCAACCCACAGCGGCGGATGCGGCTTCTGCAGCGGCTTGGGGATCACGTTGCGCGCCGGAAAGTCGAAATACTGGCCGTGGAACTCCCAGCTCTCCTTCGTGAACATCGGCACGATCGCCTTCACCGCCTCTTCCCAGCGCTCGCGCTTGTCGCGCACCTTGACGCCGAATGGATGCAGCTCGGCCGGCCCCGCCGCCTCGCCCATGCCGAGATCGACCCGGCCGCCCGACAGCAGATCGAGCGTGGCGACTTTCTCGGCAACCCTATGCGGCTGGTTGGTCGTCAGCTGGATGACACCGTGGCCCAGGCGAATGCGCTTGGTGCGCTGGCTGGCGGCGCCGAGAAAGACTTCCGGCGCGGAAGAGTGGGAATATTCCTCGAGGAAATGATGCTCGACTTCCCACGCATAATCGTAGCCCAGCCTGTCCGCCAGCTCGATCTGCGAGAGCGAATCCTGCAGCAGCTGATACTCGCTCTGAGGCCCCCACGGCCTGGGCAGCTGGTGTTCGTAGAAGATGCCGAACTTCATTTCGAGACCCTTTCCAAGGATCCCTCGCTGCGCTCGGGATGACAATTTTCGCCATGGCGCAACGCGTGCGCCCCGCCAAGGGTGTCATCCCGAGCGCAGCGAGGGATCTTTCCTTGCTCCATTCACTTCCCCTTGCAGAAGGAGGTAATGCGGTCGATTACCGTCGGGATCATGCCGGGCGCGAAATCGTGGCCCCACCCCGGGAAGGTCTCGATCTTCGAGCCCGGCACGAGGGCGGCGACATCGCGGCCGCAGGCGACAGGAAGCAGCGGATCATCCTCGCCGTGCAGCACCAGGGTCGGCACCTTGATGGTCTTCAAGAGCTCGACCCGGTCACCCGAGGCGATGACCGAGAGATACTGGCGCGCCGATCCTTCGGGATACCAGCGCCGGTCGACGTTCTTCTCGACGAAGGCGCGCATCTCGTCAGGCGGCGTGGGATAGCCCGGGCTGCCGATCGTGTTGCGCAGCTTGATGCCGTGCCTGATCTTGTCCTCGCGGGTCGGGCCTTCGGGCTGCGCCGACAGCATGGCGAGCGCCTCGGGCTTGCCGACCGGCAGACCCGGCCGGCCGCTCGACGAATAGATCGACACCATCGAGCGCGTGCGGGCGGGATAGTGCGCCGCCACGATCTGCACGATCATGCCGCCCATCGAGGCGCCCACCATGTGGGCACGCTCGATTCCGAGCGCGTCGAGCAGGCCGACCGCGTCGGCGGCCATGTCCTTCAGGTAATACGGCGCCTCGACTTTCTGCCCCTTCATCGCCTTGCCGATGGCGCCGGCAATGTCGGGCATGCCGGCTGAGCCAAAATCGGTCGAAAGGCCGGTGTCGCGATTGTCGAAGCGGATGACGAAGAAGCCGCGCTTCGCGAGGCCATGAAACAGATCCTCGGGCCAGATCGTCATCTGGGCACCCAGCCCCATCACCAGCAGCAACGCAGGATCGGCCTTGTTGCCGGCCGTCTCGTATTCGATCTCGATACCGTTTGCCTTTGCGCGCGCCACGTTGCCTCCCGGTTTTGCCGCTCAGTATCGCCCGCGCCTCGCCGCCCACCAATAGGCGAGCGGCGTGCGCCAGGGCGCCAGGCGCCGGTCGAGCGTCAGCGCCGGCAGCAGGATCGGCAAGGCCCGGGGATCGACCCGGTTCCGCAGCGCGCGCGCTTCGTCCAGCAGCGCTGCGCGCTCGGGGCCCTCGCCCATCAGCCACGCCGCACCAACGGCGTGCGCCGCCCCGCGACTCGCGGGGTCGTTCACCTCGAGGACGCCGAGCTGCAGGTCGGCCAGCGCCCTGCCGGTGCGCATGACGTCGAGCGCGCCTTCGACCTCCTCTTCGCGCGCGTCGATCAGCGCCATCAACGCATCGTGGGAGAGGGCATGCCGCCGCGCCGCTTCGCTCAGGGCCTCGACGATCGGCTGGCCGCGCGGCGGCCCGGTCCCCGCCGCCTCGACGGCCGCCTCGCGCCACCAGGCCAGACGGATACGCGCGAGCAGCGGTTCGCGCGTGACGATGCGGGTGCGCGCCAGCTCATGGTCGAAGGCCAGCAGCGCCAGCAGATCGCGCCGCGCCGGCTCGGGCGCGAACAGGGCAGCGAGAAAACGGTCGCGGTCGGTTTCGCGTACCGAATCGAGCGCGAAGCGGTGCGAGGCGTCGGGGGCTCGGTACGGAGGATAAAGACTCATCTGCGACCGTTGAACGCACGGGAATGTGAGATTACAATGCCCGCCTTGGGATTCACTAATCCCATCAACAAGATAAGGGGAGTTCTGGCATGGGTGCCATTTTCACGTCGCTCGAGAGGACCCTCGCCGCGGGCGTCATCTTGATCTTCCTCATTGTGGTCGTCGCGGGCCTGCTGACCGGCCAGATGGTCCACATCGATCATGCATGGGGCCTCTTCTTCATGCGCTGGCTGCACATCATGAGCGGCGTCATGTGGATCGGCCTGCTGTGGTACTTCAACTTCGTGCAAGTCCCGACCATGCCGAAGATCCAGCCGGTCGAGAGCCGCACCGCCATCACCAAGTTCATTGCCCCGAGCGCGCTGTGGTGGTTCCGCTACGGCGCGCTCGCGACCGTCATCACTGGCCTGCTGCTGGCCTGGATGAACGGCTACATCGTGCAAGCGCTGACGCTGCAGAAGGGCTTCTATCCGATCGGCATCGGCATGTGGCTCGCCCTTATCATGGCATTCAACGTCTGGTTCCTGATCTGGCCGAACCAGAAGAAGCTCCTGGGCATCGTCGAGGCGACGGCGGAGGAGAAGGCCAAGGCCGCTCCGATCGCACTTTATGCAAGCCGCTTCAACACCATGGCTTCTCTGGCAATGCTCTACTGCATGGCCGCCCAGAGCCACGGCGGCTTCTAGACCTCTCTTTCCGGCGACGACCAACGGGCCCCCTTCGGGGGCCCGTTTTCGTTGGATAACTATATCTTGCGACATAATGTCCACTTTATTACAATATGTAGGTGGGAATTCCGTCGTTTCGGCGCAGTCCGCCGGTTCCCCGAATGTCGTGGTTGTGTACCCGCGTAAGCGTTCGTCCTCGAAATATCGAAGATGAAGCGCCGGGGCGCTGCGCCCCCGGCGCCAACCGGAGGAACAACAAGTGACGGAAATGTTCGATAGGGCCAAAGCCTGGATCGTGAGGATCACGGAGTTGGGCCTCTTGCTGATCGCGCTCGGCATCGTGTTGCAGATGCTGTTCGGCAGCAATGTCGCCTTCTTCGGCGACATCGTTGGCAATGTGATGAAGCTGGTGACCACGCTCGGCAGCAACGGCGTCGTCGGATTGGTGGCGATCGCCATCATTCTCTACCTGTTCAACCGCAAGTGACCCCCTCCAACCGATAGAAGAAACCAAGGAGACAAGAATGGAATGGTTCGATCGCGCCAGAACGGTCGTGGTGAAATTCACGGACATAGGCATCGCCCTGCTCGCGCTGGGCATCATCCTGCAGCTGCTGTTCGGCAATGCGACGCCGCTGCTGGGCGGCGACATTGCCGGCAACATCATGACCTTCATCAAGGGACTCGGCGGACAGGGGTTCGTCGGCCTGATCGCCATCGCGGTGGTGGTCTACATCCTCAACCGCAAATAAAGCGCAAGCACGGTCCTGCCTGGAGGAGGCCTCGCCTGCGACGGCGGGGCCTTCTTCATTAAGGATTAGGGACGACGCGCCAGCGCCAGTCCCAATCCTGCACCGATCATCAGCCCGCCGGTCAGGCGATTGCGCAGCCGCGCCCGCGCCGCCAGCACTGCGCGCAGACGGCCCGCCAGCACGGCCCACAGGCTGTCGAGCACGGTGGACACGATGAAGAAGGTAACGGCAAGCAGCACGAGCTGGCGCGTCGCATCGGGCCCCGGCGTCACGAACTGCGGCAGGAAGGCGCCGCAGAACAGCAGGGTCTTGGGATTGGTCAGGCAGACCAGCAGGCCGCGCAGATAGATCGTTCGCACCGAGCGCGCTTGCGGCCGCACCTGCGTTAGATCGACCGGCGGCGCGCGCCACGCCGCGACGCCCAGCCAGATCAGGTAGGCCACGCCCAGCCAGCGCAGCCAGTCGAAGCCCGCGGCCAGGAAATCGAGCGCGGCACTGGCGCCGAGAACGGTGAGGGTGAGCTGGACCACGACGCCGCTCGCGGTGCCGGCGACGGTCAACAGTCCGAAGCGCGTGCCGTGCGCCACGCTGTTGGCCACGATCAGGGCGACGTTGGGCCCGGGGATCACCATCAGCAGCGCGGTCGCCGCGACAAAGGCGAGAAATACATCGAGCGCGATCATCACGCGAGATTAGGGCGTGAACTCAACAGAGCCAACAGCCGAAGTCATCATGCCCGCAGTCGCCCTGAATGCGGACATTCGCTAAAATGGCAAATGCGACGCGAAAGACCCACAGCGGAGATACCTATCCCATCCAGTAGATCGACGAGCTGCTGCCTTGGACTGGAAGCCTCGTCCTGACATGCTGGCAGGCTAGATGGAAGCGCGCGTAACGATATGACGGATTTGGAAATCTGCTCGGCCGCGGTGGCACACGCCGAAGGCATTAGCGCGGTGATTCTCGATTCACTCCGCACAACAAATGCCAAGGACTACACCTCGGACATTATTGAGAGCATAGCTCAGAATTTCTCGCCGCTTCGCGTCCAGGCGCTGCTAAGCAAGCGCGATGTCGTCGTAGCCTTACTAAGGGAGCGGGTTGTAGGAACGGCGAGTCTCGACGGTGATGTCGTCCGGACTGTGTTCGTCGCGCCCGATGTGCAAAGCCGGGGAGTGGGCAGAAGCCTTATGCTCGAACTGGAACGCCGCGCTCGAGCGAAAGGAGTAGCGAAGCTTTCGGTGCCGTCGTCGATAACTGCCGAGTCCTTTTACGCGAAACTGGGCTTCTCCCCTGTTCGCGACGTCTATCACGGAGCCGAGCGGACCATCGTCATGGAGCGCCGACTCTGATTCTCCTGGGTGATCGCGCGCGATGGATCGAAGTTGCGAAGATCTCCGCCTGTGGCACTTAGCAGACGTGGCACGGGGCGTGACCGAAGTCCGATCTAGACCCCGGAGCGGACGTGCTCGCGGACGCCCAAGCGCAAGCCTGCTTATGCGTTCACGGCCTAGACCGGAATGAGCGCCGCCGCGACCCTGCGGCCCTCTGCCACCAGGACGTTGTAGATGCGGCAGGCCGAGCCGGTGTCGACCACTTCGAGGCCAAGCCCCGACGCCTTCAGGGCCGCGCGCTTGTCGGGCGGCACGAACAGTGCCCGTGCACCACAGCCCAGCACGAGTAGTTCGGTGGGTTCGGGCAAGGTCTTCAGGAAGGCAAGATTGTCGAGCGCAAGATCAAGGGCCCGCGTCACTTTCCACGGCGCCGTGGCGGCGGGCGTCACCAGCACCGGCTCGCGCCATTCGCGCTCGCCGATCAGGAAGCGACCGGGACCGTAGCTGCGAACGATCTGGACCGACGCGGGATCGGGCGTCGGCAGCGTCTTGTCGTCGATCGGACCGGGCGTCACGCCGCCCTCTTACGCCTTCGCCTTGGAATCCTCGGCCTTGGCGCGGAACTGCTCCGGCCGCAGCTTCATGTAGACGAGGCTCGCAGAGGCGATCCAGATCGAGGAATAGGTGCCGACGATCACGCCCCACAGCATGGCGATGGAGAAGCTGTAGAGGACGGGGCCGCCGAACAGCACCAGCGCCAGCACCGCCACGAACACAGTGCCCGAGGTCATGAGCGTGCGCGCCAGCGTCTCGTTGATCGAGAAGTTCAGCAGCTCGATCAGGCTCATCTTTCGATAGCGGCGCATGTTCTCGCGGACGCGGTCGAAGACCACCACCGTGTCGTTGATCGAGTAGCCCGCGATGGTCATCACCGCGGCGAGCGCGGTCAGGCTGAAATCGAGCCGCAGGACCACGAACAGGCCCAGCGTAGAGATCACGTCGTGCAGCAGCGCGATCAGGGCGCCGACGCCGAACTGCCACTCGAAGCGCAGCCAGACATAGACGACGATCGCGCCCATGGTCGCCAGCACCGCGAAGATGCCGCTGTGCATCAGCTCGTCGCCGATCTTGGGGCCGACCGATTCGGTGCCGCGCAGCTCGTACTGGCCGCCGATCGCATCCTCGATCAGCTTGATCGCGACCTGCTGGCACCACTCGGCGCGCTGGTCGTGGGTCATGTCGATCTTGGCACTGTTGGTGTTGGCGCGCGGCAGCTGGCGGTCCTGCAGGGTGAGGCCGACCGTGCTCACGGCGTCGCGCCAGCCGTTCGAATCGAGCGGGCCGGGGGCAGTGAAAGTGACGTCACCGATGTCGGCGGCGCCCGGCACGACGCTCCAGCCGTCGCCGGCGCGCTTCTTCATCACGCGGTCGGCATGGGCCACGCACTGGGCATTGCCTTCCTGGCGCTGCACGCGGATCAGCGCGCTCTTGTTGTCGCCGAATTCCTGCAGCGAGACCTCTCCGACGCCCAGGCCGCCGGTGGTGGCGCGCAGGCTGTCGAGGTGCATGTCGCCCTGCTTCGCACGCACCTGGATGGCGATGCCGCCTTCGAAGTCGATGCCGAAATTGAGGCCGAGCGTGAACACGCCGACCAGCGACAGGACGTTGATCACGGTCGAGGCGATCAGCGCGATCCTGCGCTTGCCCAGGAAGTCGAACGTCGTCCGTCCCGAGATGAGGTGATGGGCTCTCCACAGCATGGCGGCCTCAGATCGGCAGTTCGGTCGGCCGCCGCCAGCGCACCCAGGTCGCGAGGATCATGCGGGTGAAGATGGTGGCGGTGAACAGGTGGGTGAGCAGTCCGAGCGACAGCGACGTGGCGAAACCCTTGATCGGGCCCGAGCCGATGCCGAACAGCAGGACGCCGGCGATCAGAGCGGTGAAGTTCGAGTCGATGACCGCGGTCAGCGCCTTTTCGTAGCCGGTGGCGAGTGCGGAGAAGGCCGAGCGGCCGTTGGCCTTTTCCTCGCGCACGCGCTCGTAGATCAGCACGTTGGAATCGACCGACATGCCCACCGTGAGCACGAGGCCCGCGATGCCCGGCAGGGTGAGCGAGGCGCCGAGCATCGACATGCCGGCGAACACCAGCAGCATGTTGACCATCATGGCGAGGCTGGCGAAGCCGCCGAACAGCGGGCCGTAGCTGACCAGCATGAAGAGGATGACGAACGCCGTGCCGACCAGCGCCGCCACGGTGCCGGAGTGGATCGCGTCGGCGCCGAGGTCGGCGCCCACAGTGCGCTCCTCGATGATGGTGAGCGTGGCCGGCAGTGCGCCCGAGCGCAGCAGCAGCGACTGTTCCTGCGTCTGCTGGGTGGTGAACTGGCCGGTGATGATGCCGCTGCCGCCGCAGATCGCACCCTGCACGACCGGCGCGCTGATGATCTCGTTGTCGAGCTGGATCGCCAGCCGCTTGCCGATGTTGGCGCGCGTGGCGGCGCAGAAGGCCCGCCCGCCCGGCCCGTTGAAGGTGAAGCTGATGATCGGCCGGCCGCCCTGCTGCTGGTTCTCGAAGGTCGACTTGGCGTCGTCGAGATCCTCGCCGCCGACGACGACGCGCTTGAACACCGGCAGGCACGGCGGCTGATAGCGCCGGCAGATCTGCTCCGCCGTCAGCTTGGGGTTGGAGTTCTGGATCTCCTCGAACTTCTTCGGCTCGGCCGCGCGCAGCGCCTGCATGCCCTCGCGCGTCGGCACCAGGAAGGTGGTGGGCGGCAGCGCCGCCGGCACGTTCTGGCCGGTCGCGGCCACGTTCTCGTCGACCAGGTGGAAGGTGAGCTTGGCGGTCTGGTTGATCTTGCGCTTGAGCTCGGTGGTGTCCTTGATGCCCGGCATCTGCAGCAGGATGCGGTCGTCGCCCTGGCGCACGATGGTGGGCTCGATGGTCCCGGTCTCGTCGACCCTGCGGCGCAGGATCTCGATCGACTGGTCGATCACTTCCTTGCGCTTGCGCACGAGGTCGACCTCGGCGTAGGCGATGCGCAGAGTGTCGCCGGCGCCGCTCACGGCCAGGGTCGGATCGATGGCGCGCACGCCTTCGAGGGCCTTGGCGCGCTGGCTCTCGTCGCGCAGCACGAGGACCACGGCCTGGCCGCTCTCGATCTCGACCGACTTGTAGGCGACCTGCTGCTTGCGCATCTCGGCCCGCACCGAGTCCGACAGGTTGGTCAGCCGCTCATTCATCACGCCGCGCAGGTCGGCCTCGAGCAGGAAGTGTGCGCCGCCGCGCAGATCGAGGCCGAGATTGATGCGGCTCTGCTGGTACCAGCCCGGCAGCACGCCGAGCACCGAGGCAGGCAGCAGGTTGGGCAGCGCGAGGAGGCCGGCCAGCACGGTGACGACGATGATGGCGATGGTCTGCCAGCGCGGAAGGTTGAGCATTCCGTCCTAACTCTAGGGTTCGAGTTTTTATATAGGGATGAGCGCGGCTTACTTCTTGCCGCCGCCGAACAGGGAGGCGAGAAGGCTCTTGCGCTCCGGCGCTCCGGCAGCGCCTTGGGGCAGCAGCGGCTTCTCGTCCTCGTCGCCTTCCTTGGCGCCGCGCACCGATTCGCCGCGCGTCAGGATGTCGGTGATGGTCTGCTTGATGATGCGTACCCGCACGCCCTCTGCGAGTTCGACCTGCAGCTCGTTGTCGCCGATCACCTTGGTGACCAGGCCGATGATGCCGCCGCCGGTGACCACGCGGTCGCCGCGCTTCACCCCGCCCAGCATCTCCTTCTGGGCCTTCATCTTGCTCTGTTGCGGACGGATCAGCAGGAAATAGAAGACGACGAAGATCAGGACCAGCGGGAAGAGCTGGACCAGGAAATCGCTGCCGCCGGCGCCGCCGGCAGCCTGTGCCCACGCCTGGGAAATAAACATCGTCCGCTCCGATTCTTCCGGCCCACGAAAAGCGGCCGGACTATAGCCGCCCGCAACAGCTTTGCAACGCAGGCTCCGGGCGATATGGTCGCCCCCTTTTTCGAGCCTACGCGCTCCTTCAGGCCCCGATGGATCAAGACCTTAAAGCCACGCTTTCACGCATCGCCGAAGCCCTCGACCGGCTGGCCCCGCCGGCGCCGCCGGGCGCCGACATCGCCGCCGCCGAAGCCTATGTCTGGCACGCGGGTTCCTCTCAAGCGGGCGGCCACCGGCTCGAAGCCATCGCCAAGGTGAACCGGGTCGATCTCGACCTGCTGCAGGGCATCGACCGGCAGAAGGCGACCCTGCTGGAGAACACCCGCCGCTTCGCCAAGGGACTGCCGGCGAACAATGCGCTGCTCTGGGGATCGCGCGGGTCGGGCAAGAGTTCGATCGTGAAGGCCGTGCATGCCCGCGTGAACCGCGAGATGGGCGGCCCCTCGGGACCGCTGGCACTGATCGAGATCCACCGCGAGGACATCCCCTCGCTGCCCGCCCTGCTCGGCCGCATCCGCGACAGCAAGCGGCGCTTCGTGGTGTTCTGCGACGATCTATCGTTCGACGGCCAGGACGCCGCCTACAAGTCGCTGAAGGCGGTGCTCGAAGGCGGCATCGAGGGCCGGCCGGAGAACGTCGTGTTCTACGCGACGTCCAACCGCCGCCACCTGATGCCGCGCGACATGATCGAGAACGAGCGTTCGACCGCCATTAATCCTTCTGAGGCGGTGGAAGAGAAAGTCTCGCTGTCGGATCGCTTCGGCCTGTGGCTAGGCTTCCACAATGCCGATCAGGATACGTTCTTCGCCATGATCGAAGCCTATGCCAGACACTTCAAGCTCGGCATGTCGGTCGAGGAACTGCGCAAGCGCGCCGTCGAATGGTCGATCACGCGCGGCTCGCGCTCGGGCCGCGTCGCCTGGCAGTTCGTGCAGGAAGTCGCGGGCGAACTGGGGAAAAGGCTGGACTGAGATGAGCCGATCCGAAGACGTGCTGTTCTCGCCGGCGGTGAAAGCCGAGCAGACGCGTCTGGGATCGCGCAAGTCCTTCGAGGATCGCGAGTGGAAGTCGGAGACCACCGACGATCTGCGCCAGTTCCTCGCCGCCATCGACACCTTCTTCCTGGCGACCGCCAGCGCCGACGGCCGGCCCTATATCCAGCATCGCGGCGGCCCGCCGGGCTTCCTGAAGACGATCGGCGACCGCGAGCTTGCCTTCGCCGATTTCGCCGGCAACCGGCAGTACATAACGCTCGGTCATCTCAAGGAGAACGACCGCGCGCACATCTTCATCCTGCACTTCGCCACGCAGCAAAGGGTAAAATTGTGGGGCCGCGCCCGGGTCGTCGAAGACGACATCGAGTTGATGGAGCGGCTGGTCGACCCCTCCTACAAGGCGAGGCCCCAACGCGCGATCGTGTTCACGCTCGAGGCCTGGGACAGCAACTGCCGCCAGCACATCGTGCCGCGCTACAGCGAGGCCGAGATCGCGCCGTCGGTGAACAAGCTGATCGAGCGCATCAAGGAGCTCGAAGAAGAGGTCGCGCGATTGAAAAATTCCTCTTCCTGACGCGGCATGGAACTTGCGGCTGAACGAACATGAAACTCCTGATCGCCAACCCCAATACGTCCACCGGCGTCACCGACCGCCTCGTGACGTCCGGCAGGCTGGTCGCCAGTCCCGGCACCGAACTGATCCCGATGACCGCGCCGCGCGGCGTGCCCTACATCGCCACGCGCGCCGAAGCCGCGATCGGCAGTGCGGTCATGCTGGAGATGCTGGCCGAGAAGCGCGGCACGTTCGACGCCGCCGTCTGTGCCGCCTTCGGCGACCCGGGCCTCGGCGGCGCGCGCGAGCTGTTCGACTTCCCGATCGTCGGCATGGCCGAAGCCGCGATGCTGGTGGCCTGCACGCTCGGCCGCAAGTTCGCGATCGTGAGCTTCGCCAAGGCACTCGAGCCGTGGTTCGCCGAGATCGTCGACTGGCATGGCATGACCGGCCGCTGCGCCGCCATCCAGATGCTCGACAGCGCCTTCACCAACATCAACGACGTGGCCGACGAGAAGGAGCAACTGCTCGTCGATCTCGCCAACAAGGTCGTCGCCGAGAGAGGCGCCGACGTCGTGATCCTGGCCGGTGCGCCGCTGGCCGGCCTCGCCACCAAACTGCGCGATCGCGTGCCGGTGCCGCTGGTCGACGGCATCCAGGCCGCGGTGACGATGGCCGAGGGTCTCGTGCGTCTCAATCCACGCAAGGCCACCGCCGGGACCTATCGTCGCCCCGGCGCCAAGGACTCGACCGGCCTCAGCAAGGCGCTCGCCGACGTGATCGGACATAAAGATGCGTGACCTGAAGGGCTACGGCCGCACGCCACCCGATCCGAAGTGGCCCGGCGGCGCACGCGTCGCCGTCTCCTTCGTCATCAATTTCGAGGAAGGCGCGGAGATGTCGCTCTCCGCCGGCGATGCCTTCAACGAGAAGGTCTACGAGGTCACCGACGAGGTGACGGGCGTGGCCGACCGTTGCATGGAATCGCACTTCGAGTACGGCACCAAGGCCGCGTGGTGGCGCATCGCCGATACGCTCGAGCGGCTGGGCGTGCCCGCGACCGTCAGCGCCTGCGGCCGCGCCGCTGAGCTCTCGCCCTGGCTGATCGAGGACGCGGTGAAGCGCGGCCACGAGATCGCCTGCCACGGCTGGCGCTGGGAGAAGCATGCCCTGATGGGCGAAGACGAGGAACGCGAAAAGATCGCCAGGACCGTGAAGGTGCTGACCGAGATTGCCGGCCGCCGTCCCGTCGGCTGGCACACGCGCTCGACGCCGTCGCCCAACACGCGCCGGCTATTGGTCGAGGAAGGCGGCTTCCTCTACGACAGCGACGACTATTCGGACGACCTGCCCTTCTACACCGACGTCGCCGGCAAGAAGCACCTCGTCATTCCCTACAGCTTCGATACCAACGACATGCATTTCCATCAGGGCTTCCATCGCCTGGTAACCGCGCGCGACTTCGTCGAGTACACGTCCGACGCCTTCGACACGCTGTGGGCCGAGGGCGGGCATCATCCCAAGATGATGTCGATCGGCCTGCACCTGCGCATGATCGGCCGGCCAGGCCGCATCTCGGCCCTCGATGGCATCGTCGGCCACATGCAGCGCAAGGGCGGCGTCTGGTTCGCCACGCGCCGGCAAATCGCCGAACACTGGCGGTCGCGCTTCTGACCCCTCCGTCGGCGTAAGACGCCGCCACCTCCCCATTTGAATGGGGAGGGAAGTTTTCCTTTGCCTTCCCCATTCATATGGGGAAGTGCCCTCGTCATACGAGGGCGATGGGGTCATGCCTTCTTCGGCCGGATGATCTTGATGGTCGACGTGGCGTGGGCGATCTGGCGGCCCTTGTCGTCCTTGAGGTCGCCGTCGAGGAAGCCGACCGAGCCGCCCCAGCGCATCACCCTGCCTTCCGCGAACACGATCCCCGGCCCCATCGGCTCGAAGAAGCTGATCTTGAGTTCGAGCGTCGGCACGGCGAGCGCCAGCTTGCCCCTGGCGATCGCGGCGTGAGCCATGGCCGTGTCGACCATGCCGGTCAGAAACCCGCCCTGGCAGATCCTGCCATTGGAATGACAGAAGGCCGGCACGACCTCGAAGCGGAAGCGGCAGATGCCGCGCAGCGAATCGACCTCGAGCAGCCGGCCGTTCAAGGTCTTGATCGCCTCCGGCGGCTTGGTCGTCAGGAGGTGGAGGATGTCGGCGTCGGTCAGGGTGTCGGCCGCGACGTCGGCGAAGTCGGGATGGGCTGAACTCATTGGCTTTCCTTATAGCGGCCGCGCCGCGGCGCGCACCTTTTCCAGCAGCGCGATGAGGGTGCGGGTTTCGGCGGTCGAAAGGCCTCCGGCGATGCACCTCTCGTGGCGTCGCACGAGTTGGGCGAACCTCGCCAGCGCCTTGGCGCCGCCTTGGGTCAGCGCCAGCGCATGCGTACGGCCATCGGTCGGCGAGGCATTGCGCAACAGCAGCCCGCGCGCCTGCAAGCGGTCGAGGATGGGAACGAGCGTCGAGCGGTCGATGCCCAGCGCCCGTGCCAGGGCCATTTGGCTCAAGCCAGCATTGCGCTCGACCAGCACCAGCAGGCCGAACTCGCCCGGCGTCAGCGCCTCGTTGGCCCGCACAAACGTCGCGGCGAAATCGGCAAAGACCGCCGACTGGGTGCGGCGCAGCGCATAGCCCAGCAGGGTCGGCAGGATGCCGCGATCGAGGTTTGCGGCCTGACGGCCGCGGTCCAGGTTTGCGGCCTCGCGGGCAACGGGTAGACGAGCCATGCCAGAGGATGGTAAATCGATATTGTTTGGGGATCAAACAATTCATCAAGAACGTCCCGTCCCATGAGCATCAAAGTCCGCATCGTCCCGGCCGACCGCACCATCGAGGTGCCGACCGGCGGCACCATCCTCGAGGCCGCGCTCGACGCCGGCATCGGCTATCCGTTCGGCTGCCAGTCGGGCAATTGCGGCGCCTGCAAGTCGCACCTCATCAAGGGCGAGGTGACGATGGAGGGCTACTCCGAGTTCGCGCTCTCCGACGAGGAGAAGGAGCGCGGCCTGATCCTCGCCTGCCGCGCCGTGCCCTGGGAGGAGTCCGAAGTCGCCTGGCTCGACGAGGACGATCTGATCGTCCACCCGCGCCGTGTCCTTGCGACCAAAGTCCTGTCGATCGACGACGCCACGCACGACATCAAGCGCGTGCGTCTCGAGATCGTCTCGGGCGGGCCGTTCGACTTCTCGGCCGGCCAGTTCGCCTCCGTCACCTTCGAGACCTGCCCGCCGCGCGATTACTCCATGGCCAACCTGCCGGGCGATCCGGTGCTCGAGTTACACGTCCGCCGCAGCGCGACCGCGACCGTCAGCGCCTATGTCTCCGACAAGCTCAAGGTCGGCGACTCGGTCCGCGTCGAAGGCCCGTTCGGCGCCTCACACCTGCGCGAGGGCCATCGCGGGCCGATCATCGCGGTGGCCGGCGGCTCGGGCATGGCGCCGCTCAAGTCGATCGTCGAACGGGCGCTCGGCCTCGGCATGCCGCAGCACATCTATTTCTATTTCGGCGTCCGCAGCGAGCGCGATCTCTACCTGCACGATCACTTCGCCGCATTGGCGAAGAAGCACCCGACCCTGCATTTCATTCCGGTGCTGAGCGAAGGCGACGGCCTGAATCGGCGCTGCGGCCTGGTGCACGAGGCGGTGGCGGCCGATTTCGACGAGTTCGATGGCTGCAAGGCCTATCTCGCGGGCCCTCCGGTGATGGTGGAGGCCGCGACCAGACTGATGGAACAGCGTGGCATGCGACGCCTCGACATTCATGCCGACGCCTTCTACACCGCGGCCGAAATGGCCCAGGCCGGAAAAAAGACGGGAGCGGAACTATGACAGGTATTCTGGAAGGACGTTCGGCCATCGTGACCGGCGCGGGCCGCGGCATCGGCCGCGCCATCGCCGAGGCGCTGGCAGCGCAAGGCGCCAGCGTGATCGTTGCCGATGCCGGCGTCTCCATTTCGGGCACCGATGCCGATCCGTCGCCGGCGCGCGAGGTCGCTTCTGCCATCGGCAGGAAGGCAGTCGCCTTCACCGAGAGCGTGGCGTCACCCGGCGTCGCCCGGCAGCTCGTCGACCTGGCCGTGAAGGACTTCGGCGGCATCGACATCGTGGTGAATAACGCCGCGATCCTGCGCGACGCCTTCGTGTTCCGCGCCGATCCCGCCGACTGGGACGCGGTGATCCGCAACAACCTCTCGGCGCCCTTCTACCTGATCAATGCTGCGACTGCCGTCATGCGCGAGCAGGGCAAAGCGGGCCGCGGCGGCAAGGACGGCTACGACTGGGGTCGCATCGTCAACATCGTCTCGTCGGCGGGGCTCTATGGCAACCTGGGCCAAGCCGCCTATGCCAGCGCCAAGGCGGGCCTTTTTGGCCTGACAAGGGTCACCGCGATGGATCTCGCCCGCGCGCAGATCACCGCCAATGCGGTGGCGCCGTTCGCGCGGACACGCGTCACCGACATCATCCAGCCGGCCAACGAGGCGCAGAAGACCTACAAGGAACGTGCGCTCAAGATCGGCGCGCATCACGTGGCCAACCTCGTGACGGCGCTCTGCTCGCCCGCCGCCCGGAACGTCACGGGTCAGTTGCTGGGCGTGCGCGGCCGCGAGGTCTTCCTGTTCGGCCAGCCGCGGCCGGTCGCCAAGCTCGATGTCGAGAAGCCCGACGCTCTCGCGGCCGAGCTCACCGCCAGCCTCGGGGCCAAGTTCACCGACATGACCACCGACCTCGAAGCCTTCAACACGGAACCTCTCGTCTGAGGAGACAGAAATGACCGATCTCGTCGTCAAGACCGTCGAAGAGCTGAAGGATGCGCCCGAGGAATATCGCGAGGCGATTGCCAAGCTGGTGATCAGCCATGCGATCAACGAGCTCTACGGCGCGCAGGTATTCGACGAGCCCGCCATCGCCTACGCCCCCACCGCCTACGCCAAGTGGCTGACCTGCAGGGTGGCCATGGAGGAATACGGCCACCACGTGCGCTTCAAGGGGCTGGGCACGCAGATCGGCATTCCCGAGGAACGCATGGTCCCCGGCACCGGCAAGAAGCCGCTGTCGATCTTCGAATTTCCCCTCAAGACCTGGGAGGAGTTCGTCGCCATCAAGCTGCTGGCCGATCTGGCCGAGATCCTGCAGGTCGAGGACCTTCTGCACTGCACTTTCCATCCGCTGCGCAACCTCGCGCGCGCGACCATGCCGGAAGAGCGCTTCCACGCGCAGTTCGGCGAGGATTTCTCGGCCGAGCTGGTCAAGACGCCCGAGGGCAAGGCGCGACTGCAAGCGGCGGTGAACGAGTACTGGCCGTACCTTCCGAAGTTCTTCGGCGGCTCGAAGTCGAGGAACAACGAGATCTTCCGCAAGTGGAAGATCAAGCAGCGCACCAACGACGAGATGCGCGAGGACTTCATCAAGCGCGCCACCGAAGTCGCCGCCAAGTATGGCCTCACCCTGCCGAAGGTGGCCGAGGCGGCGTGATCTTTTTGGGGCCGCTGCGCGCCGAGGTTCGTGCCGCGTCGTGGTTCGCGGCCCTCGGTGAGCCGCTGACGGACGGCGACATCGCCGACGCGAAGGCCTACGCCGGCGTCGAGCATGTCGGCGGTGTCGCCTCGTGGCCCGAGGCGGAAGATTTCCTGAAATCGCCCGCCGTATCGCTCGACTGGTGGGATCGCGAGGAAGCCTTGCGCAGGAAATTGCTGGCCGATGCCGGGCGGCTCTTTCCCGAACGGGCGCTGTGGACGTCGCTCACCGAACTCACCACCGAGACCGGCGACCTCGTGCACGGCAAGGCCGCGACCGCCGCGGCACGCGCCGGCAACGCGCAGGCGGCATCGATTCATGTCGCGGCAGGCGCCGCCTCGCAGGCGGTCTATCAGCTCGCCGTCGCGCGGATCGCCGGATGCGAAAGCTCGCCCTTCGAAAGCAAGTTCCGTCTGTTTGCCGCGGGCCGCTGGCCGCTCGGCATGGTGGGCTCTAAGCTGATCCTCTTCTAGCGGGGACGGCATGCAGCGGACGGTCGGCAAACTGAAGAGACCCTTCGGCAACCTCCACTACGAGGTGACCGGCAGCGGCCCTGCCCTGCTCTTCGCCCATGGGCTCGGCGGCAACCAGATGAGCTGGTGGCAGCAGGTCGCCCACTTTGCTCCGCGCTATACCTGCGTCGCCTTCGCCCATCGTGGCTTCGCGCCGTCCGACCCGGTCTCGGGCGGCCCCGATCCGGCGGATTATGCCGGCGATCTCGCCGCCCTGATCGATCACCTGGGCTTTCCCGACGTCCGGCTCGTCGGCCAGTCGATGGGCGGCTGGACGATGCTCGAATATGCGCTTGCCCATCCGGGGAAGGTCAAGGCGCTGGTGCTGAGCTCGACCTCGGGCACGATCGACCGTCGCGGCGCGGACCCTTCCGGCGGCAAGGACTACGATGCCTGGTCCGCCAGAGCCGAGGCCACGATCGCCGAGGGCATGGCGAAGGGCATTCATCCCGCGTTCGGGGCCAGGGGTTCCGCCCGGTCGCCGGCGCTGCTCCTGCTCTATCGCAGCATCGACGAGATGGCGGGCCCCCTCGACAAGGAGAGGCTGCGCCAAGGCTTGCGCCGCACCGCGACCCGCACGCTCGGCGCTCTCGAAAACTTCCCGGTGCCGACGCTCACCATCGCGGGTGCCGACGACGTCGTGTTCCCGCCGTTCCTGGCGGCTGCGATCGCGGCCAGGCTGCCGCGCGGCCAGACCACGACCCTTCCCGACTGCGGCCACTCGCCCTATTTCGAGCATGCCGCGACGTTCAATTCGCTGGTCGAGGCATTCCTCGCCCGTCATCGCTGAGGAGGCATTCTTGCCCAGTCACAATCCCAGGATCGCCGTGCTGGGCTTTGCCATCGAGTGCAATCGCTTTTCGCCCGTGGCCACGGCGCAGGATTTCGAGGACGACGTCGACATCCGCGGCAACCGAATCGTGACCGAGGGCCGTTCCGCCGCCGCGATCACGCTCCCCGACCTGCCCGGCTTCTTTACCGCGATGGACGCCTCGGGGCCGTGGACGCCGGTGCCGATCAGGGTCGCCCAGGCGCAACCCGGCGGTCCGGTCGAGGGGACATTCTTCAAGAACTTCCTGGCCGAAATCGCCGCCGGCCTGAAATCCGTGCTGCCGCTCGACGGCGTGTTCGTGTCCTGCCATGGCGCGGCGCTGGCCGAGGGCACCGACGATCCCGACGGCGACCTGTTCGAGATCGTCCGCTCGATCGTCGGCCCCGACGTGCCGGTGGTCGCGGTATTCGACCTGCACGCCAACGTCTCGCGCCGCATGACCGACAATCTGTCGGTCTTTGTCGGCTACCTCGAGAACCCGCATAACGACATCCGCGAACGCGGCATGGAGGCCGCAGGTCACCTCCGCGAATGCCTCGCGGGCGCCAGGACGGCGGTCACGATGGTGAAGGTGCCGATCGTCTCGCCGCCGATCGCCCTTCTTACCGCGCAGGGCCCCTACGCCGACCTGATCAACTACGGCCAGACGAAAGTGGGCGGCGACATCGTCAACGTCTCGGTGATGGCGGGCTTCGCCTATGCCAATTCGCCCAAGAACGGCATGACCGCCGTGGTGACGGCGCGCAACGGACGGCGCGAGGCGGCGGCCGAACTGTCGCTCGACATCGCCCGGCGCGCCTGGGCCATGCGCGAGCGCTTCAAGAAGGAGATGATGAAGCTCGACGATGCCGTGCAGTTCGCCGTCTCGGTCGGCCGCGACCTTCGCTACAAGCCGATCATCCTGGCCGATGTCGGCGACAATCCCGGCGGCGGCGCGCGCGGCAACACGACCTTCCTCCTGCGGGCCCTCAAGGAAGCCGGCGCCGAGGGTGTCGTGCTCGGCGTGTTCAACGATGCCGCTCTCGCCGCCGAAGCCCACAGGCTGGGCGAAGGCGCCCGCTTCACCGCGCACTTCAACACGAAGGAGACGCACGAATTCTCGAAACCCTTCTCCTGCGAGGCCACAATCGTGAAGCTGCATGCCGGCGAATATGTCGGCCGCCGTGGCGTGCGCAAGGGAACGACCTGCGACATGGGCCGCTCGGCGGTGCTCGACATCGGCGGCATACGGGTCATCGTCATCACCCTTCGCTGCCAATGCATGGACCCGATGCAGATCGAGATGTTCGGCATCGACATCGCCACGGCGCGCACCGTGGTCGTCAAGAGCCGGGGCCATTTCCGTGGCGGCTTCGACGAATTCTTCGCCCCCGAACAGATCTACGAAGTCGACTGTCCCGGCCTGACCTCGCCGGTGCTCGCGAACTTCGCCTGGTCGAAGCTGCCGCGTCCGGTCTATCCGCTCGACGAGCACACGGCCTGGACACCGCCGACAACCATCTGAAGGGAGACCTCACATGAAGCGCCGCACCTTGCTCGCCGCCACGCCGCTCTTGCTGGCAGGCCCCGCGTCGGCGCAGCCGAAGGCCAAAACCCTGCGCGTGGTCATGCATTCGGACCTCAAGATCCTCGATCCGGTGTGGACAACGGCTTACATCGTGCGCAATCACGGCTTCCTGATCTACGACCAGCTCTTTGCACTCGATGCCAACCTGAAGCCGCAGCCGCAGATGGTCGAGAGCTGGAAGACGAGCGACGACAAGCTCACCTGGACCTTCACGTTGCGCGACGGGCTCAAATGGCATGACGGCACGCCGGTTACGTCAGCCGACGTCATTCCCTCGATCAAGCGCTGGACCGACAAGGACGCGATCGGCGGCCTGCTCGCCAAGTTCACGCGCGAGATGAAGGCGGTCGACGACAAGACCTTCGAGATCGCCCTCAAGGAGCCGCTCGGCCTGATGCTGTCGGCGCTGGCCCGCTCGTCGTCGGTGCCGCTGTTCATCATGCCCAAGGCCGTGGCCGAAACGCCGATCAGCCAGCAGACTTCCGACGTGACCGGATCCGGCCCCTTCGTGTTCAAGAAGGACGAGTGGAAGCCTGGCGAAAAGACCGTCTACGTGCGCAATGCCGACTACCTGCCACGACGGGAGCCGCCGTCGGGCCTGGCCGGCGGCAAGGTGGCCAAGCTCGACCGGATCGAATGGGTCTCGATTCCCGATTCGCAGACCGCGATCAGCGCCCTGCAGAAGGGCGAGATCGACATGATCGAGCAGCCCGCGCACGACCTGCTGCCCGAGATCGAGAAGGACAAGAACATCGAGATCATCGTGCCCGACAGGCTGGGCGCCACCTTCATCCTGCGCTTCAACTGGAAGCTGCCGCCGTTCGACGACGTGCGCTACCGCCGCGCCGCCGAATATGCCCTCAACCAGCCCGACTTCATGAAGGCCGTAATCGGCGACCCGCGCTACTACAAGGCCTGCAAGGCCATGTTCGGCTGCGGCGCGCCGTTCGAGAACCATGCCGGAATGGACGGCATTCTGGAGTCGAACTTCGCCGAATCGAAGAAGATCCTGAAGGAGGCGGGCTACGACGGCACGCCGATCGTGCTGCTGCAGTCGACAGACCTCGCCGTGCTGACCAACCTCGCCCCCGTCGCCAAGACCCTGCTCGAGCAGGGTGGCTTCAAGGTCGACATGCAGTCGATGGACTGGCAGACGCTGGTCAGCCGCCGCGCCAGGAAGGACCCGATCGGCAAGGGCGGCTGGAACATCTGCATGACGGCGGCGGCGGCGGTGCTGCTGCTCGACCCGATCAACAACCACTACACCGAGACCAGCGGCGACCGCGCCCAGTTCGGCTGGCCGCTCGACGAGGAGATCGAGAAACTGCGCATGGACTTCGTGCGCGAAACCGACCCGGCCAAGCAGTTCGCGATCGCCGAGACGGTGCAGAAGCGGGTCATGGACCTCGGCGTCACCGTGCCGCTCGGCCAGTACGTTCAGCCGATGGCGCGCCGGCGCTCGGTCAGCGGCAACCTGCCCTCGCCCATCACGGTGTTCTGGAACGTCGATAAAAAGTAGCGGCGCGCCTCTCGAAATGCCAACCTGACGTCAATAACGGACGGTCGTTCAGGCTGCCGGCACACGGAGGAGAAACACCATGACGAAAACGTACAATCTGCGCGCGTTGGCATCGGGCGTGGCCCTGGCCGCCTGCCTGTCGATGGCGGCGACCGCCGCTCACGCCCAGGCCAAGCACTACAAGCTTGCCTACGACCAGCCGGTCGGCACGGGCTACGGAATCGGCGGCACCATCTTCGCCGACAAGCTGAAGGAGCTCAGCAAGGGCACGATGCTTATCGATCAGTATCCCGGCGCCCAGCTCGGCCAGGAGCCGCAGGTGCTGCAGAACATCAAGGCGGGGGACATCGAGTTCTGCTTCAGCTCGTCGGCCAACGCCGCCACGCTGTCGCCGGAGGCCGGCGTGTTTTCGCTGCACTTCCTGTTCCGCGATGAAAACCATCTCAAGAAGTCGGTCGCCGACCCGGCCGTGGTCAAGGCGGTGAAGGAAATGATCGACGAGACCGTCCAGGGCGCCCACGTGCTGGCCCTGCTGACGCTCGGCTTCCGCAACATCTATTCGAAGAAGGAAATCCACAAGATCGAAGACATCAAGGGCATGAAGATCCGCGTCCAGGCCACGCCGACCGAGGACGCCATGTTCCCCGCCTACGGCGCGCAGACCGTCCATATGCCGTTCGGCAGCGTCTACACCTCACTGCAGACCGGCGTCGTCGATGCCGCCGAGAACGGCGTCAACGTCTACCTGGTCAACAAGCACTACGAAGTGGCGCCCGTCATGTCGGTGACGGAGCACGAGGCGAACAACAACCTGCTGTGGATCAGCGACAAGCTGTGGTCCAGCCTGACGGCCGAGCAGAAGGGCTGGGTACAGGCCGCCGCCGATGAAGTCGGCAAGGTCGAGCCCGGCAAGGCGCTGCAACTCGAGAAGGACTCGGCGGTGAAGCTGCAGAAGCTCGGCGTCAAGATCGTCGACAACGTGGACAAGTCGGGCTTCTTCAAGGTCGCCTCGCCTTACGTCGAGAAGATGTCCAAGGATCTGGGGCCCCACGCTTCCAAAATCCAGCAGCTTGTCAGCGCGATCAAATAGCGCCGCGTAACGGGGGTCAGGCCGAAGCATGGAGGACAGCGAGCGCTCGCTGGTGCTGCAGCGTCAACGACAGCTCAAGTGGAAATCCCTGGACTGGCTCGAAGCCACGCTGATGACGCTGTGTGGCTTCACGCTGTTCGCCTTCAGCCTGTCGGTCGTGTGCGACATCGTCACCCGGGAGATCGGCGCGCCGTGGCTGTGGCTGCAGGAGGTCACCTCGACCTTCTTCATCTACGGCGTCTTCATCGGCGCGGCGGTCGCCACCCGGCGCAACGACCATCTGTACCTGGCGGCGATCGGCGATTCGCTGCACGGTCGACCACGGCTCGCCATCGAGACGGCGATCCGCGTCGTGGTGATCGGGGTCGGGCTGTTCCTCGCCTGGTTCGGCTATGTCAACTTCCTGCGCGGCTTCTCGAGCTTCCGCATGCCGTCGATGACCCCGATCGCCTCGCTCTATGCCGCGATCCCGATCAGCGGCACGCTGATCGCCCTCTTCGCCTTCGAACAGCTGGTCAACGGCTGGAAGAACGGCTTCGAGGGCACCGACAAGGACGCCACGACGGACGAGCGGATCAAGCTCATATGAGCAATGCCACCATCCTGGTCACCATGGCCTCCCTGTTCCTGTTCTTCGGGTACATGGGCGTTCCGGTGGCTTTCTCGCTGACCGCGGGCGTCGTGATCGGCGCCAGCTTCACCGACGTGACCTATGCCGCCCTCGTGCAGAAGATGTTCGACGGCGTCGATTCGGAGGCGCTGCTCGCCATCCCGTTCTTCCTGCTGGTCGGCGAGCTGATGAGCTCGGCCAACGTCGTGCAGCGTGTGATCAACCTCTCGCTGTCGCTGGTCGGGCACATGAAGGGCGGCCTCAGCCAGGTCGTGGCCGTCTTCAGCATGTTCTTCTCGGAGATGTCGGGCTCGACCACCGCCGACGTCGCCGTCATGAGCCGCACGCTCGGCGTGTCGATGCGCAAGGAGGGTTACGACCCGCCCTTCATCGCCGCCATCATCGCCTCGGCCTCGACCATCGCAGCCCTGGTGCCGCCCGTCGATCACCGCCGTGGTCTATGGCGCGGTCGGCAATGTGTCGATCGCAGGCCTCTTCATGGCGGGCTTCGTGCCGGGCTTCATGATCGCCATCGGCCTGATGATCTATTGCTACTTCTTCGGACCGATCGGCATCCGCCGTCCGCGCTCGAGCTTCGGCCAGGTAGCCGAGGCCACCAAGCAGGCCGCCCTGCCGCTGATGATCCCGGTGATCCTGCTGGGCGGCATCCTGACCGGCTGGTTCACGCCCACCGAGGCCGGCGTCGTGGCCGTGAGCTGGATCCTGCTGGTGGTCATCCCGATGCTCAATCCACGGCACGTCAGCAAGCTGCCGCGCGATTTCTGCTTTGCAGGCCTGATCTACTCCCTTCCGCTGATCACCATCGCCGCCGCCACGGCGTTCGGCTGGATGCTGGCCTACCTGCGCGGCGCGATCGTGATCTCCGACGTCATCACCGGTCTCGCCGGCTCCGATCCGCACCTGATCATGCTGCTGCTGGTGCTGCTGTTCACCGTGGTCGGCGACTTCATCGAGCCGGTCCCGACCATCATCATCTTCATGCCGCTGGTGAATTCGCTGACCGAAGCGGGCAGCATCAATCCCGTGCACATGGGTGTGGTGCTGATCGTGACGCTCGCCTTCGGCCTGATCACGCCGCCCTACGGGCTGGTGCTGCTGATGGCGTCGAAATTCGTCGGCGTGCCGTTCTCGAAGGCGCTCAAGGCCGCACTGCCGATCTATGTCGTGTTCCTGGCCACCATCGTGTTCACGATCTTCGCACCGTCGGCGGTACTGTGGCTTCCCAAGCAGGTGATGCCGCAGGCCGTCGGCTGCTTCAAGAATCCCAGCGGTCAGGGCTACATCTGCCCGCCCTGACAACCATCGGCCTAGCCGTCCGGCAGCGGAATGAACTCCTTGTCGCCCGGCACCCCGGCGAAGCGGCCTTCCTTCCAGTCGGCCTTGGCCTGCTCGATTCGTTCCTTCGACGAGGAGACGAAATTCCACCAGATGTGGCGCGGTCCGTCGAGCGGCGCGCCGCCGAGCAGCATCAGCTTGGCGCCTTGCGTACCCGCCAGCACCTCGACCGCGAGACCGGCGGTCAAGACGGCGAGATCGCCGACGCCCAGCTGCCGGTCTCCGATCATGACCGTGCCCTCGGAAACATAGACCGCACGCTCGGCATGTTCGGGCGCGACGCTGATCGCCGCCACGGCCGGCATCTGCACGGCGACGTAGAAGATCGGCGAGAAGTGAGTCGTGGGCGCCGTGCGGCCGGCGTAGCTGCCGACGATCAAACGCAACGACGCGCCACCCTTCTGCCAGGCCGGCAGTCTCGCCGCCTCGACGTGCTCGAAGGCCGGCGCGGTCTCTTCGTGCGCCCGGGGCAGCGCCACCCAGGTCTGGACGCCGTGCATCGTGAAGCCGGTGCGCTTCATCTCGGGCTCGGTGCGTTCGGAATGGGCGATGCCGTTGCCGGCAGTCATCCAGTTGACGTCGCCGGGGCGGATCGCCTGGGCGTAGCCCAGGCTGTCGCGGTGAAAGATGCCGCCCTCGAACAGGTAGGTCACGGTGGCGAGACCGATGTGCGGATGCGGCCGCACTTCCATGCCGTCGCCGCCGGGCGGAACCACCATCGGGCCGAAATGGTCGAGGAAGACGAACGGCCCGACCATGCGGCGCTTCACGCTGGGCAGCACGCGGCGCACGGCGAAGCCCGGTCCCAATTCGTGGGCGCGGCCCTGCACCAGCAGTTCGATCGGATCGGCCATCTTGTTCTCTCCTGCGGGCTGTGCTGCAAGAGCCAGCCATGACCCGCGACCTCACGCCATTCTTCGCGCCCCGCAGCATCGCCGTCGTCGGCGCCGGCGAGCGCGCCACCTCCTCCGGCGGCGCCATCATGCAGATGCTGCGCCGTGCGGGATACGGCGGTCGTGTCGTCCCGGTCAACCCGAAGGGCGGCACGATTTTCGGTTACGAGGCGGTGACCGGTATCGCCGCCGTCGATCCGCCGGTCGACCTTGCCGTGATCGTCATCCGTCCCGACGCCATTCTCGACGCCGCGGCCGAGTGCGCCGACCGCGGCATCGGGAACCTTCTGATCCTGCCCGGCGGCTTTGCCGAAGCCGGTGCTACGGGCGTCGCGCGCAACGAGGCGCTGCTGAAGCTCGCCGCCGCACGCGGTCTCACCATCGCCGGACCGAACTGCGCCGGCCTCATCCATCTCGACCCCGGCTGGCGCTTCGCCGCCACCTTCCTGCGCGACCTGCCGCCGGGCGCGGACAAGAACGGCCTTGCCTTCATCTCCCAGTCCGGCGCGCTCGCCGAGGAATTCATCGACAAGGCCAATGCGCGCGCCCTGCCGCTCACCTCGGTCGTCTCGGTCGGCAATGCAGTGCATCTCGGCGTCGAGGACTATCTCGCCTGGCTGGGCGCGCGGCCGGAAATCGCCGCGGCGCTGCTCTATGTCGAATCGATCGAGGATCACGAACGCTTCCGTGCCGTCGCGCGCCGGGTTGCCGCCGACAAGCCGGTCATCGCCCTGTTCGGCGGCAGCAGCGCCGTCGGCGCTCGTGCGGCGGCCGCGCATACCGGGGCGGTCGCCAACGACGACGCGGCCATCGAGGCGTTCGCCGCCTCGTGCGGCATCGTGCGGGTGAAGAGCCTGCGCCGCCTGCTGCTGGCCGCCAGGGCGTTCGGCCGTTTCCCGCAGGGCATCGGCAAGCGCGCGCTGATCCTGTCGAACTCGGGCGGGCCGGGCGTGATCTGCGCCGACCGCGCCGCGGCGGAAGGCCTCGACCTCGGCGCGCTGCCGCAGGCCATGGCCGACATCCTGCGCCAGCAGCTTCCGCCCGAAGCCTCGGTCGCCAACCCGATCGACCTGCTTGCCGACGCACGGGAGGATCGCTTCGGCCTCGCCTTCGCGAGCGCGATGAACCACGCGGCAAATGCCTACGACGTGGTGCTGATGATCCATGTCGTGCCGTTCATGGTCGATGCGGCTCCGGTGATTGCCCGCTTGGCCGAGCTGGCTGCTAACGCGCCGCTGCCGGTGATGCATGCCATGATGGGAACCTTGCCCGGCAAGGCGGAATGGTTTGCCACCATGGAGAGTGCCGGCGTACCGATGTTCAACGACGTCGAGGAAATGGCCGAGGCCGCCGGCCTGCTCGCGCGCTATCCGGCCATTCGCAGTGCAGCAAAGCGCGACAATCTACCCCCTGCTTTATTCCATGATCGGCGCCAGGGTTAAGCCATTATTTCATTTTATTTCAAATAGTTATGCTGCGTGGGAGGACTGTGGCATTTTTGCAACTTTTTTATGGACTCATGCAACCTCGGTCGGCAGTATCGCCCGCGAGGCAAAACCGCAGGCGGCACCGAGGGGAGTCGGGGCGAGCACTGCCAGCCTCAAGCGTCCGAGTATCCGTGAAATGGAGCGGGAGAGGCTAAATGGTGGGCACGACGACGCGCGAGGGGCGCGCCGAGCGGTGGCGGTTTTTTAACGTCGTTGCAGCGGTCGTTCTGGCTCTTTCGACGGTGCAGTTCGTGGCAATCGCCGACGCAACTGCCCAGGTGGCCAAGGTCCCGGCCAAAAAGACATTCAAGGCGCCTGCCAAGGCGACCAAGCAGGCCCCGGCCGAGAGCCAGGAAGCCGATCAACTCAACGCCAAATGGCTTGCCGAGCATAACGCCACGGAGGCCACCGCCGCGCCCGCCGGCCCCATTCCCGGCGCAATCCCCGGCCCGACCACTGCCGCACCCGGTCCAACCGCTGCCGCACCCAGCCCGCCCCTCCACGGCGAAGAAGACAAGTACCTGCCGGGCACGCCGATCAGCCGCCCGGTCGCCAGCGGCCTGCAGGCGGTCGTCCCCGGATCGGTGGCCCTGGTCAAGGCCAGTAGCACGGCCGCCTTCAACACCATTCCCGGCGGCTCGAGCCTTGCCAACTTCAAGGAAGTCGCCCAGGCCTTTTCCGGCTTCGGACCGGCCGGTGGGAAGGTCGAGATGGTCAAGGGCCAGACGACCGACGGCACCACGCGGCTTCTGTTCGCCTCGATCGGCGACGGCAAGAACAAGCAATCGTACTGGTGGTACGCCCCGAGCGATCAGCCCGAGGGCTGGTTCGACGACAAGGGCAACCGCCTGGGCGGCACGGTGCTCGCCGAGCCCAAGCCCGACTCGCGCATCTCCTCGCCGTTCGGCAACCGCCGCTACTACGGCCGCAGCACCAGTACGGCGTTCCACAACGGCATCGACTTCGAGGGCAAGGTCGGCGAGCCGATCCATGCCGCCGCCGATGGCGTCGTGAACCACGCCAACTGGTATTACAACTACGGCCGCACGGTGAAGATCAGCCACGCCGACAATTTCGAGACGCTGTACGCCCACATGTCGCGCATCGAGGCGGGCATAGCCCCGGGCACCACCGTCCACAAGGGCGACGTCATCGGCTATGTCGGCTCGACCGGCCGCTCGACGGGACCGCACCTGCATTTCTCGACGATCGTGAACGGCCAGTTCGTCGATCCCGAGCAGTACCTGTCGGCAAACGGCAACGGCCAGCTCGACGCCCAGGCGCTCGTGTCCTTCCGCCAGTGGCAGCAGGATATCCGCACCGCGTCGGCGCAGGCGAAGAAGCCGGCAAGTGCGTCGACCGCCGTTCCCAAAGGCCTTCATGGCGCCGACGAGAACCAGCAGCTGCCGTCGTGGAGCACCAACCCGTTCGGGCCGAAGAGCGCCACGTCGGGCAACCTCTAGGCTGGTTTCGCCGCGCCGCGGGAGTCCCGCATGTTTCGCACTCCGCTCGCCTGCGCCATCCTGCTTGCCGGCCTGACCGGCATCGCCGGGATCGCCCATGCCGGCAAGGATCTCGACGCCGTCAAGGCGCGCGGTTCCCTGATCTGCGGCATTGCCGCCAATGGGCTCGCGGGCTTCATGGTCGTCGACAGCCAAGGCAAGTGGACGGGCATCGACGTCGATGTCTGCCGGGCCGTCTCCGCCGCCATCTTCGGTGATTCGGAGAAAGTGAAGTACGTACCGGTGAGCGGCCAGCAGCGTTTTACAGCACTGCAGTCGGGCGAAGTCGACATGCTGTCGAACAACACGACGGTCACCCTGCAGCGCGACACCGCGCTCGGCCTCGATTTCGGCGCCGTGACCTACTACGACGGCCAGGGCTTCATGGTGAACAGGAAGCTCGGCGTGAAAAGCGCCAAGGAGATCAACGGCGCCAGCGTCTGCGTGCCGTCCGGCAGCACGACCGAACTCAACCTCGCCGACTTCGCGCGCGCCAACAAGCTGACGATCAAACCCGTCGTGATCGAGGACATGGACCAGATCCGCCAGGCCTTCTTCGCCGGCCGCTGCGACGTCTATACGGGCGACAGCTCGCGTCTCTATTCGACGCGCGCTGCCAACGTGCCGCCGCCGGCCAAGCCCGAGGACTTCATCATCCTGCCGGAGATCATCTCCAAGGAGCCGCTCGCGCCCGCCGTGCGCCATGGCGACAACCAGTTCGCTGACATCGTGCGCTGGTCGCAGTACGCCATGCTCGAGGCCGAGGAATACGGCATCACTTCGCAGAATGTCGACGAGATGCTGAAGAGCGAGAATCCGACGATCAAGCGCATCCTCGGCACCACGCCCGGCATGGGCAAGGCGCTCGGAGTCGACGAGAAGTGGGTCTACAACATCGTCAAGCAGGTCGGGAACTACGGCGAGAGTTTCGAGCGCAACGTCGGCATGGGCAGCCCGCTCAAGATCGAGCGCGGTCTCAACGCCCTGTGGTCCAAGGGCGGCCTGCAGTACGCCCCGCCGATTCGCTAGGCCCGGCGCCGGGCATCGGGTCCAAAATGCCGCCACCCCGGGCGCGGCGGCGCCGATTTGGCCTGTTGCTTGCAAGCTCGCCGGAGGTAACACTCCGGGGAAGGTTCAAGGAAAGGGAGGCAACAGAATGCACAAATATTCATTGGCGGGGGCCGTCGGCCTCGCGGCGGCACTGGTTTCCGGTCACGCCATGGCCGGCAAGGATCTCGACGCCATCAAGGCGCGCGGCGCGCTGATCTGCGGCGTCGGCACCGGCACGGCGGGCTTCATGCTGGCCGACAGCCAGGGCAAGTGGACCGGCCTCGACGTCGACGTCTGCCGTGCCGTCGCGGCCGCCATCTTCGGCGACGCCGAGAAGGTGAAGTACGTGCCGCTGACGTCGCAGCAGCGTTTCACGGCGGTCCAGTCGGGTGAAGTCGACATCCTGTCGAACAACACCACGGCGACGCTCCAGCGCGACACCGCGCTCGGCCTCGATTTCACTGCCATCACCTACTACGACGGCCAGGGCTTCCTGGTGAACAAGAAGCTCGGCGTGAAGAGCGCCAAGGAGCTGAACGGCGCCACCGTCTGCGTGGCTCCCGGCACGACGACCGAACTCAACCTCGCCGACTACTTCCGCGCCAACAAGATGACGTTCAAGCCGGTCGTCATCGAGAAGGTCGAGGAAGTGCGCGCCGCCTTCTTCTCCGGCCGCTGCGACGTCTACACCAACGACTCGTCGAGCCTCTATGCGACGCGCGCCGCCAACGTGCCGCCGCCGGCCACGCCCGACGACTTCATCATCCTGCCGGAGATCATCTCCAAGGAGCCGCTCGCGCCGGCCGTGCGCCACGGCGACAACCAGTTCGCCGACATCGTGCGCTGGTCGCAGTACGCCATGCTCGAGGCCGAGGAATACGGCATCGATTCCAAGAACGTCGACGAAATGATGAAGAGCGAGAACCCCACGATCAAGCGCATCCTCGGCACCACGCCCGGCATGGGCAAGGCACTCGGTGTCGACGAGAAGTGGGTCTACAACATCGTCAAGCAGGTCGGTAACTACGGCGAGAGCTTCGAGCGTAACGTCGGCAAGGGCTCGCCGCTCAAGATCGAGCGCGGGCTGAACGCCTTGTGGAGCAAGGGCGGCCTGCAGTACGCCGAACCGATCCGCTAGGGATGCCAGGTTGCAAGTGTCGGAGGGGGGCTCCTACACTTGCAGCCGATCCGGCGCCGGCGTCGCGCGCGCTGGACCCGCGATGAGGCGCACGCAGGGGGAATAACGCATGGCGGTCGAGGCACTCGGCTCCGCGTCACGCAGCGCGAAAGTGGCGCCCTGGAACGACCCGGTCATTCGCGGCTGGGTCTTCCAGATCGTCGTCGTCGGCCTGGTCGGTGCGCTGGCCTATTACCTCGTCTCCAATACGATCGAGAACCTCGCCCGCCAGAAGATCGCGAGCGGCTTCCACTATCTCGGACGGGAAGCCGGCTTCGAGATCGGCGACACGATGATCCAGTATTCGCCCGCCAGCACCTACGCGCGGGCGATGTTCGTGGGCCTGCTCAACACGCTCAAGGTCGCCGGCCTTGGCATCGTCATGGCGACCATCTTCGGCACGGCGATCGGTGTCGGGCGCCTGTCGCCCAACTGGCTGCTCGCCAAGATCTGCGAATATTACGTCGAGGTCTTCCGCAACGTGCCGCTGCTGCTCTGGCTGTTCCTGATCTACAAGCTGATCAGCGAGTCGCTTCCGGGGCCGCGCCAGGCTGTCAACGTCCTCGAACTCCTTCTTCCTCAGCAATCGCGGGCTGTACTTCCCGGTGCCGCTGGCGCACCCGATTCACCAATGGATGGGTGTCGGCCTGCTGGTCGGCATCGTGGCGGCATATTTCATGGCGCGCTGGGCGAGGCTCCGCCAGGAAGCGACCGGCCAGCCGTTCCCGACGATTTCCGCCGGCATCGGGCTGGTCGTTGGTGTGCCGGCTCATCGTCTGGCTGGCCGGCGGCGCGCCTGTCGGCACCGAGCTGGCCCGAGCTCAAGGGCTTCAACTTCGTGGGCGGCACGGTCATCCAGCCGGAGTTCACCGCTCTGCTGCTCGGCCTCGTGCTCTACACCTCGGCGTTCGTGGCCGAGATCGTGCGATCGGGCATCCTGGCGCTGAACAAGGGGCAGACCGAGGCTGCCTCCGCGCTCGGCCTGTCGCGCGGCCAGGTCATGCGGCTGGTACTGCTGCCCCAGGCGATGCGGCTCATCATCCCGCCGATGACCAGCCAGTACCTCAACATCACCAAGGACAGCTCGCTCGCCATCGCCATCGGCTATCCCGACCTGGTGGCCTCGGTGAACGTCACCATCAACCAGACCGGCCAGGCGATCGAGAACGTGCTGATCATCATGGCGGCCTACCTGTCGGTCAGCCTGTCGATCTCGGCCTTCATGAATTACTACAACAAGCGCATCGCGCTGACGGAGCGCTGAGCATGACCGACGTGCTCCCGACCGGCGAACGCCGCCAACTCGCCCCGCCCATCGACGAAACGGGCACGATGGGCTGGATGCGCAAGAACCTGTTCTCGAGCTGGGGCAACGGCATCACCACCGTCGTGCTGATCGTGGCGGTCGCCTGGCTGCTGAGCTGGTTCCTGAACTGGGCTCTCTTCACCGCGACCTTCACGGCACCCAACGGCCAGGCGTGTCGCGGCCATGGCGCCTGCTGGGCACTGATCCACGAGAAATACCGCTACATCTTCTTCGGCTCGTTCCCCTACCAGCAGCATTGGCGGCCCCTGCTCGCCATCATCGCCATGCTGGCGATGCTGCTCTCGAGCGCCGACCGGCGCATGTGGAATACGCGCCTGCTGTGGATCTGGACGATCGGCTCGTTCGTCACCTTCCTGCTGATGTTCGGCGTGCTCTCCTTCCCGATCAGCCTGTTCCTCGTGCTGGCGCTGGTCGGCGGCGGCATCGGCCTGTCGGTCCGCAGCCGTCTCGGCCAGCCGGCCGAAGTGAACGCCTATCGCGCCCTGATGGCCGTCGGCGCGATCGGCCTCGTGCTGCGCATGCTGGGCGTCCTGCCGGGCTGGAGCCTCACCATCGCCGCCTTCGACTATGTCGAGACCGGCCTGTGGGGCGGCCTGCCGGTGACCATGGTCCTGGCGACCTACGGGCTGGTCTTCGCCTTCCCCTACGGCATCCTGCTGGCGCTGGGACGGCGCTCGAAGCTGCCGCTGATCAAGGGCCTGTGCGTGGGCTTCATCGAGCTGATCCGCGGCGTGCCGCTGATCAGCCTGCTGATCATGGCCTCGGTCATGCTGCCGCTGTTCCTGCCCCAGGGCACGACCATCGACAAGTTCCTGCGCGCGCTGGTCGCCATCATCCTGTTCGCCGGCGCCTACATCGCCGAGATCATCCGCGGCGGCCTGCAGTCGCTGCCCAAGGGCCAGTTCGAGGCCGCCGACGCGATGGCGCTCAACTATCCGCAGAAGACCATCCTGATCATCCTGCCGCAGGCGCTGCGCGTGGTGATCCCGCCGCTGATCAACACTTTCATCGGCTTCTTCAAGGGCACCTCGCTGGTGCTCATCATCGGCATCTTCGACTTCCTCAACACCGCCAACCAGGCGCTGGTCGATCCGCTCTGGGCGGGCTTCCCGGCCGAGGTCTATCTGTTCGCCGCCTTCGTCTATTTCTGCTTCTGTTTCTCGATGTCGCGCTATTCCAAGTGGCTCGAGGTCGAGCTCAACAAGGGGACTCGCCGCTGATGGCCAGCAATTCCGTTATCGAGCTGAAAGGCGTCAACAAGTGGTACGGCCAGTTCCACGTGCTGTCCGACATCAACCTCGAGGTCAAGGAAGGCGAGAAGATCGTCGTCTGCGGACCGTCGGGCTCGGGCAAGTCGACCCTGATCCGCTGCATCAACCGCCTGGAAGAGCACCAGCAGGGCGACATCGTCGTCCATGGCGTCACCCTGTCGAACGACGTGAAGAACATCGAGGCGATCCGCCGCGAAGTCGGCATGGTGTTCCAGTCGTTCAACCTCTTCCCGCACCTCACCATCCTCGACAACCTCACCCTGGCGCCGATCTGGGTGAAGAAGATGCCGAAGAAGGAGGCCGAGGAAATCGCCATGAGCCTGCTCCAGCGCGTGCGCATTCCCGAGCAGGCCAACAAGTACCCGGGGCAGCTCTCGGGCGGCCAGCAGCAGCGCGTGGCGATCGCCCGCGCGCTCTGCATGCGGCCCAAGATCATGCTGTTCGACGAGCCGACCTCCGCCCTCGATCCCGAGATGGTGAAGGAAGTGCTCGACGTCATGGTCGAGCTCGCCAAGGAGGGCATGACGATGATCTGCGTCACCCACGAAATGGGCTTCGCCCGCGCCGTAGCCGACCGCGTGATCTTCATGGACCGCGGCGAAATCGTCGAGCAGAACGAGCCCGAGGAGTTCTTCGCCCATCCCAAGAACGAGCGCACCAAGACCTTCCTGGGCCAGATCCTGCATCACGGGTAGGTCTGTCACCCGGGTGAAAAGAACATGAAGCTCCTGGTTACGGGCGGCGCCGGCTTCATCGGCTCGGCCGTCGTCCGCCACGTCATCCGCACCACCGACTGGCAGGTCGCGAACGTCGACAAGCTGACCTATGCGGGCAACCTCGAGTCGCTGGCCGAGGCGGGCGCCAGCGATCGCCACCGGCACTTCAGGACCGATATCTGCGACCGGCCGGCGATCGACGCGGTGCTGGCCGAGGTCCGGCCCGATGCGATCCTGCACCTCGCGGCCGAGAGCCATGTCGACCGGTCGATCGATGGCGCCGCCCCCTTCATCGAGACCAACGTCGGCGGCACCTACACCTTGCTCGAGGCGGCGCTCGCGTACTGGCGCACCCTCGACGCCGGCGCCAAGGCGCGCTTCCGCTTCCAGCACATCTCGACCGACGAAGTGTTCGGTTCGCTCGGGCCTACCGGCCGGTTCAGCGAGACCACGCCCTATGCGCCCAACTCGCCCTATTCCGCCAGCAAGGCCGCCTCGGACCATCTGGTGCGGGCCTGGCATCACACCTACGGCCTGCCGACGCTTACCACCAACTGCTCTAACAACTACGGGCCGTATCACTTTCCCGAGAAGCTGATCCCGCTGGTGATCATCCGGGCGCTGCGCGGCGAGCGCCTGCCGGTCTATGGCCAGGGCCTGAACGTGCGCGACTGGCTGCATGTCGAGGACCACGCCGATGCCCTCGTGACCGTGCTGACCGCGGGACGACCCGGCGAGACCTACAATGTCGGCGGCGACAGCGAACGGCGCAACATCGACGTGGTCCGCGCGATCTGCGGCCTGCTCGACGAGATGCTGCCTGAAGTCCCAACCGGCCGCACGAAAAGCTCATCGAGTTCGTAACCGACCGGCCGGGCCACGATGCCCGCTACGCCATCGATGCCTCGAAGATCCGGCGCGAACTGGGCTGGCAGCCGCGCCACACGTTCGACGCGGGGCTGCGCGACACCGTGCGCTGGTTCCTCGACAACCGTGCCTGGTGGGAGCGCGTGATGAGCGGCGCCTATCGCGGCGAACGGCTCGGACGAGCCTGAATCGGGGCGCCAAAAATGAAAAAGGCGGTCCGTGAGGACCGCCTTTTCCGTCGAGATGGGTTGCCTTAGGCCGGCGTGTAGGGGCGGCCCGGCCAGCGATAGCCCGGCGCCGGCAGCGGGATCTTGAGGCCGATCAAGGTATCCTCGAGCGTCGGGATCCCCTCGTTGTAGTTACCGGCCTCGCACGCGGCGAGAGCGGCCGGCGGAGCGGTCGAACCCGGCGTCGAAACGCGATATTCGCGATACTTGTCGCTCAGGGCCTTACAGTAGGCGCGCGGGTCCCGGAAGATGTCGGTGCGGGAGGCCACGGCACCGGCGAAGCCGGTGATCTCGACGCGGCGGTTCTGCGGCTCACGCACGCCATCGCCCGTCTGGACGAGGAGTTCGGTCTCGCCCTTGCCGACCGTGTCGATCGCACCGGGTGCAACGCCCTGCTGGATGAGGGCATTCTTGACGGCACTCGCACGGCGAAGAGACAGCGCCATGTTGTAATCAGCCGGACCCGACGTGTCGGTATGGCCGATTGCGGTGATGTGCGGGCTACCGCCCGCCTTCCACGCATTGGCGGCCTGGCCGATGGTGGCGAGGGCCTGGTTCGAGAGGTTCGACCGGTCCCAATCGAAGAAGACCATGTAGGACGGCGCAGCGGCGGGAGCCGGCGGCGGCGGCGGGGCAGTGACGGCTTGGGGTGCAGAATCGCACGCGGCAAGCAACAGCGCAGCCCCGGCGATCGCGAAAAGTGATTTCAACATCGATGCGTTCTCCTCGGAAGTCATTCAGCAACCATGGCAACGCGAGGGCACGCGAAAGGATGCGATTCTTTTTATGCTCGCCTGCCACTTTGGCGCAAAATCCGCCCCCGAGCGGCCGTTCCGGGAAGAGTCAGCCTGATTGACCCATCGGTCCGTCAGCCATCGAGTTCGCGCTTCAGCCGGCTCCAGCGGTCGAGAATCGGGAGAATCTGGTCCTCCTTGGCCGCCGGCAGCGAGAATACCACGCGGTCGATGCCCAGACTGGCGTAAAGCCTCAGCCGCTCGATGTTTTCCGGCACTCGGAACAGGCTGATCGGCAGCTCGGCCGGATCGCGCCCGCCCTCCTTGGCCATCTCGCGGAACTGCTCGAGCACCCCCACCCCATCGCGCTCGATCCAGTCGTCGCGCGGGATCCAGCCGTTGCCGTAGCGAACCGCCCGGCGCGCTGCATGGGGATAGCCGCCGCCGACGATGATCGGCGGATGCGGCTTCTGCCAGGGCTTGGGCCACTGCTTCATCTTGTCGAAGTTGACGAACTCACCGTGATATTCAGGCTCCTCGCTGGCCCAGATCGTCTTCATCGCCTCGATGCGCTCGCGGGCGAGTTTGTGGCGGGTCTTGAAGACCGTGCCGTGGTTCTCGATCTCGTCCTGGTTCCAGCCGTTGCCCACGCCGAACAGGAAACGCCCGGCCGACAGCTGGTCAATCGACGACACGATCTTGGCCGTCAGGATCGGATCGCGCTGGACCACCAGGGCGATGCCGGTTCCGACCTTGAGCTTCGTGGTCGCGGTGGCCGCGGTGTTGAGCGCGAGGAACGGGTCCATGATGTCGTAGTAGGGCCGGATCAATCCACCGCCCGCCGGATATGGCGTCTTGCGCGAGGACGGAATGTGGGTGTGCTCCGGCACCCACAGCGACTCAAAGCCGCGCTCCTCGAGCGCCCGGCCAAGCGCCGCCGGATGCATGGAGTCTGACGTAAAGAACATCACCGCGCCGATTTTCATAGCCCTGCTCCCGCCATCGAAATCGCACCGAGTGTGTCACAGCCGGTCGCAACAAGGGAAGAATTCCACGGGAACCACACGGCAAGTGCCCGGGTTGATTCCTTTGAGGAACACACAGGAGGCTGTCATGAAAAGCGTTATCTGCCTTGCGCTCGTCACGTTGCTGACAGCGGGCCTTGGTGCCTGCTCGTACGAAGTGCATCACGAGTATGCGAGCGCGCCCTACTACACTAACGACTACGGCTATTACCCGGAAAAGCACTACACGACCCAGTATGACTACTACCGTCATTACAACGGTATCGACGGCTAGCTTCGCGTGAGCGTCCGCCGCACCATGTCGGCGACTGTGTCGATCGAAACCGGCTCGAGATGCGGCCCCATGGGCAGGCTGAGCACGGTTTCTGCCAGTCTCTCGGCGATCGGAAACGTGCCCTTGGGCAAGCCCAGATCGGCATAGGCTTCCTGAAGGTGCGGCGGAATCGGATAGTGGATCAACGAGCCGATGCCGGCCTTGTCGAGGGCCTGCATCAGCTCTGCACGCCGCGCGGTGCGGACGACGTAGAGATGCCAGACAGGCTCGGCCCACTGCGGCACGCGCGGCAACTCGAGGCCGGGAATGCCGGCCAACATGTCGTCGTAGCGGGCCGCGACGGTGCGGCGCTGCGCGTTCCAGCGATCCAGATGCCGCAGTTTCACGCGCAGGAAGGCCGCCTGCATCTCGTCGAGCCGCGAGTTGAAGCCCCGCTCGATGTTGACGTATTTCACCCTGCTGCCGTAGTTGCGTAAGGCACGCAGCCGATCGGCCATCGCGGGATCGTCGGTCGTGACCGCACCGGCATCGCCGAAGGCGCCGATATTCTTCGTCGGGAAAAAACTGTGCGCGCCCGCCTGCCCCAGCGAACCGGCGCGCCGGCCGCGGACTCTGGAGCCCTGCGCCTGCGCCACGTCCTCGACGACTTTCAGCCCATGCCTGTTCGCGAGCGCGGCGATGGCATCCATGTCGGCCGGCTCGCCGTAGAGATGCACCGGCATGATCGCCCGGGTGCGCGCCGTAATCGCGGCCGCCAGACGGTCGGGGTCGATATTGGGGCCACCCGGCGTCGGCTCGACTGGCACGACCTTGGCGCCGACCGCCGTCACCGCGAGCCACGTGGCGATGTAGGTGTTGGACGGCACGATGACCTCGTCGCCGGCGCCGATGTTCCAGGCACGTAGAACGAGTTCCAGCGCCTCGAGCCCGTTGCCGAGACCGACGCAATAGCGGGTGCCGCAGAACGCCGCGTACTCGGCCTCGAAGGCCTCGACTTCCTTGCCGAGCACAAACCAGCCCGACTCCATGACCCGCGCATAGGCGGCATCGAGCTCGGGCTTCAGCTCGGCATAGACCGACTTCATGTCGAGGAAGGGGATCAAGGAAAGCGCTCCGTCACTTCACGTCTGAAGGCTTCGTAGTCGCGCAGATATTCGGCCTCGTCGAACAGGGTCGAGGCAACCACCACGACCGCGGTCTGCGGGGCGAAGTCGGTCAGCTCGTGCCACACCCAGGGCGCCACGTAGAGCGCCCGCGTGGGGTCGTCGAGGACCACGATCTCCTTGAGCTTGCCGTCGTCGAGGTGGACGCGGCAGCCGCCGTTCGTCGCGACCAGGATCAGCTTCGACTGGCGATGCCCGTGGCGGCCGCGCCACTGGCCGGGCGCCACGCGATGCAGCCAGAACAGGCGCTTGGGATGGAAATCCAGCCCCTTGTCCAGTTCGAGGAAATTGACGCTGCCGCGCGCATCGGCAGCCCCCGGAACCTCGATCCAGCGACAGTCTCGGCATTTCGGGGACAGATCGGTCATGCGGTCCGGGTCGCGGCGAGTTTGCGACCCTGCATATAGACGACGCCGGTCAAGGCCACCAGACCACCCGCGATCTGGTAAACGTTCGGCACGAAGCCGTAGGCCATGGCCCACAGAATGGCGAAGAACGGCACCAGGTTGATCCAGAGAGCCGCAACCGCGACGCCCAGCCGGTGGGCGCCGATGTTCCAGGCAAAGCTGCCGATGCCGCTCGCCACCACCGCTGTCGCCAGCAGTTGCGTCCAGACCCAGCCATCGGCTGCGCCGAACGGCGAGCGGACCCAGCCGCCGGCGATCGCCACGACCGCGCCGAGGACCAGCCACCCCGCCGACGAAAGCGAGGCCGCATAGGCGCGATGAAGCTGGCTCTCGTGGCGATCGAACCAGACTTGCGCCTTGATGCTGTACAACGCCCACAGCGCCGAGCTGAACAGTACGATGATCTCGCCGCCGCCGAAGGTCAGGCGTGCCGCGCCGCTCAGGCTGCCCGAAGCGAGGATCAAGCCACCCACCACGGTGAGGCTGAGGGCCACGCCAAAGCCCTTGTCGAACGGAGCGCCGGTGACCAGGCGGACGGTGCTTGCGGACACCAGCGGGCTGGCCACCGAGACCGCCGCCGCTGTGATCGGATTGCTGAAGTAGATGCCGACTGCGTAGATCGCGAAGAACCCCGCCATCATGAGGCCGAGCCCGACGAAGCGATCGAGGCGAATCGCGATCCGCAGGGCACCCGCCCCCTCGACCAGCCCCAGCAACAGCGCGAGCGTCGCCACGGCCGCGCAGGTTCGCAGCGCCGCCATCGGCAGCAGGTCGAAATGCAGCAACATCACCTTGGTGACGGGCAGATTGGCGCCCCAGCTCATGCCGACGAAGAGCATTGCGGCAAATGCGCCGAACAGGTGACCGCGCTGCGGACTCATCAGCGATCGCGGCGACGGACGGCTTCGTATCCGACGCGGCAATCCTTGTAGACGTCGGGCTTCTCGGTCGAGACGCGCGCCTCGATCACGCCCGGCTGCTTCAGGCAGAGGTCGATGATGGCATCGACCAGCGCTTCCTGCAGGTTGAAGTGACGGGATCCTGCCAGCGCCGCGATGCCGTCATGTACGACATCGTAGTTCAGCACGTTGGCGATGCGGTCGCCGTGCGCCTTTTCCGCCGGTTCGAGCATAAGCTCGACGTTGACCACCACCGTCTGCGGCGCGTCCTTCTCGAAATCGTGGATGCCGATCGAGACCGGCAATCGGAAGTCGCGGATGAAGATGCGGCGATCGGAGGTCACTTGTTTTTCTTCTTTCTGTCGAAGGCGATGTCGCGCGGCCGGCCGCTGAGATGCTCGCCGCCGTCGACGACCAGCGTGTCGCCGGTGAAGCTAGGCGTCTGCTCGATGAAACGCAGCGCCCGCACCAGGTCGTCGGTGGTGACGCCGACGCCCAGCGGATTGGCGGCATGCTGCTCGGCGAAGCGCGCGTCGGTCTGGCTGCCGCTCCTCAGGGTCAGGCCGGGCGCAATCCCGGCGACGCGAAGGCGCGGCGCGAACTGCTGGGCGAGCAACGTCGTCAGGCCCTGCAGGCCAACTTTGGACAGGGTATAGGTCAGAAAGTCGGGGTTTAGATTGTAGAGCTTCTGGTCGAGCAGATTGACGATCAGCCCCGTCTCGCCCTCCGGCAGCTGCCGCGCCAGAGCCTGCGCCAGCAGCAATGGCGCGCGCAGGTTGATCGCCATATGGCTATCGAAGTCGGCGGCGGAGGCTTCCGGCGCCCGATCGAGCTTGAAGAGCGAGGCGCTGTTCACCACGCACGTCAGCACGACGCCGCGCGCGTTGCAGCGGCCGACCAGCGCCTCCGCCTGCCGGGCCGACGCGAGATCGGCTTTGACTGGCTTCGCCTTGCCCCCGGCTGAGGCGATATCGACCACGGTCCGGCGCGCGTCGGCGACCGAACGATTGTGGTGCACGAAGACGAAATAGCCATCGGCCGCCAGCGCGATCGCCAGCGCGCGGCCGATGCGCGTCGCCGCGCCGGTTACCAGCGCGCCCTTCATATTGCCCGTCTCCTCACTCCAGTTTACTACCATGCACCCATGGAAACCGTCGATTGCGTCGTGATCGGAGCCGGTGTCGTGGGGCTCGCCGTGGCCCGCGCGCTTGCCCTTGCCGGCCGTGAGGTCATCGTTCTCGAGGCGGCCGAAGGCATCGGTACCGGAACCAGCTCGCGCAATTCCGAGGTCATCCACGCCGGCATCTACTATCCCAAGGGCAGCCTGATGGCGCGCGCCTGCGTCGAAGGTCGCCGCATGCTTTATGCCTATTGCGCCGAGCATGGCGTGCCGCATCGCAATTGCGGCAAGCTGATCGTGGCGACCAACGGCCAGGAAAGCGAACTCCTGCAATCGATCAAGGGGCGCGCGGAGGCCAATGGCGTTGAAGGCATGCAGTTGCTGAGCGGCAACGCCGCCACGCAGCTCGAGCCCAACCTGCGCTGCACGGCGGCACTGCTGTCGCCTGCGACCGGGATCGTCGACAGCCACTCCTACATGCTGGCCCTGCAGGGCGATGCCGAGACCCATGGCGCGATGCTTGCCGTGCACAGTCCCGTGACCTCGGGCCGTGTCGTCGGCGGCGGCATCGAACTCACGGTCGGCGGAGCCGAGCCGACGACGCTGCGTTGCCGCACGGTGATCAACTCGGCCGGTCTCTACGCTCCCGACGTCGCGGGAAAAATCGTGGGCATGCCCTCCGACAGGATACCGACCGCATACTACGCCAAGGGAAACTACTTCACCTTGACCGGCCGCTCCCCCTTCACGCGCCTGATCTACCCGGTTCCCGTGCCGGGCGGCCTCGGCGTGCACATCACAGTCGATCTCGGCGGTCAGGCAAAGTTCGGCCCCGACGTCGAATGGATCGACAGCATCGACTATTCGGTCGATCCGCATCGCTCGGACAAGTTCTACAATGCCGTGCGCAAATACTGGCCGGCTCTGAAGGATGGCGCGCTACAGCCCGGCTACGCCGGCATCCGGCCCAAGATCGTGCCGCCCGGCGCGCCGGCGCAGGACTTCTCGATCACCGGCCCTGCCGACCATGGCGTGCCCGGCCTGATCCATCTGTTCGGCATCGAATCGCCCGGCCTCACCGCCTCGCTGGCGCTGGCGGAACACGTGCGCACTGCTCGCTGGGGCATGACCCTCGCGCGTCGCGGTCTCTTTGCCGGCCTCGCAGCGCTCGTCGGCGGCTGCTCTCCCGCGGCAATTCTCAACACGACAGTCCCCAGGCGCGGCTACACGCTGCAGGCCGACATCCCCTACGGCGACGGTCCACGCCGCACGCTCGATCTCTATCTGCCGGAACAGCCCCGTCCCGACGGCAAGGCGGTGATCTTTTTCTACGGAGGATCATGGGACAGCGGGAAGAAGGGCGACTATCTGTTCGTGGCGCAGGCGCTGGCATCGCGCGGCCTCACGGTGATCGTTCCGGATTATCGACTGTATCCCGAAATCCGCTTCCCTGCCTTCCTCGACGACGGAGCGCAGGCCACACGCTGGGCAGCGGAGAAGGCCGGCGTCGACAAGCTCTTCGTCATGGGCCACTCGGCCGGCGGCGAGATCGCATCGATGCTATGCGCCAACACGCCCTATCTCGCCAAGGCGGGAGTCGACCGCATGAAGCTGCGCGGCCTGATCGGCCTCGCCGGTCCCTACGATTTCCTGCCGCTCACATCGGCCAAGCTGATCGACATCTTCGGCGGCGCGAACAATCCGGACATCCAGGCGATCACTTTCGCGCAGGCTCCCTTGCCGCCTGCACTGCTGATCCACGGTACCGCCGATACGGTCGTCTACCCGCGCAACAGCGAGCATCTTGCCGCGGCGTGGCAGAAGGCCGGCGCCCCGGTCGACCTGAAACTCTATCCCGGCGTCGATCACATCGATCTCGTCGTCGCCTTCTCCGATTTCCTTCACAAAAGAGCCACGACGCGGGAGGATGTATTGGACTGGATCGACACTCACTGAAGGAGTTCCCAATGGCCAAGATCGTTCGCACCGCGTCGGCCGCCTGGACCGGCGGCCTCAAGGACGGCAAGGGCTCGATCTCGCTCGAATCGGGCGCGATGAAGGAATATCCCTACGGCTTCGCCGCACGCTTCGAAGGTCAGAAGGGCACCAATCCCGGAAGAACTGCTGGGCGCCGCACACGCCGGCTGTTTCACCATGGCGCTGTCGCTGATCCTGAGCGAGGCCAAGCTGACGGCGACCCAGATGAACACGCAGGCCAAGGTGACGCTCGAGCAGGTCGAGGGCGGCTTCGCCATCACTGCCGTGCATCTCACGCTCAAGGCCAAGATCCCCGGCACGGACCAGGCCACGTTCACCGAGCTCGCCAACAAGGCCAAGGCCGGCTGCCCGGTCTCCAAGGTCCTGAAGGCCAACATCACGCTCGACGCCACACTCGAGTTCCTCAGTCCCGCGCTGCGGAAGCCCGTTCCGGGGACTAGTGCCATCGGCCGCTCTTCGCTAATGCTTGGACCAAGCAATCAGCGGGGAAACGGACGATGATCAAGACGCGCTTCACCGAGATGTTCGGGGTCAAGCACCCGGTCGTGCAGGGCGGCATGCAGTGGGTCGGCCGTGCCGAACTGGCCTCGGCCGTCTCCAACGCCGGCGCGCTCGGCATCCTGACCGGCCTCACCCAGCCGACGCCTGAGGATCTTGCCAAGGAGATCAAGCGCTGCCGCGAGATGACGGACCAGCCGTTCGGCGTGAACCTCACCATCCTGCCGACGCTGGTGCCGCGGCCCTACGGCGAATATATCGACGTGATCTGCCAGTCGGGCGTGAAGATCGTCGAGACTGCGGGCAACAATCCCAAGCCCTTCCTGCCCAAGTTCAAGGAAGCCGGCATCAAGGTGATCCACAAATGCACCTCGGTGCGCCACGGCATCTCGGCGGAGAAGGCAGGCGTCGACGCGATCTCGATGGACGGCTTCGAGTGCGCGGGTCACCCCGGCGAAGACGACGTGCCCAACCTAGTGCTGCTGCCGGCTGCGGCCAACGTGATCAAGATCCCGATGCTGGCGTCGGGCGGCTTCGCCGATGCGCGCGGCCTGGTCGCGGCGCTGGCGCTGGGCTGCGAGGGCATCAACATGGGCACGCGCTTCATGGCGACCGAGGAAGCGCCCATCCACCAGAACGTGAAGGACAAGATCGTCGGCTCCGACGAGCGTTCGACCTCGCTGATCTTCCGCACCCTGCGCAACACCAGCCGGGTCTACGGCAACTCCGTCGCCAAGAAGGCGATCGAGATGGAGGCCGAGGGCAAGAAGATCGAGGAGATCGGCCCGATCGTCTCGGGCGCCAAGGGCCGCATCGTCTACGAGACCGGCGACATGGAGCACGGCGTCTGGTCGGCCGGCACCTGCATGGGCCTGATCAACGACATCCCGACCTGCAAGGAGCTGGTCGAGCGCATCGTCAGCGAAGCCGAGGCGATGATCCGCGGCCGTCTGTCGAAGGCGATCGCCGCGTGATTTTAAGCGGACCGCGGGCGTCCCGCCCGCTCATGCCGAATTCGTGCCATCTAGAGGTTGGCACTCCCGCGGATATCTGCCGCATTTCGACTCACCTGAGACCGTTCAGTTCGTGACGTTCCGGCTGGCCGACAGTTTACCGGCCAAAGTCATCGAAAGTCTTCGACTGGCCGACGACCTATTGCAGAGCTTCGACCGAGAGTTGGACTCGGGATCGGGTGCCTGTTGGCTGCTACAGCCCGAAATCGCCTCACTTGTCGAAAACGCCCTCATTCACTTTGATCGGGAGCGCTACCGGCTTTTGGCTTGGTGTCTTATGCCCAATCATGTCCATGTCGTGGTCGAGGTGTCGGCGAAACACTCCCTCACGCAAGTCATCGGAAACTGGAAATCGTTCACGGCCAAGCGCGCCAACTCCCTACTCGGGCGGAGTGGACCGTTCTGGCACGCCGACTACTTCGACAGATACATGCGAGATGAAAATCACCTTATGCGCACCATCGCCTACGTCGAAGATAATCCCGTCAAGGCCGGACTGGTCATGAGTGCGCCCGAGTGGCCCTGGAGTTCGGCTCGCTTCGCCAGATCGTGAAGGCATGAGCGGGCGGGACGCCCGCGGTCCGGATGAGTGTCAGGTCGCCACCAGGTTGACGCGGCAGCCGCAGATCTCGACCTGGGCGGGACCGTGCTGCTTGTGCCGTTTCTTGGCGGCGGCCAGCACGCGCTCGCGGTCGACCACCTTCACGTCGTAGGCCGAGACGCCGGGGCCGCGGCCGTCGGCGATCGGCACGAAGCGGATCTCGCCCTCGTCGTCGAGCCGGATGATGTCGCCCTCGACCGGGCGGCCGAGCAGCTTCGACCAATGCGCGGCCGTCGCATCGGGATCGGCGGCCTGGATCTCGACGCCGGCCAGCCCGGCGGTCACATCCGAGCGCGCATGTTTGAGCCAGCCTTTCTCTGCCGGCGGCCACCACAATTTGGCATCGACGCCGGCCGGCGCGTTCGTCTGGTCGATCGACAGGAGCACGCCCGACGTGTCGGACGGATGAAAGTGCGTGTACTGGTATTCCGGCAGATCCTTCTGCGCGACGGCGCGTACGCCCAGCGCGGCGACGCGCTGGCGTTCGGCCACGGCATCGTCGACCTGCAGGATCACCATATAGCCGCCGTCGCCCTTGCGCCGGTCGATGTAGCGCCCGGCAGAGGTGCCCTGCTGGAAGGGCGTCACGATCTCGAGGAAGTCGTGGCCGGTCGGGCAGACGACGTTGACCAGGCCCCACTTGGCGACTCCGGGATCGCGGTAGGCGACGTCGATTCCCAGGATATCGCAGAGCTCCTCACGCGAGCTTTCGAGGTCCTTGGCGACGAAGACGCACTGGCGAAGCTTCATCATTGTAGTCCTCCCAATCCCGTGTTCTGTGCCCTATGGTAGCGCCATGCGGACCGTGTGGACCATGGGCTTCGTGGCAACGGCGGCCCTGGGGTTTTGTTTCCCGGATTACATGGTTTTTCGCTATGCCCAGGCCGTCATCTGGGCAATCGCACTGCTCGGCCTGGTGGTGCTCTGCGGCGTCAGTGGCCAGTTCTCCTTCGCCCAGGCCGCCTTTTACGGCATCGGCGGCTATGCCGCCGCGATCGTCGGTGCGCACACGCCGCTCTCGCCCTATTGCAGCTTCGTGGTGGCGCCGCTGTTGGGCTACGGCGCAGGATACGGGCTGGGCCGCATCGCCTCGGGCCACAGCATCTGGACGCAGGCGCTGGTGAGCTATGCGCTGGTCATCGCCTTTCCGCAGCTGCTGCGCTGGCAGCCGATCGAGCACTGGACCGGCGGCGTGCAAGGTCTCTATCTCGATCCGCTTCCCGCACCGGGCGCCCTGGTGAGCGACGATCGCTGGGTCTTTCTGCTGGCGCTGGCGATCCTGGCGGGCAGCATGGCCCTGGTCGCCAACCTGATCGATAGCCGCTACGGGCGCGCGTTGCAGGCCGCGCGCGACCACGATCTTGCGGCCGAGGCGCAGGGCATAAAGGTCGTCCATGTGCGCAGCGTCGCCTCGGGCCTAGCCGGCGCCCTGATCGCGACGGCGGGCTGCCTCTCAGCCTTCCAGTTCGGCTTCGTGGGGCCGACTGCCTACAACTTCCAGCTCTCGATGCAGATGCTGTTCGGCGTGGTGATCGGCGGCATGTATTCGCTGGCCGGCGCCGTCGTGGGCGGCGTCTTCCTCGAATTCTTCCCCGCCGTCACGGCCAGTCTCGGCAAGGATCTGTCGGCCCTGCTCTACGCCGTGCTGCTGATTGGCGCGATCGTGGCGATGCCGGACGGCGTGGCGGGCGCGCTGCAGCGCCTCGCCGCGCGTACGGGCCTCAGACGCCCTTGAAGCCTCATACCCCTTTGAAGATCGGCGCGCGCTTCTCGACGAAGGCGCGTGCGGCTTCCTTGTGGTCCTCGGTCTCGCCGGTGCGGATCATGCGCGCGGCCTCGCTGTCGAGCGCCTCGGAGAGTGTGCCCTCCTCGGCGACCTTCATGTTCTTCTTGACGTGCCACCAAGCGACCCGCGGACCGGCGCCGAGCTTTTTGGCGAAGGCCATGGTCTCGCTGTCGAGATCGGCATCGGCGACGACGCGGTTGGCGAGGCCAAGCTTCTCGATCTGCTCGGCGTTCAGGATCTCGGCGGTGAAATAGAGCTCGCGCGCCTTGGCAGTGCCCACCAGCTTGTGCAGGAAATAGTGCGAGCCGAAATCGCCCGAGAAGCCGACCTTGGCGAAGGCCGTCGTCATGCGCGCCGATTTGCCGACAAAGCGCATGTCGGCGGCCAGAGCGATCGAGAGGCCCGCGCCTGCCGCCACGCCGTTCACCATGGCGATCGTGGGCTTGCCCATCTCGTGCAGCATCTCCGACACCTGCATGCGGATGCGGATGTCGTGCACCTTGTCTTCATAGGACTTGTCCTGGTCGCGTCCCGCGGCCATCGACTTCACGTCGCCGCCGGCGCAGAAGGCCTTGTCGCCCGCCCCGCGCACCACGACACAGCCGATGCCGCGATCGCCTGCAGCCTCCTCCAATGCCTCGGTCAGACCCTGCATCATGTCGCGATTGAGCGCGTTCATCGCCTCGGGACGGTTGAGGACGATCTTCATCACGCGGTCTTCGACCGTCTTCTCGAGAAACGACATGGGCTTCCTCCGGTATTGCGATTGGCTCGTGTTGCGGCGATGGTTTCGCAAACCAAGCGCCCGCGCAACGGTATTCGACACCGCTGGGCGGAACGATGAAGGGAGCACCGGGCATGGCCTACGAGACCCTGCTGACCGAACTGAACGACGGCGTCATGACGGTGACATTGAACCGTCCCGGCAAGCTCAACGCCTTCAATACGACCATGAGCAAGGAGCTGATCGATTTCTTCCGCGGCGTGAACGCGATCGACGAGGTGCGCGCCATCGTCGTGACCGGCGCGGGCCGAGCCTTCTGCGCCGGTGCCGACATCTCCGGCGGCAGCGGCGCCTTCCAGGTCTGGAACGAGGGCACCAAGCCACAGAAACGCGATGCTGCAGATTCGATCACGCTTGCGATCTTCAACTGCCTGAGCCGATCGTGGCGGCGATTAATGGCGCGGCAGTGGGCGTCGGCATCACCATGTGCCTGCCCATGGACATCCGCATGATCTCGAGCGCCGGTCGGATCGGCTTCGTGTTCAACAAGCGCGGCATGGCGATGGAGGCGGGCTCGTGCTGGTTCCTGCCGCGGCTGGTCGGCATGCAGCAGGCCCAGGAGTGGGTGATGACGGGCGAGCTGTTCGGCGCCGAGGAGGCGCTGAAGGGCGGCCTCGTGCGCTCGGTCCATGCCCCCGAAGAACTGCTGGCGGCCGCGCAGGCGCTGGCGCGGAAATTCGCCGCCGGATCCTCGTCCGCCGTCGCCGCCGCGGTCAACCGTCGTCTGATGTGGAGCATGTGGGGTGCGCAGGACCCGCTCGATGCCGTGACCCTCGACCTGCAGTGCGTCGGCCATCTCGCGGCCGGCGCCGATGCGCAGGAAGGCATCAAGTCGTTCTTCGAGAAGCGCGCGCCGGTTTTTCCCCTGAAACCCAGCAAGGACATGCCGCCCTTCGGGCCTTGGCGCGACCACAACTAGCTGGTCGAACTTTTCGAGCCGGATCATTGTCAGTCCGAGCATCAGGATCAGCAGGAAGACCTGGAAGGGCGCGTCGAATTCGACCGGCAGCCTCATGTGCAGGGTCGTGGTGAAGAACTTCTCCTGACCGACCGCAGCACCCAGGGGTGGGCCTTAGGCTTCGCGGCTCCGGTGACGACGCGGATCAGCGCCGTGCCCAGGCGATCGATGTCCTGGGGCTGTCGTGCGCCACCGTGTAGATCTTGCCCTCGAGCGACAGGGTGGCTGTCAGGTTCTTCTTCACGAAGACCAGCGGGCCGATCGGCCTGTCGTCGGCGTAGATATCGAACAGGAAATCCGTGCTGAAGCGGTTGGTCTTGTCTCGCTTGGTCGGACGCGCCGTGAGCATCGCAGGCCCTCCGGCCCATCCAATACCACTCTACGGACGGCCGATGAAATAGCGGCTTGGAAGACCGGCCCGGCGGGCGTCTAATGGTGCCACGTGGGAGGAAACCATGGCGCCTGACGCTTCACTTGCGAGTACGCGTTCCGATCCCCTGTATGCCCAACTCGAGGAGCGCATCCTCGACCGCGACCAGAAGGGCGCCAGCGAGGCCTACTACAAGCTCGTGAAGTCGGGGCGGCCGCTCCCCGAGATGCTGCGCGAGGCGGTGCGCATCCATGCCCCCTACACCCACGTGCCCTACCACGAGCGGCTCGACGAGGGCTTCGTCAACTTCGTGAACAACGACCATTGCCTCTTGAGCGCCCGCGCCTCGCTCTATCTGTCGAAGATGCTGCCGGGCGCGGCGTCGGGCCTGCCGATGGCACAGACCATCTGGTACATCCCGACCGGGCTCGACATCTGGAACCAGAAGATCGGCCGCGCGCCCGGCCATTATTCGCGCGGCATGCAGGTCGCGGGCGGCCCGCCGCCCGCGCCGGTCGTGCATTGGCCCGACCAGGCGGCACTGGCGCTCGACGGCCCGCTGAAGGAGCGGCTGGGTCGCTGGGCGACGCTGGTCCATCGCGGCGAGGTGATCGAGGCCTATCGCGTCTTCCTCGGCCTGATGGAGAACCCGGCCGAGCGGCGCGCGGCCCTGGCCGAGCTGGTCTTCGCCGGCCTGATCGACGTGCAGGACCGCTCCTTCCAGAACCGGTCCTATACGACGGGCCACAAGGCGTTTCGCGCCCGCGCCACCGTCGAGCTGGGCGAGGTTATCGGTTGGGAAGCCGCACACGACGTGCTCTATGCCGGCGCGCTCGACATCGCGGTCGGCCCGCGCTGGTATTCGCTCTACGAGGTCGCCTGCAACGCGGTCACCGTCTATCTCGACGGCCAGACGCTGCACGCGGTGCCTTACGCCGGGGCGACGGAGACCGAGCGCGCGCTGCTTGCCAAGGACAAGCGCCAGCCGCTCGACGCGGCGGAGACCGAGGCGCTGGTCGAGGCGGTCGTGCGCCAACCTGAACCCGCCTATCTCTTGCATCTCACTGCGCTGCTCAAGGCCGGCAAGAGCCCGCGTGCGCTGCTCGATGCGATCCAGGTCGGCTCGGCCCAGGTGATCTGCGAGACGCACGGCGAACTCAACTTCTCCCTGGCGCAGCATTGCTTCGAGTACCTCAATACGCTCGCCTGGTTCTGGGATACGTTCGAGCATCCGCAGCGCGTCAAGCTGCTCTATCTCGCCGCCGCCTATCTCAACCAGGCGGCCCATCATCAGAAGCTGATTGGCGAACTGACGCCGCCGCAGATCGAACTGGCGTCGGCCACCGGGCTCGGCGCCGAGGAAACCGCAGCGCGCGTCGAGGCCGGCTGCATCGCCCTCGATGGCCCCGGCGCGCTCGGCTGGGTGCAGGCGTACCTCGACGCGGGTCACGATACCGCGCCCCTGCTGCGGGCGATCACCACGGCCTGCACGCGTCTCGGCAACGACCCGCACAACCAGGAAATCGCGCTTTGCCTGCTCGAGGATTACGGCAAGAACCGCAATCCCCAGAAGCGCTGGCTGCTGCTGGCGGCAGCGCATCACACCGCCCGTCATCGCAAGTACGGCGATCCGCTCGACTGCAGCCGCCGCTTCGGCAAGGCCCTGGGACTGCCAGCGCTCGCTTGACCAGGCCTCAATCGGCTGCGGCCACGGTGCCGCCGTCGACCGGCTTGCCCTGCTGCAGCTTGTGGCCGGTGAAGGAGCGGGTCTGCGGCGGCGGCAGGTTGCCCGACTTGAATTGCGCCATGAGCTCTTCCTTGCGTGCCATCATACGCTCGCCCAGCCCCTCGAGATCGAGGCCGGCGGCCTTGGCCTGGGCGAACAGGCCTTCGCCCCGCTTCTCCTCTTCCTTGACGTGGTGCTTGATCTCCTCCGACAGGACCTTGACCTTGGCGTCGTAGAACTCGTTGTCGGGCTCGCTGTTCAGCAACTCCGAGATGATCACCTTGGCGCCGTCGTGCTCGACATAGGCCTCGTCGATCGTGTCGTCTTCGGCCTCGCCGGTGCAGGCGGGATAGAAGATCTCTTCCTCGATCATGGTGTGGATGCAGAGCTCGGTGCAGATCTGCTTCACGAGTTCCTGCTTGCGGCTGTCCTCGCGCGCACTCAGCGCCTTTTCGAACAAGCCCTCGACCTTGCGATGGTCGGCCTTCAGCAGCGCGATGGCATCTATCTTCTTCGGCGTCGACATTTGACCCTCCTCACAGCTCGTTGATTGCGAAGGGACAACGAAGCGCGCGACGCGATAGTTGCTCAGTTCGCCGCCGCACCCTTTTCCTCGGACCTGTGCCTGTCCTTCTTCTTCGATTTGCGCTGGTCGCTTTCTTCGTTGCCGGAGGAACGGTTGGTGAAGTGGGCATTGCCGAGGCCGGTGCCGATCGTCAGTACCGCCCACCTTTCCACGTCCTGCATGTTCGGCACTTCGCTCAAGCCCTGCACGACCGCGTCGTTGTGCATCACGATCGCCGGCTCGTGACTGCCGAGACGCCCAAGCCGCCGGGCGATTGCCGCCGGCAAATTGAAGTCCTCGCCCTCCCAGTTGCCCGGCAGGTTCTGGCCGCCGCGCAGGATCGTGCCGTGCTCGTCGATCAGACCGGGACAGGCCAGGCCGACGAAGGGCGCGAGTTTCAGCTTCTCGGTGGCGGCAAGATCGGCCAGCTCCTTCAGCATGGCCGCCAGGCGGTCGACCGCCTCGTCGCGCGTCGGCTTGTCATTGGCATGCCGCCAATGGAGACGCTTGACAACCTCGGCTTTCAAGACCGCCGCGTTCCTGATCTTGAAGCGCAGCAGCCCGGCCCGCATGTTGGTGCCGCCGATATCGGCCGCGAGCACGGCATCGTGACCGTCGAGCACCCAGCTCGGCGCCAGCTGTACCGCGCCGATCAGTCCGGCCTCATCGGGATGGTTGACGATCGAACAGAGCTCGATCGCCGATTGCTCCGCCAGTATCACCGCGGCGCGTCCGATCGCCAGTTCGCCCATGTGGCTGGCGCTGAGCCCGCCGCCGATCACGATGCGCTCGGTCTTCACCCAGGCCGGCAGGCAGAGGAACCTGAGGATCACGGCGGCAAGTTCGGTGCCGAACTCCTCGACCGCGGTCTGGATCAGGCCGGACGCCAGCGGGTCCTTGCCCAGCATGATCTTGTCGAGCTTCGTCTTGGAGATTTCGCGGGTCGCCTGTTCTCCGAGCGGATCCTCGTGGCCGGCCGCCTCGAGCTGCGCACGACAGTGATCGATGATCTTGCGGAACGCCCGGCCACTGGCGCGATCGCCGACGAACCCTTCGGCCTCGCGCAGTTCCTCGTTGTAGCTGTCGACCGTGACGGCGGTCAGCGTGGGGGCGGCGTGGGGAAACACCGTCGGGGGAGGAGCCGAGCCATCCATCGTGCCGCGTTAACGCGGCGTCGTTGCCTTTGTTGCGCCGAGCACCCGGCGCGCTTCTCGGATGACGGCCTTGCCCGGCGGCGCGGTCGAAAGCTGAGCCTGACGCGTCGCCAGGCGCTCGCCGGTCCCGGCCCGATCGAAATCGGCATGCCGTAGCAGCGGGAACAGCGTTTTTTCATCGGCCTCGAAATGGCGGCTCATCTCGGTACCCAGAGCCTTCATTGCCGGTTCAAACGAAGCGTCGCCGGAAGACGCCTTCTCGACGTTTGAGATCAGGCCACGCAGGGTGCCGAGCCGTGCTTCGGCCTCGTCCAGGATCGCCTCCGCCTTCTGGCCCAACACGGCGGCGACGGCGGGATAGAAATGCTCTTCCGTGATGGCGCAATGGATCGACAGGCGATGACACAGGCGCAACGCTTCCTTGCCCTTCTCGACCGGCGCAGCGTTCTTCCCGCGATGTTCATAGTCGCGAAACATCGCCAGCAGCGCCTTGTGATTGCCCGCCAGGAATTCCAGCGCGTCGTGCGGCAGGGTCTTCGGGGGCGTGTTCTTCGGTGAAGTGGACATTTGAGCGCCAACGTCTTCACAATGCAAAAAGTTGCGATGCCAGCATGTGGATGCCGATGAAAGCGATGATCTGCCGTTACTGGGGCGAACCCGGGGATTTGCGCCTCGAGGAGGTCGAGCGACCGGCCATGAAGTCCGGCCAGGTCCGCATCGCGGTGCGCGCGGCCGGCGTCAGCTTCGCCACGACCCTGGTGATCGCCGGCAAGTATCAGCGCCGGCCACCCTTCCCCTTCGCGCCGGGCACCGAGGTTTCGGGCGTTGTGATCGAGGCCGATCCGGCCTGCCGGCGCCTCAGAACAGGCGACGAGGTCGTGGCGGTGCTCGACTGGGGCGGCCTCGCCGAGGAGGCGGTTGCGCACGAGGTCAATGTCTTCCCCAAGCCCGTGAACCTGGGCTTCGTCGAGGCGATCCAGCTGGCGATTTCCTATCCGACATCGGCAGGCGCCTTGACCTGGCCGACGGTGCTCGACCTGCAGAAAGGACAGACGCTCCTGGTGCATGCGGCAGCAGGCGGCGTCGGCATGGCGGCGGTCGAGATCGGCAAGATCCTGGGCGCGACCGTGATCGCCACGGCCGGCGGCGCCCGCAAGGCGGCCTTCGCGCGCGCGCATGGCGCCGATCACGTGATCGACTACAGCGCGACCGATTTCCGCGAGGAAGTGCTGCGGATCACCGCGGGTCGCGGCGTCGATCGGGTCTACGATTCGGTCGGCGGGGACGTCTTCGCACAGTCGTTGCGCTGCATGGCCGTCGAGGGCCGCATCTGCCCGATTGGCTTCGCCGGCGGCGAGATCCCGCAGATCCCGGCCAACATCCTGCTGGTGAAGTCGATCGCCGTGATGGGCTTCAACTACGGCTACTACGCCGGCTGGAGCCCGCACGACGCGCGCTTCGAGGAGGCCGGCCGCACCTTCGCCCTGATGGAGCGCATCCGCGGCTGGTGCGAAGCAGGCCTCTGCCGGCCGCACGTCGATCGCACGTTCAAGCTCGACGCGGCGGCCGAGGCGATGCGCGCGCTGCTCGAGCGCAAGGTCACGGGCCGGGTCGCGGTCGTGATCGACTGATTATTGCCTGGGCGTCATTTCTTGGTGAGCGGGCCTTCGAACTTGCAGTAGCCGTCGAGCTTGATCTTGGAATCGCCCGGCTTGATCTGGCCGATGACGTCCATCATGCCGCCCCCGCCGACCATCGCCGCAGTCTTGATGCCGACGCCCTTGTCGAGAGTCGTCTCGAACGACCGCTCGGGCCGGCCTTCCTGCGTGAACTTGCCCTTGACCTCGTCGCCCGTGACCGTGACCTCGATCGTCATCTTGTACGTCGGGCACTTCGAGGAGCCGGGAGGGTTCGTGCCGTAGCCGGTCCAGGTGTAGACGGTCGCCTGCTGGGCGAACGCGGCGCCGGCGAACAAAACTGCCGCCAGAGTTCCTGCGGCGATTGCCTTGATCATCGAAATTACCTCCTCGAACGAAGCCCCCGCGCAAGCTTAACCACATTCGAGGTCGAATTCGTCGTTTTGAACGCTGCGCCATACGTCGCAGGGCAGCCGGCTCCCTACTTTCCGGTGAGCTTGCCGCCGAACTTGCAGTAGCCGTCGAGCACGACGCTGCTCTCGTTCTCCGAGATGCTGCCCGAGACATTCATGCTGCTGCCGCCGCCCAGGGCCGCCTTCGCCTTGAACATTCCTTTGCCGTCGAGCGTGGCCTCGAAGTTGCGCTCTTCGCGGCCCTGCTGATGGAAGATGCCCTTCACGGTCTTGCCATCCACGGTGACGTCGATCGTCATCTTGTAGGTCGCGCATTTGGCGCTGCCGGGAACGTTCACGCCCATGCCGGTCCAGGTGTAGGCCACCGGCGCCGCCTGGGCCGCGCCCGCCGCCAGCACCAACGTTGCAACCGCTATCGCCCTCATCATGGAATACCCCCTGGGTGGTTTTCACGCGCCACGGCCGCTATGGTGACGCAGGAGAACACGACACGCCATGCAAAATCGTTTCATCGACCTCTACAGCGACACCAAAACCAGACCGTCCCCCGGCATGCGCAAGGCCATGGCCGAGGCCGATGTCGGCGACGAGCAGAAATACGAGGATCCCACGGTCAACCGCCTGCGCGACCGGATTTGCGAGATCCTCGGCAAGGAGGACGCCGTCTTCATGCCGAGCGGCACGATGTGCAACCAGGCTGCGATCCGCGTCCATTGCCGACTGGGCGACGAGGTGATCGCCGACAGGACGGCGCACATCATCAACGCCGAGACCGGCGGGACCGCGGCCAACTCGGGCGTCATGATCCGCATGCTCGACGGTCCGAATGGCGTGTTCACGGGCGATCAGGTCCAGGCTGCACTGCGCGACCCGAACAGCCGCAACGCCCCGCGCTCGCGGTTGGTCTCGGTCGAGAACACCTCGAATGGCGGCAACGGCACGGTATGGCCGCTCGCCACCCTGCAGGGCGTCGCCAAGGTGGCGCGCGGTGCGGGCGTTGCCGTGCACATGGACGGGGCGCGCCTCTGCAACGCCGTCGTGAAGTCGGGCACCAAGGCCAGCGACTACGGCGCCTGCGTCGACTCGCTGTGGCTCGATTACACCAAGGGTCTCGGCGCTCCAGTCGGCGCGAGCCTTGCCGGTTCCAAGGAATTCATCAAGGAGGCCTGGCGCCAGAAGCAGATGCTGGGCGGATCGATGCGCCAGTCCGGCGTGATCGCCGCGGCAGCGCTCTACGCGCTCGACCACAACTGGGATCGCTTGGCCGAAGATCATGACAACGCCCATCAACTCGCCGCGGGCGTCGCCAACATCAAGGGCCTCGAGTGCGATGTGCCGAAAATGCAGACCAACCTCGTCTTCTTCGAGATCAGGAAGCCGGGCATGACCGGCGCGCAGTTCGTCGAGGCCTGCAAGCAGCGCGGCGTCGGCATCGGTACCAGTGCCGGCAGCAGCACCCGCATCCGCGCCGTCACCCATCTCGACGTCAACCGCACCGATATCGACGCCGCACTCAAGGTAATCAGCGACGTCATGGCGGCGTAAGCCGCCGATGAACGCCGCCACCGGGTCCCCTGGCCGGCGGGAAGACCAGCGCTTCCTGACGGGCAAAGGCCGTTACACCGACAACACCGCACCGGCCGAGGCCCTGGCCGTGCTGTTCGTGCGCTCGCCACATGCCCACGCGCGGATCGTCTCGATCGACAAGGACGCAGCGATGCGCCTCACTCGGCGTCGCTGGCGATTTACACCGCCGCAGACACCTCAGCCGACGGGCTCGGCCACTTGCCGGCGATCAGCGAGATCAAGGACCCGAACGGCATTCGCCATCGCGAGCCCGCGCATCTGCCGATGCCGGTGGGCAAGGTGCGTCATGTCGGCGACATCGTGGCGATGATCGCCGCGGACACGCTCGATCACGCCCGCGATGCGGCCGAGGCGCTGGTTGTCGACTACGAAGAATTGCCGGCCGTCGTGACCGTCGCGCAGGCGCTCGCGCCCGGCGCGGTGCTGGTGCACGACGACGTTGCCGGGCAACCTGATGTGCCATTGGACGCGCGGCGAGGCGGCTGCCGCGGACGCAGCCTTCGCCCGGGCCGCCCATGTGACCACGCTCCGGGTCCGCTCGCCTCGCCAGATCACGCACTACATGGAGACGCGCGCGGCCTGGTCGTCGTACGACCCGGCCGACGACCTCGTGACCGTCACCTTCTCTTCCCAGGGCGTTCAGGTCCCGCACCGGCTGATGTGCGAGAGAGTGCTCAACATTCCCAAGGAGAAGCTTCGCCTCGTCACCGAGGATGTCGGCGGCGGCTTCGGACCGAAATTCCCGATCTCTGCCGAATCGACCCTGCTCGCGTGGGCGACGCGCAAGCTGAAACGCGGCCTGCGCTGGAGCGCCGAGCGGGCCGAGCATGCACTCTCCGACAGCCATGCACGCGACCTGATCGCCACCGGCGAACTGGCACTCGACAAGGACGGCCGCTTCCTCGGCGTGCGGGTGAAGGCAGAGGCCAATTTCGGCGCCTATGTGTCGATGGTCGCGCCCACGATCGCCACCACCGGTCTGGCGAAGGTGATCTCGGGCCTGTACCGCATCCCCGCGATCCATCTCGATTTCGACTGCGCCTTCACCAACACCGTGCCGGTCGACGCGATCCGCGGCGCGGGCAAGCCCGAGGCGCTGTTCCTGCTGGAGCGGCTGGTCGATATCGCCGCGCACGAAACCGGCCGCTCGCCGGTCGATCTGCGCCGGCTCAACCTGCTCACGCCGGCGGAGATGCCCCATGCGGTGCCGACCGGCTACGTCTACGACGCCGCCGACTGCCCGCGCCTGTTCGAGCAGGCCCTGAAGAGCGCCGACCACGCAGGCTTCGCGGCCCGCCGCGCGGCCAGCGAGGCCAGGGGCAAACGGCGGGGGCTCGGCCTCTCGTGCCACTCTGCACGGCACCGGCGGCGTCGCCGACGAGCATGTCATCGTGGACGTCGAGCCCGACCGGTTGATCGCGCGGCTCGGCACGCAAAGCCAGGGACAGGGTCACGAGACGATCTTCGGCCAGATCCTGTCGGCTGCGCTGGGCGTGCCGCCGGAGAAGATCGAGATCCGGCAGGGCGACACGCGCACGATCCCGCGCGGCGGCGGCACCGGCGGCTCGTCCTCGACCATCATCAGCGGCACGACATTGCGGCGCGCCGCCGACGAGGTGATCAGGCGCGGACGCGATCTTGCCGCCGAACGACTCGAGACCTCACCTGCCGACGTGGCCTTCCGGGAGGGCAGCTTCGAAGTCGTCGGCACCGACCGCCGCATCGGTCTGCTCGAGTTGGCCGCCTGGAAGCGCTTCGACGGCGATGCCGTGTTCGCCGACAAGATCGAGTCGTTTCCGACCGGCGTCATGGTCTGCGAAGTCGAGATCGACCCCGAGACCGGCGCGAGCCGCATCGACCGCTTCACCGCCGTGGCCGACTGCGGCGTGATCGTGAACCCCAAGCTGCTGGCCGGCCAGATGCATGGCGGTATCGTGCACGGCATCGGCAATGCGGTCCATGGAAGAGGCCGTCTACGACGAGGAAAGCGGCCAGCTGCTGAGCGGCACCCTGATGGACTACGCCCTGCCGCGCGCCGGCGATCTGCCCGACCTGGTGGTCGAGACCATCGTCACGCCCTCACCCAACAACTTCCTGGGCTTCAAGGGCGTCGGCGAACTGCCGACCAACGGCGCGCCGGCCGCCGTCGCCAACGCCGTGCTCGATGCGCTGCGCCCGCTGGGCATCCGCCACATCGACATGCCGCTGACGGCGCACAGGATCTGGACGGCGATCGAGGCGGTCAGGAACCGCCCAGTCGCTTCAACGCCGCGGCGATAGCCTCGCGCGTGGCGGGCGGCTGTTCGGCGAGCGCCGACGCCACGAGCTTCAACTCGCTGCGCAACGTATGGACCTGGTCGATCAGCGCGACCACCGCCTCGACCGTGTCGTCGTCGAGGCCGACGTCGTCGACCAGCTCGACCAGCAGGCGCACCCGCGCCACGTCGATCGGCTCGAAGCGCCACGCCCTCCGCCTCGCCGGTCGGCCGCAGCAGGCCGCGCGCCACCCAGCGCTCGACGTGCACGATGGTCAGCCGGTCGCTGACCCTCAGCAGTTCGTCGAGGCTCGTCACGTGAACTGCTCCATGTCCTTGCGCGGATCCTGGGTCTTGCCGGCGTCCCAGCCTTCGAGGAATTCCTTCAGCTTGTCGTCGGGCTTCTCGGGCAGGACGACCTTCAGTTTCACGTATTGATCGCCGCGCTGGCCGGACTTCTTGTCGAGCAGGCCGCGGCCCTTGAGGCGCAACGACGTACCGGTATTGGAGCCGGCCGGCACATTCAGCATCACCGGCCCGCCGACCGTCGGCACCTTGACCTTGCCGCCGAGTGCCGCCTCGGTGATCGTCACCGGCAATTCGACATGGATGTTGCTGTCGCGCGCCTCGAAGAAGGCGTGCGGCTGCACCCGCAGCTCGACGTAGGCGTCGCCTGCCGGGCGGCCGTTGCCGGCAGCCCGTCCCTGGCCTTTCAGCCGCAGGGTCTGGCCGTCGGTCGCCCCTTCGGGCACGTCGATGTCGAGCGTCTTGCCGTTGGGCATGGTGACCCGCTGCTTGCCGCCGCGTGCGGCGACAAGGAACGGCACCGGCAGCGTGTAGCTGACGGGCGGCATCTCGAATTCGTCGCCGCCGCCGAAGCCGCCGCCCCGGATTTCCACCGCGGCGCCGGAACATCTCCTCGAAGATGCCGCTCATGTCGCCGAACTCTTCCTGGCCGCCGGAGCGATAGTACTTGGCGCCGCCGGGGCCGCCTGCCTGGTCGCGATAGAAGCCGCGCGGCGGCACTTCCGCTCCCGAACTCGTCGATTTCGCCCGCGTCGAAGCGGCGACGCTTCTCCTTGTCCGAGAGAATGTCGTTGGCCTGGGTGATTTCCTTGAACATCGCCTCGGCCTTCTTGTCGCCGGGGTTCAGGTCGGGGTGATGCTTCTTGGCAAGCTTGCGGAAGGCCTTGCGGATGTCGTCGTCCGAGGCCGTCTTGGGCACGCCCAGCACGATGTAGGGATCGCTCATTCCCCCAAAAATAGTGTGCTTTCAGGCAGTTACAAGACCCCGCGCGGCAGCTTGGCGTGTCACGTGGTGCTCCAGCGCGTCGGCGAACAGGCGATACTTCACGGCATCGACGGAGAATTCGCGGAACCAGTTGACCAGATCACCCCACGGATCGTTGAGCTTGCCCAGACCCGAAACGACAGCCACGACGGTGCCGAGTTGCAGGCGATGCTCGACCACCAGCAATCCGCCCGTGCCCAGCGCGATCGCGACGGCCGCGTGATACATGAAGTTCATCGCCAGGTTCATGCTGAACTTGATCTTGTAGATGCCCATGTTGAGCTCGAAGACGCGCTCGATGCCCTCGTCGTGCGGCACGCCCTGGGCAACGATGTCGCCGCCGACATGGCGCAGCGTCCTCACTCGCTCGGCGGCCCGGCGGTTGATCGCGCCCTGCATCAGCGGCACGAACAGCATCTGCGGCAACAGGAATCCCAGGCTCAGCAACAGCGCCCACGGCTCGAGCAACGTCATGTAGCCGATCACGCTGACCAGAATGCCGATCTGCAGGAGCGGCTCGGAGATTGCCATGCCGACGAAGCCGCCGATCGGCTCGGCCTCGGACACCACCATGGCGGCGTGCGTGCCGGTCTCGCTGTCGTCGTCGGTATTGGCCTCACTCTTGGCTTCGCGGGCAACGTCGCGGCGCGCGGGTTCGTGCAACCCTGATTCGCGCAGCGTCCTGCGCAGGGTGCGCACCGCATCCTCGCTCACCCAGCCGCGGTAGATATTGAGCGCCAGCTTGAACCCCTGCTCGAGCAGCGCCACGCCGGCATAGGCCAGCGCCAGCCAGACGATCGTCCGGGTCGCACCGTCCCTGATCGCGTCGTTGACGATGCGCCGCTGGATCTCGAGCGGCACGGAGGTCAGGCCGAACACGCCCGCTGCCAGCAGCGCGAGACCGATCTGATGGCGGCCCGACGTGCGCAGCACGTAGCCCATGATCGTCTTCGGCAGGAGGGGAGAGGACATCGGGATTGAACGCGTACCGTACGTATCCGTTGCCGGCAGATCAACGCCATGCCGCCGGCAACGGACGCAACTGCCGACGCCCTGCAATCCAGGATGTTCGCCCGGCTGGCCGGAGCCCGCGGGGGGCGGTATGGTTTTTGCGTCCAGGTCTGCGGACCCTTGCGGAGACCGCCGATGCGCCCTCTCGCCTGCCTGCTTCTTCTCCTTCTTTTTGCCTTGCCCGCACAGGCACAGGACAAGAAGGAGGTCGACCTCGCGCTGGCGCTCGCCATCGATATTTCCGGCAGCATCGATCCCGACGAGGCGCACCTGCAACGTCAGGGCTATGTCGAGGCGTTTCGCGACCCGGTGATCGTCAGGGCGATCCTGGGTGGAGCCCACGGCCGTATCGCCGTCGCCTACTACGAATGGTCCGACTCCTGGCTGCAGAAGCTCCTGCTCGACTGGACCCTGCTCGACAGCGAGCAGGCGATCGCCGCCTTCGCCCAACGGCTGGCCGACTCGCCGATCTCGATTGCGCGGCGCACGTCGATCAGCGGGGCCATCCGCTACGCCATCCCGCTGTTCGGCCGCTCGCCCTACGACCCTGTGCGCAAAGTGCTCGACATCTCCGGCGACGGATCGAACAACGACGGCGGGCTCGTGACCGACATGCGCCACGAGGCCCTGAAGGAGCGGATCTCGATCAACGGGCTGCCGATCATGAACGACCGGCCCAACCCGTTCGGCTTCCCCAACGAGGCCGATCTGGACGACTACTATCTGCACTGCGTGACCGGCGGGCCGCATTCGTTCGTCGAGGTGGCCCGGAATTTCGACGACTTCCCCCGGGCAGTGCGCAAGAAGCTGCTGCAGGAGGTGGCCGACACGGACATGGACGACAGAGGGCCACGGCTGTTGAAGCCAAGCATCCGGTTCGCCCAGTCAGCAAGGCGCGAACCGGCGGAGACCGACTACACGAAGTTCATCCGCCCCGGATACGAGCCCGGCTGCGACGTCGGCGAGCGCCGCAGCCGCGAGTTCTGGCAAAAGCGCTTCGGCGTGTCACCGGACTGACAGGTCAGTCCGGTGACCTGTCACCGGACTGACTTCTATCGGGCGACAGGCTGCAACATCGCGCTCCTAAGGTCGGTGCCGCCGGGACGATGACCGTCGCGGCCACATCCCAGGAGGATACGGTGTCCAAGGACAAGATTGTCGAGCACCATCACGCTGCGGCAGAGCACCACGAGCATGCCGCCAAACACCACCGCGAGGCGGCTACCCACCACGCGGCGGACAATCACGAGAAGGCCGGCCATCACGCGCACTCCGCGCATGGCCATTCCTCGCATGCCGCCCACCACGCCGGCGAGGCGAGCAAGCATCACGCCGAGCACCACGGCAAGCACTGAGGACGACCCGCCGCCCGGATCGTCGATCCTGGCGGCGGCCACTCTCTAGAACAGATAGCGGAAGAGCGCGAACAGCGAACCCGACAGCACGATTGCCGCCGGCAGGGTCAATACCCAGGCAAGCGCCATACTGCGCAAGGTGCTCATCTGCAGGCCCGATCCGTTGGCCGCCATCGTGCCGGCGACACCGGACGACAGAACGTGAGTGGTGCTGACCGGCAGGCCGTAACCGTCGGCGGCCGTGATCAGGCCCATCGCGACGAGCTCGGCCGAGGCGCCCTGCCCGTAGGTCAGGTGCTCCTTGCCGATCTTCTCGCCGACCGTGACGACAATGCGCTTCCAGCCCACCATCGTGCCGAGGCCCAGCGCGATCGCCACCGCGACCTTGACCCAGGTCGGGATGAACTTGGTGCCGGTGTCGAGCGCCTTCTTGTAGGTGTTGATCGCTGTGATGTCGTCCTTCGACAGTTCGGCGCCCTTGTCCTTGACCAGCAGGCGCAGCGCCTCCGAGGTCAGGTACATGTCGTTGCGGGTGTTGCCGACCTGCTCGTTCGGCACCTTGGCAAGCGAGCCGTACTGCTTCACCTGGTCGGAGATCTGGTCGACCAGGACGACGAGCGACGGGAACGTGCCTTCGTTGACGACGTGCTGGGCGACGTAGAGCGTCACCGCCGGACGCGGGTTGCCGAGCACGCTGTGGCCGGCGCCCTTCGCGCTGATCACCTTGGCGGCGTCGCTCGAGGCCTTCTGGAACTCCTGGATGTAGGAGGTCGGCAACGCGTGGTTGAGCGCGTAGGTCGTGGGCACCGTGCCGATCAGGATCAGCATGATCAGGCCCATCCCCTTCTGACCGTCGTTCGAGCCGTGCGCGAAGCTGACGCCGGTGCAGGTGAAGATCAGCAGGATGCGGATCCACAACGGCGGCGGCGCGCCGTCGACCGGCGGCTTGTAGAGCGCTGGCACCTTGATCAACGCCTTGGCGGCCTGCAGCAGAAGGGCTGCCAGAAAGAAGCCCGCGAGCGGCGAGAACAGCAGCGACTTGCCGACGCCGAGCGCCTGGTCCCAGTCGACGCCGCTGGTGCCGCTGCCGTTGGCGGCAATCAGCTGGTTCATCAGGCCGACGCCGATGATCGAACCGATCAGCGCATGCGAGCTCGAGTTGGGGATGCCGTAATACCAGGTCCCGAGGTTCCAGATGATCGCCGCGATCAGCAGTGCGAAGACCATGGCGAAGCCGGCGTTGCTGCCGACCTGCAGGATCAACTCGACCGGCAGCAGCGAGATGATGCCGAAGGCGACCGCACCGGTGGAAAGCAGCACGCCCAGGAAGTTGAAGAAGCCCGACCAGATCACCGCGACGTGGGCCGGCATCGAATGGGTGTAGATGACCGTCGCCACGGCATTCGCGGTGTCGTGGAAGCCGTTGACGAATTCGAAGCCGAGCGCGATCAGAAGCGCAAGACCGAGCAGCAGGTAAATCAGAGCGCCGGCCGACGGCGCCCCTTCGAGATCGGACACCAGGGCCGCGATCGCATAGATGGCGCCGGCCAGCAGCACGCCGAAGGCCACCAGCGGGCCGGCCTTGGCGATCAGGCCGCTCGGCGAACGCGCGGCTCCCAGCGGATGACTTGCGTGAAGTGCCTGCTCGCTCATTCTGTTCCCCCGAATCCCGATTGAGTCCGGGGAGAAGTTAGCCACCGCGTGTGACAGAACGGCTACAGGGTCAGCCCGCGAGCCGCGCCACCATCGCGTCGAGTGCCAAGAGGTAGGACTGGATACCGAATCCCGCAATCATGCCGATCGCGGCATCGGCCGTGACCGAGACGACGCCGCGCTTTTCGATGTTGGTGATGTGAACCTCGATCGCCGGCGCCTGGATCGATTTCAGGCAATCTCGCAGCGCTTGACCGGCATGCAGGAAGCCCGCCGGATTGTAGACGATGCCGTCGACGCCGGCCCGTTCGGCCTTGTAGATCGCCGACACGGCCTCCCCTTCAGTGTTTGTGTAAAGGATCTGCAGGGCAACACCGAGATCGCGTGCCCTGCGGCGCAGTATGGAATCGAGTTCCTTGGCGGTCGTCGTGCCATAGAGCTCGGGCAAGCGGCGGCCCAGATGCTCCATGTTGGCACCCTGGATGAGCAGGATGTTCATTGCTCCCCTTTTTTGCCGGCCACGCTCCCATAACCCGACCTGGCCGGGTTGAACACTAGAACAATTTTTCGCCCGACTGGAAGCGGGTGTTTGACTGCCCGGAGAACAAAATCGCGGACAACAAAAAGGCGGCCCGCAGGCCGCCTTTCCGTGGGAACGAAGTTCCGAAGCTTACTGGATCACGATCTCGACGCGGCGGTTCTGCGGCTCGCGGACACCGTCGGCGGTCTGCACCAGCGGCTGGGTCTCGCCCTTGCCGATGACCGAGATCGCCGTCGCCGGCACGCCTTCACGCACCAGCGCATCCTTGACCGTGTTCGCACGACGCAGCGACAGCGCCATGTTGTAGCTCTCCGGACCCGACTTGTCGGTATGGCCGGTCGCCGTGATGCGGGCAGAGCCCTTGGTCTTGTACACGCCGGCAGCCTGCTTGATCGTGTTCAGAGCCTGTGCCGACAGGTTCGAGCGGTCCCAGTCGAAGAACACCATGAACGACGGCGCAACCGGCGCCGGCGGCGGCGGCGCGACGACCGCGGCAGCCGGGGTGAACTTGTACTGCAGGCCCAGCATCACCGAGAAGTTGCTGTTCGTCCAACCCACGCCGTTGATCGTCGGGTTGCTCGTGCCGTAGTAGCGGCCGTCGAGGTTGACGCGGAAGTTCTGGTCGACGTTCCAGCCCAGGCCGATGATGCCCTGGTAGGCAAACACCGTGCTGCTCAGCGACGACGTGCCGTCGACGAAGCCGACGCCGGCGCCGGCGCCGATGTACGGGGTGATCGTCGAGCCCGGCGAGAAGTCGTACAGCAGGTTCGCCAGGATGCCGAGCTGGCCGATCGAGGTGCCGGCCGTGCCGAAATTGGTGTTGAAGTTGTTGGCCGACAGATTGGTCTGATTCTGACGATACACGCCTTCGATCTCGACGCGCGGACCGACGAAGTCGTAGCCAATCACGCCACCGGCCGCCCAGCCGATCTGCGGCGAGACGCCAACCTGAACCAGGTTGCCGCCGGCGTTGGTCTGCTGACCCGTGACGGTGGTGTTGAGCAGCCAGTTCAGGCCACCCTCGGCGCCGATGTAAACACCGGACGACGGCGTCTGCGCCTGGGCCATGACCGGCAGCGCAACCAGTGCAGCGGCAGCCAACAAAGTCTTCTTCATACCTGTACTCCCAAAATCATCGTCGGCCACCGGCCGCTTGCGCCCTTGTATGCCACCCGCGGATCGGCTTGTAACGCCTCAAACCACGTCGGATGCCTTGCATTATGTCACTGTGACTTTCATACAACAGTGACGGGCTCAGCGCGGCAAAGTGCTGCTTCCCATCAGCATTTCATCGATCGAACGGGCACACTGGCGGCCCTCGCGGATCGCCCATACCACCAGCGACTGGCCGCGGCGCATATCTCCGGCGGCAAACAGCTTGGGGACAGAAGTCCGGTAGTCCCTCACCGTAGCTGCGATGTTGCCACGCGGATCGAGCGCCACGCCGGACTGCTCGAGCATCCCGGGCTTGCGCGGCCCCAGAAATCCCATCGCCAGCAGCACGAGGTCGGCCTTCAGCTGAAAGCCGCTACCCGGAATTTCCGCCATCGCCATACGGCCGTCAGCACCCTTCATCCAGTCGACGCGTACGCATTCCAGCGCCTCGACCCGCCCGTCCCGGCCGACGCAGCGCCTGGTCAGAACGGCGAAGTCGCGCGCGGCTCCCTCCTCGTGCGACGACGAGGTCCGCATCTTGAGCGGCCAGTCGGGCCAGGTGAGTGCCTTGTTCTCCTGCTCGGGAGGCTGCGCCATCACCTCGAGCTGGGTCACCGAAGCGGCGCCGTGGCGGTTCGACGTACCAACGCAATCCGAGCCGGTGTCGCCGCCGCCGATCACGACGACATGCTTGCCCTTGGCGCTGATCGTGCCTTTGGGCGCGGCGCGTGCCTCGTCGTCGCCGGCGATGCGCTTGTTCTGAGGAACCAGGAAATCCATGGCGAAGTGGACACCGCCCAGCTCACGGCCCGGCACCTCGAGGTCGCGCGGCCATTCGGCGCCCCCGGTCAGCGCCACGGCGTCATAGCCTTCGAGCAGCGACTTGATCGACAGCGTGGCCCCGACCTCGACGCCGGTGCGGAACTCGACGCCCTCGGCTTCCATCTGGCGCATGCGCCGGTCGATGAGATGCTTCTCCATCTTGAAGTCGGGAATGCCGTAGCGCAGCAGTCCGCCGATCCGGTCGGCCTTCTCGAAAAGGGTGACCGCATGGCCGGCGCGCGCGAGCTGCTGGGCACAGGCCATTCCCGCCGGCCCGGAGCCCACGACGGCGATCCGCTTGCCGGTCTTCTTCGCCGGCACGAGCGGCTGGATCCAGCCCTCCTCCCAGCCGCGGTCGACGATCGAGCATTCGATCGATTTGATGGCCACCGGATTGTCGTCGATGTTCAGCGTGCACGACGCCTCGCAGGGCGCCGGGCAGATGCGGCCGGTGAATTCCGGAAAATTGTTGGTCGAGTGCAGCACCTCGAGCGCGGCCTGCCAGCGGTCGCGGCGCACCAGCTCGTTCCAGTCCGGGATCATGTTGTTGACCGGACAGCCGTTGTGACAGAACGGAATCCCGCAATCCATGCAGCGCGCGCCCTGCCGGCTCACTTCCGCCGGCGGCAGCGGGCGCACGAATTCCTTCCAGGTCTTGAGGCGTGCCTCGACTTTCTCGTAAGGCCGCTCCTTGCGCTCGATTTCGAGGAAGCCCGTGGGAAGCCCCATCTCAATAACTCCGCGTCGCCACTGTGCAGATCCCTCGTAAACACTCGGGATGACGGCCGCGGGCCGTCACTCCGCCGCCACGGCTTTCGCCGCATTTCTGTCGCGCGCCTGCAGCAGCGCGCGCTTGTAGTCCTTTGGCATGACTTTCACGAAGCTCTTGAGGGCATTGTCCCAGTCCTCGAGCAACTCGCGGGCGCGCGCACTGCCGGTATGGAGGTGGTGTCGCTCGATCATGATGCGCAGCCGCTCGGCATCGAAGCGCAGCACGTCGCCCATGCCGTTGTCCTCGACGTCGAGTGCACGCTGGCGCGGCCGGCCCGGATCGTCGAGGGCTTCGCTGGACAGCCCGCCGACCTTCTCCAGCTCGACCATCGCCGGATTGCAGAGCTCCGTGAAGCGCGCCCTGGGATCGTAGACGTAGGCCACTCCCCCCGACATGCCGGCCGCGAAGTTTCGCCCGGTGTCGCCCAGCACGACGACGACGCCGCCGGTCATGTATTCGCAGCCATGATCGCCGGTGCCTTCGACGACACAGACCGCACCCGAATTGCGCACCGCGAAGCGCTCGCCCGCTACACCCTCGAAATACGCCTCGCCCGCGACGGCTCCGTACAGGACGGTATTGCCGACGATGATGTTGTGCAGCGGATTGCGTGTGCTGCCGGGTGGCTGGCGCACCGTGACCCGGCCGCCCGACAGGCCCTTGCCGACATAGTCGTTGGCGTCGCCCGACAATGCCAGCGAAACGCCGTGCGCGAGGAAGGCGCCGAAGCTCTGGCCAGCGGTGCCGGTGAGGCGGACCGAGATCGTATCCTCGGGAAGGCCGACATGACCGTGCTTGCGGGCGACTTCGCCCGACAGCATCGCGCCGACGGTGCGGTTGACGTTGCCGACCGGCAGCTCGATCTGCACCGGCTCTCCCCGGGTGAGCGCAGGCTGCGCGGCGGCGATCAGGCGGTTGTCGAGCGCCTTGTCGAGGCCGTGATCCTGGCGCTCGCAGTTCCAGATTGCGACGCCGGGCTTGGCCGGCATCTGGTACAGCACCTTCGCGAGGTCGACGCCGCCCGCCTTCCAGTGATCGACCGCCTTCTTCATGTCGAGCCGGTCGACCCGTCCGATCATCTCGCCCAGGGTGCGGAAGCCCAGCCGCGCCATGATCTCGCGAAGCTCCTCGGCGACGAAGAAGAAATAATTGATCACATGCTCGGGCTGGCCGGTGAAGCGCTTGCGCAGCACCGGGTCCTGCGTCGCCACGCCGACCGGACAGGTGTTTAGATGGCACTTGCGCATCATGATGCAGCCGGCGGCGATCAGCGGCGCGGTCGCGAAGCCGAATTCGTCGGCGCCGAGCAGCGCGCCGATCGCGACGTCGCGGCCGGTCCGCAGGCCGCCGTCGACCTGCACTGCGATGCGCCCGCGCAGGCCGTTCAGCACCAGGGTCTGTTGCGTCTCGGCGAGGCCGATTTCCCACGGCGAGCCGGCGTGCGTGAGCGAGGTGAGCGGCGAAGCGCCGGTGCCGCCCTCGAAGCCGGAGATGGTCACGTGATCGGCGCGCGCCTTGGAAACACCGGCAGCGACGGTGCCGACGCCGACTTCGGAGACGAGTTTCACCGACACGCGCGCCCGTGGATTGGCGTTCTTGAGATCATGGATCAGCTGGGCCAGATCCTCGATCGAATAGATGTCGTGATGCGGCGGCGGCGAAATCAGGCCGACGCCGGCCGTCGAGCGCCGCACGCGGGCGATGTTCTCGTCGACCTTGTGGCCCGGAAGCTGGCCACCCTCGCCCGGCTTGGCGCCCTGGGCCATCTTGATCTGGATGTCGTCGGCGTTGACGAGATACTCGGTGGTGACCCCGAAGCGGCCGGAGGCAACCTGCTTGATCGCCGAGCGCATCGAGTCGCCGTTGGCCAGCGGCTTGAAGCGATCCGATTCCTCGCCACCCTCGCCGGTGTTCGACTTGCCGCCGATCCGGTTCATGGCGATGGCCAAGGTCGTGTGCGCCTCGCGGCTGATCGAGCCGAAGCTCATCGCGCCGGTCGCAAAGCGCTTGACGATATCGGCGGCGGGCTCGACCTCCTCGATCGCGATGGGTTTGTCCGCCCACTTCAGTTCCATCAGGCCGCGGATCGTGAGCAGGCGCTCGTTCTGCTCGTTGATGGTCTCGGCAAAGGCCTTGTAGTCGGCCGACGAATTGCCGCGCACCGCGTGCTGCAGCCGGGCCACGCTCTCCGGCGTCCAGGCATGATCCTCGCCGCGCAGGCGAAACGCATAGTCGCCGCCGACGTCGAGCATGTTGCGATAGATCGGGCTGTCGCCATAGGCGTCGCGATGACGGCGCACCGTCTCCTCGGCGATTTCGCTCCAGCCTGCGCCTTCGATCGTGGTGGCGGTTCCGGTGAAGTACTTCTCGACGAAGCCGGAATGGAGGCCGACCGCGTCGAAGATCTGCGCGCCGCAATAGGACTGGTAGGTCGAGATGCCCATCTTGGACATCACCTTCAGCAGCCCCTTGCCGACGCCCTTGATGTAGTTCTTCTGGACTTCGTAGGACTTGAGTGCGAGGCCGTTCTGGAGCCGCAGCTGCTCCAGGGTCTCGAAGGCAAGATAGGGATTGATCGCCTCCGCACCGTAGCCCGCGAGGCAGCAGAAGTGATGGACCTCGCGCGCCTCGCCGGTCTCGATGACCAGACCGGTCTGGGTGCGCAGGCCGCGCCGGATCAGGTAGTGATGCACGGCCGCTGTCGCCAGCAACGCCGGAATCGGCACGCGCTCCGGCGACACGGCGCGATCGGACAGGATCAGGATGTTGCGGTCGGCCAACACGCAGTCGGTGGCTTCCGAGCAGATTCGATCGAGCGCCTTCTCCAGCCCCGCCGCGCCTTCCGACGCGGGCCACGTCGCATCGATCGTGGCGGTGCGGAACGAGCCGTCGAGCAGATCCTCGATCGAGCGGATCTTCTCCAGTTCGGCGTTGGTCAGCACGGGCTGGCTCACCTCGAGCCGCTTGTGCGTGCCGGCGTGGCGGCCGAGCAGGTTCGGGCGCGGACCGATCATCGAGACCAGCGACATCACCAGCTCCTCGCGGATCGGATCGATCGGCGGATTGGTGACCTGCGCGAAGTTCTGCTTGAAGTAGTTGTAGAGCAGCTTCGGCTTGCGCGAGAGCACGGCGATCGGCGTATCGGTCCCCATCGAGCCGATCGGATCGTCCGGCTCCTTGCTCATCGGCTCGAGGAAGAACTGGATGTCTTCCTGGGTGTAGCCGAACGCCTGCTGGCGATCGAGCAGGGTCGTCGGGTCGTTCGACGGCGCGGGTAGCGGCGCGTCGGGAATCTCCGACAGTTCCTCGAGCTTGTGCTGCGTCTCGCGCAGCCACTCCTCGTAGGGCTCGGCCTCCGCCAGCGTGCGCTTCAGCTCGTCGTCCTCGACGATGCGACCCTGTTCGAGGTCGATCAGCAGCATCTTGCCCGGCTGCAGGCGCCACTTGCGCGCGATCTTGTCCTCGGGGATCGGCAGGACGCCGGACTCCGACGCCATGACGACCTTGTCGTCGGTCGTCACCAGGAAGCGCGCCGGCCGCAGCCCGTTGCGGTCGAGCGTGGCGCCGATCTGGCGGCCGTCGGTGAAGGCGATCGAGGCGGGACCGTCCCACGGCTCCATGAGAGCCGCGTGATACTCGTAGAACGCCTTGCGCTTGGCATCCATCAGCGGATTGCCGGCCCACGCCTCCGGGATCAGCATCATCATCGCGTGGCTGAGCGAGTAGCCGCCGGCGATCAGCAGCTCCAGCGCATTGTCGACGCAGGCCGTGTCCGACTGGCCGTGCGGGATGATCGGCCACATCTTGTCGAGATCGGCGCCGATCAGGTCGGACTCCATCATGCGGCGGCGCGCGTACATCCAGTTGACGTTGCCGCGTACCGTGTTGATCTCGCCATTGTGGGCGATGAAACGGTAGGGATGCGCCAGCCGCCATGACGGGAAGGTGTTGGTCGAGAAGCGCTGGTGCACGAGGCAGAGCGCCGAATTCGGTCAACGGATTGCGCAGGTCGGTGTAGAAACTCTCGACCTGGTGGGCGAGCAGGAGGCCCTTGTACACGACGGTCCGCGTCGAGAAGGACGGCATGTAGAGCTGAGACAGGCCGGGCAGCTTGTTCTTCTTCTCAAGCTCGACCAGCGGGTTCTGGGTCTGCTTGCGGATGGTGAGGAGCTTGCGCTCGAACGCGTCCTGATCGGCGATCTTCGGGCCGCGCCCGACGATCGCCATCCGGATCACCGGCATGCGCTCGATGACGCCGGTACCCAGGCCCGTGGTGTCGGTCGGCACATCGCGCCAGCCGACCAGCCGCTGCTTCTCGACCTTTATGAAATGCTCGAGCCGCTTCACCGCGAAGTCGCGCGCCTTGTCGTTCTGCGGCAGGAAGCACATCGCGACCGCATAGTGGCCGGGTGACGGCAGGTCGACGCCCTCCTTCCGGGCCCAGTCGCGCAGCAGAGGATCGGGGGTCTGGATCATGCAGCCCGCGCCGTCGCCCACCAGAGGATCGGCCCCGACGGCGCCACGGTGGTCGAGGTTGACCAGGATCCGCAGGCCCTGATGGACGATATCGTGGGATTTGCGCCCCTTGATGTCGGCCACGAAGCCGACGCCGCACGAATCGTGTTCGTTGCGTGGGTCGTAAAGTCCCTGTTTGCCGGGCAAATCGATCAAGTCCGCCTGTGCTGCGCCCGCGCGCAGCCTCCCCTCTAGTTGTCGTTATCGGGTCCTTTTAGCCCGCCTTCCGGGCGTGGGCAAAAGCGATTGTTGCGGCGCAAATCGCCCTGTAACGTGCCGGCCGGCGCGCTTGCCGCAGTGGAGGGGGAATGCCGATACGCTCGATTTTCGTTGTCGCGGGACTTGCCCTCGCGGCCGGCCTCGGCGGCTGCGCGACCAGCGTCGACCAGGCCTGGACCGCTCCGGGCTGGTATCTCGAACTGCCGCGGCAGGGAGTCTATGCGTATCCAGCCTATATCGCCGGTCCCTACTCCTATGAAGAGTGCGAGATCGACCGGCTGAAGGCGCCGCGTCCCGATCGCCTGCTGTGCAACCGTCGCATGGTCAAGCCGTCGGACGGCTGACCGCCCGCGTCAGCCGCCCGCGTTAACCGATCGCCATGAGGTTGGCGTTGCCGCCGGCCGCCGCCGTGTTGACGCTGAGCGAGACCTCGCTGCGCAGGAAATCCACAGGATAAGGCGCGACATGGACCGGCACGATCGGTCCCTCGCGTCGCGCCAGGCGCCGGCAGAGCTCCCCGAGATCCTCGGCCGTGCCGGCAAACAGCGCCGCGGCGACATGGCCGGCGGCCTCGTCCGTTGTCGCCTGATTGCCGCTCGCCTGAACGGCATCGAGCTGGGCCTGCAAGTCGCGCGGGTCGACGGCGCTGCAAAGGATCCTGCCCTTCGGCCGCGAGACATAGCTGTTGCGCTCACCGACCGGTCCCGGGAGTTCGCCATCCGCCGGCAGAACCGGCGCCGGCCGCTCAGACAGCAGTCGCAGGAGATAGAGCGGGCCGCCCGCCTTCGGTCCGGTGCCCGACAGGCCGTGGCCGCCGAAGGGCTGCACGCCCACCACCGCGCCGATCAGGTTGCGGTTGACGTACTGGTTGCCGGCCGCGCTCGCCGCCGTCGCGCGCTCGATCGTCTCGTCGATCCGGCTGTGCACGCCGAAGGTCAGGCCGAAGCCGGTGGCATTGACCTGGCGAATCACCTCCTCCAGGTGCTCGCGGGCGTAGCGCAGCACGTGCAGCACGGGGCCGAACACCTCGTGCTTCAGTTCGGCGACCGACGAGACCTCGATCAGGGTCGGCGGCACGAACAGGCCGGACTGGGTCTCAGGCGGCAACAACGCCTGGTCGACAGTGTGGCCAGATTTGCTCATCTGCTCGATGTGATTGAACAGACGTTGCTGCGCCTCACTCGAGATCACCGGACCGACGTCGGTCGACAGGCGATCCGGATTGCCGATCGCCAGCTCGTCGATCGCGCCGCGCAGCATCGGCAGCACCATGTCGGCGATATCCTCCTGCAGGCAGAGCACGCGCAGCGCCGAGCAGCGCTGGCCGGCCGAGTCGAAGGCCGAGACGATGACGTCGTTCACGAGTTGCTCGGGCAGCGCCGTCGAGTCGGCGATCAAGGCATTCTGCCCGCCGGTCTCGGCGATCAGCGGGATCGGCTTGCCGTCGCGGCCGAGGCGCCGGGCGAGCGTCTTCTGGATCGAGCGCGCCGCCTCGGTCGAGCCTGTGAAGACGACGCCGGCGATGGCCGGATGGGCCACGAGATGGGCGCCCACCTTGCCATCGCCCGGCACGAGCTGCAGGACGCCGGACGGAAGCCCCGCGCCGAGGAACAGTCTTATCGCCTGGGCGGCGATCAGCGGCGTCTCCTCCGCCGGCTTGGCGATCACCGCGTTGCCCGCGGCCAGCGCGCCCGCGACCTGGCCGGTGAAGATCGAGAGCGGGAAGTTCCACGGGCTGATGCAGGCCACGACACCCAGCGGTCTGTGCGTGTCGTTCGACCAGCCGCGGATCTCCGAGGCGTAGTAGCGCAGGAAGTCGACGGCCTCGCGCACCTCGCCGACCGCATTAGCGAAGGTCTTGCCGGCCTCGCGCACGATCAGCCCGACCAGGTGCGGCAGACGCGCTTCCATGCGGTCGGCGACGCGCTCCAGCACCTCGGCACGCGCTGCCGGTGCCGCACGCCAGGGCTCGGCGAAGGCGCAGGCGGCATCGACGATCTCGGGCGACGCCTCGACGACATGCCCCACAATGTCCGAGAGATCGGCGGGATTGCGCAGCTCGTGCGCCGCGCCGTCGCGCGCCCCGCTCGCCAGCAGCGGCTGCGCCCGCCAGTTTTCTGCCAGGTCCGCGGTGATCGTCACTGCGAGCGACGCAAGCGCCTGCTCGCTGGCGAGGTCGAGGCCCGCCGAATTGGCGCGCACCGCGCCGAACAGGTCGCGGGGCGCCGCGATTTTCGGATGCGGCATGCCGACCGGCGTCAACGACGCCGCGAGCCTCACCGGATCGGCGAGCAGCCGGTCGACCGGATAATCCTTGTCGGCGATCTGGTTCACGAACGAGCTGTTGGCGCCGTTCTCCAGCAGGCGGCGCACGAGATAGGCGAGCAGCGTCTCGTGCGTGCCGACCGGCGCATAGATGCGGCACGGCCGGTCGAGCTTGCGCGGACCGACGACCTCTTCGTAGAGCGTCTCGCCCATGCCGTGCAGGCACTGGAACTCGTACTGGCCCGGCCGGTAGTCGGGGCCGGCCATGGCGTGGATGGTGGCCAGGGTCAGCGCATTGTGCGTGGCGAACTGCGGGTAGACGACCTCCGTCGCCGCCAGCAGCTTCTTCGCCGAGGCGATGTAGCAGACATCGGTGTGGATCTTGCGCGTGAACACCGGGAAGCCGTCCAGCCCGTCGAGCTGGGCGCGCTTGATCTCGCCGTCCCAGTAGGCGCCCTTGACCAGCCGGACCATCAGATGATGGCCGCTGCGCCGGGCGAGGTCGATCAGCCAGTCGATCACGAAGGGGCAGCGCTTCTGGTAGGCCTGCACGACGAAGCCGATGCCCTGCCAACCGTCCAATTCCGGTTCGAAACAGAGCCGTTCCAGCAGGTCGAGCGAGATCTCGAGGCGGTCGGCTTCCTCAGCGTCGATGTTGAGGCCGATGTCGAACGAGCGCGCCAGCACGGCCAGCGCTTTCAGCCGCGGATAGAGTTCGCCCTGCACCCTCCCAAACTGCGCACGGCTGTAGCGCGGATGCAGCGCCGAGAGCTTGACCGAGATGCCGGGCCCCTCCTGCACGCCGCGGCCGGCCGAGGCATGACCGATCGCCTGGATCGCCTGCTCGTAGTCTTCCATGTAGCGCGCCGCCTGGCCGGCCGTGACGGCCGCCTCGCCCAGCATGTCGTAGGAATAGCGGAAGCCCCTGGCCTCCCAGGGGCGTCCGTTGGCCAGCGCCTCTTCGATCGTCTGGCCGGAGACGAACTGCTCGCCCATCAGGCGCATCGCCAGATTGACGCCATGCCGGATCAGCGGCTCGCCGCCCCGGGCGACCAGCCGCGTCAGCGCCGACGACAGGCCGCGCTCGCTGTGCGTAGCGGCGAGCCTGCCGGTCAGCAGCAGGCCCCAGGTCGCGGCATTCACGAACACCGACGGGCTGTGCCCGAGATGCGCCTGCCAGTCGCCGCCGCCGATCTTGTCGCGGATCAGCGCATCGCGCGTCTCGTCGTCGGGAATGCGCAGCAGCGCCTCGGCGAGGCACATCAGCGCCACGCCCTCCTGGCTGGAGAGCGCATATTCGTGGATCAGCCCCTCGACACCGCCGCCCTGCCCCTTGGCACGCAACCTCTCGACCAGCCGCCGGGCAAGCGCCTGCGCCTCGGCCTGCGTGGCGGCGGGCAGTGTCGCCGCCGCAATCAGGGGCGGCACGCACTCGGTCTCGGGCGGCCGGCAGGCCGACGTGATGGCGTCGCGCAGCGGACTTTGGTCGCGGAGCTGCTCCGAAAAGACCTTGAAGGGGACTGAAGGCGTGTCGCTCATCCGGCGTTGAGGCTAACATAGGACGATGAAAAGTCTTTGGCGCCTGGCCCTGCTCTCGCTGTCGATCGCGGCGTCGCCGGCTTTCGCCCAGGCCCCCTGGCCGCAGAAGCCCGTCCGCATCGTCGTGCCCTTTCCCGGCGGCGGTTCGGCCGATGCGCTCTGCCGCATCGTGGCGGAGAAACTGGCGGAGACGTGGAAGCAGCCGGTGATCGTCGACAATCGCCCTGGGGCGGGCGGCAATGTCGGCGCGGAGATCGTCTTCCATGCGCCGGGCGACGGCTACAATCTCCTGTGCAGCCCGCCCGGTCCGCTCACCATCAACCAGTATCTCTACAAGTCGCTGCCCTACGACGCGACGAAGCTTGAGCCGATCACCGTGCTGGCGCTGGTCCCCAATGTCATCACCGCGCGCAAGGACCTGCCGGCGAACAACGTCGCCGAGCTGGTCGCCTACGCCAAGGCCAATCCCGGCAAGGTCACCTACGCCAGCCAGGGCAACGGCTCGACCTCGCATCTGTCGGCGCAGATGTTCGCCACCATCGCGGGCGTCGAGCTGGTTCACGTGCCTTACAAGGGCGAGGGCCCGGCGCTGGTCGACGTCACGGCGAGCCGGGTCGACATCTTCATCGGCAACATCGCCGCTGCCCTGCGCTTCGAGAAGGCAAAGGAAGTGAAGTTCCTCGGCGTCGCCGCGAAAAGCCGCAGCCCCGTCGCGCCCGACGTGCCCGACGCCGCGGAGATCGGCATGCCGGGGCTGATCGCCAGCGCCTGGTTTGCCCTGGCAGCACCGCCGGGCACGCCCGATGCCATCCTGCAGAAAGTAAACGCCGACGCCGCCCAAGCGCTGAAGCTGGGCGACGTGCGCGAGAAATTCCTGTCGCAGGGCGCCGAGCCGGTCGGCCAGAGCACCAACGCGACGGCCGCCTTCTTCGAGGAAGAAAAAGCGCGCTGGAGCGCCGTCATCAAGAGCGCCAACGTCACCGTGGAGTGAACGTCATGGATATTCGCCGCAACGAACCGGTCTGGCCCGAAGACTCAGTCGCCCGCGTCCCCTACTGGGTCTACCAGGATCCGGAGAACTACACGACGCGAGCTTGCCCGCCTGTTCGAGGGACCGACCTGGAACTACGTCTGTCTCGAGGCCGACATCCCGAACAAGGGCGACTACCGCACCAACTTCGTGGGCGCGATGCCGGTGATCGTGGTGCGCGATGCCGACGGCACCATCAACTGCTTCGAGAATCGCTGCGCCCACCGCGGCGCGATGATCGCCCTCGACGACGGCGGCAACGTCGAGAACAACTTCAAGTGCATCTACCACGCCTGGAGCTACGACCTCGGCGGCAACCTGCGCGGCATCGCCTTCGAGCGCGGCATCAACGGCGTGGGCGGCATGCCGAAGGATTTCAGGCGCGAGAGCTTCAGCCCGAGAAAGCTGCGCACCACCACCCTGTGCGGCCTGGTGTTCGCGACGCTCTCCGACGAGACGCCGCCGATCGAGGAGTATCTCGGCGCCGAGATCCTGGGCCGCATCAAGCGCGTGCTCAACCGGCCGATCAAGGTGATGGGGCGCTTCACCCAGGCGCTGCCCAACAACTGGAAGCTCTACGTCGAGAACGTCAAGGACACCTACCATGCGAGCCTGCTGCATCTCTTCTTCGGCACGTTCCGCATCACCCGCCTGACCCAGGGCGGCGGCGTGCTGGTCAGTCCCGATGGCGGCCATCACGCCAGCTACACGATCGACAAGGCCGACGACCGCCAGAGCACCGAATATCGCGACCAGGGCCTGCGCACCGAAGACAAGAACTACACCTTGGCCGACCCGAGCCTGCTCGATACGGTCAAGGAGTTCGGCGACGACATCCAGCTGCAGATCCTCTCGGTCTTTCCCGGCTTCATCCTGCAGCAGATCCACAATTGCCTGGCCGTGCGCCAGGTCGTGCCGCGCGGCACCGGCCGGATGGACCTCATGTGGACCTACTTCGGCTTTGCCGACGATCCGCCCGAGATGACCACGCGGCGCCTCAAGCAGCAGAACCTCGTCGGCCCCGCCGGCTTCGTGTCGATGGAAGACGGCTGCGTCGGCGGCTTCGTGCAGCGCGGCATCGCCTCGGCAGGCGACCAGATCTCTGTGATCGAGATGGGCGGCGACACGACCGAGAGCCAGGCGACGCGCGCCACCGAAGCCTCGGTACGCGGCTTCTGGAAGGCCTATCGCGAGCGGATGGGCTACTGAAAGATGGGTTACTGATCCGATGGACGTCGGCCGCCTCGTCGCCCTGAACGCGGCCTACGCGCGCGCGATCGACAACGAGCAGTTCGAGCAATGGCCCGAGTTGTTCCACGAGCGCTGTCTCTACAAGGTGACGACGGCCGAGAACCTGGCCCAGGGCCTCGAGGGCGGCGTGATGTACGCCGATTCGCGCGCCATGCTGCAGGATCGCGTCTCAGCGCTGCGCAAGGCCAACATCTACGAGCGCCAGCGCTATCGCCACATCGTCGGCTTGCCGGTGGTGCTGGGCGAGTCCGACGGCACGGCAAACGTCGAGACACCCTTCCTGATCGTGCGCATCATGCGCGACGGCACGATGGATGTCTTCGCCACCGGCTGCTACCGCGACAAGGTGAAGGCCGATAGCGCGGGCGAACTGCGCTTCGTCGAGCGCATCGCCGTGTGCGACGGCGGCCGCTTCGACACTCTCGTCGCGCTTCCGTTTTGACGGCAGGTCGCACGATGCGAGTCAGAGCAAAGTTGTCATCCCGAGCGCAGCGAGGGATCTTTGGCGGGCAGCAGTCAAGGATCCCTCGCTGCGCTCGGGATGACAGTTTTGGTTTGGCTCCGGGCGTGCGCCACAGCAAGAAACCATGATGCGCATCGCGATCACCTTGGGCGATCCCAACGGCATCGGGCCCGAGATCGCGATCAAGGCGGCGCTGCATTTCGCCCGGCATCCGACGATCCGGCCGCTGCTGGTCGGCGACGGCTTCGTGATCGAGGAGACGGCCAACCGCCTTGGCCTGGACGCCACGCCGCCGTTCTTCGACTCAGCCGCGCTCGATCCCGCGGGCTACGTGCCCGGCACGCTCGATCCGCGCGCCGGCAAGGCCACCGTGAGCTATGTCGCGGCCGCGGTGAAACTGGTGGCCGAGGGCAAGGCCGACGCCATCGTCGGCTGCCCGCATTCCGAGACGGCGGTCAACCGCGCCGGCATTCCCTTCAGCGGCTATCCCGGCCTCGTGGCCGACCTCACCGGCACGCCGCGCGACCGGGCCTTCATGATGCTGACCGCCCAGGGCCTGCGGATCGTGCACGCGACCCTGCACGAGTCCGTCGCGTCGGCGCTCGCCCGCCTGTCGCCCGAACTCATCATCGCCGCCGCCGGGGCGATCGTCGCCCTCGCCCGGCGGCTTGGCCAGGAGCCGCCCTCGATCGGCGTGTTCGGCATCAACCCGCATGCCGGCGAGAACGGGCTGTTCGGTGACGACGACGAGCGGGTCACCAAGCCCGCCGTCGCGGCGCTCCGGGCCCGCGGCATCGCCGCCGACGGGCCGGTGGGCGCCGACCTGCTGCTCAGCCAGCGCCGGCACGACGTCTACCTCGCCATGTTCCACGACCAGGGCCACATTCCGATCAAGCTGATCTCGCCGCTCAGGGCCTCGGCCATGACCATCGGCGTGCCGGTGCTGTTCGCCTCGGTCGCCCATGGCTGCGCCTTCGATATCGCGGGCAAGGGCGTCGCCGATCCGACCGGGGTGATCGAGACCCTGGAGCTGCTGGCGGGCGCCGCGTAGCCGCTCATCGTGCAAAACGTCCCCTCCCCGAGGGGATGGCTTTGACGTCGATGACATAAGGCTTTTTCGCGATTCGTCCCCTGTTTTGCCACCCCCTCTTTGCGAAGTTTCGCCAAGCGACTTTCGCATTGACATACTTGCGAATATCGCATATATACTTCGCATGACCGACGCCCATTTCCCGCCCCGCCTTCCCGCCGCCGAGCTGATGGTGGCCAACCTGCCCGCCCGCGAGCCGATCCTCGACCCGATCCTCGCCACCAAGAGCCTGGTCCTGCTCTACGGCCCGCGCGGGCTGGGCAAGACCTTCGTGGCGCTGGGCATCGCCTGGGCCGCCGCCTCGGGGGGCAGCTTCCTCAACTGGCGCGCCCCTCGCCCGCACCGAGTCGTCTATGTCGACGGCGAGATGGCGGCGGTCGACATGAAGGCGCGCCTTGCCCTGATCGGATCGGCGCCGGCGACGCTCGACTTCATGCTCTCCGACATGCAGGCGGACTTCCAGCCGGACATCGGCACCCCGCGCGGCCAGATGCGCCTGATGGACGCCTGGGGCGACCCCGAGCTGGTGGTGCTCGACAATCTGTCGAGCCTCGCGGGCTTCACCGGCGATCCCGACCGCTGGCGCGAGATGCAACACTTCCTGACCTATCAGCGGCGCCTCGGCCGCGCCGTGCTGATGATCCACCACGCCAACAAGAAGGGACTGCAGCGCGGCACCAACCGGCGCGAGGACGTGCTCGACATCGTGATGTCGCTGCGCCGCCCCCTCGACTACGCAGCCCGCGAGGGCGCGCGCTTCGAGATCCATTTCGACAAGACGCGCGGCCTGCACGGAGACGCCGTCGAGCCGATCGAGGCGCAGCTCGAGACCGACATGCTGGGCGTCGCGCGCTGGCAGTGGGGGCCCGTGCAGGAGAGGCTGGTGAACCGCGTCGCCGCCCTGCTCAACCAGGGGCTGAGCCCTCCCAGAATGGCCGAGCGCCTTGGCATCGCCCGGTCCTACGCCTATCGGCTGCGCGATCGGGCCCGGGAGAAAGGTCTGTTGTCGTAGCCCGTCTCCGGATGCGCGCAGATGTGGGCATGAGGGATCGTGATCGGGCCGTGATCGGTCAACTCTTGGCAGGCCAGGATTGGGGGCGCATCATGTCGGCATGAAGCGCTTGCGCTCGTTTGCTGCCGTTTGGGCCTGTCTCGCCGTGCTGGCGAGCGGCTTCCTGAGCGTGGCGGCCATCGCGGCTCCGGCCGGCGCGCCGGCCACGGAGCGCAGTGCTTCGACGCCGCCGTGCAGCCATTGCCCGGATTGCGATGGCGACGGCATGCCCTGTCCGATGCCGAGCACCTCCTGTCTTCACATCGCGTCGAACGTGGCGCCGATCCTGGGGGCGTCGGCGATCGCCTTGCCGACCATCGATCTCGGCAAGATCCTGTGGTCGGCCGGCACGTCGATCCTCATCGGTCTCTCCCCGCCTCCCGACCCCTTCCCTCCGCGCGTCTGACCCTTCGTCAGTCAGCTTGAGCCGGCGCACCTCCGTGTGCGCGCGGCATCGCGGAGGGATTCATGAATTCAGTTGCAAGAACGTGGCCCGGCATCGCCGGCACCGCCCTGCTGGTCATTCTCGCCGGCGCCGTCGACGCGCGCGCCGCCGATCCCGCCTGTCCCGGCAGCAAGGTGAAATACTACCGCAATCCGATGGGCACGCCCGATACCTCGGCCGTGCCCAGGAAGGATTCCATGAACATGGACTATATCCCGGTCTGCGAGGACGAGGCGGGTGACGGTCCAGGCACGGTCAAGCTGAGCCTCGACAAGGTGCAGAAGCTCGGCGTGCGCAGCGCAGTGGTGGCTGAACGTCCGCTGTCCAGCGTCGTGCGCGCCTTCGCCACCCTGCAGTTCGACGAGCGGCGGCAATTCCTCGTGGCGCCCAAGTTCAGCGGCTGGATCGAGAAACTCTACGTCAGCGCAACCGGCGATGTCGTGACGGCGGGCGAGAGGCTGTTCGACGTCTACAGCCCGGAGCTGAATGTCCTGCAGCAGCAATGGCGTATCGCCGGCCGCAGCGCCGATGCGACCGACAAGTTGCGCTACCTCGCCTTTCCCGAACCGGCGCTTGAGAAGCTGCGCCAGGGCGACGCGCCCTCGCGCACGGTCACCATCCCGTCGCCGGTCGCTGGAACGGTCGTCGACAAGATCGCGGTCGAAGGCATGCACTTCCAGTCCGGCGATACGCTGTTCCGCATCGTCGACACCTCGACCATGTGGGTGATGGCCGAGGTCTACGAGCAGGACCTCGCCCTTGTGAAGGTGGGCGACGCGGCGAACGTGACCGTCAACGCCTGGCCGGGCCAGCCGCTCGCGGGCAGGGTCACGTTCATCTATCCCACGATCGGCAAGGAAAGCCGCACCGCGCGGCTGCGCATCGAGGTCGCCAATCCCGGCGGCCGCCTGCGTGCCGACATGGCCGCCACGGTCGATATCGCCTCGCCGCTCGGCGGCAGCCAGCTTGCGGTTCCGGAGTCGGCCGTAATCGACAGCGGTCGCCGGCAGGTTGTGCTGGTCGAACGCGGCGAAGGCCGCTACGAGCCGCGCCCGGTCAAGCTCGGCGCACACGTGCCGGGCTGGGTCCAGGTGCTCGACGGGCTGAAACCCGGCGAGCGCGTGGTGACGGAGGCCACCTTCCTCATCGACGCCGAGAGCAACATCCGCGCAGCGCTCGCCGCGTTCGGGTCAGGGGAGACGAGGTGATCGCCGGCGTCATCCGCTGGTCGGCACGCAATCTGTTGCTGATCCTGGTCGCCACGATGGCGCTGGCCGGCGGCGGCCTGTTCGCGGTCGGGCGCCTGTCGCTCGACGCCATCCCCGATCTCTCGGACGTGCAGGTCATCGTCTACACCGAACTGCCGGGACAGGCGCCACAGGTGGTCGAGGATCAGGCGACCTATCCGCTGACCACGGCACTCCTGGCCGTGCCGAAAAGCCGTGCGGTGCGCGGCTTCTCCTTCTTCGGCGTGTCGTTCGTCTACGTGATCTTCGAGGACGGAACCGACATCTACTGGGCCCGCAGCCGCGTTCTGGAATACCTCAACTCCGCAACGGCGAAACTGCCGGCCGGGATCAAGCCGGCGCTGGGGCCGGACGCAACCGGCGTCGGCTGGATCTATCAGTACGTTGTCGTCGGTGCGAACCGCACCCTGGCCGAGCTGCGTTCGCAACAGGACTGGTACATCCGCTTCGGGCTGGCCAAGGCCGCCGGCGTGGCCGAAGTGGCAAGCGTCGGCGGCTTCGTGCGGCAATACAATGTCGTGACCGATCCGGTGAAGCTGCGCAGCTATCGCGTGCCGCTGTCGCGGGTCATCGACGCCGTCCGCGCCTCGAACCGGGAGACCGGCGGCCGGGTGGTCGAGATGGCCGAAAGAGAGTTCATGGTACGCGGCCGTGGCTATCTGACCAGCGCGGCCGACCTCGAGCAGGTCGTGCTCAAGGCCGATGGCCCGGCGCCCGTGCTGCTGCGCGACGTGGCGCGGGTCGAGCTCGGGCCCGACGAACGGCGCGGTGTGAGCGAGCTCAACGGCGAAGGCGAAGCCGTGGGCGGGATTGCGCTCCAGCGCTTCGGCCAGAACGCGCTCGACGTGATCGACAATGTGAAGGCCAGGCTACGGGACATCGCCAGCGGCCTGCCCGAGGGCATGCGGATCGAGACGGTCTACGACCGCTCCGAGCTGATCCATCGCGCCATCGCCACGCTGAAATCGACCCTTATCGAGGAGAGCCTGGTCGTCGCCGTGGTCTGTTTCGTCTTCCTGCTCCATGTACGCTCTGCGTTGGTCGCCATCGTCACCCTGCCCGTGGGCGTGCTGATGGCGTTCACCGCCATGCAGACGCTTGGGATCGGCTCCAACATCATGAGCCTGGGCGGCATCGCCATCGCCATGGGCGCGATGATCGACGCCGCCATCGTCATGATCGAGAACGCCCACAAGCATCTGGAACGGCTCAAGCCCGGCCAGTCGCACGCCCAGGCGATCGTCGATGCCGCCGTCGAGGTGGGACCGGCGCTGTTCTTCAGCCTGCTGGTCATCACCGTGTCGTTCCTGCCGATTTTCACCCTGGAAGAGCAGGAGGGCCGGCTGTTCAAGCCACTGGCCTGGACCAAGAGCCTGTCGATGGCGGCCGCGGCGCTGCTTTCGGTCACGCTGGTGCCGGCGCTGATGATGCTGTTCGTGCGCGGCCGCATCCTGCCGGAACACAGAAATCCGGTGAATCGAGTGCTGATCTGGCTTTATCGCCCGGCAATCCGGCTGGTTTTGCGCGCGCGCCTGCTGACGGTGGCGGTGGCGGTCGTGGCGCTGGCCATCACGGTCTGGCCGGCGATGCGGCTCGGCGCCGAGTTCATGCCGAGCCTCGACGAGGGTACGCTGTTCTACATGCCGGTGACCCTGCCCGGCCTGTCGATCACCAAGGCCGCCGAGCTGCTGCAGACCCAGGACAGGATCATCAAGTCGTTCCCCGAGGTCGCTTCGGTGTTCGGCAAGGCGGGCCGGGCCGCGACCGCGACCGATCCCGCGCCGCTCGAAATGTTCGAGACGATCATCAACCTCAAGCCCAAGTCAGACTGGCGCGCCGGCATGACGATCGACAAATTGACCGGCGAGCTCGATCGCGCGCTGCAGTTCCCCGGCGTGAGCAACGCCTGGACCATGCCGATCAAGGCGCGCATCGACATGCTGGCGACCGGCATCCGCACGCCGGTCGGAGTCAAGCTTCTGGGCGGCGACTACGGCACGCTCGAAGCGGTCGGGCGGCAGGTCGAGGCGGCGATCTACACGGTGCCCGGGACGACGTCGGCGCATGCCGAGCGGGTGACCGGCGGTTCCTTCCTGGAGATCGTGCCGGATCGCGGCAAGCTCGCGCAGTACGGCGTCATGATCGAGGCCGTCCAGCAGGCGGTGGCGAGCGCGATCGGCGGCGAGGCGGTGGCGACCACGGTCGAAGGCCGCGAGCGCTATTCGGTGAACGTCCGCTATCCGCGCGACTTCCGTTCCGACCCGCGCGCGATTGCGTCGGACGTTCTCGTGCCGACCGTGCGGGGCGCGATGCTGCCGCTCGGCCAGCTCGCCGAGGTCCGGCTGACCGAAGGCGCCACCATGATCCGTACCGAGAACGGCCAGCTCGCGGTCTATGTCTATGTCGATTTCCGCGACCGCGATCTCGCGGGTTTTGTCGCCGACGCGCGCCGGGCGGTGCAGCAGAAGGTCGTTTTCCCGCCCGGCACCTACGCGATCTGGAGCGGCCAGTTCGAATATCTCGAACGGGCAGAGGCGAAACTGAAGCTGGTCGTGCCGGCGACGCTGCTGCTGATCTTCATCCTGCTGTATCTCAACTTTGGCCGTATCGCCGAGACGCTGATCGTGATGCTGTCGCTGCCCTTCGCCCTGGTGGGCGGCCTGTGGCTGGTCTGGGCGATGGGCTTCAATATGAGCGTCGCCGTCGCCGTGGGCTTCATCGCCTTGGCGGGCGTGGCCGCCGAAACCGGCGTGGTGATGCTGATCTACCTCGATCACGCCCTGGCCGTCCAACGCGCGCAATGTGCGGCCGAGGGGCGGCCGTTCACGGCGGCCGATCTGCGGGCTGCAATCATGGAAGGTGCGGTCGAGCGCGTGCGGCCGAAGATGATGACGGTGACCGCCATCGTGGCCGGCCTTTTGCCGATCCTGTGGAACGACGGCACGGGCTCGGAGGTGATGCAGCGCATCGCCGTGCCGATGATTGGCGGCATGGCGAGTTCGACATTACTGACCTTGCTGGTGATTCCCGCGCTCTATGCGTTGGTGAAGGGATGGGGCCTGCCCCGATCCGGCGTCAGCCGAGCGTACTAATACCCGCTTTGGCTTAATCGCCTACGCTGCCCGGCGCATCGGCACGCCGCGCTGGCCCTTGTCGCGGTTGGGCGGCAGGCCAAGCCTGGCGAGCGTCTCCTCGGGACTCTGGTACTGCGTGCCGAGCTGGTAGATGGCGCGCGCTTCCTTGCCGGTCGCGACCTCGCGGCCAAGTTCGCGGGCGGTGCGCACCATGCGCTCGATCTGCTGCACCGAGGTTTCGCGCGTGCCCCCGGGTCCGTGCAGCGAATCCTCGATGCCGACCCTGACATGCAGGCCCATCGCGACGGCCATGGTGCACATCGGCGCGACGTGGCGGCCGAGCGTCTCGATGGTGAGCACGGCGCCGTCGGGCGTGCGCCGCACGAACTCCATCATGTCGGCCGGGTTCAGCCCCGCCGCGCCGCCGCCGATCGCGACATAGTTCAGCACCAGCGGCCCCTGGTAGAGGCCGCGCCGGATCAGCCGCTCCACCGTCTCGAGCTGGGTGAGGTTGCCCAGCATGAAATGCGGCTGGATGCCGGCGGCCGTCAGGCGCTTGAGGTGCTCGAGGTAGAAGGACGGGTTCGACGGAACCACCATGTCGGTGTAGGCGGCGCGCATCGCGGGATGCGCCAGCGAGGTGCCGGCGATCTTCTCGTCGGTCGTGAGCTCGTAGATGTTCATCTGGCTGGTGTTGATGGCGATCGTCACCTGGTCGGGCGCCGGCGTGAGCTCGGCCAGCATGTGGCGCGTGTCGTCGTTCATCCACCTGGCCGAGGCGCCCTCGCCTTCCGGCGCGAAGGAGATCGAGCCGCCGACCTGCAGCACCATGCCGGGTACGGCCTGGCGCAGCCTGGCCAGCATCTCGTTGAACTTGGACATCCGCTTGGAGCCCTTGCCGTCTTCCTCGCGGACATGGACGTGCAGCACGGTGGCGCCTGCGTTGTAGCAGTCGACGGCCTTCTGGATCTGGGCGTCCATCGACACTGCAATGTCGTCGGAGTCCGACGGCGACCATTGCGGGCCATAGGGGGCGACCTGGATCACGAGTTTTTCCTGGTTCTCGGGCAACAGCGAATTGTCGAGGAAATGCATGGGAGTCTCCGGGTTGGTGGTTGGGTTACTTCTTTCGACCGGCCTGGGCGGCGGCGAGTTCCTCGACGAGGATCGGCACGCCGAGGGCGCAGGAATGGATGCCGAGCACGCTGACGCATTGCAGGACGGCCAGGATCTCCTCGCGGGTGGCGCCGAGCTCGATGGCCTTGCGGATGTGGCGGCGCACGCCGGGCCCGTAGAGATGCGTGCACGAGGCGTCGACGGCGATGGCGATGAACTCGAGCGTCTTCGGGTCGAGCACGCCCGAGGCGATCGGCTTCATGCCCATGTCTAGGAATTTCTCCAGCCAGAGCGGATCGAGCTCGGCCATCTCGTTCCAGGCCGGATTGAAATTGCCGGTGGCACGCAGGCGATCGGTGACGGGCGTGGCGGGGCGAGCCGAAACGTCGGGCATGTTCTTTCCTTTCAGGGGCTGACGATCCGCGGCACGAGCGCACGGGCCCGGTCGAGATCGGCGGGATAGAAGCGGGAGCCGGCGAACAGCACGGCCGCCGAGGCGAGGCAAAAGAGCGGCATGATCGCGAGCGCGGTGCCGAGGCCGAAGGCGTCGGATAGCGCGCCGGTGATCAGCGGTCCTGCCGCCAGCCCGAACAGGTTCTGCACCACGGCGACCATGGCGGCTGCGCTGGCGCGCAAGCCGGGATGGATGACGTCGATGGCGACCGAGGGAATGGCGCCCGAGGCCGCAGTCATCATGAAGCCGCCGGCGGCGATCAGCGCGAACTGCATCGGGCCGGGCCGCATCAGGGCGAATGCCGGCGACAGCAGCAGCGCCGTCACGACCATGCAGGCGGCGGGCACGCGCATCTTGTCGCGCGGATTGGCGAGCGCCAGGCGATCGGCGAGCCAGCCCCAGAGCACGATGCCCACGCTGCCGAGGATCAGCACGATCGCCGTCATGAAGCCCGCTTTGTCGGTCGGCAGGCCGCGGAAGCGATTGAGATAGCTCGGCAGCCAGGCGTAGATCGTCGAGACCGCGAGAAGCTGCAGCGCGCCGCCGGCATAGGCGGCAATCGCCGAGCGTGGCCGGAACAGCGCGCGCAGCACGACGGCGGCACCCATGCGCGGCATATCGGCATCGACGAGAGGCACCGTCCGGTAGTCGCGCACCAGCAGGAAGGCGAGCGCAAGGAAGAGTCCCGGAACGCCGACCACCCCGAAGGCCGCCTGCCAGCCCCAACGCGCGGTGATCACGCCGCCCAGCACGACACCCGACACCGAGCCGATCGACGCCGCGGCGAGAAACCCGCCGACCACCGTGGCACGACGGCTGGCGGGAAACATGCTGGTGAGGAGCGCCCCGCCTGCGGCGCCATAGCCCGCTTCGCCGAGGCCGATGGCGGCGCGCGCGGCGAGCAGCTGGCCGTAGCTGCGCGAAAACCCGCAGGCGATGGTGGCGAGGCTCCAGACCACCGCCATGACGGCGATGCTCTTCACCCGGCTCCAGCGATCGGCTACGAGGGCGATGGGAAACGAGAACAGTGCGACGGTGATCGACACGACCGACACCAGCCCGCCCAGCTCCTTGTCCGACAGGCCCCATTCGGCCTTCAGCGCCGGGAACATCGAGACCACGATCTGGCGATCGATGAAGTCGAAGGTCATCAGCAGGAACGCCATGGTGAAGGCGAAGGCGGCCTGCCGGCGCGGCACCAGCCAACCTTCGGCGGGGCGGGCATCGACAGCGAGGCTCGTGTCGGCGGCAAGGACGTGCATGGGCATTTCTCCGATGTGCGCCGCTTGGTCGGGCGCTTGGCCGGTGTCTATAAAGAGAAGCCTGCGACCGCGTTTGACATTCCGGGACAGGCATTTGATATTTCGGGACAAGCCGTCCGATGACCGACCTGATCCGCAGCGCCTGCCTCACCTCCTATCCCGAGATCGCCCGCTCGCTCGGGCTGCAGCCTTTGCGCCTGCTCGATGCCTGCGGCATCGACCGCCGTTGCCTCGACGATCCGGACGTCAAGCTGCCGGCCGGCGCCATCGGCCGGCTGCTCGAAGTGTCGGCCAAGGCGGCGAAGGTCGAGGATTTCGGCCTGCGCCTGGCCGAGACGCGGACCCTTTCCGTGCTGGGACCGGTCGGACTACTGGTCCGCGAGGAAGCGACGGTGCGCGACGCGCTGGGTTCGCTGATGCGCTACATCCGCCTGCACAACGAAGCGCTCTACCTGCGGCTGGAAGAGCGTGACGGCGAGGCCGTCATCAGTGCCGAGATCCGCGTCGAGCGGCCGGTGCCGGTCCGCCAGGCCACCGAACTGACGGTCGGCGTCATGTACCGTGTGCTGCGTTCCCTGCTGGGGCCGCAGTGGCGCCCGTCGGTACGCTTCACCCACGACCCGCCGCGGCAAGCCGACACCCATCGTCGGCTGTTCGGCGGCCGCGTCCGCTTCGGCAGAGATTTCAACGGCATCCTCTGCAGCACACGCGATCTCGACCGGACGATCCCTGCCTCCGACCCGGCGCTCGCCCGCTATGCCCGCCAGCACCTCGAAACGCTGCTGGCCCGGCCCAACACCGGCACGGCCGACAAGGTGCGCGAACTCGTCTGGCTGCAGCTCGCCTCGGGCCGCTGTGCCGTCGAACAGGTGGCCGGGCAGCTCGGCATGGACCGGCGCACGCTCCATCGCCGGCTCGCCGCGGAGCGGCTGACCTTTTCGGCGATTGTTGAAGCGGTGCGCACGGAAATCGTCACCCGGACGCTCGCCAGCCGCGAGCGCACGCTTGGCTCGGTCGCCGACATGCTGGGCTTTGGCAGTCTCAGCGCCTTTTCCCGCTGGTTTCACGGTCGGTTTGGCACAAGCGCATCGACTTGGCGCAGTCGGGCCCTGGGCTGATGAAATGGTGCGCGACATGGGAAATCAGGACGACAAGCCGTACCATGCCATGGTGCCAGGATGCGGAGCTGATGTCCGCCAAGTGCCAGACTCGGCCTTCAGGGAGGCGTCCATTTTCTCCTATGCCGGCGCATTCTCTGCCGCGTACTATCGAAAGAAACGGGGGAGAGAGCATCGGTGACGCAAGAGCGGCCTGGCCTGGTGCCATCGGCGTGCTTCCCGTAGGAGCGCGATGAACTGCCCCTACTGCGAAGAACGGGTCAACCACGGCGCAACCGTGTGCAAGACCTGCCGCCGCGACATTTCCCTCGTGCTGTCGCTGCGGGACGCCAATCTCGTTCTCGAGGAGCGCGTGAAGGAACTCGAGGCCGAACTCGGCGATCTGCGCGAACATGGCCCCGCCGTTGCGGCCGTCGAGGAAGCGCCCGCCAGACCCGGCATGATCGACCTTGCCGCCGTCTACCTGGTCGTGCCGACAGTCCTGCTGATAGGTGCGCATTATCTCCTGGTCATCAAATTCGACGCCAACCTGGCGTGGCTGCGGGCGGCGTCGATCGCCCTGCCCGCCGTGTTCGGACTGATGCTGGAGCGCAAACTGCATCCGCGCTGGTTCGTGACTTTGGCATACGGCGTGGCGGTCGCCTTGGTGTCGGTGTTCGGCATGTCGACCATGGTCCACTTCACCGACGGCGACGCGATCTTGCCTGACAGCCGGGTCGCGTGGCGCGAGACGCTGGAATACGTCGCCAGTATTGCCCTGTCCTATCTGTTGGGCGCATCGCTGGCGCGCGTCGCCCAGCCGATCAAGCTCACCGGCGGCCGCAGCAACGGCCGAACGGCGAAGCTTGCGACCCTGCTCGCCACCCACGTCGCGGGCAGGAAGGGTGAGCCGTTGCACGAGCGCATCCAGCGCATGGTCAAGATGATTCAGCTTGGGGTTTCCGCGGCTACCGCAATCGGCGCGGTCTATACCGGTTTCAAAAGCATTCTCTGAACCGGCGAGATTGCGAAAAACCGTGCAATGCAAATTCCTTGCACTAGACAGTTTTGCCGTCCCTTGCCAACATCGGGCTGCGCAGGAATGGGATCACATCATTCAGGGAGGTTGACGTGAGAGGCATTGCGCGGCGCACTTTGTTTTCCTTTGCAATTCTCGGCACCGGACTGCTTCCGGTTGCGGGCCGGACCCAGGGCAGCGGTGTCTGGCTGGTGAACAGCCAGGAGGCGGCTCTGCCTCCGGCACCCGCCAGCAAGGCTGGCCGCTCGATCACACGCGGTCCCGCCATTCGGCAGGTCTCGCCGGCCAATGCGGTCGCCGCCAACCGGCCCTTCGATCTGCATGTCGAGTTCGCCGGCCGCGGCGGCGAGAAGATCAATCCGGCCTCGGCGCAAGTCGCGATCCTGCGCGGCAACAACGTGGACATCACAGCCCGGCTGAAGCCGTTCATCACGGCGAGCGGGATTGAAATGCCCGCCGCCATGGTCCCTCCGGGCACCTACGTCCTCCAGGTCACGGTAAGCGACGCCGGAGGCCGCCAGAGCATCGCCAACATCGAAATCGATGCCAACTAGGCCGACAGCCATCTGCAGGCTGTACGGCTGACGACCGCTTGCGCGGCGAGGCCCGGCCGGGTTGGCCCAGGAGGAACACGTCCCTGTGCCACAGCCCGAGATTTTTCCATTGATCCCGGTCGCGGATAAACCCTCGCCCCTGCGACGGCGCCCTGAATGCGCCGGCCGAACTCTCCTCACATCGCCGTCATGCCGCCGTCCACGAACAATAGCGCGCCGGTGACGTAGGAGGCATCGTCGGAGGCCAGGAACAGGATCGCAGCGGCGACCTCTTCGGCCCGTCCCGGGCGCTTCAGCATCGTGCCTTTCGCGGCGCTGGCGTTGTACTGCGCGACCGACTCGCCCGCTGCTTCGAGGCGGCGCTGATGGAATGGCGTGAAGATCGGGCCCGGGCCGACGGCGTTCACGCGAATGCCCTCCGGCGAGTGGTCGGCGGCGAGCGCCCGCGTCAGGCCCGCGATCGCCGCCTTGGTGGTGTCGTACTGCAGGTTGCCGCCGCCGGCGACGACGGAACGGACGGAAGCGACGTTGACGATGGCCCCGCCCTTGCCGCGGCGCATCAGCGGAATCGCGGCCTTGGCGCAGAAGGCGTAGCTCATCAGGTTGACACTGAGGATCTCGTTCCAGCTGGCCGCACTCGCGACGTCGATCTTCTCGTATTTGCGGATACCGGCGTTGTTGACGAGAATATCGAGGCGCCCGTACTTCTCGGCAGCACCGTTGACGAAGCCGAGGCATGCGGCCTCGGTACCGACATCCGCCTGGGTGAACGCGACCGTGGCGCCGGCGCCCTCGAGCTCGGCCGCCACGCGCCTGCCGCGCTCGCCATCGCGATCGCAGAAGGCCACCTTTGCGCCCTCCGCGACGAAACGCCTGACCGTCGCCTCACCGATCCCGGAGGCCCCGCCCGTCACCGCCGCGATCCTGCCGTCGAGCCTTCCCATGGTCGCCCTCTTTCATTGCGTTGCGAATTGCACATCCTCACGTCCAACCCGAGAAGAATGCAAGCAGTTCAGACAGTATTCACTGACGACACCGCGCGACAATGCAACCAGCTCAGGATGGAGATTCCACTTTAGGAAATCTTGCTCCAGGAATCACTTCGGAAGGTGCGATTTGAGGAACCGGCGCACGCGGTCGATCGTGCGGGCCTTGAGTTCCGGCGGATCGCGCCACGGGAAGAACGGCTGACGCGATTCACAGCGCCGTCATGCCGTCGAACCTTCCCATGGTCCCCTCTTTCGTTGCATTACGAAACGCATATCAGCGGACACTGCTAGGTCCGCATTAACTAGATCACCTCACCCTGAGGAGCGCCCGTAAGGCGCGTCTCGAAGGGTGGGTACACCATGGCTGTTGCCCATCCTTCGAGACGCCGCGCTCCGCGCGGCTCCTCAGGATGAGGTTGTGCTGATTGCAGCAGCTCAATGCCGATCAGGCCTTCGCGTATTCCAGGCGGAAGCCGTCGCCCCAGCGCTTGATATGGCCGGCCGAGGGCGACGGGAAATGCATCGTGCAGCACAGGGTGTCGGTGTCGCAGTAGCGCTCGAGGAAATCCCGGCGTGTCTTGACAGCCTGGTCGCGGTCGGTGTCGACCCTCATGACCAGATCGGGATAGCGGGCCTGGATCGGCGAATGGATCAGGTCGCCGGTGAACACCGCGGCATCGCCGCCCTTGCCGGCGCAGACCGCAAAATGGTCGGGCGTATGGCCCGGGGTCGGAGCCAGGCGGACATGGTCGTTGAGCGCATGATCGCTGGTGACCAGCTCGGCGCGATTGGCCTCGATGATCGGCAGCACGCTCTCGGAGATCTGGTCGAGCGGCGTCTTCTTATGGATCTCGCTCCAGTAGGTGTATTCCTTCTTCGAGAACAAATAGCGCGCCTTCGGGAAGGTCGGGACCCAGCGTCCATTCTCGCGCCGCGTGTTCCAGCCGACATGGTCGCCGTGCAGATGCGTGCACATCACGAAATCGATGTCCTCGACTCCGAGGCCGGCGGCCTTCAGCGCCTTCATCCAGTTGCTGTCGGTCTTCTTGTTCCAGGTCGGCCGGAGCGGGAAGTTCTTGTCGTTGCCGATACAGCTGTCGACCAGGATGTTATGGTGCGGCGTCTTCACGACATACGACTGGAAGCACAACACGACATTCCCGCTCGCCTTGTCATAGCCGCCGGGCGCCAGCCAGGCGAGATTCTCGCCCAGGGTTTCCTTCGACAAGGTCGGCAGGAAGTCGAGCATCGGCGTGAAGCCGGCTTCCTGCTCGACGATCCGGTGGATGGTCATGTCATTGATGGAAAAGCTCGTGCGCATGCTCGCGTCTCCTCACTCGTGGGCTGCCTGCCCTTTCCGGCTATCGTAGCCCAGCCCGGAGCCGATGACGAACGGCGCGTTATGGTATTGCCTCGATGACGTAGGTGCGCCCTCGGAACTCGACCTCGGCGCGACCCACACGGCGAAGCTGGTCGCGGATCGCCGTTCGCTTTGCGCTCCTGGTCACGCCGAGTTTGACGAGAATGTCCTTGGCGTTGGCGTACTCGACGCCATCGACAACGACGCGAATGCGGCCGCGATCAGTCACTGTCAGCCTTCTAACGTTGCCTCAGAGCCAGTCACCGGCGGCCGCCCCATGGCCAGGTCCCCTTTTGTCTAATATTCGCGTCGTTATCTATGACCAACAGGAACGACGTGAATTTCGCCTGCATAAGCACCACGCCCATACACGCATTCGTACACGTAGGTGACCTTCCGACCTGCGGTCTTGGCGTCAAGCTCCACCGTCCGATGGAACGGATCAGGGAGCGGTAGAGCGCGACCGTCCGTAGCCTCCATGTGTAAGTCCCTGCTCAACTGGCCTCCTGCGGCGATAACGCAACTGTCATCAAGGTCGACAGGCGGCACGGCGCTGGTCTGGTTATGCGCGCCGCTGCATGCGCCCAATGACAGGAATGTAACAGCCAGCAGACTAGACTTCATCGACTTCAGGAAATTCACGATTTTGCCCTTTCAATCACCATTCCCACGCCGCGATATACGCGCTTATTCCCCCAAAACATTGACTGGATAGGACAAAACGTTGACCGCACACGACACGTGTTGAACCCGGCCGCGGCGGCACTGACCTTCACCAGTCCCGCGCACCTCGCGGTCCGGCGCGCAGTTCATGCGGACACGGACCTCGGTAGTGCGACGGCGATGATCGGCCAACCATTGGCGCATTGATGTGGGCGATTGGCTGGTGGCGCTGAGGCGTCACCAGATCAAAATCCGGTGGGTTAATCGAAGACAAAATGGCCACTTCTCGGCTTGGCTAATGTCTTCAGAAGTCAATCATCTGGCGGGCACAATCAATGTCACCGCCTGCGCCGCGCGCCAAATTGCGTGTCGAGCCAACCACAGTCCAATGGCTCGCCCGGTCTCGCCCAAGCATAACCGCATTCAGGAGAAGAGAATGTTTGGATCCTGGTTAGCTGGCATCCTCGCCAGGGTGCTTGCCGTCGGTGCGTTCGTATTGCTGATCGCCGGCATCGTCGCTGCCGCTCAGAACCACGACTGGGCGCTGGTCAGTGCCAGCTTGATCTTGTTTTTCCTGGCCTCGTTCCTTCGCTACCTGTCGGGCCATACGGTCCGGGTGAAGCAAGAACGTCGTCATCCTGGCTGAAGCTTCGCGCGACTGAACTCCCGGCAGAGGCGGCGCCACGACGGACCGGTGATGTGTCGGCGGCGGAGAGGTGGGAGTCGCCACCCGCGCGTGCTGCACGGCCGCCTGCCCGCCGCCGCCCCTTATCTGCGCGACTCCAATAAACAGTACATGCGCTCCAGAATCCGGCGGTCGACCTGGGGCTGAGGATCAGGATCGTCCCGAATGTGGGCTGGATGCCCTGGAGGCAGTGGCGGAATATCACGGCTTTCTATATCGCGGGTCTTCACTGCATCCGTGGCACCGAGACCCATCTCCTCGATCTCCCCAAGCAGAGTTTCAATTCGCGCGATTTGCTGATCGACCCGGGCTTGCCGGTTTGGGCTGTACGGCAGTGGCGCCCGAGCACCACGCCTGCGACTCCTGAGATTCTTGTATCTCCGGAACTCAATAATCGTCCCGCTCATGAAATACCTGCTGAATTTATGAAATGGACCGCACTTTCATTGAAACTCGAATTCAGAGGGAGAAAATTTGCTTTGTGATATCTCTGTGGCCGCACTTATAGGCAACGGTTCAGCCCTATCGAGTCGGTTTGTCACAGGCCGCACGCATATCTCACCCTTTTTCGGAGTTCAGGCGAGCGATGGGAAAATGAACCGGGACTCCGTCGAGACGGATCTGCCTGGCAGGCTTCCGCGTGAGCCTTAACCGGCTGCCCTCTTCGCGGCTCCTTCCGCCGCGGCGTCGTCGAGTTCTGGCTTTGTGCACGACGTAGCCGTCGTGCGTCGACCCCTCGAGCACCTTTTGGCGATGCCATTCGCGCAGGGTGCGGCTGACGCTTTCGCGCGCCACGCCTGCCATGGCGGCGAGGTCGCTCTGAGTGATCCTGTGCCGGATCGCGATCCGTCCCGTTCCCATGTCCTCGCCGAGGTGGCGGGCGAACTGGAGCAAGGCACGGGCCACGCGCGCCTGTACCGTCAGGAAGCTGGACGCCACCATATCCTCGTCGGACTGCCGCAGGCGCTCGGCCAGCGTCGTGGCGACGTCGCTGTAAAATTCAGGATGCCGGCGCAGCAACTCGGTGAAGGCGGCGCGGCCGACAAAGGTAAGCTCGCAGTCCCTGACCGCCTGGACGCTGGCCGACCTCGGCAAGCCGTCGATCATCGCCAGCTCGCCGACGATGGCGCCGGGCCCGAGGATGGCAAGGATGCGCCGTTCGCCATTGTGCGAGGTGACGCAGACCGCGAGCACACCCCGGCGCAACCAATAGCAGCCGTCGCCGGTATCGCCGCGCTCGAACAGCGTCTCGCCTCCGGGCAGCTCGAGCGTTCTCTTGCCGGCCAGTAGCTTGGCGGAGAATTTGCCGGGCAGACGGCCAAGGAGATTGTCGGCGCCGATTTCCAGCGCGACCTCCAGGGCCTGCGAAGACCCGCCCATCGAGGGCGACGACTCCCGATGGGCGTCGCCCTGTCCGCCATGCCGGTGAATCGAACGGTCGTGCGTACTGGTCACTGTCGCCTCGGACGTTCCCGCTCGGTCCCGAACCCGCGATCAGGCCGAGCGCATTGAAAGTTCGGCGCGCGTGTCGCCGCTGTAGTCGCTGGCGTCGCGACGGCTGCTCCCCACCGCCGGCCGCGGCGGCCGCTCCGACGGATTGCGCGCGATCAGCGGCGCCAGCTCCGACAGCTCGATGAATTCGTCGGCCTGGCGGCGCAGTTCGTCGGCCACCATCGGCGGCGACGACTCGACAGTGCTGACCACCGAGACACGCAGGCCCTTGCGCTGAACCGCCTCGACGAGGCGACGGAAGTCGCCGTCGCCGGAGAACAGGATCACATGGTCGAGATGCTCGGCCATCTCGAGCACGTCGATGGCGAGCTCGATGTCCATGTTGCCCTTGATCTTGCGGCGGCCCAGGGCGTCGGTGAATTCCTTGGCCGGCTTGGTGATCATGGCGAAGCCGTTGTAGGCCAGCCAATCCAGCATTGGCCGGATCGGCGAGTATTCCTGCCCCTCGACCAGCGCCGTGTAGTAGCAGGCGCGCACGATGCGGCCTCTTTCCCGGAACAGCTTCAGGAGGCGGCGGTAATCGATGTCGAAGCCAAGAGCACGCGCGGCGGAATAAAGGTTGGCGCCGTCGATGAAGAGAGCGACGCGCTCGTTCTCATGAAACTGAGCTCTCATGGCAATATATCCTTTTTGGAAACAGGCTCGGGAAGCGGCGAAATTCATTGAGCGAAAGCGGCGAAATTGATTGGGCGGCAAAAGAAAGGCAGACGCTAACGCACGCGATCCCGGCCCCGATCGAGGCGGAGGACCGAATGCGACAGCCAACCGAAGAGGATCGCGAAGGAGGCCGTCTCTGCCGGATGGTCCCTTGCCACCTGAAGCAATACGATGATCTCGTTCATGCAACGCCCCATGGCCGGAACAGGCTGCCGCGGACGTGCGGCACCAATCGGGAATATTCATCCCGTCGAAGTCTGTGCTCTTGCGCGCGGCGCGGGTGTGACCAGCGAGTGGCCTTACACTCGTTACAATTGTTACTTCAGAATCTCCGAATCTAACTCTCGCCCTCGTCCTCCCGCCGTCGAACCTTGCCCGCGCCGACAAGGCGATCGAATGAGCGGGGCCATTGTCCGCATTGCCCTCGAAAGCGTGCCGCCGATCCTCGCCGCTTTCTCCCAGATCCAAGAGTTGGCCGAGATGCGCCGCCATCCCTGCCCGTCGCCGTCCGCTATGCCGAGGCCGCTCTGCGCCAGCAATGAGGCGAGAGGCCGTCAGTATTAGGCGCCGCCGGTCGTAGAACGTAAAATGGCCGCATCAGGGGGAGGAGCAGATGTCTCGTCCAATTCTCGCGAGTGTCACGGCCGCCGTGGTCGCAGCGCTCTTCGCCGGTGCGGCGCAGGCTCAACCGACAGCGCCTGACACCGGCGCCATCAAGGCCTGTCTCAAGCGGCAGGAGGCAGCGCTCGGCCACGCCTGCATCGGTATCGTCGCCGATCCCTGCACGGACGCAGCCGGGAGCGATACCGCAAAGAGGAAGGCGTGCGCCGACCGCGAGCGCGCCGTCTGGCAGGCTGAACTGGAGGCCGCACTGCGCGGCGTCCGCAAGGGCGGCTTCAAGGAAATCATCGAGTCGGTGACCCAGGCCCAGAAGGACTGGGAGAGCTCGCTGCGTACACTCTGCCCGATCTTCGGCAAGGTCGAACCCGGCACGCTGCCGGCTGACGCCGCCACTTGCACCATGGTCGAGACGGCGAGCCGAGCGCTGCTGCTACGCCGTCTCGCCTGGGCAGTGAACGAGCATTGAACGGGCGGGGAGACACGAGCAGCGAGGCCGATAAGCGGATGTCAGGCAACTTATCGAAGGCGGAATTAGCAGGAGCATGTGCGACTGCCCGAGCAAGTTCCTTGCCCGCGGTGATGAGATTGGCAACGCCATTCTCGCGACAGCGACTTCAAAGCCTCGTCACCCGCACGTGCAGCACCGCCGCCTGCCCGCCGCGCACCGCCGCGAGGCAGCGCGCGATCGCGGGCTCGACCTCGTCGGGATCGCTGACCAGCTCGCCGTGCGCTCCGGCGGCCTCGGCCACCTTGGAAAAATCCATGTCGGGCACGAGCGCGGCGCCGAAGTCGCCGCCGGCCTTGGCCTCGCCGTCGGGATAGACGCGCAAGGTCGCCTCCTTCACCGCCGACCAGCCGCCGTTGTCGAGCACGACCGTCAGGACGCCGAGCTTGTATTGCCGCGCCACGGCCAGGGTCGATTGCGGATTGGCGAAGTAGAAGCTGCCATCGCCCACGATCTGCACCACCGTGCGCTCGGGCAGCGCGAGCTTGAGGCCGAGCGCCGTGCCGCCGGAGAACCCCAGGCCGCCGCCCGAGTAGCCGATCAGGGTGCCGGGCTCGCTGCGCGGCATCTGCTGCAGCACGACAGGGCCGTTGCGGATCGCCTCGTTCAGCACGATCGCCGACGGCTCGAGCGCCCGGGCCAGCGACGCGCACAGGAAGGCGGGCGTTACCTGCCCGGGAACGCCGCGATTGGCGGCGGCTTTGGCCGCGATGTCGCGCCGCGCCTTGCCCTCTTCCGCAAGTGCGGCGACCCGCGCCGCGGCGCGCTTCTTGAACCCGTCGTCGGCGCGCGTCTTCAGGAGCGCCAGCAGGTCCGACAGGATGCGGAAGCTGTCGCCGCCCAGCCGCAGGTTGCCGGGGAAGGTCCACATCGGGAAATTGCGCTTCTCGGCATCGACGTCGATATGCGCCCACCAGGTCGCGGGGTTTTCCGGCGTGTCGCTGGGGATCCACGGCACATCGACATCGACCAGCAGGCCGACGTCCGCTTCGGCCAGCGCCTTGCCGGGCGCGAAGCCGCCATGACACGGCGAGTCATGCGGCAGGTTCACGCACGACGGGCTGAACTCGATCACGCGGATGCCGGCCAGGCGCGCGAGCTCGTCGAGCACCGCCCCCGTCCCGTGATTGCGTCCGGCATAGGCGGTGATCAGCAGCGGCCGCTCGGCCGCGAGCAGCCGCGCGACGATCGGCTCGAGGGCGCCGGCATCGACGCCGCGCGCCGCCACCGCGCCGAAGCGCTCCGCCGGGTAGGAGCGGATCTGGCCTTCCGACCAGTCCTCGGTCAGCGTCTCGCGCGGGAAGCTGAGATAGACCGGCCCCTTGGGATCGCTCTCCATCACCGTGTGGGCGCGCCGGAGCACCTCCTTGGCGATCACGCCCGACGGCAGATTGTATTCCCACTTGGCATAGGGCCGCACGATGCCGGCCTGGTCGAACGGCTCCTGCACGAAATGCACGTAGTTGTCGCGCGTCCCCAGCAGCTCGCGGCGCGTGGTGAACGGCGCCTTGCCCGCCATCAGCATCACCGGGATGCGGGCGCGGCAGAGATTGTGCATCGCCATCGCCGAATTGGCGGTGCCGGCATCGACATGCACCATCACGCCCTGGCCGCGGCCGGTCGCGAGATAATAGCCCGCGGCCATGTGCATGGCCGTGTTCTCGTGCGGGCAGAGCAGCACTTCGGGCGCCTTGCGTCCGGCCCGCTTGAACGCCGCCATCGCCTCGATCAGCGGCGCGTGATCGGTGCCGAAATTGCAGAACAGATAGTCGAAGCCGATCTCGTTCAGTCCTTCGAGGAAATAATGCGCCGTCGAGTGGCGCGCTTCGTTGCTGTCCATCATTGCCTCAGTCGAGCTTGATGTTGGCCGATGCGGCGACCTGCTTCCAGCGCGCCGTATCGCGTGCGATCACGTCGGCGAAATCCTTCGACGACATGGCGCGCGCGTCGACCGAGATGGTGTCGAACGCGGTGCGCATCGCGGGCTCCTCGAGAATGTCGGCGATGACATCCTGCAGGAACGCCACGATCTGCGGCGGGGTGCCGGCCGGCGCCACCAGCCCGGTCCACAGCGCGATCTCCATGTCGGGGACGCCGGCTTCGGCCATCGTCGGCACGTCGGGGAAATCCGGCGGCCGGTGCGCCGTCGTCACCGCCAACGCCCGCAGCTTGCCGCCCTTTAATGGTCCCGCGATCGGGCCTGAGTTCCGCGAGCGCCATCAGCACCTGTCCCGCCATCACCGCCTGCACGGCATCGCCGCTGCCCTTGTACGGGATATGCTGGAATTTCGACCCGGTGCGCGCGTTGAACAGTTCCGAGGCGAGCTGGAACGGCGTGGCGCTCGAGGCATAGTTGGCGAGCTTCGGATTGGCGCGGCCGTACTCGACCAGCTCCTTCACCGACTTCACCGGCTGGTCGGCGCCGACCACCAGCAGCAGCGGGAACTCCGCCAGCATGGTCACCGGCACGAAATCCTTCAGCGGATCGTAGGGCAGCTTCGAATAGACGGCGGGATTGATGGTCATCGGGCCGCTCGGGGCGACCAGCAGGGTGTAGCCGTCGGGCGCGGCCTTGGCGACGAGTTCGGCCGCCACGATCGACTGGGCGCCCGGCTTGTTCTCGACGATGACCGGCTGGTTGAGCTTGGACTGCAGCCGCGTCGCCACGATGCGCGCAATCAGGTCGTTGCCCCCGCCCGGCGAGTAACCCACGACCAGCCGGATCGGCTTGCTGGGATAGGGCTGGGCGACGGCGGGCCCGTCGATCGACAGGACGACCGGCAGGGCGGCGCAGAGGGCGAGGAGCAGGCGTTTCAGCATGGTGCGAGCCTATCATGTATAAGCAGCCGCGATGGACTCCCTTCCCGTCGACGAAGCCCTGCCGCGCCTGAAAGCGGCACTGGTGGAGCGCAACGCGGCCGTGCTGGTGGCGCCGCCCGGCGCCGGCAAGACGACGCGCGTGCCGCTGGCGCTGCTCGACGTGCCGTGGCTCGGCACCAGGAAGATCGTGATGCAGGAGCCGCGGCGGCTGGCCGCCCGGGCCGCGGCGCGGCGCATGGCGGCGACCCTGGGCGAGCCGGTCGGCGAGACGGTGGGCTATCGCGTCCGCCTCGATACCAAGGTCGGCCCGCGCACCCGCATCGAGGTCGTGACCGACGGGCTGTTCCTTCGGATGCTGCAGGACGACCCGTCGCTCGACGGCATCGGCTGCGTGATTTTCGACGAATTGCACGAGCGCGGGCTGGAGACGGATCTTTCCTTTGCGCTCGTCCGCGAAGCGCAGACCGCGCTGCGCGAAGACCTGAGGGTGATCGCCATGTCGGCAACGCTCGACCCCGGTCCGGTGTCCGACCGGCTGGGCGGTGCACCCTTCATCGAATTGGCTGGCCGCATGTTTCCCGTGGCGACGCGCTACCTCGATCGCGAGCCGGCCGGCCGGCTCGAGGACGCGACGGCCGCGGCGATCCGCAGCGCCCTGACTGAAGAGAGCGGCAGCGCGCTGGTTTTCCTGCCGGGCGTCGGCGAGATCAGGCGGGTGCAGGAGCGGCTGCAGGGCCTCGACGCCACCATCGACGTGGCGCCGCTCTATGGCGACCTGTCGCCGGCCGAACAGGACCGCGCCATCGGCCCCTCGCCGCCGGGCCGGCGCAAGATCGTGCTCTCGACCTCGATCGCGGAGACCAGCCTCACCATCGAGGGCGTGCGCATCGTGATCGACAGCGGCCAGATGCGGCTGCCGCGCTTCTCGCCGCGCTCGGGCATGACGCGACTGGAGACCGTGAAGGTGAGCCAGGCCTCGGCCGACCAGCGACGCGGCCGCGCCGGCCGCCTGGAGCCCGGCGTGTGCTACCGCTTATGGACAGAAGAGGCGCAGCGCGGCCTTGTGCCCTTCACCGCACCGGAAATCCTCGATGCCGACCTCGCCCCGTTGGCGCTCGAACTGGCGGCCTGGGGAGTTGCCGACGCCGCTTCGTTGCCATGGCTGACGCCGCCGCCCGCCGCCGCGCTCACCACGGCGCGCGCCCTGCTGCTCGATCTCGGCGCGGTCGACGCCGCCGGGACGATCACGCCGCATGGCCGCGCCATGGCGCGGATCGGCCAGCATCCGCGCATTGCGCATCTCATCCTCAAGGGACGCGAGATGGGACATGGCAAGGTGGCGGCGCTGCTCGCGGCGATCCTGGGCGAGCGTGACTTCCTGCGGCTGCCGCCCGGCCAGCGCGACGTCGACCTGCGCCACCGCGTCGACATCGCTCTCTCCGGCAAGGCGACGCGCGTGATTATGGAAATGGCGCGCCGCCTGACCAAGGGTACCAACAACGACTCGTCGGTAACGGGCGCTCTCCTAGCACTGGCGTATCCCGACCGCATCGGCAGGCGCAGGGCCGGCACCGCCGGCCGCTATCTACTCTCGGGCGGCCAAGGTGCCGCGCTGCCCGAGGGCGATCCGATGGGCAACGAGGAGTTTGTCGTCGTAGCCGATCTCGACGGCTCGCTGCAGAGCGCGCGCATCTTTCTCGCCGCACCGATCACGGCCAACGAGATCGAGGAGCTCTACGCCGGGCGCATCGTCGGCGAGGAAGTGCTGAACTGGAGCGCGCGCGAAGGCATCGTCCAGGCGCGGCGTGTGCGCCGCCTCGGTGCGCTGCTGCTCGAAGACAAACCGATCACGACGCCCGATCCTGACAAGCTCAAGGCCGCGATGCTGGACGGCGTGCGGCAGATGGGGCTCGCGGGGCTGCCGTGGAGCGACGAACTGAAAGTCTGGCGCGAGCGCATCGCCTTCCTGCGCGCTGCCGACGAGAGCTGGCCCGATCTCTCGGACGAGGCCCTTCTGGCAGGCCTCGACGAGTGGCTCGGCCCCTTCCTCGACGGCGTGCGCCGGCGCGAGCACCTGCAGCGGGTCGACCTCGGCGCCGCCTTGCGCACCCTGGTGCCATGGGAACAGGCGCGCCGGCTCGACAGCGCCGCGCCCACGCACATCGAGGTGCCGAGCGGCAGCCGCGTTGCCATCGACTATGCCAATCCGGCAGAGCCTACGCTCTCCGTCCGCCTGCAGGAGATGTTCGGCCTCACCGAGACTCCGCGCCTCGCCGGCGGCAAGGTGCCGGTGACGATTCACCTCCTCTCTCCGGCGCGCCGCCCGGTCCAGGTGACGCGCGACCTCGCCAGCTTCTGGAAGAACGGCTACCGCGACGTGAAATCCGAGCTGAAGGGCCGCTATCCCCGGCACTACTGGCCCGACGATCCCCTGGTCGCCGAGCCGACCGCCCGTGTTAAGCGCCGGCCGCGGTAGAGCGCTTGCCTCCCCATTCAAATGGGAGGTGCCCTCGTCTTACGAGGGCGGAGGGGTCATGGCGCCGCAGGCAGTAATGCTTGCCTGCGGCGCATGACCCCTCCGGCCCTGCGGGCCACCTCCCCATTTGAATGGGGAGGCAAGGCGACGCTAGTTCTCCTCGATCACGCGCAGCAGCCAGCGGCGCACGATCGGCATCATGACCAGCATCGTGGGAAAGGCGATCGCCCAGGAGATCATCCACGAGACCATCCAGATGGCCAGCATTCCCGGCACCACGCCGAGCGCGCGCCACGTGGCGACGCCGGAGACCAGCAAGGTCATGAAGAAGCTGGTGCCCAGGGGAAGGGCAAAACGCAGGAAGGACGCCGGGAGCTTCTTCACGATGAACCGAACAATATGGTACGGCTGACCCATGTCCAAATCCCTCGCGCTCCCCTTCCAGACCGCCAAGCAGCTCGCCGCCGCCATCCGCAAAAAGAAGATCGGCTGCCTCGAACTGCTCGACCTCTACCTCGACCGGGTCGAGGCCCATAATCCCGCGCTGAACGCCATCATCGTCAACGACGCCGAGCGCGCCCGCAAAGCCGCCAAGGCGGCCGACAAGGCGGTCAAGGCCGGCAAGAAACTCGGGCCGCTGCACGGCGTGCCGATGACGATCAAGGAGTCGTTCGACGTCGCGGGCCTGCCCTCGACCTACGGCGATCCGGCGTACAAGGACTACATCCCCAAGCGGGACTCGCTCTACGTACAGCGCATGAAAGCCGCGGGCGTGACCCTGTTCGGCAAGACCAACGTGCCGCTGAACCTCGCCGACTGGCAGAGCTACAACGACATCTACGGCTCGACCAACAATCCGTGGGATCTCTCGCGCACGCCGGGAGGATCATCCGGCGGCTCGGGCGCGGCGCTGGCTGCCGGCCTGACCGGCATCGATGCCGGCAGCGACATCGGCGCCTCGATCCGCAATCCCGCGCATTACTGTGGCGTCTATGGCCACAAGCCGACCTATGGCGTGGTCTCCTACAAGGGCCACACGCGCGACAGCGTCAGTGTCGGCGACATCACGGTGGTCGGACCGCTGGCGCGCGGCGCCGAGGATCTCGAGATCGCCATGGACGCGATTGCCGGGCCCGACGAGATCGACGGCCGTGGCTGGAAGCTCTCCCTGCCGCGCGCGAAAAAGAAGAAGCTGCGCGACTTCAAGGTGGCCGTGCTGCTCTCCGATCCGAACGCCGAGGTCGACCAGTCGGTGCAGGACGAGTTGCAGAAGCTCGCCACCTTCCTTGGAAGAACAAGGTGAAGGTGAGCGACAAGGCCCGTCCCGCCATCGACACCGCCGAGCTGTACGACGTCTATCTGCGCATGCTGCGGGCCGCCACGTCGGGCCGCTCGCCGGATGCGGCCTATGCCCAGGCGCTGGCCGACGCCGCAGCCGCCGCGCCGGACGACATGAGCTACTTCGCCCAGATGCAGCGCGGCAATTCGCTGCCGCATCGCACCTGGCTGCAGCTCAACGAGAAGCGCCATCGCATGCGGCTGGCCTGGGACGCGTTCTTCGACGACTACGATCTGATGCTCTGCCCGGTCGCCGTGACGGCGGCCTTCCCGCACGACCAGAAGGGCCTGCGCCACCTGCGCACCATCGTGGTCAACAACAAGCAGGTGCCGGTGGTCGACCAGGTCTTCTGGGCAGGCTACGCGGGCATCACGCTGATGCCGGCCTCGGCCGCCCCGATCGGCGAGAGCAAGGAAGGCCTGCCGATCGGCGTGCAGATCATCGGCCGGCAGTACGACGACTATACCTGCATCCAGTTCGCCAAGCTCCTGGAGCAGGAATACCGCAGCTTCGTGCCGCCCCCCGCTTACGCTTAGGAGAACCGGAAGAAATGTCCGCCGACATGAACCTCAAGGATCACATCCGTTCGATCCCGGATTTTCCCAAGCCCGGCATTCTTTTCTACGACATCTCGACCCTGCTCGCCGATGCCAAAGCCTGGCACGAGACGATCGAGCGGGTGGCCGCCATCGCGCGCCGGTACAAGCCCGACATGATCGCCGGCATCGAGTTGCGCGGCTTCCTGCTGGCCGCGCCCCTGGCGATGGCGCTCGGCACCGGCTTCCTGATGCTGCGCAAGAAGGGCAAGCTGCCGGGCATCACGCTCCGCCACACCTACGCGCTGGAATACGGCACCGACACGATCGAGATCCAGAAGGACGCCTTCAGGCCGGGCGCGCGCGTTCTGCTGGTCGACGACCTGCTGGCGACCGGCGGCACCCTGGCCGCGGCGGTGACCCTGCTCGAGTCAGCGGCGCCGTCGTCCCGGCCGCCGCCTGCATCATCGAGCTCACCTTCCTCGAAGGCCGCAAGAAGCTCTCGATCCCGGTCGAGGCGCTTTTGCAGTACGACAGCTAGTCGTTGCGTAACTGACCCCTCCGGCCCTTCGGGCCACCTCCCCATCTGAATGGGGAGGGGCGTGATTTTCCTCCCCATTCAGATGGGGAGGTGTCGGCGTCCTACGCCGACGGAGGGGTCATGCGCGGGTACAGACCGGGTAGATAGGTAACAGAATAGACCGGGAGGATGGGTGACAGGTTTCACTGTGGGCGGGAGGACCGCCGATGCCGTGGAAGGAAACCTGTTGCATGGACGAGCGGATGAAGTTCGTGGCGGCGTGGCTGGAAGGCGAGGAAAGCCGTGCTGCGCTTTGTCGACGGTTCGGGATCAGTCGGAAGACGGGCTACAAGTGGTGGGAACGGTATGCTGCCGATCCGTCGACTGGATTGTCCGACCGTTCGCACGCGCCGCTTTGTGTGCCTCACAGGCTATCGGGTGAGCTTGCCGTGCCGATCCTGGAAGTACGGCACGCGCATCCGAGCTGGGGTCCGCGCAAGCTGCGGGCGGTATTGATGGAGCGCTGGCCCGAGCGTTCGTGGCCTGCGGCGAGCACGATCGGCGACCTTCTCAGGCGCGAGGGGTTGGTGAACCCTCGCCGCCGCCGTCGTCTCCCGCTTGGCCAGAGCGCGCCCTTCGGGGCGATCGCGGAGGCCAACGACACCTGGTGCATGGACTTCAAGGGGTGGTTCCGGACCGGCGACGGCCGGCGCTGCGATCCGTTGACGGTGAGCGATGCCCACAGCCGCTATCTGCTGGCTTGCCGGATCGTGCCGCCAACGATCGCCGGCGTCTGGCCGGTTATTGACCGTCTGTTGCACGATCACGGATTGCCCGGTGCCATCCGAAGCGACAATGGGGTGCCGTTCAGCAGCACTGGCGCGGGTGGATTGAGTCGGCTGTCGGTGCACTGGCTGAAGCTCGGCATCCGCCTGGAGCGGATCGAGCCGGGGTGTCCGCAACAGAACGGCCGGCACGAACGGTTCCACCGCACGCTCAAGGCCGAGACGACGAAGCCACCGGCAGCCACCTTGGCGGCTCAGCAGGTTCGCTTCGACGAGTTCCTCTCCCTCTACAACCAGGAGCGTCCGCATGAAGCCTTGGGCCAGATTCCACCCGCCAGGGTCTGGCGCCCCAGCCCGAGGTCTTACCCATCGCACCTCGAGGATCCGATCTACGATCATCGCCATGTCGTGCGCCGCGTGCGCTCCACCGGCGAGATCAGGTGGCAGGGCGAACTCGTCTTCCTCAGCGAAGCTTTGGTCGGCGAGATCGTCGGCCTCAGACAACTCGATGACGGCAACTGGATCGTCCGCTTCGCTACCCTCGACATCGGTGCGATCGAGCGCAAAACCATGAAACTGAGACGCTTCACGGCGCCCCGGCCGGGGCGCCGTGAAGCGGCAAACGCAACCAAACCTGTCACCCATCACGCCGGTCTGTAGTGTTACCAATCAGCCCGGTTGCTCAGTCAGGCCCCACCGAACGCCATCGCGTGCTACGATGGCGCCGGGAGGGTTTGATGGTTTCCATTCCAGAGTGCTTTTCAGAGAGCTATGCCGAGGCGCGGGCCAAGTTCTGCGGCGCGGCGGCTGCAGCAGGCGGGGCGCTTCGCTCGTGGTTCAATCCGCACGCCAAGGGGCCGAACGGCGAGCTGCTCTATCTCGACACCGCGCGCTTCGGGCCGGCCGATGCCGCCAACATGCTGGTGATGATCTCGAGCACGCACGGAGTCGAAGGCCATTGCGGCTCGGGTGCGCAGATCGCGTGGCTGCGCACCGGCGGGGCGGCGAAACTGCCCAAAGACACCGGCGCGCTGCTTGTGCATGCGATCAATCCCTACGGCTTCGCGTGGACGCGCCGCGTCAACGAGGACAATGTCGACCTCAACCGCAACTTCGTCGACCACGACAAGGGCTATCCGAAAAACGACGGCTACCTCGCCATTGCCGACGCCATCCTGCCCGAGCGCTGGGATGACGCCAGCATTGCGGAGTCGGAGCGCGTGTTCGCCTCCTACGCCCAGAAGCACGGCGACTTCGGACTCCAGGGCGCGATGAGCGGCGGCCAGTACACCCGCCCGGACGGCGTCTTCTACGGCGGCGCCAAGCCGACGTGGAGCAACCGTACCATCCGGGCCATCGCCCGCGAGGAGCTCGGCCGGGCCAAAAGAGTCGGGTTGATCGACTATCACACCGGGCTGGGTCCGTTCGGCCACGGCGAGCTGATCTGCACCGTGCCGCCCGGCGCCAAATCATTCGCGCGCGCCAAGGCCTGGTACGGCAGCGAGATGACGTCGCCCGAAGGCGGCACCTCGACCTCGGCGGTCGTCGCCGGGCCGATGCTCGACAGCTTTCCGCAGGAACTGCCCGATGCCGAGGTGACGTCGATCGCCATCGAGTACGGCACCTACGCCACGCCGGAAGTGCTGGGCGCGGTGCGCGCCGACAACTGGCTGCACCAGCGCGGCGACGTCAATTCGGCGCAGGGCCGCGCGCTCAAGGCCGACATGAAGGAGCGCTTCTTCCCGGCCGGCGACAAATGGCGCGAGATGGTCTGGAAGCGCGCCGACCAGACGATCGGCTGGACCCTCAAGGGCCTGACGGGGAGCTGAGGCGGGGTGTGAGCATCGTCCTGCCCGACGCCGAACTCGGCGCGGTTGCGGCTGCGCCAGGCGCTGCATCGCGCGCCGCTGTTCGCCGACCTCGACACCGCCAGCATGACGGCGATCGAGAGCGAGCTGGCGCTGATGGTGCTGCCCGGCGGCACGCCGCTGTTCCGCCAGGGCGAGGCCGCCGACGCCGTCTACGTCGTGGCCAGCGGCTGCCTCGGCGTGTTCCGCCACGAAGACGGCCAGGGCACCGAGGAGCCCGGCCTGATCGCCGAGATCACGCCGGGCAACATCGTGGGCGAGATGTCGCTGCTGTCGCACACCCAGCGCACCCGCTCGGTCGCGGCGCTGCGCGACAGCGAGGTGTGGCGGCTGGCGCAGAGCAGCTTCGAGGCGCTCACCAACCGCCATCCCGAGGTGCTGCCGGCGCTGATGCGCAACATCGCGGTGCGCAACGCCATGGGGCCGGTCAAGCGCCGCCGCCAGCCACGCACCTTCGCGCTGCTGCCGGCCGGCCCGGACGTGCCCGCGGCGCGCTTCGCCGTGCTGCTGGCCAATGCGCTGGGCCGCATCGGGGACCAGGTCCAGATGCTGGGGGCCGATTCCTACAGCGAGGAACCGGAGTGGTTCGCGAAGTGCGAGATGAATTCGTCGTTCGTGCTCTACCGCGCCGACGCCACCCTGTCGCCGTGGACCGAGCTCTGCCTGCGCCAGGCCGACTGCCTGATCGTCGTGCGCCGCGCCGACGACGACCGGCCGACACGACTGCCCTTCGAGATCGAGGCGTCGCAGGCCGGCGCCGTGTTCCACCGCCGCCGCGAGCTGGTGCTGCTGCACGACAGCCACGACCCGGCGCCCGGCTCGACCGCGCCGATGCTGGCGGGCGGCGTCTACGGCCAGCATCATCATGTGCGGCTCGACCTGCCCTCCGACTTCGACCGGCTGGCGCGCCTGATCACCGGCCATGCCGTGGGCGTGGTGATGGCCGGCGGCGGCGCGCGCGCCTTCACCCACATCGGCGTCGTCAAGGCGCTGCGCGCTTCGGGCGTGCCGATCGATCTCACCGGCGGCACCTCGATGGGCGCCATCATCGCCGCCGCGGTCGCCTCGCGCTGGTCGGACGAGGAGCTGACGCAGCGCTTCCGGGTGGCCTTCGTCACCAACAACCCGCTGCGGGATTACACCTTCCCCTTCGTGTCGCTGTTCCGCGGCCGGCACGTGATGGAGCTTCTGCGCTCGGCGTTCGGCGACAAGGATATCGAGGACCTGATCCTGCCGTTCTACTGCGTGAGCGCGAACCTCACGACGTCGCACGCCGACGTCCATACCACCGGCCGCGCGTGGCGCTGGCTGCGCGCCTCGGTTTCGCTGCCGGGCGTGCTGCCGCCCTTCACCGACGCGGGCCAGGTCCATGTCGACGGCGGCGTCATCGACAATCTCCCGGTGCGCGAGATGCGCCGGATGGGACGCGGCATCACCATCGGCGTCGACGTCGACACCGCCGGCGCCCTGTCGGCCGGCGCCGGGGTCGAGGATTCGTGGTCGGCGTGGCAATTCTTCCGCCGCCTCGTGTGGAAGCGCAAGGAAACGCTGCCGATCCCCTCGATCGTGCGCATCCTGCTGCGCTCTGCCCTGGTGTCGAGCACCGCGCGCGCCACCGAGGACCGTGCCGCCGCCGACCTGATGATCGTGCCGCCGATGGACCGCTACGACCTGCTCGACTGGACGAGCTTCGACGCCGCCATCGAGACCGGCTATCGCGCCACCATGGAAGCCCTCGACAAGGCCCGCACCCTGCCGACCGGCGTGCGCCTGTTCGTGGCGTAGAGAAGCCTTTCCTCCCCATTCAAATGGGGAGGTGGCCCGCAGGGCCGGAGGGGTCATGCGCCGCAGGCAATCTCTTCTCTCTCTCTCTCTGCCTCTGACCCCTCCGCCCTCGTAAGACGAGGGCACCTCTCCATTTGAATGGAGGAAAATCTACGTCAGGAACTTCAGGCTGTTGACGACCTTGTCGATCGTCTTGCGCGGGCCGTGCACGCCGAGTCCCACCAGGTCGAGCGCGTCTTCGGGCGCGGCCGCGAACGCGGTGCGGTTGTCGGCGTCGTTGGTGGTGGCGAACATCGCGCCGATATAGGCGGCCGGCACCAGGTCGCGCGACAAGGCCCGCGCATGCGTGCGCTGCAGTTCCTCCAGGGTGGCGCCGTAGACGAACACCGGCTCGCGGATCAACGCCGTGTAGCCGCGGTTCGCGGCGTCCTTGTAGGCCTCGCCCTTCATCTCCGGATGTGTGGCGGCGAGGCCGCCCGCGAGGAAGGCGGCGACGTTGGCGATCTGCCAGGTCGCCAGATCCTTGCGCAGGATCAGCGCGGTCTTGGTTTCGTAGATCATGGGGGCCATATCGGGCATTGTAGCGCCGGAAATCTTGAACGTTTGTGCATGTGCGCCTCCGACCAGATCCGCTTCGAACCCACCCATGCCGGGCTGCAGCGCCTCAGCGCCCGCTTCGGCGGCCATGCCTACGACCTGCACCGCCACGAGACATATGCCGTCGGCCTGACCCTGTGGGGCGCGCAGTCGTTCCACTATCGCGGCGCGCTGCGCACCAGCGCGGCAGGCCAGGTCATGGTGATCCATCCCGACGAGGCGCATGACGGCCACGCCACCGTGGACGCAGGCTTCGCCTATCGCATGCTCTATGTCGATCCGGCCGCGGTGACGGCCGCGCTCGACGGTGCGGCGCCGCCCTTCGTGCGCGAGGTCGTGGCCGACGATCCCGCCCTCGGCCGCCTGCTGCGCGAGGCCTTTGCGCAATTCCCACAGGCGCTGGAGCCGCTCGCCGTCGACGCGATCGTGGCGCGGCTGGCCGAACTTCTGGCGGCGCGCTCCGACTCGAGGCCCGGGCGCCGCGCCGGCAGAACCTCCCATCGGGCGGTCGAACGCGCCCGCGACTTCCTGGTGTCCGAGGCGCCCCGGATCGTGGCGTCCGAGGAGCTGGAGAGGGTGAGCGGCCTCGACCGCTTTGCGCTCAGCCGCCACTTCCGCGCAGCCTTCGGCACCTCGCCGCATCGCTTCCAGGTCGGCCAGCGGCTGGTCAAGGCGCAGGCCCTGATCGCAGCCGGCGTGCCGCTGTCGGAGACCGCGGCGGCGACGGGTTTTGCCGACCAGAGCCATTTCACGCGGCATTTTTCCGCGCGTTTCGGCCTCACACCCGGCCGTTGGGCCTCCCTGTCCCGACAGACCGCCGCCTGACCCGATTCTTGCATGGCGCCCCCAAGGAGGACGCCATGAACAAGACCCGCTCGCCAATCGTGCATGATCTGCTCGCCGAGATCGCCGCCTTCGACCGCACCGCGGCCCAGGAGCGCATGTTGCCGGCCGGCTGCTACACCGAGCCCGACTTCTTCGCCTTCGAGCAGAAGGAGGTGTTCAGCCGGACCTGGATCTGCGTCGGCCGGGTCGAGCAGGTGGCGCAGCCCGGCGACTGTTTTTCGTGGGAGGTGGCGGGCGAGCCGATCCTGCTCACACGCGGCGAGGACGGCGAGGTCCATGCGCTGAGCGCCATCTGCCGCCATCGCGGCGAGATCATTCCGTGCCCGGAGAAAGGCCGCGCGCTGCGCTGCCCGCTGCACTTCTGGACCTACGACATGCAGGGCCGCCTGAGCGGCGCGCCGCGCATGGGCGACGCTGAAGCGGTTGCCCGGCTGCGCAGGACGGTGCAGCTGCCGAAGCTGAGGGTCGAGCTGTGGCACGGCTTCATCTTCGTCAATCTCGACCTCGATGCCGCGCCGCTGGGGCCGAGCCTCGCCAAGCTCGAGCCGCTGTGGGCGGGCTACGAGGCCACCGGCGTGACCGCCCTACCGCCGGCGATGAGCGATTCGCCGCTGCCCTGGAACTGGAAGGTCCAGGTCGAGAACTTCACCGACGCCTATCACCCGGAGTTCGTGCATCACGGCACGCACGACTTTGCTCCCAGCCTGATGCCGGGCGACGGCGTGCGCTTCACCGAGATGAAGCCGGGCGACAATGCGATCGTGCGCAGCGTGCCGATGAAGAAGGCCGACGGCGGCATGATGGAGGACGGCTGGGGCGAGAACGCCGCCTTCCCGGCCATCGCCACGCTTTCGCCGGAGCAGCGCTCGCGCGTTACCTTCGCGATGCTGCCGCCCGGCATGACCATGATGTTCGCGCCCGGCACGGTCGCCTACACGCTGATCCGGCCGGCCGGCGCCGAAGCCACGTACGCCGGCAGCGACCGCGTGACCTACGGCGGCTGGCTGCTGCCCCGGAGCACGATGGAGCTGCCCGACTTCCGCGACCGCTGCGCGGCGGTGAGCTCCGGCGGCCGGAAGATCTGGGCGCAGGACGTGCCGGTGAACGTCGGCATGCAGGCCGCCAAGCGCTCGCGCTACCTGCCCGAGGGCATCTACGGCCCGCTCGAGACGACACTGCAGCAGTTCAACGTCTGGCTGCTCGAGGCCTACACCCGCGCCGCTCACGCCAATCGGTAGCGCCCGTCGTCGTCTAGCCTGTCGGCGGAGAGCCAGCCACGCCGCAGTCCGGCGAGAGTCGTCGTCGCCAGCGGCCGCGACAGGGGCAGGCGGCACGACAGGCCCATGAAGCCGTCGCGCAGCCAGCCCAGCGGCGCGAGGTTCGACTGGAAGAAGGGCGTCAGCAGATGGCTGGCCTGGCGATAGAAGCGCACCGTCGAATGGCGGCGCCGCGCGAAGTCGTCGATCCCGCCGCCTGTCGCCAGGGTGTCGGCCAGGGTCCAGGCATCGACCAGCGCGAGGTTGGCGCCCTGCCCCAGTTGCGGGCTGGTGCCGTGGGCCGCGTCACCGATGAACAGGACCCGTTCCGCGTTCCAGCGCGGCAGGGCAACGTGGCGATAGGTGGCGCGCGCGAAGTCGTTTGCCGCGGCCGCATCGTCGACGACACCAGCGGCTTCCGGCCAGATCTCGCGGGCCGTGCGCCGCATCGCCTCGAGGTCGAGCGGCGTGCCGGCCGCGAGGGCCCGGGCGGGCAGGCTCCAGTACATCGTGAGCAGGTCCTCGCCCACCGGAAGGAAGCCCATCATCTCCGTCGTCCCGCGCACCCGCTGGCGCAGCATCGACGTCGCGCCGATGCCGGCACTGTCGCGCACCGTCGTCCACACGCAGCCCCACGGATAGAGCGGCGCCTGGGCCTCGGGCATCAAACGTGCCCGCAAGGCCGAGTGCGCGCCGTCGGCCACGACGATCAGGTCGAACGGACCGTGGCGCCCGCCCGACTTGTCGACGACATGACGATCGTCGATCTCGACGACCTCGGTGTCCGTCACCAACTGCACGGGCGATCGCTTGAGCCGCGCGTGCAGGAGATCGAACAGCACACTGCGGCGGATGCCCAGCCCGTGCGCGGCGGGATGGAGATCGGCATAGGATAGATCGAGCACGCTGCGGCCGCCGGCGGTCCTCGCCTCCAGCCCCACGATCGTCGCGCCGGCCGGTTCGATGCCGAGGGCGCGCAGCACCGCGAGGCCGGTGGGCTGAAGCAAAAGCCCCGCACCAACCGGGCGGGGCTCTGCGAAGCGTTCGAAGACCGTGATCGGATGACCGGCCTCGGCGAGGAAGATCGCCGCCGCCTGGCCCGCGACGCCGCAGCCGACGACGCCGATCTTCAAGGGATCAGAGCCCGCCGTTCACGACCAGGCACTGGCCGCTGACATAGTCGCTGTCGGGGCTGCAGAAGAGATAGACGGAGCCCGCGGCCTCTTCCGGCAGGCCGCCGCGGCCGAGCGGGATCATCTGGTTCATGGCAGCGATCCGGCCACCCTGCACGCCGATCTTGACCTTGCGGCCCTGCACCTCGATCTCGCCCGACTCGCCCTGGCTGAGCGGCTGGGTGAGGCGCGTCTGGATGTAGCCGAAGGCCACGGCGTTCACGGTGACGTCGTAGCGGCCGAACTCCTTGGCCAGGGTCTTGGTGAGGCCGACGATGCCCGCCTTGCCCGCCGAGTAGTTCGACTGGCCGGCATTGCCGTTGACACCCGAGGTCGAGGAGATGTTCACGACCTTGCGAACCACCCGCTTGCCCTCCGAGCGCTCCTTCTCGACGGCCTGACGGAAATGCTGCTGGAAGGCGCGCAGCACGCGGAACGGCGCGGTCAGATGCACGTCGAGGATGGCGTACCACTGCTCGTCGCTCATCTTCTGGATGACCGAGTCCCAGGTGTAGCCGGCATTGTTCACCACGACGTGGCAGTCGCCGAAGGAATCGACCGCGGTCTTGACGATGCGGTCGCCGAAGTCGGGCTTGGCGACGTCGCCGTTGCAGGCCACCGCCTTGCCGCCCATCTTGACGATTTCCGCCACCGTCTCCTGGGCGGGCGCGTCGTCGATGTCGTTGATCACGACCCTGGCGCCGTCGCGCACCAGGCGCAACGCGATCTCCTTGCCGATGCCGCGCCCCGAACCGGTGACGATCGCCACCTTGCCATCCATCTGACCCATCATGTCTTCCCCTTTGTCTCCTGAGCGCAGCGAAGGACCTTGCGCTCACTCCAAAGAACTCCGTCGCAAGCAGCGTCAGGTCCTTCGCTGCGCTCAGGACGACGGATAAAACTGTCAGGCTAAAGCAACAGTGGCATGTCCCTGCAACGTGTCCTGGCCGCTCTGGTTGGTGCATTTCACTTCGAGGTCGACCAGCTTCTCGCCGCCCGCCTCGCGCTTGGCCGTGACCTTGCCGCTCACGGTGATGACGTCGCCCACCCAGGTGATCGAGGTGAAGCGCGTGCCGAGGCCGCGCACCTGCTTTTGCGGCACCCACGAGGTGACGAGGCGGCCGAGGAAGGCCATCGACAGCATGCCGTGGGCGAACACGTCCTTGAAGCCGAACTTCTTGGCGAAGTCGAGATCGACATGGATCGGATTGTGGTCGCCCGAGCCGCCGCAATAGAGCGCGAGCTGGTGGCGGCTGACCGGCGGCAGGACGAGCGACTTCAGGGAGTCGCCAACCTTGATGTCTGCAAACTTCGGTGCGGTTGTCATGATTGCCTCCCTCACTTCTTCGCGGCGTCGGGGTTACGCACGACGGTCACGCCCTTGCCCTTGGCCACGAGCTTGCCCCGTCTGGTCCTTCATCTCCATCTCCTGGACGACGAACCACAGCGCGCCGCCCTTCTTGTCGTAGATGTCGACCACCTTTTCCTGGCAGGTGACTGTGTCGCCGACCACGACCGGCGCCAGATACTCGAAATGCTGCTCGCCGTGCAGGATCAGGCCGATGTCGACGTTGAGCAGCTTGAGCAGGCCGCCCTTGTTGGGATCGTCGGCCTGCAGCGCGCGCAGGAAGGTGAGCGGTGCGGTGATGCCGCGATAGCCGGCGGCCTTGGCAGCGGCCGCGTCGGTGTAGATCGGGTCTTCCTCGCCGATGGCCTTGCAGAACAGCTTGATCTTGCCGGCCTCGACGGTGGCGGTGAACGGCTTGAACGTATGGCCGATGAGCTTCTTGTCGAGCTCCATGAGCGTTTCCTCCTCGAATGAAAAACCCTCTTCCTGAGAAGAGGGTCTGATTGTCATCCCGAGTCGGCACATTCATATGTGCCTTCAGCGAGGGATCCTTGGCCTTAAGCGAAGGATCCCTCGGCTGCGCCTCGGGATGACAGCTACGCTGTCATTCGTAGCGGCCGACGATGGCCACGCTGGAGATGTTCTCGCGCGGCGCGCCGCCCAGATTGTGCGTCATGCCGATGCGCGGGTCCTTGAGCTGGCGCGAGCCGGCCTTGCCCTGGATCTGCAGGTACATCTCGTAGAGCATGCGCAGGCCCGAGGCGCCGATCGGATGGCCGAAGCATTTGAGGCCGCCGTCGATCTGGCACGGGATCTTGCCGTCGGCGTCGTAGAAGCCGTCGAGCACGTCCTTCCAGCCCTTGCCGGTCTCCGAGATGTGCAGGTCTTCCATGGTGACCAGCTCGGTCACCGAGAAGCAGTCGTGCACCTCGAACATCGAGACTTCGTCGCGCGGGCTCTTGATGCCGGCTTCCTCGTAGGCTTTCTTCGCCGCGATGCGCGTGGTGTGGAAGTAGCTGCCGTCCCACGAATTGTGGCCCGACTCCGAGCCGTTCGAGACCGAGAGCTGCAGCGCCTTGACCGAGACGATGTCCTTCTTGCCGAGCGCCTTGGCGATCTCCGGCGTGGTCACGATCGCCGCGGCCGCGCCGTCCGACACGCCGCAGCAGTCGAACAGGCCGAGCGGCGAGGCGATCATCGGCGCGTTCAGGATGGTGTCCATCTCGACGGCCTTCTGCAGATGGGCCTTCGGGTTCTTGGCGCCATTCTGGTGGCTCTTCCACGAGACGTGGCCGATCGCCTTCTTGAGATCCTCGCCCGAAACGCCGTGCGCGGTCATGTAGGCGGTGGCGAGCTGGGCGAAGTTGCCCGGCGCGGTGCCGCTGGCGTTCCACAGCACCTGCAGCGGACCGCCGCGGCCGCCAGGCAGGCCGCCGTAGCCGGTGTCCTTCAGCTTCTCGACACCGAGGGCCAGGGCGAAGTCGGCCGCGCCGGAGGCCACGGCATAGCAGGCGCCGCGGAAGGCCTCGGTGCCCGAGGCGCACATGTTCTCGACATGGGTCACCGGGATGTTGGGCAGGCGCAGCGTCGTCGACAGCGGGATACCCGACTTGCCGACATGCACCTCGTCGATTGCGGTGGAGAACCACGCCGCCTGGAGCTGGTTCTGGTCGATGCCCGCGTCCTTGAGGCATTCCTTGTAGGCCTCGAGCATCAGCTCCTCGGCGCCCGCGTCCCAGCGTTCGCCGAACTTCGAGCAACCCATTCCGAGAATGGCGACCTTGTCCTTGATACCACGAGCCATTGCAGGTCTCCTTGGTGGAAGTTGAACCCTTGACGCTTTGACGGAGCCGGTCAGACCGGCGCCGCCTTCCAGAAATAGCGTTTGAAGCCGCCGCGCATCTGATCGTTGTCGCGCATGCGGAAGGTCATGCGCATCTTGGTGCCGACCTTGACCTGTTCCTTGTCGCAATCCGTGAAGTCGGCCATGAACCGGCCGCCCTCCGGGAAGGTGATCATGCCGTAGTAGCCCGGTGGATCGGGCGAATAGACCAGCGAGTTGGCGGTGAACGACATCACGTTGCACTCGAGCCCGGCCATCGCGTAGGGATCCTGGCTGTCGATGGCGTGGCAGTTGGGATTGACGCAGACCTGGCTGCGCGGGAACTGGACGGTGCCGCAGACCTTGCACTTGCCGCCGACCAGCCCGTAGAGCATGTCGCGCTTGCGCCACAACACCGACAGGGCGGTCTTCTTGTCGAACTCGGCGCGCATGCCCTTGTCGATCGGCAGCATCTCGTTGAAGGCGAGGAACTTCATGTAGTTCTTCTCTTCCTTGCGCCGCGCCATCCAGCCCGACAGGCCCTTGCGCCTGGCGAGCTTGGCGTTCTCGGCCGTGACCTCGAACACCAGCACGTCGACGCCCTGGCCGAACGCCACGACCATGATCCTGTCCCCGGCCTTCGCGGTCTCCAGCGCATCGACCAGCATGACCAGGGCGTGCGCCGCTCCGGTGTCGCCCAGGGTCGCGCCCAGCAGGTCGCGCACCGCGCCCTCGCCGATGCCGCAGATCTTCGCCATCTGCTTGGGGACGGCGGGCATCAGGCTCGGCATGATGAAGTGGGTGATGTCGCTGCCTTTCAGCTTGCAGGCAGCGAGGCCAGCCTTGACGGCAGGCGGCACGATCTTCGAATAGCCCTCGTCGCGGATCCAGCGCTCTTCCCATGTGTAGTCGAAGTCCGACTCGTCGCCGCGGAAGTGATCGACGAAGTCCATCGACACGGAGTGATGGCCGACCAGCTTGGCGATCACGTTCTCGGTGCCGCACAGCAGGGCCGCGGCGCCGTCCCCGTAGTTCAGCTCGTTCGACGAGGCCACCCGCGCCATGCGCTTGTCGGCGGCGGCGACCAGGCTCGGCGCGCCGTCCTTCGACGCATTGAGGCCCGCGATCAAAGCCGACGTGCCTGCCTTCAGCGAGCCGCCGATGTCGGCGGCCGACAGGTTCTGCTCGACGTTCAGCGCCGTGCCGATGACGCCTGCGTTCTGGCGGTCCTTGAAGGGATGCGTGGTCGAGGCGAAGTAGATGTTGCGGACGTCCTCGGCCTTGTGGCTGGTCAGGCAGTCGCGCGACGCCTCGACCGCCATGGTGATCGAGTCCTCGTCCCAGTTCGCCATCGACCGCTCGCCCTTGGCGAGGCCGCGCAGGCCGGCGGCGAACCACTTGTTGGCGTCGTAGACGGCCTGGCGGTTGAGACGCAGGCGCGGGACATAGGCGCCATAGGCGACGATTCCGACCATCTTGCTTTCCTCCGACCCAGTAAACGCCTGAGTAAACACTCGTTCATTTCGTCTTAGCGCGACCGCCCGAACGGGGCAAACGGAACTACCTTCCGGCCGGCGAAACCGGCTGCGGCGGCATTTCCCGCACGAGATTCCGATATCCCGCACCCTCGGGAATGTGCAGGAAACGCTTGCCGTCGCGCTGCTCGACCCACGGCTGGACGGTCACTATCTTCCGCTCGCTGGCCTGGGAGAGCGCGCCCGTCACCGTCCCGCCCTCGGCGAGCAGTTCGAGATTCTTGGTCGTGGCATGCACCAGGGTGCGCTTGCCGGCCGCCGCCTCGTCGATCGCCTGCTGTGCGCCGATCCACACCGAGTTGGTCGATTCCGAACCGTCGTGCAGCGCGATCTGGTCCTCGGGCGCTTCGGCCAGATAGAACCAGGTGTCGAAGCGCTTCGGCACGAAGACCGGCGTGATCCAGTGCGCGAACGGCGTCATCAGGTCGGTCGCCAGTTCGAGATCCTCGGCCTCGGCAAGGTCGAGGATGCTCACCTCGTCCTTGGTGAGTTTGGCGCGCCACCTGGCCTCGATCGCCTTGAGGTCCGCGGCGGCAATCACGCTGCGCTGGCCGGGCTTGCGCGCCAGCAGCACGCCGCATTCCTCGAACGCCTCGCGAATGCCGGCGACCCGGAACTTCAGTTCCCCGGGCGAGATCCTGTCGGCGCCGCCGCAGCGCGCCTTGAGCCTGGGATCGCCGTCGGCCTCCTCGAGCTTGCCGCCGGGGAACACCAGCGCGCCCGAGAAGGAGTCGATGGCATGATGGCGCACCACCATGAAGACTTCGAGGGGCGAATCGGCGTCGCTCTTCTTCGACGGACGCAGCAGCAGGACGGTGGTCGCCGGACGCGGCGGTGAGGCTTCTTTCTTGTCGGTCATGCCGGCATTGTTCCACCAAGCATCGGGCCTTCCAAGGGCCGCCTTCCGCTCAGTGGCTGCTGGCGGCGCGTGCCCGGCGCGAAAGCGCGCGGCGATCGTGGGTCCATTCGCGGCCGCGCTGGAAGACGACGTAGAGCATCGGGATCAGGAAGATGCCGATCGTGCTGGCGACCAGCATGCCCGCGAACACCGAGGTGCCGATGTCGCGCCGGCTGATCTGTGCGGCGCCATGGGCGAAGACCAGCGGCACCAGCCCGAGGATGAAGGCAAAGGACGTCATCATCACCGACCGGAAGCGCATGCGGGCGCCCAGCACCGCGGCCTCGACGATGCTCTTGCCTGCCTCGCGCTGCTCCTTGGCGAACTCGACGATGAGGATGCCGTTCTTGGCGGCCAGTGCGATCAGCACGACCAGGCCGATCTGGGCATAGAGATCGAGCGTGAGGCCGGCGATCAGGATGCCGCCGTAGGCCCCCAGCACGCCGACCGAGACCGACAGCAGGACCGGCAGCGGAATCACCCAGCTCTCGTAGAGCGCCACCAGGAACAGGAACGCGAAGACCACTGCCATGGCGAGGATCGGCCCGGTCTGGCCGCTCGCCTCGTGCTCCTGGTAGGCGGTGCCCGTCCACTCGAACGAGTAGCCGGGCGGCAGGGTCCTGTCCGACACCTCCTGCATGGCGACGAGGGCCGCGCCCGACGAGCCGCCCGGCGCCGGGCTGCCGTTGATCGTGATCGAGCGATAGTTGTTGTAGCGCGTGATGACCTGCGGGCCGACGACGAAGCGCAGCTCGGCGATCGAGCGCATCGGCACCATCTCGCCCGCCTTGTTGCGCACGTTGATCTGCCAGATGTTCTCGATGTCGCGGCGATTGGCCGCCTCGCCCTCGATGTTCACCTGCCAGGTCCGGCCGAACAGATTGAAGTTGTTGACGAAGAAGCCGCCCAGGGTGGACTGCAGCGCGGTGAACACGTCGTTCATCGCCAGTCCCAGCGCCTGGGCCTTGTCGCGGTCGATGTCGAGATAGAGCGACGGCGTCGTCGCGGTGAAGGTCGAGAAGACGCGCGCCAGCCGCGGGTCCTGGTTGGCCGCGGCGACGATGCCCTGCATGACGGCGCCGAGCTTGACCGGATCCTGCCCCTCGAGCGCCTCGAGCTGGTATTCGAAGCCGCCGCTGGTCGACAGGCCGATGATCGGCGGCAGGTTGAAGGCTACCACGTTGGCGGTCCGGATCTGCTGCGCCCGGCCGAACATCTGGCGGATCAGCGCCTGCGCGGAGTCGGCCGCCGCGCGGCGGTCGGCGAATGGCTTCAGCTTGGCCAGCATGAAGGCGCCGTTGCTGGTGTTCGCCGAGTTGAGCAGCGAGAAGCCGATCACGGCGAACACGTCCTGGACCTGCGGCATGCTCTTCAGGATCTGCTCGACCTGGCGTGCCGTCTCGCTGGTCCGCGCGACCGAGGCACCGTCGGGCAGCTGGAGGTTGAGGAAGAAGGCGCCCTGGTCCTCTTCCGGCAGGAAGCTGGTCGGCGTCAGGCGCGACAGGCCGAAGATGCCGGCGCCGATCACCAGCACGGCCGGCAGGGAGAGGACAGCGAAGCGCACCAGCCGGCCGACGACAGTGGCGTAGCCGTCGCGCGCCCGGTCGATGCCGCGCAGGGTCATCGCGATGAAGCCGCGCTTGCGCGGTTCGTGGCGCAGGAAGATGGCGCAGAGCGCCGGCGACAAAGTGAGCGCGTTGATCGCCGAGATCAGCATGGCGATGCTGATCGTGACCGCGAACTGGCGGAACAGCTGGCCGGATATGCTGGGAATGAAGGCAACGGGCACGAAGACCGATAGCAGGACCAGGCTGATGGCGATGATCGGGCCGGTGATCTGTGCCATCGCCTTCATGGTCGCCTCGGGCGGAGACAGCCCGGGCTCCTCCTCGAGCACGCGCTCGACGTTCTCCACCACCACGATCGCATCGTCGACCACGATGCCGATCGCCAGCACCATGGCGAGCAGCGAGACGGTGTTGGCCGAATAGCCGGCGAGCAGCAGGATGGCGAATGTGCCGATCAGGCTGACCGGAACCGCGACGGCCGGGATGATGGTGGCCCGCAGGTTGCCGAGGAACAGGAAGACCACGATCACGACCAGGACGAAGGCTTCCGTGAGCGTCCACAGCACTTCATCGATCGTGTCGTTCACGAAGACCGTCGAGTTGTAGACGACCCTTGCCTTCAGGTCCTGGGGGAAGCGCGCACCGAGGCGGGCGAGCGTCCTGCTGACGGCGGTGGCCGTCTGCACGGCATTGGCGTCGGGCGCCAGATAGAGCGCAACGCCCACAGAGGCCTGGCCATTGATGCGCGTCTCGGTGTCCTCGTTCTGCGCCCCCATCTCGACGCGGGCGACGTCGCCGATGCGCAACACCGAGCCGTCGGGATTGGCGCGCAGCACGATCTTCGAGAACTGCTCCGGCGTGCTGAGCGTGCCCTGGGTCTGCACATTGATCTGGAACTGCTGGTCGTCGGTTACCGGGCGGGCGCCGATGCGGCCGACCGGGGCCTGCACGTTCTGCGCCTGGATGGCCTGGACCACGTCGGACGGCGCAAGGTTGAGGCTGGTGAGGCGCTGGGTATCGAACCAGATGCGCATCGAATAGTTGAGCTTGCCGAACAGCAGCGCCTGGCCGACGCCCGGCACGCGGCTCAGCTCGTCGAGCACGTTGATCGTCGCGTAGCTGGTGACGGCGACCGGACTCATCTTTCCGGTCTCGCTGTAGAGGTTGAGGAACTGCAGGATCGCGGCCGAACGCTTGATCACCGTCAGGCCCTGCAGCTGCACCGCCTGCGGAAGCTGCGGCAGCGCCGTCTGGACGCGGTTGTTGACGTTCACCGTATCGGTGTCCGGATTGCTGCCGACCGCGAAGCTGACCGTCAGGCTGTAGCTGCCGTCGTTGCCGCTGGTCGACTTCATGTAGATCATCTTGTCGACACCGACGATTTGCGCTTCGAGCGGCTGGGCGACCGCGGCCTCGACGACCGAGGCGGAGGCGCCGGGATAGTTTGCCGTCACCTGCACCCTCGGCGGCACGATGTCGGGAAACTGCGCCACCGGGATGCGCGTCATGGCAAGCCCGCCGGCGAGCGTCGTCACGATGGCGATCACGACCGCGAGCCGCGGCCGGCGGATGAAGACGGCCGAGATCATCTGGACGGCGTCGCGGCGGCGGGCGCGGCCGAGGCCGGCACCGGCACGCGCGGGGCCGCGGGGCCCGGCGACACCACGATACCGGGCCGGATGCGCTGGATGCCGTCGACGACGACATTTTCGCCTTCCTGCACGCCGGTGACGATCGCGGCGATCAACGGCGTCGACTGGCCGAGCTTGATCCGCCGCTGCTGGACCTTGTTGTCGGCACCGACAACGTAGACATAGTCGCCTTCCTGGTCGGACAGCACGGCCGCGCGCGGCACGGCCAGCACGTCGACCGAGTCCGCGGCCGCCAGGATCACCGTCACGAATTCGCCGTCGATCAGCTCGCGCGCGCCGCTCGCCGACTTCGCGAGCACCGGATTGGGCAGGCGGCCGCGCAGGGTCATGGTGTCGGTGTTGCCGGCCACGGAATTATCGACGAAATCGAGCGTACCCGATGGGCCATAAAGGCGGCCATCGGGCAGGCGGACCTTGATGACCGGCGCCTTCTGGTCGCCGGCGCGATTCTGCAGGTCGATGACCGTGCGCGTCGACACGGGAAAGACGACGTACATGGGATCCTGGCTGACGATCGACACCAGCACGCCCGTGCCGGTGCTGACATAGTTGCCGGCGGTCACCGCAGTCCGGCCGATCTTGCCGGCGATCGGCGCGCGGATTTCGGTGTAGTCGAGATTGATGTGGGCCTGCTGGAGCATACCCTCCGCGCCCATCACCTGGGCCCGCAACGCCGCTTCGCCGGCAAGGGCCGCGTCGACCGAGGATTGCTGGCCCGCCGGGGTACGCAACAGCGACTGGGCGCGCTCGAGGGTGAGCTGCGCGTTGCGGAGCTGCGCCTTGAACTGGTCGACCGTCGCCTGCTTGGCCTGAACGTCCGCCTTGAAGGGGGCCTGCTCCAGGCGATAGAGCAGATCGCCCTTCTTGACCTCGGCGCCCTCGGAGAAGAGGACTTCGTCGAGGAAGGCCGACACGCGGGCCACAAGGTTGACGCGGTTCGTCGCCTGGATGCGCCCGGTATATTCGGCGGATTGCGTGATCGGCTGACGCGCCGCCGCCACCACGCCGACCGCGGGCGGTGCCGCCGGCGGCTGCTGGGCGCGCGCGCTCGTGCCGACCAGGGCCAGCATCAGAACGATAGCCGATAGAAGTCTCGTCTTTTTCAACAGCAGTCCGGCAGAGAGGCGCGTTTCGCTTGGCGCTTGCATATACGGCCTCGCCTTTGAGAACAAGAATGCCGGGGCCTGTTTCGGGATGTGTTAGGACTGGCCTTCGATGAGTATGGCCTTGCGTACCTATGTCTGCCTGCCCGGCGCCTGGATGGGCGCATGGTCATGGCAGTTCGTCCTCGAGCGCCTGAAAGCCGCCGGCCACGAGGCCCGCGCCCTGCCCTTTCGCGGTGTCGGCGAACGGGCGGCCGAACTGTCGCCCGCCTGCGACAACGACCTGTTCCTCGCCGATACGATCGCCACCCTGGAGAAAGAAGACCTGCGCGACATCGTGCTGGTCGGTCACAGCTTCGGCAGCCTGATTGCAAGCCTGGTCACGGACCGCATCCCCGAGCGGATCGACCATCTCGTCATCATCGACGGCGGCATCGCGCAGGATGGCCAGTCGATCTTCGGCCGCATCCCGCCCGAGATCGTGGCCAAGCGGAAGAAGCTCGTAAAAGAAGTGAACGGCACCGAGGTGTTGCCCTTCGCGCCGGTTGGCAGCCTGATCATCGACGACCCCGACCTGGCGGCGTGGACGCACCGTCAACTCACGCCGCATCCGCTCGCCTGCTACACCAGGCCGATCACCCTGCGTCATCCGGCAGGCAACGGCCGGCCGATGACCTACATCGCCTGCACCAGGCCGCGCTATCCCGTCTCCGCCGGCATGCATGAGAAGGTGCAGACCATGTCGCACGTCCGCTTTCGGCCGATCGAGGCCGGCCACAATTGCATCATTTCCGCGCCGGACCTGGTCGCGCGCGAACTGCTGGAGATTCCGTGATGGCCGAGCAAGAGATGATCCTGGTCGCCGGCCCCTATCGCGGCGGCACCAACGACGATCCCGTGCTGATCCAGCGCAATGTCGACGCGATGGAGGAAATGTCGCTGGCGGTGTTCCGACGCGGCCACCTCCCGGTGATGGGCGAATGGTTCGCGCTCCCGCTGCTGAAACAGGCCGGCTCGAGGAAGATTGGCGATCCGGTCTTCGACGAGATCTTCCATCCGATCGCCCGCGAGCTGATCGGCAAGTGCGACGCCGTGCTGCGCATCGGCGGCCCTTCGAGCGGCGCCGACGACATGGTCGCCACAGGGCAGAAGCTCGGCAAGAAGATCTATCGAAAGCTCGAGGAGATCCCCGAGCGCAAGCGGTAATAAGTGAAAGATCCCTCGCTAAAGGCGCATGTGAATGCGCCGACTCGGGATGACAGCATTGTTGTCATCCCGAGCGCAGCGAGGGATCTTTCGCTTCAGAACGTCTCTTTATAAGGCCGCAGGTCGATCTCGTGCGTCCAGGCGCTGCGGTGCTGACGGTGGACGTGCCAGTAGTTCTCGACGATGGCGTCGACCTTCAACAGACCGTCGGGGCCAGCCTTCTCGACCCGGTCCGGCATGCGCGATAGCAGCCGGTCGCCCTCGATGCCACCGTCGATGATGACGTGCGCCACATGAATGCCCTGCGGGCCGAATTCGCGCGCCATCGACTGGACCAGCAGGCGCAGGCCACCCTTGGTGGCATTGAACGCCGCGAATTTCGGTCGGCCGCGCAGGGAGCCCGACGCCCCGGTGAACAGCACCGTGCCGCGTCCCAGCGGCGCCAGCCGGCGCATCGCTTCCCGTCCAAACAGGAAGCCCGCGAAGCAGCCGACCCTCCAGGAGTCCTCGAAATGCTGGGCCGTCATCTCGCGAAAATCGACGGCGGCGTTGTTGCCCATGTTGAAGACGAAGAGATCGGCCGGCGCTCCGTCGGCGTCGTCGGCCATCGCCTTGTCGAACAGCTTGATTACCTGGTCTTCCCGGGTGCCATCGACCACGACGGCCGTCGCCGCGCCACCCTCCTTGCGGATGGTGTCGACTACCTTGTTGATCTTGTCTGCCGTCCAGCCGGCGACCAGCACGTGATATCCCTCCCGGGCAAAGCGCCGGCTGGCAGCCCCGCCGATGCCGCGTTCGGCGCCGACCCCCAGGATCAGTGCTTTCGGCTTCTTGGCCATGTGAAGTCTCCCGCGAAATTGACGTATCGCCGAACTTGCGGCCGGCGGGGCCGCTTCGCTACGGTCCGCCCGCATGAAATTAGCTCCCTACCCCATGATCGAACCCGACCTCGGCGCACCGCTCGACGTGCACCGCGCGACGGTGCTGCCCGACTGGATCGACTGGAACGGCCACATGAACGTCGGCTACTACGTCGTGGCCTTCGACAAGGCGACGGACACGCTGTGCCAGCAGCTGGGCGTCAGCTGGGAATATACGCGCGACAAGATCGGCATGACCTTCGTGCTCGAGGCGCACGTCACCTACGACCGCGAGGTCAAGCAAGGCGACCCGCTGCGCATCACGACGCAGATCCTCGACCACGATTCCAAGCGCGTGCACTATATCCACGAGATGTTCCACGCGACCGAGGGTTATCTCGCAGCGACCAACGAGCTGATGCTGATGAACATCGACTATGCCAGCCGCCGGGCGGCGCCGTGGCCCGATTGGGCCATGGAACGGCTGGCCAGGCTCGCCGCCGCCCACAAGAGCCTGCCGGTGCCGAAGCAGGCCGGCCGGCTCATCGGCATCAAGAAGAAGTAAGGAAAGAACCAGCGTCCATGTCCGTCGTGCTGACCTACGAAATGCCGCCGCTCGTCACCACCGCGCCGCTCGCCATCCATCGCTCTATCGTGAAGCCCGAATGGGTCGACTGGAACGGCCATATGAATGTCGCCTACTACGTGACGGCGTTCGACCAGGCGTCGGGCGCCTTCATGCGCAACATCGGCCTCGGCCGGAGCTACGTGGACAGCAAGCTCGGCATGACCTTCGTGCTGGAGATGCACATCACCTACGACCGCGAGCTGCGCGAGGGTGCGCCGATGCTGTTCAGGACGCAGTTGCTCGACTGCGACGCCAAGCGGGTCCACCTGTTCCACGAGATGTACCACGCCGACGAGGGCTATCTTGCCGCGACCAACGAGGCGATCGTGATGAACATCGACTACGCGACGCGGAAATCCGGCCCCTTCCCCGCCCAGGCCGCCGAGCGGCTTGCCGACGTCTGGGCCGAGCACCGCAATATGCCGAAGAACCCGAAGGCCGGCCGCCTGATGGTGTTGAAGAAGAAGCCACTGTCGTCCTGAGCGCAGCGAAGGACCTCACGTCAGACAAGGAGCACGTCGCCTCTTGAGAAGTGTCGTCTGATCGCTCGGCAAGGTCCTTCGCTGCGCTCAGGACGACAGTTTCATCAAGAACCAGCGAGCTTCTCCAGCGCCTCGCCGCTCAGGCGGTAGGGCAACCAGTTCCGGATCCACCGGAAGCCGATCTTCTCGTAGAAGCCGCGCGCCGGGTTCCAGTCGAGCACGTTGAGGTCGATGCGCCGGTAGCCGCGGGCCTTGCATTCCTGGGCGAGCGCCATCATCAGCGCGCGGGCGACGCCGCCGCGACGCGCCTCGGGCACGACCCAGATATCCTCGATGAAAATGCCGCGCGCCGCCGTCCAGGTCGAGTAGTTGAAGGTGTAGAGCGCAAAGCCGACCGGCTTGCCGCCTCCCTCGGCGATCAGCGCGGCGAACTGCGGGTTCTTGCCGAAGCCGTCGCGCGCCAGGGTCTGCGGCGTCGCTGTGACGGCGTGCGGCTCGTCCTCGTAGGTCGCGAGGTCGATCGAGAAGCGGTGGAGAAGCTCGACATCGTCGATAGTGGCCACGCGCACGATTACGTCAGACGGCAAGAAATCCTCCATCGACCGCCAGGATGGCGCCGGTCACGTAGCTTGCCGCATCCGAGCACAGGAACACCACCGGGCCGGCAAGCTCCTCCGGCTGGCCAACGCGGCGCATCGGCACGTGATTGAGGAAGGCCTCCAGCCGCCTGGGATCGGAGCGTGTCGGCTCGGTCATCGCCGTCTCGATCAGCCCCGGTGCCAGCGCGTTGACCCGCACGCCGTCCAGCGCCAGCTCGGCGGCCAGGGCGCGCGTGAACTGGGCGAGCGCGCCTTTCGATACCGGATAGGAGCCGGTGCCATTGCCGACGACGAAGGAATTGATCGAGGCGATGTTGACGATCGCACCCTTCGTCAGCTTGAGCTGGTCGATGAACGCCATGGTGACGTTGAACGGACCCTGGACGTTGACCGCCATGGTCTTGTCCCAGCGTTCGCGCCCGTCCGGCGCCACCAGCGGCCCGCGCAGGAAGATGCCGGCATTGTTCACCAGGATGCGGATCGGACCGACCAGCAGGGCGATGTCGGCTGCGAGCTTGGCACAGGCGGCCGCGTCGGTGACGTCGAGCTGGTAGCTGCGCGCCTCGCCGCCCGCCCTGCCGATCGCTTCGGCGATCGTATGTGCGCCGTCCTTGTCGATGTCGGTCACGATCACCTTGGCGCCGACCGCCGCCAGCCCCTGCGCGATCGCAGCACCGTTGCCATGGCCGGCGCCAGTGACCAGGGCCCAGCGGCCTGCGAGCGTGTCCTTCATGATGCCGCCGCTTCCTTGAGCGCTTCGCGGATCACCACTTCGTCGCCGACGTGATTGACCAGCAGGAGGATCAACCGCGCATCGAAGGCGCGTGCCTGCTCGTCGTCGAGCCCTTTGTGGGCATCGATGATGGCATTGTAGACATCGTCCGGCCGCGCCAGGTTCAGGCTGCGTTGAAGCATGCGTCCTCCTTGCCCATCGCGCGATCGAGCGCCTTTGCAATCGCTGCCGGATCGAATTTCCGCCAGCGCGCCGCCACGTAACGGTCCGGCCGGATCAGATAGGTCGTGCCCGGACGGGCATCGTAGCGCTGGCGGGCCAATCCTTCACCCTCGACAGTCACCAACGTCGTGCCGGCGAGCGCCGTTCCAGCGGCATCGAAAGTCAAAAGCGTGAAATTGCGACCCAGGCGATCGACCAGCCAGCCCTTGCCAAGCGGCGCGTCGATCATCGCGCGGCCGGGCGGTGGCCCACCCTTCCAGTCGCCGTCGCCATCGGGCGTGTCGAGCGGCGAGCCGGCGTGCGCCGTCGGCACGGACAGGCGGCCGGAATTGATCAGCGCCCGTGCGAAGGGAAAATCGCGCGCGAGGGCCAGCGTCGCGTCGCGGAAGACCCGCGACGCCGGGAACCTGGGCGTGATGAAGTCGGTGGCGCGGGTCGAGGCCAGGATGTTTTCGCGCGAGGCGGCGCGGCGCTCGCTGCAATAGGTGTCCAGCAGACGCGCCGGCGCCGTGGCGCCCAGCACCGCCGCGAGCTTCCAGGCGAGATTGTCGGCATCGGCCACTGCCGCATTGCCGCCGCGCGCGCCGAAAGGGGAGACCACGTGCGCGGCATCGCCCGCGAAGATCGTCCGACCATGGACGAACCTGTCCATCATGCGGCAGGTGAAAGTGTAGACGCTGGTCCATTCATGCTCCCAGCGCGCGTCGAGACCGAAGATCTGGCGCAGGCGCCTGTCGACGTTCTCGGGCTTCTTCTCTTCCTCCGCGTCGGCATCGCGGCCGAGCTGGAAGTCGATCCGCAGCACGTTGTCGGCCTGGCGGTGCAGCAGCACCGAGTTGGTCGGATGGAACGGCGGATAGAACCAGAAGCGCCGCTCCTTGGGCAGCTCGCCTTCGTAGCGGATATCGGCGATCAGGAACTGGTCGTGGAACACTTCGCCGGGATAGGGCAAGCCGAGCATGTGCCGCACCGGGCTGCGCACGCCATCGCAGGCGATCAACCATTCCGCGTCGAGCGTGTATCGACCATCCGGAGTCTCGACCTCGACCGTGACGTCGTCGTTGCGCGGCACGACGGCAACCACTTTGTTGCGATGCCGCAATTCGATCGACGGCTCGGCGGCGCAGCGTTCGTAGAGGAACTCCTCGACGTAGTACTGCTGCAGGTTCACGAAAGGCGGGAACTTGTTTCCCGACTCCGGCGCGAGATTGAAGCGACAGACCGGCTTGTCGCGCAGATAGACCTCGCCTTCCGTCCAGGTGATGCCCTTCTCGACCATGCGGGATGAGATGCCGAAGCGGTCCCAGATCTCGAGACTATGCCGGGCCTGGCAGATCGACCGGCTGCCGAGGCTCACCGTGTCGTCCTCGTCGAGCAGGACCGACGGCACACCGCGCGCGGCCAGCGACAAGGCAAGCGTCGGGCCGGCAATGCCCGCCCCCACGATCACGACCGGGCGGCGCTGCCCCTTGCCGTCGAGTTCCTGCGGCCGTCGATAAGGATAGGTGCGGTAGGCGTAGGAGCCCACAGGATCACGCGCTCTTCTCCAGCGCCGACCACATCTCGACGTCGCGCTCCGCCGTCCAGATGCGCGGATGGTCGAGGCCCTTGGCCTCGTCGTAAGCGCGGCTGACGTCGAACGGCATGCAGTGCTCGAAGATCACCCAGTTGCCGTAGTGCGGCTGCAGCGCCGCCATCGCCTTGTCGTAGGCGACTTTGAGCGGATCGCCGGCCTGGGCGGAGGCCGAGACGGCCTTGTAGAGATCGGCCAGGAACTGCTGCGTGCCGGCGATGCCCTCTTCGACCGCCTGCTCGCCGTGCAAGGCCTCGCCCCGGCCCGGCACCAGCGCCTCGGCCCTGAGGTCGCGCAGCTTTTGCAGGGTCTCGGGCCAGTCCTTGTAGTGCGCATCGCCACAATAGGGCGTGGCGCCGTACTCAACGAGGTCGCCGCTGAACAGCGTGCGCTCCTCCGGCAGCCAGACGATCGTGTCGCCCTTGGTGTGGCCGCGCCCGGCATGGATGATGTCGACCTGAAGCTTGCCCAGCCACATGGTCATGCGGTCGGCGAAGGTGATGGTGGGCCAGGTCAGGCCCGGGATCGTCTCGGCCGCCTGGAACAGGCGCGGAAAGCGCTGCAGCTCCGACTTGTAGTCCTGCGCGCCGCGCTCGACGATCATGTCGCGCGTCGCCTCGCTGCAAATGATGTGCTGCGCCTCGTAGCCCGAGGCACCCAGCACGCGCACCGCATGATAGTGCGAGAGCACGACGTACTTGATCGGCTTGTCGGTCACGGTGCGGATGTGCTGTATCACCGTCTGCGCCATCTTCGGGGTGGCCTGCGCATCGATCACCATGACCGCGTCGTCGCCGACCACGATGCCGGTGTTGGGGTCACCCTCGGCGGTGAACGCATAGGCGTGCTCGGAAAGGCGGCTGAAGGTGATCTTCTTCTCTGCCATGTCCGCCTGCGAGGCGAAGGCTCGTGCCATCTGTGTTCCCCTCTTTGTCTTCTTGTCGATCAGTCGAGGCCATATTTGTGATAATGCGCCCGGTCGCCGGTGCGCACCGTGACCTCGAACGCGTCATTGTCGCGTTCCATGCGCAACGCGACTGTCGTGCCCGCCGGTCCGCTGGCCCACAGCTTCTTGTAGAAATCGGGCAAGTCGTCGAGCACGTCGCCGTTCAGCGACTGCAGGATATCGCCGCGCTGCAGGCCCGCGCGATCGGCCGGGCCGCCGTCGGAGATGCCGCCGATCACGAGTTGGCCCATATGTTCGACCGTAAGGATGCCGAGCCAGGGACGCGGCGGCGTCGAGATGCCGCCGGTCTGGACCAGCTCGTCGAAGATCGGCTTCAGCCGGTTAATCGGCACGTACATGTTGCCGGGAAAGGCCGGCGAGCCCGGACCGAGCGCCTCCTGCACCAGCAGCGAGCCGACGCCCAGCAGCGATCCGTCGGCGCCGACCAGCGCCGAGCCGCCCCACAGCGGATAGGCCGGTACGGTGAAGATTGCGTTGTCGAGCAGGTACTCCCAGTAGCCTGCGAACTCACGGCGTCCGGCGACCTTGACCTTGAGCGCCGCCTTTTCGCCGCCGGCACCCGCGACATAGGCCTCGCCGCGCAAGGCCAGCCTGTCGGAATCGCCGAAGCGCATGGGCTTCACCCTGGGCGGTACGGTCGTGCGGACCAGGCCGAAGCCGCTCTCATAGTCGTAGCCCACGATCGTGGCCGGCAATTCTCGGCCGTCATTGTCGGTGATCGTGACGGTGTCGGCTTCCATGATCAGGTAGCCGATGGTCACGATCAGCCCTTCGCGGTCGATGATGGTACCGTGGCCTTCGCGCTCCGAACCCAGGGTGCGGGCCGAGCGGCGATTCTCCGGAATCGTCGTCTGGACGCCGACTACGGCGGGCAGCACATCGACGACCTCGACCGGCAGGCTCGAGCTGCCGGGCTGCACCGCCTCGACGCCATTTTCCAGGCCGCGGCCCGATCCGTGACCCGCGCCGTTGCCTGAGCCGTTCGTCGAACCGTTCAACCCTCGTGCCATGCGCACTCCTTGCGGTTACTCACCGGTGTACATCGGGGCTTGCCGACGAAGGATAGGCGTACGGCGTTCCGATTGCTATATGACCCTGCATGGCGTCCCCCGCCGATCCGTTCGAAATCACCGACGATCCCGCTCCGGCCGATCCCCAGCCGGCGCGGCGTGCTGTTATGTCCACAGCCTATCTCGACGGGCTGAACGAGGAACAGCGCAAGGCGGTCACTCACGACGGTGGGCCTCTGCTGGTGCTGGCGGGCGCCGGCACCGGCAAGACGCGCGTTCTGACGACCCGTATCGCCCATCAGCTGATCACCGGCCGGGCCCGGCCGGCCCAGATCCTGGCGGTCACCTTCACCAACAAGGCGGCCCGCGAGATGCTCGACCGCGTCGCCAGCCTGATCGGCGGCGCGGCCGATGGCATGTTCCTCGGCACGTTCCATTCGGTCGGCGTGCGGGTGCTGCGCCGTCACGCCGAGTTGATCGGGCTGAAGAGCAATTTCACCATCCTCGACACCGACGACCAGACCCGGCTGATCAAGCAGCTTCTGCAGGCCGAGGGGATCGACGACAAGAAGTGGCCGGCGCGCGTTCTCTCGGGAATCATCCAGCGCTGGAAGGACCGCGCCCTGCCGCCGGAGAAGGTCTCGGGCGACGATGCCGGCGAATTCGCCAACGGCAAAGCCGCCGAGATCTACAGACTCTACCAGGCGCGCCTCGCCGAGGTGAACGCCGTCGATTTCGGCGACCTCGTCATGCACTGCGTGACCTTGTGGCAGAATCACCCCGACGTGCTGGAGATCTATCACCGCCGTTTCCGACACATCCTGGTCGACGAGTATCAGGACACCAATGTGGCGCAGTATCTGTGGCTGAGGTTGCTGGCACAGGGCACGCAGGACGTCTGCTGCGTCGGCGACGACGACCAGTCGATCTACGGCTGGCGCGGCGCGGAGGTCGGCAACATCCTGCGATTCGAGAAGGATTTTCCCGGCGCCACGATCGTACGCCTCGAGCGCAACTACCGCTCGACGCCGCACATCCTGGCCGCCGCATCGCATCTGATCTCGCACAACGAAGGCCGCCTCGGAAAGACCCTGTGGACCGAGCTCAAGGAGGGCGAGCGCATCTCGCTGCGCGGCGTATGGGACGGCGACGAGGAAGCGCGCACGATCGGCGAGGAGATCGAGGCGTTGCAGCGGGACAAGCATCCGCTCAGCCAGATCGCCATCCTGGTGCGCGCCGGCTTCCAGACCCGCGAGTTCGAGGAGCGCTTCATCACGCTCGGCCTGCCCTATCGCGTGATCGGCGGGCCGCGGTTCTACGAGCGCGCCGAGATCCGCGACGCACTGGCCTATTGCAGAGTCACCGTCCAGCCCGACGACGATCTCGCTTTCGAACGGATCTACAACACACCGCGCCGCGGCTTGGGCGAATCGGCCCTGCGCACGCTCCGGGTCATCCAGCGCGCGAACAAGGTGTCGCTGTTCGAGGCGACCCGCCGCGCCCTCGAAACCGACGAGCTGAAGGGCCGGCAGCGCAAGTCGCTGGGCGATCTGATCAAGAGCTTCGACCGCTGGCGCGGCATGCTCGACGGCATGAGCCACGTCGAGGTCGTCGAAACCATGCTCGACGAGTTGCGCTACACCGACATGCTGCGCCTCGACCGCTCGCCCGAGGCCGAGGGGCGGCTCGAGAACCTCAAGGAGCTGACCAACGCGCTGCAGGAGTTCGAGAGCCTGCCGGCCTTCCTCGAGCACGTGGCCCTGCTGACCGACAATGCCGAGAAAGCCGGCAGCGACATGGTGAGCGTCATGACGCTCCATGCCGCCAAGGGCCTCGAGTTCGACACGGTGTTTCTGCCCGGCTGGGAGGAGGGCCTGTTCCCGAACCAGCGCGCGCTCGACGACAAGGGCCTGTCGGGCCTCGAGGAGGAGCGGCGGCTGGCCTATGTCGGGCTGACGCGTGCACGCAAGCGGGCCTATGTCTCGTTCGCCGCCAACCGGCGCATCTTCAACCAGTGGCAGGCCGCGATCCCCTCCCGGTTCCTCAACGAATTGCCCAAGGATCGGCTGGCCGAAAGCAGCGACGCCGGTCTCTATGCCACCTATTCCGCCGGCCACCATGGCGGCCTGCGCGACCAGGCGAGCGGCTTCGACTACGAGAGCCTGGGCGTCACGGGCCGCGGGCGCACACGCTGGCGCGACGAGACGCTCGACGACCGCCGCGCCGTCGAGGGCGACAAGCCCGACCTGTCGATCGGCCAGAGGGTGTTCCACCAGAAGTTCGGCTACGGCCGCATCGTGGCCGTCGACGGCAACAAGCTCGATATCGACTTCGAGAAAGCCGGTGCCAAGAAGGTTTTGGACAGCTTCATCGAGGCGGCATGAGCGGCTGGACGGCCTGGCGAACCGTTCCTGCCGCGGAGCGGACCGGGGAAGAACAGGCCCTCGAACATCTCGCGGAGGACGGCTTCGTCGTCACCAGCCGCGAGGTATCGCGCGACGGGCCTTGGCGGATCGAGATCTTCGGCGAGGGCGAGCGGCCGGCTCTGCACGGCGCCTGGACGTGGGAGGAGTTGCCCGACAAGGATTGGGTGGCCGAGAATCAGCGCTCTTTCCGGCCCTTTCAGGTCGGCCCGTTCTGGGTACATCCCTCGCACGTCGCCGACGGCATGCCGCCCGGGCTGATTGCGCTCCGGATCGACGCCGGCCTCGCCTTCGGCACCGGCACGCACGCGACGACGCGCGGTTGCCTCGAAATGCTGGCGACGCTCGATCCGGCCGAAACGAAAAATACCGTCGATGTCGGCAGCGGCAGCGGCATCCTCGCGATCGCCGCGGCCAAGCTCTGGAAGCGCCCCGTGATCGGCGGCGACAACGATGCCGAGGCGGTTGGCGTCGCGATCGAGAACGCCGCATTGAACGGCGTTGCGCCGCTCTGCCGATTCTTCACGTCGGTCGGCGTCGAAGCACCGGAACTTTCGAAGCCCGCGCCCTACGACCTGATCATCGCGAATATTCTGGCCGGCCCTCTCATGACATTGGCCGCTTCGTTCGCACCGGCGGTCCGTTCGGGAGGTCGCGTGCTGCTGAGCGGCCTGCTGGTGGAACAGGCCGCCCTGATGCTCTCGACCTACAAGCGGCGAGGCTTCGAATTCGAGCGCCGGATCGATCTCGAGACCGGCGGCGCCTGGTGGCGCACGTTGCTGCTGCGCAAATCCTGAAACGAAAAGGGCCGGCTTTCGCCGGCCCCTCGTACGCTTACGCTACGCTACAGACGCTTAAGCCCGGCCAGCCCAGAACAGGCTGGGATTGGTGTTGCGGTTCGCCGCCACGACGGGCGCAGTGTGGATCGCGAACTCAGGCGCGACACCCTCGCTGGCGGCCTCGCGGACGGCGAACGGAATGTCGGCGCGGCACAGGCCGAGATCGGACAGTTCGCGATCGCTCATGCGGTACAGCTGGGCTTCGGCGGCGCGCAGCTTGAAGTTGGCCTTGAGGGCCGTTCCGGCGCGCTGCAACTGTCCGGCCACCCACAGAACGGCGTCGGTCAGAAGATGTGCGATCATCCGGGAACGGGCGAAGCGGGCGCTCACTTCGAGAAGTTTGCGGTCCTCATGGCTAAAACCGGTCTTGACAGCGTTTCCCCCCGCCGGCGCAGTTTCGCTGGTCAGATCCTTGAAGATCACTATCGGCTGGGTCATCATTGAAAGCTCCTCTTGTTGTGCAACGCAATGTCCATGCTGCATTGCACCGGGAGAATATAATCCCTTGAGTTACAACGATAAGAAGCTCCTTTCGCATGCTGCCATGCACTGGACGCATGGAGCCCAATATTCTGGCATTTCGCAGTTGCGGGAGAACACTTATTGCCCAGATTGCCTCTCCCCGGGGCCATCGATAGGGTCCATCTGTCCCCTATGAGCTCCGCCCCCGACGACGTCCTTCATTTATTGCGCCAGCGCGGCCGTGACGTCGCCCCGGCCGACCTCGACTTTCTGATGCGCGGAGTGGCCGCCGCCCCCGAAGGGTTGGCCGGGCCGGAGTGGATCGAATTGATCGCACCCGACGCCGATGCCGAATTGGCCAATGCACTCACAAGATGGCGCGAGGAGCTGACGCGGGCAGACGATGGCCTCGAGGACTTGCCGGCGCCGGCGTCCCGCCTCGCAGCGTTGCGTGCCGAGCTGGCGCGGCGCGGCCTCGACGGCTTCGTCGTGCCGCGCGCCGACGAGCACCAGGGCGAATATGTACCGCGCCACTCCCAGCGGCTGGGCTGGCTCACCGGTTTCGGCGGATCGGCGGGCACCGCGATCGTGCTGGCCGACCGCGCCGCGATCTTCGTCGACGGACGCTATACCCTCGCCGTCCGCGGCCAGGTCGATACCGATGCCTTCGTGCCGCATCAGACCCCCGAGCAATCGGCCGACACCTGGATCGCCGCCAACCTGCCGAAGGACGCGAAGCTGGGCTTCGATCCGTGGCTGCAGACGGTCGACGGCTACGACCGATTCGCCCGCGCCGCCGAGCGCGCAGGCGGCAGTTTCGTGCCGGTCGAGTCCAATCCCGTCGACGCCGTATGGCATGGCCGTCCCGCCGCGCCGCTCGCACCCGTGCTGCCCCATCCGGTAGAATTCTCGGGTGAATCGAGCGAGACGCGACGCAAGCGCATCGCCGAAATCGTCAAGAACAAGGGCGCCGACATGGCGCTGCTGACTGCGCCCGACTCCATCGCCTGGCTGCTGAACGTGCGCGGCGGCGACGTGCCGCGCACACCCTTCGCACTGGGCTTCGCCCTGCTGCATACCGACGGCCATGTCGACCTTTACATGGACCGCCGCAAGATTCCTGATCGCACCGTGGCGTGGCTCGGCAATGCCGTGACCCTGGCACCACCCGAGGAACTGGGGCCGGCACTCGACACGATGGGCCGGATGGCCAAACGTGTGCTGATCGAGACCGCCAGTGCGCCCTATTGGGCCGCGACCCGCCTGCAGGCCGCCGGCGCCACCCTGGTGCACGACGCCGATCCGGTGTCGCTTCCCAAGGCCTGCAAGAACGCCGTCGAACTGGAGGGCATCCGCGTCGCCCATCGCCGTGACGGCGCCGCGGTTAGCAGGTTCCTGGGCTGGCTCGCCGTCCAATCGAAAAGCGGGCGCTTGCGCGAGATCGAGGTGGCCGACCGGCTGCAGGCGATGCGCGAGGAGACGGGCAAGCTGCGCGATCTGTCGTTCGACACGATCTCCGGCGCGGGCCCGAACGGCGCAATCGTGCACTACCGGGCGGTGCCCGCGACCGAACGCACCCTGGAGCCGGGCTCGCTCTATCTCGTCGATTCGGGCGGTCAGTATCGCGACGGCACAACCGATATCACCCGCACCGTCGGCATCGGCACGCCGACGCCGCAAATGAAGGACCGGTTCACGCGCGTGCTGAAGGGCCATATCGCGCTGGCGACCACGCGCTTTCCCGCCGGGACCACCGGATCCCAGCTCGACGCACTCGCCCGCTATTCGCTGTGGCAGGCCGGCCTCGACTACGATCATGGCACCGGCCATGGCGTCGGCGCCTATCTGTCGGTGCACGAAGGCCCGCACCGCATTTCGAAGGTCGCGAGCGCTGTCGCCCTCCAGCCCGGCATGATCGTCAGCAACGAGCCCGGTTACTACAAGACCGGCGCCTACGGCATCCGCATCGAGAACCTGGTGGCGGTGAAAGAGGCCGAGATCGAAGGCGCCGATCGCAAGTATCTCGAGTTCGAGACCGTCACCCTGGCGCCGATCGACGTCAACTGCATCGATCTCGGCCTGATGACCGACGCCGAGAAGTCCTGGCTGAATGCCTATCACGCCCGCGTCCGGTCCGTCGTCGAGCCGCAGGTCGACGAGGCGACACGGACATGGCTGAAGGACGCGACGCGCCCGATCTAGCGCTGAGGGCGCGCGACTCCAGTCGCGCGATCATGACTTAAGAGGAAGACGCGCCACTGGAGTGGCGCGCTCCCAGCTCCTAGTCCTTCACTTCCGTCCGGCCGAGCACGACGTCCTGATAGACATCGAGGGACGGCAGGCCGCCGGTATGCATGAACAGCACCTTGGCGTTGGCTTGAAGTGACCCTGGCGCGCAAGACCCATGAGACCCGCCATGATCTTGCCGGTGTAGACCGGATCGAGCAGGACCCCTTCGGTTCGTGCCAGCATCTGGACCGCTTCCACCATCTTCTTGTTCGGCACGGAGTATTTGGGCTGCCAGAAGCCACCGAAGCTCTTCACCGCCTCGGGCGGAACCTTGCCGATGCCCAAGAGGTCGGCGATCGCCTGCGCCTCCTTGCGGACCAGCGGCTCCTGATCGGCCGGGTCGCGGCTGACGCCGATGCCGATCAGCGGGATCTTGATGTTGTTGCCGAAGAAGCCCGCGGCCATGCCGCCATGCGTGCCCGAGCTTCCCGAACCGACGACCACGGCGTCGAATGCGACGCCCATGTCGAACCACTGCTGCTGCATCTCCTGCACGCAGGCGACGTAGCCCAGGCCACCGATCGCGTTCGAGCCGCCGCCCGGGATGACGTAGCCCTTGCGCCCCTGCGAGGCGAGATCCTGTGCAATCCTCGACATGGCCGCACCCATGTCGGAGCCGCCCGGTAGCACCGTGACGGCCTCGGCCCCCATCAATTCGAACATGAAATTGTTGCCGCCGGCTTCCTTCCTGTAGCTGTTGGGCACACGCTCCTCGATTACGAAGCGGCACTTCAGCCCTTCCTTCACCGCGGCCGCGAGGGTGATGCGGCAGTGATTGGACTGCGGCGCGCCGCAGGTGATCAGCGTGTCGGCGCCATGGGCGAGCGCGTCGGCCGCGAGGAACTCGAGCTTGCGGGTCTTGTTGCCGCCGGGGAACAGCCCCAGCATGTCGTCGCGCTTGATCCAGATTTCCGGTCCGACACCGCCCGGACAACTCGCCGCCAGCGCCTTGCTGAAATTCGGCATCAACTCTATCGGCGTGGCGAACGGGGTGTAGCGACGACGCGGAAAACGGGACAAATCCATTCGATCAACTCCGGCAACGAATACAGTCGGACGCCACGCGGGCGCCCCCTCGAAACGGCGCCACCTCTAGCATCCTGCCGGGCCGCACGGAAGCAGCGGGCGCGCCTTCAGTAGAGCACCGACGGCATGTACGCACCGCAGGGCTCGTTGTAGAGGCCCATCGTCATCAGGGTCATCTGATAGACCAGCTTCAGGCCGCCTTTCAGGCACCAGGTGAAGACCTCGTGGTTGCGCGTCGGCAACAGGAAGCCCGGCCCGCCGAACGACGGCGCGGCGCCGATCAGCGCCATCAGGTCTATGTTGGTCTCCGCGACCGTATGCGCAAAGAACGCGATACCGGTGGTGTAGCCTGTGATGCGGCCCTGCCGCTCGATGACGGCAGCCTGCTTCTCGCCGATTGCGTCGCGCACTTCACCCTCGCGGTCGAAGCCGTGCACCTGCCGGCAGATCGCGTTGCAGGCTTCGAGATCGGAGGGACCGGCGGGGCGCACCTCGCAGCCGGAGAACTTCCGAGCGAGCGGCGCGCCCTGCAGGATCGAAACCGGCTCGCGCGTCCGGAAGCCCAAGGTCGAATAGAGACAGAGCGAGCGGTTGTGGAAGCCGGCCTGCAGCAGCCGCACGCCGGCCGCACGCTGCCGGGCCGCGCGGGCGATCACGTCCTGCATGAGCTGTCCGCCGACGCCGCGATTCTGCACCGTCGGATCGACCGTGATCGGGCCGACGCCGCAGATCGGCGATCGCTCATCGAGGAAATTGCTGCCGACAATGCGGCCATCGGCTTCTGCGACGACCGAATAAAATCGGGGATGCCCGAGCAGCCTCGACATCAGGCCGCTCGCCGCGTCGGCGGAGGGAAAATCCGGCGCAAAGCCGTGCCGCGTACACACGGCGTCGAACGCGGCATGGCAGATCGCGCCACATGCCGCTGCATCGGCGGTGGTTCCCGCGCGCAGATTGACCGTCATGATGATCCCCCGATCAGCCGGAAAGCTTGACCCACTCTTCTTCGGTGAGTGTCTGGACGCCGAGCTCGGCGGCCTTGCGCGCCTTGGAGCCGGCATTTTCGCCCACGACAACGAGGTTGGTCTTCTTCGATACCGAGTCCGTGACCTTGGCGCCCATCTCCTCGGCGCGCGCCTTGGCGGCGTCGCGGGTCATGGTCGAGAGCTCGCCGGTGAACACGACGATCTTGTCCCTGAGCGGCGCATCCGAGGCGATCACGCGGCGCTTCACCGCCTCGACCGTGAGCTGCTTCAGCAGGTCCTTGATGATGTCGACCGTGTGGCCTTCGTTGAAGAAAGCGCACATCGCATCGGCCGTCGTGACGCCGATCTGCTCGACGTTGCACAGCCGGCCGTAGCTCTCGCCGACCTCCGCCGCTGCCTTCTCCTTCTTGACGTCGCCGGGCGCCTTGCGGCGCTCACGGGCGGCCTTGAGCATTTCGGTGAGCCAGGAGTCGGCGTCGCCGTATTCCTGGGCCAGGATCTTGGCCGTCGCCTCCCCGATCAGGGGGATGCCGATCGAATTGATGAAGCGGTCGAGGGAGATCGTGCGTCGCGCATCGATGGCGGCCAGCAGGTTCCGCACCGACAGATCGCCCCAGCCTTCGCGCTTGCGAATCAGCGCTTCCTTGTCGCGCAGGCGGAAGATATCGCCCGGTACCTTGAGCAGCCCGTCGTTGAAGAAATTCTCGATATGCGTGCCACCCAGCCCCTCGATGTCGAAGCAGTTGCGCGACACGAAGTAGCGCAGCCGCTCGACCTGCTGGAACGGGCATTCCAGCCCGCCGGTGCAGCGCCGCACCACGCCGCCCTCCTCGGCCCGCACCCTGGTTTTGAGCGGACAGGGGCAGTGCGTCGGAAAATCGAACTTGTGCGTCTTCTTCGGCCGCTCCTCCGGCACGAAGCCCAGCACCTGAGGGATCACGTCGCCGGCGCGCTGGATCGTCACCATGTCGCCGACCCGGACATCCAGCCGCTCGATCTCGTCGGCATTGTGGAGCGTGGCGCGCGCCACCATGACGCCGCCGACATTGACCGGCTCGAGCTCGGCGACCGGCGTCAGCGCGCCGGTCCGCCCGACCTGAATGTTGATCCCGTTGAGCCGGGTGCGCGCCTGCTCTGCCGGAAACTTGTGGGCGATCGCCCAGCGCGGTGCGCGACTCACGAAGCCAAGCCGCTCCTGCCAGTCGATACGGTCGACCTTGTAGACGACGCCGTCGATGTCGTACGGCAGCGACGGCCTCTGCTCGCCGATTTTCCTGTAGAACGCGCGTACCTCGGCGGGCGTGCGGCAGAGCTTGGTCAACGGATTGGTCTTGAACCCCCACTCCTTCAGGAGCTTCAAGTACTCGCTGTGGGTCTTCCAGGACCGCGGCTCGGCCTCGCCCCAGGCATAGGCGAAGAAGCGCAACGGCCGGCTCGCGGTGACCTCGGGATCGAGCTGGCGCAGCGAGCCTGCGGCGGTGTTGCGCGGGTTGACATAGGCCTTCTCGCCCGCGGCGACCTGGCGGGCGTTCAGCTCCATGAAGGCCTTGCGCTCCATGTAGACTTCGCCACGCACGTCGAATGCCTTGGGCACGCCCCTGCCCTTGAGCTTGTGCGGAATGTCCTTGATGGTCTTGAGATTGGCGGTGACGTCCTCACCAGTGGTGCCATCGCCGCGGGTAGCGCCCTGGATAAACTCGCCATTCTCGTAGCGCAGGCTGATCGAGAGCCCGTCGATCTTCGCCTCGCAGCTGAGGGCGATCTCGGCGTCCGGCTTCAGATCGGTCTCCCGCTCCAGGCCGCGCCGCACCCGATCGAAGAAGCCCTGCAGCTCGTCATCGCTGAAGGCATTGTCGAGCGACAGCATCGGCTTGCCGTGGCGGACCTTGGCGAAAGCTGTGGTCGGCGTCGGCGCGACCCGCTGTGTCGGACTGAACATGTCGGCCAGCTGCGGGAACCTGGCCTCGATTGCCTTCAGCCTGACGCGCAGCCTGTCGTACTCGGCGTCAGAGATCTCCGGCGCGTCCTTCTCGTGATAGAGCTTGTCGTGATGGCCGATCTCGTCGGCCAACCGCTTGTGCTCTGCCCGCGCCTGGCGCTCGGTGAGATCAGCGACGGCAATGCCGGCAACGACTTTGGCCGCTTTCGACATGGCCCTGCCCTTAGCCTGCAACCGCCAACAGACGATCTGCGGCCGCGCGTGCCTCGGCGGTCACCTCGGCACCCGACAGCATGCGCGCGATCTCCTCGCGCCGGCCCTTGGCATCGAGCGCCAGAACGTCGGTGCTGGCGGCGGTCCGGGTCGTGGTCTTGCGAATCAGCCAGTGCTGGTCGGCGATTGCCGCGACCTGGGGCGAATGGGTGACCACCAGCACCTGCACCTCCCTGGCCAACCGCTTCAGCCGCTCGCCCACCGCCGCCGCCGTGGCGCCGCCGATGCCCGAGTCGACCTCGTCGAACACGATGGTCGGAGCATCGCCCACCTTGGCGAGACAGACCTTGAGCGCCAACAGGAAACGCGACAGCTCGCCGCCCGAGGCGATCCTGGCGATCGGCGCCGGCGGCGTGCCGGGATTGGTGGCGACGGTAAATTGCACCCGATCGGTACCGTTCTCCGACCACTCGGCCTCGGTCAGGGCCGCGACCTCGGTCACGAATTTCGCCTTCTCGAGCTTGAGCGGCGCCAGCTCCGACGTCACCGCCTTGTCGAGCTTCGCCGCGCCCTTGCGGCGCGCGGCCGCCTGGGCCTCGGCGGCGCTTGCATACGCCGCGCGCGCAGCCTTGGCCACCGCCGCGAGCTTCCTGAGGCCCGCTTCGCCGTCGTCGAGCGCGGCCAGTTGAGCGGTCATCCTCTCGGCAAGCGACGCGAGGTCGGCCACGGTGACACTGTGCTTGCGCGCCAAGGCCCGGAGCGCGAACAGACGCTCCTCGATCTTCTCCAGCCGGGCGGGATCGAGCTCCAGGGCGTCGCGCGCGGTTTCGAGCTGAGCTTGCGCCTCGGTCGCTTCGCTCAACGCCCGATCGAGCGCGGCGAGCGGTGCATCCAGGCGGCCGGCAGCCTTGTCGACGTTGCGTTCGATCAGGCGATGGGCGGTGCTCAATGCCGAAACAGCACCCTTGCCCTGTTCGAGTTCGCCCAACGCCTGCGTCACGGCTTCACCGAGAGCCGTGCCGGCGCGCATCATCTGGCGCTCGGCGGCCAGCGTCTCCTCGTCGTCGGCCTTGGGCGCCAGCGTCTCGAGTTCTTTCACCGCATGGCGCAGGAAGTCCTCGTCGCGCCGCGCGGCAGCGGCCGACGCTTGGGCGTCGGCAAGCGCCTGTTCGGCCGCCCGCCACGTCGTCCACGCCATCCGCACCGCCGCCCCCTGCTTCTCTATGCCGGCGAAGGCGTCGAGCGAGCCGCGATGCGTCGCCATGTCGAGAAGGCCGTGCTGGTCCATCTGTCCCTGGATCTCGACCAGCGTGTCGCCGAGGCGCCTCAGCAGCGCGACCGAGGCCGGCTGGTCGTTGACGAAGGCGCGGCCGCGGCCGTCGACACCGATCGCGCGGCGCAAGGTCAGCACATCCTCGTCGTCGAGCCCCTGCTCGGTCAGGATCGCATGAGCGGCGTGGCTCTTCGGCAGATCGAAGGCGGCGGCGATCGACGCCTGCGCAGCTCCGCGCCGCACGACGCCCAACTCGGCGCGGGCACCAAGCGCCAGCCCGAGCGCATCGATCAGGATGGATTTTCCCGCACCGGTCTCGCCGGTCAGGGCGCCCAGATTGCTCCCGCCGGCGCCGCTCGCCACATCGCGCGCGAAAATCAGATCGAGCTTTTCGATCAGGACGAAATCGCGGATCGAAAGCGACTGCAGCATGGCCCTATTTGTCGTCGACCCGGTAGTCCTCGCCGGTGATCATGAAGTAGCTGTCGGCATACCAGTCGCTGCCCGGGAAGTTGTGTCCGAGCACGGCGGCGGCTTCCTTGGCCTCGCTCTTGACGCCCAGCGCAAGGTAGCATTCGACCAGGCGATGAAGCGCCTCCGGCACGTGGGTCGTCGTCTGGTAGCGCTCGATCACCGTGCGATAGCGGTTGATCGCGCCGATGTACACCTGTTGCCGCTCGTAGTAGCGGCCAATGTCCATTTCCTTGCCGGCAAGATGGTCGATGGTGAGTTCGACCTTGAGTCGCGAAGTCACGGGCGTACGGGCTCTCGGGGAAGCGCTTCACCACCTCGGCCAGCGCGTCGAGTGCCTTCTGGGTGACGGACTGGTCGCGGCCGACATCGGCGATCTGCTCGTAGTAGCAGAGCGCCTTCAGATAGTAGGCGTAGGGGATGTCCTTGTGGCCAGGATGGAGCTGAATGAACCGGTCGAGCGCGATCAGCGCGTCGTCGTACTTGTTCGACTGGTAGTAGGTGAAGGCGGCCATGACCTGCGCCTTGGTCGCCCATACCGAATAGGGATGCTGGCGGTCGACTTCCTCGAATTCCTTGGCAGCCTGCTTGTAGTTCTCGGCACCCAGATCATCGAGCGCGCGATTGTAGAGCTGGTCGACCGGCTGCTCGACATAGGTCGCATTGTCGTCCTTGCTACCGAACCAGCTGCAACCGGCAAGCATCGCCGTCACCGCCAGCAGCGCCGCCGCCCCGTATGCCTTGCCCAACAACGCCTTCACCATGACCCATCCGTCAATACATTGTGCCGGCGCGTTATATCACGCGATGGGCAAAAAAAGAGGGGCCGCCGGCCCCTCAAAGATGCGTGGATGACGACTCAATTCCGCGTCAGTTTGCCTGGCGGCGCAGGAAAGCGGGAATCTGCAGATCGTCATCGTCCCGAGTGGGCCTCGGCCGGTCTGAAGGATCGAGGCTGATCGACGTCTGAACCGGCGCCGGACGGGCCACCATCTTGGGGGCGGCCGCCACGATGTTCTCCGGAGCAGGACGCGGTGCGGGGGCCGGCTCTGCCGGTGCCACGGCAGGCGTCGGCGCAGGAGCGGTCGCAACCACCGGCGTCAGGCCTTTGGGTGCGGCGAACGCCCCGGTGATGCGCTGGAACAGATTGGGCGAGCGGCTCTCGGCGGCCGTCGCCGCCGGCCGCATCGCCGCCGGGCGAGCCGACGGCTCGGGCGCGCGCACGGCAGGGCGGATCGCCGGGCGGGTTACGCGCCAGTCGGTCTCGTCGACCATGGGCCTTTGCGGTGCCGCCAACGGCGGCGGCGGGGCGGCTACAGGCTGCATCACCTGCGGAGCAGCCACAGGCTGCGATGGCGCGACGGGAGCCGCGGCGACCGCGGGCGCTTCGACCACCGGCGCGACCGCCTCGATCGGCGCGGGTTCGGGTGCCGTCGGCGCTGGAGCCATGGCGACCGGAGCAGGCGGCGCCTGCATCACCACGGCGGGTGGCGCCGGCATGGCGGCAACGACCGGCGCCATGGGCGCAGCCATTGCGGGTATCGGCTGAGCCGCCGGGGCCTCGACGAGCGGAGCCGGCGCGGGGACCATCGGCGGCGCAGCGGGGATTGCCGCCGTTGCCGCAGCGGGCATCGCAACCCGTCCGACCGGCGGCGCGACCGGACGGCTGAGCGCCGGCTGGCCGGTCTGGATCGGCCGGTTCATGTCGATATTGAGATAGTTCGGCACAGGCTGCTGGGCGGCGAGCGCGGAAATGCCGGTGGAAACCACCGACACCCGCATGCGGCCCTGCATCGAGGCGTCGAAGGTCGAGCCGAAGATGATGTTGGCGTCGGCGTCGACTTCCTCGCGGATGCGGTTGGCCGCCTCGTCGACTTCGTGAAGCGTCATGTCGAGGCCGCCGGTGATGTTGATGAGCACACCCTTGGCGCCCTTCATCGAATGATCTTCCAGCAGCGGGTTCGAGATCGCACTCTCCGCCGCGACGCGGCTGCGGTCCGGTCCCTCGGCCTCGCCGGTGCCCATCATCGCCTTGCCCATCTCGCCCATCACGGTGCGGATGTCGGCGAAGTCGAGGTTGATGAGGCCGGGCATGATCATCAGATCGGTGACGCCGCGCACGCCCATGTGCAGCACGTCGTCGGCCATCTTGAAGGCGTCGGCGAAGGTCGTCTTCTCGTTGGCGATCTTGAACAGGTTCTGGTTGGGGATGACGATCAGCGTGTCGACCACCTTCTCCAGCTCGAGGATGCCCTGCTCCGCCGACTGCATGCGGCGACGGCCCTCGAAGTGGAACGGCTTGGTGACGACGCCGATGGTGAGGATGCCCTGCTCGCGCGCCGCCGCGGCGATCACGGGGGCAGCACCGGTGCCGGTGCCGCCGCCCATCCCGGCGGTGACGAACACCATGTTGGCGCCGTCGAGCAGCTGAAGGATCTCCGGCAGCGCCTCTTCGGCCGCCTGGCGTCCGACTTCGGGACGGGCGCCGGCGCCCAGCCCCTGGGTGATGGTGATCCCGAGCTGCACGCGGCGATCCGCCAGCGACTGGCCGAGCGCCTGCGCGTCGGTGTTGGCGACAATGAATTCGACGCCTTCCAGCGCCGCGCTGATCATGTTGTTGACGGCGTTTCCGCCCGCGCCACCGACACCGATGACGGTGATACGCGGCTTAATCTCCGACTCCGTCTGAGGGAGACTGAGGTTGATTGTCATGAGGGCTTTCTCCACGCAAACGAGGGGGTTATTTGCCCCGAGTTCCGTCGTGGACCTCATTCTGAGGTGTAAGGCCCTACGCCGGCTCGGGTTTTTATAGTTGTCTACAGCCTGTGGAGATAGCCAACCTCCACACACTACATATTGCCTAAAAGTTCTCCCTAATCCAACTGCCAATGCGCCCAATTCGGCTCGAAGGCAGTTCGGCGGCCGCCGGTTGGCCTTGCGCGACCGCGTGATTCTGTTGGGCGAAGGCGAGCAGCCCGGCAGCCGCGGAAAACGCCGGACCGCCGGTCGAATCTGCCAAGCCGGCCAACCTTAAAGGGCCGCCGATCCGCACTTTCTTGTTGAGGACAGCGGCCGCGACTTCGGGCACGCCGTCGAGTTGGCAGGCACCGCCGACCAGGACGGCCCTGCCGCCGGCCAACTTATCCACACCGCTGGCCTCGAGTCGGTTCCGCACAAGTTCGAACGTCTCCTCGATGCGCGGCCGGATGATGCCGACCAGGATCGAGCGCGGCGTGTGGTTGGGTCGCGTGCGATCCTCCTCGGCGAGCAGCGGCACGTCGATGATGTCGTATTCGTCGGTGGGTTTGATGACGCAGCGGCCGATCTGCGTCTTCATGCGCTCGGCGTTGGCAACCGGCGTGTGGAGGCCGCGGGCGATATCGCGCGTGACGTGCTCGCCGCCGACCGGAATTGAATCGACGTGCACGAGATGGCCCTCGTAGAAGACGGCGATCGACGTCGTGCCGCCGCCCATGTCGATCAGGGTGACGCCGAGGTCGCGCTCGTCGGACACCAGCGAACTCAGTCCCGAGGCGTGCGAGGCCACCACGCGCTCGGCGATCTCGAGATGGGCCCGCCGTACGCAGACCTGCAGGTTGCGCATCGCGCCGCTCGCCGCCGTCACCAGATGGACGTCGACGCCCAGCCGCTCGCCGAACATGCCCCGCGCATCGTGCACCGTCGATCCATCGACCGTGTAGCCGATGGCGGCGGAGTGGATGATGTCGCGGTCGGCCGTCTCGGCGGGAAGCTGGATGAGCTGCTGCACGCGGCGCACGTCGCGCTCGCCGATCTCATGATGGCCGATCGCGACCTCGAGCTGCTGCTTCTCCGAGGCGGGCGCGCCGCCGCTTACCCCGACGATGACCTCGCGCACGTGCTCGCCGCACATCTCTTCCGCGGTCGACACCGCCGAGGAGATGGCACGCGTCGCCGCCTCCATGTCGACGATGTTGCCCGAGCGCATGCCGAGCGCCGGCTGGTGGCCGATACCCACGACCCGAAGGCCCTGACCATCGACCCGCGCGACGAAGCACACGACCTTGCTGGTGCCGATGTCGAGAGCTGCAATGACGCCATTCCTTGTCTTTGCCACGGTGTCCCCCGTTTTGTTACGCGTACACTAGAGAGATTCTTTTCTTACGCTTCACGCCGGCCCGGACGACTGGTCGCTCGAGCGTTTTCTCAGATAGAGCTTGTCCGGCAGCCGCAGATCGACGACGCCAAACTCGCGCGACAGCAGCCCGTAGGAACCGTCGAGCTTGGCGGCGCGCTGGAGCGCCGCGATCGCGTCCTCCTCGGGCAGCCAGATCTCCGTGCCATTGGCGAGCACCAGGTTCCAGCGGCGCTGGCCGACCCACACTGCGGCGCGCAATTGCTTGGCGATGGCCGGCTCCCAGGCGAGCAGCAGCAGCAGCTCGCCGACCCTCTCGGGCGCTCCGGGACCGCCCAGCAGCAGCAACAACTCATATCCCGGCGGCATGCGATTGGCGCGCACGGTGCGGCCGTTGGTGTCGATCAGCGTATACTCGCTGCCGTTCTGCCAGATCGCGACGGCGCGACGCTCCTTGAGCGTGACGTAGAGCGTATCGGGAAGCCGGCGCTCGACGGTGGCGGTCGACACCCAGTCGATCGCCTCGAGCCGCTTGCGCGCCGCATTGAGGTCGATTCCCAGCAGCGAATCGCCGGTCTGCACGTTGAGCGCCGCCAGTATCGCGCTGCGCTCGACATACTCGCGGCCCTCGACCGTCACGTCGGCCAGCTTGAAAGGCGTCAGCGCGCCTGCGATCGAGAGCAGGCCGGCATCGACCTGGGCTTTCGCCTTCACCAGCCAGCCCTCGTGCCAGGCCCACCAGCCGCCGCCCCCGCCGCTGCCCAGCAGCAGCACCAGCGCGCCCAGCAGCATCGGCTGGCGCCACAACGGCCTGCCCTGCTTGCGCATGGTGCCGCGCTTCTTGCGGCGGTCGTAGTCGCGCCGGTTGGTCGGAGTCTTGGTGGTGCGTTTCATGACGGGCACTTCACGATGGATGCCTCGCGTGCTCGACCATCCAGTCCATGAGCGCGGGCCACGAGATGCCCGCCCATTTCGCCTGCTCGGGCGCCAGCGACAGCGGCGTCATGCCGGGTTGGGTATTGAGTTCGAGGATGACGAGGCCCGAGGTACCCTGCTTGCTGTCGTCCCAGCGGAAGTCGGCGCGGCTGAGACCGCTGCAGCCCAGTGCCTGGTGCGCCATCAGCGCCCATTGCCGGCTGAGCTCGTAGACTTCCGCCGGCACCGGCGCCGGCACCAGATGCTTGGTGACGCCGTCGGTGTATTTGGCCTCGTAGTCATAGAAGCGCGTGCGCGGACGCAATTCGGTGACCGCCACGGCCTTGTCGCCCATGACGGCGACCGTGAGCTCGCGGCCAGGCACGAATTTCTCGATCAGCACCTTCTCGCCGAACGCCGCCTCCGCGGCTTCGACGGCGGCGAGATTGTCGCCCTCGTGCACGATGTGCACGCCGACACTGGAGCCCTGGTCGATCGGCTTCACGACGTACGGACGCGGCATGGGATCGCCGGCGGCGAGCGACTGGCGTTCGACCACCTTGCCATCGGCGACCCGCAAGCCGATCGAGGTGAAGACATGCCGCGACATCGGCTTGTCCATGGCGAGCGCCGAGGCGAGCACGCCGGAATGCGTGTAGGGCACCTTCAGGATCTCGAGCACGCCCTGGATACAGCCGTCCTCACCGTACCTGCCATGCAGCGCGTTGAAGACCACTTCGGGGCCGCCGCCTTTGGCCGGGCGCAGGAATTCGACCAGCGCCCGCAGGTCGCGCTGCACGTCGTATTCGACGACCCTGTGACCGCCCTCGCGCAACCCCTCGGCGCAGGCCTTGCCGCTCACCAGCGAGACCTCGCGCTCGGGCGACCAGCCGCCCATCAGGACCGCCACGTTGCTCATTTGGCTTCACCCAGCCGGCGGATTTCCCACTGCAGCAGGATACCGCTCTGCTCGAACACGCGGCGGCGCACTTCCTCGCCCAGCCCTTCGATGTCGCTCGCCGTCGCGTCGCCGGTGTTGATCAGGAAATTCGTGTGCTTGTCGGACACCTGCGCCGCTCCGACCGCGAGCCCGCGGCAGCCCGCACGATCGATCAGCTCCCACGCCTTGAGGCCGGGCGGATTGGCGAAGGTCGAGCCGCCTGTGCGGCTGCGCGGCTGGGACTCAGCGCGCGCCGAATCGATCTCGGCGATGCGCCGGGCGATCGCGAGCTGCTCGCCGGGCGCGGCGCGCAGGCGGGCCGACGTGAAGATCCAGTCGGCGGGAGCGCGGCTGTGGCGATAGCCGAGGCCGAGCTGTGCGGGAGCGACCGCATGGAGATTGCCGGCGCGGTCGACCGCTTCGGCAGAGATCAGCACCTGCGCGAGATCGCCGCCGTAAGCGCCGGCGTTGGTCGGGAAGGCGCCGCCGATGGTGCCGGGAATGCCGCTCAGGAACTCGAGACCGGTGAGCGAATGATCGCGCGCGGTCAGCGCCACGTTGAGATCGGGCGCGCCGGCACCCGCGATCACCTCATGGCCCTCGACTGCGATCGCGGTGAAGCCGCGCATCAGCCGGACGACGACACCCCTGATGCCGCCATCGCGCACCAGCACGTTCGAACCGATACCCAGCACCGTCACCGGCACATCCCCCGGCAGTGCCGCGAGGAACGCCGCAAGATCCTGCGTGTCGGCCGGCCGGAACAGCACTTCCGCGTTGCCGCCCGTGCGGAACCACGTCTGCAGCCCGAGCGGCGCATCGGCCGTCAGGCGGCCGCGCGGCTGGGGCAGCCCGTCGATCAGGTGCGAGGTCGCGGCAGCCACCATCATGCAGCCGACCCGGGATCGTTGGCGATGGCGCGAGGACCGGCCTGTTCGTTCGCCAGCTGCTGAAGCTGCCCGGGCAGCGCATGCGCCCAGGCGGTGATGTTGCCGGCGCCGAGGCAGACCACGACGTCGCCCGGCCGGGCGATCTGCCAGATCAGGCCCGGCAGGTCGCCCGGCGATTCGAGCGCCATCACGTCACGGTTGATGGCGCGGCGCACCAGACCCACCAGCATGTCCCGGTTGACACCCTCGATCGGCGCCTCGCCGGCGGCATAGACATCGGCGATGACCACGGCGTCGGCATCGCCGAAGCAGGTCGCGAACTCGTCGCGCAGCGAGGCGAGACGCGAGTAGCGATGCGGCTGCATCACCGCGATCACCTTGCCCGAGCCGCCGTAGGCCTGGCGGGCGGCGCGCAGGACGGCGGCGATCTCGACGGGGTGATGGCCATAGTCGTCGATCACCGTGATGCCGTGCGCTTCGCCGGTCCTGGTGAAGCGCCGCTTCACGCCGGCGAAAGAGGCGAGCGCGCCGCGGATCGTGTCGTCGGGCAGGCCCATCTCCTGCGCGACCGCGATGGCGGCCAGCGAGTTCAGGACGTTGTGCTGGCCGAACATCGGCAGCCGCACGCCCTCGATGGTGCGCGAAACGTTGGTGGCGCGGTGCTGGATCTGGACGTCGAAGTCCGCGCCGTTGCGGTCGAGCTTGAGGTTCACGCCCCGCACGTCGGCGCCGACGCCGAGGCCGTAGGTCACGAGGCGGCGGTCGGCGACGCGCGGGATCAGCGCCTGAACCTCGGGATGGTCGGCGCACAGCACGGCGAAGCCGTAGAACGGGATGTTCTCGACGAAGCGCACGAAGGCGTCGCGCAGCGCGTCGAACGTGCCGTAGTGATCGAGATGCTCGGGATCGACGTTGGTGACGATGGCGATGGTGGCCGGCAGGCGCAGGAACGAGCCGTCCGACTCGTCGGACTCCACCACCATCCAGTCGCCGCCGCCGATGCGGGCGTTGGTGCCGTAGGCGTTGATGATGCCGCCGTTGATCACCGTCGGATCGAGGCCGCCGGCATCGAGCATCGCCGCCACCATCGAGGTCGTCGTCGTCTTGCCGTGCGTGCCGCCGACCGCGATCGACCATTTGAGGCGCATCAGCTCGCCCAGCATCTCGGCGCGCCGCACCACCGGCACGAAGCGGGCCCGCGCGGCCAGCACCTCGGGATTGTCCTTCTTGACCGCCGACGACACGACGATCACCTGCGCGGCGCCGACATTGTCGGCGCGGTGGCCGATGAAGACCCTGATGCCGAGCTCGCTGAGCCGCCGCGTGTTGGCGCCGTCGGCGACGTCGCTGCCCTGTACCTTGTAGCCGAGGTTGTGCAGCACCTCGGCGATGCCGGACATGCCGATGCCGCCGATGCCGACGAAATGGATGAGGCCGATATCGAGCGGCAGCGCCCTCATGCGGGGACTCCTGCGGTGGTGAGGGGAACGCGAGCGGAGATCAGATCGGTGACCATGTCCGCCAGGCGTGCGGCGGCATCCGGCCGGCCGGCGGCGTGCGCGGCCGAGGCCATGTCGGCCAGCCGCTGCGGCGCCTCGAACAGTGCCTTGAGCTGCCCGGCCAGCGCCGCGACCGTGAAGTCTGCATGGGGGATGACCAGGCACGCGCCCTCCGCCTCGAGAGCCCGGGCGTTGGCGGTCTGATGATCGTCGGCGGCGTAGGGATAGGGAACGAGGATCGACGGACGGCCGATGGTTGCAAGCTCGGCCACCGTCGAGGCACCGGAACGCCCGATCACCAGATGCGCCGCCGCCAGCCGCTGCGGCAGATCGGCGAAGAACGGCGCCAGCTCCGCCACGATGCCCGCTCGATTGTAGATGCCGCGCACCCTCTCGAGATCCTCGGGCCGGCATTGCTGGACCAGCCGCAGCCGCGCACGCAACGGCGCCGGCAGCGACAGGATGGCCTCGGGCACGATCTGGCTGAAGGACTGGGCGCCCTGGCTGCCGCCGAACACGAGGATGTCGATCACGCGCTCGACGCCCGGTGCGCGGTAGGGCGAGTTGCCGAGAGCGCGCACCGGATCGCGCACGGGATTGCCGACCAGCCGCACGCGACCATCGCCGTCGGCGATGTGGCGCGTGCGGGCGAACGATGTCGCCACCGCCGCTGCGCCACCCTGCACCAGACGATTGGCACGGCCGAGCACGGCATTCTGCTCGTGCAGCATCGAGGGCAGACGGCGCAGCCGCGCCGCCATCATCGTCGGCACCGAGGCATAGCCGCCGAATCCCACGACCGCCGACGGCGCGATGCGGCCCAGCGCCCGCCAGGCGTCGAGCAGGCCCAGCCCCAGCGCGAAGACGGCGAGCAGGCGGCGCTGCAGCGAACCCGTCGGGCTCGCCGAATGGATGTAGTGGACCGGCTGGCGGGCCAGAGCGCCCTGCCACTGCCTGCCGCGCGCGTCGGTGACGAGGGTGAACGGCACACCACGCGCCTCGAGTTCGCCGGCCAGCGCCTCGGCGGGAAACACATGCCCGCCCGTGCCGCCGGTCGCCAGGACGACAGGACGCGGCGGCGCCATCAGACGGCCTCCCTCAGGCCCGCATGCTCGCGGGTCAGCGAGAGCAGCATGCCGACGCAGATCGCCATCGCGAGCGCCGACGAGCCGCCGTAGGAAATGAAGGGCAGGGTCATGCCCTTGGCGGGAATGAGCTGGATGGTCGACGCCATGTTGATCGCGGCCTGCAGGCCGAACTGAACGGCAAGCCCGGTCGCGGACAGGGTGATGAACAGGCTCGTCTCCTTCGAGGCGCGCGACAGGGTGCGCAGCGTCACGAAGGCGAACAGGCCGAGGATGAGAAGGCAGCAGACGAGGCCGAACTCCTCGCCGCACACTGCCATGATGAAGTCGGTGTGGGCGTCGGGAAGGGCGGCCTTCACCGTGCCCTCGCCCGGACCGCGGCCGAACAGCGAGCCGTTCATGAAGGCCTCGAGCGCGGTGTTGACCTGGTAGTTGTCGCCGGACGAGGGATCGAGGAAGCGGTCGAAGCGGCTGCGCACGTGGTTGAAGAAGAAGTAGGCGCCGACCAGGCTGCCGACGCCGCCGATCACGCCGAAGCCCGCGACCCACATCGGCAGGCCGACGACGAAGAGCTGGGCCGCCCACACCGAGGCCACGACGATGCTCATGCCGAGATCGGGCTGCATCAGCAGCAATCCCAATGTCGTGGCGACCAGCAAGGTCGACAGCAGGTAGCCCGGTGCGCGGCGCTCGGCGCGGGCCTGCGCCAGCAGCCAGGCCGAGATTACCGCGAGGCTGGGCTTCACGAACTCCGACGGCTGCACGCTCGACAGGCCCGGCACGGAGATCCAGCGCCGCGCGCCCTTGATCTCGACGCCGATGACGAAGGTGAGCGCCAGCAGCACCACGCTGCCGCAGAAGACGAGGAGCGCCAGGCGCCGGATGTGGCGTGGCGACGCCAGCGAGATCGCGAGCATCACCATGAGGGCGATCGGCAGGAAGACGAACTGTCGCTTGGCGAACATGAAGGAGTCCGCACCGATGCGCTCGGCGGCCGGCGGCGAGGCAGCGAGTGTCAGCAGCACGCCGAAGCCCATGATCGCCAGCACGGCGCCCAGGGTCCAGCGGTCGACGGTCCACCACCACTGGCCGATCACACTGCGGTCGTCGCGCGGAACCTGAATCACGCCGCCCTCCCCAGAACGCGCGCGCCGGGCAGGGCCCGCGCCATCTCGCGGAACGCATCGCCACGATGCTCGTAGCTCTTCCACTGGTCCCACGACGCGCAGGCGGGCGACAGCAGCACTACTGCGCCGCCCCTGGCCTCGGCCTGCGCCGTGGCGTGCGCGGCCTTGAGCGCCGACTGGAGATCGCCGCAGCGGCTGCTCGCGACCTTGCCGGCGAGCTGGCCTTCGAAAAGGTCCGCCGCCTCGCCGATCAGGAAAGCATGGCGCACGCGATCGAAGTAGGGCGCAAGCGGCGTCACACCACCCTCCTTCGCCTGGCCGCCCAGGATCCAGTAGATGTCCCTGTACGAAGACAGGGCGCGCGCCGTGGCGTCGGCGTTGGTCGCCTTGCTGTCGTTCACATAGATCACGTCACCGACCGAAGCGACCTGCTCCTGGCGATGCGGCAGGCCGGGATAGGTGCGCAGCGCCGCCGCCGCCTGGTCGCGCGGCACGCCGAGCCAGCGCACCGCCGACCATGCAGCGGCCGCGTTCTGCGCATTGTGGTCGCCCGGCAGGGTTGCGACGTCGGCGAAGTCGACCCTGTACCCCTCGCCATCGATCAGCATGCCCGCCCTGAAGTTCACCCCGCCGGCGATCACGCGGTTGAGCGCGAGAGGTATCACGGCGATGTCCTCGGCAAGCCGTCGCCTGGTCAGCCAGCGGTAGATGTCGACGGAGTAGCTGTCGTCGATGCCGATGATCGCGCAGTCGCGCGTCGCCTGGCGATCGAATACATGCTGCTTGGCGGCGACATAGCCCGCCATGTCGCCGTGCCGGTCGAGATGGTCGGGGGTGATGTTGAGCCAGACCGCGACATTGGCGCGGAACGTCTCGACCAGCTCGAGCTGGTAGGACGACATCTCGAGCACATAGACGCCGCCCAGGCCCAGCGGCTCGAGGTCGAGGGCGCCGCGGCCGATGTTGCCGCCGACCTGCGACGGCCAGCCGGCGCTTTGCAGGATATGGCCGATCAGCGCCGTCGTGGTCGATTTGCCGTTGGTACCGGTGACGGCCACGAAACGCGCCTTCGGCTCGGCCTGCGCGAGCAGCTCGATGTCGCAGATGATCGGCCTGCCTGCGGTGCGCGCCGCCGCGGCGAGGGCGTGCGGCCTGGGCAGATGGCTGGGGATGCCGGGACTGATGACGAGTGCCGTGACCCTGGCCCAGTCGATGCGGTCGGGATCGGCCAGTTTCACGCCGGCGGCAGCCGCGGCCTTGCGCGTCTGCGCATTGTCGTCCCATGCCGCGCACTCCACTCCCGCCGCCATGAGCGCGCGCACCGTCGTCAGGCCCGATCGCGCGAGCCCGAGAACGATGTACGACGCGCCCCGGAGGAAGGAGAGGTCGATCATGCCCTCACCTGAGCTTCAACGTGGCCAGGCCGATCATCGACAGGATGGCCGCGATGATCCAGAAGCGGAAGACGATGGTCGGTTCCGCCCAGCCTTTCTGCTCGAAGTGATGATGCAGCGGCGCCATGCGGAAAATGCGCTTGCCGGTCCACTTGAAGGACAGGACCTGCACGATCACCGACACCGTCTCGAGGACGAACAGCCCGCCGACGATCGCCAGCACGAACTCGTGCTTGATCACGACCGAGGTCGCGCCGAGCGCGCCGCCGATCGCAAGCGATCCGGTGTCGCCCATGAAGACCATCGCGGGCGGTGCGTTGAACCACAGGAAACCGAGCCCCGCGCCGACCAGCGCCGACAGCAGGACGGCCAGTTCGCCGGCGCGCGGCACGTGCGGCAGGAACAGGTAGCTCGTGTAGCGCACGTTGCCCACGAGATAGGCGAGCAGCGCGAAGACCATCGCCGCCATGATCACCGGGCCGATCGCCAGCCCGTCCAGTCCGTCGGTCAGGTTGACGGCGTTGGAGGTGCCGACGATCACGAACGCGGCGAAGGCCACGAAGCCGACCATGCCGAGCGGCAACAGCACGTCCTTGAGGAAGGGAAAGGCCAGCATGTAGCGCAGCGGCGGCGGCGAGCCTTGGGCGGCGAACCAGGCGGCGACACCCGCGACGACCAGCGAGACCGCGAACTTCACCCTGCCCGGCACGCCCTTGGTGTTGCGCTTGGTCACCTTGAGGAAGTCGTCGAGGAAACCCACGATGCCGAAGGCCACGGTGACGCCCAGCACGATCCAGACGTAGCGGTTGGTAAGGTCCGCCCACAGCAGGGTGGCGATCACCAGCGAGATCAGGATCAGCAGCCCGCCCATGGTCGGCGTGCCCTTCTTGCTGACGACGTGGCTCACCGGCCCATCCTCGCGTATCGGCTGGCCCTGCTTCTGCTTGCTGCGCAGGAAGCGGATCAGGCCGCCGCCGATCACGAAGCTGATGATCAGCGCGGTCAGGAAGGCCGCGATCGACCGGAAGGTCAGGTAGCGGAAGAGGTTGAACGGCGTGAAGATGTCCGCCAGCGGGTAGATGAAGTTGTAGATCATGCGTCAGCGCTCCGCCTCGCCGCCGCTCGCCGCGATAATGGCGTCGACGACATTCTTCATTTTTGATCCGAGCGAACCCTTCACCGCGATCACGTCCCCTGCCTTCAACGCCGCCGCGACCTCGCCCGCGAGCGCCGCCGAGTCGGGCCGATGTGCGCCCTTCTGTGCCGCCGCGAGACGCTGCCACAGCGCCTGCATGTGCGGGCCGCACAGGAAGACCTGCGCCGCACCGCTGGCCGCGACGGCGTCGGCGAGACCGGCGTGGAAGCCATCGGCGCCCTCGCCGAGCTCGCGCATGTCGCCCATCGCCAGCAGCCGACGTCCGCCCGGCGCCGGCTCGGCCCGCGACAGCACCGCGAGCATGGCCGCCATCGACGCCGGGTTGGCATTGTAGCTCTCGTCGAGCAGCTCGATCGTGCCGGCGCCGAATTTCAGCCGCCGGCGCGCGCCACGCCCGGGCGTCGCCTTGACCTCTGCGAGCGTCGCCGCCGCCCTTAGCACGTCCGCCCCCAGCGCCTCCACCACGGCAAGCGCCGCCAGGCTGTTCAAAACCTGATGCTCGCCCGCCGCGCCGAGCCGGTACTCGATTCGCCTTCCGTGCAGCTTCGCGACCACGTCGCTTCCGCTATCCTGCAGGTCGCACGCGACAAGCCGCGCATCCGCCGCCGCATCCTTGCCGAAGGCCACGATGCGCGCGACGCCGAAGCTCCTGGCGCGCTCGGCGAGGCGCCGATAATGGCGGCTGTCGCGGTTGAGCACGGCGACGGCTCCGGCGCGCATCCCGGCGAACAGGCTGGCCTTCTCGTCGGCGATGGCCTCCTCCGAGCCCATGTGGCCGATATGGGCCGGCCCCACGTTGGTGATCACGCCGACATGCGCCTCGACCTGGCGCGCCAGCGGCTCGATCTCGCCGGGATGATTCATGCCGATCTCGAACACGCCGTAGCGTGCGTCGCGCGGCAGACGGGCGAGGCTGATCGGCACGCCGACGTGGTTGTTGAAGCTCGCAGTACTGGCCGAGGTCGGCGACTGTGCCGACAGCATGGCGCGCAACGCATCCTTGGTACTGGTCTTGCCCACCGAGCCGGTGACGCTCGCGACGCGCGCCGTACTGCGCGCGCGGCCGGCATGGCCGAGCGCGACCAGCGCTTTCATCGTATCGGCTACCTTCACGAGATTGCCCTTCGCCCCGGGCACATCGCGCGACACGATCGCCGCGGCCGCACCGCGCGACAAGGCGTCGGCCACGAAACCGTGGCCGTCGGTGTTCTCGCCGGTCATGGCGAAGAACAGATCGCCCTTGCCGACGGCGCGGCTGTCGAACGTCACGCCACTCGCCTCGAACGTCCCGGACATCGCCACCGGCGACAGAGCCTTGGCCACTTCATCGGAGGTCCAGAGCGCGCTCAAGTATGCACCTTCCCGGGTGCCGCAAGCTCCCGCGCCACGTCCGAATCGTCGAATGGATGCGTGACGCCCCCGATGGTCTGTCCGGTCTCGTGGCCCTTGCCGGCGATCAGCAGCAGATCGTCGGCGTGCCCGAGCGCGGCCATGCCCTGCTCGATCGCCGCGTGGCGGCCTTCGCGCACTTCGGTGAAATTCTTCCGGCCGGCCGGAATGCCGCGCAGGATCTCGGCGCGGATCGCGGCGGGCTCCTCGCTGCGCGGGTTGTCGTCGGTGACGATCGTGAGGTCGGCCAGGCGCGTGGCGATCTCGCCCATCACCGGCCGCTTGGCGCGGTCGCGATCGCCGCCGCAGCCGAACACGACGACCAGCCGGCCCCTGGCAAAGGGCCGCAGGGTCGTCAGCACCGTCTCGAGCGCCTCGGGCTTGTGCGCATAGTCGACATAGACCGGCGCGCCGCTCTTGTGACGCGTCACAAGCTGTAGCCGTCCCGGCGCACCGCTCAGGCTCGACAACGCTTCGACGGCGCGCGCCGGATAGCCTCCGGTCGCGACCACAAGGCCCAGGGCCGCCAGTGCGTTCGAGGCCTGGAAGCCGCCGACCAGCGGCAGCTCCACGTCGTAACGTCGGCCGAGCAATTCGATGGTGAGCTGCTGGCCCGCCGGCGTCGGCGTGTCGGCCAACAGACGAAGCTCCGTGCCCTTCGCGCCATAGCTCCAGAAACCTGATGCCGCGCCGGCGGCAGATCTCGGCGACGGCCGCCGCGCGATCGCTGTCGGCATTGACGACGGCGGTGCCGCCCGGCGGCAGCAGTTGTTCGAACAGCCGCGCCTTGGCCGCGAAGTAGCCGTCCATCGAGACGTGATAGTCGAGATGCTCGTGCGTGAGGTTGGTGAAGGCGGCCGCCGACAGCCGCAATCCGTCGAGCCGGTGCTGGTCGAGGCCGTGGCTCGAAGCCTCGATGGCGAGATGCGTCACGCCTTCGCGCGCCAGGGTCGCGAGGTCGGCGTGCAACTGCACCTGATCGGGCGTGGTGAGACCGGCTTCGCGCGTGAAGCCGGGCGAGACGATGCCCAGGGTGCCGACGCTCGCGGCCTTGAGGCCGAGCGCGGTCCAGATCTGGCGCACGAAGTGAACCGTCGACGACTTGCCGTTGGTGCCGGTGACGGCGGCGATGGTCGCGGGCTGAAGGCCCGCGAATGCAGCCGCCATCAAGGCCGCGCGCCGGCGCGGATTGACGTCGCGCAGCACGATGATCTCGGGCGCGAGCGTCGGCAACACGGCATCGGGCGCCGCCAGGATCGCGACCGCGCCGCGCTTCACGGCATCCAGCACGAAGGACGCACCGTCGGCCTTCGATCCGGCGAGAGCGGCGAACAGGTAACCCGGCTGTACCTGGCGCGAATCGAGGGTGAGGCCCGCGAGCACGGGATCACCCGGGGACGCGGCGATGGACGGCGCGGTTGAGGGGGAAGTGTCGGCTGACTGCCGCATGAGCTCACTCAGCCGCAACGCGACGCACTCCCGGCGCGGCCACTGCTGCCTGCCCACCGGGCTGGCCGCCAGATCGGGCCGGCAATGCCTTGTGCTGTTCGGCGCGATTGCGCGCGGCCGTCGGCACGAACTGCGCAACGGGTGTCGCTGCCGTGGGCGCGGGTGCCGAGGAAATCTGCAGCGCCGCCGGATTGCTGGTCCAGTCGCCGGGTAGGATGCCGTACAGCGAGACCATGTTGGCGATGATCGCCTTGACGCTCGGGGCAGACACCATGCCGCCGGTCGCGTAGCCGCCGGTCTCCGGCAGGCCCTTCGGCTCATCCAGTGAAACGAGAACGAGGAACTTTGGATCGCTCATCGGAAACACGCCAACAAACGAGCTGAATAAGGCTTTTTTGGCGTAACCGCCGTGCCCGACCTTTTCCGCCGTGCCGGTCTTGCCGCCGACTTCGTAGCCCGGAATCTCGGCCTTCCTGCCGGTGCCCTGGATGACGTTGAGGCGCATCAGCTGGCGCATCAACATCGAGGTCTTGGCCTGGATGACCCGCCGCCCGGGATCGCTCGACTGGGTGCGCTTCACGAAACTCGGCGGATAGAGGATGCCGCCGTTGATGATCGCCGCGACGCCGGTCGTGAGATGCAGCGGCGTCACCGACATGCCGTGACCGAAGGCGATGGTCATGGTGTTGATCTTCGCCCAGTGGCTCGGAAAGAGCGGACGGCCGAGCTCGGTGAGCTGCGTGTTGAGCGGCTTCAGGAATCCCAGCCTGTCGAAGAAGGCGCGCTGCGTCTCGGTGCCGATCTCGACCGCCATCTTGGCCGAGGCGATGTTCGAGGAATAGGTGAAGACCTCGGGCAGGCTGAGCACGCGATGCGGCACGTCGGGATCGTCGTGGATCGTGAACTTGTCGATCTTGATCGGCGCGCTCGCGTCGATGTGGTCGTTCATCGTGAACTTGCCGGTGTCGAGCGCGAGCGCGGTGTTGAACACCTTGAACATCGACCCCTGCTCGTAGACGCCGAGCGTGGCGCGGTTGAACAGCGCCTCGTTGGTGATCGTGCGGGCGTTGTTGGCGTCGTAGGTCGGCAGCGAGGCCATGGCGAGGATCTCGCCGTTGGTCACGTCCATGACGATCGATTGCGCGCCGATCGCGGAGAATTTCTGCACCGCGTGGACCAGCTCGTCCTCGACCATGCGCTGCAGGCGCAGGTCGATCGAGAGCTGTACCGGCTCGCCGCTCTGCAGCTGCTGGTCGAAGAAGCGCTCGACCCCGGCCAGGCCGTTGTTGTCGATGTTGTCGTAGCCGATGACATGCGCACCGGTCGAACCCTGCGGGTAGATCCGGCGCTCCTCGCCCTGAAACTCGAGACCGGCGATGCCGAGGCGGTTCACGAGATTGTACTCGCGCGGGGTCATGCCGCGCTTGATCCAGATGAAGCTGCGGTCGGCGTCGAGCCTCTCCTTCATCTCCTCGTACTTGAACTCGGGCAGCGCCGAGACGATCTTCCGCGCGGCGTCCGCCGTATCGAGCAGCAGGCGCGGATTGACGAAGGCCGACATCACCGGCACCGAGGTCGCCAGCACGACGCCGTTGCGGTCGACGATGTCGGCCCGGTCGGACTGGATCGTGCCGCCGCGCACCGCGACCCGCTGGGTCGGCTCGCCGCTGTCGCGCAGCAGCGACACGTAGCCCATGCGCAGCGCCACCGCGACGAAGAGCATGACGAAGATCGCACCGGTGGCGACCAGCCGGTGGCGTGCCGTTTCCTGGGCGTCGCCCTTGAGGCGCTCTTTCTCCGACCCGTAACGCGCGCCGGCCGCCGCGTTTGCCGCGACGGCCGGTTCGGGCGGTGCAGACTTTCGCCACAGCCTCACCGACGCACCTCTTCTTTACCTGAGAGGATTTCGTCGATCGACGCTATGGCGCGCTGCTTGCCGCCATCCGGACCCGATGGGGCCTGCTCTCTGGGAGAGGCCGGTCGAGGGGGCGTCGTGGGTCCGGTTGAAAGGGGTGCGGAGGCCGGCGAGGGGCTGCCGGCCTCCGCTGCGACGCGATCGCCACCGGGCTTCGACGAGGGGACGTCGGTGCCCGTACGTGGGGGTGAAGGGAGTGGCGAATCGCGTCGCGGGGGGACAGAACTTGTGGTTGCCAGTGAATCGAGGCGCACCACCTGCTTGATGGAGGCCTGCTCGAGCTTGAGATGTTTCTGCGACAGCCGCTCTATACGCTCGGCTTCGTTGAGATAGTCCCATTCGATCTGCAGGATATGCGTGGCCTGCTGACTTTCGACGATCTTCTGGTTGGTGCGGTCGATCTTCTCCTCGAGATCCTGCACTCGATATTTCACGCTGAACAAACCGATCGCCGTGCCGATCGCGGCAACCGACCAGAAGAGAAGCCCGCGGTTGATCATGCGAGCCCTCCCTTCAGCTTCTCGGCCACGCGCAGGCGCGCCGAGCGCGCACGCGGATTGGCGGACACTTCTTCCTCTGACGGCAGCACCGGTTTGCGCGACAGATCGCGCAGGGTGGCGACCTTCTCCTCGCCGCGCGGCGGCGCATGGCGCGACGGACCCGGCGTGCGGCCGGCGCGGGCGCGGACGAATTCCTTGACCGCGCGATCCTCGAGCGAATGGAACGACACGACCGCCAGGCGGCCGCCCGGAGCGAGCACGGACTCGGCGGCGGCGAGGCCGCGCTCGAGCTCGCCCAGCTCGTCGTTGACCGCGATGCGCAGGGCCTGGAAGGCGCGCGTGGCGGGATCGCTCTCGTCGCGCGCCGACGGGCCGACCGCACGGCGCACGATTTCCGCCAGCTCAGCCGTCGTCTCGATGGGTTTCTCACGGCGGCGCTCGACGATGGCGTGGGCCACGCGGCGGCTCTTTCGTTCCTCGCCGTAGCGCCAGAAGATGTCGGCGAGCTCGGCCTCTTCTCCGGTGTTGACGAGATCGGCGGCCGACGGACCGCTCTTCTCCATGCGCATGTCGAGCGGGCCGGAATTGCGGAAGGAAAAGCCGCGCTCCGCCTGGTCGAACTGCATCGACGACACGCCGAGATCGAGCGTGACGCCATCCAGCCCGACACCAGCGACGTCCTCGCCGGACAGAAGCTCCGCCATGTCGCCGAAGCGGCCTTCGATCAGGCGCAGCCGCGGCGCATAGCGCTCGGCCAGCGCGCGTCCGGCGGCGATCGCGTCGGGATCGCGATCGATCGCGATCACCCGGCAGTCGGCGCGGTCGAGCATCGCCGTCGTGTAGCCGCCGGCGCCGAACGTGCCGTCGAGATAACGGCCGCCGTCGCGTGGCGCGAGCGCATCGACGACTTCGTTCATCAGAACAGGGATATGGCGCTGACCGGTCATGCGTCACCGCCATCAAGGCCGCGCACGAAGGCCGCCATCCGGACGCGATCGGCCTCGCGGCGGGCCTGCCAGCGCCCGGGATTCCACAACTGGAACTTCTCGCCGAGGCCCGCCAGCACGACACCGTCGGACACGCCGATCGCCTCGGCGAAATCGGCCGGCAGCGAGAACCGCCCATCCGGCTCCATCGCGATGGTGCGCGCGGCAGCCGAGAGGTGGCCCGCAGGATCGAAGGACTCATCGTCGAGCGCCGCCTTGAGCGAGCCCTTGGGCCCCAGGAGTTCGGCGCGCACGCGCTCGAGCATCGCATCGAAGCCGGCGCGCGAATTGCCGTTCGCCACGCCGGCGAGATTGGGGGAGTGATAGAGGACGAAGGCGTTGCGATCGTCGGCAGGCAGCTCGTCACGGAAGGCCGCGGGCAGAAGGACCCGGCCTTTCTTGTCCAGCTTGATCAGGATTTCGGACCGGAACGCCACGGCCCTCTCCCCCTGCATCCCGCCGCAAGTGCCCCACGCCCCTGCCTGTTAATCGGGATTTAATGGGATAACATGGGATAGTCCGGGAAACAATAGTCAAGAGCCGGATTCACTGTGGAATCTGAGAGGCTTAGAAGTGGCACCTATTGTGCGCCTGCGAGACTCGACCGCAAGCACTTGTTGAAATTGAGTTGTCAGGCGGAATCGGTCAGTGGAATCAATGGCAGCGATTATCGCAATGAAATTTATGTTTTTTGCGATCATCGCCATGGCGTACGGACTTACCTCACCCTGAGGAGGCTGCGAAGCAGCCGTCTCGAAGGGTGGGCACGAGCACCTTGTCTGTTGCCCACCAAAGGCGCGGAGGTTACTCCGCGCTGATCGAGACGCATCGCTACGCGATGCTCCTCAGGGTGAGGTGAGGACTGGTTCCACGTTCCCGAAATGGAAGAGCAAGGTGTGTGCCCTAAAGCCATATGCCATCGGCATCGGAGGTGTCCCAGCGTTTGGAGACATCTGGGTAAGAATGCAGGTCAGACGGCCTGTAAGCCGGGTTCTGTCCCCGCCCGTAAAGGCGATGGATGGCCATTCCTCTGGGATGCCCGTTGCCGGACACCTCGCGCGACCGACCCGGGCGGCGTCGCGGAAACACCGCTGCCGGTTGCCCGGCGTGCCGCCCCTATTTGGTCTTGCTCCCGGTGGGGTTTGCCATGCCGCTTCCGTTGCCGGTCGCGCGGTGGGCTCTTACCCCACCGTTTCACCCTTGCCTGCCTGGTTTGCCGCTCGAAGGCGGGCCAGACCGGCGGTCTGTTCTCTGTGGCACTTTCCCTGGGGTCGCCCCCGCCGGCCGTTAGCCGGCACCGTGTCTCCGTGGAGCCCGGACTTTCCTCACCCCTTGCGGAGTGCAGCCATCCAGCCGTCTGACCTGCGGCGCCTGACTAGAGCGCTCCCCCCAGCGGGTCAAGCAGGCCGGCCAGCCGGGTTGCGGTCTCGGGATCGACCATGCCGTCGACCCGGGCCGGCCGGAAATGGCGCTGGAAGGCCTTCACGATCTCCCGGGGCGGCACGGCGAGCGGCGCCGTGTAGCCGTAGCGCTGCAGACCTTTCTGGAAATCGCCGTCGAGCGGCCGCCCGCCGTCGCGCGGCCACAGGCCGATGCCCGCCGCCGCGAGGGACTGCCAGGGGAAGCGCCGGCCTGGATCGATCTTGCGCTGGGGCGCGATATCGGAATGGCCGACCACATTGCGAGGCTCGATATGCGGATGACGCGCAAGGATGCCGGTACAGAGCTCGACCAGTGCGGCGATCTGGTCGGCCGGATAATCGTGGCGATCGCCGTGCAGATTGACGATCTCGATGCCGATCGAGGTGGCGTTCAGCGCCTCGCGGCCGCGCCAGTACGACTGGCCGGCATGCCAGGCGGTGCGATCTTCGGGCACCAGGCGATAGGCCGTGCCGTCGAGGGCCAGCACATAGTGTGCGCTCACCCTGCCCTCGCGCTTGTCGTCGCTCAGTATGTCGAGCGACTCCTTCAGCGGCAGTTCGGTGTAGTGCAGGACGAGGATATCGACAGGCTGCTCGCCGCGCGGCGCGTGGTTGGGCGACGGATGCTCGACGACGTTCAAGATCAAGCGGCGACCAGCCCGCGTTCGCGACGCAAGCGCGTATAGGCGTCGTTGATCAGCGCGAGCTTGCGGTTGGCGACCTTGATCGCTTCCTCCGGCAGGCCCTGGGCCATCAGACGGTCGGGATGATGGGCCTTCACCTGGCGGATCCACGCCTCGCGGATCTGCTCGTCGGTCGCCAGTGGATCGATGCCCAGCACGACGCATGCCTCGCACTCCGTCTCGCCCAGTGCCGCCGCGCGCGCACGGTCGAACCGCGACGTGCTCAGACCGAAGATGTCGGCGACCCTGGCGAGATACTCGGCTTCGGCCGCGCCGACCTTGCCGTCGGCCTTGGCGATGTCGAAAAGACCTTCGAGCACGCTCTCGAGGATTTCCGGCGCGTCGGGGAACAGCGCCGCGACCTGCCGTGCATAAGTCTCGAAGCCGGCCGCGTCGCGCTTGGCGAGATCGAAGAAGCGCTCGACGTTCTTCTCCTCGCCCTCCGGCACGTGGAAGAAGGAGCGGAAGGCCTGGACTTCGTCGTGCGTCACCTCTCCGTCGACCCGCGCCATCTTGGCGCCGAGCGCGATCACGCCCACGGTGAAGGCGATCTGGCGCAGGCCGGGATGATCCTTCGGATCGCCCGGCGTGGCGATTGCCGTCTCGCTGCTGACCCGACTGTCCAGCACATGGTCGACGGCATGGCCCGCCATCACGCCCAGCAGGCCGGCGATCGGCCCGCCGATGGCGAAGCCTGCCGTGCCGCCGACGATCTTGCCCCAGATGCTCATGATTTCTCGCTACCCGTCCGGTGTTACAGGATCAAGGAGCCGATCGCCACGGCGACCAGCAGCGCCAGGGCAAGGCGACGATAGAACATCTCGCTGGCGAGGGGGAAAAGCCGTTCGCCGAACAGGCCGCCCAGCATCACGGCGGGCGCGAGAAAGGCTCCCTGCACCGCCGTATGCCACCCGACGAGATCGCGCCCGAAGAACAGCGACAGCGCCACCAGGTCGACGAAGACAAAGTAGGTCGTGAGATTAGCGCGCACCTTCACCGCCGCCTCGGTACTGGCGAGGTAATAAAACGCGATCGGCGGGCCGGCCATGCCGGAAAGCCCGTTGAGGAAGCCGCTGACGGCGCCGGCCGCCAGGGTTGCCGCAGGACGCGGTCCGCCACTGTAGCGCCAGCCGCTGGCCAGCATGGCGACGGCACTCAGCACGATCGCGGAAATCACCCAACGCATGGGCTGCGGCGCCACCAGGGTCAGCGCGTAGTTGCCCAGCGGCGCGCCCACGATCGCCGCCAGCAGCAGAAGGCCGATGACTCGCCAATCGACATGCCGGACGGCCCGGGGCAGCAACGGCAGGGCGACGACGATCTCGAGCAGCATGCAGAGCACGATGCCGATTTCGGGCCCGTAGAGCGCCGAAAAAATCGGTGTCATCACCATGGCGGCCCCGAAGCCGGCGAAGCCGCGCACCATGCCGGCAATGACGGCGACAACGGCGGCGATCAGGAAGGGTGTGGAAAGAATGTCGGGCATGTGACGGGAAAGTCGTTTTGGGGACGCGGAACTTCCACCTCATCCTTCGAGACGCTGCGCTACGCGCAGCTCCTCAGGATGAGGTAAGTGTCTGAATTGACTCGTTTCATTTCCAGTCAACCTCATCCTGAGGAGGCCCAAAGGGCCGTCTCGAAGGGTGGGAACGAGCACCACGCGAGTTGCCCATCCTTCGAGACGCTGCGCTACGCGCAGCTCCTCAGGATGAGGTAAGTGTCTGAATTGACTCGTTTCATTTCCAGTCAGCCTCCTCAGGGTGAGGTGATTTTGTCGAACGGGAACATGCTCTAGCATTGCGGCCCCCCGGCCGGCGCATCATATAATGCAGGCCATGCCCTCAAAGAATCTCGCGCTGCCCGCCATGCCGCTCGACATGCCGTACATCCAGCGGCGACCCGAGCTCGAGGGGGTGACGCCAAAACCCTACAAGATGGTGTCGGACTACACGCCTGCCGGCGACCAGCCCGAGGCGATCCGCCAGCTCATCGAAGGCGTCGAAGGCGGCGAGCGCGACCAGGTGCTGCTGGGCGTCACCGGCTCGGGCAAGACCTTCACCATGGCCAACGTGATCGCCTCGCAGGGACGTCCGGCGCTGGTGATGGCGCCCAACAAGACGCTGGCGGCCCAGCTCTACAGCGAGATGAAGGGCTTCTTCCCGGAGAACGCCGTCGAGTACTTCGTGTCGTACTACGACTACTACCAGCCCGAAGCCTACGTGCCGCGCACCGACACCTTCATCGAGAAGGATTCGTCGATCAACGAGCAGATCGACCGCATGCGCCATTCGGCGACGCGCGCGCTGATGGAGCGCGACGACGTGATCATCGTGGCCTCGGTGTCGTGCATCTACGGCATCGGTCCGCTGGAGAACTACCAGGCGATGACCTTCCGCCTGCACAAGGGCCAGAAGCTCGACCGCACCACCCTGCTGCGGCGCTTCGTCGAGCAGCAGTACAAGAGGAACGACAACGCCTTCCAGCGCGGCACCTTCCGCGTGCGCGGCGACACCATCGATCTCTTTCCGGCGCACTACGAGGATCGCGCCTGGCGCTTCGAGATGTTCGGCGACGAGATCGAATCGATCACCGAGTTCGATCCGCTGACCGGCGACAAGACCCTGTCGCTGAACGACATCATCGTCTACGCCAACAGCCATTACGTGACGCCCAAGCCGACGCTGCAGAAGGCGATCGAGCAGATAAAGATCGACCTCAAGCAGCGGCTCGACGAGTTCAACCGCGCCGGCCGCCTGCTGGAAGCGCAGCGGCTCGAGCAGCGCACCAACTTCGACATCGAGATGATGTCGACCACCGGCGCCTGCGCCGGCATCGAGAACTATTCGCGCTACCTCACCGGCCGCAAGCCGGGCGAGCCGCCGCCCACCCTGTTCGAATATTTCCCGCGGAACTCGCTGCTGATCTGCGACGAGAGCCACGTCACGGTGCCGCAGATCGGCGGCATGTTCCGCGGCGACTTCAACCGCAAGAGCGTGCTCGCCGAGTTCGGCTTCCGCCTGCCCTCGGCGATCGACAACCGGCCGCTCAAGTTCGAGGAGTGGGAGGCGCTGCGGCCGCAGACGACGTTCGTCAGCGCCACGCCCGGCCCGTGGGAGATGGAGAGGACGCAGGGCACCTTCATCGAGCAGGTGATCCGTCCGACCGGGCTGATCGATCCGACGGTGATCATCCGCCCGGTCGAGAAGCAGGTCGACGACCTGATCGCCGAGTGCAAGGACAGCGCGAAGAAGAGCCAGAGGGTGCTGGTCACCGTGCTGACCAAGCGCATGGCCGAGGACCTCGTCGAGTATCTCCACGAGGCCGGCATCCGCTGCCGCTACCTGCACTCCGACATCGAGACGCTCGAGCGCATCGAGATCATCCGCGACCTGCGGCTGGGTGCCTTCGACGTGCTGGTCGGCATCAACCTGCTGCGCGAGGGCCTCGACATTCCCGAATGCGCGCTGGTCGCCATCCTCGATGCCGACAAGGAAGGATTCCTGCGCTCGCCGACGTCGCTGGTGCAGACGATCGGCCGCGCCGCGCGCAACATCGACGGCCGCGTCATCCTCTATGCCGACAAGATGACCGATTCGATCAAGTACGCGATCAGCGAGACCGACCGGCGGCGCGCCAAGCAGGTCGCCTACAACGAGGCGAACGGCATCACGCCGGCCTCGATCAAGAAGAACATCGGCGAGATCCTGCAGTCGACCGCCGAGCGCGACCACTACACGGTCGACACCGGCGTCTCGGGCGACGTGCACCTGGTCGGCCACAATCTGCGCACCCATATCGCCGAACTGGAGAAGCGCATGCGCGCCGCCGCGGCCGACCTCGAATTCGAGGAGGCCGGCCGCCTGCGCGACGAGATCCGGCGGCTCGAGGCCAACGAGCTCGAGCTGCCCGGACAGGCGGCCTCCGCCAACGTCGGCGTCCATCTCGGCAAGATGCAGCACAGCCGTGTCTTCCGCGGCGTGCGCACCGGCTCGGGCGGCGGCGGCAAGCCGGCCCGGCGCAGCGGGAGATAAGTCGATGCTCTTGAGAGTTGAACAGGTCCAAACCACGCGTCGGTCCAAAGTGAACCTCACCCTGAGGAGCGGTCCGCAGGACCGCGTCTCGAAGGGTGGGAACGAGCACCACGCGAGTTGCCCATCCTTCGAGACGCTGCGCTACGCGCAGCTCCTCAGGATGAGGTAAGTGTCTGAATTGACTCGTTTCATTTCCATCCAGCGCGGCGCGCCGATCTGGCATCCCCTGATCGAGGACTTCCTCAAGGCCTCGAAGTAGCCGGAACCGGTCGAGACGTGCAGCAGACAGCGGCCCATCGCTCCGACATCGACGGCCTGCGGGCCGTCGCGATCGTTGCGGTGCTGGCATTCGATGCTTCGGCGCGGTGGCTGCGCGGCGGCTATCTCGGCATCGACGTCTTTTTCGTCGTTTCGGGCTACCTGATCTCGCTGTCGATCCTGGCGGATCTCGAGAGCGGCATCTTCGACCTGCCATATTTCTACCGCTGGCGCGTCCGCCGCATGTTGCCGGCGCTGCTCACGGTGCTGCTCGCGGTCTTCGTCTTCGGCTGGTTCTTCCTGTTCGCCCGCGAGTACCGCCAGCTCGGCGAGGAGATCGCCGCCGGCGCTGCCTTCGCCTCCAATCTCCTGTCGTGGAGTGCGCGGGCCGGCGGTGACACCGGCATCCTCTCCCACCTGTGGAGCGTCGCGATTCTCGGCCAGTTCTGCCTCGTGTGGCCGGCGTTGCTGCAACTCGCCTCGCGCTACCGGGAAGGCACGGGGCTGCTCATTCCCACGCTGCTGGTCCTGTCGTTCGGCGTCGGCCTCTACTGGGCGTACACCCATCCCACCGCGGCCTTCTATTCGCCGGTCTCGCGGGTCTGGGAGCTGATGGCCGGCTGGGTGCTCGCCCGCCTCGAGCGCCAGGGCTGGCGCTGGGATCCGCCGGCGGCCAACACCGCCGCGACCTTCGGCTGCCTGCTGCTCGCGATCGGCTTCCTCGTCGTCGATGCCGGTCATCCCTTCCCCGGCTGGCGCGCGTTATTGCCTGTACTTGGCACCTGTCTCGTCCTGTCGGCCGGGCCGGAGGCGTGGATCAACCGCAAGATCCTCGGCAACCGGATTCTGGCCGCACTGGGGCTCATCAGCTATCCGCTCTACCTGTGGCACTGGCCGGCGTTGGGTTTCGCACGTCTCTCCGACAGCGGAACGCCGGCGAGCGACGTCCGCATTGCCGTCCTTATCGCCGCCCTTTGCCTGGCGATCGCGACCCATCTCCTGATCGAACGGCCGCTGCGCCGGCCCTGCTCGCGCCTGCGCGAAGATGTCGAAACCGCCGCGCTGCTCGCCGGCGCAGTCGCGACCTGCGCGCTCGGCATTGTCTGTTTCGCCTCGCACGGCTTTCCCGGCACGGGCTTCCGCGACCCCGCACGGCAGGCATTCCTCGACTCCTTCGAAGGCGCCGCGCTGCCCGCCGGATGCACCGAGCGCTGCACCGAGCGCGATCCGGGCCGGCGTCACGCGGTGCTGCTGTGGGGCGACGAGAATGCCCGCGCGCTTTACATCGGCTTGCGGCAGAACCTGCCCGCCGATTGGCAGATCCTGCAGGTCGCCCTGCCGGGTTGTCTGCCGGAAGTCATCCTCGCCGAGACCCAGACGTTCGATTCCTGCGAGCAATCGAACCGGGCGGCGTTGCGCACGATCGCGGCAGCGCGGCCGGAGGTCGTGATCGTCGCCCACGATCGCGGCCAGTCTATCCGGCGCTTCAACCTGATCGCGGACAGGCTGCACGAGCTTGGCGTCGCGCGCACCCTGTTCACCGGTCCGACGCCGCACTGGGTCGGCGGCCTGCCGACCGTAGTCGCCCGCCACTTCTGGCCCGATCCTCCGCGGCGCACTTTCGTCGGGCTCGATCCACAGTTCCGGACGTTGAACGGGACTTCTCGAGAGGAACTTCACGACGACCGACACCATGGCCTTCGTCGATGTCATGGGCCTGTTCTGCAGCGTCGACGGCTGCCTGACCTATCTCGGCGACGACCGGACGACGGGATTGACCAGCCAGGACGGCGGCCACCTTCGGCCGATCGCGTCGGATCATCTGGCGCGGGAGCTGCTCGCGCGCATGGTCACGGGGAGCGTCAGGGATTGATCCGGGCGACGCGCGCTCGTCGGCGCGGCCTGCATCGCCTGTCTGCTGGTGGGCGGCTGGATGGTCGAGCGCTGGCTCGTGCCGCGGGCCGGGTACAACGCCTAGGGCCAGCTGGTCGCCTATCGCGGCAAGCGCGAGATGCCGCGGCCGGCGGTCACGCCGCGCACGATGGTGGCCTTCGTCTTCGGCCAGAGCAATTCGGCCAACCACGGCAACACCCAGATTCCGGGCGACATCGGATGCCGTGGCCAATTTCTGGGACGGGAGGTACTTCGCGCCGAGGATCCGCTGCTGGGCGCATCGGGCGAGCGCGGCAGCCCCTGGATCCCTGCGGCCGAGAGACTGATCGCGGCCGGAACGATCGATCGCGCGATCCTGATCGCCGCCGGCGTCGGGTCGACCTCGGTGCAGGAGTGGACCACCGGCGGCAGGCTGAACGTCATGCTGGAGGAGCGCCTGGCCGCAACGCAGGAGGCGGGACTCACCGTGACCCATTTTCTCTGGCACCAGGGCGAGTTGGACAACTCTGCCGCGGGTGTGGCGGCCTACGATCTCGCGATGCAGCCGATCATCGCCCTCACCAAGCGCTTTTTCCCGCGATCGAAGTTCTTCGTGGCCCGGGCGACGATCTGCGGCCAGGCCGCGTCGCCCAACCTCGCGCTCCAGAAGATCCAGCTCGGTCTTACCCGGCTGCCGGGCGTCTTTGCCGGCCCCGACACCGACGAGATCGGCCTGGCCGACCGTTACGACGGCTGCCACATGAACGAAAACGGCCTCGAGAAGCATGCCGCCGGCTGGGCCACAGCGATCGCGGCCCAGCGCGATTAGGGTCAGGCCGGCGGCAGCGTCAGATCGATCCGCGCCGACCACACCGGCATCGGCAAGGTGTCGCGCGCGGAAAGATTGGCGGGCAGTGCGCCGCGGTCGGTGATCTTCCTGAACGGCAGCACCAGCGGCGCGCGCACGCCGAACACCGCATCACGGTCGAGATACTTGTCGTCCTCGGGAAAGAACTCGGTGATCAGCGGCTTATGGCCGGGCGCCTGCACGACCATGTGCAGATGGGCCGGCCGCCACGCATCGCGGCCCAGCACGCGCAGCATGTCGCCCGCCGGTCCGTCGTCCGGCACCGTGTAGGAAATCGGCCGCACCGTGGTGAAGGCGAAGGTGCCGTCACCGGCGACGGTGAGACGGCCGTGATAATTGGTCGGATCGCCCTTGGGGTCCTGCTGCGCGTAGAGGCCGTTGCCGCCGTTCTGCCATAGCGCCAGTACCGTCCCCGCCGCGGGCGCGCCCTTCTGGTCAACGATCTTTCCGCTCACCACCAGCGGCTCGCCGTCCTGGCCCTGCCACAGGTCGCCGCCGTTGGGCAGCTCGGGCGTGCCTTCGATGAAGAACGGGCCCAGCACCGACGACGGCGTACCCTTGGTCTGGGCATTCACCATGTCGACCAGCGAGGAGACGCCCAGCAGATCGGAGAACAGAATGTATTCGTTGCGCTTGTCGTCGGTGAACTGCGTCGCCCGCGTCAGCGCGTCGATCGCGGCGTTCCATTCGTCCTGGGTGAGCTTGTTGTCGCGCACGAAGCTGTGCAGGTGGCCCGCGAGGCTGACCAGCAGGTCGCGCGTGCGCGCACGTGGGCGCGTTGGCGCAATAGTCGGCGAAGGCCTGCGTGATGGTGGCGGGCGTCAGGTTGCGCATGAATTTTTCCTCCCGCTTCAGCGGGCCGCTCTCAGAATGGCGTCGTAGTCGGCGCGCAGCAGGGCGAACAGCAGGTGATCGGCCCACTGCCCGTTGATCCGCAGATATTGGCGCGCCAACCCCTCTTCATGGAAGCCCGCCTTGCCGAGCACGGCCTTGGAGGGCTCGTTGTGCGGCAGGCAAGCGGCCTCCAGCCGGTGCAGGCGTAATTCGTCGAACACAAAGGGCAGGATGGCGCGCAACGCATCGGTCATCAGCCCCTGCCCGGCATAGGGCTGGCCCATCCAGTAGCCGACCGAGGCGGCCTGGGCGACACCGCGGCGCACGTTCGACAGGTTGATGCCGCCCACCAGCCGGCGCCTGTCGTTCAGGAAGACGAACAGGCCATAGGCCTCGCCCGCGCGCCATTCGCGGACCTGCTGGCGCAGGCGGCGGCGGAAATGGTCGCGGCCCAGCGAATCGTCCGGCCAGGTCGGTTCCCACGGCGTGAGAAAGGTCCGGCTGCGGGCACGCAATTCGGCCCATTCCGGCCAGTCCTCCATGCTCGGTGCGCGCAAATAGACCTTCCGCCCGGGATGCGGGTCATGCCGGAAAGCGAAAGCGGGACGTCGGCGAAGCGGAACATCGGGCCGTATCTTAACTTAGTTCGTGAATTGTGACATGTTTTCCGGGACTTGACGTAGGAATTTGAGGTGGCCGAATATACCCCCGGCCGCAGACGGTGCGGCATGGATCGCCTTGAAATATCCTTCTGAGCGTAACAAGTTGCCGGCCCCGACCCCGCTCCCGTCGTCTTTCAGGACCACAGTGATGCAAACCGAAGAAAACACCAATGTCGGCCAGAAAGGCCGCTTCTACCTCACCAAGCACATCTGGGTGCCGCAGGAGCCGATCGAGAACTTCAATCTCAGGATGTCGGACATGATCCTGCGCCGCATGCCCAAGCTGCCGCTGGGCGGCGAGGACGCGATCAAGGCGTTTCCGGTGCTGGCCGAGCTCAAGAAGAGCCACGACAAGATCAAGGCCGACCTGCAGTACCTGCTGAGCCATCACGAGGAGATTCCGGCGCTGCACGAGGTCCATCCGCGCGACCTGTTCGTCGCCGGCCGCGCCTGGCGCACCTTCCTGCTGAAGATCTGGGGCCACGAGATCAAGGAGAACACCGCGGCGGTGCCCGACACCTATGCCGCGATCTAGCGCATCCCGGGCGTGCACACCGCCCTCTTCACCATCCTGGCCGGCGGCGCCGAGATCGTGCCCCATCGCGGCTCGGCAGCGGGCGTGATCCGCTTCCACTATCCGCTGATCGTGCCGAAGGAGCCGGAGAAGTGCTGGATCGAGATCGGCGGCCACCACTTCTTCTGGAAGGAAGGCGAGCCGCTGGTGTTCGACGACACGCGCGAGCACTGGGTCAAGAACCAGACCGAGGAAACGCGCGTGGTGCTGATCATCGACTTCAACGCCGACATGCCGTTCCCGGTCAACCTCTACACCGCGCTGCGCTACAATCTGATCCGCAACAGCGCCGAGGTGAAGGCCGTGCAGGAACGCGCCGCGATCGGCGTGCCGCCACGCAATCCGGTACCAGAGACCTCGTCGGGCCTGATCAGCATGGCGCGCCACACGACGTCTGCGCCGGTGACCGCGGCAGGCAAAAAGCGCTCCTAGCGGAATCGCTTCCCTCCCCATTCAAATGGGGAGGTGCCCGCGTCACACGCGGGCGGAGGGGTCATACCCTTCGGGAGAAGATAAAGTTGCCTGCGGCGCATGACCCCTCCGTCGCGGATTACCGCGCCACCTCCCCATTTGAATGGGCAGGAAAGGCCGACCTCGCCCGCCGTCCTCGCCCTCTTCGACGCCCCCTCTCCTAGCCTCTCCCCCTAGCGGGGGAGAGGAACATGACGGACGGAGTTCTGAGCTCCGGTTCTTTCCCTCGATCCTGAAGCTCGTCGGCGAGATTTCGTCGGCCGAGCGGCCGCGGAAATCGACATAAGGCGCATTGCGCACGAAGGCGTCCTGCGACTCCTGCAGCGGCCGCGACAGGCCCGCGCGATCGATCGTGAGGACCGCGCCCTCCTTTACCACCTGACGTCCATCGACGAAGACGTCGCGCACCGCGCGATCGGCCGCCGAGAAGAAGAAGCTGCGCAGCGGATCGCGCACCGGCCGCATGCCGGGCGCCTCGAGATCGAGCAGCACGAGATCAGCCTTGGCGCCGACGGAGATCCGGCCGATGTCGTCGCGGCCGAGCGCCGTGGCGCCGCCGATCGTGGCGGCATGGAACAGCTCCGACAGCCACACGCCGCGCACGCTCTTCGCGGCAGCACGGCCCATGGTCGAGGCCATGCGGACTTCCTCGGCCATGTTCTGCGGCTCGGTGTCGGTGCCGAAGGCCAGGTTCACGCCCTTGCGGATGTAGCTGCCGACATCCTCCATCATCTGGCCGTAGCGCGAGAACACGACGGGGCAATGCGCGACCGAGGTGCCGGTCTCGCACAGGATGTCGAGATCGCGACGCGACCACCACTGCACCAGCGAATGATGATCGAGGAAGATCGCGTGGCCCAGCAACGTGTCGGGCCCGAGCAGGCCCTCGTTGTGCAGCCACTGCACCGGCGTCACCCCGTGCCGGCGCACCATCTCCTGGAACTCCGGGAATATGCTGCGAGCAATGCACCGTCATCTTGAGGCCGCGTTCGCGCGCGGCGGCCAGGCTGTCGCGCAGCAGTTCGGGGCTGCAGGTATCGACCTGCATGGGCGCGATCATGCCGCTGAGCCGTCCCGACGGGTGGCGCTCAGCGGCATCGACGGCCTCGAGCGCCGTCGCAAAGTCGCGCCGGCCCTTCGCGAGGTCCCACTCGTAATCGAGGCGATGGCCGGTCGGCACGATCCACCTGGCGTCGCGATACATCGGCGCTGCCACCGCGCGGATGCCGGTGCCGGCCAGCACGTCGAGCCAGCCGTCCCATGCCACGGCAAGATCGGTCACGGTGGTGCAGCCGCTCTTCAGCAGCTCGGCGATCGCATTCTCGGTCGAGGCCTTGTTGGCCTTGAGTTGTGCGGCCGCGCCGCCCGCCTGCTCGGTCAGGCCCGACGTCACGAACACCGACTTCTCGTCGAGGATGCCGGTCATGTAGAGCGCCGGATTGCCCAGCTCCTCGATCAGCCCGCGGCCGAGGCTCTCGGACTGCAGATGCGTGTGGACGTTCACCATTCCCGGCATGACGCACAGCCCGCTTCCATCGATCCGACGGTCGGCAGGCCCGGCATAGCCCGCATCGACGTGGATCAGCCGGTCGCCGTCGAACACGACATCGATGTCGTTGCGGAAATAGTGCTGCCCCGCGGCGGCGTCCCACGCGACCACCCAGCGCGCATTCCTGATGCAGGTGATGGTCATCGCCGCCCCCGTTCGTTTCAAGCGGGCCAACGATATAGCGTCAGTAACGACCGTAATAGGCGATTTGCGCCGACGCGCCTATGTACGATCGCATGCGACCCCATCCGTCGATTCCACGCAATATGCTTTTTTCCCGAGCAACTCATGAATTTCATGAGAACTCATGAGGAATGGCCTCCGATGCAGCAGGAGCAGCATCCGATGCGATTCCTCATGAGGACGTGTTTTTTCAACCGGGCGCTTCGCGAAGCTTCGCGAAACTCGCGAGGATCGGCTTCCGATTTAGCGGAGGCGACGTTTCAGGCGATTCCTCGCGAGGAGGCGTATATCCGGCGGAGCGCTAGGCCGCGAGGCGCGCGGCGATCTTGTCGATCGATTCGAGCTCGTCGATCGGGCCGAGCGCCGCGATCGTGAGCTTGCCCTGCAGCAGCCGGCGCGCGACACGGCGCACGGCGTCCTGGTCGACCGCCTCGATGCGGGCCACGACCTCCTCGTAGGGGATCGGCCGGTTGTGGATCAGCAGGTGGCGGGCGGCCTGCTCGCAGCGCGCGCCGCTGGATTCGAGCGCCATGAGCGTGCCGGCCTTGATCTGGTTGCGCGCGCGGATCAGCTCCTGCTCGGTGAGCGTGTCGGCCACGCCGGCGAACTCCTCGCACACCGCGGGCACCAGCTCGGCGAGATCGTCCTCGCCGGTGCCGGCATAGATGCCGAACAGGCCGCCGTCGGCATAGGCCGCATTGAAGCAATGGATGCCGTAGACCAGCCCGCGCTCCTCGCGGATGCGCTGGAACAGGCGCGAGGACATGCCGCCGCCGAACAGGGTCGAGTAGATCGCGGTCGCGTAATAGTCGGGATCGCGATAGCCGATGCCCTGGCAGCCCAGCACGAGATGCGCCTGCTCGAGCGTGCGGCTCTCGCGGCCGTCGCCGCCGACATAGTTGATCGGCTCCGGCATCTGCGGCGTTCGCCGGCGTGCGCGGCACCGAGCCGAAATGCTTCTCCGCCAGCTCGACGATCTGGTCGTGCTCGACCCTGGCCGGCCGCCGACATCACCATGTTCGAGGCCGTGTAGTGGCGCGCCAGGAAGGCGAAGAGATCGTCGCGGCCGATCGTCTCGACCGAATTCGGCGGTGCCCAGCACCGGCCGGCCCAGCGGCTGGTCGGGCAGCGCGGTCTCCTGGAACTGGTCGAAGATCAGGTCGTCGGGCGTATCGAGCGCCTGGCCGATCTCCTGCAGGATGACGCCGCGCTCGCGCTGCAGCTCGTCGGGGTCGAACACCGAATTGCGCAGGATGTCGGCCACCATCTCGACGCCGAGGGCCACGTCCTCCTTGAGGACCGAGGCGTGATAGGCGGTGATCTCGCGGCCGGTATAGGCGTTGAGGCTGCCGCCGACGTTCTCGATCTCCTCGGCGATCGCGCGCGCGCTGCGCGTCCTGGTGCCCTTGAAGGCCATGTGCTCCAGCATGTGCGCCATGCCGTTCAGCTCGGCCAATTCGTGGCGCGTGCCGCAGGCGACCCAGATGCCGAGCGAGGCCAATTTCGACCTCGGGCATCTCGTCGACCGCGATGCGCAGGCCGTTGGAAAGCGTGGTGACCTTGACGTTGCTCATGTGCGCACTTTCACCTTGCGGCTTTGGGCGGCCATGCGGTCGTCGATCATTTCCTTCAGCGCGCCGACGTCGTTCGGCAGGCCGTCGACCCGCTCGGTACGATCCAGCAGGTCGGCAAGGCGCGCCGGCAGCGCCGGCCGCTCGCCGGTCGCCTTCTGCACCGCGTCGGGGAACTTGGCCGGATGCGCCGTCGCCAGCACGACCATCGGCACCTTGGGATCGCGCCGATGATGCTGGGCCACGGCATAGCCGACCGCGGTGTGCGGATCGATCGTCTCGCCGAAGCGCTTGCAGGCAATCGGCGATGGCTGCCAGCGTGCCCGCGTCGTCGACCCGGCCGGCGTCGAACAGCTCGCGCACGCCGCCCAGCGCATTGGCGCCGACCTCGAGCGTGCCGGTGCTGCGGAAGGCGGTCATCGCGTCGGCCAGCGCCTTGCCGTCGCGGCCGTAGAGGTCGAACAGCAGGCGCTCGAAGTTGCTCGAGATCTGGATGTCCATGCTCGGGCTGTAGGTCGGCACGACGCCGGTCATGGTCATCGCGCCGGTCTCGAAGAAGCGCGCCAGGATGTCGTTGGTGTTGGCGGCGACGACGAAGTGCGAGATCGGCAGGCCCATCTGCTTCGCGGCATAGCCCGCATAGACGTTGCCGAAATTGCCGCGTCGGCACGGTGAAGGCGACCGGCCTGTCCGGCGCGCCGAGCTTCAGGGCCGCCCAGAAGTAATAGACGATCTGCGCCATCACGCGGGCGAAGTTGATCGAGTTCACCGCCGTCAGCGCGTGCCGGTCGCGGAAGGCGAGATCGTTGAAGCAGGCCTTGGCGAGGTCCTGGCAGTCGTCGAACGTGCCCTGGACGGCGATGTTGTGGACGTTGGGCGCCAGCACCGTCGTCATCTGCCGGCGCTGCACCTCGCTCACCCGGCCGCGCGGATGGAGCATGAAGATGTCGATCGTCTTGCGGTCGCGCACCGCCTCGATCGCGGCCGAGCCGGTGTCGCCCGAGGTCGCGCCGACGATGGTCGCGTGCTGGCCGCGCGGCGATCAGCGTGTGGTCGAGCATCAGGCCGAGCAGCTGCAGCGCCACGTCCTTGAAGGCGAGCGTCGGGCCGTGGAACAGCTCGAGCAGGTGCATGCCGCTGTCGCCGAGCGGCTTCAGCGGCGCCACGTCCGGCGTCTCGAACGAGGCATAGGCCTCGGCGATCAGCCGGCGGAAGGTCGTCTCGTCGAACGTGTTGCCGACGAACGGCTGCATCACGCGATAGGCGACCTCGCCATAGGGCTTGCCCTTCAGCGCGGCGATCTCGGCCTTGGAGAACTGCGGCCACTCGGCCGGCAGATAGAGGCCGCCGTCGCGCGCGAGGCCCGCGAGCATGACGTCCTCGAAGCCGAGCGGCGCCGGGCTCCCCTGCGAGCCGTGGCGGGTGCTGATGTACTTCATCGGTCTAGGCGACCTGCTTGCAGGCGGCGTGGTCCTTCTTCACGCGCTTGGTCGAGGCCGGGTGCTTGGCCAGCATGCGCTCCGGGCCGGGTCGGCCGCTTCACCAGGTCGCCGCCGCAGTTCGGGCACAGGCCGCCCAGGCGGCCTTCGCGCAGTCCGCGCAGAAGGTGCATTCGAAGGTGCAGATCAGCGCGTCGGACGCGCCGTTCGGCAGGTCCTTGTCGCAGCATTCGCAGTTGGGGCGGAGGTCGAGCATGGCGCCCCTCTTACGCCGAGAGGTAACGGCTTTCCAGATGCGCCTTGAAGGCGGCGGTGCCGAGCGGCGCGCCGGTCGCCTCGGTCAGGATCGCATCGGTGTCGGCAATCGAGCCCTTGCCGTGCACATTTGCCCGCAACCACCCCAGCAATGGCGCGAAATCGCCCTTGCCGATCGAGGCGAGCAGGCCCGGCACGGAATTTTTGGCCGCGGCGAAAAGCTGGGCCGCCGCCAGGGCGCCCATCGTGTAGGTCGGGAAATAGCCGATCGAGCCGTCGGGCCAGTGGATGTCCTGCAGGCAGCCCACAGTGTCGGTCGGCGGCACGATGCCCAGCAGCTCCTTCATGCCCTCGTTCCAGGCGCCGGGAAGGTCGGCGAGTGCCAGGTCGCCCGCCAGCATCGCGCGCTCGAGGCGATAGCGCAGCACGATGTGCAGCGGATAGGTGACCTCGTCGGCATCGACCCTGATGAAGCCCGGCGTCACCTCCGTGTAGACGCGATGGATGTTGTCGGCCGACCAGGCCGGGCCGCTCCTGCCGAAGGCCGCGCGCATGCGCGGGGCGGCGAAGTCGATGAAATCGCGGCCGCGGCAGGCCTGCATCTCCATCAGCAGCGACTGGCTTTCGTGCAGCACCATGCCGCGCGCATTGCCGACCGGCTGGCGCCGCCAGTCGCGCGGCAGGCCGGCCTCGTAGAGACCGTGGCCGCATTCGTGCAGCACGCCCATCAGGGCGCGCGCGAAGTCGGCCTCGTCGTAGCGCGTGGTGATGCGCACGTCGTCGGCGGTGCCGCCGGTGAAGGGATGCGCCGAGACGTCGAGGCGGCCGTGGTTGAAGTCGAAGCCGATGATCCGGATCAACTCCTCGCCCAGCCGGCGCTGCGCCTCGACCGGGAACGGGCCGTCGAGCGGCAGGGGCTGCGGTCCACTTCGCTGGCGCTCGATCACGCGGCCGAGCAGTCCGGGCAGCACCGCGCCCAGGTCGGCGAACAGCGCATCGACGCGCGCGGATCGTCCGCCGGGCTCGTATTCGTCGAGCAGCGCGTCGTAAGGCGACAGGCCGAGCGCCGCCGACTTGGCTGCGGCGACCTCGCGGACGATCTTCAGGACTTCGCCCATGCTCGGCAGCAGCGACTTGAAGTCGTTGTTCTTCCTGGCCTCGCGCCACGCCATCTCGCAGGCCGACGAGGCACGCGTGCGCGCTTCCACGAGATCGGACGGCAGCGCGTTCTCGTGCGTCCAGGAATGGCGCATCTCGCGCAGGTTGGCGGCACGCCAGGCGTCGAGCGTGGCCTTGCCCTCTTCCGCCCGCGACAGCAGATCGGGCATGTCGGGCGCCACCATCATCTCGTGGCTGATCACGCCCAGGGTCGCGAGCTGGTCGGCGCGATCGTCGCTGGCGCCGTCCGGCATCATGGTCGAGCGGTCCCAGTTCAGGATGGCGCCGGCGCGATTGACCGCGCTCATGCGGCCGAAGCGGCGCTCGAGCTCCGCGTAAGGGTCGTTGGCGATCATGGGATCGTGGCCCTGGTCCTGCCGTTCACCGTCAGCCGGCCGTTCTCCCAATGATAGGAGAGGTAGACGCCGATCAGCGCCAGGGCGAGCAGGAACCAGGTGATGGCGTACTGCAGGTGGTCGTTGGGAATGTCGAGCTGGGTCTGTCCGCCGATCGGCAGGCCGCCCGGATTGTGGTTGGCGTCGGCCTCGAGGAAGAAGCTGTCGAGCAGCGGGTCGGGCTTGCCGCCGGCCAGCTGGCGCATCAGCGGCGCGTCGACATGGAACCAGACGTTCTTGTCCGGCGCGTTGTCGGGCGCGAACTGGCGCTGGACCTGGCTGCGGCGCACGACGCCCACGAGCTTCACGTCGCCCTCGATCTGGCCTTCGGCGCGGGTCTTCGGGTCCTTTTTTTCCGACGGCACCCAGCCGCGGTCGAACAGCACGATCTGGCCACGATCGGTCCGCAGAGGGGTGACGACCTGGATGCCGACGTCGTTGCCGCGGCTGCGCGCGGCAAGATGGAATTCCTTGTCGTGCAGGAACCTGCCGGACACCGACACCCGGCCGTACTCGCGGCGCAGCGGATCGGCCTTCAGCAGCGCCTCGAGCGCGATCGGCGCGGCCGACTGGTTGGCGGCGATGCGGTCGAGAATGTCCCGCTTCCACTCGCGGCGCTCCATCTGCCAGACGCTCAAGGCCAGGCAGAGCACCAGGATGGGCAGCGAAATGAGCGTGGGCCACAGCAGCGGCCTCAGCCTGAACATCGGCACTCCCGGAAAAACGAACCGCCGGGGAGAGCCCCGGCGGTTCCGATTATAGCTGTCGGACAGCGACTAGTCGTTGTCGGACAACGACTAGTGGTGCGCGATCGGCGCGTTTCCGGCGCCCCACCAGTAGATGCAGACGAACAGGAACAGCCAGACCACGTCGACGAAATGCCAATACCAGGCGGCCGCCTCGAAGCCGAAATGCTGGTTGGGCTTGAACTGGCCCTTCATGGCGCGGAACAGGCAGACCAGCAGGAAGGTCGTTCCGACGAACACGTGGAAGCCGTGGAAGCCGGTCGCCATGAAGAAGGTCGACGAATAGATGTTGTCGGTGAAGCCGAACGGCGCGTGGGCATACTCGAAGAGCTGGATGCCGGTGAAGCAGGCGCCGAGGATCACGGTCAGCAGCAGGCCGCGGACGGCATCCCTGTTCTTGCCCTCGAGGATCGCGTGATGCGCCCAGGTCACCGTGGTGCCCGAGAGCAGCAGGATCAGCGTGTTCATGAACGGCAGGTCGAACGGGGCGATGACGTGCACGCCCTTGGGCGGCCACATCCCGCCGTCGGCCGCCATGCGGCCCGGCATCTCCGGCGAGGCGTGGTAGATCGCCGAGTCGAAGAAGGCCCAGAAGAAGGCCGCGAAGAACAGCACTTCCGAGGCGATGAACAGGATCATGCCATAGCGCAGGCCGAGCTGGACGACGGCGGTGTGGTAGATGCGCGATTCGGCGATGACGTCGCTCCACCACCAGTACATGACCGCGAAGACGATGAGGAAGCCCGGCGCGACGATCCACCAGTTGACTGTCTTGGCTATGCCCTCGACGTGGGGTCCCAGCATGTCGGGATGCATGCCGAGCGCGGCGCCGAAGGCCAGCAGGAAGGCCCCGATCGCACCCAGTGCAGGCCACGGGCTCGGATCAACGAGATGATATGGATGCTTTGGCGCGCCGTCGGACATTTTAGCCACCCTTTCCGGTTCCGCTGGCGGGCACGCCGCCCAGCAAGGTCTTCGCCCGCTCCGTTTTGGACTCGAAGAAAGTGTACGAGAGCGTGATGGTGCGGACATTGTCGTAGCGCCGATCCTTGTCCATGTCGGGATCGACGAAGAAGATCACGGGCATGTCGACCGACTGCCCGGGCTGCAGCAACTGCTCGGTGAAGCAGAAGCACTGGATCTTGTTGAACCACGGGCCGGCGGGCTCGGGCGTCACGTTGTAGGTCGCGGTGCCGACGATCGGCCGCTGCGAGCGGTTGGTGGCGCGGAAATAGACCAGCTTCTCCTCGCCCAGGTGCACCTTGACTTCGCGCTGCACCGGCTGGAAACGCCATGACAGGTTGGGATCGACATTGGTGTCGAAGCGGACCTCCACCGTGCGCTTCAGCACCGGCCGGTCGCCTTCGACCGCGACCCGGGGCGTGCCGGCGAAGCCGGTGGCCTTGCAGAAGGCCTCGTAGAGAGGCGACGCGGCATAGGCGAGGCCCAGCATCGAGGCGAAGACGGCGACCAGGGTCCAGGCCAGACGAGCGTTCCTGTCGACCGGCTTGCTCATATCTTCATGCCTGTCTGGCCACCCAGGCGCACCAGCGTCAGCCCGAAGAACACGACGGCGACGGCCAGCAGCACCAGGAACATGAACCGGTTCTTCGACCGCTGGCGGCGGTGCATGTCGGTGTCGCCCGGACGACGGTCGTCGACCATGATGCTCATCCGCCGATCATTTGAGTGCTGATGAGGCGGGCAACGAAGTGGTCGACCGGCAGCGCGGCAAACAGGACCGCGAGGTAAAGCAGGGAGAAGAGGAACATGCGGCGTGCCGGCGGATGCGCAGTCTCGTCGTCGGCGCTGCGCCAGACGACGACGGCGTGGCCGATGAAGGCGACGCTCATCGCGGCGGCGACCGCGCCGTAGACCCAGCCCACGGCGCCGAGCAAGGTCGGCGTCAACGACACCGGCGCCAGGAGCAGCGCATAGACCAGCATCTGGCGCTTGGTCTCGCGCGGGCCGGCGACCACCGGCAGCATCGGCACGCCGGCGCGCCGATAGTCGTCGCTGCGGTAGAGCGAGAGCGCCCAGAAGTGCGGCGGCGTCCACAGGAAAATCACCAGGAACAGCGCGACGCCCACGGCCGACACGTCGCCGGTCGCGGCGGCCCAGCCGATCATCGGCGGGAAGGCGCCGGCAGCACCACCGACCACGATGTTCTGCGGCGTGCGGCGCTTCAGCCAGATCGTGTAGACGAAGACGTAGAACAGGATCGCCGCGCCGAGCAGTGCGGTGGCGACATAGTTGGTGGCCACCGCCATCAGCAGCAGCGAGAAGATCGACAGCAGCACACCCAGGGCCAGTGCATCGTCCGGCGCCACCCTGCCCTGCGGCAGCGGCCGGTTGACGGTACGCGCCATCAGGGCGTCGATGTCGCGCTCGTACCACATGTTTATGGCACCGGCCGCGCCCGAACCCAGCGCCACCGCCAGCACCGCGAGCGCCGCGGCAAACGGATGGATGTGCGCCGGCGCGATCACCAGTCCGATCAACGCGGTGAACACGACCAGCGACATCACGCGCGGCTTCAGCAGGTCGATGTAGTCGCGCACCGTCGCGGTGCTGACCGTCGCGCCCGTCTTCGTCCAGATATCGTGTGCGGTATCGCTCATTGCCCTTCAAGGCGAAGGCGCCGTCCTTTGTCTTCAGGGGGCGCCACCGCTCCTCGAGTTGCTAGTGGTGTGCCGTCGGAGAGATGTGCGGCAGTTCCTCGAACGTGTGGAATGGCGGCGGAGAGTCGACCGTCCATTCGAGCGTCGTCGCGCCCTCGCCCCAGTAGTTGGCGCCGACCTTGCGGCCCGCAAACATCGTGCCGAACACGACGAAGATCAGCCAGAAGATCGCCGAGCCAAACGACAGGAAGGCGCCGAGCGAGGAGATCATGTTCCAATGATGCATCGCGTCGGGATAGTCCACGTAGTGCCGCGGCATTCCGGCGAGGCCCGAGAAGTGCATCGGGAAGAAGGTCAGGTTGACGCCGATGAAGAAGGTCCAGAAATGGACCTGGCCCGCCCATTCCGGATACTGACGGCCGTTCATCTTGCCGAACCAGTAGTAGAAGCCGGCGAACATGCCGAAGATCGCGCCGAGCGACAGCACGTAATGGAAGTGCGCGATCACGTAGTAGGTGTTGTGCATGGCGTAATCGACGCCGGCATTGGCCAGCACCACGCCTGTGACGCCGCCGACGGTGAACAGGAAGATGAAGCCGATCGCCCACAGCATCGGCACCTCGAGCCTGATGGAGCCGCCCCACATGGTGGCGATCCACGAGAAGATCTTCACGCCGGTCGGCACCGCGATCACCATCGTGGCGGCCACGAAGTAGGCGCGCGTATCGACGTCCATGCCGACGGTGAACATGTGATGCGCCCACACGACGAAGCCGACGACGCCGATCGCCACCATCGCGTAGGCCATGCCGAGATAGCCGAAGATCGGCTTCTTCGAGAAGGTCGAGATGATGTGGGAGACGATGCCGAAGGCCGGCAGGATCATGATGTACACCTCGGGATGCCCGAAGAACCAGAAGAGGTGCAGGAACAAGGTCGGATCGCCGCCGCCGGCGGGATCGAAGAAGTGCGTGCCGAAGTTGCGGTCGGTCAGCAGCATGGTGATCGCACCGGCCAGAACCGGCAGCGCCAGCAGCAGCAGGAACGCCGTCACCAGGATCGACCAGGCGAACAGCGGCATGCGGTGCAAGGTCATGCCCGGCGCGCGCATGTTGAAGATGGTAGTGATGAAGTTGATGGCGCCCAGGATCGACGACGCGCCCGCCAGATGCAGCGAGAAGATCGCCAGATCCATGCCCGCGCCCTGTTGGACCGTGAGCGGCGGATAGATCGTCCAGCCGGTGCCCACGCCGCCGCCGATGACAGTCGAGAGCAGCAGCAGCAGGAAAGCCGGCGGCAACAGCCAGAAGCTGATGTTGTTCATGCGCGGGAAGGCCATGTCGGGCGCGCCGATCATCAGCGGCACGAACCAGTTGCCGAACCCGCCGATCAGCGCCGGCATGACGACGAAGAACACCATGATCAGGCCGTGAGCGGTCACGACGACCTGCCACAGGTGGCCGTCGGGAGTGCCGTCGGCGCCATTGAAATACTGCACGCCGGGCTGCAGCAGTTCGAGCCGCATGATCACCGAGAAAGTGGCACCGATGAAAGCCGCCAGGATCGCGAACACCAGGTACATCGTGCCGATGTCCTTGTGGTTCGTGCTGTAGACGTATCGACGCCAGCCGGTCGGCGTATGGTGGTCGTCGTGGCTATGGTCGTGAGAGGCGCCGTGCGCGGTGGCCATGGATGTCTCCTGCGGAGCGCTTAGCGGTTGGCGGGGGGAGTGGCGGAAGCGAAGCTGGTGGAAGGGGCGAGACCCGCGGCCTTCTTCTTGGCTTCGACCCACTTGTCGAATTCGGCCTTCGAAACGACATTAACGGCGACCGGCATATAGGCGTGGTTGTTGCCGCAGATCTGCGAGCACTGGCCGTAGTAGAGGCCTTCCTTCTCGACATTGATCCAGCCTTCGTTGAGGCGGCCGGGGATCACCGTCTTCTTGATGCCGAAGCCCCACACCGTCCAGCCGTGCATGGAATCGGCGGCGGTGCCGATGATGCGGATGGTCGTGCCGACCGGGATCACCATGTCCTCGTCGACGGCCAGCAGACGCGGCTCGTTCGGCTTCAGCTTGGCGCGATCGGCCTCGGTCAGGATGCGGCTGTCGACCGAGATGTTGCCCTGGTCGGGATATTCGTACTGCCAGTACCACTGGTGGCCGGTCACCTTGACCGTCATCGCGGCATCGACCGCCTTGTCGCCGTAATAAAGCAGGCGGAAGGACGGGATGGCGATCACCACCAGGATCAGGATCGGGATGATCGTCCAGGCGATCTCGAGCACGGTGTTGTGCGTGACGACGCTGGGCACCGGATTGCGCGACGCGTGGAAGCGCCACATGACGTAAAGCAGCAGCGCCAGCACGAAGAGCGAGATCAGAGTGATGATGACCAGCAGCAGGTTATGCAGCCACTCCACCTTCTCCATCACCGGCGTGTAGGCCGGCCCGAATCCCATCTGCCAGTCGTGCGGCTGGCCGACGACCGTCTGCGCATGGGCGCCCGCCACCAGGCCGAAGCCCAGCACCAGCGTCAAAATTCCCAGAACACCCCAAACGCGCTTTCCGACCATGCAATCGTCCCCTCGCGCACCGGCCCCCGAGGGTTCCGGTCCGCAAAATCCTCCACTTTTTCCAAGCGGTTAGTACCAGATATGGGAGTGCGTGGTAACGGGTTTTCGACTGTGGCCGGTATGTGGCGGCCCGTCGCAGCAATCGGCCTCGCCCTCAGGCAAATACGCCGGAAAGCGCCTCGCCATACCCCGCTTCCCGAACGATTGGCGCGAAGGCCGGGGCGGCGGTCAGCAGGCGATAGCGTCGACCGTCGTGGACAAATACCGGCGCACCGTTCGCGTCTTCCACAGAGAGCACGCGAAACAGCCCATCCGCCGACGGGCCGAGACGGATCACCAGGTCGGCGGCCCGCGCCAGGAGCGCAGCCATCGCGTCGGATCGGAGCGCCACGAGCGTGCCGCGCGCGCCCCGCGACAGGCGCGTGGCGAGTGCGGGAATATCCCCGCCCGGCGGCGCATCGACCACCAGCAGATCGGGTTGCAGCCGCGCACCTGCCGTCATCAAGGCGCCATACGACGGCGCGGACGGCACGTCGCCGGCCTGCGCCACAAGCTCGACCTTGGCCGCCGCCGGCCAGCGGAACTGCCGGTGTGCCGCCAGCGTGACAACGCGCAGGCCCGAGAGGTCGCGGGCGATCGCCGCCAGTAGCGCCGTCTTGCCCGATCCTTGCGGGCCCATGACCACGATGTTGAGGCGCGCACGCGCCGCGATCGCCAGCAGTGCGGCGATGCGCCGGTCGAACATCTGCGACGCGATCAGGCGCTCGAAAGTGGCGTTGCCCGGCTCACCGCGATGGAGCACCAGAACCGGACCGGCAGGCGCGGCAGGCGGGAAGATCACCAGGCCGTTGCCGCCGTCGCGGAACTGAAATTCGACGATGCCGCTCGACGCCGGTCCGCGCCAGGCGCCGGGCAATATCGAGGAGGTGCGCGGCGTCGCGGAACGTCTCGGGAGCGGGCTCGCGCGCGCCGTTGCGATCGACATGGACCTGCTCCGGCCCATCGACATAGACGGCGCGGATCGAGCGGTCCGCCCACAGCCGGTCGAGCAGCCCAAGGCCGCAGATCTCGCTGAGCGCCAGCAGCGACAGGCGCTCGCGCCCGTCGGCGGGCAACGCCGCCATCCTGGCGCTGTGTCGCCTCGTCGATCGCCGCATCGATCGCAGCGCCCGCCTGGCGGCGATCGGCCGGTGCTCCGCCCAGTCGATGTGCCGCTATCTCGACGACCTTCATCAGCAGCCGATTGAAGGACGCGGCGTCGGCACTCACGACGTTCACGAGCGTCGAAGGCGGTGCCGCGAACGCCGTTTCCGCGACGACCGGTGACGGGTCCGCCGGATCCTCGCCCGCCCAGGCCCTTTCCGTCGCCTGCTCCTTGTCGGCGAACGACACGAGATCTGCGGCCGTCTCCCCCTGTTCGTCGACAATTGCTTCTTCGATGGTGGCTTCTTCGATGGCGGTGGCAGGCACTTGCGGCTCGGCGACAACGGAAACCTCGGCGGTGTCCGGCCGGGACGGTTGGGGTGGCTCGACCAGTTCGCCCGCCAGCGCGCGCAATTCGTAGCTGGTGAGCGTGATGCCGCGCGTACGGAAATAGTTGTGTACGATGGCGCCTACGCCGTAGGCCCGTTCGCCCGGCGAGCGGCCGCCATCGAGCACGGCGCGCACCTGAGCGCCCATGTCGGCGCCGAAGGCAAGCCAGGTCTCCTCCATCCTCGGGAAGCGCGGATCGTCCTCCTCGAACGCCAGAATCCGCGCGAGCGACCGCGGCGCGGAAAGGCCACCGTTTGCGGCAGCGTCCGGTCGATCGATCACGGAACTCAAGCGGAGCCGCTCGACTCGAAGTCAGGCCCCCGCCGCTCAAGGCGGTCATCCGAAAATCCGTTTTAAGTATCACTTCCCAAAATCGCGCGACCGGAACCCGGCAAATCCGCCGGGCCCCATACCGGCCACACCCTCAGCTTAGCCCGACGCGACGCGAAAGACACGGCAATCCATGCACATCGCGCAAATCCGCGCCCCTACTGCAGCATGAGGCGCTCGTGGGGGAGGCCCAGGAGAAGCTCTTGTGTTTCAGGCGTCGGTCATTATGGTCGCCCGCCATGCGCACAATCCTGGCTTTCATCTTCCTCACCGCGGTTCTCGGCCTGTCGGGCAGCGCCTTCGCCCTCGACAAGGAGAACACGCTCTACATCGACCTCAAGGACGGCCGTGTCGTCATTGAGATGCTGCCCAAGGTGGCGCCCAAGCACGTCGAGCAGATCAAGAAGCTCGCGCGCGAAGGCAAGTACGACGGCCTCGTCTTCCATCGCGTGATCGACGGTTTCATGGCCCAGACCGGCGACCCGCAGGGCACCGGACGCGGCGGCATGGGCTCGTTGCTGCAGGCCGAGTTCTCCAAGACACCGTTCACGCGCGGCACGGTCGGCATGGCCCGCACCAACGATCCCAACAGCGCCCAGAGTCAGTTCTTCATCGTGCTCAAGGATTCGAATTTCCTCGACGGCCAGTACACCGTGTGGGGCAAGGTGGTGTCGGGCATGGAGTTCGTCGACAAGATCAAGAAGGGCGAGCCGCCTGTAAATCCGGACAAGATGCTCAAGGTTCGCGTCGCGGCGGACGTCAAGGAGTGACCATGGACAAGGAAAACACGCTCTACATCGATCTCAAGAACGGTCGCGTCACGATCGTGATGCGTCCCGACCTCGCGCCCAAGCACGTCGCCCAGATCAAGAAGCTGGCACGCGAAGGCAAGTACGACGGCGTCGTATTTCATCGCGTGATCGACGGCTTCATGGCCCAGACCGGCGATCCCGACGGCACCGGCATGGGCGGCATGGGCGAGCACCTGCCCGCCGAGTTCAGCAAGGAGCCGCACGGCCGCGGCGCCGTCTCGATGGCGCGCACCTCCGACCCCAACAGCGCGCGCAGCCAGTTCTTCATCTGCTTCAAGGACTCGAACTTCCTCGACGGCCAGTACACCGTGTGGGGCAGGGTCACGTCGGGCATGGAGCATGTCGACAAGCTCAAGAAGGGCGAGCCGCCTTCCAATCCCGACAAGATGATCAAGGTCCAGGTCGCCGCCGACGCGAAGGACTAAGCAAGATTAAGGATCTCTCGCTGCCGCTCCGGATGACAACAATGCTGTCATCCCGAGCGGCAGCGAGGGATCTTTTTATTCCTTCGTCACCGTATGAAAGGCCTTGGCGATGACCTGCCAGCGGCCGTCGGCCTTCAGCAGGGTCAGGTAGTCGGTGAAGTAGCGCGGCGGGATCTGGCACTCGACCTTGGCGAAGGCGGTCTGCGGCCCCGAGAAGTCGATCGACACGATGCGGTCGCGCCGTTCGCTGCCTTTGGACTTGGCCGACGGGCGGCCCTCGACCATCTTGAACCAGTCGGCACGCGGCATGTCGGCCGCCTTGCCGTCGGGCGCGGCGCTGTACAGGTGCGAGGCCGGATGGAAGGCCTGGCCCAGCTTCCTGGTGTCGCCCTCGTACAGGCCGTCGAAATAGACCTGCAGCACCTTCTCGATCTCCGCGACGTCGGAACTCATCTCTCTTCTCCCTCTTGCTCAGATCGCCCCATTGGGGCTGACCAAAATCTTGCCGTTGCGCCCGCCCTTGTCGGCATGGGCGAGCGCATCCTTGATCTTGTCGATCGGATAGACCGTGTCCACCGGCGCGTGCAGCTTGCCCGTCATCACCTGCTCCGCCAGGTCGGCATAGAGCGCGCGGATCTTCTCGGCACTGCGCCGGGCCATGAAGCGGCCCAGCATGAAACCGGTCAGCCTGACCCCGCGATAGGTGAAGTTCGAGCGCCCGACCACGGGATCGGCGCCGCTCATCGAGCCGTAGTGCACCACCGTGCCGTCGGTCGCCACGCACTCGACCAGGCGGCCGGTCGCGGCCCCGCCGATCGCCTCGACCCCGAGCCTGATCGGCGCGCCCGCGGTCTCGCGCGCCACGCGCTCGGCGAGATCGGCACCGTCGACGACCACAAGATCGGCTCCGAGTTGCTTCAGCTCGCCGGCGAGTTCGGCACGGCGCACGACGTTCACCGTGCGCAGTCCCCGCTGATGGGCGAGCACGATCAAAAGGCGGCCGACGGCGGAATTGGCGACATTCTGGATGACCCAGTCGCCACCCTCGAGGTCGACGAAATCCGACAGCATGAGCTGTGCGGTCGGCGGATTGATGCGTACCATCGCCGCCTGCTTGAGATCGATGCCGGCGGGCAGCGGGATCGCATCGTCGCCCTTCACCCGGCGCTTCTGCGTCCAGTTCTCGCGCTGCAGGTTGATGACGAGATCTCCCGGCTTCACGTGCCTGATGCCCTGACCGACGGCGGTGACGCGACCGACGCATTCCGCCCCCGGCGTCGCGGGCAGCGGCGGCCGCAGCCGATAGGTGCCCCTGCAGAAACCCATGTCGGCCGGGTTGATCGGGAAGGCCAGCACGTCGAACACGATTTCGTCGGCCGCCGGCGCGCCCACGTCGGCCACCTCCGCGCAGCGCGCGACCTCCCAAGGAACGCCATATTGCTCGATGAGCACCTGTTTCACGCGGCCCTCCCGTCGGGCTGTTTTTCATTGGCCCATTGATTGCTTATATTGCAATTCGACAAGGGGTGAAATGCCGGATGGCGGCGAAGACATTCGACGAAATGCGCTCCGGCGCAGACGGCTCGATCCGCGCGCCCTATCAGGGCGTTTCACGCTGGCTCGACAGCACCTCGCCCGAGCGCCTCGCTGCCACCCGGCACGAGGTCGACCAGTTCTATCGCCGCCACGGCATCACCTTCGGCGCCTATGGCGCGGCCGAAGGCGCGGAAACCACGATCCCCTTCGACATCATCCCGCGGGTCATCGCCTGGGATGAATGGGAATACCTGCACAAGGGCCTGGTGCAGAGGGTACGCGCGCTCAACGCCTTCCTGGCCGACGCCTACGGCGAGCGCGAGATCTGCCGCGCCGGCGTGATCCCCGAGACGCAGCTTCTGATGAACGCCGAGTTCGTACCGATGGCGCAGGGCCTGGAACTGCCCGGCGGCGTGCACGCCCATATCGCCGGCATCGACCTGGTGCGCGTGGGCGAAATGGACTTCTACGTGCTCGAGGACAATGTGCGCACTCCGTCGGGCGTATCGTATGTGCTGGAGAATCGCGAAGTGATGATGCGGCTGGCGCCCGAGCTGTTCTCGGCCAAGCGCGTCCTGCCAGTCGCCGACTATACCGAGGAATTGCTCGCCACCTTGCGCTCGGTCTCGTTCAGCGACGACGCCGAACCCAATGTCGTGCTGCTGACGCCCGGTCATTATAACAGCGCCTATTTCGAACATGCTTTTCTGGCCGACGAGATGGGTATCGAGCTCGCCAAGGGCTCCGACCTGTTCGTCGACGAAGGCCGCGTCTACATGCGCACGCCGCGCGGGCCACAGCGGGTCGACGTCATTTACCGTCGCATCGACGACGGCTTCCTCGATCCGCTGGCAATGCGGCCGGACTCCTTTCTCGGCGTCGCCGGACTGCTGGGCGCCGTGCGTGCCGGCAGGGTCAATATCGTGAATGCGCTGGGCAACGGCGTGGCCGACGACAAGTCGACCTACACCTATGTGCCCGAGATGATCCGCTTCTACCTGGGCGAAGCACCGATCCTGCAGAACGTACCGACCTGGCGCTGCGACAAGGCCGACGACCACAAGTACGTGCTCGAGCACCTGGCCGAGATCGTCGTCAAGGAAGTGCACGGCTCGGGCGGCAAGGGCATGCTGGTCGGCCCGACCTCGAGCAAGGCGGAGATCGAGGCGTTTACACTTCTGCTGAAGGCGCGGCCGGAAAACTACATCGCCCAGCCGACCCTGGCGCTCTCGACCTGCCCCACCTTCGTGGCGCAGGGCGTGGCGCCGCGCCATGTCGATCTGCGCCCGTTCGTACTGTCGGGCCGCAAGATCACCATCGTGCCCGGCGGATTGACGCGCGTCGCGCTCAAGGAAGGCTCGCTGATCGTCAATTCGAGCCAGGGCGGCGGCACCAAGGATACCTGGGTCCTGGCGCCCGAACCGCCGGCGAGCGGCTGATGCTCTCGAGCACTGCCAAAAATCTCTACTGGATGGGCCGCTATCTGCAGCGGGCCAAGACCACGGCGCGGCTGATCGAGGCGACGCAACGCATGGCCCTGCAGTCGCGCGGCAAGGAAGCCGAGGGCGTGGTCGCGATCTTCGGCATGGACGACGAGTTCCGCCAGCGCCAGAGCCAGGGCGGACGCCTCTCCGACCTGATCGACTTCCTGGCTTTCGACGAGAACAACCCGTCTTCCATCGTGAGTTCGATCGGCTCGGCACGGCGCAATGCCCGCGAAGAGCGCAACAACATCACGGTCGACGTGTGGGAGAGCCTGAACGGACTGTGGCTCGAACTGAGCGCAAAGCTGCGGGGCAACCGCGCCGGCCTGGACCGCGGCGCGCTGATCGAATCGGTGAAGAAGCAGGCGGTGATGATCTTTGGCGCCGCGCAAGTGACCCTGCTGCGCGACGAGGCCTACAATTTCTTCCAGATCGGCGCCTTCCTAGAGCGCGGCGACAATACCGCCCGTATCCTCGACGTGAAGTTCCACCGCCTGCTGCCCGACGGCAACCCGCACACCGACGAGATGGACTATTTCGCCTGGTCGGAGGTACTGGCCTGCATCGGCGCCGTGCGGACCTACCGGCGCATCTATCGAAGCTCGCTCGAGCCCAGGAAGATCGCCGACCTGATGATGCTGCGCCGCGACGTGCCGCGCTCGGTGCATCACTGCCTCTGGATGGTCGACCTCGCGATGCGCGAGCTGGCCGACGCCTACGGCACGCGCGGCGAGGCCGATCGCCTCGCGGGCGAGCTGCATGCCAGGGTGCGCTATGCGCGTATCGACCACATCTTCGAGATCGGCCTGCACGAATTCCTGGGCGGCCTGCGCGCCGACGTGGCCACGCTCAGCACCGAAATCGGCCGCCAGTTCCTGCTCGATTGAGAACCATGCGCCTCTCCGTCCATCACATCACGCGCTTCGAGTTCGACCAGCCGTCGGGCCATTCGATCCACGACGTGCGTCTCACGCCCAAGCCCGCGACCGGCCAGCGTCTCGTGTCGTGGCGCATCGACGGGCCGGGCAAGCGCTCCGACTGGGTCGATGGCCACGGCAACAGCGTCACGACCTTCTCCGTCGCCCATGAACACGATTCGGTCGAGATCGCCGTCGCCGGCCTCTATGAATACAGCGGCGCCGACCAGTGGTTGCGCTACGGCGATGTGCCGACCCTTCCCGCGCCGTTCTGGCTGCGCAACTCGGGGCTCGGCAGGCATGACGACGGCTTCGCACCGTTGATCGAGGGTCTCGCTGCACGCGCCGCCGACCCGACGCAGAGCGTAGTCGCCCTGCACGAGCTGATGGAGCGGGTCGGCAAGAAGGTGAAGTACAAGACCGGCGTCTCCACCGTCGACACGAGTGCCGCCGAGGCGTTGAAGCGCGGCGCCGGCGTGGCGCAGGATTCCTCGCACGTCTTCATTGCCTGCTGCCGGCGGCTGGGCGTGCCGGCACGATATGTCAGCGGCTACCTGCGCAACGACGATCCCGAATTGCACGTCGGCCGCACCAGCCATGCCTGGGCCGAAGCCTGGGTGCCCGGGCTCGACTGGGTGGGCTTCGACCCCACCAACGGCATCTCGCCGCGCGGCGATTCCCTCAGGGTCGCCGTCGGACTCGACTATCGCGACGCCGCCCCCGTCAGCGGCCGCCGCACCGGCTTCGGCGACGCCAAGATGAGCGTCGATGCCGAGATCAAGGTCGTGGACTAGGCCCAGCCGCGGTACGGCGTCGCCCGACGATAAATAGTCCCCGTTTGCCTTGCGGGATAACCGCCGTGGCCGTAGTTTCCGCGCCGCAACAAACCCGCCCAGGAGGCGTCTTTCGTTATGGCGTTCATTGCCGACCGTCTTGGCCGCATCAAGCCCTCTCCCACGAATGCCGCCCAAGGCAAGTTCCTGGAGATGAAAGCGGCGGGCAAGGACGTCATCGGCCTCGCCGCGGGCGAGCCCGACATGCCGACGCCGGATCACATCAAGGAAGCCGCCATCGCGGCGATCCGGGGCAATGACACCAAGTACACCGCCGTGCCCGGCACGCCGGCGCTGCGCCAGGCGATCGTGGCCAAGATGAAGCGCGATCACGGGCTCGAGTACAAGCCGAGCCAGACCGTCGTCACCTCGGGCGGCAAGCAGATCATCTTCAACGCCATGTTGGCGACGCTCAACCCGGGCGACGAGGTCATCATCCCGGCGCCCTACTGGGTCTCGTACCCCGAGATGGTGATGTTCGGCGACGGCACGCCGGTGATCGTGAACTGCGGCGAGGAAACGGGCTTCAAGCTGACGCCCGAGGCTCTCGACCGGGCGATCACGCCCCGGACCAAGTGGATCATCATGAACTCGCCCAGCAACCCCACGGGCGCGGCCTACACGCACGCCGACCTGCGCGGCCTGTGCGACGTGCTGCTGAAGCATCCGCAAGTCCATATCCTGACCGACGACATGTACGAAAAGCTGGTTTACGACGACTTCGTGTTCGCGACACCGGCGCAGGTCGAGCCCAGGCTCTACGACCGCACGCTCACCATGAACGGCGTGTCGAAGGCCTACTGCATGACCGGCTGGCGCATCGGCTACGCCGCCGGCCCGCAGAAGCTGATCGACGCGATGATAACCGTGCAGAGCCAGAGCACTTCGAATGCCTCCTCGATCAGCCAGGCGGCCTCGGTGGCGGCGCTCAACGGTCCGACCGACTTCATTCCGAAGAACGTCGCGATCTTCAAGCAGCGCCGCGACCTCATCGTCTCGATGCTGAACCAGACCAAGGGCCTCAAGTGCCCGCGTCCCGAGGGCGCGTTCTACGTCTACCCGTCGTGCGCCGGCACGATCGGCAAGAAGTCGCCGGACGGCAAGGTGATCAAGGACGACACCGACTTCGTGAACTATCTGCTCGAGTCCGAGGGCCTCTCGGTCGTGCAGGGTTCGGCCTTCGGCCAGGGTCCAGCCTTCCGCATCTCCTACGCCACCAATACGGAACTGCTCGAGGAAGCCGGCCGCCGCATCCAGCGGGCGTGCGCCGCGCTCACCTAGGCCGGCATTCTCCTTCTCCCCAACCGATGGGAGAGGAGGCATGATCGCGGCATGAGCAAGCCGCAGATGCACCTGGCGCAATTCCTGTGTCACGGACCGACCTGGCACAGCGTCGCCATGTGGCGGCATCCGCGCACCGCGGCCGCCGGCTACGACTGGGCGCGGCCGGAACTCTACCAGCATATCGCCCGGACCTGCGAGCGCGGGCGCTTCGACATGGTCTTCTTCGCCGACCTCAACTACATCTCCGACACCTTCACCGGCTCGATGGCGCCGGCGCTGCGCAACGCCACGCAGGCGCCCGAGCACGATCCGATCCCGCTGATCTCCTTCATGGCGGCCGTCACCGGGAAGATCGGCCTCGGCGCCACCTACTCCGTCAGCCATCAGCACCCGTTCCATGCCGCGCGCCTGTGGGCCACGCTCGATCACCTGACGCGCGGCCGCGCCGCCTGGAACGTCGTGACCTCGCTCAACCACAACCAGGCGGCCAACTACGGCGAGGAATACAAGCCCACCGACGACCGCTACGACCGGGCCCACGAATTCATCCAGGTCTGCCGCAAGCTCTGGGACTCGTGGGACGAGGATGCCGTCGTGATGGATCGCGCCGCCGGCGTCTTCGCCGATCCCGCCAGGGTCCATCGCATCGAGCACGAGGGACCGTGGTTCAAGTCGCGCGGGCCGCTCAACGTCGTGCGCTCGCCGCAGAACGGCCCTGCCATCCTGCAGGCCGGCACCTCGGGCAAGGGCCGCGACTTCGCCGCGCGCTACGCCGATGCGGTGTTCGCGATCCAGCCCAATCTCGCGGGCGCCAAGGCGCTCTACGACGACATCAAGAGCGGCGTGGTGAATGCCGGGCGGCCCGCCTCGGCCTGCAAGGTGCTGTGCGGCATGCAGCCGATCGTCGGCTCCTCGCGCGCCGAGGCCGAGGACAGGCTGGCCGAACACAATGCGCTGGTGCCGCTCGAGGGCGGCCTCGCGATCCTGTCGGGCCATCTCGACTTCGACCTCTCGACCCTGCCGCTCGACACGATCATGGCGCACCGCGCCGAGCCCAAGCTGCAGCGCATGCAGACGCGCTATCGCACCCTGACCGGCGAGCTGCTGACCCTGCGGCAGGTGGCGCAGAACCACGGCCAGAGCGTCGGCCTGCCCCAGATGGTCGGCACGGCGTCCGACATCGCCGATCAGATGGAGGCCTATTTCGACGCCGTCGGCGGCGACGGCTTCATGTTGTCGTCGATCTACTCACCCGGCGCGATCGAGGAGTTCGTGGATCTGGTCGTGCCCGAGCTGCAGCGCCGCGGCCGCTTCCGCCGCGAGTATAGTGGCACGACCCAGCGCGACCACCTGAACCAGGACACCTGACCCCTAGAGCGCTTCCCTGTCGGCCTTGATCAGGCCGGCATACCAGTGGGCCGAGGCCTTCAGGGTGCGGTCCTGCTTGACGTTGTCGACATAGACCAGGCCGAAGCGGTGGGCATATCCCTCACCCCATTCGAAATTGTCGAGCAGCGACCAGACGAAGTAGCCGCGGACATCGGCGCCGGCGGCGACGGCCTCGCGCATGGCGTCGGTATAGGCCGCAAGGAATGCGATGCGCTGCGAATCGACCAGGTCCCCCGCAGCATCGGGCATTTCGACCGCACCGGCGCCGTTTTCGGTCACGTAGATCGGCAGCGCATAGCGCTGCTGGGCGTAGACCAGCGTATCGCGGAAGGCCTCGGGGTCGATCTCCCAACCGATTGGCGAGCGCGGCACGCCCGCCGGCGCATCGGCCCAGCCAAAGCCCAACTCCTGTTCCGGTTCCGCCCTCGCATAGATCGGCGAGTAATGGTTGATCCCGCACCAGTCGACCGGCCGCTTGATGCGCGCCAGATCGCCGTCCTGAATGTAGGGCTCGATCAGCCGTGCCAGAGCGGGCGGATAGGTCCCCAGCATCTGCGGGTCGGGAAAGGCCTTGTTCCAGTATTCGTCCAGCAGGATGGCAGCCGCGCGATCTTCGGCGGTCACGCCGATCGGCCGGCTGGGCTGCATGTTGTGGACGGCGCCGATCGAGAAATCCTTGCCGTGCGCGCGCAAGGCGTCGACACCGGCGCCGTGCGCCAGGTTCACGTGGTGGATGGCCTTGAAGTGATCGCTGCGCGCGGTGGTCGCCGGCGGTTGCCATTTGAAGGCATAGCCGAAGAGCGTGAAGACCGACGGCTCGTTGAAAGTGGCGAAGCGCTTGACCCGGTCGCCGAAGCGCCTGGCGATCAACTCGGCGTAGTCGGCATACCAGCCCGCGCTATCGCGACTGACCCAGCCGCCGCGATCCTGCAGCGCCTGCGGCAGATCGTAATGATAGAGGCAAAGCCAGGGCTCGATGCCGGCCGCCAGCAGACCGTCGATCAGACGATCGTAGAAGGCGACGCCCGCTTCATTGACCTCGCCCCTGCCGGTCGGCATGACCCGCGACCACGACACCGAGAAGCGATAGGCGTCGATGCCGAGACCCCGCATGATGGCGATGTCTTCGGCATAGCGGTGATAGTGATCGCAGGCGACGTCGCCGGTATCCCCGTTGGCGATGCGGCCCGGCTGATGGCTGTAGACGTCCCATATGCTGGGACCGCGGCCGTCGGCCGTGGCCCCGCCCTCGATCTGATAGGCCGAGGTCGAGACGCCCCACAGGAAACCGGCAGGCAGGCTCCGCTTCGCCGCCACCACTTCTTGAAGTCCGCGCCAAGGATGCCTCCGTACATCGCTCCGCCGGTCCCCGACGGTCCGCTGCGTTACACTACAGCACGGGTCTCGCGCATCAAACCGCCGCCGGCGGCCGCCGATTGCGCCACAGCACCAGCAACCCAACGAAGATCAGGCCGGTCACCAAAGTGCTGAGCGGCAGGCCGAGCATCCTGCGGCCCGCCAGCAGATCGCCGGCCGATGTACCCGCGGCGCGCACCATCACCACCGTCACCCAGTAAAATGGCAACGACCAGATCAGGCCGCGGCGGCCGATGAGGAAGAGCGCGGCAAGCGGCAGGCCGAGCGCCACCGACGCCCAGGCGTCGCCAAGATGCAGGTTGTGCGAGACATAGTCGCCCACCACCGTACCCAGGGTGCCCGCAACCAGCATGGCGAACCAGTAGGCCGCATCGGCGCGCAACACGCGTACCGGGCCGTTGCCGGTGCGCCACCAGGTACGTGCAGCGAGCGCCACCACCGCGGCCAGCACCACGACCAGCCCCGCCATGACCCATGGCCGCGGCAACTTGAGATCGCCCGCGAAGAAGTCGCCGAGATTTGTCGCTGCCGTGCGGACAAGAATGATCGCGATCCAGTACCAGCCGTCGTGCGTCCCGCGGTCGAAGCGCTCGATCACCAGCACGAGGGCGAATGCAGCGGCAAGAAACGGCAGCCCCGCGACGTGGCCGAGCCCGACATCGTGGGCGAAATAGTCGCCCATGTTGGCGCCGAAGATGCTGGCCAGGCAAAGTGCCGCCCAGAAACGCAGGCCCAGTGACGGCAGATGACGGTCCTGCATGATTTCACACTTTGCGGGTCGGCTGCGATTTCCCACCATAGCGCTGCATTGCGGATCGCAGGAAGAATCTTCCCCCGCCTCCCGCGTTGACTCGTCCCTTGCCGGGTGAAAACATTTCCGTCGACACAGCTTCGCTCCGGACGCGTCCGAGTGCGACCACCGTCCTGGGTTCTACGCGCATTCACTCGCGAAGAAGGAGGACGTTGTCATGGCAGACATCAGGACGGAGACCATCACCGGCGGCAGACCAGGCGGCGGCGCGCATCGCGTGGTGGCGCTGTGCGGGCCGTATCTTTCGGGCAAGACGTCGCTGCTCGAGAGTCTTCTCTACGCCACAGGAGCCATCGGCCGGCGCGGTTCGACACGTGCCGGCACCTCTCTGGGTGACGGGTCGGTCGAGGCGCGCAAGCGTTCCATGGGCACCGAGCTCAACATCGCCTCCGTGGACTATCTCGGCGACCAGTGGACCTTCATCGACGCGCCGGGGTCGATCGAATTCCAGCACGACGCCTTTGCCGCCCTCACGATGTGCGACACGGCGGTCGTGGTCTGCGAGCCCTCGCCCGAACGCGTCGTGGCGCTGGCGCCGCTCCTGAAATTCATCGAGGACCGTCACATCCCCCATCTCTTCTTCATCAACAAGATCGACTCCGCCGAGGCGCGCGTGCGTGACATGCTGGCGGCGCTGCAGACCGTGTCGACGCGCAAACTGGTGCTGCGCCAGGTGCCGATCCGCCGGCCGACGAGCGACGGCGGCGAGGAATGCATCGGCTACGTCGATCTGGTGAGCGAGCGCGCCTATCGCTACCGCTCGAGCGGCGCGTCGGACCTGATCGAGATGCCGGCCGAGATCCTGCCGCGCGAATCGGAGGCGCGGCGCGAGATGCTCGAGACGCTCTCGGAGTTCGACGATGCCCTACTCGAACAGCTCATCGAGGACGTGGCACCTGAGAAGTCGTTGATCTATCGCGACCTCCACGAGGAATTCGGCGCCGACCAGATCGCGCCGGTACTGCTGGGAGCGGGCGATCGCGAGAACGGCGTGCGCCGCCTGCTGAAGGCGCTGCGCCACGACGCGCCGGTCGCTGCGGTGACGGCCAGACGCCGCAAGCTTCCGAGCAACGGCGTCGTCATGGCCGAGTGCTTCAAGGTCCTGCACCAGGCGCATGCCGGCAAGCTCTCGCTCTGCCGCGTCTGGTCGGGTGCCGTGAGCGAAGGCCAGAGCGTGGGCGGTCAGCGCATCGGCAGCCTGTTCCGCCCGTTCGGCCAGCGCCTCGACAAGACCGCCACGGCCAAGGCAGGCGAGATCGTGGCCTTGGCCAAACTCGAGGCCCTGTCGGCAGGCCAGGCGCTGTCGGCCTCGGGCATTGCGCCGGCCGACGATTTCCCCGCAGCCGAGCCGTCGGTATTCGCGCAGGCGCTGAAGGCGCGCAACCGCAACGACGAAGTCAAGCTTTCGGGCGCCCTGCACAAGATCGTCGAGGAAGATCCGTCGCTCTCCTTCCAGGTTCAGCCCGAGACACACGAGCTGCTGCTGCGCGGCCAGGGCGAGATGCATCTCAAGGTCGCGGTCGACAAGCTCGCCGGCCGCTACAACGTCGCCGTCGACACCGAGACGCCGCGCGTGGCCTATCGCGAAACCATCCAGGCGGGCGCGACCCAGCATGCCCGCTACAAGCGCCAGACCGGAGGCCACGGCCAGTTCGCCGACATCAAGGTCGAGATCCGGCCGTTGCCGCGCGGCGCGGGTTTTCGATTCGTCGACAGGATCGTGGGCGGGGTGGTGCCGCGCAACTTCATCCCTGCCGTCGAGGAAGGGCTGGTCGACTATCTCAAGGAAGGCCCGCTTGGCCAGGCTGTCGTCGATCTCGAAGTGGCCCTGGTCGACGGCCAGTATCACGCCGTCGACAGTTCCGAAATGTCGTTCAAGATGGCCGCGCGCATCGCCATGAGCGAGGCCATGCCCAAGTGCAAACCGGTGCTGCTCGAGCCGATCCTGAGGGTGACGGTGACGGGGCCGAGCGACTCGACGTCTCGCCTGCAACGCCTGATCTCCGGTCGCCGCGGCCAGTTGCTGGGCTACGATGCGCGGCCGGGCTGGGACGGCTGGGACGAAGTCTCGGCGCTGATGCCCGAGGCCGAAGTCGCCGACATGATCGTCGAGATCCGCTCGGTGACCCAGGGTATCGGTACTTTCCGCACGGAGTTCGACCACCTGCAGGAGCTGATCGGCCGCACCGCCGACCGCATCGTCGAGGAGTCGAAGAAGCGCGCGGCGTAACTGTCGTTTCGCCAGATTTCCCACCTTTCATGCTCCTCTCCCCCAAGGGGGAGAGGAGCATGATGGGTAAGACAAGGTCACAAGGCAGTGAAGCCGCCTTCCGATGCGACGGCAGGCGACATATACTCGTTGCATGCTGAACAGACGTTCCCTGACAAGCGGAGCCTTGGCTCTGGCCGCCGCTTCGTCGCTCCCGCGAATCGCGGCCGCCGCCGGGCGGCCCATGCTGGTCTTTGTCGGCCACGAAAAGTGAGGCGGTTGCAAGATCTGGCGTGCCCAGTCTGAACCGAAGCTCCTGAAGTCCGAGGCCTTCACCAGGATCGACTATCGCATCGTCCATCCGGCAGACGCCCCGTTCATTCTCCAGGAGGAGAACTGGCCGGTCGACGCGCGCTGGGTCCTGACCGAATTCCAGATGAGCGACGAGGGTGCGCAACGCGGCTACTGGACGCCGCGCTTCATCTTGGCGCAGGACAACAAGATCATCTTTACGGCCACCGGCAACGACGGCTGGAAGAACAAGATGTGGCCCAAGATACTGGCGGTGACGGGAACCACGTCCTAGACTCCCCGTTAGTGCCGGGGAGGCATCCGAATGGCCAGTGAGTTCTTCCGCAGCCAGTTGGGCAGCTATGCCGCCGTCCATCGCGATGCGCGCAACAAGGCGACGCATTTCATCGGCATTCCGATCATCATCTTCTCGGTGTTGCTGGCGCTGACACAGTGGCAGTTCGAGCTGTTCGGGCACCCAACCTCGGCCGCCACGGTGCTGGCCATCCTGGGCGTGCTGGGCTGGATGACCCTCGACCTCGGCATCGGCCTCGTCATGGCCGCGGTCATGTTGGCAATGTGGTACGCCGCCGAAGCGCTCGCCGGCGCACTGGGGCCGACCTCTACCTGGATCGGATTCGCGGCTCTCTTCATCGGCGGCTGGGCGCTGCAGTTCGTCGGCCACCACTACGAGGGCAAGCGGCCGGCGCTGCTCGACAACCTCTTCCAGGCCTTTGTCGGGCCGATGTTCCTGGTCGCCGAAATCATGGTCGTGACCGGCCATCGCCCCGATCTCGCCACTGCCGTGGAGAAGGGTGACGTCACCACACTCTGAGGTAACGACCCTTTGAGCAGGGGGTGATTTGCCGGTACGGCCCGTCTGTTGCATGACGTTGTCCGTATAAGGAAAAGCGCCCCTCAGGAGACCGACAATGTTGATCAAACGCATCCATGGATGGGAAGTGCCGGAGCGCGAGGCCACCTCCGAAGCAGCCTATGTGAACCGCCGCAGCCTGGTGAAGACGATGAGTCTCGGCGCGATCGCGGCTTCGGTCCCGGGCCTTGCCCGCGCCGAGGACGATCCCTCGGCCAAGCTCTATCCCGCCAAGCCCAACACGACCTACGGCACGCCGACGCCGATGACGGCCGAGAAGCTCGCCACGACCTACAACAACTTCTACGAATTCGACACCGACAAGAGCACCTATCGTGCCGCGCAGAAGCTGCCGATCCGGCCGTGGACGATCAAGGTCTCGGGCCTGGTCGACAAGCCTTTCGAGATCGACATCGACAGCCTGCTCGCCAAGATGCCGCTCGAGGAGAGAGTCTATCGCCATCGCTGCGTCGAGACCTGGTCGATGGTCGTGCCGTGGAGCGGCTTCGCGATGAAGTCTCTGGTCGATTTCTGCAAGCCCGCCAGCGGCGCCAAGTATGTCGTCATGCAGACGCTCAGCAAGCCCGCCGTCATGCCGGGGCAGAAGGACTTCATCTACCCGTGGCCCTATACCGAAGGACTGGCAATGGACGAGGCCACGAACGAACTGTGCTTCGTTGCCACCGGCCTCTACGGCAAGCCGATCCCGAAGCAGAACGGCGCGCCCCTGCGCATCGTCTCGCCGTGGAAATACGGCTTCAAGAACGTGAAGTCGATCGTCAGCATCGAGTTCAGCGACAAGCGTCCGGTCTCGTTCTGGGAGAAGCTGAATGCCGACGAATACGGCTTCTGGGCCAACGTGAATCCGCAGGTTCCGCACCCGCGCTGGAGCCAGGCGACGGAAAAGCCGCTGGGCACCAGCGAACGCGTGCCGACGCAGATCTACAACGGCTATAGCGAGTTCGTGGCTGGCCTTTACGACGGCCGCAAATCCGAGAAACTCTTCATGTAAGACGTAGCGCGCCCCGTTCGCTGGGCAATCGCGCGCAACCCCCTCACTTGGCCTCTCCCTCTAGCGGTGGAGAGGAACAAGAGGCTAAAACGGCCTTGTGAGAGGGAACGCCATGAACAAGGTCATCATCGAGAAGAACGGCCCGATCAAGACGGTCTGGATGAACCGGCCGGAGAAGCGCAACGCGCTCGACAGCGAACTGATCGGAAACATGATCGAGGCGCTGCAGGCGCCGGTCGCGGCCGACGATCGCGTGGTCGTGATCCGCGGCAAGGGCGACGTGTTCTGCGCCGGCCTCGACATGGCCGAACGCAGCAAAACCGCAGGCGCCGGCAAAGCGAGCGGCATCGAGATCATGCTGCGTGCCATCGAGCTCTGTCCGCTGCCCGTCGTCGCGGTGGTGCAGGGCGATGCGATCGCCGGCGGCAACGAACTGGCGCTGCATTGCGACCTCGTGGTCGCGAGCCAGAAGGCGCGTTTCGGCATGTCGCTGGCCCAGGTCGGGCTCGCGCCCAACTGGTTCCTCGGCAAGAAGCTGATGGAAGTGCTGGGGCCGGTGACGACGCGCGAGATGCTGCTGCTGGGGGACCCCCTGCCCTCGACCAAACTCCATGCGCTGGGCCTGATCGCGCGCTGCGTGCCGACCGACCAGCTCGAGGCCGAGGCGAGCAAAGTGATCGGCCGCCTGGCCGCCAACGCGCCGCTCTCGCTCAAGGCGATGAAGGCGCTGACCGTGCGCCAGCTCGAGATCCGCGATCATCTGAAGCACGACGACGTCGACAAGCTCGTGACGGCGGCGATGCAGAGCACCGACGCGCAGGAAGGCATGAAAGCGCGCCTCGAGAAGCGCACCGCCAAATTTACCGGCAAGTAGATGCGACTGCGCCTCGACAAACCCTGGAAGCCGCTCACGCCCGATGAGGCTACGCGCCTGCCGGGCCAGCTCGGCGTCTACCAGATCGCTGATGCAGCCGGCACCGTGCTCTTCATCGGCCAAGCGGGAGCGCGCTCGCCCTTCGGCCTGCGCTCGGAGCTGCAACGCGAATTCGCCGAGCGCGGCGCGGGCTGCCAGTTCCGCGTCGAGGTGAACCAGCAATACCGCACGCGCTGGCTCGAGCTCCTGATGCTGCACAACGCCGATCATGGCGCCCTGCCCGCCGACAACGCGAAGAACCCACCGCCCAATCTCGGGCGTCTCAGTCCGGCTTAGGAGAGCGTCATGGATTTCGAGCCGAGCGAAGAGCAGCAGATGTTGATCGACCAGGTCCGACGCTTCGTGCGCGAGGAAATCCTTCCGCTCGAGGCACAGATGGACCCCGACGCATCGGAGCTCGACCCCGCCGACCACAAGCGGCTGGTCGAGAAGACCAAGGCGATGGGCCTGTTCGGCATCGACATCCCGAAGGAATATGGCGGCCCCGATATCGACATCGTGACGCGTGTGCTGCTTGCCATCGAGATGGCCCAGCATCGCGCCGGCCTCTACGTGCCCTGCTACGGCACGTTCGGCGGCGCGGGCCTGGCGCAGATCTTCGAGGCCAACGACGACCAGAAGGAGCGCTACCTCTATCCGACCCTGCGCGGCGAGAAGAAGGCGTTCTTCGGCCTCACCGAACCGTCCGGCGGCAGTGATCCCGCGCGCGCGATCCAGACCAGAGCCGAGCGCAAGGACAATGGCTGGGTGCTGAACGGCGCCAAGATCTTCATCTCCAACGCCGACCGCGCGCAATACGGCATCGTCTTTGCGCGCACGGATGCCAGCAAGGGCCGCGCCGGCATCACCTGCTTCATCATCGATTCCGATACGCCAGGCTTCCATGTGCGCAGGGTGGTGCACACGCTGCGTTCCTCGCACTACGCCACCGAGCTCGAGTTCAAGGATTGCTGGGTGTCGGACCACCAGGTGCTGGGCGAAGTGAACAAGGGCTTCGCCGTCGCCAACGATCGCCTGACGCGCCAGCGCATCCCCTATGCCGCGGGCTGCATCGGCGTCGCCATCGCCGCCCACGAGATGGCCGTCGAGTGGTGCAAGATGCGCTCGACCTTCGGCGAGAAGCTCGCCAACCGCCAGGCCGTGCAATGGATGCTGGTCGACAACGAGATCGACATCCGTACTGCCAGGCACTTCACCCTGGAAGCCGCCGAGAAGGCGCGGCAGGGACTGCCCTTCAAGATCGAAGCCTCGATCGCCAAGCTCACCGCCTCAGAAGGCGGCGGCCGGGTCGTCGATCGCTCCATGCAGATCCATGGCGGCATGGGCATGACCAAGGATCTTCCCCTCGAGCGCTGGTATCGCGAAATGCGCATTCGCCGGGTCGGCGAAGGCCCCAGCGAAGTGCAGCGCATGGTGATCGCGCGCGAGATTCTGGGCAGCAACCTCAGATGAGCCGCCAGCCACTTGAAGGCATCAAAGTCGTCGAGTTTGGCCAGAACCTCGCTGGCCCTTACGCCGGACAGATCCTGACTTTCCTCGGCGCCGACGTCGTGAAGGTCGAGCGGCCGGAAGGCGACGACGCCCGCAAATGGGGTCCTCCCTTCGTCGAGGGTGACGGCACTGGCTTCATCGCGCTCAATCGCGGCAAGAAGTCGATCACCTGCGATCTCGCCGACAAGGTGCAGCGCGAGGCATTGATCGCGCGCATCGGTGCGGCCGACATCTTCGTCCATAACCTGCGCGCCGACGTGCCGGCCAAGTTCGGCATCGACGGGCCGACGCTTACACAGAAATTCCCGAAGCTGATCTACGCCGATCTCGGCGCCTTCGGCCACCAGGGTCCCTGGAAGGAACGGCCAGGATACGAGCCGATCATCCAGGCCGTCGCGGGACTGATCTCGCTGAACGGCGACCCGTCGGGACCGGAGTCGCGCGTCGGCGTGTCGATCATCGACCTCTCGACCGGCATGTGGACGGCGATCGGTATCCTGGCGGCGTTGGCCAAACGCACGGCGACGGGCGACGGCAGCCTGGTCAACACGTCGCTTTTCGAATCGGGCCTGATGTGGGCATCCAACCATGTCGCTCAGTATTCCGTGACCGGCCAAATGCCGCCGCGCCAGGGTACTGGCCATCCCACGCTCACGCCGTACCAGGCGTTCGAGTGTTCGGACGGGCCGCTGATGATCTGCCCCGGCAACGACCGGCTGTGGCGCAAATTCGCCGAGGTGCTGGGCCATCCCGAATGGCCGGACGAGGCGCGCTTCAAGACCAACGTCGACCGCTTCCAGCGCCGCGAGATGCTCCTGGGCATGGTCGGCGAAATCATGAGGAAGGAAAGCCGCGCGCACTGGTCGGCCCGGCTCGACGCGCTGGGCGTGCCCAACGGACCGCTGAACTCCGTGCCGCAGGTGCTGGAGCTGGCGCAGACGGCGGCACTCGGCATGTTCACCCGGCCCTATGCGGGCAGCGACGCCCTCTTCCACGGCCTGCCGCTCAGCATCGATGGCGAGCGCGCGGGCGGGATGGAAAAAGCGCCGAAGATCGGCGAGCACAACGACGAGGCATGACCCGCTTCCTCCTGCCCATCGTCTGGATCGCCTGGGGTCTCGCCTATCCGCTGATGAGCTGGTCGCTGAAAGCGGCCGACCTCTTCTCGACCCGGCTGATCATCCTGCCCCTCTCGGGCCTGATCCTGCTGGGCGTAGGTGTCGTCCGCGGCGCACCGCTGTGGCCGGAGCGCTCGATGTGGGGACCGCTCGCGCTCAGCGGCCTGTTCAACATGGGGCTATTCCAGATCTTCCTGATCTCCGGCATCGCCCTGCTGGGGCCGAGCCGCACGCCGATCATCGTCTACACCATGCCGGCCTGGTCGGCGCTGTTTGCGGTCTTCCTGCTGAAGGAACGCATCTCGTTCAGGGTCGCGCTCTCGCTGCTCCTCAGCCTGCTCGCGGTGGCGCTGATCATCAGCCAGGAGGCGGCAGTGCGGCGGGCCCCGATCGGCACCGTCCTCACGCTGCTCGCCGCCATTTCCTTCGGGATCGGCACCGTGCTCACCAAGCGCTATTCGCTCCGGGGCGATCCCGCGATCAATGCGGGCTGGCAGCTTCTGCTCGGCACCCTGCCCGTGGTCCTCGTCTGGCTGGTCTGGCTGCCGCACGCATACTTCCGGCCCGAAGAGACGCGTGGACTTTTCGCGCTCGTGTTCCTGATCCTGATTTCGAACGCCCTGGCCTACTTCTGCTGGTTTCGCATCATCCAGCTTCTGCCGGCGTCGGTGGCTTCGCTCACAACCCTCGTCGTGCCCTGCGTCGGCTTCGCCAGCAGCGCCCTGCTGGTCGGCGGCGCCATTTCACGGCTCGACATCGTGGCACTCGGCCTGATCGTCACCGCCGTGATGCTGGTGCTGTCGCAGCCTCAACCGGCGAAGCTCAGGCAGTAGTCGCGCACCTGCTCGAGCGGGATGCGCGCGTGGCTCTGCACGATGATGAACTTGCCGCGCGGATCGGTGCCGGGCGGCAGCTTCACCAGCCGCTCGAAGTCGCTCATGGCCCAGACGCAGGAATGCTCGGAGAACAGCTGCGTGTCGTGAAAATAACAGGGATCCCAGTGGATGTGATAGTCGAACAGATTGCCGCGCCGCTCGGCGACGGATGTGTAGAGCGAGTACTCCGTCCATGGAATCGCGCCGATCTTGCGCAGCACGCGGAACGAGAGCGCCATCTTCGGGTCGACGACGCCCAGGCGGAAGAATTCCAGGGCCTGGCGCGTGAGGTCGCCGTGCAGGATGTTGGGCGTTACCGAGAGCCCGTGCGTGGCCGGATCGTAGGGCACACCCACCAGGTCGGTCGCCTGCTGCCACCAGTTGTGATGGCGCTTGGGCTCCCAGCGCGACAGCGCGCGGCTTTCGTGCACGAAGGTGCGCGAATCGAAGTCGCCGACACAGCACACGTCGGAGTCAAGCGTGAGGAAGCCGCCGAAGCCCAGCAGCGCCGGAACCTCCAGCTTGACCAGCTGCTGACGGTACCAGCCCGTCAGCGAATAGAACGGGCTGAAGCGCGGGAAGAAGTCGGTTTCGGCCCTCACCGAGACGTCGATACGGGGGTACCGCGGCAGGCCGTTGCGCAGCGTTGCCACATCCACCGAGGGCGCCACGATCAGGAGTTCCAGGGGTTTGCTGTCGCGCCAGTGCTTGGCCAGCGATTCGATCAGCAGCCCGGCCCGTTCCAGATCGCCACGGCGACCAAGGTTGCGGAGCGCGATCGGCAGGATTGCTTGGCGGACTTCAGAAAACATCGCTGGTATTTAGTGTGCAAACCGCCGTTTGACACCCGGCAAAAAAACGCCGGGCCCGAGGGCCCGGCGAGTCAAACAGGGAGGCTTCACGTCTGGGAGACGTGGGATCGAATGGATCCCGAGTTCCAAGCAAGGGCGACGTAAACCGCCCGTGTCAGAGACCTGGCCAAAAATTACCCCCGCCGGAGCGTATTGTTAGGGTCGAAGATTCGGACGCTGGCATGCGGAGCGTGCATGCCTTTCACTGTCGATGCAATACAGGAGCTTGGGGCCGCTAGAACCTTGTATCGGCCACCTTGCGCAGCAGGAAATCCCGAAACACCGCGATTTGCTTGGAATGGCGCAATTCCTCCGGGTAGGTGAAATACACGTCGGTCGTACGGACATTGAGATCTGGCAGCACGATCTCGAGCTTGGTCGATTCGCGCGCCAGGTAGTCTGGCAGCGAAGCAATCCCCAGCCCCGATTCGACCGCCCGAAAGATGCCGTAGGTGTTGTTGACCCGCAGTACGACCAGCCGGTTGGCGCTGTCGGTGCTGCCCTCGCGCAGCAGCCAGTTCACGTCCTGCACCGGCGCGCGCGCGTCCTCGCCGAAGATGATCATGCGGTGCTGGTCGAGTTCCTCAACCGTCCGGGGCTTGCCGTACTTCTGCACGTAAGTGTGCGCGGCATAGACATGACTGCGTACGGTCAGAAGATGACGCTGCACCAGGCCCGGCTGGCGCGGCATGACCATGCGGATGGCGACATCGGCCTCGCGCATGCCGAGATCGAGCTCGTTGTCCGACAGCACCAGGCTGACGTCGATCTCGGGATACATGGCAATGAACTCGTGCATCTGCGCCGTCAGCCAGGTCGAGCCGAAACCGACCGTGGCGTGGATCTTGAGGCGGCCCGCCGGCTTGTCCTGGTTGGCGCGCAGCAGCGCCTCGGCGGTATTGACCTTGGCCGCCATGTCGCGCGCGGTACGATAGAGGAGTTCGCCCTGCTCGGTCAGGATCAGACCGCGCGCATGGCGGTGGAAGAGCATGACGCCCAGTTGTTCTTCGAGCGCGCCGATCTGGCGCGAGATCGCCGACTGGCTGAGCTTCAGCCCTTCGCCGGCGTGCGTGAAGCTGCCCGCGTCCGCCACCGCCTGGAAGATACGCAGCTTGTCCCAGTCCATCCCCTGCGCGCGTTCACCGCTCATTCGGCGGCCTGTTCGACACGGGCGTCGAGGGTCGCCAGCCACTTCTCCGCCTCGAGCGCGGCCATGCAGCCGGTTCCCGCGGCGGTCACGGCCTGTCGGAATATCTTGTCCTGCACATCGCCCGCGGCATAGACGCCTTCGATGTCGGTCGCCGTCGAATCCGGCCGCGTGACCAGATAACCCTCGGAATCCATCGCGAGCTTGCCCTTGAACAGCTCCGTGTTGGGCGAATGCCCGATGGCGATGAACACACCGTCGGTAGGAAGATTCTGCTCCACGCCCGTCTTCACGTTCTTGAGGCGCACACCGGTGACCAAGGGCGCCGGCGTGCGCTCGCCGGTGATCTCCTGCAGGGCATGATCCCACAGCACGGTGACCTTCGGGTTCTTGAACAGACGATCCTGCAGGATCTTCTCCGCACGGAAGCTGTCGCGGCGATGCACGAGGGTCACCTTCGACGCATGGTGGGTGAGGTAGAGCGCCTCCTCGACCGCGGTGTTGCCGCCGCCCACGACCACGACATCCTTGTTGCGGAAGAAGAAGCCGTCGCAGGTGGCACAGGCGGACACGCCGCCGCCGCGGAAGCTCTCCTCCGTCGGCAGGCCCAGCCACTTGGCCGTGGCGCCGGTCGAAATGATCAGCGCGTCCGCCTCGTAGCGATCGCCGGAGTCGCCGATGCAGACGAACGGCCGGCGATCGAGCTGGACCTCGACGATCGTGTCGAAGAACAGCTGCGTGCCGACATGCTCGGCCTGCTTCTGCATCTGCTCCATCAGCCAGGGACCCTGGATGACATCGGCGAAGCCCGGATAATTCTCGACGTCGGTGGTGATGGTGAGCTGGCCGCCCGGCTGGATACCCTGCACGAGCATCGGCTTCAGGCTTGCGCGGGCCGCATAGATCGCCGCCGTGTAGCCCGCGGGACCCGATCCCAGGATGAGCACCTTGCTCCGATGTGTTGCCGCCATGTCCTATCCGCATCCCGCTCGCCGCATATCTGCCAGCATATATGCATTCCTCCACCGTATTGCACGGCTGATCTGTGAATCCCGCGCAATTCTTCACGGAACGCGGTCAATTTCTCGCAACTTTATTGCGCGCGTGGCATGGTTCTGGCATAGAGCGCCGCCAATGGAGGAAACCTGAATGGCTCGCGCAAAGCTCGACAGAATTGACCGGCGCATTCTCAGCGATCTGCAATCGAACGGCCGAATGACCAACGTCGAGTTGGCCGAACGTGCCGGCATCTCCGCTCCGCCCTGCCTGCGCCGCGTGCGCGCGCTGGAGCGGGCCGGCATCATCAAGGGTTACCATGCCGACCTCAGCCCCGAGCAGCTGGGGTACAGCGTGTCGGTGTTCGCCCTTGTCGGGCTCAACAGCCAGGCCGAAACCGATCTCAAGTCGTTCGAGGAGCTGATCGCCAACTGGGCCGAGGTTCGCGAATGCCACATGCTGGCGGGCGAAGCCGATTTCCTGCTCAAGATCGTGGCCGAGACCTGGGACGAGTATCAGAAATTCCTGACCACCCGCCTCACCTCGGCGCCCAACGTCAGCCACGTGAAATCGATGATGGTATTCCGCACCGCCAAGGCCACTCCCGGCGTGCCGATCTCGACCGACTAGGCCTCTTGCAGGATACGGCGTGTATGGATAGTCTCTCTAGCATACACAGCGTTACCGCTATGAGGATGTCATGAAAAACCTCTTCGAAGCCGGCCGCTTCCTGCTGCAGGACCTGGCATCGACGCTGCTGTTCCTCGTGCTCTATCTGCTGACCGACAATCTCCTGCTGTCGGTCGGCATCGGCATGGCGCTGGGCGTGGCGCAGATCCTCTGGGCACTCGTTCACCGCCAGACGATCGGGAGCATGCAGTGGCTGAGCGTCGTGCTGATCGTGGCCTCGGGCACGGCGACCTTCTTCACTCACGACCCGCGCTTCGTGATGATAAAGCCCAGCGTCATCTACGCGATCGTCGGCATCGTCATGCTGAAGCGCGGCTGGATGAACCGCTACCTGCCGCCGCGCGCCAAGCCGGTCGAGGATGTCGCCACCACCTTCGGTTACGCCTGGGCGGCCATGATGTTCTTTTCCGCCGCCCTCAACATCGCGCTTGCGCTCAATCTCGATGCCAAGACCTGGGCCGCCGTAATGTCGGGCTGGGGCACGAGCAGCAAGATCGGCCTGTTCCTGATCCAGTACGCCACGATGAACATGGTGGGCAAGCGGCGGGCGCGCGCCGGGATGGCGGCCGGAACAGCCACTCCGACGACTTGATGGCAACGCTGCACATGTTTTGCGGCAAGATCGCCGCAGGCAAATCGACGCTCGCGGCCGAACTCGCGCGGCAGCCGAACACCGTCCTGGTCAGCGAAGACTTCTGGATGGCGGCTCTCTATCCGGGCGAGATCCTCACCCTCGACGACTATTCGAAGCACTCGGCGCGCCTGTGCGCGGCGATGGAGCCTCATATCGCGGGCCTGCTACGCAACGGGCTTTCCGTGGTGCTCGATTTCCAGGCCAACACGAAGAACCGGCGCGCCTGGATGCGTGGGATCATCGATCAGTCAGGCGCCACCCACCAGCTGCACCATCTCGACATGTCCGACGAGGTCTGCCGCGCGCGCCTGCACCGGCGCAACGCGGCGGGTACGCACGAATATGCGGTCACCGATGCCGAGTTCGCGCTGTTCACGCGCTACTTCGTGGCGCCGACTCCGGACGAGGGGTTCGACGTCGTGGTCCACGGCGTTACTTGAACGCCACTCCCATGATTTCGTAGGACTTGCCGCCGCGCGGCGTCTGGACCTCGACCTTGTCGCCGACGGTCTTGCCGATCAGCGCCCGGCCGATCGGCGAGGTCACCGAGATGCTGCCGCGCGACAGGTCGGCCTCGTAGGGGCCGATGATCTGGTATTTCATCTTCTCGTCGGTGTCCTCGTCGGCAAGCCGCACGGTGGCGCCGAACTTCACGATCTTGCCCGAGAACTTCGAGAAATCGATCACCTCGGCGCGCGAGATGATGTTCTCCACTTCGATGATGCGGCCCTCGATGAATCCCTGCTTCTCGCGCGCGGAGGTATATTCGGCATTCTCCGACAGGTCGCCATGCTCGCGCGCCGCCGCGATCGCCTTGATGATGGCGGGGCGTTCGATGCTCTTCAGCTGCTTCAGCTCGTCCTCGAGGGCTTTCAGGCCTTCGGCGGTTGTCGGAACCTTTTCCATAGCCGGGATCGTCCTTAATGATTCGAACGGCGTCAACGGCCAACAAAGCGACCGGTTCCGGCCGCGGACACACCGCGATTGCGGTACGCCCGGCCGATTCCGTCCAATATGGGGCCTAAAAAGTGCCTTTGAAGTAGGATTGCAGGGGCGCCACGTCGAGCGCCCCGCCCTGCACCGCCGCGATCCCCTCGACCGATGCCTTGGCGCCGGCGACGGTGGTGTAATAGGCGATCTTGTTCATCAGCGCCGTGCGCCTGAGCGTAAAGCTGTCAGTGAGCGCTACCGCACCATCCACCGTGTTGAACACGAGCTGGATCTTGCCGTCCTTCATCAGGTCGACGATATGCGGGCGGCCTTCGAGCACCTTGTTGACCCGCTGGGCCACGACGCCGTGCCGGGCGAGGAAGTCGGCGGTGCCGCCGGTCGCCACGACCTTGAAACCCAGCTCGAGCAACCGCTTGATCGGTTTCACCATGTGCGCCTTGTCGGAATCCTTCACCGAGACGAAAACCGCACCGTCGACCGGCACCTTGCTGCCGGCGCCGAGCTGCGACTTGGCAAAGGCGCGGCCGAAATCCCGGTCGAGGCCCATGACTTCGCCGGTCGAGCGCATCTCGGGGCCCAGGATCACGTCGACGCCGGGAAAGCGTGCGAACGGGAACACCGCTTCCTTGACCGCGACATGCTTGCCCCTGTTCTTCTTGATGGCCAGCGACTTGAGCGATTCACCTGCCATCAGCCGGGCGGCGAACTTGGCGATCGGCTGGCCGGTCGCCTTGGCGACGAACGGCACGGTACGGCTGGCGCGCGGATTGACTTCGAGCACATAGACCTCGCCGTCCTTCACCGCGTACTGCACGTTCATCAACCCGACGACCTGCAGCGCCCTGGCCATGGCCTCGGTCTGGCGCTCGATCTCGGCGATGATCTTGGACGGCAGCGAGTAAGGCGGCAGCGAGCAGGCCGAGTCGCCCGAGTGAATGCCCGCTTCCTCGATATGCTCCATGATGCCGGCAACGAAGACGTTCTGGTCCTTGTCGGCCAGCGCATCGACGTCGACCTCGATGGCGTCGCGCAGATAGGAGTCGATCAGCACCGGATTCGATCCGGAGACCTTCACCGCGTCGCGCATGTAGCGGTCGAGCGCGTCGCGGTCGTAGACGATCTGCATCGCCCGGCCGCCCAGGACGTACGACGGCCGGATGACCACGGGATAACCGATCTTCTCGGCGATGATGACCGCCTGGCTCTGTGACGTCGCCGTGCCGTTCTCCGGTTGGCGCAATTTCAGCTTCTGGATCAGCTTCTGGAAGCGGTCGCGATCCTCGGCGAGGTCGATCGCATCGGGCGAGGTGCCGAGGATGGGAATGCCGGCGGCTTCCAGCGGCTTGGCCAGCTTGAGCGGCGTCTGGCCGCCGAATTGCACGATCAGGCCTAGCATCTCGCCATTGCGGCGCTCGACCTCGACCAGTTCGATCACGTCTTCGGCCGTCAGCGGCTCGAAATACAGGCGATCGGCAGTGTCGTAGTCGGTCGACACGGTCTCGGGGTTGCAGTTGACCATGATGGTCTCGTAGCCCGCCTCGTGCAGTGCATAGACCGCGTGCACGCAGCAATAGTCGAACTCGATGCCCTGCCCGATGCGGTTCGGGCCGCCACCGAGGATGATGATCTTCCGGGCCGCCGTCGGATTGGCCTCGCACTCGGCGGGCCGATGGCCGTCGCCTTCGTAGCAGGAATAGAAATACGGCGTGCGCGATTCGAACTCGGCGGCACAGGTGTCGATACGCTTGAACACGGGCCGCACGCCCAGCGCCCGGCGGCGCTTGGCGACCTCGGCGGCGGAAAGCTTCGTGAGCTCGCCCAGGCGATCGTCCGAGAAGCCCTTCTTCTTGATCTCGAGCAGCGCCTTGGTGTCCTTCGGCAGCCCGTTCTTGCGCAAGGCCGCTTCGACGGTCACCAGTTCCTCGATCTGGCGCAGGAACCACGGCTCGTACTTCGAGGCCTGGGCCACTTCGTCGACCGTAAGGCCGTGACGGAACGCCTGGGCAATCGTCAGGATGCGGTCGGGCGTCGGACGTGCCAGCGCACCCATGATCGCCGACTTGTCCGGCGCGCCCTTGATCTCGATCTCGTTCAGGCCGGTGAGGCCCGTCTCCATCGAGCGAAGCGCCTTCTGCAGCGACTCCTGGAACGTGCGTCCGATCGACATCGCCTCGCCCACGCTCTTCATCGAGGTGGTAAGCAGCGCTTCCGCTCCGGGGAACTTCTCGAAGGCGAAGCGCGGCATCTTGGTGACGACGTAGTCGATCGTCGGCTCGAACGCGGCGGGCGTGTTGCCGGTTATGTCGTTCAGCAGCTCGTCGAGCGTGTAGCCAATGGCCAGGCGCGCAGCGACCTTGGCGATCGGGAAGCCGGTCGCCTTCGAGGCCAGCGCCGAGGAGCGCGACACGCGCGGATTCATCTCGATGACGACCATGCGGCCGGTTGCCGGATCGACGGCGAACTGCACGTTCGAGCCGCCGGTATCGACGCCGATCTCGCGCAGGCACGCGATCGAGGCGTCGCGCATGATCTGGTATTCCTTGTCGGTGAGCGTGAGCGCCGGCGCCACCGTCACCGAGTCACCGGTGTGCACGCCCATCGGATCGACGTTCTCGATCGAGCAGATGATGATGCAGTTGTCCTTGCGGTCGCGGACAACCTCCATCTCGTACTCTTTCCAGCCGAGCACCGACTCCTCGACCAGCACTTCGGTCGTGGGCGATGCTTCGAGGCCGCCCTGCACGATGTCGAAGAACTCGTCGCGATTGTAGGCAATGCCGCCGCCGGTGCCGCCCAGTGTAAAGGACGGGCGGATGATCGCGGGCAGCCCGATCTTGTCGAGCGCGGACGCCGCTTCCTCGCGATTGTGCACGACCTCGCTCTTGGGCGATTCGAGGCCGATCTTGGTCATGGCGTCACGGAACAGCAGCCGGTCTTCCGCCTTGTCGATCGCCTCGGCATTGGCGCCGATCAGTTCCACGCCGAATTTCCCGAGGCGGCCGTCGCGATGCAGCGCCATCGCCGTGTTGAGCGCGGTCTGGCCGCCCATGGTCGGCAGGATGGCGTCGGGCCTTTCCTTCTCGATGATCTTCGCCACGATGTCGGGCGTGATCGGTTCGATATAGGTCGCGTCCACCAGGCCCGGATCGGTCATGATCGTGGCCGGATTGGAGTTGATCAGGATGACGCGATAGCCCTCTTCCTTCAGCGCCTTGCACGCCTGCACGCCGGAGTAGTCGAACTCGCATGCCTGGCCGATCATGATCGGACCGGCGCCGATGACCATGATGCTCTTGATGTCTGTACGCTTGGGCATGGTTCCTTATTTGCCCTTGCTCTTGTCGATCAGCTCGACGAAACGATCGAAGAGGTAGTGGCTGTCTGTCGGACCCGGAGAGGCCTCGGGATGGTACTGCACCGAGAAGGCCGGCATGTCGGTGGCGCGGATGCCTTCGTTGCTCTTGTCGAACAGCGAGGTGTGCGTCACCTCGACGTTCGCCGGCAGCGACTCCTCGACGACGCAGAAGCCGTGGTTTTGCGAGGTGATCTCGACCTTGCCCGTCGTCAGGTCCTTGACCGGCTGGTTGGCGCCGCGATGGCCACGCTCCATCTTCCGCGTCCTGCCACCGAGCGCGATCGCCAGCATCTGGTGGCCGAGGCAGATGCCGAACAGCGGCACTTTCTTCGCCAGCACGCCCTGGATCGCAGGCACGGCGTATTTGCCGGTCGCGGCGGGATCGCCGGGGCCGTTCGACAGGAATACGCCGTCGGGCTTGTGGCGCATGATGTCTTCGGCCGTTGCCGTCGCCGGCACCACCGTGACCCGGCAGCCGGTGTTGGCGAGGCAGCGCAGGATGTTGCGCTTGGCGCCGTAGTCGACAGCGACCACATGGTACTTGGCCTTGTCGAGCTTGCCGTAGCCTTTGCCCAGCGCCCAAGTGGTCTCGGTCCACGAATAGCTCTGCTTGGCCGAGACCTCGATGGCGAGATCCATGCCTTCGAGGCCCGGCCATTCCTGCGCGGTCCTCAGCAGCTTCGGAATGTCGAACTTGCCGTCGGGCGCATGCACGACCACGCCGCTCGGCGCGCCGCCGTCGCGCACGCGGCGAGTGATCTCGCGCGTGTCGACGCCGCAGATGCCGGGAAGGTTGTGGCTCTTGAGCCAGTCATCGAGCGGCTTGGCGTTGCGCCAGTTGGCGGGCTCGGTGATGTCGCCGCGCAGCACGACGCCGCGCGCGGCGGGATTGATGCTCTCGATATCCTCGAGATTGGTCCCGACGTTGCCGATGTGCGGAAAGGTGAAGGTGATGATCTGGCCGGCATAGGACGGATCGGTGATGATCTCCTGGTAGCCCGTCATCGACGTGTTGAAGCAGACCTCGCCCACCGCTTGGCGTGCCGCCCCAATGCCCTTGCCCCAAAAGACCGTGCCGTCGGCCAGCGCCAGCGCGGCCGTGGCCCAACGCGGCGCGGCGTTTTCGGCGCCGGCGGTCTTTGGTGAAGTCATAGTGGTCTGGTCCGTTCTGCGGCCCGGTTGGCCTCACCCGGAGAGGGGACCTGCGAACCGCGCGGTTTGTAACCAAGCGGTCGCAGAGGGTCAAGGCGCGCGAAGGGGATAATTACCAAGCTATTTCAATAACTTATTTGCTTTGCCAACGGTGCCGCAGGCGATTAGTTTCGCCAGCTTCCACCAACGGGATGCAAAACATGCTCCGCGACAAGCTCAACGAGGCGATGAAAGACGCCATGCGCGCCCGCGATCAGGTCGCGCTGGGCACGATCCGCCTGATCCTGGCCAAGCTCAAGGACACCGATATCGCCGCCCGCACCGAGGCGAACCGCGAGGGCGTGGCCGAGGACAAGATCCTGTCGATGCTTCAGGGCATGATCAAGCAGAGGAACGAATTGATCGCGCTCTACGAGAAGGGCGCGCGCCAGGACCTGGCCGACAAGGAAAAGGCCGAGATCGCCGTGATCGAGCGCTTCCTGCCCCAGCAGATGGACGAAGCTGCGGTCGCTGCCGCGGTGAGCGAAGCGATCACGGCGTCCGGCGCGACCTCGATCAAGGACATGGGCGGCGTGATGGCGGCGCTGAAGGGCAAGTATGCCGGTCAGATGGACTTCGCCAAGGCGTCCGCAGCCGTGAAAAAGGCACTGAGCGCCTAGCGCAATTGCGCCAGGCGACGGCGGGCGGCGGCGGTTGTAGTCTACCGCGAGAGCCCGCGCGGTGCAGAAGAGGCAAGAATGGCCTACGACGAAAAAACCGCCGAACGCGTCCGGCATCTCCTCGCCGAACGTCCCGACTTCGCGGAAAAGAAAATGATGGGTGGCCTCGCCTTCATGGTGAAGGGCGGCATGTGCTGCGCCGTGAGTGGCCGCGGCGGGTTGCTGGTGCGGGTCGGCGCCGATGCCGCGACACTGGCGAAAGAGCCGCACGTAAAGCCGATGCGCATGGCCGGGCGCGTGGTGAAGAATTTCGTCCGGGTCACGCCCGAGGCCTACCGCACCTCTGCCCAGTTCAGGAAATGGATCGAGCGCGGCGTTGCCTTCACGACGACCTTGCCGCCGAAGAAAAAGCCTCGCCCTCGTTCAGGCTGAAGCGCGGCCGGCCGCCGGCGAAGCGCACGCGCAGATCGCGGTACTTCACGAGATAGAAGATCATCACCATCGCCGCCGCGACGCCTGCGGCGGCGCCGACGCCGAGCGCCCAGCGCGGGCCGAAGCGGTCGGCGACCCAGCCGACGAACGGCGCGCCGATCGGCGTGCCGCCCATCGCGATGGCGAGGCGAATCGCCATCACCCGGCCGCGCATGGCGGGCTCGGTCGAGAGCTGCATCAGGCTGTTGGTCGAGTTGGTGATGGTGAGCGCCGACATGCCGATGACGACGAGCATCGCGCCGAACATCCAGTAGTTGGGCATGATCGCCGCCACCGCGCAGCCGAGCGCGAAGACCGCCGCGCCGGACAACAGGAGCTCGATGCGCGGCCTCTCGCGGCCGGCGGCGAGCAGAGCGCCCGTCACGGTGCCGATCGCCATCATCGATGCCAGCAGCCCGTATCCGCCGGCGTCGGCATGGAAGACCTTGACCGCCATGGTCGAGATGAAGAGCTGGAAATTCATGCCGAACGTGCCGATCAGGAACAGCATGAGAAGGATTGCCCGGAGGTCAGGCCGTTTCCAGACATAGCGGAAGCCCGCAACGAAGCCGCCGGGAGCGCGAACGGCCCGTCGATTGTGGCGGAGATCGCCTTGGCGCAGGAACGTGAGGGAGCAGAGAACGCCGCCGAACGACAAGGCGTTTGCCAGGAAGGCCCAACCCGTTCCCACGCCGGCGATCAGCAGGCCCGCGAGGGCCGGACCCACCATGCGCGCGGCGTTGAACGAGGTGGAGTTGAGTGCCACCGCGTTGGGCAGATCGGCCTCACCCACCAGATCCGAAACGAAGGTCTGCCGCGCCGGCGCATCGAATGCCGCGGCGCAGCCATGCAGCGAAGGCGAACACGTAGACATGCCAGAGTTGAACGACGCCGGTGACGGTAAGCAGTCCCAGCGTCAGCGCACACAGGCCCATCGCGGCCTGTGTCGCCATCAAGAGCTTGCGGCGGTCGAAGAAGTCGGCGGCGAAGCCGCTGAAGGGCAGCATCAGCATCTGCGGCCCGAATTGCAGCGCCATCACCAGACCCACCGCGCTCGCACTGTTGTGGGTGAGTTGGGTCAGCACCAGCCAGTCCTGGGCGACGCGCTGCATCCACGTTCCGACGTTGGAGACGACCGCGCCAGCCGCCCAGAGCCGGTAATTGTAGATTGCCAGCGATCGGAAGGTGCCCGCAGAGAAAGGCAGCCTGAACTTCGCCATTTATTGCGAACTACGCACTGTTGAGCCTCGCCATTTGCGCACTTTCCTCCGCTTTATGGAGCGCCACCCTAACTAACCGCCGCCGAACAGGGAGAAAAGAAGTCCCCGCTATCCTCTCTGGTGCCGCCCTTCCGCAGGACCCATCTTAGAGCATGGCCTTCCCTCCCGGCTTCCTCGACGAACTCAAGGCGCGCGTGAGCCTGTCCGACGTCGTCGGCCGCAAGGTCTCGCTGAAGCGCCGTTCGGGCTCGGAATATGCCGGCCTCTGCCCGTTCCATAACGAGAAGACGCCGTCGTTCACGGTCAACGACAAGAAGAGCTTCTTCTACTGTTTCGGCTGCCACGAGAAGGGTGATGCCGTCGGTTTCGTCATGAAGACCGAGGGGCTGACGTTCCCCGAGGCCGTCGAGAAGCTGGCGCGCGAAGTCGGCCTGCCGGTGCCGCAGTCGACACCGCAGGACCGCGAACGCGCGCAACAGGCGTCGACCTTGCAGCAGGTTGTCGAGGAAGCCGCGCGCTGGTTCCAGAAGCAGCTGCGCCTGCCGGTCGGCCGGACCGGTCTCGATTATCTGCGCGGCCGCGGGCTTTCGGACGAGACGATCGACGACTTTCGCCTCGGCTTCTCGCCCGACAGCCGCGATGGCGTGATCGCCGCGCTGAAGCGCGAAGGCGCGACGATGGACAAGATCGTCGAGGCGGGCCTGGCGATCCAGCCAGAGGACGCGCATCGCGACCCCTACGATCGCTTCCGCGGCAGGGTGATGTTCCCGATCAACGACCGGCGCGGCAGGGTCATCGCCTTCGGCGGCAGGGTCATCGGACCGGGCGAGCCCAAGTACCTCAACTCGCCGGAGACACCGCTCTTTCACAAGGGCGCCAACCTCTACTGTCTCGATCGCGCGCGCGTGGCCGTGACCAAGGACCAGCCGGTGATCGTGGCCGAAGGCTACATGGACGTGATCGCGCTCCATGTCGCGGGCTTCACCGGTGCTGTGGCACCGCTCGGCACCGCGCTCACCGAAGGGCAGTTGGCGGAAGTGTGGAAGCTCGCGGACGAGCCATATCTCTGCTTCGACGGTGACAATGCCGGACGCCGCGCCGCGCAGCGCGGCGCCGAGCGCGCGCTGCCGCTGTTGCGCGCCGGCAAGAGCCTGCGCTTCGTGGCGATGCCGGCGGGCGAGGATCCCGACAGCCTTTTGCGCGCGCGCGGACCGGCAGCGATCGAGTCGGTGCTGAAGCTTGCGCGGCCTTTGTCCGATGTCGTGTGGGACCTCGACACCGAGGGCAAGCCCACCGACACACCCGAGCGACGCGCCGCCCTGCAGCGCGACGTGTTGCACCGGGTCGACCAGATCGCCGATCCCGCCGTGCGCGACCACTATCGCGCGGAGATGAAGACGCGGCTGAACAGGATGCGCCAGCCCGACGGCCAGCCATGGTGGGGCCGGAGCGGCCCGCGTCAGCCATTCCGCGGTCCGCCCGGCGCTCCGGTCGCGCCCTTCCCGCCCGGTGCAGCAGCCCGGGCCTCGGCCATGGACCTCGACGGCTCGCGCCAGGTCCAGGTCCTGCTGGGCGTGCTGGTGGAGCGGCCAGCCCTGCTCCATGTCCTCTATGAAGAGATCGCCCGCCTGCCGATCGCCAACCCGGAGTTGGAACGCCTGCAAGCGGGCCTGTTGGACGCTTTGTCGCTGGTCCCCGAGGGGGTCGATCCGGCCGCCGACGAAGCGGTCGGAGCCCTTGAATCCCGGCTGATCGCAGAGCATCTGCAGAGGTGCGGTCTGGGCCCGGCCGCAGAGACCGCCCGGCTGAAAGCCCGGGGGGTTTTCCGCAATCCCTCGGAGCCTTCGGACGTCTGGATCGACCGGTGGCGCCGGACGGCCTCCCATCTCGGCCTGACGGTGGGGGGCTCCGACGAGGTCAAGCGCAACCAGGACGACCTGGCCGCCGACCTCAGCGACGAGAATTTGCAGAAGATGGAGGACTTGCGGTTACGCCGGCAGCGGGAAAATTTCGAATTCGGGCACCGGATAGCTCCCCTGCACCTATCGCCGCTTGAACTTCGTTACCATATAGTAGAAGGGTAGTTTCAGCGGGTCCGCCCACCCGCCCTCTCCTTCTCGCAGCCAAATCAACGGCCAACCGGCCGGAAAACCCGTTTTGTCGCAGAAATAAGGAAATCAATGGCGACCAAGACCGCAACCGCCGCCCAGCCCGAAGCCGCCGAAGCCCGGGAAGAAGGCCCCGACGCCCCCCTGCTCGATACCCTCGGTGCGGAGCTCAAGAAGCTCGTCCAGAAGGGCAAGGAGCGCGGATATGTCACCTACGACGAGCTGAACGCCGCCCTGCCGCCCGACGAGGTGTCCTCCGAGCAGATCGAGGACACGATGGCGATGCTGTCGGAAGCCGGCGTCAACGTGGTCGAGGCCGAGGAGCAGGAAGACGCTCCCGCTGCCGCCAATCCGGCCGAGCCCGCCAAGACCGCCGTCGTGGCGGCCGAGGCGACCGGCGAGGACGAAGAGTTGGGCCGCACCGACGATCCGGTGCGGATGTACCTGCGCGAGATGGGCTCGGTCGAGCTGCTGTCCCGCGAGGGCGAAATCGAGATCGCCAAGCGCATCGAGGCCGGCCAGGACAAGATGATCGGCGGCATCTGCGAGAGCCCGATGACGATCACCGCGCTGCTCGAGTGGCGCGACGCGATCAACGAGGGCCGCATCCTGCTGCGCGACGTGATCGATCTCGAGGCGACGCAAGGCGGCGCCCCCGGCGAGGCGAAGGCCGTCGATCACAGCGCGGTGCCGGCGGCGCCGATGCCCGCGCTGGTGCGTCCGGCGATGCCCCGTCCGGCGCTGCCGCGCCCGGTGATCCGCCAGGCGCCACCGCCGCCGCAGGTCAACGTCAACGGCCAGCCCTCCGAGCCCGGCGCCGACGGCACCGACGACGAGGAGGAGAACGCGCTCTCGCTCTCGGCGCTGGAAGAGAAGTTGAAGCCCGAAGTGCTGCGCACGCTGACGCGCATTGCCAAGGTCTATCTCGAGATGTCGAAGGTGCAGAACCGGCGCCTGTCGACGCTCAACCGCGGCCAGAAGCCGTCGCCTGAATTCGAGAAGAGCTACGAGAAGCACCGCAAGAAGATCGTCGAGCTGGTGCGCACGGTGCACATCAACGCCAACCGCATCGAGCAGCTCAAGCTCGCGCTCTACGATCTCAACCGCCGGCTGATGATGCTTGAAGGCAAGCTGATGCGGCTGGCCGAGAGCTTCCGCATCAACCGCCAGGACTTCCTCGACAACTACCTGACCCACGAGATCGACCCGAACTGGCTCGACAAGGTCGGCAAGCTCTCGGGCAAGGGCTGGAAGGACTTCGCCAAGAAGAAGACCGCCGACATCGAGAAGATCCGCGAAGAAGTCCGCATGATCTCCGACTATGCGGGCGCCCCGATCTTCGAGTACCGCCGCATGGTCAAGACCGTGCAGGACGGCGAGCGCGAGATGATGCGCGCCAAGAAGGAAATGATCGAGGCCAACCTGCGCCTCGTGATCTCGATCGCCAAGAAGTACACGAACCGCGGCCTGCAGTTCCTCGACCTCATCCAGGAAGGCAACATCGGCCTGATGAAGGCGGTCGACAAGTTCGAGTACCGCCGCGGCTACAAGTTCTCGACCTACGCCACGTGGTGGATCCGCCAGGCCATCACCCGCTCCATCGCCGACCAGGCGCGCACCATCCGCATCCCGGTGCACATGATCGAGACCATCAACAAACTGGTCCGCACCAGCCGCCAGATGCTGCACGAGATCGGCCGCGAGCCGCAGCCCGAGGAGCTGGCCGAGAAGCTCGGCATGCCGCTCGAGAAGGTGCGCAAGGTGCTCAAGATCGCCAAGGAGCCGATCAGCCTCGAGACGCCGATCGGCGACGAGGAGGATTCGCATCTCGGCGACTTCCTTCCGGACCCCAACGCGGTGATCCCGCTCGAGGCGGCGATCCAGGGCAACCTGCGCGAAAGCACGACGCGGGTGCTGGCGACCTTGACGCCGCGCGAGGAGCGCGTGCTGCGCATGCGCTTCGGCATCGGCATGAACACCGACCACACGCTCGAGGAGGTCGGCCAGCAGTTCTCGGTGACCCGCGAGCGCATCCGCCAGATCGAGGCCAAGGCGCTGCGCAAGCTGAAGCACCCCAGCCGCTCGCGCATGCTGAGGAGCTTCCTCGACCAGGGCTGAGGTCTGGGGGGCTGAGGGCCGGGCTCCGAGGCCTGTGTCGTTTGTATCCGGCCAATCTCTTGTGCAGTCATGCGCAAATGATTGGGTCTCTCCAGGCAACTCCTGAGCTAGACTTCGTTCGACCGGCGCGCTGACCGCGTGCGCCGAAGACCGGGGTGTAGATGCGGCCGATGATCCTGCTGGGCGGCATGGTGGCCGCCCTTTTGTGTGTCACCTTGGGAACGGCAGGCACGGCGCTCGCGCAGAAAGCCGGCGGGACGCTGAAGGTCTACCATCGCGACAATCCGCCGAGCGCCTCGATCCACGAAGAAGCGACGATCTCGACGGTCATTCCGTTCATGCCGCTGTTCAACAACCTGGTGCTGTTCGACCAGCATATCGCCCAGAACAGCGAGAAGACGATCCGGCCCGAGCTCGCCCGATCGTGGAGCTGGAACGCTGACAAGACCGCGATCACCTTCCAGCTCGAGGAAGGCGTGAGATGGCATGACGGCCGGCCGTTCACGGCGCGCGACGTTGTCTGCACTTTCGACATGCTGACCGACAAGTCGTCGCAGAAGCTGCGCACCAACCCGCGCGCCTCGTGGTACCACAACCTCGACCATGCGAGCGCCGCGGGCGAGCACGAGGTGACGCTGTACCTGCGCCAGCCCCAGGCCTCACTGCTGTCGATGCTGGCGTCGGGTTTGACGCCGATCTATCCCTGCCACGTCTCCCTGACGCAGATGCGCACCCGCCCGATCGGCACCGGCCCGTTCAGGCTGCAGTCGTTCAGCGCGTTCCAGAGCATCCGCCTGGTGCGCAATCCCGACTACTGGCGGAAGGGCCGGCCCTATCTCGATGCGATCGACTTCACCATCGTCAACAACCCCTCGACCGCGGCGCTGAGCTTCGTCGCCGGGCGCTTCGACCTCACCTTCCCGTGGGAGGTGACGCCCGTGGACCTCGAGCTGGTGAAGAAGGAGGCGCCGGCGGCGATCTGCGAGACCACGTCGATGAACCTCAACGTCAACCTGCTGGTCAACCGCACGGCCCAGCCGTTCGACAATCCCGACATGCGCCGCGCGCTCGTGCTCGCGCTCGACCGCAAAGCCTTCGTCGACGGGCTGACCCGGGGCCTGTCGGTGGCGGGCGGCACGATGCAGCCGCCGCCCGACGGCATGTGGGGCCTGCCGGCCGAGATGCTGGCCGTTGTGCCGGGCTACGGGCCCGACGTCGAGAACAACCGCGCCGCGGCGCGGGCGCTGATGGAGAAGATGGGCTATGGCGCGGACAGGCCGCTGCGGCTCAAGATCGCCACGCGCGGCGTGGCGCTCTACAAGGATGCGGCCGAGATGATGGTGGGTCAGTTGAAGTCGATCCATGTCGACGCCAGCCTCGACGTGGTCGAGACCTCATTGTGGTTCGATCGCCTGCGCCGCAAGGATTACGTGCTGGCCGTCAATGCCACCGGCAACGGCATCGACGATCCCGACCAGACCTTCTACGAGAACTTCGCCTGCCGGTCAGGCCGCAACTATACCGGCTACTGCAATCCCGAGATCGAGGGCCTGTTCGACCGGCAGTCGGCGGAGAGCGACCCGGCCAAGCGCCTCGCCCTCGTGCACGAGATCGACGTGCGCCTGCTGACCGACGGTGCGCGCCCGCCGATCTACTGGAGCCGCTCGACGACCTGCCGGCAGCCCTACGTCAAGGGCTTCACCAATATGGTGAACAGTGCCTACAACGGCTTCCGCTTCGAAGACACTTGGCTGGACAGATAATCAGGCCGCGAGCTTGTAGAGCTCCACGACATTATCGTGAAGGATACGCTTCCTCTGGGCATCGCCCAGATGAGCGGTCTGCTCCCTGATCACGTCCTGGCTCCATGGCCAGGTCGAGTCGCTGTGCGGGAAATCGCTCGCCCACATCAGCTGCCTGTCGCCCATCAGATCGGCGAACTGGAAAGCGGTGTAATCGTCCTGGAAGGTGAGCGAGATGTTCTCGCGGAAATACTCCGACGGCAGGCGGCCGAGGTCCTTGCCCTTCATCCAGTAGCGATGGCGCTTGTAGGCATGATCCATGCGATAGGCGAAGTGCGGCGCCCAGCCGGCGTCGGCCTCGACGCAGACGACCCTGAGTTTCGGAAAACGCTCGAAGACGCCGGAGAAGACCAGCATGCCCATGATGTCCTGGCAGCCGCGGATGATCGACAGGAAGCCGTTGAGCTTGGGCCCGCGCGGCTTGGCCAGCGTGTTGTCGCCCGAGGTGGTGAGGATGTGGAACGACAGCGGCATCTCGAGCGCGATGGCCGCCTCCCAGAACGGATCGAAGGCGGGATCGTCGTAGTCCTTCTCGCCGGGATTGCCGGGCATCATCACGCCCTTGAAGCCCATCGCCTTGATCGCCTCGAGGTCGGCGATCCCTTCCTTGACCGTGCGGATCGCGGTCTGGCCGAGCCCGATCAGGCGCTTCGGATCGTGGCTGCAGTATTGCTGGAGCCAGCGGTTGTAGGCGTCGAAGCAGGCCTTCTTGTAGTCGAAGTCGGGATGGTTGCAGATCAGCATGCCGACCGTGGGGTAGATCAGCTCGGCGCCGACGCCGTCGCGATCCTGGTCGGCGAGCCGCACCTTGGGATCCCAGCCACCCTTGTGCAGGTCCTCGAACTTCGCGCCGCCGATCCTGATGTCCTTGGGCGCGATGCCGGCGGCGGCGATCAGGCCGAGCGGCACCGGCGTCTTCATGCCGTCGACGATGAAGGTGTCGCCCATCTTCTCCAGGGTGACGATCCTGGGCGCCCGCTCGCGATAGGCCGGGTCGATGTGGTCGCGGTAGCAGTTCGGCGGCTCGGTAATGTGCGAATTGGCCGAAATCGGGCGCCAGTCCATGCGTTTCCTTCCTATTTCGGCCAAATGGTAGGCTTGCGGCGCGGGCGACGGCAAGCGCGGGGCGGGCGCCGATTTCGTCCGGCGGCGCGTCCGGGCAATGGTTGAACCGACCGCCCCCCTATGGCATATCCGCGCCCTTCGCTGCCGTAGCTCAGTGGTAGAGCACCCCCTTGGTAAGGGGGAGGTCCACAGTTCAATCCTGTGCGGCAGCACCAGTTTCCCGCCCGCCGCGCTCGCCTCTATTTGCAGCCGCGCCGTGCCGTAAACATTTGGTACCCGATGGCATCAATCGATACCCGATGACAGGTCAGGCTTCGTCCTGGCCGCGCGTAGACTTGGCCTCATTGCACGTCTCGAATTTTTTCAACGTCCCCTTTGAACGTCGACCATTCCGGAGTTCCGGCCATGATTTCGCGTCGGTCACGCCTTCTCCTTTTTTGCGCATTGGCAGGGCTCGCAGCTTCGCTCCCGGCGAGCGCCCAACAGCTTGCGGCAGAGCGCCGTGAGAGCTGCGGCGAACTCATCGACCAGCCCATCAAGGATCCGGCGGCGCAGGCCGACCTCTGCACCCGCGCCCTTGCCGTGGTCGTGTTCGGCTCGGCCGAGCGGGCCGGCGCCTACATGGTCCGCGCCCGCGCCCACGAGAGTCTGGGCGAGGCGGACGCGGCGCGGCTCGACTATCGCGAGGCCATCGTGAACTACGGCAAGGCGATCGAGTTCGGGGGGCCCGACGAGAAGCTGTTCTATCGACGGGCCGTTGCGCACCACGCGCTGCACGAAGTCGACCTCGCACTCGCTGACTACGCCGAGAGCATCCGGCGCGGCAGCTCCGACCCGGCGGTCTTCATCAATCGCGGTATCCTGCTTGCCGCTCTTGGAGGCAACGTGAAGGCCGCAATCGCCGATTTCGACAAGGCCCTGGCGATCGCTCCCTGGAACGTCGCGGCCATGATGCTGCGCGGCGAAGCGCATGCACAATTGGGCGAGAAAGCCGAAGCGAAAGCCGATCTCGACCGGGCCGTATCGGCGTTGCCCGGACACAGCGCGCCCTACCTCGCGCGCGCCCGCGTCGCCCGCCAGGCCGGTCTGCGGCAGGAGGCGCAGGACGACTATGGCCGGGCATTGACCGTCGATCCCGACAACATCGAGGCTCTCTCCGGTCGCGCGCTGCTCGAACTCGGCGCCGGCGACTACGGCCGCGCCATCGCCGATCTCGACCGTGCCATCAGGCTGCGGCCGCGCGACGCGCGGGCATACTTCAATCGCGGCTACGCCCATTTCGCGCGCGGCGACTTTGAACCTGCGATCGCCGACTACAGCGCGGCGCTGCGCGTCGACCCCACGATGGCCCTCGCCTACAACAATCGCTGTCTTGCGCGTGCTGTCGCCGGCCAGGATGCCGGCAGCGTGATGAGTGATTGCCAGGAAGCACTCGCCAGGGCTCCCGACAGCGTCGAGGTGCACGAGACGCGTGGCTTCGTCTTCCTCAAGCTCGGCAATGTCACTGCGGCGCTCACCGAGTACGAGGCGGTTCTGAAAGCTGACCCGCGTCGCCCCAACGCGCTGTATGGCCGTGGTCTGGCGCGCCTGCAGCAGGGCAATGGTGCGGGCGAACGCGACAAGCAGGCCGCGCGCACTCTCGATTCGGGCGTCGACCGCGACTTCGTCGCGCTGGTGCGAGGCTAGGGGCCGGCCTTCCCGTCCGCCGTAAGCCGCACGTAATCCGAAGATGGGATTATGCGTGCCTGATGTTGGACAAGTACCGGTTCGTCGAACCGCGCTCCGAACGGACCGTGCTGGTCGGCAAGCTCTCCTATCTCTGGGCGGGATTCCTCGGCCCGTTCTACCTGCTGTTCAAGGCCGGGCCACGGAAACTTCTGCCGTCGCTGGGCTGGAGCATCGGCTGCGCACTGGGGACTTTTGCCTTCGTCGTGAAAGGGCTGCCCTACATTCCCGACAACCTGCGGGCCGTCGTCCTGGTCGTGGGCATTCCGGCGGTCTTCCTGCTGCATTCGGTGAAGACGGTCGGACTGGTGCGCAGCACCTACATGCTGCGCAACTGGATTCCCCGGCCGCCGCACAATGACTAAAGGTCGAGCCGGTAGACGCGCGCCGCCGTGCCGCTGAAGATTTCCTTCTTTTCGCCGGCCGAGGCGCCGGCGGCGATGCGCTTCAGGGCGTTCCACAGGCCGGCATAGCCGATGCCCATCTTCTCGACCGGGAAGTTGCTCTCGGTCATGCAACGACCGGCGCCGAACAGGTCGAGGCAGGTCGAGGCGTACGGCCGCCAGAAGTCCGCGAGCTCGGCCGAGGAGGGCGGCGCCGCGCGCTTCAGATAGTCGTAGGCCGCCAGCCGCATGGTCAGGCCGCCCAGCTTCACCGACACGTTGGAACAGGTGGCGAGTTCGGTCATGCCCCTCTTCCAGAGGGCGAAGACCTCGTCACCCCTGCCGGCGTAGGGGCCGTAGCCGAGCGGGCCACCCATGTGGCAGAGCACGATGTTGGCCGCCGGGAAGGCTCGCGCGAGATCGACAAGATCGGCGATCTGCGTATGAAACAGCCAGGCATCGAGCGACAGGCCAAGCTTCACGAGCCGCGCCATGCCGGCCCGAAAGTCGTCGCGCCGGTAGAGGCCGGGGCCGCCCGCCACGGGGCTGTTGCCGATGATCGGGTCGGGGTCCCAGGCCGCGCCATGGCGCACGCCGCGAAAGCGGCCGGCCCCCGCGGCGATCTCGGCCTCGAGCACGCCGGCCACGCGATCGCCCAGGGTCAGGTCGGCGTAGCCCACGACGCCCGCGCAGATGCGGGTGGCACCATAGCGACCGCTGTCGCTCATGGCCGCCACGCCGGCGCAGAATTGCACCTCGCCCACCGGGCGCATCTCGGCAGGTCCTGACGCGCGGTACATCGAATGGCACTCGTTGAAGACGGTCGCCACGACGTTGTGGCCCGACTTGTCACTCTGGCCGAGATCGGCCAGCAACTCGTCGAGCAAATAACGATAGCCCGGCATGTCCCACAAATGATGGTGGGTATCGACGACCGCGAGGTCGGGCTCGAGGATCGGCTCAGGAGCCGCCTTGGCGAGCCATGCAGGATCCGGTGGAAAGATGCGGCCGAACGGCGTCGGCGCCGACGGATCGCGCCTGGCTCCGAACAGGCCGGCCAGCTGCGTCTCGGGCTTTGCGTCGTCTGTTGCCATCGCGGTCTCCTGTGCGGCCCGCGAGCCTAGCCGATCTCGCCCCTCACGCCATCGCGAGTTCTCGGCCGTGAAGCGCCGTGCTACCACTGCCGCTCGAACGATTGGGGGGCCGATGACCGAGACTATCCGCCGGCTGGCGCTGGCGCTGCTGCTTTCCGTCGCCGCAGCGGGCACCGCCGCGGCGCAGACCAATCTGCGCGTCGGTCTCGCCGAGGATCCAGACATCCTCGATCCCTCGATGGCGCGCACCTATGTCGGCCGCATCGTCTTCGCCTCGATCTGCGACAAGCTGTTCGACATAGACGAGAAGCTGAACATCGTGCCGCAGCTGGCGCTCGGCCACGAGACGTCGGCTGACGGCAGGACCATGACGATCAAGCTGCGCCCCGGCGTGAAGTTCCACGACGGCGAGCCGATGGATGCCGCGGCCGCGAAATACAGCCTCGACCGTCATCTGTCGTGGAAGTTCTCTGTCCGCAAGAGCGAGCTCAGTTCCGTCGAGTCCATCGAGGTCGTGGATCCCCTCACGATCAGGCTCAATCTCAAGGCGCCGTTCTCGCCGCTGCTGTCGCAGCTCACCGATCGCGCCGGCATGATGGTCTCGCCCAAGGCGGCCGAAGCCGAAGGCGACAAGTTCGGCCTCAAGCCGGTCTGCGCCGGCCCGTACAAGTTCGTCGAGCGGGTCCAGCAGGACCGCATCGTCGTCGAGAAGTTCACCGACTACTGGAACAAGGACCAGGTCTTCATCGACAAGATCACCTACCTGCCGATCGTCGATGCGACGGTGCGCCTGGCCAACCTGAAGTCGGGCGGGCTCGATCTCATGGAGCGCGTGCTGGCCACCGACATCAAGTCGGTGCGCGACAATCCCAAACTGAAGCTCAGCAAGGCCGTGTCGCTCGGCTACTCCGGCATGATGCTGAACCTCGGCAACGGCCCCAAGGGCAGCGGCCCGTTCGCCAAGGACGCGCGCGTCCGCCAGGCCTTCGAGCTCTCGATCGACCGCGAGGCGATCAACCAAGTCGTGTTCAACGGCGAGTTCGTGCCGGGCAACCAGTGGGTCAGCCCGCAGAACTTCTACTATCAGGAAAAATTTCCGATCCCCAAGCGCGACGTCGCCAGGGCCAAGGCACTGCTGAAGGAAGCAGGCGTCGCAACGCCGCTCACGCTCGACTTCCTGGTGCCGAACGGGCCGGAGAACCGCGCCGTCGCCGAGATCATCCAGTCGATGGCGGCCGAGGCCGGCTTCGACGTCAAGCTGCGGGTCACCGAGTTCGCGACCTCGATCAAGCAGGCCGAGGAAGGCGACTACCAGCTCTACCAGTTCGGCTGGAGCGGCCGCGCCGATCCCGACGGCAACGCCTTCATCATCCAGGCCTGCAAGGCGTCGCTGAACTACGCCGGCTATTGCGACAAGGACGTCGATGCCTGGCACCTCGAGGCACGGACCACGACCGACCCGGCCCAGCGCAAGAAGATCTACGAGAAGATCACCGCCAGGGTGCTGCCCGAAGGGGACTTCTTGTTCCTCTATCACCCGCAGGTCCTGATCGCCCACACCGACCGTCTGGAAGGTTACAGACCGATGCCGGACGGGCTGGTGCGGGTGATCGGTCTCAAGCTGAAATAGCCGCGCCGATGCGCTAGGGTAGCTTGGGGAGAAACGGGTCGGCGCAGGCACATGTCGGTCACTTGGAAGATTTCCCACCCGGAGCGGCTGGTGACCGCGCTGGGCGAGGGAACGGTCAGCCTTCAGGATATCGAACGGTACCTCGACAATGTCGTGGTCTCCGACGCATTGCCTTACGCCAAGATCTTCGACATGGGGACCGGCGCCTGGGGCCTCAGCGACACCGACATGCTGGTGCTGGGTGCCCGCATCCGCGCCTATCCGGCGCTGGCGCCCTTCGGTCCGATCGCCATCGTCGCGGCCTCGGACGTGCTCAACGCGCACGCCCAGATGTTCGCCACCCTGGCTGACGTGCAGCGGCCGCTGCGCATCTTCCGGGACGCCACCGCCGCCCGGAAGTGGCTGGCGGACCTCGCCCGCGACGGCTCCGGCGCGCCCTAGTCGCGCATGAACCCTTCGATTTCGCTGGCCGCCCAGTCGAGCGTCTTTTCCATCGCCTCGCCGCGGGAGTAGCGAACCGCCATCTGGGTCTGGGTCGCCTGTGTGTAGATGCGCTCGGCAATCGAGTGCGGCGCCGGGGCCCCCGCGACCGACAGGGTCTGGTGATTGTAGGGATTGGCGTAGTGATAGAGCGTGCCCTTGGGCGGCCCCTGCTCGGCCCATATCTTGAACGTCGTCAGGTTGGCGAAAGACGGCAGGTCGTAGCCGCCGCTGGCGATCACCATCTTCTCGGCGGACGCCGGCTGGGAGAGATGGGTGAGTAGGCTCTTGGCCGCCGGCACGTTCTTGCTGAAATTCCAGATGCTCCAGAAGTACGGCGTGAACGGCGCAAAGCGGCCCTTCGGCCCGGCAGCAAACCCGTGGGTCCACAGCTGCTCACAAACCTGCGGCGCGTCACGCTTGGCGACCGCCCAGGCGCTCGGCGGGTTCATGATCAGCGAAGCCTGGCCCGAGACCAGGAACTTGTTGTTCGACGCATCGTCCCATGCCGGCACGTCGGTCGGCATCACCGCAATCAGGCGCTTGTAGAACTCGAGCGCCTGGCGCACCGCATCGGTCTTCACCGTGACCGCGCCCTTGGCGTCGACCAGCATCGCGCCGAAGCCATGGAAGATCGCGCCCGCCGTGTCGACGCTGTCGGCGGTCGTGCCGAGGCCGATGCCGAAGGGATGCCCGCCCTTGTTGCAATCGTCGGCGGCCTTGAGGAAAGCATCGAACGTCCAGCCGTCGGCCTTGGGTGGCGCGCCGGCGGGATACATGGCCTGGATGTCGATGTCGGCGAACTTCTTCAGATAGTCGATGCGCGAACACGGACCTTTGATCTGGCTGCCGACCGTCGCCGGCACGGCGACCCACCGGCCCTTCAGGTGGCCGAGATATTCGACTGTCGCGTTGACCGCGCCGTTCTGCGCGATCAGCGGCCCCATGACGTCGTCCATCGGCACCAGCTGCTCGGCGTAACGCGAGGGTAGCCATGTCGACATCGCGATGATGTCGTGGCCGGACTTGGCCTGCGATTCGGCCGCCTGGGTCAGCAGGAGCTTGTTGCCGTTCGACGTGATGTAGTCGACCTTGACCTCGACCTTCTCTCTATCCGCCCACTCGTTGACGAGCGCTGTCGTGGCGTCATTGGCGCCGGGGACCCAATGGTCCCACATCGCCAGGGTGAGTTTTCCGGCGGCGTGCGCGCCGCGCACAAACGGCGCGGCGACAAAGGCGGTCGAGGCCGCCGCCGTGCCGGCGATGAAGCGACGACGCGCAATCCGACCTGATGAAGCCATCTGATGATCCTTCCCTGCACATGGCCCTCGTTGGGACCTTGGCAGGACGCTAGGCCCGACGCGGTTTCATCGGCAATGTAATTCCGCATAACGGTTCACACCTGTTAACCATCTGCGCAAAATCTGGCGCGAAAAGCCCACCGTTGCATCCGCTCCTGCCGCATCGCAGGATCGCGGCGCGAGGCGGGGGAGCGACGGGGAGGATGCGGATTGTTGTACGAATGCTGGCGTTGATTTGCCTGTCGCTGCCGGCCGGGTCGCTCACCGCCGCCACCCAGACCCGGGCCTCCACCGAGGCCGACGGCTTCCGCATCTGCGACCGCAGCGGCCAGGAGGTCGAAATCGCGACCGCGATCGACCTAGGCGACCAGGGTGGCACCTTACTATCCCGCGGCTGGTTCGTTTTCGATGACGGCCAGTGCTCCGTGTTCTGGCCGGGCGCGCTGCAGCACCGCTACTTCTACGTCTATGCCCAGAACAAGCAGGCCGGCAGGGAGTGGAAGGGCGACGTTCCGGTCTGCGTGAGCCGCGCGCCGTTCGAACTCAGCGCGCCGCGCTGCGGCGCCGACCAGTACAGCCGTCCGTTCGTGCGCATCGACACCGCGGGCAGCGTGAGCTGGACCTACACCCTTCTGCCGTGAGCCAACACATGTCGCATCTTCGACTTATCGCCGGCTTGCTGCTGTCGGCGGCTGGGCTGCTCCTGCCGCCATCGGCGCCGGCGTTCGCCTGGGGCGCCACCGGGCATGAGTTCGTGAGCGGCGTTGCCGCCGAGGCCTTTCCCGAGGAGTTGCCGGCGTTCCTGCGCACTCCCGAGGCCGTGGCCGACATCGCGGTTTTTGGCCGCGAGCTCGATCGCTCGAAGGGCTCCGGCGATCCGCACGATGACGCCCGCGACCCCGGCCACTTCGTGCACCTCGACGACGACGGGCTCGCGGGAGGGGCGCTCGCGCTCGAGAAACTGCCGATCACGCGTGAGGCCTACAATGCGGCGCTCGGCGCCGCCGGCCGGACGCAATACGACACCGGCTACCTGCCCTACGCCATCGTCGAGGGCTGGCAGCAGCTGGTGAAGGATTTCGGCTACTGGCGCGCCGCGTCGGTCGGCGCGAAGACCGCCGCAAGCGCCGCCGACCGCGCCTGGTTCGACGCCGATCGCCGGCGCCGCGAGATGCTGATCGTGCGCGACCTCGGCGTCTGGAGTCACTACGACGGCGACGCGAGCCAGCCGATGCATGTCTCGATCCATTTCAACGGCTGGGGCCCCCACCCCAATCCGCGCGACTTCAGCACGTCGCGGACGCTGCGCGTGGACTATCAGAGCACGTTCGTGCGCGCGCGCATAAGGCGCGACGAGGTCAAGCGAGAGATCGCACCCTATCGTGCCTGCACCTGCACGATCTGGGACCGCATGCGGTCGGTGATCCTCGACAGCCATCGCGCCGTCGTGCCGTTCTTCGAGCTGGAAAAGCAGGGTGCATTCAAGGGCGACGCCGTGGCCGGGATCGCCTTCACCAATACGCGGCTGGCGTCGGGCGCTGCGTCGGTGCGCGACATGGTGATCGATGCGTGGCGTGCGAGTGTCGATGTCGGCGTCGGCTATCCGATGATCCCGGTACGCGACATCGAGGCGGGCAAGCATATCCTCGAGCGCGACGATTTCGGCCGGGACTAAGTCCAAAAAAGTCAGCCTCCCGTAATGTCCGTGTCCTAGACACGCGCCGCGTCGAAGAGACGTCCGCGTCGGACCGGCGGTCCGGGACAGAGTCCACCTCCCGAGTCGATGAGCCTGACTTTCAATCTGGCCGCCCTGCTGAACGTGCTTCTGGCGGCGGCAGGACTTTGGACGACACTGCCGGAGTTGCGCGGACGGCCGGTGAAATTGTGGCGCCTCGGCCTGCCGTCTTTCTTTTGCACGATGACGGCCATCATCATGCTCGCCAATACGCCGGTACTGCATCTGCTTGAATTCGCCTGGCTGATCGCGGGTCTGGTCGGAGTCGTGGCCGGCGCCATCGCCGGCAGTTTCGCCAGGATCAAGACCGACCAGATGTGGGGGCTCGTTCAATTCAGGCCGGCCTTCCTGGGAACGCTGGCGGCGCTCGCGATCCTGGCGCTCGTGCTCACCGAATTCGACGGCGGTATGGCTGGGCCACGGCCTGTGGCCGCTGGTCTACGATCCCGCAGCCGCCGCGGCGCTGCTCTCGGGCTTCCTCGACGGCCGCGCCTGGCGCATGGCGGCCAAAGCCGTGCGCTCGCCGCACGCCGACCTCAACGACAGGTAGCGATCACCGGGAGCGACCTAAGGATGGGCGGTCGGCCGGCTGGCGCCGAGCGCCTCGACCTGGAACTCCACGTCGATGCGCCCGGCCTTCTCGAACACCAGGGTCGCGGGCACTTGTCGGCCCTTCGCGAACGGCGCCTTGAGGCCGATGAACATGACGTGATAGCCGCCGGGCTTCAGCTCGACGGCCTGGCCGGGCGGCAGCGCGATCCCGTTCTCGAGCGCACGCATGCGCATCACCGCACCGTCCATTTTCATCTCGTGCACCTCGGCCTGACTGGCGGCCGGGCTTTCGACGGCGATCAACCGGTCCGCCGTATCGCCCCTGTTGGTGAGCGTCAGGAAGCCGCCGGCCGACGGTGCGGTCGAGGGCGTCGCGCGCGACCACGGCTGGCCGATCTCGATCGAACCCAGTCTGTAATCGAGGGCGAAGGACGGCGGCACCCAGAGCAACACGAAGAGCAACGCGCCGGCAAGGGTCGGTTTCATGGCCGGAGCCTATCGCGCCGAAAGCCGCGGCGCACGACGCGACAGTCGGTCGTCTCGTCGATTATAGTGGCGTCATGACCTTGCAGCGCGCCGCCCTGTGGGCAATCGTGATTGCAGCGACGGTGTACCTGCTGGTGGCGGGCCGGGGACTGTTGCTGCCGGCGGTGCTCGGCCTGGTGCTCTGGTACATGGTCGATGCGCTGGCCGACGTGATCGAGCGGCCGCAGCTCGGCCGCTTCAAGCTGCCGCGGCCGCTGGCGCTGCTGGCCGCAATCTGCACGATGGGCGGACTGTTCTGGATCGTCGGCCGGACCCTCACCCGCAACGTGAGCGCGGTCGCGGCGGCGGCGCCCGACTACGAGATCCGCCTGCAGCGCCTGCTCGACCAGGGCGCGCGCATGCTGGGCATCGAGACTGCGCCGACGGTCAACCAGCTGTTCGACCGCATCAGCCTCGCCGACACGCTGGGCAGCGTGGCCACGGCCGCGGCCTCGGTGGTGAGCGTGACCGGCATCGTGCTGATCTATGCCGGCTTCCTGTTCGTCGAGCAGGTCAGCTTCCGCCGCAAGCTCACGATCATCTTCGGCGAGGGCGACAGGCTGCGCTCGGTGCTCGGCCAGATCGACCGCGACATCCGCGTCTACGTCCGGATCAAGACCACGCTGGCGGTCATCACTTCGGCGCTTGCCTACATCGTGATGGCCTGGGTCGGCGTCGACTTCGCGGCCTTCTGGGCGGTCATGGTATTCTTCTTCTATTTCATCCCGACCGTCGGCTCGATCCTCGCCATCGTGGCGCCGGCGCTGCTGGCCCTGGTGCAGTTCGACCATCTGTCGCCGTTCCTGATCGTGCTGTTCGTGATCGGCACGATCCAGATCGTGGTGGCCAACGTGATCGAACCTGCGGTGATGGGCCGCTCGCTCAACCTCTCGCCGCTGGTCGTCATCTTCTCGTTGGTAGTGTGGGGCACGATCTGGGGCGTCGTCGGCATGTTCCTCTGCGTGCCGCTCACGGTCATGCTGATGATCGTGCTGGCGCACTTCAAGACCACCCATCCCGTCGCCGTGCTGCTCTCGGCCGACGGCGAGGTGCCCGAGCCGTCGGACTAGGCCGAATCTAGGGAACCGCCTGCGGATCGGCTCGCAGGATCAGCGCCTTGCCGTCGGGATCGGACACGATGTGCAGGAAGGGCGCCGCCGGCGGCGCGCGGCCGTCGAACTCGAGATCGATCTCGTCGAACAGCCGGAGGTAGAGCTTCCACTCCACCGCCGCCGGATCGAGCGGCACGCGCACCGCCTCGCGCCAGTCGAGGGCGCGCACGCCTGTGTGCTCGGCGCGGTCCTCCGTGCGGTCGCGCTCGAGCGTCGCCTCGAAGCGGCCGATGGTGGCGGTCTTGGCGGTCCTGGTGGCGGGCTTGGCGGTGACGACGACGCAGATCTGGCCGGGCCGGCCGTCGTTTGCGAACTCGACGGAGCCGCCGTTCAGCGTGACATCCGGCACATCGTCCTCCGACGCCAGCTTCTCGACCACGACGACTCGCCGCCGGCTCATGTCGAAGCGCCAGCCGTCCGGCGGATCGAAGCAGCGCTCGACCCACCGCATCTCCCCCGGCCCGCCGCGCGCCAGCACCTCGGGCGATACCAGGGTGCGCGATTCCGGCACGCTGACGCGCACTTTCTGGTCGAGCGCGAACGAGCCCGGTCGGTCGGGCAGCACCGTGAACAAGAGCTCGAAGCTCGTCGTCCGGGACTCCTGGTGCACGCTCAGTACACCGGTCACGAAGCCGGTGCGCGCAGTCTCGGTGGCGAAGGCGCCGCGCGGCACGGCAAAGCGCAGCCGCTCCGGTGCCACGGTCGCGCGGCCGCGCCAGGCTCCGATCGCGAGCGTCGGCGGGACGCCGCGCCCGGAGGCGAGGTGCAGTCCCACCACCTCGATCGCCACCGGCGGATCGTCGTCGCTCGCGGCCACGAAAGATGGCGCGTAGCGCGGCACAGTCGGCACCGTGGGTTCGGCCGCGGCACCGCGGCCGCCGCCATCGAGCGACACCAGCGGATTGTCTGCGCCACCGGTTGGCGGCGCACCAGGCGGTGAAACGGGCCGCGTCTTCGGCCGCGCGGGCGGCGTCAGCGTGAGCTCGCCCGTGGCGCGGCGGGGCGGCACGAAGCGCGGCGTGAACTGCAGCACCAGCGGCAGGTCGCCGGTGCCGGCCAGGCGCTCGAGCGCCTCACGGGCGGGCGGCTCGGCAGCCCTCACCAGTTGCCGCGCACCCTTGCCGGGACGCGCCAGCGCGTCGCGGAGTGCCGCATTCAACGCATCGGCCGCCGCGAAGGCCTTGCGGCGCTCGTCCGGCAGGCGGTCGAAGGCTCGATCGCGTTCGAGCTCGCTGCGCGCCATCAGGGCATCGGACAGAAGGCTGGCGACACGAAATGGCTCGAGCAGCTCGAGGCGCGCCTCGCCGTCGGCGCGCGCCTGCAGGCTCGCCCGCTCGGCGCGCAGGCCGCCGAGCCTTTCGCCAAGCGTCGGCCCGTCGCGCGGAGCACGGTCGGCCCCGCCGTCGGCGACATACGGAAGGCCGATCGCGAACGCCGCGACCAGGGCGCCAACCACCAACGCGGCGCCAAGGATCCAGCGGAGCGGCGTCACATCAGTACGAGAAGAGCACCGGCAGCGGCGAGTTCAGGATGAGGTGCCGCGTCATGCCGCCGAAGATCATCTGGCGAAGCCGGCTTTGCGTGTAGGCGCCCTTGACGATGAGGTCGGCGCCGACGGCCTGCGCGGTGTCGACGATCGTCTGCCCGGCCGAGCGCGAGCCCGGCTTGACGTGCTGGCTCGTCACCTTGAGCCCGTGTGCGGCGAGCGAGGCCGCGATTTCCGCCGACGTCGGCCCCGGCACCATGGCGCCATCGACGCTCAGCACCTCGATCGCCTCGGCACGGCTCAGCACCGGCATGGCGAGCGAGATCGCACGCGCGCTTTCGGTCGAGCCGTTCCACGCGAACAGGATGCGCTTGCCGACCATGCCGGCGTAGCCCTGCGGGACGACGAGGATCGGCCGGCCCGAATCGAACAGCGCCGTTTCGAACACGCTCTCCGGCATCTTGGGCAACGCGCCGGGCTGCGGCATCACGATCAGGTCGTAGGCGCGGCCGATCACGCCGATCGCCGTCGGGCCGCTGTCGTCGGCCGAGCGCCACTCCGACACGAGGCCGCTCGCCCGCTGCTCGAAAGCCTGCTTTACGGCGGCCACGCGCTGACGCTCCTCGGCGTCCTCCGCCAGGCCGCCGCCGATCGGCGCACCCATGCCCGCATCGGCCCACGCCATGCTCATCACGCCATAGGACGGCGGCTCGAGCCCGATCAATCGGGCATTGAAATTCCGCGCGATCTTCGACGCCAGCTCGAACGCGGACGGATCTTCCGCCGTCCAGGCCATTGTCAGAATTGACTTCATGACACGCCTCCCTGTTGGCGGGACGATAACATGTATGTTCCGGCACCGCAGAATGAAGCAGATGATACAATAGTCGTATTGAAGTCGTTATTCGTTTCAATAGATTAAGGCTCATATCTCAGGTGTTTCCTGAGATTAGGGGTGCATTTCAAAGCCCACCGTTTGTATCGGCCGTCCTCTCGAGCCCCAGACCCGGCGGGAAGGCCAGTAGAAGCGTCCATAGTGCGAACAACGACTTTCATTTGGAGATACACATGCTGTCCATTTTCCGTAGCCTGATGAAGAACGACCGTGGCGCCACCGCCATCGAGTACACGCTGATCGCCTCGCTGATCGCGGTTGCCGCGATCACCGCCATGGGTTCGGTCGGCGGCAAGATCAGCAACGTGCTGACGAACGTCTCGAACGCGATGATCTGATTTCGATCCCTTCGGGGTCGATACAATGGGCGGTCCGGCAACGGGCCGCCCATTTTCATTGGCGCCCCAGCCCGCCCACCGCACTTACGACAAAAAATACCAATGTTACGTTGTAGTCATTCGGCGCTCGCGTACGGTGAAAATTGCATTGAACCGGAGCGCCAGCGTGCCGTCCATCTTCCGACGACTCTTCAGGAACAAGCAGGCCGCGACGTTGATCGAATACTCGCTGATCGCCGGCCTCATCGCCGTCGCGACGGCGAGCGGCATGGGCGCCATCGGCAACGGCCTCAAGTTCGTGATGGGCTCCGCCGCGAACGCGATGCACTGATGTCGATCATCGCCCGCCTGCTCGCCGACCGGCGCGGCACAGTGTTCGTGCACTACAGCTCGATCGCCTTGCTCGTCGCAATCGCCGCCATCGCCCTGCTCAGCCGGGCGGACGGCCATTTCCCGAACTGATCAATCGAGCTGGCCGGCTGGCGTCAGGCGATCTGCGCCGCGCGCGGAACGATCCAGGCGAAGCGATCGGAGAGTGCTGCAAGCGTGATGCGGTTGATCGCGTCCGCGGCCACCGTCGCACCGCCGGTCGCATCCGGCAGGTCGCGTGTCGCCACCGTATCGGCGGCGACCGTGCTCATGAAGCCGTGGTCGGTCGCCGAGCGTACCGTCGCCGAGACGCACATGTGGGTCATGAAGCCGCCGACGATCAGGTTCTTGCGACCGCTCGCCTTGAGGTGACTGGCGAGCTCGGTGCCCGCGAAGGCGTTCGGCAGCCCCTTGTCGACGACAAACTCGCCGTCGCGCGGCGCCAGAGGCTGGACGATCTCGAACCCGCTGAGCGTCGGATTGAACGCCTTGCCCGTCGCCGAGCCCTTGTGGCGGACATGAACGATCGGTGCCTTCGATTTGCGCGCCTTTTCCAGCAGGACGGCGAGCGCCTCGACGGCCGCGCCCACACCCGTCAACGGCAGAAGTCCGTCGGTGTATTCCCTCTGTGCATCTATGATAACAAGAACGCCGTCCGCCATCGTCGCCGGTGTCGGCGCCGCTCCGGCCATCTGCAGCATCGTCATCGCCATCTGGTAACCCCGTAAGCTACTCGGTTGAAAAAAGCGCAAAGCTATCAACGCCCAAGACGCAGCGATTTGCAAGGGCAGGCACACGCCAAAAAATGCAACTCATGTACGACTGAGGTTGTGTTGACGCGCACGTCAACGCTAGGAAGGGCGTCATGAAAGCGATCGTCGTCGGCGCCGGCATCATGGGCCTCTCGACCGCCTGGGCGCTGGCCAAGAGCGGCCACGACGTCGAGTTGTTCGAGCAGGGACCGCTGCCCAATCCTCTCGCCTCTTCGATGGACGAGCATCGTCTGATCCGCCATCCCTATGGCGATCACACAGGTTATGCACGCATGATCGACGACGCCTTCGCGGCATGGGACGAGCTGTGGCGCGATCTCGGGCAGCGTCTTTATGCCTCGACCGGCACGCTCGCCCTCAGCGGCAACGGTGCGGAATGGGCCGCGCGCTCCGCCGACAGCCTGGCTGCGATCGGCCGGCCGATGACCGAGCTCTCGCTCGACGAGCTGCCGCGCCGCTTTCCGATGCTCGACCCGCAGGGCGTCGAACACGCCTTCTGGCTCGACACCGGCGGCGAGCTGTTCGCGCAGGACATCACCGCCTCCCTCGCCCGCCATCTCGGTCAGCAGCCGAACGTCCGGCTTCACTCCTACACGCCGGTGCGCACGGCCGACCTCGAGCACGGCAACATCGTCACCGAAGGCGGCTCGACGCGTGGCGCCGACGTTGTCGTCGTGGCGGCCGGCGCCTGGGTCGGCCGCCTGCTGCCGGCGCTCGACCGGCGCCTGGTCCCGTCGCGGCAGGTTGTCATCTACTTCCGCCTGCCCGACGCCGCCCGGGAGGCCTGGTCGCGGGGGCCGATGATCATCGACAAGACCGGCGAGGTCGGCCTCTACCTGGTGCCGCCGCACGATGGCCGCGGCATGAAGGTGGGCGATCACGAGTTCAGTCGCAGCGGCGATCCGGGAGGCAGTCGCGAGGCGACGGCTCAGGAAATGAAGCCCCTGCTCGAGCGCTGCGCCAGCCTGCTGCGCGGCTTCGACCAGTGGCGCGTCGACCGGCTCAAGGCCTGCTTCTACACGGTGACGGAAGACGAGCGTTTCGTGGTCGAGAAGCTGGGCGCGCGAGGCTGGGTGGTGTCGGCCTGCTCGGGCCACGGCTTCAAGTTCGGGGCGCTGATGGGCAAGGAGCTCGCCCGCACGATCGTCTCGGAGCGCGAACCGGCGGCACATGCGCGCTGGGCGGCCGGACTGGAAGGCGATACAAAATAGCCTCGACCGAAGGAGAGGAAACGACATGGCTTCCCGCAAGCGCGGCGCAAAAGACGCGGCCAAAAACGCCCCCAGGAAGGCAGTCGGCATGCGCCAGGGCCTCGCCACTTACGGCGATGCGGGCTTCTCGCTGTTCCTGCGCAAGGCGTTCCTCAAGGCCGGCGGTTACACCGACGAGGCGCTCGACCGGCCGATCGTGGGCATCACCAACACCTTCAGCGACTACAATCCCTGCCATGGCAACGTGCCCGACCTGATCGAGGCGGTGAAGCGCGGCGTGCTGATGGCCGGCGCCATGCCGATGGTCTTTCCGACCATCTCGATCCACGAGAGCTTCTCCCATCCGACCAGCATGTTCCTGCGCAACCTCATGTCGATGGACACCGAGGAAATGATCCGCGCCCAGCCGATGGACTCGGTGGTGCTGATCGGCGGCTGCGACAAGACCCTGCCCGCCCAGCTGATGGCCGCCGCCAGCGTCGATCGTCCGGCCGTCGTCCTGCCGGTAGGACCGATGCTGGTCGGTCACTTCAAGGGCGAGGTGCTGGGCGCCTGCACCGACTGCCGCCGCCTGTGGGGCCAGTATCGCGCCGGCACCTTCTCCGAGGCCGACATCGAGAAGGTGAGCGAGCGTCTGGCGCCGACCAAGGGTACCTGCATGGTGATGGGCACCGCCAGCACCATGGGCTGCATCGTCGAGACGCTCGGCATGGGCCTGCCCAACTCGGGCTCGATCCCGGCCACGCATTCCGATCGCCTGCGCGTTGCCGAGGCGACCGGCAAGCTCGCGGCGGAAATGGCCGTGAAACAGGGGCCGAAGCCCAGCGAGATCATGACGAAGGCGGCGTTCCGTAACGCGCTCACCGTGCTGCAGGCGATCGGCGGCTCGACCAACGCGCTGGTCCACCTCACCGCTGTCGCGCGCCGGCTCGGCATCGAAATCGAGCTCGAGGAGTTCGACACTATCGGCCGCAATGTGCAGGTGCTGGTCGACCTCAAGCCGTCGGGCGACCACTACATGGAGCACTTCCATTGGGCAGGCGGCAATTCGCGCCTGATGAAGGAGATCCGCAAGAACCTCGACGAGAAGTGCAAAACGGTCGCCGGCAAGACGATCAAGCAGGTCATCGACGCCGCCGAAATGGTGCCGGGCCAGACCGTCATCCGCACCTCCAGGAACCCGATCAAGGAGACCGGCGGCATGGCCGTGCTGCGCGGCAACCTCGCGCCGCGCGGCGCCGTCATCAAGCATGCGGCGGCAACTCCCGCGCTGCTGACGCATACCGGCCGCGCCGTGGTGTTCGATTCGCTGGAGGACCTCGCCGCGCGCGGCGACGATCCCAACCTCGACGTGAAGGCCGACGATATCCTGGTGCTGCGCAACGCCGGTCCGAAGGGCGCGCCCGGCATGCCGGAGGCAGGCTCCTTCCCCATTCCGATGAAGCTCGCCCGCGCCGGCGTGAAGGACATGATCCGCATCTCCGACGCGCGCATGAGCGGCACGGCCTTCGGCACCATCGTGCTGCACATCGCGCCCGAATCGGCCGTCGGCGGTCCGCTGGCGCTGGTCAAGACCGGCGATCGCATCACGCTCGATGTCCCTGCGCGCAAGCTCGAGTTGCTGGTCTCGGCCGCCGAACTCGCCACGCGCAAGAAGGCGTGGAAGGCCCCGGCGCCGCATCCCGGCAGCGACCGCGGCTACACCGGCCTGTTCCACAAGACCGTGCTGCAGGCCGACGAAGGCGTCGACTTCGACTTCCTGGGGCCGGCGAAGAAGTGATCGGCGAGCGACGCACATTTGTCATCCCGAGCGCAGCGAGGGATCCTTCCGCGATGCCCGAGACAACGATCCCTCGCTGCGCTCGGATGACAGCGTTCGATTGTTCGGCGACCCGCCGTCATGACTGACGCGACGCTCCCAAAGATCTCCGTCATCGTCACCTGCTACAACACGCGCGACTATATCGCCGCCGCGATCCGGTCGGTGGCGCGCCAGACCTTGCGCGACTTCGAGTGCGTGATCGTCGACGATGCCTCGACGGACGGGTCGGTCGCCGCCATCCGCAAGACGCTCGATGAGCTGAACGACGGGCGCTTCTCGCTCGCGCAGCTGGAGAAGAATGTCGGCCAGACCGGTGCGACGCGCGCCGGTCTGGGCCGGACGCGAGCGCCCTTCGTCTGCTTTCTCGATTCCGACGACCTGTGGCACGAGACGTTTCTCGAGCGCCATCTCGCCGCTCATCTCAACGAGACCTATGCGGTGGGCTTCACCGCCTGCAACGCACGCCTGATCGACGGCAAGGGCCAGTTGATCGCCGGTACGGTCTACTGGTTCGGCAAGGACCGTGCGGTGGCCGACCGCGGCGTCGCCTTCGCAGCAGTGGATCCCGCGCGCGTGCCGGCGATCGACCCGGCGAAGAAGAGTGCCACCTGGCAATCGCAGACACCGTACCGCCTTTACACAAATCGGCTGGTCCACTGGGTCTGGGTCTCGACCTCGTCGATGATGTTCCGGCGCTCGCTGATCGATCTCGTCTTTCCGGAGGACGACGAGACGTTCCGCCTGCACATGGATTTCTACGTCGTGGTGATGGCCCAGATGGTGGCGGGCTCCCTGCTGATCGACGAGGCGCTCTATTCCTACCGGCTGCACGGCCGCAACTTCGCCGCCGACAATCCCGTGCTCGGCGGCCGGCTTCACCTGTCGGCGCGCAACTGGGGCAATACCTACGCCACCATGCTGGACCGCATGCTGGCGGCCATGGTGCGTGATCGCGAACGATTCGCAACCGCCTTGGGCGACCGCCAGTACCGGAAAATGCTGCTACGGATGCAAGCTACGCGCAAATCCCCAATGATTTCATGGATTTGGGTTGTCCGGAGTTGGCTGGCTTAGCAGGCGCCATGCACCATTGTAGAACCGTGGCTTAGCCCTGTATCTTGTGAGACCGGGGGAGCGCGTATTGATCGCAATGAAAGTGGGTCGGTGGATTATTGCACTTGCGGCAGCCCTTGCGGCAGCGCTCGTCAGCATTACATGCCCTGCCCAGAGTCCCGCATCTGCCACCGCGTCAAGTGACCTCGACCGTCAGTACGATGAGGCGTTTCAGGAAATGCTCGGGCAGCCCGCCAACCTCGACGTGCTTTTCAAGTTCGCGTCGCTCGCCAGCAAGACCGGCGACCTCGAGGGTGCGGTCTCGGCGCTCGAACGCATGCTGCTGATCAACGGCGACCTGCCGCGCGTGCGTCTCGAACTGGGAGTCCTCTATTTCCGCCTCGGCTCCTACGAAGTGGCGCGCACCTATCTCGAGAGCGCGCTGAAGTCGCCCAATCTGCCGGCCGACGTGCGCGCCCGTGCCGAGGAGTTCCTGGCGCAGGTCCGCAACCAGCAGAAGTCGTCGCAATTCTCTGGCGAAGCGTTCATCGGCTGGCGCTACCAGTCCAACGCCAACCTCGGACCCTCGTCGGCGAACGTGCAGCTGTTCGGACAGGTCGCCAACCTGAACCAGGCCGCGCTGGGGCAGTCCGACTGGGGCGTCGTGAGCTCGCTGACGCTGCGCCATCGCTACGATCTCGGCCGCCAGGACAATTCCGCCATCGAGACCCAGCTCTCTGCCTACGCCAACCGCCAGTTCCAGGTCGGGACGTCCGATGTCTCGCTGCTCGACCTCACCAGCGGCCCGCGCTTCCAGGTCTTCAACGGCATCTACCAGGACGTGACCCTGAAGCCGTTCGCCACGCTCGGCGTCATCTGGGTCAACGACGTGGTCTATTATCCAAGCTACGGCGCGGGCGTCGAGGCGACTGCCCTGCTCAGCGACCGGTTGCGCGACACCTCGATCTTCGTGTTCCGCAAGCACGACAACCAGAACAACTGGTACCTGCCGACCAATACCCAGTACCGCGGCATGGAGTATTCGGCGACGTCGAGCTTCCAGTTCCAGCTCAGTCCCATGGTATCGCTGTTCGCGACGCCCGGCGCCCAGCGCTTCGAGGCCGAGCTGGTGCCGTGGCAGAGCTACGGGGTGTGGAGCCTGGGCGGCGGCATGAGCTTCAGGTTCCCCGATCCCGTGCTGAAGACGGGACAGCCATGGTCGATCAGCCTGTCTGTCACCGAGCAATGGTGGATTTACGACGCCCCCGACCCCACGGTCGACCCCACGCAGATGCGTTACCAGAACGACACCATCGCCAATGTGGTATTGGCCATCCCGTTCGACGACCGCACGACCTTTTCGATCACCGGCGGACGGTTCGTCCGCAATGCAAGCCTGCCCAACTACGCTTTCTCGAACAACAGCTTGATGTTCGGCGCGAGTTGGCGTTTCTAGCGGACCCACAGGAGACCGACATGGCCAAGTCGACGCTTCCCGGTTTGTCTTTCGCGATCATCGCCTCGATCGGCGCGATGGCGCTGGCGGGCCCCGCCGCCGCCCAGGCGTCGAGGGTCGGAGTCACCTCGGCGACCGACGGCGATCCGCTCGGCAAGCCGCCCGCCGACAGCGAGCGCGTCCTGCGCATCGGCATCGACGTGCAGGCCAACGAGGTCGTCACCACCCACGACAAGGACCGCGCGCATCTGGTCTTCCTCGACGGCACGGCGCTCACGGTCGGACCCAACGCCCAGCTCACCATCGACAAGTTCGTCTACGACCCCAACAGCAAGACCGGCGATCTTGCGATCACGGCCAGCAAGGGCCTGTTCCGCCTGGTCGGCGGCAAGATCAGCAAGACCAACACGATCAACATCGCCACGCCCTCGGGCACCATCGGCATCCGCGGCGGCATCACCATCTTCAGTGTCACACCGGGAAGCACGACGGCGAACTTCATCTTCGGGCACCACATGACCGTCACCGGCGGAGGTCAGACGCAGAACGTGACGCGGCAAGGCTCGCAGGTGATCGTCAATTCCGGCGCGCCGCCCAGTCTGCCCAGCCTGCTGCCGCCGGGCGGCTTGAGTGCGGCGATCAGCCAACTCGAGACCGGAAACGCGTCGGGCGGCGGCGGTCCGACGGGCAATGCCGATCAGCGCACGCAGACGTCCGGCTTCTCCGGCACGAATACCGGCGCGCCGCCGCCGCCGCCGGGCGCGCCGCCGCCGTCGGGCAATCCGCCTAATACCAATAATCCCAACATCGTTAATACCGTCACCAACAGCACCCCGCCCACGCCCACACCTGATCCCACGCCAACGCCGGCTGCAACGACTTCGCCGCCGATAGAGGGCAAGACGTCTCGGACGCTGCAGGGCTTCGTCGGTGGCCTCATCGTCGCGACCGACGGATCGACATCGACGACCAGTCATCCATTGGCGTTGGTCGCCAAGGCAGGCGACCTCACAATCACCACCGATGCGGCGAGCAGCACGGCGCAGGCCACCATCATCATCCGCAAGGTCGACGGCACCCTCACGTCTCCCACGGTCACCCTTCCGATCGGCACCTACTCCGGCAGCAGCTTCTTCAACGACAACGCGACCTTCCTGATCGGTTCCACCGGGGTCCCGGGAACGCTGAAGCCGGTTGTCGGTCCGTCCCGTTCGGTCGAACAAACCACCTTGCTGACGTCGTCAGCGGCCGCGCCCGATACCGCAGCACCCTATGTCGGACCCGGCACGTGCACGTGTGACTTCCTGAAGTTCGGCGAGTGGCAAACCACCATCACAGATGGCAGCAGCACGGCGGTCGTCACCCAGGCACCGTGGGTCGCCGGCACCGTGGCGGTCCAGCTGCCCAACACCGGCAGCGCCTCGTTCAGCGGCATCATGCTGGGTCAGGCCCAGAACGGCGGCGGGCTGATCCGGAATGTCCAGGGCAGCTACGGCATGAACTATAGCTGGGGCGCGGGCCTCGGCACCTTCAACGCCTCGTTCGACAGCCGCAACTACGTCGGCGCGGTCGCCGGCACCGGCGGGTCGAACTTCGCCGGCGCCTTCGCCGGCGGCGGCGGCAATGTCGGCTCCCTCTCCGGCGTCTTCAACAGTGCCCCGGGCGCCGCCCCGGGATCGCCTCCAGCCGGCCAGTCGGGCACCTTCGGGATCACCGGGCCGAACTATCTGGCCAGCGGCGTCTTCGCCGGAGCTCGTCACTAGAGCCAACCGATTGGAACCGCATCAGCGGTTCCAATCAAATCGGGAGCCGCTGGTTAGCGTTTCCAGCGGGCCCAAAGGGAGACGACGTGGCCAAGTCGATGCTTCCCGGTTTGTCTTTCGCGATCATCGCCTCGATCGGCGCGATGGCGCTGGCGGGCCCCGCCGCCGCCCAGGCGTCGAGGGTCGGAGTCACCTCGGCGACCGACGGCGATCCGCTCGGCAAGCCGCCCGCCGACAGCGAGCGCGTCCTGCGCATCGGCATCGACGTGCAGGCCAACGAGGTCGTCACCACCCACGACAAGGACCGCGCGCATCTGGTCTTCCTCGACGGCACGGCGCTCACGGTCGGACCCAACGCCCAGCTCACCATCGACAAGTTCGTCTACGACCCCAACAGCAAGACCGGCGATCTTGCGATCACGGCCAGCAAGGGCCTGTTCCGCCTGGTCGGCGGCAAGATCAGCAAGACCAACACGATCAACATCGCCACGCCCTCGGGCACCATCGGCATCCGCGGCGGCATCACCATCTTCAGTGTCACACCGGGAAGCACGACGGCGAACTTCATCTTCGGGCACCACATGACCGTCACCGGCGGAGGTCAGACGCAGAACGTGACGCGGCAAGGCTCGCAGGTGATCGTCAATTCAGGGACTCCGCCCAGCCTGCCCAGCCTGCTGCCGCCGGGCGGCCTGAGTGCGGCGATCAGTTCACTCGAAACTGGAACCGCGTCGGGCGGCGGCGGCCCGACCGGCAACTCCGACCAGCGAACCCAGACGTCCGGCTTCTCCGGCACGAATACCGGCGCGCCGCCGGGCGCGCCGCCGCCGCCGTCGGGCAATCCGCCGAATACCAACAATCCCAACATCACCAATGCCATCGCTCCCGGCAGTCCGGGCACGCCCACGCCGGATGCACCCACGCCGGTGGCGGTGGTGCTCGCGACGCCCAAGACCTCGCAGACGCTGCAGGGCTTCGTCGGCGGCCTTGTCGTCACGAGCAGTGGGGGCTCTACGTCGACGACAAGCCTTCCGTCGTCGCAGGACGCCAAGCCGGGCGACCTCACGATCACCACCAATGCGACGAGCAGCACGGCGCAGGCCACCGTCATCATCCGCAATATCGACGGCACCGTCACGTCGCCCACGGTCACCCTTCCGATCGGCACGACTTCGGGCAGCAGCTTCTTCCAGGACAACGCGACTTTCAGGATCGGCGCCGATCCGGGCACGGCCACGCTGAAGCCGGTGATCGGCGGGCCTCAATTAGTCAGCCAATCCACGCTTCTGACGTCGTCGGCGGCTACGCCCAGTTCGGCGGCGCCCTTTGTCGGACCCGGCACGTGCTCGTGCGACTTTCTGACGTTCGGCGAATGGCAAACCACCATCACCGACAGCCGCACGGCAACGACCCGGGTCGTCACCCAGGCGCCGTGGGTCGCCGGCACCGTGGCGGTCCAGCTGCCCAATACCGGCAGCGCGTCCTTCGCCGGCATCATGCTGGGCCAGGTCCAGAACGGCGCCACCCCGATCCAGAATATCCAGGGCAGCTACGGCATGAACTATAGCTGGGGCGCAGGTACCGGCAACTTCAACGCCTCGTTCGATAGCCGCAATTATACCGGCACGGTAACCGGCAGCGGCGCGTCGAGCTTCACAGGTTCCTTCGCGGGCGGCGGCAACAGCGGCGCGCTCTCCGGTGTCTTCAACAGCGCCCCGGGCGCCGTCGCGGGATCGGCCCCTGCCGGGCAGTCCGGGACCTTCGGGATCAGCGGGCCGAACTATCTGGCCAGCGGCGTCTTCGCCGGATCCCGCCGCTAGAGCATATTCCGTCCGACTGGAATCAGTCGGACGGAATATGCAGTAGTCGAAGCGCCTCGATCAATGCGTTTCCGATCGCTTGGAACCGCAGGAGCGGTTCCAAGCGATCGGAAGCCGCTCTAAAGTCTTTTTCCGAACTCTTACCCTCCGTCTTCGGGGGAGGGTAAGACGGGCCTAACCCTTCCGGCGGGCGATGAAGTCGGCGATGCCGGCAATGTCGTCGCGCCGGAACCATGGCACGTCGCTGTCGGCAGGCTCGGTGTCGGCGGCGATCGCGGCGATCGCGGGATCGTTGGCCGCCAGGGACGGCACGTCGCCCGCGCGCACCTCGATCTTGGGATGCCGCTCGCGCTTGTAGCCCTCGATCAGCACGAGATCCGTGGGCGCCAGCCGCGCCAGCACCTCGGCGAGCGGCGGATCGGCCTCCTCGCGCATGATGGCGTAGCGCCGGCCGCCGACCAGCGCCACCTCGCGGGCGCCGGCCGCGCGATGGCGGAAGGAATCGGTGCCGGGCCGGTCGATGTCGGCATCGTGGTGGGCATGCTTGACCGTCGAGACGCGCCAGCCGCGGCGCACGAACTCGGCCACCAGCCGCTCCGTCAGGGTCGTCTTGCCCGCGTTCTTCCAACCGGTGACGCCGAACACGAATCGCTGCGTCACGGCCAGGTCCTCATGCAACAATCCGCTCCGCCAGCGCGTAGGCCGTGAGCCGGCTCTCGCGCACGAACGCCACCAGCGGCATGCCCGCCTGCTCGGCCGTCTCGATCGCCAGCGAGGTCGGCGCCGACACCGCCGCGATCGCCGCGGCGCCCATGGCGGCGGCCTTCTGGACCATCTCGTAGGAACAGCGGCTGGTCACCACCACGAAGCCCCCGGGCGCCGCGCTGCCCGCCTTGGCGACCGCGCCGGCCAGCTTGTCGAGAGCATTGTGGCGGCCGACGTCCTCGCGCACGGCGAGCAGGGAGCCGTCCTTGTCGGCCCAGCCCGCGGCGTGCACCGCGCCGCTTTCGCGGTTGAGCAGCTGATGCGCCGGCAGGGCCGCCATCGCCCGCGAAATCGCCGCCCGCGATACCGGCCCAAGACCGCTGAGCGCCGCAACCGGCCGCAGCGCCGCGCCGAGACTGTCGACGCCGCACAGGCCGCAGCCGGTGCGGCCGGTGAGATTGCGCCGCCGCTCCTGGAGGGCGGCCATGCGCTGGCCGGAAATCTGGAGCTTGACCTCGATGCCGCGGCCGACTTCCTCGACCTCGATGTCGTAGATCTCGGACGGCCGCGCGACCAGGCCTTCGGTGAGCGAGAAGCCACGGGCGAAATCCTCGAGGTCGCGCGGGCTCGCCATCATCACGGCGTGGCTGACGCCATTGTAGACCAGCGCCACCGCCACTTCCTCGACGACGACTTCGTCGATCGCCTCGTCGCCCGTCGCCGTCAGGCGACGTGCCTGCCGATGCACAGACCCGCGTTGACCCGGGTCGCGATCGTCCACCTAGGGCGCGGACCTCAGCGTGACGGCGGCGACGCCGGCCGCGACATTGAGGCCGACGCTGCCCTCGACACTGACCGGTTGCAGCGTGATCTGCTTGTTGGAGCCGCCGATCAGCACGTTGGCGCCAACGCCCACGCCTGCCGCGACCGCGGCCGTCACGCCGCCGTAGTCACCGCTCAGCGCGCCCCGGTCGACCGCACCTGGGGCGAACACCAGCCAGACGATGTGCGATTCCTTGGTGAAGCCGATGTCGACGCCGTACTTGTTGACCGCACCCCTGTAGTGCTCGGCGGCGCCGTCGGTGCGCACCAGGAGGCAGTCGAGATCCTTCGACGAGCCGAAGACGAAGCCCATGCCGCCCGCGACGGTGCATTGGAGGGAACCGACGTTGACACCCGACTTGCTGGGCGCCTGTGCCTGTGCGTGGGATTGTCCGTACTTCGCGGCGCCAAAGACCAGCAATACGGCGCATACTACCGCCCAGATCGAACGCTGCATTCGGAAGCTCCTTTGCCGGCCGACATGGCCGCGCTGCGACACTACCTTACACCCGATCGGGCAGCCGCCTCAAATCGTCTTACCCCCTGCCTAGTCCGGCTGGCGCACGCCCCAGCCGCGGCGGCGGTAGCTGGTCCGGATCAGGCGCACCATCCGCAGCGACAGCATCGTCAGCAACAGCGGCGCGGCGATCACGAGGCCGATCACCTGCGCGCGCGGCGGCAGAACCGACGATACGAACAGGAGATTGACCAGCACCATCCAGCACAGGAGATGCCAGCCGAACGCCTCCAGTGCCTTCGGCTGGCCGCCCTTGAACAGCACGTAAAAGCCGCCGAAGAGACCCGCCCACAGATAGGACGCCTTGCCTAAAGTGACCGTCTTCTGTGTCGTGGGATCGTGGAACACGTAGCGGGAAAACATCACCTCTTCGCCCGGGCCTCGTCGGCGCTGCCGGAAGCCTACGGAAACTCCCTGAGGAACCGCCGCGGCTCGTCGAGGATGACGGCGAGGCCGCCGCTGCCGTCGCGCGCTTCGGCGACGTTGATGCCGACGACGGTCCAGTTGGCGCCCATCTTCGCCAGCATCGGCGCGCCGCTCACCCCGTGCGTGGCCTTGCAGTCATGATGGATCATGTGCCGGCCCTTCTTGTCGGCGACGTATCCGACGATGTGACATCCGAGATCGGCTGTGATCACGTTGGGATTGTCCTGGGCATAGCCGCCGACCGTGACCGCGGTGCCGGGCGGCGGCAGCGCAGCGGCGAGCGGCAGCAGCAGGCTCGCGTCGCCGGTCACATCGCTACCCAGTTTCACGATCGCCCAGTCACTGCCGCGGGTGGTATTCGCATCGTCGATGTCGTAGCCGGGTGCCGCGATCGCTTCATCGGCCACGGCGGCGGCGGTGAATTTGCCGCCCGTCAGGCCGGCCACGAAATGCAATGAGGATGGCAGGAAATAGCTCTTGGTGCGGCCATTGACCAGGCAATGGGCGGCCGACAGAACCGTGCGCTTGCCGATCATTGCCGCGGTGCAGGTGGCCGCGTGCCGCCGACCGCCGCCTGCAGCTTGCCGAGCGAGTTCCAAGGCGCTTCCAGAATATCGACCCGCGGCCGCGGCGCCACCGTGATGGTGGTATTGCCCTGGGCTGCCGCCGGAGCGATCGACAAAGCGAGCAGGACGGTCGCAATGGCAGATGGGAGGATTTTCGGGATCGGCATGTGTCTCACGATGAAATTCGACGGTGTTTGGCGCTGTGACCGGAAGCACACTTCCTGCCCACGCCTTTGATAGGACTCAAGCCCCCGCGTCTCAAGAGACAAGGCACCCCGGAAGATATATAGGCTGGAAAACGGGCTGCACTACGCCCCTGCAGCAGCAAACAAGCCTGATGTTTCTGGCGAGCCATACCGGTCCCCAGCGGCCCGGTCGCTCCGTCGGGCAAGTCCATGCAGACCGACTACACCTACGTTATCCAACAGGATCGGCCACAGGACGAAGATCTGGAACGGCGGCGTGGCCCTGAAGCAGGTCGGCTGGGCCTAGCCAGGCGCCGGTTCGGCCCTAACACCGAGCCGGCCTGTCGGCCTACTCGTCCTTGCAGCGCGGCGAGTTCACCTCCGGAGGGAAGCGCTCGTTCCACTCGGCCTCGAAATCCTTGCGGAAGCGGATGTAGTCGGCATTACCATCGCGCGTTACGAGCACGCCGCGAAAGGCGTAGGCTGCCCCGGGCCGCCCATGCTCGGATTTTTCGAAATAGATCTCGATCATGGGCGTGTCGTCCTTGTCCCCTGGATGGGCGAGAGTGACTGTCGCCTGCGCGCAATAGGCCCAGGATGAAGCGTCGATACCGGGGCGCATGTCGTTGACGAGAACGCATTGCCCGCCGGTCCAGCCGATCTCACGCGCGTGCTTGCCGACCAGCGCCTTGAGCCACGCCTCTACGGTTGTCGCGCCGTCGCAATACGCCGTTCCATAGTCGATCAGCTTGAGTGGCGTCGCCCGGCCGGCCGCCGCCAGCGCGGCCTCGGTCGTCGCGGGTTGGTCGGCGGCCGCAGGGAGTGCCGCGACCGTCAGGAACACGCTGGCGAGGAAGCCGATGGTCGAGTTCATCGCAAGAGCGTAGCACGCCTCGATACAACGTCGGAACGAGCCGTTACTCGACAACCTCGTCGGCCGCTATCAGGACCGATTGAGGGACGCTGACGCCAAGCGCCTCGGCGGTCTTCAGATTGAGCGTGAGTTCGAATTTGCTGGCCTGCTGGACGGGGAGATCGCCGGGCTTGGCCCCCTTCAAGATCTTGCCGGCGTAAATGCCCTTGATCACGTAGGCGGCGGGAATACTCGCGCCGTAACTCAACAGCCCACCGGCAATAACATAGGCGCGCTGGTTGTACACGGCGGGCACGCGGTAGCGGGCGGCAAGATTGACGAGCCGTTCCACATACGATGCGTTGGCAAATACAACCGCCGCGGTCTTGAGACGCGCAAGTTCCGCATAGGCGTTCTCCAGCTGCGCGTCGCTTTCGAAATTCAGGAGATCGAGCGGTGCCTTCTTCGCGGTGTTCGATGCCTCGATCTCCTGCACTGCCCTCTGCGCGACGGCAGGCGCCTGGCCCACCGCAAGAAAGACGATTTTCGTCGCCGGAACCAACTCGGTAAGGAACTGGTAGGCCTTGGTGAGTGTTTCACTCGCAAATTGGCTGACGCCCGTCAGGTTGCCGCCGGGATGGGCCAGATTGTTGACGAGTTCGTCGGAGAGAGCGTTACTGGTATGGAAGACAATTGGAATTGTCGAAGTGGCCTTCTTCGCCTCTACCGCGGTGATGGTGCCGCCTTCATTGACGATCATGTCGACCGGTCGCGCGACCAGCTCCGCGGCCAGTTTTGGCAATTGATCGGGGTGATTGCGAGCCCATCTATATTCGACCTTGACGTTCTGACCTGCGATGAAGCCCTCTTGCCTGAGGCCGCGGAAAAACATCGTCAGATTGAGAGCAATCGCCGGGTCCTCGGGATACCCCTCGCCCAGGATGCCAATGACCGGCACCGCCCTTTGCTGCGCCCACACTCCGAGCGGCACTGAAATCGCCGAGCCGGCGGCCCCGGCAAGCAAATGGCGACGCCTCATTCGATCGCCGCGTCAGCCCGTCCAGAAACGGGGCGCCAGTCTTCGTCCAGCAATAGTAGTCCAGCGCGCATGGCCGAAACTCTAGCACGCGGTCCCACCGACAAGACAGCGGCGAAGGACATGTCCGCTCCCTCGTTGACGTCACGGGTCGCTGCGCGATCAGCTTGCGGCTCGCCGACCGTTACATGAGGATGCCCCGATGTTCGCCGGGCACAACCTGAAGCGGTGGCGTGACGCCGGCCTGATCGACGACGGCGCGGTCGCGCGGATCGCCGCCTGGGAGGCCGCACACCGCCGGCCGGTCTGGCTGTGGGCACTGTCGGGCATGGGCGCGCTGGCCATCGGGCTGGGCGTTGTGGCGCTGGTCGCCGCCAACTGGGAGGACATTCCAGCGTGGCTGAAGCTTTCGGGAGATCTCCTGCTGACCGCGCTGTGTACGGTCCTTGTGTTCGTCGCCTGGCAGCGTGAACGGACATGGCCGCGCGAGATCGGCGCACTGCTGCTGTTCGGCCTGATCATCAGCGGCATCGCGCTGATCGGACAGGTCTACCAGCTGCAGAGCGATCCCTGGCAGGCGCTGCTGACGTGGCTGGCGCTGTGCACGCCGTTTCTCGCGCTGGTTGCCTTCACGCGCCTGGCCGGGGCGCTCTGGGCGGCGGCGGCGCTCGGCACCTGGTTTGCAGCCTATGAAGCGCTGGAACGGTCGGTCGCGTCGCTGCAGAGCACTTCGCACACACATTACTTCCATCTTCTGCTCTATCTGCCAGCGTGCCTGATGATCGTCGTGGCGGTCGCGCGCCGGCGCTGGCCGCCGGCCGAGGACCAGGGCGAGGTGCTGCTGAGACTCTCGCTGGCCGGGCTGGTGGGCGCCGTCAGTGCGACAATGATTGCCGTCGACTCGTCGATCGTCAGCACGGCCGCGCCGATCGAGGTCTGGATCGGTGGCGTCGCCACGCTGCTGGCCGCTTCGGTCCTGTGGCGCGCCATCGGTGCGCCGCAGCGGCACCACGCGATTGCGCTGCTGGGCCTGAGCTTGGCGATCTGGACGTCCACCCTGTTGCTCGCGATCTTGTGGACCGGCGAGCGGGGAGCGGGGTTCGAGGCAAGTCTCGGGCTGCTGTTCATCGTCTACTGGTCGGCGATCGGCGGGCTGGCGGCGCGCGTCGGCCAGCGGGTCCTGTTCGGCCTGGCCTTCACCGTGGTCGGTGTGCGCCTGCTGATCCTTTATTTCGAGGCGATCGGCGGCCTGACCGCGACCGGCCTCGGCCTGATCGGCGGCGGCGTGCTCTGCCTCGCGCTGACCTGGGCCGGATGGCAGCTGACGCGCCGTATGGCGCGCGGAGCGATCCCGTGAGGCGCACGCGCGCGGCACTCGTGACGATGGCGCTCGCGCTGCCGCTGCTGGCGCTGACCGCGATGATCGGGCAGCAGGAATGGCTGCGCAGCAAGGTCACGGTGCTGAACGTGGCGGTGCGCGGCTTCGATCCCCGCGACCTGTTGCGCGGTCACTACCTGACCGCGACCTTCGATTGGAACTGGGAAGGCCTGCCGCGGACCGATGCCGATGGCCGGCTGCCCCAGGGCGCGCTGTGCGTGAGCGCGATCGATGCAGATCGGAAGCCTCGGGTGCGCTTCGTTCCTCGATCGACGGGAAGCCAGGCGGTCGATGGCGGCTGCCTGCTGGTCATCCCCGGTGCGATGTGGGCAAGCGACGCCTTCGTGCAGGCCACGATCGAAACCACCAGCGGCGGCTTCAGACTGTTCGTGCCGGAAGCCCGTGGCCGTGAACTCGAACGGTTGATAAGCGAGCGACCGGGCGCCCTCACCGTCGATCTGGCGGTGCGCGCCGACGGCCATGTCAGCATCCAGGCGCTGCGGGTCGACGGTCGGGTCCTGGGACGCTGAACGGTGTGGAGATCGATCGTTCCACTCTGTGTTCTGGCCGGCATGGCCGGGCAGGCGCTTGCGGTCGACGATCCGCCGTTGCCGCCGGAACTGATCGCCGCGCCGCCCAAGTCGGCGCAGTCGAGGATGGATTACGGCCGGCATGCCGGCATGCAGGTATCCATCCTCGGCATGGAAGGACGCGACACGGCGCATGCCGTCATCCGCTTCGCCCATACGCGGGACAACGCCATTGCCTATTGCCGCGACTTGCTCGGCAACGTGACCGAAGAATGCATCAAGAACACGCTAGAAGACGAGACGGGCTTCAAGGACGCTCTCACCGGCAACTGCGACACCGGAGAGTTCTCGGAGTTTTACGATGGCCATTACCGCTTCGAGGGCCGCAATCCCAAGTCGGGATATTTCGGCGACAACAAGTACCTGATCGTGAACCTCGCCGATGGCGAGATCGCCGACGGTTCGGAGATGAGCCGCTATCTGATCAACCTCAGCGTCTACAGGGCGCTCTGCCCTGCGCACGCGCCGCTCGACATCGACGCGACCGTCGTCGGCCTGGAGGGGCGGGATACGGCAAAGGCAGTCATCAAAGTGAAGCACAGGCGCGAGGACGCTATCCATTCCTGTCAGGATCGCGGCACCATTCCCGTCCAGCGGGTGAGCGAGGACTGTATTCGGCAGGAACTCGCCCGGAGGGTCAGCGACGTCACGACCGCCGATTGCGAGCGCGGCGAATTCACGGATTACTATGGCGACCGCTACCGGGTCAGCCTGAACACCAGCCAGGTCTTTCCCGCTTCGCTGTTCAAGGTCAACTTCACGAACCTCGCCACCGGCAAGCAAGTCGACCGATTGGGCACCGACCCGACGGCGCGCCGGCCGATGCCGTTCTACCGCGCCCTGTGCCCGGCCCATGCGCCGCTCGAATAGCACGGGTGTCCGCTTCGAGAGTGCAATCAGCGCTTATGTACGACTGCGCTCATTGGAGCCAATCGGCCGTCGTCGATTCTGAACCTGCAATCTGGACGATCTTGCAGCGGTCGGTTTAGTATCGACGGTACGCGAAGAGCGAGCAGTGAGGCAGCCCATGCCAGAAGACATCGTCCCGCCCGAAGTTGAGAGTTCTCTCGCCTCGACGAATCGGCGCAAGATTTTTCTCCTGTCTCTGGCGGCCGTCGCGTTTTCCGCCCTGCCCGGACGGGCGCAGACCGACAAGAAGCCGTTCTCGCCGGTGGAACTCGACCAGATGCTGGCGCCGATCGCGCTCTATTCCGACGCACTGCTGTCGCAGGTTCTCATGGCGGCGAGTTATCCGCTCGAGATCGTCGAGGCGGCGCGCTGGTCGCAAGCCAATCCCAACCTCAAGGGCGATGCCGCGGTCAGCGCCGTCGGAGACAAGAGCTGGGATGTCAGCGTCAAGTCGCTGGTCGCCTTCCCGCCGGTGCTGGCGCAGCTCAACGAGCATCTCGAATGGACTCAGAAACTGGGCGACGCGCTGATCGGCCAGCAGCAGGACGTTGCCGCCTCGATCCAGCGCCTGCGCGCCAAGGCGGCCGAGGCCGGCACGCTGAAGACCGGCAAGGAGCAGACCGTCACCACAGAGACGCAGGGCAGCGAAACGATCTACGCCATCCAGCCGACCGATCCGGAGGTGGTCTACGTGCCGACCTACGACCCCAACACCGCCTATGGCCAGTGGTCCGACCCGGCCTATCCGCCAACCTACTATCCGTTCGGCGGCGCATTGCTGACCGGCCTGACATGGGGGTTGGGTTTTGCGGCGGCCGGCGCGATGTTCGGCGGCTGGAACTGGGGCTATCGCGGCGGCGGCGGCAACTACGTGAACATCAACGCGAACCGCGCGGTGAACATCGATCGCAACTTCAATCGCAACAACATCGGCGACGGTGGCCGCTGGCAGCATCAGGTGGATCATCGCAAGGGCGTGGCCTACCGCGACAACGCCACCCGCCAGCAGTTCGGCCAGAACCGGCCGGGCGCCGACCAGCGCCAGCAGTTTCGTGGCCAATTGGACCAGAGTGCGCGTCCTGGAGGCGGCCCGGGCGGCGGTGCTGGCCCCGGCGGCGCGGGTCCCGGGGGCGGGCGTCCCGGCGGCGCTGGCCCCGGTGGCGCGGGTCCGGGGGGCGGACGTCCCGGTGGCGCGGGCAATGTCGGCCAGGCTCGGCCCAGCGCCCAGCCGCGCGCGCCGGGCGGCGGTGGCGGTGGACTGGGCGGTGTCGATCGCGGCCAGCAGGTGAATCGCGAGGCCCAGCGTGGCCGCGCGCAGCAGCAGAGAGCAGCACAGCCTAGAGCCAGTGGTGGTGGCGGCGGCGCTCGACCCGCCGGCGGCGGCGGGGGCGGAGCTCGACCCGCCGGTGGCGGCGGTGGTGGCGGCGGCGGCGGCGGGGGCGGCGGACGACCGGCCGGTGGCGGTGGCGGGGGCGGAGCTCGCGGTGGTGGCGGTGGCGGTGGCGGTGGCGGCGGTGGTGGAGGACGTCGATGAGCAATCTTATTCGCCGCGCCTTCGTAGCGCTCGCTCTGTGCGGCGGCCTCGCTGCGGCAGCGCTCGCCCAGAGCCCGCAACCGACCCCACAACAGGCCCCGCAATTGCGCGGCTTTCCGACGCCGGAAGCGGCCGCCGATGCCCTGACCGACGCCATCCGCAAGAACGACGACAAGGCGATGACGGCGATCCTGGGCTCGACATGGCACGACTTCGCGCCGGGCAATGACGAGCAAGACGACGAGGCGCGTGCCAAGTTCCTGAAGGGCTGGGACGAAAGCCACAAGATGCTGCCGGAGAACGATGACCGCGTCCTGGTCGGCGTCGGTACCACCGGCTGGGTGTCGCCCATGCCGATCGTGAAGCAGGGCAACGAGTGGCGCTACGACGTCGCGGCCGGGCGCAAGGAAATGCAGGCGCGCCGCATCGGCCGCAACGAGCTCGCCGTCGTCCAGACACTGCTCGCGATCATCGATGCGCAGCGCGACTACGCGTCGCTCGATCCCGCGAAGACGGGCGCGAACGTCTATGCGCGCCGGCTTCTCAGCACGCCCGGCAACAAGGACGGGCTCTACTGGGAAACCAAGCCCGGGGAGCCGCCAAGCCCGCTGGGGCCCCTGGTCGCCAAGGCGCAGCTGGGCGACGTGCAGACGAACGGCTACTACGGCTACCGCTTCCGCCTGCTCTACAGCCAGGGTCCGGACGCGCCGGGCGGGGCGTACGACTACCTCGTCAAAGGTCGCATGATCGGCGGGTTTGCCATCATCGCCTGGCCGGTGAAGTACGGCGAGACCGGTGTCATGACCTTCATCGCCAGCCACTCCGGCGATGTCTACGAGCAGGACTTCGGTCCGGATACGGCGCAGGAGACCGGCACGATCAGCGTCTTCAATCCCGACAAGGGCTGGGAAAAGTCCGACATGACGCCGTAGCGGCGAACGGCGGGTCTTCGCGAGCCGCGCTTACGGGGGACAGAGATGGCGAACGGCTCGAACGATCTCACGCGCACGATGCTGGCCGTGCTGTTCATTGCCGGTCTGATTGCGGCGTCCCTGGCGGTGCTCCAGCCGTTTCTCGCGGCGACCGTGTGGGCGGCGACGCTGGTGGTCGCGACGTGGCCGCTGTTGCGCTGGCTCGAAGCGGCTTTCGGCGGGCGCCGCGGATGGGCGGTGACGGTGATGACGCTGACCCTGCTGGTGCTCGTCATCCTGCCGCTGTCGATCGCGATCGCCGCCATCGTCCGGCACGCCGACGTGATCGCGTCGCTGCCCGACGCCGCGTCGAACTTCCACCTGCCGCCGCCGCCCGCCTGGCTCGCCGGGATTCCGCTGATCGGCAGCCCCGCCGCTGAGGAGTGGCAGCGCCTGTCGGCCAGCAGCAGCGGCGAAATCGCCGGCCTGTTGCGTCCCTATGCCCGAACGATCGCCCAGTGGCTGGTCGGCGCCGTCGGCGGCTTAGGCGGCGTGATCGTGCACCTCTTCCTGACCATCGGCTTCTCTGCCGTGCTCTATGCCAAAGGCGAGGCCGCGGCCGGTTGGTGCCGCCGATTTGGCCGCCGGCTCGCCGGCCCGCGCGGCGAGGAGTTAGCCATCCTGGCCGGCCAGGCGATCCGCAGCGTGGCGCTCGGTGTCGTCGTCACTGCGCTTGCGCAGTCGCTGGTGACCGGGGTGGGCCTGAAGCTGGCAGGCGTGCCCCAGGCCGGGTTGCTCACCGCCATCGCGCTGCTGCTGTGCATCGCCCAGCTCGGGCCGGCGCTCGTGGTGATCCCGGCGATCATCTGGCTGTTCTCGACGGGAGCGACCATGGGCGGCGTCATCCTCCTGGTCGTGGGCGTTCCCGCGATGCTGATGGACAATATCCTGCGGCCGATCCTGATCCGGCGCGGAGCGGATCTGCCGCTTCTGCTCATCCTGCTCGGGGTGATCGGCGGCCTGGTGGCCTACGGGCTGCTCGGCCTGTTCGTGGGGCCGGTGATCCTGGGCGTCGCCTACACGTTGCTGCAGCGCTGGATGGCCGAATTCGAGTCCGTAGTCCATGGACACGGGGTCAGGCCCTGCCCCCCAATCCGTGATATGGAAAGCGCATGAGGACTGCAATTCCGATGTCGATCGGCCGCCCCCTCTCCCGACGCGGGGCACTGGCGTTGACGGCCTCGGCCGCGGCTTGTCCGGCTGCGTGGGCTCAAGACGCAGGCCGCAACTACCACGTCGGATTCCTGGTCCAGCCGGAGCGGCGGCAGTTCGATCCGATTTTCGATGAACTGAGGCGGGCGGGTTTCATCGAAGGCCGCAACCTGTCCGTCGATTTGCGAGGCTTCGGAATTCCCGTCGAAAGGCTCGAGGCGAGCGCCGCCGAACTGGTGCAGGCGCAGCCCGACGCCATCTACTCGGGTGGGGCTGTGGCCAACCAGATCATCAAGCGGGCAACCACCACCATCCCCGTCGTCGTTACCTCCGATGACATCGTACGCGACGGTATCGTGACGTCGCTCTCCCATCCGGACGCCAACATCACCGGCATCAGCATCTTCGCCACCGAGCTCGACGAGAAGCGGCTGGGTCTTTTGCTCAGCATGGCAGCCGATATCCGCCACGTCGGTGTGCTGGTGGATCCGGGCACGACGCCCGACGATCATCTGAAAAGGCTGGCGGCCTCCGCTCAGTCCCGCGGCGTCCGGCTTTCCGTCTATCGTGCCGCGGCCGACCAGGACATCGCACCGGCGATCGACAGTGCGAAGGCGGCAAAAGTCGAAGCGCTCACGATTTTGGCATCGGCGATGTTCCACGCCCGGCGCAAGACGATCATCGCGCAGACGAGCGTGGCCCGCTTGCCGACCATGTACCAATGGCCCGAATACTGCGCCGAGGGCGCGTTGGTCGCGTATGGCCCTCGCTTCCAGTCGATGTACCGCCAGGCTGGGGGCATGCTGATAAAGGTACTGAAGGGCAGCAAGCCGGCCAACATTCCGGTCGAGCAACCGACCAAATTCGAGCTGGCGATCAACCTGCAGACCGCACGAGAGCTCGGTCTTGCCATTCCATCCGCCCTGCTCGCGGCCGCCGACGAAGTGGTGGAATAGCTCGGTCGTTGGATTACTTCGCATGGGAGTTGGCGGAGAGAGTGGGAAGCACACTTCCAGCCCAAGCCATTGATAAGACTCTGGCAGTGCACGGCAAAAGGGCCGAGGTACCCCCAAATACCCCCGGCTAAACCTCGGGCTTCGCGATTGAGCGTCCGCTTTCGGGGGGCGTCTCAACCGGTCGCCGCAACACCTTATCTTAGAGGTAAAAGATGGAGTGTGGGATGGAGCGGAGATTTCATCGAGGGTTTACAGCGTCCGAGAAGAAGGAGTTGTGGGACCGCTGGAAGCGTGGAGAGCCGCTGAAGGCGATCGGACGAGCTTTTGGCAAACCGTCATCATCGATCTATTTTCTGGTGGCACCGCATGGTGGGATCCGTCCTGCTGAGCGGCGTCGATCCAGGCTGGCGTTGACGCTGTCGGAGCGCGAGGAGATCTCCAGAGGCGCCGGGAACTTAGCCGCAATGGCGGCCATGATCGCTACCGAGCGGCGCTTTCAGATGACAATGCCTGGGCGCGGGCTCGTCGTCCGAAGCGTTGTAAACTGGCGAACAGTCCGCGGTTACGGCAGGCAGTGGCGGGGAAGCTGAGATTGGATTGGTCACCCGAGCAGATATCCGGTTGGCTGAAGAGGACGCATCCTGAAGACGAGTGTAATCGGGTGTCACACGAGACGATCTACCGCAGCCTATTTGTCCAAGCGCGCGGCGTGCTCAAGAAAGAGCTGCTTGGTCATCTTCGATCGAGGCGCTCGATGCGTCGATCCAGGCCGGTTGATCCGAATGGCGACAGGCGCGGGCATATCAAGGATATCGTCTCGATCCGCCAACGACCGGCGGCAGTTGAAGACCGGGCAGTGCCTGGCCATTGGGAAGGCGACCTGCTGTCCGGGCCGAACGACAGCTACATCGCGACGTTGGTCGAGCGTCATACGCGTTACGTGATGTTGGCCAAGGTTGCCGGCAAGGACACTCAGACGGTCGTCTCCGCGCTCATCAAGCAGGCGAAAAAGCTGCCAAGGGAGCTGTACAAGTCCCTGACCTGGGACCGGGGCAAGGAACTCACCGATCATCGGCGCTTTACGTTGGCGACCAACATCAACGTCTATTTCTGTGATCCGCAAAGCCCGTGGCAGCGCGGCTCGAACGAGAATACCAACGGCCTGCTGAGACAATATTTTCCAAAGGGCACCGACTTATCGGTGCACTCGCAAGCCTATCTGAACAAAGTGGCTCGTCAGCTCAACGAACGGCCACGTGAGACCTTGCAATTCGAGACCCCAGCAGAGAGATTTAACGCCTGTGTTGCGTCGACCAGTTGAGCCCGCAGGGGAAGAGCAGACATCACGCCGACGAGCTGCGACGTCTGCCAATGCCCCGAAACGGACATGGCGTAACCGTATATCGTCGCCGCCGAACCCGGGCGACTTGCCGGCAACTCGACAAGAAGGGCGCTAAGATTGTACGGATCGTGCCCATACTCAGCTTACGAAACTGTTGAAGCCCGGGGGCCGGAGTAAGATGTTGAGGTCTCTTCGCCGCCTGCAGTTACGTCAATGGGCGTTGGCAGCTTGCATCAACTTTGGCGCCGTCGTCGTCGCGGTCGTCGCTTTCGGCGTCTGGCGTCATTTTCAGCCGGCTTCGGCGCCTCTTCCCCCCACGCGCATCGAGGGGACCATCCAACAGGGCTTCTATGAGCCCGCTGATGACGTTGGTTACATACCGATTGCCAACAAGCAGGTGACGGCCCGCGAAATGGCGGGCGACCGCCAGCTTTTCAACGTCACCTATACAATAGGCCCCGATCAATTCCGGATAATGCCGGAGGCTCTGCCGAACGCCGAAAGTTGCCTGCTGGTCTTTGGAGATTTGTTCACATTCGGCGTGGGCGTGAACGACAGTGAGACCTATGCTGCGCAGGTCGTCCTCAAGAGTGCTGGTAAAATTGCAGCACAGAACCTCGCCCATGAAGGCTGGGGACCGCATCAATTCCTGGCCGGCCTCCAATCGGGCCGCTTCCAGCGCGCGGTGAGATGCAGGCCGACGGACGCCACCTACCTGATGATTCCGCCCCACATCTACAGGGTTGAAGGCGCGACAAGCTGGGACAAGCACGGCCCACGATACCGGCTGGGAGCTGACGGACGGCCAGTGCGGGATGGCAACTTCGACGCGCCAAGCCGGTTCAATTGGCGCCCGTTGCTAGGCCTCAATCCCATGGGCGATGATGAAGCAGCCGAATTGACGGCGGCCGTGATCCTCGAGGCGGTTCGCGAACTCAAGAACCAGTTCGCTGGAATTCGTTTCCACTTCATCGCGTGGAACAACGGTGGTGCTCCGATCGAGACGACCCAGTATATCGAGAATCGCCTTGTCGCCGCCGGTATCATTCCGCACCCGATAGAGGCGATCCTTCCCCGCTTCCCTTATGTCCGCGACGACTACGTTACTGACCCGCTGGTGGACACACATCCCAATGTGCGTGCCCACGTGAGGATCGCGGACTACTTGATACGAGAGGTCATGCCTCCCGCCTTGCAAGAGGTCCCCAACACCGTCAATCGCTGGCCAGAACGCCGCTGATGCCCTCGTCGTACGGTGCGACGGATTCTCGTCAGTGGGAGTGAGGAGCGATGGAGGCAAGGTCCGGGAAGCGAAGCAAAAGTTGATTGGCAACGCGAGAGCCGGCGATACGCAAACCACGCTCGGTCCAATGACCGTCGGCCTTCCTGTAAGTATCCAGTACTCCGCCGAAATCCGCCTTCAAGTCGATCACCGAGAGATCTGTCTTTTTGAGTGCAGCGACCAGTAGGTCGTGCCGCAAGTCGCAGTGCACGTACCAGCTATAGTAGGCAGGCCAAGGTCGCCAAAACTCGACGAAGTCACGATCGATGCTGCCCGTCGGGATCACGAAAATATCGAGCTTCGCGCCCTTGGACCGGACCACCCGATCCATCTGGCGCAGCCACGAAATATTGGCCTCGACATCGGCTGGGGTAACGAAAGCGGCCGCTTCTTCTCGCGTCCGCACCGACCAGAAGCGGTCCTTCCCCAATTCAGCGTTGACGATGCTCACCAGCAGCGATCCTGGCAGAAACACATTTTTCGCCGGATCGACGGCCGTGAGCAGCCGGCCATCACCGCGCCCCAGAATCTCGGCGAGTACCGCTGGGTCTGTATTGGGAAAATAGTGCTGCGTCATGAACTGGACGAGATCAGCCAGGCGCCCCTCGGGTGGCCCCTGAACAATCCTTTGCAATGCCGCGAATTCATCAGACGTCTCGCTGCCCCTGAAGAATTCCGATGTGCGCAGACGATTGACCACAAACCAGTTGGTCCGTGGCATCACATTGCCGACGATCGAGCGGCCAGGCGATTCGTCGATAAGCGGCGGCAGCCAATGCGCCGAATAGGCATCGGCGCTGCCAACGAAGTCGTTGCCTGAGAAGAAAAACAGGGAAACCGAATCGGGCCCGAACTTCATCACTACGTCGCGTATCCGATAGAAGTAACTCTCGATGCCTGTGCCACTAACGCCGAAGTTCATAGCTTCGAAGCCGGTTCCACCCATTGCCTGCAGATGCTTCTCGGTTGACTGGGGCAACGTCAGGGGCAAGGGATCGAATTCGACGAAGCTATCTCCGACGAACGCGAAACGGGCCCGGACGCCGGATGGACGGACGCTGGAGTGCTCCTCGTCGCGCATGCCCCAGGAATTGTACCCCGTAGCCGTGTCGGCGACGTAGGAACGAAGGGCGCGAGCCGGCCACGGCGGCACGAACAGGCTGGCCGTCGCCTCGATAAGAACCAGTCCTACAACGACGGCACAGGCGAACAAGGCCACCGTAGCAGCAGCCCTCGAAAAGGGGCGGCCACTAACCATCATGTGAGAGCCTCCTGAGGCCACTGAATCCAAGGCCCATCTGCCTGCCCCCCCTGAAACAATAACAGTTCGAAAGTTGGAGTCCCATCCACTGAAGCGCTCGGGTTTGCCGAGCAAAGTCTTGAGTTAGTTTTGAGCGTTTGTGAAGCGCTCAGGTTTGCGCCGACAAGGTGATCCAATAATCCTGCCGTTCGCCACCGTGCATGAGTCCGCTTGTGGCACTTTTCAGACGTCGGGACCCGGCCAAGTCTGCTATCGAGGGTAAGGCGGACATGACACAAGCGCGCCTTCACCGGCCTCGACGAACTCCCAGGACTGGGAGGCCGTCGGCAACCTTGGTGCAACTGCAGTTCTTCCTGCCGACCGCGGTGTGAGAATTGGCGGAAGAGAGTGGGAGTTCGAACCCACTAAGAGCCGTCTGGCGACCCTCTCTGGCTTTGAAGGCCAGCCGCCCCACCGGGAGCGCTTCCCCTCCGCCCCGATGATTGCCCAGAACCGCCACAGTGTCACTCGCCCGTCGCGGAACCTCGACTTGCGCAGGCGCGTAGAACCTGTGCTTCACCACCAACACAGGGAGATGGACCATGTCGAACCGCAGCTTCGTGAAGATCGCCGTCGTAACCTTGGCCGGCATCGCGCTGTCCGTGCCTGCGTTCGCGCAGGCCGGCCGCCAGGATCAGGTCAACGACCGCGTCCAGGACACCAATCAGCGCATCGACAAGGAATACCGCGAAGGCGACATCAGCCGCGGCGAGGCGCACCAGCTCAAGGAAGAGAACCGCGACATCAAGATCGAGGAGCGCGCCGAGGCCCGCGACGGGCTCTCGCACGGCGAGCAGCGCTCGCTGAACCAGCAGGAGAACTCGCTCAACCACCAGATCACGCGCGAGGCCCGCTAGAGCTTCTCCAGTGCAGCGGCCCCCGCCTGTGACGCAGGCGGGGGCCCGAACTGCGCGAGCTTGGCCGGCACCGTGCGGCGGAAGTCGCCGCGCCGGATCGTCATGCCGTTGCGGTCGAAGAACTCGAGGACGAGGATCGCGACCTTGCGCCCGTTGTCGAGCTTGTCGCGGAAGTCGGCGGCGGTGAAGTCACGGCCGAAACCGTGGGCGATGGCGATCATTTCCGCCACCACGGGCCGCAGGAAGAACTGGTCGGGCGCCACCTCGATGACGCGGCCGAGCTTGGCGAGCCGCCGCATCAGGCGCCGCACGTCGGCCTCGGGCACGCCATGCTCGTCGGCGAAATCGCGCACCCGCGGCGGCTTGAAGCGGTCGCGTTCCAGTGTGGCGGCGATCTTCTTCCAGAGTTCCTCGTCGCGCGCGCCCAGTTTCAGCGAATGACCGGGCAGGCGCATCACCGGACCGTCGACGACCACCGTCTTGGCCTGGACCTCGAGATCGAGCAGCGCGCGGAACACCTCGGCCGGCCAGCGCTTGTTCATCGCCACCCGCAGCCGCTCGGGCTGCAGGCCGGGCGCGTCGGCCTGGGTTTCGTGGAAAGTCTTCAGGGTCCCGACGAGGTCGCGGCGCGCCTCGGCCAGTGTCTCCGCCAGCAGGCCGAAGCCCCCGAGCTTCACGCCGCCCGCCTCGGCCAGCTGCCTGTCGACTTCGGCGGGCCTGAGGTTGCGCGCGAGGCCGAACCGCGCGGTCTCAACGAAGCCACTGTCGAGCCGCAGCAGGTTCGCCATTGCCTCGGCGTCGGCTGCCGCCAGCGCCGACACTTCGGCAAGGCGGCGCGCGGTGCGCCGGTTGCGCGGCGGTCCGAACGGATCGATCACCGAGGCGCCGGCAATGGTGCGCGTGGCCGAAGGATCGCGCAGCACGATGCGGTCGCCCGCCAGCGCTCCGACTTTTTCCTCGAGCACGAGTTGCGCCAGCCCCTCGCTGCCCGGCGCCAGCCGGTCGCCTTCGAGCAGCGCCACCCGGCCCATGACGTGGGCTGAGCCAAGATGGACGTGCGCCGGCGACCAGTGCTTCAGCGCCTGCGGCTCCGACGCAAGCACCTTCAGACGCACGTCGATGCGATCGGTCGGCGCATGGAGCGCGGCACTCACCACCCAGTCGCCGCGCCGCACCGAGTCGCGCGACAGGCGCGGCCCGCTCAGGTTGAGGGCGCAGCGTTCGCCGGCGCGTCCCACGTCGGCGGCGCGATTTTGCGCGTGCAGCGAGCGCACCCGCGCCTCGAGGCCCGACGGCGTCAGCAGCACATGGTCGTCGACCCTGATCTCGCCGGCATGGACGGTACCGGTGACGACGACGCCCGCGCCCGCCAGGACGAAGCAGCGGTCGACCGCCAGCCGTGCGAAGCCGGTGATGCCGCGCCGGCTCTCGCCCAGCGCCAGCAGCTTTGCCTTGAGCTCGTCCAGCCCCTGCCCGGTCAACGCCGATACCGGGATGATCTCGGCGCCCTTGAGCGACGTCGTCGAGATCAGCGTCTCGATCTCGGCCATGCGCTCGAGCAATTGGTCCTCGGAAACGAGGTCGGACTTGGTAAGCGCCACGATGCCGCGGTCGAGGCCCAGCAGGTCGACGATCTGCAGATGCTCGACGGTCTGCGGCTTGATGCCTTCGGCCGCCGACACGACGAGCAACGCCGCGTCGATGCCGGTGACGCCGGCCAGCATGTTGTGCACGAAGCGCTCGTGACCCGGCACGTCGACGAAGCCCAGCTGTCGGCCGTCGCCGAGGTCGGAATAGGCGTAGCCCAGGTCGATGGTGATGCCGCGCGCCTTCTCCTCTTTCAGGCGGTCGGCATCGACGCCGGTCAGCGCCTTCACCAGCGCGGTCTTGCCGTGGTCGATGTGCCCCGCGGTGCCGACGATCATGCGGCGAGCGCCTCCAACTGGGCGGCGAAGGCGGGCTCGTCGTCGAGGGTGCGCAGGTCGAGCAGCAACGCCCCGTCCTCGATGCGGCCAATCACCGGGATCGGCTGCTTGCGCAAGATGTCCGCGAGCCTGTCGAGACTCTTGCCCCGCGCGCACAGCGCGAACGACGGCAGCAGGTCGACCGGCAGCGCGCCCGAACCGATCTGGCCGCGCACCGGCTGGATGCCGGCCTGGCGATCCGTGCCGACTGCGCGTGCGAACAGGGGCAGCAGCCGCTCGGCTTGTGCGCGGATATCGAGCGGTGCACGCGCCAGCGACCGGATCGTCGGCAGCCGCTGCACGAGCCTGTCGGGATCGGCGTAGAGCCGCAAGGTCGCCTCCAGGGCCGCCAGCCGCACCTTGTCGAGGCGCAGCGCGCGCTTCAGCGGATTGCGGGCGATGCGCTCGATCAGCGCCCTGCTGCCGACGACGAGCCCCGCCTGCGGGCCGCCCAGCAACTTGTCGCCGGAGAAGGTGACGACATCGATGCCGGCCGTGATCGCCTCGCGCGCCGTGGGTTCGTGTGGCAGGCCCCAGGTCTCGAGGTCGACCAGGGTGCCGCTGCCGAGATCCTCGATCACCGGCAGGCCCTTCGAGCGCGCAAGCGGGACCAGTTCGGCCGCAGCGACCGACTTGGTGAAGCCCTGCACGGCGTAGTTCGACGGGTGGACCTTCATGATCGCCGCCGTCTCCGGCCCGATCGCCTCGGCATAGTCCTTGAGATGCGTGCGATTGGTGGTGCCGACCTCGACCAGCCGGCAGCCGGCGCGCGCCATGATGTCGGGGATGCGGAAGGCGCCGCCGATCTCGATCAGCTCGCCGCGCGAGACGATCACTTCCTTGCCGGCAGCGAGCGCTGCAAGCACGATCAGGACGGCGCCGGCATTATTGTTCACCGCGGTCGCCGCCTCCGCTCCGGTCAGCCGGCAGAGCCAGGGTGCCACATGGTCGTCGCGCTCGCCGCGGCCGCCGTCGGCCAGGTCGTATTCGAGGGTCGTGGGCGAGCGCATGGCCGCCACCGCGGCCTCGATCGCCTCTTCGGCCAGCAGCGCGCGGCCGAGATTGGTGTGCAGCACCGTGCCGGTGAGATTGAAGACCCGCCGCTGCGAGGGTTCGAGCAGCCCGGCCAGCCGTTCGGCGCACCAGGCGGCACAGGCAGCCTCGTCGGCGACCTCCGGCGTGCCGCGCCGGGCCTCGACCCAGGCGCGCAAGGTCTCGACGAGCAATCCGTGGCCGGCGCGGGCTTTCAGCGGCGCCAGCGCGGGCCAGCCCGACATGCGGTCGATGGACGGAGGACGATGGGCGCTCTCGGCGCGGTCGGCACGCGACACGGCAAATTCCTCGGCAGTGCCGGAACCAGACCCCGGCAACCCTAAGGATGACCGTTCGGGGCGGGTCTCGCAACCCGCCCCGAACGGCCCTTTTCCTTTGGTTAGTGCGCCGAGGCCGCGATGGCGGTGCCGACGCGGACCAGGACCAGGACGGCCGAAGCCGACAGGCCGATCAGGAGTGCCATGCGAATCTGCGAGCCGCCGAAATCGTCGGCGAGCAGCGAACGGCCGAACGCGAATGCGAATGCGCGATCAATGAACGTCATGTGATGACCCCAAGTCAGAAACCCTGCCGACCGCAAGGAACAAACCCCTTTGTCCCTTCGACCGACAATCCCTCGCCCCGACGCGAACACCGGAGCAAACCCACTCTAAAAACCTGCGGCGGTCGGGACCCCTCCCTTCCGTCGCGAGCGAGGGTATACGCCAAGCTTCTGTATCAGTGGTTTCCGACTAAGTAACAAAGTGTATCAATTGTGACCGGTCAGGGTTTGCGCTGCAGGCCCCAGGTCTCGGCGAGCTTCTCGGCCATGCGCGTGGCCATGATCCGGTAGCCATCGCTCTCGCCGCCCGGGAACTTCCGGTAGAAGTGAATGTGGTCGGCGTAGAGCGTTTCTGAGTGGCCGCTGACGACGTCGCCCAGGTCGAAGATCGGCAGCCCCTTGTCCTTCAGCGTCATCATGCCGGCAACCACGCGCCGGTAGAGTTCGCCGTAGGAGAGATCGCCCGCGACCTTCTTCTCCTCCTCCGTCAGCACCTTGCCGTAGGCGGGGACGGGCTGCAGGAAGTAGGCGGTCCTGATGCCATTGTCCCTGGCGATCGCCTCGATGCCGCGCTCGTACTTCTGGTACAGCGAGAGCTGCACGGCGAACGCGAGGTCGTGATCCTTGCGGATCTCCTCCGGCATCTCGAACAGGCCACGCAGGGTCGTCTTCTTGTTCGACTTGAAAACGTCCTTGCTCTTGGCGACCGCCTCGATGCCGCGAATGATCATGTAGGCGGCATGGCTGTGGCTCAGGATCCTGTTCTTCGACAGCACGCCCGCGATCCGCCCGATCACCCAGCCGATCGCGGCGTCGCCGAAATTCTCGTCGGCGACGAAGGGATTGACCTCGAGGAAGTTGCTGTTCGGGCTCTCCAGCCGCTCCTCGGTGCCCGGCCAGAAGGAATAGTATTCGTTGAAGCCGTCGAGCGTGACCACCGCGTCGACCGAGGTCGCGTAGAGCGAGAACAGGATGAAGGCCTGCGGCTCCTTCCAGGCGCCGTCGCCGCCGTTCAGCACCTCGAACGGCTTGCCGTTTGGGCTGAGATAGTGGTTGTTCAGCTCCACCTCGAGATACTTGATTGCGGGCGGCGACGTCCAGTTCTGCGCCATCTGCGAGGCCACCGACCCCCCGGTCAGCAGGATGACGTAGCGGTCGGTTCGCTTGACGACGGGATAATCGTCGCCGAACAGGCCGATCTTGTTGACGTACTCGAGCCCGCACGGCGGGTTGTCGTGATGCACGAACGCCAGGTATGGGTGCGGAAACAGCGTATCGATGTAGCGGCAGTCCGAGCGCCTGGTGAGGTCGTGCACGTAGGTGTTCTGGGTGCGATCGTAGAGTTCGGCCGCCGGCGTGTAGTGGCCGTCCTCGAGGTAGAGCCATGCGATTGCCGTGATCTCGACCACGGCCAACGCCATGACGATGCCGAGGAGCACTGTGATCCAACCGAAAATTCGCTGCTTCATCGTCCTCTCTCTACTTGCGCGCGCCCTGAATGGCCTGCCAGACCCGCTGCGGCGTGGCCGGCATCTGGATGTTGCGGATGCCGAGCGGCCACAGAGCGTCCATCACCGCATTCATCACCGTCGGCGTCGAGCCGACCGCGCCCGACTCGCCCACACCCTTGGCGCCGATCGGGTTGGACTTGGCCGGCACCGAATTGTCGAGCTGGTTGTTGAAGGTCGGGAAGGTGCCGGCGCGCGGCATGGCGTAGTCCATGAACGAGCCGGTGATGAGCTGCCCCGAGTTGCGGTCGTAGACGTTCTCCTCGAGCAGCGCCTGGCCGATGCCCTGGGCCACGCCGCCGTGGATCTGGCCGAACACGATCGGCCGGTGCAGCGGACGGCCGACGTCGTCGACCGTCGTGTAGCGCTTCAACTCGACCTGGCCGGTGTCGGGATCGATTTCGACCTCGCCGACATGGGCGCCGTTGGGCCAGGCGATACCGTCGACCGTATTCACGTTCTCGATGAAGATGCGCTTGTCGGGTTGCCTGGCCGCCAGGTCGCCGAAGCCGATGCCGCGATCGGTGCCGGTGATGGTGAAGCGGCCGGACGCATAGACGATGTCGGCAGTGCTGGCCTCCAGCGCATCGGCGGCCAGCTCCTTGCCCTTGTCGACCAGTTTCTCGCTCCCGGTCATCACCGCGGAGCCGCCGATATAGGCCGAGCGCGATCCCATCGAGCCGACGCCACCCACTTTGTCCGAATCTCCCATGGCGATCCTGATATTGGACGGATCGACGCCCAGCAGCTCCGACGCGAGTTGGGTGAAGCTGGTCTCGAGTCCCTGGCCCATGCCCTGGGTGCCCATCCAGATGGTGATGGTGCCGTCGGCCTTGGCCTCATAGTGCGCCATCTCGTTCATGACCATGGCGCTGGTCCATTCGACGTAGGAGGCCAGCCCGCGGCCGTAGAGCTTGCCGCGTTTCTCGGCCTCCACCTTGCGCGCCGGGAAGCCGTTCCAGTCGGACGCCTCCAGCGTCTTGGTGAGGAACAGGTTGAAGTCGCCGGTGTCGTACTTCTCGCCCACCGCGGTGGTGTAGGGCATCTGCTCGGGCGTCACGAAGTTGCGCCGGCGCAGCTCGGCCGGATCGATGCCGATCTGGCGCGCCGCCGTATCCATCAGACGCTCGAGGTCGAGCAGGCATTCCGGCCGGCCGGCGCCGCGATAGGCGCCGATGGTGCCGGTATTGGTGACCACGCAGGTGATCGCCAGATCGACCAGCGGCACGGTGTAGGTGCCGGTCGCGACCTTGGGGCCGACGAACAGCGGGATCGCGATGCCGGCACCCGACGGATAGGCGCCGACATTGGCGAAGGCCTCCATGCGCAGGCCGAGGATCTTCGCATCCTTGTCGAGCGCCAGCGACATCTTGTGCAGCTGGTCGCGACCGGCGGTGGCGGCGGCGAATTCCTCGCTGCGCTCGGCGCGCCATTTGGTCGGGCGCTTCAGCACCTTGGCGACCCACACCGCGACCGACTCGTCGGGCTGGATGCCGGTGCGCATGCCGAAGCCGCCGCCGATGTCGCGCACCAGCACGCGCACCTTGTCCTTCGGCATCTTGAGGACGACGTCGCACAGCGTGTCGCGCGTGCCTTGCGGGTTCTGGCTGCCGATATGCACGACCATGCCGGTCGCCGTCCCACTCGGCCATGATGGCGCGCGGCTCCATCGCGTTCACGATCAGGCGCTGGTGCACGACGTCGAGCGACACGATGTGCGCGGCGGCCTTGAAGGCGGCATCGGCCTTGGCGGCATCGCCGAAGCGGTTGAAACCGACCCGGTTGCCCGGGGCGCCCTTCCAGACCTGCGGCGCGCCGGGCTTCAGCGCATCGTCGATCTCGGTGACCGACGGCAGCTGCTCGTACTCGACCTCGACCAGTTCGGCGGCATCGGCCGCCTGTTCGCGCGTATCGGCCACGACGGCGGCAACGGCCTCGCCGACATAGCGCACGACCTCGTGCGCCAGCGGGCGGCGCGGCGTCATGTCGGGCATCTTGCCGTCGGCATTGGGGAACATCGCGGGCAGGACGAAGTAGCCGCTGCCTTCCTTCTCCATGTCGGCCCAGGTGTAGACCGCCACGACGCCCGGCGCCTTGCGGGCGGCCGCGGTGTCGATCCTGAGGATTTTTGCATGGGCATGCGGCGAGCGTACGAGAACGACATGGACCTGATGCGGCCGGACCTGGTTGTCGGTGAAGCCGCCCTTGCCGGTCAACAGCCGGTCGTCTTCGACACGCTTGATGTACTGGGCCTTGCCAAACACAGCCATTACGCAACTCCTCGGGTCGTTCGCCGCCGGAAACGGCGGACTATAACCCCGGAAGGCCCTGCGACAAGCGCGCAGCGGCCGCATGGGCCGCGCGAACAGCCGCGGGCGCTGGATGGTCCCGACCGGTGCCGGTATTGTGGGAACGATGCCACGCCCCAAGCAGACCGAGCTGGCGCTCGTCACCTTTTCCATCGTGCTGTCGCTGTGTGCCATCGAGTTCGCGGCCCGGCTCTACGACCACAAGCTCACCACCGTCCGCGCGGACCGGCCAGCCTATACAAGACCTATCACATGAACGATGCCGGCAACCGCCTCTTCGCCGAACTCATCGCCAGGACGCTCGCCGATATGCCGAAAAGCCCGGTCCGATTAGCGCTTATTTGAGACGCGCCCTGGCCAGCCGCAGGATCTTGTCGGACGACGCGCCGAAGCCTTCGACGTTCTTGTCCACGCCGTAGAGGCTCGGCAGTCCGAACATGAAGATCGCCGGCGTCTGCTCGGCCAGCATTGCCATCATCCGGTGATAGGTCGCGGTCCGCACCGCGGTGTCGGTGGTCGAGCGCGCCTCGACGAAGAGTTTATCGAACGCGGGATCAATCCAGTTCGAGCGCTTGCCGGCCTCGGTGTACCAGACCGAGGCGAAATCGCCGTCGCCCAGGCTGTACCAGCCGTTGACGTGAAGCGCGCCCCATTTCTGGGCGCTGGTCATCTGCTGGCAGGTGCCGCCTTCGACGATCTCGACCGTAGCCTTGATGCCGATCCTGCTCAGCATGCCGGCCGCGGCGTTGCAGATGTCGGTGTCGGACACGTACTTTCCGTTGAGCGTCGTGAGGGTGACCGGCGTGTTGAAGTCGTAGCCCGCCTCGACCAGCATTTGCTTCGCCTTCGCCGGATCGAACGGCCGCGCCTTGAGGTCGGGGTTCCAGCCCAGCACTCCCCTGGTCAGGATCTGCGACTGCAACAGCTCGCCCCTGCCCTTCAGGATCTGATTCAGGATCAGCGGCTTGTCGATCGCATAGTCGAAGGCCTCGCGGATCTTCGGATTGTCGAACGGCTTCAGCCGCGGATTGAAGGTCAGCACCAGCCCCACCGTGGTCGCGATCGAATCGACTCTGGCGCTGCCGGAAGCCTCGACCTGGTCGATCAGGTCGACCGGCACTTCCTCGATGATCTGGCTCTCGCCCGTCACAAGGGAGGCCACCCTGCTGGCACCGTCGGGAATAGCGCGAATGACGCAGCCTGTCGATCGCAGGTGCGCCACCCCAGTAGCTCCTGTTGCCGTCAGCACATAACGATCGCCCGGCACCCATGATTCGAAGATGAACGGCCCGGTTCCCATCGGCTTGTTGGCCACGCCCGTGGCACCGACCTTCTCGAAGTAATGCCTGGGCTCCATCACGATGTCGGAGAGGCCCAGCACCAGGGTCGGGAAGATCGACTTGCTCCTGACGTCGACGGTGTATCTTGTCGACGGCGGTGACGGTGTCGACCAGGTTGATGCGCGCGGCCTGGCCGTAGGCCGTCTTCGGATCGAGCACCCGAGCCAGGGTGAACACCACGTCGGCGGCGGTGAATTCCTACGCCATCGGTGAACTTCACCCCTTCGCGCAGATGGAAGCGCTGGTGGTCGGATCGACCGCCTCCCACCGGGTCGCGAGCGCCGGCTGGATATCGCCCTTGTCGTCGCGCGGCACCAGGAAGTCGTTGGTCTGGGCGACCAGGCTGGTGGCTGCGTAGGTCAGGTTCCCGGCGCGCAGATTGTCAGGGAAGATCGCCGCACCGACGGTCAGGACCTTGTCGGCGGCGTGGGCGGCGCTGGTGAAGGCGAGGGCGGCGAGGACGAAGAAGAGGAGAGGACGTTTCATGCCCTCTCCGAAGCAAGAACCGCGCTACTTCGCGGTCGCCGCAGCCAGCCCTGCCGCGGCAACTTCGGCATCCTCGTTGGCGGCGTCGCCTGCCGCACATCGCGCCGACGACCTTGCCGTCGATCAGGATCGGCAGGCCGCCGTAACGGCGCCAGGCCGGGCGCCCGACTCGCGGCTTCAGCGCCGCGCGACCACGTCCTGCAGGCCTTGCTCGGCCGCTTCGACGCCGTTGGCGTGATCGCCTTGCCCATCGCGATCTCGTTGCTGGCCATCTGTGTGTTGTCCATGCGCTCGAAGGCCACCAGCCTGACCGCCGTGTCGACGATTGCGATCGCCATCCACCAGTCGTTCTTCTTCGCCTCGGCCTCCGGCGGCCGCGATCGCTTCTTGGCCGCCTCGAGCCTGATCCCCGGACCGTAGGCATCGGCACGCCGCCGGCGTCTGCGCGCAGGCCAAGATCGGCGCGAGCGCGGCCAGCCGCGATGTACGAAGACCTACCATCATGATCGATGCCGGAAATCTCCGCTTGTTGCCGCCGAGCGGCGCGGGAGGTGCGCTCAGCCCGCAGGCCGGCCGTCACATCTCGGTGTTCCTAGTGCTTGAGGCTGGGCAGTTCCGTGAGCGGCACGACCTTGATGCCGGCGGCCTCGAGGCCCTCGCGGACGGCCTTGGACACCGTCGACCGCCGTCGGACCGTCGCCGTGCACGCAGATCGAATCGACCTGGCAGGGAATGCGTTTGCCGGTCGTGGAATAGATCGCCTGCTCGTCGACCATGCGGCGCACGTTGGCCACCGCGGTCGCGGCATCCTTCACCATCGAGTTGGCTTCCTTGCGTGGCGTCAGCATGCCGGCGTCGGTGTAGGTGCGATCGGCGAAGACTTCCTCGGCGGCACGCAGGCCGTACTTCTGCGCAGCCTTGCCCTGCTCGGTGTTGGCCTGGCAGAGGAAGATCAGGTCGCGGTCGACCGCCTTGGTCGCGCGCGCCATGGCCTCGGCCATCTCGGCATTGTCGGCCGACATGTTGGCCATCATGCCGTGCGGCTTCATGTGCGTGACCTTGGCGCCGTGCAGCGCGGCGATCGCCTGAAGTGCGCCGATCTGGTAGGCGATGTTGGCCTCGATCTCCTTGATCGTGAGGTTGATCACGCGGCGGCCGAAGCCCTGCAGGTCGGCAAAGCCCGGATGGGCACCGATCGACACGCCGTTGGCGGCGCAGAGCTTGACGGTGTCCATCATCACCACGGGGTCGCTGGCATGGAAGCCGCAGGCGACGTTGGCCGAGCGCACGATCTTCAGCACCTCGGCGTCGTTGCCCATCACCCAGGGCCCGAAGCTCTCGCCGAGATCGGAGTTGATGTTGACCTGTCCGGCGTTGGTGGCAGCAGCCATGGGAACTCCTTGTGTCGAAGACGTTATCCTAGCAGACGTGAGCGTTCGGTACCTCTCCTGCGGCGATACTGCCTTTACTGTCGAATTCGGCAACGAAATTTCGCCCGCGATCAACGGCCAGGTGATGGCGCTGCATGCCGCCATCGGCCAGGCCAAGTCCGCCGGCAAGCTGCCGGGCGTGGTCGAGACCGTGCCCACCATGCGGTCCCTGATGGTCGCCTACGATCCGCTGGCCACCACGCGATCCCGAGTTACAACCTGACATCGAGGCGCTGGTCGCCCGCGGGCTGAAGGCCACCGGCACGACCCGCCAGGTCACCATCCCCTGCTGCTACGACGACCCGGAGTTCGCGCCCGATCTCAAGGATGTGGCCGAGCGCACCGGGAAGACGCCGGAGCAGGTGATCCAGGCGCACCTGAAATCGGCCTTCAAGGTCTATGTGCTGGGCTTCATGCCGGGCCTCGCCTACGTCGCGGGCCTCGATCCCTCCCTCTATCTGCCGCGGCGCAGCCAGCCCCGCGTGCGCCTGCCGCGCTCGACCGTCGCCATCGCCATGGACATGACGACGATCTATCCGTTCGAGAGCCCGGGCGGCTGGCACCTGATCGGCCGCACGCCGCTCATGATGTTCGACAAGCGCAAGCCGCAGCCGGTGTTCCTGGCGCCGGGCGACTCGGTCACCTTCCAGCGCATCGACCGCAAGACCTTCGACAGGATGGCGCGCGACGCCGAGCGCGGGCACGCTCGACTGGTCGAAGCTGGTGAAGGCATGAGCGCGGCGCTGAAGGTCGTGCGGCCGGGCCTGTTCGACACGGTGCAGGATATCGGCCGCATCGGCTTCATGGCGCTCGGCATGCCGACGGCGGGCGCGATGGACCGCATCGCGCTCAGCCTCGCCAACGCGCTGGTCGGCAATCCGCTCGACACCGCGGGCATCGAGATCGGCGTCATGGGCCCGGACCTGCTGGTCGAGGCCGACAGCGTGCGCGTAGCCCTCGTCGGCCCGCTCTCGCCGTCGCTGATCGACGGCCCCGACGCACCCCCAAGCCGATCGAGTCGGATCGCTCGCATCTGCTGAAGCGCGGCCAGATCCTGCGGGTCGGCATGATCGAGGGATCGAGCACGGCCTATCTCGCTGTTGCGGGCGGCCTCGCCCTCCCCGTCTTCATGGGCAGCCTCTCGACCTATAGCCGCGCCGGCGTCGGCGGCTTCGACGGCCGCAAGCTCGCGGCGGGCGACGTCCTGCCGCTCGAGCGCGAGGCCGCGCCGCCGCGGCGACGAACGCAAGCTCGGCAGCACCTTCGACTACGGCACCGGGCCGATCCGCGTGATCTGGGGACCGCAGGACGACTACTTCAGCGCAAGGGCCGCAAGACCTTCATCGAGTCCGAATACAAGGTCTCGAAGGAAGCCGACCGCATGGGCATCCGCTTCGACGGGCCCGTGATCGAGCACGCCAAGGGCGCCGACATCATCTCCGACGGCATCGGCCCGGGCGCCATCCAGGTGCCGGGCGCCGGCCTGCCGATCGTGCTGCTGGGCGACCGGCAAACCGTCGGCGGCTATTCCAAGATCGCGACGGTGGCGTCGGTCGACCTGCCGCGCCTGGGCCGCCTGCTGCCGGGCCAGACCGTGCGCTTCGCTGCCATCGAGGTCGCCGAGGCCGAAGCCCTGCGCCGCGAGCAGGAGACGCGGCTGGGGCGCGCGATCTCGGGCTTCCAGACCGCCCGCCCGCCGGGCGGCATCGATCTCGTGAAGCTCTACGAAACCAACCTGATCGACGGCGTCGTCTTCTGACCGCGCCTAGCGCGATGCGGCGCCAGTTCGGTCGTCACGCGCGAGATCGCCCATGCCGTCGAACGACAGGCGGCCCGCGCCCGAGACGTAGAACGACAACAGCCCGCCCGCGATGGCGCAGTTCTTGAGGAAATGGAACATCTGGGCGTGGTCGAAGAAATTGGCGTGGAACAGCAGCGCCGTCACCACGCAGAAGCTCGCCAGCACCAGCACGGTGAGGCGCATGCGGTAGCCCGCGATCAGCAGGATGCCGCCCGCCAGTTCGATGAACACCGCGATCGGCAGCAGGTTCACCATCACGCCGCTATGGATCATGAAGGCCGTGGTCTCGTCGTAGCCCTGCACCTGGCCGACGCCCGACCACAGGAAAAGTCCCGCGACCAGGCAACGCGCGACCAGCAGCACGCTGCTATTGCCGGATCGTCGAGGGTTTCGTCCATCGGCCGAGGTTCCTGCATTGCCAGCTTTCAGTCTAGCCGATTCGCGCGCTGGTTGGTACGAAGCCACAGCGGTCTGTAACGATTGAAACAATCAACGGGGAAACGCCGAGATGGTCTGGCAACCGGAGATGGACGAGTTGCGGCGGCGCCAGGCGCTCGCCCGGCGGATGGGCGGCGCCGACAAGGTGAAGCGCCAGCACGACGGCGGACGGCTGACCGTGCGCGAGCGCATCGACCGGCTGGTCGACAAGGAGAGCTTCCGCGAGATCGGCTCGGTCGCCGGCAAGGCCGATACGACGGCAGGAACGACCTCGTCGACCTCATGCCGGGCAATGCCGTCATGGGCCGCGCCAGATCGACGGCCGCCCGGTGGCGGTGACCGGCGACGACTTCACCGTGCGCGGCGGCTCGGCCGACGCCACGATCAAGGAAAAGGCCATCTTCATCGAGCGCTACGCCAACCAGTACCGCGTGCCGATCGTGCGCATGATCGAAGGCTCGGGCGGCGGCGGCTCGGTCAAGACCATCGAGACGACCGGCCGCGCCAACGTGCCGGGCGTCAGCGGCTGGGAATGGACGGTGCGCAACATGGAGACCGTGCCGACGGTGGGCCTCGGCCTCGGCTCGGTCGCCGGCCTCGGCGCGGCGCGCCTGGCGGCCACGCACTACTCGGTGATGGTGAAGGAAATCTCGGCGATGTTCGTGGCCGGGCCGCCGGTGGTGAACCGCCTCAGCGCCAAGCAGTTCGACAAGCAGGAGCTGGGCGGCTGGGAGATCCAGCTGCGCGCCGGCGCGATCGACGAGGCGGTCGACAGCGAAGACGAGGCCTTCGCCGCGACGCGCCGCTTCCTCTCCTACCTGCCCTCCTCCGTCTACGACGTGCCGCCGCGCGGCCGCCGACCGACGATCCGGCGCGCCGCGAGGAGTCGCTGTTCGAGGCGATCCCGCGCGACATCCGGAAGGTCTACAAGATCCGCCCGATCGTCGAGAAGGTCGTCGACCAGGGCAGCTTCTTCGAGATGGGCAAACTCTACGGCCGCTCGGTCGTCACCGGCCTTCGCGCGCATCGACGGCTGGCCGGTCGCGGTGATGGCCAGCGATCCGATGTTCTACGGCGGCGGCTGGACGGCCGATGCCTGCCAGAAGGTGGCGCGCTTCGTCGACATGGCGGAGACCTTCCATCTGCCGGTCGTCTACTTCTGCGACTGCCCCGGCTTCCTGATCGGCCTCGAGGCCGAGAAGAGCGGCGTCATCCGCCAAGGCGTGCGCACCATGTCGGCGATGTTCCAGACCACCGTGCCGTGGTGCACCTTCATCATCCGCAACGCCTTCGGCGTGGCGGGTGCGGCACACCAGAACGGCGCGCGGCTGAACTGGCGCTATGCCTGGCCCTCCGGCCGCTGGGGTTCGCTGCCGCTCGAGGGCGGCATCGAGGCGGCCTACCGCGCCGATCTCGACGCCGCCCCCGACCGCAAGGCCAAGATGGGCGAAATCGAGGATCGGCTGAACAAGCTGCGCTCGCCGTTCCGCAGCGCCGAGTCGTTCTGGATCGAGGAGATCGTCGATCCGCGCGACACCCGCAGATCCTCTGCGAATTCGTCGAGCTGGCGGCACCCTTGCGCGGCAATGGGCCCAGCCATCATGGGATGCGCCCGTAGCGGTTTCGTGTCAGGAGACTGGCCACGCCGCTCATTGTGGAGAGACAGATGGCCAAGAAACCTGGAACGGGACGCGGCCCCGAGTTCGTCCTGTTCAACGTCACCTACGAGGACGGCTCGCAGCGCTCCAATCGCCGGGTGACCACGGACGATGCCGCCGGCGGCGACCAACAGGTGAAAGCCGCCCTCGAGCAGCAGGACCGCGCGGTCGCCGAGAAGTCCGGCAGGCCGCCGCTGGCCATCAAGACCATCGTGCCGGTCGGCTGACACCCGCCCTTCATCGGTGCTGCTCGCCCTAATGTGAACGCCGCCGGGCATTGTTCCGGCGGGGCTTTTTCTGTCCCCGCTGAATCTGCAGGGTGCCGGAATCGGAGATCGCGTTTGGTGTGCATTGCTTTGGCCCGTTAAATGCGTTGTGGGGATTTGGGAACGGGATGATTCGAATTGCCATTTTCTTCGGGACGGCAGCGGCGATCTGGGCCGCGCTTTACTTCGTCCTGGAAGTGGCGTTTGGCGTCGCCCTCATATGGGTGCTGGCGATAATGGTCTTCGTGATTCTCGGGCTGGGGTTCGCGATGTTCTATTCGGGCGACCCGGACACCTGAGCGGCGCCGCGGTTGCCGCGGGCTGTGGGGAACAACCGGCATAAGACGTTGCGGCGGATGACGGTTTGAGGCGATCATGACCGGCCTCGCCCGCCGCATCATCCCATGAAGAGCCTCATCTACTTTCACTTCGTCGCCATCGTGCTGGCCGCCGTCTGCCTGTGGCAGCTGCGCCGTGAACTCGCGGAAAGACCTGCCGGCGGCGCGGGATGGGCGGCGCCGCCCCTGCTGGCGATCGTCGTCGCGGCGATCCTGCTGATCGTCTCGCCGGGCAAGCGCATCGAACTGTGGGTCATCGCCATCGTGGTGGGCCTGGCGGCCGGTCTCGGCGCGGGCGTGATCCTGAGCGCCGTCAAGGACTACGAGCGGAGGGTCGTGCGGGTGCAGCGCACCTGGGACGGTGTCGGCGCGGCGGGCCTGCTGCTGTTCCTCACCCTTGCGCGCCTCGTGACGTCGGACTTCATGAACCGCCCCTCGGGCAAGTTCGGCGTCCTGGGCGCCGCGGCGGCCTTCCTGGCGGCCTACCTCAGCGGCCGCGCGATCACCACCTGGTTCTACACGGCGCGCCGCTCGATCCATCTCGACATGACCGCCGACGGACACCGCAAGGCCGGCTAGCACGGGGTGACCTCGATGCTGGCGGGGGCAAGGCCCAACCGGTGTCTTTCGATCATCGCGACATAGGCCTGCTCGATGTGCCGGGTGAACAGCCTGGTATCGAACAACGGAGTCGAGAGGCGGTTGCGGTCGAGCTTTTGCCGCAGCCCGCCAGCCTCTCCGGCTCTCTGGCCAACGCGATGGCGAGGGCTTCGTATTCGGCCTGCGTGGCGGTTATCAGCTCCGGCAATCCGATCGCGCCCAGCAGGCTGGCGCCGACCCGGCCGGCGAACGAATTCCCGAGGCATGTCAGCATCGGCAGTCCGGCCCACAGCGCATCGCTCGCCGTCGTGTGGGCGTTGTAGGGAAGCGTGTCGAGGAACAGGTCGGCCAGTCGATGTCGCGCCAGATGCTCGTCGAGCGGCAGGCGCCTGGCGAACACCAGCCGATCGCCGTCGACGCCGCGCTTCTGCGCTTCCCGGCGGAGGTTGTCCGGCGCCGCCGATCGCTCTCGATCAGCCACAGCACGCTGCCGTCGACGGCTCGGAGCAGCCTCATCCAGCCATCGAACGTGGCCGGCACGATCTTGTAGTTGTTGTTGAAGCAGCAGAACACGAACCCCTTCTCCGGCAGTCCGCATTCCTCCCGGGTGCGGCGCGGGCGGCGATCCGGCGTTCGCGGTCGTTCACCTGATAGCTGTCGGGAAGGTAAACCACCTTCTCGTCGAAGCAGGACTGCCGTTCGGGGGGATCACGTGCGGTCGGCGACGATGTAGTCGATATAGTCGGCGCCCATCGTGCCCGGAAATCCCAGGTAGTTGACCTGGAGCGGAGCGGGCTTGCGTGCAAAGACGCCGGTGCGCTGGTCGCCGAAATAGCCGTTCAGGTTGACCAGGATGTCGACCCCCGCATCGCGAATTCGCAGCGCCGCGCTGGCGTCGTCGAGGTTTCCGATGCCAATCACCTCGTCGAGGGCATGGTCGATGCGCCGGCGCATCGAACTGCCGTCGTCCATGCCGCTGTCGAAACCGAAGACCTCGAACCTCGACTTGTCGTGCTGTTCGAGCATGCCCGCGATCAGGTGCGAGGTCGCCTGTTCGCGAAACTCTCCGGACAGATAGCCGATGCGGATCCGTCCATCCGGGTCGCGCGGCGCGCCCGGATCGCGCCAGTGCGACCGTCTTCGACGCGCGGATACTTGGCGGCATTCCAGATCCGCGCGCACTTCTGCAGGCTGGCATCGCTGTCGGCCAGACCTTGCCAGCCGAATGGCTCCGCCGACAATTTCCCCGCATCGATATCGTGCCTCGCCTTCTCGACCTGCCGGTCGAGATCGCTCCAGTCGCAGCACAGCATCTTCTGGTGCAGTAGATGGCCGTCGACAAAGTCGTAGTCGGGGTCGATCTCGCGCGCCCTTTCATAGGAAAGCACCGCCTCGGCATGCGCCTTCCTGCCGACAAGGGCGGAGGCGCGGCTGAACCAGGCCTCCGCCGAGCGCGGCTTGATCTCGATCGCCCGGTCGTAGCTGGCGATCGCGTCGTCGAAGCGCCTGAGTTCCTGCAGGACGACGCCGCGGTTGAGATGAGCGTCGGCATAGCCGGGCCGGAGCGAGATCGCCGCGTCGTGGCTGGCCAGCGCCTCGGAGAAGCGCTTCAGCTCCTGCAGCACCGTGCCACGAATTCACCTGGGCCTCGATGTAGTCGGACCGCAGAGCGATGGCCTTCTCATGACTGGCGAGAGCTTCGGGCAGGCGCTTCAGCCCTTTCAGGACATTGCCCCGGTTCAGGTAGGCTTCGGGATAGATTGGCCGGAGCGCAATCGCCCTGTCGTGACTGGCGAGCGCTTGGTCGAGGCGCCCGAGCTTCTCCAGCGCATTGCCGCGATTGTAGAAGGCCCCCGCGTATCCGGGCTGGAACGCGATCGCCCGATCGTAGCTGGCGGCGGCTTCCTCGAAGCGCTCGAGCTCGAACAGCGTATTGCCGCGATTGTACGAGGCCGTTGCGTAGTCGGGCTTGCAGGCGATCGCCTTGTCGTGGCTGGCGACCGCCTCGTTGAAGCGCCCCAGCTCGTGCAGCAGTGCGCCGCGATTGGTATGGGCTGCCGCCACGCCGGGGTTGAGGGCGATCGCCCGATCGAGCAACTCGAGCGCCCTTTCGAGTTGGCCAGACTGGAAACGGATGACGCCCAGAAGATGGAGCGCATCGAAATGCGCCGGCGATTGGGCCAATACGCGCTCGTAAAGTGCCGCGGCCTCTTCCGCCTGCCCCTTTTGCTGCAGGGCAAATCCCTGGGCGAACAATTGCTGCGCTTTGTCCATGGGTGCCGCCCTCAGTCGCGCCAGGCGTATCCATAGAGGTGCGGCAGGGTTCCGCAGGCGGGATCGAACGGCCATTCGTCGCGGAAGTTCGGACCGGCGACGACGATCGCCTCGGCCTGCCTGGTGCGCAAGACGGCGCTGAGCGCCGGCAGGGTCCACTCCTGGCTGAACAGGACGTTGGGCCAGGCATTCATCGGCAGCTCCGCCGCCCTGACGGTCCCGGTGTGCGAGGTGACCACTTGGCGCATGAAGCCAAGATAGCCGCGCCACAGATGGGTGAGCGCAAGGTCGGGCACGGCCGCCGCCAGCAACAGCACGAAGGTCGAGGCCGCCAGGCGCCGGCCGACCTCGGGCCGGCGCAGGCAGGCGAGCAGGGCGAGGCGACTGCCCGGAAAGGCCGCATGGATCCACATCGCCACCAGCAACGCCCACAGCACGCAGCCCGCCGCGGTGCGCGCCACATAGTGCGACGGCGGAAACAGGAAGGCCTCGGGCCGGATCGGCCGAAGCCACGGCACGACCACCAGCAGCAGGGCGATAAAGCCGATCAGCACGGCCGGTGCCCGGCCCAGCAGCCAGCGCGGCCACACCAGCGAGGCCGCCGCGAACAGGCCGAGGCCGGCGAGCGGGATGACGAACTGCAGGTTCTGCCAGAAGTCCGGCACCGCGGCGCGTACCAGCACGAAGTGCGGATGGTTCCAGTAGACCGCCATGGTGATACCCGACACCAGCGCGCCGCCGGCGAAGGCCAGCGCCGCGATCGTGCCCAGCAGTCGGGCGACGGCGTCCGGCTCCCCCTCGCGCCGGCGCCACGTCGACCACAGGACCGCCGCGGCGATCAGCGGTCCGAGATAGACCATCGCCTCGTAGGACCTGAGGCAGAGCGCTCCCAGCAGGACGAGGAATGCAGACCGTCTCGACGACGGCCGTCTTGACGGCCGTCGTACTGGCGGCCTCCGGTCGAGGTCAGGACGACAGCCATCGCCGCCGTCACCGCGGCGTAGGCGGCGTTGTATTCGCCGATGATGAAGAACGACGTCGGCAGATAGACGCTGGCCACGATGGCCAGCACGATCGCCAGCAGCAGCCCATCGGCGCGCAGCCGTGCCAGAGCGAGGTGATAGAGCGCCGCGGGCAGCGCAAACAGCGCCAATGACTGGATGATGGCCAGCAGCTTCAGGTCGAGGACGCCCAGCCGCACCGCCAGCAAGACCGGCAACTGGGTCACCCAGCCGACATGGGCGCGCGCCGGATAGAAATCGTGGAACTTGTCGAAGTCGACGATGCTCACCAGGAACGCAGCGCCATCCCAGAACAGGCCGCGGCAGGCGTAACTGTTCCACAAGGCCAGCGCCCACAGGAGCAGCACGGCGCCGCGATACGCGTAACGCGGAGGTGCCGTTGGTGAGGGTGGCGGCGAGATCGGCGGCATGTCTAGCGTCGCCAGTAGAAGCGGCCCAGGTTGGGCGGCTCCTGGGGATGGAACGGCACCCATTCGCTGTAGCCCCGGGGCGGCAGGATGATGCCGTCGGCGTCACTCGAGCGCACCGCGAGGCACTGGGTCGACAGCACCCAGTCCTCGACCAGCAGCCTGTCGGGCCACTGCGAGAGCTTCGTCTCCTCGAACGGGATGATGCCGTGCCGGCTCTCGACCGCCGCCCGCGTGTCCTCGACGAAGTCGATCCAGCTCAGCGACAGAAAGATGTCGGACGGAAGGATCGCCAGCGGCATCAGGCAGGCGAAGGCCAGGAACCGCCGCGCCGCCGGCGGCTGGCGCAACACCACCGTCGCCTTCAGCCTGACATGGAGGTCGGAGCGGTAGAACCAGACGAACATCACGATGGCGCAGACCACCAGGCCGCCCATCACGCGGCTGACATACTGCGCCTTGGCGAGCGGCCGGATCATCGTTTCGCCGACCGCCAGCAGCGGCGACGCCATCAGCAGCCCGAGACCCAGCGCGGCCCAGCGATAGGGCTTGGCGGTGGCCAGATCGGCCGGCCAGATCAGCGCCCACACCATGATCACCAAGGCCGGGCCAAAGACGAAGTCGAACTGCATGTTGTGCCAGAAGTTCCGGGCCTGCTGCAGCGTGTCCTCGAGGTGGAGCGCCGACAGGTCGGAGAACGGGTGCACGATCGAATTGCGGGCGACCCAGGTGCCCCAGGCGAACAGCGCCGCGGCCAGCAGATAGAAAGGCGCCGCCGCCAGCTGGCGTGCCTTCGACTCTTCTGGCGCGCCGCGCAGGTTCTTCCAGACCCGCCACAGGCTGAGCACGACCAGCAGCGGCCCGACATAGACCATGGCTTCGTAGATGCGGATCGAGAAGGCGCCGAGCACCGCCAGCATCAGCCCTTCGCCCAGCCGAAGCCGCTCGGCGGTCAGCAGGGTGACGCCGACGAAGGTCGCGAAGGCATAGAGGGTGTTGTATTCGCCGACGATGAAGAACGAGACCGGCAGGAAGACGATGGCGATGATGGCGATCACCGAGGCCAGCATCACCGGATCGTGGCGCGCCCGCCAGAGCGCCCCGGTATAGAAGATCGTCGGCAGGCCGAAGAAGCCGAACGACAGCAGGCGGGCCAGCCAGTGCAGGTCGGTGACGCCCAGGATGACGGCCGTCATCACCGGGATCTGGCCCGCGATCATGGCGTAGAGCCGCGGCGGGTAGAAATCGAAGAACCACTCGTAGGTGGCGATCTGCACGAGGAACGCAAAACCGTCGACGAACAGGCCACGGCAGATCCAGCTGTGCCAGAGAGCCAGCGCCCAGATCAGGCCGATTGCGGCTCGGTAAGCGAACGTATTGGAAGGCATCGCGGGCTTCGTCGGGCTCTACAGGACGCCCGGCGGCGGCGCAAGATATATGCGCCGATACCAGCGCCCGGCCGGCTTGCAGCGTCGATGGGGCGCTGTTAGCAAGGCGCCGCAAACGAGGGTCAAATGCTCAGTTGGGAAAAGATCGACGCCATCCCGGGCTGGTTCATGTTCCAGTCCTACTGCGTCTGGCGCGCCCTGCTCGACCAGCAGGCCGACGTTGCCGGCGACCTGTTCGAGATCGGCGTGTGGCGCGGCCGCTCGGCGTCGGTCCTGGCGAACTACCGCAAGGGCAGCGAGAAGCTTTACCTCTGCGACCTCAGGCTGGACGAGGGCCCGGTCCGCGCCGCCATCCACTCGACCGGGATCGAACCTGCCAACATCGTGGGCCTCTCGGGTCCCTCGGTCGACCTGCCGGCCAAGCTCGATCTCAAGGCGATGCACCACAGCGTGCGCTGGTTCCACATCGACGGCGAGCACACCGGCACCGCGGTCTATCGCGAGCTCGAGTTCGCCAACCAGATCGTCAACCCGCAGGGCATCGTGGTGATCGACGACTTCTTCTCTCCCCGCTATCCCGCGAACACCACCGAGGTCGTCCGCTACATGGAGAAGAACCCGTTCCATTTCCGCTTGCTCGCGGTTGGCTTCAACAAGGGCTACCTCTGCCGTCCCGAGGCGCTGCCGCGCTACATGGATTTCATGGCCTCGGGCATGTCGGCCGCGCTCAGCCGCTACGGCGCCAAGACGACGATCTTCAAGACCACAGGACCCTGGGATACGGATGCCGTGGGCATCACCGAGTACGTGCCCGATGCCGGGCCCATTGCCGGCACCGACAACGAGCCGCAGCGCTGGCACATGATGCGCACGAAGCATGTGTGGGGACCGGTGCGTCATCTGCAGAACGGCTTCCGCATGCTGAAGCAGGCCCTCGGCAAATGATGGCGGGTAAGTAAGTGCCGAACTTCCTTCAGCGGTTGTTTGGCGGCGCGAAACCTGTCGATGATCCCTTCTCGGTTTTCCTCGCGCCCAATGCGCACGCCATCAACCACGCGCGGCAATCGCATCTCGCAAGCCTCGGCCTCGACCTTAAGGGCAAGAAGATCCTCGAGGTCGGCGCCGGCATCGGCCTGCACACGCCGTTCTTCCTCGAGCGTGGCTGCAGCGTGACCGTGACCGACGGGCGCGCGGAGAACGTGGCCGAGATCGCGCGGCGCCATCCGGGGGTAAAGACGGCGATCGTCGACCTCGAAGTCGACCGGCCGATCGAGCTCGGCCGCTTCGACGCAGTCTACTGCTATGGCCTGCTCTATCACCTCTCCAACCCGCAGCGCGCGCTGGCGCGGCTGGCCGATGTCTGCGACGGCCAGCTGTTGCTCGAAACGGCGGTGTCGCCCGGCACCCATGACGAGCTGCTGCTGGTGCGCGATCCCGACGCCTTCAACCAGGCGATCTCGGGCATCGGCTGCCGCCCGACCCGCCTGTGGATCCTCAATCGCCTGAAGTCGCTGCTGGGCTACGGCTATATCCCGCGCACCCAGCCCGACCATGTCGACTTCCCGGCCGACTGGGTGCACACGCCGATCCAGACCATGCACCGCTCGATCTTCGTCGGCTCGCGCACGCCGCTCGCCCTGCCGACGCTGACCGACAGCGTTCCCGACGAGCAGCCGGTCTTCAAGGGCCAGGGCCTTTCTGGCCCGGTCTGAGTCACTTCCGGGCGTCAAGCGCAGACTGTCATCCCAAGAGTGCAAACTGTCATCCCGAGTCGGCGCATTCTCATGCGCCTCAAGCGAGGGATCCTTGCACGGTCGCAGTTAAGGATCCCTCGCTGCGCTTCGGGATGACAAAGGGCCTTAGCGACAGCTGCGCGATTCGTCGCCAAAGTCGGCCACACCGCTTACCCGTCATCATAGTCTGTCGTGGCGAAACGGATCGTACTCGGTGATGCAGCGGCCGTTGGTACCTGGCGCGTCCTCTTCGTCGTCATCCGGCGCCCCGCGCTGGCGCCAGTGGACGGGCCGGATCTCCCTGTCGACGTCGGGCGGCGGAGGCGGCGCCGGTGGGGGTACTGATACCGGTTCGGGTGGACGAGGCAGCGGAATTGGCGCCGGCGCCTCGACGACAGGCGGTGGCGCCTCGACCTTTGGCGGTGGCGGCCGGACGTCCGGTTCAGGCGCGCGCGGTCGCAGGTGTGGACTGGGCGGCGGCAGTTCGCAGGGGAAGTTGGGATAGTCCTTCTTCCACTGCGCCGCCGCGGCTGATCGACCGCAAGGCGATCGGCGATCTCCTGCTTCATGTCCAGTATCTTGAACATGAGCTCTATGCGACGGAACCTGCCTTCCGTCTCGAGCCACTCCACGCCTCTTTCGAGCCGGCGCAGCTGCCCCTTCTGGCTCACTTCACTGCCTTCACGTCCTTCAACTCGTCCCGGTATTCGCGCACCCGGGAGTCGAGGTCGTCGATCTTGCGTTCCTGGGCCACCAACTCGAAGGCGCGGCGGTGCGTCTCCAGCATCGCCGCCAGCGAGGCGCCGTCCTGGGCCGTCAAGCGGCCTTCCCGTACCGCCTCGACGACGACGCTATGGGCGTAGAGCAGATCGTCCGGCGTATCGATCTCCGGCAGCATGACCTGCAGCGGACGGCTCTTGGGCGCCGACCAGATGCGACTGAGCACCAGACGCGCCGCGGCGATATCGTCCCCGGTCGCCGTGTCGAGCACCTTCTGGACCAGGGCATCGGCACCGGCCTCCGCCAACTCGTCCAGACGCTGATTGACGATATTGCGACTTCCGCGCGGGACGACCGGGGCCGCCGGGATTGCCTTTCTCGAATTTGGGCATGATGGAATTCCTCAAATAGTGCGTGGCACTGCCGTTAAATAAACGGATATTTAACGGGAGCGGCCCTTGCCACGGCGGCAACGACTTGCGCTAGTATTGCGACTATCGCACTGTATGTCAAGAGCCGGTTCCCCCGACTACATCTGCCGGGCTTCTCCCGACACCCGGATGCTCGCCCCGGGTTCGGCGGTGATCTCGGCACGCAACCGCGACGGCACGCCCATATCCTCGCCCTGCACGATCTCGATCGCGCCGCCGTGCGGCCAGGTCAATCCCGCAGATATCCCGCGAGGGCCGCCGCCGCCGCTCCGGTCGCCGGGTCCTCGTAGACGCCGCCCGCGGCGAAGGGATTGCGGGCGTGGAAGAGCGTGTCGGTCTCGGCCTGGACGAGACTGATGGTGACGATCCCGTTTTCCATCATGAATCGCCGCCCCATCTCCTGGTCATAGCGCATCGCCGCCAGCCTCTGCCGGCTCGTCAGGGCCAGGACGAGATGGCGGGCGCCGGCCTCAGCGATCGCGGGCGGCAGGCGCGGGTCGAGATCGGCAACGCTGTACGAAAAAAGACCGAGCACGGCCTCGACCAGCGCCTGCGGCGCCGGCGCACTGCGCGTCGGCGGCGATTGCAGCGCCGCCCCGAGCGCCGGCTTGTTGCGCCATCCCGTTACCGGATCGCGCCTCGTTCAGCTGGAGCGTGAAGGTGCCGTCGCCGTGCGCAAGCGCAAGGGCTGCCCCGAGGGCGATCGCCGCGTGGCCGCAGAACGGCACCTCGAGCTCGGGGGCGAAGTAGCGCACCCGCCAGTCCTCTCCGCTCCGCGCGGCAAAGGCCGTCTCCGAATATCCGACCTCCGCCGCGATCGCCAGCATCCGGTCGGCCGGAGGAAGCACGTCGCAGAGCACGACACCGGCGGGGTTTCCCCCGTTCGTTCCTTGCGAAAAAGCGGCAATCCGTTGCACGTTCATTCGTTGCCCCATGGTCGAGACTGTACCCGAAGGAGAATTGATGTTCGATCTTGCGCCTGTCCCGAAGGTCATCACTTTCGACTGTTACGGAACACTGGTCCAATGGCGCGAAGTGCTGCTGCGCGAGCTGGGCGAGATCCTCGCGGCGGAGGGACGCGATCCCGCGGAGTCCGTGGCGCTTCTGGATACGTTCTCGGAAATATCGCACGGGCTGACCAGGGAAAAGCCGCACCGCCTCTACAGGGAAATACTGAGGACGGGCTTTCGCGGCGCTCTCGAGCGACATGGCGTGCAGGCCTCGGACGAGCACGTGAAAAAGATCGCGCGCTCCCTGCCGACGATGGGACCGCATCCGGAGGTTCCCGAGGTCTGCGCAAGCCCCGGACCCGCTACAAGCTCGCGATCTTCACCAACTCGGACGACGATCTGATCGCACCCACCGTCGCGAAGATCGGCGTTCCCATCGACTACGTGATCACAGCGGAGCAGGCCCGGGCCTACAAACCGTCGCGCGCGATCTTCGAACACGCCCATCGCGTGATGGGCGTGAAGAAGGAAGAAACGGTTCATGTTGCGATGAGCATGATCCTGGACATGCAGGCGTGCCACGAGCTCGGGCTTCGCGGCATCTGGATCAATCGCCGCGGCGAGGGGGGAATCCCGCCTGGCTTCCCTACGTCGAGCTGCCCGATCTCACCGGCGTTCCCGACCTTCTGCTTCCGCCGCCACGCTAGTGCTCATTCATATGCGCCTTAAGCGAGGGGCCTTCAGCTACAGCCAGGAAAGATCCCTCGCTACGCTCGGGATGACACCGGGCCTTGAACGATAGCGGTGCGTTCCGTCAGCACGCGCGTACGTCAGCGCCTGGCCATAACCTTGCGCAGGATCAGAAAGGTCAGCAGCACGGCCACGGCTACAGCGACGTTGATCGCAATGCCCAGCAGCATGAGATTGCGATAACCCTGCGCAATGACGGTGCGACAAACCAGGGGGCTGAAGATAGCGCCCCAGGCGATACCGGCCGCGTGGGCCAGTAGATAGGCGCCGATTTCGCGGGCGTCGGTGAACGCCGCCGCAGCGGCCGGTCGATCGGCGGGAGGAGGCGGCGCGCCCGATCCGCTCATCGCGTTGCGCAAGACCAGAAAGATCAGCAGCACGACGAGGGATACCGCGATGCTGTGGGCAATCGCCGCCAACAGAATGTGATCCGAATACCCGTGCGCGACGAGGCTGCGGAAGATCACGGGATTGACGAAAACTCCCCAGGTCAGGCCCGCCGCATGGGCGAGCACATAGGCAGAGAGCTCGGGAAGGTCGGTGAACTTCGCTCCAGGAACAGGCATCGGGCATCCTCTGCGGTCGCACGTTCAGCCTAACGCACTGTGCCACGTCCGCTCTGTGAACAAGTGAGAGTTCCGACGCCTCATGGGTGGACGCGCTTCGGCCCGGGCGCCGCAATCGGAAACGGTTGACCGTGACGGGCCCGGTAGCGCAGCCTCCGAGCCATGAGACGTGGGAAAGTTTCGGTTCTGGTTACGGCGATTGCGTGTGCGTCCGTCGTGGCCTCGTGCAGGGATGCGGGTTCGTCTTCCGACGTCGCATCCAGACCGTCCTCCCGCCCGGCGGCCACTGCCCCTACCGCAGTCACGCCTGTCATCGCATCGACGCTCTCGACCCCGGTCGCGGTCTCGGCGACCGATGGCAAGACCCATATCGCATATGAGCTCCTGTTGACGAACACCATGTTGTCGCCGACGACGATTCACTCCGTCCAGGCGACGGCCGGCGGCCGGACGCTCTTCGAGCTGTCGGGAGACAGGCTTTCTCCATGGATGAAGAATTGGCACCAAAACCCCCGGTACGGTGATGGCCCCCGGACAGGCGGCGGTGGTGTTGATCGACGCGATCGTCGACACCATGGCCGATGTGCCCGGCGAGATCAGTCACGTTCTGGAGGTCGAGGTGTCCAAGCCCAACCTGCCGCTGTTTCCCAGGAACCTGACCGAGCACATCGCCACGATCGCAATCGACAGACAAAAGCCGGTCGTCATCAAGCCACCCCTGGACCGACCGCACTGGGTCAACGGCGATGGGTGCTGCGGGGCCACCACGCATCGCGCGGCGCTCAGCCAGCTCAACGGCAAGCTCTGGGCACCCGAGCGGTACGCCGTGGATTACGTCCAGCTCAACGACGACGGAATCATGTACGCGGGTGACCGATCCTTGCCCCAGAGCTATGTGGCTTTTGGCGCGAAAGTGTACTCGGTCGCCGATGGCACCGTGGTCGCGGTCAACCGTGGTCTGCCGGAGCAAATTCCCGAGGTATGGCCGACGGGATTGGCGCTCAACGATTTTGGCGGCAATTACGTGATCGCCGACATCGGCAATGGCCATTATGCGTTCTACGCCCATCTTCAAAATGGCAGCGTCACGGTAAATGTCGGCGATCGTTTGCGCGCCGGGCAAGTGATCGGACTATTGGGCAACACCGGAAACAGTGCCGGGCCGCATCTCCATTTCCACATCGTCGATGGACCGGATCCATTGGCATCGAACGGCGTGCCGTTCGAGATCGATTCTTTTCGACTGGAAGCGCGGATCGGCTCCGATGCCGGTCTCGACAGGCTGATAGCAGGTGGCAAGGCCGACTACGCACCCAACGGCGATGTCGGCCAACGCGTCAAGCAGATGCCACTCACCTTCGACGTGATGACCTACAAGGCGGGAAATTAAGGAGTGAGGAGCGCAGGCGGACTTCATGACCCCTCCGCCCGCGTATGACGCGGGCACCCCCCCATTTGAATGGGGAGGGGTGACTATCGCTTTCCTCCCCATTCATATGGGGAGGTGGCCCGCAGGGCCGGAGGGGTCATGTTCTAAGCCGGCTTGGCGATCTTCATCTGCTCGTCGAGATCGTCGGCGATGAAGTTGCGGACGACCTCGTCGAGGTCCTTGTCCATCTCGAAGCCGAGCTTGCGCGAGCGCTGCCGTTTCGATGCCCTGCGGCCAGCCGTTGCAGATCGCCTGGATGGCGGGATCGTGCTGCCACTTCACCTTGCCGACCTTGCGGTTGCCGGCGTGCTTCGCCGACCGCCTGCTCGAGTTCCTTCGCGGTGACGTTGATGCCGTTCAGCAGCAGGGTGCGGCCGGGACCAAAAGCATCCGGCGGCAGGTCGTGCAGCTTCATGAAGGCGTCGACCGTCTTGCGCGGGCTCAGCACCACCATGATGGTCTGTGGCGTCACCGGGCAGACGACGTCGACGCCGGTCAGCGGCTCGCGCACCACCGAGCTTGCCCAGGTCGAGGCCGCCTTGTTGGGCAGGCCAGTGCGCACGCAGATCGTCGGCAACCGGACGGCGGTGCCGCGGATGAAGCCCTTGCGCGTGTAGTCGCGCAGCAGAAACTCGCCGATCGACTTCTGCGAGCCGTAGGAGGTCTGCGGCGTCAGCGGCGTGTCGTCGGTCACCGCCGGCGGCAGGTCGCCGCCATAGGCCGCGAGCGAGGAGGTGAAGACGACCCGGGGATTGGTGCCGAGCGCGCGGCAGGCCTCGAGCACGTTGCGCGTGCCGTCGAGGTTCACCCGGTAGCCGAGGTCGAAATCGGCTTCGGCGCCGGCGCTCACCACTGCGGCAAAGTGGAACACGGTCGTGGCGCCCTGGACGATGTCGCGCACCGTCGAGGCGTTGGCGATGTCGCCCGCGATCGCCTTGACCCCGATCGTCGAGGCCGGGGCCGCTTGCACGTGCCACGTCGAACAGCAGCAGTTCGCCCACCTTTTGCGGCTTTCCGTCCTCGCCCGCGATGCTGCCCTGCTGCAGGATACGGCGCGCCAGCTTCTTGCCGAGGAAGCCTCCGCCGCCGGTGATCACCACCTTCATGTCGTTTCCATCCCTTTGAACCGTGTTATGAAAGTGTGCACAGATCGCGGGCCAACGTCTATGTTCCCGGGCATGAAGGTGATCAGCTGGAACCTGCTGCGGCTCGAAGGTGCGGCCGTCAAGGACGTGGCGGCGCTGCTCGAGCGCGAGCGGCCCGACGTGCTGCTGATGCAGGAAGTGACCCAGCACATGGACGTCCTGCCCGCCTCGGTGGGCGGGCACTATCACCGCCTGCCGTGGCCGGGCCGCATCCACGGTCTGGCCTTCTGGAGCCGGCACAATTTCGCGACGCCGCAGATCCTGCCGCTGCCGGCCTCGTCCCTGCCCGGCCGCCTGCCCCGCGCCGCTCGCAGATCGTGCAGGTGGGCGAGATCGCCTTCGCCAACGTCCACCTGTCGCACGGCCAACTGCTGAACCGGCGCCAGCTGCTGCGCATCGCGGCCACGCTGCACGGCCGGCCGTCGGCGATCATCGGCGACTACAACGCCGTCGGTCCCTGCATGATCCCGGGTATGCCGACGTGGGCCCGCGCGAGCCGACGCATTTCGGCGGCACCGTCGTGCCCTTTCGCCTCGACCGCTGCCTGGTGCACGCGGTGCAGTGCCTGATGGCCGGCACGCTCGACTTTGGCCCGAGCGACCACAAGCCGATCGTGCTCGAACTGATGATCGCCACCGCCGCGGCGCGGCGCCATCCGCTCAACCGGGCGCGGCGCGGGCTGGCCAAGATCCGCGCCGCGCTCCGCTAAGGCGTCCGCCCCGGCAATGCGCCCGCCGCGGCTTCGCGCGCTCCTGGCGAACGCCCTTGCAATCGCCGCCGGTCTCGTCGTCGCCCTGGCGCTGGCCGAGATCGGCACGCGCCTGTTCGCTCCACAGCCGCTGTCGGGCTCGTGGCTGGTCTACGGCCCCAGGGGCATGCTGATGAACAAGGCGGGCGGCGGGCCGGTGCGCAACGAGCTCGTCGGCCACGACGCCGTGTTCTACGACTTCAATGCGTGGCACCAGCGCGGCCGCAACGAGCCCGATCCCGGCGCCGCGCGCGTGCTGGTGCTGGGCGATTCCTTCACCTTCGGCTTTGGCCTCGCCGTCGAGGACACGTTCGTCGCCCGCCTGCAGGCCATGCTCGATGAGCGCGGTGCCGGGGCGCGCAGCACCGTCCCGCGCGTACAACTGCTGAACGCGTCGGCCGGCGGCTGGGGCACGGCCGACCAGCTGACCTACCTCGAGGCCTTCGGAGACCGGCTCGCACCCTCCGCCGTCGTCGTCTTCGTGAATTTCGGCGACGCCTCGCGCTCGATCCGCAGCGGACTTATTCCCTCCAGGCCGATCGGCAGGGGCTCGCGCCGGTCGACCAGTCTGCGCGGCGCTCGCGCGCGAAGCTGCCGGTCGAGGGCAACGGCCTCTACAATTTCCTGCTCGAGCACTCGCACCTCGTCCAGCTGGTGCGCGTCGCCGGCGCGACCGGCTTCTCCCGCGGCGCAGCGCCGGCGCCGTTCACCGGGCAGGAGCAGGCGGCCGAGCAGGAGCTGGCGCGGCGGCTGTTCCGCCGCATGGCCGGCTGGTGCAGGGAGCGCGACGTCCAGCTCTCGGTGCTGACTACGGGCTGGCCGATCTTCCGCTTTCCCTGGCTCGCCGCGATGCTCGGCGAGGAAGGGATCTGGTTCCGGGACCTTCACGATCCCGTCACGGCGGCGATCGGCGGCCGGCTGGCCGACTACGAGATCGCAGGCGACGGCCACCCCAACCAAGCGGGCGACCGGCTGATCGCCGAGGCCGCATGGCCGATCCTCGATCCGCGCCTGGCAGGACTGCCGGCGCGACCCTTCCCGGGACGCTGAAGCCTCGCCCTCCGGGTAACGCTGAATTTCGGTTGTTTGCCGAATTGCATAGTCGCCATCGTCTCCCACCGGAATTATTGCGCTGCCGGTTTCATACGGCTCGTGCAACGGAGGAGCGAGATGATTACGTATATCAGTCGGGTGTCAGTCGCTGTCGCGCTCGGTGTGACGCTCTGCGGACCCGTGCCGGGTGCCATGGCGCAGGCACCCCGAAGCAAGGTCGACGCTGCCGTCACGCCGGGGCAGCCCGAATTCCGGGATCCCAAGACCGGCCAGATCTGGACGCCGAACAATGTCGGCGAGGTGAGCGGCCCCAACACGCCGCAGGACCAGGCCTTCAATCCCAACGCCCAGTCCACCAGCTTCGGCACCGTCACGCAGCAGACGTCGGTCACGCCGCTCGGGGCGGTGCCGATTACCGCCGGTCCGACGGTTCCGGTCGTCGATCTCGCCATTTCTTCCTTCAGCGTCGTTCCCGGGAAGCGCTGGCAGAGCATTCTCTATCTCAGCAACAACAGCGCCACCGCGGTTCAGCCCGTCATCGACTGCAGCTACACCAATGGCGGCAAGACGGTGCAGACCACCGAGGCCGTGCTGCCCGGCGTTGGCGGCGGGGTCAGGGTCGGGTTCACCGTCTACGGTCCGCCGGCGTCGGTGTTCGTCGACCATTCATCGTGCAATGTCGTCTCCCCCTAGACGATCAGGCTCCCTCACCTGGCCTCTCCCCCGAAGAGGGGAGAGGAACACGAGAGCCTCGGGTAATCGCAGCGTCGATGAACTCGCACGGGAGCCGACACTCGCTACCGGCGCGACGGAAGGACCGCTAAGCTCGCCGCGCCGCAACGACGGCCGATGGAACGCGACACGCGCCAGCCACTCCCGGGAGGAGACCTTGACGATGAACCGGCGAAACTTCCTCAAAACCACCAGTGCCGCCGCGAGCGGCATTGCCTTCTGCAGCTGCGGCCTGCTCGACGCCGCGCGCGCCCAACAGGCGCTCGATCCGCATCAGCCCGCCGGCAGCCGCCGCCTGCCGGTCGTCGTCAACGGCAAGAGGGTCAAGACCATCGACGTCCACTCCCACTGCCACATCCACGACGTCGAGCCTCTTCTCGGTGCCGAAGCCGCGTCCATCATGGTGCCGCCGGTCAATTTCGCGAAGAACGCCTTCATCGAAATCGACGACCGTCTCAAGGCCATGGATGCGCAGGCGGTCGACATGGAGGTGCTGTCGATCAATCCCTTCTGGTACGGCCGCGACCGCGATCTCGCCTCGAAGATCGTGAAGATCCAGAACGAGAAACTGGCCGAGCTCTGCGCAGCCAAGCCCGACCGGTTCGCAGCCTTCGCCTCGCTGACCCTGCAGGCGCCCGACCTTGCGGTACAGGAGCTCGAGATCGCGATGAAGAAGCAGGGCCTGCGCGGCGCCGCCATCGGCGGCGGTGTCGCCGGCGCGGAGTTCTCGGATCCCAAGTTCGATCCGGTGTGGGCAAAGGCAGAGGAACTCGGCGCCGTCCTGTTCGTCCATCCGCAGGGCACGCCCGAGCTTTCCAAGCGCTTCGCCGGCAATGGCTGGCTCGGCAACACCATCGGCAATCCGCTGGAGACGACGATCGCCTTGTCACATCTGATCTTCGACGGAACGCTCGACCGCCATCCCGGCCTGAAGATAATCGCCGCCCACGGCGGCGGCTACCTGCCGTCCTATGCGGACCGCTCGGACCATGCCTGCTTCGTCGGCCCGGCCGGCTGCGACCCCAAGATCACGCTGAAGAAGAAGCCCAGCGAATATCTGAAGCAGCTCTATTTCGATTTGCTGATCTACTCGCCCGAGGCCATGCGCCACCTCGCCGCCCAGGTCGGCACCGACCGCATCGTCATGGGCAGCGACTACCCCTACATCTGGCAGCTCCATCCGGTGGACGCCATCTTCGACACCGCCTTCAGCGACGACGAGAAAGCCGCGATCCTCGGCAACACGGCAGCCAAGCTGCTGGGCATCAAAGCGTAGCTCCCCTTACCTGGCCTCTGCCCCTTCGGGGCGAGGAACATGAGAGCGTAACGCAGCTTCAGAGATAGGGCTGCAGCAGCCGCGCGGCGCCATTGCGCAGGCGCAGCGGCAACGAATCGCCGTTCAAGTCCTCGATGGTGAGTTGCCGGCTGGTGCTGGTCAGGTCGGTGAGGAGACGGGCGAACTCCGGCCCCTGGATCTCGAGATTGAGTTCGAAGTTGAGCCGGAAGCTGCGGATGTCCCAGTTGGCGCTGCCGATCATCGACCAGGCGTCGTCGATGGTCATCAGCTTGGAATGATCGAACGGCGCGGGCCGCAGCCAGACCCGGCACCCGGCCTCGAGCATCGGGCGCATCGGCACCCGGCGCGCCCAGTCGAGCACCCTGTGGTTGGAGCGCTCGGGCACGATGATGTCGACCGTGAGCCCGCGCATCGCCGCCAATCCCAACGCCGTGGTCAGCACGTCGGGCGGCAGGAAGTAGGGCGTCACGATGCGGATCGAGCGCCGCGCGCAGGAGATGGCGTGCAGCGCCGCGAACTCGATCTGCTCGAGCTCCTGGTCCGGCCCGGAGGCGACGACGCGCGCGACTGCAGTCGCCGGCGGCGAGAGCTCGGGAAACCAGGCCTCGTCGGGCAGCTTCTCGCCGGTCTCGAACAGCCAGTCCTCGGCGAAGGCGTCGACGATCTGGGCAACCACCGGTCCCTCGATCGCGAAATGCGTGTCGCGCACCGGATGGGCGGGATTGCCGGCGAGCACATTCTCGTCGCCGATGTTGATGCCGCCCAGGAAGGCCAGCCGGCCGTCGACCACCAGCATCTTGCGATGGTTGCGCAGGTTGAGGAACGGCGTGCGCCACGGAACATAGGAATGCAGGAAGCGCGGACCGGCACGCCGGCCTTCTTCAGGGCCATATCGGTGCCGGACCAGAAATAGCCGCCACCGACGCCGTCGATCAGAACCCGCACCTGCACGCCGCGCCCCTTGGCACGCACCAGCGCGTCGATGAACCGCCGGCCAGCGGTGTCCGCCCGGAAGATGTAGCTCGACAGGCCGACGGTCTTTGCAGCGCCGTCGATCGCCGCGATCATGGCGGGATAGGCGTCGTCGCCGTTGCGCAGCAGGCCGGCATCGTTGCCGCGCTCCGCCGGCAGGCCGGTCAACTGGCCGATGGCATATTCGAGCGGCGTCAGGGGATCGCGGTCGGCGGCACTGGGCTTGCGCACGGGAACGGAGTAGGTCGGCACGCGCTTGCGCCACAGCCGCTGCGCGCGCCGCTTCACCCTGTTGATGCCCAGGACGAAATACAGGAGGCCGCCGATGAACGGCGACAGCCAGGCAATGCCCATCCACGAGATCGACGTGCCGATGTTGCGCTTGTTCAGCAGCACGTGCGCCGTCACGCCGGTGGCGATCAGGATATGCACTCCGCCGGCGATCTCGCCGACCAACCAGGCCAGATCGCCGTCGAGAACCATCGAAGCTGCTTACGCGATCGCCTTGATCGTCTTCGCCGTGATGTCGATGATCTCGTCGATCTGGGCCTTCTCGATCGATCAGCGGCGGCGACAGGCGATGGCGTCGCCCGCCTGGCGCGACCATCAGGCCGGCTCGAAGGCCTTGGTGAAGGCCGCAAAGCCGCGCTTGCCGACGGCTGCCCGGCGCGGCGCCAGCTCGATGCCGCCGACCAGGCCGAGGTTGCGGATGTCGATGACGTTGCGGCAGGCCCTTCAGCGAATGCACGCCTCCTCCCAGTAGGGCGACAGCTCGGCCGCGCGCTCGAACAGGCCCTCGTCGCGATAGATCTCCAGGGTCGCGAGGCCGCGGCGCAGGCCAGCGGATGGCCCGAATAGGTGTAGCCGTGGAACAGCTCGATCGCGCCTCCGGGCCCGTCATCAACGCCGTCGTAGATCGCTTCGCTGCACAAACACGCCGCCCATCGGGCACGGCGGCGTTGGTGATGCCCTTGGCGATGGTCATCATGTCGGGCATCACGCCGAAATACTCGGCGGCGAAGCCGGCGCCCAGCCGGCCGAAGCCGGTGATCACCTCGTCGAAGATCAGCAGGATGCCGTGCTTGTCGCAGATCTCGCGCAGGCGCTTCGAGATAGCCCTTGGGCGGCGGCAGCACGCCGGTCGAACCGGCGCATCGGCTCGACGATCACCGCGGCGATGGTCGAGGCGTCGTGCAGCCCGACGATGCCGCTCCAGCTCGTCGGCCAGTTCCGCGCCGTTCTCGGGCTGGCCGCTTGGAGAAGGCGTTCGGCGCGAGTCGTGGGTGTGCGGCAGGTGATCGACGCCCGGCAGCAGCGCGCCGAACGCCTTGCGGTTGCTGACCGATGCCGCCGACGGAGATGCCGCCGAAGCCGACGCCGTGATAGCCGCGCTCGCGACCGATCAAGCGGCGTGCGCGTGCCCTGGCCCCGGGCGCGGTGATAGGCGAGCGCGATCTTCAGCGCCGTGTCGACCGCCTCCGAGCCGGAGTTGGCAGAAGAACACGTGGTCGAGGTCGCCCGGCAGCATCGCCGCAGGCTGCGCGGCCAGTTCGAAGGCCAGCGGGATGGCCCATCTGGAACGTCGGCGCGATAGTCCATCCGTCCAGCTGCTGGCGGATCGCCGCCGTGATCTCCTCGCGGCCGTGGCCGGCGTTGACGCACCACAGGCCCGAGGTGCCGTCGATCATCTTGCGGCCGTCCGGTGTCCAGTAGTGCATGCCCTTGGCCGTGCGACGAGCAGGCGCGGGTCCGTCTTGAACTGCCGGTTGGCGGTGAACGGCATCCAGAAGGCGTCGAGATTGTTGGCGACGGGCTTGCTGGTCGGCGGGGTCATGGAACTACCTTTCGGCAATGTTGTTTTGTCATCCCTCGCTACGCTCCGGATGACAGGCCTAACTTTTTCTATCACTTGTTCACGTCGACCACCACGCGGCCGCGTATCGCTCGCTTGAGGAATTTTGGGGCCAGAGACCTTTCCTTCCCATTCAAATGAGGAGGAACTCCTTATGGCCGTGCATTGTCTCCTCGAGCATCGGTTTCTCCCTGGACGATAGAGCGTTGATTGAAGGCCAGGTCGAACTTGATTTGGGCCGGCTCGAACTCGGCCCTGACGGCCGGAAACCGCGCCTCAAGATCGCCCGGCATCTGTTCGCGCCATTGGACGCATGGTTTCCGGCTCCCCGGTGGACGCGTGAACTCGCTGCTATCGCCCACAAACGGGATAACCAGGAAGACCGAAGAAACTTGTTGGTCAAGATCCGCGTTGCCGCCAGTGGTTTCCATGATTTGGGACGCCTTCAGACGCTGCTCCACAGGCGCGAAGATATCGGCTTTCGACCCACCTTTTTTGCTCGAACTGACTGACAGTCCGACCAAAATCCTCGACCAGCCGCCCATGCGATTCTTGAGACGTTGTGCAAGTGCCTGCAGGCGCGTGGCAAGTTCGACGACGAGCGGCGCAATCTGCTTGTTGAAGCTTTCACAGACGCCGTCCCATCGCCGGGACCGCTCCCTATCGACGGCGATCCAACGGTCCGCGCAGATATGTCCCTCTCCCCAAGTCGAACCCGTGCATCCGGTGTTTACAAGGTCCCGTACGCTGGCGAGCGACTCATCTTCAATCGCGTTGGTCTCGCCACCATAGGGCTTCTGGACACTCCACACCTTGCCGTACGTTGTCACCGCCAAAAGGCGACGTTCTACGCTGCATCCTGGAGATGCTGGTGCCACAGGCCTGTCACCGCGTATCCCGTCACGTATGCGATATCCCGCTCGAGGTTGTTGATCACGTCAAAAAAATCGTTCTCGCGATACGCCCGATTCATCTTCGCCGCAGTTGCCGGCACCAGTCGATCCGGGCAAGCGCCTGATCGAATTTGACGTAGTAGCTTTGCATGAACGACAAAATCTGATCGATCTGGTGTTTCTGCTCCTGCACCGCCCTGTCGAACTCAGGCGTGGAGTCAGAGTCCCAGTACGGAGAGCCGCCGTTCCAATGGTGCTCCATTTGCAGGTCCTGGTTGGATTGCGCTGCAAGGTGAGTTCGCGTACCTCAGCCAATTCGCGATCATATACGGCCTTCAACGCAGGGAATTGCCCGCGGTAGGCAGCGAACTTCTTGTCCAGAGCGGCGATTTCGGTCGAGATGCTCTGGAGGAAGGCCCGCGCGACAGCGATGTCCGCCCTGGCGACCTCGGCATAGTCGAGCAGCGCTTTCGAAGGCTGGACTGCCGGGCCGGAACCGGCGTTGGGCCTGTTCGGAGTTCCCCTGAGACCAGGCGGCAGCAGACGAGGCCAACAGCAGCGTCATCGCGAGCCCGATCCAGCGCAAGTATCGCCAGGCGCGGATCATGGGTTCCAGAACCCGCCGCCGGTGGTTGCATCGATCGGATCGAAAGACGCACCCTATGAACATCTCGGGAAATTTCGGCCTCCACTTCGCACTGTCGAGCGGCACGCCCGGATCCACGAGTGTTCCTATGCGTTGGCCACTCGCCGGATCGGTCCAGAAGAAGCCGTTCAGCTCCATGGTCTTTTCCATCGCCGTAAGCGCGTCGGGAAAATGCGGCCCTGGGTGGTCGCGAACGTACCCCCAAATCTCGGCTCTCCCATTCCCTCACCTGTCCCTGCGTCAGCCGATCATAGGAGGTCCCGTAGTTCTTCTGCGCCCAACCCTCGCGCATGCGGGTCAGCTCACGGATGCGTTGACGCGAATTGGCAAGGCTTCCGCAATGCTCGAAGCATTTCAATTCCTTGTACCCCGCCATTTCGGCGACGCGCGGGTTCATCTTGTCGTAGGGGGCGATCATGTCGGGATCGAGGATCCCCATGCGCCATTTCCATTCACCTTCTTGAGGTAGTAGTTTGCGGGGTGCATATCCGACCAGCCCAAACCTGCATTGGCGGCTGGTATCCGCCCCTCAGCAACGCATCGCCCGCTGATTTATCAGCGCTCGTCAGCGCTCTGGCCTTGTCCCGGCTTCAACCTTCGAGTTCGCCTGGAACAGGAACGAGCTCTTCAACGATCATGTAGGGTCGCGGCGCGAGGGCATCGTAGGCGATGAGCTTCGGCTGCAGGATGGCGTCTCCGAGTTTGTCTATGACGAGGTTCCCGCCGCTGACCGTATCCAGCATCACCTGGACGTCTCCCGGCCTCAGCGTCTTGATGAGGCAACCGGGCTTGCATCCCGGGATATCGGGGTTGACCAGCCGGAACACGCGCGCATTGGCGCTTTCCTCGCCGATCCGCGCGCCGAGCATCTGGAAGGTCGTGATCTCTCCCTTGTAGACGGTCTTCCAGGGTTTCCCGGCTTCGGGTACGGGTCGATCAACGCGTCGAACTCGGCCGCCGTCGCCCCCAGCCGTGGTGTCGCGAGGTCCAAGACGCAGAGCTTGGGCGTTCTCTCCGGCGGCACGACAGCGAGATCGCGCTCCGGGGCGGGCGTGGGACGCGGGCCGGCCTCGCCGAGGGCGTCGATCGCGGGCTCGGGCGTAAACTTCGGTGTGGTCGATGGCGCGACCTTCGCGTCGCCGAACAGCGCATCGGCGGCCTCTTCGGCGCTGCGCTGCGAGCTGTTCAACGCCTTGCCCTGACCGTATTCCTGCAGGAGCTTGGCCTCGCCAATTTCCCGCAGAACTGCAGCCTGATCGGCTCCGTCGAGCAATTCGAAAGCCGCGAGGCCGGCCGCCTTGACCTTCGGCATCGTGCGGGCAGCCCGTATCGCCGACGCCGTCTGGTAGGTAGCAAAGACATTGCTGAAAGCGGCGGGAGCAACCGCGAAGCAACAGCTGATCATTCTTGTTTCCTTGAGCAACGCCTCGGAAAGCCGGTCGCCGCCCAGCACCAGATGCGCGCCGAGGGCGAACTGGATGTCCTGGCGCTTGTAAGACTGAAATCCGGCACCTCCGAGATGAGCGTTTGGCCGAGGAAAAACGCGTCGGTGGTCCAAGCAAGGCAGGCGGTGATCAGGCCTTCGCCCGCCAGGGCCGGCGCGGAGACGATACCGATCACCGCAAGGCCAACGGTGGTATCGGCTTTCGAGAAGTCCTTCTGCGTCTGCACCTCCTCGGCCAGGGTCCGCAGGTTGCGCAGCGTGTAGCGGCCGTTGAGCTCCGGAACCCACAGATGACGGACCGGCTCCAGATCGTGCGCCAATGCCGGATTGCTTTTCTTGTTCTGGTCCACCCACTCGCGCAGGAACGGGTCGATGATCTCGTCCTTGCTGTTGACGTCGACCAGGCGCATCAGGCGCGGCAGGACGTTGGGCAGCAGGGCGTCGTATCCGTGCCCGAGGAGCCGAACGAGTTCCTCGACATCGCTGTCGGCGACGGCCTCGGCGTTGGCGTTCGCTTCCCTGGCCTTCTTGCCGTATTCGCCGAGGCCTTCCTGGACAGCCTGCAACGACCAGCGTTCGGCTGCCTTTAGGTTGGCGCCGAATTCTTTGCCGAGAAAACCCGGGTCGAAGGTCTTGTAGAACGGACACTTGCCGCCCTTCGGGCAGGCCACCTCGAGGTACTGCCACGGCGAGCCGTCATCCCAGATCTCGCGGCCGATGCTCTTGCGCCAACCGCGCAGCGCCTCGTCTCCCGTCACCTGCTCCAGGGCCGTGATGGCTGCGTTCATCTGTTTGACGAACTCGTCGCGGAACAGAAGCAAAGCGGCCACATCGCCGACCGTGATCCGGACATGGGCGATGAAATCGCCGCGTGAACCGGTCGATTGGGGCGTAAAGGGGTTGAGGCGGTCGAGAAAGCCCACGACGCGGTTATTGGTGACGATGAGATTGGAAATGCGCGTCGCGTCGGCGCCGGTCAGTTGCTTCCAGTCCTGGACCTCGACGCCATTGGCATGGGCTGCACGGGCCAGCGCGTCCTTCCAGGTCATCCCCAGCACATCGGGAGTCTGCAGGATCGGCACCGCTATGTCGGGCGGCATGACGCCGAAAACGGTCTTGTCCTCGATCGTGACGAACAGCTTGTCGCCGACCGAAGCCTTCAGATAGTAGCGGCCGACGACCGGCGGCCCTGGTGGCTGGTCCTTTTGCAGGAGATCGATGAAATCGGTCCGGTACAAGGTCGGCAACGGGGCCTCGCCCTTGTCTTTGCGAAGCAGATCAGCCGCTTGGTCGCGCGGCACCTTGCGGGCCGCGAGCGTCGGCTTGCCGTTCCAGGTGAGCGGGTTCTTGCCCAGCTGAAGCTTGAGCGGAATGACGTCGAGGGGGAAGTCGCCATCGGTTCGAACCTCGACCAGCACGCGCTCGGGCAGGATCAGCGACGTGGTCGCATCGTAAAGCGCAGGCGTGATCTCGGCGCGCAAAGGTGAGCGCGGCACGGTCGTCGCCGAAGCGCAGACGCCAGGAGCCATCGATGCCGTTCATCGAGAAGTGCTTGATGCCGGGCAACAGGGCGCCGCCGCGCAGGCGCGCCTGGACCAGCACCGAGTCCATGTCCTTGCCGATCAACGCGGTATCGGCGTCGAGCGGCGACATCACCTGGTTCCAGCCCTTCACGAACAGCGCCTTTTGCGGATCCGCCAGGTTCTCCGGCGAGCCGAAAATGTGCTTGCTGGCGGCGATCACGGAATATTCGATCGTCGGGTCTTCGCTGGTGATCTTGAATGCGATCCTTCGGCAGGTCGAAGCCGTAGACGAACAGCGTTCGTATCGGCTCGGCGAAGGTGGGCGAGACGGACGCCTGGAAGGGATAGGGTTTCTTCGGCTTGCCGGCCGCGGTGAAGCCCGTCTGCACCTCGAGCGCAAAGGCACCGGCAATCGCCGGCGCGCCGCGCCCCCATATGACCGGGACAGGCTTGCCTTTGCCGGAGATCGACACCTCTTGCCTGACGATCTTGCCGTCGACATCCTTCTCTTCGAGAAACTTCAGTGTGCCGGGGAACCAGTTGCCTTCGAGCCGGGGGCACGCCGCATTTGCGCTTCGCCTCCAGCTCCAGCGACCATTGCAAGTTGCCGGCGACCTTCTCGCGCGCCCATCCTGGCGCCACCTCGCCCATGTCACCGGCCTTGGGAAGGCGGGTGAAGGTCAACCTGGCGCCGTCGTAGGTCCCCTCCCACTCGAACTGGCGGCTGCGCAGGACGAATTTCGACGTATCGACGGGCTCTTCGGCGCAATCTCCACGACTTCCTTTCCGTCGTCGCTGCGCCAACTACCGGCAATCGCGTCGATCGGGAGCGCTGTATCGTCGCTGGCGGGACCGGCCGGGCAAGCGCCGGCGGCCGCGGCGGATGCCGGGCCGGGCGCGGGCTGGGCCGCCGTGCCGGTGGCGATCGGCGGAGCGCCTGGCGGCGACGCTGGCGGCGAAGCAGTTTTGGCACCGGGATCGGGCGAAGGCGCAGCGCCGCCCTGCTGCCCTGTCGCAGTCTTTTCAGTTACTTGCGCCGCGAGGCGTGCAGCTTCGTCGCGTTGCTCCTTCGCGCGCGCCTCGTGCTGACGTGCGCCGTCTTCCCAAGACTTCTTGATCACCGGATCGGTGGTTTTCGCGGCGGTTTCGCGCGCTGCCTTGGCCAGCGCATCCCAGTCCGCGGCCCGGCGCGAGGCCTGATCGGCGAGGGCGCGCAGTTGCGCTGCATCCTGAGCGCCCGCACTTCTTTCGGCCCGCGGCGGCGTCTGGTTTTGCTGCGCTCCAGCGGGAGCGACCGACCACAGCAGGATCGCCGCCACGATCCAACGACAGCTCCTGGTTGTAACGCTCATGCTCGTGCCCCGCTCGTGGCCTCAGGCGGTCGCAACTCGCGATGCCGCCGTCAGCCCCTCATATTTTGCGCAACTCGACGCGACGATTTTTTGCCCGTCCGTCCTCGGTGTCGTTCGCAGCGACGGGCTTGCTGTCGCCATAGCCTTTGGCCTGAAGCCGGGGCGGCATCGACGCCATATTTCTTGACCAATGCATCGACCACGGCGGCAGCGCGGCCCTGCGACAGCGCCACATTGTGATCCTTGTCGCCGGTACTGTCGGTGTGGCCGGATATCTCCAGCTTGAGCGATCGATCGATTTTCAGGAGGCTCGCCAGCTCGTCCAGCGTCTTGTCGCTTTCCGGCTTGATGGCGGTCTTGTCGACGTCGAAATAAATGCCGTAGAGGCTGATCGCCCCTTTGCTCGCGAGCGCGTCGGCGATGTCGGCGGCCTTGACCTCGACCATCTTGATCTCGACCGCCTTGGCCGCGACCACGTCGACGCCAACCAGGACCTCACCGGGCTTGAACACCGGGTCCTTGGGATTGGTGCTCCATTTGCCGCCGTTGCTTTCGCCAACCAGCACTGCGACCGTCAGGTTCTGTCCGTCCTTGGTGGCAGTCGCGGTGAAATAGTAGGCGGCCGCCGAATAGAGCCAGAAGGGGCCGCCATCGGCTCTGCCCAGCTGATTGTAGAATCCGCCGACGAAGCCCTTCACCCAATAATTGTCGGGTTGCGTGAATTCATAGGTAAGAGCGAAGCCGGCTTCGGCGACCGCATGCTGATAGTTGCGAAATACTTCGAGGCCGCTATGGCCCTCGGGAACGCGATACATGATCCGCGTGATCGCGCCCTCGATCTTGGCCGGCGCCTCCCAGCCGCGCGAGGTCGCCGTAGCCATGGCGTACGATTGTAGCTCTTGGTCTGATAGAAAAAGATCTTCGAGCCTTCGAAGCGCTTGAGAAAGGCCGGGTCCTTGCTGCCGGGAATGTCAGCGGACGGGGCGGCCGGCGCGGTTGTCTGGGCGTGGGCCGTTGCAGTGGCGGCCCATGCGGCTGTCGCCAAAGCAATCAACCGACACGTGTGAACGATCGAAGAGCGCATCTCCCCCTCCCCCGACCTCTACAACTCAAGGATCATCGCACCCTGCATTGCGCCCTCACAAGGCCCCGGCCGCGGCTTTCCAGGCAGCGCAGGCTTTGTCAGCCACTATGAAGTGCAGCTGCTCTCGACCGATCACCCGTTGACGTCGATCACCACGCGGCCACGCACCTCGCCCTTCAGGATTTTGGGGGCCAATCCCATCAGATCGCCCAATCCCGCTTCGCTGACCGTGGAATTGAGCTTGTCGAGCGGCAGGTCGGTGCCGAGGCGCTTCCAGGCCTCGAGGCGCGGGGCCATCGGCAGCATCACCGAATTGATGCCGTAGACCGACACGCCGCGCAGGATGAAGGGCAGGATCGAGCCCGGGAAGGCCGGGCCCGCCGCCAGGCCGCAGACCGCGGCCGCTCCGCCATACTTCACCTGGGCAAGGGCGCGGGCAAACATCACGCCCGAGACGGTGTCGACCACGCCGGCGAAGCGCTCGCCCAGCAGCGGACGGTCCGGCGCCTCGACCAGCTCCTTGCGGTCCATGATCGTGGTGGCGCCCAGCGACTTGAGATACGCGCTCTCCGCGGGCCGGCCGGTCGCGGCCACGACGTTGTATCCAAGCTTGGCCAGGATCGCGACGGCGACCGAGCCAACGCCGCCCGCCGCACCCGTCACCAGCACCTCGCCCGCGGCAGGTTTGAGTCCGTGCTTCTCCAGCGCGATGACGCAAAGCATGGAGGTGTAGCCCGCGGTGCCGATCGCCGTGGCGCGTCTGGTCGAGATCGCAGCCGGCAGCTTGACCAGCCAGTCGCCCTTCACCCGCGCCCGGGTGGCGTAGCCACCCCAATGCAGTTCGCCGACGCGAAAGCCATTCAGCACGACCTTGTCGCCCGGCTTGAAGCTGGGATTGTCGGAGGCCTCGACAGTGCCGGCGAAGTCGATGCCGCCGACATGCGGCCAGGTCTTCACCAGCCCGCCGCCCGAGGTCAGCACCAGCCCGTCCTTGTAGTTGAGCGTCGAGAATTCGACCGCCACGGTCACGTCGCCCGCCGGCAGCCTCGCCTCGTCGAGAGTTCGACGGCGCCCGTGACCTTGCGGTCGGCTCCCTGGGTGAGCACCAGCGCGCGGAAGGTCATGGCAGTCTCCGTCAGTTCTTCAGTTGCTCTTGCAGGAACGTCCGGACCTGCCCGATCGCATCGCGGGTCGCCTCGTCGTCGTAGGCGAGCAGATGACCCAACAGGCGATACTCTTTCGGATACATCAGGTCGGCCACGTCGAAGCCATGCCGTGCGTTGGGATAGACGACGAGCCTGAGCCTGGAACGGTCGCCCGGCCTGCGCGTAAGCCCGGGCGCGCTCCTGCCGGCGGCCATATCCTCGCAATCGCTCGCCGGGGTCCAGTCGTCGGCGCGGCCGATGAGAACGAGCGTCGGCACCGTCATCATGCCCGTCGATCCCGCACAAGCAGGATAGAAGGCGACGCCGGCGCGGAACTTCCTCGTATGGAGGCGGCCGATCGACTCCTGCTCGACGGCGGCCAGGGTCGAGCTTCCTCCATCGAGAATCCCATGACCGCGACAGCGTCGGCCCGCACGAACTGTTTCCCCGCGAGAAACTCGAGCGCGGCGAACGCGTCCGAGGGCTGCTCGGCGAAGCCGCCGCAATTCACGGCGATGCCGCGCGAACCGAAACTGTCGACCGAGAGGGCCACGTAGCCCGACGCCGCCAGGCGATCCGTCCACGACATCATGGTCGCATGGTAGCCACCGCAGCCGTGCAGCAGCACCACCGCCGGGAACGGCCCGCTTCCGGCCGGACGCGCCGTGTAGCCGGTGAGCAGCGTGTCGCCCGACCTGAACTGGACGAACTCGCCGGCGCGCGCCGTAACCGACATCAGCAAGGCTGCGGCGACGGCGGCGACGGCAGCGATTGGACCGGCGGACATCGGGGCGACGCTAATCCGCAATACGGATTTTGTCGACTTTTTGCCGCCGTCCCGGCGAACGGAAGGGATATCCTCACGGGCAACGGAGGAAGCAACATGGCCTACCAGACCATCGAGGTGCGCAAGCTGACGCCGGCGATCGGCGCGGAGATCTTCGGCGTCGACCTCGCCAAGCCGCTCGGCAACCAGCAGTTCCAGGAAGTGCACGACGCGCTGATGGAGAATCTGGTGATCTTCTTCCGCGACCAGGAGCTCACGCACGACCAGCACAAGGATTTCGGCCGCCGCTTCGGCAAGCTGCACATACACCCGACTCGACCGCGTGAGCCGCAACATCCCGAGATCCTGGTCATCAAGGCCGACGCGAACTCGAAGTACATCGCCGGCGAGGAATGGCACACCGACGTGTCGTGCGATCCCGAGCCGCCGATGGGCAGCATCCTCTACATGAAGGAACTGCCGCCCGACAACGGCGGCAACACGCTGTTCGCCAACATGTATCGCGCCTACGAAACGCTCTCTGCGCCGATCCAGAAGACTGTGCGAAGGCCTGACCGCCGTCCACGACGGCGCGCAGGTCTATGGCGGCCGCTTCGGGCGCACGCCGCCGCCGGGCAAGAGCTTTCCGCGCAGCGAGCATCCGGTGGTGCGCACGCATCCGGTGACCGGCCGCAAGGCGCTCTACGTCAACCGCAACTTCACCACGCACATCGCAGGACTTCGCCAAGCACGAGAGCGCTGCGCTGCTCGAGATGCTCTACCGGCACAGCGAGACGCCGGAGTTCCAGTGCCGCTTCGCCTGGCAGCCCAACTCCATCGCCTTCTGGGACAACCGCTGCGGCGATGCATCACGCGATGTGGGACTACTTCCCGCACAAGCGGCTGGGCTATCGCGTGACGGTCGCCGGCGACAAGCCGTTCCTGCGGGCCTGACACGGCGCATGCTGTGCGCGCACGTTTGCTGCTGGTTCTCTTCTCGCGGCGCCTCTTGCCGCCCCTGCGCGCCGACACCTATCCGAGCAAGCCGATCCGGGTGATCCTGACCGGCCCGGTCGGCGGCCTGATAGACGTCTCCGGCCGCGCGATCGGCGATGCCATGCAGCCGAATCTCGGCCAGCCCTGGATCATCGATCCGCGGCCCGGCGCCAACGGCATGATGGCGGGCCAGATCTTCCTGGCCTCGCCGGCCGACGGCTACACGCTGTTCCTCACCGTGTCGGGCCACGTCGCCCTCAATTTCCTGATGAAGGCGCCCTACGATTCGATGAAGGACTTCCAGCCGATCGCCATGATCGGCGTCAGCACCGCGCTGCTCTGCGTGCCGCCCAAGGTGCCGGCCAACAACCTGGCGGAGTTCGTGGCCTATTCGCGGGCCAATCCGGGCAAGCTCAACTACCTCAATTCGGCCAACGGCACGGGCGCGCATCTGCTGCCCGAGCTGATGAAGATCAAGTACAAGCTCGACATCACCTCGGTCCCCTACAAGGGCCTGCCGCCCGGCGTGCAGGACCTGCTCGCGGGCCGACTCGAGCTGGCGATGGTGAGCACGACGATCGTGATGAGCCATGTGAAGGCGGGCCGCCTCAAGGCGATCGGCGTCGTCGGACCCAAGCGCCTCGCCGAGCTGCCGGACGTGCCGACGATGGGCGAACAGGGCGCGGGCGACGTCGAGGTGCGCTCCTCGCTGCCGCTCTACGGCCACAAGGATCTCGCGCAGCCGATCGTGCAGCGGCTCAACGAGGCCATGCGGTCGGCCCTGGCCGATCCGGAAACCCTGAAGCGCCTGCAGCAGATCTATGTCGAGCCGCTGCCGATGACGCCGGCGGAAACCGCCGCGGCGCTCAACCAGGAGCACGACCGGCTGGGCAAGGTGATCGCGCAGCTCGGCATCAAGGCCGACGGCGGGTCGTAATTTTTCCGACCCGATTGGAGTCACGACTGACACTTAAGTGCAGACTGTCATCCCAGTCGGCGCATTCACATGCGCCTTAAGCGAGGGATCTTTAACTGCGGCCATGCAAGGATCCCTCGCTTCGCTCGGGATGCCAGCGGTGCCTTTTCATTCCAGTCGAACGACTCAGCCCGCTAGTTGCCTCGCACGGTCTGCCGCAGCCACGGCAGGAACGCGCCCAACAGCCGCGCGCTGCCGCGTTCGTTGACGTGGCCCCAGGCGAAATAGAGCGGGCCGCGATCGTCGGACTGGTAGCAGGTCGTGGCGTCGCAGAAGACGGGCACCGACTCGAAGATCGAGACACCCGATGCGCCGCGCGCGGCGTCGACGAAGATGTCGTGCTGGAATTTCAAGGTCACTTCGATCAGGGAACGCGGCTCCTGGCATGACTCGAGGTCGCGCGGCGCGGTGAGATCGAGGCCCAGGATTTCGAAGTGTCGCGGCCGGCAGCCTTCGGGCGGGTGATAGAAGCCGGGCGGCGAGGCGACGAGACGAGTTGCCGCCCCCTTTTGGCGACGGCGTCCTGGAGCTGCCGCAGTCGGCCGACATCGTTGAAGAACGGATTGTCCGAGAAGGGCGGCACGACGACGACCTTGATCGAGGGCGTGCGGTCGAGGATCGACAGCGTGTCGCGTATCAGGCGTTGGCAGGTCAAACTTGCCACCCGACCACGGCTCCAGCGAACCCGAGAAGAGGCAGCCCGGCTCGACCCAGTGCGGGCTGGTGGTGGCGAGGAGGGCTGCGTCCACGGCCACTCGCTTGGCGCTGATCGCCGAGTAGAGCGCCATCGCCACGCTGTCGCCGATCACCAGCATCGTCGGGCTTCGGCACGGCGAGCTGGCAGATGACATCTCGTCCTTGCCGATGCCCCAGGGCTTCTCGCAGGAACCGTCGGACGATCTCGTGTGCAGCGGCGGGCGAACATCCTCGGCGAGCGCCAGATTCTCGCGCGCCACCCATCGTTCGGGCATGCCGTCGAGCATCATCGTGGCGAAGCCCAGGGCGCCGAGCACGGCCATCGCCGGCACGCAGATGCCGACCACGCGCCGCGCCGGGAGACCGAACCGCGCGGGCTTCTCGACGAACTCGTAGGTCAGCCACGCGAGAGCGAAGCTCGCCACCACCACGATGTCGATCAGCCAGGCCGGCGGAAAGGAACCGCAGGCGATCCAGGTGAAGGCGAGCAGCGGCCAGTGCCAGAGATAGAGCGGGTAGGAAATCTTTCCGACGAAGACCATCGGCGGGCTGGCCAGCACCCGGCGGCCGAGCACGGTGTCGGGGCCGCTCGCGATCACCAGCGCGGCGCCGGCGACCGGCAAGGTGGTCCACCAGCCCGGAAACCCCTTCAACTGCGCGGCGGTCGCGACGGCCAGGATCAACGCCAGGCCTGCGCAACAGCAAGCTTCCCGCCAACGCAGGGATAGTCGCAACGGCAGATGCGCCACCAGCACGCCCACCGCCAGTTCCCAGAAGCGCGTCCACGGCTGGTAGAAGGCGAGACCGGGGGCGGAGGAAGTCACGTTCAGCGCCAAACTCACGACTCCGATGGCGAGCGTCACGAAGAGGAAAGTCCGCCGGCTGCAGCGTGTCAGCACCGCGAGGATTGGCCAGACGAGGTAGAACTGCTCCTCGATGCCCAAAGACCACAGGTGCAGCAGCGGCTTGCTGTGGCCCTCGCGGTCGAAATAGCCGATCTCGCCCATCGGCGGAAAATTGGCCACGAACAGCGACGCCGCGAAAGCGTGCCGGCCGAGCAGGCGGAACTCCTCCGCGAACATCATGTGCCAGCCGACGAAGAGAACGAAGGCCACGACGAGGATCAGCGCGGGAAACAGGCGTCGCACGCGACGGGTGTAGAAGCGCGCGAAGCTGAAGGTGCCGGCGGCGAGTTCGGCGCTGATCAGGCCGCCGATCAGGTAGCCCGAGATGACGAAGAAGATGTCGACGCCGATATAGCCCGATCCGACAATCCTCGGGAACGCATGGTAGAGGACGACGGCGAGGATGGAGACCGCACGCAGCCCGTCGATGTCCGGACGATAGCTCGCATGCTGGCCAATCGCCGATGTCGCCTCAGATGTCGCCAACGCTGGTCGAACCTTTCCCGCCGCCCGTCGGGCGTCGTAGTCTCAAATCACCATATATTACAGAGGATTAATTAAATATATTGCGCCGCAGCAATTTTCATGCATCCATGGTGCGTCGCACAACGTTGACCTCGAGCGTAGCGTTAAGGAGTTCAATGTACCCTTCCAATCAGGCGCGGCGCCATCGATCCGCCGCCGCCGTCGCGCGCGCTCATGTTGATGGAGGCGCGCGCCCTGCCCACTGGGTGCCTTCTACCTGATGCAGCCCTGGCTCGCGATGACGCCACCAGGTGACGGACATCCCGTGCTCGTCCTGCCCGGCCTGCTCGCCAACGACCACAGCACGCACCGCTGCGCGCTTCTGCGTCGCGCGCCACACCGTTCACGCCCGAAACCCGGCAACCGCAATTCGGCCTGCGCGGTTACTGTTGACGCCGACATGTGTAGCGATTCGACAAACGTGCGGCGCTACGGCCATCGCGGATCAGCCTCGTCGGCTGGAGCCTGGGCGGCCTCTATGCCCGCCAGCTGGCCAAGCTCGCGCCGGAAAGATCCGATGCATGATCAGCCTGGGCAGTCCCTTCGCAGGCTCGCCGCAGTCGACCAACGCTGGCAGGCCTATGAGCTCGCCTCGGCCGCAAGGTCTCCGATCACGACCTGCTGACCGAGCAGCTGGCCGAGCGCCCCGGTACCCACCACCTCGATCTTCAGCCGCAGCGACGGCATCTGCGCCTGGCAGGCCTGTCTCAACATCTCCGCCTGAGGCCGAGAACATCGAGGTCTATGGCAGCCATCTTGGCCTCGCCATCACCCTCCGTCTACCATCGCCATCCCTCGCGCAACCCCAAAGCGCGTGAAGAAGTTCGACCCCCCGGTTATGGGCGCTGTCCTACCCGACTAACGACGCGCTGCCATCGCCCCTTGCCAATTGGGGCAGCGGGCCCCAATTCTTGTGCATGACCGTTCCCTCCTTCGCCCTGCTGCAACACCGCAGCGTCATCGCCGTCTCGGGCGCCGATCGTGTCGACTTCCTGCAGGGGTTGATATCCAACGACACGACCAAGGTCTCGGCCGGCCACGCGATCTGGGCGGCGCTGCTGACGCCGCAGGGACGGTTCCTGAACGACATGTTCGTGGCTGACGGCGCCAGGGGGGGCGACAGCGACACGCTGCTGCTCGAGACCGAGCGCGAGCGGGCGCCGGCGCTCGCAAGGAAGCTTTCGATGTACACCCTGCGCTCCAAGGCGAAGGTCGAGGATCGCGCGGCGACCATGGAAGTCGCGGTGGTCTTCGGCGCGGGCGCAAACAAGGCGCTCGGCATCGAGCACGCCGTGTCGTTTGCCGATCCGCGCCTGCCCGAACTGGGCGTGCGCCTTCTCACCAAAGCGGACGAGGCGGCGGCGCTGCTGGGCTCGCACGGCTTCCTGCCGGCAATGCCCGCCGACTACGATGCGCTGCGTCTCGCGCTCGGCGTGCCCGACGGCAGCCGCGACCTGCTGCCCGAGAAGGCGCTGCTGCTCGAGAGCGGCTTCGACGAATTGAACGGCGTCGACTGGAAGAAGGGCTGCTACATGGGCCAGGAGCTGACGGCCCGCACCAAGTATCGCGGACTGGTGAGGAAGCGCCTCTTTCCCGTGCAGCTCGACGGTCCCCTGCCCGCGCCCGGCACGGCGATCCTCGCCAACGGCGAGGAGGTGGGCGAAATCCGCTCGGGCTCGGGCAATCGGGCGCTCGCCATGCTGCGCCTCGACGCCGCACGTGGCGGTCCGCCCGGCGCGCTGACCGCCGAAAACACACGGATTGTTGCGGAGATCCCGGCCTGGATGAAGCTGCCGGAGCCGTCGAACCCCTAGCGATGCGGGCACCGCGGTAATAAGGTCACCCGGCATTTTGCTGCCGGGGAGGCACGCCTTGAAACTGATCAATCCCAACCCGTTCACCACCCGTCCGGAGATCGTCGGCACCTTCGGCGTCGTGGCCTCGACGCACTGGATCGCCACCGCGGTCGGCATGGGCATCCTCGAGCGCGGCGGCAACGCCTTCGACGCGGCCGTGGGGACGGCCTTCACCCTGCAGGTCTGCGAGCCGCATCTGTGCGGTCCGGGCGGCGACGCGCCGCTGATCTTCAATGCCGTGAAGAAGGGCAAGACCGAGGTGATGTGCGGCCAGGGCGTGATGCCCGCCCTCGCCACCATTGCCCACTTCAGGAGCCTGGGCCTCGACCTCATTCCCGGCACCGGCCTGCTGCCCGCCGCCGTGCCCGGCACCTTCGATGCCTACATGCTGATGCTGCGCGACTACGGCACGATGAGCATCGCCGACGTGCTGGCGCCCGCCATCGGCTACTACATGAGCGGCTATCCGCTGGTCGAGCGCGCCTCGGCCACCATCGACACGGTGAAGGAGAATTTCCGCACCCACTGGCCGAGCTCCGCCGCGGTCTATCTGCCGGGCAACAAGGTGCCGGCGCCGGCCTCTCTGTTCTGCAATCCGGCGGCGGGCAACACCTACCTCCGCATCATCAAGGAAGCGGAAGCCGGCGGCGGCAACCGCGAGGCGGTGATCGAGCGCGCGCGCAAGGTCTGGAGCCAGGGCTTCGTCGCCGAAGCGATCGACCGCTTCTACACGCATCAGGAGCTGATGGACGTCTCGGGCAAGCGCAACAAGGGCTTGCTGCGCGGCGACGACATGGCGAAGTGGCAGGCCACCGTCGAAGAACCGCTCACGTATGACTACGGCCGCTATACGGTGTGCAAGGCGGGGCCGTGGGCGCAGAGCCCGGTCACCCTGCAGCAGCTTGCGCTGCTCAAGGGCTTCAATCTCGACGGCGCCGATCCGACCAGCCCCGACTTCATCCATACCGTCGTCGAAGCGAGCAAGCTCGCCTTCGCCGACCGCGAGGCGTTCTACGGCGATCCCAAGTTCGTCGACGTGCCGATGCAGACCCTGCTGTCGGACGCCTACAACGCCGACCGCCGCAAGCTGATCGATCCGGCCAAAGCCTCGCTCGACCAGCGGCCGGGCAAGGTCGACGGCTATGGCGGCGTGGTGAAGCTGCGCCGCGCCGACGGCTCGCGCGCGGCCGTCGCGGCAAGCGGCGCCGGCGAGCCGACGGTCGGGCGGATGGGCCAGATGAGCGGCGACACGGTGCATTTCGACATCGTCGACAAGGAAGGCAACATGGTCTCGGCCACGCCGTCGGGCGGCTGGCTGCATGGCTCGCCCGTTGTGCCCGAGCTCGGCTTCCCGGTCGGCACGCGCGGCCAGATCTGCTGGCTCGAGGAAGGCCAGCCCTCCTCGCTGGCGCCCGGCAAGCGGCCGCGTACCACGCTCACGCCGACCCTGGCCCATCGCGACGGCGAGCCGTACATGGTCTGGGGATCGCCGGGCGGCGACCAGCAGGAGCAGTGGATCACCCAGATGTTCCTGCGCCACGTCCATTGCGGCATGAACCTGCAGGAGGCGATCGACGCGCCGGCCTGGCACAGCGAGCATTTCCCCTCGTCGTTCTGGCCGCGCACCGCGCGTCCGGGCGTGCTGGTGCTGGAAGGCCGGGTGCCCAAATCCACAGTCGACGATCTGAAGAAACGCGGCCATGAGGTCGAGATGAACGACGACTGGTCCGAGGGCCGCCTGACCGCCGCCCGCCGCGAGGATCCGTGGCGCAAGGCCGCCGCCAACCCGCGCGGCATGCAGGGGTACGCCGCGGGCCGATAGTCCTCAAGATGAGCGGGTCAACCGACGCGCCCCTGCTTGAGCTCAAGGGCCTCACAGTCTCCTTTGCGACGGACGACGGCACGGTACACGCCGTCGATGGAATCGATCTCGCCCTCAGGCGCGGCCGCACGCTCGGGCTGGTGGGCGAATCGGGCTGCGGCAAGTCGGTGACGTCGCTCGCCGTGATGGGCCTTCTGCCGCCGGAGAATTCCACCGTCGGCGGCGAGGTACGCTTCGAGGGAAAGGATCTCCTCAAGGTGGCGAGGAGCGAGCTGCGCGACCTGCGCGGCGCCAGGCTCGCCATGATCTTCCAGGAGCCGATGACCTCGCTCAATCCCTCCTACACGATCGGCAACCAGATCATCGAGGCGATCCGCCGCCACCAGGGGCTGGGACCGGCCGAGGCGCGGGCCAAGGCGATCGACACGCTGAAACTGGTGCGCATCCCCAGCCCGGAGAAGCGCATCGACGACTATCCGCACAAGCTCTCGGGCGGCATGCGCCAGCGCGCCATGATCGCGATGGCGCTGGCCTGCGGACCCGACCTGCTGATCGCCGACGAGCCGACCACCGCGCTCGACGTCACCATCCAGGCGCAGATCCTCGATCTGATGCGCGGCCTGCGCCGCGACACCGGCACCGCGATCATCCTGATCACGCACGATCTCGGCGTCGTGGCCGAAATGGCCGACGATGTCGCCGTCATGTATGCGGGCCAGATCGTCGAGCGGGCGCCGGTCGAGACGCTGTTCGCCCGGCCCGAGCATCCCTACACGGTGGGCCTGCTGGGCTCGATCCCCCGGCTCGACCACCGGCGCGAGCGCCTGCCGTCGATCGAAGGCCGCGTGCCCGACATGACCAAGCCGCCCGCCGGCTGCCGCTTCGCCGCGCGCTGCCCGTTCGTCGAGGAGGCCTGCCGCGCCGCGCCGCCGCCGCTGGTCGAGGTGGCGCCCGGCCATCTCGCGCGCTGCCGCCGCGCACCGCTGTCGCAGATCCTCCAATGAACGAGACACCCCACAGCCTCACCCTGAGGAGCGCGAAGCGCGTCTCGAAGGGCGGGAACGAGCACCTTGTTTGTTGCCCATCCTTCGAGACGCTCGCTGCGCTCGCTCCTCAGCGACTGTGTCTGAGGTCAAGCGTTTTGCCATGGCGTTTTGTCTCTGAGGATGGCGTTGAGGATAGTGAGCAGCTTGCGGGCGACGGCGATGGTGGCGACCATCTTGGGCTTGCCGGCAGCGATGAGGCGTTCATAGAAGGCCTTCAACGCCGGGTTCCAGCGCTTGGCACCCTGGGCTCCCATGAAGAGTGCAGTGCGCACGGCGCTGCGCCCACCGCCGATCGAGGCCTTGCCCTTCCAAGCGCCGGACTGGCGGGTGAAGGGAGCGAGGCCGACAAGGGCCGCGATCCGCTTGTGGTCGAGCGTGCCCAACTCGGGCAGTTCGGCCAATATGGTTCTGGCGATGATCGGCCCCACGCTTGGAACGGATGTCATCAGGTCTTCCTTCTCGCGCCACACCGGCGAGCTGCGCACGCTGTCGTCGATGTCGTGGTCGAGGCTGGCAAGTTCCTTCTCCAGCGCCTTCAACAACCGCTCGATGCTCTTGCGCACCCGCGGCGGCTCGGTGCGGTGCAGGCGTTGGCGCTCGGCCACGATCATCTCGACGATCTGGCGGCGACGGGCCACCAGATCGGCCAGCAGGCGGGTCGCCCGATCGGGCAAGGGACGGATCTCCGGTTGCGTCGCCTCGGCAAAGCGGGCGATTACCCGGGCATCGATCGGATCGGTCTTGGCGCGCTGTCCAAGAGCGTTGGCGAAGTTGCGGACCTGGGCCGGGTTGACCACGACTACCGGCACGCCTTCGCTCGACAGGGTGGCCGCGACGATGGTCTCGTATCCGCCGGTTGCCTCGAGGGCGACCAGACGCGCCGTACCGCCGAGCCGCCGGCACAGTTCACCAAGCCCCTCACCATCGCGAGACACCGACCAGGCCTCTCCCTCAGGCAAGACATGAACGTCCAAACGATCCTTCGATACGTCGATGCCGACAACGCTGATCTGTTCCATGGCGACCCTTCCTTGCGAAAGCGGGCTCGCGGACCGGCCCAGGCGACTGTTCGGGTTCACTGGAACGACCGGAGGGCGACCACGCTGAGGAACGGGTTCAACCACCCTTGGATGAGACGATCTACCCTCCGGCACCGCAACGCAAACTCTACTCCCCGAGCGCCTCGATGACTTACAAGGATGAGGTTATGCGGTGGCACTCATGAGCCCGTTGCTTGAGGTCAACGGCCTGGTGAAGCACTTCCCGGTGAAGGGCGGCGTGCTCGGCCGCGTGCGTGCGCAGGTGCGCGCCGTCGATGGCGTCGACTTCCATGTCGACCCGGGCGAGACCCTGGCGATCGTGGGCGAGTCGGGCTGCGGCAAGTCGACCGTCGGCCGCCTCGTGCTGCGCCTGCTCGAGCCCAGCGCCGGACAGGTGCGCTTCGAAGGCGACGATCTGCTGGCGCTCGACGAGGACCAGATGCGCGCGCGCCGGCGCCGCCTGCAGGTGATCTTCCAGGACCCCTATGCGTCGCTCAATCCGCGCATGACGGTAGGCGCCATGCTGGGCGAGCCGCTGTGGCTGCACCGGCTGGTCGGCGACGAACGCGAGCGCGGCGCGCGCGTCTCCCAGCTGCTCGAGCTGGTCGGGCTGAGACCCGACCATGCGCGGCGCTATCCGCACGAATTCTCGGGCGGTCAGCGGCAGCGCATCGCCATCGCACGCGCATTGGCCGTCGAGCCGCGGCTGATCGTGGCCGACGAGCCGGTGTCGGCGCTCGACGTGTCGATCCAGGCCCAGGTGATCAACCTGATGAAGCAGCTGCAGCAGCGCTTTGGCCTCGCCTACATCTTCATCAGCCACGATCTCGCGGTGGTGAAGCACATCGCCGACCGCATCGCCGTGATGTACCTCGGCAAGATCGTCGAGACGGCGAGCACCGAGGAGCTGTTCCGCCATCCGCGCCATCCCTATACGCGCGCGCTGCTGTCGGCGGTGCCCTTGCCCGATCCGACAGTGGTGCGCGAACGTGCGCTGCTCGAGGGCGACATTCCGAGCGCGATCAATCCTCCCTCCGGCTGTCGCTTCCACACCCGCTGCCCCTTTGCGCGCGACAGCTGCCGCCGCGACGAACCGGCGCTGGTCGACGATGGCACATCTCATGCTACGGCCTGCCCGTGGTGGCCCGACCTGCCTGCGGCCGCAGGACTGATCGAAGGCCACGGCAACGAACAGGACAGAAACCGGCTAGACCGCCTGCAGGCGGCATTCGTTTCGGCACAGGAGGCAACATGAAGAGACTGGCCCTTTCGGCAATCCTGCTGTTCGCGATGGCGGGCGGCGCCTTCGCGCAGACCAACCTCCGGATCGGCCTGGCGGAGGATCCCGACGTTCTCGATCCCACGCTCGCGCGCACCTATGTCGGCCGCATCGTCTTCGCCTCGATCTGCGACAAGCTGTTCGACATCGACGAGAAGCTGAACGTCGTGCCGCAACTGGCGCTCAGCCACGAGACTTCGGCAGACGGCAAGACCGTCACCATAAAGCTCCGGCCGGGCGTCAAGTTCCACGACGGCGAGCCGTTCGACGCGGCCGCGGCAAAATACAGTCTCGACCGCCATCTCAACATGAAGGGCTCGTTCCGCAAGCCCGAGATCAGCGCCATCGATTCCGTCGACGTGGTCGATCCGCTTACCATCAAGCTCAATCTCAAGGCGCCGTTCTCACCCCTGCTCGCCCAGCTCACCGACCGCGCCGGCATGATGGTCTCGCCCAAGGCGGCCGAGGCCGCCGGCGACAAGTTCGGTCTCCATCCGGTCTGCGCCGGTCCCTACAAGTTCGTCGAGCGGGTGCAGCAGGACCGCATCGTGGTCGAGAAGTTCGCCGACTACTGGGACAAGGACCATATCTTCATCGACAAGATCACCTATCTGCCGATCGTCGATTCGACGGTCCGGCTCGCCAACCTCAAGTCCGGCGGCCTCGACCTGATCGAGCGGGTGCTGGCGACCGACATCAAGGCTGTGCGCGACAATCCCAAGCTCAAGCTCAGCAAGGCGGTGTCGCTGGGTTACGTCGGCCTCACCATGAACCTGGCCAACGGTCCCAAGGCCGACAATCCGCTGGCCAGGAATCCGAAGGTGCGCGAGGCGTTCGAGCTGTCGATCGACCGCGATGCCATCAACCAGGTCGTGTTCAACGGCGAGTTCGTGCCGGGCAACCAGTGGGTCAGCCCGCAGAATCCCTATTACCAGTCGAAGTTCCCGATTCCCAAACGCGATGTTGCGAAAGCCAAGGCGCTGCTGAAGGAAGCCGGCGTCACGACGCCGCTCACGCTCGACTTCATGGTGCCCAACGGCGTCGAGTTCCGGTCGGTCGCCGAAGTGGTCCAGTCGATGGCCGCCGAGGCGGGCTTCGACCTCAAGATCCGGCTCACCGAGTTCGCCACCTCGCTGAAGCAGGCGGAGGACGGCAACTTCCAGGTCTACCTGATCGGCTGGAGCGGCCGCAGCGATCCCGACGGCAACTCGTACAGCTTCCAGACCTGCAACCAGCCGCAGAACAACAGCAAGTTCTGCGATCCCGAGGTCGATGCCGCGCAGAACGAGGCGCGCACCAAGAGCGCAACAGCCGATCGCAAGGCCGCGTACGAGAAGGTCGCGGCAAAGCTCACGCCCAAAGGCGCCGGCCCGATCCTCTACCTCTACCATCCGCAGGTGCTGGTGGCGCACACCGACAAGCTCGAAGGCTACAAGCAGATGCCGGACGGGCTGGTGAGGGTCGTGGGACTGAAGCTCAAGTAGCAGATGCCCCGCTAAATGCTCGTCTTCCTCGTCCGCCGGCTGCTGCAGATCATCCCGACGCTGGTGCTGGTGTCGATGCTGATCTTCGGCCTGCAGCAACTGCTGCCCGGCGATCCGGCGCTGATCATGGCGGGCGAGGAACGCGATCCGCAGGTACTGCAGCAGATCCGCGAGCAGTATCGCCTGAACGAGCCGATCCCCGTGCAGTACTTCTACTGGATGAAGGGCGTGCTGTCGGGGAATCTGGGCGAGTCGATGAGGCTCAAATCCTCGGTCAGCTCGCTGGTGGCGGAGAAGCTGCCGGTGACCCTGCAGCTGGCCGGCATGGCGCTCCTGATCGCGCTCTGCATCGGCATTCCGGCCGGCATCGTCTCGGCGGTGAAGAAAGAGACGTGGTGGGATTACGGCGCCAACCTGTTCGCGCTGTGGGGGCTCAGCACGCCCAACTTCTGGCTGGGCATCCTGCTGATCTTCCTGTTCTCCGTCGAGCTGGGCTGGCTGCCGGCCTCGGGCTACGTGCGGCTGGGCGAGGACTGGAAGCAGAGCCTGGCCACCACGATCATGCCGGCCTTCGTGCTGGGCAATGCGCTGGCCGCGGTCCTGATGCGCCACACCCGCAGCGCCATGCTGCAGGCGATGGGCGCCGACTATGTGCGCACCGCCCGCGCCAAGGGCCTGGCCGAGGGCCGCGTGGTGCTGAAGCATGCGCTGCGCAACGCCATGACGCCGGTGATCACCCTGCTGGCGCTCGACTTTGGCACCCTGCTGTCGGGCGCGGTGCTGACCGAGCAGATTTTCACCATCCCCGGCTTCGGAAAGCTGATCGTCGATTCCGTCTTCAACCGCGACTACGCCGTCGTGCAGGGCGTCGTGCTGGTGACCGCCACGACCTACATCTCGCTCAACCTGCTGGCCGACATCGCCTATGTGCTGGTCAATCCGAGGCTACGGGGATGACGATCACGGCCGGCCTCGAGGAGAATCCGTGGGCCCGCGCCTGGCGGCGGCTGCGCCGGCGCAAGGGCGCGATGGTGGCGCTGGTCGTGGTGGTGTTCCTGATCGCCATCGCCGTCCTGGCGCCCCTGGTCTCCCCTTACAATCCGACGCTCACCAGCTTCACCCAGGTGCGCAAGCCGCCCAGCTGGCTGCACTGGTTCGGCACCGACGAGGTCGGCCGCGACATACTCAGCCGCGTGATCTGGGGCGCCCGCGCCTCGCTCAGCGCCGGACTTGTGTCGGTCGGAATCGCCGTCGGCGCGGGCGTTCCGCTCGGCCTGCTGGCGGGCTATGCCGGCGGCTGGATCGACACGGTCCTGTCGCGCATCGTCGATGCGATGCTGGCGATCCCGTTCCTGATCCTGGCGATCACCCTCTCCGCCTTCCTGGGGCCCAGCCTCAGCAACGCGATGATCGCCATCGGCGTCACCGCGACTCCGGTTTTCATCCGGCTGACGCGCGGCCAGACTTTGGGCGCCAAGGTCGAGGACTATGTCGAGGCTGCCCGCGCGGTCGGCAATCCGCACTGGCGCATTGCGCTCCGCCACGTCTTGCCCAACATCGTGCCGCCTCTGCTCGTGCAGGCAAGCCTGGCGATCGCCGGCGCCATCATCGCCGAGGCGGCGCTGTCGTTCCTGGGCCTGGGCCAGCAGCCGCCGGCGCCGTCGTGGGGCAGCATGCTGAACTCGGCCCAGCGATTCCTGGCGCAGGCGCCGTGGATGGCCTTCTGGCCGGGTTTCGCGATTTTCTTCGCGGTCCTGTCGTTCAATCTCCTGGGCGACGGGCTGCGCGACGCACTCGACCCGCGGCACAAGTAGGGCACGCCCTCAACGAAGAGTCGCGGTGAAGAATTCGACCGCGCGCCTGATCGTCTCGCCGTGGACCGCCTCGCGGTCGGTCCCGGCCGGATCGCCGCATGCGAGGCGCAGGAACAGGCGCCCCACCAGAGTGCAGGTGTCGATGAAGACGAAGTGGCCGGCGCGCGGAAAGAGTTCGACCGTCGCCCGCGGGATCGCCTTGGCGAGGTACTCGGCGGCGGCCGCCGGCGGGATGATTTCATCGGCGTCTCCGCCGACGATCGCCACCGGGATCGAGATGTTGCCGAGGCTCTGTGGCGTGAAGGCCTGCCCCGGCCCCGGCGCCATGGCGAAGACGGCACGCACGCGCGGGTCGCGCCAGGAGTTGCCCGCCTTGCCGTAGCGTTGCCGGAAATCGGGATCGGACGCCTGGCGCGCCTGGATCTTCTGGCGCAGCCCGGAAGCCGGAGGCGGCGGGCGGCACGACGCGTCGGCGGCGGGCGAACGGCAGAACGCTTCGAGCAATTCCGGATCGGTGATGCCGCCGGCCATCGCGATGACCGTGTAGCCGCCCAGCGAATGGCCGACGGCGCCGATCCGGGCGGGATCGATCAGGCCGCCGAAGGTCCTGTCGGCGAGCATCGCGTCGATGACCGCCCCGAGATCGACCGCGCGCAGCCACCACAGCGACATGCCCTCGAGCGTGTAGTCCTCGGACGCGTTGTTGGCGGGATGGTCGACGGCGGCGACGACGAAACCGTGTGCGGCGAGTGCCGTGCCGAGCCAGGCGAGCTCGGACGAGGTGCCGCCGTTGCCGTGGGACAGGAGAATGAGCGGCCGCCGCGCCCCCGGCGCGGGTGCCGCACCGCGCGCGGCGGGGGCGGCGCCGAAGAACGGGAAGACGGGCGGGCCGAACCATTGCGGTTCCTCGCGCGCGCCGGCCGCGGCCGGATACCAGATCATCGTGCGCAGAACGTGGGTCCTGGCGCCGCGCCAGTCGTAAGGCTCGGGCGGGACGAAATCCCTGGTCCTGACGCCGACCCTGGAGAGGTCGTCCGCGCGCGCGACATTGGGGACGGCGAGGAGGATCAGCAACGCCAGCAGGATTCTCATCCGACCAACTCGCTCAAGTGCAGACTGTCATCCCGAGCGCAGCGAGGGATCTTTAACTGCGACCATGCAAGGATCCCTCGCTTCGCTCGGGATGACACCGAATCCTGAACTGCGGCCGGTCCTAGTTCGGCCGACTCGTATCGACCCCGTCGAAGCCCAACCTCTCCGAGGCGACCTTGTCCTCGACCAGCAGGAGCGCGACTTCGAGGAAATGCACGAGCTCGGCGTCGTCGAGGTACTCGGCCAGCTCGTTCAGCTCGCGCAAGCCATGCCAGATCCGGAAGAGGGCCGCGGCGCGCTTCTTCGCGGACACCGGTCGCCGTACCCGCCGTCGCCGAACCTCCGGCTCGACGACGATGTCGAACAGACTCATCCCCAACCCCGTATTATTGCCCCTTGGCGGCAAGCATAGCGGGGCCGAAAGGCCGCGTCAGCCTCAGTTCGAAACCGTTCCGAGCGGCAGGCCGGAGGCGTCGAGCTGCGGCTCGGCGCGCAGTACGACGGCTTCCGGCGCCTCGACGTCGGGCAGCGGCTTGCTGGGATCGACGGCCCGCACCATGGCCACGATGCGCTTGGGCGCGTTGCCGGCGTCCTCGGCAACGAGGCGGCGCCAGCCCTGTTTCTCCCAGTAGGCCACGTCGTTGGGCAGCACCTGCACGTAGAGCATGTTGCAGCCGCGGGTCTCGGCGAGCTTGCGGCAGCGCTCGAGCAGGAGCTGGCCGATCGCATTGCCGCGGAAGCGCTGGATGACCGCCAGCCGCTCCGGCATCGCGAAGGACTGGAACCAGCGCACGCGCACGGCGCCGACCGGCTCGTCGCCGACATAGGCGATCACGTGCGTGGCGCCGAAGTCATGGCCGTCGAACTCCTCGGAGTAGGGCACGTCGAGCTCGCCGATGAAGCAGGCGGCGCGCACCGCGAAGGCCTGCATGGAGTCTTCCATCTTCATCGCGAGCTTGGTGGTCAAAGGCTCGCCGCCGATCGATTGCTTCACAACAGACATGTCAGATCCCCTTAGTTCGTCCGGCGCTCGGACCATTCGGCATGCGGGTTGCTGGCGCCCCGCTCGACCGATTGTTCCAGGATGCCCGGTCTGTCGAGCTGGTCTTCCGGCCGGTTCAGCACCAGCGGGTCGGTGTACATGGTGGGCGCCTGCTTCGCGTCGACGTCGAGGTCGCGGTAATAGGCGCCGTATTCGTGGTCGGAGAAGTTGAAGACCTTGTCGTCGACCTTGCGGAAACCCTGGCGCTCCATGATCGGCCACAGCCGGTGCTGGGAGTGCAGGTAGACGCGGCTGTATCCCTTGCGTCGGGCGAACTCCATCGCCCACTGGGTGAAGGGAATGAACAGGCCCATCGAGCGGTAGCGCTTCAGGATCACGGCACGCTCGAACTTGGCGAAAGTGCCGAACCAGCGCAGCCGCATCGACGAGGCGGGCTCGCCGTCGACGTACAGGATGAGATGCGTCGCGGTGAAGTCGTTGCCGTCGAACTCCTCCCAGTACGGGCACTGCTGCTCGCCGATGTACACGGCGGAGCGCAGCGCGAAGCACTGCATGAGCTCGTCCGACGTGGACGCGAGCTTGATGGTTACGACGGGCTGCGAGCCGATCGTCGAATTCTGGAGAGACATTTCAGTTCCCCTCTGTCAGCACGCCATTGTCGTTCCGGAAGCGGCGGCCCCCTGCCGTCACTTCCGGGCGATTTGCCGTCAATTGCCCGAGCACGTCCGTCACCACACCCGACGTCATGCCCTTGGCGCCGCGGCGGATCGCCGTCGCGGAAACCTTGTCGCGGCGCAGGATGCGCCACGGATAGATCCATCCCGCTTCGTCGCAGATCTGGCGCACCGTCATGCCACCGAAATCCGTGCCGTGCAGTGCGTGCAGGCGAACGCCCGGATAGCGCTTGCGCACTTCGCCGATCACGCCGCGGAAGCCCTTGGCGTTGTAGACTTCCGGATAGAAGGCGACCTCGACCTTGTTGCCGAGGCCCGCTTCCGCCACCACGAGGTCGATCAACACCTTGCGCGTCTCCGGCGGCAGGAACTGCCGCCCGGCGGGGAAGTAGTCGACGTTGACGTCGGCCTTCTCGGTCTTCTCGTAGATCTGGAAGCCGTTCTCCACCCTGGCGACGCGCAGCTGGCCCCGGCGGAAGGCGTCGACATGAATGCGCGGTATCAAGGTCGGATGGATGATGACCTTGGAAAGGCCACGCTCCTCGATCGCGCGGCGCACGATGTCGAGATGGGTATTGTGGAAGGGGTTGAAGGTCCCGAAGAACAACCCGATGCCGCCCTTCGGCGCGACAAGCGAGCGGATGTCGGACAGGACGCCCACGCCAAACAGGACGATGCCGAGCGCGAAGCCCACGACCAGGAAGGCCTCGCGCGCACCCGGGACGCCCGCCGTCCCGAAAGCCGCCAGCAGCATGTTGATCGACACACCGGTCAGCACGTTGCGATTGGCGTCGCCGATGCCGCGCTGGAACAGGAAGAGGCCGAGATACTGGCTGCCCTGGGACGCAAGCGAGGTTACGAGAGCGGCCCCCGCGAACCCGCCCACAGACTCCACGCCTGCTCGGTTGAGGGCACCCCCCCATAAAAACACCCAGAATACAGCCAGATTGAACGCGTACTGCGGGACGAACCGCCCGAGCCTGCCTGCGGTCACGAAGCCGAACTGGTTTTGCGCCCACAGTTCGGCTTTGTTGCTGAGCTTGGCGTAGGTCGGGAGGAAGAGCCCCGTAAACAGTGACACGCCGATCAGGGCAGGGTTAGTCCAACTGCCGTGCGCATATGCATAGCTCAGATATGTCAGCAGGCCGACAAACGCCGCCGTGCGCGTCGAAGTGCTGCGCACGTAGCGGCCGAACTTGTCGGCGAGACCCGGAAAGGTGCTCATGTTACTGTCCGAGCCGATGGCGGCCACGGTGGTACTCCTGCCTCGTTACAGACCCGTTAATCGCAAAACCCACTACGGATAGATTGATTAACGAATACGAAGACTAGATACCCACCGCGAACATCGAGCCGTTTCTTGAAAAAACCGGCTAGACGCCTATAAATGAGACAAAAAACAGCATCGCACAATCAATGGTATAAGATAAACCACGAGGCACTCTCCAAGTAAATGTTTCAGCCCAATCCCTATTGTATCGATTGTTACTATGGTCACTCCGACACCCCGTAAGAGCAAAGTGCCGAATATTCTCGGCGATTGGGACGACGTCAGATTTTTCCTGGCCGTCGCCAAGACCGGAAGTTTCAGCGCCGCTGCAACACAGCTCAACACCAAGCAGACGACGGTCGGTCGCCGCATCCAGGCGCTCGAGCGCCGGCTGGGCGCCAAGCTGTTCGATCGTCACCGCCACGGCATGGAAGTGACGCCGGCCGCGCGTGGCGTGCTGGTCCAGGCCGAATTGATGATGTCCAACGCCACCGCGATCGAGCGCCATCTGGCCGGTCTCGACCGCGAAATGGCGGGCGTCGTGCGCATCGCCGCCACCGAGGGCGTCGCCGCGCAATGGCTGGTGCCGCGCCTTGGCCAGCTGCGCCGCAGCCATCCCGACATCATCGTGCAGGTGATCGCGGGCGACCAGGTGCTCGATCTGGCGACCCGCCAGGCCGACCTCGCCATCCGCTTCTTCCGCCCGACCTCCAACCAGCTGGTCGCCGCCCGCGTCGGCCAGTTCAACATGTCGATCCTGGCGGCGCCCAACTATATCGAGCAGTACGGCCTGCCGCAGAAGCTCGACGACCTGCGCGAACACCACATCGTCGACCACACGGTGCTGCACAGTCTGCCGGCGATGAAGCCGTGGAGCGAAGTCGTCGAGAGCAGTCCCTCGGTCGTGCTGCGCACCAACTCGTCCTACGCCGCGATGGAAGCCGTCAGCGTCGGCTACGGCATCTCGGTATTCCCCGACTACGTGACCAAGATGACCAACCTGATGGCGGCCCCGATCGACCTCAAGATCGTCCGCGACATCTGGCTGGTCAGTCACGAGGAGACGAACAAGGGCGCCCGCATCCGCACCGTGATCGACTATGTGCGCGAGCAGTTCCGCCAGGACGAGCGCGAGTGGTTCAGCGTGCCCGCCAGCCGCGGCTCGCTGGTGGCGGCCTGATCCGTCGCCGCAGCGCGGCAGGCGCACTGCTTGTCGCGGCATTCGCCGCGCTGCTGTTCGGCTCTTGTGCCACCGCGCAGACCTTTCCCGGCAAGGACTGGGACCATGTCCCTCCCGCGCAGAGTGGCTGGTCGGAAGACGGGTTGGCCGGCGTCAAGGCGGCCTCGCAGCAGATCAATTTCACGGCAGTCATGGTGGTGCATCACGGCCGCGTCGTGGCCGAATGGGGCGACACCGCGGCCCGAACCGAACTCGCCTCGGTACGCAAGAGCCTGCTCAGCGCGTTGATCGGTATCGCGGTGGCCGAGCGCAAGATATCGCTCGACAGCACGCTTGAGCAGCTCGGCATCGACGACAATCCACCGGCGCTGACAGCCACCGAGAAGAAGGCGACGGTGCGGATGCTGCTGCAGGCACGCTCGGGCGTTTATCATCCGGCGCTCTACGAGACGGTCGCGATGGCCAAGGCCCGACCGCTGCGCGGCAGCCACGATCCCGGGACCTTCTGGTACTACAACAACTGGGACTTCAACGTGCTCGGCACGATCTACGAGCACGCGACAGGCACCGGCATCTACGACGCGCTCGACAGGCTGCTCGCCCAGCCGATCGGCATGCAGGACTACCGGCCGCAGGACGGCACCTATATTCCCGGCCCCGACTCGATCCACCGCGCCTATCCGCTGCGGATGAGCGCACGCGACCTCGCCCGCTTCGCACTGCTTTACCTTCATGGTGGCAACTGGGCCGGTCGCCAGGTGGTGCCCGCGAACTGGGTACATGAGAGCACGCAACCTTATTCCGACGCCTCGAGCCGTACGGTCGGGCGGGGTTATGGCTACCTGTGGTGGACCGCGCCGCCATCACCCGAACCGGGCGGCATGCCCAAGGGCAGCTTCACGGCCCTCGGTGCGGGCGGACAATACGCGTTCGTCGTCCCGACTGCCGACCTCGTGCTGGTCGCCAGGGTCGACCGCGACAAGCATCTGCCCGAACCGAAGTTCGCCGATTTCCTGAACATGCTCCACCTGGCGCTCGAGGCCGGCGGACTCGGCAGCGCCGGTCGCTGAGGCGCCATCTACGGCTTGCTGCTCGCGGCCCGGCTACTTCCGCTTTTTCCGTTTGGCGGAGTCGGCCTTCACTTCGGACGCGAGGGTGTTGAAGAAGGTATCGACAGCGCCGGTGAGATAGGCCTCGACGACGCCCGAAGTCACGTTGCGCTCGAAGAAGAGCTTCGTCTCCTCCGCCCATTCCATGATGTCGCGCTCGGTCTGGCCCTTCTCGGCCGCGCGCTCGCGGAGCAGCAGGCGCATCAACTGGACGAGAAGCGCCTGTCGGGCGAACACTTCGCTCAGCAGGCTTTCGGGTGTGTCTGCCAAGGAAGTGGCCTCCTCTAGAGGGCGTTCTTCAGCCTCTTGGAAATCGCCTCGATCTCCTTCATGTCGCCGGGTCTGGACTCGTGGCCCAGCAGAAGCCGGTCGCCGGCGCGGCGCGGGATGACGTGGATGTGGAGATGCGGCACGGTCTGGCCGGCGCCCGCTCCGTTGGACTGCACGAGGTTCACGCCGGTGGGCCTGATCTCGCTGAACACCGCCTTGGCGATCCTTTGCGCCGTCTGCGCGGTCGCGCCCATGATCTCCGGCGGGATTCCTTCGATCGTCGGCCAGTGTCCCTTGGCCACGGCCAGCGCGTGACCGGGATTGATCGGGTTGATGTCCATGAAGGCGACCGTGGTGTCGTCCTCCAGCAGCTTGAAGCACGGCAGCTGGCCCGCGACGATCTTGCAGAAGATGCAGCTGCCATCCGTCGGATAACTCAACGCATTCACTCCGTCTTGAGAGCGCCGCCGAGGGCGGCCTGCGCCGCCGCCAGGCGTGCGATCGGCACACGGTAGGGCGAGCAGGAAACGTAGTCGAGGCCGGCCTTGTGGCAAAAGAACACCGAGGCCGGGTCGCCGCCATGCTCGCCGCAGATGCCGAGCTTCAGCCCGTTGCGCACCTTGCGACCACGCGCGGTGGCGATCTCGATCAGTTCGCCCACGCCGTCGACGTCGAGCGAGGCGAAGGGATCGTGCTCCATGATGCCGCGCTGCTGGTATTTCTCGAGGAACGATGCCGAGTCGTCGCGGCTGAGCCCCCAGGTCGTCTGCGTGAGATCGTTGGTGCCGAACGAGAAGAAGTCGGCCGATTCGGCGATCTCGCCGGCCCGCAGGCAGGCGCGCGGGAGCTCGATCATGGTGCCGACGAGGTATTCGAGCTTCTGGCCCGACATCTGGCTGACTTCGGACGCGACCTGGTCGACCACCGCCTTCATCAGGTCGAGCTCCTTCTTGGTCGCGATCAGCGGGATCATGATCTCCGGGATCACGGTCTTTCCCGCCTTCTTCTGGACTTCGGCCACGGCCTCGAAGATGGCGCGGGCCTGCATCTCGTAGATCTCCGGATAGGAGATGCCCAGCCGCACGCCGCGATGGCCGAGCATCGGATTGAACTCGTGCAGCTTGTGGGCGCGCGACTCGACCTCCTTGACGTCGACGCCGAGATCCTTGGCCACGACGTCCATGTCGGCCTGGGTCCTGGGCAGGAACTCGTGCAGCGGCGGGTCGAGCAGGCGGATCGTCACGGGAAGTCCCGCCATGATCTCGAACAGCTCGACGAAGTCCTTGCGCTGCATCGGCTGGATCTTGGCCAGTGCCGCGCGCCGGCCCTTTTCGTCGTCGGCCAGGATCATCTGGCGGACCGCCACGATGCGGTCGCCCTCGAAGAACATGTGCTCGGTGCGGCAAAGGCCGATGCCCTCGGCACCGAACTTGCGCGCCTGGGCCGCATCGGCCGGCGTCTCGGCGTTGGTGCGGATGCCCAGGGTGCGGAACTCGTCGGCCCACGCCATCAGCTCGGCGAAGTCGCCCGACATCTCGGGCTGCACCGTCGGCACCACACCCAGGATGATCTCGCCGGTCGAGCCGTCGAGGGTGATCACCTCGCCGGTCTTCACCGTCGTGCCGCGTACGACGAGCGTTCCCGCCTTGGCGTCGATGCGCACGTCGCCCGCGCCCGCGACGCAGGGCTTGCCCATGCCGCGCGCCACGACGGCGGCGTGACTGGTCATGCCGCCGGTCGACGTCAGGATTCCCTCCGCGGCATGCATGCCGTGGATGTCCTCCGGCGACGTCTCTCGTCGCACCAGGATGACCTTCTCGCCGGCCTTGGCCTGCCTCTCGGCGGCGTCGGCGGTGAACACGATCTTACCCGAGCCCGCGCCCGGCGAAGCGGGCAGGCCCTTGGCGATCACCTTGCGCGGCGCCTTGGGATCGAGCGTCGGATGCAGCAGCTGGTCGAGCGAAGCGGGCACGATGCGGGCCACGGCTTCCTTCTTCGTGATCAGGCCCTCGCGCACCATGTCGACGGCGATCTTGAGCGCGGCCTTCGCTGTGCGCTTGCCGTTGCGGGTCTGCAGCATGTAGAGCTTGCCGCTCTGCACGGTGAACTCGATGTCCTGCATGTCGCAGTAGTGCTTCTCCAGCGTCTGGCGCACGCCGGCGAGCTGCTTGAACACCTCCGGCATCACCTCTTCCATCGCGGGCTCGGTCGATTTCTGCGCCTTCTTGCCCTCGATGGTGAGATGCTGGGGCGTGCGGATGCCGGCCACGACATCCTCGCCCTGCGCGTTCACGAGATACTCGCCGTAGAACAGGTTGGAACCGGTCGAGGGGTCGCGCGTGAAGGCGACGCCGGTCGCACAGTCCTCGCCCATGTTGCCGAACACCATCGCCTGGACGTTGACCGCGGTACCCCAGCTCTCGGGGATAGCATGCAGGCGGCGATAGGTGATGGCACGCTGGTTCATCCACGAGCCGAACACCGCGCCGATCGCGCCCCACAGCTGCTCGCGCGGCTCCTGGGGAAACGGCTTGCCGGTGCGCTTCTCGACGATCTTCTTGTACTCGCCCACGACCTGGCGCCAATCGGCGGCCTTGAGGTCGGTGTCCATGTGAACACCGATGTCTTCCTTCCTGAGCTCGAGCGCCTCCTCGAAATAATGGTGGCCGACGTCGAGCACGACGTTGGAATACATCTGGATGAAGCGGCGATAGCTGTCCCAGGCGAAGCGCTCGTCGCCCGACGACTGGCCAAGGCCCAGCACCGTCTTGTCGTTGAGACCGAGATTCAGCACCGTGTCCATCATGCCCGGCATCGAGGCGCGCGCACCCGAGCGCACCGAAACCAGCAGCGGGTTTGTAGCGTCGCCGAAGCCGAGACCGACGATCTTCTCGACCCGGGCCAGGGCCTGCTCGACCTCGTCCTTCAGCTCGGATGGATAGGTTTCCTTGTTGGCGTAGTAATAGGTGCAGAGTTCCGTCGTCACGGTAAAGCCCGGCGGCACCGGCAGGCCGAGGCTCGACATTTCCGCGAGGTTCGCGCCCTTGCCACCCAGCAGGTTGCGCATATCGGCGCGACCTTCGGCTTTGCCGTCTCCGAAACCGTAGACCCACTTGGCCATCACTTAGCCCTCGATCTTCGAGAAATCGGCCACACGATCCATGGTGGCGCGAATTTGGTTGAGCAATTTCAGTCTATTGAGCCTGAGCCCGGGATTGTCCTGTACGTTTACCGTGACCTTGTCGAAAAAGGCATCGAGCGGTCCGCGGAGCGCAGCGAGCGCCCGCATTGCGCCGGCAAAATCCTCGGCACCCAGCGCGGCCTTCACCGCAGGCTCGGTCCCGCCGAGCGCCGTAGCAACGGCCTTTTCCTCGGCTTGTTCCAGCAGTGCGACATCGGGCGCCCCGGCGATTTTCGCGGTGAGAACCTTGTCCTTCTTCTCCTCGGCGCGGACGAAGTTTGCCGCGCGGCCGTACGCGGTGAGCAGGTTTTTGCCGGCTTCGGTGCCCAGGAAAGTCTGCACCGCTTCGACCCTGGCCAGCATGCGCACCAGATCGTCATCGCTGCCCGTGGCCACGACAGCGTCGACCACATCGTGGCGCACGCCCTTCTCGCGCATCTGCACTTTCAGGCGCTCGGCGAAGAAGGCCATGAGGTCGGGTGCGTTGAAGAAGGTGCCGAGCGGCAGGCGCAGGCCGTTCTCGACCACGATGCGGATGACGCCGAGCGCGGCGCGCCGCAGCGCATAAGGATCGCGCGAGCCCGTCGGCTTCTCGCCGATCGACCAGAAAGAGATCAACGCATCGAGCTTGTCCGCGAGTGCCACGGCGATCGACACGGGCGCGCTCGGGCAGCGGTCGTTCGGGCCCGCCGGCGCATAATGATCGCCTATGGCATCGGCCACGGCCGCTGGCAGCTTCTCATGGAGCGCGTAGTAGCGGCCCATGATGCCCTGCACTTCGGGGAATTCGCCGACCACACCGGACACGAGATCGGCCTTGCACAGACGCGCGGCTTGCTCGACCTGGGCGGCATCTGCGCCCGGCACGAAGCTCGCGATCTCGCCCGCGAGCCGGGCGATACGCTCGACCCGCTCGGCCTGACTGCCGAGCCTGGCGTGGAACACGATGCCCTCCAGGGCCGGCAGGCGGCTTTCGAGCGTGTGCTTGCGGTCCTGGTCCCAGAAGAACTTGGCGTCGGCCAGCCTCGCGCGCAGCACGCGCTCGTTGCCGGCGACGATGGTCTCGCCGCCGTCCCGTGCCACGTTGTTGGCCACAACGATGAAGCGGTTGGCGAGAGCGCCATCCTTCTGCGTGGTGACGAAGTACCGGAGGTGGGTCTTGATCGTCACGATCAGCACTTCGGCCGGCAGGTCCATGTATTGCGCGTCGATCGTGCCCATCAGCGGCACCGGCCACTCGACCAGCCCCGCGACCTCCTCCATCAGCGCGTCGTCCTTCTTCAGCACGACCCCGGCATCGGCGCAGAGCTTCTCCGCGCGCTCGGCGATGATCTTCTTGCGCTCCGCCGGATCGAGGATGACGTGGGCCGCGCGCAGCTTGGCGACATAGTCGTCAAAACCCGAGACCGCGATCGCGCCGGAGCTGAGGAAGCGATGCCCCCGCGTGGTGTCGCCGAAGCCGATCGACGCCATCGTGCCCGCCAGGCCCACCTCCCCGCGCAGCACCTGGCCGTCGAACAACGCGATCACCGAGCGCAGCGGCCGGACCCAGAGCCGGGTTCCGTTGCTCCATTTCATCGCCTTTGGCCAGGGCAGCGTCATCATTACGGTATCGATGATGCCGGGTAGCACTTCGGCAGTCGGCCCGCCCTTCTTCCGCAGTACTGCGAACCAGAACTCGCCCTTGCCGGTGTCGCGCTTCTCGGCCTGGCCGAGAGAGGCAAGCCCGGCGCCCTTCAGGAAGCCCTGCACCGCCTGTTCGGGCGCACCGACGCGGGGCCCGCGCCGTTCTTCGCTTACGTCGGCCCGCGCCGCCGGCAGACCCTCCACCACCAGCGCGAGGCGCCTCGGAGTGGCAAACGCCCGTGCACCGGTGAACGCAAGACCGGCCGCCTTCAGCCCGTCGCACACCAGCCGCTTCAGATCGTCGGCCGCGCGCGCCTGCATGCGCGCGGGGATCTCTTCGCTCAGCAACTCGAGAAGAAGCTCGGCCATCAGGCGGCTTCCTTCGCCTGCGTCGCCAGCCAGGCCTCGCAACACGCCTTGGCCAACGTCCGCACGCGCAGGATGTAGCTCTGCCGTTCGGTCACGCTGATCACGCCGCGCGCGTCGAGCATGTTGAAGGCGTGGCTCGCCTTGATGCACTGCTCGTAGGCCGGGAGCGGCAGTTTCTTCTCGATCATGCGGCCGCTTTCCTTCTCGGCATCCGCGAAGTGCCGGAAAAGCATCTCGGTGTCGGCATGTTCGAAATTGTAGGCCGACTGCTCGCGCTCGTTTTCCAGGAACACGTCGCCGTAGGTCAGGGGCACGCTCGAGTCGGGAGAATTGTACGGCAGATCGTAGACCGTCTTCTTGTCGAACAGGTACATCGCCAGGCGCTCGAGCCCGTAGGTAACCTCGCCCGAGACGATCTCGACCTCGATGCCGCCGACCTGCTGAAAGTAGGTGAACTGCGAGACCTCCATGCCGTCGCACCAGACCTCCCAGCCGAGGCCCCAGGCACCGAGCGTCGGGCTCTCCCAATCATCCTCGACGAAGCGGATGTCGTGCAGCGTGGCATCGATGCCGATCACGGCCAGCGAGCCCAGGTAGAGTTCCTGGAAGTCGGCCGGCGACGGCTTCATGATCACCTGGAACTGATAGTAGTGCTGCATGCGCATCGGATTCTCGCCGTAGCGGCCGTCCGACGGTCGACGCGATGGTTGCACGTAGGCTGCGTTCCACGGCCTTGGCCCGAGCGCACGCAACGTCGTGGCGGTGTGGAAAGTGCCGGCACCCATTTCCATGTCATAGGGTTGCAGGATCAGGCAGCCTTGGCGGGCCCAGTAGTCCTGCAGGGTCAGGATCAATTCCTGAAAGCACTGCGGCTTGGCGGGAGTGGACACCGGAATCCCTTGTCTTTCCTATACTTAGGCCGGTTTGTGCGGCGCGGCAAAATAGGTGCCACCCCTAACCCGGTCAAGCGCTGCAAGCCTATGGCTGGGGGCAGTCCGGCCGGCCGCATTTCGCCGCGCCGAGAGCAACATAAGCACCGCAGGCCGGGCACGGATGGGTATCCTCGACGATGCGCGGACGGGATTGGACTGTCTCGCGCGGCGCCTGTGGCGGCGGGGCCGGCTGGCGTGGCGCGGCAGGCGGCGGGCGGTTGCCGCCCAGAAAATTGAACCACCGGTTGGCCGTCCGCCAGATCCCCCACGCCACGAAGGCGAAGATCGCGATTTTGAGCAAAAATCCCATGTTGTGCCTTGATGCGGCGCGCGCATCGGCCGGTCAAGCGCGCTATATGTCGGACGCATGAATGGAGAGGACAGCCGGCCGCTCGACCTGTTCGTCGTGGGCGGCGGCATCAACGGGGCGGGAATTGCCTGCGACGCAGCCGGGCGCACCCTGAAGGTCGGGCTCTGCGAGATGAACGACTTCGCCAGCGCCACCTCGTCGAAGGCCACCAAGCTGATCCACGGCGGCCTGCGCTACCTCGAGCACTACGAGTTCCGGCTGGTGCGCGAGGCGCTGATGGAGCGCGAAGTGCTGCTGGCCAAGGCGCCGCACATCTCCTGGCCGTTGCGTTTCGTGCTGCCGCACGAACCGCACCTCAGGCCGCGCTGGATGCTGCGGCTCGGCCTCTTCCTCTACGATCACCTCGACTGGCGGATGACCCTGCCCAAGTCGCAGTCGATCGATCTGCCGACCTCGCCGTACGGCCGCGGGCTCAAGAAGTCCTTCGCCAAGGGCTTCGTCTATTCCGACGGCTGGGTCGACGACGCGCGCCTCGTGATCTCGAACCTCAAGTCGGCCCGCGACATGGGCGCCGCGATCTATGCACGCCATCGCTGCGTGTCGGCCAGGCGCAGCGCCGACGGCAAACTCTGGCAGATCGAGCTCGAAGGCCCGAACGGCATGAAGAAGTCGCTCAGCGCGCGCGGCCTCGTGAATGCTGCCGGCCCCTGGGTGAAGCATTTCCTCGACGAGCAGACGCATGTGAAGACGCCCAAGACGGTGCGGCTGATCAAGGGCAGCCACATCGTCGTGCCGCGCCTGCACGATGGCGACCACGCCTTCATCCTGCAGAACAGCGACACCCGCATCGCCTTCGTGATCCCCTACGAGCGCGACTTCTCGCTGATCGGCACGACCGACATTCCCGTCGAGTTGAGCGAGACCCCGCAGTGCACGGCGGAAGAAGTTGCCTACCTCTGCGAATTGGTGAACCACTACATGGAGAAGCCGGTGACGCCGGCCGACGTGGTGTGGACCTACTCGGGCGTGCGGCCGCTGTTCGACGACGGCGACGACGATCCCTCGGCGGTGACGCGCGACTATCATCTCGAAGTCGATGCACCCGGTGACACCGCGCCGCTTCTCTCGGTGTTCGGCGGCAAGATCACGACCTATCGCAAGCTGGCCGAACATGCGCTGGAGGACCTGCGCAAATTCTATCCGCGGATGGGCGGCCCGTGGACCGCGCACAAGCCCGTCGCCGACGGCGAATTCGCCGATGCGCCATCCTTCGAGCTCGCCTTCGAGCGCTTCGCGGCAGGCGCGCAGGCGGCCAAGCCGGGCCTGCCGCCGGACCTCGTGCGCGTGCTGGTGCGCCGCCATGGTGCCGCCCTCGACGAACTGCTGGAGGGCGTCACATCGCCCACCGACCTCGGCCGGCATTTCGGCGGCCATCTCTACGAGGTCGAGGCGCGCTACGTCATGCGCGAGGAGTGGGCGGTCGATCCCGAAGACGTGATGTGGCGGCGCACCAAGGAAGGCCTGCACATGACGCACGCCCAGCGCAGTGATTTTGCGCAGTGGATGAGCCTGCAGCTACCCAACAAATAGTCGGTCGCTCCGGGCACGTTTGGGAAACCAGCCCCGTATTGAAGGCAGGGAGAGTGATTCCTAGCCTTTCAGGAGCCGTTTACATGTCGTCCCGTATGAAATTATTGGCTGTTTCGACCGCCATCGTCGCGGCCGGCAGCCTTGCCTGGCTGACCTCGGCTGTCGCCTTCGATGGTGGGTTCGACGCCGCGCCGCAGGTCGCCCAGGCAGCCCCGCCGGCCGCCTCGCCCCCGGCGGCCGGCGGCGGCGCTGCCCCCGCCGATCGCCAGTCGCGTCCCAACCGCCCAGCGTTCAATCCGCGCAACATGTGCATGGAGCGCATGGCGCACAAGGTCGGCGTCCGCGCCTACCTCAAGGCCCGCCTCGATCTCAAGCCCGAGCAGGTGACCGCCTGGAACGCCTTCGAGAAGGCGGCCGACGAAGTCACGGCGAAGGACAAGGCGCGCTGCGCCACCCTGCCGGTGGAAATGAAGGAGCGGCCGAAGTTCACCGAGCGCCTGGAGCGGCGCGAGGCGATGATGAAGTCGCGTTCCGAGTTGCTCGCAGCGGTGACGCCCTCGCTGAAGGCGCTCTACGCCTCGCTCACGCCGGAGCAGCAGGCGCTGTTCGACCGGCCGATGGACGGCCATCGCCACAAGTGGCACGGCCGCGGCTGAGGTCCGACGAACATCATCGATATCACCGGCGGCCAGTTCCATTGGCCGCCGGTTTCATTTCAACGACGTATTGAAATGATCAAGGATCCCTCACTTCGCTCGGGATGACAGGGCCTTTGTCATCCCGAGCGAAGTGAGGGATCCTTTTCATGATCACCAGTGATTAGGCACTTGGTGCCTAATCACCAGTCGCTCGACCGAACGATCTTCATCAGATCGTCCGCCATCGTGAGGGCGGTCAGCACGCCGGTCTTCGGATTGTCCGGCATCGACCGCCCCAACCGGTAGAGCGAGAGTTCGCCCGAGTTGCTCACCACTTCGAGCCGGCTGGCGTTGGTGCCCGGCGGCAAAGTGGGATCGGCGACCAGTTCGATGTCGGTGCGGTCGAGGCCGGCGCCGCACAGCGCCACGGTGACGGCGAGGTTGGCGTTCTTCGGGTAGAGACGTCCGGCATCGGCGGGCGTTCCCCTGAAAATTACCGTCGGCTCCTTGATCGAGGGCAGATCGAAATCGGTCTCGGCCGGCGTGCCGGTCCAAGCATGCGGCGGCTTGATCGAGGTGTACTTCACCTTCTCCAGTGTGCCGAGCCGCATCGCCAGCAACCCGTCGAGGCCGGCGATCGCACCCGACGGCAGGCGCAGGCGCGCGCCGCTCCTGGCCGCCGTGTCGCGATGCTTCTTCCATAGCTTGGGATCGCCGTAGGCGCCGGTGGCAATCACCATCAGGTCGATGCCCTTCCGGAGGATCGTCTCACCCCAGTCGCGCACCGCCTGCTGGCTCGCCGCCTCGACCACGATGTCGGGCTTGAGCCTCAGCAGCGCCTTCAGACTTTCCACGACGGCGACCTTGCGGCCGACCGCCTTCTGCGTCGCCCGGCCGCGACCCTCGCGCACCAGCACGCCCACGATATCGATCGCCGGCTTCTTTTCCTTGAACAGGTCGAACAGCATCTGGCCGATCGCGCCATAGCCGATCAGCGCGATTTTCAGCCGCTTTTTCTTCGCCATGTCCGTCCCCGCTCCCGAAAAACCGCGGAACTATAGCGGCTGGGCCCAGGCCTTGCGACCGCTGGGGGGCACCGCTATAAACCCGCCTCCCAGCGGGCCGGAGTCCGTACACCTGACGGAGCGTAGCTCAGCCTGGTAGAGCACTAGCTTCGGGAGCTAGGGGCCGGAGGTTCGAATCCTCTCGCTCCGACCAATGGGAACAGACTAAAACGGCGCACCGCGAGGTGCGCCGTTCCTCTGTAGGAATAGACATGATCGAACCGGTCTCCATCCGACTCGAAGCCTCGTCCCACTGCCAGTTGCGGTGCCCGGGCTGCCCGACGACGGACAAGATGATCGATCAGGCGGTCGGCAAGGGCTTCCTGAAGGCCGCCGACTTCCGGACGTTTCTCGAACGCAACCCCTCGGTCAAGGTCATCGAACTCTCGAACTACGGCGAGATTTTCATCAACCCGCAGATCCTGGAAATCCTCAAGATCGCGCACGAGCGCAAGGTCGCGCTCACGGCGCTCAATGGCACCAACCTGAACAACGTGACCGACGAGGTCCTCGAGGCGATCGTGAAATACCGGTTGGGGGCCATGACCTGCTCGATCGACGGCGCCAGTGCGGAGACCTATCGCCAGTATCGGGTACGCGGCAACTTCGACCGGGTGATCGCCAACGTCGCCAAGATCAATCAATGGAAGGAAAAGTATCGCTCCCCGTTTCCCCATCTGCGCTGGCAGTTCGTCGTCTTTCGCCACAACGAGCACGAATTGTCCAAGGCGAGAGCCATGGCAAAAGAACTCGGCATGCAGTTCTTCGCCAAGCTATCGTGGACCGACACAGGCGATCTTGCCGACGCCGAGAGGGTGCGCCGTGAAACCGGCGCTGCCTCCCGCGCCGAGTTCGAGGAGCGCTTCGGGCGCGACTACAGCCAGGGGATCTGCAATCAGCTCTGGGACGCACCCCAGGTGAACTTCGACGGCAAGATGCTGGGCTGCTGCCGGAATTTCTGGGGCGATTTCGGGTCGAACGCCTTCACGGAAGGACTCGCCGCGAGCGTCAACAGCGAAAAGATGACCTATGCCCGCAAGATGCTGCGCGGGGACGCCGCTTCGCGTGAGGACATCCCCTGCGCCACCTGCGAGATCTATCTCGGCATGCAGCGCCGGGGAAAATGGCTGGAGCGGCCGGAGGACAAGAAGGGCTGATCTATCGCCCTTTGCTTTCTGCCACGCCGCGAAGTCGCGGGATAGAGGCCGAAGATGCCTTCATGAATGTCATGTCGGTTGGCGACATCGCCGTAACGCCTCAAGACCCGTTCGAAAAATCGGCATTACATACGAGATCGCTGTAACACTGTCGCAGTGTGCCAAGGCAGATACTTCCAGAGCAACAAGTGACCCTGGCGTCACTGCAGCACTGACTGTTTCAGTGCTCGTCGAATCCGCCAATTTTTCTTGCGAGATGCCGCACCGCGCTATTGTCTAGAATAATTCTAAACTATATTGAAGATGTAGAACACGACTGGAGGCAAACATGGCCAGTGAAAGCAAATGCCCGTTCTCGGGCGGCAAACGCCCTCACGCCAATCGTGACTGGTGGCCAAACCAACTCAACCTCGGGATCCTCAATCAGCATTCGCCGCGCTCCAGTCCGCTGGGCGAGACGTTCGACTACACCAAGGAATTCAAGAGCCTCGACCTCGACGCCGTGATCAAGGATCTGCATGCCCTGATGACGGATTCGCAGGACTGGTGGCCGGCCGACTTCGGGCACTATGGCGGCCTGTTCATCCGGCTTGCCTGGCACAGCGCCGGCACCTATCGCGTTGCCGATGGCCGCGGGGGCGCCGGCGGCGGACAGCAGCGCTTCGCGCCGCTCAATAGCTGGCCTGACAATGCCAATCTCGACAAGGCGCGCCGCCTGCTCTGGCCGATCAAGCAGAAGTATGGCCGCAAGATTTCCTGGGCAGACCTCTATGTCCTGGTCGGCAACGTCGCGCTCGAATCGATGGGCTTCAAGACTTTCGGCTTCGCCGGCGGCCGGCCCGACACCTGGGAGCCGGAAGAACTCTACTGGGGCCCCGAAGCTACGTGGCTCGGCGACGAGCGCTACAGCGGCGAGCGTGAGCTTGCCGCCCCGCTAGGCGCCGTGCAGATGGGTCTGATCTACGTCAATCCCGAGGGGCCGAACGGCAAGCCGGACCCGGTCGCCTCGGCGCGCGACATCCGCGAGACATTCGCCCGGATGGCCATGAACGACGAGGAGACCGTCGCGCTGATCGCCGGCGGCCACACCTTCGGCAAGACCCACGGTGCGGGCGATCCCTCGCTGATCGGGCCCGAGCCGGAAGGCGGCGCGATCGAGAACCAGGGCCTCGGCTGGAAGAGCAAGCACGGCACAGGCATCGGAAAGGACGCCATCACCGGAGGTCCGGAAGTCACCTGGTCGCAGACGCCGACCAAGTGGAGCAATCACTTCTTCGACAATCTGTTCAAGCACGAATGGGAACTCACGAAGAGCCCGGCCGGTGCGCAGCAGTGGAAGGCGAAGAACGCAGAGGCCACGATTCCCGATGCCTACGACCCTTCGAAGAAGCACATGCCGACCATGCTGACGACCGACCTCGCACTGCGGTTCGATCCGGCCTACGAGAAGATTTCGCGGCGCTTCTACGAGAATCCCGACCAGTTCGCGGACGCCTTCGCGCGTGCCTGGTTCAAGCTCACGCACCGCGACATGGGTCCCGTCCAACGCTACCTCGGTCCGCTCGTCCCGACGGAAACACTGATCTGGCAGGACCCGATCCCCCAGGCCGATCGTCCGCCGATCAGTGACGCCGACGCGGCGACGCTCAAGCAGAAAATCCTGGCCTCGGGCCTCTCGGTTTCCGAGCTGGTGTCGACGGCCTGGGCCTCGGCCTCGACGTTCCGTGGTTCCGACAAGCGCGGCGGCGCCAACGGCGCACGCATTAGGCTCGTGCCGCAAAAGGACTGGGAGGTGAACCAGCCAGCCCAGCTCAAGACGGTCCTGCAGAAGCTCGAGGCGATTCAGAAAGAATTCGATACTGGCGGCAAGAAGGTGTCCCTCGCCGACTTGATCGTGCTGGGCGGCAACGCGGCGGTCGAGAAGGCGGCCACGGACGCCGGCGTCGACGTGAAGATTCCCTTCACACCGGGCCGCATGGACGCGTCGCAGGAGCAGACGGATGCGCACTCCTTCGCCCCGCTCGAGCCGCGCGCCGATGGGTTCCGCAACTATCTCACCGGCAAGCAGTTCATGGCCCCGGAAGAGGCGTTGGTGGACCGCGCGCAGCTCCTCACCCTGACGGCGCCGGAAATGACGGCGCTCGTGGGCGGCCTTCGCGTGCTCGGCGCCAATGCCGGGAAGTCGGCACACGGTGTCTTCACGAAGAAAACCGGAACGCTCTCCAACGACTTCTTCGTGAACCTGCTCGACATATCGACCGAATGGAAACCGGCTGGCGACGGCGTCTACGAGGGTCGCGACCGCAAGACCGGCGCCGTCAAATGGACCGGCACGCGCGTCGACCTGATCTTCGGCTCGCACTCAGTGCTGCGGGCGCTGGCCGAGGTCTATGCCCTCACCGACGCCAAGGAGAAGTTCGCCAAGGACTTCGCTGCGGCCTGGGCAAAGGTCATGGATCTCGACAGGTTCGACCGCGCTCCTCATTGAGTTTGTCTTCGAGCGCTCCGCTCAGAGGCCGGCGCCGATGCGCGCGATCACGCGGTCCGCCGCCTCTTCGGGGGAAAGTTCGACCGTCTGCAATACCAGGCCGGGCGCCTCAGGCACCTCGTAGATCTGGTCGCGGCCGGTGAAGTTGGCCACCTTGCCGCTGTCGGCCTTGGCATAGATGCCCTTGGGATCGCGCGCGCGGCAGACATCGGGCGGCGTGTCGACGAAGACCTCGAGAAAGCGGCCCTCGGGCAGCAGGGCGGCAGCGCGCTGGCGGTCGGCGCGGAACGGCGAGACCAGGGCCACGATCACGATCAGGCCGGCGTCGACCATCAGCTTCGCCAGCTCGCCGACCCGCCGCACGTTCTCCGAACGCGCGGCGGCGTCGAAGCCCAGGTCGGCGTTGAGGCCCATGCGCAGGTTGTCGCCATCGAGCAGCATGGTCTGCCTTCCGAGCGCCGCCAGCTTGCGCTCAACCTGGTTGGCGATCGTCGACTTGCCCGATCCCGGCAGGCCGGTCAGCCATATCACCGACGCGCGCTGCCCCTTGGTCCGCTCGCGCAGCGCCGGCGTCACGTCGGCGTGCTGGTGGTGGACGTTGGTCGCACGATCGAGACCGTGGACCGCCAGTCCCGCCGCCACGGTGCGCGAGGTCGCCTCGTCAATCAGGATGAAACCGCCCATCGCGCGGTTGTCGGTGTAGGAATCGAAGGCCAGGGCCGCCACCGTCTCGACCTCGACCCTGCCGATGGCGTTCAGCGCCAGCCGCGCCGCCGGCACGCGCTCCAGCTGCTCGAGCTCGAGGGTGTCAACGATGCGGCCGAGGCTGGCCGGCACGGTGGTGGTGCCGAGCTTCAGCAAATAGCGCTTGTGCGTCACCGCTGGCATCTCGTCCATCCAGACGAGGTCGGCCGCAAATCGGCGCGCCACGATTGGGCGATTGCGGGGATCGGCCAACACGTCGCCGCGGCCGACGTCGATCTCGTCCTTGAGCGTCAGCGTCACCGCGCGCCCGGCCTCCGCCGATGCGAGGTCGCCGTCGAAGGTCACAATGCGCGCCACTTCGCTGGCGCGGCCGGACGCCGCGACCACGACCTGGTCGCCGACGGAGACCCTGCCGCTCGCCACCGTGCCGGCATAGCCGCGAAAATCGCCGCCCGGCAGATCGCTTCGCCGGTTGATCCACTGCACAGGAAAGCGCAGCGGCGCGCCGACGTTCTCGAAGCCGGTCTCGATGGTCTCGAGATGGTCGAGCAGCACCGGACCGGCATACCAGCCCATGCGCTCGCTGCGTGCGGCGACGTTGTCGCCCTGCCGTGCCGATAGTGGAATTGCCACGAGGGAGGCAAAGCCCAGTGGTGCCACGAAGGCGGCGAACGCCTCCTCGATTTTGGCAAAGCGCGCCTGCGAGAAATCCACAAGGTCGATCTTGTTGACCGCCAGCACCACGTGACGGATGCCGAGCAGCGCCACGATCGCGGCGTGGCGGCGCGTCTGCTCGACCAGACCCTTGCGCGCATCGACCAGCAGCACCGCCAGTTCGGCGTTCGACGCGCCCGTCGCCATGTTGCGCGTGTACTGGTCGTGGCCGGGCGTGTCGGCCACCACGAAGGCGCGGCGCGCGGTCGAGAAGAAGCGCCAGGCGACGTCGATCGTGATGCCCTGTTCGCGCTCGGCTTCGAGGCCGTCGAGCAGCAGGGCGAAGTCGACCTCGTCGCCGGTCGTGCCGAACCGCCGCGAATCGCCCTGCAGCGCCTTCGCCTGGTCCTCGAACAGCCCCGCGGAGTCGGCGATCAGGCGGCCGATCAGGGTCGATTTTCCGTCGTCGACCGACCCACAGGTGAGAAAGCGCAACTCGCCGCGTCCGCGCGCGGAGGCCGGGCCGGCCGGCATCAGAAGTAGCCTTCGCGCTTCTTGCGCTCCATCGAGGCGCGCATCGCGCCGTCGACCAGCCTGCCCTGCCGCTCCGACGAGCGCGCCGCGGCGACCTCCGTTACGACGGCGGTGACGTCGCCGGCATCGGAATCGATGGCGCTGGTGAGCGGCCAGCAGCCCAATGTACGAAAGCGAACCCGCCGCGGACGCGCGATCTCCCCGGGCCGAAGCCGCAGCCGCTCGTCGTCGGCCACGATCAGCGCGCCGTCGCGCTCGACGACCCGCCGTTCGGCGGCAAGGTAGAGCGGAACCAGCGGGATCGCCTCGGCCTGGAGGTAGGTCCAGACGTCGAGTTCGGTCCAGTTCGACAACGGGAAAACCCGCATCGTTTCGCCGGGCGCCAGCCGCGTATTGAACAGCCGCCACAGCTCGGGCCGCTGGTTGCGCGGATCCCAGACGTGGCCGGCAGCGCGATGGGAAAAAATCCGCTCCTTGGCGCGCGATTTCTCCTCGTCACGCCGCCCCCCGCCGAAAGCGGCATCGAAGCCGTTTCTGTCCAGCGCGGCCTTCAGGGCTTCCGTCAGCATCAGGCGTGAATATTCGCCAGCCTCGGTATCGAACGGATTGACGCCGGCGCGCGCTGCCTCCTCGTTGCAGTGCGTCAGCAAGGTGAGGCCATATTGCGCGGCCATGCGGTCGCGGTGATCGAGAAGCTCGCGGAAATCCCATCCGGTGGCGATGTGGAGAAACGGAAACGGCGGCGGCGCGGGATAAAACGCCTTGCGCGCCAAGTGCAGCATCACGCTCGAGTCCTTGCCCACGGAATAGAGCATCACCGGGCTGCGGAACTCCGCCACGACCTCGCGCAGGATATGGACGGCTTCGTCTTCCAGCCGCTGCAGATGGGGCGACAAAAGCGAAGGCCTGACAGAGGTCAAAACCGACATTTCTCGATAAGCATTTGAAGGAACAGGACAATAGCAGCCTATCGCCGTCTCGGAAAGCCAGGCGCGGAGGCTCGCATGCAGGCCCGATGAAGACACGCCGACGAGCTCCGAGAACATTTTCGTTACCAGCTATGTAAATTATTCGCATGGGGTTGCAGAGGGCTCATACCCACAACTCGCTACACCGGTTGTGCGATCAGCCCGCGACACAAGGACTCGTCGACCGATATACTCTGCTCGGGGATGCTCGCGCGCGTCCTTACGTAGAGCCGACGAGCAATGGCGCGGTGAGCAGCGCCACAAAGAATGAGTCGAGTACAATGAAATACAATATCGTCGTCGCCACCCACCACAAGACGGGCACCGTCTGGATGGATGGGGTGTTCAAGGCCATTGCCGACGACGTCGGCGCCCACTATCTGGACTTCCGATCGGAATATGGGCGCCTCGAGCAGAGGCTGCAGGAGCCCTTCGTGCTCTTCAACTACGATTCCGACTTCCGCGATTGCGCTCACATCCTCGAGCGCGACGACGTACGGGTACTGCACCTCATTCGCGATCCGCGCGACGTGCTGATCTCGGCGATGCACTATCACAGGAAATCCGCCGAGAGCTGGCTGCACACGCCGGTGCCGGGCTACAACAACGTCACCTACCAGCGCCGGCTGAAGGAGATGCCGACCAGGCTCGATCAGTACGTGTTCGAGATGGAGCATTCGACCGCCGGAACATTGCGCGGCATGCAGGAGTGGCAGTACGGCCGCGCCAATTGTTTCGAAGTGCGCTACGAGGATCTCAGACAGGACACGGACCTGGCCTACTGGACCCGGATCACTGACTTTCTCGGATTCGACGAGGCCGAACAGATCTCGTGCCGTCGGCGCTTCTGGCAGAACAGCCTGTTTGGCGGCCTGTCGCGGCTGGGCAACAAGCACGTACGCTCGGGCGATGTCGCGCAGTGGAAGCGCGAATTCGACAGGGAACTGGCCTACGCCTTCGTTGCCTACTTCCCGAACGTGCTGCAAATGCTGGCATACGAGCCCGACAACAAGTGGCTGTTCGACGTTCCCGACGACGCGGCGAGCGAATTGACAGCCACTCTCAAGCGGCTGGTCGGCGGCCGCCTCCGGCCCTTCAAGGAATTCGGGCGAAGCTTTGCGACCCGGAGCGAACTCAGGTTCTAGGGTGTTCTCCGGGCGAGCCGGATGTCATTCTGCCTGGATGCCGGCCTTCTCGATGATCGGCGTCCACATGCCGATCTGCGAAGCGAGCTTGCGGCGCAGCGCCTCGGGCGTCGCCTGGTCGAGCGGCAGCAGGTAGGTCTCGATCTTCGCCAGCTGGGCCGCCACCGCCCGGTCCTGCACCGCCGACCGCAACGCCTTGTTCAGGATCGCGATCACCGGTTGCGGCGTGCCTTTGGGCGCGTAGAGGCCGAACCACACGGCGATATCGAGGCTCGGCATGCCCGCTTCCATCGCGGTCGGCACGTCGGGCAGCGACGCCAGGCGCTGTGGCGCCGTCAGCACATAGGCGCGCAGGTCGCCGCTGCGGACCAGGCTGGAGGTCGTCGTCGGCAGGTCGCAGATCAGGTCGACCTGCCCCGAGCGCACATCGATCACCGCCGGCCCCGCCCCCTTGTATTGCACCACCGTCAGCGGCACGCCGAGCGCCTGCTGGAAGAGTATGGCGCAGAGATGGGTGGCGCTGCCCATGCCGGCGGTCGCGATGGTCAGCTTCGCTCCCTGCGCGCGGGCATAGGCGACCAGCTCCTTGAAATCGCGCGGCGCGAAATCCTTTCGTGCCATGATCATCATGGGCGCCTCGGCGAACAGGCCGACGAATTCGTAAAGCGCGAGCGGATCGAAATCGAGCTTCCGGTAGAGCGCGGGTATGGTCGACATGCCCATGTGGTTGATCAGCAGCGTGTAGCCGTCAGGCTTTGCTTTGGCGACCTGGAGAGAGCCCACCACGCTGCCGGCGCCGCCGACATTCTGCACGACCACGCTCTCCTTGAGGCTGGCCCTCATCGCTTCGGCAAGGGTGCGTGCCAGCAGGTCGCTGCCGCCGCCCGGCGCATAGGGCACGACGAGCGTAATGGCGCGGCTGGGATAGTTCTCCTGCGCCGCCGCAGGCCCTATTGCGACCAGGGACGCGAACACCGAAACAGCCAAGGGCGCGAAAAGAAAAGCCGCGATGCGGTGCATTGTTTCCTCCCTTTTCTTCGTTGTCGCGATGCTGGGCCATGTCGCGCCCCTTTACCAGCGTCGCGACCGGCGTAGACTTTGGCCATGAAGATCGAGCGGCCCCACCCCGCCATTGGCGCCATCGCCACCGGCCTCGACGTTCGTGGCCTGTCAGACGCCGACTGGAGCGCGCTCTATCGCGCCTGGCTCGACGGCGTCGTGCTGGTGGTCCGCGGCCAGACGCTCACCATCGAGGAGTTTCTCACCTACTCGCGCCGCTTCGGCCGGCTGAAGCCGCATCGCGTGAAGAAGACGCGCCATCCCGAGCATCCCGAGCTCACGGTGATGGGCGTCGGTACGCGCAAGCCCGACGGCAAGGTCGACCAGACGATCTACGATCGCGGCGGCGGCTGGCATACCGATTCGCCCTGGGACACCGAGGTCTGCAAGGGCACGCAGCTTTATGGCATTGCCATCCCGTCGGTCGGCGGCGACACGCTGTTCGCCAGCATGTACGAGGCGTACGCGACGCTGCCGGACGCGCTGAGGAAGCGCATCGAAGGGCTGAAGGCCGAGCATGTCTATGGCGGACGCGGGCGGCGCGGCAACGACCTGCTCGACCCGGCGGACCGCAACCTGCCACCGGCGGTGCATCCGATCGTGCGCACGCACGAGGAGACCGGCCGCAAATCGCTCTACGCCAACCCCTATCACATCCTGCGCATCCAGGGCCTGGCCGACGCCCAGAGCGAGGCGCTGATCGGCGAACTGACCGGGCACATGGTCAACACCGAAGCGCAGTACCGTCACAAGTGGCAGGTCGGCGACATCGTGATCTGGGACAATCGTTGCGCGCTCCATTCGGCGACGGGCGGCTATCCCATCGAGGAGAAGCGCATCCACTGGCGTGTCACCATCATGCAGGATGCAGCCGAGCGCCGGCGCGCAGCCTAGCCGAGACAACGAAAAACGGCGGGGCCTGGGGCCCCGCCGTCGTTTCCGATCCGTCCGCAATCGTCAGCGAATGATATGGATCCTGACCGCGGTCTGCACGCTGAACACGGTATCCACGAGGTCGCCCGGCTTCAGTGTAGCAAACGCAGCCTGGCCCTCCGGCGAGCGGACCTGCGGCAGCTGCACGACCTCACCAGTCGCTGGCACGCCCTTGTCGGGCTCGCCGCCCGAGGCGAACACGATCCACATCGTATAGGTCTGCGGATCGAGACGCGTGATCGTGCCTTCCATCAGGAACAGCTTGGCCTGATTGATGCTGCCGGGGTAGCCTTCGAAGCGACCTCCATGGGCGACCAATGCCTTGGCCTTCGCGAGGGTTGACGGCGAACCCTTCTCGATCATGAAGTCGAGATAGTCGTACCAGTGGATGTCGACGATCTGGCCTTCCTTGAGTTCGGGATAGGCGTTGCCACCGTTGGCGTTCGCGTCTTTGACGACGAGGTCCGACGCCTTCATCTTGACCCGGCCGAGGTCTTCCCACACCACGACGACGCCGCGTGTCTTGGGATCGAGGCTATGGATGGTGCCGCGCTTGAAATTCTCGTATTTCCGCAGCACGACCGGATCCACCTCCTGCGCGGCTGCCGGCAACGATGCCAGACCCGTCGTCATCGCGGCAATGGATCCGCCGCCCAACAGCTTCATCGTCGTCCGTCGATTGAACCTTGTCATTAAAGTAACCCCCTATAGTTGACGACGGATGGAGCCTACTCCATCCGGCTGGAGAAAACGTAACGTACCGTGCAAAGGAAATCTTGTTCTAAAAAAATCATAGGCCTTGAATTTAGGTTGCAGTCGCACGTCAAGAACATATGTGATATTTCGACATTCCGGACTCCGTCCCTGGAATCAGGACCGTCGGCCCTGACCTTCGCCGGTCTTGTCGCGCAGGCGGCGCATGCCGCGCAGCCAGCGGTCGCGGTCGTTCTTGCGCGTCATGTATTCCTTCACCTCGGGATGGGGCAGGATCAGGAAGGTCTCCGCGTCCATCGCCTCGATCACCGTCTGGGCCACCGCGTCGGTGTTGATCACGCCGTCGACCGAGGCGGCCGTTGCACCCGCCATGCGCAGCATGTTGGTGTCGACGGCCTGCGGGCAGAGCACGGAGATGCGGATGCCACGGTCGCCGTACTGGATCGACAGATGCTCGGCAAGCGCCACACCCGCCGCCTTGGTGACGCCGTAGGGCGCGGAGCCCAACGACGCGAGCAGGCCGGCGGCGCTGGCGGTGTTCAGCAGATAGCCTTCGCCGCGCGCCAGCATCTTCGGCACAAGCAAACGGGCCGCATAGACATGGGCCATGACATGCACCGCCCAGCTGTCGGCCCAATCCTTGTCGGTCGCATCCTCATGTCCGCCGCGGCCGATGCCGGCATTGGAGAAGAAGATGTCGACATCGCCGAATTTCCTCTCGGCCTCGCCAACGAGGCGCCTGACCTCGGCCTCGCTGCCGATGTCGCCCGCGACCGCAAGGCCGCCGATGTCCCGGGCAACGGCGTCGAGCCGGCCCGCATCCCTGTCGGCCACGACGACGCCCTTCGCGCCCTCCCTGGCAAAGCGCCGCGCGATCGCCTCGCCGATGCCGCCTGCCGCGCCGGTGACGACGCAGACCTTGCCGGTGACCTTCATGTGACGTTTCCCCTCGCTTTTGCCGCGAGCCTACGCGAGAAATATTGCATGGGCGACACCCCAATCCTGCGCGCGGCACGGCCCGCCGATGCGGCGGCGCTGGCGAGCACCATCGCCGTCGCCTTCGAGCAGTATCGCGGCAAGCTCGTCCCCGAGTCGGGCGCCTTCGGCGAGACCGCCGACAGCATCGCAGCGGAACTCGCCACGGACACCGGCGGCATTGTCGCCGAGCAGGACGGCGCCGTGGTGGGCTGCGTCATGACCCGCCTGTACGAGGGCGACCTCTACCTCGGCCGCCTGTCGGTCCTGCCGGCGGCCCGCGGCAGGGGCCTCGCGGCGCGTCTTGTCCGCGCGGTCGAGGACGAGGCGCGGGCGCGCGGCTTGCCCGGCGTGCGGCTCGGAGTTAGAATTGCCCTCACGGACAACCAGAGGCTCTTCGCGGCGTTGGGCTATCGTGAAATCTCGCGGGAGGCCCATCCCGGATTCAAGCACTACACGTCGATCAACATGCGCAAGACCATTGCTTGAGGAAACACAGGACATGACCACCCTCGCCACGGCCACCAAATCCACGCATGCGCCGATCTCCGGCCCCTGCGTCTGGGACGGCAAGGACATCCAGAAGTCGACCCGCTGGATCCGCGACCTCACGCCGACCCATGTCGCGGAGCTCGACAGAGCGTTGCAGGGCGTGAAGGCCAAGGGCCTCGACTGGAGCCAGGCCACCCGGGAGAACTTTCCGCTCGCGGGCTTCGACGACCTGCTCGACAGCATTCGCGAGGAGCTGGAGAACGGCAGCGGCATCATGAAGCTGCGCGGTTGGCCGGTCGACAAATACGACGAGGCGGATCTGCGCCGCATGTACAACGGCTTCGGCAAGCACATCGGCACACCGGTGTTCCAGAACCGCTCGGGCGAGATGATGCGCGCGATCCGCGACGAGGGCGCCCATGTCGGCCGTACCTATGGCGAGACCAAGGACCAGAAGGGCGGCACGTTCCTCTCCTCTTACGCGCGCACGCTCTCGAGTGGCGAGCTGCGCTTCCACACCGACCGCACCGACGTGGTGGGCCTGCTCTGCGTGCGCCAGGCGCGCAAGGGCGGCGTCAGCAAGCTGGCTTCCTCGCCGGCGGTTCACAACGCGATGCTGAAGCAGCGGCCCGACCTCGTCGATGTGCTCTACAACGACGTCTGGCGCAGCCGCTTCGGCGAGGAAGGCACCACGAAGGAGACCGCCTATCCGCTGCCGCTGTTCGGCGTGCGCGACGGCAAGTTCACCTCGCACTACTCGCAGACCTTCATCGATGCGGCCGAGCTCGCAACCGACGTGCCGAAGCAGACGGACCAGCAGCGCGAGGCGCTCACCCTCCTGCGCAAGCTGGCGCAGGACCTCTGCATGGAGATGGTGCTCGATCCGGGCGATCTGCAGCTGATCAACAGCCACGTGACCTATCACGGCCGCACCTCGTTCGAGGACGACGCCTCGACCAATCACGACCGGCTGCTGCTGCGCCTGTGGCTCTGCATGCCCAACAGCCGCCCGCTGCCCGAGGGCCACGATATCCTCTGGCAGAACATCGAGGCGGGCCAGATCCGGGGCGGCATCAAGCAGATTACGATCTGACCGTTTTTCCCCAGGGGATTTCCGGGCGACGGAAACCCATGGCGATCCAGGCAGCGATGAGTCTCACCATGAACTTGGCCGGATAACCGGGAGAGTTCGGCACGTCATCGGCAAGTGCCGCGCCCTCTCGCCGGTCCCGCGTCATGACCCGCACTTCAACGGGCGGCGCACCTGCCGGAAAGCGGTTGCGGTACATGGTCAGCCAGTGCCCCTTGGCGAAGTCGGCGAACATTGCCGAGTTGCAGCAGGTGGCCAGGACCCGCCGGGTCGGCGACTCTGGCTTCAGCCGATGCTCCCCGAGATGCTCCTGCCCCATCACACATCGCACGCGATCCTTGCGATACAGGAGATAGTCCGTTCCGCCGTCGGGATTGCGCACGGGCGGCGCGGACGGCAACTGCTCGAAGCGCCGTCCCGCTTCCTGGCAACTCGCGCAATAGCAGGCGGTGCTCAGGATCGGCCGGCCGACGGCCTCCAGTTTCACCTTGCCGCATCGGCATACCTCGACGAGGTCTGTTTGCTGCTTCTGGGTCATGCTGACCGGCGGATCGTCGGGCGCGCTAGTCGATGATCGCGGCTTGCACCATCGTTCGGAACTGATTGCGCAGCGCCACGCGATCGGGATCGCTGACCTGCACCATGTAAATGGCGATCAGCTGCTCCTTGGGATCGATCCAGAACAGCGTGCCGGCGTTGCCGGCCCAGCCGTATTCGCCGACCGAACCCGGAATTGCCGCATCGCCGATGCGCGTGCGCACCTCGAAGCCCAGGCCGAAGCCCATGCCCGGCGGACGGCCGGGACGGTCGAGCACATGGTCGGCCGTCATGAAGGCCAGCGTCTGCTTGCCGATGATTCGCTTGCCCTGCAGGGCGCCGCCGTTGGCCAAGGCCGCGGTGAAGCGCAGGTACTCGCCGATCGTGCTCAACGATCCGCCGCCGCCCAACTCGTAGGGCGCGCCGTCGTCGACCTTGAAGCGCGGGGTCATCGGTTGGCCATTGAGGCGCGGACCGGGCTGGGCAGCGCGGGCCACCTTGTCGGCCGGCACCTGGAAGCCGGTATCGACCATGCCGAGCGGCTGCCACACCCGTTCGGCCAGCACCTCGTGCAGCTTCTTGCCGCCGGACAGGACCTCGAGCAGGCGGCCCTGGACATCGACCGCGACGCTGTATTCCCAGCGGTCGCCCGGATTGAATTTCAGCGACAGCTTCGAGAGATTCGAGACCATCTGCTCGACGGTGAAGCTGCGGTCGCCGATCTTTGCATCGACGTAGGACGCGTTGATCAGCGACGTGCCGCGATTGCCGTAGGTGAGACCGGAGGTGTGGCGCAGCAGGTCCTGCACGGTCATCGGCCGCGTCGGATCGCTGAGATGCAGCACGGGTTTGCCGTCAGCGCCGGTGACTTCGGTGCCGACCTTCATCTTGCCGATCTCGGGCAGGTACTTCGAGACCGGGTCGGTAATCTGCAACCTGCCCTCCTCGACCATCTGCATCAGCGCGATGCTGACCATCGGCTTGGTCATGGAATAGACGCGGAAGATCGAATCGAGCTTCATCGGATCGCCCGATGCCACGTCGCGCTTGCCCTGCACAGAGACCCACGCGACCTTGCCGCGCCGCGCCACCAGCATCACCGCGCCCGGCAGCAGGCCTTCGTCGATATGCGCCTTGGTGACGGTCTCCAGTTTCTTGAGCTGCGTCGAGGAAAGTCCCACTTCCTCGGGCGAGCCCGCCATCGGCAGGGCGAGTGGCGACTCGGCCCACGCGGCGCCGGCAATCGTCGTCAGCGCCGCAACGAGCAGCGCGCCTTTGAGCATTTTCATCGTTTCCCTCCCGATCTCTTATTTAGTCGAGCAGCGCAGCCTGGATCATCGTCCTGAACTGGTTGCGCACGATGCGCGTGTCGCCGTCGTTCGCCTGGATCATCAGGATCGCGAACAGCTGCTCCTTTGGATCGACCCAGAAGTCCGTGCCGGCCGCGCCCGACCAGCCGTACTCGCCGATCGATCCCGGCATCGCCGAGTCGCCCACCCGCGTCCGCACCTCGAAGCCCAGGCCGAAGCCGAAGCCCGGCGGACGGCCCGGCCGGCTGCCGACATGGTCCGCGGTCATGAACTCCAGCGTCTTCCTGCCGATGATGCGCTTGCCCTGGAACGCGCCGCCGTTGGCCAGCGCCGAGGTGAAGCGCAGGTAATCCTCGATCGTGCTGAGGCTGCCGCCGCCGCCCGATTCGTAGAGCGCGCCATCGTCGACCTTGAAGCGCGGCGTCATCGGCTTGCCGTCGGGCCGTGTGCCCGGCTGGGCGACGCGAGAGAGCTTGGCGGCCGACACCTGGAACGATGTGTCGACCATGCCGAGCGGCTGCCAGATGCGCTCGGCCAGGACCTCGCTCAGCTTCTTGCCCGACAACACCTCCAGAATACGTCCCTGCACATCGACGGCGACCGAGTATTCCCAGCGGTCGCCCGGATTGTAGCGAAGGGCCAGCTTCGAGAGGCGCGAGACCATCTCCTCGTTGGTCGCCGTGCGGTCGCCGACCTTGGCGGCGACGTAGGACTGGTGGATCAGGCTCGTGCCGCGGTTGCCGTACGTGAGACCCGACGTATGGCGCATCAAATCCTGCACCGTCATCGCGCGCGTCGGATCGCTGAGCTGCAGCGCGGGATTTCCGTCGGCGCCGATCACTTCGGTGCCGACCTTCATCTTGCCGATGTCCGGCAGGAACTTCGACACTGGGTCGGAGACCTGGAGGCGGCCTTCCTCGACCATCTGCATCAGCGCCGTGGTCACCATCGGCTTGGTCATCGAATAGATGCGGAAGATCGAGTCGACCTTCATCGGATCGGGCGACGCGGGATCGCGCTTGCCTTGCGCCGAGACCCACGCGAGCTTGCCGCGACGCGCCACCAGCATCACCGCGCCGGGAATGAGACCGTCGTCGATGTTCTTTTTGGTCGCGGCCTCGATCTTCTTGAGCTGGGCCGAAGAGAGACCGACCTCTTCCGGCGATCCCGCCATCGGCACGGCGGGCGGCGCCTCGGCGTGCGCGGTCGCGGCGGCACTCGCAAGAGCCAGAACGACAAGACTGCGCTTCAGCACGTTCATGCGTTTCTCCCGTAGTTCTATCTTTGGCTGAACCTTCGCATAAAAGAGTATCGAGCCGAAACGCCTTCGAGGGTAGGCTACAGCTATTGGGGAGATCAAAAATGCGGACACTGGCTTCGATGGCCGCTTCGGCGGCCCAATGTCTTGCACTCCTCGTGTCGGGGATGGCGCCCGCATCGGCCGCAGAGACTGAGTGGATTGCCGTGCAGCACGTCGGAACGGCGCGGGACTGCTCGGTCAGCATGATGAACGTCCGCTGGCGCGTCTCCGAGACGGCCAGGCGCATCACCCTCCAGCCGGACAGCAAGTCGTCGGATACCGGCTGGCGGCTAAAGGATCCTCACCTCAATCCCGACGGTTCAGGTCGCATCCTGACGTCGTACCACAACGGACGTCCGGCCTGGTTCGAGTTCACGGCGGGCCATGGGCCTCGCACGGTCTACTTCAACTACGGCTATCACGCCTGCGTCTGGGAATTGCACCCGGCCTGACCGACGTCACAGGTTTCGCCGTTCTCCGCGCAGCGTTGCCAGGCCGACGCCGGCGGCGTCGAAGCCACCGTCCACCGCCAGCACCTGGCCGGTGATGTAGCCTGCCTGGTCGCCGCACAGGAAAACGATCGCGTTGGCGAGCTCGGCCTCCAGCCCGTAGCGGTTGAGCGGGATATGGTCGTGATAGTCCGCCCGGATTTCCGGCGTATGCACTTCCTTGGCCATGGCGGTATCGACCGGTCCCGGCGCCACGGCGTTGACGCGGATGCCGTACGGGCTGAGCTCGATCGCCTGCTGCTTGGTGAGATGCGCGACACCTGCCTTGCTGGTCCCGTAGGCGACGCGCATCGTCGAGGCCCGCAGGCCCGAGATCGAGGCGATGTTGACGATGGCGCCGCTGCCCTGGTCGCGCATGATCGGCGCCACCGCCTGCGTCATCAGAAAAGGGCCGGTGAGATTGACCGCCAGCACCCGCTGCCACTCTTCCAGGGTCGTATCGAGCATCGGCTTGAACACGGCGATGCCGGCATTGTTGACCAGGGCGTCGATGCGGCCGAACCGCCGATGGGCCTGCTGCACCGCGGCTTCGACTGCCCGCGGGTCGGAAACGTCGGCCTCGATCGCCAGGACCTCGTCGGCGCGACCCTGGGCATGGGCAGCCGCAGCGAGCGTGTCGCCCAGGATATCGAGCATCGCCACCTGCCAGCCGTCTTCGAGGAAACGGGTCGCCGCCGCGAGGCCGATGCCGCGCGCCGCGCCGGTGACCAAGGCAACTTTTTTCAACGCGGACTCCCTCATTCCATATCGATCTTCAGTGCCTTGAGTTTGCTGCCCCAGAAAGCGTGCTCGTCGGCGATGTAGCGAGCGAACTCGGGGCGTGAGCGCTCGAGAGGCAACTCGACACCGTCCTTGGACAGGGCTTCTGCCCACTTGGGGTCCTTCATGGCCTGCCTGGCATTCCTGGCGATGGTGTCGAGAAGGACATCGGGCGTCCTGGCCGGCGCGAACAGGCCGTGCCAGCCGTTGATCACCGCGTCGATCCCCTGCTCCTTGAGCGTCGGCACGTCGGGCAATGACGAAGTCGGTGATTGCCGGTCACCGCGAGCGCCTTGAGGTTGCCCACCTTCACCTGCGGCACCGCCGGCGGCAGGGAGGAGAAGTTCATGGTGACGATGCCGCTGATCGTGTCCGCCAGCGCCGGGCCGGTGCCCTTGTAGGGCACGTGCATGATGTCGATGCCGGCGGCCTCGGCGAACAGCGCGCCCGACAGATGGTTGCCGCTGCCGACACCCGCGGACGAGTAATTGAGCTTGCCCGGATTTTTCTTCGCCAGCGCCACCAGCTCCGCCGCGCTGTTGACCGGCACCTTGGGATTGACGACCAGCACATATTGATAGTCCGTCGTCTGGCAGATCGGCGTGAGCGTCGCGAGGGTGTCGATCATGCCCTTCTGGACCCACGGATTGACCACGATGGTCTGGGCCGAGGTGTAGGACAGCGTGTAGCCGTCGGGTTTGGCGCTGGCGACGGCCCGCAGGCCGAGGCTGCCGTTGGCGCCGCCCTTGTTGTCGACGACGATCTGTTGGCCAACGAGCGGCGACATCAGCTGCGCCAGTTCACGGGCGTTGATGTCGTTGCTGCCGCCCGGGGCGTAGCCGACGACAAATGTCACCGGGCCGGTCGGCCAGGCGGCTTGCGCGCGCAGCGATGACGGCAGAGTAACGGCGGCGGTGCCCAAGGCAACCGCGCGGCGGCGCGTGAAGACAGCCATCAGCGTTCCTTCCCCGCGAGCAACGCACGCTTGCGCTGAAACAGCTCTATCACGGCATCCATCACGGCGCGCACCCGAGGGAGCGCGCGCAGGTCGCGGTGCACGAGCAGCCACTGGTCGGCAAAGACCTCGGGGATCGGGCCGCCGATGCGCTGGAGGCGGTCGTCGGCATCGCCCAGGTAGCACGGCAGGATGGCGAAGCCGCCGCCCGCGCGCGCCGTCTCACGCACCACCAGCCAATTGTTGCAGCGGATCGCGGGCCGCCCGCCGTCCAATCGCTCCTGCAGCCAGCGCTGGCCCGGCATCCGCGTATGGTCGTCGTCGAAGCCGACCCACGGCACGGTCTTGAAGGACGCGGGCGAGAGTCGTGCGACGGCGAGCGAGGGATGGGCATAGATCGCAAAGGCGGTGCGGCCGATCTTGCGTGCCACGATGTCGGAGGAGTCCGGCATCGGCTCGCCGATCAGCAGGTCCGCCTCGCGCCGCGACAGGTTGAGCAGCGTGTGCCGCGCCGACAGTTCGAACTCGATCTGCTTCAGCTCGGCGCGAAGGTCGGGCAGAAAGCGCGACAGCAGTGCCGATACCTCCTCGCTGGCCGAGAGACGGACCACGCCGCTCACCGTGTCGGCGAGGCCGGCGCTGCGGCGATTGATGGAGAGGGCCGCCTGCTCCATAGCCTCGGTGTCGGCCAGCAACTCCGCGCCGGCCGCGGTCGGCACGAAGCGGTCGGGCAGCCGCTCGAACAGGCGCGCGCCGATCTGCTCCTCCAGTACGTGGACCCGGCGGGCCACCGTCGGATGGCTGACGCCCAGCGCCTTGGCCGCCGTGGTGAGCGTGCCCTCGCGCGCGAGGGAGAGGAATATCCGGAGGTCGTCCCAACTCGGCTGCATGTTCAGATATGTACAGGAAAGTTTCCGAATTGTGTACTGACCGCCAGGAATGTTCGGCCTAAATTCACTTCATGCACATCGAACCGCGTCTTCTCGTCTTCACCAGGGGTGTCCGCGGCCGCATCGCGGCGGCCGTCGCAATCGGTCTTCTGTCGGTCGGCCTTAGCGTCGCCCGCCTCGGTCTGCTGGGCTGGCTGATCGGGCAGGTCTTCGCAGGCAAGGGCCCCGCGGACCTGGCTCTGCCGATCGGGCTGATCGCGCTGGTCATGGTGCTGCGCGGCACGGCCGAGCACTGGCGTGCGGTCACTGCCCACGAAACGGCCGCGCGCGTACAGAAGAGCCTGCGCCGTATCCTCTACGACAAGATCGCGAGCCTCGGCCCCGCCACCATCGGCCGCCAGCGCTCGGGCGCGATCACGCTTTCCATGATCGACGGCGTCGAGCAGCTCGAGACCTATTTCGGCCAGTTCCTGCCGCAGTTCCTGATCGCGTTGCTCTCGCCGCTGCTGATCTTCAGCGTCGTCTCTTTCATCGACCTGCCGGTGGCGCTGGTGATGCTGGGTTTCGCGCTGCTGGCGCTGTTCGCCCCCGCGCTCTGGCACCGATGGGATGTGCGCAACTCGCAGTATCGCCAGAGAAGTTACGCGAGCTTCGCTTCGGAATTTCTCGAACTCGATCCAGGGCCTCGCCACCCTGAAGGCGTTCGGCCAGGGCAAGGCGCGCGCCGACAAGCTCGAAGTCGAGGCGCGCGATCTCTTCCGCCGCACCATGTGGGTGCTGGGCACCAACTCGTTGGCGCGCGGCATCACCGACGCCTCGATCGCGACGGGGGCCGCGACCGCGCTGATCTATGGCGCGACGCGCGTGCAGTCGGGAGCGATGGCGCTGTCGGCGCTGCTCGTCATCATGATGCTGGGTGTCGAGATCTTCCGGCCGATGCGCGAGCTGCGCACGGTGCTGCACCAGGGCATGGTCGGGCTCTCGGCGGCGCAGGGCATCTACAAGATCCTCGACGACACGCCGTCCGTCGCCGACGCTCTTCCGGCGCCGCTCGACAAGGCACTGGCGCCGACCATCGCCTTCGAGGAGGTGAGCTTCGCCTATCCCGGCACCCGCCGCACCGTGCACGGCGGCCTGTCGTTCCGCGCCGAAGCGGGCGAACGTCTCGGCCTCGTTGGTCCCTCCGGCGGCGGCAAGTCCTCGATTGTGCGCCTGCTGCTGCGCTTCTACGATCCCGACAAGGGCCGCATCACATTGGGCGGCCACGATCTCCGCACTCTGTCCTTCGCGCAGATCCGTTCGCTGATCTCGGTGGTGAATCAGGACACGTTCCTGTTCCACGGCACGGTCGACGAGAACATCCGCCTTGGCCGGCCCGATGCGTCGACGTCCGATGTCGAGGATGCCGCGCGCGCCGCCAACATCCACGAGTTCATCCTGGGCCTGCCGGACGGCTACAAGACAATTATCGGCGAAAAGGGCATCAAGCTCTCGGGTGGCCAGCGCCAGCGGCTCGCCATCGCCCGAGCCCTGCTGCGCGACACGCCAATCCTGGTGCTCGACGAGGCGCTGAGCGCCGTCGATGCCGAGAACGAAGCTGTCATCCAGGAAGCCCTCGACCGGCTGATGCGCGGCCGTACGACACTCATCCTCGCCCATCGCCTGTCGAGCGTGATCGACTGCGACCGCATCCTCGTGCTCGACGGCGGCAAGGTCACCGAGCAAGGCAAGCACGCCGAGCTGATGGCCAGAGGTGGCATCTATGCCGGCCTGATGGCCGAGCAGGCGCGCGAGGCCGCAACTCCCGCCGCGCACGACAGCTTCGCTCCGCCTGCGCAGGCGGAATCCGTCGCCGATACGCCGGGTGGCGCAGTTAAGCCGATGACCGAAGGCATCATCAAGGCCGAGGGCCTCACCTGGTACCAGGTGGTGGCCGCACTGATGAAGGTGATCCTGCCGTGGAAGGGCAAGCTCGCGGCGACCTTCGCCTTCGGCGTGCTGAGGGTGATCGCCTTCATCGGCGTCGGCGTGCTGTCGGCGCTGATCGTGCTCGCGCTCAAGAACGGCACGCCGTGGCACGACTATGCGATCGCGCTGATCGTCGTGGCGCCGCTGTCGGGCATGTTGCACTGGCTCGAAATCGTGGCTGGCGCACGACATGGCCTTCCGCCTGCTGGCCGAGATGCGCATCGATGCCTTCCGCAAGCTCGATGCCCTCGCACCGGCATATCTGGTGCGCCGCCGCACCGGCGATCTCATGGCGCTGGCAACGCACGACATCGAGCTGGTCGAGTATTTCTTCGCCCACACCGTGGCGCCCGCCTTCGTGGCGATCCTGGTGCCGACCGCCGTGCTGATCGCGCTCGGCTCGAACAGCCCGTGGCTGGCGCTGGCGCTGGTGCCGTTCCTGCTCGCCGTGGGCCTCAGCCCCTTCATGATGAGAAAGCGCGTCGACACGCTGGGCAGCCAGGCGCGCGAGGCGGCCGGCGAACTCGGCGCCTTCGCCGTCGATTCGGTGCAGGGCCTAGGCGAGATCGTGGCATTCCAGCAGGAGAGTGCACGTGGCACGAAACTCGACGCGCTGTCGCAACGCCACATCGGCCTGCGCCTGCCCTTCTTCCGCGAGCTCACGACGCAGCACGCCATCCTAGAAGTGCTCACGGGTCTGGGCGGTCTTGCCGTCGTCGTGACCGGTGCGCTGCTCGCGACGAGGGGTGCGATCGATCCCGGCCTGCTGCCGCTCTTCACCGTGCTGGCGATGGCGGCGTTCCTGCCGGTCTCGGAGATCGCCCAGATCGGTCGTCAGCTCGCCGACACCCTGGGCGCCACGCGGCGCGTCTATGCGCTGGCCAACGAGCCGATCCCGGTGCGCGACGGCGCTGGCGTGCCCGCGAAGATAGGCGCCGCGTCGCTCGCCCTGGAAAGCGTGAGTTTCGCCTATCCGGGCCAGACACGTCGCGCCCTGAGCAACGTCAGCGTTCGCATTCCGGCGGGCAAGACCGTGGCACTGGTCGGCACCTCGGGCGCCGGCAAGACAACGACGGCGCAGCTTTTGATGCGCTTCTGGGACCCGGACAGCGGCCGCATCACGCTAAACGGCGCGGACCTCAAGGACTACAAGCTCGACGAGCTGCGCCGCCTGATCGCGCTGGTCGCTCAGGACACCTATCTGTTCAACGACACGCTGCGCGCCAACATCATGATCGCGCGGCCCGAGGCGACCGAGGCCGAGCTGCAGGCCGCGATCACTCACGCGTCGCTCGCCGAGCTGGTGGCGGCGCTGCCCGACGGCCTCGACTCGGCCGTCGGCGAGCGCGGCACCAGTCTCAGCGGCGGCCAGCGCCAGCGGGTCGCCATCGCGCGCGCCTTCCTGAAGGATGCGCCGATTCTGATCCTCGACGAGGCGACGTCGCATCTCGACGCGGTCAACGAACAGGCCGTTCGCCGCGCGCTGGACCTGCTGCAGGCCGACCGCACCACGATCGTGATCGCCCACCGCCTGTCGACGGTGCGCTACGCCGATCTCATCGTCGTGCTGGACAAGGGACGGGTCGCCGAGACCGGCACGCACGCCTCGCTGCTGGCCGAGCGCTCGCTCTATGCACGGCTGGTGTCGCGACAGCTCGCCTCGGCCTATGCTCCCGCGGCATCCTGACCGGCCGACCGCAGAGGATAAAGACCATGTTCAGCCACGTCACCATCGGCTCAAACGACGTTCCCGCGGCGAAGATTTTCTACGACGGCCTCCTCGCGCCGCTGGGTCTCGTGCGGCGCGCCGACCTTCCTGAGGCCGTCGGCTACGGAAAGCCCGACACGCGCGCGCAGGTGTGGATCGTACGACCGCTCGACAAGAAGGCCGCGAGCGCGGGCAACGGCATCACCATCGGCCTGGAGGCCGACGACCGTCCCACCGTCGACGCGGTCTACAAGGCCGCCATGTCGGCGGGCGCCAGGGACGAAGGCGGGCCCGGCCTGCGCCCGCATTATCATCGCAACTACTACGCCGCCTACGTGCGCGATCCCGACGGCAACAAGATTTGTATCGTCTGCCACAAGGCACCCTGAGCGTGGCCATGCGCTTCGGCGCCCATCACGAGTGGGGCAAGCTGCGCGAGGTCATCATCGGCATCTCGCCGGCCGAGGACTTCGTGATCTTCCACGAAGAGTCGATGCGCTGGCAGCCCCCGGAGGAGGCAGCGTTCGGCCGCAAGCACGCCGGCCAGCGCCTGATGGAACTCGATCCCCAGTGGGCGACCACGATGGAGCGCCAGGTGGACGCCCTGGCTGAGCGTGTGGCGCACGAGGGCGTGACGGTGCATCGGCCGGAACGGCTGCAGGGCCTCGAGCGCACTTTCCTTGCCCCCAACGCCCAGGGCGCGCAGCTCTACGTGCGCGACCCGATGATCGTGGTCGGCAACCATGTGATCGAAAGCTCGCTGCGCATCCAGTGCCGCCAGCGCGAGCGCTTCGGGCTGCGGACACTCATCCAGAAAGCCGCACTCGAACGCGGCGCGCAGTGGTCGACCGTGCCGCTGGGCTGGCTCAACGGCGTCGACGGACCGTTCCTCGAAGGCGGAGATACATTGCTGAACGGCCACGAGGTCTACGTCGGCATGTCCGGTTGCGCCTCCGACATGGCAGGCATCGACTGGCTGCAGGCACTGCTCGGCGCGCCCTACCGCGTGATTCCGGTGGCGCTGAAATCCGACGTACTACACCTCGACTGCGCCCTGGCACTGGTCAGGCCCGGCTTGCTGGTCTGGTGTCCGGAGAAGCTGATCGACGGCCTGCCGATGTCGCTGCGCGGCTGGGATGCCGTCACCGTGTCCAAGGACGAGGCCAATCGCCTCGCGACCAACGGCCTGATCCTCGAGGAAGGCCGCATGATCCTCGACAGCGACAATACGCGCGTGATCGAACAGCTGCGCAAACGGCGCATGGACATCATTCCGTTGCCCTTTGACGGGCCAATCCGCGTCGGCGGCGGCATGCGCTGCTCGCATCATCCCTTGTTGCGGGAGAGCATCCTGGAGTAGGATTGGTCCCTGTCCTGGAGAAACGCGATGAGCGAACCGTTCAAGGTCTTCTGGCAGCCTGGTTGAACCAGCTGTCTGAGACTCAAAGAGTTTCTATCGGTCCGTGGGATCGACTTCGTTTCGATTAATGTTCTCGAAGACGGTGGAATGGCCGAGCTGCAGAAGCTTGGCCTGCGGACAGTCCCTGTGCTGTCGCGCGGCGACAAATACATCTTCGGCCAGAACACCCAGCAGATCATCGACTTCATCGGCCTGAACGAGGACGGCGGCCCGCAGCTCTCGGTCGACGAACTGAACGCCCGCGTGGTGAAGTTCATGGGTGCCGCGATCGAGCTGATCCCCTTGATGCCCCGTGACAAGCTCGGCACCCATGTGCCGGGCCGGCCGCGCAGCTACCGGACGCTCGCGTTCCACCTGTTCCGCGTGATCGATGCCTTCATCGGCACCAATGAGGGCATCACCCTGGTGAAGGAGATGTTCGCCGAGGAGCCCGCCGCGGACGCCAAGACCGATTTCCTGGTGGATTACGGCAAGAAGGTCCGCCAGCGCTATCTCGACTGGTGGGCGAAGAACGATCACGGCGCGTCCAAGACGCTCGAGACCTACTATGGGCCGCAGACCCTGCATGAGCTGCTGGAGCGGACGACCTGGCACTCCGGCCAGCATGTGCGTCAGTACATGATGTTGCTGGAGAAGGAAGGCGTGAACCACCATCGGCCGCTGGTCGATGCCGACTTCGCCAAGCTGCCGATGCCCCGAAACGTGTGGGACGGCTGATCAACTAAGGCTGAAACCTTCCGGCGTGGCCGGCGTTGATTGCGCAGAGATTCACTCCCAGCCCCGGAGAATGACGATGCGCGCCAATGGCCTCGCCCCCCGTACCCAACGCAGCAGCAAGGAACTGGTCAAGGAGATCAGCGTCCTCAAGAGCCAGCTGAAGAAGCTGTCTTCCGCCATGGAAGCAGATGCGTCGGAAAACGTGAACGGCGCGATTTCGGCCATCCAGCTCAAGAGCCGCGCGGCGGTCGATGACGCCATCGAGGCGGCGACGACTTTCATCGAGGAGCAGACCGACAATGCCAAGGAGATGGCGGACTTCGGCGGTCGAGAAGGCTTCCGAAATGCGCGACGCGGCAGCCGATACCTTGATCAAGGCGGTCAAGGATCGGCCCCTCGCGACCCTGGCGGCGGTGGTCGGAATCGGCTTCATCGCGGGGTTGCTTTGTCGTCGGTCCTAGGCCGGCCGCTATCAAGCCGGTGAAGGCTCAAGCCAGGCCCGATGGACTCACGACGTTGATCGGTCCCTTTCTGCGCCTCGCCGCCGCCTCGGCGGCAGGCCGCGTCCTCAAGGGCGCCGCGATCGAGGCCTCCACACGTCTTGTGCTTACAATGGGAGCCGGTCTCGCTGCTGCCGTCGGCCTGTTCTGCTTCAGCAGCGCCGCGCTCACGCTCCTGGAGCGCACGCTCGATCCGGCCCAGGCCTGGGCCATTCTCGGCGCCTTCTACAGCATCGCCGGCATCGCCCTCTACTTCGCGGCAACCCGCCGCCGGCGCTGAACCGGGACGGCACGTGCCGGTTTGAAGGGCCGCGGCTTCACAGAAGCCAGCGGCGGCTTCGCATGCCGGCCGCTGACCGGCCGATCGTCCGACAGCAGTACCTCGAGCCAGCGCAGCGACGGCAGGTGCGCGCCAATGGTGCTGATCAGGATCAGCAGCGGCACCGCGACGATCGCGCCGACGGCGCCCCACATCCAGCCCAGCAGGGCAATGGTCACGAACACCGCGAGCGTATTGAGCGCACAGCGCCGGCTCACGAACGTCGGCGTGATATACTGCGATTCGGCGAAATGAATGACCGTGAGCACCGCCGGGGCGGCGATGACGCGCGACCAGTCGTCGAAGCTCAGCAGACCGACGAGCCCCACCAGCGCGATGACGCTCGGCGGCCCGACGAAGGGGACGAAGGATGCAAATCCCATGCAGGCGCCCCACACGATCGCATTGGGAAAGCCCAGCAGCGCCAGCGACGTGGCCGACACGATCGCCACGCCGAGATAGATCGCCGCCAGCGAGAAGAGATAGTGGCCGACCCGCTCGTTGATGTCGCGCATCACGCGGGCCAGCCGCACCCTCGTGTCGAAGGCAAGCGCAACGCGCAGGATCTGCCGGCGCTGACTGTTGCGGTGGGCGAGAAGCATGAAGGCGAGGACGCCGGCATAGGCGATCTGCAGCAGGACGAAGGGAGTCGTGGCAATGATGTCGGTCAGCATCGAGCGCTCGCGCACCACGACCTTCTCGGCCGACTGCGCGACCTGAGGCGGCGTCGCAGTGGTCGCCTGTTCGACCTTGTTGGAAAGCTCCTGCACGAAGGCCAGGGAATTGCGCAGGCCCTCGAGCTTGCGCTCGAGCGTGCGGGTGAGGGACGGCGCCTCGCTGGCCCACGCCGACACCGACGGAATGGCCACCGCCAGCAGTCCTGCCAGCACCAGCGCCAACAGCAGCACCGACACGAAGGCCGCGAGCGTCGGCGGCAGCCGGGCGCGCTCGAAGCTGTTGGCCACCGGCACCAGCATCAGGGCGAGGACGATCGCTGCGGCAGTGGGAACGAGGAAATCGCGGGCCAGGTAGCCGATGGTGCCGACGGCGCAGACCGACAGGACAATCAGCGGCCGCCGGATTGCCGATCCGCCGCGGAGATGGACGACCTGAACGTCGGCTGTCGGCAGTTCGGTCGGATTGGTCACTTGGCACCTCGCGACATCACAGAACGCAACGGCAGGGGCAAATGTTGCGCGCATGGGAAGACTGCGATGAAAAACATTCTGTTTGACTCGTGGCGAAACGTAGACGCCGTCGCCGCGTTCTTGGGTGCACGAGATCTAGACGAGGTGCGCCGTGATCCGCATCGCTGGAGTTGTTGCGCGAGTGGCCACCTTGGTGGGCCTGCTGAGCCTGCTGGCGCCAGCCACGTGGGCGCAGGTTCCTGGCCAGGGCTTTTTCGGCAGCATCGACGGACGGTGGATGTGGCTGGGCGGCGATGGCGCATCGCAGGGCGGCAATGGCCCGGGCGGCCAGATGATGCTGGGCTACAAGCTCTCGCCAAACTGGGACGCAGCGCTGGCTGGCGACGTGCAGGGCATGATGACCCAGCTGACCAAGCTGCAGAACGGCACCCTGTCGGTTGACACGCGTCACCAGCACTTCGACCTCGAAGCGGGCTTCAGCGACCATTGGTGGCGGGTGAACGCCGGCCTGCGCGGCATTCACTACAACGAGGCGGCGATCTACAGCATCACGGGTTTCTCAGGCTTCAACTCTCGGGACATCTACGGCATCGGCCCCAAGGTGGGCGCCGGGGCGCGCCTGGGCATCTCGGACGCCCTGGCGATCGTCGCCGGCGCCAATGCGGCCTTGCTCTATGCGTTCTACAACGACACCGGCGACGGCATGCTGATGAACAGCGGCTCCTACAGCAACCTGATCCCGCAGCTCGACGGCGAGCTCGGCGTGAACTGGCGATCGAGCGACATGCCGACCTTTTCGGTGACAGTCGGTGGCCGGGTGGCCGCCTCCTTCAACACCGCTATCACCGCCGACGCCTCCCACCTGGGAACGCGGCTCGAGATCGGGCCGTTCGTGCGGCTGGCCTACAATTTCGCCGGGCCGATCCGGACGATGGCACTCACCGCCGACACCGGCAGCGCGACAGCGACCGTGCCCGGCAGCTATCTGGTCCATTTCGACTTCGACGATGCCGATCTCTCGGCCGTCGCGCGCGGCCTCGTCCGACAGGCGGCAGACGATGCGCGCCGCGGCCGGCCGGCAACCCTCCTGCTCACCGGACCCGCCGCCGGCACTGGCAGCGAGGACTATAATCTCGCGCTGTCGCTGCGCCGCGCCGACGCGGTGAAGGCCGAGCTGAAGAGCCTGGGCCTGCCTGCGGACCGCATCTCGGTGCCGGGCCACATCGGCGGTGAGTCGCCGGCTGCCCCGGCCAACGGCGTGCGCGAAGCCTCCAACGGTTTCGTCCGGATCGCTTTCTGATCCTGTCGTTTCGGCTATAAGGCGGTGGCCGACAGGAGACCGTTCATGCCGATGTTCAAGCGTGCCGATGCCGAGATCCACTACGCGGTCCATGGCAAGGGATTCCCGATCCTGCTCTACGCCCCGGGAGGCCTGAAATCGGAAATGACCATGTGGGGCACGACGGAGAGTTCTCCGAACGGCCGTCCCTGGATGGATCCGCGCACGGCGCTCGCCGACCGGTTCACGGTGGTCGCGATGGACCAGCGCAATGCCGGCAAGTCGGTTGCCGACGTCAAGCCCGACCACGGCTGGCACACTTTCGCGGCCGACCACTTCGCCCTGATGGACCATCTGGGTTTCGGCAAGTTCCACGTCATGGGCGGCTGCATCGGCGGCAGCTATTGCTTCGAGGCCATCGAGCAGGGTCGCGACCGCATCGCCGCGGCCGTGCTGCAGAACCCTATCGGCCTGTGGGAGAATCGCGACATCTGGGACGCCGCGGTGCAGGGCTACAGCGAGACGGTGCGCGCCCGCGATCCATCGATCAGTGAGGCCACCATACAGTCGTTCGGCCGCAACATGTTCGGTCCTGACTTCGTCTTCTCCGTCACCCGCGACTTCGTGAAGGGCTGCAGAACGCCGCTTTTCCTGCAGCCCGGCACCGACAAGCCGCACCCGGCCCACACCAGCGACGAGATCGCAGCTCTCGCGCCCGATATCGAGGTCCAGAAGGAGTGGAGAGCGCCGGCGCACCTGCAGGAATCGATCCAGCGGGTGCGGGATTTCCTCACCAAGCATACGGCCGCCTGATTTCACCGGGCGAGGCCGGAAAGCCAGCGTCTTGCGCATTTTGTGCAAAAATTGCGTCTTGAACGCAATTACACAAGCGGGTATATGCAGGGGCATAGAAGTTGAGATCGGGCGTGCAGCGTTCGGGGGAATGGCTGCTTTGGGACGCCCGGCAGTGACCGGTGTTGCGGGTGTGGGACCTGCAGCACCGGACTCACTTCTTCTCTTCAGGCACCTTCATGATCACCTCGCCGACCGGGAACTTAGCCACCCAGGCGCGCGCGTCGTGAATGCTGCGGAAAATTTCGATCGGCCGCTCGTTCGATGTCAGAGCCTTGAAGACCAAGGCGATCTCGCCGCGATCGCGGTCGGCAACAATGGCCAGCGGGCCGCGCCGCGTCCTCGTGTATTCGCGCAGCCGCGCGTCGAAGGCGAGCAGTACGTCCTTGTCGATGGTCGTGGACTCCGCCGATGTCGTGTCGATGATCTTGCGATAATGGATCACGCCCGCCTTCAGCAGATCGGCGATGAACGCGCCGTAGTCCTGAAGGCTGACAGAGCCACGGGCGATGGCGACGACGAGCCGGTCGAAATGAAAAATCTCGACATGTATTGCCACCGGTACGGCCCGCCTTCCTGTCCCCCGCACCAAGTAATGCATTGGACCGGGCAGAGGGCAAGCCGGGCGTCGGCGGATGCAATTCCTGCATATTCTGCGTATGTTTCGCGCTCCCGTTTCATGGGGTGCACACCCCGGAGCACCTGACGTGGCAATCGCAGCACTCCCCAACACATGGCCCAGGTACCAGCTACTCCTGGTCGCGCTCATCGCGATCCTGGTCGCGGTGGCGGCTGGCCTGCTGTTCACCATCACGGTCTCGATCGCGCCGCTGTCGCCCGTCGAGCGCACGATCGCCGACCTGCGCGCGACGCCGCTGCTCGGACTCGCGATGAAGGACAATTCCGACGCCGAAAAGGCGATCCGTGCCGCAATCGCGGAGGACCGGCTCAATCCCGTCGCCCCCGGCGTGCCGTCGCGCGCCTACTATGCCGTAGGGGCGATCAGCCGCGACTATGTCCGTCCGATGGTGGCCGCCGCCGACGACGCCCCGGTGGTCGCAGTAATGGCCGCGCGCTTTGCGCTGGCGACCCAACTGCGCAAGGACGATCCGCAGAGCTGCCGCGACTTCGCGATGAACGGCGTCCAGCCCGTCAACCAGCTGACGCCCGAAGGCCGGGCGCTGTTCAACGACTTTCTGGCCAGGATGGAAGACGCCTATCGCAGCGGCCGGTCCAACGGCGGCAAGGCGCAGCCGATGCCGACCCCGCCGGAGATGGTCGAGATGCTGAGCCAGACCGGCTTCACCAGCGACGATCTCGAGGCGCTGAACCGCTTCGCGGCCCTGCCCTCGCTGCGCGCTTGCGACATCGACCTCAAGATCGACGGCGCCCCGCCCCGGCTGCCCCGCGACAAGCAGGCGCCCTTCTCGCGCTTCGTGCTCACCCACTAGCCGGCAACGATCCGGCGCCGGGCGGCGTTGACATCGCATGACAGGCACACATCACAGTCGTGTCGGTGCGCGCAGTCACGCCAAGCTCAAGAAATGGTCCGACAAGGTGGCGCGTAAAAGCAACGCGATCGACCTGGAAAAGGGCTTTTTCAGGACGCACAGCGCGCACGACGTCGCCCAATCCGTGAAACGCACGCTCAAGACGGCGAAGGGCGAAGTGCGGAGTTTGTTCCGGAAGAAGTAGCCTGGATCGGCCTCAGTTGCCTTTGAGAATCTTGGCCGCCGCGTCGGCAAATACTTGGCAACCCAAAACGATATCGGCATCGGCCGTGTTCTCGGTGAAATGGTGCGAAATGCCGCCGATCGACGGCACGAACATCATCGCCGCCGGCACTTTCAGGCCGATCACCTGCGCATCGTGGCCGGCGCCCGACGGCATGCGCATATGTTTGCCCTTGGCATGGACCTCGGCCGACTCGTCGAGCGCGTCGAGGAAGCGCTCGTCCATCACCGTGGGCATGGTCTTCGACAGGTTCACGCACTCGACGGTGCACGGACCCTTCTTGTTGTGCGCCGCCACGATCTCCAGCACGGCGGCCTCGAAGCCGTCGAGCACCTGCTTATCGGCGTCGCGGAACTGCAGGATCATCTCGGCCTTGCCCGGAATGATCGCAGGTGCGCCCGGCTCGACCGACATCTTGCCCACCGTCCAGACGCTGCGCGGGCCAGAGATCGTCGGGAACTTCTCCATCACGTCGTTGTAGAGCTTCATCATCGCCACGCCTGCGTCCTTGCGGATCGGCATGGGCGTCGTGCCGGCGTGATTCTGGATGCCCTTGAAGGTAAGGCGATAGACGTAGATGCCGACGATCGCCGTCACCACGCCGATGCGCTTGTCGGCAGCTTCCAGGAGGCCGCCCTGCTCGATATGCGCCTCGAGGTAGCCGCGATAGCGGCCCTCCTCGAGCTCGGCGCGCGGCACGCCTTCGAGGCCTGCCGCCTTCAGCGCCTCGCGCAGCGGCGTGCCTTCCTCGCGATGCCGCGACTTGTCGATGTCGGCCTCGGAGAACATGCCCACGAACGAGCGGCTGCCGGTCATCTGGCCCCAATGGCCTTCTTCGTCGGCCCACGAGGCGACGTCGACGGCGAGATGCGCCGTCTCGGGATCCTCGGCCAACGCGCGCGCCACTTCGAGTCCGTAGATCACGCCCATGACGCCGTCGAGCCAGCCGCCGCGCGGCTGGGTGTCGGAGTGCGAGCCCATCAGCAGACGAGGCCCGGTCTTGGGGCTGCGGCCGATCACGGTGCCGATGCCGTCGAGGGTGGGCTCCAGTCCCGCCTCTTTCATGCGGCCCATCAGCCAGTGCCGGCTTTCGACATCCTGCTTCGACAGGTGCGGACGATGCACGCCGGTCTCGTAGCGGCCGAAGTCGGCGATGCGCCGCAGGTCGGCCAGGAGTTGTTCACCGTTGATCTTGGGCATGGTTTCCTCAGCCGAGACGCGCCGCCACCCAGGCAGCGATGGAAAGAAGCCGGTCGTCGTCGTGGCGCAGGCCGACGAGTTGCACGCCGAGCGGCAAGCCTTTCGGTCCCGTACCCGCCGGCAGGGTCACGCACGGGTGGCCGGAGAGCGTCCAGATCGAGTTGAAGCGTGGATCGCCGGTCTCCTTGAGGCCCTCCGGCGCTTCGCCCGGGGCGCTCGGCGTCAGCAGCACGTCGACGGAGTTGAACATCGCATCGATGTGCGCCTTGAAGGCCACCGTCTTGCGTTGCGCTGCGACATAGCGGTCGAGGGTCACCGCGCCACCACGTTTCAGCACGGCGGTGATCTCGGGGCTGAGCTTGCCGGGATTGCGCAGCCGCTCGTCGGCGTAGTTGCGGAAGCTTTCGAAGCCAGTGATCGCGGCATGATCGTCGAGGATGCCGTTGAAGGCCGGGTCGAACTCGATGTCGACGACCGAAGCGCCCTTGGCTTCGAGATCGCGCGCCGTCTTTTCAAGCAATGCCTGCGTATCGGGCGAGGCGTCCTTCCAGATCGGCGTGCCGCAGAGGCCGATGCGGGGCGCCAACAAATCCTTGTTGATCGGCACTGGCGGCAGTTTGAGCACGGTGCCGCGGAACAGCGCGATATCGTCCATCGTGCGTGCCATCAGGCCAAGCGTGTCGACCGAGTGGCACTGCATCTTGATGCCGACGCGGCTGAAGTCGCCGTAAGTCGGCTTGTAGCCAATCACCCCGCAATAGGCCGCGGGCCGGATCACCGAGCCGCCAGTCTGCGTGCCGAAGGCCAGCGGCACGTGACCGTCGGCCACCGCCGCCGCCGAACCGGACGAGGAGCCGCCCGGCGTGTGCGCGGGATTGTGCGGATTGGTGGTCGGACCCGGATGGCGATTGGCGAATTCGGTCGTGACCGTCTTGCCCATGATCACTGCATTTGCGACCCGGCACAGCGCCACGCAGGCGGCATCGCCGAACGGTGTCTTGCCCTCGAAGATCGGCGAGTTGTGGCCCGTGGGCATGTCGTAGGTGTCGATGATGTCCTTCACGCCCACCGGCACGCCGCGCAACAGGCCGCCCTTGGCCGCGTCGGCCGCCTTGGCCTGCTTCATCGCCAGCTCGGGATGGAGATAGACCCAAGCCTTCACCACCGGATCGCGTTCGGCGATGCGTTCGAGCGACGCGCGAACCAATTTCTCCGATGTAAGCGTGCCCGCTTCGATCGCGGCAACGGCTTGGGTGGCGCTGAGAGGCTTCATGTCAGCGCCGCCTTCGCCCAAGCCGCGATATCGAGCAGACGGGCATCGTCATGCTGGCGCCCAACGAGTTGGATACCCACCGGCAGGCCCTTGGGTCCGCGCGCGTACGGCAGAGTGACACAGGGCATCCAGAGAAACGTCCACAAGAGATTGAATGTGGCGTCGCCGGTCCGTTCGAGGCCGAGCGGCGCCTCGCCCTTGGCGGGCGCGGTCAGGATGACGTCGATGTCGGTGAACATCGCGTCGACCGCCGCGCGGCCGCGCTCGCCCAGCAGGCGCGCCGACACCCAGGTCGCATAGTCGATCTTGGCACCCTTGGCGAGTTTGTCCTCGCGGATGCTCTGGCTCAGCAGACCGTACGAGCGACGCGCTTCGTCGGCATGGGCGCGCGGCCCGTCGAAGGCCGACAGCGTGTGCTGGCCCGCGCGCATCGTGTTCACCGGCGAGGGCAGCTCCATCTCGCTTACCTGCGCACCCGCCTTCCTGAAAGCCTCCGCCGCATTCTGAATCGCCGTCACCGCCTCGGCTTGCAGCTCCTCCTTGTGCGGCGTGTAGCAGATCGCGATGCGCGGCGGAGACGCGAGCTTCTCGATCGGCCGGAAAGGAGTCGCCATCAGCGCCGCACGAAACAGCGCGATGTCCTCGACCGAGCGCGCGTAGGCGCCGATCGTGTCGACCCATTCGGTGTTGGCCTTCATGCCCGCGATCGGGAAGTGGCCGAAGCTGGGCTTGTAGCCGGTGACGCCGCAGAAGGCCGCCGGCCGGATCACCGAACCGCCGGTCTGGGTGCCGGTGGCGAGCGTCACCTGGAAGTCGGCGACCGCCGCCGCCGAGCCCGACGAGGAGCCGCCCGGCGTGTGCGCGGGATTGTGCGGATTGCGGGTCGGGCCGGGATGGCGGTTGGCGAACTCGGTCGTCACCGTCTTGCCGAGCAGGATGGCGCCCGCGTCCTTCGCCAGCGCTACGGTCGCCGCATCGGCCAGCGGCTGGTGCTTGGCATAGATCGGCGAGCCGTAGCCAGTCGGCTGGTCGTAGCTGTCGACGATGTCCTTCACGCCCATCGGCACACCGTGCAGCAGTCCGGTGCGTGGCCCGCGATCGAGCACTTTGGCGCGTTCCAAAGCGGCATCGCGCGCCAGATGCGTCCAGGCGAGAACGTCGCCGTCCCTGAGGTCGATGCGCTCGAGGTGCGCACGCACCACGGCCTCGGCCGTGAGCGCCCCGGAGTTGATCTGTCGCGCGATATCGGTAGCGGTGAGCGTATTGGGCGCGGCCATGATCGCCCATCGAACAGCAAGAAATGTGCCGCGTCCACTTTGTCGTCCGAGATCCTTCGCTACGTTCAGGACAAGTGGCGCGCTTCATGCTTCGTCTGTCGGAACCCCGGAGGTTTCGCATGCTCACTCGCCGTTCCGCCCTGCTTGCCAGCGCTGCCCTTCCCTTCGTTCCGAGCGCTCAGGCCCAGGCGCCCTCGACCTTGCGCATCGCCATGACCGTGGCCGACATCCCGGTGACCGACGGCGCACCCGACCAGGGTACCGAGGGCATCCGCTTCATGGGTTACACGCTCTACGACCCGCTGGTGATGTGGGACCTCTCCTCGGCCACCGAGCCCGCCAAGCTCGTTCCGGGCCTCGCCACCAAGTGGTATCAGGACCCGGCCGATCCTTCGAAATGGATCTTCGAGCTGCGCGAGGGCGTGAAGTTCCACCATGGCGCACTGTTCACCGCCGACGACGTGATCTTCAGCCTCGACCGCACGCTCGACGACAAGTCGCCGGCCTTCGATCGGCTGGGCCGCAGCGTCCTGATCGCCGCGGTCTGGCCGATGATCTCCTACGAGAAGATCGACGACCACAAGGTGATGCTGCAGACCAACGGCGTCGACACGGTGATGCCCTTGCTCCTCAACCGCTTCACGATCGCTTCGGTCGACAATTTCAACAAGGTCGGCAAGGACTGGCAGGCCTACAGAAAGTCCCCTTCGGGCACGGGCCCATGGAAGATGAAGGCGTGGACGCCGCGCGAGAGGGCCGAGCTCGAGCGCAATACCGACTACTGGAACAAGGACCGCATGCCCAAGACCGAGCGCATGGTTCTGCTGCCGATCCCCGACGTCTCGACGCGTACCGCCGCGCTGCTGTCGGGCCAGGTCGACTGGATCGAATCGCCCGCCCCGGACTCGCTCGCGCGCCTCAGGTCTGCCGGCTGCAAGATCGAGACGAACGCGATCCCGCATATGTGGCCCTACACGCTGTCCATGCTGCCGGGGGCCGCGACCGCCGACGTGCGCGTGCGCAAGGCGATGAACCTCGCGATCGACCGCGACGCGATCGTGAAGGTATTGGGCGGTCTGGCCGTACCGGCGGTCGGCTGCGTGCCGGCGGATCATCCGTGGTTCGGCACGCCCTCCTTCAAGATCAAGTACGATCCGGAGGAAGCGAAGAAGCTCCTGAAGGACGCGGGCTACGGCCCAGGCAAGCCGGTCAAGATCAAGATCGCCATATCGACTTCGGGCTCGGGCCAGATGTATCCGCTGATCATGAACGAGGCGATCCAGCAGCAATGGAAGGAAGTGGGCATCGAGGCCGAGTTCCAGGTGATGGACTGGAATGCGCTGCTGAACTTCATGCGGCTCGGCGCCAAGGCCCCGGAAGCGGCGTCGTTCAACGCCATCAACGTGAGCTGGAACACGATGGACCCGCACAATGCCTTCATGCGCTTCATCGACAGCCAGCAGATCCCGCCCAAGGGCTCGAACTGGGGCTACATCCAGGAGCCCGAGTTCGACGCGCTCGCCAAGGAAGCGCGCTCGACCTCCGACCCGAAGGACCTCGACAAGGTGCTGGCCAGGATCAACACGCGCATGGTCGACGAGGCGGTGTTCGTCTGGGTCGTCCACGACGTCTGGCCAAACGCGATCTCGGCCAAAGTGAAGGGCTACGTGCATCCCAAGAGCTGGTATGTCGACTTCTCGCCTGTCACAGTGGGATAGTTTGTTCCATTAACAGAACATTACGTATTTATATGGCCTGTTAATGGACCGCCAAGATTTCTCGGTCTTGCGTGTTTCCAGGATGTTCTATAAATAGACCATAAAGGATTAACTAGATCTGTTTATGGAACATATCGATGAGCAAACCTGTCATCCGCAGCTATTCCCGCTACGCGCGCGAAGCAGCCGAATTGCTGGGACATATGATCCGCACGGCGCGCACCGAGCGGGCGCTGACGGTGGCCGAGGTCGCCGAGCGCGCAGGCACGTCGCGCGGTCTCGTCCATCGCATCGAGAAGGGCGACATGGGCTGCTCGGTGGGCGCGGCTTTCGAGATCGCTGCGATCGTCGGCGTCCGGCTGTTCGAGGCAGAGCCCGCGACCCTGACGCGCCACCTCGCGATGAGCCGCGATACGCTTAGCCTGCTGCCCAAGGCCGTTCGTCCCGGCAGCAAAGCGGTGAAGGATGATTTCTAGGCCCCGTCCTGTCGCTGCACGTGCCGATGCCTATGTCTGGATCTGGCTGCCCGGCACGACGGAGCCCGTCGTCGCCGGCCGCCTCGTGCGCGACAACGAGCGGCTGATCTTCAACTACGGTCAAAGCTATCTCGCGCGCTCCGACGCGATCGCGATCTATGTGCCCGAGCTGCCCCTGCAACGCGGCGCGATCATGCCGGAGCCTGGTCTGCCGCTGCCCGGCTGCCTGCGCGACGGTGCACCCGATGCCTGGGGACGGAGGGTGATCCTCAACCGGATGCTGGGCGTGCGCGGCCGGGACGCCAATGTCGACGTGCTCGACGAACTCACCTATCTGCTCGAATCGGGCTCGGACCGCATCGGCGCCCTCGACTTCCAGGCGTCGCCGACCGCGTATGTGCGGCGCGGCGCGCGCGCGGTGCCGCTGCAGGAGTTGCTGCACGCCGCGGAGAAAGTCGACGAGGGCACTCCCCTGCCACCCGAGCTCGACCAGGCGCTGTTCCACGGCAGCTCGCTGGGCGGCGCGCGTCCCAAGGCCATGATCGACGATGGCGAGCACAAGCAGATCACCAAGTTCTCCTCGTCCAACGATACGCACGACGTGGTGAAGGCGGAGTTCGTGGCGATGCGCTTGGCGGAAAAGGTCGGCCTCGACGTCGCGCCGGTGCGGCTGGAGCACGTGGCCGGGAAAGACGTGCTGCTGGTCGAGCGCTTCGACCGCATCCGCGTCGACCGTGGCGTGTGGAAGCGCAAGGCGATGGTCTCGGCGCTGACCCTGTTCGGCCTCGACGAGATGATGGCGCGCTACGCCAGCTACGCCGAGCTGACGGAGATCATCCGCCATCGCTTCACGCGGCCCCGGGAGACCTTGCGCGAGCTGTTCGGCCGTCTTGTCTTCAATATCCTGTGCGGCAACACCGACGATCATGCGCGCAACCATGCCGCCTTCTGGGACGGCAAACAGCTCACCTTGACGCCGGCCTACGACATCTGCCCGCAGAACCGGTCCGGCAACGAGGCGAGCCAGGCGATGCTGATCGTGGGCGACGACCGAAGGAGCCGGCTTGCAACCTGCATCGATGCCGCGCCCGCTTTTCAGATCGATGCCGCGACGGCGGAAAACCTGATCGCCCGCCAGATCCGGGCGTTGCGATCGTCGTGGGACGAGATCATGGCGGAAGCGAAGGTGAGCGAGATCGAGCGCGCCCTGCTCGGCCAACGCATCTTCCTCAATCCCTTCATCTTCGAGGGAGCGCCGCCGCGCCTGCAGGCGCTGCAGGAGAAATAGGGTTCACGACTTGCGGGTCTGCGACCAGCCGATGTAGAGACCGCCGCCGACGATGGTCGCGGCGCCGATCCAGCCCAACAGATCGGGGAAGTCGCCGAAGAACAGGTAGCCGATCGCCACCGAACCGAGCAGCTGGAAATACTGGAACGGCGCCACGATGTTGGCTGGCGCATAGGTGAGCGCCTTCGCCACGAAGTAATGACCGGTGCCACCCAGCACGCCCATGCTGCAAAAATAGAAGAGGTCGAGCCCGTTCTGCGGCGTCTTCCAGACGAACGGCAGGATCGCGAACATGCCGATGCCGCCGACGATCGAGCTGTAGAAGCCGGAGGTCTCGGGAGACTCGATGGTCGAGATCAGCCGCGTCTGCACCTGGTAGATCGCATAGCACAGGCCGCTCAGGAGCGAGAGCAGCGAGGCCCAGTGGAAGAGCTCGGTGCCGGGCCGGATCACCAGCAGCACGCCCGCGAAGCCCACGGCCATCGCCGCCAGCCGGCCGCGCGTCGTGCGCTCGCCGAGAGCCAGCCAGGCGATCGGCAGCACGAAGAACGGCGCCATCATGGTGATCGACGCGGCTTTGGCGAGCGGAATGAAGGTGATCGACAGGAAACTCGAGGCGTTGGAGATGAACAGCATCAGCGAGCGCAGGAGCTGGGTGCCCGGCCGCCGCGTGCGCAGCATCTGGGTGCCGAACCTCGGCACGAAGACGATCAGCATGTAGACGATGTGGCCGAAAGCGCGCGCCCACGAGATCTGCAGGGTGCTGTAGTCCTCACCCAGGAACTTGGCGAAGCCGCTCATCACCGGGAACAGCAGGCCCGCGCCGCACATGAAGAGGATGCCGGCCAGGATGCGCTGTCGGTTTGGCGCACTGGCGGGCGCGGTATGACTGTCCATTGAGGCTCACCATGCAGAAGCGCCGGATGCCCTGCAACAATCGAGCCGCGCCGGTTCAGCGGATCTCGTAGACCGTCACGTCATGGTTCCCGCCAGGGCGCGCCACACGCGTTCGGGCGTGGCCGGCATGTCGAAGGTCTTCACACCTTCGCTGGCCATGGCATCGAGCACCGCCGCCATGATCGTCTGCGGCGCGGCGATGCAGCCGGCCTGGCCCGAGCCCTTGACGCCGAGCGGATTGGCCGCGGTCGGCCGCTCGACCAGGGTGATCGCGAAGTTCGGAAAATCGTCGGCGCGCGGCATCGCATAGTCCATCAGCGAGCCGCTCAGCAGCTGGCCGGACTGCGGATCGTAGACCGTGCGCTCGACCAGCGCCTGGCCGATGCCCTGCGCCACGCCGCCCTGCACCTGGCCCACCGTCAGCAGCGGATTGATCAGCCGTCCATAGTCGTCGACGGCGGTGTAGTGCACGAGACTGGCAGCGCCGGTTTGCGGATCGATCTCGACCTCCGCGACATGGCAACCGCTCGGGAAGGTGAAGACGTCGGTCATGTTCATCACATGGCTGCCGACGGGGCCGCCGCTCTCACGCGCCACCGACAGAAGGTCGATGCGCCGTTCGCTGCCGCGCACGCTGAAGCCGCCGCCGGCAAAGACGAGCTCGCTCTCCGGGGCCTGCAGCAGGCCGGCCGCGAGGTCGCGCGCTTTTTCAAGGGCGGCGTCGATCGCCTTCACCAGCGCCGCCCCACCCATGTGCATCGAGCGCGCGCCGCCGTGGCCCGAGCCGCTCTTCACTGCGCGCGTGTCGGCCTGCACGTAGCGGATCCTGTCCATGGGCACGCCCAGCCGATCGGCGGCGATCTGCGCGAAGGCGGTCTCATGCCCCTGGCCGTTCGACTCGGTACCGACCGCGACCATCACTGTGCCGTCGCCGTCGAAGCGCACTTCGGCGCCTTCGTTCGGCGCGCCGCGCGAGGTCTCGAGGAAACAGCCGACGCCGATGCCCAGCAGCCTGCCGCGCGCCCTGGCCTCGGCGCGGCGCGTCGCGAAGCCCGCGACGTCGGCCTCGGCCACGGCCTGGTCGAGATTGGCGATGAAGTTCCCCGAGTTCGATCGCCATGCCCATCGCCGTCCGGTGCGGGAACGTGGCAATCAGGTTCTGGCGCCTCAGCCCGGCGGGATCGCGGCCAAGCTGGCGCGCCGCCGCCTCGATGGCCCGCTCGATGATGTAGTTGGCCTCGGGCTTGCCCGCGCCGCGATAAGCGTCGACCGGCACGGTGTTGGTGAAGACGCCGCGCACGTCGACGTGGATTGCGGGCACGTCGTAGACGCCGCCATGCGCCGTCGACGCGGCCACCGCCGACGCACCGGGACCGTTGCCCGACAGGTAGGCGCCCATGTTGGCCACCATCTCGACGTCCATCGCCAGGATCTTGCCGCCCGCATCGAGCCCGAGCTTGGCCTTGGCTGCGATGTCGCGACCTTGTGCTCCGGCCACGAACTCCTCGGCGCGATCGGCGGTCCAGCGCACGCTGCGCCGCAGCTTGCGCGCCGCCCACAGCAGCAGGATCCATTCGGGATAGAGGAAGTTCTTCATGCCGAAGCCGCCGCCGACGTCGGGCGCATGGAGATAGATCTTGTCGGGCGCGACCTTGAACACGAATTCTGCGAGCTGGCGGCGGATGCCGTGCACGCCCTGTCCGGTCAGCTCGAGGTCCATTGTGTCAGTGGCGGCGTCGTAGCGCGCGATGCCGGCGCGCGGCTCGAGTGGCGACACGATCACGCGGTTGTTCATCACGTCGATCTCGACCACGTGAGCCGCCGTGCGCATCGCTTCGGTCACGATGGCGGCATCGCCCTTCTCCATGTGGAAGGCGAGATTGCCGGGCGCCATGTCCCACAGCACGGGCGCGCCGGGGCTGAGCGCCGCGCGGCCGTCGACGACCGACGGCAAGGCGTCGTAGTCGACCTCGATCAGCTCGGCGGCTTCGCGCGCGATGTCCGCGCGGTCGGCCACGATGAAGGCGACCGGATCGCCGACATGGCGCACGCGGCCCGTCGCCAGCGTCGAACGCGGTGGCACGATCAGCGGCTTCACCGCAGCGAGGCACGGCATCGGTCCCAGTTCGGCGAGATCCGCTGCAACAAAAACGCCACGGACACCCACCATTGCCATCGCGGCGGCAACGTCGATCCGCACGATCGTCGCGTGCGCATGCGGCGAGCGCAGGACATGGCCCCACAGGCAGTCGGGGCTTGCGATGTCGTCGACGTAGCGCCCCTTGCCGGTGAGAAAACGCAGGTCCTCAACTCGACGAATTGATCGGCCGATGAGCTTTTCTTGTTCGTCCTGCGCCATGCCGCCGATAAGCTCCCGCCAAACCTTACGGAGGATCAACCCGATGATCGACCTTCACTACTGGCCCACGCCGAACGGCAAGAAAGTCACCATCCTGCTCGAAGAGCTGGGCATGCCCTACAAGATCGTACCGGTGAACATCGGCCGCGGCGACCAGTTCAGCGACGCCTTCCTCGAAATGAATCCCAACCATCGCATGCCGGTGATGGTCGACACCACGCCGGCCGACAATGAAAAGGGGGGCGGCGGCAAGCCGCTGGTCGTGTTCGAATCGGGCGCGATCATGATGTATCTCGCCGAGAAGGGCGGCAAGTTCTACCCGCAGGACCTGCGTACCAAGCACGAAGTGAACGAGTGGCTGATCTGGCAGATGGCCAACCAGGGGCCCAAGAGCGGCGAGTGCGGCCACTTCCGCCGAGTCGACCAGGCCAAGGAAGGCGACCAGAAGTACGCCATTACGCGCTTCACCGACGAGGTCAATCGCCTGTACGGCGTGCTCAACAACCGGCTCTACAAGCACAAGTACCTTGCGGGCGAGCAGTACACGATCGCCGACATGATCTGCTACCCGTGGACCATCAACTGGAAGTTCCAGGGCCAGGACCTCGCGGAGTTTCCCTACTTCAAGCGCTGGTTCGACGAGCTGGGCGCCCGTCCTGCCGTCGTGAAAGGCATGGCCGTCGGCGCCGATCTCTCCGTCGATCGCGAGAAGCTGCCGCCCGAGGAGCAGGAGCGCATCCGCAAGATGATGTACAATCAGAGAGCGCGGCCCGTTAAGGTCTAAGAGTAAGGATCCCTCGCTGCGCTCGGGATGACAGGCACCATTGTCATCCCGAGCGCAGCGAGGGATCTTTCACCTAAGAGCGGATAGCGGCGGGGCCACGTCTTCGAGCGACTTGCCTTCCGCTTTCACACCCAGCAGCAGTTCGACGACGGCTGCCACGATCATGAGCACCGCGCCGATCAGGTAGCCGATCAGCACGCTCCCGCGGTCGCCGCCGCCGATCAGCACGCCGAACAGCCAGGGGCCGCCGACGCCGCCCAGCAGGGTGCCGAAGGCGTAGAATAGCGCGATGGTGAGCGCGCGCACCTCGAGCGGGAAACATTCGCCGACGGTAAGATAGGCCGCACTCGCCGCGGCCGAGGCGAAAAAGAAGACCACCGTCCACATCACCGTCTGCGTCGCGGCGGTCAGCACGCCCATGTGAAAGAGCTGGCCGGTAACCGCGAGCAGGACGCCGGCCAAGGCGTAGGTGATGGCGATCATCTGCTTGCGGCCGAATGTGTCGAACAGTTTTCCGAGCAGCAGCGGCCCGAGAAAATTGCCCAGGGCGAACGGCAGGATGTAGAGCCCGACCTTGTCGGCCGCCACGCCGTAGAATTTGGTGAGCACCAGCGCGTAGGTGAAGAAGATCGCGTTGTAGATGAAGGCCTGGCTTGCCATCAACGTGACACCGAGAGCTGTGCGTCCGGGATAGTGCTTCAGCAGTGTCTGCGCGACGGAGGCGAGCGTGAGACGATGCGGATCGCCCAGTTCGAGGGTCGCCTCGACGGGCGACAACTGGCACTTCTCGCTCTCGATGACCCGGGCCTCGATCTCGGACACCACCTCGTGTGCCTCGCCGTCACGGCCATGGATCATCAGCCAGCGCGGGCTCTCGGGCAGGAAGCGGCGCAGATAGAGGATGAAGAGGCCAAGCACCGCGCCGCTGCCGAAGGCGATGCGCCAGCCGAGGTCCGCGCCGAACAGGTTGGGGTCGAGCAGCCACACCGAGACCAGGGCGCCCGCCGCCGCGCCGATCCAGAAGCTGCCGTTGATGGCCAGATCCGTGCGGCCGCGCAGACGCGCGGGAATCAGCTCCTGGATCGCCGAGTTGATCGCGGAGTATTCTCCGCCGATGCCGGCGCCGGTCATGAAGCGGAAGAACAGGAAGCTCTCGAAGTTCCACGAGAAGGCCGTGAGCGCCGTGGCCACGAGATAGACGCCCAAGGTCACGTTGAAGAGCTTCTTGCGGCCGAGCCGGTCGGTAAGATGGCCGAAGAACAGCGCGCCCAGCACCGCGCCCGCGAGATAGGCGCTGCCGGTGAGGCCGACCTGTTCGGCCGTGAGGTGAAGCCTCGGGCTGGTCTGCAAGGCCGCTGCGACCGAGCCCGCGAGCGTCACCTCCAGCCCGTCGAGGATCCAGGTGATGCCGAGCGCTGCCACGACCAGGCGATGGAAGCGGCTCCACGGCAGCCGATCGAGCCGCGCCGGGACGTCCGTCAGGGTGCTGGTGCGAGCCATGGCGTGGCCGATAACGCCATATTTCGTAGGGTGTTCCAACCCTGCGCAGTGGAGACATGCGCCGCTGCCGGGTGGTCGGCGGCAGCCCTTGCCTTTATTATGGGCACATGACTGACAGCACCCTGGCGGCCGGTACCGCCCCACAAACCAAGACCGCCTCCCTCGGCCAACAGCACCACCTTCGCGATCATCCTTTCGCTCAGCTTCTGCCACCTGCTGAACGACATGATGCAGTCGCTGGTGCCGGCGCTCTATCCGATCCTGAAGGAGAACTACACGCTCTCCTTCAGCCAGATCGGCTTCATCACGCTCGCCTTCCAGTTCACCGCCTCGATGCTGCAGCCGCTGGTCGGCATGTACACCGACAAGAAGCCCCAGCCCTATTCGCTGGTCGTCGGCATGGGCTTCACCCTGGCCGGGCTGATGCTGATCTCGCGCGCCCACAGCTATCCGATGATCCTGTTCTCGGCGGCGATGATCGGCATGGGCTCCTCGGTGTTCCATCCCGAGGCCTCGCGGGTCGCGCGCATGGCGGCGGGCGGCCGCTTCGGCCTCGCCCAGTCGCTGTTCCAGGTCGGCGGCAACCTCGGCCAGGCCTGCGGTCCGCTGCTGGCGGCCTTCATCGTCGTGCCGGGCGGCCAGCAATCCATCGTCTGGTTCTCGGCCGCGGCGCTGGTCGCCATGATCATCCTGTTCCAGGTCGGCGGCTGGTATCGCGCCCGCCGCGGCAGCGCCGTTGCAGCGCCCTCGAAGAAGACCGCACGCACCGCCCCCGCGCACGGCCTGTCGAAGGCCCAGGTGATCTTCGCCGTGGTCATCCTGGTGGTCCTGCTGTTCTCCAAGAACGTCTACCAGGCGAGCCTCGGCTCCTATTACACCTTCTATCTGATCGAGAAGTTCCATCTCTCGGTGCAGATGGCGCAGTTCTACCTCTTCGCCTTCTTCATCGGCATCGTGGCCGGCATCCTGCTGGGCGGCTGGGTCGGCGACAGGGTCGGCCGCATCCCGGTGATGTGGTTCTCGATCGTGGGCGCGCTGCCCTTCGCGCTGCTGCTGCCGCACGCCAACCTGTTCTGGACCGGCGTGCTGGCGGTCGGCGTGGCGATGATCATCGCCTCGGCCTTCTCGGCGATCCTGGTCTATGCGCAGGAGCTGCTGCCTGGCCGGGTCGGGCTGGTGGCCGGCATCTTCTACGGCTTCTCCTTTGGCCTGGGCGGCTTGGGCGCCGCGGCGCTCGGCAAGTTCGCCGACCTCACCAGCATCGACGCGGTCTACCAAGTCACCCCGTTCCTGCTATGCTTGGGCCTGTTGACGGCTTTCCTGCCCCGCCTGCCGGGAGAGCCGAAGAACGCCCACTAGGGAGCAGTTCATGGACTCTCACGCCGACAACAAGCGTCGCGTACTGGACAGCAAGCCGGTCTCGCCCTCGCTGTTCGCCCACTTCGTGCTGCGCACCTCCAACCGCACGCCGCTGCGCGACTGGTACCTCAAGGTGTTGAACGCGCGGCAGGTGTTCGAGAACGACTACATTTCGTTCATCAGCTACGACGACGAGCACCATCGCGTCGCCTTCGTGCAGATCGACGGCCTGGAAAAGGCATCCGACAAGGCCTGGGGCCTGGCGCACGTCGCCTACACCTTCGCCGACCTCGGCCAGCTCCTGTCGACCTATCGCCGGCTCAAGGCCGAGGGGATCGTGCCAGTGCGCACCATCAATCACGGCCCGACCGTGTCGATGTACTACAAGGATCCCGACGGCAACCAGGTCGAGCTGCAGGTCGACGCCTTCGACAAGGCAGGCGCCGCCGGCTATTTCCACACCGAGCCGTTCGCCAAGAATCCGATCGGCGTGCTGTTCGACGCCGACAAGATGGTGGCCGACTACGAGGCCGGCGTCCCAGAGGCCGAGTTGCTGCGGCGGCCCTGATGCTCACACTCTATATGGCGCCGGGCACGAGCTCGATGGCGGTACACATCGCGCTGCTTGAGATCGGCGTGCCGTTCGAGATCAAGCACGTGTCGTTCCTCAAGAAGGAAACGAAGAGCCCCGCCTATCTCGCGATCAATCCCGAGGGCGCGGTACCGATGTTGGAGATCGATGGCCGGCGGCTCACCCAGGTGGCGGCCTGCCTCTTCTATCTCGCCAAGACGCACCCCGAGGCGAAGCTGCTGCCGGCCAACGATCCCGAGACCGAGGCGCAGGCGATCTCGTGGATGTCGTACATCGCCGCGCACATCCATCCGGTGGCCCGTCTCGGCGGCGAGTACGTCAAGAATGCGTGGACGATCGCCGAGCGCAAGTTCGCCCAGAGTTCGAAGGGCGGCGAGTGGGCGCTCGGCCGCTACTCGATCGTCGACATCCACCTGTTCCGGCTCTACTGGCGCATGGTCAACCGTCCCAACCCGGCGACCGGCTTCCCGCTGATGGACGGCCTGTTCCAGCGCATGATGGCGCGCCCGGCAGTCAAGAAGACCATCGAGGCCGAAACGGCCATGGGGTACGAGTTGCCGGCCTGAGGAGAGCGCACATCGCCGGACAACCTTACGACATGACGCGCCGGACTTTGGCGCCGCTCTTCATCGTCGGCCTGATGGCCGCTTCCTTCCTCGTGGTGCAGCCGTTCCTCGGCGCGACCGTGTGGGCGACCACCCTGGTGATCGCGACCTGGCCGCTGCTGCTGCGCACGCAGGCCGCCCTGGGCGGCAAACGCTGGGCCGCGGTGCTGGTGATGACGATCGGGCTGCTGCTGATCGTGCTGCTGCCGCTGTCGTTTGCATTGGCTGCGGTGATCGCCCATTCCGACCGCATCGTGGCACTGGTCGTGGCGCTGCCGGATTTCCGCCTGCCCGCCGCACCCGCGTGGCTGGCCGACCTGCCGATGGTCGGCGACGTGGCGAGCCGGCAGTGGCAGAAGATCGCCGACACCGGCCTGCGCGACCTCGCCCACCTGCTCACGCCCTATACCGGCCTGATCAGCCGCTGGTTCGTCGGCGCCGCCGGCTCGATCGGCGGACTGTTCATCCATCTGCTCCTGACCATCGCCATCTCCGTCGTGCTCTTTGCTACCGGCGAGCGCGCGATGGATCTCTGCATCCGCTTCGGCGAGCGCCTGGCCGGCGAGCGCGGCGAGGAGATGGTGCGGCTTGCCGGCCTGGCGATCCGCAGCGTGGCGCTGGGCGTCGTCGTCACCGCCGTCGCCCAGTCTCTTGTCGCCGGCATCGGGCTGTGGCTCGCCGGAGTGCCGCAGGCCGGCGTGCTGAGTGCGGTGATCCTGCTGCTCTGCATCGCCCAGCTCGGGCCCAGCCTGATCATGATACCGGCCACCATCTGGCTGTTCGTCGTCGGCACGACCGGGCCCGGCATCGTCATGGTCGTCTTCACCGCGCTGGCGCTCGGCCTCGACAATGTATTGCGCCCGGTGCTGATCAAGCGTGGCGCGGACCTGCCGCTACTGCTGATCCTGACTGGCGTGATCGGCGGCCTGCTGGCCTTTGGCCTGCTCGGCCTGTTCCTCGGGCCGGTCGTGCTGGCCGTTACCTACACGCTGCTATTGCACTGGATCTACGACAAGGCGGCCTAGTCCCCCGAAGACGAGGCCGGGGAAGAGGTGCTAAGGTCGGCCGTTACGCGTGAGTTGGGGAGTATTCGATGCAGTTCGGCTGGCTGACGCTCGCTCTGTCGCCATCGCCGGAAGAAGATGCGGTCCGCATCGAGCAGCAGATCGAGCAGGTCTGCTGCGCCGAGGCGCTGGGCTTCAGCGATGTCTGGCTGACCGAGCATTATTTCACCGGTGAGAGCGTCTACAACGACTCGCTGATGTTTGCCGCCGCGCTGGCGATGAGGACGAGTCGCATCCGCCTGGGCTTCGCGGTGGTGCAGACGCCGTTCCACCATCCGGTGCGCCTGGCCACGCAGCTCGCGCTGCTCGACAACCTCAGCAAGGGCCGTATCGACGTCGGCGTCGGCAAGGGCACCGTCTACAACGAGTACGAGTTCGTAGGCCATGGGCTGCGCAGCCACGACAGCCGCGAACGCATGGAAGAGGCGGTCGAGATCGTCGAACGCGCCTGGGCCGGCGAGCCTTTCGAATATTCGGGCAAGTTCCACAAGATCAAGGTGCCGGCGCTGCGGCCCAAGCCGGTGCAGCCAAAGCCGCCGCTGTGGCGCAGCGTGATCTCGCCAGACTCGTTCAGCGAATGCGGCCGGCTCGGCATCCCGATCCTGACCGCGCGCCTGCCGGTGGCGCGAATCCGCGAACGCTGGGCGCTCTACGAGGCGGGACTGATGGAAGGCGGCCACGACGAGCCGACGCGCACGCGGCTGCTGGCGCAGAGCGCGCTGTGGCGCAACGTCTACGTGGCCGACTCCGATGCCCAGGCCGAGGACGAGCTGGCGACCCTGCTGCTCGAGACGCGCACCCACATGATGCACGTGCGCGAGGCCTACAATCCGCCCGACTTCACGCCCGGCCCCGAGACCATGAACCCGTGGACCGATCCTTCGGTGAAGGACGACGTGGCTATCCCCTACGTGCTCGAGACCGGCTCGATCTACGGCTCGCCCGCACGGGTGCGCGAGCAGGTGGCCGAGATCGCCGACACCGGCGTGCGCCACCTGCTCTGCCAGACCGGCTTCGGCGCCATGAGCCACGACCGCAACATCGCCTCGATGCGCCGCTTCGGCGAACAGGTCATGCCGGCATTCCAGCCGAAAATAGTGTAGGGTACGTCATGGTTCTCGGACTCCCGATTGCGACCTTCAAGCTGATCTATGTGATCGTCAGCCTGTTCGCGATGTTCGCGGGCATGATGGTGGTGCGAGACATGCGCAAGATGCGCCCGCTCGGCGTCTGGAATCCCCTCTTCTTTTTCAGCACGATCGTCACCGCGGCCGCGGGCTTCCTGTTTCCGCCCAACACCTTCGGTCCGCCGCAGACCGTATGCTGGATCCTGCTGGGCGTGCTGGCGCTCGGCCTGTTCATGCTCTACGCGACGCCGCTCAACGGCCTGTGGCGCTGGACTTATGCCCTGTCGATCATCGCCGGCCTCTACCTCAACGTCTTCATGGGCATCACCCAGGCCTTCGAGCGCATCGAGGTGCTGCACCGCTATGCGCCCAAGGGCAGCGAGCCGCCGCTGATCGTCGCGCAGGCGATCGTGCTGCTGGGCTTCCTCGTCGTGGGCTTCATCGCCGCCAGCCGCTTCCGCGCCACTGGCCCCTGAAACTGGCCCTCAGGCCTAAACCCGACAGCCGGCGTCGGTCAGCGCGACGTTGCGCCCGTCCCGCGTTTCGAGCCAACCGGCTTTCACGCCGTGGCTGACGATGCGCTCAAGCTCCTTGGGCGCCCGGATGCGGCACCGTGCGCCGACCACCAGGATCGACCGCCATTGCATCGGATGTCGCCCCGTGTCGTCTCCGAGAGTCCGGCAGAAGCGCGTCGCGAGCGTGTCGAGGGAGGGAAGATTCATGATGGTGACCTCATTTTGGTTGGCAGAGGTCAATTTAGGCTTCCCGTGCTCTCCGATCATTGACCGCAAGCGACAATGGATTGACCTGGGGCGTCAGTCGCCAGGCGTCGGCACCAGTCCAACGCCCGACGTGCCCGTTCCCCCTTAGAGACGCCGTGCGGTTTGCGGCCGGAGCGTGAACCCTCCGACCACGTGGCCCTCATGCCCGGTGTGGACGACGTCGATGTCGCCCACCCGTGTCTCCCGCAGGATTGCCACGCCCAGCGCCATGCCGAAGTAGAACTCGCGCGCATGGTCGGCGATCTCCAGCCGCGCGCCGGGCGCGGTCTGCCGCAGGATCACCGCCTCGGGGAATGGCCGGGGCACATCCTCGACCCTTTCGAAGCCGCGATGGCCGCCGCCCTTTGCGACGTAGCGATCGTACACCACGGTCGGCACCGCCAGGTAGAGCCCCACCGCATCCGCCGGCACGTCGGCATGCACGGCCAATCCGTTCATGCCCCCGAACGCCTGGGACATCATGAAGAGTTTCCAGTGCGGCTTCTTCATGCCGGTCACGGCCGAATCGAAAGCCGCAAGGTTGCGTTGGGCAATCTTGCGGTTGACGAGGGGCGATGTCGGGGTCGGGTTGCCGGGCGGCATGTTGTCGACCGGCGTATCGCTGCCCATGCCGTTGTAGATGTTCTTCGTCTCGCCGCTCCGGATCAGCACCTTGACGCAGGCGTGGGCCCCGCTCGCCTTCAGGAAGTCGTCGGCCTTCATGCCGCCGTACAGTGCCATGTTGAAGTTCTGCATGACCGTCCTGAGGGCCGCGTAGACGTTGTCGACGTTGAAGCGGAAGCCGACCACATCGCGGGTCTTCGGGTCGAGGCGGTACTGTTCGTACACCGGATTGGTGTCCGCCGGATCGAGGTTGGAAAGCGCCGGCAGGGACGCGCCCGGACTCATGAAAGTGCTGAAGACGTGGGCGTTGCAGACGACATTGACCGCCGGCAGCTCGTTGCTGCCCGGCTTCGCGCCGGCCGAGTAGCTGGTCGACACATTGCCGATCACCGCGGCGATATAATGCTCCTCGCCCGGCTTGAAATCGGGATAGTGCTGGTCGTTGCCGTCCGTGCCGGTGACGTAGATCCGCGACGTCTTCCAGAATGCCGTCGACGCCGGCAGCGGCCGCGCGCCATTGTCGTCGACGGTGCTGGCGACGAACAGGATCATCCCGTCGACCGGCTTGCCCGCCTGCATCGTGAACGGGAACGCCGGTGGCGGCTGGCTGATGTAGGTGCCGTAGTCGAGCCAGGTGCCCTTGGGCGTATCGTCGATCTGGTTGTTGTCCTCGATCCAGGTCTTCATCGCGATGACCACCGGAGGGCCCCAGGTATTCCAGAAAGGGTAGGGACCGCTATTCGGCCACGGCATCGCCGGCCATGGCGCGTTGTTGGGCGGCACCAGCACCGTGAAGTCCGGCGCCACCGGCGTCGGCGACACCGGCGGCTGCTGCTGCAGCGGCGGAATGGTGGCTTTCAGGATGGCGTAGAGCGGACTGTTGGGCGCCGGCTGGCCCGGCGCTGCGAGCGGAGTGCCCATGCCCGCGACCGTCCCGAAGATGCCGTTGGGGAAGGTCGCATTGTTGGTGGTCGTCATGAGGCTGAAGCCCCCGAAAGAGGTGATGACGCTGTTGTGGGCGTTGATCGTCGAGGCGGTGGCCCACAGCTTCTTGTAGATGGCGTACCAGAAGCTGGTGATCTTGATCGGTGGCATGACGGTCTCCCCCCGGTTGAAGCGGCACGACCCTACACGCCCAGTGCGCGAGTTTCATGTCGCCGCACGACCGGCGTGTTTCGTGGGTTACGCGGGCACGATTCCCGAAGGGGAGGGGCGATTTCAGGACTCGGCCAGGCGCAGATGGAAAACGGCTAGACCTGACCGACGCCGCGCCGCAGGTTCCGCAAAGGTGTGAACGGGAGGATCGAATGAGACGGCGCCGGATTGTTTCGCTTCTTGGAGGAGCTGCCCTGTCGCCGCTCACTGCGTTGCCGGTCCAGGCCGAGCCGTCCGGCGTCTGCGGTGTTCCGGTCGCGCGAGACGATGGCTGGCCCGTCGCTTCCGCCACCGAGGACAAGCTCATCGACCGCGGCGCGCTGTGCGGGATGGCCGATCGGCTCGAGGCTTCGGGCGCCAACGTGCACGCCGTTCTGGTCGCACGCGGCGGCAAGCTGGTGTTCGAGCGGTATTTCAAGGGCTCCGACGAGATCTATGGCCGGCGGATCGGGAACGCCGCCTTCGACGCCGATACACCGCACAACATAAAGTCGGTCTCGAAGAGCGTCTCTTCGCTCGCCATCGGAATCGCGATCGATCGCGGGCTTATACGCAGCGTCGACGAACCGATCTTCAGCTTCTTCCCCGAACTGTCGGACCTGCGTACCCCCGATAAGGACCGCCTCCGGCTGGCGCACGCGCTCACCATGACGATGGGCCTGAAGTGGGTCGAGGCGGTCCCGGACAACGAGGGCAACAGCGACGAGGAGCGCATGCACATGGCGCCCGATCCGTGTCGTTACGTCCTCGGTCTTCCGGTGACGGCCCCGCCGGGACAGGCGTTCTTCTACAATACCGGCGCGCTGACACTCGTGTCGGCCATCGTCCGCAAGGCTGTCGGGCGGCCCCTCGACGAATTCGCGCGCACGGAATTGTTCGAGCCCTTGGGCATCACCGGCTTCGAGTGGATGCGGTACAAGGGCGACGCCGATGCGGGAGGAGGCTTGCGCCTGCGACCGCGCGACATGGCGAAAATCGGCCAGCTTGTCCTTGCAGGTGGCCGCTGGAACGGCCGCCAGGTCGTTTCGAAGGCATGGATCGACGCTTCGACATCACCTCGGACGGAGGCCTCGAGTAACTACTCCTACGGATATCTCTGGTATCTCGGCCACTCTCCGTTCAATGGGCGCGAGATCCACTGGCCGGCCGGACTCGGACGGGGCGGGCAGTCGATTCGCATCGTCCCGGAGCTCGATCTCATCGTCGTGGTGACCGCGGGATACTACCAGGACTACAGTCCGCAGGCATTCCAGCTGCAGGCGGGCGTTTTCCGGGATGTCCTGCAGGCGATTCCGCCACCGGGCTGAACTGCCCCGGCGGCCGGTGGTGGTCCCGGTTATGCGGCTCGTTTGACCAGCCTGTTCAATTCCCGATCGACCAGCCGATAGTAGGCTCCGTGACGGCGCATCAGCGCCTCGGGCGCACCATCCTCGATCAGGCGGCCCTGCTGCAGCAGCAGGATGCGATCGAAGTTGCGCAGCGTCGACAGGCGGTGGGCGATGGCGATCACCGTGCGTCCCTTCATGAGGTCTTCCAGGGCCCCCCTGATCGCCTCTTCGGACTCGCCGTCGAGGGAAGACGTCGCTTCGTCGAGAATGAGCAAGGGCGCGTCTTTCAGGAACGCCCGCGCAATGGCGATCCGCTGACGCTGGCCGCCCGACAGGCGCATGCCGCGGTCCCCGATCATCGTGTCGAGTCCGCGCGGAAGCCCCTCGATGAAATCCCGGCAATGCGCGGCAGTGGCGGCCTGCCAGACCTCGTCGTCGCCGGCGTCGGGGCGGCCATAGCGGATGTTCTCGAGCAATGTCCGGTTGAGCAGCGTCGTGTCCTGCGGAACGACTGCAATGGCATTGCGCAGGCTGCTCTCGGTCACGCGCGCAATGTCGTGCCCGTCGACCAGGATGCGTCCCTCGTCGACCCGATAGAAGCGCTGGAGCAGGGCAACGAAAGTCGACTTGCCGCCGCCGGACGGACCGACCAGGCCGACGCGCTGGCCCGGTGCGATGTCCACGCTGAAGGCGTCGAATATCCTCCGCCCCTCCGGGTAGGCGAAGGAAACGGCGTCGAACGCCACCCGTGCGCCGCCTGGCTTGAGGGCGGCGGCGTCCGGGACATCCCGCAATTCATGCGGTGACAGCAGCGTCGCCAGGGCTTCGGACAGCCGCGCCATATGCTGTATGGCGTCGACCAGCGCGACGGCGAGATCGCGCGTGGCACTCATCACCGATAGCCCGAGCGTGCAGACCAGCACGACGTCGCCGGCGGTCGCACGCTGCTGGCGCCACAGCTCGATTACCCAGCCGAGTAACGCCAGCGTCATGACGACGACGACGACCGCGTGCGCCAGCCGCAATATCTCGAGATGGCGAAGGCTGCGCTGGCGAGCCGTCAACTCGCTGGCCACCGTCGAATCGAAGCGGGCGTGTTCGCGCACCGCTCCACCGAAGGCCCGCACGAGCGACATGTTGCCGATCACGTCGACCATCTCGCCGTCCACGAAGGCGGCCTTCCTGGCAAAGTCGAGATGCAGCGGCCGACCCGCGGCGGCGAAGTGGAACAGCGCCATCAGCACGACGGAAGCCGCCACGACCACGACCGCCGCCATCGACGGGCTGACCGTCGCAAGAAAAGTGATCGCAGCCAGGGTGGCGACGCACGGCGGCAGGACGTTCCACGCTAGCATGTTCTCGATCTGGAACGTCGCGTTGGAGGTGGCGGTGATGCGGCTCGTGAGCATGCCCGGCAGCCGGTTGGCGAAGAACACGGGAGCATGGCCGGTCAGATGGCGGAAGAGCTGCGAGCGGACATCTCCCGTCACCGTGACGAAGGTCTGGCTGGCGACCCAGCTCGCGACGCGCCAGAGGAAATTGTCGGCGGCCACGCACAGCACCAGAACGGCGAAGGCAAGCCACAGACCGGTTGCGCCGACGGGGCCTTCCGACAGAACGTCGACGAGGAACTTGATGCCATATTGGGTGCTGACCGAGCAGACGACCGCGCCCAGCACCGCCAGCAGGATCACGGCATGAGCCGCCGGATGGCGGCTGACGTGATGCCAGAGGAACCGCAGTGGGCGACCCCGATAACGGCAGATGTCGTCCGTCGATGAATTGTCGCGCGTCACCTGTCCCCTCCTTTTGCGAAATTCTGTCGCATCATCCAACGACGTCGCGCGATCGTTGTCAGGGAATTGCCGCACTCAAGAACCGGGCGTCCGGCACCCCGTCCAACGAGCCGATCGGGAGTTTCGTTCCATGCGCATTGCACAAGTCGCCCCCCTTACCGAAGCCGTGCCGCCGCAGCTGTACGGCGGCACCGAGCGGGTCATTTCGTGGCTCACCGAGGAGCTGGTCAGTCTTGGCCACGACGTCACGCTGTTTGCCAGTGGCAATTCGGTGACCGCGGCGAAGCTGGAGGCGATGTGGCCGCGCTCCCTGCGCCTCGACGGTACCGTGCGCGATCCCAATGCGTTGCATATGACAACCATCGAGAAGGTCTTCCGCCGTGCACATGAGTTCGATTTCATCCACTTTCACCTCGACTACTACCCCTTCTCCCTGATGTCGCGGCAGCCCACGCCGTTTCTGACCACCATGCACGGCCGCCTCGATCTTCCCGAACATCGTCCGACCTTCGAAATATTTTCGGGCGTTCCCATTGTTTCGATCTCGAATGCCCAGCGTCGGCCGGTTCCGAAGGCCAACTGGATCGCCACCGTGCCGCACGGACTGCCGGCGAACCTCCTGCAACCACAGCTCGTCCAGCCCCGCTATCTCGCCTTCCTCGGCCGCATCTCGCCCGAGAAGCGCCTCGACCGCGCGATCGGCATTGCCCGCCGTTGCGGCCTTCCCCTCAGGATCGCCGCGAAGGTCGATCGTGCAGATCAGGATTATTTCGACGAAGGGATCAAGCCGTTGCTGGCCACCTCCGGTGTCGAATACATCGGTGAAATCGGCGATGACCGGAAAGCCGACTTCCTGAGCGGCGCCCTCGCCCTGCTCGTGCCGATCGACTGGCCCGAGCCGTTCGGCCTGTCAATGATCGAGGCCATGGCGTGCGGCGCGCCGGTGATCGCCTTCAACCGCGGATCCGTCCCGGAGGTCGTCGACGATGGCGTGACCGGCTTCGTGGTCGAGGACGAGACGAGTGCCGCGGCGGCGGTCCTCAAGATCGGCTCGCTTTCGCGCGGCGTCATCCGGCGCCGGTTCGAAGAGCGCTTCACCGCGCGGCGCATGGCGGAAGACTATGTCGGTCTCTACCGGTCGATGGTCGAGGACGCACGGTCGTCGCGCGCGGCTGCGGGATAGGACCGCGGCCTGGTCTCGGGCATGGCCAGCGCCAGGATGATCACACTGGCCAGCGCGAGGGCCGCCAGAATGGTGAAGGCGGTGTGACTGCCGAACTCGTCGTTCACATAACCGGCAAGCGTCGAGCTTGCCGCGGCGCCGACGCCCATGGTGCAGCCGATGATGCCCTGGGCCAGGTTGAAATGACCGTGCTGTCGCGAAATATCGACCGCTGTCAGCGGTATGAGGACACCGAGGACGGCGGCTGAAATGCCGTCGAGCGCCTGAATGATCGTCAGCAGCGCCGGGTCGCCTGTCGAGGCGAACAGGATGCCACGCACCGCGAGGGCGCCGAAGCCCAGCAAGAGAGCCGGCTTGCGTCCGAGACGCTGTGCCCACAAGCCGACCCACGGCGAAAGGAAGGTCACGATGAGTTGCGGCACCACGATGGCGGCAGCGACCATCAGGGTCGCGGCCTGGCTCGATTTGAGCGTCACCATGCTCGCCGCCAGTGGCAGCATGGCACCATTGGCGAGGTAGAAGAGAAAAATGCAGACGAGAAAAACGACGAACGAGCGATCGCGCACGAAAGCCACGAAGCTTTCGACAAGCGTGCCGGCGGCCGCCGTCACGTTGCGGGCGTCGGTGGAGGCCCGACCGATACGGCCGTCCGGGATGTGGAACAGGGCATAGAGCGCGGGGAGCGCCAGCGATCCTGCCAGCAGGAACACCGCGCGGCTCGACAGATAGTATCCGGCCGCCCCCATGACGGCGGCAGCGAGCCCTGTCCCCGCGGCGGCAAAGGCGACGTTGCGACCGAGGCGCCCGCTCATCCGGTCGGCGCCGACGAGGCGAAGGCTGAGTGAAGCCACGGCGAGACCGAGCATGCAGCTCGCGGCCGCGTGAAAGACACGCGCGGCGAGGACCACGGGAAAGATCGGCCACGCCGCAAGGGCCACCGCGCTCAGGCCGATCGCCACCAGCATGGCGGCAGCGACGGCGCGCAGGGAGCGTGCGGCATCCACGACTGCGCCAAGGGGTATCTGGCCGGCCAGCCCGACAAGGCCGCTTGCAGTGAGCACGAGACCGATGTCGAACTGGGTCCACTTCTCGCTGGTCAGATAGACGGCGATGAATGGCCCGAAGCCGGTCTGGATGTCGGCCACGAAGAAGACCAGCCAGTCCAGGCCGCGAAAACTCCGGCGCGACGCCCTGTCGTCCGCTGAACAGGCCGGCGCATTCGCCTTCCGCTGCATGACGTTGCAGCTACGGCCGAGGCGACGGCTGCTCCGTCTTCGGCGGGGTCGCCGGAGCATCGGACGGCGGTTGTGCGGCGGGCGCAGTCGGCGCCGGGGGCGTTGCTGCCGGTTCCGGCGTCGGGGGTGATGCCGGTGCCGTGCGACCCATGATGACCACCGGCTCGCCCTCCTTGTAGACCGGCGCCTTGCGCAGTTCTTCGCGCGGCAGATCGGCGATCAGCCTGTCGAGCGGCTGGCCATCGGGAAAATGGAGCACATGCCAGTCGACGGCGATCTTTCTGGTGCCGACACCTAGGAACCCGCCGAAGTCGATGATGGCGGCCTGCACGAGCCCGTCGCGATCGACGATGACGTCGACGACCCTTCCCAGATCCTCGCCTTTCGCGCTGCGCACCGGTTTGCCCAGCAGTGTCTGGCCGGCATCGCCATGGGCGACCATGGCAGGCGTTTCGGTTGACGGCGGCTTGGGAGGATCGACCGCCGCCGGAGTTGAGGGTTGCTGTGCAAGGATCGCCTTCACAGGCGTCGCAAGCAGCATGATGGCGCTAAGCAGGAGAACGGGCCGGCGGATTGTTTCTGGCAAAAGGTTCGCCTCCGTCACGAGAAACGTTCGGTGACCAACCTCGTTGCATAAAAAAAACCGGCCCGCTGCCGCGTCCCTGGACCTCAATCCGGCTCTACGCCGGGAAGGTCATTGCGTTTGCGGTACACGATGATCGCGCCGATCACGGTCGTGACCGCGAGAGCCGCGCCGAATTCATCGATGTACCAGTCGGTGGGCCCGGTGTTCGTCGTCAACGGCGTGAAAATGAATTGCACGATCGTATTGTGCACGCCGTGCACGATCGTGGGCGGCCACACGCTGCCCGAGCGCAGCCGCAGCCAGGCGACGATGAAACCCAGAGCCGTGGTCATCACGGTAAAGCAGCTGTAGCGATACCAATCCGGCGTGCTGCCCGAAACATACTCGCCCAGCAGCATTGACGGATAATGCCAGGCGGACCAAAGCAGGCCGCTGATCAGGCCGACGCCGAGGAAGCCGGTAACCTTTGCCAGCTGCGGCACCAGATAGCCGCGCCAGCCGAGTTCCTCGCCCAGCGCGCGCGAGATCGACAGGAGCAGGCCGGCCGTGTTGATCACCAGCAGATAACCGATCAGGCCCCAGGCCGGCGGCGTTCCCGCGAATCCGTAGTCGCGGGTCACGGTTGCCGCGAAGTCGGGATTGTAGAAACCGCCGAGGCCCGGCACCCAGATCGCAAGATACGCCGCCAGGACGTAGAGCACGGGGATGATCAGGGCCCAGCGGATATAGCGCCACGAGCCCCATCGCCAGCCCAGCGTGCCGATGTCTTCGCCGAACAGCAGGACCATCAGCACCGCGGCGAGTGCGGGACACCACATCACGGCCATTGTCAGCACGCGAGGGCCGCTGCCCTGCGCGTGGTGGTTCAGCATTTCCAGCGGCAGGATCAGCAACACCGCAAGTACGTAGTACAGGCCGATTTTGAGCCAGACCCGGCTCCTGGAATCACTCATCCCCTACCCCTTTTTCGGCAGTGTCGTCCCGATGATCGGCATGAATTGCGGCAGGGCCGGTCCGAGCTTGGCCTCGTTGTAGATCTCCCGCGCGACCTCCCACGGCTTCCAGCGCGGACTGGGCGAGGTGTTGCCCAGCATGACGATCGCGTGGCCGCTGGCCGGCACCAGCATGTTCGTGGTGCCGTAGCCCTCGAGCGCGCCGCCGTGCCAGATCGGGCCGCCCGGCTCGACGTACCAGCCGCTGGCGTAGTTCATCTTCGCGCTGCTCGACAGCGGCACGACAGCGAACATCTCGTCCTGCGATTTCCGCGGCAACAGGGTCGCATTGAGGACCGCGCGATTCCAGCGCTGCATGTCCGCCGTGTTCGAGGCGAGATTGCCGGAGGCGTAAATCCTGTCGCCCGCGCTGACCGGCGCCGCCTTCCAGCCCTTGCCGTCGGGCGCATAGCCTTCGGCGAAATCGGAATCGCTGCGCGTGCCCAGTTGATAGGTCGACGTCATCGCCAGCGGCTTGAAGATGCGCTCCTCGGCGAAACGCGCGAACGGCATCCCGGAGACCTTGGCAATGACCCCGCCGGCGATGTCGAACGCGCAGTTGCTGTAGGCGAAGTGCGCGCCGGGCGGGAACTCGAGCTCCATGCGGTTGAGGTTCTCGATCAATGTCCCGTCGTCCATCCGGCCGGCAACGGCCGCCTCGCAGGCGTCGGTGTCGGAGGGAATCCCGCTGCTCATTCCCAGGACCTGCCGCAGGGTCATCTTGCTCGCGTACTTGTAGGAAGGAACGTAGTCGGCCAGCGGCGCGTCGAGCGAGAGCAGGCCCTGGTCGCGCAGCAGGAACACGCAGGTTGCCGTGAACTGCTTGCTGACCGAGGCGAGCGCGCAGCGCGTCGCTGCGTCCATCGGCGTGGCGGGCGATACGATCCTCTGCCCGACCGCGCCCTCCGCCAGGATTTCCTTCGTGGTGCCGATCGACCAGGCGATCCCCGGCACGTTGCCGCTGTCGACCTCGCGCCGCAGGATGCGCTCGGCCACCGCCCGCTGTTCCGCACCGAACGGACTCGGCACCGGCGCGGATGATTGGGCCACGGCGCTCACGAGCGGCACTGCCGTCGCGCCGCCGCCCGCAAGGCCTGCCAGCGAGCCCTTGATCGCCTGACGGCGCGTGAGCCCACCACCATTGCCGGAAGACTCCATTGTGCCACCTCTCACCGCTTTCAACCCTGATGCGCCCAGAGTCGGCCGCCGTCACGGAACCAGGCGACCTTACCGTCCGGCCCGCGCACGAAGTCGCTGCGGGCGCTCTGACCGTTGTGATCGGTCGTGAGCACATATTCGTCGCGATAGAAGGCGACAGACTCCGAATCGCTGTCACCGCTGACGCGCAGTCCTCCATCCGCCGCCGTGAGCTCGACGACCATCTCCTCGATTTTGTCGAACGGACCGGGCGGAATGGTCAGCGCCTTGTAGTGGCCCTCATACTGCGCAAGCCGATCCGCCGGCTGCGGCTTGGGGACGGCGGGAGGATTGTTCAGCCCGCAGAACTGGCCCAACGCCCAGCCGCCGCGCCCCAGTTCGTAGAGGATCCCGCCTCCGTTCGCCGCATTGGTGAGCACGACCATCGCGAACTGCCGGTCGGGCACGAAGAAGAAGTCCGATTTCTGTCCGCCCCAGGCTCCCCCGTGCTGGTACACCGGCACGCCTTCGGCGGTCCGCCGTTGCCAGAGGGTGACGCAAACGCCGTCGACCTCCATGGTCAGAGTGCCGCCGGGACCGGGATTGGACCGCATCGCCTTGAGCGACTGAGGTAGGAGCACCTGCTTGCCGTCGGCGGCCTTGCCATCGCCCAGATGGAACCGCGCGTAGGCGAGCTGTTCGCGCGCGCTGGAGATCAGCCCGCCCGTCGCGTCGAGGCTTCGTGGGAACGCCCAATTCTCGGCCACGACGGCGCGATCTTTCTCGACCTCGTGCGAGGCCGAGATGTTTTGGCCAATCAGCTCGTCCGTGAAAAAGCCGGAGTGCTTCAGCCCCAGCGGATCGAGCACCAGTTCCTTCACGGTCGTCTCGTAGGGCTTGCCGGTGACGACCTCGATCACCCTGCCGGCCACGCAGATCGCCGCATTGTTGTAGCCCAGCACCTGCCCGAGCGGGGTGAGCTGCGGAAGCCGCTTCATGTCGGCCACGAAGCGTTGCAGCGCATCGTCGCCGCGGCGGTAGTCGGCATAGTCGTCACCCAGCCAGCCGGCGCTGTGGTTCAGCAACCCGCGCACGGTCACGCTCCTGGCCACCGACTCGTCGGCGAGCGTGAAGTCGGGCAGGTAGGTGCGCACCGGAACGGCGAGATCGACCTTGCCCTGCTCGACCAGGCGCATCATCGCCGTGCCGGTGAAGGTCTTGGTGGTCGAGCCGATGCGGAACAGCGTATCGGCGTCGACCGGCAGCGGGTGATCGACGTTGGTGACGCCAAAGCCCTTCAGATGCTCCCTTCCCTGCCAGTAGACGCCGACGGCGACGCCCGGAACGTGGAAGCGCTTCATCGCCGCCTCGATCCGCTCGTCGAGCGCCCGAAACAGCGCATCGGCCGTCTTGTCGCTGGCAACCGGCCCGCCCTGTGCCAGCGCTCCCCGGGCGAACGGGGCGAGCGCCAGCGCGCCCGCCGCCGATGCCATCAACCTGCGCCGTGGCAGCATGACCCTCCCCCTCATTTGCCGCACAGCGTAATCAGAGGCATCGAAGCCGGGTCGAGGAAAAAGCGCAAATCAGCTTCGTAGGCGCAGTGCGAGTTGGGAAGGGTCTGATGGCCGTCGACGTCGGCAATCATCAGCCGCGCGAGCGGAATCTGCAGCCAGACAGAGGCAGCATTCGAGAGCGGCGTTGCGGGATCATGGGTCGGATTCGACACCATCACATCAGGGTGGAAGCCCACCACCTTGAGCCGGTGAGGCGGATGGCTCGCCTCGCGCGGCCAACCGGCGCAGACGCCGACGCCCGCCGAAGCGTGAGCAATCGGCATCGAGTCCCAGAACTTCCAGAGGAAACGCGGCGCTACCTTCGCGAGGTTGTCCGACAGGGTGGACAGCTTGGCATAGTCGCTGGCCCGCTGTGGTCCGAAGTCGGAGCACATGACGCCCCGGAAAAGGCCATCCTTGCCGACGCGCAACCACGGGTCCTCGCTCTTGCTGAGGTTCGCCACCTGCGTCACCTGCTTGAAGGTCTTGGTCTCCCCGCGATTCACTTCGTCAATCATCTGGGCGACTATGGGCCAGCCGAACTGGGGATTGTCTCCGGCCGCAAGAAATTGCGACACCAGCATGCGCATGCTGGGTTCGCGCGCCATGGAAGTATCGTAGGCCGCGCCGAGATCCTTGCCGTGCAGGGCGCACTTGGTTTCCCGGTCGCACCATTGCTGGAAACGCTGGAACGCATCCTGCACGCTCAACACGTTGTTGGAAATGAACGCGGTGTAGTCGATCGTATGATCGACGACGCCGTCGATGTTCAGCGCTTTCACGTGTTCCGGAAAGGCTTCGAGATAGGTGGCTCCGAAGTTCGAACCGTAGGAGGCGCCGTAGGCCACGAGACCGTCGTTAGGCGACAATGCCAGGCGGATGCGCTCGACGTCCTGGGCGGTTTCCTTGGCGTTCAGGTGCCAGAACAGCTCGCCCGTCGCGTCGGCGCAGGTCTTGACGAACGCGCCGACGTCGCGCGCGACCGCCTCCCATTCGGCCTGGCTCGGCTTGTGGTCCAGCGGTATCTGGGCCTTGGGAACCGCGGCCGGATCGCAGCGGATCGGGCTGCTCTTGCCGACGCCACGCGGATCGAACGTGACCACGTCGAAGTATTTCTGAAAATCGGGAACGTGTTGATCTTCGCGGATGTCGCCGGCGATTGTCTCCAGGATGCCTGCGCCGGGGCCGCCCGGGATCAGCATCAGCACGCCCTTGCGCTTGGCCGGATCGGTCGCCGGCGCGCGCGCGATGGCCAGTGTGATCTTGGCGCCGTCCGGCTTGGCGTAGTCGACGGGCACCTGCAGGCTGCCACACTCGGTGTTCGGGACCTCCGCACAGGGTGCCCACTTCAGGTCGGGTGCCGCGGTTTGTGCGAGCGCTGCTTGCCCAAACGCGAGCGCGGCCGCCAGGATCAGACCGTCGAGTACGCAACGTAGACGAGACATCTTCTTCTCCCTCTGGTTATTACCTAGAATCTGAGCCCCAGCGTGAAGCGCAGGCGCGTGGATTGATCCACGCCCAACGCCGCCAGCTGGGGTTCGTAGCTCAAGGGCTGTGCCACCAGCCCGGTCGCGATCAGCCGTTCGCCGACGCCGACGCGCACGCCGAAACCCGCCGAGCTGAGCGACGCGAATTCGTAGGGCGACCCGGGTGAATTCCAGACCGCGCCATGGTCGGCGAAGGCGAACAGGCTGAGCTCCGGCAGCCAGGACAGGCCGGTGTCGATCCGCTGGGTGATCTGCAAGGCGGCGGCCACGAGATCGTTGCCGGCGAGCGCGCCCGGATCGTAGGCGCGCCCGATTGCTTCGCCGCCGTAGAAGCCCAGCACCGGCGCCGGAAGCGTGTCGAAGGCATGCTGGCCCGAGAACAGCAGCTGCACCGAAAGACTGTCGGTGAGATTGGTCGTCGCCCCGCCGTTCAGCGTCACGACCTGGAAATCGTTGAATGGAACATTGGCCTGGAAGGAGTCGATGCCGTGCAGGAAAGCCGGGCTGAGGACAATCCGTACCCCGCCGATCACATCGTCGTATTTGGCGCCGACCGACACCCAGCGCGCGCGATCGCGCGTCAGCGGCTCTCCCAGCGCGTCGGTGCTCGAATTGTTTGCGTTGAGCGTCGCAAAGACGATGACGTTGCGCTCCATTTCGCGCAGCAGCGCATAGTTGAAGCCGGCATAGGCCGCCAGCACCTCGGAGTGAAGCCTCACCTGCTCCGACACGCCACCCGGATTGGACCACGAGTTGGCGATGCCGTAGCTCAGGCTGAAACCGCTCGTTCCGAGCGGCACCGTCTGCGCCATCCCGAGATAGGCGATCCGCGCCGGGTTCGCCGGATTTGCCAGGACGTTGATATCCGTGGACTCGAACAGGCCGAAGACGTCGTTGACGTGCGCCCGGGCCGTCGCCTGCAGCGGGCCGACATTCATGCCGCTGTAATTGTCGAAGCCGAGCTGGAGGTTTCCCCGACTGGACGGAATGGTGATCTCGAGGCGGGCCGGGCCCGGCGTGCTCCCGATCTGGAACCAGTCGACCGTGATCTCGCCACCGATCAGGTCTTCGGCGATCAGCAGCTGACGATAGACCGCCGTCTGGCGCAGCGGCTGCATCGCCTTCAGGCGCGCGAAGATCGGATCGAGTCGCCCACGCAACCGGCTGGTGTCGCCCTTCACTTCGATTTCGGCGACATGGATCGCGTAGGCCACGATGTGAACGCGCCCCTGGGCGATGTCCTGCGGCGGCGCGATGGCAACGACGACATAGTCCAGCTTCCGGTAGATGTCCTCGATGCTCTCCAGCGCCGTTGCGATATCGTGCAGCGAGATCTCCTTGCCGAGCAGCCCCTGCCAGGCCGGCGCGAAGGTCGCCGGATCACGGGGGAGATCCGGAGGTCCAACGAAATCGACCGCGGTGAGCGTGAACCTGGTTTCCGCCAGCTTCTCGGGCGGAACGCCGGCAACCGGTTCGCCCAGCCGGCCGCGCAGCGACCGCTGCTTCCTGGGCGGCGGCGCCATCTCCTGGCGCATGATGGCATTCTGGTTGATCGTGGCCTCGATCGGAACCAGCACCAGATTCTGCGCTGTGGCCGGCACGAGCCCGAATGCCGGGGACAGCAGCAGCAGGACGACAAGGGCAAGAGCGATAGCCAGCGTTCGCGCGGGTCGTGACGTCATGCCGGGGAGCGCCGCCGGGCAGCTGCCGCTTCGTGCCCCGGCGACCCGGTATTTCCCGATGGCAACGGCAATTCCCCGCATTCCCCAAATGACCCGCATTGCTGCAATAAGTTAGCGCCCGCCAAACTGAATTAAAATCGAATTTGCACACGATGCGATTTATTTGCGTCGTCCGGGAAGGAAGACGACGAAACAGCGTCCGATGTCGTACCTAACGGACGCGCCAGTCAGCCGAGGTGCATCCAGACAGATTTCGTCTGGGTTACCGTCAACAAGGTCTCGAGGCACTTGTCGCGGCCGGTGCCGGACTGCTTGAAGCCGCCCCAGGGCTGCGTCATGTCGCCATGGTCGAAGCAGTTCACCCAGATCACGCCGGCATCGATGTCGCGCGCCATCTTGTGCGCGGTCACCAGATCGGAGGTCCAGATCCCCGCGGCCAGCCCGAAGATCGAGTCGTTGGAGATGGCGATCGCCTCGTCGATGGTCTTGAACGGAATGACGACGCCCACCGGTCCGAAGATCTCCTCGCGGGCGATGCGCATGTCGTTGTTGACCCCGGTGAACAGGGTCGGCTCGACGTAGGCACCCTTCTCGAAGCCGCCCGGAGCGCCGCCGCCGAGGACAAGCTTTGCCCCTTCCCGGGTGCCGAGCTTCACATAGTCGAGCACCTTGCCCTGGTGGCTGTGGCTGACCTGCGGCCCCATCGTGGTGGCGGGATCGAGCGGATCGCCGATGATCATGCGCGCGCGGGTGCGCGCCTTGAACCGCTCGACGAATTCCTTCTCGATCGAGGCCTCGACCAGGATGCGGGAGCCGGCGCTGCACATCTCGCCCTTGTTGACGTAGATGCCGCCCACCGCATAGTCGACCGCGACGTCGAGATCGGGGGCGCTGGCGGTGACGATCTGGGGCGACTTGCCGCCGGTCTCGACCGTGACCCGCTTGAGGTTCGACTGGCCCGAATAGATCATCATCAGCTTGCCGACCTCGGTCGATCCGGTGAAGCTGATCTTGTCGACATCCATGTGGAGCCCGAGCGCCTTGCCCACCGTCCCGCCGCTGCCGTGCACGACGTTGAACACGCCGGGCGGTCCGCCCGCCTCGATGAAAAGCTGCGCCAGCAAGGTCGCCGACAGCGGCGAGAGCTGCGGCGGCTTCAGCACCACGGAATTGCCGACGGCCAGCGCCGGGGCGACCTTCCAGGCATTCATCAGCAGCGGATAGTTCCACGAGGTGATGCAGGCCACCACGCCCAGCGGCTGGCGGATGATGTAGTGGAAGGCGTCGGACGCGGTGCTGGTCACCGTGCCTTCGATCTTGTCGATCGCCTCGGCGAAATACTGGAAGGTGAGCGCCGCCGCCGGCACGTCGCCCGTCAGCGTGTCGGAGATCGGCTTGCCGACGTCGAGCGTGTCGAGCAGCGCGAATTCGAGCGCCCGCTCCTCGATCAGCCGGGCGAAGCGGTAGAGCACCTCCATGCGCGCGCGCGGCTCGAGGCGCGACCACACGCCGGACTTGAAGGCGCGCCGCGCCGAGGCGACCGCGCGGTCGACGTCCTCGACCGTGCCGAGCGGGACGCTGGCCACGATCTCGCCGTTGGCGGGATTGGTCGAATCGAAGCGCTCGGCCGACGGCTGGTCGACGAGCTCGCCGTCGATGAACTGGCGCGTCTCGGGCCGCAGGCCGGCCGCGTGGCGGCGAAAATCCTCGGTGGTGAAGGCGCGCGCCTGTTCGGCTCTCATGGCGTTTCTCCACTCACAGGTCGAGGACGACTTTGGCGCCCGGACGCGGCACCGAACAGCACAGCAGCACCTCGCCGGTGCCGCGCGGGGCGACCGGGTCCTCGATATAGTCGACGGCGCCTTCGACGATGCGTGTCGTGCAGGTCCCGCAGATGCCGGTGCGGCAGCCGAACTTGGGCGCAATGCCGAGCAATTCGGCGAATTCCAGGAGCGTGCCGTGCTCGCGCGTCCATTCCCCGCCGGAATCCGACTTCTGGAAACGCACGGCCACCACCTGGTCGGTGACCGCGGTCTTGCCGGACGCCGCATCGGCATGGTGCTCGGGCTTCAGCACCGTCGCCGCACCGAACGACTCGTAGAAGATGCGGTCGACGGAGATGCCCATCCCGGTCAGCCCGTCATAGAGCGACTGCATGAAGCCCGCGGGCCCGCACAGGTAGAATTCGTAGTCGCCGAACGACAGCAGCTTCTTGATGGTGTCGACGGTGATCTGGCCCTGGGCGTGGTGGCTCTTGCCGAGCTCGTCGCCCGTGCCGGGCTTGCTGTAGCTGTAATGCACCTTGAAGCCGGGGTGCTCCTTGGCGAGGGCGGCGATCTCCTTGCCGAAGGCGTGGGCCCGGCCGCCCTGGGTGCCGTGGATGAAGTGGACGGGCCGGAAGCTTCCGGTCCGCTTTCCTTCCGCGACGATGTGGTGCGCCATCGCCATCATCGGCGTGATGCCGACGCCGCCCGAGATCAGCACGGCCGGCCGGTCCGTCGAATGGGTCAGCACGAACTTGCCGCGCGGCGCCACCGCCTCGATGCGCAGCCCGACCTTGGCGTTCTTGTGCAGGTACGGCGAGACCAGGGCGTCGCCGTCATGGCGCCGGATGCTCAGCCGGTAATGGTCGGGGTTGCTCGACGTCGAGAGCGTATAGGTGCGCATCGCCGGCTCCTTGCCGGGAATGCTGACGCGGATCGGCAGGAACTGGCCGGGCTCCCAGGCATAGAGCGGCCTGCCGTCGACCCTCTTGAGATAGAGAGAAGTGATCGTCTCGCCCTCCGGCTCGACCTTCACCACCTCGAGCTCGGCGTAGCTGTTGCGCTCGCTCTCCAGCGCCGCCGACTCGGTGGGCTCGACGGAGATCTTGCGGATCTCCGGATCGTGCACGTTTGCCACGGCGTGGAGGTCGCTCGGCGTGCCGACCACGGCGGTCGCCACCAGTCTCTGGAAGTGGCCGACCAGGTGCTCGGCGCCGGTCAGGAAGCGGCCGCGCTCGGGAATGCCGGCGCGCAGGCCAAGCTGCACGGAGTTGGTCAGGTCGTCATCTTCGAGGCCGACCTGGCGGTTGAACTCGATCAACTCCTCGGCGAACTCCTTGGTCACGCCGGGAGCGAAGTACTGCTCGGAGAAGCCCTTGCAGCCGCCCGGACCGTTGGGCCGCCAGACGTCGATCGACAGGTTTGGAAAGCCCGGATTGATGTTGATCGTCATGTTGGGAAACAGCACGTGGTACTGCGCCTCGACCAGGCCGCCGCTGGCGTCGTAGATCTTGACCTGGCTCTTGCCCTCGAGCGCCGACTGGCGGACGTGGCCGACCTGGCTCAGGAACCAGCCATGGATACCGAGATTGTAGTTCTCGGGCAGCACGTCGATCGCGGCGCTGAACCCCGGGTGCGCCACCGCGCAGTGGTAGCATTCGAGAAAGTTCTCCAGCATCGTCTTCCAGTTGGAGTACGATTTCCATTCGACCCGCGAGTAGAGCTGCAGGCTCTCGAGGTCGATGCCGCTCTGCCGGAGGATGTCGAGGATCCGGCCGTACTGCTTGGCGATCGGCTCGGCCTCGCGATCGATGTTGACGAACACCCAGGGTCCCAGCGTATCGACCTTGATCGGCAGCAGCGGATAGTCCTCGAGGCGGAAGCCCGGCTCGGCCGCGGTGCGCGGGGCGCCCTTCAGGCAGCCGGTGAGATCGTAGGTCCAGGCGTGATAGCCGCACTTCATCATCGAGGCGTTGCCGCGCCCCTTCATCACCCCGTGCCGGCGGTGCCGGCAGACGTTGATCATGGCGGCAAGCCCTGCCTCGTTGCGGACGACGACGACCGGGACTTCGCCGACGTGGCCGGTGATGTAATCGCCGACCTTGGCGAGTTCGTTGGCCGGCCCGATGTAGCTCCAGGTCCTGCGGAAGATCTGGTGGGTCTCGCGCTCGGCGATCGCGGCGTCGGTATACCACTTCGCCGGCAGGCTCTCGCCGCGGGCAAGGCCCGCCAGCAGGTCGGCGGCGGTGTCGATGGGCTGGCTCATGTGATCGTTTCCCCTAGACAGGTTGACCGGCATTCGATGGCGCTTGCTTCTCCTTCAGCAGGAGCAGCGGCGCGCAGAGCAGGAGGGTCGCGGCCGCGCAGGCCAGGGTGCCGCGAAAGCCGATGTGCGCCGCGGCAGCGGACGCAAGCGAGTTGGTGGCCATCATCCCGAGCGAATAGGCGATGTTGTAGACCGCGTAGACCGCCGCATAACAGGCGAGCCCAAGCCGATCAACGGCGTTGCCCAGCTCGGCCGATGTCGGGTTGAGCGCGAAGGCGAAGGAGATGCTGAGCAGGCAGAGCGCCACGCCGACCAGGGCGGGCCCGGGAGCGACAGCGAGCACCATCAGCGAGCCTGCCATCGCCACGACACCGCCCGCGATCACCCGCTTGATGGCTCCGCGTTTCGATACCCAGCTCACCAGCGGCGCACACAGGCCGTAGGCGATGGTCGAGACCGTGAAGTACAGGCCGACGACCGTGGGCGAGACGCCGAATTGCGACAGCCGGTCGGGCAGCAGCGGCTCGATGATGCCCCAGCCGAACGCCGCCAGCATGACCGCGATCGCCGGGATCAGAATGGTGCGGTTGGACAAGAGCCGGAGCAGCGGCGCGCTGGCGGCGCCGCCGGGCTGGTCCTTCGGCAGCAGGAAGATCCGCATCGCCGCGTCGAGGGCGACGAGACAGCCCGTCACCAGGAAAGGCAGCGAAAATCCGCCCAGCTCGAACAGGCCGCCGCCCAGCGAGGGGCCGAGGATCGAGCCGGTCGTGCTGCCGACCAGCGCATAGCCCATCATCTCGACCCGCCGCGTCGGGTAGGTCTGGGCGACGAGCGCGAGGCCCGACGTCCAGGTGCCCGCCGAGGCGGCGCCCTGGCAGACACGGGCGAGAATGAGCAGCGAATAGCTGGGTGCCAGCCAGAACAGCGCCGTGGCGGTGGCCGACAGGCAGACGCCGATGATCATCGGGCGGCGGCAGCCCAGCCGGTCGCCGAGAAAGCCGAACAGCGGCGTGGCGCAGAGGACGCCCGCGGCATAACTGCCGTAGAGCAGCGCCAGGCGGTCTTCGGTCATCGCGCCGACGGGCGTGAAGGGCGTGAGCGGCACGACCAGCCCGTAGACGAAATAGTCCATGAACAGCGCGTAGGCGACGACGCCCACCACCGTCCAGGTCCCGCGCAGTCGCCTGGCCGCGATCATCTCCCTTCAGCCCTCTTTCGGAACAGCAGTCGCAACGATCGGTACGGATTGTGACGGAGCTTGCACGAGCTTCGCCGACCCCTGTTTCAGAATAGAGACGCCGCACCGGCGAGTTGAGAATCGGCAGCGAAATCGCTACATCTGCGACACTATTTCGGACGGGGATCGCGGACCCGCGCCGGGTCGGCCACCAGCTTGCCCTGGCGCATGCGCTTCACCGCTGCAGCGAGCGTGATGGCGGCGTTGCGCACTTCCTGTTGCAGGGCCTTGTCCTTGTCCATCGCCTCGTGGCTGGTCGCGTAGGGCTCGTAGTAGCCGATGGTGCGGTCGATCTCCGCGACGTGACCGGCGCCGACCAGCCCCATGTCGGACAGCCAGTCCGACAGCATGCGGCGGAGCACCTCGGTTCCCGCCGTGTCGCCGTGCACCACGAGCGAGAAGACACGGCCCGCGAGGTGCCGCGGATAGTCCCATCCGGCCAGCTCGATCGCCTTCGCTTTCTTGGGATCCTTGCCGCCGGTCGAGGACGGATCGGGATTGCCGCCGTCGGCGCAGACCAGCCGGTCGATCATCGACTTCAGCCCGCTCGGCGCCTGGTACCAGTTCACCGGCGTGACGATCATCACGCCGTGCGCCGCCGCCCACATCGGATAAATCTCCGCCATCCAGTCGTTCACCTGGGCGAGCGAATGATTGGGATAGCAGGAGCACGGCCAGTGACAGAGCGGCATCGCCGTCGACACGCAGGACTTGCAGGGATGGATATGCCGGCCGTACTCGGAGGTCAGCCGGCTGAGATCGAGCACCTCGACCTCGAAGCCGCGCTGGCGCTCGATCGCGCGCCGGGCGATCTCGACCAGCCGGAAGCTCTTGGACATTTCGCCCGGACAGGTCTGGTCGCTGCGCGACGAGCCGTTGATCAGCAGGATGCGGGAGCGCGACTTTGCCGATTTCTGGCGGCGCATCGCGGCGTCGACCGCCTTCCGCGCCTTCACCCACCCGACCGAAAGATCGTAGGTCGGATCGGCGTATCGCGGGCCGGCCGGCCGCGTGACCGGAGATTTGCGGGCGTGGCTGTAGCCGTCCCACGCCACCTCGACGATCCTGTCGACATCGGACCTGAGACCGTCGAACGCCGGATCGTAGAAGTTGGCGCGCACCCGGCCGGAGAATTCCGCTCTGGTCAGGCTGACGCTGGGCATTCCCTTGCGGACCTTGATGCGCGCCATCCATTCCTCCGTGATCGGGTATAACGCGCGACAAGGGACAGGGCTGCGGCGACACTCCTTTCCTGAAGCCCGCAAACATCCGTGGTTTGAGCACTGGCCGGCCGCCCGTGGGATGATAGGCTTGCGGTCGCGAACCAGGGAGGCGGCGATGGCGGCGAACGGAAAACTCAGGACGACCGGCGGGCGCGGCCGTCTTTACGACAGCGTACTGGACACGATCGGCGACACGCCCTGCATCCGCATCAACCATCTCGGACCGAAAGGCGTGCGGATCTACGTCAAGGCCGAGGCCTTCAATCCCGGAGGGTCGGTGAAGGATCGGCTGGCGGTCAACATCATCGAGGCCGCCGAGCGCAACGGCACACTGAAGCCCGGCCAGACCGTGGTCGAGGCGACCAGCGGCAATACCGGTATCGGCCTTGCCATGGTGTGCGCCCAGAAGGGCTATCCGCTGGTGGTCACCATGGCCGACAGCTTCTCGATCGAGCGGCGCAAGCTGATGCGCATCTTCGGCGCCAAGGTTGTGCTGACGCCGCGCGCCCAGAAGGGCATGGGCATGTACCAGAAGGCGGTCGAGCTGGCGAAGGCCAACGGCTGGTTCCTGGCGCACCAGTTCGAGACTCCGGCCAACGCCGAGATCCACGAGGCCACCACGGGACGCGAGATCATTGCCGACTTCAAGGGCCAGCGGCTGGACGTCTTCGTCAGCGGCTACGGCACCGGCGGCACCCTGGCCGGCGTCGCGCGTGTGCTGCGCAAGGAACGGCCGGAAACGAAGATCATCCTCTGCGAGCCGGCCAACGCGCAGCTTGTCGGCAGCGGCAAGCCCCAGGAGCGCGGCGCCGACGGCGCGCCGGCGGTCGGCCACCCGGCCTTCGAGCCGCATCCGATCCAGGGCTGGACGCCCGACTTCATCCCGCTGGTGCTGCAGGAGGCGATCGACAGGAAGTACTTCGATCAGCGCGTTCCCATCGCCGGCCCCGAAGGCGTGAAATGGGCCCGGGCGCTGGCGCAGAAGGAGGGGATTTTCACCGGCATCTCCGGCGGCGCCACCTTCGCCGTCGCCGTCCAGGCCGCCGAGGCGGCCGCTGCGGGCTCGGTCGTGCTCTGCATGCTGCCCGACACCGGCGAGCGCTACCTGACGACGCCGCTGTTCGAAGGCATCGCCGAGGACATGGACGCGGAGGAACTCAGGATCTCGAAATCGACGCCGGGCTATCAGATGCCCTAGGACTGTCGGCCGTCACTCGTCGGGGACACCAAGAGCGCGCATCTGCTCTATCATCCGGTCCAGAGCACGCGGCGTGAAGACCATCACCTCCCGGAACCTGCGGATGGTGAAGCCCGGCTGGGAATCGAGCAGCGTCGCGAGCGATGCCCTCGCCTCCTCGACGCGGCCAGCGCCCCACAGACTGGCCGCGAGATGGCGGTGGATCCACACCGCGTTGGGCCGCTCCTGCAGCGCGCGGATGAACAGATCCGCCGCGGCGGGATCGTCACCGGCGACCTGTCGCGCACTGGCCAGCCCGACCAGATTGTTGAAATTGATCGGATCGAGCGGGCTCAGCCTCAGCGCCTTCTCGAAGTGGACCTTCGCGTCGTCGGCGCGATCGGCATAGACGTCGAGCCAGCCCAGCCGGCTCAGCGCCCAGGCTGCGTTGGGATCGAGGGCGATGGCGCGCTCGAGCATGACCCGGGCCACCCCGTAGTTGCGCGCGAATGTGTGCACGGTGCCGAGCACGGCCAGGATCAGCGGGTCGTCGGCGGACTGGTCGGCCGCGCGGTCGGCGAGCTTCAGGGCCTCGGCCTTGGCGGTCGCCGCATCGTCCGCCCAGTTGTAGACCGAGCGTTGCGCCCAGCACCATGCCGTCAGCGCCAGCGCCAGCGGATAGTCCGGATCGATCTCGAGCGCCTTTCCGAGCAGCTCGAGCGCGCGCGCAGCGGCGTCCTTCTCGAGCAGCCAGGCATATTGCATGGCGCGCATCGCATAGTCGTAGGCGCCGAGATCCTGCGGCCGCTTGCGCCGCGCGCGTTCGATCTCGGCCAGCCGGATGGAGGGCTGAAGCGCGCCGGCGACGGCCTCGGTGATGCGGTCCTGCAGGTCGAAGATGTCGTCGAGCGAGCCATCGTACCTGTCGGCCCACAGATGCGCGCCGCCCGCGGTCTCGATCAGCTGGGCGGTGATCCGCACGCGCGTGCCGACCCGCTGGACGCTGCCCTCGAGCACGTATGCCACGCCGAGCTCGCGGCCGATGTCGCGCACGTTGGTCGGATGACCCTTGTAGGCGAAGGCCGAATTGCGGGCGATGACGAAGAAGGCGCGGATGCGCGACAGCGCGGCCGTGATCGATTCGACGACACCGTCGGCGAAGTGCTCCTGTTCTGGATCGGCCGACATGTTGTCGAACGGCAGGACGGCGATCGAAGGCTTGTCGGGCAGCGCCAGGGCAGCCACACGGGCAGCCGCACGGGCGCCGACAGGAGCCGCGGTCGCCACCGCCTCATGGGCATGCCTCCAGTCCATCGCCTGCCAATGAACGGCGAATGTCTGGACCGGCCGTTCGATGTTCTTGAGCACCAGGTTGCCGAGATCCTCGAAGCTCGCCTTGATGCGTCCGGCCACGGCTTCATGGACGGTGCGCGATATCAGGATGCCGCCCGGCGGCGCCTCCGTCTCGAGCCGCGCGGCGACATTCACGCCATCGCCGAACAGATCGTCCTCCTCGACGATCAGGTCGCCGAGATGCAGCCCCATGCGGAACTGGATGATCCTGTCCTCGGCTTCGCCGATGCTCTCGTCGAGGATCTTCTGCTGGAACTCGATCGCCGCGGTCAACGCCTCGACGGCACTGGCGAACTCGAGCAGCGCACCGTCGCCGGTCAACTTGACGATGCGGCCGCCGCGCCGTTCCAGGATCGGCGTGAGGTGCTCCTTGCGGATGGTCCGGACACGGCTGACCGTACCGCTCTCGTCCCTGCCCATGAGACGGGAGTAGCCAACCACGTCGGCGGCCAGGATCGCCGCAAGTCGTCGCTGGTCACGGGCCAATACAATTTCCCTGGTTGCTGCATCGGATCGTAGAAGGCCCCGGGCAACTAGGCAATGTAATGGCAGACGATGTCACGAGCGATGCAGCAGCTTTTGCCAGTCCGGCTCGCCTTCGGACCGGCAGCGGTGCGCTACGCCGGCGGCTCCGCGGCCCACGTCGCCAGCGCCCGATGCGCCGCGCGGCACTCCGCGCCGGCCTCGATCGCGCGGTCGATCCAGCTCGCCTGGTCGCGGTCGTCGCGGAAGGCGTCAGGGAGTGCCGGCTCATCGGCGCACGGCCGCACCAGCTCCGGCGGCGCCGTCCGCTCGACCAGCACCGGCCGTAGCGGCGCGGGCGCGCAGCCCGTCGAACAGAGCGCGCATAGCAGGGCTGGCAGCGCAGCCCACCGTCGCGGGCTGGCCGGCAATCGAGAGTTCGCGTTCATTGGCTTCCTCCTTCAGTCGGGCGATCTCGGTGGCGTGCGCGTCCTCGATCAGCTTTGTGCGGGCGGCGTCGGCGGTGCGTGCCGCCTCGACCGCCGCCTGTGCCGCCGCGAGATCGCCGGCGCGCGCTGCCTTCTCGGCGAAATAGTCCGCGCGCTCGACCAGGCCGAAGCCGATCGCCAGCACGGCGATGAGCCACGGCCCGGCCCGGAGCGCGAGCGTCACGACATCAGCCATGGTTTCCTCCCTCGAACAGTGCCCGCTCGCGCGCGCGGCGCGCCACCAGGCCGGGCAGCGCCTCGGCGCCGGCATGAACCCATTTGCCGAACTCCGCCGCCGCACCGGCGGTGTCGCCGGCGTTGATACATTCCCAACCTCATCCTGAGGAGCGGCCCGAAGGGTCGCGTCTCGAAGGATGGCAACAGACGTGGTGCGCGTGCCCATCCTTCGAGACGCCTCGCTACGCTCGGCTCCTCGGGATGAGGGTGTGCGATGAAACGGCCCGCATGATCGTCACCCAGCGTACGATGGCGACGGCCCGACGCGACGTTCCCCAGCATAGGAGAGGGTGCGTCGAAGACGCGCTGCCCGAGCGGTCTTCGCGGTCTTCACTGGCTGCGTAGCGGAGTGCTAGGATTCGCACGTCGGTCGAACCCTTGCAGGGACGATTGCCCGGCGAAGCCGGCAGCAACGGCTGTTGGGCGACGGCCAAACAGTGAGGCTAACAATGAAAAGACGTGTGCTGACGCAGGCGCTGCTGATGGGCCTGGTGCGGGCACCGGCCTTTGCCGCAGATCCGCTGCCGACAATGAAGGAGACGCCAAGTCTGGTGGATCGGGTGAAGTCGGGCGCATTGCCGCCGGTCGGCAAGCGCATTCCCGAGCAGCCCCGTATCATCGAGCGCTTCGCCGGCGGCGACGGCCCGGGCAAGCATGGCGGCCAGCTCAACACGCTGATCTCCGGCTCACGCGATACCCGCCTGATGACGGTCTACACCTATACCCGCCTGATCGTGTACGACGACAAGTTCCAGCTGCACCCCGACATCCTCGAGAGCTACGAGGTCAAGGAGGGTCGCGAGTTCACCCTGAAACTGCGCGCCGGCCACAAATGGTCGGATGGCCACCCCTTCACCTCCGAAGACTTCCGCTTCTTCTGGGAGGATGTCGCCAACGACAGCGAGCTGTCGCCTTCCGGTCCGTCCGTCGAACTCATTGTCGACGGCCAGCCACCCAGGTTCGAGATCGTCGATGAGCGGACGGTCCGCTACAGCTGGGCCAAGCCCAACCCCCATTTCATCGAAAGCCAGGCGCGCGCCGCGCCGCTCTTCCTGTTCCGGCCGGCCCACTACCTCAAGACACTTCACGGCAAGTACACGTCCGAAGACGACATTCTGAAGCGTTACAAAGGCAGCCGCTGGGCCAACGTCTTCAAGCGCCAGGACGCGATGTACGGCAACAGCAATGTCGACATGCCGACGCTCAACCCGTGGGTCCTCACCACGGTCCCGCCGGCGCAGCGCTTCGTCTTCGTGCGCAATCCCTACTTTCACCGCATCGACCAGAAGGGGCAGCAGCTGCCCTATATCGACGACGTGATCATGACCGTGGCGGCGGCCAACCTGATCCCCGCCAAGGCGGGGCTGGGGGAGGCCGATCTTCAGTCGCGCTACCTCAAGATGCGCGATTACACCTTCCTGCAGAAGAGCGCCAAGCAATCGGGAGTCAAAGTCTACCTCTGGGAAGCCGGGTCCGGCTCGCAGGTCGCGCTCTACCCCAACCTGAACGCGAGCGACGAGGAATGGCGCAAGGTGATGCGCGACGTCCGGTTCCGCCGGGCGCTGTCGCTGGCGATCGACCGTGAGGACCTCAACCAGTCGGTCTACCTCGGCCTGGCCAAACCCTCCAACAACACGGTCATGGAGCGCTCGGAGCTGTTCAAGCCCGAGTACGCGACCAAGTGGGCGACATACGATCCAAAGCTCGCGAACAAGCTTCTCGACGAGGCTGGCCTGGACAAACGCGGCTCCGACGGCAACCGCCTGCTGCCCGGCGGGCGGCCGGCAACCATCGTGGTCGAGCTTTCGAGCGAGGAGACCGAGGACTCCGATGCCCTGATGCTGATCGGCGAGTACTGGAAGAAGGTCGGCATCAAGATGCTGACCAAGCCGCAAACCCTCGAGAATTTCCGGATGAGGGCCTTTTCGGGCGAAGCGATCATGACTGCCTACGCCGGGTTCGTGACGGCCGTGCCGGCGGTCGACACCGACCCCCGGGAGTTCGCGCCGACCATGCAGGGTGGCCTGCAGTGGTCGCGCTGGGGCATGTATGTGGAATCCAAGGGCAAGCAGGGCGAGGCCTGCGACATGCCGTCGGCCTGCAAGCTGATGGACTACCTGCGGGAGTGGGAGACCTCGACCGATGCCGCGGTGCGCCGCCACGCCTGGGATCAGATCCTCGCCGCCAACGCCGACGAGGTGTTCTCGATCGGCACGGTGAACGGGATTCGCCAGCCCGTCGTCGTTGGGCCGAAAGTCCACAACGTCCCCAAGGAGGGCTACCACGCCTGGGATCCGGGCGGGTACATCGGGCTTTACCTGCCCGACACATTCTGGATCAGCTAGAAGGACCGACCCGCCGCCGGTCAGGCGACGATGGGCCGGCTACTTCTTCGTGAGCTTGCCCTCGAAAAGGCAGTAGCCGTCGAGCATGATCGTCGAGGCGCCCTCCTTGACGGAGCCGACGACGTCCATCTTGTTGCCGCCGCCGACGACGGCCGTCGTCTTGAACTTCATGTCGGCGCCCAGCGTCGCCTTGAAGTTCCGCTCGGTGCGGCCTTCCTGCAGGAAGCGGCCCTGCACATCCGTGCCGTCAACCGTGACGTCGATGGTCATCTTGTAGGTCGGGCACTTGCCGCTTCCGGGGACGTTCTCGCCGTACCCCGTCCAGGTGTAGAGAGCCGGCGCGGCGAGCGCCGGTCCGGCAAGAAACAGGGTGGCCAGCGTGGCTGCAGCTAGTCTTTTCATCATGGACATTCCCTCATTACGGCCGACAGGCTGTGCGAACTCTAGCCATTATCGTGACGAAACGAAGGCACCGTTAGCGATTTGGAGGCCTTCCTCGTGGCTTTGGGGTAATGAACCTGCGTGATGTTTGGCGGTGCGTCCGATACCACGTCGTCCAGGCGTTGCGTGCCCTCGAGTTGCGCTTGAAGCGGTTCGGCATGCGCGGGATCGAGCATGGCTCCGACGCGGTGCAGCATCCTGGCGGCCGCTGCGGCATCGCCGCCCCGCCCCCGATGCGCGCCGGCGACGTGATGAGCGCGATCTTCACGAACATGGGGCGCGCGTCCCCGGAGAAGTGACGCGCGCCCGGAAAGCAGTCCTCCTTCAGCCTCCACGGCAACCAGCGATGGTTGCAACCGTCTTGCCCGTGAAGGAAGATCGGACGAGGGAGCGGTCGGTGCAGGACTACGACATATTCGTCAGTTACGCCCACGAAGATCGGGAGCGCGTACAGGCTCTCGTCGATTCCCTTGCCGAAGAGGGATGGAAGGTCTTCTGGGACCGCACGATCCCCCCGGGGGAAACCTGGCACAGCTTCATCGGCGCCCCCCTGGCCGCAACGCCGGCCGTGATCGTGTGCTGGTCGAACAGCGCCATAAAGTCGACCTGGGTGCAGGAGGAAGCCGACGACGCAGCGAGTCGCAATGCGTTGATTCCGGTGAAGATCGACGAGGTGAAACCGCCCATGGGGCTGCGGCACATTCAGGCCGCCGACCTTGTTTCCTGGATGGCGAGCGGCGGGCGAAAGCTGCCTGAACTCCTGAAGCACGGAATCCTGCGCAAGCTCGAGGCAGCCGAGAGGCGCACGGCAGAAGGGGAAACGGCAAGGCGCGTGGCCGAGGCAACTGCCCGAGCCGGGGAGGAACGGCGGAAGCAAGCGGCCGAGCAGGAGGCAGCTGCGAGGCGCACGGCAGAAGACGAAGCGGCAAGGCGCGTGGCCGAGGCGTCGGCCCGGGCCGGGGAGGAACGGCGAAAGGAAATCGAACGTCGACCGGCCGAGCAGGTGATGGTTCCAGGCGACGCGGCAGGACCTGCGACCGCCGCGCCCGAAGAAAAGACGACCGTTGGTTCGTCCGACAGCTTCGTGTCCAATGGCGGTCCCGCCGAAGCGTCCTGGTCGAAGCGATGGAAAACAGGTCTGCCCTGGGGTGCGGCAGCGTCGGCGATTGTCGTCGCGGCCTATCTTGCCCTTTCAAGCACGCCTCATGTCGCCGACGCGCCTCCGATGGTTACGGCCCCGGCAAAGCCCGCGGCAGAGGCGTCGGCGTCTCCCGCCATACTGAAGGCCCCGCCCAGCCAAGCGACCGATGACGCGCATGCCCAGGCAGTAGAAGATGTCGCGCTGAATATTGCCGGCGTCGACCGTGTAGCGATTCAAGAGAGACTGGAAGCGCTCGGAGCGAAATTCTTTTTTCTCGAACCCGATGGCAGTTTTGGTCCGGAATCCCGCAAGGCGATTGCGACGTGGCAGATAACCCACGGCCTGCACCCGACCGGTTTTCTGGACGCAAATCAGGTATCCGCCCTCCTGGGCAAGACGCCACAGGAAGCTCCGCTCAACCAATCGAAGTGACGCGCGGCGCTTCGTGTCATTGCGGAGAGCGCGCGTTGAGCGCCGCGGTGAGCACGTCGCTGCGGGCTCGGGCGGCGGCCGCGTCTTCGGCGTCGGGATCGCGGCGCGCGTCGCCGCTCCGGGCATGGGCACGGGCGGCGGTCGCGGCGGCATCGCCCAGGGTCGCAACGAGGCCGTCGTCGTTGTGGTGCAGCGCCGCCTCCTTCGCGAGCAGCGCGATGCGGTCGAGCGCGGTCTGGCGCTGCCAGGCGAGGCTTTGCTCCGCGAGATGGCGCGCCACGCTCTCGCGGGTGATCTGCATCTGGCCGTCGAGCGCGTCCGCGAGACGGCGGCGCTGGCCGTCGTTGGCAAGACCGTCGAGCAACTCGCTGCGCAGGCGGTCGAGATCCTGCATCGCCGCCGGCGCGGCGTGGATCGCCTCGACGCCGGCGCTGCGATAGAAGGCGTCCGGCGCCTCGAACAGTGCCTGCTGCCGCGCTGCCATGAAGCGGTTGAGCGCTTCCTCGGCCCGCGTCGAGTTGGCGATCGCCTGTTCGGGATGCGGCGCACGATCGGGCAGCGACTGTCGCGGCAGCACGAACTTCGCCATCACCTGGCCCCCAGCATGGCGCTGACGGCATTCTGGCCGCCGCCGACGTCGATCTCGCTGGCCACCTTGGCGCCCTCGACCAGCGCCATTCCCTGCTGCAGCGCCGCCTGCCCCGCCTGCTGCTGCGCGCGCTGGCGGCGGATCGCGGTCGCCTGCTTTCGGTCGACCATCACGCCGGACGGAAGCCCGGTCATGTCGGCATAGGCCTCCATCGTGCCGTCGGGGTCGAGCCGGTCGGCGGCCTCGGGCCTGCAGCGCCGCGATCCGCGCGCCGAACTGCCAGAAGCGCTCGATCGCGCCGGTGGCGACGGCCTTCTGCGCCTGGGCCAGCATCGAGATGAACTCGACCTGCAGGTGCCCGACCTCGAGCGCCGGCGGCAGCGGGATGTCGGCGAACATCCCGGCGCGCGCCATGATGTTGAAGACGCGGGTCACCAGCGGATCGAGCAGCTCGTCGTGCAGGCGCTCGAGCACCGGCCCCAGCATCAGCATCTTCTCCTCGTGCCGCTCGTCGACCTCGCGCGCGGTGATCTCGCGGCGGTCGCTCTCGGCCATCATCAGGAAGAGATCGGCGTAGAAGGCCTGCTTGATGCGGCCCTGGACCTCGGCGATGTCGCGGCCGAGATCGCCGAGATCGATCCTCACCTCGATCGCCGGCCGGAAACTCTGTCCGCTCGGGTCGGCGACGTAGGTGATGCCGCCCGGCAGCAGGCTGGCCGGCTCGTTGTGCAGGCTGGGCGGGGCGACCATCGGCGGATTGACCTGCTTCTCGATCGCCTCGAGCTTGCGCTTCTGCTGGGCCTGCAGCTGGCGCGCGTCGCCCAGCGCCGTCCAGCCCGGGCCCCAGCCGTAGGTGTCGGAGCCGGCCACTTCCCAGCGCGGGCACATGGCCGGGAATTCCTCGTAGCCCGAAACCCGCAGCAGCGCGTGCTCGCCCTGTTGTGCACGCTCGAACCATACCGAGCGGTACGGCATGCGACTGGAGAGATTTCCCTGCCAGGGTGCAGGTCCCTCGGATGACCTCGGGACGAACGCTGACGCGTTCGGTTCGACCGCGTGGACGATCTCATACTCGATATCGAGCTGGCCGTTGTCGTAGTTGGCGCGGATGGGCGCCGACACGGCGTCGCGGCCGAAGGTGTCGACGATCTGGCGCACCGTCCACCACAGCGAGCGGTAGAGCGTGTCGACGGCGAGACGCCGCGAGGAGGCCAGCCAGTATTCGCCGGCGGTCAGCGGATAGCCGCGCACGACATCCTCCTCGTCCTCGTCGACCCAGAGTGCTGCCGTGCCGAAGGTGCCGAGCTCGCCATAGAGCGTGTGCAGGCAGTTGTAGAGGTTGGAGCGCGCGAAGACGTGCAGCAGGCGGCGCTGCACCTCGTCGAGCCAGAAGCGGATGGCGGCATCCTGGCTGGCCGCTCCCTGACTGGCGGCATCCGACGGCAGGCGCAACCGGAACCACGGCCTGGCCGGCGAGCTGATGCCCGCCATCATGCCCGAGGCCATGACCCGCGCGGCCAGCAGCGGCGTGTTGTCGATGATGCCCCGGTCGCGACGCGCCCCCTTGCTTCTGTCGTTGGCAAGCCCGAGGAAGCGGCCGCGGCGCGGCGCGAAGTTGGCGGCGAGATCGCGCCACGTCGCCCGGTAGGAGGCGCGCTCGCGGTCGAGCGCCCCCAGGCGATTGGCGAACCAGGTGCGCAGCCAATAGTCCTCTGTCTGGTCCACGGTCATTGGCCCAGCAGCGTCTTCAAGGTGGTCGCGGCGGGCGCCGTGACGCCCTGCCCGCCCGTGGCGATGGTGCCGCCGAAGCCGCCGGCGGCGGCGAGGCGCGCCTGGGTCTGCCGCGCGGCAGTCTCCGCTGCCGGGTCGAGCGGCGCCGGTGGCGGCGGCGGCGCGGCGGGCAGTGGAGGAACGTAAGGGGTGGCGGGCGGCGAAGCTGAAAATATTCCCATGCGCGCGACCCTACGCGCCGCGGGCCAAATCGCGCATTACGGTCGTTACTGACGACATATCGCCGGCCCGCCTGCAACCGGGCGCTTCGCGTGCAGGCGTTCAGCGCTGCCGGCGCGACTGTCGCGGGATGAAATCCCGCGACAGATTCGCGTCAGTCATCCCCGTGTAAGTCAGCCTGACGTCAGCGTGTTTTCATGGAAGTGCGCCTCGCGCGCGCCCACATTCGAATCACGATCGAACGCTGTCGATCGGAAAGGAGCCTATCATGAAGATCCAGATCGCAACTCTTGCAACGATGCTCGTATTCGGACCGTCGTTCGGCGCGGCCCATGCCCAGGCACAGTCTGCCGACGTCGCCTACTGCAAGGCGCTGGCGGACACCTACACGACCTACGTCCACGACCGCAACGCGCATCGTCCGACGTCGGCCAACGTCAGCGAGGACACCGCCATCGCCAAGTGCGGCGCAGGCGACACCGCCGCCGGCATCCCGGTGCTCGAGAAGGCGCTGCACGACGCCGGCGTCGCACTGCCGAAGCACGGCTGAAGAAACGGCGCACTCGACGGAAAACAGGCGGCGGATCGCAGGGTCCGCCGCCTGTTTCGTTGGACGGTGAATTGGGCCGGCGCGACCGGTGGAAACCCGGGCTTCCCTTCGCGGCGGTTCCCTTACTAGAGTGACGTTCAGGCGATTCGGCGGGAACGGGATGGATGAACAAACGACCAGGTTGGAAGGATTCGGCGGCTGGCTGCTGCTGATCGCCATCGGCCAATGGTTCGCTTTCTTCAGCGCGCTCGTGCAGCTCGTGTGGAAGTTGCTGACCTACGCGGGCCGATGGAGCGAACCGGCCGGGCGGACCACGATGATCGGCGAGGCGGCGATCGAATTGGGGCTGATCGCGTTCATCCTGTACACGACGATCGTCATGAGCATGAAGCGACGCGCGTTTCCAACGCTGTTCAGGATCCAGCTGGCGCTGTTTGTCGTCGTGCCGTTGCTGTCGATCTGGTGGGACTCGACATCGACCGGCACGCCGCTGGACGGGTTGGACTTTGCCAGAACCGTCGGACAGGCCATCGCCAGTACGATCGGCGCGACATTCTCGATACTCTATTCACTGAGGTCTGAGCGGGTCCGGAACACGTTTGTTTTCTGACCCTGTCTAGTTCGGGATGACGTGCCTCTTGCCGCCGCAGACCTTGCAAGGCGGCGGCCTCATGTGCGGGCGACGATAGAAGCCGAACAGGCCTTTCGCTCCAACACCGCAGGTCTCGCAGTACAGGTAAGGCAGTCCCTGCGGTTGCGCGCGAATCACGGCGAACCGGCAAAGCAGAGTGCCATCGCAATGGGCGCACATCGTCATGATTGCCCTCGTCGCTCGCAACCGTGGCCGAACCGCGCAAATGGAGCACAGTGCAAAAGCGCCGTCCATTGCAAGTGGACCGTCATCCCGAGCGGGCGCATTCACATGCGTCTCGAGCGAGGGATCCTTGACTGCGGCTGCACAAAGGATCCCTCACTGCGTTCGGGATGACACTGGTCTTCGAACGACGGCAGTGCATTTCGGTTCGCCGTTTCTTGGCTCCCGGTGGGCCGGCTGATAGGGTCCGGCGCCTGGAGGACAGATATGCTGGTGGACAGGATTGTCGGGCATGCGCGCGCGCAGCCCGGCCGGACGGCCATCGTCCAGGACGGCACGGTCATCGACTACGCGACGTTCGCCCGCGCCATCGCAACGCTTCGCCACCTGTTCGAGGCGAACGCGCTGCCGGCGAAGGGACTCGCTGTCGTGCGCACCGGCCTGCTGGCCGATTCGTGGTGCGCCGTCCTCGCGCTGCGGTCGCTCGGGCTGGACACGATCGCGGTCCCGTCGCTGGCGATGGTCGCCGATCTGCGCCTGAAGGACGTCGTCTGCATCGTCACCCCGCAAATCGGACCGGAGAGGGAGCACCTGCAGACGCCGGCGGTTGCCGGGAAGCCGGTGATCCAGTTGCCGGGCACCCTGTGGAAGGACAGCGCCGCCGGGCCGCTTCCCCAACCGCACGGCACGCAACGTGCGGCCGGCGGACACATCATCTTCACATCGGGCACGACGGGAACGTCCAAGAAGATCCTGATCGGCGCGGACCAGGACGAGCGCCAGTTCGTCCGCAAGGCCCAGGTCCTGGGCTGGCCCGCCCGGCCCGTGGTTTACTGCGGAGGCCTCGGCCCGTGGGGCAGCACCGGCTACAACTATCCGCCGTTCGTGTGGAATGCCGGCGGCCACATGGTGTTCGACCAGAGCCCCGAGGTCTGGACGCATTTCGCCAAGCACGCGCTCAGCAGCGCCTTCGTCACCCCCGCCCAGGCAAGGGAACTGGCGACCGCAGCGGCCCGATCGCAGCAGGCGCCGACGGACGTCGAGATCCGCATCACCGGCGGCGTGGTGTCCCTCGATCTCGCCGAGAGCCTGCGGCGCACCGTGTCGCGCAACGTCGTAGCGCACTACGGCACCAGCGAGTGCGTGATCGTCATGGGAACGCCCCTGCGCGCGCCGGAGGACATACACTGGTATGCGCCCTGTGCCGACCGGAGCGTGGAAATCGTCGACGAGAACGGCCGCCTGTGCGCCGACGGCGAGGAAGGAGAGCTGCGCATCCGGCTGATGGATTCCGACTCGACGTCCTATCTCGACGATCCCGAGACCTCGGCGCGCTTCTTCCGGAACGGATGCTTCTATCCGGGAGACGCGGCGGTGCGGCGCGCCGACGGCCGCGTTCCCCTGCTCGGCCGCTCGGTCGACGTCCTCAACATCGGCGGGAACAAGGTGGCGACGGCGCCCATCGAGCAGCAGCTTCAGCGCGCACTCGGCGTGGAGAATGTCTGCCTGTTCGGCCGGCTCGACGATGCCGGCAAGGACGAGCTCGCGGTTGCCTACGAGGCCGCCAGCGACGCGCCCCAGCCGAGGCTGGATGGGCTTGCGCGACAATTCCCGGTCTTCAACCAGGTGCGCTTCGTGCGCTTCGACGCCTTCCCGCGGGTGGGAAACCTTCAGAAGATCGACCGGCGCGAACTCAGGCGCGCGCTGTTCGGGCCTGGCTGAGGGCGGCCACGTTGATCGCTTGGTCGGCCGGCTGATAGGCTCCGGGGCTTGGGGAAACAGACATGCTGATGGACAGGATCGCCGGCCATGCGCGCACGCATCCCGGCAGGACGGCCATCCTCCAGGACGGCGTTGCCATCGACTACGCGACGTTCGCCCGCGCGATTGCGGCGGCGCGCCGCCTGTTCGAGGCGAGCGCGCTGCCGGCCGGGGGCCTAGCCGTCGTACGCCCCGTCCTTCTGGCCGATTGCTGGTGCGCCGTCATCGCGCTCCGGTCGCTCGGGATCGACACGATCGCGGTGCCGTCGCTGGCGCTGATCGACGATCTGCGCCTGAAGAACGTGGTCTGCATCGTCGCCCGGCAAAAGGATCTGGAAAACGAAGATCTGCGTGCACCGGCTGTCGCAGGGAAGAAGATGATCCTGCTGCCGCAGGACTTGTGGAGGAACAGCGCCGCCGGCGAGCTGCCGGAGCCGGACGGCTCGGGACCTCCGGGCGGCGGGCATGTCATCTTCACGTCGGGCACGACGGGAACATCCAAGAAGCTTCTGATCAGCGAGCACCAGGAAGCGCGCCGTTCCGCCCGCAAGCGGACCGTCCTGGACTGGCCCCCCGAACCCCGGGTGTACTGCGGCAATCTGGGACCGTGGGGGAACACCGGATACACCTATCCGGCCTTCACGTGGCATGTCGGCGGGTGCGTGGTGTTCGACCAACGCCCCAATGCGGGAGAGCGCTTCGCCCGGTTCAATCTCACCTGTGCCTTTCTCAATCCCACGGAGGCCCAGCGCTTCGTCAGCACGGCCGCAGACCGGGACGGACCGCCGGGCGACGTCGAAATCCGCATCACCGGCGGCAGCGTCTCCCTCGATCTTCTCCACGCGCTCAATCGCAAGGTGTCGCGCAACATCGTGGCCCTCTACGGCACCAGCGAATGCGAGATGACCATGGTGACTGCGCTGCGTGCCGCGGAGGACATACAGTGGTACACGCCCGTTGCCGACCGGACCGTGGAAATCGTCGACGAGAACGGCCGCCTGCGCGCCCAGGGCGAGGAAGGAGAGCTCCGGATCCGGCTGAGCGATTCCGATTGCACCGCCTATCTCGACGATCCCGGGACCACGGCAAATTTCTTCCGCGACGGCTGCTTCTATCCGGGAGATTCGGCGGTGCGGCGCGGCGACGGCCGCATTCGCCTGCTCGGCCGCTCGGTCGACGTGCTGAATATCGGCGGCAGCAAGGTCGCCACCGCGCCGATCGAACAGCAAATCCAGCAGGCGCTCGGCGTGGCGAATGTCTGCCTGTTCAGCCGGCTCGACGAGGCCGGCAAGGACGAGCTGGCGATCGCCTACGAGGCCCCCAGCGACGCGCCACAGCGCAGGCTGGACGGGCTCGCGCGACAATTCCCGGTCTTCAACCAGGTCCGCTTCGTGCGCTTCGACGCCTTCCCGCGGGTGGGCGCCCTGCAGAAGATCGACCGGCGCGAACTCAGGCGCGCGCTGTTCGGGCCTGCCTGAGGGCAGCGGAGAGAAGAACCCGCCGTCGTCCGACGGCGGGTTCCCGGTCGTCGGTGTCGGGGTGGCGGCTAGAGCATGTTCCGCTTCCACGGAATCACCTCACCCTGAGGAGGCCGCGTGAGCGCATTCACATGCGCGTAAGCGGCCGTCTCGAAGGGTGGGCACGAGCACCTTGTTTGTTGCCCACCCTTCGAGACGCATCGCTACGCGATGCTCCTCAGGGTGAGGTGGAGACTGGTTCTACGTTCCCTGAATTTGCTCTAGCGGGCGCTGGTGGCGCTGCGAGCGGGCGCGCCGGCGCTTTCCTGCTTCAGCCTGTACATCAGCATGCTGCTCGAGCTCGTCGAGCCATTGACGGTGTTGGCGACGTTGGCGTCGCCACCGACCTGCCGCGCAGGTCCGTTCGCACCACCGCGCGCGTCGCTGGTTCCGAAGCTGCTGGACTGTGCCATCGCGGCAGGACCGGATAGCAGCAGGACGCCTGCGCAAATAAGGGAGAACTTGCTCATCATTATACTCCTAAACGACACCGGTATCGGTGCCACGGCTGGAAGTGAGTCTTCGGCACGCAAAGTTCCAGCGGGAGCGACGCATAAGAAGAATGTGCGAAGCGAATGGAATGTCACGACTGCGTGAATTGGCGGACAGAACGAAAGCTTCGATGCGGGTATCGGGCCGCTGGCGGTCCTACGCGTGCAGGAAGGACCTGATCTCCTCGCGGAATCGCGGGTAGGCGGGCTCATCCTCCAGGATCAGGTGGTTGTGGCCTTGCAGGGCGACAAAGCGCGCACCTGAAATGCCTGCAGCCATGCGCCGGCCGCTTTCGAATGGAACGCGGCCATCCTCGCGGGCGTGCATCACCAGTGTCGGCGTGCTCACCTTGCCGAGCAGCTCGGTTACGTCCGTCTCGGCGTTGACTTCCTGGATGCGCGCCGCGGTCTCCGGCGAACATGAAATGCGCTGCAGGTCGTTGAACCAGTCCGCCTGCTCCTTGGTGGCGTCGGGCGCGAACTGCGATGTGAACATCTGTCGGAAAGCCGAGTTTTCCTGCCCCCAACCGAGGCGCGTCAGCGTCTGCATGGCGGCGAACTGCTCCCGATCTGCCGCGTTGCGAGCTCGCTTTACCGAGCCGATGGCATATCCGCCATAGAGAACGAGGCGGTTCACACGCTCGGGATGGCGCACTGCATAGGCGATCGATACCGCGCAACCCTGGGAGATTCCGAGCAGGTCGAACCGCTCGAGACCCGCGGCATCGACGACGGCTTCCAGATCGCGCACGAAGGCGTCGAGGGAGATTTCATCGATCTCCCGATCCGACAGGCCAATGCCGCGGGCGTCATAGCGGATCAGCGTGTTGTCGCGTGCCAGATCGCGCCACAGATGGCGCCAGATCGGGCTTTCGAGGTCTTTCTCCAGATGCGTCATCCAATTGCCGGTCTTGACCAATGGCGGCCCGTCGCCAATGCAGGCGTAGGCGATCTGCACGCCGTCCGACGAGCGGCAGAAGCGGATCTGCTGTTCCGGCGCGGCAGCCGGAGCGACGGCACCATGATCCGGCACCTCCGACAGGCTTCTCTCCGGCAGCACCGCGATGTCGTGCGGTGCCAGACCGAACACGCCGATGCTGCGGGCAATGTTCTTCACCGTCTGTTCGCCGAGGTCGGCGAAGGCGAGCGAAAGCTTGTCGCGAATCTGCTCGTTGGCGCCGCGCGAGATGCACAATCCCCCGGGTTCGCACAGAGCCTCGAGGCGGGCGGCGATGTTCACGCCGTCGCCGAAGATATCTGCACCGTCGACAATGATGTCTCCGACGTTGATGCCCATGCGGAAGACAATTCGCCTGTCGTCCGGCACGACGGCGTTCCGGCTGATCATGCCGCGCTGGATGCTCACGGCACAGCCCACCGCATCGACGATGCTGGCGAATTCCACCAGCATGCCGTCGCCCGTCGTCTTGACGATGCGGCCCCGATGTCTGGCAATGGTGGGATCGGTCAGTTCGCGGCGATGCGCCTTGAGGTCGCGAAGGGTTGCGACCTCGTCCTGGCCCATCAACCGGCTGTAACCGGCAATATCAGCCGCGAGGATCGCAGCGAGCCGTCGCTCTACAGGGGCTTCTTTGGTCATGGGGCAGGGCCTCCGATGGAAGCATGATACCGCGTCCAGGGAGGCTCGAATGAAGATTCAGATCGTCGGTCCGACCTACCTGAGGGCAGCGACGTTGATCGCGGGACCTGCGGTCCTGAGGCCGATCACCAGGCGGCCGCCGGCCGGTGCGATCGTGAAATGGCTGCCGCCCGAGAAGCAGGGCGCACCATCGGCGGCGAAGACGGCGGCCACGGTGTACTGCTTGCCGTCGTAGGAGACTTCGCGGCCGACCGCGGGGCCGACGCCCGGCTCGAAGCCGAGCACGGTCAATTCGACATGAAAGTCGGCGGCGATGTCGCGCGGCGCCGGCTCGACGATGATCTGCTTGCCTTCGATCGGTGCGGGACCGGGCGCGCTCAATGTCGGAGCCGGCTCCTGGGCAACCGCGATCCGGGGCAGCGCGAGCACGGCCAGCGACACGCCGAGCGCGCCCGTGCCGGTCACCAGTGCCTTGAAGGATGCGCTCGTCATTTCACTCCTTATAACAGGGATTCCCGGAAATTGATCCCCCTCTGCAGACAGGCTGCGGCCAATTGCGCCGAATCGCGTGCCACCACGAGGAATGTGGCGCGAAATCGCGCATTCAGGCGGTCCCCCGGGCGCGCTACGATCCGGCAACCAGGCCCCTTCACGAGGACACGGAAATGCAGATCCGGGCGCTCGGCGATCATACCGGTGCGGAAGTGACGGGCATCGACCTCTCCCGTCCAGTCGATGTCGCAACCGCGGCCGCCCTCAACGCGGCCTTCGTCGAGCATCATGTGCTGGCGATCCGCCACCAGCGTCTTGCCCCCAACGAGGTGCTGGCCGCCGTCAGGCTGTTCGGCACGGTGTTCCCGCAGCACAACACGAAGTTCGCGCTGCCCGAATGCCCCGAGATCCACTACCTCTCGAACCAGGACAGTTTCCCCGACGGACGGCGCTACATCCCGGGCGAGGGCTGGCACACCGACCATTCCAACGACACGCGGCCGCCCAAGGCCACGGCGCTGCATGCCGTGACGCTCCCCTCGTCCGGCGGCGACACGCAATTCGCCAACATGGTGGCGGCTTATGCCGCGCTTCCCGAAGCGGCGCGGGCGCGCATCGACAATCTGGTGGCGATCCACGTCTATCAAAGCAGCCACAGCGCGCGGAAGCTGATGAGCCTCGACGAGGGCGCGAAGGAGCGCGTGCCCAACGCGGTGCTGCATCCGCTGGCGCGCACCCATCCCGAAAGCGGCGTGCGCTCGATCTACCTCAATCCGATCCGCATCGAGGGCATCCTGGGCCTCGACCACAAGGAGGCGCTGCCGCTCCTGCACGAGCTGCTCGAGCACGCCACCGGGGACAGGTTCCAGTATCGCCATACCTGGAAGCCGGGCGACCTGGTGCTGTGGGACAATCGCTGCCTGCTGCACAAGGCCAACGGCGACTACGACATGGCAGAGACGCGCTATCTCTATCGCGTGATGCTGCAGGGAGACGTTCCTCGCTGATGGTAACTCTCCCCCAATGCGGAGGATGTGTCTGTGGCGGCGTTCGCTATGAGCTGCGGGCGGCGCCACTGCTCGCGTTCGCCTGCCACTGCCATGATTGCCAGAAGCGGTCGGGGTCGGCCTTTACCCTTCCCGTCATCGTGCGTGCCGCCGATCTCGCGGTGACCGGCACGATCGAGATCGAGAGGCTGGCGACGCGGTCCGGACGGGAAATCGACCATACGCTGTGCAGCCGTTGCCGCTGTCGTGTCCTGTCGCGCGCGGTGGCCACGCCCGATTATCTCGGCCTGCGGGCCGGCACCCTGGACGACGCGAGCTGGGTGGTGCCGATTGCCCAAACCTGGGTCGAAAGCGCGATGCCCTGGGCCGTCATTCCCGGCGTCCGTACCGTCGCCTGGAAGGATTTCGATCATGCAGCCCTCGGACGCGAATGGAGGGCGGCGGCGCCCCGGTTTGAGGGCTGATTCGGGGCTTTTCGACGGGCTGGCAAATCGCGGCCGACCGGTCTAGAAGATCGCCGTTACGGGGACAGCGGAGACGATCAGATGTCGGTTCAGTACTTTGTCAGGGTCAAATCGCCGGAAGATCACGAAGCCTTCCAGCGGCTCGTGAAATACTACCCGAGCTGCTCCTTCGAGGACTGGAAATTCCGCGAGCAGAAGAAGATGGCCGATTGGAAGGCCCGCCGTCACGCCATCAAGATGGTCGACCTGTCGCCCGCCGAATTCGAGGCCTACTGCAAGAAGAACAACAAGCCGGCCGATCTCACGACCTTCCTGAAGGCGCTGACGGACAAAGCGTTCTAGCCGCGTTGTGTAAAGCAACGTTGTCGTCCTGAGCGAAGCGAAGGACCTCGCCGAACGATCAGACAGGGTCCGCTGTCGCCTGCGCAAGATCCTTCGCTACGCTCAGGATGACAGGGGTGCGCCCGCAGCATGGCGCAGTTATCCGCTAAGCCACATCCGCGAACGGATCGTAGTCCATGATGCAGAAGCGGCGGATCCTGCCGCCGTGGCCCATGCCCGCGCGCGTCGCCGGTTGCGCGAAGGTGAGCGCGAAGGCGTCGGCATCGTCGGGCGAATATCCCAGCCGCGCCTTGATCTGCTCCTTGGGCTCGAGCAGCAGGCGATCGCCGCGGAAGCTGTAGGTGGTCTGGCTGAGGGCGGCGATCAGCTCGGGACTCGTAGGGCAGCGCACCGCCCGCCTTGATCCATTCGATCGCCTCGAAATACATCTCGGTGCGCTTGTTCTCGTAGCGCGGATCGGCGGGCGCGCCGGCAAAGCCGATGCCGACCGGATGGCGGCCGAGACGGCGGAGATTGTCGATCCACGAGGCGCCCCAGCCGCCGGTGTCGTCGATGAATACCGCGTCGGCGCCCCACTCCTGCCACTTGCGCGCGACATGCCCGGCGCCCTGCGTGCCGTCGATGTTGCGGAACTTCTGCGGCGGATAGGCGATCAGTCCCTGGCGCGGGAAGATCACCGAGGCATCGTCGCCGAAGCGCGCGACGTCGACGCCCAGCACGCGGGCCGATGCGGCGACGTCCTCGGGCCGGTAATGGCGCTCGGTCGCCGCACGGCATTCGTCGGGACCGATCAGGGTGTTGAGCGAGCCCGGCGGGAACCTGCCGAAGACGTTGACCAGCACCCAGGGATTGTCGGCGCCGTATTTCGCGATCTGCTCGCGCGCCCATTCGGGCTTGACCCGCGTCGAGCGCCTGGGATCGTCGGGATCGGCGGTGATCTCGGTCACATGCCACAGCGCGCGCTCGGACGTGCAGGCGCGCCACAGCGGGCCCTCGAGATGGGTGGGGTTGCCGGCCTGCACGATGTGGCCTTCCTCGCACGACGACAGGGCGCCTCGGCGGAAGCCATCACCGCGTCGGAAATGCCGCCCGCCTCGTCGAGGATGAACAGCACATTGTCGGCGTGCAGCCCCGCCAGGGTGTTGCCCTGCTGCGCGCGATCGGCCGTCTTCGACCACGAGCGCGCCGACATGAACCAGGTTTCCGGACTGTCGCGGCAGAAGATGCGCTGACTTCGTCCACTCGAAGCGTCTGCCATCAGCACGGCGCTGCGCTGCTGCCACTTGGCCATCTCCGACCACAGATTGTCGGCGAGGTTCTCGGCCGTCACCGAGACCGCGGCGACCTTGGGATGATCGCGCGTCAGCAGGAAATTCCACGCGAGCCACGCCACGACTGCGGTCTTGCCCGGCCCCTTGCAGGCCTTCATGACGAGCCGCTGGTTGTCCGGGAAGGCCTCGAGCACCTCGACCTGCCAGGGGTCGGGTGCGATCCCGAACACCTCGCGCACGAACTGCACGGGATGGTCTTTCCAGCGATTGAGATGGGCGGTGGCATTTTTTTCCTTCGGTCATGCGCACCAGCATAGGCGCGCCCGCCGAAACCGACGATTACGGTCGTTACTGGCGATAAGAGTCCGCTTTGCAGGATTTCTCAGCGGCTGAGCGTGAGCGTGCAGATGCGCCCGCCCTGCAATTCCAGGCCTGAACCGGTGATCGTGCCGCCTTCGAGATGCGCGTTGATCGAGGTCGATGATCAGCTTGCCGGAATTCTTGCCGCCGATGGCGAGGAACGTGCGCTGAAGCGAACACGCTCCTGCCCGTGATCGTGATCGCAAGCGAATGATTGCCGGGAGACGTCTCGGTCGATCCGGGCATGGTGTAGACGCCGTGCCCACCCTGAACCGACCAGATGCACCGGCATCGTGAATGGGCCACCGAGCATTGTTCGGGTTGCAGTGGTAGGTGCCAGCTCCAGCTGCCGTCGATCGATCCGGCCGCGGCTGGCGGCGAGGGCGGCGGCCGTCTGCGGCGGCGCGACCGGCGGCGCCGGCGCGGCGGTGGCCTTCTCTTTCGCAGCTTCCGCCTTCTTCTGCTCGTCGTCGAAGCGGGCGATGGCGGCGGCGCCGGCGCGCCGCAGCTCCTGGTTCTCGGGCCCCGTCAGGTAGCCGGTGGCGGGATAGGAACGGGTCTTCTGCCACGCCGCGATCATGTCGTGGGTCGATTGGCCGAAGGTGCCGTCAACGGCGACGGCGCCGAAGCCCAGGGAGTTCAGCGCGACCTGGACATGCTGGCGGTCGAGCAGGCCGAGATTGAGTTTCGCCTCGGCTTCGGCAGCGTTCGCGCGGTCGGACTCCATCGCCTTCTGGCGCGCGGCCTCGTCGGCGGCGGCTTTCGCGGCGGCGGCCTCGGCAACCTTCTTCTGCTCGGCCTCCTCGGCGAGCAGCTTCTGGCGCGCTTCCTCTGCTGCCTGGCGCCGCACCGCCTCGTCGTGCGCCTGCTGCTCGCGCTTGACCTGCTCGGCGCGCAGCCGATCGAGCTCTTCCTGATCCTTCTTCGCCTTGGCCGCCTCGGTGGCCTGCGCCTGCAGCCCGCGCCTTGGCGTCGGCCTCGGCCTTGAGCCGAGCTGCGACATCGACCGCAGGCGGGCGGTTCGCATACCAGTAGCCGCCGCCCGCCAGCGCCAGCACGACCAGCGCGGCGAGGCCCAGCCACAGTCCTTTGCCGCTCTTTGCCGGAGCGGTTGGCGCGGCGGTCGGGGGCGCGACGGTCGGGCGTGATGGTCGGCCGGCGCACCACGGTCGTGGCGTTGGCATCGCCCGAGCGCGCGAGCGCCATGGTCGCCTGCGCATCGGCCATCGAGGCCTGTCCCAGGATCGGCCGCCAGCCCGCGATCGACTGCGGACGGTCGCTTGCGCGCACCGCCAGTCCGGCATCGAGGCCGACCAGCAGCCCGGGCAGGAATCCCGGCCGGCTTGGATCTGGCCGAGCGGCCGGTACTCGTCGTCGAGCATGCGGTCGAAGGCGCTGGGCGGCACGCGCCCCGGTGATCGCGTGATAGAGCGTGGCCGAGAGGCCGTAGATGTCGGTCCACGGTCCCTGCTTGGCCGAGGTCATCTGCTCGGCCGCGGCATAGCCCGGCGTGAAGATCGCCGTCATCGCCTGCGAGCGGCCGGCCATCGCCGCGCGCGAGGCGCCGAAGTCGATCAAGGTCGGATTGCCCTGGGCGTCGAGCAGGATGTTGGCGGGCTTGATGTCGCGATGCAGGAAGCCGGTGGCATGGACCTGCTCGAGCCCGTCGAGCAGCGGCCACAGGATGCGGTCGAGCTCGGCGGGCGTCGAGATGGCCGCTCTTCAGGCGATGCTCCAGCGTGTCGCCCGGCACCAGCTCCATGACGATGTAGGCGGTGCCGTTGGCCTCGAGGAAGTCGAACACGCGCACGATCGCCGGCGCGCGCTGCAGGGTAGCGAGCGTGCGGCCTTCGTCGACGAAGCGCTGGCGGCCCCAGCTGAAATCCTCCGCCACCTTGGTCGAGCGCGGCAGCACGGTGACGCCGTCCTGGCGGATCGCCAGCGCCGAGGGCAGGTATTCCTTGATCGCGACCTCGCGATGGAGCTGATCGTCGCGGGCGCGATAGGTGATGCCGAAGCCGCCCTGGCCCAGGATCGCCACGATCTCGTAGCGGCCGATCGTCTTGCCGGGGGCGAGCGCGACGAAATCCTCCTCGCCGACGGCGCCGCCGTTGCCTGCCGTGTCGTTGGTCGTCGCTTCAGCCACGGGTCATCCGCCTCGTATGCTCCGCCGCCCCGATTATAGGCGTTTCACGGCAGCGCGGAAATCGACCGTTATTTGGCATTCTGGTCGACATAGTCCTCGAACAGGGCGGCGAGGAACGACCCCATCAGGAAGCCGATGATGGCGCCGAGGCGACCGTGACTCCCCGGATACATTCTCTGCTGGAAATACCAGAAGCCGAGCGCGGTGCCGAAGACCAGCACCAGCGACACCCACCAGTATCGATTGGGATCCTTGGCCAACACGCTCTCCTCAACCTGCCTCCTTTTACCACAAGTTCATGACGGTGGCTTTGCGTCGCCGCCGGAAGCGGTCTGGTTGATCAGCTCGGCGAGCGACGCGCCCGGCTCGGCATCGACGTCCTTCCACATCCCGATTTGCCGACCGAGCAGCTCGGCGGCGCGGATCGCGGGCGCCCAGGCCTTGTCCTCGGTCGCGCCGGCCAGGATCGTCTCGAGAGCGTCGACGATGCGTGCCACGGTCAGACGGCGGCTCATCGCGCGCCCCTTTCGAACTGCCCGGTTGTGCGCCGCGCCGTCCAGCCGGTCCAGCTTCCGCCGGCCGCGCGCAGGCGCCGGCGCCGTGGCGGCGGCAGGCCCTTGCGTTGGATCTCGAGGATGCCGCGCGCCTCGAGCCCGGCCAGCCAGGCATTGAGGCGGCCGCGCGGCACGCCGGTCCATTCCATGATCTCGGCATTGGTCGGACAAGGTCTGTCCTGGTAAATCGCGATCATCAGCATGAGATTGCCCGCGGCTGCGTCGAGGATGGGCCGGAAGCTGCGCGGCATGTCATTTGGCCTCCGGCTGTCGGTTGGAGCGGATGAGGGCCATTCAGTTTCCTTTCCTTGCGTGCTTGAGGAGACGGCGTTCGCGCGCGACGACAGCCTTGAGTTCGGTGCCGCTGATCAGGCGGTTGCCGAGGCGGAAGCGGCGGCCGGCGGAGGTGGTTTCGACGTGGACGCCAAAGCCGCGCTTGCGCAGGAAGATCGCGTCGTCGAAATGGCGCCCGTAGAGCGTCCGCTCGCGGTCGACGACTTCGCGGCGCAGCCTGGCGGCACGGCGGATCAGGAGGTTGTGAAGCATGGCGCATGTTATTGCGTATAACGCATGTTCATGTCAAGATTAATATGCGATATACGCACTGTTGCGGAACGCGCAACAGAGGCACACTAGATGTATGGATATCAAGTGGATTGCCGAACAACTCGACCGGCCGGGCTTCAGCCAGGCCGGCCTGGCGCGCGCCCTGGGCAAGGACGCCGCCGCCGTCAACCGCATGCTGAAGGGCGAGCGCCAGATCAAGGCAAACGAGCTGCCGGTGATCCTGGGCTACCTGAAGACGGCGCCGCCTGACGACGGCACCGGCCTCTACAGCCAGATGATCCAGGCGCTCCCGCAAAGCGGCGACCGGCCCGACGTACCGGTCTGGGCCTCGGCCGAGGCGGGCAGCGACGGCGCCATCCTGCTGACCACCGAACCGATCGACTATATCCGCCGCAGCGAGCGCATGCAGGGCGTCAAGAGCCCGTTCGCCTTCTACGTGATCGGCACCAGCATGAGCCCGGCGATCGAGCACGGCGACCAGGTCGTGGTCAATCCGGCGATCCCGGCGCGGCCGGGCACCGACTGCGTGTTCATCCAGGAAGACGCCACCGGCACGATGCTGGCGCTGGTGAAGCGCCTGCTGAAGACCAGCCCCGACCACTGGCACGTGCGCCAGTACAATCCGCCCAAGGACTTCAACCTACCGAAGAAGAAGTGGGCGAAGGCGCTGTGCATCACCGAGAAGCGCTACGGTTGATCAGGCGCTGAAACGCCGCGGTTGATCAGGCGCTGAAGCGCCGCGGTTGATCAGGCACTGAAGCGCCGCGGTTGATCGCCAACTCCGGCGATCCTATTTGAAGCCGCACGACTGGCGCGAGACGCCGACGGCAAGTTCCGCCGTCCCCTGCTTCAGGCAGCCGGCGGCCCACGTCCCCTCGTAGCGTGCGCCGTCCTTGGTGTAGACCCCATGGCCGTCGGCGGCGTTGTTGCGCCATTCGCCCTCGTAGCGCGCCCCGTCCGGCTCGAGGTTGACGCCGTGACCGTCGGCGCGGCCGTTGCGCATCTCGCCCTCGTAGCGCACGGACGGCTTGTCGCCGACGTAGAACTGCAGGGTGCCCTCGCCCTCGGCCATGCCGGCCTCGCATTTGCCCGACCAGGTAATCTTCTCTTCGGGATCGGGCGCTGCATCCCAGATCTTGCAGCCGGTCTTGCGATCGGCAATCCACCCGGTCGGCCGGTCGGAGGGCGGTATCGTCTGGGCAAAGGCAGCGCCGATCATCGCGACACTGGTGCCGACAATCACGGCACAAGTCATCCCGGCGACAAAAGGTACATGAAATTGCATTACAGGCCCTCCGTGCAGAGGGACACTAGACGCGGTCCAACTTCCGGGCCAGCACCAGGACGATGCAGGCCCCGCATGAGCGTCAATATCCTGAACGGATCATCCGATGTGCGAGACGGCCCGCCGGCATCGATCCGCCTGTTCGAGCGTCTGCAGGGCAGCGCGCTGGTAATCGGTTGGGGCAACGCCGGCCTCACCTATCATTATTTCCTTCACGGCCGCGTGAACCCGATCCTGTTCGCCGCCGTGCTGTGCGCGGTATCGGCGCTGGTCTTCTTCCTGGTGGCGCGCATCGGCCGGCGCGGCAGCATCCGCTGCAAGTGGACCCTGATCGTGCTGTCGGCGATCGGCGCGGGTCCGTGGTTCGCCCTGCTGCAGCACGCCGGTGCCGCCCATCTCCACAGCGCGCTGGCGCTGGGCCAGGGCGCGCTGCAACTGGGTTCCTGCGTGCTGCTGATGGCCGGCAAATCGCGCGCCTGGTTCGCCGGGCGCGAGGACGACTAGGCGGCCTCGACGAACGGATTTTTAATGCTATTTGCGCATTGACTTTAGGTGCGTTTTCCGCAATATTGAGACGATGCCCTCGTCCCGTACGCCCGCCGACGCCACCTTCCTCGCGCGGCGGCTGGCCCGCATCGCCTGGCCGCGGCCGCCCTCGCCACCGCCGCGCGCCTGGCTGGTCGAAACCTGCCGCGCCGAGCTGGAATGGGCCGCCGCGCAGTGGCGCTGGCTCGCGGGTGATCCCGACCATCGCGGGGGCTACGGACCGCATCCGTCGGAAGCCTGGCGACTGCCCCACGAGAGGGCCGCGGCGCGGGTTGTGAACTGCCACCTGCATGTCGACGTGCATGCGTGGCGTCTCGCCGAACTGGTGCCGCGGCTTCGCGGTCAGCGGGCCGCGGCGCACGATGATGCACTGTCGGACACTGGCCGCCTCTATTGGGCGCAAGCCGCGATCGCCACGGAAGCCGACCTGCGCAGCTGTCGCGCGCGCCGAAAGGTTGCCTGGCGCTGCTTTCTTGTCGCAGCCACCGACTATCGACGATTGAGAGCGTCGATCGATCCGAGCGTTCCCCAGCGTACAGAGCAGTCGATCGGCCGCTGGCGGCGTGATGCAACCTGCGCTTCGGCAGACGTGTTGATTCCCGACAACAATCAACAGGAGGACCACCACATGATCAAGCTTGCACTCGTCATCGCTCCGGTCGCCGCGATCGCCTTCACCCTCGCGAGCCCGGCCTATGCACAATCGACCGGCGTCGGTACCGGCGCCAGCGTCGGCGGCAGCACCGGCATCGGCACGGGCACCGCCGGCTCCACGAACTCGCCGAGCCTCGGCACGACCTCCAACCTGAACACCGGCGTCGGCGCCGGCGCGGCGGTCGGCGGCACCAGCGCCGGTGTCGGCGCCGGCTCCAGCACCGGCATGGGCGCCAGTACGTCGCGCACCGGCACCGGACTGGGTGCGGGCACGGCCACGGGCGCCGGCGTCAATATCGGCACCGCACCGTCGAAGTAGCGCGTGACGGCACGCGCCGGGGGCAGCACGGGAGTGATCCTCGGCAGCCCACGCCCTCACGGCCCTTACCCTCGTTTGGGCCGTGAGGGATTCGTGCCTCCTGCACGCAACTCCAGGGGCGCCGTGGGGTTTCAATCACGAAGGGGAACACGATGACCACGGAAGAAGAAGCCGAAGGCGCCCTCCTGCAGCCGCAACAGGGCGAGATGCACGACTTGGCGCCGGGCACGCTGCGCTTCGTCTCGGTGCTGTTCGTCGCTGCCATGGTGCTGATGCTGGCCGGGATCATCTGAACAACCAGGAGAGGTTCATGTCCGACATTCCCCGCGCGCCGACCCAGGGCGAGTTGAGCGAGCACCTCCACTCCTTCTTCACCTTCGAGCGTCTGGTGCTGTTCGCCGTGCTGCACATCGCGCTCAGCCTGTCCTGCGTGGCGCTGGCGTTCATCGGCCACATTCCGGTGCTGGCGCTGATCGTGTGGCTGGGCGGCTCGCTGGTGCTGCTCTCGGCGTTCGCACTCTCCGGAGACTGGTCTCATCGCGCCTAGCGTGATCAAATGCCGGGCACGACCCCCGTTCGTCCGGAGCCCGTCCCATGTTCAGGAAAGCTGCCAAGAGGAAAGCCGTCGTCGCCTGTCTTCTGATCGCAACCGGCGTCGCCGCCTGCTCGAAGGAGCCCGAGCCCATGTCGGTCGACAGCATTCCGCCCGGCGCCTCCCAGCCCGACCAGCCGCGCGACCTTCCCTATCGCGAGGCGAATTCGCGCTACAGCACGGATCGCGTCGGCACCGCGCCGCGCACCGGCATCGGCTCCGACCCCAACAACCCCAGCGGCGCGCCGGGCTCGAGCAATACGACCACGTTCGGACGCTGACGAGGCGGCCGCTGCTCAGGTGGCGTAACCCGGGCTGATACGGTCGAGCTTGCGGCGCAGCGCCTTCCACGGACGCTGGCCCTTGGTCTCCGGGCTGCGGTTGAACTGGGCCGCGGTGTGAGCGGAGACATTGTCCGAGGGCACCGTGACCTTCTGGCCGCCCTGAGTCGCGGCGATCTGCAGGCGGCAGGACTGCTCCATGTAGTACATGTTGTGAAACGCCTCGGCGACGGTGCGGCCCACCGTCAGCAGGCCGTGATTGCGCAGCACCATCACGTCCTTGTCGCCGAGATCGCGCACCAGCCGCTCGCGCTCGTCGAGGTCGAGGGCGATTCCCTCGTAGTCGTGGTAGGCGACGCCGCCGAAGAACGCCATCGACATCTGGTTCAGCGGCAAAAGCCCCTGTTCCTGCGCCGCGACGGCCATGCTTGCCGTGGTGTGGGTATGCATCACGCAATGCGCGTCGTCGCGGTTCATATGGACGGCGGAATGGATGGTGAAGCCCGCGTTGTTGATCTGGGACTCCTCTTCCTTCTCGACCGCGTGGCCCTCGGGATCGACGACGATCAGGCTAGACGCGGTGATCTCGTCGAACATCAGCCCATAGGGGTTGAGCAGGAAGCGGTGCTCCTTGCCCGGCAGGCGTGCCGACAGATGGGTGAAGATGAGGTCGTCCATGCCGAAATGGGCGATCAGACGGTAGGCGGCGGCGAGATCGCAGCGGACCTCCCACTCTTGCGGGTCGACATTGCGCATCGGGGAACCTCTCTCAGGAAGACCTATCGTACCGCCAGGTGCAGCCCGTCCTCAACCCTCAGGCGCGCCGAGGCGGAGCTCGCGACATCGGCTTGCCGGCTGCGCCGCGCCATGGCGCCGGTGACCTCGATCGAGCGCGAGACGTCGCGCAGTTCGGCGATGTGGCTCGCCGGCATGCGCACGACATCGCCGCTGGCGATCGCCACCGCCGCGATGCCGAGCCGCCGGATGGCGCGCGACAGGTGGCTGGCGACCATGAACGCCAGCAGCAGGCTGACGAGCGTGAGCACGCAGCCGATCATCATCATGATCAGGGCGCTATGCCACAGTGGCGCATCGACGATCACCGCGGGCACTGCGACGCCGGCGACCCAGCCGGAGGTCGCTGAGCGCTCGAAGGCGTTCTTCACATTGATGCCGTCGCGATCGACGACGTCGAACAGGCCTTCCGTCCGGCCGCTGCGCGCGGCCTTCATCATCGGCTCCTGGGCCGGGCCGCCGACGTAGCGCTCGGGCAGCCGGCTGCGCGCCAGCAGCATCCCCTCGCGGTCGGCAATGCCCGCCGACCAGCCCTCGCGCAGGCCCGCCTCGAACAGCAGCCGCTGCAGGCGCTGCGGCGGCAGGCCGGCCGTGAGCATCGCCACTACGGCGCCATCGTCGACGATCGGAACCGAAACGTAATAGAAGCCGGGCTTCTCGCCCGGACGCGCCAGCAGGTTGGAGACGAAGACCTTGCCGCCAGCCTTTATCTCGGCAAGACCGACGCTCGCGGCCGGCTGGGGCGGACCCTGGTCCTTCGACGCGAGCGTCGGCCGGCCCTCGAGGTCATAGACGGAAAGCGAATGGTAGCCGCGCTCGCGCGCCACCGCCGTCACCTTCTCGATGAACTCGGTGCTGTCGCCGCGCAGGCGGGGCGCGTTGGAAATGCCGTCGAGGAAGCCCGCAGTCTGGTCGATCTCGCGGTCGATCAGGATCTTGATGTTGCTGGCGACGTCGAGGCGCTGGGCCTCGATGGTCCGCCGCGCCGCCGATCCGTAATCCACGGCAAGGAGCGCAACCAGCGCCAGCATGGGCAGCATGATCGCCGCAATCAGCAGCATCATGTAGCCACTGAGCGACCGGCCCCCACTGCCCGACGGGTCGTGCGGCAATCGATCCTGCAGCGGCGGATAGAAGACCGGCTCCATCAGGAGACCGACCTTATTTCGCTGCGCCGGCTGCGGCGCGCGACGGCACCGGTGACCTCGATCGATCGCGAGACATCGCGCAGCTCGGCGATGTTGCTCGCCGGCATGCGCACGACGTCGCCGCTGGCGATCGCGACGGCGGCGATGCCGAGCTTCTGGATCGCACGCGACAGGTGGCTCGCCACGGTGAACGCCAGCACCAGGCTGACGAGGGTCAGCACGACGCCGATCGCCGTCATGGTGAGCGCGGAATGCCACAGCGGTGCGTCGACGACCACGGTCGGCACCGCGATCGACACGCTCCACGACGAAGTCGCCGAGCGCTCGTAGGCGTTCTTGACGTTGATGCCGTCACGATCGACGATCTGGTACAGGCCACGCATGGTCGTGCCGCGCGCATAGTCGTACATCGGCAGTTGCGCCGGGAGGCCGGCGAATTTCTCGGGATTCTTGCTGCGCGCCAGCAGGATCCCGGTGCGGTCGACGATGCCGGCCGACCAGCCCGGCCTCAACCCGGCTTCGGCGAACAGCCGCTGCAGCCCGCGCGCCGGCAGCCCGCCCGAGAGCACCCCCACGAGTTGGCCATCGGCCATCATCGGCACCGAAACGAAATAGAGGCCGGGTTTCTCGCCGGAGGTGGCGATCAGACCGGAAACGAAAATCTTCCTGCCCGACTGGATGTCGGCGAAGCCGATGCCCCCGGCCGGCACCGCCTGCGATCCCGGGGGCGACGCGAATATCACGTGCCCCGTGGGGTCGTAGGCGGCGAGTGCCTGGAAGCCGCGGTCGCGCGCCATCCTGCTCACCCGATCGACGATCTCGCCGCCATTGTTGCGCAGGCCCGGGGCGTTGGAGAGGCCGTCGAGGAAACCCGCGGTGCGATCGATCTCGCGGTCGATGAGGATCGTGAGATTGTTCGCGACGTCGAGCCGCTGGGCTTCGATGGTGCGGCGTGCCGCCGAGCCATACTCCCAGGCGACGATGGCGACGAGCGTCAGCATCGGCAGCAGGATCGCCGCGATCAGGAGCATCATGTAGCCGCGGATCGACAACACGCCCTGCGACAGCTGCTCACGCTGCAGCGACGGATAGAAAACTGGAGCCATACACCTCGTATCGGCGCGGCGCGCCGACACTCCCACTTCAAACAGCCAATTCGCAAATTGGCACATTGCGACTGCAACGAAAAGAAGTCAGTCGGGCCGTGGCCCTCCTAAATCTGCACATTTAATTCAGAATTCGATCATACCGCTGAATTGCTGCATTTAATGACGCCAACGTCACTTGGGAGCCCGGATAGGCCTCCTAGCGGCGCACCAGGAGCACCAGCAGGAGGACACCACCGAGTGCCCCGGCAACGGCGTACGCAAAGGTCGCGACCAGACGCCATCGCTTGCCTTGCCGGCGAAGCGCACGATCGTATTCGCGCCGGGTCATGCCTTCCGGAACGTCGAACTCGGAATAGGTGCGGCGATAAATCTTCCGCGTCCATCGCCGCCAGCCGAGATAGCCGCCCGCCAGTGCGAAGAGCGCCATCGTCGAAACCAAAATCGGATTCAAGTCCAGCCCCCGAGCCCCCCAACCTTCAGGACTTCCCCACCCCAATCCTGAACGCCGACAGCGGCGCCGTTGTTGCACCGGTGTGGCAAATTTGGCGCCGGGAATTCGGCTGGAGTTCTTATCCCCAAAAGGCCCGCGCCGGTCGGGCGGTTTCGGACCATGAATCACACAATTTTCTTAATTGCCGTCTTGCTCCTGTCATCCGAAGCGTGCCTCATAAACGCACGAGAGCAGGAGGACGACATGGAACGTGGTTTGCTCGCCCCGCTCAGCCCGAACGAAGAGAAGGCATTGCGTCGTGTGGCGCACGGCATCTCCAAGCCCAAGCATTTGCGCGATGCCTCGATCGCACGACTGAAACAGCTGGCCCTCGTCGAAGAGCAGGACGGCCGCATTCGCCTGACCGAGCTGGGCGTGCAGAGAGTTGCCGACGGCCGGACGGTCGCGTCCGCGGCCTGAGGCGCTTCCCGCAACACCAATGCCCGTTCACTGGACGATCTCCCATCCCTCCCGCCTCGTCGTGGCCGTGACCAAGGGCGATGTGAGCGTGGCCGACATCGAACAGTACTTCGCAGGCGTGACCGCCGATGGCGCGATGGCCTATGCCAAAATCTTCGAGATCACCCATACGCCCGAGGCGCTGAGCGCCGAGAACCTCAATGCGCTCGGGCAGCGGGTCGTCTTCTACGCGCAGCATGGCCAGGTCGGGCCGGTCGCAATCGTTGCCGCCTCCGACGAGAGCTACGAAAAGGCCTCGATCTTCGCCGGAGCCGCCAAAATCAGCCGGCCACTGATGATCTTTCGCGAAATGCACGCGGCGCGCCGCTGGCTCGACGCGCGCAAGGACGCCGCCCTCGCATCAAAGTGAGATCATCCCGGCTGGCGTTGCGCTAGTCTTCGGCGAGACCCAGGGAACCATTGATGCGCTTTGCCGCCTTTCCGCTTGCTGCAGCGATTGCCGTTCCGGCGGTGGCCCAGACCGTCCCGCAGGCGCCGGACGTCGATCGGCATTACATCATGGAGTGCGGGCATAATTCCGCGCCCGACCAGTCGCACTGGTCGGGCGGCGTCGATGTCGGCAAGCCGATCGAATTGTCCGACAACTGCTGTCTGATCCGGCACGGCGCGCGATCATGCCGATACGACTGACGATCTTTCACCCCGACCGGATGATCGTCGGCGTCGCCACCGACAAAGTCACTCTGTTCGACCTCGTGGGCTTCTTCCGCGAGATCGCCGAGTCCAACACGCTGCACTACCGCAAGCTGATCGACGTCGCCGGCGCCGAGCCCGCGCTTTCCCGCGAGGAACTGGCGGCCTTCGGCGAGCGGGTGCGCGGGGCGCGCGGCGAGAAGCCGCGCGGCGCGCTCGCCATTGTGGCGGATTCAGCACGCGGCGAGTTTGCGCGCTTCTTCAGCGAACTGCGCAGCGGCATGGATGCGCCGCCCACCGAGGTCTTCCGCAGCATCCACGACGCCCGCCGCTGGCTCGCCGCGCAGCCGATGGAACTGTAACGGGGCATACAATGGGCATACAAATCGTACACCGTGCGCCTTGAGGCGGTCGCGTGTTGGCACTATTACGGCTGGCAGATGCCGATTACCTGGACCATCTCCGACACCGACCGTCTCGTCATTGCCCGGGCCCGCGGCGACGTCACCCTGCAGGACATCGAGGCGCTGCTCGACGATGTCGTGGTGAAGGATGCGCTCGCCTACCGCAAGCTGTTCGACGGCCGCGAGGCGGTCGGCAAGTACGACGACCGCGACGTGCTTCTGCTGGGCGCCCGTATCTCGGCTTACGCCAGCCTGAACCTGACCGGCGCTGCGGCGATCGTCGTCAGCACCCAGACGCAGTATGACGCGGCGATGCGGTTTGCCAATGTCGGCAAGGCCCGGCGCCCGGTGCGCGTCTTCTACTCGCCCGAAGAAGCCCGCGCCTGGCTCGATACCGACCCTCAGCCCGGCGACACGCCCTAGCTTCGCCTTTCGGCGCCGCTTCTGGCGACGCCGCCGATCCCCTACACTTGCCGCCAAGCAAGAGCGAGGAGGACGCACATGAAGGTAGGATTCATCGGCCTGGGCCTGATGGGCTCGGGCATCTCGGCCAATCTGCAGAAGGCGGGCCACGCGATGGTGGTGCACGATGCGCGCCGCGCCGCCGCCGACAAACTCATCGCCGCTGGTGCCGAGTGGGCTGCCTCGCCGAAGGCAGTCGCGGAGGCTACCGAGATTGTCTTCACCTCGCTGCCGGGGCCGCCCGAATTCGAGGCCGTTGCCAGCGGCAAGGACGGCCTGCTCGACGGCCTGCAGCGCGGCCAGCCGGTCTTCGACTTCTCCACCAACTCGCCCACCCTCGTGCGCCGCCTGGCGCCGCTTTTCGCCGCGCGCGGCGCGCATCTGCTCGACAGCCCGGTGAGCGGCGGTCCCGCGGGCGCCGCGTCGGGCAAGATGGCGATCTGGGTGGGCGGCGACGAGGCGGTGTTCCAGCGCTATCGCCCGGTGCTCGATGCCGCCGGCGACCAAATCCTGCACATCGGGCCGATCGGCGCGGCGTCGGTCGCCAAGCTGGTGCACAACCTGTCCGGCTATGTCATCAACACCGCGTTGGCGGAGGCCTTCACCATGGGCGTCAAGGCCGGGGTCGACCCGGTCACCCTGTGGAAAGCGATCCGCCAGGGCGCCAACGGCAGGCGGCGTACGTTCGATACCTTGAGCGAGCATTTCCTGCCGGGCCACTACGATCCGGCCCGCTTCGCGCTGAAGCTCGCGCACAAGGACGTCTCGCTGGCCACCCAGGTCGGCAAGGAAGTGGGCGTGCCGATGCGGCTCGCCAACCTCACCCTCGAGGAGATGACGGAGGCGCTGGCCCGCGGCTGGGAGAAGCGTAATTCGCGCTCGTCGATGATCCTCCAGCAGGAGCGCGCCGGACTCGAGTTCAAGATCGATCGCGATGAAATCGCGGCGATATTGCGCGACAACGCCAACCGCTGACGCAATCGGCGATGCCGTAGCGACGCAATTATTACGATACAGCCGGACGGCAGATGTTGCCGTCACGTGACCCCGCACCTACCATCCGTCCCCGATAGTCCTTTGGGGAACGGCTATGTGGTGTGTAAGCGAACCGGACGGCGACCGCCGCAGATGCGGGCGCGGAGCGTGTCGTTGAACGTGGCGCGATGACTCCCGTCACGTTCAACGACACGCTCGGCTGGCTGCATGCGCCGCGGGGTGGTGTCGGCCGCGTCGCCGTCGTCATCTGTCCGAGCTTGATGCAGGATGCGCTGGTGAGCCACGTCTCGCTGCGGCTGTTTGCCGACAGGCTGGCGGAGGCGGGCTATTGGGCGCTGCGCTTCGACTATCCGGGCACCGCCGACTCCGCGGCGGAAGGCGACGTCGAGCCGCCCGAGGGGCACTGGAAGGCCTGGCAGCAGAGCGTCCACGGCGCCGCCGACTGGCTGCGCTCCACGACCGGCGCCAGCGAACTGGTGCTGTGCGGTCTGCGCATCGGCGCCACCCTGGCAACGCTGGCCGCAGCTCAGCGCCATGACGTCGCGGCCATCATCCAGATCGCGCCGGTCGTGCGCGGCAACTCCTACGTGCGCCAGCTTCTTGTCCAGGCGCAGCTGCAGACCGGCCAGCCGCTGCCGCCCGGCCAGGACCTGCTCTTCTATGAATTCCGACTGAGCCCGCGCACGCTCGACGAGGTGCGCGGGGTCGACCTGCGCCAGGTGGCGCCGGTCGGCGGCCAGAAGGTGGCGGTCTATCCGCGCGCCGACTCGAAGCTCGTCGACGAGTGCATCCAGGCCTGGAGCGCCGAGGGCGTTCAGGCGATGCGCGGTGACTGGACCAAACTCGAACCGCTGATGCGCCACAACATCATCGACGAGGACACGCTCGCCGACTTCAGCGACGTCATCGCCTGGTTAAGCCGGGCGGTGCCCTACGATGCCACGCACCGTGCGGTCGATCCGCAGCACGAGCCGCCGGCGTTGAAGATTGCCGGCTGCCTCGAGATGCCGATGCGCTTCGGCCGGCGCGGCCGGCTGTTCGGCGTGCTGTGCCAGCCTGAGAACCGCCGAACCGACATGGCGGTGATCATGACGAATTCCGGCCGCGATCCGCATTACGGATCGTGCCGGCAATCCGTCACCCTGGCGCGGCAACTGGCGCGAGCCGGCATCGCCTCACTGCGCATGGACTTTGCCGGCCTCGGCGACAGCCTGGGTGCGATCGGCAAGGAACATCTGCTGACGCCGATGTTCGAGCAGGACCGCCTGCCCGACCTCAGGGGCGCAATCGACGCGCTCGAACGCCTGGGCTATCGCCGCTTCGCCCTGCAAGGCCTGTGCGCCGGCGCCTATCACTCCTTCCACGGTGCGCTCTCCGATCCGCGCATCGGCGCCCTGCTGCTGGTCAATATCCCGCTGTTCAGCCTGCCGGGTCAGGTGGTGCTGAACTACCTGACCTATCGCGGCTCAACTCTCGGCCACTATGTCGGACGGGTGTTCAGCCTCAACGGGCTGAAGCGGCTGATCAGCGGCAAGGTCGACCTCGCCAACATCGTGCGCGGCCAGATCACCCAGGCGCAGCTGCGCGCCTCGGCCACGGTCCAGGACGTCGCCAGCAAGGTCGGCATGGCCGACAAAGGCAGCGTCGCCCATCGCGCGATGGCCGAGCTCTCGGCGCGCGGCGTGCGCTCCATGTTCCTGTTCTCGGCGGGCCAGGGCGAGATCAACGCCTTCGCCCAGGAATTCGGCGCCAACGGCGAGGGCCTCGAGGCCTATCCCGGCGCGGAGATGCATGTCATCGACGGCATGGACCACGACATGAGCCACGCGTCCGGGCGCGCGGCCGGACACGCGCTGATGGTCAAGTTCGTCGTCGAGCAGATCGCCACGACCGGTCTTGCCGACCGGCCGCACCCGTCCGGCGCCGCCCTCGCCTGACTTTCCATCCTCATTCCCGGAGAACCCTTTGATGTCCGTCCGCCAAGCCGTGCTCGACCAGGTGAAGCTCGTCGCCGAGCAGCAGCGAAAGGTACTGCAGCCGCTCGCCGACGCTCTGCCGCTGATCGGTTCGGGGCTCGACTCGCTCTGCATCGCCATCATCGTGGCCAACCTCGAGGACGAGATCGGCATCGATCCATTCGGCGCCGGCGGCGCTGTCGAGATGCCGACGACGCTCGGCGAGTTCATCGCGCTGTACGAGAATGCCGCCAGCTAGGCGATCCCTGGTCGACATCTCGCTGGCTGCGGGCGCGGCGGACCGTACGCTGAGCGACGAGAACGATCGCGTAGCCCTCGCCGACCTTGCGACGCGCACGAATCTCGGCCAATCGGTCGAGCATTTTCGCGGCCGGTCTGCGCTGCTGCACACGGGATCGCGTCAGCTCCCCACCGTGCTCATGCTGATGGCGCTGGACGGCGTCGCCCGGCGTGTGGCGCTCGGCCTGCCCGAGCTCAAGGTGGAGCATCTGGAAGGCGTAATGAAAGAGGCGGAGGTCAACGACTATCTGTCCTCTCAACAGCTCCTGAACGCCGAGGAGACCGCACCGATCGATCGCAGCGTCGATACCGACTGGATTCTCTTCACCTCGGGCACGACCGGCCAGCCGAAGATGGTGGCGCACACGCTCGCCAGCCTGACCGGACCGCTCGACGACGGCCTCGCCGTCGTGCCCGGCTCGGTGTGGAGCACCTTCTACGACATCCGGCGATACGGTGGCCTGCAGATCCTGCTGCGCGCGCTGCTGGGCGGCGGCTCGATAGTGCTGTCGAGCGCGACCGAAAGCGTCGCCGATTTCCTGCGCCGCGCCGGCCGCGAGGGCGTGACCCACATCTCGGGCACGCCCTCGCACTGGCGCCGCGCGCTGATGAGCGGCGCGGCAGGCCGCATGGCGCCGAAGTACGTGCGCCTGTCGGGCGAGATCGCCGACCAGGCGATTCTCGATAATCTCAAGGCGGCCTATCCCGACGCCGAGATCGCCCATGCCTTCGCCTCGACCGAGGCGGGCGTCGGCTTCGACGTGCGTGACGGCCGGGCGGGCTTTCCGGCATCCTACGTCGGCCAGCCCGGCGCCAAGGCCGAACTGCGCGTCGAGGACGGCACGCTCCGCATTCGCTCGACGCGCACCGCCCGGCGCTATCTCGGTAGCAGGCCGGCACTGGGCGATCGCGAGGGCTTCGTCGATACCGGCGACATGGTCGAACGGCGCGGCGACAGGTACTATTTCCTCGGTCGGCGCGAGGGCGTCATCAACGTCGGCGGGCAGAAAGTGCACCCCGAGGAAGTCGAGGCGATCCTGAACCGTCATCCTGCCGTTCGCCTGTCGCTGGTCTGGCCGCGCAAGAGCCCGATCACCGGCGACATCGTGGCGGCCGACATCGTGCTCGCCGACCCGACGATCGACTTCGCATCCGTCCGCAAGGAGCTGCTGCAGGCCTGCCGCACCGAGCTGCCGGCGCACAAGGTGCCGGCCTCGCTGCGTGCCGTCGAAAGCCTGCCCGTGGCGGAATCGGGCAAGCTGATGCGTCTCCGCTCATGAACACGGGGCACAAGATCGTCGTCACCGGCGGCACGCGCGGCCTCGGCCTCGCCATGGTCGAGACGCTGGCGCGCGCCGGCCATGGCGTGATCGCCGTCGCCCGCACGGAGAGCACCGAACTCGCCGCACTGCGCAGGGCACACGAAGGTGCGGTCCATTTCCAGTCGTGGGACCTGGCCCGCATCGCCACGCTGGGGGAGCTCGCCCGGACGCTGCGCCAGGCGCACGGCGCGATCTGGGGCCTCGTCAACAATGCGGGCATCGGCACGGCGGGCGTGCTCTCGACCCTGGCCGAGGGCAAGATAGAGGAACTAATCCGCCTCAATGTCACCTCGCCGATTGTGCTCACCAAATATCTCGTGCGGCCGATGATGACGGCGCGCGCCGGCCGGGTCGTCAACGTCTCCTCGATCGTGGCCTCGACCGGCTATGTCGGGCTCTCGGCCTACGGCGCCACCAAGGCCGCGCTGATCGGTTTCACGCACTCGCTGGCCCGCGAGCTGGGGTCGCTCGGCATCACGGTGAACGCAGTGGCACCAGGCTTCGTGGCGACCGAGATGACGCACGGTCTCGATGACGCGCAGCTCGACCAGGTCGCCCGCCGCAGCGCACTGAAACGCATGGCCAGCGCCCAGGACGTTGCCAATACCGTCGAATTCCTGATCGGCAACAAGGCCGCCAGCATCACCGGCACGGTGATGACGGTGGATGCGGGCAACACGGCCTGAGCGGAGGAGCAATCTCGTGAAAATGCTGCATTGGTTCGCGTTCCTCGTCTTCTTCCTGGCGGGCTTCGATGCCGTGGCGGACGACGTTCGTTTCAGGCTGATCAATGGCACGAGCTATCCGATCCGTGTGCTCACCCTGTCGCAGGCCGATATCGGAGCGTGGGGACCCAACGTGCTGGCATCGCCATCGATCAAACCCGGCGAGATGCGCGAAGTATCGGTCCGCGGCGTCATCGTCGACTGCAATGCCGATTTGCGGGTCGCCTTCGAGACGATCAATTCACAGCCCATCTGGAAGTATCTCGATCTCTGCAATCTCAGGAAGATCCGCCTCAGGTTCGATCAGATGAGCGGCATCACGACGGCTTCCTACGAAGACTAGTCCCGAGGTGCTTCAGCCGGTGCGAACGTCGTGCCGGCGTCCCGCCACACCGGATCGGTCGAGAGCGCGTAGCCCTCGCGCGCTAGGTCAACCTTGCGCGGCCGGAACGTGCCGGTGGTCTCGAGCGCCGGACAGAGGCGCACGAACAGCGGTCGCGCATAGGACGGCAGGCGTTCGGCGAGATGGGCGTGCAACGTCGCGAAGTCGAACCTGTCGTCGACCACGAGGGCCGCCATGCCGGCCTTGCCGTCGGCGCCCGCGATCGCCACGCCGTAGGTCGCGGCATCGACTACGCCGGGACAGGCGCGCAGGACGGAGTCGACCTCGGTGGTCGAGACGTTCTCGCCTTTCCAGCGGAAGGTGTCGCCCAGCCTATCGACGAAATAGTAGAAACCGTCCGGGTCCTGGCGCAGCAGATCGCCGGTCCGGTACCAGCGGTCGCCGGACTCGAAGACGTCGTGCAGAATCTTGGCATCGCTCGCCGCGGCATCGGTGTAGCCGTCGAAGCGCGCCCCCGGCCCCAGCCTGCCGATCGCCTCGCCTGGGGCGCCGGTCGCGACCCGCACGCAACGGCGCGCTGCGTCGCGCACCGGCAGGTTCGTCTCGGGGTCGCAGGCGATCAGCGCCACGGCGAAGCGGTCGCGCAGGAAGGCCGGCACCCGGCCAAGCGCCCCGGCCCGGCCCTCGACGTTGGTCAACGACACCGCCCCCTCGCTGGCGGCATAGAATTCGAGGATGCGCGGGATCGCAAAACGCCGCTGGAACGACAGCCACACGTCGGCCTGCAAGCCGTTACCCACGGCCAGCCGCACCCGGTGCCCTGTGTCGCTCGGGCCGGGTGGCGTGCGCAGCAGGTAGCGGCAGAGTTCGCCGATATACTGCACGATCGTGGCGCCGTTCGCCGCGGCATCGGACCAGAAGGAGGCAGCCGAAAAGCGTTCGCGCACGATCACGCTGCCGCCCACCGCCAGCATCGATCCGACGGCCACCACGCCACCTACGCTATGGTACATCGGCAAGGCGTTGAACAGGCGATCCTGCGGCACGGCATCCATCATGCCGGCGAACCAGCCGCTCCATTCCAGCACGCGCGCATGCGTCACGTTGGTAGCCTTGGGCAGACCGGTCGTACCGGACGTATAGATGAGCAACGCGCGATCGCTTGGCCTAGGCGGCCGGCGTTCATGCCCGTCGAGCGGCTCGCCGGAGAGCCTGGCGATATCCGGCCGGTGCACCGCGTCGATGGTGCGCTTGGCGCCGGCGACCGCGATGGCCCGGGCCACCGCCTCGGCCGCAAGATTGGTGTTGAGCAGCGCCACGACGCAGCCGACCTGGCCCAGTCCCAGCCAGATCGCGGCATAGTCCGGCGCGTTTGCAAGGTTGAGCGCCACGACATCGCCTGCCGCCAGCCCCTCGGCCAGCGCCCAGCGCGCGTAGCGATTGATGCGTCCTGACAGCGCAGCGTAGGTGAGCGTCTCGCCGGTTCCGATCAGGGCAGGCGCGTCGCCGTGCGCTGCAGCATGGGCATGGACGACCCGCGCGAGTGCCGCATCTCCCGGTTCCGTCAGGCGCTGCACCGTCGCAAGCGCCCTCACCCAGTCCTTGTTGACGCTCTGGGTCACGGAGCATTGCTGCGCAGCGGCATGGCGTGAAATTCCCCGAAATGCCGGTGATTGTCTAATGCAAACGCGGTTCCTTCGGCGCTAGGAGCGGCTTCCGATCGATTGGAACCGCTCATGCGGTTCCAATCGATCGGAAACGCATTGGTCGAGGCGTTTCGACTGATGGCATATTCCGTCCGACTGATTACAGCCGGACGAAATATGCTCTAGGATCGAGCCAACAAAGGGAGGAAGCAACAATGCTCATCAAGCGTCGTACCTTCGGCAGGCTCGCGGCCGCCGGCACCGCGGCTGGACTCGCGAGCCCAGCCATCGCGCAGGAAAAGAAGCCCTTCACCATCGGCTTCGGCATGGCGCTGACCGGCAGCCTCGCGCCCAACGGCAAGTCGGCACTGCTCGGCATGCAGATCTGGGAAGAAGACGTCAACAAGCGCGGCGGCATTCTCGGCCGGCCGGTCAAGCTGGTCTACTACGACGACCAGTCCAATCCCTCGGGCGTGCCGGCGATCTACACCAAGCTGCTCGACGTCGACAAGGTCGACATTGTGACCAGCGGCTACGCCACCAACATGATCGCGCCGGCGATGCCGGTCATCATGCAGCACGATCGTACGTTCTTCTCGCTGTTGGGCCTGGCGGTGAACTCCGAATTCCATTACCCGCGCTACTTCTCGGTGACGCCGACCGGCGGGCCGAATCCCAAGGAAGCCTTTTCCGAGGCTTTCTTCGCAGTAGCGATGGCCCAGACGCCCAAGCCCGAGACCCTGGCCCTGACCGGCGCCGACGCGGAGTTCCCGCGCAATGCACTCGACGGCGCGCGCGCGCAGGCCAAGAAATTCGGACTGAAGATCGTCTACGACAAGACCTATCCGCCGGCGACGGCCGACTACACGCCGGTCGTGCGCGCGGTCGCCGCGACCAAGCCGGACATCTATTTCTCTGCCTCCTATCCCGCCGACACGGTCGGCATCATCCGGGCGAGCCATGAGGTCGGCTTCAAGCCCAAGCTGTTCGGGGGCGGCATGGTCGGGCTGCAGGCGACGGCGCTCAAGACCCAACTTGGACCGCTCCTCAACGGCATCGTGACCTACGATTTCTGGCTACCCTGGGCGGGCTTCGCGACCGAAGACGGCCGCGAGCTGATCAAGAAATACCAGACCCGATCGGCCGCGGCCGGCGTCGACCTCCTGGGCTATTACATGCCGCCGTTCGGCTACGCGCTCTGCCAGATCGTCGAGCAGGCGGTCACCGCGACGGGCGGCACCAACGACGACAAGCTCGCCGACTATGCACGCAAGACCACGTTCAAGACGGTGGCAGGGGACATCAAGTTCAACGCCGAGGGCGAGTGGGCGGAGTCGCAGGTCATGGCGGTGCAGTTCCAGGGCGTGACCGGCAACGACGTCGATCAGTTCCGAGACCCCAAGACCGAAGTCATCCTGGCGCCGGCCAAGTATAGCACCGGCAAGCTCATCTACCCGTACGATCCATCGAAGTAACACGCCGGAGGCGTGTCACGCCCCGAGATAGAACTCGCGGATCAGGTCGTTGTTGTTCAGCGCCTCCGCCGACTCGCCCTCGAAGGCGATGCGGCCGTGGACGATGACGTAGCCTCGGTCGGCGATCCGGATGGCCTGGGTGAAGTTCTGCTCGGCCATCAGCACGGTGAGGTCAAAGCCGTCCTTCAGCTCCTTGATCTTGTCGATGGTGCGGCTGACCAGCAGCGGCGCAAGGCCCACCGAAGGCTCGTCGACGAGCAGGATGCGGGGCGCCGACATCAGCGCGCGGGCGAGCGCCAGCATCTGCTGCTCGCCGCCGCTCATGCTGCCGGCGAGTTGCCGGCTGCGTTCCTTGAGGCGGGGGAATGTCTCGAAGCAGAAGTCGAGATTGCGCTGGAGCGCGGCGCGCGCCTTGGGCCGGTAGGCGCCGAGCTGCAGGTTCTCCATCACGCTTTGCTTGGGAAACAGCCGCCGCCCTTCCGGGACAAAAGCGATGCCGAGGTCGACGATTTGCTCGGTCGAGAGGCCGACCAGCTGGTGCACCGTGCCGTCGATCGTCGCCGTGATGCTGCCCGATGTCGGCCGCACGATGCCCATGATGCATTTCATCAGGGTCGACTTGCCGTTGCCGTTGGTGCCGAGCAGCGCCACGGTCTCGCCGGCGCCGACGTCGATCGACACGTCCTCCAGCACGCGCACCGCGGCGTAGCCCGCGCTCACCTTCGAGATGGACAAGCTACTCGCCAAGGTAGGCCCTCACGACCTCTGGGTTGCGCACGACTTCCCTGGGATCGCCATCGGCGATCTTGCGACCGGCGACGAGCACGGCGAGCCGCTGCGAGACCTCCATCACCGCACGCATGATGTGCTCGATCATGATCACGGTGACGCCTTGGCCGTTGACCCGGATCAGGAGCGCGATGATCTCGTCGATCTCGGCATGGGAGAGGCCCGCCATCACCTCGTCGGCGATCAACAGTCGGGGCTCGGCGGCCATCGCGCGCGCCAGCTCGAGCTTGCGCATCTCGATCTGCGTCAGGTCGCGCGGCAGGCGATCGGCCTTGGCGAGCAGGCCAACCTCGCCCAGCAGGTCCCGGCAGCGTGCGTCGATGGCGCCATGCGCCACATGCGCATGGCCGGGGCCGGCCTTGCGCGCATTGACCGTGTAGAGGATGGGGATACGCACGTTCTCGACCAGCGACAGCGAGCCGAACGGCCGCGGCAGCTGGAAGCTGCGCGCCAGGCCGCGCCGCGTACGCTCGTGTGCCGCCAGCCCATCGAGCGTCTGGCCGGCGAAGCTCACCGTGCCCGTGTCGTTGCGCAGGGTGCCGCAGATGCAGTTGACCAGGGTCGACTTGCCCGAGCCGTTGGGGCCGATCAGCCCCAGCCGCTCGCCCTCCTGCACCTCGAGGTCGATCGCCTCGAGCGCCACGAAGCCGCCGAAGCGCTTGCCGATCCTCTCGACGTGCAGCAGCGCGCTCATTGCCGCTTGCCCTTGAAAAGACCGACGATGCCCTGGGGAGCGACGATCACGAAAGTGACCATCAGCACGCCCGCGACCAGCACGTTGGCGGCCGAGGAGATGGTGACGCGCAGCACCTCCTGCAGGCCGCCGACCAGCACCGCGCCGACCACCGGGCCCAGCCAGCTCGAGGTGCCGCCGATCAGCGGCATGGCGATGGCGTTCACCGCATAGTTGAGGTTGAAGCCTGAGGTCGGGTCGAGATAGGTCACGTAGTAAGGCAGCGGCGCACCGGCCATGCCCATGAAGCCCCCCGACAGGGTCGTGGCAATCAGTTTGAGCTTCAGCGTCGGCACGCCCGCCGCCTCGGCTGCCGCCTCGTCGTCCCGGATGGCGGCGAAGCCGTAGCCCAGCGACGAGCGCTCGATCGCCCGCGCGGTCGCCAGCACGATCACGCAGAGGCCCAGCATGATCGCGAAGAGATATTGCACGTACTCGCCACCGATCAGCGGCGCCATCTTGGGCCGCAGCACGTAGGCGCCGCGAGCGCCGCCGACGAAATCCCAATTGGTGATCAGCGTCTGCACCACGACGGCGAGCGCCAGGGTGGCGATCGAGAAGAACACGCCCCGCAGGCGCAAGGTGAGATAACCGGTACCGAGGCCGACGAGGGCAGCCAGTGCGCCGCCGACGGCGATCATCACAGGCAGCGGCGTTGCGGGCGCCAGCTTGTAGAGCGCCACCGTCGAATAGGCGCCGATCGCGAAGAAGGCGGTGACGCCGAAGTTCACGTAGCCGGTATAGCCGCCCAGGATGTTCCAGGCGGTGCCCAGCACCATGTACTGGACCACGACATAGCCCAGGAAATAGGCGTAGCTGTTGCCGATGGCGCGGCCCACGCCGAAGATCGCGAAGGCCGCCACGATCAGCGCCAGCACGAATGGCAGCGCGCGCATCGATGGGCGCGGAATGCTAGCGGCCGAGGATGCCACTGGGCCTCACCGCAAGCGTCACCAGCAGCACGCCGAAAGCGACAGCGGGCGACCACGAAGGACCGAAGATCGTCGCGGTCAGCGTCTCCACGACGCCCAGCGTCATCGCCGCGATCACCATGCCGGAGAAGCTGCCCAGCCCGCCCAGTACGCAGATCGCAAAGACGCGCCCGATATATTCGCGGCCGATCGAGGGCTCGACCGGCTGGATGATGATCAGGACCGCGCCGCCCAGAGCCGCCGTCGCGATCGACAGGCCGAAGGCGATGCGCTTGATGCGGATCGGGTCGGCCGCCATCAGGCGCAGCGCCAGCTGATCCTGCGCCACGGCCTGGATGGCGCGGCCCAGGAAAGTTCTCGAGAGGAAGATCTGCAGGCCGCCCACCATCACCGCCGAGACGAGGAACGGCACCAGCAGGCGGAACGGCAGTTCGATCGGTCCCAGGGTCAGCTTCTCGCCGATGTAGGGCGCCTGGACCAGGCGGTAGTCGACGCCGAAGATCAGCACCAGGCCGACCTCGGTGATGAACAGCAGGCCGAAGAAGAAGGACAGGCCGCGCAACGATTGATCGTCGCGGCGCTCGAAGGCCACGTAGTAGACCTGATAGACCGCCATGCCGAGCAGGTAGAAGAACGGCAGGGCGATCACGGCCGCGAGGATGGGATCGAGCCCGAAGTAGCTGTTACCGACGAAGGCCGCGTACGAACCCAGCAGGATGAACGCCGGGTGCGCGATGTTCACGATATCGAGCATGCCGAAGGAGATCGCCACTCCGATCGACACCGCGGCATAGAAGCCGCCCAGCAGCAGTCCCGACAGGACCGCGTTCAACAGCAGGTCGTAGGACGCGTCCAACTTCCTGTTTCCTCCCGGGACGTGGCGATGTTTCGCCTTGCCTCGCAGTGTGCGCCAGATGCAAGGCGTTTGCCTAGCAATTTCAGTGGCTTGACGGTAAAGAGCCAAGCGATGAACAGACTTCCTCCGATCACGGGCCTGGCGCTGCTGCTGGCGGCCTGCGCGCCGCCGGTCGAAGTGGCAGACGGCGACACGATCATCGTCGGCACGAGGCATTATCGCCTGTGGGGAATCGAGGCGCCGGACCTGCACCAGACCTGTGCCGAGGCGTGGGCGGCCGGCGCCGAGTCGCGGCGCACGCTCGAGCAGCTGATCGCCCGGCGGCGCATCGTCTGCGAGGACCGCGGTCTCGATCGCTACCGGCGAACGCTTGCCCTCTGCCGGGCGGACGGTCTGGATCTCGGCACCGCCATGGTCGGCGCCGGAATGGCGTGGGCGTCGACGGACTACACGAGCGCCTATCTCGGCGTGGAGGTCGAGGCGCGCGAGCAGGAGCGCGGCGTCCACGCCTTCGCCTGCCGGCCGCAGCGACCGAAGGGAGCAGACCGGTTGTAAATTGCAACCGCTTGCACATGGGCTGCTACCTGTTGCGCAAAACGATTGCGATGGCTGCAGAAATGATTCGGCCGATTCATCAATCGGCGCTACGACTTGAGCGAGACGTGGGGGCTTGAGGATGCGCGGTCTGTTCTCCGGGATCTTGATGGTGGGAATCGCGGTCGCCTTGATCATGGCGGCGTCGAACGCCCTCGAACAGTATGCGCTGCTTCAGCAGCAGGCCGTGAAAGCTCCCTCCGGACCGGAAGCGATCGCGCGGCAATCGACCGTCGCGCCCTGGGCGCGCTAACCATATTCGCGCCCTGGGCGTGCTAACCATATTCGCGCCCTGGGCGCGCTGACGACACTCGCACGCTAGCCGGCGCGCACTCTCTCAGCGTGTGACGACCTGCTGCAGCGCGTCGGTCATGCCCGTCGTGACGATGAGGCCGAACAACAACGCGGCGCCGACAGCCAGCACCTGATGGAAAGTGTTGCGGCTTCGCCGTGATCTTGCATCCGCATCCACGAAGACCGTCGGCGTCCATTCGAGCGCCCCGCACGCCTCGCAGACCGGCAAGGCGATCGGCATCCGCCACGAGCCCGCGTCTCCCGGGATCAGCGGGAGCAATGCGCGGTGGCCGCAGGCACAGGTGAGGTCGAGCGCCTCGGGATGATCGTCAGACGCGGCTTCGGTTTCAAACGATTCGACAGGCATGGGAAATTACATCGTTGGGGCGCCATCCCCATTCTAGGCGCCACTCGCACGGCACTCGCTGCGTTTTGCGTAACGATTGTATCGGCGACTCAGTGGACGCGCGCGGCCGCCTCGAATGCAAAGACCAGCACCTGCACGACCGCGATCGCGCCGACGAACATTCCAGCCATCTTGACCAATTCAAATTTCATCATGACGACACCTTCCCAATTCGATTTCACTGCGACCGATCAGGACCCCTCCCGATGGCGCAGGAGAGAGGTACCCCACCCCTGCGTATTATTGGTGTCGGCCGCGGGGTCGATCTGTTTCAATTGTCGAGGCGGTCAGAATTCCAGGAGATTGTCGCGCAGGTGCTTGTGCCCATAGGCCTTGCGCGTGAGGCCGCGGCGCTGCAGCTCGGGCACCAAGCCGTCACACACTTCCATGATGTAGCGGCGATCGAAGTAGGCGTTGAACAACAGGAAGCCGTCGCCGCCCACCTCCTGCATGATGTCCTGCATCAGGCCCGCTACATGGTCGGCCGTACCCACCATATCGACTCCCTGTCGGCTGTTGATCCCGCTCGCCAGCGAGCGCGGCGTCTTGCCGATCCACTTGGCAAGCGAGGACTGGTGTCCGTTGGTCCGCAGATGCTCCGGCAGCGGCTCGTCGGGATCGAACTGTGCAAAGTCGATGTTGGTCAGCCGCGACATGCCCGAGAGCTGCAGATCGAGATGCTTCCCGAACTCCTCCCGTTCCAGCCTCTGGCGCTCGCGCGCGGCGTCCATCGTCGTGTCGATGATCGGGTAGGCGAGGTACAGCACCTTGACGTCGTCTGGATTGCGGCCCCAACCCGCGGCCTGGCGGTGGATGTCCTCGCGGAAGCTCTTCATGCCCTCGACGGTGACGGCGTTGGTGATGATCGTGTCGGCCCAGCGCGACGCAAAGGCCTGGCCGCGCGCCGAGCCGCCGGCCTGGCAGATCGGCACGCGGCCCTGCGGCGAGCGCGGTGCGTTGATCGGTCCGCGCACCTTGAAGTACTTGCCCGCGTGGTTGATCGAATGGACCTTCGATCCGTCGGCGAACATCGGGATGCCGGGATCGAGCACCATCGCGTCCGGCTCCCACGCCTCCCACAGGCGCGTCACCACGTCGGTGAACTCGTCGGCGACGTCGTAGCGTTCGTCGTGCGGCCGCTGGCCCGCGTTGCCGTAGTTCTCGGCAGCGCCGTCGTTCGAGCCTGTGACGCAGTTCCAGCCAATGCGTCCCTCGGTGACATGGTCGAGCGAGTTCACCAGCCGCGCCAGCAGGTAGGGCGGATACTCCGAGGTCGAGAGCGTCGGCACGAGGCCGAGATGCTTCGTCGCCATCGCCAGCCACGGCACCAGCACGGCGGGATCGAGCTTGGGCGAGCTGGCGCCATATTTGAGGTAGGTGTCGTGGCTGCCTTTGTAGGTGTAGGGCACCATCGAGCTGTCCTCGATGATCATGTAGTCGAAGCAGCCGCGCTCCAGCCCCTTGGCCAGATCGACGAAGATGTCCGGCATCATCCAGCGGTGCTTGTCGGTCTCGGTGCCCGGCCACATCGAGCGCCACGCCTTGGGGCCGTAGCCCTGCGACAGGAACCAGGCGAGATGGAAGGGCTTGGACATGGCTGGTTTCCTGCAAAAAATCCGGCCAATTAAGCCGTTAGAACTCGAGAAGATTTTCGCGCAGATGCTGGTGCGCGTACGCCTTGCGCGTGAGGCCGCGGCGCTGCAGTTCCGGCACCAGGCCGTCGCACACTTCCATTACGTAGCGGCGATCGAAGTAGCTGTTGAAGAACAGGAAGCCGTCGCCGCCCACCTCCTCCATGACCTCCTGCATCAGGCCCGCGACATGGTCGGGCGTGCCGGTGTAGTCGATGCCGCCTTTGCGTGCGTAACTGGTGATGACGGAGCGCGGCGTCTTGCCGATCCACTTGGCGAGCGCCGACTGGTGGCCGTTGGTGGTAAGGTTGTCGGGGATCGGCTCATCGATCGGATATTTCGAGAAGTCGATGCCGGTGAGGCGCGACATGCTCGACAGCAGCATGTCGACATCGCGCTCGGCCGCAGCCGCCTCCAGCCGCGCGCGCTCGCGCGCGGCCTCCATCGTCGTGTCGACGATCGGATGGCAGAGGAACAGGAGCTTGATGTCGTCGGGATTGCGGCCGAAGGCCCTGGCCTGCGCGCGCACGTTCTCTCGATAGGCCTTCATGGCGGCCGCGCTACCGCCGCCCTCGGTGATGATCGTGTCGGCCCAGCGCGAGGCGAACTGCATGCCGCGTGGCGAGCCGCCGGCCTGGCAGATCGGCACGCGGCCCTGCGGCGAGCGCGGCGCATTGATCGGCCCGCGCACCTTGAAGTACTTGCCCTCGTGATTGATCGGATGGACTTTCGATCCATCGGCAAACATGGGGATGCCGGGGTCGAGCACCATCGCGTCGGGCTCCCACGCCTCCCACAGGCGCGTGACGATGTCGGCGAACTCGTCGGCCACGTCGTAGCGTTCGTCGTGCGGCTTGTGTTTGTCGTTGCCGTAGTTTTGCGCCGCGCCGTCGTTGCTGCCAGTGACGCAGTTCCAGCCGATGCGGCCCTCGCACGCATGGTCGAGCGAGTTCACGAGACGCGCCAGCAGGTACGGCGGGTATTCGCTTACCGACAGCGTCGGCACCAGGCCCACCGTCTTCGTCGCCTGGGCGAGCCAGGGCACGAGCACGGCGGGGTCGAGCTTGGGCGCGCTGGCGGCATACTTGAGGTAGGTATCGTGGCTGCCCTGGTAGGTGTAGGGCACGTTCGAGGAATCCTCGATGATCATGTAGTCCATGCACGCCCGGTCCATGCCCTGGGCGAGATCGATGAACAGGTCCGGCATCATCCAGCGCTTCATGTCGCTGTCCGTGCCCGGCCATTGCGAGCGCCAGCTCTTGGGGCCGTAGCCTTGGGACAGGAACCACGCGAGATGAAAGGGCCGCTGGGCCATGCCGGGGAACTCCTCGAGACACTCGCCCGGATGCTTGTGTGCACAGGCCGTGCGCGTCAAGCCTGCCAACCGGCGGGCCGGCCGCTCCCTGCCACCCGGCCGTAACCGCATCGTGGTACATATCGTGCATCGCCACAGCGGCAGAGGATGAAATGAAAATCGACGACGTGCGCGCCAAAGCCTTCGCCATGCCGCTCAACAACCCGGCGTTTCCGCCGGGCCCGTACAAATTCTACAACCGCGAATTCGTCATCATCTCCTACCGCACCGATCCGGAGATATTGCGCTCGCTGGTCCCTGAGCCGCTCGAACCGCTCGGCGACACGGTGAGCTACGAATTCATCCGCATGCCCGATTCGACCGGATTCGGCGACTATACCGAGACCGGCCAGGTGATCCCGGTGCGCTTCAGGGGCAAGGACGGCGCGATCCAGGAAGGCGGTTACGTGCACGCCATGTACCTCGACGACGATTCGCCGATCGCCGGCGGCCGAGAAATCTGGGGCTTCCCCAAGAAGCTTGCCAGCCCCAAGGTCAGCCACGAGAACGAGACGCTGGTCTGCACCCTCCACTACGGCAGCGTGCTCTGCGTCAACGCCACGATGGGCTACAAGCATCGCGAGATCGACCATGCGCCGCTGCTCAAGTCGCTGGCCCGGCCTAACTTCATGATCAAGATCATCCCGCACGTCGACTGCACGCCGCGCATCTGCGAGTTGGTGCGCTACTACGTCGAGGACGTGACGTTGAAGGGCGCCTGGGCCGGTCCCGCGGCGCTGCAGCTCTTCGATCATGCCCTGTGCGACGTCAACCGGCTGCCTGTGCGCGAAGTTTTGTCCGCTACCCATTTCGTCACCGACCTGACACTGGGTCTCGGTGAGGTCGTGTTCGATTATCTGGCAAAGGCCTGAAAGGAACTTCCATGGCTCGTTTCGACAAGAAAGTCGCCATCATCACCGGCGCCGCGAGCGGCATCGGCAAGGAGATCGCGCTGAGGTTTGCGGCCGAGGGCGGCACGCCGGTGATCGCTGACCTGAACCTCGACGCCGCCAATGCAACGGCGGCCGAGATCAAGGGCAAGGGGAGCGACGCCTTCGCCGTGTCGATGAACGTGGTCGACGAGGCGGCGGTGAACGAGGGCGTGGCCGACGTGATGGCCAAGTACGGCCGCATCGACATTCTCGTCTCCAACGCCGGCATCCAGATCGTGAAGCCGCTGGTCGACTTCGACTATGCCGACTGGAAGAAGCTGCTGGCGATCCATCTCGACGGTGCCTTCCTCACGACCAAGGCCTGCCTGAAGCACATGTACGCCGCCAAGTCGGGCAGCGTGATCTACATGGGCTCGGTCCATTCCAAGGAGGCCTCGAAGCTGAAGGCTCCCTACGTCACCGCCAAGCACGGTTTGATCGGCCTGGCCAAGGTGCTGGCCAAGGAAGGCGCGGAATACAATGTGCGCGCCAACGTCGTCTGCCCGGGCTTCGTGCGTACGCCCCTGGTCGACAAGCAGATCCCCGAGCAGGCCAAGGAACTGGGCATCAGCGAGGCCGACGTGATCAAGACCGTGATGCTGAAAGACACGGTCGACGGCGAGTTCACCACCACCGACGACGTGGCCGATGCCGTGCTGTTCTTCGCCGGCGCCAAGACCAATGCCTTCACCGGCCAATCGATGGTCGTCAGCCACGGCTGGTTCATGCAGTAGAAACTGGCACACCTTGTGCAGAGGGCGTCCTGCGGACAACAGGAGGACCCCAATGAAACGCGCCGATCTCACGGAAAAGCTGCTCGACATCAAGCGCGAGCAGGGCTGGAGCTGGAAGCACATCTGCGAAAAGATCGGCGGCTACTCCGACGTGCTGATCGTCGGCGCCGTGCTCGGCCAGATGAAGCTCACCAAACCGCAGGCCGCCAACGCCGGCGAGCTGTTCGGCCTGTCGAAAGCCGAGACGGCGATGCTGAACGAGGTCCCGATGCGCGGCGAAGGCACGCCGATGCCGCCCAGCGATCCATTGATCTACCGCTTCTACGAGCTGGTGATGGTCAACGGTCCGGCCTGGAAAGCGCTGATCGAGGAGGAGTTCGGCGACGGCATCATGTCGGCGATCGACTTCGACATGATGATGGAGCGGGTCGCCAACCCGAAGGGCGATCGGGTCAAGATCACCATGACCGGCAAGTTCCTGCCGTACAAATATTACGGCGCCAAGGGCAACGTACCGGAGTACGGCTTCAAGGAAGAATAGCGCCCGCCGTCACTCGTCGGCCGGTTTCTCGGGCTCGGTGATGCACTCGAAGAGCACGACCTCGCGGGGACGCAGCAGGCAGAAAAGCAGTGCCCCCGCGACCAGCCCGCCGATATGGGCGCCGTAGGCCACGCCGTCATCGTCGCCGGAGGCGATGTCGTAGAACTGCAGGGCGATCCACAGGCCGATCGCCCACATCGCGGCGATCCTCACCGGGCGGACGAACACCAGCACCCAGAGCTTGGCGCACGGCCGCAGCATCAGGTAGGCCGCAAGCACGCCCGCAATCGCGCCCGATGCACCGATCATCGGACCGACGCTCTCCTGGTTGACAGCGACATAGGCCAGCGCCGCGCCGACGCCGCTCGCCAGATAGAACAGCAGGAAACGCCACCAGCCAAGTGCCTCCTCGATGTCGTCGCCGAACACGAAGAGATAGAGCATGTTGCCGCCGACGTGGAGCCAGCCGGCGTGCAGGAACATGCTGGTGAACAAGGTGGCCCAGGCGGGAAGCGGCGAGGGATTGACCGCGTCGCCGGCGATCACCGCCGGGATCGCGCCGTAGGACACCATGAGAAATTCGCCGCCGCCCGTCGCCTGCTGGACAAGGAACACGACCACGTTGATCACGATCAGCACCCAGGTGACGTAAGGCGGCACCTTGAAGTCGGAGGGATCGTGATCGAACAGCGGAATGACCAAGGGGGCCGCCCTATCGCCACGCTGCGTTGCGCGCCCGGCGCTGCGAGCGCGACAGCATCGCGGCGGGAATCAGCGCCAGTAATCCCAGGGCGCCGACGATGATGAAGGTATCGGAGAAGGCCAGGGTCTCCGCCTGCGCCTGCACGATCACGCCGAGATATTCGTAGGCTCCCGCCTTCTGCTGCTGATACGGCAGGCCACTGTGCTGCATCAGCTGCTCGACCAGGGTGAGCAGGCGCGAGGAGCTGCGATTGCCCCAGTCCTGGGTCGCCGTGAGCGCATCGGCGTGGAAGCGCGTGCGCACTTCGAAGAAGGCCACCAGCAGGTTGATGCCGAAGGCGCCCCCCAGCTGGCGCATGAAATTGGCGACGCCCGCGCCCTGGCGCAGCTTTTCCGGCGGCAGGGCCTTCAGCGACGACGAATTGAGGCTTGGATTGATGAATCCCAGCCCCAGGCGCGAGACCATGACCATGCCGACCAGGGTCCAGAAGGTGGTGTCGACGTCGGCGGTGCACATGAGCGCAAAACCCGCCGAAAACAGCAGCAGGCCGCCGATGATCATGGTCGAGGCCGGGATGATGTCGGCCATCCGCCCTGCGATCGGAAAGATGAAGGCCAGCATGATGCCGGCCGGCATCATCATCAGTCCGGCCAGCAGCGGCGTGAAGCCGATCGACGTCTGCACGAACACCGGCATGACGTAGGTCGAGCCCATCATGCCGGCGCCGAAGATGAAGGCGATCAGGGCGGCCGCGGAGAATTCGAGATTGGCGAAGATGCGAACGTCGAGCATCGCGCGCGGCGTGTGGAGCTCCCACAGCACGAAGGCCACGCCCGCACCCGCGCCGACGCCGAGGCGCGATACGATCACGCCAGAGCTCCAGCCCTCGCGCTGGCCGTCGGCGATGCCCGTCATCAGGCCGGCGAGCGACAGGCATAGCAGGCCGAAGCCCAGCCAGTCGAACGGCGGGATCTCGCGCGGCCACGGCCTGGTTGGCATGAAAATCAGTCCCAGGCCTGCCGCGAGCACGCAGAACGGCAGCGAGATGAAGAAGACGTAATGCCAGGAGAAATACTCGATCATCATGCCGCCCAGGGTGGGGCCGATGCCTGGCGCAAAGACGACGCCCAGGCCAAACACGCCCATCGCCGAGCCGCGGCGCTCGGGCGGAAAGACAGTGAAAATGATCGCCATCACCAGCGGCTGGGCGATGCCGGCGCTGAAGCCCTGCAGCATGCGGGCGAGGATCAGAGTGTCCTCGGTCGCCGCCGTCCCTCCCAGCAGCGCGCCCAGCGAGAAGAAGAAGAGTGCACCCACGAAGGTGCGGCGCTCGCCCAGCACGCCGCTCACCCAGGCGTTGATCAGCATGCCTGCCGTCATGGTCGCGGTGTAGGCCGACGACATCCACTGCGCCTTGTCCTGGCCGATGCCGAAGGCGCCCATGACGTCGGGCACCGCCACGTTCACCGTGGTCATCGCCAGCACCATCGAGACCACGCCAACCATGCCGGTGATCGTCACGTACCAGCGATAGGACGGACCGTAACGCTCGCTCAGGAACTGCGTCGTCTGGACGGGCGTGGGGGCCGCATTGGGAGGGACGCTAGCGAACGTCAATGTCGACTTCGACCATCATGCCGGGCGACAGGGGCTTGGGCATGTCGACCAGCTTGATCCGCATCGGCACCCTCTGCGTGATCTTGGTGAAGTTGCCCGATGGATTGGGTGTCGGCAGCAGCGCGAAGCGCGCCGTGGTGGCGCTGCCGATCAGCGAAATGCGGCCCTCGAAGTGCTCGTCGGGATAGGCGTCGACTGCGACATGCACGTTCTGCCCGAGCCTGATGTCGCCGACCTGGGTTTCCTTGATGTTGACCTCGATCCAGAGCTCGCCCGGATTGTGCAGCATCAGGATGCGCTGGCCGGCCTGGACGTACTCGCCGGGTTGCACAAAAGTGCGGTCGATCACGGCAGGAACGGGACTGCGGATGGTACGGTCCTCGACGTCGACCGCCTGCTGGGAAAGCTGCGCCTCGAGGTTCGACGCCTGGAAGGCAAGGGCGGCCACCTGGGCATCGATCACCATGAGTCGCTCGCGATCGACCGTGGCCTCGCGCAGGCTGCCCTGGGCCTGCTCGTATTCCGCCTGCGACTGCTGGAGCTGGCTTTCGAGCTTGGTGGCCGAGGCCTGGGCCATCTGGAGCGCGCGTTCGTTGGCGACCTTGCGCTCGAACAGCGACTTGTTGCGTTCGAGCTCGAGCCGCGCGAGGTCGAGGTCCGACCGCAGCGCCGCCAGCGCCTTCTCCTTCACGGTGACCGCCGACGTGCGCGTGCGCATCACGGCCTCGGTCTGGTCCTCTACCATCCGGCGCTCTGCCATCAGCCGATCGCGCTCTGCCTGTATGCTCTGCATCTGGGTTTTCAGCGCTTCGCTGCGCAGCTTCGAGACGCGGTCGTCGATGCGTACGATGACGTCGTTGGCGGCGACCTTCGCCCCCTCGAGCGCCGGCAGCGCCACCACCCAGCCATCGGCGCGGCTCGAGACGGTGACGATGTCGGCCATCACGCGGGCGTCGTACTCGTAGACATGGGTGAAGCGGAGATAGACTTCGCGCCCGCCATAGGCCACGGCCAGAAGCGCCACCGCCGCAACACCGAGAACGCGCGGCCGCCGCAGGAACGGACGCGCCGCCGGGACACGCGGTGCGGTGGCGAAGGCCGGCGGGACGATTTGCGGCGGCAGGGTCCGGGAGACCGGCTGGTCCACGATCTCAGCTTGCCAAAGCGGCGCGACAACTTGTCATCAAACAAGAATAGAACCGAAACAAAGACCCGGCCAGCCATTCTGCCGCAGCTCAGTTCTGCAGCGCGAGCACGGCTCTTCGGCTCTCGATGTATCAGCTCCAGAGGCCCCAAGTGTTGCTGTCCCAACCTCTGAGGTTGCAGACGAGTTCGTCCTTCACGGACGCGATGTCGGGCCGGCAGACCACGGGACCTGCTTGTCGACGATCAGCTCGTTGTACTTGACCAGCATACTGGCCCGCCTCACCGGATCGGGCTCGGCGTCGCCGACTTGAAGATCTGGTCGTATTCCTCCTCTGCCACCGCGTGCTGTTGCGGCCCGACCATTTGGCCTCCTTCTGCGCAATGTCCCACGAGACGAGCGTGCGCAGGAAGATCTCCGGATCGGCGCCCGAACTGGCAGTGTGCATCTCGAGATCGTTGTAGAACTTGCCGCCGGTATCGGGATGACTGCGACCCAATATTGCAGCGTTCGGTATCGAGGGACATCTCGCCGGGCTACATCGGTGACAGAGCGGTCCCGTTAAAAATCCATTTGTTTAATATTACGGCAGATCACGTCGGTTCCTTCTCTTCCCGGAAGATTAAGCATGCGGCTTTTCCGCAAACTCGATCGCTTCCGGCATGCGCGGCAGGAGCGCACTCTGCTCCTCGAGGCGACGCTCTTCTGCACTCGCTCGCCCGGCTCCTTCTCTTTCCCTTCCTCTTATCCTTTTCCTTCTCTTCTCTCTCCCCACTTCCTTCTCACTCCCTCTTCACCCCTCCCCACTCTCTCCCCCACACCCCTCCTCCTCCCCCCCCCCCCCCCCCCCCCCGGGCAGCGGGTAAAAATCGAGGGACCAGGGCAGATCGCCCCGCAGGCGCGATCTCCGGCCCTGTGTCGTGAGGAGCAACGAGCGTGAGTACGAACAGGCAGATCTCTCTCGCCATGCTGATCGGCTCGGCGTCCGGCGGCCATCCCGCCTCGTGGCTACATCCCAAGGCCAACGCCGCCGGATCGACCGACGTTGCCTACTACCGATCGCTCGCCCAGACCGCCGAGCGCGGCCTGTTCGATCTCTTCTTCATCGCCGACACGCCCGCCGCGCGGACCGACAATCTCCACGCCTGGAGCCGCTTCCCGATGTTCATGAACGTGCTGGAGCCGGTGACCTTGCTCACCGCGCTTGCCGGCGCCACGACACACATCGGCCTGGGCGGCACGGTCTCGACCAGCTTCTCCGAGCCCTACAACGTTGCCCGCCAGTTCGCCTCGCTCGACCATATCTCCTACGGCCGCGCGGCGTGGAACGTCGTCACCTCGGCCAACGACTATGCCGCACGCAACTTCGGCCACTCGACCCTGCCGCCGCATGCGCTGCGCTACGAGAAGGCGAGCGAGTTCGTCGACGTGGTGAACAAGCTCTGGGATTCGTGGGACGACGATGCCTTCGTCCACGATCGCAATACCGGCCTGTTCTTCGAGCCCGGGCGCCAGCATGCCGTCCATCACGAAGGCAAGTTCTTCAAGGTCGACGGGGCGCTCAATGTCGCCCGCTCGCCGCAAGGCAAGCCGGTCATCATCCAGGCCGGCGCCTCCGACACCGGCCTCGAACTCGCCGCACGCACCGCCGAGATCGTGTTCGCCAGCGCCTCCAATCCGCAGGACGCCAAGCGCAGCTACGACGAGCTCAAGGGCCGCATGGCCAAGTACGGCCGCCATCCCGATACGATGAAGATCCTCGCGGGCCTGCCGGTCATGATCGGCAGCAGCCAGCAGGAAGCCGAAGACAAGTACCAGGCGCTGCAGGAGATGATCCATCCCGACGTCGGCCGCTTCCGGCTCGGCACCGACCTCGAGGCCGACCTGTCCGACCTGCCGCTCGACGAGCCGATCCCCGAGAGCCGGCTGCCCAAGAGCGCCAACCTGCACAAGGCGTTCTTCGACGGCATCATGAAGATCATCCGCGAGGAGAACCCGACCTTGCGGCAGCTCTACCTGCGCTACGAGCGCGGCCGCAAGACCATCAAGGGCACGCCCAAGCAGATCGTCGACGTCATGGAACAGTGGATCGCGATGGGCGCCACCGACGGCTTCATGATGCAGTTCTCGACCTTGCCCGACGGGCTCGAGGATTTCGTGAAGCTCGTGGTTCCCGAACTGCAGCGGCGCGGCATGTTCCGCACGCAGTATACTGGCACGACGCTGCGCGATCATCTGGGCCTGGCACGCCCCGCCAACGCGCACGCCGCCTAACGCTTCATCCAGATGATTCTCACGGTCTCGACGCCGGGCGGCGGCGCACACCCGAATGCAAGACGATTCAGCGCGATCGCACCGGCGCCCTCTCTGTCCTGGTTCCGCACTCTGGTGCAGACCGCGGAACGTGGCGGGCTCGACGCGATCTTGCTCGACGGCCAATGGGGGCCGGCCGCCTCCTTCACACTTGACCCGATTCCGCTGATTGTGGCGCTGGCCGAATGCAGCAAGCGGATCGGCCTCGCGGGCGCGATCGAGATCGATCATGCCGAGCCGTTCAACATCGCCCGCTCCTTTGCTGCCGCGGATCGATTAACCACGGGCCGCAGCGCCTTGATCGCCGCGTCTGGCGCCGTCCGTCCCGCCGACTTCGCCCATGCGCCCACGCTTCCTCTTACCGAGCGCCAGGCACGTGCAGTGGAATGCATCACCGTAGTGCGCAAGCTGTGGGACAGTTGGGAAGACGAAGCCATCCTGCTCGACAAGCCCAATGGCAAGTTCTCAAACCCTGACCGTGTGCATCCGATCAACCATGCCGGTCCGTTCTTCACGGTGCGCGGTCCGCTTAACGCGCCACGACCCTTGCAAGGCAATCCGCCCGTAATACAGCGCGACACGAGCGTCGAAGGGCTCGCGCTGGCGCGACAGATAGCCGACGTATTCATTGCCTCGGTGCCGGACACATCCGCCTTGCCCGCGATCCGGAAAGCCATCGGCGAGCGGCCTCGCCTGTTGGCTACCATCGCTCCAATACTGGCGCGGACGCAGGCCGACGCCGAGGCGCGTGCCGATTGGTTAGGCAGCGGTATTCACGGCCTGTCCTTCATCGGCACCGCCGAGGGTTTCGCAGCCAGGCTCATCGAACTTTCATCTTGGTGCGATGGCTTCGACATCGCACCTGCCGTGCTGCCGACTGATCTCGACCAATTCGTCGACAAGGTCGTGCCGCTCCTGCGTGCGCGCGGCCTGCGCCCCGCTGCTTACGAAGGCAAGACCCTGCGCGAGCATCTGGGCCTCGCCCGCCCGCGCAGCCAGTTCGCCGCCGCCTGAGCCGACAAATGACCCGCCAGCTCCACCTCGGCGTCTTCATCTATCCCGGCGGCCATCACATCGCCGCCTGGCGCCATCCCGACATGCGGGCCGAGCGCATCACCGAGCTCGACTACTATCTCGAGAACGGCCGCATTGCCGAGCGCGGCAAGTTCGATCTCTTCTTCGTGGGCGACGCGCTGAATGCGCGCGAGCGCGAGGGCAAGGTCGTGGGCGAGATCGCGATCAACAACCTCGATCCCGTCTCGATCGTGTCGGCCGTGGCCTCGGCCACCGATCGCATTGGCCTCGTGGCGACCCTGTCCACGACTTACAACGAGCCGGCCATGATCGCGGCCAAGTTCGCGACGCTCGATCACCTGAGCGGCGGTCGGGCGGGCTGGAATGTCGTCACGACTCTCGACGAAAAGGCCGCTCTCAACTTCAGTCGCAGCGAGGCGATGGAGAAGCGGCTGCGCTACCAGCGCGCCCAGTCCTTCGTCGATGCCTGCCGGGCGCTGTGGGACAGCTGGGAAGACGGTGCGACCGCCGCAGAGCCCGCGCGCATCAGGGCGTCGATGTATCGCAGCGAATTCTTCTCGGTCGACGGTCCGCTCGGCATGCCGCGCCCGCCGCAGGGCTGGCCGGTGCTGGTGCAGGCCGGCGGCAGCGAGCCCGGCCGCGACTTCGCCGCCTCGATCGGCGAGGCGATCTTCACCGCACAGGGCGCGCTGCCTGGCGCGCAGGTCTTCCGCGCCGACATCCATGCCCGCATGAAGAAGCTCGGCCGTGCGCCCGACAGCATCAAGATCATGCCGGGCCTCTCGCCGGTGCTGGGCGACACCGAGGAACATGCGCTGCGGCGCGAGGCTGAGTTCGCCGAGCTGGCGCACCCCTCGGTCGGCGTCTGGATGCTGACGGAGATGACGAAGTTCAGGCTCTACGACCATCCGCTCGACTCGCTTCTGCCGACGGCAGACATCCGCGCCTTCAATCCGGCGCTGGGCGAGAATGCCGTCAGCCTGATGCGCCGGGCGGAGGCGTCGCCCATGACCATCCGCGACGCCGCGCGCGTCATGGTGCGCAGCCGCGTGCATCAGTCGTTCGTCGGCACGCCCGAGCAGCTGGCCGACCATATGATCCACTGGCTGAACGAAGGCGGCAGCGACGGCTTCAACATCCTGCCGCCGGTGTTTCCGGGGGATCTCGCGCTGTTCGTCGACCAGGTCGTGCCGATCCTGCAGAAGCGCAGCGTGTTCCGGCGGGACTACACCGGGCCCACGCTACGCGACCATCTCGGCGCCGCCCGGCCGCCGGGCCGCACGGGCTAGGCCTTCCCCGCCCCCACGAACAGCGCGTCGACAACGCGCACCTCGCCGGAGCCCTTGGCGATCAGGACGGGATTTAGGTCGCACTCGGGCACGAGGTCGGCGAAGTCCGCCGCCAGCTCCGAAAGGTTCGACACCAGTTCAGCCAGTGGCGCCAAGTTGGTGCGCGGGATCAGGTTGCGATAGCCGTCGAGCGTCTTGCCGAGCCGCGTCGAGGCCACCATCGCCGCCGCTTCGGCCGACGTCACCGGACTGAGGCTCAACGCCTTGTCCGCCTCGAGTTCGACCAGCACGCCGCCCGAGCCCACGATCGTGAGCGCCCCATAAGGCGGCGCCGCCTGGTAGCCGACCATCGCCTGCACGCAGTCGATCAGCTCTTCCTGCATCTCGTAGCCGTCGATCACGGCGCCGGGCACTTTTTCGCGCACGTTCTTCCCGATCAGCGCCACCGCGGCGCGCAGCCCCGCTTCGTCCCGGACGCCGAGCTGGACGGCGCCGACGTCCGAGCGATGCGGCACGCCGGCCGACATCACCTTCACGACCATCGGGTATCCGATGCGAGCGGCCAGACTCACCGCCTCCTCCGCCGAACGCGCCACCGCCGACTTGACGACGGGAATGCCGTAGCTTGCGAGCAGGCGCCCGACCAGTTTCGACGGCAACGACCCGCTGAGACCGGCAATCTCCTCCGCCAGCGCCGTTCGCTCGGGCGTCAGTTTGCGGTCGGCAAGGCGGCGCGGATCGCGCTTGCGGACGGCCCAGTCGAGCATGCTCTTCACCGCGACCAGCCCCGGCCACAGGCCGCGCAAGGCCGGCGTTCCGGTGTCGTCGAGACAGGTGAGCAGCTTCTCGCTCATGATCTCGGCGGTGGGCGAGATCACGACGATCGGCTTGGCGACGTCGTGACCGAGCTGGGCCACCGTCGTGAGGTGGACCGTATAGTTGCGGTGGCTGCTGGCCGGAAGCGATGCCTGCATGTCCTGCAGGATGACGCCGATGCCGACTTCCTCCGCCGTCATCACCGCCGTCAGCCCGGCCAGGGCCGCGCCTTCCTTGCGGCCGACGCTCTGGCCGATATCGACCGGATTCTGCCCCGGAATGCCGGGCAGCGCGTCGCGCAGCGCGGCGCCCGTCGCCTCGGAGAACTCCGCCAAGGGCAGGCCGATCGTCTCGCAAATGTCGCAGGCTAGCGCCGTCTCGCCGCCGGAGATGCCCATCAGCGCGATCCGGCCGGGCGCTGGGCGCTTGCGGGTCACGGCAAAAGCTTCGAGGGCCGCGATTAGTTCCTCGTAGTCGCCGACCACGGGCACGCCATAGCGCTCGACGAAGCCCTTGAAGGCATCGTCGTTGCGGATCAGCGCGCCGGTATGCGCCAGCGTCGCGCGCGCGCCGGTCGCCGAGCGGCCGACCTTGAGCATGACCATCGACTTGCCCGCGGCCTGGATCCTGTCGACGGCGTCGGCGAACCTGTCGGCGTCGGGAATCGATTCCAGCACCAAGCCGATCACCCGCGTATCGTCGTCGCCCGCGAACCAGCCCAGATAATCCGCGCCCGTGACGCGATACTCGCTGCCGATGGTGACGATCTTGGAGAAGCCGCAGGTGCTCGAGTTGATCACCGAGATACCGGCCGAGCCCGACTGCGCGATCAACGCCACCGGCCCCCTGCGCACCCTCGAGGTGATGCCGCCGGTATAGATCGGCGTCGAATCCGAAAGGTTGATCAGGCCCATGCAGTTGGGGCCATGCATCAGGATCTTGGCCGTCTTCACCAGTTGCCGCAGCTCGACGTCTTGGGTGTCGGAGAAGCCCGCGGTGTTGACAATCGCCGTCTTCACGCCACGCTTCTCGAGCCGGCGCACGACATCGGCGACGCCGGCCGCCGGCACCGAGGCAAGGGCGGTGTCGACGCCGTCGGGCAGCGCCTCGATCGACGAGACCGCGGGCAACCCCGCGATCTCCTTGGCCTCGCCGTGCACCGGGATGACGGTTCCCGCGTACTTGTAGTTGGCGAGATTATCGAGCGCCACGTTGCCCAGGGTCACGCGGTTGGGCGACGCGCCGATGACCGCGATCGTGCGCGGCCGGATCAGCGCGTTCATCAGACTGTCCATGACGGCGAGGCTCTTTCCCTACTTGACCCAGACTTGCGCCATGTCGGGATTGCCGTTGAAGGCGAGGTCCAGCTCCTCGTCGATGCCGCCGAAGCGGGTCGAGATGGAGAAGAACTTCTTGGCGTTGGTCAGCGTGAGATGCGGCATGTCGCGGGCGATGATCTCTTCGTACTTCCTGTACCATGCCTTGCGTTCGGCTGTCGGGACGGAACCCGCCTTGGCGGCGATCTCGTCGAGCTCCTTGTTGCAGTAGCCGGTCGGATTGACGAACGGCACGTTGCTGCTGTTGCACAGGAACGAGCGGTCGACACCGAACACCGGATCGGTGCGCGCCGTCAGCGACGACATCGAGACGTCGTAGTTGCGGTCCTTGAACACCTTGGCGGTCCACAGCTGCCCCTCGAGCAGGCTGAGTTTCACGTCGATGCCGAGCGCGCGCCAGTTGGCGGAGATGATCTGGGCGGCCGGCTCGGCATAGAAAGCGTCGGCGTTGGTGGCGCTGGTGAAGTCCATGGTGAAGCGCTTGCCGTCCTTCAGCGGGTAGCCCGCCTCGTCGAGCATCTTGCCCGCCTTCGCCGGGTCGTAGGCGAACTGCTTGTTGTAGTCGACCGAGGTGTCGGTGAGCTGGGTGAACTGCTCGGGGATCGCGTTCATCGCCGGGAAAGCCAGGCCCTGGTAGACGTCCTTTGAGATGCGCTCGCGGTCGATTGCCACGAGCAGCGCCTGGCGGACGAGCGGCTTGTTGAAGATGTCGCGCGTGGTGTTGACGTCGAGCGACAGCCGCTCGGCGGCATTGACCTTGACCTCGCGCGTTTCGAACGCGTTCTTGAGCTTGCCCTGTTCGATGGTGCGTCCGATCTGCGGCAGGGCCGGCCGCAGCACGTCGATCTCGCCGCGGTAGAGAGCGTTCTGCTGCTGCTGGACGTTGGGAATGAATACGGCGACAACCGAGTCGAGATAGGGCTTCGGCTGGTCCCAGTAGTTGGGATTGCGCTCGAAGGTGATGCCACGGCCTTCTTCCCACTTCACGAACCTGTAGGGCCCGAGACCGACCGGCGCGCGGTTGGCGGCGTTGGTCGGAATGTCGGTGCCGTCATAGATGTGCTTGGGCATGATCGGGAAGATTTCCTTGTCGAACGCCTCCAGCGCCGAGGATTGCTGTTCCTTCAGATGGACGACGAAGGTGTTGGCGTCAGGCGTCTCGGTCCTGTCGATGTTCGGGACGACCTTCACCAGGTAGGTGTTGTATTTGGCGAAGGCGTTCAGCGTGAAAGCCACGTCCTCGGAAGAGAACACATGACCATCCGACCATTTGAGGTTGGGCCGCAGGTGGAAAGTATAGGTCTTGCCGTCGGCCGAGATGTCCCACGAGCTGGCGATCTGGGGCTTCTTGCCGCCGGTCTTGTCGTACTTGTAGAGGCCGCTCGCCCACAGGTCGGCGATGATCAGCGGCGTCACGTTCGAGGTGAGCTGCGTGTTGAGCGTGGGTCCGGCAACGCTGACGCCGACCACCGCCGTGCCGCCGCGCTTGGGCGTGGCTTGCGCATGGGCGGCGCTGGCGGCTGCCAGGCCGAGCATCGCCAGGCCGGCTGCGAGAAGAACTGGTTTGATCATGGCGCTGCTCCTTGGGTCGTCGGTTCGGGATGTTTGCCGATCACGGCGTCCCTGGCTAGACGGCGTTCACGGGCGAGTCTGGGATCGGCGACCAGCTTGGCCGCCAGCAGCGATCGCGTGTAGTCGCTCGCCGGATTGCCCAGCACCTGCCGCGTCGGGCCGGCCTCGACCACCCGGCCGAGATACATGACGATTACCCTGTCGGCGATGGCATCGACGACATTGAGATCGTGGCTGATCAGCACGAGGCCGAGGTTACGGCTGGCCTTGAGGCTGACCAGCAGGTCGAGGATCTGCGCCTGCACCGACATGTCGAGGCTCGACAGCGGCTCGTCGGCGATGATGAGCCGTGGCCGCACGGCCATGGCGCGCGCGATGGCGATGCGCTGCTGCTGGCCACCCGACAGTTGATGAGGATAGCGATCGTGGAACTGCGTGGCGTCGAGGCCGACGGAGGCCAGCAGCTCGGCGATCGCCCCGTCCATCGTGGCCCGCGTCGCCAGCCCGTGACGGCGCAGCACGTTCGCCAGAGTTGTGTCCACTCTCATGCGCGGGTTGAGCGACGAGGCCGGATCCTGGAAGACCGGCTGCACGGCCTTGCGGAACAGGGCCCAGTCGGGCGCAGCGAAACTCTTCATCGGCCTGCTGAGGTAGCTGACCTCACCCGACGTCGGCCGGATGAGGCCAAGCAGCATGCGCGCCAGCGTGCTCTTGCCCGAGCCGGACTCGCCCACAATGGCGAGCGTCTCGCCCTCGTTTACGTCGAGATCGATCATGTCAACGGCGCGTTTGGCATTGCCGCCGCCGAACCAGCCCTTGCCGCCGAAGCTCTTGACAAGAGAGCGTGCCGTCAGGATCGGGATGCTCATGCGTTGCTCCCGAGCGCCCGGGTCTGATGCAGCCGCCGCGCTGCCGCCAGCAGGCTCGCGGTGTAGTCGTTCTTCGGCGCCTCGAACAGGGTGAACACGTCCGCCGCCTCGACGATCTTGCCGCCGTGCATGACGTAGACCTGGTCGCACAGTTCCGCCACCATGCCGAGGTCGTGGGTGATGATCAGCACGGCGAGACTGCGCTCTTCGTTCAGCCGGCGCAGCGTCTGGATCACCTGATACTGCACCGTGGCATCGAGCGCCGTCGTCGGCTCGTCGGCCACCAGGATCTGCGGATCGGGTGCGAGCGCCATCGCGATCAGCGCCCTCTGGCGCATGCCGCCCGACAGTTCGTGCGGATAGAGCCGCAGGACGCGGTCGGCATCGGCAAGCCCGACCTGCCGCAGCAATTCGAGGGACTTTTCCTGCACAGCGCGGCGGTCCGGCAGATGGCGCAACGACTCGGCCAGCTGCCGGTCGATGCGCAGGGTCGGGTTGAGATAGGTAAGCGGGTCCTGGAACACCATCGACAGGCCACGATGACGGCGCAGCGCCCGCATCCGGTCCGACGACATCGCCAGCACATCCTCGCCGCCGAAACGCACCGAGCCCGACAACTGGGCGAGCTCGACATTGGGCAGCAGCCGCGTCATCGCCCGCCCGAGCGTGCTCTTGCCCGAGCCCGATTCGCCCACGATACCGACGCACTGGCCGGGCAGCACGTCGAGATCGACGCCATCGACTGCCTTGACGATGCGGCCGTGCACGCGCAGGTGCACCTTCACGCCGCGCGCGCTGAGCAGGGGCTCGGGCACCGCACTCATCCTTCGAGCCTGGGCGGCGCAGCTGACGCGCGCGGATTGAACATCTCGGTGACGCCGTCGGCAAACAAGTTGAAGCCCAGCACGGCGACGCAGATCGCCATGCCCGGGAAGACACTCATCCACCAGGCGAGCTCGAGATACTCCTGGCCGCGGTTCAGCATCTCGCCCCAGCTCGGCACGGTGGGGTCGGAGAGGCCGAGGAAGCCCAGTCCGGCCTCGATCAGGATCGCGGTGCTGGCGTCGAGCGAGACCTGCACGATCACGGTCGGCAGGGCATTGGGCAGGATCTCGCGGAAGATGATGTGAAAGGTCGAGAGGCCCGCCGCCCGTGCGGCCAGGACAAACTCGCGTTCCGACAGAGTGATGAACTGGCCGTAGACGATGCGCGCCTCGATCGGCCAGATCGCCAGCGCCACCGCGGCGACCTGGAGCCAGAAGTTGGCACCCAGCAGCGACACGCTGAACAGCACGATGATGATCGCAGGCAGCGTATGAAAGAGATCGGTGATGCGCAGCAGCACCGCCGCCAGCGGTCCGCGGAAATAGCCCGCCAATGCACCTACCGTGCCGCCGATCAGGAACGCCATCGCCGCCGCGCAGAAGCCGATGGTGAGTGACGAGCGGCCGGCATAGAGCATCACCGAACGCAGGTCGCGGCCCAGGCTGTCCGTGCCGAGCAGATATTGACCCGACGGCGGCTGCATCGAGGGCGCACCGAGCTCGAGAGGCCCGGTCGTGGCGAACAGCGGCGCGAACACCGAGAGGAAGGTGATGCCGCCCAGGATCACCAGGCCGATGCCGCCGAAGCGCGTTCGGAAAAGGCGCCGCAGCAGGTCGAGCGACGCGGATTTTCGCGACCGCTGCAACGATGGCGGGACCGGGCTGAGTACGGCGGAGTCCGCAGCCATCGGCTAGCGGCGCGTCGAGGTGATGCGAATTCTCGGATCGAGCCACGCGTAGAGCAGGTCGACCACGACGTTCATCACGACCACCGAACAGGCGACCAGGATGACGACCCCCACGATCACCTGCGTGTCGCGCGCGCGCACTGACTCGACCATCAGCGAGCCGACGCCGGGATACGAGAACACCGTCTCGAGCAGGACCGCGCCGCCCATGGCGGTGCCGAACGAGTAGCCCATCACCGTGATGACCGGCAGGATCGAGTTGCGAACCACGTGCCCCATGATGATCCCGCGCCGCGACAGGCCCTTCTGCCGGGCGGTCACGATGTACCCCTGCTCGAGTGTCTCCGACACGCTGGCACGCATGAAACGTGCCACGCGCGTGGTTTCGAGGATGGTGTAGGTCACCACCGGCAGCACAAGGTAGATCGCCCGCTCGAGCATCCAGTCGATTCCCGTGGCGCGCGAAATCATCGGCCCCATGCCCTGCGTCGGCAGCCAGCCGAGGTTGATCGAGAATGCCATGACCAGCAGCTGGCCCACCCAGAAGGTCGGCATAGCGTAGCCGATCAGCACCAGGCTCGACCAGGCCTGGTCGATGCCGCGGTGCTTCGTCACCGCCGAATGAATGCCGATCGCGATGCCGAGGGTGAGGCCGAAGCCATAGCCGATACCGGCCAGCAGCAGGGTGCGCGGAAACCGCTCGGCCAGTATGTCGAACACCGGGCGGCGGTAATTCATCGAATAGCCGAGATCGCCGTGCAGGATGTTCGCGAGATAACCGATCAGACGCTTGAGAAAAGGCTGGTCGAGCTGGAAGCGCTGCTCGAGCGCCGCGCGCAACGCCGGCGGCACCGGCATGTCGCCGACCATGGCCTGGATCGGATCGCCCGGAATGAGCTGCAGCAGGCAATAGATGATGACGATCACGGCAAGGAGCAGCAGCACGGCTTGCGCCAGTTGTCCCGCAATGTGCCGCAGCATCACCAACCCGCCTCCCGCCATCTCGACGACAACCACACCGCTCGCCCCATGGTGCAATGCATCATAGGGTTCTGCGCGCGTCAATTACCGATGCATTTCGCGCGAGATCGTCAGTATGCTGAGGGTACGACGAATGAATTGCCGAGAGGCGAACTGCCGAGGAGTACGAGCGTGGTCAGGAAAGTAATCGATCTCGAGTGTCTGCTGCCCGCCGACGAGAGCGGCAAGCCGCGGCAGTATCACGAGCAGGCCTCGCATCGCATTGGTTACGGCGACCCCGAACTGCTGCCGGAACGTCCCGGTTACGGTTTCTCCAACTACAAGAACATCTTCCGCAAGCGCGTCGCAGGCGCTCTCGGGGAAGGAACCACCGCGACGGAGAAGAAGCCCAAGGGTCAGTCGATCAAGCAGTTCGTCGAAGAACTCGATCGCGAGGGCGCCGAGGTCTCGGTTCTGGGCCGGGTCGACAATCACATGCTGGCCGATGTCGTGGCGGAGTTTCCCAAGCGCTTCTTCGCCCTGGCCTCGATCAGCCCGTTCGACGGCATGAAGGGCGTGCGCGAGTTCGAGTACCTGATCAAGGAACGCAAGCTCAACGGGCTGCGCGTGGCGGCCCTCTACAACAATCTCGCCGCCAGCGACCGTCGCTACTATCCGCTCTACGCCAAGTGCGTCGAACTCGACGTGCCGGTCCGCATCTATTCGACGATGAACTACGCCAACGACCGGCCCTACGATCTCGGCCATCCGCGACATCTCGACCAGATCGCGATGGATTTTCCCGAACTGCGCATCGATGCCGCACTGAGCGGCTGGCCCTGGGTGCAGGACCTGGTCGGCCTGATGCGCCGCCATCCCAACCTCTATTGCGACACCTCGGCCCACCATCCGGCCTACTTCGGCGTGGCCGGCTCGGGCTGGGAGATGTTCATGCAGTTCGGCAACACGCTGTTGCAGGACAAGATCATGGTCGGCTTCTCGAAGGACTCCTTCGGCCTCACCATCCCGCAGAGCGTGGCGATCTACGAGAAGCTGCCGCTCAAGGACAAGGTCATCGAGAAGTGGCTCCACGGAAACGCCAAGGAGTTCCTGCGCTGCTGATCCAGGCCGTCGGCCTGCGGGAGCTGCGCGACAACGTCCGCGTCTATTTCCCGCAGAGCTTCGACCATCCGCCCCAGCTGCGATCGACCGTCAGGATCCGATATGGCGACGGCCGCCTCTCGACTGCCAAGGTCGTGGCGATCACCGACCGCGGCGACACGCTCGAGATCGTCGAGGACGGCCGGGACTGGTTTTTGCATAAGGACAGCCAGACCGACTACTGGATCGTGGCCTAGAGGGCACGAACCACCTCAATCAGGGATCCGGCATGATTGGCTACCATCTGCTGCGCCGTGCCATCGGATTTGCCTTCGTCCTGCTGGGGCTGTCGGTCGTCATCTTCACGGTCGGGCGGATCGTGCCGGGCGATCCGGCGCGCATGGCGCTGGGACCACTCGCCACCAACGAACAGGTGGCCCAGCTGCGCGAGGAGATGGGCTTCAGCAAGCCCGCGGTCGTCCAGTACATCGACTATCTCGGCGGAGTCCTGAAGGGCGATCTCGGCAAATCTCTCCTTACCAGTCGGGCGGTTTCCGCCGACATCGCCCAGGCGCTTCCAGCGACTTTGGAACTGGTCATGTTCACGCTTTTCCTGATCGCCGTGCTGGCCGTGCCGCTCGGCGTCCTGGCGGCGCGGCGGCACAACGACTGGATCGACAATGGCAGCCGCCTGGTGTCGCTGCTCGGCGTCGTGACGCCGGGCTTCGTCTTCGCCATCCTGCTGCAGCTGCTCGCCAGTCACTATCAGTTCTTTCCGCTCACCGGCCGGCTGAGCAACGGCATCGGCTTCGTGCCCGACATCACCCGTCTGGCGCTCGTCAACTCCCTGCTGAAGGGCAGGCTCGACGCTTTCGGCGACGCGCTGCGGCACATCTTCCTTCCCGCACTCGCTCTGTCGGCCGCGGGCATCGGCCAGATCATGCGCATCACGCGCTCGAGCATGCTCGACATCGCGCGGCGCGATCATGTCGAGACGCTGCGCTCCTTCGGTCTGCCGGACTACGTGATCACGCTGAAATACATGCTTCGCCTGGCCGGCGTCGCTCCGCTCACGATCCTCGGGCTGGAATTCGCCTCGCTGATCGGCAACGCCTTCATCGTCGAAATGGTGTTCGCCTGGCCCGGCATCGCGAGTTACGGCGTGCGCGCCATCCTGAGCAAGGACTTCAACGCCGTCATGGCCGTGGTGCTGATCTCGGGGCTGTTCTTCGTCGTGGCCAACCTGATCGTGGATCTGCTGGTCGGCCTGATCGATCCGCGCCTGCGGATCGGGCGGAGCTGAACCGATGAGTGCCGGAGCCGACACGATCCTGCCGGCGGGCGAACTGTCCAACTTCGCGCGCGCACGGCGTCGTTTCCTCGGCAATCCCGCGGCCGTCATCGGCATCGTGATCGTGGTTTCGGTCGTCGTGGCCGCGATCCTGGCGCCTTACCTGGCGCCCTACCCCAATCACGCCGGCTCGTTCGTAGATTTCCGCCACCGCCACAATGCGCCCAGCCTCGAGCATTTGCTTGGCACGGACAATGTCGGCCGCGACATCCTCTCGCGTATCCTGTTCGGCTATCGGGTGTCCCTGCTGCTGGTCGTCGGTGTGCTGGGCGTCGCGGTGCCGGCCGGCGTCCTGTTCGGGCTGCTCGCGGGCTACTTCGGCGGAGTCGTCGAGACGGCGATCATGTGGCTGACGAACGTCATGCTGGCGGTGCCGCCGCTGGTCATGGCGCTCGCCATCACGGCCGTGCTCACGCCCGACCTGATCCACTCGATGATCGCCATCACCGTGCTGTGGTGGACCTGGCATTGCCGCCTCGTCTATCGGGTGGTGAAGAGCGTCGTCGCCGAGGATTTCGTCGAGGCCGCGAGGGTCGCCGGTGCCTCCCACCTTCACATCCTGTTCCGCGAGATCCTGCCCAACTGCGCGGCGGCGATCTCGGTCAAGACGACGCTCGACGCAGGCTTCGTCATCCTGTTTGGTGCCTCGCTCAGCTTCCTCGGCCTCGGCGTCCAGCCGCCGACGCCCGATCTCGGCACCATGGTCGCGGCCGGCGCGCAGTTCTTGCCGGAGATGTGGTGGGAGGCGGTGATGCCCGGCCTCGCCGTGCTCTACGCCATCCTGGGATTCAACCTGCTGGGCGACGGGCTGCGCGACATGCTCGACGTCGAGATCTGATGGCCACGCCCGGCCCCCTGCTCGAGATCGCGGGCCTCAGCATCGGCTTTGCGAGCTATGGCCAGACGACGCAGGTGCTGAACGACATCAGCCTGCGCGTCGAGGCGGGCCAGCGCGCCGCCGTGATCGGCGAATCGGGATCGGGCAAGTCGGTGACCATGAAGGCGGTGATCGGCACCCTGCCTCATCCGGCTGGACGCATTCTGGGCGGCAGCATCCGCTTCGACGGCCGCGAACTGCTGACGCTCGACCGCCGAGAGCGCGAGCGCCTCAAGGGCACCGACATCTCGATCGTGCATCAGGATCCGCTGACTTCATTCAATCCCGTCTTCACGATCGGCCAGCATCTCGACGACGTGCTGAAGTTCGCCGACCGGCGCCTCGGCGTGGCGAGCAACCCGGCGCGCCGGCGCGAACGCATCGAGGCGACGTTGCGCCAGGTGCAGCTCAAGGAGCCGAATCGCGTGCTGCGCTCCTGGCCCTTCCAGCTCTCGGGCGGCATGCGTCAGCGCGTCCTGATCGCCATGGCGCTGATGCACCGGCCGAAGCTGCTGATCGCCGACGAGCCCGGAACGGCGCTCGATGTCACGACGCAGGACGAGATATTGCGGCTTCTCAACCATCTTGTGCGCGAGGAGCAGCTCACCCTGCTCATGGTGACGCACAACCTTGCCGTGGTGCGCCAGACCTCCGACTACGTCTATGTCATGCAGGCCGGCAGCATCGTCGAGCACGGCCCGGTACGCGAGATTTTCAACGCGCCGCGCTCGGCCTATACGCAGCGCCTGCTCGAGGCGATCCCACCCCTGTACGGACCGAAGGTGCAGCACCGCCAGGCGCACAGCACGACGCCCATCATCACCACCGTCGAGGTCGCCAAGCGCTATGCCGCACCGCGACGTCTGCTCGAACCGGCTCGGCCACCTGTCATCGCCGTGCGCAATGCCAGCCTGTCGATCTGCAAGGGCGACGTCTTCGGCATCGCGGGAGAGTCCGGCTCCGGCAAGTCCACCATCGCCCGTTTGATCGTGGGGCTGGTGCCGCCGAGTTCGGGCACGATCGAGATCGAGGGACGGTCGATCGCGGACTGGCGCAAGGACCCGGCGTTCCGCCGCCGCATCCAGATCGTCTACCAGAACCCGGCCTCGTCGCTCAACCCGCGGCGCACGGTCGCCGATACGCTGAGGGTGCCGCTCGCCTTCGCCGGCGCGATTGCGAAAGACAAGCGCCCGGCCCGCATCCGCGAGTTGCTCGAGCTGGTCGAATTGCCGGCGACTTATGCCGGCCGATATCCGCACCAGCTCTCGGGCGGCCAGAAGCAAAGGGTGGCGATCGCCCGCGCGCTCGCAGTCGATCCCGAGATCATCGTGCTCGACGAGCCGACCTCTTCGCTCGACGTCTCCGTGCAGAAGACGGTCATCGACCTGCTGGTCGAGCTGCGTGACCGGCTTGGCCTCACCTACCTCTTCATTTCGCACGACCTCAGCCTGATGCGGAATTTCTGCAATCGCATCGCCGTCATGTTCCGCGGCGAGATTTGCGAGCAGGGCACGACCGACGCGGTCTTCGACCGCCCGCAGCACCCCTATACACGAGCGCTGATCGCCTCCATTCCCGTCCTCACCGACGAGGAGGAGCGCGCCAAGCCCCGGGTCACCCTTGAAGCCCGTCGCGCCGTGCTGGCCTCGACGATACAATGATCCTCATCGGCAGACACAGGAGAGCACGATGCGCGCTTTGATCCGGTTCGGCGGCCTTGCGATGGCGGCGGCAGTCGTCCTCGCCGCTCCTCTTGCCGCCCCTGCCGCCTGGGCCAAGACGAGCATCATCGTCACCGCCACGCAGATCTTCGGCACGATCGATCCGGCCAAGATCAAGGATTACACCGAGTACATGGCGGCGGTGAATCTCTACGAGGGAATGACCGCGGTCGATCCGCAGGGGAAGGTCCTGCCGCTGCTCGCCGAGAAGTGGGAGATCTCCGCTGATTCGAAGACGTACACGTTTCATCTGGCCAAGGAGGCGCTCTTCACCGACGGCAAACCGGTCCGCGCCAGGGATGTCGTCTATTCGCTGCAGCGGCTGATCGCCATCAACAAGGGCCCGGCCTTCCTCTTCTCCGGCCTGATCTCGCCCGAGAACGTCAAGGCGCTCGACGATCTTACGGTGGAGATCGTGCTCAACCGGGTCTACGCGCCGTTCCTGGTCACCACGCCGCTCATCCTGATCGTCAACAGCGAGTCGGTGCAGGCCAAGGCGAAGGACAGCGACAAGTGGGCCGAAGACTACCTGGCCAATGCCGCCGCGGGTTCCGGGCCCTACGCGCTGGGCTCGTACGATCGCGGCGGCGAGCTGGTGATCGAGCGCAATGCGAAGTATCACGCCGCCTTTCCCGACCATCCGATCGACCAGGTGCGCTTCATCGTCACCAAGGACGAGGCGACGGTGAAGGCGATGGCCCAGCGCGGCGAGCTGGGCATGTCGGGCCGCGCTCAGGCCAGCGAGACCTTCGAGGCGATCTCCAAGATGAAGGACTACCGTATCGTCGGCAATCCGACGGCCACGGGCTTCTACCTGAAGCTCAACCACAAGGCGGCACCGACCGACGACATCCATGTGCGCAAGGCGATCGCCTATGCGGTCGACTACAAGACCGTCCGCGACGTTCTCTATCCCGGCATCGAGCTGCGCGGGCCGCTGCCATCGGCCCTGGGCGATGCCTATGCAAGCGACCTTCCCGCCCCCGAGTTCAACCTCGAGAAGGCCAAGGCCGAGCTCAAGCAGTCGAAGTACGCCGCGGGCGGCAAGATCCCGCTGGTGCACACCTACATCAAGACGCTGCAGTTCGAGGAAGAGCTCGCCCTCATGCTGAAGGCGTCGCTCGACGAGATCGGCTTCGACGTCAAGCTGCAGCCCGAGCCATGGAACCGCATCACCGAGCTCGCCAACAAGCCCGAGACCTCGCCGGCGGTGACGCAAATCTTCAACGGCCTCACCTATCCGTCGCCGGACAGCACCTTCTACGTGCAGTACCATTCCAAGGGCGCGGGCACCTGGTCGTCGCTGGACTGGATCCAGGATCCGGCGGTCGACGCGATGATCGACCAGGCGCGCGCGGAAACCGACGTGGCCAAGCAAAACGCCATCTACAAGGAACTGCAGAAGAAGCTGGTCGCCGACCAGTCGGACGTCTATCTGCTGGCGTCCAACGAACGCCAGGCGATGCACAAATGCCTCGACGGCTACAAGTGGCTGCCGATCCAGAGTTTCGGCTACAATTTCAGCAAGTTCTTCTGGACCTGTAACTAATCTGATCGCGGGCTTTCGCGGCGCTCAGCTCCTTGGGTATCGCCCCGCGAACGGCCTCACCCTGAGGAGCGGAGCGCAGCGACGCGTCTCGAAGGGTGGGCCTCAGGCAGGGTGCTCGATCCCATCCTTCGAGACGCGCCTTTGGCGCTCCTCAGGATGAGGACGTGCGTAGATCGAAAAGATGCTCGTCAGCTCTTCGCCGTCATCTTGTCCTGCGTCTTCAGGTCGAAGTCGCTGGCATCGTGGCGCTCGTGCAGCTGCTGTGCGGGATCGCCCTGCAGGCGGTTGACGATGCGGCCGCGCTTCACTGCCGGCCGTGCGCCGATCTCGTCGGCCCAGCGCACCACGTTCTTGTACTCGTGCACCGCCAGGAACTCGCCCGCGCCATAGAGCAATCCCTTGGCGAGGCCGCCATACCACGGCCACACCGCGATATCGGCGATCGTGTAGTCGCCGCCGGCCAGGTACCTGCTTTCGCCCAGCCGCCGGTCGAGGACGTCGAGCTGCCGCTTCGTCTCCATGGCAAAGCGGTCGATGGGATACTCCATCTTTGTGGGCGCGTAGGCATAGAAGTGGCCGAAGCCGCCGCCCAGATAGGGCGCGCTGCCCATCTGCCAGAACAGCCACGACAGGCACTCGGCGCGCGCCGCGCCGCTTGTCGGCAGGAAGGCGTTGCCGAACTTCTCTGCGAGATGCATCAGGATCGCGCCCGACTCGAACACGCGGATGGGGCCCCCTGATCCGTTGAGTGGCCCGCTGCGATCGACCAGTGCGGGGATCTTGGAATTGGGATTGGCCGCCACGAAGCCGCTGCCGAACTGGTCGCCGTCGCCGATCTTGATCAGCCAGGCGTCGTACTCCGCGCCCTTGTGCCCGAGCGCCAGCAGCTCCTCGAACATGATGGTGACCTTCTGGCCGTTCGGCGTGCCCAGCGAGTAGAGCTGGAACGGATGCTTGCCGACCGGCAACTCCTTGTCGTGGGTCGGGCCCGCGATTGGACGGTTGACGTTGGCGAAGCGGCCGCCGTTTGCCTTGTTCCAGGCCCAGACTTTCGGCGGCGTATAGTCCGTAGAGTTGCTCATTTTCCAGATCCTCCTGTCGGATTCAGTCTTTCTTGTGGGGGTGCGATGCCTGTTCCTTCGCAGCATTGGCACCGACCAGCCGCATCTGGCTGCGCACGCCTTCCCTGTCCAGCTCGCGCGACCTTTCAGGCAGGTCGTCATAGGGCACGATGTCGGGGTGAAGGCGCGCTTCGTTGTCGCGTCGAGGGCCGTGCCGCCAGCCACCGAGAATGCGGTTGGCCATCCAGCGACGATGCTCCACACGCGCCAGCATTTCCACCTGTGCTTCGTTGAGGTCGACAGGCGGCGGCGCGTCCGGGGCCAGCCCCAGCATATGCAGCTTGATCGCCGCATGAGCCGCCGCGGCACGATTGGCCTCGCGCATGTTCTCCGGCAGGTCGGACCAGGGCCGGTCCGCCGTGGCGCCCTCGGTGCCCGCCGACGCGAGCGTGGCGCGATAGGAATTCGTGCAAGACCATAGCGAGGCCGTCCTGCGAATCGTCGGTTATGCGCTTCAGAAAACTCTTCGGCGCCTCGCCACCGAAAGCATGGAGGTCGCCCATGGCGTCGCCCTTCGCCGCGGCCTTGCCGAGCGTGGCGTAGAATGCATCGCGCCCGGCGCGATAGCCGTGAATGGGAAAGCGCTGGTGGGCCAGTCGCAGCACCGTGCGGCGCAACGTCAGCACGGAGACCACGGCCTCGTCCTCGCCCTGGCAGACGAATGCCACGCAGACCGGCGGCGTCGAGGCGAGGTAGGCTCCCAGCGCCCCGTCGGCCGGAACGGATTCGCCCTCGTCCAGCGTGACGATGCGGATATCGGCGACCAGCGGCAGATCGGGATGGTCGCGCTGGAAGCGCTCGACCGCGGCGCGTTCGCCGTCGTCGACGAAAAGTCCGATCACGGGCACGCGCTCGGCGTCGTCCTGTGCCATCGACAGTGCCTCGCGCAGCACGGCCATGCCGCCGTGCGCCAGCCCGAAGATCACGACGTGCGACGGACCCGCATCGAGCGCGCGCTGCAGGATCGGAAGCGTATGCATGAAGGCATCGCGCGCGGCATGGCCGAACGTCGACATCCGGTGATAGCGCACGGGCAGGCTGCTGATCGCCTGGTCCATCGAGGCGTCGAACCTCTCCGCCAGATCGTCATTGTCGATCTGCACGACCAGAGTCAGGAGTTGATCCGGGACGGCGGACCGCAACACGTCGATTGCAACCATCGCCGATTCCAGATTCTGGACGTCGGTGCCCGACATCACGAACACTTCGCGGGCCCGGCTGACCCGCGCCCGCTCCCAGGTCGATGCTTCGGCGCTCTCTCCGTCCAGGACGGTGATGCCATCGATCTCGAGTCGCTGGACGTCGGCGGGGCTGGCTTTGGGCGCGAGCATCACGACGAAGCGGTCACGCCGCGCCATGGCCTTTGCCACGCCGCGCGCCATGCGGCCCTGGCCGACCACGACCGTATGATCGCGGGCCATGGTCACGCGGGCCTGATGATAGGGGCTGCGGACGGTCGAGACGATCAGGCGGAACGATTCGACGGCCGCCATCGTCGGCAACAGAAAACGCGCGAACTGCAGCTGCCAGGGAATATCGGACTGGACTTCGCGGGGAAACTGGAGAGTCACGAGTTGCAGCGTGCGAAAGGCGTTGTTGAACCAGTCCTCCCAACCGAGCGGCGGAGTTCTTGATCGTCCAGCCCCAGAAACCGAGGCCGACCGCCACTGCCCCCAGGACGAAGCGGATCAGACTCTTCCAGCGTGCGATCGCCGACGCCATTGCACTCACGTTGGGCATATCGCCTCCCAATTCATGCGCAACCTCCGTCTTCGGCGCACTTCCGATTTGACAAGCCTATACCGCCCGTGAAAATCCTTCATGTCTCGCCACCGCCCATCACTGGAAATATGACCGACGGGAGCCGGCCCGCCATCACCCTTCCGCGGCCGCGCCTTGCTCTGCGGCTGGGCGTTGTGGGACATCGCGTGCTCGGAGACGCCAAGGCCACTGCATCGATCCGCCAAAGGGTCGATGAAGTGCTGGACCAGCTCGCACTGCTGCTCGGCGAGTTCGGAAGATCGGCGAGCGTGGCGGCGTTCCACCAGCCTGGCGAGAAGCCGTTGCTTCATCTTCTCACGTCGCTTGCCGAAGGCGCCGACCAGCTGGTCGCGTCGGCGATCCTGGACGGCGAGCAGGCTCGGACGCGCGTCTGGGACGCAAGATTGACGGCGATACTGCCGGCGAGTGAGGCCGAGTTCCTGTCGCGGTTTGCCGCTGCAGACGGCGTCGACGCGGACGACTATCGCAACCGTTTTCACGCGCTGGTGTCGCGGGCGGAAGGCTCGATTCTTACTCTCGATGGCGCAACCCGTGTCCAGGACGACGCGCTCGGCCGCCGCAGCTACGAGGCGGCAGCGCGCACGATCCTCGGCAACGCCGACCTGCTGCTCGCCGTCTGGAACGGCGAGGAGCGGCGCGGGCGCGGCGGGACCGAGCAGTCGGTCGAGGAAGCGGGTGCCCTCGGCGTCCCGGTCATCTGGATACATGCGGACAGGCCCGAGATTCGATATGTCGACCACCTTCGGCGATCCGCGAAGTCGATCGCCGACGGCGGCGCGGACGACCGGCCCTGGCAGCCGGCCTTGAAGACCTGGCTGTCGGAGTATCTCGCGACGCCATCGACAAAGCGACTCGGACTGAGCGGCGCGACGCCGGAACAGATCTTTGAAATGGCGGGCGAGCCCGACGGCGAACCAGGCGCGATCACGGGCAGCCTGTGGCCGCATTTCAGGAATTTGCTGGCCCGGCCGCGTGCCGTGGAGCGGCACGTCGCCGCCAAGCTGGCGACGCTCGATCCATTGCCGGCCGCCCCGCCGCAAGCAGCCCTGGCCGCGTGGGATCAAGCCGTCGTCCAGCGCCAGTCCGCAGCCGACCGGATTGCGCTCTTGGCGTCCAATCAGGAACGCAGCGCGATCGTGGCGACGGTCACGCTTGGCGCACTTTCGATCTCCTTCGCGGCGTTCTCGCTCGTCGTGCCCGGACCATACTGGGTCGGGGTGGTGATGGCCGTCGCCGAACTCGCCTGTCTCGTGGCAGCGGTCCTGATCTTCCGCCATTCCCGGCGTCGCCGGTGGGGTCCTGTCTGGCGGGGGTATCGCCTGCTTGCCGAAGTCCTCCGCCCGATGCGTCATCTCGCGGCCGTCGGCGTCGCCCTGCCCGCCCGAAACGACGCCGGCGGCGCACATGCCGAAAGCGCCGTACCGGCCTGGGCACCTTGGTACTACAACGCGTCGCTGCGGGAGCTGGGGCCTCGCGCCTGCGACCTCTCCAAGCCGCAAGGCCGTCTCGATGCCCTGCACGCGCTCCGGCGCGATCTGCTGCGCGATCAGTTCACCTACCACATACGGACCGCCGAGCGCATGAAGGCCATCGCCCATTGGCTGGAGTTCGCGGGCATCGTCTTCTTCTGCGGGTCCGTGATCTTCGTGCTGGCCAAGATCGGCGTGATGCTGGCGTTGGCCAAGCCCTTCGAGGCGAACGGGCTCCTGTTACTGCTCGCCGACGTGACAACGACCGTGGTCGCCCCGACGTTCGCGGCGGCCTTCGTGGCACTGCGCGAGATCCTGGAATGCCAGCACGTCGAGCGCCGCAGCGAGGACATGGCCGCCAGCCTCTCGGCGATCGACGGCGAAGTCGCCGCGCTGGCGGACGCCATGGGCCGACCCGCGAACCGGCTGCAGACGCGCGAGCTGGCGCGGGTCGCCGAGCGCATATTCGGACTCATGATCGCGGATTCCGCCAATTGGGCCGCCGTGTTCGACGTCAAGCGGCCCGTCGTGGGATGAGGTTTCCCAAACGCGCCCATTGGCGACACGTGCGGTGGCTGGCCGGTTTGCGGCAGACGTGCGACGATGGCGAACACCATCCAGATCGCGGTCCCCGGAGGGCGCGCCTTGTCGTTGTTGGAAGAGCGCCTTTTTGCATCCGGTCCAAAGCGCATTCTCGCCATCGATGGCGGCGGCGTTCGCGGCATTCTTGCGCTCACGATCCTCGAGCGGATCGAGGAGATCCTGCGCGGCAGATCGGCCGACCCGGCGGCGTTTCGCCTGTGCCAGTATTTCGACCTGATCGGCGGCACATCCACGGGATCGATCATCGCGTCGGGCCTTGCTCTGGGATTGTCCGCCACCGAACTGGTCGCCCAATACCGGCTGCTGTCCGGCAAGGTCTTCCGGCGGCCGTTCTGGAGTTTCGGAATCTTCGGGCCGCGCTTCGCGCGCGGGCCGCTTGCCAGCGTGCTTCAGCAATTCATCGGCGATATCACCCTGGGATCGGACAAGATCAGGACCGGCCTGGCGATCGTCACCAAGCGCGCCGACAACGGCAGCATCTGGATCCTCCATAACAATCCGCGGGGCCGCTACTTCAGCGCCGAAAAGGGCTCGGGCGGTCTTGCGAACAGCGACATCCCGCTGGCATCCGCGATCCTGGCGAGCACGGCGGCGCCGACCTTCTTCCGGCCGGAATTCATTCAGGTGAACGATCACGAGCTCGGCGCCTTCGTCGATGGCGGTGTCAGCCCCCACAACGACCCCGCTCTGCACCTGCTGATGCTGGCCAACCTGAAGGGCTATCGGCTGGAGTGGCCGCTGGGAGCGGAAAATCTGCTGCTGACGTCGATCGGCACGGGCGCCTTTCACCAGCTCCACAGCGTCCGGCGCCTGCGCTATACGCCGAGCACCCTGCAGGCGGTCAACGCCCTCACCTCGATGATCGACGACGGCAGCCGGCTGGTCCAGACCCTGCTGCAGTGGGCGTCGCAGACGCCCACGCCGCGCCGAATCGACCGGGAAGTCGGCGACCTTTCGGCGGACCGGCTCTCACATGAGCCGCTGCTTCATTATCTCCGCTACGACGGTCAGCTCGAGATCGACTGGCTGACCGAGTCGCTTGGAATCACGATCACGCCCAAGCAGATCGAAGCCGTTCAGAAGATGGACGATCCACGCGGCATCGACCTGCTGATCCGTATCGGTCGGGAAATCGCAAAGCGACGCATCGTGCCGGAGCATTTTCCGGATCGATTCGACGTCGTGCCGGGCGGCACCGCCCCGTAACAACGTCGTCGGATCCGCTAATAGCAAGGCAGCAATGGCGGCTGTCCGCATTGCGCCTGCGGCGGCGCGACACTCAGGACCGGCGGCGCGGCGAGCCCGGCATCGTAGCGCGGATTGTACGGGCGCCGGTAAGGGCCGTCAGGTGCGGGGTTCGACCAGCCGGTCATCGCGCTCGTGTCGTTGGGACTGCCGATGTCGGCCGAGGTGCCGGCGGTCGTCTGGTTCTGGCCGAGATAGCTGACGCCCCCCGAACCGAGGCCGAACCAGATCGTGTCGATGAAGATCGCGGCCGGTCCGTCGGATTTTCCGAGATCGCCTTCCAGGATTGCCACCTCGAAGGTGAGCTTGTCGCCGTCGAGCCGAGGCTTGGTCAGGACGACCACGGCATCGCTCACCGCCGAGCCGTCCTTGGTGAAGGCGGAGACCGTGGCATTCGGCGGATCCTTGGCGAAGCTGCCGGTCGACCAGAGGTCGACGACCTCCCGGGTTGGGATGTGGCCGGCGCCGCGTGCCGGACGGTCGTTGAACAGGATGGCCGACGGCGAGGTGCCTTCGAGGACGAGGGTCTGTCCCGAGAGCTTCGCGCCGGTCGAATTGAGAACGATCAAAGACTCCGATCCCTTTCGCTTGGAGGGAACGCCGATCGTCTTCATCGGTCGAGCGCTCTCGGCTTTCGGTGCCGGCGCAGTACCGGGAGTCTGGGCAGGCGCCAGCGCCGGCGTCGTCAACAGGGCGGCAACCAACGCTGAGACCATGGTCAGGCGGAAATCGATCACGACGTGCTCCTTAGTAGCAGGGCGCATAGGGATAGTAGCCGCAAGGCGGCCGGTATCCGTAGGCAGGCGGATAGTAGCGGTACGGGTAAGGGCGGTAGGCGGCGCCCGCATACCAGACGCTGCGATAGGCCGTGCGCCGGGCCACGCCCGCGTACGAAAATGGCGTGAGCGGCCGGCCGATCATGTCGATGAAGATTGCCGCCGAACCGTCGGCATTCGCCAGATCGCCCTCGAGGACGTCGACGTCGAAGGTGAGCTGATCGCCGGCGAGCTTCGGCGACTTGAGGACAACGACGGCATCTCGGATGCTCGTCCCGTCCTTGCCGAGGACCGACACCGTGGCGTTGGGCGGGTTTTTGGCGAAGCTGTCCGTCCCGCTGCCCCAATCCTCGATCACATGAGCCGTGAGGTCATGCCCCGCTGCCCGCACGGGGCGATCGGCAAAGACGATGGCGTTGGGAGCGATGCCCGTGAGTGTGAGCTTCTGGCCCTGCAGGCTGGCGCCGCGTGAATTGAAGACGATCAACGACGGCGTGTTCACCGGCTTGGTCTGGCCGATCGTCTTTGGCGGCGAGGCCTGGGCTTGTGCCGGGTTCGAAGTCTGCGCCTCGGCGACACCCAGCCCAAAGATGAGACCTGTAAGCGCCGTGACCGCCAGGACTGCCTGCTGAACGCTCATGTATCGACCTTCCCTGCTCGGCACCTTCAGCACATCGCGCAGTATGATCGTAGGGCGGAGAATGCCCTGTGCGCACGCTTCAATTGGAGATATCAGGAATGAAAAGAATGGTGCCCAGGGGCGGCCTGCAACAACTGCGATAACTCAAAACCTTACAGCAAGAGGGCCGGATACGTAAACGGCCCTCAAACGAATGCAGTCTACTCCGCTGATCAACGTAGTGTCAGCGGTCTCGCTTGAGATCGCTGAGAATGGCAAGGGATCTGAGAAATCGTATTGAGTCTCTGGTGCTTGCAAGCGACACGCGAATCAGGGCGCGATATCATTTAGTTGGAACGCACCGAGTCGGTCACTCGGATCTTCCAAGATTACGCGATACACCCGGCTGACAACCCCATGGCCTACCTCTACTCGAAAGTTGAGTTGTTGGCCTACCCCTTCCTCTCGAGTTAATTCACCAGCCTTCTCCAAGAAGGCTAAATCGTAGTTAACATCTCTCTCGGGTATCTCGGGTAACAAAGAGCTAGCAGAAAGACCTTCAAATTCGAGGAGTATCGGGGTGCCGGTGCCTGCCAAGAGTGGCTGTAGCGCGGGATATTTCGCTGAGGCGTTCTCCGCCGCCGCAGGCGCCATTGTTCGGAGTTGATTCACATTTCTTCGACACATCTCCAAGAGTTCACCGCCGCAAGACGCCCCCGTTGCAGCATACTTAACGGCCGTCCTTTTGCTTGGGGTGACGTAAAGCCCGCCGTGTTGCCAATTCGAGCGCTCGCTTTCTTGGTTGAGGGCAAGCTCAATGCCATAATCAAGTTCCGCGCCACGACCTTTCAATTCGGACGTCGTTTCTCTAAGAAGGTTCAACGCGGCAACCTTGTGCGGCCATAATCCAACTTTTGCACCCAGCTTAAACTCGAACAAATAGTGGCTCGAAGAGCCATGATAGAGTGGAAATGGGATCATGATCCTCTCATTGCACCCGGCAGCATAAACCCTCTCGGTTTTACTACATAGTGCGGCAGCTGAGTCGAGGAAGCTGTAGGCTGGGATCGTGGCATTCAGCGAAGTTCAGTTTTCGACTTTCCGACCGTATCTCTATCATCTGACGGACGCACGTAATTTGCGCGCGATCACGGCGGATCGTCGGCTCGACTGCAGCAAGACATTGTTGGATAGGGCTGGTCGGTCAGAGGTACTGCGTGCGCGACGCATCGCTCACCTGCCGCTCCAAATTAATGGAACGAATACATGGCTACGGGATCAACTGCCGTTGCATCGGAAGAACGTTCAGCTCGAAGACGGCTTCTCCTTTGAGGATCTTGTTTCCTCGCTGAACGAGCGGGTGTTCTTCTGGCCAGGTCACAGCGCCGGACCCATCGATTACGGCAGGCGTCACTATGCGCGATATTCCTCAGAAGGACCCGCAGTCCTCAGAGTTCCGACCTCAAGTTTGTTTTTGGCCAATGCATCGAGAAGGCCATTGTTCAGTTGCGTCAACGTACGCGTCCGGCCAAGGCCGCCTTGATGGTGTCGACAGGTTCGGCATTCTGACTGGATGAACAGAGCGGAAGCGACAGGTATCACGCCTGTGCGTGACAGGCGTGCGTTGTCTGTACCGGAGCGGAAGCGCCGTCGACGCTACCGGCTCGAAGAGAAGCAGGCGATTCTGCAGGCGGCGGCGGAGCCGGGTGTGACGGTGTCGGAGGTGTCACGCCAGTACGGCATAGGGCGAAGCCTGATCCACAACTGGCGTCGGCAGCAAGCGGTGTCGGTACTGGGCGCGACGGTGCGCTTCACGGCGGTGGCAGTTGCGCCGGAGAAGCCGACGGCGGCCGTCGGAGCGATCGAGATCGAGCTGGACGGCGGCGTACGGCTGCGGGTCGATGCAGCAGTCGACGAGGCAGCATTGAAGCGGGTACTGCGGGCACTTGGACGATGATTGGCTTGCCATCGGAGAGCCGGGTGTGGCTGGCAAGCGGCGCGACGGACATGCGGCGGGGCTTCGACGGACTGGCGCTGCTGGTGCAGGAGACGCTGAAGCGCGATCCGCACTGTGGCCACCTGTTCGTGTTCCGGGGCAAGCGCGGCGGCCTGATCAAGGTGCTGTGGCACGACGGCCAGGGGATGTGCCTGTTCGCCAAGCGCCTGGAGCGTGGTCGCTTCGTATGGCCACGGACCGAAGGCGAGGCGGTGACGATCACGGCGGCGCAACTCGGCTACCTGTTGGAAGGCATCGACTGGCGCATGCCACAACGGAGCTGGCGACCGGAGCTGGCGGGATAAGGCGCTTTGCCAAGGGCGCCGTGCTTCGCAAGCGCCTATGCAAACGCCCGACGCGACCGATTCGACTCGCCGGCACGATGATCGTGGGCGGGCGAGCGGAGTGGCGGTAGAATCTCCGTTATGAAGGTCGATCTCGCCACGCTGCCGACCGACGTCGATGCCCTGCACGGGCTGGTGCACGTGTTGGTCAGCGAGCTGAAGGCGCGAGAACTGCGGGTCGAGCAACTCGAGGCGCGGATCGCCAGGTTGCAGCGCCTGCAGTTCGGCCGCTCGTCGGAGAAGCGGACCCAGGAGATCGAGCAACTACAGCTCGCGCTCGATGACCTGCATGAAGAGACGGGCGCAGCGGCGGCCGAGCGTCCGGCGGCGTTGCGGCAGGTCATGGGCAAGCCGGTTCGCCGGCCGCTGCCCGATCACCTGCCACGCGAGGAGATCGTCCATGCGCCGGCCTGTGCCTGCCCGCAGTGCGGCGGCGTTCTGCGCCGGCTGGGCGAGGAAGTGACCGAGGTGCTGGATTATGTTCCAGCCTCCTTCAAGGTGATCCGCCATGTGCGGCCGAAGTTCTCGTGCCGCACGTGCGAGGCCATCACCGTTGCACCGATGCCATCGCTGCCGATCGAGCGCGGCCGGCCAGGGGCGGGGTTGCTCGCCCATGTGCTGGTCTCCAAGTACGCCGACCATCTGCCGCTCTATCGTCAGAGCGGGATCTATGCGCGCCACGGCGTCGAGCTGGAACGCTCGACCCTGGCCGATTGGGTGGGTCAGTCGACGGCACTCATACAGCCCCTGATCGAGGCGCTGCGCCGGGAGATGATGTCCTCGGAGGTCCTACACGGCGACGACACGCCGGTGCCGGTGTTGGCTCCCGGCCTGGGCAGGACGAAGACGGGCAGGCTGTGGGCTTATGTCCGCGACGAGCGCCCGCACGGCGGCAAGACCCCGCCGGCGGCGGCTTACTTCTACTCACCCGACCGCAAGGGTGAGCACCCGCAGGCGCACTTGAAGACCTTCAAGGGCTTCCTGCATGCCGACGGCTATGCCGGCTTCAATGCCCTGTTCGACGGCGACGTGGTCGAGGTCGCCTGCTGGGCGCACGTCCGGCGCAAGTTCTTCGACGTGCATGAGGCCACGGCATCGCCGATCGCCAAGGAGGCGCTCGACCGCATCGGCGCCTTGTACGGCATCGAAGCCGAGGTTCGCGGCCGGCCGCCGGACGAGCGACAGCAGGCACGCCGGCAACGAGCTGGCCCGCTGATCGACGAGTTGCGGTCCTGGCTCGACGTCACCAGATCCAAGCTCTCAGCCAAGACCGAACTCGCCGGCGCCATGCGCTATGCCCTCGCACGCTGGCCTGCCTTGCGACGCTACCTCGACGACGGCAGGCTGGAGATCGACAACAATGCCGCCGAGCGCGCCCTGCGCGGCGTTGCCCTGGGCCGCAAAAACTATCTCTTCGCCGGATCGGATGAAGGCGGAAGACGCGCCGCAGCGGCCTACTCCCTCATCGAGACCGCCAAGCTCAACAGCCTCGACCCCGAAGCCTACCTGCGCGACGTTCTCGCCCGCATCGCCGACCATCCGATCAACCGTGTCGCCGAGATCCTGCCCTGGAACTGGAGCACTCCCTCCAAGGCTCAAGCCGCGTAGTTCACCGGACGCTTACGCGTCAACTCGGGTTCGCCTCGATATTCAGCCGGCCAACCGAGCGCACGAGGGCCTTTCACATTCGTAGAGGGAAGTGTTGCCTCCTTTACCGTGGGAAGGGTGAAGGAAGTAACGTTTGTCAACTCAGTCAGCCTGCCTGGCGATACCGAGCTTCGTGGAGCTGACTGGTCGAGTTGGCGCGGACTTTTTCGTGACGTCAGGGCCTGACTGACGGGGCAACACCTACAAACCGCTCCTCACCACTCTCCTGCAGCGTGTAACTAAACGAGGTGTGATAATACTCGAACGACCCCATCTTCTTCAGCTGCTCTTTCACACGCCGGCTTCCCTCGAGAGAAAATTCGAGAATCTCCCCGAGCTCCTCTTGCGTACCGGCGTAACGCCTACGTCGGAACCGTCGCATGACGCGGCTCACGAATGCCTTTTCAAAGAAGGCCGAGAACCACACGCACATGATGGCGATCTATTTCATGCATTACAATTTCGTACGCATTCATCAGACGTTGAACATCACGCCAGCAATGGCGGCGAAGGTTACTCCCAAGCTTTGGGAAATGTCTGATATGGTGAAGGTGCTTGAAGACTGGGAAGCGGGGCAATGAGGCGATTGGCTGCGGTAACGCAACTTCACGAGGGCATATTCGGAGACTTGAATGGCCAATATGGGCGACGTTGAAGACGATGACTTCCTGGTGCTGAATATGGGCGTTGCTGGCGAGCTTCTCGGAGGCATAAGGCAGGGCTCAGGGCAGGCTATATGTCTGGCTCTGTTGCTCCGGAAGAAGAAGCCAACTTGGCGGCATTACAAAGAGGCGCACCACATGGAATGGAAGCGCATTGAGAGGCTTCGCGAAGAGAGGTCCGGCCCCCGCCAGCCCGGAACTCCACGAAAAGCCAGACGGCTATATCGGGGGATTTCGGAAAAAGGGAATCGTGCACGTAGCGAAAGGACCAAGGCGGAAACCCTGACACGCCATCGCGCGGACCTGGATCGAAGCCGAGTTCGTAGAGCCACCGCTGCGCCTCCAGGGTCTCGACGCCCGTGGTCAACGGCCTGTTCGGCACTGATGATGGGGTTGCTGGTACTGCGCGCGGCGGATTGGTCACCGGAGTCGCCACCGCTTGCACTATCGATGGCCCGGGCGTGTTGGTCGGCGTCTCAGCGGGCTTTAAGATCCAGTAGCAGATACATAGTACAACGGCGACTACAGCCAGATTGCGGAAGGTCCGCCCTCCACTGCCCTGATCGGGCGGCATGGTGACCGGTATTTGCGCCAAGGGCTGCTGCGACTGCAGCAGCGGTTGCGAAAACTCGGGCTTACGTGACGGCACAACCAGCAGCACGAAGCCACCGACCAGGGGACTCAGCAAGAGCGAAAGGAAAAAGAATCCAAGGCCACTGCGTCCCTTTTGCCCCGCCGCCCAGGCAATGACAAAGCACAGTACCAGCCAGCCAATGACAATTGCCATCGTCGCCCCCGCCTACCATCGCGAAGGGTATCTAGTCCGGCGGGGACATCCAATCGGAGAACCTCGCCTCGATAGTCCCTCTCAGAGGATCGCCCGTATGTGTTCGCTACGTTTGAGACGCCCGGTGGCAAAAAATCCACCACAGCGGTCGCGTACGCTGTATGGCGCGCACTCATCCAAATATTCATTCTTCCAATCGCTGATCGATTTCACTGCAAGAGGCCAAACCCTCCGATCAAGCGTGCAAAGTTGATGATTATAGATCGAAGTGCGCAGGCCAAAATCGTCGAGGAGGGATGCCGCCGCATAGAGCTCCTGCTGATAGTCCATCGGATCGATCCAAAGATCGTCAATGTTCGCCTTAGCGAAGCCTGTCATCTCCAGACCCATAAGGCACTATACGCGAACAACTTGCGCCTCTTCGTAGGAATCGTGCACCTACTTGGAAAGACGCCGGTCCTTATGACACAGCCGTTGGGCCACAGATCTGTTGGCCAAGACGACTTCAACGCACTCCTACGGAGTGTCGCTGCCGAAACAGCCACATCAGTTATCGACCTCGATCAACTGATGGCAACCGATCGCGAGTGGGCATATCTCTTCGACAAGATACATTTCAACAACCGCGGCTCTGCCGCCGTCGGACAGATTATCGCCACCGCCCTGCCTCCACTTCTAATGTGGCCTGCGCCGTCGCTAGGCGGTTCCACTCATTAGGTGCTTAAAATCTATGGATGGTCATCAAATGTAAGCGATGTTCTCAGGCCACAGCCTTGAGATCGGGCGTAGCGGGATAGGTCCAGGGCAGCAGGTCATCGAGGCGACTGTTGGGATGGCCGTCGACGATGCGGGTGATGGCGTCAGCCAGGTAAGCGTAGGAAGGCCGCCCTGGGTCACAAGAGTGATGCAGCGAGTGCCATCTATGAACGTGACGGCAACCGTCGCGCAGCATCAGACCGCGCGTTTCTGGCTCTGCAACGACACCTTGATAACCGAAACGCCAAGTGAACTTACAGAAAACATTCGGTTCGCTAAAAATGGAAAACTCAGGGGGAAAACTCGTTCGTACTAGAACGGTGCCACTCGCTAAGTCATTGAAAAGAATGGTGCCCAGGGGCGGAGTCGAACCACCGACACTGCGATTTTCAATCGCATGCTCTACCAGCTGAGCTACCTGGGCATACCGGTCCACTGACGGCGGGCTGTATAGGATGCGTCAGCGGTCCTGTCCAGACGCTCCGCCGGGCGGCGTTTCCGCGTCTTCCGTCGGCACCCGGTAGCTTTCCTTCAGCCAGCGGCCGAGGTCTATGTCGGCGCAGCGCTTGGAGCAGAACGGCCGGTATTGTGCGATGCCGGGCTTCGAACAGTTCGGGCATTTGGCCTCGATGCGCACGGCGCGGATCGGCGGCGCGGATTTGTCAGGCGGCGGCGTCATCTTCCTTCTCCAGAGCCTCGAGCTGGTGGGCCAAGGTCGCGCCGCGGCGGGCCCGCGTCAACTCGAACAGGCCGAGCCGCGTGAAGCCATAGAGCTGGGTCGGCACCGGGTCGTCCTTCAGCACCTCGGCGAGTGCGGCCTGCACCTTGTCGCGGTCGTAGGCGCTGCGCATGGTGACGAAGTCGATCACCACGGCGCCCGCGATGTTGCGCAGGCGGAGCTGCTGGGCGATCGCCGGCGCGGCCTCGAGGTTGACCTCGACCGGCCGGCGCGGCGCGCGGCCCTGGCGGCCGCCGGCGTCGCCGCTGTCGACGTCGACTGCCGTCAGCGTCTCGCCCGGCTCGAACAGCACTTCGACGCCGCTTGCCAGCGCGATGCGGTCGGCCAGCGCCGTGCCGACCTGGCCCGACACATCGTCGATGTCGAAGGCCGGCATCGGGCCGGAATGCCAGCGCACGCGGATGCGCTCGGCGCGGCGGTCCATCTCGTCCTGCAGCGCGCGCGCCATCATGCGGTCGTCGAGGATCACCTCGTCGAGCGCCGCACCATGGTCGCGCAAGGCCCGCGCGATCGGATCGCGCTCGCCGGGAATGCGCGACGACAGATCGGCAGCCGGCTGGGCGCTGAAGGCGTGCCGGCGGATGGTCTCCCAGCGCTCCATGACCTGCGCGGCGTCGGCCTGCAGCAGATCGGGCGCCGCGCCCGCCGCGGCGGTACGCAGCACCACGCCGCCTTCGAGCATTGGCGCGACGTGGCCGGCAAGGCGCTCGCGTTCGGACTCGCCCTCGATGCGGCGCGAGAAGGAGATGCCCGCGCCCAGCGGATGATAGACGAGATAGCGGCCCGACACGGCGAGATCCATCGACAGGCGCGGGCCTTTCTCGCTGCCCTCGTTCTCGGCGCGCATCTGCACCAGCAGCGGCGCACCGGGCGGCGGCCAGTCGTCGAGACCGGCCCTGTCGGCCGCCCGCAGGAAGCCCGAGCGGCCGATGCCGATATCGACGAAGGCGGCGTCGAGCTCGGGCATCACCCGCTCCAGCCGTCCCAGGAAAATGCCTTCGACCTTCGACGGCCGGTCGCGGCGGGCGACCTGCAATTCGACCAGGCGGCCGTCGCTCACCAGCGCGATCAGAAAGGCGCGCGGCATGACATGGCAGATCAGGCGGTCGATGCGGCTCATCCGGCCGCCTTGAGCAACTGCACCGTCTCGAACAGCGGCAGGCCGACCACGTTGCTGTAGGAGCCCGCGATGAAGGAGATGAAGGTGGCGGCATGGCCCTGGATGGCATAGCCGCCCGCCTTGCCCTTCCACTCGCCGCCCGCGACATAGGCCTCGATGTCGGCGGCCTGCAGGCGGCGGAAGCGCACAACTGTCTCGACCAGCCGTGTACGCACCTTTCCGTCGGGAAAGCCGACCGCGATGCCGCCCAGCACCTTGTGCCGGCGGCCCGACATCAGCGCGAGGCAATGGCGCACGTCGGCCTCGCTCTCGGCCTTGGGCAGGATGCGCCGGCCGACCGCCACGACACTGTCGGCGGCCAGCACCAGCCTGCCCGGATGGCGCGCCACCACCGCGGCAAGCTTGGCCTTCGCCATGCGCAGCGCATAGGCGCGCGGCGCCTCGGCCTGACCGGGCGTCTCATCGATGTCTGCGGGATCGATCGCGTCGGGCTCGAGTCCCACCTGCCGCAGGAGATCCAGGCGGCGCGGCGACGCGGATGCCAGGATCAGCGCCAGGCTCAGGCGCTGCCTACTTGAAGCGGAAGGTGATGCGGCCCTTGGACAGGTCGTAAGGCGTCATCTCGACGGTGACGCGGTCGCCTGCCAGCACGCGGATGCGGTTCTTGCGCATCTTGCCCGAAGTATGGGCGAGGATCGTATGGTCGTTGTCGAGCTTCACGCGGAACATGGCGTTGGGCAGGAGTTCGTCGACGACGCCATTGAACTCGATCAGGTCTTCCTTGGCCATCAGGCCTCCGGTTGGGAGTATGGGGATTGAAGCGGCGGGAAAATGGGCCGCGGCCCGGCCTTAGTCAACTCGTTCCGGGGAAAAGCACACGGGTCGATTCCCACTCCACTTTCCAGTCGTTTTCCGGCACCTTCGGGCATCGTGACTCAATTATTCAGGCGGACACTCGCCTAGTGGCATCGCCAGGAAGCTATCGGACAGACATCGACTGCCTCCGTGCCGTCGCGGTGCTCTTCGTCATCGCCTTCCACTGGCAGATCGCGGGCTTCGGCGGCGGCTTCGTCGGCGTCGACGTCTTCTTCGTCGTTTCTGGCTACCTGATCACCCGGCAGATCGTGGCTGGACTGTTCGCCGGTTCCTTCTCGTTTGCCGATTTCTACCTGCGCCGTGCACGTCGCCTGCTGCCGGCGCTCTATGCCACCATCTTCGCATCGGCCGTCGTCGGCTGGTTCGTGCTGCTGCCGCCGGCGATGCTCGACTTCGGCCGCAGCGCCGTTTCGGTCTTCCTGTTCTCCTCGAACATCCTGTTCTGGCGCGAAACCGGCTATTTCGACCAGCCCGCGACCGGCAAGCCGTTGCTCCATACGTGGTCGCTTTCGGTCGAGGAGCAGTTCTATCTCGTCGTTCCGGCGCTGCTCTGGTTGCTGGTGTGGAGATACCGGGAGCGCAGGGCTTTCATCGTGGCCGCGCTCGGTGCCATCGCGCTCCTGTCCTTTGCGCTCTCCTGCTGGCAGACGGTCCATGCCCCGTCCGCCGCGTTCTACCTCGCACCCGGCCGCGCCTGGGAATTCCTCATGGGCTCGTGCCTTCTGCTCTTCGAGCGGCGGCCAAGTGGCGGCCCCGTCCTGCGCGCTATCGCAGCCGTCGCTGGCGCCGTGTCGATCGTCGCCGCAGCGCTGGTCTTCGGACGCGCGACACCTTTCCCTGGTGCGGCGGCCCTGTTGCCCTGCCTGGGAGCGGCGCTCGTCATGTGGGCGAACATTCAGCCGACGTCCGGCCCGGCTGCGGTGCTCCTCCAGGCCGGAGCCTTCATCGGGCGGATCTCCTACTCGCTCTATCTGTGGCACTGGCCGGCCTATGTGCTGGCGCGCGCCTGGACGCAGGCCGACGAAGACTTGACCGCTGTCCCCAAGGGGCTTCTGGCGATCGTCACGCTTGGCCTGTCGCTCCTCTCCTACACGGCGATCGAGCGGCCGTTGCGCACGCGACGCCGTTTGCGCGGCAACAGGATGTTCGTTGCGGCGTGCGCGGCGTCGGCGTCTGTTTTCGCCGGGCTGGTCGTGGCGGCACATTTCATCCCGGCGCTCACCGGCCACTACGGCGCAGAGGCCAGTCGGATCGCAGGCTACGGTTCGGGTTATCTTTACCCCGCGCTGCTGCGCGACGGCACCTGCTTCCTGCGGCCCGAGCAGGGCTTCGCCGATTACGATCGCGGCGAATGCTTCACCGTCGATCCCCGCCGCCGGAACGTGCTGCTGTGGGGCGACAGCATGGCCGCACACTATCTGTCCGGGCTCGGCGCCCTCGCCGCACGCGACAACTTCAATCTCCTACAGGCCACCGCATCTAGCTGCCCACCACTCCTGGGCGTCGAGATCATGGAGCGACCGCACTGTCGCGACTTCAATGATCACATCGGCGCGTTGATCGCGGCGAATCCGGGCCTTGTCGTCGTGTTGGCGGCTGACTGGGACCTGCCGGAAAGCCGGTTCGGCGACCAGGCTTTTGTGCGCGCGTTGCGTTCCACGCTGAAGAAAGTGGCAGACGACGGCGTGCGGACGATTGTCCTCGGCCCTCCGATCCACTGGCGCCAGGCGCTCCCCGCGTTGCTTGCCGAGCACGCAGAACGAGATGCCGGCCCGGTCGACACGCGCACCCTGGTGGTCGAAGAGCAGTTTGCCCTCGACGAGAGACTGAAAGCCGCCCTGCCCGGCGTGCCCTATATCTCGGTCCTGAACACGGCCTGCCCGTCGCGCCGATGCCCGGCCTTTGCCGGCAACGTGCCGCTTTCCTTCGACAAGGCGCACTTCACTAGGGAGGGCTCGATGCTGATGATCGACCTGATCAGCCCGCAGCTTGAGAACTATCTGCGGCGTTAGTGGTGACTAAAATCTTTCTGACTTGAATGGAAATGCACTGCCCTCGCTCAAAACCCGTGTTCATCCCGAGTCGGCGCATTCAGCCGCGTGTTGAGCGTTGCGCGGCGAAAATGTATTATTGCTATTTTCACACTTTTATCTTGAAAATAAGTGCGTAATACGCAATAACACGCGCTGAGGGGACCCGGACCCTTAGCGTTTGGCCGCGACAGCGCCAAGGGCCGAAGCGCGGGGGCCTTGGGAGACGCCGGACGGTGGGCCGGATCAAGCAGGGCGAAACGGCCGCCGTTTTGGGACCGTTTCCCCCGTTTGGGACCGTTTGTCGCCGGCTCAAGCCCTTGATTTACCTGACAAGTTGAGCGGGGCTCCGGAAAGCCGTTTAAAACGGTGAAAACGGTCAACGTCATGGAGGAGCAGGCCCGACCCGCACGGCGGCAACGGCACAGTGGCATAGTGTCAGTTCCCACGGACGGCGCGGGAGGAGAGATGGGATTATTCCGCACCCTTCGGAAAAACCCTAGAGCGTCGGGCCCGACGATGTCCCGAAGCGGGACTTGAGGCGCGCGAGGATGAGGTCGCGCGTGCGGCGATAGGCGTCGAGCCTGGCTTCGCGCGTTCCTTCGACGGCGCTGGGATCGGGCACCGGCCAGTACTCGACCTCGGCCGCTGTGCCGCGGGTGAATTCAAGCGCCTGATGATGCGCCTCGGGCGACAGGGTCACGATCAGGTCGAACGAGGCGGGATCCACATCCGCGAAGGTCTTGGCGTGATGGCGGTGGACATCGACGTCGATCTCGTCGAGCGCGGCCACGGCAAAGCTGTCGACCTCGGTGGCGCGGACGCCCACCGAATCGATGAAGCTCGACTGGCCGTAGAGGCGCTTGGCCATCGCCTCGGCCATCGGCGAGCGCACCGAATTCTGGCTGCAGGCGAACAGCACGCTGCCAGGTAACGAAATGGAGGGCAGCGAGGCGCTCATGCCTTGATGTGAAGCGCGCAGATCAGCGTGAACAGGCGCCGCGCGGTGTCGAGATCGATCTCGATCTTGCCGGCCAGCCGCTCGCGCAGCACTTCGGACCCCTCGTTGTGCAGGCCGCGCCGTCCCATGTCGAGCGCCTCGATCTGCGAGGTGCCGAGCTTCTTGATGGCCGCGTAGTAGCTCTCGCAGACCAGGAAGTAGTCCTTCACGATCTTGCGGAACGGCGTCAACGACAGCACGACGTCGCGCAGCTTCCCGTCGTGTTCGTCGTGCACGCTGAACAGCAGGCGCTGCTCGAAGACGCCGAGATGGAGCCTGTAGGGGCCGGGCACGCCGTGCAGCGCGAAGTCGTTGTCCTCGAGGAGATCGAACAGCGCGACCGCACGCTCGTGCTCGACCTCGGGCGAGCGGCGCGCGACGGACTGTTCGTCGAGCGCGATGTCGATGATGCGCCGTGTCCTGGACACGTCGGGCCTCAGCCGCGTTGGTTGAGCCGGATCGAGATCGAGCGGCCGTGCGCGCCCAGCCCCTCGGCTTCCGCGAGCGCCAGCGCCGCGGGACCAAGCTCGGCCAGCGCCCGCGGCGTGCAGGACACGATCGAGGTGCGCTTCAGGAAATCCGCCACGCTCAATCCACCCGAGAAGCGCGCTGCGCGCGACGTGGGCAGCACGTGGTTGGTGCCGGCGACATAGTCTCCGATCGCCTCGGGCGTGTGACGGCCGATGAAGATCGCGCCGGCATGGGCGATTTTCTGGGCCAGCGCCTCGGCCGGCGCGGGCTCCATCGCGATCTCGACATGCTCGGCCGCGATGCGGTCGACGATGCGCGCGGCATCGGCTGCGAGGTCGCGCACCAGGATGATGCAGCCATTGTCGCGCCAGCTCGCCCTGGCGATCTCCGCCCGCGCGAGCGCCTTGAGTTCGCTGTCGACGGCCGCGGCGACCGCATCGGCAAACGCCTTGTCATCGGCGATCAGTATCGACTGCGAAGACGGATCGTGCTCGGCCTGCGACAGCAGATCGGCCGCGATCCAGGCCGGATCGTTCTGTCTGTCGGCGACGACCAGGATCTCCGAAGGACCAGCGATCAGATCGATGCCAACCTGGCCGAACACGCGGCGCTTGGCCGATGCGACATAGGCATTGCCGGGGCCAGTGATCTTGTCGACCGGCGTCATCGATTCGGTGCCGTAAGCCAATGCGGCCACGGCTTGCGCGCCGCCGATACGCCAGACTTCGTCGGCGCCGGCGATCTCGGCGGCCAACATGACCGGCGGGTTGATAACGCCGTCCGGCGTCGGCACGACCATCACGACACGCTTCACGCCCGCCACCTTGGCCGGCACGATGTTCATCAGCACCGACGACGGATAGGCCGCCGTCCCACCGGGGACATAGACGCCGACCGAGTTCGAGCGGGCGATAGCGCGCACCGAGCCGCGTGCCCGTGGCGTCGGTGAATTCGACATCCTTGGGCAGCAGCGCGCGATGGAACGCCTCGATGCGCGAGGCTGCGAAAAGCAGCGCGTCGCGCTGCGCGACGGGCACCTTGGCGGCAGCGGTCTTGCGCTCGGCGTCGCCGAGGCGCAGGCCCTTTGCATCGGTGTCGACGCGATCGAATTTCTTCGTGTAGTCGAGCAGCGCCGCGTCGCCACGCCGGCGCACGTCGGCCACGATCTCGGCCACGATGCGGTCGACGTTCTCGTCGGTGTCCCGGTTGCGCCCGAGGAAGGCCGAAAATTCCTTTTCGAATCCCGGCACCGAAGCGTCGAGCCTGAGCGGCCCCTCGTTAGGCGGCAACAGAAAGCTCGCGGAAGCGATCGACCCAGCCGCCGATCCGTTCAGCCTGCGTCTTGAGCGCGGCGCGATTGACGATGAAGCGCGAGGTGATGTCGGCGATATGCTCGATCTCGACCAGGCCGTTCTCCTTGAGCGTGCGGCCGCTGTCGACGAGGTCGACGATGCGGTGGCTGAGGCCAAGCGACGGCGCGAGTTCCATGGCACCCGAGAGCTTCACGCATTCCGCCTGCACGCCGCGCGCGGCGAAGTGGCGGCGCGTCACCTCGGGATATTTGGTGGCGATGCGCACGTGGCTCCAGCGCCTGGGATCGTCCTGCCCCGCCATTTCGACAGGCTCGGCCACGGCCAGGCGGCACTTGCCGATGCCGAGGTCGATCGGCGCATAGATCTCCGGGTAGTCGAATTCCATGAGCACGTCGTAGCCCGCGATACCCAGATGGGCGGCGCCAAACGCCACGAAGGTCGCGACATCGAACGAGCGCACGCGGATGATGTCGAGATCGCGGTGGTTGGTGGTGAAGCGCAGCAGGCGCGAGTTGGGGTCGCTGAACGCGGCCTCGGGCTCGATGCCGGCGCGTGCCAGCACGGGCGCGGCTTCCTTCAGGATGCGGCCCTTGGGCAATGCCAGGACCAGCTTCTCGTTCTCTCGCCTCGACACTTTCATCGCTCCGCTAACGCAAACGCCCGCCACAGGTTCTATGCAACCGGATGGGCGGGCTTCCACGGGGTAGGCCAAGGCTCCCCGACATCCCCCAAATGACATGCAAGACGGCCGATTTCCAGCCGGATGGAGCGCTCGGCGGCAAAGTGCAGGGTCACCGAACCGTCTTTTTCGAGGCCGGCCGACAGCAGGTCGAGCACCCGATCCGGCTGGTCGAGCGGGATCTTGTGATGGTGGACGGCCTTCACCTCGTTGAAAACCAGCGCAGAATGAGTTCGCCAGTACTTCACCTCGACCGTGGCGTCGCCTTCCCAGCGGAAGCGGTTGAGCAGGAGAACGAAGCGCTTCTCGTCGGCGAACCAGGCGCAGTCGCGGACCGCCACCAGCGAGTCCTGGACGGCGGCCGAGATCACACCAAGATCGTCGGCATCGAGCGCCGAAAGGTGCAGCTTGTCTTCCATCGGCAAGGCTTCTACGCGATCACGCGCCGGAACGGGAGGCCATTAAATAAATGGAAAAATAATGGCCGGTCTTCCCCAACGAGGTCATTGCGCTATATATTGCTTATTCCGCAACGACTGTCAAACAGCGGATGCCTTCGCCGAATCGCGCTTGATCTTCCGGGCGAGCGACCATTTGTGCACTTCGGTCGGCCCATCGTAGATGCGGAAGGCCCGGACCTCGCGGAACACCTGCTCGACGATCGTATCGCCGCTGACCCCGGTGCCGCCCATCACCTGGACGCAGCGATCGGCCACCCTGAACAGCGCTTCCGATACGGCCACCTTCGCCATCGAACTCTCCGTCGTGCCGAGCACGCCCGTATCGAGGACATCGGCGCACCAGTCGATCATCAGCTCGGCCTGCTTCAGGTCGATCATGTTGTCGGCCAGCATGAAGCCCACACCCTCATGATCGATCAGCGGCTTGCCGAACGCATGCCGCTTGACGGCATAGGCGGTGGCGATCTCGTTCGCGCGCCGGGCGGCGCCGAACCAGCGCATGCAGTGCGACAGGCGCGCCGGGCTGAGACGCACCTGCGCGTAGTGGAAGCCCTCACCCGCCCGCCCCAGCATCTGGTCGGCCGGCACCCGGAGATTGTCGATCGTCACGACGGAGTGGCCGCCTGGCATGGCGCTGTCGATCGTGCGCAGCACCCGGTCGATGCGGATCGCCTTGTCGGGCAGGTCGACCAGGAACAGGCAGGCGCCGGCGGCGGACTTGGCCATGACGATCCCGACCTTCGCGCCCTGCGCCCCGGTGATGAAGGTCTTTCTGCCATTGACGACCCAGTGGTTGCCGTCCTGCACGGCCGTCGTTTGCATCATCGATGGATCGGAACCGGCGCCGCCTTCGCCCGCCGGCTCGGTCATGAAGAAGGCCGAACGCGCGCGCCCCTCGATCATGGGCTTCAGGAAGCGTTCCTTCATCTCGGGACTGCCGACCTTGCCCAGCAGATACATGTTGGCCTCGTCGGGCGCCATCGCGTTCACCGCCAGCGGCCCCAATGGCGAGAGGCCCGACGCCTTCAGCACGACCGCGGTCTCGCGCTGCGTTAGATGGCTGCCGTCCGGCAGGATGTGCGGCGTCAGGACGCCGGCGGCGCGCGCCTTCTCGCGCAACTCGGCGACCAGCGTATCGGTCGGACCGTGGTCGTCGCGACGCGGATCCCTTTCGTAGGGCACGACGATGTCGCGAACGAACGCTTCCACGCGTGCGGCGATCTCCGCCGTCTTCACGGCCCCTGCTCCACTCATTCCGTCACCCTTGCGCCGATTGCCAGAGACACTGTCTCTAGCACGGCGCGGGGTACCCGCGTCAGGCGGACCTGCGCCAGGGAATGAGCGCCGAAACGCGCTCGCGGTAGCGGCGATAATCGTCGCCGAACAGGTCCACGAGGTCGCGCTCCTCGAGCAGGAAGCCGATCACGATGTAGACCGTCATGGCGGCGGCGAGCAGCAGACGCCCCGCGCTCATCGTCGGCGCCGCCCACAGCGCGATGATGAAGCCGAGATAGATCGGGTGCCGCACGAACTTGTAGAAGAACGGCGTGCGGAACACCGGCTCGGGCATTTCCCGATCGCGGAGGTTATTGAAGACCTGCTGCAGGCCGAACAGCTCGAAATGGTTGATCAGGTACGAGCTGGTCAGCACGACCAGCCAGCCAACCAGCGAGAGGCCGACGATCGCATTGGCCACCATCGGATCGGCGACGCTCCACAGCACCGCCGGCATCGGGCGCCATTGCCAGCACAGCAGTGCCAGCGCCAGGCTCGCCAACAGAACGTAAGTGCTGCGTTCGATCGGCTTGGGCACCCATCGAATCCACCAATCCTTGAAGCCGGGCCGGGCCATCAGGCTGTGCTGGATGCCGAAGATCGCCACCAGCCCGAGGTTCACGATCACTGATTCGCGCAGCGACACCATCTCACCCATGTCGATCGTCTTCGGCACGACGAAGCCTTCGACGAAGCCCAGCAGGTAGAGGAAGGTGACGAAGAAGAACGCGTACGACGCGACGCCGTAGAGAAGTGCCAGAATGCGACCCATGTGAGACTCCCGTGTTTGGACGGGCGCCTTCTCTCAGGCTTGGGAGTGTCAGGGTATAGGGAGTCCTTCCCTATTTTACGCCTGAAGCAAACTACCCCTTCAAGCGCTCGATATCCGCGCCGCAGGCGGCGAGCTTCTCCTCGAGCCGCTCGAAGCCGCGGTCGAGGTGATAGACGCGGTGCAGGGTCGTATCGCCTTCGGCGGCAAGACCCGCGATCGCCAGCGAGACGGAGGCGCGCAGGTCGGTCGCCATCACTTCGGCACCGCGCAGCTTCGGCACGCCGCGCACCAGCGCCGACTCGCCATGGATGGTGACATTGGCGCCCATGCGTGCCAGCTCCGGCACATGCATGAAGCGGCTCTCGAAGATCGTCTCGGTAATCATCGACGCGCCCTCGGCGCGCGTCATCAGCGCCATCATCTGGGCCTGCAGGTCGGTCGGGAAGCCGGGATAGGGCTCGGTCATCACGTCGACGCCGCGAAGCTGGCCGTTCGTGCGCCGCACGCGGAAGCCCTTCTCAGTCGGATCGAGCGAGACCCCGGCCGAGCGCAAGGTCGTCGCCACCGTGTCGATCAGGTCGAGGCGGCCGCCCAGCAACTCGACATCTCCCGCCATCATGGCGACGGCCATGACGAAGGTGCCGGTCTCGATGCGGTCGGGGATCACGGCGTGCGTGGTCTCCTTGAAGCCCGTCACGCCCTCGATGGAGAGCGTCTCGGTGCCGATGCCGCTCACCGGCACGCCCATCGCGACCAGGCATTCGGCAAGGTTGGTGATCTCGGGCTCGCGGGCGGCGTTGTCGAGAACGGTCGTGCCCTTGGCCAGCGCGGCCGCCATCATCAGGTTCTCGGTCGCGCCGACGGAGACCTTGGGAAAGGTAAATCGCGCGCCCTTGAGGCCCTTCGGCGCCCTGGCGATCAGGTAACCGCCGTCGATATCGATTTGCGCACCCATCGCCTTGAGGCCAGCGATATGCAGGTCGACAGGCCGCGCGCCGATGGCGCAACCGCCGGGCAGCGACACTTTCGCTTCGCCCTCGCGCGCCACCAGCGCACCCAGCACCAGCACCGAAGCGCGCATTTTGCGCACGATGTCATAGGGCGCGGTGGTGGACTTGATCTTCCTGGCCTGCAGGGTGAGCGTCGTGCCATGGCTGTGGCCGTTCTCGCCGGCCGCGGCGTCGATCTCCACGCCATGCTGCTCGAGCAGCTGGATCATCGTGGTGATGTCCGCGAGCCGCGGAATGTTGTGCAGCGTGAGCTTCCTGTCGCTCAGCAGCGAGGCCACCATCAGCGGCAGCGAGGCGTTCTTGGCGCCGGAAATACGGATGGTGCCGTTCAGCTGCCTGCCGCCGCGGATACGGATGCGATCCATTGTGCTGTTCTCCGCTCAGATCTTGGGAAGCGTGACGCCACGCTGGCCCTGGTACTTGCCGGCCTTGTCGAGATACGACGTCTCGCAGGGCTCGTTGCCCTGCAGGAACAGGAACTGGCACGCGCCCTCGTTGGCGTAGATCTTGGCGGGCAGCGGCGTGGTGTTGGAGAATTCCAGGGTCACGTGGCCTTCCCACTCGGGCTCGAGCGGCGTCACGTTCACGATGATGCCGCAGCGCGCGTAGGTCGATTTGCCGACGCAGATCACCAGCACGTCGCGCGGGATGCGGAAATATTCCACCGTCCGCGCCAGCGCGAAGGAATTCGGCGGGATGATGCAGACGTCGGCGGTGCGATCGACGAACGAGTTGGCGGCGAAGTTCTTCGGATCGACGATGGCCGAATTGACGTTGGTGAAAATCTTGAAGTCGGTGCCGACGCGCGCGTCGTAGCCATACGACGAAAGCCCGTAGGAAATGACGCCTTCGCGCTTCTGGCCATCGACGAAGGGCTCGATCATGCCCTTCTCCTGCGCCATGCGGCGGATCCAGCGGTCGGAGAGAATGCTCATTGCGAGGGGTTTCTAGAGGGTTGGAGGGGCCGGCTCAACCGCCGGTCTTTTCCCCGTTTACTGATTCAAGGGTGGATTTTTTGTCTTTCTCTTGCAGCGTGCGCGCCTGAGCCTTGCGCCGCTTCAGGTTTTCCCGCAAAGCGGCGGCCAGGCGCTCGGCGCGATCGTCCTTCTTCGGCTCGGGCTTCATCGCGGGGAGAATACACCATTGGGCGAGGTTCTGCGCACACCTCACGAACGTCTGGCCGGATTGCCCGGATTTCCGTATGCCGCGCGACGTTTCAGCCGCCCCGACGGACTGGTCGTCCAGTACATCGACGCCGGGCCCGACGACGCGGCCAAAACGTGGCTCTGCCTGCACGGCCAGCCGACCTGGAACTATCTCTACCGGCGCATGATCCCCGCCTTCGTGGCCGCCGGTCACCGGGTGATCGCGCCGGATTTCCTGGGCTTCGGGGGCTCGGACAAGCCCGCCGACGAGGCCGTCTACACCTTCGATTTCCATCGGCAGACGGTCCTCGACCTGATCGCGACCCTCGACCTCGGCAACATCGTACTGGTCGTGCAGGACTGGGGCGGCCTGATCGGCCTCACCCTGCCGATGGAGGCGCCGGAACGGTACGCGGGGTTGCTGGTAATGAACACCACCCTGGCCACCGGCGACGAGCCGCTCGGCGAGGGCTTCCTGCAGTGGCGCGCCTTCTCCAACCGCAGTCCCGACGTGGACATCGCCAGATTGATGCAGCGCGCCTGCCCGCACCTGACGCCCGCCGAAGCCGCGGCCTATGCGGCACCCTATCCCGATGCCTCGTTCAAGGCGGGCGTGCGGCGCTTCCCCAACCTGGTGCCCGACCGGCCGGATGCCGCCGGGGCCGCCCTCTCCCGCCAGGCGCGCGACTTCTGGGCCAACCGCTGGGCCGGCAAGAGCCTGATGGCCATCGGCATGAAGGATCCCGTGCTGGGTCCGCCGGTGATGCGCGCCCTGCACCGCCACATCCGCGGCTGCCCGCCGCCGCTGGAGGTCGCCGACGGCGGCCACTTCCTGCAGGAATGGGGCGGACCGATCGCGGAAGCGGCCGTCGCCGCACTTTAGAACGGGAACCCTGCCGGAGGATTTACGTTCACTCCGCGCCTGTTCTCCGGGGAGATGCGCGATGGATCTGACAGTTCACAGTCTTCTGGTGATTCTCATCATCGGTATCGTCGCGGGCTGGCTTGCCGGCAAGGTGGTGCGCGGCGGCGGCTTCGGCCTGATTGGCGACCTCGTGGTCGGCATCGTCGGCGCCTTCATCGCGAGCTGGCTGTTCCCGAAATTCGGCATCCATATCGGCACCGGCATCGGCGAGGAGATCGTCTACGCCATGCTGGGCGCGGTCATCCTGCTTCTGGTGATCCGGCTCGTCCGGCGCATCTGAGTTTTTCGCTCTTCTCATCCTCCTTTCCCCCACTCGGGGAAGAGGAACATGAAAGATAGGGCGCGTCTTACTCCGCGGGTTTCTCGATGCCCGCCCGGCGTCCTCGTGCGCCCGGGAGTGGTCGCCCGCGATCATCACGTAGACCGCCGGCACCACGAACAGGGTGAACAGCGTGCCGATGGCGATGCCGCTGGCGATCACCAGGCCCATCGCGAAACGCGACAGCGCGCCCGCGCCGCTCGCCAGGATGAGCGGAATGACGCCCAGCACCATCGCCGCCGTGGTCATCAGGATGGGACGCAGGCGGATACCGGCGGCTTCCTCGACCGCCTCGCGCTTGGTCTTGCCGGTACGCTGCAACTCGTTGGCGACCTCGACGATCAGGATGCCGTGCTTGCTGATCAGGCCCATCAGGGTGACGAGACCGACCTGGGTGTAGATGTTCAGAGATCGCGCCGGGCACGTTCATCGTCGATAGCACGCTGAGGAACAGCAGCGCGCCCGCGATCGACATCGGCACCGAGAACAGGATGATCAGCGGATCGCGGAAGCTCTCGAACAGCGCCGCGAGCGACAGGAAGATGATGATCAGCGCGAATCCGAAGGTGACGACGAAGCCGCCCGACTCCTGCACGTACTGACGCATCGCGCCGCCGTAGTCGATCGTGTAGCCCGCCGGCAACGTCCGCTTCGCCAGGTCCTTCAGATATTCCAGCGCCTCGGCCTGCGAGACGCCGGGGAAGGTCACGCCCTGGATGGTGGCGCTGTTGAGCTGCTGGAAGTGATTCAGCGACTCCGGGACCACGTTGGTCGTGATCTTGGCGACCGTCGACAGCGGGACCGGCGTGCCGTCGGAGGCCTTGATGTAATAATTCAGCAGCTGGTCGGTGTTGAGGCGCGACTGCTGCTGGACTTGCGGAATCACCTTGTACGACCGTCCGTCGAGGCCGAAATAGTTGACGTATCCGCCGCCCAGCATCGAGGCCATCGCCGAGCCGATGTCGCTCATCTTGAGGCCGAGCTGCGAGGCCTTGTCGCGGTCGATCACGACCGTCGACTCCGGCTGGTCGATCTTGAGATCGGTGTTCACGAAGATGAACATGCCGCTCGAGTTGGCTTCCTTCAGGAAGGCCTGCGCCACCTCGTTCAGCGGACCGAAAGCGCCGGTCGTGTTGATGATGAACTGGACCGGCAGGCCGACGGAGCCGGGCAGCGGCGGCGGCTGGAAGGCCACGACCTGGGCGCCCGCCACCTTCTGGGCCACCTCGTTCTGAATCATCGGCTGGAGCTGGTTGGACGTGAGCTTGCGCTGGTCCCACGGCTTCAACACCATGCCGGCGATCGACTGGCCGGGCACGTCGAGCTGGAAAACGTGGTCGGTCTCGGGATGGCTCGAGAAGATGTCGAAGACCTGCTTGGAGTACATCAGGCGCTGGTCGATCGTCGAGTTGGGCGCCGAGGTGGCGAGCGTTATGATGACGCCCTGGTCTTCCTGCGGCGCCAGCTCGCTCTTGGTCGTCGTGTAGAGGAAGTAGATGCTGCACAGGATGACGACGGCGAACACCGCCGTCACCGGCAGGTAGTTCAGGCTGCCGTGCAGGCCGCGCGCGTAGCGGTGGCGCGTGCCGTCCATGATACGGTCGATCGTGCGCACAAAGCGCGCGTCCCAGCTCGTGCCCTCGCCCTGGCCGGGCTTCAGCAGCCGCGAGCACATCATCGGCGACAAGGTGAGCGCGATCACCGCCGACACGGTCACGGCGCCCACGAGCGTGAAGGCGAACTCGGTGAACAGCGCGCCGGTCAGGCCCTTCTGGAAGCCGATCGGCACGTAGACGGCGATCAGCACGACGGTCATCGCGATGATCGGCCCGCCCAGTTCCTGCGCGGCGGCCAGGGCGGCGGGGATCGGCTTCTCGCCGGCGTCGAGATGGCGATTGACGTTCTCGACCACGATGATCGCGTCGTCGACCACCAGGCCGATCGCCAGCACCAGCGCGAGCAGGGTCAGCAGATTGATGGAGAAGCCGAACCCCGCCATCATCGTGAAGGTGCCGATCAGCGACAGCGGAATGGCGATGACCGGGATCAGCACCGAGCGCGGCGAGCCCAGGAACAGGAACACCACGGCCGTCACGATCAACAGGGCCTGGATCAGGGTGCTGACCACCTCGTGGATCGAGCTGTTCACGAAGGTCGTCGAATCGTAGACGATCTTTCCGGTCATGCCCTCGGGCAGCTGGGCCTGGATGTCCGGGAAGACCGCGCGCACGCCCTTGATGACGTCGAGCAGGTTGGCGGCCGGCGCCACCTGGATGCCGATGTAGACCGCCTTCTGGCCGTCGAAGCCGACCTGGCTCTCGTAGTCGTCCGAGCCCAGCGTGACCTTGGCGATGTCGTCGAGGCGAATGATCGCGCCATTGTCCTGCTTGATCACGAGCTTGCGGAACTCGTCCAGCGTGTGGAGCGCCGTCGAGGCGACCAGGGTGACCTGGACCATCTGGCCCTTGGTCGTGCCGAGACCCGCGATGTAGTCGTTGGCGGATAGTGCGGCGCTCACGTCGGCGCCGGTCAGCCCGTAGGCCGCCATCTTCTGCGGGTCGAGCCAGGCGCGGAGCGCGAAGTTCTTGGCGCCCAGCATCTCGGCCGTCTGCACGCCCTCGACCGACTGGACCTTGGGCTGCACGACGCGCACCAGGTAATCGGTGATCTGGTTGGACGCGAGCACGTCGCTCGAGAAGCCGATGTACATCGCGTCGATGGTCTGGCCGACCTTGACCGTCAGGATCGGCTGCTGAGAGCCGGTCGGCAGCTGGTTCAGCACCGAGCTCACCTTGGTCTGGATCTCGACCAACGCCTTGCTCGAATCGTAGTTCAGGCGGAGGTTGACCGAGATCGAGCTGACGCCACTGAGGCTGGTCGAGGTCATGTAGTCGATGCCGTTGGCCTGGGCGATCGCAAGCTCGAGCGGCGTGGTGATGAAGCCGGCGATGACGTCGGGGTCGGCGCCGTAGTACGTCGTCGTCACGGTGACGATGGCGTTCTCGGTGCGCGGATACTGCAGCACCGGCAGGGAGAAGACGGCGCGCAGTCCGAGCACCAGGATCATCAGGCTGACCACCGTTGCCAGCACCGGCCGACGGATGAAGATGTCCGTGAAATTCTTCATGGCTTGTGCCTCTGCTTGTGCTTCTTCCGGCGCCGCTTACTGATCGACAGGCTTCGGGTTCACGTCATTCGACGGGCTGACCGTGTTGTTGACGACGATCGACGCACCATTGCGCAGCTTCATCTGCCCGGCGGTGACGATCTCGTCGCCTTCCTTGACACCCTTCAGCACGGCGACCTGGTCGCCGCGCGTGGCGCCGGTCGTGACGAAGGTCTGGCGCACCACGAGCTGTGGCTTGCCGTCGGCTCCGTTGCCTTTGTTGTCGACGATGTAGACCAGGTTGCCGTACGGATTGTAGGAGATCGCCGTCTGCGGCACCGTGATCAGCTTCTGCGGCGCACCGGAATCGATGGAGACGGCCGCGAACATGCCGGGCAGCAGCTTGTGGTCGTTGTTGTCGAGCGTGGCGCGAACCTGGATGTTGCGGCTCGTCGCCTCGACCTTGGCGTTGATCGAAGAGATCTTGCCGGTAAACACCTCGTCCGCGAACGTGTCGACCTTGATCTTCAGCGGCTGACCGATCCGGAGCTGGGCGAGTGCCTTCTGCGGCAGCAGGAAGTCGACATAGATCGGCGTCAGCGCCTGCAGGGTGACGATCGTGGTGCCGGCGGCGAGATATTGGCCGAGATCGACCTGGCGGATGCCGAGGCGGCCGGCGAACGGCGCCTTCAGGGTCTTCTTGTCGACGAGCGCCTGCTGCTGCTCGACCTGCGCCTTGATGTTGCGCAGATTGGCCTCGTCGTTGTCGACCACGGCCTGCGCCACGGCCTTGGCGTTGAGCTGCTTGACGTCGCGGTCGTAGGTGATCTTGGCGAGATCGGCCTGGGCCTGCAGCGACTTCAGCTTGGCGACATCGTCGAAGTCGCGCAGCTTCAGCAGGACCTTGCCCGCGGGCACGTCGTCGCCGGACTGGAAGTCGAGCGTCTCGACGACGCCCACGAGCTCGAGCGAGAGATCGGCGCCGCTCACGGCGCGCAGGCTGCCCACCGCCTCGATCTGCGACTGCCAGTCCGAAGTGGCGACCTTGGCCGTCGACACGGTCTGGGCCTGGTGCCCGGGGCCGGCAGGCCCGGTCATGAACTCCTTGATCTTGCCGTTGACGAAGTTCTTGAAGCCGAAGACGCCTCCCAGAACCACGACCACAACGACCAGCATGATGAGCATTCTCTTGATCATCGATCTCTCCGGATATCAGTGGCCGGCGCGCGGCAGATGGACTTCGTCGATCGGCGGCAGGGTGAACACGCCAGGCTTGCCCTTCGACTCGGGCCTTATGTCGAGGCGATTCCACCAGCCGCCGCCCAGCGCCTGGAAGAGCGCTGCGGTATCGCTGAAGCGGTTTGCCTGCGCCCTCACGCGGGCGATCGTGGCGTTGCGGAAGGTCTGTTGCGCGTTCAGCAGCAACAGATAGTTCACCGAGCCCAGTTGATACTGCTGCTGCACGAGGTTGAGGCTCGCCAGCGCGGTCTGCTCGGCCGCCACGGTGGCGCGCAGGAAGTCGGCGTCGGCCTGCAGCGAGCGCAGCGCATTGGCCACGTCCTGGAACGCCGACAGCACGGTGCTGCGATACTTTGCGGCGGCCTGGTCGTAGGCCGCGACCGCCGCCTTCTTGGTGTGGTCGAGCTTGCCCCCGTCGAACAGCGTCTGGGCGATCGACAGGCCGATCGTCCAGATCTGAGATCCGGGCAGGAGGAACGAGGCGAGGCCGGCGGAGGCGTAACCCAGGCTGCCGGTGATGCTGAACTGCGGCATCTGGTTGGAGACCGCGACGCCGATGTTGGCGCTCGCCTCACGAAGTTGCGCTTCGGCCGAACGCACGTCGGGCCGTTGCTCGACGAGTTGGGACGGCAGGCTGAGCGGCAGCTCTTCCGGCAGATGCAACGTGTCCAGCGTCAGCCCGCCGCCGGCGTCGTCTGTCGGCGGCCGGCCGAGCAGGGTCATGAGCTGGTTGCGCTGGATGGCAAGCTGCTTCTGCAGCGGCGGTAACAGCGCCTGGCTGGCGCGCAGGTTCGCCTCCTGCGCCAGCACGTCGGCCTGCGAGGCCCCGCCCAGGCCGAACTGGGTCTGAACCAGCCGGACCGCGTCGATCTCGAGCCTGATGACGTCCTCGGTCGCCGCGATCTGGCCGCGCAGCGAGGCGAGGTTCACGGCGGCGACCACGACGTTCGACGACAAGGTGAGATAGGTGGCTTCGAGCGCGAAGCGCTGGACCTCGACCTGCGCCGCCTGTGCTTCGACCTGCCGCCGCACACCGCCGAACAGGTCGGGCGCATAGGCGACGTTGAGCGAAGCGGTGGTCACGCCGAACTGGAACGCCGGCGTGTTCAAGCCGGAGGTCGCACCATTGGCGCGCAGTTGCTGGCCCTGCCCATTGACGCTCAAGGTCGGAAACAGGCCACCCTGCTGGGCATAGAGCGTCTCGTTGGCCTGCCGCAGCGCCGCCTGCGCGGCGTCGAGGTCGGGATTGGCGCGCAGCGCCTCGCCGACCAGCGCAGAGAGCTCCTGCGACTGGAACAGCGTCCACCAGTCGCCCGGAATGTCGCGGCTTTCGACGAAGGTCTGCGCCGCACCGGCCTGACCGAGCGGGGCCGACACCGTCTGCGGATCGAGGCTTTCGGGCGTGTAGCCCTGCTCCTTCGGCTTGTCGGGCTGCTTGTAGTCGGGGCCCGACGTGCAGCCGGAAACCACGGACACGGCGGCGACGCCGGCCAGCAGCAGGGCGCGCGAGGCGGGAAAGCGGCGAGTGTTCATCAGTGGACCGAAGCCTGCGACTGGAGAGCGCGGAAGATCGCCGTCGTGTGCTCGCGCACGAGACCCTGGATCGCCTGCACGCGCTCGGGCGTGAGCCCCGGCGCATGCGCGCCCTTGTGGCAGAAGATCGTGACCTGGCCGAGCAGCGCCATCGCGCGCAGCTCGGCCAGGTCGTCGCCGGATGCGATGCCCAGCAGGCGCGCGGTCAGTTCGCGGCAGGGCGTGAACACGTGGCGCTTGCCGCTCTCGTGCAGCTGCTCGAGGCCGGGCGCGTCCTCGACCTCCGAGCGCGCGAAGAGCTGGCGCTTGGCCTCGACATGCGGGCCGCCGGTGACCAGCGATACGAAGGCTTCGAGCATGCGGCAGAGCAATTCGATAAGCGCATCGCGCGATGTTCGCGGATCGGCGAGGGCTGCCTGCACCTCGATCGCCAGCGGCGCCATGTGGCTTTCGGTACGCTCGACGATGCTGTCGATGACGGCGCGGAAGAGTCCTTCCTTGCTGCCGAAGTAATACTGGATGGCCGGCAGGTTCACGCCCGCGCGCTCGGCGAGCTGGCGCGTGCTCGCCCCCTCGTAACCTTCGGCGGCGAAGACCTCGAGCGCCGTCTCGAGAATGCGCCGGCGCGTGTCCTCGCCGCGGGTCTGTGCAGTCGGGCGGTGGCGCGTAAAAAGATGAACCATGTCCCTGCCTTCGGAAGCGCGGACATCTATATCGCTCGATAGACTATGTCAATCGACAGCAATTTTTGCGGCGACAACGCGGAGATGCAATGCGCGAAGGCATCTTATTTCTTGCGATTGACGAACGCCGCCATGCGCTCGATGTGCTCGCCCTCGCCGACCGACTGGGCGAAGGCGTCGATGCCGGCCTGCACTGCCTCGTCGATCGACAGCCGCTCCCAGCGGCGCATCAGCCGTTTCTGGCCGCGCACGGACCCGGGCGTGCCCTCGACGATCGACGTCACGCAGCGCTCGACCGCGTCGGCAAGCCCGGCGGCCGGGACGACCTGCTCGACGAAGCCCCAGCGGTCGGCCGTGGCGGCGTCGATGTTCTGAGCGGTGAGCAGCAGCCATGAAGTCCGGCCCCAGCCGATCAGCCGCGGCAGCAGTGCCGCCTCGACCACCGAGGGCACGCCCACCTTGACCTCGGGCATGCCGAAATGCGCCGTGTCCGCCGCGATCCGGATGTCGCACGCCGCAGCGACCTCGACGCCCGCGCCAAGGGTATAGCCTTCGAGGCGGCAGATCACCGGCACCGGGCAATCGCGGATCGATTGGCAGAGCTTGTGGATCAGGGTGATGAAAGCGCGGCCGTCGTCGGGATGGCGCATGCCCGCCATGTGGTTGATGTCGGCCCCGCCGATGAAAGCCCTGCCACCGGCACCGGAGAACACGACGACGCGCAGCTCGTCTTCCTTTGCGAGGGACTGAAAGGTCGCGGTCAGTTCCGCGAGCGACGCCGGGTTGAGCACGTTCAGCCGCCGCGCATAGTCGTAGGTCACGTGCGCCACCACGCCGCCCTCGCGCGTCTCGCGCTTCACTTCGATCCTGTGCCCGCCCGACTTGTACTCGCCTGACATGTCGTTTGCTCCGCGCTGGATTTCTTCTATTAGAGCATGGAATGCCCGACTCCATCGACCTCGCCCGCTACTCGGTCTTCGTGCCGTCCGATCCGTTCGAGGATCACACCGGGCCTTTCTATTTCAGGATCGCGGGCGATACGCGCGAGGCGGGCGCGGTCCATTGCGTGCTGCCGACGCTGCCACGCCAGGCGAACTACGCCGGCGGCGTCCATGGCGGCGCCATCCTGGCCTTCGCCGATTATGCCCTCTGCCTGGTCGCTGGCCGCGCTGCCGACGGCGGCACCAACGCCTCCTTCGCGATCACCGTCAGCATCGCCGTCGAGTTCCTGTCGGCCGGCCGCATCGGCCCGCCGCTCGAGGCCGCGGGCGAGCCGCTGCAGGTGACCGGCCGCATGGCCTTCGCGCGCGGCAGCATCACCCAGGAAGGCAAGACGATCGCTCTGTGGTCGGGCGTCTGCCGCCACCTGCCGCGCAGACAGGCGATGGCGCGCAAGGAAGACGCCGCCCGCGCCGCGGCGCCGCCGCAACAGTCGGTGCCGGCAGGCTTCGAGCTGCTGAGCGGCGCCAGCGTCTACTCGCGACACATCGGGCCGTCCTATGCGCGCCCCGAAAAGGACGGCGTGACGATGGTCCAGCCGACCCTCGCGCACATGTGCAACTCCGGCGGCGTGCTGCACGGCGGCTTCATGATGAGCTTCGCCGATTCGGCGGTGACGCGGGCCGCCGGCCTGGTGACGGGGATGGCGCCCAGCACCGTCTCCTTCGCCGCGGAATTCCTGGCGGCCGGTACGCCCACGACGCCGCTCATCACAAGGGTCGAGACGCCGCGGCACGGCCGTTCGCTTGCCTTCCTGCGCGGCCTGGTCGAGCAGGAGAGCAAGCCCCTGCTCTCCTATTCGGCGACGATCTTCCTGCGGCCGCGCTCCTGAAAGCATCAGGAGGCCAAGGCGGAGCAGCGCTGCTCCCCTGACCGTGGATAATATTTTGGCACCGCGGAGGGGGGGCGAGATTCTTGGACGAATTGCCTAAAAGCCTTATGCCATCGGCTGCGGAACTGTCTCACCAGGATGAGACTCCCAGCCAAAGGTGAAGACTTTAAAGCGCGTTCTGGTTAGATGGACTTAGATCTTCGCTGGGGGCGCGCCACTCCAGTGGTGCGTCATTCATGTTCATGCGGACCGCGGGCGTCCCGCCCGCTCATGAACTATGAGGCGGGCGGGACGCCCGCGGTCCGAAGACATGACGCGCCACTGGAGTGGCGCGCCCCCAGCAATGACATCCGGGTACATCGGCATGGAATTTGCTCTAGCGGCCCGCGGCCCCCACCTGCTGGGCGACGCGCGCGACTTCGCGGCTGAAGGTCTCCTGCAGGCGGCGCACGCCCGGCAGGTCCCCCGCCTTGGCGGCGCGCTCGAAGGCCTCGGCGATGGAGTGCAGCGCCGCCGCGCCGATCATGCCGGAGGCGCCCTTCAGGCGATGGGCGGCGCGGGCGATGGTGCCGACGTCGGTCGTATTGACGATCTCCTTCTCGGCGACCCGCGCGGTGTCGAGAAACTCGCGCTCGACTTCGGCCAGCGTGTCGGGATTGTTGCCGAACAGCTCGACCAGCCGGTCGCGATCGTAGGCCGGCGCCGATGCTGCGGCCGTCGTGCCGCTCATGCCGTGTACTCCGTCCGCGCGTCCTTCAGCCAGACGTCGAGCGTCGCCTTGAGTTGCTCGATGCCGACCGGCTTGGTGATCAGCCCGTCCATGCCGACCGCGCGGCTCTTGTGCTCCTGGTCCTCGAGGGTGCTCGCGGTCACGGCGAGAATCGGCGTGCGACCGCGCCGTTCCAGGCGCTCGCTCTCGCGGATGCGACGGGTCAGCTCGAAGCCGTCCATTGACGGCATCTGCAGGTCGGCCAGCACGAGGTCGTAGGTGCCCTTGCGCCACAGTTCGAGCGCTTCCTCGCCGCCCGCCGCGGCGTCGGTCGAGGCGCCGGCAAGCTCGAGCTGGCGCGCCAGGATCTTGCGGTTGACCGAATTGTCGTCGACCACCAGCACGCGTCCACCGATCCGCTCCGGCGTCGATGACGGCGCCACGGCGCGCGAGGGGCGTGCAAGCTCGGCCGGCCGGCCGGCGGCGCGCGCCACCGCGCGGATCAGCACATCGCGACGCCACGGTCGCGGCACGCCGCCCGCGAGATCGGCCGAAGGACCGTCGAACATCGGGATGTAACGGTCGAGGCCGATCTGGATACCGGTGAAGGCCGCGTTGACAGCGATGCTGGTCGCAGCTCCCGCATCGCCGAGGTAACGCGCGACGGCGCGGGCTTCGGCATCGTCGGGCAGCGCCACCACCAGCGACAGGCCCCGCAATACGGCAGGTACGGGTTGCGGCGCCGCCGCCTCGAGGCGGACGGTGACGGTGAAGGTCGAGCCGACGTCGGGCACGCTCTCGACGGTGACGTCACCCTGCATCGCCTCGGCGAGACGGCGCACGATCGAGAGGCCGAGGCCGGTGCCGCCGAAACGGCGGGTCGTGGTGTTGTCGGCCTGCACGAAGGGCTGGAACAGCCGTTCGCGCTGCTCGTCGGTGAGGCCGATGCCGGTGTCGACGACGCGGATGCGCAACGTGCCTTCGTCGGCGCCCTCGGCTGCCTTCTCGATGGCGACCCGCACCGTGCCCCGCTCGGTGAACTTGAGCGCATTGCCCAGGAGATTGAACAGGATCTGCTGCAGGCGCAGCGGATCGCCGATCACGCGCTCGGGCACGTCGGCGGCGACATAGGCGGCGAGCTTGATGCCCTTGGCGGCGGCCTGCGGCGCCAGGGTCTCGGCCGCGCCCTCGATCAGCTCGATGGTCGACAGCTCGATGCATTCGAGGTCGAGCTTGCCCGCCTCGATCTTGGAGAAGTCGAGGATGTCGTCGATGATCCGCAGCAGCGACGACGCCGAATAGCGCACGGTGCCGAGCGCATCGCGCTGCTCGGCCGAGAGTTCGGTGCGCTCCAGGACGTCGATCATCCCCAGCACGCCGTTCATCGGGGTGCGGATCTCGTGGCTCACCGTCGCCAGGAAGGTCGACTTCGCCTGGTTGGCGTTCTCGGCCTCGCGCTGGGCGTCGTTGGCGGCGGAGCGCGCCAGTCGCTCCTCGTCGTAGGCGACCTGCAGGCGGCGGGCGAGCTCTTCCTTCTGGTAGGCGAGCGCGATGTTGTCGTACTGCCAGCTGTGGACGTCGCGCACGTAGGCCATGAGATGGCCGACATAGGCGCCGCCGGCGATGCCGACCAGCTGGTAGAACGGGTCGACGGACGTCAGCAGCACGAACAGCAATGGCGCGGTCGTCGCCAGCGAGAAGGTATAGAACGTCGGCGGATGGGCCGACCGGATCGGCACCGCCGTCGTGATCGTGGCCAGCAGCACGAGACCCAGCAGCATGCGCTGCAGCTCGTAGTCCTTCGAGGCGAGCATGTAGCCCGCGACTCCCCAGCAGGCGCCGGCGAGCAGGGACAGGCCGGCGAACCACCAGCCCCACCAGATCACGTCCTCGTCCGATGGATTGGCGCGCGCGAAGTTGCGCCGCAGGACGTCGAAGCCGACGGTTACGGCGAGATGGGCGACGAATGGCGGGACCAGCTCCATCAGATTGACCTGCCGCCAGTAGATCGCGGCGATCACCGGCCACAGCACGAACGAGAAGTAGCGCGACTGGCGCGAGCCTTCGAACAGGCGGCGAATGAGTTCGGCGCGCACGAAGGCTTCCTGCCGTGCCGGGTTCTCGACCTGCAGCACGGCAGGTGACGGATCGATGGCCATGGTCATGACGGACCGCTGTGACGGAAGGGGCGAAGCAACATGTTGTAGGTCAGCCGAGATTGCGCCTATTACTGTATCAAAGACATCAAGAAAACACTATAATTCTTTGAAAAAACTTGGTATTTTTCAGTTATTGAAACCAATCATTTTCGGATCCAATCCATGCAGCAGCCTTCCATTTTGCTGGTTGAGGACGACGCCTTCCAGCGCAAAGCAGCCGAAGCCTATCTCGCCAATCACGATCTCAAGGTAACCGCTGTCGAGAACGGCGCGCAGATGCGCCGGCAGATTTCGCGCGCCATGCCCGACCTCGTCCTGCTCGACGTCCAGCTGCCCGGCCAGGACGACGGTTTCTCGCTCGCCCGCTGGCTGCGCGAAAGCAGCACCCGGGTCGGCATCATCATGCTGACCGCCGCGGGCGATTCGGTCGACAAGGTGCTGGGCCTCGAAAGCGGCGCCGACGACTATGTCGCCAAGCCCTACGAACCGCGCGAGCTGCTGGCACGCTGCAAGAGCGTGCTGCGCCGCTCGGCGCACAAATCGACGCCCTCGCTGCTCGAGCGGGTGCGCATGGGCCGCCACATGCTCGACCTTGCCAAGCGCGAGCTGCACGACGAGGCCGGCAACGACGTCGCCGTCACCGCGGGCGAGTTCGACATCCTGAAGATCTTCGCCGAGAACCCGAACCGGCCGCTCAGCCGCGACTGGCTGCTCGAGACCACCAGCCACCGCAGCCGCGACCCGTTCGACCGCGCCATCGACCTCAGGATCACCCGCATCCGGCGCAAGATAGAGCCCTCCCCCGACAAGCCGACCGTCATCCGCACCGTGCGCGGCATCGGCTATATGTTCGTGCCCCCCGCCGAATAGGCGGTATAAGGGCGGCCTCGGGGAAGGGCCCGTAGTTCAGTGGTTAGAACGAGCCGCTCATAACGGTTATGTCGCAGGTTCGAATCCTGCCGGGCCTACCAGCCAGTCCCTGCTTGCTAACGCGTCAGCAGGGAGTTCAGCAAAGAGCCCGCAATTTGCGGGCTCTTTTCATTTTCAGCGACACCAGAGACCGCAGCTTTCCGGCCCGGATTGTGGTTTCGGGCCGAATTGGGCCGCGTGTCTCTGTGAGAGCGAAATGCTGGTGTCACTTCCAGATGCTGATGGGTGCGCGGTCAGGTCAGAAAGAGGCGCGTTGCTGGCGCCAATCGACGGGTATGCCGCGTCGAAGCAGTTCCATTAGGCCGCCGCTGATTTGGCGGCGGCCATCGAGCAACTCGCGGGTCAATTGGGGCTCCAAGAACGCCAGCGGCAGGATGGCCTGGACATAGCCCGGATTAACGGCAGCTTTGGCCGCTATGTCCCGGTAGGAATGCACCTCGTCATCCTCCAGCCACCCCCTCCATTCATGGGCGCGGGCTATCGCCCGAACCACCACGGGATCCGGGCCGGCGGCGCCGTCGTCGAGGATCTTGGCTCTACTCCGGTTGGACAGTCGGGCCGGCACGATCAACGTTTGTTGGTCGGAGGCGTCCTGGTCATCCTCCACCACGTCCGTATGTGTCTTCCGAATCTCGATCCGATCTTTGAACACCACGACTTGCTCGATGGCCATGCGCACCACCTCGTCCTGATTTCCATCGGACAATGCTGGCGCGATCGCCTGCCGTACCAGGCGATCAATTTCGTCGGCGGGCACTCTGGGCACAGAACCGGCCTTGGTCTTTTCATCCTGGAGTAACGCTTGGCTAATGTAATAGGCGTACCGCTTGCCTTTCGGCCGAAATCGTATAACTTGGGCTCATGGCATTGCCGCGATCATCAAACAGCAGTCCCATCAACAGACGGCCGCTTGAGACGACTTTCTGTCTCGCGCTGACCGTCTTGCTCGCGAGAAGTGCCTGCGCCTTTTCCCAGACAGCCGACGAGATGATGGGTGCCTGCCGACCTTCGTAAGTCTGGCCTTTGTGGGTCACTCGCCCAACGTAGACCGGATTGCGCAGCAGCCAATGGAGGGCTCCTCGGCTCAATTTGCGACCGCCACAGCTGCGGCCGGTAGTCGACACGTGCTGCTTACTAACGATGCCCTTTTGATCCAGCTCTACTCGCAAAGCCGCGACCGAACCAAGACGAAGATAGACATCAAATATCATTCGGACCGTGTCTGCTTCGGTCGCGTTCACCACAAGCTCACGATCCTTGACGTCGTACCCCAGCGGAAGGGTTCCTCCCATCCACATACCCTTGCGCCGAGAAGCCGCGATTTTATCCCGGATTCGCTCCCCCGCGACCTCGCGTTCAAACTGCGCGAACGACAGGAGCACGTTCAGCGTCAGGCGGCCCATAGATGTCGTCGTATTAAACTGCTGGGTGATCGAGACGAATGACGCTCCGTGGCCATCAAGAACATCCACGATTTTCGCGAAATCAGCCAGGGATCGGGTGAGTTGATCGACCTTGTAGACAACGATGATGTGCACCTGGCCCGCAGCGATGTCCGCGAGCAACTGCTTCAGGGCCGGCCGATCGAGATTGCCACCTGATAGGCCACCGTCGTCGTAGGCCGTCTTAACGAGTTGCCAGCCTTCATGAGCCTGGCTCTTGATGTAGGCTTCGCAGGCCTCTCGTTGGGCATGGAGCGAGTTAAAGGCCTGATCGAGGCCCTCCTCTGTCGACTTGCGGGTATAGATCGCGCACCGCTTGATGCTGCTCATCCGCGGCTCCGCTTCAAACCAAAGAACCTCGGCCCCGACCATCGCGTGCCCGTGATCTTGTTTGCGATCTCGGACAACGAATTCCAAGTTCGACCATACCAAAGGAATCCATCTTCGAGAATTGTTACCTTGTGCGTGATGCCTGCCCACTCTCGAACGAGGATCGTGCCGGGCTTCTGAGCCGTCTCGCTGGGCACCTTTGCGGAAGCGGGTTTCTTGGATCGAACGAGATGGCGAAGTTGGCGGCGTGTGGCGGCGTCGAAGCCCCCCAGCTTCTTCGCCTGTAACTCCCACGCCAGCCAGCGTCGGGTCACCTCGGTGCTGGCAATAAGCGGCGGTTTGCCGAGCCGTTCGGCCCAGAGACTTCGCAATTCGGCGAGGCCGAGGTTGTCCAATGGGACAAGCTCGGCCTCAATGCTGATGTCGGCTTTCGCCACGGTTAGGCAGCGCGGTAGATGCGGCGCTTGGCGTCGTCGACCGTGCTCGTCACGACGCAGCCCTTCTTCTTGAGCGCTCCGGCAATCGCACCTCGTACGCTATGTGACTGCCAATCCAACGCCTTACTGAGTTGCTCGATGGTGGCACCGGCAGGCCGGCGCAACATGGCTTCCAGTCGGGCGAGCTTGGTCGTCTTCGCCGGTTTCGAACTCTTCTTGTTTCCAGTGGCTGCGGCCGGCTTGCCAGCGGGCGATTTCTTGCTAGTCATCATGGGCTCCTTTGCGGTGCAACAACCGGCGTATTCGCCGGGCACATTGCATCGCTTCGGTGCCCCAGAAGCTCAAGTCGGATTACCGATCATTCCATTGCGAAGATCAGTGTTGGCGAGGAATTCTTCAATTCATTAGCCAATTCGCCCGAGCCGGCACCATATGCTGCGCGCCTGCCCGTCGCAAAAGTGCGTCTGGTTCTGAGTCCGCTCGAGTTTAATTTCATCTGCGAAGAACGTTCAATGGTCCTTCACGACCGCAGCAGTCTTATTGAATAGCTCTGCCCGAATGAGACGGAAGAGTTCCGCCTGATAGAGCGCATCGTGAAGTGCGTTATGGTCTCCTTTTAGTGAAGGCTTCAACCGGGCAGCGATCTTACTCGACTTGGTTTCTTCCCACGTGCCGCCATAGGCCCCCAAGTACATTGCCTTGATATCAAGAGCAGAGAAGCCAAACGGATTCTGTCCGAGAAATCGATGAAAGTAGTAATTTATAAATGACCAATCGAAGGGCGCATTAAACCCGACAAAAACTATCGATTTCTTCCGGTCGCCAAGTTTCGACAGCCAATCGGAGAATGCCTGCATTGCCTTGGCAGGTGCGAGCCCTCGCTCGGTCAGCGCTTGAAGCGAGAGACCCGAAACGGCAAGTGCCTCTGGCACCGCGTTAAAGTTAATTGGCTGTAATTCGCAGGAGAAGGTTCGGGTCGGTTCATAAGCGACGCAAGCTCCAATAGACAACAAGCTGTATTCACCAGGAATAGGACCTGCCGCTTCTATGTCTACAGAAACAAAAATCTCTGAGTTGGTCATCAGATCAAGGGCTCCACAGGAACCAGCGCTGGCCGGTTGCGAATCGCAGTCCAGTGTTGGCGAAAGGCGAGCTTCCGATCATCAATCGAGCCTCCAACCTTCCACCGCAGGCCTGCGACAGTAGTAATGTCGAACGGAATATCCGAAGCCTCACGAGCAAGAACCATTGTGGGTAAGCTGCGCCCCAGCGCGTAACCCAGTTCGATAAAGCAATTTGGACGGGCGCCCGTCACGTCTGCCAACACGACACGGCTACGGTGCAGCTTTGCAAAGATCTCCTGATCTAGCCGAGCATGTTCATGTGGCTGTTGCCCATCAACGACAACCATTCGATAACCGAGTTCATCCTCGATTATTGGTCGGACGACCGCTTCGAAGTACTCCTGCACGTCCTTGTAGTCAGGGTGTTCGTCATTAAGCAGACGCACCACGAACGCCGAGGGACGCTCAAGATTTCTCAAGCAGGCCAATTAGATCTGAGACTCGACCTGCAGTGTCCCGTCTCGCGGGAAAGCGTATCTTGTTTAGCCAATGGTGCGCATCGCCACCATCAGCGATCTGGAATAGGCGACGGGTCTGGCCACTGGCTAAGCCAAAATCATAAAGCCGCCTCGCTCCCGTGGACGGCGGGCAGAGCGGGAGGTTCAACGGAACAATTGGCTTACCGGCATCGTGATAGAGGTTGGCCAGGAATAGGACGCCCTCGGTTCCTCCAAGTGGCACGAGGATGTCTCCCGCACGCGCCTGAGCTTCCATGCGCTTGCTGTTCATGTTCCAGAATGCCGCACTTTCGATCTGCACTAGAGGCGAAGCGCGAAGCTCATCCCACAACCCCGCATACTCAGCAGGAATTTGATCCTCCGTCTTGTGGTGCAAGATCGCGATCGCAAGCGGACCTGGCGCATCATCCGGCCGAAGGGCCAAGTTGTCCTTGATCACCTTCCATACCAACCAGTCAAAACAGATCGGGCTGCCATCAGTTTTGCGCAAAGGTTCGGCGTCCACAGGGACGACAAAATTCGCGCCACGCGCGACCAGCTCCTTTACCAATAAGGTGACCAGGTCTCTGGCCTTCCCGACATCTTCCGTCGACGCAACGGCAAGATCGTCGACCGCGCTTCCGGCCAAATGAATACGCCGACCGAGCAATGGCGAATGAGCCACTAGCGATCCTCCATCACGGGGGAGGCTTGGAGCGTCGTTGCGACTGTCAGCAAATCGGCAAACGTAAGAGGCGCGGCCGGATACACCCGCGCCAACGCAGCCGGGTAAAGCCGAGTGCGAATATCCGAATACGTCCACGACGGCCTTTCGTCATGTGGGCCGGTTGCGTCGACCAGCTGCTGTAATTGATTTGGAGTCAAATCTAGCCCCTTGAGATCCATAGTGAGCAACTCTAGGCGCTCCGGTCCGCAAGGGCGTGCAAACTCCTCAATTACCGCTGCCCTTCGACGCAGAGCAGGATCAAGGGCGGAGAGGCGATTTGTACAGAGCACGACGACGATCCGACCGCCATACTGCCGTAGATCATCGACGCCCTGGATGAGGGTATTTACCGCGACCTTGTCTTCATGGTGGCTATGTGCCTGCGACCGGGACGCTCCTAAACTGTCACCCTCGTCGATAATCATGATTGCCCGGCGCGCCTTGCCGGCTGACGCGATGACCTTCTTGAATGCCTCGGCGATGAGCGAGCCCATTTCGCCAACCATACCGCTACCGCGAACGCGATTGCTGAGCTTGAATAGAATGGAGTCTTCGCTTTTTGCCTCTGCCACGAGCTTATTTGCGATGCACTCTGCCGTCGCCGTCTTACCGGTCCCCACGTCGCCGTGGAAAATGACGAGTGGGTATTGCTCAGCCACGAGGTCGCAAATGACGAGCTTGCCTGCGTGGTGCTTCTTGTTCCACTTCTCCAACTCGCCAACGTGCAACAAGAGCCGAAGCTGATCGTGAACGCGAGCGTAACGCGTGTCGAACCCAAGAAGCGTTTTCTGGCGCTTGCTTAGTACTTCGTTAGGGAGCGGCGTCTCGCTGTCGAAAATACTTGGCTGGCTCACGCGGCCCAATCCTTACGCTGCATGCCGTATCCGTTGCTGACGTAGTTGCGACCGCCGCTGGAAGTCAGGCTGGCGTGAGACGTATCCGCATCAGTAGGCGTCCAGTTGATCTTGAGCTTGTCTTTGGTCGCAGCGCGTGCTGCCACCGTGTAGGCATCAGTATAGCGCAAGATGATGCGCAGATAGGGATTGGTAGCCTTGGGCCACAGCACACCGCCAGGCCGGCTCGATGACAGGCTTCCGGCCTCAGTGTCCACGTTGAGACGCGTAGCCATTTTCTCCACGCCATCAATAAACAACGTGATGTCGACATGGGACAGATAGCCCGCTTTAGCAAGCACCTCGACGTCGTGAGCATAGCTACGAGCTTGCTCCGGCGTCCAGCCGCCAGTGCTATCACCGATCATCACGAGGTCGGCCTTTGCGTGGAGACAGACACGTTCGATATCAGCTACGGTGTAAGTCGCGGTCCGGGTCTGAGTCTGAGACATTCTCTAATCCTCCGTCTTGAAGCGAGGACCGAAGACTTCCTTCCAGACCTCATTGTCGTTAGTTGCTGACGCGAAATTGGACGTTTCCCACGCCGATTCAGCGGCAGCGACGATCTCCTTGCGCTCGGTCTCCGAAATCCTGCTCGTCACATTGTTGAGGCTAGACACCGGATCGAGGATGACCACGGGGTCCGCAAAAGTGCCGAACGGCGCCGTGTTCTCCGGGAAACGGATCTCTTCCTTCAGGCCGGACTGTGCGACGTAGAGAAGAAAGTTGCGGAACCGCTGCTCGATCGATCCCGAGCTTCCTTTGGTCGCAAGCACATGCGCCATGATGAGTTCGATGGCGAAGGACTTCAGGGGTTTGATTTCAGCCTGGTTGCGCCACTTCTTCGCCATACGGACCAACGTGCGGAAGTCAGCGTCCTGGTCCTTGCGGTCGCGAACGAACTTAATTTGACAAGGCGCGCAGGTTTGGACCTTGGACCCATCATGAACGTCGTATTGCCAGCCGTAGTCCGGCCGCGCCTCGTCTTCGATTACTGGAACGATATCGACGCTAAGACCTGTGCCGACGAAGGTCACGGTCGCGGCTTTCCGCTGAATCTCAAAGTCCTCGACGGACTTGTTGGGGTACTGCGCAATCAACAGGGCGTAGATCAGATCGTTCAAGCTATCGATCGTCTCCTTCGTGGCGTCGCGACCGGAGATATAGAACACTACGTCGACGTCGACGGGATCCACAGATGTCTTCCGCAGAATTGTGAACTTGGCGAAGGAGCCGGCCTTCACCACCTTAGTAATCTTGATTTCGGTCTTATCGCGAACCGTTTTGCAAAGCTCGGCGACGAGCCGGTCCACCTGCTCGTGATACTCCTTGCGCTTATCGGACGGCAGACGAAGGACGTTGCTGTCGTAGTACCGGATTGCCGTGTCACTCAACGCCATTGATCACCTCTCTTCAGCGCCGTGGGTTGAAGGACTTCGTCCAATCAGAAAGAGCGCTAGCGTTCGATATTGTGAACGATCATGATTTCGTCAAGTGCCGAAGAACGAAATTGTTCACTGGAAAAGTGATCATTTCTCCCCCATCTTCGTAGAAACGCAAATACTGTTTTGAATCAGAGGTTTAGATGGCAGAGCTCAGTGGATCAACTGCTACCTTGGCCGAGAAGCTGAAGACGCTCCGCGCCCAAACTGGCAAGTCCCTGCAACACGTCGCAGATGCTGTGGGGGTGTCCAAAGCGTACGTCTGGGAACTGGAAAGTGGTGAAAAGCCGGTCAATCCAACCATTGATGTTCTAAAGAGATTTGCCGATTTCTATCGAGTTTCGGTTGCAAGTTTGACAAATGAGCAACCTACGGCCGACACTCCGGAAGAAGCGATGCGGCTATGGCGCAACTTAAGTGACTTGTCAGACAAAGAACGTCACCTCATCGCGGACATGATTGAGAGTTTAAAGAAGCGACGCGACGGAACATGAATGAGTGGCTCGACGGTCTCCATAGAATGGAGCTTGCCGACTTAGGCAATCCTGAAGCCCTCGCAGCCAAAATCATTGAGCTTATTCCAGACGCGCCGCTCCCGTTGCCTCTCGACGACATAGCGCGGCAGCTCAATGTCAGCGAAATTCGCTATGAAGCGACTGATGCATTTGAAGGATGCCTGGTGTGTCTGCCGGGAAAAACTCACGCCGGGATCATCATCAATAATCTCCAACGCCCCACACGCCGCCGCTTTACCCTGGGACACGAACTGGGGCACTGGCTAATCCCGAGTCACACTTTGACGCGGCAAAAATTTGTCTGCTCGGCTCGGCGACGACAGGGAGATGGACTTCTCTGTTCTCTGGCATCTCAAAGATGCGCGCTGTTCCATCAAACCCGCCAACAACCCCGATCGAATGCCCGACGGCAAGAGCCGATATCAATTCCTTATTCGGGATTCTCAACTCCGCCAGTGGGCTTCCGTTGGTCGTGGAGTGCATTCGTACGTTGTCGTGCGAACCGATTGCTATCCATCCGTCAGGGGAAGCGCCGACATAACTTGTCTCCGGCTTTTCAAAGCTTGCCAATTGCCTGAAGTCCTGTGCGCTGATCACGCTTGCAGGCCCATCCTTCGACTCGATCAGGATTGCGTCCTGCTGCCGAAGAAACGACATGGAGGTTACGGCGTCTAATATCGAGTTCGCCTTCACATATTGATTTGCCTTGAAGGAAAAAAGGCGCGAGCAGCCTGAACGCGATACGATCAAGAGCCCCCGTTCCATGTTTGCGTCTGCAGCGTTGCCGCCATAAGCGTCGCATTGACCAACAGTGGTGCGTATTTCGTAGACTGGAGTTGTCTCTTGAGCGACGCGCCAAATACGGATGAGTCCATCCGAAGACATTGACAGGATATGGCTGCTCTTTTCGCCGACAAATTTTAGGTCGGCGATCTCGTCGCCTGCTTCAAACTCTGCGACATGCTCCCCGGTCTTGGCGCGCCATAAGTGAACAACGTGGCCATCATCGATCAGCCCTAATACATATTCGCCGTCGGGCGACATAAGGGCAGAACTCAAGTCGACAATAGGCCGCCCCTCATATTTGAGCTCGGCCAATACTTGGCCGCCGGACAGATCGAGAACTCGGGTCGAATTCCCATCACCAATCAATGCCCGATAGTCGGCGCCGAAAGCGAAATTACCGACATACTCCGGCGCTCCTGGAAAAGGGATGGGGTTACCCTTGGATGCAGAGAACACCTTCCAACCCGTTTCCAGTCTATTGACCGCCACCAGCTCGCCGTTGGTGCTAAAGACAACAGTGCCCGGCAAGGTGGTTGGGCCATTATCAGCCAATTTCGCTATGTGCCTTCCGGAATGCAGGTCCCAAAGCTGTACCGCCCCACTTCTCGGCTTTTCACCAGCAGGCGTACCGGCAAAAAAGTCCCACCGCCCGGTCACAAGCACGGCAGTATGTTCAGTCGGCGAAAGTACAATTTCTCTGATGGCTTCGGTCTCAGTATTCAATACGAAGCGCAGAGGCGACATATTATGCATTCGCTTTAGCTGAGCGATGCCTTCTTCAATTGTCCGATCCTGCGTATTGGCCTTCTCGCTGGTGGCTGCAGAGAGAGCGAGCCTAGCGGCGTCCTCTAAATTTCCGCTTCGAAGCAAGTCATCCACTTTGGTGAGGGAAAGCGCGCGAGCATTCTCAGCTCGAGCGGCCGCCTCGAGCTGGCGACCATGATTCAATTGATAAAAAAAGTATCCCGCGGTGGCGATGCCCAGTATCGCGGCAGCTGCCATACCAAGTTGCCATCGCCGCTTCCGCTGCTGTCGACGCGCCTCGCGCTTTAGGATTTCATCGAGGTCTACGCCTAGAAGTGCGGCGATTACCTTATTGAGTGCGCTCTCGCGTCCGCCGGCTTCCTTGCGCGCGTCTGCTGCCAGGGGCTCCTCGCGCTCCTGCGTGAGAGCACCGTTGTCATCGACGCCATATCTTAATGCCGGCGGGAATGACTGATCCGGAAGGCCATCGAGAAGCACCGGAATAATACGCTCGCCGCGACCCAGCACCTTAAACAGGCGGATTTCTTCATTGACGTAACCGCTTTGAGCCGAGTGTGGCGAACAGAGAACGATTAGAAATTCGGACCCTTGTAGCGCCTCGCGCGTAATTTCCTTCAGAGAGGCGCCGGCAGGAAAGTCATCTTCGTCTCGAAAGATGGGGCGCAAGGAATCCGGAATAGCGCCCCAGCGCGCCTGACGTCCGACCAGATCACTCGCGAGACGTGTCCTTTCCAATGCTTTCTGGAACCAGGCCGCCAGCCGTTTGTCGAGATGGCTGTAACAAAGGAAAGCTCTGTATCGATACCGGACCGGCTGCATTCGGCAACCCGTGTTGGAAAAAGCTACTCTAGGCGAGACACTTGCACTGGCTGCCAGTTGAGCCGGCCTGCCGGGGTCCGAACGCCCCGAGCCTGTAGGGACCGCGCCACACCCACCAACGTCGTCACGCCACTGGCTTGGATGTCCTTGATCACTGCTCGCGTCGTGGCGTTGGCCTTCTGGGCGTAGGACGACCTAGCTGCCCGCGCCTTGGCGATGGTCTTTCGGGCAACAGGGGAGCCGAGCTTGGTGCCTCTGGCCTTGGCAGCCGCGAGCGCGGCCTTGGTCCGCTCACTAATCCGGCGCGCTTCGTCTTCGGCCACGGCCGTCAAAATGTGGAGCGTAAGCCGGGAAGCGTACGGCTGGTCGCACGCCACGAAGTCGACGCCCGCCTCCATCATTGCGGAGATGAAGGCCACGTTACGCGCCAGCCGGTCTAGCTTGGCGATGAGGAGGGTGCCCTTGCCCTTCCGGGCTGCCTCTAGTGCCTTGGCCAGCTCGGGCCGATCCGAACGCTTGCCGCTCTCGACCTCGACGAACTCAGCCGCGATGGAGCCGCCGTGCTGGCGGACGAACGCCTCGACGGCAGACCGTTGGGCCGACATGCCCAAGCCGGCCTCACCCTGGCGGGCGGTGCTGACCCTCAAGTAGGTAAAAAAGCGTGCGGGCTTGGTCTTCATGATGGCCTCCGCCGTACATTACACTCTGATATGACCGTTTCACAGCGTAATACTCTGTACTTACGACCTTCAAGGCCCTTCCCGATGTATGGTCATAGTGCAATTGAATGCACAGCCGACAGGACCTGAAAATACGCTGCTCTCCTGGACCGGCGTGCCGGCCGGCACCAAGAGCTTCGGCCGTGTATCTTTGTTGGTACGGGGAGTTGCGTGATGGCAGCAACATGCCTCTGTTCCACGACACCACGGGCAATGCGTTCTAAACTCCATCCGCTTTTAGCGGTTGAGGAGATGGCGATGTATTCGGAGTCGCGCGCGCGCGTGAAGGGCCTGTCCGAGGGCGTGCGGCAGCCCGACCACACCTGGGCCGCCATCGGTCGGCCTCGACGAAAGGCGCATATCCGCTGCTTCGGTCTAGGCCGCCGGTCGATGCGGGACTTTCAGACAGCGGGACTGATCGCCCTGACGTTGACGGTATTTTCCCTACCAGCGATTGCAGGGCCTTTTGAGGACGCCGCTGCAGCCTTTAGGCGTGGCGATTTCGATGTCGCTATCGGTATTTGGCGGCCACTGGCCGATCATGGAAACGCCGCGGCTCAATTTGCTCTCGGCAACCTATACGAGAGCGGCACGGGCGTACCTCAGGACTACGCACAGGCGCTCGCATGGGACCGCAAAGCAGCGGAGCGTGGATTGCGCGACGCCCAGACGAGAGTGGGCCTCATGTACGAGCGCGGCCTGGGTGTGCAGGTGGATTACGCGCAGGCCCTTGAGTGGTACCGCAAGGCCGCGGCACAGGGAGATGTCGCGAGCCAGTATAATCTCGGCGTGATGTACGACAGCGGCCGCGGCGTGCCGGTGGACTATGAGCAGGCCATGAACTGGTATCGCCGCGCGGCCGACAACGGATTTCCTGCAGCTGAGACCAATATCGGCATCTTTTACGATGCCGGCAGGGGCGTAACGAAGGACTACGCAAAGGCCTTGTTTTGGTACAGCAAGGCCGCCCACCACGGTGTGGCCAAGGCCCAGACGAACTTGGGCTACCTGTATGAGCACGGGCTGGGCGTGCCGGTGGACACCGCGAAGGCGGTGGAATGGTATCGCATCGCCGCCGACCGCGGCGATCCCACCGGGCAGAGCAACCTAGGCGTGATGTATGAAACCGGTCGGAGCGTGCCAAAGGATCTCGTTCAGGCCTACACGCGCTATAGCATCGCAGTTTCCAGGTTTACAGATGAGCAGAAACGTCGCGAGGCCGCGAAACTACGCGACAATGTCGGCGCCAAAATGACGGCCGACGAAATCGCCGCCGCCGCGCGGCTGGCCCAGGCCTGGCAGCCCGTTGACTAGCCGCGATAGTTCACGTTCCGAGCCGGTCGAACGCGCTAGGTTGTGCCCCTCGTGAATCCGTCTCTTGCGCGGACCATACTTATTGTGAGCCAGGGGGCACGTGCGGACAGGGCGGATGCACTTATCCTCCTGGAGCTGCGCCATCCTTCACGGGACCCGATTGTGGTCGGGGACACGTGATAGCCGGAATGGTGTGCGCGCCAGGCGGAAACAATTATAACCCAAGGTTAGGCAAGGTGTGCGGCACGAAGATTTGCGATATCCGTAAAGAATGCGGCAACAACGAATGCCTCAGTCCCTTTCATCAGACGCAGGCCATCCGGCAAGGCAGCGGACAAGCGCGGTAGCCGCCGTCTGTGATGTTACTCGTGTTCTACGGTCGCCAATAACGGCTACGCAGCCGCGCCGAAGCGAATCTGTTAACGCAACGTCCGGTTATGCTGCAGGGATCGACGTTGTCGCTATGCTTGCTCAGGTATCAGGGGTCGGAGCGAAGGACCTTCTGAGTAATCCGAAAGCTGACCCCTAGGTAGCGGCCCATCCGGTGGCGAGATAGCACTATTCGTGGAGTCGCAGGCCAATCAGTCTGTCGATAGAAGCCGGGTACAGCCCGGTTATTCGACAGCGAGCGGTGCTCCTGCTGACTTGATCTTTATGTTGGGCTAGGATGCCTTGCGACTAAAGGAGCGAGGGATATGGCCAGACTGCTGATCTTCCTGCTCGGCAACCTTTTCAGAGCTCTGCTCGGAATTCGCAGGCAGCCTCTAGACAGCCTAGACATCCTAGGCGTCCCTAGGGATGAAAAGTACGACGAAGGCGTGGGCAAGGTGCGGGAACGCATCGACCGCGAGAGCCACTGTTAGAGAGCCGACCGGCGAAAGTGGGCGGAAGCGTGCGGCCTAGAGGTAGCGATGGTCATCCCACTCTTCGATCATGATCCCGGTGATTTCAAGGTGCCGCCCTACGTGACGTGGGCGCTGATCGCGATCAACGTTATCGTGTTTCTGGTCGAGATAAACACGGGCGGCGCGGAATTCCTGATGATGTCCTACGGGGTGGTGCCCTCGGTGATCGCAGGTACGACGCCCAACCCGTCGCCACTGCCCGCCTGGGCCACGCTGATCACCAGCATGTTCCTGCACAATGGCTGGCTGCATGTCGGCGGTAACATGCTCTACCTCTTTGTGTTCGGCGACGACATCGAGGCGGCGATGGGCTGGTGGCGCTTCCTTATATTCTACTTCGCGAGCGGCATCCTCGCCGCGCTGGTTTATGTCGCCGGCAACCTCGACAGCAATATCCCCATGATCGGCGCGTCGGGCGCGATCGCGGGCGTGCTCGCGGCTTACCTGATGCTGCGGCCCTGCGCCAAGCTCTGGGTTGTCGTCTTGTTCCGTCCCGTGCGGATCGCGGCCTACTGGGCGATCGGCCTCTGGATCGGACTGCAATTTTACGACATCGCCTCCGGCGCGGACGACAGCGTGGCGTATGCCGCGCACTTCGGCGGGCTGGCCGCGGGTGCGCTGCTGTTCTTCCTGCTGCGCCCCAAAGATGTCGAGCTCTTCGATTGCATCGAGGAAGTCACTCCTCCTTGAGCCGAACGCCAGTTTGTTGCGCGTCGCGCATCGTGATGTACGCACGATAATCGAAGGCCTGGTTTACCGCCGGTATGGTGTTTTGCCGAGGATGCGGCCAGCGCATTCATCAAACCGCGATACCCTGCTCTCTTTGCAGTGCGCAATAAATAGCCGCGGCCATTCCAGTACGACTGGCCTGGAGATCTGGGACCAAACCGACGGCACGTTGGATGGCTTTGTCTGCTCGGACGGTGGCCGTAGGACTCTGAGCGGCAGCCCGCAGCTGAAACCGCAGGCGACCTAATTGGCGACGAGGGCGAACGACTTGTAGATGCGCTCGACCTCGGGCGTGGCCTCCTGCCCCGTGGGCACGACGCAGATTATCTGGATCATCACGTTGCCGCGCATCACGATCAGGTCGATGCCTACCTGCGTCTCCGACATGTCGATGACAGTAGAGCGTGCCGGGACCGCGCCGAAGGTAAGCCGTTTCTGCGATCTTATCTTCCCCTGCCCGGCAAGGAGGTGCATCGCGCTGTCGAGCGACCTCTGCGGATCGCTGTACACCACGCTGGGCGTGAAGACGCTGTACATGGCGATATAGGCGATCTCGTCGGAAGGAGCGACCGTGGCGACGATCATCTTGGACACGTTGTGCCCCGCCTTGGCGGTATTATCCTCGATCTGCGGCGATCCCGGCAGTTCGACGCGAAAGCCCACGCCGGCCGGCCGGTATTCTTGCCATTGCTGCGCTTGGGCCCCTGCGTTGCCGAGGATCAGGCTGATCGCGAAAGCGGTGATGGAAAGCAATCTGTTCATCGGTCCTCGATTCCAATTAGCGCGGCCATTCATTCGACTTCGAGTTTTAAGAGAGTGACTCGCGAAATTGGCCGCATCAATATCCTGGTCCACAACGCAGGCCACATGAACTTGGGGCCCGCCCAGGCCTTTGCGTCATCAAAGAACTCAAAGGCAAACTTTGCGGGATCAGGCCAATCAGTCACTGTCGATAGAAGCCGGGTTACAGCCCGGTTATTCGACAGCGAGCGCTGCTGCTGCAAGACTTGATCTTCATGCTGGGCTAGGATGGCCTTGCGACTGAAGGAGGGAGTGACGTGACCAGACTGCTGATCTTCCTGCTCGGCAACCTCGTCAGAACTCTGCTCGGAGTTCGCAGGAAGCCTCTACACAGCGTAGGCCTCCCTAGGGATGAAAAGTACGACGAAGGCGTGGGCAAGGTGAGGGAACGCATCGACCGCGAGAGCCACTACGTTGAATAGAGCTTCTCGCAGCGACGACCTATGCTGCGCCGAGCAGAGATGCTTCCCTTTTTTCCACCTCAAAGCGAGCCTCGTCGCTGCGCTCATCCTTCTTTTTGGAAGCGGCGAGGCGTGGGCCTGGGGGGGGCCTTGGTCACAAGGTTATTTGCGAGGTTGCCATCGTCGCATCGCACCGACTAGCCGGGCGCAGATCGAAAAAACTCATCAGTGCTGCTGCGGACTACAAGTCTTTCGCCATGCTTGCACGTGGCCCGATCATCTGCGCAAATATGCGTCACAGCATTTTTTTGAATCTTCCGAGAGAATCTCGAGGGCTCGCCGGCGAAGCCGGAGGGAGGCATTCAACATCATGCGGATTGTATCGCGCATCGAATTCTGGCGGGCCATGCTTCCGATAGCGCCGTTCGTCGGCGCGGCCGTGCCGTTTTTCGGGACGCTGCTGCTGGGAGGCTATGACGATTTTATATGTTTGAAGATAGCAAGCTACATCTTGTCGATCCAAAGACGAGGAAGACAAAGTGGTACCTTCCCTTCTCCGTTATGACCCTCTTCTTTGCCGGCCTGTTATTTCCGCTAATTACTCGCAGATTGTGGGGGTGGCTTACCGAGGATGCAGCCGGCGTATTCGTCAAACCGCAATAGCTTCTCTCAGTGCGGCGCGCAACAAATTGCCGCGAAAACCAGTGACTTAGGTAGTGAGGATTCGGCGGGGTGCAATCACCGCCTCCTCTTAGCGACACACTTCACTCAGCAAGCGTTCCGCTCATCCATGAGGGCTCACCGCGTTCCTGCCTTCTGCATTATTTTATTGCGTGCATAACATGGCAAATGACTGAGCTTCGGCTAATATTCCCTGCAAAGGATGAAGAGACATCGCTCGGATCGGAATCGATTGACGCAAGAATCCGCTATACGATTTTGGTCCAATGCCCGTCCGATTTTGGCGATCGGGCTTTTTGTTCTGACCATTCCGTTGCTAAATCCTCCGCCGGGATGGCAAGCGTCCTCGCCTTTGATCGACGACATGCGTGACATGATCGGTTGGACGGGCATTTTTATGTTTCCAGCTGCCGGCTGGGTCGTCGCAGCAGGATTGCGAGACCGTGCCAAGGCCAAAGTCATTCGATACTGGCCTAAGGCGCCCGGGGTCGTTCTCACAAGTGCGGCGGAACTCGTCTACGCCGGCAGCGGAATATTTCTAAAGGCTCCTAAGGTCACGTATCGATATACGGTGGCCGGCCGCAGCTTTGAGAACGGATTTATCCAGACCGCCCGCGGCGCCTACCAGAACTGGGCTTATGCCAAATCGGTTGTGGTTAAATATTCGCCAGGCACACCGGTCGCCGTTATCTACAATCCGGACGAGCCAGAAGACTCTTACCTTGAGGTCGAAAGCGACACGGCTAGCCGTAAGATTGAAGTAGGGATTTTTTATGCGGTGATGCCAATCGCGCTGGGACTTTTTTCCGTTTGGCTGAATGCTCGATACTGACTGTACGGAGCACGTTCTGCCCCTCAGCACATGGGGACGTTTTGGGTACAAAGGAACTCAATGCCCTTGCCTCGATCTGCCACGATTCCCCTCGTCGTTGTTGTTGTCGCGATTGCGATCGGGCCTTTGATGGCCGGGATGACTTTCGGACTCTTTTCGCTTGCTGTCCTAGCCGCGAACGGATCGCTCGATTTTCACAACTACGCGGCCTGGTATACCGCCAGCTCTTCTCAATTCATTCTGATGATCGGCCTTGCTTACGCGATCGGGTGGCCTGTCGCGCTTTCCGCCGGGGTACTCGTCGCGATTTGGAGTGTCAAACGGGCCATCACTCTGTGGGTGGTCCTCGGCGCCGCTTCTATCGCTGCGCTCGGTTGCTCACTCATGGCGAACGCCGATGACATTCGATCCGGGGATTGGGACATATTGAGCGCCAACCTCCCTGTCGATTTCGGGTTCGCCATTTGGGCCGCGCTCTTGTCCTGGCTAGTCGTCCGCCGACCGCTCTCGCGCGAATAATGAGCTCAAATACTCCGTCATTGCTCTCGCTACATTTCAAGCTAATCGGCACACCATCGGACAAAGCGCCGTCGACATAACGCGGCACACCATCGTCATGATTGGCGATCCCCTGATCGACAAGGAGTTTGCAATCCTTCGACAAGCCTTCGCCAGTGCCGGACTTCCCAGAACATTTTCCATCCGGTCCCATGGATGCGAGGGCTTTATCAAAGTCCTGATTTGAAGATTTGGCTGTCCGATCGGCGCCCAGAGGACCGACATAGGTGAATACTAGATTGACGGGATCGGTAGATTTCAGCTGGCTACATCCAGCCTGTTGATTGGGACGATTACCCCGCAGAACAATTTGATGCTGCTCAATCCTGCCCGAAACATCGAAGGACGCTGTCAGGCATCCGGCTTTGCGCGAGAACCCTCTTCCAACCAGGCTAGTCCCTCGCTGCACGCCTTCGAAGACAATTTCGCCGACAACACCGACTGTGCCTGGCGCATTGAGATATGCTGCTCTCGTATTTCCGACGCTGACAAGCTTGATAGTCGACCCGTTGTAGCTCCAAATTTCTTCCTTTTCGGCCGCTACATTTCCAACAACACTCGCATCGCCGTTTGTCAGCGACTTTATGCGTGCCCTAACTGCGTCGACTAGTTTGGGGAATGCCACGCACGAATCCCTATATTCGCCCTCCGTCTCGGAGATCAAATGGGGCTCGCTGATCAGGCTGCGAAGCAGATCCGGGGACTTATTATCAATGGACTTCAAGCACATTTATTCGCGATCGCCACTCCGCGAAGCATTGTTCCCGGAGCCGCCGAAGTACCGACCGCCCTGAAGATGCTCGGCGGCATTGACCGACAGAGTTTTGGAAAAGCCCAGCAACCTCTTATCTTCATCGGAAGGATTCCCGTTAGCGTAGAACAAGTATGTAGCCCATGCGAGTTCCGCGAACTTATAGGCGTTCGGCCAATCATCGTCTCTCGTCGCCTGCTGAGCCTGTCTGAAATAACCCGCAGCGCGCTCGCGCATTTGCTCCGGCGTCTCACCGGGTCCGCTTGGTCTGGGCCCGGTCGCCGTGCCGTCGTCGTCGAAATCGAACAGCTTTCTTAACTTTTTGAGTTCTTGACCGACGTCGATAGGATTCCCGTCGGATACCGGTGAACCACTATTGTCGGCGTTCGGCTGCACAGAAGCGAAACTTTCCGTCACCCCCCATTTGGCAAAATCGTCGGCAATAGTGCTTTGAAGTTTCTTCGCCGCGGCGATGTCGGCATTGCCGCCAACCTTGTCGCCATTGCGGAGTCGCGCTATGCCGCGACCGAAAAAAGACGAGGCGCGATCAGATTTAATGTGAAGCGCGGCGGTGTAGTCGGAGATCGCGGGGCCGGTCCGATTGAGCTTCAGATTCGTGAAGCCACGGCCGTCTAGGTAAACGGCGTCGCTAGGGCTCAGTCGGAGCGCCATCGTACAATCCGCGAGTGCAACCTCAAGCTGTTGCCCGATAATAGCACGTGCCCGGCAGCGTTCGGAGAAAGCTCGCGCGTAGTCGGGCTTGAGCTTGATCGCCTGGTCGAAGTCCCGTAAGGCACGGTCGTATTGACCGATTCTTACATATTTGCTCCCGCGAATGGCGTAGCCATCCGGGTCGGCGGGCTGGAGTTCAATGAACTTACCCATGTCGTCGATGGCGCGGTCCATTTGGTCCTTTAAGTCGTAGGCCCAGCTGCGATTCAAGAATGCCACGGCGTAATCAGGCTTGAGCTTGATAGCCTGATCGAAGTCTTGAATGGCGCGGTCGATTTGGCCCATGCCTGAGTAAGTGTCGCCGCGCAAATAGAAGGCCTTCGCCTGGTCCTCGGGCGATTGCTTGCCTGACCTTATGACCGCGTCGCAGCCTTGAATGGTCTGTTCATCGGAAACGCCGACGCCACTACACCATTTTTTCAGCTGTTCGAAGCTTTGTGCGCACGCGGGCGAGCCGGTCCCCCCAAATAACACAATCGACGCGACTACGATGATGCTGCGCATGGCTTTCCCCATCCTGGCTTAATGGTCGCATCGGAGGACCAATTCGGCAAGTCGAGGCGATGCAAACAGCCATGGTAATTCCTGCTCGACGTTGTCACTTAGCGCACATTGAAACCGTCATCGTGAAGGTAAGGCGGAGGTCTAACATTTTACTCACGACGGCCGGAGAACTCGGCTTAACCCTAGACGTCGTGACCCGGCTTTGGATCACTTGCCACTTAGCGCACATTGACAATGTCCGCGCGAAGTAAGGTGGAATCCCAAACTGTTGCTCACAGCTGAAGCACAAGGACGGAGAACTGGGGCCCAGATGTCGTGACCCGTAGCTTTCGATATCCTGCGCATCAAGATTAGCGGCGATTGTCATGGATGAACTCCGACCGAAGGTTCATGACCAGCCTTTATCGAACCGGTGGCACTTAGTTCGGAATACCATCATCGAGTGCGGCGATACACACCTATCGGATGGTTCGAGACCTAAGGTTCTCGACAGCTTGGCGGCGCTGAACTTGTTCAATAGAAGTTTCTGACTGCGCAGTCAGTTCGCCACGATAGGGCGAGGCAAAACTACGAATTACCCGCTTGGGCTTTTGATGCCATCCAATATTGAAAGCCGCGAACTTCGGAAAGAACCGTCATCTCAGAATATGGCAGATGGTTGTGTACTCACCCGTAGTGTTCCCCGCGCGCGCGCGCGCGAGAGAGAGAGAGAGCCGTTTGCTTCTTCGATGGCAAAGGCCCGCTGCAGCGATCGACTCCGTCAGGAGAAGGAAAGATTTCTTTGATGTCGGCGTGCTTCCCGAAGCGATGGTCGCGCGAACCTCGCCTGCCTTCTGGGCGAGAACGAGGCGAAGCAAATCATTCGCATCGATTCTGGGAAAGAACTCTCCTGGCGTTCGGTCCTGGCGGTGTCCTTTTCGCCGTGGCCACTTTGGGATGATCGGCTCGATGCAGTTCGGTCGAGCGGCCCACAATTATCCCCGACGGCGCTCAGTTGCAGGGCTACTTACTTCACCGCCAGCGCACGTCGCGGCCCTCCGATCGATGCCCTCAATGACTAGGGGATCGATCCCATTCGGCCGGCGCGGCTCCGGCACTCCGCAGCAGCGCTTGGCGAGACCCCGTCGTACAAGTCGCCGCATTCGTCGAAAGCACCGCGCTGACTCCAGCCCTGGGGATTGACCGCTCCGGCCGGTTTACGGCTCGGCGCAGAAGCACTCGAGCTACGCGTCGCACCGGAACCATATTGTGGGCTTGGAACATTCGAGGCGTCGACGACACCCTCGACACCCTCGAGAACAGCCGTGGCGCCGTCTAGAACTTGCCCAGCATCGTTGAGAAATGTGCCAAAATCGCCGTCACATCCAGCAGCGAACATCATCGAACTGACAGCCCAGACGCACGCAAAGCCAGAACGCGTCGCGCGTAAATTCAATCCCATTTTGCATCCCCCTAGCCCCAACGAGTTAAACTAACTAGGCTTCCAAAGCCTACGCAAGTCGGAATTTGAAGTAAGAATGCTAAATAGCTTATGGTGACGCAAATAGCAGATGTAGCGTCTGTTATCGCACATTGATTTGGGACCTATATACTTAACTAGCCAGAACGGTAGCTCCGCATGAAGCCGGTACGCTTCTGTTTCGCAAGGCCGTCATGCCGTACGTCTTGGCGGCAGTTCTCAAGATCCGTAACGATGCGTGGCGAATCAATTCGTTTCGTCGATTTCCGGCGCACAATCTTCAATACCAGACATGAATGTCCAGAACGTCCTGATGGACGGCGGCCAATTTCCCGGCGATAGTAACGCGCGAACATGGACGCTGGCCGACGACATGCGCTGGGGCGCGATCTGAAGGGCTGGATTGGCCTCTTCCCCATGGTGCTGCTGCTCCAGCTTAACGTTCACGCGGCACTTGGCCAGCCTGCTATCGAGGTTGCTGCGGGCTTACATAACAAGGCGGCCTTCCTGTCGCCCGCTCCGAACGGCTCGACCTCCCTGCTGCTAATGTCGCGGTCCGACCCTCTAATCGATTCCGCGCAGCCACCGCTGCTCGAGCTCTTGTCGGTCGATGCCTCGGGTTCCCTGTTGAAGCGTCAGCGGCTGGATCAGTCCCTTGCCAATGCAGTCCTCCCACGGACACCTTCATGCGATGCCAAAGCGGTCGCTTCTAAGGACGGCGGCTTCATCGTCCTGGCGCCCAAGGCCTACGAGAACGGGCCGCTCACGACTATGGCGAGCGTTTTCAGGCTGTCGCCCGACGGCAGCGTGCTGCAGAAACTCGACCTCGGGCATCCCGGCTTCGCGGCCCCGGCTTGGCGGCAGCGCACCGATGTGACGCTGTGCCTGTCGACCGCCTTGCCGGGAACGGACGGCACACTGCTGGTCGTTGGCGAATACGTTGAAATGCTGGGGGCCGGCGACCGCCATCCCTGGTGGGCCTTGTTCGATCCCGCCGGCCAAACCCTCGCCGAGTCCGACGGCGAGGACGCGCAAGGAGCCATAGTCGCCGTCAAGGTCGGCCCGGATGGCACGATTTGGACGGTGCGGTCCGTCTGGGCCGAGCACGCCGGGCGGCTACATGAAAGTCGGGCGATTCTACGCGGCAGGCCGCCAAGTGGGGCCGGGCCCAAGCCTGTCGTCCTCTTCGAGGGCGAATTCATGAGCCGGGCCTTATTCACAGAGAACGAGATTGTCATCGTGTCGATCAGCAACCGCTGGACGACGAATGGGGAATGCTCTTTTCCGATCGGCTTCTTCTCGCGGGACGGCCGCCGGCTGCGGTCGGCGCTCTACCCCCCCATCGCCAGAAAATGCGATGCGGCCCCCGGCGACGGAATGCCAGAGGGGCTGATTGCCGACGGCGAGGGCCTGCTGGCGCAGGACAACCAGGGTCGGATCGCGCGGTTCGACAGGCTGGGCCGAATGGTCTGGCGCTCGTCGGCTGCGGATCTCCTGGCTTTCGCCCGTCGCGAGGACGGCACGCTCGTCGCGCTCGAACGGACACCCGCAGGTCTGGCGCTGCGGCACTATCCGTGAAAGTTGGTCGCCGCGGTAGTTTTTGGATTTAGGGCTTACGGCACCCTTGTGAGAACTAGGCTTTAACCCTAGATGTCGTCACCCGGCTTCGGATCGCTTGCGCAACATAATGGCGGTGTTTGCCAATTTCGATACTTCCCGACTAGACGTTAATGACCGTCTTTACCGATCCACCGGCCCTTAGTTCGAAACACCATCATCGAGCAATGCGATAGCCACCCCAATAAAGTCGATGCTCGCGGCGGTCGTCCGATAGGTGAGTACGCCATCGCGCGGCGGACTGAACGTCAGTAGAAAATGGCGACGTCCCTTCACCGCCTCTACTTCAAACCTCGTGATCCGTCCCTCCTTTACCGTCGTGCGGCTCAAGCCGTCATCGCCCAGTTGAGGGGGCAGCGCAATCTCGCGGCCGCGATGGTTCGGGCAGTCGTGCCATCAGGATCGCCTGCCGCGCAGCGAACCTCGACGTCAGCAACCTGCTCTCGAGAATGCTTTAGCGCGTTGCTGATCGGTTTGTTTTGGGACCGGTATTGGTCTTGGGGAGTCGTGCTCGCGTTGATTTTATCGTTAAGCGTTTTTTCCACGATGTCCCGCAGAAATTTTGACCACGAACTCGGGCAGAAAATTCGCAACTCGCCGAGTTGACTCGGGTTATCGCACAAAAACCAGGATGCCACGGAGGCGCAGCGAATTCGTGTCACGGCATTTGTCAGCTTGCACGATGCGCGAAGCCACAGTGAGTTTGATCACCGGTTACGAGAGGCATCGATAAAGATTGATTTATTTTTCGCCAAAGCTGCGAGGTATCTCTGACAATTCGACGCTGGCCCTTCGCAAACGTTGGTTTTAATAGCGTTGGCTTTCACGACGAGGTCATGTGCGTACTCTTGGTCGATTAAATTGTTATGGGCCTCTAGAACAACAGTGAGGATATTGCGAAGCATCTCTCCCGGGAAAGCTACCGCTACTTCGACCGATTTTGGATTATAACTGGAATAGATCACCCGCATGCGATTTTTATTGCCGTTAGAATTTTGGGAAATCAAATCGAGCGTTCCATCTGATTCCGTTGCAGGACAAACGAGCTCGATTGGGAAAAAACCACTATTGTCGGCGTGGGCCTCCACAGAAGGCAAACTCTCCGCCACGCCCCATTTGGCAAAATCGTCGGCAATAGTGCTTTGAAGTTTCTTCGCCGCGGCGATGTCGGCATTGCCGCCAACCTTGTCGCCATTGCGAAGTCGCGCTATGCCGCGACCGAAAAAAGACGAGGCGCGATCAGATTTAATGTGAAGCGCGGCGGTGTAGTCGGAGATCGCGGGGCCGGTCCGATTGAGCTTCAAATTCGTGAAGCCACGGCCGTCTAGGTAAACGGCGTCGCTAGGGCTCAGTCGGAGCGCCATCGTACAATCCGCGAGTGCAACCTCAAGCTGTTGCCCGATAATAGCACGTGCCCGGCAGCGTTCGGAGAAAGCTCGCGCGTAGTCGGGCTTGAGCTTGATCGCCTGGTCGAAGTCCCGTAAGGCACGGTCGTATTGACCAATTCTTACATATTTGCTCCCGCGAATGGCGTAGCCATCCGGGTCGGCGGGCTGGAGTTCAATGAACTTACCCATGTCGTCGATGGCGCGGTCCATTTGGTCCTTTAAGTCGTAGGCCCAGCTGCGATTCAAGAATGCCACGGCGTAATCAGGCTTGAGCTTGATAGCCTGATCGAAGTCTTGAATGGCGCGGTCGATTTGGCCCATGCCTGAGTAAGTGTCGCCGCGCAAATAGAAGGCCTTCGCCTGGTCCTCGGGCGATTGCTTGCCTGACCTTATGACCGCGTCGCAGCCTTGAATGGTCTGTTCATCGGAAACGCCGACGCCACTACACCATTTTTTCAGCTGTTCGAAGCTTTGTGCGCACGCGGGCGAGCCGGTCCCCCCAAATAACACAATCGACGCGACTACGATGATGCTGCGCATGGCTTTCCCCATCCTGGCTTAATGGTCGCATCGGAGGACCAATTCGGCAAGTCGAGGCAACGGAAATAGCCGTGCAGGTCATGCTCGACACTGTTACTTAGCGCAAATTGAACCCGTCAGCGTGAAGGTAACGCGGACTGCACAATTTTTTTCTCACGGCGGACGGAGAACTCGGCTTAACCCTGAGATCCCGTGACCCGGCTTTGGATCGCCTGCGCAATATGCTGGCGGCGGTTGCCGATTCATTCGATGGAATCGGACCGGACGGTCATGTCTCGCCTTACTGACCCGCGGGCACTTAGTTTAGCAGACCATCATCGAGCGCTGCGATGCCCACCCCAATAAAGTCGATGCTCGCGCCGGTCGTCCGATTGGTGAGTACGCCATCGCGCGGCGGGCTGAGCGTCAGCAGGAAATGGCGGCGTCCCTTCACCGCCTCTACTTCAAACCTCGTGATCCGTCCCTCCTTTATCGTCGCGCGGCTCAAGCCGTCGTCGCCCAGTTTAGGAAGCGGCCAAATCTCGCGGCCGCGATGATTCTCGGGCAGACGTGCCATCATGATCACCTGGCGCGCTGCGAACCTCGACTTCAGCAACCTGCTCTCGAGAATGATCGAATACGAAGAACCATCTACCGGGGCATCACCACCGCGCAACGTCCAGGAGCAGGTGACGCCACCCTCTCCCGTTCCAGGGGCAGCTGTCGCCTTATCCTGCGACATTTCGAAAATCCCCTCGTTTCGCCCGGCCTTGCGGCAGAAAAATCGGCGTCGACGGTACCCTGGCCCAAAGCAGGGCCGCATAGAAATGTCGCCGCCGCAATTAAGAAGAGGTTTGCTGACTTTCGGCCTCCCCATCGCTTCTGGGGAGAGCTCTGAAATGTTCCCGAACGCGCACTGACCATCATCATCATGAAAACGCACCTTCGAGCCCGTGGGGATTTAGCGCCTTAATCCCAAAAAGGATACGGAATGAAACCAACAGAATGAAAGCGACCCTGAATAAAAGCAAGACTGCGGCGCGCATCGCGCTGTCCCCAACTCTACACTATGCTTCGTTAGCTCACGAACGGAGTAGCGCTCTTATTGTATGCACGCGCTTTCTTTCTCGCCTTCGTACTGGCCCTACTGGGCTGCACCGTCGCATCTGCGGAACCTGTGATAGACGTCGCGAAGGGGTATGAGCCGGCGCAGGCCTCGATAGTGTTAGGAGCGGACGGCGCGCTCGGCCTTGCGCTTGTCTCGATCAACAAAGACCTCGCTTTTCTCGATTTGGAAACGCCTTCCTCTCGGCCGACAAAGCTCGAGTTCATGCGACTGGGCCGCGACGGTAAGGTCCTGGCGCGGGTTTCCCTCCCGCAAGGGCCGATGCCCTATGGCGCCAATATGACGGTCGTTACCGCGGCACTTCCTGGCGGCGAGTTTGCGCTGTTCTTGCGGGCGAGCCAGGCGCGCACGTCGAGCGAGTTGGCTGAAATTCTCAGGCTGTCTTCCGACGGTAAGGTCCTTCATCGCGCAAGCGTCGGCCGGCCCAAGGGACTGGCGCCAAATCAAGGCTACGAGGATCAAATTTATGCGAACTTCCTGACGGCCGCGCCGGACGGTACGCTGTTTGTCGGCGGCGGCTTCTCTGGCGGCCCCTTTATCCCGTGGTGGGGTCATTACACCGTGGACGGCATGAAACTCGCGGGGGGTGCCGACCTCAACATAACGCCTGGACCGGGCATTACCTCCGTCGCGTTTGACTCCGACGGTGGTTTCCGCGTGGCCGGTTCGCATTTCAGCGGCCTCGACCAGTTCGACGCGGTGTTGAACGTCTATGACGCGAGTGGCCGCCTGAAGACGAGAAAGGTCATCCTGCGACAAGGCGGGGAATACGGCGTCTCGATCTTCACCGACAGCGGTCTCGTCTTCATCGGCGACAGCCGCAAGAATGACAGTGCCGTCCGCTTCTTTGATCGCAATGGCACTCTGCGGCGATCGACACCGTGGAAGGAGAATTATAAGGACTCCCCCGATGCCCCGCTCCTTCCCGAAGCGCTGATCGCTGATGGTGCGGGGCTCGCCGGCCTTCTAGGTGAGGACGCCAAGATGAAGCAAATCGTTCGCATCGATTCTGCCGGAAAGCTTGCCTGGCGTTCGGCGCCGGATAATTATCTCGCGCTGGTTCGTGCATCCGACGGTGCCCTGCTCTCTGTGGCGGTCCATAAAGACGACCAGGGAAATTTCTCACTCGAGCTGATCGAAGTAGCAAAGCCCTGAGCAAGTTGCGCCGCGTTGTCGGACGCGATAGCGAATGGGAGTGGATGGCGAGCTGTGAGGACATGGTACGGACCGCCATCTCAGAGCCTCAAGTCCGACTTCTAAATAGCGCTATGTAGTCGGGCGGCACTATTGCCGATTTCACCGCAATTTCTGCCGGATCACTTTTACGCCCGCGTCGAACAGTTCCTGCTCCTGGACCCACTTTAGGACCTTGTCCGCCTCATCCGGATCACGCGACACGCCCCGGCATCCTTCAGCATCTGCGCGTAACGCCGGCAGGCATCGTATTGTCCGGTGCTCTTGACAGGCTCCCTCACCCTGTTGTCGCAGGCATGTTTGTAGCGCTGAGCGGCGCCGGCGACATCCAAATCGACACCGCCGCGGCCAAATTCCAGCACTTGGCCTAACTGCAGGTCAGCTGAGGCGAAGCCATCGTTCGCGAGAGCCAGAAGCATGGCGAGGCCTCGATCACGGTCGCGCGCAACGCCGTTGCCATCGATCAACATCAACGCATAGTCTGTGACGGCGCCGGGATCATTTATTTTCGCCGACCGCTCGTACCACTGGACGGCTTCCTCGTCGTTCTTCGGTACGATCGTGCCCTCCAGCAATATGCCTGCGAGGCGAGCCCCGATTATCGGGTCCTCCGTGGCGGCAGCACGATAGGCCGCAAGGCCTCGTTCGGCGTCGAGTGGCACGCCCCAGCCTTTGAGCCGCGCGACGGCGATCCATTGGCGGGCGTTTGCGACGACCTGCGGATCAACGTTTTTTTGCGTGGTGACAAGAAGGTAACCAAGCCCGCCCACCAGCAGCGCCGCAATCCCCGCCGCGACCGGCCACGGCACGGCGAAACCCTGGGGGTACTCGCGCCAATGCTCTGTATCCCCCAGAGGGGGAGCTACGATCAGTACGCCGCGCTTGACGAATAGCGGCGCCAACATAAGGCCCGCCATGGCGCCGCCGGCATGCGCACCGAATGCAGTATTGAAATCGCCATGAAAGGCCTGCATGAATTGCAGGAAGACCCATAAAGCGGCGAAACCCAAGGCCGATGCGAACTTAGGGTTGGCGGCACTGCCGCCTATGCAAATCTTCGTGATGGCAGCAGCAGGGTGTGCGCCGCCAGCATGCCGGTGACTGCGCCGCTCGCGCCGACAAGTGGTGTGAAGGAATCCGGCTCCCCCAGGCTGTGCACGATCACGCCTGCCAGGCCGCACAGGAGATAGAAGATCGCATAACGCACCGAGCCCATCAGCGATTCGATCGGCAGGCTGAAGCAATGGAAGAAAAGCACGTTGAAGAGCACATGGAGAATGCCCGCATGCACGAACAGCGAGGTGATAGAAGTCCAGGCGATGTACGGGCTGTCAGCGTTCCATGGCAGGAAGTCGAACATCACCAGCGCCGGATGTGCGCCGTACAGGTCGTGCATCTCCGACGGCATGGATGATGCGTGCAGCATTTGCACGATCTCCACCACGGCGCAGATGCCAATGATCGCCCAGGTGACGGGCTGAACCCCCTTGACGGGGAAGGCAGAGGAGATCGGAAACAAGCGAGCGAACGCTATTAACTATCGTTCGTCTTGTCACTCGAACGGCGATATCGGATGACGTCCGTAAAGGGCCGGTTCGCTAGTTGGCAGATAAGCAAGCGGCGACCTAGAAAAACACCCCAGCGGCGGTCAAACAGCGAAAATCGATGTCACCGCTCAGCGGAGCGTACAATGACGCGCCGCGGCGAGAGCGCTCGGCCCTCCCTGTACCGAATGGAAAGCGTACCATACCAAACCAACTCTGAAGGCAGAACACCAAGCCACCGATTTTTTCAGCTCCGTCTTTGTGGGTTGGTCATTCCCCCACCGACCAATAAACCATATCGTACGCAATATGCGATCAAATACGAGAAGCATCATCTACATTGCGACTGCTCTCGCTACAGTGCTCCTCGCGGCCGCCCTATCACTGGTATTTACATCTCCCGAAATAGTGGTGGCGGCGGCCGTGTGTCACCAAGACGAGCTAAAGCCCTGTTTCGAAAAATTGCTGGCCCGTGCCCTTCCGAATGCCAAGTTAGCCGGGGCAGTGAGGCTTGGCCTCGCGCCATCACTCAGTCCGTTGGGCCTCACGGCGACCCTGAGCGTGGACGATGTCGAATTTCACCATCCGTCCGACACGGATAAAGTGGTCCATGTCACCTCGGTTTTGATCCAGGCGACACGCTTTCGCATCCACGCTTCCAGCCATGGCGCTATTAGTTTTCAGACTGCCGTCGATGTTAGTCTGAAGGCGGCCAACGCAACGGCAAACTTTGGCGGGACCCTCTCGTTCCCCTTTCGCGGGATCGTTTCGTCCATGGATCTCCAAGCCGATGGCGCGCTGGTGATTGGCACAAAGACGCTGACTGAAACGCTAGCGGCTCTACACTTTCCACCACAGCCGTGGCTCGATTCCAATCAGCAAGACTTCGATTTCCGCGCGGACCTGTCGGTGCACCACCGCAACAAGCATCCCGAGCAAACCAAACTGGCGCTCAAAAACGTGGCGCTTGGCTTGGGATCGAATCGGGCGAAGGGGGCTCTGGTCATTGACGACCATTCGGCGATGGCCGAGCTCAACATCGAAAGTCTTGACCTGGATACGCCGTCAAATCGTAGAGCACCCTTTTCGCTCGACAAACTCTTCGAAAAATCCATTGCCGGATTGAAGAGCTTCCCTGGCCATGAAGTCCTCGTCAAACTGAGCGTCGAAAAAATTCATCATAAAAATCAAATCGCCCGGATGTCCGAGTTCATCGGCCGGCGCGACCGAACCGGTGCCATTTCGCTACCGAATCTTGCTCTGGAACTTCCAGGAGGCACCACGGCTAAGCTCGTGGTGGATCGCCTCAATGACGAAGCCAAGTTTCGACCCAGCGGATCTTTATCCGTCGTCAGCAACGATCTCGCCGCCGCGCTCAGTTGGTTAGATATTCAGCCCGAAAATCTTCCGGAAAAACGACTGAAAGCATTCGATCTTCACGCTCAGGTACAGAGCAATGGAGATCGGATCGAATTGAACGACCTCCGCCTCAATGTTGACGGATCCACAGGCGGGGGCAATGCCACCCTGCTACCAGCTCCAGCATCATCTGCGTCTGGCGAGTTCGTCCAAGGTGAAGCTCACCTCAAGTTCGACAAAATCAATCTGATCGACTACGTGCCGCGTGGTGACCAGAAGAGAAGCAAAGCGCTGCCTGACGAAGCTATCGCCACCGCGGCGACTCTATCGATCAACTTCAACGTCAAAGCCGCCAAACCCCATGTGGAGCTTACTAAGGTCGAGATTGAAGCGGGCGACCTGTCGCTGAGGTTTCCCGAGTTAGCGCCAAAGCGCCTTAAGGATCTCCCGCTTGATCATCGGTTTCTTCCGCAGGAGCTGGCGGCGCAGATCGCCAATCGCGCCGCCGACTTGCAATCCTATCAAACGCCGGAGGCTGTTGAGCACCTTATCGGCGCAGCGGAAGCTGGAGAGCAATTCCTCTCCGTATTGAGTTGGCGCGATATCGTGATCAAGGCACCTATGGAGGTAAACCTTCGGTTCGGCCGCCTTGCCGTTCGCAGCAACTTTTCGGAAGGTCGCGACAATGACAGATCGCTTGCTGAACTCTCAGGTGTTTCAATCCATACGGACCTGACTGCTCCGGTCGGACAGCCGGACGGGACTAAACTGCAATCCGTTCGGTTGGACCTTAAGAGTGCACATGCATACCTCTCCGACTGGGACTTTTCGCAAATTGAACTTCATCCTGAATTGGCATTTCGTCTCGACAACGGGTCAGCAAAGTTCGCAGGGGCGAAGCTCACGCATACTGCTATTCGAGGAAGTGCGATCGATGTAGCGCGCAGTACATCCAAGCCGGGAATTCTCGGGACCAGCAACCAGCCAAGGCGAATGGACTTCGGAATGGCCGTCTCTCTCGAGGCGTTCCCTGATCACATGGCACTCAATATAAAGAGCTTGTCCGTGGGAGATATCCTGAACGAAAAGAACGTTGCCGTTACAATAGATTGGGACAAATCCTCGCCGCGCAATTACGTCCTCCGTGCCCGAAATAAGGAGGCCGCGCCAACCCTTCAACGTACAATTAGGCGGCCGGTCGATGTCAGCGCGGCGGAACCCAGTGCAGATCGCTGCCACGTGGCACAACCTGAAGTGCGAGGAGACGCCACGTTCAAGTTCGATATCGATGTCGATGCCGCTCTGGACGTCAAGCCGGCGCCCATGGTTCGCAGGCTCGTTCTGAACGGTGGCGTCGGTCCCAACGGTGCGCGCATCGAACAGCTAGCGATAGATCTCGGCCAGCGATCGAGAGTGCGAGCGCGCCTGACTGCGAAAGCAAACCACGAGGCCAGTTCAATCGGCGGATGTCTCTTCGTTGGGCTTGCCACAAAAGCTGACTTTGACACCTTCGAAGCCTTCGCGGCCCGAACCAACGATAAAGATGTGGTTGCGCTGGCGCATGTATATGACGGCGACATGTCGACAACGCTTGTTGGTCAGATTCAGCGCGATCAAAACGAACTGATAGGCCTGGGAGCAGTAGACGTAACGCTTGGCGACGTATCGTCTGCAAATCGACAAAAGGCGGCCGTCGCGCGCGGCAAAGCCACGCTATCGGGTGGTTTTGTGATGGACCGAGCAGGTCAACTCGATCTGTTGCATCCGTCGGCCGCGCGAACCAGCCGGTTTGGCGCAGTGCTATCGCGGAGTGTCGATGCCCACCCGAATAGTTTGGAAGTCGTGTTCCCACAATGCCCTAAGGGAAGTTGCCTTCCGCTGTCCGTCACTCTGCTGAAGGCCAGCAGTACCTTTCCCGCGGGGAAACTGGCAAATAAGCCATTCGAAGCTAGACTTTATGAAATGAGCCTGAGGGTCGGTGAAATTACCACGAACGTTCGCTCTCTAAGCAATGTGCCACTTGTGACTTTCGACGTCACAACGTCCCCGGTTCCCACGATCCGGGCCACGCTGGCACTCGAAACTCTATCCGAGAAAGACGTCGACGCTCTGCGCAAGCTCAATGAGGCCCTCCCAGCGCATGGCCAATTCGATTTCGATACCAACGTGAGCATAAAGGGCATCGATGCTTCGTTGCTCTTTCGTCTTTTCGGTATGAGTCCTGGGCAGGGTCAACTGTCTGGCCGCCTGACCGATATTAGAGTACATTTGAATGGCAAGCAGGCGCGTGTAGCGGCGGCGCAAGGGAGTAACGTGCCGCCTCGGTTGGCACAACAGAGCATCGAGTTTGACGCCAGCGCCCTAGTCGGTGTGACGGGTTCGGGCAGTGCATTCCCGCGGTGCTCGCCGGAGCCGCAGCAATTCATCCCTTGGTCGCCTGACGAGCGCCTTTTTGCCGCCCGTTCCAAAGACGGGACCTTCCGGCTCTCCGGAAAGTTGGATCGCGTCGCTACCGGCTGGTCGGGCGGTGTTTCGGGAAACGCTGCCTGCATCGATGTCGCCGCCCTTATTCGCCTGCTCAATCAAGCGGGCCTAGCGGACACCAGATTGCTGCAGGAGGTTGAACAGGCAAGACTTGATGCTTTGTCGTTCCAGGCAGCCATTCCGGAACTTGGAGCTGTCCGGCTCCTTGAGAATCTCGCAAACTTTTCGGGAAGAGTGCGATGGAGTGGTCGGTTTGCTCTGAAGAAGGAACGCAGGATTTGGTACGTTGAAGGGGCATCAGGGGTAGACCTTTGGGCGCCGACTGGAATCCCCGTATCAGGATCACTAGACCTGCTTAACGGAAGCATTAGCGGCTTCATTCAAAGTACCGATCCGGTTGTTCTAGATGAGGCGCGGCCGGCCGTTGAGCGCCAGTTGCCCAGCCTCCATCCCGCGATCGTCCGGATGGTGGCGCGAGAAACTCTTCCCGGCCCAAAGGTCCAATTTGTAGGCCGCGTGCGATCTCCACGCTGGCACACTCCGATCGGCACCTGTGACTTCAGAGAGATTCCCACCTATATCCAAGATTTCGGGTTCATGTTGGACATGCGGACTTTAAAGACTGTCCATAGCATCTCTCCCGCGCTTCAAGCGGAAGGCAAATATTGCGAAGCCATGCGGCCAGGCGAATGGCTACCCGTTAGCCCTTAGCCGCCTCAGCTGTCTGACGCTTACTCCCCAACAATTGGAATCTGGCGAATTCACCTCCAATTGATTCTGGCCGGGGCAATGGCGATGGGCGCCTTTAAAATCGATTTACATCCAACGCGAGCGATATTCCGTAGCAGAATGTGTCCAGGAGATCGTCTTCGCGAGCCCTCTTTTGATCGCCCATACGAAAACTCTCTACCTGCTCCACCAAATGGTTCCGCGGCTTTCCCTTGTACGTGGCGATCTTGCTGTACGCATAGTCCGAATACTTGACGCGGCCTTGATGAACATATGGCGACGCAGCGAGGGCCCGCTCGTCCTTGCCCATGGCGGTCAATTTTGACGCAATACCTTCGACCGGCAGGCCACGTCGTACCGCCTGTTGCAGGAGAATCGTTCCTGAATTTTTGTCTTCGATGAATACGCCTCGCACCTCGAATTGAGCACGACACAGTCCCGCCAATTCTTGCACCCGCTTAAAAACTGAAGGCAGCCAGTGCTCGAGGGTTGCGCCCTCGATCTGCACGATATCCCAATCTAGAATAACGAGGTGCGAACCTGGATGAGCGTTGTGGGCAAAGAACGTTACGGCAGTCCCGTCATGTTCGGTACCCGTCTTTGACGCGGTGTCGATAACCGCGAATACACTGTCACAAAATTTCGGGTAGGGGAGTGGTAGGCCGTCTTGAAGGAGTTTCTCCCTGGAGAAAAAGGCGACGCCAGACCAATCGACAAACTCCGCCAGATACTCTTGTGCATAGACCAGCGGATCGTTCTCTGCCTTGAGAGCCTCCAAGACCTGCTTTCGCCGCGCGAGCCACTTGCCTTTTGCCTCGCCCGGCAGCGGCTTAGGCAGCAGAGGGTTGTCAAGCGTAGTCGCGTGAAACTCTTTGAAGCCGTATTTCGACTCCGTGCAGATGTTGTAGAAGAAATTGTCCGGGTCCTTCCCGTTAGTGTTCGAGCAGACCAACGCCTCACCGTTGAAGTCGAGCAACGTGGGCTTAATGGCCTTTTCCCAAATCGCCATCATTGAGTTGGGCATCATGTTGTCGCCCGGCTTGGTGAACGCCGCTTCGTCGATAACGATCCGATGGTAGCGGCGTCCACGGCCCGAGATCGCATTGCCCAAGGTCCAAAAATCGAGGCGGCTCCCGTTTTTCAGGCGGACCACGCCAGCGCCTTTGGCAGACCGCTCCAACGCGGGGCGGAACGTGTCGACAATGCCGGTGTAAACTTCTGACCAGGTATTGTGCTGAGGGGCCAACCACGCGCACTCCATCCCCCTCGCCAATCCGTCGCCAATCCAGATTTTCCCGAAATCCGTCTTGCCGAACCGCCGGCCGCACCGGAGCGCCTTCAGGCGAGAGTTCGCCAATGCGCGAAAGGCTGCGATCTGCCCCTCGTGCATCCTGCCGATTGATATCTTTGCCGCGGCTTGTTGCGCTATCGATCCCACGACTATTTCACCTTGGGCCGGAGGGACCGGCCGTCCGGCGCACTCGGCAGCAAGTCACTAATCTGCACGAGCTGGCTCGACGCGTTACGGCCCGCGGCTGCGTGCGCGCGGAGCTTTAGAATTGCCTCCGCGGCAGAGATATCGCCTTTCAGGGCATTCTTCAGGTGGCGCCTCACCGCCAGCTCCCTGCGCGACGCCATTTTCGCGTGGCCGGCTTCGCGATATTCGACCTTTGCCTCGAGCACTCCTTTCACCAACTCGGCCAATGGCGCCGGCCCCCGTTTGGGGCGGCCTTTCGGATTACCGGAAACGCCTTTCTTAAATCGGGAAAGGCGCTGGGCGGCACCGTTGCTCCTCTCGCGGCCGTTGTAGCGGCCTCCCATCTCGATACCAGCAGTGAGATGAATCTCAGCTATTACACGCACGAAAAGAACCCCTTATCGGCCGCCGCCGGCCTCGCGACCCTTTCGCTCCTCGTCGACGAGAGACTTCCTCAACGAGCGGCGCGGCTGCAATCGCGGATCGAGGCGTGCTTGAATCAATGGAAGAGCGAGCTGTCCATCATCGGCAATGTTCGTTGCGCCGGACTGATGTTCGCCATGGACTTCGACAATTCACCTGCCGCAAAGTCGGGCGAGCAGCACGCCCGCGAGATTATGTATCGCCTGCTGCCGCGCGGGATCCTGGCCATGCCGCCGAAGGGCAACACGCTCAGCTTCAGTATTCCACTCATCATCGATGAACACGACCTGGATGAGGCGCTCCATCTTATTGGCGACGAACTCAAATCGGAAGTTGATTGCTGATGTTGTCAATTAAGGTCTGATAGCCGCAACGATATCAGCGGCATATCGCTTCGGCGCTTTCCATAAGATCTGTTCTCTGATCTCGCGACGAGAACAGAGATCACCGTACTGATGGGCGACGCGGTACTTCAGAAAATATCTGGCGGATCCGGGAAACCAATGCGGAAACCGTTGATGCGTCGGCAAGCCTGTGGTCACTCGTCGCTCCAGAAGTACCTATCTTGGCGCGTTGCGACAGCGTCACAGCGATCTCGTCAGCAATGCCCGGCCTATCGTGCATCAATTCGGCAAGTGCCGCCTGCCCTACTTCGTAGATGACCACGAACGTCATGGCCCGGATTTCCCCAGGCTCTCCGCTACCGGTAAACAAGCCGCCATCGCCGAAATAGTCACCAGGTGAGAGCCGGCTTAATTCCACTTCGACAGCTCCTTCCTTGCGCGAAACGACCAGCACTCCGGTCCGGATGACGAGGAGCGAACTGAGTTTTGCGCCCTGCTCTGCCAACACCTCACCCTTGCGGTAGGTGCGCCGTGTCATGGTTGGCGCCAGCGTCGCCTTTTCTTCCTCTGTCAGGTTGGCGAAAAGCGGTACCGCATCGAGTATCCTGAGGGCGGTGACACGAGGCGCCGCTACCGCTCCAACAGCCGGTTGAACGGACGCTGTGGCCGCCGCTTCCTTGGGTTGGGCGAGCACCAGGCCCGCGGCCCGGGCGTGGCGATAGATCAGGTCGTAGACCTCGTGTCGGGCGGATGACGCGATCGAAAAGTCCCGGACGCGAAACGACAGCTCGAACTCGATGGCTTGCGCATCGAGAGACTTGATCTCCGTCGTCGGCGCCGGTGTGGGCATGATCGAATTGCTGCTGAGCAACACGGTCCGCATGATCTTGTCGATCCCCGACGGGGCCATCGTCGGCATCACGCGAATGCGCAACTTGACGCCGTGGCTTCGGTTCGGACTGCTCATATTGGTGAGCCGCGCCTTGGCGAGGCTACTGTTCGGCAGCACGACAAGATCATTGGAGCCATTGAGGAGATGGGTGGCGCGCCAGTTAGTCTCGATGACCAACCCTTCGGATCCGTCTCCCAACACAATCCAATCGCCAACTTCGTATGGCTTGCTGAGGTTAAGTGCGATCCCCGAAAAGACATCCGAGAGCGTGCTCTGCAAGGCGAGGCCCAGGATGATGGCGAATACGCCGGAGGTGGCTATCAGGGTGCCGACCGGCGCGCTGAAGACATAGGCGACGATCGACAGCGCGGCACTGACATAAATCACACCGACGATCAGGTCTTGCATAAGCCGGCTCTCGCGCGGACGGCGCTCCAGGATCAGGAAGACCCTGGCGCCGCCGGTCAGCAGCCAGGCGGCATTGACCCACCACACGATCTTGGCGAGGGCGATGAAGACCCGTTCGATGACGGGCGTGTCGCTCGGCGCCACTTCCCAGGGAACGATGTGCGCGTGGAGCAGAAGGGTCGTCAGCGCCACAAGGAAGACGAGTTGTACCAGAAGACGCCAGGCCGGATACTTGCGCAGCAGAATGCGGGTAATGACGACGCCCACCACTGCCAGCACGCCGGCTTGAACGAGCGGATCGCGCATCAATTCATTCAGCATCTCTTGCGCCTCGCACCTGTTCCGATCCGATCCCCGAACGGGGAAGGCCCTTGTGGCATCTGGGATCAGCGCTGCATGCGCATCAATTCAGCCGCTGGCATCATCGCGTCGTTCAGGTTCGCCATGATCCATAGCGAGCCGATCACCACCAGACTCACGATCAGGATGCCAAAAGCCAACGCCAGCACATTATTGGTGTTATCCGGCCCGGTGGTGATGTGCAGAAAAAAGACCAGATGAACACCCATCTGTGCGATCGCCAGCACGGCAAGTCCCAACGCAACGCCGGGTCCCCACAGTGCGGATGTGTTGGCAGCCCAAAACGACGTCGCCGTCAGGATCACGGCGCCTAGAAGGCCGACGGTGTAGACCAGCACCGGGGAAGATTTTCCTTCTTCCCTTTCATCAGGCGTCTCTCCCGGTGCGCGATCGTGAAGTGTGTCGGTCATGCGTGTATTCCCAACAAGTAGACGACGGTGAATAACCAAACCCAGACGATGTCGAGAGCGTGCCAGAACAAGGAAAAGCAATTAAGTCGGCGCTGAACGTTGGGACGAAATCCGCGTAGAGCGACCTGGGCCATCATCACTGTCAGCCAGACCAGTCCACTGGCGACATGCAGCCCATGGCAGCCGACCAAGGTGAAGAAAGCGGAAAGAAAGGCGCTGCGCTGCGGCGTCGCCCCTTGTGAGATCATGTTGGCGAATTCCCTCAACTCGAGGATGAGGAAGACGGCGCCCAGCGCTGCGGTAATCGCGGCCCAGAAATAGGTGGCCGGACGGTTGCGAGATCCGACAGCCAGTGACATCAGCCCGCAGGTGTAGCTCGAGGCCAGAAGACAGGCGGTTTCAATGGCGACGCTAGTTTGATTGAACAGCGACACCCCGGCCGGGCCGCCCGCAGTCGCATGCGCCAGCACCGCGTAGCTCGCGAACAGGGCGGAGAACATCACTACATCGCTCAGCAGAAAGATCCAGAAGCCGTAAGCGACGACGACGCGTTTGGGCGCCGGGCCAGCGTGGCTGACCGCCACTTCGTAGCGAGAACCGGTCGTCAGAGTCGAAGAGACGGCAGCTGCGTCGGTCATTCAGCAGGCTCCATTCCCTGGCCTCGGTCCAAGCGTGCGATCTCGACGGCCGGAATCTCTATCTCCTCTTCGCGGCGGAAGGCGAAGGCGAGAATCGCCAAAAAGGCGCCGGCGAGTCCCAGACCCGCCATCCACCAGATGTGCCAGATCAGAGCAAAGCCAGTGACGACGGCGAAGAAGGCGGTGATGAAGCCGATCGGGCTGTTCATTGGCACGTCGATCGCTTGGTAAGATCGCGGGGGCACCTTCTGCCCGGCCGGCATGGCTTGCTTCCTGACCCACCAGGCATCGATGTCGTCGACCTGCGGCAGAACGGCGAAATTCCAGGCCGGCGGCGGCGACGCCGTAGACCATTCGAGCGTGCGACCATTCCATGGATCTCCTGTCTGGTCGCGCAGCAGCCGGCGATCTCGTATCGACACCATGAGCTGGGCGATCTGGCAGACGACACCGGCCAGGATGACCGCGGCGCCGATCGCGGCGGCGATCATCCAAGGCTGCCAAGCAGGATTGTCGTAGTGTTGCATGCGGCGGGTCATGCCCATCAGGCCGAGCACATAGAGCGGCATGAAGGCGAGATAGAAGCCCACCAGCCAGCACCAGAACGATGCCCTGCCCCAACGCTCGTCGAGCCTGAAGCCGAAGACTTTTGGGAACCAATAATTGTAGCCCGCGAACACGCCGAACACGACGCCACCGATGATGACGTTGTGGAAATGAGCGACGAGGAACAGGCTATTGTGCAGCTGGAAGTCGGCAGGTGGCACGGCCATCAAGACGCCGGTCATGCCGCCGATGACAAAAGTTACCATGAAGCCGATCGACCACAGGATGGGCACCGAAAAGCGCACCCGGCCGCCGTACATTGTGAACAGCCAGTTGAAGATCTTCACGCCGGTCGGCACTGCGATGACCATGGTCATGACGCCGAAGAAGCCATTGACGTCGGCGCCGGCTCCCATGGTGAAAAAGTGATGTAGCCAGACTAGGAAGCTCAACACACAGATGGCCATGGTCGCGGCAACCATCGAGCGATAGCCGAACAGCGGTTTTCCCGAGAATGTCGCGACGACCTCCGAAAACACACCGAATGGCGGCAGGATAAGGATGTAAACCTCGGGATGCCCCCACACCCAGAACAGGTTGATGTACATCATGGCGTTGCCGCCGCCATCGACCGTGAAGAAGTGAAAGCCGAGATAGCGGTCGAGCAGGAGCATCGCGAACGTTGCGGTCAGCACGGGAAACGCCGCGACGATCAGCAGATTCGAGGCCAGTGCGGTCCAGCAAAAGACCGGCATTCGCATATAGCCCATGCCGGGTGCGCGTATCTTGAGAATGGTGGTGACGAAATTGATTCCCGTCATCAATGTGCCAACACCTGAGATCTGCAACGACCAAAGGTAATAGTCGACGCCGACGCCGGGTGAGAATTGCAGCTCGCTGAGCGGCGGATAGGCGACCCAGCCGGTCTTGGCGAACTCCCCCACGACCAGCGAAACGTTGATGAGCAAAGTACCGGACGCAGTAAGCCAGAAGCTAACCGAGTTCAGCGTCGGAAAGGCGACGTCGCGTACGCCAAGCTGCAACGGCAGCATGATGTTCATCAGGCCGATAACGAACGGCATCGCCATGAAGAAGATCATGATAGTGCCATGGGCCGAGAAGACCTGGTCGAAGTGCTCCGGCGGCAAATAGCCTTGCGCACCGCCGGCCGCGACCGCCTGCTGCGCCCGCATCATGATGGCGTCAGTGAAGCCTCGGAGCAGCATCACCATGGCGAGCAGGATATACATCACGCCTATGCGCTTGTGGTCGACCGATGTAATCCACTCTCGCCACAGGTAGGGCCAATATCTCTTGAGCGTGATCCAGCCCAGGATGCCACCGATACCCAGAACCATCAGGGCGGACGCCGCCATGATGATCGGCTGATCGAAGGGAATCGCGCTCCAGTCGAGTTTGCCCAACAGGTTCACTTTATCGCCCTCTGTGCCGATGTGTGCGGGCCATGCATATTGGCTCTCACGATGCTGTCGAAGAGATCTGGCGCCACGTCTCCATAAATCCTCGGCGGCAGCGCACTGCTAGGCGCGACGAGGCCAGTATAGGCAGTGGCGTCGAGAGCGGGATTGGCCTTGCGGCCGGTTTGGATCCAGCGTTCGAATTCCGAAGGCGGCACCGCATCGACGGCAAATCGCATATCGGCAAAGCCGTCGCCGCTGAAATTGGCCGACAATCCTCGATAGGTGCCGGCATGATCGGCCTGTAGCTGCAAGCGCGTCGTCATGCCGGCCATAGTGTAGATCTGGCTGCCGAGCTGCGGCACGAAGAAGCTGTTCATCACGCCTGAGGCGGTAAGCTCGAAGCTCAGGGGAACACCCACAGGAATGGTCAGCTGATTGACTGTGGCGAGGCCATGGTCTGGATAGATGAACAGCCATTTCCAATCGAGCGAGACGACCTGGATCCGCAGTGGTGCAACGTCAGAGGTGAGCGGCTTGCGCGGATCGAGATCATGCGCGCCTAGCCAGGCGACACCTCCCACCAGCAGCACCGTCATCGCCGGGATCGACCACACGATCATCTCAAGGCGTCCGGAATAGGCAAAATCCGGGCGATAGCGGGCACGCTGATTGGACGAGTGGAACCAGAACGCCACGGCCAAAATCGCGACGATCGTGGGGATCACGATCGCGAGCATGATGCCCAAGGAATTGAACAGGATTTGTCGTTCGGCCTCGGCAACCGGGCCCTGGGGAGCGAGCACGCCCTCGGAGCATCCGCCCACCGTTGCGAAGATGGCGAACGCGATAGCGCTGGATCTCATCGCCGCAACTACATCAGCTACGCGACGGAGCGAGGCGGAAGCGAGAGCCGATGTGGTCGCCATGACTGCCACATAGCTTGCGACTTTGGCCTGTCCCATCCCCCTCATGGGGGATATTGAGCAGTGCAGACGGGGGACCAATGTCGACACTCCTGCTCCTGCGGCCGTTCTGCGATTAATCGGGAGCTGCGCTGGTCTTAGTTGGTACTACAGCAACCCTCCCGACACGGCTCGAGCGGCGGCCTCGGTACGTGTAGTGACCGCGAGCTTCGTGAAGATGCGCTTGACGTGCGTTTTTACTGTCTCTGGCGAGATCTCCAGAGCGCGTGCGATGTGTTTATTTGAACGCCCGAGGCTGATCATAGAGAGGACATCTCGTTCCCGGGCTGTCATGGCGTCACTTCCACCGACGACATTATCAACACTGTTGCTCGGACTCCTCATGGCGAACCCTTCTCGTCGGCCACAGTTTTCCATCAGGAGCGCTTCTAGTGCCGCACCTCTCTCTTCGACTACCTCGGACATGATGAGCTCAAGGACCGCGAGGCTGTGATGCTGAGATGCCAATACAGCCGACCGCATCAGGCGCGATGCCGCGCGACACCGCATTGCCGCCGACAATGGCAGATTGTCGATCTGCCGCTCGATGGTCTCCACCAATGTCAGTACGTGATCTGTCTGCGATGCTAGGATCACGCGCAAAGCTTGCGCCAAGTCTCGCTGGACATCTTGCAAGGAGGCGGCCGGTCGAGGGTCACGAAAAGAGAAGGCGGCTTCGCCATCTGGCATTTTCTCACCCCTTCTGAAGTTACCGTTCAGGAACCAACGACCATCACGATGAAGGGAGGCTGGCGTTCAAATAGTGGATTAATGCCCACAGGTTGGTCCGTCAGGTTAAAATTGGTAAAATCGTGCGGGGCTCGAGTGTCGTGACCATAGACGAACAGGTCGTTTTATTCGGACCGTTCAGGCTCCTTCCAGGTCAGCGCCTCCTGCTCGAAGGCGACAGGCAGGTGCGGCTTGGCAGCCGCGCATTCGACATCCTGGTTGCCTTGGTGGATCGCCCTGGCGAGGTGGTCGACAAGGACCAGCTAATCGCCCGAGCTTGGCCGCAAACCTACGTTGAGGAAGCGAACCTAAAGATTCAGGTAAGCGCCTTGCGCCGCGCCCTGGGCGATGGTCAACGCGGCAACCGCTACGTGCTTACCGTTCCAGGGCGTGGCTATAATTTCGTTGCACGGGTACGACGCGAGACAACGTTACTTGCGTCTGCCGCACCAGCTTCTCCATCAACGGTGCTGCACAATCTGCCGTTCGCAGTAACGCGCATGATCGGCCGCGACTACGCGACTGCGGCGATCGTCAGGCGCTTTCTGCGCGAGCGCCTAGTGACGATCGTTGGCGCTGGAGGAATTGGTAAGACCACGGTCGCGCTCGCCGTCGCCGAGCACATGATGGAGAACCATGAACACGGCGTCTGGTTGGTCGATCTGGCCCCAATCAGCGACCCACGTCTGGTGCCGAGTGCGGTTGCGACGGTACTCGATCTTGAAATCCGCGACGAAAACCTGCTCTCCAGCCTTGTCGCTGCCGTCAAGGGTAAGCGGATGCTGCTACTGCTCGACAATTGCGAGCATGTCATCGATGCGGTAGCGAGCTTGGCGGCGACTATTCTCGGCGGAGCGCCGGGCGTGAGCATTCTGGCGACCAGCCGAGAACCCCTTGGGACCGCAGGTGAATGCGAGTACCGCCTCGCGCCACTCGGCGTTCCAGAGACTTCGTCCAGGCTAAGAGCTACTGAAGCCGGGGCCTTTCCTGCCGTTCAGTTGTTCGTCGAACGCGTGAGCGCGGTCATCGAGGACTTCACGCTGACCGATGTGAACGCTCCGGCGATCATCGAGATTTGTCGCAAGCTTGATGGTCTGCCGCTGGCCATCGAGTTTGCCGCACCACGCGTCGAGATGCTGGGGGTCGAGGGCCTCGCCACTCACCTGAACAACAGCCTACAGCTTCTAGGAATGCGCCGCCGTACAGCCATGCAGCGACATCGGACGATGCGGGCGGTGACCGATTGGAGTTACGGCCTGCTGAGCGAGAACGAGCAACAGTTCTTCCGCGCGCTCGGCATCTTCGCTGGTGGCTTCACGGTCGAGGCGGCCGCAGCTGTGGCTGCGGACGCAGCAGAGACGCGTGTCGACGCAATAGATCGGCTGTCAGATCTGGTAGTGAAATCGCTGGTCGTCGCGGATGTCAGCGGTGCCAAGTCGCGATTCTGGCTGTTCGACACCACTCGCGCGTATGCACTGGGAAAACTAAGGCACCACGACGAGTTCGATGCGGTCGCACGGCGCCACGCTGTCTTCTACTGCAACTATCTCGAGGAACTCGAGGCGTCCCGGTCGTCGCTGGCGCCAGCGGAGAGCGGCGTCGTCCAAGGCAGACAGGTCGACAACGTCCGCGCAGCCATTGAATGGGCATTCTCATCTGACGGTGCCGGCACCTTGGGAGTCGCACTGACAGTCGCAGCCGCGTCGTTTTTCCTGCACTTCTATCTGATCGACGAATGTGTTGTCGCCATTGGACGAGTGCTGACCGGCGACAGATCAAGCCATGTCCGGACCCGGCGCCAGGAAATGAAATTGTTTACGGCTCAAGCGTCGGCGCTGCTGCATGTTGGCATATCGCCGACAATGATTGCTGCCTGGAGAAACGCCCACGAGATAGCCGCTGAACTGAATGAGCCGGATTATCGTCTTCGCGCACTCTTCGGCCTATGGCTCAACTGCCTTCTCTCTGGCGAGACAATGGGCGCCCTGGACGCGGCTAGGCAGTTCGCGACGCTCGCCCCGGACAATACTCGCGAGGCGGACTTGCTCGTCGGCGAGCGAATGCTCGGGCTGACTTTGCTCGTCCTGGGTGAGCACAAAAATGCGCTGCATCACATCGACCATATGCTCGAGCGCTATGTCACCCCATCCGACGGATCGCACTTGGCGCGCTACCAATACGACCAGAAGGTCGCTGCACGCTCCTACAAGTCAGTGATTCTCTGGATTCGAGGTTTGCCGGATCAGGCGGTCCGGCTTGCCGAATACAATATCGACGAAGCTGACGCGATCAATCATGCGCCATCTGCTTTCCTGGCGATCATGGTCGGAGCATGTAACGTGTCGGGACTCGTTCGCGACATCGAGTTGTCGCAACGCTTCATGCAGCGGGCGCCGAAGTCTCCGATTACGCTCACTTGGACAGACTGGGTTGAGTGCTTCAAAGGTGTGCTCCTGATCGAACAGGGAGACAGCCACGGACCGCGCCGCCTCCGTGAAGCGCTGAGGGAAAGGCCTCCTTGGATCCATCATTCCTGGTACCTGGGTGTGCTTGCCTGCGGCCTGCTGGCCCAAGGTGAATTGGAGGAGGCCAGAGAAGCGATACAACAAGCCTTAGATCGCGCGGAGCACAGAAAGGAACACTGGTGTGCGCCGGAGCTGCTGCGGATCAAAGCGGAGGTCTTGGCAGCGGACGGCAAGCAGCGGGAGGCCGAAGCAGCATTCGGGCGATCCCTCGCCCTCGCGAAGGAGCAGGGCGCCCTCTCCTGGTCCCTGAGGACGGCGACGAGCCTCGCCCGGCTGCTGCACAGTCAGGGCCGTCCCGCCGACGCCCTGGCCTGCCTCAGGCCGGCCTACGGCCGCTTTACCGAGGGTTTCGGCACCCGGGATCTCATTTCGGCCAAACAGCTTCTCGATGAGCTGGGGCGAGCCGAGCAGTAGAGCGGTCAAAACTTGCCGAAACGAGGCCGCAGCTGGTGGCGTGGCGTTTCGGTCGCGGGTCGACACCAACAGGTTCGCTCATCGGGCAAAAATGAGCAAAAATGAGGAATGGTATTGGTGCAGTGGCCATGGGCGGACAGGTGATTTCATTCGGGCCGTTCAGGCTCTACCCAGATCAGCGCCTATTGCTCGAGGGCAGCAGGCCCGTGCGTCTCGGCAGCCGAGCGTTTGATATTCTGGTAGCTCTGGTGGAACGCCCCGGTGAGGTGGTCGACAAAGAACAATTGATCGCCCGTGCTTGGCCTCAAACATTTGTTGAGGAATCGAATCTCAAGATCCAGATGAGCGCGTTGCGCCGCGCCCTGGGCGATGGTCAACGCGGCAATCGCTACGTTCTTACCGTTCCAGGGCGTGGCTATAATTTCGTTGCGCGGGTACGACGCGAGACGACGTTACTTGCGTCTGCCGCACCAACTTCTCCATCAACGGTGCTGCACAATCTGCCGTTCGCAGTAACGCGCATGATCGGCCGCGACTACGCGACTGCGGCGATCGTCAGAAGACTCTTGCGCGAGCGCCTAGTGACGATCGTTGGAGCCGGAGGGATCGGCAAGACCACGGTTGCTCTCGCCGTCGCCGAACGCATGATGGAGAACTATAAACACGGCGTCTGGTTGGTCGATCTGGCCCCAATCAGCGACCCGCGTCTGGTGCCAAGCGCGGTTGCAACCGTCCTTGGTCTGGAAACTCGCACCGAAAATCCAATTCATGGATTGGTCGCCAAGCTAAAAAGTAGTCAGCGGTTGCTTCTGTTTGACAATTGCGAGCACGTCATTGACGCGGCGGCGAACTTGGCGACGGCTATTCTCAGCGGAGCGCCGGGCGTGAGCATTCTGGCGACCAGCCGAGAACCCCTTGAGATCGCAGGCGAATGTGAGTACCGCCTCGCGCCACTCGGCATTCCAGAGACTTCGTCCAGGCTAAGAGCCACCGAAGCCGGGGCCTTTCCCGCCGTTCAGTTGTTCGTCGAACGCGTAAGCGCGGTCATCGAGGACTTCGCATTGACCGATGCCAATGCCCCAGCGGTTGTTGATATTTGTCGCAAACTCGATGGCTTGCCATTAGCCATTGAACTCGCCGCACCGCGCATCGAAGCACTAGGGGTCGAAGGCCTGGCTGCCCACCTAGGTGACAGCATGGCCTTATTGAAGGCCCGACGCCGCACAGCAATTCCACGGCATCAAACCATGCGGGCGGTCGTTGATTGGAGTTACGGCCTACTCGCCGAAGACAAGCGGGATTTTCTGCGGAAGCTCGGCATCTTCGTTGGCGGTTTTACTGTCGAGGCCGCTGCCGCGGTAATTCTGGATGCTGCCGAGACAAACGACGATGCGATCGATCACCTTGCCGATCTGGTTGCTAAATCGCTGATTGTCGTAGACGCCAGCGGCACCCACCCGCGGTTCCGGCTGCTCGATACCACACGATCCTACGCGACCGAGAAGCTGGGCTTAAGCGGTGAGCGCAATCGTATGGCGCGCCGCCACGCCGAATACTACCTCACCATTCTCGAACACGCCGATGCCGAAGCGCCAGCGCGCCCTCCTGCGGAGTGGCTCGCCGACTACGCCGGAGAAATTGACAATTTGCGCACGGCCCTCGACTGGGCCTTTTCGAGTGCAGGTGAGGAACTCATTAGCAGTAGCGCTGACTGCAGCCGCGATTCCTCTATGGCTGCGCCTGTCGCTGCTTGCGGAGTGCGGGAGACGCGCGAGGCAGTCGCTGAGCACATTGGAAATAACTGGAAGATCCGACCAGCGCGAAGAAATGAGGCTTCATGCTGCACTGGGAGCATCGCTAACCGATGCTTCAGAGATGGCCGCTGCCTTCACAAAAGTACTCGTTATCGCCGAAACTCTTGATGACACAGAGTATCGGTTACGCGCCCTGCGGGGTTTGTACTTTCACGGCGTCTGGACCAACCAGTTCCGTTCCGCCCTGTCATTGGCGCAGAGCTTCCATGATCTCGCCAGGAGCAAGTCGAATCATAGCGATCGACTGGCTGGCGAGCGCATGCTCGGCACGGTCAAGTACACACTGGGCGACCTCGGTGGTGCACGGCAGCATCTGGAGCAAGCGCTCACTCCCTACCCGACCACTGATCGTGCACAAGCCGCCGCGCGATTTCGCGATGTCATTCGCTTCCAAAATGATGGGGCGGTTGAGGCGCGCGTCTTCCTGGCAGGTGTTCTATGGCTCCAAGGGCTTCCGGATCAGGCGATTCGGATGGCAGAAAGCGGCTTGGCCGAGGCGCAAGCAATCGACCACGCAAGCTCGCAATGTTTCGCGCTCGCCTTGGGATCGTGCCCAATATCGTTGTGGACGGGAAATATCGACGCTGCCGCGAACTACACCAGATTACTCATCGATCTTTCTAACGGATATGGTCTTTCGCATTGGGCTCACTACGGAGCCATGTATCGAAGGGTGATTGCGCTCAAGGGCGGTAATGTTGGTAGCATTGAGGGGCTTCACCAGGCGGAGGCGCATCTGCAATCCCGAACCGGGTGGACAGAGTTCGTCGACGCCCTGGCTAAGGCAGGGCAACGCGCCGAAGGCCTCGCAGTACTCGATAAAGTCGTGACCTCGGTTACTGACCCGGGAAACTTTGCACCAGAGTGGTTGCGCCTTCGCGGCGATCTCTTGCTGTCGCAACACGCTCCTCCAATGACGAACCCATCGGAAGAGCTCTTCCGCCAAGCGCTCGATGTCGCGCGCCAACAAGGTGCATTATCGTGGGAGCTGCGCGCTGCAATCAGCCTCGCCCGCCTGTTGCACGATCAAGGCCGCCAAGCCGACGCCGTCGGCTGCCTGCAGCCGATATACGACCGCTTCACGGAAGGTTTTGACACCGCGGACCTGATCGCGGCGAAACATCTCCTGAATGGGTTGGACGATCACAGCCGCCGCCAAGCCTAGCGCCCGCGCCAGCGAGCCGCGGCGTATTCTGTCGCCTCGACAAATTTCGGTATCAGGCCACCTCAGGCATGATCTGCCCCATCTCCATCGCCTGGCTAGGAGGGACCTCCTGGATGCCGATGACGATCTGGTCATTATCCGCGCCGGTGGCGTTCTGGAGCAATTGCCACAGTTGCGCCAACAGGCTGCGCTTGTATTCCGGAGAACGGCCCGTGCGAATGAGCAACGTGAGCGCGACAGTTGCCGCGCGTTGACCCGCAGTAAAGCCACACCCAATGGCATACTCATGAAAGACGATATGCACCCAGGCTGCCGGCACGCCAGAGAGCTCACAATGTACTTCTGTCAATTTTCTAGCCAAAGCAGCCTTGGCATCACTACTCAGCGCACCGGCCTGGGTTGTGATCGTATAGAGCGGCATCTTCAGATCTCCTAGTTGACCGTCGCGTTTTTTCTGCGGCTATCGAGTGAGATTCTCCTTCGCGAGATCGACCAGCTCGCTCGCCCGTCCATCAAGGACGGCTTTCATCATGAACAAGCCAAACTTATGCGCGTCGCTCAACGTTGTTCGTGGCGGCATCACCAGCTCCTGCCTGGCAGTGACGACATCGAGGAGAGCAGGCCCATTATGCGAGAGCACTTCCTGGGCGGCTGATCGCAGGTCTTGCGGCTTCTCGACGCGAACCCCTTTGATGCCCATCGCCCGAGCCATGTCGGCAAAGTTGGGATTCTTGAGATCGCATCCGACGTCGAGGAAACCCGATGCTTTCATTTCGAGTTCCACGAACCCCAGCGTTCCGTTGTTGAGCACTATAACCTTGATGGGCAATCCCGCTTGAGTGAGCGTTACGAACTCGCCCATCATCATCGTGAAACCGCCATCCCCCGAGAGGAAATCACCTGCCGCTTGGGAAAAGTGGCTTGTGCACCGATCGCTTGGAGCATGGCGTTGGCCATTGATCCGTGACTGAACGAGCCGACCAAGCGGCGCCGTCCATTCATCTTCAAATAGCGGGCTGCCCAAGCGACGGGGGTACCGACATCGCACGAGAAGATGGCGTCTTGATCGGCCAGTTCACTCACGAGCCGATTTACGTACTGAGGGTGGATAAGCGTACTGCCGGGACTACTCTCTGACAGCGCATCAAGATCGGCCCGCGCCTTGCGGTAGTGCGCCAGGGCTTTGTCGAGGTGGGTCGTGTCTTCCTTCTCTCGAATCTTTGAAGAGAGTGACCGCAAGGTATCGCCCACGGAGCCGACCACGCCGATATCGAGGGGACAGCGGTTACCCAGCGCTTCAGGCCGAATGTCCACCTGGGCAATGCGCGCGTTTTGCGGGAAGAACTGGCGATAAGGGAAATCCGTTCCCAGCATAAGGAGAGTATCGCAACTCATCATTGCCCGATAACCCGAGGCAAATCCCAGAAGGCCGGTCATCCCCACGTCGAATGGGTTATCGAATTCGAGATGTTCCTTGCCACGGAGCGCGTGCACAATCGGGGCCTTCAACTTGCGTGCAAGTTCGACAATCAGATCGTGCTCTCCAGCACATCCGGCACCGCCCAGAATCGTAATGCGGGAGGAGCCATTCACCAGATTCGCGAGCTCATCCAGCTGCTGCTCGCGGGGCTGCACCACAGCCGGTGCCGGCAGAAGCCAGCGAGGCACCGGCTTCTCCAGAGACTGCAGAGCCACATCACCCGGGATTACGACAACGGCCACACCCTGGCGACCGACCGCGACGCGGAGGGAGCGGAGCAGAATTTGGGGCAGTTGATCCGGATGACTGACCAGCTCCACATAGTGGCTACAATCCTTGAAAAGACTTTCAGGATGGGTGGCCTGGAAGTAGTCGATGCCGATTTCGGTACTTGGAATGTGCGCCGCGATCGCCAGCACCGGTACTCTGTTCCGATGCGCGTCGAACAATCCGTTAATGAGGTGGAGATTGCCGGGACCGCAACTTCCGGCGCAGACAGCAAGCTTCCCCGTGAGATGTGCCTCGGCACCGGCGGCGAAAGCGGCTCCCTCTTCATGGCGAACATGAACCCACTCGATGGACTTCAGACGCCTGAGCGCGTCGGTAAACCCGTTCAACGAGTTGCCGACGACACCATAGATGCGTTCCACGCCCGCCTGCACGAGCACTTGGGCCATATAGTCTGCTGCAGTCCTACTCATGTTCGAACTCCTGAAGAGACGACTTTGCCGAAGATTTCGAGGAGATGGCTGCGTGGCCCTGTGACCGGCATGCGATTGGTCGCCTCCTATGAAGCGCCGAAGTTGACGCCCCAGTCAGAACGTCATTTTGCCTGGGTGAGCCTCGACACAAACTCCAACTCCAGCTCGCCTTCATAAGTTTCGGCGCCGACCTTCAAAGCTTCTGCCACACGCGCTTGCGTCACCTCGCTGGCCACACTCATGTCGGACTCATGGGCTTCCACCAAAAGCCCCTTTGCCATGGAACTGAACGCGCCAGCATCCACAGCCGCCTTGGCATGAGCTATGGCATGCGCAGGAAATGACGCGATGCGGCGGGCCAATTGCTCGACAAAAGGCGTCAGCTCCTCCGCTGGCAACGCGCGATTGATATAGCCGTAACGTTCCGCCAGCTCTGCCGGGAAATCGTTGCACCCGACGAGCACCTCAAGGCCCGTGCCCGCCCGATGAGCCGCGGCAATCTTTGCGTTGAGCCGCCGCCCGGAACAAGCCCGATCGCGACCTCTGGCTGGCCGAAGACAGCTTTGCCGAGGGCGGCAAAGCACATGTCCATGGCCAGCGCGATCTCGCTCCCGCCGCCCCGGGCCCGCCCTTCAACCTTGGCAATGGTCACCTTGGGCATGTTCCGGAACCGCTCGCCGATCATCTGCGTCAGGCGAAAGCTGCGGGTGTGGGACACCGTCTTGGAAGCAGCTCCCACGCGGCCCAGACCGGAATGAGCTATGAAGAAATCGGGAAGCGCGCTCTGCAGGACGACGACCCGGACGCTGTCATCGGCCTCGAGTTCCCGGCCGAGCTTGTCGAACTCCGCCGACAGGACTTCATCGAGAAGGTTGATTGGCGGGTGATCGATGCCGACCCAGGCGACGCCGGACTCGAACCGGAACCGGAAACATTTGTAATCGGAATATCCCATGGCCTTCGGGCAACTCCTCGTATCAGGGGCGACTGTTCGCGGCATCCTGGGGCGTCACCGCGGATGCGCGATTGCCCCAGCTCGACCGGATGAAGGACACGACGTCCGCCACTTCCTGGTCGCTCAGACGCCAGGCGAAGGTCGGCATCGAGAACTGGGCGGGCGTCGTCTTCGTTCGAGGAGTTCTTCGATCCCCTCAGTACGATCGTTGCGAGCGACGTTGGATCAGACGCCTCGACGATGGGGTTGCCGGCGAGCGCCGGGAACACGCCTTCGTAGCCGCGCCCGTCGGGCCGGTGACAGGCGGCGCAGTTGTCGATGTAGACCAGCGCCCCAGGCCGCGAGATGTCACCCGCCGCGAGGCTCTTGGCCGTGGTAGGGTCGTAGGCCGGACGAACCACGGCCGACGCGCCGACGGATTTCAGATACGTCGCTGTCGCGTCGAGATCTTCCTTCGTCATGAATTGCGTACTGTGCTCGATGACATCAGTCATCGAGCCGAAGGCGATGCCATAGGGATTGGTGCCGGTCTTCAGGAAGGCCGCGATGTCGGCTGCATCCCAGCCGGCGAGCGATCCCGGCCCGTTGCTGCGCAGGCTCGGCGCGAAGAAACTCTCCACCACCGCGCCTGACAGGTATGCGGCGCCGTCTTTAGGGGACGTCGCCTTCAGCTGCAGCGTCAACGCCCGCGGCGTATGGCACTCGCCGCAATGACCCAGCCCCTCCACGAAGTAAGCGCCACGCGCCAGCTTGGCGTCGGAATACTGGCCGAGGTCGAACGGCTGAGGGTGCGGCGCAAACAGCCAACGCCAGTAGGTGAGCGGGAAGCGCATCGACAGGGGAAACAGGATGTCCGGATCGCGATTAGGGACCGGTGCCGGCTGAACCCCGTGCAAGAAATAGGCATAGAGCGCCTGGACGTCTTCGGGTCGCGTGTTGGCATAGGATACGAACGGCATCGCCGGATAGAGCGTGTGCCCCCTCGACACGCCATATCGAAGTGCGCGATCAAAGTCAGGCAGGGTGAACTTCCCGATCCCGTACTTCGGGTCGGGCGTGATGTTCGTCGAGTAGATCGCGCCGATGGGAATCGCCATCCGATAGCTGCCGGAGAACGCGGGCTTGCCTGGAACGCTATGACACGCGGCGCAGTCGCCGAGTTTGGCGAGATAGGCGCCGCGTTGGATGAGGTCGGGAGTCGGCTGCGACGGCGCGAGTTCGGCTAGCTCAACCGACGTATCGCCAATCCACGAACCGCCCAAGACGGCGGCAAATCCGGCGACACCAGCGAGCAACAAGAAACTTACGGCTTTGACGAGGGTCATCCGGCCACCAGAGGGCCAGGCGACTTCAGATATTCGCCGCGGAGCTTTTCCGCCGAGAAGTAGGCAAGCCCCGCCAAGAGGCCGGTGGGGTTATATCCCAGGTTCTGCGGGAAGGCAGATGCCCCGTAGACGAACAAGTTGGAGACATCCCAGCTCTGGGAGTAGCGGTTAATAAAGCTGTTGCGCGGGTTGGTACCCATGATCGCGCCACCCGTCAGGTGCGTCGACTGATAGATCCGTGTGTCGTAGTGATTGCTCGGCGTGAGCAGCGCCTGCTGGGCCGGATTCATCGCACGCACTATCTCCCGCATCTTGTCGCTGCAGAACGCGCCCATGCGATACTCGTTCTCGTGCCAGTCGAAGGTCATGCGCAGGAGCGGCAAGCCGTGCGCGTCGCGATAGGTCGGGTCGAGACTGAGATAGCGGTCGCGATAGGACATGACCGAGCCCTGCGTGCCAAGCACGGACGTGTGCCGGTAGTGCTTGCGGGTCGCTTCCTTCCATTTGGCGCCCCATCGTGGAGTGCCAGGCGGCAGCAACATCTGCTCGATCGGCCGCCCGCCGGTCGCGCCCGCGTAGATCAAAGAGCCGCCGATGAAATTATGGCCGCCGTGATCGAAATGATCCGAGTTGAATTCGTCGATCACTCGCTGGCCTGCCGAGCCGGCACCGACGAAGGGATTGATCTCGACGTCTTCTTCGAAGAAGACGGTGTTCAGGCTGCAGAACTGGTACGCGAGGTTTTTGCCCACTACGCCTTCGCCCGACATCGGATCGTAAGGGGCGCCGATCTTCGACAGCAGCAGCAATCGCACATTGTGCAGCTGGAAGGCGCAGAGCATCACCAGATCCGCCGGCTGCTCGACCTCGTGGCCATCGGCGTCAATGTACAGGACGCCGGTCGCCTTCTTGCCCGTGTTGTCGACCAGGATGCGCGTCACGTAGGCGCTGGTGCGCACCTCCAGGTTCGCGCGATCTGCCAGGATCGGCAGGATTGTCGTCTGCGGCGAAGCCTTCGAGTAGAGGAAGCAGCCGAACCGCTCGCAGAAACCACACAGGTTGCACGGGCCCATGCGCACCCCATAGGGGTTCGTGTAGGCGATCGAGGAGTTGGCCGAAGGAGTGGGAAACGGCTTGTAGCCGAGCTTACGGGCGGCCTTGGAGAAGAGCTCGGCACCGTGGATGGCAGGCATCGGGGGCGTCGGAAACTCGTCGCTTCGCGGGCCCTCGAAGGGATTGCCGCCTTCACGAATCTCCCCACGCAAATTGCCGGCAGTCCCTGAAACGCCGCACACCTTCTCGAAATGGTCGAAGTGGCGCTCGAGCTCACCATAGGTCACCCCGTAATCCTGGATCGTCATGTCCTGGGGGATGACCTTGCGGCCGTAGCGGCTCTCGTAGTGGCTGCGGATGGAGAGATCCTCGGGTGAAGCACGCCAGAGCTGCCCGTTCCAATGTACGCCAGCACCGCCAACGCCGTTCCCCAAGACGAATGAGCCATAGCGGCGATAAGGCACCGCTTCGTCACTTACCCCGTGCCGAACGGTCACCGTCTCCTGCGCGAGCGGCTGCCACAGATCGCCGCGGATGCCGTAGCGCAGTTCGTCGGCGATGCGCGGGTATTCGAAGTCGGGACTGGTGTCGCGCGCAGGTCCGCGCTCCAGTGCGACCACGTTCAGTCCCGCATCGGTCAGGGTCTTCGCCATGATGGCACCGGTCCAGCCGTAGCCCACGATGACGGCATCCACTGGCTTCAGACGCGTCGTCATTTCGAGCGCGCTCCATTTATGGATACGGGGCCGAACGGATATGGCTGTCCGGCGCGATCGATCCAATCAGTGAAATCCGCGCGCGCGCCAGGAAAGCCGATCATGCGCCAGGCCGCCATGTCGCGATTGCCACCGTAAAGTGGATCCGCGAAGTATCCCTCTTTCGCGTTGCCGAGGAGTTGGGCGAAGAAGGCGCCGGGCACGGGTCCCGGAATGCCGCTCTTGCCCGTTTCGAGCAGAGTGAGGAATGCGTCCTGATGCTGAGCGTCCAGTTCAGCGAAAGTCCTGTCCCACTGCTGTTTGCAGGCACCATCGATGGCGGCGATCCCCAGTCGGTAGAGTTCGCGCGGCGTGTGACGCAGCTGGTAGCCAAGTTCGGCCGGCGCGTCCGGCTGGAACGGACCACTCATGTAGAAATAGGCGCCGTGCCCATAAGGCAGTTCCAACTGCCGATCGATGAATTCGGGAACACCAGCCTCGACGCCGCCTGGCCCATCGCCACCGGACGGGATGAGCCGATCGACCACCGCATTGATGAACGTCCATTCGCTCGAAGTGAAGTAGGTCAGCGCGTAGGCGCCTCCACTCTGCCCCTGAGTTCGGCTGGGCGAAGCAAGAAGCGTCGCGGCGGCGGCCGGCCCCGCGCCACGCAAGAGCGCGCGCCGGCCCACTCTGGCCTTGTCCTTCATCGACGGGACCTCGCTCAAGTTACAATTCGAGGCAGCCGATCCGATGATCGGCGCCGGAAACTGTCCGGCACATATTGCGTCGCTTCGGACATCGCGTTGATCCCCCAAATGGGGGAGCTACGGCGTCACGCCGGAGAGCCCACGCCTTGCGCAAGGCAAATCACTACAACGAGCCGCATTGCCTCGAGTGACGGTCGCGATATGCCCGGCGAACGGTTTCGCATCAGGCGGCAAACTAGAGAACGTTATCGGATATCAGTTGCGGTCAGCCACACGGTCATTCCTGGCCTTAGCTCTTCTACCGGTCGCACCGGATCGAACCTAAGACGAAAACTATTCAGATCGTGATCACCCACAGCGCGGGCCGCACGCCAGGTCGCGAATTCACCTAGTGGCCTGAGCTCCGTCAGGCGCGCGACGACCTTCTGCCCGTTTGCTTCGACCAGATCGACGTTGCCGCCCACCGTCAATTGGCTGAGTGCATCCTCGCGTAAGGTAAAGGCAAACCATGGTTTGGCCGTCTCGATGACCAGCACGGGTTTTCCCACCGGCACGACCTCGCCTCGCTCGACGACAATGACGCCGACCGTGCCGTCCACCGGTGCCACAAGGCGTGTCTTGCCGAGCTTGGCCTGCAGGTCGTTGGCGGTGGCTTCGGCCAGCGCGACCCGCGCGTCGGCCAATGCGCGCTCCTCCACGGTAGGGCCGGCGCTGGCAGCTGCGTGCTCGGCTCGTTTGAGTTCGAAATCCGCCTCGGTCTTCGCGAGTGACGCTGTTCGGTCGTCCAAGTCCTGGCGGCTGGCGTAGTCGCGCGCCGTCAGCGCCGACGTGCGCGCGATCTCCTGCTGTGCCAACCGCAGGTTCGCCTCGGCGGTCTGCATGCTTCGGGTGAGGATCGAGACTTCCTCCGTCCGCACGCCGGAGAATATCCTGTCGCGCTCGGCACGCGCCGCGGCCACGGCCGCCTGCGCCTCACCAAGCGATGCCGCCAGCTCGGGATTGTCGAGTACGGCCAGAAGGTCGCCCTTGTGCACCTGTTGACCAGTCTTGACCGCAAGCGTCGTCAGTCGTCCGGTGATCTCCGGGGCAATGCGAACCTCCATCTGTCGGACCATCCCTGCGATCGGCGCGGGCACGTGGGATCGGTCGAACAGGACCACGGCCGCTGTGGCTGCACCCAGGGCGGCCACTATTGCGACTACGACTGCCTTAGGTCGCGCGCGCATCGAGGGTCCTTTCCCGGCCATAAATTTTCGCCGTACCAAGCGCCAGGACAAAATACAGTGCTGCGAGGATCCATAACCGGGCCCAATTTCCGGAAGTCTCTGCCAAGGTCGCGTCCATCTGATTGATGCGCACCAGCCCATCGATCGCCGATGTACTGGGGAAAATGAAGCTGAGCGCGTGAACTGCGGGAGGAATGGCTTCGATCGGCCAAGCGACGCCGACGAGAAAGAAGAGCGGCAAGCTGGTCGCGATGAACAGCAGGACCGCCGTCTCGCGATGCTTGAACCAGGCGCTGACAAACTGGCCGAGAAAACTCACCGAAAGAATGAACGGCAGAAGCAGGATCAGCAGATCGCCAAGATGCGTCGTCGCCGAGAAGCCATAGAGCCGTGGCAACACGACCAGCAGCAACGCTCCCCCCGGCAACGCCAGCATGAGATGCGCAAGTCCCTGTCCGAGCAATGCCGAGGCGGTATTGCCGCGCCGACCCGCTCCCAGGGTCGCCGAACCCATCAAAAGAGTTTGCTGCAGGATCAGCATGAAAGCTGCCGGAACGATATAGCTGGCATAGCCGCCCGTAGGGTTGAAGAGCGGTTGATTGAGGACTTCGACCGGCGAACTGCGCGCGAGGGCAGCGCGATAAAGACTTCCGTCGGCCCTCGCCTCGCCCGAAAGCAAGTCGGCGGTGACCGCCCCGCTCGAACTCCACGATTCCCTGAAGCGTCCGGTTGTAGAGCAGGAAGTAGACCGAATCGACATATGCCGGCACGCGCGCCTTGCGGCCGGCCAGCACCTCGCGTTCAGTTCCAGCGGGAATGCCAACAATGGCGAATACTTCGCGCCTCCCCAATGCCGCCTGCGCCTCGGCGAGCGTCGTAGGACGCGCCACGACCCGAATGGCTTCGTGTGCATTGAGGGCCTGAATTAGCCGCCTGCTGAGCTCCGACAAATCGTCGTCTACAACTGCGATCGGGATGGCACGGACGAGCTGGCCGAGATATGGCTGCGGATAGAAAGCGCCGTAGATGATCGGGGCCAAGACGATGAGGCCGAAAGCACCGCGGTCGCGCAGCGCCCGACCGTATTCCGCCGCCAAGGCGCCGACGACGCCCGCACGAATTGGCGCAGGCGCTGTGACAGCTTCCCTCGGCAGCGGCTTGTCGGCGATCGCGCGCAACCGAAGGATCGCCAATGTGAAGAAGGCCAAGGTGAGCGCCGCCAAGACGGCCAGAGGCTCAATCGACTGTATAGACGGAGTGCCACGTGCGGCCTGATCCGACAGGATCTGCATGTACCAGCGCAGAGGCAGAATATCGCCCCAGGAGCGCGCGAAGCCGCTCATCGCCAGCAGCGGAAAGCCGATACCGACGAAACCGAAAGCCGGCGAACAAAAAATGCCCGTCAGCGACAGTCCGACGCTGAGGTTTCGCGCCAGCAGCTGAAACGCGGCGCCGACGGAAAGATATGCCAAAATGAGCAGGCAGACGGCGACGCCGAGAACAACCAAATCGCCTCGGAAGGACACCCCGAACGCACCGTGGATGATGAACGCGGTCACCGCCATGAGCATCAGGAAGATACCGAGGTAGGGCGCGAACTTACCGATCAACGCCGCCAGCGGATCTCCTCCCGCCGCTTCCAGCCAATCCTTGATGTTACGGCGGCCAAATTCGGAGCCGACCGCATATCCGCCCGCGATTGCGATGACGACGTGCATGACCATAGGCAGAATTGCACGCAGCAGAAACTGGATGTAGTTGAGCGCCGGATTGGTCAGGACAAACTGTTCGACAACGAGCGGGCCTGGTGCATAGCGCGGCGTACCGCCAACAGGGGCCGGCAAGTCAGCGGTCGCGGCGGAGACGGCAGAGGCAAGCGACTCCGAGGCGATATTGCCAGGGGTGAAATACTGCTTGTTGTGGAAGATCACGATCTGCGGGCGTTTACCGGCCACGATGTCGCGCTCGACCCCACGCGGGATATAGACTGCCGCAATTACCTCGCCCGATCGCACCGCGCGCATGGCGCCATTGAGATCGCTCGACCGTTGCACCACCGTCACGCCCGGCGCCGCGTTGATCGCCTGGACGTATTTCAACGATGTCGTTGTCTGGTCCTGATCGACAACATCCACTCTGAGACCGCGAATCACGGCATTGCTGAAGGTCAGCGAGAGCGAGGCAATAGCCAGTAATGGAATGACCAGCACCACCATCAGAGCAACGACGTCGTGCCGCAGCCAGTCGAGTTCGCGCACCGCGACTCTCAGGAGGCCGGGGCGAGATGGCATGCGCATCAAGGTTACTTCTTCCAGTAGGCGTAGGCGCTCATACCCGGCCGAAGCTGAGGGACCGGGTCGACTGGATAAGCGCGGATTTGAAAAGTTCGGAGGTCGAAGTCGCCCGTCGCGCGAGTAGCCCGCCACCCGGCATATTCTCCCCGGGTCGCAATGTTGCGGACGGCAACGGCAATCACTTTATTCCCAAGCGCAGGTACGCGCACCTTGAAACGATCGCCGACCTTGAGATCCTTGGCCAAATCCTCTCGCAAGTCGAAGCGTAGCCAGACATCCGACAAATCCACGAGGGACAGGAGGGGCACGCCCGGCGACACGTACTCACCCTCCTCCGCACTCGTTTCATAGATCTGCGCGGCTCGAGGCGCCTTGACGGTGAGCTCGGCAACCTCTGCTTCGAGCGTGGTGATGGTGGCCTCGGCCTTGACCACGGCCGCTCGAGCCACACCACGCTCCTCGGCGGTATAGCCCGCGATCGCTTCTTCCAAAGCCAGCTTAGCTTGCTGACGGTTGCGTCGTGCGACATCGAGCGCTGCCGTGTCCTCGTCAAGTTTTTCCCTGGAGGCGAAATCGCGCATTGTGAGCTGCTTCGTGCGATCATACGTCTTCTCCGACAATCGCTCGCTGGCCGCGGCCGCTGCAAGCGCCGCGCGGCGCTGTTCGATGACCTCAGCCCGCGTGCCGACTTCGATGCGCTTGAGGTCGGCCATGGCGACCGCGTTCGCAGCCTCTGCCTCCTTTAGACGTGTAAGCAGCTCGGGATTGTCGATCGTCACAAGGATCTGACCGGCCGCGACGTTCTGACCGCGATCGATCGGTCGCTGCGCCACGCGGCCGTCAACGCGGGCGGCGATGTCGATGCGTACGCCATCGGCTTCGCCTTGGACCAAAAGAGGTTGCGGTTGGACGAGGTACCAGAGCGAAACGGCGACGATCATCGCGATCGTCAGCGCGACAATGATTGCGGGGGCACGCGAAGGCGGAGGCGGGAGAGGTACCGGTGGCCTTACCTCTTCCGGCTCGAATAATGGTTCCGTCATCGTTTGCCCTCGACCCGCACACTCAGGTCAGCGGATGTTCTCCACGACCATTTCCCAGACATCGCCGCCCTTGCCTTGCAGCAACGCTTTGGCGGTATAGACGCCCATCCCGACCACGGCTTCCGGCGACACAAAGGGCGATGGTGGCATCACCAACTCCATCGGGTTGACCTTCACGTCCAGCACCGCCGGTCCCGGCTGCGCGAGCCACTCTCCGACCGCTTCCTCGAGTTCTCCCGCCTTGGCGACCATACGCCCCCAGATGCCCATCGCCTTCGCGACGTCTCCGAAGTTGGGGTTCTGCAAATCCGTAAAGACCGGCACCAGGCCGACCGACTTCTGCTCGATGTCGATGAAGCCGAGTTTGCCGTTGTTGTAGACCACGATCTTTATCGGCAGCTTCTCCTGCACTGCCGTCATCAGGTCTCCCAGCAACATCGAGAACCCGCCGTCGCCAGCCAGGCAAATCACCTGCCGACCGGGCTGTGCTTTTTGCAATCCGAGCGCCGACGGCATCCCGCCCGCCATCGTTCCGTGCAACAGGCTCCCGAAGGTTCTCCGCTTGCCGCCGCTGTCGATATGGCGAAGCGTCCACACCAACGCTGTCCCGTCGTCCGCGGCGAACAACGCATCTTCGGCCGCGTGCCTGTTGATGATCTGGGTCAGATACGTTCCGGGGATGGTGGCGTCGGGACCCGATACGGCCTCCGCCTTCGCCGCCGCCCGGCTCTTGCGATGGCGCTCGGCATAGGTGGCGAGGAAGCTGTCGTCCTGGTGCTGTTCAAGACGAGGCAGCAGCGCCTCCAATGTCGGCTTGATGTCGCCAACCACGCCGACCGTGACCGGGTGCCGCCGACCGATATGCGTCGAATCGGCATCGATCTGAACGATCTTCGCTTTGTCGGGATAGAACTGGCTCCAGGCGAAATCAGCGCCGAGCAAGAGCAGGACGTCGCAGTTCAGGACGGCGTGGTAGCCGGCGCTTTCGCCGATCATGCCGGTCATGCCGACGTTGTAGGGGTTGTCGTGCTCGACGAAGTCCTTGCCACGCGACGTGTGGGCCATCGGCGCCTTCAGCCGTGCTGCCATGGCGACCAGTTGGTCGTGCGCGCCGGCACAACCGGCGCCGGCATAGATTGTGACCGCCTCGCTCCCGTTGAGGATGGCCGCGATCTCGTCGAGATCGGCGTCGCTCGGGCGGACGACCGGCCGCCGTGAATGAACAGAGTATGGCAGTTCCGCACGGGATGCCGCATTGGCTATGTCGGCCGGAACGATAAGCACGGCAACACCGCGTTTGGTCAGGGCCGCCTGGCAGGCCGCGACCGTCAGCCGGCGTGCATGCTCCGGCGTCAAAATCATCTCACAGAAAACACTGCACCCTTTGAACACGTCCTTGAAATCGACCTCCTGGATCGATTGGAAACCCAAGTCCTTTCGGATGATTTGCGTTGCGATCAGGACGACCGGCGCGCGATTACGGTTTGCCTCATAGAGGCCATTAATGAAATGCAGACTGCCGGGACCACATGATCCGGCGCAGGCCGTAAGGCGCTCCATGAGCAGCGCTTCGGCCTGAGCCGCAAAGGCGCCAGCTTCTTCGTGTCGCATATGGACGAAGTCGATGGCACTGCCATCGATAGCGTGGGCGATACGATTCAGGGTATCGCCGACGATCCCGTAACAGGTCTTTACGCCCGCGGCTTCCAGCGTCTCCACTACGACGTCCGCCACCCGTTTGCTCATGTCGGCACCTCTTGTGTCACTTGGTCATGCGCCGGATCGGCGAACGACACTAGAGCGACGACCCGATTCGGCCATATCCCCCGGATGGGGGATATTGGGGCGGTAAAGAGTCCCTACCAAGGCGGCTATTCTCAGAAGGCAAAGATCAGAATGCACTCTCATCGAGCGACAGCGCGATTCCATAACAGAACGTATCCAGAAGATCGTCTTCTCTTCTGTTGTCTTTGTCCCCCATACGGAATCGTTCCACTTGCTCGACCAAGTGATTTCTCGATTGCTGCTTATAAACTGCGGTTTTGTTGAAGGCGTAGTCAGAGTACTTAACCATTCCCTGATGGACGTAAGTCGAGACGGCCAGTGCTCTTTCATCTTTGCCGAAAGCCGTGAGGTTTGACTCTATTGCCCGCGCCCGGAGTTCGCGACTACGCGCTTGCTGCAGCAGAATCGTTCCAGAGTTCTGATCTTCGATCCAGGCACCGAGGGCCCCCGCACGAGCACGGCAAACGCGGGCCAGCTCCTCCAATCGCTTAAACACCGACGGCAGCCAACGTTCGAGGAGCGCCCCTTCAATTTGGACAATGTCCCAGTCGAGAATGGTCAGCGGGAAGCCCGTGTACTTAGCCGTGCACCTGAACAATTCGTCCGCAACGACGGTGCCGCCACGGTAGGTCGTCCCAGGGACTGCATACTTTTTGAGTAGCTTGTGCGTGTGCAATTTGACGTCACCGGCACGCCGCGCGACATCGACCGACGTATTCATCTTCCAGTCGTTTGCGTAGCCGTAGCGCTCACGATTAAGCGATTCCACGCGTAGCCGTCGGCTGAAACCATTGACCGAGAACGACGTAAGTCGGGTTGTTGACCCAGTACTTCTGGAGGTCGGTCGCGATCTGCTTTTGCCTGGCCGGATAGAATGGTCATGTTAAATCCACCACCGCCCGCTGGTTGAGTTGGAGCGAAATAGATCGTCGTCGAGCCATCGGCGTTCGCTTCGGCCGCGGGTGACGGAAAGCTCTGACTGCCCCGCTCACCAGCAGCGAGTTACATCCGCCAACTACAAATGTTAGGCAGATCGGGTCTTGTCCGACTTTTGCTTGCGCGCAGACTTATCCAGGAGCCAGCTGGCTGGAACTTTTAATGCCCTGGCAATCTTCTCCAGCACAACAACGGTCGGGTTGCGGACACCTCGTTCCACGCCGCTGACATAGGTGCGGTGCAGGCCGCATTCGAATGCTAGCCCTTCCTGACTTAGCCCCTTCGCACGCCGGAAATTCTTGACGTTGAGGCCGACTTTCCGCCGCACATCCATAGCGCCAACGGAGCGCTTGTGTATACTAACGATCTACAGACTATGAGTTTCATTTTGCTGGACTTGCCCGCGACGCCAAGCAATCTAATCCCCTGTCGTGACTGAGAGGGGAGATATGGAGATCACACCGCAACCGCCTCCCGCCCTGCCGGTAGACGCAGTCCATTCCAGTGCCCGCGAGAAGGTTCTGGAGCACTTATTCGTCGGCGAACTACTTCGCTGTCTCTGGCGGCGCGGGATCCGTAACATGGAAGTGTTGCGAGCCGAGGTCGACATGGGCGGCTACGATCTGGTGGTCGAGGCCAACAAAGTGCTCAGATACATCCAGCTCAAATCCAGCCACCGAACGGCGGCCACGGCTAACGTACCGGTGAACGTCAACCTCGAGAGAAAGCCAGGTGGCTGCGTGGTGTGGATGCGGTTCGATCCTGCCACGGTGGAATTGGGACCCTATCTCTGGTTTGGCGCCGGTCCCAATGAGCCTGCGCGCTCCCTCGGATCGAAGATCGGGCGGCACGCCAAGGGCGACAAGAATGGGGTGAAAGCGCTTCGACCCAATATCCGGGTACTCCCGATCAGCCGATTCCAGAAACTCGCAACCATCGAGGAGGTCGTCGACGCGCTGTTCGGGCAGGTAGTACTGTGACTGGTCGACAGACAGAACGGCTAAGACCGAAAGCGGCGTCCTTGGCGCATCAAATCCCCTGCTATGAGGACTAAAGAGGTCCTTCAACTACACCCGATGGTACAGTGTGAGCTGGAGCACCGGCTCAAGGAGGCCAAAATGGTCGAGTTAAAACGTCGCTTTTTTACCCTGGCGGCACCGGCTTTTTGGGCAAGCGGCGCCAACGCAAAAGCAAAAACTGAAAAGCCGCTTGTTTTGATGGTCGGACATTCTGCCTCCCCTGAGTGGAAGTCTTGGCTTTCCGGTGAAGGGCGAATTTGGATGCAATCGGCGCAGTTTCGGAACGTAGAGTTCGAAAGAATTGCTCTTCCCGAGGGCTCGCATGCATTGAGCCCTAGTGTATGGCCGGCGTCCTATAGGTGGGTCGTCAAGTGGTCTATGGGAAATGACGCAGGGGCCGCAGAAAGAAATGAAGACGAGTGGGTTAATCGGTACCGATCCGTCTTCGGACCTGGCGTCGAGGGTCCTCTACATTTCTACGTCGTCTCTCGGGACCGGACTGAATATGCATGGACGCATGCCGGTTGGGCGAACCTGCAAACTTATCTTGTAGAATTTTCTCGAGGATGAGGCGTGCGCACGACACATGCACGAGGCCCTACGCATTGATGGCAATCAAGATAATGCTGCGGCAACGGCGTTCCAAACCTTTGTGCACCTCTATGTCGCTGCCCGGAGAGAATTGTCGAGCGCCAGCAGCGGCTGATCAAAATCCCTTACTGTTTCCGAGAGCCAAGGCGATCCCATAGCAGAAGGTGTCTAGAAGATCGTCTTCGCGATCACTCTTCTTGTCCCCCATGCGAAAACCTTCGACCTGCTCGAGAAGGTGATTTCGAGATTTGCCCTTGTACGTCACGAGCTTATCGAAGGCGAAGTCTGAATATTTAACGCGCCCCTGATGCACATAAGGCGAGGCATTGAGCGCTCGCTCAATTTTACCCATCTTCGTCAATTTCGAATCTATCGGTTGAACCTGCAACCCACGCCGCATTGCCTGCTGCACTAGAATTGTTCCTGAGTTCTTGTCTTCAATGTGTGCGCCTGTGTGGCCGTAACGCGCTCGGCATATCCGTTCCAATTCCTCCAGACGACGAAAAACCTGTGGCAGCCATGTCTCGAGAGTCGCTCCTTCCATTTGCTCGATGTCCCAATCGAGGATTATGAGGCGGGAGCCTGGATGAGCGTCATGCGCAAAATAAGTTACAGCGGTACCATCATTCTCCGTACCCGTTTTTGATGCTGTATCGATGACAGCGAACACAGTGTCACAGATTTTTGGGTGCGAAACCGGCTGCCCCTCTTGGAGCAGCTTTTCTCGCGCGAAAAAGGCAACACCGGACCAGTCGACGAACTCCGCCTGATATTCCTGGGCATAAACCAACGGCGCATTATCTTGCATTAGCTCTGCCTGGAACTGCTGACGACGGCGGAGCCAGTCTTCCACACGCTCAGTCGCCCGCTGCTTGGGCAACATCGGATTGTCCATGGTCGTCGCGTGGAACTCGTGAAAGCCGTGCCGCGGATCAGTGCAGATGTTGTAGAAAAAATTGTCCGGGTTCCTGCCGGCGGAGTTCGAGCAGACGAGCACCTCGCCGGCGTAGTCATATAGGGTCGGCTTTATGGCGGTCTCCCAGAGATCCATCATCGAGCCGTCGGTGGCGGTGTCGCCGTCCTTTGCGAAAGCGGCTTCGTCAATGACGACACGATGATAGCGGCGACTGCGGCCGGCAATCCGATTCTCAAGAGACCAAAAGTCCAGGCGCCCGCCCGTCTTGAAGCGCATAACTGCGCCCGATTTTGAGGCCGCCTCCAGGATGATGCTGAGAGTCCGCGCCAGGTCTGAATAGACCTCCGACCAGGTCATATGGTTTGGCGCTAACCAGGCACATTCCTCGCCCTTCACCAACCCCTCGGCAATCCAAGTCTTCGCGAAGTCCGTTTTGCCGAACCGCCTGCCACAGCGGAGGGCCTTCCGACGATGAGGCAGCAATTCCAGGTGAGCCTTTATCTGGCCGCTGTGAAGCGGCAGCAGGCGGATCGTTTCAGTACTCGGGGCGAACTGATCTGGCACGGTGCCGTCACTCCTCTACGCGCTGGGAAGGGTGGTCTGGCTCCGCATGGCGACCATCCTGAACGGCTTTGGTCTTCTCTTCAGGTGTTTGCCCGGGATGGTCTGGTAGCCAATTTTCGACGTTGATGACCTTCGCGCCGACACCCCGGCGCTCGGCGCGATGGCGAACCCGCAAGATGTCCTCGGCTGCACCGAGATCGCCCTTGGCGGCGCGCTCCACGAGCATTCGGAGACTGACCTCATTCCAGGTCGAAACCTTCTTCCGACCGCCTTCACGGTACTCGGCCGGGCCCTCCATGACCTCGCGGATGCAGTTGGCCAGCGGCGCCGACGGCCGCCGAGGACGACCTTTGGGATTCCCCAACTTGCCGGGTTTGAAACGTCGATTTATAGGAGGCTTGCCATATCCAACTGTGTAGTCAGCCATCTTCACCCCCCGATTCAAGGTCCGCGGTCGCTCGCGCGGTTTCACTCTCGGCAAAGCGAATCTCAAATTTTTGCGCGTCGGCGCGCCCGGCAAACTCGCGATATTTGAGGAGGACGCTGCGTGCCCGTCGGCTGCCCGCCATTTCACTTTGCAGTAGCTGCAACAGAATCACTTTGATTGTCGCGAGCTGCATTTTCTCCCCGTTCAGGCTCATCGAGCGCGGACGCAAGAGGAGTTGGTCAAGGAGGGCGAGCGTCGACTCTGTAACCCCACGACTCCGCGGTGGACGTCGTTTGCGAACCCGCTTGCCGTCTTTCGGAGGTCTTGCGGTATCAGCAGCTGACATCAGCCCCCTCCCGCACCCGGCGCATCTCGTCGAAAGTCTTGCCGCTGGCCGCATGGATTGCGACCTGGTTGGTCATGCGCTGCCAGCGCATGATCGTCGTGTCGACGTACAGCGGGTTGAGCTCGATTCCGTAGCCGCGGCGGCCGGTGCGCTCTGCGGCGATAATGGTGGTTCCGCTTCCACAGAAGGGGTCCAGGACGATGTCGTTCCGTAACGTGACGTCAAGGATCGCGTCCGACACCATGGCCAGCGGCTTGACGGTGGGGTGCAAAGCCAGACCTCGCACCTGGCCACGGCGGGCAAAGCTGTTCATGCCGTCATAGTTCCAGACGTTGGTGCGCGTACGGCCGAATTTGCCAAGCTGCACGTTATTGCGTCGCTGCGCACCTTTGCGACTAAACACAATCACCAGCTCGTGACGCGACCGATACAGACTGCCCATACCGGCGTTCGGCTTAACCCAAACGCAGATATTTACGATCTCGCAACCGTTCGCGCGGATTGCGCCGATCATCTCTTCGACATGTCGCCAGTCAATGCAGGCGAAGAGTGTCGCCCCCTCGATTGAATAGGCGACGATATGCCGAATCGTCATGAGGAGAAAGTTGCGGTACTCTTTTTCGTTCATTTCCCCCGACGCCATAGGAAACTCGGCGTGCTTGCGGCGGCCGTTGCCGCTGACGTGCCCATTCACCGGAACATTGTACGGATGGTCGGTGAATACGGCCGCAGCTCTCTCATGGCCCAGGACGCTGTCGTAAGCAGTGGAACTCGAGTGCACTTCCACAATTGATCCAGTGGGGACCCATCCGCCAATTGTCCCCCACCTGGGACACGGGCGTTCCTGTCGCGACCTCGACGTCGTCGTCCGAGTCCCCTACTTCCGGAGAGGCCAAGGACTGAACAAGCAATTCGATCTTGGGAATCTCCATGCCAGTCGATTCTGCGACGACCTCGATATTGATGTGCTCGAGTTCCTTCAAGAGCAGGGCAAGCTTGCGTTCGTCAAACTCGGACATCTCGGCGATTTTATTGTCGGCAATCATCGACGCTTTGACCTGCACCTCGGAAAGATGGCCGAGCCGAACGACCCATATCTCCTCGAAACCGAGCATCTGCAGTGCTTGGAAGCGCAGGTGCCCGGAAACGATCATCCCAGATTTGTCGATGAGAATTGGCGCGTTATAGCCAATGCGGCGCATGCACCGCGCCAAGACGCGGACCTGATGGCGATTGTGTACCCTGGGATTTTGCGGATTTGGGCGGAGCTGACTTACCGGAACGACCTCCGGCCGACCCTGGGGAATGGGGCCATCCATTCGCTCAGATCGTTCAGCTCCAACCTTCTTGGGCTTTTTTGGCAATTGGACCTCACGGGTTTAGTGCTCGTGAGTAGCAAACTGCCTGTGGCCGATCGCCCACCAGAACTGCGGGCAGTTACATGGGGGATTTTTGCAAAACGGCGGCGATCGCGGCTTCGCCAGGTTTTTTGAAGCCCGCGAGCTCCAAGACGTCGCCGACGACCAGAACAAAGCGCCCGCCCTTGTCCCTTGAGATCCGCTTGTTTAGGTACTTTTTCTTCCGGTCAGCAGTCCTTAGCGTCTCCTCGACCCATCTAGCGAGAATGCGCGCCGGCAAATGCCACTCCGCCCCTCGTCGTTCCCCCAACAAGGGATTGGGGGCGCCAATCAGTAAGCTCTTTGCGCCCACTAGACGAGACTGCAGCTCTTTCAGCTGTAATAGCGGCGGCCACTGCGGCTCGCCGTATGCCTTGTGGTTCTCTATTTGCTTCTCGACGAGCTTGAAAATCGCGTCGAAGGCCTTTGGGCGATCACGATAGCCAGGGTTCGCGTTCTTGACGGGCGGCAGATCCTTATTCCGCACAATGTCGATGGTATTGGCCAAGCGGTAGCATTCGGTGGCGGTCGGCCACGGCCCTCTCGGATAGTGCTCCTCAAAAATTGCCGCGACGGTTTCACAAGGCACTCGGATCCAATCGCTACCCTTACCGGCCTTAGTGGTGGTTGGTCGTTTCATGTGGAGCGCTACGCCCTCAGCAAGCGGGTGAGTTCTTTGAGGGGGTGAAGCGTAGTCTCGAATTCCCTGTTTGGGTCATTTCAATTCGCTGATACCGCAGCAGAATTCCCTGTTTTGGTTTCGGCTCGTGGCCGCCAAGGCGCGCACAAAAGCGCGATTTGCCCGGCCGTTATCCATGCGGACGGCGTAAATGGGGGCAAAATTGATGAATAATTCGCTGTTTACAGGGAATTTGCCCAGAGACCAGTCCGTATCCGACTGGCCCCACTACCAACCACTCGTCGCCTCTAATTCCGGCAACGGGCGGTTAGGTAGGGACGCTGCGGATTCAATTGGTCACCGCAAAACATCATCACCCCGCCGGTGGCTACTCCGGAAGGCAGCCGAGGTTGAACCTCTTGATTGGAGCAGACGCCCACTCGATGGATTTCAGGTCTGGAGCCTGTCCCGGCCGCGGCAGCGCTCCCTCCGAGACTGCCTTCAATATGTAAGGAGCGAGCGACTGCGCCATGATCCATCCCTGCAACCTGAATGCGTTGCCGTATTGATGCACAATGTCCCAGAAGTAGCTCGGATCGCTCGGAAAATGGCTATCGAGATCGAGAAAAGGAAAATTTTCCCTCTTGGCCAACTTGCGATAGACGGCATTCTCCAAGTCAATAGCGTCTCGTATTTCTGCGTAGGTCAGCGGCGCGAGATCGGCGTTAAGTGCCGACAGGATTAAGCGATCGCGGTCGGGATCGAGCCTCAACCCGTCGCGCACCAGCGCTATGGCCGACGCGACAGCGAATTGAGCCCCAATGCTCTTTGTGATGCCCTCGATGTCGACAACATCGACAATTTGCCGAGTCAGACTGAATGGAAGATCTTTGGCGTCGAGATCGGGGTCGGTCTGCCTTAGATCAAAGGACAGCTTATGTGGCGGCTTTGTTGGTTCGGCAATCCCTGCAGTGCGCCGGTTAATCAACTCGTAGATGCGTCGTGCCAAAGCCGAATATTCGTCCAGCGGCAGATTTTCGGGAACGGTTGACAGGTGGCGCTCGGCCGTATCGCGAGCGGTAAATGGCTTGCCATCGACGTCCCTTACAATCGCTTTGACCTCAACGCCAGTAATGGTTCTGGCGCCCTGATAGTAGACCACGATGTCCGGCCGCAGAGGAGCTACTTCATAGCGCATGATCTGGGCGCTGGTTGTAGAATTGATACCGCCACGGGAGGCATTAATCAGGTCGAAATCGACATCAAGATGCTGGGCCTGGGCCCACAGCCGCAGGAAGTTGACGGCATATTCCGAAGAGGTATAGGGCCAGCCATTTGACAAGACCGACGCCCCCAAGAACGCCACACGAATCACCCGGTCTGGCTTTCGCGGCTCGATATCTGGCCCACGAAAGCCGAAATTGTTGAAGTAGGTGATTTCGCTGTCCCATCCGCGGGGAACCATTCGGTATTCCGGTTTGGTCGAGCCGTCCGGACTGGCGAACGAATAGACGAACCCGGGATAGCGCCTGAATTGCCGAAGGGTCGGGGTAGGATCGCGCTTCGCACAAGCTTCCTCCAGCCACTTGTCGTTGTAGAGGAACTTGAACTCAACTTCGGTGTAGTCCTGCTTTCCGGTCGCCTGCCTGTAGTTCTTAACCGCGGCTGCCCAATCGGCGGGCGGAGAAAACTTCGAAGATCGGTCGTACTGCGGCGGATCTGCCGTATACCAGGAGATGTCGAAACCGCTTGCGAAGGTCGCCTTGCGGGCATCGGGCAAGCTCAGTTCGGTCGGTTGTCCCTTAAGACTGCGGGGGACAACTACTAAGCTCAGTTGGTCGAGACGATATCCGTCGATGACTCTGGAAGCTAGCTTCGGTCACGGCAAGGGCCGCTGCGGTTGAGAGCCCAAGAAGCAGAACATTTGTTACGACGCGGCCGATAAACAAGGACTCTCGTCAGGGTTGGTGCAGCTCGGATCGGTGTGTGTGTTTTGCTACCGCCCCCCAGTCGCCGTCAACCCTGCCAACGACTTTAGGGGGCTGCCCATTCATAAACAGGCGCACGATCCGCCAGGCAGCCGATAGCCGGGACACTTGAATGGATTGCCACTGGCTGCGGGCCTCCGGGCGGTCTTCGCGCCCTACAAATATGGTTAAATTCATGATTGTCTCAAGCTGGCGTAGACTGGCGCAAGCGCCCGGCGATGGAGGCCTTCATGAGCCGCAAGTACAACGTGATCGATGCCGATGGACACGTCCTTGAACCGTTCACGCTCTGGAACGACTACATGGACCCGCAGTATCGAGAGCGCGCGCCGAAGCTGGTCAAGGACAAGGATGGCAAGGAGCGCCTGCTGCTGGAGGACAAGATCCTGGGCAGCCGGGCGGGGTTCGGCGGTATCGGCGGCGTTGGCGCCAGACAAGGCACCGTCGCCGCCGACGCGATGGACTACAAGGACGGACGCAAGGGCGGGTTCGATCCGCATTCGCGCATCCCCGACATGGATCTCGACGGCATCGACGCCGCCTTTCTGTATCCGAGCCTCGGCCTGTTCGCCGGTGCCGTCAGCGATCCCGGCTTTGCCGCCGCGATGTGCCGGGCCTACAACCGTTGGCTCGCAGATTACTGCAAACCCTATCCCGATCGGCTGTTCGGCATCGCGATGCTGCCGATGCAGTCGATCGACGCAGCGATCGAGGAGATGCGCTTCGCCCGCAAGGAGCTCGGCTTTCGCGGCGGTTTCCTGCGACCCAATCCCTACAACGATCGCAAGCTGCACTCCGCCGACTACGAACCGTTCTGGAACGCGGCGGAGGAGGTCGATTTCTGCATCGGCATCCATGAGGGCGGCAACAGCGGCATGCCAACGGTCGGCGTCGATCGCTTCGACGGCCGCGGCGCCCAGCACATCATCTCGCACACCATGGAGATGATGCTTGCCTGCATGAGCATGATCTGGGGCGGGGTGTGCGAACGGCATCCCAGCCTCAGGGTGGGCTTCCTGGAGTTGGGTGGCGGCTGGATCGCGCCCTGGCTCGATCGCATGGACCGCCACTTCGACGACAAGGGCTTCAACGATTCCGGCCTGAAGACCCGGCCGAGCGACCTGTTCCGGCGCAATTGCTGGATCTCCTTCGAACCGGTCGAGGGCTCGATCGCCGCGCTGGCCGAATATATCGGCCCCCACAAGATCCTGTGGGCGACCGACTATCCCCACCGCGACGGCTTCTTCCCCGGCGCTCCGGCGATGCTGAAGCAGCGACTGAAAGGCCTGCCTCCCGAGGTGCAACGCAACGTCATGGCCGGCGGCGCCATGCATTTCTACGGCCTCGACTGATGGCCGACAGCAGCGACGCCCTGCCGACCGCGACCCGCGTTGCCGACGCCGGCATTCGCGCCCTGTATCGACTGGAAAACCGCTGGCAGGCGTGGCTCGATGTCGAGGCCGCCCTGGCTCGCGCGCAGGCCGAACTGGGTATCGTTCCGGCCGAGGCGGCCGAGGCGATCGCCGCGAAGGCGAGGCTCGAGCTGATGGACCGGAGGCGCCTCGACGAAGGATTCGCCCGCACCGGCCACACCATCGTCCCCCTGGTCTGGGAACTCGGCCGCATCGTGGGCGAACCGCACGGCGGCTGGGTGCACTGGGGCGCAACCACGCAGAACATCACCCAGACCGGCGACCTGCTGGTGTTGCGCCAGGCACATGCGATCTTCCTGAGGCAGATCGGCGAGGTGCTGTCGGCCATGGCCGATCTGGCGGAACGGACGGCGGACATGCCGATGGCCGGACGCACCCATGGCCAACACGCCGTGCCCGCCACCTTCGGCTACAAGGTTGCCGTCTGGATCGACGAGCTGCTGCGCCATGTCGAACGCCTGCACCAGATCGCGCCGCGCCTGTTCATCGCCATGCTGGGCGGCGGCGCCGGCACCTTTGCATCGCTGGGCAAGGACGGCCCCCCGGTGCAGCAGGCAATCGGGCGGCTGCTGGGCTTCGGTTCGATGAGCGTGCCGTCGCGCGCCATCGGCGATCATCTGGCGGAAAACATCTGCGTTCTGGGACTGCTCGCCGCCACCTGCGGCAAGATCGGGCGCGAGATCTACACCTTGATGAAGACCGAGTACGGCGAGGTCGAGGAGCCGGTACCGCCCGGCACCGTCGGCAGTTCGACCATGCCGCAGAAGCGCAATCCGAAACTGTGCCAGGACATCATCGCCGCCGCCGCCGAGGTGCGCAGTCTGGTGCCGCTGGCCCTCGAAGCGATGACGACCGAGCACGAGGCCGATCGCACCACCAGCCTGATGATGGACAGTGCCGAGTCCCGCGCCTGCATCGCCACGGGAGATATCCTGGGCCGCCTGGGCGAGATCATGCGGGGATTGCGGGTCGATCCGAAACGGATGCGGGCGAACCTGGACCTGGGCGGCGGGCTGATCATGGCGGAAGCGGTGATGCTGAACCTCGGGGCGGCGGTCGGCCGGCAGCATGCCCACGATATCGTCTATGACGCCGCGCAGGCGGCCTTCGTCGAGGGCAAGTCGTTCTCCGACCTGCTGGCCGCGGATGGCCGCCTCACCGCACACATGGATGCCAGGGCAATTGCCGGGTTCCTCGACCCGACCGCCTATACCGGCCTGTGCGCCGACATGGCGCGGAACGGCGTCGTCCGCGCGCGGCAGGCGGCGGCGGAGCTCGCGGCGCGGAAGTGAATTCGTCGCGACCTCGCGGACGGAGCAGGTTAGGTCAATAATCGGGCTCCAGAAGCGGAGGACGCCATGACGATGCCGGGCGAAGCCGATACGACCAGTCCGAAATACCTGCGCGACAAATACGCCATCGTGGGCGTCGGCGAGACGGAATACATGCGCGGCTCGGGCGTCACGACGCGCGCGCTCGGCACCCGGGCAGTGCGCAACGCCATAGAGGACGCCGGCCTCAAGCCCTCCGACGTCGACGGCATGCTGTCCTACCAGTCGGGCGATTCGACCTTCTCGACCTTCGTCGCCGGCGACCTCGGCATGCGGCTCAACTTCTACATGGACGTGTTCGGCGGCGGTTCCTCGACCGAGGCGCTGGTCGGCATGGCGATGGGCCTGATGGAAGCCGGCATGTGCAGGTGCGTCGTGATCTTCCGCGCCATGAACGGCTTCTCGCAGGTCCGCATCGGCGGAACCGGCGCGCGCGCCGTGGCGCCGGTGTCGGGCGACATGCTGCACAGCCGCGCCTATGGCTGGCAGAGCGCGGGCCAGATGTTCGCGCCCACCTTCATGCGCCACATGTACGACTACGGCACACGGCCCGAGCAGGTCGCCGCCGTCAAGGCCATCCACAGCGAGCACGCCTCGAACAATCCCAAGGCCTTCTACAAGCAACGTTTCACCGTCGAGGACGTGCTCAAGAGCCGGATCATCTGCAAGCCGCTTCACCTGCTCGATTGCTGCGTCGAGACGGACAATGGCACGGCCCTCGTCGTGACGAGCGCGGAACGGGCGCGCGACTGCAAGCATCCGCGCACCCTGATCAGGGGCGTCGTCGGCCGCTGCAGCAAGCCGCGCATGGACATGCACTACCAGTACGGCCCGATCTCGACCGTCGCCGGTCACTATGCACGCGAGATCCTGTGGCCCAACGCGGGGGTCGGGCCGGAGGATGTCGACATCACCGGCTCCTACGACGCCTTCACCTTCACCACCATGCTGCAGCTCGAGGACTACGGCTTCTGCAAGAAAGGCGACGGCGGCCACTATGTCAGCGACGGCACGATCCGCCTGGGCGGCAAGCGGCCCAACAACACCAGCGGCGGTCACCTGTGCGAGGGCTACACGCACGGCCTCAACATGGTGATCGAAAACGTGCGCCAGCTGCGTCACGACGCCGACGATTCCTGCCCGATCGGCCCCGACGGAAAACGCCGGCATACCTACGACTACCGCGAAGGCGGCTGCCGCCAGGTCAGGAAGTGCGAAGTCTCGGCCAACATGGGCTGGGCCAACCCGGGCACCGGGTCGGCCATGGTCATGCGCAACGAGTAGGAGAGCGGGACCATGAATATCCAGGCCACCTATCTCGGCATGCCGCTCGACATCAACGACCTCGACGTCGAGAACCTGGCGTTCTTCGGTCACTGCGCGGCGCACGATTTCCATCTGCAGAAGTGCAGCGCCTGCGGCCTTCTGCGCTATCCGCCGACCACGGGCTGTCCGTGGTGCGCCCACCCGAAGTCGGAATGGACCAGGGTCGAGGGCAAGGGCGCCGTGCACTCCTATACCGAGGTCCACCACGCCATCCAGCCGGCCTTCAAGGCCCACACGCCCTATCTCGTGCTGCTGGTCGACCTCGATACGCAGAAGGGCAAGCCAACCGAGGTCGAATTGTTGCGGGTCGTCGGCAACCTTGCGGCTCCCGATGGCACCCTGGCGCCAGCCGCCATGGTCCGCCGCGTCGGCATCGGCACGCGGGTTCGCATGGTCTTCGCCGACGTGACCGCGGGTCTCGCGATCCCGCACTGGACGATCGACGAGGGCGCCCCTCAGCCCGCCAAGCCGTGGCGCTATCCGCAGGAGTAAAGCGATGCATGATCCCGTGCGCCCGGGCGAGATCGTCTTCACCGGGATGGAACGCGTGGTGTTTGGCCGCCCGGCCGCTGAGGCGGTGGCCGAGACGGCCGAGCGGCTTGGCGCGAAGCGGGTGTTCATCCTGGCCGGGCGCACGCTCAACCGCGAGACCGCTGCGGTCCGCCAGGTCGCCGAGGCGCTGGGCCCGCGCTACGCCGGCCTGCATGACGAGATGCCGGCCCATAGCCCGCGCGAGGCGGTGGTCGCCTGCGCCAACAAGGCGCGCGACGCCGGCTGCGACCTGCTGGTCAGCGTCGGCGGCGGGTCGGCGACCGATGGCGGCAAGGCGGTTACGATCTGCCTTGAACACGACATTCGCGAGCCCGACGGACTGGAGCCCTTCCGCACCGTCGTCGACGAGATGACCGGCAAGCGGCACTTTCCGCAGTACCGCGCACCGCGTGTGCGCCAGATTTGCGTGCCGACGACGCTCAGCGGCGGCGAATTCAACGCCCGTGCCGGCGTCACCGAATCGCGACTGCGGCTGAAGCAGGCCTATATCCATCCCGGCATCATCCCCCTGGTAGTGATCTTCGATCCCGCCATCACCGTTCACACGCCGCAATGGCTGTGGCTCTCGACCGGCATCCGCGCGGTCGATCACGCAGTCGAGACCTACTGCTCGATCGATGGCAACGCGTACACCGACAGCACCTCGCTGCAGGCGCTGCGCCTGCTCGGTCGCGGGCTGGCAGCGGTGAAGCACAACCCGGCCGATGCAGCGGCGCGGCTCGACTGCCAGATCGGCGCCTGGATCTCGATGACCGGCATCGTCGGCGGCACGCGCATGGGCGCGAGCCACGCCATCGGCCATGTGCTCGGCGGCAGCGCCGGCGTGCCGCACGGCTACACCTCCTGCGTCATGCTTCCGGCCGTGCTGGCATTCAATTCGGCGGTCAATGCCGATCGCCAAACAGAGATCAGCGCCGCGCTCGGCTCGGCCGGCCAGCCGGCAGCCGAAGTGCTCGACCGCTTCATCGCCGGGCTTGGGCTGCCGCGGAGGTTGCGCGACGTCGGCGTCAAGCGCGACGATCTGCAGCGCATCGCCACCAACTGCATGCTCGACGACTGGACCTTCAGCAACCCGCGGCCGATCGAAGGCGCCCAGGAAATCGTGCCGATCCTCGAATTGGTGTACTGAGGCGGCGGCAGGCAACCAGGGTGCTTGCCCTTCTCGAATTTTGCCCATGGCGATACCTCCTGGAGAGCGTTTGCCCCTCTCGTTAAAAAAACGAAAAAAAACGCACGGAGGGCTTCGCGAGGGAGGCGCGAGGCCCGGCCGTCGGGGTCCGCGAGAGGCGGACCATCGCGCCAATCTAGGCGCGCTCGCCGGAATCGACGATTACGGTCGTTACTGAAGATAGTGCAATGAAACCTGCCCTTTTGCGTCCGTTGCTCAGTGCCCGGCGGCGTCAGCGGAGCCAGGGCGACGCGCGGATCGACCGGCGGATCGGTGACCAGGGTGCCGCCGTGCCCATCGGCGGCAAGGTTGAAGTTGGCGGCGATGTACTGGCCGAGCAGAGCCAGCGTCGGCCATTTTGAGCGCTGAAGGAGCGAAAAATGAAGCGCTTGCCTCGTTAGACCTTCATCAACGAAAACAGGGCGCGGCTGAGCTCGCTGTCGGGCCTCTCGAGCTGGCGCGGCTCTTCGAAATGATTGGCCGAGAAGACTTCCGTCTGGCTCACGAGCCGGCCCATGCCCTGCAGGGCCGCGGCAAGGACCTGTGACTGGCGGCGGAATTCCGGGCTGTCGCCAACCGACCAGGCGACGGCCACCGGGCAACGGATGCGGCCGAGCTGGCGCATGGCACTTGCGGCCGCGGCTTCCTCAGGCGTGATCTTGACGTATTTGCTGCGCGCAGAGAGCAGTGGCGCGTGAAGATCGTACATGCCGCTGATCAATAAGGCGCCTTTGATGACGTCCTCCGGCAGGCCGCGCGCCGCCCAGTCGGTGAGCAACACGCAGCCGGCCAGATGCGCGCCCGAGGAGTGCCCCGCCAGATAGATCCGGTCGGGATCACCACCGAAACTCGCAGCGTGCCGAGCGGTCCAGTCGATGGCGTCGCAGCACTGCTCGATCATCGTCGGCAGAGAAACTTCGCTCACATTGTTGAAGTCGACAGCCACGAAAGCCGCGCCCCGCCCGACCACCGTTGGCGCCGGGTAGGCAACATCGAGTCGGGAGCCGCGCAACCAGGCACCGCCGTGCAGGAAGACAAGCACCGGCGCGTTGACGGCCCCCGCGGGCGCAAAGATATCGAGAAGCTGCATGTCGCTCTTGCCATAGCGCTCGGTGCGCGGCGGCATTGCCCGACGCACCGCCTCGCAGGACTTGCGAATCTCGGCCTGTATGGCATCGCGTTGCGGCGCCCAATAGAGCTGGTCGTAAGCTTGATCGAGCTGGTCCTGCGTGTAGTCGAGGAACAGCTTGTCCTTCTTCGCCGGCATAGACGTCACCAGGTTGCCAATCGAGCCCGCCGCCCTTCGTCGACTACCTCACGCACTCCGTTCGCGTAGCGAGGTGGCCGCGGAGCCGGTTAATTCGCGTGTAGAGCAGCAGCCGGAACGTGGCAAGATAAGCCCAGGATAGATCAGGAGAGGAAACCCAAACCTCATGACGCGCATGACCGGCGGCGACGCCATCGTGGATTCTCTCCTGCGCCACGGCATCGATACCATCTTTGGACTGCCGGGCGTGCAGATGTACGGCCTGTTCGACGCCTTTGCCCGCAACGCCAACCGTCTGAAGGTGATCAACGCCCGGCACGAGCAGACGACCGCCTACATGGCGCTGGGCTATGCCCAGTCGACGGGCAGGCCGTCGGCCTTCACGGTAGTGCCGGGTCCCGGGGTGATGAACACCATGGGCGCTCTGACCACGGCGTGGGGCGTCAACGCCCCCATCATGTGCATCACCGGCCAGGTTCCGAGCGCCATGATCGGCCGCGGGCGCGGCCAGCTTCACGAGATGCCCGATCAGCTCGCCACCCTGAAGACGCTGCTGAAATTCGCCGAGCGCATCGAGCATCCGACCGAGGCGCCGCAGGTCATGGCGCGCGCCTTCCAGGCGATGACCTCCGGCCGTCCCGGTCCGGTCGCGGTCGAGATGCCGTGGGACATGTTCTCTGCGATCGCCGACGTAACGCCCGTGGATCCCCTCGGCAAGCGCGCCAATCCCCTGCCCGATCCCGACAAGATCGCAGCACTTGCCAGGCTGGTCGATGCTGCCAAGGCGCCGATGATCTGGGTCGGCGGCGGTGCGGTCGACGCCGGCCCCGAGATCCTGGCGCTGGCCGAGAAGATCGGCGCGCCGGTCGTGTCGTTCCGCATGGGCAAGGGCGTGGTCGATTCGACGGCATCCGCTGTCGCTCAACACGATCGGCGGCTTCGAGCTCTGGGACAAGAACACCGATCTGCTGATCGGCATCGGCACGCGGCTCGACGTGCCGATCGCCCGCTGGGTCCCGGCGCCGGCCGGCCTCAAGACCGCGCGCATCGACATCGATCCGGCCGAGCATCGACGGCAGGCGGTCGACGTGGCGATCGTGGCCGATGCCGCCCAGGGCGCGCGCGCACTCGCCGCCGCCGTGAAGAGAAAAGACGATCCCGCGCGCCGCGACGGCGATCGCCGCCGCGAAGGCAGCGACAGCAAGCGTCGATCGAGAAGGCCGAGCCGCTCTACTCCTTCATGAAGGTCATCCGCGATACGTTGCCCGATGACGGCATCCTGGTCGATGAGGTGACCCAGCTCGGCTACATCATCTGGTACGGCTATCCCGTTCATCAGCCGCGCCGCCTGATTTCCTCGGGCTTTTCCGGCACCCTGGGCTACGGCTTCCCGACCGCACTGGGCGTCAAGGTCGCCAACCCCGACCGGCCGGTGGTCTCCGTCGCCGGCGATGGCGGCTTCCTGTTCGGCGGCTCCGATCTCGCCACTGCCAGCAGTACGGCATCAACCTGGTGACGGTGGTGGTGAACAACGCGTCCTATGGCAACGTGCTGCGCGACCAGCAGAGGCTCTACGAAGGCCGCCATTCCGGCTCGGTCCTGACCAATCCGGATTTCCAGGCCTACGCCCGTTCGTTCGGCGTCGGGGCCTGGCGGGTCGAGACCGCCGATGGCTTGCGTGGTGCGTTGCGCGAAGCGCTGGCCAGCGACGCGCCGGCACTGATCGAGGTCGTGTCGGATATCGCCAGGGATTATCCGCCCTACAAGTTCCATCAGCCTCGACTGAACTAGGCGAGAAAGGACAAGTCGCGTGACCCAATCGGCCATCAAGAACACCAAGCATCGGCCCGTCGCTGTCATCATCGGCGCGACCTCGAAGTGGCAGGCCGATGGACGAAACACCAAGCTCGCACACGGCAAGGCGATCGACGACAGTTCGTTGCCGGTCGGCGTACGGTGGGGCGTCGGCGGTGCGCTGGCGCAGAAGTTCGCACGCGAGGGCTTCTTCACGGTGCTGACGACGCGCACCGCCTCGAACGCCGCGGCACTGGCGGCGGCGATCGGGCAGCAGGGCGGTAGGTGCATGACCGTCGAGCTGGACCTCGCGTCGGACAAATCGATCGCCACGGCCTTCGGCACCATTCGCGCCGAAGCCGGCGAGCCGGAGGTCCTGATCTACAATGCTGGCTACCTCGAGGGACGCGACCTGCCGCCCGGCAAGGAGCTGCTCGAGCATATTCCGGTCGAGATGTTCGACACTGCCCACGCGATCGCGAGCCGCGGGCCCTTCCTGGTGGCCAGGGAAGTGCTGCCCGCCATGCGCCAGCGTGGCTCGGGCTCGTTCTTCTTCTCGAACAACGCCAAGTCGCTGCGCGGCACCAAGCGGAACACCGGTGAATTGCTCTACTATCCCCGCGTGATGATGCGCACGGTGGCCCAGGTGCTGACCGAGGAATATTCGGAGCATGGCATCCACGTCGCCAATGTCGTGATCGACGGCCTGATCGATTCGCCGGGCACGCGGTCGTTGCCGAGAGCACACAACAATCCGGACATCATCATCAACCCGGTCAAGATCGCCGAGGCATTCTTCTATCTTCACACCCAGGATCGATCCTGCTGGACCCATGAGCTGCAACTGACGCCGTTCTCAACCAAGCCGAGCCACTGACCGCAGGACGCACACGATGACCGACGGTATATTCCAGGGCCTGAAGGTGATCGACTGTGCCAGCTGGATTGCAGGCCCGGCGGCGGCGACGATCCTCTCCGACTTCGGCGCCGAGGTGATCAAGATCGAACCACCGGGCGCCGGCGATCCATGGCGGGCCTCGATTCCGGTCCCCGGCAAGACAACCGACTACTGGTGGCAGCTTACGGCACGCAACAAGCGGAGCCTGGCGATCGATCTCAAGCACCCGGACGGCCTCGCCGTTCTCTATCGCCTGATCGGCTCGACCGACGTCTTCATCACCAACTTTCCCCTGCCGGTGCGCGAGCGCCTGAAGATCGCCGCCGCCCACCTCCTCGCGATCAACCCGCGCCTCGTCTATGGCTCGATCACCGCTTATGGCGAGACGGGCGAAGAAGCTGCCCGCACCGGCTTCGATGCGACAGCCTACTGGGCGCGCACCGGCCTGATGGACATGGTTCGCGCCACGACAGAGACCGAACCGGCACGCTCGATGCCTGGCATGGGTGACCATCCCACCGCGACGGGACTGTATGCCGCGATCGTGACCGCCCTCTACCGGCGTGAGCGAACCGGGCGAGGCGGCGTGGCGCAGACCTCGCTGCTGCAGAACGGCCTGTGGGCCAACGGCTGCTACGTGCAGAACCGGTTGTCCGGCGAGCATGTCGCGCACCGGCCGCCGCGGGTCGAGACGCCGAGCGCGCTCGCCAACCATTACCGCTGCCGCGACGGCCGCTGGTTCCTGATGGCATTGCACAACGAGGCCCGGCAGCTGCCGGGCTTCCTGAAGGCGATCGGTGCCGAGCCCCTCGCGCAGGATCCGCGCTTTGCCACGAAGGACGCGCGGCGTGCGAACCACGAGGCCTTGACCGCGATCCTCGATGGGGTGTTCGCACAGCGCGACCTCGCGGACTGGCGACCCCTCCTCGAAGCCGCGGGCGTCACCTTCGGCGCCGTCTTCTCGGTAAACGAAGCGGCCGACGACGCACAGGCCCGCGAGATCGGCGCCCTGGTGCCCTTTGCCGACGGCAAGGGCCTCACCGTGTCGAGCCCCTTCCACCTCGACGATGCGACCAAGATCGCCCCCGTCCGCGCGCCGGACGTTGGCCAGCATTCGCAGCAGGTGCTGCGCGAGGCGGGCTACTCCGCCCGGGAGATCGCGCGGCTGGAAGGACTTGGAATCCTGGGGCAGCAGCCTGCGAAGGTCGAACCCGCCTAGGCGAGGAGGAGGATGTCATGCCGCTTCTCTACAGAAAGCAGGGCCATACCGGCATCCTGACGCTGAGCCGTCCCGAAGCGCGCAACTGCTGGGGGCAGGATTACGCCGACGGGCTGCTCCATCGTCTCGACGAGGCGGCCGATGACGACGATATACGCTCGCTCATCCTGACCGGCGACGAGACAGGCGGCGCCTTCTCGGCCGGCGCCAATCTCCGCGATCCCAACACCCACAACACGCGCTCGGCGGCTTCGTTCATCAAGCGCGTGGGCCGGGCGCGCAATTTTCCCTCCAATCTCTTGAGCGACTTTCCCAAACCGGTGATCGCCGCCGTGAACGGCTATGCGATCGGCATTGGCTGCATCATCACCTTTTGCTGCGACCTGATCGTGGCCTCGGAGCTGGCCGAATGGCGGTTGCCGCAGATCGCGCTCGGCATCCTGCCGAACTACGGCGGCGCGACACGGCTCGCGCGGATCGTCGGCAAGGGAACGGCGATGAGGATGGCCATGGGATTCCCGGTCAAGGCCGAGGAGGCCCATCGCATCGGGCTTGCCCAGTGGCTGGTGCCGCACGATCGGCTGATGAAGCAGGCGCAGGAGATCGCCGACCACATCGCCGGCCTGCCGCCGCTCGCCGTGCGCATGGTCAAGGAATCGATGAACCGCGGCCAGGACATCCCCAACATCGCCGACGCCTCGCTGGTCGACGCCTACCGCTTCATGGTGCTCGAGATGAGCGAGGACAAGGCCGAGGCGCACGAAGCCTGGAGAGAACGGCGCAAGCCCAACTTCCGCGGGCAATAGTATGAGCTGCTATTCGATCTTGATCCCGGCAGCCTTGATCAGCGGCCACCACAGCTTGATTTCCGACTCGTGAAGGGCGCGTAACGCCGCTGCCGTCTGTTGCGCCGGCTCGGGGATGTCCTGGCCGAGTGCAGCGAACCGCTCGCGGACCTGGGGATCGGCCAGCAATTCAAATATCGCCGCAGAGAGTTTGGCCGTCACATTCTTCGGCGTGCCCTTCGGCGCCCACAACCCATGCCAGACCGCGATATAGAGGCCGGGCAGGCCGGCCTCGTCGACGGTCGGTATATCGGGCATCGCCTTCAGGCGCTCCCTGGCGGTCACCGCGAAGGCCTTGATCTTGCCTGCCTCGATCTGGGGGATCGAATTGGCGGCCTGGTCGAACATGATGTCGATCTGGCCGGCGATGACATCCTGCAGCGCGGGCCCACCTCCCCGATAGGGAATGAAGCGCAGCTTGGCGCCGGTCTTCTGCTCGAAGTAGAGACCGCCGATATGGGAAGCCGCGCCGACACCCGACGTTGCGGCAGTGACCTTGTCCGAATTGGCCTTGGTCCACTCGATCAAGCCCTTCAGATCGGTGGCCGGGATATCCTTGCGGGCGACCAGCAATTGAGGATTGGTGGCGATGTAGGCCAGCGGTTCGAGGTCGTCGAGAATGTCGAACTTGAGCGGATAGATGGCAGGATTGACGACGTGTGTGCTCCAGTGACCGATGCCGATGGTGTAGCCGTCGGGTGCTGCGCGCACGACACGAGCAACACCGATTGTGCCGGCAGCTCCTGTCGTGTTGTCGACGATCACCGTCTGGCCGAGGCTGCGTCCCATCCGCTCGGCCAGGATGCGTGCCAGCGTATCGGTCGGGCCGCCGGCGGTGAACGGCACCACCAGCGTGATCTGCTTGGTCGGAAAGGTCTGGGCGTCGGCCTGACCGGCCACCATTGCGGTCGCCAGCATCAGGCTCGCGATTAATCTTCTACGCACGCTCTCCCCACTACCAACACTTGCTAGTTGACGGAATTCAAGCTTCAGCCGTTGCGCAACTTGATGGCAGCAACAAACTCCGACGTCTACAACTTATGCGTTCTACTTCTCGCGCTGCTCCAGTTGTCTCTTCACTTAAGATGCGCCTATGCGGCCCAGCGAAAAAGGACCTGTGGCAATCTTGTGATCCCGGTAAAATTCGCAGAGACGTGACTTGCCGCAGTGCAACATAGCGACAAGATTTCACCGGCTCGATGGAGCATGATCTGCGAGGTGCCACTGCGGCAGATCGACAAGAAGGAGAGCTTCGTTGCAACCGCGTTCTCAGGTGGTCGTTTGTCGAGGTGAGTTCAATGAAATCCGGACACCGATGAAGAGCAGGCAGCTATTGAAGTATTGTTTGGGGGCAGCTCTGCTGCTGCTGCTGCCCGGCTGCGACGTCGCTCAACATGCCCGCAGCGATTTCGCCAGAGCCACCGGGGCGATCGCGGCTGCAACTCAATCGACGCCGGCTGCGACTTCGGCACCGGCAAAAAAAACCGATCCGAGAACGAGTGTAAAACCTCTGGATCCGCCGAAACAGGAAACGGCCAATCAAGAACCATCGAGGGACGTCGCGACCGCGACACCCGTAAACCTCGTCGGCAAGAGCGAGGCGCAGGTTCGCTCCCTGCTCGGACCGCCGACAAGCGAGGAGGATCGTGCGCCAGGCAAGACCTGGCACTACCGAGACGGTCAATGCACGGTGGACGTCCAGCTCTATCCCGACGTCCAGACACGCCAATTCGGCACCCTTTCGTACGAGGTGAAGAGCAATGACAGCACCGATGAAGGAAAACGTCTCTGCATGGGCCAGCTCAAGTCCCGTGCCCAGGCCAATGGTGGATGACGATTCGGGCGAGCCGATCCGGCTGATCTTCGTCGACGACGACGACGACTATCGCGAAGCCGCCTCCGGCGAACTGATCGACCTCGGCTTCTCGGTCGAAGGCTTCGCCGACGGCGCCACCATGCTGGCTTCGGTGATGGACGGCATCGACGCCGATGTCATCGTCCTCGACTGGAACCTGCCCAACCTTCCGGGCATCGATCTCCTGCCGCGCTTGCGCCGTCAGGGCATTCTCCTGCCGGTCATCTTTCTCACCGGCAAATCCTCGCCGGTCTACGAGAACCTGGCGCTCGACCGCGGCGCCCTGGATTTCGTCGACAAGTCGCGTGGCGTTCCCATCCTTGCCAAGCGGCTGCGCCTGCTGGTCGAGCCGTCGAAGAGGCCGGCAGAACTCGAAATCGACGAAACGCTGCATTGCGGCAGGTTGCGTCTCAAGCCCCGCATCGGACGCGCGTTCTGGGACGACACCGACATCAATCTCACGTTGACCGAATTCAATATCGTGCGTCTGCTGGCCTCGAACATCGGCAACCACGTGACGTATCGTGCAGTCTATGACTGCATGCATCATGTCGGGTTCATGGCGGGGAGCGGCGAAAATGGCTACCGAACCAATGTCCGCTCCTCGATCAAGCGGATTCGAAACAAGTTCCGGATCATCGATCCCGACTTCGCCGAAATCGAGAATTATCCCTCGTTCGGATACAGATGGGGATCGTCCGTGGGGGGAACGACAGCATAGCTGGCAGTGGGCGACGCGTCGTATCGGCGCGTCGCTTACCGTCAAGCTCGTCGGACTGATCGGCATTTTCGTCGCCCTGCCCGTCGTGCTGTATGGCCAATTCGAGGATGCTGATCGGCAGATGCGCGACCTGGTGACGCGCGCCATCCAGGACCGCAGCAAGCTGATTTCGCACGCACTGGCGCCGGTTCTTCACGAGGCACGTCTTTCGGGCAACACGGGCCTCAACGCCCAGCTGGAAAAGTTTGCCAGCGACGGCACGGTGCTGCGCCTGATGCTGCAGCCTCCCGATGCGAACGGCTTCTATTTCATCGCGTCGGCGCCGTCGATCCGCGCCGATGACGTGGCTCCCGAGCTGGACGAGCTGTCGCGCCGCGGCATCCTCAAGAAGCTGTCGGAGGCGTGCATGTGGGATGCCTCCGACGAACTGCGCTACAAACAGCGCGACGGCAGCGTCGAACTCCTCACGTCGATCATCCCGATCAAGAACGAGCGCGGATGCTGGGTTCTCACCTCCACTCACACGACGTCCGAATTCCTCAATACGTCGATCGGCCGACCTTATTGGGAAACGCGCGCCGTGCGCGTGGCCGCCCTAATTTACCTCATTCTGGCGACGCTGGCCGTGCTGGCGGCGATCAGCATCTGGATCAGCCTGCGTCGCTTCCGCGAGGTGGCCGGCGAGATCGCGGAAGGCCGCATCGGCGACTACGCCTTCTCGCAGCGCAATGTCGTGCCCGAGCTGTCGAGCGTGGCGCGCGGCTTCGACAAGCTCGTGCTCGACCTCAAGCGGCTGTCACAGCAGATCCGGCAGTCGGCGGAGGACAACGCCCACTCGTTCAAGTCACCCCTCGCCGCCATCATGTCCTCGCTCTCGCCGGTACGTCGCGCCGTGCCGGAGGAAGATCGGCGATCGCGGCGCGCATTGGACATCATCAATTCCTCGCTCGCCCGCCTGCTGGCGCTGGTCAACGCCGCGCAGCATCTCGACAGCAGCGCCGCCGACCTGGTCGAGGCGCCTCGAAGTCCGGATCAACCTCACGGAGGTCGTCGGCGAGGCCACGCTCAACTTCCGCGAGATCATGGCAAACCGCGACATCCGCCTGATCAGGCGTCTCGACGATGCCGTAATGGTCCGTGCCAGCTGTGGTGTGCTCGAGATTGCGCTTCAGAACATTCTGGAGAATGCCATCGGCTTCTCTCCGCGCGGCAGCTCCATCGTGCTGACCCTGACGCGCAATCTGCACACCGTCGAACTCCAGATCGACGACGAAGGCCCCGGCATCGATGCCGACAAGATCGACCGTGTCTTCGAGCGCTATTTCTCTTCCCGTCAGCATCAACCCGAAATCCAGTCGGTCGCGAGCAGCACGCCAGCCGGCCATTCAGGATTGGGCCTCTGGATCGTGCGTCGCAATATCGAGCTGCTGGGCGGACGGGTGACCGCGACGAACCGGATCGGTGGCGGCCTTTCGATTGCCATCGTCTTGCCACGCAACGGCGACTGACCGAACAGCAAGCACAATTTGATCACTGGCCGCTGCAAAGACGGGTCCCTAGCTTCGAGGGCATGGACACTCTCGCCAACGATCTCTCCAAGTTCCAGCTACAGGGCTCCGCCCAGATTCATCCGGTCATCCTGTCGGGCGGATCGGGCACGCGACTTTGGCCGCTGTCGCGCACGGCCTACCCCAAGCAACTGTTGGCACTCGCTTCCAAGCGCACTCTTTTGCAGGACACCGCCGCACGCAGTCTCGACGATGTCGGCTTCGCCGCGCCGCTGCTGATCTGCAACGAGGAGCATCGCTTCCTGGTCGACGAGCAGCTGCGCAAGGTGGGGATCGAGCCGCAGGCGATCCTGCTCGAGCCGTTGGCGCGCAATACCGGCCCGGCGATCGCCGCCGCAGCGATGTGGCTTCTGGCGCGGGATCCCGATGCCTTGATGCTCGTGCAGCCCTCCGATCACGTGATCGCCGATACGGCCGAGTTCCATCGTGCGGTGATGCGCGGCCTGGCCGCCGCGCAAATGGGACGCCTCGTGACCTTCGGGATCAGGCCGAGCCGGCCCGACACCGGCTACGGCTATATCCAGGCCGGCGAATTGCTCGACGGCACCGACGGGGTGCAGGCCGTCGGCCGCTTCGTCGAAAAGCCTGACCGCGCCGCCGCCACGGGCTTCATCGCCACCGGCGGATTCTACTGGAACAGCGGCATTTTCCTGATGGGCGCGCGCAGCTATCTCGACGAGCTGGAGCGCATCAACCCGTCGATGCTGGCGGCATGCGACCGGGCGGTGCAGACGGGAGAAACCGATCTTGCCTTCTTCCGCCTCGGCGCCGAGGGCTTCGCCGCTGCTCCGTCGCTGTCGATCGACCATGCCGTGATGGAACATACGCAGCGCGCCGCGGTCGTGCCGGTCGACATGGTCTGGAGCGACGTCGGTTCCTGGCATTCTCTGCGCGACATCGGCAAGAAAGACGAGCGCGGCAATGTCTTCCACGGCGACGTCGTGGCCGAGCGCGTGAGCAACTCCTATATCCGCAGCGAGAGCAGGCTCGTCGCCGCGGTGGGCGTCGACAATCTCGTGGTGGTGGCGACCGAGGACGCCATCCTGGTGGCCACTGCGGACGATGCAGGCCAGGTGTCGGGGCTTGTCGAGACGTTGCGCCAGCACAACCGCTCGGAACCGTTGCAGCATACGACCGGCTACCGCCCGTGGGGCAACTACCGCACCGTCGACGCCGGCGACCGCTTCCAAGTGAAGCGCATCACCGTGAAGCCGGGTGGCCAACTCAGCCTGCAGAAGCACTATCACCGTGCCGAGCACTGGGTCGTCGTCTACGGCACGGCGCTCGTGCAGCGCGGGCAGGAACGCATGCTCGTGCGCGAGAATCGAGTCGGTCTACATCCCGATCGGCACCGAGCATCGCCTGGAGAATCCCGGCAAGGTGCCCCTGCAGCTCATCGAAGTGCAATCCGGCCCCTATCTCGGCGAGGACGACATCGTGCGTCTCGCCGACACGTACGGGCGCATCTGATCGAGTCCAAGCGAGAGGTGATGACATGTCTGCTCCCGTTACGACGCGTAGTCTGATTGCCCGCTTTTGCGTGGCCCTTGCTTTCCTGGCGCTCGGCGCCTGCAGCGATGGCGACACGACGCCCATCGTGCCGGATACCTCGACATTGGCACCGGGCGACACCAGCATGATGCAGCTCGCCCCCCAGGAGGGTCCGGGCGGCATTGCCCGCTCCATGCGCGGCTCCACATCCGATTACAAGCTTGGCCCCAACGACCACACGCGGATCATCGTCTTCGGCCAGCCGACCCTGACCGGCGAATACGTGCTGGACGGCAACGGCGTCCTCGCCTTCCCGCTGATCGGCAATGTGCCGGCCTCCGGCATGACGCCGGCCGAGTTGCAGCGCACGATCGCCGCCAAGCTCGATCCCGACTACCTGCGCAATCCCAGCGTCAGCGTCGAAGTGTCTACACGCCGCCCGTACTATGTGATTGGCGAGGTGCAGAAGCCTGGCAGCTATCCATTCGTGACCGACCTGACGGTTCTGAACGCCATCGCCACGGCGGGCGGCCAGACCTACCGCGCCAACATGGGTAATTTCTACGTCAAGCGGCAGCAGAACGGACGCGTCGTGCGTGTCGCGGCCACGCAAGAGACGCTGCTGCAGCCCGGCGATACTGTCGTGGTGCGCGAGCGGTATTTCTGATGGTCCACGTGCCCGGCGAATTCCCCCGTATCTCCTCGCGGCGCCCGGCGCTGCGCTCGGTGCCCTCGACCGAACGATATCAGCCGCCGGCAATACCGGTCCTGCGGCCGGTGCCCGCCGCGGAGGAAGGCCTGGCGGAGACGCTGCGCAAGCTGTGGCGCCATCGCTGGCTGATCGCGGCGACGACCTTGATTCTGGGAGGCACGGCGGCCTTCGTCGCCTGGTCCTTGCCGTCGTATTATGTCGCGGAAGCCCGCGTTCTGGTCGGCGTCGAAGCGCCTCGCGTTTTCAACGCCGAGGCGATCATCACCGATGTAAGTCCCGATGCGGAACGCGTGGCAAACGAAGGCTTCGTCCTGCAGTCCCGCGCGCTGGCCAAGAAGGTCATCGACAAGTTGAAGCTGGCCGAAAACCCCCTGTTCAATCCCGAGCTCGCCAAGCCGTCGTTGTGGTCGCGGCTCCCTAATTCGACTGCATTTCTGCCGGCGAGCGTCACGGCATGGTTCGATCGTCTGCATACGACGTCCGTCAAGGAAGCATCGACACCGGACAAGGCCATGACCGTCCGCGACAACAGGCTGATCGACATCTTCCTGTCGCACATCGACGTCTCGCTGCTCGGCCGCTCGCACGTGCTGAGCGTCAAGGCCGATGCCCGCGATCCCGATACGGCCGCATCGATGGCCAATACCCTGGCCGACAGCTACATCGACTACCAGAAGCGCGACAAGATCGCGACGCTGGACCGGGTCGACAAATTCCTGCTCGGGCGCGTCGCCGAATTGCGCGAACAGGTGAGAAAGTCGGACCAGGCCGTCGAGGACTATCGCCGCAGCCACGGACTCTACAAGAGCTCCGGCAACGGCGTCACCGCGCAGCAGATGACCGAGCTCAATACGCAACTGATCGCCGCGCAGACCGCCAAGGCCGAGGCGGCGTCGCGACTGCAGGAGGCGAAGGACGTGAGCAAGGGCGGCCTGGGCGGCGAAAGCGTCCCCGAGGTGCTGAAATCGCCCCTGATCGCCTCGTTGAAGCAGCAGCAAGCCGATTCCGAACGCAAGGCGGCGGAGCTCTCGGCCTCCTACGGCCAGAAGCACCCGTTGATGGCGAACGCCAACGCCGAAGTCGCCAACACGCGACGAAAAGTCAGCGCGGAAATCGCCAAGACGATCGACGGACTGGCGCGCGAATCGCGCACCGCCGACGCCCGCTACGAGGCGCTCAGCCAGAACTTCGAGAAGCTGAAGGGCGAAATGGGCCAGGTGAACGACCAGTCGATCGGTCTCGAGGCGCTCGAACGCGACGCGACGGTGAACCGCAATCTTCTCGAGGCCATGCTCAACCGCGCCAAGCAGAGCACCGGCGCGGCCGATATCCTCCAGGCCAACGCCAGGCTCGTGTCGCCGGCCGCGCCGGCCGAGGCACCGAGCTATCCACCCAAGTCGCTGATCGCCTTCCTCGGGCTCGTCGGCGGCCTGCTCGTCGGGTCCTCGCTCGCCCTGATGCGTGAAGGCGGCGATCACACTTTCCGCCGCGCCGACCAGATCGAGTCGACGATAGGCCTGCCGGTGATGGCGATGGTCCCGCAGATCCGCGGCCGCACGGCTCCTGCCATGGAGGTGCTGCGTCATCCGACCTCGGCCTACAGCGAGGCTTTGCGCCGCCTGCAGATCGGCATCGAGCTTTCCGAAGCGGCAGCCTCGCCCAAGACCCTGTTGTTCAGCTCCGCGATACCGTCGGAGGGGAAGACGGTAATGGTCGCATCGCTCGGCCGCCTGCTCGCCTCCAACGGAAAGCGCGTTCTCCTGATCGACTGCGATTGGCGCAGCCCGCGCCTCCATCAGGTCTTCCGCTGCAGCAATCGCAACGGTCTCGCGGCTCTGCTGTCGGAGGAGTCCGACAGCGTATCGCTCGACAATCTCATCCATCATGATGCGCTGTCCGGCGTCGACGTGCTGCCGGCCGGCAACTGGAGTCCACGCTCGGCGCATTTCATCGGTTCGCCGCGCATGTCGCAGCTCGTCGAGGCGCTGTCGCAGCACTATGACTTCATCATCCTCGACACCGCCCCGGCGCTGGTCTCTGCCGACGTGCTCACCCTTTCGCGCATCGTCGAGAAGGTGATCTTCGTCGTGCGCTGGGGCAACACCCGCCAGGATGCGACGGTCGAGGCACTGAAGCAGATCGCCGATGCCCAGGGCAACATCGCCGGCATCGTCCTGTCGCGCGTTGTGGCCCGGCGGTACCGCCAGTACGGTTATCGCGACCCGTTTTACGAATATTCGCGTCCGATCAACGCCACGTCCAGCTGAGCCGACATGGCCGCATCGGATATCCTGTTCGTCACGCGCTACTTCTGGCCGGAGCTCATCGGCTCGGCGCCCTTCACCAGCGACATTGCCGATTGGCTGGCACATCACGGTCACCGGACGACGGTGCTGAGCGGCCTGCCGCACTACCCGGATGTCGAGGTCTTTCCGGCCTATCGCAACGGGCGATGCCGCAGCGAGAGCGTGGGCGCCGTCGCCGTCGAGCGCCTGCGCTCGGGCCCGCCGCGCAAGGCCTCGGCATTCGCGCGAATCGCCAACGAAATGGGATTCATGTGTCGCGGGCTGGGCGCGCTGGCGACACGCCGCGTGCAGCGCCATCCGGTCGTGCTGGCGCTCTGTCCCTCGATCCTGGGCGTTGCGTTGGGCGTGGCGGCGCGCCGGCGGGACGGCGTCTGCATCGCCGTCGTGCACGATATCCAGTCGGGCCTTGCCGAGCGACTGGGTATCGGCGGCGGCCGGCTGGCGGCGCTCATGCGCACGGCCGAACGCCTGATCCTGAACCGCACCGATCTTGTCGTCGTCCTGTCGGCGGAAATGAAGAGCCAGTTGCGCTCGCTGGGAGTGTCGGTGCCGATCGACGTCATTCCCCTGTGGGTGGACACCGACCAGATCCAGCCGATCGAGCGCACGCCGGACACACCGATCAAGGTGCTCTACAGCGGCAATCTCGGGCGCAAGCAAGGCCTCGGCCAGGTCGTCGCCATGGCGGAGGAACTTGCCCGATGCCGACCCGACATCGAAATCGTCCTGCGCGGCAACGGCAACCAGATGGGCGAGCTTTCCGCCGACATAGCGCAACGGCATCTCGACAACATCCGGTTGGTGGAGCTCCGTCCGAGCGAAGCACTGGCATCGGCCCTCGCCGCCGGCGACATCCATCTGGTGCCGCAAAATCCCGAAGCCGCGGCTTTTTCCGTGCCGTCCAAGGTCTTCAACATCATGGCGGTCGGCCGCCCGTTCATCGCGACGGCATTGCCCGGCAGCACCTTGTGGCAACTGCAGCGGCGCAGCGGCGCCTTTCTCTGCGTGCCGCCCAACGAACCGTGGCGCTTCGCCGAGGCGGTGCTGCAGCTTGCCGACGACTTGCAGCTTCGCCGCGAGCTCGGACGCCGCGGCCGCACCTTTGTCGAGGAGCACTACGCCAAGTCCCGGATCCTTGGCACCTTCAAGGATTGCCTCGATGCCGTCGCCGCGGGCCGATAGACGGCGGCTCCTGGTCTTCGAGCCGAATGCCGAGGGCCATTCGCTCGAATGGCTGCAGCATCTGATCGCCTTCGCAGGCGACTGCATCGAACTCTTCGTGCTGGCGCCGGAGAAGCTCTGCGACGCGCTGGCGCGCACGATGCCCGGCGAGGCGCAGACGCGCGTGCATTTGCTCGCCCTCAGCACCTGGGAGAAGCGGCTTTGCCTGCAGCGGCCCCTGCCGATCGCCGCCTTCGCCAGCTGGTGGGTGATGCGGCGGCATCTCATCCGCACGAACGCGGACTCAGGCTTCTTCCTGATGATCGATCTGCAGTCCCTGCCGCTTGCTCTCGGCCTCGGGCTGGGCGGCCGTCGCGTTTCCGGAATTCTCTTCCGGCCTTCAGTGCACTACGGCGCGATCGGTCCCTATGCGCCGAGCCGCGCCGAACGCCTGCGCGACCGGCGCAAGGACCAGCTCTATCGCCGCATGCTCGCCAATCCCGCGCTCGACCGAGTGCTGTCGCTCGACCCTTTCTTTCCGGCCTATGCACAAGCCCGCTATCCACGCGGCGACAAGGTGGAGGCCGTTCCCGATCCTGCCCATCCATCCGTCGAGCCGGCGGCTTCCGTCGTCGACTTTCCGCCCCCGGGCCGCGTTGGCTTCCTCCTGTTCGGCTACATCGCCGAGCGGAAGGGCCCGTTGGTCGTCCTCGATGCCCTCTCGCTTCTTCCGCCGACGATCGCGCGCCGCATTGCCGTTCTTTTCGCCGGCCGGATCGACCCGGCGTTGCGAGCCGATCTCGAACGGCATCGCCATGCTCTCGCGACCAGCCACCCCGAACTCTGGCTGCGCATGGACGACCGTCGTCTCGACGGGAGCGAGCTCGCTGGGCTGGTCGATCGCAGTGATGTCGTGCTCGCGCCTTACCAGCGCTTCGTGGGGTCGAGCGGCGTGCTGTTGTGGGCGGCGCGAGCAGGACGGCCGGTGCTCGCCCAGACCTTCGGATTGATCGGCAAGCTCACGCGAGATCACCGGCTGGGAATCGACGTCGACACCGACGACTCCGGGCGACTGGCCGAACAGATCGTTCGCATGGTCGAGCGCGGACCTGCTACCTGCTTCGATCGTGCCGCGGCGGCGCGCTTTGCCGCCGCACAGACACCGCAACGCTTCGCCTCTCTTGTGCTTTCCGTGTGACCAAACTCCGGGTCGCACTTTGATCACAACATGAGGGCGCGCCGCGCGTTGAGAATTCCGGATCAAAGGAGTTCGACGCATGAAGTCCATGGTTGCCGCCACCGCAGCTACATTCCCTCTTGAAGGCTCCGTCGCGACGCGTGAAACGATCGCGCCGCGCGGCAGCGGCCGAACGATCTCGGAGTCCATCGTCGGCCGCCTGATGGCCTGCTACGACGCGGCGGCGATGCTGGGCACCGGCGTCGCCGCGCTGCACTGGAACGATTTCGCGGTTGACTGGCGACTACGCGGCCTGATCGTGCTGCTGGGCAGCCTGATCGGCACGAACTTCCTGCATCTCGCAGGGGCGCACCGTTTCGAACAATTCGGCCGGCTCGACCAGGCGCTGGCTCGTGTCCTGCTTGGCTGGCTGTTGACGTTGACGGCGCTCCTCGCCGCCACACGCCTCATCGATCCGATTATCGCCGCCGACGGGCCGTGGGTCGCCGCCTGGTTCGCCGGTGGAACGATGCTGCTGGGCGCCAGCCGGTTGCTGCTCTGGCGCAAGATGCGGCATTGGGAGCTGGCAGGACGTCTCGGCGAGGTCGTGGCCATCGTCGGCGCCGGCCCGATCGCCCAGCGCCTGCTGCGCGACCTCAACGCCCATCACGCCAACCTGCGCGTCGTCGGCGTATACGACGACAAGGCGCCGCATCTGCCGTCGCAATGCATGGGTCATCCGATCCGCGGTACGGTCGACGATCTGGTCGAGGACGCACGACGCCTCGGCATCGACACCGTGATCGTGGCCCTCCCGCTGGCCGACGACCGGCTGCTCGTCGACACCCTCAACCGCCTGTGCCTGGTGCCGGTCGACGTCCGCCTCTGCCCGGACGCCTTCGGTCTGCGCCTGGGCCAGGTGCAGGCAAGCCACATGGGAGGTCACACCTTCCTGAATGTCGTCGATCGTCCGTTGCGCGAAGGGCGCTGGGCGATCAAGGCGCTGGAAGACCGCTTGCTGGGAGCCGCAATCCTGACGCTGATCTCGCCGGTGCTGCTCGCCATCGCGATCGCCATCAAGTGCGACAGCCCCGGTCCGGTCTTCTTCCGCCAGAAGCGCTACGGCTACAACAACCGGCTGATCGAGGTGTGGAAATTCCGCTCCATGTATACCGACATGACGGATGCCAATGCCGAGCAGCTCACGCGACGCAACGACCCACGGATCACGCGACTCGGCGCCTTCCTGCGCCGCACCAGCCTCGACGAGCTTCCCCAGTTCCTGAACGTGATGCGCGGCGAGATGTCGATCGTGGGTCCGCGTCCGCACGCGCTCTCCGCCAAGGCCGGGACCGTTCTCTACCAGGAGGCCGTCAAGTACTACGACGCCCGTCATCGCGTGAAACCCGGCATCACCGGCTGGGCCCAGGTCAACGGCTGGCGCGGCGAGACCGATACCGTGGAACAGATACGGAAGCGTGTCGAACATGACCTCTACTACATCGACAACTGGTCCATCTTCCTCGACCTCAGGATCATCCTTCGCACCATCCTGGGCGGCTTCACCGGCCATCATGCCTTTTGACGAAGGCAGCGGGCGCCCGATGCGCTGTCTCTGGCTCACGCTCGCCGATCCCGAGCCGCGTCACAATGGCCAGTACGTCTATTCGGGCGGCCTGATCGATTCGGTCGCCGCGACCGGAAGCGACGTCGAGGTACTTGGCCTGCGTCGTCCGGGGTCGGCGCGCTGCAGCGGGGCCCGCAACGAACATATCGTGTGGTGGCTACCCGGCGAGCCGCTCGATTCCCGCCATTCGCGCTGGGGAAGCCTGGCGTCATGGCTTCCCCACATCGCCTATCGCTGCCACACGGCGGAGATGCGGCGGGAACTCGACAGCCTGCTGCGACGTGGCGGCTGGGATGGCATCGTTTTCGACGGCATCTCGGTCGGCTGGGCGCTGTCGCAGGTCCTCGCATACTGCGAAGGACGCTGCGACAGGCCGCGGCTGATCTACATCTCGCACAATCACGAGGAGAGTCTCCGCTTCCAGGTCGCCCAGAGCCAACCACGCTTCTTCAAGCGCCAGGCCGTGCGGTTCGATGCGCTCAAGGTCTCCCGGCTCGAACGCGAGCTGGTCGACCAGGTCGACTACGTCACGGCCATCACGCCGGAGGACCTGTCGCTCTATCGCCGGCGGCGCGACAAGCCGATGGGTGTCGTAACGCCGGGCTATCGCGGCCGACGTCTCAAGGAGCGGCGCATCTCGCAGAACGTGCCGCGGCGCGCGGTGATCGTCGGCTCGTTCGACTGGATCGCCAAGCGCATGAACCTCGAAGAGTTCGTCGACATTGCCGACCCCCTTTTCGCCGAGCAGCACGCCGAGCTGCAGGCCGTTGGCAGCGCGGAAGAATCATTCCTCGATCGCCTGCGCGGCCGCACGATCGCAACGTTTTTCACCGGCACTGTCCCCGATGTCACGCGCTACATGGACGATGCCCGCATCGCGATCGTCCCCGAACGCAACGGCGGAGGCTTCAAGCTCAAGGTGCTGGAGTATGTCTTCAATCGCATTCCCGTCTTCGCGCTCAGCGGCTCGTTCGCGGGCGTACCCCTTCGCCACGACGACAGTGTCATGCTCTTTTCCGATCATGCCGCCCTGGCCAACGGCGTGCTCGAGGCAATCGACGACGTCGACCGGCTGAATTCCCTGCAGGAACGTGCATTCGCCGCTTGCCGGGACCATTTCGACTGGGCGAGCCGGGGCCGGCAGATCCTGTCGGCGATTGTGCCGTCATGACCGGCAAGCGCCTCGACGCGATCGATGCGACACTGGTCGTGCTCTACCTGCTCGGCCTCTATCTCGGTGTCGCTCTCCAGATCACGGAGAAGATTCCCCTGACCTGCGCCCCGTCAGGCGCCGCCGGCCTGCTCATGCTCTGGCGGCGACGTGACCGCATTCAGCCCGCGCATCTTTCGGGCCTCCTGATCGTGGTCGCTCTCTACCTCGGCTCGGTCATGGCGGCGGCCGACCTGTCCTTTCTCAGCAAGCGCTTTACCGGACTCGTCCAGCTCGTCTACTCGCTGGTGATCGCCTACGCCATGTTCCTCACTCTCGTCGATGCGGAGCGCGACCAGATCGCGACGATCCTGCTCGTCTTCTGCCTGGTCATGATCGTCGGATGCCTGCTCGAAACCTATGGGGGCCTGCGGCCGATCAGCGACAAGGTCCGCGAACATCTCTATGACCCGCGTGTCGTCTATGACGGCGACCGCCGCGACGAGATCCTGTACGGCCGTATCCGCCCGAAGCTCTTCACATCGGAGCCTTCCGCCGTCACGTTTGCCTATACCCATTACGCCTCGGCCTGGCTGGTCATCAGCCGCTGGCGCTACAAGCTCGCGGCCTATGCCGGCTTGATCGGGCTCGCCCTGGTGGTGCTTCCCGGACCGACCCTGGTCCTGATGATGCTGCTGGCGGTGCCCTATCTCATCTTCCTCGCCGGCGCCCGGCCCGGTCGTCCCCAGGCCACACGCATGATCGGCGCGGCCGCTCTGTCTTCGGTCGTCGTGCTCCTGGCCTTCGTGCTCGGCACGACCTTCTTCGCCGCCCGCCTCGCCCAGATGCAGCACGGCGACGACGCCAGCTTTTTCTATCGCTTCACCGGGCCGATGCTCGTGGCCTTCGACATGGTACGCCATCACGTCTGGGCAGGATCCGGCCTGACGGGAGAGCCCTACATCGCCGATCGGGTACTGACCGTCTACATGAACTCGGGCTCCTTCTCCTCGGCCTGGCGCATTCCCAAGATCGGCGACGTGCTGACCAATTATTTCTGGCTGCACTGGATCTATCTCGGGCTGGTGTGGGGCGTCGCGACCGTGATCGGGCTGTGCCTGTGGCTGCGCAAGCTGGGCACTCCAAGCATCCTGTTCTGTTGGGTCGTGTGGGCCATCCTGGGTCAGGCGTCGGGCTCTTATGTCGGCCCCAAGACCTGGGCAGTGCTGCTGATCGCCGCCGCCGGCGCGGTGCTGAGTGCCCGCGATGCCCGGCAGGCCGAGCCGCGGGCGGTGGCGCAGCCTCTCTTCGAGCCGCGCTGGCACAGGGTCTTGTCATGACCCCGGACGACACCCGTCGACGCTCTCTGCTTGGCCTTGGGGCCGGCGTTCTGGCCGCGCTGCCGGTCGCCGCCGCCGCCGATACACGTCCAACGGCCGCTCGCGCGATGGTGTCAGCGACGGACTTCGGCGCGAGGGGCGATGGCGCAGCCGACGACAGCGGCGCCTTGCAGGCGGCTCTCGACGCGGCCTTTGCCCCGAATGGACCCGGCTTCATCGCAATTCCCCCCGGCACCTACAAGCTGACGCGTCCGCTGCATGTCACCCTTCGAGCCGACATCACGCGGCGGCACGGCATCGTCGCGCACGGCGCGCGGCTCGTCTCTTCCATCACGGATGGCGCCGACGTGCTGTCGTTCGACTGCCGATCGACCGACCGCTTCCTGCTGATCGAGGGGCTCGACATCCTGGGCGGCGGGCGCGAGGGGGCCGGTCTTTCCCTGCAATGCGAATCGAAAGAACACTATCTCTACAATTTCTGCCTGCGGGACCTCGCGATTCAGGGTTGCGGCGGCGACGGGGCGCGCCTGCTGGGCGATGTCTTCGAGGGTCAGATCATCGACAGCTACTTCCGTGACAACGCCCGGAACGGCGTCACCTTCGGCCACGGGAAAACGGCCGGCATCCTTTCGGCGATTCATGTCTTCGGCTGCGTGTTCGGGCAGAATCGCATGTATGGCGTGGAGATGATCAATGGCTGCTACGACGTCGCCTATCACGGCTGCTATTTCCTGCTGAACGGCCGAAACGGACTGGCCGCCGCGAACGGTTGCACCCTGTTGTCCAACTGCGGCTTCGAGAACAACCATGAGGCCGCCGCGACTTTCGCCGGCGGCGGAGCGGGCATCTGGTTGCAGGGCTTCGGCACGCTGGTCGGCTGCACGGCCTATTCGATATTCAAGCAGACCCGCCTGATCGAGGCCTATGTCGTGGGCCAGCTCACCATGATCGGCTGCTCGGGAAGCGGCGACGGCGACGCCAAGGGCGCGGGCCTGGCGCTGATCGATGGCAGGAGCGGCGGTCGCGCCACGATCATCTCGCCCAGTGGCGCGGTCGACTACAAGAACGGCTTCGAGGCACTCGAGATCGGCGCCGCAGGCGGCGGCGTACGCTTCGGGTCCAACTGGAACAGCCACAACCTGGCGCGTCTGGGCGACCACCATCTGTGGATCGACAAAAACGGCCGATTGCGCCTCAAGAACGGCGCACCTAGGTCGGACGAGGACGGCGCGACAGTGGGATCGTAAGCGCCAGTATTTCGCGGCGTGTATCGGGCCACGCGAGCAGCGCCGGCAAGCCGACAAGAATTGCCGCAACGGCCACAACGGCGATGCCCGTCACTGTGGGTTCCGGCTCTGCTCGCCGCACAAGAACAACGGCGAGCGCAATGGTGGCGGCTGCGGTAGCCGCCGGAGCGATTGCGCGCCAGATGGCGGCAGCGGTCACCGGACCGCGACGCGTGGCGAGCCAGAAGGCCACCGGCAAACGGACCGCAAGACCGACTGCGGCCAAGGCTGCCGCCACGCCGTCAACGCCCCAGTGCAGACCGGCCAGGATCGAACCGACGCAAAGGCCGGTGTCGACCAGGGTGGCGCGCAACATCTCGCCAGTCCGTGCCTGGGTCATGTAGAGGAGGCTGGCTGCCAGCAGGACCGGCAGGTAGGTCGCCGACAGGCTGAACAGCGCCACCAACGGGATCGCCGGGATCCAGGACGGGCCCAGCAGGATCTTCACGATCCAGTCCGCCGTCACAGCCGAAAGCGCAAAAACCGGCATCGTCAGCAGCGCGAGCTTCTGCATCACTTGGCCGAACATGCTCCGGTACCGCGCGGGATCGTCGTTGAGGCGGCTGAGCGCCGGCATGGCGGCGGCATAGACCGGCGCGTTGATGGTGTTGACCGGCATTATCAGCAGACGCGTCGTCCGCTCGTAGAGTCCCAACACGGCTGGGCCCCACAGCCAGCCAATCAGGATCTGGTCGATCGAACGCGAGAAGGCAATGGCGAGACCGCTGCCCGTAACGGAGGCGCCGAAGCCCAGCAGGCTCCGCACCCCGGCCGTCAACGCTGGCCGTGCCGGACGCCATCGGCAGATCAGCCAGCTCGCGGCCAGCAGGAACAGCGGCGACACGAGCCGCTGCACGACCAGCGCCCAGTATCCTTTTCCCGCCGCTGCCAGGGCGATCGCCACGGCGAAGCTTGCAAGATCGGCCACCGTTTCCATGCCGGCGATCGCCGCGAATCGCATCTGGCGCCGCAACAGCGCCCAATGCTGGACCGTGAAGCCGCTCGCGACAAAGGCGATCGCCAGCCACCGTGCGACCTCCGTGAGCTCCGGCTGCCCATAGAAGCGTGCAAGCAAAGGTGCGGCTGCGAACAGGCCGAGCCCCAGGCTCGCGCCCACGCCCGCATTGATCCAGAACAGGCTCGAGACCTGCGCGTGGGTGATGTCCTGGCGCTGGATGGTCGCGGCGGAAAGGCCGAACTCCTTCACCAGATCGAGGATCGCGCCGATCGACGCGACCATCGCCAACAGACCGAAGGCCGACGGCGGCAGAAGGTGCGCCAGCAGCACCAGCGCCACCATCTGGCCGATGACACGCACCACCTGGGCGGCCATGAGGACCGCTCCGCCACGTCGCGTACGGCGCCCGAGATCCGCCGTCAGATGATCGACGACCAGTTCGCGCTCAGGCGACCGCACGCTGCTTCTCGATCGCCGCATGATCGACATACCAGCGGTAGGTCGCCTCGAGGCCGGCCTGCAACGTCGTCTTCGCCTTCCAGCCGAGCGATGCCGCGAAGCTCGTGTCCACCATCTTGCGGGGCGCACCGTCGGGACGTGACGCATCGAAGCGCACGCCACCCTTGAAGCCCACCACTTTGCAGACCAGGCCGACCAGATCGCGGATCGCCACGTCGGCACCGGGACCCAGATTGACGATCTGCTCGCCGGAGTAGTTTTGCATCAGATGGACAATGCCGTCGGCGGCATCGTCGGCGAACAGGAACTCGCGCCGAACCGCGCCGGTCCCCCACACATCCATGGACGGCGCGTGCGCCATCTTGGCTTGATGGGCCTTGACCATGAGTGCCGGGATGACGTGGCTCTGCATCAGGTCGAAATTGTCGCCGATGCCGTAGAGATTGCAGGGCATGGCGGAGATGTAGTCGCAGTCATACTGCCGGCGATAGGCCTGGCCGAGCTTGATGCCGGCGATCTTGGCAACGGCATACCACTGGTTCGTGGGCTCGAGCGGTCCTGTCAGCAGCGCCTCCTCGGGGATCGGCTGCGGCGCCAAGCGCGGATAGATGCAGGATGAGCCCAGCAGCATCAGCTTCTCCACTCCGAGCCGCCTGGAAGCCTCGACGACGTTGGCCTGGATCATCAGGTTGTCGTAGATGAACTCGGCTGGCCGCGTGTCGTTGGCGTAGATGCCGCCGACCCGCGCCGCAGCGAGGAACACCGCCTGCGGCCGGGTCTCGCGCATCCAGCGCTCAAGTTGATCGGGGCGCCGCAGATCGACCTGATCGCGCGGCGCGGTCAGGATCTGGCAGCCCTCCTGCTCGAGCCGTCGCACGAGGGCGCTGCCAACAAGGCCGCGATGGCCCGCGACCCAGACTTTCCTATTGCGCAGCGTGTAGCACGGGCTGGACATAGCGATCTCCCATTCTGCGAATGACCATGCGATCGGCCTCGACCATTTCGGCCACGAGCTGCTCGAAGCTCGTGCGGTGCTTCCAGCCAAGCGTGCTCAATGCCTTGGCCGGATCCCCCAGCAGCAAATCGACCTCGGTCGGCCGGCGATAGGCCTCGTCGAGTGCCACCAGCATCTTGCCGGTGCGCTTGCAGCAACCATGCTCGTCCTCGCCCGACCCGCGCCACACGATGGTGCGGTCGATGTGCCGGAAAGCGAGCTCGACGAATTCGCGCACCGTGTGGGTCTCGCCGGTCGCCAGAACATAGTCGTCAGGCTTGTCCTGCTGCATGATGCACCACATGCCTTCGACGTAGTCGCGCGCGTGACCCCAGTCGCGCTTGGCATCGAGATTGCCGAGATAGAGCACGTCCTGGAAACCACGCTCGATCGCGGCCACGGCGCGCGTGATCTTGCGGGTCACGAAGGTCTCGCCGCGGATCGGCGATTCGTGATTGAACAGAATGCCGTTGGAAGCATGCATGCCGTAGGCCTCGCGGTAGTTCACCGTGATCCAGTAGGCATAGAGCTTGGCCACTGCATAAGGGCTGCGCGGATAGAACGGCGTGAGTTCGTGCTGAGGCGTCTCACGCACCTTGCCGAACAGTTCAGAGGTCGAGGCCTGGTAGAAACGCACGTCGTCGTTCATGCGAAGGATCCGGATCGCCTCCAGCAGGCGCAGCGTCCCCAGCGCGTCGGTGTTGGCCGTGTATTCCGGCGTCTCGAAGCTCACCTGCACGTGACTCTGGGCCGCCAGATTGTAGACCTCCGTCGGCCTGATCTCGCCAAGCAGGCGCAGGAGGTTCGTGGAGTTGGTCATGTCGCCATAGTGCAGGAAGAGCCGTACACCGGCGTCATGACGGTCGCGGTACAGGTAGTCGATGCGCTCGGTATTGAGCAACGACGAGCGCCGCTTGATGCCGTGCACGATGTAACCGCGATTGAGCAGGAAGTCCGCGAGATAGGCGCCGTCCTGGCCGGTGATGCCGGTGATCAGGGCAATCTTGTCGCTCATACGTAAAACCATCCTTTCAGGAGAAAAGCATCCGCTCGGCGACGTGACCCCACGAATGGGTGCCGAGCACGTAGCGCTGGGCGGCCTCGGCCATGTTTTCGAGTCGTGCAGGCTCCGATACGGCGCAAACGATCGCCTCGCCCAGCGCCTCGGGATCGGCGCGATCCACCAGGAAGCCGTGGCGGCCCCCATCGGTCAGCTCCGGCAGGCCATTGCGCGCAAGTCCCATGACCGGTGTGCGCGAGACCATCGCCTCGAGATAGACCTGCCCCCACGGATCGTTGAGCATCGGCTGCACCAGCAGGGTCGAGCCGTGATAGAGCCGCTGCAACTCGTCCCATGGCAGATGCGAGCGGAATTCGACACCGCGCATCGGCGGCACGAAGCGGCGGCTGCGCTCGTCGCCGACGATGGTGAGTTCGAGATCGGGTCTGTGTTTCAGCGCGCGCTCGAAAGCGGCCAGCAGCAGGGCGCCGCCCTTGGCCTTGAACAGGTGCTTGGCCACGAACAGAAGGCGCGGCCGTGCATAGTCCTTCCGGCCATGGAACGGGGCGATCGCGCCCATGCCGGAGCCGACGGCCGTCACACGGTCGGGCGGCACGCCATAGTGCGCAATGATATTGTCGCGTACATACGTGCCAAAAGTGAAAACGTGCGCCAGCCCCTCGAACGCACGACGTTCGGTCTCCTCGAAGGCCTGCAGCGCCCGTTCGGTATAACGCCCGGCGTCGACGTGATGTCGCCGCGCCAACGCCCAGGTGTGATCGCAGTAGGTGTAGTGCTTGATTCCGTCGTCGAGGTCCGCCGCCGGCAGGTCAAGCGTTCCGGTATGGAGGACATGGCGCACGCCGAGGCGGCGCGTCTCCTCGGCCACCCGCCTGGCGAGATATCGGCGCGCGCGCTGGCTTCTCAGCACCTGTTCCGTGCTCACCGGTCGTCCGCGGCCGGCCAACAGGTCGGCGAGCGCGACGCGCATCTTCGCCAGGCGTCCGATCGACGGGGCGATCGCGTCGATCTTGACGCCAAGTCGCTCGAGAGCGGCGGACACATTGGCCGGTGCGCCCGACCACGTGCGCGCCGACCGCGGATCGCCGAACACCGAGGTCACGGCGATGTGCCGGAAGCGCGGCGCGCGAGGAACGACATCGAGGAAAGGGGCGACGTCCATACGACGGAGCAGACCATCGACGGCCGTCGCGCCGCCAGTGATCAACCTGTGACGCCTCGGCGATGCGCCACAGATTGATCACATTGAAGCATGCGCCGCTCGCCGATAATCGCGACATGAACGGTACACGGCATCTTGCCTTCTTCTGCCCCGATGTCACCGAGACCAGCACGCTCACGCGGGCGCGCCAGTTTCTCGACAACGGCTACGACGTCACCGTCTTCGGCTTTCGCCGCGAGCGCTACAACATGGCCTATCAACCCGAGTGGCCTCACGTGCCGCTGGGCGTCACTGCCGACGGCAAATACTGGCAGCGGCTGCGCGCGTTGCTCGGTGCGCTGCCCGCCCTTTTTGCCCGCCGCGATACGCTTCGGCGGGCGACAGTCTTCTATGCTCGCAACATCGACCAGCTCCTGCTTGCATTCCTGGCGCGACTGATCGTCCGATCGCGCGCGCCGATCGCCTACGAAGTGCTCGACATCCCCCCGATTCTGTTCCGACGCGGACTTGGCGCCCTTCTGCTGCGCGTCGTCGAGCGGCTCTGCCTCCGCCGCACGCGCGTGCTGGTCCTGTCTTCCCCGGGATTCCATCGCGGCTACTATGCGGCGATCCAGAAGTATCGGGGCGCCTGGTTCCTGCTCGAGAACAAGCTGCACCCATCCGTTGCCGCCCTCTCGGCACGGGTCTCCACCACGGACAGATGCGACGACGAAGGGCGCAACCGCCCGTGGGTGGTGGGCTATTTTGGCCTGATCAGGGGCGAGGAAACTTTCAATCTCATGACGCGTCTGGCCGATCGGCTGAAGGACCGCGTGATCTTTCGCTTTCGTGGTGTGCTCACGACCGTCGACCAGGCCAAATTCGATGCGGCCATCCGCCGGCGCGAAAACATGGTCTACGGCGGAGCCTATCGGCCTTACCACGACCTGGAGGAACTCTATCGCGGGGTCGATTTCGCCTGGGCCCTCGATCTCGAGCACACCGATCACAATTCGCGCTGGCTGCTGCCCTGCCGCTTCTACGAGGCGGGCTATTTCGGGGTGCCGTGCCTTGCCGTGCACGGCTTCGAGGTGGGATCTCTGCTCGAGCGCCACCGCATCGGCTGGACCTTCGATGCACCTCTCGAGGATACGCTGGTACGCTTCTTCAGGACTGTCACGCGGTCGGATTACGATCGCATCCGCGGCCGTCTGCGCAGCGTGCCCACGGATACATTCGTGGCGAGCGACGACATCGCCCGGTTATCGGCGATCCTGGACGGCTGACGCCAGCACGACACGGCGATTGAGCATCACGCAATCGAATTCGATCAGCCGCAGCGAAGCGTCGCGACTGACGGGATAAAAGCCGGTGACGTCGAAGCCGCGTTCGTCGAGATAGCGGATCGCGTCCATGTAACCCGGCATGCCCTTGTAGATTCCGATGACGGACGCTTCGGTCTGGAGCGCCCGCACATCGGGGAGGCTGTCGCGGCTGCCCTGCAGCACCTCCATGTCGAAGCCCTGCGTGTCGAGCTTGAGGTACGGCCGATCGAAATTCAGGCGCTCGCGCAGCACCGGAAGCACGACATCGAGCGTATGCACCGTCACCGTCTCGACATGGACAGGCTCGTTCAGCCCGTCATACGTGTGGGTGTGGCTATTGTCGGGCTGCAGGAACGAGCTGAACTGGTCCGATGCCATGACGTTGATCGGCAGCGCGCCTTCGCGGGCGCCCAGCGCATAGCCCTCGATGTGCCAGCCGCTGTCGGCGCGGGCCCGCCGACGCAACAACTCGACATGGCGGCCGACCGGCTCGAAGGAAACGATCGGCCCCTCGTACAGGACCTTGTCCCGCAGGAAGTCATGGTACTGGCCGACATTGGCGCCGACGTCGAGCACACAGTCGATTTCGAGGCATTTCAGGAGCTCGCGCAAATGCAGGGCGAAGTCGCGCTCCTTCATCTCGCGCAGGGGAACAATGTCGTAGCCGAGCGACCGGCTGGTCCGGAGAACGGCGTCCTTTACGATTTTCAACATGCCGACAGGATTCGTCCGGCCGGCTGCGAACGACAGTGATCATTCGGTGGCCGGGCGCCCACCGACACGCATTGATCACGAGGCAACGCAGGTTGGCTGGCTAACATGCGCGCTCCAATGCAAGGGAGAGGAAATGGTCAATATCGACGCCCATTCGCCGGCGCTGGGACGGCGCACGATGACCGCGCGTCTGAAAGATGCCCTGCGTCCGCTTCAGCCCTGGCTTCCGGCAAGCTCGCCGCGCCTGTCCTGGCGCCGTTCGCTGCGCGTCCTGCAGCGTCACGGCTTCCAGCCGGCGACCGTGTTCGACATCGGCGTCGGCTTCGGCACGTGGGAGCTGTACCGGGCTTTTCCCAAGGCGTTCTACCACCTGATCGAACCGGCGCGAGAATCGCAGCCCTACATGGAGAGGGTCGCGCGCCGGCTGCGCTGCGACATCCACCCGGTGGCGTTGGGCGACTACGAGGGCGAGGCGCAACTGGAGATCCGCTCCGACATCCAGGGCTCGACCTTGCTCGAGGAAGTGGGGCCACGCGAGGTGCTGCGCTTCGACCGCGTGCCGATTTGCCGCTTCGATTCGCTGATCACCGGGATCGCGCGGCCCGCTCTCTGCAAGATCGACGTCCAGGGTGCCGAGCTGATGGTCCTGCACGGCATGACCGGACGAATCGCGGAAATCGATGCCCTTATCGTCGAGACGAGCACTCTCGCCACGGTCAGGGGCGGCGCCGAAGTCCACGCCGTCGTGCAGTTCATGCACGACCATGGCTTTGCCCTGGCCGACATCATCGGCCTGAAGCACCGGCCCCTCGACGACGCCACCGCCCAACTCGACCTGATGTTCGTGCCCGAGCAATCACCCCTGCGCGCAGACCGGCGCTGGACAAAGTCGGCCTGACGGCACGGCCGGCGGGTTGACAGCGTCGCCGGGGCATCGCCCGATGCGGTTGCTGAAACAACGACCGGGAGGAAGAAAGCCGATGTCCAGTACCCCGACCTTTGGGCGCTACGCCGAAGTTCCGTACGACCGCATGACGCCGGAGCAGCAGGACGGCTACAATAAGATGATTGCGGCCCGCGGCGGCTTGCCGGGCCCAGCCAAGATCTGGGTGCACAATCCGAAGCTCGCCAAAGTCGCGGGGCCTTTCGGCGCGCACTTCCAGAAGGGGCAATACTCTCTGACCGAGCGCGAGCGCGAGATTGCCGTCTGCGTCGTCACCAGCCACTGGCACTCGGCCTATCCGACGTCCGCGCATGAACGGATCGGCAAGCAGGCGGGGCTGCCGGCCGCCAAGGTCGAAGCGATACTCGGCGGGCTGCCGACCTCGTTCGACGACGAGCGCGAACAGGTGGTCTACGAAATGGCGATGACGCTCACCAACGCGCGCTGGGTCTCGCGCGGCCTGCACGAGCGAGCCGTGAAGGCACTGGGGCACGTCGGCATCACCGACGTCGCCACCTTGATGGGGCACTACACCAGCGTGGCGTTTACGCTCGCCTTCTACGACGTTCCGGACGACGCGGCTGGCATGGCGCGCTAGCCATGGATTATCGCCCGCTCGGAAAGACCGGGCTCACCGTCAGCGTCGCGGGCCTCGGCTGCGGCGGCAACAGCCGCCTGGGCCTTGGCCGCGGCGCCAGCATCGACGAGTGCGTAGCTGTGGTCCGCACCGCCGTCGATCTCGGCGTCACTTTCCTCGACACCGCCGAGGCCTATGGGACGGAGGAGATCGTCGGCGCCGCCGTCCGGTACTACGACCGGGACAAGCTGGTGATCTCGACCAAGGCGATCTTCAGGGCGGGCGACAGCGCCGAAACGGTGAAGCCGCCGCGTCGATGCCGCGCTGAAGCGGCTCGGCCTCGACTACGTGGACATCTTCCATTTCCATGCCGTCGATCCCTCGGCCTATGAGCATCATCGCGACGTCCTCGCGCCGGCCCTCGCTGAAGCTCAAGGAGCAAGGCAAGGTCCGCCATGTCGGCATCACCGAGACGGGCCCGCGCGATCCGGAGCAGAAGATGCTCGGCCCGGGCGATCCAGGAAGCGCCATGGGAAGTCATCATGCTGGCCTACAGCCTGATGAACCAGGGCGCGCGGCGCGGGATTTTCCCGACGACCCAGCGCCGCGGGATCGGCACGCTCCTGATGTTCGTCGTCCGCAACATCTTCAGCAACGCCGCCTATCGCCGCGACGTCATCGCCAAGCTGGTCGAGCAAGGCCATCTCGAACCGTCGATCCTGGCCGACGGCGATCCGCTCGGCTTCCTCGTCGCCGACGGGGCGGCGCAAAGCATTACCGATGCGGCGTATCGCTATGCCCGCCACGAGCAGGGCGCCGATGTCATCCTCTTCGGCACCGGCAACAAGGATCACGTGAAGGCAAACGTCGAGTCGATCCTGCGTCCGCCCTTGCCGTCACCGATCGTCGAGCGGCTTCACGCGCAGTTCGGGCATCTGACCGGTGTCGGGCTGGACCTGCCCGGACCCGTCAGGACGACCTGACGAGCTTTCCGGGGCGCGCGCCGGTCTCCTGGCCCTTCTCGAAGATCGGCGCGCCCGCGCAGATCGTCATGTCGTAGCCGTCGACATGCTGGACCAGGCGTCGACCGCCGGCCGGCAGGTCGAAGATCATCTTCGGCGAATGCAGATACAGCCCATCGAAGTCGATGACGTTCACATCCGCCTTCTTGCCCGGCTGCAGTCGACCGCGATCGCGGAAGCCGTAGAAATCCGCCGTCTCGCTCGTCATGTGCTTCACGACGCGCTCCAGCGGCATGCGCGGTCCGCGCGTGCGGTCGCGCACCCAGTGGGCCAGCATCGTCGTGTTGAGCGAGGCATCGCAGATCACGCCGCAATGCGCGCCGCCATCGGACAGGCCGAGAATGGTGTGCGGATCCTCGATCATTTCCCGCACCACCTCGAGGTCGCCATGCACGTAGTTGGTGACGGGGAAATACACCATCCGGCTGCCATCGCCGCCGACCAGATAGTCGTAGCAATACTCGTGCGGGGTCACGCCTTCGCGTGCCGCCATGGCGGCGATGCTGCGCTCCGGCGGCGGCTCGTAGTCCGGCGATTCGCCCAGCGGGTACATGCGGTCCCAGCGCGTCGCGATCTGGCGCGACAGCGGCGGCAGCACTTCGAGCAGCCGGGGCGAAGCCTCCTGCGACAGGATCAGGCGGCGCAGCTCGGGCGTGCGCAGCTTCGCCAGCATCTCGGCCGGCGGCAGCTTGGCCACCTCGGCATAGGCCTCGCGCAGGCCGAAGGGATTGAGCGAGGTGTTGAGGCCCGAGCGTCAGGCCCACCGGGCGTCCCGCGACCTGGGCGTAGAGCGGCAGGTTGTCGGCCCGCCCGGCGCGCACACCGTCCATCAGGCGGCGCCAGCGCTGCGGGTCGTAGCTGCGATCGGTCAGCAGGAACCAGACCGGCCGGCCGCTGTCCTTGGCGACCTGGCGGATCCACTTCCACTCGGTCGCCTCGTCCTCGAAGTCGGACAGGAAGCCGAACGTGCCGCGAGCCGGCGCGGCCCATCGCGCGGCCGATGGCGATCAACTCCTCATGCTCGGCATAGCGGCCCGGGACGAGGTCGCCCGCCAGAGTCTTGTGCTGGTCGGTGCGGCTGGTGGTGAAGCCGACGGCGCCCGCCTTCAGCGCTTCCTCGGTGAGCCGCGCCATCAGCTCGATGTCCTCGGCCGTCGCGAGCTCGCGGTTGATGGCGCGCTCGCCCATGGCATAGACGCGCAGCGGATGATGGGCGACCTGGGCGGCGATATCGATGGTGCGCGGCAGGCGCGCCAGCGCATCGAGGTATTCCGGGAAGCTCTCCCAGTCCCACTTGAGGCCTTCGGTCAGGGTGATGCCGGGGATGTCCTCGACCCCTTCCATCATTTCGATCAGCGCCGTCTGGTGCTGTGCGCGGACGGGCGCGAAGCCCACGCCGCAATTGCCGAACACGATGGTCGTGGCGCCGTGCCAGGACGACGGCGCCAGGACCGGATCCCAGGTGGCCTGACCGTCATAGTGCGTGTGCACATCGACCCAGCCCGGCGTGACGAGCCGGCCTTCGGCCTTGACCTCGCGCCGGCCCGGGCCTGCCTTGCCGCCGACCTGGACGATCCGGTCGCCGTCGATGGCGACGTCGCCCATGAAAGCAGGCGCTCCCGTACCGTCGACGATCGTGCCGCCCCGGATGACGATGTCGTGCATTGCCTGTACCGCCTTCTGAAATCGGACCCTAAGCTTTCCACACATCGACGGGCACGGAAAGCCGGAAGTCAGGTAGTCTCTGCAAAGGAGGTTCCCGATGACCATTATCAATTCGCAGGTCCACGCCTATGAGGCGAATACGCCCAAGCGGCCCTGGGCCACCGTGCCGAACTGGCCCCCTCACGTGACCGGCGACGAGATGGTTGCGGCGATGGACAAGGTCGGCGTCGACGGGGCGATCTTCATCTCCTCCTTCTCCATGTACCGCTACGACGGCAGCTACGCGGACGATGTGGCGCGCAAGCCACCCCGGCCGCATGGCCATCGTGAAACCGGTCGACCCGGACGACAAGGCGGTGGCCGACGTGGTGGCCGACTGGAAGAAGACGCCAGGCGCGGTCGGTATCCGCATCTTCCTAAGGGAGGAAGAGGGGCGCTCGCCGGACGATCCCGGCTTCGACCGGATTCTCAAGGCCGCCGTCCAATACGACTTGCCGGTCAATTTCCTGTTCTGGGGCAAGGTCGACGAAGGCACCCGGCTGATCGACCGCCATCCCAACGTGCGGTTCATCGTCGACCATCTCGGCATTCTTCAACCACGCGTGCCGCCGGCGCCAGCGCAGCCCTGGGCCGATCTGCCGAAGATCCTGGAACTCGCCAAGCGGCCGAACGCGGTGATCAAGGTCAGCGGCGCCTGCACGCTGTCCCGGGAGCCCTATCCTTTCCCCGACATCTGGGACCCGCTTGCCCGCGTGTTCGACGCCTGGGGTTTCGATCGCTGCCTGTGGGGCACGGATTGGACGCGCGCGTTTGCCGTCGTCAACTATGAGAATGCGGTCAAACCCTTCCTCGAGACCAAGCGCCTCAGCGACAGCGAACGGTCAATGCTGATGGGTGGCGCCTGCACAAAGGCCTATCGCTGGTCACCGACGCGCTGAGGGCCCCGCGATGAAGCGTCAGTTGCACCTCAACCTGTTCATCCAGAGCCGCGGACATCATGAGGCGTCGTGGCGGCATCCGGCGGCGTCGCCACTCGCACTGACCGACATCCGCTACTACCAGGACCTGGCGCGCCAGGCGGAAGCCGGTCTGTTCGATTCCATCTTCCTCGCCGATTCGCTGGTCGTGGGCGAGGACGTGGGAAGCGCCGGACGCACCTGGCTGGAACCGCTCACCACGCTCGGCGCGCTGGCGGTGTCGACCAGCCACATCGGCCTGATCGCTACTGCCTCCACGACCTATACCGAGCCCTACAACCTCGCCCGGCAGTTTGCATCCCTCGACCATATCAGTAACGGAAGGGTGGGATGGAACATCGTCACCTCCTGGGCGGCTGGCGCGGCCAGGAACTACAGCGGGACCAGCCAGATCAGCCACGCCGACCGCTATGAGCGGGCCGAGGAGTTCGTCGAAGTCGTCACCGCACTATGGGACAGTTGGGCGGACGATGCCGTGATCGACGATCGCTCGAGCGGGAAGTATGCGAAAACGGACCGGATCAGACCGATCGACTACCGGGGCGCCCATTACAGCGTGGCGGGGCCTCTCAACGTGCCGCGGCCTCCACAGGGGCGGCCGGTGTTCGTCCAGGCCGGATCGTCCGACACCGGCCGGCGCTTCGCTGCCCGTCATGCCGAGGCGGTGTTCACCGCGCAGATGGAGAAGTCGACCGCGCAGGCTTTCTACACCGACTTGAAGTCGCTGGTGGTGGCGGAAGGACGGCCAGCGGACCAGGCCCTGATCCTGCCCGGACTCAGCCCGGTGATCGGCTCGACCGAATCCGAGGCGCTGCGAATCGCACGGGAGCTCAATGATCTTTCGGATCCCGAGGTCGGGCGGGCGCGGCTTTCCGGGCGCTTTGGCGGACATGACTTCTCGCATCTGCCGCTCGATCGCCCGTTGAGCGCGGAGGATTTCCCCGACCCCGGCACGGTCGAGGCGGCGCGCAGTCGAACCGAAGTCATTGTCGGCCTGGTGCGCCGCGAGAAGACGACCTTGCGCCAGTTGCTTGCCTATCTCGCCGGCGCGCGCGGGCATTTCACCACCACCGGGACGCCCGAGCAGATTGCCGATCTGATCGAAGACTGGTTCGACAGCGGCGCTGCCGACGGCTTCAACGTCATGCCGCCCGTGCTGCCGGCGATGCTCGACGTGTTCGTCGGCGAGGTCATTCCGCTGCTGCAGAAGCGTGGAATGTTCCGCACGGCCTACGAGGGCGACACGCTGCGCGCCCATTTCGGCCTGCATCGACCAGCCGGCCAGACTTTCCCGCTCAACGCGAAAGCCTGAGGAGCGGGACCAGAACGAAGGCGACGGCCGTCGATGCGGCGGAGACGACGATGAGCGGCGCCAGCCGGCCGTCGAAGACATTATCGTAGAGGAAAGCACCCGCGTTGCTGGAGAAGACATCCGCCAGATTGCTGATCGACATCAATCCGGCAAAGGCAAAGCCCTCCGCCCGGCTGGGACAGAATTCCGCAGCAAGCGTCAGGGTCGAGATGGTGGCGATCATCAGCGCGACGCCGTTGGCAAAGTTCACGATCGCAGCCGAGATCTCGCCGGTCAGCAAAAGGAACGACGCGGCCGACAAGGTCCCCAGCACGATACTGAGATAGAGCTGGTTCCTGGTGCTCATTGTCGCGAGAAGCCAGCGGTGCAGCAGGGCGCCGGCAATCCAGCCGGCCGAGGCGATCGACCCCAGGATTCCGATATACGACTGCGAGAACCCGAGCTCGTCGGTCATGTGATAGTAGAGCGGCGTGCCGAAGCCCGGCGCGAAGTAATACAGAAACAGGAACGCGGCGACGACGTACAGTTTCTTCGATCTCAGCGCCGCGACGACACTCTTGAGCGTACGTTGCATTTCCGGTCGGCTGAGCGGGGTCCTTTCTTCATCGAGCAGATAAAAGGTGGCGAGCAGCATCGCCACGGGAGCAGCCGCGGCAATTGCGGCGGCGGCCTGCAAGCCGCCCAGCGCGGTCGAATGCTGGACGAGTTCGCCGCCGGCGAACGAACTCGCCATGACGGCGACGTAGAACCACAGCCACTGCTGGTTCACGAAGGCGGCGCTCAGGCCAAATCGCTGCCCGTTCTCCGCAAGCAAGGCACCGCACAGCGTGCTTGCCGTGGCCATCGCGTAGGAGGTGAGCACGAGCGGCAGCGCAATCTGGCCCGGTTCGCCCAACCGGGCGACACAGGCGTACGCTGCGGCGGCAAGGATACTGGCCACGATCAGATAGGCCTTGCGCCGGTAGCCGAACAACGGAACGAAGTCCGAGACCAGCCCGAAGACCGGCTTGATGACCCAGGGGAAATTGAGCAGGGCGAGGTAGGCGGTGACGTCGAGAGGAGTCCAGCCGAGTTGCTTGAGATAGTAGCTGATCGGCTGGAAGATGATGCCGACCCGTCCCTGCCCGATGCCTTCGACCACGTAGACCGTGGCGAAGAAAAGCATCAGCCGGCGGACATGCCGATGCTCTTCCGCGGTCCGCGAGGGGGCCGTCATGGGCTCTACGATGCGCAGCACTCGCGCGGCTGGTAGACCCTGGTCCGGCACATGCACGACGAGGTGATCGGCACATCGACCTTGGCGAGCGCCACGAGCGAGCTTCGCTTCGAAGCCCGGCAGTTCCTTCGTCTCGCCGCGGCGCTGCAGGCATTCGACGAGCCCATGGAGCGACCAGACATTGTCGGGATGCTGGGTGGTGCGCTGGATGCGGTTGCTCAGCCCGAGGTCGTCGCGGTAGACGGTCTCGGCCTCCTCGTAGTGGCCCTGCTCCATCAGCAGGGCGGCCAGCGCGTGGCGCGGCGGATGCATCCACGCCCAGGGCTCCGTGTAATAGAGATTGTCATCGCGGTGCACCGCCTCGCGTAGATGGGCATAGGCCTGCTCATGGTTGCCCTTGTGGTATTCGACCTCGCCGTCGAGCATGGCCTCGCCGACGCCCAGGGTATTGCGCGCGAAATTGCCCAGGAACTTCCGGTCCGCCGGCATGCGCGCCGTGGCTTCGCGGAAAAGCGTGCGTTCGCGTTCGGCCGCGGCAGGCTCCTTCAATGTCGCGTAGGCGATGCCGCGCGCATAGTGGTGCATGGCAGTCGACACCGCGTAGATTGCCGGATCACCCGGAGCGGGTGCTGCGATGATCTCGCGCCAGCGCCCGAACCGCACGAGCACGTGCATCTTCATCCCGTAATAGGCTTCCGTGGTCATCACGAGCTTGGGACGGTCCTTCATGGTGAGGATGTCCTCGGTCATGATCTTTCGGATCTTGTCCGCCGCGGCGAGCGCGGGGCGGTACTGCCCCAGGAACATGCAGGTATGGATCATCAGATGCAGGTCGTGCCCGCGCGCCGTCACGTAGAAATTGTACGAGCCTGCATAGTCGGCATACATGTCGTCGGCCGCGATCGAGTGCTCGCTCACGATTTTGGCCTTCTCGTAGTCGCCGCACAGCGCGTAGATGTGGCCCGGCATGTGGTTCAGGTGCCCGGCGTCGGGCGCCATCGTCGCGAGCAGGTCCGCCGACCGCATCGCGACCTCGGGATGGTTCGACATTTCCATCACATGGATGTGCAGATGCAGGATCGCGAGATGCGGGCGCTGGCCGGCCGCCTCGGTCATCGCCATCGAGCGCTCGCAGAGCGCCACGGCTTCCAGGGTGTCGGCGTTGCGCCCGGGCAGTCCCGTTTTCATGTCCCACAGGCGTCGCGGCGTGCGCGTGATCAGCGCCTCGACCAGCAGCGCCATGATGTCGTGATCGTCGGGGAAGGCATGATGGGCGCGACGCATCGCGGCGGCGTAGTCGTCGTCCCATCGGTCGAATTGCTCGGGGCTGACGCCGTTGGGTTCCTGGAAGCGCTTCGCCAGCGCCTCGACCAGATGACGTTCGGCGTCTTCGGCCCCGGCACTCGCTGCGAGGGCGATCTGCAGATGCTCGAAGGCGACCCTGGAAAACCGATCAGCCTCGGCCTTGCCGAAGTCGCGCCAAGTGAGGTTGTAGAAGGGTCCCGACCCGTAGGCGACGCCCCAATGCGCCATGACGCAATCTGGATCGAATTCGAGCGCCTTGTGGAAGCACTTCACGCCCTCTTCCTGGTTGAAGCCGAAGCACCAGTTGAGGCCGAGATCGAACCAGCGTTGCGCTTCGGCCGACGAGGTCCGGATCTTTCGCGTATGGGCGCCAAGATCGAAGCGGTCCATCACGCGAGCTCCGGATATCCAAGCTCGGCGGCCTGGCGCTCGTAATCGAGGAGGCCGGCATATGCTGCCGGGTCCGGCATCGAAATGGTGCGCAGCCGCAGGCCGTCGAGCACGGGGCGACGGGCCGGATCGGCGGCGACGCGGAACAGCGCCGCCTGCAGGCGGGCGGCTTCAGCGGCGGGTGTGGCGATCGAGGTGACGAAGGGGATCGCCGGACTATCGGGCGTTTCGGCCAGGATGCGGAGCGAGGCAACGACCTCCGGCCGATGATCCTTGAAGAAGGCGTAGGTCATGCAGTCGATCGAGGCGGCGTCCAGTTCGCCGGAGGTCACGCGCGCGATGCTGTTGGGATGCGTGCCGGTCTCTACGACGGAGCGGAAAAAGGGCCTGCCGCCGGCGAGCCGGGCGAAAAGCAGCCGCGGCAGATTCATGCCGGAGTTGGAATGGCGGCTGTTGAGAGCGAAGACCGAACCCTTGAGGTCGGCCGGCTTCTCGTAGGACGAGTTGGCGCGCACGAGGATGAAGGCGCAGTGCATTGCCGGACGGCAGCCGGGTGCATCGTAGCTCGGCACGCCGAGCAGCCGGTATTGGCCGCGATAAATGGTCTGCAGCGGATATCCGCAGGTCTGGGAGAACAGAACCTCGTCCTCGACCCTCTCCGGCACGGGAGGACGTGCAAAGGAGAGCTCCGTGGGAAGGTTCGTGAGGCCGTCGCCTCGCAGCTCGTCGGCCACGGCATCCCAGAAGGCGGTATTGCGGGGCCGCATCTCGGGCAGATTGTACATCGGCAGGCTGGCGGTCAGGGTCGCCATGTCAAACGATCACGCCGCCACCGGCAGGAGGATCTCGAAGCGCGCGCCGCCCTCTTCACGATTGGCGGCCGAGATCGTGCCGCCGATCTCCTCGACGATGCGCCGGCAGATGCGCAGGCCGAGGCCGGTGCCCTTGCCGCGCGCCTTGGTCGTGACGAAGGTGTCGAACAGGCGCGGCAGCACGTCGAGGGCAATCCCGGGCCCGGTGTCCTCGATGAAGATCTGCACGAAGCAGCGATCGTCGCGCTGCAAGACGCTGCCAATGATCGCGATGGTGGGCGCTCCGGCATCGCGGGCGTTGTTGATCAGGTTGACGAGCACCTGCTCGAGGCGCTCGACATGGCCCATCACCACCGGCAGGCCGCCGGACGGAGGCAGCGAAAGGGTGATCTTCGTCTGGACGAGCGCATGCCGCGTGAGGTCGATCGCCCCCCGCATCGCTGCTGTCGGATCGAAGGCAACCGGCTGTTCGTCGGACGTGCCGCGCACGAAGGCGCGCAACTCGCCGATAATGCGGCTGGCACGCTCGGTCTGCGTGGCGATGCGCTTGAGCTTGGACGTGAGATACTCGGAGTCGGCCTGGCTGCCGACGTCGGCCGCCTGTTGGAGTTCGTCCTGTGCAGAGCCTGCGGCAAGATTGATGACCTGCAGCGGCTGGGCGATCTCGTGCGCCATCGTGGCTGCCATCTCGCCGACGGTCGCCATGCGCTCGGAGTCGAACAATGCCTGCTCGGCCTCGCGCCGGTCGGTATCGTCGACGCCCAGGAAGACGATCTGGCGCACGACACCCGCCTCGTCGGCGATCGGCCGGCCGGTGACGCTGAGCACGCGCTGGCGACCCTGCGGGTCGCGCCGGACGCGGGTGTAGCTTATCGGCTCGATATTGGCGCCGGAGAGCCAGGCGCGATGCACCGCCGGATCGAGGCCGCTGCCGATGATGTCCATCACCGAACGGCCGATCAGCTCTTCGGTGCCGAGGGCCCAGAAGGTCCGGAACTCGCGATTGATCATGAGAATATTGAGCTCGGGATCGGTCACCAGCACCAGCGCACCGCTCGACTCGACGAGCGAACGCAGCCGCGCAGTCTCCTCCTCGAGCCGGCGCGCCAGTTCGACGCCGTCGGTGACATCGCGGAACACGCCGGTGATCAGCCTGCGTCCGGGCTCATGCGGCATCTTGCGGAAACCGACCTCGACGTGGCGCACGGCGCCGTCGGCGCGCCGCATGCGGAACTGGACGCGGCGCACCCCGCTGTCGGCCGCAAGGCGTTCCGCGCGCACCAGCGGCGCCACCAGATCCTCGTCGTCGGGATGGATGAAGTCGCGGACATTGACGCCCAGCAGCTTGTCCGACGGCACCCCCAGCAGATCGCCGGCCGCGGCGCTGGCGAAAGTGAACTCGCCGCTGTCGATGTCGATCTTGACCACCATGTCGGAGAGCGAATCGACCAGTGCCTGGTACTCGGCACGCGCCCGGTCGACCTCGAGCTCGCGGTTCTTGATCTCGCTGACGTCGACCCGGAGGCCGACGGTGCGGCCGCCCGGTGTCAGCTGCTCGGAGAAGTCGATCCAGCGCCCGTCGAGCGACTGGCGCTGGCCCTGCCTGCCCTTCTGCCGGAAGCGCTTGATCGCCGCTTCGACGTCGAGTCCGCCAATACCCGCCGCTTCGAGGCGGCGCGCATTGTCGACAGCCAGCTCGGCGAAGGTCCTGCCCACCGCGTCGGGTTGCGCCAGTCCGGGAGAGATTTCGATCGCCACCTTGTTGAACATCATCACGCGCTCGTCGCTGTCGTAGAGCACGACCCCGGCAGGCAGCGCATCGAGCGTTTCCTGCAGAAGGGCGCGCGCCTCCTCAGCCTTCTCGACCTGCTGCTGCAGCGCGCCCATCAGCTCGACGCGATCGGTGACGTCGCGGATCACGCCGACCTGGACCACCTCGTCGCTGCCCCCGGCAACCGGCTTTCGGTAACGCACCTCGACGTGGCGGATTTCTCCGTTGGCCCGCATCATGCGGAGCTGGATGCTGTGGACCGTGCGCTCGCTGGACTTGTTGAAGGCGTCGGCGCTCCGCAGCGCCTTCTCGAGGTCCGCCGGCGCCACCAGCTCGCGCATCCCCTTGCCCACCAGCGCGTCCACCGGCGCTCCGAACAGCTCGGCCGCCGCCGCGCTCACGAAAGTGAGGCGGCCGCGCCGGTCGAGCGCATAGACCGCGTCAGACAGGGAATTGACCAGCGACTGGTATTCCGCCCGCGCGCGCTCGATCTGCAGTTCGTGCTTCTTGAGATCGGTGACGTCGGCCCTGAGGCCGACCGTGCCGCCGCTCGATGTCGACTTTTCCGACCATTCGATCCAGCGGCCGTCGGGGGTGCGGCGCAGATGATGAGAGCCGTCCTTGCGACGGAAGCGGGCGATCCAGTCTTCCGGAGACTGGATCGGCGGAATGCCGGCGGCCTCGTTCATGCGCGCCGATTCGTACGCCCGCTCGAGGTAGCTGCTGCCGATCGCACCGGGCTGAAGCAGTGCCGGCGTAATCCCGGCGGCGGCCTGGTTGAACATGACGAGCCGCTCGTCCCTGTCGTAAAGCACGACGCCGGCCGGCAGCGCATCGAGCGTCTCCTGCATGATCTCGGTGGTCGCCTGCGCGCGCTGCCATGCGGCGTGGTGCAGCATCGAGGTCCGCCCGACGAGGAAGATCAGGACCAGCCCCGCGCCCGCGAATCCGATCGTGCCGAGCGTCAACACGACCAGCGCCCGCGAATAGTCGTGCGCCATGCGGTCGACCAGAGCATCGTTGTCGCGCGTCGCGACGACGCTTGCATCGTTGATCCGGGTCGACAGCATCAGCGCCTCGGCCAGCACGTCGCGGTCGATCGGATGGCGGGGCGGGTCGAACGTGGCGATCTCGGCGTCGAAACGGCCGCGCAGCACCATGCTGTCGGAGCAGATGCCCAGCAGCGTGTCGAAATTGGAGGCGGTCCGCTCGAGGCCATCGCAGATTGCCGTCATCGAAGCCCGTGCTTCCGCCCATGCCCGCCGCACCGGGAAGTCGCTGCCCTGGGTGGCGCTGCCGCCGGTCAAGCGCGAGCTGATGCCCCGCATCAGCTCGCGATAGCTCTGGTCGAGCTGGAGGATTTCCGAGGCCTTGCGGCGGTGGAACGCCACCTCGGCGGTCTCGAGCGACGAGGCGATGTCGACGAAGGTCGCCACGATGCACAACAGACCGACGGCAACCGCGACCGCGGCGAAGAATACGCCCCGCCGGCCCATCGCCAGGCGCGCCTGCGCCGGCAGAGACCGCAACACCGCCGCCCGCCGGTCCCTCTGCGCGCCGGTTTCGTCCGCGTCGATGCCATCGGAAAGCGTCGTCACGAGATTCCGTCTCCCTCCCTGAATCTACAGCATTATGTCCGATCGGAGCCCTTCCCGACAGGGCTGGCGTCGAGCCGCTCAACGACCCGATTTTCATCGAATCCCGTACGCCATGGCCGGACTTGCCAGGGAAATGCGCAGCGCCTGTGAGAGAATCGCCCAGCGGATGGCAGGGGCGCGATCGTGCCAAAGCGGATCGATTGGATCGCCGCGCGTGGGCGAATCCTGCCGGAATGGATTGGATAAGGCGATGCGGTGTCCCGGAATCCGCCTAATGTTTTCACGAGATTTGGCCTTCGGCTTTTCCCGCCCTCCCACGGTGGAAAACTTCCCAGACCCGAGCTGAAGGTCAACGAGCGACAGCCGGCTCCCTCCCAGGTCCCCCCAGACCCGAGCCCGCTGTCGCTCTTTCTATGTGTGCTGGCTGATTCTCAGGGCTGCGGCGACTCGGAAGCCCGCGCAGGGCTGCCTTTCGACGCATGGACGAGGCCCTGGACGGCCTGGCGCAGGACGCCGAGCGGAACGGGCTTGCTGACGAATACCGAGATGCCGAGTTGCTTCAGTACGTTCTCGGAGAGACCGCCGATGCGGCCCGACATCATGATGACGGCAATGTCCGGCGAAAGCAGCCGCAGCCGTTCCGCTACGATGATGCCCGTCATGTCGGGCAGATTGTAGTCCAGCACGACCACCTTGGGGCGCAGGATCTCGGCCATGCGCATGGCATGGGCGCCATCGGGAGCGGTCTCGACGACGAGGCCCGCACGTCCCAGAAAACCGGCCATTTCCTCGGCCTGCACAGGATCGTCCTCGACGACGAGGACATCGCACGGAGCACGGGACGCTTCGAGAAGAGAGGTCAAATTCGCCACGCCGCGAATATGCCAGCGCCACCCGGCAACGCACGGCCGATCGCATCCAGATCGGAAGCAAATGCCGGAACTAGCGCTTCAGCCTCAGTGCATAGTTGTCGAAGAACTTTTCGCAGGCCGCCAGGCCGGGCGCACTCAGCCGGACGATCGTGCGGCGCCGGTCGTCGGGATCGACGACGCGCTCGATGAAGCCATGTTTTTGCAGTACCTCCATGCGACGCAACGCCGTCGTCAGGGGGACGCCCGATGCCGCCCCCAGGCTCGACACCGTCACCTCCGATTCATCGAGTTGGGCGTCATAGAGATCGAGCAGCATTTCCCAGCACGGGTCGGAAAAAAGCTCGGTCGGAAAATGACGGTCCCTCACCTTGCGCACCGCCCGCAGGTCGTCGAGCGTCTCGCGCCGGCGTTGCGGCGGATCGAGCTCGCGCGGAGGCTCCGCCTTCTTGCTGTCCGTCTTGCTGTCCGTCTTGCTGTCGGGCGCGGCAGCGGCCGGGGTTTCGCGCTGGCGTACCTGGCGGCTCAGCAGCGCCGACTTTACGGCGTGGATCAGGCGCGGCCCGTCGATCGGCTTGGTGAGAAGGTCGCGCGCGCCCAGCCGGATCGCCTGCACGGCGTCGTCGAAACCGGCGGCGCCGCTCACGAAGATGATCTCGGGCCGCTCGAGGTCGGGTAGCGCATTGATATGCCCGGCGAATTCGAGGCCGTTCAGCTCGGGCATGTGGAGGTCGGAGATGACGACGGCCGGCCGCCATCCGTCGGCCAGCAGCTTGAGGGCGCCCCATCCATCACCGGCCGAATTGCACGTGAGATGCGCGCGCGACAGCGCGTCGGTCAGCTCATCCAGCATGTCGCTTTCGTCATCGACCACGAGAACGTCGATCGGACCGATCGGCCGCGCCGCGCCGGCAAGCTTGCTCATCGCCTACTTCCCTTTTTCCCGCGCGCCCTGTGCCCGCGCAATCGCCTCGGCGATCAGCGCGCCGCGCCTCGTCGGCCTCGCCCCAGCCCTGCAGTCTTCACCCATTTGCCCGGCTCGAGATCCTTGTAGTGGACGAAGAAATGCTCGATCTGCTGGCGCGTGATCCCCGGCAGGTCGCTCACGGTCTTAACATGGACGTAGCGCTGGGTGATCCTGGACGAAGGCACGGCGATGATCTTCTCGTCGCCGCCGCCGTCGTCCTCCATCCTGAGCACGCCGATCGGCCGCACGTTCATCACCGCCCCGGGGATGATCGGCCGCGTGTTGGCCACCAGCACGTCGATCGGATCGCCGTCGTCGGACAGGGTGTGCGGCACGAAGCCGTAATTCCCCGGATAGCGCATCGGCGTGTAGAGGAAGCGGTCGACGACCAGCGTTCCCGCCGCCTTGTCCATTTCGTACTTGATGGGTTCGCCGCCGATCGGCACCTCGATGATCGTGTTGACGTCGTCCGGTGGCTTGTAGCCGATCTTGATGGCGTCGAGGTTCATGGCGGCATTATAGCATGATCGCTTTCAATGGAATCGAGCCGTCGGCCCGGCACTGGCACCGCTTCGCTGTGAGAGCCGGGCCGACGGCCAAAGCAAAAGCGATCATGCTTTAGGCGACACGTTGAACTGGCGCCATCGGGTCGCTAAAAGTCTCGCCTTTCCGCCCCCGCCCGTCCCCCTGGAGCCCGCAATGGCCTCGTATCAGTACATCTATGTCATGAAGGGTCTGAACAAGACCTTCCCCGGCGGCAAGCAGGTCCTGAAAGACATCTGGCTGTCGTTCCTGCCCGGCGCCAAGATCGGCGTGTTGGGCCTGAACGGCGCCGGCAAGTCGACCCTGCTCAAGGTCATGTCGGGCGAGGACGACAATTTCACCGGCGAGGCCTGGGCGGCCGAGGGCGTGAAGGTCGGCTTCCTGAAGCAGGAGCCGCAGCTCGACGAGAAGAAGGACGTTCTCGGCAATGTCATGGAAGGCGCCGGCGAGATGGCGCAGATGCTGGCGCGTTTCGAGGAAGTCTCGAATGCCTTCTCCGACCCCGACGCCGACATGGACAAGTTGATCGCCGAGCAGGCCGAGCTGCAGGAGAAGATCGACGCCGGCAACGGCTGGGATCTCGGCCGCACCGTCGAGATCGCGATGGATGCGCTGCGCTGCCCGCCGGGCGACGCCGGCGTCGAGAAGCTGTCGGGCGGCGAGAAGCGCCGCGTCGCGCTCTGCCGCCTGCTGCTCAGCAAGCCCGACATGCTGCTGCTCGACGAGCCGACCAACCATCTCGACGCCGAGTCGGTGGCCTGGCTCGAGCGCCATCTCGGCGAGTTCCCGGGCACCGTCGTGGCCGTCACCCACGATCGCTACTTCCTCGACAATGTCGCGGGCTGGATCCTCGAGCTCGATCGCGGCGCCGGCATTCCGTGGGAAGGCAACTACTCTTCGTGGCTGAAGCAGAAGGACAAGCGCCTCGAGCTCGAAGAGAAGACCGCTGACGCCCGCCGCCGAACCATGCAGCGCGAGCTCGAATGGATGGGCACCAGCCCGTCGGCGCGGCGCTCCAAGAGCAAGGCGCGCATCGCGGCCTACAACCAGATGGTCGAGGAAGACAAGCAGGAGACGCTCGATCGCGCCGCAGATCGTCATTCCGGCCGGCCCGCGGCTTGGCGATCACGTCATCGCGGCGGACAAGATCTAGCAAGGGCTTCGGCGACCGGCTGCTGATCGACAATCTCTCCTTCAACCTGCCGCCCGGCGGCATCGTCGGCGTGATCGGCCCCAACGGCGCCGGCAAGACGACGCTCTTCAAGATGATCACCGGCCAGGACAAGCCCGACTCCGGCACCTTCTCGGTCGGCCCGACGGTGAAGCTGGGCTACGTCGACCAGAGCCGCGAGACGCTCGATCCCAACAAGACGGTGTGGGAGGAGCTCTCCGGCGGCCTCGACATCATCAAGCTCGGGACCAAGGAAGTGTCGAGCCGCGCCTATTGCGGGTCGTTCAACTTCAAGGGCGCCGACCAGCAGAAGAAGGTCGGCCAGCTCTCGGGCGGCGAGCGCAATCGCGTGAACCTGGCCAAGATGCTGAAGAGCGGCGCCAACGTGCTGCTGCTCGACGAACCGACCAACGACCTCGACGTCGACACGCTGCGTGCGCTGGAAGAGGCGCTTGCCGAGTTCGCCGGCTGCGCCGTCATCATCTCCCATGATCGCTGGTTCCTCGACCGCATTGCCACCCACATGCTGGCCTTCGAAGGCGACAGCCATGTCGAATGGTTCGAGGGCAACTACCAGGACTACGAAGCTCGACAAGCACCGCCGCATGGGCACCGACGCCGACCAGCCCCACCGCATCAAGTACAAGCCGCTGGTGCGGAACTAGGTCGCTTCCCGTTAAATAACGGAAAAAAAACGGGAACGGGGCCGCTTCAGGACCATTCCGGTCCGTTGGCTCTTGAGACGCATAGGCCGATAAAAGACATGGTCTTGATATTTGCGTAAAACGCATTTTATGTCAAGCGGTAAATGCGTATTCCGCACCCGCACCCCCTGCTAGGATGCATTCCAATGACAGCTGCCAGGAGGATTCGATGAGCACGACACAAGTCAGGCTGACCAGTCTCGCGCACGGCGGCGGCTGCGGCTGCAAGCTCGCTCCCGCCGTGCTGCAGGAACTGCTGGCCGACCAGCCGATGATGGCGCCATACAAGCAACTCCTGGTCGGCACCGAGAATTCCGACGACGCTGCGGTCTGGCAGATCGATGACGAGACCTGCGTGATCGCCACCACCGATTTCTTCATGCCTATGGTCGACGATCCCTACGACTTCGGCCGTATCGCCGCCACCAACGCGATCTCCGACGTCTATGCGATGGGCGGCAAGCCGATCATGGCGCTCGCCATCCTCGGCATGCCGATCGGCAAGATCTCCAACGAGATGGTGCGCGAAATCCTGAAAGGTGGCGCTGCAATCTGCGCTACTGCGGGAATCCCGGTGGCAGGCGGCCATTCGATCGACTGCCCTGAGCCGGTCTATGGCCTGGCCGTCATCGGCATCTGCAAGCCCGGCGAAGTGCGCCGCAACTGCGATGCCAGGCCGGGAGATGCGCTGATCCTCACCAAGCCGATCGGCGTCGGCATCTACTCCGCCGCCATCAAGAAGAACGCGCTGCCGCCCACCGGCTATCCCGAGATGATCGCCATCACGACCCAGCTCAACAAGGTCGGCACGCCGCTCGCCCGCGACAAGGATGTCCACGCCATCACCGACGTGACGGGTTTCGGCGTGCTGGGCCACAGCCTCGAGATGGCACGCGGGTCCAAGCTCTCGATCACGATCAACGCCAGGGACATTCCCCTGCTCGCCGAAGCGGCATCGCTGTCGCAGCAGGGCTTCGTGACCGGGGCGTCGCATCGCAACTGGGAGAGCTATGGCGCTCAGGTCACGCTGCCCGCCGGTCTGCCCGACTGGCAGCGCCATCTGCTGAGCGATCCGCAGACGTCCGGTGGTTTGCTGGTCGCTTGCGCTCCCGGGCGGGCGGCCGAGATCGTCGAAACGATCCGTGCCGCCGGCTATCCCGCGGCGGCGGTGATCGGTCACGCCGAGGCCGGAACGCCCGGCATCAGGGTAATCTAGCGAAAGGCCTCGGCGAGCACGCGGCGCGTGGCGGCCGCGCCCCGCTTTGCCGTCTCCGCGGCCGGCCGCGACCAGTGCGCCGGATTGGGTGCCTCGTAGGAAATGTAGCCCGCGTAGTTCTTGGCTGCGAGCAACTGGAAGAGGTCGCTCCAGCGCACGACGCCCTCGCCCGGCGGCAGGCGATCGACCGGCGGCAGGCCGGGTGGCGGTGCGTCGGGCACGTCGCTGAACTGGACGTAGAAAATCTCCGCCCCCGGAACGTCTTCGAAGCCGCGCCCTGGCCGGCCGCCGCGCTGCAGGTGATAGGCGTCGAGCAGCAGGCCGACGTTCTTGCGACCGGCTTTGGCGATCAGGTCGCGCAGGATGTCGAGGGAGCGCACCACGGGATGCTGGAACTGGTATTCGAGGGTGAGTTTGCGACCGAAGCCGGCGGCAATCTCGCCGGCGCGGCGGATATTGGCCACGGCCTCCGCCGCCGGCGCCTCGCCCGGCCCGATCGCGCTCATCATCATGCCGCAGTCCAGGGCCACAGCGTTCTCGCAGGCCTGCCTGAACGTCTCGAACAGGCGTTCCCGTTCGGCGCCGGTCGCGAATATCCAGCCGTACTCGACGCCCATGGCGCTGACCGGCAGACCGCCCGCGCGCACGAGGTCGAGCACCGCGCCATTCGACAGGCCGCGCTCCTCGCAGCGCTTGAAATCCAGATAGCGCAGTTCGACCGCGTCGAAGCCGCCCGATTTCGCGGCGGCGAGCGCGCCTTCGAGCGGCGTGGTGTCCACTGTCCAGGTGTGAAGCGCGAGACCGCGGAAAGTGTGCGGCACGGCGGTCAGATCCGCTGATCCATCTCCAGTGCCGGCTCCGGCACGTCGACGCAGCCGATGATGCGCGCCGGCACGCCGGCTGCCGTGCAACCGGCGGGCACAGGAGCGAGCACCACGCTGCCGGCGGCGATCTTTGCGCAGGCGCCGATCTCGATGTTGCCGAGCACCTTGGCGCCCGCGCCGAGCAGCACGCCGCGGCGCACCTTGGGATGGCGGTCGCCGCGTTCCTTGCCGGTGCCGCCCAGGGTCACGCCGTGCAGCATGGAAACGCCGTCTTCGACGACAGCGGTCTCGCCGATCACGATACCGGTGCCATGGTCGAGGAAGAGGCTCTTGCCGATCACCGCGCCGGGATGGATGTCGAGGCCGAACAGCGAGCTGGCGCGGCTCTGCAGGTAGTGGGCGAGATCCTTGCGGCCCTGCAGCCACAGCCAGTGGCCGACGCGGTAGACCTGCAGCCCCTGATACCCTTTGAACCAGAGCAGCGGGTCGAGAAGCGAGGTGCAGGCCGGGTCGCGGTCGGCCACCGCCACGATATCGGCGCGGGCAGCCAGACCGATCGACGGATCGGCGGCGAAGGCTTCCTCGAAGGTCTGGCGGATCAGCGCGGCGGGCACCTCGGTCGTGCCGACCAACCGCGCCAGGTGATAGCTGAGCGCACCCTCGAATCGGGACTGGCTGAGGATCGTGGCATGCAGCGTGCCGGCGAGCACGGGCTCGGCCGCGGCGGCGGCCTGGGCCGCTTCGCGCACCTTGCTCCACACCGGGTCGACCGACGGGGTCGCCTGGACCCTCGGTTCGGCTGAATTCTTGACCGCTAGACTATCCATGGCGCTCTCCCTCGACCCCGCCGGCCTGCTCGGCCCCGACAGGGCGATCGACACGCCTCCCACCGGGAATTTAGGGCGTGTCCGTTACAAGTTCAATCGGCCCCCCGGCCTTCGGGCATCACTTCCCGGCGCGCCGCTCGAGTTCCTGGATCAGCGGCTCGACCTGGCCGCCGTGACCGGAGATGTAGGAATTGAAGTCCGAGCGCCGCGTCATGACCATGCTGACGCCCTCGACCTTCACGTCGGTGATGCGCGCCCCCTGGCCGGTGTCGCGCACTTCCCACTGGATGCTGATCGGCGGGCCCTCGCTCTGGTTGAGCTTGCTGTCGACGATCGACACGCCGTTGGGGCGTGAACTGACCCGTCCGACCGTCAGGGTCTGGCCGGCATACTGTCCGAAGCGTTCGCTGTAGGCATGGGCCTCGGCGCTGATCACGGCCTTGAGATAGCGCTCGCGCTCGGGTTCGGTGGCGGCGTCCCAGTGGGTCGCGAGCGCCGCGCGGCCCATATAGGTCATGTCGAAATTGGCCGTCAGGATGTTCTGGATCGCCGCCTCGCGGTCGGGCCCCTTGGCCTGCTTGACGATCTTGATCACTTCATCTGCGACCGTCTGGATGAGCTGCGCGGGGTCGCCGGCCGCCATCGACGGCGCGCAGAGCAGCCCGACCGCCGCCGCGGCGGCCGATGAGAGGACAAGACGACGACAGGCGAGCAGCGGCACCGTTCGCTCCATGCAAGAGTAGAAAGGAGGAAGCCTAGCGAATCAGGGCGAGATTGTCGCGACGATCGAGCTCGCCGCGGCTATCGGTCTTTTCCCGCTTCTGGCGGATCAGATCGGCGCGCTGCTGGGTATAGGCCGAACGCAGCGCGGCGTAGTAGTCGACGCTGTTCTTCTCGAGATCGTCGAGCGCGAACATGGTGCGCGTGCGGATGTCTACCACGGTCGTGCCGTAGCGCACCCCCTGATAGATCGCATCGATGTTCAGGGCATAGGTGAGGATGCGGAACGGATCGACGGCATAGTCGGCCATCAGGCCGGCTGCGTCGCGCGCGTTCGAGGGACCGGCGACCGGCAGCACGAGGTAGAAGCCGCCGTTCTCGGGCTCGACGCCGGCGTAGTAGCCGACGGTCTTGCCGAAATCCTCCTTGGTCTTGGTGAGGCCGAACCTGGTTGCGACGTCGAACAGGCCGGCCAGCCCCAGGGTCGAATTCACCAGGAAGCGGGCGATCGTCGTGGCGGCGCGGCTGGGATCGCCCTGCACCACCTCGTTGATCGCCGTCACCGGCTCGCCGAGATTCTCCAGGACGTTGTGGATACCCCGCTTGGCGGGCGACGGCATCCAGTCGCGGTACAGCACCGCGACAGGGCGGAGCGCCATTACGTCGACGGCGCGATTGATCGAGAAGATGAAGCGATTTGGAATTTCGATCGGATCCCAGACCTCGGCGGCGCCGGTATCGGTGCTGGCGCATCCGCCCAGCAGGGCAAGCGCAGCGGCGGCCACGACGATGGTATGACGGACGTTGAGCGCCATCGCGAACATGCCTTTGGTCATCAACGCCAACCCGGGTCCATCTCAGGGCCCCAGTAGACGCAGGGCCTTCGCGCACAACGGCTTTTCGCCGGAATTGGTCGTAGTGTCGCACACGAACACTGCGGTTTGAAGTGCATAGGCCCCAACCGGTTTGGAAGCGGGCGAGCGCCGTGTGTCATATGTATTCAAAAAGAGGGATTGCAAATATAAAGATATGCTTATATCACGCTTTCTATGGATCACCTTCTTGCCCTCTTACGCGCCGCCGCCGAAGACACCCGGCTGCGCGTTCTCGCGCTCGCTGCCCGCGAAGACCTGACGGTGAGCGACTATGTCCACGTGCTGGGACAGAGCCAGCCGCGGGTGTCGCGCCACCTGAAACTGCTGGTCGAAGCGGGTCTTCTCGAGCGCTTCCGCGAAGCCCAGTTCACCCGCTTCCGGCTGGTCACGTCGGGCGACGATGCGACCCTGGTCCGCGAATTCGTTCGCCGGCTCGATCCCAAGCATGCCCGGATCGCCGCCGACCGCGCCCGACTCGACGCCCTGCAGCAGCGTCGTCAGACGGCAGCCGCCCGTTTCTTCCGCGACAATGCCCAGCGCTGGGACGAGTTGCGGGCGCTTCACGTCGCCGACCGCGAGATCGAGCGCGCGCTGGCCCATCACCTGCCGCTCGGCGCCCGCCGCCTGCTCGACATCGGCACCGGCACCGGCCGGCTGCTCGAAGTGCTGGCGCCCAAGGTCGAGAAAGCGATCGGCGTCGACCAGAGCCGCGAGATGCTGGCGCTCGCGCGCGCCAACCTCGCCCGCGCCGGCATCGACAATGCCGAGATCCGCCAGGGCGACATGTATGCGCTCCCCTTCGAAGCCGACAGCTTCGACGTAGTCACCATCCATCACGTACTGCACTACGCCGACGATCCCGCCCATGCGTTGAGCGAGGCCGCCCGCGTGGTGAGGCCCGGCGGCACGGTGCTGGTGGTCGACTTCTCGCCGCATGACCTGGTCGAGCTGAAGCGCGAGCATGCGCACGTTCATCTCGGCTTCGCCGACAACCAGGTGCAGGGCTGGCTGAAGAGCGCCGGCCTCAATCCGCTCGAGCCGATCCATTTTCCCGGCCGCCGCCTGATGACCGGCATCTGGCGCGGCGAGCGCGAGGCACCGCAACGCACCGCCGCGCCTTCGGTTTCCGCCCAGAGTGCCCCGCGATGAACGCCCGCTCCGAATTCCCCGCCCGCACGCCGCAGGGGCTGAAGGTTTCGTTCGAGTTCTCGCCGCCCCGCACCGAGGTGGCCGAGCGCACCTTGTGGGAAACCGTGACGCGTCTCACGCCGCTGCGTCCGACGTTCTTCTCGGTGACCTACGGCGCCGGCGGCTCGACGCGTCAGCGCACGCACGAAACCGTGGCCCGCCTCAAGAGCGAGACCGGCATCGATGCGGCGGCCCATCTCACCTGCGTCGCCGCCACCCAGGGCGAGATCGACGACGTCGCGCGCTCCTACTGGGATGCCGGCATCCGTCACATCGTGGCTCTGCGCGGCGATCCGCCGGCGGGCATGGGCAGCAAGTACTGTCCGCATCCCGGCGGCTACGAGAACGCCGCCGCCCTCGTGAAAGGCCTCAAAAAGATCGGCGACTTCCAGATCAGCGTCGCGGGCTATCCCGAGAAACATCCCGACTTGCAGAGCGTCGAGATCGATCTCGACAACCTGAAGCGCAAGGTCGATGCCGGCGCCGACCGCTGCATCACGCAGTTCTTCTTCGACGCCGACGATTTCCTGCGCTTCCGCGACCATGCCGCTCAACGCGGCATCGCCGTGCCGATCGTGCCGGGCGTCATGCCGGTGTCGAACTTCCAGGGCATCACCAAAATGGCGGGGCTGTGCGGCTCCAAGGTACCGGCCTGGCTCGCCGAGCTGTTCGAGGGCCTGGAGGAAGACGTCGAGACGCGGCGCATGATCGCCGCCACCGTTGCCGGCGACCTTTGCCGCCGCCTGCGGGGCGAAGGTGTCGACCAGTTCCATTTCTATACGCTCAATCGCGCCGACCTGACGTTCGCTATCTGTCATTTGCTGGGAGTACGGCCCCATGACTGAGCTCATGACCCGCGCTGAAAAGGCCGACCAGCTCCGCTCGATCGCGCAGGACCGGATCCTGGTGAAGGACGGGCCCTACGGCACGGCCATCCAGGCGTACAAGCTCGACGAGGCCGGCTATCGCGGCGGCCGTCCCTTCGCGCTCGACCAGAAGGGCAACAACGATCTGTTGAACCTGACGCGGCCCGACGTCGTCGGTGCGATCTGCAACGCCTATATCGATGCCGGCGCCGATCTGCTGGCGACCAACACCTTCAACGCCAACGCGATCAGCCTCGGCGACTACGGCATTCCCGGCATGGCGCGCGAGATCAACGTCGCCGCGGCCCGGCTGACGCGCGAATGCGCAGACGCGGCGACTGCCAGAGACCCGGCCAAGCCGCGCTTCGTCGCCGGCGCACTCGGACCGACCAACAAGACGCTGTCGATCTCGCCCAATGTCAACGATCCCGGCTTCCGTGCCGTGACCTTCGACGAGGTGAAGGGCATCTATCGCGAGCAGATCGACGGGCTGCTCGACGGTGGCGTCGACTTCATCCTGATCGAGACGGTGTTCGACACGTTGAACGCCAAGGCCGCGATCGTGGCCGCCGACGAGGCGGGCGAGGAGCGCGGCGAGGTGTTGCCGGTCATGGTGTCCATGACCCTGACCGATCTCGCCGGCCGCAATCTCTCGGGCCAGACGGTCGAAGCCTTCTGGCACTCGGTGCGCCATGCCAGGCCGCTCACCATGGGGCTGAATTGCAGCTTTGGCGCGACGGAGCTTCATCCCTACGTCAATGCGCTCAACCCGCAGGTTGACGGCATGGTTTGCGTCTACCCGAATGCCGGCCTGCCCAATGAGCTCGGCGCCTACGACGAGCCGCCCGAAATGACGGCCAAGCTGGTCAAGGGCTGGGCGGAGAATGGCTGGCTGAACGTGGTCGGCGGCTGCTGCGGCACGACACCCGCCCACATCAAGGCAGTGGCCGAGGCGGTCAAAGGCCTCAAGCCGCGCCAGTGGCACGCCCTGCCGCCGGCGCTGCGTCTCAGCGGCATGGAAGCAGCGAGTTTTTTCTGAGATGACCGAAAATCGGGCGACAGAGCGCGAGCAGGCTCGCGCTATATTCATAAACATCGGCGAGCGGACCAACGTCACCGGTTCGGCGCGCTTCAAGAAGCTGATCCTGGAGGGCGACTACACTGCCGCCGTCGAGGTCGCGCGCCAGCAGGTCGACAGTGGCGCCCAGATCATCGACGTCAACATGGACGAGGGGCTGCTCGATTCCGAGCTGGCAATGGACACTTTCCTGAAGCTGATCGCAGCCGAGCCCGACATCGCCAAGGTGCCGATCATGATCGACAGCTCCAAGTGGAGCGTGATCGAAGCCGGCCTGAAGTGCGTCGCGGGCAAGCCGATCGTGAACTCGATCTCCATGAAGGAAGGTGTCGACCCGTTCATCGAGCACGCCAAGAAGGTGCGCCGCTATGGCGCCGCCGTCGTGGTGATGGCGTTCGACGAAAAAGGCCAGGCCGACACCAAGCAGCGCAAGGTCGAGATCTGCGCGCGCGCCTACGACATCCTGGTCAATCAGGTCGGCTTCCCCGCCGAAGACATCATCTTCGATCCCAACATCTTTGCCGTGGCGACCGGTATCGAAGAGCACAACAACTATGGCGTCGACTTCATCGAGGCCACGCGCGAGATCAAGCAGCGCTGCCCGGGCGTCAAGATCTCCGGCGGCGTGTCGAACCTGTCGTTCGCTTTCCGCGGCAACGAGCCGGTGCGCAAGGCCATGCACTCGGTGTTCCTCTACCACGCCATCCAGGCGGGCATGGATATGGGCATCGTCAACGCGGGCCAGCTCGAGGTCTACGACCAGATCCCCGCCGAGCTGCGCGATACCTGCGAGGACGTGATCCTCAACCGCCGCGCCGATTCGACGGACCGGCTGCTCGAGCTGGCGCCCAAGTACAAGGGCACCGGCGAAGCGGCCGAGACGCAGGACGCCGAGTGGCGCAGCTGGCCGGTCGAAAAGCGGCTGGAGCACGCGCTGGTCAAGGGCCTCGACCAGTGGGTCGTGGCTGACACCGAGGAAGCGCGCCTGGCGATCGCGCGGCCGATCGAGGTCATCGAAGGCCCGTTGATGGCCGGCATGAATGTGGTCGGCGACCTGTTCGGCGCCGGCAAGATGTTCCTGCCGCAGGTCGTGAAGAGCGCGCGCGTGATGAAGAAGGCGGTGGCGCACCTGCTGCCCTACATCGAGGCCCAGAAGACCGTGACCTCGCGACCCAAGGGCAAGATCGTCATGGCGACGGTCAAGGGCGACGTCCACGACATCGGCAAGAACATCGTGGGCGTGGTCCTCCAGTGCAACAACTTCGAGGTCATCGACCTTGGCGTCATGGTGCCCTTCCAGGACATCCTGAAGTCGGCCAACGACAACAAGGCCGACCTCATCGGCCTCTCGGGCCTGATCACGCCGTCGCTCGACGAGATGGTGACGGTCGCCCAGGAGATGACGCGCCAGGGCTTCAGCCTGCCGCTCCTGATCGGCGGCGCCACCACCTCCAAGGTCCACACCGCACTGCGCATCGCGCCCAGCTACAAGGGCACGACGGTGCACGTGCTCGACGCCTCGCGCGCCGTCGGCGTCTGCTCTGCGCTGGTCTCCGAATCGGGCGCCCAGGCGAGCGACTTCGCGGCCAAGGTTGCGGCCGAATACGAAACCATCCGCGTCGAACGCGCCGCCGGCGGCAAGGAAAAGCTGGTGACCTTGGAAGCCGCGCGTGCCAACGGTTTCAAGATCGACTGGAGCCAGTACACGCCGCCCAAGCCCGCCGTCACCGGCACGCGCGTGTTCGCCGAATATCCGCTGCACGAGCTGGTCGAGCGCATCGACTGGACCCCGTTCTTCCGCGCCTGGGAACTCGCCGGCAACTACCCAGAGATACTGAAGGACAAGGTCGTGGGCGAGAGCGCCACGAAACTCTTTGCCGACGCGCGCAAGATGCTCGACCGCATCGTGCGTGAGAAGTGGCTCACGGCAAAAGGCGTCGTGGCCTTCTGGCCATGCCGCCGCGACGGCGACGACGTGGTGCTGTTCCAGGATGAAAGTCACGCCAGGGAGATCTCGCGGCTCTATTTCCTGCGCCAGCAGATCGAGAAGCGCGCGCCCCGCGCCAACATGTGCCTGGCCGACTTCATCTCGCCCAAGGCCGACTGGATCGGCGGCTTTGCCGTAACGACAGGGCACGGCATCGAGGAGCATCTTGCGCGCTTCAAGGCCGACACCGACGACTATTCCGACATCCTTTTGAAGGCGCTGGCCGATCGTCTTGCCGAGGCCTTCGCCGAGCGCCTGCACGAGCGGGTGCGCAAGACACTGTGGGGATACGCGCCCGAAGAAGCGCTGAGCAACGAGGAGCTGACGCGCGAGAAATATCGCGGCATCCGGCCGGCGCCGGGCTATCCCGCCTGCCCCGACCACAGCCAGAAGCCCGAGTTGTTCCGCCTTCTCAACGCCGGCCAGAACACCGGCATCACGCTCACGGAAAGCTTCGCCATGATGCCGACCTCGGCGGTGTCGGGCTACTACTTCGCCCATCCGCAGGCCGAGTATTTCGGCGTGGCGCGCATCGGCCGCGACCAGCTCGAGGACTATGCCCGCCGCCGCGGCATCCCGCTCGAGCAGGCAGAGAAATATCTTCGCGCCAATGTCGGCTACTAATCCGATCCTGCTCTATGCGCTGGTGCTGGCCATCGGCATCGTTGCCGGGCTGGTGAGTGGCGTCGTCGGCACCGGCGCCACGGTCATCCTGCTGCCGGTGCTGGCGCTCACCTTCGGACCGAAATCGGCGATCCCGATCATGGCGATCGTCGCCCTGATGTCGAACTTCGCCAAGATCACCGCCTGGTGGAAGGAGATCGACTGGCGCGCCTGTGGCGCGTATGCGCTGGGCGGCATCCCGGGCGCCGCGTTGGGTGCGCGCACGATGCTGCTGCTGCCGCCGCGCACCATCGACATCGCACTCGGCACCTTTTTCCTCGTGATGATCCCGGCCCGCCGCTGGCTTGCCGCGCGTAACTACAGGATCGGGCCGATCTTTCTCGTTCCCGCCGGCTTCTTCATCGGCTTCCTGACCGGAATTGTCGTCTCGACGGGACCGATCAGCGTGCCGCTTTTCACCGCCTACGGCCTGGTGAAGGGCGCGTTCATCGCGACCGAGGCCGCTGCGTCGCTGGCGCTCTACATCAGCAAGGCGATCACCTTCCGCACCTTCGGCGCCCTGCCGACCGACATCATCCTGCAGGGGTTGATCACCGGATCGTCGGTGATGGCCGGCACCTATCTCGCCAAGCGCCTGATCGAGCGGATCAGTGTCAAGACCTTCCAGTACCTCCTGGACGTCGTGATGCTGGTTTCCGGTTGCGCGATGCTCTGGGCGGCGCTCGGCTAGCCTGCCGCCTCGAGCGGGCAGCCGGACACGGTGATGCGGTGCATCAGGCGGCGCTCTCCCTGATAGTCGTTGGCGGCGTAGTGCCAGGTCGCGCGATTGTCCCAGAAGGCGATCGAGCCCTCGCGCCAGCGGAAGCGGCAGGTGAATTCCGGCCGCGCCGCATGGCGGTAGAGATAGTCAAGCAGCGGCTTGCTGTCCTCGACCGACCAATCCTCGAAGCGCAAGGTGAAGGCCGCATTGACGTAGAGCGTCTTGCGGCCGCTCAGCGGGTGGCGGATCACGACGGGATGCACCACCTCGTCGCCGACCTTGTCCTGGTTCTCGTAGCGGCTGGCGCCTTCGGGGTTCTTCGCATTCACGCCGCTCTTGCCGAAGATGTGCGCCGAGCCGTGGACCGCGCGCAGGCCTTCCAGCGTGCGCTGCAGACCGGGCGAGAGCGTCTCGAAGGCGCGGTACATGTTGGCAAACAGCGTGTCGCCGCCTTCTTCGGGCAGCTCGCGGGCGAGAAGGATCGAGCCCATCGCCGGTTCGAGGTCGTAGCTGTGGTCGGTGTGCCAGCCTCCCCCGATGTTGGTCTTCTGCTCCGGTTCCTTGCGCACCTCGGCGATTTCGGGATGGCCCGCGACCGACTTGAAGAAGCGGTTGACGTCGATCGGCGCCCAGCGACGGGCGAATTCGATGTGCTGCTCGGGCGTCAGCATCTGGTCGCGGAAAAACACGACACCGTGTTCGGCAAAGGCGCGTTGAACCTCGTCCCACTGGCGGTTGCTCATCGCCTTGAGGTCGACGCCGAGAATTTCGGCGCCGCAGCCGCCCGTCAGCTTGCGGACTTCGACGGTTTCGTATGTCATACGGAACCCCCGCTCATCCCCCCTGGGCGATCGGATTCCGCAGGATGCCGATCTTCTCGATCTCGACCTCGCAGACGTCGCCCGGCTTCAGCCAGGGCTGCGGGTTGCGCGCCATCGCCACGCCCGACGGCGTGCCGGTGATGATGATGTCGCCCGGATCGAGCGTCATGACCTTGCTGAGCTCGTGCACCAGGGTCGGCACATCGAAGATCAGGTCGTCGGTGTTGCTGTCCTGCATGGTGACGCCGTTGACCCGCGTGGTGATGCGCAGCGGCGCGGCGCCCGGCGGCAGCTCGTCGGAGGTGACGACGTCGGGACCGAACCCGCCGGTGCCGTCGAAGTTCTTGCCCAGGGTGAATTGGCCGCCCGACTTGCGTTGCCAGTCGCGGATCGAGCCGTCGTTGAAGCAGGCGTAGCCCGCGATCACCGTCAGCGCCTTTTCCTTCGGCACGTTGCGGCACTTCTTGCCGATCACGATGGTGAGCTCGGCTTCCCAGTCGTACTGCTCCGAATGCGTCGTCGACAGCATCTTGCCGTTGTGCGGCACCAGGGTGTTGTCGAAACGGGTGAACACGACCGGATAGGTCGGGATCGGGCTGCCGGTCTCCTCGGCATGCTTGCGGTAATTGAGGCCGATGCAGAGGATCTTGCCCGGCGCGGGAATTGGGCAAAGGTACTTCGCCGACTTCTCCGACACGGTGGCGCCCGCCTTCGGCTTGGCGCAGGCCTTCAACACCGCCTGCTGGAGCTTCTTGCCGCCGGAGAGAATCTCGACGACCGACTTGGGTCCGCGCGGCATCTGCTTGCTGAGGTCGACGATCTTGCCATCGCCCATTTTGACGCCCACGGCCGGCTTGCCGCCGCTCATGATGGTGCAGAGACGCATGGATTTCCCCCCTCAGGAATCGTTGAATATTTTCGACTTGGCATAAACTCCTCCCTCCCGTCGCGGCGGTCAAGCATGTCGCGATCTGCTAGGCTGAAGCCGTGCGGTGCTCGATTTTCCTCCTTCTTTTCGCTGTTGCCACGCCCGCGTCGGCACAACTCGTGGCGCCGCTCACGACGTCCGATGGCAAGATCGCCTGTACCCAGGGCCAGACCGGCATCGGCCGCGCCTCGGCGTGGGAGGCCGTCGCCGACGCCCAGGCGCTGGGCGGCTGGGCGCTCGCCGAGACCGCAGGCGACGCCACGGACCTCAGGTTTCCACTCTGTGTGTCCACCCAAACCGTCGCCCGTGACGTCGATGCTACGCTGCGGTTCAGGATCGTCTCGGGCGCGCATGCGCAGGTCGCCGGCCTCGTGCTGCGGGCGCAGAACGCCAACGACTATTATGTGGCGCGGGCGAGTGCCACAGACGGCACGGTGCGGCTCTACCTCATGGCTGGCGGACGACGCGCCGAACTCGCAGCCAGGAAGGCGCCGGTGACGTCGGGCGAGCAGCATGCGCTGCGCGTGATCGCCAAACGCGAGCAGTTCGAGGTCTTTTTCGACGGCACCTCGCTGTTCAGCGTTACGGATGCCAGCCTGATGCGGCCCGGTCCGGTAGGCGTCTGGAGCCAGGCCGACAGCATCACCCACTTCCAGTCGCTGTTGGTCGCGAACCCGCCCTGAAATCAGTATGGCGATCAGTACGGCGGCAATGTCGCCAGCCCGAAGAACGTCTGCGTGGGGCCCTCAGCCTCTCGCGTCGATCAGCGCGCGCGCCAACTCGACGAAGCCGGCACCCGAGCGCGCCTCGGTGATCCAGCGCGGCTTGTGGGCGAGGCGATCCGCGAACCCGGCGACATTGGCAACGCCCACCGCGTTCGGAAAGAAGCCGAACATCGGCTCGTCGTTGGGCGAATCGCCCGAGAAAACATAGGACGCGGCGTCGCGATCGACATCGATGCCAAACAGCTCCGCCATCATCGCCTTGCTGGTCGTGAGCTTGTCGTAGGCGCCGAACCAGCCGTTCACGTGGATCGAGCTGATTCTGGCCGTGGCGCCGTGGCGCTCGAAGACCGCGACGATGCGCTCGACCTCGCGCGCCGGCAGCGCCGGCACATCCTCGCAGAAATCGACCGCGAGATCGGCCAGGCGATAGGGTTGGTCCGAGGCGATCGCCGAACCGGGCACTTCGCGCAGCACGTCGGTGCGTACCGCGTCGAGCCGGCGGCGGCCGGCCGCGCGCTCGGCATCGCTCTGAACGAAGCGAGTGCGGAGTTTATGCGCAGCGAGATCGTGCCACATCCAGAAGGCGCCGTTCTCGCCCACCACGGCGTCGACCGGCCAGAAGCGGGCGATCATATCGCACCAGCCGGCCGGCCTACCGGTCACCGGTATGACCAGAAGACCCGCCTTCCGGAGCGCCGCAAGGGCGCCATAGGCTTCCGGCGTCAGCCGGCCATCCGTCGAGACGGTCTCGTCGATGTCGGTCAGCACGCCCTTGATGGCGGCCAGGGTCGCCCGGGGGCAATCGGCAAGCGGTGTCATCTCCGACCACTTCTTAACATGGCAATCGCGGGGTAACGGGGCTAAAAGCCCGCTCATGATCCCGCGTTATTCCCGGCCGGAAATGGCCGCCATCTGGACCCCCGAAAACCGCTTCCGCATCTGGTTCGAGATCGAGGCCCATGCCTGCGACGCCATGGCCGAGATCGGCATTATCCCCAAGGCCTCGGCCAAGGCGATCCGGGACGGCGGGGCCAAGGCGATGACGGCGCTCAAGGCCAATCCCGCCGCCGAGATCGAGAAGATCGACGCCATCGAGCGGGTCACCAGGCACGATGTCCTCGCCTTCACGACCTGGCTGGGCGAGTACATCGGGCCTGAAGTCACGCTTCGTGCACCAGGGCCTGACCTCCTCCGACGTGCTCGACACCACCTTTGCCGTCCAGCTGACGCAGGCTTCCGACATCCTGCTGGCCGACATCGACAGACTGCTGGCCGCGCTGAAGAAGCGCGCGCTCGAGCACAAGGACACGCTGACCATCGGCCGCAGCCACGCCATCCATGCCGAACCCACGACCTTCGGCGTCAAGCTCGCCGGCCATTACGCTGCTTTCACGCGCAACCGTGCGCGCCTGGTCGCGGCAAGGGCGGAGATCGCGACCTGCGCCATCTCCGGCCCGGTCGGGACCTTCGCCAACGTCGACCCGCGGATCGAAGAGCATGTGGCGAAGAAGCTCGGGCTCGCACCCGAGCCGGTCTCCACACAGGTGATCCCGCGCGACCGTCACGCCGCGTTCTTTGCCGCACTGGGCGTCTGTGCCTCCTCGATCGAGAACCTCGCCACCGAGATCCGCCATCTGCAGCGGACCGAAGTGCGGGAGGCGGAAGAGTTCTTCTCGCCCGGTCAGAAGGGCAGCTCCTCGATGCCGCACAAGCGCAATCCGGTGCTGACCGAGAACGTCACCGGCCTCGCACGCCTGGTGCGTGGTGCGGTTGTGCCGGCGCTCGAGAACGTGACCCTGTGGCACGAGCGCGACATCTCGCACTCCTCGACCGAGCGCTTCATTGCGCCCGACGCCACCGGCACGCTCGACTTCGCGCTCAGCCGCATCGCCAGCGTCGTCGAGCAGCTCGTGATCTATGCCGATCGCATGAAGGCCAACCTCGATTCGCTGGGCGGGCTCGTCTTCTCCCAGCGCATCCTGCTGGCGCTGACGCAAAAGGGCATGAGCCGCGAGGCCTCCTATGCCGCCGTCCAGCGCAACGCGATGGAGGCCTGGCGCGGCAATGCCTCGCTGCTGGCGCTGTGCCGCGCCGACAAGGAGATCGGCGAGTTCCTCTCCGACGACGAACTCACCGCGCTGTTCGACATGCGCTATCACACCAAGCACGTCGACACGATCTTCAAGCGCGTCTTCGGCTAGGAGCGCGCCATGTCGCTCGACGGCCTGAGGGACTGGATCGGCAGGACGCAGACCACGGAAGATCTTGCCGCCCCTTTCCCGGTGCGCGCGTTGATCGCGACCCTGGACGAGAACGACCCCGATCCGAGGACCGGCGATCCGCTGCCGCCACTGTGGCATTGGCTCTACTTCCTCGAAGTCGTGCGAGCCTCGAAGATCGGAGCCGACGGACATCCTGAACGCGGCGACTTCCTGCCGCCGGTGGCGCTGCCGCGCCGCATGTGGGCCGGCAGCCGGTTCGCCTTCGACGGTGAACCGCTCAGGATCGGCGAGACGATCAGGCGTGTCTCGACCATCAAATCGGTCGAGCCCAAGACCGGTTCGACGGGCGCGATGGTGTTCGTGACGGTGGAACATGCGATCAGTGGCCCGCGCGGCCTCTCGCTCGTCGAGTAGCATGACATCGTCTATCGCGAGGCCGCGAAGCCCGGCGAGCAGGCGCGGCCCGCCAAGGCCGCACCGGCCGACGCCACCTGGTCGCGACGGATATTGCCCGACGCAGTGCTGCTGTTCCGCTTTTCGGCGCTCACCTTCAACGGCCACCGCATCCACTACGACCAGCCTTATGTCACCGGCAGCGAGGGTTATCCCGGCCTGGTTGTCCACGGGCCCTTGATGGGAATGCTCCAAATCGAACTTGCGCGCCGTGCCAACCCGGGCAGAATCGCCAGGTCTTTCGAGTTCCGGGCGCTCTCCCCAGCTTTCGCCGGCAATCCATTGACGGTCGGGGCACGCCAAGAAGCAAACGGCATCGTCGCCACCTGGATCGCCAACGCCCAGGGGGGACTGTCCCAACAAGGAAAGGCGATCTTCCAATGACACAGCATATTCATCACGGCGGCTGCGGCTGCCTGCCGAAACTCTCCCGTCGCGGCCTTCTTGGAGTGGGCTTTGCCGGTGCGATGACCGCGGCCTTTCCCGCGCTCGGCGCCGGTGGCAACTACGAGGCGATGCTGGTCAACTGCATCGATCCACGATTCACAACGGGCTCCTTCGCCTACATGGCCGGCCGCGGCTTCAAGGACCAGTACAGCCAGTTCGTGATCGCGGGCGGCCCGATCGGCGTCGTCGCCGATGCCTTCGCCGACTGGCGCAAGACCTTCTGGGACAATCTCGCCATCACCGTGCAGCTCCACAAGATCAAGCGCGTAGTCGGCATCACCCATCGCGACTGCGGTGCGGCGGCGGTCGCCTACGGCGACCGGATCGTGAGCGATTTCGCCTTCGAGACGGAAAAGAACACCGAGGCACTGCGCGCGTTCCGTGCCGAGCTGGCCAAGCGTTACCCGTCGCTTGCGGTCGACACGGGGATCATGTCACTCGATGGCGCCGTCACGGTCGTTACCTGAGCGGTAATGGTGTAAACTGCCGGCCGTGCCCGACTCGTCCTTTTCAGTCCCCGCCAAATCGGCCTCCGCGCTCGAGCGCCAGCTGGCCGCCCAACGGGCGCGCCGGCCGGCCGATCCGCTGCTGTCGCTGGTCGTGCCGGTGTTCAACGAGGACGAGTCGATCGACCTCTTTCTCGATGCGGTCGAGCCCTTCCTCGACGGCGCCGGCCTGCGCTTCGAGATCGTCTTCGTGAACGACGGCTCGCACGACAACACGCTGGCCCACCTGCTCGACCGCAGCGCTCGCGACCCCAGAGTGAAGGTGGTGAACTTGTCGCGCAACTTCGGCAAGGAAGCAGCTCTTACCGCCGGCATCGACCATGCAAGCGGCGACATCCTGATCCCGATGGACATCGACCTGCAGGACCCGCCCGACCTCTTCAAGCCGTTCATCGAGCGCTGGCGCGAGGGGTACGACATCGTCTACGGCGTGCGCAGCGCGCGCGATGCCGACACGATGGCCAAGCGCGTCTCGGCGGGCTGGTTCTACTGGGCTTTCAACTCGATGTCTCCGGTGCGCATACCGGCCAATGTCGGCGATTTCCGGCTGGTCGACCGGCGGGCCGTCGAGGTGCTGCGCCGACTGCCCGAGCGCAACCGCTTCATGAAGGGGCTGTTCGCCTGGGTCGGCTTCAATGCGATCGGCGTGCCCTACGAGCGGCCGCGCCGCGCTGCGGGCGCCAGCAAGTTCAATCTGTGGCGGCTGTGGAACTTCGCGCTCGACGGCGTGGTCAGCTTCTCGACGGTGCCGTTGCGCGTGTCCTTCTACAGCGGCGTGGTGATCGCCGTCGTCGCGGTGCTCTACGCGTCGTTCATCCTGGGCAGGGTACTGCTGTTCGGCATCGACACGCCGGGTTACGCCTCGCTGCTGGTCGTCGTGCTGCTGCTGGGCGCTTTCCAGCTCGTCTCGATCGGCATCATCGGCGAATATCTCGGCCGGCTCTTTCTCGAGGTCAAAGGCCGGCCGATCTACGTCGTCGAAGGCGTCTACGAAAAAGGCGAAGCCGGTTCTTCCCGCACCTGATGGATCTGAAGGAAGAAGACATCCTGGGCGCCGACATCGGCCGCCACTGGTATTACCGCTCGAAGGCGGCCGCACTGCGCAGGGCCGTCGGCCGCCTCAGGCCGCAACGCGTGCTCGACGTCGGTGCCGGCTCGGGCTTCTTCTCGCGCCATCTCGTGGCCGAAGCCGGCGCGCAATCGGCGCTCTGCGTCGACATCGGCTACCCTGCCGACCGCGACGACAGCGTGGCTGGCAAGCCCGTGCTCTACCGCCGCGACACCGGCCCGACCGATTGCGACCTCGTGCTGATGATGGATGTGCTGGAGCATGTCGACGACGATCGCGGGCTGGTGAAGCTCTACGCCGGCAAGGTGCCGAGCGGCGCACACTTCCTGGTGACGGTGCCGGCCTTCCAATTCCTGTGGAGCGATCACGATATCTTCCTCGAGCACAAGCGGCGCTATCGACTGGAAGACATCGAGAAGACGATGCACGACGCCGGCCTCGAGGTGGTCCATGGCGCCTACTATTTCGGAGCGGTCTTCCCGCTCGCCACCGCCGTGCGGCTCCTCACCCGCAACGCGACGGCGCCCCGCAGCAGCCTGAAGAAGCACGGCGCACTGGCCAACGGCCTCCTGAGCCTGGCCTGCGCCGTCGAACTGCCGGTCTTCAAGTACAACCGCCTCGCCGGCCTCTCTGCCTTCGTCCTGGCGAAGAAGCCTTAGGCCCTCGCACCTACACGCACATCCTCATCCTGAGGAGCGAACGTAGTGAGCGTCTCGAAGGATGAGCCGCAGACACCGTGCTCGTTCCCATCCTTCGAGACGGCCCTGCGGGCCTCCTCAGGATGAGGTTGTGCGTGAACATCAGAGGCGCGCGCAGCGCAATAACGTCAGGACGTGGCTGCCGGAACACCCTTGCTTCCGATGCGGCGGCGTTTGGCGTTGATTTCGCGCAGGGTCACCAGCATCTCCTCGGCAACGATGTCGCCCGGGATGCCGTCGCCCTCAGCCTCGAGTTCGTCCATGTCGACCCACACGGCGTAGAGCGGCGCGGTGCGCTTGGTGATGATGCCGGCGTGCAGCAGCGTCTTGATCAGCACGCGGAAGATGTTGGTGCTACTTCTGAGCTGCGCACGGCGGTCCTCGTCGCCAAAGACCTCCTTCATCGAATCGCGCACCCACTGCCAGTCGAGCCCGTACTTGGCGTAGATCACCTGCTTCTGCTCGGCATTGATCAGGTTGAACAGCAGCATCTGGAAGAGCTGGGCCGCCCAGTCCTCGACCTTGCGGTGTTCTTCCTCGCTGAGATGCGTGATCGTCTTGGCGGCCCACAGGCGGCCGAAGCGATGATGGAATGCCTCGTCGCTCATCACGAGTTGCACCAGGCGGCGCAGGACGGGATCGTTGGTCTGGGCATTGAAGGTCGCAAAGGCGCCCATCGCCAGCCCCTCGACCAGCATCTGCATGCCGACGATCTTCTTGTAAACCTCCTGCGTGCTCACCAAATCGCCCAGCACGGCGGCGATCGTCTTGCCGGCGGGCAGCGGGGCGCCCCAGCGCTTGGCGATGTAGCGGGTGAAGCCGGTGACGTGACGGGCTTCCTCGCGCGCCTGGTTGGCGGCGTATTCCTGTGCGCCCGGATCGACCAGGATGTGGCAGAGGCTGGCCGACAGCGACAAGGCGCCCTGCTCGCCATGCAGGAGATTGGAGATCGACCAGTGGGTGACGTCGTTGGCCAGCGCGATCTTCTGGCCGTCGTCGAGCCGATCGCCGACGGCGCTCTTCAGTTCGAGAATGGTATCGAGCGGCATGATCGACTGCCGCGACAGGTCGAACGGCAGGTCATAGTCGATGTAATTGACGTCCAGGGGGTCCCAGAAATGGTCGTGGGTCGCGGAAATGATGGCGTCAAAGGCGTCGCTCCGGCGGCCATAACGCGGTACCTGAAGCATGGCGGGGAAGTCTCCCGGTGCGACAGCGTCATAGGCCTTGTCGTAGGTGATCTGCTCGACCATTGGGGCCTCCGGTTAAACAATGAATATGACGTATGCGTCACCTTTTTCAATGGATTTTTCCCCAGTCCCGGCGCAAGGGACATCCGCCATATTCCGGCCCATTGGTAGGCGGTCCCGGCCGCCTGCACAGGAGTTAAGATAATGTCCCGCCGCCGCCGCATCTACGAGGGCAAGGCCAAAACCTTGTTCGAGGGGCCAGAGCCCGGGACCATCGTCCAGTACTTCAAGGACGACGCGACCGCGTTCAACAACAAGAAGAAGGGCACGATCACCGGCAAAGGGGTGATCAACAACCGGATCTCCGAATTCCTGATGACCAAGCTGGGCGAGATCGGCGTGCCGACGCATTTCATCCGCCGGCTGAACATGCGCGAGCAGCTGATCCGCCAGGTCGAGATCATCCCGCTCGAGATCGTGGTGCGCAACGTGGCCGCAGGCTCCTTTGCCACCCGCTTCGGCGTCGAGGAAGGCACGCAGCTGCCACGCTCGATCATGGAATTCTTCTACAAGAACGATGCGCTGGGCGATCCGATGGTGACCGAGGAGCACATCACCGCCTTCGGCTGGGCAACGCCGCAGGATCTCGACGACATCGTGGCGCTCACGCTCAGGGTCAACGACTTCCTGTTTGGCCTGTTCCTCGGCTGCGGCATCAAGCTGATCGACTTCAAGATCGAGTTCGGCCGGCTCTACGAGGACGAGATGGTCCGCATCGTGCTCGCCGACGAGATCAGTCCCGACTCGTGCCGCCTGTGGGACCTCAGGACCAACGAGAAGATGGACAAGGACCGCTTCCGCCGCGACCTCGGCAAGGTCGAGGAAGCCTATCAAGAAGTGGCGCGTCGCCTCGGCATCCTGATCGACCAGGGTCCCGGCGACGTGCGCGGGCCAACCACGCTGCAGTAAAGAGGCGACCATGAAAGCCAGAGTTCACGTTACCCTCAAGAACGGCGTGCTCGACCCCCAGGGCAAGGCGATCGGCCATTCGCTCAATCGCCTGGGCTTCCCCGAGGTGGGCGACGTGCGCCAGGGCAAGTTCATCGAGCTCGAGCTCAAGGAGACCGACAAGGCCAAGGCCAAGGCCCGGCTCGAGGAGATGTGCCGGAAGCTGCTGGCCAACACGGTGATCGAGAACTTCTCGATCGAACTGGTCGGCTGATGAAGGCGTCCGTCCTCGTCTTCCCCGGCTCCAATCGCGAAGGCGACGTGGCGCAGGCGATCGAGCTGGTGACCGGCCGGCGGCCGCAGATGGTCTGGCACGGCGACGGCGACTTCGAGAAGACCGACCTGATCGTCGTGCCGGGCGGCTTCTCCTACGGCGATTATCTGCGTTGCGGCGCGATGGCCGCGCAGTCGCCGGTGATGGCCGAGGTCAAGCGCCGCGCCGCCCAGGGCGTGCCGGTGCTGGGCATCTGCAACGGCTTCCAGATCGTGACCGAAGCGGGGCTCCTGCCCGGCACCCTGATGCGCAACTCGCATCTCAAGTTCGTCTGCGCCGACGTGCATCTCAAGGTCGAGACCAGCCAGAGCCTGTTCACCAACCGCTACCAGGCGGGACAGGTGATCAAGGTCCCGGTGGCGCATGCCGAGGGCAACTACTTCGCCGACGACGACACCCTGAAGCGACTGGAAGACCGCGGCCAGGTGGCGTTCCGCTACTGCGCGCCCGACGGCACTGTCGACGGTACCGGCAACCCCAACGGCTCGATCGGCAACATCGCCGGCGTCTTCAACGAGACCAAGACCGTGATGGGGCTGATGCCGCATCCCGAGAACGCCACCGAGCCGCTGTTCGGCGGCACCGACGGCAAGGCGCTGTTCGAGGGGATCGTCGAGGCCCTGACGTGAGTAGAGTATCGTGACGATTGCCGCTGAAAAGAATCCGCCGGTCAAACTGCCGAACGAACCCGCGATCACGCCGAAGGTCGTGGCCGAGCATGGTCTCGCGACCGACGAATACGAGCGCCTGCTCAGGATCATGGGCCGCACGCCCACCATGGTGGAGCTCGGCATCTTCTCGGCGATGTGGAGCGAGCATTGCTCCTACAAATCCTCGAAGGTCTGGCTGAAGAAGCTGCCGACCAAGGCGCCGTGGGTCATCCAGGGACCGGGCGAGAACGCGGGCGTGATCGACATCGGCGACGGCCAGGCCGCCATCTTCAAGATGGAGAGCCACAATCACCCGTCCTACATCGAGCCCTACCAGGGCGCCGCGACCGGCGTGGGCGGCATCATGCGCGACGTCTTCACCATGGGCGCGCGGCCGGTCGCCAACCTCAATGCGCTGCGCTTCGGCGATCCCTCGCACCCCAAGACGCGGCACCTGGTGTCGGGCGTGGTCGCGGGCATCGGCGGCTACGGCAACTGCATGGGCATTCCCACGGTTGGCGGCGAGACGAATTTCCATGCCGCCTACAACGGCAACATCCTGGTCAATGCCATGACCGTCGGCATCGCGGCGACCGACAAGATCTTCTATGCGGCCGCCGCCGGCCTCGGCAATCCGATGGTCTATGTCGGCTCAAAGACCGGCCGCGACGGCATCCATGGCGCCACCATGTCGTCGACCGAGTTCAACGAGGACAGCGAGAGCAAGCGCCCGACGGTGCAGGTCGGCGATCCGTTCGTCGAGAAGCTGCTGCTCGAAGCCTGCCTCGAGCTGATGGCGACCGACGCGATCGTGGCCATCCAGGACATGGGCGCGGCCGGCCTCACCTCGTCGTCGTTCGAGATGGCGGCCAAGGGCGGGCTCGGACTCGAGATGGCGCTGGACAAGGTGCCGATGCGCGAAGAAGGCATGAATCCCTACGAGCTCATGCTGTCGGAAAGCCAGGAGCGCATGCTGATCGTGCTGAAGCCCGGCCGCGAGGACGAGGCGCGCAGGATCTTCGAGAAATGGGAGCTCGACTTCGCGGTGATCGGCCACCTCACCGATACCGAGCGCATGGTGCTGTCGTGGCACGGCGATATCGTGGCGAACATCCCGATCCCGCCGCTGGTCACCGAAGCGCCGGTCTACGAGCGGCCGTGGACGCTCACCGAACTGCCGGCAACCCTCGACGCGGCAAAGGTGCCGCCGCCGAAGGACTGGAACGCCTCGCTGATCGCGCTGATGAGCTGTCCCGACCTTGCCAGCAAGGCGTGGATCTGGCACCAGTACGACCATCTGATCCTGGGCAACACCGCGATCCGGCCGCAGGACGGCGACGCCGCCCTGGTGCGCGTTCCCAAGACCAACAAGGGCGCCAGCCACAAGGGCCTGGCGATGACGTCGGACTGCACGCCGCGCTATGTGCAGGCCCATCCCGAGACCGGCGGCAAGCAGGCCGTGGCCGAGGCGTGGCGCAACATCACCGCGACCGGCGCACTGCCGCTCGCCGTCACCGACAACATGAACTTCGGCAATCCGCAGAAGCCCGAGATCATGGGGCAATTTGCTGGTGCCATTATGGGGATGGCGGAAGCCTGCAAAGTCCTCGACTTCCCCGTCGTGTCGGGCAACGTCTCGCTCTACAACGAGACCGAGGGCCGGCCGATCCTGCCGACACCGACCATCGGCGCGGTCGGCGTGATCGACGACATTGCCAGAGCCGTGGGCTCGCGCCTCACCCAGGGCGGCCTCGCCATCGTGCTGGTCGGGGAGACTGCGGGCTGGCTGGGACAATCTCTTTATCTCCGCGAGGCCTGCGGGCGGGAGGAAGGCGCCCCCCCGCCGGTCGATCTCGCCGCCGAGCGCCGCATCGGCGATTTCGTGCGCGGCCAGATCGATGGCCGCCGCGTCTCGGCCTGCCATGACCTGTCCGACGGCGGTCTTCTGGTCGCGCTGGCGGAAATGTGTCTCGCCGGCGGCACCGGAGTCGAAGTCGCCCAACCCGCCGGCAACGCCGTTCCCTCGCACGCGTTTTTCTATGGCGAGGATCAGGCCCGCTATCTCATCGCCACCGGCTCGGCCGACGAAGTACTGGCGGACGCCGCCGAGGCGGGGGTTCCGGCGGTCGTGATCGGCCACTCCGGCGGCTCGTCGCTGGTGGTCAGGGACCTGCTGTCGCTCCGGCTCAGCGACATCAAGGCCGCCCACGAGGGCTGGCTGCCGGCCTATATGAACGCCGCGCAATAACGCCGATAAACCAACAGGAATTGAAGCAATGCCGATGGCCGCAGACGAGATCGCCCAGCTGATCAAGCAGGGAATCCCCGGCGCCGAGGTCGAGATCCAGGATCTCGCCGGCGACGGCGACCACTATGCCGCAACCGTGGTTTCGGCCGCCTTCGCGGGCAAATCGAAGATCCAGCAGCACCAGATGGTCTACGGCGCGCTGGGCGGCCGAATGGGCGGTGTTCTCCACGCCCTCAAGCTGACCACCATGGCGCAAAAGCCCTGATCGCCCTATATTGTAGCGTCAAAGCTTGGAGTTTAACCATGAGCGAACCCGAGGTTTTCGGCCGCATCCGCGAAGAGATCGGCAAGAACGACGTCCTGCTGTTCATGAAGGGCACGCCGGTGTTCCCGCAGTGCGGCTTCTCGGCCGCCGTCGTGGAATGCCTGAGCGAGCTCGGCGTGAAGTTCGGCAGCGTCAACATCCTGACCGACCCGGACGTGCGCCAGGGCATCAAGGAATTCAGCCAGTGGCCGACCATCCCGCAGCTCTACGTGAAGGGCGAGTTCGTGGGCGGCTGCGACATCATCCGCGAGATGTTCGAGACCGGCGAGCTCGAGCAGATGTTCAAGGAAAAGGGTGTCACGCTGGCGCGCGCAGCATAGCTGCGGGCGGGCTTGCGGCGGTAGGCGCGCTTAAGCGTTTTCCGGCAATGCCGGAAAACGCGAGTCGCGCCGGTCGGCCGCAGGCCGAACCGCAGAGCCCGCGCCGTGCGGGCTCTCGCGATTGATTACAATCGCTGCCGCCCGCCGCTACGTGTTTGCTACGCAAACACGTAGCTAGCCATCGAAAGATTCCCGGACGTGAAGCTGCGATGCAGCGCACGTCCGCGGGCGCCCTCGCCTGCCGCGCCAAACGCCACATGCAACGGCAGGAAGTGTTCGTCCGTCGGATGGGCATCCTTCGCGTTCGGCGCCTCGCTGCGATAGTTCGCCAGCGCCGCCGCGTCGCCCTTCTCCACCGTCGTCGCGAGCCAATCATCGAACGCCTTGGCCCATGGCTCGGGCTTGGTGTCGTGCGCGCCGCGGATCAGGCGCCGCAGATTATGTGTGGCGCTGCCGCGACCCCATCACCAGCACACCTTCGTCGCGCAAGCTCGTGAGCTTGCGGCCGAGTTCGAGATGGTGTGCCGGGCTCATGTAGGGCTGTACCGAGAGCTGGAAGATCGGGATATCGGCATCGGGCCAGCCCAGCATCGCCGGCACCCAGGCGCCGTGGTCGAGACCGTATTCGGCGGGCTGCGGCGCCGGTCATCTCCGCCACGCGCACGGGCCAATGCCGGTGCGCCGGGCGCGTCGTAGTGGAGTTTGTAGAGCGCGTCGGGAAAGCCGTAGAAATCGTGGATCGTCTCGGGCCGGGCGGTGAGCGAGACTTCCGGCCGCTCGGTGTTCCAGTGCGCGGACACGGCCAGGATCGTCGTGGGCTTGGGCACGGCCGAGCCCAAGCCCGCCAGGAAGCCGCGCGCCGGCAGGTCCTTCTCCAGATAGAGCATCGGCGAACCGTGCGACACAAAGACAGTCGGCATCGACATTGCTTCAATCCTCACACAACATCTGCAAAACGCGAAACGAGAGGTAGTCCATGGCCGGTCTGCGCAAGTTGGCGGCACTTGCCATCGTAATATGGGCAGGGCTCGCCCTTCCCGCCACCGCGCAAACCACATTGCGCATGGTAAGCCACGCCGACATCAAGATCCTCGACCCGATCTGGACCACCGCGCTGATCAGCCGAAACTTCGGCTACATGGTCTACGACGTCCTGTTCGCCACCGACGCCGACCTCAAGGTCCAGCCGCAGATGGCGGAGAAGTACACCGTCTCCGACGACAAGCTCACCTGGACCATCACGCTGCGCGACGGGCTGCTGTGGAGCGACGGCACGCCGGTCACCTCCGACGACTGCATCGCCTCGATCAAGCGCTGGGGCGCGCGCGATTCCTTCGGCCAGGCGCTGATGAAGTCGACCGGAGAATTGAAGAAGATCGACGACAAGACCTTCGCCATCGTCGCTCAAGGAGCCGTTCGGGCTGGTGCTGGAGGCGCTCGGCAAGATCTCGTCGAACGTGCCCTTCATGATGCCCAAGCGCGTCGCCGAGACCGATCCCTACAAGCAGATCACCGACTACACCGGCTCGGGCCCCTTCATCTTCAAGCAGGACGAATGGAAGCCCGGCGACAAGATGGTGTTCGTGAAGAACCCGAAGTACAAGCCGCGTCCGGAGCCGCCCTCGATGCTGGCCGGCGGCAAGGTGGCCAAGGTCGATCGGGTCGAGTGGCTGGCCATCGCCGATCCCAATACCGCCGCCAATGCGCTGATCGCCGGCGAGATCGACCTGATCGAATCGCCGCCGCCGGACCTGTTCCCGATCTTCAAGGCCGACAAGAACGTGGCGCTCTACGGCTGGAACGCGTCGGGCAGCCAGATCATCATGCGCTTCAACTGGCTGCACCCGCCTTTCAACAACGTGAAGATTCGCCAGGCCGCGATGTACGCGCTCGCCCAGGAGCCGATGATGCAGGCCCAGGTCGGCGATCCCGCGATCTACAAGACCTGCAACGCGCCCTTCATCTGCAACACCAGGTTCGGCAAGGAATACGGCGACCTGCTGATCAAGCCCGATCTCGCCAAGGCCAAGGCGCTCCTGAAGGAGGGCGGCTACGACGGCACGCCGGTGCTGATGATGCATCAGACCGATCTCGCCTCGTCGAACAACGTACAACCGGTCGCCAAGCAGCAGCTCGAGGCGGCGGGCTTCAAGGTCGACCTGGTCGACATGGACTGGCAGAGCGTGGTCTCGCGCCGCGCCCGCAAGGAGGCGCCGGCGCAGGGCGGCTGGAATATCTTCTTCACCACGAACATCGCCCTCGATTCGAACAATCCCGCCCTCAACAGCTACGCCTCGGGCGCCTGTGACAAGGCATGGTTCGGCTGGCCGTGCGATGACGCGATGGAGAAGCTGCGCGACGCCTTCCTGCACGAGGCCGATCCCGAGAAGCAGAAGGCGCTGGGGCTGGCGATCTCCGACCGCGTGATCGACCAGGGCTTCTTCGCCCCGGTCGGCCTGTACAAGGCGTTCGGCGCGTATCGCAAGGACCGGCTCGAAGGCTGGCTGGCCTCGCCGGTCCCCGTGGTGTGGAACATCAGCAAGAAAAGCAACTGACGTCCCACGCCGATTGCCGTTCGCTTAAGCGGCCTTCGCCAGCGGCACAGACTGCCAGCGCTGGGCGGCTTCGGCGACGCGCTTGCCGAGCAGCTCGGCGGTGCGGAACTCGCTCGGACCGATGCCCTCGACGCCCTGGTCGCCGTGCGCCTGCGCCATCAGGCCGATCGAGGCGCCGGCGCGGTTGAGGTCGTCGACCGAACCCTTGGAGTGGTTGTTGCCCGGCGGCAGGCCGAGGCCGACCCACACCATGCCGTGCTGCGCGGCGAGCGTGAGCATCTGGTAGAGCGTGTTGTGCTTGTCGCCGCCCCACGACGCCGAGGTGGTGAAGCCGGCCGCGATCTTGTCCTGCCACGCCCGCGCCATCCAACGCTTCGACGTCCAGTCCTTGAACTTCGCGAACTCGGCGCTGACGCCGCCCATGTAGGTCGGGCTGCCGAAGATGATCGCGTCGGCGGCATCGAGTTCGGCTTCGCGGGCTTCCGCTTCGCCGACGGGAACCAGGTTCGCTTTCACGCCGGAGACCTGTTGGGCACCCTTGGCGACCGCCTCCGCGAGAGCCTTGGTGTGGCCGAAGCCCGAATGAAAGACGATGGCAACGTTGGTCATGATAATCTCCAATCCTTTGTTTTCACTGGAGAATTAACCTGTCGGTTCCTCCAGATCTCTCGGTTACTCAAAGTGACTGGAAATATCTGGGTGGGGCACTATATCTTTGCCAGTAGGTACCGATTCGTAACCTCCGAATTTTTTCCGAGAGGAATCCCATGAGTGAAACCGAACACAGGGAAGGCGGCGCTTCCTGTCCGATGGACTTCATCCTGCGCATGCTGATGGGGCCGTGGACGACCTACATCGTCTACAACCTGCGCACCTATGGGCCGCAGCGCTTCGGCGAGCTGAAGCGCCGCGTCGGCGGCGTGTCGGCCAAGATGCTGACCGAGCGGCTGCGCACGCTCGAAGGAGCAGGCCTGGTGACTCGCGACTACGAAGCGACGATCCCGCCCAAGGTCACCTATTCGCTGACCGCACGCGGGCACGAGCTCGACGGCGTGCTGGGCACCCTGGCCGACGTCGCCATCCGCTGGCAGTCGGAGGATGCCGCGGCCCGCACCCTGAAGGCCGCCGAGTAAAGCGCCGCTACTTCTTCGTCACGTTCCAGAACACGAGGACCTGCGGCGACACCTTCGGGAAGGTGACGGTGTCGCGCGCGGCGAACACGCCGTACCACTCGCCGAGCGGCACGTGGGTGACGACTTTCATGGCGTAGGCCTGCACGGCGTCGGCAGCCTCCTTCTTGGCCGCCGGCGTCTCGGCCCGCACGAAATTGTCGCGCAGCTTTTCCAGCTCGGCGTCGCACGGCCATCCCGAGCGCGCCTTCTCGCAGGTCGCGGCGAGGTTGGGGGTCATCAGCGGGTCGAGGATGTCGATCTGCGACCAGCTCGTGCCATAGGCATTCCAGCCGCCTTCCGACGGCGGGCCCTTCTTGGAGATCAGGCGTGTCACCATGCTCTGCCAGTCCATCGGCTGGACGTCGACCTTGAAGCCGGCTTTCTCGAGCTGCGCCTTGGCCACGGGCGCGATCTGCTTGATCACCCCGAGATCGGTCGGCTGCGGCATCACCACCGGCGTGCCGTCATACTTGGCCTCGGCGAGCAGTTCCTTCGCCTTGGCGACATTGCCCTCGATCAAGCCGTCCATGCCGACCGTCGAGGCGAGCGGCGTATCGCAAGTGAACAGCGCCTTGCAGGTCCTGTAGAAGCGCTTGTCGCCGATATTGGCCTCGAGGAAGTCGGGCTGGCTGAGCGCATAGGCGGCAGCCCGGCGGATCCGGACGTCGTTGAAGGGCGGTTGCAGCCAGTTCATGCGGAACGTGTACTGGCCCGGCGCCGTGTACTTCAGCACCTGGATGCCCTTGGCCTTCTCGAGGAGGGGCAGCTGGTCGAAGTTGACGCTTCCCAGCATGTCGATCTCGCCCTTGAGCAGCGCATCGACCTGTGTCTGCGAATCGGGAATCCACAGCCATTCGACCCGGTCGAGGCTGACGACCTTGCCGCCGGCCAGGCCCGAGGGCGGCTCGGCACGCGGCTTGTACCTGGTGTTCTTCAAAAAGACGATCTTCTCGCCCGGCTTCCACTCGTCGAGCTTCAGGACGAAGGGACCGGAGCCGACATACTCGTCGATCTGCTTGGCGGCATCGGTCTCGGCGATGCGCTTGGGCATCATGAAGGGCACCGTAACCGAGGGCTTGCCGAGCGCCTGCAGAAGCGGCCCGAACTTCTCCTTGAGCACGATCTGGAAGGTCCTGGCGTCGACCACCTTGTATTCGGAGATGTACGACGCGAGCTTGCCGCCCATCGCATCCTTCACGGTCCAGCGCTTGAGCGAGGCGACGCAATCCTCCGCCGTCACCGGCTTGCCGTCGTGCCATTCGAGCCCATCGCGCAGCGTAAAGCTCCAGGTGAGGCCATCGTCGCTGGTCTTCCAGCTGTCGACCATCTGCGGCTTGACGTCGAACTTCGCGTCGACCGCGAACAGCGTGTCGTAGACCATGTAGCCGTAATTGCGCGTGATGTAGGCGCCGCTCCAGATCGGATCGAGCACCTTCACATCCGATTCCATGACGGCTTTCAGGACCGTCTCGGCAGACGCAGCGATCGGCGAGAGGACGGTAGCGAGCCCCACGACGGATGCGATCAAGAGACGACGCATGGCTTGAGCTCCCCGATGTTTGTCATCCCGAGCGTAAGCGAGGGATCCTTCCTGCACCAGAAGGATCAAAGCGCTATACTGCGCTACGATGACAGGCCTTATCGCTATCCAACCAGGACGACTTCTCGCGCTGGCCATCGTGCTCGTGTCGCCGGGCGCCATTGCGCAACCAGCGTGCCAAGCCGTTGCCGACGGGCTGCGCTCCGGCACCAGCGCCCTGGCCTACAGCCCGGCGCAGATGATCTCCGAGGCAGATGCTGTCGAAACCATGCGATCGGAATTCCGCGCCACGCCCCGGCTGATCAAGGCGGCGACCGAGTTTACTCCCTTCGAGCTCCAGCATTTCGGCAAGAGCAACCTTCATATGGCCGTTTCCATCCAAGGCTCGGCCGGCTGCCAATACATCACTTTCTTCGCCACGGTGCCGGACGGCACCTCGGACCTGATCGAGGGGATGCCCCCGATCCTACGAGACAAGCCTGAAGGGTCGCTGCTGCCGTGCAGCGGTGCCGGAAGCTTAGCGCACGCCGGGACCGCCGGTGGCGAGCCCGCCTTCATCGTCGACATCGGTGCGGACCAAGACAACGAATTCAACATCACGCCCTGGCGTGACGGCGGCTGGCAAAAGGCCTGCACGGTAGCGATACACTATAGCGCGACCTTCACGGTGACCGATCGGTCCTGCAAGGACGCCGACTGCGCGAAGGTGAGCGAGCTGGCGCGCGACCTTGCGATGAAGCTCGATCGCGACCCAAAGTCGCTGCCGATCGCGAAGACATCCAGCCGTGAACTCTCCGGCCCATCCGAGCTGCCGACGTTCCGGCCAGTGATCGATCACGAGACCTTTGCGCCAGAGGCGATCGCAACACCCGTCATTTTCGAGGGACAGGAGTATATCGCTCGCCTCGGCCATCGCGCGATCGGATGGCGGTATTTCCCGGATTACCTGTTCGGGCTTTATCGAAAGGTCGGCGACAGGATCGAGCCCGTCGCCGGCATCCGCATCGACAAGATGCGCGACAAGCCGGTCGGGATCACCGTCAAGTAAGCGCCAAGGAATAGACGCGCGTGGCGGTGCCCGAAAAGAGCGCCGTCTTCTCCGCGGCCGAGCAGCCCGCGGCCAGCCGCTTGAAGGCATTGAACAGCACGCCGAAGCCCGAGGTGATCTTGTCGACCGGGAAGTTGCTCTCGAACATGCAGCGGTCGGCGCCGAACAGCTCGATCGAGGTCTCGATCCAGGGCTTGTAGGCCTTGGCCAGCGTCTCCGAGCTGGGCGGCGCGGACTGCTTGAAGAACTCGTAGAGGCCGAGCGGCATGCCGAGGCCGCCCAGCTTGATGTTGACGTTGCCGTGCTTGGCCAGCTCGGTCATGGCCTTCTTCCAGCTCGCGAAGGTCTCCTTGTGGTCCTCGTAGGGACCGAAGCCCAGGGGCCCGCCGACATGGTCGAGCACCATGACCTGGTCGGGGAAGTCCGCGGCGAGGTCGGCCAATTCGGTGATCTGCGGGTGATACATCCAGACGTCGTAGCTCAGCCCGAGCTTGCCCAGCTGGGCGAAGCCCTCGCGCCAGGTCTTGTCGTACATCAGCCGGTGCGCCGGATCGGTGCGTGCGCGGCGCACCCTGAGGTCGGCGTCCCAGCAGGTCGAGAAGCGGATGCCGGAGAAGCGCCGGCCGGCCACCTGCATCTGCGCCTCCAGCACGTCGCGCACCGGCGCGCCGAGGCGCAGCTCGGCATGGCCGACGATGCCGTTGCACGCCTTGGTCCTGCCGTACTGGCCCGAGGCGCTCATGGCGGCGACGCCGTTCACGAACTCGACCTCGCCCACCGCCTTCATCGGCTCCGGCCCGTCCTTGCGGAACATCGCACCGCACTCGACGAACACCGTGCCCACCACGTTGTGGCCCTCGTTGCAGTCGGCCAGGAGGTCGGGCAGCAGGTAGCGGTTGTTGGGCCGCTCCCACAGGTGATGGTGCGGATCGACGATCGGCAGGTCGGGCTCCAGGGCCGGTTCCTTGCCCTTGGCGACCCAGGCGAGGTCGGGATCGAGAACGTTGCCGAATTTCGGCGGGGGTCTGTCGGCCATTTGTTTCCTCCAGCTTTTTTTAGAGAACGATCGGCTCCGCGATCGTCGAGACGTGCGCCGAGACGACCCGCCAGCCGACATCGGAGAAGCGCACCCAGGTCTGGCTCTGCCGGCCCGTCGCGTCCTTGCCGCGCACCTTGTAGACGAGGTTCACCGTGGCGATGTCGCGGCCCAGGGTCAGGATATCGACCCGGTAGCGTTTTTCCTTGGTCCCCGGCCCGGGCACGCGCGCCACCCGATGGGCGTGGATGCGGTCGAAGCCGTAACCGTGCTCGGCATTGGCGAGACGGATCGTGTAGGGGCTGTTCCAGAAGGTGGCGTCGAGCACGTCGACGTTCTTGTCGATCAGCGCCTGTTCGTAGCGTTCGAACAGGGCGCTCACTTCCGCTACCACTTCGGGAATGTTCGGTGTCAGGTCTTTCAAGCGGCTCCCTCTAGAGCACGCGCCACGGCCACCAGGCTGGCGTCGCTGCCCCGGGCGCCGATGATGGACAGACCGACCGGCAAGCCGTCAACCGTCGCGCCCGGGAGGCTGACCTGCGGATGACCCGTCAGTCCGCCCTGCGCACAAAGACAGGTGATCCGGTCGCGCAGCGGATCGAGGACCGACAGCGGCTGGCCGATCTGCGGCGCGGGGAGCGGCGTGGTCGGGAGGCAGAGAATCGTGCCCTGGGGCACCAGGTGCGCCATGCGCCCGCGCGCTTCCTGGCGCATCAGGTTGGCCCAGACGCGGTCGCTTTCGGGGATCATCGATCCCGCCACGAGCCCCCTGGCGACCGAGTACGCAAAGCGCGGATTGCGCGCATCGAGCCACGGCCTGAAGGTATTGTACGCCTCGACGGGTTGCAGGCTGCGTTGCGCCCGCGCCCAGACCGAGAGGCCGGGCGGCGCCATGATATCCTCGCGGCAATGGCCGATCAGCGCGGCGAGCTTCATCACCAGCGGATGGAGCGCGGCGGCGACGACTGCATCGGCGAAGCCGAAGGTGTCCGTCGCGATCACGAGTTGCGTCGGCAGGGCGTGCGGGATGTTCTCGCCCAACATGACCGACGAGACCCGGGCGAAGGTTGCGGCATCGCGCGCAAACCAGCCGGTGGTGTCGGAGGTCGGCGCCTGGGGCAGCATGCCGCGCGTATCGACCCGTCCGTGAGTTGGCCGGATCCCGTACAGGCCGCAGAAGCTCGCCGGCACCCGCACGGAGCCGCCGGTGTCGGTGCCGAGCGCGGTGTCGCAGACCCCGGCGGCGACGGCGGCGGCCGAGCCGGACGATGAGCCGCCCGGTACCCGGCCGGGGGCCGCCATGTTCTTCGGCGTTCCGTCGAAGGCGTTCTCGCCCAGGATGCCGAGCGAGACTTCGTCGGTGATGGTCTTGCCGATCAGGGTGGCGCCGGCATCGAGCAGCGTCTGCACCGCGAACGAATGGCACTCGGGGATCGGCCGTCCGGTCGGCCAGTCGTGATTGCCGCCGCCCGTCACGACGCCCGCCACGTCGAACAGATCCTTGGCGGCGAAGGTGAGACCGGCGAGCGGGCCTCCCGCCCTGCCCTCGATGCGCACACGCGGGCCTGGCACGAATGCGCCGATATCGTCGGTCATCGAACGATCCTGTGGTGTGGGGCTGCTACTCGGCCGGATGCGGCGCGGCCGCCTGCTTCTTCTTGCCGCCGAAGATCCGCATCTCGCCGAACTTCACGCCCAGAAGCTTGTCGAACCAGATGTAGACGACCGGCGTGATGAAGAGCGTGAGGCACTGGGAGACCAGCAGGCCACCCACGACCGTGACGCCGAGCGGCTGGCGCAGCTCGGCGCCCGCGCCGGCGCCCAACGCGATCGGCAGCGATCCCAAGAGCGCGCAGGTCGTAGTCATCATGATCGGCCGGAAGCGCAGCTCGGCGGCATCGATGATCGCCTCCTCCGCGGTCGCGCCCTGGGAGCGCCGTTCGACCGCGAAGTCGACCATCATGATGGCGTTCTTCTTGACGATGCCGATCAGCATGATCACGCCGATCAGCGCGATGACGCTCAGGTCCATGCCGAACAGCTGGAGCGTGATCAGCGCGCCGATGCCCGCCGACGGCAGGCCCGACAGGATGGTGAGCGGATGGATGAAGTTCTCGTAGAGGATGCCGAGGATGATGTAGATCACCAGCACCGCGGCGAACAGCAGGATGCCCTGGTTGGCCACGGCTTGCTGGAAGACTTGTGCGCTGCCCTCGAAGCTGGTGGCAATGCTGGGCGGCAGGCCCACCTCGGCCGCGACTGCCTCGATGTCCTTGACCGCGTCGCCGAGCGCCACGCCGGGCGCCAGGTTGAACGACACGATGACGGCCGGCAGCTGCGAGATATGATTCACCGTGAGCGAGGTCGGCTTGTCGCTGCGCTTGGCCACGGTGTCGAGCGGCACCAGGCCGCCGGTCGGTGTGCGCACCATCATGCGGCGCAACACCTCGTTGGTATCGGCGTATTTCGGATCGACCTCGAGGATCACCTGGTAGGTGTCGTCGGCGGCGTAGATCGTCGAGACCTGTCGCGTGCCGTAGGCCGAGTAGAGCAGCAGGCGGATCTGGTCGATCGACAGGCCGAGCCGCGAAGCGGTGTCGCGGTCGATGTCGATCGCGGTGAGACGCGCGCGCACCTGCAGGTCGGAGTTGACATCGTTGATCGAGGGGATGCGGCGCATCCGCTCTTCCATCAGCGGCGCGAACTCGCGCAGGACCTTGAGGTCGCTCGAGCGCATGCCGAACTGGTACTGCGCGCGTGACTGCGTCGTGGCGATGTTGATCGACTGGATGGGCTGGAAGAAGATGTTGATGCCGGGCACCGACGCCGTCGAGCGGCGCAGGCGGGCGATCACCTCGAGTGCCGTCGACTTGCGTTCCGACTTGTCTCTCAGGGTGACGAAAATGCGGCCCGAGTTCACGGTATTGGCGGCATTGCCGCCACCGACGGTCGACATGACGGAAACCACGTCGGGATCGCGCCGGATGATGTCGGCCATGACGCCCTGGCGCGCCACCATGGCGTCGAACGAGGCGTCGTCGGGGCCGACGGTCGAGCCGGTCAGCTGGCCGATGTCCTCCGACGGGAAGAATCCCTTGGGAATCGTCTGGAACAGGTATGCCGTCAGCACGAAGGTGCCGAGCGTTATCGCCAGCACGAGGCGCGGCACCCGGACGACGCGGCGCAACGACCAGGAATAGCCCTCGGAGAGCTTGTTGAAGCTCCACTCGAAGAGCCGCAGCAACGCGTTGTGCTTCTCGTGATGATCGATCGGCTTCAGCAGCCGCGAGCACAGCATGGGCGTCAGCGTGAGCGACACGATGCCCGAGATCAGGATGGCCATCGAGATGACCAGGCCGAACTCGTTGAACATGCGGCCGACGACACCGCCCATGAACAGTACCGGGATGAACACCGCGACCAGCGACAGCGTCATCGAAATGATGGTGAAGCCCACTTCCCTGGAGCCCTTGAAGGCGGCGTCCATCGGCTTCTCGCCGGCCTCGATGTGGCGGACGATGTTCTCCAGCATGACGATCGCATCGTCGACGACGAAGCCCACGGCCAGCGTCAACGCTAGCAGCGAGATATTGTCGATCGAATGGCCGCAGACGTACATGCCGGCGAAGGTGCCGACGACCGAGATCGGCAACGCGATCGCGGGAATGAGCGTGGCGCGCGCGCTGCGCAGGAAGAAGTAGATGGCGACGACGACCAGACCGCCGGCCAGCAGCAGCGAGAACTCGACATCCTCGATGGCCGCGCGGATCGACTGCGAACGATCGTTGAGGACCAGGATCTCGACGCCGCTCAGCAGCTCTGCCTGGATCTGCGGCAGCAATGCCCTGATCCGGTCGACCACCTCGACGGTGTTGGCGTCGGGCTGCCGGTAGACCGCGAGCAGGATGGCGCGCGTGCCATCGAGCCAGCTCGCAACTTTGTCGTTCTCGACGCTGTCGATCGCGGTGGCGACGTCGGAAATGCGCACCGGGGCGCCGTTCTGCCAGGCCACGATCACCGGCATGTAGTCGGCCCCGTGGTTGAGCTGCCCCGTGGCGTCGAGGATCGAGCTCTGGCGCTGGTCGGCAATGGCGCCGAGCGGCTTGCTCGAGTTGGCGTTGACGATCGCGTTCTGCAGCTCGTTCAGGGTGAGGCCGCGCACCGCCAGCTGATCGAGGTTGGCGCGCACCCGGACGGCGGCCTTCTGCGTGCCGAAGATCAGCACCTGGGCGATGCCCGGCAAGGTCGAGATGCGCGGCAGGATGGCGCGATTGGCGAAGGCATCGACGTCCGACAGGCGCACCTGGCTCGACTTCAGCGCCAGGAACAGGATCGGGTAATCGGCGGGATTGACCTTGCGGAAGCTGGGCGGCGTCGGCAGCTCGACCGGCAGGCGCTTCATGGCGGCCGAGATCTGCGACTGCACGTCGAGCGCCGCACCGTCGATGTTGCGGTTGAGGTCGAACTGCAGGACGATCGAGGTGTTGCCGAGCGAGGAGGTCGAGGTCATCGCCGACACGCCGGCGATGTTGGAGAACTGGCGCTCGAGGATGGAAGCGACCGACGCCGCCATGGTCTCGGGGCTGGCGCCCGGCAGCTGCGCCTGGACCTGGATGGTCGGAAAGTCGACCCGGGGCACGGCGGCCACCGGAAGCTGCTTGAAGCCGAAGATGCCGGCGATGACGAACGACGCCATCACCAGGATCGTCATGACCGGCCGGCGGATGCAGAGAGCTGAAATGCCCATCGACGGACTTCCTGTACCTAACCGCGCGGAGGCACGGGTTGTGTCTAGCCGCGCGGAGGCGCGGGTTTGGGGGCCTCGACCGGCGCCTGCTTGGGAGCGACCGGCGCACCGTTGACCAGGCGGAGCTGGCCGTCGATCACAACGGAGTCACCCGGCTGGAGCCCGGTGCCGATCACCAACTCGCCGGCCTGGGTGCGCTTGATCGCGATCGGGCGGACCTCGGCGGTCTTGCCATCCTTGATGACGAAGACGTAGGGGCCCTGCGCGCCGAGCTGGACGGCGGAGGCCGGGATGGCAAGCGCCTGCGGCTCGACGCCCAGCACGACCTCGGCCTTGACGAACTGGCCGGGCCACAGCGCCTCGTTGGCGTTGGCGATGCGCGCCTTGGCGGTCACCGTGCCGGTCATCGGATCGACGGTGTTCTCGATGAACGCCATGCCGCCCGCCTGGCGCGTGCCGTCGTCGAGCACCGCGTTGACCACGACGTCGCCCCTGGTCATCGCTGCGCGCAGGTCCGGCAGGATGTTCTGCGGTATGGCGAACTGCACGAAGATCGGATCGACCTGATTGATGGTGCCGAGGATCGACGTCGTCGTATTGTCGGCGATGCGCAGGATCGTGCCGGCCTTGTACGGGACCGAGCCGATGCGGCCCGACACGGGCGCACGGATCTCGGTGTAGGTGAGCTGGGCGGCAAGGCTGTCGCGGTTGGCCATGTCGGCCTCGAGCTGCGCCTCGAGCGCCTTCTGCGACGTCACGTTGGTATCGCGCGTCACCACGGTGCCGGCGCCGCGCGTGAGGAGATCGTCGGCGCGGGCGGAGTCGCGCTTGGCCTGGGCGATTTGCGCCTGGTCCTTGCGAATCTGCGCCTCGGTCATGGCGAGCTGTGCCTTGAGCGTGCGGTTGTCCAACTCGAACAGCAGGTCGCCTTCCTTGACGAGCGCGCCCTCTTCGACGTTGACCTTCATGATCTGGCTGTCGATGCGCGACTTGAGCGGGACCGAGGAGATCGACTGCACCGTGCCGACGGCCTCGACGATGACCGGCATCGACTTGGGCGCGACGGTGATCACGACGACGGGCACCGGACCGGCCGCGGGCCGGCCGGCACGACGGCCGGCGGGCGGCGCGCTTTCGGCTGCATTTGCCGGCGCGAAGCCCAGCTTGCGCTCGATCTCGATCCGATACACGAAGCCCGCACCGCAAACCGCGACCACGGACGCAAGGACCGCAAAACGGGCCACACGCATCTTCAATTCCTCTAATTCCCCAATCCCCGACTGCAGTATAAATGCAGACGCTGGTGCATCACAGAGCAATACCGGGGCCAAACGCAAAAAACCCGCCGGGAGGCGGGTTTTCGCTGATACAAACGTGACGAAACAACTCGCCGGCCCGGTCGATTGCCGGGCGACTAGCGGCTGTAGTACTCGACCACCAGCGACGGCTCCATTTGCACCGGATAAGGCACGTCGGCGAGCTTCGGCCCGCGCACGTAGGTGCCCTTCATCGCCGCATGGTCGACCGTCACATATTCCGGAACGTCGCGCTCGGCGGTCTGAGTCGAATTCGAGGACCCGCACCATTTCCTTGGCCTTCGACGTGAGCTCGATCGTGTCGTTGTCCTTGACCAGGTAGGACGCGATGTTGACGCGCTTGCCGTTCACCTTGACGTGGCCGTGGCTCACCAGCTGGCGGCTGGCGAACACGGTGATGGCGAACTTCATGCGGTAGATGACGGCGTCGAGACGGCGCTCGAGCAGCTCGACCAGGTTCTCGCCGGTATCGCCCTTGCGGCGCACGGCCTCGGCGTAATACTTGCGCAGCTGGCGCTCGGAAACCGAGCCGTAGTAGCCCTTGAGGCGCTGCTTGGCCATCAGCTGCAGGCGATAGTCGGTCGGCTTCTGGCGACCCTGACCGTGCTGGCCGGGACCGTATTCGCGCTTGTTGATCGGGCTCTTGGGACGGCCCCACAGGTTTACCCTGAGGCGGCGGTCGATCTTGTACTTCGAATTCTCGCGCTTGCTCACGCAGCACTCCGTCGGTTTTGCGCCCCGATTTCCAGGTACGCTCTGTTGTCCGGATAGGCCTTGATCCAGCAGAAGCTGGGGCGGGATGGCGGCCCAAACGGCCTCCAGCCACATTCTCCGGAAGAAGCGCGGAACATACTGGCGAAACCGCGCCAGTCAAGGAATGGATAGTCCTTGCCTATCAATGACTTAGATCTCGACCAACACCACCTCGTGCGTGACCTTGGCGGTCTTCTTGAACATTTGCGTCGCCGAGCAGTACTTCTCGTCCGACAGCGACACCGCCCGTTCGACCAGCGCCCTGTTCAATTTGCGGCCGCGCACGGTGTAGATCAGCTTCACCTCGGTGAAGACCTTGGGATGGTCGTCGGCGCGCTCGGCCAGCAGCGAGACCTCGACGCCCTCGATGTCCTGGCGCTGTTTCTTCAGCATCGAGACCACGTCGATCGCGGTGCAGCCGCCAAGCCCCATCAGCATGACCTCCATCGGCCGCGCACCGAGGTTGCGGCCGCCGACATCGGGCGCACCGTCCATCGTGAAGGTGTGGCCGCTGCCGCTCTCGGCGACGAACAGCGCGCCCTCGACCCAGGAGATCTTCGCCGCAGTATTTGCCTTCTGGGACATCTATGCCTCGTGCTTGCCCTTGGAGAGAAACTTGATGACGCCGTGGAAGGTGCGCGCTTCCTGCTCGGTCATTCCGGCGCGCTGCAGCAGGGCGCGCAGGTTCAACACCATGCCCTCCCGCATGTCCTTGTGACGCAGGAAGCCCGACTGGTCGAGCGCCCGCTCGAGATGCTCGAACAGGTTCTGCATCTCCTCCTTGTTGGCGGGCCGCGCGGCGTGCTCAGCCATGCGCTCGGGCGGCGTGGCGTCGCCGGACGCCGCCCACTCATAGGCGACCAGCAGCACCGCCTGCGCCACGTTGAGCGACGAGAACTGCGGATTGAGCGGGATCGAGAGCACGGTATCGGCATGCACCATGTCGTCGTTCTCGAGCCCGGTGCGCTCGGGCCCGAACATCAGGCCGACGCCAAGCCCCTGCCCGATCCAGCCGCGCACTTCGAGGGCGGCATGGCGCGCGGTCAGGATGCGCTGAGAGAGCTCGCGGTTGCGCGCGGTGGTGGCCACGACATGCTCGAGATCGGCCACCGCTTCGGCCACGTTGTCGAACAGCTCGGCCTGCTCCAGCACGATGTCGGCGCCCGAGGCGGCGCGCACCGCCCGCTCGTTCGGCCAGCCGTCGCGCGGCGCGACCAGGCGCAGCGAGGATAGTCCGCAATTCAGCATCGCGCGCGCCGCCATGCCGATGTTCTCGCCCAGCTGCGGCCGCACCATGATGACGACCGGCCCCTGCTCCGCCGTCGCCCTGCCCTTGGAGGCTCGTCCCATGGTGGCCGTATATGACGGCAAGCAGCCGCCCGTGCAATCAGCGGCGCGAGGGGCGGGCGAAGCTGGCCTGGCGGCGCATGAAGAAGAGCAGCGGGATGAACACCATCGTCGACAGCGCCAGCACACGAAAGTCGTTGAGATAGGCGATCATCGATGCCTGGCGATTGAGCTCTTCGCCCCACATCGCCACCAGCTTCGAGAAGTCGTCGGTCGGCACCGAGCCGTAAGGCCAGGCGCCGCCGAACGGCGTCATGTGCGACAACAGATGGGGACGGTCGATCGGAATGCCGTTCTCGATCGGAGTGGTGCCGAAGCGCCACAATGGGCTGAACACGGTCAGGTTCTCGGCCAAGGTCGAGCGGTTGACCTGGATGTTGCGGCCGAGCAGCGCCACCAGGCTGGCGACGCCGATCGAGGCGCCGAGGTTGCGCATCAATGCATTCATCGCCGCCCCCTCGGTGCGGATGCGCGCGGGTATGGTGGCGAAGGCGAGCGTGGTGAGCGGCGGGAACACCAGCCCGAGGCCAATCCCCTGCAGGAAGCCGTTCCAGATGATGCGGCCCTCGCTGATGTCGAGCGAGAACTGCGTCATGTCGTAGAGCGAGAGGCCGCACAGGCTGAGACCGATCGCAATCAGCCAGCGCGCATCGACCCGGCCGATCATGCGCGAAACCAGGAACATCGACGCCATCGTGCCGATGCCGCGCGGCGCCATCACCACACCGGTGGTGAATACCGGATAGCCCTTGAGCTGCTGCAGAAACGGCGGCAGCAGGGTCGCAGTCACGATCATCAGCAGGCCGGTCACCGCAGTGAAGGTGAGGCCCAGCATCAGGTTGCGATCCTTGAACAGGTCGCGCGGCAGGAACGGCTGGTCGCTCGACAGCATGTGGATCACGAACATCGCCGCGGCGACGGCGGCCACCACCAACTCGGTGATGATCTCCTTCGAGCCGAACCAGTCGGCCTGCTCGCCGCGATCGAGCATGAGCTGGAACGAGCCGATGGCGATCGCCAGCAGGCTGAAGCCCAGGAGGTCGAACGGGCGGGGCGTGTCGGAGGCCTTGTTCTTGACCAGGATCATCAGGCCGATCGCACACACGATGCCGACGGGGAGGTTGATGTAGAACACCCAGCGCCAGGTGTATTCGTCGGTCAGCCAGCCGCCCAAAGTCGGGCCGGTGATCGGGCCCAGCATCGTGCCGACGCCCCACATCGCCATTGCCTTGCCCTGCTCCTCGCGCGGATAGGCCTCCATCATCAGCGCCTGGCTGAGCGGCACCAGCGAGGCGCCGAAGACGCCCTGCATGACACGGAACATCACCAGCTGCGGCAAGGTCTGGGCGGCCCCGCACAGCATCGAGGCGATGGTGAAGCCGATCACCGAGGAGACCAGGATGCGGCGCACGCCGAAGCGCACGGCACAGAAGCCGGCGAGCGGCGTGGCGATCGCGGCCGACACGATATAGGAGGTGATCACCCAGGCGACCTGCTCCTGGGTCGCCGACAGCGAGCCCTGGATGTCGGGCAGCGCCACGTTGGCGATGGTGCCGTCAAGCGCCTGCATGATCGTGGCCATCATCACCACGACGGTGAGCCAGCGGCGGCGTTGCAGCGCGACCGGATCCATGGCCGCGCTCAGAAGCCGATCGACTTCAGTATGTCGCCGAACGAGCGCTGGTGGCCGGTGTCGATCTCGATGGTCGTGCTCATGCCGACACGGAGCGGCGGATCGCCTTGCTTGCACTCGACGGAGGTGCGGATCGGGATGCGCTGCACCACCTTGACCCAGTTGCCGGTCGCGTTCTGCGGCGGCAGCACGGCGAACTCCGCGCCCGTCGCCTGGGCAAGCGAGGTCACCTTGCCGCTGCATTGCATGTCAGGATAGGTGTCGACGGTGATGGTGACCGGCTGGCCGACGCGCACGCGCGTCAGCTCGGTCTCCTTGAAGTTGGCCTCGATCCACAGGTCGGTGTCGGCGACCACCGCGACCGAGGGCACGCCCATGATGGCGTAGCTGCCCGGCACCAGCACCTTGGAGACCTGGCCGTCCATCGGCGCCCGGATCTCGGTGCGGCGCAGGTTCAGCAGCGCATCCTCGCGCTGGGCCAGCAGCTGCCTGACCTTGGGATGATCGTCGACGGCGATCTGCGGGTCGCCGGCCAGCGCCGCCTCGATGCGCGTGAGGTCCTCCTCGGCCGCCGAGACGCGGCGCTCGGCGACGTCGAGCGACATGCGCAACTCTTCCATCTTCTGCATCGGCCCGAACTTGCGCTCGGCGAGGTCCTTGTTGCGCGTGAATTCGGTCTGCGCGTAGGTCTGCTGGCTCTGCGCCGACTTGATCTCCTCGCGCTTGGTGCGCCACTGCGCCTTCAGGCCCTTGATGTCGGCCCGCGCCGAGTCGATGTCGGCGTCGATGCGGGCGAGCTGGTTGCGGTAGGGCGTGTCGTCGAGCTTGTAGAGGAGCTGGCCCTTGGAAACGTGCTGGTTCTCGTGAATCGGCACGTCGATGATCGGGCCGGCGATCTCGGTGGCGATATAGACGCGGTCGCCCTTCACATAGGCGTTGTCGGTCGAAATGTAGCGGCCGGAGGTCATCCAGACGAACAGCGCGCCCGCAATCGCCACCGCAGGCAGCGACCACATGACGGCGCGCGCGATCCGCCGTCGTCCGACCCGTGGCAGGCGCGTCGAGGCAGCCGAAATCGTCGGCGGCGCCTGCGGTGTGGGCAGTGGAATTTCCCCGTCCATTTCCACTTATGGTCTGCTGAGCGGCATAAATGGTCAACTATTCGCATAACATGGCAGCCCCGGAGGCTTGGCTGGTATTGGCGGCAATACTAGTAGGCCGCCGTGCTCGTTCCCATCCTTCGAAACGGCCGCTTCGCGCTCCCGCACAACCTCACCCTGAGGAGCGCCGCGCAGTGGCGCGTCTCGAAGGGTGGCCTCAGTCCCGGCGCCGGGCCAACTGGCGCAACAGGCCAAAATCGCCGCGCATGAGCGCTTCCTTTTTCGCGCGCGACCAACCCTTGATCTGACGCTCGACAGCGATTGCGTCGGTGATATCGGGAAAGTGTTCGGACCAGACGAGTTCGACCGGCCGCCGGCTGGACGTATAGCCGCCGTACGTGCCGTTGTTGTGCTCAGACAACCGCCGATCCAATCCCAAACGTGCCGAGCCAACATAGTAGCTGCCGTCGGCGCATCGAAGCATGTAGACGTGCGCGCCGAGTTCGTCGTTCATCGGGTTGCCCATCCTTCGAGACGGCCGCTGCGCGGCCTCCTCAGGATGAGGATGTGGCTGAACGCTTCAGCGGCCGCGCGCAGTGCAGTCTCTTCTCTATCTGTCCGGCACCTTGGCACCGTCGCGGAATAGCTTGTAGGTCAGCGCGTCGTAGAGGGCGTTGTAGGAGGCATCGACGATGTTGGGCGACACGCCGATCGTCGACCAGCGCCGGCTCTTGCCATCGGCGCTCTCGATCATGACCCGCGTGGTCGCCGCCGTTCCTCCGGCCGAGTCGAGGATGCGCACCTTGAAGTCGACCAGGCGCATGTCCTGCAGCTCGGGATAGACCGGGATCAGGGCCTTGCGCAGCGCCGCGTCGAGCGCGTTCACCGGACCGTTGCCCTCGCCCACTTCCATCGCGCGCTTGCCCGCGACGTCGAGCTTCACCGTCGCCTCCGAGAGCGCGATCAGCTCGCCCTTGGCATTGAGGCGGCGCTCGGCCAGCACGCGGAAGCTCTGCAGCGCGAAGTAGTCGGGCACGGTGTGCAGCTCGTGGCGCGCCAGCAGCTCGAACGAGGCGTCGGCGCCGTCGTAGGCATAGCCCTCGCTCTCGCGCTCCTTGACGATCTCGAGCAACCGCGCGACGCCCGGATCCTTCGGGTCGACCTCGAGGCCGATCTGGCGGAAGCGCGCCATGATGTTGGAGCGGCCGGCCTGGTCGCTGACCACGATCACGCGTTGGTTGCCCACGAGTTCGGGATCGAGGTGCTCGTAGGTTTTGGGGTCCTTCTCGACCGCCGACACATGTAGCCCGCCCTTGTGCGCGAAGGCGCGCGTGCCGACATAGGCCGCACTCCTGTTCGCCGGCATGTTGAGCCGGTCGTCGAGCAGGCGCGACAGGTGCGTGAGTCTCGCCATCGCGCCCTCCTTCAGCCCGGTGTCGAAGCCCATCTTGAGCACCAGGTTGGGGATCAGCGCGATCATGTTGGCGTTGCCGCAGCGCTCGCCCAGGCCGTTGATCGTGCCCTGGACCTGACGCGCACCGGCACGCACGGCCGCCAGCGTGTTGGCGACGGCGTTCTCGGTGTCGTTGTGGGTGTGGATGCCGATCTTCTCGCCGGGAAACTTCTTGCAGACTTCGCCCACGATGCGCTCGATCTCGTGCGGCAAGGTCCCGCCGTTGGTGTCGCACAGCACCAGCCAGCGCGCGCCGTTCTTTTCGGCAGCGGCGAGGCACGACATCGCATAATCGGGATTGGCCTTGTAGCCGTCGAAGAAATGCTCGGCGTCGAACATCACCTCGTCCATGCGCGTCCTGGCATGTGCGACGGAGTCGCCGATCATCCCGACATATTCGGTGCGGTCGAGCTCGAGGGCGACATCGACATGAAAGTCCCAGGTCTTGCCGACCATGCAGACATTGCGCGCCTTGGTGGAGAGGATGGCGTTCAGCCCGGGATCGTTGGCGGCCGAGCGGCCGGCGCGCCGGGTCATGCCGAAGGCGGTGAACTTCGCGTTCTTGAACTCGGGCGGCTCGGCGAAGAAGCGGTCGTCGGTCGGGTTGGCGCCGGGCCAGCCGCCCTCGATATAGTCGATGCCGAGCAGATCGAGCTCGCGCGCGATCGCGACCTTGTCGGCCACGGTGAAATCAACGCCCTGGGTCTGCGCGCCGTCGCGCAAGGTCGTGTCGAAGAGATAGATGCGATTGGAGGAAGTCATGACCCGGCTCTTTTAACCTCATCCTGAGGAGGCGCGAAGCGCCGTCTCGAAGGATGGGCAACAAAAGAGGTGCTCGTTCCCATCCTTCGAGACGCGCCCTGCGGGCGCTCCTCGGGATGAGGTTTCGTCAGACCCGGCCGATGCTCGCGATGTATTCCTCGTGCAGGCCCAACCGTCGCGCGACGACGGTGAGTTTGGCCGCATAGTCGGGGTTCGACGCGCCAACGGGCGGCGCTTCGGGCAGATTGAAGCACAGCGCGGCAACGATGCCGCCGTCCTTCAGGATCGCGGTGACGGGCTCGGCGCGATAGGCCGCGACGCTGGGCTCGGCGTAGAGGCGGTCGATCTCGGCATGGGTGAGCGCCATCAGCATCCCGTGCACGCGGCCGCCACTCTCCGGCACCAAGGTGGCCCGTGCCCCCAGTCGCAAGGCCAGCCCCGAGACGCTCGCCAGCCGAGGGTCGCGGGGATCGAAGCCCTGCGCGCGCAGCAGGTCGCCATCCATGAACAGGCCGTAGAAAAAGACCTCGATCCTTCGTTCGCCGCTCGCCGCCTGGTTGGCGTTCGTCATATCCTGCCTCAACGAATGACAGGGGAAGATACGCCGATGACCACCGCCACCACCATCACCGAACTGCGCTCGACCTTGCTGCAGGTGCCGTGGCGCGGCGACCCGCCGCCGGCGGGCATCCTCTCGGCGCCCAAGCGCGACCTCTACGTGCTGGAGATCGAGACCCAGGGCGGGCTCACCGGCATGAGCTACCTGATGCCGTTGCGCGGCGGGCTGCACACGATCGATGCGGCGATGAAGGAGCTGATCGCCCCGCACGTGATCGGCCGCGACGCCACCGAGATCGAGGGCATCTGGCAGACCTTATATAAGAGCAACTTCTGGCTGGGCCGCATGGGCGTCACGGTGTTCGCCCAGAGCGCCGTCGACATGGCGCTGTGGGACATCGTCGGCAAGCGCGCCGGCCTGCCGCTGTTCCGGCTGTGGGGAGCGGCGCGCACCGAGATCCAGGCCTACGGCTCGGGCTGCTTTCGGGGCTACGGCCGCGACGGCATGATCAAGCGGGCCAAGGAATTCACCGCGCAGGGGCTGAAGGCGATCAAGATGCAGGTGGCCCACATCCGGCCGTGGCGCGAGGACGTGCTGAACGTCAAGGCGATGCGCGAGGCGATGGGCGGCGCCGTCGAGATCATGATCGACGTCAACATGGGCTGGGACGCCGACACCGCGATCCAGGCCGGCCACCGCATCGACGAGTTCGATCCCTACTGGCTGGAGGAGCCGGTGATCGCCGAGGACTTCGCAGGCTACAAGCGTATCGCCGCCGCGCTGAAGACCCGCATCGTCGGCGGCGAGAGCCACTGGACGCGCAACGACCTCAGGCCGTTCTTCGAGGCGCCGCATCCGGTGCCGATCCTGCAGCCCGACCCGATGCGCGGCGGCTTCACCGAGCTGCGCAAGATCGCCGCCGCCGCCGAGCCATGGGGCATCAAGCTCGCGCCGCATCTCTTCCACGAGACGATGGTGCACGTGCTCGCCTCGATCCCCAACGCGAGCTGGCTCGAATACATGGACTGGAACGACGACCTCTGGATCGAGCCGATCCTGCCTTCCAAGGACGGCACGATGAGCCCGCCGGAGAGGCCGGGTCATGGGCTCGCGTTCAGGCCGGAGGTGCTGAAGGACTTTCGCGTAGGCGGGACCCGGATCAAGGGCTGACTCGATCCGGGAGGCACCGGGCGGCGCCTCCCGCGAGACCGTTTAAACTCAATTGTAGGTGCGGGTGACGGACGTGGCCGACGCGCCGGTCGGCGAGTTCGAGTCCGGCGTCACATAAGTGGTGGTGCTGCTGCTGGCCTGAGGAACGGGCTTCTGGACGACGGTTTCGCTGCGATATGTGCAGGCGCCGAGGGCAAGGCCGACAAGGGCCACGCAAACGAAGGTTTTCATGAGGGAGCTCCGGGTTCGATATCGAGGATGAAGGGGGAGAGGACCCGCAACGCGCGCTTTCGTACAAGGTTGCAGTTTCCTCGGCCTTTTCGCTCGACCAGCCTCGTCAGTGGCCATTCGGACCCCGCGGTGGCGATGGCAATTGCGCAGGATGTCGACGGTCTTCACCGACTGCACGCCAGCACCACCCCGAGCGCGAGCGTCACGACGATGAGCTGCTGCAGCGCCGGGACATAGGAGGTGGCCGCTATCAAGCTCGCGCCGGTCGACTATTCGAGCAGCCGCGAGTCACCCCTCGTGCGCGCGTTGCCGGAGAGAATCAGTGTGCCGAAACTGCCGCAACAGGTTTCGGCAATTACAGGCGGCGGGTCATGAACACGCTGAACGGATCGTCGACGTAATCGCCGAACGGTCCGCAGCGCTTGAACCCCGCGCTGCGGTACAAACCGATCGCGGGACGAAAGGCTTCGGCGGACCCGGTCTCGAGCCACAGGCTGGTGAGGCCCATGCGCTGCGCCTCCGCGATAATATGCTCGAGGACGGCTCGGCCCACGCCTTTGCCCAGGAAGCGGTCGGCCACGCGCATGGATTTGATCTCGCCCCGGGCCGCATCGAGGCGCTTCAGGGCGCCGCAGCCGGCGATCTCGCTCCCTGCCCAGGCCGACCAGAAGGTGACGCCCGGTTGCTTCAGCGCATCGACGCTCAGCGCATGCACGCTCTCCGGCGGCGAGTTCTCGTGCATCCCGCTCAGGTGTCGCGCGATCAGGGCGCGAATTGCTTGCCCCGACAGGTCATCGACGCGCATTGTGATGTTCAACGACGATCTCCCCAGCGATGGCCGTGCGAATGATAAAGCAATCGATCCTCCTTTGTCTGGCGTTCGCCGCGCCGGTCCACGCCCAGACCCTGACCCTCGCCGACCGCGCCAAAACCTCGACCATCTCGCGTGACGCGCTGCTGGCGCGGTCCAACACGCGCGAGGTCGCGATTGCGCGCGATCCGGTCTACGGCCGCGCCATGGTCTATCGCGCGGTCCCGGTGGCGCAGCTGCTGAAGGGCCTGGCGGTCGGCGCCGACGACTACGTGCAGGCGCGCGCGACCGACGACTTCTCCGTCAGCATCCCGGTCCGGCTGCTGATGGCGCCGCCGGGCGGAGCGGTCGAGGCGTTCGTGGCGGTCGAGAACCCGGCCGCGCCCTGGCCCGCGCTGCCGGGCGCCGGCAAGAAGGGCACCGCCGGGCCGTTCTACATCGTCTGGCGCGCCGTCAATCCGGCCGAGATCAGCAGCGAGTACTGGGCCTATCACCTGGCCGGCCTCACCGTGGGCGACAGCCCCTACGCACGCTGGCCGCAGCTCGGCGTCGGCGCAGACGTGCCGGCGGCCGATCCGGTACGCCGCGGCCTCGACCGCTTCGTCGCCGTCTGCATGGCCTGCCACCGCTTCGACGGGGCGGGCGAAGGCACGATGGGCCCCGACCTCGCCCGGCCGCTGAACCCCGTCGAGTGGTTCCAGCCGGCCGCGCTCAAGAAATACATCCGCAATCCCAAGTCGGTGCGCGACTGGCCCGACGCCAAGATGAACGCGTTCGATCCCGAGACCCTGAGCGATGCCGACATCGACGCGATCGTGGCGTGGTTCACCTACAAGGTGCCGAAGCGCTAGATCCTACTTGCAGCTATTGTTGCTCATGTAGTCGTGCACCGCGATCTTGCCGGCGATGATGTCGGCCTTGGCGGCTTCGACCCTGGCCTTCATGTCGGCGGTGATCAGCTTCTCGTTGTACTGGTCGAGCGTCCAGTCGACGCCGCTCTCCTTCAGGCCGAGCACCGAGGTGCCGGACTTCCAGCTGCCGTCCTCGGCCGTCTTGAAGCTCCGGTAGGCCGCGAGATCGACCCGCTTGATCATCGAGGTCAGCATGGTCCCGGGATGCAGGTGATCCTGGTTGGAATCGACGCCGATCGCGTACTTGCCGCGGTCCTTGGCGGCCTGCAGCACGCCGATGCCGGTCGAGCCCGCCGCGGCATAGACGACATCGACGCCGCGATCGAATTGGCCCTTGGCGAGCTCGGCGCCGCGGCCGGGATCGGTCCAGGCGGCAGGCGTCGTGCCGGTCATGTTGGCGATCAGCTCGGCCTTGGGATTGGCGTACTTGATGCCCTGCTCGTAGCCACACTGGAAGCGGCGGATCAGCGGGATGTCCATGCCGCCCACGAAACCCACCTTGCCGCTTTTCGAGGCGAGCGCCGCGGCGACACCCACCAGGAACGAGCCCTCCTGCTCCTTGAACAGCACCGACTGCACGTTGGGCAAGTCGACCACGGAATCGATCAGGGTGAAGTGCACGTTGGGAAATTCCCGGGCGACCTTCTCGAGCGCGGTGGCCTGCGAGAAGCCGACGGCGATGATCGGATCCTGCCCGCGCTGGGCAAATCTTCTCAGCGCCTGCTCGAACTGCGTCTCGTTGGTCGGCTCGAATTCGGCCACGGCGATCTTGGTTTCGGCGGTGAATTTCTGCGCGCCGGTGCTGACGCCTTCGTTGAAGGATTTGTCGAACTTGCCGCCATTGGCATAGACGATCGCCGGCTTCACCGCGGTCTGCGCCTGCGCTGTCACGGCACCGACAACCATCGCCGCGACCAACCATCCCTGCCAGATCTTCATGCGAGTTCCCCTCTGTTGCGCCGACTGTGGACCGGCCGGCGGAATCGGTCCAGAGGTACTGGCGCGATGTCCGTCCGCAATTTTCTCCGGAACATTCCTCTCGTCCGCCCCGCCGTTCGCGCGCTGCGCCGGCAGCGACAGAACAGCATGCGCGATCACGCGTGGGCCGAGTACGCCGCAATGCAAGCCGTGCCGCGGCTCGACATCGGCACCAGCGAGCGGATCCTGCCGGGCTGGTTCAGTGTCGACCTCCAGCCGTTCTATCCCGGCCAGTATTTCATGGATGCGACGAAGGGCTTTCCCTTTCCCGATGCCGCCTTCGCCTTCGTGCGCAGCGAGCACATGATAGAGCACGTGCCGTTTGCCGCCGGCATGCACATGCTGCGCGAATGCCATCGCGTACTCCGCTCCGGGGAAATCGTGCGCATCGCCACGCCCGACCTGCGCAAGCTCGCCCGCCTCTACGACGAGCCGCCGTCGCCCGCGCAGAAGGCCTATCGCGACGCGATCTGCAACCACGCGCGCGACACCTACGGCAGCGACCAGCCCGGCGTGGTGATCAACCATATGCACCAGTACGAGGGCCACGACTTCATCTACGACAGCGGCACCTTGGGCGAGGGTCTCGCCAAGGCGGGCTTCGTCGAGGTGATCGAATGCGCGCCCGGCGTTTCCGCGCACGCAGTCTTCGCCGGCACCGACGCGCATGTCGCCGCCGACGACTGGGTGACCTTCGAGACCTTGACCATGGAAGCGCGCAAGGCCTGACGCCGCGATACGGGCCGGCTCTGCCGCCGGATCATCAATCCGCACACGCGCGCCGCACAAATAAGTGAAGCTCTGCGATCATCCGGTGTTTGGACCGCAGACGTATCGGGGATGCAGGGTACGTCTGCCTGCACCGATTTCCCGGTGCGGTCCTCCAGGGAGAATTCCCATGACCAAGCAAGGTTTCCTCGTCACCGCCGCCTCGATCTTCGCCGCCACCACTTTGGTCGCGAGCGCGGCGAGCGCCGCCGGCGTGCACTGCGGCGGCACCAACGCCTGCAAGGGCCAGGGCTCGTGCAAGAGCGCGGCGAACGCCTGCAAGGGCCAGAACGCCTGCAAGGGCACCAGTTTCACCGAAGCCAAAGACGCTGCCGACTGCACGACCAAGGGCGGCAAGGTGATGTGATCTGCGGACGACAGCGCCCCCCGCTTGAGCTGTCGATCGCACGGGCGCCTTCGGGAAACCGGAGGCGCCCATTCTTTTCTAGCCCGTGCTGACTGCCGTCTCGACGTCGCTCGGGTCGATCTGCCGGCTGAGGCCTGCATTCAACTTGCCGCGGTCGAGCTCGCCTTCCCACCACGCCACCACGACGCAGGCCACCCCATTGCCGATGATGTTGGTGAGGGCGCGGACTTCCGACATGAACTTGTCGATCGAGAAGACGATCGCCATGCCCGGCACCAGCGCCGGGTTCACCACCGTGAGCGTGGCCGCGAGGGTGATGAAGCCGGCGCCGGTGACGCCCGAGGCGCCCTTCGACGTCAGCATCGCCACCACCAGGATGGTGATCTGGTCGCCGAAGCTCAGATGCACGCCCAGCGCCTGGCCGATGAACAGCGTGGCGAGCGTCATGTAGATGTTGGTGCCGTCGAGGTTGAACGAATAGCCGGTCGGCACGACGATCCCCACGACCGGCTTGGACACGCCCAGCCGCTCGAGCTTGGCCATGAGCTGCGGCAGCGCGCTTTCCGACGACGAGGTGCCGAGCACGATCAGCAGCTCGTCCCTGATGTAGGCCAGGAAGCGGAAGATGTTGAAGCCGGCAATCCTGGCGACGGTGCCCAGCACGACGATCACGAACAGCGCCGCGGTGACGTAGAACAGCGCGATCAGGCCAACCAGGTTGCCGAGCGCCGACGGGCCGAACTTGCCGATCGTGTAGGCCATGGCGCCGAACGCACCGAGCGGCGCCGCCTTCATGACGATGCCGATCACGCCGAAGATCGCATGGCTGGTCTCGTCGATGATGTCGCGCAGCTTCTCGCCCCGCGTCCCCATCGCCATCAGCGCGAAGCCGAACAGGATGGAGAACAGCAGCACCTGCAGGATGTCGCCCTTGGCGAAGGCGCCCACCACCGAGTCGGGAATGATGTTGATCACGAAGTCGACCGACTTCTGCGCCTCGGCCTGCTTGGCGTAGCTCGCGACGGCGGCGGCGTTACCCTTGTCGGTGAGGCCCGCGCCCACGTTCACGAGATTGCCGACGATCAGGCCGATCGCCAAAGCGAAAGTCGAGACGATCTCGAAATAGACCAGCGCCTTCACGCCGACCCGGCCCACCTTGCGGGCATCCTGGATGTGGCTGATGCCGGAGACGACGGTGCAGAAGATGATCGGTGCGATCACCATCTTGATGAGCCGAACGAAGCCGTCGCCCAGCGCCTTGATCCAATCGTTGGTCGCGAACTGGGGGAACTGCCAGCCGACGAGCACGCCCAGCAAGATCGCCGCCAGCACCTGCACGTAAAGCACCCGGTACCACGGTTTCGCCGCCGCGGGTTGCACCTGTGTCGCCATTGTTTTTCCTCCCCTGACGCCGGACACATTACCCCGGATTGCTGTCGCAGATCGACCGCAGCGCCTTCCATTCCTGTGCGGTGAACGGCGGCTGGCCGGTGGGCGGCCGCCGGGTCGCCGCGATCCGCTCGGCGGTCGGCGGATGGTCGGACCAGATGCCGAGCAGCTGGGCCGGATCGGTCGGCTGGTGCGCCATCAACTGCTCGAAGAAGCGCGACATGCCGTCGGCGCGCAGGCCGCGTTTCTCCAGCAGCCGGATGCCGGTGGCGTCGGCCTGGCGCTCGAAGGCGCGGCCGTTGCGCAGCGCCAGCAGCAATCCGCCGCCCGAGCCCAGGGTGCCGAGGTCGGAGTAGCCACCGGTCAACAGGCCGAGCAGCAGATTGACGCCGTACTGCCGCGTCAGCCCCTTGATCGGATGCTCGTTCACCGCGTGACCGATCTCGTGCGCCAGCACCGCCGCCAGCTCCTCCCCGTCCTTCGCCTCGTCGATCAGCTGGGAATAGAAGACGAGATAGCCGCCCGGGAGTGTGAAGGCGTTGACCGGGCCGCCCTTGACCACCGTCACCTCGACGGGATGGGCAAGATCGCCGGCGCGCGCCAGCCGGTTGGCGAGATCGTTGATCGCCGCCAGCCCCTCCTTCCCGGTGCACAAGGTGCGGCCGGTGAGGATCTCGTTGCGCACTTCGCGGCCGAGCTTCGCCTGCAGGCGATAGGGCACCAAAGGTGCCGCATACTCGCTGCCGTAGTCGACGACGCCCCAGAAGGCCGCGACCAGCACGACCAGCACGGCGCCCAGCTTGGCGATGCGCCGGCCTGCCGCCGGCGGCGGCGCCACGAGCGCCTTGAGATAGGCCACCTTCCCGAGCTCGGCGCGTAGCGCGGGGTCGACGACGATCAGCCGTGCATCGCTGCCGGCAACGCTCACGGCGGGGATCGCCTCGTGCTCGGTGTCGCCCAGCACGACGATGTCCTCGAGCCGCCAGCGCGCGACGATCGAGAAGTCGGTCGTGCGGTAGATCAGCAACTCGCCGATGCCCCATTTGGCGCCAACCTCCGTCACCTGCGCGGTGAGCCCGTCGTAATAGCGGGCGGGCGCGGTGCTCATCTCAGACGCCGCTCACGTCGAACATGTCGAGCAGGCCCTCGCCGAAGTTCGGCCCGCGGTCGGCCGGCTGACCGATCGAAGCCCCGTCGGGTGCGCCGTAGATCCACAGCTGGTCGGCGATCAGGCGCAAGGTGCGGTGCATCACCCACGGCCAGCCCAGCCCCAGGGTCATGACCACGATCAGGTAGTTCACCACCATGAACCCCCACATGTGACGTGTGCCGATCGCAGTGGCGAACAGCACCGGCCCCAACCGCACCCGCGCCACGAGGTAGCGCAGCAGATAGGCCTGCCACCAGCAGCGCAACGGCAGGATCAGCACACCGAACAGGGTCGAGACCACCAGGAAGACGATCACGATCGCGAGCACAGTGGTGATTCCGGGCCGGGTGAACAGCGCCGCGAGCTTTGTCTCGTCGAGGCCGAGCTTGACGCCGCCGTAGACCAGAGCCACGGCCGCCAGGCTGACCACTGCGATCCACAGCACGATGTTGAGGAAGTAGTAGCCCAGGTAGCGGCGGTAGACGTCGCCGGCATGTCCGGCGAACTCGAGGCGCTGCGTGCCGAGTGCGGCGTTGGCGATGCGTGGCCGCGCGAGGTTCACCGAGACCAGCGGCGTCAGCAGCAGAGCGGTCATGGCATTGGCGAAGGTGAGCAAGCTGGCTGTCGCGCCGAAGCTCCACGCCGAGCCCGCGAGCGCACCGCGAATGCCGCGCCAGCGCGTGCGCGAGAGCCTGTAGCGCAGTCCGGTATACTGGCCAACGAAGGCCAGCGGAAAGCCGATGAACGCCACGCTGAGCGAGAACAGATCGACCAGGCCGAAGCCCGACCAGGCGCGGCCCTCATGCCAGGCCAGCCACACCAGCCCACCCCAGACCGCCAGGATCAGCAGCACCAGGATAAAACCGGTGAACAGCTCGAGGCCGCGCCCGCGGTATTCGAAGCGGTCGCCGAGCAGCGAGAAATGATTCCAAAGATAGCGCCGCAGACGCGTGCGTCCCCAGAAGCGCGACCAGCCCAGGGTCAGCAGCATCAACATCAGGTGCCGCAGATAGATGCCGTACAGTTCGCCCAGCCGCCCGTCGTAGACCGGCCGGCTCGGTGTCAGGTCCGGCGCCGCCGCTTCGCTCATGTGCGCAAGGTCGCCGTGGCGTGCAGCATCGGCTCGACGACGGCATGGCTGAACAGCCAGGCCTCGGCATGGACAGTGCCGGCGTCGCGCCGGATCACGCGCGAGAGGGCGAGCACGTCGGCGGCCTGCGGATTGCGGATCCTCGTGATGTTGAGATGCGTGACCTCGGCGGCCACGCCCGCCGCCGCGCGCAGCGACAGGTAGGCAACCGCGAGCAGCGCCGGCGTCGACCAGCCCTCGCCCTTGGCCGGCGAGAAGCGCACGCGGACATCCTGGTCCTGGCACTCCTCGACGAACAGCTCGTAACGGTCGCGCTCGGGCGTCGCCTTCTCGAGGGCGGCCTGCAGTTCCTCTTCGGTCATCCGGCCGATCTTATGCTATCTCCGGCCATCATGTCCTTCCTCGACCACATCAGGCGCTGCAACAACGCCGATCTCTCGCAGTTCGAGCCGTGGTACGTCGGCCCGGTGCGCGCCGGCTTCCTGCATCGCGAATTCCTGCCGATGGTCGCCGTGAAGAGCGAGCTGTTCGGCCATCGCGACGGCAGCTGGCACTTGTCGCCAACGCTCGACACGCCGGCCAAACGCAGCGAGGCGATGCGGACCTTCCTGCCTCGAGCTGCGTGGGCTCGGCCTGTTCAGGAACCAGTGGCGCGACGAGGACTACAATGTGAGCGCGCACTTCACCGATCCGCCCCTGTTGACGATGGAGCGCGCGGCGGTGCCGTGGTTCGGCGTGCGCGCCTACGGACCCCACATGACCGGCTTCGTGCGCCGGCCGGACGGTCTGCACATCTGGGTGCCGCGCCGCTCGTGGGACAAGCCGACCTTTCCCGGCGAGCTCGACAATACGGTGGCGGGCGGCCAGCCGGCGGGCATCGGCCTGCTCGACAATCTGATCAAGGAGTGCGGCGAGGAAGCCTCGATCCCGCCCGAGCTGGCGCGCCAGGCCAGGGCGGTGGGTTACGTCTCCTATTGGAACCAGTCCGGCCGTCAACTGAAGCCCGACGTCATGACCTGCTTCGACCTCAAGCTCCCGGAAGATTTCACGCCGCGCGCCAACGACGGCGAGGTCCATGCCTTCGAGTTGTGGCCGGTACGGCGCGTGTACGAAACCGTGCGCGACACAGAGGAATTCAAATACAACTGCAATCTTGTGTTGATTGATTTCTTCATCCGCCACGGGCTGATCGCGGCCGACGATCCCGAGTTCTTCGCCATCGCAGAGGGGCTGCACGGAGTGCAACCGCCCGCCCCCTGACGCGTTGACGCGCATCAGGAGGTTGACCTCATGCGCTCTGGCATCCTCGCCACAGTCGCGACGGTGATGCTCGCGACCCTGACGCTTACGGGCGGCGCAATCGCGCAGGACAGCGGCTTCTACGGCCACGGCCACGCCGAGAACCACGACTGGTATTCGAAGCTCAACCAGCCCGGCACGAGCTATTCGTGCTGCAACGGCAACGAGCACGGCGGCGACTGCCGTCCGACCCGCGCCTTCCTGGGCGAAGACGGATACTGGCACGCGCAGATCGACGGCAACTGGACGACGGTGCCGTCGCGCGCCGTGCTCGACAGGCTCGCACCCGACGGCAACAGCCACATCTGCGCCAGCAAGGGCGGCTACATTTTCTGCTTCATCGGCGGCTCGCCGAAAAGTTGAGCGCAACGGGTTTCGATCAACAAGTTGATCGAAACGGGTTGCGCTCGGCGAGTTGAGCGCGACCATCCACAACGAGTTGATGTAACATCAGGGCAACGGATTCAGTCGAGCGCAATGGCGCGTCGTTCCGAATACGCGACCGGCTCGATTGGTTTTGCCGAAAGGGGGCCCCTCATGCCCTTTCGCAGTCAGTCTGTTGTCTTGTCGACTGTCATCCTTTCGATCGTGCTGCTTCTGTCGTTCTCAGTCGGTCTGCGGGTGCTTGCGCAATCGAGTAACCCATCTGGCAACCATGGCGAAGGCCATGCCGAGAACCACGACTGGTACAGGGAGCTGAAGCAGCCGGGCACGAACATGTCGTGCTGCAACGGCACCCTGAACGGCATCGAAGGCGATTGCCGCCCGACCCGCGCCTATATCGACGACAACGGCACGTGGCGCGCGCTGATGGATGGCAAATGGATCGTCGTTCCGCCAAGGGTCGTCCTGCAGAGCCTGGCCCCCGATGGCGGCAGCCACATCTGCGCCAACCGGACCGGCACCATCTACTGCTTTATGGGAGGCAGTCCGAAGAGCTGAGACACTTCCTAGGCTGGAGGGGGAATCTTCGAGTCCTTGATGACTTTGCGCCATTTCTCCGTCTCGGCGACGAGATCCCTGGCGTAGGCATCGGATGCGCCGCCGACCGGGACGAACCCGAGCTCCTCGAGGCGCCGACGCACGGTCTCGTCGGCCAGCGCATCGTTGATCGCGCGGTTGAGCTCGGCGATGAGCGCGAGCGCCGTGCCGCCGGTCGTGGAGATGCCGAACGGCACGGCCGCCTCCATGCCGGAAAGCCCGACCTCCGACACGGTCGGCACGTCGGGCAACAGCTGCGAACGCTTCGCCATCGCCACCGCGAGCCCGCGCAGCTTGCCCGCGCGGATCGGCGCGGCGGTCGGCATCAGCACGTCGGAGAAGACCGGAACGTGGCCTGCCATCACGTCGCGCAGCGCCTCGGCGCTTCCCTTGTAGCCGACATGGTCGAGCGGTATGCCGGTGCGCGCCTTCAGATACTCGCCCCAGAGGTGCGGCAGGCTGCCGACGCCTGCCGAGGCATAGGGAACGATGCGGCCAGGCACGGAATTCGACCACGCGATCAACTCGGCGACTGACTTGAACGGGGCGTCGTTGTTGGAGGCAAGCAGCATCGGCAGGTCGACGAAGCGCGCAATCGGTGCCAGGTCCTTGAACGAATCGTAGGGCAGCGGCACGCCGAACGCGGCATTCACCGCGAGTGCGCCCGGCGTCAGCAGAAGGGTGAGACCGTCGGGCTTGGCTTTGGCCACGATCTCGGTGCCGATGATCGTGCCGCCGCCCGGCTTGTTCTCGACCACGACCTGTTGGCCGAAGATCCTGGTCAGCTTCTCGGCGATGATGCGCGTGCTGGTGTCGGTCGAGCCGCCCGGCTGATACGGCACGATGAAGCGCACCGGTCGGTCGGGGAAGCTCTGGGCGCGACCGAATTGCGGAACGGACGCCGCCAAAACAGCGGCCAGCACGTGGCGGCGTTTCATTTTCCCTCCCGTAGCTTTTGCCCAGCATTGCACGCCGTGCGAAGCTAGCCCAGCAAAGGGGGCGGCGTGGCACGGGACGGTCAGGGCTTGGAAGTCAGCAACGCCGGTGCAGCCGCGATCGGCGCACTCGATTTCCTGCGCGACGAATGGCTGGCCTTCGGCAACCGGCTGGCGGAGTTCGTCGCCGCTGCCGAGAAAGAAGAACGCGCGTCCCTGCTGCCGCTGATGGCGGCAAGCCTAATGCTCTCGATGAATTCGGCCGACGGCCAGGCCGGCGCCGAGCGGCTGCTCGCCCGCGCCCACACGCTGTCGAAGAACGGTGCCGACGCCAACGACCGCGAACGCGCCTGGCTCGCCACGACGGCGGCCTGGGTGGCCGGCGAGACCGACCAGTGTCTGGCGATCCACGAGAAGATGGCCGCGCAATGGCCGCGCGACCTGCTGGCGATCAAGCTCGGCCAGCTTCACGCCTTCAACCGTGGCGACGCCGAGGCGCTGCTGCGGATCGGCGAGCGCGCCGCCGCGGCCAATCCGGAGAACCGCTTCGTCCACGCCATGCATGCGTTCGGCCTGGAAGAGTGCAACCGCATCGACGAAGCCGAGGCGCTGGGGCGCAAGGCGCTGGCGATCGACCGGCGCGATCCGTGGGCCCATCACGTGGTCGCCCATTGCCTCGAGACGCGCGGCCGCATGGTCGAGGGCGTCGCCTTCCTGCAGTCGATGTCGGACACGTGGCAGGGCTGCAACTCCTTCATGTACACCCACAACTGGTGGCACCTCGCGCTGTTCCTGATCGACCTCGATCGCACCGACGAGGCGCTGGCGCTGTTCGACACGCGCGTGTGGGGCGTCTGGAAGGAATTCTCCGAGGACCAGATCAATGCGATCTCGCTGCTGGCGCGGCTCGAGCTGCGCGGCGTCGATGTCGGCGGCCGCTGGGCCGATCTCGCCCTCTACCTGAAGCCGCGCCTGCACGAGCACTTCTCGCCCTTCCTCGACTTGCAGTATCTCTACGGGCTGGCCCGCGCCGGCGAACTGAGTGCCGTGACCGAGATGCTGGCCAGCCTCGAGGATCGCGCCGAGCGCGCGAAGCCGTTCGAGCGCGAGGCGTGGAGCGACTGTGCCGTTCCCGCCGCGCACGGTCTCGCCGCCCACGCCGCCGGAGACTACGCCGCCGCCGCCCGCCTGCTCGGCCAGGCGATGCCGCACCTGCAGCCGATCGGCGGCAGCATCGCCCAGCGCGCGCTGTTCGGTGCAATCCATCTCGACGCCATGATGCGCGCCGACTGGAACGACGCGGCGCTCAAGATCCTGCAGGCCGACGACCGCGAGCGGCCGAGCGTGCCCGCCACCAAGCGGGCGCTCGCCGCCCTCTTGCGCAAGCTCGGCCGCAGCGAAGAGGCGATGGCCGCGGACTACCAGGCAGGCCAGCTCGCACGACACTATCGGGAATTGGGCCAGGAATTGACGACGTGACCGACGACCTTACACAGATTTCCGCCGCCCGGCTGTCGCATCTCTATGCCAAGGGCAAGCTCTCGCCCGTCGAGGCGATGAAGGCGGTGCTCGCCCGGGCCGACATGGTCAATCCGACGATCAATGCGCTCTGCCTCGTCGATGCCGACCGAGCCTTGGCTGCAGCACGCGCTTCGGAGCGGCGCTGGAAGAAGGGCAAGGAACTGTCGCCGCTCGACGGCGTGCCGGTCTCGATCAAGGAGCTGGTGCGCACCCGCGGCTGGCCGGCGCGCATGGCGAGCCGGCTGACCGATCCGGCGCCTGCCGAGCGCGACGCGCCCGCGGTGGCGCGGCTGCGCGAAGCGGGGGCCCTCCTGTTCGCCCAGACCACGAGCTCGGAATACGGCCACAAGGGCGTCACCGATTCGCCGCTGCACGGGCTGACGCGCAATCCCTGGAACCTCGAGCGCACGCCGGGCGGCTCTTCCGGCGGCGCGGGTGCCGCCGTCGCCGCCGGGCTGGGCCCGATCGCGATCGGCACCGACGGCGGCGGCTCGGTGCGCCTGCCGTCGAGCTTCAACGGGCTGGTCGGCCTCAAGGCCACCTACGGCCGCGTGCCGGCCTGGCCGCCCGGCCTCAACGGCGATCTCGCCAACACCGGGCCGATGGCGCGCACTGCGCTCGACTGCGCGATGGTGATGAACGTCATCGCCCGGTCCGACCCGCTCGACGCCACGCAGCTGCCGGCCGACGACACCGACTATGTGAAGAAGATCGCGGGCAAACTGAAGAAGCCGCGGGTCGCCTTCATCCTGCGCATGGGCGATCACCCGCTCGACATCGAAGTGGCAGCCCTTGCCAGCAAGGCCGCGCGCCAGTTCGAGAAACTGGGCTGCGACGTCGAGCAAGCCGAACCTCCGTACCCCTATCCTGACGCCGCCCGCATTTTCGTCACGCATTGGCTGACCAATGCACAACGCCTGCTGGAGATGTTTCCCGAGGGCCGGCACGGCGAATTCGATCCCAACCTGCTGGCCTCTGCCAAGGCCGGCCAGCGCTATTCGCTGCAGGAGGTCGTGACCGCCTACGCCGAGCGCCGCGAGCTCGCAGTGGCCTGGAACCGGTTCTTCGAGAAGTACGACCTGCTGCTGACGCCGATGATCGCCGTGCAGCCGTTCCCCGTGCTGATGAACCTGCCGGACGGTCCCGACGGCAAGCCCAACCGGCAATGGTCGCCCTATTCCTCGGTCTTCAACCTGACGCGTCATCCCGCGGCCTCGGTGCCGTGCGGCATCAGCCGCGAGGGACTGCCGATCGGCCTGCAGATCGCCGCCGGCCACTTCCGGGATGCTGCCGTCCTGCGCGCTGCCCGGTGCTACACCGAAGCCCATCCGATCGCCTTCCCGCGCCTTCCGGAGAACAGGACATGACCGCCGATCTCGCGATGATGCCGGCCCACGAGCTGGTGAAGCTCTTCAAGGCGCGCAAGGCCTCGCCGGTCGAGGCGACCAAGGCCGCGATCGTGCGCATCGAGGCCTTCAATCCGCAGCTCAACGCCTTCCAGCATCTCGATCCAGATGGTGCCTTGCGCTCTGCTCGCGCGTCGGAGAAGCGCTGGAAGAAGGGCGGCAAGCGGCTCTCCGACATCGACGGCGTGCCGATCACCATCAAGGACCTGGTGCTGACCAAGGGCATGCCGACCCGCATGGGCAGCCTCGCCACCGACGAGAACGGCCCGTGGACCGTCGACGCTCCGGTGGCGCAGCGGCTGCGCGAGGCGGGCACCGTGCTGCTCGGCAAGACGACATCGCCGGAATACGGCTGGAAGGGCGTTACCGACTCCAAACTTTTCGGCGCCACGCACAATCCGTGGAAGATCGGCCGTACGTCGGGCGGATCGTCGGGCGGTGGGTGCGCCGCCGAGGCGGTCGGCATGGGCAATCTCGCTTTGGGCACCGACGGCGCGGGCTCCGTGCGCATCCCCTGCGCCTTCAGCGGCCTGTTTGGTCTCAAGCCGACGCAGGGGCGCGTGCCGCTGTGGCCGCCCTCGGCTCAGGGCACGCTATCGAATGCCGGACCGATGACGCGCAACGTGCGCGATGCCGCGATGATGATGAACGTGATCGCCCGCTTCGATCCTCGCGACTCCTTTGCCCGGGTCGACGACGAGGAGAACTACCTCAAGGGCCTGGACAAGGGCGTGAAGGGCCTGCGCATCGCCTACTCGCCCAACCTGGGTTTCGTCGAGAAGGAGAAGATCGACCGCGACGTCGCGATCGCCGTCGAATCGGCGGTGAAGGTCTTCAAGACCCTGGGCGCCAAGGTGGTGGAGGACTCACCCGACCTGCAGGGCCTCGATCCGCGCCGGATCCTGAACGCGCACTGGCAGTCCAACGTCGCCGTGCTGCTGAAGAGCTTCAGCGCCGAGAAGCGCGAGCTGATGGACCCCGGCTTGATCAGGGCCGCCGAAGTGGGCGCCAATCTCGGCCAGGAAGCCGTCGTCACGGCGATCCACCAGCGCCAGACGCTGAGCGTGATCATGAACACCTTCATGGCCAAGTACGATCTGCTGCTGACACCCACCATGCCGGTCACCGCCTTCGCGGTGAACGAGCCGGCGGCGTGGGGCGGCGACGGCGGCGACATCGGCTGGACGCCGTTCACCCTCACCTTCAACCTGACGCGCCAGCCGGCCGCGACCATTCCCTGCGGGCTCGACCGCGAGGGCCTGCCGATCGGACTGCAGATCGTCGCCGCCCATGCGCGCGATGCGCTGATCCTGCGCGCGGCCGCCGCGTATGAACGGGTGCGCCCGATCCCGGCGCCGCCGATGGCCCACCAGGTCTGAGGGCATGTTCCTCAACCTTTATTCCTTCGACGCAGCGATGGTACTCGCGGCTGTGTGTGCGGTCGTGAGCGCCGCCGGCGAGGCGCGACAGCGGCCGATCAAGCGCTGGCGCCTGCTGCTGCCGGGCGCCTTCGCGCTCCTGTCCACGCTCCTGATGATCGCCTTTCCCGAGCTCAGCGACCTGTTCGATGTCCAGTATTGGACGGTGCTGGTCGTCAGCATCCTGGTGGGCGTGGTCCGCGGTTCCTTCATCGCCATGGCGTCCGACCAGAACTGGCGGCTGGTCCGCCTCGATCATGGGATCGATGCGCTGGTGGCGGCACTGGGCGTGCTGATCGTGGCGATCGTGCAATGCGTCATCGAGGTGTCGACCGGCGCTGAGAACCGCGCCGAATCAACGTTCGAGTTCGCGATCTCGGTGATCGCGGGCTACCTGGTCGGCCGCTCGATCGCCGCCTGGTTCCGCGCCCGGGCGCTGCACCACCACGACCTGCAGGAGGTCTGAAGAGTCCAGGGGGCAGCCGGCCGGCCGCCTCCTGGAGCTACGTCAGGCCTTCATCGCCGCCTTGACCGCCTCCGCCGTGATCGGCAGCGACCGCACCCGGGCGCCCACGGCGTTGAAGATGGCGTTGGCGATCGCCGGCGCCACCACCGTGACGCCGGGCTCGCCACAGCCCGAGGCCGGGTCGTTGCTCGAGATGATCGAGATGTCGAGATCCGGGATCTGGCTCATGCGCATCGGCGTGTAGCCGTCGAAGTTCGACACCTGAAGCGCGCCGTTCTCGAGCGGCGCCTTCTCGAACAGCGCCAGCGACATGCCCCACAGCGCCGAGCCCTCGATCTGGGCCTGCACGCCGTTGGGATTGACCACCGTGCCGAGATCCATGGCGAGCGTCAGGCGGTTGACCTTGAAGGCGCCGCTCGTGGGATCGACCTCGACCTGGGCGGCGCAGGCCGTCCAGGTTGCGGTGGCGCGCTCCTGCGAGGAGACGCAGGCAATGCCGATGCCGCTGTTCTTCGGCAGATCCTTGGCGCCGTAGCCCGAGCGGCCGACGGCGGTGCGCAGCGCATTGGCGAGCTTCTTGGCGCCGCCCTTGTTGTCGCCGGCGCCGTCGAGCAGCGCCAGACGGAACTCGACCGGATCCTTGCCAGCGGCATGGGCGAGCTCGTCGATCATGCTTTCGACCGCCCAGAAGGTCCAGCCGGGCGCTACCGAGCGCAGCTGACCCGATGGCGTCGCCTTCTGCGCCAGCTCGTTCATCACCGCGCGCACCTTGTGATTGGGCACGGTGTACCAGAAGTCGGCGCCGTTGACGGTGAAGCCGTCGAGCGCCCCCTTCTTGTCGACCGAGGGCGTGAGAAAGGCGGGAATGCCCCAGCGCGCCGTCGGCCAGGCACAGACCACGTCGTGCTGCAGGCCGACCAGCTTGCCGTCGGCATCGAGGCCCGCCTTCACTTTCTGGTAGGTGAGCGGCCGGGTGAAATCCATCGCCATGTCGTCTTCGCGCGAATAGATCAGCTTCACCGGCTTGCCGACGGCCTTCGACGCCAGCACCGCGGGCACCACCATGTCGCCATCGAGCCGGCGGCCGAAGCCGCCGCCGATGAAGTACTGGTGCAGGACCACGTTCTTCGGATCGACGCCCAGCGCGCCGGCCGCGATGCCGCCGGTGCGCGTGGCGAACTGGTTGCCGGTGTGGACGTGCCACACGCCGTCCTTCTCGTAGGCCAGCGCGTTCATCGGCTCGAGCGGCGCATGGATGTTGATGCTGGTTAGGTACTCTGCCTCCAGCACCTTGGCCGCACCGCCGATCGCCGCCGCCGGATCGCCGGCGCTGACGAACATCTGTCCTGCCGCTGCGTCCGCCTGCAGCTTCTTGGCCTCGTCGATCAGGGTCTGGTCGGAGACCTTGGCGTTGGGACCATTGTCGTAGGCGATCTTGAGGGCCGCCGCCGCGGCCTTGGCGCCCTCGTAGGTCGAGGCCACGGCCACCACCCAGCCGGTGGTCGTCGCGGTTTTGTCCTCGAGGGTGACGGCCTTCACGAAGCCTTTCACCTTTTTGGCGGCGCTGTCGTCGACCGACTTCACGGTTGCGCCGTAGCGCACCGGCGGCACCACTGGCTTGCCGTAGAGCATGCCGGGGACCATGGCATCGATGCCGTACTTGGCCGTGCCGTTGGTCTTGGGCGGGATGTCGAGCTGCGGCACCGACTGGCCGATCAGCGTGTAGGTGCCGGGCGCCTTGAGCTTGATCGTCTTCAACTCGTCGGCGGTCCATGCCTTACTCGCCTTGCCGTCGGAGACGATCTTGGCGTAGCTCACCTTCTTGCCGGTCTTGGCATGGATGACCTGGCTGTTGGAGGCGCGGCATTCACCGGCGGGCACGCCCATCATCGCAGCGCCTGCATCGATCAGCGTGATGCGGCCGGCGGCGCCGGCGCGGCTCATCGCATCGAAGTTCATGCGCACGCTCCAGCTTCCGCCGGTGATCAGCGCACCGAGCAGCGGATCGTTGTAGCGCGGGTCGTTGTCGGGCAGCGCGATGGCCATCATGCGCCAGTCGGCCTCGAGTTCCTCGGCCACGATCTGCGCCATCGCGGAGGAGACGTGCTGGCCCATCTCGGCCTTGCCGACCATCACGGTGATCTTGCCGTCAGGAGCGATCGAGTACCACGCAGTCGGGCCGAACGGCACGGCCGCCAGCGCCTCGCTGATCCCGGAGATGCCTTCGAGAGCGGCGTAGCCGAAGGCGAGGCCGGTGGCTGACGCGCCGACAAGGAAGCCGCGACGATTGAGGTCGATGCGATCGAATTTGGTCATGATCAGCTCCCCGACTTGGCGCGCATGTCTGCGGCGGCGCGGACGATGGCTTTCTGGATACGGCCGTAGGTCATGCAGCGGCAGAGGTTGCCGTCCATGTGGGCCACGATCTCCTCTTTCGTCGGATCGGGGTTCTTCGCCAGCAGCGAGGCCGCCTGCATGATCTGGCCAGACTGGCAGTATCCGCACTGCGGGACCTGTTCGGCCACCCACGCGACCTGGAGCGCATGCGGCTGGCCGCCGTTCAGCCCCTCGATGGTCGTGACCTTCTTGCCGACGGCGTCCTTGGCCGAGGTCTGGCACGAGCGAACGGCAACGCCGTCGAGATGAACCGTGCAGGCACCGCACAGGCCCGCGCCGCAGCCGAACTTGGTACCGGTCATCTGCAGATGCTCGCGGATGACCCAGAGCAGTGGTGTGTCGCTTTCGGCGTCGACCTGTTTGGCCTGGCCGTTGATGGTGAGCGTGAGCATGTTTCCTCCGTGGCTTCGGTTTGTTTGTTCTTCGAGCCGACGCGCGCATCGATCGGATGCGTACTTTCTTGTTTTTGCTTGAGCGTTATTCCAATCGTGCACAACGCGCCCGACGACCGTCAAGCAGCGTTGTTCGATATCTGGAATACGAGGGCGGTGTCCGCACAGCCGATGAAATGGGGTGTCCGATTAGCTCTCCCGCGCCGGTCCGTGGGCGGGATATGATCGGCGGCAAAGGGAGAAACGCCATGACGCGACACGCAATTGTGATCCTCGGGCTGGTGGCGATGGCGGTGCCCGCGTCAGCGCAGCAGCAGAAGGTCGGCGATCCGCCCGAGGCCTCCAACATGAAGCTGGTCGGCTATAGCGACCTGCAGGCGCGCTCGGCATACCAGCCCACGATCCATCACCAGGGCGACCGCTGGATCGCCTATATCGGCCATCACGGCGGCACCGACGAGGTGCCCGATCCGATGAACCCGTTGACCGGCAAGGCCGAGCACAACGGCACGTCGCTGGTCGATGTCACCGATCCGGCCCATCCGAAGTACCTGCGCCACATTCCGGGCGCGCCCGGCAAGTACGAAGGCGGCGGGGCGCAGATGGTGCGCGTGTGCGACGGCAAGACCCTGCCGAATGCCGACAGGAACGCCGTGTACATGCTCCGCACCTTCGGCAGCGAGGCGCACGAGATCTGGAACACCGCCGATCCCGCCAATCCGGTGCTGGTGACGCGGCTCGACGGTCTCAAGGATACGCACAAGAGCTGGTGGGAATGCGATACCGGCATCGCCTACCTCGTCTCCGGGGCGCCCGACTGGCGGGTGCGGCGCATGACGCAGATCTACGATCTGAGCGACCCCGCGCATCCGCAGAAGATCCGCGACTTCGGCCTGCCCGGCCAGGAGCCCGGCGCGACCGGGACCGTGCCGACCGAACTGCACGGGCCGATCTCGACCGGCCCGGCCGGCAACCGCGTCTATTTCGGCTACGGCACCGACAAGGGCGGCACCCTGCAGATCGTCGACCGCGAGAAGCTGCTGAAGGGGCCGGCCGCGCCGACACCCGAGAATCTGCGCTATCCCGAGATCTCGCGGCTCGAGATGTCGGCCTGGAACGGCGCGCACACGACCTTTCCGATGCTGAAGATGCCGGTCGCCCAGTTCGCCAAGGACAAGGACGGCGCCACGCGCGACATCGTCATGATCGTCGACGAGGCGATCCTGAACGAGTGCCTCGAGGCGCGGCAGATGGTGTGGTTCGCCGACGTCTCGATCGAGAAGCGGCCGATGTTCGTTTCGAGCTACACCGCCGACGAGACGGCGGGAAATTTCTGCCAGCGCGGCGGCCGCTTCGGCTCGCATTCCTCGAACGAGAGCATGGATCCGGTGTTCTACAAGAAGATGACCTTCATCGCCTTCTTCAACGCCGGCGTCCGTGCCGTCGACATCCGCGATCCGTACCATCCCACGGAAGTCGGCTACTTCATCCCGTCGATCACCGACAAGACCGACAAGCGCTGCGTCACGGTGGACGGCAAGGAGCGCTGCAGGACGGCGATCCAGACCAACAATGTCGAGACCGATGCGCGCGGCTACATCTACATCGTCGACCGCGCCAACACCGGCATGCACATCCTCGAACTCACCGGCGCTGCACGGCAGGCGGCCGGGCTCCCCTAGCCGATGCTGAAGCGGCGCACGCTGATCCAGGCGCTGCTGGCGGCCACTTTCGTGGTCGGCCTTCTGGGCTTCTCCCGCTTTGCGCACTGGTACGAAGGCTGGATGGAGGAGTACGGGCCGGGCTGGCATGCGATGGCGTGGCCCTTCCTGCGCGACGGCTTCCCGCCCGGCCGCGCCTGGCGCAACGGCGACCTCGCGGTCTACGTGCGGCCGAAGCTCGGCTTCTGCGCCAATTGCGACACCGGCGTGGTCGACGATTCGGAAGTCGACCAGGTGACCGACGTCGACCTGCTCGACGAGAAGTTCACGCCGGTGGCGGACGGCAACCGCCTCCGCATCACCGATCTCTTCGGGCGCGCGCGGCTCTACAATATTTCGACCCCCAGACGGCACGCGCACCGCCGAGGGCATCGCCGTCAACTACAAGTGCGACCTGATCGTGGCCCTCGTGGTCGGCAAGACCCTCGACGATCCCGCCGTCCGAAAGGAAGCGCACGAATTCATCGAGTTCGAACACCGTGCAGGTCTGGCTGAACCAATTGCTGGATGGGCGCTAACCCGCTGCGCTAGCCCCAGACCTCATTCGCCACCTCGACGCAGCGCGAGAGCTTTGCCCACTGCTCTTCCTCGGCGAGCAAGTTACCTTCTTCGGTCGAGGCGAAGCCGCACTGCGGCGACAGGCAGAGCTGGTCGAGGGCGGTGAACTTCGCGGCCTCTTCGATGCGGCGCTTGAGCTGGTCCTTGCTCTCCAGTGCGCCGGTCTTGGACGTGATCACGCCCAGCACGACCTGCTTGCTCTTGGGCAGGAAACGCAGCGGCTCGAATCCGCCGGCGCGCTCGCTGTCGTATTCCATGAAGTAGGCATCGACGTTCATCTTGTTGAACAGGATGTCGGCCACCCGCTCGTAGCCTCCCTGGGCCATCCAGGTCGAGCGGAAGTTGCCGCGGCAGAGGTGCATGGAGATCGTCATGCCGGGCGTGCGGCCGGCGCAGGCGGCATTCACCAGATCGGCATAGACATGCAGCAGGCCGTCCGGATCGTCGCCGCGGTCGCGCAGCATCTGGCGTTGCGCGTCGTCGCAGAGATACGCGACGAACACCTCGTCGAGCTGCAGATAGCTGCAGCCCGCCTCGCCGAAGGCCCGCACGGCCTTGGTGTAGGCGCGGCCGAGATCGGCGAAGAACGGCTCCATGTCGGGATAGACGGACTTCTCGATCGCCTTGCGGCCGCCGCGGAAATGCAGGGCGGTCGGCGACGGGATGGTCATCTTCGGCATCGCCTTGGCGACCGATTTCAGGAACCTGAAGTGCTCGATCATCGGATGGCTGGTGAAGTCGATCCGCCCGTGGACGTGCAGGCCCTCGGCCTTGGTCTCGGTGCCCTTGAACTGCAGGCCCTGAGCCACGCTCACCAGCTCGACTCCATCGAGGCCCTTGAGAAAATCGTAATGCCACCACGAGCGTCGGAATTCGCCGTCGGTCACCGCCTGCAGACCGATCGATTCCTGTTTGGCCACGAGCTTCGTAATCTCCGCATCCTCGACGGACTTCAGTTCCGCCGGCGTGATCTCGCCGGCCAGCAGCCTGGTGCGCGCCTGCTTGACCGGCGCCGTACGCAGCAGGCTTCCGACCTGGTCGGCGCGGAACGGTGGCTTGCTGCGTTTCATGCCGCGAACTCCCAGGGCGTTGCGGATCGAGGAATGGAAATGCACCAGCGCCGGCTCGTTGCGGCCGTAGATCACTTCCTGCGTGGCGCCCGATTCGAAACCGATCTGCATGCGCTCGCCCAGCGGGAAATCCTCCTCCATGACGGTGCGGATGGCGATGTCGCGGTTCTTCTCCCAATAGGAGTCCGGCCGCGTCGTGACCGCAGGACGGTAGATCGTCATCTCGACGTCGCTGCGGCCGGGATCGTCGCGGCCGGGAAAGGCGCGCCAGATCTCGATATGGTCGACCTGCCAAATCAGGAGACTGTTGGGAAAGAGCTGGTAGAGCACGATCACGTGCGGGCTGAAGCTCTGCTCATCGTCCGGCAGGCCGCGCATCGCCTCGATGGTGGTGCGCGGCACACACATCCGGCCATGCAATCCCGCCCGATCGAACACCCCGCAGTTGCCGACGAAATACGGCGCGATGGTTTTCCGGTGCAGATGCTGGATGTGATAGCCCTCGAGGAAGGTGTCGATCGCGAACTTCCAGTTGAGGCGCGGCGCCACCCGGTCGGCGGAGAACAAGGGATAGGTGCCGAGCTTCAGCGCCTCGAGGTCTGTGGCGAAAGCACCGAGGCTCGCATCGATATCGAGCTCAAGGCTCTCGCCCGGCTGCGCGGGCTTCGGCCGCACGAACAGCATGCCGTGGCGCTCCGCCGCCGGCAGCCGCACGAGACCATGCGCGGCGGTGTCGATGCCGGCAAAGCCCACCTTGTCGGTCGTGCCCAGCAGCCTGCCCGCCAGATCGTAGGTCCAGCCGTGATAGGGACAGGTGAAGGCGCGCGCGTTGCCGCAGCCGTGGGCAACCGGCGCCGCGCGGTGGCGGCAGATGTTTGCAAAGCCCATCACCCCGCCGTCGGTCCCGCGCGTCAGCAGCACCGGCATACCGGCAACGTCCTCGGTCAGGTAGTCGCCCGGCTGTGCGAGCCGCGTCGACAGGCCCATGAAGATCGGCCGGTCGCGGAACAGTTTCTCGCGCTCCAGCCCGGCGCGCTCGCGGCAGGAATAGTTGACGACCTTGTTGCGGAACATCGCGCCGGCAAGATCGGTGGTGCGGGCCTCGATGTGGCCCAGCAGCCGCCTCCCGACGGCCAGTTCTTCCTGTCTTTCCATGCCGAAGCTTAGTCCTTCGGCAGCAGGCTGAAAACATCCTCCGGCGTGCGCCCGCTCTCGCGAAGCGCCCGGATCGTGAGCGAGCGGTCGCGCTTGGCGAACCGTCTGCCATCGGGCGCCGTCAGCAGCCGGTGATGGGCGTAGAGCGGTGTGGCGTAGCCCAGCAGCTTCTGCAGCAGGACATGCACGTTAGTGGACGGCAGCAGATCCTCCCCGCGCGTCACCAGGGTGATGCCCTGCAGGTGATCGTCGTGCGTCACCGCGAGGTGATAGCTGGTCGGTGTGTCCTTGCGTGCGATGACTACGTCGCCGAACAGCAGCGGCTCACCGGCGATACGGCCCCTCTTCTCGTCGGTGAAGGAATACGGTCCCGCCTCCGCCGCCGCCCGGACGGCGTCGAGGCGCAGGCAATGCTCGACCCCCGCGGCGATCCTGTCCCTTCGCTCCTGGAGAGAGAGGTGCCGGCAGGTGCCGGGATAAAGCGGCCCGTCGGGGCCCTGCGGCGCGGTGGCCGAGGCGACAATGTCGGAGCGTGTGCAGAAGCAGGGATAGATCAACCCGCGCCCATCGAGCCTGTCGAGCACCTGTCCGTAGTCGGCAAAATGCTCCGACTGGCGCCGCACCGCGCCGTCCCACGGCAGACCGAGCCACGTGAGGTCGGCCAGAATCGCCCTCTCGTATTCGCGCTTGCAGCGGCGGATATCGATGTCCTCTATGCGCAACAGGAATGTGCCGCCGACGTCGCGCGCCCGGCGCCAGCATTGCCACGCCGAATAGGCCGAGCCGATATGCAGCTCGCCGGTCGGGCTGGGGGCAAATCGGGTGACGACACTCATGATCCGACGTTACAGCGGGTTCGGCGGGCGTGCTATGCCGGGCGCATGGCACGAACGATTCTCGATCCCGAAAACATGAAGACGGCGATGCGGCACCTGGCGAAAGTCGATCCCGACTTCGCCCGGGCAATCAAGGAAGTGGGCCACCCCGAGCTCAGGATCGTGCCATCGGGCTTCGGCGGGCTGATGCGCTCGATCTGCGGCCAGCAGGTATCGGTCTACGCTGCCCGCGCCATCTGGCTGCGCCTCGAGGAAGCCGTGCCGTCGATGGACCCGGCCGACTTCCTCAAGCTCTCGGACGAACAATTGCGCGCCGTGGGCCTCTCGGCCTCCAAAGTGAAATATGGTCGATCGCTCGCGACCGACATCGTCGAGGGCCGCATCGACTTCGCCCTGCTCGAGACGCTCGACGACGACGACGCGGTGGCGATGCTGACCCAGGCCAAGGGTATCGGTCCGTGGACTGCCGAGATCTACCTGATGTTCGCGCACGCCCGGGCCGACATCATGCCCGGCCTCGACCTCGGACTGGTGATCGCCGCCCAGCACCTCAAGAAGCTGCGCAAGCGTCCCGACGCCAAGCGATTGCTCAAAATAGCAGAGCAGTGGCGTCCCTGGCGCAGTGCAGCGGCTTTGCTGCTCTGGCACTATCGCCGCAACATGCCGGACTGGAGCAAGAAGGAGCTCCCGACGGTTGCGAAGCCCAAGACGGTGGCGAAGCCGAAGCTGGTCGCCAAATCGAAGGTGACGGCGAAGAAGAAGGCGGCGAAGAAAAAGGCAGGGAAGAAAAAATGAGCAAAATCGAAGGCCCCTCGCACGGCCCGCAGAGCGGCGGCAAACCGAAGCAACTCGTCGTCCTGCTGCACGGTTACGGCGCCGACGGAAACGACCTGATTGGCCTTGCGCCGGTGCTGGCGCCGCTGATGCCCGATGCGATCTTCGCCGCACCCAATGCCCCCTACCCCTGCGACGGCAATCCGATGGGCTTCCAGTGGTTCCCCATCAACATCAACCGTCCCCCCGACCCGGCCGCGCGGCTGGCCGGTGCGCGCGCCGCTGCGCCTTTCATCGATGCGTTCCTCGACGGCATGATGGCGAAGTACGGGCTCGACGAGAGCCAGACCGCCCTGGTGGGTTTCAGCCAAGGCACGATGATGTCGTTGCATGTGGGCCTCCGCCGCAAGAAGCAGCTCGCCGGCATTGTCGGCTTCTCCGGCGCGCTCGCCGGCGCCGACGTGCTGAAGGACGAGATCAGGAGCCGCCCGCCGGTGCTGCTGGCTCACGGCGATGCCGACGAGATGCTGCCGCACGTGCTCAGCGAGCAGGCGGCGGCGGCGCTGCGTCAGAACGGCGTCGACGTCACCCTCCACATCGCGCCGGGCGTCGGCCACGGCATCGACGAGAGCGCCCTCTCGCACGCTGCGCGCTTTCTGGTGCATGTCTTCGGACTGCGCGTGTCTCAATGACGGAAGGCACGTGCAGGAAGGGCTACGAGCGAGTAGCTGAAACCTTCGCGCGGAACTTTGCCGAGCGCGGCGAAGTGGGTGCGTCTGTCTGCCTGAAGGTCGGCGGGGAGACTGTGGTCGACCTATGGGGCGGCGTTGCCGATCCCAGGACGCAGGCGCCGTGGAAGAAGGACACGGTCAGCATCGTCTTCTCCTGCACCAAGGGCGCGACCGCACTCTGCGCCCATATGCTTGCCTCGCGCGGCAAGCTCGACCTCGATGCGCCCGTCATCGAGCTGTGGCCGGAGTTCGGCCAGCATGGCAAGGAGCGCGTGACCACGGCCATGATGCTCGACCACTCGGCCGGCGTGCCGGCGCTGCGCGAGAGGGTGAAGGACGACGGGCCCTACGACTGGACCTACATGACCGAACGCCTGGCGGCCGAGGAGCCGTTCTGGGTGCCGGGCACGCGCAACGGCTATCACGGATTGACCTTCGGCTGGACGGTGGGCGAGATGGTGCGGCGCGCCTCGGGCAAGTCGCTCGGCGCCTTCTTCCGCGACGAGGTGGCCCGGCCGCTGGGCATCGATTTCTGGATCGGCACGCCCGAGGAGATCGAGCCCAGGATCGCGCCGGTGATGCCCTTCCCCGTGAAGGCGGAGGACGCAAGAACCCCCTTCCTGATCGACCTGAAGAGCGACAAGAAGTCGATCCCGTTCCTCTTCTACATGAACACCGGCGCGTGGCGGGCGGGCGGCGCCAACAGCCGCGCCGGCCATGCCGCCGAGATCGGCGCGGCCAACGGCATCACCAACGCGCGGCGTTGCCGGCATGTATGCGCCTCTCAGCCAGGGCGGCGGCAAGCTGGTCGATGCGAAGACGCTCTGCCGCATGGCCGAGGTCTCGATGGCCACGCACGACGATGCGACCTTGCGCCTGCCGACGCGCTTCGCGCCAGGTTTCATGAAATCCATGGATAACCGGAAGCGCTCGATCGCCGCCACCATGTGGGACGCGGAGTCCGACAGCGTGATCCTGTCGAGTGCCGCCTTCGGCCATGTCGGCGCGGGCGGCTCGCTCGGTTTCGCCGATCCGGCCGCCGGCTTCTCCTTCGGTTACACGATGAACCAGATGGGACCGGGCCTGCTTATGAACGGCCGCGGCCAGAGACTGGCCGACGCCGCCTATCTGTCGATGGGCTTCAAGAACAAGGACGGCGGCGTCTGGGCGCGCTGAGCGCCCCCACGCGCGCTTCTCCGCAATGAGGCTGCCTCCCGTCTTCCGGCCGCTGTCCGACCGCGCGGTGCTGACGGTGTGGTCGGGCCTCTGCACCTCGACGATCGGCGAGGATCTGTTCCGGGTTGCCAGCGTCTGGCTGGCGGTCGAAGTCGCGGGCAACATGGCTGGGCTGGTGACCGGCGTGCAATACGTCGCCATGCTGGTCGCCGGCCTGTTCGGCGGCGTGATCTTCGACCGCTGGCGTGCCGACAGAGCGATGATCGGCTCGCGCGCCTGGAGTGCCGCCTTCGCTTTCCTGCCGGTGGCCGGCTACTACTTCTTCGGCGTCTCGATCACGCTGCTGATCGTCTCATCGGTCGGGTTGGCATGCCTGCGCATGGTCTTCTCGCCGGCGCTGCAGTCGACCATCCCGACCCTGGTGCCCGAGCGCGACGCGCAGCAGGCGATCAACGGCCTGTTCGACGCGACCTACCGCATCGCCCGCCTGGTCGGGCCGATGGTGGCCGCACTGCTGCACATCTTCCTGCCGGTGATCCACTTCCTGACGGCGACGGCGCTGGGCTTCATCGTCTCGGGCATGTCCCTCAAGGCGGCGCGCGAGCGGCTGGTCGCCCCGGAGGATCCGGTGCACCTGCGGCCGGGCCTCGGCGGCGCGCTCGATGCGCTGACCGCAGGCTTCCGGCTGATGCTGAGCGAGCCCGTCACCGGCGCCATCCTGATCGTCAACGCCGTGATGAACGGACCGTGGATGGTGGCGCTCAGCCTGGCGATCGCGCTGATCGTCACCGAATACCGCCCGACTTTTCTCGGCTTCGGCGATCTCGCGGCCTATGCGCTGGTGATGGGCGCCTATGGGCTGGGCGACGTCAGCGGCAACATCGTGGCCGGCAGCATCCGCTTCAGGCGCGCGCTCTCGACCATGTTCCTGGGCTACGTGGTGATGGGCGTGGGCTTCTCGTGGCTGGCGCTCTCGGTCTGGATCCTGCCGCCGGACTGGCTGCTGCCGGCGATGATGCTGGGCGGGCTGCTGGCCGGCCTCGGCGGTCCATTCTACTTCGTTCCGATGATCACGCGCATGCAGACTGTGTTCCACGGCCACGACATCGCCCGCGTCTTTCGCCTGCGCCTGGTCGTCATGGCCGCGGCCATGCTGGTGTCGAGCGGGCTTGCCACCTGGAGCTTCGAGCTGATGGGCGCCGTCGCCACCCAACTGGTCTGCGGCCTGCTGGTGCTGGCCATCGGCGTTATCGGCAACCTACTCTGCCGCCGCATTGAGGATCGTGAACGGGAGACTCCAACATGAAGCTCTACTTCAGCCAGGGCTCGCCTTTCGCGCGCAAGGTCCGCGTCGTGCTGGCCGAGATGGGACTGGCGTACGACGCCGACCAGAATGACGGACTGCGCCCCGTCGACACCGCGCCCAGCCCGACGCTCGCCATTCCCGTTCTGGAGGACGGACCCGTGCGTCTCTGGGAATCGGACCTGATCGTCGACTACCTGCTCCGCACCTACCCGAAGATTCCGGCTGCAGTCGGCAAATCCGGCTGCTCCGCCGCTCTCACCCTGGCTGGCGCGGCCGGAGCGGCATTGGAAGGACATGACGACGCTCGCTACGATCGCCACCGCCGCCGGCAGCATGGTCAATCTGCGGCTGATGCAGTCCGATTCGATTACGCCCGCAAACTCCGACTATCTGGCGCGGCAAAAGACGCGCGTCGAACGCTGCCTGGACTGGCTGGAAGAGAGGGCGACGGACGAGGGTTTTGCGCCTGGATGGTTCTCGATCATGGACATCGCTTTCCTGTGTCCGATGATCTTTGCCGAAACTCGTGGCGTGATGGCGTGGCGCGGCCGGCCGCGCCTCGATGCTCTGTACGAACGCCATCGCGCCCGGCCATCGATGCGCGCGACCGCGATCAACGTCCTGCCGCCCGCGAAGCCGCGGTACGTGGTGGACCGCCGCCCGGCCGAATAATCGCTCTTGCGGGATACATCGTGTATTGATAGCTTCTTTAAATACACAGTGTTTCCCTAAAGGAGACTTCGATGGCCAAGGCATTTCCGTCAGACAATCCGTTCCTCCAGGGCTACTACGCGCCGGTCAACACCGAGGCCGATGCCGCGCACCTGCAGATCGCGGGCGAGATGCCGAAGGAGCTGCTGGGCACGCTCTACCGCAACGGCCCCAACCCGCAGTTCGCGCCGCGCGGGCCCTACCACTGGTTCGGCGGCGACGGCATGATCCACGCCTTCCACATCGAGAACGGCAATGTCTCCTACAAGAACCGCTGGGTGCGCACGCCCAAGTGGGAGATCGAAAACCAGGAAGGCGAAGGCCTGTCCGGCACGTTCGGCCATCCGATGTACACCGACCCGCGGGTGCTGAAGCTGCAGTCGACCATCGCCAACACCAACATTGTCTGGCATGCCGGCCGCCTGCTGGCGCTCGAGGAGGCGCATGCGCCCTTTGCGCTCGATCCCGCGACCCTGATGCCGAAAGGCTACGAGACTTACGGCGACAGGCTGAACGGTCCGTTCACCGCACACCCCAAGTTCGATCCCGAGACCGGCGAGATGATCTTCTTCGGCTATTCGGCCAAGGGCCGCTTCAGCAAGGAGATCAGCCTGCAGACGGTCGATCGGAACGGAACGGTCACGCGCGCGGAAATCCTCGAAGGCCCGTTCCCCTCGATGGTCCACGACTTCGCCGTCACCAAAAACTGGATCGTGCTGCCGATCTTCCCGCTCACCTCTTCGATGGAGCGCGCGATGTCGGGCAAGCCGCCGTTCGCCTGGGAGCCTGACAAGGGCACGCACATCGCCTTCATCCCGCGGGGCGGCACGGTGGCCGACGTGAAGTGGGTGAGCGCACCTGCCTCCTACGTCTTCCATCCGATGAACCATTACGAGACAGCCGACGGCAAGATCGTGGTCGACGTGATGAAGTACGAGGTGGCGCCGCTGTTCCCGCTGCCCGACGGCTCGCGGTCGAGCCAGGCGCCGCCGGCGGCCCGGCTGTTCCGCTGGACCTTCGACCTCGCCGGCAAAGGCAATACCTTCCACGAAGAGCAGCTCGACGACCGCTCCGGAGAGTTTCCGCGCTTCGACGAGCGTTTCTGCATGAGCGACTATCGCCACGGCTGGATCGTCGCGGGCGACATCACCGATGCCAGCAACGGCGAGCCACGCCATGACGGGTTGCGCCACTACGACCTCAAGAGCGGCAAGAGCACGGGCTGGTCGGCCGGCCCCGACGACCGTTTCGGCGAGCCGGTCTTTGTGCCGCGCTCGCAGAAGGCGGTCGAAGGCGACGGCTGGCTGCTGAGCGTGCTCTATCGCGGCGAGGAAAAGCGCAGCGATCTTGCGGTCTTCGAGGCCACCGACCTGTCGCACGGACCGATCGCCATCGCCCACCTGTCGAGCCGCATCCCGGCGGGCTTCCACGGCAACTGGCGGCCGGGTACGTTGCAGGCATGATCACCGTCCATCATCTGAACAACTCGCGCTCGCAGCGCATCCTGTGGACGCTCGAGGAGCTGGACATCCCCTACGAGGTCAAGCGCTACCAGCGCGAACCCTCGATGCAGGCGCCGGCCTCGCTGCGCGCCGTGCATCCGCTCGGCAAGTCGCCGGTCATTTCGGACGGCGACAAGGTGCTGGCCGAATCTGGCGCGATCATCGAGTACCTGGGCGACACCTACGGTGCGGGCAAGCTGACGCCGGCCCTGGGCACCCCGGAGCGACTCCATTACACATATTTCCTGCACTACGCCGAAGGCTCGCTGATGCCGCTTCTGTTCATGAAGTTGGTGTTTGGCCGCATTCCCAGCCGGTTGCCGTTCTTCATGAAGCCGGTCGGCCGCGCCATCTCCAACGGCGCCAACAAGACCCTGCTCGATCCGCAGATCGGCAACCACTTCATGTTCCTGGAGAGCGAGCTTTCGAAACGCGACTGGTTCGCCGGGTCAGCGTTCACTGCCGCCGACATCCAGATGAGCTTTCCGCTCGAAGCCGCCGCGGCCCGCGCGCCGATCGTGCGCCAGATGCCGAAGCTCTCCGCCTGGCTCGACCGCATCCACGCCCGGCCGGCCTACAAGCGCGCCCTCGAAAAGGGCGGCCCCTACGAACTGATGAAATAGGAAACCACCATGGCTCTCCCCGCCCTGCTGCGCGACAACCTCGTGATCCCCGTTGTCGGCGCGCCGCTGTTCATCATCTCCAACCCCGATCTCGTGATCGAGCAGTGCAAGGCGGGCATCGTCGGCGCTTTCCCGGCACTGAACGCGCGGCCGAAGGAAATGCTGGAGGAATGGCTGAAGCGCATCACCGGCGATCTCGGCGACTACAAGGCGAAGCACCCCGGGAAGAAGGTGGCGCCGTTCGCCGTCAACCAGATCGTGCATGCCTCGAACGACCGCCTGCAACACGACGTCGATCTCTGCGAGAAGTACAAGGTGCCGATCCAGATCACCTCGCTGCGCGCGCCCGACGATGTCGTGCCCTCGGCCCATCGCTACGGCGGGCTGGTGTTCCACGACGTCACCAACGTGAAGCACGCCAGGCGCGCCCTGCAGTCGGGCGTCGACGGGCTGATCCTGGTCTGCAACGGCGCCGGCGGCCATGCCGGCGCTCTTTCGCCGTTCGCGCTGGTGCCGGAAGTGCGCCAGTTCTACGACGGCTGCCTGCTGCTCTCGGGCGCGATCGCCAACGGTGCCAGCGTGCTGGCGGCGCAGGCGATCGGCGCCGACCTCGCCTATCTCGGCACGCGCTTCACCGCGTCGAAGGAAGGCAACGCCACCGAGGCCAACAAGCAGTGCATCATCGATTCGTCCGGCGAGGAGATCGTCTATACCAACCTGTTCACCGGCGTGCACGGCAACTACCTGAAGAAGAGCGTCGCCGCGGCCGGCCTCGATCCCGACGACCTGCCGATTGCCGACAAGAGCAAGATGAACTTCGGCTCGGGCGGCAACTCCAAGGCCAAGGCCTGGCGCGACATCTGGGGCGCCGGCCAGGGTGTCGGCCAGATCTTCGACGCGCCGCCGGCGGCCGAGATCGTGGCCCGCCTGAAGGCGGAGTACGAGGCGGCGCGAGCAGCCTTGCTCGCCCGCGAAACGGTGCCGACACGGCTGAAACTGGCCGCGGAATAGCGTATAGCAGCGGCGCATGTTGCGCCGTCTGTACGACTGGGTGATCCGCCTCGCCGGATCCCGTTACGCCATTCCCGCGATGGGCGCGGTCTCGTTCGCCGAGAGCTCGTTCTTCCCCATTCCGCCCGACGTGATGCTGGTGCCGATGGTGCTGGCAAACCGCCGCAAGGCCTTCACCATCGCCTTCGTCTGCACGATCTGCTCGGTGATGGGCGGGCTGTTGGGTTACGCGATCGGATTCTATTTCTTCGAGACGATCGGTGCCTGGGTGGTCAAGACCTACGGCCTGCAGGCCGGTCTCGAGCAGTTCCGGCTCGAGTTTGCCCAGTACGGCGTCTGGATCATCCTGGGCAAGGGCCTCCTGCCTATTCCGTACAAGCTGATCACGATCGCTTCAGGTGCCGCACACTTCGACCTGTTCACTTTCGTGTGGGCGTCGGCTTTGACGCGTGGCGTCCGATTCTTTGCCGTGGCAGCGTTGCTCTGGAAGTATGGCGAGCCGATCCGCGATTTCATCGAGAAGCGCCTTACCCTGGTCACGATCGTCTTCTTGATTGCGCTGGTTGGTGGTTTTATCGCCGTACGCTTTCTCTTCTGAGTGAAAATGATGTCCTTCCCCAGCCGCCTCGGACTCTGCGCCTTCCTCGGCAGCGCCGCGCTGCTGGGCGGTGCCTACTACTTTCAATATGTACTGGGCCTCGCCCCCTGCGAGATGTGCTGGTGGCAGCGCTATCCGCACATGGTGGCGATCGCGGCCGGCCTGATCGCCGTCGTTGCGTTCGGACATCCCAACGTCGCGATGTTCTTCACGCTGATTGCGATCACCGCGCTGGCGGTGACGGCAGGCCTTGGCGTCTTCCACGTCGGCGTCGAGCATCATATCTGGCAAGGCCCGCAGGCCTGCTCGGGCACGGTCCCGCGCGGCCTGCCGCTCGATCAGCTCAAAAAATACCTGCTGGGCGCCAAGATGATCCGCTGCGACGAGCCGGCGTGGGTCATGTGGGGCATCTCGATGGCGGGCTGGAACGCGATCCTCTCGGGCGGCCTTGCCCTGCTGCTGGGCGCGCAGGTCGCCAAGCACATCCGGACGAAGCCCCCGTGACAGACGGCCTGAAAACCGCCGCGACGCGCAATCCCGGCGACCCCGATGCCCGCACACTCGTCGAGGGGGTGATCAGGGTCGACCAGGCGGGCGAGTTCGGTGCCGTGCGCATCTACGAGGGCCAACTTGCGGCCTTGCGCTGGTCGGGCCGAGCCAACGGCGACGCCGCGCGGGCAATCCGCGCGATGGCCCGCCAGGAGCGCGAGCACAGCAAGGTGTTCGATCGCCTTGCTGCCGAGCGCAAGGTGCGGCCGACCCTGCTGTCGCCGCTGTGGAACGTGGCCGGCTTCGCGCTGGGTGCAGCGACGGCACTGATGGGCGACAAGGCGGCGATGGCCTGCACGGTCGCCATCGAGGAGACGATCGACGAGCACTATGCGGCGCAGGCGGCGTCGCTGGGCGACGATGAAGCCGAGCTGCGCACGACCGTGGAGAAGTTCCGCGCCGAGGAGATCGCCCACCGGGACCAGGCGCTGGCCGCGGGCGCCGAGCAGGCGCCCGGCTACGAAGCGCTGACGCGTGTCATAAAAACGGGCTCGAAGCTTGCCATCTGGCTGTCGACGCGCATCTGACTGCGCATCTGGCGCGCCCCGCTATCAGGTCTGATCGAGCTCGCTGTCCCAGTACAGGAAGTCGCGCCAGCTCTCGTGCAGGTAGCCGGGCGGAAAGGCACGGCCGTTTTCCTGCAGCTCTGCCGTAGTGGGCTCGATCGGCGCCCGCTGCAGGAACATGCCGCTCTCGCGCAGCAGGCGGTTGCCCTTCAGCAGGTTGCATGGGCTGCAGGCGGTGACGACATTGGACCAGGCGGTGTGGCCGCCGCGCGACTTGGGGATGACGTGATCGAACGTCAGCTCGTTGGTCGCGAAGTCATGGCCGCAATACTGGCAGTTGAAATGGTCGCGCAGGAAGACGTTGAACCGCGTGAAGGCGGGACGCCGCGCGGTCGGCACATACTCCTTGAGCGCAATGACGCTCGGCAGCCGCATCTCGAAGGAGGGGCTGTGGATCTTGCGCTCGTATTCCGAAACGACGCTGACCCGGTCGAGAAAGACCGCCTTCACCGCGTCCTGCCAGGACCAGATCGACAGCGGGAAATAGGACAGCGGCCGAAAGTCGGCGTTGAGCACCAGCGCGTGACAGAACTCGATGGCCGGTGTCACGGGCTAGCCTCTCGGGCCCCGGATGGGACTACTGGGAAAGTCGATACGCTTTTCCATGACCCGTATTGTGGCCAAGGATTTCGCGGAAACACAATATGTCGATGAAACCGGGTAAAATGGCTCTGTATCGATACCGTAACGTGGCCGCAACAGAGTCTCAGCGTGCCAGCCGCTCGCGCGCGGATGCTTCCGAGCCGAGTGAGGCGGCAGCGAGTGCAAGGGCTGCAATCGACAGAACGAAGATCGCGCCATAACCGCCGGTCCAGTCGTGCAGCAGGCCGCCCAGCCAGGCGCCGAAGAAGCAGCCCAATCCCATGCCGATGCTGATCATGCCGTAGATGCGGCCGAAATGGACGCCACGGTAGCGCAGCGTCGCCAAGGTCGAGATCATCGGCCCGCGCGATCCCTGGCTGCCGCCGAACAGCAGCACGAAGGTCCATAGCCAGAAGTCGTCGCCCGGCCCACGCACCATCGCGAGCGCGCCGACGCCGAGGATCGAACAGACATAGGCGAGGATCGCCGCGTACTTGCGGCCGCCGCGATCGGCCAGCCAGCTGAAGCCGACGAGGCCGAGCGGCGCGAGGAAGCCCGCGACAGCAAGTGCGCGCGCGGCATAGGGACCTTCGAGCCCGCGTTCGAGCAGATAGACCATCGCCTGGGGCACCAGCGAGAAGATGCCGATCGAGGTGAGGGCGAACGAAAACGTCAGCGCCCAGAACGGCCATTCGCGTATCGCTTCGCCGACGGTCGGGCCCGGTCTTTCGGACGCGCGCGCCGGCACCAGCCCGGATGCGCCGCGTTCGATGCGACGCCACGGCAGCACCAGCAGCAGGGGGACGAAGACGGCGCTGATGCAGGCGAAGACGATGTAGGTCTGGCGCCAGCCGTGCGTCACGATCAGATGCTCGGCGAGCGGAAACATGACGATGGCGCCCATGCCCGTCGACGACCAGGCAACGGCCATCGCTACGCCGAGCCGCCGCGCCGGGAACCAGCGGCCGATCACCTGGGAGCTCAACACGCCGCCCAGCGAGGCATTCGCCAGTCCCATGACGATGCCGAGACCGAGATAGAGATGCCAGATCTCGGTCGCCTGCGAGGCGCTGGCGGTGGCCAGTGCGGCAGCCGACATGCCGATGACGGTAAGCACGCGCAGCCCGAAGCGGTCGACGATCCAGCCGGAGAGCGGCGCGCCGGTGCCGCCGACCAGCAGCGCGAAGCTGTAGATCAGCGTGACCGAGCTGCGGCTTGCCCCGAAGGCCTGCTCCAAGGACGGCACGAAGACGGCGAAGGCGTCGCTGATCGAGCGGCTTGCCACGCCAACGACAAAGCACAGCGCCACCAGCAACCAGGGTACGAACCGCGTCACGCTCCTGTCTTGCCATGCCGTCGCCCTTGCGTCAGCCGCGGCGGCACGGCAGGTTCCGCGCGGCGGAGGCTTCGAGTGAGCGACATCATCATCCCGCGCGACTTCAACGGTCCGCGCCTGTCGGGCAACGGCGGTTATGCGGGCGGCGTGCTGGCCGCCCGCTACACCGAGATGCTGGGCGGCGACGGCACGGTCGAGATCACCTTGCGCGCGCCCATTCCCGTCGACCGGCCTCTGCAGGTCGCACGCGACGGATCGGCCTTGATGCTGCGCGACGGCGATACACTGATCTGCGAGGCGCGCGCCGGAACCGTCGGACATCTCGTGCCGCCGCCCGCCCCGGCCGACTGGGGCGACGTGCTGCGCGTTGCCGAGACCGGCGGCAGCACCGAAGACAGCGACTTCCACGACTGCATCGTCTGCGGGCGCAGCCGCGGCGTCGGCGACGGGCTGCGCGTGTTCGGCGAACCGGGACCGGGCCACGGCCGCTCGCTCTCCTGCTATCTGCCGCATGCGGCGCACGCCGATGCGTCAGGCCGCATCCGGCCTGAATTCGTCTGGGGCACGCTCGACTGTCCCGGCGCGTGGGCGGCGCAGGATCCCGGCGACTGGCGTCCGGCGCTGACCGGCCGCATGACGGCCAAGGTGCTCGACCCGCCGCGGGTCGGCGAGCGCTGTGCCGTCGTCGGCTGGAAGATCGGCGAGGAAGGCCGCAAGCTCTATTCGGGCACCGCGCTATACACCGAGCAGGGCCGGCTCTGCGCGCTCGGCCACTGCACCTGGATCGTGTTGAAGGGCTAGCGCTCGCGGACGAAGATCGTCGCCTGATCGTCGCTGTAGGCCTGGCGCCAGCCAGGCAGTTCAGCCAGCAGCTTGTTCGCCGGCCAGTCCTTGTCGAGCAGGGTCCAGTCGATCCGGTAGTCGTCGAGTGTCTTCTCGAGCGATTCGGCGCCGCGCATCCCCGTCAGGTGCGAGTAGAGCCTGATGAAGTCGCCGCCGTACAGCTCACCACGCCCATCGATGAAGGTCGGGATGCCGGCATGGATCAGCGGACCGCCATAGTTCCAGGAATTGAACACGCGACCCTTCAGCAGCCCGTTGCTGCGCGCATAGTCGAGCGCAGCCTGCGGCATCACCTCGGCGGGCGGCACGATGCCGGCGAAGCGGATCATGCCGGCGGCGAAGACGATCGCGAGGGCCAGGACCGCGGCGACAGCGCCGGCGCCGGCCGGGCGGGCCAGCGCGTCGACGCGGCGCATCAGGGCATTGCCGGCAGGCGTATTTCCGTCCGGCCGCAGCGACGGCCATTGCCGTGCCAGGACCGGTGCGATCACCAGCGGCAGGAAGGTCGCCAGCAGCTCGGCGTTGCGGGCATAGCGCAGGAAGAGATGCACCAGGCCGAGCACGATCAGCAGGCGCACCAGCGGCAACTTCAAGCCGCGCGACAGAGCGAGATAGAGTGCCACGATCAGGATCAGCTCCTGCAGGGGCTGGCTCTGGAAGTTCGGCGGCTTCCATTCCGCGATCGTCGACAGCGCGTCGCCGATATTGAAGATCCGCAGGGTGACCAGGATCGACTCGGGGCCATAGGGCGTGATGCAGGCCACCAGCACCGCCGCCACACCGAACTTCAGCCAGCCCAGGAACAGCGCCTTGCGCTCGGCCGCGTTTCCTGCGCCGACCAGCGCATCGAGCGCGAAAGCACCGACCATCATGAGACCGAGCGTAAAGCCGCCATGCAGGTTAGCCCAGGCCAGCATCGCCAGCAGCAGCATCGGGTGCGGCGCGCGGCGCTCCTCCACGGCGCGCACAAGTCCGGCGATCCAGATCAGGGTGACGGGGAATGCCAGCACATGCGGGCGCGCCAGGAAGTGCGGCCCCATCATCACCAGCGCGGCGGCCACGAAGAGAATCGCGACCGGCGCCTTGAGGTCACGCAACAGCAGGCGCAGCAGGAGAGCGAAGCTGAGGGCGACCGCCGCGGCCGCCAGCGCCGTCACACCGCCCCAGCCCGCGGCATGGTAGGCGAATGTGAGCAGGAGCTGCGACAGCCACTCCTTGGCGATCCACGGCTGGCCGGCGAAGGTGAAGGAAAAGGCATCGACGCGGGGCATCGCATGGTGGGCGATGATCCAGTCGCCGACCGCGATGTGCCAATGCGTGTCGGGATCGGACAGCAGCGGCAGCCCGCTGGCATCCATCAGGACCAGGAAGATCGCCAGCCCTGCGATCAGTGGCCACGAAAGCTGCCAGGTCGCGCGGGCGCCGCGAGCGTCGGCGGCAAGAGAGAGGCCGGAAATGACGGCCATCGAAAGCTCCAACTGACGGGAAGATAACCGGATAATCCATTGATATACAATATTTTTGCAGCTCGCGCCAGAAGCAGGGACACAGCCGCCCGCAACTTGGGCGAAGCAAGCGCGTTGGCGTCGGACAATCACGACAAATGGGAGATCACGCATGGCCAGAATGAAGAAGACGATCGTCGGCGAAGTCGCCGGCACCGTGACGGATGCGGTCGCGAGCGCCATTGACGCGCTTGCCCATCCACTGAAGACGGCGACCGAGGCGCGACGGGCGATGGGGCGGGCCACCGTCTCCGTCAAGCGCAAGGTGACCGCGAAGAAGAAGGCGGTGAAAAAGGCGGCGCGCAAGGCGGTCTCGAAGACCAAGCGCACGGCTTCGACGGCCACCTCGCGGGCCCGCCGCGCCACCACCAAGACGAAACAGAAGGTGCGGCGCGTCGCGAAGAAGGCGGCAAAGAAGGTCCGCGGCCGCTAGACTGACCCCCGCGCCCGGCTCATCGGGCGCGGATCGGAGACGGCATGGCGCACGCGACGGCAAGCATCGGGACGGTCGACTACGCGACCACCATCGTGACCGGCGCGCACGCGCCGCACATGCTCCACGCCGACGAAGGACCTGAGCTGGGTGGCAAGGATGCCGGTCCCGCGCCCTACGACCTGCTGACCTCGGCGCTGGGCGCCTGCACCGTGATCACCTTGCGCATGTACGCCGCGCGCAAGCAGTGGCCGGTGACGGCGGTGAAGACCGAGATCCGCTACAGCCGCGAGGGCGCCGCCGAGCACATCGACCGCACGCTCTTCATCGATGGCGCAGACGCCGAGCAGAAGAAGCGCATGGCAGAAATCGCCGAACGCACGCCAGTGACGCTCACCCTGAAGAAGAGTATGCCGATCACTACGTCGCTCGGCTGAAGGGGAACATCATGCACATCGGCTTTTCCGCTCCCACGGCGGGCGCGCTCGCCGCACTCGACCCGCTGACGGCGCTTTGTACCGGCGCCGAAGCGCTGGGCTACGACTACGCGACCTTCAGCGACCATGTCGTGATCCCGACCGACATCAGTTCCCCCTACCCCTACAGCGCGTCGGGCGAATTCACCAACGCCGGCAGCGGCGAGCGCAACGAGCAGCTGATCGAGCTCGCTTTCGTGGCCGCGCGCACCACGAAGCTCAGACTCGTGACTTCGGTCATGGTCGTACCGCACCGGCCGGCGGTGCTGGCGGCCAAGCAGCTCGCCACCATCGACGTGCTGTCGGGCGGCAGGGTGACGCTCGGCATCGGCGCGGGCTGGATGAAGGAGGAGTTCGAGGCGCTGGGCGTGCCGCCCTTCGAGCAGCGCGGCAAGGTGACCGACGAATACATCGCCGCTTTCCGCGAGCTGTGGACCAAGGACAAGCCCAAGTTCTCGGGCGACTACGTGACGTTCGACAAGATTTCCTTTGCGCCCAAGCCCGCGCAGAAGGGCGGCATCCCGATCTGGATCGGCGGTGAGTTGGGACCCGCGTTGCGGCGCACCGCCAAGATCGGCGACGCCTGGTATCCGATCCCCAACAACCCCGCCTTCCCGCTCGACAGCCTGGCGCGCTATTCGGCATCGGTCGCGCGGCTGCGCCAGATGACGGCGGAGGCCGGCCGTGACACCAAGGCGGTGGGCCTCACGATCCGCTTCCCGCGATATGGCACCGGCGTGGACGAAAAGGCTGGTGATGGCGAACGCCGCCTGTTCTCGGGCTCGAACGCCGCTATCGCGGGCGACATCAAGGCGCTCGCCGCGCTAGGTGTCGGCGCCATCGACATGGGCTTCGGCGGCACAACGGTGCCGGAGATCCTGGCCGAGATGAAACGCTTCAAGTCGGAAGTAATGGCGCGCGTCTAGAGTTTGCCGCCCGCCTTCTTCCATACCTCGTAGTCGCGCTTGGCTTCGTCGCCCGCGACCGGGAACATGCCCTTCAGCGAGCGACCCTTGGCGACCTCGAGCTCCGCCCATCCCTCGTAGTGGTAGTTCTTGAACGCCTCCTCGGCGACCGCCTCGACGATGTCGGGCGGAATGACCAGCACGGCATCGCGATCGCCGACTACGATATCGCCGGGATAGACGGCGACGCCGCCGCAGCCGATCGGCAGTTGCAGGTCGACCGGCCGGTGCGCGATCGGCGACGGCGGCGAGGACGGCCGGCGGTGATAGGCGGGCAGGCCGGTCTTGAAGACGCCGTTGGTGTCGCGGAACCCACCATCGGTCACGATGCCCGCCGCGCCGCGCGCCTTGAGGCGGCCGATATAGAGGTCGCCGGCCGAGGCCGCGCGCGAGTTGCCGCGCGAATCGATCATCAGCACATGGCCGGGCGGGCACTCTTCCATCGCCTGCGGCTGCACCATGCTGCGGCTGGTCGAGGTCGGGCCGTCCTTGTCGTCGCGCGAGGGAATGAAGCGCATGGTGAAGGCGATGCCCACCATCGCCGGCTGCTCGGGCCGCATCGGGTGGACGTCGAACAGGGTCATGTTCTTGAGGCCGCGGCGGTTGAGCACGCCGGTCAGGGTCGAGGTGCCGACCTTGGCCAGCACCTCGTGCAGGTCCTTGGAGAGATCGGCCATCGCCTAGCCCTTCTTCGGGGTGTAGGCGCCGCCCGAGTTGGCGGCGCGCACTTCGGCGGCAGTTTTGGCCTTGCGGATCACAACCAGTCGCCGCGCCTCGTCGTCGAGCATGGCCTTGGCGTTCTTCACGATCGCCGGCGCGTGATGCGGCGGGAACTTCACGGCGCCGTTCTCGTCCATGTGGATGAGGTCGCCAGGCGCCACATCCATGCCGCCGACCGAGACCGGCACATTGATCGACTGTACCGCCATCTCGCCATGGCCGGCGGTGACGCCGCCCAGCATGTACTGGAACTTGAGCTTGCGGATCGCGTCGACGTCGCGCGACGGACCGTTCGACAGCATGCCGATGCAGCCCACCGCCATCATCGAGCTCACCATCATCTCGCCCGCGAGCCCGGCCTTCTTCATGATCCCGTCCGGCCACTTCTGCTGGATCACCAGGACGGTCGGCTTCTTCATCGCCTCGAGGGCGTCGAGCACGTCCATGAACGAAAGCCGGCCCGCGTAGTTGGGATCCGGCATGCCGTAAACGCAGGTGACGGCATAGCCGATGGTCGGCCCGAGCTCGGGATAGATGCAGCGGATCGAGGTGTCGGTGTACCAGTTCTCGGTCCACGGATTGTAGAGGCCGAGACACAGGGGATTCTTCGGATAGGTCGCCACCACGTTGGTAATGGTGGGCGTGTCGATCTTGCGCAGCTCGGCGAAGAGATCGTCGGACAACTCGGCCATTTCGGACATTTCCCCTCTAATTGCGAACGGGGACTATTCTCGGGGGCCTCTATCGCGCTCGCAAGGCCGGATGCGGAACCGCGTAGCGGCTCCAAGCGATCCAAGGCCGCTCTAGCGATAGGCGGCGTTGCTGGCGGCGCGCGGCTGATTGCGGGGATCGTAGCCGGTGGGCTCGCACCAGTTGAGCCGCTGCAGCGGCAGGCGCTGGACGTTGGCGACCATCGCCACCGCGTCGTGGTCGATGCAGCGCGCCGCGGCGGCGTTGTAGACCGGGGCCATCAGGCCGGCATGATCGTGGCCGGCACCCAGTACATGGCCGAACTCGTGCATCAACACGCCGGTGAGGTCGCGGCCGCCGATGCGATCGCCGATCACGTAGACGAACCCGTCGTGCCCGTTGCCCACGGTGACGGCCAGCGCATGCGCGCCCTCGCCCTGCTGGGCGATCGGATGGCGGCTGTCGACCAGCGCCACGATCCAGGCGCCGTTGCGGCGCAGGCGGGCGATCTCGGCGGAGTTGGTATCGGCCGACAGGAGATGGGCGCGGAACTGCACGTAGCCGTTCAGCACGTAGTTCCACTCGCGCATCGCGCCGACGATCGCCCGGCGCTGGGCGTCGGGGAAATCGCCGTCGATGTAGAGCGTGACGGTGCGACCGCTCGAAGCAGGCTGGGCATGGTCGGTATACTGGTAGGGCGGCAGCGGCCCGCGGGCATAGCCGGTGGTGCTGGCGTAACGGTCGTCCTGACCGTAAGGGCTGGCGGCGTAGGCCGAGATGGCAACCGCCGCAATCAGAAGAGCAAGACCACTTCCAAGAAGGACCGCAATTATACGTGCCAGGCGCACCGCACTCTCCAATAGCGGCGGCGCGGGATTTGCAAGGGGCCCCGGGGCGGCGCTCTAAACGAACCTACGCCCAATCGGGTTGCACCATCCCCGCGGCGAGTTCGGAAAATTCCCTGCCTTTATTCGACCATCATTCCGGCCTCGCGCACGATCGGTGCGTAGCGCGCACGCTCGGCCTGGATAAAGTCCGCGAACTCTTGCGGTGTGCTGGCGACAACATCGCCGCCCTGTTGGGCGACGACCCCCGTCACGGCACTGGAGTGCGCGGCCTTAACGACCGCTGCGCTGAGTTTCTCGAGGATCTCGGTCGGCATGCCCTTCGGAGCGACCAGCCCGTACCAGGCGACGGACTGGTATCCGGGCACTCCCGCCTCGTCAACGGTCGGAACGTCGCGGTAGCTCGCGCTGCGCGTCTTTGAGGAAATCGCAAGCGCCCTCACCTGTCCGGAGCTCAGCTGCGAGGGCGAATTTGGCTGGATGATCATCATATCGACGTTGCCCGCCATCAGGTCCTGCAGCGCGGGATTGCCGCCCTTGTAGGCGACGTGCGTGAGGGTGACACCGGCCATATGGGCGAACAGGGCGCCGGCGAAGTGCTGCGACGAGCCGTTGCCGCCGGACGCATAGGTGAGCGGCGGAGTGGCCTTCTTCGCCAGCGCCAGCAGTTCGGCCAGGGTCGTGGCCGGCACTTTGGGATGCACCATCACGAGTTGCGGGAAGGTGGCGATCAGGCTCACCGGCGTGAAGTCCTTGTCGGCGTCGAACGGCAGGCGCTTGTAGACCAGCGGGTTGGTCGCATGACCCATCGCCACCAGTTCGAGCGTATAGCCGTCGCCCGGCGACTTGGCGACGATCTCCGAGGCGATCACGCCGTTGGCGCCGGCGCGATTGTCGCTGATCACCGGCTGGCCCCAGGCCTCGTTGAGCTGCTGGCCGATCGCGCGCGCCAGCAGGTCGGTCGTGCCGCCCGCAGCAAACGGGATGATCATGCGGATCTGTTTGTCGGGGTATTGCTGGGCCCGGGCGATCAGGGGCGCCGCTATCGGCAGCAGCGCTGGCGCCGCGAGCAGCGCCCGTCGCGACAGCTTCATTGCAGGTAATAGCCCGAGGGCGTGCCCTTCACCGTCGTGCGCTCGAGGTGGCGGATCTCGCCTTCCTGATAGTCACCCAGCGCAATGTGCATGGTGCAGCGGTTGTCCCACAGGATGATGTCGTTGGTCTGCCACTGGTGGCGATAGATGTACTGCGGCCGCGTCGCGTGCTTCACGAGATAGTCGATCAGCGGCTTGCTCTCTTCGGCGGTCATGCCGTCGAAGCGCGAGACTTTTTCGCCGATGTAGAGCGCCTTGCGGCCGGTCTCGGGATGCACCCTCACCACAGGCTGGGCGATCGGCGGATTGATCTTCTTCTGCTCCTTCTCGCGGTCGGAGTTGGGGTCCAGCACCTTGCGCGTACCGGTGTGGATGCCGTGCAGGTCGGCGATCATCTTCTTCATGCCGTCCGACAGCTCGTCGTAGGCACGGTACATGTTGGTGAACATCGTATCGCCGCCGACCGGCGGGATGGTGATGCCGCGCAGCAGCGAACCAAGCGACGGCACCGGCGTGAACGACATGTCGGAGTGCCACTGCTGGCCGGTGTACTTGGAGTCCGACGGCGTGCCGTTCTCCTTCGGGACGTTGGTCACCATCAGCAGCTCCGGATAGTCCGGATGCCGGTCGCGCGGCAGGGAGTCGTGCCGGTCGAGTTCGCCGAAGCGGCGGCTGAAGGCGATGTGCTGTTCGCGGGTGATCTTCTGCCGCCGGAACAGCAGGATGCCGCTCTCGAGGAACGTCCGATGGATCTGGTCGAACTCGGAATTGCTGAGGGGCTGGGAAAGATCGACGCCATGGATCTCGGCGCCGAGCGCATGGGACAGAGGTCTGACAGTGATCGGCATGGCTCCATCATCGCCGATTTGACCGCATGCCAACAGCGCAAATCCGCAATCGCGCTGCGGTCATTGCTTCCGCTTTTCCTCGGCCTTGCCCGAATTCCCCGCGTTTGATCGTCCCGCCAAATCGAGGAATATTGCAGCGACGGGCGCAGGAGTGCGGGAGACCGAACGATGCCGAGAACAATGTCCGCCGGGCGCTGGGCTGCGGTCGCAGCCGCAATCGCGGTGGTGGCGCTGATCGCCATCGTCTGGTTCATGCACGGCAGGCCTGCCGCTCCACCCGCCCAGGCGGCCGCGCCGAAGCCGGCTGTCGGCGTGCGGCTCGCGGCCCTCAAGGGCGTGAACGAATCCTTCACCTTCGTTGGCCGCATCAAGGCAGTCAACAAGGTGGAGGTCCGCGCGCGCATCGAGGGTTTCCTCGACAAGGTGCTGTTCCGCGAAGGTCAGGAGGTCAAGGCCGGCGACCTGCTCTATCAGATCGAGAAGGTCCAGTTCCAGGCGCTGGTCGACCAGGCGAAGGCCAATGTCGCCGTAGCCGAGGCAACCGAGACGAATGCGCGACTCGAATACGGCCGCAACTCGCAGCTCTCCAAGAAGCAGTACAGTCCGCAGTCGCAAGTCGATGCCGACAAGGCCGCCCTCGACACTGCGGTCGGACACATCATGCAGACGCGGGCCGCGCTCCGGCAAGCCGAGGTCAATCTCGACTACACCGACATCCGCGCGCCGATCGACGGCAAGATCGGCCGCACCGCCTACACCATGGGCAACCTGGTCAATCCGGCGAGCGGCGTGTTGGCGACGATCGTCAGCCAGGATCCGATCTATGTGCTTTTCCCGGTGAGCGTGCGCGACCTCGAGACGATCCGCGAGACGCGCAAGCGCGATGGCGGCCTGGCCAAGATCGACATCCGCCTCAAGCTCTCCAACGGCCTGGACTATGCGCACAGTGGCGTGTGGAACCTCACCGATCCGCAGGTCGACCAGTCGACCGACAGCCTGATCATGCGGGCGACCGTGCCCAACCCCGAAGGCCTGCTGATCGACGGACAGTTCGTGACGGCCTCGATCCGCGAGCGCACGGAGGCGCCCCGGCTGGTGATCCCGCAGTCGGCGCTGCAGGCCGACCAGTCGGGTTACTACGCACTGGTGGTCAATGCCCGGCACGAGGTCGAGGTGCGGCGCGTGCAGACCGGCCCCAATCTCGACGCCGACGTCATCGTCACCTCAGGCGTGAGCGAGGGCGACAAGGTGATCGTCGACGGCATCCAGAAGGTGCGGCCGGGCCAGGTCGTGCAGGAGACGGTGCTTCCCGCGGCCGGCGCCCGCTGAGGAACCTGCCATGATCTCCGGCATCTTCATCGACCGGCCCCGGCTGGCCTTCGTCATTTCTATCGTCGTCATGCTGGCCGGCCTGCTCGCGATCCTCAACATCCCGGTGGCGCAATTCCCCGAGATCGTGCCGCCCCAGGTGTCGCTCACCACGCTCTATCCCGGCGCCGATGCCGAGGTCGTGGAGACGACGGTCGCGCAGCCGATCGAGCAGCAGATCAACGGCGTCGACAACGCGCTCTACTATCAGTCGGCCAGCGGCGCCGACGGCAGTTACACGCTCACCGTCACCTTCGCGCTCGGCACCGATCCCGACATCAACACCGTGAACGTGCAGAACCGCGCCCAGCTCGCCACCCCGCTCCTGCCGGCGGAAGTCCAGCGCCAAGGGCTGGTGATCCGCAAGAAATCTGCGGCGCTTCTGCAGATCGTCAACATCTACTCGCCGAAGAACACGCACGACGCGCTGTATCTCAACAATTACGCGACCATCAACGTCGTCGACGAGCTGGCACGCATCCGCGGCGTCGGCCAGGCGACGCTGTTCGGCGCGCTCGACTATTCGCTGCGTCTGTGGATCGACCCCGATCGCCTCACGGCGCTCAAGCTCACGCCATCCGACGTGGTGGCGGCCGTGCAGGGCCAGAACGTACAGGCCGCACTGGGCCGCATCGGCTCGGCGCCGGTGCCGCCGGCGCAGCAGCTCCAGCTCACGATCAAGACGCTGGGCCGCCTCACCACCGTCGAGCAGTTCGGCAACATCATCGTGCGCGCCAATCCCGACGGGTCGGTGGTACGCGTCAGGGACGTGGCGCGGCCAGACATCGGCGCCAAGTCGCAGGAGCGCTATAGCCGCTACAACACCGCCCCCGCCGGCGCGATTGGCATCTACCAGTCGCCCGGCGCCAACGCCGTCGATGTCGCCCGCCAGGTACGCGAGACGATGCAAAGGCTGAAGCTGCGCTTCCCCGACGACGTGGCCTACGACACCTTCTACGACGCCACGGTGTTCGTGACCTCGACCATCGACGAGGTCGTGCACACCCTGGTCATTGCCTTCGTGCTGGTCGGCATCGTGGTCTTCCTGTTCCTGGGCAAGCTGCGCACGACCATCATCCCGCTCGTCGCCGTGCCGGTGTCGATCGTCGGCGCCTTCGCCGTCCTGCTGGCGGCGGGCTATTCCGCCAACACCGTGTCGTTGCTGGCGCTGGTGCTGGCGATCGGCATCGTCGTCGACGACGCCATCGTCGTGATCGAGAACGTCGAGAGGGTGATCGAGGAGGAGCCGGACCTCTCGATCCCCGACGCCACCAAGAAGGCGATGCGCCAGATCACCGGGCCGATCATCGCCATCACCCTGGTGCTGCTGTCGGTGTTCGTGCCGGTCGCGTTCATCCCCGGCATCAGCGGGCAACTGTTCCGCCAGTTCGCCGTCGCGGTCTCGGCGTCGATGATCATCTCGGCGATCAACGCTCTTACCCTCAGCCCCGCGCTCTGCGCGGTGCTGCTGAAGCGCGGCGACGGGGCACGCCACGGGCCGATGCGCTACGTGCTGAACGGTATCGACCGGGTGCGCGACAGCTATGGCTCGATCGTCGTCCGGCTCGTGCGGGTCGCGGTGATCGGCCTGGTCGTCGTCGCCGGTGTCGGAGCAGCCACGCTCGGCATGTTCAGGATAACGCCACAGGGCTTCCTGCCGGCCGAAGACCAGGGCGTGTTCTTCGCCGCCATGCGCCTGCCGGAAGGCGCCTCGCTCAATCGGACGGAGAACCTGGTCGCCGAGGTCGAGAACATCGTGCGGCCGATTCCCGGCGTGCAGGGCATGCTGTCGGTCGTCGGACTGAACTTCATCGACTACGTCGCCTCGTCCAACCAGGCGTTCTTCGTCATCCGGCTGAAGCCGTACGAGCAGCGCACGTCGCGGGCGGAGACCGTCGACGCGATCATCGCCCGACTGCGCCCGCAGCTGGGCGCGATCGAGGGCGCCGTGGTCTTTCCCTTCAACCTGCCGCCCGTGCTCGGTCTCGGCAATACCGGCGGCTTCCAGTATGTGCTCGAGGCGCTGCAGGGCCAGACGCCGTCCGACCTCGCCGCCACGATGCGCGGTCTCCTCGTCACCGCCAACCAGCAGCCCGAGCTGGCGGGCGTGTTCAGCACCTTCGCCTCGGATACGCCGCAGATCTTTCTCGAGATCGACCGCGACAAGGCCCAGGTGCTGGGCGTCAAGATCAACGACATCTTCAACGCCCTGCAGTCGACCCTGGGCGGATTCTACGTGAATGACTTCAACCTGTTTGGCCGCACCTGGCAGGTCAACGTGCAGGCCGAGGGTCCCTTCCGCGACGCCATCGACGACATCTACCGTGTCTATGTCCACGGCACGGGCGGCGCCATGGTGCCGATTCGCGCGCTCGCCCAGGCGCGGCTGGTGCAGGGGCCGCAGGCGGTCATCCGCTACAACGGCCATCGCGCCACCGTCATCAACGGCGCCGGCAAGCCGGGCTTCAGCTCGGGCCAGGCACTGGCGGCGATGGAGCGCATTTCCGCCACGACGCTCCCCGCAGGCTACGGCTTCGAATGGACGGGCACCGCGCTGCAGGAGAAGGCGGCGAGCGGCCAGACCGGCATCGTGCTCGGCCTGGCGATCCTGTTCGCATATCTTTTCCTGGTGGCGCTCTACGAGAGCTGGAACATCCCGATCCCGGTGCTGCTCTCGGTCAGCGTCGCCGTGCTGGGCGCCATCGCCGCCGTCTGGTTCGCCGGCTTGGCCTTCGATGTCTATGCGCAGATCGGCCTCGTCGTGCTGGTGGCGCTGGCGGCCAAGAACGGCATCCTGATCGTGGAGTTTGCCGCCCAGCAACGGGCGCAGGGCAAGACGATCGTCGAGGCCGCGATCACCGGTGCGGCACTGCGCTTCCGGCCGGTGATGATGACCAGCTTCGCCTTCATCTTCGGCCTGGCGCCGCTGGTCATTGCCGAGGGAGCGGGCGCGCTCAGCCGCAGAGCGGTCGGCACCCCGGTTTTCGGCGGCATGCTGGCGGCGGCTCTGGTCGGCATCTTCGTGATCCCGATGCTTTACGTGGTATTCCAGTGGCTGCGCGAGCGCACAGGAGGAAGCCATGGCAGTCGTCGAGACCGAGCGTAAGGGACAGGTATTCGTGGTCCGGATGAACCGGCCCGAACGGCTCAATGCGCTGAACACCGAGATGCGCGCCGAGCTCGCCAAGGCCTGGACCGGGTTCCGCCACGACAAGGAGCTCGAGGTCGCGATCTTCACCGGCACCGGCCGCGGCTTCTGCGCCGGGGAGGACATGAAGGAATCGCTGGCCAAGGGCCGCGCCGGCGGCGAGCGGCCGGCGATGGAGGATCCGTTCATGACCGGCGCGCTCGAGAAGCCGGTGATCGCCGCGGTCAATGGCTTCGCCATGGGCGGTGGCTTCATGCTGGTCGAACGTACCGATCTCCGCGTCGCCGTGAAGGAAGCCGTGTTCGAGGTCTCCGAGGCCAAGCGCTGGCTGCTGGGCGGCTACAATCACGGCCACATCGCCAACATGCCGTATCCGATCGCGATGGAAATGGCGCTGGGCTTCCGCTTCAGCGCGCAGCGCTTCTACGAGATCGGGTTCGTCAACCGGCTGGTCTCCGCCGAGGAGCTGATGCCGACGGCGATCGGCATGGCCGAGCACCTGCTCACCCTGCCGCCCGCGTCACGGGTCAACACGGTGCACATGATGCGCCAGATGCGGCCCGAGCCTGCTCCCGACATGAAGGCGCTGGCCGACAGGCTGCACGACCACGGCGCCAAGAGCGACCTCATGGAGTCGCGCGCCGCCTTCGCCGAGAAGCGCAAGCCCAACTTCAAGGGCTGGAACGATCCCGAGGATCGTTATCGTTTGCCCAAGCGCTGATCTTCAGTCGCGTCGCAGGTAATCGATCGCGAGGTAGGCCAGCGAGCGCACGCCGTACTTGAGCGCGGGCTCGTGAACGTGGAAGTGCGGCGAATGATTGGACGGCGCCTGGCGCGGATCCTCGTCCGGCGGCGTGATGCCCAGGAAGTAGAACATGCCGGGGACGACCTTCGCCAGCAGCGAGAAGTCCTCGGCGCCCATCACCGGGCGCGACTCGGTCACGCGATCGGCACCGACACCGTCGCCGAGGCTGCGCGTGCCCCACTGCGTCAGCGCCGGATCGTTGTAGGTTACCGGCACCCCCTCGCCCGTCGAGAACGTCGCCGAGCCGCCCGCCAGTTCGGCGATCGTCCTGGCCGTCTTTTCGATGCGCTGCTTGATGGTGGCGCGCACGCCTTCATCGTGCGAGCGCAAGGTGCCTTCCATCACCACATCGTCGGGGATGATGTTGTTGCGCAGGCCGCCGTGGATGGTCGAAATCGACAGCACCGCCGGCGTCACCGTCGAATCGATCTGCCGCGTGATGATCGTCTGCAGCGCCAGGATGATCTGCGCCGACGTCACCACCGGATCGACGCCGTACCACGGCATCGAGGCATGGGTCTGGCGTCCCTTCACATCGATGCGGATCTTGTCGGCGCTCGCCATCAACCCGCCCGGACGCAACGCGATCACGCCCGACTTGATCGAAGAGGTGACATGCAGGCCGAGCACGGCGGACGGCGTTGGATTCTGAAGCGCGCCGTCGTCGATCATCGCCTGAGCGCCGCTCTTGCGGCCCTCGTGGCCTTCCTCGTTGGGCTGGAACAGGAATTTCACCGTGCCCGGCAACTCGGCCTTGTATTCGACCAGGATCTCCGCGACGCCCATCAGGATCGCGACGTGGCAATCGTGGCCGCAGGCGTGCATGACGCCGGCCATGCCGCCCATCCACGGCGCCTTTACCTTTGATGCGAAGGGCAGGTCGACCTTCTCCTCGACCGGCAGCGCGTCCATGTCGGCGCGCAGGGCGACCACGCCGCCGGGCTTGCTGCCCTTCAGGATGCCGACCACGCCGGTGTCGCCGACCCCGGTCTTCACCTCGATGCCGAGCTTCTTCAGATGCTCGGCCACCAACGCCGCCGTACGCTTCTCATTGTAGGAGAGCTCTGGATTCTGGTGGATGTCGCGCCGCCAGGCAATGACCTTGTCCTCGATCTTCAGCGCTGCGGCGGAGATCCACTCCGAGATCTCGTTGCTGGTCTGCGGCATCACCGTGTCCATCGAATGCTCCTCGAACTGTACGGCTCTTTCCTAGCCTTGACGCGCCTTCCCCGCAATACTGCCACCATGTTCCAAGGCAACAGGGTCACCGCCCATACGCGCTCGCGTTATCCGATCTTCCAGTCGCCGATGACCTGGATCGCGCGGGCGCCGCTGGTCACCGCGGTGTCGGCAGCGGGTGCCATGGGGCTGCTGGAGAACTCGATCCGCGACCTCTCGGTGACGACGCGCGAATTCACCGCCATTCGCGCCGCGACCAACCAGCCATTCGGCGTCAACCTTCCGATCCGCTACCTGCAGATGGATCCGAAGGAAGAGAAGGCCATCATCGACTGGCTGCTGGGCCAGGGCATCCACTTCGTCACCACCTCGGCCGGCGATCCGACGCGCTACACGAAGCTGCTGAAGGATGCGGGCGTCATCGTCTATCACGCGACCGCGACCCTGCGCGGCGCGATCAAGGCAGTCGAGGAAGCCGGCGTCGACGGGCTGATTGTCGAGGGCGCCGAGAGCGCGGGCATTCGCAACCCCGAAGAGGTGCACACCTTCGCGCTGTTGCAGGCGGTGCGCGAGCGGGTCGACGTGCCGCTGGTGGCGGCGGGCGGCATCGTCGACGGACGCGGCATGGCGGCGGCCTTTGCGCTCGGCGCCGAGGGCGTCACCATGGGCACGCGCTTCGTGGCGTCGTTCGAGAGCCCGGTGCATATCAACTACAAGAATGCGATCGTGTCGGCACCCCTGACCGGCACGATCATGACCGACAACCCGCCGCGCGCCCGCTCACGCGGACTGCGGACGCCCTACTCCGTCGAAGTGAGCGAGGGCAAGCGCGAGCGGCTGGCGCGCGGCAACCTGATCGACGCGCTGTACGTCAATGGCGACGTCGACAACACCTCGGGCGCGGCGGGCGAGAGCGCCGGCCTGATCCACGAGATCAAGTCGGTGCGCCAGATCATCGACCACACGATCGAGGGCTTCTGGCGGGAGATCGACCGGTTGGCAGCGCTGCGCCCGCGCGAGTAAGGTGCCGCGCACAATGACGGTCGATCATCTGTGGCATCACTGCCGTCTGGCGACACTTGCGCCCGACCGGCCCGGGCTCGGTCTCGTTGAGGACGGGCTTATCGCGGAGACCGGCGGCAAGATCGTCTACGCAGGCCCAGCCAAGGATGCACCCGCCACCCTCGATGCGAAGCAGCGCATCGACTGCGCCGGCCGCTGGATCACGCCGGGCCTCGTCGACTGCCACACCCATCTCGTCTACGGCGGCAACCGTGCCGAGGAGTTCGAGCTGCGGCTCACCGGCGCGAGCTACGAAGAGCTCTCCAAACGCGGTGGCGGCATCGCATCGACCGTGAAGGCCACGCGCCTGGCGAGCGAGGACCAGCTCGTCGCCTCCGCCCTGCCCCGCCTCGACGCACTGATCGCCGAGGGCGTCACCACGATCGAGATCAAATCGGGATACGGCCTCGACCTCGCGACCGAGAGCCGCCAGCTGCGCGCCGCGCGGCGGCTTGGCCGCGAACGCGGGATCGACGTCCACACCAGCTTCCTGGGCGCGCACGCCATGCCGCCTGAGGCCAAGGGCGATACCTCGGCCTACATCGACACGGTCTGCGCGATGCTGCCGGCGATCGCAGCGGACGGCCTGGCCGATTTCGGTCGACGCCTTCTGCGACAACATCGGTTTCAGCCACGCCGAAACCACGCGCGTCTTCGAGGCTGCGAAGAAACTCGGGCTGCCGATGCGCCTGCACGCCGACCAGCTCGCCAACCTGCATGGCGCGGCACTGGCGGCAAAGTACGGCGCGCTCTCGGCCGATCATCTCGAGCGCACCGACGAGGCGGGCATCGTGGCGATGAAGGCCGCCGGCACCATCGCGGTCATCCTTCCCGGCGCCTATTACTTCATCCGCGAAACCCAGCTGCCGCCAATCGACGCGATGCGCCGCCACGGCGTGCCGATCGCGATTTCGACGGACTGCAACCCCGGCTCCTCGCCGCTCACTTCGCTGCTGCTCACCATGAACATGGGCGCGACGCTCTTCCGCCTCACCGTCGACGAGTGCATTGCCGGCACCACGCGCGAGGCCGCCAGGGCGCTCGGCATGTGGGACCGCAAGGGCAGCCTCGAGGCCGGCAAGGATTGCGACCTCGCGATCTGGGACATCGAGCGGCCGGCCGAGCTGGTCTACCGCATCGGCTTCAATCCCCTTTATTCGAGAGTTCTGGCAGGGCACCGCATGACACGCATCGACAACGAACGGGTGATCCGCAGCCCGCACGGCACCGACTTGAGCGCCAAGAGCTGGCTCACCGAAGCGCCGATGCGCATGCTGATGAACAATCTCGATCCCGGCGTCGCCGAGAAGCCTGGCGAGCTGGTGGTCTACGGCGGCATCGGCCGCGCCGCCCGCGACTGGGAGAGCTTCGACCGCATTGTCGCCGCGCTGAAGCGTCTCGAAGCCGACGAGACACTGTTGGTGCAGTCGGGCAAGCCAGTCGGCGTGTTCCGGACTCACGCCGATGCGCCCCGGGTGCTGATCGCCAACTCCAACATCGTGCCGCACTGGGCGACCTGGGCGCATTTCAACGAACTCGACCGCAAGGGCCTGATGATGTTCGGCCAGATGACGGCGGGCTCGTGGATCTACATCGGTAGCCAAGGCATCGTGCAGGGCACCTACGAGACCTTCGTCGAGATGGGCCGCCGCCATTTCGGCGGCAGCCTGAAGGGCAAATGGATCCTGACCGCGGGCCTGGGCGGCATGGGCGGTGCGCAGCCGCTCGCCGCCGTGATGGCCGGCGCCTCGTGCCTTGCCGTCGAATGCCAGCCCTCGCGCATCGAGATGCGCCTGCGCACCCGCTACCTCGACAAGCAGGCGAGAACGCTCGACGAGGCGCTGGCGATGATCGAGGCCTCGCACAAGGAAGGCAAACCGGTGTCGGTCGGCCTGCTGGGCAACGCCGCCGACATCTTCCCCGAGATCGTGAAGCGCGGCATCAAGCCCGACGCCGTCACCGACCAGACCTCGGCGCACGATCCGAACAACGGCTACCTGCCGAAAGGCTGGACGATCGCCGACTGGGAGAAGCGCTGCGAGAGCGACCCCAAGAGCGTCGACAAGGCCGCGCGCGCCTCGATGGCCGTGCACGTGCGCGCCATGCTCGACTTCCACCGCATGGGCATTCCCGTCGTCGATTACGGCAACAACATCCGCCAGATGGCGTTCGAGGAAGGCGTGAAGGATGCCTTCGACTTCCCGGGCTTCGTGCCGGCCTACATCCGCCCGCTGTTCTGCCGCGGCATCGGCCCGTTCCGCTGGGCCGCGCTGTCAGGCGATCCCGAAGACATTTTCCGTACCGACGCCAAGGTCAAGGAGCTGCTGCCCGACAACAAGGCGCTGCACCACTGGCTCGACATGGCGAAGGAGCGCATCGCCTTCCAGGGCCTGCCGGCCCGCATCTGCTGGGTCGGCCTCGGCGACCGCCATCGCCTCGGCCTCGCCTTCAACGAGATGGTGACCAAGGGCGAACTCAAGGCGCCGATCGTCATCGGACGCGATCATCTCGACTCGGGCTCGGTCGCTTCGCCCAACCGCGAGACCGAATCGATGAAGGACGGATCGGACGCGGTGTCCGACTGGCCGATGCTGAATGCGCTGCTCAACTGCGCGAGCGGTGCCACCTGGGTGTCGCTCCATCACGGCGGCGGTGTCGGTATCGGCTACTCGCAGCACGCCGGCATGGTGATCGTGGCCGACGGCACTCCCGACGCGGCGCGCCGCCTCGAACGCGTGCTGTGGAACGACCCGGCGACCGGCGTCATGCGCCATGCCGATGCGGGCTACGAAGATGCGATCGCCTGCGCCCGGGAGAAGGGTCTCGACCTGCCAAGTCTCGCCTGACTCTACTCGATCACCTCGGTGATTGTCATTCAATCACCTCGTCGGCGATCGCCAGCACCGACTGAGGCACGACCATGCCGATCGCTTTCGCCGCCCTCAGGTTGACAACCAGTTCGAACGTGATCGGCTGCATGACGGGCAGGTCGGCCGGCTGGGCGCCTTTCAAGATCTTGTCGACATATCGCGCAGTCTGGACATACCAGGCGGTCGCGCTCGCGCCGTAGGTCATCAGCGCGCCCGCACGCGCGAATTCAGCCAGCCCGGTCATGATCGGCAACCGTACCCGCGTCGATTCGGCGACGATCGAGCCTATGAGACCGGTGGTGAGCGGGTCTTCCATGATGAAGAGGCTCGTCGCGCCTGAAGCGACGAGCATATCCATGCGGGCCGATGTGAAGTCCTCGGGCTTTCGTGCTTCCAGGAGTTCGAGCCGGACGCCGGCCTGGTCTGCCGCCGTCTTCAACTCATTGAGGGCGAGAGCGGTGTAGGGCGTGTCGGGATTCATCAGCACACCGACCACCTTCTGGCCCGGGACACAGGCCAGCAGCAATTGAAGCTGCTTGCTCTTGAACTCCGTGGCCTGGCCGCTGCTGCCCGTCACGTTGCCGCCGGGCCGCGCGAGACTTTGCACGAGACCGGAACCGACCGGGTCCCCGACCGTCGAGAATACGATCGGCAGAGTGGCTGTCGCCGCCTTGAGTGCCTTCGGCACCAGCGTGCCCCAGCCCGCGACGAGCACGTCGGGCGTTGCCCGCACCAGTTCTTCGGCAAGGACTGCCAGGCGTGCGGGGTCTCCGCCCGCGGATCGATACAGGACGACGAGGTTCTTGCCCTCGACATAGCCGAAAGCGCGCAATGGTCCTGTCAGCAGCGACGCATCCTCGCCCACCTGTAGCGCCAGAAAAGCCACGCGATAGACCCGCGATTGCGCCGCGGCCAAGAAGGGTTCCGCCGCCACAGCGGCCGCCGCAAGACCAAGGAGCGCGCGGCGCCGCATCAAAAGAAGCGCAACCGCTGGCCGAGGCCGAGCCGTTCGGCCTTCGACAGCATCGCGTGGCCGAGTGCGATGTCGGAAAGAGACAGGCCGCGGTGCCACAGCAGGTTGGTCTCCGCCTCGCTCTCGCGGCCAGGCCGGAGGCCCGCCACGATCTGGCCGAGCTCGGCGTGCAACGTCTTCTCCGAGAGCTTGCCTGCATCGACATGGGCGCGAAGGCTGCCGAACTTGCCGCCCTTACACTGGCCCCAATCGTCGACCACCAGCTTGTCCATGATGTCGGTCAGCGACAATTCGATGGCGCTCATCGTGCCGTAGGGCACCACGAACGCGCCCGGCTTGATCCACGACGTCTGCAGGATCGGCTCGGGCGCGTCGAGGCGCGAGGCCTCGACCACGATGTCGGCGCCCTCGATGCAGCTTCGCCAGTCGTCGGTGACGACGATCTTCTTCTGCAGGTCATGCCGCAGGGTCTCGCCAAACGCGTCGCGGCTTTCCTTGCGCCGCGAGTGCACGCGGATCTCGTCGAAATTGAACAGGTGATCGAGCAGGCGGACGTTCCAGTAGGCCGTGCCGCGCGCTCCGATATGGCCCAGCACCTTCGAACCCTTGCGCGCGAGATATTTGGCGCCGACCGCCGTCACCGCGCCGGTGCGCATGTCGGTGATGCCGCCCGCCTCGACGATCGCCTTGGGGGCGCCATTGTGCGGATTGAACAGCACGAGCACGCCGAACTCCGACGGGTAGCCCAGCTTGTAGTTGTCGACGAAGTCGCCCACGACCTTGACGCCCGCCGCGTCGATCGGCTCTCGGATCGCGCCGCGCAGCACGTTGAAGTGCCCGTTCGCAACGCCCGGCTCGATGTGCATGCGCGGCTCGATCACCGTCTCGCCACGGCCCTGCGCCGCCAGGCTGGTCTCGATCGCCCCCAGGATCTCGTCGTTGGTAAGCGCCAGCTCCTCGATGTCGGGCCGATTCAGATAGGAGATGTAGATCGCGGTCATGTATCCTTATACTGCAGCATGGCGTTGCTCGAACTGCGAAACTTCTCCTGCGGCTATGACGAGATGATCGCGGTGCGCGACCTTTCGGTCGCCATCGAACCGGGGCAGATCCTGGCCCTGCTGGGACCGAATGGCGCGGGCAAGACCTCGACGATCCTGGCCATCATGGGCCACGTACAGATCAAATCAGGCAGCCTCGCCGTCGCCGGCCGCGACATCACGCGCAGCCCCGCCCTCGAGCGGGTCGAGATGGGCCTCGCCCTGGTGCCCGAAGGCCGCCGACTCTTCTCCGATCTCACGGTGGCGGAGAACCTCACCGTCGGCGGCTACAGCCACTCGCGCGCCGACGAGAAGCGCAATCTCGTCAGGGTCTTCGAGCTGTTCCCGCGCCTCTCCGAACGCCGCAGCCAGCTGGCGGCCTCGCTGTCGGGCGGCGAGCAGCAGATGCTGGCGATCGGCCGCGCATTGATGTCGGCACCCAAACTGCTCCTCGTCGACGAACTCTCGCTCGGCCTGATGCCCAAGATGGTGGACCTCTGTATCGACGCGCTGCAGAAGCTCAACCGCGAGGAAGGCCTGGCCATCCTGCTTGTCGAGCAGAACACTGCCCGCGCGCTCGATGTCGCCCACCAGGTCTGCGTGCTGGCCTCGGGCCGCAGCGTCTTCACCGGATCGGCCGAAAGCGCACGCCGCGATGTCGACCTGCTGCACTCCTACACCGGCGTCGCAGCCTGACATGAGGCGTCGTCCTTTCATCGGTCTGGCGGGCGCGAGCCTTCTGGCCGCTCCTTTCCCGGCAAACGCCCAGAAAGCCACGACCGCCACAATCGGCCTGCTGACCACGGCAACGCTCGACACGGGAGGCCTTGCCGCCGTCAAAAAGGGATTGGGCGAGCGCGGCTATGTCGAAGGCCGCAACGTCACTTTCATCGCGCGCGCAGCGGACGGCAGGTACGAGCGGCTGCAGGCGCTGGCGGCCGAACTGGTCGCTGCGAACGTTTCCGTCATCCTGGGCATTGGCGGACCTTTTCCGGCGCGCGCGTCGAAGGCGATCACCACGACGATCCCGATCGTCTTTGCCTATGGCGGCGACCCGGTCCTCGACGGACTCGTCGCCAGCTTCAACCGGCCCGGTGCAAACGTCACCGGCGCCACCTTCCTCGGCACGACACTGTCGGGAAAGCGGATCCAGATCCTGCGCGATCTGCTGCCGCGCGTGGCCGACGTGGCGCTTCTCGTCAATCCGAAATCCAGCCTCACGCCTCCCCAGGTCATGGACGCCGAAGCCGCCGCCAAATCGTTGGGCGTCCGCCTGCACATCTTCGAAGCCACCACCGACGACGAAATCGATGCCGCGTTCGACGCGATGGTTCGCGCCAAAGTCGACGCGCACATGCTCAGCACCGATCCGAGTTTCGGTCTCGTTCATACCAGGCAGATCATTGCGTTGGCCGCGCGCACGGGAATTCCGACCATCTATCCGACCCGCATCGAGGCCGACGCCGGCGGTCTGATCAGCTACGGCGCCAGCTTCTACGAAGCCGTCCGCCAAGCGGCGGTCTACGTCGGCCGCATCCTCGACGGCGAGAAAACTTCCAACCTGCCGGTGCTGCAGCCGACGACGTTCGAGCTGGTCATCAACCTCAAGACCGCCAAGACGCTGGACCTTACGGTGCCGCCCTCTTTGCTCGCGGTCGCCGATCAGGTGATTGAATAACAATCACCCAGGTGATCGAGCAGCCCCAACATCTTGCGGTAGTTGCAAAAAGTGACGCTTTTAAAAAGCAAGATATAAGGTTCACCCCTAAATCTAGCGCCAGAACTCGATCTGCCCCGCCGTGCAGCGTCTCCCCTGGCCCCCGCGCTTCCGGCCACGCGCCGAGGGTCCGGGTCCCCGTGTCTCAATATTGCGAATTACGCAATATTTGTCAATGCCGCTCGCCGGCAATGTCGCCGATCGTCGGGACAACCTTCTGCCAGCCGTCGCCCATGCCCTTGAACGCGGTTTCGTTCGTCGGCAGCACGAAGCCGGAATGGACGAGGCCAAGGCGCGTGCCGCCATCGACCCTGGCCAGCGTGAAGGTGACGACCGTGTCCAGGGGTGCGCCGTAGCCGACATTGCTCTCGTGCCCGCCCTTCCACGAATAGGAGAAGCGCTCGTTCGGCTTCACCTCCAGCACCTCGCAGTGAATGACGCCGTCCCATTTGCCGGCCGGCGTCGTCTGGTAGGTGAATCGATTGCCCTTCACCGGTTCGAAGCCAACCATCGGCATGCGCAACCATCGGCTCATGAGTTCGCCGGTTGTCAGCGCCTTCCAGAGACTTCTCGGGCGGATGGGCAAAAACCTTCTCGACTACGATGTCCCTGGTGTCGGCCTTCACGGCGGCGTTGCTCATGGATCGATCTCCTTCAAGAGTGTGTCGAGGCCGGCCAGCCGCTCTCGCCAGAAGACGCCGTAGTGGCTCATCCAGTCGAAGAGCGGCGCGAGCCCCCTGGGTTCGGCGCTGTAGAAGACGTTGCGGCCCTGCGCGCGGTCGACAATCAGACCCGCCTGCTTCAGCGAGCGCAGATGTTGCGACACGGCCGACTGCGTGACGCCGCTGCCGCGCGTGAGCTCGACGACCGAGATCTCCGGAAACCGGACGATCCGCTCGAACACGGCCCGCCGGGTGGGGTCGGCGAGCGTGCGCATGACGCTGTCGATGGAAGCTGCTCCAGTCATCTTTATACATTAGTAATCACTAATGCATTAGTCAATACTAATCTATTGCGCATAGACCCGCCTGCGGGATTTGCGTCTAGTGCGGCGGCACAAGGGAAGATCGAGATGGCAGCAGACAGCGAGATTCGAGCGGCTTTGGATCGCCACTGGGCGGCGGCCGACGCAAACGACTTCGAGGGAGAGCACGAGATCTACCGCGAGGACGCCGTGCTCGAGTATCCGCAATCGGGCGAGCGTGTTCGCGGCCGGCGAAACATCCAGGCTTCCCGATCCGCGCAGCCGAGCAAGAAGCGCTTCACGGTGCGGCGCATCCTCGGCGCCGGCGACCTCTGGATCTCCGAGTTCACCATCACCTACGACGGCCAGCCGTCCTACTCGGTGAGCATCATGGAGTTCAAGGAGGGCAAGGTGGCGCGCGAGACGCAATATTTCGGCGAGGCGTTCGCGCCGGGACCGTCACGCGCCCGATGGGTCGAGTCCTAGACCACGCCCGTATAGGCCTGCCGCACGTCGGCGCGCTTCATCACCTCGGCGGGCACGCCTTCGGCCAAAACCTTGCCGGCATCGAGCACGACCAGACGGTCGGCAACGCGGAGCACCTCGCCGAGATTATGCTCGACCAGCAGGACAGTGATGCCCTCGCCCGGCAAGGAGCGGATGAGATCGGCCATGGTCGCCGCCTCGGCGCTGCTGAGACCGGCAAGCGGCTCGTCGAGCAGCAGCAGCCTGGGATCGAGCGCGATGGCGCGCGCCACTTCGAGACGTTTCCTCTGGCCGAGCGGAAGCGCCCGCGGCGACTTCTCGCTCTCCGCGGCAAGGCCGATGCGCTCGAGGATTTCCAGCGCCCTCTTGCGGGCCGCCGCGCGCGAGCGGCTGGCGATGGCGCGCCATGGGCTGCCCGTCTGGTAATGGCCTGCCGCCAGCATGACGTTCTCGACCGTGGTGAAGCTGTAGAACGGCCGCACGATCTGGTGCGTGAAGCCCAGGCCCAGCCGCACCCGCGCGTGCGCGGGCAACGAGGTGACGTCGCGGTCGCCCAGGAAGACGCGGCCCCGGTCGGGCTTCAGCAATCCCGCCACCATGCGCAGCGCCGTCGTCTTGCCCGCGCCGTTGGGCCCGATGACCGCGAGGAACTCGCTTTCGTTGACGGTGAAGCTGACGCCATTGGCCGCCGCCACGCCGCCGAAGCTGATGTGCAGATCGTCGATGCGCGCCAGCACGGTCATGACGTGACCTTCGCGCGCCTGACGAGCGCGGCCAGGCCGGCCAGTCCGCCCGGGCTGAAGCGCATCACGACGATCAGCATGGCGCCGAAGATCAGCAGGCGATAGTCGGCGGCCGCGCGAGACACTTCCGGCAGCAGGGTCAGGCCGATGGTCGCCGCGACCACGCCCCAGACGGAGCCGGTGCCGCCGATCACCACCATGGTCAGGATCGCTATCGACTGCACGAAGTCGAACGTGTCCGGCAGGATGATGCGCGCAAAATAGATGTAGAGCCCGCCCGCCAGGCCCGCGAGTGCGGTGCCGATGCCGAAGGCCGTCAATTTGTATGTCGAGACATTGACGCCCACGGTGCGCGCGGCATCCTCGTCGTCGGCCACGGCGTCGAAGGTGAAGCCCATCCAGCTCCGCTTCAGCCAGATCGAGAAGACGACCACCGCCGAGGCGAAAGCCGAGATCAGCAGCGCGTAGACGCACGGGATCGAGGCCCGGACCGGGAATGCCGGAGATGCCCAGTTCGCCGCCCAGCCACTTCTGCTTGCGTACGAAGCCCAGGAACACGAAGCCGATGCCCATGGTGGTGACAGCAAGGAAGTCGTGCCGCACGCGCAGCGACGTGAGCCCGACCACGATGCCGATGGCGCCGGCCATGATCGTGCCCGCCAGCAACGTGACCGGCAGCGGCGCGCCCAGCTTGGCCAGACAGGCCGCAGTGTAGGCGCCGATGCCGTAGAACGCGGCGTGCCCCAGGCTCACCTGGCCGCAGAAACCCGAGATGATGTTGAGGCCGAGCGCCAGGATCATGTTGATCCCGACCACGCTCACGATGCTGGCAATGTAGCCGCTCATTTGCGGCCCAGCAGTCCCTGCGGGCGCACCATCAGCACGACGATCAGGAACAGGAAACCGATCGCGTCGCGGTCGAAGAAATCTGCGAGATAGACCGCGCCGAAGGCCTCGACGACGCCCAGGATCAGGCTGGCGATGAGCGTGCCGCGCACGCTGCCGAGGCCGCCCAGCACGATGATGGCCAGCGCCTTGTAGCTCACCGCGCCGCCCATCGTCGGCTCGACATAGTTGTTCAGGAGGCCGACCAGCCCGCCCGCGATGCCCGCGAGAGCGGAACCGAACAGGAAGTTGAGGTAGCGGACGCGCACCGGATCGATGCCGAAGCTGGTCGCCATCTGCGGATCGGTGACAGTGGCGCGCCATCCGATGCCGGCGCGCGTCAGCCCGGCGAACAGCCCGAAGCCCACCACGAGCATGATCGCCACGACGACCATGGCAATCTCGACATAGGTGAGGCTGATGCCCGCGCAGATTCCGACGTTGGCGACGTACCAGGGATTGTTGTCGAACGCGATGCCGTAGGCGCCGAAGATCAGCCGGAAGCCTTCCTGCATCACGATGAACAGGCCGATCGAAACGACCATCGGCACGAAGGGCGGATGGCCGAGGATCGGCTGGTAGGCCAGCCGGTAGATCGCAATGCCCGCCAGCGCGCTGACGGCTATCGCGACGAGGAAGCCCGCCGCCAGGCTGCCCGTCGCGTTGGCGACCGTCACCACCATGTAGGCGCCGAGCGCAAAGACACCGGCGTGGGCGATATGCAGGATGCGCAGGAGGCCGTAGACCAACGTCAGGCCGACGGCCATCATCGCGTACATGCAGCCGTAGGCCAGCCCTTTGACGATCAGCTCGACGAAGAGCACCGCTGTCTACAGCCGCAAAGACGCGGCGACTACTTCGGCGGAGCCAGGATCGCCTGGTCGTCGATCACCGTGACGCCGACGAACTGCCCGTTCTTCACCTGTGTCACCTCGAGCGGCGAGTAGAGCTCGCCGACCGAATTGAAATAGCCCAGAGGCCCCGTGAGCATCGGGAAGTTCTTGGTCGCGGCCAGCGCGTCGCGGACCTTGGCGGGGTCGGTGCTGCCCGCACGCTTCATCGCGTCGGCCATCAGCATGACCGAGGAGAAGCAATTGGCGGCGACGGCCTCGGCGTCGTAGCCGGCGCGCTTCTTGAACTCCGCCAGGAAGGGCTGGAAGTCGGCCGGCGTCTTGCGGCCACGATCCATGCCGCCGACGATGTAGATGCCCTCGGCGGCGTCCTTGGCAATCTCCATCAGCTTCATTGAATCGAACGCCTGCGCCGCCACGATCGGCTGCTTGAGGCCGCCGGCGCGGACCTGGGCCACCAGCGGGCCGCCCACGAAGTAGTAGCCGATGGCGTAGATGACGTCGGCATTGTCGGCCTTGGCCGATGCCACGATCGGGCCGAATTGCCGCTCGCCCAAGCCAAACGTGTATTCCTTCACGACGGTGAGGCCGAGTTTCTGAGCCTCTTCGTTGAAGCCCTCGGCGATGGACTGGCCGAAGTCGTTGTTCATGGTCAGCATGGTGACCTTCACCTTGCCGAACTTGTCGGCAATGAACTTCGCCGCACCCTTGCCCTGCGGCTGGCCGAGCTGCACGCCGCGGAAGGCCCAGTTGCCCTCCTTGGTGATGTCGGGATGCACGCCGTAGGCTGAGATGTACGGGATGTGCGCCTGCTGGAAGACCGTCGCTGCCGCACGGGTGGGTCCCGAATAGCTGCCCGAGACGGCCGCCACCACCTTGTCCTGTCCGATCAGCTTGTTGGCGATCGGCACGGATTGATCCGGCTTGTTCTGGTCGTCGTAGATCACCAGCTCGATCTTCTGGCCGAGCACGCCGCCCTTCTCGTTGATCCAGTCGCGCGCGATCTCCGCACCGATGGTCGAGGACTTGCCGTCGGCCGCTGCCGGACCGGATTGCGGCGCGTGGAAGCCGATCTTGATCTGCGCCGAGGCGCTGCCGGCGAACAACAGTCCGGCCGTCAGTGCGGCGGCGATGAAACTCTTCTGCATGATCACTTCCCCTTTAGCCCCAAAGCCCCAACCTCGGCATTGCGTAGATCATCATAGGCCGGTGCTTCCGGCCGGCAAGGTTGCCAAGCAAGAGCCGGTCCATCAGTCGTAACACGTCGGGAGTATGGTCACGGGCAGTTCCGCGATAATATCGCAGCGCGACAGGCATCATGAGAGACCCCTGAGAGAGCAATGAACCTTGATCCCGGAAACGTCCCGCTGCGCGCCTGGGCCGAGCTCTATCGCGGCGGCGCAGCGGCGCTCGCCGATTCGTGCTGGGACAGGATTGCGAGGAGTGCTGCGTCGGTCGCCAAGATCGTCGGCCGCGGTGAGCCGGTCTACGGCATCAACACCGGCTTCGGCAAGCTGGCCAACATCCGCATCGCCGCCGGCGACCTCGAGGCGCTCCAGCGCAACATCGTGCTGTCGCATGCAGCGGGCGTCGGACTCGCCATGCCGCAGCCGATCGTGCGGCTGATGATCGGCCTCAAGATCGCCTCGCTGGCGCAGGGCTACTCGGGCGTCACCGTCGCCACCGTGCGCCTGCTGTTGGCGATGCTGGAGCGCGGCGTGTTGCCCGTGGTGCCGGCGCAGGGCTCCGTCGGCGCCTCGGGCGACCTGGCGCCACTCGCGCATATGACGGCCGCAATGATCGGCGTCGGTTCGGTCACGTTCGCCAACGAGACGATGCCGGCAACGGACGGGCTTGCGCGCGCTGGGCTGCAGCCGCTGACCCTGGGCGCCAAGGAAGGCCTCGCGCTGCTGAACGGCACGCAGTTCTCGGCGGCCTATGCGATCGCCGGGCTCAGCGAGGCCGAGCGGCTGTTCCAGGCGGCCCTCGTCACCGGCGCGCTGTCGACCGATGCCGCCAAGGGCTCCGACACGCCCTTCGATCCGCGCATCCATGCGATCCGCCGCCATCCCGGCCAGATCGAGGTCGCCGCGGCCTTGCGCGCGCTGCTGTCGGGCAGCGCGATCCGCGAAAGCCATCGCGTCGGCGACGACCGCATCCAGGATCCCTATTGCCTGCGCTGCCAGCCGCAGGTGATGGGTGCCTGCCTCGATTCGCTGCGCGGGCCGGCCGCCGTGCTGGCGCACGAGGCCAACGGCGTCGTCGACAACCCGCTGGTCTTTGCCGATACCGACGAGGCGTTGTCCGGCGGCAACTTCCACGCCGAGCCCGTGGCACTCGCCGCCGACACGATCGCCATCGCCTTGTGCGAGATCGGCTCGCTGGCCGAGCGGCGCATCGCCATGCTGGTCGACCCCGCTTTGTCCGGCCTGCCCGCGTTCCTGACACCCAGGCCCGGCCTCAACTCGGGCTTCATGATTGCGCAGGTGACGGCGGCGGCGCTGGTGTCGGAAAACAAGCAGCGTGCCTATCCCGCCAGCGTCGATTCGATCCCGACTTCGGCCAACCAGGAAGACCATGTCTCGATGGCCGCGCACGGTGCACGCCGGCTGCTGGAGATGACCGCCAACCTAGGCAACGTGATCGGCATCGAATTGCTGACGGCGGCGCAGGCCTGCGACTTCCGGGCGCCGCTGAAATCGAGCGCGCGGCTCGAGGCGGTCCGTACGTTGCTACGCAAGAATGTGCCGTCGCTGGCCGACGATCGTTACTTCGCGCCCGATATCGCGCAGGCCACGTCGCTCGTAACAGGTGGCGCGCTGGCCAATGTGGCCGGCAGTGATGCCCTACCGAGGCTTTTCTAGTGTCTTTCCGGTGTAGATAGATGCGAGCCTTCCCTCCCCATTCAAATGGGTACGCGTTTTGGCCGCTCGCGGCCAAAAGCGCGCTGTGGCCCGCAGGGCCGGAGGGGTCATGCGCCGCAGGCAAATTTATCTCCTCCCGAAGCCTATGACCCCACCGCCCGCGTAAGACGCGGGCACCTCCCCATTTGGACGCGGGCACCTCCCCATTTGAATGGGGAGGGAAGCGATTCGAAATCAAGCCATCGTCCCTGCCATCTGCGTCAAGCCGAGAGCGACGGACAGGAGATCCGATCCGCCGGCCAGGCGAGCCGACGGCGCCGCCCGGCCGATCGCCGCGCGCACGGCCGGCACGCGGCTCGACCCGCCAGTGAGAAAGATCGTGTCGATGGCAGCGGGGTCGAGACCGGCTGCCGCAATGCACCCGCTCGCCATCTTGTAAAGGCGATCCATCCTGGAAGCGATGGCGCGGTCGAATGCGCCGTGCGTCGCCATGGCCGCGAGGCCCGCCTCGAGAAAGGCAAGAGGCACGGTGCTGTGTTCCCGGGCGCTCAGCGCAATCTTTGCGTCCTCCACGGCAAACGCCAGGCGATGGCCGAGCCGCCGGCGCAACACGCTGAGAAGACGGCCGACCTTCTCCGGTTCGCATGCCAGCAAGACCAGTTCGGCGAGCTCCCGCTCGTTCCTGTAGGTATAGGCGAAGTTGATCGTCGGCCAGGTGGCGAGCTCGTGATAGAGCGCGCTCGGCATGGGCAGGTTCTTTTCGATGAGCCGTGTGCCGAGACCGAGAAGCGGCATCACCGCCGCGAGGCTGAGGGCGGTGTCGAAGTCGGTGCCACCAACATGCACGCCGGCGGTCGCGAGCACGTCGTGTTTGCGATCGCGGCGCTCGCGGTGGCGCGGGCCGACACGGATGATGGAAAAGTCGCTCGTGCCGCCGCCGATATCGGCGATCAGTGCCAATTCTTCGCTTCGTACCGTCAGTTCGTAGTGATGGGCGGCGGCGATTGGCTCGTAGACGAAGGCGACGTGACGAAATCCCGCCGCCCTGGCAATGGCCTCGAGTTGCGCCTCGGCCCGCGCATCCGCCCTGTCGTCGTCGTCGACGAAGCGCACCGGCCGGCCGACCACGACGCTTTCGATCTCGTGCCCGGCGAAAGTCTCGGCCCTGCTCTTCAGATGCCGTACGAAGATCTCGACGACCTTCGTGAACGGTATCTTGCGGCCATCCAGGCTGGTCTCTTCGTCCATCAGCGAAGAGCCCAGGATCGATTTGAGCGCGCGCATCAGCCTGCCTTCGGTCTGGCCGACATAGGCGGAGATCGCCTCGTTGCCGAACAACACCTGGCCTTTGACTTCGTAGCCGAAGAACACCGCGCTCGGCATCAGCGTGTCGCCCGCTTCGATCGGCGCAAGTGCTGCCGCCCCGTCGCGCGCGATGCCGATCGCCGAGTTCGACGTTCCGAAATCCAGTCCGCACGCGATCATCTCTGTCCCCTTGGGAGGCGAAGGGGCTCTCGTCTATTACGAACCGCCAGACGTTGCCAGACTGTTTGTTTTCGTCTATTGTTCGCCTCGATAGAGGGCTGCCAGAGATCTGGGCGGCCCTTTTTCGTTTCGTCGGCGCGATGGGTCCAGACTAGGCGTTCAACACCAGGTCGGACGCCTTCTCACCGATCATGATCGAGGGCGCGTTGGTGTTGCCCGAGGTCAGGGTCGGCATGATCGAGGCATCGGCGATTCTGAGGCCGGCGATGCCGTGGACCCTCAGCTGCGGATCGACGACCGCCATCGCATCCTGGCCCATCCTGCAGGTCCCCACGGGGTGATAGGTCGTCTCGGCCGCACCCTTCACCCACTCCAGTATCTCGTCGTCCGCGACCTTGTCTGCGCCGGGAGCCGCTTCTGCGATCTGCAGCGGCGCCATCGCCGGCGCAGTCATGATGGCGCGCGCGATGCGCACTGCCCGCACGGTGAGTTCGGCGTCGATCTCCGCCGACAGGAAATTGAAGTTGATGGCGGGCGGCTTTCCCGGATCGGCCGAGGTGATGTGGATGTGGCCCTTGCTCTCGGGCCGCATCGGATGGGCGTAGCAGCTGACGCCCGATTCGCGCGCGATCTTCGGCCCCCGGGGACCTGGCTCGGTGAACATCGGCACCCAGCCGAGCAGCAGGTCGGGCGCCGCCAGCCCCTCGCGCGAGCGCACGAAGGCGCGCATCGGGGCGCCGACCGATGCCAGCATGCCGCCGCCGGTCAGGCCGTAGCGCAGCGCCTGCCAGACGAGGCCAAGGCCGCGGCCGCGGTGATTCCAGGTGATGCCGCGGCGGCCGACCGTCCAGCGCGTGCGGGGCGCGTAGTGGTCGCGCAGATTCTCGCCGACGCCGGGCAAGGCCTGACGCACCGCGACGCCGAGCGCCGCCAGGCGCTGCGGCTGGCCGATGCCCGACAGTTCCAGAAGCTGCGGCGAGTTGATCGTGCCGGCACTGACCACGACCTCGCGCGCTGCCCGCGCCTCGACCACCCTGTCGCCGACGGCATAGCGCACGCCCGTGCAGCGCTTGCCGTCGAGCAGCAAGGCGTGCGCGAGCGCACCGGTCTCGATGCGCAGGTTCGGCCGATTGCGCGCCGGGTCAAGATAGGCGCGCGCCGTACTGACCCGCCGGCCCGACGAGATCGTGGCCTGGCTCATGGCGATGCCATCCTGGCGGGCGCCGTTGTAGTCGGGATTGTGCGGAATGCCGACTTCGCCCGCCGCCTTGATCAGGGCGGCAAAGAGCGGATCGCGTGGCTCGGGATCGGTGACGACGAGCAGCCCGTCGCGACCGCGGAAACGGTCGTCGCCTCCGCCCTTGTAGCTCTCCATGCGCTTGAAGAAAGGCAGCACTCTCTCGTAGCTCCAGCCTGCATTTCCCATTTGCGCCCAGGTATCGAAATCCTGCGCCTGCCCGCGCACGAAGGCCATGCCGTTGATCGCACTCGAGCCGCCGAGCAGCTTGCCACGCGGCACCGGAATGCGGCGGCCCTTCGTGTTGGGTTCGGGTTCGCCGGAATAGAGCCAGTTGGCGGCGGGATTGGTGATCAACCGTGCCGAGCCGACAGGCAGGCGCGTCCACGGATTGTCGGCGGCGCCCGCCTCGAGCAGCAGCACCTTGTTGCGCGGATCGGCCGACAGCCGATTGGCCACGACGGCGCCGGCCGAGCCCGCACCGACGACGATATAGTCGTAGTCCACGATCAGACGCCGCCGTACGGCACGCCCCAGCGATCCTGGTAGACGATCTCCTTCAGTGGCCCGCGCTTCACGGGGCCGAACTTGCCCATCGGATAACCGATCGGGATGATCGCGAAGGAGTGCACGCCATCGGGAAGGCCGAGCGCTGCCTCCGCTTCCTTTTCATAGAACAGGTGACGCGTCGTGAGCGTGGCGCCCAACCCGAGCGCGCGGGCGGCCAGCAGCATGTTCTGGACCGCGGGATAGATCGACGCGCCAGTCGAGCGATCGGGCTTGGGATCCTGGACACAGGCCACGATCCAGACCGGCGCCTCGGCGAAGTGATCGGTCAGATATTCCACGGCGGAATGCTGCCGGAGATATTTCTCCTTGTTGGTGCCGGGCGGCGGCGTGCTGTTGAGGTAGCGCGGGCCGATCCACTCGTCGAACGCCTTCTTGTACCAGACCTGCACGGCTTGCTTGATCCTGGCGTCCTTGAGCACCAGGAAGCGCCATTTCTGGATGTTGCCACCATTGGGGGCGCAAATGCCGGCCTGCAGGATTTTCGAGATCAACTCATCGGGCACGGGATCGGGCTTGAGACGGCGCATCGCGCGGCAGGTTTCCATGATCTCGAACAGGTCGGGCACTTGTTCCTCCGCTCTTTTTCTCGCCGGGCAGTTTGCGCCGTTCAGCCTTCCTCTGCCAGCCGGTCGAAGTCGGCCAAAACCGCGGCGATCAGCGTTTTCACCCTTGCGTCGCCGCGCCCGGAAGCGGCGTCGAAGAGCCCAAGGAGATAGCGCGCCTTGTCGGCGGCCTGCTGCCAGTTCGCGGCAGGCGAGGTCAGCAGGTGGCGTTCGAGCTCGTCCTGGCGCTGGCGCAGGCCTTCGCGATCGGCTTCGACTTCGGTAGCGAGCCGGCGCAGATCGGTCGCGTGCTGCGAGGCCATGCCCCGGCGCAGGTCCAGATCGATGGGTTTGTCGGTCATGTGGCGGATCGGGCGCTCCGGCCGGCCCGGAGTCCAGCCAATTCGGGGCACCTCGCAAATGCGACCGGCGCGCACCATATACAGAGGATGCAATTTCTCGGTGTGATGCGCGGCCACGGCATGCTGACCAGCAGCAACGATGGCCAGGACTACGGTCCGGCTGAATACGACATCGACGGCTTCCGCACGCAGACCGGCGAGGTCATGGCGTCGGGAGAGTTGCGCCTCCCCTCCGAGCGGCTCGCCCAGGCTTTCGGACGCAACGATCTGCGCCTTCGCACCGAGGATGGTTCGGAGTTGACCCTTCGCTTCAGCGGCAAACAGGTTCGCGACGGCGCCGATGCCGCGCACATCGACGTCACCGGCGGGCTGCCGCCGCTGAAGAAGTGGCGCCGATAGAGCGGATTGCTGGAACGCAGAACCAGTCTCCCCCTCACCCTGAGGAGCATCGCGTAGCGATGCGTCTCGATCAGCGCGGAGTAACCTCCGCGCCTTTGGTCGGCAACAAACAAGGTGCTCCTGCCCACCCTTCGAGACGGCCGCTTCGCGGCATCCTCAGAGTCTGACTCGAAATGAAATCAACCAGAACAACAGCTTGCGGACGGGGCCAGTCCGCGTCGGCGTTGATACGCTATCACCTCACCCTGAGGAGCGTCCCGCAGGGACGCGTCTCGAAGGGTGGGCACGAGCACCACGCGGTTGCCCACCCTTCGAGACGGTCGCTTCGCGACCTCCTCAGGGTGAGGTAAGTGCTTGAATCGACTCGTTTCATTTCCCGTCAGCCTCTCAGGGTGAGGTGATTCCGTCGAAGCGGAACATGCGCTCAAAAGCAACGGCCCCGCCGCTCGGGGGAGCGTGGGGCCGCGCATCGTTCTTAAATAAGGTGTCTCCGCGCCGCACGGTCGCCAGTACATCCGTGGTCGGCGGCAGCTCGGAAGACGGGCCGCCGTTGCCGGCAGCCCAGCGATCAGCCGATCGCCTTGAGATTGTCAGCCGACATCTTGCCGCTGCGGCGGTCGGAGACGAGTTCGAACTCGACCTTCTGGCCTTCGGCCAGGTTCGACATGCCAGCACGCTCGACGGCGCTGATATGGACGAAAGCATCGGCACCGCCGTTATCCGGCTGGATGAATCCGAAGCCCTTCGTCGCGTTGAACCACTTCACTGTTCCCTGAGCCATGGGAATATTCCTTCACTTCATAGATATGCTGCCCGCGCACCCATTGGGCGGTCAGGCCGTCGAAATCGCACTTGTTTTCGGGATCATAGGTCACTGGCGGCCTCGGCATGCGAGGCGGGCCAAAAATCGTCTGTCCGTCTATCGACGGCGCTCATATGGACGTTCCGACTGCCGATTGCAAGCCCCTATGCGCGGGCCCTAGCTCCTGAAGCCGCGCAGGACAAAGTCGTTGAATCGCCGCGCGAATGCCGCCGGATCGGCCGGCACCTGGCCGTCGAGGATCTGTGCCTGATCGAACAGCAGGGCCGAGAGGCCCGCGACATCCGGTTCGCGCCTGGCCGTGATCGCATCGGCCAGGGCACGCACGAGATCGTGGTTCATGTTCAGCTCGAGGATGGGCTTCGCGGCGGCGCCGCGATTCTGCCGGGCGAGCAGGCGCTCGAGTTCGCGATCCGGTCCTTGGGCGCTGGCGACAAGGCACGCGGCGCTGTCGGTCAGCCGCCCCGACGCGCGCACCTCCGAAACGCTCTCGCCCAGCGCGGCCTTGACGGCTGTCAGGACGGTCGCGTCGCTTTCGCTATCGGTCTTGCGATCCTTCTCCGCCGCGGTATCAAGCAACGGCACGAGGCCGAGATCGACATTGCCCTGGCTCAACGACTTCAGCGGCTTGCCCTCGAATTCCGCCGGCATCATGGTCCAGAATGCGTCGATCGGATCGGTCAGCAGAAGGACCTCGATGCCGCGCGCCCGCGCCGCCTCGAGCTTCGGGTTGGACTTCAACCGATCGATGCTTTCGCCCAGCAGGTAGTAGATCTCGGTCTGGTTCGGCTTGAGGTCGCCCGCATAGTCCTTGAGCGAACGCAGGGCATCGCCGCCCGTCGTGGTGAAGCGTGCGAGAGCGAGCAGTTGCGCGCGGCGCTCGTGATCCTCGTACAGGCCCTCTTTCAGGACGGCGCCGAAAGCCTTCCAGATTTTTGCATAGGTCTCGGGGTCCTTGCCGGCGGAGCCTTCCAGCTCGCCGAGCACGCGACTGACGAGACCGCTGCGAATCTGCGCCACCTGCGGATTGTTCTGCAGCATTTCGCGCGAGACGTTGAGCGGCAGATCCTCGCTGTCGACGACACCGCTCACGAAACGCAGGTACGCCGGCAGCAGGTCGGCATCGTCGGTGATATAGACGCGGCGGACATAGAGCTTAACTCGGCCCTTGCGTCCGGCGTCGGCCAGATCGAACGGCGGCGTCGACGGCACGAACAGCAGGACGGCGTAGGACTGACGGCCCTCGACCTTGTAATGCAGGGTGAGGACAGGCTCGTCGAATGCCGTCGCGATCGAGCGATAGGCTTGGGTGTAGTCTTCCGCCGTCACCTCGGACTTCGAACGCTGCCACAGGGCGCTGGCGGCATTGATCTGGCGCGCCTCGCCCTTGTCGTCGACCAGTTCGATGGGAAAGAGGATGTGGTCGGAATAGGTCCGCACGATCCGCTCGAGCTCGTACGCCTGCAGGAAGCGGCTGGCCTCCTCCTTAAGATGGAGCACGATCTCGGTGCCGCGCGGCACCCGCTTCGCCTGCTCTTCGCTGGCCGGCGTCACCTCGAAGCCGGCGCCGCCGGAAGACGACCACACCCAGGCCTCGTCCGACCCGGCCTTGCGGCTCGTCACCTCGATCCGGTCGGCCACCATGAAGGCGGCGTAGAAGCCCACGCCGAATTGTCCGATCAGACCCAGCCCTTCCTTGGCGTCCTTCAGCCCCTTCAGGAACGCCTTCGTCCCCGACCGGGCCACCGTTCCGAGATTGTCGATCAGCTCCTGGCGATCCATGCCGATTCCGGTGTCGGCAATCGTCAAGGTCTTGGCCTTCTCGTCCGGCGCGATGCGGATGGCCAGCCTGTCGGCCCCGGCCAAAAGCTCCGGCCGGGCAATCGCCTCGTAACGGACCTTGTCCAGCGCATCGGAAGCGTTCGAAACCAGTTCCCTGAGGAAGACGTCGGTCTCCGAATAGACCGAATGGACCATCAGGTTCAGAAGCTCCGACACCTCGGCCTGGAAGGGCTGAATCTGCGGATTTCCTGCGTTATCGCCGTTCATTTCCGGAGCGCTCGCTTGGTTGGTTGGCCCGCGGGATGTGCGGGGCTCGCGCTCTATATAGCGCGGGCGAACGCACCTACAACGGCATACCGCCACGCGGCCCGGGCGGCGCGGCGAGACACCGCTTGCTGGCGACCGACCCCATGCCCTACGTTACCCGCCAATGGAATAACGGGCCGAATCAAGCAGCCGGCCTCGACGGCGACGCAGCGTTTCCGCCCCTTGCGGAACAGCCCGCCGGCGGCTCCCAGGGACGAAAGGGTGATCATGACGGATACAGAGTATTTGGCGCCGAAGACGCTCGACGAAGCGGTACGCGCCTTCCACGGCGGAGCCGGTAACGCACGCATCCTGGCCGGCGGAACCGATCTGCTGGTGCAGATGCGCGCCGGCACGGTGCGCCCCGGGCTGATCGTCGACATCAAGAAGATCGCCGAGATGACCACGATCGAGGAGACCGCCGGCGGGGGCTTCCGGATCGGCGCTGCCGTCTCGGGCGCGACGTTGCGCGATCACGCCAAACTGAAGAAGGCCTGGCCGGGCGTGGTCGAGGCCACGAACCTGATCGGCTCGACGCAGATCCAGGGCCGCGCCACCGCGGGCGGCAACCTGTGCAACGGCTCGCCGGCGGGCGACAGCGTGCCCGCCATGGTCGCGGCCGGCGCCATCGTCACGATCCAGGGTCCGGCCGGGCGGCGCGAGCTTGCGGTCGAGAAGGTCCCGGCGGGACCGGGCCGCCTCAATCTCACGCCCGGAGAGATCGTCGTCAGCTTCACCCTGCCGCCACGGGCCAAGGGCTCGAGCGACGCCTATCTGCGCATGATCCCGCGCACCGAGATGGATATCGCGGTGGTCGGCTGCGGCGTCAGCCTGACCATCGACAAAGGCACCTGCACTGCGGCGCGCGTCGGTCTCGGCGCCGTGGCGCCGACCGTGCTGCTGGTCGAAGCCGCCGCCAAGGCGCTGATCGGCGCCAAGGTGACCGGCTCGAAGATCGACGAGGCGGCACTGGCCAAGGCCGCGGCGGCCTGCAGCGCAGCCTGCAAGCCGATCGACGACAAGCGCGGCACCATCGTCTATCGCACCAAGATCGCCGGCGTGCTGCTGCAGCGCACGGCCACCATCGCGGCCGAACGCGCCGGAGGAAAGTAGGACCATGGCCAAGCTTCACGTCTCCACCACCATCAACGGCGAGCCGCAGGAATTCCTGTGCGACGCCGAACAGAGCATGCTCGAGGTTCTGCGCGGGCCGCTCGGCCTCACCGGCAGCAAGGAAGGCTGCGGTACCGGCGACTGCGGCGCCTGCACGATCAACGTGAACGGGCGCATCGTCTGCTCCTGCCTGATGCTGGCGGCCGAGGCCGAGGGCCAGAAGATCGCCACCATCGAGGGCATGGCCGACGGCGAGAAGCTGCATCCGCTGCAGCAGAAGTTCCTCGAACAGGCGGCTCTCCAGTGCGGCATCTGCACGCCGGGCGTGCTGATGGCGGCCAAGTCGCTGCTCGAGCGCAATCCTGACCCGAGCGAGCACGAAGTCCGCTTCTGGCTGGCCGGCAACCTGTGCCGCTGCACGGGCTACGACAAGATCATCCGCGCGGTCATGGACACCGCAGCCGACATGAGGGGAGTCGCACGATGAGCACCAAGGACAGCACCGGCGCGAACGACAACAAGTGGATCGGCCAGCGCACCATCCGGCCGGATGGCGCCGACAAGGTAACGGGCCGCGCGGCCTATGCCGCCGACACCACCATGCCCGGCATGATCTGGGGCAAGGTCCTGCGCAGCCCGCATCCGCATGCGAAGATCAAGTCGATCAACACCAAGAAGGCGGAAGCCTATCCCGGCGTGAAGGCGGTCATCACCGCCAAGGACATCGTCGACTTCCCGCTCGACAAGTCGGTGATGCTGGGTATCCAGGACATGCGCTGGATGGCCCGCAACGTCATGGCGCGCGAGAAGGCACTATTCGCCGGCCATCCGGTCGCCGCCGTCGCCGCGACCACCGAGAAGATCGCGGCCGAGGCGTGCAAGCTGATCGAGGTCGAGTACGAAGTGCTTCCGTTCGTGGTCGACGTCGAAGAGGCGATGAAACCCGGCGCGCCGGTCCTGCACGATTTCATCAAGTTCAACGGCAAGCCCTCCAACATCGCCGGCACGCTCGAGCACAAGCTGGGCGACGTCGACGCGGGCTTCGCCAAAGCCGACGTCGTCATCGAGCGCAGCTTCCGCACCCAGCCGGTGCACCAGGGCTATATCGAGCCGCATGCCTGCCTGGTCAGCGTCTCCGACGGCAAGGCCACGATCTGGAGCTCGAGCCAGGGCCAGTTCATGGTCCGGGCGATGTGCGCCTACCTGACGGGCATCCCGCAGAACGACATCCGCGCCATTCCCGCCGAGATCGGCGGCGGCTTCGGCGGCAAGACCATCATCTACCTCGAGCCGCTGGCGCTCGTGCTGGCGAAGAAGACCGGCCGCCCGGTCAAGATGATCATGACCCGCACCGAGGTATTCCATGCCTCGGGCCCGACCTCGGGCTCCTATAGCAAGATCAAGATCGGCGCGACCAAGGACGGCACCCTGGTCGCCGCCCGCGGCACCTTCTGCCTGCAGGCCGGCGCCTTCCCGGGTTCGCCGATCCGCGGCGCCGCCGGCTGCGCTTTCGCGCCCTACAATATCGCGAACGTTCACTCCGACGGCGTCGACGTGGTCTCCAACCGCTCCAAGGTCGCGGCCTATCGGGCGCCCGGCGCACCGATCGGCGCCTATGGCGTCGAATGCGTGCTGGACGAGATAGCCGAAGCGCTGAAGATGGATCCGCTGCAGCTGCGGCTCAAGAACGCCGCCAGAATGGGTACCAAGGCCGCACACGGCCCGGTGTTCCCGCGCATCGGCTTCGTCGAGACCATCGAACAGGCAAGCACGCATGCGCACTACAAGACGCCGCTGCCCAAGGCCGCCAACGGCAAGGTCTACGGTCGCGGCGTGGCTTCGGGCTTCTGGTTCAATGCCGGCGGCGAGTTGAGCGCGCAGGTCAACATCAACGAGGACGGCACGGTGGTGGTGATCACCGGCCATCCCGACATCGGCGGTTCCCGCGCCTCGACGGCCAACATCACGGCCGAGGTCCTGGGCATCGACTACAAGAAAGTCTCGGTGCTGATCGGCGACACTAGCGTCATCGGCTTCAGCAACCTGACCGGCGGCAGCAGGGTCACCTACGCTTCGGCGATGGTGGTGACCCAGTCGACGGAGAACGTCATCTCGATCCTGCGCGAACGCGCCGCCAAGATCTGGAAGATCGATCCCGACGCGGTCGTCTGGGAGAACGGCGAGGCCCGCCCCGCAGGCGACAACGCCGGCAAGTTCGAGCCGTTGTCGCTCGGCCAGATCGCGGCGCAAGCCACCGCGACCGGCGGACCGATCGGCGCCGGCAAGCAGCTCAACACCACGGGCGCCGAGGGCGGCTTCGCCACGCACCTTTGCGATGTCGAGGTCGATCTCGGTCTCGGTGTCGTGCGGGTGCTGCGCTACACCTCGTTCCAGGACGTCGGTCGCGCCATTCATCCGAGCTATGTCGAAGGCCAGATGCAGGGCGGCGCCGCTCAGGGTATCGGCTGGGCGTTGAGCGAGGAGTATATCTTCGACAAGAACGGCAAGCTCGATAACCCGAGCTTCCTCGACTACCGCATGCCGGTCAGTTCCGACCTGCCGATGCTCGATTCGGTGATCATCGAGGTGCCGAACCCCAAGCATCCGCAGGGCGTGCGCGGTGTCGGCGAAGTGCCGCTGGTGCCGCCGCTCGCTGCCGTCTCGAACGCGGTCCACGCGGCACTCGGCCGGCGCTTCTACAGCCTGCCGATGTCGCCGCCTAAGGTGCTGGCGGTGCTCGATCTGCCCCAGGCGGCGGAGTAAGGCACGCCCGGCCGGGCGGCATCGAATCGCCTGTAGAGTCTTTCCGACTGGAATCATCCCTTCTTCCCTCCCCCCGTCTTCGGGGGAGGGAAGAGAGTTGATTCCACACCGATCGGAAAGACGCTAGCCGCCGTCCGCTTTGATCCCGAGTTCCTGGATCAATTTGCCGAGGCGGCCATGCTCGTGTTGCAACGCCGTACCAAGTTCGTCCGATGTCATGGGCAAGGGCTGGATATACGACATCTCCAGGCGTTTGATCGTCTCCGCATCGGCAAGGGCACCGGCCATTGCCTTGTTGAGCCGGTCGACGATCGGCCGCGGCAGGCCCTTCTGACCATAGAGCGGCAAGAATGAACGGATTTCGGCGTCGGCCACATTCTGCTCGGCCATGGTCGCGACGTCGGGAAGCTCGGCGAGACACCTGGGTCCAGCCAGCGCGATCGCCTTCAGGCGACCCGCCTTGACGTGCTGCATCGCGAGGCCCGTGCTCACCAGCGCAAGATCGAGACGAGCCGCCAGCAGATCCTGCACGCCGGGAGGGAGGCCTTTGTAATTGATCGAGGTGATATCGAGGCCGAATTTGATCTTCAGGAGTTCGGGCACCAGGTGGGTGGTCGTGCCGTTGCCGGAATTCAGATAGTTGAGCTTGCCGGGGTTGGCCTTCGCATGGGCCACGAACTCGGCAACGTTGTTCGCCGGCGACGACGGCGGCACGCAAAGCAGCGCGGTGCTGATGCCGACCATGGCGACCGGCTCGAAGTCGGCCACCACGTCGAACGGCACCTTCATGAGGAACGGGAACGCCAGGAAGCCGGACACCGACAGAAACAGCGTGTAGCCGTCGGCCGGCGTGCCGAGAAACATCTGGCCCGCCATGATGCCATTGGCGCCGGGCCGCGGATCGATCAGCCACGGCTGGCCGAGATCCTTCTGCAGGGCGTCGCTCACGGCGCGGCCGCCCAGATCGATCAGGCCACCGGCCGGGCCGGGCAATATCACCCGGATCGGCTTGTTGGGATAAGTGTCGGCAACAGCCGCCGCGCCCGCTACCCAAAGCGGCGCCGCAAGCGCACCGCCCAGCAGGTATCGTCGCGAAATCACCGGCTCACGCGGCGCGATAGAACGGCTTGTCGCCGCACACCGTGACCCTGTGGCCGTAGCGGCGGTGTGGGAAGTAGTCGAACATCGCATGGTGCTGGGCACAGCGATTGTCCCAGAAGGCGACCGAGTTGGGCTGCCACTGGAAGCGGCACTGGAACTCCGGCGTCTCGATATGCCGGTAGAGCATCTCGAGAAGCGCGTCGCTCTCGTTCTTGCGCAGCTGCGGGATGCGGAGGGTGAAACCCCGGTTGACGTAGAGCCCCTGCTTGCCGGTCACCGGATGGGTGCGCACGATCGGATGCTCGGCATTGGGAAACTTCATCTCGTCGCGGTCGGTGGCCTTCGTGCGGTAGTAGTGCGCCTTGGAACTGTCGTGCGTCGCCGTCAGCCCCTGCAGCATCGCCTTGATCGGCTCGGACAGCGTCTCGTAGGCCCGGTAGGTGTTGGCGAACAGCGTGGCGCCGCCGCCATCGGGCGGAACCTCGGTGAGATACAGGATCGAGCCCATCGGCGGCTCGACGTCGCACGATACGTCGGTGTGCCATTCCTCGCCCGCGACGCGCTTGGACTTCTCGTCGGCCTTGATCACCAGGATCTCGGGATGCTCGGGGAAAGTGATCGGCGCGTTGGGATGAACGTGCAGCGGCCCGAAGCGGCGGCCAAAATCCTTGTGCTGGTCGATCGACATCTTCTGGTCGCGGAAGAAGATCACCAGATTGTCCATCAGCGCGTCGTGCACTTCCTGGAACTGCTGGTTGCCGAGCGGCTTGCCGAGATCGACGCCGAAAATTTCCGCACCGATGGTGGGCGTCAGCTTGCGCACTTCGATCGACTGATAGGTCATGTTTGTTTCCTCCGTTGCCGCCACAATACGCGCCCGCCGGAACTGCGCCCGGCCAAAGTCGACAAAGTCCACTGGGCGGACTAGCGTCCGGCATGGCCATGCAGGCGAAGAACGACGTGATCGAGTTGGTGCGGCGTGCCTTTCTCGTGCTCGAGGTGCTCAACCGCCGACACTCTACGACGCTCACGGTGCTGGCGGCCGAATCCGGGCTGCCGCGGCCGACGCTGGTGCGCCTCCTGAAGACACTGATTGCGCTCGGCTACGCCGCCCGGGTATCGCGCGAGATCGGATACCGGCTCACCGACCATGTGCTGAACCTGGCCGGCGGCGTGCGTTATATCGACCGGCTGATCGATGCCGCCGCTCCCCACATGAGCCGCTTCACGCGCGAACACGGTTGGCCACTTTACCTCGCCACGCCGGCCGGCGGCGCCATGAAGATCCGCCATTCGACCGCTCCGGAAAGCCCGATGGCGTTCGAGGCGGCAGCCTTGAACCTGCCAAGCCCACTGCTGATAGGGGCGCTTGGCCGGACCTGGCTTGCCTTCTGCTCCGAGAGTGAACGACGTGCCGCATTGCTCGGTGTCGGCGTCCCGCAAAGCCCTGCCCTGGCCGCGACCCTCGAGCAGGTCCGTCACGACGGTTTTGCCTTCACCCGGCCGGCGCGGCCAAGGCGCATCCACGGGTTTGGCGTGCCGATCCTCGGGACCGGCCGGGTGCTGGGCAGCCTCTCAATGCGTTTTCCGCGCACTGCCATGAGCGAGCAGGAAGTCGTTGCCCGCTTCGTCAGGCGCCTCGCCGCACTCGCGCGCGCGATCGCCAGAGATGCCGACTGAGACGCGCCGATTGAGACGCACGGCTATCTCGCTGCCTCGTGATGGCGAATCTCGACATAGACATTGCGGACGATGGGATCGAACAGCGTCTGCATGCGTCGTGTCATCCCGGTGGCGTCGGGGCCGGTCGCCCGCCGATAGGCTGCGGTCTCCAGGACTTCGGGCGATTCGAGATCGTACAGGGCAAGGTACTTCGGCCCACCCTCCAGCGCCACGAACCGCCGCGCCCGGAGGAAGCCCGGAATCGCCATGCGCTCGGCGATATGCTCTTCGTCGTACCAGCGATCGAGTTCGGCCTCGTGGCGAGGATCGATGTCGATCGCCACCAGCAGCAATCCCTTGCCGGTCAGCTGGACTCCCTTCGTGACCGGACGCCGGCTTTCGACATAGACGTTGCGCACGATAGGCTTGAAATGGACGGACAGCCGCTCGGTCCATGGTGTACGCGCGGCAATCCGCCTGTAGGCCGCGCCCTCCAGCACGCCAGGCGACTCGAGGTCGTAGAGTGCCAGATACCGGGGCTCGCCTTGCACAGCCGTGAAGCGGCGGGCGTTCAGGAATCCCGGACAGGTCACCCGTTCCGGAACATGCTCTTCGTCGTACCAGCGATTGAGCTCGTCCTCGTGCGCAGGATCGACGCCGATCATCACCGCCAGCAAACCCCTGCCGCCGGAGTTGGTCATAGCGCGTCCGCTACTTGTCGAGCCAGAAGGTGTCGAAGCGCACGCAATCGTAGATGCCGAAGTACTCCTTCGGATTGTGGCCCTTTACGTAGTTGTAATAGATGTCGAGGATGTTCTCCCAGGCGACCGGCAGGACCGGCGGATCCTGCTCCATTGCGTCCTCGGCCTTGCGGATCAGGTCGAGGCGCTTGTTGACGTCGACCTCGCTGTCGATCTGCGGCAGGACCTCGTTGACGGTCTTGTTGTCCCAGAAGCCGTAGTTCTGCGGCCCGTCCTTCTTGTACCAGGCATTGAAGTAGTCGGACGGATCGAGCAGGGTCGAGACGACGGCGCCGATCGCGAAATCGTAGTTGCCCGACTTGATGTCGTCGAACCACACCGACTCGACGACCGTGCGCAGCTTGGTCTCGACGCCGATCGACTGCTGCAGCATCGACTGGATGGCCTGCGCCCATAGCTTGAAGCTCGCGACCTCGCGGATCATGAAGTCGAGCGGCTGCTTGAAGCCGTTGGGATAACCTGCAGCCGCCATCAGCGCCTTGGCTTCCTTGACTGCGGCGGTCGTGTCTTCCTGGTACCCGACGCGCTTCTTGAGCTGGTCGATCGGCGTGGCGAATTCCGAGAACGGGTAGATGAACCCGCCCATCATCATCGGCGACACATCCTTGACCACGTCGATCAGCACCGGCCGATCGACCGACAGGTGGATGGCGCGACGGACCCGCGGATCGTCGAGCGGCTTCTTCTTGTTGTTCATCCAGGTGCCCTGGATGACGCTCTGGTAGAATTGCGCCACCGACATGCCGGCGGTCGCCTTGGCCTTGCGCGCCGTCACCGGATCGCAGATGCGGGCATAGTCGACGCGATTGGACAGGATCGCCGAGCCCAATTCGGGCGAGAACGGCAGGGCGTGATAGAACTCGATGCCGTCGAGATACGGCAGGCCCTTGTTCCAGTAGTTGGCATTCTTCTCCATCACCCAGACTTCGTTCTCGACCCGGCGTTTGCTCTTGAACGGGCCGGTGCCGGGAATGTCGACGACGCGCCGGAGATTGTACTGATTGTCCTCGAGGGTCTTCTTGCGCACGATTCCGTTCCAGCCGCTGGCGAAGGCCGCCATCATGAAGCTGGCGGGCCGGGGCTCCGAGAGCTTGAACACCACGGTCTTCTTGTCGGGTGCCACGATCTCGCTCACCGTGGCGAACAGCGTGCTGCGCGGAATCATGACGCCGGACGGCGGCTTGGCGATGCGGTCGTAGGTCGCCTTCACGTCCTCCGAGGTGAAGTCCGCACCGTCGTGGAACTGGACACCCTCGCGCAGATGGAACGTGTAGGTCTTGCCGTCCTTGGCAATTTCCCAGCTGTGCGCCAGGTCGGGGATGATGGTCTTGCCGCTGTCGCGCGGGTCGCGTCGAATCAGATTGTCGAACATGCAACCCTGGCTGCCCAGGCTGTTGATCGTACCCGACTGGTGGAAGTCGAAATGCGGCGGCCGCGAGGTGATGGCATATTTCAGCACGCCCCCCGGTTTCGCATTGGGCTCCGGCGCCTTGAGCTGGAATTTCGAACCGTCGAACTCGTTGGGCACGCCCTGGGCAAGTGCCTGCCACGGCATTCCGAATACGGTGGCGCCGGCAGCTGCGGCGCCCTGAACGAAGCCTCGACGATTTACGCCCGAACGCCCGCGTTTTGGATCGCGCATCTTGTTTCCTCCCATTTGGCCTTTTGTAGACCGAGCACTCTGTGCTCAGATGGCATGCCCATCTTTTGTGGGCCAAAACTAACATGATCGCTTTCAGGGAGTCTCGCGTGAATCCTCGCCAGCCGGCGCTTGGCGCCGCGCGCGAACCCGCCGTGGCGCCGGCGCATCCGGTGCTGCGCGTCGAGAATCTGCAAACGCATTTCTTCACGGCGGTCGGCACCGTGCGCGCCGTCGACGGCGTGAGCTATGCCCTGAAGAGCGGCGAGACGCTGGGCGTGGTGGGCGAATTGGGTTGCGGCAAGAGCGTGTCGGCGCTCTCCGTCCTGCGCCTCGTCGCCAACCCGCCGGGCCGCATCGTCGGCGGCACCATCGAATTCGAGGGCCGCAACCTGCTCGAGCTCTCCGAGCCCGAGATGGAACGGATCCGGGGCAACGAGATCTCCATGGTCTTCCAGGAGCCGATGACGTCGCTCAACCCGCTCTACACGGTCGGCCGCCAGATCGCCGAGGCGGTGGCACTTCACCAGGGCCTGTCGCGCCGCAGCGCCTGGGACCGTGCCGTCGAGATGCTGCACCGCGTCTATATTCCCGAACCCGAGCGGCGGGCCAGCGCCTATCCGCACCAGCTCTCGGGAGGCATGCGCCAGCGCGTCATGATCGCCATGGCCCTGTCATGCAATCCTAAGGTCCTGATCGCCGATGAACCGACCACGGCGCTCGACGTCACCATCCAGGCGCAGATCCTCGACCTGTTGCGCGAGCTGCAGGAGACCTTCGGGACGGCCATCGTGCTGATCACCCACGACATGGGCGTCGTCGCCGAAAACGCCGACCGCGTCGTGGTCATGTATGCCGGCCGCAAGGTCGAGGAGGCGACCTCCGCCGAGCTTTTCGACAATCCGGGCCATCCCTACACCAGGGGCCTGCTGGGCTCGATCCCCCACCTCGACACCGCCGCGCGCGGCGATGTGCGGCGCTCCCGCCTGGCCGAGATCAAGGGCATGGTGCCCTCGCTGTTCGACCTGCCCTCAGGCTGCAGCTTTGCGCCGCGCTGCAGCTTCGCCAGCGACCAGTGCCGCCAGACGCGGCCGTCGCTGCAGGAGTATCGACCGGGGCATTGGGTCGCCTGCTGGCATGCCGATCGGCTGCTGGGGGGTGCTGCGTGAGCCCACTGCCCGAAGTCCCTCTGCTCGAAGTAACTGGCCTCAAAAAGCACTTCCCGATCCATCAGGGCCTGTTTTCGCGCGTCTCCGGCCAGGTCTACGCCGTCGACGGCGTGTCGTTCAGCATCGGCCGCGGCGAGACGCTGGGACTAGTCGGTGAAAGCGGCTGCGGCAAGTCGACGGTGGGCCGTACGCTGCTCAAGCTCGTCGAGCCGACCGACGGCACGATCCGGGTCGACGGCCAGGACATCACCGGGCTCGACCCCGGCGCCATGCTGCCCTACCGGCGGCGCATGCAGATGATCTACCAGGATCCCTATGCCTCGCTCAATCCGCGCATGACGGCGGGCGAGATCGTCGGTGAGCCGCTGATCGTCCATCAGATCGGCGCTGCACCGGAACGGCGCGAACGTACGGCCGCCCTGTTCGAGAGGGTCGGACTGCGTCCCGAGGCGATCGATGCCTATCCGCACGAATTCTCCGGCGGCCAGCGCCAGCGCATCGGCATCGCCCGCGCACTCGCGCTCAATCCCGAACTGATCGTCGGCGACGAGCCGGTGTCGGCGCTCGACGTCTCGATCCAGGCGCAGATCATCAACCTGCTGATGGATCTGCAGGACGAGTTCCAGCTCTCCTACCTGTTCGTCGCCCACGACCTCGCCGTGGTCGAGCACATCAGCCATCGCGTCGCGGTGATGTATCTCGGCCGCATCGTCGAGATGACCGACAAGACGAGCCTGTTCGAGATGCCGCTGCACCCCTACACCGAAGCGCTGCTCTCGGCGGTGCCGATCCCGCGCGCCAGCGCGCGGGCGCGCACGCGGATCATCCTGAAGGGCGACGTGCCGAGCCCGATCAATCCGCCGGCCGGCTGCCATTTCCACGCGCGTTGCCCCTACGCCATGCCGCGCTGCAAGGTCGACGTGCCCGAACTGCGCGAAGTCGTGCCAGGCCATCTTGCGTCGTGCCACCTGCACGACGCCGGGGTGAAGTTTCCGCTGCGGCCGGCTGCCTAGCTTTCAGCCTTCCATGATCCAGTCGGCGCCCGAGGCGCGCGCGACGTCGCGCACTTGCGCCAGCAGATTGGCGCCGACCGGAATGCCCTCCTGCCGGCGTCGGGCTGCAATGCGCCGCTCCGGATCGCCGGCCACCAGCACGGGCTGCGCCGGGTTCGCCGGCTTGGTCGCGCGCAGTGCATCGCAGAACGCGATGACGTCGGCACGAAAGTCGGCGGTGTCGCGGAACAGGCCGGGATCCAGCGCGAGAAAGAAATGGCCGATGTCCATCGTGCCCGACTTCTTGTGTGCAGCGGGTCGGTGATCATGGTGGCGCCCGGAAGCGCCGAGGACAGGATGTTGACCATCGCGCCCAAACCGTAGCCCTTGTGACTGCTGCCATCGGGCGTACCGCCCAGCGGCGTCATGAAGCCACCCTTGCTGACTTCGCGGGGATCGGTACTGGGCAGACCTTCGGCGGTGACCAGCCAGCCCGGCGGCGTGGCCAGATTCTCGTTGGCCTTGTTGCGGATCTTGCCGGCCGCCACGGTGGTCGTGGCCATGTCGAGCAGGAACGGCTCGCCCGGCCGCCCTGGAGCGGCGAAGGCGATCGGGTCGGTGCCAAGTCGTGCCTGGGCGCCGAATGTGGGCGCGACCTGGATGCCGCTGGCCGAGGTGGTGACCATGCCGATCAGCCCGGCGTCGGCAGCCATCAGGGCATAGAAGCCGCAGGCTCCGAAATGCGCCGAGTTGCGGACCACGACAACGCCGATGCCGCCAGCGCTCGCCTTGCGCACCGCCAGCGCCATCGCAAGGCGCGCGTTCGGATGGCCGAGGCCGCCGCCGCCATCGACGACGGCGGAGATCGGAGTCTCGCGTGCAATCGCCGGCGCGGCGCGCATGTCGATCTTTCCGGCGCGGCGGCGGGCGTCGTAGACCGGCACCATCGAAATGCCGTGCGTGTCGATGCCGTGCAGGTCGGCCCAGCTCATGATCTCGGCGGTCTCGCTTGCCGTCGGATCGGCCATGCCCCAGGCACGCAGGATGAGCTCGAGCTGGCGGCGATGTGTCTCGTAAGCGGCAGGCATGCGGTCTAGACCGAGCCCCGGAGCCGGGGATCGAGCATGTCGCGGATGCCATCGCCCAGCAGGTTGAAGGCGAGCACGGTGAGGGTGATCGCGGCACCGGGGAAGAACACCAGCCACCACGGGGGCACCAGACCGGCGTTCAGCGCGTCGGACAGCATGTTGCCCCAGGTCGGCTCGGGCGGCGGGATGCCGACGCCCAGGAACCCGAGCGAAGCCTCGATGACGATGGCGACGCCGAGATGCGTCGTGGCGAGAATCAGGTAGGGCGCGATGCACTGCGGCAGGATATGGCGGAACATCAGGCGCCGATGGGAAGCGCCGATGCCGCGCGCCGCCTCGACGTACTGCAACTCCTTCAGCGACAGCACGACCGAGCGGATCACCCGGCCGCCGAAGGGAATGCGCGTGATGGCGATGGCCACGATCACGGTGCCCATGCCGCCGCCCAGCGCCATGGCGATGGCCATTGCCAGAATGAGATCGGGGAAGGACTGCAGAAACTCGATCAGCCGCTGGCTTACCATATCGAAGCGACCGCCGAAGTAGCCACAGGCCAGCCCCCACAGCGCACCCACCGTCGTGCCGAACACCACCGCGCCCAGCGCCACCGTCAGCGATGTGCGACTGCCGTAGATCACGCGGGACAGCGTATCGCGGCCGATCTGGTCGGTTCCGAACCAGTGCTTCTCGCTCGGCGGCTTCTGCATGGAGCGGAAATCGGATTTCAGCGGCGCGTACGGCGCGACGGCAGGCGCCGCCACCGCCATGCCGATGATCAGCGCCGCCACCACGGCCCAGAATCCCGAGAGCGGCGCGCGGCGGAAAAACATCGCAACGCCGCGCAGCACGGAGCGCCCGCGTGATGGCGCAGCGGGCAGCGGGGCCGAGGAGACGGTGGCGGTCATCGCAGGCGAATCCTTGGGTCGAGAAGCGCGATCGTGACATCGACCATGATGTTGAGCAGCACGAACACCGCGGCGTAGAGGAACACCAGGTTCTGCATGACGAAGACGTCGCGTTCGCTGACGGCGATGTACATGGCGAAGCCCAGCCCTGGCGTCGCGAAGGCGCGCTCGACCGGCACGGAGCCGGCCAGCACGAGGCCGAGCAACACACCCGACAGGGTGATCACCGGCAGGAGAGCGTTGGGCAGCGCATGCAGGACGATCACCAGCCGGTTGTTCACCCCCTTGGCGCGCGCGGTGCGCACGTAGTCCTCGCGGATCACTTCGAGCAGGCTCGAGCGCCCCATGCGCGCGATGTAGGCGGCCTGGCCTAGGCCGAGCACGACGGCCGGCCCGATGATGAGCTCGAAGTTGGACTTGGGGTCGGCAAACAGAGACGCGCCGGTCAGCGGCGCGCGGTAACCGAACCAGAACAGCAGCCCCAGCACGATCAGCATGCCGATCCAGAAGCCCGGCACGGCGAGGAACAGGATCGAGAGAAAGCGCGCGACGCTGTCGGCCACGGTGTTGGGCCGCAGCGCGCTGACGATGGCCACGGGAATGCCGACCACCCATGACAGCACGACCGAGAGCAGGGCAATCTCGGCAGTGAGCGGGCCGCGCCGCAGGATCATGTCGGCGACGTCTTCGGAGCGGAAGAACGAGTGGCCGAAGTTGCCGCGCACGATGTCCTTCACCCAGGCGAGATACTGCACCCAGATCGGATCGCTGAGGCCGAGCTCGCGCATATAGCTGTCCCGCTGCGCGTCGGTGAGCTTGGTGAAGCCCTCCGGGCCGAAAAGCGCAACCAGCGGATCGCCCGGCAGGATGCGCATGATCACGAACACCATGATCGACACGCCAACCACCGTCAGCGCGCCAAACGCCAACCTGCGGGCGATGTAGCTATACATGGACTAGCGTCGCGCATTGTAGCAGCGGACCCAACCGCATCGGCCGCCTCCCATACCGACTTTTCTTATCGTTCATCATAGGGCCATCCTCGCCGTCGACGCGATATCAATCGTCATCGGGATTTGCGGGAATTCCCCTTTCGATGTCGATTCCCCGCTAGATGCTCTAGACTTGCCGGCGAGGCCGGAGGGAATGGATGGAGTGGCGTACAAAGTACGTGATCAGGAGCTACCTCCGCGGCGCCGTGTGGGTGACACCGCTGCTTGCCTATGCGACTTCGTTCGTCCTGATCCGGCTGCTGAGCTGGCTCGACGACTGGCTGGACTGGAACTGGTCGTGGACGATCGAGGTCGGCGTCGCCCAGCAGATGCTCCAGGTCTTCGTGGCGGCGATGCTTTCCTTCATTGTCTTCACGTCAAGCTCGATGCTGGTGGCGCTCCAGATCGCCAGTGCGCAGCTGACGCCGCGCATCATCGTGACCACGCTGCTGCGCGACAATACGATACGTACCGTCATCGCCCTGTTCGTCCTGACCTTTACGTTCAATCTCGGCGTGTTGGCGCGCACCCAGCGCGACGTGCCCTATCTCATCTTCACCGTCGCGCTGATTCTGACGATCGTGTCGGTTGCCGCCTTCCTCTACCTGATCGACTACGCGGCGCGACTGCTGCGGCCGGTGGCCATCGTCTGGCTGCTGGGCGAAAGTGGGCTCGAGGCGATCAACGAAATCTACCCCCTGAAGGTCGAAGCGAATCGCGCCATGGTCGTACCTCCGGCTCTCGACGAACCCGCCGTCGAAATCCTTCACCGGCGCAGCTCCGCCATCGTGCTGGCCTGCGACTTCGAGACGATGAAATGGGAGGTCGCGCGGACCGGCGGCGCGATCGAGATGGCGATTCGCATCGGCGATTTCGTGGCCACCGGCGAGGTACTTTACCGGCTTTACGGCAACGCCAGGCACGCCAACGAGCGCTTGCTGCGCCAGGCGATCGCCATGGGGCGCGAGCGCACCATCGAACAGGATCCGACCTTCGCGTTCCGCGTCATCGTCGACATCGCCCTCAAGGCGCTCAGCAAGGCGATCAATGACCCGACGACGGCGGTGCTGGCGCTCGACCAGCTGCATCGTCTGCTGCGCGTCGTCGGACGACGGCACCTGCACGACGATCTGCTCGTTGCGGAGGGCGGCGGATGCGTCGTCATCAAGACGCCGGACTGGAGCGACTTCGTCGAACTGTCGTGTCGCGAGATCCGCTTCTACGGTGCGGAGAACTTTCAGGTGGCGCGCCGGATGCGCGCCATGCTGGAGAACCTGATCGCGGTCCTGCCCGATCGCCGCGCGCCGGTGCTACACCTCGAACTCGACCTGCTCGACCAGGCGATCGACCGCGTGCATCCGCTGTCCGACGATCGCGCGCTGAGCCGAGTGTCCGATCTGCAGGGCCTCGGGTCGACCACGCGGGAAACCAACTCGAACAAATCGGCATAGAGCCGAAAAACGGTCCTCGCTAGGCTTTTGCCAATCGGTCCAGCGAGGTGCGGTCGACCGGCATGAACCGGCCGCTGTTCCTGTCGTGCACATGAACCTCGCCGGTCGAAATGTCGAACCACCATCCGCCCAAGGCGAGTGCGCCGCCGGCCAACGCCCGGCGGACGACAGGATAGGTCTGCAGATGCTCGAGCTGCAGCAGGACGTTTTCCTGCGACAGCCGGTCATGCGGTTCCAGGGCGGAAACGTCCACCTTCGGCAGTCGCTGCCACGCCGGCCTTGCGTGGTCGAGCCAGCGTTCGAGGTTGGGCGCGTCGTCGAGGTGACCGCCTGTGATCACGGCGCGCATGGCGCCGCAGTTGGAGTGGCCGCAGACGATGATGTTCCTCACCTTGAGTACCGAAACGGCATACTCGACGGCGCTTGCCTCGGAGAGGTCCCCCGAGGAGATGCCGTCTGCATGCGCCGGCGGCATCAGGTTGCCGACGTTGCGCATGGTGAAGAGCTCGCCCGGCTCGGTCGACGCCAGCAGGTTGGGCGCCACCCGGCTGTCGGCGCAGGTGATGAACAGGGTGTCGGGATCCTGACCCGCGCTCAGCTCGCGAAAGCGCTCGGCGTAGAGCGGCAGGTTGTTTTCCCTGAATTCGATCAAACCGAGCAGGAGCTTGCGCATTCGCTACGCGTCGGTAGCCGCCCGCGGCGCGGACCCGGGCTCGACCCCGGTGAAACAGGCCTCGATGCGAGCGAAGCGACGCCCCTCCTCCTCGCTCAAGGCTCCCTTCGCCGCCAGGACGTTGTGCAGGATCTCGAGCGTGGCGCGCCGTTCCTGCATGTCGTCGGGCAGCAACCGGGGAAGTGCAACGAGAGCACGCTCCTCGTCGAGCCGCACCAGGAGGAACTGCGTACGGAAGAGTTCCTTGACGTCGGCGAGGCACAACCGTTCGTCCGGCCGCTTGAGCGCCCGCAGGGTCATCAACATCGCAAAACCACGCTCGTCGACCTGCCCGGCGTGCGCCCGCACGTAGACCAGGGAGCGGATGGCAGCATCGGCGATGCTTCCTGCCTCGAACAACGTCGCGAGGTCGGCACTTGCGCGCGAGGCCGCAACCTCGCGCGCGAGGTCGCGTTCGATGTGCCGGTGCGAGCGGCCGGCCTCGGTGTTCAATCCCATCAGGGCCTGCAGGACGGGCGAGCCGTAGAAATTGACGAAGAATGCCTCCGTCATGCCGTCGCGCGCGATGCGATAGGTGTCGAGCCAGGTCGAAATCCAGCTCGACGTCGCCTGCTCGACTGCCAGAAATGGATTGCCGGCCGCGACAGGCCGGCGCTCGGCCCGTACCGCCTCGGCGGCTTCCTTCACCGGCTGCATCAGCGGATTGCGGTCGGAGAAGGCGGCGAACCGCAGGCGATTGGGATGCTGGTCGCGCATCGTCTGCGCCGATTGCTCGCTGACCATTGCCTTCACCCACGGCTGCACCAGGGTGCGGTACAGGCCGAGATTGATTTCCGAGAGCCGGGCCGCCGTGGCGAACAGCCGATCGTCGGCATCGTCGTTGCCGCCGAAGGCACGGATGTCGTCGAGCGTGCGCGCCTGCAAGCTGAACAGGTACTTGCCGTGGATCAGCTGGGCATTCTCGGTCTTGTCGTCGACCTCGGTGATGACCGCCTCGTAAAGGCCTGGCGGCAGCAGGTCGATCATGTCCATGCAGTTGGCGAACTCGGCATGCTCCTTGATCGCCACCTTGCCCGACACGAAGATGCCGAGATGGCCGATCGTCTGATGGGTCGTGTAGACGATGGTCTGGCCGTTCGCGACGATCTCGCGCTCGTGGTCGTAGAGATCGGTGATCCAGCCCAGCGCCTGCTGTGGCGGCGTGATGTTGTCGCCCCACGAGCAGAACACGACGATCGGAGAACGGATGTTGCGCAGATCGACGCGCAGGCCGTTGGAGGTATGGATGCCTCCCGCCGTGAGCTTGTTGCCGACGAACAGGTTGTCGGCGATCCATTGCATCTCGCCGGCATTGAGCAGCACCGGGCTGCCCCACCAGGTCTCGAAGTCGAGGAAGCGCTGCGCCTCGGTATCGATCTTGGAATAGACGCCGTAGGCCTTGTCCCAATAGGTGTTGGCCGGATTGAGGGCTTCGAAATTGGCCACCAGATTGGCGCCGTCGAACTTGCCGTGGCCAAGGTCGCCCGCGAGCGCGGTCATCCAGGTGCCGCCCAGCAAGCCACCGAGGTATCGCATCGGATTCTTGCCGCGCACGCCCGCCCAGTAGGAAAGCGGCGAGCCCGCCAGCACCAGCGGACCCATGATCTCCGGCCGCAGCGAGGCCATCATCATCACCTGCCAGCCGGCCTGGCAGTTGGCGACGATGGCGGGCTTGCCCTCGGCCTCGGGATGGCGCCGGATGACCTCCTCGATGAACGCCGCTTCGGCGATGCAGACATCCTCGATCGTCTGTCCGGTTTCGGGATTGGGCAGGAAGCCGATGAAGTAGCACGGATGGCCCGCCGCCATCGCCACGCCGATCTCGCTGTCCTGCTTCATGCCGCCGATGCCGGGCCCGTGTCCGGCGCGCGGATCGACGACGATGAAGGGCCGCTTCGCCGGATCGACCCCGCCGGCGTTCTCCGGAACGATTCGCGCCAGCACGTAATTGACCGGCCGCGCAAGCTGGCGGCCGTCGAGCACAAGCTCTGCCTTGAACGTGAGCACATGCGGCGCGTTCTGCGCGCTGTGCTCGACGTAGATGTTGCCGCGCTCGCGCAGCACGTCGAGGGCAAGGACCGAGCGCTGCCAGGCATCGGTCCAGTATTCGCTTGCGAAATCGATCGAGGCCGTCTGGGTCATGACACTCTCCTAAACTCCAGAACCTGCTGTCCTCTAGTCCATGATGTGGTAGCCGCCGTCGATATAGAGCGTTTCGCCGGTGATGAGTCGTGCGGCATCGTGCGCCAGGAAGGCGGTCGTCACGCCGACATCCTCGATGCTGACCAGGCTCCGTGCGGGTGCCTTGGACTTCGCCTTGTCGAGCAGGGCGTCGAATTCGGGGATGCCCGACGCCGCTCGCGTTGCCAGCGGCCCCGGCGAGATCGCATGCACGCGGATTCCCTTGGGGCCCAGTTCGGCTGCGATATAGCGCACGGCGCTCTCGAGTGCGGCCTTGGCGACGCCCATGATGTTGTAGTTCTTCACCACCATCTGGCTGCCGTAGTAGGTCATGGTGAACAGCGAGCCGCCGCGGCGCATCAGCGGCTCGGCCAGATGCGCCATGCGGATGAAGCTCCAGCAGGAGACGTCCATAGTGGTGAGGAAACCCTCGCGACCGACATCGACGACCCTGCCTTGCAGCGCTTCCCTGGGCGAAAACGCGATCGAATGGACGACGAAATCGAAGCTTGCCCCAATCCTTGGCGATGCGATCGAACACCGCCTCCATTTCGCCGGGCTTCTGCACGTCGAGCGGCATGAAGATCGGCGCTTCCAGCACCTTTGCGAGCGGCTCGACGAAGCGCTTCGCCTTGTCGTTGAGATAAGTCACCGCAACCTCGGCGCCGAAGGCGCGGAAGGCGCGTGCGCATCCCCAGGCGATCGACTGGTCGTTGGCGATGCCGACGACCAGGCCCTTCTTGCCTTCCAGCAGCTTCGCCTTGACGGCGGGCAGGGTCGGCATCGATTTCGGACCGGCACTCATCGGGTCTCCTGAAGCACTTGCATCGTATGGCGGGCGATCATGCGTTCTTCGTCGGTCGGGATGACGAGCGCGGCGACGCGCGAGGACGCAGCACTTATCCTGCCGCCCGGCTTCTCGTTCAGGGCGGGGTCGAGTTCGACCCCGAGCCAACCACATTGCGCGACCACCTCCCGGCGCGTCGCCGAATCGTTTTCGCCGATGCCTCCGGTAAAGACCAGGCCATCGACGCCCTGCAACGCCGCGGCCTGCGAGCCGATCTCGCGCGCGATGCGATAGACGAAGAGATCGATCGCATCGCGTGCGTGCGGCGCCGGCGAGCCGCGCAAGGTGCGCATATCGGAGGAAATCCCCGAGACACCGAGCAGTCCCGACTTGCTGTAGATCAGCTCCTCGATCTGCCGGGCGTTCATGCCGCGCTCGTCCATCAGATAGAGCAGCACGCCGGGGTCGAGCGCGCCGGTACGCGTCCCCATCATCAGGCCGTCGACCGCGGTGAAACCCATGGTGCTGGCAACCGACCGGCCGTCGCGCATCGCGCAGAGGCTGGCGCCATTGCCGAGATGGGCCACGATCACCCTGCCCTTGACCAGGGCCGGCTCTGTCTCCCGCAGGCGCAGGACGATGTATTCGTAGGACAGGCCGTGGAAGCCGTAGCGCCGCACCCCCGCGGCGGTGAGATCGCGCGGCAGGGCGAAGGATTGCGCCAGCAGGGGCTGGCTGCGGTGGAAGGCGGTATCGAAGCAGGCGATCTGGGGCAGATGAGGCGCCGCCTCGGCGATTGCGCGGATCGGCGCGAGATTGTGTGGCTGGTGCAGGGGCGCGAGCGGGATCAGCTTGGCCAGCACCTCCAGCACCGGGCCGTCGACTTTGACCGGGGCGGCATAATCGAGACCGCCATGGACGACCCTGTGGCCAACCGCCTGCACCGGCGAGTCGCCGGCGAACTGCCGCCCGACCTGGAGGATCTCCCGGGTGGCGGCGCGATGGTCGAGTTCCCCGCGCTTCCAGTCACGCTCCAACACGGTCTCGCGGCGATCGTTCACGACCTTCAGGCGCGAGTCCGAACCGATCTTCTCGACCTGGCCGCGGTAGAGAAGTGCCAGGTCCGGATCGGCCGTGTAGAGGGCGAACTTGATGCTGGAGGAGCCGGCATTGACGACGGCGACACTGCCCTTCATGCCCGGGTCAGCCGAGGATCTTCGCGGCACTGGCGCGCCGGGCCGCCGCAACGGCAACGGCAATCGCGCACGAGGCCAGCCGCGTCAGCAGCAAATCGGCCCGGCTGGTCAGCACGATCGGCACGCGGGCGCCGAGGACGATGCCGGCGGCATCGGCGCCGGCCAGGAACGTCAGGCTCTTGGCCAGCATGTTGCCGGCCTCGAGGTCGGGCACCAGCAATACGTTGGCGCGTCCGGCGACCGGCGAGACGATGTGCTTGATGGCTGCGGCGTCCGGACTGATTGCATTGTCGAGCGCCAGTGGGCCGTCGAGCAGGGCGCCGGTGATCTGGCCGCGATCCGCCATCTTGCAGAGCGCCGCCGCCTCGATCGTCGACGGCACCTTCGGATTGACCGTCTCCATCGCGCTCAGGATCGCAACCCGCACTTCGGGCGCGCCAAGTGCCTTGGCGAGGTCGATCGCGTTCTGCACGATATCGACCTTGGTTTCCAGGGTCGGCGCAATATTGACCGCGGCGTCGGTGATGATCAGCGCGTCGGCGTGGCCCGGTACGTCCATGATGAAGCAATGGCTGATCCGGCGGGCCGTGCGGATGCCGGTGTCGCGCGCGACGACGGCCGCCATGAGCTCATCGGTATGAAGGCTGCCCTTCATCAAGGCCTCTGCCTTGCCAGCCTTGACCAGCGCCACCGCCTTCGCCGCCGAGTCCTGACTGTGCTCGCTGTCGACCAGTTCGAATGACGAGATGTCGAGCTTGGCGTCCGCGGCGATCTTGCGGACACGCGCGACCGGGCCAACGAGGATCGGCTTCACGATGCCGAGTCTCGCGGCCTCGACGGCGCTTTCGAGCGAAACCGCATCGCAGGGATGGGCGACGGCGATCGCGATCGGCGGCAACTGCTTCGCCGTATGGATCAGCCTGTCGTATTTGTCGTGAGAGCGGGCCTCTCGCCGTGTTGCGTCGTCAGGCATTGCCTACCTCCTCGCACTCGCCGCCTGAAGCAGCGTCAGTCCCGGCCCAAGCGGATGGGGACATCGTGTACGGCACCGGACCCTTGTGGGCCGATCCAGTTCCATGTAGCGGCAGGAAAAGGTCACACGCATGTATTACGTTTTGACGATAAACCCGCGCGGTTCTCCGTCGCACGGCCGCATAAATCACGCTAGCATCCGGCCTCGACCGCGCCAAGCAATTCGGCGCAATGCTGCGCCAACGGGAGTGCAACTCAGTCAGGAGGGAACGATGGACCAGATAACGGGACAGCCGGCAGCGCAGCGCTCCTCCGCCTGGGATGGATTCGCCCCGGGGCGCTGGAAATCTGCCATCGACGTGCGTGACTTCATCGTCCGCAACGTCACTCCTTACAACGGCGATGAAAAATTCCTGGTCGCGTCGTCGGCGCGCACCAGGGCGGTATGGGAAAAGCTGCAGCCCTACTTCGCGGAAGAGCGCAAGAAGGGTGTGCTCGACGTCGACGCAAGGCATCCGTCGACAATGCTCGCCCACGAGCCTGGCTACATCGACCGCCCCAACGAGCTGATCGTCGGTCTGCAGACCGACAAGCCCTTCAAGCGCGCCATCTTCCCGTTCGGCGGCCTGCGCATGGTCGAAAGCGGGCTCAAGGCGGCAGGCTTCGAACCCGACAAGACCGTCCACGAGATCTTCACGCACTACCGCCGCAGCCACAACGACGGCGTGTTCGACGCCTATACGCCAGAGATCATGCGCTGCCGCCGCAGCCACGTGATCACCGGCCTGCCCGATGCGTACGGCCGCGGCCGCATCATCGGCGACTACCGGAGGGTGGCCCTGTACGGCACCGATCGGCTCCTTGAGGTCAAGCAGGCCGAGCGCGCCCAGCTCGACGACATGTGGGCGAGCGAAGACGTGATCCGCCTGCGCGAGGAAATGGCCGAGCAGATGCGGGCGCTCAAGGATCTCGCCACGATGGCGAAGCGTTACGACTGCGACATCAGCCGGCCGGCCGCCAACGCGCGCGAGGCGGTGCAGTGGACCTACCTCGCCTATCTCGGCGCGATCAAGGAGGCCAATGGCGCGGCGATGTCGATCGGCCGCATCTCGACCTTCCTCGACATCTTCATCGAGCGCGACATGCGCGACGGCGTGCTCGACGAGAGCGGCGCGCAGGAGCTGATCGACCAGCTGGTCCAGAAGCTCAGGATCGTGCGCTTTCTGCGCACGCCGGAATACGACGCGCTGTTCAGCGGAGATCCCTACTGGGCAACCGAGTGCATCGGCGGCATGGATCTCGACGGCCGTCCGCTGGTTACCCGCACCAGCTATCGCACGCTGCACACTCTGTACAATCTCGGGCCTGCGCCGGAACCCAACATCACCGTGCTCTGGTCGCAGCATCTGCCGGACGCGTTCAAGCGCTTCTGCCTGCGCGTCAGCCGCGACACGTCCTCGATCCAGTACGAGAACGACGACCTGATGCGCCCCTATTGGGGAGACGACTACGGCATTGCCTGCTGCGTCTCGTCGATGCGGCTCGGCAAGCAGATGCAGTTCTTCGGCGCGCGCGTGAATCTCGCCAAGACCCTGCTTTACGCCATCAACGGCGGCAAGGACGAGCTGAGCGGCCAGCAGGTGGCGCCGCCCTCCATTCCCGTGACATCGGACGTCCTCGACTACGACGAGGTCTTCGCCAAATTCGATGCCATGATGGAATGGCTGGCCCGCACCTATGTCGAAGCCCTGAACTGCATTCACTACATGCACGATAAATATTTCTACGAGCGCCTGGAAATGGCGCTGCACGACCGCGACATCCTGCGCACCATGGCCTGCGGAATAGCCGGCCTCTCTGTGGTCGCCGACAGCCTGTCGGCGATGAAATACGCCAAGGTGCACGTCATCCGTGACGACAAGGGCCTTGCGGTCGACTACCGGATCGAAGGCGACTGTCCCAAGTACGGCAACGCCGATTCCCGCGTCGACGACATGGCCGCCGAGCTGGTGACGCGCTTCATGGCCAAGGTGCGCAAGCATCCGACCTATCGCGGCGCCACCCACACCCAGTCGGTGCTGACGATCACCTCCAATGTGGTGTACGGCAAGAATACGGGCAGCACGCCGGATGGGCGGCTCAAGGGAGAGCCCTTCGCCCCGGGCGCCAATCCGATGCATGGCCGCGACACCCATGGCTGGCTGGCCTCCTGCATCTCGGTAGCCAGGCTGCCCTACGCCGACGCGCAGGACGGCATCAGCTATACCGTCAGCATCTCGCCCAGCCTCACCCAGCGCGACGGCGAGGTGGCGCTCGACAATGCGGTCAAGGCGTTCGACGCCTATTTCGGCCAGGGCGGCTTCCACATGAACCTCAATGTCCTGTCGATCGACACGCTGAAGGACGCGATGGAGCATCCGGACAAATACCCGCAGCTCACCATCAGGGTTTCCGGTTACGCCGTGAACTTCATCCGCCTGACGCGCGAGCAACAACTCGACGTGATCAGCCGCACGATGCACACCCAGTTCTGATCGACGCCGAACATGGCCGGGACAGGTGAACTGGAGGTTGGCAGCCGCCACGACCTGCGCGCCGCGCCGTTCGCCGGACGCGCCCGACACCGAATCGTACGAGGGCAAGGAGGCGGCCTTCGGCTGGGTCCATTCCTACGAAACCGGTTCGACGGTGGACGGCCCGGGCATCCGCATAACCCTGTTCATGTCGGGCTGCCTCCTGCGCTGCCTCTACTGCCACAATCCCGATACCTGGCATCTCAAGGACGGCACCAGGGTCGAACTGGCGCAGGCGATACGGCGGCTCGGCGACTTCGCGCCGATGCTGAGCGCCATGCAGGGCGGCCTGACGATTTCCGGCGGCGAGCCGCTGATCCAGCCCGCCTTCACGCGCGGCATGTTTGCCGCCGCCAAGCGGATGGGGTTGCACACCGCGCTCGACACCTCGGGGTTCCTCGGAGCGCGGGCCGACGATGCCTACCTCGCCAACGTCGATCTCGTGCTTCTCGATATCAAGAGCGGCGACCCCGACACCTACAGGGACGTGACCGGCACGGAGCTGGCGCCCACCCTGCGGTTCGCCGAACGGCTGCAGGCGATGAACAAACCGGTGTGGGTGCGCTATGTGCTGGTGCCGGGCCTGACCGACGACCCGGCGAACATCGAAAAAGTCGCCCGCTTTGTAGCCCCTATGAAGAACGTCGAATGGGTCGAGGTCCTGCCCTTTCACCAGATGGGCTCCTTCAAATGGAAGTCGATGGGACTGGATTACCAGCTGGCCGACAAGCAGACTGCGGGCCCGGAGCTGAAGCAGAAGGCCCTGGAGATTTTCCGGCGCGCTGGCTGCCGGGCGCGCTGAACGCCGACAGGCGGGGAGACAAGGCGAGATGGCGGTCCTGGCCGATTTTCTGGGCGCGCAGCCCATTCTCGCGCTCTTCCTCGCCGTGGCACTGGGCTACGTCGTTGGCCAGATCAACATCGCAGGCTTCTCGCTCGGCATCGGCGCAGTGCTGTTCGTCGGGCTGGCGATCGGCGGACTTTCGCCTAAGGCGCAGATCACGGGGCCGATCGGCCTGATCGGGCTGGTGATGTTCCTCTACGGCATCGGCACGCTCTACGGCCGCCAGTTCTTCGAAGGCCTGTCGGGTCCGGGCCGCCGCTACAACCTGCTCGCCGTCTTCGCCATCCTGGTGAGCCTGGCGACGGCACTGCTGTTGGGACGCGCATTCAAGCTCGGCACCGGCGAGGTGCTGGGCCTGTTCGCCGGCTCGATGACCAGCACGCCGACCCTGCAGGCCGCGCTCGATCTTCTGGGCAACAAATCGCCGTCGATCGGCTACTCGGTCGCCTACCCGTTCGGCGTGATCGGACCGATCCTCTGCTTCTACTTCATGACCCGGACCTTGAAGCCCGTCTTCCCGCCGGCACCGGCGCGCTTCCACATGGCCGAGATCACGCTCGAACACCTGCCGGAGGCCGCGAACCGGCTGGGCGACCTGATCGCCGGATTGCCGCAAGGCGTGCAGGTCTCGGGCGTGCGGCAGGCTCATCGCAACCAGCTGCCCGACCCTGAACTTCAGCTCAAAGCCGGCGACGGACTGCTGATCGCCGCCGAGAGCCAGGCGGCGATCGCCGCGACAGTTACCGCGCTTGGCCGCCTCGAACCCGGGCGCATCGGCCGCGACCGCAGCGACCTCGCCTACCAGCGCTATTTCGTCTCCAAGGCAGGCCTCACGGGAGTCAGTCTCTCGGCCCTCCAACTGCCGTCCGAATTCCCGATGCACATCCTGCACCTCCGTCGCTACGACATCGACATGGTGCCGTCGTCCGACGCGATGCTGGAGATCGGCGATCGCGTCGGCGTGCTGGTGCCGGTCGAGCACATCGCGGCGGGGCGCGCCTTCTTCGGCGACACGGTGCGATCGACCGCGGAGTTCTCCTATGTCTCGGTCGGCCTCGGCATGGTGCTGGGCGTGCTGCTCGGGCTCGTCCCCATTCCGATCCCGGGCGTTGGCACGGTAGCGCTGGGTATCGGCAGCGGGCCGCTGATCGTCGCCCTGATCGTCGGCCGGTTGCGCCGCACCGGGCCGATCAGCTGGGTGATGCCGCTGCCAGCCAACATCGTGCTGCGCAATTTCGGACTGACGCTCTTCCTGGCCACCGTCGGCATCAATTCCGGTCAGGCCTTCGTCACCACCGTGGCGGCGAGCGGCCCGCTCATGCTGCTGATCGGCGCCGTCGTCGTGCTGGTGATGGTGGCTGATCGTGCTGCTGGTCGGGCACTTCGTGATGCGTATCCCCTTCGACGACCTGCTGGGCGTTGCGTCGGGGGCGACCGGCAATCCCGCGATCCTGGTCTATGCCTCGCGCATGGCGCCGACCGAGCGGACCGACGTCGCCTACGCCATGATTTTTCCCTCGGCGACGATCGTCAAGGTGCTGGCCGTCCAGATCGTCGGGATCATCCTGCTGGGACACGGCTGAAGGAGCCAGACATGCTCACGTTCGAATTGCTGCGCGACAAGGGCATACTCGTCGTCCATCCGCAGGACCGGCTCGAAGCCACGGACTTTAGCCGGTTGGCCGCCGAGGTCGATCCCTGGCTCGAGCAAAACGGCGTCCTGAATGGGCTGATGGTCGACGCGCCGACCTTCCCCGGGTGGAGTGATTTCGAGGCGTTGATCGGCCATTTCAGGTTCGTGCGCGACCATCACCGCCGGATCCGCCGCGTCGCCGCCGTCACCGACAATTCGTTCCTGCGCATCATACCGCGCATCGCCGAGCATTTCGCGCATCCCGACATTCGCGTGTTCGGCGCGGCCGAGCGCGCCGCTGCGATGCAATGGCTGGAAGCGGGCGCGCTCAGTAAAGCTTGACCGTGTAGTTCAGAATCAGGCGCACCTCGTCGACCGTGGTGTGCACGCCACCCTGGTCGGTGGCCGAGAAGCCATAGCGCGCGCGGAACCACAGGCCCGGGAGCGGCTTCCACTCCGGCCGCCATTCCAGATTGAAGTCCCATTCGTATTCGCTGAGCGGCCCGCCGGCGGCCGGCGCAGTGGTCTGGCCGTTGTAATAGAAGACCGAGGCCGCCACGCCCGGCAGGCCGATCGGCCTGAGACCGTAGGAGGCTCCCACCATGAAAGTATTCTCGCCGGCGCGGTTGAAGGCCTGGATCTGGCCGTCGGTGTAGAACGGATTGGCGCTCCACGGCGTCTGCATGCCGAAGCTCTGGATTCACCGCCGTGAAGGCCGCCGTGAGAATGGCGGTGTCGTAGCCGATCTGGCCCTGGATGCCGAACTGGTTGGTCCAGAAAGGCGTGCCGCCGTTCAACAGATTAATGCCGGTGCTGCGTCTGATCGGCAATCTGCGCCGACAGCGCCGCGTTGATATGGGGCGCCAGCTGCACGCCGTATTTTGCTTTCGGCGTAGGCGATGTTGATCGTGTCCTGGGTATAGTACTCGACGGCGCCCAGCCGGAACGGGCCCCAGCTGAACACGCCACCGGCGACGCCGGTGCCACGCGGATCGGTAGCGCCGGCAACCTGCGACATCGATATGAACTCGGTCGAATTGCGCTCCTTCATCGCCGCGATGTAACCGCCGCCGTAACGGAAAGCGGGACCGGTGCTCGGGTCTCTCCGAACGAGCCTCGGAGCGTGTAGCCATAGAACGTCTTGGGCGACATGCGATTGTCTTGCGGTCCGATGAACGGCGTATCGTACAGATAGCGACCGGCAATGATTTCGTGATCGTCGGTGATGTGGATCTTGCCGTAGAGCTGGCCGAGCACGCCGTACTGCTGCTGGCCGGGCAGCAGCAGCCCGGTGCCGTCGCGGTCCAGCGGCGCGTAGACCGGGAACGACGTGTACAGAACCATGCCGCCTGAGATCAGGTTGAACAGCCGGCCGCTTTCCCAGGCGACCGAGCCGCCCGCCGCCCAGGCCTCGTTCCAGCCCGCGGCGCCGGGATGATTGTTCGTGACGTTGTCACGGTAATAGCTGCGGAAATTGATCGCGGCCTTCGAATCGCGGAGGAAGGCCGGGGCGTCCTTCAGCTCCTCCCTGATCTGCGGAAACAGCCGTGAGCGGCGCGGCCGGTTTGGGAGCAGTGCAAAGCTATTCTCGATCGCGGTCAGGCTTTTCTGCATCGATTCGGGAATCGGATCTTCCTGCTTGACGCTCTGCGCCACCGCATCGCCCGCCATGCCGCCGGTCGCGATCAGGATCGCGGCCAGCAGACGGCGGTAGTCGTTCAGACCGGTCACAGCATTCTCCCCCGACGGCCGGATTTGCGTTCGTACTCAGCAGAGGACGAGGTTCTGGGCGAGGCCGGCCTCGCTGGTCTCCTTGTACTTGGCGTTCATGTCCTTGCCGGTATCGGCCAGGGTCTTGATCGTCGTGTCGAGGTCGACGCGATGGCGCGACGCGATCTCGTTGGTGGCGATCATCGCCGCGACCCACGCCTTCACCGCACCGAAAGCGCAGCGCTCGATGCAGGGCACCTGGACGTAGCCGGCGACCGGATCGCAGGTCATGCCGAGATGATGCTCGAGCGCCAACTCCGCGGCATTCTCCAGCACCTGCGGCGTCGTGCCGAGAACCTGGCAGATCAGGGCGGCCGCCATCGCCGAGGCGACGCCGATCTCCGACTGGCAGCCGCCTTCGGCGGCCGCCAGGGTGGCGTTGTGCTTGCAGAGATAGCCGATGGCGAGGCCCGCCAGCAGGCCCTCGCGCATCTTCTCGCGCGGCACCTTTCGCGGGCCTTCGACCAGCGCATAGACGATCGCCGGCATCACGCCGGCCGAGCCGCCGGTCGGCGCGGTGATGACGAGATGGCCGCGCGCGTTCTCCTCCGAGGCGGCGAGCGCGAAGGCCGAGACCAGGGCGATGGCGCTTGTCGGCCGGATACTTGTCGTCCTGCGCCCGCTCGAACACCGTCGACGCCTTGGAATGCAGCTTGATCGGACCCGGCAGCACGTCGTCCTTGAACGTCAGGCCGGTCTTCACCGTCGCCACCATGGCGTTCAGGATCTTGTCGAGGAAGGCGTTCACGTCGGCTTCGCTCTTGCCCGAGATCGTCGTCTCGTTGGCCATCATGAGCTGCGCGATCGGTGAGGTTGTTCTTCTCGGCGTGCTGGCGCAGTTCCTTCATCGTGGCGTACGGATACTTGGGCGGGTTCTTCTTCGGCGGCTCGTAGCCCTTCCATTCGATGAAGCCGCCGCCCGACCGAATAGTACTCGAGCTCGTAGACCGGCTTGTCGTCGGCGCCCATCAGCTTGCAGGTCATCGTGTTGGGATGGGGGAAGTCGCCCTTGGGCGAGTCGTAGATCGACGTCGGCGAGCGACAGGTTGAAGGTCTTGTCGCCGAGCTTCAGCGGGTAGAACTGGTTCGGCTTGTCCCGCATCTCGTCGAGGAACAGCGGATCGACCGTCGCCGGCTCCTTGCCGAGCAGGCCGGCAAGCGAGGCGCGCTCGGTACCGTGGCCCTTGCCGGTGGCGCTGAGACTTCCGAACAGATGGACCTTGAGGCCGGTCGCCTTGGCGAGCTGGTCGGCGGGAAGCTTGGTGCAGCGCTGGTAGAAATCGTAGGTGATGCGCATCGGCCCGATCGTATGCGAGCTCGAGGGGCCGGGACCGACCTTGTAGAACTCGTCGGACAGGATCATCACCGGGCCCTTCGAGGCCTTGACCACGTTGAGGTCGGGCGAGAGCGCGCCGCCGAGCTTGGGCGGCCCTGCTTCCTTTGCCGCCTGCTGGGCGCGCGCCTGGGTAGTCCAGGTCGTGCCCGTCATCGTCGCCGCCGCGCCGATGACGGCACTGCGCATCAGGAAGGCGCGCCGGTCGACATTGTCGGGAACGTCCGCCGTGTCGAGGGAGAGTGAAATCGAGGCACCGTTTTTCGACTCATCGGTCATCGTCGTTTCCTCCCATCAGTACAGGCTACCAAGAGTAGCGGAATACAAACCCGTCTTAACTCTCTGGTCAATCCTCGGCGATAACAAAATCGCGATTCGCACATCGTGATTTGGGAGCGTCGGCAATGTTCGGAAGGCAACGATCCGGCGAATCGGATTCGCCACAATTCGCCTGATCGATGCGGTCAGGAAACTTGACCCTTATTTGTACGATGCCGTTCGATCGCAAAGCGATTCGACGGTGAGATGGGCCTCGATCGGGCCGAGGTCCCTCTCTGCACCCGACGTTCGAAGCTTCTCCGCCACCTCGTTGCGCAATTCGGCGAGACCGACCGATACCTCCTGCGCAGCCAGCGCCCTCGCCAGCGCCGTCAGACTGTTCGTCGCATTGTAGTCGATCGCCGGCACCATCGAACAATCGAGCACCAGCGTGTGGATCGGCGTCCCGGCCGTCGCCACGAGGTCGAGGATATGGCGGCGCATGTATTCCGCGTTGAAATAGAGCCAGGCACCGCTAGTGCGAACGGCCAACACGCCGGGAATCTCTTCGCCGCCGGCGAGGCCTTCGCGATTGACGAAACGCCCGGTCCCGTCGCGCGCCAGGGGAACCACCAGTGGCCGCGACGCGCGCGCCAGCAGCACGATCAGCGAACCGAGCGCCGCCAGCAACAGGCCGTCGAGCAGGCCGAACAGCAGCACGCCGCCCAGTGCTACCAGGGCGATGCGGAACTCCAGCCGCGAGGCGGTGCGTAGCGCCTTCAGCTCGTCGAGCTTCACCAGATGCTTGGCGGCCATCAGCACGATCGCGCCCAGCACCGCCTCCGGCAGATCGTGGAACAGACCGGCGAGGAACAGCAGGGTGAGCCCGACCGCGATCGACGTGACGATCAGGGAGGCGGGCGAGCGCGCGCCGCCCATATCGTTGACCGCCGATTGCGACATGCCGCCGGCGACCGGGAAGCCGCGCGCCAGGCCGGCTGCCAGATTGGCCACGCCGATCGCCGTCAGCTCGCGCTCGGGATCGATTTCGTATCCGTGCTTCTGCGCAAAGCTGCGCGCAACCGAGATCGTCTCGCCGTAGGCCAGCAGGAAACAGGCGAGTGCGGTGGCAATCATCTCGCGCAGATCGGCGAAGTGGATCGCAGGCAGGCCCGGCACCGGCAGACCGAGCGGCAATTCGCCGACGAGATGGATGCCGTAGCGGTCGAGGCCGAGGAGCGATGTGGCGATGATGGCTCCCGCGACCACGACCAGGGTCGTTGGCCTGCCCGGCAGCAGACGCTCGAAGCCCAGGAACAGGACGATCGCGCCGACGCCGACGATGAGCGACGGCAGGTGCGCGTGCGGCAGCGCGTCGATCAGCCCGCCGATGCGCACGAAGAAATTGCCGCTCACGCCTTCGACACCGAGCAGCTTCGGCAACTGGGTCGAGGCGATGTAGATCGCGGCGCCGGTCTTGAAGCCGGTTACCACGGTATCGGACAGGAAATAGGCGACCTGTGCGAGACCGAGATAGCGGCCGCCGATCGCGATCAACCCGACGATCAGCGCCAGTCCCGACCCGATCGCTACGGCCCGTGCAACGTCACCGCCGCCACTGGCGGCGATCGCCGCCGCGACAGCGATCGACAGCGCCGAGGTCGGCCCCACCGCAAGCTGCCGGCAGCTTCCGAACAGGGCGTAGGCGATGCCCGCGACCAGATAGCAGTAGAGGCCGGAGATCGGCGGCAGGTCGGCAAGCGACGCATAGGCGAGCGATTCGGGAATGGCGAAGGCGGCCAGGGAGAGGCCCGCCACCACGTCGAAGCGGAGGCTGGCCGCCGGATAGTTTTTCAACCAGTCGAGCATCGGTCCGCTCCCATGCTCAAATGCCTAGACGATAGAATCTCGATGCGGCGCCGTGAAACAGATCGGCCTTTTCGCCCGCACTCGTCCCCTGTGCCAGTCGCTTGCAGGCGTTCCAGAACACCCCATAGCCATAGGATCCCTTGTCGACGGGGAAGTTGCTCTCGAACATGGCACGGGCCGGACCGAATGCCGAGATGCAGGTCTCGATATAAGGTCGCCAGGCCGCCGCAAGCTGTTCGGAGCTCGGAGGCAACTCGCCTTCGTGTACATCGAAACCGAACATCTTCATGCCGAGGCCACCCAGCTTCACGTGCACGTTCGGGCACGCCGCCAGCTCAGCGATGCGGGCGCTCCAGTCGGCAAAAACTTCCTCGCGCTTGCCCTTGTAGCGGCCAAGCCCGATCGGGCCGCCGACATGGTTGAGAACGATCGGGGTCGCCGGAAAGGCGCGCGCCAGGTCGACCAGATCGCCCAGCTGCGGATGGTAGATCCAGGCGTCGAAGCTGAGACCGAGCGGTGCCAGTTGCGCGAAGCCCTCGCGCACCCGTCGATCCAGCAGCAATCCCTCCGGCCGCACGGCCGTGGCCCCCCACTGCGCCTGATCCGGATCGCTCGACGCGATGAAGCGGATGCCGCGGAACCGGCCGCCGCCCGAGGCAATCATCGCCTCCAGCACCCCGGCGACGCGCGCACCGAGTGCCAGGTCGGCATGGCTCACGATGCCGGCGCAGACGCGCGGCACGCCGTAGCCACCGCTGGCGCTCATCGCCGCGACGCCGTTGGCGAACTCGACCTCGCCGACTGGACGCATCTCCATGGGCCCGTCGGCTCGGTACATCGACAGCCATTCCAGATACACGGTCGCCACGACGTTGTGTCCGCTGCCGATATCGGCGAGCAGGTCGGGCAGCAGGTAGCGCCCGCTCTCCGGCCGGTCGATCAGGTGATGATGCGGGTCGACGATCGGCAGTTCGGGCTCGAGGACGGCCTCGCGGCGCCGGTCGAGCCAGTCCTGCCGCACAGCCAGATGCGAACTGATGGCGGTCACCGGTGTCGTGGACTGCATCTTTCCCTCCTCGCGCCGGAACAGCTTCCGCGGCAGGAACACGCTAACCTTTGGCCTTTGTCCTGTCTCGCACGAGGATAGATGCCACTTCCGTGAGGAAAGCTGATTTGCCTCAGTCGTACGCTGCTTGCCTGACGGTGGCCGCAGCCTGAGAATGAATCTCATGATCGACGTCCTGGCGTTTATCTGCGTGCTGCTCGTTGTGCTGGGCATGGTTCCGACCCTGAGCACCTTCGGGCAGCTTCTGCTCGCCGGTCTCCATGGCATATGGAACCACTACCCGAAGTGCGCCGACTACACGCCGCGCGTAGCGTTTATTCTGCCCGCGTGGAACGAGGCCGACGTTCTGGGCGCCAGCATCGATTCGCTGATGAGCATGGACTACCCCGCCGGCGCGTGGCGCCTTTACATCGTCGACGACGCCAGCACCGATCACACGCCCGAGGTCATGCGCAAGAAGATGGCGCAGTATCCGGGCTCGGTGTTCCATCTGCGCCGAGCCCAGGGCGGCCAGGGCAAGGCGCACACGCTGAACCACGGCCTCCAGGAGATCCTTGCCGATTCTTGGGCCGAGGCCGTCATGGTCATGGATGCCGATGTCCTGTTCGAGCCGCTGACGCTGCGGCGCATGACACGGCATTTGGCCGACCCCGAGGTGGGCGGCGTCACGGCCTACGTCAAGGAAGGCAGCGAGCCTGCCAGCCTGCTGTCGCGCTTCATTGCCTTTGAATACATCACTGCGCAGGCCGCGGCGCGACGGGGGCAAAACGTGGCCGGCGGCCTTCCGTGCATGGCGGGTGGCGCACAACTCCACAGTCGCGCCAACCTGATCGCGATCGGCGGCGCGATCGACACCAGTACATTGGCGGAAGACACCTACACCACGATCAAGACCCAGCTCTGCGGTCGGCTGGCGCTGTTCGAGCCCAATGCCATCGTCTGGGCCGAGGAACCCGACAGTCTGGTCGCCGTGTGGAAGCAGCGCCTGCGTTGGGGACGTGGCAACCTGCAGATCACGCTTGCCTTCCGCCACCTGTGGTTCCGGCCCTACCGCAGTGCGCAATTCGGCGGCTTCGCCTTCGGGGCGCTGTGGTTCGGGATTGCCCTGATGCCGGTGTTCATGATTCTCGGCTCGGTCGGTCTGGTCGGGCTCTTTTTCGTTTGGCCTCCCTGGGCGCCGCTGGCGTTCGGCATCATGTGGAGCTTCTCCTTCGTCAGCTATTTTTTCGAGATTCTTTTTTCCTTCCTGATCGACCCGCAAACAGCAAGGCGAGCGTGGTTCGAGGGGCTCGCCTTTCCGGGGATGCTCTCGCTGGGCGTGATGAGCCTTGCCATCCTCACCCTCTGGACCTTGCCTGGCGGGGTGTGGTCATTGGCGGGCGGCGGGTTATTGAAGGACATTGGCGTCCTTGTCCTTCTCGACTGGTCGTTCCTCTCCATGCTGGCAGCATGGGGGGTGTACCGTCTCGAAAAAGCGGGCGCACCCAAGTGGCTGCGCAACACGCTGATCGTGATCGTTGGCTACGGTCCGCTGTTGTGCGCAATCTCGCTCGCTGCGATCATCGGGCAGTTGAGGAGCGCCGATCTGAAATGGGACAAGACGGTCAAGTCGGGAAGAGCGAGACTGCCGACGTGACGCCTGCGCATGTGTCGCCCGCCGCCACTACGTTCGAGAGTCTGCTGGCCAGGGATGCGAGGAACGAGAGGCGCATCCTGTGGAGCGAGGTCGGAGTCGCTGCGTTCATGGCGCTGCTGATTGTTGTCTTCATGCTTGTTGCCTAGATCGCCCGCCGGACGGCCGCGCGATTTTGGTCTATGATCGAGTTCGATTGACGGCGCGTCGGGGAGAGCAGTGTGCGTTTGCGCGGCAGGATCGAGATCGCATGGCTGCTGGCCGTCTTGAGCCTCGGCCCGGTCTCCGTCGCCCGCGCCCAACAAGGCTGCGAGATCGACGAAGCACAACGGCTATTTGGGCAGCAGCCCCGCCCTGCCCCCCTGCTCGAAGGGCTGCTCTCGGCCTGTGTGACCGCTGGCTCGACCGACTATCGCGTCTATATGTTCCTGGGTGTCATGGCGCGCGATGCCGGCAAGGGGGAGCAGGCGGCCGCCTTCCTGAGGAAGGCGCACGAGATGGCGCCAGCCGAACCCAATCCGGCCCTCGAGCTTGGCTTTACGCTCGAAGCCGTGGCCCCCCGCGAGGCAGGCGCGGTCTATGATCAGATTCTGGTGACCGATCCCACTTCCAGACCAGCCCTCTTGGGCCTGGCCCGGGTCGCACGCGCCCACAACAATCTCGACAAGGCGCGCGCCCTCTACGACCGCCTGTTGGCGATCAATCCCAAGGACCCGGAGGCGCTCAACGGGCTGGCCTGGCTCGCCCTCGCCAATCGCAACCGCGAAGAGGGACGCGCGGGTTTCGAGCACGCGCTGACGATCCAACCCGACAACGAGGAAGCACGCATCGGCCTGTCGAAGGCTGCCGATGTCTATCGCTATCTGCTGGACACGACAGGCTCCATGGTCTCGACATCGCAGGGCACGTCCTGGGGGTTCGGCGCACGCGGGATCGCCGGCATCACTGCCTTCGACTCGGTGGAACTGGGCTGGCAGCACTACACCAACGAACTGCAGACGGTGTCCGCCATCGGTCTGGCCACACTGCCCTCGGAAGACATCACCGTCGGTTATCATCGGCTGATGCCGCTCAGTTACGCCGTCTCCGTAGTCTACGACTATCGCAGCCACACCAGCCTGCCGACCGAGCACTGGATCGACGGCAGCATGGCCCTCTATCTCACCGACTGGCTGCGCTGGTTCGGCGGCTATCGCCAGGCATTCGGCGCCACGCAGTACGACGGGCGTCTGATCCGGACGGGACTGAGCGCAACCTTCGCTCCCTCGTGGGAGGCGACGGCGACGGTCTACGACTCGGCTCAGTCGGCTTTCAACAACTACGAGGATCTCTGGAGCTGGGTGTTCGAGATCACCCACAGCGGTCCGCACAACATGCTGCTCGTGGCCGGGTTCGGCTACACGCCGCGCATCGACAATCTCGACCTGCATGCGCGGGCGATCCTGCCGGTCGCCGACCACATTGCCCTCCAGCTCATTGCGGCCCACAATTCCATCAATGCCGACACGCGCGTAACGGCAGGCTTTCGATTCACCTGGTAAACCCCACGGACCCGCGATGACGAACTCAGCACAGGAAAAGCCGAGACTGGAGGTCGTGCGGGAAACTGCGCAAAAGCCATTGCACATACTGGCAGTCAGCAACGACGATCAGGTTACGGCGGAACTGAAGCGCGAGTTCGCCGCCGAGCGCAGCGTTTCTCTAAGGGTCGCGCACGACGCCGAGACCGCAACCCGCATGATGGCCGCCGACTTCTACGACCTCGTGGCGGTGGATCCGGCGGTCACCGAGGGCGGCTTTGCACTGCTCAAGCACGTCAAGGACAAGTACCGCTGGACGGCCACGCTGATCGCCACCCACAACCAGGACCCGCAGTTCATGCGCCACGCGGTCAAGTGCCGTATCGATGGCCTGATCTTCAGGCCGGTGATCTCCACTGCGTTCGTCGAGGAGGCCATGCTGCTGGCCAAGGCGGTGAATGAGCGGCGCAAACGCCAGCAGAAGCGTGTGCTTGCAATCGGCGCCCATCCCGACGACGTCGAGATCGGCTGCGGCGGCGCGCTCGCCAAGCACCGCGCCCATCGCGATGCCATTCATATCCTGACCCTGTCGCGCGGCGCCCAGGGTGGAGATGTGAACACCCGGGCGATCGAGGCCCAGCGCGCCGCGCAGCTGATCGGCGCGCAACTGCAGATGGCCAGCCTGCGCGACACAGCGATCACCGAGGGCGCCGAGACGATCAAGATCATCGAGGCCGCCATTCGCGAATTCAAGCCGACGCACGTTTACACGCATTGCGCAGAAGATACTCACCAGGATCATCGCGCGGTCCACTCCGCCAGCCTCGTAGCGGCGCGCGGTGTACCCAACGTCTATTGCTACCAGTCTCCGTCCTCGACCGTCGATTTCAAGCCTCATCGATTCGTCGACATCACGCACTTCATCCAGGAGAAGATCGATCTTGTCGGCGCCTACGCGAGCCAGCTGGATCGCATGGAGTCGATCCAGCCCGACGTGATCCTGGCGACGGCGCGCTACTGGGGCCGCTTCGCCGGCTACGTGCTGGCCGAGCCGGTGCTGATCGTGCGTCAACGCGACAGCGATGAGGGGCTCGGTCGGGGCAACGAACACTCATAGGTGTGATTTGCGAATCCTGATCACGGGTGCAGGCGGAGCCGCGGCCATCAGCGTCTGGAAAAGCCTGTCGGCCGAGCACGAGTTGCACATGGCTGACATGGATCCCCTGGCGGCCGGTCTCTACCTCGTACCGCCGGAACGGCGCCTGATCATCCCGCGCGGCGATGCGCCGGAGCTCGTGCCGGCGCTGTTTCGCGCCTGCAGCGAGCGGCACATCGAGGCCCTTCTGCCGACGGTCGACGCCGAGCTGGCGCCAGTGGCAGCAGAGCGCCCCCGGTTCGAGGCCGCCGGCATTGCGCTGCCGATTTCCCCTGTCGAATGCCTGCGGATCTGCCGCGACAAGCAGCTCCTGATCGAGGCTGTCCAGGGCGAGGTCCCGGTGCCGACAAACGAGCCGCTCACCGAGGCCTCGGCGGCGCGCGTCGATTCCTTCCCCCGCTTCTGCAAGCCGCGGCTGGGCGCGGGCTCGCGCGGTATAGCCAGGATCGACAGCCGCGCCGATCTCGACAAGCAACCCAAGGACGGCTCGGTGATGCTGCAGGAATACCTGCCGGGCGAGGAGTATTCCGTCGACGTCTACGTCCGCCGCGACGGCCGCGTCATAGCCGCCGTGCCGCGCGATCGCATGAAGGTCGATTCCGGCATCGCCGTCGCCTCGCGGACCATCAACCTGCCGGAAGCGATCCGGTCGGCCGTCCGCACGGCCGAAGTCATCGGCATCCGCGGCGTTGCCAACGTCCAGTTCAAGCGGGCGGCTGACGGCGTGTTCAAGCTGCTGGAAGTCAATCCGCGCTATCCCGGCACCCTGCCGCTGACCACCGCCGCCGGCATCGACATGCCGAAGCTGATGGTCGACGAGTTGATGGGCCGGCCGGTACCCGACCGGCTGATGCCGTTCAAGGAGATGATGGTGGTGCGTTACTGGACCGAACACTATTTCGACGCTCGCGAATGGGAGGCGCTGTGCCGCCGACCCTGACGTGGCTGGTCCGGCACGGCCAAAGCACCTCGAATGCCGGCGCGCCAGCAGACGGGTTTGGCGAGATTCCGCTGACGGCACTCGGCAGGGAACAGGCGCAGGCGTTGGCGCAGAAGGTCGGGCGGCAACCCGATCTGCTCGTCGTTTCGCCGTTCCAGCGCGCCCGCGCGACGGCCGATCCGATCCGGGCGCGCTGGCCTTCGACGCCGTGCGAGACGTGGCCGATTCACGAACTCACCTATCTCAGTCCCACCCGATGCCGCGGGACGACGGCGGCCGATCGCCGGCCATGGGTGGATGCCTATTGGCGCGACGCCGATCCCGATCATGTCGACGGGCCGGACGCCGAATTGTTCCGCAGCTTTGCCGGCCGGCTGGCCGACTTTCACCGCCGTCTATTGGCTCTCGATGGCGAGTTCGTGATTGTCGTGGGGCACGGCCAGTTTTTCCACGGCTATGTTCTGGGCAGGCACGTCCAGTTTGCCCCGACAGCATTGTGGATGGGGCAATACCGCGCCGACGAAACGGCGCGGCCGATGGCGAATTGCGAGATCGTCGAATTGAGCCGCCGGGAGCTTGCGAGGTCAGGCTCGACCGACTAGAGCGTCACGCTCCAGTTCGGAGGTCCCATGAGTGCTCGATCGCATCGTCATGCCAACAAAGTCTACGCCTACGACATGCTGGAGGCTGCGTGGACGGATACCGGCCTGGAGGGCCTCAGACAAAAGATCGTTCGCATCGACCGCGAACAAGGTCTCTTCCTCGGCATGCTCGCCTTCGAACCGATGACCCGAACCGGCTTGCATCAGCATCAGGCCACCGCGATCAGTTATTTTCTCGACGGCAGCCTCTGTGATTATTCCGGATTCGCTTCGGCGGGCATGGCGGGCATCAACCTGCGCGGCGCCACTCACGATGCCATTGCCTACAATCGCTGCCTGCTCGCGGCCCGTCTCGAGGGCCCCGTGACATATCCATCGAAAAATGGTCATGCCACGGTGCATGCCGGCTCGCGACCGGCCGAGATCGTCAATAGTGCGCCCGAGGTCATGCCCGATATCAACATTCCCGTCGATGCGCTGCCTCTCCTGACCACGGCGCTTCCGGGCGTCACGCGCCAGCTGGTGTTCGATTACGCAGGCACGGGCACCGATCGCCGCTTGGTCCAACTCTCGCTGTTTCCCGGCGCCCGTCTGCCGGCTCATGTCACCTCATCGCTGGTCGAGTTTTTCCTTCTCGGCGGCGATGTCAGGGTAAATGGCAAGAGCGCGACCGGCGGAAGCTTCGTCGTGATCGAGCCCGATGCCGAGGTCGACATTGCCTCTACCTACGGCGCGCGGCTGCTGGCCTGGGCCGAGGGCCCCGCTCCCTGGGCCGACGGCCGTGCACGGCCTGATTGCTACGGTTTCTGAAGGATCGGTGGGCAAACACAATCCGAGGGCTTGACATGGGGAAGCCGCGCGCGCGGCATAGTGACAAATGACAAGGCGCCACAGCAGCGCCGACGGGGAGGCGACCATGGCTGCAGTGAACGAAATCACGCCGGCATCGCTCATCACGGCCCGGCTCGATCGTCTGCCGATGACGCGCCATATCTGGATACTCGTCACGCTGATCGCGCTCGGTGGCTTCTTCGAGGTCTATGACCTGTTCTTCACCGGCTACGTCGCGCCGGGACTGTTCGCCGACAAGATCTTCACGTCGACCACGACCAGCCTGTTCGGCATGACCGGCCTTGCCTCGTTCATCGCCGCCCTGTTCACCGGCCTCTTCATCGGCACCATCGCATGCTCCTTCCTTGCCGACAGGTTCGGCCGGCGCGCGATCTTCACCTACTCGCTGCTGTGGTACAGCGCGTGCACGTTGATCCTCGCCTTCCAGGACACGGCGAACGGCGTCAACCTGTGGCGCCTGATCGGCGGCATCGGCATCGGCGTCGAGCTGGTCACGATCGACAGCTACATCTCCGAGCTGGTGCCCAAGTCGAGCCGCGGCAAGGCGTTCGCCTTCCAGCAGGGCGTCGGCTTCCTTGCCGTACCGCTGGTGGCGCTGCTCGCGTGGCTGCTCGTGCCCCAGACCGTGATGGGCCTTTCGGGCTGGCGCTGGGTGGTGATCTTCGGCTCGTTCGGCGCGCTCGTGATCTGGGTGCTGCGGCGCCAACTGCCCGAGTTGCCGCGCTGGCTGGCGCAGCATGGCCGGCTGGCCGAAGCCGAGCGGGTCATCGCCGCGATCGAGGCGCGGGTGGCCAGCGAAAACGGCGGCACCCTGCCGCCGCCGGGAGCGCCAACCCCCGAGGCGACGCACGAAGGACGCTATGCCGAAGTGTTCGCGCCGGCCTATCTCAGCCGCACCCTGATGATGACGGTGGTCAGCCTGGGCTCGACGATCGGCTTCTACGGCTTCGCCAACTGGGTGCCGACGCTGCTGATCGCCAAGGGCATCCTGGTCACCAAGTCGCTCGAATACACCTTCATCATCGCGCTCGCCTATCCCGGCTTCGCGATAGCGAGCGTGCTGTTCGCCGATCGCATGGAGCGCAAGTGGCAGGTCGCCCTGTCATCGCTCGGGATGGCGGTGTGCGGCGTGATCTTCTCGTTGCAAACCGGCGCCGCCGCGCTGATCGTGCTCGGCGTGATCCAGACCTCGCTGCTGACCTGGCTCTCGTTCTCCTATCACAACTACATGGCGGAGATTTATCCGACGCGCATCCGCGCCCGCGCCGTCGGGTTCGTCTATTCCTGGAGCCGCTTCAGCACGATCTTCACCGGCTTCTTCATCGCCTTCTTCCTGAGCTCGTTCGGCGTCACCGGCGTCTTCCTGCTGATCGGCGGCGCCATGGTGATCGTGGCGGCGACCATCCTGTTGTTCGGCCCACGCACCAACCAGCTCGCCCTGGAGGAGATATCGCGCTGAAGTTCGACCCGCGCTCCGACTCGACGATTGAGCGCTTTCGGACCGCTGACGAAGCGATCGCCCCGGACATAAAAGCGAAGAAGACGGTCGGCTTCCCGCGAGAGACCGATCCGCGTGCTTGTTCCGATGTCGAGGGCCGCGCCAAGGTCACGCGCAATCCACAAGGGCCCCTCGCGACACAGGTCGACCCCGTCCAGGGCGCGATCGATGCTGAAGGCAGAGGCAAGGCGCCCTGGGCCCCGCGCCAGATCGCGCATATTCTGGACGCGCCGATGTCGCTGCATCGTTGCGATGCCTTCGATCGGCGCCAGCGCCCTGATCAGGACTCCGGCTCCAATCCCCGCGGCTTCACTCGAGACGTTGAGCATATAGGACACGCCATAGGCGAGATAAACATAGGCGTGGCCGCGAGAGAGGAAGAGCGCGCGATTGCGGGCCGTCTCGCCGCGATAGGCATGACCCGCCGCGTCGTCCACCGGATAGGCTTCGGTCTCGACGATACGTCCGCTGAGCATGCCTTCAGGCGTCGCCCGGACCACGACCTTGCCGACCAGGTACCGGGCGAGCTCGACCGTGTCGGGAGGGAGCTCCGACCGCGCAAGCGCCTCGTAGCTGTGGTCCGCCGCCTGCAGCAAGGCGGCTCGCACATCGTCGTCATTCATTCCTGTCGCTCCTTGGTCTCACCCAACACCCTGCCGACCTGGAAGTGACCGCGTTCCGATCACGACGTACAACATTCACGACAACCAACGGCAAGGGGACTGCGGCCACAGGCATGAAGAACGATAGCATTGCGATCGGCATTATCGGCGCCGGCATCATGGGAGAGCGGCTGCTCAACGCGATTCTCCAGCAGAATCCCGAGCGGTTGCATGCCTGCGGCATCTGGGATCCGGCGCCCGCTGCGATGCAGCGCATGGAAAAGACCTTTCCCCGGGTGCCACGACTGGCCGATGCCTCTGCCGTCATTGCGGCGAGCCACTGCACCTACATCGCCTCGCCTCCCGCCTCGCACCTTCAATACGCCCGCGCGGCGCTGGCGGCCGGCAAAAGCGTGTTCAGCGAGAAACCGCTGGCGGTCGATGTCGCGGATGCGCGGGCGTTCGTGGCAGAGGCCGGCAATCGGGGCGCGGTCAACTTTCCCTTTGCCTCCTCTCCTGCGGTGTCGACGATCCGGAGCTGGATAGAGACTGGCGAAATCGGCACGTCACGGCGCATCGCGATCGAGGTGGGATTCGCCCGGTGGCCGCGCTCCTGGCAGACGGATGCGGCGGGCTGGCTGGACAGGCCGATGCAGGGCGGCTTCACGCGTGAGGTTGTCTCGCATTTCCTCTTTCTGTCGCGACGGCTTGTCGGGCCCTTGCATGGCCTGAGCGGCAAGGCGTCCTTCCCGGAAGCAGGCAAATCCGAACGGCGCATCACCGCGACGCTTCAGGCGGGCGATCTGCCGGTCAGTCTTGCGGGAGCGGTCGGCGAGACGGCGAAGGACGATCACAACATCTGGATGCTGGAAGGCGACAAAGGCGCGGTACGGCTCTGCGACTGGTCGATCGCGCAACGGCGTATGGCGGATGGCACCTGGCAACAGGCACCGGACGCCCTGCCCCAGGAGCAGGCCCGGCCGCTGGCGCTGCAGCGACAGCTGGAAGGCGTGGCAAAGCTCGCACGCGGCGAGCCGCATCATCTCGCGACACTGGCGGACGCCCTCAACGTACAGGAAATCGTCGAGGGTATTCTCGCCAGCTGAGCGATCTGCCACTTTGAAGTCTTTGGAAGTAAGGCAATCGGATATGGGTGCGCCACGACCAGAAGCTTGACGACGGTCGGCTGGTCCTGTTTCGGAAGTCAGGCGCCCGCTTTGCCGATGCCGTAGAAGGCCGCGCAGGTATCGCCCAGGATCAGGTCCTTCTCGCGCGCGGTCAGGAACGGGCAGTACCGCCTCACATAGTCGAGCGACTGCCTGTACGTGCAGAACCGTTCCACGTTCGGCATGTCCGAACCCCACATCAGCCGGTGCGCGCCGAACTTGTTCTTCATGTCCTCGATCAGCGTTTGCGCCTCGGGATAGGGATAGTCCCAGACGCCGCCATAGGTGATCGGGAACATGACCTCCAGCACCATCGGCTCATGGCGCCAGACGGCGAGCGCCTCGTCGGGAAACTGGTAGCGGCCATTGCGGGCGAAGAACGCGACCGGCGGGCTCATCGCCATGTGCACGCGCAATGACGGATGGCGCGCGAGCACGCGGCCGAACGCGGTGAGGTTCGCCATGTAGCCCGCCATGTCGTAGCCCGGGCCCGAGCTCATCTCGAAGCAGAGCAGGATGCCCCGCCGCGCGAGTTTTTCCCAGAAGGGCTCCATCTCGGTCGCGTCCAGCCGCCAGGGCCAGCCATGGCGGCTGAGCGAATCGACGTTGAAGTAGAGGCCGCGCAGCTTCAGCACGTCGAAGGCATGATCGACCTCGGCAAGCTGCTCGGACTTGCCCGCCATCGCCTCATCGACATGCATCAGCCCGGTCATCCGCCCGGGATATTGTCGCCCGGCAAAGGCGTTCATCTCGGTCATCGCCCCGTACCCGCCGCCCGCCTGCAGCACGCAGTGATCGACGCCGGCGTTCATCATCTGGGCCAGCATCAGCTCGGGCGGCGCCACCTGCTCCTGCATGCCCACGGGCATGTACTGGACGGCGTAGTCCTCACCCTCATGCGTGAACTCGAGCTGACCGAAACGGCCGACGCGGAAATCGACGTCCTCGAGGCCGGTCCATCCCTCGTCGCCGGCCCGGAACAATGCCTTGGTGTCGGCGCGCTTGCCGTCGCGGAGGCGGAAGGTCGGCGCGACCGTGCGCGTGACGACGCGCTGCAGGTAGCGCTTGTGGACCTCGCGTGTCGGATGCCCGCAGGCGCCGATCCAGTGCGTGAATACATGGGCGTGGCAATCGACGATCATGTTTCTCTCCCCGGCCCGAAAGTGAACTTAAGTGCGCCGGGCAGCAACGGCGCTGGTCCGAGAACGCAGGCCATTGGCTCGACCTGCGACGCTTGACGGCCCACGCCGCTGGCCATCGCGCGGAAGGTGGGCGATAAAACCACAAAGGTTCCACCAGGGAGGAATTTCAATGACCGCCAAAAACGCAGACGCTACCAGCACTCCGTCCGACGACGTCGCGACGGCAGAATCTACCTTCGACCGCCGTGGATTCATGGTCTTGGGCGCAGGTGGCCTGCTGGCCGCCGTGCTGCAGAGCGCCCGCCCGGCCGCTGCGCAAAATGCCCAGCGGCGCGGGACCCTGGTCATCGCGCTGGATATCAGCGATGCCACCGGCCTCGATCCGGTGCGCGTCTACCAGTATTCCAATCCGCTGCCGACCCATGCCGCCTATGACGGAATGGTCACCTTCGATCCGGGCGATTCGGTCAACATGAAGCCGGCGCTGGCCACCGAGTGGGCCTACCAGCCCGACGGCAAGACAGTGCGGCTGAAGCTGCGCACCGACGTGAAGTTCTCCTCCGGCAAGCCGATGACCGCCGAGGACGTCCGCTTCTCCTTCACCCGCCAGCTCAACATCAAGGACCAGCCCTGGCAGTACATCTCTCACATCGAGGCGGTGAACGTCGTCGACACCCACACCGTGGACATTGTGCTGAAGGACGCGACGCTGCCCTTGATGACCATCATCGCCACGCCGGCCTTCGGCGTGCTGGAGAAGGAAGTGGTCGTGGCCCATGGCGGCACCGATGCGCCGGACGCCAAGGAGAAGGACAAGGCCACCGAGTGGCTGAATGAGAATTCCGCCGGCACGGGCCCGTACCGTCTGACCGGCTGGCAACGCAACCAGCAGATCCAGATGGTAAAGAACCCGAATTACTGGAGGGGGACTCCCGGCTACGACCGCGTTCTGATCCGCCACATGAGCGAGAGTGCGGCGCAGCTCCTGGCCATCCAGCGCGGCGACGTGGATGTGGCGTTCAATCTGATCCCGGAACAGGTCGCCACGCTGAAGAACGACCCCAACATCACCATCGCCGGCATGACCAGCCTCGACTTCATCTACATGGCCGTGGTTGAGGCGCCGACCAACCCGGCGCTGCAGAACAAGTTCGCGCGGCAGGCGATCGGCTACGCCATCGACTACGACGGCATCATCAAGAACCTGATCGGCGGCAACGCCGTCCGCCCGGTGAGCTTCCTGCCCGTCGGCGTCAACGGCTCGACCGAGGCGCTGACCAAGGAGATCGGCTTCCGCGAGGACCTTGCAAAGTCGAAGCAGTTGCTGGCCCAGGCCGGCATGCCGGACGGCTTCAAGTTCCAGCTTTCCTATGGCAACGCCTCGATCGCCGGCGTCGGCTACCAGAATCTGGCGCAGAAACTGCAGGCCGACCTGGCGCGCGTCGGCATCCGCGCCGAGCTGACGCCGCAGGACCAGGTCAACATGCGGACCCTGTATCTCGGCGGCAAGCTCGAGGCCGCCCTGACGTTCTGGAACCCGCCGGCGCCGGAGAACTGGCTGTGGAGCAGCGCCACCATCAACCGCGTGGCGGGTCGCGTGCACTGGAAAGTGCCGGATGATGTCCGCAAGCTGGTGGCCGACGCTGGCGCGGAACGCGACCTGGTGAAGGGCGCCGCGCTCTACAAGCAGTACCAGCAGGCGATGGTCGATGCTGCGCATCACTTCGTGCTGATCCAGCCGGTCTATCAGGTGGCGGTGCGCAAGAGCGTGTCGGGCCTGGAATTGACGGCGGCGGGCTGGATGGCCGAGCTGGGCAAAGCCAAACCCGCCTGATGGTGGTTAAGTCGGCGAGCGTGGGTACTGCCGCATGATCCGTTATGTCGTCTCGCGCCTGGCGGTCTCGGTCGTCATGGTGCTGCTCGCCACCCTTGTCATCTTCCTGATCGCCAACACCGTGCCGGGCGATCCGGTGCTGACGGCGCTCGGCGACATGGCGGCGTCCGACCCGGTGCAGGTGGCGGATTTCCGCAGTCGGTGGGGCCTCGACCTGCCGCTGTGGCAGCAATACTGGCTGTTCCTCCAGCGGCTGACGCATGGCGATCTCGGCGTGTCGATCTCCTCGCGCCGGCCGGTCTGGCAGGACATCGTCGACTACGCGCCCGCCACCCTCGAGCTCGCGACGGTCGCCTTCATCCTGTCCCTCCTGGTCGGCTTGCCGCTGGGCGTCCTGGCGGCCGTGAAGCGGGACACCGTCATCGATCATGTCGCCCGTGCCGTCTCGCTCATCGGCGTCTCGGCACCGACCTTCTGGCTCGCCTTCATTTTCCTCGCGGTCTTCTACGGCGGGCTGAACTGGGCGCCGGGGCCGGGACGACTCGATGCGGTCGTCGTTTCCGCCCGACCGCATCACCGGATTGCTGCTGATCGACACCGCGCTGCAGGGCGACTGGGACACCTTTTATGACGCCGCGGCGCATCTCGTGCTGCCGTCGATCGTGCTGGCCGCCGCCACGCTTGGCCTGATCACCCGTACCACGCGCGCCGCCATGCTGGAGGCGCTGTCGCAGGATTACGTGCGCGTGGCGAAGGCCAAGGGCCTGCGCGGGCGGCTGATCGTCGTGGGCCACGCCCTGCCCAACGCCATGCTGCCGGTGGTGACCTTGGGCGGTCTCGCCTACGCCAACCTGCTGGCCGGCGCGGTGATGACCGAGACCGTGTTCTCCTGGCCCGGCCTCGGCCGCTACACCTTCCGCAGCGCCGTGACGGTCGACTTCCCGGCCATCATGGCCGTCACCGCCATCGTCGCGGCGATCTTCGTCCTGGTGAACTTTCTGGTCGACATGTCGTACGCCCTGCTCGATCCGCGCGTGGTGAAGAAATGACCGACATCGCGCTCCCGGCGACCGCCTCGCCGCGCGTCCGCTGGCTGCGCCGCTATGGCCTCGCGGCGGTCGGCGCGGCGATCGTCCTCGCCTGGGTGCTGGCGGCGATCTTCGCGCCCTGGATCACCCGCTACGATCCGAACTTCGTCGATGTCGCGATGCGCCTGCGGCCGCCGTCGGCCGCCAACTGGCTCGGCACGGACGCGCTGGGGCGCGACGTGGCCACGCGTGTCGTCTATGGCACCCGCGTCTCGCTCACCGTCGGCCTGGTAGTGGTGCTGGTGGGCGCGCTGTTCGGCACGCTGCTCGGCGCCACCGCAGCCTACGCGCGCGGCTGGGCGGAAGAAGGCCTGATGCGGGCGACCGACCTGGTCTTCTGCTTCCCGCCGATCATCCTGGCGATGGCGATCGCCGCCGCCCTCGGCATCGGCACGACCAACACCGTCATCGCCATGCTGGTGGTGTGGTGGCCGAAATTCGCCCGGCTGTCGCGCAGTCTGGTGATCTCGCAACGCTCCATGGAATATGTCGAGGCGGCGCAGTCTGTCGGCTTCGGCCCGGCCCACATCCTGCTGCGCCAGATCATCCCCAACGCCGTCGGCCCGCTGGTCGTGTTGGTCACGCTCGACCTCGGCAACGCCATCCTGGTGTTTGCCGGGCTGTCCTTTCTCGGCCTGGGCACGGTGCCGCCGACACCGGAATGGGGTTCGATGGTCGGCGAAGGGCGTGAGCTGGTGCAGCAATGGTGGGTGGCCACCTTTCCGGGTCTGGCCATCCTGACGGTGGTGATGGCCTTCAATTTCATGGGCGACGGCTTCCGCGACTGGCTCGATCCGCATGCCAACCGACGCTGAATCGTTGTTGCCCCCTAAGATGCCTGCCGAGCCCTTGTTGCAAGTGCGCGATCTGCGCACCTGGTTCCTGACGGATTCCGGCCCCGTCCGCGCCGTGGATGGCGTCAGCTTCGATGTGCATGCCGGCGAGACGCTGGGCATCGTGGGCGAATCCGGCTCCGGCAAGAGCGTCTGCGCCAAGTCGATCATGCGCCTGCTCGACGAGCCGGCGCGGATCGTCGACGGCTCGATCCTGTTCAAGGGCCGCGACCTCGCGCTTCTGGACGACGAAGGAATTCGAGCCGTGCGCGGTCGCGAGATCGCCATGGTGTTCCAGGATCCCATGACGTCGCTGAACCCTGTCCTGCGCATTGCGCGACAGCTCGTCGAGGCGATGACGGCGCACGGTCGCTTCACCCCGGCGGCCGCGCGCCGCCGCGCGATCGACCTGCTGCGGCGCATGGGCGTGGCCTCGGCCGACCGCACGGTGAATTCATTTCCCCATCAATTCTCCGGCGGCATGCGCCAGCGCGTGATGCTGGCCATGGGCTTCTCCAACGAGCCCTCGCTCCTCATCGCCGACGAACCGACGACGGCGCTCGACGTGACGATCCAGGCGCAGATCCTCGACCTGTTGCGCGGGCTGAACCGCGACCTCGGCACCGCCGTCATCCTGATCAGCCACGATCTCGGCGTGATCGCCAATATCTGCTCGCGCGTGCTGGTGATGTACGCCGGCGAGGTGGTCGAGGAGGGTGCGCCTGAAGACCTTCTGACCGATCCACGCCATCCTTACACCTGGGCGCTGCTGCACGCCGCGCCGCGCATCGATGCAGAGACCGAGGATCGCCGGCTGATCACCATCGAAGGCCAGCCGCCGGACCCGCGCGCCTGGCCATCCGGCTGCCGCTTTCGCGCGCGCTGCCCCTTTGCCATCGAGAAATGCGCGGAGCATCCGGAACTGTTGCCGGTGGAAGCGGGCCATGCGGGAGCCGGGAGGGCGGCGCGGTGCTGGGTGACGCAGGCGGGCGGCGCGCTGCACACCCCCAAACGCGCCGAAGCGAGGGTTGCCGCGTCCGTCGATCCGGCACCGGCGGTGCCGATTCTCGAGGTCTCGGGCCTGCAGAAGCATTTTCCGCTGGCGAAGGACACCTTCTTCGAGCGCCAGCGCGTACTGCGCGCCGTCGATGGCGTCGACCTGCAGGTCATGGCCGGTGAAACCGTCGGATTGGTGGGCGAATCGGGTTGCGGAAAGTCGACGCTGGCGCGACTGGTCACGCGGCTGCACGAACCGACGGACGGCAAGATCGTCTTTGCCGGCACCGACATCACCCATGCCAGCCAGTCGACGATCCGTCCGCTGCGGCGACGCATGCAGATGATCTTCCAGGACCCGTACGCATCGCTCAATCCGCGCATGAGGATCGGCGAGATCCTCGCCGGTCCGCTGATCCTGCACGGCATCGCAGGCGACGCGGACGCGGCCCGCACGCGGGTGGCCGAACTGCTCGACCTCGTCGGCCTGCCGCGCCAGTCGGTGCAACGTTATCCGCATGAATTTTCCGGCGGCCAGCGGCAGCGCATTTCCATCGCCCGCGCCTTGGCAGTAGGCCCGGATTTCGTGGTTGCCGATGAGCCGATCTCGGCGCTCGACGTCAACATCCAGGCGCAGATCATCAACCTGATGGTCGACCTGCAGGAACGGCTGGGGCTGACCTATCTGTTCATCGCGCACGATCTCGCGGTGGTGCGCCATGTCTGCGACCGCATCGCGGTGCTGTATCTCGGCAAGATCATGGAGGTCGGCCCGGCCGCGGAACTTTTCTCGCGTCCACTGCATCCCTATACGCGCACCCTGATTTCCGCCGCGCCAGTACCCGATCCGCGAGTCGAGCGTACGCGTCGGCACGTGCCGATGAAGGGCGAGCCGCCGAGCGCGCTGAACCCGCCAAGCGGCTGCCGCTTCCGCACGCGCTGCCCCATCGCCGAAGAGCGTTGTGCCTTGCAGGAGCCGCCCCTGCTGGAAGTTGTTTCAGGCCAGCGCGTCGCCTGCCACTTTCCTGGACGGCTGAGTTAGACCAACGCTCGCGACCTCTGACTAGGGGGGCTTCTCCGACGCGGCGCTTTAGCCGAGAAGCCCGAGGCGTTCGTCGAGCCCACGGGCGCAAAACATACAGAGGCGCATGCAATCGCCTGGAAGCGTTGATCTGATTGAATTTCAGAGATGGTGCCCCCGGTCGGAATCGAACCAACACTTCCGTGAGGAAACCTGATTTTGAGTCAGGCGCGTCTACCAGTTCCGCCACGGGGGCACGCTCGGGTGCCCGCTGAATAAAGCCGATGGGCGGAACCGGGTCAACGCTTGCGAGAGCCCTCCCCGTCCGGTTCTATGCCGCCCGCATGCATCCCTATATCCACGCCCGCAAGACGCCGGACAAGCCTGCCTACATCATGGCAGGCAGCGGCGAGACCGTGACCTACCGCCAGCTCGACGAGCAGTCGAACCGGATCGCCCGGCAGTTCCGCTCGCTCGGCCTGGTGGCCGGCGACCATGTCGCGATCTTCATGGAGAACAATGCCCGCTTCTTCGAGTTCTGCTGGGGCGCCCAGCGCTCGGGCCTGATCTACACCGCGATCAGCTCGCGCCTCACCGCGGCGGAGGTCGACTACATCGTGGGCGACTGCGGCGCCCGGCTGTTCGTGACCTCGGCATACCTTGCCGAGCGGGCCGGCGAGCTTGCGCCCCTGATGAAGGGGGTCGCCCATCGCTACATGGCGGGCGGCACGATCCCCGGCTACGAGTTCGTGGGAGGAGACGGTCGCGCGTCAGCCCGCGACCCCGATCGCCGACGAGACCACCGGGCATGACATGCTCTATTCGTCGGGCACGACCGGCCGCCCCAAGGGCGTGCTGCCGGTGGTGGCACCGCAGCCGATCGATGCCGACAATCCGCTGAACGCCATCACCCGCGGCCTGTACGGCATGGATGCGAACACGATCTATCTCTCGCCGGCGCCGCTCTATCATGCGGCTCCGCTGCGCTTCAACATGTCGGTGATGAGGCTGGGCGGCACCTCGGTGATCATGGAGAATTTCGACGCCGAGGAATTCCTGCGCCTGGTGCCGAAGTTCCGCATCACCCACACCCAGCTCGTGCCCACCATGTTCGTGCGCATCCTGAAGTTGCCCGACGAGGCGCGCCTGAAATACGACATGTCCTCGCTGCGCTGCGCCATCCATGCCGCCGCGCCCTGCCCCATCCCGGTGAAGGAGCGGATGATCGACTGGTGGGGCCCGATCATCTGGGAGTATTACGGCGGCACCGAAGGCAACGGCCTTACCCTGTGCAATTCCACCGAGTGGCTGGCGCACAAGGGTACCGTCGGCCGGCCGGTCATCGGCGAACTCAAGATCTGCGACGACGCCGGCATCGAGGTGCCGGCGGGACAATCGGGCACGATCTATTTCGCCGGCGGGCGCGAATTCGCCTATCACAACGATCCGCGCAAGACGGCCGAGTCGCGCAATGCGCAAGGCTGGACGACGCTGGGCGACATTGGCTACGTCGATGCCGACGGCTTCCTGCATCTCACCGACCGCAAGGCCTTCATGATCATCTCTGGCGGCGTGAACATCTATCCGCAGGAGGCGGAGAATCTGCTGATCGATCATCCTGATGTGATCGACTGCGCGGTGTTCGGCGTGCCCAACGCCGACTTCGGCGAGGAAGTGAAGGCGGTCGTCCAGCCGCGCGACATGGCCGACGCCGGCCCGGCGCTGGCCGAGGAGCTGATCGCCTACTGCCGGCAGCACCTCTCCGCCATCAAGTGCCCGCGCACGGTCGACTTCGAGGCCGAGCTGCCGCGCCATCCCACCGGCAAGCTCTACAAGCGCCTGCTGCGCGACCGCTACTGGCAGGGCCGAGAAAGCAAAATCGCCTGAAGCGAAGGTCAGGGGGTCGCGGCAAGCGCCGCGTGGATCCCGTCGTGATACCAGCCCAGCGCCTTCTCGAACTTGCCGAAGGTCTGCTGGCTGTTGGCGCCGGTGTGGAAGTTGCGCTGGATGCCTTCGGCGATCGCGAAATCCTCGCCCAGCGCCTTCTGCAGCATGTTGAACGTGCCGTTCCAGTAGTCGTCGGGCTTCTTCGCCCGCTCCTGCGGATCGACCAGCATCGACAGATGCATGATCGATTCCTCGGCCGACACCGGAAACGTGGCGAAGACGCTGCAGTGATCCCGGCCGTAGATCAGCACGGTGTTGGGAAACAGCTGATAGAGCACCACGGCGTGGTTGAGGATGCGCCACGACTCGCGCGGCTGGGTCTCGACTTCGGCCAGGTTGCGCTTGGCCGCGACCGCGCACAGGTGGCGATCCATGCGCTCGAAGGCGGCGATATTGTCGAGGAACAAGCCATAGACGCTGCCGCCGTGGGCGTAGCGGAAATGGTACTGCTCGAGGAACGTGTCGACGACCAGCTTCCAGTTCATCCGCGGACGGATCGGCACGGCGCTGTGCACTTCCCAGTTCGTCATGTCCCAGTTCGCGAGATCGGCTTTCACCGGGCCGAGATAGGCGTCGATGTCGAATGCTGTGTCCTGGCCGGGCTCGAGCGCGGTCGGGACCACCCAGATCAGGCCGTATTTCTCCGCAACCGCGAGGCCGCGCAGCCCGTGGCTCGCGCGATCGAGATCGCCGAACGCCGCGCCGTCGGAAACGCCCAGCAGGCGGCCGGTGAGATCGTAGGTCCAGCCGTGATACGGGCAGACGAAAGCGCGCTTGCCGGCGCCGCACGCCTTGGGCTCGACCGACGCCGAACGGTGGCGGCAGACATTGAGAAAGGCGCGCAGGACTCCATCGGTGCCGCGCACGACCAGGATCGGCTGGCCGGTCTCGGTGTGGGTGACGAAGTCGCCCGGCTTGCGCAGCTGTCCCGAGAAGGCCACCACCACGGGATAGCGGCGAAACAGCAGCCCTACTTCGCTGTCGTACCGCGCCGGGTCGAAATACTCCGCGACCGGCGCGTGGCTCAGCCCCGGCGCGTCGTCCCGCGTATTGGTGCGCGCCATGGCCAGCAAACGCTCGATATAGGTCACCTGATCGGCGTGTTGCACGTTATGCCTCTCCCCTGATCCGCGCGAAGGCTAGGGGGATCGTCCGCCTGACGCAACGATCGTCAAGAAATACGTGAAGGGCGTGAGCCAGCCGTAGAGGCCGGGTCGGCCGCCTGCTATCACGGACCCCTGTTCCCAGGGAGCCCGCCATGAAAGCAGCCGTCGTCACCGAACAAGGCGTCCAGTACAAGGACGCGCCGAAGCCCACGCCCAAGGCCAACGAGATCCTGATCAAGGTGCGCGCCGCGTCGCTCAACCGCGCCGACCTCGCGGTCGCGTCGGGCCATCGCCACGGCACCGTCGGCGGTCCGGGCACGATCGTCGGCCTCGAATGCGCGGGCGAAGTCGAGGCTGTCGGCGGCGACGTCAAGGATTTCAAGCCAGGCGATCGCGTGATGAGCTCCGCGGCCGGCGGCTTTGCCGAGTATGCCGTGGCCAACTCCGGCCGTGCCCACAAGGTGCCGGCCAACAACATGAGCTGGGAGCAGGCCGCCTGCATGCCGGTCGCGGTGCAGACCATGCACAATGCGCTGGTCGGCGCCGGCCGCCTCAGGAAGGGCGAGACGGTGCTGATCCAGGGCGCTTCCTCGGGCGTCGGCCTGCTCGGCATGCAGATCGCCAAACACATGGGCGCCTCGATCGTGATGGGTACCTCGACCAACGACGGCCGCCGCGCCCGGCTCAAGGAGTTCGGCTGCGACGTCGCCATCGATTCTCGCGATCCCAAGTGGCCGGACAAGGTCAAGGAGGCGACGTCAGGAAAAGGCGTCGACCTGATCGTCGACCAGGTCTCGGCGGGCGTCATGGACCAGAACATGGAAGCCGCCGCCATCCTGGGCCGCATCGTCAACGTCGGCCGCCTGGGGGGCATGAAGGGCGAGTTCAACTTCGACCTCCATGCCTTGAAGCGAATCGACTATATCGGCGTCACCTTCCGCACCCGCAGCCCCGAGGAAGTGCGCACCATCGTGGCCGCCGCCCGCAAGGACCTGTGGCCGGCGATCGAGGCCGGCAAACTGCATTTGCCGATCGACAAGACCTTCCCCCTGGCCCAGGCGGCGGAAGCGCTTGCGCACATGAAGGCCAATGCCCATTTTGGCAAAATAGTGCTGGTAGTTTGAGTCTCCGTCGTCCTGAGTCGGCGCATTCACATGCGCCTTAAGCGAAGGACCTAGCGGACCGATCAAAGATTCGGGCGCCAGCGCAAGATCCTTCGCTGCGCTCAGGATGACAACGGGTCGATTAAAAAGGTGTTTCATATGGCCGCCAAAGACATCAACCATCTCGCCACCGCCGACGGCCTGTTCTTCGGAAAAGGCGCGCTCGATCCGCGCAAGACCAAGAAGATGGTGGATGAGGCGCTCGCCGGCTGCGACGACGGCGAGCTGTTCCTCGAATATGTCCAGAGCGAAGGCCTGTCGTTCGACGACGGCAAGCTGAAGAGCGCCTCCTACGATACCACCCAGGGCTTCGGCCTGCGCGCCGTGGCCGGCGAGGTCACCGGATTTGCGCATGCCTCCGCGCTCGACGAGCAGGCGCTGAAGCGCGCCGCCTCGACGGTCAGGCAGGTGCGCGCCGGCAAGGGCGGCTCCTCCGGGGAGTCGCCGCGCGGCACTAACCAGCTTCTTTATGCCGACGACAACCCGATCGACGGCGAAGGCTTCGAGAAGAAGGTCAAGCTGCTGCAGGAGATCGACGCCTACATCCGCGGCAAGGAACCCAAGGCCAGGCAGGTCTCGATCTCGCTCGCGGCCTCGTGGCAGGTCATCGAGATCATCCGCGCCGGCGGCTGGCGCGCCGCCGACGTGCGGCCGCTGGTGCGCCTCAACGTCTCGGTCGTCTGTGCCGACGGCAGCCGCATGGAGACGGGCTCGACCGGCAGCGGCCGTCGCGCCGCCTACGGCGACATCTTCAAGCCCGAGTACTGGCAGCGCGAGGCCGACGAGGCGATCCGCCAGTCGCTGGTCAATCTCGACTCGATCGCGGCCCCGGCGGGCGAGATGCCGGTCGTGCTGGGTTCGGGCTGGTCGGGCGTGCTGTGGCACGAGGCCGTCGGCCACGGACTCGAGGGCGACTTCCATCGCAAGAAGACTTCGATGTTCACCAAGCTGATGGGCGAGATGGTGGCTTCGGCCGGCGTCACCGTGGTCGACGACGGCACCCTGAACGACCGCCGCGGCTCGCTCACCATCGACGACGAGGGCACGCCGACGCAGCGCAACGTGCTGATCGAGAACGGCCGCCTGGTCGGCCTGATGCAGGACCGCATGAACGCCCGCCTGATGGGTGCCCGGCCGACCGGCAACGGCCGGCGCCAGAGCCACGCCTACGCGCCGATGCCGCGCATGACCAATACCTTCATGCTGGGCGGCGACAAGGATCCGAAGGAGATCATCACCTCGGTCAAGAAGGGCCTCTACTGCGCCAACTTCGGGGGCGGCCAGGTCGACATCGTCTCGGGCAAGTTCGTGTTCAGCGTGACCGAGGGCTACCTGATCGAGGACGGCAAGGTCACCAAGCCGGTCAAGGGCGCGACGCTGATTGGCGCCGGATCGGAAGCCCTGACCAAGGTGGGCATGGTGGGCAACGACATGTCGCTCGATCCCGGCATCGGCACCTGCGGCAAGGACGGCCAGGGCGTACCGGTCGGCGTCGGCCAGCCGACGCTCCGCATCGACGCGCTGACCGTCGGCGGCACCGCAACCAGCTGACCCGCTACATATTGTGGCGGTTACCGCAAGGTAGCGTCGCGAAGGGGTAGCGGGGTAGCGCTAATTGCGCTAACTCCCTTTCCGCCTGCCCCGCTCGATCTGCCCCACCGTGCAGCGTCTCCCGAGGCCCCCGCGCTTCCAGCCTGACGACCGATGGGTCCGGGTCCCCAAGTGCTTAATATTGCGTTTTTCACAATATATGTCAAGAGCGCATGCGCCGACTCGCTCTCCCTGCGGGAGCGAGTCGAATCGGCCAGCCGCCCCTGCGCATCGACGCGCTGACCGTGGGCGGCACCGCGACCTAGCGGTCGAGCCGCATGGCGACCTAACGGTCGAGCCAGACATCCTCGAACCGCCAGCCGTTGTAGATGCTGTTGGTCGGTATGGTGATGTTCTTGACGTAAGGCTGCCAGCAGCCGGCGGCGCGCCCGTTGGCGATGATCGGCCGGGCGACGTCGTCCTGCAGCCTTGCATCGATGTCCCACACCATCCTGAGGCGCTTGTTGAAATCGAATTCGCGCGACTGCGCCTCGAACAGCTTCGTCATCTCCGGATTGCAATAGTTGTTGTAGTTGCGCAGCGAGCCGCAGGCATAGCCCTCGAACAGGGTGACGTCGGGATCGTCGACGGCCGAACCGGTGAGGTTGAGCGCGACCGCATAGTCCTTCTTGAAGACGCGATTGTAGTAGACCGCGGTGTCGATGATCTCGAGCTCGCCGTCGACATAGACCTGCTTCAGCTGGTCGATCAGGATGACGGCGGGATCGCGATAGGTCGCGATGTTGCGCGTGCTGACCTTGACCTTGAGGTGCTTGTCGGGGCCATAGCCCGCCTGCTTCATCAGCGCCCGTCCCTCCTCGCGTGCCGCCTTGACGTCGCCGTAGCCTGGGATCTTCTTCAGCATCTCCTGCGGCATGCCCCAGACACCATCGGGCGGCGGCAGCATCGCGCCGCTCATGCTGCCTTCGCCCTCGTCGAGGATGTCGATGAAGGCTTTGCGGTCCAGCGCGAGCGAGAGTGCCCGCCGGATCCGCGGATCGTCGAACGGCGGCCGGTCGCGATTGACGATCAGATTGGTGGAGACACCGGTGGCCCGCATGGTGCACTGGGCCTGCGGTGCGTCGCGGCGGATGTTCTTCAGCAGCGGCACCGAGACGTCGGTCGGGAAAGTCATGTCGAAGCGGCCGCTTACGAAGGACAGCATGCGCGTCGAGCGATCGGGCATGATGGTGTATTCGATGCCGTCGAGGTACGGCAGCCCCTTCTTCCAGTAGTCCTGGTTCTTCACCAGCTTGATGCTCTCGTTGGCCTTGAACTCGGCAAACTTGAACGGTCCGGTGCCCACCGGCTTGCGGCGCATGTCGGCCACCGGGACGTGACAGGGATAGATCGGCGAATAGCCCGAGGCCAGCAGCGCCACCAGCGACGGCTGCGGCTGCTTCAGCCGGAACGTCGCCTCGAAGTCAGCCGTCGCCGTCACCTTCTCGACGTTGGCCCACCACGACGACCGCGGATTTCGCCGAAGCTTGCTCTCGCCCTCGCCGCCCAGCAGCAGGTCGAACGTGCAGGCCACATCCTTGGCCGAGAACGGCTTGCCGTCGTGCCATCGCACGCCCTCGCGCAGCTGGAAGACGAGGGTGCGGCCCTCGTCGCGCCATTCCCAGCTCTTTGCGAGATCCGGCACCACGGAGTCGAGGCTGTTGCGGGCAACGTGCTGGTCGAACATCACGAGGTTGTTGAACATCGCCATGAACGGCATCGCCACGGAGACGGTGGCCTCTTCGTGGATCGAGGCACTTGGCGGCGAGTCCATGTGCTGGACCTTGAAGACGCCGCCGTATTTCTGCGCCGAGGCTTGGCCTGTCGCCAGTCCTGTCGCTGCCACGGCAGCGCACAGAATCATCGCTCCCTGTCGTATTTTCATTTGATCCTCCCGGCACGCGCGACCGGCGCGGGCGTCGAATGAACTACGCGCCTCCTTCGCAAGACTACTCACGCTGGGCAGAATACCGACAAGTCTGATCGGCCCCGCCGTCGCTGGCAAGACGCCGGGCGCGGCGGTGGGACGACCGGCTAGTCTTTCGCGGGCGCCTTGGTGTAGTCGGCGTCGCTCACGGGCTCGAGCCAGGTGGTGGCGTTGCCCTTCTCGTCGGTCTCGGACATGGCGAGATGACACATCATCGTGTCGGGCGCCGAGCCGTGCCAGTGTCGTGTATTGGGCGGAATGACAACAGTGTCGCCCGGCTTGATCTCCTGCACCGGCTGGCCTTCGAGCTGGTACCGGCCGACGCCCGACAGCACGTAGAGGATTTGTCCCACGGCATGCTGATGCCAATTCGTGCGGCCGCCCGGCATGAAGGAGACGCGCGAGGCGCGCAGCTTCGACGGGCCTTCCGGCGCCCACACCGGATCCGACAGCACGGTCCCGACAAAATTGGCGACTTCCGCCTTCGCGGTGGGCCGAGACGAAGCCCGCATGATCCTGGGTTTCATGACTGTTCCTCCTTTTTCTTCAATTCAAGACGCGTAGAGCCCTTTCGATTCGGCCATGGAGACGACAAGCGCCTCGATCGCATCGAGCGTCGGCGTCGGCACGCCGGCACTGCGCGCGAAGGCAATCGGCGCGCGCACGATCGCCTCGACCTCCATCGGCCGGCCGAGATCGTAATCCTGCAGGATCGACGGGCGATGGTCAAAATAGACGCGCTTGGGCCCGTAGCGAACGTCCGGGCTGTCATCGAGCTTCACGCCATGCGCGGCGGCGACGGCCAGCGCCTCGGCATGCGCGCGCCGGCACATCGCGTTGATCATCGGCGTCTTCTGCACGAGGCTCGCCTGCCCCAGGATCAGGGCCACCGTCGATCCGGTGAGATTGGCCATCAGCTTGTGCCAGATGTCGTAGCGGATGTCCCTGGTCGAGGGCGAGCCGATGCCGGCGCCGGACAGCGCCTTGCGCAGCGCCTCGATGCGCGGCGTCTGCCGGTCGTCGATCTCGCCGACCCAGAGCGTATTGCGGTCGGGCTGCTCGTTCACAACCACCCCGGGCTCGACGACGTGGTTGGGCGACGTGATGGCGCCGCCCAGGGCGCGCTCATGGCCCACGACCCTGGCGAGCGCGCCGCCCGGATCGAGGCGCGACAGATCGGGGGCCGCCGGCCGCGCGCTGTCCAGACCGCGTCCATACCACCAGGGAATGCCGTTCTGCGCGAACACGACGCCGGTCTCGGGGCCGAGCAGCGGCGCCACGCTCTCGGCCAGCGCCGGCAGGCCGTTGGCCTTGAGGGTCGAGATCACGACGTCCTGCTTGCCGAGATCGGCCGGTCTGTCGCTCGCCTTCACCTTGGCGACGATCTTCCTGTCGCCGGCGATCAGGGTAAGGCCCCTGGCCTTGATCGCCTCGAGATGGGCGCCGCGCACGACGACGGAGACGTCGTTGCCGGCATCGGACAGGCGGGCCGCGAAATTGCCGCCGATCGCGCCGGCGCCGAACACGCAGATCTTCATTGTCTCGTCTCCGCCACCTTGAACGAGTCGACGAAGCGCTGGGCCGCGCTCCGGCTCTTGGAATCAGCTTCCGCCGTCGCCAGCAGGCGGTAGAGCCGGTCGCGCACGATGTAGGTGCGCATCATGACGCCGCCGCCCGCTGCGTCCTCGATGTCGAGCGCATAGCCGTCCCAGCCCTCCAGGGTCACCGCCTCGTCGCGCACGTATTTATACTTCGCCGTCGGGAAGGCCTTCTCCGCCTCGCCACGGCCGAGGTTGCGCGCCATCTCCTTGGTGTCGTGGCTCGAGAACCAGCCGGGCTCGTAGTCGGCATAGTCGAAGTCGAAGATCTGCTGGCCGCGTCTGGATTCCCACGTCTGGCGCGGGGCGGCATGGCCCTTCTCCTTGTCGGCGGCCTCGGTCTTCTCGACAGGCGACGGCATTTCGAGGCGGCAGCGCAGGTCGGGCGAAATCACTGTCTGCCACTCATCGGACTGCGCCCGCGCAGCCGGCGCGAGCATGAACCCGAGCAGCAGGACGCGGCGTCGCATCAAAGCATGATCGCTTTCAATTGAATCGATCCGTCGGCCCGGTACGGGCACCGCTTCGCTGTGAGAGCCGGGCCGACGGCTAAGGCGAAAGCGATCATGCTAGTAAGCGTAGTCGCGGAACAGCGGCACGAAGGAGCCGTTCCACTCGCCGCTCCATTTTTCCAGCAACTCGTCGGACGGCGCCTGGCCGCTGGCGACGGCGCGATCGAGCGGTGCGAGATAGATCGTCTCGTCGCGGCCCTCGGCATCCAGTCGCTTGCGCGCACGCAGGCCGGCATGGGCGATCTCGACCACTTCGCGGGCAAGCTCGGAGAGCGGCCGGCCCTTGAACTGCGTGGCGAGGCCGCTTCGGGGCGTCTCGTTGCGCAGGAAGTCGTGGTCGGCCACGGTCCAACCCTTCACCAGGTCCCAGGCCGCGTCGAGCGCCGTCGCGTCGTAGAGCAGGCCGACCCACAGGGCCGGCAGCGCCGACAGCATCGGCAGCGGACCGGAATCCGCGCCGCGCATCTCGAGGTATTTCTTCAGCCGCACCTCGGGGAAGGCGGTGGTGATGTGATCGCCCCAGTCGCTGATCGTCGGCAGCTCGCCCGGCCGCGCCGCCAGCTTGCCCTTGAGGAAATCCTTGAAGTCCTGGCCCGAGGCATCGATGTACTTGCCGTCGCGATAGACGAAGTACATCGGCACGTTCAGCATGTAGTCGACATAGCGTTCGAAGCCGAAGCCGTCCTCGAACACGAAGGGCAGCATGCCGCAGCGGTCGGGATCGGTGTCGGTCCAGATATGGCTGCGGTAGCTCTTGAAGCCCGAGTTCTTGCCCTCGACGAACGGCGAGTTGGCGAACAGTGCGGTGGCGAGCGGCTGGAGCGCGAGCGACACGCGGAACTTCTTCACCATGTCGGCTTCGGACTCGAAGTCGAGGTTGGTCTGCACGGTACAGGTGCGCAGCATCATGTCGATGCCGAGCTTGCCCTTCTTCGGCATGTACTCGCGCATGATCTTGTAGCGCCCCTTGGGCATCCAGTCGAAATCCGCGCGCGTCCATTGCGGTGCGAAGCCGAGACCGATGAACCCCGCGCCGATCTCGCCGGCGACCGTCTTGACCTCGGCGATGTGCTGTTCGTTCTCGTCCGAGGTCTCGTGCAGGGTCTCGAGCATCGCGCCCGACAGTTCGAGCTGGCCGCCCGGCTCGAGCGTGACGTTCGCCCCGCCGCGCAGCAGCGCGATCGGATTGTTGCCCTCGGTCACCGGCTCCCAGCCAAAACGCGTCAGGCCTTCGAGCATGGCGCGGATGCCGGTCTTCCCTTCGTAGGGAAGCGGCTTCATCGTCTGCTCGTCGAATCCGAACTTCTCGTGCTCGGTGCCCATGCGCCACTTGGCCTTGGGCTTGTTGCCGGAAGCGAAATACTCGATCAGCTGCCGCCGATTTTGAATCGGCGCGCCGCCGCCCGACGCTGGTGCGGACATGCGTTGAAGACTCCCGTTTCACCGCCGGCAGCCAGGCCGGCCGTGGCGCAGTTCACATGAGTTATCCTCACGCGAGCCTGCGGCTGGTTCATGATGTTTCGACTTCCCCTGTCCCATGCCGGGAGGGGCGAACGCAAGCGCTCAGACGTTACCCTTTGATGTGCGATAATCGGCAGTCAAACGCGGTGTCGGCTGCCGCCAGTCGCCGGCCAGCGCCTGCCACACGGCAAGGGCGGCCAACGCCGCCGTGTCGGCCCGCAGGATGCGCGGGCCGAGTCCGACTGCCGTTACATCTTTAATGCGACGCAGCAGCGCCAGTTCGGCCGCCGCGAAGCCGCCCTCGGGCCCGACGACGATCGCCCAGGGCGCCGCGCGGGCAGTGGCGTCGAGCGCGGACAGCACCTCGGCGATCGGCGGGCCGCTGCCCGTCTCGTCGCACATCAGCAGGCGCCGGCCGCCCGGCCACTCCGCCCAGCAACTGCGCGAGGTCGACCGGCTCGCGCACCTCGGGCACCGACAGCCGCTCGGTCTGCTCGGCCGCCTCGACCGCATTGGCGCGCAGCCGCTCGACGTTCACCCGCTCGACGATCGTATGCTGCGTCCGGATCGGCTGCAGCACGGAGACGCCGAGCTCGGTCGCCTTCTCGGCGATATAGTCGATGCGCGCGCGCTTGACCGGCGCGAAGCACAGCCAGAGGTCGGGCTCGGCCGCCTGGGCGCGCAGCTGCGCGCCGACCAGCGCCACCGCCGCCTTCTTGCCGCGCACGGACAGGGTTGCCGCCCACTCGCCGTCGCGGCCGTTGAACAGGCTGAGCGCCGCCCCGTCGGGTCGACGCATGACGTGGCGCAGATAGTGGGCCTGCGCCTCGTCGAGTGGCGCTTCGATGCCGGCCGCGAGCCCTGCTTCGACAAAGAGACGCGAGGTGCTCATGGCGTTGACCCTTCCATCACTGCATGATGCCGTCATGGCTTCGGACACGCCAGCTTCGGGCTTCACCGACATCGACCGCCAGCACTGGACCCTGCGTCACCTGCCGCCGTGGGCGCGCCCCTATGGCCGGCTGGCGCGCTGGGACCGGCCGATCGGCACTGGCTGCTGCTGTTTCCCTGCTGGTGGTCGCTGGCGCTGGCCGAACAGGCGGCCCGGACACTGGGGCGCCCTCGCCGGCTGGATGGCGCTGTTCGCCATCGGCGCACTGGCGATGCGCGGCGCCGGCTGCACCTGGAACGACATCGTCGACCGCAAGGTCGATGCCCAGGTCGAGCGCACGCGCGGCCGGCCGCTGCCGGCGGGCGAGATCAAGCTCCATCACGCGCTGGGCTGGCTGGCGATCCAGCTCGCGATCGGCGCGGCGATCCTGTTCAAGCTCAACAAGTTCGCGGGCGGCGTGGCGTTGCTCTCCCTGCTCCTGGTCGCGATCTATCCGACGATGAAACGGCTGACCTCCTGGCCGCAATTCGTGCTCGGCCTCGCCTTCAACTGGGGCGCCCTGGTGGGATACGCCACCGTGACCGACACGCTCACCTGGCCGCCGGTCGCGCTCTATGCCGGTGGCGTCGCCTGGACCTTGGTCTACGACACGATCTACGCCATGCAGGACCAGCGTGACGACGCCATCGTCGGCGTGCGCTCGACGGCGCGGCGCTTCGCCAATGCACCGCGCCGCTGGCTCACGCTGTTCGTGGTGCTCGCGCTGGTGTTCTGGACGCTGTGCGGCGTGCTTGCGCATCTCAGGTTCCCTTACTTCGCCGTGCTGTTGCTGATCGCCGCCCACTTCGGCTGGCAGCTCGCGACCCTGAAGCCGGACGACCAGGCCGACTGCCTCGCCAAGTTCAAGGCCAACGCCCAGGTGGGTTGGCTGCTGCTGCTCGCGATCCTGGCCACGCCCCTGATTGCCGCAATCCGATGATGCCGCTCTTCGCGGCGGTCCGATGATGCCGCTCTTCGCGGCGGTCCGATGATGCCGCTCTTCGCGGCGGTCCGATGATGGCCCGTCTGCCCGTCGATCCCGAGAACTTCATCCGCAACAACACCGCCCTCGAAACCCCGGTCATGGTGCCGGAATTCAGGCTCTGGCTCGCCACCGAATACGTGCCGATCTGGCAGGCGACCGAGACGTGGCTCGAGGAACAGAATGTCGACCCGCCCTACTGGGCCTTCTGCTGGCCGGGCGGCCAGGCAATCGCGCGCTTCCTGCTCGACAATCCCGAACACGTGCGCGGCAGGAAAGTGATCGACTTCGCGGCGGGCTCCGGCGTCTCGTCGATGGCCGCGGCGCGCGCGGGGGCCAGCGAGGTGATCGCCAACGACATCGACCTGCTCTCCCTGATCGCCGCCAGGCTGAACGCCGAGGAGAATGGCCTGACCATCGCCACCACGGCCGAGGACTGGTTGGCCAATTTCGACACCGGTGCCGATGCCATGCCCCCAGCCGACGTCGTGATCGCCGGCGATGTCTGTTACGAGAAGGAGATGTCGGTTCGCGCGCTCGCCTGGCTGCGCGGCCACGCCAATGCCGGCCGGCTGGTCCTGCTCGGCGACCCGGGCCGCAACTACTTCAGCGCGCAGGGGCTGGAGGAGATGGCGCGCTACGAGATCCCGACCTCGCTTCAGCTCGAGAATCGCGGCATGCGCGAGACGGTGGTATGGCGCGTTTTGCCTCATCCGTAGGCACACCGCTTTGCGGTTATAATTCCTTAACTGTTCTTTCACATTCGAATGGAGTAAACGCGCAGCTTCATGGCCAATAATTCCAAATCGACCATCAAGCCCGCCGACTTCGCGAGCCTCTACGAGGGCTTCAACGCCCCGGTCTCGCGCTTCGACTGCGGCCGCAAGTGCGCCCCCCTCAACAACGGCGAGCCGGTCTGCTGCTCGACCCAGAATGCCGTCCCGGTGGTGCACAAGGTCGAGTTCGACCTGCTCAAGACCCGCACCGACCTGTGGAGCAAGTTCAAGCCCTACGACTACGCCACCAAGCAGATCGTGGCCGAACTGACCAGCGACTGCATGGCGATCCACTGCAAGGGCGCGCGCCATTGCGAGCGCGACAACCGCACCATCGCCTGCCGCGGCTTTCCCTTCTATCCCTACCTCACGCGCCAGAAGGAATTCGTCGGCATCGGCACCTACTGGGTGTTCGAGGACCGCTGCTGGATGATGTCCAACCTCGAGATCGTCGACGCGGCCTTCGTCTCGGAGTTCATCGCCACCTACGAGGCGCTGTTCGTCAAGGATCACAGCGAGTTCACGACCTACGTCGACTTCTCCGCCTCCGCGCGCCGCGTCTACTCGCGCTGGAAACGCGAGATCCCGCTGCTCGGCCGCAAGGGCGAGCTGCTGGTCGTCGAACCCTCGACCGGCGCGATCCGCCCCGGCCGCAAGAAGGACTTCCCCAAGATGGCTCCCTTCGACAGCGAGAAGTCGTATCGTGAGGCGATCAAGGAAGCCGGCGGCGAAGTGCCCAAGCAGGGATTGCGCGCCGTCTGAGCTTCTCCCCCGAAGGAGAGTTCCATGCGCCGCATTCTCGCCTGCCTTCTTCTCGCACTCGTCTGCACCCCGGCCTCCGCCGAGGACATCGGCTCGACCAACTACCGCTTCAAGTGGCTGGGTCCGAGCGACAAGATCGTGGTCGAGGCGTTCGACGATCCCGACGTGCCGGGCATCACCTGCTACATGAGCCATGCCCGCACCGGCGGCATCAAGGGCGCGGTCGGCCTCGCCGAAGATCCCGGCGAGGCCTCGATCGCCTGCCGTCAGGTGAGCGCGGTCGATCCCGCCAAACTGGAGAAACTCAAGAGCCCGCACGAGGTCTTCAGCGAGCGGGCCTCGCTCATCTTCAAGTCGACGCAGGTCGTGCGCTTCTGGGACGCCAAGCGAAAGGCGCTGATCTATCTCGTCTACACCGACCGCATCATCGACGGCAGCCCGCGCAACTCGATCAGCGTCGTGCCGGTCGGCGCGCATTGAGTCCTCCCGTTAAATGAACGAAAAAAAACGGCCGCAGCTTGCCGAACTTTTTTTGGCGTTTTCCGGAAACGTACAGGACCGGGCGGCAAGTCCCTGATCAAATTGCGATTTACGCTCTCCGGGATTTTTTTCCGGAATGTTCCGGAATTCCAGAAGTGCCTGCCCACGCTCACTCGGTGATCTCCTGACCTGGCGTAATTGCCAGTTCTACATCCCTGTATGTTGCGTATTACGCAATAAATGTCAAGAGGTGCCCGACCTCAATATTCGAGCTTCGGATGGAAATCCCCGCGGCCCTCGGGCGCCACGTCGAGCATGTTCCAGAGCGGATCGAGCAGGTCGTTATGGCGATATTCCTGGCCCGGCTCCGGCGGGACGTAGAGCAGCTCCGATCCCCAGAAGTGCCGCACCTTGCCGCCCTCTCGCTTGAACACGTTGAGGATCGGCATGTCCCATTCCTTGCCGTCCTCGAACTCCTGCTGCCTGCGCATGCCGGGCGACAGCGCCGCGGAGTCGCCGAAGTAATCGCGGTCGTAGTCGTTGCCCACTGTCGACAGGAGCTTCAGATCGCGCCATCCGCGCGCCTTGGCGAAATCGACAATGCGCGCGATCGGCGACTTGGCGACCACCGCGAAGTTCATGCGCTGCAGGATGTGCGTCGCGGCCCCGTCGAGCGCATCGAGGAAATGCGTGCAGCCCGGACATGGGCGCTTGCGCACCGGCCCGAACATGAAGCTGTAGATCGCCAGCGTCTCCTTGCCGTTCTCGAACAGCTCCGAGAGCTTTCGCTTTCCCTCGACGCCTTCGAAAACGTAATCCTCCGGCACGATCCCGCCCGGAGGCAGGGCGCGCCGTTGCGCCGCGACCCGTTCGACCTGGCGGCGCAGCGCCATCTCCTCCTCGAGCAGGGCGTTGCGGACGCGCCGGTATTCGGCGCTTTCGTTGGGGAAATGAAGATGTTCCATGCCGTACAAACGACCGGCGGGAACGGTCAGTTGCGATAGAGAAACGTCCCCAGAAGCACCCAGCGCGCGGCCTTCGCCGGGCCGACAAGCGGCGTCGTGTAGTGCCAGAACGGCAGGCGGTAGGCGGTGAGCGTGGCGGCGCCACTGACCGGGACGATCTCGCTGAAATGCCCGGCGCGCGCATAGACCAGCCACTGATGCTCGACCTCAGGCGTGCACAGGCTGAGGTGCAGATCGATGTAACCCCTCTTCGCCGCCTTGTTCTCGGGATGATGATCGTTGTGCGGACCCGCGTAATCTCCCGGCCCATAGCGCAGCACCTGCACGCCCCAGCCTGACTTGAGCTTGCGGCCGGCGAGTGCCGCGGCAAAGGCACGGAAACTTTCGGAGCGCATCAGGCGCGCGAGCCCGATCTTTTCCGCCGCCTTCACGCCCGGCTCGCGACGGCTGTCGAAGAAGATCGTGTGGCTGCGCGCCGTCTTGGGCAGCAGCTCGGTATAGTCGCGGCGCATGTACCAGATGCTCTCCGGCAGAATGGGCTTGTCGAGCGGCTCGAGCGTGTCGCTCAATGCCTCCTGCAGCGCCTTGCGCAGCTTCGCGGCTTTGGCGCGATCGAGCAGGTCGTCACGCATCAGGAAGCGCCGCCGCGGATCGGCCAGCGCGCCGCACAACTCGTGCGTGCCCGCCAGCACGCGCCTGCCCTGGCGGTTCAGCAGGTCCTCGAATTCGCCGGGCATGGCGGCGGGCCGGCATCGCGGCAGCTTACTGCATCCGCGGGAATATCGTCATCCGGAGCGCAGGGGGGGATCCCGGGGGTGAGCCAGATCCCACGCTGCACTCGGGATGACGTGGTGGACAATGGCGACCCTCTCGCTCGTTCTAACCTACAACCCCCTCATGCCCTACGCTTCGCTTCGCGACTTCATGGACCGGCTCGAGAAGGCGGCCGCCTCGTGCGCGTGACCGCAGCCCGTCTCCACCGTGCCTCGAGATGACCGAGATCCAGACGCGCCTGCTGGCCGAGCGGGGGCCCGGCGGTGCTGTTCGAGAAGTCGTCCGGCCGACGGCGAGCCCTCGCCCATGCCCGTGCCTGGTCAACCTGTTCGGCACGGTCGAAGCGCGTGGCCATGGGCGTGACCTGGAGCGCGAGCGCGCACGAGCCGCCGACCTGCGCGAGGTCGGCGAGACTGCTGGCCTTCCTGCGCCAGCCCGAGCCGCCGCGCGGCTGAAGCGAGGCGCTGGACATGCTGCCGCTGGCGCACGGTGATGTCCATGCGGCCGAAGACGGTGAAGCACGGCGCCGGTGCAGGAGGTGGTGCTGACGGGCGACGAGATCGATCTCGCCAAGCTGCCGATCCAGACCTGCTGGCCGGGCGAGCCCGCGCCGCTGATCACCTGGCCGCTGGTCGTCACCAAGGGCCCGTCCGAGGCGACCGGCGAGGACGACTACAACCTCGGCATCTACCGCATGCAGGTGACTGGGCCCGAACCGACCATCATGCGCTGGCTGGCCCACCGCGGCGGCGCCCAGCACCACCGCCGCTGGAAGGCCGCGGGCAAGCGCGAGCCCCTGCCCGCCTGCGCGGTGATCGGCGCCGATCCCGGCACGATCCTGGCCGCCGTGACGCCGGTGCCCGACACGCTCTCGGAATACCAGTTCGCCGGCCTCCTGCGCGGCGCCAAGGTCGAGCTGGTCGCGGCCAAGACCGTGCCGCTGCATGGTGCCGGCCGAGGCCGAGATCGTGATCGAAGGCCATGTGCTGCCTCGACGACTACGCCGACGAGGGCCCCTACGGCGACCACACCGGCTACTACAATTCGGTCGAGCGCTTCCCGGTCTTCCAGGTCAGCGCCATCACCATGCGCAAGGACCCGATCTACCTGACCACCTTCACCGGCCGGCCGCCGGACGAGCCCAGCGTGCTGGGCGAGGCGCTGAACGAGGTGTTCATCCCCCTGCTTCCAGCAGCAGTTCCCCGAGATCGTCGACTTCTGGCTGCCGCCGGAGGGCTGCTCGCTACCGCATCGCCGTGGTGTCGATGAAGAAGGCCTACGCCGGCCACGCCAAGCGGGTGATGATGGGCGTCTGGAGCTACCTGCGCCAGTTCATGTACACCAAGTGGGTGATCGTCGTGGACGACGACATCGACGCGCGCGACTGGAAGGACGTGATGTGGGCGATCTCCACCCGCATGGACCCGGCCCGCGACATCACCGTGATCGAGAACACCCCGATCGACTACCTGGACTTCGCCTCGCCCGGAGTCCGGCCTCGGCTCGAAGATCGGCCTCGACGCCACCGACAAGTGGCCGCCGGCAGACCCACCGCGAATGGGGCCGGCAGATCGGGATGGACCAGGCCGTGATCGACAAGGTCGACAGGATGTGGGGCGAATTGGGGCTGCCGGGGAGCGGCAGGAAGATCTGGAAATAGCGATCAGCGACCGGGTGAGGACATGGCGATCGAAGGATCCACATATCGCGCGATATCGCAGGAAGAACTGCTCGCCTTGTCAAAGACGAGCCGTGAATTCGAGGGGATCCTGTTTTCATCTCCCCCGGAGCTCGACGACGGCGATTTCACGAACGCCAGACTTACCCGCTGCCTTTTCCGCTACCCCATCCTTCGCGCAACGGATTTCTCGGAAGCGACGTTCAAGGATTGCGTGTTCGCCCCGTCTCGCCTCACGAGTTGCAAGTTCACCAACGCGCATTTCGAGAACTGCAGCTTCTTCGACCCGGACCAGAAGCTGGGCTGCACCTTCGCCTTCTGCGATCTGCGCGCCGTCGAGGCGATCCGGTGCAACTTCTCGATCGGCTCCTTCGAACGCTGCGACCTGTACAATGTGAGCGCCTCGGAGTGTGGATTCCGAGGTGCCAGGTTTCAGGGATCCACTTTCAACCGGGCGATCTCTCGGAAGGTCGTGCTGACGAAGGCGAAGTTCGACCAATGCAATTTCAGTTTTGCCGACCTGTCGGGGCTCTCGCTGCCGGCGTGCGAGCTGCTGAGGTGCAAGTTCTCGGACACCGCGTTGTTCGATGTCGACCTGACCGACGCCGTGATGATCGGTTCGACGATCCATGGCGCCGACTGGGATCGCGCGAAGCTGGCCGGCGCCGACCTGCGTGGTGCTGCGATTTCAGGCCTGAACCTCGCGGTTCTCTCGGACTATCGTGGGCTGAGGATCAGCGAAAGCCAGCAAAGCTCCGTCCTCGATCAGCTCGGTGTCGATGTAAGTCCCGACTGAGCACGGGCGGACCAGCCCTAGTAGCGCATCGTGAGCTTGTCGTCGGCGGTCGTCACCGCCTTGAAGCCGAGACGCTCGCAGAGACCGCGCGCCGGGCTCTGGGCCGGCATTTCGATCAGGAGGTCCTTGCGCTTGCGGTCGGCACGTTCCTTCATCCAGTTCAGGAAGCCGGTGCCCAGGCCACCGTTGCGTGCCGCGGCCAGAACGTAGAGCTGCTTCAACTCAACGGCATGACGGCTTTCCGAGACTTCAACCCAGCCCTTGTCGTCCTTGTCCGACCGCAGGATGGAGGTGCCGGGATGTCCGAGCGCCTGCTCGACAAGGCGCCGCCGCTCGGCCTCGTTCCAGTGAGCCGTGAGCGGCTGAACGGCATCGCGATAGATCAGCCAGCAGAAGGCGAGATCGGCTTTGACGGCGGGGCGTAGTTCGAAAGCGAGCGGCATGGACACAGGGGGCCACAAGGCGCGACGCGACGCAAGCGCAAGAACGCGGGGAGATAGAGTATGACCCCTCCGTCGCGGATTACTGCGACACCTCCCCATCTGAATGGGGAGGCGATGACGCTGAATTTCCTCCCCATTCAAATGGGGAGGTGCCCGCGCAGCGGGCGGAGGGGTCAGGCTCTCATTCCCGGAATCACTTCCTTGACCACCAGCTCCTTGCCGAGCGGGATGTGTTCTTCCGGGGCGCCGCGCATGCCGCCGCTGATGGCGACCTTGTCGAGGCCGAGCCTGGCGAGCGATTTCAGGCGTTCGATGCAGCGATCCGGATTGCCGACAACAGCGAAGCGGTCGATGAAATCGTCGGTCAGGATGCCGGCCTGTCGCGAGTCGCCGCGAGTGTGCTGCTTCATGTCGTAGTTGGTGCGCAGCGATTCCAGCAGGCCGCGATCCGCGGCCGACACCGGGCCGTTCGCCTTGCCGTGCATCACCGAGAAGCGCGCGTAGGTCGTGAGGCCGCCGCGCACCAGGCTGCGGGCCGCGTCCATGTCGGTGTGGCAGCCCATGTTGAGGAAGGCGCCGAACCTGATGGCATCGGGATCGAGGCCGGCGTCCCGGCGCGTCTTTTTCGCGAGTTCGATGCCCCACTGCAGGCGCTCGACGTCGGCGCCGACGGTGAACATCACCCTGTCGCCGTGCAGGGCCGCCATCGCGATCACCTTGGGGCCGCTCGCCGCCACTTCGACCGGCACCTTGCGGCCGCCGGCGATCCAGCCGATGCGACTGGCGGGAGGCGCATCGTGCAGCTCCAGAGCCGATGCGGGCGGCGCCTGCTCCTTGGCGATGTCTATCTCGTCGAAAGCGACGGCCTCGCCCCTGAGATAGGTCTGCAGATGCCGCAGGTAGCGATCGAACTGCGCCAGTCGCGCCGGTGCGCGGCCGAGATGGGCAAGGGCTGAGTCACCGCGGCCGATACCCAGCACCGCGCGGCCGCCCGAGACGCGGTCGACCGAGGCAATCGACGCTGCGGTCGCCGCGGCCTGGCGCGTGATCGAGTTGGTGACGCCGGTGCCGAGCCCGATCTTCGTGGTAACCGTCGCCGCCAGCGCCAGCGAGACATAGGGATCGCCCGACAGGTTCTGCGAATCGACGACCAGCATGCCGTCCCATCCGGCGGCCTCGAGTTCCCGCGCCGTCCTGGCCGCGCCCCGCGCCGACGCCACGCCCGTGTGCCACAATTCCAATGCTATCCTCCCGGGCTTTTTCGCAGCCTTCACGCGCGATCAGGCGGCAAAACATCCAATTCCGCAACCGCTTCCCGTCCGGCCCGTTTGCACAGGCATCCTTCGAATGGAACCAGCGCCTTGAAGCTCTTCAAATGCCAGAACTGCGGCCAGATTCTCTATTTCGAGAACAGCATCTGCGAGAAGTGCTCCCACAGCCTGGGCTACGATCCCGCAGTTGCGCGCCTGCTCGCCCTCGAGCCGCTGCCCGATCAGCCGAGTGCCGACCAGCCAATCGTCCGCCGCGCCGTCGGCGTCCCGGGCAAATCCTACCGCTTCTGCGCCAATGCCTCGTTCGGCGTCTGCAACTGGCTGATCGATGCGGCTTCGGCCGACACTTTCTGCCTGTGCTGCCGCCACAACGCCACCGTGCCCGACACCTCGATCCCGGCCAATCTCCTGCACTGGGCCAAGATCGAGACGGCCAAGCACCGGCTGTTCTACTCGCTGGTGCGACTCGGGCTGCCGCTCGAACCGGCGCCGGGCAACACCGAGCAGCTGCTGTTCGATTTCCTCGCGGTGCCCAAGGATCCCGAAGCGCACCGCGTGATGACCGGACACGACAACGGCCTGATCACCATCGCGCTTGCCGAGGCCGACGATGCCGAGCGCGAAAAGAACCGCGTCGCCCTGCACGAGCCCTACCGCACCCTGCTGGGCCACTTCCGCCACGAGATCGGCCATTACTATTGGGACCGTCTGGTGCGCGACGACGAGGGCGCGCTCGCGGAGTTCCGCGCGCAATTCGGCGACGAAAGCCTCGACTATGGCGAGGCGCTGAACGCCTACTACGCCAACGGGGCGCCCGCCGACTGGCAGGGACGGTTCGTCAGCGCCTATGCCGCCAGCCATCCGTGGGAGGATTTCGCCGAGACCTGGGCGCACTATCTCCATATCGTCGACACGCTCGAGATCGCCGGCGCCTTCGGCGTCTCCGTGCATCCCCGCCTGACGCGCTCGACCGACCTCGACGCAAAGGTCGATTTCGATCCCTATGCGGTTCCCGACATCGACATCCTGGTCGACACCTGGCTTTCGCTCAGCCTCGCGCTCAACAGCCTCAATCGCGCCATGGGCCAGGCGGACCTCTATCCTTTCGTGTTGGCCAGGCCCGCGATCGACAAGCTGGGGATGATTCACCGGCTGGTCCATCCGTCGGCGGAAGGATAGTCGGGTAACGTGGCCAGCCCCCGAAAGAATCCCGCGAACAGGCTCCTGGAAGGTCCGATCGTCCGTTCGCTCCTGGCCCTGGCGATTCCGATCGTGGCAGCGAACACCCTGCAAGCGGCCTACCAGATCATCGATGCCTTCTGGGTCGGACGGTTGGGAGGTGCTGCGGTCGCGGCCGTGTCGCTGTCGTTCCCGGTCATGTTCCTGATGTTCGCGGTGGGCGCGGGCCTCTCGATCGCGGGCTCGACCCTGATCGCGCAGTTCGTCGGCGCCGGGAACCACAAGATGGTCGGCCATGTCGCGGGCCAAACCCTGCTGATGGTAATCGCGTCGGCGCTGGTGCTGGGCACGGCAGGCTTCTTCCTGGCGCCTGCCCTGCTGCGGCTGATGGGTGTCGCGCCGGAGGTTCATGACGGTGCGCTGGGCTTCATGCGCGTGTCGTTCATTGGCCTGGTCTTCAACTTCTCGTTCTTCGTCTTCAACGCGATCATGCGTTCGATCGGGCGCGCCAACCTGCCGGTCTACATCGTGCTGGGCACCGTCCTGCTGAACTTCGCGCTCGATCCGCTGCTGATCTTCGGCTGGGGCCCCGTGCCGGGCTACGGCGTGATGGGCGCGGCGCTGGCGACGCTCGGCACCCAGGCGATCGCCGCCACCATCGGCATCGCCATCCTGCGTGCCGGCATGCACGGCATCCATGTCCACTGGCGCGACTTCGTTCCCGACCTTCGCCACATAAGGCGCGCCTTCTTCCTGGGCGCCCCCGCCTCCATCGACATGTCGGCGCGCGCTCTCGGAATCATGATGATGACCTTCCTCGTGGCAAGCTTCGGCACGACTACGCTCGCGGCCTATGGCGTGGGCGGCAACATCCTGCAGGTCGTCATCATCCCGGCGATGGGCCTGTCGATGGCGGTGTCGGCGCTGGCCGGCCAGAACATCGGCGCCGGCAACATCGAACGTGCCGCCGCGATCGGCCGGCTGGGCGCCGCCGTGGGCTTCTGCGCGCTTACGGTCCTCGGCTTCGTCGTCTTCCTGTTCCCCACGCAGCTGGTCTCGTTCTTCGTGCCGAACGACGCCGCCGTGATCGCCGAGGGTGCCAGGTTCCTGCGCATCATGGCGCTGTCCTGGGGCTTCATCGGCGCGCAGTTCGCGCTCTCCGGCGTGTTCCGCGCGTCGGGCAACATGGTGGTCAACATGATGCTGACCATCGTCTCCCTGTGGGTACTGCAATTCCCGCTGGCCTATGTGCTGTCCAAGCACGCGAGCCTGGGCGCCGAAGGCATCTTCTGGTCGACGCCGGTCGCCAATATCATCGTCGCGCTGATCACCGCCTGCATCTATCTGCACGGCGGCTGGCGGAAAAAGCGCATCCTCGACGACGAGGAAGTGCTGACCGGGAAGGTTTCCGAGGAAATCCTGTCCGGCGAGGGCAGCCGGCAATAAGAGCAATAAGCTCCGGATATCGGCAGGCCGATAATCCGGTAGTGCAGTTTGGCGTGCGATGGTCCATAAGCGCGCGCATGGCAAAAGACATCGTCGGCAAGCACATGGTTTGGGTCGAGAAGCCCGCCGGTAAGCGCATCAGCGTCACCTACTCGACCTTGAAAGAGGCCGAGGATCAGGCCGTTGCGCTCGAGCGCATGGGATACACGGTGATCGAGATCGTGCCCACGAGCCTGCCCAAGCCCAACCTCGGCTGACGCCTCCCCACTCGGGAAGCCTGGCTTGGGGGAGATCAGGTGCGCGCTGCGCCTGCCTGATGTAAACTCTCTTAACATGAGTTGGAAACAACGCGCCCGCGAGGGTGCGTATCATCACGGCAATCTCAAGGAAGCGCTGATCCAGGCGGCGCGCCAGCTGATCGCCGAGAAGGGCCCGGCGGGCTTCACCTTTGCCGATGCCGCGCGCTCGGCGGGCGTCAGCCCGGCTGCGCCATATCGCCACTTCCGCGATCGCGAGGCGCTGCTGGCCGACGTGGCGCGCGAGGGCTTCGGCCGCTTCGAAGCCATGCTTTCGACCGGGTGGGCGAACGGCAAGCCCGATGCGGTGACGGCCTTTCACAATGTCGGCCGCGCCTATCTCGCCTTCGCGCGCGCCGAGCCGGCGTACTATGCCGCGATGTTCGAATTGGGCCTGCCGCCCGACGTCAACGCTGAGTTGCGCGCCGCATCCGATCGCGCCTTCGCCGTGTTGCGCACCGCAGCCGAGCAACTGGGCGCGCTGCTGCCCGCCGCCAGGCGGCCGCCCGCGCTGATGATGAGCCTGCACACCTGGTCCCTGGCGCACGGCATCGCCTCCCTGTTCGGCCGCGGCGACGCCGGCCGGCGCACGCTTCCCATGACGGCCGAGGAGCTGCTCGAATTGGCCATGCTGATCTATCTGCAGGGCCTGGGTTTTCCGCAAAAAGCCTGAACCGGCCCAAAATGCATCGGACGGGCCCTTGACTCCCCGGAGCTGGATGCCCAATGTAAATGTCGTTAACATTTACATGGGAGGCCCCGCATGGGCGGCCTTGTTGAGAGACTAGACGACATCCCCCGCCCCGCCTGGATCGCCCTGGTGGTGCTCGGCTTCATCGTGTTCTGGCCGGTCGGCCTTGCCCTTCTGATTTACCTGAAATGGAGTGGACGCATGTTCGGTCACGGTCGCTACGGTCATTGGTGCTCGCCCGAAGGCCGCGATCAGCGGCGTGCCGCGCGCGAGGAGTGGCGCTCCTGGAAGCGCAGCGCCCGCTGGGGCCAGCGCCACGGCTCGGGCAACGTCGCCTTCGACGAATACCGCGAAGAGACGCTGCGCAAGCTCGACGAGGAGCAGCGCGAGTTCCACGACTATCTCGACAGATTGCGCTCGGCCAAGGACCGCGCGGAGTTCGACCAGTTCATGCGCGAACGCGGCGGCCGGCCGTCGTCGAACGAGCCGCCTGCCCCGCCCTCGACCACGCCGCCTGCGTCGCATTGAGGCCTGACTGAAGACGCCCCTCCCCGCCGGGAGGGGCGTTTTCGCGTTCAGAGCGGCTTCAGATCGAAGCTTCTAGAAATCGAGCTTCATCGGCAGGCGATGGTTGAACGCCTTGGCCGCGAGGTCGGCGACCACGGCGAAGGCATGGCGCGCCCGAAACTCGAGCGTCGCGTCGCGGTCGGACCCACTGCGGGCCCATGTGGCGAGGTGCGTCGGCCCGCCCTTCCAGGTCGCGGCGTTGAGATCGGCGAGCTGGCGGACGAGCGTCGCCGACGACCCGATCACGATCCTGCGCCGATCGACGCTCTCGCCCTCGAAGGTGAAGTCGAACGCGACCGGCAGCCATAGCTCGACGTTGCGCACGAGGTGCGAGCAGCGCGAGCGGAAGCCCTCGGCGTTGCTGCGCACCAGGGCCGGATCGTTGTCCCATTCCTCCGGCAGGGTCTCGGGCAGCGTCATCGCCGGATGCTCGGCATAGGCCGCCCACAGCACCAGCGCGCCGAAGCCGTCCCAGCCCGGGCGGCCGACGAAGTACGGCGCCTCCTCGGTTTCGTCCCAGTCGAGCGGCGCCGCCACGGTATTGCCGAGCGAGGCGCTCAACGTCTCGCGCCACGAGATCACGCTCTGCCGGATCCGGTTGCGGCCCGCCGGCCGTTGACCTGGTGAGTGAGACGATGCCGCCCCGGTCGATTGCTGCCCGCCACGCCCGGTCACATTTTCCCAGTCGCCGCCGTAGTATCTCGCCAGCGGACCCACATACACATCGAGGCTCATGAGGAGCAATTCCCTGCACTTTCCCGCGGCGTCCATTGGTGAGACGCCTGCTGCGGCGACTACCACCGCCAGTTGATCTACACCGAGGTTCGTCCCGCGTGCATCACCGAAAAGCAAATAGCTCGGGAGCCAAAACGCACAGGCAGGAATGACATGACGACCCTATAGTGAGGCGATGCCTGAGAGCCCCCTGCGGCTGACACGCCGCCACGCGATGCTGTTGACGCGTCGCCACGCGATGCGGCTGGCCGCTACAGTTGCTTTCGTCCCTGCCGCGCGGCGCGCGATGGCGCAAGGCGCCGTCTGGACCATGGCGACCGAGTATCCGGCCGGCACCGTCTCGGGCGACGGCATCGCATTCTTCGCCGGCAAGCTCGCCGAGGAGAGCGGCCGCAGGCTGGCGATCCTGCCATCCTACGACGCCGCATATGGGCTGAAGTCGGCTGGGATCGTGGGCGCGGTGCGCGACGGAACGCTGGCCGCAGGATGTGCCCTCGCCGGTGCACTGGCGGGCATCGATCCGCTGTTCCTGCTGTCCTCTCTGCCGTTCGTGGCGACCAGCGAGGAGGAGGCGCGCCGCCTGCTCGACAAGGCGCGCCCGCTCTATGCCAAGCGTCTCGCGCGCGAGGGCCAGCGCCTGCTCTACGCCGCACCCTGGCCGGCGTCCGGTCTGTGGGCGAAGAAGCCGATCCGCACGCCGGGCGACGTGGTGGCGCTCAGGCTGCGGGTCTACGACGCGACCGGCGTCGAGGTCTTCGCCGCGGCCAAGGCCGATGCGGTCAATCTCTCCTTCGCCGATGCAGGTTCCCGCATCGCCAGCGGCGCGGTCGAAGCCGTGCTGTCGTCGGGTGACGGCGGCGCCGGCCGCAGACTGTGGGAGCATTTGCCCTTTTTCACCGAGATCGGCTACGCCGTGCCGCTCTCCTTTGCCACGCTGGCAGCGCCGCTCTACGACCGCCTGCCTGCGGACCTGAAGGCCGCCGTCGATCGTGCCGCGGCCGCTACCCAGGCCCAGGCCTGGCAGGCGCTGGCGCATCGCCTTGAAGAGAACTATGCGCGCATGCGCGCCAATGGCGTCACGATCGTGCCGGCGGCCGACGTGACGCCCGAGCTGCGCGGCATGCTGGCAAAGGCCGGCGCCGGTGCGGTCGAGAAGTGGAAGCACGACGCCGGGCCGGAGGCTGCGAACCTCCTCAGCTAGGCCGTGGAACTCATGAGCACGCACCGGATTCGGATGGATGCGGGTTTTACGAGGGTGATAATGTCGGTTGATGCCAGACAGGCCTGAGCCTGCAACTTCCAGGGGGACGGGGATGTCGCAAGCAACCATGGGAATGCCGGGAACGGCAGCTCCTCTCGATCTCGGGACGCGGCGTCGCGCCATTATTTCCAGTGCCGTCGGCAATTTCGTCGAGCTCTACGACTTCCTCATCTACGGCCTGTTCGCCGCCCAGATTGCCGCCAACTTCTTCCCCAAAGGCGATCCGACGGTGGCACTCCTGCAATCCTTCGCCATCTACGGCGTGGGCTTCTTCATGCGGCCGGTGGGCGCCATCGTCATCGGCGCCTATGGCGACCGGCACGGCCGCAAGAAAGCGCTGGTGATCACCGTCGGCCTGATGGCCGCCGCAACGGCGCTGACCGGCCTCATTCCCTCCTATGGCAGCATCGGCATCGCCGCTCCGCTGCTCCTGCTGCTGTGCCGGCTGGTGCAAGGCTTCTCGACGGGCGGCGAATGGGGTGGTTCGGCGACTTTCCTCGTCGAGTTCTCGCCGCCGGGCAAGCGCGGGCTGATCGGCTCGGTGCAGCAGTTCAGCGTCGGCCTCGCGCTGATCGCCGGCACGCTCACGGCTGCGGTGCTGAACGGCTGGCTGAGCAAGGAAGCCATGGTCGAGTGGGGCTGGCGCGTTCCCTTCCTCATCGGCTTCGTGCTGGCGCCGGTCGGCCTCTACCTGCGCGCGCGGGTGGCGGAAAGCCCGGCCTTCAGCCGCACCGTCGAGAGGAAGCAGGTCGCGACCAACCCGTTCGTCGAGTCGCTGACGACGCATCGCCTGCCGGTGCTGGCCGCGTTCGGCCTGTCGGCGATCGGCACGGTCGGCAACTATACCTACAACATCTACCTGCCGACCTACGCGACCAGGACCCTGAGCATCGCTCCGGGCACGGCCTATACCTCGGCCGTGATCGCCGCGGTCGTGCTCACGGTCCTGACGCCGGTCATGGGCGGGCTGTCCGACAAGCTCGGCCGCAAGCCGCTGCTGATCATCTCGGCCCTGTGCTACGGCGTGCTGTCCTACCCGGCGTTCCTGTGGCTCTCCGGCAGCCATAGCGGACAGAGCCTGATGATCGTGCAGTCGGTCTCGGCGGTGCTGCTGGCGATGTATGCCGGTCCTCTCTGTGCCATTCTCGCCGAGTTGTTCCCGACCAAGGTGCGCTTCACCGCGCTCTCGATCGGCTACGGCATGTCGGTGACCCTGTTCGGCGGCTTCGCGCCGTTCATCGCCGAATACCTGATCGGCGTGACGCACAATCCCGTAGCGCCCGCCTTCTTCCTGATCTTCGCCGCCATCGTCAGCGCGCTCACCCTGTTCCGCATGAAGGACCGCACCAATGCTCCCCTCGATTGAGAAGGATCAGGCTGCTTCCGGCAAGGCACCGCCGCGCGCCTGCGATCCGGTGACGCTCGAGATCGTGCGCGGCGCCATCCGGGCGGCGCAGGCCGAGATGGAGGCGCTGATCGAGCGCACCGCGATCTCGGCCTTCATCCGCGAGAAGAAGGATTTCTACACCGCCGTGTTCGACGCCCACGGCGTCATGGCGGTGGGCTCCAACCTGCCGGTGTTCGGAGACATCTGCGGCCCGGTGTTCCGCGACTTCCCGGCCGACACCATGCGCGAGGGCGACCTCTACTGGTACAACGACTGCTACGGCTCGCGGGGCGCAGTGTCGCACTCCAACGACCAGGTGCTGCTGGCCCCGGTGTTCCACGACGGCCGGCGCTGCGGCTTCGTGATGGGCTGGGCGCATTTCTCCGACATCGGCGGCATGCGGGCCGGATCGATCAGCCCCGATGCCGCCGACATCTTCCAGGAAGGCATCATCGTGCCGCCGACCAAGCTGGTCGATGCCGGGGTCACCAACGAGGGCGCGCTCCGGATCTTCTTCCGCAACTCGCGCTTCCCCGAGCAGAACGTGGGCGACATGCGCGCGCTCATGGCAAGTGCCGCGCTGGGCACCAAGCGCATCGAGGAGATCGTGGCCCGCTTCGGTCCCGAGGTGGTAGCGGACGCGCTCCGCCAGTTGCTCGCGCGCACGCGCACCCTCGTGCGCGCGAAACTCGCCGAGACGTTCGGCTACGGCACGCATCGCTTCACCGACGCGATCAACTCCGACGGTCACGGCAACGGCCCGTTCCATCTCCGGTTGGCGCTGACCCGCGAGAAGGGTGCCGACGGACAGGATCGCTTCATCTTCGACGCCACCGCCACCGACGACCAGTCGCCCGGCCCGGTGAACCTGCTGCTGAACCCCGACGTCCCGGGCACGGCGCTGTCGATGTTCTATCTCGGCGGCGACGCCGGGCAGGTCTGCAATGCCGGCGGCCCGCAGGCGCTCGACGAAGTGCGCCTGCGCGAGGGCTCGCTGCTGTGGCCCAAGTGGCCCGCCCCGCTCGGCATGCGCGGCCTCACCCTGATGCGCTTCCTCGCTGCCGTGAACGGCCTGATCAACGTTGCCGGCGGCAAGGCGCCGGCAGCGCACTCGGCCTATGTCATCGGCTTCATGCGCGGCACCTATCGCACGACCGAGGGCAAGCTCGAGCCGTTCCTGATGTCGGATGGCATCGGCGTCGGCTGGGGCGCGCGCGCCTTCGCCGACGGTACCGATGCGGTCTACTTCGTGGCGCAGGAGAATTACCCGGTCGAGTTCCTCGAGAACTCCTATCCCGTGCGCCTGCGCACCTACGGCATCCTCACCGATTCGTGCGGCGCCGGCCGCTATCGCGGCGGCTGCGGCATCGTGCGCGAGTACGATGTGCTGGCCGAGGAAGCGGTGATGGCCATCCGCATCGACAGCGTGAAGAACCCGCCGTGGGGAATCGCCGGCGGCATGGCGGGCGGCGTGGGGCGCATCGTCGTCAATCCCGGCACCAATCACGAGCGGCCGCTGCAGCCGCTGTCGGACGGCAACGTGCTGAAGAAAGGCGACGTGCTGCGCATCGAGACCGGCGGCGGCGGCGGCCACGGCCATCCGTTCGACCGGCCAGCCGAGGCGGTGCTGGAAGACGTGGCCGGCGGCTTCGTCAGCACCGATGGCGCGCGCCGGCTTTATGGCGTGGTCATAGCCCAGGGTGCGGTCGACCAGGCCACCACGGAGAAACTTCGCGCCCGGCGTCCCGAGGTAAAAGCGTTCCATCGTCACGCGTATGTCGACAGCCTCGCCTGAGACGTCCCTCTCCATCGCCATAGATATCGGCGGGACCTTCACCGACATCGCCCTGCATGACGCGGGCAGCGGGCGCATCTGGCGCGCCAAGACACCGTCGGTGCCGGCCGATCCAAGCCAGGCTTTCCTGACCGGCGTGACGCTGGCGCTGGCAGACGCCGGGTTTTCCGCGACGTCGCTCGAGCGCGTGCTGCATGGCACGACCGTCGCCACCAACATGATCCTGGAGGGCAAGGGCGCGCGCACGGCGCTGGTGACCACGGCCGGCTTCCGTCATGTGCTCACCATCGGCCGCCAGGACATTCCGCGTCACGCCAACTATCTCGCCTGGGTGAAGCCTGCGCGCCCGGTGCCGGCATCGCGCGTGCTCGAAGTGAAAGAGCGCATCGGCTCGGGCGGCATGGCGATCGAGCCGCTCGACGAGGCAAGCGTGCAGGAAGCAGCCGATGCCTGTCGTGCCCTGCAGGTCGAGGCGGTCGCGATCTGTCTGCTGCACTCCTTCGCCAATCCCGCGCACGAGCGCCGGGTCGCCGACATCCTGCGCGAACGGCTGCCGGGCGTTGCCGTGACGGCGTCGTGCGACGTGCTGCCGGTGGTGCGTGAGTACGAACGATCGCTGGCCACCGTGCTGAACGCGACGGTGATGCCCGGCGTTTCGACCTATGTCTCGCGGCTCGAAGACCGCCTCGAGGTCGAGAAAATCGCGGCACCCCTCCTCCTCATGCAATCGAACGGCGGCGTGGCCGGCGCCGGCAGCATCCGCCGCGCGCCGATCCTGACGGCGCTGTCCGGTCCGGCTGCCGGCGTGGTGGGCGCGCGCGACGTCGCAGCCGCCTGCGGGATCAAGGATATCCTCACCGTCGATATCGGCGGCACCAGCGCCGACATCTGCCTGATCCGCGACGGCCGTATCGATCTCAGCCAAAGCGGCCATGTCGGTGAGTGGCCGCTGTCGCTGCCCATGGTCGACATGGTGACGATCGGTGCGGGCGGCGGCTCGATCGCCAGGGTCGACAAGGGAACGCTGACCGTCGGGCCGCAAAGTGCTGGCGCCGATCCCGGCCCGGCGGCCTACGGCAAGGGCGGTGCTTACGCCACGGTCACCGACGCGCACGTGGTACTCGGCCACCTGCAGGCAGAACTGCTGGGCGGACGCATGGCGCTCGACACGGCCGCGTCCCGCAGCGTCCTCGAGCGTGAAGTCGCGACTCCGCTCGGCCTCGATCTCGAGACCGCGGCGCGGGGCGTGCTCGCCATCATCGACAACAACATGGTGGGGGCGCTGCGCATCGTCTCGGTCGAGCGCGGCCACGATCCGCGCGATTTCACCCTGGTGCCGTTCGGCGGCGCCGGGCCGCTGCACGGTTGTGCGCTGGCCGAGCTGCTGGGCATCACGCGCGTCCTCATCCCGGCCGCGCCCGGCGTGCTCTGCGCCGACGGCCTGCTCGCGGCCGACCTCAAGGCCGACTTCAGCCGCACCCTGCCCAAGGCCGGCGCGGTCGACATAGGCACCGCGCGTGCGACCTGGACCGAACTCGAGCGCCAAGCCGACGACTGGCTCGCCACCGAGAAAGTAGCGCCCGGCGACCGGCAGTTCCGGCGGATGGCGCTGATGCGCTACCACGGCCAGGGCGGCGAAGTGCCGGTTGCCTGGGTCGACGATGCCGCGGGTGTCGAAAAGGCCTTCGCCGATGCGCATCAGGGCCTCTATGGCTTCAAGCTCGGATCGGCGATCGAGCTGGTGACCCTGAGGGTCGAAGCGACAGGCCGCATGCCGCCGCCGCCCAAGCCGTCGCTCGCCGTCGGCAAGGGCGCCACGCCACGCGAACATGTGCCCGTCCATCTCGCATCCGGAAGGGTCGACGCGCCGCTTTTCGACCGCGACTCGCTGGGCGCAGGCGACCGCATCGTCGGGCCCGCGATCGTTGCCCAGCTCGATGCGACCACGTTGCTGCCGCCGAACTGGACCGGCGAGGTTCACGCCTCGGGCGCGATCCTGCTGACTTACATGCCGACCCTTCAGAACCGCCTGGGCGTGCCATAGAGCAGGCCTGTGGCTGCCCATTTCACCATGGGCACATTGCGAGCCGTCACAGCAGCGGGCTGAACAGGCGCAGCGTATTTTCGAGCAGACGCTCCCTGAACGGTCGCCCGGCCCACTCGGCCGGGTCGAGCCGGACCGACTGCGCCATGTAGGTCTGCTGCAGGGTGCGCAAGGCCTCGCCGAACTCGCGCTGGTAAATGAACAGCGCGACCTCGTAATTCAGCCACAGGCTTCGCATGTCGAGGTTGACGGTGCCGAACATCGACATCGTCCTGTCGACCGAGATCGACTTGGTGTGAAGCAGCCCGCCGCGATAGAGCAGGACGGCGACCCCCACATCCAGCAGATCGTCATAGTAGGATCGACTAGCGTAACGGGTGAGGAACGAGTTGATCTTTTCCGGAACGATGAGCGTCACCTGCACGCCGCGGCCGGCGGCGCCGCGCAGCGCCACGATCATGGTGTCGTCCGGCACCAGGTAGGGCGTCGTCAGCACCAATTCGTGCCGGGCGGCATTGATCAGGCCGAGAAGCATCTGCAACAGGCCGTCCACCGACTGGCCGGGCCCCGAGGGAACGACCTGGACGTTCGCCGTTCCCACCGGCTGCGCGCCGCCGAGACCGGCACTGTCGATCAACGTCTGCATGGGCTCGCCGGTCTCGAGGATCCAGTCGCCGATCAGGGTCGCGGCGAGGGGGTTCACCACTGTGCCCTCGAAACGGACCATCGCATCGACCCATTCGCCGACACCTGAGCCCTGCTTGAAGTAGCGCGGGTCCACGAGGTTCATGCTGCCGGTCCACGCGGCCGCGCCGTCGATCACCACGATCTTGCGGTGCAGGCGAAGATCGGTGCGGCCGACCAGCGTGCGCAGCAGCCCGGTCGGCAGGGCCGCGCGAAGCTGGACGCCCGCTTCGCGCAGCCGGCGGGGCTGGCTGCCCTTCCACCATGGCCGGGCACCAAGCGCATCGACCAGCAGGCGGCACTGCACGCCCCGGCCGGCGGCGCGAATGACGGCCTCAAGGACCTCATCTGCAGCGCCACCTTCGTTCCAGATGTAGAACTCCATCAGGACACTGGTCTTCGCCGCATCGATATCGCCGGCGATGGCTGCGAGGATCGCCTGCGTATCGGAAAAGAGCTGGAACCGGTTGCCGCGAACGGTGGCGCCGCCAACCAGCGAACGCCCCAGTCGATCCATCGCCTGGGCCGCCGCCGGAAGCTCCCGCCAGTCGACCGCGGTGAAATCGGTCGGGATGGCAGCCTTGGCGATCTCCCTGAAATCGGTACGCAGCACATCGATGCCGTGCAAGCGCTTGCGCCCGATTCGCCGCTCGCCGATCAGCAGATAGATGAGGGCGCCGGCATACGGTAGCGCCACCACCAGCAACAGCCACGACAAGGCGATGCCACGCGCCGACCGGCGCATCACCACACGCACACCGACGGCGAGGACGATCGCGGTATGCACCGACAACACGAAAGCAGTGGATTTGAGAAGAAATTCCATAGGCGAGTATCCCTTCGCCCCGGCCCAGTCGCAGGCGCCTTGGCGACGATCTACGTCTTTGTCGCGCCCGACGTCAGCATGGCGTCGATCTCGGCTCCGGTAAAGCCCGCCTCTCCCAGCACCTCGACGCTGTGCTCGCCGAGCCTCGGCTGCAGGCGCGTGATCTCGGTCGGCGTGCCGAAGAAGCTGGGCGCGATGCCCGGCAGGCGCAGCCTGCCCTCGCTCGGGTGGTCGACTTCCTGCCAGTAGCCGGTGGCGGTGAGCTGCGGATCGACGAACAGATCCTCCAGCGTGTTGACCGGCCCGTGCGGCACGTTGGAATTCTTCAGGAGCTCCACCCACTCGGCGTTGGTACGCAGCGCACACAGGCCGGCCAGCGTCGCATAGTACTGCTCGACGTTCTTCAGCCGGTTGGACATGCCCTGGAAGCGCGGATCGCGGCCGAGGTCGTCGCGGCCGACCAGGGTACAGAATTCCTTCCAGTGGCCGTCGGTGTAGGGCAGCAGGGCGAAGTAGCCGTCCTTCGACGGATAGGGCCGCCGCTCCTTGTTGAGGACGCGCTTGTAGCCCGCCGTGTCGAGCGGCGGCACGAAACTCTCGCCGTAGAGATGCTCGACCATGACGAAGGAGACCAGGGTCTCGTACATCGGCACCTCGACCGCCTGACCCCTGCCGGTCTTTTCCCGTGCATAAAGAGCCGCGAGCAAGGCCGACACGACGCCGTTGGAGCTGGTCTTGTCGGCCACGATGCTGGGCAGGAAGCGCGGCTCGCCCGCGACCACGCTCTGCAGCGACGCCAGGCCCGAGCCCGCCTGGATGATGTCGTCGTAGGCGGCCTTCGGCCCCATCGGCCCGGCGGCGCGATAGCCGTAGGCCGCGACATACACCAGGCGCGGATTGATCTTCTCGAACTTCTCGTACTCCACGCCCAGCCGCTTCGCCGGAGCAGGCCGGTAGTTGTGCATCAGCACGTCGGCGGTCTCGGCGAGTTTGAACAGCGCCTTGCGCCCGGACTCCTGCTTGAGGTCGAGCACGATCGAGCGCTTGGAGCGGTTGCAGCCGAGATAGAAGGCGGCCATTCCCGGATGCCGTGCTGGCCCGAGCTGGCGGGTGGTGTCACCTTCCGGGGGCTCGACCTTGATCACATCGGCGCCGAGATCGCCCAGCTGCTGCGCGGCCCACGGTCCCAGCACGACCGTCGTGCAGTCGATGATTCGAAGTCCAGCCAGCGGGCCTGCCATTGTCGTTCCTTCCCCGGATCTTTTAAAGCGTGATGACTTTACCTTATCGCGTCGGCTCGGCTCTCGCAGCGATGCGGCGCCCGTACCGAGCCGACGCGTAATTCGACGGAAAGTCATCACGCTCTCGTCGTCTCGTTGCCGCGCATTCTAGCCGTCATGCTGGCGTCAGCGAAACAAGGCGAAAACCGGCTGCGAAATTCCCCGCAAGGGCCACAGTCGGCACACCAACTTTGGACGATCGGCAGGCGTTGTCTTGTCGATCGTGAAAGGAGGTTGCCATGAGCACCATCTTGAAGATTCTTTCCATCGCGGGCCTGGCGGTGATCGCCGCCGGCGCCAGCGCCCAGGCACGGGAGTTCCACGACTGGAACCATCACCGTGACTGGCGCTGGGAGCAGGCCCATCGCTGGGATCACGCACGCTGGTACGGCGGTGGCTACTATGGGCCGCGCTACTATGTGGCGCCGCCGGTGTACGCCTATCCGCCGGCCTACTACGGCCCGCCCAGCCTCAACTTCAACATCCCGCTGGGCTAGACAAGCAGCTGAAAACACCGAGAACGCTGGGCCGGCCGGGGTAACACCCGGCCGGTTTCAATAGTGGCAGGAATGCCCAAATCTTTTCGGGGACGTTCGGGGAGGCAGTCTGCGTAAGCCTTATGTCAACGGAGGTTTACGTCCATGCGCCTTTCAAGCAGCCTTTCGATCGGAGCCGCCATGATCGGTTCCGTGCTTCTCTCCTTCTCCGGCGTCGCCCAGGCCAACGAATGGGATCACGACCGCTGGGAACGCGATCATCGCGTCGAGCATCGTGACTACGACCATCGCCGCTTCGTCGAGGAGCGCCCGGTTGTCGTCCGCGAGCGCGCCCCGGTCGTTGTCGAACGCCCGGTGTTCGTGGCTCCGCAGCCGATCTATCAGGCGCCCGCTCCCTCGGGCCTGAACCTGAACTTCAACATCCCGCTGAACTAGGCCGTCAACTCGCGTCGCGACCCCGCCGGAGGTTCCTTCCCTGCCTCCGGCGGGCAACTTTTTCGGCAGGTTGACTCCTGCGCGGCGGACCTTATTGTGCCCGCCAACATGCTCCGACTGACGACGCTTCGACTTATTCGCTGACCCGCCTCCCCTACCAAGAAATTGGCCGGGGGAACCCTGCGGGTCGCGTTGTCGTTCGTCTCAATCCTCCAAAAGTCGTAGCGAGCCATGTCACCCCAAAAACCGATGATGCCCACCGCGGGCGAGAAGTATGTTCCGTTCAAGCCGATCCCGATCAAGGACCGGCAATGGCCCGGCAAGGTCATCACCAAACCGCCGATCTGGTGCGCGGTCGACCTGCGCGACGGCAACCAGGCGCTCATCGAGCCGATGGATTCCGACCGCAAGACGCGGATGTTCAAGCTCCTGGTCGGGATGGGCTACAAGGAGATCGAGGTCGGCTTCCCCGCCGCGTCGGAGACCGACTTCGAGTTCGTCCGCGAGCTGATCGAAAAGAAGATGATCCCGGACGACGTCACCATCCAGGTGCTGACGCAGAGCCGGCAGGAGCTGATCGAGCGTACCTTCGAGGCCTGCCGCGGCGCCAGGAGGGTCATCGTTCACCTCTACAATTCGACCTCCACCCTGCAGCGACGGGTCGTGTTCGGCACCGACTACGCCGGCATCATCGACATTGCCGTGACCGGGGCGAAGATCGTCAGGCAGCTGGCGGACGCCGACCTCAATACCGAGTGGGTCTATGAATATTCGCCGGAGAGCTTCACCGGCACCGAACTCGAGTTCGCGCGCGACATCTGCGCCGCCGTGGGCGACGTCTACCGGCCGACGCCGCAGAAGAAGATGATCGTCAACCTGCCGGCGACCGTCGAGATGGCCTCGGCCAACATCTATGCCGACCAGATCGAATGGTGCCACCGCAACTTCAAATACCGCGATTCGATGATCCTGAGCCTGCACCCGCACAACGACCGCGGCACCGGCGTGGCGGCGGCGGAGCTGGGGTACATGGCCGGCGCCGACCGCATCGAGGGCTGCCTGTTCGGCAACGGCGAGCGCACCGGCAACGTCGATCTCGTGACCTTGGGCCTCAACATGTTCACCCAGGGCGTCGATCCGGAGATCGACTTCTCGAACATCAACGAGATCCGCCAGACCGTCGAATACTGCAACCAGCTGCCCGTGCATCCGCGCCACCCGTACGGCGGCGACCTCGTGTTCACCGCCTTCTCGGGCTCGCACCAGGACGCGATCAACAAGGGCTTCAAGGCGCTGCAGTCCTCGAACAGCAAGGTCTGGGAAGTGCCCTACCTGCCGATCGACCCGGCCGATCTCGGCCGCTCCTACGAGGCGATCATCCGCATCAACAGCCAGTCGGGCAAAGGCGGCGTCGCCTACATCCTGAAGAGCGACTACGGCATCGACATGCCGCGTCTTCTCCAGGTCGAGTTCTCCAAGATGATCCAGCAGATCGCCGACGAGACCGGCAAGGAGATCCAGCCGGCGCTGATCTGGGACACGTTCCGCAAGGAATATCTCGAGAACACCGATCCGGTGCGCTTCCTCAGCCACACCACGGTGCCCGAGCCCGGCCATCCCGATCTGCGGCTGCTCGATGCCAAGGTGACGTTCAACGGCAAGGACCAGACGATCAGCGGCCACGGCAACGGCCCGATCGCGGGCTACGTCGATGCGCTGGCGAAGAACTGCGGCATCAGGATCAAGGTGCGCGACTATCACCAGCACGCCACCGGCGCCGGTTCCGACGCCCAGGCGGTGAGCTACATCGAGGCCGAGACCGCCGACGGCCGCGTTCTCTGGGGCGTCGGCATGGACTCCAACATCGTGACGTCCTCGCTCAAGGCTGTCAGCTGCGCGGCCAATCGCGCGACCCGATAGGCCGGCGCGCCTTGCCCCGGCGCCCTTCGCGTTGGGGATCGGCGGTCCTTCTCGCGGCGGTGATCGGGTTCTGCCTTCTGATCACCGAAGCAGGCCTGCGGCTGTTCTATCCGCAGGAGCTCAGCGGCACCTGGACCTACCTCGACGACCAGAACAACCTGCTGAACCGCAGCGGCGGCCGGGTACGCCACCAGCTGGTCGACCGCGTGGTCTACTATCGGTTCAACGCCACGCACCAACGCGGCAGCGAGGATGCCTCGCCCACCGCCGACCACGTGCTGGTGCTGGGCGATTCCTTCACCTTCGGCTGGGGACTGCCGGAGGGGCAGACCTATGTCGGCTTGCTGCAGAAGAATCTGGACGCGCTGGCATTGCCGCGGCGCATCCAGCTCCTGAATGCCGCGACCGCAGGATGGGGGACGGCGGACGAGGTCGCCTATCTGCGCCGCTACGCCGAGGCGGCATCACCCAAGGGCGTGGTCGTGTTCGTGAGCTTCGACGATTTCCGTCGCGCGCTGCGCAGCCGGTCCTTCCGCATCGAGCCGGCGAGCGGCGATATAGCGAGGGTCGACACCGACATGACGGGGGCGGGCGCGAAGCGGTTCCTCCAGGAATTGTGGCTCTACAACTGGCTGCTCGAGCATTCCGAGATCGTCCAGCTCGTGCGCCACGCGATCGTCTTCAAGGGCGGCGTCGGCCTCGTCGCCTCGCCCGGCGGCCAACCGGGCGACCAAGCCGTGCCGCAGGCCACGGAGCGCGCGGCGGAGCGCGAGGTGGCGCGTGCCCTGTTTCGCTGGATCAAGCGCTGGACCGACGAGCGCGGAATCTCCCTGATCGTGCTGACCACGGGCTGGTACTCGATCGACTATCCATGGCTGGCCGAAGAGATTGACGGGCTTGGCATCCGTTTCGTCGACCTGGGTCCGTCCGTCCGTCCCGTGATGCTGCGCGACAAGCCCGAGACCTTTTTCATTCCCTACGACGGTCACCCCAATGCGCTGGGGGCCCGGCTGATCGGCGACGCCGCCTGGCAGGCCCTCGAACCATGGTTTCGCGACCTCGACAGACCGCGCTAGGGCATATTCCGGTTGGCTGGACTTAGATCTTCGCCGGGCGGGCGCGGAAGCCATTTCACATTCCGTGCATTCCGATTTGCCGACCCGCATCACATTGTCAGCGAATGACCGTTTGATAGGATCGCGACTGCGGGAATTGCCCGCGATCTTACCTACGGGGAAATCCATGCTTCGTTTCGGTAAAGGTACGTCCATCGTCTGCCTGATTGTCGGCGCAGTCATCGGAGCTTCGGCGGCTATCGCCGCACAGCCCCACATGGTCAACGCGCTCGGCTCGCTTCAGGCAGCACGTGCAGAACTCGTTCGCGCCGAAGCCAACAAGGGCGGCCATCGCGAGCGCGCCATGGGCCTGGTCGACCAGGCGATCGCTGAAACGAGGGCCAGCATCTCCTACGCCGGCAACTGAAGGCCCGACGTGGCGCCCACTGCCGTCTCGACGGCGGCGGGCGTTAGCGCGTAGAAAGGCGGATGGCAAAATCGAAGAAAAAAGCGGCCGCGAAGAAGCGGCCGGTGCGGGCGAAGGCCCCGGTCAAGACCAGCGTCAAGGCGAAGGCCAGGATCAAGGCGAAGACCAGGCCCAAGGCGCCCCCCCGGGCGAGCGCGCCGGACGTCAATCTCCTGCACGATCTGATGAAATGGGCAAAAGCCGCCGGCGCGGACGCCGCCGATGCGCTCTACGTCCACGGCGAGTTGATCTCGGTGGCGCAGCGGCTGGGCAAGCGCGAGAAGCTGGAGAGCAGCGAGGGCCGCGACCTCGGCCTGCGCGTCTTCATCGGCAAGCGCCAGGCCTTCGTCTCGTCGACGGATTTTTCGCCCAAGTCGCTCAAGGTGCTGGCCGAACGCGCCGTCGACATGGCGCGCGCCGTGCCGGAGGACCCGGTCTGCGGCATCGCGCCCGAGGAACTTCTCGCCCGCAGCTGGCCCGACCTCGACATGAACGACAGGCGCCAGCCATCGGCCAAGGCCCTGATCGATCTCGCCGTCGAGACCGAGGACGCCGCGCGCGCGGTCAAGGGCGTCACCAATTCCGAGGGCGCCGAGGCCGCCTGGGGCCGCTCGTCGGTGATGCTGGCCGCCAGCAACGGATTCTCCGGCGGCTACAAGCGCAGCGGCTACTCGCTGTCCTGCGCCGTGCTGGCCGGCGACGGCACCGGCATGGAGCGCGATTACGAATGGTCGAGCGCCGTGCATCTCGAGGACCTGATGAAACCGTCGGCTGTCGGCCGCAATGCCGGCAAGTTCGCCGTCCGCCGCCTCAATCCGAAGAAGGCCGTCAGCGCGCGCCTGCCGGTGATCTACGATCGCCGCGTTTCGGGCGGACTGGTCGGCCATCTCTCCGGCGCCATCAACGGCCGCAGCGTCGCGCGCGGCACCTCGTTCCTGAAGGACAAGATGGGCGCCAAGGTCTTCGCCGACGGCATCCGCATCGTCGACAACCCGCATCGCAAGCGCGGCCTGGGCAGCCGGCCGTTCGACGCCGAAGGCCTGCCCAGCAGGCGCATGGCGGTGATCGACGACGGCGTGCTGACGACCTGGCTGCTCGACCTCGCGGCCGCGCGCCAGCTCAACCTCAAGCCGACCGGCCATGCCTCCCGCGGCACTTCGGGGCCGCCCGGTCCCACGACCTCGAACTTCTATCTCGAGAAGGGCAAGCTTTCGGTCGACGAGCTGATCGGCGACATCAAGAGCGGCCTGTTCATCACCGACATGATCGGCTTTGGCGTCAACGGCGTCACCGGCGACTATAGCCGCGGCGCCTCCGGTTTCTGGATCGAGAACGGCAAGCTCGCCTACCCGGTGAGCGGCATCACCGTCGCCGGCAATCTCAAGGACATGTTCCTCGCGCTGACGCCGGCCAACGACCTACAGTTCAAGAGCTCGACCAATGCGCCGACGGTCAGAATTGAAGGGATGACGATCGCCAGCTCGTGATAGAATCGCGGGCATGTACCCCTTCGCAAAACGAATCCTCGTCGCCGCAACGTCGGCAGCCCTTGCCGTTCCGGCGGCAGCGCAGACGGACTTCCAGTCCTGCCTGCAGAACATTCGCAGCGAGGCCGTGCGCCAGGGCGTGCCGGACCAGGTGGCCGACACGGCATTGCGCGGCCTGACGCCCGACCAGAAGGTCGTCGACCTCGATGCGCGGCAGCCGGAATTCACACTGACCTACGGCAAATATCTCGCCAACTCGATCACGCCCGATCGCATCGCCAAGGGCCAGCAGAAGATGGTGCAGTACGCAGCCCTGCTGGGCCAGCTGCAGTCGGAATACGGCATCCCGCCGCAGTACCTCGTGTCCTTCTGGGGCATGGAGACGAACTACGGCACCTACATGGGCGACTTCCAGGCGCTGCGTTCGGTCGCGACCTTGGCCTGCATGACCAAGCGCACGGCCTTCTTCACCAACGAGAGCGTGCAGGCGCTCAGGATCCTGGCCAGCAACCACATGACCAGCCCGCAGATGAAGGGCTCGTGGGCCGGCGCCATGGGCAACATGCAGTTCATGCCGTCGACCTTCATGAAATACGCGGTCGACCGCGACGGCAACGGCCGGATCGACATCTGGAATTCGATGCCCGACGCCTTCGCGTCGGCGGCGAATTTCCTGAGGGGCATCGGCTTCAAGCCCGGCCTGCCGGCGGCCGAGGAAGTCGTGCTGCCGCAAAACTTCCCGCTCGACCAGGCCGATACGACGGTCGAGAAGCCGGTGCGCGACTGGGCGAAGATGGGCGTCAAGCGCGCCGGCGGCGCGGTGCTGCCGGCGACCGACGACGTCGCCTCGATCATCCTGCCGGCCGGCTGGCGCGGTCCCGCCTTCATCCTTTATCCGAACTTCAAGGCGGTGATGAACTGGAACCGCTCGACGCTTTATGCGCTGGCGGTCGCGATCCTGGCGCAGCAGATCGCGGGAGGGCCGCAGGTCATGCAGACGCCGCCCGACGACGACCAGCCGCTCAGCCACGACACCGTGGTCGACATGCAGACCCGTCTTGCGAAGCTGGGCTTCTATACCGAGGAGACCGACGGCCTGCTGGGCCCCAAGACGCGCTCGGCCGTGCGTCTGTTCCAGAAACAGGCCGGCCTGCCGGCCGACGGTCACCCGACCAACGAGGTGATCGCAAAGCTGCGACAGGCGGCGCGGTAACTTCCTGGATCGCTGGAAGTTGACCTCACCCTGAGGAGCCGCGTGTAGCGCGGCGTCTCGAAGGGTGGGCACGAGCACCGCGCCTGTGGCCCATCCTTCGAGACGCGGCCTTTCAGGCCGCTCCTCAGGATGAGGTTGATCGCTTATGCGGGCTGCAACAGGCGAATGGCACCCGATGCGATGGCGATCGAGACCGGCAAGGTCAGCGCGTTGTCGCCGTCGATCTGCACCGGCTGGCTGCGGCTCTCGCCGGCGTCGCTCAGCACCGAAACCTTGACGTCACGGCCGGCGATCACACGATAGCCACCGGTTGTCGGCAGGCGGCCCATCAGGAGCGCGAGGCCGAACCGCAGGGTTTGCAAACGTCCCCAGCGCTCGAACAGGCAGACATGCAGCCGTGGATCGCCGAGCGTCGCGGAAGGCGCCACGACGTAAGGCCCGGCGTAGAGGCGGCTGCGCGTCACGATCACGGAGGCAGCCTCATAGGCCACCCCGTCGACCTCGACGGCATAGCGCACCGGCCGATACCGATGCGTCTCGATCATCGAGCGCCACACATAGGCCGCCTTGCCGAGCCGGCGCTTCAGCGGTGCGCTGACGCCGGCCACGACCTTGGCGTCGAAGCCCGCGCCCGCCATCAGGGAGAAATGGCGCGGCAGGCCCGAACCCGTCGCCTCGCCCGGCTGCACCAGCAACTCACGGCCGGCGATCATGGTGCGCGCCACCGCCGACGCCGTGGCGCGCAATCCCAGCTCGTGGGCCAGCACATTGGCCGTTCCCAGCGGCACGATTGCCAGGGCGGGCGCCAGCGCCGGGCCGCCATCGGCGCGTGCGGCCAGGCCGTTCACCACTTCGTTGATCGTGCCGTCGCCGCCGGCCACGGCGATCACGGCATAGCGGGCCCGCGTCGCAGGTCTCGGCGATCCGCCGCGCATCGCCGGAGGCGGCGGTGTCGACCAGGTCGACCGTCCAGCCCTCCGCCCGCACCAGCCGCATCACATCGTCCACCAGCCCACGGCGGCGGCGTCCCGCGACGGGATTGCGGATGAGAAGGATCGATTTCGGAGCCGTGAATGTCATTGAATTGTCACAACCGATTCACCGGGGCGCAACGGCTGACATACACAATCTGCTGAGGTTAGTGCAATCGCGCACGTCAGATTTAGTGTCGGTCGAGTCCTTATCCACATGACCGCTATCGAGCACCCGCAGCCCGCCCGCCACCACGCCATCTTCCTGTCCGACATCCATCTCGGCACGCGCGGCTGTCAGGCCGACATCCTGCTCGACTTCCTGAAGAACAACGAGTGCGAGCATCTCTACCTCGTGGGCGACATCGTCGACGGCTGGCGGCTGAAGCGCTGGTGGTACTGGCCGCAGGCGCACAACGACGTGGTCCAGAAGATCCTGCGCAAGGCGCGCAAGGGCACCGACGTGGTCTACGTCCCGGGCAACCACGACGAGGCGGCCCGGCAATATTGCCAGCTCACCTTCGGCGACGTGAGGGTGGAGGAAGAAGCGATCCACGAGACGGCGGACGGGCGCCGGCTGCTGGTGATCCATGGCGACCAGTTCGACGGCATCGTGCGCTATGCCCGCTGGCTGGCGATCCTGGGCGACTGGGCCTACACCTCTGCACTGCGCCTCAACACCTGGTACAATTGGGGACGCCGCAAGCTCGGCCTGCCCTACTGGTCGCTCTCGGCCTATCTCAAGTACCGGGTCAAGAACGCCGTCCAGTTCATCGGCAACTATGAGGCCGCCGTCGCCGGCGAAGCGCGCCGCCGCGGCGTCGACGGCGTGGTCTGCGGCCACATCCATCATGCCGAGATCCGCACCATCGAGGGCGTGCTCTACTGCAACGACGGCGACTGGGTCGAAAGCTGCACGGCGCTGGTCGAGGACTTCGACGGACGCCTGCGTATCCTGCATTGGGCCGAGGAGATGGCGCGGGCCAACTCGACGCTGAGCCCCTACACACCCGCGCAAATGGCCGCGGAGTAGAACCGAATTGCGCATCGCCATCGTCTCGGATGCCTGGCGTCCCCAGATCAACGGCGTCGTCCGCACCATCGAAACCATCGTCAGGATCCTGCAGGCCGAGGGCCATGACATCGAGGTGTTCGGCCCCGATCGCTTCCGCACCCTGCCCTGCCCGACATACCCCGAGATCCGGCTGTCGCTGTTTCCCGCCGCGCGCCTCAACCACATGCTGAAGCTGTTCGCGCCCGACGCGATCCACCTCGTGACCGAGGGACCGCTCGGCTGGGCGGCGCGCGCCTTCTGCCGCAAGCGCAAGATCCCCTTCACCAGCGCCTATCACACGCGCTTCCCGGAATATGTCCGCGCGCGCATCATGATCCCGATCTCGTGGAGCTACGCCTTCGTGCGGCGCTTCCACGCGCCGTCGTCGGCCGTGCTGGTCGTGGCGCAATCGATCCGCGACGAGCTGGCGTCGCGCGGCTTCCGGAACCTGATGCCGTGGTCGCGCGGCGTCGACATCACGGCTTTCCGGCCGCAGCCGCGCGAGGAGCACGCGGGCGATCCGCGGCCGATCTGGCTCTACGCCGGACGGGTCGCCATCGAGAAGAACATCAAGGCCTTCCTCGATCTCGAGCTGCCCAGCGGCACCAAGTGGGTGGTCGGCGGCGGCCCGCAGTATCGCGAGCTCAAGCGCCACTACAAGGACGTACGCTTCTTCGGCTCGGTCGACACGGACGAACTGTCCTACCGCTACTCGCAAGCCGACTGCTTCGTCTTCCCGAGCCGCACCGACACCTTCGGCCTGGTCATGGTCGAGGCGCTGGCCTCGGGCGTGCCGGTGGCCGGCTATCCCGTGCCCGGCCCGCTCGACGTCGTCACCATCCCGGGCGTGGGCGCAGTCGACGAAGACCTGCGCACCGCCTGCCTGAAAGCGATCAAGGGCGATCCCGCCACCTGCCGCGCCCACGCCGAGACCTTCACCTGGGCCGAATGCGCGCGGCAGTTCCGCGACACCCTGCGCCAGATCCCGCGCAGCACCTGGCACCCGCTCAAGAACAGAGTTGTTCCCAACGCGGCTGCCTGAAACGAGGCATTGCAGTCCGCCACGGCGGCCTTAACCTCGGGGCAATGCTCGACGAAATCGTCTCGGCCGGCGCGCCCTGGACCGGCATCGTGCGCAAAGGTGAGGTCCTGCGTCTCACCGACCTCGAGGGCCGGCAGGCCGTCGACTTCCTCTGCTACAACGCCGCCGACTTCGACGAGCGCTACCACGCGCCCAACACGGTGAAGGCGGCGGGCAGCATCTTCCTCACTACCGGCCATACGCTCTATTCCGACGTCGCGCGGCCGATGTTCACCATTGTCGAGGACCAGTTCGGCGGTCACGACACGATCGGCGGCTGTTGCAGCGCGCCGTCCAACCGCATGCTCTACGGCGTGGCGGACTGCCCGGGCTGCCGCGAAAATTTTTTGATGGGCCTGGCGCGCCACGGGTTGGGGCGGCGCGACATCGTGCCGAACGTCAACTTCTTCATGCGCGTGCCGGTGACGGCCGACGGCAGCGCCGCCGTGGCGCTCGGCGTCTCGCCGCCCGGCTGCCAGGTGGCCTTGCGCGCCGAGATGGACGCGCTGGCGGTCCTTTCGAACTGTCCGCAGGTCAACAATCCCTGCAACAACTTCAATCCCACGCCGATCCGCGTGCAGATCACCGGCTGAAGGAGCCCGACCGATGGAAACCATTCCCGCCCGCCGCGGCAAGGCCTGCTGGCTCAACAAGGGCCAGTCGATCCGCATCGTCAACACGCACGGCGCGCAGGTCGTCGATACCTGGGCATTCACGGCAAGCATGCTGACCGAATTCATGTCGATGGAGCACACGCGCGCCACGCTCACCAAGCTGGTGCCCAAGGTCGGCGACGGGCTCTACACCAATCGCCGCCGCAGAATCCTGACGATGACCGAGGACACCAGCCGCGGCGACCACGACACCTTGATGGCGGCCTGCGATTGCGAGCGCTACATCCTGCTGGGCGTGAAGGAGTATCACGACAACTGCACCGACAATCTCTTCGCCGGCATGCAGGGGCTGGGCCTGACGCCGCCGGAATGCCCGAGCCCGCTCAACCTGTTCATGAACATTCCGTGGAAGCCGGACGGCAGGATTTCCTTCGACCCGCCCACCACCAAGCCCGGCGACTACGTCACCCTGCGCGCCGAGCTCGACTGCGTCGTCGCCATGTCGGCCTGCCCGCAGGACATCCTGCCGATCAACGGCAAGACCGGCACCACCACCGAGGCGCATTACGAGATCCTCGGGTGAGGTAGCCCAGCGGCCACGTCGGGACGCCATCGGTTGACTCTATTATATTTATTATAATAAATAGAATAATGGTCAATTCTTCCACTCTGCGCACGCCCAAGCGCGGCGACGTCATGGTCGACGAGATCAAGCGCTGGATCGCCGACAGCCGCGTCGCGCCCGGCGACAAGCTGCCGAAGGAAAGCGAGCTGCAGGAGCTGTTTGGCGTCAGCAAAGGCACCGCGCGCGAGGCGCTGAAATCGCTCGAGGTGCAGGGGCTGGTGAAAGTGTCGACCGGCCCGTCCGGCGGCGCCACCGTCGGCGAAGTGCCGTTCGAGCGCGCCTTCCAGCTGGTGCAGAACTACCTCTTCTTCCGCAAGGTCGACATCGCGCAGATCTACGCTGTGCGTCGCATCCTCGAGCCGGAACTGGCGGCCGGCGCGGTGCCGCACCTGACCGACGCAGACTTCGCCGCGTTGGAGCGCAGCATCGAGACCTGCGCGCCGGCGCCCGTCAGCAAGGCGCACGCGCTCGAGCAACGGCAGGAAGATCTCCACTTCCACGACATCCTGGCCGCCGCCAATCCCAACGCGCTGCTGCGCTTCATGTGCGAGGTGATCAATCACCTGCTGCGCCATACGCTCACCCTGGTCGACCAGCCGGCACATCCCGGCTACCGGCACCTGGGCGACGCCAATGTCGCGGCCCACCGCCGTCTGCTGGCCGCGATCAAACGCGGCGACGCGGGCAAGGTGCGCAAGCTGATGGTCGAGCATGTCGACGAAACCGGCCGCCTCATCCTCGAGCTGAGCGCCAGGGTCCGGCAGCGCTTCGTGACCGACCAGGACATGCGGCCTCATTTCGTGCCGAAACCGAAACCCGCAAAGACCAGGAGGAAACCATGATCGACCGCCGCCATCTGCTGCTCGGCTCGGGAGCCACCCTCATGGCCTTGCACACGCACAATGCATCGGCATCGCCAATCGCCGACGACATGGCCAAACGACTAGCGAAGGCCGAGTCCGACGGCACGGTGAGCGGTCTGGATGGGGTGCTGGTCTCAAAGGGCAGCACGTTGCTGTTCGAGCACTACGGCCGGGGCATCAACGAGGACATCTCGCGCAACACCGGCGACTTCGTCGTCTTCGGCCCCGAGGTGCTGCACGACCTGCGTTCGGTGTCCAAGAGCGTGGTCGGTCTGGCCTATGGCGTGGCACTCGCCCAGGGCAAGGTGCCGCCGCCCGAGGCGAAACTCTACGACCAGTTCCCCGAGTATGCCGATCTCGCCCGCCAGCCCGAACGGGAGAAAATCACCATCGGCCACGTGCTCACCATGACGCTCGGCCTCGAATGGGACGAGCTCACGGTTCCCTACGGCAACGATCTCCGGAACAGCGAGATCGCCATGGAGGCGGCGCCCGACCGCTTTCGCTACATCCTCAGCCTGCCCATCGTGGGCGAGCCGGGCGTCAAATGGACCTACTGCGGCGCGGCGACCGCGATTCTGGGACGCCTGATCGCCAGGGGCACGGGCGAGCAGCTGCCCGCCTACGCCCGCCGCATGCTATTCGATCCGATGGGCTTTGGCCCCAGCGAATGGGCGATCAGCAGGGACGGCGAGCCGCGCGCCGCGTCCGGCCTCCGGCTGCTACCGCGCGATCTCCTGAAAGTGGGCCAGCTCGCCCTTGCCGGCGGCATGTGGCAGGGCAGGCAGGTCGTGCCAGCCGACTGGGTGAAGCGCATCACAACGCCCAGCGTGACGATCGGAGGCTCGCGCAGCTACGGCTATCACTGGTACGTCTACGACGGCACGGTCGACGGCCGGCGCCAGCACTGGTTCGGCGGCATCGGCTGGGGCGGCCAGAAGCTCTTCGTCTTCCCCGATGCCGATATCGTCGTCGCGATGCTCTGCGGCAACTATCGCAAGTCCGGTTCCGAGCAGAATCGCGTGAATCTCGCGGTCCTCAACGAAGTGATCGCCCCGAGCCTCGCGCCTTAGCCGTTGCCCATCACGTCGAGCAACGCCGGTTTGACGCCGATCTGCTCGACGAGCTTGTCGAGCTGGCGCTTGGCCACTGGATTGCTCTGCTGGTGGCGCGTGGCCAGGATCAGCTCGTTCTTCATCGAATGCTCGAGCCCCGTGAACTCCGTCACCCGCACCTTGTAGCCCTGCGCCTCGAGCACCAGCGCGCGCAGCACGTTGGTGACGTGCGCGCCGAACTCGCGGCGGTGCATCGGATGGCGCCACAGCTGGTCGAGCGGGCTCTTGCTGTGACCAAGGAGCGTCGCGACTTCGGCCTGGCAGCACGGAATGAGGGCGATCACCTTGGCCTTGTGATGCAGGGCGAAGCGGATGGCGTCGTCGGTCGCGGTATCGCAGGCATGTAGCGCCGTCACCATGTCGGCGCGGCCATCGGGCAGCATCGTGCTGGAAATCTCGCCTGCGACGAAGCTCATGCGGCCGAAATGGCATTCGGCGGCTAGCTTCCGTGCCTTCTCCATCAACTCGCCGCGCACGTCGACGCCCACGATGCTGCCGTGGCCCGCTGGCCCGATCACCAGGTCGTAGAGAATGAAGCCCAGATAGGACTTACCAGTGCCGAGATCGGCCATCACGGCATCCTTGTTTTCGGCCAGAAGCCCGTCAAGTGCCGGGCGCAGCATCGTCACCAGGTGCAGCACCTGTTTCAACTTGCGCCGCGAGTCGGCGTTCAGCACTCCTTCGCGCGTGAGGATGTGCAGCGCCTTCAGGAGCGCAATCGAATGGGCCTGGGCCTGGCCCGGCCAGACCTCGGTCAGGACCTTGCGCGCATTGGCGATGTCGGCGCCTTCACGCGACATGGTTGCTCAGCCGGCCGATGCCCGCGACTTCCATGTCGATCTTGTCGCCCTTCTTGAGGAACTTCGGCGGCTTGAAGCCGATGCCGACGCCGACCGGCGTCCCGGTGGCGATGATGTCGCCCGGCATCAGAGTAATGCCGGCAGAAATGGTGGCGATCAAGGTCGGCACGTCGAAGATCAGGTCCGAGAACTTCGCGTCCTGGCGCAGCTCGCCGTTGACCCAGCACTTGATGCCGCCGGTCTTCAGGTCGACCTCGTCGGCTGTGGCGCAGAACGGGCCCATCGGCGCGAACGTGTCCATCGACTTTCCGAGGAACCACTGCTTGTGTTTGCCTTGGATATCCCTAGCCGTCACATCGTTGACGATCGTGTAGCCCCAGACGTGATCCATCGTCTTGGCGAGCGGAATGCCGCGGCCGCCCTTGCCGATGATGACGGCAAGCTCCGCCTCATAGTCGAGTTGCTCGCTGACGCCGGTCGGATAGAGGATCGCCTCGCCCGGTCCGATCACCGACTGCGGCACCTTGGTGAAGATGATCGGCGCCGTCGGGATCGCATCGGCGGCACTGCTGGCACTGCTGTCGAAGCCGCTGGCGGTGAATTCCTTGGCGTGCTCGGTGTAGTTCTTGCCCACGCACATGATGTTGCGCAGCGGCAGCGGAATCGGTGCCTTGAGCTTCACGTCCGACAGCGGAACCTTCTCACCGGAGGCATCGACCTTGGCCGAGCCACGGAAGACGTCGTTCATGTCGGTGATGCCCTTGAGCGCTGTCACACTCTCGCCTGCCTTGTCGACCACGCCGACGATAATCTTGCCCTTGTACTCTACGGTCGCGAAACGCATCTCAGCTCCTACTTTGGCCAGGTCTCGGGCTCGCCCGCCTTGATCCAGGCCTGGTAGTCGGCCTTGGTCTGGTCGTTGGGCGGATAGACGCCGGGGATCTCGCGGCCCTGGCCGATGCGGATGGCGACGAACTTTTCCAGCCGCTCCTGCTCGAAGGAATCGCGCGCAACTTCATCGGCCAGATGCCGCGGCACCACGATGGCGCCATCGTCGTCGGCCACGATCACGTCTCCGGGATAGACCGGCACGCCGCAGATGCCGACCGGCGTCTGGACCTCGACCGGATGCAGATTGGCCATGCTGGGCGGAGCGGCAGAGGCCGTGCAATAGACAGGAAAGTCGAACTTGCCGATCACCGGCGAGTCGCGCATCGCGCCATCGGACAGCACGCCGGCAACGCCGCGCACCTTGAGGCGCAGTGCCAGGATGTCGCCCAAAGTGCCCGAGCGCGTGTTGCCTTCGGTGCCGATCACCAGCACGTGGCCTGGCGGCGTCTCCTCGATCGCGGCGCGCTGGGCACTGGGCGGATCGGCCGGCGTCGGCGGCTTGTCGAGATCCTCGCGCGCGGGGATGTAGCGCAGCGTATAGGCGGGGCCCACCAGCCGCGTCGCCTTCGGGTTCAACGGCTTCACGCCGCCGATCGCGCAGTTGCGAAAGCCCCGCTTCAGCATCTGCATTGAGATGGTGGCGGTGCTGGCGTACAGGAAGTTCTTGACGGTATCGGCCGACAAGGGCGCAGTCGTCATGTTCGTTTCCCCTACAACAACGAGCCTTGGTTACCGCCGCCGTCGCGGCGGCGCGGCGCGGTGGGCGCCGGACGCGGCGCGGTAGTGGTGGTTTCGGTGACCCGGGCGCCGACGCGGCCGTCGGCGAACTCGATGCCGAGCGTATCCCCGGAGCGCGTGCCGGCGGCGGCGAGCACGGGCTGGCCGTCCTGGTCGCGCACCAGGGCAAAGCCGCGGTTCAGCACGGAATGGAAGGAATAGCTTTCCAGCAGCTTGCCGAGCTGCTCGACCTGTCGCGTCCCGTACTGCAGCAGATCGGCACCGTGTCGCTTCAGCCGCTCGCCATGTTGTTCCAAGCGCTCGAGCGCCCGCGCATACTTCTGGAGCGCGTCGGCCTTGAAGCCCTTCATCGCACCGTCGAGCGCCCGGGCTTCACTGGTGAGAAGCTGCTCCTTGGCATTGATGACCGCCATCGGGCTCACCAGGCGCGCTAGGGCGAGTTCGTGGCCGCGCCGTTCGACGAGCCCGCGCGTGGCCAGGACGAGACGCTCGCCGCTGACGTCGAGCCGCTGCTGGCGTTCCTCGATCAGGCGAAGCGGATCGCCCAGTCCGCGCGCCAGGCTGGTGAGCGCGAAGGCCGCGTCGCGCAAGCCGCGATTCATGCAGGCGACCGTGCGCTTGCCGTAGTCGAGCACCTCGGCCAGCAGGTCGGCGCGCACCGGCACCGCCATCTCCGCGGCGGCCGTCGGGGTCGGCGCGCGGCGGTCGGAGGCGAAGTCGATCAGGGTCGTGTCGGTCTCGTGGCCGACGGCGGAGATCAGCGGGATGGCGGAGCCCGCGGCGGCGCGCACCACGATCTCCTCGTTGAAGGCCCAGAGGTCCTCGAGACTGCCGCCGCCGCGCGCCACGATCAGTACGTCGGGCCGCGGCACCGGGCCCCTCTCCGGGAGTCGATTGAATCCCGCGATGGCGGCGGCCACTTCAGCGGCGGCTTTCTCACCCTGCACGGCGACCGGCCACACCAGCACGCGGCGCGGGAAGCGATCGGCCAGGCGATGCAGGATGTCGCGGATCACCGCGCCTGAAGGCGAGGTCACGACGCCGATCACCTCGGGCAGGAACGGCAGCTCGCGCTTCCTGTCGAGGTCGAACAGGCCCTCGGCCGCGAGCTTCTTGCGGCGATCCTCAAGCAGCTTGAGCAGCGCGCCCTCGCCTGCTAGCTCGAGCCGGTCGACGATGATCTGGTAGCGCGAGGAGCCGGCATAGGTCGTGAGCTTGCCGGTGGCGATGACCTCCAGCCCCTCCTCGATCCTGATGCCCAGCCGCGGGATCGTGCCCTTCCACGCAACCCCGTCGATCACGGCATTCTCGTCCTTCAGGCGGAAATAGCAGTGGCCGGAGCGCGGGAAGGATGGCTGGCTGATCTCGCCCCGCACGCGCACGCGCGGAAATGCTCCTTCGATTTCGCGCTTCAGCGCGAACGACAGCTCCGACACCGAGAATTCGGGGACGTTGCTGACAGCTCCGCCGGCCGTCCCGGGAGGGTCGAGGTTATCCATTGGGGGCGTCACCCTAGCGGCTTGTGGACCCTGCGGAAACCATGCTCAAAGCATCGCCATGCGAATCCTGGTGACAGGCGGCGGCGGCCGCGAACATGCGCTGTGCTGGGCCATTTCGGCGTCGCCACTGTGCACGAAACTGCTCTGCGCGCCGGGCAATGCCGGCATCGCGCAGGTGGCGCAATGCATCGAGGTCGCGGCCGAGGATGTCGAGGGCCAGGTGGCGCTGGCGCTGGCCGAAAAGATCGACTTCGTTGTGATCGGCCCCGAGACGCCGCTGGTTGCGGGCCTCGCCGATCGGCTGGCAAAGGTGGGTATCAAGGCCTTCGGTCCATCGATGGAAGCCGCCCAGCTCGAAGGCTCCAAGGGCTTCACCAAGGATCTCTGCCGCCGCCACAATATCCCGACCGGCGCCTACGAGCGCTTCGCCGATCTCGATAAGGCGCTGGCCTATATCGACGCGCAGGGTGCGCCGATCGTGGTCAAGGCCGACGGACTCGCCGCCGGCAAGGGCGTGGTCGTGGCCGAGACGGTCGAGCAGGCCAAAGAAGCCGTGCGCGACATGCTGGCCGGCAACCGCTTCGGCGCTGCCGGCGCCTCGGTGGTGATCGAGGAATTCCTCGACGGCGAGGAAGCGAGTCTCTTTGCCCTGACCGACGGCGAGCACGCGCTGGCGCTCGTGGGCGCGCAGGACCACAAGCGCGCCTTCGATGGCGACAAGGGACCCAACACCGGCGGCATGGGCGCCTATTCGCCCGCGCCGATCCTCGATGCGGCCATGATCGAGCGCGCGATGGCGGAGATCGTGCTGCCGACGGTGCAGGCCATGAAGGCCGACGGCATTCCGTTCAGGGGCGTGCTCTATGCCGGGCTGATGATCGGCAGAAACGGACCGAAGCTGATCGAATACAACTGCCGCTTCGGCGACCCGGAAACCCAGCCGATGATGATGCGGCTCAAGTCCGACCTCGTGCCGGCCCTGCTCGCCTGCGCCGACGGCGGGCTGAAGCATCTCGACCTGCGCTGGTCGGACGACGCGGCGCTGACCGTGGTGATGGCGGCCAAGGGCTATCCCGATGCCTACAAGAAAGGCAGCGAGATCAAAGGTCTCGAGGAGGCCGGCAAGGTCGAGGGAGTGCAGATCTTCCACGCCGGCACCAAGGCAGACGGCGCGCATATTCTTGCGAACGGCGGACGGGTCCTCGGCGTGACGGCGAGCGCCCCCACGGTCGAGGAAGCCCGAAACCGGGCCTACAGGGCCGTCGATCTGATCGACTGGCCAGAGGGCTTCTGCCGGCGCGATATTGCATGGCGGGCGATGAAGTAATTATCCTCCCCATTCATATGGGGAGGTGGCCGAAGGCCGGAGGGGTCAAAAGCCCCGCGACCTATGCCTGGGGCTCATGACCCCTCCGCCCCTACGGGGCACCTCCCCATGTGAATGGGGAGGAAAAAGAGGCTAGATACCCGCATGCCCGATTCACAAGATCTTTCGCAGCGCCTGCTGGCCCAGTTGAGCTTCCCGTGCGGCGACGTGCCGGAACCCGGCGACATCAAGAACGTCGCGCCCGGGATCTACTGGCTGCGCATGCCGCTGCCCTTCCAGCTCAACCACATCAACCTCTGGATGGTCGAGGAGACCGACGGCTGGACGATCGTCGACACCGGTATCAACACCGAGGCGACGCGCGAGCTGTGGGACAAGATCTTCGCCGAGAAACTGGGCGGCAAGCCGGTGACGCGGGTGATCGGAACGCACCTCCATCCCGACCATATCGGCCTCGCCGGCTGGCTGTGCGAGCGCTGGCAGGCGCCGCTCTGGATGACGCTCGGCGAATACATGAGCGCGGTCGCCGCCCGCAACGACGTGATCGAGAACGAGGACATGCGCGCGGCGCATTTGAAGCGCAACGGCGTGCCGGCCGAGAAGATCTCGTTGTTCCACAGACACAAGGGTGGTTATGCCAAGGGCGTGGCGCCGCTGCCGGGCTCGTTCCACCGCATGATCCACGCCCATCCGCTCACCATCGGCGGCCATCGCTGGGATGTGATCGTGGGCCGCGGACACGCGCCCGAGCACGCGTCGCTGTGGTGCCCTGAACTCAATGTGCTGATCGCGGGCGACCAGGTGCTGCCCAAGATCAGTACCAACGTCGGCGTCTGGCCCAACGAGCCGTTTGCCGATGCGCTGACTTGGTTCCTCGATGGCTTCTCGCGCTTCCGCCGCCTGCCCGCCGACGCGCTGGTGCTGCCGAGCCACGGCTTCCCCTTCACCGGCATGCACACGCGTCTCGACCAGCTGGTCGCCCATCACGACGCCCGTCTCGCCGACATGACCGGCGCCATCGCGCATACCGGCACCCAGGGTTCGACCGGCTGGGACATGGTGCCGGTGCTGTTCCCCCGCCATCTCGACAACAACCAGATCGTCTTCGCCTTCGGCGAGACGCTGGCGCATCTTCATTGCCTGGAAACCCGCAAACGGGTGAAGCGCGTGGTGGTCGACGGCGTCCACCGCTTCGTGGCGCTGGTCGATCCACATATCCAGCCACCGCGGGACGATTCCGATTCCGACGTGATGGACATCGGCCCGACGTGAGGCGATGCGCGTCGATCTCTTCGACTTCGACCTGCCCGAGGAGCTGATCGCCCAGCGACCGGTGTCGCCGCGCGACAGTGCACGCCTGCTAGATGTGACGGCGGACGGGCTGCACGACCGGATCGTCCGCGATCTGCCGGGCCTGCTCGAACCTGGCGACCTTCTGGTGTTCAACGACACCAGGGTCATCCCGGCGCGGCTGATCGGAACACGAACCAGCGGCGGCAAGGTCGAGGTGCTGCTGATCCGCGATCTGGGAGACCGACGCTGGCTCTGCTTCGCCCGGCCGACCAAGCGCCTGAAACCCGACGATGCGCTCGCCTTTGCGGGCCTCGGCGCCACGCTCGCGGAAAAGCACGGGGACGGCTCGGTGGTGCTGGCCTTCGACAAGGGCGGCCCCGAGTTCCTGGCCGCCCTTGAAAGCGCGGGCGCGGTGCCCTTGCCGCCGTACATTCGCGGCGGCACGGCCGATGCCCGCGATCGCACCGACTACCAGACGCTGTTTGCCAAGCACGACGGCTCGGTCGCGGCGCCGACAGCGGGCCTGCATTTCACGCCCGGGCTGCTGGCGGGGCTGGCCGAGGCGGGCATCGCGACGGCGGGCGTCACGCTCCATGTCGGCGCCGGCACGTTCCAGCCGGTGCGGGTGGACGACACCGACCAGCACACGATGCACGCCGAATGGGGCGAGGTGCCGCGGGCGACCGTCGACGCCATCGTCAAGGCCAGAAGGGTCGTCTCCATCGGCACGACGTCGCTGCGCCTGCTCGAAAGCGTCGCACGTAGTGGACCGATGCGTGCCTGGACGGGCGAGACCGACATCTTCATCGCGCCGGGTTACCAATTCCGCGCCGTCGACCTGCTGCTCACCAACTTCCACCTGCCGCGTTCGACCCTGTTCATGCTCGTCTCGGCCTTCGCGGGATTGGACCGCATGAAGGCCGCTTACGCGCACGCCGTGCGCGAGCAATACCGCTTCTATTCCTACGGCGATTGTTGTCTGTTGCGGCGATGAGGCGTGTCTACCGATGAGTTTGGCCTTCGAGCTTCTCGGCACCGACGGCAACGCGCGGCGCGGCCGCCTGACGACGGCGCATGGGACCGTCGAGACGCCGACCTTCATGCCAGTCGGCACGGCGGGCACGGTGAAGGCGATGCTGCCGCAGTCGGTCGCCGAGACCGGTGCGCAGATTGTCCTGGGCAACACCTTGCACCTGATGCTGCGGCCAGGCGCCGAGCGGGTCGCTTCGCTGGGTGGCCTGCACAAGTTCATGAACTGGCCGGGGCCGATCCTCACCGATTCAGGCGGCTTCCAGGTGATGTCGCTCAAGGAACTGCGCAAGCTCGATCCCGACGGCGTCACCTTCCGTTCGCCGAACGATGGCTCGGAGCATCGCCTGACCCCCGAAAAGTCGATGGAGATCCAGCATCTGCTCGATGCCGACATCACCATGTCGTTCGACGAATGCACGACCTGGCCGGTCGAAGAGCCGGCCGCGGCGGCGTCGATGCGGCTGTCGATGAAATGGGCGGCCCGCGGCAAGCGCGCCTTCAGGGACCGGCTGGGCTACGGCCTGTTCGGCATCGTGCAGGGCAGCACCTTCCCGGCGCTGCGCGCCGAGAGCGCCGCGGCGCTGAGAGAAATCGGCTTCGACGGCTATGCCGTGGGCGGCCTCGCGGTAGGCGAAGGCCAGGACATGATGTTCGCGACGCTCGACACAACTTTGCCACAGCTGCCGGCCGACCGGCCACGCTATCTGATGGGCGTGGGACGACCTTCCGACATCGTGGGCGCCGTCAGGCGCGGGATCGACATGTTCGATTGCGTGATGCCGACACGCTCGGGCCGCACGGCGCAGGCCTTCACGCGGCGCGGCGAGCTCAACCTGCGCAACGCGCGCCATCGCGACGATCCGCGGCCGATCGACGAGCACTGCGCCTGCCCTGCCTGCACCCATCACAGCCGCGCCTATCTTCATCACCTCATTCGCAGCGAGGAGATTCTCGGCGCAATGCTGCTGACCTGGCACAATCTCCACTATTATCAGGACATCATGCGCGATCTGCGAATGGGCATCGAACGCGGCACACTCGGCCACTACATCGCCGCATTCGAGGTGGAACAAGCGCGCGGAGATATCGAACCTTTGTAGTGGGGAGCGTAAGGATGCCGAACGAGGCATTGGTTGTCGTCGACGTGCAGAATGATTTTTGTGATGGAGGGGCCCTCGCCGTCCCGGGCGCGAATGCGATCCTTCCCCTGATCAATCGCCTGATCGGCCGCCATGACCACACCGTGCTTACCCAGGACTGGCACCCGCCCGGACATGCCTCCTTTGCGAGCGCCTGGAAGGACGCCACGCCCTTCAGCACGGTCAAGTTCCCCTACGGTCCGCAGATCCTGTGGCCGGACCACTGCGTGCAGGGCACGCCGGGCGCCGAATTCCACCCCGACCTCGACGTGACGCGCGCGCAGACGATCGTGCGCAAGGGGTTCCATGCCGGCATCGATTCCTATTCGGCATTCCGCGAGAACGACCGCATGACCCGCACCGGCCTCGACGGGTACCTGAAGGCGCGCGGGTTCACGCGGCTGGTGTTCTGCGGGCTGGCGCTCGACTATTGCGTGGCCTGGTCGGCGATCGATGCGCGCCAGGCGGGCTTCGACGTCGCCGTGGTCGTCGAGGCGACCGCCGCCATCGATCTCGACGGCAGCCGCAGACGCATGCTCTCGGACATGCGCCAGGGCGGCATCAACCTGAACGCGACGGCCTAGACGCGCTCCAACGCCAACGCGATGCCCTGGCCGACGCCGATGCACATGGTGCAGAGCGCGCGCTTGCCGCCGGTGGCCTCGAGCTGGTTGAGCGCGGTGATCATCAGGCGGCCGCCCGAAGCGCCCAGCGGATGGCCGAGCGCGATCGCGCCGCCGTTGGGATTCACGTTCTCGGCGTCGTCGGCCAGGCCGAGCTGGCGCAGCACGGCCAGCGCCTGGGCGGCAAACGCCTCGTTGAGCTCGATCGTGTCGAAATCCTTTATCGTCATACCGAGCTTGGCCATCAGCTTCTGGCTGGCCGGCAGCGGACCGATGCCCATGACCCGGGGCGGCACTCCGGCCGACATGGTGCCCAGGATGCGCGCGCGCGGCACCAGGCCGTTGGCCCGGGCGGCCGCCTCGGAGGCGATGATCATGGCGCAGGCACCGTCGTTGATTCCCGAGGCGTTGCCCGCCGTCACCGACCCGCCGTCCCGGAAGGCCGCCGGCAGCTTGGCGAGGGTCTCCATCGTGGTGTCGCCGCGCGGATGCTCATCCTTCTCCACGACGATCTCGGTCTTGCCCTTCTTCACCGTGACCTTGACGATCTCCTTGTCGAAGAAACCGCGATCCTGCGCGCTCTTGCAGCGGCGCTGGCTGCGATAGGCAAAGGCATCCTGGTCGGTGCGACTGATCTGGTGCTCGGTGGCGACGTTCTCCGCGGTCTGGCCCATCGGATCGACGCCGTAGGCGGCCTTCATCTTGGGATTGACGAAACGCCAGCCCAGCACCGTGTCCTCGAGCTTCATATTGCGATCGAACGGGCCCTCCGATTTGCCCATCACGTAGGGCGCGCGGGTCATGCCCTCGACGCCGCCTGCGATCATCATGTCGGCCTCGCCGAGCTTCACGGCGCGCGCGGCGTGTCCGGCAGCCTCGAGACCCGAGCCGCACAGGCGGTTCACCGTGGCGCCCGCGACCTCGACCGGCAACCCGGCAAGAAGTCCCGCCATGCGCGCGACGTTGCGATTGTCCTCGCCTGCCTGGTTCACGCAGCCGTAGATGATGTCGTCGACGGCGCCCCAGTCGACATTGGCGTTGCGCTGCATCAGCGCCTTCAGCGGCTGGGCGGCGAGGTCGTCGACCCGCATCGCACCCAGGCCCCCATTGTAACGGCCGACGGGAGTGCGGATCGCATCGCAGATGAAGGCTTCGGTCATCTCGGGGGAACTCCCAACATATTTGTTCCCGCCCCGTTAGCACCGTCTCAAGGCCGTTGCCAATGCCTTCCGGACAGGGGGGCCATGCTCACGATGGCGTGTTGGGCGTATCCCCCATAGGGACGTTCGATGGCGCACGAGAAGCCATGCCGTGCCGCCAATTGCGCCAGCGCGATCTCGAGATCGTCGCGCGGATAGACATGGAACAAGGCCAGCCACCAGCGCAGGGCTGCCTTGAACCAGCCCGGCAGCTTCTCCTGCCTGCCGAAATCGACGATGTGCAGCTCGCCGTCCGGCAGCAGGCAGGCCGCCGCCTGGTCGAGCACGGCACGCCAGCCCGGGATCATCGACAGGCTGTAGGAGATGAAGATGCGCGAGAAGCCCGGCACGCCGAACAGCAGTGCGGGGTCAAAGCGCGTCGCGTCCGCCTGGGCGAGCTGGATGTGCGCCGTCAGCTGCTCGCGCACGACGACGCGGCGAGCGGTCTCGAGCATCTCGTGGGAGATATCGATACCGAAGAGATCGATGTCGGGATAGGCCCGCGCCGCGCGCACCAGATTGCGCGCCGTGCCGCTGCCGATCTCGAGCACGCGCATGCCGCGTGCCGGGCGGAGGCGTGCGATCAGCCGGTCACGACCCAGCAGGTAGTATTTGCGCGTGAGATCGTAGATGTGACGCTGATGGCGATAGATGCGGTCCATCAGGTCGGCGGACATCGCAGCGTCGCTCACGGCCTACGGCTCCAGCACGTAGAGATGGAAGCCGCCGTAGATTGCCGAGCGGTCGGCCCGGGTGAAGGCCTGCGACCGATCGGCCTCGTAACGCCAGTGCCCCAGGATCGCCGCATCGAGCCGGCCCGGCAGCAGCGACGGCTCGGCGGCGGTGCGGAAGATCACCCGCGCGCTCGGCCGCGCCGTGCGCGTGATTTCGCTCCACAGCGCGTTGAGCTGTCCATCGGTCATCCAGTCCTGCGCATCGAGCAGCACGTAACGGTCGCGCGATCCAGCCGGGCAGGCAGCGAGATATTCGGTGATCGAGCGGTTCATCACCTCGACCCGATCGACCCGCTCGCGCACCACCGCAAAATGCGCGCGCCGCAGATAAGGCGGCAAGGGTCCTTCGCTGTTGCCGCTATAGCGCCGGCCGAACGCCTGCCAGGCGAAGTAGTTGTCGTCGAGACTGAAGCCGCAGGACAGCCGCTCGACCCGCTCGCGCAACACCACGCGCATGTCGCGGCCGCCGGCCAACGCTTCGTACTGGGCCGGTGGAATGCCGAGGCCATAGAGCGACAGTCGGTTGGAGGTGGCCCAGCGCACCGCAGGCTTGTCGAACAGCGGCGACAGCATCGTCTCGAAAAAGCGGCGTTGCTCCTCGAGCGTGCGCGAGGCCAGCAGGTCGCGCGGCCGCACGCCATGGGCGCGCGCCACGACATGGGCAAGGCCGATGAAGCGGCCGAGCGCGCCGTGCTTGTAGGCATTGCGCGCGAAGATGGAGATTCGGCGGCGGCCGAACTGGTGCAGGCTGCGGCCGTTCCAGTAGGCCAGGCTCTCTGGGTCGAGATGCGGCGCGATCAGCCGGTCGAAGGCCTCGATATTGGCCTTGTCATCCGCCGCGCCGAAGAAGCGGTGGAACGCCTCCCAGTCCGGCAGCTGCCGGGCCGCGACGAGCTTGAGGCGGTTCAGTGCGACATGGGCGACGCTGAGGTCGAGCGCCGTGATGCGTGCCGGGCCGGCCGTCAGATAGGACAGCACGTTGCAGCCGCCCGAGGCGATCGCCACGACATGGCTGTCGGGCGTCAGGGCCAGGGCTTCGAGGTCGATTTCGGGGTCTTCCCAGATCTGGGCATAGACCAGGCCGCGGAACATCCACTCGAACAGCCGTTCCAGGAGCCCTTCGCGGGACAGGGTACGATTGCGACGCACCGCATCGCTGAGGCGGATATGGCTCTCGGCTCGCGGATAGACCAATCCACAGACTCCGGATTAGAACAACCCTCCCTATATACAGGGGGTCAATGTCAGTTTGACGACAATGGAGCGTGCCATGACGAGCCTCGGTTTCGCGCTTTTCGATACGCCCCTCGGCACCTGCGGGCTCACCTGGAGCGAGGGCGGCATCGCGGGCCTGCAGCTGCCGGAGAAGACCGCCGCCGCCACCCGCGCCCGCCTGCAACGTCGCTGGCCCGGCGTCGAAGAGAGGGTACCGCCGCCTCCCATCCAGAGGGCGATCGACCGCGTCCTGAAGTTGCTGGACGACGGGAAGACAGACCTCACGGACATTCCACTCGATCTGTCCGCGGCGCCCGAGTTCAACCGAAAGGTCTACGAGGTAGCGCGCGCCATTCCGCCCGGCCAGACCATGACATATGGCGAGATCGCCAAACGTATCGGCGCCCTGCCCCAGGAGGCGCGCGACGTCGGAGCGGCGCTGGGCAAAAATCCGATCGCCATCATCGTCCCCTGCCATCGCGTGCTGGCGGCCAACGGCAAGATGGGCGGCTTCTCGGCAACCGGCGGCGTCGACACCAAGCGGCGCATTCTGGAGATCGAGGGTGCCTCGGCCTTGAGCGCCGGCCCGCTGTTCGCGGGGTTGAAATAGCGCCACTGCGGTGACACATCGGCCGTGACATAATCCGCCCATGGCTCTTCCGTTCTCCAATACTGCCGGCCGCACCCTCGAACGCCTGCGCAACGCCTTCATCGAAACCGCCCGCGGCGCCCGCGAAGTCGTGGGCGCGCCGCTACGGCCCGACATGCCCGATGACGACATCCCGCGCCTCAAGAGCCGCGTCGATGCCTGCCTCGAAGGCAAGGGCGGCGAGACGGCGCGGCGCGCGCGTGCCGCCGAACTGGGCGAGGCCTACCTGTCGCTGTCCCCGGCTGGCCGCAAGAAATTCCTGCTGACCCTGGCGCACGATTACGGCCTGCCGCGCGACGCGGCGCTGGCCAAGGTCGACGAATGGCGCACGTCCAAGGCGCCTCTGCGGACTCTCGTCACCGCTCTGGAGCCGCCCGCGGTGCGGCTGATGCGCGAGTTCGTGGGCGTGCCGCAGGGGGTGAAGTTCGTCGTCGACCTGCGCGCCGAGCTTTTGACTCTCGGCAAGACCGATGCCGCGGCGCGCACGCTCAGCGACGATCTACGGCCCCTGCTCGGCGGCTGGTTCGACGTCGCCTTCCTCGACCTGGTGCGCATCGACTGGCGCGCACCGGCGGCGCTGCTGGAGAAGCTCGTGGCCTACGAGGCCGTGCACGCCATCCGCTCCTGGCGCGATCTCAAGAATCGCCTCGACAGCGACCGGCGCTGCTTTGCCTTCTTCCATCCGCGCATGCCCGACGAGCCGCTGATCTTCGTCGAAGTGGCGCTGGTCGATGGGCTGGCAGGCAGCGTGCAGCGCCTGCTCGACGCCAGGGCCGTGACCAACGACGCCGCCCGCGCCAACACCGCGATCTTCTACTCGATCTCGAACTGCCAGCAGGGACTGGCCGGCATCAGCTTTGGCAACTTCCTGATCAAGCGCGTGGCCGAGCGGCTCGCCCACGAGATGCCCAGGATCAAGACCTTCGCGACCCTGTCGCCAATCCCGGGTCTGCGCTCGTATATCGACCGGCGGCTGAAAAACGAGGGCGACCAGGCGATGACCCAGAGCGAGATCGGCTCGCTGGTGCCGGTGATCAGCGAGGCGCACGGCGCGGCGGCGGTGCGCCGGCTGCTCGACCGGCCGAACTGGTGGACCGTGCCCGCCATCGACAAGGCGCTGTGCCCTATCCTCACGCGGTTCGCCGCCACCTATCTGACGTCGATCGGCGAGAACGGCCGTGCGCTCGACCGGGTCGCGCATTTCCACCTCGGCAATGGCGCGATCGTGGAGCAATTGAACTGGCTGGGCGACACCAGCGCCAACGGCCTTCGGCAGGCCTACGGCATGATGGTGAATTATCGCTACAAGCTGTCCGACGTCGACGCCAACCACGAAGCCTACGCCGCCGGCAAGGTCGTCGCCAGCCGCGAGGTCCGCGGCGAGGCGAAGGGCTAGGCAGGCCCGGCAAACAACAGAAGATTGCCGTCCGGGTCGCGCACCACGAAGCTACGCGCGCCCCACGGTTCGGTTTTCAAGGTTTGATGGAAGGCCACACCGGCCACCCTGAACTCGTCGAAGAGCCGGGCGAGTTCTCCGGCCGTTGCGACGTTCATCGACGCCGACAAGAGATGTTCCCGCTCGCGAATGTCGCCGACGAACACCGGCTCCCAAACCGAGCGCAGATCGAGACGGGCCTCGCCACGTACAACTTGCCCGTAGAACGGCGGGTCGCCATGGACGAAGGCCACGGTGAAGCCGAGTTTCTCGCTGAAGAAATCACACGATGCCCGGATGTCGCTGACGAACAGCTGGGCAGAGAAACGCGTGATCAAACTGGCCCTACTTGTTCAGGTAGTTGAGTTTCAGGCCGGAGCGCGGCCACACGAAGCTCACCAGCTTTCCGGTCATCGACAGGGTGGCGAAGGCGGTGCGCAGATCCTTGCCGCCGAAGCAGATGTTGGTGACCATAGGGTCGGGCAGCTTGTACTGGACCACCGTCTTGCCGTCGGGCGAGATGTCGGAGACCGCGCCGGTGATCAGGGTGGCGACGCAGATGTGGCCCGCCGAATTGACGGCCAGCGAGTTGAACATCTGGTAGCCGCCGAGGCCGGCGATGACGCGGCCCTTCTCGCCGCGATAGGGGCCGTTGGCGTCCTTGATCACGCCGGGCGCGGAAAGTTCGAAGGCCCAGCAGCGCGCCGTCGGTGTTTCCACGACATAGAGCGTCTTCTCGTCGGGCGAGAGGCCGCAGCCGTTGGGCCGCTCGAGCGGAAACACCTTCTGCTCGATCTTCGAGCCGTCGGCCCGGGCGTAGTAGACGGCGCCGCGGTCGTTGTCGTGCTCGCGCGTCTTGCCGAGGTCGGTGAACCAGAAGCCGCCGGCATTGTCGAAGACGATGTCGTTCGGGCCGTTCAGCCTGCGGCCGTTGCACGAATTGTACATTGTCTCGAACTTGCCGGTCTCCGGATCGACCACCTGGATCGAGCCGGTCTTGTACGAAGCGGGCTGCGTGCCCGGGAACAGCCTGCCGTCGGGCCGCTCGATCCAGTTGAAGCCGCCGTTGTTGCAGACATAGATCTTGCCGCCCGGCCCCACCGCCGCGCCGTTCGGGCCGCCGCCCAGCTTGGCGATGACGTGCTGCTTGCCGTCGGGCATGACGCGGGTCAGCGTCTCGCGCGCGATCTCGACGAGGATCACCGAGCCGTCGGGCATGGCGATCGGTCCCTCGGGGAACTTGAGGCCCGAGGTGATCTCCTGGTGCGGCGTGATCTCGTGCGGCGTGGTCATGGTCGTTTCCCTCTCATTTTCCTTTGAACTGGGCTTTGCGCTTTGCCAGGAAGGCCGCTACGCCTTCCTTGAAATCGTCGCTCTTGCCCAACACGCGCTGCGAGTCGCGCTCGACGTCGAGTTGCCGCGACAGATCGTTGGCGGTGGACTGGTTGAGCGCTTCCTTGATGCGCGCCAGGGCTAGCGTCGGACCTTCCGCGAGCTTGCGCGCGATCTCCGTCGCCGTCGGCATCAGCGCTTCGTCCTCGACCACCTCCCAGATCAGGCCCCATTGCGTCGCCTGCTCCGCCGAAATCTGCGGCGCCAGCATGGCCAGCGCCCGCGCGCGCTGGTCACCCACCAGGCGCGGCAAAAACCAGGTGCTGCCGCCGTCGGGCAACAGGCCAATGCGTGCGAAGGCCTGGAGGAACGACGCCGACTTGCCCGCGATCGCGATGTCGGAGGCAAGCGCGAAGCTCATGCCGACGCCCGCCGCCACGCCGTTCACCGCCGACACGATCGGCTTGGGCAGCGCCCGCATGGCGCGGATCACGGGATTGAAGAATTTCTCCAGTGCTGCGCCTGCGTCCGCCGTGGCGCTCATGTCCCGGTCGGGATCGGCCAAGTCGGCGCCGGCACAAAAGCCGCGGCCCGCGCCGGTCAGCAGGACGGCGCGCACCGATGTATCCGCCGCCAGCTCCTCCCAGCACTGCTTGATTTCCGCGATCATCTTGCGCGACACGGCGTTCAGCCGGTCGGGAGCGTTGAGCGTGATCGTGGCGAGGCCGTTGTCGCGCGTGAGCAGGATCTTCTCGTAAGCCATCGGTCAGCGTCCCCCAAAATTGGCGGCGCGCTTGGCCAGAAAGGCCGCCACACCTTCCTTGAAGTCGGCGCTGCGGCCCAGGGTGCGCTGGCTGTCGCGCTCGAGGTCGAGCTGCTGATCCAGCGCATTGGTTCTGGCCTGGTTCATCGCCTGCTTGATCGCGGCATAGGAGAGCGTCGGGCCCGCCGCGATCCGGTTGGCTAGCTTCCGCGCTTCGTCCATCAGCCGGTCGTCGTCGATCACCTGCCAGACCATGCCCATCCGCTCGGCCTCTTCGGCCGGCACCGAGGCTCCCAGCATGGCAAGCGCACGGGCCCGCGCGTCTCCCACCGTGTGCGGCAGGAACCAGGTGCCGCCGAGGTCGGGCAGCAGCGAGATGCGCACGAAGGCCTGGTCGAAGCGGGCCGAGCGGGCGGCCAGCACGATATCGCAGGCGAGCGCCAGATTGGCGCCGCCGCCCGCCGCCACGCCGTTGATCGCGCCGATCACCGGCTTGGGCAGCTCGCGGATCGCGCGGATCAGCGGATTGTAGTGCGTCTCCATCACCGCGCCGAGGTCGGGCCTGCCGTCGGCGCCGACCGCGCCGGTCCCCGTGCCGGCAAGGTCGGCGCCGGCGCAGAAGCCACGCCCGGTGCCGGTCAGCAGGACGGCGCGGATGGTGCTGTCGCCGGCGGCGCGCGCGATCTCTGCACGCAGTGCGGCGATCAGCGGCTGGCTCATCGCATTCAGCCGCTGCGGGCGGTTCAAGGTCAGCGACAGAACACCGCTCTCGACGGCGGCTAGTACGGGCGTTTCTTCCATGGCAAACAGACTGGCATGGCAAGCATTCTAATCCTAGTCGGTACCGAGTTGGGCAATGCCCAGATGGTGGCCGATGCCCTGAAGCCGGTGCTGGAAGACTCCGGCCATGCAGTCGACGTCACCGACAAGGCCGCGAGCAAAGCCGATCTCGAGGCGCACGACGTGCTGCTGGCGATCTGCGCGACGCACGGCTCGGGCGACATCCCGTCCAACATCCTGCAGCTCGCCGAAACGCTGGAGCGCGAGCGCCCCGACCTGTCGGGCCATCGTTACGGCGTGATCGCGCTGGGCGACATGACCTACCAGGACACCTACTGCGGCGGCGGCAAGAAGGTCGACAAGGTCCTCGACTGTGCGGCGCGCGCAAAGTCGGCGAGCGTCTGGAGGTCGATGCCTCCTCGCAGCCTCTGCCCGACGAAGAGGCGCTGGAGCTGGGTCGAGGGCTGGAAGGCGCTGGTCTGACTAAAGGAAGTCTCTAGTCGGGCAAGGTGAAGACCTCGACCGGCTCGGGCACGCCGCGCAGCGAATGCATGCCCATTGACTTCATCGGGATAGTGCTCGCGAGATTGAACTCCGACGACGCGAGCACCGGCACACCCAGCTGCTTGGTAAGGCCCTCGAGCCGCGACGCGCGATTTACGGCGGGGCCAATGACGGTGAAGTCGAGCCGGTCTTCCGTGCCGATGTTGCCGAAGGTCACCGGTCCGACATGCAGTCCCACACCGAAGCGCAGCGGATCGGCGCCGCCCGCAGCGCGCGCTTCGTTCGCCGCCTCGATGTCGCCGATCAGGCGCCGCGCCGCCGCCATCGCGTTGTTGGTGACGTACGGCAGAAAGAGCGCGTCGTCAGCGGGGAAATAGGCCATCACGCCGTCGCCGATGAACTTCAGGATCTCGCCGCCATAGGCCTTGAGAGCGTCGCCCACGAGCTGGAGATAGTTGTTCAGCAGGTCGAGCAGTTCCGACGCGCCCATGCGCTCATTGAGGCCGGTGAAGTCGCGCAAGTCGGAGAACCACAGCACGGCGTTGATCTCGCGTCCGTCGCCGCGCTTGATCAGCCCGCCCAGGATCTGCTCGCCGACGATGTGGCCGAGATAGGTGTCTGTCACCGTCTCGGCGATGTTGCGATAGATGAAGATCTCCGCCACCGAGCCCATCAGGTCGACGAGGTGGCGGATGTCGCCCACGTCCTCGTCGCTGAAACCACCCGGCCGGTCGGTCGCAAAGGACGCGACAGGCAGCGAACCCACCCGGCCGAGCCGCATCGGCAACGCAAGGTAGTCCGTGCCACCGCCCTCCTTCAGTTCGCGCAGCACCGTGTGCGCTCCCTCTTCGAGATCCGTTTCAAGGCTATGGCGCACGGCTTCGTTGGTTTGCCGCACCGCCTGCATCGGGCTGCCGATATAGGCGGGGCTGGTCATGATGCCGTGCAAGCGCGGGATCTCCTCCGAGACACCACCCCGCTTCCACAGCACGCCAGTCGCCACCATCTGCGGATGCACCAGCTGCAGGCCGATGTAGAACCGCCAGATCGGCAGGCCTGCCGCCACGCTGCGCGACATCAGCCCGTCGACGAAGCGCGACAGGTTCTGCTCGAGCCGGCCCTCGCTCAGCAGCCAGTCGACGACCGGCCGCAGGCGCGTGCTGCAGATGATGGAGGGTTGATCAGCCACTCACCACCGGCGCAACATCTTTGGTCATTGCACTCTCTCTAAAGACCTTACAACCTGGGAGGGTTTAGAGCATCGTCTCCGGGGCGCGGGGGACGGATGTTGGGTGACGCCGCTCTATTTCAAGACTGCTTTTGCAGGATCACGACCGAGGCGACGGCCTCTTCCATGCCGATCACGCCGCCGCCGTTCTCGGCGAGCGCGACCTCGGCGCCCTTCACCTGACGTTGTCCGGCTTCGCCGCGCAGTTGCGTCGCAAGCTCCGCCAGCATCGACAGGCCCGTCGCGCCAACCGGATGACCCTTCGACACCAGGCCGCCGGATGTATTCACCGGCAGCTTGCCGCCGGGACCGGTCGCTCCCAACTCGATGAACTTGCCGCCTTCGCCTTCGGGGCAGAAGCGCATCATCTCGCACTGGTAGACCTCGCAGAAGCTGGTGGCGTCGTGCACCTCGGCGACATCGATGTCCTCAGGCCCCAGTCCCGCCATCTTGTAGGCTTTCTCAGCCGCGGCGCGCGACAGGCCCGGCGCGTCGAGTTCGCGATACATGCCGCCCGAGAAGCCGACACCGGCGATCTTCACGGCACGGGTCTGCACTTCCTTGGGCAGCTTCTCGAGATATTCCTTCGAGCAGAGCAGCGCCGCCGCCGCCCCGTCGCCGATGGGCGCGCACATCGCGCGAGTCAGCGGATAGGAGACCGGCCGGTCTTCCATCACCGACTGCGGCGTCATCTGGAAGCGGTACTGCGCCTTCTCGTTCAGCGCGCCGTAATTGTGGTTCTTGGCCGCACCCGTCGCGATCTGCTGCTGGGTCGTGCCGTACTTCCACATGTGCCACTTGGCCTGCATGGCATAGGTGTCCATGAAGATCGTGCGGTCGTCTCCCGGCTTGAACTCCGAACCGACCATCTTGCCGACCCGGTTCATCTCCGCGACCAGCCGGTCGTGCTGGCTGGTGATGTAGCCCTGGTTGAACAGTCCCGCCGTGCGCTCGGGCGCATCCGGGCTGAACAGCTTCTCGATACCGAGGCAGAACGAGAGTTCATGCGTGCCGGCCAGCACATCCTTCCACGCGCCCATGAAGGCGGTCGAGGCGGTGGCGCAGGCGTTCTCGACGTTGAACATCGGCACGCGCTCGGGGAACAGCCCCTCCTCGACCAGCGGCTGGAACAGCGCCTGGCCGCGGATCGAATTCTGGCCCCAGAAGCCCATGCCGCAGTTGCCCAGCCAGCCTGCCTCGATGTCGGCGCCGGTCTTCATCCCGGCGTCCTTGAGCGTGCCGAGATAGGCCTCGCGGGCGAGGTCGCCGAAGCTCATGCCGGGGTGTTTCTTGAACGCGGTCGTATAGGCGCCGACTACATAAACATCGCGCATTTTGGGTCCTTTTGAGGCGGTTCCGTCGGTTGGCTTTGGCGGCATTTGAGCGTATCCAACAGGCCAGCGCCAGCCACACATCGAGAGTACCGACAATGTCCGCCACGGCTCAAGTAAAGGCCCCGAACGTCGACGTAACCATCGTCGAGCTGAAGAAAATGTACGGCGATCGGGTCAGCACCGCGCATTCGGTGCGTGAGCAGCATGGCAAGGACATCTCCTTCCACGAAGCCCACCTGCCCGACGCCGTGGTGTTCGCCGAGTCGGCCGAGGAAGTGCAGGCCATCGTCCAGCTCTGCGCCCGCCACAAGACGCCGATCATCGCCTTCGGCACCGGCACCTCGCTCGAGGGCCATATCAGCGCGCCCAACGGCGGCATCTCGCTCGACCTCAGCCGCATGAACAAGGTGCTGCAGGTCAACGAGGAGGACCTCGACGTCGTCGTGCAGCCCGGTGTCACCCGCAAGCAGCTCAACGAATACATCCGCGCGACCGGGCTGTTTTTTCCGATCGATCCCGGCGCCGACGCCTCGATTGGCGGCATGACCAGCACCCGCGCCTCGGGCACCAACGCGGTGCGCTACGGCACGATGCGCGAGAACGTTCTCGCGCTGCAGGTTGTCACCGCCGACGGCCGACTGATGCGGCTCGGCCGCCGCTCGCGCAAGTCGAGCGCGGGCTATGACCTCGTGAAGCTGTTCGTCGGCTCCGAAGGCACCCTGGGCATCATCACCGAGATCACGGTGCGCCTGTATGGCATTCCCGAGTTGATGGTGTCGGCGACCTGCGCCTTCGACTCGCTCGACGGCGCGGTCAGCACCGTCATCCAGACCATCCAGTCGGGCATTCCGGTCGCCCGCATCGAGCTGATGGACACCGAGACGGTCGACACGGTGAACAAATATTCCAAGCTCGACCTGCCGGCCAAGAACCTGCTGCTGCTCGAGTTCCACGGCACCGAGGCCGGCACCAAGGAACAGGCCGAGATGGTGCAGGCGCTGGCCGGCGAGAACGGCGGCGGCGATTTCGCCTGGACGAGCCAGGCCGAGGAGCGCAGCAAGATGTGGCAGGGCCGCCATGACGCCGCCTGGGCCGCCAAGGCCTCGAAGCCCGGCTGGGGCATGTGGGCGACCGACGTCTGCGTGCCGATCTCGCGGCTGGCCGAATGCATTCTCGAGACTCAGAAGGACATCGAGGCCAACGGTCTCTATGCACCGATCGTGGGCCATGTCGGCGACGGCAACTTCCATCTCACCATGATGGTGAACCCCGACGATCCGACGTACCTGCCCAGGGCCGAGGCGCTGAACGACCGCATGGTCGCCCGTGCGCTGGCGCTCGGCGGCACCTGCACCGGCGAGCACGGCGTCGGCATGGGTAAGGTGAAGTTCCTCTATGCCGAGCATGGCGAGGCGATGTCGCTGATGCGCCTGATCAAGAAGGCGTTCGACCCGGACAACATCATGAACCCCGGCAAGATTCTCGGGCCGATCAACTAGGCAGCTACAAAAAGTAATGCTTTTAAAACGCAATAAACCTCATCCTGAGGAGGCCCGAGGGGCCGTCTCGAAGGATGGGTAACGAGCGCGGTGCTCGTTCCCATCCTTCGAGACGGCGCGCTTCGCGCGCCTCCTCAGGATGAGGTTGGAAGCGAAATAAAAAGGGCCGGCGATTGCCGGCCCTTTTCCGATTCAGCGGCAGCCGCTTATTTAGCGCACTGCACCATGATCTCGACCTTGAGTGCCGGGTTGGCGAGCTTGGCCTCGACGGTTGCACGGGCGGGCGTGTTGCCGGGGGAAACCCAGGCGTCCCACACTTCATTCATCTGGCCCCAGGTGCCGATGTCGGTCAGCCAGATATTGGCGGACAGGATCTTCGACTTGTCGGTGCCGGCTTCCTTCAGAAACTTGTCGATCTTGTCGAGGATCTGCTTGGTCTGGCCTTTCACGTCGGCCTTGGTGTCGTCGGCCGTGAGGCCCGCCAGGTAGACAGTGTCGCCGTGCACGACGGCGCTCGACATGCGGGGACCCGCGTTCACTCGCTTGATGCTCATTGCTTCCTCTTCCTCTCGTGAAATCCGCCGGGACCTTAGCACCCCGCGGCGTGGCGGTTCTACTGCCCCTGCGGCACGGGTTCCGCTTCGATGGGATCCAGCGGCTCATGCAGCATCGACGCCTCGAAGGTGCGCAATCGCTTGTAGATCGAGATCAGCGACACGATCGTCGACCAGGAGTTGACGAGATACTGGAACGATCCCTCGACCCGCCCGAAGGCGCGCAAGGTCTGGTTCATGACGCCGAGCGTCATGCCGCCGGCAACGATCGTCGGTCCAAGGGAGACGTAGGCAACCAGGGCGCCGGCCTGCAGATAGCCATAACGCGCGATGTTGAAGTAAAGGAAGTTCACGTACAGCCGGAAGTAATTTGCCCGCACCTTGGCGAACAATTCCTGAAGGGTCGGCGGCTGCGCGCGGTCGGCGCGGTCCTCGCCCAGCACCAGCTCCTTGCGGTAGGCGGCTTCCACCCGCTGGTTGTGAAACTCGATCCCCGGCAGCCGTATGCCGGCAACAGCGAGAAGGCCTGTGCCGAACGCGGCCCAGATCACCGCGACGAAGACGAGCGCCTGCGGAACGTAACCGATCAGCGGCAATTCCTTCACATACGACGAGAGGCCCCACAGGATCGGCAGGAAGGCGATCAGGGCCATCACCGAGTTGATCAGGCGCGTGCCGAGGCCTTCCAGGGTTTCGGCAAATCGCATCGTGTCTTCCTGCACGCGCTGCGAGGCTCCCTCGATATGTCGCAGGCGCTGCCAGTTGGCGGTGTAGTGGTCGTTCATCGCCGTGCGCCAGCGGAAGATATAGTGACTGGTGATGAAGGCCGTCAGCACCGCGGAGAAGATGTGGATCATCGCGATGCCGCCGAAGGTCGCCTGCTGCGAATAGAACTCTCTTTGCGTAATGGCGTTCGGCTTTGCCAGAGCCTTCTGGATCAGGTTGTAGAAGGCGCCGAACCAGTTGTTGACCATCACGTCGAGCTGAACCTGGAACCACAGCAGGAAGACGATGAGCGCCGACACACCGACCGACCACCAGAACCAGCGATGCGGGAGGAGCCAGCCGACCAGTCCGACGAAGAGAGCGCCGGTGACGATCATGTATTGGTAGAGCCAAAGATCGCGCGCCACCTGGACGGCGATATCCGAGCCATTGGCATCGGCGGCCGGATAGGGAAGGCCGATCAGGCCGCCGACGCTGAGCTGCGGACCGAGGTCGCGGACCACGCTGTACCAGAGGGCCATGCAGAGCGCGGTCCACAGGAGGGCGGCGGGGAAGAAAATCTTCGGATTGGGAAAGAACGATGCGAACATCGTTCATCAATAAAGCCTCGGCCTGCTCCGGGCTACGGGCTTTCCGGCCTTTCCCGGTCGCTCACAGCGGATTGGGACCCAGTACTTCCCAGTTGTAGTGCTTTCGGCGCGTCTCGCGTTCGGCATCGCTCTGCGGCGTGCCGGAGCGCTCGAAGAGTTCCTCGACATAGTGTCCGGCAGCGGCCGGCGTATAGAGAAACACCGCGCGGCCCATCGTGCTGCCGCTGTTTTTCCAGGCGTGCGGCAGGTGGCGCGGAAAAAACACGCAGGTGCCCGGTCCGCCGGTGCTGACCTGATCGCCGATCATGAAGCTGAACTTGCCTTCCAGCACCCAGGCGATCTCGTCGCTGTCGCGGTGCCGGTGGAACAGGCTCTTGGTGCCGGCTGGCAGGGTTTCCTCGAACAACATGACGCTCCCGGCAGTCTGCTGGCTCAGAAGCTTCAGGTAGAAATTGCGCCCGGGTTCCGACGAGGGGAAATGCTTTCCGCCGCCCGCGGGAATGACGAGGCCTTCGGTCACGGTCATGGGGATCTCCGTCGCTGTGACGTCCCCAGACTAGCCCTCGAGCGCGGCCACCACCATGATTTCGACCTTCAGCCTGGGATCGTTCATCCTGGCCTGGACGGTCGCGCGCGCAGGCGTCTGGCCGGGCACGACCCAGGCATCCCATACCGCGTTCATGGCCGCGAAATCGCCGATGTCGGCCAGCCAGATCGTGGCCGTCAGGATCTTCGTCTTGTCGCTGCCGCCTCTGGCCAGCAACGAATCGATCTCGTCCAGCGCCTGTTTCACTTGGCCGGCAATGTCGAGGCCGGTGTCCTCGGGGATCATGCCCGAGCAGTAGATGCGGCTGCCTTTCACGACGGCCTCGCTCATGCGCGGGCCGGGATCGATTCGCCTGATGTCGCTCATGGGCCGACCATAGAGGACATTTTGGTTCGCAGCACGGTTCGAGCGGCCGCATCTCGGCTCGGGATGCGCTTGGGGCCTGCCGGTCCCGCCAGTTCACGATAGAGTTCCCTCCGGGAGGCATTCCAATGACCGATGAAGAGGCGGGCCGCGTCCGCGACTTCGTGGGCTACGGGCGCCATCCGCCCGATCCCAAATGGCCGGGCGGCGCGCACGTCGCGGTGAATTTCGTCATCAACTACGAGGAAGGCGGCGAAGTCTCGGTGCCCGACGGGGCGCCCGCCTCCGAGACAGGCCTGACCGAGGGCGCGACCGCCGCGATCAAGGGCCGCGATCTCGGCGCCGAAAGCATGTTTGAGTACGGCAGCCGCACCGGCTTCTGGCGGCTCCAGCGCATCTTCGCCAAGCGCAAGCTGCCCTGCACCGTCTTCGCTATCGCCCAGGCGCTTGAGCGCAACCCGGAAGCCTGCGCCGCCATACGCGAGGCGGGCTGGGACGTGGCCGGCCACGGCTACCGGTGGGAGATGCACGGCAACATGGCGCCCGACTACGAGCGCAGGCAGATCGAGATGGCCACGGCCAGCATCACCAGGACGATCGGCACGCGTCCCGCCGGCTGGTACAGCCGCTACGCGCCCTCGATGCTGACGCGCAACTTGCTGCTCGACAACGGCTACGAGTACGACAGCGACACCTACGACGACGAGCTGCCTTACTGGCTGACGGTTAGCAAGCGTCGCCAGCTCATCGTGCCCTACTCCGTCGTCCACAACGACGTGCGCTTCATCCGCCAGGGCATGACGTCGGGCGACGAATACTTCACCTACATCAGGAACGCCGTGCAGTGCGTGCTGGAGGAGGATCCGCCGTGCATGCTGAGCTTCGGCCTGCACAACCGCATCATCGGCCATCCCGGCCGCGCGCTGGGCCTCGCCCGCCTGCTCGACTGGCTGACCGACCAGCCGAAGGTCTGGGTGACGCGTCGCATCGACATCGCACGCCACTGGAAGAAGGTTCATCCCGCGCCATGACTACGATCCGCCGCCCGCTCGACGGGATGCTCGTGCTCGATCTGGGGCAAATATACAACGGACCCTATTGTGGCCTGCAGCTCGCCTTCATGGGCGCCCGTGTCCTCAAGATCGAGCCGCCGGAGGGCGACGTCGTGCGCCGCCGCAAGCGCGAGGTCGAGCCCTATCCGCTGGTCATGCTGAACTCCAACAAGGAGTTGGTGGTGCTCGATCTCAAGCAGCCACGCGGCAAGGAGATCTTCCTCGAACTGGTCGCCCAGGCCGACGTGCTGATCGAGAACTTCGCCGCGGGCGTGATGGATCGCCTCGGCATCGGCTGGGACGTCCTGCACAAGCTCAATCCGCGCCTGGTCTATGGCGGCAGCTCCGGCTTTGGCCTCGACGGCCCCTATCGCGATCTCGCCGCCATGGACGTCACCATCCAGGCGATGAGCGGCATCACCAACGCCACCGGCGATGCCGATGGACCGCCGACCAAGGCGGGCGCCGCGGTCTGCGACTTCCTGGCAGGTATTCACCTTTGCGCCGGCATCCTGGGCGCGCTCGTGCAGCGCGAGCGCACGGGCCACGGCCAGAGGGTCGAGGTTGCCATGCACGAGGCGGCCGTGATCGCGCTCGCTTCGGCGATGGGCGCCGTCATGGACAACGACACCAATGTGCCGGATCGCACCGGCAACCGGCATCCGGCGCTCGCCATGGCCCCCTACAACACCTACGCTTGCGCCGACGGCTATGTGGCGATCTTCACGGCGGCCGAACGGCACTGGCATTCGATGTGCCGGCTGCTCGGTCGCCCGGAGCTGCTCGAGGACCCGGAGCTTTCGAGCACGGTGGGCAGGGCCAGGCGCATGACCGAGGTCGACGACATCGTCGGCGCGTGGACCTTGGGGCGCACCAAGGACCAGGTGCTGCGTCTCCTCAACGAGGCTCACGTGCCCTGCGCACCGGTGAAGACCGCGCGCGAGGTCGCCTACGATCCGCATCTCGAGGCACGCGGCTTCTGGGTCGACGTCGATCATCCGCGCCGCGGCCGCACGCGCGTCCCGATCTCGCCGATCCGCCTGCACACCGCCGGCAAGTCGGAAATCCGCAGCCCCGCGCCAACGCTCGGCCAGCACACCGATCTGGTGCTCGCCGAACTGCTGGGCCTCAAGGCCGAGGAGTTGGCGCAGCTTCGCGCCAATAAAGTCACGAAGCCCGTGACCTGACGCACAATGTCATCCTGAGCGAATAGGCGCATTCGAGTGCTTGCACTCGAATGCGCCTATTCGCTCAGGATGACGAATTACGCCCGCTCCCGGATATCCGCGAACTTCACCTTGGGGCTCTTCTCGGCGATGTAGCCCAGTTCCCAGGCGTTGCGTGCCAGGAACACCGGCGCGCCGTCGCGGTCCTCGGACATGCCGCCGCGATTGGCCGACATGAAAGCCTCGAGGTCGGCCTTGCTGTCGGCCGAGATCCAGCGCGCCGTCTCGAAAGGCGCGGGCTCGAGGTCGATCATCACCGAATATTCCGCCTCGACGCGCGTCTTGAGCACGTCGAGCTGCAGTTCGCCGACCACGCCCACGATATTGTCGCCGCCGATCACCCTCCGGAACACCTGGGTCACGCCTTCTTCCGCCAGATCGTCGAGCGCGCGCTTCAGCTGCTTGGACTTCATCGGATCTTCCAGCCGCACGCGGCGCAGGATTTCCGGCGCGAAATTGGGAATGCCGACGATCTTGATCGGCTCGCCCTCGGTCAGCGTGTCGCCGACCCTGAGCACGCCGTGGTTGGGAATGCCGATGATGTCGCCCGCCCACGCCTCGTCGACGATCTCTCGCTCGCGGGCGAAGAACAGGATCGGCGAATTGACCGACAGCACCTTGCCCGTCCCCATCTGCGTCAGCTTCATGCCACGACGGAACTGGCCGCTGCACAGGCGCAGGAAAGCCACGCGGTCGCGATGGTTGGGATCCATGTTGGCCTGGACCTTGAAGACGAAGCCCGAGACCTTGGGCTCGGTCGGCAGGATGGCGCGCGGCTCGGCCGGCTGCGGGCGCGGCGGCGGCGCCCAGGCGGCGATCGCGTCGAGCAGCTCGCGCACGCCGAAATTATTATAGGCGCTGCCGAAGAACACCGGCGACAGGTGGCCGGCGCGATACGACTCGATGTCGAATTCGGGATAGCCCGCGCGCACCAGCTCAACGTCCTCGGCCAGCTTCGGGTCGTCGATCGTGTAGTTCTCGATCGTCTCGCCGATGCGGGTCTTGTCGGTGGTGTCGAACACCAGCATGCGGCTGTTGGCGAGATCGTAGGTACCCTTGAAATTCTGGCCCGAGCCCCGCGGCCAGCTCATCGGCGTGACGTCGAGCGCCAGGGTGGAGGCGATCTCGTCCAGCAGCTCGATCGGGTCCTTGGACTCGCGGTCCATCTTGTTGATGAAGGTGATGATCGGCACGTCGCGGAGCCGGCAAATCTCGAAAAGCTTGCGCGTGCGTGCCTCGATGCCCTTGGCCGCGTCGATCACCATCACCGCCGAGTTGACGGCGGTCAGCGTGCGGTAGGTGTCCTCGCTGAAGTCCTCGTGGCCCGGCGTGTCGAGAAGATTGAACACCGCGCCGCCATACTCAAAATGCATCACCGAGGTGGTGACCGAGATGCCGCGCTGCTGCTCGATCTTCATCCAGTCCGAGCGCGCGCGCCTCGCCTCGCCGCGCGCCTTGACCGCGCCCGCGACATGGATGGCGCCGCCGAACAGCAGCAGCTTCTCGGTCAGGGTCGTCTTGCCGGCGTCCGGGTGCGAGATGATCGCGAAGGTGCGCCGCAAGCCGGCGGGATGGCCGGCCAGCCGGGCGTCGGACGCAGGAGAAGTCACGGAATCAGGCACTTTTTGCGGGACCTTCGAGGGAGCGAAGGGCGTACCGGACAGGGTCTGATCCGTCAACCTTTACAAAAATCGATGCGCCAAAAATCCAGAGGACCGTGGGGAATGCCACAGAGCACACCCGGCGTTTGCGCTTTCGTGGGGTCGCGAAATGACGAGATCGCGCCGGCCTCATCACCGGCGTCGATGCGGCCGCAACTGACCGGCCGCACCTCCCTGACGCCGCGAGCGTCCACCTGGCCCAGCTGTCTCTCTTGGGGAGGACGGCTGGGCTTCCTTTTTCGGGTCAGCCCTGAAGCTCTTCCTTCAACATCTCGAGCTCCAGCCACTCCGTCTCGGCGGCGTCCAACTCGGCCTGGGCGGCAGTGAGGCGGGCAGTCTTGGCGGCGAAGCTCCTGGTGTCGCGGCGGTAGAGATCGGGATCGGCGAGCGCGACGTTGAGCACGGTCATCTCGGTCTGGAGTGCCGCGATCTTCTTGGGCAGTTCGACCAGCGCCCGCTCGCGCTTGTAGCCGAGGCGCTCGCCCTGCCCGCCCGGGTCGCGCGCTGCGGCCTTCTTCTTCGCGCGCGACGGCGTGACACCCGTTGCTTCGATCCGCGGGCCGCGCTGGCTCACATAGTCGCTGTAGCCGCCGGCATATTCGATCGCCGTGCCGTCGCCTTCGAGGGCGATGGTCGAGGTCACCAGCCGGTCGAGGAAGTCGCGGTCGTGGCTCACCAGCAGGACGGTGCCGTCGTAATCGTCGAGCGCCTCCTGCAGAAGGTCGAGCGTGTCGGCGTCGAGATCGTTGGTCGGCTCGTCGAGCACGATCATGTTGGAGGGCGCCGCCAGCGCCTTGGCCAACAGCAGACGGTTGCGCTCGCCGCCCGAGAGGGTGCGCACCGGCTGGCGCGCCTGCTCGTCGCGGAACAGGTATTCGCGCAGGTAGGTCATGACGTGGGTGAGATGGCCGCGCACCAGCACATGGTCGTTGCGGTCGGCCAGGGTCTCCCACGGCGTCTTGTCCGGATCGAGATCGATGCGGCGCTGATCGATGACCACGGGCATCAGGTTGGCGCCGAGCTTCACCGTTCCCGAATCCGGCTCGAGCTCGCCGATCAGCATCCTGAGCAGGGTCGTCTTGCCGGCACCGTTGGGGCCGATCAGGCCGATGCGGTTCTTGCGGAAGATGCGCGTCGAGAAATCCTCGACGACCGTCTTGTCGCCCCAGCGCTTGGTGATGTTGCGCGCGGTGACGACCAGGGACCCGGACTGCTCCGCCGAGCCCACGGAAATCGAGGCGCGGCCCACCGGGCCGATCTGCTCGCGGCGCTGCTTGCGCAATTCGCCCAGCGCCCGCAGGCGGCCTTCGTTGCGCGTGCGGCGGGCGCGGATGCTCTTGCCTGCCCATTCGGTCTCGCGCTCGATCAGCCGGTCGAGCTTGTGGCGTTCGGTGGCCTCACGCTCGACAATGTCGTTCGACCAGGTCTCGAACTCACCGTAGCCCTTGTCGAGCCGGCGCACGATGCCGCGATCGAGCCACAGCACGGCGCGCGACAAGGTGGTGAGGAAACGCCGGTCGTGGCTCACCATCACATAGGCGCCGCGCCAGCGCGCGAGCTTTTCCTCCAGCCACTCGATCGTCGGCAGATCGAGATGGTTGGTCGGCTCGTCGAGCAGCATCACGTCGGGTTCGCCGATCAGCACGCGCGCCAGGGCGGCGCGGCGCGCCTCGCCGCCGGACAGTTCGGTGGGCATCCTGCCGCCGTCGAGCTTCATCTCCTCGAGGATGGCGGCGATGCGGTAGTCGTCCGGCCCCAGCGAATCGGTGAGCGCCCCGGACACATAGTCGCCGACCGTGGCATATCCGGAGAAGCTCGGCTCCTGCGGCAAGGTGGCGACGGTGGCGCCGGGCTGGGCAAAGCGCTGGCCTGCGTCAAAGATCGGCTCGCCCGCAAGGATGCGCAGCAGGGTCGACTTGCCGGCGCCATTGCGGCCGACCAGAGACAGGCGCTCGCCCGGCGCGATGCCGAGGTCGACGCCGTCGAGGATCGTCTGGTCGCCGAGATGGAAGCGGATGCCGGTCAGGGCAAGAAGGGGTGGGTCAGCCATCGCTATTCACAGGCCCGGGGATGTTCACGATCCGGGCGCGTGTCATGACCGAACCTGTCCACAACGGCAAGGGCCGCGAGCGCGGTAGGATCGCGCATGCTGCAGGTTGTCGGCGAACCGAAGCGGATCGATCGCGCCCTCAAGCGCCTGCGAGGCGCATTGAAAGGCGTGCCCGCGCGCGGCGTGCGGCTGACCTGGCGCGGCGGCGAACTGCGCACCACCATCCGCTGGGCGCCCGACGACGGCTTCTGGTGGGCCTTCGAGCCGCGCAAGGAGCGCGACGCGCTGCTGCTCGGTCATGCCCCCGACGCGCCGACCAGGCGAGAGAGCATCACCTGCGAGATCAACCTGCCGCGCGAGGGTGCCGAGCGGAAGCTGGCGGGCATCATCGCCGCCGACGCGAACGGCGCGCTCTATCTTGCGCACTCCGGCCGCATGGGCGGCGCGCGGGCCGGCCAGCGCAAGTCCGCCTTCCGCGAATTCGCCGCCGACGGCGTGTGGCGCCAGTTGCGCTGGCCCGATGGCACGGAGACCGAGGCGCTGATCGTGGCGCCGCTCGACAGCACGCGCCTGACCCGCCTGCTCGGCCGCTTCGTCGACAGCGTGCGCCGCTTCAAGGCGGGAGACCCCGCGGCCGAATACAACGGACTGTGCGTGCAGTCCTCGCCCAGCGACTCCGCTGCGTCGGCCTGCGACCGCTCGCTGGTCGACACTGCGCTGCACGAGGAACTCGCCAAGCGCGGCCTGTTCGGCGGAACCCACGACCTGTTCTCGCTGCGCGGCGAACGTCCGCAGCCGCTGTTCGCGCTGGTTGCCGACGACGCGCCGGAGGAGCTGGCGCGCGCCGTCGGCTCGCTGTCGCTGGCGTCGGCCCGCAGCGGTCGCGAGATCAGGCCGATCCTGATCGCGCCCGCGGCGCTGGCCGACGGCGACAGCGCGGCCCTCGACGCCCTGCCCTTCGCCTGCGTGCGCTACCGCTGGCGCGGTGCGCGCGCGATCTTCGACGGCCTCGACGATGCGCTGGGCTGAACGCCCGCAATGACCATGGGCCTCACGACGGGCCTGTGGGTCATGGCGCAGGTCCGCCTGTGCGACCGCGCGTTCATCCCCGCCACGATCGTGCGCCGCGGAGACTCCGACGCCGGCACGGTGCTGGTGAAGGTCAATCGCTTCGAGCAGGGCGTCACGGTCTTTACGCAAGCCAGCACGCTCGACGGCGAGCCCGGGTGGAGCCGCGGCACCGGTCCCACGCCGGTCGCCGAGGCCGAGGCCGACGCCTATATCGCGCGGCAGGTCACGTACGATCCCGACGTCTGGATTCTCGAGATCGAGGACCGCAAGGGTGCGTACATGTTGGACGGCAAGATTGTCTGAGACGTAGCGCCTGTCACAGCACCGCTGTCATCCTGAGCGCAGCGAAGGATCCTTCGCTGCGCTCAGGATGACAGCGATGCGTAGGCTGACAGCTGACACTACTGAGGCAGCACGCTCACCGGATCGATGGTCTTGCCGGCGTGGCGCACTTCGAAGTGCAGGCGTGGATCGGCGGCGGCGCCCGAGGTGCCGGCCCTGGCGATGACCTGACCCTTCTTCACGACATCGCCTTTCTTGACCAGCAGCTCGTCGTTGTAGCCGTAGGCGGTGATGTACCCGTTGGCGTGGCTGACCAGCAGCAGGTTGCCCATGCCGCGCACCTCGTTGCCGGCATAGACGACCGTGCCGCCGTCGGCGGCCTTCACCGGCGCGCCCTTGTCTGCGGCGATGTCGATACCGTCGCTCTTCTGGCCGCCCTGGGCGCCATAGGCCTGCACGACCTTGCCGCGCACCGGCCATTCGAAGCGCGGCGGCGTGGCGGGCACGGTAACCGAGCTCGCTGCCGGGCTGAGCGGGGTTGGCTCGCCGGCGGCGGGCTGCGCGGGATTGGGCGGCTCGGCCTGGCTGCTGCCGGGCGGCGGAGGCAGGGTCTCTTTCTTGACCGGTCCCGGCGGGCCGGAGGGCGAAGCGGTCGGTGTCTCGCCGGAGGACGTTTCCGACGCCACGACCCTCGCGCCCGGCACTTCGAGCGTCTGGCCGGGCTGGATCGTGTAAGGCGCCTGGAGCTTGTTGCGGTCGATGATCGTCTGGGCCGGCACGCCGTAGCGCCGGGCGATGCCCTCGACCGTGTCCTTGTTCTTGACCACGTAAGTCGGCACGGCGGATGGACCGGCACCGGAGCCGGGATACTCCATGGTGCCGCCGCGGGCGCCAAAAAGATTGTTGTCACAGGCGCCGAGCGCGGCCATCAGCGCCACTGCTGTTAGCAGCGTGCGGCTTTGGCCGGCCCATCGCAGGGGGAAGCGAGGGGCTCTTTTCATGTGCAGAGTGTACTGCATTGCGCCCACGGCTGAAAGCCGTGGGCGGCACGGCGCAAAAAAGACAAGATTGTTGAAGCGGGCCCGTCTGCCTCATGACCCCATCGTCGCCGTGTGACGGCGACACTTCCCCTTCGCGGACTCCGCGAAGGGGAAGAAAGCTCTCTTACCCCTCGCCCAGCACCGGCAGCGGGCCGGTCACCAGCGGCACGAAGCGCACCGGCATCAATGTGTCGCGCTGCAGCCCGCGCTCGCTCTTGACGATGCGTTCGACGACCTGGGTGGTGGGATCACGCCCGACCGGCACGATCAGGATGCCACCCACGGCGAGCTGGTCGATCAGCGCCTGCGGCCGTTCCTCGGCCGCGGCCGTGACGATGATGCGGTCGAACGGCGCCTGGCCCGGCCAACCCTTGCTGCCGTCGCCGACGTCGAAGACGATGTTGAAGATGCCCAGCTCGATCAGAAGCTTCTCGGCTTCCTTCGACAGGGGCTTGAAGCGCTCGATCGTGTAGACGCGGCGCGCCAGCTTGGCGAGCACGGCCGCCTGGTAGCCCGAGCCGGTGCCGATCTCGAGCACCTTCATGCGCGGGCCGACCCGGAGCGCCTCGGTCATCGCCGCCACCACCAGCGGCTGGCTGATGGTCTGGCCGAACGAGATCGGCAGCGCGGTGTTCTCCCAGGCACGCTCGGCGAAGGGCGCGGAGACGAAACGCTCGCGGTCGATGGCGGCGATGGCGCCCAGCACGGCCTCGTCGGCGATGCCCGAGTTGCGCAACTCGGCGATCAGACGCTGCAGGGCGGGAACGTTCATCGCGCCCGCCCGCCTCAGCCGGCTCCGAACTGCGCCGCGAGCTTGCGGCGCATGGGCTCGTACGTGAGGTCGAGATGGAGCGGCGTCACCGAGACGTAGCCCGCGCGGATTGCCGAGACATCGCCTTCCGGATCGTCCTCGTGCTCGCCCGGCGTGTAGGCGTTCCAGTAATAGGCGCCGCCGCGCGGGTCGATGCGCTCGACCATCGAGCTGCCGAAGGCGCGCACGCCCTGGCGCGTCACCTTGATGCCCTTGACCGAGGCCGCCACGACATCGGGGAAGTTGACGTTTACGAACACGTTGCGCGGCAGGTCGGTCGCCAGGATGCGGCGCGTCACGTCGGCGCCGAAGGCCGTCGCGGTCGCCCATTTCAGCGGATGGTCGTGGATAAAGGCCTGGCTGAAGGCGATCGACGGCAGGCCGAGCAGGCAGCCTTCCATGGCGCCGGCGATGGTCCCCGAATAGGTCACGTCGTCGGCCATGTTGGTGCCGCGGTTGACGCCGGACAGGACGAGGTCGGGCTTGCGGTCCTTCAGCAGGTGCTTGACGGCGAACAGCACGCAGTCGGTCGGCGTGCCCTCGATCGCGACCTTGGCGGCACTCACCTCGCGGGCGCGGATCGGCCGCGTGATCGACAGCGAATGGCCGGCGCCGCTCTGGTTGAACTCGGGCGCCACCACCCAGACGTCCTTCGAGAGCTGGTGGGCGATCTCGATCAGCGCCTCCAACCCGGGCGCGTGAATGCCATCGTCGTTGGTGACGAGGATGCGTGCCCTGGCGAGCTTCTCCGGCGTCACTATTTGGATGTCTTCTGGGGCGCCGGGATGGTCTCGAGCCCGCCCATGTAGGAGCGCAGGGCCTCGGGCACGGTCACCGAGCCGTCCTCGTTCTGGTAATTCTCGAGGATGGCCACGAGCGTGCGGCCCACCGCGAGCCCGGATCCATTCAGCGTGTGCAGGAAGCGCGTCCCTTTGCCCTCCTTGGGGCGGAAGCGCGCGTTCATGCGGCGCGCCTGGAATTCGCCGCAGTTCGAGCAGCTCGAGATCTCGCGATAGGCATTCTGGCCGGGCAGCCAGACCTCGATGTCGAAGGTCTTGCGCGCGGCCGGCCCCATGTCGCCGCCGCACAGCACGATGGTGCGGAACGGCAGGCCAAGGCGCTTCAACACCTCTTCCGCGCGGCCGGTCATGCGCTGGTGCTCGGCGTCGGACTGCTCGGGCGTGGTGATCGAGACCAGTTCGACCTTGGGAAACTGGTGCTGGCGGATAATACCGCGCGTGTCCTTCCCGGCGGCGCCGGCCTCGGAACGGAAGCACGGCGTCCAGGCGGTGTAGCGCAGCGGCAGCTGCTTCTCGTCCAGCACCTGGTCGTTCACCAGGTTGGTGAGCGGCAGTTCGGCGGTCGGGATCAGCCAGAAGCCGTTGTCGGTATGGAACATGTCCTCGGCGAAGCGCGGCAGCTGGCCGACGCCGTAGGCTGCGTTGTCGCGCACCAGGAACGGCGGGTTGACCTCGGTGTAGCCGCCCTCCTCGCGGTATGGAGGTCGAGCATGAACTGTGCGATCGCGCGTTCCAGCTTCGCAAGTTTGCCCTTCATCACGACGAAGCGCGCGCCCGACATGCGGGAGGCGGCGGCGAAATCCATCTCGCCCGTGGCCTCGCCAAGTGCCACATGGTCCTTGGGCGTGAAGCTGAAGTTGCGCTGGCTGCCGACCCGGCGGATCTCGACGTTTCCGGTCTCGTCGGTGCCGTCCGGCACGTCGTCGAACGGCAGGTTGGGCAGCACCTCGAGGCGGCGCGTCAGTTCGGCGTCGAGTTCAGCGGCGAGCGCTTCGCCCTTCTTCAGCCGGTCCTCGAGCCCCGCAACCTCGGCCATCAGCACGTCGGCGTTCTCGCCCTTTCGCTTGGCCATGCCGACCTGCTGGCTGAGCGACTTGCGTTTGGCCTGGATCGTCTCACTCTCGGTAATGGCGGTGCGGCGGCGCTTGTCGATCTCCAGAATCGCGGCCGACAGCGGCGCGAGGTTGCGCTTCTTCAGACCGGCGTCGAAGGCGGCGGGGTTTTCGCGGATGAAACGGATGTCATGCATGGCTAGGGAACGGCGTTCTCTTCGGCCTCCTCGGCCTTCTTGTCCTCGACCTCGCGCTTCTTCTCGATGCGGCTGCCGATCAGGATGCTGAGCTCGTAGAAGGCGAGCAGCGGGACGGCGAGCGCGAGCTGGCTGATCACGTCGGGCGGCGCCAGCACCGCGGCGGCAATGAAGCAGATCACGATCGCATAGCGGCGCTTGGAGCGCAGGCCCTCGGTCGTGACGATGCCGACCCGCACCAGCAGGGTCAGCAGCACCGGCATCTCGAAGGCGAAGCCGAAGGCGAAGACGAGCTGCAGCACGCGCGAGAGATAGTCGGACGAACGCAGGGTCTTCTCGATGTCGGCGGGCGCGTACTGGGTCAGCATGAAATTGATCACGTACGGCATGACGATGTAGTACATGACCGCGCAGCCGGCATAGAACATGAACGGCGTGGCGATCAGGAATGGCAGGAAGGCCCGCTTCTCCTTCTTGTAGAGTCCCGGCGCCACGAACAGCCAGAGCTGCGTGGCGATCAGCGGGAAGCCCACGATCAGCGACACGAAGGCCGAGAGTTTCACGGTGACGAAGAAGAACTCGAAAATGTCGAGGACGACGATCTTGTAGCCGTCGTGCCGCGCCGGCTCGATCAGGAACGAGAAGATCGGCTTGGCGAAGTAGAAGGTGATGAAGAACACGAGGAAGAAGCTGATCAGCGCATAGATCAGGCGCTTGCGCAGCTCGATCAGATGATCGAGCAGCGGCATCGGCTTATCGTCTTCGGGTCCGTCGTGGGCCTGGGTCAATGGTCTGTCGTTCGCGGCATGGGAGCCGCGTTATGCCGGTCTTTTCGGGTCAGTTCAAAGCGCTAATTCGCGCTCAGCCCGCGGCGGCGGCCTTGGGCTTGTCCTCGTGCGATAGCGCGGCGGCAGGAGGCGCCGACTCGGCCATCGGCTCGGGGACGGCAACCGGCGACTCCGGTGCCGGAACCGACGCGGCCTCCACCGCGATCTGCGGCGCCGACTCAGGCTCGGCGAGTGGATCATCGAGGGGCGGATTGTCGAGACTGCTCTTGGCCTTCGGCCAGCGCCTTCTCGCCCTCGGCCACGCCGTCCTGGATGATGCTCCTCATTTCCTTGGTCGGGTCGAGCGACTTGAAGTCGAGGCCGCCGGTGCTGTCCGTCAGCTGCTTCTTCACCTGGTCGAGTTCGGACTGGCGGACCATCTCGTCGACATGGCCGCGGAACTCCGAGGCCATGCCGCGCATGGTGGCCATCCACTTGCCCCAGGTCTTGAGCAGGCCAGGAAGTTCCTTCGGGCCGATGACGACGAGCGCCACGACCAGAATGACCAGCAGCTCCGGACTGTCGATGCCGAACATGTACGCGCGCGTCCCTCGACGGAAGGTCGATCAGACCTTGGCGGCTGTGTCCTGGTGGACGCCGCCAGGGCTCGAGGTCGTAGTCTGCGCCTGGATCGGCTTGGCCGTGTCGCCCGGCTGACCGGCCGTTTGCGGCGGGTCTTCCGACTGTGCCCCGACGCCCTTCTTGAAGGCCGAGAGGCCCTTGCCGAAGTCGCCCATGAGCTGGGAAACCTTGCCGCGACCGCCGAACAGCAGCAGCACAACGGCCAGCACGATGATCCAGTGCCAGATGCTGAAGCTACCCATGTAAAAATGCTCCCAAAACGGATTTCACTCGGCGTGTGTGCCCGATTATGTCACCCACCGCAAATCCGGCAACCGGTCCGAATGGGGCCGGAATGCGGCGTAACGCGCCGTTTCGCCGGCGCTATCGCCCCGGCTCGTCGGCGGCCAGCGGCTCGTCGACTTCGTCCTCGCCCGCTTCCAGCGGAAGATCGGGCTCCTCCGGCCTGAATATGGGGGGCTGGGCGCGCGGGTCCAAGAGGCCCGCGGCTTTCATTTCCTCGTGGCCCGGCAGGTCGTCGAGGCCCGGCAGGCCGAAGTGCTCGAGGAAGAAATCCGTCGTGCCCCACGTTACCGGACGTCCGGGCACGCGGCGGCGGCCCATCGGCCGGATCCAGTTCTGCTCGAACAACAAGTCGAGTGTGCCCTTGCTGAGGCCGACGCCGCGGACCTGTTCGATCTCGGTTCGAGTAACGGGCTGGTGGTAGGCGATGATGGCGAGCGTCTCGATCGCCGCGCGCGACAGCTTGCGCGTCACCGGCCGCTCGATCTTGAGCTTTTCGGAGAGATCGGAAGCGGTGCGGAAGGCATAGCCGCCCGCGACCTGCACGAGGTTCACGCCGCGGTTGGCGTAGAGTTCGGTGAGATCGGCCAGCAGCAGCGCCACGTTGGCATCGTTGGGCAGACGGTCGGCCAGTTCCTTCTCGTCGAGCGCCTGCGTGCCGGCAAACAGCAGGGCCTCGATCAGACGCAGGTGCTGCGGATGATCGGGCGAGACGACATCGGTGACGGTGGCTGCGGCGACTGCGACGGCTTCGGCCGGCTCGTCTTCCTCTTCTTCTTCCTCGTCGTCGTCCTCATCATCGTCGTCATCGTCCGAATCGTCGTCGTCAGAATCGTCATCATCGTCGGCCTCGTCCTTGTCGACGTTCGACTTTTCCTTGGCCGCTGCGAGCAGCATGGCCAGTCTTTCGAGTTCCTCGACGGGAATGTTTTCAAGGTCTGTCATGATGGACGTCACCGCTGTTCGGTACGTTTACGCAAATGGATGGGACCGAAGCGCTCGGTCTGGCGCAGTTCGATCTGGCCGTCCTTGGCGAGCTGAAGTCCCGCGACGAAGGTGGCCGCGAGTGCCGAACGGCGACGCGACGGATCGGTGAGGCCGGCCGGCAGGAAGGCTTCGAGCGTCTGCCAGTCGATTGCGATCCCCAGCATGCGGCCCAGTCGCTCTGCCGCCTCCTCGACCGAGAAGAACTGCATCGGCTCGATCTGATAGGTGTCGGCGTCCTTGGGCCGTACCTGATGGCCGTAGGCGGCGAGCAGGTCGTAGAGCTTCACGTCCCAGATCGCACGACGCACGACGATCACGCCCTCGGGCTGACCGCGGGAGAAGATGTCCTTGCCGAGCTGCGGCCGCGCCATCAGGCGCACGCCCGCCTCCTGCATGGCCTCGAGGCGGCGCAACTGCCACTGCAGGGCGTCGGCCATTTCCTGGCCCGACAGCTCTTCGCCCGGCGGCGGCGCCGGCAGCAGCAGACGCGACTTGAGATAGGCAAGCCACGCCGCCATCACGAGATAGTCGGCGGCGAGCTCGAGCCTGAGGCGGCGGGCCTGCGCCACGTGCGCCAGATACTGGTCGACCAGCGCCACCATGGAGATGCGTCGCAGGTCGACCTTCTGGTCGCGCGCCAGCGACAGCAGCAGATCGAGCGGGCCTTCGAAGCCTTCGAGATTGACGATCAACTCGCCCTCGCCCGGCGCGATCACATCGGGGCTGGGCGACGCGAACTTGTCGGCGACGAAGCCGTCAGCAACGGGCGGGTTGGCGGGATCGCTCATGCAGCTTGGGTTTAATCCACCCGATACGCCTACCGCTAGTGTATTTGGCCCCTATCCCCGCCTTATCCCCATGCAGGCAGCAGGGCCGCCACCTGCCGGGCGGCATCGGCCAGGCCGGCCGCCGCCGAGCGGCGCGCGGGCGCGGGCAAGGGCTGAGCGGCCGGCCTCGAAGCGGCGTTCCGCGGCGTCGGTCATCGCTGCGGTATGGGCCACGACCTGATCCATCTCGTCGCGCTTGCCGTTGCAGTGAAGGGCGATGTCGCAGCCCGCGGCGAGCGATCGCTCGGCACGCTGGCCGAGCGTGCCGCCCAGCGCCTGCATGGACAGATCGTCCGACAGCAGCAGCCCGTCGAAGCCGACATGGTCCCGGACCACGTCCTTCACGCCCCGTGCCGATATCGTCAACGCGGCGTCCGGATCGATCGCCCGGTAAAGCACGTGCGCGGTCATCGCCCATGGCAGGTCCGACAGCAGCTTGAACGGCAGAAAGTCGGTCCGCTCCAGCTCGGCGCGCGTCGCTGCGACCTCGGGAAGCGACAGATGCGAATCCACCGACGCGCGGCCATGTCCCGGGATGTGCTTGATGACGGCCATCACGCCTTGGGCCATGAGCCCTTCGGCTGCGGCGCGGGCCAGGGCAGCGACCGGACCGGGCTGGTCGGCATAGGCGCGGTCGCCGATCACGGCATGGGTCTGGGGCCAGCCGATGTCGAGCACCGGCAAGCAGTCGACGTCGCAACCGATTGAGGCCACGTCGGCCGCCAGGAGATGCGCGTTGAGCCTCGTGGCGAGGAGCCCCTTGTCGGGGTCGCGCGCGTAGAGCTGGCCGAGCAGGGAAGCCGCCGGCGCCTTGCGCCAGTGCGGCGGCCGCAGACGGGCGACGCGCCCGCCCTCCTGGTCGATCAGTACCGGCGCGTCGGCACGGGCCACGCAGGAGCGCAATTCCTCGGTTAGCCTCAGCGCCTGCCCGGGCGTTGCGATGTTGCGCGCGAAGAGGATGAAACCCAGCGGATCGGCGTCGCGGAAAAAGGCACGCTCGTCGGCTGTCAGGTCGGGACCGGCGCAGCCCAGTATCGCCGCGCGCGGCAAGCCCACCGCCGTGGTCTCAGCGCGCCGGCGGAACGATGACGCAGTCGGACTTGCGGCTCTTCAGGGTGCCGCACACGCTTTGCGCCTGCTTCTCGTCGAGCGGTCCGGCCTGGACGCGGTACCACACGCCCTTGTCGCCGAGGTCGACGCGGATCGGCTGCATCTTGAGGCTGGCCAGCACGTCGCCGTTGGCCGTCGAGATGCGTGCCCAGGTCGATTTGGCCACGTCCTCGCTCTTCACCGAAGCGATCTGGATGCGCCAGCCGCCGGTGGCGCCCGACATATTGTCGATCAGGCTGGCGATGCTGGGACCGGCGGCCTGCGGCGTCGTCGGCTTGTCGGCGACCGGCGGCGCGGTGGCGGGCGCTGCCGCCGGGGCCGGCGTGGCGGACGGAGCAGGCGGAGCCTGGTTCGTGACCGGTGTCGCCGTTGAGGCGCTCTGCAGCGGTGTCGGTGTCGGCGCCTTGGACTCAGGTTCCGGTGGCTTGGCGGGCGTCGGCAGGATGCCCCCGGCCGGCAGCTTCGGCGTCTCCGGCCCGGGCAGCAGCTTCTCGGGCTGGACCGGCACGGTGTTGGGCTGGATGCGGTTGTAGACTTCCTTGTCCTGGTTGGGCGGTACCAGCCCGCCCGGGTTCTCGGGCTTTATCCGGGTGGGCGTTGGCGGCGCCTGCACGACCAGCGGCTCGAGCCCCTTGCCGCCCGCCTTCACGTCCTGGTTATGCGCCCACCACACGACCGAGCCGAAGCTGGCGATGGCGGCGACCGAGACCATGGCCGTCAGGATCTGCCCGCGCCGTCGGTTGACCCTCGACAGCAGCGTGTCCCGCGGCGTCGGCGGAATCGATTCGGGTTCGTAAGCGACGGGCCGCGACGGCGGATCGAGCCGCACGGCAACCGACTCGTTGGGTCGGTAGATTCTAGGTCCGTCGCCGGGAGGGGGCCGGCGGATGTGCATTTTTTTATCTCATTTCATCGACGGGTGTTACGCCGAAGACCTTGAGGCCGGACTGTATCACAAAACCGACCGCCTGTACCAACGCAAGGCGCGCCCGCGTTACCTCGGAGTCCCCTTCGACGACGAAGCGTACGTTGTCTTCCTTGCCGCGGTTCCAGTGGGCATGGAACGCTGCCGCCAGATCGTAGAGATAGAAGCCGACCCGGTGCGGCTCGTGGGCCGCCGCCGCCGCCTCGACCTGGCGCGGCCACTGCGCGACCAGCCGGATGAGGGCGAGCTCGCCGGCGTCGCCCAGACGATCGAGCGGGACGCTGTCCAGCCCATCGATCGCGATGCCGGCGGCACTCGCCTGCCGCATGACGGAGCGGGTGCGTGCGTGGCAATACTGCACGTACCAGACCGGGTTATCGCGCGACTGTTCTGTGGCCTTTACCAGGTCGAAATCGAACGGCGCGTCGTTCTTGCGGGTCAGCATGGTGAACCGCACGACATCCGGGCCGACCTCGTCCAGAAGATCCCTGAGGGTGACAAAAGTTCCGGCCCGCTTGGACATGCGCACGAGCTCGCCGTTGCGCATCACACGCACCAGCTGGCAGAGCTTCACGTCGAGCTCGCCCTTCTTGTCCGTGATCGCGCCGACCGCGGCCTTCATGCGCTTCACGTAGCCGCCGTGATCGGCACCCCAGATGTCGATCATGTCGCCGAAGCCGCGACGGTATTTGTCGTGGTGATAGGCGATGTCGTTGGCAAAGTAAGTCCAGCTGCCGTCCGACTTCTTGAGCGGCCGGTCGACTTCGTCGCCGAACTGCGTGGCGCGAAACAGCACCTGCTCGCGATCCTCCCAGTCATCGGGCGCCTTACCCTTGGGAGGCTCCAGCCGGCCACGATAGATCAGCCCTTTGGCCTCGAGGTCCTTGAAGGCGCGATCGACGGCACCTGATTCGACCAGCGCGCGCTCCGACGAATAGACGTCGATGTGCACGCCCAAGGTCTCGAGGTCGGCCTTGATTTCGGCCATCAGGGTCGCGATGGCGAAGCTGCGCATCTCGGGCAGCCAGTCGGCCTCGGGCTTGCCGATCCAGCGTGCGCCGTCGCGCCGGGCGATCGCAGCGCCGATCTCCTTCAGATATTCGCCGGGATAAAGGCCTTCTGGAATCGTACCGATGTCTTCGCCGAGCGCTTCCTTGTAGCGCAGGTAGGTCGACTGGCCGAGCTTGTCGACCTGCGCGCCGGCGTCGTTGATGTAGTATTCCTTGGTGACGCCGTAGCCCGCCTTCAGCAGCAGGTTGGCCAGCGCATCGCCCACCACGGCGCCGCGCGCATGGGCGACGTGCAGCGGTCCGGTCGGGTTGGCCGAGACGTACTCGACATTGACCTTGTGGCCCTTGCCCGTCTGCAAATCGCCGTAGGCGATCCCTTCCTTCAGGCAGTCGCTGAGCCGTGCGCGCCAGAACGAATCGGTGAGCTTCAGGTTGATGAAGCCGGGACCCGCGACCGAACCGTCGACCACGTCGGGAATTTTCCTGAGATGGACGAGCAGCGCCTCGGCAATGTCGCGCGGCTTCTTGCCTGCGGGCTTTGCCAGCACCATGGCGGCGTTGGTGGCGATGTCGCCGTGTGCCGGATCGCGCGGCGGCTCGGCGGTGAGACCCGAGAAATTCAGGCCGTTCGGAAGCTCGCCCGCGGCCTGCATGGCCTGGAGCGCTTTTTCGATCTCACCGATGAAATGACGATAGGGATTCATGGGCCGGGGGTATTGCCTATGCCGGGCGCTTTGTCATGTCCGTCCGTCCGCCATTAACAAACGGGAATTTAACGGGAGCGCGGTCCCCCCGGACGCACAGCCTGGTGCGGTTCCGCGAACAAACCCTCTTCTCCTTCCGGAATCGCTCGTGAAACTGCCAAAGAATGCAATGGCACAAGACCTTACCGGAGTTATTCCGAGCGTCTCCGGAGGCCTCCGGAACCCCTCGGGTATTTCGGCCGCCGTCACCAAAGCTTTGTCGCCGCTGGATTTTTCATAGTCCCTCCCGAGCGTCTCCGGACTCATTCCCAACTCCTTCGGGAGAGGACTGTGCCCGGCATTTGGTATCGCCGTGGGGGCCAGCGTGATCGCGCGGCCAGGCAGCATGAACACCTCCGATGGTTGTCAGTCGCTCCATATAGCGAATTTCGCAACACTCCGCAATACGTTATTGCAATTCTGGCGATCTTTTTGTCGGGCAGAGCAGCGCCGACGACTACATCCGCAATGACAACAACGCCAAATCACCCGTACAGATCGAAAAGCCGACGATGCTCGTCGAGCGCAAACCGGTCGGTCATGCCGGCGATATAGTCGGCAACCAGTCGCGCGCGGACGGCACGATCTTCCGCGGCCTCCGCGCGCTCGCGCCAGGGCGGCGGAAGGCAGTTGGGCTCGGCGAACAGGAGGCCGAACAGGTCCATCACGACGCGGCGGGCCTTGGAGTGCGAGCGGTTGAGCAGCCAGTGCTCGTACATGCGGGTGTAGAGGAACTTCTTGATGGTGCGATCGGTCGCGGCCATTGCCTCGGAGAAAGCGACGACGGGACGGCCGAGCGCGCGGATTTCGGCGACGCTCTCTGGGCTCGCCTCGGCGAGGCGCTTCTTCGTCTCGGCCAGGACGTCCTCGACCATGGCGTTGATCACGCGCCGCACCGCCTCGTGGATCAGGCGCGAGGACGTGATGCCCGGATACTTCTTCTCGACCAGGATGAACATCTCGCCGACCAGCGGCAGGTCGAGGAGATCCTTCACCTCGAACAGACCGGCGCGCAGCCCGTCGTCGATGTCGTGGTTGTTGTAGGCGATGTCGTCGCTCAACGCCGCGACCTGCGCTTCGGGCCCGGCATGCCCGCCGAGCTCGAGATCGTGGTCACGGCAATATTCGACGATCGCCGCCGGCAGATCGGAAAGCACGCGGCCGTCCTTCAGCAGCGGCCCGTTGTGCTTCACCGCGCCCTCGAGCGTCTCCCAGGTGAGGTTGAGGCCGTCGAACTCGGCGTAGCGCTCCTCGAGCTTGGTGAGGATGCGAAGCGTCTGGGCATTGTGGTCGAAGCCGCCGAACGGCTTCATTGCGGCGTGCAGCGCCTCCTCGCCGGCATGGCCGAAGGGCGTGTGGCCGAGATCGTGCGCCAGTGCCACGGCCTCGGCGAGATCCTCGTCGAGACGCAAGGTGCGGCAGATGGTGCGCGCGATCTGCGCCACTTCGAGCGAGTGCGTGAGGCGCGTCCGGTAGTGATCGCCCTCGTGATAGACGAATACCTGCGTCTTGTGCTTCAGGCGCCGGAAGGCCGTCGAATGGATGATGCGGTCACGGTCGCGCTGGAACGGGCTGCGGGTCGGCGCGTCCGGCTCCTTGTGAAGCCGGCCCCGGCTCGTCCACGGCAGGGTGGCATAGGGGGCGAGCGCCTGCCGCCGCCACAACTCTTCGACCATCCGGCGTGTTTAGCCCTTCGCGGTCGCTACAACAACCTCGTGCGTGCCGGCCCAGATCATGCTGCCGGCGACATAGACGATGACGACCAGGCCCACCCAGGCAATCCAGTGATAGCGGTCGAGGATGCGCGCAATGGCGTTCGACGCGATGGCCATCAGCACGATCGACAGCGCAAGGCCGATCCACAGCACCGCCTTGTGGTCGCGCGCGGCGCCGGCCACGGCCAGCACGTTGTCGAGCGACATCGAGACGTCTGCAGCGATGATCTGGAGCATCGCCCGGCCGGCGCTCTTGGGAGCGCGTGCCGTACCCGCGGCCTCGGCGTCTTCCGTCTCGCCATGCCCTTTGGTCCGCAGCTCGCGATACATGCGCCAGGCGACCCACGCCAACAGCAATCCCCCCGCGAGCGTGAGGCCGACGATCTGGAGCAGCTGGGTAGTGAGCAGGGCGAATACGATGCGCAGCAGCGTCGCGCCGACGACGCCCCAGAGGATGATCCTGCCGCGATTCTCCTTCGGCAGGCCCGCGACCGCCATGCCGATGATGATCGCGTTGTCACCCGACATCACGAGGTCGATCAGCACGACCTGAACGAGTGCCGCTAGCTGATCGGCGCCGACGTGAACCCCCAGGAAATCCATTCCCTATCCGTTAGGCGTTCTTCGCCATATGGCGGCGCGCCAGCCAGAGACCGACGATCAGCACTAGCCCGGCGCCGATTGCCGAGCAGATCAGTTCGGCATTCGGGATCGTGGCGTCGAGCCACGCCGCCGTCGTGCCGGGTTTCACGACCTCGATCATGTGGCCCTTGCCGTCCAGCTGGTCGTAACGGCCGTCACCCGCGATCACGTCGCCGGCAATCCAGCCGATGAGCGCGGCGCCGATCATGGCGACCCACGGGTATCGGTCGAGCACGCTCGCGATCAGGGCTGCGCCCAGCATGATCACCGGCACGCTGATGACGAGGCCGATGATGATCATGGTCATGTCGCCGCGTGCGGCAGCGGCCATGGCGATTGCGTTGTCGAGGCTCATCACCGTATTGGCCAAGGTGATCGTGCCGACCGCGGCCAGCAGGGTGCCATGCGCCTCGATCTTGCCTTCCAACTCTTCTTCGCCTTCGGCCAGCAGCTTGACGCCGATCCACAACAGCAGCGCGCCACCGACCAGCTTCAGATAGGGAATGGTCAGCAGGAAATTCACCACGCCGCAGAAGATGATCAGCATCACGATGGCGCCGAGGCTGCCGATCAGGATGGCGGGGCGGCGCAGCCTTTCCTCGAGACCATGGGCGGCGAGCGCGATCACCACGGCGTTGTCGCCGGAGAGGATCACGTTGGCGACGATGATCTTCCACAGTGCGCCCCAGAAGACCGGCGAGCCCAAATCCGGAATCGAAAACTCCATCCCCCGTACCCTTTCCCCGCCTGTGATTGACGGGCAACATATCGAAATCACATCGACTGTAAACGACGATTGCGAAAGTGAAGCGACCCATGGCGAGCAGTGCCGGCTATGAAAAGATGTTCCCCGTCTCGTGGACCGAGCTGCACCGGGACGCCCGCGCGCTCGCCTGGCGGCTGGCCGACCTCGGGCCGTTCAAGGGGCTGGTGGCCATCACGCGCGGTGGCCTGGTGCCGGCCGCGATCATCGCGCGCGAGCTCAACATCCGCCTGATCGACACCGTGTGCTGCTCGACCTACGATCGCATGGAGCGCGGCGCCAAGGTCGAGTTCCTCAAGGGCACGGCGGCCGAACAGGTCAAGGGCAAGGACTGGCTGATCGTCGATGACCTGGTCGACACCGGCGTCACCGCCCGGGCGGTGCGCGCGCTGCTGCCGCAGTCGCATTTCGCGACGGTCTATGCCAAACCCGCCGGCCGGCCGGTGGTCGACACGTATATAACGGAAGTGAGCCAGGACACCTGGATCCTGTTCCCCTGGGATCAGGAAGCGGTCATGGCCAAGACAATCGTCGAGATGAAGGGCAGTCAGCAATGAAGCGTCGCCTGTTCACGGCCGGCCTGGTGGCCGCGCCGTTCGTGAAGTCTGCCTCCGCGGAATCGTGGTCGCCCGCCGGCCCGATCCGCATGGTCGTGGCCTATCCGGCCGGCGGCCCGACCGACGTGATCGCCCGTATCGTGGCGGCCGACATCTCGGGGCCCCTCGGCCAGCAGGTCGTGGTCGAGAACCTGTCGGGCGGCGCCGGCGCCATCGGCACGAGGGTCGTCGCCAAGGCGAAGCCGGACGGGCTCACCATCACGTTCGGCAACAACCAGACGCATGGCAACAACATGTTCATGCTGAAGGACCCGGGCTACGACGCGGTGAAGGACTTCGCGCCGCTGGCGGGCGCCGGCGCCTTCGAGCATGTCTTCGTGGTGCGCAACGACCTGCCGGCGCAGACCATCCAGGACGTAATAAAGCTCGCCAAGGAAAAGCCCGGTGCGCTGAACTACGGCTCGACCGGCATCGGCTCGGGCTCGCACCTCTCGACCGAGCTTTTCATGGCGCGCACCGGCATCAAGATGACCCATGTCCCCTATCGCGGTGCGCCGCCGCTCGTGCAGGACCTCGTCGGCGGCCGCATCGACATCTCCAACTCGACCTTGCCCAGCGTGCTGACCCAGATCACCTCGGGCCAGATCCGCGCCGTCGCCATCGGCAGCCCAAGACGCAACCCGCACTTGCCCAGCGTGCCCACGCTCGAGGAGCAGAGCGTCACCGGCGCCAACGCGTCGTCGTGGGCAGCCTTCTTCGCACCGGCCGCGACGCCACAGCCTGCTCTCGACCGGCTGTCGGGCGAAATTCTGGCCAGCCTCAAGAAGCCAGACGTCGTGGCCCGCATCGACAAGCTGGGCTTCACGGTAGAGCCACGAGATCCTGCTCAATTCCGACCGTACCAGATCCAGGAGATCGCCGTCTGGATCAAGATCGCCAAGGATGCCGGCATCCAGCCGGAGGAGTAGAAGAGCGGGATGGAAAACCTCTGGAAGGACAGCGATGCCAGGGCCGCGGTCGCGAGCCACGTCGCCCGAGGCATCGACGAGGATCTGGCGCTGCGCGTCTACACGACCCGGCTGCTCGGCGGCGAGCCGAAGCTGGTGCTGCATGGCGGCGGCAATACCTCGGTGAAGACCCGCACGGCCGACATCACCGGCCAGCAACTCGACGTGCTCTGCGTCAAGGGCAGCGGCTGGGACATGGGCACGATCGAGGCGCCCGGCCTTCCCGCCGTGCGTCTCGCGCCGCTGCGTGAACTGCAGGGTCTGCAGGCACTGAGCGACGAGGACATGGTCAACGTCCAGCGCGCCAATCTGCTCGACTCCAAGTCGCCCAACCCGTCGGTCGAGACCCTGCTGCACGCCTTCCTGCCGCACAAGTTCATCGACCACACGCACTCCAACGCCGTGCTGGCGTTGACCGACCAGCCCGACGGCGAGGCGCTGGCGGCCGATCTCTACGGCAAGCGCGCCGCACTCGTGCCCTACGTCATGCCGGGGTTCGCGCTCGCCAAGAAGACCGCTGAGATCGCCAAGGCCCATCCCGACGTCGAGGGATTGATTCTGCTGAAGCACGGCATCTTCTCGATGGGCGCGACGGCAGAAGAAGCCTACGAGCGCATGATCGATCTCGTGACCATGGCCGAGAAGCGCCTCGCCAAGGCCACGCGAAAAATTTTCCCGGGCGCGACGCTGCCGGCCAAGCCCGCGACCGCCGCAGAGGTCGCGCCGATCCTGCGCGGGCTCATGTCGATCCCGGCCAAGAACGACGGCCGCGAGGCGACGCAGCGCTTCGTGTTCGAATTCCGCAGCAATCCCGAGATCCTGGCGTTCGTCGGCGGCAGGGAGATCGCGCGCTACGCCCAGCAAGGGCCGGTGACGCCCGACCACGCGATCCGCACCAAGAACATTCCCTTCGTCGCGCCCGCGCCGGAGGCCGGAAAGCTCGATGCGTTCAAGACCGGCGTGAAGACCGCGCTGGAAAAATTCGCGGCCGACTATCACGCCTACTTTGCGCGCCATAACGGCAAGCTGGTCACCGCCAAGAAGGAACTCGATCCCGTGCCGAGGGTCGTGCTGGTGCCGGGCGTCGGCCTGTTCGGCGTCGGCAACAGCTCGAAGGATGCCAGGATCGCGGCCGATCTCGCCGAGACCACGGTCGCGGTGATCGCCGACGCCGAGCGACTCGGCACCTACCAGTGCATTCCCGAACCCGACATCTTCGACATCGAATATTGGTCGCTCGAGCAGGCCAAGCTCAACTCCGCCGCCGAGAAGCCGCTGGCGCGCCGCATCGCCGTCGTCACCGGCGGCGCCTCGGGTATCGGTGCCGCAACCGTGCAGGCCTTTGCGAAGGAAGGCGCCGAAGTCGTCGTGGTTGATCGCGATGTCTCCAGGGTAAAGGGCTTTGCGATCGCCTGCGATGTGACCGACCCCGCACAGGTGCGCGCGGCGTTCGACAGGATCGCGGCGACCTATGGCGGCGTCGACATCGTCGTTTCCAACGCAGGTGCTGCCTGGCAGGGCCGGATCGGCGAGGTCGACGATGCCACGCTGCGCAAGAGCTTCGAGCTGAACTTCTGGGCGCACCAGAGCGTGGCGCAGAACGCCGTGCGCATCATGAAGGCGCAGGGCCTGGGTGGCTGCCTGCTCTTCAACACCAGCAAGCAGGCAGTGAATCCGGGTCCCGACTTTGGGCCATACGGATTGCCGAAGGCCGCGACGCTCTTCCTGATGCGCCAATACGCGCTCGATCACGGCGCCGACGGCATCCGCTCGAACTCGGTGAACGCCGACCGCATCCGCTCGGGCCTTCTCACCGACGAGATGATCGCGCAGCGCTCCAAGGCGCGCGGCCTGACGGAAGCCGATTACATGGGCGGCAACCTGCTGGGCATCGAAGTGACGGCCGAGGACGTGGCGCAGTGCTTCGTGTCCCTGGCCAAGGCCAGCAAGACCACCGGCGCGGTGCTGACGGTCGACGGCGGCAACATCGCGGCGGCACTGCGCTGATGTTCACGCCCGGCCACATCACGAATATCGATGTACGCAAGCCGCTTTCGCCGGCCGAGGTCGCCGCGATCGAGGCGTCGATGGACCGGCACGCCGTCACCGTGCTGCCACGCCAGGACATCACCGACGAGCAGCAACTCGCCTTCAGCCGCAATTTCGGAGCGCTGGAGGAAGGCGCCAACTCGGGCGCGCGCGACTCGGAGCTGCGGCTTCCGGTCGTCTTCGCCGACGTCTCCAATCTCGACAAGGATGGTCGTATCGCGGCGCGCGACAACAAGAAGCGCATGGCGGCGCTCGGTAACCGCCTGTGGCACACCGATGCTTCGTTCCGCGCCGTTCCCGCCAAATACTCGATCCTGAGCGGGCGCATCGTGCCGGACGAGGGGCCGGACACGGAGTTCGCCGACATGCGCGCCGCCTACGACGCGCTCGATGCCAGGACCAAGGCCGAGATCGAGGAGCTGGTGTGCGAGCATTCGCTGATCTATTCGCGCGGCCAACTGGGCTTCACTGAATTCCTGCCCAACGAGCGCGTCGCCATGAAGCCGGTGCGCCAGAGGCTGGTGCGCACGCATCCGGTGACAGGGCGCAAATCGCTGTTCCTGGCGAGCCATATCGGCACCATCGTCGGCTGGCCGCAGCCCGAAGCAATGGCCTATATCCGCGACCTGATCGAGCACGCCACGCAGGCGCAGTTCGTCTACGTGCACAAGTGGAAGCCGTTCGACCTCGTGATCTGGGACAACCGCACGACCATGCATCGCGTGCGCCGCTTCGACGATCTCAACATCGTGCGTGACGTGCGTCGCACGACGACCAAGAGCGACGGCCCGACGGCCGAACAGGAGGCTGCGTGAGCGCTCTACCAAAGAGAAAGATCGGCAAGACCAGGCTCGAAGTCACGACGCTCGGTCTCGGCGGCGCGCCGATGGGCGGGTTCCGCGCGACCATATCCGATGGCGAGGCCGGGACGCTGATCGAGACGGCGTGGCAGGAGGGCGTGCGCTACTACGACACCTCGCCCTTCTACGGCTATGGCCGCAGCGAGCTGCGCATGGGTGCGGGCCTGCGCGAAAAGCCGCGGGACGAGTTCGTCCTGTCGACCAAGATCGGCCGCATTCTCCATCCGCTCCGGCCCGGCGAGAAGAAGCCGGCCGACTTCCGCGAGAACGGCCTGCCCGGCTTCTCGCCCGAGTTCGACTACAGCTACGACGGCGTGATGCGTTCGCTCGAGCATTCGCACTTGCGGCTCGGGTTGGCCAAGATCGATATCGCCCTGATCCACGATGTCGACTTCTGGACGATCAAGGATCGCGACGTTCTCAATCAGCGCTTCAAGACGGTGATGGACTTCAGGCTTTCGAGCGCTCGACGAGCTGCGCAAGGCGGGCGTCATCGGCGCGATCGGCGTCGGCATAAACGAGAGCGATACCAGCCTGCGCTTCATCCAGGCCGGCAACTTCGACTGCATGCTGCTGGCCGGCCGCTACACCCTGCTGGAGCAGGGCGGGCTCGCCGAGTTCCTGCCGGAGTGCGTGAAGCGGAATGTCTCGGTGATCCTGGGCGGACCGTACAACTCGGGCATCCTGACCGGCGGCGTGAAGGCCGGCGCCACACACGATTACGTGCCGGCTGCGACGCCGCTGATCGAGAAGGCGCAGAAGATCGAGGCGGTGTGCAAACGCCACGGGGTCGAGCTGGGGGCTGCGGCCATGCAGTTCCCGCTGTTCCATCCTGCCGTCGCCGCCGTGATCCCGGGCGCGCTCGCCGTGCGCGAGGTGAAGGAGAACGTGGGCCGCAGCGGCGCGAAAATCCCATCGGACCTGTGGAGCGAGCTGAAGCGCGAGAAGCTGCTCGATTCCTCCGCACCCACGCCGAACTAGAGCGCCGCCGCTTCCATCTCCGCCTCGATTTCGAGGTTGGCGACATCGCGATAGATCGAGGCGGCCGCGAGCACGCGCCCGCCGCGCTTGTAGCGCACGACGCAGTCCTTGCCCGCGACGTCGCCCTCGATCGCCGTCTCGTCCCACTTCTCCGCGTGGCCGACATAGTTGACTGGCATGTCGTAGTGCTGGCTCCAGAAGAACGGCACGTCGGTGAACGCACGCTCCTGGCCCAGCATGTTGCGCGCGGCAGCCTGGCCGTGGCGCTGGGCCACCACCCAGTGTTCGGCGCGAATGCTGTCGCCCGTGATCTTGTCCGGCCAGCGGGCGATATCGCCGGCGGCGTAGATGCCGGGCGCGCTGGTCTGCAGGTACCGGTCGACCACGACGCCGCGGTCGAGCCTGAGCCCCGCGCGTTCGGCGAGCTGCAGGCGCGGGCGCACGCCGATGCCGACGACGACCAGGTCGGCGGAAAGCACCTTGCCACCCTTCAGCGTCACCTTGCCGTCGGCGATCGCGGTCGGCGTCTCCTCGAGATGAAAGACGACGCCGTTCTCCTCGTGAATGCGACGCATCAGGTCGCCCAGTTCCGGCCCCAGCACGCGCTCGAGCGGCCGCTTGTCGGGCGCCACGATGTGGACCTCGATCTTGCGCGCACGCAAGGCGGCCGCGACTTCGAGGCCGATGAAGCTGGCCCCGATCACAACCGCGCGCTTGGCCGACGCCGCATCGGCGATAATCGCGCGCGAGTCCGCCAGCGAGCGCAGGACGTGAACGTGCGCACTTGCCGCGCCGGGAATATCGAGCCGCACCGGCTCGGCGCCGGTTGCCAGCAGCAGCCGGTCGAACGGCAGGCTGCGGCCGCCCGCCAGGGCCACCTGCCGCGCCTTGGGATCGATGGCCGCGACCTCGGTGCCGAGCAGGAGATCGATCGACTGGTCCTTGTAGAACGCCGGCGGCTGGAGCGGCATCCACTCCTCTGGCGCATTGCCCGCCAGCAGGTCCTTGGAGCAGTTGGGTCGGTCATAGGGCGCGGTGTCGTCGGCCGACACCATCGTCAGGCTGCCATCGAAGCCTTCACGGCGCAGCATCTCGGCCGCGGCAAAACCGGCACCGCCGCCGCCCACGATCACGATGCGCCCCGGCTTGTCGGCCGGGCCGCGCGCCTTGGTTCTGGTGACCGGCTTGGCCTTCTCGCGCACGAAGACCTTGCCGCCGGCCTGCTCGACTTTCCAGCAGGCGACCGGAACGATCGCCGGCGCGCCCAGCGCCTCGCCGGTGCGCAGACTGAAGCAGGCGTGGTGCCACGGACAGCGCACCGTGTCCCCGACGACCAGCCCCTCGCCGAGCGGCCCGTGGTAGTGCGTGCAGGTCGCGTCGATCGCGAACCACTCCGCGCCGCGATGGACCAGCAGCACAGCGTCCCCGCCTACATGGCCTTGGATCATGCCGCCGTCGAGGACGTCGCCCGGTGTGATGCCCTTCGAAAAATCGGGACCCTTAGGAGGGGCCTGTTCTGCGGTCATGGAACTCTCCCGAGTTACTTGTCGGCCGAAGCCGTATGTCGAAATGGATACCCCCAACAGGGACCAGCGGTTGTCCAAGTACGATCGAAAAGTCGTAACGTTGCCGTGAGCGGTTCCCGGAGGAAGCAGAACATGAAGATCATCGACGCCCAGGTCCATATCTGGTCGCAGACCGTGACGCCAACGTCGGGCAAGCATCGCAAGGTCCCCAAGGTGACGGCCGAGGAGATGCTGAAGGAGATGGACGAGGCCGGCGTCGACGCAGCCCTGATCCATCCGCCAATCAGCTGGGACCCGAACTCGCAGATCATGGCGCTGGACGCCGCAAAGAAATACCCTGATCGCTTCGCCGTGATGGGCCAGTTCGATCCAAAGAAGCCCGAGAACAAGAGAGCTGATTCCCGGCTGGCGCAAGCAGCCCGGCATGATGGGCCTGCGCTGGTCGCTGCTGCAGCCGGTGGAGCAGCAGATGCTGCACGATGGCGCGCTCGACTGGATCTGGCCCGAGGCCGAGAAGGAAGGCCTCGCCATCGGCATGATGGGCGGCATCTTCCTGAAGGAATTCCGCTCGATTGCCGAGCGCTATCCGAAGCTGAAGCTGATCCTCGACCATTGCGGCCTCAACCGGCACGGCCAGGATGCCGAGGCCTTCATCCATCTCGACGAAATGCTGGCGCTCGCAAAGCTCCCGAACGTCGCGGTGAAGGCCACCGGCGCGCCGCACTACTCGACGCAGCCCTATCCGTTCAGGAATATCCAGGACGGGCTGCACCGCATCTTCGACGCCTACGGCCCGACCGCATGTTCTGGGGCACCGACATCACCCGCATGCCCTGCAGCTATCGCCAGTGCGTCACCTTCTTCACCGAGGAGCTGCCGTGGCTCAAGGGCCAGGACCTCGAGAAGGTCATGGGCCGCGGTCTCGCGAAGTGGATCGGCTGGAACTTCAAGTTCGCATGAAGATCATCGACGCCCAGGTCCATGTCTGGTCGCAGGCCGTCGTTCCGCCCGGGGACGGGCACCGCCAGATCTCCCGCTACACGCCCGAAGATCTGCTCAGCGAGATGGATGCGGCCGGCGTCGCCGGCGGATCGCTCCATCCGCCGGGCAGCTGGGACCCGACCTCGAACGCCTACGCGATCGAAGCGGCCAAGAAGTATCCCGACCGCTTCGCCATCATGGGCTGGTTCCCACCCGAGAATCCCGACAACGTGAAACTGATCCCGGGCTGGCTGAAGCAGCCCGGAATGAAGGGCCTGCGCTTCGCGCTGCTCTATGGCGAGCAGCCGGCGATGGTGAAGGACGGACAGCTCGACTGGATCTGGCCGGCCGCGGAAAAGGCGGGCGTGCCGGTCTCGACGGTGGCCAGCATGTTCCTGAAGAAATTCCGCTGGATCGCCGAGACGCATCCAAATCTCAAGCTGATCATCGACCATTGCGGCCTCAATCGACTGAGCAAGGATGCGGGCGCCCTCTCCGACCTCGACGAGGTGCTGGCGCTGGCCAGGCTGCCCAACGTGGCGTTGAAAGCCACCGCCGTGCAGGCCTACTCGACGCAATCCTACCCGTACAGGAACATGCACGATGCGCTGCATCGCCTGTTCGACGCGTTCGGACCCGACCGCATGTTCTGGGGCACCGACATCACCCGCATGCACTGCACCTATCGCCAGTGCGTGAGCCTCTTCACTGAAGAGTTGCCGTGGCTCAAGGGAGAAGATCTCGAGAAGGTCATGGGTCGCGGCCTCGCAAAGTGGATCGGCTGGAACTTCGGGTTCACATGAAGATCATCGACGCCCAGGTTCACATCTGGTCGCAGACCGTCATCCCGCCGGGCGGCGGCCATCGCCAGGTCTCGACGTACACCGCGCAGGAGTTGCTGGCGGACATGGCCGAGGCCGGCGTCGACGGCGCATCGATCCATCCGCCCGCGAGCTGGGATCCCAGTGCCAACGCCGTCGCGATCGAGGCGGCGAAGAAGTATCCCGGCCGCTTCGCGATCATGGGCCAGTTCCCGCTCGAGAATCCCGACAACGTCCGGCTAATCCCGGACTGGCGCAAGCAGCCCGGCATGAAGGGCCTGCGCTGGGCGCTGCTCTACGGCGAGCAGCCGCAGGGGATCAAGGACGGCAAGTACGACTGGGTCTGGCCTGCCGCCGAGAAGGCGGGCGTGCCTGTCTCTCTGCAGGCGGGCGTCTTCCTGAAGAAGTTCCGCTGGATTGCCGAGACGCATCCCGGCCTCAAGCTCATCGTCGACCATTGCGGCCGCGACCCGTTCCTGCGGGACGACGCGGCTTTCGAGAATCTGGAAGAGCTGCTGGCGCTGGCCAAGCTGCCCAACGTGGCGGTGAAGGCCACCGGCGCGCCGGCCTACTCGACCGAGCGTTACCCGTTCAAAAACATCCACGACCCGCTGCAGCGCATTTTCGACGCCTTCGGACCCCGGCGCTATTTCTGGGGCACCGACTTCACCCGGCTGCAGTGCAGCTATCGCCAGTGCGTGACCTTGTTCACCGAGGAGCTGCCGTGGCTGAAGGGACGCGACCTCGAAGACGTGATGGGCCGCGGCTTAACCGAGTGGATCGGCTGGGACTACAAGTTCTAGCTCATGTAACCGCCGTCGACGATCAGCGGACTGCCGGTCATGGCGGCTGCGCCGTCGGAGCAGAGCCACAGCACGCTCGACGCGATCTCGTCCGGCGAGGCGACCTTGCCGCGTGGTGTCTGGCGCAGGATCTCCGCCTTCAGCTTGGGGTTCTTCAGGTATCCTGAGACCGCAGGCGTATCGACCCAGCCGGGGCAGATCGCGCTGATGCGCAGGCCAGCCTTCGCGTTCTCCAGCGCCGCGCTGCGCGTCAAACCGATCACGCCATGCTTGGCGGCTGAATAGGCAGCGCCTCCGGGAAACGGATAGCCGCGCAGGCCGTCGACCGAGGCGTTGTTGACGACGACGCCGGCTTTCTTCTCGAGCATCAACGGAATCTCGTAGCGCAGACAATAGAAGGCCGAGTTCAGGTAACCGTCCATCGTCTTCAGCCAGCCCTGTTCGCTGGCCGTCGCGATCGGCCCGACCCGCGCGCCACTGCCGCCGTTGTTGAAGGCATAGTCGAGGCGGCCGTGCGTCTTCTTGATCGCCGCGCACAGCCTCTCGACGTCTTTCGCCTTCGAGACGTCGCACGCGATCCACGAGACATTCTTCGGATTCTTGATCGACTTCAGAGCCGCATCGGCCCGCTTTCTGTCGCGGCTTGCCAGGATCACCGTCGCGCCCTGTGTGGCGAAAGCCGCCGCCGTCGCAAGCCCGATGCCACTGCTGCCGCCTGTCACGAGGGCGATCTTGCCCTTCATCTCCGGATACGAGGCCATCAGCGCGACGATCGAACGATATCGCCGGTGATCTCGCCGCCCGGGCGCTGCTCGGTCTTGAGCAGCACCGACCATTGCCCCGCCATCAGCCCATCGGCCTGCTGCGCGGTCAGGGTCGCCGACCCCGGATGCGGGTTGCTCTCGAGGGCGAGGTTGATCGGCACGATCTCGGCCTTGGCGCCCGTGCCGTCGGGCCCCACGAGATAGGCCCAGGTCACCGGGCCGCTCACGCCGGTGTAGCTCAACCGCCATTGCAGGATGTGCGTCAGCGGCGAGTAGGCCGCCGTGAGGCTGCCCTTGCCGGTCGAGTCGCCGCCCAGGTCGGCGGCGAAGCGCACCTTCGAGTTGGCGGGTTCACTGGGATAGTCCATGCCGCAGCCGGCCAGCAGGACGCTCATCGTCGCGAGGACAGTCAGGCGCTTCATGCTCATCCTTGTGGTGGACCGGGTCCCGAGCGTAGACCGGTGTCGCCAATCCCTCCAGCCGGGCCTTTAACTACAACGCATAGGAACCTGCCGCGCACCCGGCTCGTTGCCAAGCCTATGACCGCCGCGAAACCGCACATTACCGCCAAGATCGCCGGCCGGCCCCTCCATCCATTGCTGCGTCCCTTTGCGATCGGCTATTTCCTGGCCGCCTGCGGCTGCGACATCGTCTATTCGCAGGCCAGCGTGTTTGCCCGCAACGATGCAGCCAGCTTCGTCTCGATCACGGAATGGCTGCTCGCTGCAGGGCTGGTCATGGCGAGTTTGACGGCCGCGATCGCGACGATCGATTTCCTGGGAGAGCGCCGCTTCCGCATTCTCCCGGACAACCGGATCTTCGCGGCGGGCGGCGCGCTGGTCGTCCTGCTGGAGATCGCCAACCTCGTCCTGCGCCACACCGAGGGCGCGGCGGCGATAACGCCGACCGGCCTTATCCTGTCGCTGGCAGCCGTTGCCGTCCTGCTGGCCACGCCCTCGCAGGAATGGGCCAGAATGTACCGCTGAGCGGCTTCTGAGGGGTTGGCGAGCGGGGCCTTCGGGGCGATGATCCTCGCCGGAGGATCGTGCCCATGAAATACGACGTCATCTCCGCCGACGGACATGTCGATCTGATCTGGCTGCCGCCGGATCTGTTCACCAAGAACGCCTCGGCGGCCATGAAGGAACGCATGCCGCATGTCATCGATGGACCGAAGGGGCCCGAATGGGTGTCGGCCAAGGGCGCCAAGTTCGGCCTGGTGAACGGCATGGGCTCGGCCGGACGCGAATATGTGCCGGGGATCATCCATCGCTCCGATCGCATGGCCTCCACAGGCCTCTACGACGACGGCAAGAAGGGCATCCGCCGGCTCACCGAGGTCGATCATCGCCTCAAGGACCAGGACCGCGACGGCGTGCAGGCCGAGGTGCTGTACGGCGTGCTGGGATCGAGCGGCCGTCTCAACGATCCGGAGGCCGCGCTGCAGATGCTGCAGATCTACAATGACTGGCTGCACGATTTCTGCCACGGCGCGCCCGACCGCCTGATCGGCCTGGCCAACATTCCCAACTACGACATGGAGGTCGCGGTCACCGAGGCGATGCGCTGCGCCAAGCGCGGCGTGCGCGGGATCGACGTCGCCAACCGGCCCGACATGACGCCGCTGTGGGATCCGCACTGGGAGCCGCTGTGGAAGTTTGCACACGAGACCGGCATCCCGCTGCACTTCCACACGATCGGCGGGCGTTCGCCCGACTATACGAAGTTCCCGCAGCATATCGTCCGGCGCATCCAGGCCGTGCACATCACCGGCTTCCAGATGCACATGAGCACCATGCTGATGGGGTTGATCTTCTCCGGCGCGCCCGAGCGCTACCCGAACCTCAAGATCGTGATCGGCGAGGCAGGGCTGGGCTGGATTCCCTACGTGCTGCAGCACATGGACCTCGAGTGGGAGGACCAGTTCAAGGACCTCGAGCTCAAGATGAAGCCGTCGGAGTACTGGTACCGGCAATTCTACGCCACCTACCAGACCGACCCGGTCGGCATCGAGCTGCTGAAGCACCTGGGCGAGGACAACGTGATGTGGGGCTCCGACTTCCCGCATCCCGACGGCATCTGGCCCGACAGCCAGCAGTTCCTGAAGGACGAGCTCACCGAGGTCTCGCCCGAAGCCCGGCGCAAGATCGTCCGCGACAATGCCATGAAGCTCTATCGCCTCGGCAATTGATCGGTTAGACGTCCCGGCGTGCGTATTGTCCTGCTGACGGCGCTGGCGATGCTGGCCTTCGCCGGCAATTCCCTGTTGTGCCGTATCGCGCTGCGCGACACGGCGATCGATGCCGCGAGCTTTACCGCCATCCGTATCGTCTCGGGCGCGCTGGTGCTCGCAATCCTGCTCAGGACGCGCGGCGTGCGGCCGATGGCAGGCGGCAGCTGGCTGGCGGCGCTGATGCTCTTCTCCTACGCCGCTTTCTTCTCCTTCGCCTATCGCGAGCTGTCGGCGGCGACGGGCGCGCTGCTGCTGTTCGGCGCGGTGCAGATGACGATGATGGGATTCGCCCTGTTCTCCGGCGAACGGCTGGGCGCCGCGAAGCTCAGCGGACTCGCGCTGGCGCTGGGCGGCCTGGTGGCGCTGCTGTTGCCAGGTCTCGCCGCGCCGCCGCTCGCCGAAGCTGCCTTCATGGTCGCTGCCGGTGCATCGTGGGGCGTCTACTCGATCCTGGGCAAGCGCCTGGGCGATCCGACCGCGGCGACCGGCGGCAATTTCATGCGCGCGGTGCCGTTTGCCGCCGCGCTCGCCCTGGGAGCGGCGAGCCATTCGCCGACCACTCTGGGGACAGACCTGCACGGCGCGCTCTACGCGGTGCTGTCGGGCGCCATCACCTCGGGCCTGGGCTATGCGCTATGGTATGCCGCCCTGCCGGCGCTCACCGCGACCTCGGCCGCCATCATCCAGTTGAGCGTGCCGGCACTTGCGGCGCTGGGCGGTGCACTGCTGCTCGCCGAGCCGGTGACGACGCGCCTGCTGATCGCCTCGGTCGCGATCCTTGGCGGCATTGCGCTCTCGACCGCCGGCAAGCGCTCCTAGAGATCCCTGATCGCCCGGATCTCGGCTGCGACGTCCGGCCTTCTTCGAGCACAGCGGCCAGTGCCACGGCTCTCCGAGGTCGAAGATCATGTACTTGGCGAGGTCGGCGGCGCGGTCGTAGTCGTGCGCCAGGGCGGCCGCATCCTTGGGGTTGAGCGCGATGCCGTCGCGCTTCTGCACGTAGGCCATCACCGTGCGCGTGGCGAACTGCAGCCGTCCGATATAGGCGCCGCGGCCACCGTAGATCGGCTTGTCCGACGGGCCGTACCCGCCGCTCTCGCAGGTCGCGATCTGGCGGATCACCTCGTCCTTGCGCTCCTCGATCATGCGCGCGTGCTCGCTGGCGGCAGCCAATAGAGCCTGGTTCGGATTGGGCGGCGGCAACTTCGGAGCGCATGCCGAGAGCGCGGCGGCGGCGAACAGAAGCGCGGACAGCGCCGTGGGACGGATGGAAGTCACGACCGCCCATTGTTCACACGGTTCGACATGGGGCGTAAACCGCCATTTTGCGTGCGAATTTCGCCGACACTGCAACTATAGTCTGCGCGTGACCGAGCGCATGGCGACCGACGGCGGCGGAAGACGCTGGGCGATGCTCGCACTGATCTTCGTGGCGAGGATCGGCCTCAGTTTCGAATTCCAGACGATGGGATCGGTCGCCGATCCGTTGATTGCGCGAACTGCATCTCACCTATGCCGCGATCGGCACCTTGATCGGCCTGTTCATGCTGCCCGGCCTGTTTCTCGCCATTCCCGCCGGCCTCGCCGGGCGTCATGCGAGCGATCGCATTCTCTCCGCCAGCGGGCTGGCAACGCTGGCCATCGCGGGCGCGATCGCGGCGACCGCCGACGGCTTCGTACAGCTTGCGGCGGCGCGCCTGATCGGCGGCGTCGGCTTCGTGCTGGTCTCGCTCTATTTCACCAAGATGGTCGCCGACTGGTTCGCCGGCCGCGAGATCGCGACTGCGATGGCGGTACTGGTGATGAGTTGGCCGTTCGGCATCGCCATGGGACAGGTGGGCCATGCCTGGCTCGCCGTCCACCAGGGCTGGCGCTGGCCGTTCGGCGCCGCGGGATCTACTGCCTCGTCGTCTCGGCGCTGGTCTTCCTGCTCTATCGTCCGCCGCCCGCGCCGGGTGGCGCGGCTGCAGCGCCGTCGATGCGCCTCACCGGCCGCGAATGGACGCTGACCGCGATCGCCGCCCTTGTGTGGTCGGCCTTCAATGCCGCCTATGTCGTCTATCTCAGCTTTGCCCCGCGCGTGCTGGTCGCAGGCGGCGATACGGCGCTGCACGCCGCCTCGGTGATCAGCCTCGCAAGCTGGGTGATGATCTTCTCTGGCACGATCTGCGGCCAGATCGCTGACCGCATCGGCCGCTCCGGCCTGATCGTCGGCATTTGCCTGCTCGCGGGCATCGCCTCGCTGCTGCTCCTGCCGCAACCCGGTTGGGCCGTCCCGCTCAGCCTCGTGTTCGGCCTGCTCGGCGTGGCGCCCGCAGGGCTCTTGATGGCGCTGACGGGCGTTGCCATGGCGCCGCACAAGCGCGCCTTCGGCATGGGCGTCTTCCTCAGCGTCTACTTCCTGGGCAGCGCCGTCGCGCCCGGTCTCGCCGGCCTGCTCTACGACCGCACGCACGACGCCTTCCTGCCCATCCTGTTCGCAGCCGGCCTCTTCGCGCTTACCCTTCTCGCCTACTACGCCTTTCGACTGGCCCAGCGCGTTCTGCCCTAGGAGGCGGGATGTACCTTCATCCAATGCTGCGCGATCTCCTTGCGCGTGGCGACCCAGACCTTGGGCTTCGACTTCACGTAGTCCAGAAAGCGAGCCAGGGTCGCGGCCCGGCTCGGCCGTCCCGCCAGCCGGCAGTGGATGCCGATCGACATCATCTTGGGAGCGCGCGCACCCTCGGCATAGAGCGTGTCGAAAGCGTCCTTCATCGACTGCAGCCAGCCATCGGCTATGCCAAAGCCCGGCGCCACGGCGAACTTCATGTCGTTCACCTCGAGCGTGTAGGGAATGATCAGGTGCGGCGTGCCCTCCTCCTTTCCTGTGGCGACCTTGACCCAATACGGCAGGTCGTCGTTGTAGGAATCGCTCGAGTAGAGGAAGCCGCCGTGCTTGACCACGGCGCGCAGCGACTTCATGCCGAAGCGGCCGGTGTACCAGCCGACCGGCGGCGTGCCGGCCGAATCGGCGATCGCCTTCACCGCCTTCTTAATGTGGTCGAGTTCCTGCTCGAGGGTGAAGTCCTTGTAGTTGATCCAGCGGTAGCCGTGGCTCGCAACCTCGTGGCCGCCGGCCGCCATCGCCTTGCCGGCGGCAGGATTGAGCTCCAGCGCCCGGCCGACCGCCCACGAGGTGAAATGCAGTCCGCGCTCGTTGAACAGGCGCAGGATGCGCCAGAAACCCGCGCGGCTGCCGTATTCGTACATCGACTCGGTCGAGAGATCGCGGCCGCCCACGATCGGCGTGCCGCCCGGCGTCTCGGTCAGGAATATTTCGGAGGCAGGATCGCCGTTCAGGATGGTGTTCTCGCCGCCCTCTTCGTAATTCAATACGAAGGAAACGGCGATCCGGGCCTCGCCCGGCCATTGCGGATCGGGCGTGTCGGGGCCGTAGCCGATCAAGTCGCGCTCGAGATGATTGTGCATTGAGGGTCTCCCGACTATAGGTCCGCCAGTAATCTGCGGAGGATGCATGAGGGGTGCCCGTCATGGCTAGTTCCAGGGCGGTCAAAGAGGACCGGCTCTGGCAACGCCACGTCGACATGGCGAAGCTGGGCGGCACGCCGAAGGGAGGCGTCAACCGCCAGGCCCTGTCGGCCGAGGATGCGGCGGTGCGCAATCTGCTCGCTTCGTGGGCCAGGGCGCGCGGCTTTTCGGTCTTCACCGATGGCATCGGCAATCTCTTCGTGCGCCGCGACGGCACCGACGCCACGGCGCTGCCGGTGCTGAGCGGCTCGCACATGGACAGCCAGCCGACCGGCGGCCGCTTCGACGGCATGTACGGCGTACTGGCCGCCTTCGAGGCGCTCGAAGCGCTCGAGGACTCCGGCGCCAGGACCAAACGCCCGGTGATGGCCGTCGCCTGGACCAACGAGGAAGGCTCGCGGTTCCAGCCCGGTGCCATGGGCTCGGCCGTGTTCGCCGGTGCCTACAGGCTCGACGAGATGCTGAAGCAAAAGGACTGGAAGGGCGTCGTGCTGAAGGACGCGCTGGCCGAGACCCTGAAAGCCGCCCCCGCGCCGATGCACGACGGCGCGCCGGGCTTCGAGGTCGCCGGCTATGTCGAGGCCCATATCGAACAGGGGCCGCGCCTCGAGAACGAGAAGAAGACAATCGGTGTCGTAACCGCGATCCAGGGCAGCCGCCGCTACATCGTCACCATAGAAGGCGAGGAAGCGCATGCCGGCACCACGCCGCGCGCGGCGCGCAAGGACGCCTATGCGGCGGCGACACGCCTTGCGGCCGCGCTCTACGAGGCCACGATGGATGCCGACGACACCCTGCGCTTCACCATCGGCCGGGTCGAGGTCTCGCCGGGCTCGCCCAACACCGTGCCGGGCAAGGTCACGTTCACGATCGACATGCGCCATCCCGACGATGCGGTGCTGAAGGAGCGCGAGGAGATCCTGGAACTGCTGCTGGAAGACAAGACCAGGCCTTGCGCCGCTACACTGGAGCGCGTGACCAACGTGGCGCCGACCTACTTCGACAAGAGCGTGATCGAGCTGGTGCGCAGCGCGGCCGACACCCTGAAGCTCAGCAACATGGACATGCCGTCCGGCGCCGGTCACGACGCCATGCACATCGCCAGGCTCTGCCCCTCCGGCATGATCTTCGTTCCGTGCGAGCGCGGCATCAGCCACAACGAGAGCGAGAACGCAGCGCCCTCCGACCTCGCCGCCGGCACGCGCGTGCTGGTCGAGGTGCTGGAAGCGCTGGCGAACCGCTAAGGAACCATCATGTCGAAGAAGCTGTCGTCCGAACTCCTCTCCATCCTGTCCGATCTGATCGCGCTGCCGAGTCCGTATCCACCGGGCACGTCGGTCGAGATTTGCGCCTATGCAGCCCGGCGGCTGAAGAAAGCCGGCTACAAGGTCGAGATCGCATCGCACAAGAAGGGCGTCGACAACGTGGTCGCGCGGATGAAAGGCAAGGGCAAAGGCCCCATCATCGCTTTCAACGCGCATGTCGATACCGTCGGCGTCGGCGAGCGCACGAACTGGAAGAGCGATCCCTACAAGGCGCTGGTCAAGGGCGGCCTCGTCTACGGCCTTGGCGCCGGCAACTGCAAGGGCAGCATGGCGGTGCAGATCTGGCTGGCCGAGGAGATCGCGCGGCGCGGCGGACCGGCCAAGGGCGAGTTGATTTTCACCTTCGTCGCCGACGAGGAGAACCTCGGACCCGAGGGCATGGAATACCTGCGCAAGAGCGGCAAGGTGCGGCCGGATGCTCTGATCCTGGGCGCGCAGACCGAGAACAACCTGATCGTGGCCGAGCGCGGCGTGATGTGGGCCAGGGTCACGACCAGGGGCCGCGCCGCCCATGCCGGCAACCCCGGCGCCGGCGACAACGCCATCCTGCGCATGATGCGGCTGATCGGTGCGCTCTCGTCGTACTACGACAAGGCGCTCAAGACGCGCGTGTCGGGCGCGATGAAGTCGACGGTGAACATCGGCATGTTCCACGGCGGCCACAACACCAACGTCGTGCCGTCGTCCTGCACGGTCGAGATCGACCGCCGCCTGTTGCCCAACGAGCAGGTGAAGGACGCCTTCAAGGAGCTGAAGAAGGTGATCGACGGCGCGGGCGAGCCCAAGGCCATGTACGGTGTCGAGTTCCTGACCGGCACCAACGGCTTCTTCGCGCCCGAGAACGGCCAGGTTGTTGCTGCATTCGAAGACGTCGTGAAGAAGCAGCTCGGCCGCAAGGTGAAATTCCTGAATGCCACCGGCGTCAGCGACGGCCGCTACTATGCCGACGACAAGATCGAGATCATCAACTTCGGTCCCGGCTCCGGTGCGCAAGGCCACGCCGCCAACGAGAGCGTTCCGATCGCCGAAATGGTCGAGGCGGCCAGAATCCAGCTTGAGGTTGTGAACCGCCTTCTTCGCTAGAAAGATCAAAGGTCCCTCGCTGCGCTCGGGATGACAGCCATTTCGGAACTGGCGCACCCGCGTCCGTTAAAACAAGGTTGTCATCCCGAGCGCAGCGAGGGACCCTTACGTCATGCAATACGACGCAATCGTCATCGGCGCGGGAATCTCGGGGCTATACCAGCTCCACAAGCTGCGCGAGCTTGGGCTTCGGGTTCGCGTGTTCGAGACCGGAACGGGCGTCGGCGGCACCTGGTACTGGAACCGCTATCCCGGCGCGCGCTTCGATTCGGAGAGCTATTCCTACGGCTACTCCTTCTCGCAGGAACTGCTCGACGAATGGGACTGGACCGAGCATTTCTCGCCGCAGCCCAAGACGCTCGAGTATCTGAACCATGTCGCGGACAAGTTCGACCTTCGGCGCGATATCCAGTTCAATGCAAGGGTGACCGCCGCGCATTGGCGCGAAGAGACATGCGACTGGCAGGTGACGCTCGAGGATGGCACCACCCACACGGCGCGCTTCCTGATCACGGCCATCGGGCCGCTGTCCGCGCCCACCATGCCCAATATTCCGGGTGTCGACGGCTTCAAGGGCCAGTCCTGCCACACGGCGCGCTGGCCCAAGGAGCCGGTGAGCTTCGCAGGCAAGCGCGTCGCCGTCATCGGCACCGGCGCGACAGGCGTGCAGACGATCCAGGAGGTCGCCAAGACCGCCGGCGCCCTCACCGTCTTCCAGCGCACGCCCAACTGGTGCGCGCCGCTGCACAACGGGCCGATCACGAAGGCGGAAATGGCGGAGATCCGCAAGGGCTATCCCGAGATGTTCGCGCGCTGCCGCGAGACCTTCGCGTGTTTCCTCCATACCGCCGATCCGCGCGCGACCTTCGAGGTGACCGCGGAAGAGCGGGAAGCCTTCTTCGAGAAGCTCTACGCCGAAAAGGGCTTCGGCATCTGGCAGGGTAATTTCCGCGACATTCTCATGGACAAGAAAGCCAACGCCACGCTGTCGGACTTCGTCGCGCGCAAGATCCGCCACAGGGTGAAAAACCAGGCCGTCGCCGAGAAACTGATCCCGAAGAACCATGGCTTCGGCACAAGGCGTGTGCCACTCGAGACCAGATATCTACGAAGTCTACAATCAGCCGAACGTCACCCTGGTCGACATCAATGAGACGCCGATCGAACGCATCACGCCCGCAGGACTCAAGACCAGCGCCGGGGACTACGCGTTCGACATCATCATCTATGCCACCGGCTTCGACGCCATCACCGGCAGCTTCGACCGCATCGACATCCGCGGCACCGACGGCCGGCGCCTCAAGGACAAGTGGACGGGCGGCCCCAAGACCTACCTCGGTGTCGAGGTCGAAGGTTTTCCCAACATGCTGATGCTGATGGGTCCGCACACGGCGCTGGGCAACATCCCGCGCTCGATCGAATACAACGTCGAGTGGGTGACCGGACTGATCGCCTATATGCGCGCGCACAATCTCACCCGCGTCGATGCGCGGCCCGAAGGCGTGAAGGCCTGGACCGACCATGTGGTGGCACTGGGCGAGAGCCTGCTCTCCAACGAGGTCAACTCGTGGATGACCGGCATCAACCGCAACGTCGCCGGCAAGCAGGTCCGCACCGTCGCGCGCTACAGCGGCAGCGCGCCCGCCTATCGTGCGAAATGTGACGAAGTAGCGGCGAGCGGCTACCGCGAATTGAGCCTCCGCTAGCCGGCAACTCGCGCTCGCTGCGGGCGTTTTACCTGCATGAACCGATGCACTCTGTCCCTGATCCTGATCGCGGCCGTGGCCTGCAGCCTTGCCGGCTGCGGCGTCGCCGCGTTTCCGGAGCGGGCTACCAGCGCCACGGTGAAGATGGTTCCCGTGGCCGGCCACGTCGTCGCCTATCCGCTGGACAAGACCGCCGACGCCATAGACTGACGGCGCGTTCTTCTTGTGCGTTTCAGTCGAGTCCGAATCCCGCCAGACGCTGCCAGCTCGCTGCCGTTAGCTGAAGCCATCACCTGGGGGAGCTCGCTTATGTCCACCAACAAGACCTACGGCACCGTGAGTCTGGAGGCGCGTCGCGCGATGAGCGGGCTTGCCTTCGTGCAGGGGCTGGCCGACGGCACCTTGCCGCTCAACACCATCGCCGGCACGCTGGGCTACGACGTGACCGAGGCATCGAGCGGCCGTGTCGTGGTGACGCTCGAGCCGACCGACCGCCACCTCAATCCGGCCGGCACGATGCATGGCGGCCTCGCCGCCACCCTGCTCGACAGCTGCATGGGGCTTGCCATCCAGTCGACGCTCGACAAGGGCGTCGCGCAGACCACCGTCGAGTTCAAGATTTCACTGGTGCGGCCAATCACGCCGCAGACCGGCCCGATCAAAGCCGAGGGCACGGTGCTGAACTGCGGCCGCCGTATCGGCACGGCCGAAGGACGCATCACCGATGGCAGCGGGCGCTTGCTGGCGCATGGCACGACGACGTGCCTGATTTTCGAAGGCTAAAGCGGAGCAGGACCGCGCGGCGCGGTCAGTGCCGAAAGTGCATGTGCCGCATCGGCGCCGGCCGGACGGGCGCGACCCGATAGACCGGCTGATAGTAGACCGGCGGATAGGCGATGGGCCGCACCTGTACTGGCTGCGGCACGAACACCGGTGTCGACTGAGCGGCGGCACTGTTCGCCGGCGCAGGATCGGGAATGGAATCGAGCGCCTTCCAGCCGTCGTAGTCATCGGGAGCCGGCAAATACGCCGCGTCGCGTGCATTCTGGTCCGCCGCCTTGCGATACCAGTCCATCGCCGCCTGCTGATCGCGGGGTACGCCTTCGCCGCGTTCGTACATGCGGCCGACGTTCAACTGCGCACGAGGCGATCCCTGTTGGGCGAGCGGCAGCCAGAGCCGGAACGCTGTCGCATAGTCGCCCTGCTCGTAGGCGGCCTCGGCATCCGGCTGCGGAACCGCTCCCGCAGCGCCCGCGAGTGACAGAACGAACGAGGCGGCAAGCAGAGCGAGCCAGCGCATGCGCGAATTCCCCCCACGCGAGGCTGCCACACGCTGCGGATTTTGTCGCCGGCCGGCGTGGCTGCCCTGAGACAGTGGGCCGCGTCTAATTGCATTTTATAGGCAATAATAGTTAATGTGAGTCACGGTGCGATTTGTTAGGCTTCGCCGGATCGAGCGGGCTCGCGGGGGCCGGAGACGAGGGGAACTGCATTATGGGTGTGATTTCCAACGTACTGGGGACAGCGCTGTCGACCGCCGAGGGCGCGGCGGTGACGGGCGTTTGGGCATCGATCGCCGTGCTGGGCGGGTTGTTCCGCACGCGGGAAGTCCAGAGGGTCCTGGCTTGTATCGCGAGCGAGGAAATGGCGCTTCGGCAGACCGTCGGACCGGAACTGCTGTTCGGTTACCGTCTCGCCAAGCGCCACGTCCGCGACGCGGTCGTGGCGCAATCGATCGAGATCACCGACAAGATCCGCAATGCCGCCGCCAGCCCGCGCGGCATGCTCTACAAGACCATCAAGGAGGTCTGTGAGGCGGATCTCGGCTCGGGCACCCTGCATTGCGGTCCCGGAGAATTGTCGATGCACGGCAAGGCCCTGCTGGCGCTGTGCGCACGCGCGTCAAAGGAACTCGAGACCGAGGGCATCCACACGCGCGACACCACGTTCCGTGAAATGGAGCGGCTGCGCCGCGAGATCGCCCGGACCGGAGCCAGCGCCGGCACTAGCGCCGGTTGAGGGCCTCGACGATCGCGCGTAGACCGGCGTCGATGCGCTGCACCTGGTGGGCGATCGCTTCGATCCTGGCTTCCTGAAGCTGCTGCAAAGTGCCCGGCCCGGCCACACCAGCGACGGCACCGCACTTGGCACAGTGCAGCACGCTCACTTGCGCCTTCGCCTCGCCGGCCTCGATCGTCTCCAGCACGAAGAAACCGTGGCCGCAATGGCCACACTTCGATTTCACCATCGCTCAGCCGCTCAGGGCTTGATTCCGAGCAGGCGCGCCGCCGTCCCGCCCAGGATCGCGATGCGCTCATCGTCGTTGAGGCCCGGCGTGTTCAGCACGAGATCGACTTCGGTGCTGGTCCACGGGAAGGGGTAATCGGTGCCGATCACGACCTGTCCCGCGCCGGTCTCGGCGATCAGATGGCGCAACGCCTCGGGCGTGAACACGATCGTGTCGAAGAAGAGCTGGCCGTCGCGCAGATAGGCGGTCGGGTTCTTCTTCGGCAGCGGGCCGACGCGGTTGGGAAACGTGCGGATCACCGCGTCCGAGCGGTTGGCATAGGACGGCAGGAAGCCGCCGCCATGGGCAGCGCAGATCCTGAGCCCCGGAAAGCGGTCGAGCGTGCCCTCGAAGATCATGTGCGACAGCGCGATCGTGGTCTCGAGCGGATTGCCGATGGTGTTGGTGAGCAGGCCGTTGCCACCCAGCCGTCCGCTCGGCTCGAGTTCGCGCGTGCCGGTGGGATGCATGAAGACCAGCACGCCCAGTTCCTCGCATTTTTTCCAGAAGGGATGAAAGCGCGGATTGGCCAGCTCCTCGCCCGCGACGCTGCCGCCGACGCTGACCCCGCGGAAGCCGAGCTTCTTCACGGCATGCTCGACCTGTTCGGCCGCGAGTTCAGGATGCTGCAGCGCTGCCGTGGCGTAGCCCACGAAACGATCGGGATGGGCGGCGCAGAATTCCACCAGAGTCTCGTTCTGGATGCGGATCAGCTCGGCCGACTGATCCTTGCTGGCCTTGTACCAGTAGGGATTGATGCTGAGCGCTTCGACATCGATGCCCTGCACGTCCATCGCCGCGAGGCGCACGGAAGTATCGTCCATCAGCAAGCCGGGCGCCTCGAGCGGATGGCCGATCACCGCCATCGCCTTGGGCACGCAGCAATGGGCATGCACGTCGATTGTCTTGACCCGCTTGCCGTTGACCACGACTTCGCGCCGCCGGGGGTGGGCATGGGCGTGATCGTGCCCCTGTCCGTGAGAACGCTCGCCGGACGCCACGGCAGCGCCAGCCATGTCGCAGCCGGTGAAAAAGATCGGGGCCGACGGCGCAGCCTGGGTCTGTCCGGGGGTCATCATGTCGCTGTCTCCTGCTAATGCCGGCGAACGCTAGAGCATATTCCGTCCGACTGAAATCAGTCGGATGGAATATGCATGAGTTGAAGCGCATCGACCAATGCGTTTCCGATCGACTGGAACCGCATGAGCGGTTCCAGTCGATCGGAAGCCGCTCTAGCATTGCAGATGACGGGAGAACACCCAGCCGTTCAATGGCCCAGCGACTGGAACCAGCGCGTGAGATTGGCGTCGGCGGTACGCAGGAAGTCGAGCGCCCCGCCGCCGCCAGCGCGCTGTTGCGGTGCGCCGGCGGGCGGCGGCGGACGTCGAGTCGTGTGTTGAGCGATCTGCGGCGCCGGCGCGGCGCTGGGCTTGGGCTCCGGTTCCCGTCGGAGCTGGTCGAGCAGCGCCCGGTCGAGTTCGCCGGTCTGCGGCAGGCCCCGTTTCTCCTGGTAGGCGGTAACGGCCGTTGCCGTCATGCGTCCCGCGTCACCATCGACCGGCCCGGGATTGAAGCCGAGGGCCCGCAGGCGCGTTTGGACTTCCCTCACCTCTTTTCGCCCGAGAGCGGGTGCCGGCGAGGGCGAAGGCGGATTCTGGTGGGTTGCCGCAGACGGCGCCGCGAATTCGGAGGAGTCGACCGCCGCCGGGATGACGGGGTCGGGGATGACTGGGTCCGCGACGACGGGTGCCGCCGCTGGTGGATCGGCAACCGCAACCATGTGCGAGGGTGACGGCGACGATTTTCCATCGGGCGGCCAGGCGAAGAATAGAAGCAAGACCGTCGCGATCGCCGACCCAAGTCCGGTGGCGATGCCACCTAGAATGAATTTCAGCCGCCGCTCACGGACGGCAAATCCGGCTTGAACCGAGATGCGACGCGCCATCGCCTCGGCGGCCGGATCGGGATGAAGCGCCGCCCGCTCGCCCAGAGCGCGCGACAGGCCGTCAAGCGATTGCGTGAATTGGTCGTCGCCCTTCGCCAACATGGGCAAAAATGTCGGCACTCGTTGGTGCCGCGTCGAGTCCCCCGCAGTGACCAATCTGCGACCAATGAAGTCGCCACCCGCACCGTCAGTGAAAGACGTAGATCGGGCTCGACCAGACGAGGTGGCCGTCCTCCTGCGTGAGGCAGACGTAGAGAGCGCTGTCGCCGGCGCGCTTCAGGGCGATGCGGCGCGACAGCTTGACGGTGCGATGAGGGTTCTCGTCCGGCAGCCGGAAAATGCGGATGCGGCGCTGGATGCCGCCGGCCTCGAAGACGAGGTCCTCGCGCCCGATGTCGGCGATGGCGATATCGCATTTCACCAGGGCTGTCTCGATTTTCAGGCGACCCTTCTGCGGATCGGCCAGCACGGCGTCGAAACCGCCGAAGCCGCCGGTGGTGAGCGCGGTCCACGCCAGCGTGCCCGGGCCGGTCTGCTCGATCTTCTTGTCGAGGTTCCACATGTTGATCGGCGTGATCTTCTCGAAGCTGTTGCCGTCGAGCGTGGCCCCGCCGTCCCAGATCGTCTGCCGGCCGCGACCGCGATATTCCGAGCCTTCCCAGATCACGCGGATGCGGCGACCGAGCGCTGCATCATCGTACGGCCGCCAGGTCTCGAGCACGTCGAGGCCGTCGCGGATCTCCAGCCGCTCGATCGGCGCGGAAGCATCCGCCTCGATCGTGAACTCCACATCCTTGTCCGAAGACTGGAGGATATCGCCCATCATCGCGGTGCGCGCGGGCGCGTGAGTTGCCGGCCCGACGTTGGGATCGCTGCTGTAGAGCCGGGCGTCGTGCACGAAGGCCGCGCGCGTGTCGAGCACCATGCGGCAGCCGGTGGTGGCGTAGTGATGGCGCTTGCGCAGCGCGTCGAACAGGCCCGCGCGCGTCAGCTCCGATGCAAGCAGGCAGGAGAGGCCGCCGTAGGCGCCGAACATCGAGGCGCCGGGATGGCTCGCGCCGTGACGTCCCTTGTGGCCGTCGGAATTGGCCAGGATACCGACGCGATAGCCTTGCTCCAGCGCGTCCTGGACCAGCCACTCGAACGTGCCCCAGTCGGAATGGACCTCGACCGCGCGTTCGATCCGCGCGTCGTGTGCCATCTTGATGTCGGCGTAGCGGCCGCCGATATGGGCGAACACGACGCAATCCTCGTCCTTCAGCGCCTTGAACAGACCCTCGGCACTGTTGGAGTCGCTCCACACGTCGGCCGTGTCGTCGACCAGCGCGTGGCTGGAGCGATGGATCTGCCGGCCCTCGTGCATGAACATCACGTTGCGGTCGCCGCCCAACCCCGTGTTGCCCGACCATTCATAGCCCGGGAAGATGATGAAGCTGCCGTCCTTGTTGTACTCGGCGGTCAGCCGGTTCAGCTTTTCCCAGAACGGCGTCGTGATCTGGAAGTCGTTGCCCTGGTGGCTCATGCCGTCGAGGAAGGCGCGATCGCGCGCGAACTCGATCAGCTCGCGCGCCGAGTTGGTGCCGATCGTCTCCTCCGATTGGCCGTGCAGGTCGCACCAGTAGGATTTCAGCGCCGCACCCTGCGTGATCCGCAGTGGGTTGCTGCGGCAGAGCACTTTGCCCCCGGCGTCGATCACGTCGATCAGCAGGTCGCCCGGCATCGCGGCCGACAGGCCCTCGATCGACTTCGCATGTTCCCCGCGCTTCATCGTGAAGGTCGCGGGCAGGCAGGCGACCGGCATGTTCGCCTTGAGCGTGAAGGTGCCCTCGACCTGGTCGCTGGGATTTCCCCATTTGTCCTCGCCCTTGAAGCCCAGGCGAAACGTCTCGCCGCAGGCACGCGCCGTCGGCAGCAACGCCTTCCACAGCACCGCGAGACCCGCCACCACAGGAAAGTGCGGCTGGCTCGGCAGTTCAACGTAGTTGTAGGTGGCGAAGGGATCGGCCAGCACGCGGAACTCGAAGGTCGAACTCGACGAAGGTCTGCATGCGCATGCCGGGCGAGCCCTGGCGCGGATCTCCGAAGCGCACGGTGAGCGTGTCGCCCTCGTTCAAAAAGCCGCGAACGACACGAATGAACAATGTCTTGTCCCACGGCCGGATGTTCATCTTGGGCTCGTAGCGCACCTCGAGCAGCGCGCCGTTCGAGGCCTCGACGGTGGTGTAGTTGGCGGCCTTGGGATCGGTGAACTGCGGGCGGCCCATGTCGCCCGCGAAGCGCTGCACGATCTTGATCGAACCGGTGTCGTCGATGCCGAAGTAGCCCGCCGTGTAGACCAGAGTGAACGACTGGAAGCTGCCGGCCTCGACCGGATCGACGGGCGACAGGGTGGCCGTGCCCATGCGTTCGGGCAGATAGGTCGAATGCGGCATGTGATCGCTTTTCCGAAATAGGAGTCGTCCGCAGGTCGATAACTTGTATTATGACGTCTTATCGAGGGCAAGGAGAAGTCGTGGGGACACGCCCATCCAGGTCGCTGCCGTGGATCAGACCCGAACGGAACAGTTCGGTGTCGATGCAGGCCCAGATCGCGCAGTGGCTGGAACATCTGATCGGCGCGGGACGACTGGGCGCTGGCGATCGCCTGCCGTCGGAGGCGACGCTGGTCGAGCGCCTTGGCGTGAGCCGCGTGACGGTGCGCCTCGCCATCGACGACCTCGTATCCCGCGGCTTCGTCACGCGCGCCCACGGCAAGGGCAGCTTCGTCACCTCGCCCGTCGTGCAGCACGACATCCTCTCGGACCAGCCCTTCTTCGACATTGTGCTCGCAAAGGCGCCGAAGGCAGAGGTGCGGCTGCTCGCCTTTGCTCCCGCCGTGCCGCCTGCGAAAATCGCGACCTTGTTCAAGCTCGCCTCCGGCCGTTCGGCGATGAAGCTCGAGCGTCTGTCTCTATCCGCCGGCCGTCCGGTGGTGTTTTCGGAGAGTTGGCTGACGCCCGACGCCGCGCATCTGTCGCCCGTCGATATCGAGAACATGTCGACGGCGGCCGTGCACAGCTTACTGCTGCGCCAGCCGATCGCCTCGTCCACAAATGCCATAGGCGCGGAGCTCGCAGGCGTCACCGTTGCGCGGCGCCTGAATCTCGGCGCGCGCAGTGCCGTGCTGGTTCTGGCCCGCACGCGCTTCGACGCGCAAGGTCAGGTGCGCGAACACAATCGCTTCACGGTCGATCCGTCGGCTTACGAGTTCACGTTCTCGGCCAGGGGCGACGTGCCCACAGCCGCCATGGTACGGGCCGTCGCGGCCTGAGGGAGATTTCCATGCGCTGGATGAAACTGCTCGCGATCCTGGTGTCGTCCCTGTCGGTCTCGGCATCCAATGTCGCTGCACAATCGAACGCGTCGAAGAACATCTCGCTCATCGTGCCCTTCGCACCGGGCGGCGGCCACGACAGCATGGCGCGCATCCTCAGCGGTCCGCTGTCGGAGGCCCTGGGCCAGACGGTGATCGTCGAGAACAAACCCGGCGCCAACGGCATGGTGGGCGCCGACACTGTCGTCCGCGCCAGGCCCGACGGCACGACCATCCTGTTCGCCTCGCCGGCCGAGATCGTGATCGCGCCCACCGTCTACAAGACGATGCGCTACGATCCGTTCAAGGACCTCGAGCCGGTGACGCTCGCGGGCACGACGCCGATCGCGATCGTGGCCAACCCGTCGCTCGGCGTGCACAGCTTCGCCGAGCTGATCGCCAAGGCCAGGAGCGAGAAGGATGGCCTCGCCTACGGCACGCCGGGCGAAGGGAGTTCGCAGCATTTGGCGGGCGCGTGGCTGTCGCAGCTCACCGGCGCCAAATTCGTGCACGTGCCCTACAAGGGCGCAGGTCCCGCGACCAACGACGTCGTCGCCGGCCACACGCCGCTCGCCATCGTCGGCATGGCGCCGGTCCTGCCCTTCATCAGGAGTGGCAAGCTGATCGCCATCGCCGTCACCTCGCACGAGCGGGTGATGTGGGCGAAGGACGTCCCGACTGTCGCCGAGCAGCCCGGCATGACGGGCTTCGAAGCCTGGCATTGGGAAGGCGTGATGGTGCCCAAGGGCACGCCGGCCGAGATCGTGCAGAAGCTGCAGGCCGCCTTCGCTTCCGTGCTCCAAAAACCAGAGGTGCGCGCCCAGCTGCAGGAGCTCGGAGTTGATCCGGTGGGCAACAGCACCGCCGAGTTCACGGCCTTCCTCGCCGCCGACCGCGACCGCTTCGCCAAGATGTTCGCCTACACAGGCCTTCAGCCGGAATAGGAACCCGACGATGTCCAACGCCCTTCCGTTCGAGTTCGTGCCGATCGAGCCGCGCCGCAGCCTGTCGAAGCCGCGCACCACCGGCCTCACCATGGTGATCGACGACGGCCTGCCGCTGCCCTACATGCGCGGCGTTCTCGAGCTCGCCGCGCCCTACATCGACCTGATGAAGATCAAGACCGGCACCGCGCGTCTCTATCCGCGCGACAAGCTGGTGGAGAAGCTCGCGCTGTACGAAGGTTTCGGCATCCAGCCGTTCCTGGGCGGGCAGTTCCACGAATATGTCTTCGCCACCATGGGCGAGGCGGCTCTGCCGAAATTCTATGCCGAGTCGCGCGCACTCGGATTCCGCACCATCGAGATATCCGACAATACCGTGCCGCTCACGGACACCCAGCGTCGCGACCAGATCAAGGCCGCGATCAGGAGCGGCCTCGACGTGTTCGGCGAGGTGGGTTCGAAGGAAACGCTCAGCAATCCCGGCCTCCTGATCACACAGGCCGAGATATGTCTGGAGGCTGGCTCCAAACTCGTCCTCGTCGAAGCCGCCGAGCTGGTCGAAGACGGCCGCGTGCGCAAGGACAGCCTCGCCGTGATCAAACGCGGCATTCCCGCCGACAAGGTCATGATCGAGCTGCCCGGTCCGTGGATCTCGGGCGTGAGAAGCTGCGATATCGAGGAGATGAAGAAGATCCTGTTCGCAGAGTTCGGCCCCGACGTGAACATCGCCAATGTCGCGGTGACGACGATCTACGACACCGAGGCCCAGAGAGTTGGCCTCGGAACCGGCGGACCGCTGCACAGCTAGATCGGCCCTCGACGGCTATTGCGGAGGCGTGGTCGGCGCTCGCTCGCAGGCCTTCTCGTTTTCCTTGTTCACCCAGAGCGGGCGGCCACCACGATTCTCGGTGCAGATCGTGACGGCGCTGGGACGGGTGCAGAACGAGGCACCGAGCGAGAAAAGCTGGCCGTTCCAGAAACAGTAGGACTTCATGTCGTCGGGCGTGAGTCCGCGATAGCCGGTGGTCGCGAAATCGATGGCCGGCCCCTGCGCGGCGGCGACAACCGGCAAGGATAATCCGCCCAGCGCAAGAAACGTGATCAGCCGCCGCATCGGTTCCCCCTTCGGCGCATCACGCCGTCTTCTGTGCCTTCAGTCCCAGCTTGCCGATGGTCTGCTCGCGCATCACGAATTTCTGGATCTTGCCGGTGATGGTCATCGGGAACTCTGCCACGAACTCGACATAGCGCGGAATCTTGTAGTGGGCGATCTGGCCCTTGCAGAAGTCGCTGATCTCGTCGGTCGTGGCGCTCTGCCCCTCGCGCAGCTTGATCCAGGCGCAGATCTCCTCGCCATACCTTGGATCGGGCACGCCGATCACCTGCACGTCCTGGATCTTGGGGTGGCTGTAGAGGAATTCCTCGATCTCGCGCGGATAGACGTTCTCGCCGCCGCGGATCACCATGTCCTTCAACCGGCCCACGATGTTGACGTAGCCCTGCTCGTCCATGGTCGCCAGATCGCCGGTGTGCATCCAGCCTCCCTCGTCCACGGCCTCTTTCGTCTTCTCCGCGTCGTTCCAGTAGCCCTTCATCACCGAATATCCGCGCGTGCAGAATTCGCCGGTCTCGCCGCGCGGCACGGCCTTGCCTTCGGTGTCGATGATCTTGATCTCGATGTGCGGCAGCACCTGACCGACGGTCGAGACGCGGCGTTCGACCGGATCATCGGTCGCGCATTGCGTCGACACGGGCGAGGTCTCGGTCATGCCGTAGGCGATGGTGACCTCGTGCATGTTCATCTTGCTCTGCACGCGCTTCATCACTTCGATCGGACAGGGCGAGCCCGCCATGATGCCGGTACGCAGGCTCTTGAGGTCGAATGTGTCGAACTGCGGATGGTCGAGCTGGGCGATGAACATGGTGGGCACGCCGAAGAGCGCCGTGCAGCGCTCCTCCGACACGGCCTGCAAGGTCGCCAGAGGATCGAAGGCGTCGGACGGATAGACCATGGTCGAGCCGTGCGTCAGGCAACCGAGGTTGCCCATCACCATGCCGAAGCAGTGATAGAGCGGCACGGGAATGCACAGCCGGTCCCTCTCCGTGAGCTTCAGGCCCTCAGCCACGAAGTAGCCGTTGTTCAGGATATTGTGGTGGCTGAGCGTCGCACCTTTGGGATGTCCGGTCGTGCCCGAGGTGAACTGGATGTTGATCGCATCGTCGAACTGCAGCTTCGGTCCCAGTTCCGCGAGCTTCACCTTCTCCGCGTTGCCGCCGGCCTTGGCCACGTCGTCGAAGTTCAGCATGCCAGGCGTCTTGTCGACCCCGAGGCGGATCACATGCTTCAGATGCGGCAGCTTCTTCGCCTTCACGAGATCCTCGACGATCTCGAGATAATTCGAGGTCTTGAGCGCGGGCGCCAGGATCAGCGCCTTGCACTCGACCTTGTTCATCGCGTACTCGAGCTCGGCGCGCCGATAGGCGGGATTGACGTTGACCAGCACCAGTCCCGCTTTCGCCGTGGCGAACTGCGCCAGCGTCCATTCGGAGGTGTTGGGCGACCAGATACCGACCCGGTCGCCGCGCTCCAGGCCCAGGCTCATAAGCCCCGCCGCCAGGTCGTCGGCGCGACGGGCGAGCTCGCCCCAGCTCCAGCGCACGTTCTGGTGACGCACGACCAGCGCCTCGCGGTCGCGGTATTTCTCGACCTGGCGATCGAAGAACATGCCGATCGTCTCGCCGATCAGCTTCTTGTCCGAGACACCGTGGTCGTAGGAGATTTTTGGGGTGGCCTGAGGATTGGTCATGCGCGGAGATTAGCGCGACCGGCGACATTTGAAATCATGAAACAGCGCCGATCTAATGGCGATACCCTTCAAGTGTCGCGGCGAATTTTTCCATGCGCTGTGAATTGGCGACGGCGCGCACATGGTCGGCCAGGATGCCGAGTGAGTCGTTGAGGTTGCAACCGCCCTCGGCCAGCCAGTTGATATTGGGCAGCTGCTGCTCGAGATCGATCGCCACGCTGAGATAATCCGAGCGCGCCTTGGTGACCTGGCTGGCCGCCGAGGCCAGGGCATCGTCGTAGGCCTTGCAGAGATCGGGCGTCGCCCGAAGGTCGAGGCGGAACAGATCGGTCAGCGCTGCCAGCCGCCCGGCCTTCAACAGCTCGATGGCGTCGTTCTGCCGGCTCTTGACCAGGCGGGCGCCGGCCAGTGCTTCGTGCGATCGCGAATCGCCGCCCGGCAGGTACTGCAGGTAATCGCGCAACGACGAATCAGGCCCAAGCCTGGCGAACACCTCGGCCTCGCGCTGCAACGCGATCTGCTCCTCCTGCCGCAGCTTCTCCTCGCGTGCCTGTTCGAGGGCCTGCTGCCGCGGATTGGGCGTTGAGGTCGCGAGCGACACCAGAAACGATAGCAGCGTGAGAGTCATTACCAGGCCCCCCAAGATCGCCGTCGTCGGCAACGGCGGCAGGCGCGTCTGTAGCGCCGGCAGCCGCGCCCACAGCGCATAGGCCATGATCAGTGGCGGCAACAGCAGCGGCACGGCGAAGGCCCAGACAGCGCCGTCGCCATAGAGGCCGATCGCCACGGACGCCGCGATCGCGGACAGCGGCAGCGCGAGCGCCGCGCCGATCTTGCCGATGGCAGGCATCGCGCCGTTGATCGCCGCAACCAGCAGCAGCACCGCCAGCACGAGCCACAGCGCCACGCCGAAGATCGCCCCGAACCCCAGCGCCATGCCGCGTCCCATGGCGTCGGTCTCGTTCAGTCCCGAAAGACTGCCGAGCATGCCGAGATAAAGGAAGGCCGCGACGGCGAGGAGCACGAAGGTGCCGATCGGCGCCCTGGTCGGCTGTGCCGCCCTAGTCGGCCGTGTGACGGGGACATTCGTCACTCGACTGCCTCTTCATGCATCACATGGTCGGCACGCGTCGGATAGATGATGCGTTCGGCGAAGCGGTACATCGCCTCGATTTCCTGGCGCGCACGGTAGGCGACCGTGGTGCCCCGAAGCGCGGCCTGCTGCTCGGCCTGCATGCACCGCCGGATCTCCGCCGTCAGCGTGTTCATGCGGTGATAGGCCTCGGAGATGTTGCGGCCGAACGTCGTGATGCCGTGGCCGACCAGCACGATCGAATTGGTGTCCTGCACGAACGACGCGACGGAGCTGACGTCGGCCTCGACGTCGACATGGGCCGGCACGAAATGCACCGGCTTGCCCAGCACGAAGGGCGGATCGAGAGACAGCACCTTGAACTCATGCGGCGCGCCGGAGCCATAGAGGGCGATCGCGGCATCGTCGTGCACATGCAGGGTGGCGCCGACATCGGGCCGCAGGCGCAGGATCTCGCGGCTGAGATTGTGGCCGACCGACGTCATGCGTTCGCCGCACACGATGCGGCTGGTGGGCACGTCGGTGATCACGATGTTCCCGGCCTCCATCTCCTCGAGCGAGATCTCGGCGTGCTTGGTGTAGGCCAGCCCGTGCGGGAAGTCCGGATGCGGGACGCGCATCACGATGTTCCCGAGCGTATTGTGGACGTAGCCGCGGCCCGCGACGAGGCGGGCATACTTCACGAACTGACGGCCGACGTCTGGATCTAAGACGACCGGTGTCGGCATTGCTGTTTCCTCCCGTCCCTCCCCAGCCTAGCGGGCCGCGGTAGCCAACGGCAATGCCGTGCCCTGCTTGACTGGCCTCAGAGCGAATGAACTGCGGATCTGGGCGATGCCGGCGATCTTGGTGAAGTCCATGACGAAGCGCTCGTAGGCCTCGAGGTCCGGCACGACGACGCGCAGCAGGTAGTCGCTGTCGCCGGTCATCAGATAGCATTCCATGACCTCGGGCCGCTCGGCGGCGGCGCGCTCGAAGTCCTTGAGCGATTTCTCGTTCTGCGTCGACAGCGATACGCTCATGAATACGTTGACCGACAAGCCGACCGACTTGGCGTCGAGCATCGCCGCATAGCCGGTTATGACCTTCGCCTCCTCCAGCGCTTTCACCCGGCGCCAGCACGGAGAAGAGGAAAGGCCGACCTTCTCGGCCAAATCGGCATTGGAGAGACGGCCGTCCTGCTGAAGGCGCTCGAGGATGCGGCGGTCGATCGCGTCGAGGGAGATCATTCCCGAAATCCCCATTAATTAGGACAATCCTACCCTATACAGCCGCCAAACCGGTCCGAACGCAAGGATTTTCCCCCAAACAGGGCGTATCCCATGCCGATGACCACGCTTGCCCCCATCCAGCGCCTGAAGCTGCTCCGCGAGCTGGAGCGCAAGGTCCTGTGGCTCTCGGCCTGGACGATCCATCATGCCAACCACCTGCGCCCCAATCGCGACGGGCTGAAGGTCGGCGGTCACCAGGCCTCCTGTGCCTCGCTGGCGACGGTGATGACCGCGCTCTACTTCTCGGTGCTGCGGCCCGAGGATCGCGTGGCGGTGAAGCCGCACGCCTCGCCGGTGTTCCACGCCATCCAATACCTGTTCGGCCACCAGACCCGCGAGAAACTCGAGCGCTTCCGGGCGCTGGGCGGTGCGCAGTCCTATCCCTCGCGCACCAAGGATATCGACGACGTCGATTTCTCGACCGGCTCGGTCGGGCTGGGCGTGGCGATGACGCTCTTCTCGTCGATCGTGCAGGACTATGTGCGCCTGAAGCAGCTCGCGCCTTCCGACCTGAAGACCGGCCGCATGGTCGCGCTGGTCGGCGACGCCGAACTCGACGAGGGCAACATCTTCGAGGCGCTGCTCGAAGGCTGGAAGCATGACGTCCGTAATCTCTGGTGGGTGATCGACTACAATCGCCAGAGCCTCGACGGCGTGGTCAACGACCGGCTGTTCGGCCGCATCGGCGAGATGTTCGAGCTGGTCGGTTGGCGAGTGGTCACCCTGAAGTACGGCAAGCTGCTCGAGACGGCGTTCGCGCAGCCCGACGGCGACCATCTGCGCGACTGGATCGACGCCTGCCCCAACTCGCTCTACTCGGCGCTCGTTTTCAAGGGCGGTGCAGGCTGGCGCGAGGCGCTGCACCGCGACCTCAACCAGTACCCCGGCATCCGCCGCATCCTCGAACAGCACGACGATGCCTCGCTGCACGCGCTGATGACCAATCTGGCCGGCAACGACATGCAGGCCGTGCTCGACGCGTTCGAGGGCATCGACGACGACACGCCAACCTGCTTCATCGCCTACACGATCAAGGGACAGGGCCTGCCCTTCGCCGGCCACAAGGACAATCACTCGGGCCTGATGACGCTTGATCAGATGGCGAGCTTCAAGAAGGGCATGGCGATCGACGAAGGCGCCGAGTGGGACAAGTACGCGGGCCTGAAAGCCACCCCCGCCGAGTTGCAGGGCTTTGTCGACCAGGCGCCGTTCAATGCGCAGGGCCGCCGCCGCACCGAGGCGCCCGCGATCGCGATACCGCCGGCGCTGCCCAAGCCCAGCGACAAGGAGTTGAGCACGCAGGCGGGCTTCGGCAAGATCCTGAATGCCATTGCGGGCGAAGACAGCGAGCTCGCCAGGCGCATCGTCACGACGTCGCCCGATGTATCGGTCTCGACCAATCTCGGCGCGTGGATCAACCGGCGCGGCTTGTTCGGCCACACCGAAGCCGAGGACGTCTTCCGGGAACTGAAGGTCGTATCGGCGCAGCTCTGGCGCAAGACACCGCGCGGCCAGCATATCGAACTCGGCATCGCGGAGAACAACCTGTTCATCCAGCTGGCCGCACTCGGCCTCAGCCACGAGATCTTCGGCACGCGCCTGCTGCCGATCGGCACGCTGTACGATCCCTTCATCGCCCGCGGCCTCGATGCGTTGAACTACGCCTGCTACCAGGACGCGCGCTTCATGATTGTGGCGACGCCGTCGGGCGTAACGCTGGCCCCCGAAGGCGGTGCGCACCAGAGCATCCATACGCCGCTGATCGGCATCGGCCAGCCCGGCCTGCTGTCCTATGAGCCGGCGTACGTCGACGAGCTTGCCGTGCTGATGCGCTTCGGTCTCGACCACATGCAGCAGCCGAAGGGTTCCTCGATCTATCTCCGCCTCTCGACGCGCAGTCTGGCGCAACCCCAGCGTACGCTATCGGCCGAACAGAAGGCCGACATCGTGTCGGGCGGCTACTGGTATGCCGCCCCCGAGTTGGGCGCCGACGTTGCCATCGTCTGCATGGGCGCGGTCACGCCCGAGGCGATCGCCGCCCACGAGAGCGTCGTGAAGGACTTTGCCGGGGCCGGCCTGCTGGTGTTGACCTCGCCCGACCGCCTGCATGCCGACTGGCTGGCGGCCCAGCGCAATCGCGGCCGTACCGCCGGCACGGTCGACCGCAGTCCGAGCCCGGTCGAGCAGCTGCTGGCGCCGTTGTCGCGCGATGCGCGCATCGTCAGCGTGATGGACGGCCATCCGCTCGCCCTGTCGTGGATGGGATCGGTGCGCGGCCAGCGGGTCGTGCCACTCGGCATCGAGAACTTCGGCCAATCGGGCGATATCGACGACCTCTACCACGCCTACAAACTGGATGCGGCCGCGATCATCGACGCGGTCGCACGCGCCGTCTAAAATGACGGCGTGAAAGTCGACGGAAAACCCTACCGCACCATCTGGCTCGGCGCCGACGGTACCACTGTGCAGGCGATCGACCAGACCCTGTTGCCGCATGAATTCGTCATCCGGGACTTCCGGACGATGGAGGACGCCGAAAAGGCGATCCGCACCATGATCGTGCGCGGCGCGCCGCTGATCGGCGCGGCCGCCGCCTACGGCCTGGCGCTGGCGATGGCCGCCGATCCCTCGGATGCCGGGCTGAAGCGCGCCTATGACTTGCTGATGGCCTCGCGCCCCACGGCCGTGAACCTCCGCTGGGCGCTCGACGATTTGCGGGCGTTGCTCTCCCCTCTCGCACCGGGCAAGCGCCGCGACATGGCCTACAAGCGCGCGGCCGAGATCTGCGACGAGGATGCCGACATCTGCCGCCGCATCGGCGAGAACGGTCTGGGCCTGATCAAAATGCTGAAGCCGCGCGGCGGCGCGCGCATCAACGCGCTGACCCATTGCAATGCGGGCTGGCTGGCGACCGTCGACTGGGGCACGGCGCTGGCGCCGATCTACCAGGCGCATAATGCCGGCATTCCGATCCATGTCTGGGTCGACGAAACGCGGCCCCGTAATCAAGGTGCCAGCCTCACCGCCTGGGAGCTTTCCAGGCACGGCGTGCCGCACACCGTGATCGCCGACAATGCCGGCGGCCACCTGATGCAGCACGGCAAGGTCGACTTCTGCATCGTCGGCACCGACCGCACGACCAGGCGCGGCGACGTCTGCAACAAGATCGGCACCTATCTGAAGGCGCTGGCAGCACACGACAACGGTGTGCCGTTCTATGTCGGTCTGCCGTATCCGACGATCGACTGGACGATCGAGGACGGACATCGCGAGATCCCGATCGAGGAACGCAGCCCACTCGAGGTCTCGCGCATGGCCGGCCGCACCGCGACAGGCGAGGTCGTCACCGTCGAAATCCTTCCCGAAGGCAGCCCGGCCGCCAATCCCGCGTTCGACGTCACGCCTGCCCGGCTGGTGACGGCGCTGGTCACCGAGCGCGGCGTTTGCCCCGCCAGCGAAGCCGGTCTTCTGTCCCTCTATCCCGAGCAGGCCAAAGCGGCGTGATCGTCTCGCCGAAGGCTCGCGTCACCCTCGGCCTCGGCTTCACCCAGATCGTCGGCTGGGGCACGACCTACCTGATGCCCTCCGTCCTGGGACGCAGCATCCAGGACGCCCTCTCGATCTCGAGCGAACTGGTGTTTGCCGGCATTACCGTGATGTTCGGGATCGGTGCCCTCTGCGCGCCGCGCATCGGCAGGATCGTCGATCGTACCGGCGCGCGCTGGATGATGACGGTGGGATCGCTGGTCTATGCGCTGGCGCTGGCCGGTCTCTCGATGAGCCAGGGGCCCGTCAGCTATCTCGCCTGCTGGGCCCTGCTCGGCGTCGCCTCCAGCCTTGCTCTCAGCATTCCGTCGAGCATCGCCATGGTGCAGGTCGCGGGACCCGGCGCGCGGCAGGCGATCGCCATGCTGACCATCATCGGCGGCTTTGCGTCGTCGGTCTTCTGGCCGACCACCGGCTTGCTCGACGCGGCGTTCGGCTGGCGCCAGACGCTGCTGATCTTCGCTGCCATCCATCTGCTGGCCTGCGCGCCGGTGCATTTCCTGGTGCTGCCGCGATGGCCGCCCGTTCATCCCCCCAGCCCCGCCGGCGCGGCCGCCGCGACAAGCGGTATTGCGCCGTCCGAGCTCTCGCGAGCCTACCTGCTGCTGTCGATCAGCCTCTCCTTCGGCGCCTTCGTCTTCACCGGCATGCAGGTCCACATGATCGAGATTCTGCGTGCCCTGGGACACCCGCCGGCCTCCGCGCTGCTGCTCGCCTCGCTGATCGGACCGGCGCAGGTCGGCATCCGCATCTTCGAGATGATTTTCGGCCATCGCTACTCGATCATGCGCTCGGCGGTGCTCGGCTCGGCCATGCTGCCGGTCGGGATCGGCCTCGCGTTGACCGCCGGCGACGGCTTCGCCGTGGCGCTGGTCTTCATGATGGCCTACGGCATGTCCAACGGGCTGAAGGCGGTGCAGCGCGCCACCTTGCCGCTCGCCCTGTTCGGACGGGCCCAGTTCGGCGCCTATATGGGCCGGTTGGCACTGCCGCAGGGCATCGTGTCGGCGACCTCGCCGCCGGCGATGGCGGCGTTGCTGAGCCAGTTCGGCACTGCGGCTGCGCTCTGGGTCACCTTCGCGGCGGCCACGATCTCGCTGGTCGCCATGATAATGCTGGCGCGCCTCGGAAAGAGCGTCCGTTAGCTACTTCTCGCTTGCGACATACGGCCGGACCATCAGCTTCGGATCGACGACCCTGTCGAATTCGGGTTCGCTCACGAAGCCGAGCTGCAGCGCCGCCGCCTTCAAGGTGAGATCGTGCTCCATGGCGTGATGGGCGATCTGCGAGGCCTTGTCGTAGCCGATGACGGGCGTCAGTGCCGTCACCAGCATCAGCGAACGCTCGAGGTATTCGGCGATCTTCCGGCGATTGGGTTCGGCGCCCTCGATCAGATACTTGCGGAAATTGGTGCAGCCGTCGGCGAGCAGCACGACCGAGCCCAGCACATTGTGGATCATCAGCGGCTTGTAGACGTTCATCTCGAGGAAGCCGCCGGCGCCGCCGAAGCCCACCGCGACGTCGTTGGCCATCACCTGCACCGCCAGCATGGTCAGCGCCTCGGCCTGGGTCGGATTGACCTTGCCCGGCATGATCGAAGAGCCCGGCTCGTTCTCGGGCAGGATCAGCTCGGCCAGACCGGCGCGCGGTCCGCAGGCCAGCAGGCGAATGTCGTTGGCGATCTTGTAGAGCGACCCCGCGAGCGTGCGCAGCGTGCCCGAGAGCTGCACCAGCGCGTCATGCGAGCCCATCACAGTGAACTTGTTGGGGGCCGACACGAATGGCAGTCCGGTCAACCGGGCAATTTCCGCCGCCGCCGCCTCGGCGAAGCCCGGCTCGGCGTTGATGCCGGTGCCCACCGCCGTACCGCCCAGCGCCTGGCGATAGACGCTCTTCAGCGCATCGTCGAGGCGCAGGAGATTGTCGTCGAGCAGGCCGACATAGCCCGACCATTCCTGGCCGAGGGTGATCGGCGTCGCATCCTGCAGATGGGTGCGGCCGATCTTCACGATGTCCATCCACGCCTGAGCCTTGGTGTCGATCGCACGGCGCAGCGCCGTGACCGAGGGGATGAGCTGCTTCGTCGTCTCGACGGCGGCGGCGATGTACATGGCCGCGGGAAAATTGTCGTTCGACGATTGCGACATGTTGACGTGATCGTTGGGATGCACCGGCTTCTTGGAGCCAAGCGGCTGGCCCGCGATCTGGCTGGCGCGGTTAGAGATCACCTCGTTCACGTTCATGTTGAACTGGGTGCCGCTGCCGGTCATCCAGACATGCAGCGGGAACATGTCGCGATGCTGGCCGGCCAGGATCTCGTCGCAGGCCTGCACGATCAGCCCGTGCACGTCGCGCGCCAGCCGGCCGCTTGCCAAGTTGACGTTGGCGCAGGCCTTCTTCAGCACCGCATAGGCGCCGATCATCTCGCGCGGCATCAGGTCCTTGCCGATGCTGAAATGCTCGATCGAGCGCTGGGTCTGCGCGCCCCACAATTTGTCGGCGGGCACGGCGATTTCGCCCATGCTGTCGACTTCCTTGCGCATTTCCATGATTTGGGCTCCCTTGCCGGCGATGCGTACGCTCGTTCTGCTGCCGGGTTTCATGTGCGACGCCGACCTCTGGACCGATATGGTGCCCGATCTCGGCAAGATCGGCCATCTGCACTATGGCAACGTCTATGCCGACGACACGCTGGAAGGCATGGCGCGGCGTGTGCTCGGCGAGGCACCCGAACGCTTCGTGCTGGTGGGCTTCTCGATGGGGGGCTTCGTCGCCCGCGTGCTCACCCTGATGGCACCGGAGCGCGTCCAGGGCGTAGCCTTTGTCGCCACCTCGGCGCGCGAATACACGATGGAGGAACGCGAGCGCCGCCAGCAGGGCTTCCTGCCGGGCAACCGGCCGAAGGCCAACGGCAACGCGCTCGGCCTCCATCCTGATCGCGACCGCGACCCCGTCCTGCTCGACCGGCTGCGCGGCATGCAACGCCGGCTCGGACCCGAGGTGCGCAAGCGCCAGTCCGCGCTGATCCGCAAGGACGGCTACGAAGATCTGAAGCGCATCGCCTGTCCGGCCCTCGTGATCGCCTGCCGCCAGGATCGTCTGCGCAAGATGGACGAGAGCGAGCGCATGGCCAGGAACCTGCCTAACGCCCGCTTCGAGGTGCTCGAGGACTGCGGCCACATGGCCCCGCTCGAGAAGCCGCATGAGCTGGCGGCGCTTCTGGGCGACTGGATCGAACAGTTGTCATCCTGAGCGCTTGGCCAGCAGGTCGATCTCGACCATCGCACCGCGCGCCAGGCCGGTGACACCGATGCAGGTGCGCGCCGGCCGGCGATCCGTCGGGAAGTAGCCGGCATAGATCTCGTTCATCTTCGGATAGTTCGTCTCGAAGTCGGTGATGTAGACCCGCGCGCAGATCACGTGCTCGAGGCCGAGCTTCACACCGGCCAGCACGATCTTGAGATTCTCCATCACCCTCACGGTCTGGCCTTCGATGTCGGGTGCCAGCGGCCGCGAATCATCGTCGGGATAGGTCGGCATCTGGCCGGTGACGAAGATCCAGCCATCGACCTCGACCGCATGGCTGAACGGCGCCACCGGTGTCGGCGCGCCGGGCGCCATGAAAAAGATCGGTGCGCTCATTGTCTTCCCCTCAATCGGGATGCGCGGCGCGTAGACGGCGCCACGCGGTGCCGACGATGAAGTGGCCGTTCCCGATCATGGCGACATCGAGCGCAATCGGGCCCGCAGGACTTCCGATCAAGAGATGCTCGAACATGTAGAGAGTACGGTACTTGCTGCTGATGCGGCGGAATTCGACAGTGTCGATGGTCAGCGCGGACCAGGCGACAGAATTCCCGCTCACCGCAAGATTTGCCGGGTCCACTCTGACAACGCTGCCCTCGGCGGGAAGGCTGGTGCGACGTCGTCTGAGATCGGCTCGCCATTTCGACGTGCGGCGCCGCAAGGAGAGGAAGTAGAACAACGCCAAAGCGGCGACACAGATGCCCACCCACGCGAAGACGATCGCGCGGTCGGCGGGCTCCGCCACCAGGGCGATCCCGATCGACAATAGCAGAACCAGCACCGTCATGACTGTGAACACCCTCTTTACGCCGCGGACGTAGAGCCGCGTGGCCTCATCGGCGGACAGAACGACACCCTCGACCACGGGCTGGTCGCGGAACAGGTTGATCTCCTTCTCCTGGGCTGGCGTGAACGGATCGTGTGGCTTGCCTTCGATGACGACGCGCATCACATGCGTCCCCCGTCGACCACGAAGTTCTGCGCCGAGATCAGCCGACTGTCGTCGGAGGCAAGGAACAGCGCCATCCGCGCGATATCGGCGGGATAGACCTTCTCCTTCAGCACCTGCGCCCTCATCAGGTCGGCCTCTGCCTCCGGCGTCAGCCACAGGTCGATCTGGCGCTGGGTCATGATCCAGCCCGGCGTGATCGCGTTCAGGCGGATCCTGTCGGGCCCGAGATCGCGGGCGAGGCCGCGCGTCATGCCGATCACCGCGGCCTTGGCCGACTGATAGACTGAGAGGTTGGGCGTCATCGTGTGGTAGCTCACCGAGCTGAAGTTGACGATCGATCCGCCGCCCGCCTTCTTCATGCCGGGTGCCACAGACTGGATGGCGAAGTAGGCGTGGCGCAGATTGACTGCCATGCGCTCGTCCCAGAACTCGGGCGTCACGTCGGCAATGGCATGGCGATCGTCGCGCGCGGCATTGTTGATCAGCGCCGTGATCGCGCCGTGCCTGGACGCCACCTGTTCGATCGCGCCCTGATAGGCCTTTACGTCCCGAATGTCGCATTTCAGGAAAAGAGCACCGGTTTTCTTGGCGAGTGCCGTCGAGGCCGCTTCGTCGATATCGACGAAACCCACCTTCGAGCCCTGCGCCGCAAAATGCTCGACAATCGCGGCGCCGATGCCCGAACCGCCGCCCGAGATGAAGACCGATTTATCCTTGAGGCTGGGATAGGAAGCGAAAGACGGCATGGCGTTACCTCATGTTTCTTGTTCGATGCGAAAGGCGATTTCACCGGACAATGTCGCTCCGGCATCCAGGTGCGTGCGGCCGACGCGGCCATTGGCGTGACTGACCGGCTCGACGCAGAAGTACGGCCGCCCGGGCGGCACGTAGATCACGGCATGACGGAAGGTCGGGGACGCTTCGAGTTCGAGCCGCAGCTTCCGGCTCGGCCAGCGGATCGTGGCGCGGCCGTCCCAACCGTCGAAGCCGTTGTCGAGGCTGACTTCGTTCACGTTGCGCGAGCGGCTGAAGTCGAACGCCGGCGGCACCACGATGCGAGCGATCGGCAGCACCTCGGCATCGGTCCGCCAGACCGCTTCGGTGCGGCACTGAAGTTCGCTGTCGGCATCGCGCACGAAGAAGGGATGCAGGCCCAGGCCCGCCGGCACCGGCCGCTCCTCGAGATTGTCGAGCGCCATCGTTACCGTCAGCCCATCGGACTCGAGACGATAGCTCTGCCGCGCCCGATAGCGAAACGGCCAGCCGCCGTCGGCGCCGGCGCGCTCATGTTGGTAGACGATCTCCGCCGACTGGGCGTCGGAGCGCACGATCTGCCAGGCATGGGCCCAGCCATCGCCGTGCATGGGATGGTTCACCCCCGGCCAATTGGGTTTCAACTGATAGGTCTCGCCCTCGAACACCAGCCGACCGTTCGCGATGCGGTTCGAGAACGGCACGAGCGGATAGGCCGAGGCATGCGTGCCCTTGCCGGACGCCAAATCGGCGGCCGCCATGGGCCGCAGGAGATCGATGCCGTCGATCGCAAATCGCGCGATCGATCCGCCCGCCGCGGGCGCAAGATCGACGGCAAGTCGTGCCATTCTCAACGATAAAAGAGACATAGGCTGCTCTACCATACCGGCGCGAATTCTTGCAGACCGGCGCCCGAGGGGGAGAGCTTATGACAAACGATCTCATCGCCAAGTGGGAAATCAGTCGCCGTCGCGTTCTGGCAGGCATGGGCGCCATGGGCGCCAGCCTCGCTCGCCAGCAATGCGTTCGCCCAGGCTGACGGGCCGTGGGCCACACCGCCCAAGACCAAGGTCGACCGTCTCAACTTCGTCGTCTGGACCTATGGCGACATCTACACAAAGATCGCCAAGCGCTTCGAGGCCGACTGGGGCGTGCCCGTCAACTCAACGATCTCCTCCTTCAACGACCATCCGCCCAAGCTCGCCGCGATGTATGCCGCCGGCGAGAAGATCGACGTCTCGCAGTCCTCGCCCTTCTCGTTTCCGAACTTCGTCGAGTCAGGGTCTCGTCGAGCCGCTCGACGACATGCCGGGAGCCAAGGAATACGCCGCCGACTTCACGCCCTTCACCAAGCAGGTGGCAATGGTGAACGGCAAGCTGATGGGACTGCCCTACTTCGCCACGGCCTGGGTCTGGAACTACTACAGCGACATGCTGGAAAAGCTGAAGATCGACAAGCCGATGTCGAGCTACGAAGAACTGATCGAGCACTGCGTGAAGGCCAAGAAGGACGGCGTCTCGCGCTATCCGATCCTGTGGATCGCCGGCGTCGGCCTCGAGCAGCTTCCCGGCACCTGGTACCAGATGACCTGGAACAAGGGCGGCGTCTTCTTCGACAAGCAGGGCAACCACATGCTGGGCGCGGGTTCGATCGCGCGCGAGACGCTGAAGTGGTGGGCCAACACCTTCGAGAAGGGCCTCGACATCGCCGACCCGGAGTCGCTCAAGGTCCAGTTCACCTCGGGTGCCAAGGCGTTCGGCGCCGGCAAGAACCTCTATCGCGGCCCAACCATCATTACGGCCTCAACATCTGCAACGATCCGGCGCAGTCGCCGATTGCCGGCAAGGTGAAGGTGCTGGGCTCGCCGGGCGACGGCAAGACGATCGCCGACGCGCACGTCTATTTCATCACCACGGCGACGCGCAACAAGGAATGGGCGTGGAAGCTGCTGCAGTACCTCGGCGGCAAGACCAAGGACGGCCAGTACTCGCAGGCGATCAGCCTCGCCAAGGATGCGATGCTGGGCTCGGGCTACACTTCGGTGATGAACAGCGACGTCATCAAGACCGGCTGGGCACCGTGGGGCGACGTGCCGGAGATTCTGAAGATCTGGGACAAGTCGGCCTATATCGGCGAGGTCTGCTCGTCGATCTATCAGCCGTGGCATTTCCCGTGGACCGACCAGCTCAACATCGAGGTCCAGAAGTGCCTGACCGGCCAGATCACGGCCGACGTCTGTTGCGACAACCTGATCAAGGGCATCGCTGACGCCAAGCGCAAGGTCTGACGCCCTGACCTGTCGAGGCCCAAGAGCATCGTCCTGACGAGGGCCCGCAGGCCCTGGTTTACCGGCGCGAGATGTCCGCCGGCACGTTCGCTTTCGTCATGAACGTGCCGACGCTGATCTGCCTCGGTCTGGTGCTGGCCTACCCTGTCGTCTACGCGGGCTATCTCTCTTTCCACAAGGTCGGCCTGGCGCAGCTCCGCAGCGGCAACTTCGCCTTCAACGGCTGGGACAACTACAGCCGACTGCTCGAGGACCCGCTGTTCTGGACGGCCGTCAAGAACACGGCACTCTTCACGGTCGTCACCGTCGACCAGCGAGATCGTGCTGGCCGTGGCGATCGCGCTGCTGATCAACCAGACCAGCGTCTGGACCTCCCGCGTCACGCGCTTCCTCATCCTGCTGCCCTACGCCATTCCACCGATCGCCAACGGGCTGATCTGGACCTTCCTCTACAGCTTCCAGTTCGGCTTTTTGAACCGCATGCTGTTCAGCCTGGGCGTGATCAACGATCCGGTGAACTGGTCGGGCAATCCCCACACCGCGCTCTATGCCGTGGCCGTGCCCTATATCTGGCGCACGCTGCCGTTCGCGATCATCCTGGTGCATGCCGCGTTGCAGGGCATCCCGCGCGAGCTCTACGAGCAGGCCGCGATCGACGGCGCCAACGCCTGGCATCGCTTCACCAAGATCACGCTCCCCATGCTGCGCCAGATCATCGCCATCATCCTGATCCTGCGCACTGCCTTCGCCTTCACGGTGTTCGAGGAGATCCTGGCGATCACCCAGGGCGGCCCCGGCGACGCCACCTGGGTGGCAGCCTGGTACAGCTACAAGATCACCTTTGCGCCGCCGAACAACTTTGGCATGGGCGCGGCCTCGTCCTACGTGCTGGCGGCGATGATCGGCGTCATGGCCTGGGTCTACATGCGCTTCGTGTTCAAGCGGGTAACGCTGTGAGGATGATGGGCTGATGTTCGCCACCACGCGCTCCGCCCGCCTGCTGCTGCACCTCGCCAACCTGCTGGCGATCATGTTCATCCTGCTGCCGGTGGTGGCGACGACGATCGGCGCGCTGCAGTCGGAGAAGTCGCTGCAGGCCGACACGCGCCGCGTGCTGCCGCCGGAATACACGCTCGACAATTTCGCCCTGATCTTGAGTGGAGGCGCGCAGAAGGGCCGCATCTTCGAACAGGCGACGTACCTGCCGGAGAACATCAAGCATTTCTACGCGGCCTTCTCGAACTCGGTGATCGTCTCGCTGTCCGTCACGTTCCTCACCCTGCTGTTCGGTTCGCTGTCGGCCTACACGATCGCCCGCCAGCGCTTCCGATGGACGCTGTTCCTGATGCAGGCCAACATCGCCGCGCGCTTCGTGCCGGTGATCACGCTCATGATCCCGCTCTACGTGGTCATGCGCTCGCTCGGCCAGCTCAACTCGTTGAGTGGTGTGATCATCGCCGAGACCGGCTTCCTGCTGCCCTATGCCATCCTGATCCTGGCGCCGTACTTCGACACCATTCCCGGCGAGCTCGAGGAAGCGGCCCGTATCGACGGCTGCACCCGCTTCGGCGCCTTCTTCTATATCGTACTGCCGCTCGCCACGCCGGCACTGGCCGCGTGTGGCGTGATCGTCTTCATCGTGTCATGGCACGAGCTGCTGATTCCCTGATCCTGAACGCCCGGCCCGACTTCATGACGCTCCCCGTGGTGATCGCCAGCCTGGTCGGCGACGTCCATGTCTTCTTCAACCTGATGATGGCGATCTGCCTGCTGGCGCTCGCGCCCACCGTGGTGCTCGTGATCCTGCTGCAGAAATACATCGTCGAGGGCCTCGCGGCGGGCGCCGTCAAAGGCTGACCCGAGCCGTCCGCAGAGCGGCAAAGTGCCGTGGTCCGGACCTCCCGCCGTGTATGATCCGCCGTTCTCAATCCGAAACAAGGAAACGCCGAATATGTCATCGAACATGCTGAAGAAGCGGCTGAAGGCGGGCAAGGCCTGCGTCAACGGCTGGCTCGCCATTCCCGCGGCTTTTCGGCCGAAGTCATGGCGCAGTGCGGGTGGGACGCCATCACCGTCGACATTCAGCATGGTGTGCAGGATTACATGTCGATGGTCGCCTGCTTCCAGGCGATGGACAAACATCCGATCACGCCGCTGGTCCGCGTGCCGTGGAACGAGCCCGGCATCATCGGCAAGGTGCTGGACGGCGGCGCCTGGGGCGTCATCTGCCCGATGGTGAACAACGCGGCCGAAGCCAAGGCACTGGTCTCCTATGCGCTCTATCCGCCGAAGGGCAAGCGCTCGAACGGTCCGATCCGTGCCGGCGCCTATGGCGAGGCGACGCCCTATCAGGCAACGGCCAACGACGAGGTGCTGATCATCCCGATGATCGAGACGCAGGAGGCGATCGACAACATCGACGCCATCCTCGACGTGCCGGGCGTGAGCGGAATCTATGTCGGCCCCAGCGATCTCGGCCTGTCGCTCGGTCTGAAGCCCATGCTCGACCGCGAGGAGCCGCAGGTCCTCAAGATCTACGAGAAGCTCACGACGGCCTGCAAGAAGCGCGGCCTGTTCGCCGGCATCCACAACGGCACGGCGAGCTATGCCGCGCGCGCCGTCGGCATGGGCTTCCAGCTCAACACGATCGCCAACGATTTCGGGCCTGTTGGCGATGGCCGGCAAGGCCGCCGTGAACGGCTTCCGCAAGGAAGCCGGCGCCATCGCCGACAAGTAACAGTCCCTGACTTGTAAGGATCGCTGGCACGCGGTTTGCTCCTCCGCCGGAAAATCAACCGGCGGAGGAAGTGATGAGCGGACTGGGCGGATTGAACAAGGCACCCGACGGTGTCGTCATCGGACTGGTGCAGATCCAGAACCCGGTCGTGGCCACACCCGAGGACCTCGCGCGCCAGACCAGCCGCATTTGCGAGCTGGTCGGCAAGGCCCGGCGCAACATGGCGACCATGGATCTGGTCGTCTTCCCCGAATATTCGCTGCACGGCCTGTCGATGGACACCAATCCGGCGATCATGTGCCGGATCGACGGGCCCGAGGTCGAGCACTTTCGCGGCGCCTGCCTGGCCAACGACATCTGGGGCTGCTTCTCCATCATGGAGCTCAATCCCCATGGCAACCCCTTCAACACCGGCCTGATCATCGACAACAAGGGCGAAATCAAACTCTATTACCGCAAGATGCATCCCTGGGTGCCGGTCGAGCCGTGGGAGCCGGGCGATACGGGCATTCCCGTCTGCGACGGACCGAATGGCGTCGAAGCTCGCGCTGATCATCTGCCACGACGGCATGTTCCCCGAGATGGCGCGCGAGAGCGCCTACAAGGGCGCCAACATCATGATCCGCACGGCGGGCTACACCGCGCCGATCCGCGAGAGCTGGCACTTCACCAACCAGTCCAACGCCTTCTGCAACCTGATGTACACGGCGTCGGTATGCCTCGCGGGCTCGCGACGGCTCGTTCAACTCTATGGGCGAGGGCATGATCGTGAATTACGACGGCGTGCCGCTGGTCACCGGCAACGGCATTGCCGACGAGATCATCACCGGCGAGGTGCGGCCACGAGCTGTGCGACGAGGCGCGGGTGCACTGGGGCGTCGAGAACAACATCTATCAGTTCGGCCATCGCGGCTATGTCGCCGTGAAAGGCGGCGCGCGCGACTGTCCCTACACCTACATGCAGGACCTCGTGGCCGGACGATACCAGCTGCCGTGGGAGAAGCCAGGTCAAGGTGACCGACGGCACGAGCTGCGGCTTCAAGGCGCCGACGCGAACCTTCAAACCCGTGCCGACGACCCTGGTGCCAAGAAGTTGGCGGCGGAATGATCCTCCGCAACGCAACGCTCCCTCTTAAATAAACGGAAATTTGGTAGAGGCAGAGCGTGGACTGGCGATCGCCGCCTGCGCCATGATGTATTTGTGAGAAGCGTCGTCGATGCTGAAAATCTTCCGGCGTCTGGCCTGCAGATCGTGTTCGACACGGACTGTGTGCTGTGCAGCGCATGGATCCACTTTCTTGTTCGACACGAACGCGATCATGTCATGCGCTTCGTCAATGCCTGGTCTCCCACCGGCCTTGCGCTCGCGGAGCGTCATGGGCTGGACCGCGCCGCACTGGCGAGGACGTATCTGGTCATCGACAACGGACTGGGACTGACCCGCTCGGACGCGGGCCTTGCCCTGCTGGCGCATCTCAAGGCGCCGTGGCGCTGGCTGGGCTGGCTGCGCCTCCTGCCAAGAACGCTGCGCGACGCTGCCTACGATCTGGTGGCGCGCAACCGGTACCAGTGGTTTGGCCGCAAGGCGCAGTGCTTCGTGCCGACGCCCGATATGCGCCACCGCTTCGTCGACGAATAGGCCAGCCCGTCCCTAGTTGGCCGTTGGGGCCTTCCGCCAGGTCATCGGCAATCCATCGCGTGGCCGCAGCGAGAACTTCGGGTCGGGGACGACCTTTCGCGTCACCTCGAACGGCCGCCAGCGCTGCAGGATGGTCGCCACGACAAGGCACGTTTCCATCAAGCCAAAATTCTGTCCGATGCAGACGCGCGGACCGGCGCCAAAGGGAAGATAGGCGAACTGCGGCCAGGTCGGCTCGTCCAGGAACCTCTCGGGGTTGAAGCGCTCGGGCTCCGCAAACCAGCGCGCGTCGTGGTGAAGCGTGAAGGGCGTGATTTGCACTAGGTCACCCTTTCGGATGATGAGCGGGCCAAGCTCGACGTCCTCCGTCGCACGCCGCAGGAACAGCGCGTAAGCTGGCGGATAGAGGCGCAGCACTTCGGCCATGACGGCGCGCAGCAAGGGCATCGCGACGAGGTCCCCCGCAGTAGGGAGGCGCCCGTTCAACGTCGTCCTGTTCTCTTCGACGAGTCGATCCTGCCAGGCAGCGTTCTCCGCAAGACAGAAGAAGGCCCATCCCAGCAGCGCGCCCGACGTCTCGTGCCCGGCGATCAGGAGGCTCATGACATCGTCGCGAATGGCGCGCTCGGCCATGTGATGCTCCGCAATCAGGATCGACAGCAGGTCGCCGCGATCCGAGGCGGCATCTGCCAGCCTCGCCCGGATGACGTCGGTCACCAGGCTCTCCATGACCGCCATCGCCCAGCGCTTGCGGCGCTTGGCGGCAAGCGGCAGCCAATCGGGCAAGGTGAAAGGCGAAGTAAATTCGCGGAAGGCGGTGGAAGAGAGAATTCCGGATCGCTTGCTCGATCTCGTCCCCATTGGTCGGTGGCGCTGCGTCGAAGAAAGTGGCAACCGCAATGTCGAGCGAGAGGCGCGCCATTGCGGCATCGGTGTCGATGGATACCATGCCGTCGGGTCCCGCCTTGGCATCCAGCAGGTCGCAAAGCCGGCAAGTGTTCTCTACCGCCTTCGCTCCGTAACCGGGCAGGCGCGCCGTCCTGAAAGCGGGCAGCAGCTTGCGCCGGCGCTCGTGAGCAGCAGAACGACCAGCACCGCGGGGAAGATCACCGAAAGCGGAAAGGCAAGCAGGGAGGATTCATTGCCTGCCCTGAGGGTGGTGACCATGGCGGCGGCGCGGAAGCCGAAGGCGAGCAGAAGCGCCAGTACAAGACCAAGACGCGCCGTCGGGCGGATGCCGAATATCCCTTGTTCTGAGCGTTGCGACACTCACGCCTCTCGTCAGTCCCTGTGGGCGGTGTGCCAGCGGAGCATGTACCGCTCCGCGAGCGAGATCACGCCGAAGAACAGGGCCGAGAACACCGAGCCGACGACGATCGTGGCGTAGAGCAGCGGTGAATCGAAAGTCATAGGTCGCCTGCAGGATCAGCGCGCCGATGCCGCTGTTGGAGCCGATCCATTCGCCGACGATGGCGCCGATCACCGCCGTCGACGACGCAATCTTGAGTGCGGAGAAGAGATAGGGCAGCGCGTTGGGCACGCGGATGCGGAAGAACATCTCGCTCGAGGTGGCCGACAGGATGCGCATCAGCTCGAGCTGCTCGGGCCGCACGTCCCGCAGGCCGCGCGCCATGTTCACCAGGGTCGGGAAGAAGCAGATGATCGCGGCGATGGCGATCTTGGGCTCCAGGCCGTTGCCCAGCAGCAGGACGAGGATCGGCGCCTTGGCCACGACGGGGATGGAGTTGATCATGACCGAGACGGGAAACAGCGCCTCCTCGGTCGTCCTGCTGTAGACGAACACCGTGGCGAGCGCGATCGCCGCGATATTGCCCAGCACGAAGCCGCACACCGCCTCGATCGCCGTCGGCAGGAGGTTGGCCATCAGGATGCCGAAGCGCTCGACCAGCACCTCCGCAACGGCGACCGGCGACGGCGCTATGAAAGGCTTGATGTCGAACTGCACGACCGCCTGCCACCACAGCAGCAGCAACAGCAGGACTGCGCCGATGGGCAACAAAAGGCGACGACGCGCCAGATAGCGCTTGCGGGCGAGAAAGCGGGCATCGGCCTCGGCATCCTCGGCGAAGGCGCCCGCCATTCCCTGGGTGACTTGCTCGGCCATCAGCAGGTCTCCAGCACGCGGCGGAGGTGGCCGGCGAGCGCCGACGAACTCGGGCGTCTCGCGATGAGCGAGCCGGCGCGGCATCGGCAGATCGACCTGCACCTGCTCGCGCACCCGGCCCGGGCGTGCCGCCAGCAGCAGCACGCTCTGGCCAAGGAACGCCGCCTCATAGATCGAGTGCGTGACGAACACGATGGTCGTGCCCGTCGTCTCCCAGAGCTGCAGCAGCTCCTCGTTCAGCCGGTCGCGCGTGATCTCGTCGAGCGCGCCGAACGGCTCGTCCATCAGCAGCAGCCGCGGCCCCGACACCAGCGCACGGGCGATCGCCACCCGCTGGCGCATGCCGCCGGACAATTCGTGCGGATAGGCCTTCTCCCAGCCGCTCAGTCCAACCAGCGCCAGGAGCTCCTGCGGCGAGCGCGCGCCCGGCAGCGCCTTGCCGCCGCCCACCTCGAGCGGCAGCGAGACGTTCTGCAGCACCGTGCGCCAGGCGAGCAGCGCCGGATCCTGGAAGACGAAGCCGATCTGCCGCGACTGGCGTGCTGCCTGCGGCGCGCCGCCCATCACCGAGATGCGGCCGCTGGACGGCGCCACCAGATCGGCCATGACCCGCAGCAGGGTCGACTTGCCGCAACCCGACGGCCCCAGCAGCGTAAGGAAGCTGCCGCGCGGGATGGTGAGGTCGATCCTGTCGAGCGCGGTGACGGTGCCGCGCTCGCTGGTGAAGCGGACGCTGACGCCTTCGCAGGAGACCGCCGTCTCAGCCAATGGCGGCTTCGCTCGCCGGGATCGCCGGCGATGCGCGTGTGCCACATGATGCGCGGCTGGGTCATGTCGAACGGCGTCGCCTGATGCAGCAGGCAGCGATTGTCCCAGATCACCGCGTCGCCGGCCTTCCAGTCGTGGTGATAGATTCGCGGCTCCTGGCAAGCGAAGTCGATCAGCTCCTGCAGGAGTTGCTGGGACTCCTCGGGCGCCAGGCCCGGAATGTCGTGCGCATGGCGGCCTATCAGCAGCGACTTGCGGCCGGTGTCGGGATGGATCTTGACCAGCGGCCTCAGCACATCCTCGTCGCCCTCGAAGCCCAGCCGCTTGTAGTCATCGGTGCCCTTCTTGGGGACATGGCCGATGCGGCTCTGGCTGTAGTGCAGCGAATGGTAGGCGGCGAGATTGGCGATCCGTTCCTTGGTCGCTCTATCGAGCGCATCGTAGGCCGAGCGCATGTCCGCCCAGCCGGTATGGCCGCCGATCGTCGGCACTTCCTCGGCGGTGAACACCGCGCCCTTGGCCTGGATCGGCTTGAAGGTGCTGTCGGCATGCCAGCCTTCGTTGCCCTTGAGGATCTTCACGACGTCGTCGCCGGCGTCGGCCTCCATCCGCAAGGTGCCGTCCTCGCGCACGTTGCTGACCGGACCCATCTCGAACTCGAGCGGCCCGAAGCGCCTGGCGAAGGCGATCTGCTCGTCCTTCTTCAGGAACTGGCCGGGAAAGACCAGCAAGGCGTACTGAAGCCAAGTGTCGTTCAGGGCCTTCCAGGTGGCCTCGTCGAGCTCGGGCAGCCTGATCCCGGTAACGATCGCGCCAAAGGACGCGTCGAGCGGCTGGACGTCGAACGCCTGTGCCATGGAAACCTCGATGGGAGCCTCGATTTGGTCCGTGTCTTGCTGCACTCTATCTTGGGCGTCAGGGGCCACACAATCGGGGAGGACTGAAAATGCGCCGCCGCACATTGCTTACGGGGACTGCTGCCACCGTCGCCGCCGCTGCAAATCTCCTGCCATCGGGCGGCTTCGCCCAGGCCAAGACCCAGACGGTCAATCTCCAGCTCGGCTGGCTCGCGTCCAACAACAATATCGGCGAGGTCGTCGCCAAGCACATGGGCTTCTACGAGGAGGAGAAGCTCAACATCGTCATCCAGCCGGGCGGCCCGAGCATCGACGGCGTTGCCATCGTGGCGTCCGGGCGCTGCGAGGTCGGCCAGATATCGTCCAGCCCGTCGCTCATGCTGGCGGCCTCGCAGAAAATTCCAGTGAAGTGCTTCGCCACCGAACTGCAGCAGCATCCCTATGCGTTCTTTTCACTGGCCAAGAAGCCGATCCGCACGGCCCAGGACATGGTGGGAAAGAAGATCGGCATCCAGGCGACCGGCAAGATCCTGCTGACCGCGCTGCTCAAGAAGAACGGCATTGCCGAGAAGGACGTCGAGGTCGTGGTCATCGGCGCGGAGATGACGCCGCTGCTGACCGGCCAGGCCGATGCCGTCACCGGCTGGGTGACCAATACCAGCGCGCTGAAGCCGCTCGGCGCCGAGAAGGTTGTCCTCAGGCTGTGGGACGCCGGCGTGCAGCTCTACGCCCTGCCGCTTTATGCCACCAGGGACACGATCGAGAAGAAGCCCGCGATGCTGACCGCCTTCCTGCGCGCGACGGCGCGGGGCTGGGCGGCCGCACGCAGCGAGCCCGAAAAGGCCGTCGATTTCCTGATCAAGGAATATCCCAACTTCAAGCGCGAAGACGAGATGGAAGGCGTGAAGGCGCTGCTGCCCTTCGGCTTCAACGCCAACACCAAGGCGAACGGCTGGGGGGCGTTCGACCCCGCCGTCTGGACCGATCAGATCAAGCTCTATGACGATCTGAAGCAGTTCACCGCCGGCGCCCCCAAGCTCGACGACGTGATCACGACGTCGATCCTCGACGCGACCAAGGACGTGCGTCCGAAGATCGGCTGAGTGCATCATCCGCAACGCTACGCTGCCCGACGGCAGCAGGCACGACGTCGAGATCGAAGGCGGCCGCATTACCGCCTTCCTGCCGCCGTCCGGCAGCGAAGCGGCCGTGCTGGTGCTGCCACCGCTTGTCGATGGTCACATCCATCTCGACAAGACGCTGCTCGGGCTGCCCTGGATTCCGAACCAGGCAGCGGGCAACGGCGTCGCCGACCGCATCGAGGCCGAGCGCAAGGTGCGCGCCGGGCGCACCCTTTCCGAAACCGAGACCGGCGCCAACCTGGTGAAGCAGGTGATCGCCAGCGGCACCCTGCACATGCGCTGCCACGTCGATATCGACAACCAGCTCCGGCCTCAGGAACCTCCAGGCGATCCTCGAGGTGCGCGAGCGCTTCCGCGACCTGGTCACCATCGAGATCGTGGCCTTCCCGCAAAGCGGCATCGTGCGCTCGCCCGGCACGGCCAAGCTGCTTGAAGAGGCGATCGCCCAGGGCGCCGACCTGGTAGGCGGCCTCGATCCCGTCGGCATCGACGGCGACCTCGACGGCCATCTCGGCACGATCTTCGGCATCGCCAGCCGGCGCGGTGTCGGCCTCGACATCCATCTGCACGACGGCGGCGAAGGCGGCCTGGCCGAGATCGTGGCCATCGCCCAGCGCACCAAGGCCCTCGGCCTCAAGGGGCGGGTCGCCGTGAGCCATGCCTTCGCGCTGGGCTCGGTCTCGACCGAGCTCGCACGCAGCACCGCCGACCTGCTGGCGGAGGCCGGCGTCGCCATCATGAGCCACGGCCCGGGCGCGGCAACCATGCCGCCGGTCAAGCTGCTGAAGGAGCACGGCGTCGAGGTGTTCAGCGGCTCCGACAACATACGCGATGCCTGGTCGCCCTTCGGCAACGGCGACATGCTGGAGCGCGCCATGCTGGTGGGCTATCGCGCCAATTTCCGACACGACCACGAATTGCGATTGGCCTTCGAGATGGTGACGGCTGCACCGGCACGCGTGCTCGGGCTGAAAGACTACGGTCTGAAAGTCGGCGGCCCCGCCGATCTCGTCGTGGTCGAGGCCAGTGGCGTGCCCGAGGCGGTAGCCACTCGCCCGCGGCGCAAGATGGTGATAAAGGCCGGGCGCGTCGTCGCTCGGGATGGCGCCTTGGTCTCCTGATCTTCAGGGTCGTTCGTCATGGCGTCGCGTCAGGCCGTGCTCGGTATGGAGCGCGCCTCCTTCTTCTACGGCTCCAGCCGTGTCTTCGAGAACGTGTCGTTCCTGCTGGACGATGCGCGCACGGCGTTGGTCGGCGAGAACGGCGCAGGCAAGTCGACTCTCCTGAAGTGTCTCGGCGGCCTGCTCGAACTGAATGCCGGCCAGGTGATCCGCTCGCGGGGCCTCAGGGTCGGCAGCCTGCCGCAGGACATTCCCGACGGTCTCGCCGACCGACCGGTGCGCGACGTGCTGGGCGATGCCCTGGCACGTGGCGGCATCGGCGACGATCTGTGGCGCATCGACGTGCTGGCCGACGAGATCGGCGTGACGCAGGAGATTCTCGACAAGCCGTTCGGCGCCCTGTCGGGCGGCTGGCAACGGCTGCTGCTGATTGCGGGCGCGGCGCGGCTCGAGGAGCCGGACATGCTGATCCTCGACGAGCCGACCAACCATCTCGACCTCGCCAACATCAACACGCTCGAGCGCTGGCTGACGACGGATTTCGCGGTGCCGATGCTGATCGTCAGCCACGACCGCGAGTTCCTCGACCGGGTCACCCAACGCACGCTCTTCCTGCGCGCCGACGGCGTGCACGCCTTCAAGACGCGCTTCACGGCGGCGCGCGAGGAGCTGTTGCGCCGCGATGCCACCGCGGCCGTTCGCGCGCGGCTCGAGGAGAAGGAGATCAAGCGGCTCGAGGCCGCGGCGGCGCGCTACAAGGTGTGGGCGGTCAAGAATCCCGACCTCAACCGGCGCAAGAGCGCGATCGAGACCCGCATCGCGCGGATCGAGACCGACCGCACCCAGACCTATGTGGCGCGCGAGCGCCGCCTGGAGCTGGCCGACGGCGACATCGATGCGAAGGTGGCCCTGCGGCTGGCCGGCCTCGACGTCAAGACACCCGAGGGCCGCAAGCTGATCGGCATCGACCGGCTGGCCATCGCGGCCGGCGACCGGGTCGCGATCCTGGGCGCCAACGGCGCGGGCAAGTCCACCCTGCTCTCGGCGCTCGCGGCCGCACACGATCCCGCGCGCGAGCACTACGACGGCGTCTCGCCGGTGCGCTTCAACCCGGCCTGCCGTCTAGTCTATTTCGACCAGAGCATGCGCGATCTGCCGACGAAGAGCACGATCCTCGACTATGTGGTCGATGCCGACGGCGTCAACGAGAAGGACGCCATCCGCCATCTCGCGGGCGCGGGCTTCGCCTTCGCGCGCATTGCCGAGCCGATTTCAGTACTGAGCCACGGCGAGCGTGCGCGGCTGGTGTTCCTGAAGATGAAGCTGCTGCGGCCCAACATGTATCTGCTCGACGAGCCGACCAACCATCTCGACATCGAGGGCCAGGAAGACCTCGAGGAGCAGCTCGAGAAGAGCGACGTGTCGTGCCTGTTCGTCAGCCACGACCGCTTCTTCACGCGCACCGTCGCGACGCGCTTCCTCGAAATCCGCAAGGCGCGCCTGGTCGAGATCGACGACCCGGACGCCTTCTTCGACGCCCAGTCCTAGCCGCCTTACGGCAGGTCGCGCGACAGGCCGAACAACGGCCGCGGCTTGGGCGCCTCGGCGATATCGGGCGCCGCACCCGGCGGGGTGACGTCGTTGCCGACCGGCGCCGCCGTGACGCCGGCACCGACGTTCGATCCGACATTGCTGCCGCTGCTGGCCGGACTGCCGCCGGGCGTACCGGGACGGGGATCGGCTGTCGTGAAGCCGGGCAGCGGCGTCTCGGGCGTTTGGAGCGGCGCCTGGTGCGAGGGCGATTGTGCCCAGGCGCCGCCGGCCAGACCGAGTGCGCCTGCCACGAGCAGCGCGCGGATGGACCTCTGCATGGCATTGCCTCCAGGGTTTAGATGAAAACCCCCGGCGGGCCCCCAAGGTTCCCCGGGTCTAGGCCACGATCTCGCCACGGAATGCCCAGCGCGTCATGCGTTTTTCGACGAGTGCGCAGAGCGCGTACATCAGCACGCCCATGATCGCGATCGCGAACAGGCCGGCGAAGGTGGTCGGCGCATCGTTGCGCGCGCTGGCCGACAGCATCAGGAAGCCGATCCCGCGATTGCCGCCCACCGTCTCGGAGATCACCGAGCCGATGAACGCCAGCGTGATCGCAACCTTGAGGCTCGCGAACAGATAGGGCATCGCCCGCGGGATGCCGACCTTGAGCAGGATCTCCATCCGCGTGGCGCCGAGCGAGCGCAGCACGTCGCGCATCTCGGGCTCGATCGTGGCGAGGCCGGTGGCGACGTTCACCACGATGGGAAAGAAGCTGATGACGAAGGCCGTCACGATCGCCGGCGTGGCGCCCACGCCCACCCAGATCATCAGGATCGGCACCAGCGCCACCTTCGGCACCGCATTGAAGGCGATCAGCAGCGGATAGAGACCGGAGTAGACGAACGGCGAGACGCCGATCGCCAGGCCCAGCAGAAGCCCGCCGGCGATGGCGAGCCCAAAGCCCGCGACCGTCGTCACCAGGGTCTCGAAACAGTAGTTCATCAGGATGTCGAAGCGGGCGACGAACACCGCGAAGATCTTCGTCGGGCGCGGCAGCAGGATTTCCGGCACATCAAAGGCGATGCAGCACAGTTCCCAGACGATCAACAGAGCGGCCATCACCAGCCAGGGCATCGCAATCCGCAGCGCCTCGCGCCGGTTCACGTGTCGTGCTCCTGGTGGATGCGGTCGCGCAGCTCGTGGACGATGTCGACGAAATGCGGCTCGAAGGTCGTGGCGAGCGTCCGCGGCCGCGATATGTCGATATGCTTGGTCATGACGATGCGGCCGGGCCGGCGGCTCATCACATAGACTGTGTCGGCGAGATAGACCGCCTCGCGCAGGTCGTGCGTCACCAGCACCCCGGTGAAGCGTTTCTCCAGCCACAGCGCCTGCATGACGCCCCACAACTCTTCGCGGGTGAAGGCATCGAGGGCCCCGAACGGTTCATCGAGCATCAGCAGCTCGGGTTCGTGGATCAGCGCGCGGCAGAGATTGGAGCGCTGCTGCATGCCGCCCGAGAGCTGCCACGGAAACTTCAGGGCGAAGTCGGCGAGGCCGACGGTCGACAGCAGCTTCATGGCGCGTTCGACATATTCCGCGCGATCGCGGCGGAAGCGGCGCTTGTGCGGTTCGACGACTTCCATCGGCAGCAAGACGTTGTCGAGCGTGGTGCGCCACGGCATCAAGGTCGGGTTCTGGAACGCCATGCCGACGCCCTTGATCGGGCTCGTCACCCGACCGCCCCGGACCCGGACTTCGCCGCTGCTGGCCGGCATCAGGCCGGTCACCAGCTTCATGATCGTCGACTTGCCGCAGCCCGAGGGGCCGACAACGGCGACGAACTCGCCCTTCTCGATGCTGAATGTCGCGTCCGCCAGTGCGAGCGTCGTCTCCTTGCCGAGCCTGTAGGTGAGGCTTGCGCCCTTGAGCTCGACGAAGGCCACTATTTCGCGACCATCCGGTCCGCCTTAGGCGGCAGGAACTTGTTGGTGAAGATCTTGTCGACCGCGGGCGCGGGGCTGAGACCGAATGCATCCGACACCAGCGCCACCGAGCTCGCGAAGCGCGCCGGATCGACGTCACCCATACCGTTGGCCTTGACGTAGGGCGTGAGGATATTGGTATCCAGCGAGATCTGCAGCCGCTCGGTCTCGAGCGCCTCGTCGATCAGCGGGTCCTTCTTCCTGGCGGCGGCGATGCCGACCTTGTTGTCGGCGATCACGTCCTTCCAGCCCTTGATCGTGGCCGTGATGAAGCCCTTCACGGCCTTCTCGTTCTTCGCCATCTCGGCCGAAATCACGATGCCGTTGCCGTAGACGTCCATGCCGTAGTCGACATAGCGCATGGCCACGATATCGTCGAACTTCACGCCGCGCGCCTTGAGGTCGAGCATCGACGAGAAATAGTGGCCGGAGATGAAGTCGACCGTGCCCTGCACCAGGCTCTGCTCGCGCAACTGCGGCGTCAGGTTCACGTGCTCGTACTTGACGATGCCGTTCTTCTTGGCGAAGGCGGGGAACAGCCGGAACGAGGCGTCGAACACCGGCGCGCCCAGCTTCTTGCCCTCGAGGTCTTTCGGCACCTTGATGCCGCTCTTTTTCAGCGCATAGACTCCGAACGGCGCGAAGTCGTAGGCCATGAACACGCAGAGCACTTCCTTGCCCGGATTCTTGGCGTTGTACTCGATGGTCGAGTTCACATCGGCGAAGCCGATCTGGTAAGCGCCGGTGGCGACCCGCTGGACCGCACCGGCCGATCCCTGGCCCGGGTCCATCGTGACGTCGAGCCCTTCGGCCTTGTAGTAACCCTTCTCCAACGCCACGAGGAACGGCGAGGTCGGTCCCTGAAATACCCAGTCGAGCGTGAATTTGATCGGCGTCTGCGCCGACGCCGGCAGGCTCGCCAATGCCAGCGCGGCAGCGGCCAGCCATGCAATCTTCCTGTTCATTTGCTTCCCCTTGCTCGAATCCCTACCCGAGTGTACGTCGGCAACTCTTAGGCGGCCCCTGCGGTTCCGCCAAGGGGATATCAGGCAGTTTCTATGCCAGCTTGCTGCGTGGCGACCAGGGTCGCGAAGGCGCCATTGCGCGCCGTCAGCTCGGTATAGGTCCCTTGCTCGACCATCCTGCCGTGATCCAGCACGACGACCTGGCCAGCATCGCGAATGGTGGACAACCGATGGGCGATCACGAATGTCGTGCGCCCCTGCATCAGTACCTTCAGCGCCTTCTGGATGCGCGCTTCGGTGACCGAATCGAGCGCGCTGGTCGCCTCGTCGAGAATCAGGATCGGCGGATTCTTGAGGAGCGCCCGGGCGATCGCCAAGCGCTGCCGCTCGCCGCCGGACAAGGTGGCACCACGCTCACCGACCAGGGTTTCATAGCCCTGTGGCTGGCGCAGGATGAAGTCGTGCGCTTCGGCGAGCCTTGCTGCGTCCTCGATCTCGGCCTGTGTCGCGTCGGGCTTTCCGACGCGCAGATTGTCGGCAATCGAGCGGTAGAACATCGTCGAATCCTGGAACACCACGCCGATGTTTCGCCTGAGCGAATCGAGCTTGATGGTGCGGTGGTCGATCCCGTCGATCTTGATGACGCCGGACTGCGCATCCCACATGCGATGCAACAGGGATAGCGCCGTGCTCTTGCCCGCGCCGGTCTGCCCGACGAACGCCACCGTCGTGCCGGCGGGTACATGCAGGCTGAAGTGCTGCAACGCCGGCCGCAGGCCGTCATAGGAGAAATTCACGTCCTCGAAATCGACGTCGCCCGTGGCCCGGCCGATATCGAGGCCGTCCGGCCGGTCGGGCACGGTCGACTGGTGATCGATGACGCGGAAAAAGTCGGCCAGCGACGGCATCTGGAAGAAGACGCGGCTGACGAAACCCGATGCCTGGTCCATGCGGCTGATCAGCATGGCGGCGAAACCCATGAAACTCACGATCTGGCCGACCGTCGCCTCGCCCCGGGTGTAGAGCCAGGTGCCGAGCACGAAGATCATGATCACGGTGATGGTCGAGGCGGCTCGCGTCATCACCGACAGGAGCGCCCACCAGTTGAGCACCGGATACTGCGCGGCCAGCGTTCGGCCGATGACGCGATGCATCTCGCTGGTCTCTACCGCCAGTCGCACGAAGCTCTGGATGAGATGAATGTTGCCCAGCGCGTCGCTCGCCCGGCTGGCGAGCTGGCTGTGGTAATCCTCGACCTCCTTCTGCAGAAGGTCGGTGCGGCTGACCACCCAGGCATTGGCGGCGGCGAAGAAGAAGATCAGCACGATCAGAAGGCTGCCCAGCCGCCAGTTCATCAGCAGGCTGAGCGGCAGCATGATGAAAAGGGCAACGAACGTCGCGAGGTTCTCGCGGAAGAACGACAGCCAGATGCCGAACAGGTTGTCGACGCCAGTCAGCATCACCTTCAATAGGCGGCCCGAATGCTGCGCGTTGTGAAAGGAGAACGGCAGGTCGAGCACATGCTCGAAATAATGCCCCATGGCGCCGAGGCGCCGGCGATGCGCCAGCCGGTCGGCCTGCAGCGACACGACGATATTGGCGCCGATCCCGCTGAAACCGACCACCGCCCAGATCACCAGCAGGCGGCGCGCATTCGCCCAAAGCTGTTCGGTGGTTTCACTGTGGGCGTTCGACAGGAGGTCCACGACCTTGCCGAACAGCACCGGCTCGTAAAACTGCAGGGCGGCTACTGCGACGTTGGCAAAAGCCAGCATAATCGCCAGCCTGCGCTCGTCGCGCAATAGTCCGAGGACCCGGCCGTAGACGCGAAAGAATTCCATCTTCGGCCGGGTGAACGTTGTTACGCCTGTGCCGGTTCCCCGAGGAAGCGCTCGACGGTGTTGACGAAGAAGCTGACCCCGAACGGAATCGCCATGTCGTTGAAGTCGTAGCGCGAGTTGTGGAGGCTGACGGCCTCCGCGCCGCCGCCGTTGCCCAGCCACACCATAGCGCCCGGCACCTTCTCGAGCATGTAGGAGAAATCCTCGGCGCCCATGCTCGGCCGCGTGTTGTCCCGCACGTTGGCCTCGCCGCAGACGCCGGCGGCAACCTCGATCGCGAACCGGGCGCGCTCGGGATTGTTGACCGTCGGCGGATAGCCCGGCTTGTGCTCCATCGCGACCTTCACGCCGTACATCTTCGCGGCGCCTTCGCAGATCTCCTCGATGCGGCGCTTCACCAGCGCGCGATTCTCGGGGCTGGTCGTGCGGGTCGTGCCGCCAATATGCGCCTCGCCCGGGATGACATTGTAGGCGGAGCCCGCCTTGAAGAAGCCCACAGTGACAACCGTCGAATTGATCGGGTCGATGTTGCGGCTGACGATGGTCTGCAGCGACATGATGATCGAGGCGCCCGCCACCATCGGATCGAGCGTCGTGTGCGGATGCGCGGCGTGGCCGCCCTTGCCGGTAATGCGGATATCCCAGCGGTCGGCCGCGGCCAGCAGCGGGCCGGGCTTGCTGACGATCATGCCGAGCGGGATGCCGGGCTTGTTGTGGATCGCGAACACCGCGTCGCAGGGAAATTTCTCGAACAGCCCGTCCTCGATCATCGCCTTGGCGCCGCCGCCGCCTTCTTCGGCCGGCTGGAAGATGAAGTGCACGGCGCCTTCGAAGTCGCGCTTCTCCGACAGCATCTTGGCCGCGCCCAGCAGCATCGCAGTGTGACCGTCATGGCCGCAGGCATGCATGCGGCCCGGGTTGGTCGATCGATGCTCGAAGTCGTTGGTCTCGTCCATCGGCAGGCAGTCCATGTCGGCGCGCAGCCCGATCGACTTCACCGAGTTGCCTTTGCGCAAAGTGCCGACCAGACCGGTCTTGCCCAGGCCGCGCGTCACTTCGAGACCCCATTCCTTCAGCTTCGAAGCGACGACGTCAGAGGTCCGGTTCTCCTCGTAGGCGAGCTCAGGATGGGCATGGATGTCGCGGCGGATGGCGGAAATCTCGCCCTGGATCTCGAGCGAACGCGGCAAAACGGGCATTACATACTCCGGTTGGAAACCGGTTCCATCTTAGGCCGGCCGGGGCGCCCAAGCGAGATCGCTCTTCACTTCCTGCATGATGAAAGACGAGCGCGTTCCGCGGACGCCGGGCAGGCGCAGCAGCGCTTTCATGGCGAAATCGCTGAAGCTCCCCAGACCGCTCGCCTGCACGTGCAGCAGGAAATCCATGTCGCCGGTCATCGCATAGCAGGCCACGACTTCGGGTCGCGCACGGATCGCCGCCTCGAACGCTTCGACGGTCTTCTCCGAATGATCGTCGAGGGTGACTTGCACCATCGCCTGCAGATCGAAACCCAGCGACGCCGGCGTCACAAGCGCCGCATAGCGCGCTATCACGCCCTCTTCTTCAAGCCGCTTCACCCGCCGCTGGCAGGGTGTCGGCGACAGGCCAACCTTGTCGGCGAGATCGACCATTGGCAGGCGGCCGTTATCCTGAAGGGCCGCCACGATGCGTCTATCAATGTCGTCCAGCTCAATCATGGCGATAATCACTCTGAAATATAGGATTTTCAGTAAATAACACTAATAAAGGCCGTCTGACAGTCTCACTTCGCCGGGATTCCCTCAGGGGGTCGGCCCCATATTGAGGCGATGAACAACCTTGCTCCCATCGACACCCTGCGCGGCGACTACGCCCGGATGGCGGCCGACTGGACCGTGCCGCAGCACGCCGATCTCTACTCCGACGAGGATCAGGGCGTGTGGCGATTGCTGGTCGAGCGGCAGAGCGCGCTCGCCCAGGAGCATGCCTGTGACGAGTTTCTCGACGGGCTTCGCACCCTGGGCATCGCCGACACGATCCCCGACTTCGACACCGTGAACGCCAAGCTCGAGCCGCTGACCGGTTGGCGCATCGTGGGCGTGCCGGGCCTCATTCCCGATGCGGCGTTCTACGATCATCTGGCGCATCGCCGCTTTCCGGTGACGGTCTGGATCCGCACGCGCGCCGAACTCGACTATCTCGTCGAGCCCGACCTGTTCCACGATTTCTTCGGCCACGTGCCGCTGCTCAGCAACAAGGTGTTCGCCGACTACATGCAGCGCTACGGCCAGCGCGCGATGGACGCGGGCGCGCAGATCGACCTGTTGGCGCGCCTCTACTGGTACACGGTCGAGTTCGGCCTGATCCGCACGCCGCGTGGCCTCAAGATCTACGGTGCCGGCATCCTGTCTTCCGCCCGGGAAGTGAAGCATGCGATCGAGAGCACGGACGTCGAGCGCCTTCCCTTCGAAGCAGCGCGGGTGATGCGCCGCCCCTACGAAATCGACAGGCTGCAGAACACTTATTTCGTGCTCGACGACTTCCGCCAACTGTTCGAGGCCGCTCAGACGCGTTTGGCCTGAAGCACCACCAGCCCGTCGACCGCAACGACGCCCTCGCCGTCCCGCTTGATCAGGAGCGGGTTGATCTCCGCTTCGGCGACATCCGCGAACGCTTCGTGCGCCAGCTGCGAGAAAGCGGCGATCGTCCTGGCCAGGGCAGAGACATCGCCTTTCGGCAGATTGCGATAGCCGCACACCGTGGCGAGGCCTTTGACGTCGCCGATCATTTCGGCCGCTTCGGCTTCGCCAACCGGCGCAAGGCGCGTCGCGGCATCCTTGTAGATCTCCGCCAGCACGCCGCCCAGGCCCACGGTGATCGTCGGCCCGACCAGGGGATCGCGCCGGAACCCCAGGATCACCTCGGCCAGGCCGCGCTCCATCTTCTGCACCAGGAAACCCTCGAGCTTGGCGTGAGGCGCATGCGCTTTCACTCGCTTCTCGATCTCGCGCGCGGCGACGGCCGCCGTCGGGCCGTCGGTCAGGCCGAGCGCCACGCCGCCCGCCTCGGTCTTGTGCGCGATGTCGGCCGACAGGATCTTGAGCGCCACCGGAGCGCCCACCTCGTCCACCGCCGCACCGACGCGGCGTGCATCGGCAACCGCCAGCGACCTGGCCATCATGACTCCAAGCGCAGCAAACAGCGCCGACGCGCGCTGCTCGTCGAAGCCCAACGCACGACCCGCCGAGAGCGCATCGGTCGCCGCCTTCGACGGCACCGCGAGCGGCGGCACGTCCTGTGGCACGGGCCGCAACAGACAAAGCGCCATCGCCTCGGCACATGACTCGGGGTGACGGAAAGCCGGCACGCCGGCCGCGGTCAGCAAGGCCAGCGACTTCTCCGCCGCCGGCGTCAGCGACACCGCGAACGGCTTTTCGCAGTTCGCAAAGCGCAGCAGCGGCTCGACCGCGAGCTCGGGGTTGAACTGCGCCGAGGAACCGACGACGAAAATCGCGGCATCGTTATTGGGGTCGGCCAGCAGCCGTTCGATCGTGCCCGCCACGATCTCGGGCTTGGCGCCGGCCAGGGTGAGATCGACCAGCTTGCCCTCGCCCGCCACAATGCCGAGCGGCTTCAGCCAGTCGACCAGGGCCTGAGGTGGATCGACGATGTCGAGGCCGGCCATCGCCATGTTGTCGACCACCATCGCGGCGCCGCCCCCGGTCGTCGTCGCCACCGCGACCCTCTTGCCCTTCGCGGATGGCCGGTCGACCAGCAACGCCGGCACATCGACCAGCGATTCGAACATCGACACGCGCGCGATGCCGTGCCGGCGGCAGAAGGCGTCGAACGTCGCGTCGGAGCCCGCAATGGCGCCGGTGTGCGACCTGGCCAGCTCCTGGCCGATGTCGGAGCGGCCGAGCTTGTAGGCGATCACCGGCTTGCCGGCGGCGTGCGCGCGTCGTGCTGCGTGCGCCAGCCGGTCGCCATCGCGCAGCGTCTCCATGAACAGGATGATCGCTTTGGTCCTGGAATCGTCGACCATCAGGTCGGCGATCTCGCCCACCGCCAGGTCGACCTCGTTGCCGACCGAGATCAGCCGCGAGAAGCCGATGCCGCGCGCATCGGCGCGCGACAGCAGGGCGCCGATCAGACTGCCACTCTGGCTAACTAGTCCCCAGTTGCCGGCGCGCAGTTTTTCAACAGCGAAGGCGGCGTTCGCCGTGAGTGCCATCGCGGGCTCGGTGCTCACCGTGCCGATGCTGTTGGGACCGACCAGGCGGATGCCGGTCTCCTTCACGATCCGCACGAGATCGTCCTGCATCGAGGCGCCGGCTGTGCCCGCATCAGCGAAGCCGCCGGCCAGGATCGAGGCCACCTTGACGCCGCGCCGCGTGCAGGCCGCCAGCGCCTCGACCGCATCCTTGCCGTTCAGCAGGATGTAGGCGTGGTCGATGTCGCCTGCGATCGCATCGAGGTTCTTGTACGCCGGGACACCCATGATCTCGGAGCGTCCTGGATTGACCGGCAGGATCTCGCCCGCGAAACCGTGTCTGGCGAGGAAGCGCTGCGGCCGCGACGTCGTCTTCTTCTCGTCGGCGGAGGCGCCGATCAGGGCAATGCGTTTGGGCTCGAAAAGCGCGTGAAACAGTTCGTTCATGAGTGCACTATACGACAATGACAATCCGCCGCGTGACCTCTCCCACCGTCCCCGAGCCGCCCCCCGAACGCTGGTCCAACTGCCTGGTCTGCGACGGCATCGCCTACGTCTCGGGCATGACCGCGACCAGCCTCGGAACCGCGGCGCTCGCCAAGCTGGATGAATATGAGCAAGGCAAGGTGATCTTCGACAAGATCAAGGGAATGCTCGAGGCCGCAGGCGGCACGATGAGCGACGTGACGATGGTCCAGATCTTCGTGACCAACATCAAGAACAACACTAAGGTCTGGAAAGCTCGCGCCGAATATTTCAGCGGCAACTTCCCCACCTCGACTCTGGTCCAGGTGGCGGCGCTCGCGACCCCCGAGACGCTGGTCGAGATCAACGCCATCGCCCATATCGGCAAAGGCCCGCGATAAGGGTGCCCGGCTAAAGGTGTGAATACATCGTCTTTCCGCCGACCGGCATCGTGGCCTTGAGGATCGTGCCGCCGGCCACTTTCGCGCTCGCCCGCGACACGACGAGATAAAGCTCGCTGCCTGAGAACGCGATGTTGGTGCAGAAGATGTCATCGCCTGCATCGACATGGTGTGTCGGCCGCCCCAGCGCATCGAAGCGCCAGACCGTCGTGCTGGGGTGGGCGATCACCAGCCCGCCATCGGCGTCCAGCGCCATGCCGTCGGGGCCGGCGTGGCCGCCGGTCATCTGGATGAAGAGCCCGACCTTGCTCGTCATGCCGTCGCCCATCAGCGGCAGGCGCCACACCGCGTTGCCGCGCGTCACGCCGACGTAGAGCACGTTCTCAGCCTTGTTCATGACCAGCCCGTTGGGACTGGGCACCGTGCCGACCAGCATCGTGAGCCTGCCCGCAGTGTCGTAGCGATAGACGCGACCCGTCGGATCATGCAGCCCGGTCTGGCCCTGGTCGGTGAAGTAGAGATCGCCGTTTGCCGCGAAAAACAGGTCGTTCACGCCCTTGAAGCTTTCCGACACGCGCGTCTCGATCACCGGCGTGATCTTGCCGCTGTTCGGATCGAGCAAGACGATTCCGCGCTTGTAGTCGGTGATGAAGAGGCGCCCGTCCTTGTGGATTTTCAGCCCGTTCGGCCAGCCGTCGTACTCCGTCACCAGGGTCCACTCGCCGGCCGGGCTGATGCGGAACACGCGCCCGAACGGAATGTCGGTCACGTAGAGATTGCCGACGCGGTCGAAGCTCGGTCCTTCGAGAAAGGATTCGAGTTCCTGGCCGGCCGCGTTCGCGTCGGCCCATGTCGACTTGCGCTTGTTGCGGAACTTCTCCGGCATCCGCGACCATTCGGTCGCGGGCACCGGTTTGGTGAGACCCCACATAATGCTAAGCAGCCTTCACTTCGCGTTCGGCCTTGAGGGCGCGCACGGTCTCGCGCAGGGCATGGACCGTCTTCTCGATCTCCGCACCACCATGCGTCGCCGAGACGAAGCCGCCGGGTGCTCCCATGACGTCGACGCCATGCGTCATCAGGCCCATGCGGATCTTGCCGGTGAGCGGGCCCGCGCCGCGCGCGCCCTTCAGCTTCGCGAACGGCACCTTCAGCGGATCGAACGTCGCAGGGTCGATCGGATCATTGAAGGGATTGGGATAGATCAGGAAGGTCGAGGACTGGCCGTAGATGCCCCAGGGCATGCTCTCCTTCACCAGCACCTCGGTCAGCGCCTTGCGCAGCTCGGCCGCCGTCTTGTTGGCCTTCTCCGCAAGATCCTCGTCGCGCAGCAAGGTGAGCGCCGTCACCGCTGCGGCGGCCGACAACGGATTGGCATTGTAGGTGCCGGGATGGGCGATCTTCTCCTTGTTGCGCGCGGCGGATGCCGCGTGGTCGATCTGGTCGAGGATCTCCCGCTTGCCCGCGACCGCGCCGCCCGGCAGGCCGCCGGCCACGATCTTGGCCTGGATGCAGAGGTCGGGCGTGATACCGAACGCCTTCTGCGCCCCGCCCGACGACCAGCGATAGCCGGTGATGACCTCGTCCATCAGCATGACGACGCCCTTCTTCTTCGTGGCGTCGCGCACGGCCTGGATGAAGCCCGGCGGCAATGGCGCCTGGCCCCACGATGCACCCGACGGCTCGAACATCACGGCGGCGATATCGTCGCGCTCCTCGATCAACTTCACGACCGCCGCGACGTCGCCTTGCGGCATCAGGATCGAGAGCGAGCTCACATCCTGCGGCACACCCGGCGTCGTGCCGCCGTCATAGGTAGCGCCGGCGCCCGCCGTCACATTGTCGTGCCAGCCATGGAAGTGGCCGATGAAGCGCACGATCTTGTCCTTGCCGGTGTGGGCGCGCGCGAGGCGGATCGCCATGTGCGAGGCCTCGGTGCCCGACGCGGTGAAACGCACCTTCTCGGCGCAGGGCGTCAGCTCGCATACCAGCTCCGCCCAGCGCACCTCCAGCTCGTGGCTCGAGCCATAGTGCGTGCCGAGTTCCATCTGCTTCTTCACCGCCTCGACGATGGCGGGATGGGAGTGCCCCAGCAGCATCGCGCCGTGGCCACCGAAATAGTCCACATACTCGTTGCCATCGACATCCCACTTGCGCGGGCCCTTGGCCCTGGCGACATGAATGGAATAAGGGTCGAGGTAGCGGGCGTCGTGGGTGATGCCGCTCGGCAAAACCTTGCGGGCGCGCTCAAACAGCGCACCCGACCCCTGGGTACGAGCCTTGTAGTCGGTAACGATGGCGGAATTGGTCGGCGCCGGGGTGGTCATTTGGCCTCACTTTGCTAATGGGAGAGCATCGCAAGCATCGCTTGCTTCGCCAAGTCCCGGAGGCTAATCAGCGGCTCGTTTTCCGCATACCGGAGCCTGCCAGTGACCGCCCAGATGAACGCCAAGCCGCGTGGCCGCCAGTTCTTCAACAATCCCGGCCCGACCAACATTCCCGACCGCATCCTGCGGGCGATGGACCGCCCGGTCATGGATTTCCTGGCGCCGGAGTTCCTCGACATCCACCGCGCCTGCCACGCCGGCGTGAAGCGCATCCTGAAGACCGACGGGGAGCTGTTCATCCACGCCTCGACCGGCCATGGCGCCTGGGAAGCTGCGGTCGCCAATCTGTTCTCGCCGGGCGACCTGGTGCTGGTGATCGAGACCGGTCACTTCTCGAACGGCTGGCAGGAGATGGGTGAGGCGCTGGGCCTCAGGGTCGAGACGCTGGGTGCCGATTGGCGCAAGGGCGTCGAGTTCGACAAGCTCACCGAGCGCCTCGCGAAGGACAAGAACCACGAGATCAAGGGCATCTTCTCGGTCCACAACGAGACGGCGACCGGCATGGTCCTGCCGCTGGCCGAAGTGCGCCGTTCGATGGACGCCGCCAAGCATCCCGCGCTGCTGCTCTCCGACACGATCTCCTCGCTCGGCAGCATGGAATACAAGATGGACGCCTGGGGCGTCGACGTCACCGTCGGTGGCAGCCAGAAGGGCCTGATGATGCCGACCGGCCTCGCCCTCACCGGTGTCAGCAAAAAGGCGATAGAGGCTTCGCGCCACTCCAAGATGCCGAAATACTACTTCAACTGGGCGCTGATGGCAGCGCGCATGCCGCAGAAGTTCATCGGCACCGTGCCGGTGCACCAGTTCTACGGCCTGCAGGAATTGATCAAGATGATCGAGGAGGAGACCCTCGACGCGATCTTCGTGCGTCACGCCCGTCTCGCCGAGGCCACGCGCGAGTGCGTACGCGCCTGGGGTGCGAACGGAAAAGGCCCGAGCCTCTACGGCCAGACCGTGGACCGCCTCTCGAACTCGGTCACCACCATCGTGATGCCGGAGGGCCACACCTCCGATGCGATGCGCAAGGCCGCTCTCGAGCGCTTCAACCTCTCGCTGGGCGGCGGTCTCGGCCCGCTGTCCGGCAAGGTGTTCCGCATCGGCCATCTCGGCGACCTCAACGAGCCGATGCTGCTGGGCTGCCTCGCCACGACCGAACTGGCGATGAAGACCACCGGCGTGCCGTTTGCGCCGGGTGGCGTCGACGCCGCGATCAAGTCCCTGGCAAGCTGACGGCCCTCGGCCGTCATCCCGAGCCGTTGCGAGGGATCTCTTCCATGAAGGTTGCTATCTCCCGGTCGCTGCGCAAGCGCACGACCGGGACATCGCCGCCATGCTGCTGCAGCTCCGCTTCGATGCGCGGACGGCGTTCGGCATTGTAGCGCCAGACCTGCTTCAACAAATTCCAGTCGAACTGCTCCGGGCAGCCTTCCGGCAGGTCGCTGCGATAGCCGCTATGCTGGAACGCCGAGCGCCACAGCACCCGCCACAGACATAGCCAGCGCGCGCGCTCGATCACCACGAACCGGTCGGCGCGCGCAAGCGTGAGGTCCATGGCAAGGCCCGAAAAGCTGCCATCGACAATCCAGCCCTCGGCCGCGATCGCCTCCGCGACACGTACGCGAAAGCTCGCCTTGTCTGATTCTTTCCAACCCGGCCGCCAATAGAGAACGTCAAGATGGAACACCGGCAAGCCGAGCTTTTTGCCGAGCGCCAGGGACAGCCGCGTCTTGCCACTGCCCTGGCTGCCGACGACGACGATGCGCCGCATCAGAACGACGGTGGGCGGCCCGCGATCGCCTCGATGAAGCGCCCGGGCGCGATGGCTGACAGCGGCGTTGCCTTGCCGACGGTCGCGTCGAGCGTGATGCCCAACACCGGCTCGAACGCCACCGAGGCGGGATTGAACGCGTAAAGTTGACCCTTGGTGAGGTTGAACCACCACGCGTGCAACACCAGCGTGCCGGCCTTCACCTTCTCGGCGAGCCATGGAAAGCTCATCAGATTCTGCGCCGAATTCACGACGGCGGCCTGCTCGACCACGCGCACGATCTCGTCCTTCGGACGGCCCTTCAATTTCTCGACCGCGAGATCGCGTACATCCTGCGCTATCGCCGTCCAGGTCGAGAGATATTCGAAGTTCGCAAAGGCGCCCTTGTCACCATCGACCAGGGCGGCGATGCCGCCGCACAGCGCGTGGCCCAGGATCACGATGTGCTCGACGCCGAGCCCGCGCACCGCGTATTCGATCGCGGCCGACGTGCCGTGCTGCTGGTTGTCGGGCGGATCGAGCGCCGGCGGGATCATCGCGCCGATGTTGCGCACGGTGAAGATGTCGCCAGGCTTGGTCTGCGTGAGGATGCCCGGATCGACACGGGCATCGGCGCAGCCCACGATCAGGATCTTGGGTGACTGGCCTTCGGTCGCCAGTTTCTCGAACAGATCGAGATGGTCGTGATAATAGCCCAGGCGGAAATCCGCGAAGCCCTTGAGCAGTCCTTCCAGCGCCTTCATCTGTCGCCTACGATCCATCCAAACAACGGACAAATGAAATGACCCAAGAACTGCTCTACGACAAGCGCGGCGACATCGGCTGGATCACTTTCAATCGCCCACAGCAGCGCAATGCCCTTACTTTCGCCATGTATGAGGGCTTGGCGGAGATTTGCGGCAAATTGGCCGATACACGCGAGGTGAAGGCGCTGGTGATCACCGGCGCAGGCGACAAGGCCTTCGCCGCCGGCACCGACATCGCCCAGTTCCAGTCCTTCAAGGACGGCGAAGACGGCATCGCCTACGAGCGCAAGATGGACCGCATCCTGGACGTTATCGAGCGCTGCGCCGTGCCGACGGTAGCGGCCGTCCACGGCTTCTGCACCGGCGGGGGTGCCGCGATCGCCGCCGTCTGCGACTTCCGGATCGCGAGCCCGACGGCGCAGTTCGGCTTCCCCATCGCGCGCACGCTCGGCAACTGCCTGTCGATGGGCAATTATGCGCGGCTCGTCGCACTGGTCGGACCGCAACGGGTCAAGGAAATGATCCTGCTCGCCAAGCTGGTCGACGCGAAGACCGCTCTGTCGACCGGACTGGTGAGCGAGCTGCTGCCGGATATGGTGGGCCTGCATGCGCGCGCCGAGGAACTGGCGAAGACGCTCGCGAGCCATGCGCCGATCACCATGCAGACGACGAAGGAGGCGCTACGACGGCTTCAGGCGAAGATGGGCGACGAGAATATCGACGACCTGATCCACCATACCTACGCCAGCGCCGACTTCCGTGAAGGCATGAGCGCCTTCCTGGGCAAACGCGCGCCGAAATGGACGGGGACCTAACCTGCCCTTCGGCCCGACAGGAAAGCCACGATCGCCAAGACCTGCAAAGTCGCGGCGGTAACGAACACCAGGGTCGCTCTGTCGGAGGTCAGCGCACGGATCGCGCCGAACACGGCGGGCGCGAAGGCGTAGAAGCCCTGGCCGATAGCCACGATCAACGGCACGACGCGCGCCACATCGGCCTTGTCGAACTCGGCCTGCGCGATCAGCGGCGGCAGCGACGTGGTATTGCCGATTCCCGCGCCGAACAGCAGCACGCCCATGATCAGCGGCGCCACGACATGGCCGCCCGCGAAAATCAGCGCCAGAGAGCCCGCGATCTGGACGACGTGACTGGCCGAGGCGATCACCCGGCGGTCGCTGCCCGGCGGCATCAACCAGCCGACCAGCGTGCGGCCACCGATCGCCGCGGCCGTCGAAGCGCCCATCAGCAGGCCCGAGAGCTGCTCGCCCAGGGCTGGCGCAAGCAGCGAGAAGAGATGCGCGATCAGGCCGATCTGGGCAAACAGGCCGAGCGCCATGCCGCCGGCGAGCGTGAGGAAGCGCAGGTCGTGCCAGAGGCCGCGAGAAGCGAGAGGACGCGACGAAAGCATGGCGGCGCCAACGGCGGCCGTCATCGGCTCGCCATCCGCCACCTGGCCCATCATCTGTGGCGTCTTGGCAAACACCAGCCCCGACAGCAGCCAGACGACGATCACCATGACAACGCCTATCACGAGTGCCGCCATCGGAAAGCCCAGCCAGCCGATTGCCGCGACCCAGAGCGGCGAGAACACGACGCCGCCAATGCTGGCGCCGTTGTAGGCCATGGCGAGCGCTGCCGGGCGCTTCACCGCGAACCACGGCGCGATAATCGCGTTGATTGCCGCCGCCGCCATGGTGACCCAGCCTGCGCCACTGAAGAGAGTCGCCAGCAGAAGCTGCCACGGCTCGCGCGCGAGCGCCCAGCCGAGCACGCCCAGCGCAAGCACCAAGGTGCCGGTGCGCGTGATCGCGGGCAGGCCGAAGCGTTTATAGAGCCCCGGCAGACTGGCGACCACAATCGCGCCGAGCAGAAAGTGCACGGTGACGGCTGTGGAGACGAGCACCGTCGACCAGCCGCGCTCTGCCTGCACCTGATGCAGGTAGATCGGCGGTCCATAGAAACCCAAGCCCCAGCCGAAGCTCGCGAGCACGAAAGCGCCGGCGACGACGCGCCAGCCGAAAAAAGCTGTTTGCATGGCGCAGACCATGATGGCCGAGCGACGGCCATCGTTACGGCGGCGACCGAATTGTCTGCTATATTGGCGCTCTGCGAGAGGGAGGATGCGATGCGCCGACCAGGATTGATTGTCGCTGCTCTGGGGTTTTTCCTTGTTGTGGCGGCGTGTGCCAAACCTGATCCCTCGCGGCAGGTCATGAACAAGGAAGACGCGCTGACCGCCAGCGGCTTCACCTTCGTCCCGGCCAATACGCCTCAGCGCCAGGCGGCTTTCTCGAAGTTGCCGCCGCACAAGTTCATTCAGCAGGTGCGGGACGGCAAGGTCATCTATGTCTATCCCGATCCGACGATCTGCGTCTGCATTTACGTCGGCGGCCCCAGGGCCTATGCCGCCTATCGCGCCCGCGTCTTCGACAAGCAACTCGCCAATGAGCAGACGACGACAGCCGACCCCGGCTACCTGAGCAGCTGGGACTGGAGTACCTGGGGCGACGGCTATCCGATGGGTTGGCCCTACACCGAATTGGTCAACTGACCGGCGTCAGCCGGGAAGATCGTCGGCGAAGGCGACAGCCTCGAGCAGGAGATCGGCAAACCAAGGCTGGCTCGGCGCCTGTTTCGACCAACAGGCACGATAGTCGGTGGCCGGCAGGCTGTCGCAAGCGGCGATGGGCCGGCTTTTCGTTTTCGATTGGAAGAACGCGACGAAGATCCTGTCGCCTTTGGCGACCGAGAGGGCGATCCAGTTGGGACCCGGCCGAGCCGTCGCAAGAAAAGTGCCGATCGCCGTGGCATTGTCCGTGAGGCCAATCGGCAGGTCGGCCAGCTTCTGCACCGGCCAGTCGGATGCGCGGCTCCACAGATAGAAGGTCGGCGTCGTGAACAGGACCGGCAGGTCGGTCGACGGCTTGTTGTCGGCCGGCCAAAAGTCGGTGTTTTCGGTGAGCCAGCGTCGCAACAGGCTTGGCGTCGTCACGATCATGCGATTGCCGCCGGCACCCTCGAACGACAGGCCATCGAGCGCGCCATAGCGGCCGTAGCAGCACAGGGCGGGATTGAGAGTGCCGGTGCGCGCAAAGCCGGGCAGAGGCGGCAGCGGCCCGATAACGTCACGCATCATCCGCTCGACCTCGCGGCGATGGCGGTCATATTCGGCACGGAATGGCGCGGTGAAGAGCTCGGGCTTTCCGAGATCCATGCTCGGATTGTATTCCGGCTGCTGCGCCATCTGCTTCAACTCGGCGCTCGCGGCATTGCGGGCGGCGATATAGCCGTCTTCGCCGGTCTGGGCCCGGGCCGGAAGGGCGCACAGCACCACCAGGACGGCGAGCACCCACCGCATCAGAAGCTTGCTTCCACCGCGCCCAGCCCCACGAACTCGCCGCGCGACCTGGTGCCGGGTGGATAGTAGTTGAGGCCCGTCCACGAGCCGGTGGTGATGGCCATGCCTTTGCGGATGCCGCCGCGCCGGCGCACGGCATGATCGATCATCCAGGCAAGCGGACGCGTCGGATCGATCGAGCCAAGACCGCCCTTGTGGTCGATCGAGACCTTGCCGTCGACGCTCTGGCGTACCTGCAGGTTGGCCCAATCCAGTCCCTTCCAATCCTTGATCGCCGAGCCGATCACCAGCGCGTGGTTCATCTGGTTGTCGGCGAGCAGCCACTCCGGATCGGCCGACCTGAAATCGGCCAACCGAGTGTCGACCACCTCCATGCCGACGAAGGCGTCACCAACCGCCCCTAACGCCTCATCGCGCCCGACGGTTGCCTCGCGCGGTGTAATATCGCGCACGATATGGAAGGAGATCTCGACCTCGACGCCGATCATGTGCATGGCGTTGCCGTCGAAACGCCCGGGCGAGGCGACCAGCGTACCGGCCAGCAACGGCGCGCAGTTGGGCTCCGCCGTCGGCGTGCGGGCGCCGACCTTCCAGCCCGACACCGGACCGGTGGCTGCGGCGACGCCGTCCTGAATGGCATAGACCATCGCGCGATCCCGCATCGCGAATGGCACCTGCATCTGCTGGCCCGTGCGGCGGGCGGCGAGCAGGCCCTGCACGGCGTTGGCGATATCCTGGCTCATGCTAAGCTCCGGCAAACGATACAGAGACGATCGGGAGTGAACATGCCCTACGCCAGCGGCCGCGTCATTCACGACGCCGATGCGCACGTCATGGAAGTGCCGGGCTTCCTGACCGAGCATCTCGAGGCGAAATATCGCGACACCATCACCGACGACGTGTTGTTCCCGCGCGACCGCGGCCGCGGCCTGCACAAATTGATGAAGCCTGCTGCCGGACGCGCCGCCGTCGAGCAGGACGAGTCCCAGATCATGCTGCACAAGAACTGGGACGCGCTGGGCTCCTTCACCAGGGAAGACCGGCCGCGCTCGATCGACCTGCTGGGCTTCGCTAGCCAGCTCATGTTCACCACGCAGCTGCTGAATTTCTCCGCCCTGCTCGAGGGCAAGGGCGACGTCGACGTGATCTATGCCGTGGCGAGCGCCCACACCCGCCACATGGTCGAATTCTGCTCCGTCGACAGGCGCCTGCTGCCGACCGGCTACGTGCCGCTGGCCGACTTCGAGCGCACCAGGGTCGCCGCGCGCGAGGCGATAGACGAAGGCGCCAAGGGGCTGATGATCCCCTCGCGCTGCCCCGACGGCCATTCGCCCAGCCACATCGGCCTCGATCCGCTGTGGGCGATGGCGCAGGAGGCCGGCATCCCGATCCTGTTCCATGTCGGCGGCGGCGGCGTGCTGATCGAGAAGGCCTATTTCAACAACGGCGGGCCGCCGGTGCCGGACTTCCACGGCGGCGACGACAATTTCAAGTCGATCGACTACATGGCGATCGCCTATCCGCCGATGAAGGCGCTGACGGCGCTGATCGTCGATCGCGTGCTCGACCGCTTTCCCGATCTCAAGTTCGGCTGCATCGAGCAGGGTGCGTCATGGCTGCCGGGCTGGATGCGCAACATGGATAGCGCCCATACCGCCTTCTACAAGAACGAGGAGCGGCTGCAGAAAATGTCGCTCAGGCCCAGCGAATTCGTGAAGCGGCAGGTGCGGGTCACGCCCTATCCGCACGAGGATGCGGGCTGGATCATCGCCAACTCGGGCGACGAGGTGTGCCTGTTCTCGTCAGACTATCCGCATGTCGAGGGTGGCCGCAATCCGATCAAGCGCTTCGAGGCGTCGATGGCAGCGGCCGGCACGAGCGAGGCGCAGAAGCAGCGCTTCTATTGCGACAACTTCGTCGACCTGATGGGCAAAGGACTTTCATTGTGACCTATTCGACATTGCTCACGGAGCGCACCGGCCCTGTCCTCAAGATCACGACCAACCGGCCCGACGTGCTGAATGCGCAGAGCCGCATCCTGCTGGAAGAGCTCGATGATGCCTTCAACGCCGCTATCGACGACAAGGACGTGCGGGTGATCATCCTCGCCGGCGCCGGCAAGCATTTTTCGGCCGGCCACGATCTCGGCAGCCCGCAGGAAATGGAGGACCAGAAGAAGACGCCGCTCGAGCCCGGCTTCAAGGGCGAGTACCGGCGGATCTGGGAGCGCTTTTTCGAGAACACGATGCGCTGGCGCGACCTGCCCAAGCCCACGATTGCGCAGGTTCAGGGTTACTGCATCATGGGCGGCATGATGATCGCCTCGGCCTGCGACATCATTGTTGCCAGCGATGACGCGCAGTTCGCCGACCGAGCCGTGCGCTGGGGTGGCGCGCATATCCAGTATTTCTCGATGCCGTGGGACCTCGGCCCACGCAAGGCCAAGGAATTCCTCTTCACCGGCGACTTCTTCTCGGCCGCCGAGGCCGAGAGGGCCGGTCTCGTGAATCGAGTCGTGCCGCGCGTAAAACTCGAAGAGGAGACGATGGCGCTCGCCCAGAAGATCGCCGAGCGCGATCCGTTCGCGCTCAAGCTCGCCAAGGCCTCGGTCAATGAGACCCAGGACGCGCAGGGCTGGCGCCAGGCCATGGAAGGCGCCTTCAAGAACTACATGCTGACAATCCCGCACCGCATCGAGATGGGCACCTATGGACCGGCAGCGCGCGAGAAGGCGCCCAAGGATCGCTTCGGCGTGCTGAACAAGAAAGGCTGATCGGCCGGCCCTCTTGTGATATATTTGCAGTGAAAACGGTTGATAGGGATTCGTCCGAATTTGAGGCACTTAGTCTTTGCGTTTGCGGCCACACTGTCTGCTGGCGCGACGCTGGCGCAGGCACAGGATCGCCGCGTTGCCGACCTGCCGCCCTATGAAACAAAGCCGTCCTGGACAGGCTTTTACGTCGGCGCGGCGTTCGGTGCCGGCGCGATGGTCGACCGGGCGAGTTCGTCGAATGGCGGCGTGGCGATCGCCAACGACGACGGCGGCCAGGGCGTGCTGGCCTCGGTCTATGGCGGTTACGACTTCCAGGTGATGCCGCGGGCGCTGGTCGGCGTCCTGGCGGAAGGCACATGGTCCAGCGTCCAGTCCAATGCCTCGGCACAGGTCATCGGCGCCAGCGCCAACATTTCCACGCAACCCAATCTCGGCTGGAGCGCCCTCGTGCGGGCGGGCGTGCTGTCGTCGCCGTCGACGCTGATGTATGTCGTCGGCGGTTACAGCGGCCAGAATTTCCACGCGAGCGGCACCGCCCTGGCAGGCGGCGCGGCCGCCGCCTTCACGCGCGACGACTACTTCAACGGCTGGACGCTGGGCGGCGGCCTGGAAACCATGCTGGGCCACGGCTGGTCGGCAAAGCTCGAATATCGCTTCACCCAGTTCGAGACCCGCACGCTTTCCGGCACGACCCTGAACGTCTCGCCCTTCGAGCACGCAGTCCGTGCCGGCCTCAGCTACAAATTCGGCGCCGGCGGCGGCACGGCCGGCGAAGCTGACCCGGTGACCGAGGCCAGGCCGCGGTGGACCGGTGCCTATCTCGGCGGTGCCGGGGGCGCCGGCGTCGCGGTCACGCACACGGCGGCCAGCTTCGGCGGCGCATCCTCCTCGATCGATGGCGGCGGCCAGGCGCTGCTTGGATCGGTCTATGGCGGCTTCGACTATCAGGTCGCCAACCAGGCCGTGATCGGTGTGATGGGCGATCTTACCTGGTCGAACCCGCAGTCGACGCAGAGCCTGTCGGGCGGCGGTGCGGCAGCATCGGTGATGGTGAGCCCAACCATGTCGTGGAGCGTGCTCGGCCGGGCGGGCTTCCTGCCGGTTCCCTCGACGTTGCTCTACGCCGCGGCGGGCTATACCGGCGAGACCGTCGGCACGACGATGACCGCGACCGGCGGCGGGGCCACGGCGCTCTTCCAGAGCACCGACACGCTGAACGGCTGGACGGTCGGTCCCGGCATCGAGACCGTGCTATCGGGCGGCTGGTCGACCAAGCTCGAATATCGCTACAGCCAGTACGAGACACGTTCATTCCTGGGCGGCGCTGCGAGCATCCAGCCCTCCACGCATACGGTGCGCGCCGGCCTCGCCTACAAGTTCGGCGTTCCCTGAAGAGGAGAGACGACATGCGCGCGATCATTCGGGCAACCCTGGCAGTTCTGGCGGCGGCGGCGATCGTCGGGTCGGCATCGGCGCAGAACGCCAACGTCATCACGGTCACGGTCGAAGGCCTGCGCAACGACAAGGGCATGGTGCGTTGCGGCCTCTACAATTCGGCCGTCGGCTTTCGCGAACCCGGCAAGGAATTCAAGGGCGAAGCCGTGCCGATCTCCGGCGGCAAGGCCAACTGCGTCTTCAACGCCGTGCCGCCGGGCTCCTATGCCGTCGCGGTGTTTCACGCCGAGAACGGCGAAACGCAGATCGAGACCGGCATGTTCGGCAAGCCCAAGCAGGGCTACGGCTTCTCGCGCGATGCCAAGGGCAGCTTCGGACCGCCCAGCTTCGACGCGGCGGCCTACAAATACCCCGGCGGCAGCTCGGTGTGGCCGGTCCACATCGAGTACTGATGGCCTCGCATCCCTGGAGCAGCGGCTTCCGCTCGCTCGAGGAAGAGCACGACGAGTGGGTCGCGGAGGTCGACGGCACCGTGCCGTCGTGGCTGCGTGGTACTCTTTTTCGCAACGGCTCGGGGCGCAACGAGTTGGGCGGCGCGTGGTTTCCGCACTGGTTCGACGGCGACGGCATGATCTCCGCGATCCGCTTCACCGGTGACGGCGTCCGCTACACCAACCGCTACGTGCGAACGGAAAATTACCGCGACGAGACCACCGCCGGCCGCATCCGCCATCGCGGCTTCGGCAAGATGCGGCCGGGCGGCGTGGCCGCCAACGCCTTTCGCCAGCCCGCCAACGTCTCCAACACGTCGGTGCTGATGCAGGGCGGCCGTCTGCTTTCCCTGTGGGAGGGCGGGCCGCCCTTCTCGCTCGATCCGGTCACGTTGGAAACACGCGCCGTCGAAACGTTCGGCGGTAAGGTGAAAGCTTTCTCCGCACATCCCAAGGTCGATCCGCTCAGCGGCGAAATCTTCAACTTCGGCATCGACTATGGGCGCCGCACGACCCTCGGCATCTATCGGGTGACGGGAACGGCGATCGAGCGCTTCGCGCCGATCACCCTGCCCTATCCAGTGATGAATTATGATTTCGTGCTGACCGAACGCCATCTTGTCTTCTGCCTGGGACCGATCCTGGTCCAGCCGGTGCGCATGGTGCTGGGCCTCAAGAGCTTCGACGCCGCCCTGCAGTGGGACAGTGGGCGCCCGACCAAGGTCCTGATCGTGCCACGGGACGGCAGGTCGGCGCCGCGCTGGTTGGAGACCGGCTCCTTTTTCCAGTTCCATTTCGCCAACGGCTACGAGGAAAGCGACGGCACGCTCGTGCTCGATCTCGCGCGCTATCCGAACTATGCGACCATCGGTGAGGCGCTGCGCTCCTACTGGCGGTCGGAGTGGCCCTCCGAGGGCATGGCGCAGCTCGCGCGCCTGCGCATTGATCCGGATGGCAAGGTCGGGAGCCAAACATTCCACTCAGGCGTCGCCAACGAATTCCCCTGCATCGACCCGCGCCGGGTCGGCCGGCCCTATCGCTATGCCTATATCGCCAGCAATCCGGCGGAACGGCGCATCGGCCTTCAGCAGCGGATAAGCCGCGTCGATTTCGACACGGGCGCGGTGATCTCGCACGATTTCTCGCCGGCCGGCTATGTCGGCGAGCCGCTGTTCGTGCCGCGCGATCCGGCGGCGGCCGAAGACGACGGCGTCGTGATCACGCTGGTTTATGACGCCGGCACCGAGCGTACGTCGATCGTCGGCCTGGCGAGCATGGACCTTGCCGGTGCGCCGCTGTTCACCGCTCGTCTGACGCATCACGTGCCCTACCCGCTGCACGGCACCTTCGCGCGCGATCCATCCTAAGGGCGGAAATGCTCCTGGCCGGTGCCGCGATAGAGCACCTGGACCTGCCGGCCGACGATCTCGGCATGGGCCGCCAGCGCCTCCTGGGTGCAGTCCGCCGCCGGGCGCGGCTCATGATCGAAATGATGGAAAGCATCGACGCCGCGCACCAAGGTCGCGCTGTCCCGCACGCCGACCGACTGCTTCACATGGGTCGGAATGTAGCGAATTGCAAAGCCGATGCGCCGGTCGTTCGACCGGCTGGGTTCCGAGCCGTGCGCCAGCAGCACATGGTGCAATGAGGCTTGGCCCGGATTCAGGATGACATCGACGCCCTTCGACTCGTCGACCTTGACCGCGATCTCCTGGCCGCGGCTCAGCAGATTGTTCTTGTCGAAAGTATCCTTGTGCTCGAGCTGCAGCCGGTGCGTGCCCGGTGCAAACTTCATGCAGCCGTTCAGGAGATTGGCCGGAGTGAAGGCGACCCACACTGTCATGACGTCGGGTGAGCTCAGGCCCCAGTAGGTCGCATCCTGGTGCCACGACACGAAGCCCGCATCGGCGGCTTCCTTGATGAAGAAGCTGGTGCTCCAGCATAGCAGGTTGGGGCCCAGCACATCCTCGACGGCGTCGAGGATTCTCGGTTGGCGAATGAGATCGTTCAGCCAGGTGAGATAAAGATGCGCCTTGTGGCGCTTGTCGCCCTGGATCGGCCCGCCGCTCGAGCGCTCATAGACCTCGAGCTTGTGCCGCAGTTCCAGCGTCTCGTCGGCCGACAGGACGTCGATCGGGAACAGGTAGCCGTCGCGCCGATAGGCCGCGACCGCATCGTCGGAGAGGAGCTTGGCCATGGCCAAGACTAGTTTCGCCGCCCGCACTCGGCAAGCCGTCCGGCAACAACCCGTCTAGCGGCAGGCGTCGCGCACCGTGGGCGCGATGGCTTCCGCAAAGCGACGCGCGCCCTGCGGATTGAAATGACCGTTGTCGACGAAATCGGCGGCCCCGAATCGGTCGGGCGCAATGGCGATGCCGGTGTCGTGCATCTCGGCTGCCGTGCGCATCAACATGGCGTTGAGATGCGCCAGCATCGCAGGCACGTCGCGGTCGCGCACCAGAGGCAGCCAGCCGTAGCCGCCTTCGCCGGTGAAGGCCGCCGGGTTGATGAGCTGACCGATCCAGATCGTGGGAATGCCGCGCTGGCGGTTGATGGCCGATATGGTGCGCACATTGCGCTCGAAGAGATCGAGTACCACCGGGTCGTCGCCGCTTCCCGGCGGTCCGTGCGGATCGGCAAAATACTGCACCGTATCGACCTGGGCACTGGCAAAGCGCAACAACACGGTCAGCAGCGGCGACGGCGTCACATCCGCTCCGCCGACCTTGCGCACCTTCAGGGAATTGACCTGACTCGGCAGGTGAAAGTCGGCATAGGCCGCATCGAGATGGGGGATGTGGGAATTGCGCAGGTCGTTCCAGCCGACATAGTAGACCGCACAGGCCGGCTTCAACCCGAACTTGTCCTGATAGTACGAGGTCTGGATGACGTGCTCGACCGTCGTGTAGCCCGGCACGCCGTTGTTCACGACGGCATAGCGGGCAACGCCCAGAGCGTCGGCCAGCCGGTCGCCCCATGTATCGCCCTCGCCGACGCCGATATCGTAGGTCGTCGAACCGCCATAGAGCGCCACGATGGTCCGCCCGTCGAGACCGTGCGGCGCCGGCTCGCGGCCACGCGTGCCCGCCGACGTATGGCTGATGGCAAGGCCGGTCGGACTGACGATCTGCAGCGACGGCAGCGGCACGACCTGCAGCAGCGCATGCCAGCGAAAGCGCGTCGGCTCGGCGTGGAGCGGCGGCAGCAACGGCGCCGCCGAACCGTAGGAGCCGACGCCCCAGAAGAAGTCGAGTGCAGCCAGCGCCAGCAGTACCGAGGCAAGCCAGGGCCAGCGCACCAATCCGAGGGCCAGAACCAGCACGCCACCCAGATAGAGGAAGTAAATCGCACGCGGGCCTGCAGCAAGCTCGCCGATGGCCCATAGCCAGCCGGCGGCGACGGCGACGGCGATCGCCAGGAGGACGGCCAGCACTGCCGGTATGACCCGCTCGAACCGGTAAGGTCGCCTCAGTCCGAAATAAGCCGCCAGCATTGCGCCGGCAGCATAAGCCTAGACGATGCAGGCCGGTACTGCTCTCATCGGCGGACGCTGATTCCTTCGGGGGGAAAACGATGATCGCCAAATCGAGCCTGGTCCTGCTTGCCCTGCTCATCGCCGGGCCCGCCACTGCCGAACCGCTCACCATCGAAAGCCAGGGCAGCTTCTTCATCGGCGGACACGACATAAAGTCGGATACGCTCTCGACGCTACCCGCCTACGCGCCCTCCGGTACCATCACCGTCGGCCAGATGTACGTGCATTATCAGATTCCGGTCGCGCCGACGCATCTGCCCGTGACCTTCATCCACGGCTGCTGCCTCACCGGCAAGACGTGGGAGACGACGCCCGATGGCCGCATGGGCTGGGACGAGTATTTCGTGCGCCAGGGCTTCCCGACCTATGTGATCGACCAGGTCTCGCGCGGCCGCTCCACAATCGATCCCGCACCAATCAACGCCGCCAAGCTCGGCAAGGCGCCTGCGGACAAGATGCCGGCAGTGTTTTCCGCAGGTCACGAAGCGGCGTGGGCGATCTTCCGCTTCGGGCCCGAATATCCGCAGGTCTTTCCCGGCATGAAATTCCCGCTGCAGGCACAGGACGAATTCTGGAAGCAGATGGTGGCCGACTGGGCGCCCGGTCTTGCCACTCCCAACCCCACCGTGCCGGCCCTGTCGGAACTCGCGATCAGGCTCAAGGGCACGGTGCTGATCAGCCACTCGCAGTCCGGCTTCTATCCGTTCCAGACGGCGGCCCTCAATACGCAGGACATCGCCGGCATCGTCTCGATCGAGCCCGGCGCCTGCCCCGCTGCGACCGGCGACCTCGCGCCCTACATGAAGATGCCGATCCTCGTGCTGTTCGGCGACTACGTCGACCTCGCGCCGCGCTGGGCACCGCGCCTGAAGCAGTGCCGCGAGTTCGCCGAGGCCATGAAGAAGGCAGGTGGCAGGACCGAGTTGGTCGTGCTGCCCGAACTCGGGATCAAGGGCAATTCGCACATGCTCATGCAGGACAGCAACAGCCTGGAGCTCGCCGCGTGGCTGGTCGCGTGGCTAAACAAGAACGTGCCAGGCAAGCCCTGAAGAAGGGTCGGAATCCCCTCCCCAGGGGACGCCTCCGATATCGATGGCATAAGGCTTTTGCGCGATTCGTCCCCTAATCCGCCATCCCTACAGTGTCTTTTACCCGTGTAAAAGACCCGTGCTAAAAGACGTGAATTAAGCGCGCGCCGCCACGACGATATCCGCGAGCTTCAGGAATTCCGGGCCCAGCACGCGGGTGGGCTCGAAGCTGGTCTTGCCGAGATTACGCGCGACGGCGTACTCGTCCGTCACGGCACGGCGATGGACGATCACCGTATCGATGGCCGGCATCACCAGCACGAACTGGCCGAACTGGCCGCTCATCATGTACGAGCCCGCCCATTGCGGACCGGTGCGGTTCGCCGGGACCCACCAGAGATAGGCGTAGCCGAGATCGCCGCCACGCCCGACGCTGTCGGGCTTGACGCGCATTGTTGTGCTCTCCCTGACCCAGTCGGCCGGCACGAGCTGCTGGCCGTTCCAGTTGCCGCCACGCGCCATCAGCAGGCCGAGCCGCGCCATGTCACGTGCCGACAGGAACAAATGGTAGGCGAGATACTTCGACTGGTTCTCGAAGCCCATCATGCGCTGGCGCGCGACGCTGTAGTCCTGCAGCTGCAGCGGCTTGGCGAGATCGTCGGCGAGCGCATTGAAGACGGACTTTCCCGTAAGCTTCTCGAAGATCGCGCCCAGGACGTTGAAGTCCCAGTTGTTGTAGTGGAAGAACGTGCCCGGCTGCTTGGATCCGCGCTCGATCTTGTTGGGATCGTCGCCCGGGCTGCCGGCCGCGTGATAGACGCCGGAGCTGGCGATCAGCAGATCGCGGATCTTCGCCGTCTTCTCGATCGGCAACAGGCCGTCGGACTCGTCGATGCCCAGTTCGCCCATCGTCCGATCGAGGTTGATCGTGCCGTTGGCGACATACTTTCCGAACAGCATCGAGAGGATGCTCTTGCGGGCCGACGCGAGGTAACTGACCTCGGCCACGTCGCCATAGGTGTAGGCAACCTTGCCGCCCGACACGACCATGAACGACGTCGTGGGCAGGGTGACGAGCTTCAGTTCGAGTGCTTCGATCGCGGGTGGCTTGAAACCCGCGGCCTCGGGCGCGACTTTTTCCCACTCGGCGCCGGGAAGAGTCGCAGCCCTCGCCGGGCTGCGGAAGAACGTGGCGGCCGGCAGGGCGACGGCCGCCTGCAGGATTGATCTGCGGCGTGGCGGGAAAGTGGCTACCATGATGCCGTTATTGTGGGGGAGCCCTTGGTCACTGTCATTCACAATGCCGCCATCGTCACCGTCGACGACAATGATGCGGTGCACTATGACGCCGCGATCGCGATCGACGGCAAGCGCATCGCCGCCATCGGACCAAGCGCGGAGATTCTCGTCCGCTATCCGGACGCCGAACGAATCGACGGCACCAACAAGATGGTCATGCCGGGCTTCGCCAATGTGCACACCCATCTCACGATGACCATCGCGCGCGGCATTTTCGAGGATCTCTCGCCGCCGCACAAACCGCCCTTCTCTGGCGGTCTGTCGCCGATCCCGCCGCCCAAACTCACGCCGCAGGAGCAGACCACGATGGCGATGCTGGGCGCGCTCGAGGCGTTGCGCAGCGGCACGACGCTCGTGCTGGAGGATGGCGCCGGCACCGGCGACTACGCAAGCGCCCTCGCCGGTACGGGCATGCGCTTCCTGCTGGGCGTGCGGGCCTTCGACCGGATCGGTACCGAGATCGGCGACCCTGCGCCCTACCAGCTCGACCGGGCGCTGGGCCAACGCCACCTCAGGATCATCGAGGACACGTTCCACCAATGGAACGGCCAGGCAGACGGACGCCTGCGCATCGCCGTCTCGGCCTGGGCACCGGACATGTGCTCGCCCGAGTTGCTGAGGGATCTGCGGGCCCTGCAGGACAGGCTCGACACCTGGGCGACCATCCACCTCAACCAGATCTGGGGCGAGGTCGCCGCCATTCAGGCCCATCGAAACCTGTTGCCGACCGAGTATCTCGCCGAACTGGGATTCCTGAACGAGCGCCTGATCTGCGCCCACTGCCGCTGCATGGATCCGCGCGAGGAAAAGATCCTCGGACGATCGGGCGCCACCGTGTCGTTCAACTCCGCCATCGCCGCGCGGCGCGGCCTCAGCCCGCGCATCGACGATCTCGAGGGCTATGGCTGCACCATCGCCATGGGCAGCGACAATATGGCCGAGGATATGGTCGAGGTGACTGCGCACCGGACTTTTCATGGAGCGTATCCGGCGGGAGAACGGCCGCCTGCCGACGCCGGAGCAGGCGCTGCGCTGGGCGACACGCAACGGTTACAAGGCGCTTGGCATTGCCGACGGTGGCTGGCTCGCGCCGGGCAACAAGGCCGATCTCGTCGTGGTCGACATGCACCGTGCGCATTTGATTCCGATGCTCCGGGCAGTGTCAGATTTCGTACATAACGGCCAGGCCCGCGATGTCGAATCAGTGATGGTCGACGGGCGCTGGTTGATGCGCGACTGCAAGGTGTTGGTACTGGACGAGAAGGCCCTTCTGTCGCAGGCACAGCATATAGCTCGCATGGCATGGTCACGGCAGTTCCGGTCGCGTCTCGACCTCCGTCCACCCGCGGGGTTTGTTCCCGATATGCTACCCTGAAGGGAACCATCCGCGTCATTTCCCGTTGTGCTAGGGTAGCAAAAGGTCAATAAGCGGCACGCAGCGAGACGTCGCTTGCGGCATCCATGAAAGGGCCCATCCATGTCAAGGTCGCACCCTGTCGATGTTCATGTTGGTGCGCGCATGCGCCAGCGCCGGTCGCTGCTGGGCATGAGCCAGACCAACCTTGGAACGGCTGTCGGTCTCACCTTCCAGCAGATCCAGAAATACGAGCGCGGCTCCAATCGCATCGGCTCCAGCAGGCTCTTCGAATTTTCCAAGGTGCTCGACGTGCCGGTCTCCTACTTCTTCGACGAAATGCCCTCCAACGCCCTGGCTGGCCGGCCGATGTCGGGCCGCGGACGCAAGGGCGGCTTCGGCGAGGCCTCGACCCCGTTCGAGCAGGAGAAGGACCCGCTGGTGAAGCGCGAGACACTCGAGCTGGTGCGGGCCTACTACAAGATCCGCGAGAGCCGCGTGCGCCGCCGCGTCTTCGAGATGGTCAAGGCAGTCGGCGCCGCCAGCCACGCCGAAGTGCTGGGCGGCCGCAAGAAGCGCTGAGCTCCTTGGCCGGCACGTCCTCGATCCCGATCATCGATCTCGCAGACGCTCCCGAGCAGACGGCCCGCGAACTTCAGGGCGCGCTCACGGACGTCGGCTTCTACTATATCGTCAATCATGGCGTGCCGAAGGAACTGGTGCGCGACACCTATGCCGAGGCGGCGCGCTTCCATGCCCTGCCGCTCGAGCGCAAGATGCGAGTTCGCATCGATCGCCACAATGTCGGCTACCTGCCGATGAAGGGCGACACTTTGCGGACCTCGGTCGTGCAGACCGTCACCAAACCCAATCTCAACGAGGCACTGTTCATCGCACGCGATCTGCCGGCCGATCATCCCGAAGTGAAGGCCGACCGGCGCTTCAGGAGCGCCAACCCGTGGCCCGCCGACCTGCCGGGTTTCCGCGAGGCCATCGTCTGCCTATTGCGACACGATGGAGCGGCTGGTGCAGCGGCTGATGCCGCTGTACGCGGGGGCGCTCGGCCTGCCGCCGCGCTACTTCGAGGTGCCGTTCCGCGACATGCAGTACAAGCTGCGCGCGACGCATTACCCGCCGCAGGAAGTGAGGGCCGAGGATGAATTCGGCATCGCGCCACATACCGACACCAGCTTCCTGACCGTCCTCGCACCCAACGACGTGCCGGGCCTCGCTATCCGCCGGCCGGACGGCAGCTGGATGGACGCCCCTGCGATTCCCGACGCTTTCGTCGTGAACGGCGGGCAGCTCCTGCTGCGCTGGACGAACGACCGGTTCCTCGCCACCCCGCACCGCGCGGTCAATCGCAGCAGCGGCGAGCGTTATGCGCTGGCCTTCTTCTGCGACAGCAATATCGATTGGCCGATCGCGGCAGTGCCGACCAGCGTCGGGCCGGACAAGCCGCCGAAATATCCGACGACCTACTACACCGACTACATGGTCGACTATCAGAAGCGGACGTACGACCTGCTCGCAGCCGAGAACCCTTAGGCTCTACTCGGCCGCCGCCTTGCGGGCCGGCTGGTTGCGCGCCAGCCATTCGCCCATGGCCTGTTCCATGGTCATGAACACCGCGCCGTCTTCCATCAGCTTCTGGATCAGCCGCTCCAGCATCATCATGCGATGGCCGCGGCCAATAACGTGCGGATGGAAGGTGTAGGTGAGGATGCCGAAGTCCGGCTGCACGCGCGTCATGTAGGTGTAGTCGTCGACGAAGTTCTCGAGCACGGCGGTGGCGTTCATCAGCCCCTGCTGGATCGAGCCGTTCGGATTGCGCATGTATTCGAAGTGCGGGAAGTCGTCGAGCGACCAGCTGATCGGCATCTCGAGCAGCGGCGTGGTGCGGCCGCGCACCATCGGCTTCATCAGCTCCACGACGTCGCCCTGGCGGGCGTAGTAGCAGTCGTAGTCGTGGCCCATCAGGGAGCTGTCGTACTTGATGCCGTGCTTCAGCAGCAGCTCGATCGAATTGGGCGAGAGGTCCCACGCCGGTGAACGATAGCCACGTGCCGCCTTGCCGCTGATGCGCTTGATCGATTCGTTGCCGCGGACGATCTCCTCTTCCTCTTCGTCGCGCTCCATCGTGACCGGCAGGCGGTGCGTCCAGCCGTGATGGGCGAGCTCATGGCCGGCCTCGACGTAGGGCATCACCGCCGCCGGCGAGGTGTCGATCGTATGCCCCGGCGTGAAGAAGGTGCCCTTGATGCCGTACTTCTTCATCAGGGCGACCAGGCGCGGGATCACGACCATGTCGTATTCGCCGCGCGAGATCACCGTGGGTGAGGTCAGGCCGCGGGCGATGAATCCCGACATATGGTCATGATCGAAGGTCAGGCAGACGATATGGCGCGGCATGTCGGGACTCCTCTGGATCAGGCCTTCACGATGAAGGGCTTGGCGTGCGTATCGTACTCGGCGTAGCCCAGGGTTGCGCGCAGCTCCGGCGGGGGCAGGGCGGTCCTGGCCTCGGCCTCGCCCGCCTTCAGCGCCGCCAGCCCGGCCTTGATGCCCGCGGCGACGGGCGAGAGCATGCCCGTCGGATAGGTGCCGATCTTGAACCCCAGCTTGAGCGCCTCAGTCTGCGACGGGCAGGCGCGCGGAGCGCCTGGCGACAGTACGGCGAAGGACGGCTTGCCGCCTGCAGCGGCGATGGCGCGCTTCACTTCGGAGTCGTCGGCGGGCGAATCGAGAAAGAGGATGTCGGCACCCTCCTTCACGTACATCTCGATGCGCGCCACGGCTTCGTCGATACCCTGGGTCGGGCGGCAGTCGGTACGCGCCAGCACGCAGATGCCGGATTCCTTGGCCGCCTCGACCGCTGCGCGGATCTTCATCTGCGCCTCGTCGCGCGGCAGGCACGGCTTGCCGGCAGCGGTGAGGGCGCGTGGCGTGATCTTGTCCTCGATCAGCACCGCAGCGGCGCCGGCGCGGCCATAGGCGCGGACCGTGCGCTGGACGTTCATCGCGTTGCCGTAGCCGTGATCGCCGTCGGCCAGCACCAGCAGGCCGGGTGCCGCGGCGTGGACCATGTTGAAGGAGTCGAACATTTCGCCGAACGAGATGAGATCGAGGTCGGGACCGCCCAGCCGGCTGGCTGCGACACAGGACCCCGACAGGAAAGCCGTCTTGAAGCCCGCCGCCGCCGTCAGCTTGGCGGTGAGCCCGTCCCAGACCGCCGGCATCACGACGAGACCGGGCTCTTTCAGGTGGGCACGCAGGCGCTCGGGGGCAGTCATAAGGCAGTTCCTCCAGGAAGTTTTCGGCCCGGATAATAGCGGTTCGCAGCCTCTCCGCCACAGCGCTCCCTAGCATGCAATTTGCTACTCTCCGGCGGTGATAGCCGTCGTCACCCGTTTGCTGCTGCGCCGCGCCCTGCTGGCGGTGCCGCTTGTCTTCGCCGTCGTTGCGTTGACCTTTTTCTTCATCCGGCTGGCGCCCGGCGATCCGGCGCAGATTCTGGCAGGCGATGCACCGACAGCGGAATTCCTGGCGCAGGTCCGCGCCGAGTACGGGCTCGACCGACCCGTCTGGACGCAGTTCCTCGCTTTCCTGGGCAAGGCCCTCACTGGCGACTTCGGCACCTCGCTCTACACCAGGCAGCCAGTGTTCACCGTCATCCTCGAACGCTTTCCCGCGACCGTGTTGATGACCGGCACGGCAATGATCGTCGCCTCGATCATCGGCATCCTGGTTGGTGTCTCTTCGGCCAAGCGCGCAGGCTCGCACGCCGACACGCTGATCAGCAGTATCTCGCTGCTGGGCTATTCGATGCCTGGCTTCTGGGTCGGCCAGTTGCTGGTGCTTCTGTTCGCCGTTTCACTCGACTGGTTCCCGGCCTCGGGCATGCAGGCGGCTCGCGCGAGCTACATGGGCTGGCGCCACGTCGAGGATGTGGCGTGGCACATGGTGCTGCCGGTGACGACCCTGTCCGTCTTTCTGCTGACCATGATCGCGCGCTTCACCCGCGCCGCCATGATCGACGCCCTCGACCAGGATTACGTGCTGGTGGCCGAAGCCAAGGGCGCCTCGCGCAACCGTATCCTGTGGCATCACGCCTTCCGCAACGCCTGCGTGACGACGATCACGGTGATCGGTCTCGAATTCGGCGCCGTGCTGGCGGGCGCCGTCGTGGTCGAGATCGTCTTCGGTTGGCCGGGGCTGGGCCGGCTGTTCTACGACGCGATCTACCGCCGCGACTTTCCGTTGCTGACCGGCGCTTTCATGTTCTCCTCGCTGATCGTGATCGCAGTCAACACGGTGTCCGACGTGGCCTGCGCCCTCCTCGATCCCCGGCTCCGGCGATGAAGGACGCGGCAACACTCGGCACTCCCTGGTTCGCACCGGCATGGCTCGCACGCTTTCTGCGTTCGCCGATCTCCACAGTCGTCGGTACCCTGCTGGCTCTGATCGTTGTCACAGGCGTGGTCTGCGCACCGCTGATCACCCGGGCCGATCCAATGGGCCTCAGCCCCGATACACTGCTGGAACCCTCCTGGGCGCATCCCATGGGAACCGACGATCTCGGCCGCGACGGGCTGGCGCGCGTGCTCTACGGCGGCCGCGCCTCGCTGGTGATTGGCCTGTTCAGCGCCACCTTGAGCGTGATCCTCGGCATGACCATCGGCATGGTCGCGGGCTTCTTCGGCGGCGCGATCGACGAGATCCTGATGCGCATTACCGAGGCGTTCCAGATTCTCCCCAAGCTGCTGGTCGCCGTCGTCGTGGTCTCGCTGATCGGCAGCGGCCTCACCAACGAGGTGCTGGTGATCGGCCTCCTGAGCTGGCCCGCGACGGCGCGGGTGATCCGCGGCCGGGTGCAGGTGATCCGCCACGAGGAGTACATCGCGGCCGCCGAAATGTCGGGTGCCTCCTGGCTGCGCGTGCTGGAGCGCCATGTCGCGCCCAACGTGCTCTCCTTCCTGCTGGTCAGCGCCTCCTTGCAGGTCGCCTCGGCGATCATGTCGGAATCGTTCCTGAGCTTCCTCGGCCTGGGCGACCCGGCGCATCCGAGCTGGGGACTGCTGTTGCAGCAAGGCCAGCTCTTCCTGAGCGAGGCGTGGTGGCTCACCACCTTCCCCGGCATTGCGCTCGCCATGACCATCCTCGGCCTCAACCTGCTGGGCGATGGCGTGAGCGGCAGCCGTATCGTGGCGGGATCCCGGCGATGAGCGAGCCCGTGCTGTCAGTCCGCGATCTCCATGTTTCCTTCCCGTCGGCGACGGTCGTGGAGGGCGTGGGCTTCGACGTCATGCCGGGAGAGATCGTGGGCGTGGTAGGCGAATCGGGCTCGGGCAAGTCGATGACGGCACGCTCGGTGCTGCGGCTCCTGCCCAGGACGGCGCGGCTGGGCGGCAGCATCCGCTTTCGCGGACAGGAAGTGCTCGACATGTCGGCCGAGGACATTCGGGCGATGCGCGGCGCGCTGGTTTCGATGGTCTTCCAGGACCCGATGACGTCGTTCAACCCCGTGCTGCGCATCGGCGATCAGATCGCCGAAGCCATGACCTTGCATGGCCAGACCGACCGCAAGACGCTGGTCGAACGCGTGGCCGCGTTGCTGGCCTCGGTCGGCATCGGCAATCCGAAGGAGCGGGCGCGGGCCTATCCGCACGAATTCTCCGGCGGCATGCGCCAGCGCGCGCTCACGGCCATGGCGGTCGCCAATGGCCCCGCCCTGCTGATCGCCGACGAACCCACGACCGCGCTCGACGTCACGGTGCAGGACCAGATTCTGCAGCTGATGCGCGATCTCAACGAGAAATCCGGCACCGCGATCCTGCTGATCACGCACAACATCGCCGTGGTCGCGAGCCTCTGCCAGAGGCTGATCGTGATGTACGCGGGCCGCGTCGTTGAAGACGGCCCGACCGACGAGGTGCTGTCGGCGCCGCGTCATCCCTACACATGGTCCTTGCTGCAATCGGTGCCACGCCTGGATCGCGCGAGCGGGCGGCTCGTCGCCATAAAGGGTCAGCCACCCGATCCCTCCCAGCCCCTCGCCGGCTGCAAGTTCCATCCGCGCTGCCCCTGGGTCGAGGAGCGCTGCACCCGGAAAGAGCCCTCCCTCGACAATGTCGGCGCGGGCCATCACGTGCGCTGCTGCGTGAGGCCCGCGCTGTGACACCCCTGGTTCATGTAACGCAGGTCACCAAGCAATTCGCCAAGACGCGCGCGGTCGACGGCGTGAGCTTCGATATCACGCCGGGCGAGACGCTGGGTCTGGTAGGCGAATCAGGATCGGGCAAATCCACTCTGGGCCGCGTCGTGGTCGGGCTTCTGCCTGCCACCTCGGGCGAGAGCGTCGTGGCCGGCCAGAACGTAGGCGCGCTGCGCGGCCGAGCACGCAAGGCGCTGTGGCGTCATGCCCAGATGGTGTTCCAGGATCCTTACTCGTCGCTCAACCCCAAGATGACCGTGCGCGATGCGCTCGCCGAGCCGCTGCGCAATTTCGGCATCGCCCGTGGCGCGGAGGCCGACCGGCTGATCCGCGAGACGATCGAGGCCTGCGGCCTGCCCGTGAGCGCCCTGCCGCGCTATCCGCGCGAGTTCTCGGGCGGCCAGCGCCAGCGCATCGGCATAGCGCGTGCGCTGATCGTGCGGCCGAACTTCATCGTCGCCGACGAGCCGGTCTCGGCGCTCGACGTGTCGATCCAGGCGCAGATCATCAACCTGCTGCAGGACCTCAAGAGCGAATTCGGCCTGACCTATCTCTTCATCGCCCACGACCTCGCGGTGATCCGGCACGTCTCGGACAGGGTTGCGGTCATGTACCGCGGCAAGCTGGTGGAGACGGCGCCGGCCGCTACGCTCTATGCGACGCCGCGTCATCCCTACACGCAGCTCCTGCTGCGCTCCGTGCCGGTGCCCGATCACAGGGCCGAGGCCCTGCGCCGGCGCAACGTCTCGGGCGCCGAAGTGACGAATGCCCAGGCGACCGAAGGCGGCTGCCCCTTCGCGTCACGCTGCCCGATGGCGCGCTTCCCGATCTGCTCTGAGAAGGCGCCCGAACTGTCAGCCAAGGGGAGCGACCATCTGGTCGCCTGTCATTTCGCCTGATCTCAGTCGTGAAGGTGTTCGCGCAACGTACGGCCGGTGTAATCGGTGCGGAACAGGCCGCGCCTCTGCAGCTCCGGCACGACGGCACGCGCAAACTGCTCCCAGGTACCGGGAAAGACGGTCGGCGTCAGGATGAAGCCGTCGCAGGCTTGGCTTTCGAAGTAGTCCTGAAGCTGGTCGGCCACCGATTTGGGCGTACCGACGATCTGCGGGCAGAGCTCGCTGGTGGCGAAGCGCTTGGCCGCTTCGCCAAGGGTCAGGCCGTGGGATTTCGTGCCCTGCAGGATGACCTCGAACGAGCCGCGTGCGCCCTGCTCGATCTCGATGTTCTGCAACGGCTGGTCGATGGGATATTTCGACAGGTCGACGCCGATATGCGTCGAGACCAGCGCCAGCGCCACCTCGGGATCGACCAGCTCGTTGATATAGGCCTGCTTCTCGCGGGCGATCAACTCGGTCTCGCCGATGATCGGGTCGACCGAGGGCAGCACGGCGCAGTCCTCGAGTGGCCGGCCGAACTTCGCCACGCGGGCCTTGATGTCCGAATAGAAGGTCTGCATGTCTACCTTCGAATGCTGCAGGGTGAAGATCATCTCCGACCAGCGCGCGGCGAAGTCGCGGCCGCGGTCGGAGGCGCCGGCCTGCATGATGACGGGATGTCCCTGCGGGCTCCTCGGCACGGTAAGCGGTCCGCGCGTCTTGATCCATTTGCCGGCGTAATCGACGTAGTGGACCTTCGAAGGATCGGCAAACACGCCGCTTTCCTTGTCGACGATCAGCGCATCCGGTTCCCAGCTCTCCCAGAGCCTGAAGCACGCCTCCATCACCTCGTCGGCGCGGTCGTAGCGGACATTGCGCGCCGGCAGCTCGTCCTGGCCGAAGTTGCGCGCCTCGAGATTGCTGATCGAGGACACGACATTCCACGCCATGCGACCTCCGCTCAGCACGTCGAGCGTGCCCAGGGTGCGGGCGATCTGGTAGGGATTGTGAAAGGTCGTCGACAGGGTGGCGCCGAGGCCGATGTGCCGGGTGACCCTCGACATAACCGCCAGAACCGGCAGCGGGTCGAGAAAGCCCATCTGTCCGCCGCCCTTCAGGATGGCGTCGAAGGTGCCGCGGTAGTTGTCGAAGAGGCCAAGCGTGTCGGCGAAGAACAGGCAGTCGAACTTGCCCTTCTCCAGCACCCGCGCGACGTGCTCGTACCAGGCGGGATCGAGAAAATCGTTGTCGGTCTCGGGATGGCGCCACATGCCGTGATGGTGGGCAGTCGGCCCGGTCTTGAGGAACGCCACCAGGCGCATCTTGCGCGTCTTGCCCATTGCACGCTCCCGGGAGAAACCCCTGTCAGCCCTTGCCGGGCCGGGCGAAGACGAAATCTTCCCGCGCGGTCGACTCGCCGCCGTAGATGCCGGCGACGGCTGCACCGTTGAACACGCCCGGCAGGCTGTAGGTGCTGAACGGAAGGACGGGAACGTCGTTCCAGACGATCTCCGAGATCCTGTCGTAGATCGCCTTGCGCTTGGCGAAGTCGGTCTGCACGCGCTGCTCGTCGAACAGTTTATCGACTTCGGGATTGACGTACTTGCTGTTGTTGACACCGACGATGTTGAAGATGTTGTTCGAATTGTAGAAGCGCTCGATGCCGATGTCCGGATCGGGACCGAGCGAGAACGACGCCGTCGTCATGTCGAATTCGTTGTTGGTGAAGGCGACCTGAATCCAGGCGCCGCGGTCGAGCGGCCGGGCGATCACCTTGATGCCGACGCCTGCCAGGTTGCGGGTGATGATGTCGGAAATCTTTACCGCCGGCAGGTCCTGCGCACCGAACACGAAGCGCAGCTCGAAGCGCGTGCCGTCGGCCTTTTGGGGGAAGCCGGCCGCGTCGAGCAGCTGGTTGGCCTTGGCGGGATCGAGCGCGTAGTCGACCAGGTTCCTGTTGTAGAGCGGCGAAGTCGGCGGTACCGGACCCACCATGTTCTCCGACAGCCCGGGAAAGACATTGCTGCGGATGAACGCGCGGTCGATCGTGTGGGCGATCGCCTGGCGCACGCGGCGGTCGCTGAACGGGGCGTTGCGCATGTTGATGTAGGCCTGGTAGCCCGAGGTCTGGATCTTGCCGAACCGCAGCTCGATGTTCTTGAACTTGCGGATGCGCGCCACTTCGGTCGCCGGAATCGCGTTCGCATAGATCATGTCGACCTCGCCCTTCTGGAGGGCGGCGATACGCGAGGAGGGATCGGGCATGATGCGGAACATCAGCTCGTCGAACGCGGGCTTTCCGGGCAGGAAGTACTTCTCGTTCCTCCTGTAGAGGATGTGGTCGCCCGAGACGTATTCCACGAGCTTGTACGGACCGGTGCCGATCGGCTGGCGATTGTGCGGATCGCGCGCAGCGTCCTTTCCTTCCCAGATGTGCCTGGGCAAGATCGCGCCGGCGAAGTTGCCGAGCGAGGAGATCAGCGAAACCTGCGGATGCTTCAGCCGCAGCACGAAGGTATCGGGGTCGGGCGCCTCGAACCTGTCGATCGCGTTCATCGCGCCGTGATAGGGATGCAGCTTGGAATTGACCTGCTCGAGCGAGAACTTCACGTCCTCCGACGAGAACGGATGGCCGTCGTGCCACTCCACGTTCTTGTGGAGTTTGAACGTATAGGTCATGCCGTCGGGCGAGATCTCGTAGCTCTCGGCCAGGTCGCCGGAGATCTCGCCGCCCACGGCCATGCGCGTCAGCGCGCTGTAGCAGGGTGCGCTGGCCACGAAGCTCGAGATGCCGGAGCTCACCGCCAGATTGAAGAACGGCGGATCCTCCTCGATGACGCCGATCAGCCGTTTCGGCTCGGCGGCGCGGACGACACGGCTGGCGAGAGGCGCGAGAGCGAGACCGGCAAGTGCCTGGCGACGTCCGACGAACCGCATCACTCCGCCGCCATGCGCGACCTGGCGGCCCACGGATTGGCCGGCAGCGGCAGGCCCATGCGTTCACGCAAGGTGTTGCCTTGGTACTCCTTGCGGAACAGGCCGCGGCGCTGCAGTTCGGGGATCACCAGGTCGACGAAGTCGTTCAGGCTCTTGGGCATCACCGGCGTGTTGATGTTGAAGCCGTCGCAGCCCTTCTCGGTGTACCAGGCCTCCATCTCGTCGCAGACCTGCTTGACCGATCCCTTCATCGTGACGTGGCCCATCGACGGCAGGACCTTCTCGTAGGTCTGGCGCACCGTGAGCTTGTCGCGCTTGGCCATCTCGACGATCGAGTTGCGGAAGCTGGCGATGCCCAGCACGCCGCCGGACAGGTCCGGCATCGGCCCGTCGAGCGGATACTTCGACATGTCGGTCTCGCAGAGCTTCGACAGGTACGGCACGCCGAGCTCCGGTGCGATCAGCGCCTGCAGCTCGTCGTAGAACTCGTCGGCTTCCCCGGCGGTGCGACCGACATAGACCGCGCAGCCGGGAATGATGCGCATCGAATCGGGCGAGCGGCCGTATTTCTCGACCCGGCCCTTGATGTCGGCGATAGAACTTCTTGCCGGTCTCGAGCGTGTTGGTCACGGCGAACAGACAATCGGCATGCTTGGCGGCGAGCTCGCGACCATCCTCGGACTGGCCGGCGGTGAACAGCACCGGATAGCCCTGCGGCATGCGCGCGACGTTGAGCGGCCCCTTGACCTGGAAGTGCTTGCCCTTGTGGTTCAGCGCGCGCACGCGCGTCGGATCGAGGAACTGGCCGGTCGCCTTGTTCTGCACGAAGGCATCGTCGGCCCAGCTGTCCCACAGGCCCTTGCAGATCTCGACGAACTCGTTGGCGCGCTCGTAGCGCTCGTCCTTGGCGACATGCTCGGTGCGGCTGAAGTTGAGCGAGTCGTCCGGATAGGACGTCGTCACGATGTTCCAGCAGGCGCGGCCCTTGCTCAGGTGATCGAGCGAGGCGTAGCGGCGCGACAGCGAATAGGGCTCGTCGTAGGTCGTGGTCGCCGTCGACAGGAGGCCGATGTACTTCGTGAACTGCGCCACCGCCGTCATCACCAGGACCGGATCGAACACCGCCGGGCGGTCGGAGGGACTGTTGGCGGCGAACAGCGCCGGCTTGTCCATCTGGCGCACCGCGTTGCCGTCGGCCAGGAACAGGAGGTCGAACAGGCCGCGCTCGGCCGTCTGCGCCGTCTGGATCGCGTGATCGAGGTTCATGACGTTGTCGGACCAGGCGTCCTTGTGACGCCAGCCGCCGAGATGGCCGCCCAGACCCAGCAACCCAGTCATCAGGTTCATCATGACGCTACTCCCCGATCCCTCGAGAATGCCGCAGTTTCAGGCTCTTCCCGGGCACATTCAACTGCTCCAATGGCTGCTGTGACGAAGCAAAACGCAGGCCAGCCATTCTAAACGCCATTGCCACGCAGGAAAGCCAGCGTGCGCTGCCATGCATCGGCGGCCGACGCGGCATTGTTGGGGCCGGTGCTGCCGGTGCGATCGAAGTCGTGGCCGGTACCGGGGTAGTATTTGATCTCGTAGCGCGACCCGGCAGCCTTGAGGATCTCCTCGAGTTTCTGCGGCGGCTTGATCCCGATCGTCGCGTCGCTCTCGCCCGCCAGCACGAGAACGGGTGAACTTGCGCTGGTGAACCGCTGGCTGAAGGGCGCGAGATCGGGCTGTGTCATCGCCCCGTCGAGCGCGCCGTAGTAGCTCACGCCTGCTCTCACCTTGCCAGTCGCCGCCAGCAGCATCGCGAAGAAGCCGCCGTTGGAGAAGCCGACCGCGCCCACGGCACCCTTTTTCGCCTTGGGCAAGGCATCGAGCTCGTCGATGATCTCGACGAAGTCGTCGAAGATGGGTTTAGCCTCGCTGGTGAAGGATTTGCGCCGCAACTCGGGATTGGTGATGCCATGCGCGCGCAAGAAGGCGGGCGCGATGCAGATGTAGCCCTCGCGCGCAAGATTGGCGCAGTAGCCACGATCGGCCTCGGCAATGCCGCCGCTTGTGTGCATCACCAGCATGGTCGGGAACGGACCCGGTCCGTTCGGCGTGAAGAGCGTCGCCTCCATGTTCTTGCGCAGGCCGACCGTGACGGTTTGCGACGTGAAATCGGCGGCCCCGGCAACGGTGCACCACATGACTGCCGCGGCGAATACGCCGCATGCTGGACGTCCCATCGTTTCCCTCCCCCGACCCGAGGAACGATACTGCCAGATCACTCCGGCATCTTCATCCCGAAGGCAGCGGCCTTCTCGGCCCAGTCCTGGAGGCGCGTCCTGAAGAGGGCCACGGCTTCCTCCTGCGTCGAAGCCGCGACATCGAGCCCGAGCTGGGCAAGCTGGGCGATCACCTCGCCCTCGGCGACGACCGCCCGCAGCTGGCGGCTCCATTCGGCGGCGATCGCGGGCGGCGAGGCGGAGGAGGCGAAGAAGCCGAACCATTCCTGCAGTTCGAGACTGGGAAACCCGGCCTCGACGGCGGTCGGCACGTCGCGCAGGACGCTCACCCGCTTGGCGCCCGACGTCATCAATAACTTCACGGCGCCGTTGCGGTTGTGCTCCAGAAGTGTCGGAACGCTGCCGATCCCGGCGGGAACGTCACCGGCCTTCAGCGCGTCGACCAGGCGCGACGAGCCCTTGTACGGGACGTACTCGAGCTCGACGCCGCATGCGCGCGCGATCATCAGACCGTACAGCTTGAGATAGGCGTCGTCGGCGCTCATGCCGAGCCGCCGGCGCTCCGGCGGCCCCGCCTTGAGCCACGCGACATAGTCGGGGAAGGTCGCGACATTGGTCGAGCGCGCGACGGCGACCGCGACCTGAAAGACGCCAATCATGGTGAGCGGCACGAGATCGCTGCGGGAATCGAACGGGAAGAGCTCGCGCGGCGGCGTCACCGCGATCGTCGTGGTCGGGAGGAACGCCACGACCGACCCTTCTTTCAGGGCCTTGCCGAGATATTCGCCCGCAGGCTGATTCTTGTCGTTGGGCTTGTTGTCGACCGTGACGTGACGGCTGGTGCGCAATTCGAGGCGCGGCGCGATGGCGCGCGCCATCAACTCGGCGCCGCCGCCGGCCGAGAAGCCGACCAGGATGCGCAGTGCCTTGTCCGGCAGGCCAGTCTGGGCGTGGCCGCGCGATGGCGGGATCCACAGCGCCCCGCAGAGGCCGCTCAGCGCCTGGAGCGACCGGCGGCGTGACAGTGGCTTTGCCATCGATGACCTGTTCTGCGACCTATTCTGCAATGAGGGACGGAGTATCGATCGGGCCCTGGCGCTCCGCAACAAACCTGTCCGTGATCACGGCGTGGCGGGCAGGATGCGGTCGATCGCCGAGCGCCAGACCGACTGGCTGGCCTCGATCGAGAGCGCGTGACAGTCACGCATCTGGTCCCAACTCTCGAAACTGACCAGCACGGCCAGGGCCACCAGCACCGCCTCGCGCAACGCCTCGTCCAGAGTTGCAAGCTCGGGCCCATACATGAGGCGCATGCGGGCGATGTCGCCCTGCCGGGCCAGGCCAACGCGCTTCTGCAGTTCGGCGAACTGCTCCTGGCTTGCGATCAACACGCGCCACAGCGGCAGCCATCTCTCGCAGGCCGCCGCACGAATGGCGACATGGGAGCGGATGCGGGTCGACCGGTCGGCGGTGACGTCGCGCGCCGTGGCCTCCGCGGCGGCCTGGGCGAGTGCATAGTCCGCGGTCGCGAGCGTGAGCGCATTGAGATCGGCAAAGCGCTCGAAGATCGACCGCACCGAGCAGCCTGCCGTCTCGGCGATTTGGGCCGCCGTCGGCATCCGGGGGTCGCGGCGAATCAGCGTGAGATAGGCCTCGATGATGACGAGCCTGGTGCGCTCGGAGCGCAGGCGCCGGCCGTCCACGCGCGGACGGTCACCGGAAGAAGAGGTCAGGAAGGGCAAGGCCGCCACGGAAACCTCCGGATATTTCCGAACTATGACAAATAACCGGGGACTGGACGAGCCTCGATGTCCGGACGCTGCAGCCGAACAACAAAAAGCCGCCCTCTTGCGAGGGCGGCTTTTTTCGAATTGGTTGCGGGAGCTGGATTTGAACCAACGACCTTCAGGTTATGAGCCTGACGAGCTACCGGGCTGCTCCATCCCGCGGCAAATCCAAGAAGTTTGCGTCTATCGGAAGGTCTTTGCGTTTGGAAGACTTGGCAGCGACCTACTCTCCCGTGCCTTGAGACACAGTACCATTGGCGCTGAAAGTTTTCACGGCCGAGTTCGGAATGGGATCGGGTGTTCACCCTTCGCTAGTGCCACCAAGTCGTCGAAACGCAAAGACGTATGAGGTCTGAAAATCCGTGCTGGATAAGAGACCGAACAGCGGGGGTCGACCGCTGCACGGAACGAATGGAATCAAGCCGATCGAGCTATTAGTACCGCTAAGCTGAAAGCATCACTGCTCTTGCACATGCGGCCTATCAACGTGGTGGTCTACCACGACTCTCAGCGAGACCTAGTTTTGAGGCGGGTTTCACGCTTAGATGCTTTCAGCGTTTATCCCTTCACTACATAGCTACCCGGCGCTACGGCTGGCGCCATAACCGGTACACCAGAGGTAAGTCCATCCCGGTCCTCTCGTACTAAGGACGGCTCCTCTCAAGTCTCGAACACCCACAGCAGATAGGGACCAAACTGTCTCACGACGTTTTGAACCCAACTCACGTACCACTTTAATCGGCGAACAGCCGAACCCTTGGGACCTGCTCCAGCCCCAGGATGTGATGAGTTGACATCGAGGTGCCAAACACCACCGTCGCTGTGGACGCTTGGGTGGTATCAGCCTGTTATCCCCGGCGTACCTTTTATCCGTTGAGCGATGGCCCACTCACGCGGAACCACCGGATCACTATGGCCGACTTTCGTCCCTGCTCGACTTGTCAGTCTCGCAGTCAGGCGGGCTTGTGCCATTGCACTCAGCGGCTGATTTCCGACCAGCCTGAGCCCACCATCGCGCGCCTCCGTTACTCTTTGGGAGGCGACCGCCCCAGTCAAACTACCCACCATGCAGGGTCCCGGATCTGGATTACAGACCGCGGTTAGACATCAAAAAACAAAAGGGCGGTATTTCAAGGTTGCCTCCACCCGAGCTAGCGCCCGAGCTTCAAAGGCTCCCGCCTATCCTACACATCCATTTTCTAATGCCACTGCAAAGTTGTAGTAAAGGTGCACGGGGTCTTTCCGTCTAACTGCGGGTACCCCGCATCTTCACGGGGAATTCAATTTCGCCGAGCCTATGTTGGAGACAGCGGGGAAGTCGTTACGCCATTCGTGCAGGTCGGAACTTACCCGACAAGGAATTTCGCTACCTTAGGACCGTTATAGTTACGGCCGCCGTTTACCGGGGCTTCAATTCAAGGCGTGAACCTCTCCTTTTAACCTTCCGGCACCGGGCAGGCGTCAGACCCTATACTTCGCCTCACGGCTTAGCAGAGCCCTGTGTTTTTGTTAAACAGTCGCCACCCCCTAGTCTGTGCCCCTCTGTCCAGACGGACAGAGGCCCCCTTATCCCGAAGTTACGGGGGTAAATTGCCTAGTTCCTTCAACATAGTTCCCTCAAGCGCCTTGGTATACTCTACCAGTCCACCTGTGTCGGTTTAGGGTACGGTCTATACGCTGGAGTTATTTCCTGGAACCCTTGGGCCGCCCGAGCATTCGCCAACGAGCTCGGGCCACTTTTCGGATCCGTCACTACCAGCAGGCCCACGAATATTGACGTGGTTCCCATCGTCTACGGCTGTCGCCCTCGACTTAGGGGCCGGCTAACCCTGCGCGGATTGACCTTGCGCAGGAACCCTTGGACTTACGGCGAAAGCGTCTCTCACGCTTTTTATCGCTACTTATGTCAGCATTCTCACTTCCGATACCTCCAGGAGCCCTCACGGGTCTCCCTTCACAGGCTTACGGAACGCTCCGCTACCACTCTTTCGAGTCCGCAGCTTCGGTGCATGGCTTTAGCCCCGATACATCTTCGGCGCAGGATTGCTTGATTAGACCAGTGAGCTATTACGCTTTCTTTAAAGGATGGCTGCTTCTAAGCCAACCTCCTGGTTGTTTTGGCCTTCCCACATCCTTTCCC
>CAVXZJ010000001.1:0-1560000 GCA_963766285.1 uncultured Alphaproteobacteria bacterium | reverse complement strand
GCCTTCAAGTCGATGACGCAGCGCTATCAGGGCCAACTCAAGAACGCGCCGCAACTGGTCACGACCGCGGCCGATGCCGGCAAATCCGCCGATCCGCCGACACCGCAGATCGCCAGCGGTCGCTGACCCCGCCGCGACAGCGGCCATCCTTCCGAAACGAAAAGGGCCGCCCCACAGAGCGGCCCTCATTGTTTTTTCAAACCCCTCCTCAGTCGGCGGCTTCGCTCAGCACCCTCTGGCCGCCCACCGTCAGCTCGCCGCTCTCGACGCCGACCTCGACGGTGTCGCCGTCCTTGATCTTGCCTTCGAGCAGCTGCGTGGCGAGCGGGTTCTGCAGGCTGCGCTGGATGACCCGCTTCAACGGACGCGCGCCGTAGACCGGATCGTAGCCGCGATTGGCCAGCCATTGCAGCGCCTTGCCATCGACCTCGAGGTCGATCTTGCGATCGGCCAGGAGCTTGCGCAGTCCGCCCGAGCTGGATGTCGACGATGTCCGTCATGTGCGCGCGGCTGAGGCGATTGAACATCAGGATCTCGTCGAGGCGATTGAGGAACTCCGGCCGGAAGGCGCGGCGCACCTCCTCCATCACCTGCTCGCGCACGGTCTCGGTCGGCTCGCCGTCCTTGAGTGCCGCAAGATGCGCGCTGCCGAGGTTCGAGGTCAGCACGATCAGCGTGTTCTTGAAGTCCACGGTGCGGCCCTGGCCGTCGGTCAGGCGACCGTCGTCCAGCACCTGCAGCAGCACGTTGAACACGTCGGGATGCGCCTTCTCGACCTCGTCGAACAGGATCACCTGGTAGGGCCGCCGGCGCACCGCTTCGGTCAGCACGCCGCCCTCGTCGTAGCCGACATAGCCCGGCGGCGCGCCGATCAGGCGGCTGACGGCGTGCTTCTCCATGAACTCGCTCATGTCGATGCGCACCATCGCCTGGTCGTCGTCGAACAGGAATTCGGCGATCGCCTTGGTGAGCTCGGTCTTGCCGACACCGGTCGGTCCCAGGAACAGGAATGAGCCGATCGGCCGGTTCGGGTCCTGCAGACCCGCACGGGCGCGACGCACGGCATTGGCAACGGCCACGATGGCCTCGTCCTGGCCGATCACGCGCTTGTGGATCTGCTCTTCCATGCGCAGCAGCTTGCCGCGCTCGCCTTCCAGCATCTTGTCGACGGGCACGCCGGTCCAGCGCGACACGACGGCCGCGATGTCCTCGGGCATGACCTCTTCCTTGACGCCTTTGCCGCCCACGACTTCGTGGCCTTCGGCCTCTTTGAGCTTCCTCTCGAGGTCGGGGATCACGCCGTAGGCGAGCTCGCCCGCACGACCGAGCTCGCCCTTGCGCTGGGCGATCTCGAGCTCGGAGCGCGCCTTGTCGAGCTGCTCCTTGATCTTCTGCGAGTCGGCCAGCTTGTCCTTGGCCGACTTCCACGACGCCGTCAGCGCCGCGGACTTCTGCTCGAGCTCGCTCAGCTCCTTCTCGAGCTTCTGCAACCGGTCCTTGGAAGCACTGTCGCTCTCCTTCTTCAGCGCCTCACGCTCGATCTTGAGCAGGATGATGCGCCGGTCGAGCTCGTCCAGCTCCTCGGGCTTGCTGTCGACCTGCATGCGGATGCGGCTCGCGGCCTCGTCCATCAGGTCGATCGCCTTGTCCGGCAGGAAGCGGTCGGAGATGTAGCGATTGGAGAGCGTTGCCGCCGCCACGATCGAGGAATCCGCAATCCGGACGCCGTGATGCAGCTCGTACTTCTCCTTGAGGCCACGCAAGATCGAGATCGTGTCCTCGACCGTGGGCTCCGCCACGAACACCGGCTGGAAACGGCGGGCAAGGGCCGCGTCCTTCTCGATGTGCTTGCGATACTCGTCGAGCGTGGTGGCGCCCACGCAATGCAGCTCGCCCCGCGCCAGCGCGGGCTTCAGCATGTTGGAGGCGTCCATCGCGCCGTCTGCCTTGCCGGCACCGATCAACGTGTGCAGCTCGTCGATGAAGACGATGATCCCGCCTTCGGCCGACGAGATCTCCGACAGGACGGCCTTGAGGCGCTCCTCGAACTCGCCGCGGAACTTGGCGCCCGCGACCATCGAGCTGAGGTCGAGCGACATCAGTTTCTTGTTCTTGAGCGACTCGGGCACGTCGTCGTTGACGATACGCAGCGCCAGGCCCTCGGCGATCGCGGTCTTGCCGACGCCGGGCTCGCCGATCAGCACGGGATTGTTCTTGGTGCGGCGGCTCAGCACCTGGATGGTGCGGCGGATCTCCTCGTCCCGGCCAATCACCGGGTCGAGCTTGCCGTCACGCGCCGCCTGGGTGAGGTCGCGGGCGTATTTCTTGAGCGCGTCGTAGCCGCTTTCGGCCGACGCACTGTCGGCGGTGCGGCCCTTGCGCAGCTCGGCGATCGCCTTCTCGAGCGCCGGTGCCTTCACATTGCCCTTGGCGAGGGCGTCCGCCGCGTCGGTGCCCTTGGCGAGCACAAGCGCCATGAGCAGGCGCTCGACGGTGACGAAGGAATCGCCCGCCTTTTCGGAAATCGTCTCGGCCTGATCGAACAGGCGCGCCGTCTCGGGCGCCATGTAGATCTGGCCCGCGCCCTGGCCTTCGACCTTGGGCTGCTTGGCGAGATTGGCCTCGACCGCGCGATATACGGCCCGCGAATCGCCGCCCGCCGACGCGATCAGGTTGGCCGCGAGGCCCTCGGGATCGTCGAGCAGGACCTTCAGAAGGTGGTCGGGAATGAAGCGCTGGTGTCCTTCGCGCACCGCCAGCATCTGGGCGCTCTGGAGGAAACCGCGCATGCGCTCGGTGTATTTCTCTTGGTTCATCACTCTACCCTTTCATTTCGCGCCCCCGTCGAGCGGCAGGCGAAAGAGCGGACCCCTATCCGGGCATCCAGCGATCGATATGGGGAGAATAGCCTGCGGTGCAAGACCCAACGCCGCGTATGGCTTTGCGGTTTCCACGCCCGAAGGACCGACTTCGGGCGTGCGCTAGCTGGGTTGCGATTATGGGTAGAGGGAGTTGGAGGCAACGCTGCCGCCTCCCGCGAACGGGGTCGAAACCCCGCGTCTGGAGCTAGCTGCCGCGACGTCCCGAGGGACGGAATTCCGGCACTTCAGGCTGATCCTCGGCGGCCGGATCCTGGTTGGACGGCGCACTGCGACCGCTCTGCAGGAAGGCCACGCCGCCCAGGCCTGGTTCGCTTTCGGCGCGCGACGCGCCCCGATCGTCCGAACGATTGTCGCCCTGGCGATTATCGCTCTGGCGATTGTCGTTCTGGCGCCCCTCGCCCTGGCGGCCATCGTTCTGCCGAGGCTCGTTCTGGCGCCCATCGCTCTGGCGCCCGCTCGTTCTGGCGACCATCATGCTGCCGATCGTTCGATGGATAGCCGGCATCGGGGCCGCTTCCGTTGGTGCCTCCGTTGGCACCTCCCTGGGTGCCATTCGCCTGCGGCTGACCGGACTGGCCTTCCTGGTTGGGGTTCTGCGGCTGGCCGTCCTCGCCACCGTCGCCCCAACCCTGGTTGCTGCGCGGCACGAAACCGCCCTGGCTCTGGATGACGCGGAAATAGTGGTCGGCATATTGCCAATAGGCCTCGGCCTGGATGCGATCGCCCGAAGACGCCGCCTCGCGCGCCAGCGCCTGGTATTTGTCGAACACCTGGTGCGCGTTGCCGCGCACGCGGACGTCCGGACCGCTGCTGTCGAAAATCTGATTCCGGTTTGGCGGCCGGTTCGGATTGTGATTGTGCTGTTGCTTGTGCTGATTGTGGTTGCCGCCGCCGCCGCCACTGCGGCCGCCGCGCGAACGCTGACGATTGTTTGGTCTCATTAACCTAAGGCCAGTTATATGCCGGACGGGTGTTGTTTTTAGAAACCCTCTGCCCTTCGCGGGCTCCGTCACAGCTCAATTTGAGAGGGATGAATGCCCGTTACACGGGCGACGGCCCCCCAAGGGCCTGAAAGGAACGTAGTCTCAATCGACGGTGATTGCCAACCATTTAATGTGTCGCTCGTAGCACACGATCGATGCCCCCCAGATCCTTGACCGGGGCTGCGGGACGAAGGCCTGCAGTCTTCGAAAAGATGGGCGATTTCAATGGCTTGCCCCTCACCCATCTCGACCAGCACATGGCCGCCTGTATCGACCAATCGCGGACTGGCCGCGGCGATCAGGCGGTACGGCACCAGACCGTCCGGTCCGCCATCGAGGGCAAGCCGCGGCTCGTAGCGGGCCACTTCCGGCATCAGACCCTCGATCGAGCCGCGCCTCGATATAGGGCGGATTGGACACCACCAGATCGAACGGGCCGCCGAGCGGTGCGGTCCAGTCGCGCTCGCGCCAGTCGCCGTGCAGCAGCCGTGCGCGGTCCGCGACCCCGAGCGCTTCGGCATTGGCCTGGGCCACCGCGAGTGCGTCGTGCGACACATCGAGGCCGACGCCGCGCGCGTTGGGCAGCTCCTTGAGCAAGCGTGAGCAGAAGGCAGCCCGAGCCCAGGCCGAGATCGAGGATGCGCCAGGCGCGCGCGCGATCGGCCAACAGCTGCCAGCGCCACTTCGATCACGGTCTCGCTGTCGGGCCGCGGCACCAGCACGGCGGGCGAGACCTTGAACGGCAGTCCCCAGAACTCGCGCTCGCCCAGAATGTACGCCATCGGCTCGCGCCGGACGCGACGCGCCGTGAGGGCCCGCAGCTTCTCCTCGACCGACGGCGGCGCGGCATCGCGGCCGCGCGAGATCAACGTCTCGGTCGACAGGCCGGTCGCATGGGACAGCAGAAGGCGCGCTTCGAAGCGGACGTTGTCGATGCCGGCCGCAGTCAGCGCCACCGCGGTATCGCGCAGCAGCGCGTCGTAGGTGAGGCCCATGAAACCAGACTAGGCCGCGAGCTCCGACAGGCGCGAGGCCTCGTCGTCGGCGATCAGCGCATCGATCAGCTCGTCGAGGCCACGGCCTTCGAGCACCTGGTCGAGCGAGTAGAGCGTGAGGTTGATGCGATGGTCGGTGACCCGGCTCTGCGGGAAATTGTAGGTGCGGATGCGCTCGCTGCGATCGCCCGAGCCTACCTGCCCCTTGCGATCGGCCGAGCGCAGGTCATCGAGCCGCTGGCGCTCGGCGTCGTACAGGCGGGCACGCAGGATCTTCATCGCCTTGGCCTTGTTCTTGTGCTGGCTCTTCTCGTCCTGCTGGCTGACCACCACGCCGGTCGGGATGTGGGTGATGCGCACCGCCGAATCGGTGGTGTTGACCGACTGCCCGCCCGGGCCCGACGAGCGGAAAACGTCGATGCGCAGGTCCTTTTCGTCGATCTTGATGTCGACGTCCTCGGCTTCCGGAAGCACCGCGACCGTGGCCGCGGACGTATGGATGCGGCCCGATCCCTCGGTCGCCGGCACACGCTGGACGCGATGCACGCCCAATTCGAACTTGAGCCGCGCGAAGACGTTGCGGCCGGTGACGGTCGCGATCGCCTCCTTGTAGCCGCCGATACCGGTGTCGGAGAGCTCCATGATCTCGAACTTCCATTTATGCTCGGCGGCATAGCGCTGGTACATGCGGAACAGATCGGCTGCGAACAGGGCCGCCTCCTCACCGCCGGTGCCGGCACGGATTTCGAGGATCGCGTTCTTCTCGTCGGCCGCATCCTTGGGCAACAACATCTTCTTCACGGTCTGCTCGAGCTACGGGAAGCCGCTTGCGCAGCGCCTCGGCCTCTTCCTCGGCCATCGCCTTCATGTCGGGATCGGCCGCCATCGCCTCGGTGTCCTTGAGGTCCTGCTCGGCCTTCTGCCAGGCGTTGACCGCCTCGACCAGCGGCCCCAGTTCGGCATATTCCTTCGACGCCGCCACGAACTTCTGCGAATCGAGCGCGCCGCCCGACAGCGCAGCCTGCAGCTCGGCGTGCCGGGTCACGATCTGGTTGAGCTTGAGCATCAGCGACATGATCAGCCCTTCAACGCCGCTGCCAGCTGGTCGAGGGCAACCTCGCGCTGCTCGCCGCTGTCGAGATCCTTGAGCTGGGCCACGCCCCTGGCGAGCTCGTCGTCGCCGATGATGATCGCGGCGCGCGCATTGAGCTTGTTGGCGCGCTGCATGCGCCGTTTCATGTTGCCGCGATATTCCTGCTCGACCGCGATGCCCTGCCGGCGCAACTCGCGCGCGATGCCCAGCGCCTTGATCTCGGCGGCAGCACCCAGCGGCGCGATCGCGACCGGCCGCGGCAGCGCCTTGGGCTCGTTGCACAGCATCATCAGCCGCTCGATGCCGCCGGCCCAGCCGATGCCGGCGGTCGGCGGCCCGCCCAGCTCGGCGATCAGACCGTCGTAGCGGCCGCCGCCCAGCACGGTGCCTTGTGCGCCGATATGGGTGGTGACGAACTCGAAGGCCGTGTGGGTGTAATAGTCGAGGCCGCGCACCAGGGCAGGATCGACCTCGAACGGCACGCCGGCGGCGCTGAGCCCGTCCTGCACCTGCTTGAAGAAATCGCGGCTCGCCTGGTTGAGATGATCGGCGAAGGACGGCGCGTCGGCGTTGATCGCCTTGTCGCCCTCGTCCTTGCTGTCGAGGATGCGCAGCGGATTGCGCTGCAGGCGGTCGCGCGAGTCCTCGGACAGCTTGGCAGTGTGCGCGGAGTAATAGTCGACCAGCACCTTGCGATAGACCGTGCGGCTCTCCGGATCGCCGAGCGAATTCACCTTCAGGACGCAGCGGTCGAGAATGTCGAGCCGCGCCAGGATGTCGGCCGCGACCGAGATCACCTCGATGTCGGCGCCGGGCTCGGGCGCGCCCAGCACCTCGAGGTCGATCTGGTGGAACTGGCGCTGGCGGCCCTTCTGCGGCCGCTCGTAGCGGAACATCGGGCCGGCGGCGAAGACCTTGAGCGGCAGTTGCTGCGAGAGCTCGCCGTTCGACACGAAGGCACGGCAGATGCCGGCGGTGTATTCCGGCCGCAAGGTCAGCGATTCGTCGCCGCGATCCTTGAAGGTATACATCTCCTTGGACACCACGTCGGTGGTTTCGCCGATGCCACGAGCAAACAGCTCGGTGAACTCGAAGATCGGTGTCGCCATCTCGCGATAGCCGTAGAGACGCGCCACGTCACGAGCGGTGTCGACGACATGCGCGAAGCGCCGGTACTCGTCCGGTAATAGGTCGTGCGTTCCCCGCACGGGTTGCATCTTGCTCAACGGAGAGGTCCTTGAACGCCGCTACTCGGCGGCGGCTTTGTGTTTCGTCGCCTCGATCTCGGCGGCCTTGTTCTCGATCAACTCGACGAGGTGATCGACGACACTCGCGTCCTTGAGACGATGGTGCGGCACGCCCGCGATATAGACCTGGTGGACGTTGTTGCCGCCGCCGGTGAAGCCGATGTCGGTCTCGCGGGCCTCGCCCGGACCGTTCACGACGCAGCCGATCACCGACACCGTCATCGGCGTGGTGATATGGGAGACCCGCTTCTCGAGCGCCTCGACGGTGCGGATCACGTCGTACTGCTGGCGCGCGCAGGACGGGCAGGAGATGATGTTGACGCCGCGGTGGCGCAGGCCGAGCGCCTTCAGCATCTCGAAGCCGACACGCACCTCTTCCTCGGGCTCGGCCGAGAGCGAGACGCGGATCGTGTCGCCGATGCCGGCCCACAGCAGCGAACCCATGCCGATCGAGGACTTCACCGTGCCGGTGCGCATGCCGCCCGCCTCGGTGACGCCGACATGCAGCGGGTAGTCGCAGACTTCGGAGAGCTGCTGGTAGGCCGCGACCGCCAGGAAGACGTCGGACGCCTTCACGCTGATCTTGAAGTTGTGAAAGTCGTGATCCTGCAGGATGCGCGCGTGATCGAGCGCGCTCTCTACCATCGCCTCGGGACAGGGCTCGCCGTATTTCTCGAGCAGGTCCTTCTCGAGCGAGCCGGCATTGACGCCGATGCGCATCGACACGCCGTGATCCCTGGCGGCCTTGATGACCTCGCGCACGCGCTCGGCGCTGCCGATATTGCCGGGATTGATGCGCAGGCACGCGGCCCCTGCGTCGGCCGCCTCGATCGCGCGCTTATAATGGAAGTGGATGTCGGCCACGATCGGCACCGTCGAGGCCTTCACGATCGCATGCAGGGCCTTCGTTGAATCCTCGTCGGGACAGGACACACGGATGATGTCGACGCCGGCTTCCTCGCAGCGCTTGATCTGCGCGATGGTCGCCTCGGCGTCGGCCGTCAGCGTGTTGGTCATCGTCTGCACGGTGATCGGCGCACCGTCGCCCACCGGCACAGACCCGACCATGACGCGCCGGGTCTTGCGGCGGATGATGTCGCGATAGGGACGAAGGCTCATGCCGCCAATGTAGCGACGGAGAGGCGGCTTATCCAGCCGCCGAAAAGGGCTTGTGGATCAGCGCGCGTCGATGACGCGGTGTGGATCAGCGCGCGTCGATGACGCGGTAGCCGATTCCCGCCGGCACGATGTAGCTTTCGCCGGCCCTGACATAGGTCTGCGCAAGTACGTCGCCGCTCGGCGAGCGCAACTCAACCCAGCTGTTGGCGCGCAGGAACAGCGGCGTGTCGATCTTCATCGGCGCGCGGACGGCATTGGCGTCGGGTGTGGTGACCGACGGCGTCGCCGGCGGCGCCGTCGCTTCCTGCACCTCGGGGCGCGGCGCGTCGATTGTCGGCGGCTGTGCTGCCTGCGCCTGGCCGGCCGATGGAATCGACATCACGACCGGCGGCGGTGCGGGAACGGTGACGATGACCGGCGGCGCCGGCAGAGCAGCGGGCTCGACGTGCGTGGCCGGACCGCTCGGCGTCACGCGCGTCTCGTGCGAAGGCAGGGTCACGGGCGCCGCGGCCTGCTGCGTCTCGCTCGTCAACTTCGCCGGAGCGGCGGGAGCCGCGGGTCGCGAGGCAAGCAGACGGTCGGGAACCGGAGGAACCTTCTCGCTGACGATCGTGGTCTGGCGCGGCAGGTAGTGCCAGACGCCGTAGCCGGCGCCGACGACCAGCAAAATGGTGAGGACGGCGAGACCGATCGGCGCGCGCTTCTCGACAATCGGGAAATCGGCAGGCAAGGCAACAGGACGCTTGATCGGCACCGCACCGGAAAGCTGATAGGCGGTCAGCACTTTCTCGGGCTCGAGGCCGACATGCGCGGCATACGCGCGGAGGAACGCCGGAATGTAGGCCGCGCCCGGCAACTGGTCGAAGCGGCCCGCTTCGAGCGCCTCGATATAGTTGCGGCGAATACGAATTTGATTTTCGATGTCCGCGACGCTCAGTCCACGGGCCTCGCGCTGGTCGCGCAGCAGACGGCCAACCGCGCGGCCCGACGTGGTCTCGCGCTCCATCGCTCGCCAATCGACCTGATCCGGCATCAATATTTCCCCTCGCGGCCAACTTCTATCAGAGGCCTTTTGAGAGGGCAAAACCGATTCGCGATTTCGGGGCTAAATTTCGATGGCGTGATCGGCGGCGAAGAGGCGCAGTGTCTCTCTCAGGGGTCGGTCCGGCTGCTTGAGCGCGGAGCCCACGAACCCGGTCGCCTCCTCGAGATCGAGCGAACGGATCATGGCCTTTACCGGACCGATCGAGCCCGGCGACATCGACAGCGAGCGTACCCCGATCGCCAATAGCGCCAGGGCCTCGACCGGGCGGCCCGCCATCTCGCCGCACACGGAGACATCCACGCCGGCAGGCCGAGCCTTCTCCACTACAAAATGTAGCAGTCTTAGAAGCGCCGGGGACAAGCTGTCGTAGCGGCCGGCCAAACGGCTGTTTCCGCGGTCGGCTGCAAAAAGAAACTGCATCAGATCGTTCGTCCCAATTGAAACGAAATCGATGTGGGGCAGCAGGCTGTCGAGTTGCCAGGCCAAGGCCGGCACCTCGAACATAACGCCAACTCGCAGCCGCTCCGGGACGGCCTGACCGCGGTGCCTCGCCCGGTCCAGTTCGAGGTCCAGGAGCGCGCGGGCACCCAGCAGCTCGCTCACCTCGGCAATCATCGGGAACATGACCGAGAGCGGCCGGCCGTTGGCCCCCTGGACCAGGGCCCGCAACTGGCCGCGCAGCATGGCCGGCCGGTCGAGACCGATGCGGATGGCCCGCCATCCCATGGCCGGATTGTCGTCGCCGAGCGAGCCGACATACGGCAGCACCTTGTCGCCGCCGACATCCAGCGTGCGAAAGGTCACCGGCCTTCCGTCGGCAATGTCGAGGACGCGGCTGTAGAGCCAGGCCTGCGAATCGACGTCGGGAAACTCCGACCGGACCATGAAAGGGATCTCGGTGCGATAGAGTCCGATGCCGTCGGCCGCCGTATCGTCGAGATGCTGCACGTCGATCAGCAGGCCCGCATTCATGTTCAGCGAGATGCGTGCCTGGTTGCGCGTCACCGACGGCAGATCGCGCAACGTCGCGTAGCGGCGCAGGCGCTCGGCGCGCGCGGCGATCGCCTCGTGGATCGTCTGCACGACGTCCTCGGCTGGGCGCACCAGGACCTGCGCGTTGTCGCCATCGACGATGATCGAGTCGCCCGCCTCGATCCTCGACAGCACATCGGGCGCGCGGCCGACGACCGGGATGTCGAGCGCGCGCGCCACGATCGCGACGTGACTGAGCGCCGAGCCCTCCTCGAGGACGAGACCGCGCAGGCGCGTGCGATCGTAGTCGAGCAGTTCGGCCGGCCCCATGTCGCGCGCGATGACGATCATGTCGTCGGGCTGGGAGCTCGCATCGGTCAGCGCGCGCCCGGTGAGACGCAGCAGCAGCCGGTTGGTGAGGTCCTGCAGGTCGGAGAGCCGCTCGCGGATATAGGGATCGGTCGACTGGCGCATGCGCGTCCGCACGTCGTCGAAGGCGCGCTGCACGCCAGCCTCTGCGGTGAGGCCCGAGCCGATCGCTTCGCGGACGCGTTCACGCCAGCCGCGATCGTCGACGAACATGCGGAAGGTCTCGAGGATCTCGCGCTGCTCGCCCGACTGCATGTCGTCGGCCTCGAGCAGGCGGTCGACGTCCTCGCGCACGCCGGCGAGTGCCTCCTGGAAGCGCGTCTGTTCCTGGCCGACGTCTTCGGCGACCACGCGCTGGATCATGATGCGAGGCTCATGTAGCACTGCGCGGCCGATCGCGACGCCGGGCGTCAGCTGCACGCCGTCGATGCGCAGCGGCAACAGGCCGAGCCCGTCGACCTGCTGGACTTCGTTGGGACTGACGAAGTGACCGGCCGCGGCCATCTCCGCCAGCACCATGGCGATGGTCTGCAGCGTCTCGATCTCTTCTTCGTCGTAGAGCCGGCGCGTGCGGTTCTGCACGACCAATACGCCCAGCACCCGGCCGGCGCGCAGGATCGGTACGCCCGCCAGAGAATGATAGATTTCCTCACCCGTTTCCGGCCGGTAGGCGAACTGCGGATGGCTCTGTGCGTCGTCGAGCGCCAGCGCCCTTCCGTGGGCGGCAATGTCGCCCACCAGACCCTCGCCGATGCGCAGGCGCGTGCGATGCACGGCGTCGGGATTGAGACCCTGCGTCGCGAACAGCTCGAGCACCTCGCCGGCGCGCAGCAGGTAGATCGAGCACACTTCGGCGACCATTTCGTTGGCCACCATGCGCACGACTTCGCTCAGTGTTTCCTCGACGGAACCGGCACGCGCCATCGTGTCCCGGAGCCGCTTGAGGAGCATTCGCGGTCCGGCCAGAGGAGTTGATCTCTCCATGGTCAGACCGCTAGATGCTTCAGTCGGATGACAACGAAGCTACGGTCGATCGCGCAGGCGCAAGCTCGCCACGCCGTCAATGGGCGGGCATGCCAGGCGGCACCGAAATTGGCCTTTGCGCGCATGGGCTGCTTATAGCAAGACCCGCGCCGGACTGCCTACCGGCTTATTCGTGCGGGCATGAGGGAACCTTATGCGGCATCCAGCTCGTAAGCGGTGTGTAAGGCACGCACCGCGAGCTCGGTGTATTCGTCGGCCACCAGCACGCTGACCTTGATTTCCGAGGTCGAGATGACCTGGATATTTATCCCCTTGGCGGCCAGGGTCTCGAACATCTTGAGCGCGACGCCGGCATGGCTGCGCATGCCGACGCCGATCACCGAGATCTTGGCGACCTTGGTGTCGGACTTGATCTCGGCAAACTTGAGAGCGCCTCTGGCCTTCTCCAGCCGCTCGACGGCGCGCGCCAGATCGGCCCGCGGCACGGTGAACGTAATGTCGGTCGAACTGCCGTCGAGCGAGACGTTCTGGACGATCATGTCGACGTTGATGTTGGTGTCGGCGAGCGGCCCGAAGATCGCGGCGGCGACGCCGGGGCGGTCGGCCACGCGCGTCACGGTGATCTTGGCCTCGTCCTTGGAGAAGGCGATGCCGCTCACGACAGACTTTTCCAATCCCTGGGACATGATCTCTTCCTCGTCGACAACAAGCGTGCCGGGCAAATCGCTGCCCAGTGCAGCGTCGAACGACGACAGCACCTGCACACGCACATGATGATTCATCGCCAGCTCGACCGAGCGCGTCTGCAGGACCTTCGAGCCCTGCGAGGCCATCTCGAGCATCTCTTCGTAGGTTACGCGGTCGATCTTGCGCGCCTTGTCGACGATGCGCGGATCGGTCGTGTAGACGCCGTCGACGTCGGTGTAGATGTCGCAACGATCGGCCTTCAGTGCCGCCGCCAGCGCCACCGCTGACGTGTCCGATCCACCGCGGCCCAGAGTAGTCACGCGGCCGTCGGGCGACACGCCCTGAAAGCCCGGCACGATCGGGACCTCGCCGGCAGCCATCGTGCGGGCCATCTCCCTCGTGTCGATCTCCAGGATGCGCGCCTTGGCGTGGGCAGCATCGGTCTTGACCGGCATCTGCCACGCGGTCCACGAGCGCGACTTCACGCCTTCCTGGTGCAGCGCCATCGCCAACAGCCCGATCGTCACCTGCTCGCCCGTCGCGACCACGACATCGTACTCGCGCGGATCGTGCAGCGGCGCGATCTCGTTGACCCATTTGACGAGCTGGTTGGTGGCGCCCGACATGGCCGAGACCACGACGGCCACTTCGTTGCCGCGCAGCGTCTCCGCCTTCACCTTGCGGGCGACGTTCTTGATGCGGTCGGTGTCGCCGACCGAGGTACCGCCGAACTTGAGGACGATGCGCGCCATGGACCTGCTCGAAAGCGGGGTATAGACACCGGGGGCACCATTGGGGTCAAGGGCAGGAATGGCCGATTCTCCGCACACCGCCTCGGATCAGACAACCGTCGATCCGGCCGAGATCGAGCGCTTCTCGCGCATCGCCGAGGAGTGGTGGGATCCCAAGGGCAAGTTCGCCCCGCTGCACCAGCTGAACCCGGTCCGGATCGGTTATCTGCGCGACCGCGCGGCCGCCCACTGGCAGTGCGATGCCCTCGCCGGGGCTCCGCTGGCGGGCCTCGACCTGCTGGACATCGGCTGCGGCGGCGGGCTGCTCAGCGAACCGATGAGCCGGCTCGGCGCAAAGGTGACCGGTATCGATGCCGCCCCGCGCAACATCGCCACCGCCGCCCTTCATGCAGAGGGCCAGAGCCTCGCGATTGATTACCAGGCGACCACAGCCGAGGCGCTGGCGGCGTCCGGCCGTACCTTCGACATCGTGCTGGCACTCGAGATCGTCGAGCACGTGGCCGACGTCGAGCTGTTCCTGCGCTGCTGCGGGCAACTGGTGAAGCCGGGCGGGCTGCTGTTCCTGTCGACGCTCAACCGGACGGCCAAGGCCTGGGCGCTCGCCATCGCCGGCGCGGAATATGTGCTGCGCTGGCTGCCGCGCGGCACGCACGACTGGAAGAAATTCCTCAAGCCATCCGAAGTCGTGCGCGGCCTGCGCGGCGGCGATATCGAGGCCCAGGAAATCGTCGGGCTGGTGTATAGTCCGCTCAGTCGCGCGTGGTCGCTGAGCAAGAGCGATCTCGACGTCAACTACATGCTGTACGGAACAAAAGCCCCTTAAGAAGCTCCGGCAAAAGACGAAAATGTCGCCGATCATCAAAGCCGCATTGTGGATGGCGGGCTGGCTCGCCTGCATGGTCGTGATGGCCGTGGCCGGCCGCGAGACGACGCGCGAGCTCGACGTCTTCCAAGCCATGGTGATGCGTTCGCTGATCGGGCTCGTGATGCTCTATCCGTTGATTCACCTCAACGGTGGCCTGCGCACCATGCGCACGGCGTATCCGCTGCGCCATCTCGCGCGCAACGTTGCGCACTATGGCGCGCAGTTCAGCTGGTTGATGGCGCTCAATCTCATTCCGCTCGCGCAGGTGGTCTCGATCGAGTTCACCATGCCGATCTGGACGGCGATCATGGCGGTCACCTTCCTGGGTGAACGCATGGGGCCGTGGAAGTCGCTGGCCGTGGTGTTGGGCCTCGTCGGCGTCGCCATCATCGTGCGGCCCTTCAACGGCCCGGTCAGTCCCGGCCAGCTGATTGCACTGTGCGCGTCGCTGGGCTTCGCCACGTCGGTGATCTTCGTGAAGGCGCTGACGCGCCACGACAGGCCGATCGTCATCATGTTCTGGATGATGGCGATCCAGTCGATGATCGGCCTCATGCCCGGCCTGATGGTCTGGCGATGGCCGTCGGCGCACGTGCTGCCGTGGCTGCTGGTATTTTCGTTCGTCGGCACCTACTCGCATTACTGCATGGCGCGGGCGATGACCCATGCCGATGCGACGGTGGTGGTGCCGATGGATTTCCTGCGGGTGCCGCTCGCCGCCCTGACGGGTTGGCTGGTCTACAGCGAGAAGGTCGATGCTTACGTGGCGGCCGGCGCGGCGCTCATTCTCGTGGGCAACCTGCTCAACCTCAAGGGGGCAAAGGCCTAGTTGCCCCTCTCAACCCAGGGCAGACGTCCGAACTCGATGCCTTCCTCGGCCAGCGCCTCGGCTTCCTTGTCGCTGGTCTGGCCATAGATGCCGCGCTTGTCGCTCTCGCCGTAATGAATCTTGCGCGCTTCCTCGGCGAACTTGGTCCCGACATGCTCGCAGTTCTTCTCGATCTCGGTGCGCACCTTGACCAGCGCCTCACGCAGCTCCTTCGGCATTCGGGTGGCAAGTGCGCCCATCTGCTGCTGTTTCTGAACCTGCTCCGCTGTCGGCGCGACCGCCGCCGGCGTTTCGACCGGCGCCGGCGCTCTGGCCTTGTTGCCCTTGGCGCCGAGTCGCGGCGCCATCAGGGCGCGCGTTACCTTGGCGTCGCCGCACACGGCACAGCCGACCAGAGACTTCTTTTCCTGGCGTTCGTAGGTCTTGCTGTCCTTGAACCAGCTGTCGAACTCGTGACCCTGGGAGCAGCGCAGTCGGTATAAAATCATGAAATGAACGGCAATTCCGGCTGTTGGCACTCCCAAAAGGGGAGTGCCAGGATGATGGGGTGTGATCGTGGCTGATGCAAGAGGGGCTGCTCCCTCCCCCTGGATCGAGAAATGGGCCGGCTTCGTGCCGCCGGGGGCGACGCTTCTCGACCTGGCCACCGGCAGCGGACGCAACGCGCTCTTCTTCGCCGCGCGCGGCCATCGGGTGACGGCGGTCGATATCGACCTCAGCCGCCTGCCTGCTGCCGAGAATGTCGAGCGCGTCGAAGCCGATCTCGAGAGCGGCGAACCATGGCCGCTCGGCGACCGCAGCTTCGGCGCGGTGACCGTCACCAAATATCTCCACCGGCCGCTCATGCCCGATCTTCTGCAAGCGGTCGAACCTGGCGGCGTGCTGCTCTACGAGACGTTCATGGACGGCAACCAGCGCTTCGGGCGGCCGAGCCGGCCCGACCATCTGCTGAAGGATGGCGAGTTGCTCGATCTGGTGCGCGGAAAATTCTCGGTCGTCGCCTACGAGGCTCGCCTGATCATCGAGCCCACCAAGGCGATGGTACAGCGGATCGCGGCGCGAAAGCTCTAGCTACTCGGCGGCCTTGGCGACGACCGGCTTGTGCAGTTCCGGCGCGGCGTATTTCCGGTCGTGCTGCAGCGACGGCACCATCTGGCGCGCTTCGGCCACCTTGGCCATGTCGATCTCGGCAACCACGAAGCCGGTGTTTTCTCCACCGGCATCGGCCAGCACTTCACCCCACGGCGCTACCACAAGGGAGTGGCCGTAGGTCTTCCGGTTGGAGCCCTTGTGCGTTCCGACCTGGGCAGGCGCAAAGACGTAGCAGCCGGTCTCGATCGCGCGCGCCTTCAGGATGGTGTGCCAATGGGCCTTGCCGGTCGGCACGGTGAAGGACGACGGGATCGACAGCATGGTGGCGCCGGCGTGCGCCAGGTCGCGATAGAGATAGGGGAAGCGCAGGTCGTAGCAGATCGTCATGCCGAGCACGCCCCACGGCGTCTCGGCCAGCACCGCCTTCTCGCCGGGCCTGAAGGTCGAGGAACTCGCGATACTTCTCGCCGCCCGCCAGCTGCACGTCGAACATATGGATCTTGTCGTAGCTGGCGACGATCCCGCCGGACGAATTGATCAGGTACGAGCGGTTGCGGATCTGCTCCTCGCCCGGCACCCGCACGTGGATCGAGCCCAACAGGAACCAGGCACCGGTCTCGCGCGCCGAGGCGCGGCAGGCGGCCAGCATGCCGTGAGTTTCCTCCGTCTGCGCCTTCTGCAGCGTGTCGTCGCGGTTGGCGCCCGTCAGACCGGTATTCTCCGGCGTCATGATGAAGTCGGCACCGGCGTCGCGCACCAGGCGCGACTGCTCTCGGATGAAGGCCACGTTCTCGGCCATCTCGTTGCTGACACTGGGCTGGATCAGGCCCGCCTTGAACGTGGTGCTCATGTGATGGTCCTTCTTATCCGGGCTGCGCCAGAAGCGCGTCGAGCTTGCCTTGCTGCTCGAGCGCGGCAAGCTCGTCGGAACCGCCGATATGCTGGCCGTTGATGAAGATCTGCGGCACGGTCGTGCGGTTGGAGCGCGTGCGCATCTCGGCACGCTTGCCCTCGTCTTCCATCACGTCCATTTCCTCGAAAGCGGCGCCCTTCTTCTCGAAGAGCGCCCGGGCGCGGGCGCAGTAACCGCACCACTGCGTGGCGTACATCTCGATCTTGGCCATCGGAAACTCCCTGTGCCGACTATAACGCCGGTCGCACGACCCGCGCCAGCGTCAGCACATCGACATGGGCAGCGCCGGCCCTTTGCAAAGCCCGGGTGCAGGCCTCGACGGTCGCCCCCGTGGTCAGCACGTCGTCGACCAGAACGACGGTGCAGCCCTCGAGTTTCGCCTGCCAGCGCGGCGGCACGTCGAAGGCCTGGCGGACATTGCGGCGGCGTTCCCCGGCCTTGAGGCCGGCCTGCGAACCGGTCCAGCGCGCCCGCCGCAGCAGATCGGGCGCCAGCAGGACATCGGCATCCCGCGCCACCATGCGAGCGAGCAAGGCTGCCTGGTTATAGCGCCGGGTGAAAAGGCGTCGCCAGTGAAGCGGTACCGGGGCCACGACATCGGCCCCGGCAACAAGTTCGGCGCCCGCCCGCGCCATCCACGCGCCGCAGGCGCGCGCGAGGTCGGTGCGATCGCCGTGCTTCAGCGGCAGCACGACACGGCGGCTGCGCTCGTCATAGATCAACACGGCGCGCGCCCGCCGAAAGCGCGGCGGCCGCGTCAGGCAATCGGTGCAGAGCGCATCGGTGCCGATGTCGCGGGAGAAAGGTATGCCGCAGCGCTCGCAGTGCGGAGCCGCGATGAAGGAGAAGCGTGGCCAGCACTGGCTGCAAAGTGCGCCGGGGGAAGACACGATTTCACCGCAGCCCATGCAGAGCGGCGGCAGGATCGCATCGAGCAGCGTCTGCCCGGCGCGCAGGAGTGTACCAGCGAAGTCCACGCAACGAGATCAGAGTGGGCAAATGCGCCGAATGCAGGGCGCCATCCTCTACCCCCGGCCATGCTTTCGCCCTACATAGAGGCCGTGACGGTGCCCGATCCCCTGTTGGTCTTCGATCGCGACGTGCTGCGCCTGCGCCGCGAGCGCGCCGCGCGCCGGTGGGATGGCCAGGCCTTCCTGAAGCGTGAGATCGCCGAGCGCCTCGTCGAACGGCTGGCCGATGTGCGCCGGACTTTTCCGCTGGCGCTCGACCTCGGCTGCCACGGCGATGAAGTCGGCGAGGCACTGGGCGACTCGAAGAATGTCGGGCGGCTCGTCCGCTGCGATCTCGGCATCGGCTTTGCACGCCACGCCAGGGGGCCGGTGCTGGTCGCCGACGAGGAAGCGCTGCCGTTTGCCGCCGCCAGCTTCGATCTCGTCCTGAGCGCGATGGACCTGCATTGGGTGAACGATCTGCCTGGCACGCTGATCCAGATCGGCCGCATTCTGAAACCCGATGGCCTGTTCCTCGGCGCCATGCTGGGCGGCGCCACCCTGTGGCAGTTGCGCCAGTCGCTCGCCGCCGCGGAAAGCGAGATCGAGGGCGGCCTCAGCGCACGCGTCTCGCCGTTCGCCGATTTGCGCGATGCGGCCGGCCTGCTGCAGCGCGCCGGCCTCGCCCTGCCGGTGGCCGACAGCGAGACCATCGAGGTCGAGTACGACGACGCTCTGTCCTTGATGCGCGAATTGGGCGCGATGGGCGAAGCCAATCTCGTGCGCGGGCGCCGTGCCGGGCTGGCGCGCCGTGCCACCCTGCAACGCGCCGCCGCGATCTACGCCGAGCGCTTTGCCCGGCCATCGGGCCGCATCGCGGCCAGTTTCGAGGTGCTGTTCCTGCACGGCTGGGCGCCACATGCCTCGCAGCCCAAGCCGCTCAAGCCCGGATCCGCGGCCCGGCGGCTGGCCGATGCGCTGGGCAGTGTCGAGCAGAGCGCCGGCGAGAAGCCGGAGCGCGGCTGATCGTGCCATCCGTCAACGCGCCCGGCGGCAAGCTGTCCTTCAGCGCGATCCTGTCGCAGAGCTTCCGCTTCTTCTTGGCAAATCTCCGCATCTTCTTCCATCTCGTGACCATCCCGTGGATCCTGTCCCTCGTGCTGCGCATCGGCGGCTCGGCGATCGACGAGGATTCGCTGGTCGCCGTGCTGGCGGAGAAGGCCCTCGATATCGTGCCGACGGTGATGTTCATGGTCGCGTGGATGCGCCTCGTGCTGGTGGGACCGAACAAGATCGGCCGCCTGCCCGGAAGCGGCTGGTCGACGCGCGAGACGGCATTCCTCGTCCACCTGCTCAAGATCGGCGGCATCACCTTCCTGCTGCTGGGCGCCTTTGCGCTGACGGTGGGCTCGATCGATCCGGCCATGCTGGGCGGCGGCGCGCCTGTCGATCCCGAGATGGCCCGGCGCGAGGCGTTGGCTGCGCCGTTCGGCACCGGCTTCATGGTCTCCGCCCTTCTGGCGCTGCGGGTCAGCTTCGGGCTCGCGGCCAGCGCCGTCGACCTGCCGTTCTCGCCGCGACAGTCGTGGGGGCTGAGCCGCGGCAACGGCTGGACGATCATGAGCATTCTGTTCGTGATTTTCTTCGCCGCAGCAACCGCCACGATGACCTCGGCCCTCGTGTCACTCGGCGTCATGCGCGCCATCGGCGCGGGTTCAGCGGCAGCGATCGTCGTCTGGACTGTCGCGATCCTGGTTTCCTATGCCGGCGCCGCGATTGCCGCGACCGCCCAGTCCCTCATCTTCCAGGCGTTGAGCGGCTGGCAGCGACTCCTCTGTTCCTCTCTCCCGATAGAGCGAGAGTAATTCGATTACAGCAGGTCCCGCAGCAGCCCGACCAGCGGCAGGTCGGCGGGCGGCATCGGATAGCGCGAGAGCTCGGCGGGTGCGACCCACTTCAGCGACTGGCCCTCGCGCGGCTGCGGCGTGCCCGCCCATTTGCGGCAGGCGAAGACCGGCATCAGCAGATGAAACTTCTCGTAGCCGTGGCTGGCGAAGGCTATCGGCGCCAGGCAGCTGGTGGCCGTCTCGATGCCGAGTTCTTCCTGCAGTTCGCGCACCAGCGCCTGCTCGGGCGTCTCGCCGGCATCGACCTTGCCGCCGGGAAACTCCCAGAGGCCGGCCATCGATTTGCCCGCGGGACGCTGCGCAATCAGCACGCGTCCATCGGGATCGACAAGCGCGACGGCGACGACCAGCACCATGGGACGATCGCCGAGCGGCGGCGGACCGCCCGGACAGTCATCGCCGAAGGACTTCAAGAACGGTAGCTGCCGTTGATGTCGATGTAACCGTGGGTCAGATCGCAGGTCCAGACCGTGGCGCGGCCACGCCCGATGCCGAGATCGATGTCGATGACGATGTCGGTGCCCTTGATGTGCCTGGCGACCGGCGCTTCGTCGTAGCCCGGCACGACCTGGCCCTGGTCGGTGATCTTCACGCCACCGATGGCGATCTTGAGCTTGTCGCGATCGGCGCGCTCGCCCGACTTGCCGACCGCCATGACGATGCGGCCCCAGTTGGCGTCCTCGCCGGCGATCGCCGTCTTGACCAGCGGCGAGTTGGCGACGGCGAGGCCGATCTTGCGGGCCGCACCGTTCGAGGAAGCGCCGCCCACGTTGATGGTGACGAACTTGGTGGCGCCCTCGCCGTCGCGCGCCAGCAACTGCGCCAGTTCGATCAGCACTTCGTCGAGCGCGCGCCGGAAATCGACCAGCACGGGATCGTCGGCCTCCTCGATCGGCGCGTGGCGCGCCGCGCCGGTCGCCGCCAGCAGCAGCGTGTCGCTGGTCGAGGTATCGCCGTCGACGGTGACGCAGTTCAGCGACTTGTCCGCGGCATCGGTCAGCAATTTCTGCAGCACGCCGCCCGGGATCTTGGCGTCGGTGAACACGAAGCCCAGCATCGTCGCCATATCCGGCGCAATCATTCCCGAGCCCTTGAGGAAGCCGTTAACGGTCACGGTTTTCTCGCCGATCTTGGCCTGGCGGGTGGCGAGCTTGGGGAAGGTGTCCGTCGTCATGATGGCGCCCGATGCGGCGGCCCAATTGTCCTCACGCGCGCCCTTGATCAGGGCCGGCACCACCGCGACGATCTTTTCCCATTCGAGCGGCTGGCCGATCACGCCGGTCGAGGCCATGAAGACCTCGTTGCGCGGGCAGCCGAGCGCCTGGGCGACCGAGCGCGTGCTTTCCTCGACGGCCTTGTCGCCCAGTTTGCCGGTGAAGGCATTGGCGTTGCCGGCATTGACGATGATGGCGCGCACCCTGCCGCGGGCCAGATTCTTGCGGCACCAGTCGACCGGCGCCGAGCAGGTCTTGGATTTGGTGAGGACACCGGCGACGGTGGCGCCTGCCGGCAGGAGCACCAGCATCACGTCGTCGCGATCCTTGTAACGCCCGCCCGACTGCGCGGCGGCGAGCTTCACGCCGGCGATGCGCGGCAGCGTGGGCGTCGTCTTGGGCGCGAGCGGCGATATGGCGTGCTTGGCGGACATGGGCCTCCCCTCGCGGCCGCCCGGCTCATCCCGGCGACCGAAGCGCGGAGACTACACCAGAAATGCCCGAAAACGGGAGTTTTACTTGCCGGCGGCCGGGGGGTTCGCGACGGCGCCGGGCTTGGCTGGCGGCGCCGCCGATACCGGCGGCTTGGCGGCGGCCGGGTCGGGCTTGCTGCCGTCCATGTTGAATTTCTCGATCTTGGCCGCGGCCCGCAGCTGGTCGAGCATCGCCGTCACCGTCTCGCGCGCCAGCTCCTCGCGCAGCTGATCCTGCAGTTCCTCGAAGGCCGGCGGCGGCGCCTTGCGGCGGTCCTCGATCGTGATGACGTGGTAGCCGAACTGCGTCTTGACCGGCGCCTCGGTCGTTTCGCCCTTCTTCAGCGCAAAGGCGGCATCGGCGAATTCCTTCACCATGTCGCTCTTCTTGAACCAGCCGAGATCGCCGCCCTCGGCGCCGGACGCCTTGTCGGTCGATTTCTCCTTGGCGATCTTGTCGAAGGCCCCGCCCTTCTTCAGGTCGGCGATGATGGCCTTGGCCTCGTCCTCGCTGGCGACCAGGATGTGGCGCGCGTGCACCTCTTCCTCGGCCGGCATCGACTTCAGCCGCTCCTCGTAGCGCTGCTGCAGTTTTTCCGCCGTGACCTTGCGCGCGATCTCGCGCTGCAGCCAGAAATCCTGGATGACCTGCTCCTCGACGAACACCAGGCGCTTCTTGAAAGCCGGGTCGTCGGCGACCTTGTTCTTGCGGCCGTCCTGGACCACGAGCTTGCTGTCGACGATGCGGTCGAGCAGCGCCGGGAAGACCGCCTGCAGCGGCATGTTGCGGTATTGTGGCGGCAGCGCCTGCTGGGCGACCTCGAGTTCAGAGAGGTGAATCGGCTGGCCGTTGATGGTCGCCACGACCGGGTCCTTGAATACCGCCGGGGGCGACGGCGGCGCCGGCGCCGGCAGCGTGGCCTTCGGCATGGTTCCGGGCTTCAGCGGCGGGGTTGCAGAGGCCGGCGGCGGGCTCTGGGCCAGTGCCGAACCGAGGCTCGCGGCGGCTGCGCAGCACAGGACAACGACGCGCAGGAGGCGCAAACAACGGCTCATGAGGCACTCCGGGAACGGGATTCGACGGCAGAGGGGCGACACACTCGTTTACACAGGGCGCGTTGCTTCAAGCAAGCGCTGCCGCGTGATGGCAGGGCGATGACGCCGAATTGAGGCGCTTTTCCGGAAACCTCGCGGCAGCCTGGTCGTTAGAGCCGCGCTTGCGTTGACACTCCGGGATACGCTCTCTATCTCTCACCTGAAGGGCGGGCCACGTGCCCGCCTAAGTCGTTAGAATATCGAGGTTTTCATGCTCGGAGCGCTTGCCCGAAGCCTGTTCGGGTCGGCCAACGACCGCATCGTCAAAGGCTTCGATCGGCCGGTGGCGAAGATCAATGCGCTCGAAGCGGAGTTCGCCAAGCTCTCCGATGAGGAACTGCGCGGCAAAACCGCTGCGTTCCGCGCGCGCCTGGAAAAGGGCGAGACCCTCGACGATCTGCTGCCTGAGGCCTTCGCCACGGTGCGCGAGGGCGCCAAGCGCGCGCTCGGCCAGCGCCACTTCGACGTGCAGCTCAAGGGCGGCATGGTCCTGCATTCCGGCAAGATCGCGGAGATGAAGACCGGCGAGGGCAAGACGCTGGTCGCCACGCTTGCGGTCTATCTCAACGCGCTCGAAGGCAAGGGCGTCCATGTCGTCACGGTGAACGACTATCTCGCCCGCCGCGACGCCGAGTGGATGGGCCGCATCTACACCTTCCTCGGCCTCAGCGTCGGCGTCATCGTCCACGACCTCAGCGACGAGCAGCGCAAGGCCGCCTACGCCGCCGACGTGACCTACGGCACCAACAACGAGATCGGCTTCGACTATCTGCGCGACAATATGAAGTACCGGCTGGACGCGATGGTCCAGCGGCCCTTCAACTTCGCCATCGTCGACGAGGTCGACTTCGATCCTGATCGACGAGGCGCGCACGCCGCTGATCATCTCCGGCCCGGCCGAGGATTCCTCCGAGCTCTATCGCCGGGTCGACGCCGTGATCCCGCGCCTCAAGCCCGAGCACTACGAGAAGGACGAGAAGACCCGCACCGTGGTCTTCACCGAGATCGGCGTCGAGGCGGTCGAGGACTTGCTGCGCGAGGACGGGCTGCTGCCCGAGGGCCAGAGCCTCTATGGCCCGACCCAGGTGACCGTGCTGCATCACGTCTCGCAGGCGCTGCGCGCCCACATCAACTTCACGCGCGACGTCGACTACATCGTCAAGGACGGCCAGGTCGTCATCATCGATGAGTTCACCGGCCGCATGATGTCCGGCCGGCGCTATTCGGAGGGCCTCCACCAGGCGCTCGAGGCCAAGGAAAAGGTCGAGATCCAGCGCGAGAACCAGACGCTGGCTTCGATCACCTTCCAGAATCTGTTCCGCATGTACCCCAAGCTCTCGGGCATGACCGGCACGGCGATGACCGAGGCTTCCGAGTTCGGCGAGATCTACCGGCTCGAGGTCGTCGAGATGCCGACCAACGTGCCGGTGGCGCGCGCCGACGCCGACGACGAGATCTACCGCACCCTGGCCGACAAGACGCGCGCCATCGTCAAGCTGGTCGGCGAGTGCCGCGCCAAGAACCAGCCGATGCTGGTCGGTACGGTGACGATCGAGAAGTCGGAAGCGCTGTCGGAGGCGCTCAAGCAGGCCGGCATCCCGCACAACGTGCTGAACGCGCGTTTCCACGAGCAGGAAGCCCAGATTATCGCCCAGGCCGGCCGCCCGGGCGCCATCACCATTGCCACGAACATGGCCGGCCGCGGCACCGATATCCAGCTCGGCGGCAACGTCGACATGCTGGTGCAGCAGAGCGTGCCCGCGATCAACGCCCGGTTCGCCGACGAGGCCGAAAGGAATGCCGAGATCGCGAAGGTCGAGGCCGAGATCCGCGCCGGTGTCGAGCGCGATCGCGAGATCGTGCGCAAGGCGGGCGGCCTCTACGTGCTCGCCACCGAACGGCACGAGAGCCGGCGCATCGACAACCAGTTGCGCGGCCGCTCGGGCCGCCAGGGCGATCCCGGCGCCTCGAAGTTCTTCCTGTCCCTGGAAGACGACCTGATGCGCATCTTCGGCAACAACAAGGTGCTCGACTGGGTGCAGAAGAAGGGCATGGCCGACGACGAGGCCCTGACCCACCGCTGGCTCAACAAGGCGCTGGAGACCGCCCAGACCAAGGTCGAGGCGCGCAACTTCGAAATCCGCAAGAACCTGCTGCGCTTCGACGACGTCATGAACAGCCAGCGCAAGGAGATCTACAAGGAACGCGTCGAGCTGATGTCGACCGAGGACGTGTCGGAGGTGATCTCGGGCATGCGCCGCGACGTCGTCGACGCGCTGGTGGCGCGCACGATCCCCGAGGCCGCCTACGCCGAGCAGTGGAAGACGACGGAGCTCAAGGACGAGGTGATGCGCATCTTCGGGCTCGACCTGCCGGTCGACCAGTGGGCCAAGGAAGAAGGTATCGCCGAGGAGCAGATCACGACCCGTCTCATCGAGGCGACCGACAAGCTGTTCGCCCAGAAGGCCGCGCAATACGGCCCCGAAGTCTGGCGCCAGGTCGAGAAGAGCGTGCTGATGCAGCTGTTCGACCAGAGCTGGAAGGATCATCTGCTGCATCTCGACCATCTGCGGCAGGGCATTGGCCTGCGGGCCTATGGCCAGAAGGATCCGCTGAACGAGTACAAGCGCGAAGCCTTCAACCTGTTCAGCGACCTGCTGTCGGGCCTGCGCGAGCAGGTGGTCAACGTGCTGGCGACCGTGCAACTGCGCATGGAGGCGCCGCCGATGCCGCCGCCGCCGGCCCAGATGACCGAAGTCCACGAGGACCCTGCGCAGGCAGCACAGATGGCAGACGATCCCGCGTTCGATCCGGCCGATCCGAACGGCGGCGCGGGCGTAGCGACGCTCGCCCGGCCGACCGTCAATCCGAAGGTCGATCCCAACGACCCCGCGACCTGGGGCAAGGTCGCGCGCAACGCCGCCTGCCCCTGCGGCTCAGGCAAGAAATTCAAGCACTGCCACGGACGGGTCTGAGCTTCCGGCACCCGGCGCGAACATCCTGTGATACAGGATGACGGGGCGGACGAGCGGGGAGCCGGCGCGATGAGTTCAAACGGAACGGCGACTGGGACTCTTCCTCGGGACATTGATCGCCGTCTGCTCGATCGCCCTTTTCAGCCTTGCGCTCCGGCCCGTACCCCTGGTCTTCGACAATCCGCTGACCGAGGACGCCTATTACACCCTGACGGTCGCCCGCAACATCGCGCGAGGCGTGGGTTTCAGCGTCGATGGGCACACGCTGACCAACGGCTTCCAGCCGCTTTGGGCGATCGTGACGGCGCCCATATTCATGCTTGCCGGGTCGTCGAACGAGGCGGCAATGCGGATGGTGCTCGTCCTGATCGCGGCGATGATCGTGCTGTCCGCAGTGTCCTGGTCGGCGATCGCGGGCGGGGTGTTCGGCGTCCGCACGCGCCTGTATCGACTCGCCTTCGTTCTGATCTACGTCACGTCGTTCCCCTTGCTTACCCAGCATTTCAACGGTCTCGAGACCGGCCTCTTTCTGCTGGCGTTGGGCAGCACCGGAAGCTTCTGGTGCGCCCCCGTGAAGCGCACGCTCGGACGTTCGGCCATCATGGGCCTTTTGCTCGGCCTCGTCGTGCTCGCTCGCAACGATGCCGGCATATTCGCCGTGCTGCTGGCGCTCGAGACCTTGTGGAGCGGCCGGCGGGACCTTGGCCGCACGGTGGCACGCGTGGCGGCCATGACCGCGGCGGCAGCGATCGTGGCCGGACCGTGGTTCGTCTACAACATCGTGCTGACCGGCAATCCGGTACCCATCTCCGGCGTATCGCTTTCAATCAGTCTCGACAGGATGGGCGCATTGGGGATGATCCCCAATGCAATCGGGGCGATCGCTCGCGACGCCTTTCCAAGCGTGCTGGCCGAGGTCAGCCGGCCCCTGGCCTTGACGGCGGCCGTGGCGGCCGTCGCCGCGGCGATCTTCCTCGCGCGCCGATCCGGCGTGTCGCCCGGAGATGCCAACGATGCGATCTTCCTGCGTCGCTGCCAACTCTACGCGGCGATAGTCGCCGGCTATCTCGCCATCCAGATTTCGATCTACACCTTCGTCAATGCCGCAGCGTTCTTCTACACGCGCTATTTCATCCTGTTGTCGATCCTGTCGGCAGGAGTGTTCGGCTATCTGCTCTACCGCCTGGTGACGTCGCGCGCGGCGTGGCTCGGTGCGCCGATTGCGCTCGTTCTTGCCGCCGGCGGCCTGCTCGCGACCGCGGGCTGGTATGGCGTGCCCTTTGCCGCGAGGATCAATGCCTTCCGCGCCTATCCCAACGGCCCGACGCTCGATCAGGTCGAGATGGCGCAGCGCATCCGCATCGGCAACGAAAAGATCGGCGCCATCCAGACCGGAACACTCGCCTTCTTCGTCGAAGGCGCGATCAATCTCGATGGCAGGGTCAACCCGGCCGCCTATCGGGCGCGGCGTGAGAACAGGCTTCTGGAGTACGTCCTCGACCAGGACATCCGCCTGCTCGTCGACTACAACTTCTATCTCACGCCCTCGGGCTATGCCTTCTTCGACAAGGACCCGCGTGGCTATTTCCAGCAGGTTGCGCCCGCACACCCGGTGACCGGCTACGACCTGGTCGGCTTGCGGCGCACCTCCGGTGCCGGCGCGCGCTAGGCCGGCGTATCGCAGGCGACAGGACGATCGCACCGACGTTTCACCTCTCGACGTTTCATTTGGCGACGAGTGGCGGCGCGCGATCGGTCGGCTCGCCGGCGAGATAGCGGCGGAAGGCATCGAGCCGGTTGAGATACGAGCCTTCGTAGCTTGCCACCAGCGAACTGCTGTCGGCGCCGACCCGCGTGATCTGGTAAAGGTGCCACAGGCCCGGCCCCGCCGGCCGCAGGAACGTCGCGAGCTGGAGCGCGCTCGGCTGCGAAGGCCGTCACGATCAGGATGCGGATCGGCGCGACATTCTCGCTGGCGACGACGGCGCCCTCGGCGCTCTTCTCGATCACGCGAAAGCGGTAGGTCGAGGTTCCGTTGAGATCGCCGCGCTCCGAGTAGTCGAAGCCGGAAGCCGCCGGCGCGCCCACGATGGCCGCCTCGACGGCGATCGGCCGCCACTCCTGATGGCTGATCGACCAGTATTTGACTCCCGGATAGGAGGAGATCGACGCCAGCCGCGCGACCAGCTGATCGACCGACAGGTCGGATCGGAACGTCGAGGCGAGGGTCACGACCAGCCGGCTGTCGCCGGTCCAGCCGAGGCACGGCGGCGGTTGCCACCCGGCCTCGCGCAGCGCCGCACCCTGCCAGACGCCCGCTGCGGGTGGCACGTGTTCGGGCGCGTACGCGGGCGTCGGCGCCTGGTCGCCGCACGGCGCGGCGGGCAGCCCTGTCTGGGCGGCCGCCCAGCACGGCGCGGCCATGCAGAACAGGGCTGCAAGGCCGAGACGGCGGATCAGGTTGAATGGCATGCCGCGTATAACGGCGTGTCCGACGCGGCGTTGCTAGAGCGTCGTGGCGAAAAACTCAATTCGCGCTTCGGCGAAGGCCGGCCGCGCCTGCAGCTTGCGCCACCAGTCGTGGACCAGCGGATGCTTCGCCGCCGACATTTCGTCGGGGATGATCTCCTCGTCCATGCGCTTGACGAAGGGCACGAGAGCGATGTCGGCCAGCGAGTAGCGCTCGCCGACCAGCCACGCGTGCTGGCCGAGAGCAGCCTCCATCCTGTCGAGCATCAGCGTGAGCTTAGCCCGCGCGTCGTTCTCTTCCTCGGCCGTATAGGGCTGGCGGGCGGCACGCAGCCAGGCCTGCTGCCGCTCCTTGCTCGGGATCTTCTTCATCGCCTCGGCGAGCTCGGCGTCGGTCCACTTCGACGCGATCTTGGCGATCGAGTGCTTCCAGTTGAAGATGATCAGGTTGCCGATGCGCTCGTCGGCGTAGCGGATCCAGTTGCGCATCTCGGCGCGGCCATAGGCATCGTCCGGTCTGAGCGGCGGCTCGGGCCAGGTCTCGTCGAGATATTCGCAGATCGTGCCGCTCTCGTAGAGCGAACGGCCGTCGGGCAGCACGAGCAGCGGGATCACGCCGTTGGGATTGAGCTTCAGATACTGCGGGCTGTGCTGTTCCATCTTCGTGAGATCGACCAGCACGCTTTCGAACTTCAGCCCCTTCTCGGCAAGGCAAAGCCTCACCCGGCGCGACGCGCTCGAGCGCCAGCCATGATGCAAGACGAACATCGGCGATCCTCCCGGACCCATCCTAGCAGGCGCGCTCATTCGTCGAGACGGAAGTGGATGCGCACGGTTCGCGTGGCGGCAGCGCCTGGCGCCGGCACCCTCGCCCCCTGCAGCATGGCGACGGCCGCGGCATCGAGCGTGGTGTGGCCGCTGCCCTTGGCGACCGCAACCTCGCGCACGCTGCCGTCGCCGTCGACCGTGAAGCGGATCGTGACCTCGCCTTCCTCGCCGCGGTTGCGCGCATCGGGCGGATAGCGCTTGTGCGAGGCGAGCCAGGCGGCGAGCTGCACGTTCCAGCCCGGCACGACGCTGGGCGCAGGTGACGGAGACGGCGCACTGTTGACGGGCGGTACGATCTGCTGCGGGGCCGAAGGCACGGCCGGCACCGCACGGGGCGTGGCAGCGACCGGCGGGCTTGGGCGGTACAGGTCTTGGCGGCGGCGTTGGCCGGCGGCGTTGGCGACTTGAAATCGGGCACCGCGAGCGACTCTTCCGGTGGCGGCAAGGTGAAGTCGGACTCGGGAGGTGGCGGGGGTGTTTCGGCCGGTTTGGCTTCGCTCGTCTCAACCGCGCGGCGGCACGAATACCGTGATCGACGCCGGATCCTCGGCTGCCGGCGCATGGCGGCCGAAGGCGAGCAGCGCCACGGCGATGCCCAGCACGTGCAGCATCACCGAGACCATGACCGCGCCGCCCAGCATCCACCGCGAGGCGCGCGAGGAGGTGGGCCGGACCGCTTGACCGTCTGAAATGTTATACTGTAACGTCACAATCAGTTGACTTTAGCGGGGGTGGGTAATGGGGAGCAAGGGCAGGACCACGACAGCGCTCGGTGCAGCTCTCGTGCTCGCTCTTCCCGCCGCCGCCCAGACCCCCGCGCCCACCCCCGCTCCCGATGCGGGCGACAACAGCGTCATCGACCTCGACGTCACCGCCAAGCGCCTCGACGCCGCGCGCAGCACCATCCAGCCCAGCCTCGGCGCCACGACCTACTCGTTCAGCCGCAAGACGATCGACGCGATGCCGCAGGGCGAGGAGGCGCCGCTCAACCAGGTGCTGATGCGCGCGCCGGGCGTGGCGCAGGACAGCTTCGGCCAGATCCACGTGCGCGGCGATCACGCCAACCTGCAGTATCGGCTCGATGGCGTGCAGCTGCCCGAGACGCTGTCGCTCTTCAGCCAGTCGCTGGCCACGCAGTTCGCGCACAATCTGTCGCTGATCACCGGCGCGCTGCCGGCGCAATACGGCTTTCGCCAGGCCGGCATCGTCGACATCACCTTGAAGTCGGGCAGCACCGATCCCGGCGCCGAGGCATCGATGACGGCGGGCACGCGCGACTACCAGCAACCGTCGCTGACCTATGGCGGCCGCTCCGGCGCGCTCGACTATTTCCTCACCGGCCAGTTCCTGCATTCGGGCGTCGGCATCGAGAACCCGACCGCCTCCGACATGCCGCTGCACGACAACACCGACCAGTGGCACGCGCTGGGAAAGATCACCGACATCATCGACGAGAACACGCGGCTCTCCTTCATCGCGGGCGGCGCCAGCGCGCGCTTCCAGATCCCGAACAATCCCGGCCAGCCGACCAACTTCACCGTCAACGGCACCACGATCCAGAACAGCGGCATGCTCGACCAGCGCCAGTGGGAGGACACCTATTTCGGCATCGTCTCGCTGCAGAAACACTATGGCGCCGGCGACTTCCAGCTCTCCGCCTTCACCACCTACTCGACCCTGGCCTACCGGCCCGATCCGTTCGGCGATCTCGCCTTCAACGGCATCGCGCCCTCCTCGAACCGCATGAGCCTGACCAACGGCCTGCAGGGCGACGGCAGCTGGAAGGTGACCGATACGCACATCTTGCGAGCGGGCTTCCTCGCCCAGCGCGAGCACGCAACCAGCTTCACCAACGCCCAGGTCCTGCCGGTCGATGCGACCGGTACGCCCACCACCGACCAGCCGATGGGCATCGTGAACGGCGCCGACCAGGTCGGCTGGCTCTACGGCGTCTACCTGCAGGACGAATGGAAGCTGACGCCGACCGTGACGCTCAATTATGGCGCGCGCTTCGACGCGATCGACGGCAACACGCAGGAGAACCAGCTGAGCCCGAGGATCAACGTCGTGTGGCAGCCCAATGCGATCCTGACCGCGCATGCGGGCTACGCGCGCTACTTCACGCCGCCGCCGTTGGCACAGGTGAACAACGGCGCAGATCGCCTCGACCCTGGGCACGACGGCCGCGCCGACGGTCGTGCAGAACGATCCGGTGAAGGCCGAGCGCGCCGACTATTTCGACGCGCGGCTTCAGCCTCAGGCCGCAGCCCGGCCTTACCCTGGGCTTCGACGCCTACTACAAGATCGCCCAGAACCTGCTCGACGAAGGACAGTTCGGCGCGCCGATCGTGCTGTCGTCCTTCAACTATGCCAACGCCCAGGTGAAGGGCATCGAGCTCTCCGGCAGCTACGACGACGGCCCGTGGTCGTTCTACGCCAACGCGGCCTGGTCCGAGGCCAAGGGCACAAACATCAACTCCGCGCAGTTCAACTTCCAGCCCGGCGAGCTTTCCGTTCATCGCGCAGAACTACATCTATCTCGACCACAACCAGAGCGTGACCGGGTCCGCCGGCGCCGCCTACACGTTCAATCCGCAGTCCGACTGGGCGACACGCGTCTCGGGCGACGTGATCGTAGGCAGCGGACTGCGCGCCACCGTGAACACGCCCAACGACATGGCGCTGCCCACCTACGCCACGGTGAACCTGTCGCTGAACCAGAAGCTCCCGATCAAAGGCACGCGCGGCACGCAGCTGCGCTTCGACGCCATCAACCTGTTCGACCATGTCTACGAGTTGCGCGACGGCACCGGGGTCGGCGTCGGCGCCCCGCAGTTCGGCCAGCGGCGGACCTTCCTGGTGACTTTGTCGCAAAAATTCTGACGCGAAATCCATGCTAGACCTGTCGACATGGATACGATCGATCTGCCTCGACGTCGTGCCGCTTCAGGGCGGCTCCAACTTCCGCGACCTCGGCGGCTATGCCACCGCCGAGGGCCGCAAGGTGAGACACGGCGCGGTATTCCGCTCCGCCCATCTCGGCACGCTCACCGATGCAGACAGGATGGCGCTTGCCCGGCTGGGCGTGCGCACGATCGTCGATCTGCGCGGCGTCGAGGAGGCGGCCGAAACGCCGCACCGGGTCGACGGCGTCGGCTGCCGCATCGTCGGCGCCCATATCGAGCCCGGCGTCGGCGAGAAGATCCGCGGCGCCGTGGCCGACGGCAGCGCCAATCCGCATCTCATGATGCAGTTCCTGACCGATCACTATCGCGACTACCCGCGCCGCTGCGCGCCGGGCTTCCGCACGCTCTTCGCCACCCTGACCGACGGCACCCACCGTCCGCTGGTGTTCCACTGCACCGCCGGCAAGGACCGCACCGGTTTTGCCTCGGCGCTGCTGCTCACCCTGCTGGGCGTGCCGTGGGAGACGGTGATGGAGGATTACCTGCGCACCAACGACCTGTGGACCGGCCATGTCGGCCGCTATCCCGAACTCGACATCGACACGCGCGCCGCCATCGTCGAGGCGCGCACGCCCTATCTCGAGGCGGCCTTCGAGGTGGTGCGCGCCGACTACGGCAGCCCCGAAGCCTTCGCCGACAAGGCGCTCGGCCTCGACAGGGCCGGCATCGAGCGGCTGCGGTCGGACCTGCTGGAGCATTAGGTGGCGCGTCACGACACGCCCCAGCCCTTCAAGGTCGACATTCCCGAACGCGCGCTGATCGATCTCGACGAGCGGCTGCGCCGCTGGCGGCCGCCGATCGCCATCGCGGACAAGGGTAGCTGGGCCTCCGGCACCGATCCTGCGTTCCTCGAAGAGCTCGTCGAATACTGGCGCCACGGCTACGACTGGCAACGCTGCCAGGAGGCGATCAACCGCTGGCCGAACTACCTGGTCGACATCGGCCCGCAGCGCCTCCACTTCATCCGCGAGCCGGGCACCGAGGTCGAGGACGCGCCGCGGCCGCTGCCGCTGGTGCTGACGCACGGCTGGCCGGGCTCGATCGTCGAGTTCCTCGACGTGATCGATATGCTGGCGCATCCCGAGAATCACGGCGGCGATCCGCTCGACGCCTTCGACGTGATCGCCCCGTCGCTGCCGGGCTACGGCTTCTCCGGCCCGCCGATTCGCGACGACGGCAGCACCGGTCCGATCGGCCCGCGCGCCATCGCCGGTCTGTGGCACAGGCTGGTGACCGAGAAGCTCAACTACAGCAGGCCCTACGGCGTGCAGGGCGGAGACTGGGGCGCGGTCGTGTCGTCGTGGCTCGCCTTCGATCATCCCGTGCGCGACGAGCGGGGCGTACTCGGCCTCCATCTCAATATGATCGGGCTCAGGCCCGGCATCGATCTCAAGACCGCAACGCTGAGCGCCGATGAACGGGCGTGGCTCGCGCAGATGGGCCCGGCGCTCGACGACAAGGTCGCTTACCAGCGCATCCACGCGACGCGGCCGCAGACCCTGGGCGTCGCGCTCACCGACTCGCCGGTCGGGCTCGCCGCGTGGATCGTCGAGAAGTTCCAGGCCTGGAGCGACTGCCAGGGCGATCCGCATACCCGCTTCTCCATGGACCTGCTGCTCGACAACATCATGATCTACTGGCTGACCGGCACGGCCGGCACCGCGACCTGGCTCTACCGCGGCGTCACCGAGCAGAAGCCGCGCGCGTTGCCGCCGGGCGAGAGGGTCGAGGTGCCGACCGCCTTCGCCGCTTTCCCCGCCGACCTCGCCCCCGCCCCGCCCCGGGAATGGATCGAGCGCTCGTACAATCTCCGCCGCCACACGGTGATGCCAGGCGGCGGCCACTTCGCTGCCCTCGAGGAGCCCGAGCGGCTGGTCGACGACATCAGGGACTTCTTTCGGCCGTTGCGGTTCGGTGCCGCGAATGATTGACCCGCCTCGTTAAAAAAACGGAAAAAAACGAGGACGGCTGCCCGGAAGTTCCGCAATTCCGAAAATCACCGGATACTTCCGGTTCGCTTCATGAGTTAGCGGGACGCTCAGGGCTAGCAGGTCGTTGAAAAAGTCATCGTAGCCGATTGAGGAAAGTAATTCACTCATCTCGAATGTTGCCGGGAGTTGGGGATGCGTGGATCGGATGAGCGGTCGGGTTCGCTGTTCAGCTATGTGGATCTGGAGGCGCGCGTTCGGCCGGATCATCCGTTGCGGACGATCCAGGCGATCGCGAACGCGGCCCTGGCCGATCTGACGAGCGAGTTTGCAGCCCTCTATCCGCCGCGTCTGGGTCGACCGTCAATCGCGCCGGAGCGACTGCTGCGGGCGATGTTGCTGCAGGCGTTTTACGGCATCCGCTCGGAGCGCCAGCTTATGGAGCGGATGGAGTTCGATCTTTTGTTCCGCTGGTTCGTGGGCCTGGGAGTGGACGATCCGGTATGGGACCATTCGAGCTTCTCGAAGAACCGCGACCGGCTGCTGGAGGGCGAGATCGCGGCGAAGTTCCTGGCCGCGGTGCTGGCCCAGCCGAAGGTGAAGCGTCTGCTGTCGAGCGATCACTTCTCGGTGGACGGCACGCTCTTGGAGGCGTGGGCATCGATCAAGAGCTTCCGGCGCAAGGACGGGGACGACAACGACAGCACTGGGCCGGGCCGCAACGCCGAGCGCCACTTCCATAAAGAGAAGCGCTCCAACGAGACGCACCGTAGCGTCACCGATCCCGAGGCACGTCTCTACAAGAAGGGCTCTGGCCAGCCGGCCAAGCTTTGCTACCTGGGCCATGCCCTGATGGAGAACCGCCATGGTCTGGTGGTCGGCGGGAGTGCGACGCTGGCCACCGGCACGGCCGAGCGGGAGGCGGCACTTGCGTTGCTCGACAGTCGCCGCCGCTCCCGGCGCCGGATCACTCTGGGCGCCGACAAAGCCTACGACGTGGCCGACTTCGTGGCGGCGCTACGGGCTCGATCGGTGAGCCCGCACGTCACCATCGATGGCCATCTGAGCAAGACTGGCAAGCCGCGCAAGACATCGGTCGATCGCCGGATCACGCGCCACGCCGGCTATGCGATCAGCCTGCGCTGCCGCAAGCGGATCGAGGAAGTGTTCGGCTGGATCAAGAGTTCGGCCGGGCTTGCCAAGATCAAGTTGCGTGGTCGCGGGCGGGTCGATGCCGCATTCACCATGGCGCTGGCCGCCTACAACCTGATCCGCCTGCCCAGGCTGCTGGCGGCGCCAGCATGAGCGTGCAGGGCAAGTGGCGCATCGTCGAGATGGCCGACTACGAGGCCGACTTCCCCGACATGGTCGAGCCAGCCTACATTCTCTTCGGCAAGACCGGCGGAGAGTTCGCCTTCGGCTGCGTCACGGGCGTCATTTACGGCACTTGCGAGGGCGACGCCGTCGAGTTCACGTGGGACGGCAATGACGAGATGGACCAGGCTTCCGGCCATGGCTGGGCCGATCTGCAAGACGACGGATCGCTCGAAGGCGAGATATGCTTCCACAACGGAGATGAGGTCACCATCATCGCCCGCCCCTGGAACACTTCTTCAACAGCCTGCTAGAGAGACGAACGCGTTTAATATTGCGTATATCGCACTATTTGTCAAGAAGGGATTGCGGTTGCCGCCGCGCCGCGGTCGCTGCGATCTGGGCTGCGGGGCCTAGTCTCGCAGTCGACGAACTTTATCGTTCGGAGAAATGGCTAAAGGACGAACAAGAGCTACTCGCCATGCGCACGAAAATATTGGAAGAGTTGTTCCGCCCGGATCAACTTGAGGAACTCCGAAAGCACCAATCTAGCCACAGGGGCGGATTTCCAATTCATGTTCTGCTCACCGGCGGAAGTTCAGCTCTTCCAATGATTGCGTCACTCGCTCATGGCGAAGCCATATTGGGAGGGGCAACGTTTTCTTTTTCGCCCATTAACCAGTTACCGGCTTGGATAAATCGTCTGCCAACTGACGTCGCACGCCGTGTTAGCGAAGTTTACCCTCAATGCGCGGTGGCTATTGGCGGTTCGGTTTTTGAACTCCCACCAGAGCTTAACGACATGGACAATGCCATTGCTCCGGCGCCGAGAGAATTGCCAAGAATGACGAAGAAAATATCGGACGCCTAGCTACTCCAGCGTCGCCGTCGCTTGCGCGGCAATCGTGCCTTGCGGGGTGACCGTCCAGAGGTCGGCGCCTTTTCCATCGGCGGTCGGCCGGCCGATCACGTCGAAGGGCGCGGTGTCGAACAGCGGTGCACGGGCACGCACGGTAAGTGTCGTGATCTTCCGACCCGGCATCGAATCGCGCAGCAGGTCGAAGATGCACTGCTGGGCGAACGGCCCGTGCACCACGAGGCCGGGATAGCCCTCGCTCTCGATGCAATAGGTGCGGTCGTAGTGGATACGGTGCGGATTGAAGGTCAGCGCCGAATAGCGGAACAGCATCACCGGATCGGCCTTGATGGTGCGCCGCCACGGCGCGTCCGCAGGGGCTGCGTCGCGCACCGGCACGCCGCTCCTGGCGCCGGCCTTCACTTCCTCGCGGAACACCGTGCTGGCCACCTCGACGACGGCCAGCCCGCGCGGCGTGAAGATGCGCCGCGTCTGCGCCGTCACGATCAGCGCGCCGGTGCTGCCGGAGCGCAGCTGCACATCGGTGAACTCGGTCTCGCGACGCAGCGGGTCGCCCACCCGGATGTCGCCCTCGAAGGTGAAGGTCGAGCCCGCATACATGCGGCGCGGGAACGGCATCGGCGGCAGCACGTCGCTCCCGACCGGCAGCCCGTCCTCGCCCAGCGCCGCCGGCCGCGCGTAATTGTGCAGGTAGGCCAGATGCCAGCCCGGCGCGATCACCTCGCCCGGACCGGGCACTTTGTCCTTGCGGTCGAAGGTCGCGATCATGCCCCTGAGCGGCGCTTCAGTCGCGATGTCGTGATCCTCGACCTTGCGGCCGAGATGCTTGCGCAGCGGTTCGATATCGACGGTCATGGTTCTCCTGAAACTTCACACAGGCTTCGGCGTTATTGTCGCCGGACTTGAATGGCCGCGCTAGGAGCCTGAGTGAGCAAAAGCCGGTGGGTCCTGTCGGGAATCGCCCTGATCCTGCTGGCTTTTGCGGCCGGCGCTGCCGCCCTGACTCTCCGGCCCGCCCTTTCGCCCATCGATCCTCCGGCTGCCGAAAGCTTCGATCGCGCGCTTGTGAAGCAGGGCGAAGCCCTGGCGCACATCGGCAACTGCACGGGTTGCCATACGGTGCCCGGCGGCAAGGCGTTCGTCGGGGGACTGCCGCTACAGACGCCGTTCGGCACGATCTATTCGACCAACATCACGCCGGCGCGAGAGACCGGCATCGGCACCTGGTCGCGCGAAGCCTTCGTACGGGCGATGCGGGAAGGCATTGCACGCGACGGCAGCCATCTCTATCCGGTCTTCCCCTACGACCACTTCACAAAAGCGAGCGAGGGCGAGCTCGACGCGCTCTACGCCTATCTCATGACGCGACCGGCCATCGAGGCGCGGGCGCCGGACAACCGGCTCGACTGGCCGCTCGACCATCGCTTTCTCGTCGCGGGCTGGAACCTGCTCTTCTTGCAGCAAGGCCCGTCGACCGACTCCGATCGCGGCCGCGTCCTGGCGGAAGGCCTGGCGCATTGCGGCGGCTGCCACACGCCGCGCAACAAACTGGGCGCCGAGGACAGCAGCCGTGCCTATGACGGCGCCTGGACGGACGGCTGGTACGCGCCGCCGCTCAACGCCAAATCGCCGGCAGCACAGCCTTGGACGCAAGACGAGCTCTTCGCCTATCTGCGCACCGGCCTCAGCAAGACGCACGCGGCCGCGGCGGGACCGATGGGCGGCGTCACCCGCGAGCTCGCCCAGGCGCCCGAGGCCGACGTGCGCGCGATCGCGGCATACTTCGCCGGCCTCCTGAAGGACGCACCGGGCGCCCGCGCACCGCTGGCCGCCATCGACAGGCGCGCCGAGGCCGACAAGGCACATCCCGACGGTGCCGCGCTGTTCGCCGGCGCCTGTGCCACCTGCCACGAGCCGGGCGCACCGATGATGCAGCAGGGCCGGCCGCCGCTTGCCTGGGGCACGCCTCTGCGCCTCGACTCGCCGCACGACGCGCTGCATCTCATCGTCGATGGTCTCGCCTCGCCGGCCGGACCGACAGGGCCCGCGATGCCCGCCTACCGCAACGACTTCACCGACCCGCAGATCGCCGCAATCGCGGCCTATCTGCGGGCCCGCTTCACCGACCTGCCGCCGTGGCAGGATCTCGAACAGGCCGTCTCGGACATCCGCAAGGGAGTGGGACCATGATCACGCTCACGATCAACGGCGTGCGATACGATGTCGACGCCGAGCCGGACACGCCACTGCTCTACGTGCTGCGCAACGACCTTGCCCTCAATGCCGCGAAGTATGGCTGCGGCGTGGGCCAGTGCGGTTCATGCACAGTCCTGATCGACGACCGTGCGGCTTACGCCTGCCTGGTGCCCGTCTCCGCGCTGGGTGCCCGCAAGGTGCGCACGGTCGAAGGTCTCGGCGGCGACGACCAGGAGGGCGTCCTGCCGGCCGCCTTCGAAGCCGAACAGGCGGCGCAGTGCGGCTACTGCATCGCCGGCATGATCATGCGCGCGAAGGCACTCCTCGACCGCACGACGACGCCCACGGAATTGGAGCTGCGCCGGCACATGGCGCCCAACCTCTGCCGCTGCGGCACGCACATGCGCATCCTGGCCGCCGTGCGCCGCGCCGCGGTCGTGATGGGCGGCGGCGTGACGGAGGACCACACGTGAGCGCGCTCACCAGACGGCGGCTTCTCGGCCACGGTGGGCTGGTCGTGGCCTTTGCCTTGACCGGAAATGCCTCAGCCCAGGAGCAGAAGAAGAGCGGGTTCCCCGGCGATCTCGAAAAGTACCCGCAGCTCGACTCGTGGATCCGCATCGATGTCGACGGCCATATCACCGTCTTCACCGGCAAGGCCGAACTCGGCCAGGGACTGAAGACGGCGCTGATCCAGATCGCGGCGGAAGAGCTTGCCGTATTGCCGGGCGACATCGAGTTGGTCACCGCCGATACCGCGCGCACGCCGGACGAAGGCGTCACCGCCGGCAGCCACTCGATGCAGGACAGCGGCACGGCGATCCTGAACGCCGCCGCCAACGTCCGCGCGCTGCTCACCGAGGCGGCGGCGTGGCGCCTGGTGACGTCGGTCGAGCAGATCGAGCTCGACGACGGCGTGGCCTCCGGGCCGAACGGCCGGCAGGTCACCTATGCGGAGCTGGTCGCCGGCTTCTCGCTGGATGTCGCGGCCAGGCCCGATGTGCCGCGCCGCGCGACGGGACGCCGGCTGATCGGCGAGGACCTGCCCCGGGTCGACATTCCCGCCAAGGTAACCGGCGGCGCGGCCTATGTGCAGGACATGCGCCTGCCCGGCATGCTGCATGCCCGCGTCGTGCGCGGGCCGAGCGACGGCACGCGCCTCAAGGAGGCCGAGGTCGACGTGGCGGCGAAACTGCCCGGCGTAGAGAAGGTCGTGCGCGAAGGCCGGTTCACCGCCGTGCTGGCACGCACGGAATGGCAGGCGATCAAGGCGATGCGTCGTCTGCAGGCCGGCGGCTGGGAGAGGATCGGTGCGCCGCTCGCCTCGACCGACCTCACCCGGACCGTACGCGGAATGCCGGTCGAGGATATGCCGATCTTCGAGTATCCCGGCCCGCCGGCGCCCGCCGACGCGCGCAGCTTCAAGGCGACCTACACGCGGCCCTGCCTGATGCACGGCTCGATCGGTCCCTCCTGCGCCGTGGCGCAATGGCAAGACGACGGCGTCACGGTGTGGACGCACAGCCAGGGCGTCGGCCCGTTGCGCAAGTCGCTCGCCGAACTGCTGCGCCTGCCGCCGGACAAGGTCCGCTGCATCCACGTCGAGGGCTCGGGCTGCTACGGCCACAACGGGGCCGACGATGTCGCGGCCGATGCAGCGCTTGCCGCACGCGCCGTGCCCGGCAGGCCGGTGCGCCTGCAATGGATGCGCGAGCAGGAGCATGGCTGGGAGCCACTGGGCTGTCCCATGACCGTCGATCTCGAGGCCCAGCTCGGGGCGGATGGCCGGATCGCCGGCTGGCGCCATCAGGTGTGGAGCAACGAGCACAACGACCGCCCGACCAGTGGCGGCGGTCTGCTGGCCGGCCGCGAGATGGAGCCGCCCTTTCCATCGCAGAAATCCAAACCGATCCCGATGCCGGAAGGCGGCGGCGCACGCAACGGCAACCCGCTCTACGCGCTGCCCAATGCGAGCGGCGTGTTCCACTTCGTGCCGGAGCGGCCGGTGCGCGTCTCCGCGCTGCGCGGGCTCGGCGCGCACATGAACGTCTTCTCGATCGAGAGCTTCATCGACGAGCTTGCTCTTGCGGCCAAGACCGATCCGGTGGCGTTTCGTCTCGCGCATATGCAGGACGTGCGGGCGCGCGATTGCATCGAGAGGGCTGCCGAGGCCTTCGGCTGGCAGGATCGCAGGAAGGGCTCGGGCTTCGCCTTCGCGCGCTACAAAAATCTCGGGGCCTACTGCGCGCTGGCGATCGAGGTCGAGGTCGACCGTGCGAGCGGCTCGATCGACGTGCGCCGCGTCGTGGCCGCGGTCGACAGCGGCGAGGCAGTCAGTCCCGACGGCATCCGCAACCAGATCGAGGGCGGCATCGTGCAGTCGCTCAGCTGGACATCGATCGAGGCCGTGACCTTCGATCCGACGCATCGCACCAGCTTCGACTGGAGCGCCTACCCGATCGCGCGCTTTCCCTCGGTGCCGCGCTCGATCGAGGTGCACGTGATCGACCGCCCCGGCCAGCCCTTCCTCGGCACCGGCGAAGCGAGCCAGGGCCCCGCCGCCGCCGCACTCGCCAACGCCATCGCCGACGCCACCGGCCTTCGCCTGCGCGACATGCCGCTGCGCGCGGACAAGATCAGGGAAGGGTTGGGCAGTTAGCGCAATCCTTCCTTAAACGCTGAAAGAAACGAAGTTGCCTGCGGCGCTTGACCCCTCCGGCCCTGCGGGCCACCTCCCCATTTGAATGGGGAGGAACGCTGTATCCTTCCCTCCCCATTCAAACGGGGAGGTGGCGGCGTCTTACGCCGACGATGGGGTCAAGCGCCGCAGGCAAAATCTTATTCTTTCGCCTTCGGAACGGCTATTCCGCCGCGACGGCCAGTCCCATCTGCTCGCAGGTCGGCGCCACGTCCGACACCGTCGCGCGGCGCATGTCGCGCTTGTAGCGCTGGTCGTCGAAGCCGAGACCGCGATGCATGGTGCAGCGGTCGTCCCACATCACGAGGTCGTTCGCCCGCCAGCGATGGGTGTAGACGAACTGGCGCTGGGTGGCGTGATCGATCAGCTCCCTGATCAGCCGCTCGGCTTCGGGTCGAGCCAGGCCGCGGATCGCGCCGGCGTGGCTGGCGACATAGAGGCTCATGCGGCCGGAATCCTGCAGCCGGCGCACCAGCACCTGCGGCACCGGCTCGAAGGCCTTGCGCTCCTCGTCGTTGAAGTCGCTGAAGCCCAGCTTGGCGCGCGACGTCATCAGCGAATGCTCGGCCACCAGACCGGCGATCTTCTGCTTCGTGGCCTCCGGCAACGCGTCATATGCCGCGCGTAAATCGGCGAATTCGGTATGACCGCCGATCGGCGGGATCGAGCGGCCATGCAGGATCGAGCAATAGGCCGGCAGGCGCTTGAACGAGGAATCGGTGTGCCACAGGCGATTGCCGAGCTGGTAGAGCCGCACCCGGTCGTCGGTCTTCAGGATGCGATCCTCCGCGTCGAGATTGCCGACGTCGGCCAGTTGCGGCTGCAGGCGCAGCTTGTGATCGGCGCGGATCGCGAACACCGAGGTCTCGAGCGGCCCGAAGTGGCGGGCGAAGTCGAGATGGCTCTCGTCGCTGAAAGTCTGGTCGGGAAAAACCAGAACTGCATATTTTGTGAAGGCAGCGCGGATGGCAGCCAGGTCTTCGGCGGCGAGCGGCTTGCCGAGATCGACGTCGCCCACTTCGGCGGCAAAATCGGGCGTGGTCGGCTGGACGATGACAGTCATTGTTTCCTCCGAACCGGTATCCTGGCCGTGATTGGACCACCGAAGGGGCCCGGCTGTAAACATGGACCGGAATTGGCCCGGCGGAGATGTCCATGATGCGGTTTCTGGCCTTGTTTGGCGCGAGTTTCGCCCTGCTGCTCGGGGCGGCACACGCCGTCGATCGCAGCGATCTCGGCACCGACGGATTCTGGAGCGAATGGTCCGACGCCACGTTCGAGCGCGCGGCGAAGGAAAAGAAATTCGTGATCGTGTCGCTGCAGAGCTGGTGGTGCCCGTGGTGCCACGCCATGAACCGCGACACCTGGGCCAACGCCGACGTGCGGGCAACGCTCAAGGATCATTTCATTCCGGTCTATGTCGACCAGGACAGCCGGCCCGACGTATCGCAGCGCTACGAACGCTGGGGCTGGCCCGCCACCATCATCTTCGGACCCGACGGCACGGAGATCGTGAAGCTGCGCGGCTTCTACTCGCCCAAGTTCCTGATCCCGATCCTCGCCGAGACGATCAAGGATCCCTCGCCGGTCGACTACGGCAAGTTCGGCGGCCCCGAGAGGGAGCGCACTCTCTCGACCGGACTGACCGAGGCGCAAAGAAACGAGATCCTGGGCTTCCTCGACAAGGCCTACGACCGCGCCAACGGCGGCTGGAGCAAGAGCAAGCTGGTCGACGGGCCGACCTTGAGCTGGTTCCTCGATCGCTCGAAAGCGGGCGACAAGGAGGCCGAAGAGCGCATCCGGCGCACGCTCACCGCGCAGATCGCCCTGATCGACAGGAAGTCCGGCGGCATCAGCCAGGTCAGCCTCAAGCAGGACTGGTCGAAGCCCTCGATGGAATTCGCGATGTTCGCCGCAGCAGGCGGCGCTCTCCGCCTATGCACGCGCCTCGGTACAATTCGACGATGCGTCGTATCGTGCCGCGGCCGACAGCATATATGGCTTCCTGAAGAACACGATGGCCGCGCCGGACGGCGGCTTCTACGTCTCGATGGGCGAGGCCGACGGCTCGCCCGGTGTCGACAAGCGCCAGTATGCGCGCGAGACCGGCCAGGCGATCCAGGGCGTGCTCGCCTACTACGATGCCACCGGGGACAAGCAGGCGCTGAAGCTCGCGATCGACGCGGCCGACTGGGCCATGCGCGAGCGCGGGCGGCCGAACGGCGGCTTCCGCCACACCGCCGAGGACAGAGGCGGACCTTATCTCGCCGACAGTGTCGAGATGGGCCAGGCGTTGCTGGCGCTGCACCGCTCGACCGGCGACGTGAAGTGGCTGAAGGCCGCCGCGGCTACCGGCAACTTCATCGCCGAGACCTTCATCGACCCCAGGACCGGCGGCTTCTTCGCCTCGGCGTCGCCGGATGCGAAGAACCTCCCCCAGTTGAGCAAATTGGGCCCGATCAAGCAGCGCGAGGACAATGTCACCACGGTGCGTTTCTTCTCTCTGCTCTCTTCTTATACGGGCGAGGCGCGCTATCGCGAGGTCGCTGAGGCCGGCATGGGCTATCTCGTCTCGCCGGCGATCCTCGACGCCTACGGCTTCCTGCCCGACGTGCTGCTGGCCGAGCAGGAACTGCAGAACGAGCCGGTGCATGTCACCGTCGTTGGCGCCAAGGACGATCCGCGCAGCGCCGCGCTCTATGCCGGCGCGCTCAAATATCCGCTGTCGTTCAAGCGCGCCGAATGGTGGGACAGGCGCGACGGCAAGCTGACCAACCCCGACGTCGACTATCCCGATTTCCCCGATGGCCCCGCCGCCTTCGCCTGCACGCGCAACTTCTGCTCGCTGCCGGTAACCGACGCCGCGGCGATCCCCGCCCAGATCGACCGGCTGCAGCGGGCGCTGAAGTAGGCCCTACCCATGACCCCTCCGTCGGCGTAAGACGCCGACACCTCCCCATTTGAATGGGGAGGGGCAAAATTATCGCCCTCCCCATTCAAATGGGGAGGTGTCGCGGTCATACCGCGACGGAGGGGTCAGAAGGGATGATCGAGAAGCAGGAAGTCCAGGAACTCTTCCCGACGCCGCTCTGGGTGGTCGACCTCAAGCCGGCCGAGGCGGCGCCGTTCAACGCGAAGCTCAAGGCCGAGATCGAGAAGATCGTCTCGCCGCGGCCCAAGGTACCGGCCGGCAGCAACTGGCAGACGCCGCAGGACCTGCACAAGCGCCCGGCCTTCGCCGATTTCGTGAAGCTGCTCGAAGTGGCGGCGCGCGGCGTCGCACGTTTCCTGCAGATCGACCAGTATCCGATGTCGATCACCGGCTGCTGGGCCAACGTCAATCCGCCCGGCGCCTATCATCCGACGCATAATCATCCCAACAACTATCTGAGCGGCGTCTACTACGTGTCGGTGCCGACCGCGGGGTCTGAGATCCTGTTCCAGGATCCGCGGCCCTTCGATGATCATGCCCAAGCCGCGTGAGTTCAGCCGGCTGACCGCCAACGCCTCGAGCAGCGCGTGCAAGGAAGGCCGGCTGCTGATCTTCCCGGCCTGGCTGCGCCATTCGGTGCCGGCCAACGACGGGCAACACGAGCGCATCAGCATCTCGTTCAACCTGATGTTCGACAATTTCACCGAGACGATGGCCTCGCCGCTGTGGGCCGCGTCCGCCGGCAAGGAGACGTGAGCATGCTGAAGGATCGCTACGGCAACGAGATCGGCACGTCATCGGCCGCCGCGCGCGACGCCTATCTCGCGCGGCGTCGACAGCCTGATGTCGGCCACGCCCGGCACCGACGCGCACTTCCAGAGGTCGGTCGAGGCCGACGACGGCTTTGCGCTGGGCCACATCTCGCTCGCCCGTTCCAAGCAGCTGCTGGGGCGCGGCCACGAGGCCAAGGCGCCGCTGCGCGCGCGCGCTCGAACTGGCCCCCGGCACGACGCCGCGCGAGCAGAGCCAGATCGCGATCTTCGAGAAGATCCTGACCGGCCAGGCGCCGGCGGCGCTGGAGGCGATCGGGGTCCACATGAAGGAGTGGCCGCGCGACGCCATGGCGCTCGCGCCGGCGACCAGCGTGTTCGGCCTGATCGGCTTTTCCGGCAAGGTCGGCCGCGAGGTCGATCAGCTCGCGATGATCGCGCCGTTCGAGAAGCACTATGGCGACGACTGGTGGTATCGCACCCAGCTTGCCTTCGCGCAGATCGAGCTCGGCAAGTTCGACGAGGCCCTGCCCAACATCGAGGGCGCGCTCGCGGCCTATCCGAAGAGCGCGCACGGCGCGCACATCCGCGGCCATCTCTTCTACGAGCTGGGCGAGCGCGAGACCGGCCTCGCCTTCCTCACCGACTGGATGAAGGACTATCCGCGCGAAGGGCTGATGCACGTGCCACAATCACTGGCACATGGCGCTGTGGTCGATGGAGACCGGCCGGCACGCCGAGGCCTGGCGGATCTACGAGACGGCGCTGCGGCCAAGTGCGGCGTGGGGGCCGCAGGTCAATGTCGCGACCGACGGCCCGGCGTTCCTGCTGCGCGCCGAGATGGCGGGCCAGCCGCGCCGCGCCGAGCTGTGGCAGGAGCTGGGCGACTACGCGACCAAATGGTTCGCGCGGCCCGGCCTCAGCTTCGTCGACATGCACACCGTGCTCGCCTACGCCATGGCGGGCGACGGCGAGAAGCTCACGACCTTCATCGACAATCCGCGCGGTTCGGCGGGCGACATGGTGCCGCCGATGGCGCGCGGCTTCGATGCCTTCGCGAAAGGCGACTGGAAGACCGCCGAAGCCGAGCTCGAACCGCTGCTCGACACCCACGAGCGCCTGGGCGGCAGCCGCGCCCAGCGCGACCTGCTCGAATATACGGTCGCCGCGGCGAAGCTGCGCGGCGGCAAGCGGGAAACGGCGCGCGCCTTCATCGAGACGCGCCGCCCGCACAACGCCAAGATCGGCGGCTTCCCGCTGGCGGGACTCTGACGAAGATCCCTCGCTACGCTCGGGATGACAAAACGACTGTCATCCCGAGTAGCGCGGGGTAATCCCCGCGCATTAGCGAGGGATCCTTACGCTATCGAAAGGCCGAACTCTTCGGCCATCAACTCGTACGACCGTTTGCGCTTCTCGAAGTCGAAGGCGATCGTCACCAGCATGATCTCGTCGACCTTGTAGCGGGCGGCATGTTCCTCGATGCCGGCGCGCACGGTCTTGGGCGAGCCGGTGACGCCGCGGCGGCGCATCGCGGTCATGAAGGCCCTCACCCGCGGGTCGGCTTTCTCGGCCTCGACGCGCCTCCTCGACCGGCGGGATCGGGCCGGGCTCGCCGATGGTGCGCAGCCGCATCGCCCACAGCTCGCGGCTCTTCGACAGGAGATCGGCCTCCTCGTCGGTCTCCGCGCACATCACGCCCATCGCCATCATCGCCTTCGGCTCGGGATGAAGCTGCGAGGGCTTGAAGTGGGTGAAGTAGGAGCGCGTCACGCCGTCGCCGCCCTCGGGATTGATGAAGTGCGCGTAGCAGAACGGCAGGCCGAAGTGCGCCGCAAGCGCTGCACTGTCGTCGCTCGATCCCAGCAGCCAGACGTCGGGCGCCGAGGCGCCGACCGGCTGCGCCGTCACGCCCAGGCTCGCATGCTTGTCGGGCAGCGCATCGTGCAGCCAGGCCACGAGATCGCGCACCTGGTACGGGATAGTTCTCGGCGTTGCCCCAGTTGGGCTTGCCGTCGGCCAGCACGCGCATCGTGCGATGGTCGCTGCCCGGGGCGCGGCCGATGCCGAGATCGATGCGGCCGGGAAACAGCGTCTCCAGCATGCGGAAATTCTCCGCCACCTTGAACGAGCTGTAGTGCGGCAGCATCACGCCGCCCGAGCCGATCTTCATGTGCTCGGTCAGACCGGCGACGCGCGTGATCAGCACCTCCGGCGTCGAGCCCGCCAGCGCCTGGCTGCTGTGATGCTCGGCCAGCCAGTAGCGGTGATAGCCGAGGCGATCGCAGAGCTGCGCCAGCTCGAGCGTGTCGCGCACCGCGTCGGCCGGCGTACGGCCCTGGGCGATGGGCGACTGGTCGAGGACGCTGAGCTTGAGCTTCATATTCCTCCCCATTCAAATGGGGAGTGGGTATTTGGCCGCGCGCGGCCAAATACCAAGTCAGCGTCATACGCTGACGGAGGGGTCATGACCCCATCGCCCGCGTAAGACGCGGGCACTTCCCCATAAGAATGGGGAAGGAAGCTACTCCGCGACTTACAACCCCTTCTTGCCCATGGCCAGGAACTTGTCCTGGCGTTGGCGGCGCAGCGTGTCGGGGTCGAGGTCCGGCGAGCTCGGCCAGCGCCTCGCTCACGACCTTGCCGACCGCGTCGATCGCCTCGTCGGGCGCGCGATGGGCGCCGCCGAGCGGCTCGGCGATAACCGTCGTCGATGACCTCGAGCTTCTTGAGGTCGGCCGCCGTCATCTTCATCGCCTCGGCGGCGTCCTGCGCATTGGCGTTGTTGCGCCACAGGATCGAGGCGCAGCCTTCCGGCGTGATCACCGAGTAGACCGAGTTCTCCAGCATGTAGACGCGGTCGGCGGAGGCGATGGCGAGCGCCCCGCCCGAGCCGCCTTCGCCGATCACGACGCTGACCAGCGGCACGCCGAGCGCCGAGGCAGGTGTCGATCGACGTCGCGATCGCCTCGGCCCTGGCCGCGCGCCTCGGCGTCGAGGCCGGGATAGGCGCCGGGCGTGTCGACGAGTGCCACGACGGGAATCCGGAAGCGGTCGGCGAGCTTCATCAGGCGCTGCGCCTTGCGATAGCCTTCGGGCTTGGCCATGCCGAAATTGTGCTTGATGCGCGAACTCGGTGTCGTCGCCCTTCTCCTGGCCCAGCACGACGACGCTGCGGCCCTGCAGGCGGCCGAGACCGCCCACGATCGCGGCATCCTCGGCGAAGGCGCGGTCGCCGGCGAGCGGCGTGTAGTCGGTGATCAGCCGGTCGATGTAGCGCTGCGCGTGCGGACGCTCGGCGTGACGCGCCACCTGGACCCGCTGCCACGAGGTGAGCTTGGCGTAGGTCGCGCGGATCTGCCTGTCGACCTTGGTCTGCAGGCGCATCACCTCCTCGGCGATGTCGACATCGGCCGAGTTGGGCAGGTGCCGCAGCTCCGAGATCTTGCTTTCGAGCTCCGCGATCGGCTTCTCGAATTCGAGATACGTCGTCATTGCGCAGTAGGTGTCGCCCGGCTCAGGTCCTGTCAACCGGGAGACTTGTCGGAGACCTGGGCGCCGCCGCGGCCGCTTGGCCAGCGGATGCTTGTCCTCGACCAGCGAGCGCAAGTTCTCGGGCAGCACGTGCGTGTAGATCTGCGTCGTGGCGATGTCGGCGTGGCCCAGCATGAGCTGCACGCTGCGCAGATCGGCGCCCGCCTCCAGCAGGTGACTGGCGAAGGCATGGCGCAGCACGTGCGGCGACACGCGCTCGGAATCGATGCCGGCGGCGAGCGCCATCTCCTTCAGGAGCTGCGCGAAACGCTGGCGCGTGAGATGGCCGGTGCGGCCGCGCGAGGGGAAGAGAAAGCGCGAGGTCTCGCCCTCGCCGAGCGCGCCCGCCCGCACGTGCAGCCACGAGGCGATCGCCTGGCGCGCCGGATCGCCGAGCGGCACCACGCGATCCTTGTCGCCCTTGCCGCGCACGATCAGCATCGACGGATCGCGCTCGACGGCGCTGAGCGGCAGGGTCACCAGTTCCGATACCCTGCAGGCCGGTGGCGTAGAGAATTTCCAGCAGGGTCGCCATGCGCCCGCCGTCGACCACGCCCTTGGCCTTCGTCGCCTCGATCAGCCCGTCGACCTCGACGCGGGACAGCACCTTGGGCAGCGGCCGGCCGAGCTTGGGCGAGTCGAGCGCGCTCGACGGATCGTCCTCGCGCATGCGCTCGGCCAGCAGGAAGCGGAAGAACTGGCGGATCACCGACAGCCGGCGCGCCACCGTGCGCGGCGTCATGCCGAGATAGTCGAGCGACTTCAGGTAGGCGCGCAGCGCCCTCGGCATTGGCGTTGACCGGCCCCTGCTTGCGCCGCGCCAGGAAGCCCATGAGGTGATCGAGGTCGGCGCCGTAGGCCACCAGCGTGTTGCTGCGCCGCGCCGCGCTCGGCCTGCAGCATCTCGAGGAACGACTCGACCTCGCGCGGCCGCGGGCGAGGCGGTTGCTTCTTCACGATCCGCCCGTCAAAGCCCGTGCGCGATCGCCGTCTCGATCGCGAACAGGCGCGCCGCACTGTCCTCGCCGACCGCGCGCAACGCCGCGCACGATCGCGGCGACCGCGGCGGGGTGAAGCTCGGCCAGGCCGCTGTCGCCCAGCGCGAGCGAGGCCAGCAGCGCCGTCTCGGCGTGGCGATGCCCGGCCGCCGCCGCCTGCAGCGCCTGCAGGGTGGCCGCCGGCGGCGAGACCAGCCGGACGTTGCCGGGCGGCGCCTCGGGCAGGACCGTCTCGCCCTTCGGCATGTCGAGGCCGGTGGCGCGGAAGAGCTGCAAGCAGCAAGTAGCCGCGCAGCGGCGCGCGGCTTCGGATCGTCCTGCCGCATGACCTCGTACCAGCGGTTGACGTCGTCCGGCGCCAGATGGCGTCGGATTGTCGATGCCCGCGATCACCACCAGCGGCATCAGCCGGTCGAGCGCGATCATGGCGCGCGCGTTGTTGTAGGCGGCCGTGAGCGCGAGCTTGGTCCAGGCGAGTGCCAGCTGCTTGTCGCCCAGCAGGAGGAAGCCGCGCATCGCCTCCTGCGCCACATTGGCGAACTCGGGCTTGGCCGGAAGATGCAGCAGCCCGATCGCGGTGGCGCGCGCGATGGTGGGAAACAGCGCACTGCCGCGCGTCTCGGCATAGACCGCGGTGATCGCTGTCATGATCTCCTGCGCGTTGGAGGCATTGCGCACCGCCGCCACGAGCTGCGCACGCCTCGCCATCGCCGGCGGCAGCACGGCCCCTTCCTTCACCGCCTGCAGGTAGAGATCGCTCAGCCGAGTCGCCTCGATGATGGCGAGCGCCTCGCCGCGCTCGGCGATCTCGATGCGCGTCGGCCATGCCGAGCGTGCGGTTGCCGACCAGCGCGCGGATCATCGGCGGCTGCGTCGACTGCAGTGACGCGGCCGGCGGCGCCACGTGCGCGAGGTCGAGCACCATCATCGCCGGCCCGTCGAGCGGGCTGAGCGGCGCCGCGCCGGGCGGCAGGCTGCCAGCCGCTACCCGCGCCAGGGTGACGATGCCGGGATCGCCGCCGTTCGCCTCGGCCGCTGCCAGCGCACCGGCATCGTCGCCCGCGACCACCTTGCAGGCGATTTCCGCGCGCTTGCCGAACGGCTGCGGCATCGCGTTGTGCTGCACGATGTTGCAGGCGCGCGCGCGCTCGCCCGCCATCATCAGCGCATTGGCGACGGTTGCGCCGACCCAGGGATCGCCGTAGCCGTCGACCGAGCGCACCAGCTCGTTCAGGCTCTCGCCCTCGCCCATCGCGGCCATGCGCTCGACCTTGCGCGAGAACAGGCTGGGCGGGCCGCTATTGTCCTGGGCGGGCAGCGCGAGCTGGCTCACCATCACCTTGAACTGCAGGTCACGCAGCGCGCGGCTGTGCGACGCCGCGGGCAGGGCGGCGACCAGGCGCTTGGCCGTGCCCAGCGAGCTGCCGCTCCAGGCATCGGTTGCCATGCCTCCGGCCGGCACCGACAGGAAGCCGCTGGGCTGGTTGTCGAATTGCGCAGTCTGCGCACTGGCGCTCTGCGCCAGCGCGACGAGCACCGCCGCAATGGAAAGGCGCCGCAATATCATCCCTTCGTGACCGGCACTTCGAAATGGCGCACCGTCGGCCGAGGTTCGATCACGGCGAGAACGGTGAGGCCGACGATCAGCACGAGCGCCACCACGAAGACGATCACCGGCCCGATCTTGAGGGTGGGCACGCGGAAATGGTTACGGGAACGGAACAGCGGCACGACGCAGGCAACCTACCCGATCCCCCTGCCGGATAACAGTTGTCCCGAAGCACGTGATTCCCTCCCCCGTCTTACGGGGGAGGGACGACTTATATGAGGGAGGGCTAACATGCCGTCGCTTGAAACAGGCGGCGGAATAAGCGACATCCATGGTCTCAATCCTGCCATGAATGCAACCTCTCCCCTTTCGTTGCCGCGCACGGTGGCGCTGGTCGGCCTGATGGGCGCCGGCAAGAGCGCCATCGGCCGCCGGCTGGCGCGGCGCCTCGGCCTGCCGTTCGTCGACGCCGACGACGAGATCGAACGCGCGGCCGGCTGCTCGATCTCCGAGTTCTTCGAGCGCTTCGGCGAGGCCGAGTTCCGCAACGGCGAGCGCCGGGTCATCTCCCGCCTGCTCGAGGCCCCGCCGCACGTGCTGTCGACCGGCGGCGGCGCCTACATCGATGCCGCGACGCGGGCGCTGATGCGCGACAAGGCGCTGACGGTGTGGCTGCGCGCCGAGCTCGACGTGCTGTTCGACCGGGTGAAGAAGCGGGCGCACCGCCCGCTGCTGCGCCAGGGCGATCCGCGCGAAGTGCTGAGGCGGCTGATGGAGCAGCGCTACCCGATCTACGGCGAGGCCGACCTCGTCGTCGAACTCGACGGCGCAGCCGGCCGACCGCACCACCGAGCAGGTGATCGAGGCGCTGCGGCGTCACCTGTCGACCGAGCCCGCCGGAGCGGCGGCATGAGCGCATCCCCCAGCACCGTAAAGGTCGACCTCGCCGGCCGCGCCTACGACATCGTCATCGGTCCCGGACTGGTCGACAAAGTGGGTGAGCTCTCGGCCGGGCTGGTGCCGTCCAGGCGCGTGATCGTGGTCAGCGACGAGACCGTGGCGCCGCTCTACGGCGCGCGGGTTTGCGCCTCCTTCGCGAAGGCGGGCATCGAGGCCGCGATCCTCACCGTGCCCGCCGGCGAGGGCAGCAAGGATTTCGGAGGCATTCGGCCGGCTGATGAACCAGCTGCTCGACGCCCGGCCCGACCGCAAGACGACCTTGGTCGCGCTGGGCGGCGGCGTGGTCGGCGACCTGGCGGGCTTCGCCGCCGCGGTCCTGCTGCGCGGCGTCGACTTCATCCAGGTGCCGACGACACTGCTTGCGCAGGTCGATTCCTCGGTTGGCGGCAAGACCGGCATCAACACGCGCCACGGCAAGAACCTGGTGGGCGCCTTCTACCAGCCGCGCCTGGTGGTGGCCGACACCGGCGCGCTCGACACCCTGCCGCGGCGCGAACTGCTGGCGGGGTATGCCGAGGTGGCGAAGTACGGGTTGATCGACGATCCCGCGTTCTGGGCGTGGTGCGAACAGAATGGCGCGGCCGTACTCGATGGCGACGCGGGCAAACGAACCTACGCCATCGAGCAGAGCTGCCGCGCCAAGGCGCGCATCGTGGCGGCCGACGAGCGCGAGACCACCGACCTGCGCGCCCTGCTCAATCTCGGCCATACGTTCGGCCATGCGCTCGAGGCCGAGACCGGCTTCGGCCCCGACCTGCTGCACGGCGAGGCCGTCGGCGCGGGCATGGCGATGGCCTTCGACCTGTCGGCGATGCTCGGCCTCTGCCCGAAGGAAGATGCCATGCGCGTGCGCCGCCACCTGGCGTCGGTCGGGTTGCCGGTGCGGCTGCGCGCCATCGGCGGCGACAACCGGCGCAGCTGGAACGCGGCCCGGCTGATCGAGCACATGCGCGGCGACAAGAAGGCCGAGGCGGGCCGCCTCGCCTTCATCCTCGCCCGCGGCATCGGCAAGGCCTTCGTTACGCGCGAGGTCGACGAGCGCACGCTGGGCGCCCTGCTCGACCAGGCCATCGCCGCGTAGGATCTTTCCGAATGGAATTGAAACGCACCGCTGTCGTTCAAAGGCCGATGTCATCCCGAGCGCAGCGAGGGATCCTTAACTGCTGTCATGCAAAGATCCCTCGCTGCGCTCGGGATGACAGTCTTCGCTCAATAATCGGATGTGCGTCTACCCTCGTCGGGAAGACACCAGGATCGTAATGGACGCCGATATCGACTTTCACCTGCCGCCGGAGGTTGCCGCACCGCTGGTCGTGCTGTGCCTGATACTCGGCGCCTACATGTCGGCCGCCGAGACGGCGATCACCGGCGCCTCGGCGCCGCGCATGCACCGGCTCGAGCAGCAGGGCAACCGGCGCGCGGCGCAGGTCAACCGGCTGCTCGACCGCAAGGACGAGGCGGTGAGCGCGGTGCTGCTCGGCAACAGCGTGATGAACATCCTGTCGGCCTCGCTCACCACCGCCGTGCTGACCTCCGTGTTCGGCGCGGCGGGCATCGTCTATGCGACGATCATCGTCGGTGCGCTGGTCGTGATCTTCGCCGAGGTGATGCCCAAGACATGGGCGTTGCTGCGCGCCGACCGGGTGGCGCTAATCCTCGCGCCGTCGATTCTCCTCACCCTGACCCTGCTGGGACCGCTGGCGCGCGCCGTCGCCTGGATCAGCCGCGTATTCCTGCACACGATCGGCGTGCGCCCACCGACGACCGGCGCGAGCGACCATGCCGAGCTGCTGCGCGGCGCGATCGACATGCATGGCGATCACGAGGCCGACGAGGACGCGCCGGCGGAGAAGGCGATGCTGCGCAACGTGCTCGACCTGGGCGATCGCACGGTGGGCGACGTCATGACCCATCGCGCCAACGTCGTGCTGATCGACGCCGAGCAGCCGACCGACTCCATCGTCACCCAGATGCTGGCCGCGCCTTACACCCGCATCCCGCTCTATCGCGGCCAGCCCGACAATGTCGTGGGCGTGGTCCATGCCAAAGACCTGTTCCGCGCCGTCAAGGCGGCGGGCGGACCGGAGACCGTGAAGATCGCCGACGTCATGACGACGCCGTGGTTCATTCCGGAATCGACGATCCTGTTCGACCAGCTCGAGGCCTTCCGGGCGCGCCACGAGCATTTCGCCATCGTGGTCGACGAATATGGAGCGCTGCGCGGCATCGTCACCCTCGAGGACATCATCGAGGAGATCGTGGGCGACATCGCCGACGAGCACGATGCCATCCAGCGCGACGTCGTCCAGCGCGACGACGGCAGCCTGATCTGTCAGGGCACGGTGCCGGTGCGCGACCTCAATCGCGCCTACGGCTGGAACCTGCCCGAGGATGTCGCCACGACCGTCGCGGGCCTCGTGCTGCACGAGGCGCGGCGCATCCCCGAAGTGGGCCAGGTCTATGCATTCTACGGATTTCGATTCGAGATTCTGAAGCGCGAAGGCACCCGTATCGCCGAGTTGCGCATCGTCCCGCCTGCCGCCATACAGGCGGCATAAACGCCGTTCTGGCACCGAATTTACGAGAGGATCAACCATGCCGCTTTCGCCGCCGGTCGGGCGACAGCATCTGCACACGCGTCGCGTCACCTGCCAGGGTTTCTTCCGCGAGGACGGGCTCTGGGACATCGAGGGCCGCATCACCGACGAGAAGACTTACGAGCACGCCAACGAATGGCGCGGGCCGCTCGAGCCCGGCGACTTCGTCCACGACATGTCGATCCGCCTGACACTCGATCACAAGTTCACGATCGTCGACGTCGAGGCGGTGACCGACAAGTCGCCCTACAGGATGTGCGGCGACATCGCGCCCGACTTCCGCAAGCTGATCGGGCTGCGCATCGGCGGCGGCTTCAATCGCGCGGTGCGCGAGCGGATGGGCGGCATTCACGGCTGCACCCATATCGTCGAGCTGCTGGGGCCGGTCGCCACGACGGCGTTCCAGACCGTGGGCTCGAGCAAGGCGCAGCAGCTCAATCGGGCGCATCGCGCAAAGATGGGCACCCTGCCCGCGCCCGCGCCCGACGACGCGGCCAGGCCGCGCCGCAAACCCTACATGCTCGACAGCTGTCACACCTGGGCGTCGGACAGCGAAGTCACCCGGCGCTGGGTGCCGGATTTCTACACCGGCCCCGACGCCGAAGAAGTGCGCGCCGCCGCGAAGGGCAAGAAGATCGAGATGGAAGGGTGACGACGTAGCTAGAGCACTGCCGTCATTCAGAAGCCGCTGTCATCCCGAGCGAAGCGAGGGATCCTTAACTGCGGCCATGCAAGGATCCCTCGCTTCGCTCGGGATGACAGTCTGCACTTAAATGTCGGAAATGACTCCCTACCCTCGCTTGTCGTCCTCCGCCGGTGTCAGGGTCGTGATCGCCAGCGCGTGCAGGCCGGCGTCGAGTTCGGCCTTCAGGGTCTCGTAGACCATGCGCTGACGCGCCACGCGACTGTGACCCTCGAAGAGCGCCGACACGATCTCGACGCGAAAATGCGATTCGCCGCCCTCGCGATGTCCGGCATGGCCGCGGTGCTTCGAGGACTCGTCCTCGACGGCGAGGCGCGCCGGCGCGAACCGCTGCCGAAGCTTGTTGTCAATCGCCGTCGCCACCGCGCCCATCAATTGCCTCTCTTGCCGGCCCAATCGCTTGCACACATATTAGACGAATGTCTCGGCGGCGAGCGAAACCTCTGGCGGAGATGCAGGCGCCCAGGAGCTTCCAGAAGATCTGCGAAGCGTCGGGATGCCGCCTGCACGGCGACTATCGCGCCCCGCTCGCGCGCGACCGGCTGACCGAATATCGCTGGTTCTGCCTCGAGCATGTCCGCGAATACAACAAGAAGTGGGACTATTTCGCCGGTCTCGACGCCGACGCGATCGAGCAGCACATCCGCGCCGACACGACCTGGCGGCGCCCCGTCTGGCCGCTGGGCGGGCGGCGCAGCGGCGGTCCGCACATCCACGATCCGCTGGGCCTCAGCGACGATGCCGGGCTGGGCGAAAAGCCGCCCCCCCGGATGGATGGCAACGAAAAACTGACGCCGGCCGAGCGGGACGCGCTGGAGGTCCTTGAACTTTCATGGCCGCTGACCCGGGTCGAACTGAAATCTCGTTACAAGGAACTGGTGAAACGGCACCATCCCGATGCCAATGGGGGCGCCCGAGAGGCCGAGGAAAAACTGAAGGAAATCAACGCCGCCTATTCCACCCTGCGAGCCTCGGAAAACCTTCCGGCCGTGTGATTAGCTCCGCTCGGGGCAGCCCGGGCAATTGGCCGCTTGCAGTGCACAATTCAGCCTGCGACTATCGTTTAAGCTCGCAATTTGGCGGGCTTTGTTATGTGGGACACGAGTGATGGCTTCTTCAGCGACCGCGGTACGGCCGGCCGTTACGGGCATACCGGACATCAAGGTTTCCGCCCGCCAGCTCTTCGGCATCGACACCGACATGGAAGTGCCGGCGTTCAGCGCTGCCACCGAGCATGTGCCGCCGGTCGACGACGCCTACCTGTTCGATCATGACACGACGATGGCTATCCTTGCAGGCTTCGCGCACAACCGCCGCGTCATGGTCCAGGGCTATCACGGCACCGGCAAGTCGACCCACATCGAACAGGTCGCGGCGCGCCTCAACTGGCCCTGCCTGCGCGTCAACCTCGACAGCCACATTTCCCGCATCGACCTGATCGGCAAGGACGCCATCGTCCTGAAGGACGGCAAGCAGGTCACCGAGTTCCGCGAAGGCATCCTGCCGTGGGCGCTGCAGAACCCGACGGCCCTGGTGTTCGACGAATACGACGCCGGCCGCGCCGACGTGATGTTCGTGATCCAGCGTGTGCTCGAGGTCGACGGCAAGCTGACCCTGCTCGACCAGAACAAGGTGATCCATCCGCACCCGTCCTTCCGCCTGTTCTCGACCGCCAACACGGTCGGCCTCGGCGACACCACCGGCCTCTATCACGGCACGCAGCAGATCAACCAGGGCCAGATGGACCGCTGGTCGATCGTGACGACGCTGAACTACCTGCCGCACGACCAGGAAGTGAACATCGTCGCCGCCAAGACGCCGATGTACGACAACGACGAAGGCCGCAAGACCATCTCCGCCATGGTGGCGCTGGCCGATCTCACGCGCGCGGGCTTCATCGCCGGCGACATCTCGACCGTCATGTCGCCACGCACGGTGATCACCTGGGCAGAGAACGCGCGCATCTTCGGCGGCGACCTGGGCTTTGCCTTCCGTCTCACCTTCCTCAACAAGTGCGACGAGGTCGAGCGCAGCACGCTTGCCGAGTACTACCAGCGCTGCTTCGGCAAGGAATTGCCGGCGTCCAGCGGCAAGGGCGGGAAGCTGCACTAGAGCGGCTTCCAATCGATCGGAAACGCATCGGTCGAGATGTTTCGACTCATGGCATATTCCGTCCGACTGATTACAGTCGGACGGAATATGCTTTAGGAAAAGAGGGCCGTCATGGCCGCCAAGGAACTCCACGCCGCTCGAGGAATTCCGCCGCGTCACCGCCACCACCATGCGGGCGGTGTCTCGCAAGGAAGTGAACGTGGCCTTCGTGCCGGACGGCGGATCGCTGCTGGGCACCGAGGCGCGCATCACCGTGCCGGCGCGCGACCTGCCGGTCGAGGACGTCAGCCGCGTCCGCGGCGAGGCCGATTCGATGGCGCTGAAGCTGCGCCACCACGATCGCAAGATGCACCTGCGCCGCGTGCCGCGCGGCGAAACCGCACGGGCGATCTTCGAGGCCGTCGAGCAGGTCCGCGTCGAATCGCTCGGCGCCCGCAAGATGGCCGGCGTCGCCGACAACCTGTCCGCCCTCTATCGCCAGCGCTCCGACCAGCGCGGCCATGCCCGCATCAAGACCAAGGACGATGCGCCGATCGCCGACGTGATCGGCCTGATCGCGCGCGAGCAGCTGCTGGGCGCCCAGCCGCCGGAATCGGCCAGGGCGATGGTCGACATGTGGCGCGCCGACATCGAATCGGCGGCCGGCCGCGATTTCCAGAAGCTGCGCGAATCGCTCGGCAACCAGGACGCCTTCGCGCGCGCCGCGCGCCAGCTGATCCGCGACCTCAAGCTCGGCGACGAGACGGCCGACCTGCAGGACGACGACCCCGAGGACAGCCAGGACCAGGAGAACGCCGACGGCCAGTCGAACGAGACCGGCGACGACCAGAGCGATTCGAGCGAGACCCAGGGCTACGGCGCCCAGGGCGAGGAGACCGAGGACGCCTCCGACCAGGAGGACGCCTCCGAGACCTCCGCCGACCAGGCCCAGACCGAGATGCAGATGGGCTCGGGCGACGAGGAGGAGCCGGGCCGCGCCGAGCGTCCGTGGCTGCCGCCGGGTGCGCTCAGCAACGAGCCGGCCGGCCAGCAGTATCACGCCTATACGGTCAAGCACGACGAGGTGGTCGAGGCCGACATGCTGTGCGACGCCGAGGAACTGGGCCGGCTGCGCAACCACCTCGACCAGCAGCTCGCGCACCTGCAGGGCGTGATCGGCAAGCTCGCCAACCGCCTGCAGCGCCGCCTGATGGCGCAACAGAACCGCTCCTGGGACTTCGACCTCGACGAGGGCACGCTCGATGCCGCGCGCCTCACCCGCATCATCACCAATCCGATGCATGCGCTGTCGTTCAAGAAGGAAAAGGACACCAACTTCCGCGACACGGTGGTGTCGCTGCTGATCGACAATTCGGGCTCGATGCGCGGCCGGCCGATCACGGTGGCGGCGATGAGCGCCGACATCCTGGCGCGCACCCTGGAGCGCTGCGGCGTCAAGGTCGAGATCCTGGGCTTCACGACGCGCGCCTGGAAGGGCGGCCAGAGCCGCGAGCAGTGGCTTGCCGCCGGCAAGCCCGCCAACCCGGGCCGCCTCAACGACCTGCGCCACATCATCTACAAGCCGGCCGATGCGCCGTGGCGGCGCGCGCGCAAGAACCTGGGCCTGATGCTGCGCGAGGGCATCCTGAAGGAGAACATCGACGGCGAGGCGCTCTTGTGGGCGCACAACCGCCTGCTGCCCAGGACCGAAGAGCGCAAGATCATGATGGTGATCTCCGACGGCGCGCCGGTCGACGATTCGACGCTCTCGGTCAATCCGGGCAACTACCTCGAGCGCCACCTGCGCGACGTGATCGACTGGATCGAGACGCGCTCGCCGGTCGAGCTGGTCGCCATCGGCATCGGCCACGACGTCACGCGCTACTACCGCAAGGCCGTCACCATCGTCGACGCCGACCAGCTGGGCGGCACGATGATGGAGCAACTCGCCTCGCTGTTCGACGAGGACGAGCAGAAGGAACTGCGCGCCGCCCGCGACGGCAAGCGCGGCGGCAGCACGGCCAAGGCAGGCGCCAGATCTGGTGCCAACCCCGGCGGCAAATCGGGCGGCAAGCGCGCGGCCTGATCGCCTGCCGGTGCACGCCGCGGTTCGCGCCTTCGTCACCATCAGCCTGCTGATCGCGGCCGCCTGTGCCGGCGGTCCGCCCGTCGAGCCGGTCGCCGCAGCGCCGCTCGCGCTCGAGATCCGCTCCTCTTCGGTCCCCTTCAAGCTCGACGATCCGGCGGCGCGCGAGATCGGCCGCCTGATCTGGCGCGGCGGCCTCTCGATGACGGCCAACTCGCGCAACTTCGGCGGCTGGTCCGATCTGGTGGTCTCGCCCGACAACCGCACGCTGACGTCGATCTCCGACAACGGCGCATGGTTCAGTGCCACGATCGAACGCAACGGCAAGGGCGACCTCGCCAGTCTCACCGGGGCCACGATCGGCCCGCTGCGCGACCTCAAGGGGCGCCCGCTCGCCGACAAGGAGTGGGCCGACGCCGAGGGCATGGCGCTGATGTCGGACGGCACGTGGCTGGTCTCCTTCGAGCGTCATCACCGTATCTGGCGCTATCCCACGCTCGACGGCGTGCCCTCTGCGATCAACCTGCCGCCCGGCTTCGAGCGCCAGCCGAACAACGGCGGCATCGAGGCTCTGACGGGCCTGGCCGATGGGCGGATCGTGGCGATCAGTGAGGAATATACCTTGCGGCCCAATATGGCCGTCGGCTGGATCGGCACGCCGATCAAGCCTGCGGCCAGTGACGGTCGCTATCTCTGGGAGATATTCGAATACAGGAAGCTTCCCGCCTTCAGCCCGACGGCGATCCGCCCGCTGCCCGACGGATCGTTCGTCGTGCTCGAGCGGGCCTTCGATTTCGTGCACGGCGTGAGAGTGCGGGTGATGCGCTTCCCCGCGTCGGCGCTCAGGCCCGACGCCGTGATCGAGGCCGAGGAACTGGCGAGGCTTGCATCGCCCTATGCGGTCGACAATCTGGAGGGCGTCGCCGCGACCGTGGGCGAGCATGGCGAGACGCTGCTGTGGATGATCGCGGACGACAATTTCAATCCGCTGCAGCGCAACCTGCTGCTACTCTTCGAGCTTGCGAAATAGAGGCCGCCAGAGTCACGTTTGATTCTTAAGCGAAGATTGTCATCCCGAGCGTAGCGAGGGGACTCTTGCATGGCTGCAGTTAAGGATCCCTCGCTACGCTCGGGATGACAGCCTGCGCTTAAACAAGCGGAGAAGGCGCTCAGGCGGCCTTCTTCGCGTCCTTCTTGGCCTTGGCCGAGACGACGCGGCGCTTCAGCACCGTCATCTCGGGCGTCAGCTTGCTGTCGTTGGTGCCCAGCAGATAGGCGTCGATGCCGCCATTGTGCTCGATGGTCTTGATGCCGCGCGGCGTGAGGCGCAGGCGGATCGAGTGGCCGAGCACGTCCGACAGGACCGAAGCGACCTGCAGGTTCGACATGAACCGGCGCTTGGTCTTGTTGTTGGCGTGGCTGACATTGTTGCCGTACAGGACGGACTTGCCCGAGAGGGCGCAACGACGAGGCATGGCGCTTTCCGCTGAAAAAATGATCCCGCCGAGGGGCGGGAAGGCCGGCTTTGTAAGGTTCCGGCCCCCCTACGTCAAGCAAACCAGTTCGCGTTTACGCGAACCAATCTACCACCCGCTCGGTGATATCCTCGACCTGATCCTCCGGAATCACCCTCCCCCGGGCCGAAATCCCGGCCTGGTGGACGGTTTCGGGGTCGCCGGAGACCAGCGGATGCCACCAGTAGAGGTCCTGCTTGAAGTGGACCAGCCGGTATCCACAAGTCTTGGGGAGCCAATCCATCTTGGCCACTACCTTTGGGGTCAACTGGATGCAGTCCGGCACGATTTTCTTGCGATTCTTGTAGTCCCGGCAGCGCGCGGTCTTGGGGTCCAGCAGCTTGCAGCAGGTGTCGGTCTGGGCCAGCTCCCCGGTGCCCTCGTATTCGAGCTTGTTGACGCAGCACATGCCGCAGCCGTCGCAGATCGCCTCCCATTCCTGGCGATTCATCTGGGCCAGCGTCTTGCGCTTCCAGAACGGCTCCTGCTGGGCGGCGGCGGCGCGGCGGGCGCGCCGGACGAGGGACTTAGCGGCCATGGAAGGCTTCTAGCATAAGACGGGCCGCCGCGGCGGGGGTCGATCGTCCGGCCTCGACCTCGCGCTCGAGGCCACTCACCAGGCGCTTGACCGCGGGATGGCGGCGCAACTCGGCCAGCAGGGTCTCGCCCACCTCGTTCCACATCCAGGCCCGCGCCTGCTCGGCGCGGCGGCGGGCCACGCCCTTCTCGCCGACCGCGGCGAGGAAGCGCTCGATGACTGCCCAGACCTCGAGCACGCCTTCGCCCGCCAGGGCCGAGGCGGTGGTCACCTCCGGCGTCCAGCCGGCCGTCGGCGAGCGCAGCATGTGCAGCGCGTGGCGATAGTCGGCGGCCGAGCGGCTGGCCGTCGCCTTGAGATCGCCGTCGGCCTTGTTGACGACGATGAGATCGGCGAGCTCGATGACGCCGCGCTTGATGCCCTGCAGATCGTCGCCGCCCGCCGGCAGCAGCAGCACCACGAACATGTCGACCATGTCGGCGACCGCCGTCTCCGACTGGCCGACACCCACGGTCTCGACGAGCACCGTGTCGAAGCCCGCCGCCTCTGCGAGCAGCATGGCCTCGCGCGTGCGCCGGGCCACGCCACCCAGGGTCGCGCCCGCCGGCGACGGCCGGATGAAGGCGCGCCCGTGGCGCGAAAGCTCCTCCATGCGCGTCTTGTCGCCCAGGATGGAGCCGCCGCCGCGCTTCGACGACGGATCGATCGCCAGCACTGCGAGCGAGCGGCCTTTGCCGATCAGGCCGAGGCCGAAGCGCTCGATGAAGGTCGACTTGCCGACGCCCGGCACGCCGGTGATGCCGAGCCGCACGGACTTGCTGGTTTTCTGGCAGGAATGCGGCAGCACTTCAGCCAGCAGCGCATCGGCGCGCTCGCGATGGTCCGCTCGCGTCGAACTCGATCAGGGTGATGGCGCGCGCGAGCGCCCGTCGGTCGCCCGCCAGCAGCGGCTTGAGCAGAGGATCGCTCATCGTCCCGAGACTTACCTCATGCGGTCTTGCGCCGCCACGAAATCACGGCAGCCACCGTGGCTGCGAGATAGAAGAACGCCAGGGTGACGCCGAGGCCCGGCTCGCCGAAGACATCCATCGCGCCGCCGGTCGTCGGCCGGCCGACCAGCCCGCCCAGGATGTACATCAGGCTGAATGCCGTATTGGCGCGGGCGATATCGCCGCCCCTCGTGCGCTGGCCGAGCAACGCCAGGGCCACGGGATAGATCGAGAAGGAGATGCCGCCCCACAGCAGCACCACGGCGAGCACGGCGGGCGAGGTCGCGGGCACCAGCGGCAACAGCCCGACCAGCAGCGCGCTCGCAAACGCACAGCCCGCCAGCACGGCGCGCCGGTCGGCATGATCGGCCAGCCAGCCGATCGGCCATTGCATCACGACGTTGCCGACGACGAAGGCCGAGAGCCAGAGCGTGCCGGTCTGTGCCGATACCCCGGCGCCGACCGCGTAAACCGGCAGGAAGCTGAACGCGACCTGCTCGCCCAACCCACAGGACAGGGCGGCGAACATCGGAAGCGGCGCCAGGCGCACGACCGCCGCGAAATTGCTGTCGGCAGTGTGGTGGATGCGCGGCGCGGTACGCCAATACGGCAGCACCGGCGCCGCCACCAGCAAACCGCAAATCGCGGCGACGAGAAAGGGCAGCGGCCCGTAGACGCCCGTGACCTGCAGCATCAGCGGCCCCAGCGCCATGCCGATCGCAACCATCATGCCGTAGATTCCCATGACCCGGCCGCGGCGGCTTTCGTCGACCACGGTGTTTATCCAGATCTCGCTCACCACCCACGGCACGCCGCCGACGATGCCGTGCAGGAAAGTGAGGATCCCCCAGGCGAGCGGACCGGAGGTAATCGTATAGGCCGCGTTGATGATGGCCCCCGCCACGGACGACGCGACGATCACCGGCACGGCGCCGAAGCGCGCGGCCAGGCGCGGGATGCGGGTGCCGAAGGTCAGCATGCCGATCGCCCAGGTCGCCGTCACGATGCCGATGACGAGCTTGTCGACGCCCTGCCGGTCGAGGGTCAGCGGGACCAGCGGCAGAGCCGCGCCCGCCTGCAGCCCCATGGCCATGCAGGCCGCGAAAATCGGGATCAGTCCGCGCCAGGAACCCGGCGCCGCGGTGCTATTCGACGACACGGAGATGTCCTTCCGCGCGGAAGGACGGCGGCTCCGCAGTCTCGACCTTGGCCTCGGCGGCAGCCGCGGCTTCCTGCTGACGCCGCCACATGTCGGCATAAAGCCCATCGCGGGCCAGCAGCTCGCCGTGCCGGCCGCGCTCGGCGACGCGACCGCGGTCGAGCACGACGATCTCGTCGGAATTGATGATGGTCGAGAGGCGATGCGCGATCACCACCGTGGTGCGGCCGCGGCTGACCTCCTCCAGCGATCGCTGGATCTCCTGCTCGGTGCGCGTGTCGAGCGCGCTGGTCGCCTCGTCGAACAGCAGGATGCGCGGGTTCTTCAGGATGGTGCGGGCGATCGCCACCCGCTGCTTCTCGCCGCCCGACAGCTTCAGCCCGCGCTCGCCAACCTGCGATTCGTAGCCCTGCGGCAAGGCCACGATGAAGTCGTGGATGCGCGCCAGCCTGGCCGCCTCCTCGACTTCCTCGCGCGTGCAGTCGGGCCGGCCGTAGCAGATGTTGTAGAAGATCGTGTCGTTGAACAACACCGTGTCCTGCGGCACCACGCCGATCGCCGCCCGCAGGCTCGCCTGGGAGACCTCGCGGATGTCCTGGCCGTCGATGCGCACGCTGCCGCCCGCCACGTCGTAGAAACGGAACAGGATGCGCGACACCGTCGATTTTCCGGCGCCGCTCGAACCCACGATCGCCACCGTGTTGCCGGGTGCCACGCGGAAACTGACGTCGTGCAGAATTGGGCGGGCCTTGTCGTAGTGGAAGTCGACATGGTCGAACACGATCTCGCCGCCGCCGACCCGCAGCGCCGGCGCGCCGGGCTTATCGGACACTTCGGTCGGCACGCCGAGCAGCCCGAACATCTGCTCCATGCTGACCAGTGCGGCCCGGATCTCGCGATAGGCGAAGCCCAGCATGTTGAGCGGCGCGTAGAGCTGCAGCAGGAAAGCGTTGACCGCCACGAAGTCGCCCACCGTCATGGTGTGTCGGGCGACGCCGCTGCCCGCCATGATCATGATGACGGCGAGGCCGACGGCGATGATCGAGCCCTGCCCGATGTTGAGCAGCGAGAGCGTGCGGGCGGAACGGATCGCCGCCGTCTCGTAGCGTCGCCGGCCGACGTCGTAGCGCCGCACCTCGTGCGCCTCGTTGCCGAAGTACTTCACGGTCTCGTAGTTGAGCAGGCTGTCGATCGCCTTGGCGTTGGCTTCGGTGTCGGCGTCGTTCATGCGGCGCACGAAGGCGATGCGCCATTCCGACAGGGTGACGGTGAAGACGATGTAGCCTGCGATCACGCCCAGGGTGACGGCGCTGAAGCGCCAGTCGTAGAGGTGCCACAGTATGGCGCCCACCATCGCGATTTCGACCAGGGTCGGCAGGATGTTGAAGGTCGTGAAGCGGATCAGGAAATCCATGCCCTGGGTGCCGCGCTCGATCACCCGGCTGAGGCCGCCGGTCTGGCGCTCGAGATGGTAGCGCAGCGACAGCGCATGGAGATGGCCGAAGACCTCGAGCGCGAGGTTGCGGATCGCCCGCTGCGCCACCGGAGCAAAGATGGCGTCGCGCACTTCGCCCAGGGCCTGGGCCAGCACGCGCGCCGCGCCATAGGCCAGGATCAGGGCTATGGGCACCACGACGATCTGGGTCTGCGGGGCGCTCAGCGCGTCGATGCCGCGCTTGTAGAGCAACGGCACGAAGACGTTGCAGACCTTGGCCGCAAACAGCAGGCCCACCGCAATGGCGACGCGACTGCGAAGGCCCCACTCGCCTTTTGGCCACAAATGCCGGCCCAGAATGGCCAGCACCGTCATCGACCGGCGCAAGTCGATGGTGGTGGGGCGTTGGCTGGCAGGCGGAGACATGACAGGAGGCCTTGTTTTGGCGCGTAAGTCCGGTGAAATTGGGGGCGAGGGCCTTCTATCGTGCCCGTTCGTGCAAAGGTAGCCCCCTGTGGAGCGCCATTTCATGAGTTTTCGTAGGGCCTTGTTCGCGATTGGCTTGTGCGCGCTGGCGCCGGCGCCTGGCTGGGCCGACGACGGCCGGCTGGTCGAAGGCGGCTACGAGATCACCTTTGCGGGCTTTACCGGTTTTCGCATCGACTTCACCGCCCGCTTGGACGGCAACAGCTACGACGTCGAGAGCCATGCCTTCAAGGAAGGCGTGCTGAAGACGCTCACCATGAACTACGAGGGACGCAATCGCGCGTGGGGCGGCTTCTCTCCCCAGGGGGCGCTGCCCAGTGGCGGATCGTTGTCGCTGGTGGTCGGCGGCAAGCCGCGCACCTGGCTGGCGCAGTACGGCGCCGACGGCAGCCTGCACGAGACCCACAATCCGGTGTGGAAGCCCCCGCCCAAGGACGCGATCCCCGAAGACAAGAAGCGCGGCTCGCTCGATCCGCTGACGTCCGCGATCGCCGCCGGCATGCGCGGCGACGCGGCGTGCGACCAGCCGGCGCCGTCGAACGACGGCCACCGCCGCGTCGACATCATGCTGCACAGGCTCAGGACCGAGACCCCGGCGCAGGCCGGCCTGCCGCTTGCCAAGGGCGACGTGCTGGTCTGCGAGCTCTATTCCAAGCGCATTGCCGGCGAATTCTTCGATGCCCCGGAAGAAGCCGAGAGCGAGCGCGAGCATCCCATGCTGATCTGGCTGGCGCGCTTCGACGGCTCGCCGTTCCGCTATCCCGCCAAGCTCGAGGCGAAGACCGGCTTCGGCACCATCCGCGGCAGAATGCTGTCCTTCACCGAGCGCCCGCTCACGTCGGAAGAGAAAGTGGCGATGCGGCGGTGAGATCGCGTGCCCGCGCTCAGGCGGCGCGGCGGTGGTTCGTCTGACGCAGGATCGAGACGATTTCGGCGGCCGCGGCAGGGATGTTGGTGCCCGGTCCGTAGATCGCAGCCACTCCCGCTTCCCTCAGGAACGCATAGTCCTGCGCGGGGATCACGCCGCCCACGATCACGAGCACGTCCTCGCCGCCCTGCTTCGCCAGCTCCTCGATGAGCTGCGGCACCAGCGTCTTGTGGCCTGCGGCCTGGCTCGACACGCCGATCACATGCACGTCGTTCTCGACCGCCGCCCGCGCGGCTTCGGCCGGCGTCTGGAACAGCGGGCCGACGTCGACGTCGAAGCCGAGATCGGCGAAGGCCGTGGCAATCACCTTGGCACCGCGGTCGTGGCCGTCCTGGCCCATCTTCACGACCATCAGGCGCGGCCGGCGGCCTTCTTCTTCGGCGAAGGCGGCGATATCGGTGCGGATGCGTGCGAGACCTTCGTCGCCTTCCCACTCCGAGGCATAGACGCCGGAGATCGAGCGGATGGTCGCCTGGAAGCGGCCGTAGACGCCTTCGAGCGCGGATGAGATTTCGCCCACGGTCGCGCGCACCCGCGTGGCCTCGATCGACAAAGCCAGCAGATTGCCGGTGCTGCTGCGCGCGGCCTCGCCCAGCGCCTTCAGCGCGGCGACGCACCTGGCCTCGTCGCGGGTCTTGCGAATGGCGTTCAGGCGCGTGACCTGGGACTCGCGTACGGCATCGTTGTCGATCTCGCGGATGTCGATCGGGTCTTCTTCCTTGAGCTGGAATTTGTTGACGCCGACCACGATCTCCTCGCCGCGGTCGATGCGCGCCTGTTTGCGCGCCGAGGCTTCCTCGATGCGCATCTTGGGCATGCCGGTCTCGACCGCTCTGGTCATGCCGCCCAGCGCCTCGACCTCGGCGATCAGCTTGCGCGCCTCGGCGATCAGACTCGCCGTCAGCGACTCGACGTAATAGGAGCCGGCCAGCGGATCGACCACCCTGGTGACGCCGGTCTCGTGCTGGAGGATGAGCTGCGTGTTGCGCGCGACCCGGGCGGATTGCGCCGTCGGCAACGCAATCGCCTCGTCGAAGGAATTGGTGTGCAGAGACTGCGTGCCGCCCAGCACCGCCGACATCGCCTCGTAGGCGGTGCGGATGACGTTATTGAGCGGATCCTTCTCGGTGAGCGACACGCCCGACGTCTGGCAATGCGTGCGCAGCGACAGCGAATCGGCCTTCTTGGGTTCGAACGGCTTGATCAGCTCGGCCCACAGGAAGCGCGCGGCGCGCAGTTTCGCAGCCTCCATGAAGAAGTTCATGCCGATGCAGAAAAAGAACGACAGGCGCGGTGCAAAGGCGTCGATGTCGAGGCCCTTGGCCCGGGCGGCACGCACATATTCGAGTCCGTCGGCCAGGGTGAAGGCCAGCTCCTGGACCAAGGTCGCGCCCGCTTCCTGCATGTGATAGCCGGAGATCGAGATCGAGTTGAACTTCGGCATGTACTTCGCCGTGTACTCGATGATGTCGGCCACGATCCGCATCGAAGGTCCGGGCGGATAGATGTAGGTGTTGCGGACCATGAACTCCTTGAGGATGTCGTTCTGGATCGTGCCGCCCAGCTGGTCCTGCGGCACGCCCTGCTCCTCGGCCGCCACGATGTAGCCGGCCAGTACCGGCAGCACCGCGCCGTTCATGGTCATCGACACCGTCATCTTGTCGAGCGGGATGCCGTCGAACAGGATCTTCATGTCCTCGACGCTGTCGATCGCCACGCCCGCCTTGCCGACGTCGCCCACGACCCGCGGATGATCGGAATCGTAGCCGCGGTGGGTCGCGAGATCGAACGCCACCGACAGGCCCATCTGGCCGGCCGCGAGATTGGCCCGGTAGAACTTGTTGGACTCTTCGGCCGTCGAGAAGCCCGCGTACTGGCGTACCGTCCACGGCCGGCCGGCATACATCGTAGCCTTCGGCCCGCGCGTGAACGGCGGGAAGCCCGGCACCGTGCCCACGGTCTCCAGCCCCTCGAGATCGGCCGCGGTATAGAGCGGCTTCACTACGATGCCCTCGGGCGTGGTCCAGTCGAGCGACGACACCGGCTTGTCGCGCAATTCCTTGGCGGCCGCCTTTTCCCAGTCGGCCAGGGTCTTCTTCGGAAAGTCAGCCATGAATTCCTGTCATCCCGAGCGCAGCGTGGGATCCTTACAGGAGCGCGAAGGATCCCTCGCTTCGCTCGGGATGACAATAAACCGCCCGCCAGGACGAAAACAGCCCGCTATTCGTTGGCCAGGATGGTGTTTCGTACCAAAGGGTAGATTTGGCCGGCCCAGCGTCTGCCGGCAAACACGCCGTAATGACCCACGCCCGCCTGCATATAGTGCTTCTTGCGGTAGGGCCGGAGACTGGAGCAGAGGTCGTGCGCGGCCACGGTCTGGCCCAGCGCGCAGATGTCGTCGCGCTCGCCTTCGACAGTGAAAAGCGCCGTGCGGCGGATCGCCCTGGGATTTACCGGCCGGCCTTTCCACTCGAGCACGCCGCGCGCCAGGCGGTGTTCCTGGAACACCCACTGCACCGTCTCGAGGTAGAATTCCGCCGTCATGTCGAGCACGGCAAAATACTCGTCGTAGAACTTCTTGATCGAGTCGGCCTGTTCCTTGTCGCCCTTCGCCAGCGCCTTGTAGAGATCCATCTGCGCCTTGATATGGCGCTCGGCATTCATGCTCATGAATGCCGTGAGCTGCAGGAAGCCGGGATAGACCCGCCGCGTCGCGCCGGGATAGCGCAGCGGCACGCGCGTGATCAGGTTGTTCTCGAACCAGCCGATCGGCTTGCCCATGGCGAGCTCGTTCACCTTGGTCGGCGAGACGCGCGTGTCGATCGGTCCCGCCATCAGGGTCATGCTGCGCGGCTGGGCGGGATTGTCGTCCTCCGCCATGATCGCCGCCGCCGCCAGCGTCTGCACACAGGGCTGGCAAACCGCGACGACGTGGCTGCCCGGGCCCATGGTTTCCAGGAACCTGATCAGGTACTCGACATATTCGTCGAAGCCGAAGCGGCCGTTCCAGATGCCGACGTCGCGCGCATTGGCCCAGTCGGTGATGTGCACGTCGTGCTCGGGCAGCAGCACCTTCACCGTGTCGTGCAGCAAGGTGGCGAAGTGACCGGACAGCGGCGCCACCACCAGCACCTTGGGCTGCGGCGGCGCGCCCTCCTTGGCGAAGCGCAGCAACGTGCCGAACGGCAAGGCCAGTACTTCCTGCTCGGTCACCGAAACGGTGCGGTTGCCCATGACGATCTCGTCGAGCTCGAAGGACGGCCGGCGATGACTGAGGGCTGCCCGGCTCATCATCTCGCAGAGCGCCCCGGCCGCCCGCCAGCGGTCGGCGCCCGCCTGGTCGCCGAGCGCAAAGCCGGTGCCCGCGACCGACGCCCAGACGCGCATGGGCAGCATGAAGTCGGCGGCGGTCTGGTAAAGCGCATACAACATAAAGACTGCGACCGGTCCGGAAATTGCTTAGCCTGCCCTCATGGCCGAGGCTTCTCTTACCATCAGTAGCAAGAACTATTCCTCTTGGTCCCTGCGCGGCTGGCTGCTGTGCAAAATGGCCGGGCTGGAGTTCGACGAAAAGCTCGCCTCGCTCGACGATCCGTCCACGCGGGCGGAGCTTTTGCTGCTGTCGCCCTCGTTTCTCGTGCCACGCCTGGACCATGGCGCGGTCAAGGTCTGGGACACCTTGGCGATCGGCGAGTATTTGCACGAATTGAAGCCGGAGGCCGGCCTGCTGCCCGCCGATCCGGTGGCACGAGCCCATTGCCGCGCCGTGTGCGGGGAGATGCATTCGGGCTTCGCCAACCTGCGCTCGGCGCTGCCCATGAACCTCAAGGTGAAGCACGACGGCTTCAAGGTCTGGGCGGGCGCGCAGGCCGACATTGAGCGGGTGACGACGATCTGGAAGGAGTGCCTGCAGCGCTACGGCGGACCGTTTCTCTTTGGCGCGAGGCCGACCACCGCCGACGCGATGTATGCGCCGGTATGCACGCGCTTTGCGACCTACGACGTCAAGCTCGACCCTGCCTCGGCAGCCTACCGCGACCAGATGCTGCGCTTCCCCGCGATGCTCGAATGGGCCAACGCCGCCCGCTCCGAACCCGAGGAAGTCGAGGAGCTCGACGTCGAGTTCTAAAAGCCTCCCACCCCATTCAAATGGGGAGGTGTCGCTGTCTTACGGCGACGGAGGGGTCATGTATCATCGCGCTATGTTCAGGCTCACTGAGCGGCGCTTTATCGACTACTTCAACGATCAGCCCGAAACCGGGATGGGCTATTCAATCGCGACGGCTTTCCTCAAAGACGGGCGAATTTTCAAGCAGGTGATCGTCGACGGAGGTTTCGTGACTCAAGTCCGCGGACATACGGGCGTACCGTTCAACGAATCCGACGTCGATCACTTTGTCGTCACGCACGACAAGTGGAAGTGGTGACCCCTCCGCCCTCGTAAGACGAGGGCACCTCCCCATCTGAATGGGGCGGGATTGCGGGTCTTGCTCCGGTTCGCGGCATTGCCCAAAGTCCGCGCAACGAATTGGAGGAAGCCATGAGACTCTCCCGTCGCGGCGCCGTCGCCGGACTTGCCGCAGCGCCGTTCCTGCGCGGGGCGGCAAATGCCCAATCCGACGGCTTTCCCAGTCGTCCACTGACCCTGGTCATCCCCTTTCCGGCGGGCGGTCCGTCCGACGTGTTCGGCCGGCACCTCGCGCAGGGCATGGCGAGCCGGCTCGGCCAGTCGGTGGTCGTCGAGAACAAGAGCGGCGCGGCCGGCGTCACCGGCGTCGACTTCGTCGCCAAGTCGGGCAGCGACGCCCACGTCGTGGGCATGATGAGCGCCTCGGCCGGTGCCATCATGCAGCACCTGATGCCGAAGATGCCGTACGATCCCGCCAGGGACATTGCGCCACTCACCCTGATGACCCGTGTGCAGGAAATACTGGTGGTGAACGCCAAGCTCGGCATCAACGACTTCCAGGGCTTCCTCGCCGCGGCAAAATCGAAGCCTGGCAAGCTGACCTGCGGCTCGGCCGGCACCGGCGGCATCACGCACCTTGCGATCGAACTGCTGAAGCACGAGGCCGGCATCGACATCCTGCACGTGCCCTATCGCGGCGCGGCGCCGGCAACCAACGATCTGATCGCCGGCACCGTCGATTCGACCTTACTCGACATCTCCGTCTCGCTGGCGCACATCCGCGCCGGCACGGTCAAGGCCCTGGCCGTCACCTCCGACACGCGCGCCGTGCTGCTGCCCGACGTGCCGACCATGCGTGAGCTCGGCCTGCCCAAGGTCAACTCCGACAACTGGTACGCGCTGATCTCGCCCGGCCAGGCGCTGCTGAGCTCGCGGCAAAAGATCTATGCTGCCGCGGTGGAAACACTTCACAGCAAGGAAGTGATCGACGCCTATGCCGCCGTGGGCGGCGTCGCCGTCGGCGGCACGTCGGAGGAGCTTGCGACCTTCCTGCGTGCCGAGAGCGCCAAATGGGGCGAGGTCGTCAAGTTCGCCAACGTCAAGCTCGAGTAGCGCGGTGTTCCCCGTCGAGCGCGGCCTGGCGAAGACCTTCGCCGGGCACATTCACTGGCGCGCCGCCGGCAAGGGACCGGCGGTGATGATCAGCCACATCAACCAGCAGAGCTCGGCCCTGATGCTCGAGCTCCTGCAGGCGCTGGCGCCGGATTTTCGTGCCGTCGCCATCGACTATCCCGGCCACGGTCATTCCGATCCGTTCAACGGCCAGCCCGCGATCGAGGATTACGCGCGCTCGGTGATCGAGGTCATGGATGAGCTGGGCATCGGGCAGGCCACCGCGCTCGGCGAGGCGGTCGGCGCCGGCGTCTCCTACGCGCTGGGCGCCAACTGGCCGCAGCGCATCGGCAAGGTGATCGCGGTGAACACGCCCTATTTCGAGAAGGGCGGCAACGACGTCGCCGATATCGTCAAGGTGCGGCCGACCGATGCCTCGGGCTTTCCCGCACCGCGCAGCCTCGAGTTCATGCGCGCCAACGATCCCGAGCATGCGCCGGCGAACCCGACGCAGTCGTGGATGGATCGGATCAACGTCGCGCAGTTCGAGATCGGTCGCAGCCGCTGGCAGGCGGTGCAGGCCTACGAAGGCTTCGACCTGTTCGGCACGATGCAGCGCCTCACCTGTCCGGTGCTGATGCTGTACGGCGAGCATTTCGTCTATGGCCGCCACCGCCACATGCTGCAATCGAAATGCCCCCACGCCAGGCTCGAGGTCATCGAAGGCGGCAACTTCTGCATGACCTGGGAGCGCACCGCCGACATTGCCAAGCACGCCCGCGTCTTCCTGCTGTGAACGACCTCGTCTCCCGTCTGTCGCAGTTTCGGCGGCTCGGGCTCGCACATCTGCCGACACCGCTCGAGCCGATGTCCCGCCTCACGGCCCATCTTGACGGACCGCGCCTCTGGGTGAAGCGCGAGGACTGCACCGGACTCGGGTTCGGCGGCAACAAGTTGCGCAAGCTCGACTATGTCCTCGGCGAGGCGATCGACGCCGGCTGCGACACGCTGGTCTCGGGCGGCGTGGTGCAATCGAACAGCCAGCGCCAGGTCGCGGCCGCGGCTGCGAAGCTCGGCCTCGCCTGCCATCTCGCCGTCTATCACGGACGGCTGGCGCCGCCGTCGCCCGAGTACGAGCACACCGGCAATGCCCTGCTCAACCGCCTGTTCGGCGCCACCTTGCACGACGTGCCCTGGAACGGCGACCGCAACGGCGCGATCCACGACCTTGCCGACCGTTTGCGCAGCGAGGGACACAAACCCTATGTCGTGCCCTACGGTGTATCGAGCGCGCTGGGCGCGGTGGGCTATGCCTCGACGATCGCCGAGATCGCGAGCCAGTCGGAAGGTCTTGGTCTTGAGCCGCGTTCGATCGTGCATTGCACCGGCAGCGCCGGGACTCAGGCCGGCCTTGTGGTCGGCGCGCAATTGGCCATGCCCGGCACGCGGATCGTCGGCATCGATATCGATGCCGAACCCGAGCGCGTGCGCGGCGATGTACTGGGCCTCGCAGCAGCGGCGGCCGACCTGCTCGATCACACGTTCGAGCCGGCGGGGGTCGAGGTCGTTGCGGGTCACGCCGGGCCGGCCTATGGCGTGCCCCATGCCGCCACCGTCGAGGCCATCAGGCTTGCGGCACGGCTGGAGGGGCTGGTCCTCGACCCGGTCTATTCGGGCAAGGGACTGGCCGGCCTGATCGCGCTGGTGCGCGCCGGCTGCTGGACGCAGGATCAGGACGTCGTCTTCGTCCATACCGGCGGCGCGCCCGCGCTGTTTGCCTACCGTCACCTCTTTCAAGAGTAGAACCATGCTCGATTCGGAAGCCCGCCTGCTGCTCGACCTCATGGACAAGGCAATTCAGGACGGCCGCCCGAAACTGAGCAGCTTGCCGTACGCGGCGGGCCGCAAGGCCGTCGACAAGATGTCGGAGGACAGCGAAGCCAATCCGCCGGCCGTCGCGTCGATCGACGATGGCGCTTTGGCAGGCCCCGGTGGCCAGATCCGTTTTCGCCGCTATCGGCCGATTGGCTCGTCGGCAGGCGCGTTGCCGACGCTGGTCTACTATCACGGCGGCGGCTTCGTGATCGGCAACATCGAGACGCACGATTCGACCTGCCGTCGGCTCGCCAACAAGAGCCACTGCCAGGTGATCTCGATCGACTATCGCCTGGCGCCCGAGCATCCCTTCCCCGCGCCGATCGACGACGGCATCGCCGCCTTCCGCCACATCCGCGACAATGCTGCTTCGTTCGAGGTCGATGCCAAGCGCATCGCCGTTGGTGGTGACTCGGCCGGCGGCGCCGTCGCTGCCGTCGTCTGCCAGAGCTGCCGCCGCGCGGGCGAGAAGATGCCGGCCTTCCAGATGCTGATCTATCCCGCGACCGACTCCAGTCGCCAGAGCGCCTCGCGCACGGCCTTCGCCAAGGGCTACTTCCTCGAAAAAGACCTGATCGACTGGTTCTGGAACGCCTATGCGCCCGCCGGCACCGATCTGAAGGATCTCCGCCTGTCGCCATTGCTCGAAGAGGATTTCGCCGGCCTGCCGCCCGCCTTCGTGCTGACGGCGGGCTTCGATCCGCTGCGTGACGAGGGCCGCGCCTATGCCAACCGCCTGATCGACGCCGGCGTGAAGACGACCTACGTCAATTATCCCGGCACCATCCACGGCTTCTTCTCGCTGACCCGCTTCCTGCAGCAGGGCCTCAAGGCCAACGACGAGGCCGCCGCCGTCCTGGCGGCGCACTTCGGAAGTCTTAAGGAAGTAACCGCACGAAGCTGACAGGCTTGTCGAAGCCCTTCAGCGCGACGCTTTCCTCGCGCTTCTCGTGGCCTTCGAGCAGCGGCTTCACCGCCGGATCGTCGGCGACCGCGCGCGACAGGACGATGTCGTCGCCCTCGCTCTGGCCCTGCAGGCGCGCCGCCATGTTCACCGTCGAGCCGAAATAATCGAGCCGCTCGTTCAGGTTCACCATGATGCTGCTGCCGCAGTGCACGCCCAGCTTGATGGAGAGATCGCGGTGGTTCTCGTGCGCCTCGTTGAACTCGACGATGCGGTGCTGCATGGCGATCGCGGCCCTGACCGCGTCGGCGGGATCGCCAAACGAGGCCATGACCGCGTCGCCGATCGTCTTCACGATGGCGCCGTCGTGATCGCGCACGATCGACGCCAGGAAGGCGAAGTGATCGCGCACGATGTTGTAGGCCATCGAATTGCCGACCCGCTCATAGAGCGCCGTCGAGCCGCGCAAATCGCTGAACAGCAGCGCCACCTGCCCCACCGCCGCCTCGTCGCCCGGCCGCAGGGTCGCTTCCGAGAACAGATCGCGAAACGCCTGCAGCGAGATCACCTCCGGCGCGGTCAATGCATCCTCTGTCCAGCGGCGATCCTCGATGAGCGCCGCGACTTCGAAATCCGCCTCGTTTCGGAACTCGATCTGGCCCGACGGGCCGGGCGGCAAGGCCTCGACACCGGTCGCGACGACGCGCATGCCAGGGAAGGCGCCGCCGGTGTGGTCGATGTCGGTGTGCGTGCCGGGGTGCAGGGTGCGCAGGCGGTATTTGCCGGCGGGCAACTCGACCGTCAGCGACCGTCGCTCGCCGGGCTGCAGCACGAGTTGCACCGGCACATGCGGAGTCGACATGGGACCGCTCAGGCAGTAGCCGCCATCGAGCAGCGGCCGCACGGTGGGTGCGGGAGAAAACGAGAGCTCCACGTTGCGCTCGAAGTCGCGGTCGTAGTCGATGTTGCAGGACGGGCAGTGCGCGCCGCGCGGCAATTCGCTCAGCGCCATGACGGTCACCTTGGGGCCGCGGCAGTTGGTGCACAGCAGGTCCCACTTCATGGTGAGCAGTCCCGACTTCACCGACGCGAGGCAGGCTTCGATCACCGGCCGCGGTGCCACACCGAATTGCCGCGCCAGCAGCTTGGGCTTCATATGCACGAGGTCCGAGGCCATGCCGCTCATGACGTGGTCGGCGATCGGCGCGCCGAGGCCGTTGCCGTAGGTGCTGCGGTCGACCTGCTCGGCCGCCGCAATCGCCCGCGCGCGGCCGCCCTCCGGCAGCTGCGGCGCCGGCAGGTCGAACATGGTGGGCCGTGCGCCCTTTACGAAGTCGACTGCCGTCAGGAAACGCCTCTCGACGGCGGCACCCGCCTGGGCCGCGAGCTTCTTGCCGAACAGCCTGCCGACCAGCGTGAGCGGTTCCCACTCCAGCGTGTAGGTGACCTTGCTGCCCGTGCTCTCCCCCCGGCCTTCCGGCTCGATCGTGAAGTTCGGCCCGAAGGTCCGGAACGGGCCCTTGCTGAAGACGCGTCCCTGGCGGAACGAGCGGCCATGCACCCATTCGTAGGGCTTTTCTTCCCATTCGAGGGTGAAGCCCGCCGCCTTGCCCTTGCCACGGCGAAGCACCGTGCCGTTGGCCTGCGGTGTCTCCTCGAGATCGTAGGGCGGCAGGCCCATCGCCTCGTTGAAGCGATTGGTGTCGGCCAGCACCGGCCACAGCCGCTCGGGAGGAAGGTCGAAATGCCAGGTCCAGGTCTGCCGCATGATGCTGTTGATACGTCGCCGCCGGGTTTTGGATGTCCGCACTCTAGCGATCGAGGACGTTGGGCGTCTTGGAGAGCGGGAAGCCGTTGAAAGGCCGCGATTTGTCGTGCTCCGGCACGTCGTAGAAGGTCGACTTCGTGTTGTTGTGCAGCCCGCCGTCGATGCGGAGCGCAATGCCCGTCACGTAGGCCGCCGCGTCGCTCAGCAGATAGACGATGGCGCCCGCGATCTCCGATTCGGTGCCATGGCGCTTCATCGGGATGCGACTCCTGACGGCGCGCAACGCCTCGTGTGCGCGCTCGGGGTAGCGGTCGAGGCCCGAGGAGGCGATGAAGCCGGGCAGCACCGAATTGATGCGCACGCCCGAATGCGCCCACTCGACCGAGGCGGTGTAGGTGAAGTTGGTCTGGCCGGCGCGCGCGGCGCCACTATGGCCCATGCCGGGATTGCCCAACTCGAAATCGGAGCCGACATTCACGATCGCGCCGCCGTTTCGCTCCATCCAGCGCAGATAGACTTCCTTGGAGACCAGGAAGGTGGCCGTCATGTTGTTGGCGACAACGGCGTTCCAGCCGTTCAGCGAGATGTCGCGGAGCGGCGCGGGAAACTGGCCACCAGCATTGTTGACCAGCCCGTCGATGCGGCCGGCCCATTTCATCACGCCGTCGATGGCTTCCTTCACCTGGCCTTCGATCCTGAGATCGGCGGCAAAGGTGAAGGTGTCGCCGTCACCCAGCTCCTCCCTGACCTGGTCGAGCTTCGATTGCGTGCGGCCGATCAGGGCAAGCCGCGCGCCGAGCGACTTCAACTCGTGCGCAGTGCAGCGGCCGAGACCCGAGCCGCCGCCAGTGACTATGACGATCCGGTCCTTGAAGAGACCGGGCCGGAAGACGGAACGGTATTGGCTCATTCGATCTTGATGTCGGCGGCCTTGACGACCTCGGCCCACTTCTTGCGCTCGCCTTCCATGAACGCCGCCAGCTCTGCCGGCGTCGAGCCGATCGACTCCTCGCCCAGGTCGGCGAACTTGGCCTTCATCTCCGCATTGCGCATGATCTTGGCGAGTTCTTCGTGAAGCCGGTCGATCAGCGGCTGCGGCGTGGCGGCGGGCGCCAGGATGCCGTTCCACTCCGAGATGACGCAGCCGTTCACACCGGCCTCTTCCATGGTCGGCACGTCGGGCGCCGCCGGCGAGCGCGCCGCGCTGGTGACGGCGAGTGCGCGCACGTGGCCGGCACGCGCCTGCGGCAGGGCCGCACTCATGTTGCCGAAATAGAACGGAATGTGGCCCGCCGCGACGTCGCCGACCGCCAGGCCGCCACCCTTGTAGGGCACGTGACCGATATCAATGCCGGTACGCAGCTTGAACAGCTCGGCGGCGAGATGCTGGGCGCTGCCGTTGCCCGACGAGGCGTAGAACAGCTTGCCGGGCTGCGCCTTGGCCAGCGCCACCAGTTCGGCCACGGTCTTTGCCGGATGCGACGGCGTGATCACCAGCAGCTCGGGCACCGTGACCAGCAGGGACACCGGCGCGAAGTCTTCCGGCGTCCTGAACGGCATCTTGGGCTGGATCAGCGGATTGACCGCGTGGGCGAAGGCACCCATCAGCAGAGTGCCGCCGTCGGGTGCGGCCTTGGCGACAACCTCGTCGCCGATCATGCCGGCGGCCCCCGGACGATTGTCGACGACGACGGAGGCGCCCAATGCCTCCTGCAGCCTGGGCTGGATGAAGCGCGCCGTCGTGTCCGCTCCCCCGCCCGGCGGATAGGGCACGACGATGCGGATCTGCTTGGGAAACGACTGGGCACGACTCGCTCGAGGGATGCTGCCCGCGAGGATCGCGGCGCTGGTTCCCAGCATCACGGCGCGTCGGTTCGATTTCATCGTCTTCTCTCTCCTTCGCTCACAGCGGCGGGCGCTTGAGATGCCAATCGGTCGCCTGTTGATAGCTGTGGCCGGCCGCGAGGATCGCCGTCTCGTCGAAGGCACGGCCGACGATCTGGAAGCCCGTCGGCACGCCGTCATCGGTCATGCCGCCCGGCAAGGTCAAGGTCGGCTGTCCCGACAGGTCGAAGGGCGCGGTGTAGCGCAATCGCGCGGCGACCGAGTTGGGATCGCGGCCGCCCGCGGCCAGAGTCTCGAGCGACCAGGCGGCGCGGCCCATCACCGGCATCAGCAGCAGATCGAGGTCGGCCAGCAGCCTGTTGAGGCCACCGGTCAGCGCCGCGCGCCGCACCTGCAGCCGCGCGACCTCGAGGCCGGAGAGCTTGCGGCCCATCTCGATCAACGCCGCCAGCACCGGGCCATATTCGGCGGCACGCGACGGATAGGTCGCCTCGTGTGCGAGCGCCGTCTCGACCGCGCAGAGCGCCACCCAGTCGCGCGAGCCCTGCTCGAAGTCTGCGGGCAGGGCGACGTCGACGATCTCGGCACCGGCCGCGCGGAGCGCCTGTGCCGCACCCTCGAGCGCGCGGCGCGAATCGGCGTCGAGGTCGGTCATGTTGGTGGCAAGACCGATCCGCTTGCCGCGCACGCCCGCACCGATCGCCTCGGCATAGTCGGGAACCGCGAGCGGCACCGCCGTCGGATCGGCGGGATCGGCGCCGGCGATCACGCCCAGCATGATCGCCGCATCGAGTGCGCTGCGCGTCATGGGACCGATATGGTCGAGCGAGTCGGCGAGTGCAAAGACGCCGGCGCGGCTCACCCGACCCCAGGTCGGCTTCAGACCGGTGAGACCGTTCATCGTCGATGGAAAGCGGATCGAGCCGCCGGTATCAGAACCCAGCGAGCCGAAGCACATGCCGGCCGCCGTCGCTGCCCCCGAACCCGACGAGGACGAGCCGGTCCAGTAGGCCGCGTTCCACGGGTTGAGCGGCGCGGGAATGCTGGGGTGGTGCGCGCCAAAGGCGCCTTCCGTCATTTGAAGCTTGCCCAGGATCACCGCCCCCGCCTGCTTCAGCCGGGCAACCACAGTCGCGTCTCGCGAGGGCACGTTGCCGCGATGGATCGCCATGCCGGCGGCGGTCGGCACGCCTTCGGTGTTGCAGAGATCCTTCACCGCAATGGGAACGCCGTGCAGCGGGCCGCGGGATTTGCCCGCCGCCGTCTCCGCGTCGCGTGCCTTGGCATCGGCCAGCGCCCGCTCGCGCGTCACCGTGGCATAGGCCTTGAGCTTCGGATCGATCTTGTCGATGCGGTCGAGGATCGCCTGCGTGGTGTCGACCGACGACAGCTTGCGCGCCTTCAGGCGGCGCGCGACCTCGTCGAGCGAGAGATAGTGAAGGTCCGACGACATGGATGCTTCTCCGGCGTTAAGCCGGACAGAGTGCACAAACGAAAACGGCGGCGCCAGTGGCGCCGCCGTTTCGTTTCGTCCCTCGGCGGGGCTCTATCAGCCCTCGGCCTTGAGGTTGACGGCCGCCGAGCGGCCGCGCTCGGTGGCGATTTCATAGCTGACCTTCTGCCCTTCGTTCAGGCCATTGAGGCCCGAGCGCTCCACGGCGCTGACGTGCACGAACACGTCCTTGCCGCCGTCGTTCGGCTGAATGAAACCGAAACCCTTGGTGGCGTTGAACCACTTCACCGTGCCAGTAGCCATATAGTTCTCTCCTTGGCAATTTTACGAGCTACACCTCGTTGCTACGGTCGCGACAACTGAAGAATTGGAATCAGCTCGTTGGTGTAGTCCGTCGCCGCAGTGGGCTCGGCCGCCAAGGCATGGCCAAGTTCGTAGTCGTAGGGCCGCACATAATGTCTAACGCCCGGCAGTCGGGATTGGTTGCCCGAAACGTCAGGCAAGTCCCAAGGTTACATTGTTGCGCCGATTTTCCACGGCTCGAACTCGTCGTCACCAATGCCCAGGGCCTCGGATTTCGTCTTCTGCCCCGAAGCTGTTTTCACGATCAGTTCAAATATCCGCTTGCCGCTCTCCTGGATCGACTCCTCGCCGTCGACGATGGTGCCGCAGTTGATGTCCATGTCGTCGGTCATGCGCCGGTAAAGCGCGCTGTTCGTCGCGAGCTTGAGCGACGGCGTCGGCTTGCAGCCGAACACGCTGCCGCGGCCGGTGGTGAAGCAGAGCACATTGGCGCCGCCCGCCACCTGACCGGTCGCCGACACCGGATCGTAACCCGGCGAATCCATGTAGACGAAGCCCCTGGCCGTGATCGGCTGGGCGTATTCATAGACATCGACCAGGTTGGTCGTGCCGCCCTTGGCCACGGCGCCGAGCGACTTCTCGAGGATGGTCGTGAGGCCGCCCGCCTTGTTGCCCGGCGAGGGATTGTTGTTCATCTCGCCGCCGGTGCGTGCGCAATGGTCTTCCCACCATTTGATTCGCTGCACGATCTTCTCGCCGACCTCGCGGCTGGCCGCGCGGCGCGTCAACAGATGCTCGGCGCCATAGATCTCCGGCGTTTCCGACAGCACCGCCGTACCGCCGTTCTTCACCAGCAGGTCGACCGCCGCACCCAGCGCCGGATTGGCCGAGATACCCGAATAACCGTCCGAGCCGCCGCACTGCAGGGCGAGGATCAGCTCGCTCGCCGGGATCGGCTCGCGCTTGACGCTGTTGGCTTCCGGCAGGATCTCCTTCAGGAAGCCGACCGCGCGCATCACCGTCTTCGACACGCCGCCTTCATCCTGGATCGCCATCGGGATCAGCTTCGGTCCTTCCTTGAGGCCTTCCGCATCCATCAGGCCGGAAATCTGGTTGGTCTCGCAGCCGAGGCCCAGCACCACGACCGCCGCCATGTTGGGATGGCGCGCGTAGCCCGCCAGGGTACGGCGCAGCACGTCCATCTCGAGGCCTGACGCGGCCATGCCGCAGCCGCCGCCATGGGTCAGCGGGACGACACCGTCGATGTTGGGGTACTGCGCCAGCAGAGGCTCGAGATGCTTGGCGATCATGCGGCTGGTCGCTGCCGAGCAGTTCACCGTCGTCACGATGCCCACGTAGTTGCGCGTCGCCGAGCGGCCATCGGCGCGACGGTAGCCCATGAAGGTCGCCGGATTGGGCACATAATCCGTCGGATGGGCGTCGGTGCAGAAGGCATAGTCGCGCTCGAAATCGCCCATGACGCAGTTGTGCGTATGGATGTGCGTGCCGGGCGCGAGATCGTCGGTCGCAAAGCCGATGATCTGATTGTACTTGCGCAACGGCTCTCCCTTCTTCACGGCGCGCGTCAGGATCTTGTGGCCCGGCGGCACGCGCGTTGCGGCAGCAACGCTGCCTTCGACCATGGTGTTGGGCAGGATGTCCATGCGCGCCACGACGACGTTGTCGTTGGGGTGCAGGCGGATCGCGATCGGTGCGGGCATGTGAACTCCTTAAGCCGCGCGTTTGGCGCGAATGGCATCGACGGCAGCGAAAATCTTGCGGCACTCAGCTTCGCCCAGCGACCTGAGCGGCGCGCGCATGCGGCTCCAGGCGAGAGGATCGTTGCGGCGATGGCCGACCAGCGCCTTCACGGCGGCAGTCACGGCATAGGGCAGCACGATTTCGATCATGGCTGCGACCCTGGGTTCCTCGATCCCATTCACCGGTCCCTGCATCAGATCGGGCGCGATGTTGGCGAGGCCGCAGATCGTGCCCGAGGCGCCGAGGTTCATGCCCTTGGCCAGCAGGCGCTCGTCGCCGATCAGGATGTGCAGCTCGCCATGATGCTTCAGCAACGCCTGCGTGTTCTCCCAATCGCCCGAGGAATCCTTCACGCCTTTGACCTGACCGGGAAATGCTTTCTTCAGCCGATCGATCAACGCCACCGAGAGGCCAACCGAGGTGACCTGCGGAATGTGATAGAGGATGACGTTGCTCGCCAGGGGGCCGAGACCGGTGAGCACGGCGGCGAACCAGTCGAACAGGCCCTCGTCGCCCGGGTTCTTGAAATAGAACGGCGGCGCGAGAAGAAAGCCCGGACAACCCAGCATCAGCCCGGCCCGTCCTTGCGCGATCGCATCCTCGACGGAGGAGGCGGCAATGCCGACGATCAGCTGTGTCCTGGGATCGATGCCGGCACCGACGAGGGCGCCGAGGGCGCGATTGCGCTCGTTGAGCCCGAGCATGGCGCCTTCCCCGGTCGTGCCGAATACGGTGAGGCTGGCGCAGCCGTCGGCCAGCGACTGGAGGCCGTGCGCCACGAAGCGCGGCAGGTCGATGGCCCGTTCCTCCGTGAACGGCGTGGCGAGGGCGACAGAGAGACCGAAGCGGTTGGCGCGAAGCGGCACGTATTGTTTCCTTCCCGATGACTGCCGGGAAGATAGCAAAAAGAAAGCGGGACGCCGAGGCGCCCCGCTCCCTATCTTTGGTTCTCCGCCTAGCACGCAGGGATTTCAGGCCTACCGCCGCAGCTGGTTCCAGCCGTGACGCTCGGGCTCGTGGTCCCAATGGCCGGTCTGCATGATGCGCCACGTCGCGCCCTTGCGTAGCGCCCAGCGGTCCGGCACCCAGTGGTAGCCCCGGCGCTCGGCCACCAGTGACCCGCCGCCCAGACATGGCGGCCGCCGTCCCAGCGCCAGAAGCCCGGCGCCCAGACGTAGCCGGCGCGCGGCGCGGGAACCACTTCGTACAACGGAGCCGGCGGGGGAACGCCAATGCTGACATTGAAGTCGACCTCGTGCGGCCGCCGGCGTGACCATCGCCGGAGCGATCAGCGCCGGCGTGGAAATCGCTACGGCAGCAAGGATGTTGATCAACGATTGTTCATCATGACTTGCCTCCTGTAGATGAGCGGACTTTCGAAATCCGCTCTGACAGGAAGTACGAATTGAAGACCTTCGGCGTGCCCAGCGATCAAGGAATTCAGGACATGCCTTCGCCTTGTTCCTGACACAACAAAGCGGGGCGCCCGAAGGTGCCCCGCCTTGCCGTTGGAAAGCGAGAAGAACTAGCGACGGCCGTTGTCGGGGCCATGACCATTGTTGGGACGGCCGTCGGTGTGCGGGCCGTCATTGTCCCAGTGGCCGGCCTGGTGCTGCCATTGATCCCGCCCACCTTCGCGATGCGAGTCCCAACGATCGGCGACCCAATGCTGGCCCTGGCGCTGCTCCATCCAGCGGCCGGGCGCCCAGACGTGCTGATTGTTCTGGACCTGCCAATAGCCGGGTGCCCAGGCATAGCCAGGACGTGGTGCCGGCACGGCTTCATATCGGGGTGCGGGCGGCGGCCCGAAGTTGATATTGACGCCGATTTGCGCCGAAGCAGGTGAGAAGGCCGAAGGAACGACAATCGCGCTCGACAGCGCTGTAGTCGCCAGCAACGCAAGAAGTGATCGAGTGAACATTGTGCCTCCTGAAAGGCACGGACCCATTGCCAACGCCTGCGACCACTACGCTGGGTGGAAGTATTTGTTCCGGAACTCAATAGAGGCGAGTAGCCTTCATCGTCCGCAAAATCCGGCCGCGACCGGCAGTCTGCCGATCGCGGCCGTGTTCGTTCCGCGACGCCCGCGGATCAGCGCCAGTGATGTTCGCGCCACTCCTCGCGGCGGAAATGCTCGCGCTCCCAGGCGCGGCGCTCTTCCCACCGGCGGTACTCGGGATGGCCCCAGGCGTAGTAGACCGGCTGCGGCGCGGCGAAGACCGGTGCCGGAAGACCGGGAAGGCTGAGATTGACATCGAGATTGGCCGCGGCGGCCGGCGTGATCATTGCCGGCGCGGAAATCGCGGCGGCGGCAACGACCATAAGAAGAGCACGCTTCATCATGACTTGCCTCCAATGACGCTTGGTTGAGGGCGTCTGATGAGGTTACGCAGGCCGGGCTTCGCTGTGTGCCCGACCCCAGCAAAAATAAGGGCCGCCTTGAGAATTCGCCGAGGTGCCAAAAAAGCTGCCGACTCTAAGGTGAATCTGCTATTCCCGCCGGCTTGTGCAAGACGAGGACATGATGGACACGCTCACCTACTGGAACGGCACGTGGCACGAGGGCAACCCGGCGATCCTGGGCCCGCGCGACCACGCCTTTTGGCTGGGCTCGATGGTGTTCGACGGCGGCCGCGCCTTCGGCGGCTGCGGCCCCGATCTCGATCTCCATGCCGAACGGGTCTGTCGCTCGGCCAGGGCGCTCGGTCTCAAGCCGACGAAGACGCCGCAGGAGATCCTGGCGCTGATGCACGAGAGCGTGCGCCGCTTCGGCCCCAAGGCCGACCTCTACGTGCGCCCGATGTTCTGGGCGACCAAGGGCGGCGCCGGTCCGATCTCGGTCGATCCTGAGTTCGACGCAGTTCCTGCTCTGCACCTATATCTCGCCGATGCGCGCCGGCACACCGTTGACGCTCGGCCTCTGCCGGTCGATCCGCCGGCCGACGCCGGAGAGTGCGCCGACCGACGCCAAGGCCTCCTGCCTCTATCCCAATTCCTCGCGCGGCGTGGCCGAGATGCTGGAGCGCGGCTTCAACAACGGCGTCGTGCTCGATGCGGCGGGCAATGTCGCGGAGACCTGCAGCTCGAACATCTTCCTCGCCAAGAACGGCAAGGTGGCGACGCCCGTCCCCAACGGCACGTTCCTGGCCGGCATCACGCGCAACCGCACCGTCACCCTGCTGCGCAACGCCGGCGTCACCGTCGAGGAGCGCACGGTGCGCCCCGCCGAGCTCGACGATGCCGACGAGCTCTTCACCACCGGCAATGCCGGCAAGGTGCAGCCGGTCAACAAATACGAAAGCCGCGATCTGCAGCCCGGCCCGATCGCCCGCCAGGCGCACGAGCTCTACATCGCCTATGCCGAGACCCAGCGGGTGATCTGATCCGGAACTCGCCGGGCGCACGGACGTTGGGCTCCTGAATGCGCCTCCAGGTCGTCCACTGCCATCCGCTGACCAGCAGCTACAATCACGCCCTGTTCCGCGCGATCGTCGAGACGCTGCAGATCAACGGCCACGAGGTGGTCGCGACCGACCTCTATCGCGAGGGCTTCCAGCCGGCGATGACCGAGCATGAGCGCGCGACCTACATGCAGGAGTCCTACGACCACGGCGCGGTCGCGGGCTACGTCGAGACGCTGAAGAAGGTCGACGGTGTCATCCTGTGCTTTCCGCACTGGTGGTTCGCGATGCCGGCGATGCTCAAGGGCTGGGTCGATCGTGTCTGGGGGCCGGGCATCGCCTTCGACTACGATCGCAAGGACGGCCATCTCGAGCCGGCGCTCGCGCAACATCCGGCTGTTCGGCGTGGTCACGACCTATGGCTCGCCGTGGTGGGTCGTCGACCCTGTTCGCCGGCAATGCCGGCCGCAAGGTGCTGATGCGCGGCATGAAACCGCTGTGCGCCAAGGGCGTGAAGTCCTTCTATCTGGCGCACTACGACATGGACCATTCCACCGATGCCTCGCGGCATGCGTTCCTCGAAAAGGTGAAGCTGCGGATCGCCCGGCTGCGCTGATCCATCGGTCCGGCGAGCGCGTATGTGCTCTCGTGGAACTCCCATCCTCCGGAAGATTCGCGCTGCAGGCCGCCGTCGCCCTGGCAGCGATGCTGCCAATCGCCGCCGGTGCGTTCGGCGTCCTGCACGGTCTCCACGGCGGCGATGCCTGGGCCGTCAATCACGAGCGCTATCTGTCCGGCCTGCTGCTTGCGATCGGACTGGGCTTCTGGAGCACCATCCCCGACATCGAAGCGAGGACCGCGCGCTTTCGTCTGCTGACGTGGGTCGTGGGGATCGGTGGCCTGTGCCGGTTGCTGGGCGTGGCGCTGGGCGATCCGGCCTCGCCCGCAGTGCTGCTTGCCCTCGTCATGGAGTTGGCGGTGACGCCGGCGCTGTGTGTCTGGCAAGGCCGGCTGGTGCGTCCGCGGCGAGAGAATTACGCATCTGTCGCGTTTTCGCCCCAATTGGACTCGTAATCACCCGCTGAGGGCCCTTTCCCAGGGGCCCGGTTCAGCCATGAGGTGATGCCAATGCGTAAGTATATCGTCCTTGCCGCCATCCTGTTCACCGCGACGGCCTGCGGCGACACCTGGGGCCAGCGCGCCGTGACCGGCGGCGGCATCGGTGCCGCATCGGGCGCGGTGCTGGGTGCAGTGACCGGCTTCAATCCGCTGGTCGGCGCCCTTGTCGGCGGCGCGGCGGGCGCGGGCATCGGCGCGGTCACGACACCGCACCAGTAGTCACAACGTCGGCCTAGCTCGCCCCCTCGATCAGGGTGGCGAGCTGGGCGTCGGTCGGGGTCACGCCGTAGAACAGGCGATGAAAGGCGCGTGCCTCGGCCGCGAGATCGATCTTGCCCTCGGCCGGATAGAAGGCCGAAGCGAGCCAGCGCAAGCCCAGCAACTGATGCACCGACGACGGCGGTTCACCCAGCCAGTCCCACGGCTCGGTGGGCGCAATCAGCACGCGCTTGCCGGCCGAGACCTTCTTCCATCCTGCATCGCCACGCACGGCGTCGGCGGCCGCCTTGTCGAACGCCACGATCACATCGGGCTTCCAGGCGATGATATTGTCGAAAGTCGGCACGACCGCGCCGCCGCGTTGCGCCGGGCCTTCGGCCACGTTGATGCCGCCGGCCCGCTCCAGCACCTCCGTCAAGGCCGATCCCTTGACCGCGCTCTGCAATCCGTCGCCGCCGCGCGCGAGATAGAAGCGTGGCCGCTTGTCGGCCGGCACCTTGGCCAGCACCGCATTGATCCTGGCAAGACTTTCCTGGGCATAGACGGCCAGCGGCTCGGCGCGCTCGCTGCGACCCATCATCTCGCCGGCCAGACGCAGGCTCTTCGGCAACTTGTCGAGGTGCCCGTCGATCAGCGCATAGGGGATCTGCGTTGCGTTCTTCACTTTCTCCGCAAGCGTGACGTACTGCGGCCCGATCGAGCCGAAGTCGAGGATCAGGTCGGGCTTCAGCTTGGCGATGCGGTCGAGATCGGGCTCCTGGCCGCGCATCGTCAATCGGCCGCTTGCCGGCAGGTCGCGCACCTGCGGCAGCAGGAAGGGCTTGGCGTCGTCACCGGGGGCCGGCACCCAGCCGATCATCGCGTCGGGCGCCATCACGTAAATCAGGATCGAGGCCGGCGGTCCCGCCGCCAGGATGCGCGCCGCGCGCTCGGGCACGACGACGTTACGGCCCGCGGAATCGACCAGGGTGCGCGGCGCCGCCCAAGTCGGGCGGACGAAAGCGCTCGCTGTCAAAAGTCCGAGAACGGAACGACGCTGCAGCAAACTCATTTGTCCCCCACCTGGAAATCACCGGCCTGCGGGGGCGCCAACGGCTCGAACAGGGTGCGGTCGGGCTTGAGATCGACCAGCGGCGTGCCGTCGAGGCAATCGAGGCCGCGCACGAACAGCACCGGCCCTTCGATCTTCTCGAGCTTCACGATCGAGGTGCCGATCGGGTTGGGGCGGACCGGCGTGCGCAGCGAGAAGACGCCGCGTCCGGCGCCGTCGTTGCGCGGGCTCTGGTGGATCAGGTCGCGCCGCGACTGATGCAGCCAGTAGAGAACTTCGAGCCGCTCGAACTCGGCGATGCTGTCGAGTCCGCGATCCCACGGCGCCGCCAGCTCGATGCGGCAGGTCGGCCCGTCGAGCCGGCCCTGGCGCGGCGTCTCGAGCCGCGCCGTCCACGGCGTGCGGATGCGGCCGATGAAGTAGATCTCGGCATCGCCGCGCGCCGGCAGATCGACGGCCACTTCGCCGCGGCGGATCTCGTTCAGCCGGACCACTTGCGGCTCAGTCGAGGCCGACCATCACGTCGGAGGCCTTGACGATGGCATAGGCCTCCTGGCCCACCTTGAGGCCGAGCTCGTCGACCGCCTCGTTGGTGATCGAGGCGGTGACGATCGTGCCGTTCACGTCGATCCGCACGTGCGCCGTCGTGGCGCCCTTCTTCACTTCGACGATCTTGCCCTTGAGACGGTTTCTCGCGCTGATCCGCATGGCCGGTCCCTCCGTTATGGTCGGAGGACTATATTGGCGATCGTGCGGCGCCGCACCTACCTCATGCGCACCTGTGCATGCTCGCCCAGCGACGGCGGCGTGCCGGTGATCGTGGCCTTGGCCATCTCGAAGATCTTGGTCGCCTTGTTGGTCCTGACGTCCCAATACTCGGCGTGATTGATGGTGACGGCCACCAGCGCGAGGTCGGGATCGCCGACGCCGCCCGGAAACCAGGCCTGGGCGAGCGGGCTCCACAGCATGTTCTTGCGCGCCGGATCGTTGACGATGCGTGCGGTCCCCGAGATCGAGACATAGGCGTCGCGGCCGGGATCGCTGTAGGACACGTTCACCTCGGGCATGGTCTCGATGTCGAGCGCCGGCTCGCCGCTCCGCGACATGAAGAACCACAGTACGCCGCCTTTTTCGTCGCGGTTGAGCGTGGTCATCGGGCGCGAATGGAGATGGCCGTTGCCGTGATGCGCGGTGAACATGCCGTACTTGATGTCCTTGATCAGCTCCCAGAGCTTCGCCGTGGTGTCGGTCTGCATGGTGTGCCTCCATGGTGGGGTTCACGGATTCAACGACCCCCAACCGGCGATAGTTGCCGCGGCCTACCAGGTCTCCTTCCACGGCCGCAGGTCCATTTCGAACGTCCAGGCACTGCGCGGCTGCCTGTGCAGTTGATAAAAGGTTTCCGCGATGTGATCCGGATTGAGGATCGCATCGGGGCCGGCATTGTAGCGCTCGGGAAAATTCGTCTTGATCCATTCGGTGTCGATGGCGCCGTCGACGATCACATGCGCGACATGGATGTTCTGCGGCATGAGCTCGCGCGCCATCGATTGCGCCAGCGCCCGCACCGCGTGCTTGCCGCCGGCGAAGGCCGAGAAGCCGCGGCCGCCCCGGATGCTGGCGGTAGCGCCGGTGAACAGCATCGTGCCCTTGGCGCGCGGCACCATGGCCTTGGCGGCTTCGCGCGCCGTCAGGAAGCCCGCAAAGGCCGTCATCTCCCAGACCTTGCGATAGACGCGGGATGTCGTGTCGCGGATGTCGAAGCGGACATTGCCACCGATGTTGAAGACGAAGACCTCGACGTCGCCGATCTCGGTTTCGATCTGGCGGAACAGCTCGACAACCTGCTCCTCGTCGCGCGCGTCGGAGCCGAAGGGATGGACCTTGCCTCCCTCGGCGGTGATCTCGGCCACCAGATGCTTGAGCTTGTCGGCACTGCGGCGCGTCACGACGGCGATATAGCCCTCGCGCGCGAAGCGACGGGCGATCGCACCGCCCGTCGCGTCTCCCGCGCCGATCACGACGCAGACTTTGTCCCTGGCCATTCGAGTGTCTCCTTGTCCGGCCAGTGTGTGGCCCGACCGGAGCACGCACAAAGGAGATTAAGTCATGACTGCCCCAGCCCGGCGCAGATCCGCGGTCGTGGCACCCGTGCCGTCCGCCCGCCAGCCCGGTGCGCCAAAGAGATAGTGCCAGGCGTCGGAGAGCGAGCGCGCCGACCTCAGGTCCCGGAGCAGGCCGAGCCAGGGTTCGGCATTGATGCGCACCGGATTGTAGGTCGTGACGCGATGCACCAGCCCGTACTCGCACGGCAGGTCGGCGCGCTCCGCGACGTAGGTGCCGAACAGGCGATCGAACACGATCAGCACGCCGCCGAAGTTGGCATCGAGATACTCCGGATTGCGCGCATGATGCACGCGATGGGCGGACGGCGTGTTCAGCACATATTCGAGCACGCCCAGTCTCGGGATCCAGTCGGCATGGATCCAGAACTGGTAGAGAAGGTTGAGCGCAAGTGCGGCCAGCACCGTGCCCGGCTCGAAGCCGAGCAACGATAGCGGTGCGAAGAACACGGTGGCGCCGGTCAGCTTGCCGAACCAGCCCAGGCGATAGGCGGCCGCCAGGTTGAACTGGTTGGGCGAGTGATGGACCGAGTGGGTGTTCCAGAACCAGCGCACGGTGTGGCTGGTGCGGTGATACCAGTAGTAGAAGAATTCGAGGCCGACGAAGAGCAGCAGCACCGAGGCCACGCTGTCGATGGGCACCGTGAACAGGCGATGGTCGTAGGCCAGCACGAAGACCGGCGTCGCCAGACTGTACGGCACGAAGGCCAGGAGGCGGCGCACCATGAGATCGCCGACCGAGGTGCCCCAGGCTTTCCAGTCGTATCCGCTGGCGCGCGCGCGCGAGATCCAGATTCCCTCGATCAACGCGGCGCCCAGCACCAGCGGCAACAGGACCTTGTAAAGAGTGCCGAGAGTTTCCATCGCACTGCTCCTTGGCGTTCGATGCAGTTCAATATATGAGTATCCCTCAGGTTTAATACTCGCCTTTGGAGGAGCAAATCTGGCGTGGTCAGGACAAGACAACCCGTTGAAAATAAACGGCGAATTCCCCACCAAGCGCGTGCGGCCGAGACGGTCGCGGCGATTCTGGAGGGGGCAACTCAGGTTCTGGAGGCGGGTGGATCGGCGGGCTTCACCACCAACGCCGTGGCGGAGCGGGCAGGCGTCAGCATCGGCACGCTCTATCAATATTTCGGCGACAAGAACGCCGTGCTGCGCGCGCTGGCCGAGCGCGAGATGAGCACGACTTTGGCCGGGGTGGCCAAGGCGCTGCGCGGCGAGGCGGAAGCCAGCATCGAGGGCCGCGTGGCGCCATGGTGCGCGCGATGGTCAATGCCTTCGGCGGCCGGCAGCGCGCCCGCAAGGCCGTGATCCAGGCGGTGCTGGCGGAGGGCATGAGCGTCGAGATGCTGGCGCCGATCGCGGCATTCATCACCCAGTCGGGCGCCGAGCAGCATCGTGGCCTCGCCCGCCTCAGCCCGAACAGATCTTCGTGCTGTCGCGCGCGCTGATGGGAGCGGTCCGCGCCGCGGTGCTGGAGGAGCAGCCCTTCTTCCGGAGTCCCGCCTTCGAGAACGAGTTGGTGCGCCTGGTCATGGCCTATCTCGGCGCCGTCCGCGCCGCCTGAACGGCCTTCCACACCCGCTCCGGACTAGCCGGCATGTCGATGTGGGTCACGCCGAACTCGGCCAGCCCATCGACCACCGCATTGATGATCACGCCCAGCGCCGGGGTGATGCCGCCCTCGCCGCCGCCGCGGAAGCCCAGCGGATGGTTGGTCGACGGCACTTCGCTGAGCGCCGTCACGAACATCGGGAAGTCGTGGGCGTGCGGCATGGCGTAATCCATGAACGAACCCGACACGAGCTGGCCATCCTCGTAGAGGTGGCGCTCCATCAGCGCCTGCCCCGCGCCCTGGACGATGCCGCCGTGGGTCTGGCCGTGCAGGATCAGCGGATTGACCGCGCGGCCCACGTCGTCGATCGTCGTGTAACGGTCGATGCGCACGGTGCCGGTCTCGACGTCGATCTCGACCTCGCAGACATGCCAGCCGTAGGGATAGGAGCCGACCCGGCTGTCGACATCGCCCGCGTCGGCGATCGCGCCGTGCCGGGCGGCAAGCTCGAACAGGCTCACCTTGCGGTCGGTGCCCTTCACCGCGAAGCGGCCGTCGGCGAAGTCGATGTCGGCCTCGCTCGCCTCGAGATGCCTGCGCCGCGAGGGCGAGGCCCTTGGCAATGATGCCCTGCGAGGCCTTGTGGATCGTGGTGCCGGCCTGGCGCATCGACCGGCCCGAGTGCGAGCCGCCGCCGATGCTGAGGCGGTCGGTATCGCTGGTGTCGATGCGCACGCTGGCCACCGGCACGCCCAGCCATTCGGCGGCGAGCTGCGCGAAGCTGGTGGCGTGGCCCTGGCCCGCCGAGAGCGTGCCGATCACGATCTCGACCGTGCTGTCGGGCCGCACCGTCACTTCGGCGCGCTCGTGCGGCGCGCCGCTCTGCGACTCGACGTAGCCGCCCAGGCCCAGCCCGCGATGCAGGCCGCGCGCCCGCGACGCCTTCGCGGCGCGCATCGTAGCCCTGCCAGTCGGCGAGCTTCAGGATCGCCTCGAAGGTGCCGAGATAGTCGCCGCTGTCGTAGGTGACGCCGAAGGCGTTGCGGTGCGGCGTCCTGGCGATCAGGTTCTGGCGGCGCAACTCGACCCGGTCGAAGCCGTGCGCCCGTGCGGCCATGTCGATCAGCCGCTCGATCACGAACATGGTCTCCGGCCGGCCGGCGCTGCGATAGGGCGCGGTGCTGGCGGTGTTGCTGAGCACGGCGCGCGCACGGGCCACCGCCGGCATCTCGTACAGGCTGGTCATCAGCTGCGTGCCCTTGGTCAGCGGCACGAAGGAGGCGGTGTAGGCGCCGAGATCGCTGGTGCTGGTCGCATGCAGGCCGACGAACCTGCCGTCGGCCGCCAGCGCCAGCTCCGATTCGATGCGGAAGTCGCGCGCGGCATAGTCGCTGGCGAAGGCCTCGCCGCGCTCGCACGTCCATTTCACCGGGCGCCCGGTCTTCTTCGACGCCCACGCCACCAGCGCGAACTCGGGATAGAAGGAATTGCGGGTGCCGAAATTGCCGCCGACATCCAGGGCGATCACCCGCACCTGCTCGGGCGCGATGCCGAGGATGATCGCGATCTCCTTCTTTGGCCGCACGATCGCGCCGCCACCGGCATGGACCGTGTAGCGCCCGGTCGCGGCATCGTAGTGGCCGAGCGCGGCGCGCGGCTCCATCGGCACGCCGGCGATGCGCTGGATCGCGGTCTCGAGCCGCACGACATGATGGGCCCCGGCGAAGCCCGCGCGGGTCGCCGCCGGATTGCCGACCCGCGCATCGACGGCGATATCGCCGATCGGGAGCAGGGTTTCGTAGACGACCGTGATCGCCTCGGCCGCGTCCCTGGCAAGCGCCACCGTCTCGGCCACGACAAAGGCCACCGCCTCGCCCACGAAGCGCACCGTGTCGATCGCCAGGATCGGCGGCTGCTCGACGAGGTGCGGCGAGCCGTCGAGATTGTCGAGCCTGATGTCTGGCGGGCTCTGGGCCTGCGGAATATGCGGGATCGGCTTCAGCCCCTCGGCCGCGACGTCGGCGCCGGTCAGGATCAGCAGCACTCCCGGCATTGCGCGCGCCGCGTCGCTGTCGATCGAGACGATGCGTGCATGCGGATGGGGCGAGCGCAGCACGAAGCCGCGGGCCTGGCCTTCATGGATGAAGTCGTCGCTGTAGCGGCCCCGGCCCCGCAGCAGCCTTGCATCCTCGAGCCGCGGCAGCGCCGCGCCGATGCCGCCAACTGCCATTGGCCTAGACCGCGACCGGCAGCGGCACGCCCAGCAGGACACCGAACTCGCGCGCGATATCGCAGCTGATGCGCGCGTGCACCTTGCCCTGCTTGTCGAAATAGCGGCCAGACTGTTCCACCGGGAACGGTCCCTCGTGCCAGACGGAGGGGCGGATGTAGATCCCGTGCGCGCCGTCTGACCAGAAGGCCACGAAATCCTCGGGCTTCACGTCGTCGCCGGGCGGCGCGACCGGCACGACGAACGGCTTGCCGTCGAGCGGCCAGAACAGCTGACCGCCGTCGGGATGATAGTTGCAATGCCACAGCAGCACGCGGCCCGGCGTCGGCGGCGCGCCCTGGCCCACCATGTCGGGCGGATCGCGGAAGCCCAGCACGTAGCGGCCGCCGACCGCTTCGTTGCGGCCGATCAGCTCGTTGCCCTCCCAGTCGCAGGAGAAGGTGCCTTCGGTGGTGCCCGCCTCGTTGCCGGTGCCCGGGTCGAGCTTGCGCCAGCCCGGCGCCGGCCAGGTCGCGATCTCGATCTTGTGCGTCCTGGCATCGCGCACGATCTCGCCGAAGCCCTTCAGCGACTGCCGCGTCGCGCGGACCAGCGGGACCTCGAACACCCGCGTGCCGGCGGCGATTTCCGGACTGAGCGGATCGTCGCTCACTCGCCCCTCATCATGCGGCTTTCCCGAGATCTTCCCCGGCCAGCGCGCGTTCGATCAGCCGCACCACGTTGTCGCGGCCATAGAGCTTGATGAAGGCCCCCATGCGCGGCCCCTGCTCGCTGCCCAGCAGCACCTCATAGAGGGTCTTGAACCACTGGCGCAGCTCTTCCTTGGCGAAGTGGCGCTTGCCCGCCTCGTAGACCTCGTTCTGGATGAACTCCGCGCTCTCGCTCTCCGGGATCGTGCGCAGGACGGCGGCGAGATCCTGCAGCGCGGCGCGTTCCTGGTCAGTGGGCAGGCGGAACTTCTTCGTGCTCTTCACGAAGTCCTGGTAGTAGGCCACCGCGCCCGCCAGCAGGCGATCGAGGTAGGGCGCCGACTGCGGCGTCGCGCCCGGCACGTAGCGGTTCAGGTACTGCCACAGCACGTCCTTGTCCTCGGTGTTCGCCACGCCCGCGAGGTTGAGCAGCATGGCGAAGCTGACACCGCCGGTGTTGTTGGCAGGCGCGCTGCCGTTGTGGATGTGCCAGGCGGGATTCTCCACCGACTTGGCCGGCTCCTCCGCCGGCAGCTTCTCGACCAGCGCGAGATAGTCGTCGACGGCGCGCGGGATCACGTCGAAGTGGAGGCGCTTGGCGCGCCGCGGCGCCTGGTGCATGTAAAGCGACAGCGATTCAGGGCTCGCGTAGCGCAACCACTCCTCGACCGACAGGCCGTTGCCCTTGGACTTCGAGATCTTGCGGCCCTCGTGATCGAGGAACAGCTCGTAGTTGAAGCCCTCCGGCGGACGGGCGCCCAGGACCTTCACGATCTTCGCGCTGAGCTCGGCCGAGGGGATGAGATCCTTGCCGTACATCTCGTAGTCGACATCGAGCGCGAACCAGCGGCCGGCCCAGTCGGCCTTCCACTGCAGCTTGACGTTGCCGCCGGTGACCGGCGTCTCGACGGTCGAGCCGTCCTCGTCGCGATAGGCGATGGTGCCGGCGGCGTCATCGACCTTGAGCAGCGGCACCTGTAGCACGCGGCCGGTCTTGGGCGAGATCGGCAGGAAGATCGAGTAGGTCGCGCGCCGCTCCTCGCCCAGGGTCGGCAGCATGATTGCCTGCACCTCGTCGTAGTGACTGAGCATCGCGAGCAGCATCGAGTCGAACTTGCCGCCTTTGTAGTACTCGGTCGCCGACTGGAACTCGTACTCGAAGCCGAACGAATCGAGGAATGCCCGAAGGCGCGCGTTGTTGGCCGCACCGAACGAGGTGTATTCGTTACTGAACGGATCGGGCACCGACGTGAGCGGCTTGCCGAGATGGGCCGCCAGCATCTCCTTGTTCGGCACGTTGTCGGGCACCTTGCGCAGCCCGTCCATGTCGTCGGAGAAGCAGAACAGCCGCGTCGGCACGTCGCTCAGCCGCTGGAACGCCTGGCGCACCATGGTCGTGCGCACGACCTCGCCGAAGGTGCCGATATGCGGCAAACCCGAAGGGCCGTAGCCGGTCTCGAACAGCACATAGCCCTTCGCCGGCGCTTTGGCGCCGATACGGGCGACCAGCTTGCGGGCTTCTTCAAACGGCCACGCGCGCGCGGCTTCGGCAATGGTGCGGTCAATATTCGTCATGGATGACCTGAAACTAAGTCATTTGCCGAGCGATTGCCACCGGACCAGAGTGCGCGCCCACCATGAACAAAACGCCCCTCACCTTGGCAATCGGCGGCCTGCTGGCGATGGCGTCGGCCGTCGGCATCGGCCGCTTCGTCTACACGCCGATCCTGCCGCCGATGGTCGAGGCACTGCATCTCAGCAAGAGCCAGGCGGGCCTGATCGCCTCGGCCAACTTCATCGGCTATCTCGCCGGCGCCCTGCTGGCGGCGGTGAGGCTGCCGGGCAGCCACCGCCTGTGGCTGATAATCGCTATGGCGGCCAACGTCGCCTGCCTCGCCGCGATGGGCCTCGCCACCGACATGGCGGCGTTCCTCGTGCTGCGCGCGGTCGCAGGCCTCGCCAGCGCCTTCGCCCTCGTCTTCTCGTCGGCATTGGTGCTGAACCGCCTGTCCGCCAGCGGGAAGGGCGGATATTCGGCCGTCCACTTCGCGGGCGTCGGCATTGGCATCGCCGCAGCCTCGGCGCTCGTTGCCTGCCTGACTGACTGGCGCACGATGTGGTTTGCGAGCTCCGGCCTCGCGCTCGCAGCCAGCCTCGCTGTCGTGCTTCTGGTCCCGCCCGACCATCCCGGCAGCGCACCGCCCCCGGGACCGAAAGCCAGACTTTCGACCGGCTTCTGGTTCCTGCTCGCGGCATACGGCCTGTTCGGCTTCGGCTACATCATCACCGCGACCTTCATCGTGGCGATGGTGCGCGGCTCGAAGGAGATCGCGGGGCTCGAACCCTGGATCTTCATTCTGTTTGGCTTGAGCGCCGCGCCGTCGGTGGCGTTCTGGACCTGGCTCGCGCGCCAGTCGACGATCCTGCGCACCTTCGCGGTCGCCGCCGTCGTCGAGGCCGTCGGCGTGGCCGCCAGCGCGCTCTTCCTGTCGCCCGCGACCGTGATCCTCACCGCCGTGTTCGTCGGGGGCACCTTCATGGGCCTCACGGCGCTCGGCCTTGTCGCCGCACGCGAAGGCGGCGGCGATCCGCCCTCGGATCCCAGGGGCCGCATCGCGCTGATGACCGCCTCGTTCAGCCTCGGCCAGATCCTGGGCCCCAGCTTCGCGGGCCATGTCTACGACCTCACCGGCAGTCTCGCCGTGCCATCGCTCGCCGCCGCCGCTGCGCTGCTCATCGCAGCAGGGCTTTCGCTTCGCCCGCAGCCCTGAGGCCCGAGGCCCAGGCGGCTTCGAGCGTGCCGGCATTGTCCGCTGTCGCTTCGCCTGCGAAGAAGACCCGATCGTTGTGCGGCAGGGCCAGGGTCGCTGCCGCTGCTTTCGATGCGGCGCACCACGCTCCCAGCGCAAACGGATCGTGCCCCCAGTGCGAGGCGACCGCACCCTTGAACGCCGCGCGCACGTCGCTGCCGTAGAGCTCGGCCAGGGTCGTAAGTGCAAAGGCCGCCGACGCGCTGGCGCCCTGTTCTTCTATCTGGCGCGCGGCAAAGGCTTCGAGGACCAGGATCGCGAGGTCGCGATTCTGCGGCCGAACGAAGGCGTCGAACGGCAGGCCCGCCTTGGTGAGTCCCGTCAGCCAGGCATCGGCCGGCGCCTTGGGCTGGCCGGGCTGGAAGGACACGGCGATGCGCAGGCACGCGGCCATGGGACTGGCCGCCAGCGCCGCGCGCTTGGCGGGCGACAGCGGCGGTGCGAAGCCTATGTGGCCGCCGCCCAGCAGGCTCGTGGGAAGCGCCACGATCACCGCGCGCGCCTGCACCGTGCCCGTGGTGGTGATCACCTCGACGCGCCGGCCCGTCGAATCGGTGCGCAGCACCCGTGTGCCGAACTTCACCGGCACCTTGGCGCCAAGGCGCGCCACCGCCGCGCCGATGCCGCCGTCGAGCGGCTGGGCAATCGCGAACGGCGGCTTGTTGGTGAGGCGGAAGAAGGCAAGCTGATCGGCGGGCGTCACCGGATGGAGGACCTGCGCGGGATCGGCGCCGGGAAACCTGGTGGTGATCTCCTTGGCCAGCGCCGCCATCTTGTCGGCGGTCTTGGCATAGTCCGCGGTTTGCTCGGCGTTGAGCGGCTTGCCGCTCAGCGCGATCGCACCGACCTCGGGTCCGGGCAACAGCTTGGCGCCGAGCTCCTTGACCAGGGGACCCGGCTTCAGCCACGCCGCTCCAAGGTCGACTGCGAAGCCCAGGCTGGTATCGGTGAGCGCGCGGCCGCCGATGCGGTCGCGCGCCTCGAGCACCAGCACCTTCTTCCTGTCGGCGACCAACGCCCGCCCCGCGGTCAGTCCGGCGAGCCCGGCGCCCAGGATCGCGACGTCGACCTCGTCGTCGGCTCGGGCGGAGCGCGTGCCGACCACAAGTCCGGCCGCGCCCAGCAGGACGCGTCGCCGGCCCGGCGTGCGCAAACTCACTCCCTCCAGGCGAAGGGGAAGAGCTGCTGTCCCAGTCCGGTGTTGGGCTGGGCGGTGTTGGAGTGGGCCGTGCGCGAGCCGAAGCGGCGCGGACGGCCGGAGCGGTCGGAGAACATGGCGGTGCCGAAGATATAGTCGATGAAGGCGAGCCTCGGCGTGCGATCGGGCGGCTGGTATCCGGGGCTCGGTTGCCAGTTGCTGGGTACCATCGGCGACGCGCTCATGGCTCGGAGTGTAAATGCAACCGACGTTCTCTGCATCGAAGATTTGCGGTGTGGTACACCACTGCGAAACATGGACGCCCTTTCCTCGCCCGCTCCCTGGCCAGCCCTCGTCGCCACCGCGCGCGGCGCCCGCTGGCTGTCGGCGGACGGCACGGTCGAGCAGATCGCGGCCCCCGAGGCGGCGCTGCGCTCGGCGCGCACCCTGCCGCTGGTCGTGCATGCGCCAGCCGTCGCGGCCAGGCTCGGCCTCGACAACCTGCCGGCGCGCGACCTGCTCGAGCTCTACGCCTTCGTTCATCCGGCCACCTTCTGCCTGCCCACGGTGCGCGGCCTAGCGGCCGCCGTGGGCGTTGCGTGCGACGACGAACTCACCGCCCTGCCCGCCATCGCCCATGCGCTGATCGACTCTCTCGAGGACATGGCAGCACTCGCTTCACCCGAGATGAAGGACATCGCGCTCACCATGGCGCGCGGCGACTGGGCGTGGGGCGACACCGTGATTGCCGCGCTCGAGATCGCGCCCGCCGCAAGGAAGCCGCGCGCGGGCGCCGGACTCGACATATGGAAGAGCCTCGCGCCCTGGGAAGAGCCGCCACCCGCCACGCCGCCCGGCAGCGAACCCGTCGAGCCACGCGAGGCGCGCCTGCGTCTCGCGCAGATGGTTTCCGCCGGTCCCAACATGGCCGAGGCGCGGCCGACCCAGAGCGACTATGCCTCGGCCGCCTCCGAGGCCTTCGCGCCGCGCCTCGTCGAGGACCAGCCCCACGTCGTGCTGGTCGAGGCCGGCACCGGCGTCGGCAAGACCCTGGGCTATGTGGCGCCGGCCAGCCTGTGGGCAGAGAAGAACGGCGCGCCGGTCTGGATCGCCACCTACACCCGCAACCTGCAGCGCCAGATCGACAACGAGCTCGACCGGCTGCACCGCGACAGCGCCGAGAAGCGGCGCCGCGTCGTGATCCGCAAGGGCCGCGAGAACTATCTCTGCCTGCTGAACTTCCAGGAGGCGGTCGGCCGCACCGGTCTGGCGCCCGAGAACGCCGTCGGACTCGGTCTTCTTGCCCGATGGGCCTTGGCAACCCGCGACGGCGACATGCTGGGCGGCGACCTGCCGGCGTGGCTGCTCGACCTGATCGGCCGCTTTCGCCTGCAGCGCCTGGCCGACCGGCGCGGCGAGTGCATCTATTCGGCCTGCGAGCATTATCGCAAATGCTTCGTCGAGCGCACGATCCGCCGCGCCCGCACCGCCGACATCGTGATCGCCAACCATGCCCTTGTGATGGTGCAGGCGGCGATGGGCGGTCTCGACGATGCGACGCGCCCGCTGCGCTACGTGTTCGACGAGGGCCATCACCTGTTCGATGCCGCCGACAGCGCCTTCGGTGCGCATCTGAGCGGCGTCGAATGCTCGGACCTCAGGCGCTGGCTGCTGGGCGCCGAAGGACGGCGCGGCAGCCGCGCGCGCGGCCTGGAGAAGCGCATCGTCGATCTGCTGGGCGAGGACGTCGAGGCGCAGAATGCGCTGCGCCGCCTGCTCGACCTCGCGCAGCGCCTGCCTTCGACCAACTGGCAGACGAGACTGGCCGACGGCACGGTGCTGGGCCCGGCCGAGGAGTTCCTGGCGCTGGTGCGCGTGCAGGTGCGCGCGCGCGCGGCGGGCGAGGACCAGGGCTTCGGCCAGGAGTGCGACGTGCGTCCGCTCAATCCGGGGCTGATCGAAGCCGCTGATCAACTCGCCGAGCTGTTCGAGAAGATGCTGGTCCCCGTGCGGCGCCTCAGGCAGTCGCTCAAGACCAAGATCGAGAGCGAGGCCGATACGCTCGATACCGGACAGCGCGGCCGCATCGAAGGCGTTGCGCGCTCGCTCACCAACCGCTGCGAGGTGACCCTGGAGGCGTGGCGCGCCATGCTGCGCGGCCTGCACAACGAGGCCGACCCCGCCTATGTCGACTGGTTCGCGATCGAGCGCAGCCAGAGCCGCGAGACCGATGTCGGCATGTACCGGCACTATCTCGACCCCACCGAGCCGTTCGTGAACTCGGTGATCAAGCCGTCGCACGGCGCCGTCATCACCTCCGCCACGCTGCGCGACAATCTCGGCCCTGCACCGGCCAACGACGAGTTGCCGGGTGCGTTGGGCGACTGGCTGTCGGCCGAGGCGCGCACCGGCACGCGGCACCTGCAGGCGCCGGCGGTGCGCGCTGCCATGGCCTCGCCTTTCGACTATGTCGCCAACACCCGCGTGATCGTCGTCAAGGACGTGAAACGCGACGACAGCGACCAGGTGGCGTCGGCCTACCGCGAACTTTTTCTCGCGAGCGGCGGCGGCGCGCTGGGCCTGTTCACCGCCATCGGCCGGCTGCGCGCCGTGCACCAGCGCATTGCGCCCGCGATGGAGGAAGCCAACCTGCCGCTCTACGCCCAGCATGTCGGCGGCATGGACGCCGCGACGCTGGTCGACATCTTCCGCGCGGAAGAGCATTCCTGCCTCCTCGGTACCGACGCGGTGCGCGATGGCGTCGACGTGCCCGGCCGATCCTTGCGCCTGATCGTGTTCGACCGCGTGCCGTGGCCGCGTCCCGACATCCTCCACCGCGCGCGCAAGGCGCATTGGAAGGACAAGATGACGTCGGGCGGCGCCGGCAGCGCCAACGCCTACGACGACATGCTGGCGCGGTTGCGATTGAAGCAAGCCTACGGCCGCCTGATCCGCCGCGCCGACGACCGCGGCGTGTTCGTGATGCTCGACTCCCGCCTGCCCAGCCGCCTGCTCGGGGCGTTCCCGACCGGTGTCAGCATCGAACGCACGGGGCTCGCAGAAGCGGTGGCCGCGGTGAAAAACTTCCTCGGCGAGTGAGCGAAAAAACGCGACCCCAGAGGAATCGCCTGAAACGTTGACGCTGCGACATTCGAGGTGATTCCTCATGAGCCTCATGAAAGTCATGAGGAACGACGCTCCCATTAAACAAACGGGAATTTAACGAGAGCCTCCTTCTCCAAAAAAAAGCACGCTCGCGAGGAATACCGGATAACGCCTCCCAGCAGTCATCCAGCCGCTTCCTCGCAAGTCGTCCGGTGCACACACGTGCAGGACAGGCAAAGTCGGTGAACGCACTGACGGAGATATAAAAATAGCGTCATCCAGAGCAACGCAACGGATTAGTCCCGCCCAGTTAGCAGAGGCAGCGTCATTGCGTCAGTATTGCGATTATTGCCATGTTTGTCAAGCCAAGATGCGCTTATCACATTTGTCTCAGCGTCAGCCGCCGGAGTGGGGATTTGTCCGACGAGATCGTTACGTATGTTGCCACGACTTCTGCGGCATAGCGTTCAGGATCGTCGCTCAGTTGCAAATCTGTACTATGCTTCGATGAAACCCACGCTCCTCTCCCTCGCCGCCGCCATCACCGCCTTCCTCGTCTTCCCGCACGCGGCCGCCGCGCAGCAGGAATTTCCGCCGCCGTCCGGCAAGGGCCGCGTCGTGGTCGTGGCGGCGGGCGCAAGCGGCGCCTTGAACTACCGGCAGGTCGCCGGCGAGATCGCGAAGCTGGGCTATGACGCGGTGCTGGTTGAGGCGAACGGCTGGGCCGCCGCGCCGGAGCAGAAGCTGCGCGAGGCGATCGCGGCGGCGCGGCAGATGCCGCACGCGCTGCCGGGCAAGGTCGGGCTGGTGGGCTTCTCGCTGGGCGGCGGCTACGTGCTGGCCCATGGTACGGCGTGGAGCGACGAGGTCGCCGTCGTGGCCGTCTGGTATCCGGTGACGACGACGATGAAGGACGTGCCTGCCTGGGCACGTCAGGTGCGCGTGCCGACGGTGATGTTCGCAGGCGAGGAAGACATCAACCGCTGCTGCCGGGTCGACAAGGCACGCGAACTCGGCCGGGCCGCCCAGGCGGCGGGCGCGCCGTTCGAGCTCACGACCTATCCCAACGTGCCGCACGGCTTCGTGCTGGGCGGTGAGGGCTACAAGCCGATCCCCTACGCCAATGCCTTCGCCAAAACAGCGGCCGCACTCCGGAAGGCGCTGGATTAGAGCGGCCGCCCGCCTCAGGCCGCCGTCTTCTTCTTGAGCTCGTCGAGCTGCAGGCGCGCGCCCGCGATCATGCAGGCGAGATCGCCCGTCAGCATCACCATGTCGAAGCCGCGCTTCACCGCGCCGGCCGCGAACGCCGCACTCGCGCAGTGCATGACGCACTTGATGCCGGCCTTGTGCGCCGCCGCCAGGATCTTGTCGCAGGTCGCCATGTGGAGCGGATCGGGATTGTCGGCGCGCGGCGGCATGCCCAGCGCGAACGACAGGTCGGCCGGCCCGATGTAGACGGCGTCGAGGCCGGGCGTGGCGCAGATCGCATCGAGGTTGGCGATGCCTTCCTTGGTCTCGATCATGGCCATGACGACGATCTCGTTGTTGGCATTGGCCACGTAGTCGGCGCCGCCATAGTGCACGGCGCGCACCGGCCCGTTGGAGCGCATGCCGACCGGCGGATAGCGGCAGGCGGCGACAGCCTGTGCCGCCTCCTTGGCGTTGTTCACCAGCGGCACGATGATGGCGTAGGCGCCGAGGTCGAGCGCCTTCATGATCGCCGCCGGCTCGTTCCAGGCGACGCGCACGACCGGGACGGTGTCGGTCTGCGAGATCGCCTGCAGCATCGGCGCCACGTCCTTCATCTCGGCCGTGCCGTGCTGGAGATCGACGCACAGGGCGTCGAAGCCCTGCCGTGCCATGACTTCGGCGGAGAGACCGTGTGACAGCGAGAGCCAGCCCAGGGTCACGCACTTCTTCGCGCGCCACATCTCCTTGATCTTGTTCTGTCGCATGGCCGGACCTCCCGTTTGCCTTGTCTAATCCCGTGAACGGCCGGATTGGGCACGATCGAACGGCCTATTTCAACACCGGCGATGCGGTGAGCGGTGCCGGCAATGGATCGTGCCAAGCGCTAAAATGTACCAATGGCATCGACAGATCTGCGCTTCCCGGCCGCTGCGGCCGATTTCGGATGGCGGGTCTTTGGCGTATGATGCAGCTGCTGGCGCATCCCTATTTCTCCCGAGGAGAGCAAGCTCATGGCTGCAGGTGCCCGTTGCGACGTCCTCATCGTCGAGGACAATGTCCTGCAATGCGACGAGATGGCCGACTTCCTGCGCCGTTCGAACCTCACGGTCGAGAAGGCCTATACCGGCGCCCAGGCGCGCGACCAGGCCCGGCTGCACGAGCCCCGGGTCGTGCTGCTCGACTTCAACCTGCCTGACATGACCGGCGTCACTTTGGCCGAGACCCTGCGGGCGCTGTTGCCCAGCACCGCCATCCTGATGATGTCCGGCCGCATCGACGGCCTGTCGGAGAACACGCTCGAGGCGCTCGGCATCACCGTGTTCGTGAACAAGCCGGTGCCGCTCGGGCCGCTGCGCCAGGCGGTGGTGAAGCTGGTCGAGAAGAGCCGCGGCGGCGCCGACGCCCCGCAGCAGAAGGGCTGGCTCGCGGGCGGGCTGGGCAGCCGGCGGTAGGGGCTTTCCGACTGGAATGGAGATGCACCGCCGTCGTTCAGACTGCTGTCATCCCGAACGAAGTGAGGGATCCTTGCATGGCCGCAGTTAAGGATCCCTCACTTCGTTCGGGATGACAGTCTGCACTTGAAGTGTCGGAAGTGACTCCAATCCAAAGGTCCCTCGACTTCGCTGCGCTAAAGCGCGGAGATTACTCCGCGCGACTCGGGATGACAGGTAAGCTGCGCCCAGGATGACTGTTTAGGGAAGACGATCATGGCATCCAGCGAATTCGCTGTCGCTTCCGGGGCGCGGGGCCCGCGCTTCGGCGACCTGTTGCGCTCCTTCTCCGCCCAGGCGCGGCTGGCGCTGGGCACGCGCGGCGTGCTGTGGGCGACCGCCGCCGGCGCCGTCGGGCTGGCCTGCTGCCTCGCCGCCTTCATCGACATCGGCCTGTCGCTGCATCGCTCCGACGTCGATCCGCAGCGCCGCCGCGCGCGCGAGGTGCTGGCGCTCGACAATGCGAGTCGTCTCCTGATGCGCGACCTGCTGGCCCGGTCGGGCGCCAACCGGCCGGTCGGCGCGGATTTGCAGGTCGGCGGCGAGCCGTGGCGCGACTTCGTGGTCTCGCTCTCCACCCTGTGCCGCGACTTCGAGGTGCCGCCGCAGACCATGCTGTCCTCGACCTGCGCCACCCAGCCCGCCTTCGAGAGCCGGGTCGGCCTGGCGGTGGCGGCGGTCGACCGCCAGCAGCGGCCGCTCGATCCCGGCACCTTGCGCGAGCTGCTGTCGCTGCGCGACGACATCAGCGAGCTCAGCCTCACGACCACGCGCTCGACAGACGCCACGATCGGCCAGCTGGTCGACGACTACACGATGGCTCTGGTGGTGCTGACGCTCAGCACGATCGGATTCGTCTGCGCCGGGCTGGTGCTGATCCTGCTGGTCGGCCGCGCCTCGATGGACTACCACGCGCAATGGCGGCGGGCGATGGCGGCGGCCGGCGAAGCCGGCGCCGCGCGCGACCTGCTCGACGAGGTGATCGAGGCGCTGCCCGCCGGCGTCGCGGTCTACGACGCCGACGAGCGCCTCAAGATGTTCAACTCGATGGCCCGGCAGCTGACACCCGCGCTCGCCGAGCCGGGCGCGGTCGGCAAGACCTACGAGATGCTGGCGCACGACACCGCGCGGCGCATCGAGGCATCGGGCATGGGCCCCCAGCCGGTCGGGGAGTGGATCGAGCGCTTCCGCCGCAAGTCCTCCGAGCGACAGCGCCAGTCCGCCGACGGCCGCTGGTACGAATGGTCCGAGAAGGGCACGGCGAGCGGCATGACCGTCGGCCTGCGCATCGACGTCACCGACATCAAGCAGCACGAGCAGGCGCTCGAGCAGGCGCGCGCCGAGTACCAGTCGCTGATCGATTTGCTGGCCGACGTGGCCTACCGGCTCGACGTCGGGACCGGCCGCTTCACTTTCGTCAGCGCCGCCGGCACTGATTTCTTCGGCGTGCCGCCGGAGAAGATGGTGGGCAGCCACTTCCTCGACTTTATCGCGCCCGAGTCCCGGGAGCAGGTGCGCACCACGACGACGCGCCCCTTCAAGCCCGACGATCCCGGCACCTCGGCGCGCTTCAGCATGATCGGCGCCGGCGGCAAGAGCCGCCACGTCGAGGTCCGGGCGCGCCGGCGCATCGACGTGCAAGGAAGGCTGGTCAGCACCGGCCTGATCCGCGACGTCGAGGAGAGGGTGCAGCTCGAGGCCCGGCTCGAACAGGAGATGACGCGGCTGCGCTCTGTCGTCGGCTCGGGCGGCGCGCTGATCGTGCTGGTCGACCGCAACCTCGACGTCACCATGGTCAATTCGGGCTTCACCGCGCTGACCGGCATCGCCGAGGTCGACGCGGTCGGGCGGCCGCTGCGCGCGCTGATCGACGTGCCGATCGATCCGACGCGCACGAGGCGCACCAGGCGCGCCATCAAGCTGGCCGATCCGGACGGCCGCGAGCGGTTGATCGCGATCACGGCGACGCCGGTGCTCGATCCGGCGGGCCAGGTGAGCGGCATCGTGCTACTGGGCGTCGACGACACCGAGCGCCGCATGGCCGAACAGGCGCTGTACGACGCCGAGCGCTTCGCCACGGTGGGCGAGATGGCCGGCACCATGGCGCACGAGATCAGCCAGCCGCTGCAGGTCATCAACCTGTCGTGCACGCTGGCCCGCGAGGAGCTGGCGGCGGGCGGTCCGGAGGCGCGGGAATTTGTCGACGGCAAACTCGAGCGCATCGGCCAGCAGGTCGAGCAGGCCAGCCGCATCGTCGGCGACCTGCGCGCCTATGTGCGCGGCACCGCCACCGAGGCGCCGGGCCCGTTCAACCCCAACGAGGCGGTGCGCCGCGCCGTCGACCTCACCGACCATGGGCTGCGAGAGGCCGGCATGAGCACGGTCGAGCAGCTGGCCGACCGGCTGCCCACGGTGGTGGGCGACGTCGGCCGGCTCGAGCAGGTGCTGGTCAACCTGGTGAACAATGCGCGCGACGCCGGCGGCCGTTCGGTCGCGATCGCCACCGATACGGTGAGCGACGGCAAGATCACCTGGGTCCGCATCGCCGTCGAGGATACCGGACCGGGCATCGCCGCCGAGATCCTGCCGCAGCTCTTCCATTCCTTCGTGACGACCAAGCCGCGCGGCAAGGGCACCGGCCTCGGCCTGCGCATCTGCCGGCGCATCCTCGAGGAAATGGGCGGGCGCATCTCCGCCGCCAACCGCGCCGAAGGCGGCGCCCGCTTCGAGATCCTGCTGCCGGCGGGACAGGTCTAGGCGCGCCCGGAGAAAAGATTGCGCTGCGCGCGGCTTTGATTCTTGCTGTCTCCCTACACACCGTTGTCATCCCGAGCGTAGCGAGGGATCCTTGCGCGACAGCAGATAAGGATCCCTCGCTACGCTCGGGATGACAGTCTGCACTTGAGTGTCGGAAGTGTTTCCTGCCGAAAATTCGGCATGACCCCTCCGCCACGCAGACGCGGCACCTCCCCCGCTGACGGGGGAGGAAAGCGAATGTCGTAATCCGGCCCATTCATATGGGGAGGTGTCGGCGTAATCGCCGACGGAAGGGTCATGGCCGCGCGCAGCGCCGTCCTTCTTCGGAACGCGATCAGCGAAACTTCGGCATGACCTCTTCGCAGAGCAGCCGCAGCGCTTCCATCACGCGGGCATGCGGCACCAGGCTGCCGGGATTGAGTTCGGCCAGGATGCCGTCGAGACCGAGTTCTTCCTCGAGCTGCTTGAGGCGATCGACGACCCGGCCCGGCGTGCCGACGATCATGCGCTCGCGCAGCACGTCCTCGTAGGCAATCGACTGCATCTTGGCGCCGCGCGCGGCGCGGTTCTCGATCTCGCGCGCGCCCGAACCGGCGGCCGAGGCCTCGAGGCGGCTGCCGATCGTGTGCAGCAGGTGGAGGATGCTCTCCTTCGGCTCCTCGCGCGCCTTCTCGTCGGTGGCGGCGACATAGACAGGCACCCGCAGGAAAACCTCGCCCTTCCCCGGATGGCCGGCGTCGCGCCAGGCGGCGCGGTAGGAGCGGACCAGCGGCGCCAGCTCGGAGAGATCGCCGATGCGCGCGGCGACGAAGATCGGATGGCCCATCGCGCCGATCCCGGCATAGGTGTCGGGGCTTGCGGCGGCGACGCGGATCTCCGGCCACGGACGGGTCAGCGGCCTGGGCGACAGGCGCACATTGTCGTAGGCGTAGAACTTGCCCTTGTAGGAGAAGCGCTCCTCGGTGAAGGCCTTCTTCAGGATCTCCAGCACCTCGGCGAAGCGCTCGCGGCTCTCGCCGTAGTCGACGCCGTAGGTCGCATAGGTGTGGGCGAAGCCCGAGCGGCCGACGCCGAAGATCAGCCGGCCGCCGCTCAGGTGATCGACGGTGGCGACCTCCTCCGCAAGGCGCAGCGGATGGCAGAGCGGCAGCACCTGCACCGCGGTGCCGATGCGCATCTTTTTTGTGCGCTGCGCGATCGCGGCGGCCAGCATCATCGGCGAGGACAGTACCGAGCGCTCGGGATTGAAGTGCAGCTCGGCCAGCCACATCGCGTCGAGGCCCATGCGCTCCGCGGCATCGACCTGCTCGAAGGACTGCGCAAAGGCCACGGCCGGACCCGCGCCCGGCGCCTGCTGGAACTCGTGGAAGAGGCCAAACTCCAACGCTTCCTCCTGTCATTCTTCCGGCGAAAGCATAGACTGCCGGAACAAGGAGGGGCAGCGCCCGTTCGCATCCCATGATCAAAATCAAGCCCGAGTCCCATCACCCGTCGAAACCGGTGTCCCCGGCCGCGGCCAAGAACACCTCCACCAAGCAGATCGCCGACAACGCCGTGAAGGGTGGTCCCAAGGACGTGAAGAAGGACAAGCGCATGGGCATCGGCAAGCGCTAGAGGCCATCTCGCCGTTGAGAAGCCGCTGTCATCCCGAGCGCAGCGAGGGATCTTTAACTGCGGCTGTTTAAGGATCCCTCGCTGCGCTCGGGATGACAGTTTGCTCTTCAAACGCGTCACAACTCTAATTGCAGCTTCTGTGCTATCCTGTGCTTCAGCGATAAAAGCACAGGGAGACAGCGTCGCCATGGGTTCCTTCCGCCGCCGGACGTTTCTGCTTTCGACTCCGTTCCTCGCCTCGGGCCCATTCATGGCCTCGGGCAGAGTCCGCGCGGCCGACGCCTGGCCGACCAAGCCGGTGAAATACATCAACGTCTTTCCGCCGGGCGGCCCGACCGACACGCTCTCCCGCATCGTCTGCAACCAGCTCTCCGAGCTCACCGGCCAGCAGTTCATCGTCGACAACAAGGCGGGCTCGGGCGGCAATATCGGCACCGACGCGATCGCCAAGTCGGCGCCGGACGGCTACACGATCGGCCTCTACACCATTGCCTCGCAGTCGATCGCGCCCACGCTCTACGCCAAGCTGCAGTTCGACGTGGCGAAAGACTTCACTGCGATCGCCATGATGTGGTCGGTGCCCAACATGCTGATGACGCGGCTCGACCTCCCGGCCAGGACGGTGCCGGAACTGATCCAGCTGTGCCGCGACAATCCCGGCAAGTATTCCTTCGCCTCCTCGGGCTCGGGCACCAGCCCGCATCTCAGCGGCGAGATCTTCAAGCAGCTGGGCAAGCTCAACATCCTGCACGTGCCCTATCGCGGCAGCGCGCCGGCCTACCAGGATTTGCTGGCGGGCCAGGTCGACATGATGTTCGACAATATTCCGGGGCCACTCGGCCTGATGCGCTCAGGCAAGGTGCGCGGACTGGCCGTCACCTCGGCCAAGCGCCATCCCGCCGCGCCGGACATTCCCACCATGCAGGAATTCATGCCCGGCTTCGAGATCACCAGCTGGGGCGGCATCTGCGGACCGGCCGGCCTGCCGCCGGCGATGGTCGAGCGATGCGCCGCCCTCACCAGGCAGGCGCTCGAAAGCGCGCCGGTGAAGGCCGCCTTCGAGCAGCAGGGGGCAACCACATTCTGGATGAGCCCGGCCGACACCGCCGCCTACCGCCTCATGGACGAGAAGCGGCTGGCGCCGGTGATCAGGGAATCGGGCGCGAAGGTGGATTAGCCGATTAGTCGGCTAATCCACTAGTCGACTAGTAGTCGTCGGCGTTGCGGATCTTCTGGCGCTGCGCCTCGACGCTGGTCGACGTGCTGCCGTTGTTCGCGGTCGCATCGGCGACGGTGCCGTTGGTGCCATAGCGGGCGCTGTAGGAGTGGGTCGGGCCGTAGCCCGATTCACCGCACGCACCGAGGGCGGCGGCGAGGCCAAGCAACAGCGAAAGCTTCACGATCTTCGTCATGGGGGCGGTCCTCCTGGGGGAATCCTGCCCGGTTAACGTTGCCCCTCCCGCCGACGTTCCGGACGTTTTTGCACTGCCGCTTTTCAGAAACCGCTGTCATCCCGAGCGCAGCGGGGGATCCTTAACTGCGGGCAGACAAGGATCCCTCGCCTTCGCTCGGGATGACAGTCTGCACTTAAGATCGAAGGACTTAGCGGATGACGATCTCGACGCGCCGGTTCTGGGCCTCGCGCACGCCGTCGCCGGTGGGAACCAGCGGCGAAGTCTCGCCCAGGCCGACGACGGAGATGTCCTCGACCCTGACGCCGTCGTGCACCAGCTGGTCCTTGACCGCGTTGGCCCGGCGCAGCGACAGCGCCATGTTGTAGCCGTCGGGCCCGGCGGTGTCGGTGTGGCCGGTGGCGACGACGCGGGCGCCGCCCTTGGCGCGGTAGGCGTCGGCGGCGCGGCCGATCGTATCGGTCGCCTGTGGCGTCAGGTTCGACTTGTCGAAGTCGAAGAACACCATGAACGACGGCGCCACGATCACCGCGGCCACGTCGACGCAGTAGACGCTGCGGTCGGTCGTGTCGTCGCGCGTGTGCCGCGTGATATCGCGGATGTCGTCGCGGGTCAGGGGCGTGATGTTGCGGGTATCGTCGCGGGTCAGGCGCGTGATGTTGGTGCTGTCGTAGCAGGGGCCGGCGCGCTTGCCGAGCGGAGCCGCGCAGTCGACGATCTTGCCGCCCGACGCGGTTTGCCCGAGCGTGCGCGGCGCATCGCAGGCGCCCAGCATGAGCAGCGCCGCGCCGGCCGCCAGCAATCGCTTCAGCATCAAATATCCCCGCTCTAGTGCTTTGACATATAAGCATAAATCGGCTCGCGCGGCCAGTGCCCGGAAAGGCTATGGTGGCGGCCATGAAAACCATCGTGCTGGTGCTTGGCGTGCTCGCCATCGTGATCGGCCTGGTCTGGATCGGCCAGGGCAGCGGTTATTTCCCCTACCCCAAATCGAGCTTCATGATCGACCAGCGGCCGTGGATCTGGTGGGGCCTGCTGCTCGCTGCGGCCGGCGCGGCGATCGTGTTCTATTCCCGCCGGCTCAAGTGACTTGCCGATTGAAGCGCACTGCCGTCGTTCAAAGACCAATGTCATCCCGAGCGCAGCGAGGGATCCTTAACCACTGTCGCGCAAGGATCCCTCGCTGCGCTCGGGATGACAGTCTGCTCTCGCCATGAGGAAGAAAGTCGTCATCGCCGGCGCGACCGGCCTCGTCGGCGCCGCGGCGATGAAGCACTTCGGCGCGCAGCCCGGGTGCGAGACCGTGGCGCTGTCGCGGCGCCGGCCCGACGACACGCATGGCGCGCGCTGGCTGGCGCTCGACCTCACCGACCCCGCTGCCTGCGTGGCCCTGGCGCCCGCGTTCGCCGGCACCACGCATCTCGTTTACGCGGCACTTTACGAACGGCCGGGACTGGTGGCGGGCTGGCGCGAAGACGAGCAGATCCGCACCAATGCGGCGATGCTGGAAAATCTGTTCGCTTCGATCGAGCAGCCGGCGCTGAAGCACGTGGCCCTGCTGCAGGGCACGAAAGCCTATGGCGTACATGTGCGGCCGATCGCGGTGCCGGCGCGCGAGAACCGATCGGAAATGCACGAGCAGCCCAATTTCTACTGGAACCAGGAGCGCTTCCTGCGCCAGCGCCAGGCCGGCAAACCGTGGAGCTGGTCGATCCTGCGGCCGGTGCTGATCGTCGGCTGCTCGGTCGGCAGCGCGATGAACGTGATCCCCGCGCTCGGCGTCTATGCGGCGATGATGAAGCGCGCCGGCAAGACGGCGCTGGACTATCCGGCCGGCGTCGGCCGGGTGGCGCAGGCGATCGACGCCGACGTGCTGGCGCGCGCCATCGCCTGGTCGGGCGAAGCCGCCAAGGCGCGCAACGAGATCTTCAACGTCACCAACGGCGACGTCTTCACCTGGCCCAATGTCTGGCCCGCCATCGCCGATGCGCTGGGCTTCAGCGCGGGCGCCCATGTGCCGCTCTCGCTCGACAGGGAGATCCGGCCGCGCGAGGCCGAGTGGGCCGCGATCGCCGAGGAGCATGCGCTGCTGTCCGGGAACCTCGCCCAGTTCGTCGGCCTCTCCTTCGAGTATGCCGACTACACGATGGGCCATGGCCGCAGCGAGCCGGGACCGCCGGCGCTGGTGTCGACGATCAAGCTGATGCAGGCAGGCTTCACCGAAACGATCGACACCGAGACGATGTTTCGCAAGGCGTTCGCGGAAATGCAGGCCAGGAAGCTGCTGCCGCCGCCGTGAGCGTGTGGCATCGTTGCCTCCATGTCTGAGAAGAAACTCCATATCGCGATCGTCGGCGCCGGCATGGGCGGACTGGCGGCGGCAGCGGCGCTCCGCAAGGTCGGTATCGATGTCACGGTCTACGAGCAGGCCCGGCAGTTCACGCGCCTGGGGGCGGGCATCCAGATCGGCTGCAACGCCATGCACGTGCTGCGCGGCCTCGGCCTCGAGAACCGGCTGCGCGCCGACACCTTTTATCCGCGCTCGTGGAACAACCGCGACTGGAAGTCGGGCGAGGTGCTGTTCGACATGCTGTTCGGCTCGCCGGCCGAGGGAAAATACGGCGCGCCCTACCTGCTCGCCCATCGCGGCGACCTGCACGCCGCTCTCGTGGGCGCCGTGCCAACCGAGCATGTGAAACTCGACCACCGTCTCGACGGCATCGAGCAGCAGGCTGACGGCAAGGTGCGCCTCCGCTTCGCCAACGGCCAGGTCGCCGAGGCCGACGCCGCGATCGGCGCCGACGGCACCCACTCGGCGGCGCGCGACATCCTGTTCGGCAAGTCGGAGCCCAGCTTCACCGGCCGCATCGCCTATCGCACCGTCTATCCGGCGCGCCTGCTCGGCGGCTTCGAGGTCGAGAACTGCACCAAGTGGTGGGGCGAAGACCGCCACATCGTGGTCTATCCGGTGAAGCCCGACCGTTCGGAGATCTATTTCGTCACCAGCCAGCCCGAGCCGGGCTTCGAGATCGAATCCTGGTCGGCGACCGGCGACACGAAGGTGTTGCGCGAGGCCTTCTCGGGATTTCATCCTGATGTGCAGAAGATCGTCGCGGCGGCGCCCGACGTGCACAAGCGGCCGCTGGTCGACCGCGAGCCGCTCGAGCGCTGGGTCGACGGCAATGTCGCTCTGCTGGGCGACGCCTGCCATCCGATGACGCCCTACATGGCGCAAGGTGCGGCGATGGCGATCGAGGATGGCGCAGTACTCGCGCGCTGCCTCGAGGGCGTCGACAGGTCGGGCGTCGCAGCCGCGCTCGGGCGCTACGAGAAGAACCGCCAGGAGCGCACGGCCAAGGTCCAGCTGACGTCACGCCAGAACATCTGGGGCAAGGGCGTCACCGACACCGACTGGGTCTACGGCTACAACGCCTGGGAAGCGCCGCTGCTGTAGCGTCTTTCTGGCCCGTTTGGAGACACTTCCGACATTTAAGTGCCGGATTGTCATCCCGAGCGAAGCGAGGGATCCTTGTATGGCCGCAGTTAAGGATCCCTCGCTTCGCTCGGGATGACAGGCCGCACTCTACGCACCGCCGATTGACAGTCCCCTCGTTTGACGGCACGGAAAGCCATGGCCGATTTTGAATTCCGCCGCGTGCGCCCGGGCGACTTTGCCTATTGCTGGTCGATCTACAGCGAGGCGATGGCGCCCTTGACGACTGGCTGGAACGAGGCGGGCCAGCGCCGCATGGTCGAGGAGGCGCTCGGCGAGGAAGGCGCGTCGATCCTGGTAGTCGACAAATCCGACGCGGGATGGCTGTACGTCTCCGAGACGCGCTTCGAGGTCCATCTCGGCCATCTCTATCTCGAAGCCGATCGGCGCGGCCAGAAGCTCGGCACGCGCTTCCTGCAATGGATGATCGAGCGCGCCCAGCGCAAGGACAAGGCGCTGACGCTCGAGGTGATGACGAACAACCGCGCCCACGCGCTCTACGAGCGGCTGGGCTTCCGCGCCGCCGGCACCTCAGCCGGAAAGATCAGGATGCAATACCGCGCGAGCTGAGCACGTAGCCGGTCGCCCGGACCATGGCGTCGTTCTGGAACGCCCCGTATTCCTGGCGGGTGGCGTAGGGCACGGCGTACTGGACGAGTTTCTCGGTCTGGACGGAGCACGACATGGCGACGTATCGGCCGACCTGCTTGGCATCGGACGACGGGTCGTCGAACTGCGCGACATTGCCCTTGAGGCAGTTGTCCTGCTCCAGACGCAGGGCATCGATGCGCTTGATCGCCACATTCGTCGGCAGCTGGCACGCTCCCAGACACGGCGCCACCAGCGCAATCACAGACCAGACAGACTTCAACTTCATGATCCCCAGAGGGCTCCCGGCCCGGGGCGGAACCATAGCATACCGCGGCGCAAAAAAAGCGGGCCCGAAGCCGCAGTCCTGGGACTGCGCTCCGGGCCCGCTCACGCCCCCTCGAATGTCTATTTCAATCCGGCTGCGATGTTCTTGAAGCCGACCTGGGTCTGCTGGCCGAAGTCGGCGATCTTGCTCGTGCGATCGACGAACTGCTGGGCCGATTCGGGAACCTTGTAGCCCATCACCGTCTCCGGCAGCTGCACGTGGAAGCCGCTGCTGAAGCCGAGATAGAGGACGCCCATGAAGGCGAGCTTGAAGGTCCAGCCGAGAATGAATTTCATGAAGCGAGGATAATTCCTGCCGGCTGATCGCGGGAGGGGGCGTTTGGTATCAATTGTCATAGCGTCCGCAACGACTTGTCATTGCGGACGCTATGACTTGTGCCTTGCCGTGAAACTACTTCGGCCGCCCCGAAAAGCTTGCGCGCACATGCTCGGCGAGATCGCGCGCAGCGGGCCCAAGTCCCGGCGGCGCATAGAGATTTATGCGGAACTCGGGCAGCGATGGCAGGTGCGCGGCGCGGCCCAGGATCTCGAAATGTTCCGGCACCGACGAGCGCAGCAGCGGTGCAACGGCGAGATCGGCCTCGAGCGCTGCATGGACCGGCTCCATGCGACTGACTTCGCAGACCGCGCGCCAGTCGCGGCGGACCCGGCCCAGCGCTTCGATCGCGACCGGCCGGAACGTGCACGAGGCCGCGCCCAGCGACACCGGCAGGGGATCCTTGGCCCAGGCGTCGCCGCCCGGCGCACCGACCCAGACGAGCCGATCGGTGCGCAAGGTCTCGCCATGGCGGCCGCAGTCGGTCTCGGTGGTCAGCGCGAGATCGACGCCGCCGGACCGCAGCTGCTTCAGCACGATGCGCGAGTCCTCGCAGACCAGACTGACCTGCACCCGTGGCTGGGCCTTGGCGAAGCGGCGCAGAATGGACGGCACGAAGCTGCCGACGATGTCGTAGGGCACGCCGAAGCGGACCTCGCCCTCGAACGGTGCCGCGCGCATCGCCGCCAGCAGCTCGTCGTTCTGCGCCACCAGCCGGCGCGCCTGCGCCTCGAGCCGCTCACCGGCCGGCGCCAGCACGAGCCTGCGGCCCTGGCGCGCGAACAGCTTGCTGTCGAAGATTTCCTCGAGCCGCCTGATCTGCTGGCTGGCCGCTGCCTGGCTCCGGTTGAGCGACGCGGCCGCGGCGGTGACACCACCGGAATCGACCACCGAGAGGAAGGTGCGCAGAAGATCAATCATAATAAATACCGAACGATCATATCAGAAACATTCATTATTCTTATATATCGAACAGAGGCATCCTGCCAACATGCAAACCAAGCCCAAGGGCCTGTGGGCCCCGCTGATCACGCCGTTCAAGGACGGCACCGTCGACTATGCGAGCTACGAGCGTCTGGTCGACCACTTCGTGGCCTGTGGCGTCGACGGCCTGTTTCCGCTCGGCACCACGGGCGAATCGCCGGCGCTCGACGAGGCCGAGATCGACCAGCTTGTCGAGCGCACGGTGGCGCGCGCCGGCACGGTGCCGGTCTACGTGGGCGTCGGCGGCAATGCCACGCACAAGGTGACCCGGGCCTTGAAGCGGCTGGAACGGCATCGCTTCGCCGGCATCGTCTCGGTCTGCCCCTACTACAATCGCCCCGGCCAGGACGGGCTGATCGCGCACTTCAAGGCGATCGCCGCGGCGACCGATCGCGGCATCATGATCTACAACATCCCCTATCGCACGGCGGTGAACCTCTCCAACAACTCGCTGCTCGAACTGGCCCAAGTGCCGAACATCGTCGGCGCCAAGGACAGTTCCGGCTCGATCGCCCAGTCGCTCGAGCTGCTGCAGCGGAAGCCTGCGGGCTTCTCGGTGCTGACCGGAGAGGACGCGCTGTTCTTCACCATGATGGCCAACGGCGCCGAGGGCGGCATCCTGGCGGCGAGCCACCTGATGACCCGGAGCTTCGTCGAGGTGGCGCGCGCGTTCGAACGCGGCGATCTTGCCGGCGCGCGATCGGCCTGGGCGCCGCTGGCGGCCCTCGTGCCGCTCTTGTTCGCAGAGGCCAATCCAATGCCGATCAAATACTGCCTGTGGCGGCAGGGCCTGATCGCCTCGCCGGAATGCCGCCTGCCGCTGACGAAAATCTCCGACGGATTGGCGAGGCGGCTCGACGCCGTCTTCGCGAACGAGTTGGCCGCCTAGAATCCAGTTGGAGTCACTTCCGGCACTCACATGCAGATGTCATCCCGAGCGCAGCGAGGGATCCTTGTCTGGCCGCAGTTAAGGATCCCTCGCTGCGCTCGGGATGACAATGGTGCTGAACGACCGCGGTGCCCAGTTGGAGAAGTCTCTAAACGCGCGCCTTCAGCAGATCGCGGATCTCGGTCAGGAGCACGACTTCCTTCGACGGTGGCGCGGGCGGCGGCGGGGCTGCTTCTTCCTGCTTCATCAGGCGGTTCATGCCGCGCACGACCAGGAACATCACGAAGGCGACGATCAGGAAGTTGATCGTCACGGTGATGAAGGTGCCGTAGCCCAGGGCGGCGCCCGCCTTCTTGGCGGCGTCATAGGTCGGCGCCGCGCTCGCCGCCGGCGTCAGTCCCAGGAAGTAGTTGCTGAAGTCGAGGCCGCCGGCGATGCGGCCAACGACCGGCATGATGACGTCGCCGACCATCGACTCGACGATCTTGCCGAAGGCCGCGCCGATGATGACGCCGATCGCCAGATCGACGACGTTGCCGCGCAAAGCGAATTTCTTGAATTCCTTGAGCATCCTGATCTCCCTTGGCCGGACCGCCCGCCAAAATGACCCCAAATCCGGCCCAATGCCACGTCCACGACGCCAGGCTGAATATCAGCTCCAGTGAAACATTAAGAATTTGACATAAGATGCTTAAATCCAATACTATTTTCACACAATTGAGGCCGCACCGTCCCCTTCCCGTATAGCGGCCCAGGAGAAGTTTCCATGCGTATCATGATCGCCTGCCTGGCGGCCGTGGCTGCGGTCGCGTTTGCCGCTCCCTCCTTCGCCCAGGATGCCACGCCGGCGCCGACCCCGACGCCTATCGCCAAGCCGAAGGTCGGCACCGCGGCCTACTGCAACAGTCTCAAGACCACCTCGTCCAAGACTGCCTGCCTGAAGCGCCTGCAGGCCTCCGCCGCCAAGCCTGCGGCCCCCACCACCACGGCGCACAAGGCCAAGGCCAAGAAGCCCGCGACCGATACCGTGGCGCCGAAGGAGACTTCCGCCCTCGCTCCGCCGCCGCCAGCGGCCGCGGCGCCTTCCAAGCCGGTGCAGCAGGCCCAGCCGTCGACCATCATCGTCCCGCCGCTGCCGCAGAAGACCATCTAACGGGCGCAAGCCCGTCACTCTGCTTTCAATGAACAGGCCCCTCGGCTGCGCTTCGCTCCGCTCGGGGTGACGGTGTACCGTCACTCTCCTCCAGGGAGAGTGTCATGGCCCATTCCGCGAGTTTGATTTCGACCGAAGACCTGGCACGCCAATTGGGCGCGCCGGCCTTGCGCGTGTTCGACTGCACGACCTACCTCCGGCCCCGCCCGGAAGGCGGCTACAACGCCGAAAGCGGTCGCGCCAATTACGACAAGGGCCACATCCCGGGCGCTGCCTTCCTCGATCTTGGCGCCGACTTTTCCGATCCGACCTCACCGCTGCGCTTCACGCTGCCCTCGCTGGAAGCCCTGACCCGGGCGTTTGCCGCCAAGGGCATCGGCCATGGCACTTTCGTCGTGCTGTACAGTCATGCGACGCCCAACTGGGCGACGCGCTTCTGGTGGATGCTGCGCGCGATCGGCTTCGACGATGCGGCGATCCTCGACGGCGGGCTCGACAAATGGAAGGCGGAGAACCGGCCGCTCTCGACCGAAGCCGCGATCCATCCACCGGCGACGCTCACCTTGCGCGCGCGTGCCGGGCTGTTCGTCGACAAGAGCGCGATCAGGTCGGCGATCGGCAAGTCGGACACCCTGACCCTGAATGCGCTCAGCCACGACCAGCACAAGGGCAGTGGCGGCGTCACCTACGGCCGCGCCGGCCGCATCGCGGGCTCGTCCTGCGTGCCGGCTGCCAGCCTGATCGGCGCGGACAAGACCCTGAAACCGATTGCCGAATTGCGCGCCGCATTCGACGGCGTCGGCGCGGCACCCGATAGAAAGGTGCTGGTCTATTGCGGCGGCGGGATCGCGGCAACGCTCGACGCCTTCGTGCTGACGGCGCTGCTTGGCCACACGAACGTGGCGGTGTACGACAACTCGATGCAGGAATGGTCCAATGACTCGAGCCTGCCGATGGAAACCGGCTGACGGAGGAACGACATGGCTGCCTATATCATCGTCGAGGTCGAGACGACCGACGAAGCCCTGATGACCGAGTATCGCAAGCACACGCCGGGCGCGATCGCGAAGTTCGGCGGCAAGTTCATCGTGCGCGGCGGCAAGACAAGGACGCTGGAAGGCGGCTGGACCCCGTCGCGCATCGTCGTGCTGGAATTCCCGGACTATGCGAAGGCCGAGGCGTTCTATTTCGGCGAACACTACAAGCCGATCCTCGAGATGCGGCTCAAGGCCGGCAAGTCCAAGGCGATCCTGGTCGACGGCCACAACGGATAATGATGGGGGCTGAAGGCGCCGCGTACCGCGCAGTCGGCACGCTCTACAACGCCCTGATGACGGCGCTCGTGCTGGGTCTCGTGACCCGGCGCGGCGAAGACACGGCGCGCGAATACGTGTTGCGCCACTTCCGGCGCCAGCATCTCGAGAAGTTCCTGCCCGGCATCCAGAAGCTCGGGCTTGGCGGTCTTCCCGCCGCGCCGACCTGCGCGCTCTATCACTATCATTCGAACGCGCTGGGCGGCGTGAAGACCGGCTATCTCCAGGAGAGCGACCGGAAGGCGTGGGTGCGCTATCCGCCGCCGCGCTGGATCTGGAAGGGCACCGCGATCGCCGCCGTCCCGCACGCAGTGTCGGCGGCGATGCTGCACGGCTGGCACGGGCACAACGGTGTGTCGCTCGGCAAGCCGGGGCTGGGCTTCGTCTGCACCGGCATGACCGTCGACGGCATGCCGGGCCTCGAAGGCTATTACATCGAGCACGACCGGCCGCTCAAAGAGGACGAGAGAGTGCGCTTCGCCTACGACGAGGAAATGCCGCGGGTCGACTGGAGCGCACAGCCCAGGCTTGCGACCGAGAATTGGCCCGAGGAGCGGCGGCTCAAGACATTCCGCGCCTATGCGATCGAGTATCTGCGCACGATGCTGCCCACCCTGCAGGAGCTGCTGGGACCGGCGGATACGGTGAAGGAGCTCGGCAGGGTGGCGCGCCTGGTCGGGCTGCAGTTCCACGAAGAGACGGCGCGCGACATGGACCTGCCGACGGACGTCGAGCGCGGCGATCTGCAAAGTGCGCGCAGCTTTGGACGCTGGCTGTCGGCGATCCTGATCGCAAGCGGCGAGGAGATCGAGACGGTCGAACGCGATGGCGCGGTGATTGTCACGTCAAACGGCTGGCGCGCCGTGCGCGAACTCTCGCTCGCAGATCCGCTGGCAGCCTTCGATGCCTGGAACGAACTGTGGCTCGGCGCCGCCGCGGCGCACGACCGGTTCCTGACGATTCAGACCACGCGGTCGCTGGGCGAGCGCGGATGGTCGATCGCCTGGCGTATCGCGCCGAGATAGCCGGTCGGCAACCTGTGCCCGGCGATCGTCTCGCCGAGCTCCGCCAGCGGCACCCAGCGAGTTTCCAGATGTTCGGCGCTCACGACGACGTCGCTCGAGCCGATCAGCCTGCAGACGAACGCCTCGATGCGCACGAAGCGCCCCGGCACGACCTCGAACATATGGCCTTCGAGCGCGGCACCGACCTCGACCTCGAGTCCCGCCTCTTCCCGCACCTCGCGCCTGAGCGCGGCGCGATGATCCTCGCCCGCATCGGGCCGGCCGCCCGGCAGATCCCATTCCCCGCGCTCGTTCAACAGCAACAACACGCGCCCGTCATGGATCAGGACGCCTTTGATGGAGATTGGGATCATGTCGTCCTGAGCGCAGCGAAGGACCTAGCCTCTCAACAGGGTGCTGTGGGGCGTGCGTGAGGTCCTTCGCTACGCTCAGGACGACAATGGGCAAAGAAAAAGGCCGGGGATCGCTCCCCGGCCTTTCCGTATTCCTTGAAGGGCGTGGACTTAGAAGTCCATGCCGCCCATTCCGCCGTCGCCACCCGGCGGCATGCCCATCGGGGCCTTCTTCTCGGGCTTCTCGGCAACCATGGCTTCGGTCGTCACGAGCAGGCCGGCCACCGAAGAGGCGTCCTGCAGCGCGGTACGAACGACCTTCACCGGGTCGATGATGCCGGTCTTGATCATGTCGACATACTCGCCCTTCTGGGCATCGAAGCCGAAGTTGGTGTCCTTCTGGTCGAGCATCTTGCCCGCTACGACGGCACCGTCGAAGCCGGCGTTCTCGGCGATCTGGCGGACCGGCGCCTGGAGCGCGCGACGCACGATCTCGATGCCGACCTTCTGGTCGTCGTTGGCCGAACGCAGCTTGTCGAGCGCGCGGATCGAGTAGAGGAGAGCCGCGCCGCCGCCGGCGACGATGCCCTCTTCGACGGCCGCCTTGGTGGCGTGCATGGCGTCGTCAACGCGGTCCTTCTTTTCCTTCACTTCGATCTCGGTGGCGCCGCCGACCTTGATGATGGCAACACCGCCCGCGAGCTTGGCCAGGCGCTCCTGGAGCTTCTCGCGGTCGTAGTCCGAAGTGGTCTCGTCGATCTGGGCGCGGATCTGGCCGATACGGGCCTGCAGGTCGCCCTTCTTGCCCGAGCCGTCGACGATCGTGGTGTTCTCCTTCTCGACGATGACCTTCTTGGCCTTGCCGAGCATGTCGAGCGTCACGTTCTCGAGCTTGATGCCGAGGTCTTCGCTGATCAGCTGACCGCCGCACAGGATGGCCATGTCTTCCAGCATCGCCTTGCGGCGATCGCCGAAGCCCGGCGCCTTGACGGCAGCGATCTTGAGACCGCCGCGCAGCTTGTTCACGACCAGGGTCGCGAGAGCCTCGCCCTCGACGTCCTCGGCGATGATCAGCAGCGGCTTGCCCGACTGCACGACCGCCTCGAGCACCGGCAGCATCGCCTGCAGGCCCGAGAGCTTCTTCTCGAACAGCAGAATGTACGGCTGGTCGAGCTCGGCGATCATCTTGTCGGCGTTGGTGATGAAGTACGGCGAGAGATAGCCGCGGTCGAACTGCATGCCCTCGACGACGTCGAGCTCGGTGTCGAGGCTCTTGGCCTCTTCCACCGTGATGACGCCCTCGTTGCCGACCTTCTTCATCGCTTCGGCGATCATCTTGCCGATCGACTTGTCGCCGTTGGCGGCGATCGAGCCGACCTGGGCCACTTCCTCGGTGCCGGTGATCTTCTTGGCGCGGCTCTTGATGTCCTCGACCACCGCCTCGACCGCCAGGTCGATGCCGCGCTTGAGGTCCATCGGGTTCATGCCGGCCGCGACCGACTTCACGCCTTCGCGCACGATCGCCTGGGCGAGAACGGTCGCCGTCGTCGTGCCGTCGCCGGCGAGGTCATTGGTCTTCGAGGCCACTTCGCGCACCATCTGGGCGCCCATGTTCTCGAACTTGTCGGCGAGCTCGATCTCCTTGGCGACGGTGACGCCGTCCTTGGTGATGCGCGGAGCGCCGAACGACTTGTCGAGCACGACATTGCGGCCCTTCGGACCGAGCGTGACCTTCACCGCGTCGGCGAGAATGTCCACGCCGCGCAGCATGCGCTGACGGGCGTCGCCGCTAAAGCGAACTTCCTTGGCTGCCATTTTCTATTTCCTCTTGAACGATTGATTGGATTGGATGGGATGAAGAGACGCTCAAGCTGCCTTCTTCATGGCGACGGCACCCTCGATGATGCCCATGATGTCGCTTTCCTTCATGATCAGCAGGTCGGTGCCGTCGATCTTGATCTCGGTGCCGGACCACTTGCCGAACAGGATGCGGTCGCCCTTCTTGACGTCGAGCGGCACCAGGGTGCCCTTCTCGTCGCGAGCGCCCGGACCAACGGCGACGATCTCGCCTTCCATCGGCTTTTCCTTGGCCGTGTCGGGGATGATGATGCCCCCCTTGGTCTTGCCTTCTTCCTCGACGCGCTTGACCACGACCCGGTCGTGAAGCGGACGGAACTTCATGCTGCTTCCTCCAATTAGCCAGTTGAACCCTGCAGGGCCGGCGGCCCCACGCGAAAACGGTGCTGTCAGCACTCTCAAGCGATGAGTGCCAAAGGCGCACGGGATTTAGGGTTGTATGGGGGGTGAGTCAAGGCGTACGGGCGAAGTAGCTTCGCACTAGCAGCAATCTCGATAGACTGCTGCTAAGTCCTTGTTGTGGAACAATATTATTGGATTTTTCGTTAAGGGTGCGTGACTATTCCTTTACCAGCGTGGTGTCAAGGAGTGCTCAATGGACCGTAGTTTTGTTGCGCAATTGAACGATTACCGGGTGACCACCGCCGAGATCCTCTACTGGATGCCCGATCATCGGCACGTTCTGCAGACGTTTATCTGGCAAAACCTCGATCTCGCCCCCCGTTTCCCCAATCTCACCAAATTCCTCGATTTCTGGGACCGCACGCTCGACGGCAAGCTGCACAAGGTGACGGTCGCCAACACCAAACTGATCAAGCCGTCGGAATTCACCTTCGCGTCGGGCCTCTACCAACTTCATTGACCGATCGCCGCCGGCAGTCTCCGTTGTCGGCATGAAACGGAGAAACGCTCTGGGCCTGCTCGGCAGTGCCCTGCTCTGCCGCGGCGCGGCTCGCGCGCAGGAACTCCTGGCCCACTAAACCGGTGAAGATCGTCGTACCGTTCGGGCCCGGCGGATCGGGCGACATCGTCTCGCGGATCGTGGCACACGAGATCGAGCCCATGGCCGGACAGAGCTTCATCATCGAGAACAAGCCGGGCGCCACGGCGATGATCGGCACAGCGATCGTGAAGAACGCACCCGCCGACGGCTACACGATCCTGCACGGTTCGACCTCGAGCCTCGCCGCCAATCCCAGCCTCTATCGGCAGATGACCTACGATCCCGACGACTTCACAACCGTCGCGGTCGACGGCACGATTCCCGGATTCGTACTGGTGGCCAAGGATGCGCCGTACAAGACGGTGAAGGAGTTCGTCGCCTGGGCCCAGGAACGGAACAAGAGTCGCAAGGAGCCGATCTTCTCGGGCTACGGCAACACTTCCTCGCGCGTACCCTCGGCGCTGTTTGCCGAGCAGAGCGGCGTGGCGCTGGAGGAAGTCGCCTACAAGGACGCAGTCCCGGCGATCCAGGACCTGATCGGCGGGCGCATCCATCTCACCTTTCCCGACCTCGTCATCGGCGAGAGCTACGTGCGGTCGGGCCAGGTGCGGGCGCTGGCGGTCACATCGGCCGAGCGCGCGCCGCAATTTCCCGACGTCGAGACCATCGCCGAGACTTATCCCGGCTTCGAAGCGATCGCGTTCCTCTCCTTCACGGTCCGCAAGGAAGTGCCGGTCGAGATCCAGCGCAAGCTGAACGGCTGGGTAATGGAGATCCTGCACCGGCCGGCGGTGAACAAGCGACTGCTCGAGATCGGCATCACGCCGCCGCCCGGCGACTGGGACATCGCCCGATGCGACGCCTTCGTGAAGCGCGAGCGCGAACTGTGGGCCCGCTACATCAAGCTCGCGAAGATCGAGCCGCAATAGCTTCAGTGAAGGATGGCGAGCACCGCGATGCCCGCCACGACCAGCATTGCGGCAACGATCCGGCGTGGGCCGAAGCCTTCCTTGAGGACGAGCGTGCCGATCAATGCGCCGAAGATCACGCTGGTCTCGCGCAGCGCCGTTGTCGGTCCGAGCGGCAGTACTTTCGCGGCGATCAGGAAGGCCACGAAGCCGACGACCGACATCAAGCCGGCCAGCAGACAAACGAATCTGTTCGCGACGATATAGGTCGTGAAGGCCCGCCGCCGCGTGGCGAGAGCGAAGCCCACCATGCCGCAGCCGTTCACGATCTCGAGGCAGGCCTGGAAGCCCAGCACCGTGCCCGCCGCCCGCACGCCCATGCCGCCCAGGAAACTGTAGGCCGCGACCGAGGCGCCGGTGGCGAGCGCGAAACCCACGGCCGCGCTGCTTGCCCCCGAGCGGAACGACAGGACCATGATGCCGAGCGAGATCAGGGCGACGGCGATCAGATGGCCGGCGCTCAACAGCTCGCCGGCGAAAAGGAACGCCGCAATCGTGGTCAGGACCGGCGCAAGACCGCGCGACAGCGGATAGACGATGCTCATGTCGCCGATGTCATAGGAGCGAATCAGCAGCGCGTAGTAGGCGAACTGGACGACCGACGTCGCCGCCAGCCATTTCCAGCCGGCCGCATCGGGCCACTCGACGAAGGGAAGCGCTGCCAGGCCAATGACCAGGCCGACGGCGCGGATCGCGATCATGGTGAGCGTGCGATCGCCGGCAGACTTCATCATCGCATTCCACGTCGCGTGGGCGATGGCCGAGAGGATCACCAGTCCATAAAGAAACGCCGCGGACATGCGCCCCGATTAATGGGGGCCTGTCCGCGGCGGTCAACTTTTCTCTCCGCGCTTAGGCGAAGGCTTGCTGGAGGCCTTCCTGCTCGATGGTGCGCTTCACCGCCGGGCGGTTCTTCATGCGCTCGTAGTGCGCGGCGCAGTTCTTCGGCAGGGTCATCTTCATGCGGGCGGCTGCCCAGAACTCGACGTAGAAGAGCGCCGCGTCGGCGATCGAGAACTTGCCGGCGATGTATTCCTTGCCCTCGAGCTTCTTGTCCATCAGGGCAAGGCCCTTCTCCATGATCTCCTTGCCGCGCGCCTTGACCTTGTCATGGTCGGACTCGGTCGGCGCAAAGTTGGCCGGCCGGAACATGCGGCTGAAGCCCTGCATGTGCATGGTCGATACGACATAGTCCATCGCCTCGAGCACGCTCGCCTCGCCGTCGGCATCGGCCGGCAGCAGACCCTTGTCCGCGTTCTTGCGCGCAAGCCAGGTGGCGATCGCGGGGAACTCCGTCACCACCGAGCCGTCGTCCTTCTGGAGCGTCGGCACCTTGGACTTCGGATTGATCTTCACGAAGGCCTCGCCGTACTGCTCCTGGGCGGCGCCGTCGATCTTCTGCAGGTCGTAGGGCTTGCCGATCTCCTCGAGGAGGACATGGATGCCGATCGAGCAGGCGCCGGGCATGTAATAGAGCTTCATTTCGGACTCCCTTTTGAATGTGTGTGCAACGGTGACGGGTAACGCTAGCATCCCGACCATGAGGGGGAAATGACAATGCCGGGAGCCAACCTGCACGCTCTGGTGAACACACCCACACCGAAGATCGGGACATTCCTGTTCGAGTTCGCCACGCCCGGCATCGGCCAGATCCTGAAGGCGGCCGGCGCCGACTATGCCGTGCTCGACATGGAGCACACCGGTTTCTCCTTCGATACCGTCCGCCAGGTGGTGCGCTATTGTCAGGCGGCGGACCTGCCCCTGATCGTGCGGGTACCGAGCCAGCAAAGACACCATATCTCGCGCGCGCTCGACACCGGCGCCGACGGCATCATGGTGCCCATCGTCTCGTCGGTGGCCGAGGCGAAGGCGGTGCTCGATGCCGCCAAGTACTGGCCCGACGGCACGCGTGGCGTGGCCCTCGGTCTGGCGCACGAACGCTTCGCCATGCGAAGCGAAGGGCTTTTGCGGCGCTTTGCCGAACAGAATGCGCGCACCACCATCGTCCTGCAGGTCGAAGACCCGCAAGGCGCGGCGGCGGCCGACGAGATCGCCGCCCTGCCCGGGGTCGACATGCTGTGGCTCGGCCACAACGACCTCTCGGTGGCCCTCGACAAGCCCGGTGCGTTCGACGATGCCGCCTTTTCCAAGGCCGAGACCGCGACCATTGCGGCGGCGAAAAAGCACCGGAAATCCGTCGGCCGCCTCGCCGTCGACGCGAAGCAGGCCGCCCAATTCGTGACCCTGGGCTACGATTTCGTCTCGATCGCGGGCGATGTCTGGCTGCTGCAGCAGGCTTTCGCCGCCGGCGTGGCGACCGTCCGGCGCGGCGCCTGAGGGGGTCCGGCAAGTCAAGCCATTTCCTTGCAACAGACAGGGATTTGGCGCGTTGACAGGCCGGAACGGCGGGCGCAAACCCTCGCCGCCGCCGACTTCGGCGGCTTTTCATATCATGGCTCCTGACGACGGCCGCTCGGCACCCCTTCTCGACGCTCCCGTACTGACCCAATCGCCCGCGAAAGCGGCCGTGTCGGCCATGGTCGTGGGCGCGCTGGGGGTGGTGTTCGGCGATATCGGCACCAGCCCGCTCTATACGCTGCGCGAGACCTTTACCCACGGATCGGGCATGACGCCGACGCCGCGCCACGTGCTGGGCGTGCTGTCGATCCTGTTCTGGGCGGTCACCCTCACGGTGACGATCAAGTACGTCACCCTGATCATGCGGGCCGACAACAAGGGCGAAGGCGGCGTGATGGCGCTGGCGACCCTGGCGACCAAGGGCCTGAACGGCGGCAGCCGCCGCATCCGCAACACCATCACCATGTTCGCGGTGGTCGGTCTGGCGCTGTTCTACGGCGACGCGATCATCACCCCGGCGATGACGGTGATGAGCGCCGTCGAGGGTCTCGACTCGGTGGCGCCGGCGCTGGCCGGCTACGTGGTGCCGCTGTCGCTCGCCATCCTGGTCGGGCTGTTCATGCTGCAGGCGCGCGGCACCGAACGGGTCGGCCGAATGTTCGGACCCGTCATGCTGCTGTGGTTCGCAGTGCTGGGCGTGCTGGGCGCCTGGCAACTCGCCAAGCATCCCAATGTGCTGCTGGCGCTCAATCCGATCTACGGCATCAACCTCATCCTCGACCGCGGACTCGGCATCTTCTGGGCGTTCGGCGCGATCGTGCTGGCGGTCACCGGCGCGGAGGCGCTGTACGCCGACATGGGCCATTTCGGGCGCAAGCCGATTCGCCTTGCGTGGATGTTCATCGTGTTGCCCGGCCTGATGCTCAACTATTTCGGCCAGGGCGCGCTGATCCTCGAGAACCCGCACGTCGTGAAGCAGGTCTTCTTCGAGCTGGTGCCCCAGAACATGGTGCTGGCGCTGGTGATCCTGTCGACCTTGGCGGCGATCATCGCCTCGCAGGCCGTGATCTCCGGCGTGTTCTCGCTGACGCGCGCCGCAATCCAGCTCGGCTACCTGCCGCGCATGGAAATCAAGCACACGTCGGAGACCGAGATCGGCCAGATCTACATTCCGCGGGTGAACTGGATCCTGATGATCGCCATCGTGGCCCTGGTCATGGGCTTCGGCTCGTCCGACCGGCTGGCCGGCGCCTACGGCCTGGCGGTCACCGGCGCGATGCTGGTCGACGTGGTGCTGGCGACGGTGGTGGCGGTGCTGGTGTGGCGCTGGAAGCTGCCGCTGGCGCTGGCGGTGTTCGGCTTCCTGGCCATTCCCGACATGGCCTTCTTCATCGCCAACGCGCTCAAGATCCCCGACGGCGGCTGGCTGCCGCTGCTGGTGGCGGCGAGCGTGTTCTTCGCCATCACCACCTGGCGGCGCGGCCGCGAGCTGGTGGTCGAGGAGCAGAGCCAGAGCGCGCTGCCGCTCAAGACCTTCCTGGCACGCATGGAGCATCCGCCGCTCAGGGTCGCGGGCACCGCGGTGTTCCTCACTTCCGATGCCTCCTCGACGCCGCTCGCTTTCCTGCACAACCTCAAGCACAACAAGATCCTGCATGAGCGCGTGATCGTGCTGCAGATCGACACGGTCGACGTGCCGCGGGTGTCCGAGGCCAGCCGGGTCGAGATCGAGCGCCTGGGCAAGGGTTTCTATTCGATGATCGTCCACTACGGCTTCATGGAGCAGCCCGACGTGCCCGCCGCACTGCGCGGCTGCCGGCCGCAGGGCATCGCCTACGACGAGATGGAAACCAGCTTCTTCCTCGGCCGCGAGACCCTGGTGCCGGCGCAGCACTCGCGGATCGGCCGGCTGCGGCGCAACGTTTTCATCTCGCTCGCCCACTCGGCCTCCGCCAGCAAGACCTTCTTCCGCATCCCGCCCAACCGCGCGATCGAGCTCGGCAACCAGGTGCAGGTCTAGCGACCCGTGGAACGACCGACCCTGGTCCTGCTGCCGGGCCTGCTGAACACCGCCCGGGTCTTCGAACCGCTGATCGCAGCCCTTGGGGATGCCGCCGATGTCATCGTGCCGGAACTCTATCAATGCGAGTTCGATCGGCGACATGGCCGAGGCGGCCCTCGGCCTGGCGCCCGGGCGTTTTGCACTCGCTGGCTTCTCGATGGGCGGCTACGTCGCCTTTGAGATCCTGCGGCGCGCACCTGAGCGGGTCGAGCGGCTGGCGCTGATCGACACGCAGGCCGCACCCGACTCAGCGGAGTCGACGGCCCGCCGCCGCGCCTTCGTCGACCAGAGCCGGATCGGCTGCTTCCACGGCGTGACCCCGACCCTGATGCCGAGCCTGATCCATCGCGACCGTCTGTCGGACGCTTCGATCACCGGCCCGATCGCCGAGATGGCCGCGACGATCGGAGCGGACGGCTTCGTGCGCGAGCAGACGGCGATCATGGCCCGGCCCGACAGCCGGCCGCTGCTGGTCGACATCAAGGTCTCGACCGTTGTGATTGCCGGCCGCCAGGATCTGGTCGTGCCGCTTGCGCGGGCCGAGGAGATGGCGGCCGATATCCCCCATTCGCAGCTGGTGGTGCTCGATCACTGCGGCCACATGGCACCGCTGGAGAAGCCTGTCGAAGTCGCCGCTGCACTGGGGAGATGGTTGCGCCAATGAACACTGTTTACGCCGTCGAGGATTTCCTCGCCGCCGACGAATATATCGACGTCTGCCGCAAGTCCGGCCTCAACCGCCCGGTCGACGATCGCGCACGGGTCGAACGGCTGCTGGCACACAGCAATCTCTTCGTGACGGCGCGGCAGGATGGCCAGCTGGTGGGCTTTGCCCGCTCGCTCGCCGACTTCTGCTTCTCCTGCTACCTCTCCGACCTCGCCGTCGACAAAGCGTGCCAGGGCCAGGGCATCGGCAAGCGCCTGATCGAGGAAACGAAAAAAGCAGCGGGTGGGGAATTCACCACCACGCTGCTTCTGTCGGCGCCCGGAGCGCTGACGTTCTATCAGGGCATCAAGATGCCCCAGCTCGACAATTGCTTCGCCTACCGGCGCAGCAAGTAGGTCCTACTTCGTCACCTGACCACGGATCTCGCCGCCCTTGTTCGCGGCGGTGTGGATGTTGAAATAGTACTTTCCGGCCTGGAGGTCGGCGGCCTGAGCGTCAGTCAGTGTCGCCTCGCCCTTGAGCGGGCTGGGGGTCATGTCCTTGACCGGCACGGCGACGCCGGCATTGGCCCCCGCAGCGGCCGGACCGTGGAAGTGGGCCGCCGTCGCGGGACCCGTCAGATCCTTGTAGGTCGCCGAATAGGTCAGCTTCTTGCTCGCCGTGTCGTAGGTGGCGGTGAGGGTGCCGCTGCCCTTGCTGTCGTTGGCCGGCACTTCGCTCGAGGCCTTGAGATCGGCCTTGTAGGTCACGGTCTCGGCGAACGCGGCGGGCGCAAGAGCCAACAAGGCGGCAGCGGTGAGCATTGCAATCTTCATGACGTTCCTCCTGTTTGTTTCTCCCAGCCAAGTCTAAACGGCCCGATTGGCAAAACCGCTGCATTCGAGCCAAGATCACGCAAGAGTGAGAGTTCTGTAACGCTATAACAGCGCGCCCATGGCAATGCACACACATCATCATGATCACGAGGCCGGTCATTCTCATGGCGGCCACGATCATGGTCATGGCCATGCCCCGGCCGATTTCAGCCGCGCCTTTGCCGTCGGCGTGGCGCTGAACCTCGCATTCGTGGTCGTCGAGGCCGCCTACGGCTTCCTCGCCAACTCTCTCGCGCTTCTGGCCGATGCCGGCCACAATCTGGGCGACGTGCTGGGCCTGCTGATGGCCTGGGCGGCGGCGGTGCTGATGAAGCGCCGCCCGACCGCGCGCCGCACCTACGGGCTCAAGCGCAGCTCCATCCTAGCCTCACTGTTCAATGCTGTGCTGCTGCTGGTCGCCGTCGGCATGATCCTGTGGGAAGCGGTGCAGCGGCTGGCCCGGCCCGAACCGGTGGCCGAGACCACCGTGATCTGGGTCGCCGCTATCGGCATCGCCATCAATGCCGGCACCGCCCTGATGTTCCTGCGCGGCCGCAAGGACGACATCAACATCCGCGGTGCCTTCCTACACATGGCAGCCGATGCCGCGGTGTCGCTCGGCGTCGTGATCGCCGCGGCCGCGGTGATGATGACCGGCTGGCTGTGGCTCGACCCCGCCGTCAGCATCGCGATCGCGCTGATCATCACCTGGGGCACCTGGTCGCTCTTGTCGGCGTCGGTGAACCTGGCGCTCGATGCGGTGCCGCAAAACATCGATCCGGGCAAGATCGAGGCCTATTTCGCGGCGCTGCCCGGCGTCACCGAAGTGCACGACCTGCACATCTGGGCGATGAGCACGACCGAGGTGGCGCTGACGGTGCACCTGGTGCGGCCCGGCGCCGGCCTCGACGACGAACTTCTGGGCCGTGCCTGCCACGATATGCAGGAGAAGTTTTCGATCGGCCACGTCACCGTGCAGGTCGAGGCTGGCGACCCAGATCACGCCTGCCGGCTGGCACCGGCCGAGGTTGTCTAGGTCGCGGCGACGTCGCCCACGACCCGCACGCGCACGCGCACGGAGTTGCCGGGCAGATAGGCCAACGGCATGTCCTCGCTCTCGATGGTCGAGAGCGAGTTGCGCGCCGCGCCCGCGGCCACCGCGCGATCGTTGGCGATGCCCTGGGCCGCCGCGATCGCGTCGACCCGCGTCATGTCCTTGAAGATCTGGTCGCACTCTCCCGAGACCTGGGCGATGGCTGCGCCCACGGCATTGGCGCAGTCGCCATGCTCGACATGGATGACCTGGCTGACGCCCGGCATCCTGTCGGGGATCAGGAAGGCGCCGCCGCCGACCGCGATCAGCTTGATATCGCCCGCCTCGGTCTTCATGCGGTCGATCGCCTCCTCGGCGAGGCGCGCGGCTTCGTCGAACACCTTCCTGCAGGTCGCAGCATCGAGATGGGCGACCTTCGCCCTGTCGCCGAGCTTCAGCAGCCCGGTGGCAACCGCGATGTCCGTGGTGGTGAGCTGCCTGCCGCCGAAGGCGATGCCGTCCTTCAGCAACCGGTAACCGACCGAGACCGGCCCGACCTTGAGGGGATCGAGCTCGACGTGGCTGCCGCCGCCCAGGCCGATCGACAGCAGATCAGGCATGCGGAACAGGGTGCGCACGCCGCCCACTTTGACCACCGAATTGGCCTCGCGCGGAAAGCCGTTCTTGAGCTGGCCGACGTCGGTCGTAGTGCCGCCGACATCGATCACCATCGCGTCCTTCAGGCCCGAGAGATAGGCCGCCCCGCGCATCGAGTTGGTGGCGCCAGAGGCGAAGCTGTAAACCGGCAGGCGGCGCGCCTGGCCCGCCTCCGCCACCGTGCCGTCGTTCTGGGTAATGAACAGAGGGGCGGCGATGCCCGAATCGCGGATCGATTTCTCGAACGCCGCAATCGTCTCGCGCGCCAGGTCGGCCAGGGCCGCGTTCAGCAGGCCGGCATTCTCGCGCTCCAGCAGGCCGATGCGGCCCAGGTCCGATGAGCAGGTGATCGAGGCATCCGGCAGCACCTTGGCGACAAGCTCGGCGGCACGGCGCTCGTGCCCAGGATCGAGCGGCGAGAAGATCGCCGAGATGGCGACCGACTTCAGCCCCAGCTTCTTCATCTCCTCGGCGGCCTTGGTGACGGCCGCCTCGTCGAGCGGCATGAACAGGCGGCCGTCATATTCATGACCGCCCTCGACCATCCACACGCCGCCGCGCACCAGCGCCGCGAGATCCTCCGGCCAGTCGCAGAACGGCGGCAGGGTCGAGGTCGCGGGCATGCCGAGCCGCAGCGCCCCCACCCGGGTGAGATGCCGACGCTGCACGACCGCATTGATGAAGTGCGTCGTGCCGATCATCACGCCGTCGACCTTCCTGTCCTTCAGGGCGCCGGTCGAGCCCAGGGCCTTCAGCGAATCGAGGATGCCGGTGGTCACGTCCTCGCTGGTGGGCGCCTTGACCGCGCGTATCACCTTGCCATCCTCGATCAGGACCGCGTCGGTGTTGGTGCCGCCCACGTCGATGCCGATGCGTCTCATGATGCAAACACACTCCTGTAGTCCAGGTCGTAGCCGAAGGCGCGGGGACCGACATGTTCCATGCCCTTGGGCGTCAGGAAAACGCCGGGAGGCGGGAGCGCAATCACCGTCACCCGCTGGCCATAGCGGATCGTCTCGCTGCCCACCGCCTCGCCCGACACCGCGTCGAGCACGCAGATCAGGTCGGGCGACATGGCGAGCGGCTCGCCGTCAGGTTTTCCGGAAAACAGGCGCGCCACGATCCATTCGTTCTGGAAGTTGATCTCCAGACGCGAGCCGCGATGGGTGTCCATGCCCTCGAAGCGCGCGATGCCGCGCAGATAGCCTTCGGTAACGCGGCGTTCGACGTCCGTCACCTTGCCGCGATAGAGCATCTTGCCGGGCTCGACCGCCAGGATCGCCTCGACCGGATCGCCATGCGTGCGCTGTGCCTCGCGCACGGCGTGGCCGATCGCGATCGCCTTGGTGGTCGTGCCGTGGATGCCCCACTTCTTCACTTCCGCGCCGGTGCGCGGCGGCTGGCAGGTCGACGAAGTCGAGCCGTATTCGACCACGATCTTGCGGCCGACCCGCTCGGCCCATTTCCAGCTCGGCACCTTGTCGATGATCGACTCGAGCCCGCGCACGTCGACCAGGGTGAGCGGATAGGGCGTGAGGTCGCCCACTGCGACCGACGTCATCTGCGCCTCGGGATAGGCCCTTCCCATCGTGTCGCTGTCGATCACCGGCACGCCGATGTGCGCGGCCGCCATCAGCGGGCGCACGCCGTTGCCGCCGCCGATCTCCATGCCCATGATGCCCTCGAATTTCCGGCCGGTGTATTCCTCCATCAGCCGTACCGCGCGCGCGATCGTCTTGCTGTCGTTCAGCCGTTCGGCGCCGACCAGCGGCGCGCCCATGCCGGCAACAACGGCAATCCATGCATCGTCGGCGAGATCCGATGCCGGCATCAGCTTGACGCGATAGCCTTCCTTGTAGAGCGCGCGCATGTTGAGCAGCGCAAGATAAGGATTGCCGCCGCCGCCGGTGCCCAGCACCCAGGCGCCGACGGCGAGCGATTCGATCTCGTCAGCAGTGATCTCACGCGCACTCATGCAAACACGCTCTTGAACTCGAGGTCGTAGCCGAAGGCGCGCGGCCCGACATGCTGCAGGCCCTTGGGTGTCAGGAACACCGGCGGCGACGGGAGCGCAATCACGGTGATCCTCTGGCCGTAGCGGATGGTCTCGCTGCCCACCGCCTCGCCCGACTCGGTGTCGAGCACGCAGATCAAGTCGGGAGTCGTGGCGATCGGCTGGCCGTCCAGCCGGGCCACGATCCATTCGTTCTGGAAGTCGAGCGCGAGGCGGGACCCGCGATAGTCGTCGATGCCGTCGAAGCGCGCGATACCCCGCAGATAGCCTTCCGTGACCCTGCGCTCCACGTCCACCACCTTGCCGCGGTAGAGCAGTTTGCCGGGCTCGGCGGCGAGGATCGCCGCAATCGGATCGAGGTGCGTGCGCTGGGCCTCGCGCACGGCGTGCCCGATGGCGATCGCCTTGGTCGTAGTGCCGTGGATGCCCCACTTCTTCACTTCGGCGCCGGTGCGCGGCTTGCAGGTCGACGCCGATGCGCCGTACTCGACGCAGATCTTGCGCGCGACCCTCTCGGCCCATTTCCAGTCCGGCACTTTCTCCACGATCGATTTCGACTCCGCGCACGTCGACGGCAGTCAGGGACAGGGCTTGAGCCCGCCGACGGCGACCGAGCTCATCTGCGCCTCGGGGTAGGCCCGTCCCATCGTATCGGAGTCGACCACCGGGACGCCGAGGTGCGCCGCGACCATCAACGGCCGCACGCCGTTGCCGCCGCCGATCTCCACGCTCATGACGGCGTCGAACTTCCGCCGGCTGTGTTTCTCCATCAGCCGCGCCGCGCGAGTGATGGTGTGGCTGTCGGTCAGGCGTTCCTGGCCGACCAGCGGCGCGCCCATGCTGGCGACGACGCCGACCCAGTCGTCATCGTCGAGAGCGGAGGCCGGCATCAGTTGCACGCGGCGGCCTTCCTTGTAGAGGGCGCGCATGTTGAGCAAGGTCAGGTACGGGCTGCCGCCGCCGGTGCCCAGCACCCAGGCGCCGACCGCCAGCGATTCGATATCATCGGCAGTGAGCTCCCGAAGGCTCATGCAAACACGCTCTTGAAGTCGATGTCGTAGCCGAAGGCACGTGGGCCCACATGCTGCAGGCCCTTCGGCGTAAGGAATACCGGCGGCGGCGGCAGCGCGATCACCGTCACCCGCTGGCCGTAGCGGATGGTTTCCGTCCCCACCGCCTCGCCCGCCACCGAATCGAGCACGCAGATCAGGTCGGGCGACATGGCGATCGGCGTGCCGTCGCAGCCAGGCCACGATCCACTCGTTCTGGAAGTTGAGTTCGAGGCTCGAGGCGCGATACTCGTCCATGCCGTCGAAGCGCGTGCGGCCACGCAGGAATCCCTCAGTGGCGCGGCGCTCGACGTCGACCACCTTGCCCTTGAACAGGATCTTGCCGGGCTCGACTCCCAGGATCGCGGCGACCGGATCTTCATGGTTGCGCTGGGCAGCGCGCACGGCACGGCCGATGGCGATCGCCTTGGTCGTCGTGCCGTGGATGCCCCATTTCTTGACCTCAGCGCCGGTGCGCGGCGCCTTGCAGGTGGACGCGGTCGAGCCGTACTCAACGCAGATCTTGCGGCTGACCCGCTCCATCCATTTCCAGGTCGGCACCTTGTCGACGACCGATTCGAGACCGCGCACGTCGACCGTCGTCAGCGGACAGGGCACGAGGTCGCCGACCGCGACCGAGGTCATCTGCGCTTCGGGATAGGCGCGGCCCATCATGTCCGAATCGATCACCGGCCGTTCGAGATGCGCTGCTGCCATCAGCGGCTGCAGTCGAATTGCCGCCGCCGATTTCGAGCGACATGATTCCGCGGAACCGGTGGCCGGTATGGCGCTCCATCAGCTGGACGGCGCGTGCCGCCGTGCGGTGATCGCTGAGCCGCTCCTGGCCGACCAAAGGTGCTCCCATGTTGGAAACCGGCGCGACCCAGTCGTCGTCGGCCAGCTCCGACGCCGGCATGAGCTGCACCTTGTAGCCCTCTCTGTAGAGGGCACGCAGGTTCAGGAGACCAAGATAGGGACTGCCGCCACCGCCGGTGCCCAGCACCCAGGCGCCCACCGCGAGCGATTCGATGTCGTCGAGCGTAATGTCGCTTAGCGGCATGCGTTTGCCATTCCCCTCGTCAGTCTCTATCTAGCCGTCTGCCTATCGTCTGACAAAGGAGCCTTTACGCAATGTCCGAGCCAATCAAGTTGGTCGCTTTCTGCGGCAGCCTGCGCAAGGCGTCGTTCAATCGCATGGCGCTGCAGGCCTTCATCGAACGCGTGCCGGCCGGCGTCACGGTCGAGACCATCGAGATCGGCGACTGGCCGCTGTACGATGCCGACGTCCAGGCCAAGGGATTCCCCGACAAGGTGCAGGCCGCGCAGAAGGCGATGCTGGCCGCCGACGGCATCGTGTTCGCCTCACCGGAGTACAATTACTCGATTTCCGGCGTGCTGAAGAACGCGATCGACTGGCTGTCGCGCATGACGCCCCAGCCGTTCGCCGCCAAGCCCGTCGCGATGTTCGGCGCCTCGGGCGGCCCCCTGGGCGCGGCACGCGCGCAATACCATCTGCGGCAGATGATGGTTTTCCTCGATGGACGGCCGGTCAACAAACCCGAAGTGATGATCGGTGCGGCACAGACCAAGTTCGTCGATGGGAAGTTCACCGACGAGGCCGGCGCCAAGCTGCTCGCCGATCTCGGGGCGTCGCTGGCGCTCGCCGTGCGCCAGGCGAAGGCGGCCGCCGCAGTGAAATGACAAGATGAAGTGACGCTTCGCGGGTCTAGGCCTCCCTCGTCTGCACATGCTCGGGCCTGAAACCCAAGCCCATGACCCGTGCGGGCAGCCGACGCAGGATCGGGAACCACTGCAGCAGGCGCATGAAGAACGGCACCTTTATGGTGCCGCTCGTGTTGGCCAGTGAAGGCGCGATGATGCGGTTCTGCAGGAACACCTGCATGGCCTGCGTGGCGCGTGCCGGGAAAAGACGGCGCGCCTGGACCGCGGCGAGGTCGGCGTCCTTCAGGCGGTGCTCGCGCAACGATGCGGCCAGGATGTTCGACGCCGCGACCGCGTCCTGGATGGCGATGTTGATGCCGACGCCGCCGATCGGCGACATGGTGTGCGCGGCATCGCCGATGCAGAGCACTCCCGGCTTCCACCAGGTGTCGAGCCGGTCGACGCCCACGGTGAGCAGCTTGAGATCGTCCATGGCAAGATCGCCCACGCGATCGGCAAACGCCGGCATCAGCCGTGCGATGGTGGCCCGTACCCGCTCGATGCCCGCGGCCCGCACTTTTTCTGCCGAGCCCTTGGCAATGACGTAGGCGCATTGCCAATAGTCGCCGCGGTCGAGCATCACCAGGATGCTGCCGGCATCGAAGCGGCCCAGCATCTCCTCGGGATCTCCCGCCTTGTGGGCCAGCCGGAACCACAGCACGTCCATCGGCGCGCCCAGGTCGCGGACGGCGATGCCGGTCTGCTCGCGCACCGTCGAATGCCTGCCGTCGGCGCCGACGACGAGATCGGCGCGGATGTCGACGTCGGCACCGTTGACCGTCGCCTGGACACCAACGACCCGTCCCCCCTCCTCGATCAGCCGCTTCGCCTCGGCATGCATCAGCAGCCGGAAGCCCGGATATCGCTTGCCGCGGGCCGCGAGGAAATCGAGGAAGTCCCATTGCGGCATCATCGCAATGAACCTGCAGCGCACCGGCAGATGGGACATGTCGGCGATCGGGACGGGCGTGTCGCCGAATTGGCCGGTAAAGTGCGAGAGCCTGTGATGCGGCAGCTTCAGAAAGTCGTCGAGCAGGCCAAGCTCGTCCATCACGTTCAGGGTGGAGGGGTGGACCGTGTCGCCGCGGAAATCGCGCAGGAAGTCGCCATGCTTCTCCAGCACGACAACGCCCACGCCGGCGCGCGCCAGCAGGAAGCCCAGCATCATGCCTGCGGGCCCACCGCCGGCGATGCAACATTGCGTCTTCATCTCGGCACCTCGCGCGATCGGAGATGGCTTTGCAACGCCCGGGCCCAATGGGCGTTCCCCCTCCCGTTTCAGGGCCGCACGATCGTATAGCCCTTCTCGCTGAGTTCGATGAGTTCGACGACTCCCGCGGGCACAACCTTGGAGCCGGCAAAGAGCGGGATATCGCTCACCTGCTTGTTCTCGCGGTGCGCCATGCCTTCCAGCGTATTGCCGCAGACCTCCAGGGTGAGATTGGGCAGGCTCTCGGTCACCGACTTCAGTCGCTCCAGCACCGGTGATTTGTCGGTGCGCATCATGTTGACGCCGGCATTGAAGGCCACGACCTTGATCTCGACCTCCTCGCCCTTCTCCGAATAATAGCGCGAGACGTTGGCGGCATTATTCAGCACGGTGGTCATCTTTTCCGGCGACTCGTCGCTGATCTGCAGGGCCAGGTGATGGACCTTGTTCTTGTCGGCCGCAAAAGCGGGATGGATCACGACGAGGAATGCCAAGGCAAGCAGCAGGCACTTCATGGGACGTCTCCTATCCCGGCTCGTAGCCGGCCGGGTCGGCGTTCAATACTTTGACGTGACGGTTGGGCTCGAGACGCACGGTCTTCACGTTGCGCAGATGGCTGGCGACGACATCGTAAACGGCGGGCCCCTCGGTGCCTTCGTTGACCGAGGCCCAGCCACTCACCGTGTAGGTCTTCGCAGCATCGATCTTCTCGCCCGATTTGAGCAGGGTCATGTCGGAGATGCGCCGGCCCATTTTCTGAGTCGACGTCGAGCGTGTAGGCGAGCCCGCCGGCGCGCACCATGTCGCCACCCTGCTGATAGTAGGGATCGGGATTGAAGAGATTGTCGGCCACGTCCTCGAGCACGTCCTTGAAGGCAGCGCCGGTCATCCTGTTGCGATAGGCCGCGGGATAGGTGATGGCGGTCTGGTTGAAGAGATCGTCGCCGATGATCTCCTGGCCGGGCAGCAGGCTCGAGCCCCAGCGGAAGCCCGGCGACAGGGCGATCTCGGCATCGCGCTCGGCCAGCAGCGCCTGGCAGATCAGGTCGTCGAACGTGCCGTTGAAGTTGCCGCGGCGGTACAGCAGCGAGTCGGTGCGGCCCAGCACCTCATGCAGCGACGTCTCGTACGGCGCACGGATCTCGCGGATCATCGTGGCCATGTCGGGATCGGCCTCAATCACGTCGGACAGGACCGGGATCAGCCGGAAGGCATAGTTCACGACCTTGCGGCCGGAGACTTCGAGATCGAGCCGCGCCAGGAACTTGCCGTGGCTGCCGGCCGCGACCAGCAATGTGTCGCCCACCTTCACGACATCGGGGATCGCGTCGTGCGTGTGGCCGGTCAGGATGACGTCGATGCCCTTGCACGCGCGCCGCGAGCTTGCGGTCGACGTCGAAGCCGTTGTGGCTCAGCAGCACCACGAGATCGACGCCTGCGGTCGCGCACCTTGGCGACGTTGGCCCTGAGCTTGTCTTCCTCGATGCCGAACGACCAGTCGGGGATCATGTAGCGCGGATTGGCGACCGGCGTGTACGGAAAGGCCTGGCCGATCACGCCGATGCTCAGGCCCCCGCGCTCGATCACGCTGTAGGGCTCGAACACCGGATCGCCCCAGGTCGCGTCCTTCACGTTGCCGGCAAGGAAGGGAAACTTCAGCTGCTTGACCAGCTCCTCGACCCGCTTGGCGCCGTAGGTGAACTCCCAGTGCGCGGTCATGGCGTCCGGGCGCGAGCGCGTTCATGACTTTCACCATGTCGCGCGCCCTTGCTCTGCAGCGACGTGTAGCTGCCCTGCCAGGTGTCGCCGCCGTCGAGCAGCAGCACCTTGCCCGCCCGCTCGGCGCGGATCGCCTTGATCAGCGTGGCCATGCGGTCGAGGCCGCCGATCCTGCCATAGGTTTTCGCCAGCGCTTCGAAGTCGGTCGAGGCCAAGCGCATAGGCCTCGGCGCTGCCGCGCCCGACCTTGAAATCGGCCAGCATTTTCTCGCCCACGAGATGCGGCGGCAGGCCCTTGTCTTCGCCGACGCCGATATTGACCGACGGCTCGCGGAAATAGAGCGGCACGAGCTGGGCGTGCAGGTCGGTGAAGTTCAGGATGGTGAGCTGGCCCACCGGCTTGAAGCGCAGCAGGTCGTCCTGGGTCGGGCTCTTGCCTTGCGCGAGCGCCCGATTCGTCGCCGCCAAGGCCGCCGTGGCCGTGGCGACCTGGAGCAGCTCGCGGCGACCGAGGCTCATCGGCTAGACAACCTCAATCTTGCTCTCGGCCGTCCAGCTGTTCTTGTCGTCGTCGGTCCAGGTGAACTTGAGCGTGCCGCTCTCCTCGACCTTCACGAAGAACGACATGTAGGGATTGGCCGCGACCGCCGTCTCGAGCTTCACGTTCAGGACCGGCTTGTCGTTGTAGGTGACCTTGAGCGCGTTCACGATCTGGCGCGGGATCACGTTGCCGGCGGCGTCCTTGCGCTGGCCGTTCTCCATCGGATGGGTGATCAATGTCTTGACCTCGACCACCTCGCCCTTCTTGGCGGTGGCCGGCACGCGCAGGCGCGGCTTGATGTCGTCAGCCATGTTTTCCTCCTCAGCCGCCGCAGCCGCCGATGGTGACCTTGATCTCGCGGCTCGCCGTATAGAGCGCGCCGTCGTTCATTTCCGCGACCACGACCAGATTTCTGCGTCTGGGCGAGCCGCACGCGCAGCTGCGATCTCGGCCTTGCCGGAGAGCGGCGTGAATTCGTAGGTCGCGACGCCGGGATTGGGATTGCCGTCGGCGGCGATATAGATCGCCTTCACGAACGACTTGTCGCGTCATCTCGCTCTCGACCGAGACGGTGACCGGCACGGCGTTGCCGTTCTCGGCGATCTCCGGCGCCTTCAGGGTGACCTTGCCTTCCTTGGGCGTCCCTTTCGCCGCGGCCGACAGCCATTCCCTGGTCTGGTCGGGCGTAGCGAAGGCGTTGCGCGCGACGATCGCGCCGGCGATGGCCGCCGAGCGCCGTTCGCCTGGTCAGACGTGGAAGAGCCGTCATCGTCGATACCTCAGTGCCGGATGTTCGGAGCCGAAAGCATCAGCCCCTCGTTCGCCTTGCGCAGATAGAGTTCGAGCTCGCCATATTCAACCGCATCGGGCGGCAGTTCGTTGGCGCGCACCTGGACGTTACACCATTGGAAGCGCTTGCGGATGTCCCAGTTCTCGTTGCGGCTGGTGCGCCACAGCGGAAAGTGATCGTACTGGCCCTTCGCCTCTCCCAGCCACTGGCCGCGAATCCACTTGTTGGCGCCCAGCTCGTGGCAGTCGGCGCAGGCGAAGTTGAACTGGCCGATCTTGGTCTTCGACAGCGCCACGCCGCGCTCCCAGGCCGCCTGGGCATCGGGGTTCGACAGATCGACCTTGATCGCCTCGCCGTTGGCGAGATTGTGCAGATAGATCGAGAGATCGATATTGTCGCGCGTCTCCATCAGCATGTCGGCGCCGGTCGTCGCCTTGGCATGGCGGGCGATGAATTCCTCGGCGCCCAGCACCTTCTTGAGGCGCGGCTCCCACTTCGGCATCTCGACCGCCCAGCGCCTGAAGCCTGTCTTGGGATCGGCGTGGCAGGCGATGCAGGCCTGGCCGTTGGGGCCGGGCTTCCGGAACAGCGCCGCACCGGCATCGACCCGATCCATCGCAGGATTGACGAAAGGATCGGCAGCATCGCGATCCTCGACCGGCTTCGGCCGCTTGGCGGGATCGTCGAGCGGATCGGAGAATTTGGCCGGCGTCTTCAGGGTCTTGAGGAACGCCACGATGTCCCTGATCTCGCCATCCTTGTAGAAGCCGTGCTTGCCCCACGGCGGCATCATCGATTGCGGATTGTAGACGCGCGGATCGAACACGTAGTTGAAGAGCCACTGGTCGGTGCGGCCGGCCGTGCCGATCTCCGACAGGTCGGGGCCGACGTTGCCCGGCACTTCCAGAGTCTTCGGTCCCATGACGTGACAGGCCAGGCACCCGCCGCCTCGGCTGCGGTCGAAGGCAAGCTTCTGGCCGGCCGCCGCATCGCCCTTCACCTCCGCGAGCACGATCTCGCCGCCTTTGGGCGGCGTCACGTCGCGCGCAGCCATCGTGTTGTAATCGTCCCAGCGCGCCTTGTTCCAGTCGCGGTAGCGCTGCCACGGCTGCGGCGCCGCGGAGCCTTCGAGCTGCAGCGGGGCAGGCTGCTGCGCCGAAGACGGGCGCGGCGGCGAGCAGCAAGGGCCGCCGCGGCGAGACGCACGACAAAGGTCACTGCGTCGCCTTCCTGAGATAGGCGATCACGTCGGCAAGCTGGGCTGGCCGCTTGAGGCCCGCGTATACCATCTTGCCGCCAGGAACCTTGCCCTTGGGGTCCTTCAGATAGTCGCCAAGGCTCGCGTCATCCCAGGTGATGGCGGACGCCTTCATGGCATCGGAGAACGAAAATCCCGCCGCAGTGCCGGCCTTGCGGCCCATCACGCCGAAGCAGGTTGGGGCCGATCGTGTTGGCGCCCGCCCTTGTCGACCGTGTGGCAGGCCTTGCATTGCTGGTTGAACGTACGTTCACCGCTTTCGACCGACTGCGCCATCGCTCCTCCCGCAGTCTCGATGAGGACAGTCAAAATGCTCGCGACAACGACAGCCTTCATGAATCTCGCCTTTCGCCGCCGGAGATTGCTGACGTTTTGACATTATTCAAGTGATAGATTGTCGGCCAATCGAAAGAGGATCGCATGAGGGGAGCCTTTCTCAGGGCGGCAGTGGTGGCAGCGGGCTTTGCGCTCGCGGTCCTGCCAGCCTGTCGGCCGGCATGGGCCGAGCCCGTCCAGTTGAAGTCGGGTCAAACGCGACTGAACGGCAACCTCGAGCTGCCCGCCGGCAAGAAGAGCTCGCCGACGGTGTCGCGCTGATCCTGCACAGCGCACTCAGCGACGCCAAACAGGATGTTGTCGTGGCGCTGCAGCAGAAGCCTCAAGAAGCGCGGCATTGCCTCGCTGGCCATCACCCTGTCGCTCGGCATCGACAATCGCGAGGGCCCGCGCGCCTGCGGCTTGCTGCATGACTACGCGCTGGCCGGCACTCAGCGCGAGATCGCCGCCTGGATGGCCTGGCTGCGGGCCGAGGGCGCTCCGACGATCGATCTGATCGGTTACTCGCGCGGCGGCACCCAGATCGCGGAGCTGGCGCCCAAGCTCTCGCGGGTCGGGCATGTCGTGCTGATCGCCCCCCTGTTCGCCACCTCGGCCGAGCAGAGCCGAAACATACCAGCGCGACTACGGCCACCCGATCAGCAAACCTCTCGCCGACGCCAACGAATACCCGCTGCAGAAAATGACCGTCGACTTCCTGCACTGCCGGGACGCACAGGTCCTGGGCGCCACCTTCCTCGACGCCTATCGGGAGCGGCTGCCGCAGCTCGCCGCCGAGACGAGCCATCCCACTCTCGTCGTCATTGCCGGCAAGGACGAGGACGTGCCCGACCTCGCGAAAAAGCTGCCCAGTCAGGTGCAGAGGGTCGTGATCGAGGGGTCGGGGCACGTCTTCCCCGACCGGTACGGCGACGAAGCCGCCGACGCGATCGCCAATTTCCTGAAGAAGGATTGATTGTCAGTTCCTCAAGGGGAACTGACTACTCGGCCCTGATGCCCTGCTCCTTGATCAGCGTGGTCCAGATCTTCTCTTCCGCGCGATAGAAGGTCTCGAACTCGGCCTGGGTCGAGCTGCGGATCTCCACGCCCTGGATCTTGAAGCGTTCGATCACCTCGGGATCGGCGGCAACCTTGGCGATCGCGGCCTGGAGCTTGTCGACGATCGGCTTGGGTGTGCCCGCCGGCACCACCATCGCCTTGCCAGAAGATCGCCTGGAAGCCAGGCAGGTTGGCCGACTCCGCGACCGTTGGAATGTCCGGGAATGCGGGCGACCGCGTCAGGCTCGAGATGGCGATCGCGCGGGTCTTGCCGGAAGCGAGGAACGGCTTGGCCTCGAGCGAGGCCGAGAACATCATCTGCGCATTGCCCGACGCCACGTCCTGGCCGGCCTGCGCGCCACCGCGATAGGGCACGTGCGTGATCTTGAGGCCGGTCCGCGCCGTGAACAGCTCGGCCGACATATGGTTCATCGCGCCGGTGCCCGAGCTTGCGATGTTGAACTTGCCCGGATTGGCTTTCACGTAGGCGATCAGCTCCGCCATGTCCTTGGCCGGGAAGTCGGCATTCACATGCAGGATGAACGGTGTGAGCGACATCAGCGACACAAGCTCGAAGCTCTTGTGCGGATCGTACTGCACGTTGCCCTGCAGGGTCGGGTTGATCACCAGGGAGGTGCCGCCGGCATAGATCGTGTAGCCGTCGGGCGCGGCCTTGGCGGTATAGTTGGAGGCCACGGTGGTCGCCGCGCCGGAGCGATTGTCGACCAGCACCGTCTTGCCGAGCAGGCCGGTCAACTTGTCGGCATAGACGCGCGCCACGGCATCGTTCACACCGCCCGGCGGATAGGGCACGACCATCGAGACCGGCTTGGTCGGCCAGTCGGTCTGCGCCGAGACGCCGAACGAGACGAGCGTAGCCGCGACAGCGGCGAAGAAGCCGAGGCGGCTCATGGGACGAAGAATGGCAAGGTTATCTCCTTAGTCACCGGCTCGAAGGCGAGCTTCACCCGCTGGCCGATTTTGAGGGTCTCTGCGGCGACGCCGCGCAGTTGGGCATTCACGCGCACGCCCGCATCCATGTCGACCAGCGCCACGATGTAGGGCGCCTCAGCCTTGAAGTAAAAATTGAACGGGTGATGACAGACGGTCCAGGTGTGGATCGTGCCGCCCTGCGGCGCTTCCTTGAAGGTACTCTCCATCGAGAAGCAGAACGGACAGACCGGGCGCGGGTAGTGGCGGACCTTGCCGCAGGCCGCGCAGTGCTGGAGCATGAACTTGCCTTCGCGCAGCCCGTCCCAATAGGGCTGGCTCTCGCGCGTCGGCGTCGGCAGCGGACGCTCCGGCGCTGGGGCAGCGGGAACCGCGGGTGCTGTCGTGCTCATGCCGCCCTCCGCAGGATCGCCAGCGAGCCGTCGCCCATGTCGCCATAGCCGGTGACGAGGCCCATCTCGGCGTCCCCGACCTGTGCCTTGCCCGCCTCGCCGCGCAACTGGCGCGTCAGTTCGATGACGTGGTTGAGACCGACGACATGGCCCTGGCTCAGCAGCCCACCATGCGTGTTGACCGGCAATGCGCCGCCCAGCGCGATGCGGCCGTCCATCACGAACGGCCCGCCCTCGCCGGTCTTGCAGAAGCCCAGGATCTCGAGCTGGCGGATCACCGTGAAGGTGAAGCAGTCGTAGATCTCGGCGACGTCCATGTCCTTCGCCCCGACACCCGCCATCTCGTAACCGCGCTTCGCCGCTTTCACGAGGCCGAACTCCAGCAGGTCCGGCCGCTGCGCGATCGAGGCCGGCAACTCGGGATGGCCTTCGGCAACACCCATGACGGTCACCAGCGGCTTCTTCAGCGACTTCGCACGTGACGTGGCGCTGACGACGATCGCCGCACCGCCGTCGCTCTCGAGGCTGCAGTCGAACAGGCGGAACGGATCGGAGATCATGCGCGACGCATGGTGCTCCTCCACGGTGAGCGGCTTGTTCATCACGACGTTGCCGTTCAGGATCGCGTGCCGGCGGGTGACCACCGCGACCTCGGCGAAGTGGCGCGCCGTCGTGCCGTAGAGCTGCATGTGACGCCGGGCGCCCTGCGCGTAGAGCTGTGCCGGGGCAAACATGCCGATCGGCGCCTCGAACTCGTTGGCCAGGGCGAATTGCGGGAACGACTGAAGCCGCGCACTGACCCGCGCGCCGGAGTAACCGGTGCGGCCCACCGAGATCAGCACGTTCCTGCACACGCCGGTCACCACGGCCATCGCCGCTGCCTGGATCGCTGCCACACAGGTAGCACCGCCCATCGGGATGAAGGCCGACAGGGTGAGATCCGGCAAGCCGAGGCTGGCGATGAAATCCTCGGCGATGCCGCCGCCCGGGAAATAGGGAATGATGCCGTCGATGTCGCGCGGGCTGAGGCCGGCATCGGCAATCGCCGCGAGGCTCGCCTCGAGCTGCAATGCGAGGCCCGACTTCGGCGTGCCACGCGTGTAGGCCGTTTCGCCGATGCCGCTGATCGCGGCCTTGTCGCAAAGCTCGTGCGCCATTGTTGTTTCCTCCGGCATCCATCTTGCCGGAGCCAAGGCAATCAGTCTGCCTTGATGTTGGCAGCGCGGATAACTTCCTTCCAGCGCGCCAGCTCGTCCTTGATGAGTTGCGTGTACCCCTCCGCTCCCAGCGTGCCGGGCCGCACGCCGATCCGGGCGAAGGCCGCCTTCACCTGCTCGCTCTGCAGCGCCGTCCCGATCTCGCTCTCCCATCGCTTCGCGAGTTCCGGCGGCAAGCCTGCCGGCGCCGAAAATCCGAACCAATTGGTCGTCACCACGTCGGCGAATCCCGCCTCGCGGAAAGTGGGAACGTCGGGCAACGACGGCGACCGCACATCTTCGCTGACCGCGAGTGCCTTCATCTTGCCCGAGGTGAAATAGCCGATCGCTGTCGGCAGGCTCTCCATCAGCGCCACGATCTGGCCGCCCATCAGGTCGTTCATGGCAGGTGCCGAGCCGCGATATGGAACGTGCGTGAACGACATGCCCGTCGCACGCGCCAGCAACTGACCGGTGAGATGATTCATCGTACCGTTGCCGCCGGAGCCATAGGTCACCTTGCCAGGGTCGGCCTTCGCCATCTCGACCAGCTGCTTCACGCTGGTGATCGGCGAGCCGGCATTCACCGCCAGCACGGTCGGGAACGTGCCGACAAGATGGATATGCGTGAAATCCGCCAGCGGATCGTAGGGCACGTCCTTGTAGAGTACCGGTCCGATGCCGTGCGACGCGGCACTCGACATCATCACGAGATGCGTGTCGCCGCGGCCCTTGGCGACGATGTCGGCACCGACCAGGCCACCGGCGCCGGGCTTGTTCTCGACCACGATCGGCTGGCCGAGCTTCGTTCCGAAATATTCCGCCAGCGAGCGCGAGAGGATGTCGGCGGCACCGGCCGGCGGAAAGTTCACGATCCAGCGGATCGGCTTGGAGGGCCAGCCGGCTTGCGCTCCGGCAATGCCGGGTGCTGCGAGCGCGGAAGCGGCGAGAAAGTGGCGTCGAGAGAGCATGATAATCGCTGAACCTTCTGTAATTGCCGTACAGTGTGGTGCAACATGCATGCCGCCATCAACCGGGGACAGGGCTTTCGATGGATTTCGATCTTGTGTTGCGTGACGTGCGGCTTCCCGACAGCAAGCCGGATCAACCGGCGATGGATATCGGCGTCAAGGGCGGCCGCATCGCCGCCATCGCGCCCAGGCTGGGCGGCGCGGCCAGGGAGGAGATGAAGGGCGGCAATCGCCTGGTCTGCTCGGGCTTCGTCGAAACCCACATCCATCTCGACAAGGCCTGCATCCTCGGTCGCTGCGAGCACACCACCAGGCGCAGCCCCCACCTCGCCATGGAGCGCGTGTCGGCGGTCAAGCACACGATGACCGTCGAGGACGTGATCGAACGCGCCTCAGCCACCATCGAGAAATGCATCAGCCACGGCGCCACCCGCATGCGCCCCCATTGCGAGGTCGATCCCAAAATCGGGCTGCGCGGTTTCGAAGGCGTCAAGGCGCTGGTCGACAAGTACAAGTGGGCGATCGATATCGAGATCTGCGTCATGCCGCAGGAAGGCCTGACCAACAATCCCGGCACCGACGAGCTGATGATCGAGGCATTCAAGAACGGTGGCAGCGTGGTCGGCGCCGCGCCCAGCTACGACAGCGACAGCTCTGCCCAGATCCGCCGTATCTTCGAGATGGCGCGCGAGTTCGACATCGATATCGACATGCATGTCGACAGCGGCCCCACGGCCGATCATCTCGACACTCTGCTCGTCTGCGATCTCGCCGAGAAATACAAGTGGGGCGGCCGCGTGGCCGTCGGCCACGTCGGCAAGCTCGCCACCATGCCGTTCAAGGACCTCGACAAGGTTGCCCGGCGCATGGCCGACGCGGGTGTTGCCGCCACGGTGCTGACGGCGACCGACCTCTATCTGGGCGGCCGCCACACCGACCACAACGTGCCGCGCAACGTGGTCGACCTCAACTTCCTCACCGAGCGCGGCGTCACCTGCTCGATCGGTTCGAACAACATCCTCAACCCCTTCACGCCGTTCGGCGACGGCCAGCTGCTGCGCCAGGTCAACATGCACGGCATCGTCACCCAGCGCGGTAATGACAACGAAGTGCAGGACCTGTGGAACATGGCGACGTCGTCCGCTGCAAAACTGATGCGCAAGGACGACTACGGCATCGCCGTCGGCAATCCTGCCGACCTGGTGGTGCTCGACGCGCCCGACGCGGTCATGGCGCTCCGCACGGTGGCGCCCGTCCTGGCCGCCTTCAAGCGCGGCCGGCGCACCGTGACCCGCGAGCCCGTGCGCCTGCACCGGCCGTAATCGAAGAAGAGGATAGAATGGCCAACGAAGACCTGCTCGCGCTCTCGTCCGTGGAGATGCGCCGGCGCATCGGCACCAAGGAAATCTCCCCGGTCGAACTGCTCGAGGCAAGCCTGCAACGCATCAAGCGCATCAATCCCGCGGTGAACGCCGTGACGGCGATGTGCGTCGATCGTGCGCGCAAGGAGGCCAAGGCAGCCGAGACCGCCGTCCGGCGCGGCGAGGACCTGGCGCTGCTGCACGGACTGCCGACCGGCATCAAGGATCTCGAAGAGACCAAGGACCTGCTGACCTCGTACGGCTCGCCGCTCTATCGCGACTTCGTGCCGGCTTACGACAACGTCATGGTCGGCCGGGTGCGCGCCGCGGGCGCGATCGTGGTCGGCAAGACCAACGTGCCGGAATTCGGCGCGGGCTCGAACAGCCGCAATCCGGTGTGGGGCGCGACGGGCAATCCGTTCAATCCGATGCTCAATCCAGGAGGATCGTCCGGCGGTTCGGCCGTGGCGCTGGCGACCGACATGCTGCCGGTCTGCACGGGCTCCGACACCGGTGGCTCGCTGCGCAATCCCGCCTCCTTCTGCGGCATCGTGGGCTTCCGTCCCTCGCCCGGCATGGTCGCCGTCGAGCGCCGCGCCATGGGCTGGACACCGATCTCGGTTCTGGGGCCGATGGGGCGCTCGGTCGCCGATGTCTGTCTGCTCTACGCCACGCAGATCGGCCAGCACGACAGCGATCCGCTCAGCTTCCCGCTCGATCCGATGGCCTATGCCGAGCCGTGGCCGGTCGATCTCGGCAGCCTGCGCGTGGCCTATACGGAAGACTATGGCGGCGCGCCGGTCGAGAAGGGTATCCGCAAGGCTTTCCGCGAGAAGATCAAGGCAATGAAGCATCTGTTTCGCCGTCTCGACAAGGTCGAAGTCGATTACGGCGGCGCCGACCGCTGCTTCGACGTCATCCGCGCGGTGGGCTTCCTGTCGCGCTACCAGGATCTCTACACCAACAATCGCAAATTGCTCGGGCCGAACATCGTCGCGAACTACGAGCTGGGCGCCAGGCTGACGCTCGCCGACTTTGCCTGGGCACATGCCGAGCAGACGCGAATCTTCCGCCGCTTCCAGGAAATCTACAGGGACTACGACATCGTGGTCGGCCCAACAGTGGGCGTCACGCCGTTCCCGTGGAAGCAACTCTATGTCGACACGATCGACGGCAGGAAGCTCAACAACTATTACCACTGGATGGCGACCAAGTACTTCATCACCCTGACCAGCAATCCCGCGGTGTCGCTGCCCTGCGGCCTCGACCACAAGAGGATGCCGTTCGGCCTGCAGGTCATCGGCCGCTTCCGCGGCGACGGCGAGGCGCTGGGCGCCGCCCATGCGATGGAGCAGGCGTTCAAGACCATTCCCGGCCTGGCGCGGCCGCTGCCCAATCTCAGGAAGCTCAACAAGCCGACGCCGGCCCTGAAATCGATCGTGACGCACCCGCCCAAGCTCGATGCCAAACGGGCGCGCGGCCCGGCGCCGGGCGCACTGTGAAGGCGAGTGACGACGTGAATCCCTTCCCCGAAGACATCTTCACCGAACCCGACAACGTCGATCCGGACACGTTGGCGAACCTCGGTCCGTTGCGGCGGCTGGCTGGCATCTGGGAGAGCAGCAAGGGCGTCGATCTCAACCCCAAGGCCGATGGGCCTGAGCGGCGTGAGTATATCGAGCGCATCGAAATGCAGCCGATCGACGCGCAGGCCAACGGACCGCAGCTATTCTACGGGCTGCGCTATCACGTTCACATCGTGGCGAGCGACGAGGATGCAACCTTCCACGACCAGGTCGGCTACTGGCTGTGGGAGCCCGCCACCGGCCTCGTGCTGCAGACATTGAGCATCCCGCGCGGACAGGTGGCGATCGCCTCGGGCCAGGCGGCTCCAGACGCCGCGAGCCTGGTGGTGACTGCCGAACGCGGGCAGACGGAGTACGGCATCTGCTCGACCGCGTTCCTGGAATATGCCTTTCGCACCGACTCCTATCGCCTCGAGGTGACGTTCAATGCGGACGGGAGTTGGAGCTACGTCTCCGATACCATGCTGATGGTGCGCGGCCGGCCCGAGGCTTTCCGTCATCGTGACCAGAACACTCTCGTGAAGGTCGCCGAACCCACCCCCAATCCTTTATTTCAAATCCGGAACAGCGCCGCCGACGGCGGACTCGGCATCGGCAGCCTGCGCAAATCCTGATGGCACGCCTCATGCAACGGGAATCCCGAACCAGTTGACGGAGGGAAACCGTGAGACACGCCGCTCGACGATTTGCACTTGTCCTGCCTCTGGCTCTGGCCTTTGCGTTCTCGACGGGCAGCGCGTCCGCCCAAACCCATCTGCGGATCGGGCTCGGTGACGACCCCGATACGCTCGATCCGTCGCTGTCGCGCAGCTACACCACGCGCATCGTCCTGGCTTCGATCTGCGACAAGCTGTTCGACATCGACGAGAAGACCAACATCGTCCCTCAACTGGCGCTTGGCCATGAGACATCGGCCGACGGCAAGATGGTGACGATCACGCTCCGTCCGGGCGTGAAGTTCCATGACGGCGAGCCGTTCGATGCCGAGGCGGCGAAGTACAGTCTCGACCGCCATCTGTTCATGAAGACGTCGTTCCGCCGGCCCGAGATCGGCTCGATCGAGAAGGTCGAGATCGTCGACCCGCTGACCATCAGGCTGCTGCTCAAGGAGCCCTTCTCGCCGCTGCTGGCGCAGCTCACCGACCGGGCCGGCATGATGATGGCGCCCAAGGCCACGGAAGCCGCCGGCGACAAGTTCGGCCTCCATCCCGTCTGCGCCGGTCCCTACAGGTTCGTCGAGCGCGTCCAGCAGGACCGCATCGTCGTCGAGAAGTTCGCCGACTACTGGAACAAGGACCGGGTCTTCATCGACAAGATCACCTACCTGCCGATCGTCGATGCGCCGGTGCGCCTGGCCAACCTGAAGTCGGGCGGGCTCGATCTTATGGAGCGCGTGCTGGCCACCGACATCAAGTCGGTGCGCGACAATCCCAGGCTCAGGCTCACCAAGGCGGTCTCGATCGGCTGGTTCGGATTGTTGATCAACACCGCGAACGGGCCGAAGTCCGACAATCCGCTGGGCAGGGATCCACGGGTGCGGCGCGCCTTCGACCTCGCGATCGATCGCGAGACGATCAACCAGGTGGTCTTCAACGGCGAGTTCGTGCCGGCCAACCAGTTCGTCAATCCGCAATCGCCTTTCTATCAGGCGAAGTTCCCGGTCCCCAGGCGCGACATTGCCAAGGCCAGGGAGCTGATGAAGGAGGCCGGCGTGAAGACGCCGCTGGTGCTCGACTTCATGGTCGGCAACACACCCGAGGTACGGGCGGTCGCGGAAGTCGTCCAGTCGATGGTGGCCGAGGCGGGCTTCGATCTGAAGATCAGGGTCACCGAGGTCGCGACCGCGCTGAAGCAGGGCGAGGACGGCAATTTCCAGGTTTATCAGAACACCTGGAGCGGCCGCATCGATCCCGACGGCAACTCGGTGATCTACCAGACCTGCGGCGCGCCGCAGAACATGGCGCACTACTGCGACAAGGACATCGACGCCTGGCACAGGGAGGCGCGGGCCACCACCGATCCCGCCGCCCGCAAGGCGATCTACGAGAAGATCACCCAGCGTTTCCTCGAGAACGGCTGGATCCTCTACCTCTATCACCCGCAAATTCTGATCGCCTATACTGACAGGCTCGAGGGATTCAAACCGATGCCCGACGGTCTGGTGCGGGTGGTCGGCCTCAAGCTGAAATAGCCGTTCTTTTTGCGGCCTCAATTACGTCGCCGGCCGCCTTGATTGGTTGCGTATCGCCTGCAGAGGGAAGGCCCCGAGACAAGGGCTCCCAACAGGAGGCAACAGATGCGCACGTTCAAATTGTTTGGTGTCGCCGCTCTCGTTCTGTCGACGGCGGCGTGCGTCGAGTCGGTCGACGGCAACTACGGCTACAGCGACGGTTATTATGCGCCCAACCAGGGTTACTATGCGGCCCAGCCGGCCTATTACGGCCCCTCGTACTACGCGCCGACTGAGGTCGTGACGCAGACACGCTACGTGCCGGTCCCGGTGGCCGGGCCGCAGCATACGTTCGCGCCACAGGCTCAGACACCGACGCACTCGTCGAACAACGGGCACGAGCATGAGCGGCCGCAGGCGAACAACGCACCGGCCGCGCCGCAGCAGCCGGCGACCAACAATCAGCATCGCGGCAATGGCAACACCAACAGCCACGACCGCAATGGTGACGGCCGCCTGGACCGCAACGGCTAACGCTTCGGCTTCTTCTGCCTCAGTTCCGCGTCGTGCTGGCCCAGGGTCGGCGCGGCGCGGCGCAGGCTGCCGGGTGTCGCCGACATCTTGATCGGCACGCCCAGGGTCTTGCGTTTGCCGGCCCTGGCGTGCTCGACCTCGCCCACCATGCCGCGCGCCAGGATCTGCGGGTCGGCAAAGACTTCGTCGTGATAGAGCACCGGGCCGGCGGGAATCCCCTCGGCCTCGAGCGCCTGCATCCAGTCGTCGGTCGTGCGCTTGGCGATCTCCGCCTGCAGGATGGAAACGATCTCGTCGTTGTGCTTGACCCTGAGCGCATTGACCTTGAAGCGCGGATCGTCGACGAGTTCGGGCTTGCCCACGAGGGCGCAGAACTTCACGAAGAAATTCTGCTGCGCGCCGCCGATCGTGATGTAGCCGTCGCTGGTCTTGAACACCTGGTAAGGCGAGGAGCCGCGATGCGCCTGGCCGAGTTTCTCCGGCCGCTGGCCGCTGGCGAAATAGTTGGCGGCCTCGAACACGCCCAGCGACACCGTGGCTTCGAGCAGGGATGTCTCGACCCATTGCCCCTCGCCGCTCTTCTGCCGCGCCTGAAGTGCTGCCAGCACGCCGATCGTGAGATAGAGGCCGGCGCCGACATCGGAGATCGACAGCGGCACCCGGTGCGGCGGCCCGTCCTTGGGACCGGTCACCGACATCAGCCCGGACATCGCCTGGATCATCAGGTCGAAGCCGCCACGCTTTGCGTAAGGCCCTGTCTGGCCGAAGCCAGAAACCGAGCCCAGGATCAGCCACGGATTGCGCGCATGCAGCGCCTTCCAGCCGATGCCGAGCCGCTCGATCACGCCGGGGCGAAAATTCTCCAGCACCACGTCGGCACCGTCGACCAGCTCCCAGAACACCGCGAGGTCGCCCTCGTTCTTGAGGTCGAGCACGATGCCGCGCTTGTTGCGGTTCCAGGTCATGAAAGGCGCCGACTCGCCTTCCAGGAACGGCGGCGCGCCGCGCATCGAATCGCCCTTCGGGCTTTCGATCTTGATCACGTCGGCGCCGAGATCGCCCAGCTGCATGCCGCAGAATGGCCCCGACAGATGCGTTGTCAGGTCGAGGACGACCAGACCGTCGAGCGCTCCGGCCATGGGGATCAGCCCAGCAAGGTTCTGATCAGGGACAACGAGCTCTCCCACTTGTTGACGCCGAGCTCGCTGGAAACGACCTTGCCGTCGCGCACGACGATGAAGCGCGGCGTGCCCGATTTCTTCGGCAGCTGCTCGCGGATCGCCGCAAGCTCGCCCGGCCAATAGCGCTCCTGATAGGCCTCGCGCAGATGCGGGACGTCGACTTCGGTCCACTCCACCTGCTTGTACCAGGGCGAGTCCTCCCAGCCCTTCTTGTATTCGTTCTTCCACACCGTGCAGTAGGGACAGTCCCAGCCGCCGACATAGACGACCTGGATGCGGCCGGCCGCCACGGCAGGCTCCGCGGCCAGTCCCGGCAGAAGGGGAAGCGCCACTCCGGCAAAAAGCAAGTCACGGCGATACATGTCGGTTAGTCTAGGCCGCCATGCCGCGCGCCGACAGACCTGCTCCCGTCACCCTGGGCGATTTCTTCCGTCTCGCGGTGCGTCGCTTTCGAGCCGCCCGGCTGGCCTACGGCCACGGCACGACCAACGCGATCGACGAGGCGGCCTTCCTCGTGCTGGAAGCGCTCAGGCTGCCGATCCACACGCTCGATCCGTGGCTGGATCTCAAGCCGACGCCCGCCGAACGGGCGCGGCTTGCGACCCTGATCGAGGCGAGGATCGCGCTGCGCATGCCCGCCCCCTATCTGCTGGGCGCGGCGTACATGCATGGCGTGCGATTTCACATCGACCGCCGGGCGCTGATCCCGCGCTCCTTCATCGGCGACATGCTGGTGCACGGCAGCCTGCCGATCGGCGATCCTTCGAAGGTACGCCGGGTGCTCGATCTCTGCACCGGCTCGGGCTGCCTCGCCATCCTCGCCGCCCTCACCTTTCCCCGTGCGACGATCGATGCGGTCGACCTGTCGGCCGGCGCCCTCGCGCTCGCCCGGCGCAACGTCGCGACCCACCGGCTCGGCGATCGCATCGCGCTCCATCGCGGCGATCTCCTGAAGCCGCTCGCCGGCCAGCGCTACGACCTGATCCTCACCAACCCGCCCTATGTCGATGCCAAAGGCATGGCGAAACTGCCGCCGGAATACCGCCATGAGCCGCGGCTCGCGCTGGCCGCGGGCGACGACGGGCTCGATCTGATCCGGCGCATCCTCGGCGGGGCACCAAGGCATTTGACCGCGAATGGCGCCCTGTTATGCGAGCTCGGTCGGGGCCGCCGCCCGCTCGAAAAAGCCTATCCCCGGCTGCCTTTCCTGTGGCTCGACACCGAGCAAAGCCACGGCGAGGTCTTCTGGATAGGCCGGGGCGATCTTGACGGCCTTGATATAAACGACCCATCTCCCTAGGCTACTGCAAATTGTTCAGGAGTCGCGTTGGGGGGCATCGTCGCCATGTCCATCGCTGCGAGAGCGGTGCGGTCGGCCCTTGTCGCGGCGCTTGTGGGCACACTGCTTTGTCTGGCGACGGCCACGCCTGCCCTCGCCGGCTGCTTCCAGGTCGGCCTCATTGTGACATGCAGCGGCGCTTCTCCCGCAGGCTTCACGGCCGCCCAGGACGGTCTGTCGGCAACCGTGCAGAGCGGCGCCACGGTGGGCACGGGCCTGGTCTTCAACAACAACAACCAGATCTTCAATTTCGGCACCGTGACGGTGGGCGGCGGGTTCACCGCGATCGCTTCCGGCAACAACAACCAGATCATGAATTCCGGGTCGATCGTCGCAGGCGATGCCGGCACCGGCGCCTTGATCGGCGGAGCAGGTTCGATCTTCAACTCTGGAACAGTCACGATCGGAACCGGCGGCAGCGTGGGGCTCAGCGCCCCGAACGTTACCAATGCCGGCTTCATCGGCGGCGGCGACTTCAGCACCGGCATCAACGGCAGCGCCGACTTCGGCCTGCTGATAAATCGCGGCTCGATCCTGGTCGGTGACGACGGCTTCGGTATCACAAGCTCGTCCAACTTCCTCACCATCCAGAATAGCGGTTCGATCGGCTTTGGCGGCTGCGGCATCGGAATCGCGGCCTTCGGTTCGGGCACCACCATCGTCAACAGCGGCACGCTCTTCCAGACCGGCTGCACCGGCGGCGGAACGGGCATCAGCGCGGGCGATTCCGACACGGTCATCAACTCGGGCACAATTACCGTCGGCGACTCCGGCATCGGCATTTTCTCCGGCACTGGAACGATGGTGACCAACAGCGGACGGATCGTCGCGGGAATGGACGGCATCGGCATCCAGGCCAACGGCAACGTGCTCAACACCGGCACGATCATCGTCGGCGACGGCTTCGGCATCAGTGCAGGCATTGTCACGACGACCGACGGCACCCGAATCACCAACGCCGGGACCATCGTGGGCGGCTTCGGCGCGACCGGCATCGGCACGGTCGGTAACAACGGATTCCTGATCAATACCGGCATGATCACCATCGGCCGCTCCGGCTTTGCCATCCTGGGCCAGGGCGACAACATCACCTCTTCGAACAGCGGCACGATCTCCGTCGGGCGGCAGAGCACCGGCATCGGCACGATCGGCAACAATGCGGTGATCGCCAACACCGGCACGATCGTCACCGGCAACGACGGCACGGGTATCGGCAACAACGGCAACGGCGGCATCATCTCCAACAGCGGCACCATCGTCTCCGGCACCAACGGCCTCGGCATGGTCGTCCAGGGCAATAACGGGCAGCTCATGAACAGCGGCTCGATCACCACCGGCTCCAACGGCGTCGGCATCGGAAGCTCGGGCAACAACGCGATCATCCTGAACAGCGGCACGGTCACGGTCGGCTCGTGCGGCACCGGCATCGACACGTCGGGCGGCAGCGGCTCCCAGATCACCAACAGTGGCCGCATCACCGCCACGGGCTGCGCCGCGGCCGGCGTGGCGCTCGGCACCGGCGACACGCTGGTCAATTCCGGCACGATCACCGGCTCGGCACTGGGCGGCGGCGCGGGCGGCGCAATCGTCTCCACCGGCGGCGGCAATACGATCATCAACAGCGGCACCTTGGACGGGCCGATCGTCCTCAACGCGGCGGGTGGCAACAGCCTCACCAACTCCGGGCTGATCACCGTCTCCGCGCCGCTCGCGCAAACCGGCGGCGTGTTGCACACGATCGATGGCGTCTTCACGCAGACCGCGCTGGGCATGCTGGCCCTGCGTGTCGGCCCCAGCACGACGGCCGGCGCCTACGACGGCCTGACCACGGGGACGGCAAACCTCGGCGGCACGTTGCGCGCCACCGTTCAGCCTGGCCTCTATGGTTCGACGACGACCTATCCGGGAATTGTCGCCTTCACCACGTCGACCGGCAGCTTCGCCTCCGTGCAGTCGACGTCGGTCTTCCTGACGCCATCGGCGATCTACAACGCGGGCACCGTCGACCTCGTGCTGACACGCATCCCGTTCAATCAATTTCCGACCGGCGGCGGCAATGCGCGCGCCATCGGCAATGTCCTCGAGGCGAACTATTCGACGAGCCTCACGGGTCAACTGGCCACGTTCTACGGCAATCTTCTCGCGTCGAGTTCGCCCACCACGCTGTCGCAGTTGACGGGCGAGGTATCGACGGCGGCACAAAACGCCTCCTTCGCCGTGTTCGGGCAATATCTCAACGCCGTCTTCAATCAGACCGACGCTTCGCGCAATCTGTCGCCGGGTTCGGCGCAGGCGGCAGGCGGGCGGCAAACCGCGGCCCTGCACACAACGACAGCCGGCGGCGGCACGCGCATCGGCCTGCCGGAGAGCGATGCCTGCGGCGCCGACTTCTGCGACGCCGGCGCCGGGACCGGCCACGCCTGGACTTATTGGGCGCAGGGTTTCGGCGCAGTCAGCCGGTTCGATGCCAATCCGACCTTCGGCAGCTCGCAGGTCGACATGACCTCGGGCGGCGGCGCGACGGGCGTCGACGTCCAGCTCGATCGCAACTACCTCGTCGGCCTTACCCTCGGCGCCGCGACCTCGAGCTTCACCCTGGCCAATGCCGCAAGTTCCGGCACGTCGAACGCCGTCGTTTTCGGCGTCTATGGCGGCTACACCAGCGGGCCGGCCTATGTCGATGCTGCCCTCGCCTACGGCTACGGCAGCTTCGCCACCCAGCGCTTTGTCGGCACCGGCACGATCAGCGAACAGGACAACGGCTCGTTCGACGGATCGCAGTATGGCGGTCAGGTCGAAGGAGGCTGGCGCTTTGCCGTCGACAACCACACCGTCACGCCGTTCGCCCGGCTCGCCGTCCAGGCCCTGCGCCAGAACGGCTACACCGAGACCGCGCGCGATACCGTCACTGGAGCGCCGGGCAGCACCGGTCTCATCGTCCAGCCGCAGACCACCGTATCGGTGCGTTCGACGATCGGCGGTCAATTCAGCACCTCGTTGCGCGCCGGCGACGATGCCGCCGTCCTAACACCGAGGGTCAGACTGGCCTGGGCGCACGAATTCGACACCGAACGGACCTCGACCTCGGCCCTTTCCCTGCTGCCCGGCGCCACCTTCACGGTCAACGGCGCGCCGCCCGCCGCAGATGCACTCGTCCTCGGCATAGGTTTCGACCTCGATATCAACAAGGCGGTCCGCCTGTTCGCCCAGTTCGACGGCGATTTCGCCGCAAATGCGCGGTCCTACGGCGGCACCGGTGGCGTCCGGCTGTTCTGGTGACGCCGGGATGAGCTAATCTGGATCCCGGCTGATACGCCGGGAGGAAGCGATGCAAGCGAGCCATCAAGTGCAGGCCTGGACGCGCGACACGATCGCGCCCGGCGACTGGACGGTGATCCTGCCGCCGGCCGCGCGCGCCGAGTTGCGCGTCGTGCTGGAGGAGACCCGCCGTGCGCCGGTCCCGACCTTCCTGCTCGATCCCGACGACTTCGAGCTCGATGCCTGTCGTGCCACGATGGACGAAGTTCGCCGGGTGACCAACGAAGGGCCGATGTTCGCCGTGCTCGACCGCCTGCCGCTCGACGAGATGGACCGCGACGAGGCGGTCGGTCTTTACTGGCTGCTGTCGAGCCTTCTGGCGCGGCCGGTGGCGCAGAAGCTGAACGGCCAGATGTTCTACGACGTGATGGATACCGGCGCGAAGCTGAGCCCCGGATCCGGCATCCGGCCGACGGTGACCAACGTCGACCTGCGCTTCCACAACGACAATTCCTACAATGAGACTCCGCCGGACTATGTCTGCCTGCTCTGCCTGCACCCTGCGCGCGCGGGCGGCATCAGCCAGGTGATGAGCGTGACCACCGTGCACGAGGCGCTCGCCGCGCGTCATCCCGAGCTCATGGCGCGGCTCTACCGGCCGTTCTGGTACGACCGCCACGCCGAGCACCGGCCGGGCGAGCCCACCACCTATGCCGCGCCGATCTTCGAGCGCGGCGCCGACGGCGCCATGAAGGCACGCCTGGCGCTGAGCGAAATCCATGCCGGCTATGCGCTGCGCGGCGAGCGTCCGGACAACGAGACCGCGGCCGCACTCGCCGCGGTGCAGTCGGTCTTCGACCTGCCCGAGCTGCACATCGAGCTCGCGTTCGAGCGCGGCCAGATCCAGTACGTCAACAACCGCGGCACCGGCCACGCCCGCACCGAGTTCGTCGACTTCCCCGAGCCGGAGCGCAAGCGCCACCTGGTGCGGCTGTGGCTGCGCGACGGCGGACGACGGGGCTATCGCGGCTGACCGAAAAGAGACTTGAGCGGACGAATCAATCTTTGAAGCGCCGCGCGGCGTGCCCAAGATGGCGCCATGAAATCCCGATACACCATGTTCGCCGGCTACAACGCCTGGGCCAACCGCCGCCTCTATGACGCGGCGGCACAACTGGGCGACGCCGACTATCGCGCCGACCGCGGCGTCTTCTTCAAATCGATGCACGGCACGCTCAATCACCTGCTGACCGCGGACTGGGTGTGGATGCACCGCTTCACCGGGGAAGGTCCCTCGCCCGACCGGCTGGACACCATCCAGCACGAGCGTCTGGCCGATCTGCGCGCCGCCCGCGAGGCCGAGGACCGGCGCATCGCGGCCTACATCGACAGCCTCGATGAGGAGCGCCTGGCCGGCAGCATCCGCTATCGCCGGGTCAGCACGCCCGAGGAATTCGTCCAGCCGCTGATGCCGGCGCTCGATCATTTCTTCAACCACCAGACCCACCATCGCGGCCAGGCGCATTCGGTCCTGTGCAGCTTCGGCCGGCGCGAGCTGGTGCTCGACCTGCTGGGCTATCAGCGCGAGGTGGACGCGGCCTCCCGTTAAAAAACGGGAATTTAACGGGCGCGGAATCAGCCTCAATGGAAACCTCATGCTGAGGAAGCCGCGTAGCGGCTGTCTCGAAGCATGGGCGGCAAGCGATGTGCCCGATCCCACCCTTCGAGACGCGGTCCTTCGGACCGCTCCTCAGGGTGAGGTCCTGCTGCCCCAAAAAATCTTTTCCTCGCGAATTGCTCCCGAAATCAGCCGAAGCACGCGACGGTTCAAGGCCTTGGCGGATTTTATCCGAGCGATTTGCGACACTCGCGAATCGCTCGGGAAAATCGGGCGACGGCGTTCGGATGCCGATGGCCGTTGGCTTCCTTGCATTCGCTCCCGAGCAATTCGCGAACCTCTCCGAGTGACTCTCGAATTGCTCGGGAGGCCGCTGAAAGCCTCTGAGTTTGAGCGGGGCGGATGACATGAAAGCTATATAGCGATTATCGCAACTATACGCAAGCTTCTTATTGCGCTTTTGACGTGACCCCGCGAAGTCTATGATTTGATCGCTGGCACGGACCGCAGAGGAGACGACGCATGGCAAACATCACAGTCCGGCGGGATGCCGCCGCCCTCCAGGCACTGGTGGTGCCGGGAAACGTCGTCGTGGCGTCGACCGGCATCGGCCCGTTCGACCAGATCATGCTGAACGGCCGCCATTCGCTGCGCGCCGACGAGCCGGTGTCGGCCGGCGGCGCCGACGCCGGCCCCGACCCTTACGAGCTGCTCCTGATGGCGCTGGGCAGCTGCACTTCGATGACCGTCCATATGTACGCGGCGAAGAAGCAGTGGCCGCTCGAACAGGTCGTCGTGAACCTGCGGCACCAGCGGCGCTACACCGAGGATTGCGCCGATTGCGAGAAGCCCGGCGCGCTGCTCGATCACATCGACCGCAACATCGAGTTCGCCGGTCCGCTGGATGACGGCCAGCGGGCGCGGTTGCTGGAGATCGCCGACCACTGCCCGGTACACAAGACGCTGACGTCGAGGATCGTCATCAAGACGCGTCTGGTCTAGAATCGCTTCCCTCCCCATTCAAATGGGGAGGAAAGGCTCGCGTTCGTATCAGTAGATCTCCGGGACAAACCTCTGATCCGACATCTTCGGACGTTTGTAGCCGGTATCGGCCTGACGCGATGGAACCTCGATCTCGACCGGCTTCATGTCCTGATAGGGGATCTGATCCAGCAGGTGGTGGATGCAATTGAGCCGCGCCCGTTTCTTGTTGTCGGCGTTCACGACGAACCACGGCGTGCGCTTGAGATCGGTATGCTCGAACATCACGTCCTTGGCCCTGGAATAGTCCTCCCAGCGTTTGCGCGACTCGAGATCCATCGGGCTCAGCTTCCAGCGCTTGACCGGATTGTGGATGCGCTCCTGGAAACGCCGCTCCTGCTCCTCGTCGTCGACCGAGAACCAGTACTTCACGAGATGAATGCCGGATCGCACCAGCATCTCCTCGAACTGCGGGCAGGACGACAGGAACTCGCGGTATTCATCCTCGCTGCAGAAGCCCATGACGTGCTCGACGCCGGCGCGGTTGTACCAGCTGCGGTCGAACAGGACGATCTCGCCGCGCGACGGCAGGTGCGCGACATAGCGCTGGAAATACCACTGGCCGCGTTCGCGTTCGGTCGGCGTGCCGAGTGCTGCGATCCGGCAGATGCGGGGGTTCAGCGACTCGGTGATGCGCTTGATGACGCCGCCCTTGCCGGCAGCGTCCCGGCCCTCGAACAGCACGACGACCCGAAGACCGTTCAATCGAACCGACTCCTGCAACTTGATCAGCTCCAGCTGCAGGTGGGCGAGTTCTTCGACGTATTTGTAGTGGGCAGGAGGCTTGCGCGCCTTCGGCCGCTCGGCGAATTGCCAGTACTGCTGGACGGCAGCGACTTCCTTCGCGTCGCGCAGCACCGACACGCGAGGTTCGTCAGACTTGTGCTTGCGTTTGTGTTTCTTGGACATGTGACCTCCACGTTGGTCTTCGGCTTTGCCAGCGAAAGAGGATAACATTCTCGTTTGGCCGATGTGTCTGGAATCAGGCAGGTGATCGAGGCCATGACCTGAACGACAAAAAGGCCCCGACTTTTCGGGGCCTCTTTATGCTCCGGAGGATTGGTGGGCGATGTAGGGCTCGAACCTACGACCCGGTGATTAAGAGTCACCTGCTCTACCAACTGAGCTAATCGCCCAATCCCCGGAGAGGCGCGGGGTTTAGCAAGGCCATCCCGGCTTGTCGATAGGCCAGAATCGGCGATTTTCCCCGCCGTCAGCGCAACCCGCCGTACCGGAACGCGAGCATCAGCAGGACGATCGCCGCCAGCGCCAGCGACAGGCCCTTCCAGAACAGCAGGGGATTGCGCTGCAGCAGGGGCGACGGATTGGAATCGAGCAGGTCCCCGTTCGGATGGCGCAGGTCGTGGACGAATTCGAAGAGTTCGTCATAGCGCCGCCGCGGATCGGGATGGACGGCCTTGCGCAGTGCGCCGTCGAACCAGGCGGGAATCTCCCGCGTTTCGTCGAGCGCCGACGCATAGGCGATCTTGCCCTGCTGGAACCGGGTGCGCGCCTGCGCCATGCGCACGCCATAGGGCAGCTGGCCCGTGACCATCTGATAGGCGATCACGCCCAGCGAGTAGATGTCGGAACGCGGCGTGCCGCCCTCGCCCAGGAAATACTCCGGCGCGGTGTACTGGACCGTGCCCAGGATATCGTCGGCGCCGGCCGGATCGGCCTCGGCGATCCCGGTCACCCGGGTCGAGCCGAAGTCGATGATCTTCACCGTGCCCACTTTGTCGATCATGATGTTCTCGGGCCGCAGGTCCTGATGCAGCATCTCCTTGCGATGGAACGCCTGCAGGCCCGAGGCGATCTGGCCGACGATGCCGCGCACCGTCTCGAGGTCGGGCCTGGGATTGTCGATCATCCACTGCGTCAGCGTCTGGCCCTCGACATACTCGGTGACGACGTAGAGGAAGCCGCGCTTGCGCGAGCGCGGCTTGGGCTTCAGCACGTGGGCGTTGTCGAGGCGCCGGGCGACCCACTCCTCCATCATGAAGCGCTTGAGGTAGACCTCGTCGCCGCGCAGGTCGATCGAGGGGATCTTGAGGATCACCAGTTCCTCTCCATCCGCTTCGGTATCGACGGCGAGATAGAGGTGGCTGCGGCTCGAGGCATGGATCTCGCGGACGATGCGATAGCCGTCGAAGAGCTGGCGCGCCTCGAGCAGCGGGGGCAGCGCGAGATCGGCGGTCTGCGCGATCGCCTCGGCCGCCTCACCGTCGGGAAGCTCGTCGACCCGGACGATCTGGATCGTGAGATTGTCGCCGCTGCCCTCAGCGAACGCCGTCTCGACGATGCGCCGCGCCGCGCCGTCGAGATCGTGGGCGCTCTCGCCGATCGCCTGGATGACCGACCTTGCGTCGACATGCTCGTAGACGCCGTCCGTAGCCATCACCAGCAGATCACCCTTTTCGAGCTGGATCGCCTGGTAGTCGATTTCGACCCGGGGATTCATGCCGAGCGCGCGGCCGAGATAGGTCTCCTGCGAGGAGACCACGATGCGATGGTCGGCGGTCAGCTGCTCGAGCGCGTTGCCGGAGACGCGGTACACCCGCGCATCGCCGACATGGAGAATGTGCGCGGTCGTCGATTTCAGCACCATCACGGTCAAGGTGCAGACATAGCCCTTGTCCCTGTCGTGCTCGTGGCCGATGCGCCGCGTCTGGCCGTGCAGCCACGAATTCGTGGCTGAGATCACCCTCTGGGCGGAAGTCTTCACCGACCACGAGTCCGACGTGCAGTAGTAGTCGGTCAGGAAGCCCTTGACCGCCAATTCGCTGGCGATCCTGCTGACGTCGCTGCTGCTGATGCCGTCAGCCAGCGCCAGCGCGATGCCCTTGAGACCGAGCGTCGGCTCGCCGGGCATCATCGCGCCGTGGAAATCCTGGTTGGTTTCCTTGCGGCCCTTGTCCGAATACTGCCCGATCGAGATCTTCAGTTCGCGCGGCATTCGGATTTCGGCCCATTCAGTTCGACCCTTCGCCTGGCGGACTCCGCGATTTGGAATCGCTTCCCTCCCCATTCAAATCTATCGGATTCACACATTTTGAAGTCCGAGAGTTGCGCCGTATTTGATGGCTCGGAACTCGCTGAGGCCGATGCGCATGACCTTTGGCCCCGGCTTTCCGTAGTATCCTGTCCAGCCGCCGAGGCGGGCGATGACCCAAGCGGCGAAGGCCAGGCTGCCTTTTGGATGTGGATTGCGCTGCCGTTCCGTCTTGCCGGCGAGCTTGGCGGAGACTGCTTCGATGATGGGCTGGTCGTCGGGATCGAAGCTGTCGGTCAAGCGCTGGTCGGTGTTGTCGTCGCGGGCCTGCACGAGCTGCTTGATGGTGACAGCGGCGACAGTCGCGGCCGCGACCAGCTTGATCATGGCTTGCGGCTCGCCGATGTCGGCGGCCTCGATATCGAAGCCTGCGGTCTTGAGGGTGCGGAAGAACTCTTCGATCGTCCAGCGCTGGCGATACAGATCGATGATGCGGCGCGCTTGGCCGAGGTCGCCGACAGGGTGGGTCGTCAACAGACGCCAGTGGATGGGCTCGCCGTCAGCTGGCGTCGATGTCTCGCGCACATCGACCAGCGTCAGGGCGACTTTCTCGGGCAAGGCCGGATCGGCACCGTGCAGCGGCCGGCGCAAGACCACCGGCGCAAAGCGTGCCGCCAGTTCGGCGTTGCGCGAGCGCCGTCCGGGTGCCGCCGGGAGGGTGACCTCGTAGCGACCTTGCTCCGGCTGGCTGTCGATCAACGAGAACAACAGCCCGTCATCGCTTGCTTGCGACCCTGCGATCCGCCGGTTCTGGCAGGCTCGCACGATCAAAGCCACGTTAGAGGGGCAGCGCACGAACAGCTCGTAAAAGTCGCTCTCGCGGTCCGATACAAGCGTGATGCTGGAAGCAGCCTCCAGCACCTTCCCGGCCCGTTGCGCGCCGTCGAGCCAGCGTTGCGATTCCTTGGCCGCCGTCGACCGCTTGCGGCGGGCGGCAACACGACCAGCCGGCCTGTTCCATACCTCCATCGACACCAGCCCCAGAAGAGCCCCCGTGCCCGCCTCGACCGCCAGCACCGGATGCAGCAGCAAGCCACCCACCGCGCCACCCTTGCCAACTGGACCGTAACCCGCCGCTCGAGCGCGCCGGCCTCCCAGCGCAAGCTCGCTCGTATCCTGGATCGCCACAACCTCGCGGCCGGACACCCGCCGACCCGTCAGCCGCCCGGCATGCTCCGACATCTCCGACACCGTCACCGAAGGATTGCGCAGCAGCCGCGTGAACTGCATCTCCCGCGCCCGCGTGCCGCCCAGCCGACGGATACAAGAGCCCGGCCGCGCCACCAGCGCTGCATGCAAGCACACCCCCCTTTTTCCAGCCGAAGGTCGCCAAAAAGGCCCAGCCCGTATTCGATCCCCGACATCGAAAGCTCCATCGCTTGTGACGGAACTCATCGAATTGACCTTCCGGGCGGCGCGCAACAAAAGATGTGTGAACGCGATAGCCATTCAAATGGGGAGGTGCCCGCGTCTTACGCGGGCGGAGGGGTCATAGGCTTCAGGAAAAAAATTGCCTGCAGCGCATGACCCCTCCGGCCCTGCGGGCCACCTCCCCATTTGAATGGGGAGGAAAGACTCGCATCGTTCAACGCTGGAAAGACTCTACATCGCCCGCTTGGGCGAGGTCTTGATATGCGTGGCATAGAGGGTGAGGCCGGTAAAGGCCAGCCCGCCCACCAGGTTGCCGAGCACGGTCGGGATCTCGTTCCAGATGAAGTAGTCCCCGATCGAGAAGGCGCCGTGCATCATCAGTGCGCTCGGGAAGAGGAACATGTTCACGATCGAATGCTCGAAGACCATGAAGAAGAACAGCATGATCGGCATCCACATGGCCATGATCTTGCCGGGCACGGTGGTCGAGATCATGGCGCCGACGACGCCCATCGAGACCATCCAGTTGCAGAGCATGCCGCGGATGAACAGGGTCGCCATGCCGGCCGCGCCGTACTTCTCGTAACCCAGGGTGCGCGCCACGCCGATGCCCGCCAATGTCTGGCCGACCTTGTCGGGATCGGTCGAGAAGAAGAAGGTGCTGACCACCGCCGCGAAGAACGCCACGGTGAACGCACCGCCGAAGTTGCCGATGAACACCAGCGTCCAGTTGCGCATCACCCCGCCCCAGGTGCAGCCCGGCCGCCTGTCGATCACCGCCAGCGGGCAGAGCACGAACACGCCGGTCAGGAGGTCGAAGCCCATCAGGTAGAGCATGCAGAAGCCGACCGGGAAGAAGGCGGCGGCGACGATCGGAATGCCGAGCTGGGTATTGATGGTGACGGACATCCAGGCGGCCAGGGCCAGGATGGCGCCGGCCATGTAGGCGCGGATGATCGTGTCCCTGGTCGACATGAAGATCTTCGATTCTCCGGCATCCACCATCTTCGTGACGAACTCTGAAGGCGCGAGATAAGACATTGCAGCTCCCCGTTTTCTGTTCGCACGGCGACAGCTCTCGACCGGGACGGGAAGAATGCCTATTGGCGCGCCAACGGCTGCTCGAAACCCCGACTTGTCGGGGATCGATCATTCCAGAAGCTGCAACCGCCATTGGCTGCCGCGACCCGGTAAGGGCAGTCGTCGTTGACTGGGGAAGGCACAAGCAATCCAGATGCCAAATAATTGCATCGATGGATTATGTCGCAGAGCCGACGCGCACGTTGTCATCCCGAACGCAGTGAGGGATCCTTGGCTGGCGCCAATTAAGGATCCCTCACTGCGTTCGGGATGACACCATTCCTGGAACGAGTGCTAGCGCGTCGCGCGCGGCAGCTGGGCGTCGCGATAGACGTTCACCCCGATCAGCATGCCGCAGGCGAACATCACCACGACCATGGCGGTGCCGCCGTTGCTCACCAGCGGCAGCGGGACGCCGACGACCGGCAGCAGGCCGGTCACCATGCCGACGTTGATGAAGACGTAGAAGAACATCATGGCCGAGACGCCGAGCGCCAGCATGCGGCCGAAATGATGCTGGCTGCGCAAGGCGATCGAGAAGCCCCAGGCGATGACCAGCGCGAACAGCGCCAGCAGCACCAGGCCGCCGGCCAGGCCCCATTCCTCGACGAAGGTCGTGAAGATGAAGTCGGTCTGCTTCTCGGGCAGGAAATTGAGCGACGCCTGGGTTCCCTGGAGGAAGCCCTTGCCGAACAGGCCGCCCGACCCGATGGCGATCTTGGACTGGGTGATGTGGTAGCCCGCCCCCAGCGGGTCGCGGTCGGGATCGAGAAAGGTCATCACCCGCTTGCGCTGGTATTCGTGCATGAACGACCAGGCGAAAGGCAGGCAGCCCACGGCGGCCACGGCGGCGGCGAGGAACATCCAGAGCCGCACGCCGGCCACGAACAGCAGGGTTGCGCCGCCCAGCAGCACCATCATCGCCGTGCCGAGGTCGGGCTGGACCATCACCAGGGCGACCGGCGCCAGGATCGCCAGCATCGGCGGCAGAGTGTAGAGGAAGCGCGCCGCCTGCTCGCGGGTCAGCCCGTGATAGTAGCGCGCCAGCACGAGGATCACGGCGACCTTGGCGATCTCCGACGGCTGGAGTTGCATGGGCCCCAGCATCAGCCAGCGCTGCGCGCCCATGCCGGTCTTGCCGATGACGTCGACCGCCATCAGCAGCAGCATCGCAACGATGTAGATCGGCCACGCCAGCGTCAGCCACACCTTGGGATGGATCAGCGCCACGATCAGGCACACGCCCAGCGCCGCGCCGTAGCGGATGGCATGGCGCGCCGCCCATGGATCGTAGTGGCCGCCGGCCGCCGAATAGAGCGCCACCACGCCGATCGCGGCGATCGCCGACAGCACCAGCACGAGGCCCCAGTTGATGCGCCAGAGGCGCTCGGCAAACCCCGGCGGCGCCGCCGTCCCGAGAGAGACCGAGGTCAAGAGGCCACCTTCTTGTAGCGCTCCATGTGGCGCGAGGGATCGCGCCGCATCGTCTCGACCAGCACCTGCTTGCCGACCTTGCCGGCGTTGAAGCCGGCCTGGCCGTGCTCGATGATCACCGCGCAGGCGTAGCGCGGATTCTCGACCGGGCCGAAGCAGACGAACAGGCCATGGTGGCGGAGGTGCCAGGGCAGCTGTTCCTGCGTGATGCCCATGTCACGCTCGCGGTCGGTGATCCGCTTGACCTGCGCGGTGCCGGTCTTGCCGGCGAACTGCAGCGCGGGCTCCAACGGCTTGTTGGTCGTCGGATCGAAGCGCAGCTGGTTGGCGGTGCCGGCGCCCGAGTTGACCACATCCGACATGCCCTGCTGGATGATCGCCAGATGCTTGGGATCGATCCGCAGGCTGGGGAAATTGGGCTTCGTGCGCACCTTGGGCGGCGCCAGCTCCTCGCGCGGCAAGGCCTTGGCCAGCAGCAGGTTGGGCTGCACCTCGTAGCCGCCGTTGGCGACTCTTGCTGCCATGATGGCAAGCTGCAGCGGCGTGGCGTTCATGTAGCCCTGGCCGATGCCGAGGTTGAACGTATCGCCCTGCTGCCAGGGCTTGCTGTATTTCTCCTGCTTCCATTGCCGCGACGGCTGGATGCCGGCCGATTCGCCCGGCAGACCCAATTCGCTCAGCTTGCCGAAGCCCAGACGCCCCGCCATCTCGCTGATCCGGTCGACGCCGGCGCGGCGCGCCGCCTCGTAGAAGAAACAGTCGCACGAGCCGGTGATCGCCCCCTGCACGCTCAGGCCGCCGTGGCCGCCCTTCAGCCAGCAGTGGAACTTGATGTCGCCCAGCTCGATGAAGCCGTTGCACGGCAGGACGGTCCACGGATCGATCGCCTTGAAGTCGAGCGCCGCCAGCGCCGTCACGATCTTGTAGGTCGAGCCCGGCGGATAGACGCCGCCGATCGCCTTGTTGTTGAGCGGGCGCTCCGGATTGTCGAGCAGGTCGCGCCATTCGGCCTGGGTGATGCCGCGGGCGAACATGTTGGGATCGAAGCCGGGCTGCGACACCATCACGATCACGTCGCCGGTGATCACGTCCATCACCACGACCGCGCCGCTGCGATGCTCGGACCCCGACTGCTCCTGCTGTTCCCTGAGCTTGTCGTTGGCGAAGCGCTGCAGCTCGAGATCGATGGTCAGCAGCGCGTTGGCGCCGGGCTGGCCTTCGGTGCGGTCGAGCTCGCGCACGACCCTGCCCACGGAGTTCACCTCGACCTGGACGGCGCCGGCGCGGCCGCGCAGGTCGTCCTCCAGCGAACGCTCCGTGCCCTTCTTGCCGAAGCGCATGGTGGCGAGCTGCAGCACCGGGTCGTCGCGGCCGTTCAGGTCTTCGTCGGCGACGCGGCCGGTATAGCCGATGATGTGGCTCATCAGCTCGCCTTCGGGATAGTCGCGGCTCTGGCCGAGGTCGATGAACACGCCCGGGAGGTCAGGCGCGTTGAACTCGAGCCGCGCCACCTCTTCCCAGTTGAGATTCTCGCGCACCACCGACGGCTGGGCGTTGCGGCTGCGGCGCAGCTCGCGCAGCAGGCGCGCCTTGTCGGCCTCGCCGAGATTGAAGATCTGGTCGAGCCGGTCGATCAGCACCTCGGCGCCACGGCCGCGATCGGAGCTCACCATGGCGCGATAGTTGTTGCGATTGATCGCGAGGGGCTGGCCGGTGCGGTCGAAGATCAGCCCGCGCGACGGCGCCAGCAGGCGCAGGTTGATGCGGTTCTCCTCGGCCAAGGTGGCGAAGCGCTGGGTCTCCAGCACCTGCAGCTGATAGAGGCGGCCGGCGAGCGCCGACAGCAGCACGGCCTGGGCGCCGCCCAGCAGCAGCGCACGGCGCGTGAACAGGCTCGAGCGCTCGTTGTCGGTCTGTCGGAAGCGCATCATGACGTGGTCTCTCCCGGCCGCGCGGTGCCGCGCGACAGTTCGGGCACGTTCAGCGGATCGCGCGGACGCACGCGCGCCAGCAGCGGGGCAAGCAGCGGGTAGATCACGATCACCACGGCATACTGCATCATCGCCGGAGCCGGTTCGAGGGCGGTCCACGTCCACAGCGCCGTCAGGATCCAGACCATCAGCACGTAGCCCCAGGCGAGCAGGCAGAAGCCGATCCACTGGAACAGGAAGGGCACGCCCACCAGGTAGCGCCGGTTGGCGACCACGGCGGCGCGGATCAGCACGAAGCCCAGCGCGCTCACGCCGACCGGCGCGCCCGGTCCGCCCAGCAGCAGGTCGAGCAATATCCCCATCGCCAGAAGAAGCGGCCCCGGAAGGCGCTCGGGCGTCGCCAGGCTGAACTGAAAGACGACCAGCACCGGCAGGAGCGGCAGGGCGTCGGAGAAATACGGCACCCGCAGGGGCGCGAGCGTGAGCACGACGAAGAACAGAAGCACCGTGCCAGGCAGCGCGAAGCGACCCAACCGGTCGAGCGCGGCGAGCAGCCCGTCTGCTCTCACTTGGCGGCTCTCACTTGGCGGTCCTCATCTCAGCGCACTCTCTGTCCGGCCGGTGCTCCCGGCGTCTGTCCGGCCGGTGCTCCCGGCGTCTGTCCGGCCGGTGCTCCCGGCGTCTGTCCGGCCGGTGCTCCCGGCGTTTGTCCGGCCGGTGCCCCCGGCGCCTGCCCGCCCAGCGCCCCACCCGGCGCAACCGGGCCGGTCGTCACCAGGCCGGTCACGCCATAGTTCACCACACGGACGAATTCGAGGCGCGCGAAGTCGGCGAACGGGCGCACGCGGATATGGCCCTCGCTGCTCTGCACGACCTCGCCGATCGGGATGCCGACCGGAAAGCTGCCGCCATCGCCCGAGGTCACGATGCGATCGCCGCGCTGCACGCCCGCGACGCCCTGCAGGAGGTTGAGGCGAAGCTGCGGGGAGTTGTCGCCGACCAGGATCGCGCGCTCGCGGGTACGCTCGACCTGCACCGGCAGGCGCGAATTGACATCGGTCACGAACAGCACGCGCGCGCTGTTCTCGCCCACTTCGGCGACGCGGCCCGCGAGGCCCTCGCCGGTGACCACGGCCTGGCCAGAGGTGACGCCCGCCCTGCGGCCGACGTTGAGCAGCGCGCCGCGCACATAGGCGCTCACGCTGTCACCAACGATGCGCGAGGTGATGAAGGAGGCTTCCGGTCCCTCGCGGAACTGCGAGAGGTCGCGCAGGCGGTCGTTCTCGTTCTCCAGCCGGCGTGCCGCCGTCTGCCAGGCGAGCAGCCGGCTGTTCTCCTCGCGCAGGCGGGCATTCTCCTCGCGCAGCGAGGCGAATTCCTTGAGATCGGCGATGGTGCGGTTGGCTGCCGCCACGGGCCGGGCGATCGCCTCGAGCGCCGGGCTGGCGAGATCGAGCGCCAGGACGCGGGCATTCTCGACCAGCACGCTGTCGGCCTTGCCGACCAGCATGGCAATGAAGGCGGCGAGCACGAGCAGGCCGAGCGCAAAGCGCTGCAGGACCACCCTTACCTGGCCCGCGACTACCTCGTAATCGTCCCGAATCGCCATTTCCTGCCTATCTTACCTCAGCAGGCGTTAGCGCACGACGGCCTAGTACATGGAGGACAAGACGCCGCGCAGCTGATCGATGTTTTCCACCGCATGTCCCGTGCCAAGCGCGACGCAGAGCAGCGGGTCTTCGGCCACCGAGACCGGCAGGCCGGTGGCCTGGCGCAGCACGGTGTCCATATTGGTCAGCATGGCGCCGCCGCCGGTGAGCACGATGCCCTTGTCGACGATGTCGGCGGCCAGTTCGGGCGCGGTGTTCTCCAGCGCCACCTTGACGGCCTCGACGATGGCACTGACCGGCTCCTGCAGGCTCTCGGCGATCTGCCGCTCGGTGATCACCAGTTCCTTCGGCACGCCGTTCATCAGGTCGCGGCCCTTGATCTCCATGGTCCGGCCTTCGCCGTCGTCGGGCGGGCAGGCCGAGGCGATCGTCTTCTTGATGCGTTCGGCCGAGCTTTCGCCGACCAGCAGGTTATGGTTGCGGCGGATGTAGGCGATGATCGCCTCGTCCATCTTGTCGCCGCCAACACGCACGGAGCGTGGATAGACGATGCCGCCCAGCGACAGGACCGCGACTTCCGTCGTGCCGCCGCCGATATCGACCACCATCGAACCTGTGGGCTCGGTCACCGGCAGGCCGGCACCGATCGCCGCCGCCATCGGCTCCTCGATCAGCCAGACCTTGCGGGCGCCGGCGCTCTCGGCCAACTCCTGGATGGCGCGGCGCTCGACGGCCGTGGAGCCGGAGGGCACGCAGACCACGATCTGCGGATGGGCGAAGGAGCGGCGATTGTGCACCTTCGAGATGAAGTGCTTGATCATCGCCTCGGCGACTTCGAAGTCGGCGATGACGCCGTCGCGCAGCGGGCGGATCGCCTGAATATTGCCGGGCGTACGGCCCAGCATCATCTTGGCTTCCTCGCCGACCGCGAGGACCTGGCGCTTGCCGCTCTGGGTGGTGAGCGCCACGACCGATGGTTCGTTGAGGACGATGCCGCGACCCTTGACGTAGACCAGCGTGTTCGCCGTGCCCAGGTCGATGCCCATATCCGCCGAAAATAGCCCGATGAGACGCGACAGCATTCTCTTAAGTCTCTGTAATTACAGGATAAACACGCTTGCGGCGCGGGGCCGAAACCCAGCGCCGGATTGCGTTGGGGTTTAACCCTCCCGGCGGGGTCTCGCAAGGCTATTCAAATGCACGCTCCTTGCGCTTAAGCCACGCCGCGATGTCGGCCCGGCTGCCGGCCTCGACCTGCGCCCATTGCAGGTCCCGGGTGCTTCCGCCCTGGCCGTCGCGCCAGTACTCCTTGACCACGCGCAGGGTCCAGCCGGGCGGTCCGGCGCGCACGCCCGTCGTCACTTCGATGGTGAAGCCGTGCGTGGCGCCCGAGTAGCTGTGCCGCTCGCGATCCCATTCGACGCCGTCGATCGACCAATGGGTCCTGGGCGTGCGTGTCGTGCCCGCGCTCAACAGGCGATCGACGATGCGGAAGAAAGCCGCGTCGCCGATCCTCAATCGAAGACCACGACGCCGCGCGCGACCTCGCCTGCCATCATGCGCTTGAAGCCTTCGTTGATCTCGTCGAGCCGGTAGGTGCGGCTGATCAGGCCATCGATGTTGAGCTTCTTGTTCATGTAGTGATCGACGAGGATCGGGAAGTCGATGTTGGGCCGCACCGAGCCGTAGAACGTGCCGCTCACCGTCTTCTCGGCGAACACCATCATGAAGGGCGAGTACTGCGCCTTCACCGTGGCGGCCGAGATGCCCACGGCCACCGCGTGCCCGCCCGGCGCCAGCGCGTCGAACGCCAGCGCCTGCGTGGTGGCGATCGACACGGCATCGAACGAATAGTCGACGCCGAGGCCGGTGATCTCCTTCACCTTCTTTGCCGGATCGTTGTCCTTGGCCGTGTTCATCGTGTGCGTGGCGCCGAAGGTCCTGGCCATCTCGAGCTTGTTGTCGAGGATGTCGGCCGCGATGATGATGCGCGCGCCCGACAGCATGGCGCCCTGCACGGCGTTGAGGCCGACACCGCCACAGCCGATCACCAGCACAGCCGAGCCGGCCTCGATCTTGGCGTGGCGCGTCACCGCACCGACGCCGGTCGCAACGCAGCAGCCGACCAGTGCCGCCTGCGGCCACGGCATGTCCTTGCGGATCGGCACCACCATCTCTTCCGGGACAACGACCTCTTCGGCGAAGGTGCCGATGCGCGCCATCTGGTTGAGACCCTTGCCCTTGTGCTTCAATCGCAGGGTGCCGTCGTAGAGCGAGCCCGGCGGCACCGATGCGCGGCCGATGCAGAGCACCGTGCGGCCCTGCGTGCAGTAGCGACAGCGTCCGCAATGCGGCCGGAACGAGAAGATCACGTGGTCGCCCGGCTTGACCGTGGTGACGCCCGGACCGCATTCGAGAATCTCGCCGGCCGCCTCGTGGCCCGGAACGATCGGCAGCGGCGAGGGCCAGTCGCCGTTGATGACGTGCCAGTCGCTCTGGCAAACGCCCGAAGCGCGCATCTTCACCCGCACTTCCTGGGCCTTGGGCGGATCGAGCTCGCACTCGACGATCTGCAAAGGCGTGTTGGCTTCGAACAGGACGGCAGCTTTCATTGATTTCCTCCCGGCATGGCCCGACACTATACTCAAACAAACGCCTCCGGGAGGAAGCACGAATGAAGCGGATCAATCGCCGGACGATCCTGGGCGGCGCGCTCGGCGCCATGGCCGCCCCCGCCGTCCATGCACAGGGGGGCAAGCCCCATGCCGGCACCACCATCAACTGCTCGTGCTTCCAGACGACGTACTACGAATACCTGAAGACCTACTTCCCCGAGTTCCAGGACAAGACCGGCATCAAGGTGAACTTCACCATGCAGGCCTTCCCCGTCTACAACCAGCGCACCGACCTCGAGCTCTCGACCAAGGGCTCGGCGATCGACGCCTGCAACATCACCTTCATCTATTCCGGCCGCTGGATCGGCGCCGGATGGTTCACGCCGCTCGATCCGTTCCTGAAAGACAGCAAGTACACGCCGGGCGACTGGGACCCCGACGACTTCGTGAGCGGCGCGCAGTCGCAGATGAAGAACGCCAAGGGCGAGACCTTCGCCTTCACGCATGAAGCCGGCGCCATGCTGATGATCGCCTCGCGCGCCGACCTGATCGAGAAGGCGGGGCTCAAGATGCCGACCACCTTCGACGAGCTGACCAAGGTGTGCGACGCGGTCGACGGCAAGGACGGCGTCAAGGCGTTCGTCGCCGACAAGCTGCATCACTGGAACTGGATTCCGTACCTGATGGGCTACGGCGGCAACGTGTTCAAGTCGCCACCCGAGAACCTGACGCCGACCTTCGCCTCGCCCGAAGGCATCCAGGCGGCGCAGTGGTACGCCGACCTGCTGATGAAGTACGGGCCCGACGGACAGCTCTCCTATTCCGACGACCAGGCGATGCGCGCGCAGATGTCGGGCCGCGCCAACATGCGCACCCAGGCGCTGACCTGGGGCGTGCCACTGGTCAAGGACGCCGAAAGCAAGGTCGCCAGGACCACGCGCTTCGCGCTGATGCCGGCCGGACCGAAGGGCAACTATCCCGGCTCCAACAGCCATGGGCTGGGCATCCCGGCTGGCTCCAAAAAGAAGGAAGCCGCCTGGGAGTTCATCAAGTGGGCGCTGTCGAAGGAGATGATCAACAGGATCGTCGAACAGCACGGCTATCCCGCGGTCTGCCGCACCTCGGTGATCAAGTCGCCGAAGTTCAAGGAAGTGATGACGCTCAACGGACAGGACGTGGCGGCCCTCTATCTCGAGGTCCTGCAGCTCGGCGGCAAGAGCGGCTACATGAAGTACCGGACGGTGCCGGTCTATCCGCAGGTCGGCGACAAGATCAACAAGGCGATCGAACGGATCGCCACCAAGCAGCAGCCCGCCGCCGAGGCCATCAAGCAGGCGCAGGCCGAAGCCGTCCAGGACCTGCAGAAGGCCGGAATCAAGATTGACCTCTAGGACTCTTTCCCTCCCCCACGGACGGGCAGGGCAATCGCATATGAAGAATTCCATCGTCCTGAGCGGCAAATATCGAGTCCGTGGCAGGCGTGAGGTCCTTCGCTGCGCTCAGGACGACAAGCGAATTCATATGACGCTTTCCGTCGTCCTGAGCGCAGCGAAGGACCTCGCAGAACGATCAGACACGGACGGCGAATGTCGGGACGACAGGCGAATTCAATCACATGCGATTGCCCTGCGCGGACGGGGGAGGGGGTGAAGGCACAGCATCGGTTCTACGTGTTCTGCGTGGCGCCCTCGCTGGCGGTGCTGGCGATCATCACGCTGTTGCCGGCGCTCTACCTGCTGGCGACCAGCTTCACGCCGCTCAATCTCACGCGTCCGGAGACGCAGTGGGATTTCTCCCAGCCGCTGATCAGCTACAGTCAATTGCTGGTCGATGATCGCCTCGCCAACTCGGTGTGGGTGCAGATCAAGCTCTCCTTCTGGACTGTGTCGCTGCAGCTCCTGATCGGCCTGGGCCTGGCGCTGCTGCTCAACGTCAAATCGCGCCTGCTCGAGGCACTGCGCACGGTGTTCCTGATCCCGATGGTGCTGCCGCCGATCGTCGTCGCCATCATCTGGAAGGTGATCTACACGCCCGACATCAGCCCGATGCACGGGCTGTTCAGGGCGATCGGCTGGAACGTGCCGGCACTGATCACCAATCCCGACTGGGCACTGACCTCGATCGTCATCGCCGACACCTGGGAATGGTTCCCCTTCACCATGCTGATGGTGCTGGCGGCGCTGCAGATGGTGCCACAGGAGATGCTCGACGCCGCCAAGGTGGACGGCGCATCGCCGTGGCAGACGACCTGCCACATCACCCTGCCTTTCATCCAGGGCGTGCTGCTGGTCGCCGGGCTGTTCCGCCTGATCGATTCGATCAAGGCCTTCCCGCTGATCTACATCCTCACCGACGGCGGCCCAGGCAGCCTGACCGAGGTCACGAACTACTATTCGTTCCTGCAGGCCTTCAACTTCTCCTATCTCGGATTCTCCAGCGCCATCACCGTGGTGCTGCTGGCGGCGACGATCCTGCTGAGCTGGGTCATCATTCGCTCGGTCGGATGGGGGACCCGCATTGACTAAGCCGGATTCAATCCGACGGAGGAAATCCGACAGGCTGCTGATGCAGGCGCTCGCGGTCGTGCTGGCGCTGCTGGCGTTGGCGCCGTTCCTCTGGCTGCTGGTCATGTCGTTCAAGACCAATGCCGAGATCTTCCGCTTTCCGCCTCGGCTCTTCTTCCCGGTGACCTTCGACAATTATGCGGCGCTGTGGACGACCGACTTCCGCGGTTCCTTCGTCAACAGCCTGATCGTCAGCATCACGTCGACGGCCGTGGCGCTGGTGATCGGCGTGCCCGCCGCCTATTCCCTGTCGCGCTGGACGACCAGGGGCGCCGATGCGATCACGCTGTGGATCCTGGCCAGCCGCATGGCGCCGCCGATCGCCTTCACGATCCCCTACTTCCTGGCCTACCGCCATCTCGAGCTTCTCGACACGCTGACCGGCCTGATCCTGATCTACCTCACCTTCAACCTGTCCCTGGTGATCTGGATGATGCGGCCGTTCTACGACCAGTTGCCGCGCTCGCTCGAGGAGGCGGCGTGGATCGACGGCGCCACCACCTGGCAGGGCTTCACCCGGATCATCCTGCCGCTCTCCGGCCCCGGCCTCGCGGCGACGGCGATCCTGTGCTTCCTGTTCGCCTGGAACGATTTCTTCTTCGCCCTGATCCTGACCCGCACCGACGCCATGACTGCGCCGGTCGCCGTGGTGAATTTCATGAACTACGAAGGCTGGGAATGGGGCCGCATCGCGGCTGGCGGCACCATGATCATGCTGCCGGTGCTTGTCTTCTCCTTCGTCGTGCGGCGATATCTGGTGAGCGGATTGACCGGGGGAGCGATCAAGGGATGACCAAGGTACTTCTGATCACCGGCGGCGCGTCCGGCATCGGCGCCGCCACGGCGCGGCGGGCTGCCAGCCGCGGCTACAGCATCGCCATCAATTACCGCACGCGCGACGCCGAGGCCAAGAAGGTGGTGGCCGACGTCCAGGCGAAGGGTGCGAAAGCGATTGCCCTCAAGGCCGACATGGCCGTCGAGGCCGACATCGTGAAGATGTTCGAGGAGACCACGAAGGCGCTGGGCCCGATCACGCAGCTTCTCAACAGTGCCGGCATCAGCAAGCAGATGAGGGTCGACTCCTACGATGCGCAGGCGCTGGCCAGCCTGTTCGCCACCAACGTCACCGGACTGATGATCTGCTGCCGCGAGGCCGCCAAGCGCATGTCGACGAAGCATGGCGGCAAGGGTGGCGCGATCGTCAACGTCTCCTCGATGGCCGCCACGCTGGGCGGGCGCGGAGGCTCGTCGGCCTATGCGGCGACCAAGGGCGCCGTCGATTCCTTCACCAGGGGGTTCGCGCGCGAAGTCGCAGACGAGGGCATCCGCGTGAATTCGCTGCGGCCCGGCATGGTGCTGACCGAGATGACCGAAATCCGTCTCAAGGATGCCGACTTCAGGAAGGGCATCGAGGCCTCGATCCCGATGCGACGGGTCGGCGAATCCCACGAAATCGCCGAGGCGGCCCTCTGGCTCCTGTCGGACGAAGCCTCCTTCATCACCGGCTCGATGCTCGACGCGGCCGGTGGGGGATATCGAATTCTAGATCGCTTCCCTCCCCATTCAAATGGGGAGGTGCCCGCGTCCTACGCGGGCGGAGGGGTCATAGCCTCCGGGAAAAGATAGATTTGCCTGCGGCGCATGACCCCTCCGGCCCTGCGGGCCACCTCCCCATTTGAATGGGGAGGAAAGGCTCGCATCTTCCCGCGCAGCGCAGAATAGGCATGAAAAAAGGCGCCGGTTTCGGCGCCTCTTCTCTTTCTGAACCGTGCGAGCTCTCGCGCCTCAGAAGGCGCTGCCGCCCGCCGGCGCGTCTGAACGCGCCTAGTTGCGCGCCTTATCAACCAAAGCCTTCTCCTTGATCCACGGCATCATGTCGCGGAGCTTGGCGCCGATCTCCTCGATCGGGTGCTCGGACATCTTCTTGCGCATGGCCTTGAACGAAGCCTGGTTGACCTTGTTCTCCAGCATCCAGTCGCGGGCGAAGCGGCCCGACTGGATATCGGCCAGCACGCGCTTCATCTCGGCCCTGGTCTCATCGGTGACGATGCGCGGGCCCGAACGGTATTCGCCATACTCGGCGGTGTTGGAGATCGAGTAGTTCATGTTGGCGATGCCGCCCTCGTAGATCAAGTCGACGATCAGCTTCACCTCGTGCAGGCACTCGAAGTAGGCCATCTCCGGCGCGTAGCCCGCCTCGACCAGCGTCTCGAAGCCCGCCTTGATCAGCTCGACCAGGCCGCCGCACAGCACGACCTGCTCGCCGAACAGGTCGGTCTCGCACTCTTCCTTGAACGAGGTTTCGATCGTGCCGGCGCGGCCGCCGCCGATCGCCGACGAATAGCTGAGGCCGATCTCGAGCGCGTTGCCCGAGGAGTTCTGCGCCACCGCCACGAGGCAGGGCACGCCGCCGCCCCGCAGGTATTCCGAGCGCACGGTGTGGCCGGGGCCCTTGGGCGCGATCATGAACACGTCGATGTCCGAGCGCGGTGTGATCAGGTTGAAGTGCACGTTGAGGCCGTGGGCGAAGGCGAGCGCCGAGCCCGGACGCATGTTGGGGCCGAGGTCGTTGGTGTAGATGTCGCCCTGCAACTCGTCCGGCGCCAGAACCATGATGATGTCGGCCCACTTGGCGCCTTCGGCCGGGCTCATCACCTTGAAGCCGCTGCCTTCTGCTTTCTTGATCGTGGCCGAGCCGGGCTTCAGCGCAATGCGCACGTCCTTCACGCCCGAGTCGCGGAGGTTCATGGCATGGGCATGGCCTTGGCTGCCGTAGCCGACGACCAGGACTTTCTTGCCCTTGATCAAATTCACATCGGCATCACGATCGTAATAGACACGCATCTTCCTGCTCCCTTTGAAACTTGCTCAGAACGCCGCGCCGCCGCGCGTCATGGCGACGGTCCCGGTGCGGCCGACGTCGACCAGCCCCAGCGATCCCATCAGCTCGACGAAGGTCTGCACCTTGTCGGACGTGCCGGTGACCTCGAAGACGAACGAATTGGTCTTGGCGTCGATCACCTTGGCGCGGAACACGTCGGCCAGCCGCAGCGCCTCGACCCGTTTCTCGCCGGTGCCCCTGACCTTGACCAGCGCGAGCTCGCGCTCGATGTGCGGGCCTTCCATCGTGAGGTCGTGCACCTTGTGCACCGGCACCAGCCGGTCGAGCTGCGCCTTGATCTGCTCGACCACCATGGGCGTGCCCGTGGTGACGATGGTGATGCGCGACAGGTTCTCCCTGGCGTCGGTCAGCGCCACCGTGAGACTCTCGATGTTGTAGCCGCGGCCGGAGAACAGACCGACCACCCGCGCCAGGATGCCGGGCTCGTTGTCGACCAGCACCGCGATCGTATGGCTCGACGCCGTCTCGATGGGGCTCACACCAGCACCATGCCTTCTTCGGACACCGGCCGCGCGGCATGATCGTCGGGACCCAGCAGCATCTCGTAGTGCGCAGCACCTGCCGGGATCATCGGGAAGCAGTTCTCGGCCTTGTCGACGGCGACGTCGACGATGACCGGGCCCTTGATGGCGATCATCTCCTTGATCGTGTCGTCCATCTTCGACGGCTCGTGGCAGCGCAGGCCGGTCGCGCCGAACGCATCGGCCAGCTTGACGAAGTCGGGCAGCGCCTCCGAGTAGCTCTCGGAGTAACGCCCGCCGTGCAGCAGTTCCTGCCACTGGCGGACCATGCCCATGTACTGGTTGTTGAGGATGAAAATCTTCACCGGCAGGCGATACTGCGCCGCCGTCGAGAGTTCCTGGATGTTCATCATGATCGAGGCCTCGCCCGCCACGTCGATCACCAGCGCTTCCGGGTGCGCGATCTGCACGCCGATCGCCGCCGGCAGGCCGTAGCCCATGGTGCCGAGACCGCCCGACGTCATCCAGCGGTTGGGCTGCTCGAACTTCAGGAACTGCGCCGCCCACATCTGGTGCTGGCCCACTTCGGTCGTGATGTAATGGTCCTTGTTCTTGATGAAGTGATAGAGCCGCTCGAGCGCATACTGCGGCTTGATGATCTCCTTGCCCTGCTTGTAGGCGAGGCAATCGCGGGCGCGCCACGCGTCGATCTCGGCCCACCACGCCTTGAGTGCCTTCTGGTCGGTCTTGGGCTGCTTCGACTTCCACAGCTTGATCAGCCCTTCCAGGGCCTCGCCGGCATCGCCCACGATCGGCAGGTCGACCCGCACGTTCTTGTTGAGCGAACTGCCGTCGATGTCGACGTGGATCTTCTTCGAGTGCGGCGAGAACTCGGCGATCTTGCCGGTGATGCGGTCATCGAAGCGCGCGCCGATATTGATCAGCACGTCGCAATGATACATCGCGAGATTGGCCTCGTAGGTGCCGTGCATGCCGAGCATGCCGAGGAACTGCTTGTCCGACGCCGGGAAGGTGCCGAGACCCATCAATGTGTTGGTGATGGGATAGCCCGTCATGTGCACGAACTGCGCGAGCAGCTTCGATGCTTTAGTGCCCGAATTGACCACGCCGCCGCCAGTGTAGAAGACCGGCTTCCTGGCACTGGCGATCAGCTCGAACGCCTGCTCCAGCTTCTTCGGGTCGGGCGTGGTCTGCGGCCGGTAGCTCTTGTGCTGGACCGGCATGTGGGGCGCCGCATAGGCGTGCTTGTTCATCAACACGTCCTTGGGCAGGTCGATCACCACCGGACCGGGACGGCCCGAACGCGCCACGTAGAAGGCCTCGTGCACCGTGCGCGGCAGCACGGCCACATCCTTCACGAGATAATTGTGCTTGGTGCAGGGACGCGTGATGCCGGTCGTGTCGGCCTCCTGGAAGGCGTCGTTGCCGATCAGGTGGGTCGGCACCTGGCCCGTGAGACAAACGATCGGAATGGAGTCCATGAGCGCGTCGGTGAGGCCGGTCACGGCGTTGGTGGCGCCCGGACCCGAAGTCACCAGCACCACGCCCACCTTGCCGGTCGAGCGGGCGTAGCCTTCGGCGGCATGCACGGCCGCCTGCTCGTGGCGCACCAGGATGTGGCGCAGCTTGTTCTGCTTGAAGAGCGAGTTGTAGATCGGAAGGACGGCGCCGCCGGGATAGCCGAAGACGACCTCGACGTCCTCGTCGATCAGGGCTTTCACCAACAGATCGGCGCCGGTCGTGTCGGCGGACTCCTCGGGCTTCTTCACAACGGTCTCCTTCTGACGAATGCGCCGCAAAACGAGGTTTGCGGCGGCGCGGAACATAAGGTCCGGGCTGTGGACAGGTCAACCCAAATCAGCACGAAAAGCAAAGTTTCAGACCCCGATTTTGTCCAATAATTTCTCGGGCGCGGCCAGATCTGGATTAGCGGTCGGGTTGAATACCAGATCTGGTGTCAATTGATGCCGGAACCACGTCATCTGGCGTTTGGCATATTGGCGCGTGTGATCGATCGCGACCCGTCGCGCGTGATCGACCGACAGCTCGCCCCGGAAGTGACGGAAGAACTCCGGCGCACCGTGGGCCTTCAGCCCCAGCCAGCGAGGATCGGGCTTGCTGTCGAAGATCGCCCGAGCCTCCTCCAGCACGCCGCCTGCCAGCATCTGGTCGAAGCGAAGTTCGATGCGGGCCCGCAGCCACGGCCGCTCCGGGGCCAGCAGCACGGTGGCGAAGCGCCAAGGGGCCGGCGGGCCTTCCCCTTTCTGCCAGGCGCTGAGCGGTTTGCCCGTGGCCTCGAGGACTTCCCAGGCCCGGACATGGCGCTGGCGATCCTCCGGCTTCAGTGCGGCTACGATCTCGGGATCGCGTTCGGCCAGGCGCGCACGGAACGCAGCCCCACCCATCGTCTGCCAGTCGGCATTGCCTTGCTCGCGGATCGCTGGCGGCACCTCCGGAATGGGCGAGATGCCCTGCATCAGGGTACGAATGTAGAGGCCCGAGCCGCCGCACACGATCGGCAACCGGCCGGCCGCCAGGCAGCGCTCGATTTCCTGGGAGGCCATCGCGCTCCAGCGCCCGGCCGACAGGTTTTCCCGCAGCGGCAGCACGCCATAGAGCGTATGCGGCACTGCCGCCCGCTCCTGTTCCGTCGGCTGCGCCGTCAGGATCGGGAAGGCATCATAAGTCTGCATGGCGTCGGCATTGATCACCGTGCCGCCGCGCATCCGGGCAAAGGCGAGCGCCAGCGCCGACTTGCCGGAGGCGGTCGGGCCGGTGACGACGAGAACGGTCTTGCTGTCGGTCATGGCAGGAGCGGCAGTTTGCAAATTAGGGACGCCGCCGCTAGAGCCGGAAGGTGAAAAACATTCTCGTCCTGCTGGCCGATCCGGCCCGCCCGACGCTCGACGACGGCACAGTGAAGGCCTGTATCGAGATTTTGCGCGTCAGCGGTGCCACCGTGGGCACGCCCGACTGGCTGGCGCCGGGGGCTGCCTGCGACATTCCCTTCGAGGGTGCGGGCATGGAGATCGGCATGACCGGCATCGATGCCGTCACCGTTCCCGCGGCCAACCGCCGCAAGAAGCTGCTCGTAGCCGACATGGAATTGACCATGATCGAGAACGAGATGCTCGACGAGCTGGCCGACTTCCTGGGCCTCAGGGAAAAGATCGCGGGCATCACCGCACGCGCCATGAACGGCGAGATCGATTTCGAGGCGGCGCTGAAGGCTCGCGTCGAACTGCTGAAGGGCCTGCCGGTCGCCACCCTCGACGAGGCGGCGCGGCGCATCACCTACATGCCGGGCGGCGCCACGCTTGTCGCCACCATGAAGAAGCACGGCGCCCATTGCGCGCTGGTGTCCGGCGGCTTCACCTGGTTCACCAGAATGGTGCGCGAGAAACTGGGCTTCGACTTCGACGCCGCCAACACGCTCACCGTCGCCGGCACCGCCTTGGCGGGCACGGTGGGGATGCCGATCCTCGGCAAGGAAGCCAAGCTCGCGACCCTCCGGCGGCTGTGCTCCGAGCGCGGCCTTGGCCTCGGCGACGCGATCACCGTCGGTGACGGCGCCAACGACCTGCCGATGCTGCAGGCCGCCGGCCATTCGGGTGGATTGGGGGTCGCCTTCCACGCCAAGCCGATCGTGGCCGCTCAAGTACCGGCGCGCATCCGCCACGGCGACCTCACCGCGTTGCTCTACCTGCAGGGCTATCGCCGCAGCGACTTCATCGAAAGGTAAACCACCATGACCGAAGCCACCCAGATCGTCCTCGCCAAGCGCCCGGTGGGCGACGTCACCGCCGACTGTTTTCGCGAGGAGACGGCGACACTACCGGCACTGGCCGACGGCCAGCTGCTGATCCGCTCGCGCTTCCTGTCGCTCGATCCCTACATGCGGCCGCGCATGAGCGAGCTTCGTTCGTACGTGCCGCCGTTCGAGCTGGACAAGCCGCTGACCGGCGGCTCGGTGGGCGAAGTGGTCGAGTTCGAGGAACCCGCGCTACGCCAAGGGCGACACGGTGATGGGCCTGCTGAACTGGGCGACCTACACGGTCCACGACGGCAAGGGCCTGCGCAGCATCGATCCCCAAATGGCGCCGCTGCAGGCCAATCTCGGCGTGCTGGGCATGCCTGCCTTCACCGCCTGGTACGGCATGAAGCACATCTGCAAGCCCAAGGCCGGCGAGACGGCGTTCGTGTCGGCGGCGACCGGCGCGGTCGGCCAGGTCGCGGGCCAGCTGGCGAAGCTCGCCGGCGCCACGGTCGTGGGCTGCGCCGGCGACGAGCAGAAGTGCCAGTGGGCGGTGCGCGAGGCGGGCTACGACGCCTGCTTCAACCATCGCACCGAGCGCGACTACGGCGCGGTGCTCGACAAGCTCTGCCCCAAGGGCATCGACAGCGACTTCGAGAATGTCGGCGGCAAGATCTTCCACGCCGCCTTCGAGCGCATGAACAACTTCGGCCGCATCGCCTTCTGCGGCGCGATCTCGGAATACCAGGACAAGGACCCGATCGCGGGCCCGCCCAAGATGTTCACCATCGTGCAGCGCCGCCTCACCATCCAGGGCTTCATCGTGTCGGATCACGCCGCGATGCTGTCGGACTTCGTGAACGAGGTCGGAGCGCTCCTGCTCGCCGGCAAGATCAAGAGCCGCGAGACCATCGTCGACGGCCTCGCCAAGGCGCCTCAGGCGTTCCTCGGCCTGCTGAAAGGCGAGAACTTCGGCAAGCTGGTCGTGAAGGTCGGCTGAGGGGAAGTTAAGGGCACCCTGTCATCCCGAGCGCAGCGAGGGATCCTTGCGCGACAGAAGTTAAGGATCCCTCGCTACGCTCGGGATGACAAAGGTGCACCGCCATCGCGGCCCATAGGCGCGCGACAGCCAAGCACCTATTACGGTCGTTACTGGCGCTGAAATCTGTCGTCCTGAGCGCAGCGAAGGACCTCGCCGAACGACCAGACACGGGCCTATTGGATGGACCGAGCGTGCGGGGACGTGAGGTCCTTCGCTGCGCTCAGGACGACTATTTGGTGAGCCTGAGCGCCGCGAACCTGGGATCGCCCTGACGTTCGACGAACAGCAGCACCGAGCGCTTCTTCTGGGCCTGCAGCTTGGCCACGATCTCGGTCACTTCCTGCGGCGTCGTCACCGGCTTCTGGTCGACTTCGAGGATCAGGTCGCCGGCCTGCAGCTGCTTCTCGGCGGCCGGGCTGTCGGGCGCAACCTTGGTGACGACGACCCCCTTGGCGCCGTCCGACAGGCCGTACTTCTCGCGCAGCTGGTCGCTGATCTTCTGCAGGGTGAGACCGAGCTGTTCGACGGTCGATGTCACCGCCTGGTCGGGTTCGGGCGTCTTCTTGGGCGCACTGCCCTGGGCCGAGGCGTTGGTCTTCTCGGCCTCTTCCTGCTCGCCGATCTTGAGCTTGAACTGGGCTTCCTTGCCGCCGCGCCACACCACGACATCGACCGTGCTGCCGACGCGGGCATTGGCGACGAACTTGGGGAAGCGCCGCAGGTCGGGCACGTCCTGGCCGGCGAAGGAGATGATGATGTCGTTGCGCTTCAATCCGGCCTTCGCCGCCGGGCCGTCGGCCACGACGTTGGCCACCAGCACGCCACGGGCGCGGTCGAGGCCGAAGGAATTGGCGATATCGTCGGTCACGCTCTGGTAGCTGACGCCGATCCAGCCGCGGCGGATGCGGCCGAACTCGCGCAGCTGATCGGCGGCCTGCTTGACGATGTTGGAGGGGATCGAGAAAGCCAGGCCGGCGTTGGTGCCGGACGGCGAATAGATCGCGGTGTTGACGCCGATGACCTCACCCTCGGTGTTGAACAGCGGACCGCCCGAGTTGCCCTTGTTGATGGCGGCGTCGGTCTGCAGGTAATCGTCGAGCGATTCGTTGCTGAGCGAGCGGCCGCGCGCGGAAATGATACCGGCGGTCACCGAATGTCCGAGACCGAAGGGATTGCCGATCGCCACCACCCAGTCGCCGACGCGGGTCTTGTCCGAATCGCCGAACTTGATGGCCGGCAGCGGCTTCTTGCCCGGCGGCTCGACCTTGAGAACGGCCAGGTCGACCCTGGCGTCGGAGCCGATCAGCTTGGCCTTGAGCTGGGTGTCGTCGCGCAGGATGACGGTGATGTCCTCGGCGCCCTGGATCACGTGATTGTTGGTGACGACGTAGCCCTCGCCGTCGATGATGAAGCCCGAGCCCAGCGAGGTGCCGCGGCGCTGCTGCTGCTCGCCGTTCTTGTGGTCGAAGAATTCCTTGAACAGCTCCTCGAAGGGCGAGCCCGGCGGCAGCTGCGGCATGTCGCGCAGGCGGGAGCCCTGCTGGGGCAGGTTCTGGGTGGTGGTGATGTTGACGACGGTCGGCATCAGCTTGTCGACCAGGTCGGCGAAGCTTTCGGGCGCATCGCGCGCCTCGGCCGGAGCGACAAGAAGGGGCTGGCCACTGAGCGATTGCACGAGCGCGAGGCCAACGGCGGTCACGGCCGTCAGCGCGGCCCGTCTGGAAAACACTGAAACTTCCCCGAAAATCACGGCGACCTCCAACGGCGCTCAAGGCCAGTGGGAGACTGTTCGGCCGGCGCCGCGTGTTCAATTCCCTGTCTACATGCCGGCCGATTGTGGCGCAAATAAAGAGGCCGTTATGTTGCCGGATATTTCAGCCTTTTGCCGGATTGGCCAAAAAAGAACCGGCGGCGTGGCAGGACTGCCACATCGCCGGTTCGGATTTTTACCCATCCTACGGAGGGCTATTTTTTCGCCGGCAGCCCCGGGCTGGAGAAGTACTTGAAGAAGTCACTGTCCGGGCTCAGCACCATGGTCGAGCCGCCGGTGCCAAAGGCCTGCTTGTAGGCCTCGAGACTGCGCCAGAAGGCGTAGAAATCCTTGTCGCGGCTGAACGCCTCGGCATAGACCCGGGTCGCCTCGGCGTCGGCCTGGCCCATGGTGATCTGGGCGGTGAGACCGGCGTCGGCCTTGATGACTGCCACCTCGCGATCGGCCGTGGCCTTGATGCGCTGGTTCTCCTCGTCGCCCTCGGCGCGGAGCTGACCGGCCTCGCGCTCGCGGTCGGTCTTCATGCGGTTGTAGACCGACTGGGAGTTGGCCTGTGGCAGGTCGGCGCGCTTGATGCGGACGTCGACCACCTCGACTCCCAGGTTCTTGGTCTTGCCGTTCACCCGCTTGGTGATGTCGTCCATCAGGGTGGCGCGCTGTTCGGTCAGCACCGCATGCAGCGGCACGGCGCTCAGCACGCCGCGGATTTCCGAGTTGATCAGCGAGTCCAGGATGCCCTGCAGGGTGGGCTCGCCGCCCGGCACGGTCTCGACGAACTGGCGCGCGTTGACGATCCGGAAGCGGGCATAGGCGTCCACCACCATGCGCTTCTGGTCGCCGGCGATGATCTCGAACTCGGCGGCTTCGTAGTCGAGCAGCCGGCGGTCGATCTTCACGATGTCCTGGACCAGCGGGATCTTGGCATAGAGGCCGGGCTCGGTCTTGGGGTCGCCCACCAGGGCGCCGAACTGGCGGACAAGGACCTGCTTGGTCGGATCGACCGTGTAGAAGGTCTGCGACAGAAGGAAGGCCAGGATGGCGAGGCCGACCAGGGCCGCGATCGAACGGTTGCTCATCGCGTGCCTCCCGACGGAGCCGAAACGACGGGGGCGGGAGGCGGTGGCGCCGGCGGCGTCCGCGTGCCGGGCCGCAGCTCGGGCAACGGCAGATAGGGCACGACGCCCGGACCGCCGTTCTTGTCGACCATGACCTTGCTGGCGTTGCGCAGCACGTTCTCCATCGTCTCGATGTAGAGGCGCTCGGCCGTGATGTCCTTGGCCTTGGAATACTGCTCGTAGACCTGATCGAAGCGCTGGGCATCGCCCTTGGCGCCGGCCACGGTCTGCGCCTTGTAGGCCTCGCCGCGCTGGATGATCGCGGACGCCTCGCCCTTGGCCCGGGGCAGGACCTGGTTGCGGTAGGTATTGGCCTCGTTGACGTTGCGCTCCTTGTCGGCGCGAGCGGCCTGCACGTCGCGGAAGGCGCCGATCACGTCCTGCGGCGGGTCGACCCGCTGCAGCTGGATCTGGGTCACGCGCACCCCGACGCCGTACTCGTCGAGGATCTTCTGCAGCAGGTCCTTGGTGTCCTGCTCGACCTTGGTACGGCCGTCGCCCAGCGCATACTGCAGGGTGGCCTGGCCGATCACCTCGCGCATTGCCGCCTCGGCGGCGGAGCGCACGGTGTCCTCGCCGTTGCGCACGGCGAAGCCGTACTTGAACACGTCCTTGACCTGCCACAACACCGCAAACTCGATGTCGACGATGTTCTCGTCGCCGGTCAGCATCAGGTTCTCGGTCGATGTGGCGCGCCCGCCACGGCCGAAGCCGCCGGCGCCGGCATTGTGCGAGCCGATCACGGTGCGCCGCAGGTCCTGCACGTTGACCACCACGACGCTGCCGATCGGCGTCGGAAGATTGTAGTGCAGGCCCTGCTCGGCCGGCAGGCCGAACGGCTTGCCGAAGACGAGCTGGACGGCCTGCTGGTTGGGCTGCACGCGGAAGAAACCGGTGAGCAGCCAGATCACGATCGCGGCAAGGACGATCAGGACGATGCCCTTGATCGAGCCCATGCCGCCCGGGATCAGGTTCCTGAGGCGCTCCTGGCCCTTGCGGATGACATCGTCCATGTCGGGCGGACGCCGGCCGAACGGATTGTTGCCGCCGCCCTTGTTGCCACCGCCGCCATTCCACGGCCCGCCGCCGTTGCCACCGCCGCCACTGCCCCAGGGGCCGCCGCTGTTGTTATTCCACGCCATCCATCACCTCGCGGCCCGCGGGACTTTTGCTTTCACGCCGGGCTGCATATATGTGACGGCAGGCCTATCTTCAATCAAGCGGCGACATTTGATTACCGCGCGTTTTGACGTGGTACCGGCGGGAGCAAACGTGGCAGAAATCAGCGAATCGGCCGTACGCAAGGTACTTGAAACGGTCACAGACCCTGCAACCGGCAAGAATGTCGTGGCCGCCGGCATGGTGGGCGGCATCGCCACGCGCGCCGGCCATGTCGCGATCACCCTCGACGTCGACCCCGCCCGCGGTGCCGCCCTCGAACCGCTGCGGCAAGCCTGCGAGCAGGCGGTCCGGACGATGCCGGATGTGCTGTCGGCCACCGCCGTCATGACCGCCGAGCGCTCGGCGCCTGCCGCGCCGCCGGCCCGTCCTGCCGGCCACAACCACAGCCACGGCGCGCCGGCACCGGGTGCGAAGACCACCGGCGGCAACAGCCGTATCGACGTGCCGGGCGTAAAGCACATCATCGCCGTCGCCTCCGGCAAGGGCGGCGTAGGCAAATCGACGACGGCGGTAAACCTGGCGCTCGGGCTCGCCGCCAACGGGGTCAGCACGGGTCTGCTCGACGCCGACATCTATGGCCCGTCGATGCCGCGCATGCTGGGCGTCAAGGAGAAGCCGGAATCGATCGACGGCAAGATGCTGAAGCCGATCGAGCGCTACGGGGTGCGCACCATGTCGATCGGCTACATCGTGGCCGAGGACACGCCGATGATCTGGCGCGGCCCGATGGTGTCGAGCGCGCTCGAGCAGATGCTGCGCGACGTGCAGTGGGGCGAGCTCGACGTGCTGGTGGTCGACATGCCGCCCGGCACCGGCGATGCGCAACTCACCCTGGCCCAGAGGGTGGCGCTGTCGGGCGCGGTGATCGTCTCGACGCCGCAGGACATCGCGCTGATCGACGCGCGCAAGGGCCTGGCCATGTTCCGCAAGGTCGCGGTGCCGGTGCTCGGCATCGTCGAGAATATGAGCTACTTCCTCTGCCCAAAGTGCGGCGAGCGCTCGGAGATCTTCGGCCATGGCGGGGCGCGCGACGAGGCGGCGAAGCTCGACGTGCCGTTCCTGGGCGAGATCCCGCTCCATCTCGACATCCGCACGACCTCGGACAGCGGCCATCCCATCGTGGTCGCGCAGCCCGAGTTGGCGCACGCGAAGGCGTACAAGAACATCGCCGGCCGGGTCTGGAAGCAACTCAGCGCCCCCAAGCGCGGCGCGCGTCCGGCACCCAGGATTGTAGTGTCTTGAAAGTGAAAGATCCCTCGCTGCGCTCGGGATGACAAAGGTATCTGTCATCCCGAGCGCAGCGAGGATCCTTACTTACGCTTGATGGTCTTGCGGACCTTCGCCTTGCCGATCATGCCGTGCACGCCGATCATCGAGCCGGCGAGCAGCTCGAGGGCGAGGAAGCGGCGGTCCTCGACCCAGCCGGGAAGCTGAAGGTTGAGGCAGAGGTCGCGGCGGAAGCCGAACTGGTTGTAGTACTCGGGATCGCCCACCAGGATGATGCGGCTGTGGCCCTGCAGGCGCGACTGCGCCATCGAATGCCACATCAGCGCCTTGCCGTAGCCCAGGCCGCGCAGTTCGGGCGAGATCGAGAGCGGCCCCAGCATCACCGCCGGCCATTTGTCGTTGATCAGGATCGGCCAGTTGCGGATCGAAGCGACCAGCCGGCTCCGGGCGTCGAGACAGACGAAGCACAGCTCCCTGAGCGGCGGCACATCCTCGCGCAGGCGATAGACGGTCTTGTGGACGCGGTCGGGCCCGAAGGCTGCGGCGGTCATCGCCTCGATCGCCTCGTCGTCGCGCGGGCGCTCTTTCAGCAGCCTGAGCTTGCCCGGATCGCGAACCGTGTCGCGTGCCATTTGCCTGTCCGGGACCTTATTCGAGGCCGAGCGAGGCCATCAGCTCGCGCCATTCGCGCGGATTGAGGCCGCTCGACTTCTGGTCGACCTTCTCGCCCGCGATCATGCGCCTGATCGCCGCCAGCCCGGTCTTCGACAGATGAGCCCCGCCCATGCGGTATTCCATGAAGGCATCGTGGCAGATCGGCGTCCAGCGCTTCAACGTGTCGATCATCACGTCGGCATAGACCCGGATCTCGTACTGGGCGTGGGCGTCGGCGCGCAGCGACAGGAAGTGCATGAGGTTGTGCAGGTTCGTCTTCCAGTACCACTGCGTATAGAAAGCGAGCGACAGGTTCATGCGCGCCAGTTCGCGCGCCAGTCCTGAACGCTCGGGGTCGAGCGGAGCGCCCGCCTCGCCCTCGTTCAGCATCTCCATGTAATGCTCGTAGACCAGCTCGGAGTCCTTCTTCAGGATCTCGAACACCCGCTCGGCCTCCCGGCCGGCCAGCACCGCGTCGCGTCCCTGGCGGTTGTTGGCGCTCTGCGACGCCAGGTGCTCGGGCCTGGGCGTGTAGAATTCGTTGTCGAGGATCGAATAGCGCGCGGAATATTCGTTCACGTTGGCGGTGCGATGACGGATCCACTGGCGCGCCACGAAGATCGGCAGCTTCACGTGGTATTTGATCTCGCACATCTCGAACGGCGTGGTGTGCCGGTGGCGCATCAGGTAGTTGATGAGGCCCCTGTCCTCGCTCACCTTCTTGGTGCCGCGGCCGTAGCTCACCCGCGCGGCCTGAACGACCGCTGCATCGTCGCCCATATAGTCGATGACGCGGACGAAGCCATGATCGAGCACCGGCAGCGCCTTGTAGAGGATCTCTTCCAGCGCGGGCGCGACAGCCCGGTGCGTCGACTGGGCCTCGCCGCGCGCCCGTTCGATTTCATCCTGCTGGTCGGTCGAGAGGGGCATCGCTGTCGCTTTCCTTGGTTGCGGCGGACTCTATGGGTGGCCGGTTCCCGCCACCATGGGGAAATAATCAGCGCCGCCGCGCGCCTTCAAAAAGCCGGCCGATGCGCCTATATTGGTCGTGTCGGGCAACCGACTATGGCGATAAACACCGCGTGGCATAAGCGTTTCGGACCCGGGGGCAGTACCCGGCGCCTCCACCATTCACCCCAACCGTTCGCGGGCGGGGCTTATGGGGGCGAACCAGGATCGACGGGCGTGGTAAAGGCGCGGTTTTTGCCCGGTATGGTTCCGCCGCAACGGACCACACACAAGTGCTAACGATAATACCGTTACACTCGCTGCTGCCGCCTAAACAGCGGACGTAAGCGCGGTCCGGGGGGCACCGGGCAACAGAAGCCCCCCACTTTCCTTCTCGCGCACAGACCGCTAAAGCGTTTCCTCAATGAGGAAACGCTGCATTGCCATCGTTGACTTCTCACCAACCCCGAGCCGATGCTCGACGAAAGTTTCCGACAGGCACATGAACGATCGCTTCCATTACGACGCCCTTGTCGACGATGCTCTGCGCAGCGTGGTGAAGCGCGTGCTCGTGCAAGTCGCCGAAAAAGGCCTGCCGGGATCGCACCATTTCTACATCTCGTTTCGCAGCACCGATCCGGGCGTCGAGCTGCCCGACTACCTCCTCGCCAAGTACCCGGAAGAGATGACCATCGTGCTGCAGCACCAGTACTGGGACCTGGTGATTCATGATGACTATTTCGAAGTGTCGGTGAGCTTCAACAAGCTGCAGGAGCACATCAAGGTGCCGTTCATGGCGCTGTCGGCCTTCGTCGACCCGTCGGTGCGCTTCGGCCTGCAGTTCGATCGCAAGGACTCAGGCGGCAATCTGCTCGACAAGAACGACGCGGTCTCGGCGGCGCCGGCTTCGCTGCCGGCGCCCGAGCCCAAGGCCAAGGCAGGTCCGACATCGGGCGACCCCGAGGCCAAGCCCGAGGACGCCGCCTCGAAGATCGTCAAGCTCGACAGCTTCCGAAAAAAGTAGACGAAACCCGGCTTTTGCAGCATGGGAAACGCCTTCGCGCGAGGAGAAGGCATGTCCGAATTCCAGTTCCAGGAAATGTTCCCGCACGGTCCGGACACCACCCCGTACCGCAAGCTGAGTTCCGATTTCGTGGCAACGGACCGGTTCAACGGCCGCCCCGTGCTGACCGTCGATCCCAAGGCGCTGACCCTGCTGACGGCGGCCGCCTTCCACGACATCTCGCACCTGCTGCGGCCGGGCCACCTCGCCCAGTTGAAGTCGATCCTCGATGACGGCGAGGCCTCGCCGAACGACAAGTACGTGGCCCTCGAGCTGCTGAAGAACGCCAATATTTCCGCGGGCGGCGTGCTGCCGATGTGCCAGGACACCGGCACGGCGATCGTGATGGGCAAGAAGGGCCAGCAGGTCTGGACCGGCGGCGGCGACGAGGCGGCGATCGCCGAGGGCGTCTACAAGACCTACACCGAGACCAACCTTCGCTACAGCCAGGTCTCGCCGCTCTCGATGTTCAAGGAAGTGCAGACCGGCACCAACCTGCCCGCCCAGGTCGACATCTACGCGACCGACGGCGACGCCTACAAATTCCTGTTCATCGCCAAGGGCGGCGGCTCGGCCAACAAGAGCTACCTGCACCAGCAGACCCCGGCGGTGCTGAACGAGGCCGCCCTGCTGAAATTCCTCGACACCCAGATCCGCACCCTGGGCACCGCGGCCTGCCCCCCCTATCACCTCGCGATCGTGGTCGGCGGCACCTCGGCGGAGATGAACCTCAAGACGGTGAAGCTCGCCTCGACACGCTACCTCGACGACCTGCCGGGTGAGGGCAACAACAAGGGCCTGGCGATCCGCGACCGCGAGATGGAGAAGAAGGTCCTCGAGCTCACCCGCCAGATGGGCATCGGCGCGCAGTTCGGCGGCAAGTACTTCTGCCACGACGTGCGGGTGATCCGCATCGCCCGCCACGGCGCCTCGGTGCCGATCGGCATCGGTGTCAGCTGCTCGGCCGATCGTCAGGCGCTGGGCAAGATCACGAAGGACGGCATCTTCCTCGAGCAGCTCGAGACCAATCCGGCGCAGTTCCTGCCCGACGTCGAGCCGACCCAGCTCTCCGGCTCCGTTGTCTCGGTCGACCTCAACAAGGGCATGGCGTACACGCTTTCGGTTCTGACGAAGCATCCTGTGAAGACCCGCGTGAACCTGACGGGCACGCTCATCGTCGCGCGCGATTCGGCTCATGCGAAGCTCAAGGAACGGCTCGATGCGGGCCAGGGCCTGCCCGACTACTTCAAGCAGTTCCCGGTCTACTACGCCGGCCCCGCCAAGACCCCGACCGGCATGGCCTCCGGCTCGTTCGGTCCGACCACCGCCGGGCGCATGGACAGTTACGTCGATCTCTTCCAGGCCAACGGCGGCTCGATGGTGATGCTGGCCAAGGGCAACCGCTCCAAGCAGGTCGTCGATGCCTGCCGCAAGCACAAGGGCTTCTACCTGGGCTCGATCGGCGGCCCGGCGGCGATCCTGGCGCAGGACGTGATCAAGAAGGTCGAGGTGCTGGAATATCCCGAGCTCGGCATGGAAGCGATCTGGCGCATCCAGGTCGAGAACTTCCCCGCCTTCATCATCACCGACGACAAGGGCAACGACTTCTTCAGCGACCTGAAGATCTGAAAAAGGAAAGACCCCGGAAGTTACCCTCCGGGGTCTCGTGCTGTCCCGCGACGTCCGCTCCAAATCCCCAGATGGATCGGGCGCCGCTTCCCAAACTTAAAACCTCAGCCCCGGCAGCCCTCGGCCTTGGAGCACCATTTATCGATCCAGGTGTTGCCGCGGTCGGCATTGATCACCTGCAGCAGCTCGCCGCGGCAGCCGAGCACGCGGAACTTCTCGTTCCCGTTCTCGATCTTGCCGGTGACCACGCCCATCAGGCTTGGCCGGCTGTAGGTGGTGATCGTTCCGTCGACGCGGCTGTCCACGCCAAGCTGGTCGGCCGGAATCCAGCCGAACGAGGGCTGCGTCGCAGCGTCGGCGGCGGTGTAGCCCTCGGCGGTATTGAGAGCAATGCGCGCCCAGCCGCTCATGCTGGCGTTCATGGTGACGACGGCGGTCGTGAGATCGAGGCCCTTGTTGCGGGCCGAGATCGTGCCGATCACGGCGCCTTCCGGCGTCGGTTGCGCGCGGACCGCGATGCGTTCGCCCGGATGGAGCGTCGCATAGGCCTGCGTCGCCTTGCACGAACCGGCCTGACCGGTGCTGGCATCGACCGAACGCTCGAGCACCGCGAAACCCGCAAGCACCGCGACCGTGCCGATTATGGCGCGTATCGTCATTGGAATAACCCTTCCCACATTTTTGGCCGGCGAATCCCCATCCGCGCGGCCCTTCACCCGCGACCGTTCTAAAACCCAACAAAGGCGGAGTCCTGTTCCGCATTGTATGGTTTGTTTCAGACGTGATCTCAGGCCGGAATCGCGATTCAAATCGACGAATCAAGGTGTTCCGACGGACTCTCGAGATGGATCTCGGAGCGGCGGCATGGTTTTCCACCGCTTGCGCTAGACTTCTCGCCATGAAGCTCGCCAAACAGCATCTCGACCTCGGCCTGTTCTCGACCCGGCGCGACGACCAACTCGCCTTCTGGCAGCAGACGGTGGGCCTGCCCTACGACCACATGGGCAAGGTGGGCGGCGGCGTGCAGCAGCATCGCCATCACATGAACGGCTCGATCCTGAAGATGAACCACTCGCGCGATCCGCTGCCCGACGTGCCGCCCTCGGGCATCGTCGGCCTGCAGATTGCGCGCGACGGGCTCGATGCCGCGCGGGACCTCGCCGATCCCGACGGCAACAAGGTGACGCTGGTCCCCAAAGGCGCCGACGGCGTGGCAGGCATCGCCATCCTGCTCAAGGTCAACGATCCCGCCCAGCACGACCGCTTCTGGACCCATGCCATGCAGTTCGAGCGCGCCGGTCCCGGCCGCTATCGCTGCGGCGACTCGCTGGTCGTGGTGGCGGAGCGTGGGAAGGTCGAGCATCGCGGGGCGCAATGGCGCGGGCCGGGCTATCGCTACATGACGGTGCAAATCTGGGATTGCCTGGCCGAGTACGAAGGCATCCTGGTCCGCGGCGGCACGTCCGGCGGCGCGCCGCGCGTGCTGGGCGACACGGTGCGCTACGCCTTCGTCTGCGACCCCGACGGCAATCACATCGAGATCAGCCAGCGCGCGACGCTGACAGGCAGTCTCTAGAGACTGCGGCAGCCTCTAGGAGGCTACTTCTTGCGCGCCTTGCGGGCGGCGTAGCGGGCGTCGCGCAAGGCCTTCTGTTCGGCCTCGCTGAGCGCCGGCTTCGACACCGGACGCTTGCCCGCGCGAATGCGCTCGGCCTCGGCCTCGGCTTCGGCGGCCTTGCGGGCGGCCTCGGCTTCGCGCTCGGCCTTCACCTTCGCCTGTTCGGCCATCTTGGCGGTGCGACGCTCGGCTTCGCGCTCTTCGCGGACCCGGGCGGCTTCGATTCTGCGCGGCCTGGCGGGCGGCGAATTCGGGATCGTTGGCGGGATCCTTCTGGCGGGCCTTCTCGAGGAGCGCCTGCTTGGCTTTCGCGGCTGTCTCGAGCCGGTCGGCGAACGTAAGTCCTTGGTTCTTCAACTTTGCCTTCCTCTATTCGGCAGCCTGGGCTGCCTGCTTCTTGGCGCGCTTGCGGTCCTCGTTGTTGAGGAAGCGCTTGCGCAGACGAATCGACTTGGGCGTGATCTCGACCAGCTCGTCCTCCTCGATATAGGCGATCGCCTGCTCGAGGCTCATCTTGCGCGGCGGCGTCAGCTTCACGGCCTCGTCCTTGCCGGCCGCGCGGATGTTGGTGAGCTGCTTGCCCTTCAGCACGTTGACCTCGAGGTCGTTGCCGCGGCTGTGCTCGCCGATGATCATGCCCATGTAGACCGGCACGCCGGGATCGATGAACATCGGGCCGCGCTCTTCGAGGTTCCACATCGCGTACGTCACCGCATTGCCCGGCGCGTTGGCGATCAGCGCGCCGTTGCGGCGGCCCGCGATCGGCCCGCGAAAGGCGCCATACTCGTGGAAGATGCGGTTCATCACGCCGGTACCGCGCGTGTCGGTCAGGAACTCGCCATGATAGCCGATCAGGCCGCGCGACGGTGCGTAGAACACCAGGCGGGTCTTGCCGGCGCCGGACGGGCGCATGTCCTGCAGCTCGCCCTTGCGGACCGAGATCTGCTCGACCACGACGCCGGTGTAGGCGTCGTCGACGTCGATCACGACTTCCTCGATCGGCTCCAGGCGCTGGCCGGTCTTCGGATCGGTCTGGAACAGCACGCGCGGACGGCCGACGGCGAGCTCGAAGCCCTCGCGGCGCATCGTCTCGATCAGCACGCCCAGCTGCAATTCACCGCGGCCGGCCACTTCGTAGGAGTCGGCGTTCTCGGTGTCGGTGACGCGGATCGCGACGTTGCCCTCGCCCTCGCGCATCAGACGCGCGCGGATCATGCGCGTGGTCACCTTGTCGCCTTCGGTGCCGGCGAGCGGCGAATCGTTGACCGAGAAGGTCATGGCCAGGGTCGGCGGATCGACCGGCTGCGAAGCGATCGGCGCGGTGATGGTGAGGTCGCCGATCGTGTCGGCCACGGTCGCCACCTTGAGGCCGGCGACTGCCACGATATCGCCGGCCTCGGCGACCTCGAGCGCCACGCGCTCGAGACCACGGAACGCCAGCACGCGGGTAATGCGCGTCGTCTCGAGTTCGGCGCCGTCGCGGCCCAACGCCTTGATAGTGCTGTTGGGCTTGATCGAACCCGACAGGATGCGTCCTGTAAGGATGCGGCCCAGGAAGTTGTCGGCCTCGAGCGTCGTCACCAGCATGCGGAAGGCGGGATCCGGATCGATCTTGGGCGCCGGCACGTGCTTGATCACGAGATCGAACAGCGGCTCCATGTCCTTGTGCTCGGCCTCCAGCGAGGTCGCGGCCCAGCCCTGGCGGGCCGAGGCGAAGAGCGTCGGGAAGTCGAGCTGCTCGTCGCTGGCTTCCAGCGCCGAGAACAGGTCGAACACCTCGTCATGCACCTCGTGCGCGCGGGCGTCGGAGCGGTCGACCTTGTTGATCAGCACGATCGGCTTCAGGCCCAGGCGCAGCGCCTTGCCGAGCACGAACTTGGTCTGCGGCAGCGGGCCTTCGGCCGCGTCGACCAGCAGGACGACGCCGTCGACCATCGACAGGATGCGCTCGACCTCACCGCCGAAGTCGGCGTGGCCCGGCGTGTCGACGATGTTGAGGCGCGTATTCTTCCAGACGACCGACGTCGCCTTCGCCAGGATGGTGATCCCGCGTTCGCGCTCGAGGTCGTTCGAATCCATGGCGCGCTCGGCGACCTGCTGGTTGTCGCGGAACGTGCCGCTCTGCTTCAGCAGGCAATCGACGAGGGTTGTCTTGCCATGGTCGACGTGCGCGATGATCGCGACGTTGCGGATGTCCATTATGTCTTCCGAAGGGGGTTAAGTGGCGGCGTATATACGCATGGCGCATGACATCGGCAAGGCGGCTTGAGCGGGCGTCTTGCCGCTGTCACAGTCGCAAAAAGCCGGTCAAACAATGCGCAAACGCTCGATCACCATCGAAGGACACCGCACCAGCATCACGCTGGAGGACGCCTTTTGGCGCGAGTTGACCGTCCTCGCGCGCGACCGGCAACTCTCGCTCAATGCCCTCGTGGCCGAAGTCGACCGCCGCAAGGGCGGCCCCGGCAACCTGTCCAGCGCGCTGCGCGTCCACGTGCTGGAAACGCTGCGCGGGAAGATCAGTCGAGTTTGAAACCCTTGCGGCGCACGAATGCGCCGAAATCGGCCCGCTCCGGCACCGAATATTGCCGGGCCTTGTCCTCGGACCAGCCATAGTCGCCAGCCACTCCGAATTTGTCGGTGTAGCGTTGGGTCTTGTAGGGCTGCACCGCCTCGCGGCGCCGGTCGTAGGCGGCGATCTTGTCCCGAAGCCCGGCCTCGTCATAGCGGCCATGATGAATCGAGACGTCGAGGCCCAGGCGCGGGCTCATGACGCCGGCGAAGGACGGCCAGCCGACGCCCAGCCCCGCCACCGGGAAGACATGATCCGGCAGGCCCAGGATATCGGAGACCTGCTGGGCATGATTGCGGATGGCACTGATCGGGCAGGTCCCGAGGCCCACCCGATCGGCCGCGGCGACGAAGGTGGCGAGCACGATGCCGCTGTCGACCGCGGCATTGAAGAACGGGTCGAGATAGTCGTTCACGAATGGCCGGTCGCGCCATTCGAAGAGCAGCCGGTGGCGGCGGTTGTTGCCGCAGAATATCAGCAGCGCGGGCGCCGCCGTCACCCAGGGATTGTCCGGCAGCAACGCCTCGAGCTTCGCGCGCTCTTCCTTGCCGGCGATCACGATGTCGGCTTGTTGCAGGTCCGACTTCGACGGCGCCGACAGAGCCACGGCGCAGAGCGTGTCGAGCAGCGCCGGATCGATCGGCCGGTCGGTGTAGCGCCGTATCACGCGGCGATCGGCCATGTCGGCCAGCACGTCGGCTCCTTTCGGCGCCTCCGCAAGAGCAGGCGCGGAGCCGAACCGCGCCTTGAGCACGGTCATCAGACGATCGAGCACGGCAATACTCCTTGAGCGATCTAACGACCGAAGAGGTTGGGAATGGGAATCTTGGGAATGATCGACGGCAGCGATGAGGTGCCGCCTCCGCCGCCGACCCCGGGGATGGCGTTGGTGAGCGTGTTCACCATGCCGGGTGGATCCTTGGCCGTGCCCCGCGTGACGTTGAGCGACGGCGAGGACAGCGGTCCACGCGCCGTGGTGATCAGGTAGGGCGCCGATCCGTCCTCGGCGATCGTGAAGTTGATCGTCGTGTCTGTGGTCGAGGCCGCGAGGTTCGTGCGCGTCGAGACATTGGCCGCGGCCCTGTCGCCCTGCACGACCAGCGACTTGTCCGTCAGCACGCCTCCGGCGATATCGACCCGGCCCGAGATCGGACTGTCGTGATTGACGAAGCGATTCAAGACGAGCGAAATCGCGTTCAGCATGTTTCCCGCGCCGACGCCGCCCTTCTGGCCGACCGCACCCATCAAAGAGCCCAACGTATTGTCGATGACGCCGCCCACCGCGCCGGCCGCCGCCGAACCGATCATCGTCAACGCCTTGTCGGCGCCGACCAGGATGTGGCCGCCCAGCTGGGCGCCCCCTGCCAGCGAGCTCTTGATCTGCTCCGACGTCGATCCCGCCCCGTTCAGGGTAATGCCGTTGGCGCTCAGATGGCCATCCATCGTCACCTTGACCGCGCTGCCGAACTGATTGCTGCCGTTCATGCCGCGCAACAACTCGCCGATCGAGATGTTGCTGGCATCTCCCTTGAAGGCGATCGCGAGCGCGGGCTTGCTGGAATCGATCGTGCCCGACAGGGCAAGGGCGCCGCCATAGAGGGCACCCTTGAAGTGCTCGACCGTGAGCAGCCCTTCCTTCAGCGTGAGCGCCAGATCGGCGTTGCTGATCCTGAGCGGCGAACTGATCAACGTGCCGGCCAGCAGCTTCACCGAAGCGTCGACGCTCCTGATCGCGGTCGTATCGATCGGCTTGCCCGCCGCGGCGGCCGGCTGGCCACGCGCCGGCGCCGCCGGACGGGCGGGCGCCGCGCCGCGGGTCTGCAGCTTGTCCAGATCGAGCGATGCCGCCTTGAGCTCGACGGTGATCATCGGCCGGTCCTTCACCTTGACGTCGACGTCGCACTCGATCGTCTGGTTGTTGACCGAGAAGCTTCCCTTGTAGCCCACAGAGGACGGCGTCCCGCTTGCGCCACCCGGCGTCGAGACCACGCCGGTCATCTTCACCGTGTCGCCACCCGACGCGACGGTCAGCTCGCGCAGGCTCGCCTGCTCCGCGGTGCCGGCCACCCCGCCACTCGCCGTCACCTTGCCGAGGCCCGTCGACGAGCCGCCGAAGATCGCCAGCACCTTGTCGATGTCCGGCGCCTCGAAATTGAAGGCAATGTCGGGCCGGCGGGTCGGCTCGGAGAAATTGCCGATCGTGCCGCGCACCGCAAGCCGCGCACCGGCGAGGTTCGAGACGTCGGCCTGATTGAGTTTCAGCGTGTTTCCCTGCAGCGCCACGTCGAGGACGACATCGCCGATGGTCTGCTTGTTGTAGAGCATCTTCGCGATCTTGAGCTTGAGCCCGACCGACGGGCCGGCGATTTCGGCAGGAGGCGCGGCCGCCGCCGCCGCGGGCTTCGACGCCGGCGCGGCCTTCTTCGCCTCGCCCGGCTTGGGCATGAAGGAATCGACGTCGAGCGTGCCGAGCTCGATGTGGGCGACGACCGACAGCGGCACGCTGAACGTCACCACCACGCCGCCGGTACCCATGAGATCGTCCACTTCGAGGGCGGCATCGGTCACCTGGACGCTGCCGTTGCTCGACGCCATTCGGCCCCTGAGGCTCATTTTCGTGAGCTTGTCCGGCGGCACCGACGAGACGTCGACGTCGAGCCATTTCAGGGTCTCGCGCAGCTTCGGTCCCTGGAGATTGAAATCGCCGCTGACGGTGGGCCGGGCGGGATCGCCCGCCATGGTCGATTTGGCCTGCAGGACCATGTCGCCCGGCAGAGTCGCCGACAGCCGCGGCACGGCGACGGCGCCGTTTCTCGCCTCGAGCTCGAGTGCCACGTTGCGGATGGCCTGCTTGTTGTAGGTGATCTCGCCGACATCGAGCGAGAATTTGGCGGTGACGCCATCGAGGATGCTGGCGCTCTTCCCCGGCGGCGGCGCGGCCGCGGTCTTGCCGGGAGGCGACGGCTTGGCCGGCGCCGCAGGCTGCGAGAGCTCCGCCAGACCCTTGTCGAGGTCGAGCTTGGGCATCACGACCTTGCCGTCAATGGCGAGGGCAGGCTTCAGCTTGACCGACACGGTGCCCGAGCCGCTGCTCTCGGCCAGCACCATCTTGAAATCCCTGGCGGCGAAGTCGGTCGGCGAGGCCTCGATGCCGCCGTCGAAGCTGAACTTGCCGGCGAGCAACGGCGGCAGGGCGGGCACCGGCTGGCCGGCCAGACCGATCAGGGTGGCGATGAAGGAGGTGAGCGAATTGGCCGAGGCCGTCGCCACGCCGCCGAAGCGCGCATTGGGGCCGAGCTCGCTCAGCGTGCCCTTCAGGGCAAGCTTGCCGTTGGCCTCGAGCGAAACGTTCATGGCGTATCCATTGGTGCCCTTCGCGCTGACCGACAGGTCGAGCTTGAGCGGCGCGCCGTTGACGACGGCGCCGCCCGTCAGCGCATACGGACCGTCGAGCGAGCCGACCGAGGCCGTGAAATTGGCCTTCTCGGCCACCGTCGAGATGCCGGCTTTGGAATCGCTGAAAAGCAGCGTGCCGTTCTCGATCACGAGGCTGCCGAGCGAGATCGGCTTGGGCGTCGCGGGCTTGGCCGCGGCGGGCCTGGCTTCCTCGACCGACGGCGTGAATTCCCAGTTGGGCTTTCCTTCAGCGTTTACCTCGAGAACGATCTTGGGCTCGACGAGCGTAACCGAACTCACCTCGACGGTGCCGCCGAGCAACGCCACAAGCGAGGGTCTCACCGTGATCGACTTTATCTCGACCATGTGGGGATTTTTCGCGCCCGCCACGTTCGCGAACCGCACGCCGGACACGCCGACGGCCGGCGTCGGCAGCAGCGACAAGGTCACCGGACCGTCGAGCACGAGGTCGCGCCCGGTCGCCTTCTTGACCTGGGCGACGAGCTCGGGCTTGTATTTGTTCAGATCGAAGAACGATGGGCCGACCAGAAGAGCGACGATCAGCACGCCGAGAAATCCGCCGCCGCCGATCAGGACCTTCTTGCGTGTGGAGGGTTTCATGCAGCTCTCTCCCGAAAGTCGACTCGAGCCAAAGACTAGCGCATCGACCGCCGACGCGGCATAGAGAAAAGGGCGAGAGTCACATGGCCGAAATCATCAATCTCAAGCAGGCCCGCAAGACGCGGACGCGCCGAGCGCGCGAGTCCGAAGCCGACGCCAACCGCCGACGCTTTGGACGCACGCGCGTCCAGAAACTCGCCGACAAGGACGCCGAGGAGCGCGCCGACAGACTGCACGGCGGGCAGCGGCTGGAGAAGACCGACACGAAGCCGGACAAGGACTAGGAGCGCGCTCAGCCCTCGCGTGTCGCGGGACGGTTGAGCGTCAGCCGGTTGAAGAAATCGCGCGTGCCCTGGTCGGCTCCTGGTCCGGCGATGGCCCGCACGTTGGTGAGCTCGACCCGCTGGCCGGTAGTGCCGTCGATCAGCACAGGCTCGAGCGGCCGGCCGTCGCCACGATCCACCAGGTCCATCGGTCGGCCGTTGCGGGCCGCGCCGCCGAAGCGATCGCCCCACTGCTTCAGTCCCACGATCACGGTGAACAGCGCCGCGCCTTTTTCCGTCAACCGGTATTCATGGCGCAGCGGGCGCTGGCGATAGGCGGTCTTGCGGAACACACCCGCCTCGACGAGCTTCTTCAGCCGCGCCGTCAGCACGTTGCGGGCGATGCCGAGATTTTCCTGGAAGTCGTCGAAACGGCGCACGCCGTAGAAGGCGTCGCGCACGATCAGCAATGTCCAGGGCTCGCCCACGACCTCGAGCGCCGAGGCGATCGAACAGTTCATCTGCTCGTATGAAGTGCGCCGCATGACCGAAAGTATAGGCCGGTGGTGGCGCGGCGCAATCTTGGCACCCGGTCGTCGGCCTGGGCCAGGGGCCCGCGAATATTTTGCCCAGCGACGGAACAAAGGGCGGTTCCGCGGCCTACTCCTGATCGCGCGTCCGCGAGGCGAGACGCAGCACGACGTATCCCAATGCCGCGGACATCAGCGATGCGACGAGGACGCCCAGCCGTACTTCCTCATCCAGTGCCTCGTCTGCGAAGGCGAGCGTGCCGATGAACAGGCTCATCGTGAATCCGATACCGGCGCAGACGCAGACACCATAGAGCTGCGTCCAGCTGGCACCTTCGGGAAGGCGGGCGACGCCCAGCCTGATCAGGGTCCAGGCGGCGGCAAAGACGCCGATCTGTTTGCCGATAAAGAGGCCGGCCACAATGCCCAAGGTCACGGGATGCCAGGCAATGGCCGGCGTGATGCCGGCGAGATGCAGGCCCGAATTGGCGAAGGCGAACACCGGCATGACGAAGAAGGACACCCAGGGCTTGAGGGCATGCTCGAGCTTCAGGAAACCGCGCCCCCCCTGCGCTTCGCTGCCGCCCTTCAGCGGCAACAGGAACGCCAGCGCCACGCCCGACAGGGTGGCGTGCACGCCCGACTTCAGCACGCAAAGCCATAGCACCATGCCCAGCAGCAGATAGGGCGAGAGCCGGCGCACGCCGGCGAGATTGAGGGCCAGGAGTCCGACCAGACAGGCGCCGGCCAGCAGCAGCGACAGGGTCGACAGCTCGCTCGTATAGAAGACAGCGATGATCGCGATCGCCGCGAGGTCATCGACGATGGCGAGCGTCAGCAGGAAGAGCTTGAGACTGAGCGGTATCCGCTTGCCCAGCGCCGACAGGACGGCGACGGCGAAAGCGATGTCCGTGGCCGACGGAATCGCCCAGCCGTGCAGCGCCACCGGGTCGCCACGGGTAATGGCGACGTAGATCAGTGCCGGCAGGACAAGGCCGCCCAGCGCGCCGGCAACCGGAAGCGCGACCGTGGAAAGTTGCGACAGCTCGCCCTCGACGACCTCGCGCTTGATCTCCATGCCGACCAGCAGGAAGAAGATCACCATCAGCCCGTCGTTGATCCAGTGCTCGACCGACTTGGCGAGGTCGAGGCCGGCCACCGTACCGCCGACGACGGCGTGCAGTGCGGCCTGCACGGAGGAAGCGAGAGGCGAATTGGCGAGGACCAGCGCCAGCACGGTCGCGCCCAGCAGCGGCAGGGCGTCGGCGGCTTCGCCGGAGAAGAAGGAGCGGATACGGACGATCATCGCGCGATGACCATAGCAAAACGCCCGGGCATTGCCGCCCGGGCGTTCGCTATCGGTTCAATCGATTTCGGTCAGTCGCGGCTCTGTCCCATGAAGCTCATGAGGAACTGGAACAGGTTCACGAAGTCGAGGTAAAGGCTGAGTGCGCCGAAGATCGCGACCTTCTCGGCCACGTCGCGGCCCCAAGCCTCGGCATATTGCTCCTTGATCTTCTGGGTATCGTAGGCGATCAGGCCCGAGAAGATCAGGACGCCGGCGGCCGAAATGACGAAGCTCATCGTGCCGTTCGGCCAGATCATGTTCACCAGGCCGGCCAGCACGAGACCGATCAGGCCCATGAACAGGAACTTGCCCATCGCCGTGAGGTCGCGCTTGGTCGTGTAGCCGTAGAGGCTGAGCGCGCCGAACGAGGCTGCCGTCACGAAGAAGGTACGTGCGACGGACGCGCCGGTGTAGCGGAACAGCAGCAGCGAGAGGCTGACGCCCATCAGCGCCGTGACCGCCCAGTAGACGGCCTGGATGCCGGCGACGCTCATCTGCTGAGCGCGGAACCCGACGAGAAGCAGCAAGCCGAGCGGGGCCAGGATCGCGATCCAGCCCAGCATGTTGAGGCCGACGACGCGGTTGCCCGGCGCCACCTGGAAGAACAGGCTGGCGATCTCCGACGAGCTGAACAGCGCGAAGGCCACGATGCCCGACAACGCCAGGCCCGAGGCCATGTAGTTGTAGACCTTGATCATGTGAGCGCGCAGGCCGGCATCGAATGCCAGGTCCGTGGTGCCCGCGCGATTGAAGGTGTTGAAGTTCTGGTTCGCCATTTGAGCTGAGCCTCCTGCAGGGGGCATTAGCGACCCCCCTTTCGCCTGACAATGTGGTCAGATGGGCGGCCCGAATCAATAGTGATCGGCCGGCCTGCCCCCGCCGGCGCTGCAAATAGGCCTATTCGTTTCGTAACAATGCCAGCGGCCGCTGCCTTAATGCCGCCAAAGTCCCCGCCAGTCCGAAGGCCAGGGTGAGCGCCATGGCGCCCAGCGCGACGGTGATCGCCACCGCCGGCAGGAAGGTCCATTCGAGCTTCATCAGCCGGGTGACGACCAGCCAGGCCGCGACCGAGCCGACGGCGACAGCGGCCAGCGCAGTCGCCAGGCCAAGTGCTGCGAACTCCCAGGCAAAGATGCCGGCAATGCGCGCCCGCGTGGCGCCCAGTACCTTCATGACGACCGCCTCGTGCATCCGCCGCCGCTGGGTCGCCAGCATCGCGCCGGCGAGAACGAGCACGCCGGCCAGAATGCTGAGAAGACCGATGCCACGCGTGGCGTATTCGATGTTGCCCAGCACGTCGGACGCGGTCTGGATGGCGTCGCGAATGCGCACGACGGTGACATTGGGAAACCTGTCGGTGATCACCTCGAAGATCCGGTCTTCGGCCGCCGGCGTGGCCTTCACCGTCGCGAGATAGGTGTGCGGCGCCTTGTCGAGCACGCCGGGCGAGAAGACGAAGACGAAGTTGATCGACAGGGTCTGCCAGACGATCCGGCGCAACGAAGCGATCCTGGCCTCGATGTCGCGGCCCAGCACATTGACCGTGATCGTGTCGCCGACGCCGATATGAAACGCCTCGGCCAGACCCTGGTCGAACGACACCAGCTGTGGTCCACGATAGTCCGCCGGCCACCAGCTGCCCGCCACGATCTCAGCACCTTCCGGCGCAACGGCCGAGTAGGTGACCCCGCGATCGCCGTCGACCGCCCAGCGCGCCTCCGCCGGCACCGCCATCTCGCTCACGGGTTTTCCGGCGATCTTGACGATGCGGCCGCGCAGCGACGGCACCTCGTCGAGTGCGCCGGCACCGGGCACGCTGGCGATGGCCTGCCGGAAGGCGTCGATCTGGCTCGACTGGATATCGACGAAGAAGAACGCCGGCGCATCCTTGGGAATGCGGCTGGTGATCTGGTCGCGCAGATTGCCCTCGATCAATGCGGTGCCGACCAGCACCGTCAGGCCAAGGCCCAGCGACAGCATGACGATGGGCGTCGGCGCGCCCGGCCGATGCAGGTTGGCGAGCGCAAGGCGCAAGGCGGCGAACTTCGGCTTGCCGGACCGGGCCGCCGCCAGCATCAACACCTGCGCCAGTGCCGGAAAGGCGAGGAAGGCGCCGATCGAGCCCAGCACGAAGTAGACGCCGATGCGCTTTTCGACGGCGGTGAAGATCGTGAACAGCGCAAGCGCCATGGCCACGCCGGCCAGTACCAGCCCGTCACGCCAGCCCACACCCTGCCAGCCGAATCGCTTCTTCTGCGGCGCGACGGCGCCGCGCATCAGGGTCGCGGCCGGCACGGTCCTGGCGCGCATCAGCGGCACCAGCGCGAACAGCAGCGATACCAGCACGCCGAAGCCCGCGGCGATCAGGATCGGGCGGGCATAGATGTCGATGCGCGCGCGCACCGGCAGGAGGTCGGCGATCAGCGCCCGGGCGGCGAACGGCAGCCCGACGCCCAAGACCACGCCCAGAATGATCCCGACCAGCGCGAGCACCGACAGTTGAAGGAAATAGGTCGAGAAGACCAGGCGCTGCGGCGCGCCCAGGCATTTCATCGTGGCGATGGTGCGCTGGCGGGTTGCGAGGAAGCTCGATACCGAATTGCCGACGCCGACGCCCCCCACCAGCAGCGACGACAGCCCGATCAGCCCGAGGAACTGCGTCAGGCGATCGAGCCAGAAGCGGATGCCGCCGCCGGCATCGGCCAGGCCCTGGACCCGCCAGCCATCGCGTGGATAACGGGCGCGGATCGCCTCGACCATGGCGCTGTCCGAGGCGCCGGGCGGCAGACGCAGGCGATACTGCCAGCTCAGCAGGCTGCCGGGCTGCAGCACGCCCGATTCGGCCAGCGCGTCGAACGGCATCATGAGGCGCGGTCCGAGGCTGGCGAAGGCGTTGAGGCCATTGTCGGGCTCGTGCGCGATCAGGGCGCGGATCTGAACGAGCGCCTCGCCCACTTTCACGACGTCGCCAAGCTCGATGTTCATGCGCTTGAGCGCCGCCTCTTCGACCACCGCGCCCCACACGCCATCGCGCTTGGCGAGCGCGTCGGCGAGCGATCCGCCCCCCTTCAGCTCGAGCGTGCCATAGAGCGGATAGGCTCCTTCGACCGCCTTGAGCTGGATCAAGGTCGGACGCCCACCCGCCCTGATCGGACGGGCCATGACACGGCTGTCGATCCAGCGAACGAGCGTGCCTTGCTGGCGCAGGAAAGCCTCCTGCTCGGGCGAGGCCTCGCGGTAGAGCACCGAGATCGACACGTCGCCGCCCAGGATCTCCCGCGAGTTGGCCTTCACGCCCTCTTCGACCGCGCGGCTGAAGGAGAGAATTGCCGCGATCGCGCCGACGCCCAGCGCCAGGCAGGCGATGAACAGGCGGAAGCCGCCCAGCCCGCTGCGCATCTCGCGACGCGCGAGCGTGACGGCGAGGTTCACTGCGCCGCCAGGGCTGCAGTCGTGCGCTCGTCGCTCACCACCAACCCGTCGGCAAGTCGCACAATACGGTCGCAGCGCCCGGCCAACGCCAGATCGTGCGTGATGAGAATGAGCGTGGCGCCCACGCTGCGCGCCAGCTCGAACAGCAGGTCCATCACCTGCTTGCCGGTGGCGCCGTCGAGATTGCCGGTCGGCTCGTCGGCCAGCAGGAGCTTGGGCCGGCCGACGAAAGCGCGCGCGACGGCCACCCGTTGCTGCTCGCCGCCGGAAAGTTGCGCCGGATAGTGCGTCAGGCGATGGCCGAGCCCGACCCTCTCCAGCGCCGACTGCGCGGTCCCGAAAGCGCCGCCTCGTCCCGCGAACTCGAGCGGCAGCGCCACGTTCTCGAGCGCCGTCATGGTGGGAATGAGGTGAAAGCCCTGGAAGACGATCCCGATATGATCGCGGCGCAGTCGCGCGCGGGCATCGTCGCCGAGCGGCCCGAGATCGCGGCCCGCCACTTCGACAGTGCCGGACGTAGCGCGCTCGAGGCCCCTACGACCATCATCAGACTGGACTTGCCGGCGCCCGACGGGCCCACCACGGCGGCGATTTCACCGGCGCCGATGTCGAGGCTGACGCCGCGCAGGATATTGACCATGCCGGCATCGCTTGCCATGTCGAGATGGACGTCCGAAAGACGGACGATGAGAGGATTGGTCACGGCCATGAGTTTTGCCAAGGGATATGGTCGTTTTGCGGCGGCGGTCAATTCACTGCTGCTTGTTCTTTTGTGCCTATCCGCCGCACACGCACAAAGCGCGCCCGTGAAGATCGCCATGCTGGGCGACAGTCTGACGGCAGGCTACGGCGTGAAACCCGAGCAGGCGATCCCGGTCCGTCTGGAGGCGGCGCTCAAGAAGGAGGGCCGCGACGTCACGGTTCTCAATCACGGCGTCTCGGGCGACACCAGCGCGGGCGGCATCGACCGGCTCGACTGGATGCTGGCCGACAAGCCCGACATCGTGATGGTGGAGTTGGGCGCCAACGACGCGCTGCGCGGCATCGATCCCGCCACCACCGAACGCAACCTCGACACGATCCTCGGCAAGCTCAAGGAGGCGAAGGTCACGGTCTGGCTGATCGGCATGATGGCGCCACGCAATCTCGGGCCCGAATACGTCACGGCGTTCGACGGGCTGTACAAGAAGCTTGCCGACAAATATCACGTGCCGCTCTACCCCTTCATCCTCGACGGTGTGGCACAGGATGCCGCGCTCAATCAGGGCGACGGGCTGCACCCCAACCCCGAGGGCGTCGAGGTCGTGGTGAAGCATCTCCTGCCCTTCGTGACCAGAAACCTCGACGACTATGCCGCGTCTGTTCATCGCCCTCCCCGTCCCTGAAGACATCGCCCGCGAGCTGATCGGCCTGCAGTCGGGCGTGCCCGACGCCCGCTGGATCGCGCCGGAGAACTTCCACGTCACCCTCTGCTTCGCAGGCGACGTGCAGGGCGGCACGATGCGCGACCTCGAGGAGGAGCTCTCCGACATCGCCTCGTCCCGCTTCCCGCTGGCGATCGCCGGCGTCGAGCAATTCTCGAGCGGCAAGCAGCCCCGCGCCCTGGTCGCCACCGTCGAGAAGAACGACCGGCTCGACTGGCTGGCGCGGAAAGTCTCGACCGTGGCCCGCAACTGCGGCATCGAGATCGAGCGCCGCAAGTTCCGGCCGCACGTCACGCTCGCGCGCTTCCCCAACGGCGCCGAGACCGGCCATCACATCGCGCAGTTCATGGCGAGCTTCTCGACCTTCAGGGCCGGCCCCTGGCTCGCCGACCATTTCGCACTCTATTCGAGCCGCCCCGGAGGCCATGGCCGCATCTACACCGAGGAAGCGGCCTACGATCTGTCGTTCTAGTGGCGCTTGAAGTACTGCACCGCGCGCTCGTGCTTTTCGGCGGCGGCGCGGCTCTTGAACGTGCCGAGATTGCGCCGCTTGCCGGTCTTGGGATTCTGCTTGCGCGAATAAAGGCGGTATTCGCCCGAGGAGAGTTTGCGGATCATGCCTTGTCCTTTCTGCACCGAGCGGCGCCCGCGCTTCGGTCGCTGCGCTCCCTGCAGCGCTACACGCCGCCAGTCGCTCCGCTTGCGCGGAGCTCCTTAGAAAAACGTCAGCAGCCGTCGGGGGTTGCGCACCAGGATGGCGTCGATCTCGTCCTCGCCATAGCCGCGCTTCTTCATCATCGGCACGACATTGCGAAAGATGTGGCCGTAGCCATGGCCGCCGAAGCTCGCCAGCCGCGTGCGGTAGCAGATGTCGTGGCTGATCACGACACGGTCGAGATGGCCGTGCGAGATCAGTGAACGGATCAACTGCAGGCGCGTCGCGTCGTTGGGCATGTCGATGTCGGAGAGGCCATAGTAGCTCGACTCCTGGCCGAACAGGTCGAACTCGACCGTGACGCCGGAGTCGGCCAGCCTGAGCAGGCGCGTCTCGTCGAAGATCGTACGGTCGATGTGGCTGATCACGATGCGGTCGGTCGGGTGCCCGACGGTCCTCGCGAAGTTCGCGACTTCCTGCGGCTGGTCGGGATCCCGGCCGGGATGAACGTTGATCGCCGCGCCCGTCGCGGCGGCGGCGATGAAGGCCCCGCGCATCACCTTCTTCTCGGTGTCGGTCCAGGGCGCGCTGCAGCCAATCTCGCCGATCATGCCGGCGCGCACCTCGGTGCCCCAGGCCCCCTGCAGGATCTGTCCCGTCATCTCCGCCGCGAAATCCTCGACGCTGCGGTCGCGGTTGCGCGGGTCCTGGTAGTCGTTGACGTAGTAGCCGCAGCCCATGATCAGGTGCACGCCGGTGCCTTCGGCGATGCGCCTGAGGCCGGACGGATCGGGCGACAGGCCGCCGCAGGTCAGCTCGACCATGGCATCGCCGCCGTCGTTCTTCATCATCTCGACCTCGCGCGTGGCGATATCCTCGAGGTCGAGCATGTACTTGCGGCCGGCACGCTTGAGGCCACGGCCATAATTGATCTGCCAGACGTTTTCGAGCGTGATCTCGGGGCCGAGGTCGTTGTCGGAGCGCGTGCCCGGCGGGCGGATGTCGCACAGCACATGCTCGTGCATCAGCGTACGGCCCAGCGTGTCGGGCGAGATCAGGCCGAGCACCGTCTGGATCCTGCCGCGCAATTCCTCGCGGGTCATTGCGGCCCCCGGAATTGACCGACCCGCGCGATGATCTTTGCCATGGTGCTGCTCCAGAACTGCGGCGACTATATCGTCGCCGCTGAGGGAGACAAACGTGACCGCATCATTGATCGGCTATGCCGACCGCATCTCGGTTCGAGCCGGCCAGAAGATCGCCTTCAAGGTCTCGAGCACGGGGTCTGGACCCTTCCTCGCGACGCTTGTCCGCATCGTGCGCGGCGATCCCAATCCCGCGGGGCCGGGCGTGAAATTCGAAGACCTGTCGGCGCACTTCAACGGACGCTTCCCGTCGCGCCAGCAGCAGGCATGGCCAGGCTCCTACGCACTGATCGAGAGTGCCGCCACGGCGAAGCTTCCAGCCGCACTTTCGGTCGAGGCGTTGATCTGGCCGACGCTGCCCGGCGATCCGGCGCAAACGGTTATCTCGCGCCGCGATCCGGCCAGCGGCGACGGCTTCGCGCTGGCGATGACCCCGGACGGCATGCGGCTCGAAGTCGGCAACGCAAAGGTCACGGTTGGCCGGCCGCTGCGCCCGCACACCTGGTATCGCGTGTGGGCGAGTGCCGATCCCACAAGCGGCATCCTGCGCGTCGGCCAGCAACCGCTCCGGCGCGCGCATGCCATCGACGACGAGGGCGAGGCAACGCTCACCGCACGGACGTTGCTCGCGATGGACGCTGCGAAACCCGTGATGATCGGCGCCGAGGCCGCGAGCGACCGCCCTGCCGCGCACTGCTTCAACGGCAAGATCGAAGCGCCGGCGATCGCCGGCCTCGGCGCCTGGGATTTCTCGCGGCGGATGGACACGATGGAGGTCGAGGATAGCGGCCCCAACGCGCTGCACGGACGATTGGTAAACCTGCCGACGCGCGCCATGAAGGGTGCGGCCTGGGACGGCAGCGAACGCAACTGGAAGCACACGCCGCATCACTATGCGGCGATCCATTTCCACGACGACGATCTGCACGATTGCGGCTGGCTAGACGATTTTGCCTTCACGACCCCCAAGGAAGTGAAGAGCGGCGTCTATGGCGTGATGCTGAGCTGCGGCCTCGATCGCGACATCATTCCGTTCTTCGTGCGACCCGACACAGGCAAGCCCACCGCCAAGGTCTGCTACCTCGCCAGCACCTTCACCTACCAGGTCTACAGCAACTTCGCGCGCGTGCCGTTCAACGAGCCGTTCAGGAAGCGCGTCGCCGAGTGGAAGTCCTCGGCATGGCATCCGTCCGAGCACAAGGATTACGGCCTGTCGACCTACGACTCCCATCGCGACGGATCGGGCGTGGCCTACTCCTCTCGCCTGCGTCCGCTCATGACGTGGCGGCCGAACTTCCTCGCCTACAACGATCCGCGCGGCTCGGGTCTGCGCCATCTGCCGGCCGACAGCCACCTGACCGGCTGGCTCGACCGCATGGGTGCCGACTTCGACGTGGTCACCGACCACGACCTGCACGAGGAAGGCGAGGCGCTGCTGGCGCCCTACAACGTCGTGCTGACCGGCACGCATCCGGAATATCACACCGCCGAGACCCTCGATGCGCTGACGACCTACACCGAGACCGGCGGCCGTCTGATGTATCTCGGCGGCAACGGCTTCTACTGGCGGGTCGCGCTCTCCGACAAGGTGCCGGGCGCGATCGAAATCCGCCGCACCGAGGGCGGCATCCGCATGTGGGCCGCCGAGCCCGGCGAATACTACCATTCCTTCGACAATGCCTATGGCGGCCTGTGGCGGCGCTCCGACCGCGCGCCCAACAAGCTCTGCGGCATCGGCTTCTCCAGCCAGGGCACCTTCTGGGGCGATCCCTACCGCCGCGCCTCGCGCGACAACCAGCATGCCTGGGTGTTCGACGGCGTGAAGGACGAGCTGTTCGGCGGCTACGGCTTCTCCGGCGGCGGCGCGGCGGGCTTCGAACTCGACCGGCTCGACTATCGCCTCGGCAGTCCGCTCAACAGCGTGATCCTCGCGACCTCCGAAGGCCACGACCGAAAGAACTTCGTGGTCGTGCACGAGGAGCGGCTGGGCTTCGACAACACGATCCCGGGGCAGACGCTCGAGCAGTTGATCCGCGCCGACATGGTCTATGTCGAGAAGCCCGAGGGCGGCGCGCTCTTCTCGGTGGGCTCGATCACCTATTGCGGTTCGCTGCCGGCAAGGAACTACGACAACGACGTGTCGCGCCTCACCTTCAACGTGCTGAACCGCTTCGGCGAGCTCGGCCTCAACTGGCCTTTTCCGCCAAAGGCCTGAGCGCGTCGAGGACGCCCTTGCAGCCCTGCTCGATCAGGTCGAGCGCGCTCTCGTAGCCGATCGGCGGTCCGCCGAACGGGTCGCCGACTTCGAGCACACCGATCTGTGGCGCGAATTTCAGCAGCAGTTGCGGCCGGTCGGCGAGGTTGCGCGGCGCCATCCAGCGCATGGCGGCAAGATGGCTGCGGTCCATGCCCAGCGGCAGGGCAAAGCGTTCCAGGTCCTCGTTGGTCAGGGCCCGCGAGCGATGGTCGGAAATGTCGTAGCCGCGGCGGCCGGCCGCCGCCCGCGCGAGCGGCGCGGCCGGCTCGCCGTCGTGGCCTTCCATGGTGCCGGCGGAATCGATGGTGAACGCCTGCTCCAGCCCGGCGCGCCTGACCATCGCGCGAAACACACCCTTGGCCATGGGCGAGCGGCAGATATTGGCCGAGCAGACGAAGATGACGCCGATGGGCATGGTCTCTCACCCTAGCACGGCGCTAAAATGCGCAAAACGCGCCGACAAGGAAGTTGAGGAAGAATCGATGCCCGACATGTCGTCCGTCGCCGCCGCCAGGGTGCCGCACGGCGCCCATCACATCGCACCCGACATCCACGGCCAGAACTTTTATGCGATCGATCGCCAGTTCCAGGACCTGATGTCGCTCTACATGGAGCCGGGCCTGCGCGCGGCGATGGCTCCGCATTTCCAGCGGCTGGGGGCGCTCGCGGGCAATCGTCTCGACGAGCTGGCGATGATCGCCGACAAGCATCCGCCGGTGCTGCAGCCGCGCGACCGCTTCGGCCGCGACGAGGACTGGATCGACTATCACCCCTCCTACCGCGAGATGGAGAAGATCGCCTTCGAGGATTTCGGCATGCACGCCATGAGCCATCGCCCGGGCGTGCTGGGGATGACGGAGCCGGCGCACCCGCTGGTCAAATACGCCATCACCTATCTCTTCGTGCAGGCAGAGTTCGGCCTGATGTGCCCGGTCTCGGTGTCGGACACGTCGAACTTCATTCTCAAACGCTACGGCTCCGAGCCCGTGAAGAAGCTGCTGCTCGACCGGCTGCTCAGCCAGGACCCGTCCATCATGCTGAAGGGCACCCAGTTCATGACCGAGAAGGCCGGCGGCTCCGACGTCGGCGCGATCGAGACCGAGGCCGAACGGGTGGGCGTCGGCGCCGACGGAGTCGAGCGCTGGAAGCTGCATGGCCAGAAATGGTTCTGCAGCCATGCCGACGCCGATGTCGCGCTCCTGCTGGCGCGGCCACGAGATGCGGCGCCCGGCACCAAGGGTCTCGGCATGTTCGCCCTGCCGCGCCGCCTCGAGGACGGCACGCGCAACAGCTATCGGATCGTGCGGCTCAAGGACAAGCTCGGCACGCGCTCGATGGCCTCCGGCGAGATCGTGCTCGACGGCGCCACTGCCTATCTCGTGGGCGATGTGGCGGCGGGCTTCAAGCAGATGATGCAGCAGGTCAACCTGTCGCGGCTCAGCCACGGCGTGCGCGCGGCCGCGATGATGCGGCGCTGCCTGAACGAAGCGCTCGCCGCGGCGCGTGGCCGCCGTGCCTTCGGTCACGCCATCGCCGACTATCCGCTGCTGCGGCGGCAACTGATGAAGATCATGCTGCCGACCGAGCAGGCGCTGTCGATGTTCGCCTTCTCTGCCGACACGATGGGTCGCGCGGACAAGGGAGGCAAGGACGCGGCGGACCTGCTGCGCATACTGACGCCGGTCTACAAGTTCCGCGCCTGCCGCGACAACATCCCGGTGGCGAGCGCCGCTCTCGAGGTGCGGGGCGGCATCGGCTACATCGAGGAATGGGCGACGGCGCGCCTGGTGCGCGACGCGCAGATCGGCACGCTCTGGGAAGGCACGTCGAACATCAACGCCCTCGACGTCGTGCAGCGCGCCGTGGGCAAGGCCGGCGGTCACAAGACCTTGTCGGCCGCACTGAAGGCAAAGTACGAGGCAAGCGGCAGCCTGCCGGGTCAATACAAGGGCCTGCTGGGCGCCACGCTCGACCGGGTCGAGCGCTTCGTCGAGGCGGTGGCCGCGGACCCAAAACAAGAGAGGCGCTCGCGCATGGCTGCCGGCGCGCTCTACCACGCCACCACGGTGGCGCTGATGGCCTGGGAAGGCGCCACTCTCGGCGCGCAAGGCGGTGACGCGCGGCGCTTGCTGCTGTCGCGGCTTGTGATCGAGCATCGTCTTGCCCCGCAGGATCCGCTGTCGCTCAGCGAGCCTTCGTGGGAACAGGAAGCGATGGACCTGCTGCTCTCCGACGCGCCTGTACCGCTCGCCAAGGCCACCGCCCTCGTCGCATGATTCGGTCGTGACAACGCCACCGGCGCCATCGGTTCCTGCCTGGACCGTGCGGTCGGGCATCGAAGCAGGCTTCTGGCTGGGGCTGGAGAACTTCACCGCCTTCGCCGTCACGGCCCTCCTCTTCACCGCGCCGTCGTTCGTGCTGGAGATGCGCGGCGTCAGCGGCATCCCGAAATTCGCGGCCGATATTCTGGGCAATACCGCGGCTCTGATCTGCATCCTCTGCGCGGCGTTCCAGGCAATGGCGGGGCATCCGCCGGGCGTCCAGACGACGCTATGGCAGCTCCAGCGCCCGGCGCTGGGCAAGGTGCTGGTCTTGGGCGCCGTGCAGGCGATCCTCGTCGTTCTCGGCCTGGTCCTTCTCGTCGCACCCGGCCTTTATCTCATGACGATCTGGGCGGTCGCCATGCCGGTGCTGCTGATGGAAGAGAAGGAGATCGTCAACTCCTTCCGGCAAAGCGCGGCACTCACCAGCGGCCGGCGCTGGCGCGTGTTCGGCGTGATCGTGGCCTGCATCGTGGCGGTTTTCCTGGCCGTCGGGCTCTTTTCGCTCATCCTGAGGATCGTTCCGATCACGGCGGAACGCGGCGAATTGCTGACGATGGTGCTCTGGCCGGTCAATGCCATCGTCGCGGCCTTCCTCTGTCCCGTGCCCGCCGTTCTCTATGTGCTGCTGCGCCAGGAGAAGGAAGGGCTGACGGTCGAGGAGATCGTCGAGCCGTTCTACTGATCCTCAGACCCAGGCAACCGCGACCGGCGACAGGGCGCGCGGCAAGGCGGACAGTTCCGTCCACGACGAGAAAGAGAACAGCCCGGGCGGCGACACGGCTTGCAGTTCCGCCGCCTGCAGGTCGCGCGCGATGATCACCAGGAATAGCGGCGACGCGGCGTCAGGCTCTCCGAATGGCCGGGGAGCGGAGAAGGCCGTACCGACGCTCTGCAATAGAACCGGCCGCTCGCTCTCCGCAACCCTCACCAGCCCCTTCAGGCGCAGCAGACGCTCGCCCAGTGCACCGGCGAGATTGTCGAGCCAGCTCGCGACGTCGTCATAGACCAGGACACCGGTCGGGCGCGCGAGGCGCACAGCGATCCGCGGATGGGCCGCCGTCGCCGCACCCTGCGGCAACACGGGCATCGGCGCGTTGGCCGCCAACGGAGCGAAAGCCCAGGCCACGGCACGGTCGCGATCGGCTGTCGCCACGATCTCCGAGAGCGGATTGAGGGAAGCGGCCTCCTCCGCCGCACGCGCCAGGGCGTCGGCCGAAACGGCATCGGCCTTGGTGACGACGATGCGATGCGCGGCCGCCCATTGTGCCGCCGCTTCCTCGAACTGCGCAGTCTCCGCCCCTCGCGTGGCATCGAAGGTCGCCACCACCGAGACACGCATGCGATAGGCCGCGAGGCCGGCAAGCTGGCGCAACACGGGCCCCGGCTTCGACAGACCGCTGGTCTCCAGGATGATCCGGCGCAGCGGGCCGGTTGCGCCCGGTCGTTCGGTCGCGAGCAGCCGGTCGATCGTGAAGGCGAGGTCGCTGCCGGCCTGGCAGCAGATGCAGCCGTTCGACAGCATGGCGATCGGCGTGTCGGCACCCTCCTCGCGCAGGATCACGCCGTCGAGGCCGATCTCGCCCGCCTCGTTCACGATGACGGCCGTGTCGGCTGCCTCCGGGCCGGCCAGGAAGTCGCGCAACAGCGTCGTCTTGCCCGAGCCCAGGAAGCCCGTCAGGACGACGAAGTCCGTCACTCCGCCGCCTTCAGCGGTGCGTACCGGGCCGGCACGTCTTCGGCCCAGCTCGCCTTCACCAGCTCGCGCACGTCGGCCAGCAGCTCGGCGGTATCGTAGATCACGCCGTCCTTGATCGTGTACTTGAGGCCACGATGCCACTCGACACCGTTGGTCGCGTCGTTGAAGCGCATCGCGCCGGTGCCATAGAGCAGCTTGAAGTCGGTCAGCGGATTGTGGTCGTGCACCAGCACGTCGGCCAGCTTGCCCACTTCCAGGGTACCCAGCTCGTTCTCGAGGCCGCAGAGGGCCGCGCCCTGCGACGTGGCCGAGCGGATGACTTCGAGCGGATGGAAGCCCGCTTCCTGCAGGAGCTCGAGCTCGCGGATATAGCCGAAGCCGAAGATCTGGTAGATGAAGCCCGAGTCGCTGCCGGTGCAGACCCGGCCGCCGCGGTTCTTGTACTCGTTGATGAAGGCCATCCAGAGCCGGTAGTTCTCCTTCCACTCGACCTCGTTGGTGGTCGACCAGCGATACCAGTAGGAGCCGTGGCCGCCGCGCTGCGGCGTGAAGTAGTTCCACATCGACTTCCAGGTGTAGTCCTTGTGCCAGTCGGCCTGGCGCGCGCGCATCAGGTCGCGGTTGGCATCGTAGATCGTGAAGGTCGGCACGAAGGTGAAGCCGATCTTGAGGAAGCTCTCCATCACCTCGTTCCACTTGGCCGAGCCGGGCTTGGCGCCCTGCCTGAACATCTGGCCGGAAACCGAGAAGCGGAAATATTCGTCGTTGTAGTCGTAGTCGAGCGGGAAGTGCTGGACCACGCGATCCTCGAACAGCGCCTCGGGCAGGCCGTAGTAGTGCTCGGCGCTGGTCAGGCCCCACTTCGCGGTCGTCAGCGCGTTCATGCGCGTGACCGCCATCTGCGCGTGATGGCAGCCGGACCGCAGGCCGAGCTTTCCGCACTCGTCGAGCGCGGCCTCCATGATCGCAGGCGGCGCGCCGAAGAACTTGACGCCGTCGGCGCCGCGCTCCTTCAGCTTGCGCAGCCAGGCGCGGCCCTCGTCCGGCGAATGGATCACCTTCAGCATGTCGTTGACGGCGGGGAAGTAGGCGTAGGCCAGCAGGCGCGGCGCGGCGATCGTGTTCTCGGCCGAGCGCTTCTTCTGGTCGAGCATCCAGCCCAGCCCGTTCATCGAGCCCATCTCGCGCACCGTGGTGACGCCATGCGCCAGCCAGAGCTTGTAGACATAGTCGACCGGCGGCACCCAGCCGTTGGCCGAGTGATAGGCGACGCCGGCATGGGCATGGCAGTCGATGAAGCCCGGCGTCACCCATTTGCCGCTTGCAGTCGATCTCGTGATCGCCCGCCGGCACGCGGTTGGCCGCGGTCGCGAGATTGCCGACAGCCTTCTTCATCAAGGTGATGCGGTTGTTCTCGATCACGATGTCGGTCGGCCCGATCGGCGGCGCGCCGGTGCCGTCGATCACCGTGGCGCCGCGCAGCACCAGCCGCTTGAACGGGCCGATGCCGCGATCGCGCGTCGTCGCCGGCACGATGACGGGCTGGCCGGCCTTGGAACGCGTGCCCGCGAGTTCGTCGCCTGGAAGCATGGTCGGTCATTGTCACTGTCCTCGAACCCAGAATTTCGTTCGTATGCTCGCCCAGCAGCGGCTCGCGATAAAGGGGCTTCGACGGCTCGTCCTTGAAACGCACCGCGGGTGCGAAATGCTTGCGGCCGGCCTCATCGGTCACCATGAAACCGCGCTTCAGCAGGTTCGGCTCGGCAATCGCCTCCGGCAGGGTGGCGACCGGCCCGTAGCAGATGTCGAGCGTCGCCAGCCATTCCATCCAGTGCTTCAGCGGCTTTGTCCTTGAACGTTGCTGCGAGGAACTCGGCACCGGCTGCTGATGATCGCCGGGCCATTCGCAGAGCGGCGACGATCTCGGGCTTCCCGAGTGCGGCCAGCAGGTTCTTGATGAACTTCATCTCCTGGCCCGCAAGCACGAGCTGGCGGCCGTCGGACGTGTCGTAGACGCGATAGAAGGCCGAGCCGCCGGTCGTGCGCTGCTGCTTCACGTCGGGGTGCCTGTTCTCGGCAAAGGCGGTGCCGACCACGTTGGCGCAGGATGCCATCAGCGCCTCGTGCATCGAGACGTCGATATAGTCGCCCTTGCCCGTGGTCTGGCGGCGCAGCAGTGCCATCAGCACGCCGGACAGCCCATGCAGGCCGCTCACCAGGTCGGCGACAGGAATGCCGGGAATGGCCGGACGTCCGTCGTCGCCCAGGGTGAGGCTCAGCACACCGGTCATCGCCTCGAGCGCGAGATCGTGCGCGGCGCGGCCAGGATAGGCGCCATCCTGGCCGAAGGCGCTGATCGAGCAGTAGACGATGCCGGGATTGGCGGCCTTCACTTCCTCGTAGCCGATGCCGAAGCGCGCCGCGACGCCGGGCCGGAAGAACTCGACGATCACGTCCGCCCCCTTGCACAGACGAAACAGATCGGCGCGACCCTGTTCGCTCTTGAGGTCGAGCACGACGCTCTTCTTGCCGCGGCCCATGTTGCGAAAGAACACGGACGTGCGCTGGTCGGGCGGCCTTATGTGGCGGCCGGGATCGCCTTCGCCCGGCGGCTCGACCTTGATGACCTCCGCGCCGTGGTCAGCCAGCGCCGTCGTGAGGTAAGGCCCCGGCAGGAACCAGGAGAGGTCGACGACCTTGATGCCTTCGAGCTTCATCGGCTTTTACCCAGGAGTGATCGGTTGTCGGCGCCGAGCGGCGAACAGGCGGCCTGCGCCAGCCGCTCGCCGTCGATGCGGATAGGATTGGCAATGACCCGCAATTCGCCCTTCGCCGGATGCGGCACGGACGAGACCATGCCGGTCCCGCGGGCGAAGTCTGAATCGAGCGCCTGGTCGAGGCGATAGACCGGTGCGGCCGGCAGCAGGCCGTTGAACTTCGCCAGCCATTCGTCGGTCGTGCGTGTGCGGAACGTCGGATCGAGCGCGACGTCCAACGCGGCGCGGTTGGTCGCGCGCGTGTTTGGATCGGGGAAGCGCGGATCGCTCACGAGGTCTTGGCGTCCCATCGCGTCGCACAGGGAGAGCCAGAACTTCTGGGTCATGCACATGATGAAGATCCAGCCATCCTTCGTCGGATAGGTCTGCACCGGCGCCAGCGACAGGTGCGCGCTGCGCGGCATGCGGGGCGAGACGTCGCCTTCGTTCAGGTACCAGGAGCCCGGATAGGTGAGCTGGTGCATGGCCACGTCGTACAGGCAGGTGTCGACGTCGCAGCCCTCGCCGCTCAGCTTGGCGCGCAGCAGGCAGGCCAGCAGCCCGACCGTGCCGGTGAGTCCGCTCATGCTGTCGATCAGCGAGACGCCGACCCTCGTCGGTGCGCCCTCGGGATCGCCGGTCAGTTCCATCAGACCTGCCTCGGCCTGCATCAGGAAGTCGTAGCCCGGCCAGTCCCGGCGCTCGTTGTCCCGGCCGTAGGCGGAGATGTGCAGGCAGACGATCGATGGCTTGAGATGTTTGAGGCTCGCGTAGTCGATGCCGAGCTTGCCGGGCTGGGTTCCGCGCATGTTGTTGACCACGCAGTCGGCGGATTTAACGAGCTCTTCGAACTGCGCACGCCCTTGCTTCGACTTGAGATCGAGGGTCACGCTTTTCTTGCCGAGGTTCCACGCCTGGAAATATTCGCTGTCGTCCTTGCCGAGGCGATACGGCCCGACCTGCCGCGAGGGATCGCCCTCGGGCGCCTCGACCTTGATCACCTCGGCGCCCAGCTCTGCCATGAACATGGTGCCGTAGGGACCGGCGCCGAATTGCTCGAGCGTGAGGACGCGAATTCCTTTGAGCGGCTTGTCCTTCATGTCGATGCGCTGTGACGGGCCCACTGCCGGGCGATGATGAGCTTTTGCATTTCGTTGGTGCCCTCGCCGATGCAGGTGAGCGGCGCGTCGCGGTAGAGGCGCTCGATATCGTACTCCTTCGAATAGCCATAGGCGCCGTGGATGCGCATCGAACTCGGTGGAATTCTCCAGGGCCGCCTCCGAGGCGAAGTACTTGGCCATGCCCGCCTGCATGTCGCAGCGCTCGCCGCGATCGAAGGCCTGGGCGGCGTCGAGCGTCAGCAGGCGCGCGGCGCGCGCCCGCGTCGCCATCTCGCCGATCTTCGTGGCGATCGCCTGGTGCTCGATGATCGGCTTGCCGAAGGTCTGGCGCAGCTGCGCATAATCGGTCGCCAGCCGGAGCGCGCCCTCGGCGATGCCGACACCGCGCGCCGCCACGTTGATGCGCCCCAGTTCGAGACCGCCCGCCACCTGCGTGAAGCCACGGCCCTCGACCTCGCCGATCAGGTGATCGGCCGGGATGCGATAGTCCTGGAAGATCAGCTCGCCCGAATCGATCGACTTGTAGCCCAGCTTCTCGAGCTTGCGGCCCGTCGTGAAGCCCGGCCCCTTGGGCGCGATGAACAGGCTCATGCCGGAATAGCGCGGGCTCGCCTCTGGATTGGTCTTTACCAGGAGGGCGAAGCAGGATCCCTCGATGCCGTTGCTGATCCAGGTCTTGGTGCCGTTGATCACGTAGTCGCCTCGATCACGCCGCGCGGTCATGCGGATCGCCTGCAGGTCGGTGCCGGCATTGGGCTCGGTGAGCGCCAGCCCGCCGCGCACCTCGCCCGAGGCAAACTTCGGCAGCCAATGGCGGCGCTGCGGCTCGGTGCCGAACTTCTCGACCGCGAGGGCCAGCATCAGGTGCGAGTTGAAGATGCCGGTGATCGCCATCCACACCGAGGAGATCTTCATCACGATCTGGGCGTAGGTCGTGGCCGGCAAGCCAAGGCCGCCGTATTCCGGCGAGACCGTGGCGCCGAACAGACCCAGCTCCTTCATCTGCTCGACGATCTCGGCCGGCCATTTGTCGGCATGGTCGAACTCCTTGACGATGGGTTTCACCTCACGCTCAACCCAGCGGTCTATTGTGGCGAAGAGCTGCGCCTCGTCCGCAGGGTCGATCTTGTTCATTATGCTTTCTCCCAAACTCGGCAGTGCTAGGCTGCCACGCATGCCAAGCCGATTGAAGAGACGTTCGCTGATAACCGCTGCGTCCACACTCCCGTTCGCAGAGCGCGTTCTGGCGGCCGACGCCTGGCCGACCCGGACCGTTCGCCTCGTCTGCCCCTTCACGCCCGGCGGGTCACAGGACGCCATCGCGCGCCGTCTGGGAGCCAAGCTCACCGAGCAGTTCGGACAGTCCTTCGTGGTCGACAACCGCAGCGGCGCGGGCGGCTCGATCGCCGCCGACAACGTGGCCAAGTCGGCCCCGGACGGCTACTCGGTGCTGCTGGGTAGCATCGGCAGCCATGCGCTGATCCCGCATCTCTTTGCCAAGCCGCCATTCGACGCCTTCAGGGATTTCGAGACGGCCTGCTGGATCGGCACGCAACCCAACCTGCTGGTCTGCCGTCCGGACTTCCCGCACGACACGCCGCAGAAGCTGATCGCTGCGGCCAAGGCCGAACCCGGCAAGTATTCCTACGGCGCCTCCGGCGTCGGCGCCTCGCCCTCGCTCACCATGGAGCTGCTGAAGCAGAAGACCGGCGTCGACCTGACCTTCGTCAGCTATCGCGGCGTGTCGCTGGCGGACGCCGACGTGCTCGCAGGCCACCTGCCGATGTGCATCGGCAACATCGACTCGCAGATGCCCCAGGTGAATGCCGGCAAGCTGAAGGCGATCGCCTCCACCGGCGCCAAGCGCTCGGACGCCGCGCCCAATACGCCGACCTTCGCCGAGTCGGGCTATCCCGATCTGGTCGTGACCTCGTGGTCGCTGTGGGCGGTGCCGGCCGGCACGCCGGCCGCCATCAAGGAGAAGCTGCGCACCGGCACCGAGAAGGCGCTGCAGGCACCCGACGTCCTCGAGAGCATGAAGGCCGGCGGCTTCGAACCCGGCACCCTGGCGGTCGCCGAAGCCGACGCCTTCATCAGGACCGAGTACAAGCGCTGGGGCGAGGTCATCCGTGCCGCGGGCATCCAGCCGCAGTAACCACAAGGTGCCGGACCTGCTGGCGCCGGGCCTCGACCTGGTGTTCTGCGGCACCGCGCTTGGGCCGGCCTCGTTCAAGGCGCGCGCCTACTATGCCAATCCGGGCAATTCCTTTTGGCCCACCCTGCATGCCGTGGGTCTTACTCCCGAGCGCTTCACGCCACAGCGCTATCCCGAGTTGCTGGCCTGGCGCATCGGTCTCACCGATTTGAACAAGACCGAAGTGGGCTCCGACCACGAGCTTACGCCTGCGGCGATGGACGCGGCGTCGCTGCATGCCAAGGTCGCCAAATACCGGCCGGCCGCCATCGCCTTCACCAGCAAGAACGCGGCATCGCTGGCGCTCGGCATCAAGGTGCCGAGCTACGGACGCCAGGCCGCGCTGCTTGAGGGCGCGGTCGCCTTCGTCTTGGCCTCGCCGTCGGGCCGCGCACGCTCGTTCTGGACCATCGAACCGTGGCGCGAAGCGGCAGCCTTCGTCCTTGCGCGCCGCGCCGCAAGGGAGCGTGCGGCGTGATCGGCCGGCGGACCCTGATCGCGGGATTGGCCTTCGCGTCCTCGGCACATGCGCAGGCGAACGACCTCCGCGCCCTCGCCCGCAGCGCCGCGATCTGGCTCGCGCCGTTGCATGCGACGTACCTGCGCCGCAACAGCGACATCGTGGAGCGCAGCCAGAAGCTCAACAGGCTGATCCGCGAGTCCCCGTCGCAGAACGGCTCGCTGCGGGCCACCGCCTGGCTCGACCTCTCGGCCGAACCGATGTTCCTGACCTTGCCACGCATGAACGATACGGCCTACAGCGCGGTGTTGCTCGATCCGTTCCAGCGCACGGTCGCGGAGATGCGCGGCCCGACGCCGCGCCCGTGTTTAGTGGGCGGCCCGGGCTGGAACGGCGTGGCCGAAAGCGGCGTCGACGCGATCCGCGCGCCCTGCCGCTCGGTCTGGCTGCGCTACGTTCTGAACGACGCCGCAGAAGCGGCACATGCCCTGTTGCTCGAGACGCCGGATGAGCACAACCAGCGCCGCATCCTCGAGATGCAGGAGCTGATGCGCTCCCGCACCTCACCGCCGCCCGAACCGGTGGCTGACTGGCCGGCACCGCGACCGGCCGGGCCGTTCGACGTGTACGAGACGGCGCTGGCGATGCTGGGCGAGTGCGTGCTCGGCGCCGACGACAAACGGATGCTGGAGGAGTTGGCGCCGCTTCGTCTGCGGCCCGGCCGGCACTTCGATGCACGCGCCTTCAACACTGCCGAACAAGACAAGATCGTCCGGGGGATCGCCGACGCGGCACCGGAAATCGCCGCCGCAAAGGCCTTGCTCGAATAGTCAGGCGCCGGAATCAGGCACTCGGTTGGGCGCGCCGGGATTCTTCCTCGGCCTTGGCCTCGATCGCTTCCATGTCGTCGTCGCTCAGGCCGAAATGATGGCCGATCTCGTGGATCAGCACGTGGCGCACGATATGCGGCAAATCCTCGTCCGATTCGCACCAGTAATCGAGGATGGGGCGGCGGTAGAGAAAGATGCGATCGATGTCGTTGGCGACGTGGCCCGCGCCGCGTTCCATCATCGACACGCCCTGGTAAAGACCGAGCAGGTCGAACGGCGAATCGAGTTCCATCGTCTTCTCGATCTCGTCCGACGGAAAGTCGTCGACCTGGATGCGCACGTTGCCGACGTGGCGGCGGAACTCCTCGGGAATCGTCGCGAACACCTCGTTGGCGATCGCGTCGATGTCGTCCAGCGAAGGCGCGACACCGAAGCAGGGCGTGCGCCGAGGATTGTTGAACACCGGCATGCTTCCCCCATATAGGAGCCGCGCGCACTCGCCAAGGGTCGAGTCGGCCTTGGTTTGTACACCGACGACGGCAAAAATGCGGCGCGCAATTCGCATGGTCGCGTTCGGGAAGGAACCACACTAGAGTTGGCGCGCGCATGCTCCAGTTTCTTGTCCGCCGCCTGATCGTGGCACTGCTCGTGACGGCAACCGTCATGATTCTCGCCTTCATGCTGACGCGCCTGTCGGGCGATCTCGCGACCTCGATCGCGGGACCCGGCGCCACCGCCGAGGACATCGCGACGATCCGCAAAGCCTACGGTCTCGACCGGCCGCTGGTCGTGCAGTTCCTCGACTGGGTCGGCCGCGCCGCAACCGGCGACCTGGGCGAGAGCTACTTCTTCAAGACGCGCGTGGCGTCGCTGATCGGCCAGCGCATGCCGGTGACCCTGACGCTCGGTCTCACCGGCCTGCTGATCGCGCTCATGGTTTCCCTGCCGCTCGGCATTCTTGCGGCGGTGCGCGAGAACACCGGCTTCGACCGCGCGGTCCAGGTGGTGGCGCTGCTCGGCCAGGCAATGCCGTCCTTCTGGCTGGGCCTCATCCTCATGATCGTGTTCGGCCTCGAGCTGGGCTGGCTGCCGATCTCGGGCGCCGACACGTGGGACAGTTTCATCATGCCGGGCGTGGTGCTGGCCTTCTCGGCGATCCCCGCGCTCACGCGCCTGACCCGCGCCGGCATGATCCAGGCGCTGTCGTCCGACTACATCCGCACCGCGCGCGCCAAGGGCCTGTCGCGCGCCTCGATCCTGCTGAAACATGCGCTGCGCAACGCCGCCATTCCCGTGGTGGCGATCGCGGCCGTCCAGCTCGGCTTCATGCTGGGCGGGTCGATCGTGATCGAGCAGGTGTTCGCCCTTCACGGCGTGGGCTTCCTGGCCTGGGAGAGCATCCAGAAGAATGACTTCCCGGTGGTCCAATCCGTCGTGCTGGTGCTTGCCGTCATATATGTGGCTCTCACCATGCTGGCCGACCTGATGAACGCCGTGCTCGACCCGAGACTGCGCAGCGCATGAGCGTCGCGGCGACAAATGCGGCCCCCCGGACCGGACCGCGACGCGGCTGGCGCAACGCCGGCACCTGGCTGGGCGCGATCATCGTGGGCATCGCGGCTTTCTGTGCACTCTTCGCACCGCTGCTGGTGCCGCACGATCCCTTCGCGCAGGACCTCGGCAAGCGCCTGCTGGTGCCGTTCTGGATGGAGGGCGCCGACCCGCACCACGTCCTCGGCACCGACCAGCTCGGCCGCGACTATCTCTCCCGCCTGATCTACGGCTGCCGCATTTCGATGATGATCGGCGTCACGGTCTCGATCGTGTCGGGCCTGATCGGCATCACTTTGGGCGTGCTGGGCGGCTTCATGGGCGGCCGGGTCGACGATGCCGTGCTGTTCGCCATCACCACGCGCCTCTCGATCCCTGTCGTGCTGGTGGCGCTGGCGGTGGTCGGCCTGCTCGGCAGCTCGATGACCCTGCTGGTCGTGACCCTGGGCCTGCTGCTGTGGGACCGCTTTGCGGTCGTGGCGCGCTCGACCACAATGCAGGTGCGCAACCTCGACTTCGTGTCGGCCGCGTGGTGCGCCGGCTGCTCGCGCTTTCGCATCCTGACGCGCGAGGTGTTGCCCAATATCGCCAGCCACCTCGTCGTCGTGGCGACCCTGGAAATCGCGTTGGCCATCCTGCTCGAGGCAGCGCTTTCGTTCCTTGGCCTCGGCGTGCCGCCGCCGCTGCCGTCGTGGGGCCTGATGATCTCCGAGGCCAAGGACTACATGTTCTTCAGCCCGTGGGTGATCATGATCCCGGGCGTCGCGCTGTTCGTGCTGGTGCTCGGCATCAACCTGCTGGGCGACGGGCTGCGCGACACCTTCGGCACACGCCAGCCATGACACACATCGCGACATGAGCGCCCTCCTCGACGTCGCCAAGCTCGAGGTCGATTTCGGCGGCCGCTCCTCGGCCGTCACATCGGCGGTGCGCGGGGCGTCGTTCACTGTCGAGCGCGGCGAGACCCATTGCCTGGTGGGCGAATTGGGCTGCGGCAAGTCGGTGACCGCGCTGGCGGTCATGGATCTTCTCGCCCGCAGCGCCCATCGCCGGGCCGAGCGTCTGGCCTTCGAGGGCAGCGACCTGCGCGGTCTCTCCGACAAGGCCATGGCGCGCCTGCGCGGCAACGAGATCGCGATGATCTTCCAGGAGCCGATGACCAGCCTCAACCCCGCCTACACAGTGGGCTCGCAGATGACCGAGGGCCTCCGCCGGCACCGGGCCGCGAGCCAACGCGAGGCGACCGACCGCGCTGCCGACCTTCTCGCGAGGGTCGGCATCACCGCGCCGGGCCTGCGGCTGGGCCAGTTCCCGCACCAGCTCTCGGGCGGACTGCGCCAGCGGGTGATGATCGCGATGGCGCTGATGTGCGAGCCCAAGCTGCTCATTGCAGACGAACCTACGACGGCGCTGGACGTCACGGTGCAGGCGCAGATCCTGCGCCTGCTGGCGACCCTGCAGCGCGACCTTGGCCTCGGACTGCTGCTGATCACCCACGATCTCGGCATCGTCGCCCGCATCGCCACGCGCGTGTCGGTGATGTATGCGGGCGAAGTGGTGGAAAGCGCGGCGACCGCCGATCTTTTTGCCAATCCGAAGCATCCCTATACCCAGGGCCTGCTGCGTTGCGTGCCGGTCCCGGGCACGATCCGGCGCGACCAGCCGCTGGGCTCGATCCCCGGCACGGTGCCGCGCATCGGGCCGGGCTTCGAGGGCTGTGCCTTCCGCGAGCGCTGCGGCTTTGCCGACGAAAGCTGCGCCCATGCGGTGCCGCGACACGCTGCCGGTCCCACCCACGATTTCCTCTGTCGCTTGCCCGCATGATCACGCCGGCGATCGAGGTGAGAGGCGTGCGCAAGAGCTTTCGCGTGAAGGGCGGCCTGCTGGGGCACGACCGGCATGTCGTGGCCTGCGACGACGTCTCCTTCTCCGTGCCCGGCGGCGGCGTGCTGGGCGTGGTGGGCGAGTCGGGCTGCGGCAAGTCCACGCTGGCGCGGCTGATCCTGGGCCTGCTGGCGCCGGATGCGGGCGAGATCGCGGTGGAAGGAAAGCGCGTGCTCGCCATGGATCGCAGAGCGCGGGCGCGCCTGATCCAGCCGGTGTTCCAGGATCCGTTTTCCTCGCTCAACCCGATGGCACGGGTGCGCGACATCGTGGCGATGCCGCTGATCGCGCAGGGCACCTTCGGCCGCGCCGAGATCGCCGCCAAGGTCGAGGAGATGCTGGAGCGGGTCGGGCTCTCGAGGGAACAGGGAACGCGCCTGCCGGCCGAATTGTCGGGCGGCCAGCGCCAGCGCGTCGCCATCGCCCGCGCCCTGGTGCTGCGGCCGCGCATCGTGGTGTGCGACGAGCCGACCTCGGCGCTCGACGTCTCGGTGCAGGCGCAGATCCTGAACCTGCTCGCCGAACTGCGGCGCGAGTTCAGCCTCACCTATCTCTTCATCAGCCACAATCTTGCGGTCGTGGAGCATGTCGCGAGCGACGTGGCCGTGATGTATCTCGGCCGCTTCGTCGAGCGTCAGCCGACCGAGACATTGTTTGCAAACCCCGAGCACCCTTACACCCAGGCCCTGCTCGCCTCGGTGCTGACGCCCGAGCCCGGCCTCGGCGTGCCCGACGTCGGTCTCGGCGATACGCTGCCCGACCCTGCGAACATTCCGCCGGGCTGCCGCTTCCATCCTCGCTGCCCGATCGCCGAGCCGCGTTGTTCTGTAGAGACGCCCTCCTTGAAAATTCGCCCCGGCGGCGGCGTCGAATGCCTGTTGGTGCCCTCCCGTTAAATAACGGGAATTAAATGGGAGCCCCTTCGACAATCGTTGTTTTTCAAGGGCTTGGCGGCATCGCGATCTTGCGAAAACGACAATTTGTGGTTTCCTCTGCTGCCGGCCCTAGACCCAGTGTCATCCCGAGCGAAGCGAGGTACTTAGTTACCGTAGCGTAAAGATCCCTCGCTTCCCTCGGGATGACAGGGTGCGTCAACGACCAACAGTGAGTATTGCTTATTACGCAACTATTGTCAATGCGTAATGCGCTTTATTTCCACTTCGCGAAGTAGAAGCGCGGCAACTCGTCGGGATAGGTCTTGAAGTCGAGGTCCTTCGAGAAAGCGTAGGCGTTCACGTAGGTATTGATCGGCAGCCAGTAGGCCTGCTCGGTCGCGATCTTCACGGCCGCCGAGTAGGCCTTGGCGCGGGCCTGCTTGTCGGCGGTGTTGCCGCCCTCGGCGATCAGTCTCTCGAGCTCGGGGTCCTTCGAGTAGTTGTCGAGCGCATCCTTGCCGAACATCACCGGCAGGATCGCCGACACGTCGTTGATCGAGTAGCTGCCCCAGCTTCCCATGTAGAGCGGCGCCTCGCCCTTGTGGGCCCTGTCGATCGCCGGCGCGACCTGGAGCTGGTTGATCTTGGCGCGGATGCCGACAGCCGCCAGGTAGTTCTGCACCGCCGCCGGCCACGAGGTCGGCTGCACATAGGTCAGCATCTCGATCTCGAAGCCGTCCGGATAGCCGGCCTCGGCCAGAAGTGCCTTGGCCTTCTTGGGATCGTAGTCGTATTTCACGGCGGCATCGGCGTCGCAGCCGAACTGGCTGGGAAAGCACGGCGCCGGTGGCACGCGGCTGCCGCCCTGCACGAGCTTGTCGGCGAATTCCTTGCGGTTGACGGCGTGCCAGATCGCCTGGCGTACCTTGAGCTTGGTCAGCGGATTGTCCTTGCCCGAGCGGCCGGCAGCGTCGATCGACAGATAGCCGATGCGCATCGATTCCTGCTGGACCGCCTGCAGATAGGGCATCTTGTTGATCTGGCTCATCTGGTCGGGATTGATGTTCCAGATCCAGTCGACCTGCTTGGCGAGAAGCTGCGTCACCTCGGTCGCGAGGTCGGGCACGAAGTGCACGTGCAGGGTCTTGATCGCGGGCTTGCCCTTGGGCGAGCCTGCCCAATAGTCCTCGAAGCGCTCGAAAACCACTTCCTGGCCCTGAACGTTCTTGACGATCTTGTAGGGGCCGGCGCCGACCGGCTTGGCGGAAAAGCCCTCGGGTCCGACCTTCTCGCGATAGGCCTTGGGATGGATCGGCGTCACCATGGCGAGATATTCGAGCGCCGCGGGAGTGGGCCGCTTCATCCTGATGCGCACCGTCCAGTCGCCGGTCTTCTCGGCCTTGTCGATCCAGGAATAATTGCTGGGCGTGGCCACCTTGCTCGCCGGATCGGCCGCCATGTTCAGCGTGTAGACCACGTCGTCGGGCGTGAATGCGCTGCCGTCATGGAACTTCACGCCCTGCCGGATCGTAAGATCGAGCGTGCTGGCGTCGGCGAATTTCCAGTCGGTCGCCAGCGACGGCTTGATGTCGAAGGTGGCCGGATCGCGATGGACCAGCATGTCCCACGCCTGGTGGGCGAGGATCAGCCCGGTGCGCTGGCTGTTGAAGTACATGTCGATGTTGGGCACCGCATCGACGAACTGGATACGGAGCGAGTCGGCGCTCTTCTCGGCGAAGGCCGGCCGTGCAAGGACCGCGGACGAGGCGGCGATCATTGCGGAACGACGGGAAATTTTCACGGAAGCCTCCTGATGGTTCTCCCGACCCTAGGCCGGTGGGACCAATTGAGGCAAGCTTGGCGCCATACAGGAGGACGCGACATGACAGCCAAATTGACGGGCACAGCGCGGAGTGCGGCCCTGGCCAAACTCTCCGGCTGGACGGAAGTCTCGGGCCGCGACGCGATCCACAAGAGTTTCAAGTTCGCCGATTTCAACGAGGCCTGGGGCTTCATGACGCGAGTGGCGCTGGCCGCCGACAAGGCCGACCACCATCCGGAATGGTCGAACGTCTACAGCAAGGTGGAGATCACGCTCTCGACGCACGACGCCGGCGGCGTGAGCGATAAGGACGTCAAGCTCGCCGCGTTCATCGATGGGCTGAAGTGATGACCCCTCCGTCGTCGTATGACGACGCCACCTCCCCATATGAATGGAGAGGTGGATGATTCTTCCCTCCTCATTCATATGGGGAGGTGTCCGCGCAGCGGACGGAGGGGTCAAGACTTTCTAGCCCTTCTTGTCCATCCCGCGGGGATCGCCCTTCTTGCCCTTCTCCTCGGCCTGCTTCAGCTGGGCAGCCTCGGGCGAATCGATCGCGTGGACGGCATCTTTGGCGGCCTTGTCGACCTTGCCCTTCTTGATGAAGTCGGCGGTACGGTCGTTGTAATCCCTGGTGCCGCTGTAGCTGCCTTCGCCTTCGACGCGGCGCTTGTCGTCGTTCTGCATGGGAACTCCTGTGCGTTGCTGTTGGGATAGAACGCAGGGGAGCTGGCGAGGTTACGGCGACTTCGGTGTCAGTCCCGCCTGCCGATAGTAGGCCTGCACGCCCGGATGCAGCAGATTTGGGTCGGTGAGCGCCGCCAAGGTGCTTTTCGCGGTCGTGTCCGCCAGTTGCGGCAACGGCGTCGCTTCGGCGGCATGCAGCGCCTTGGCAAGGCGAAGCACGACCGCCTCGTCGAGAGCGGGCCGCACCATCACGAAACTCCATGAGCCGACCGACACGATCGGCTCTTTCTGATTGGGAAAACTGCCGCCGGCCTGGGTGATCGTCTTGAGAAACCCGTGCCGGGCCAGGATGCGCGTACGCTCTTGGGCGGTGGGCGCGATGAAGCGGCCACCCGCCTTGCTCGATGACACCGCGACGAAGCCCGGCCAGCCCGTGCCGCCGCCCCACAGGGCCGCGACCCTGCCGTCGAGCACCATCGCCGGGCCGTCGCCTGCGCGTTCGAGATAGACCGGTTCGAAATCCTTCGCCGCATCGAGGCCGAGCCCGTCCATCACATAGCGGCCGAGGATCACGAGACCCGACCCGGCCGCGCCCCAGGCAATCTTCCTGCCCTTGAGGTCGGCGATGGTCTTCACCGGACTGTCGGCACGCACGACGAACATGCCGGCGGTCGGATACATCGCGGTCAGGATGCGCAGGTTCGCTTTCGGCCGACCGATGCCGTCGAGCGCCTCGTGCACCACCTCGCCCTGCACCAGCGCCAGATCGAGCGTACCGGCTTCGAGGCGCGGCACGTTCTCGGTGCTGCCCTTGGTGTTGACCGGCACGATCTCGAGCGCGGGATCCTGCGCCTTGAGGGAGGCGATGAAGGCATCGCCATAGACTGGAAAGCCGCCGCCCGGCGTCGCAGTCCCAAGCGTGACCTTCACATTTTGCGCCGATGCTGGTTGAGCGGACACTGGCGAAGCCATCAGGGCACCTCCTGCTGCGAGAACGGCGCGCCGGCGGATCATGAGGTCAGTGCGTGCCGGTGCAGCGATGCACCTCGATCGTCACGTGACTGAGGCCCGCGATGCCTTCGAGCCGCTCCTTATAGTGCTCGACCGGTTCGGGTTCGTCGGCGACCAGGGAGACGATCGCGCCATTGTGACCCGGTCCGAGGCGCCAGACGTGAAGATCGGCGATGCGGTCGTGACCGGTCTCGAGTTTGGCGCGGATCGCCTCGCCCAGCGCGCGGTTCGGCGCGGCGTCGAGCAGCACGGCGCCGGAATCGCGGATCAGGCCCCACGACCAGCGCGCGATCACGACAGCACCGACGAGGCCGATCACCGGATCGAGCCAGGTCCAGCCATAGAAGCGCGCGGCCAGAAGGCCCGCGATCGCCAGTACCGAGGTCAGCGCGTCGGCCAGCACGTGCCAGTAGGCGGAGCGGAGATTGTGATCGTGGTGATGGTGATGCTCATGTTCGTCATGATCATCATGATCATCATGATCGTGAGCGTGGTCGTGATGATGCTCGCCGCCGAGCAACCAGGCGCTGACCAGGTTGACGCCGAGGCCGACCACGGCGATGGCGATCGCCTCGTCGTAGTGAATGACAACCGGCTGGAACACCCGAACTGCCGATTCGTAGCCGATCGCCAGGGCGATCAGCGCCAGCACGATGGCGCTGGTGAAGCCCGCGAGATCGCCCAGTTTGCCCGTGCCGAAGGCAAACCGCGGATCGCGGGCGTGGTTGCGGGCAAAGCGATAGGCGAAGGCGGCGATGGCGAGCGCGCCGGCATGGGTCGACATGTGCCAGCCGTCGGCCAGCAGGGCCATCGAGCCAAAGATCGAGCCGCCCACGATCTCGACCACCATCATGGTCGCAGTCAGTCCCACCACCAGCCACGTGCGCCGTTCGTTGCGATCGTGCGCGGCGCCCAGGAAGACGTGTTCGTGACGCCAACCGTCGAGCGTGTGGCTGTGCATGACGCCTACTCCTTCTTCTGGAAGTAAGGTTCGACCTTGCCCTTGAGCTTGATGGTGAGCGGATTGCCCTTGCGGTCGACGGTCTTGCCGACAGCGACGCGGATCCAGCCCTCGCTGAGGCAATATTCCTCGACGTTGGTCTTCTCCTCGCCATCGAACTTGATGCCGATGCCCCGGGCGAGCAGCGCCTCGTCGTAGTGCGGGCTCTTCGGGTTGGTGGAAAGGCGGTCGGGAAAAGCGGTGTCGTCGGTCATGAGGGCGTTATGGCGGCTCGTCCGCGCGGCTGCAAGCGGCCCGATGCGCGCGGCTGAGGCGCGCAAGGCTGAGGCGCGCAATATCCGCGGGCGCATTGTCGGGAATCGCAAAGACGCAGCTGACATTGATCTCGCACAGGACGTAGCTGTCTTCGCCCGATGCGGTGCGCGGGCCGTATAGAAAGTCCGCGTCCCATATGATCGGCAACGATGTCCGGTCCAGGTCCAGAACCTTCATCATCTGCGGTACCCACACCGCTTCCATCTTCGCCCTGAGTGCCTGAAAGGGCGGCGCTGTCGCTTCATGCATGATGCGAGGGCCGGGTTCCGGGGGAGGCCCGTCGGCAGGTGGCGTCACCAGCGCCTTGATCAGCTGATGGCCAAAGCCAACAATTTTGTCGGTTCCCATGTAGCAACGGATCATGCCGTCCGACAGGCGGGCCTGAAACGGCTGATCGATGATGCAGCCATCTCCTTCAAGGTAGGCTTCGCAGTGCTTCATGAAGTCGGCGAGGAGCATGTCCTCCGGCACACTGCCTCTTGTCGCTTGCAGAACGCGTACGCGGTCGATCGAGGAAGATTGAAGCTCGACTTTCCAGACGCCCTGCCCGCCATTCCCGCGATTTTGTTTGAGAACGCGCGGTGCAGATGAATGGAGTGTCGATGGAAACGCGTGCCGAAATTCTCCGACCGTTCGATAGAGTTGCGTATCCGTCCCCCAACCAAGGTGCTTCGTCTTGTGGAGGATTTCCTTCGTGCCCATCTTGAGAATCACGTCGGGATGGGCGCTGACCCAAATGCCCGTCGCGGCAACGTCGCGCAGCATTGCGTCGAGAACGGCACGATTCCCGCCGTCGAAAATCGGATTGACCCAGACGAGCACGCCATCGACAGCGAGAAGCTGCTCGCGCACCTCGGACGCCATGTCGTCCGCATAGACGGCAGGCTCGGCGTGAATTCCGAGTGCCATGAGTTCATCGAAAATATGTTTGTAGCGATTGTTGTGCGGCGTCGCGCTGGTGCGTGCAGCGCGATCGCCAGCCCAGAGCACGGCCAATTTGAAGGGCGCTTTGGCTGTCATTGCCAGCCTCCGGCTCAAGGGATGGGGCGATAAACCCAGATGGCTGCCGGTTCGCGCGCGGTCGCGCGAACGGCGACGAACAGCCGGTCCATCTCGGGATAGAAAAACGAAGTGCGTGCCCCGGAAATCGTCGGATTACGGCCAAGCCGCGCGAGACCCGCATCGCTGCGGTCCACGACATCCACGAATCCCTCACCGCAGCTCACATACAAACGATGCCTCGTCGCATCGCTGAAGACATCGTCGGAATCGCCACAGGTATCGAGGGAGGCCGCGACTGCACCCTCCTGCGCAAACGAGACGAGCCTGGCCGGGCGCCGAAATACTGCGACGATCTGCTTTGTCGCTTCGTCGAAGGCCATCGGAAAATTCGAGCGCGCGCCATCTGGCGTCCAGCCGCCGATCTGCTTCGCGGCACTGACGTCCACGACCGCTATATGCCGGGCATCCGGGACATTCGCGTAGAGTTGGCCGCTGGCACGGTCGATCTGAAAGCCTTCCGGGTGCGCCTTGAGGGCAATGTCGGCCACTTTGGCACGACTCTGCGGGATCAATGACCGCAATCCCGCCTTTGCCGTAACCTATGAAAACGCGATTGGACCGGGCATCGATGCGAATATTGTCTGCGTCGCCCCCAAGCTCGATGCGTCCACTGGGAGCGTAGTCGGGGCCCTGGAACAGGCGAACAGACCCGTCGCCCGCATTTGCGACGTACAGAGTATCGGTCGACGGCACATAACCGACACCCTGCGGTTCGTCGAGACCAGTGATCGTGCGGAGCAGCTTCCGACTCTTGAGGTCGATGACGCCGACAGTGTCATTGCCGAGTTCGGCCACGAAGAGCCGCTGCCGCTCCGCATCGACCGCGAAATGGTCGATGCGGCCCCGCACCTCGCCGAGCGGTATTTTCGTCTCGAGCTCGAGGCCACCGTCGGCCGCGTGGCCCGATGCCGAGAAAAGCATCGCGAGCGCTGCGATTGCGACGCTTGCGATGCGCTTTGGCCGGCCCACCCGCATCAGGCTTCCCTGGAATAGCGCTCGAACAGAGTAGCGGCGTTGCTCCAGCGGATGCCCTGCATGAACGTATCTACATAGACCGCAGCCTTGGCACCGTAGTCCATCTGGTAGGCATGCTCGTACATATCGAGCGCCAGGATCGGCCGCCCTCCCGCGACGGTCATCGTGTGGTCCGCCGCCCAGCTGTTGACCAATCGCTTGTCGTGCGGCGAGTAGCTGAACAGCACCCAGCCCGAACCGCCACCGAGCGCCTTGCCGGTGGCGGAGAACTCGGCCTTCCACCGCGCCAGCGATCCGAAATCGCGGTTGATCGCCTCGGCCAACGGTCCCGTCGGATCGCCTTCGCCGGCCAGACTGTCGAAGTAGAGTTCATGAATGATCATCGAGTTGGTGGCGATCAATTCCTCGCGCTTCAGCCCGTTGACCATGAAGACCGGCGCATTGGCGATATCGAGGGATGCGAGTTGGGCGGTGATCGCGTTCAGCCGTTTGACGGCGCCGGTGTAGTTGTTCTCGTAGTGACTGGTCAGGATCTTTTCCGACAGGCCTTTCACCTTCGACGGATCGAAGGGCAACTTCCTTGGCGCGTACTCCACCTTTGGAACGCCGGAGGTCTGCGCGCGCGCGAGCGTCGGTAGTGCCGTTACTGCCAGCGTCGCGGCAGCGACAGTGGCGCCCGTTATCATAGTGCGTCTCGTCTGCTCTTTGGTCATTCGTTCCTCCTGTTGAGAGAGATCGACTTGCCTACGACAGCCCCAAAGCCAGAAAGAGGACGACACCCGCCAGCGAGCTGGCCAGCAACACAGGGATCATCCCCAGTTTGAAACGGAAGATCGCGATCGCCGCCGCGATCGACAGCGCGGCCGACGGAATATCGACCGAACTGAGTACCGGCACGTCGACCGACACCCCGAGCCAGTGCACCGGCGTCAGCTTCTCGAACAGCACATGGAGCGCGAACCACACCGCGAGGTTCAGGATCACGCCCACCACCGCCGCCGTGATCGCGCCCAGGGCCGCGCCCAGCGCCTTGTTGGCACGCAGTGCCTCGACGAAGGGCGCTCCGAAGAATATCCAGACGAAGCACGGCGTGAAGGTGACCCACGTGGTCAGCAGGCCGCCCAGGGTTGCTGCGAGCAGTGGCGGCATCGCCCCCGGCTCGCGCCACGCGGCGAGGAAGCCCACGAACTGCGTCACCATGATCAAGGGACCCGGCGTCGTCTCGGCCATGCCCAGCCCGTCCAGCATCTGGCCCGCTGTCACCCAGTGATATTTGTCGACGGCCTGCTGTGCCACGTAGGCCAGCACCGCATAGGCGCCGCCGAAGGTGACCACCGCCATCTTGCTGAAGAACAGCGCAATGTGGGTGAAGACGTTGCCGCCGCCCACGCCGAAGTAGAGCAGCGCCACCGGACCCAGCCAAAGCGCCAGCAGAATGGCGGTGATGGTGAGCGACCAGCGGACGTTCGGCCTGGCATGCGCGGGCGTGTCTTCGCCGAGCAGCGAGTTGACATCGGCCAGTTGCATCGCCCCCAGCTTGCCGTGACCGCTTCCGCCCAGAAAGGCCGGCGCGCCCGCCCGCCCGCCGACGTACCCGATCGCGCCGGCCACGAGGATGATCGCCGGGAACGGCACGTCGAAGAAGAACAGCGCGAGGAAGGCCGCAGCCGCCAGCGCGCGCATCGTGTTGTTCTTGAGCGCGCGCTTGCCCACACGGAGCACCGCCTCGACCACGATCACCAGCACGGCGGCCTTCAGGCCGAAGAACAGGCCCTGCACGATCGTGATCCTGCCGAGCAGCACGTAGATCCAGCTGAGCACCATGATGGCGAGCAGGCCCGGCAGAACGAACAACGTTCCGGCGACCAGACCACCCTTCGTCTTGTGCATCAGCCAGCCGATATAGATGGCGAGCTGGGTGGCCTCCGGACCGGGCAGCAGGGTGCAGTAGTTCAGCGCCTGCAGGAACCGGTTCTCGCCGATCCATTTCTTCTCCTCGACCACGATGCGATGCATCACCGCGATCTGCCCGGCCGGTCCACCGAAGGAGAGCGCGGCGACGCGGGCCCAAACCCGCATCGCCTCGCCGAAGGAGACGCCGTGGTCTTTCATGCGCCACCTTGCTTGCCCGCGAACGCGCGATAAAGGTCGTCGAGCAGAACCGTGCCGCGCGCAATGCGTTCCTCGTCGTCGGAACTGGACGCGGCGATGCCTGCGATCAGGCTGCGCACGCCCGCTGCTTCCGCGCGGCCGTACTTGCCGTCCTTCAGGTCGATGTCGTGGATGATCTCGCCGATCGCCGTGAGCGCCGCATCGGCCAGGCCGGTGTGGCCGATCAGCACTTCGAAGGTGCAGCGATCGCCTATGTGAGTGAACTCGCCTTCGAACATGTCGAAGCGAAGTTCGCCGACCTGCGGTGCATAGCCAGTGCCGGGCACGAACTTGAAGCGCGCGCCGGAATCGATGAAGCGGCGGATCAGCCAGGCCGACGCAATGCGGTCGACCTGCACGCCCTGGCGGGTCACCCACACGCGATCCTTCAGGGCGCCGACGGGCGGGGCCGTCGCGGTCTTGTTGTCGGGCATGTCTTCCCCTTCCTGTTTCAGCGCGGTCTCCAGACCCGCGACCAGGCCCTCGGCCGTCGCGCGCGCCTCGGCGCCGAAGAAATCGATCGCGACGACCGCATCGAGCTGCTTGCGCAGGCGCGCGACCTGCGTTGCGGCATCGGCCAGCACGTTGTCCGCGGGTTCGTCGCGAAGCCGCGCCGCAATCTCGCGCGCTTCGCCGGCGATGCGCGTGTAGTCCTCGTCGCGCGCCGCATCGAACAGCCCCTGCAATTCGGAATCGGACAGGCCCTCGATCAGCGCGGCCTCGCAGACGATCGCCTCGCCGCCGCTCTCGACGATCTCCTTGGCGAGCCAGGCAAAGTCCTCGCGCGTCTCGCCGTTCGCCGGCAGCGCATAGACCGAACCCTTCACCGTCACCGCGCCCAGTGCCTGCAGCCGACGCCACACCTTGACCCGCGCATAAGCGGGTTTGGCTGGTAGCTGATGAATCAGCATGAGCCAGCGAGGCGCCTCACTGATTGACATTGTGCACCTGTATCACGCTACGGATTGATAAAGCAACACTTGTATCATTTTCCTCTTGCATGCCTGAAACATAAGGGTATCTTGACAATGAAACGAGTGTATCACCAGGAGAATCTGATGTTTTTCCACGCCCGGCCGATCTCCTTCAAGCCGCCCCGGCTCAAGGGCCTCTCGCCGCGCCTGACGGCCAGTCACTACGAGAACAATTACGGTGGAGCGGTACGTCGGCTGAACGCGATCCGCGGGGAACTCGGCGCACTCGACCCGGCAACGGTGCCCGGCTTTCGGCTTAATGGACTGAAGCGCGAGGAGCTGATCGCTACCAACTCGATGCTGTTGCACGAGATCTATTTCGACAGCCTCGGCGAAGGCGGTGGCGGCGATCCGACAGGATCGCTCGCCGAAGCCCTCGCTCGCGACTTTGGCTCGCTCGACAAATGGCGCGCCGAGTTCGTCGCCATGGGCAAGGCCCTGGGCGGTGGCTCGGGTTGGGTGATCCTGACGCGCTCGCCGCGCGACGGCACATTGAGCAACGTCTGGGCAGCCGATCACACGCACGGTCTCGCTGGCGGTGCGCCGCTGCTGGCGCTCGACATGTACGAGCACGCATATCACATCGACTTCGGCAGCAATGCCGCGGGTTACGTCGATGCCTTCATGGCCAACATCGCCTGGGAGCGAATTGCGGCGCACTTTGCCGGCACCGCTGCGGCGGCCCGACCCCACATGGTCGATGCGCCGACGGCGCGCGCGATGCTCGAGGCCGATCCCGATCTTCTCGTGGTCGACGCACGGCTTGCCCTGGACGCGACGTCGGTGCCCGTCCGGCTACGCAACGCACGGCGCGCGCCGCCCGAAAGGGTCGACGAGGTCGCGGCCTCGCTGCCGCGCGGCGCCAAGGTCCTCGTCTATTGCGCCTGGGGCTTCGAGATCGGCGGCGACTGCGCCGCCAAGTTGCGCGAACGCGGCATCGACGCCGTCGCCTTGCAAGGCGGCATCGGCACCTGGCGCGCGAACGGAATGCCGACGGAAGCCCTTGCCGAGGGAGAACAGAAATGAAGTGGGTCACCCGCGAACGCCCGAAGATCGACCGCATCGCCTGCCCGTGGCTGATCACGCACTTCATCGACAAGCAGCCGGAGTTCCTCTACGTGCCGGCCGACAAGGTGCTGGCGACGGCCAAGCAGACCGGCGCCGAGCCCTATGACATTCCCGGTGTGAAATTCACGCATGTCGGGGAGAAGTGCAGCTTCGACGCCTTCATCGCCGAATACAAACTCAACGCGCCGGGCCTCGGCACGCTGGCGGACATCGTACGCGGTGCCGACACCTCACGGCTCGACCTCACGCCCCAATCGGCGGGCTTGTTCGCGATTTCGCTCGGCCTCAGCCACATGCATTCCGACGACCACGAGATGTTGAAGCACGGCATGGTGATGTACGACGCGCTCTACGCGTGGTGCCGGAGCCTGACCGGCGAGACGCACAACTGGCCGCCGAAGATGGTCTGAGCCGACCATGACCGACACCACCGCGAAGCCAGTATCGCCCGCCGCGGCGCGCACGCGCCTGATGCTGGAAGGCCCGATCGTTCCCACCCTGCTGCGGCTCGCGGTGCCCAACCTGGTGGTCAACGTCGTGCTGATCGCCGTAACGACCAGCGTTGATGCGCACTTCATCGGTCGCTTTGGCCTCGAAGCGCTGGCCGGCCTGGCGCTGGTATTTCCGCTGCTGATGCTGATGCAGCAGATGGCGAACATGGCGATGGGCGGAGCGATAGCCGCCTCCATCGCGCGGGCGATTGGCGCGGGACGGCGTGAGGACGCTGCGTCGCTCGTCGTCCACGCTCTCGTAATCGCAGCGGGCGCAGCGGCGCTGTTCAGTGCCGTCTTCGTGCTCGGTGGGCCCACAATTTATGGCTGGCTGGGCGGCCGCGGACCGATGCTGGCGGCGGCGCTCGAATATTCCAACGTGATCTTCGCGGGCGCCATCGCCTACTGGCTGCTCGGCGCGATCACGAGCGTCGTGCGGGCGACCGGACAGGTCGCCATTCTCGCCACCGTCTATCTTGCCGCCGAAGCCCTGCATATCGCGCTGGTACCCCTGCTCGTGTTCGGCTTGGGCCCGATCCCTGCCCTCGGCATCACCGGCGCCGGCCTTGCCACCGTGATCTCCTTCGCCGCGTCGGCCACGACGCTTGCCTGGTATCTCGCCTCGGGCCGCACCTCGGTCGTTCTGTCATTGCGCGGCGTCCGTTTCGAACGCCGACTGTTTGGCGAGATCCTGCGCGTGGGTGCGCCGATGTCGCTGGCGCCGGTGCTGAACAACGTGGCCCTGGCGACGATCACCTCCTACGCCGGGTTGCTCGGCGCCACATCGCTCGCCGCTTTCGGCGCGGCGGTTCGGTTGGAGTATCTTCTCTATCCGCTGAATTTCGGCCTGGGCGCCGCTGTGCTCGCCATGGTCGGCAGCAACATCGGCGCGCGCCAGTTCGAGCGCGCCGCGCGCATTGCATGGATCGCCGTGGGGCTTTCGGCCTGTGTCATGGCTTGTGTCAGTGTCCTGGCCATCGTCGCCCCCGACCTCTGGATGGGCCTGTTCAGCCACGACCCGGCGATCCTTGTCGCGGCCGCCCCCTATCTCGCGATCGTCGGCCTCGCCTACCCGTTCGTGGCGACCAACACCCTCATGTCGGCTTTCCAGTCGACGCGGCAGCCGGAATGGCCATTGACGGCGATGACCTGCCGCCTGCTGGTCGTCGTGATCGGCGGCTGGATCGCCCTCAAGGCCCTCCATGCGGACCTCGTCGGACTGGCCGTCGTTACCGCCCTCGGTCTCGCCACCTGGGGCATCGTGCTGGCGGGCGCCTTCCGCCTTTATGCCCGCCTGAGGTAACGCCATGACCCTGAACCTCATCGGCCATATCGATCTGCCGGAACACAAGGCGAAGGGCGGCTTCGATCATGCCGCCGTTCATGCTGCGAGCGGCCATGTCTACGTGGCGCACACCGCCAACGACGCCGTCGATGTCTTCGACGCTCAGAAATACCTGTTCTCCATTCCCGGCCTGCCGGGCGTGGCAGGCGCCCTGGTGAGCGACGAGGCGAATCTCATCTTCTCGTCGAACCGGGACGAAAACACGATCGGCATTTTTGCGCCCGGACCCAATCCCGCCGTGGTCAAGGTCGAGGTTGGCGCCGCGCCCAACGGCCTCGCCTACGATCCCGGCCGCAAGCTCATGCTGGCGGCAGGTCTTGCCACGATCACGACGCTGGATGTCGATGGCCGCGCGGCCCGCGCGACGTTCGCCGCACCGGGCCGCACGCGCTGGACAATATTCGACGAGGGCGCCGGGCTCTTCTACGTCAACGTGAGGAACCCGGCGGTGATCGCCGTCGTCGACGCGCGCAAGCCCGACCGCCTCGCCCACATGTTCGCCGTTCCCGCGGCCGGCCCGCACGGTCTCGACCTCGATCCCGATACGTGCCGACTGTTCTGCGCCTGCGACGCCGGTCAGCTGTTCGCGCTCGATGCAACCAGCGGAAAAATCCTCGCCGAGGCGGAACTGAGCGGCACGCCCGACGTCGTCTGGTTCCATCGCCGACGGCAGCAGCTCTATGTCGCCGTCGGCGACCCCGGCGTGATCGACGTGTTCGAGACGCGCGGCCTGAATCGGATCGGCCGGGTTCAGACCGAACGCGGCGCGCACACCACGGCCCTCAGCCTGGCCGATGACCGCGTCTATGCGTTCCTGCCACTCACCCACCGCGCAGCGATTTACGAACTGGGCTAGCGCACCTATTTCGGCGCCATGCGAATGGCGCCGTCGAGGCGGATGGTCTCGCCGTTCAGCATGTGGTTGGCCACGATGCTCATGGCGAGCTGGGCATATTCCTTCGGGTCGCCGAGCCGCGGCGGGAACGGCACCTGCATGCCGAGGCTCTTCTGCGCTTCCGCCGAGAGACCCATCATCATCGGCGTCAGGAACAGGCCGGGCGCGATGGTGCAGACGCGGATGCCGAGGCTCGACAGATCGCGCGCGATGGGCAAGCGTCATGCCGACCACGCCACCCTTCGACGCCGAGTAGGCCGCCTGGCCGATCTGGCCATCGAAGGCCGCGACCGAGGCGGTGTTGATGATGACGCCGCGCTCGCCGTCGTCCATCGGCTCGGCCTGGCTCATCGCCCAGCTCGCCAGACGGATCACGTTGAAGGTGCCGATCAGGTTGACCTGGATCACCTGGCTGAACATCGCCAGGTCATGAGGACCGGTCTTGGAGATGGTGCGGGCGGCGCGGCCGATGCCGGCGCAGTTCACCGCGACCCGCGGCGCGCCCAGTTTCTCGACGACCGTCTTCACCGAGGCCTCGGTGTTGGCGGCGTCGGAGACGTTGGTCTTCACGTAGAGGCCGCCGATTTCTTTCGCCTTCTTCTCGCCGAGCTCGTCCTGCAGGTCGAAGATCGCGACCTTGGCGCCGGCCGCGGCCAGGGCCGATGCAGTGGCGCCGCCCAATCCCGATGCGCCGCCCGTGACGATGGCGGCCTGCCCCTTGACGTCCATTGATATCCTCCATGGTTGGGGCGCTTTTAACATGGCCGCCCCCCTTGCCAAGCGGGGCCGACCGCCACATTTCCAGGGCATGACCGACGAGCAGATCGTCCGCGGCGGATTTTGGCACAAGGCGCGCAAGACGTTGGGCCGCGTGCCCTTCACCGAGGATGCGGTGGCGGCTTTCCATTGCGCCACCGACAGCGCGACGCCGCTGGCGATCCGCGTCACCCTGTTCGGCGCGCTCGCCTATTTCGTGATGCCGTTCGACGTCATCCCCGACTTCATCGTGGGCCTGGGCTACACCGACGACGCGGCGGTGCTGCTGGCGGCGTTCACGGCGGCCAGCGCACACATCACCGAAGCGCACCGCGCCAAGGCGCGCGCGTGGCTGCTCAAGGAACAGACGGCGCCGGCGGGCTAGCGCGCGCTCAAGCGCGCGACGCTCGCGCACCAGCTGCTGTTCGCGATAGGCGATGTAGAGCGCCGAGGCGATCACGATGGCGGCGCCGACGTAAGTCCACACCACCGGCATGTCGCCCCAGATCATCCAGCCCACGAACACCGCGAACGGCAGGCGCAGATAGTCGAACGGCGCGACCGCCGACATCTCGCCCGAGGCGAAGGCCTGGACCCAGAAATACTGTCCGAACGTGGCCGAGATCGACACCCCGACCGCCAGCGCCCAGCCGAATGGCGTGGGCCAACGCCAGAACCAGATCGCCGGCACGAACAGGAACAGCGTCGACCACAGCGCGAACTGGGTCAGGATCATCAGCGGCGCCTCCGACGCCGATAGGCGGCGCACCAGCAGGACCGACACCGCGACCGACATCGCGTTGCAGAGCGCCACGATCGCACCCGGCTGCAGGCTGCCTGCTGCCCGGCCGCACCATCACCAGCACGCCGACGAAACCCACGATGGTCGCGGTCCAGCGACGCCAGCGCACCTTCTCGTGCAGCACGAGGGCCGCCAGCACGACGGAGAACAGCGGCTGCGAGAAAGCGAGCGCCGTCGCATCGGCCAGCGGCAGCATGGCCAGCGCATAGAAGCCCAGCACCATCGAGAAGGTGCCCATGAGGGTGCGCCAGAAATGGCCCTGGACGTGCGTGCTCTGCCACGGCTTCACCCGGCCGGTTGCGATCATCGGCAGCAGGAAAATCACGGAGAAGAAAGCGCGGAAGAAGGCGGTTTGCACGCCTTCGATCTCGGTCGAGAGCAGGCGGATCATCGCGCCATTGGTCGTGAAGATGAAGCCGCCCGCCACCAGCCACAATGCGCCCTGGACGTTGGGGTGCAGGCGGCGGAGCGCAGCGGTCCCGAAGCGCAACGCTAGATCTTCCGCCAGTTAGATTTTGCGACTGGCCGGCCCAGTAGGTGGCGCGCAAATCCTTCTTCAGCACCTTGCCGACGGGGCTGCGCGGCAAGGTCGCCATGAAGTCGACGGTCTTGGGCGCCTTCACGCCGCCCAGTTTGTCCTTGGCGAGCTCGATCAGCTCCTCCGGCGTGGCCCTGGCGCCGGGCTTCAGTTCGACCACCGCCTTCACCGCCTCGCCCCATTTCTCGTCGGGCACGCCGATCACCGCGCAATCCTGCACGGCGGGATGGCTCCACAGCACCTGCTCGACCTCGCTGGGGAAGACGTTGAAGCCGCCGGAGATGATCATGTCCTTCTTGCGATCGACGATATAGACGAAGCCGTCATCATCGATCACGCCGATGTCGCCGGTGTGATGCCAGCCGAAGGTCAGAGGCTTCCTTCGTCGCTTCGGCGTTCTTGTAATAGCCCTTCATCACCAGGCCGCCGCGCAGCACGATCTCGCCACGCTCGCCGCGCGGCAGGATCCTGCCGTCGTCGCTCATCACCTCGAGCCGCATCAGCGGCGAGATCTTGCCGCAACTTGCGAGACGATGGCGCTTGTTTGTCTCCAGTGCCGCGACATGATCCTCGCGCGAGAATACCGTGCAGATCATGGCCGCCTCGGCCTGGCCGTAGGTCTGGGTCAGCACGGGTCCGAATACCTTGATCGCCTCGACGAGCTTGTCGACCGACATCGGCGCCGACGCATAGACCAGACATCTGAGCGAACTGTAGTCGTATTTCCCGATGTCGGGATGGGCCAGCAGGATGTAGATCAAGGTCGGCGGCATGTAGACGTGCGTCACCTTGTGCTTCTCGATCGCCGCCAGGATGCCGCCGGGATCGGCCGTGCCCATGAAGATGTTGGTGCCGCCGTAGGGCAGCAGCGGGAAGGAGCAGACGCCCGCCGCATGGGTCATTGGCGCCACCATCAGATGCACCGGCGGCGCGTCGATCGGCATGGTCGCCCAGAAGATCCCGTTCATCGTCTCGATCACGCGGTTGGTGATCTGCACGCCCTTCGGCCGTCCCGTCGTACCTCCCGAGCTGATCAGGATCGCCACTTCGTCGGGCGCATCGGCGAGGTCGGGTGCCGTCTCGCCCTGCCTGGCAAGCCAGCCTTCGAACTCCGGCGCGTCGAGACAGACGAATGTCTTGATCTTCGGGCACGCCTCGCTGATGCGCGGCAGGTAGTGCTCGAAGCTCGAGTGATAGAAGAGGAATGCAACGTCGGTGTTGTCGAGGATGATAGAGATTCTCCTCGATCGCGTTGCGCGCGTTGACCGGCGCCCAGATCAGGCCGGCGCGCTGGATGCCGAGCAGGGCTGCATAGGCCATCGCATGGTTGGGGCTGTAGACCGCGACCTTGTCGCCGGTCTTGAGGCCGGCGGCGAGCAGGCCGTTGGCGACCTTGTGCGTCGTGCCGCGCACGTCGGCATAGGTCCAGCCGCGCGTACCGTCGTGCAGGCAATCGCGCCGCGGGATGGAGATCGGCACCGCGGTCGAAATAGTCGATCAGGCGCATGTCAATTTCCTTCCGGCGCGATCGCGTCGCCGGTACCGAGCGCGCGCTGCATCAGCACGCTGTCGAGCCAGCGGCCGAATTTGAAGCCGATGCTCTTCAAGGTGCCGACCATCTCGAAGCCGCACGAGACATGGAGCCGGATCGACGGCGTCTGCGCGCTGTCGCCGATCACCGCCACCATCTGGCGCTTGCCGATCGCGGTGCACTGCTCGATCAGCACCGGCAGCAGCGCCTTGCCGGCGCCCTGACCTATCGCGTCCTTGTCGATGTAGATCGAATCCTCGACGGAGAATTTGTAGGCCGGCCGAGGCCGCCAGTTGCCGGCATAGGCGTAGCCCACCACCCGGCCGGCGCGCTCGGCCACCAGGTGCGGCAGGCCGAGGTCGAGCACCGCGGCGCGACGCTTCTTCATCTCGCCGAGGTCGGGGGGAACGACTTCGAAGGACGCCGTGCCATGCACGACATGGTGGGCGTAGATCTCCGCGCAACGCGCCACATCGGCCTCGGTCGAGGCCCGCACGATCAGGTCGCTCATCCGCTCTTTATAGCGCGTTTAGTTTCGATTGCCGTTCATGATCTGGCCGGCGTCGGGGCCGTCGTACTTGAACAGCGATCCCGCGATCGGTTCGCCGACCCGCACATCGTTCAGCGAAACGTCGACCTTGTTGCCGCGGTTGTCGATGATCGACCAGCCGCGCAAGCGCATCGGATTCTCCGAAAGCCGGACGATCACCCTTCCCTCCTGCGGCTTGCGGGTCTGGACCAGGGTCAGTTCCAGCAGACCATTGGCGCGATCGATTTTCTGGACGGTGAGATCACCCGAAAGCTTGAGCGGGTCCTTCACCAGGAACGACGCCGCGGTCCAGCCGATCGGCCACTGACCGAAATCCTTGTTGGCCGGATCCCACATCGTGACCTGGAACCCGTCGGCCACGATCTTGAGCTGGGAGGGCGGGTCGTACTCGAAGCGCATCTTGCCCGGACGGCTGATATAGAGCGTGCCCTGGACGATGCCGCCATTGGGGTTGTTCTGGACGAACCGCGCCTGCAGCGTATGCACCGAATTGAAATACTGCTCGACCTGGGCGACTTCGGGCGCCTGCCCCTGAGCCTGTGCCCCGGCGGCGAATAGCAGAGCGATGGTGGCCAGAGCCGCCGCGAATACGATGCGCATGGACGGGATATGGCGGGTGAATGGGGCGGAATTCAAGCGAGGGGCCTCTTTCCAACCAAGTGAACGGGCGTTTACCATGGACGAAACACCCGGGAACAAACGCATGCACGTCGGAATGGCTGCAGTCTTCCAGAACACCGGCCGCCAGATCAGCGATCGGCAGGTCTACCTCAACGAGATGGCGCTGGCCGACATGGCCGAGCCCCTGGGCTTCGACTCGATCTGGTCGGTCGAGCACCACTTCACCGACTACACCATGTGCCCCGACGTGGTGCAGTTCCTGTCCTACATGGCCGGCCGCACCAGGCATGTGAAGCTTGGCTCGATGGTCGTGGTCCTGCCGTGGCACGATCCCATGAGGGTGGCCGAGCAGATCTCGATGCTCGACCAGCTCTCCGGCGGTCGCATGATCCTGGGGCTGGGCCGCGGCGCGGGCAAGGTCGAGTTCGACGGCTTCCGCCTCGACATGGGCGACAGCCGCGAGCTGTTCGTCGAATATGGCGAGGCGCTGCTCAAGGGCCTCGAGAGCGGCGTGATGGAATATGACGGCAAGCACTACAGGCAGCCGCCCGCGGCGATCCGTCCCGCGCCGTTCAAGAGCTTCCGCGGGCGCACCTATGCCGCCGCCGTCAGTCCCGAGAGTGCGCGCATCATGGCGCGGCTCGGGGTCGGCCTGCTGATCATTCCGCAGAAGCCGTGGCGCGAGGTCGAGAAGGAACTCGCCGAGTACAACGCGCTCTATCGCGAGATCAACGGCACGGACGCGCCGCAGCCGGTTTCGGCCGGCTGGACCTTCGTCGACGAGAGCGCCGAGCGCGCGCGTGAGATGGCGATGAAGTATATCGGCGGGTATTACCGCACCGTGCTCGATCACTACCAGTTCGGGGCGGCGCACATGAAGAACCAGCGCGGCTACGAGTACTACGCCAAGATGAACGAGAAGCTCGCTGTCTACGGCCACCAGAAGGCGATCGAGTATTTCGCCGATCTGCAGGTCTACGGCACGCCCGAGCAGGTATACGGCAAGATCCTGGAGATCCACCGGCAGACCAACAACTCGTCCTATGTCGGCGTCTTTTCCTACGCCGGCATGCCGCACCAGGAGGCCGCGCGGAATATGCGGATGTTCGCCGAGACCGTGTTGCCCGAGCTCAAGACGTTCGACGCGGGCGCACCGATCGATCGCGCGCCGGCGCTATCGGATCGCCGGCTCGCGGTCGCGGCAAAATAAAGTCTCGACCGCAGTCACCAGACCGGCGACTGACGTCGCCGCCTCATCGTGCTCGCCTTGACCGAAGTCGCCCTCGACGCCATCGTGATCGAGAGAACGCGCCGGAAATAGAAGCCGCCGGTTCTGACGGGTTGGGTACCTGGACCGCAGGAATGAGACGACGAAGCACAGAAATTGCCGGGCGGTTGGCTCTGCTGGTGGGCTCGGTGTTTTTCACTTTGGCCGGACTCGAGATCGGATGCCGCCTGTGGCGCGGACCGCAGTGGCTCTTCCAATGGCCCAATCTGGTGCGGATGGAAAGACAGCGCGTCCCCATGGAGTGGCCGGTCTGCAGCTACGTCTATGATCGCACGGCCGGATGGGCGCCCAACCCGAACTTCACCTCAAAGCACTACAACGTCGACCCGGATGGATTTCGGCGCATGCCGCCGCTGCCAGCCGGCGCGATCGCCGCACCGGTCGTACTCGCCACGGGCGATTCCTTCACCGAGGGTGACGAGGTCGACGACAACGAATCCTGGCCCGCATACCTGCAGGGCATGATCGGCCGACGCACCATCAACGGCGGCGTCGGCGGCTTCGGTCTCGACCAGACCGTGTTGCGCACCGAGCAGCTCGCAGCAGCGACCGACGTGGCGGTCGCGGTGGTCGGCTTCATTCCGGACGACCTGCGCCGCACCGAAATGAGCCGAACCTGGAACGTCTACAAGCCCTATTTCGAGTTTCACAACGGCGGCCTGGAAGTGCACAACTTCCCCGCTCCGCCGCCGCGCGCGGCCTGCGATTCGCTTCCGTTCTGGCAGCGTTTATTCGGTTGGTCGGTCATGATCGACGGGCTCGCCCGCCGCCAGGGCTTGATGGTGGACTGGATCTTCGACGATGTGGTTGCCCTGCCGAGCGGCACGGGACGCGAACTCGCGTGCCCGCTCATCCGCCGCCTCGTGAAACTGAACATTCCGACCCTGGTGATCGCGCAGTACGACCGGACGGTCTGGCAGAACGGCCCGACCTACCGGGACGAGCAGCACCGGGATGCGCTTCGTGTTCTGGACTGCGCCGCCGAGGCGGGGCTGGCGACTTTTGACTTCTTCGATACCGTCGAGCGGGCAATCGCGACGCAAGGCATCAACGCGATTTATCTGTACGGTCACCATTCGGCGGCCGCCAATCGCATGGTCGCTGGTGTAATTGCGGAGGAACTGGTCCACCGCCGTCTGCTGCCGGGTCCTCGCTGATTGCGGCCGTGCGACGAGACTACCGCAGAAGACGAATGGCTTTGGCGGCGAGGCGAAACGGCCGGAACGCGTGATAGACAGGCCACAATGATGCCGGCAGCGGCCAACTGTCATAGTCGCCAGGCGTGGGCGTGAAGGCCAGCCTGAGCGATCCTTTGACCTTGTCGAGCCATCGATCGCAAAGATCGAAATCCGCGAAGTATGATTTGCGCTCCGAAGCAGGCGATCCCATCCGCAGCTGACTGGAAAGTGCCGCCGTCAGCGTGCGGATACGACGGTTCGCGACCAGGTCGGCGAGAGGCCATGGGACGACCGAGCCCATCAGTTCTTCCGCGAGAGCGCAAGCGAGGAGCACGGCGTTGCCGGCTCCCTGCGATCGGGCTCGCCCGTGGATGCCGGACCAGTCGAGATCCGGATGATGCTCCATCAACAAGGAAAAATCGCACACCCAGCCCAGACTTCTCCAGGTCTCTTTCGTGCCGTGCCCGGCAAGCAGAAGCGCAAGATTGGCGCCCGACAAGGTTGGCATGAGGCGGCCACCGAGCGGGACGTAATCGAGCGCACGCCAGATGTCGGAGGGCCGCAAAGGAAAAGGAAGATAGACGCCGCTGAACGCCCAATGAAGGTCGATCGCGACGTCGAGGCCATCCCGCTCGAAGGCGTACTGACGTTGGTGGGCAAGAAACGTCCGCCGGAAAGCAGCGTCGCCTTGCGAGCCGCCGTAGCCCAGGGACGCCAGACTTCGTTCGGCATCCGGGATCCGCCCTTCCGGTACGATGATGTCGATGTCGTTGAATTCACGTCCTGAGAGGTCGCCGTAGAGGCCGATTGCCAGCGTTGCCCCCTTGAAGGCGGCGAATGGCACGGCATCCCTCGATAAGACATCGCCAACGCGGCAGAGTTCCTCCGACAAGGACAGCATGCGCAGGAGATGACCATGCTGGAACTGTTGGAGGGAAACCCTGGCGGTCTCCGGCACGTGTTCCCACGACATTTGGCTCAAGGCCAGGATCAGTCGCGGTCGCACGCCATGATGAGTAGCGAGTTGGAGGAGACGGGGAAAATCGATGCCGGCGCCAAGTATTTGCGCTGCGCGTCCGAAATCGGGTTTCGGACGCACCGCCAGGCAAAGTAGTTCAAATTCGATATTCGGAGCGGTGTCGTTCAAGACCGGCACGGCAGAGCTTCGATCTAGCCGCAACACCGCCTGCATTTATTGCACGAGATCGCCCGCTCTCGGGAGACAGCGCACAAACCTCGACCGCGAAGTCTCAACTGGTCCGGTTGGGTTGCTTCATCGCGCCGTCGGAATGGGAAGAACTGCTGCCCGCAGACAAAGTGATGTCCCGCAACGTTCCCCACTTTACGAGCTTGGGCGCCTGATAGGGCTTCTTGGTCACGCGCAAATCGGCATTGCTGGCGGGCTGGTCAATCATCGCAATTTTCCAATCTCGTTGATGCCTCAATCTATCATACGCGCGGAGCGATTACATGCACGCAATTTGCAGTCATGCGGAATAGTCGACGATGTGCCGTGCTATTTCACCTCGATCAGACCTGCCTCGACCAGGCTCGTGAGGAACTTGACGACGTCGGCACGGCAAGTCGCCGGCTCAACCTCAAAATGTTCCTGTACCGATCGGCACAGGACTTCCACAGATGGGGCGTTGTCCAGTTCCTGCCATATGTGAGCACCGACCACATCCAAACCGAAATAGAGCGAGCTCTTCAGATCGAGAATCGCGACCTCGTTATCGAGATTGCACGAAACCTGCTGGTCCGATTTTTTCAAGACCGTAGTGTCGTCAAGCATGGCCCTATACCTGCGATCTCATCGGATACGATTACGCGAAATTGTGCGGACGGATCGGGCTCCGCATAGCTGCATTATATCCCAGCTCCTGCAGGCGGCAATTACCCGGGACCGGCAGTCGACGCACCTTCCGGCGAAAGCCAGTGATCGAGCGCATGCACGGAGAGCACCTGCCAAAGACCCCGCTCCTCCGTATGCTCGCCGGTCGGCAGCGCCTCGTACGCGACATAACGGCTCAACCGATGATCGCGGGAGAGGGCGGGTAGTCCATGCTGCCGGACAGGGTTGATCAGCGGCGAGCCAGCAAGCGGAGATTTCTTGCGCCCCAGAATCTCCGGCGGAAGGTGGCCGCGCATCGCCTCGCGGAGCAAACGCTTTTCCCACGCCCACGGCACAGGCGGCACCGAAAGCATGAATTCAAGAACGCGCAGATCGAGATAGGGATGACGCCAGACCATCGGCGCCAGCTGTTCCTCCCAATCGCAATCCGCGAAAAGTCGTTGCCATATCGGGTTGCCGAACGACGCCACCGAGCGTGGATGCCAGGCATGACGCGGCTCGGAAGGGTCTCCAAAATTTCGGACACGCTCCACCAGATGAAGTCGATCGACGAATCCCCGATCCAGCCAGGCCGGCAGTGGGATCGGCGCAAGCGGCGCATGCCGACCTCCGGTATGGCGCCGCACGGTTGCCGCCCATCCGCTCAGCCCCTTTACTTTCGCATACTGCAGGATTGCCCTCGCCAGCCGAACCCACTCGCGGCGCTTGAACAGCCACGAAAGATAGGGGTCGCGATCGAAATGCAGCGCATTGTCCGGACCCTCGCCGTGCAGCCAGACGCCTGCTTGTCGCGCCATGTCGCCGGTAAGCAGACGATCGTGGCGAGCACTGACGACCGATTGCGACGGCTCGGCGGTTCTAAAATCGTAGTCGCGCCACTGCGGATCGTAGGTCAGATGGTCGATTGCCGTGACGCGAAGGTCGATCCCGAGGTGGCGGGCGGCGATCGAACTGAAGTGGCCCTCGTCGTCGGGCATCAATTTCTCGAAGTGAAAACATTCGGCGAAGACCCGCGCCGCGTCCCCCGTCTCGGCGAGAGCCATGGCGGCCAGGCTGGTGGAATCGAGTTCCGCCGCTCATGGAGACGCCGACCCGGCCGATGGGCAGCCGATCGGCGATGGAGAGCGACAACAGCTCGCGAAAGCGCTCGGCATAGAGCTTCTGGTCGCGATAGTGCAGCGGCTCCTTGACGTCGAGCTGCCAATATCGGCGGATCGAGGTGCCGGTCTCGGAAATCGTCAGCAGATGAGCCGGCGCGAGACGGTGAATGTGACGATGGATGGTTCGCTCGGGATCGAGGCTGAAGCCGATGCTGAGGAAATCCGCGATCCAGTAGTCGTCGAGATCGCTGTTGTCCGCAGAGAGTGACGAGAGCCAGTCGAGCGAATCGCCGACCAACCGCGCATTGCCGGCCGCGGCATGGAAAAGCGATCGCACGCCGAGCTGGTCGCGACCGCAGATCAGCCGCGCCTTGTCGTCGTCCCACAATGCAAAGCAGAAATCGCCCGCGAGGAAATCGACGAACCTCTCTCCCCACGCCGCATACGCATGCAGACACAGGAGCGCATCCGAGAGCGGCGCGGCTTCGTGGCCCGGAGGGAGCGAGAGCCGGGACCGAAGGTCGTCGCGTCCGTCCAGGCGAATGCGCCCGACAATTCGATATCGATCCCCGAGACTGGCGAAGCCGCATGCATCGTCGGCAACGGCCGGGGCGGACCACAGAAAGGCGACCTGGCGCGAGCCGCCGAAAGTTTCGACATGAAGTGATGGCACCCGCGGCCGGCCCGTCCCGGTTGCTGCCATCAGTCGAAGATCGACGGGCTCGCGGTCGCAATTGAAGATCGCCGCGAACATTTCAGCGCGGGTCGCCCCCGGCTACGGACCGTTTGGCGAACGGTTCGGCCACCTGCCAGGCCATGAGGCGCGTGTAAGCCGCCGTCTCGTGGGCATCGATGAGCACCCGTCCTTCGCAGACGACCCAGGCATGGGCAACGAATGCCCGCCCCTCCTTGGCAACACCGATGCAAAGCTCGGACGAATGCGCATTGGCGGAAAGAAGCCGCTGCAGTGCGAGCGCCGAAGGCAGGCAGCTGGCGCCCGGCATCCATCGCGACGCCGACCCCACGGCCCAGGCGATGCGGTCGACCGGCCTGCTTCCCGACGACGTTCGGGCCGACCACGCGCGCAGCCGATCGATGCTCCACAGTCGCAGGAGAAACTGAACTACGGCGAGCGTCGCGAACGCCCGCAGCAGGAGCCGCCGATCCGACTGAGCCAGCGCGACGAACGCGGCGAGCCGCCTCACGACCGCGCCGTCAGATGGATTTTCTCGGCAACCTGCGCCATGACGTCGAAACTCCGCGGATAGCTCAGCGCGTATACCGGCAAGGTCTGCGCCACCCGCTCGGCGAACTTGAACTGCCTGAGCAGCCGTTGCGTTGCATGATATCGAATGTTCATCGCCGAGGCGATGAGGCTTCTCGCGAGTTCCGTGCCGACAAGTCTTCGCAGCGCTATGCGCGGGGTTGCCGGTTCGGGTTCGCCCAGCCAGAACAGGGCGGACAGCCGCCGCGGTTCGCGCTGCGGGCGGATCGACCGCGTGGGCTGCACCATGACCTTGCCGCTCAGCGCATTGAAGGAGCCGTGCGCGACAGCCTCCGGCAGGAACTGCCGGGCGGGGTCATCGAACAGCTTGATCCGGTAGGGTCCTGGACAGGCCAGTGCCATCCCGTTGGCGAAGACGAGTCTCAGCATGTCGTCGGTAATCAGCTCGCCTCCCCGTCCGATCAGACAGGCGGCGAGCGTCGACTTTCCAACGCCGCTGGGCCCCAGCAATCCGACGGCATAGCCGTCGACGTCGACAGCAGTGCCGTGCAGCGGTTCCTCGCCCTTCAGGGTCAGTGCGGTGCTCAAGACGAAGTTCAGCAGGTTGGCCTCGAAAGACCTTTCATCGGCCGGATGAAGCCGGATGCACACGGCACGCCGTCCGTCGGACGAGACGAGCGTTTCGAAGACGCCGTCGATCCGGATATAGACACTACCGTCGGCCAGCACGACATGCTGGATCCACTCGTCGTCCGGCACGGCGGTACCTGATGTCTTCTCCCGGAAGTAATCGTCGGAACCGAGAGCGATGCTGAAGTCTGTGTCGCCGCCGCGATCGGCGGCCTGCTCGACCGAAGTCAGTCGAACCTCGCTTTCGACCACGAGGTCGTAAACGACGTACCGACGGACGGCGGTCATCGGCCGGTCCCGGCGGTTACGCCCCTCGCAGCCCTCCGCCTGAGACGCATCCTCCCGGTTTCGCGCCGTCGCAGATTGCTTCTCGCCAAGCGTCGTGGGAAATCTCGTTCTTCTTCAGGCTGCCACAAGGAACGAACTCCACGATAACCAGCCATGGCGCGAATAGATTGCCGAAACGTCTCGACCACCGATCCCGCCAAATCGCCGGAGGTTCGGCTCGCCTACGACTGCCTCGTGAAGGACGGCTATGCGATCCTCGATCACGTGCTGCCGGCGGACAGGGTCCGCGCCTTGAACCTCGAGTTCAATAGCCGTTACGCGCGCTATTTGCGAGATGTCGAACACGAAGACTCCCTGAAAGTCGGGCAAGGGCGCTTCAGGGTTCCGGTCGAATTCTCCGGGGGATTTGCCGACCCTGACGTTTATGCCAACCCCATCGTAATCGCCGTGATCAGGGAAGCCCTGGGCGCGGATGCGATCATCGAAGCCTTCGGCGCCGTCGTTGCGCTGAGCGGGTCGGCCGCCCAGCACACCCATCGCGACGGCCCATTGCTCTTCGACTCCGGGATATCGCCTCTTTTGCCGGCCCATGCGCTGACGTTTGCTCTTCCGCTGGCAGACATGAACGACGTGCAGGGAACGACCGCGCTCTGGTCGGGAAGCCACCGCTGGAAAGCCGGCCCGACCGACGCGCCCCCCGAGTTGTTCGCCGTTCCCGTCGGGTCGTGCCTGCTCTGGGACTTCCGTCTCTATCATCATGGAACGGCCAATTGCTCGGATCGTCACCGTCCGCTGGTCTACGCAACCTATGCCAGGAACTGGTATCAGGACCCCACAGGCTTTCGTCGACGCGCCCAGATCAGGCTGTCGTTCGACGAAAGCTTTATCCAAACCGTGCCGGAAGATCGCCGCGAACTCTTCGCGCGCGTCAACTGAGGCCTTCATCGATGCCACCGTCATGAACGAGCGGACCGACGGCTATGTCGCAGGGATCGGCTACACGCACGATTATAATGCCGAATTGAATCCGCTCCACTTGAGGCTGGCCTTACTGAATGCCGGCCTGAGCGCTCCCGAGATCTCGACGGCGTGCGAGCTGGGTTTTGGGCATGGCGTAAGTCTCGCCGTCCATGCAGTGGCCTCCACGACGCAGTGGTTCGGCACCGATTTCAATGCCGAGCACGTGGACTTCGCACGCGGCTTGGCGAAGGTGGGCGGAGTCGAGCCGCAACTGTCGACCGACTCCTTCGCGGAGTTCGCCGATCGCTCCGATTTGCCCGACTTCGACTACATCGGCATGCACGGCGTGTGGAGCTGGATATCGGAACGGAACCGAGGCGCGATCGTGGACTTTGTCCGCCGTCGGCTGAAGCCGGGCGGCGTCTTCTTCGTGAGTTACAATGCACTGCCCGGGCAGTCGGACTTTATCCCGATGCAACACCTGCTGCGAGAGCATGCCGAGGTCGCGGGCAGGACACGGCACGGGATCGTCGGGCGCATCGACGATGCTCTGGCGTTCGCGGACAGGCTGTTCGCGGCGAAGCCGGGATTTATCCTGGAGAACGCCGGCGTGGCCGAGCGCGTCGCCAAACTCAAGGCCGCCGACAGGCGTTACGTCGCCCACGAGTATTTCAACAAGGAATGGCAGCCGTTCCATTTCGCCGACATGGCGGCCGCGATGGCGCCGGCCGGCCTCAGCTACGCCTGCTCGGCCCGGTATTTCGACGACATCGATGCGTTGAACCTGACTCCCGGCCAGCAGTCCGTGGTCGCCGAGATCGAGGATCCCGGTTTTCGCCAAACCGTGCGCGATTTCATGATCAATCGGCAATTCCGGCGCGACTACTGGGTGCGCGGCGCGATCAGGCTCACCGGCCCGCAGAGAGACCGAACATTGCGCGACCAGCGCGTGGCGCTCCTGGCGTACCAGCCGGATTTACCACTGCAGTCGCGCGCCGTGCTGGCCCTCAACAAGACTGGCCCCGGCGAGGCGACATTGGCCTCCGTCGTCGAGACGTTGGGCGATCACCCGTGCACGTCGCTTGGCGACATCGAGAGCGCCCTTCGACCAAGGGGGGCGACGTTGGACGGCATCCTCGAGGCGGTCATGCTGATCGCCAGTTTTCAAGGAATTGCCGCCGCTCAGAACAGCGCGGCGGCAGCGCAGGTCCGGCAACGGACCGACCGGCTCAACACCCATCTGATTGGCAAGGCTGCCGAGAGCAACGAGATAAGGACGCTCGCCAGCCCCGTCACGGGTGGCGGGATCGACGTAAATCGCGTCCGGCAGCTTTTCCTGCTGGCAATGCGCAACGGCGACACGCGACCCGACCAATGGGCGCAGGCAGCCTGGAAAGTCGTCGGGCCGCAAGCAAGAGCGAGCTCTGCCGGATACAAGATCGCTGGAAAGGCGTACACAAGCCTGGAGGAGCTCACGCAGCGCGCCCGCACATTCGCCGATGTCGAGCTTCCGGTCCTGAAGGCATTGCAGGTCGTGTAGGACCGGCGTTCGGCTGGAAGTGCTATCGTGTCTGGATGAGGCGACCCATGGCGATGCGATGATCGAACCATCAACGTCAAAGCTCTTTTCGCTCTTTGTCGACCGCGGGTTTTGGCAACGACTTGTTCCGGACATGTCCATTGAAGACAACCACGGGCTCGGAGGTGTCGAGCCCTGGAAATTGCCGTTTCCGGACGAGGCCGGGTTTCAGGGGTTGTTGGATCGGGAAGGCTACGTGCAAATGTCGCGTGTGGTGGAGCCGGCTCTGGCGGGGCAGCTCTCGACGACGATTGCAAAGCTTGCCAGTCTTGGAATACCGCCGATTTTCGCCATGGTCTTCGACGCCTTCTGGGCTCCGGTCTTTCGTCTCGACCCGATTCTCAAGGCCGCATTCGGAGCGACGTACGGGATCCTGCCGAATCTATGGGTATGGCATATCGACCCGGCCGCATCTGAAAGCGGCTGGAGACCACATCGCGAGATCGGACACGAGGCGCTGTTTGCGGACCGGCGCCCCAAGTCGTTGTCGGCCTGGATCGCGCTCACCGCGGCGACGCCGCTCAATGGCTGCATGTATGTCGTGCCCGCGGATCGAGATCCGACCTATGGGACTGGGGACGACGACAAGCACCTGTTCGGACTGTCGGAAGTGCGCGCTTTGCCTGCCGATGCCGGCGACGTCTTCCTCTGGAACCAGGCGATATTGCATTGGGGCGCGCACGCCTCTCCGCGCGCCGCATCACCGCGGATGAGCATGGCCTTCGAGTTCGTTCACGCCGACGCCAACCTTCGCGACGCGCTCGCCGTTCAGCCCGCCGCCTTTCGCCGCTTCGAAGACCGGCTGAACTCATCGCACGGCAACTGTTGCAGTACTCCCATATGTACGGCTTGCCACCGGCGCTGGAAGAGTTGGCGCGTTCGCTGACTTCCGGCTCACGCGGAGATGCGCGATAGAGATTGCGATAGAGCCGATCTTGGCTGACGACTGAGCACAAGGAGGTTCAATCGCAAGGGTCGGTGCCACCAGGAGAGGGGCCGCGCAAGACATTCTTGACTCTCCCGTCACCAATCTCGCCAACAATTTCGGTGGCCGAGAAAATCACGGTAAGGGCCTGAAATCTATTGGAATTGGCGGTGCAATTAATATCGACGTGCCAGTCCTTCACACGAAAACTATTTGCAGTCCACATCTCTCCTGGTCGCTTGTTACCGCAAATACAAAAACAAATGCCTGCACCCAAGATTCCTCTTGGATTCTGCACCGTAAGTGTGGCATTCATTTACGCATAGGAGATTGGGCTGTGGGAAGCTGGGTCTCTGGGGGAATACGAGGGGACCCGCCGCTCAGCGGGTCAGGATTTTCAGGGAAGGTGTGAGATGCGTCATCTTTTTCTCGCTGCTGCAATGATGCTCGGAGCTCTCGTCGTGACGTTTGGGGCGGCCTCGACTCTGCAGAGCATGGCGACCTCGCGCTCCTATGCGAGCACGGCGAACACGCCGGCGATGATCATGCCGGTTGCCAAGGCTACCGAGACGCCGCGTGCGCGGCTCCATGCGAATCCGCACCAGATGTCGACCATCGATCAGGTCGCCGAATTGAAGATCTGAGGCGCAGCCCCAGTCGGGGCTGACCCGCCAGCCTAAAGCCGCAGCGATGCGGCTTTTTTTATGTCCGCGATTTGCGCCCGCGCGGGGTCGGCCGGCGCTTGGCGTGCAATGATCGGCGCCATGGGAGCGGCCGCGACTATCCGATGAGAATTCTGTGGCTCACGAGTGCGTTCCATCCGCAGATCGGCGGCGTCATCACCTATGTCGACCGGCTGACGAACCATCTTGCCCTGCAAGGCCATACTGTCGGACTCGTCACGAGCGGCGGGCAGACGCGCCCGGCGAGCGATGTTGCACACTTCACGGTGCCGTTTCTCGACGGGCCGTTGGAAGCACAGGTGCCGAAGGTCGAGCAGGACATTGCCGCGATCATTTCCCGGTTTCGTCCGGACATCGTGCACCTGGCCAGTGCGGGCCTGGCGGTGTTTTCGGCGGCTTTTCCGCCCGATGTTCCGATCGTCGCCACGATCCACGGCAACGATCTGACCAAACCCTGGCAAGGATGGCCGCGGGGCGATGCGGGATCTGCCATTGTCGCGGGCCTCGCGAGATGCGCGGAGATATTCTGCGTGAGCCGGCACACACGCGGGCTTGCCCTGACAAAAGGACTGCAGGCGCCACTGTCGATCGTCCACAATGCCTGCGATATCGAGGCGTTTGCGGCGCGACCCTGGAATCGTCGCGCGGTCCTCGGTCGATATGGAATAGACCCCGATCAGACGATCGTGCTGACGGTGGCACGCCTGGTTCCCCGCAAGGGCCACCTCGAAGCAATGCGCGCGATGCGGCAGGTTCGAAAGCCGCTGCATTGGATCATCGTCGGGGAGGGGCGCTGTTTCGCGGAGATACGGCGCTCGGGCCTGGCGAGCGGACAGCGGCAGAGAGTGTCCCTGCTCGGACGCGTCTCGGCGACGGCCCTGCTGGACCTCTACAACGCCTGTGATTTCTTCCTGCTGACGCCCTTCGAAATCAGGACCCGGACGACCTTCGACTCCGAAGGATTCGGGCTGGTCTATCTCGAGGCCGGAGCCTGCGGCAAAGCCTCGATCGCGTCGACCACGGCGGGCTGCAGCGAGGCCGTCGCCGACGGGCGGACGGGGCTGCTGGTGCCTCCCGGCTCCGCCCGGCGGCTTGCCGCCGCAATCTGCCGCCTGATCGATGATCCGATCCTGCGCCGACGGCTCGGCGATAACGCGCAACGACGTATTCGCGCCTCGGGCGGCTGGTCCGCCGTCGCCCGGACGCTGTCGCAGTCCTATGCGAGGATCGTGGCAGCCACGCCACCGGCTGAGTACAGTCGGACAGATCATGCTCTATCAAGTGATGCGCGCTGCATATCCGCGCCGAGGGCCTCATGACCGATTCGATCGACCGCGCCCCTTTCTACCACGACGGCATGCGAGAGCTGCAGGACCGCTTCGACGGCCGCCGTGTCGCCGACGGCCTCGAGAAGCATCGCCTCCACTTCGAGTTCTGGGAACAGGACCGCAAGCTGATCGCAGAGGCGCGATTCTTCTTCATCGCGACCAGCTTTGGCGACAACGTCGACTGCTCGATGCGTTCGGGGGATCCCGGCTTCGTCCGGATCACCGGTCCCGACACGCTCGAATATCCCGAGTACGACGGCAACAACATGTACCGCACGCTCGGCAACATTCACCGCAATCCGAACGTCGGACTTTTGTTCGTGCGCTTCGACGGCAAGACGTTCCGCTCGCGCATTCGCGGCAAGGCTGCGATCCACGACGATGCCGAGACGCTTGCCGCGCACCACGGCGCGAAGGTCGTCGTGCGCATCCGCTGCGAGATTTTCCCGAACTGCCCGCGCTATGTCCCGGACCTGATGGGCGAGTCGGCGACCGTGCCGGCCAATCCGTTCGTGCCGCGACCGGGGCACGCGCCGCCGGCGCCGGAATGGAAAAGCCGGGACTATCTCAAGGACGTGCTGTCGAAGTACGACCCGCATCGCAAGCGCGAGTAGGTAGATAGCACCGCGGTGCGGCGTGCCGCGAACCGTCAGAAGTTGCGGCGCGGTTCGGCGCGCCTGATCATCCCGGTCTCGGCGGAGTGGACCGCGCGGCTGGCGGCGGAATCGGCCTCGCGCCGACGCTCCGCTTCGGGCGCGTAGTAGCGTTCCGCGTCGGTGGCGGCGTCAGGCGCGGTGCCGGAGGATCGCAGCCACCGCTTTCGTGCCCTGGCTGCGGCTTCCCAGATCACAAGCCCTCCCAGCACGGCAAGGAAGGCCCAGACGATGATCGTCATTGCGAGAAGTTGCCATGCCGCTGAAGAAAGCGCCATCGATAAGGCATTACATCCGCGCCATCGGTTGCTAAGCTTCCTCCCGAGTCGAGGGGGGATGTTGGTCAAGCGAGCATGGGCAACATCGTCGACTTCTACAAAACTCACGGCGCCATCCCGATTCCACGCCTGATCCTGGTGGCGGCCATCAGCGGCCTCAGCGGCGTGCTCGTCCTCGGCACCTTGAACATGGGCGCGACTTTCGCCGCGCACGGCTATCCGCTCGGCGCCATGCTCGTCATCTTTCTGGTCGTGCAGGCGATCTATACGCTGTCGCAGCGCTACCTCTATCGCGTGTCGTTCGTGGGCTCCGAGCGGACGGTGCACGCCTATCGCATGAAGCAGGTCGAGCGCATCCGGCACTGCGACCTCGACACGCTCGAGGCGATCGGCCCGACCCTCATCTACGGCGCCCTGACGCGCCAGGCCCAGGTCCTCTACACCTCGAGCGTGCAGATAGTCATCGGCCTTCAGTCTGCGATCGTGATCGTCTTCGGCCTGGCCTATCTCGGCTCGGTCAATATCGCAGCCCTCATCGTTGCGGGACTGGTGCTGGGAATCGGCGTGGCGATGTATCTCGGGCGCCTGCAGCGGGCGCATGCCGGGCTCTCCGAGGCAAGCGCCAAGGAAAACGAACTCTTCGGTTCGCTCACCGATCTCCTGCAGGGCTTCAAGGAGGTGCGGCTGAATCTGCGCCGCAGCAGCGATCTCGCGGCCTTCATCGCGGCGATCTCGCAGAATGTCCGCGACCGTCGCAGCATCGTCAACGTGAAGCTGATGGAGCTCTTCCTGTTTGCCCAGCTCACCTTCTTCGCCGCCTGTGCCGCCCTTGTGTTCCTGCTGCCGCCGTCCGGCCTGATGGCGCCGGCGGACCTCATGAAGACGGTGGTCGCCGTTCTCTTCCTGCTGGGTCCCGTGACCGGCATGACCGGCGCCGTGCCCGCTCTCGCCAACGCGCAGGTTGCCTGCACCGCGCTCACGGACCTCGAGCATCGGCTGGAGGCAGCACAGCGGTCGCGGCCGACGATCGAGCGTCTGGGCGGATTTTCCGAGATCAAGCTCGACGCCGTCACCTATCGTCACGGCAACGAGGACATCGGCTTCACCGTCGGGCCGCTCGACCTCGCCTTGCGGGCCGGCGAGATCCTGTTCGTCTCCGGCGCCAACGGCTCGGGCAAATCGACCCTGCTGCGGCTACTGACGGCGCTCTACGCGCCGCAAGGGGGCACCCTGCTGGTCGATGGCAGGCCCGTCGACGACGACCACCGCGAGGCCTATCAGGGACTCTTCTCGACGGTGTTCTCCGACTTCCACCTGTTCGAGCGCACCTTCGGCCTGGGCGAAGTCGCGCCGGCGCTGGTGGACGAATGGCTCGAGAGGACGGAGCTCGCCGGCAAGACCCGCCTGGTCGACGGCCGCTTCGACACGATCGCGCTGTCGACCGGCCAGCGCAAGCGACTGGCGCTGGTCGTGGCCGCCCTGGAAGATCGTCCGGTCTGTGTGTTCGACGAATTCGCGGCCGACCAGGATGTCGACTTCCGGCGCAAGTTCTACGACGAGATTCTGCCCCTGCTCCAGCAACCGCGGCAAGACCGTGATCGCCGTCACCCACGACGAGCGGTATTTCGATCGCGCCACGCGGCATGTGACGATGGAGGAGGGGCGATGGATACAAGGGGGGACGGCCCATGTTTAAGGCAGGCTTGAAGCGTTTCGGCTCCTGGTTCGACGGCAACTTCATCGTGGCGACGCTCACCGGACTCGTCGGACTGTTCCTTTTCGTCTTCTTCTTCCACAACATCTTCGTGACCATCCCGCCCGGTCATGGTGGGGTAATGTGGTATCGCTTCCTCGGAGGCACCCGGATCGACTCGGACCTGGGCGAAGGCACCAAGCTGATCTTCCCCTGGGACAGGGTCTACGTTTACGACCTCCGGGTGCGCCAGGCGACCGAGACGCTCGACGTGCTCACCAAGGAAGGGCTGCAGATTCTCGGTCGGGGCGACGCTGCGCTATCGCGTCAATCCCAAGGCCATGGGCACGATCAACGCCCTGGCCGGTCCGCAGTTCATCGACACGCTGATCACGCCGTCGATCGGCGCCAGCGTTCGCCTCGAGACCGCCAAGTACACGGCCGAGGAAATCTACTCGACGAACCGCAATCAGATCGAACTCGCCATCCAGAGCAAGTTGACGAAAGTCATCGACGACCTGATCCACGCGCCAGCCTTCGCCGAGCCCGAGATTCTCGTGGAGGATTTCTGGTTCCGCAGCATCAAGCTGCCCGACGTGCTCAAGGCGGCGATCGAGACCAAGCTGACCCAGCGCCAGACCGCCGAGCAGTATGTCTACGTGCTGCAGCGCGAAGAGCAGGAGCGCCGGCGCAAGGAGATCGAGGCCCGGGGCATCAAGGCCTTCCAGGACATCGTCTCGAGCGGCATTTCCGAGAACTACCTGCGCTGGAAGGGCATCGACGCAACCGTGAAGCTCTCCGAGTCGCCCAATGCCAAGATCGTCGTCATCGGAAGCCGCGAAGGCCTGCCGCTGATCCTGGGTCGCCGGAATTTCAGAACACCAGTCCGCCGCCGATGAAGGCGGCCGGCAGCGCCGATCCCACCGCCCCCGCGCCGCTCGGCAGCGCCGCGGCCGCGCCTCCCGCCAAGCCCTGAGCGAAAAGAAAGCGGGCGAAGGCATCGCTGCCTCCGCCCGCTTCAATCCACAAGCAGCCAAGCCGTCAGGACGCCAGGGTCGGCCGCGTCACATCGTCGAGCAGGGAAGCACCAGCCAACAGCATGGTGTCCACCATCGTGTCGCCGCTGCGCATGAAACTGTTCGCGTCGACCGGGGCGACATGCTGCTTGGCCTCATCCTCGGGTGTTACGCCCATGCAGCAGCACATGGTGAACTGGTCCGCCCTCAGCGTCCGGTCGAGGATCTCGTCCTCGATCGCGCTGGCGCCAATCGCGGGTTGCGCGAGCACCGGATCGCGCTGCGGCGCCGGCCAATTGGTGGTGTATCCACAGTGCCCTGCCGACAGCGGCCGATCGAGGATATCGTCGTCCCCGGCAGTAATTTTCCGAGAGCCGGACGGCGCCAGCAGCTTGACCTCGTCCTCGTCGGAGATCGACATGCAGCAGGAGAAACACCAACCGAGATCGGCTCGCTGGTCGAGGACTTCGTCCTCAAATCCGTACTGCGGAGCAATGTTGGCTTGATTTACCGATCCGTTGATCTTCATGTTGCCTCCTGGGCTGCACTTGATTGCGGAGATCTGCATGGTCCTCGATGAGTGTGTGGGCGATATGACACCACATCAAGAAAAATCCGGATCGCTTTCGGCATGGCTGGAGCCTTCGATGCGCATCACGTGTTTTCATGCCCGCTGAAGCTACCCACATCGCGGCAGCTGACGACAGCCACGAGGCCGAGACATGGCTCGGGCAGTACCTCGCGTATGCGCCTCATTTCACGCTCTATGCGCAGGGCGAGGACCGGCTCCTGCTGATATCGGAAGAACGGAGCTTCCGGTTGAACGGCGCCATCTACCGCACGCTGATCCCGCTGCTCGACGGCCACTTGCGGGGCCAGGAAGTCATTGACCGGCTGGCCTCGATTGAACCGCCGGCGGAGCTGCGCAGCCGCCTGGGGCGACTGCTCGCCAACGGCTACGCCACCATCGTGGCGCCGGGTGTCGACATGAGACGACAGGCCTACTGGTCGGCGCTTGGCGAGGTACCCGCCGTCGTCATCGACCGCCTGCGCCGGACCAGGCTGGCCGTTGTGCCTTTCGGCGAGACACAGATCTCCAACCAGCGGGCCGCGAAATCGCTGGCGGCCGGCTTCGCCGATCTCGGCTTCACCGTCTCACCCGAGGCCGAGGCCGACCTGACCCTGGTCCTGCTCGACGACTACCTGCAGCCGGCCGCCCGCGACTTCGCCCAGGCCGCCCATCGCGCCGGCCGTCGATGGGTCCCGTTCAAGCCGGGCGGCAACACGACTCTGCTCGGCCCGCTGATCGGCGGTCCGGATGGGCACTGCTTCCTGTGCCTCGGCCGGCGCATGATCGAGCATCGCGCCACCGATCGCATCATCGCGCCGCCGACGGGTGGCGTGCGGCCGGCGAAGAGCTGGCTGCCGCATACCGTGTCTGCGGCGGTGGGCCTGGCCGGGGTGGAGCTGGCGCGGCTGGCGCGCGGTGTCGACAGCGCGCTGAAGCGCGGCCTGCTCGCGTGGAACCCCGAGCAGGGCCAATCGACGCCTCATGCACCGCCGCGCTTTGGCGATTGTCCCGTCTGCGGCGCCGTGCGGCCAAGGGATGTGCGCGAAGCCACCCCGATCCGCCCCTCGCGCGGGGGCGCCGCGGTCAGCACCGAGAACGGCTGGCGGTCGCTCGCGCCCGACGAAGTGTTGCGTCGTCTCGAGGCATGCGTCAGTCCGCTCACCGGCATCATCGATGGGGTGACATCGACCGAACTGGCACCCGGCGTCCACGTGTGCAGCGCGCAGCAGGCGTCGCGGGCGGCGATCGACCCGCGGCTCAATCGCCAGCTTGGCCGGCCGGAAGGCGCGGCCGGCAAGGGCTTCACCGCCGAGCAGGCGCGAATCAGCTGCCTGGCCGAGGCGATCGAGCGCTATGCCGCCGGCTGGACCGCGACGGAACCGCAACGCATCGCGCGCTGGCGGGAGCTGGGCCGCTCGGCGCCGCATCCGGACCTGCTGCTGGGCTTCAGCGACCACCAGTACGCCAACCGCGAGAGATTGAACGAAACCGCCTCCGTCACCGAGCGCATCCCGCTGCGCTTCGACGACAAGGCGGCGATCGCCTGGAGTCCCGCCTGGTCGTTGCGCGACGATGCGGAGCGCTGGCTGCCTGCGCGCTTCGTCTATTACAACTACGACGGGACTGGCGTGGACGAAGACCATGCCTTCTGCATGGCCGACTCGAACGGAACGGCGAGCGGCGCCACGCTCGAGGAGGCGCTCTTCCAGGCAGCGCTCGAGCTGGTCGAACGCGATGGCGTCGCGATGTGGTGGTACAACCGGTTGCAGATGCCCGAAATCGCGCTGGACGGCATCGACGACCGGCTGGTCGAGCCGCTGGTGAAGCACTACCGCAGCATCGGCCGCGACATGCGCCTGATCGATCTCACCAACGATCTCGGCATCCCGGTCGTGGCGGCGATCAGCGTGACGGCGGACGGCAAACGTCCGCTGCTCGGGCTGGGCGCCCATCTCGATCCGCGCATCGCGGCGCTCCGGGCGCTGAGCGAGATCAACCAGATGCTCGCGGGCATCGAAAAGGTGAGCGACGACGATCGCAGTCGCCTGGACCCGACCGGCATGATCGGCTCGGGATTGATCTTCGTCGAGGGAGCGACGGTGGAGAAGGAGCCCTACATGGCGCCCCGGCCCGGCACGCCACGCGCGATCGACGATCTTCCGGCATCGTACAAGGATGGCACGATCGGCGGCGGACTGCGCCATCTCGTCGATCGCTTCGCAGCGATGGGCCACGACACGATCGCGCTCGACTATGGGCGCAACGATCTTCCGCTCGTGTGCGCGCGCATCGTCGTGCCGGGACTGCGCCACTTCTGGAGCCGGCGCGCGCCCGGCCGCCTGTACGACGTTCCGGTCCGCATGGGATGGCTCGACGAGCCCCGCGCGGAAGCCGAGCTGAACCCCGTCGGATTTTTCTTCTGAGCCTGCCCATGTCCCCTGCTCTTCCGCCTATCGTCGTACGCCTCGATCCCGGTGTGCGCGAGATCGCCGTGGTCGGCCAGACCATGCGGATCACCATGAGGTCATGGACCGAGGCGCGCGACGTTCCTTTTGCCTTTGCCGCGGCCGCGCCAGTGCTCGAATGGCTGGCCGCGCCCGGCATCGCGCTCGACGAGTTGCATCGCCGCGCCGTGTCGGCGGGTGGCTGGAGCGCCGTCGCCGAGGTCCTGGCCAGCCTCGGACGCAGGCGGCTGCTCGGCTGGATCTACGGTCCGCCCGAGGCACCACTTCTGGTGGTCGAGCCACTGGGCGGACGCTTCGCACCGGACTATGACGCACCGCCGCCGCGCGCTCGGCGGCTGTCGCGCTTTGCCTATGTCCATCTCGTGGGCGAGCGACCGGTGCTGGAATGCCCCGAAGTCGAGGCGCGCATCTCCATCACCGAGCGCGGACATGGACTCTTGCCCGCTCTCCTCGCGGCGGGCGACGGCGGTTCCGGACTCGATCACTTCCTTGCCTGCTGCGGCTTCCTCGAGCCGGCCGGCCCGGAGGCGCAGGACCGCCAGACCTGGGAGTTCCACGACCGGCTGTTCCACGAGGAGACGCGCTACAACGTAAGCGGCCGCGTGCAGGGCGGGACGTATCGCTTTCGTGAACGCTTCCCGAGCCCGCCGGCGCTGAAACCGCCGATGTCGGCCACGCGCATCCCTCTTCCCGCCGCCGACGACGCCAATACCAGCGCCTCGCTGCTCTCCATCATGGAGACGCGGGTCTCCAAGCGCGGTCCAGGCCGGCGCGCGCTGCAGCGCGACGAGCTCGCCCATCTGCTGTGGCGCGTCGCCCGCGTGCGCACGGTGCTGAAGGACGAAGCGCAGGACCTGCTCAGCCGGCCATATCCTTCGGGCGGCAGCATCAATGAGCTCGAATTCTACCTCGCGATCCACCGCTGCGACGGCCTCGCGCCGGGCCTCTATCACTATGTCGGCGCCGAGCATGCGCTGGCGCCGCTGGCCGCCCCGCCCGCGGCCGTGCTGCCGATGCTCGACCTTGCCGCACAGGCCCAGCTCGCGACGGGCGCGCGGCCGGATTGCCTGATCGTGATCTCCGCCCGCCTGCCGCGGCTTGCCTGGAAATACCAGGGCATCGCCTATCGTATCGCCCTGATGAATGCCGGCGTCGCGATCGACGCGCTCTATCTCGTGGCGACCGATCTCGGCCTGTCGCCCTGTGCGGTCGGCACCGGCAATTCCACCCTGTTCGCCCAGGCCACCGGCCTTTCTCCCTGGGAAGAAACCGCGATCGCCGAATTCACGGTAAACGGCCCGCAGTAACGGCAGCGCTGAAAGAAACGATACAACTCGAAGTCCCAAGGATCGGCGCACCTGTGGCATCCTTCCGGCCTGCGAGAGGTTTGGAAACGATGGGCCTGCTCAATCGCGGTATCGCCGCACTGGTGCTGCTTCTGGCCGCTTCGGCGGCGTCGGCGCAGGGCCGATCCAATTGGTTCGTCTATGCGCCCAAAGGGCCGGGCTTCAAGGTCGAGTTGCCGGCACAACCGACTATCACCAGCGGAAACATCAAGACGACGCACGGTCCGGCCCGGGCAACCTATTTCTTCTTCAAGGGAGAGAACGGGCTCGAAGGCCGGATGGAGGTCAGGGACTACGCGCCGGGCCAGATCAGCAAGGATCCCCGCGGTTACCTCGATGAGTCCCGGGGTTACTTCGAGACGAGGTCCATGGCGTCCGAGAAGCCCCTCCGGTCCGAATCGCGCTTCACGCTCGAGGGCGCTCCCGCGCACCGCTTCGTTGCCGATACAGCCGACGGCCGGGGCATGAAGGTCCAGGAGATGGTGGTCGGCGACCGCTTCATCTCGGTGATCTGCTTCACGAAGAAGGGACAGGAGAACTCGGCCGATGTCGACCGTATCCTCAAGTCGTTCGCCCTGATCAAATCCTGACGTGAAATGCGCTGGGTCGTTCGCATCCTCCTCGGCGGTGTGATCGTCGCGGGTCTTCTCGCGACCGCCTCGATATATGTCGGCGCACCATCGCCGCCGTCGCTGCCGCAGGATCTCAGGGAGGCGCTGCGACTGCTGCCGCCCGACATCGAAAGCCTGGCCGGCACACTGAAGCCGTTCGTCGTCGACCGGTCGGACAAGAAGTCCAATTGGTTCACCGAGCCCAACGCCATCCTGACGTTCAATGCGATCATCGACCTCAACCTGTCGAAGATCGATCGGGGCGAAGCCTTCCGCGCCGCGCTTGCGGGTGTCGATGGCCGCGAGGCGCTTTGGGCCGTCTCAGCCAAGCGCGACCAGGAGCTGCGACGCGAACGCCAGACGTCGCTGATCGTGCTTGGCATGCACCCCTACGAAAGCATCACGATCATCAAGTTCCGCACGTCCTTGCCCGCCGCCCTCGAACGGGCGTTCAGCTGGGCCGCATCGGTCGAGCCGCTGCCGAAAGGCGGACGGGTCTTCCGTCAGGGAAACGCCGCCGCGCTGTTGCCGAAGCCCGACGTGCTGATCCTGGTGACCATGATCGGGCCGGACGACGCGATGTTGAAGAGCGTGATCCGCCGCCTGCAGGACCCGGGGGACAGCGGCGCTTTCGACGATGCGGCCCGGGCGTGGTCGCTGACCGACCTCGATGCCACGGTTTGGGCAATTCGGCGCACCAAGGCCGGCAAGCCGGGCCGGCGGCAGGACAATGTCGGGCGCGACTGGGAAGTCTTCGCCTACGACCGGGCAGCCCCCGACCGGGCCTTGTTCCGCAGCATCAAGGCGCGCTGGCCCTGGCGCGGCCGCGTGGGCGACGCCCAATCGGACGAGGAACCGGTGACGCCGGAACACATCGGCTGGGGCGGCGGCTATGCCGATACCAGAAGCGAATGCGCGCGCGGGACCGGCCTTCAGTGCTTTCTCTTCAGCTTCGTGGTCGACGCTCTCGGCATCATGATCTGGACCTGAAGCACCGTGACCCGCGACACATGGAGCAGACCGGCATGGAACGGATAAGACGGCCTCTCGGATTCATTGTCGCGGGCGCGCTGGCCCTCTGCCCCTTGTGCGCAGGCGCCCAAGACGCGTCGACGGCACGCGAGCGCGCCACCGCTAACCCCGAAGCCATCCGCATCCAGGTCAACGTGAACTTCTTCTTTCCCGGACCCACCGGCGAAAGCGAGGATGCCGTGAAACTCCGGGAGCGGGCGCGCCGCACCGTCTACGAGATGGCGGCAAGCGAATGCACCGTGGTCGAGCAATCGCTGGCGAAGACATGCCGGCTCGAATCCATCAACGTCAACATCAACCGGCAGCAGGCCGTCGGCCAGACCGAGGGCTACACGGCAGCCGTCAATTTTCAGATGCGCGTGACGCCAAAGTAATCGGCGAGGTCACTCCGCGGGGGCGCCCCGGACGATGCAGCGGAAACCGACGTGACTGGTCGAGGTATCGACCGCCTCGGCGTGACGCGCCGCCGGGCGATAGCGGCGGCAATAGTTGGGCGCGCAGAGATGCGAGCCGCCCTTCAGCACCTTGCGCGGAATGAGCACCGCGGGATGGCGCGGATCGAAGCTTCCATCGAGCGCGCCGCCGCGAGGATTCTCCGGCACGCAACAGGCCTTGGCTGCGTCGGCGCTGTGCTTCGCCGAATACCAGTCGACCGTCCATTCCCACACATTGCCGATCATGTCGCAGGCGCCGTAGCCGTTGGCCGGAAAGGCGCGCACCGGGGAGGTGCGCGCGTAGCCATCGGCGCGCTCGTTCTCGATCGGGAAATTGCCCTGCCAGGTATTGGCCATGTATTTGCCGCCGGGCGTGAACTCGTCGCCCCAGGCGAACTCCGCGCCGTCGAGGCCGCCGCGCGCGGCGAATTCCCATTCGGCCTCGGTCGGCAGTTCCTTGCCCGCCCAGGCGGCATAGGCTTCCGCGTCCCTGAACGCGACCTGGACCACGGGATGGTCGTCCAGTCCGCCCAGGTGGCTGCCCTTGCCGTAGGGCCGCCGCCAATTGGCGCCGAAGGTGAAGTGCCACCATTGGCTCCAGTCGCGCCGGTCGACAACCGTCCGCGGCGGCGTGAAGACGAGACCGCCAGCCTTCAGCATGTGCGGCAGTGCGCCCGGATAATCCTTCGGATCGGGCGCGATCTCGGCGAACGTGACATAGCCGGTCGCCTGGACGAAGGCGCGGAATTGAGCGTTGGTCACCGGCGTGGGGTCGATCCAGAAACCGTCGACCGTCACCCGGTGAACGGGCGCCTCTTCGGGATAGTGCCGATCGGATCCCATGCGAAAGGTGCCGCCGGGAATCCGCAGCATGTCCTGCGTCAGCCCGTGGACGACCTTCGAACCGGCTGTGGCGTTCGACGACATGATGTTCGTGTCTCCGTGCCGTCACGATCCATAGGCCAATGCGTCGCCGACGCCAACACCCGGGATCAGAATTTGACGGCGGCGCCGATGAGCGGACCGTGGATGACGAGGTTGAGGTTCGAGGAGTTCGGACCGTTGTCGAAGTTGATATTGGTGGACAAGGCCCGGTAGCCGGCGCCGGCGCTGAGCGAATAGCCGGTGAACTGCCACGTGTAGCTGTAGATGCCGGAAAGTTGCCATGTCAGCAGGCTGGATCCGGGAATTCCGAAGCCGCCGATATCGCCTCTCAGCGCGAATTGTTGGCTGGGCGAGAACTGGTGGCGCAGGCGCAGACCGACCAGCGGATCGACCCAGCTCAAGGTGCCGCTGTCGGCGATGCCGATGGTTTTGCTGCGATCGAATTGCGCCAGGCGCGGGTCGGAGAAGCCGATCGCGCCCGTGAGATCGAGATTCACCTGGGTGGACATGTTCCAGAATCGGCCGCCCACCAGGGCATCGATGGCCGTATAGGATTGCTCGCCGCCCTGCCATTTGACGAGTTCGTAAAGACCGCCCGCCTCGACGATCGTCAACGACGTCGTAACGGCGGCATTGGCCTGAAGGCTGAGCTTCACGCCGGCGATCGGATTACGATAGACGGCAGCGGACGTGGGGATGCCCAATTTGGCCCAGACGAGGTCGCCGTAGAGGCCGAAACGGCCCTTGTTGGCTTCGACATAACCGTCGAATGCAGCCAGCGAGTCGCTCTTCTGGATGAGGTCGATGACACTGGCATTGATGTCGACGGTGTTTCCGCGCGCCGTCGCGCTGCCCGAGAGATTGGTGGCCCAGCCGTAGATCGCAACCGCAAACCGCCAGTCGTCGACCGTCTTGCCATCACCGGGTTTCGCTTTGTCGGCCGTGTCAGACGATTGCGCCGTGTTCCGGCCGGGTACGGCGGGATCGACGGACTGCGCCTGTGCCGCGGCCACCAGCGAGACCAGCAGCGCCGCAGCCGCGGCGCCGCACCAACCGAACGCACGCAGCTGTGATCGATTGTTCCTCATGTGCGCTGACGCTCGCGCCCTCTTGATGGCTGGTTCTCAATCATAGCCTGAACGGGCGGCCCGTTGGGACCGCCCGCCCTCCTTGCGTTCGTCGTCTTTTATTGACCGGTGCCTTTGCTCGCCGCGGCCGCCTGCTCCATCTTTTTCGCCATCTCCGCTTTGACCGCGTCAAGATTGAAGCTCGCGCCCCGTTGCATCGGCGGGAACTCGATGAAGGTCTGGAGTTCCTTGCCCATCAGCTGCTGGACGAACACGAAGCGCCAGAATTGGTACTTGAACCAGTCGAAGTACTGTTGTCCGCCTTCTTTCGTCCCGTTATTGGGCCAGCCCGTGCGCTCGAACGGGTCGAGCCGCAGGTTGGTGATGTAAGGCACGTCCGGCTTGGTCTTTTCCCCGAGCCAGCCAGCAGGCTGGTCGATAAAGCGGAACTTGTAGTCGTCGATGCGCACGGCACCGACCGTGCTTTCGCCGAGATAGAAAATCTCGTGCCGCGCGGACGGACCCTTGCCGGTGATCGCGGCCATCTGGTTGTAGCCATCCAGGTGGTTCTTGTAGGTCTGGCCGCCGATCTCCTTGCCCTTCAGCAGCTCATCGACAATGTTCGGGTTGCCGGCGGCGGCCGCGAAGGTCGGCAACCAGTCCAGTCCGGAGAAGATCCCGTTCTGCACGGAGTCCGCCGCCACCTTGCCCGGCCAACGCAGCAGCGCCGGCACGCGGAAGCCGCCCTCGAGGACGGTGCCCTTGGACTGCGCGAACGGCGTCTGGCCGCCGTCGGGCCAGGTGAAGACTTCAGTGCCGTTGTCGGTGGTGAAGACGACGATGGTGTTGTCGTCGACGCCCATGTCCTTCAGCTTCTTCATCACCAGGCCGATGTCGTCGTCGAGCTGGGCCATGCCGGCTTCTTCTTCCGACCAGCCGTTTTCGGCGTTGCGCATCGCCTCGTACTTGGGCGACAGATGCGTGACGATGTGCATGCGCGTCGGGTTCAGCCAGACGAAGAACGGTTTGCCGTCCTTCTTGGCCTTGTCCATGAAATTGATGGCAAGGTCGCGAATCTCGTCGTCCACCGTTTCCATGCGCTTCGGGTACAGGGTGCCGGCATCCTCGATCCTCTGCTTGCCGATCTTGCCCCAGCGCGGCATCTCGGTCGGGTCGTCCTTGTCGGTTGCCCAGCTATGAACCATGTTGCGCGGGCCGACGACGTTCAGCAGGTTCTGCGGATAGTTCGGATGCGCCGGATCTTCCATCGCATCGAGGTGATAGAGATAGCCGAAGAACTCGTCGAAGCCGTGCACCGTGGGCAGGAACTCGTTCTTGTCGCCGAGATGGTTCTTGCCGAACTGGCCGGTCGCGTATCCCATCGACTTCAATACAGTGGCAATTGTGACCGCCTCCGCCGGCAGTCCGACCGACGCGCCGGCCTGGCCAACCGTGGTCATGCCGGTGCGGATCGGAAGCTCTCCGGTTATGAAGTTCGCGCGACCCGCCGTGCAACTGGCTTCGGCGTAGTAGTCGGTAAACAGCATGCCCTCTTTGGCAATCTTGTCGAGGTTCGGCGTCCGGCCGGCCATCATGCCACGGTGGTAGGCGCCGATGTTCCACATGCCGATGTCGTCACCCATGATGACGACGATGTTCGGTTGCTTCGGTGGCGTCTGTGCGACCGCGGGCGTCGCTGCCAGCAGTCCAATTGCAAAAGTCGAAGCCAGCAGCTTCGCCAGGAATGATTGTCGCCTTTCCTCGCCGATTGCACTCATCGTCTGCCCCTTCGCTGAGAAGCCCGGAGCGAACTGCTGCCGAGCCGGGAGCACCATCTGCCGAAGGCAGCGGCCGCACTATGCAAATTCGGCGAAGTCACGGTGGACGCCGGCGCAAGGCGGCGAGCGGGGGCTCGCCGAACAGTCTGCGATAGGCACCGGCAAAGCGGCCGGGCTCCGAAAAACCGTGCAAGCGCGCGACCTCGGCCACGCTGGTCGCTTCTTGATCGGTCCGGAGCAGGGTCGAATGCGCCAGGTTGAGGCGGCGCAGCCTTGCATATTCGATCGGGCTGCAACCGAGGAACGATGTGCAATAGGAGCGTAACGTTCGCGCCGGTGTACCGACCGCGGCGGACAGGGACGGCAGCGGCATCGCACGGTCGTGCGTCGTCAAAGCGTCTTCGAAACGCGCCATGATGTCGGCGCGTCGCTGCCATGTGCCCGTACGAATCGCCGGCTTCCCGGCGCTCAATGCCGTGACAAGCGCGTGGATCAACTCCTCTTCGAGCGCCCGGCGGACTTCCTTGCGCGCCAACAGGCCGGGCCTCGTGCGTGCCAGTCGACCGGCCTGCGACTGCAGGCGCAGCAGATCGGCCGAGCTGCGCGCAGACGGCCGCAGCAATCGGGTGCTGTGCACCGACAGTTCGGCATCGAGCAGGGTCCGGACATAGCGCTTGAGTTCGTTGGGCGAGGCCGATATCAAACCCCACCGCGTGGCACCGGTGGTGCGCTGGTGAAAGCGATCTCCAGGTGCGTGCAGCACCAGATCGCCGCGCTTCAATCGAACTCCGTTCCACAACAGCGGCGAGCCGTCGGCCAGCGGGAAGGAGACGCACAGGGAAGAACGAGGCAGCGCGATGAAGGCGACACGCGGGGCCTTTTCCTCGATCACGAACAGGCGCAGGCAACGCATGTCGAGCCACGACACCTGACCGCTGAATTCGACGCCGCCGGTGACGACCAGGCGAATTTGCGCGTCCATCAGGCTGCTGGGGTAGCTGTCGGGACCAGTGAAGGCTGTGCTGCCGAACCCTGTCATGCCCCCCTGCCGCCCGCCTTCAGACAAGGCGAATTCGGCGCCGAGTATGGAAGGCCGTCGGAACTCGGCTATGCAAAATCGGAAAAAGCGCGTTCAGCCCGATATATTCACGAGCCCTGGCGCGCATGATGCAGCGATGTCGACGGCGATTCGCCGAACAGGTTTCGATATTCGACCGAGAAGCGACCGAGCTCCCAGAACCCGTGCATGGTCGCGATCTCCGTGACGGTTGCCGTCGACGCATTGGCATGCAGCAACCCTTGCCGCGCCAGATGCATCCGCCTTAGCCAGAGAAAGCGCACCGGGCCGACGCCGAGAACCTCCTGGCAGCAGGTCCGCAGCGTCCGTTCGGAAACACCGATCGCCGTGCAGATCTCGGTGAGATACACGGCATCGTTCGGCCGGGCCTCGAGGAACTCCTGAAACCGGTTCACGATTCGCGCATGCTGCCCGGGCAGCCACCGTCGCTCCGCAGTGTCCGCCGCCGACAGCAGGGCGATCATCGCATGCGTCAGCTCCTGTTTCAGCGCCCTGGCAACGGCGGGCGCTACCAGCGTCTCGGGCGCCGTCCTGGCCAGTCCGACCGCCTGCGCGTGAAGCCTTCGAACATGCGCCAGCTGCTCCGTCGGACGCCGCGCGAAGCAGGTATCCGACGGGCCGGTAAACTCCTGGCCGGCAATCGCCTCTCCGGCCGCGGCAAGGTCCGCATGCGCGAGCGACATCGCGCACCAGCGGCTGGGCCCCTCCGTCCGCCCGATATTGGTCGACCCCCTGCCATAGGCGACGAAGTTGTCGTTTGCCATGTCGGTGCCGGCGATCTGCATCGCCCCCTGCTCTGCATCGGCCAGGAACGTCACGATGGTTCTTCCGGGATCGAGGGTCGTGCGGGCAATTCGCGGCAAGCTGTCTGAGCCCCACTGCAGCCACAGCGGGTCGAGATCGATGTGCACCAGCTCGGCTTGAAACTTTCCTCGGCCCAGGGTGAGTATTTGCGTCTGACCGCCGCGGATTGCTTCCTGATAGGAATCGGGGTCGGTGAAAGTGAAAACTCGGCTCTGCGGCATGGCTCGCCTCCCCGGCGCGTTCCCGAGTGTGGCGCTCACCCGTAACCCGAGCAAGCAGTGCCTGCACGCATCACGAGAAATTCAAAAACCTGCTGCAACAATTTCGCATAGCACCCGTCGACGAGACCGTCTGATCGCCATGCGCGCCGACCTTGCTTGCATAATTTCAGGGCATGTCGCCGGGAAAGACACGTCCCTGGCGCGCAAGGCGAGCCAAAAATATCGACCAGCTCCCGGTGCGCACCGCTGGTCGGATCGCGGCACTCATTACTTGCTTGCGCAATTCCCGGACAAGCCGCCAGCAGGCATGGATACTAGCATCCAGGTGTCCTGTCCGGGAGGAAGCTCGATGAGTGCTGCAGACGAGACGGTAAAAATCCTGACGGTCCCCAGTTGCTCGAACATTCGTGCCGAGCATCGCTCGCAGGTCGTCGTCTCCGGCTCCTATGGCGGGCGCTATAACGCCTTCAACGCCGCCAGGTGGCCGGTGCGCGCCGTGATCATGAACGACGCCGGCGTCGGCAAGGACAATGCCGGCATCGTCGGTCTGGAATTTCTCGACCGGATCGGCCTCGCCGCAGCGACCGCGGATGCACGGACCTGCCACATCGGCGACGGCGACCATATGCTGGCGCATGGCATCGTCAGCCACGTCAATCGCGCCGCCGGCGCGCTCGGCTGCGCGCCGGGCCAGAGCGTCCGCAGCTGCGCCGAACAGATGCGCGCGGCACCCGTGCCGACGGTCGCGCCACCCTCAATCACCGAGGGCGCGCGCTTCGTCATGCACGACGTTCCGGGCGAGCCGGTTCTGATCTGCGCCAATTCCATCGGCATGCTGCAGCCTGACGACGTGGGCCGGATTGTCGTGACCGCGTCGCACGGCGCGCTTTCCGGAGGGCGGCCGGACAATGTGGTTCCCTCGGGTATCGTTGCGATCTTCTTCAGCGATGCCGGTGGCGGCTTGGACGGGGCCGGCATTGCGCGCCTCGCCGATCTCGAGCGGCGCGGGATCGTCGCCGGCGCCACCTCCGCGGACAGCGCGCCGATCGGCGATTCCCGCGCGCTCTGGCGCGACGGCATCCTGTCGTACGTCAATCGCCCGGCGTCCCTGCGCGGCGGCCGGGCTGGCATGCGGCTGAACGACTTCATCGGGATGCTCAGCAATCGTCGGTCTCGCCCTTGACGCTTCCAGCGAAACCAGGGCCGCCGGTCATTCTGCCGCGAGCAGCTCCAGAAAGCTTCCGGCGACGGCCAATTCATTGGTCCGTCGCTGAAGCCTGAGCCGCTCGCCGAGCCGTTCCTGCAGCCGGTCCGGCTTCTTGCCGAAGACCGCCAGGCTTTCCGCCATCTCGCGCAGGCTACGGACTTCCCTTTGCACGATCCTCTTTCTCTCAAGCAACGCCAGTTTCTCCATGACTTTTTAATGTCCACGCCCGGACAAGGTTGCGTCCCGATACCCAGCGCACAATTTGAACGTCGAAAATTGCAACCATTTGGTGTCCCACGGCTTTTGTGCTCATGGAGTGGCGAGGTACTGGCGCGTCCGCCGTTTATTCCCGAGTGGAGAGCAGGTCTACTCCGCTCAAGCGCAGCGCCCCCCGTAAAATCTACTACCTGGAGGCGCATATTGCGGGTCCGCCCTCAAAGTGGACACCACATCTGCGCCGCGCGCGCGCGCTGGGTTTCGACCACCTCTGCATACCGCCAGTCTTTGCGCCGGGTGAAAGCGGCGATCTCTTCCTGGCGGGCGACGCCGACCGCGCCGCCGCCGTCCTTGAAGAAACGGCATCGGCCGACGAGTCGGTGGCGCGTGTCGCTGCCCTCTGTCGCGAGCACGATCTTTCCCTGCTGCTCGACGTAGTGCTGGACCGCGTGGCAGCCGGCAGTCCGCTCGCCGCATCCCTGCCCGTTCAGGCCTCCTCTTTCGACGACAAGGTCGTGGATCCGTGGCAATCGGGTAGCCGCCACGCAGTGCTCCTCGACTTCGACAGGCCCGACGCCACGCGCGCGCTGGCAGACTTCTGGATCGGCCGTCTCTTGCGCCTGCTCGAGGCCGGCGCCAGCGGCTTCCGCCTGATCGGTCTCGACCGGGTACCACCGCCCGTCCTCGCCGACATCAGGCGCGCGGAGTCAGCGGCGGTCCTGCTGGCCTGGACGCCCGGCATTGCGCGCCACCGGCTTTCGGATCTGGAGGCGGTGGGCTTCGACGGCGTCTTCGCATCCACGCCGTGGTGGGACGGCCGCGCGGCCTGGTACGTCGAGGAACACGAGACATTGCGCCGGATCGCGCCGGTAATCGCTCCTGCCGAATCCCCTTTCGCCGAGCGGCAGGCCGAACAGGGCGAGACCCGGAGCAAGTGCATCCTCAAGATGGCCGCCGCCACGGGCGACGGCCTGCTGGTGCCGATGGGTTTCGAATTCCTGTCCCGTCGCCGCATGGATCCGCGTTTTGCCGCTCCGCAAGGCGCGATCGCCGCCGGGTCGATCGAAGCGGCTCCCCTCGCCGCCGACATCATCGAGGCCAACTCCCTGGTCGATGAACTTTCGGCGTCCGGCAATGTGCTGCGCAGCGTCACCGGGCCAGGCAGCCAGATCACCAGAATCCGACGGGGCGACAAGACCATGATCTCGATCATTGCGGCCGATGTTCAGGTCGAAATCGCGACGCCGGAAGCACCGATCGTCGATCCCGTCCGCCAGCGCAAGATGGCGCTGCGGCAGGCGACACAAGCGCCGCGCATCGTCATCGACAACATCACGCCGCGCGTCGACGGCGGTCCGTTCGCCGCCAAGCGGATCGTCGGTCAGACCGTGACGGTCGAGGCGGATGTTTTCATGGATGGCCATGATGTGCTGACGGTCGAACTCCAATGGCGCCCGATCGACGCCACAAACTGGCGCCGTACGCCCATGACGTCGATCGGCAACGACCGATGGCGGACGACTATCACCCCCGATCGGATCGGGCGCTGGACCTACACCGTCGAAGCCTCCGTTGACGACCTCGCCACGGTACGCCGTGCGCTGAGGCTGAAGAAGGATGCAGGCATCGATTTTTCGGTCGAGGAAACCGAGGAAAAAGAGCTCGAAGCCAGGGGAGCGCATCGCTCCTTCGGCGTGCGCCACGAACCCGCGCTGCTGCTCGATGTCGAGCGCACGGAAGCGGGATTCGCCAGCTGGTACGAGCTGTTTCCGCGATCCATCACCGGCGATCCTCGCCGACACGGCACCTTCAACGACGTGATCGGCACCTTGCCGCGTGTGCGCGACATGGGTTTCGACGTGCTCTACTTCCCGCCGATCCACCCGATCGGCAAGACGAACCGCAAGGGCCGCAACAACACGCTGACGCCATCGCCCGAAGATGTCGGCAGCGCCTACGCGATCGGCGGCGCCGATGGCGGCCATGACGCGCTTCATCCGGAACTCGGCACATTCGAGGATTTCCGCCGACTGGTCGCCGCCGCCCGCGACCACGGCATGGAGATCGCGATCGACTTCGCCATCCAGTGCTCGCCCGATCATCCCTGGCTGAAGAGGCATCCGGACTGGTTCCGGCACCGGCCCGACGGCACGATCAAATACGCCGAGAACCCGCCCAAGAAGTACGAAGACATCGTCAACGTCGACTTCTACGCCGAGGGCGCGATCCCCGACCTGTGGATGGCGCTGCGCGACATCGTGCTGTTCTGGGCCGACGAGGGTGTGCGCATCTTCCGGGTCGACAACCCGCACACCAAGCCGCTGCCCTTCTGGCAATGGATGATCGCCGATGTGCGCGGCCGCTATCCCGACGCGATGTTCCTGTCCGAGGCCTTCACCCGGCCAAAGATGATGTATCGCCTGGCCAAGGTCGGCTTCTCGCAGTCCTACAGCTACTTCACCTGGCGCAACACCAGGCAGGAGCTCACCGACTACCTGACCGAACTCACCACCACCGATGTCGCCGACTTCTTCCGGCCGAACTTCTTCGTCAACACGCCGGACATCAACCCGGTCTACCTGCAGGGCTCGGGCCGCGCCGGCTTCGTCATCCGCGCGGTGCTGGCCGCCACCCTCTCCGGACTGTGGGGAATCTATTCCGGCTTCGAGATCTGCGAAGCCGCGGCACTTCCCGACCGCGAGGAATATCTCGACTCGGAGAAGTACGAGATCCGCGTCCGCGACTTCGGTGCGGCAGGCAACATCGTGGCCGAGATTTCCGCCCTCAATCGCATTCGCAGGGCGCACCCGGCGCTGCAGTCCCATCACGGCGTTGCCTTCTACAATTCGAGCAACGACCAGGTCATCGCCTACGGCAAGACCGCACCCGGCCACGACGACATGATTTTCGCGCTTGTGACGCTCGATCCGCACCACCCGCAGGAGACGAGCTACGAGATCCCGCTCTGGCACTGGGGCCTGCCGGACCACGGCGCGCTCGAGGTCGAGGATCTGATGAACGGCCAGCGCTTCACCCTGAACGGCAAACGCCAGTGGCTGCGGCTCGATCCCGGCGCGACGCCCTTCAGGCTGTGGCGCCTGTGGAGGGCGCCATGAACGCTCCCACGCCCGAATTCGCAGCCCGCATCGTCGAGGGTCAAGTCCCGCTGCACTGGTACAAGGACGCCATCATCTACCAGTTGCATGTGAAGTCGTTCTTCGATTCGAACAACGACGGCATCGGCGATTTTCCCGGCCTGATCTCGAAGCTCGACTACATCGCCGACCTTGGCGTCAACACCCTCTGGCTGCTGCCCTTTTATCCCTCGCCCCGGCTCGACGACGGCTACGACATCAGCGACTACCGCTCGGTCCATCCCGAATACGGCCGGCTGGCCGACGTGAAGCGCTTCATCGCTGCCGCCCACAAGCGCGGCCTGCGGGTCATCACCGAGCTGGTCATCAACCACACCTCCGATCAGCATCCCTGGTTCCAGCGCGCGCGGCAGGCCAAGCCCGGCTCGGCGATGCGGGACTTCTATGTCTGGTCGGATACCGACCAGAAATACCAGGGCACGCGCATCATCTTCGTCGACACCGAGCGTTCGAACTGGACATGGGATCCGGTGGCCAACGCTTTCTACTGGCACCGCTTCTACTCGCACCAGCCCGACCTCAATTTCGACAATCCCAGGGTGCTGGAGGCGGTGCTGCAGGTCATGCGCTTCTGGCTCGACCTCGGCATCGACGGGCTGCGGCTCGACGCCGTGCCCTATCTCGTGGAGCGCGAGGGCACGAACAACGAGAACCTGCCCGAGACGCACGCCATCCTGAAGCGGATTCGCGCGGAACTCGACAAGTCCTATCCCGATCGCATGCTGCTGGCGGAGGCCAACCAGTGGCCCGAGGACACCAAGGACTATTTCGGCGACGGCGACGAATGCCACATGGCTTTCCACTTCCCGCTGATGCCGCGCATGTACATGGCGCTGGCCCGCGAGGACCGCTTCCCGATCACCGACATCATGCGCCAGACGCCGCAGATTCCCGAAGCCTGCCAATGGGCGATCTTCCTGCGCAATCACGACGAGCTCACGCTGGAGATGGTGACCAACTCCGAGCGCGACTATCTCTGGCAGACCTACGCCACCGATCGGCGCGCCCGCATCAATCTCGGCATCCGCCGCCGCCTCGCCCCGCTGCTCGAGCACGATCGCCGCCGCATCGAACTGCTGAACTGCCTGCTGCTGTCGATGCCCGGCACGCCCGTCATCTACTACGGCGACGAGATCGGCATGGGCGACAATATCCGCCTGGGCGACCGCGACGGCGTTCGCACGCCGATGCAGTGGACGCCCGACCGCAACGGCGGCTTCTCGCGCGCCGACTTCAACGCCCTGGCGCTGCCCACGATCATGGATCCGCTCTACGGTTACGAGACGGTGAACGTCGAGGCCGCGTCGCGCGATCCCTATTCGCTGCTGCACTGGATGCGACGCATGCTGTCGGTCCGCCGCACCCACGCAGCCTTCGGCCGGGGGACGCTGCGGTTCCTGTACCCGAAGAACCGCAAGGTGCTGGCCTATCTGCGTGAACACGAGGGTGAGGCATTGTTGTGCGTTGCCAACGTCTCGCGCACGCCGCAGGCGGTGGAACTCGACCTTTCGGAGTTCGCGGGACGAGTGCCGATCGAGTTGAACGGCGGCTCGCTGTTCCCGCCGGTCGGCCAGCTCACCTACCTGCTCACCCTGCCGCCGTTCGGCTTCTATTGGTTCATCCTTGCCAAGGAGAGCAACGCGCCCGACTGGCACACACCGGCCCCCGAACCGATGCCCGACTTCGCGACGCTCGTGCTGCGCGGCAAGCTCGACGAAGGTCTCAGGGCCTCCGCCGATCCGCTTCTCAACCGCGACACGCTGCCTGCCTATCTCGCCAAGCGCCGCTGGTTCTCGGCCAAGGACGACAAGCTCGACCACGCACGCCTCACCTACACGGCCCGTCTGCCGGATGGCGATCGCGAGATGCTGCTGGCGGAAGTGGAAGCGACGAGCGCCAACACGACCAGCCGCTGGCTGCTGCCGCTCACGACCGTGTGGGAAGACGAGAGCTCGGCCGCGCTGCCCAGCCAACTGGCCCTCGCACGCGTGCGCCGCGGCCGTCGTGTCGGCCTGCTGACCGACGCCTTCGCCCTTCCCGGCTTCGCGCAGCAGGTGACGAAGCTGCTGGCCGATGCCGCCTCCATCGACACGCCGGACGGCCATATCCTGTTCAAGCCGACCCCCGGCATGGAGGAATCGCTGCGCCGCAAGCCGGACGCGCCGGTGATGTGGCTGACGGCCGAGCAGTCGAACAGCTCCCTGATCGTCGACGACGCGATCATGCTGAAGATCTTCCGAAAGGTGACGGCGGGTGATCATCCCGAGGCCGAAATGGGCCGCTATCTGACCGCGCATGGTTACGCCAATTCACCGCTGCTGCTCGGTGAGGTGATCCGCATCGACGGCCAGGGCCAGAAGCACTCGCTGGCGGTGGCGCAAAGCTTCATCCGCAACCAGGGCGATGCGTGGACCTGGACGCTCAATCAGTTCAAGCGCGCCCTCGACCATCTCGGCATCCACGAGGCGGCGGCCCAATCGCGCGCCGACGATGCCGAGGACTACAGGGACTTCGCGGCGACGATCGGCCGCCAGCTCGCCGCGATGCACGTCGTGCTCGCGCGCCCGACCGACGAGGAGGCGTTCACGCCCGAGATCGCCGGAGATGCCGATGTGGCGCGCTGGCACGCGCGCGCGCAGGAGCTTCTCGCGCAGGCCTTCGACCTGATCGCCAAACGCGTCCGGACCAATGATGGCGACGACACGCTCGCCGAGAAGCTGCTCGCCGAGCGTCCGACGCTGTTCGACACGATGAAGTCCGTGCGGGCCGCCGGCGTCGGCACCCTGATGACGCGCATACACGGCGACTTCCATCTCGGGCAGGTGCTGGTCGCGTCGGGCGATGCCTACATCATCGACTTCGAGGGCGAGCCGGGACGGCCGCTGGCCGAACGGCGTGCGAAGGCCAGCCCGTTGCGCGACGTCGCGGGTCTGCTGCGCTCGCTCGACTACGCCGTTGCCACCACGCTCGATCCCAAGACGCTGGCCAGCGCCACCCTCCCCGAGGCGACGCGCGAGCGCTTCGTTTCGCGGCTGCGCGATGGTGCCAGCAAGGCGTTTCTCGATGCCTATCAGAACGGCATCGGCAATCTGAAGGACCTCAGGAACGAACGGCTGCTCGAGTTCTTCCTGATCGAAAAGGCCGCCTACGAAGTGATTTACGAGGCGCAGAACCGCCCGAACTGGCTGTCGATCCCGCTGCAGGGCCTGCACCGTCTTGTCACCCGCATCGTCTCGAAGGGAGGGTCCGCATGACGCCACAATCCGTCGCACGCAGGACCCTCGTCCGCGAAGAGGCCGACGCGCTGGCCTATGCGCGGCACGGCGATCCTTTCAGCGTCCTTGGTCCGCACGATTCGCCGGGCGGCCGCGTCGTGCGCGTCTTCCTGCCCGGCGCCCAGGCGGTCGAGGTTCTGCGCCGCGGGGACCGCGCGCGTATCGGCATGCTCTCTGCCGGAGCGCCCGAAGGCTTGTTCGAGGGGCCGGTCAGTGACCGCGCGCCGTACTTGCTCAAGATCACCTGGCCCGGCGCCGAGCAGGAGACGGAGGATCCCTATTCCTTCCCGCCGCAGCTGGGCGAACTCGACTTGCATCTCTTCAACGAGGGGCGCCATTTCGAGATGGCGCACGCGCTCGGCGCCAATCCGGTCACGGCCGATGGCGTCCCCGGCGTGCGCTTCGCCGTCTGGGCGCCCAATGCCAGCCGCGTCGCCGTCGTCGGCGACTTCAACGCCTGGGACGCGCGGCGCCATCCCATGCGGCTGCGCTATCCGTCGGGCGTCTGGGAGCTGTTCGTGCCGCGCCTGGGCACCGGCGCGCGATACAAGTTCGATATCGTCGGTCACAACGGCGAACGGCTTCCGCAGAAGTCCGACCCGCTGGCACAGCAGGCCGAACTGCCGCCCCATACCGCATCCGTCGTCTCCTCGGCCGAGCCGCCGCTGTGGAGCGACGCCGAGTGGATGGCCAACCGCACCAGTCGACAGGCGCCGGACGCCCCGATCGCGATCTATGAGGTGCATCTGGCCTCCTGGATGACCGCGGACGGCCACGTCTCGTGGGACAGCGCCGGCGAAAAGCTCATTCCGTACCTCGTGGACATGGGCTTCACTCATCTCGAGCTGTTGCCGATCACCGAGCATCCGTTCGGTGGCTCCTGGGGCTACCAGCCACTGGGACTCTTCGCGCCGACCAGTCGATTCGGCTCGCCGGACGGCTTCGCGCGCTTCGTCGACCGCCTGCACCGCGCGGAAGTCGGCCTGATCCTCGATTGGGTTCCGGCCCATTTCCCGACCGACAGCCACGGCCTCGCCCGTTTCGACGGCACGGCGCTGTACGAGCATCTCGATCCGCGCGAGGGTTTCCATCGCGACTGGAACACCTTCATCTACAATTTTGGCCGGCGCGAGGTGCAGGGCTTCCTGATCGCAAGCGCATTGCACTGGCTCGAGCATTTCCATGTCGACGGGCTGCGCGTCGATGCCGTGGCCTCCATGCTCTATCGCGACTACAGCCGGCCGGCCAACGACTGGGTGCCCAATGTCCATGGCGGCCGCGAGCATCTCGAGGCCGTCGACTTTCTGCGTCACCTGAATGCCGTCGTGGCCGAGCGTTGCCCCGGCGCCATGGTGATCGCCGAGGAATTCGACAGCCTGGCCGGGGGTGACGCAGCCGGTCTCCGACCGCGGCCTGGGCTTTTCCTACAAATGGAACATGGGCTGGATGCACGACACGCTGCGCTACATCGAGCGCGATCCGATCCACCGCGCCTGGCACCATGACGACATTACCTTCGGCCTGCTCTACGCCTTCTCGGAACGGTTCATCCTGCCGATCTCCCACGATGAAGTCGTGCACGGCAAAGGTTCGCTGCTCGCCAAGATGCCCGGCGACCGCTGGCAGAAATTCGCCAACCTGCGCGCCTATCTCGGCTTCATGTGGACGCATCCGGGCAAGAAGCTGCTGTTCATGGGCTGCGAGATCGCGCAGGAGCGCGAGTGGAACCATGACGGTCAGATCGACTGGCACCTGCTGGGTGATCCCGCCCATGCCGGTGTGCAACGGCTGGTGCGCGATCTCAATCGGCTCTACGCGTCCGAGCCCGCATTGCACGCGGGCGACGCCGCGGGCACCGGTTTTCGCTGGATCATCGGCGACGATCGCGCCAACTCTGTCTTCTGCTATCTGCGCACCGGCGGGAACAATCGCCCCCCCGTCCTCGTCATCTGCAACATGACACCGACGCCCCGCCATCGCTACCGCATCGGCGTCCCGCAGGCCGGCGCATGGCGCGAGATCGCCAACACCAACTCGCACTTCTACGGCGGCAGCAACATCGGCAATCAGGGCGCCGTGCAGACCACGAAGGAGCCGGCACACGGCGAACAACAGTCGATCGAGCTCACCCTGCCTCCGCTCGCCACCATCGTGCTGCGTGCCGATCACTGACCGATGAAGACCTATCCGGACCGCCTGGCACCTGGCGCGCCCTATCCCCTGGGCGCGACCTGGGACGGACTGGGGACGAACTTCGCCGTATTCTCGGCCAACGCCACGCGCATCGACCTGTGCCTGTTCGACCCGGCGGGCCGCCGGGAAGTGGCTCGCCTCACCCTTCCCGAACAGACCGACGAGATCTGGCACGGCTACCTGCCGGGCGGCCGCGCAGGGCTGGTCTATGGCTATCGAGCCCACGGGCCCTACGACCCGCCGCGCGGGCACCGCTTCAACCATCACAAGCTGCTGCTCGATCCCTACGCGCGCGCCACGGCGGGCGAGCTGCGCGCCTCGGACGCGATGTTCGGCTATCGGCTGAACTCCCGGCGCGGCGATCTTTCACTCGACCGCCGCGACAGCGCACCGGGCATGCTGAAGGCCGTCGTCACCAGCGACACCTTCAACTGGGCAGACGACCGGCCGCCCAACGTGCCCTGGTCGGACACCGTCATCTACGAGGCTCACGTGAGGGGCCTCAGCATCCTGCATCCGGATGTGCGGCCGCGCGAGCGCGGCACCTTCGCCGCCCTTGCCGATCCCGAAATCATCGATCACCTGCGCCGGCTTGGTGTCACCGCGGTCGAGCTGATGCCGATCCACGCCTTCGTCCAGGACCGCCACCTGCTCGAAAAGGGCCTGCGCAACTACTGGGGCTACAATACGCTGGGCTTCTTCGCGATCGAGCAGCGCTATTTGTCCGACGGCACGTCCGACGAGATGAAAGTCGCCGTGCGCCGCCTGCATGCGGCAGGCATCGAGGTGCTCCTCGATGTCGTCTACAACCATACCGCCGAGGGCAGCGAACTGGGACCGACCCTGTCGTTCCGCGGCCTCGACAATGCGAGTTACTACCGTCTCGTCCCCGACAATCCACGCCACTACATCAACGACACCGGCACGGGCAATACGCTCAATCTGTCCCATCCGCGCGTGCTGCAGATGGTGATGGATTCGCTGCGCTACTGGGTCGAGGAATTCCACGTCGACGGCTTCCGCTTTGATCTCGGCGTCACTCTCGGTCGCGAGGGCAACGGCTTCGATCCCGGCTCGGGCTTCTTCGATGCCGTGCGGCAGGATCCCGTCCTGTCGAGAGTGAAGCTGATCTCCGAGCCGTGGGATCCCGGTCCCGGCGGCTATCAGCTCGGCCAGCATCCGCCCGGGTGGGCGGAATGGAACGACCGCTTCCGCGATGGCGTCCGCCGCTTCTGGCGGGCCGACGACAGCACGCGCTCCGACTTCGCTGCCCGCCTGGCAGGCTCTTCCGACCTGTTCGACCATCGCGGCCGGCGGCCCTGGGCCTCCGTCAATTTCGCGGCCTGCCACGACGGCTTCACCCTGGCCGACACGGTGAGCTACGCCGAAAAACACAATGAGGCCAACGGCGAGGACAACAACGACGGCACGTCCGACAATCATTCGTCGAACTGGGGCGTCGAAGGTCCTACCGGGGATCCGGCCATTCTCGATAAACGCCGCAACATCCAGCGCGCGATGCTGGCGACGGTGTTCACCGCTCAGGGCACGCCCATGCTGCTGAGCGGCGACGAATTCGGCCGCACACAGGAGGGCAACAACAACGCTTATTGCCAGGACAACGAGACGTCGTGGCTCGACTGGAGCAAGGCCGGGACGCCGGACGCCCAGGGCCTTGCCGCATTCGTCGCGCGGCTTGCGGCCCTGCGTCACCGTCACCCGATCCTTCGCAGCATCCGTTTCCTGCACGGCAAGGACGAGCCATCGCCGGGTCTGCTCGACATCACCTGGTTCGACGAGCGTGGCCTTACGCTGTCGCCGGACGACTGGAACAATGCGCATGGACGCCTGCTGGCCCTGCGTCGCGCCGCCAGGCAAGAAGACGGCTCGGTGACCATTCTGACAACGTTCTTCAACTCCACCGATGACGACCACCGGTTCAAGCTGCTCGAGCCCCATCTGCCGATGCGCCTTTTGTTCGACTCGGCCAGCCCCGATGCGGCGGAGCGTGACATCGAGGGCGAGGTCCCGGTCAAGGCGCACAGCGTTGTCCTGACCGAAAGCACGATCAAGGCCGCGTCGTGAATACATTCGGCGCGACCTATCTCGGCGGCAACCGGGCGCGCTTTCGCCTGTGGGCGCCGGCGCAGAAGAAAGTCGAGATCGAGCTGAACGGCGGCGCGCTGTTTGCCATGGCACCGCAAGCCGATGGGTGGTTCGAGGCCGAAATCGACTGCACGCCGGGCGATGCCTATTTCTACAAGCTGGGCTCCGGCGAAAAAGTCCCGGATCCCGCCTCGCGCGCCCAGGCCGACGATGTGCACGGCCCCAGCCTTGTGGTCGATCCCACGGCCTTCGAGTGGCGGCAGGCCAACTGGCGCGGCCGGCCATGGCACGAGACGGTGCTGTACGAACTCCATACCGGCAGCTTCGGAGGCTTTGCCGGCCTGCGCGGCGAGCTCAATCGTCTTGTCGACCTCGGTGTCACCGCAATCGAGCTGATGCCGATCGCCGAATTCTTCGGCAAGCACAATTGGGGCTATGACGGTGTGCTGCCGTACGCGCCCGATCGGGCCTATGGCGCGCCGGACGACCTGCGTACGCTGGTCGACGAAGCCCACGAACACGGCCTGATGATCTTCCTCGACGTCGTCTACAATCACTTCGGCCCCGAGGGAAACTATCTCGGCCTCTACGCGCCGCACTTCTTTCGCGACGATATCCAGACACCCTGGGGCGCCGCCCTCGATTTCCGCCAGCCCCAGGTGCGCCAGTTCTTCGTCGAGAATGCGATCTACTGGCTGAAAGAGTATCGCTTCGACGGGCTTCGCCTCGATGCCGTCCACGCGATCGCCGACGACACGTTCCTGGGCGAACTGGCCTCTACCGTGCGCGGCGCCCTGGGGCGCGACCGCCAGATCCACCTCGTGCTGGAAAACGACCACAATGCCGCCGATCACCTGCGACATGGCTACGACGCGCAATGGAACGACGACGCACACCACGTGCTGCACGTCCTGCTGACCGGCGAGCACGACGGTTACTACAGCGACTACGCCGCGCACGCCGCCGACAAGCTGGCGCGATGCCTGTCGTCGGGCTTCGTCTATCAAGGTGAGGCGTCGCCCTACCGCAAGGGCGCCGCCCGCGGCACGCCGAGCGGCGATCTCGCGCCCACGTCCTTCGTGCTTTTCCTGCAGAATCACGACCAGATCGGCAATCGCCCCCTCGGCGATCGTCTGACGACCCTGGCCGATCCGCAGGCGCTGCGCGCCGCGACGGCGCTGCAGCTTCTCAGCCCGGCGATTCCGCTGCTGTTCATGGGCGAGGAGGATGCGAGCCGCACACCGTTCCAGTTCTTCACCGACTATACCGGCGAACTGGCAACAGCGGTGCGAGACGGGCGGCGGCGCGAGTTCGGGGATTTCAAGAGCTTCGACGGCAAGGACATCCCCGATCCAAACGCGGCGGAAACCTTCACCAACAGCCGTTTCAAACCCACGCCGGAAAAGGAGGAGTTCCATCGCAAGCTGCTGCAACTGCGGCACACGCTGATCGTGCCGCGTCTGGCCGGCGCCCGGTCGATCGAGGCCAAGGCAATCGGCCCGGCCGCAGTGAAGGCAAGCTGGCGCATGGGCGACGGCGCGACTCTGACGATACTGACCAACCTCGGCCGCGACGTGTGCGAGGTCGCGCTGCCGGCCGGCATGCCGATCCTCGCCACCGGCGGCCCGGTCGTGCCCGGCATACTGACCGGTTTCAGCACCCTCGCCTTCCTCGACGCTCCCGCATGAACGACGAGGCGGTCCGCAGCCTCGCGCGGCGCGCCGGCATCGCTGTCGACTGGATCGACGTCGTGGGCGACGCCCATCAAGTCTCCATTCCCTCGCTGGTCGGCGTGCTGAAGGGACTGGGATTGCCGTGCCAGACGCCGGCCGACCTTGCCGACAGCAGGCACCGGCTGGAAATCGACCGAACGAACCGCCCCCTGTTGACGGCGACCGTGGGCGCGTCGACTGCTCTTCCCGGGCCGGAGCGTCCCGCAAACGCCGAGCTGGTGCTTGAGGACGGCACCCGCACGTCGGTGAAACTGCGTGTCACAGCCGATACCGTCACACTGCCGGCGATCCGCATCCCGGGATACCACCGGCTGCACTATGCCGAGCGGGAGCTGACCTTGGCCGTCGCGCCGAAGCGTTGCGTGACGGTCGACGACATCGCACCCGACCGCAAGTTATGGGGCCTGATGGTCCAGATCTATTCGCTGCGGCGCGCCGGCGACAGCGGAATTGGCGACAGCGGCGCGGTGGCGCTCTTGGCCGAGGCAGCGGCCCGCCGCGGCGCCGATGCCGTCACCTTCAGTCCGACCCACGCGCTCTTTCCGTCGTCGCCGGAACGCTACGGTCCTTATTCGCCATCGAGTCGTTTGTTCCTCAATCCCCTGCTGGCGGACCCCGCCGCGGTCTTCGGCAAGGAGAAGATCCGAGTCACACAAGACAGTACGATCGGCCTGATCGACTGGCCTACGGCTTCACGGGCGAAGTACGCCGTGCTGCGCCGTCTGTTCGACGACTTCGACGATCCAAAGCTGATTGCCGACTTCGATCGCTTCGTGGTCGAAGGCGGCGAGCGCCTCGTCGCCCATGCGCGCTTCGAGGCGGCACAGAGCGGCGAGCCGGAACGCTATCATCTGTTCCTGCAATGGCTTGCCGCGCGCGCTTTTGCATCGGCGCAGCAACGCGCCCGCGCGGCCGGCATGAAGATAGGGCTCATCTCCGACCTGGCCGTCGGCATCGATCGCGGCGGAAGCGAAGCGGCAACCCGGCCTCAGGACTTTCTGGGCACCCTGAAGATCGGTGCGCCGCCCGACGCCTTCAATCCGAAAGGGCAGGACTGGGGGCTGACGACTTTCTCGCCGGCCGGCCTTGTGGCCGGCGGCTTCGAGCCGTTCATCGCCACCCTGCGCGCGGCGTTGCGCCATGCCGGTGGCGTGCGCATCGACCACGCGATGGGATTGACCCGCCTGTGGCTCATTCCCGACGGTGCCGACGCTTCTCAGGGCGCCTACGTTTCCTATCCGGTCGACGATCTGTTGCGCCTGCTAGCCCTCGAGTTGCAGCGTCACCGTGCCATCGTGATCGGCGAGGACCTCGGCACCGTGCCTCCGGAATTCCGCCGCCGCTGCCGGAAGGCCGGCATCGCGGGGATGGACGTGCTGTGGTTTCAGCGGCATGGCGCCGGTTACCTGCCGCCCGGCAGGTGGCGCGACGACGCCGTCGCCATGACCACGACGCACGACCTGCCGACCGTCGCCGGCTGGTGGCAGGACAAGACCTCCAACCGCGGCGCCCTGTGGGATGCGTTCGTCGTTGCCGGGGTGGCGACCGGATCGCCGCCTGAAGCCGACAATGCCGCACCCGCCGTCGACGCGGCAGTCGCCTTCGTCGCCGAGACGCCAACGCCCCTGACGCTGATCCCGCTGGAGGATATCGTCGGCACGCCCGACCAGCCCAACGTCCCCGGCACGCTCGACGAGCATCCGAACTGGCGGCATCGCTTCGACCTTCCTGCCGGCGAATTGCTCGACCAGCCTGCGGCCGAGCGGCGGATGGGGTTGATACGCAAGGGGCGGTCGTGACGCCGCGCGCAACCCAGCGCCTGCAGTTCCACAAAGGCTTCACCTTTGCCGACGCCGCGGCTTTGGTGCCGTACTTCGTCCGGCTTGGCGTGAGCCACCTCTACGCCTCGCCGATCGCGACGGCGCGGAAGGGCTCGCTCCATGGCTACGACGTCGTCGATGCGACGCGGATCAATCCGGAACTGGGCGGTGAGGACGGATTTCGCTCGCTTGTCGAGACTTTGAAACGACACGACATGGGCCTGATTGTGGACATCGTGCCAAACCACATGGCGGCCTCGCCGGAGAACGACTGGTGGATGGATGTGCTGACGCACGGCCGCTCCAGCCGCCATGCGCGGTCGTTCGATATCGACTGGGAGGCGGACCACAAGGTCTTCCTGCCATGGCTGACGCGACCGCTTGGCGAGGCGCAGGCCGCCGGGGAAATCGACGGGCTCGGCCTGCCCAGGCCCGGCGCCTATCGCCTGGGCTGGTGGCGCACGGCGAACGATCGCATCAATTGGCGCCGCTTCTTCGACATCAACGATCTCGTCTGCCTGCGCATGGAGGACGACGAGACGTTCGAGCGCGTGCATGCGCTGCCCTTCCGGCTTCTCGCCGAGGGACTGATCGACGGGCTGCGCGTCGATCACGTGGACGGCCTCGCCGATCCGGCCGGCTATTGCCGCAAGCTGCGCCTGCGGATCGGCACGGCCTATCTGATCGTCGAGAAGATCCTGCTGGCCGGCGAGACGCTGCCGGAGGCCTGGCAGTGCGCGGGCACGACCGGTTACGACTTCATGGACCAGGTCAGCGCACTGCAGCACGATCCCGGCGCAGCCGCCGCGATGGCCGAAAGCTGGGCCGCCATCAGCGGCCGTCCGGCCGATTTCGCCCGCGAGGAGCAGGCGGCGCGGCGCGAGAGTCTCGCCCGCAGCTTCGGCGCCCAGTTCGAAGCGTGCGTCGGCTCGTTCGCCCGGCTGTCGCCGACCGAAGAGCTGAGCCGGCCTGCTCTGAGGCGCGCCTTGACCGAACTGCTGGCACACTTCCCCGTCTACCGGACCTACGCCACGGCGGCCGAAAGACCGGAAGCGGACGAGGCATTCCTCGCCATGGCTCTGGTCGGCGCCAGGAAGACAGCCCTCCCCGGCGACCGTTGGGTGCTCGACCTCTTGCGCCGGTGGTTCAGCGATCCGGCGCTTTCGCCCGAGCCCTTGCGCCGTTTCCAGCAGTTGAGCGCGCCGATCGCGGCGAAGTCCGTGGAGGACACTGCCTTCTATCGCTATGGCCGTCTGCTTTCGCGCAACGATGTGGGCTTCGATCCGCACCGTTTCGGCAGCACGCCCGCCGATTTCCACGCCCTCATGCAGGCGCGCCTGAAGAACGCGCCGCACGCGATGCTGGCGACGGCGACGCACGACCACAAACGCGGAGAAGACGTGCGGGCGCGGCTTGCCGTGTTGAGTGAAAGGCCTGGCGAGTGGGCGCGCCACCTGAACGACTGGATCGGCCGCATCCCGGGCGCGCTGGATCCCGGCGATGAGGCCATGCTGCTTCAAACCATCGTGGGCGCCTGGCCGCTCGATCTCGAGCTCGACGATCGGTCAGGCCGCGCGGACTTCGCAAAGCGGCTGATCGGCTGGCAGGAGAAAGCGCTGCGCGAGGCCAAACTTCGCAGCGACTGGTCGCAGCCGAACGCGGCGTACGAAGCGGCGGCGCGCGATCTTGTGCTGGACCTGGTCTCGGACGGCCGACACCTGGACCTGTTGACCGACATCTTCGCTTTCACTCAAAAGATCGCCGCCACCGGCGCCGTGAACGGACTTGCTCAAGCCGCGCTCAAACTCACGGTTCCGGGCGTTCCCGATCTTTACCAGGGCACCGAGTTCTGGGATTTCAGCCTGGTCGACCCCGACAATCGCCGGCCGGTCGACTTCGCCGCCCGCAAACAGGCCCTCGCCGCGACGTCGCTTGGGACGGCGCTCGCGTCGTGGCGCGACGGGCGGATCAAGCAAATTCTCGTGCATCGGCTCCTGGCGCTGCGGCGCGCCAGGCCCGACCTCTTTGCCTTGGGAAGCTACGAGCCGATCGATGGTCCCGATCATGTCGTGGCATTTCGGCGCCGGCACGGCGGTGACAGCGTCTGCGTGGCGGTCCCGCGCCTGGCCGGCCGGTTGATCGACAATCCTGCCGAACTGCGATTGAACAAGGGCCAGGAGTTCGAGATCTCGGATACGCCGGAGTTGTTCGAACGCCAGATGCCCCTGGCCGTGTTTTCCACATTTGCGCCCTCGATTTGAGGGTAAAACACAGGCCTCGCGGCGGCGTGGAACGCAGACACGCAGCTTTACGCACGGGAGCCGAAGGGGAGGGAAAAACCCAAGAGCGGAAATCCGTCAGCAGCGGCCATGACCTCACGGTGCGTAGGTAGCAAAACATGGCCAGTCGGAGTGGCGCCCGACCCGCGAGAATTGCCGGTGATACGTGAATTGACGGAACCAACCCGACCTTCGTCTTCTGGTATCAGAACATCTCCGGCGTGATGACGTTCTGCGGCCGCGGTCCGACCAGCGCCGCGCGCATGGTTTCCGCCGCCTTGAGCCTGGTGTCGTCCCACGCCTCGGGCGTGAAGAAGGCAGAGTGCGGCGTGATGATCAGGCGACCCTCGCACCACGGCTCGCGCGCGCGGTAGGCGCGCAGGAGCTCGGGGATGGGTTCGACCGGCGGCTCTACCGGGAGGACGTCGAGCCCGACGCCGGCCAGATGCCCGCGCTTCAAAAGGTCGGCCAGCGCGTCGACATCGCAGATCGGCCCACGCGCCGTGCTGACCACAACACCTCCCCTGGGCACGCGCTCCAGCATGGCGCGCGAGATCATGCCGCGCGTCTCCGGCGTCAGCGGCGCGTGGATCGACAAGGTATGGGTCTGCTCCATCAGCGCCTCGAGCGAGTTCACGCGCTCGACTCCGACGCCGAGCTCGGTGCCGTTCGGCATGTACGGGTCGTAGGCGACGACGCGGAACTGGAAGGCCTTGGCCCGGAGCGCCGCCGCCGTGCCGATGCGGCCGAGACCGACGATGCCGAAGGTCTGAACGCCGTTGCGCCGCAGCAGCGGGTCGCGCACGTAGCTCCACGGCGCGGGCTGCGGCCGGCGCTGCGCCTCGAGGTGGAGCGCAATGCCGCGGCGGAGCGACAGGGCCAGGGCCAGCGCATGGTCGGCCACCTCGGTGGTGCCGTAGTCCGGCACGTTGCAGACCATCACGTTGCGCGCGGCGGCCGCCTTGCGATCGATCTTGTCGTAGCCGACGCCCATGCGCACGACGCAGGCGAGCCTGGGAAACTTCGCGAAATGTTCGGCGGTTACCGCGTGCCGCATCACCATCAGGCCGTCGATCTCGGCGCAGTCGCGTTCCTCGAGCTGCGACAGGTCGGCGGCGTTGCGCCACACCACGCGCACGTCGGGTCCGAATACCTCGCGCTCGACCTTGTCGTTGTCGTAGAGCTTCTCCGCGTAGAGCACCGTCTTGACCATGGCCTGGAATTCTCCCGTGATACGGCGCATCCTAGCAGGCGTCTGCTGGATCTGCAGGCACTACGGCCGCGGCGCCACCGTCATCACAAGCCCGAATTCAGGAGCCGTAGGCCGGCCCCGGCATGCCAACGAGAATATCGGTGCTTGTGACGATGCGAGCGCGTTCATCGCTCAAGGAATGACGCTCTGCATCATCGCGGTACGCATCGTAAAGGTCCCGGCTCGGAAACCTCAGCACGTGGACTTCGAAAGGCTCGTCTGACCGGTCGTCCAACGCTCTCGACGTCCGGATGGCACGTTCAATGACGCCGCCGTAGCGGCCCATGATGCGCGCTACCTTGCGCTCGTAGGCTTCGAATTCCGTCTCGAGACCCCTGCGGATCCACAGTCTGACGAGGATATAGAGGGGTGGGATCGCCATGTTCACCTCACGGAGCATCCTGCTTCGCTACGTTCCATGGCGCAAATCCTGCGAAGCGCGTCAGCGCGAAGCAGGATGGTGCCCCCGCCGTCCAGCCCCATCTACCCTGGAGGGGAACCCCTCAACTCTCACAATTCCTTGAGAGCCTTGTGATTCCTCGGGAATCGCCGTGGCTACTGGGTTTGGGTCGCTATTCTACACTCAGCCGATAGGCGAACGGACAGCCAGGGGTTACTCTGTGATCAAGAATTGGGCTTCTGCCCGGCGATCGGGAGGAAAACACGATGCACAACAAGCGGCCGCTCATCGGAGTGATTGGAGTTGCGATACTTCTGTCGATCGGCGCCGCCGAGGCCTTGGCCGATCCGTTGCTCATCGTGGGCATCGACGAGAAGGTCCGGTTCGACGAGAAGGGCAGTCCTGTCCTCTCGCTGCCCGGCAAGGATTCCATCGTTATTCTCGACCTTGCCGATCCCGAGGCGCCCAAGATCGTCGCCAGTTTGCCGCTCAAGAACTCGATCGTCGGCCCGCCGGTCAACCTCGCCATCGATCCGACGAGCTCCATCGCGCTGGTGGCCGAACTCGGTCGACGTCAAGCAGGAGGGGGACAAGCTCGTCCAGAGTCCCGACAACAAGCTCTACGTCATCGATCTGAAGGCCAAGCCGCCCAAGCTCGTGGACACTCTGATGCTCGGCAAGCAGCCTTCGGGGCTGAGCTTCAATCCTGCCGGCAACCTCGCCCTGGTCGCCAATCGGGTCGACAAGTCGATCGCGGTGCTGTCGGTAAAGGGTACCGAGGTCAAGCTGATCGACACGATCGACATGGGTGACATCGTCAGTCAGGCCGTCTTCACGCCCGATGGCAAGCGGGCGCTTGCGACCAAATTCAATGCGCACAAGGTGTCATTGCTCGATGTCGCGGGCGACAAGGTGACCTACAGCAAACTCGACCTGCCGACCGGACAATGGCCGTACAACGTCGTCGTGGCACCGAGCGGCAAGATCGCGCTGACCGCCGACAACGGCGGCGCCGGGGCGTCCGACGGCAACGTGGATACGGTGAGTGTCATCGACCTGGAGCTCAGCCCTGCGCGGATCATCGACCGCGTCGTCGTCGGCGACTTTCCCGAGGGGCTCGCCATGTCACCGAAGGGCGACGTCGCGGCTGCCCTGAACATCGGCGGGTCGGACAGGCCCGGCAGCTACTTTTACAAGAAGAACGGCAGCGTTTCCGTGCTCAAGATCGACGGCAAGAAAGTTACCAAGGTTGGCGACGTCGAAGTCGGCAGCTTGCCCGAGGGTATCGCTTTCTCGGCGGACGGAAAATATCTCTACGTCGGCAACTTCCTCGATCAGGACCTGTCCATCCTGAAAGTCGAGGGCAGCACCATTACCAACACGGGCAAGCGCTTCAAGCTGCCGGGCCATCCGGCCTCGCTGCGCGCGAGCTCGAAGTGAGCCGCCCGAGCGAGCGGCGGATCGCCCGCTCAGGTCGACCTGCCGGCTCGTGACCCAGAGCGGACATCGGGGCCGCAGCTCGTGATGTCTGCTTATGGCACTTGGGACGTCGCGGATTGATCTCTGGATGTCCGCCGCTGAGCGAAGAGCGGACATTGAGAGAGCATTCACGAACTGGACACGCTGCATCGCCGAGACGATCATGAGCGCTGACCCGGATTGGTGAGATCATGGATGTCGGGGCTTGGCTGCGAAATCTTGGCCTGGGACAATATGAGGCGAGCTTTCGCGAGAACGAAGTTACCGCGGACGTTTTGACCGAACTGACCGAGCTTGATCTTGAGAAGCTCGGCATGCCTTTGGGGCACCGAAAGCGACTACTCAAGGCGATTGCAAGCCCGGGCTTCGGCGAAGCTCTGACAGCGACTTCGGGCCCCGCGACGGCCCCTCCGGCCGACACTGCCGAGCGCCGCCAGGTCACTGTGCTATTTTGCGATTTGGTTGGCTCGACGGCGCTTTCAGGCGCGCTTGATCCTGAAACGCTCAGTCACCTCATCCGGCGCTATCAGGATGCCGCCGCTGGCGCGATTGGACGATTTGGCGGGTTCGTCGCAAAATTCATGGGCGACGGCGTACTCGCCTATTTCGGCTTTCCACGCGCGTACGAGGATGCGGCCGAGCGTGCAGTGCACGCCGCTCTTGCCATCGTCGATGAAGTGAGTGGCGTGACACGTCCGGATGGCAATCGGCTTCAGACGCGTATCGGCATTGCCACGGGGCTCGTCGTCGTCGGCGAGATCGTCGGCGTTGGCGCCGCGCAGGAGCGCAGCATCGTTGGCGAGACTCCCAATCTTGCGGCCAGGCTTCAGGCGCTCGCCGATCCGGACGACATCCTGATCAGCGAAACGACCCAGCAACTGCTGGGGGGAATGTTCGAACTCGAAGCCATCGGCGCCCGCGAGTTGAAGGGGTTTGCACGGCCCATGCCGGTGTGGCGCGTGCGCGGCGAAGCGTCGGTCGAAAGCCGCTTTGCCGCGATCCATCCGGACGACACGTTGCCGCTCATCGGGCGTGCCCAGGAAATGGGCCTGTTGCTGGACCGCTGGCGCCTTGCCGGCTCGGGAGAGGGCCAGATCGTCACGGTGATTGGCGAAGGCGGCATCGGTAAATCGCGCATCGTCGAAGCGCTACGCCAGGGCCTTGCTGGCGAACCACATGCCCGCATCCATCTGCAATGCTCGCCTCATCACAGCGACAGCGCGCTCTACCCCTTGATCCGCCACCTGGCCCGGGCGGCGCGCTTTGCTGCCACGGATGCGCCGGACGCCAGGATCGAAAAGCTGGGCACCCTGTTCAAGCGTCGCGTGGCATCGGACGCGTCAGCGCTTCCGTTGCTTGCCGAGCTTTTGTCGATACCCACGGCGGTATCGACTTCACCCCTGCCGCTGACGCCGCCGCAACGCAAGGCGGCGATCGCAGCACTCCTGGTCGATGAGATAGTCCGTCTCGGCGAGACCGATCCGCTCCTGCTGGTTCTGGAGGATGCCCATTGGATCGACGCGACAACGCTCGAATTGATGACGCGCCTGACCGACAGCATCGGTCCCGCGCGCTTGCTGGCGGTGGTAACCGCTCGACCGGATTTCACGCCACCCTGGCAGGCGCGGCCGCACGCGACTTCATTGACGTTGGGCCGGCTCGGCCGTGCGGAATGCACCCGGCTGATCGCCGGCGTGACCGCCATGCAAGGCCTTTCACCTGAAACCGTCGCGGCAATCGTCTCCAAGACCGACGGCGTACCCCTCTTCGTCGAGGAACTGACCAAGAGCGTGATGGAATCGGCGGGCCGGGACAGCGCGGCGGTGCCGGCGACGCTCAAGGATTCGCTGATGGCGCGGCTCGATCGCCTGGGCGAGGCACGCGACGTCGCGCAGGTCGCTTCGGTGATCGGTCGCCAGTTCGCGCTCGCGCTCCTCGACGCGGTTGCACCGCAGCGCGGCGCCGACCTCGAACGCGCGCTGGTGAAGCTGGGCTCGGCCGGCATCATCTTTCCCGAGGGGAGCGGCCGCGAACAAGGCTACGCGTTCAAGCATGCGCTGGTCCGCGACGCAGCTTACGACAGCCTGCTGATGAGCCGCCGCCGCGACTTGCACGAGCGCATTGCACGCGCGCTCGAAGATCGATTTCCCGAACTGGCGGCGAATGAGCCGGAACTGCTGGCCTATCACTTTGGCGAGGCCGGTCTCACGCAACAGGCCTGCGATTATCGCCTTCGCGCCGGTGACCTGGAGTTGACCCGCTCGGCCTACAAGGAGGCGATCGCGCATTTCTCGGTCGGCCTCAAGCTTGCCGAGACATTGGCGGACGCGGACGGGATGCGGCGGCAGTTGGCGTTCCTCCTGAAGCTCGGCCCATTGCATATCGTCGTGCGGGGCTACCAGAGCAGCGAAGTGGAGGAGACCTACCGCCGCGCGGCCGAAATCGGCGAGAAGCTGGGCGACGGCCAGGGATCGTTCAAGGCCAAGTGGGGCCTTTGGCTCCACGGCAGCATGACGCGCAAGACGGGATTGGCGCGCGATCGCGCTCGCGAACTGGTATCGCTCGCCGAACGCTCCGGCGACGACGATCTGCTGCTTGAAGCCTATCATTGCCGCTGGTCGACGGCTTTATTCTGCGGCGACGTCGCAGCCGGGCGCGACGACAGCCGCATCGGCATAAATTCCTACGACATGGCCAGTCATCGCCATCTCGCCCAGGCATTCGGTGGCCATGATCCGGGAGTTTGCGCCTATATGGTCAACGCCTTGTCGTTGGGGATGGCAGACGATCGGGAGCAGGCCAGCAAGAGTCTGGCGCGTGGGCTGGCCCTGGCGGACGCGCTCGATCATCCGGCCAGCCTTGGTCACGCGCTCATCAATGGCTGCATGTGTCACGAGCACAACGCCGATCGCGAAACCACCCTTGTGTTCGCGCGCCGCCTTGCGGCGCTGTCGGAGAAATTCGGCCTGGGACAATTTCGCGCGAGCAGTCTGGTGTTGACGGCCTGGGCAGGCGCCGTCGGCTCGGACGTCGCCAGTGCCGCACGATTGATCGACGCCGAAATCGACAATGCCACCGCCACCGGCCCGTTGCCGCAATATTATCTGGGCCTGGCGGCGGACGTGCTGCTCCGGGCCGGCCGGGCGGCTGACGGGCTCGCCCACCTCGACCGCGCCATCGCCGCGATCGATCAGCCCGGCGTCGGATTCTATTTGCCGGAGATCTTTCGTTTGCGCGGCGAATGTCTGTTGGCGCTCGGCCGCGACCGCAAGGACGAGGCAAGGCAGGCTTTCGCGACCGCTCGCGACATCTCCCGGCAACAAGGTGCCGTCATCTCCGGGCGTCGCGCCGAAGCGGCCGTTGCATTGCTCGGCGATACGCCGTTTGCCGGGTAGCCGCGATGCCGAGCCGTCAGATCACGTTAGCTTCTCACTCCGAGTCACCACAAAGCACAAAGTGCCCGAACTATCGGGCACTTTGACCATCGGTGAGTAGAAGTAGTGGTGCCCCGAGACGGACTGCTGCAAGTGAGCGGGAACAGCACTTAGCGATAGGTGCGACAGGCCAAAGTCCCACAGCGTCTCCTGGTTTCCCGCCCAGATGTCGCACCTGAGCGACGCCTAGATCGACCTCGACGGCCGCTTACGGGAGCGCGGACCTTGGGTATCCTGGATCGCGATGACGCAGAAGTGTGGCAAGCGATCCCTCAAACGGAGCCTCGAAACGTTCTCTACGTGATTCACCACGACGCCAGATCACCCCAAGGAGTTGAGCAGGGTCTTCGCCTTCTTCAAATCGGGGGTGTCAAAGCCTTCGGTGAAGCCGGCGTAGCACAGCGAAAGGAGATCACGTCCTTTGTCGCGTCGCGCCTGATCTGCCCAAAGTTTGGCGAGCGAGGCAGCTGCTCTCAGTTCCCAGAACCTTGCCTCCTGATGCTGCGCGAGTGCGATGGCCGCTTCCAGACATTGTTCTGCCTCATCGGCACGCTGCTTTGGTTGGGTGAGCAACATTTCAGCCTTGAGGCGAAGCAATTCTGGTTCATACCACCGCTCGCCCGTGGTCGATGCAGCTTCGAGCGCGGAGACGAAATGGGCGAGCGCGCGATCTATGTCGCCTGCCGCCGCCCTGGTTAGGCCGACAATTCCGATCCGGATCGGCAGGTGGAAGCGACGCGAGGGAAACGACATCAAGGTCTCCAGTGCGGCTTCAGCCTGCCGGACACCATCTTCGACTTCACCTCGCTGCACGCAGACCCAACCCTGCATGATTTGAGCCGGGATCAGGTAGTTCGCCAGCGAATATTTCTCGGAGAGCGTAACGCAAATATCGAGATGTGCTTCAGCCTCTGCCGTCCGGTTCAGAATGATATAAGTTTCCGCACAGAACATGTGTGCTTGCGAGAGACTGGGTTTGTGATCGAGGCGCTGGCTGAGCTCCAGAGCCTGGCTGAGTGCGGCTTCAACCTGATCGAGTTCGACCGAGCATCATCAGGCTCAAGGCGCGCATGCCGAGGGAACAGCACCCCGGATCGTGGGCACCATAGGTCATCGCAAGATTGCCGTGGACATCCATGTGGTAGTTCGTCAGCAATTGATCGATGTGGATAAGCGCCGCGCGCGGCACGCCTTCCGCCACCATCTGGGAACCACCGGCATGATGGGCTTGAACGACGTATTCCGGATCTTTGGTCTGCGCGAGGAGACCGAAGATTTCCTGGAGTAGTTCGTGGGCTCGGGCATGCTGTCCGCTCGTGTGTGCCCCCATCCACAAACCCCAGATCGATCGGAACACTTCTGCTGGGCGCCCCAATCGTTCAGCCACAGCCCTCGCCTTCTCATAAAGCTGTTTCGCTGAAGGGCTGTCCCAGCCGTCAAGCGCCATCCGTGACGGTCCTTCGACCACCAGAAAGATAAGCTCCCACTCGTCCCTTTCAGGGCTTTCGGGCAGGGCCGCTACCAGCTTCTTCGACCTCTCAACATGACCGAGCGCTTCAATATACGCCAATCGTGTCGCCGCCCGCTCGGCGGCCTGGCGCCAATACGCCAGCGCTCGATCAATCGAATTTGCTTCAGTATAGTGGTGCGCAAGCAGTTCTGGCTCAGTCTCGGCCACTTCAGGAAACCTGCGCGCGAGAACTTCCGCGATGCGTTCATGCATTTCGCGCCTACGTGCGATCAACACAGACTGAAATGCTGCGTCGCGGATCAGCGCATGCTTGAAGGTATATCGAGACTGCGGTGGAGCGCCTCGCTGTCCCAGCAGATCCGATTGGACAAGCTGTTCTAGCCCCTCGAGCAGCGTCGTCGGCGGCACGCGAGCTACGGCCTCGAGTAGTTCGTATGAAAACTCCCGACCGATTATCGATGCTGTGAGCGCGATGTCTTTGGCCACGCCAAGGCGGTCCAACCGCGCGATCAAGGAATCCTGCAAGGTAGACGGAATCGTGAAGTCCCGAATTGATCCCCGCAGGACGAAGCGTTCGCCATCGACTTCAAGTTCGCCGGATTCCAAAATCGTCCTTGTGATTTCCTCGACGAACAACGGAACACCCTGCGACTTCGAGGCGATCTGCGCGACAATCGCTTCGGGCATCATTTTACCGCCAGCGGTCTTGCGAATGAAATCGACAACCTGGCTTCGCCCTAGGAGATTTAGCTTCAACATTGTAACGTGGCCAAGATCGGGCCAGGGCGGGGTGAACTCAGGCCGATAAGTCACAATGATCATTACCGGCAGGTCCACTATTCTGCGAATGATCCTGTCCATCAACTCGATGGACGTCGGATCGATCCAGTGCGTGTCCTCGAAAACAACCAGCACCGAAGCCTGCCGCGAGAGTAGAACCAGTTGCTCTTCCAGCACCTCCATAGTCCGTTCCTTTTGGACTGCTTCGGTGAGTTGCAGCGGTGGATAGCGTTCGCCGAATGGAATCGACAACAGATCGGCCACGAGCGCAGAAACTTCGGTTTTGCCTTCCGCTGAGCTTTCCAAAATGGCTTCCAGCTTGTCGAGCTTCTGGGATGCGGTATCTGTACGAGCGATGCCTGCGGCCCATTCGAGCTGCTTGATGAAAGGAAAAAACGCGCTGTTCACATGAAAAGGGGAACCAAAAAATTGCACGCAAGTGACAGCGGAATCATCGAGATGCTCCCGGAATGTTTGTGTCATGCGCGACTTGCCCAAGCCAGCAGCCGCCGAAAGAAGAATAAGCTGGCCATCACCGTCCGTCGCGTGGTCCCAGCGACGTCGGAGTAGCGCGATTTCTTCCGCGCGGCCGACCAACGGCGTCAGGCCACCGACAACCCTGCTTTCGAAGCGTCCCCGCGCTGTGCTTTCACCTGCTACGCGCCACAGCCTAATCGCATCAGGTATGCCCTTGAGGCTGTGCAGCCCGAGTTCCTCGTAATCGAAGGCGCTACTGGCGAGACGATGGGTTAATTCCGCCACCACGACGGAATTGGGAGACGCGACAGCTTGAATCCTTGCGGCCAGGTTCAGCGTCTCCCCGACAGCGACGCGTTCTTGCGCACTGCCCTCGCCAATCAACTCCCCTACCACCACCAAGCCGGTGGCAATTCCCACTCTGATCTGCGGGCGGAATGCGACGGACAGTTGCATTGCAGCCTTCGCTTCGATCAGCGCAAGCCCGGCGCGGACAGCCCGCTCAGCATCGTCCTCGTGGGCTTCGGGGTAGCCGAAATAGACGAGGGCTCCATCGCCCATATACTTCGCAACCGTGCCACCGAATCCGGTCACTGCAGTAACACATGCCCTTTGAAATGCGGCGAGGACGTTACTCAACTCCTCGGGATCGAGCTGGGTCGAAAGTGCGGTCGAGCCGACAAGATCGCAGAACATGACTGTCAGCTGCCGACGTTCGGCATCGGTTGATCGTGTTGATCGTGCGGTTGACGCCAACGCCCCAGTCGAGCTTGGCTCAGCCGCAGAGTTGAGATCAGCGGGTAAGCTGGCTTGGGACCCGAGCGCCGCGATGGCGTCGAGCAAACGGCGGCGATGACCTACCAGGGTGACCCCGATTTCCCTGAGGTCTTCAGCAGTCAGGCTCTGCAACACCTCGGTATCGATCGCGTTGTCGCGAAACGCCGACGCATATTGTTCGAGGCCCAGCCCCTGCAGCCAATCGGTGACATCAAGCGCCATCGCCACCGCTCCTGTGTGCTGAACTTTCGTTTTCGACGGGAACTTGGAGTGGGCTCATATGCCCCCGAACGTTAGGCACTAAGCATAACCGGGGGCAGCTCCGTGAGGGAAGCGACCTGACCGACGCCGAGTGGATGAGAATCGCACCATTATTGCCCGGCGAGAATGTCCGAGAAGAGTTGGATTGAGCCGTCCGATTGGTGTCTGTCGGATGTCTGCTTCTGGCCCTCTCCGGACCTCATGCCGGTCCCCGCCGATGTCTGTTCATAGGAGTAGACCGGAAGTGATCGACGCACCTTCAGAACAACGCCCTGCCGCCAAGCAGAGACAGCCCGGTTGAGGCTGCACCCGGATTGGATGCTCTGCCGCTCGGCCGAATTACTTTGCAGCAACGCGAAGCGCAGCCAGCCTTGCTCGGGCAAGGTCTTCGCCGCGCTTTTTCTGGACGGCTCCCTCTCCGCCGGAGGTGACGGCGAAGAGCGCGAGCGTGTCCAGCTCCTGCTCGACGACGGGCTCGATCGCCAGATCCCTATAGGCGTATCTGTTCGGATCGTTCCTGACCTTTCGACCGATGTGCCAGCCCTGCCAGGCGAGGGGGGCGTAAACCCTGAGCTTGCGCCAGGTCTGCGCCACGAGCTTGAGGTAGAATTGGAGCATCCCGTCGATCGGCATGCCGGGGCGGCGATCGCGGCGGTATTTCAGCCGCAAGCCGCCCCCCTCGAGCGGGTGAATGCCTTCGGCCTCGAACATGATCTTGAACATCGTCATGTGTGCCGCGGGCTGCATGGGGTCGCCGTTGGGCAGGGCGCCGTGACGGCGCGCCACGGTCTCGATGTGTTCGGGCGTGTAATAGGCGCCCCAGGCCTCGCGATAGGTCCGGTCGAACTCGGCATCGCTCATGCGGGGATGGTGGGTGACGCGATGGTGAACGTCGAACTTGTTGAGGTCGCCATCCATCCAGACGCCTTGCCTCCAGAGCGCCTGATGATCCTCGGAGCCCGGCAATGGCGTAAGTATGAACAGTTCGAGGACGTCCAGCGGCAGCTCCTTCTTGATGATCTCCATGTCGCGCAGGATCGAGTCCCGCGTGTCGTTGGGAAAGCCCAGGATATATCCCGCCCAGGTCGAGGCGCCGCTGTTGTGCCAGGCCTGCAGCATGCGTCGGTAGTCGGTGATCTTGTTTTGGCGCTTCTTGGCCGCCAGCAGATTGTCCGGGTTGATGTTCTCGAGGCCGATGAAGACGCGATAGACGCCGGCCCAGCGGGCTTTGGCGATGAAATTGGGAATGCGGTCGCACTGCGTGTCGACCTGGATGATCAACTGGCACTCGATGCCCTCGTTCTCCCTGAGTTCGATCAGCCGGTCGAAGAAATCTTCCCAGTGCCGGTTGCGGGCAAGATTGTCGTCGGTGATGAAAAACGAGGTAATGCCCTGCCTGCAGTTCTCGCGAACGATGGCTTCGAGATCATCGGCGCTACGGAACCGGCTCTTGCGGCCCTGTACGTTGATGATGGTGCAGAACGAGCACTGGAACGGGCAGCCACGTCCGAGGTCGAAGCTCGAGCGGCGGCCCTCCGTGCGCGTCAACGATTCTGCCGGCAGCCTGGGAGGTGGCTCGCCCGCCAAATTCGGCAAATCGTCCATGTAATTGTACAGTGACTTGAGAGTGCCGGCATGGGCATCCCGCAGCAACAGATCGAGCCGGCCTTCTTCGGCCTCGCCGGCGAACATCGAGATGCCACAGTCGATGGCTTTCTGGATTTCGGTCGGAACGACCGGCAGCATCGACAGGCAGCCGGACACGTGGAAGCCACCAAGCGCAACCGGGTAGCCAGCCTTCAGGAAGGGCTGCGCGAGATCGACGGCGCGCGGGAATTGGTTGGTCTGCACGCCGACCAGGCAGATCAGCGCCTTGCCGCCGCGCCGCCGGATGTCGGCCATGATCCGGTCGGGCCGAACCCGGCGGTTCGACTTGTCGATCGGCGTTATCACAATATCGACGTCGGGACCGAGCGCCTGGCGCCGCTGGCAATCGTCGCCCAGGCCGTAGAGGGCTGCCAGGGTGTTCGACGGGATGATCGAGCGTAACCAGGTGATCGGATAGCCATCGTCGTCATAGTGCGTGGGCTTGATCAGAACGAGATGGAATGGCGTTCGCGACGATCGCGCCCGTGCCGATGCACCGAATCCTGTTCCAGACGAATGCGAATCCGCGGACGCGGTCATACTCGTGGTCATTCGGACAATCCCTTGTTCTGGAAAAAGCGCGCAGGCTCTTCTCAGGTCCCACACCGGATCCCCGCAGGGCAGCAATCAAGTCCGCGCGCGAATGCCGACACCAAAGATGGACATCAGGAACGATAAAGTCGGTGTGGCTCGCGGGAGCCTAGTACGAAAACGTACAGCATCCAAACGATACTTTGAATCAATGGTTGGAGGTATTCCAAGCGAGCGAGGATTGGGTACCGTTCACTGCCGTTCGTCAGTCAATCGATGCTGAGTGTCTTGTGTGCGGCTTTGGAACCTGGAGACCGCCGCTCGCGCCTCTGTCCGAATGTCCCTGGCGTGTCGGAGCGTTTCCGACAGCTTGAGGCGCCGCCCCTGAGCACCATTACGTTCGATCAAGCGGCGGCATTCCAAAATCGGTGGAGCGCAGCCACGTCGCCATTGAACAAGTTACGATCGCACCGGTCGAGACCCTGGACGATGCTGTTACGGCCGCGAGCCCGGCGCCCCGCATACTCGTCGCTGGCATATTGCCAGAGCCGCCAACCGCTCGTTGCCCAGGCCCGCGGGATCTCAGGCGAGTCATGGTAGTCGACGACCCAAAGGCCGCAGTGCGCGAGGATCGAGTTGGGCGTGATCCGGGCACCGTTGGCCCAGGTCGGATGCACGTAGACGAGTGGCAACCGGCCCGTAGCGCTGGCCACTGCCTGTACGAACGCCTCGGCCTGTTCGAGCGTCATGGAGTTCGAGGGATCGCCTTCATTGGGCTCGAAGTCCAGGGCAAGGAGGGTCCCTCGGCTGGGTCGGGAAGAGTCCAGGAAGAACGCTGCCTGCTGCGCGCCGGGCGAATCGCCCTTGCCGAAATGATAGGTGCCCCACAGCAATCCTGCCGCCTCGGCCTGCGACCGTCGCTCGGCACACATGGGGTCGGCATAGAAGTCGCCTTCGCTCGCCTTATGGATGACGGCGAGGATGTTGCTCGCGCGTACCAGCCGGAAATCGGAGACAGTGGTGTGTGCGCTAAGGTCGATTACTGCATCCAGTCCCCGGGTTGCGCGACTCGGCGGTGCCGGCGCGATCGGATATTGAGGCGGCGGATTTTGAGGTGGCGGAGTTTGCGGATACTGATCCGGCGCCACGGAGGCCTGACGGGGCGCCTGAGGTGCGCTGCATCCCGTCATCGCTGCAGCAGCCAGGCCCGAGAGAACGTTCCTGCGAGAAATCATGCGGCGACAGTAAGGTGTTCAGCGCGCGTAGCAACCTCCACAACACACGGCCTACATCGAAGCGGACTTAGACTTCTTCAAGATGACGAAGGCCTTTCCCGACGAGCACCTTGAATAGTGAGCCAGACCGCGACGACGAGGTGATCAAGCGGCTTCGCCGTGACCGCTATTGGCCCTTGGCGGACGTCAGCGAATGCAGACCGGGGGTCTGCTCCTGAGGGTTGAGCGGACATCAGGCCGCCTGCCGACTACGTCCGTTTGTGACCCGAAGCGGACATACACTTAAAGGCAGCTTGCCGACCTGGGCGACGCTGTCGTTCTGTCTACTTGGTGTCGCCGGCGTACAGGTGGTCGATAAATCCGTTACGCTCAAGCTCGTCAATGAATGATGAATCCGCAATGTCGGATTCCTTCAGCGAGGCCGCCGCGGGATATTTCGAAACGAGTAGCTCCCGTAACGCCTGTATCCCCGGGAACGACGGCCGCGGAACCTTCTGAAACACCGGAACATGAAATGCGTATAACTCCTCGACCGCCTTTCGATCGTCGATGTTGAGATAGCGCTGCAGTAGGGGCACCACGACGTCGGGACGTGTCTTGAACAGATGGATCGTCTCGACAAAGCCCTGCATGACGTTCATCACCAGCGCGCGATCGGACGCAATCAGCTTGCGTGTGCTCGCGAAGATCGACGGCGTGCCGAACTCGTGGATGGGAAACGCGTTCCAGCCATAGCGGACCTCGCCCGAAAAGCGCAGATCTATCGGTAGTGCGCCTGCGTCGATTTCGCCGGCCGCAAGCGCCGCATAGATCCGACCGAACTTGATCAGCGGCAGATAGATTGCGGCGGCGCCCGTCTTCTCGACTGTAATCCGTGCCGCCACGCTGGTCTGGCCGGTCTCGGTCAAGACTTCGACCTTCTTGCCGTCCAACTGCGTCAACTGCGTGATGCCCTTGCGGGTCATCACGAACGAGTTGGGAAATTCCGACGTCGGAGTTGCGAGGATCACGATGTCGTGGCCTTTGAGCACCTCTTCGGCGACTGGCAGGGTGCCAGTATGGGCAAATTCGCTGTCGCCGCGGATAACGGTAGCGGCGGCCTGAGGGCCGCCCACGGCGACGGCCGGCAGGCTCATGTCGATCCCACGCCTCCTGAAGACGCCGGCCTCCGCTCCGAGCCAGGCAGTGCTCTGCCATGTCGCCAATAGACCGGTCGCCACTCGGACGTGCCGCAGGGCCTCTTGTGCTGCAGCCGGAATTCGCGGGGGCCGCCGCGCCTGCGATCAATTGCAAGAGCTCTCGCCGGAAAAGCGTCATGGTGTCCTCCATACTTGCTCCACAGCATAGGTCTGTCGCTGGCTCCGGCTTGGACGCAGCGGGAATGTCGTGCGGACTGGACGGGACTCTGCGCCGATTGCTAGTTTGACAGGGCGACCGTTGCGGTCGCAAACTGATGGACGATGCCAGATGATCAAGCGCGCTGCGGACTCCGTGCAGGTGCAGGCGCAGGCCAGCGACGTCGCGTCGCTGCATGACCGTGGCCTGACGTGGGTGTCGTTTATGCCGATGCCGGACCGTGCCTGCGGCATCGACTTCGTGCTCCGCCAGTTTCCGGGCCTTGGCCTCCTGTCTGGTACCGTGCAGGGCGTCCGGCATGAACACGTTCGCCGGGACAGTGGCGACGGCGACGATGATTTCAGCTTTCACATGAATTTGAGCGGACTCAGTCTCGTTGCCGGGCAGCGCGGCGAGACGATGCTGCGCGACGGCGATGCCATGCTGCTGAGGTATTCGGTCTCGCGCACCATCAGCCGGCCAAACCTCGTTGATCATCGCGTCATCCGCCTGCCGCGCGCGGTGCTCGCGCCGATGGTGCGCAATATCGACGACGCCGTGCTACGCCGTATCCCGCGCGGCACCGGCATGCTGAGGCTACTGAAAAGTTACGTCGATTCCGCGTTCAACGATCCGGCGCTCGCAATCCCACAGATGCGACGGCTCATCGCGGCGCAAATCTGCGATCTCGTCGCCGTCACACTCGGCGCGACGGGTGATGCAGCAGCGGCTGCCGAAGGGCGCGGGATTCGGAACGCCCGGCTCACTGCCATCAAGCAAGACATCGAGGCGCACCTCGCGACCGGTGACCTCGCCCCTGGCGCTGTCGCGAAGCGGCAGCAGATATCGGACAGCTATCTCCGCAAACTGTTCGAGAGTGAAGAAACGTCATTCTCGCAGTTCGTCCTTGGTCGCCGGCTCGAGCGTGCGCATCGCATGCTGAGGAGCCCGAGTCGGACCAATCGCAGCATCGCGTCGATTGCGTTCGACGCAGGTTTTGGTGACTTGTCCTACTTCAACCGCACCTTCAAGCGTTGCTACGGCCTCACGCCCTCCGATGTGCGCGACGCGGTTGACTGCTAATCGTCCAGCATGGACCGCCACAAATTGAAGTGACAGCCGGCAATTCGGCCTTAGGGGTTCGAGAGTCCGCTTGTGGCCCTTAGGGTCCTTGGATTTCTGTGCATCGACAATGTAGGCGGTGGATTTGACGGGCAAGTCTGTGCCAACGTCGCTTTCACATTTGCCCGAATAACCTACGGTATTCTGGAAACGCTTGGTCAGGTACCGGTGCGGTGAGTTAGAGGAGAGGCCTAATGGACGATTTAATGAAGCCAGAGTCACTTGAAAACGCGATTTCTCATTCTGAAGAGAATGAAGCAGATGCAAGTTGATGAAGCAAAACAGCGCCGCGACGCCGGTGATGTGGAGCAGACTGGCCGGGCTGACTCCTCAGGATCAAGCGCAAGTCTTCTCGGTGTCATACGAAGGCGTGTCGCAGGGCGCTAAATCAAGCTCCTGGCTTCCACCCTGCCTGCAGCGTGTGTCAGATGAGAGGGCGGACGTTCAGCAATCACTTGTAACAACGTGCCAGACGACTGCGACACGTAATCCCCAGCTGCGAATTGGGGCCGGCGGCAGCGGCGAGGCGTGTAGCCGCCTCGCCGCTGGTGTGCACGGGCGCATACCTCCAGAATACAATTATAGCGTGCAAGCCGGACGGTTTGCTGTCTAGGATCACGGGTCGTTGGGGCGGTCGGGGGGCCGGCGGTGATCTTTGTCAGGGTGAAATCGCCCGCCGGTCGGAACATTTATACCGACGGAGACTTTAGCGAGGCCGACGGCTTGGCTCCGGTGACGATCGCGCTCCAGCAGCCCGGGAGCCACGTCTTCGAGACCCGCACCGCCGATGGCGTCGTCGACTATCGCGGCTCCGTGTCGGATTTAGTCGACGGCCAGAGCGTGACTATCGACCTCGCGCCGGTCGGCGGCACGGGCGGTTGCGGACCCAAGCTATCGGGTTTGAGTTGATGACAATGGCGCCCAAGTCCTGGGGAACTGCGAGCCTCCTGCTCATCTCGCTCGCCACGTTGGCGGCCTGCTCCTATCCCGTGCGCAACCAGGCGCTGCCACCCGTCAAGCCGACGGACGAATACGACTGGAAGAGCCTGCCTTCAGGCGACGACACGCTGGTGATCGTGACGGCGTCGGGCGGCGGCACCCGCGCGGCGGCGCTCGAGATGTCCGTGCTGCAAGCGATGGACAGGATCAGGCTTGTGTCCGGCAAGACCCTCGCCCAGCGGATCGACATCCTCTCGTCGGTGTCGGGCGGCAGCGTGACGGCGGCCTACGTCGCCCTGAACGGCGTGGAAAAGCTCAGGCCGCCGGGCGGCCAAACGGACCTCGAGAAGGACTTCCTGCGCCGCGACGGCATGGGCGCGATCGCCTGGGCCGGATTGAACCCGGTGGGCCTAGCTGAGCTCGCGACGCCCAATAAGGAACGCATCGACCTCCTAATCGACTACCTCGACCGCCAGCTCTTCAGGGACGCAACGTTCGCCGACCTCAGGAAGCGCGTTAGCCGGCCGTACCTCATCCTGAACGCGGGCGACATGGTGGAGGGGACGCCGTTCCCCTTCACCCAGTACACGCTCGACCTGCTGTGCAGCGACCTTGGCTCGGTGAAGATCTCGACCGCGGTTGCAGCGTCGGCGGCGTTCCCGGTGGCGCTCTCACCGGTCACACTCAAGAACTACAGCGGCAGCTCCTGCACGGCCGAACGCGAGACCAACTGGGTGACCAATGCGGAGCAGTATCCGACCGACTGGTACGTCAATCCTGCGCTCCGCGCCTCGGAGCGCACCGCCGCGGCCTACTTCCACGGCACCAAGCAATACGTCCACCTGCTCGACGGCGGTATCTCCGACAACCTCGGCGTCTCTGAGCCCTTCCGCCTCCTGACCGGCAGCCAGGTGGCGCCGCACCTCACGCAGGAGATCGCGACCGGCCAGATCAGGAAGATCGTGTTCGTGATGATCAACGCCCGGAGCTTCAAGCCCTCGCGGCTGGACACCGAGCAGGCGACGCCCGGAATGCTCGACATGGCCCTGGGCTCGATCGATTCCTCGATCGACCGCGCCACGTTCAACACCGCCGAGCGCCTGCGCACGCTCCTCGGCGAGGAGTTCCGCCGGGCCGCCCAGCAGGCCATTGATGCTGCGGGGCGAGCCACCGATCCAGCACTGCGCGCAGACCTCATCAAGCAGGCGGCGAACTTCCGCAAGGCCGCCGCCAACACCCGCCTGCTCACGGTCGATTTCGACGCAATTGAACAGGACGAATGCCGGAAGGCCTTCCACGGCATCGCCACCAGCTGGACGCTCAGCGACCAGGAGATCGATGCGCTCCTTCTCGCGGGCGGCGCGCTCTTGGCGCAGGACCGCTCCTTCAATGACATGCTCGCGATCGTGGCCGGGCAGTTCGAGGGGCCGCTGCCGCGCATGGCGGACGCCTGCGCGAAGGTGCCGAAGGCGCCGGGCGGGTGAGGACTTGGTAGTGTCGTTTTGACGGGCGTGATGCAACTATAGAGAGCACCATTCAATTGCAAGGGGCTGGGGGGCTTCGATGGCAATCATCCGTGCAACGCTGATCGTGGCTGCGCTGGCAGTGGCCTCGTCCTGCTCGCCATACGACTTCTCCACGCCGGTGGGCGACCTCGCGACCAAGGCCAAGGCACTGGACGATTCGGTGACGGCGGGGCGTCAGCAGATGCTGAACGACGAGGGCGCGCGCTATCGGCGCGCGCGGATTGCTAGCCGCTCCGTCGTGGTCGTCCCGGCAAGCTGCCAGGTGCAAACAAAGGTCGAGCTGAAAATACCGCCGACCGACGGCAATGAAGACAAGACGCCTGCCCCGGACAAGGACACGAAAGCGCCGCCGGCACCGCCTCACCAGCGCTGCGACGTCTATCTGCCGCGAGACATGAATAACGTGCTGCTGGACGACCGTCATCCCGTTCCCAAAGAGCTTAGCGACGCGATGAAACAGCTCACCGACTATACGAGCGGGCTTGCCGCAGTGACCAATGCAGCCGACCGGACCGCCTACAACACCGCGGTCAGCAACCTGAAGGACGCCGTCTCCAAGATTCCGCCGTATGGGACGATCGCGGGCGCGGGCATCAATCTCCTCGGATGGCTGGTCGGAACGGGGCTGGACATCCAGCGCTTCCAATCGCTGAAGGAAGGCGTCAACGCCGTGGGCACGCCCAACGTGAAGGTCGGGGGAAGGCCCTTTGACGTAGTCGTTCTGGCGATTGCGACCGAGGTTAACCACTACTCCCAGCAGCGCCGTGAAATACTCACCGACGACCTCGGAGACCTAGCGGCCACGTTGAGCCCCAATATCAGCGAAGAGCTCTACCGGGCGCGGCTCGCAGACATCGAGGCGATAACTGTCGTCCTCGAAGCCCTCAACCAGAGCAACGCCATCAGTGTCGCCAACGACCTCATGGCGGCGCACGCCAAGCTAGTAAAGGCAGTCAATTCCGCCCAGCCCAGCGTGGACGAGCTCACGGCCGCCCTCAGCACTCTCGGCAGCGACGTGTCGGCCCTGCAGTCTGCTCTCGCGTCGGCCTCGACCCCGCCCGCCGCTCCCAAGCCGGTCACTCCTGCGAAGAAAGGATCCTAAGCAATGGCCAACGGAGTTCCTCCGACCATCGCCGACATCATCAATGCAGGCCAGGCGGCGATTGATGCCATCGACGCCCAGATCCAGACGACATCGGCTCTTCAAAAGGGCGGGCCTGACGACCCTGCCTTGGCCGCTCTCAAGAGGCTTCAGGCGCAGAAATCCGACATCTTCGACCAAATGAGCAAAAGTATACTGCAAAGCCCCCAGCTGGCTGCGGCACTGGCAGTCATGCAGGCAGCGACAAAGCAGATGAACGACACCGCGCAAAACATGAAGACCATCACCGGCGTCGTCGGCAATCTCGGCAAGTTTCTAGGTTATGCAAACCAGGTCGAAACTGCGCTTGGGAGCGTGACCTCCGGCACAGGTGGCGGCGGACCCAAGGCATCGGGTTAGCCCGATGGCCGAACATTGGTCACGCAGAACCGGAGCGAGCCTGTGAAGCTTCAGGACTACCGGGAATTCTTCGACAGCTTTTCGGGCAAAGCGAGCGACGTCAGCCGCCAACTCGCGTTCGCTGAAATTGCCATCGTGTGGACGTTCGCAGTGGGAAAGGAGAACGATAAGAAAATTCTGGACGACATGCTGTGGCCGGCCATCGCGCTCGTGGCCTTTCTGGCCACGGACTTTCTTCAATATGCGTCGGCCAGCGTGGTCTGGGGTGTCTACTACCGGCATCTCGAACGGCGGCACAAGGACACCGCCAATATTCCCCGGCATTCGGTGCTGCTCACCTGGCCACAATTCGGGTTCTTCTGGCTAAAGCTGGGTCTTTTCTGTGTGGCTTACGTCTTGATGCTGCGGGCGCTCGTCCATCGCGTCCTCGCTTGAGGAAACAGCGTGTCAGCACACGGAGGGGAGGCTGGCATGACGAGGTATCCAGTTTTCTTGTCGTGGCTCGCGGGTACCGCGCTCGTCGGCCTCGCCAGCGCATACGGCGCTGCGGGGATGCAGCCGGCGGCGACCTTCTGGGTCGACGGGGAGCCCCGCGCAGGAGGCGTCGCTCGGCTCCATCTGACCAACTCTACAATCGGCCGAGGCGCTGCTTGATCGAGCCTTGGCTCGTCCCGCTCAAGGCGGGGCGATACAACTGTGCGGCCTTAAGCCTACGATGCCTCACAGGACCATCTGGCTCCACTGGTCGCACAGGTGAGGAAGCAGCAGCTTAGCTTTTCGATTGCGGGAGAGGTCCCCACCTCCTCTACCCAAGATTGCTGGGCGCTTGTGCTGTCGACCAAACTTCTATTACAGTCGTTGGTAGTGAAGGCATCGTCGCCTTCTATCAAGCTGAGCATATTCCGGGGGGAGCTATGCTTTTACGCTGCTGTGATGGCGCGCGCTGTTGGCGACGGAACTATAGTATCCGGACAGGGGGACAGCATGCCGACGCCCACTCCTGAGGAAATCGCCCAACGTGCGAGCGATGCCATGCGGGTCGCGATCTGGATGTTGCTCATCGTGTACATCGCGCCGCTCGTTGCTATCGCCATTGATTACCTGTCGACACAGTTCAGTGAGACGACGACGGTGTTGACGATCTTCGTGGGCATGACGGCCACGTCCGACGACTCATATGGGATTCTCCATAGAGCATTGCTACCGCTCATGGGTGGCTTTGCCCCACTGGCCTTTCGAGATAGTGGCACGTCCAAGTCATCCATTGGGATCATGATACTTCTCATCCTCGGCATCATCCTCTCCATCTTCTTGAGCGGACTATTCAACTCGTTGCCGGTGCAGAAATCGCTGAAAACGAGCACGCTTTTTGCAGTCGCCAATCTCACTGACACCACGGCGAAGGATGCGGCGTTTGCTTCGGGGCTTGCACAAATGAAAGGCTTTTTGAACCGCACTCAGGAAGCAATGGCTATGTACCTGCTACTATTGTTTGGCCTCAAACTGGAGAAGGCCGTGCGATGAACAACGTGCGCTTTCCAAGCATGATCGTCGGCGCGCTCCTTTGCGTCGTGGTTGTCGTTCGGGTGGCTAATGCCGCGGATTTGACCGTGACGCTACAGCCATCGACCAGCGCGTTGCCCCAGTCGATTGCCATCGAAGTAGAAGACAATTCGGTTTATCTCGCGCCGCATCCACCAGCCGGCTATGTATATACTGGCAAGCTTGCCCCCCAATCATCGCAGTGGGTCACCCATGGGCTAGTCGTCGCCCGCTGGGGAGCGCGCAGTGAACCGATAAAATTGCGCATCACCCAAATGACGCCGGGCGCTTTAAGTATGCCCTTGTTCAACTACGACTATTCGGCTGACAAGGGGACACTCGATTTTATTGATGATGGAAAGGACGATCTAAGCTCGTACCTCACTCGGTACTTCGTCGCGCGCGATGTGTATGCGCAGATTTCCATGCCGCACGAGATTAAGTACCGCGCACTGCGCCTTTGGTATGATGCCGCGTACAACCTGGCAACGAAAAGGCGCTTTTTTGCCGTCGACGAAGAAGTGATCAGCAGGGGCGCAGCGGTTGAGGCAGAGGCGAAAACGAACGCGCAGATCGCCAATCTTCTGACGAAGATCAATGGCCGCATTGGGTATTTCACAGATAACAATCGCCAATTCAAATGGGTCTTTTACAAAGAAATTGGAACCATTCAAAACTTGGCCACGTCCAAGCACATCGAAGCCGCACAAATGATCAACGACTACTATATGGAGCGGCTCAACGAGCTTTCTCCAGACGAGCAGAAGGAATTGAGCATCGTGCACGGGGTGACGCTAGACACGCTGAAGAAGAACGCCGAGTGGCTCAAGACGCTCCTTCAGAGTCAGCAGCCAGTGGCCACGCCATTTCCACCGACGCAATGAAATCCCCACCTATGATCGGAGCGGCTGCGACAGAAATTCCGAGTTGCACGGGGAAACGATTTGTCTACCGAATGAGTATTATGTGGAGGTGCTGCGCGAACGCCGCCGTCGCGGCCATTCTTTTCGGTCTTCCTGCTCACGCAGAAACTGTTCGCCTCCATGTGATCCTCAACTCCATTTCAGAAGTGCCACCCATCGCGAGCAGCGGCACAGGCCGAGGTCAATTCACCTACGATACAGAGAGCAAGCAGTTTACTTACGCAGTTGTCTATGATGCGCTTACCGGCCCTGCGATCGCAGCTCACATCCACGGGCCAGCACTCCCGGGAGCTAACGCCGGCGTAGTGGTCGATATGCTCGTCCCGACGTCGCCGATGAGGGGAACGGCTACCTTATCCGACGCGCAGGCGGCTGAATTGCTTGCCGGCCACTACTATGTGAACGTCCACACCGATGAGAATAAGAGTGGCGAGATTCGGGGGCAGATAACGAGGGACGGCGATTAGATCAGGTAAATTCCGTGCTCGGGCAGCAAGCTCCGAAGCACGTAGGTTCGGTGGAGCGCAGCAGCAAAGTGAAATCGGTATGCTGGAATCTTCGTGGCATCTTGGGGCTTCTCCAAGCCATATAGGCCAGCTGTTTGGGCACGCCAATCGTCATGACTGTAATCGACGATCTTCTCAGGTTGTGGAGTAAAGCAGGCTTCTGCAAGCGCTCGCTTCCAAAGAGCGATCCGGGCGTCGCGGTCGGCAATTGTCGCGAAAATTGTTCGTACGGTGTCCTCGACATCTTTGAAAGGCCGCCCGCCGGCAGCATCAGAGTACAGAGCGTTTGCTCTAAGGAAATCTTGAAACATTTGGTGCAGCGCTGCAGCGCCTTCAAGGAAATCCTTCTGATTCTCGCGATGAACTGTGGTCGCGCCAGCAACTTCCGGAGCCTCGTACGCATATTCCCACTCAAGGTAGGGCTGGTCCGGAAGTGTGGCGACCGCACCATGTCCCAATGCGCCACTGAGTGCGCCGCCAGTGATACTCGCGAGATCAGTGGTGAGGCTGCGGAAGTTTTTAAGCAATCCGCCTTGCTTCGAGTACTTCTTGAAGAAGGTCGGGAGCCATTCGAGAAGGAGCGGATCGGCGTTGTCGGGCTTGAGCGTCGAAATCTGCACTCGATTGACGCGTGAACTCACGCCAGAAAAACCAAAGTGCGCGAACGTATCTGCATACACATGCGCCGCAATTCCAAGAAGCTCAAGGTCATAGAATTGCCCAGCTAGCGCGAGATGGTGCTTCACCATCTGTCGGGCAAGCGGACTGTCCTTCACGCACTTGAGCTTCTGACTTTGGCTTTCGCCGATGGCGCCAGGCAGAAAATGAAAGGGTACCCAAACATTGATTTGGTCGTCCGGATCGTTGATCGGTAGAAGGTCGCTTGGATGATGCGCCGTCGCCTCTCCTCGAAACCGGCTCCCGTCAGGATGGACAACAACTTCTGTCTGCGTCGAGTTATCGACGAACTCCGCGGCTGTCGCGATGATCTGCGCCGCATCAGCCCGGATACCAGCGGCACGTGCGAGAGCGTATGTGCCGTAGAAGTGCATATCAATATCCATAGACGCCTCCGATTGGCCATAGCCAAGCATACAGCGGGCTATTCAGCGCCCACATTTTGCACGTTGCACCAGTGATCACAAATGCAGGTTCCGATCGTCGGAAAATTGACAACAATGCATCCCGCACCGGCTTCGGGAGCAGAGCGGTTATCGGGGAATTGAAGTTGCCCGGCTAAACATGAACAAGGAACAGCTTGAAAGCCTAAACTGCCTCCTGTTGCAATCCGATATGATTGGTACATCCAAGCGGATAGCGCCTTTGACCTTCGGGACATAGGGCTTCACTCCGCAGCAACCGACAGCGATAGTCGTCGATCACCAAAACCCTAGTTTGCCGGCCATCGGCTCACTTAAGCTAGTAACCGGCAACACAAGTCTGTAGCGCGTCATTGCTTTGGCATCTGCCTGCTGCAAATCGCCCGGATTAAATCGACGGGACTTTCTTGGTTCCACCTTAGTTGCTTCTTCAAAGGCGCAAACGAATAGGATCAACATAAACGCCTTGCCTAGGTGGCAAACAAAAACGCTGCCCGTCCCGTCAGGTATCCAAGCTCCCCGATATGCAAAGTGACCGTCCGACGTCCAGCTCCCCTGCTTAAGGGTGTGCACAGCCCCAAGTTCAGCGACTAAGTTCGCCGGCAATTCACGGTCATGCATCGAAACGTTGGTCTCGAAGAAGACCTCGGCGTAGCCATTGATGGGTACGATTTTGCCGGTGTGTTTGTAGTGCAGCGCGAACGCAAGCTTGGAGCCTAGTGTTGAAATGGCTTCCACAGTCAACGGTCCTACATTCACGGCTTTAACGCTAGCCGCTGCGTCGCCGAATTTTTCCGTAGCCTTTTTCACTTGCTCCGATGAGGGGAATAGTTCGCGCTGCCAGCCGGGAAATGAACGACCGACGGCGGCGCAAAGGTTACGGAATTCCTCTCGCTGTTCAGGGGTTCGGTCATCTTGCGCTGAGATACGCGCGAAGACCGCGCCGACCTGCTCAAGCAGGGCTGCACCATGATTGCAGCTTTTGCATGCTGGGACTTCTAAGCCAGGTGGCCTTTGCTTTTCCCAAAAGCTAATCCGCGCCGGCACATGATCGATGGTGACCGCGGGGGTCGCACCTCCGCAATAACAGCACCACGGATACTGCATGAGAAAGCGTTCTGTCTGAGTTCAGCTTCTTCGGCTTGTCTCCGGTCGGGCCACCACTTGCCGCAATGTGCATTCGAGCATCTCCGCAGAGTCCCCCGCGTGCTTCCCCTGCGCTTCCCCGCGAAGGCCACGCCTCTTCCTAATTACGACAACCTATTGATTTAATGGTGCCCCGAGACGGAATCGAACCGCCGACCCCATCATTACGAATGACGTGCTCTACCAGCTGAGCTATCGGGGCACGCGGGCGGGTTTAGGCGAAACGCCCGGGCCGCGCAAGCCGCCGTTTCAGGCCTCCCGGTTTGGCCCTATGATCCCGTCCGCAAAAGGGTTTCAAAGGTTTCAACGGGAGAAAACGAATGGCGAAGGTGGCATTTCTGGGCCTGGGCGTGATGGGCTTTCCGATGGCGGGGCATCTCGCCGCCAAGGGTCACGAGGTGACGGTCTACAACCGCACCTTCGCCAAGGCCGAGGCCTGGATGAAGAAGCACAAGGGCAAGGCTGCGAAGACGCCGAAGGAAGCCGCCGCACGGCCAGGAGATCGTGTTCTGCTGTGTCGGCGACGACAACCACCTGAGACAGGTCGTGCTCGGCGACAACGGCGCTTTCGCCGGCATGAGCAAGGGCTCGATCTTCTACGACAACACCACCGCCTCGGCCGACATCGCCCGCGAGTTCCACGGGCTTGCCAGGAAGATCGGCGTCGACTTCATCGATGCGCCCGTCTCGGGCGGCCAGGCAGGTGCGGAGAACGGCCAGCTCACCGTGATGTGCGGCGGCGAGCAGGGTCCGTTCGACAAAGCCAATCCGGTCGCCATGTCCTACGCCAAGGCGATCACCCTGATCGGCCCGCCGGGCTCGGGCCAGATCACCAAGATGATGAACCAGATGTGCATCGCGGGCCTCGTCCAGACGCTGTCCGAAGCGCTCAATCTCGGCCAGCGCGCCGGTCTCGACATGGACAAGGTGATGAGCGCGATCTCCAAGGGCGCGGCTCAAAGCTGGCAGATGGACAATCGCTGGCAGAACATGATCGCCGGCAAGTTCGACTATGGCTTCGCCGTCGACTGGATGCGCAAGGATCTCGGCATCGCCATGGCCGAGGGCAAGCGCTGGAAGGCGGCGATGCCGGTGGTGGCATTGGTCGACCAGTTCTATGCCCGGGTGCAGGAGCGCGGCGGCGGGCGCTGGGACACGTCGAGCCTGATCCAGCCGCTGCAGAAACCGTGATGAACTCTTCGTCCTGACATCATGACCTACACGCTCTACGGCCGGCCCGGCTGGGGCTCGGCGATCGTGGAGGCGCAGCTCGTATGGTACGGGCTGCCCTTCACCGTCGAGCCGGTCGGCGACCTGCTGCGCGATCCCGGGTCGCGCCGCAAGCTCGAGGCGATCAATCCGCTGGCACAGCTGCCGACCCTGGTGATGCCCCCGGTTCCCGGGATAGAGGGTGGCACGGTGATGAGCGAGAGCGCCGCCATCACCCTGCTGCTGGCCGACGTGACGGGCAAGGACTCGCTGGTCCCCGGGCCCGGCGCAACGGAGCGCGCGAAGTTCCTGCGCTGGCTGGTGTTCATCGTCGCCAACATCTATCCCACCTTCACCTATGCCGACGATCCGGCGCGCTTCGTGTCGGTCAACGCCGCGCGCGATCCGTTCCGCGCCGCCACCGACGCCTATGCGCAGCGCCTGTGGCGCCAGGTCGAGAGCGAGGCCGGCGCGCCGTGGTTCCTGGGCGCGCGCTTCTCCGCCCTCGACATCTATGTCGGCCTGATGACGCGCTGGCGCCCCAAGCGCGGCTGGTTCGAGATGGAGACGCCGCGCCTGTTCGCCATCGCCCGCCGCGCCGACCAGGTGCCCGAGCTGAAGGACATGTGGGCGCGCAATACACAATAGGAGCTCGCGGATGGCCTGCATCGGCATCGTCGGCGGCCTCGGAGTTGGCGCGACAATTCACTACTACGAGAAGATCACGGCGGCCTGCGCGGCGCGCGGGATCGTGCCCGACCTCGTGTTCAACCACGCCGACGCCAATACCGGCCAGGGCTTCGTGCGCGAGGGCAGGCTCGACCGGCTGGGCGATTATCTCGCGCGCTACATCGACCGGCTGGCCGCGGGCGGCGCCGAGGCGGTGGCGATTCCCGCGGTCACGCCGCACATCGCCATCGCGGAGATCAAACAGCGCACCCCGGTGCCGCTGATCGACATCGTCGAGACGATCGGCAGAGAGTTGCGCGCCCGCAGACTGAAGCGGGTGGCGCTGTTCGGCACCATCTTCACCATGCAGGGCAGCCTGTGGGGCCAGATGACGGACGCCGGGATCGTGAAGCCCCAGCCCGATGAGATGACGTTCGTGGGCGAGGCCTACCAGCGGCTGCTCGACACCAGGACGCCGGCGGCCGGCGACGTCGAGCGCCTGCGCGCGATCGCGGCCGCCCTGCAAAAGCGCGACGGGGTCGAAGCCATCCTGCTCGCGGGCACCGATCTCGCCGTGATCTTCGACGAGGCCAATGCGGGCTTTCCCTGCATCGACGTGGCGCGGCTGCACATCGACGCCATCGTGGCGCGCCTCGTCGCCTCGTGAGGATTTCCCGGGACATAGAACGAGTCTCCACCTCACCCTGAGGAGCATCGCGCAGCGATGCGTCTCGAAGGGTGGGCAACAACAAGGTGCTGTTGCCCACCCTTCGAGACGGCCGCTTCGCGGCCTCCTCAGGGTGAGGTGGTTCTGTCGAACCGGAGCACGCTCTAGAGCGTTTTTCGCATTGACATTTGGTGCGCAATACGCAATAACTGTAACTGGCGCTGTTCGGGATGGCGGGGTGCCGTCCCGTTTATTTCCGTTTTTTTAACGAGGACCGCCTAGAAGACGGCCCGCACGCCGACGATCCCGGCGAGGCATCGGCCGACGTGCTCGGCGGTCTCGGGCGCCAGGCCCTCGACCTCGATCTCGACGCTGAGCGCGTCGTCGGCTGATTGCGCGAAGACTCGCGCCGGCACGAGGCCGCGCTTGGCCAGCAGCTCGAGCGCACGCGGCAGCACGCCGGGTTCGGCGTCGGCTTCGAAACAGTAGCGGACGGTGGAGGAATTACGCTTGAGAGCGAGTACGGACGGCATGGAACGACTCCTGGAAGAACGGACGAACAGCGACGAGCCGGTTTGCAGTGCAAACCGGGGCGCTAATTCGCCGATCGAGGAGGTCCATGCGGGCCATGTCGCCACTATAGCGCCACAGGCCGGGCGCGGGCTACCCTCGCGGCAACGGCTTGCCGGGAAGGAAACAAAAATGCGCACGACGCCCATCTACGAGGTCCATGCGATCAAATATGCCCACCTGCCGCGCAAGGCGTGGGAAGTGCAGATCACGCCCGATCCGCACGATGCCGACTTCCCGATGGACTATTTCGTCTGGGTGGCGCTGCCGCTCGACGAGAGCGGCCATCGCCTGATGGGCGGCAAGCCGATCGTGATCGACACCGGCTTCAACGCCGCCGTCGGCAAGAAGCGCGGCCGCGAGGTGAAGCGCAATCCGGCCGACCTGCTGGCCGATTTCGGCGTCGACCCCGGGGAGGTCGAGGACGTCGTCATCACCCACCTGCACTACGATCATGTCGGCAACTGGGACAAGTTCCCCAAGGCGCGCTTCCATCTGCAGGACAAGGAAATGCAGTTCGCCACCGGCCGGCACGTCTGCCAGGGCACGTTCCGCCACGCCTTCGAGGTCGAGGACATCGTCGGCATGGTGCGCGCGGTCTACGGCAAGCGGGTCGTGTACCACGACGGCGACGAGGAGATCGCGCCCGGCATCTCGGTCCACCTGATCGGCGGACACACGATGGGCATGCAGTCGGTGCGGGTGAACACGCGCAACGGCTGGCTCGTGCTCGCGTCCGATGCCAGCCACTACTACTGGGGCATCGAGAAGCACAAATTGTTCGCGATCGTCTACTCCGTCGCCGACATGCTGGCGGGCTACGACAGGCTCCTGAAGCTGGCCGACGGCAGGCTCGAGATGGTGGTGCCCGGCCACGACGCGGAGGTCATGAAACGCTATCCCGCCTCGAAGAAAGGGCTGGAAGGGATCTGCGTGCGGTTGGACTGAGGCGGGAACCGCGGTTTCCTCCCGTCGTTCTCTGGCCTTGAGAGGCTGCCATGACCATGATCGACCGTGCGACGCTCTCCAAGGTGCCGGCCGTCACCCTGGGCTTCTGGATCATCAAGATCATCGCGACGACCTTGGGTGAAACCGGCGGCGATTCGCTGTCGATGTCGCTCAACCTCGGATATGCCGTCAGCAGCCTGATCTTCATCGCGCTCTTCGTGGCGCTGGTCGCGGTGCAGATCCTCGCCAAGCGCTTCCACGCCTTCCTCTACTGGGCGGTCATCGTGGCGACGACCACGGCCGGCACGACCATGGCCGACTTCGCCGACCGCTCGCTCGGCATCGGCTATCCCGGCGGCGCCACCATCCTGTTCGTGCTGCTGATGGGCACGCTGGCGCTGTGGTACCGGGTCGAGGACTCGATCTCGGTCGACACCGTCGCCACGCCGCGCCGCGAGATGTTCTACTGGCTGGCGATCCTGTTCTCGCAGACCCTCGGCACGGCGCTGGGCGACTGGATGGCCGACACCAACGGCCTGGGCTACGGCCGCGGCGCGCTGGTGTTCGGCGCCGGGCTGGCGGTGATCGCGGCGCTCTATTTCTTCACCGGCGTCTCGCGCACCGCGCTGTTCTGGAGCGCCTTCATCCTGACCCGCCCGCTCGGCGCCACGATCGGCGATCTGCTCGACAAGCCGTTGGCGGACGGCGGCTTCGCGATCAGCCGCTTCTGGGCGTCAGGCCTGCTCGCGGCGGTGATCGTGGCCCTCATCCTGCTGCTGCCGCAACGTGCCGGCCGGCATCCCGGCGCCGCGGCTTAGGGTCTTTCCGACGAGGTCAAAGTCACGTCCGATCGTTAAGCGAAGATTGTCATCCCGAGCGCAGCGACGGATCCTTGCATGGCCGCAGTTAAGGATCCCTCGCTGCGCTCGGGATGACACCGGCCTTTAAACGACGGCGGTGCGTCTCAAATCGGAAGACTCCAGCCCGACGTCCGGTCTACTTCTTCTCGACGTTCCACAGCGCCAGTTCGGGCACCTGGAGAAGGCCGGTGATGTTGGTGCGGATCGCGCTCGGCGTCGTGAACTGGCCGAGCGGCACGAAGGTCGGATACTCGGTCAGGCGCACCGAGACCTTCTCGGCGATCTCCTTCTGCCTGGCCGGATCGGTCTCCTTGGCGTAGGCGTCGCGCAGCTTCTCGATCTCGGCATCGCACGGCCAGCCGAACGTCGCCTTGTCGCACGACGCGTTGATGAACGCCGCCGAAACCGGATTCATCACGTCGGGCGAGCCCCACGAGGTGAAGAAGATGCTCCAGCCGCCCTTGTCGAGCGGATCCTTCTTGGTCCGCCGCGCCACCAGGGTCTGCCAGTCCATCGACTGCAGATCGACCTTGAAGCCCGCCGCCTCGAGCTGCGGCTTGGCCACGGTGGCGAGCTGGCTGTGGCCCGCGATGTCGGTCTGGTTCATCACCACGATCGGCGTGCCGTCGTAGCCCGCCTCCTTCAGCAGCTCCTTGGCCTTGGCGGCGTTGCCCGAGAGCTTGTCGTCCCAGCCCTTGGTCGTGGCCAGCGGCGAGCCGCAGGGGAAGACCGACTTGCAAAGCTTGTAGTATTCGGGATTGCCGACGTTGGCCTCGAGGAACGGCTTCTGGTCGAGCGCGTAGAGCACGGCAGTTGCGAATTTTGGCGTTGTCGAACGGCTTGTGCAGCACGTTGAAGCGCAGGTCGTACTGCCGCCCCGCCTCGTTGACGACCAGCGTCTTGATGTTCTTGTCCTTCTGCAGCAGCGGCAGCAGATCGGGCGGCACGATCTCGATCAGGTCGATCTCGCCGTTGAGCAGGGCATTCACCTGGGTCTGCTGGTCGGGGATGGTGATCCATTCGACCCTGTCGACCTTGGCGACCTTGCCGCCGGACAGGCCGGAGGCCGGTTCGCTGCGGGGCTTGTACTTCGGGTTCTTGACGTAGACCGCCTTCTCGCCGGGTTTCCACTCGTCCTTCTTGAAGATGAAGGGACCGGAGCCGGTGTAGTCGGTGATCTGGGTGTTGGGATCGGTCTCGGCCACCCGCTTGGGCATCATGAAGGGGATGTTGGCGCTCGCCTTGCCGATCGAGTTCGAGCACCAGGCCATAGGGCTCCTTCAGCACCATCTTGATGGTTTTGGCGTCGGGCGCGGAAAGCGACGCGACTTCGCTCATCAGCTTCTGGCCCATCGAGTCCTTGGCCGCCCAGCGCTTCAGCGAGGCAACGCAGTCCTCGCCCGTCACCGGCTGACCGTCGTGCCATTCGAGCCCGTCGCGCAAGGTGAAGGTCCAGGTGAGCTTGTCCGCCGAGACGTCCCACTTGTCGACCATCTGCGGCTTCACCGCGAGCTTGTCGTCGACCGAGAACAGCGTGTCGTAGATCATGTTGCCGTGGTGCGTGGAGATCAGCGCCGTCGTCCAGATCGGATCGACGATCTTGAGATCGGAGTGCAGCGACACCTTGAGCACGGTCTCGGCGCTCGCGGCGCCGGCGACGGCGACGGCGAAGGTGGTGGCGGCGGCGACCGCACAAACGAAACGACGACCCAACATGCTTCTCTCCCTCTAGGCTCTGGCGACCTTCAACAAGGAGTCCCAGTTCGTCAACTTGACGCGCGGCCGTCCCTGGGCCGCGCCGGCGGCGAGCTCGGCCTTGTCGATACGGTGCCAACCCGCCCAGTCGGTCACCGCGGGCAGCGGATCGACGCCGCTCCTGGGCGTGCGGTCCTTCAGCCACGAAAGCACTTGCTGGGCCACCGCATGGCTCTCGGCGCGGTTGGTCGGGATGGTGCCGCGCGGGCCGCGCCGCGCCCAGCCGACCGCGAAGACTCCCTCGGCTTGGGGAAACGCCGCGCCCTCGTAGCCGATGCAGGTCACGACCAGATCGTACTCGCCCTTCGTGATGGACCCGGGCGCGATGTCGAACAGGAAGCGCAAGGCGATCGGCTTGCTGCCTGGCCGGTTGGCGGAGAAGCCGCGCAGGATGTCGATGTTCTTTGCCCGGCGCAGCCGCTCGGGCGTCGGCTCGTTCGGCGGCACGGCGACATCGAGGGCGCCCGCGTCGACCAGAGGGACGGCCCGCGCCAGCCTTCCCATCTCGGCCAGCTCGTTGTTGGTGAAGGAGGCATGCTGGGGGCCGCGCCGGCCGATGATGTCGATGCCGGCGATCGGCGCCGCCGCGATCGCCGCTCCCGCTTCAGGATCGATGTCGGACTTCGCCATTTCGTCGGCCGACTTGGCGAGCAGGCGTGCCACGTCGAGCGCCACGTTGCCGTTGCCGATCACGGCCACGCGCCGGACGCTCGCGAGGTCGGGCCCGTCGCGGAAATCGGGATGGCCGTTCAGCCAGGCAACGAACCGCCACGAGCCCCAGACGTGCGGCAGCTCCTCGCCCGCCACGCCAAGCTTGCGGTCGATCACCCTGCCGGTGGCGACGATCACCGCATCGTAGGCCGCGACCACCTCGTCCCACGACATGTCGCGGCCGATCTCCAGATTGCCGCAGAACCGCACGTCCGGCTGGGCCAGCAGCTTCTCGAACTGGCGCGCGATCGCCTTGGTGCCCTGGTGGTCGGGGGCGACACCCGCCCGCACCAGCCCGAACGGCGTCGGCAGGCGGTCGATGATGTCGATGTGAAGATCGGGATCACCGCGCAGCAACCCGTCGGCAGCATAGAAGCCCGCCGGCCCTGCCCCGACGATCGCAACCCTATGAGTCATGGCGGCCCGCTTAGCATATGATAGGGGCATGACTAAATACCCTCACCTCACCCAGCTCGGCCGCGCCGCTGCCGCGCCCACCTCGCCCGACAAGGCGGTCCTCGAGACCGTGCCGAACCCCGATCCCAAGGCGCTTTATCTGGTGCGCTTCGCGGCGCCGGAATTCACCAGCCTGTGCGCGGTGACCGGCCAGCCCGACTTCGCCCACCTGGTGATCGACTACGCGCCGCGCGCCAGGCTGATCGAGAGCAAGTCGCTCAAGCTCTATCTCGGCAGCTTCCGCAATCACGCCGACTTCCACGAGGCCTGCACGCTTGCCATCGGCCAGCGGCTCGCCAAGGTGCTGCAGCCCCGCTGGCTGCGCATCGGCGGCTACTGGTATCCGCGTGGCGGCATGCCGATCGACGTGTTCTGGCAGACCGGGTTGCCGCCCAAGGGCCTGTGGCTGCCCGAGCAGGGCGTGGCTTCTTACCGTGGGCGAGGATAGACCGTCATGAAACGCTTCTTTGCAATCCTCGCTCTCGGCGTCTGTCTGCTCTCGGGAGCCGCCACGGCACAGCCTCTCACCTCCCAGCAGATCAAGGACATCGTCGCCAGCCCCGACCGCAGCGCCGCCGACCGCACCAACGATCTGCGCCGCAAGCCCGTCGAGATGCTGGAGTTCATCGCCGTCAAACCCGGCAGCACCGCGCTCGATCTCAGCGCCGCCGGCGGCTACACGACCGAGCTGCTGGCCCGCGCGATCGGCCCCACGGGCAAGGTCTATGGTCAAAGCCGGCCACGTCCGGCGGGACAGCCTTCTCCAGCACCCGCCGCGCCCGAGGGCAACAGTCATCCGAGCGCCGCAGCAGCTCCGGCAGCGGCCCCCGCGCCACCGTCTAGCGCCCCGCGTCCCTCGCCGGTGGCGCTCGCCGAGCGAGACAAGACCCTGCAAGGGAAGGCCGCGCCGATCGTCGCGGTCGTGCAGCCGTTCGAGGAGCCGGTTCCGGCCGACGCCGCCGAGGCGAAGCTCGATCTCGTGACCTTGATGTTCAACTATCACGACCTCGGCTTCCTGGGCGTCGATCGCGCGAAGATGAATGCCGCCGTGTTCCGCGCATTGAAGTCCGGCGGCGTCTACGTCATCGCCGACCATGCCGGCCGCCCCGGCACCGGCATCTCCGAGTTGGGCACGCTTCATCGCATCGAAGAGGCGTTCCTGCGCCAGGAAGTCGAGGCGGCGGGATTCAAGTTGGCCGCCGAAGGCACCTTCCTCCGCAATCCGAACGACCCCAGGGACAAGAACACGCCCGATCCGCCGCAGCCCAAGGACGAGTTCGTGCTGAAATTCGTGAAGCCCTAGCGCCGTTCCTTGAAGAACGTCCGCAGCAACTCGCCCGCTTCCCGTTCGGCGATGCCGGAATAGACCTCGGGGCGGTGATGGCAGGTCGCCTGCGCGAAGAGGCGTGGGCCGTGCTCGACGCCGCCGCCCTTGGGGTCGGACGCGCCGTAGTAGACGCGCCGCAGACGGGCAAAGGAAATCGCCTGGGCACACATCGGGCACGGCTCGAGGGTGACGTGGAGATCGCAGTCGACCAGGCGCGGCGAGCCCAGCAGGGCCGCGGCGGCACGGATCGCCAGCATCTCGGCATGCGCCGTGGGATCGCAGTCGGCTTCGGTACGGTTGCCGGCGGCGGCCAACACCGTGCCGTCGGGACCCACGATCACCGCGCCGATCGGCACCTCGCCGCGCTCTGCGGCTGCACGTGCCTGGGCGAGCGCCAGTTCCATGGGTGAAGCTCTTGTCGGACCGGTCATTCCAGTGAAAATAGCGCCAAACGGCGTCGGTTGGGAGGAAAGTCCATGAAGTTCAGCTTCACCAGCGAGCAGGAGGAGTTCCGCTCGAGCGTCCGGCGCGCCCTGGAAGCACGCTCGCCCACCACCGAGGTGCGCCGCCTGATGGCGACCGAGGCCGGGTTCGACCGCGAGGGCTGGAAGAAGCTCAACCAGGAGCTGGGCCTCACCGCCATCCACATTCCCGAGGAATACGGCGGCGCGGGCTTCGGCTACGGCGAGCTCGGCATCGTGCTCGAGGAGATGGGCCGCAATCTCCTCTGTGCGCCGTTCTTCTCGACCGCGGCACTCGCTGCCACCGCGATCCTGAACGCCGGCACCGAGGAGCAGAAGATGGCGCTGCTGCCAGCAATCGCCGCCGGCGAGACCACCGCCACCTTGGCTTTCTCCGAGGACAGCGGCCTCAACGATGCCGCCAGCGTCGCGGCGACCGCCACCAAGTCGGGCGCAACCTTCCGGCTGGAAGGGATCAAGAGCTTCGTGCTCGACGGCCACACCGCCGATCTGATCGTCGTGCTGGCTCGCCGGCCGGGCACGACCGGCGACGACGGCCTCTCCTTCTTCACGGTCGAAAGCGGCGCGCCCGGCCTCGATCGAAAGCTGCTGAAGACCATGGACGAGACGCGCAAGCTCGTGCGCCTCACCTTCAACGGCGTCGAGGCGCGGTTGCTGGGCAGCGAGGGCGGCGCTGCGGCGCCGTTCGCAAAAACCATGCAGCAGATCATCGTGTGCCTGGCCAACGAGATGGTGGGCGGCGCCGAGCGGCTGCGCGAGGACGCGCTGGCTTACGTCAAGATGCGCATGCAGTTCGGCCGTTCGATCGCCTCGTTCCAGACCACCAAGAACAAGGCCGCCGACATGCTGCTCGATGTCGAGCTCGCCAAGTCGGCCGCCTACTACGCCGCCGCCGCGCTCGACGAGGGCGACGACGACCTGCCCGCCGTGGCGTCGCTCGCCAAGGCCGCCGCGTCGGAGGCCTATCTGCAGACCGCGATCCACGCCGTGCAGATGCATGGCGGCATCGGCTTCACCTGGGACAACGACACGCACCTGTGGTTCAAGCGCGCCAAGTCGAGCGAGATCCTGTTCGGCGACGCCAACCATCATCGCGAGGCGATGATGCAGAGCTGGAAGCACTAGGAGGACATGGTCATGGCCGAACCTACGGAAGACTCCGTCCGCTCCGAAGTCCGCACCTGGCTGAAGGACAACTGGGATCCCTCGCTCGGCCTCGTCGAATGGCGCCTCAAGCTCTGCGAGTTCAGGCTGGGGCGCACCGCATTGGCCCAAGCAATGGTATGGCCGCGACCTGCCGGTGAAATTCAATGCAATCGTCGACGAGGAATTCGCGAAGATCGGCGCTGTCGGCGTCGCCAGGGCCGGCATCCGCACCCTGGCGGCCGCGACCATCCTGGCGCATGGCACCGATCTCCATAAGGAGAAGTTCCTGAAGCGCATCCTCACCGGCGAGGATACCTGGTGCCAGCTCTTCAGCGAGCCCGGCAGCGGTTCGGACATGGCGGGCGCGGTGACGCGCGCCGACAAGCAGGGCAACAAGTGGGTGATCAACGGCCAGAAGGTCTGGACGACCTCGGCGCACAAGGCGCAGTGGGGCCTGCTGCTGGCCCGCGCCAACTGGGACGTGCCCAAGCACAAGGGGCTGGCCTACTTCATCCTCGACATGAAGCAGCCCGGCGTTCAGGTCCATCCGCTGCGCCAGATGAACTACCACGCCTCGTTCAACCAGGTGTTCTTCACCGACGCGATCGTCGAGCCGGAATTCCTGGTCTCCGACGTGGGCGACGGCTGGACGGTCGCGACCACGACGCTGATGCACGAGCGGCGCGGCGCCGACGGCCTGCGCACCTGGGCTACGGCATCCGATGCCAAGGGCCGTATCTACGAGGAGGAACGCGCCGAGATCGCGACCACGATGGAGCCCTATAAATGGTATCCGCAGCGCGCCGGCCGGGTCGACCTCGTGCTGAAGCGCGCCCGCGAGACCGGCAAGATCGACGACCCGGTGATTCGCCAGGAGATCGCCCGGCTCCTGATTATGTCGAAGTCGGCCGAATGGACGGCGCGGCGGGCGCGGGCGGCGCAGGATCAGGGCAAGCCGCAGGGGCCGGAAGGCTCGCTCGGCAAGCTCGTGGCGAGCAACGTCGCGCGCCAGGCCGCGCGCGTGCACACCTACATCACCGGCTCCGACGCGCTGCTGAGCGGCAAGGACGGTCCGATGGAAGGCGTGATCGGCGAGATCCTGATCTCGGTGCCCGCCAGCTCGATCGCCGGCGGCACCGACGAGATCCAGCGCAACATCATCGCCGAGCGGGTGCTCAAGATGCCGCGCGAATCGAGCGTCGACACGACCAAGCCGTTCAAGGACGTGCCGCGCAACGTCGCGGCGTCCTGAGGCGGCCGGGAAAGACGCGTCAGGGCGCTTGCTCGGCGCGCGCCTTCAGGGCCATCGCGATCAGCGACGTGCCCCCGAACAGCAGGTCGATGCCGAGCAGGAGGCCGAGCGCCCAGGCGGCGCTGCCCGGCAATCCGGAAAGGACGAGGGCAGCCAGCCCCAGATCGAGTACGCCGCTCACCATCATCCATTCCCATCTTCCCGACAGCTCGCGGCGGTGGGCGATGGCGAAGACGATGTGGACCACGCCGTCGGCGATGAAATACGCGGTGAGCACATAGGTCAGCGTCACCAGTCCCTGCACGGGGTTCCACAACAGCATCGCGCCGGCGGCAACGGCCACGATCGCCGACAGGAGCGCCCAGCCGAAGCCCGGCGCCTGCCGGGCGCCCAGGGTGAAAAGGACTCCCGAAATTCCGGCAAAGACCAGCGTCCATCCGAGGAAGACGGTGGCGGCAAGACCGGCGAGCGGCGGCACGACGATTGCCGCCAGCCCCAGCAGGACGAGAACGATCCCCTCGGCGAGGAAAGTCTTCCAGTGATCGTGGATGGCCTTTCCAAGCGCGGCGGAAAGCTTTGCGATACCCGATGGATCGATGTGCGACATGGTCGGCCTCCCCGGTTTCGGACGGACGGGATCCTAACAGGATCGTCGCGAGAGCGGCACCGTTGGCGAAAGCATGTTATCCTGATGCATGGCTCGTCCCCTGATCGGCGTGACGCTGGATGCTGAGAAGCCCGGCGGCTACTCCAAGTTTCCCTGGTATGCGCTGCGCCAGAACTATCTCGATGCGATCGACGCCGCGGGCGGCCTGGCGGTGGCGCTGCCGCACGAGCCGGACAGGATCGCCGACTATCTCGAGCGCATCGACGCGCTGGTGGTGACCGGCGGCGCCTTCGACGTCGATCCCTCCTACTATGGCGGCGGTGCGAAGCACGCGACCGTGATCACCAAGGACCGCCGCACGGCGTTCGAGTTCGGCGTCACCAAGGGAGCGCTGGCGCAGAACAAGCCGGTGCTGGGCATCTGCGGCGGCCAGCAGCTCCTGCATGTCGTGCTGGGCGGCAAGCTGATCCAGCACATTCCCGATTCGATCGACAAGCCGCTGGCGCACGAACAGCCCAACCCGCGCAACGAGGCGGGTCATACGGTGAAAGTCGCCAAGGGTACGCAGCTCCACAAGATCGTCGGCGCCGACGAGCTGGCGGTGAACAGCGCGCATCACCAGGCGGCGGCGGACGCGCCCGAGGGCATCGTGATCAACGCCACCGCGCCCGACGGCGTGATCGAAGGCATCGAGGCGCCGCAGTACCGCTTCTGCATCGGCGTGCAGTGGCATCCCGAGTTCCATATCTCCGAGGGCGACGCCAAGCTCTTCCGGGCGTTCCTCGCCGCCACACAGTCGTGAGCGAGTCCGAAAAAGGCGCCAAGGAAGGCGAGCGAATCGCCAAGCGCCTGGCGCGTGCGGGTCTCTGTTCGCGCCGCGACGCCGAGCGCTGGATCGCCGACGGCAGGGTCAAAGTCGATGGCGAAGTATTGGCGACGCCGGCCTGCGTCGTCACCGACGCGAGCTTCATCGAGGTCGACGGCAAGCCGCTGCCGCAGGCCGATCGTGCCCGGCTGTGGCGCTATCACAAGCCGGTCGGCGAGCTGGTCACGACGAACGATCCTCAAGGGCGCCCGACGATCTTCGACGCCCTGCCCAAGGGCATGCCGCGCGTGATCACGGTGGGCCGCCTCGACTTCATGTCGGAGGGCCTGCTGCTGCTGACCAACGACGGCGGCCTGGCGCGCCGGCTCGAGCTGCCGGCCAACGGCTGGACGCGGCGCTACCGCGCGCGGGTGCACGGCACCGTCGACGAGGCAAGGCTCGCGGCGCTCGCCAAGGGCATCACGATCGAAGGCGTCAACTATGGGCCGATCCAGGCCACGCTCGACCGCCAGCAGCGTTCCAACGCCTGGCTCAACGTCGCGCTGACCGAGGGCAAGAATCGCGAAGTGCGCAAAGTGCTGGCCCATCTCGACCTGCATGTCGTGCGCCTGATCCGCACTGCCTTCGGGCCGATCCATCTCGGCGAGCTGCCGAGCGCGCAGGTCGACGAGGTGCCGACGCAGGCGCTCACCACCCTGCTGGGCGTCGGCGAGCAGAAGCGCGGCAAGGGCTGGGCCAAGCCCAAGCCCCGGCCGAAACAGCCGCACCGCAAGCGGCGATGATCCGGCCCTCATGATCAAAATCGTCGGCGGCAAGCATCGTGGCCGCGCGCTGGCGACGCCCGAAGGCCTCGAGACGCGCCCAACCTCGAGCCGGGCCCGTGAATCGCTGTTCAACATCCTGGCGCATGCGAGCTGGCGCGCCGATGGAACGTCACCCCTGATCGACGCGCGCGTGCTCGACGCCTTCGCGGGCTCCGGCGCGCTCGGCATCGAGGCCCTGTCGCGCGGCGCCGCCCATGCCACCTTCCTCGACAGCGATGCCGCCGCGATCACGGCGATCGGCGAAAACCTGCGCAAGCTGGGCGAAACCGGCGCCGCCAAGGTCGTGCGCGCCGATGCGACACGGCCGCCTCCCGCCCGCGAGGCCTGCGATCTCGTGTTCCTCGATCCCCCCTACCGGTCGGGCAGCGCGGGACCCGCGCTCACGGCGCTGAGCGAAGCAGGCTGGGTCAAGCCCGGCGCGATCGCCACCGTCGAGGTCGCCAGCATCGAGGATCTTGTGCCGCCGCCCGGGTTCGAGGCGATCGACGAGCGGCGCTATGGAGCGGCGAAGATCGTGATCCTGCGGCGAGGAGCATGAAGCTCACGGCGCCTCTCTACATGCTGCGTCACGGCGAGACGGAATGGAACACCGAACGGCGCATGCAGGGCACGCGCGACTCCCAACTCACCGGGCTCGGCCGCGCGCAGGCCGTCGCAATGGGTCGCGCTCTCGCGAGAGAACTGGCACTCGAAGACCGACCCACGATCTTCCTGCGCAGCCCCCTGGGCCGCACCCGCGAGACATCGCTGATCGTCGGCCGTGAACTCGGAATCGACGCCGCACTGTGGCGCGACGATCCGCGGCTGGCCGAGCTCAGCTATGGCGACTGGGAAGGCTCGAGCTGGAAGGAAATCGAAATCCACACGCCCGGTGCGCTCGACACCTGGAAGGCCGATCCCGAGACCTACTGCCCACCCGGCGGCGAGAGCCACGTCGCATTGCGCCGCCGTCAGGCCGCGGCGCTGGCCGATATCATCGCGGCGAACACGCGCACCGTCGTGGTCGGCCACGGTGTCAGCGGTGCTGTCCTGCGCGGCCTCAACTTAGGCCTCGACGCGCGCGCCATGTTCGTCCTGGAGAAACCGCAGGACGCCTTCTTCCGCCTGCTGGCCGGCCTCGAGGAAAAGATTCTCACTTAAAGTCTCCCTCCCCATTCATATGGGGAGGTGGCGGCGTAATCGCCGACGGAGGGGTCATGCGTACAAGAGGCCTCTGACCCCTCCGTCGCGGTATGACCGCGACACCTCCCCATCTGAATGGGGAGGACAAGAGTTGACTTAGTTCTTCGTGAGTGTCGCCTTTCGGCCGCAGCCACCCTGCTCGGCCACGACGAGCGTCGCGCCCTGCACGGTGACCGAGAGCTTGCCCGAGCGGCGGTCTTCGCTTTTCACCGAGGCCGTCGTCATCAGCGAGAACGAACCGCCTTTGGCGATACCGTGGATCTGCCACAGGCCGGGCGTCGGCGCGGGCGGTGCGGTCTTCTTGAGATTGGGCACGGGGCCGTGCGCAGACGTGTCGTAGGCGCTGCCGTCGACGATGCCGGTATCGATCGAGAGCTGGTAATCGAGCGGCGCGGTGCACGAGCCGTTGTCGCTGCGGCCATGCCAATCGCCATCGAGCGAAGGCGCCTGCGCCCAGACGGGTGCGGTGCACAGCAGGAGCAGCGGGAGAAGTCTTTTCATCGTCTTCCGAACAGCCGCTCGATGTCGGCCAGCTTGAGTTCGACATAGGTCGGGCGGCCATGATTGCACTGGCCGGAATGCGGGGTCGCTTCCATCTGGCGCAGCAGTGCATTCATCTCGTCGACCGTGAGGCGCCGCCCGGCGCGCACGGAGGTATGGCAGGCGAGCGTGCCGCAGACCTCCTCGACCTTCTCCTTGAGCGAGAGATGATCGCCCATCTCCGCCAGCTCGTCGGCCAGATCGCGGACGAGGCCCTGGATGTCGGCCTCGCCCAGCAGAGCCGGCATTTCGCGCACGACCACGGCGCCCAGGCCGAACGGCTCGAGCACCAGGCCCATTTCGGTCAGTTCGGCGGCGCGCTGGGTCAGCCGCCGCGCGCCATCCTCGCCGATCTCGACGACCTCGGGCAGCAGCAGCGCCTGGCGCTTCACGCCCTCGGCCTCGAGCTGGTTCTTGAGCTTCTCGTGCAGCAGGCGCTCGTGCGCGGCGTGCTGGTCGACGATCACCACGCCCTCGTCGGTCTGCGCCACGATATAGGTCTCGTGGACCTGCGCGCGGGCCACGCCCAGCGGGTAGTGATGGCCGTTGGCTTCGGTCTGTTGCTCGACCCGTGCCGACGGCGGGGCGAAGGGCGACATGAACTGCATCGCCGCCTCGGCGAGGCCGCGCGGGATCGCGGAGCCGTGGCCACCGCCCATCGGCAAAGGGGTCGAATATCCCGTGTGTGGGCGGAAGGCGCCCAGTGCTGCATCGGCGACAGTGGTGCTGGCGCGATGGCCGGCAGCGCTGAGCGCGGTCCGCAGCGCCCCCACGATCAGGCCGCGTACGATTCCGGCGTCGCGGAAGCGCACCTCGGTCTTGGCGGGATGGACGTTGACGTCGACCAGCTCGGGCGGCGCCTCGAGGAACAAGGCCACCATCGGATTGCGATCGCGCGCCAGGAAATCCTGGTAGGCGCCGCGCACTGCGCCGTTCAGAAGCTTGTCGCGCACCGGCCGGCCGTTGACGAAGAGATACTGGTGCTGGGCCGTCGGCCGGTTGAGCGTCGGCAGGCCGGCAAAGCCGGTGAGACGGAAACCCTCGCGGGTGGCATCGATGGCGACGCTGTTGTCGGCGAAGTCGCGGCCCATGACGGCCGCGAGCCGTTCCAGCCGCGCCGCGTCGCCCTTCTCCAGCAGCGACGGATTGACCGCCGGCAGGTCGATCAGGGTGCGCTCCTCGCTCTCGAGGCGAAAGCCGATCGCGGGATGCGCCATCGCCAGGCGCCGCATCGCGTCGGCCACGTGGCTCGACTCGGTGCGCGGCTCTTTCAGGAACTTGAGCCGGGCGGGTGTCGCGAAGAACAGGTCGCGGACTTCGACCCGCGTGCCGAACGGCGCCGCGGCCGGCATCGGCTTCGACTTCGCGCCGCCATCGATGGCGAGGCTCCAGGCCGTATCGGCGCCGGCGGGGCGCGAGGTGATGGTGAAGCGGCTGACCGACGCGATCGACGGCAGTGCCTCGCCGCGAAACCCGAGCGTGCGGATGTCGGCGAGATCGTCGTCCGGCAGCTTGGAGGTGCAGTGGCGTTCGACCGCGAGCTGCAGCTCGTCGGGCGTCATGCCGACGCCGTCATCGACCGCCGACAGGAAGGTGCGGCCGCCTTCCTTCAAGGTCACGGCGACGCGGTGCGCGCCCGCATCGATCGCGTTCTCGACCAGCTCCTTCACGGCGCTGGCCGGCCGCTCGACGACCTCGCCGGCGGCGATCTGGTTGACCAGGTTCGTGGGGAGCAGGCGCAGCATTGCGCCCGCAGTTTACGACTTCCGCCTTTGGGAAAGATACTGGCGGGTAAGCACCTTGGACGCCTCGACCTCGGGCTGGTCGAAGGCATCGACGCCCCATAGCTCGGCGGCAAACATGGTTTCGAGCATGTAGTGCATCATCAGCGCGCCCATCACCCTTTCATCCACAGTGGGAATACGGATGATCCGGACAGGACGGCCGTTCTTCGCGAGCGTCGCGGCGACCGCGTCGGCCTCGGCCTTGATCAGATCGCCCATCGTCTGGTTGGCGAGATAGTCGAGCGCCTTGTCGCCATCGAGCATGGTCGGCGTCAGTGTGGTGCCCTGCCCGTTCGTCTCCTGGATCACGAGGGTAAAGAGCTTGTCGATCGGACCGCCGAGATAGAGCTGAACCTGGCTGTGCTGGTCGATCGTGCCCATGGCGCGGATCGGCGTTGTGCCGGTGCCGTTCTTGCCCAGACTCTCCGCCCAAATCTGGCGATACCAGAAGGCGAAGGTCTCGAGACGGTCGACGTAGGGCATGAGCACCGTGATGTTGATGCCCTTCTCCTTCGACAGGCCGACCGACAGCGCGGCGCCGATCGCGGGTGCCAGTCCCTTGGTGTCCTTGGCCGCCAGCACCGGATCGAGCACGCTCGCGGCGCCCTCGCGAAGGGCGGCGCAATCGACGCCCGCGATCATTCCCGGGAGCGCGCCGACCAGCGAAAACACGGTGTAACGGCCGCCGATCTTCGGGTCGTGATCGAGGATCGTGGCGCCGTATCTCGTCATCAGCCGGCGCAGCGGATTGTCGCTGGGCTCAGTGATGGCGATCATGTTGGTGGCCACCGCGGCCTTGCCGACCCTGGCCTCGATCGCGGAGATCGCGGTGAAGGTCGCCATCAGGGTCTCGGGCGTGCCGCCCGATTTGGAGATCGGCATGAAGCCGGTCCTGTCGAGCGGCAGCCGGCTGGTCATCTCCGCGAAAGTCGCAGGATCGACATTGTCCATGAAATGCAGCTTGGGACGGCCTTTCACCGGGCCATAGCCCTGGTCCTTGAGCGTGGCCAGCGTCTTGCCCGACATGCTCGAGCCGCCGCTGCCCATGACCACGACATGCTCGAACTTCGCGAAGCGTTCGGCATGCGGCTTCAACGCTGCGAGATCGTCGCGGCGCGCCGGCAGCTTCAAGAGCGGCAGCGTGCCTTCGTCCTTCCATTTTCGGATCTTGTCGAGCGCCGGCGTCGCGCGCACCAGCTCCCTGTCGAGGGACGCCTTCGGCAGGATCGTGTCGTCGATATTCTGGCTGTAGAGCATCGCCTAACCTCGTTCAGGGTTCCGCGGACATACCCACCGGCTTGCCAACGACGACGGTCGTCATCGCGTCGTCCCGCAGCAGGCGTCCGGCCACGCGGCGCACATCCTCGGCGGTGACCGCGGCGATCAGCGCCGGGCGCCTGTCGAGGTGATCGGGGGGCAGGCCGTCGATCTGCAGGCTGTAGAGCAGATTGGCGATCGAGCCCGACGAATCGAGCGATACCGGGAGCGCCCCGGCGAGATAGGTCTCGGCGTCGGCCAGTTCCTCGGCCGTCACGCCATCGGTGCGCAGGCGCGCCATCTCGGCACGGATGACCTTGACCGCCTCGGCGACTTTTTCGTTGGCGCTGGCCGTCGAGATCACCAGAAGCGATGCCTTGTCGTAGAGGCGCAGGCCGCTCGATACGCCATAGGCCAGGCCGCGCTTCTCGCGCACTTCGCCGACCAGGCGCGACCCCAGCCCGCCGCCGCCCAGGATGTGGTTCATCACGAAGGCGGCATACCAATCGGGATCGTTGCGCGCGATACCGGGCATCGCGATCTGCACCGTGGACTGCGGCACCGGCCGCTCTATCACGATGGTGCGGCTCCTGGTCTGCGGCTTCCACTGCGGCAGCTCCGCCGGTGCGGACCCGGCCGGCAGGGCGCCAAAGGCGCGATCGAGCTGGCGCGACAGCTCGGCGGCATCGATGTCTCCCACCGCGGCGATCACGAGGCTGCCGCGCGACAGCAGCGTCCGGGCCCGCGCCTTGATGTCCTCGACCGTCACCGCCTTGAGGCCGCTGCGCAGGCCTTCGGCGTTCGCGGCATAGGGATGCCCGGCGAAGACCGTCGCCATCATCACCCGGCCCGCAACCGTGGCGGGACGCTGGTCGGACTGGTTCACGCTGGAGATCGCCTGGGCGCGCCGCTGTTCGACCATCTCCGGGTCGAAGCGCGGCTCGGTCATGGCGAGCCGCAGCAACTCGAAGCCCTCGTCGCGATTGGCCGACAGAACGCGCAGCGATCCGCTCAGCCGGTCGAACGAGACGCCGAAGCCCAGCGAGACCTCGGAATCCTCCTCGCGCCGCCTGAACGCCTGGCCTGCGAGAGACCCGGCGCCGTCCGTGAGCAGAATGGCCATCAAGCTGCTGACGCCCTTCTGGCCCTCGGGCTCCGAGGCCGTGCCGCCGCCGAACGAGAAGGCGAGATTGACGATCGGCACGCTCTTGTCCTCGACGAGCCAGGCCTTGATGCCGAGCGGCGTCGTTATCTGCTTGATGTCGACCGCGGCCGCGGGCCCGAGCGGCAGCGCCGCACACAACGCCGCCAGCAGGCCTGCAAACAGAAGGCGGACGGTCATTTGGCCGACTCGGCCGGTGTCAGCAGCGACGTCACCGCACCGTCGTCGCGCAGCACATGGCGCGCCGCGGCCACGACATCGGCAGGCGTGACGGCGGCGATGCGCCTGGGCCAGTCGTCGACGTCGGCGACCGTGCCGCCGGTGCTGAGTGCGGAGCCATAAAGGCGCGGGCCGCTCGCCAGGGCATCCTGCGCGTAGATCGCCTGGGCCAGCAGCCGGTTCTGTCCGCGTTCGACCTCCTCGGCCGTGACGCCGTCGTCGAGCAGCCGTTTGATCTCGTCGGCCATGGCAGCCTCGGCCTCGCTGACCTCGCGGCCACGGGCCGGCTGGACGTCGAAGCCGAAACTCGTCAGGCCCAGGCTCGACGGGCCATAGTCCGCCGACGCCGACAGCGCCACTTTGCGCTCGACCACCAGCGCGCGCCACAGGCGGCTGGTCTCGCTGCCGCCGAGCAGGCGGGCCAGCACCGAAAGTGCATAGGCATGCCGCGTCTCGCCGCCGTTCAGGCCGGTGCGGTACGACGGCGCCAGATAGTCTCGTGCCCAGCGCGCCTCGACGACCCGCGCATCGGCGCGGGTCACCCGCTGCGGCAGGTCGGTGCCGCCGCTCGACGGACGCCGCCGTGCCTCGATCGCCTTGCTGGCCAGCGGGCCATAGTAGCGTTCGGCGAGCCTGGCGACCGCGTCGGTGCTGATATCGCCCGCCACGATCAGCACAGCGTTATTGGGTGCGTAGTGCGCCTTGTAGAAGGCCGTCAGATCGTCGAGCGTGAGCTTCTTCACTTCTTCCACATAGCCGCTGATCGGCATGCCGTAGGGCTTGTGGCGGCCGAACAGCTGTTCGCGCACCGCTTCGTCGAGCAGGCTCGACGGCACGTTGTCGACCCGCATGCGACGTTCCTCGAGCACGACCTGAAGCTCGGGCGTCAGCTCCTTCTCGAGGATGCACAGGTTTTCCATGCGGTCGGCTTCCATGCGCATCACCAGCTCGAGCCGGTCGGCGGCGACCGTCTGGTGGTAGCCGGTGACGTCGAAGTCGGTGAAGGCGTTCTCGCGGCCGCCGTTGCGCGCGACGATGCGCGAGAATTCCCCGGCTGCCAGGGTGTTGGTTCCCTTGAACATCATGTGCTCGAGGAAGTGGGCGATGCCGGTGCGGCCCAGGACCTCGTCGGCGCTGCCCACCTTGTAGATCACCATCTGCGTGACGATCGGCGCGCGGCGCGAGGGCAGCACGACCACCTGCAGGCCGTTACCCAGCACGAAGGTCTCGGCTGGACGGCGCGCGACGGTCAGCAGTGAAGCGACGGACGGACGGGCGGCGGCAAAGCCAGCGCCCGCGACCAGGCCGCCGAGCACGGCCCGGCGACGAAGCGGGGCGCGGCCGGTCAGAAGATGCCTTCGAGGAGGCCGCGCTGGCGGCGCACGATCTTGGGCGTCGGCGCGGTCGAGGGCTGGCCGGTCGCCTGGGCATCGCGCAGCCGCTGCTGCTCCTTGGCGGGATCGACGATCGTTCCGGTCGGCCCCTTGTCCTGCCAGAAGATCAGGCTGTCGATGAAGCTCTTGTTGCTGTCGTCGATCACGCGCGTGTCGCGATTGACCTGGGCGCGGATGTTGGGATCGATACCGCCGGCGCCGGCCTTGGCGACCAGCGCCTGCTCGGAGGCATCGCCGGAGCGCGGCACCTTGGCGTCGGGCGCCACGTTGCGCGCCGCCAGGGTCGGCGACAGCGCCTCGCGCGCCTGGTCGGCGGTCGAGGTTTCCTGCGGCCGGGGCTCGCCGGGTCGTGGCGGGCGCAGTTCGGCGTTCGGCGGCATGGTGAGCGGCGAGTGCGAGACGATCCTGAATTCGTCGGGCGACACCTTCTTGCTGCCGCCGAGATTGTCGAACATGCCGCAGCCGCCCAGTCCGCCGGCCAGGACCAGGACGACGGCCAAGGGGGCGATCCGGGCTGCCGGGAGGAGTTCGTTCCGTCTCATCATCTTTCCTTGGAGTCGCTTCTCTCCGCCGATCATGGCCGTATCAGGGCGCGCGCCGCTTCTCGCCGAGCAGCGAATCGATCAACATCAGGCCGACACCTATAACGATTGCCGAGTTGGCCACGTTGAATGCCGGCCAATGCCACTGCCTTACGTGAAAGTCGGCGAAATCGAACACCGCACCCCAGCGGGCACGGTCGATAACATTGCCGATGGCGCCGCCCATGACAAGCCCGATGCCCCAGCCGATCAGCGGTCGGTCGATGCGTCGCAGCCAGAGAAACAGGCCGACGCAGACTGCCACGGCGACGGCCGACAAGAGCCAGGGTGGCAGCGCCTTGTCGCCGCCGAGGAAGCCGAAGCTGACCCCCGGGTTCCACACGATCACGAGCTGAAAGAGATCGTCGATCACCTGGATGATCGGACCCGCCTTCAGCAGATGGCGCAGCAGCAGTTCCTTGCTGACCTGATCGGCCAGCACGGTCGCCGCCACGAGGCCCATGGCCTGCTTGTCGATCGTCCTCATGCGTCGACGGCCGCTTCGCAGCGCCGGCAGATCAGCGGATGGCTGGCCGACTTGCCGACCTCTTCCAGAACCTGCCAGCAGCGCGCGCACTTGGCGCCCGAAGCGAGGGCCGGCACGACCGCCACACCCGCCACGTCCGGCAGACTGAAAGCGCCGACCGGAGCGTCGCCAGTCACGAGATCGCCGCCAGAGGTGATGCAAATCTCGGCGAGATCGAGCCCCTTCAGCGCCGCGACATATTCAGGTGCCGCGTGGACATGGGGCGCCGCCTGCAGGCTCGACCCGATGCGTTTCTCGGCGCGTTCGAGCTCGAGCGCCCCGGTCACGACGCGACGCAGCGCCCGCACGCTCTTCCACTTCTCGCCCAGCGCGGCGTCGAGCCAGCCTGGCGGGATCGCGGGGTAGACGCGCAGGTGCACGCTGTCGGCATCGCCGTCCGGCATGTCCCGGGGGCGCGCCAGCCACGCCTCCTCGGCGGTGAAGCAGGTGATCGGCGCCAGCCACGCGGTCAGGAACGAAAAGACCTCGGCCATCACCGTGCGCGCCGCGCGGCGACGCAGGCTCGAGGGCGCGTCGCAGTAGATCGAGTCCTTGCGGATGTCGAAGTAGAAGGCCGACAGATCGCCCGAGCAGAAACCGTTCAGCTCGGTGCCGATAGTATGGAAGTCGTAGTCGTCGACCGCCTTGCGCAGGATGGTGTCGAGCTCGGCCAGGCGATGGAGGACCCAGCGCTCGAGTTCGGGCATCTCGGCCGGCGCGACCCTTTCGGCCGCCGAGAAGCCTTCGAGGCTGCCCAGCAGGTAGCGCATGGTATTGCGCAGCCGGCGATAGGCCTCGGCCTGGTGCTTCAGGATCTCAGGGCCAATGCGCTGGTCCTCGGTGTAGTCGGTACCGACCACCCAGAGGCGCAGGATGTCGGCGCCGTACTGGTCGCAGACGCCCTGCGGCGCGGTCACGTTGCCGAACGACTTGGACATCTTGCGGCCCTGCTCGTCGAGCGTGAAGCCGTGCGTCAGCACGCCGTCGTAGGGCGCGCGGCCGCGCGTGCCGCAGCTCTCGAGCAGCGAGGAATGGAACCAGCCGCGATGCTGGTCGGAGCCCTCGAGATAGAGATCGGCCGGCCACTTGAGGTCGGGATTGCCCTCGAGCGTGAAGGCGTGCGTCGAGCCCGAGTTCGAACCAGACGTCGAGGATGTCCCTCACCTGCTCGTAGTCGTGGGCGTTGTACTTGTTGCCGAGGAAGCGCTCGGGCGGGCTCTCGAACCAGGCGTCGGCGCCCTCTGCCCGGAAGGCCTCGACAACCCGGCCCATGACCTCTGGATCACGCAACGGCTCGCCGGTCTTCTTGTCGACGAACACCGCGATCGGCACGCCCCAGGCGCGCTGGCGCGACACGCACCAGTCCGGCCGCGTCTCGATCATCGAGCGCAGGCGATTGTAGCCGGCACGCGGGACGAAGCGCGTTGCGTCTATCGCCGCCAGCGCCTTCTCGCGCAAGGTGCCGCCGATCTCGGGGATCGGCTTGTCCATGGCGATGAACCATTGCGGCGCGTTACGGAAGATCACCGGCGCCTTGGAGCGCCACGAATGCGGATACGAATGCGTGATGCGGCCCGATGCCAACAGCTTGCCGGCCTGCTCGAGCGTGGCCGTGACGGTGCGGTTCGCATCGCCCTTCTTGCCGACGTTGGTGTAGACCGTCTTGCCGGCGAACAGCGGCACGTGCGGATAATAGACGCCGTCCTCAGCCACCGTATCGGGCACTTCCACGCCGTTGGCGACGCCCAGCTCATAGTCGTCCGCACCATGGCCCGGCGCGATGTGCACGAAGCCGGTGCCCGCGTCGGCGGTGACGAAATCGCCCGGCAGCAGGCGCACGTCGAACTCGTAGCCCATGCCGCGCAGCGGATGTGCCGCGATCAGGCCCTCGAGCTCGTCGGCGGGGACCTCGCGCACGACCTTCGGCGTGAACTTCGCAGCTTCGCCCACGACGCCGACCAGATCGCGGGCCAGCACCATCTTCTCGCCGACGACGGCCTTGCTGCCTTCCTCGACGGCGGCGACCTCGACCAGCGCGTAGGCGATATCCTTGCCGTAGGCCAGCGCGCGGTTGCCCGGCATGGTCCACGGCGTCGTCGTCCAGATCACGACCGAGGCGCCGTCGAGCTTGCCGCCCTTCGACCGCACCACCGGGAAGCGCACGTGCACCGTGTCGGACGTATGGTCGTGATATTCGATCTCGGCTTCCGCCAGCGCCGTCTTCTCGACGACGCTCCACAGCACGGCCTTGGAGCCCTTGTAGAGGCCGCCGTTCATCAGGAACTTGCCGAGCTCGCCCGCGATCGTGGCTTCGGAACTGTACTTCATCGTCGAGTAGTAATTGTCCCAGTCGCCGTCGACGCCGAGACGCTTGAATTCCTCGCGCTGGACCGTGATCCAGTGATCGGCGAAGACGCGGCATTCCTTGCGGAACTCCGCGATCGGCACCTGGTCCTTGTCCTGCTTCTTGGCGCGATACTGCTCCTCGATCTTCCATTCGATCGGCAGGCCGTGGCAGTCCCAGCCCGGCACGTAGTGCGAATCCTTGCCCAGCATCTGCTGGGTGCGGCTCACCAGGTCCTTCAGGATCTTGTTGAGCGCGTGGCCGATGTGGAGGTGGCCGTTGGCATAGGGCGGGCCGTCGTGCAGCACGAACTTTGGCCGGCCTTTGCTCTCCCTGCGCAGGCGCTCGAACAGCTTCATGTCGGCCCAGCGCTGTAGCAACTCGGGCTCTTTCTTGGGCAAGCCTCCGCGCATGGGGAAGTCTGTTTTCGGCAAGAAAACGGTGGATTTATAGTCAGTTGTCACAATGAACTCACTTGGATCGGGCGGCGCGGCGCCGGCGCGAACCGGGCCGCATCAGGCATGGCTAAGACCCGGCCGCTGCTAGCGGACCGGGCGGCTAATTCGCTCCCGAGTGGCCCTGATCATCATGGGGCCGGCAATCTAGGGACGGGGGTCGGAGGGGTCAAGGCGGCCGGCACAGGCGATCTCGGCAATCAGCGGCCAATGGTCGGAGCCGATGCGGGGCCCATGGCGGCCCGCGACAACCGCCGCGCCACGGCCTGCCAGCACCAGGTCGATCGGAACGCCGATCCATGTGGGAAACGTCCGGCCTGCCAGTTCGGCAGGAAAACTGCCGATCCAGGCGCCGGGCCCGTAACGCAGACCGGTGCGCGCGATCAGGCGCATCATCGGCGCACTCCACGGCGCCGCATTGAAGTCGCCCACCACGACCGCCGGACCGGCAAGGCGCTCGACTTCGTGACCGACCATGTCGATCAGCCGGTCGCAGGCGGCGCTGTGCGCGGCGTCCTGCGGCGAGGCGGTGTGCACGCCGATCACCGTCAGGCCTGCGACCTCGACCACGACCGCGTAGCCGATATCGGGCAAGACGTGGCGCGGCTCACCCACGATCGGATGGCGCGAATAGATCGCAACGTCGCCGATCCGGGTACGCACGATGAACGGCAGCTCTGCAGCCAGCCTCTCGAGCCGCCGCGGCCAGGAGTTCGAGAGCTTCCGCAACGACGAGAACGTCGACCCTTTCGCGCCGCGCCCAGTCGATCACCCGTCGCTCGTCGTGGTTCGAACGCAGCAGATTGGCGAAGGCAAGCCGCAGGCGCCGGCCGTCGGCGACCGGTGCACCGCGCGGTGTCGCCCGCACGATCTGCCACAGATTGATCAGCAGGGCGATCGGCGCCGCCAGCAGCACAGCGAGCCCGGCGCCGTGCGGCAGATCGACGACGGCGGCCAGCAGCAGGCACAGCAGTGCCGCCGACGCGAGGTGCGGCCGGAAGTGGGCCAGCAGCGCAAATCGCCAGTCGCGCAGAAACGAAACCGCGGTCGCAACGATCACGGCCAAGGTTGCCAGTAGTGCCAGGAACCCGATCACGCGAGGAGGGTTCGAGCCGTCTGCCCGTCGGCCGCGATTTGCGCCTTGAGCTGGTCGAGCCCGGCAAACTTCATCTCCGGACGGATGAAGTCGACGAGCGCCACGCGCAGCGTCTTGCCGTAGAGGTCGCCTGCGAAGTCGAACAGATGGACTTCGAAATTCTCCTGCAGCTTGCCAACGGTCGGCCGCTTGCCGAGGTTGGCCACGGCGTTTCGCCAAGTGCCGTCGACCAGCGCGCGCACGGCATAGACGCCGAAGCGCGGGCGCAGATGCTCGCCCAGCGCCACGTTGGCGGTAGGGAAGCCGATCGTGCGGCCGCGCTGGTCACCCTGCTCGACCGCGCCCTCGATTTCCCATTCATGCCCCAGGAGCTCGGCCGCCTCGCGCACCATGCCGGCGCGCAGCGCCTCGCGGATGCGGGTCGAGGAATAGATCTCGCCCTCGCGCATCACCGGATCGAGGATCGTGACGCCGAAACCGCGCTCGGCGCCGCGCGCGCGCAGCATCTCGACATTGCCGCCCCGCCGCGCCCCGAAGGTGAAGTCGTAGCCGCAGACGACGTGGCGTGCACCCAGCCCGCCCAGCAGCACGTCGTCGATGAAGGCATCGGCCGTGACCGCGGCGAAATCCGGATCGAAGCGCTGCGCCAGCACCGCCTGCACGCCGTTGGCTTCGAGCAGCCGCGTCTTGGCCGGCGGCAGGGTCAGCCGGAACGGGCCAGTATCGGGGACGAAGAAGCGCCGTGGATGCGGCTCGAAGGTGAGCGCCACCAGCGGCGCGCCGAGCCCGCGCGCCCGTTCGGCCGTGCCGGCGAGCAGCGCCTGATGGCCGCGATGCACACCGTCGAAATTGCCCAGCGCCACCGCCCCGCCCTTGCAGGCGGCCGGCACCTCCTGCCAGTGGTCGAAGACGGGAATCATTTTGCCGCGCCTACTTCGTCACTCGACGCGGCACCAGCACGACCGCCTCGCCGTCGATCACGACCTTGTCGCCGTTGAGGCACTGCGTCTTGAGCGTCACGCGACGCTTCGTTGCATCGATCGCGCTGATGGTCGCCACGGCCGTGATGGTCTCGCCGATCAGCACCGGGGCCATGAAATTCATGGTCTGCGAGATATAGATCGCGCCGGGGCCCGGCAGTTTGGTGCCGATCACCGTCGAGATGAAGCTGCCGCTCAGCATGCCGTGGGCGATACGCTGGCCGAAGCGCGTGCCCTTGGCGAAGCCTTCATGCAGGTGGATCGGGTTGGTGTCGCCCGAGACGCCGGCGAAAGCCATGATGTCGGCTTCGGTCACCGTCTTGCCGAACATGGCCGACTGGCCGACCGAAAGATCGTCGAGGAAAAGGCCGTTCATCGCCGCGAAATCCGACACTGTCTGGGCTCCCTGCTCCGCGCCGTCCTCTTACCATGCCCCGAACCCTATGCCACAGTCGGGTGAATGAGCGAGATCGTCGCCGCTGCTCTTGCTGCTGCCTGCGGCCGTCACTTCGGTGCTGCCACGCACATCGAGAACCTTCGCCGCGAGTTGGGCGGCGCCTCGCGCCAGACCTGGAGCTTCGATGCGATCGTGGGTGGTCATCGCCACGCGCTGATCCTGCGCCGCGATCCGCCGACCGTTCGCGGCGGCGAAAAGGCGAGCGCCACCGCGCTCGATCGCGCCACCGAATTCCGCGTCCTGCGGGCCGCCTTCGAGGGCGGCGTGCGCGCGCCGGAAGTGCTGTTCGAGCTCGCCGCCCACGACGGGCTGGGCGAGGCCTTCGTGATGCGCCGCATCGGCGGCACCGCGATCGCGCGCAAGCTCCTGAGGGACGATGCCTATGCCGGGGCGCGCACGAAGATCGCGGGCCAGCTCGGCGAGATCGTGGCGCGCATTCACTCTGTCGACACCGCCCGTCTGCCGCCGCTCGCCCGCCGCGAGGCCGCTGACCAGATCGCGAGCCTGCGCACGACTCTCGACACCCTGGACCAGCCGCAACCCGTCTTCGAGCTGGCGCTGTCCTGGCTCGACCGGCGCAAGCCTCTGCCCGCCGCGCAGGCCGTGCTGGTGCACGGCGACTATCGCACCGGCAACTATCTCGCCGACGAGACCGGCGTCACGGCGATCCTCGATTGGGAAGGCGCGCATCTCGGCGATCCGGTCGAGGATCTCGGCTGGCTCTGCGTCAAGAGCTGGCGCTTCGGCGCGATCGACCGGCCGGCCGGCGGCTTCGGCAGCCGCCGGCAGCTCTGGCAGGCCTATGAGCGCGCCGGCGGCGGTGCCGTCGATCCCGCGCGGGCGCACTGGTGGGAGATCTTCGGCACGGTACGCTGGGGCGTGATCTGTCTCAGCCAGGCGTGGCGGCATCTGTCGGGCTCGGTGAAATCGATGGAACTCGCCTCGATCGGCCGGCGCGCTGTCGAGACCGAAGTCGATCTCCTGCAATTGCTGAAGGCCTGACATGGCGCAGGACCGTCCGACCGCCGCCGAGCTGCTGGCCGCCATCACCGACTTCCTGCGCGAGGAGGCAACGCCCGCGCTCGACACGGCCGAGCCGCGCCTCGGCTTCCAGATGCGCGTTGCGGTAAATTCGCTCGCCATCCTCGAGCGCGAGGCGCGCCTGGGGCCCGCCGCCGATGCGCGCGAGAAGGAGCGGTTGGCGAAGCTCCTGGGCCACGACGGCAGCCTCGCCGACCTGGTCCGCGAGCTGGCGCGGCAGCTGCGCGAGGGCAAACGCGACGAGCGCGACCCGGCGCTGATGGAACATCTCGAAGCCACCGTCGCCGACAAGATCGCGATCGCCAATCCTAAATGGAAATAAACAGCCAGCTGTCATCCTGAGCGCAGCGAAGGATCCTTCGCTGCGCTCAGGATGACAGGGTATAATGGTTCGGCGCCCACCGAACTATTGACCGTGGCGCCGGCCCGCGGCCGGTCCTAAATTCCCCTCATGATCACCGTCAATGCCCTCTCCGAAGTCGCCGCCCTGATGGGCGATCCGGCGCGCGCCGCCATGCTGCAGCTGCTGATGGACGGCCGCGCCCACACCGCCTCCGAACTGGCGCTCAATTCCGGCATCACGGCCCAGACCGCCTCCGGCCATCTGTCGCGCATGGTCGAGGCCAACCTGCTGGCCGCCCGTGCGCAGGGCCGCAACCGCTTCTATCGTCTGGCCTCCGGCGACGTGGCCCATGCCATCGAATCGCTGATGGCGCTGGCCGGCAAGCGGGCGGAGCCCGCGTCGCGAACCGCCGCATGGCGGCGCGATCCCGACCTGCGCTTCTGCCGCACCTGCTACGATCATCTGGCGGGCCAGGTCGGCATCGCCGTCACCGATTCGCTGACCCAGCATGGCCATCTCGAGCCCAAGGGTCCGCGGGACTGGAAGCTGACCGGCACCGGCGAGTTGTTCTGCCAGCGGCTGGGCGTCGATCTTGCCGGCGCCCGCAAGGCGGGGACCCGTCACTTCGCGCGCCAGTGCCTCGACTGGAGCGAGCGGCGGCCGCACATCTCGGGCGCGCTGGGTGCTGCCATCGCCGACACGTTCTTCAAGAAGGGCTGGGCCGAGCGGCTGCGCCGCGGCCGCACCGTGCGTCTCACCGACCTCGGACGCCGGGCTCTCAATCGCGACTTCGGCGCCTCTGTCTAGCCACGCGGCTTCAGCGATCGCTGGCGGCTCAGCAGCGCGAAGGCGCCGAGCCCTGCCAGCACATCGTGACGGCGGCCGTAGAGGCGGCCGCGCACTTGTACCATGTGCTCGTCGTGTCCCACGACCTCGCCCTCGGCCTGCAGCCAGTCGCCGACCCGGCCGGGCCCGAGATAGTCGAGCGAGAGTTTCAGGGTGACGGCGCGGCGCTGCAAGGTGTGCCACACCGCGGTGCCCATCGCCGAATCGAGGAACGCGGCCATCATGCCGCCATGCACGATGCCCAGCGAATTGGCGTGTTGGGGACCCGGCAGGAAGCCGCGGATCAGGCGGCCGTTCTCGAGCTTCTCGAACCACGGTCCGTTGGCCGCGGCGAAGCCCACGACGTCGCTCAGTTCGCTAAAGCCCGCGGGAATCCTGCTATCGCTTGGCACACGCCATCTTAAGCGATGTGCGCGAGCAGGACCAAGCCGTAGCCGACATAGTAGCTGCCGATCGCAGTGATCAGCCGGTTCGACCAGACCCGGAACTGCGTGTCGGAGAGGCGCTCCAGCAAAAGGCGGCCGAGCGAGGAGCCCGCGATCGACGAGGCCACCGCGAGTCCCAGGAACCACGGCTCGATCTCGCCGGCCTGGGCGATCAGCGCCCCGAAGTAGAAGAGCTTGAAGCCGTGGCCGAACACCTGGCAGGCGGCCTTGGTGGCGATGATCTGCCGCCGCTCGAGAGGCGAACGCAGGAACATCGTGTCGAGCAATGGGCCGGTGACGCCGGTCAGCAGCATCAGGCTCATCGACAACAGGCCGGTCAGCGCGACCTGGCCGGGGCCAAAGCTGCGCGGCAGGATCTTCTCCGGCACGGCGCGAATGGCGAAGGGCGAGAGGCCCAGCATCAGCAGCGCCACCGCCTTGTCCGGCACGTAGAGGGTGAGCGACCACAGGCCGACCGCGACCAGGCAGCCCGTGACGTAGAAGCCCATGCTGCGCCAGCCGATATGGCGCCACCACAGCATCGCCCGCCAGCCGTTCGACGCCATCTGGGTTACGGCGTGCAGGATCATGGCCTGCGGCACCGGGAAGAGCGCGAGCAGCACGCCGATCAGGATGAGGCCGCCGGCCATGCCGAAGATGCCCGAGAGAAGCGCCGTGAAGATCATCAGCAGCGAAAGCGAAGCAGCCAGAAATATCGTCATGGCCCAACTCTAGGAGCGCTTTATCCAGTGTTCAAATATATGGTAAGTTGCCTTTCCATACTTGAGCCATATGCCCATGGAACTGCGCCATCTCCGCTACTTCGTTGCCGTGGCCCACGAGGGCCACATCACGCGCGCGGCCGAGAAGCTTCGCATGCAGCAGCCGCCGCTCAGCCAGCAGATCCACGCGCTCGAGCGCGAGATCGACGCCACCCTGTTCGTGCGCCATCCCCGCGGTGTGAACCTGACCGACGCAGGCCGCGCCTTCCTGCCCGATGCCGAGGCGATCCTGAGCGCGGTCGAGCACGCCAAGCTGCGGGCGCGGCGCACCGCCCGCGGCGAGACGGGCCGCATCGCCGTGGGTTTCACCACGTCGGCGCCGTTCCACCCGCTGGTGGCGCGCGCCATGCGCGAGTTCCGCACCACGCGGCCCGACGTCTCCTTCATGCTCGAGGAGAGCAGCTCGGCCGACATGGTGAGCGGCCTGCGCGACGGCCGCCTCGACGTCGCCTTCATCCGCGCAGGGCTAGTCGATCCCGAAGGCGTCACCGTGCACGCGCTCCTGCAGGAAGACACTGCCGTCGCCTTCCCCGCGCGCCATCCGCTGAGCAGACGGCCGGCGCTCGCGCTCAAGGAGCTGGCTGAGGAGACTTTCATTCTCTACCGCCGGCCCGACGGCCGCGGCCTCTACGACGTGATCATCGCGGCCTGCAGCGCGGCGGGCTTCAGCCCGCATGTCGGCCAGGAAGCGCCGCGTATCGTCTCGACGCTCAATCTCGTGGCCGCCGGGCTCGGCATCACCATCGTGCCCGCCTCCTTGAGCCGCCTGCCGCTCGAGGGCGTCGTCTACCGGCCGCTCAGAGGCAAGCCCGCCCTCAAGGTGCCGCTCAACCTCGCCTGCCGGCGCGACGAGCGGTCGGCGGCGACCTTGGCCTTCATCGACCTGGTGCGGCGGCTCAAATGACGATCAAGACCATCGGTCATTCGACCCATCCGATCGAGCGCTTCGTCGATCTTCTGAAGAACGGCGGCGTCGAGCTGCTGGTCGACGTGCGCTCGATGCCCTGGTCGCGCCGCCATCCGCAGTTCGGCAAGGAGCATCTCGCCAAGAGTTCTGGAAGCCGCGGGGATCGCCTATGCCTGGGAAGGTGCGGCCCTCGGTGGAAAAAGTGGGGGCGGCAGCTACAGCGAAGCGGCCGCGCGGCCGGTCTTCACCGAGGCGCTCGACAGGCTGATCGATCGGTCGAAGACCACGACCGTGTGCCTGATGTGCGCCGAGAAAGAGCCGCTCGACTGTCACCGCACCGTGCTGGTGTCGCGGCGACTGGCTGAGCGCGGCGTCGCCATCGAGCATCTGCTGGCCGACGGAAGCACGCGCCCGCACCACGATGTCGAGGAGACGCTCCTGGCCGGCAAGCAAGGCGGCGACCTGTTCGACGACCGCGCGCAACTTCTGGGCCGCGCCTACGACGCGCGCGAGCGGGCCATGAAACGGAGTTCGAGCTAGAGCCCGGATCGGCTCGCTACAGCCCGCTTTCGCGAATCGCGACGGCGACGACCCGGCGCCAGGCGCGGGCGGCGAGGCTTTCCGGCGCGCCGCTCAGCACGACGTGGCCGCGCAGCACGCGGGCCGGCGCGGCCGGCGCGCCGTCGGGCTCCAGCATGACGCGGTAGACGGCGCTTTCGGGCACCAGTTCGCCGCTCTTCATCTCGCGCACGGGAATGCCGCCGCCGAAGCGCGAGGCGAGGTAAGGCTCGGCGAGGACGCGCGCATTGGCGCGCTCGATGCGCACGACATGCGCGCTCGATCGGCTCGCCCCAGCCGTCCTCGGGATGGAACTCGCGCCTCGCGTGCCGACGCCGATGCGCGCCAGATCGGCCTCCGAGACATAGGCCTCGATCAGGGCGCGGTCGGGCTGCATGACCGCCAGCAGCCGCTCGTTGGCCGCCACCCATGCGCCGGGCCGCAGATCCTCGGAAAGATCGACGACCCTGCCGGCGATCGGCGCCTTGACCTCGAGCTTGGCGATCTGGTCGGCGAGGCCGCGATAGGTCGCCAGCGCCGCCTCGTATTCGTGCGCCGCGACCAGGCTCCTGGCCAGCAGGGTCGGCGCCACGCTCTGGATGCCGAGCTGCCATTCGATCAGCGTCAGGTCGACCGCGGGCCTGGGCGAGCTTGTAGGCGAGATCGGGCGAGGCGAGGCTGATCAGCGGCGCGCCCTTGGCGACCGTGGCGCCGTTCTTCACCAGCACCGCGCTCACCTGGCCGCCTTCGGCCGGCGCGAACACCGCCTCGACGGTGGCGCTGCGCAGCAGCGCCGGCGCCTCGACCGAGCTGCGCCACGGCACGGCGAGCAGCAGGACGATGCCGGCAAGGCCGGCGAGCGTGGCGAGCGCGCGCACGTTGAGGCGCAGCCGGTCGCGCAGCTTCCACAGCGCCTGCATCTCCATCCAGACCGGCCGCACCAGGAAGTAGCCGATCTCGACGACGCCCATGGCGATGCCGAGCGCCTTGATGGCGAAGTGATAGACCAGCACGGCGATGCCGAGGAACACCGACACGCGGTAGATCCAGGTGGCGAAGGAGAAGGCGATCAGGAAGCGGCGGCGGCCCGGCGGCAGCTCCTCGGGCGGCGGCTCGCCCAGGCCGAACAGCTGCTCGCGCAGCCACCAGCGGGCGATCGCGAAGGCGCGGGCGTGGAGGTTCGGCATCTCGAGCCAGTCCGACAGCACGAAGTAGCCGTCGAAGCGCATGAACGGGCTGAGATTGAGCAGCAGGGTCGAGACCCAGCTCGAGGTGGCGAGGATGAAGGCGGCGCCGCGCACCGGCCCGTCGGGCAGGAAGCTCCAGGCGAGCGTGGCGAACACCGCGAACACCAGCTCGGCCGTCGACGCCGGCCAGCCCGACGGCGAGGCGCTGGCGGCGCGACACCAGCTTCCAGGTCTCGGTGACGTCGGTGTAGAGCACCGGCCACAGCACCAGCAGCGCGATGCCCATGCTGGGCACGCGGCAGCCGTAGCGCTTGGCGGTCAGCGCGTGGCCCATCTCGTGCACCACCTTCATCGCCGACAGCGCCAGCGCGAACCAGACCGCGCCCTCGATCGAGAACAGGTAGGTGAAGGTGTCGATGAAGGCGTCCCAGCGCCGCGCGACGAGGTAGAGCGCGAGCAGCGCCAAGCGCGATCACCGTGTTGCGGAAGGCTGGCGAGAACAGCCAGGCGAGGCGCGGATAGACGCGGTCGAGCCAGCGGTCGGGCCGGAACAGCGGGATGCGCAGGAACAGGTAGTTCTTGAGCAGCCACATCGCCCAGTGCTGGCGGTAGCGCGCCGCCTTGGCGAGCAGCTGGCGCGTGCCCTCGGCGCTGCGGCTGGCGAACAGGCTGTGCAGCGCCAGAAACCTCGCCACGTCCTCGACATCCTCGGGCTCGACGTCGAGCGTCGTCTCGCGGCTGCAGGCGGGCGATCAGGTTCGCGGGGCTGCCCGAATCCCAGCGCGACAGGATCTCGAACTCGCGCCAGCCCAGCCGATAGAACTGGTTGCGCGCCGGGTCGTGCAGGGTCCAGGTCGGCGATCCGTCGAGCGCGGTCGGTCCGGGATGCAGCGCGATCTCCTCGCGCAGATCGGGCAGGTAGCTCAATCGCTGCGGCGGCCGCGAGCGTGGCCATCAGAAGCCCGTCATCTGCCGCAGCGCCGCGAGCGGCCGGCGCATCAGGTAGTAGAACAGCGTGACCTTCTGGCCGTAGATCTCGGCGGTGCCCTTGAGCCCGATGCGCGGCGGCGGCGCGTTGCCGGCCAGCGTCGCCTTGAGGCGATAGGAGAGCGCGCCGTCGGGCGCGACCGTCGCCTCGTAGCTGGCATAGCGCAGGGTGGCGTCGATGCGCCGCTCCGGCGCGATGTTGAGGAACAGCGCGACCTCGGCGCCGGGCTCGAGGTTGATCGCGTCGGCCACCGGCAGGCGCACCTCGATCTCGGCCTTCGCCGGATCGGCGATGGTGAGGAGCGCTCGCCGATCCGCACCGGCCGGCCGGTCCAGTCGTTGGGATCGTCGAACACCGCGATGCCCGGCCGCTCGGCCCTGACCTGGATGCGCGCGAGCAGCGATTCGGCGTAGGTGACGTCGGCCTGGCGCTGCTCGGCGCGGCCCTTGAGGATGGTGAGCTGCTGGCGGCTCTTGTCGTCGAACGCCGCCTGCTGCGCGGCCTGGCGATATTCGGCTTCGGCGACGTCGCGCGCCTTGCGGGCGACGTCGAGCCGGTTGCGGATCTGGGTCGGATCGAGCGTCAGCAGGAGCTGGCCCGCCGCGACGTCCTGGTTGGGCTCGACGACGATGCGCTCGACCACGCCGTCGAGCGGGGCGCGCACCACCGTGGGCTCGAGCGGCACGATCTCGGCCGGCGCCAGCGCCGACTGGCGCACCGGGATCCACATCGCACCGAACACCAGCACGGCGATCGCCGCTGCCAGCCAGCGATCGCGCCGCAGCAGGGCGCGCCACGGCCGGCAGAGACGCGTCGGCGGTCGAGCGCCGCCCAGGCATGGCCGTAGGCGTCGGCGACCTCGGCGACCAGCCGCCCGTCGCCCTCCTGCCACGGCTGATCGCGCGCCAGCAGCAGCGCGCCGCGCACCTCGCCGCCGCCGGCCAGCGGCATCAGCAGGGCGTGGGTCGGCAGCCACTCGGCCCAATCCTCCGCCAGGTCGGCCGGCAGGTCGGCGGCAGCGACCGGCAGCGCGCCCGCGTCCTTGCGCCGGCGATCGAGCGCGGCCAGCACGCGCTCGAGCCACATCGGGAAGGGCGCGTTGCGCTCGATCATCGGCGCGCCCGAGACCGCCAGCACGCGGCCCGCGCCCGCCGCATCGCGCCGCCACAGTGCGGCCTGGCGATAGGGCACCAGGCCATGCGTCTCGTTGACGGCGAGGAAGGCCAGCTCCTCGACCGTCGCGGCATGGCGGGCGCGCCGGGTAAGCTGCGCCAGCAGGCTGAGCGTCGCGACCTGGCCCTGCAGCAGCCGGGCGTCCGGTCGCGCCTGTCTCGTGTCCTGCGGGGGCGCGCGGCTCATGGCGGGGCGATCAGGACGCGGCCGCTCATGCCGGGCACCAGGTCGCTGGGCGTCGCCGTCGATCGCGCCGGTGATCCTGATCGATTCGCTCACCGGATCGACCCGGCCGCCCAGCAGCTCGACATGCGCGTGATAGGTCTTGCCGGTCTCGTCGACCGCCACCGAGAAGGCGGAGCCCGATCTTCAGCCAGCGCAGCCATGCCGAGGGCACGATGAACTCGAGCTCGAGCGCATGGTCGTCGACGATCTCGAGCAGCGGCTGGCCCGGCGTCGTGTACTGGGCCTCGCGCGCCTTCTGCTCGACCACGACGCCCGCGAACGGCGCCTCGACCGTGCACTTGGATTGCATGGCGTCGGCGACGGCGAGGTCGGCCTTGGCCTTGTCGATCTCGGCGGCCGAGACCTCGAGCTCCAGCCCGCTCATCGACTTCATGTCGAACAGGCGGCGGTTGACGGCGTAGGTCTTCTCCGCCGCCTTGAGCACGGCGCGCGCCTTGGCGACCTGGGCGCGCTGGACGACGCAGTCGAACTCGACCAGCGTCTCGCCCTTCTGGAAGTGCTCGCCGGCGCGATGGCTGATCCTGTCGATGCGGGCCGCGGTCTCGCTCGACAGCGTGGTGAAGGCGCGCGGCACGAGCTGGGCGCGGATCACCTGCGGAACCGCCGCGCCGTCGTGCGGCGCCGGCTGCTGCGCTGCCGCCGGGACCTGCAGCGCCAGCACGGCAACGAGGACGCAGAGAGGCGCGGACCAGATCCTGCCGTCCCGTTTGTTGCTGCCGCGCTGCATTGCCCTCAGCACACCGCTCCTCTTGCTAGCTCGCCGTCTGGCCCTTGAACAGCCGCTCGAAGAATCCCGGCTTTTCGTTGACGCTCACGGTCGTGACCGCGGCGGCCGCGGGTGCGGTCGGGCCACCGCCGGTGTCGCCGCGCTCCCAGCTCGCCATGATCTCCTCGGTCTTGCGGGCCAGCACCGCGGCATCGAGCTTCACGAGGTCGGCGGGATCGATGTCGATGCCGACCGTGTCGTAGAGCCGGCCGAGCGCCGCCTGCATGTTGGAGTAGCTCTCGTAGCGCCGCAGCGAGGAGGCGACCGAGGCCACGCCGGCGACGATCGGCTCGAGCTCGTTCTGCGCCTCGGCGGCGGCGCGGCCCGTGAGCTGGCCGTAGAGGCGCTCGTCGACCTCTGCCAGGGCGCGGGAGCGGCCGTATTCCTTGCCGGCATCGAGATACTGCTGGTAGGCGAGGTGCAGCTTGGTCAGCACCGCCATGGCCACGCGCCTGGCGCTGCGCCTCGGCGACCTTCACCGCATCGCGCGCCCGATGGATGAGGCGCGGCCCGTTCAGCAGCGACATCAGGTTCCAGCTGACCCGGGCGGCGCCTTCGCCCCACCAGCTGTTCACCAGGAAGCTGTTGCTGTCGTACTGCGGCCCGTAGTTGAAGCTGATGCCCGGCAGCAGGCTCAGCATCGACCGGTGCACCTCGTTGACGCTGATGCGCGCCTGGTAGCTGAGCTCGCGCAGGTCGGGATTGCGCACCAGGGAGACCTGCTCCATGCGGTCGATCGGCTCGTCGATCGGCTCGTAGGTGAGCTGCGCGTTCGGCGGGATCTCCAGGCTGAAGTCCTGGCCCGGCGGCAGGTTGATCAGCGCGGCGAGCTCGGTCCTCGCGATCATCAGCCGGTTCCGCACCTCCTCGAGCTGCCGCAGCAGGTCGAGCAGCGCGCGCTGGTAGCGCAAGCGCCTCGACCGGCGAGCGCAGGGCCTCGTTTTCGACGCTGCGCGAGGTCGTCAGGGCGGTTTCGGCGTCCTTGATGCTGCGGTCGATCTGGCGCGCCAGGACCTGCGCGGCGGCAGCTCCGCCAATAGGCGCTGCGCACGTCGCGCATCAGGTTCTGCGTCACCTTGCGGCGGCGCTCGAGGGCGATCAGCACGCGGTCGGCGCTCTGGCGGGCGGCGAAGTAGCTGACGCCGAAGTCGAGGATGTTCCACGAGAAGCCGAGCCCGGTGATGTTGCGATTGTTATCGGTCGAGGTCGAGGGTTGGAGCGACTGCTGGCCGGTCAGGATCGACGTGCTCGATTCGGCCAGCGTGTTGCTGCGACTGAGGTAGCCCGCGTCGGCGGTGAGCTTGGGCAGCATGTCCATGTTGGCGACGCCCAGCCCGTCGACCGCGACCGCCTCCTCCATCTGCTTGGCGCGGCGGTCGAGGTTGTACTTGACCGCGCGCTGGTAGGCTTCCGTCAGCGACAGCGGATGCGTGAGCGGCTCCTGGCCGGCGAACATCGCCTTGAGGTCGGTCTGCACCTCGGCCCGGCGCTCGGCGTCCGTCAGCGGCTTGGGCTCGACCGCGCATCCTGCAAGAAACAGGAAAGTGGCGCCGGCACAGCCCATGAGTATTTTGCGGGCGCGTTGTCCGCGCCGTCCGGTCTCTCTCACCCTCACATTCCCCCCTTCGAACCCGATCGGCTTCAGACCCCGAGGCCGCTGCCCAGGCGGCTCAGCAGGCCCTGCCGATCATTCATCAATCCCTGCCGCCCGGCGGCGCGCAGTTGTGCCGACAGAGCGAGCTTGCCGGCCGGCGCCGCCTCGGGCTCTGTCGTACGATCCAGGGCGTCGATCAGGCCGGCACCCGCCAGCGGTCCGGCTTCGCCCAGGTGCTCGACGCGGATTTCGATTCCCGGTGGCGGCGCGCGCTCGGCCGTGGCGATTGCGGTTTCGGTTGCAGGGGTTGCATCGATGACGGCCGGACGCTCGCCCGCGGCGACAGAAAAGACCTTCGTTGTGGTGTTGTCCTGCGCGTCAGGCATCGTCATAGCGATGGCGTTCGAATTGGCCGGCGGATTGCCGATCAAATGGGCCTCGGGGATTTCGAACAATTTCAAAGTGATGTTGATGCCAAGGCTTTGATTGATCCCGTTGAGTATCTCGATGAATTCGTTAAGGACGGAAAAAAGAAGTTCTATGATGTTGATCGTGTGGCCGGGCTCCGCGAAAGAGGGCGTGAGCAGCGACAGGAGCGACGAGAGCGGCGTAATCGGGGCGGGCGGCGGCGGCGGCACCGGTGGCGCACCGACGGTCGGGGCCTTGTCGCTCGGCGGCGTCGGCGGCGTGGGTGCCGGCCCGACCATGCTGGTGGAGGCGATGCTGGTCTGGTTCGGATTGGCCGTGTCGAGCGTCCAGCTCAGTGTGCGCATCGTCGTGGCGGCAGCGCTGCCCGGCGTGGCGCCAGCGTTGTCGAAGGTGGCGGACCGCAGCGCCTGCTGGAAGTCGGCGGTCGTGGGCGCCCCGCCGCCCACCGTCAGGGTGAGCACGCCGGTCGCCGCATTGTAGCTGCCGATGATGGTCGAGCCGCCGATGAAGGTCTGGGCATTGGTGCCGCCGTTGAAGGCGAGTGTGTCGCCGGTCACCCGGCCGGTGGTAATCGCGACATGGGCCGAGATCACCGGATTGAGGTCGGCGTCGCTCGCCGTCACCGTCGGGTCGATCAGGACCGGTCCGCCGCCGGCATTGAAGACGACCGAGTCGCCCGCCATGACCACCGGCCGGACATGGATGTCGAGCGACGTCGTTGCGGTGTTCGACAGATTGTTCGCGCTGCTGCCGTCGTCGACTTTCCAGGAGATCGTCCGTGCGGTGTCGGCGCCGCCGTTGGTCGGGTCGGCCGCGCTGCTGGCGAAGGTGACGTGCTGCAGCACCTGGTTGTAGTGGGCGATCGTGTCGGCGCCGGACAAGGTCAATACGCCGGTCGCGGCATTGTAGCTGGCCGTGATGGCGGTCCCCGTGGTGGTCGCCGCCAGCGTGTCGCCGGCCAGCAGGCCGCTGGTGATCGAGACGGTGGCGCCAGCCAGGGTCGCGCTGTCGACGTCGCTCGCCGTCACCGCGGCCTCGAGCGTCACCGCCGCGCCCGGCTGGATGAAGATGTCCGTCACGCCGGACGTGCCGGCGATCACCGGCGCGTCGTTGACCGCCGTGACGCCGAGCGTGCTGGTGGCGTTGCCCTGATTGGTCCCGTCGTTGGCCGTCCAGCTGATCGTGCGGCTGGCATTGGCGCCGAAATTGGCCGGATTGTCGCTGGCCGAGGAGAAGGTGATCGAGCGCAGCGCCGCCTGGTAGTTGGCGACGGCGGCGCTACCCGTGAGGGTGAGCACGCCGGTGCTGCCGTCGTAGCTGCCAGCGATGCCGTTCTGGTTGGTGAAGTTCAGCGTGTCGCCGGCGACGAAGCCCCCGATCGACACCGTGGCGCTGGCCAGCGTGGTGTTATCGGGGTCGCTCAAGGTCAGGCCGGCATCGAGCACGACGGCAGAGCCCTGCTCGGTGAAGCTCACCGTCGCTCCCGCCGTCAGGACCGGAGCGTCGTCGACCGCCGTGACGTTCACCGTGCTGGTGGCAGCCGTGCTGCTCAGGGCGCCGTCGCTCGCCGTCCAGCTGATCGTGCGGCTGGCATTGGCGCCGAAGTTGGTCGGGTTGTCGCTGGCCGAAGAGAAGGTGATCGAGCGCAGCGCCGCCTGGTAATTGGCGACCGAGCTGCTGCCGGTGAGAGAGAGCACGCCGGCGCTGCTGTCGTAGCTGCCGGTGATGCCGTTCTGATTGGTGAAGTTCAGCGTATCGCCGGCGACGAAACTCCCGATCGACACTGTTGCACTGGCCAGAGTCGTATTGTCGGCATCGCCCAAGGTCAGCCCCGAATCGAGCAGCGCCGCCGTGCCCTGCTCGGTGAAGCCCACCGTCGCGCCCGCCGTCAGGACCGGGGCATCGTTGACCGCCGTGACATTCACAGTGCTGGTGGCGGCAGCGCTGTTCGCGGTTCCGTCGTTGGCCGTCCAGCTGATCGTGCGGCTGGCGCTGGCGCCAAAGTTGGTCGGATTGTCGCTGGCCGAGGAGAAAGTGATCGAGCGCAACGCCGCCTGATAGTTGGCGACCGTGTCCGTACCGGTAAGGGTGAGCACGCCGGTGCCGCTGTTGTAGCTGCCGGTAATGCCGTTCTGGTTGACGAAGTTCAGCGTGTCGCCGGTAACCAGGCTTCCGATCGATACCGTGGCTCCGGCCAGCGTCGTGTTGTCGGGGTCGCTCAGGGTCAGGCCGGAGTCGAGCACGACGGCCGAGCCCTGCTCGGTGAAGCCCACCGTCGCGCCCGCCGTCAGAACCGGGGCATCGTTCACTGCCGTGACGTTCACGGTGCTGGTGGCCGCCGCGCTGTTCAAGGCGCCATCGTTGGCCGTCCAGTTGATCGTGCGGCTGGGATTGTCGCCGAAGTTGGTCGGGTTGTCGCTGGCCGAGGAGAAGGTGATCGACTGCAGTGCCGCCTGGTAGTTGGCGACCGAAGCACTGCCGGTCAACGTGAGCACGCCGGTGCTGCCGTCATAGCTGCCGGTGATGCCGTTCTGGTTGACGAAGCTGAGCGTGTCGCCGGCGAAGAAGCCCGAGCCGATCGACACCGTGGCGCCGGCCAGCGTCGTGTTGTCGGCATCGCTCAAGACGAGGCCGGAGTCGAGCACGACGGCCGTGCCCTGCTCGGTGAAGCCGACCGTCGCACCCGCCGTCACTACGGGGGCATCGTTGACCGCCGTGACGGTCACCGTGCTGGTGGTGGCCGTGCTGTCCACGGTCCCGTCGTTGGCCGTCCAGCTGATCGTGCGGCTGGCATTGCTGCCGAAGTTGGTGGGATTGTCGCTGGCCGAGGAAAATGTGATCGACTGCAGCGCCGCCTGGTAGTTGGCGACCGAGGCGCTGCCGATGAGGGAGAGCACGCCGGTGCTGCTGTCGTAGCTGCCGACGATGCCGTTCTGGCTGTTGATGTAGTTCAGAGTATCGCCGGCGACGAAGCCGCCGATCGACACCGTGGCGCTGGCCAGTGTCGCATTGTCGGCGTCGCTCAAGGTAAGGCCGGCATCGAGCACGACAGCCGCGCCCTGCTCGGTGTAGCCCACCGTCGCGCCCGCCGTCAGGACCGGCGCATCGTTCACTGCCGTGACGTTCACCGTGCTGGTGGCCGCCGCGCTGTTCAAGGCGCCGTCGCTCGCCGTCCAGGTGACGGTGCGGCTGGCACTGGCGCCGAAGTTGGTCGGGTTGTCGCTGACCGAGGAGAAGGTGATCGAGCGCAGCGCCGCCTGGTAGTTGGCGACCGAGGCACTGCCGGTGAGGGTGAGCACGCCGGTGCTGCCGTCGTAGCTGGCGCTGATGCCGTTCTGGTTGGTGAAGTTGAGCACGTCGCCGGCGAAGAGGCCCGAGGTGATCGACACCGTGGCACTTGCCAGGGTCGTGTTGTCGGAGTCGCTCAGGGTCAGGCCGGAAGCGAGCACGACGGCAGAGCCCTGCTCGGTGAAGCCCACTGTCACTCCCGCCGTCAGGACCGGCGCGTCGTTGACCGCCGTGACATTCACCGTGCTGGTGGTGGGGGCGCTGCCCTGTATGCCGTCGTTGACCGTCCAGCCGATCGAGCGGCTGGGATTGGCGCCGAAGTTGGTGGGATTGTCGCTGGCCGAGGAGAAGGTGGTCGAGCGCAGCACCGCCTGGTAGTCGGCAAGTGTGTCGAGGCCGGACAGCGTCATTACGCCGGTCGCGGCGTTGTAGCTGGCCGTGATGGCGGTACCCGTGGTGTCGGCCGTCAGCGTGTCGCCGCTCAAGAAGCCGCCGGCGATCGACACCGTGGCGTTGGCCAGCGTCGCACTGTCGGCGTCGCTCAGGGTCAGGCCGGCATCGAGCACGACCGCCGAACCCTGCTCGGTGAAGCTCACCGTCGCCCCCGTCGTCAGGACCGGAGGATCGATGTTCAACGTGCTCGAACCGGCATTGCTGGCCAGGGTGCCATCGTTGACCTGCCAGCCGATCGTGCGGGCGACATCGGTGCCGAAGTTGGTCGGACTGGCGTTGCTGGAAGAGTAGGTGATCGACTGCAGCGCCGCCTGGTAGTTGGCCACCGAGGCGCTGCCGGTGAGGGTGAGCACGCCGGTGCCGCTGTCGTAGCTGCCCACGATGCCGTTCTGGTTGGTGAAGTTCAGTAAATCGCCGGTAAAGAAGCCCGAGGTGATCGATACCGTGGCGCCCGCCAGCGTCGTGTTGTCGACATCGCTCAACGTCAGGCCGGAGTCGAGCACGACGGCCGGACCCGCCGCAGCATAGCTCGCCGTCGCGCCCGCCGTGAGGACCGGGGCGTCGTCGACCGCCGTGACGTTCACCGTGCTGGTGGCGATATTGCTGTTGAGGGTGCCGTCATTGGCCGTCCAGCTGATCGTGCGGCTGGCACTGGTCCCGAAGTTGGTCGGATTGTCGCTGGTCGAGGAGAAGGTAATCGACTGCAGCGCCGCCTGGTAGTTGGCGACCGACGCGCTGCCGGTGAGGGTGAGCACGCCGGTGCCGCTGTTGTAGCTGCCGGAGATGCCGTTCTGGTTGGTGAAATTCAGTGTGTCGCCGGCGAAGAGGCCCGAGGTGATCGACACCGTGGCACTCGCCAGCGTCGTGTTGTCGGAGTCGCTCAAGGTCAGGCCCGAATCGAGCACGACGGCCGTACCCTGTTCGGTGAAGCCGACGGTCGCGCCCGCCGTCACGACCGGGGCGTCGTCGACCGCCGTGACGTTCACTGTGCTGATGGCGGCATTGCTGGTCAAAGTGCCGTCGTTCGCGGTCCAGCTGATCGAGCGGCTGGCACTGGCGCCGAAGTTGGTGGGATTGTCGCTGGCCGAGGAGAAAGTGATCGAGCGCAGCGCCGTCTGGTAGTTGGCCACCGAGGCACTGCCCGTGAGAGTGAGCAAGCCGGTGCCGCTGTTGTAGCTGCCGGAGATGCCGTTCTGGTTGGTGAAATTCAGCGTGTCGCCGGCGAAGAGGCCCGAGGTGATCGACACCGTGGCACCCGCCAGAGTGGTGTTGTCGACGTCGCTCAAGGTCAGGCCCGAATCGAGTACCGCCGCCGTACCCTGCTCGGTGAAACTCACCGTCGCTCCCGCCGTCACGACCGGCGCGTCGTTGACCGCCGTGACGTTCACCGTGCTGGTGGCAACCGTGCTGTTCAAGGCGCCGTCATTGGCCGTCCAGCTGATCGTGCGGCTGGCACTGGTTCCGAAGTTGGTCGGGTTGTCGCTGGTCGAGGAGAAGGCAATCGAGTCCAGCGCCGCCTGGTAATTGGCCACCGAGGCGCTGCCGGTGAGGGTGAGCACGCCGGTGCTGCTGTCGTAGCTGCCGGAGATGCCGTTCTGGTTGGTGAAGTTCAGTTTATCCCCGGCGAAGAAGCCCGATGTGATCGACACTGTGGCACTGGCCAGCGTCGTGTTGTCGACGTCGCTCAACGTCAGCCCGGAGTCGAGTACGACCGCCGTTCCCTGCTCGGTGAAGCCCACCGTCGCCCCCGCCGCCAGGACCGGGGCATCGTTGACCGCCGTGACGTTCACCGTGCTGGTGGCGGCAGCGCTGTTCGCGGTTCCGTCGTTGGCCGTCCAGCTGATCGTGCGGCTGGCGCTGGTGCCGAAGTTGGTCGGATTGTCGCTGGTCGAGGAGAAGGTAATCGAGCGCAGCGCTGCCTGATAGTTGGCGACCGAGGCGCTGCCCGTGAGGGTAAGCACGCCGGTGCTGCTGTTGTAGCTGCCGGAGATGCCGTTCTGGTTGGTGAAGTTGAGCACGTCGCCGGCGAAGAGGCCCGAGGTGATCGACACCGTGGCACCCGCCAGAGTGGTGTTGTCGACGTCGCTCAAGGTCAGGCCGGTGTCGAGCACCGCCGCCGTGCCCTGCTCGGTAAAGCTCACCGTAGCGCCCGCCGTGAGGACCGGGGCATCGTCGACCGCCGTGACGTTCACCGTGCTGGTGGCGATATTGCTGTTCAGGGCGCCGTCGTTGGCCGTAAAGCTGATCGTGCGGCTGGGGCTGGCGCCGAAATTGGTCGGGTTGTCGCTGGTCGAGGAGAAGGTGATCGACTGCAGCGCCGCCTGGTAGTTGGCGACCGAGGCGCTGCCCGTGAGAGTGAGCACGCCGGTGCCGCTGTTGTAGGTGCCGGTGATGCCGTTCTGGTTGGTGAAGGCAAGCACGTCGCCGGCGAGGAAGCTCCCGATCGACACCGTCGCACTGGCTAGCGTCGTGTTGTCGGCATCGCTCAGCGTCAGGCCCGAATCGAGTACGACGGCCGTACCCTGCTCCGTGTAGCCAACCGTCGCGCCCGCCGTCGCCACCGGGGCGTCGTCGACTGCCGTGACGTTCACCGTGCTGGTCGCGGCCGTGCTGTCGGCGGTTCCGTCGTTGGCGGTAAAGCTGATCGTGCGGCTGGCGCTGGTGCCGAAGTTGGTCGGATTGTCGCTGGTCGAGGAGAAGGTGATCGAGCGCAGCGCTGCCTGATAGTTGGCGACCGAGGAGCTGCCCGTGAGGGTAAGCACGCCGGTGCTGCTGTTGTAGCTGCCGTTGATGCCGTTCTGGTTGGTGAAGCTGAGCGTGTCGCCGGTGAAGAAGCCGGCGGCGATCGACACCGTGGCGCTGGCCAGCGTCGTGTTGTCGGGGTCGGTCAAGGTCAGGCCGGCGGCGAGGGTGACGGCCGTGCCCTGCTCAGTGAAGCCCACGGTTCCTCCCGCCGTCACCACCGGGGCGTCGTCGACTGCCGTGACATTCACCGTGCTGGTGGCGGCGTTGCTGTTCAAGCCGCCGTCATTGACGGTCCAGGTGACGGTGCGGCTGGCATTGCTGCCGAAGTTGGTCGGATTGTCGCTGGTCGAGGCGAAGGTGATCGAGTCCAGCGCCGTCTGGTAGTTGGCGCGCGATGCGCTGCCCGTGAGGGTGAGCACGCCGGTGCTGCTGTTGTAGCTGCCGGTGATGCCATTCTGGTTGGTGAAGGCGAGCACGTCGCCGACGACGAAGCCGCCGATCGACACCGTGGCACCCGCCAGGGTCGGGCTGTCGGGGTCGGTGAGCGTCAGGCCGGCATCGAGAATGGCCGCCGTACCCTGCTCGGTGTAACCCACCGACGCTCCGGCCGTCAGCGTCGGCGCCGTCCGCACCAGCACGGTGCTGGTGGCGCTGCCCGGGTTGGTTCCGTCATTGGCCGTCCAGGTGATGGTGCGGCTGGAATCGGTTCCGCCGCTGGTCGGGTCGGCGAGCGTATTCTGGTAGGTGACGCTCTCCAGCACCGTCTGATAGTGCGCGAGTGTGTCGCTGCCGGTCAGGGTCAGCACGCCAGTCAATGCATTGTAGCTTGCCGAGATGCCGGTGCCGCCGGTGCTGGCCGCCAGCGTGTCGCCGCCCAGGAAGCCGCTGGTGATCGACTACCGTCGCACCGGTCAGCGTGCTGGCGAGCGGGTCGGCGACGGTGAGGCCAGTATCGAGGATCACTGGCGCGTTGCCGGCGTCGAAGTGGACGCTGGCGCCGGCGACGATGATCGGTCCAGCGCGAGACGCCCAGGGTGAGCGAGCCGGTGTTGCTGGTGCCGTTGCTGGTGCTGCCGTCCTTCACCGTCCACTGGATGGTGCGGCTGGAGTCGGCGCCGCCGTTGGTCGGATCGGTGGCGCTCGAGCTGTAGGCGATCGACCGCAGCACCGTCTGGTAGTGGGCGATCGTGTCGGCTGCCCGAGAGGGTCAGGACGCCGGTGCTGCCGATTGTAGCTCGCCGTGATGCTGGTGCCGGCGGTGGTGGCGGCGAGCGTGTCGCCGGACAGGAAGCCGCTGCTGATCTGCACCGTGGCGCCGGCGAGATTGCCGCCGCTGTCGGGGTCGGTGACGGTGAAGCCGCTGATCGAGGGTCGTGCGGCGAGCCGCCGGCGGCATATTGCGGCGTGCCGCTCACCGACAGGTCGGCGCGGCGTGCACGGTGGTGAGCGTGCTGGTGCCGGTGTTGCTGGTGCCGTTGCTGGTGCTGCCGTCCTTCACCGACCAGCTGATCGTGCGGCTGGTGTGGCTGCCGCCGTTGGTCGGGTCGGCGTTGGCGGGGACGCTGTACTGCACTTGGTCGAGGGCGTTCTGGTAGTGGGCGATCGTGTCGGTGCCGGTCAGGGTCAACACGCCGGTCGAGGCGTTGTAGCTCACCGTGATGCTGGTGCCGGCGATCGTGCCGCTGGTCTGGCCGTTGACCGACAGCAGGTCGATGCCGGACTGGAAGCCGCTGCTGATCGTCACCGTGGCGCTGGCCAGCTTGCCGGCGCTGTCGACGTCGGCCAGCGCCAGGCCGCTGTCCAGCGTGACCGCGCTGCCGCCGCCGGTGAAGATGACGGTGCCGCTCGCCGTCGACGACCGGCGCGGTGTGCACGGTGTTGAGCGTGCTGGTGACGGCGGCGCTGCTGGCGACGCCGTCGTTCACCGTCCAGTTGATGGTGCGCGTGGTGGCGCCGCCGCCGTTGGTCGGATCGCCGTTCGCGGTGAAGCTGTACGTGATCGAGTCGAGCGCCGTCTTGTAGTTCGCGATCGTGCGGCTGCCGCTGAGCGTCAGCACGCCGGTGGAGCTGTTGTAGCTGCCGCGTGATGCCGTTCTGGTTGACGAAGTTCAGGGTATCGCCGCTCAGGAACCCCGAGCCGATCGAGATCGTGGCGCTGGCGAGCGTGGTCGACGAGGAGTCGGTGACGTTGAGGGTGCCGTCGAGCGCGACCGGCGAGCCGCCGCCGTTGTAGGTTACGGAGGCGCCGGCAGTGACGACGGGGGAACGTGAACCGTCGCGCTGGTGTTCGCCGTGGGGCTGGCGAGGTGGCCGTCGGTCGCGGACCAGCCGAAGGTGCGGCTGGTACTCGCCGTGGAGGTGGTGGCGAAGGTCACCGAGTTCGAGCACTGTCTGATAGTGGGCGGCGCTGTCGGCGCCTGACAGTGTCAGCACGCCGGTGGTGGAATTGTAGCTCGCCGTGATGCTGGTGCCGGTCGTGGTGGCAGCGAGCGTGTCGCCGGTCTGGTGGTTGGCGCTGATCGTGACCGTCGCGCTGGCGATGTTCTGGTCGAGGTCGGTGAGCGTGACGCTGCTGGTGAGATCCACCGCCGAGCCGCCGGGCACGTCGGTCGGCGAGCCGGTCACGCTCAGCACAGGCGCCGCCTCGTACAGGATAGCGTCCGGCTGCGTGTTCGTGGGCAGCGTGTAGATCGTCGTCTGGGTGCCGTTCGCGGTGCTGAGGCTGCCCTCGACGATGGTGCCGTTGAAGTTGACGCTCGAGCCAAGCGCCACGTAGTAGACGCCGTTGGCGACGTCGATTGCCATGGTCTCGGGAAGGGGGCCTGCGCTGGTCGCCGTGTACAGCGCCTTGACGGCGCCGAGCGTCGGGGTTGCTCCGGTCGTGTAGGTGGCGGTGAGGATCTGGTTGTTCGCGACAGCGTCGGGACCCGCCATCGTCCAGTAGAGCGTGTCGGTGGCGGGATTTACGTCGACCGCCCAGTAGTAATGGAAGAAGTTGGGGTTGTTCTGCGAGGCGTCGATCGACTGCAAATTGGAATTGAGAATGACGCCGGTGCTGAGATTCGCCACCTCGACGCGCGGGTTGAAGGCTTGCGGGATGTTGTGCGAATCACCGAAGTCGGTGATGAAAAGCAGGTTGTTCGTATTGTCGATCGCTATGCCATACGGATTCTGGATGCCGCTGGCGCCGCCCCAGCTGACCAGCGTGTGGAGGTTGCTCGCGGTGCCGTCGGCGGCGATGTTCAGCGTAAAGATGCCGGTGTCGTCCGTGCCGCCCACCTGCGCGGGCGAAAGGCCATCGGGGGCGGTATTGTCGGACACCACGAAGTAGAGCTTGTGGTTCGGCGCGTTGTAGACCATCTGGCCCAGGAAATCGACACCGTTGGTGTTGGGCGTGGAGTAGATCTGCGTCAGGCCGCCGCCGCCGCTGATATGGCCCTCGTAGATCGCCTCGACGTTGCCCACCGCGACCGGGTTGTTGGTGATGAAGTACAGGCCGTCGGCTGCATCGAGGGCGATGGACGTGTTCGCCCAAGGGTTGTTGGACGTGAACGGGGGATCGGGGGGAGTGGTGAATCCCGGAGGGGTGGCGTTCGGGCTCGTCGCGTTCGCGCCGGTGACATTGGCCGTCACGAGTTCGCTGCCGCTGCCGCCCGAGGAGTTATCGCCCGTGAACCAGATCTGGTTGGTAAGGATGTCGCCGTACTGGCCGAGCGTCGCGGCCGTGAACGGGTTGCCGACGTCGATCGTGCCGTCGGCCACATCGAGATTCCAGCTGCCGCCCAGCGCCGCCGAGCCCACCAAGCCGCTGGAGGCCGCGACATGCGCACCGCCGGTGGCCTGCGACAGCTCGACCTCGAACAGCGCGCCCTGGAAGCCCTCGCCGACGTTGCAGCCGTAGAACAGAAGATCGCCGCCCGGCTTCAACGCCTGGCCGATGGCGGCGAGCTGCGTGCTGAACAGGCTGATGTCGGCCAGGCCGAAGATGGTGTTGCCGAGCCGCACCGTCGCGTCCTCGCCGTGCGACACGATCTGGATGGCGTCGAGGTTCTGCTCGTTGTGGCTGGTCAGGTAGTCGGCGATCTGCTGCACGCCGTTGCTGTTGGGATCGAGGATCACGACCTCGATGCCCGGCTGCACGCCTTGCGCCAGCGCCTGGGCGTCCGGCACGTTGCCGTCGATGAACACGATCTGGTGGCCCGCCGTCGAGGACGGCGTGGCCGGAGCCGCCGGGCTGCCGCCGCCGGCAGCGCTGTCGGCGGGAATGTTCGAGCTGCTGCTATCGGCAGGAGCTGCCGATGGCGCCGCCGGCTGGTCGGCCGCGTGATCGGCCGCCGGAGCCGCGGGGCTTGGCGCCGCCGGTGCGCTCGACGCGCCCGAACTGCTGGCGCTTGCACTGCTGGCACTTGCGCCAGCGCTGGCGTCGGGATGCGGTTGCGTCGCCGCAGCAGCGGCAGTCGCTGCGGCCGCGCCGTCGTACATGACCCGCGGCTCGAGAGCCATCAGGCCAAGCGACGGCCGTCGGCGCGATTTGCCGGCCTTGTTCCCGAGGTGGCGAGTCCCGCCGGATCCGTCTGGCATTTGTACGTTGCCCCGCTCTCGTCACAGCTGCCGTCGCGCACAACTCGCGCTCGTCGCAATGCCGGACGCCCCGCCCTGCGTATCGTGCAGCGCTCGACTTTTGATCGCAGAGCGCGTGTTCGCCCAATGTCTATTTGCACTCACATCGGGTCAAGGAATTTTGCATCGCGAATGTTTTGCGCATGCCCGCTGACAATTGACGGTTCGTCACACTGCCGAGGCGCAACTGTCCAACAGCACGATGTCGTTGCTCTCGTTTGCCCGGTTCGCGCGAGAAGCCGCCGGCCAGGGCATCCGCGACATCTTGGCCACATCTCGAGGGCTGGCTGTGGGGCCAGTCATCTGCGAACCGGTCTCCACGTCAAATTCCCTGCTAACAGGGAAAATAACAGGGAATTTCAGGAGGCGAGGCCCAGGCAGCGGCGCTAAAAGACCGCCGTTCCTGCCTTTTGTGGACGCGGGGCTCCATTCCAACCGGTGCGGAACAGGGAATTAATTCCGGCGGAACAAGGAAATTCCCAGAGGGAACAGGGAATTTCGAGCAGCGTTGGGGTAAGCGTCCATTTCTCGCACACTTGTTGGCCACAGGGCTGTTGCGATCTGACTTCCACGGCGAGGAATGCCGAGGAGGACAGCAGTGTCGAGATGGCCGGCGGATTATCGGTTTGAGCTTGAAGCGTTCTGGCGCTCGCACCACGAGGCGTGGCGGCGGAGCGACCTTAATCAAAGATAATATTGCGAGGCCAATGGCCTGCCGCTGAAACGGTTCGGGAACTGGCGGGCGAAGTTCCAGGCCGAGCCGGAGGTGCCGGAGAAGCTGCTGTACCGGCGGGGAGGCGTGCTTAGACCTATGTCTAAGTGGGCAAGACATATGTCTAACGAGGTGGGTCCGCCGCGGCCTGATCCGGCCAAGACTGTGGCCGGGCGCCGCAGCTTCAGCGAGGAAGAGAAGCGACGCATCGTCGATGAGGCGTCGCAGCCGGGGGTGAGCTTGTCGCAGGTCGCTCGACGGTACGGGATCTACCGGCGTCTTCTGTTCCGTTGGCGGGAGGAGTTACGACCCAAGTCGGAACAAGCTTCAACTGCTCCTGTGTTCGCGCCGGTGCAGGTGCTCGAGGGAGACGGCGCATGAGCCTGTTACCGTCGGGCGTGAAGATCCACCTGGCCCTGGACGTCACCGATATGAGAAAAGGCCTCGACGGTCTGGCGATGCTGGTCCAGGGCACGCTGCAGCAGGATCCGTTCTCGGGACACCTGTTCCTGTTCCGTGGCCGCAAGGCCGAGTTGCTGAAGGTTGTCTTCTGGGACGGCACCGGCTTGTGCCTGTTCACCAAGAGGCTGGAGCAGAGCCGGTTCTTCTGGCCGTCGGCCGATGAGGCGACGGGCTCGGTGATGCTGACGCAGGTGCAGCTGTCGATGCTGATCGAGGGCGTCGACTGGCGCTCGCCGGAGAAGCGTTGGCGTCCCGTTGTTGCAGGCTGATGCGGCCGATTGACTCGCGTGCATCGAATACCGTGCGACACACAGGGGGCGAGCGTATCCTAAGGACATGGAGCTCGATCTTGCCGCTCTGCCTCAGGACGTCGATGCCCTGCATCGGCTGATCCGGGCGCTGTCGGCGAAGCAGACCACCGAGCGCAAAGCCCTTACCGAAGCCCAGGCCGAGATCGAGCGGCTCCGTCTGATCGTACAGAAGCTGCAGCGTCAGCAGTTCGGTCGACGGGCCGAGCGGCTCGACGAAGGCCAGTTCGAGCTGGGTCTGGAGGACGTCAGCGCTGACATCGGCCGGGTCGAGCAACTGCTGCCGACGGCGCCGGCTGCCGATGACCCCGTTGCGCGGGAGCGATCAGACCGTGCGAGCATGCCCGAACACCTGGAGCGCGAAGAGCTGGACCTCGACCTCGAGGTGAAGGCCTGCCCGTGCTGTGATGGCGCCCTGCATCCTGCTGGCGAGACGGTGAGCGAGATGCTGGACTGGGTGCCGGCACGCCTGCGGGTCATCCGGATCCGCCGGCCCAAGTATGGCTGCCGCTCTTGCGGCAAGATCCATCAGGCCTCGGCACCGGAACGGCCGATCGCCAAGGGCCTGGCAACGCCCGGCCTGCTGGCCCACGTGCTGATCAGCAAGTACTGCGATCATCTTCCTCTTTATCGGCAATCCCAGATGTTCGCCCGCCAGGGTGTGGAGCTGGACCGTTCGACCCTCGCGAACTGGGTGGGCGGTGCGGCCTGGTGGCTGGAGCCGTTGAGAGAGCATCTTGCCGAGCAAGTGTTCAGCTCGCAGAAGCTGTTCGCCGATGACACGCCTCTGCCGGTGCTCGATCCGGGCCGGGGCCGGACCAAGACCGGCCGGCTGTGGATCTATGCGCGGGACGATCGGCCGTGGACCGGCTCCGATCCGCCGGCGGCCGTTTACTTCTACAGCCCAGATCGCACAGCTGAACGTCCGGTTGCCCATCTGGAGCGGTTCAAGGGCGTCCTGCAAGTCGACGGTTATCCCGGCTTCGAGCAGCTGGTTCCTAATGGCATCGTGCTGGCGGCGTGCTGGGCACACACCAGACGGAAGTTCTACGAGGTCCATCAGGCGACCGACTCGCCGATCGCGGCCGAGGCCCTGCGCCGGATCAGCGAACTCTATGCCGTCGAAGAAAAGATCCGTGGACGGTCGGCGGACCTGCGTCGTGCGGTGCGCCGCGAGTTGGCCCGTCCTCTCGTCACCTCCTTGAAGCTATGGCTGGAGGCCGAGCTGCATCGGGTGGCGCCGCGCAGTCCTCTCGCCGACGCCATCCGCTATGCCCTGGTCCGTTGGGACAACCTCAGCCGCTATCTTGAGGACGGTCGGGTCAAGCTCGACACCAATACGGTGGAGCGGGCCATCCGGCCGATCGCGCTCGGCCGCAAGAACCATCTGTTCGCCGGCTCCGACGGCGGCGCCGATCGCTGGGCCATCGTCTGCTCGCTGATCACCACCGCCAAGCTCAACGAACGCGAGCCCTATGCCTACCTCAAGGACGTTCTCGACCGCATGACCAACGGCCATCCCGTCAGCCGGCTCGACGACCTCCTGCCCTGGAACTGGGCCCCCACAGCCTAATAATGTGCGTGGGATGGACGCTTACCCTCCAGGCCTCCAGGGTAAGCGTCCATCCCACGCACACTTGTTTGCCACAGGCCTGATGCGATCTCACTTCCACGGCGAGCATGCCGAGGAGGTTAGGAGAAATGGGCAATTGGACCGTCATGGGGACGGCGGAGGAGCACGAGGCGTTCTGGCAATCGCACCATGAGGCGTGGCAACGCAGCAACCTGAACCAGCGCGAGTATTGCGAAGCGCAGAGCTTGGTTCTGAAGCGCTTCGAGAACTGGCGGGCGAAATTCAGGGATGAGCCCGAGATGCCGCAGAAACTGCTGTACCGTCGGCGCGGTCGGGCAAGTCATATGACAGGTCATATGACGCTACCTATGACTAAGGTCGATGCGGGCAGCATGGCGGGACGCGCAAGGTCCGACGGCGGTAGTGTCCTAATTTGAAGTTTCATGGCGCCCATAGGTTCCGATTGCTGCCAAGTCCAATCCATATTCCGAGGCGAGTTTATCAGGGATCTGACCCCTCATTTTGATGACCGCTTTCGACGATAGGCCAGAGCTCTTGAGAACGTTGATTGCGTTGATCGAATTACGTTCGATGACCCAAAAGCGCTCAACCGAATGGTCGGTAACAACGTCAATTGAAAAAGCGTGGACTTGCACGGCTCGTCTCCTATTTTGATGTGCGCTCCACCAGTTCCTGCAGCGACCATAGCCGTGGCATAGTTTCAGCGGAAGATTGTGGAGACCCACGCATGATGATGATTGAGCGTGCGATACCGGCCGTAATGCACGATTGGCTAGCGCTGCGCGAGGCGCTATGCCTACTTGAAAGTCGTCCTCAACCGCATGACCAACGGTCACCCCGTCAGCCGCCTCGACGACCTCCTGCCCTGGAACTGGGCCCCAACGGCCTGATAACGTGCGAGGAATGGACGCTTACGGAGGACAAGTAGGCTCCGCACCATCAACTCAAGTGGCCATTGCCGTCGACCAGCGCCGGTTTCTCACATCAAGATGGCTCCCGGGTGTGGCCAAGGACAGCACCGGCTCCCGACGGTACTTTGCGACGTCGATAGGGCCTGCTACGATAGGGCCTGCTAAACTGAATGCATCGCCCACGCGTAATTCGCAGGTCTTCGGAGTTAACCTTCAATGAAGAAGACATTCACCCCCGACGATGCGCAAGCAGCCCCCTCCGATGATTTGCGCTCGACTTCGTTACAATGGAACGACAAGGACATGGCGACGAACTTCGCCAATGTTGTCAACGTCCAAAGCACTCGCGAACAGGTGGACCTGTTTTTTGGCCTGAACCGTACGTGGAATGCGACCGGCGACGGTCAAGTGACAGTGGATCTGGCAAACAGGATCATTTTGACCCCCTTCGCGGCAAAGCGGCTGTGGAGCGTGCTAGGCAACGTCCTCCGTGAATACGAGGCGCGACACGGAGCGCTCGACGTCGATCGACAAAAATCATGACCTCTCAAGTGCAAGGCCTACCTCCCAGCCTGGCAGCGCTTGAAGTTTCGCCTGAACTCGATCGTGGCCCTGGAGCCCGCGCTCTGGAGGAGACTTACCAACTCAGCCGATCTGGAGTCCATGGTCGGCGTCTGGCTTGCGTTGCAATGCCAGATCATCGTGGGCACGACGCGTGGGATCGTGTTGCTGGACAGTGACACTCCGAACAGCTTCAAGACAGCCGCCATCTGGCCCGAGGGGTCCGGGCGCTCGGCCGCGCTGGCCGAAGCCGCCGAACTGGCGATCCGCGAGCGTCGCGGCATCACGACTGGCGATGCGGTTCACGGGGTCGCCAACGTGGCATTTCCCATTCTCCTGGGCGAGGATTTGAAAGGCGTCGTAGCGGTTGCGTTGCGCGGAGAGCGCGGCGACGAGGTCAGGGCGGCGCTGCGCAATCTGCAATGGGGCGTCGCATGGATCCGGGATCGTCTTCGGCAGGCTCGCGGCGACAAGCAGGATCGCCTGCTCGATCGTTCGCGCACCGCCCTCGATCTGCTTGGCGACGCGCTTGGACGCGAAGGATTCGAGGCCTCGGCCATGGCGGTCGTTACTGCACTCACTAGTCGGTCGGGATGCTCGCGCGTGAGCCTGGGCGTGCGCAGTGGCACCAGCGTCGCCGTCAAGGTGATTTCTCACTCGGCACAGTTCGGTCAGCGTATGGTTCTCGTCAGCGGTCTCGCCGCCGCAATGGACGAGGCGCTCGACCAGAACTGCCTTATTCTCTACCCGGCGCCTCCCGAGCAGGCCGTCGCGACCTCGGCGCACGCCGAACTTTCGCGCGTGCAGCGCGACGGTCAGGTGCTGACAATTCCCATGCTCGTCGCAGACCACCTGGTTGGCGCGATGACGTTCGAACGCCCCATCGGGATGCCGTTCGAACAAGACACGGTTGCACTTCTCGAGCTCGCGACCTCGATCGTCGGTCCCGTGCTCGAAGAAAAAAGGCTGAACGATCGGTGGGTAATCGTAAAGTTGTTCGAGAGTTCGCGGAATCAGCTCGTCCGGCTTTTCGGACCAGGACACCTCGGGCGCAAATTGATCGCGACTGCTGTGGTCGTGGCGGCCCTGGCTCTGTCGCTGATCCAGAACGTTTACAAGGTCGATGCTGACGCCAAGATCGAAGGCCTGGTGCGGCGGGCCGTGGTGGCGCCCTACGACGGGTTCATCAAGGAGTCGATGGCGCGGCCCGGCGACATGGCGAAAGAAGGCCAGACGCTCGCGTCGCTCGAGGATCGCGATCTTCTGCTTGAGCGGCTCAAATGGGTCACCGAGCGTCAGCAGCGGCTTTTCGAGTACGACAAGGCGCTCGCGGCCCGACAGCCAGCCGCGACAAATGTGGCCCGCGCCCAGATGAATCAGGCGGAGGCACAGATCAAGCTGGCCGATGCGCAGCTTGCCCGCAATCAGCTTCGCTCGCCGATCGACGGCCACATTGTCTCCGGCGATCTCAGCCAGCTGATCGGCACTGCGGTGCAGCGCGGCCAGGTTCTGTTCGAGGTCGCCCCTCTCGACGCTTACCGGGTCATTCTCGACGTTGACGAGCGCGAGGTAGGGGAAGTGTCTCAAGGCCAGACCGGGCAGCTCGTCGTCACGGCGTTGCCGACACGGGAACTCCCGTTCGTCCTGGAAAAAATCACGCCTATCTCCGACGTCCATGGCGGGCGCAATGTGTTTCGAGTCGAAGGCCGGCTGACGGAAAATCCGCCGGAACTGCGCCCCGGCATGGAGGGCATCGGCAAGATCGAAATCGGCAAGAGAAACATCGCCTGGATCTGGCTGCATCCGCTGATCGACAGCCTGCGGCTCTGGTCGTGGCGCTGGGTATGGTGAGCGCGCTTGAGCCGGTCCCTCTTTAGCAGTTCCTGGTATCGCGTCGCCGGGCTCAAGCTCCGCATACGTTCGCATACGATGATCCATCGCCAAGTGTACCGCGGCAAAGTATGGCATGTCCTGGTGGACCCTCAGACAGGCCGGCACCATGGACTGTCGGAGCTCTCCAATCTGATGGTCTGCCTCATGGACGGACGCAGGACCATGCAGGACATCTGGGAAGCGGCCGGCCAGCGCTCGCGCGACGATCCGCCCACCCAGGACGAGACGATCCACTTGCTCGCGCAATTGCACGGTGCCGACCTGCTCCAGGGGGAATTCCCACCCGACTTCGATGAGATGGCCGAGCGCTCGGTGAAGGGCAGCCAACGCCGAATGATGGCGCAATTGCGCAACCCGATGGCCGTGCGAGTGCCCCTGTTCGATCCCAACCGGTTGCTCGAACTGACGATGCCGTTATTCCGGCCCCTGTTCACCGTCGCGGGCTTTATCGCCTGGCTCGCACTCGTTCTTTGCGGCTTCGTTCTCGCAGTACTGCATTGGCCGGAGCTCACGTCGGACGTCGCCGACCGCGTGCTGGCCGCAGAAAACGTCGCGATCATCATCTGCATCTACCCGTTGGTGAAGAGCCTGCACGAACTTGGCCATGCCTATGCCACCAAAATATGGGGCGGTGAGGTGCATGAAATCGGCATCATGCTGCTCGTTTTCATTCCGGTTCTGTATGTCGATGCCTCAGCTTCGGCCGCGTTCAAACAAAAGCACCGCCGCATTGTCGTCGGAGCGGCGGGAATCCTGGTGGAGATGGCACTCGCCGCCATCGCCATGATCGTATGGGTGCAAGGCAGCCCTGGACTTGGACGTTCGATCGCCTTCAACGTCATGCTGATCGGCGGCGTTTCCACCTTGCTGTTCAACGGCAATCCACTGCTGCGCTTCGACGGCTACTACATATTCTCCGACCTCGTCGAGATACCGAATCTGGGCTCCCGCTCGAACGCTTACGTCCTTTATTTGCTGCAGCGGGAACTTTTCCGCATCGATGATCTCGAAACGCCAGTCGTCGCACCGAGCGAAGCCAAGTGGCTGCTGGGCTACGCGGTGCTGTCATTTCTCTACCGCATGCTGGTCTCTTTGGGCATCGCTCTATTCCTGGCTACCAAATTGCTCGCGGTCGGCGTCGTCATGGCGATCTGGTCGGTGTTCTCGATCGCAATCTTGCCTGTCCTCAAAGGACTGAAATTCCTGGCGACCAGTTCCCGCCTTGAAGGCGATCGCCGCCGGGCGATAACCCTGGTAGCCGGCGGGGTCGCCGTCGTGGCACTCGCGCTCTTCCTGATTCCGTTCCCCTATTCGACTGTTGCAGACGGTGTGATCATCGTTCCCGATCAGTCGGAAGTGCGCGCAAAAACCAGCGGCTTCATAAGCCGGATCGCAGTCTCGTCTGGCCAGGAGGTTCGGCCGCATGAGACCCTGGTCGTGCTCGAAGATCCGATCCTAATCGCCAAGGTCGATGTCTTGCGCGCACAGTTCGAGGAGACGAATGAGCGTCTCGAAGCGGTGCGGATGGTGGATCGTGTGCAGGCCAGGATGTTCGAGCAGCAGACTGCAAGCATTCAGGAACGGCTGGATTCGATCAGGAAGCAGGAACGCGATCTAAATGTCGATTCCGATCTCGCCGGCCGGTTCATCGTGTCTCACCCGGAAGATATGCCGGGCCGTTACGTCAAACATGGGGAACTCGTCGGCTATGTCCTGACCGATGACAAACCCATCGTGCGCGTCCTTGCAACGCAAGCAGATGTCGATCTCATCCGCCAGCCGACCACTGTCGCGGAAGCGCGCTTGGCTGAGGACATGGATCGACCGCTCGCAGCGACCATCTTGCGCGCTACCCCGTCCGCGCAACAGGACGTGCCGAGCCTGGCCCTGACGACGCGGGGCGGCGGAACGATTGCCCTCGACCCCGGGCATGCGCAACGCCCGCAGGCACTGTTCAGCTACTTCCAGATCGACGTGGAACTCGCGCAACCCACGGGCAGAGGCCGACTCGGTTCGCGCGTCTACGTGCGTTTTGTACATCGCGACCAGCCGATCGCCTGGCGGATGTTCCGCTCCGTGCGCCAGTTCTTCCTCGGCCAGTTTCATGTCTGAGGCAGCGTTCCCCGCGATCGTGCTGCCGCCGCAGCGGCTCTATGTTGAAGCGCCCGAGCCGCGAATGGGCGCTCTGGAAAGCCTCGTGAGAGCGGCGCATTCGCATTGGGTGGCGGCAATCGCCGGACGCCGTGCGCAAGGGCTGAACCGGATTTTGCCGCTTGTGGAATTGTACGCCGGCGAGTTTCGCGCGCTCGATTCTGGCGGCCTCACCGCTGCTGCGCGAGCGATCGCGATCAACCTGAGGCAGCACCGGGATTTCCCCGACGCCATCACCGCACGGGCTTTCGCGCTGATCCGCGAACTGTCGGATCGCATTCTGGGCAAGCGGCACTTTGACGTCCAGATCGTCGGCGGCTTCGCGATGATCAAGGGCATGCTCGCAGAAATGGCGACCGGGGAAGGCAAGACCTTAACTGCAACGCTGGTGGCGGGAACGGCGGGTCTGGCCGGGGTGCCGATCCATGTCGTCACCGCCAATGACTATCTCGTGCGCCGCGATGCAGAGTTGATGGAACCGCTCTATGCAGCGCTCGGCCTCAGCGTCGGAATTGTCGTCGGCGGCCAAAGCCTGGAGGAGCGCCAGGCTGCGTATGCCAAGGACATCACCTACTGCACCAACAAGGATCTTGCGTTTGACTATCTGCGCGACCGAATGGTGCTCGGGCAAACGGTCGGCGACCTCAAGCTGAAGCTGGAGAGCCTGTACACCGCCTCGCCGCGTTCGCGACAACTCAGGCTCCGCGGCTTGCATTTTGCGCTGGTCGACGAAGCCGACAGCGTGCTGGTGGACGAAGCGCGAACGCCGCTGATCATTTCCGGAGAAACCAACGCTGCGATCGATTCGGCGACGGTGGCCAGTGCGCTCGAACTCGCTTCCCATCTGCAGCAGGACGTGGATTTTATCGTGTCGACCGAGGACCGTCGCGTCTTCCTGACGGAGAAGGGGCAGACGCAGGTCGAAAGTTTCGCGCGCCGCCGATCGGGCCATTGGCAGAGCATCGTCAGCCGAGAGGAACTCGCGCGTCAGGCCCTTGCAGCGGTACATCTGTTCAACCGGGACGAGCATTACATCGTGGCCGATGGCAAGGTCCGCATCGTCGACGAGTATACCGGACGCATCATGCCCGACCGTCAATGGAGCGACGGGCTCCATCAGATGATCGAACACAAGGAGGGCTGCGCGCTTTCGGAGCGCCGCGAGACGCTCGCACGAATCACCTATCAGCGCTTTTTTCGGCGCTACCGCCAACTCGCTGGAATGAGCGGCACGTTGCTGCCGGTAGCGGCCGAACTGTGGCGCGTCTACCGTTTGCCCGTTGTCAGGATTCCCACAGCGAAGCCGGTTCGCCGCATCCATCGTTCTGATGTCATCGTGGCGACTGCGGAAGAAAAGTGGCAGCGTATTGTCGCGCGCGTCGCGAGCCTGCATGAGACCGGCGTTCCCGTGCTGATTGGGACCCGCTCGGTCGCAAGTTCGGCGCACGCAAGCGCGCTGCTGACATCGGCAGGCCTGCCGCACTGCGTCCTCAATGCAACACAGGACAAGGACGAGGCCGAAATCGTCGCCAAGGCCGGCCTGATCGGCCGCATTACGGTGGCGACCAATCTGGCCGGGCGCGGTACGGATATTCATCTCGGCGACGGCGTTGAGGAACTCGGCGGCCTGCATGTGATCATGACCGAGCGTCACGATGCGCGGCGCATCGACCTGCAGCTCGCCGGTCGTGCCGGACGCCAAGGCGAACCGGGTTCGTTCGAGGCGATTTTTCTCTCGAGGACGCGTTGATGGATGCCGACAACGGCGTCGCACTCGCGGGGGTGGCGAAGTTCGTGTCGCGGTTCGTCGGGTCGTGGGCAGGCCGGGGCGCCGCCGACTACGCGCAAAAGCGAGCCGAACGCCTGCACGCGCGCATGCGCGCAGATCTGCTGCGCTCCGACACCTGGCGCATGAAGACACTGGCCTTTTCCGGCAAGCCGGAGTGAACCACCATTGCCGGACCCCGACGAACGGACCGGCGAGCGCGAGGCCTTTGTCGACCCGATCTCGCCATTGTGTGGACACAGTCGGGCTGCGACGCAAGCCGCCGTCCGGAGTAGGCTCCCAGCTGACTTTATGTTATCGACGAAATCGTCTGATGTCGTAAGAGTACAATCCAGCGAGGCTCGGAACGATGATCCGAATTTTCCCTGCGCGGCGAGTTTTGTCCGCGAGGGTTGTGATGGCCGTAGTGCTCGGTTCCCTCGCTCTGGCGGGAACCACCTCGGCAAACGCTGAGACGTTCGATTGTGTCATGGAGGCCTCCCTCATCGTCAAAGTGGGCAGCGCCATCCCCAGCGTCGTGACCGATGTGTTAGTGGACCGCGGCGATGTCGTCGAAAAAGGGCAGGTGCTCGCCCATATTCAGTCGGCGGTCGAAGAACTCACCGTCGAACACAACAAGGCCAGAGCCGAGAGCGCCGCAGAAATCGAGGCCAAACAGGCAGTGCTCGACCAGAAGTCCGGCATCCTCCATCGCAAGCAGCTTTTGCAGGGGTCGCATGTCGGCACTTCGCAGGAGGTCGAGAATGCCCAGGCAGATTTCGACGTAGCGAGGCAGGAGGTCGCCCTGGCGCGACTCAATCATCAAATGGCCGAGATCGAATTCGGCCGAGCCAAGGCAGACCTGGCATTGCGCACGATCCGCAGTCCCATCAACGGAGTCGTGACGCAGCGCTCGATCGGTCCTGGTGAATTCTTTCACCAGGACTCGACCATCGTGACGATTGCAAGGGTCGACCCGCTCAACGTCGAGACATATCTTCCCGTCAGCTACTATAAGCTTGTCAAGGTCGGTGACGTTGCAGTCGTCTATCCCAACGAGCCCTTTGGCGGCGAACGGCAAGCAAAGTTGATCGTGGTCGATCAGGTTTTCGACGCAGCAAGCGGAACCTTCGGTGTGCGGCTGGAACTCGTCAACAAAGATCGCGCTCTGCCGGCGGGACTTCGCTGCCGCGTCACTTTCAACGCCCCTGTCCCTGCCGAGACCAACGCGAAAGCGACTCCTTAGACGGCGCCCGGATGCCCCGTCGTGATCACCTTTGCGTGAACGATTTCCTGACGACGGAGATGGACGCGCGCGCGATCAGCAGCGCGATGGAGCTTGGGGTCATTGAAGCACTCGAGCGCGGGGGAGCAACCACCCTGGCCGAAATATCGGCGCAGCGCCGGATCGACCACAGGGGATTGCGGCTTCTCGTCGACATGCTCCAGGCCAACGGTGTCGTGGCGCTGGCGGATGGCCGAATTGCGCTTACACCCGGTTTTCGCACGGCTTTGCGGTTTCGCGAGCTTCTCGAATCGCGGATCGCCTTCGCGGACCTTGTCTGGCCCGACATTCACACGCTCTTCTCGGCCTTGTTAAACGACGCCCCCCAGTTCATGGCGCGCTCGAAAGTTTTCGATCTCTTTCGTTATGATCGATGCCTTGAGGTGACCGAGGCCAACCTCGCGGCGACCCGCACCTGGACGCGATTTACGACCTGTTTGACGAAATACGAAGCCGGCGCGGCATTGGACAACGTCGATCTTTCGAGCGTGCGCGATTTCATCGATCTCGGGGGAAACACCGGAGAGTTTTCATTGGCGGTTTGTCGGCGTAATCCTGCATTACGCGCCACCGTCATTGATCTTCCGGTGGTCTGCGAGCTCGGCCGTCGCCACATTGCCGAGACTGCTGCTCCGTCGGAGGCGGCGCGTATCGCGTTCTTTTCGGCGGATATGCACCGCGATCCCTTACCAGCGCCAGCCGATCTGGTTTCGTTCAAATCCGTGCTGCACGACTGGCCCGAGGCAGACGCGCGAGGTCTGCTTGCTCGAGCAAGCCAGCTGGTGCGTCCCGGTGGCCGAATACTGATTTTCGAGCGTGAACCCATCGATTTGCACGGTAGGCGTGTCCCCTATTCCATGGCACCCGACCTGGTGTTCCTTCACTTTCTTCGACCGGCCGACCTTTATCTCTCCACCCTCAGCGAACTCGGTTTCGTCGATCTCGAATACTGTCGGATAGAGCTGGAAATCGGGTTTCACCGGGTCATTGCACGCCGACCCGCCTAGCCGGGTTGACATCGCATGTCTCAACGAATTGTCGCACCTCGCGATTCGTGGCAACATCCGCGCTCCAATCCCGACCGCGAGAGACACCCGATTGATGCCCGACTCAGGCGCAGACTCTTCAGGAATCAGGCGCGTGGTGATCGTCGGAGGGGGGACCGCTGGCTGGATGGCCGCGATCTACCTCAACCATTTTATGAGACGCCAGAACGTGCAGATCGTTTTGGTGGAATTGCCGATGGTGGGAAGCATCGGAGTTGGCGAGGCGACGATCCCCTCGATCGTGGAGTTCGTCCGGACACTCGGCCTTGACGAAAAGAAGTTCATGCAACGCTGCTCTGCGTCGTTCAAGCTCGCGATCAAATTCGAAGGCTGGCGCGGCGCCGGATCAGCCTACTGGCACGCCTTCGGCCTTTGCGGCGGACATCTCAACGGACTCGATCTGTTTCATTTCTGGCTTAAACGGCGATGGGAGACGGGTGACAGGCTGAATTACGCCGATTATTCGGCGCACGTGAGCTTGTGCGAAAACGCCAAAGCCCCGTGGCCCTACGGTGAGAGCACGGCGATCTCCCAGCTGGGTTCCTATGCCTACCATCTCGACGCAAGCGCCCTAGCTGTATATCTGTGCGAACTTGCGACTGCCGCAGGCGTCCAACATCTGTTTGGCCACGTCCAGTCCGTGTCGCTGGACGAGCGTGGCCACATCACCAGTTTGAACATCGGCGGCGATCGCACAATCCCGGGGGACCTGTTTCTCGACGCCACTGGATTCTCTGGTCGATTGATCGAGAAGGAACTCGGCGACCCGTGGATCGATTGGTCGCGTTATATGCTTTGCGACAGCGCGGTGGCGATGCCTCTGCCGCGCGAGAGTGCGTTCCCGGCCTACACGCTTTCGTCCGCTATGCCATCGGGATGGATGTGGCGGATCCCGTTGAACAACCGGGTCGGCAACGGTTACGTCTACTCGAGCGCCCATCTATCTCAGGACGAGGCGATCGCGGCACTGATATCCCGGTCGGGGCTTCGCAAGGAGCGCTCAGCGGACCCGCGTCTGCTCAAGATAAGGGTCGGTCGGCGCACGCAATTCTGGGCGCGCAATTGCGTGTCGATCGGGCTAGCGTCGGGTTTCGTCGAACCGCTGGAGTTGACCGGGATCCATCTCATCCATAAGTCGATCAAGCTACTCGTCCAGTACTGGCCCGATCGCCGTTTTGACGATGCGCTGCACCGCGCATACAATCGCGAAATGGCGGATCTCTACGACGAGGTACGCGATTTCATCATGCTGCACTACTGGCTGGCGAACCGGGACGAGCCTTTCTGGCGTGACTCTCGCGACGCACCCATGCCCGACAGCTTGCGCGAGAAAATAGCCTTGTTCGACGAGGCCGGGCGGCTGGATTTGCCGAAGAAGCCGGTTTTCCAGGAGACGAGTTATTACTTCATCTTCTCTGGAAACGAACGCCTGCCTCGACGTGGGATTGTCGAAGTCGATCATGCCGGGAGCAGCGAGACTAGGAAGGTTCTCGATCGGATCCGGACGCAGAACAAGGACTTCACGGACCACATGCCGGGCCACGCCGCATATCTCGGCGAATTGCATCGGACCCCGATTTGATGCCTGCCGACGATCTCATTCGTCTGGTCGAAACGCTGCGCGCGCCCTACGGCCTGGAAAAGTCGGTGAAGATCGTCCCCGGCGATTTGCGCGACGATCGTTGCCTGATCAGTCTTCACCGCAATGCGCTTGGAGCGGCTCCGATCGCCAAACTGACGGAAATGTCCAGGGCGCTTGGGGCACCACGCAGCTTCGAAGGGATGATCGACGAAGCGCTCAGAGGTGCCGATATCGTCCACTTCGGTCACGAGGCGGGAGGCGGCACCGTCGTTCGCAAGTTGTACTTCGAATATGCCGAGCGGGCGCGCCGAGCCATGGCGAAGGGAGATCCGGTCCTGGTCCATCTTGCCTATAAATGGACGCCGGGACGGGCCGACGCGATGGCCGTCACGCGCTATCTCTGGTCGCCCTGCCGCAACCGGTCGGAAGCTGCCATAAAGATTGCCGCGCTGCTGCCCGCCCATTCGGCGGCGCGGGCATTGCGAATGACCATGGATCTGCTCGCCACAGTTTCAGCTCTGGCGGACGCCGGGAACTTGTCCATTCTTGAAGTCGAGGAGCCGGGCAATCCGCGTCGTTCCTGCGATCTCAATGTCTACGATGCGGCATTGCGGCTCAGCGACATCGCCGATCTTCTGGCCACGACAGCCCGCGATTTCGAGGTCGGCAAAACCCGTCTTGACGAGGTCTTCGGCGACGCCGGTCGTTCGGCGCTGGGACATCTGTCGGCAGGAATAGACAGAAACGGCGGGGAATTCGCGACAATCTATTACGGTATAGAGGCCCGAGGGCGGGCAGGAGCATGAGTATCGAGGCGAAACCTCTTGAGCGAACCCGCCCCGATGATCGGTTTGCCGACTACTGCCTCTGGGACTATGCGCCGGTTTCCTCGCCCGCCGGGAAGCTGCGCTCCGCCAATCTTCTGTGGCGCGCGATCGCCTGCGCTGGAGGCGGCCCTCATCTCATCGCCCTCTGCGAAGCGCTGCGCCGGACCCTAGGGCCATTCATGACGGTTTATGGCGTCAAGAAGCTCGGCGACCGGCTGAGCTTCGAGTTCTATTTTTACGACTATGGGCGGCTGGAGCGGCAGGTATCGATCGGTCGCGTCCTCAAGATTCTCCGCCCGTCCGTCGCCTGCTCGCTGGCCCCTTTGGAAGGCCGGCCGTATTTCATGTTTTCGCTCGATCTCGACGAGGAGATCGCCAGCGGACGCAGGCCGCTGGAAGTCGTCAACATGTACGTCGGCAATCCTGGCAGCAGCGTGTCCTCCGGCATCTGCTACGAGCACTCGGCCGCCGGACTGCGGCTCGCCAACTTCTACTTCTTCTTCAACGCCCGCAAGGAGATGGACGACATCACGGCCAAGGTCTTATGTTCCGCGCATCACGATCTGAGGCAATTTCCCCTGGCTTCGGTCCTTCGCCCCGAACTCCTGAACTGCGAGGTGATCGTGGTCGCCAACAAGAAGTTGAACGACGGCGTCTATTTCTCGCGTCTCCCCGTCAATCCATTGATCGACTTCCTGGGGCGCGAGGGCTTCCCTGCCAATCTGGTCTCCTTCGTGCAAGAGCATCGCGGGGAGCTCGACCATATGCTATACGATATCGGTCTCGATTATGTCGTCGAGAACGGCGCGGTGCGTATCACGAAAAGCGCGTTCTACGGAGTCATCTGATGACCACTGGCATGACAGGAATTGACCGTTGAGCGAGCCCGTTCGAAGCCTCGGCTCTGACGGGACGGCACTGCATCGGTTCGACCATCGCGACTATGTCTCGATGACGATGGAGTTCCGCTGCAATCTCAAATGCGTCCATTGCATGATCGAAGGCACGATGGACCGGCTCGCACCGGAATCGGGCTCTCGTTTTGACGCACTGCTGGCAGAGAACCTGCGCATGAGGCGCTGGAAAGGGCTTATCCTGACGGGCTCCGAGATCACCCTGCGCCGCGATCTGCCGGAGCTGGCGCGGCGCGCTCGGGCGTCGGGCTTCCAGCATGTCCGCATTCAGACCCACGGCATGCACCTCGCTCAGGCTGAGTATTGCGACTCGCTGGTCGCAGCAGGCGTCGACGAGTACTTCGTCAGCGTAGCGGGACCGGATGCGCAGACCCACGACGCCATAACCACCGTGCCTGGCTCTTTCGACAAGACCCTGGGCGGCCTGGAGAGGCTCGACGGCCGGGAGGGCGTTGTCACCCTCACCAACTCCGTCGTGACGAGTTGCAACTATCGGTTGCTCCCCCAAATCGTCGACCGGCTCGCCCATTTGCGCTCCCTCGTTCAGATGGAGTTCTGGGTATATTGGCCCATGAGCGAGACTGACGAGAAGGACCTGGTCGCGGGCAACGCCGAGATCGCGCCCTATCTTCGCGAGGCGATCGCGCGGGTGAAGGCGCTCGGGCGCGGTGTCGAGGTGAAGAACTTTCCAGAGTGCCTTCTCGGTGACGATGGCGCCGCCTTGATGAACACGCAGCCGCAGCTCTTCATCGACCCGGCCTTCTGGCCCGAGTTCATGCGAAACGGTTTCTACCAGTGCGTGTATCGCGATCGTTGCGCGTCGACCGAATGCCTGGGCCTGAGCACGGCCTACATTTCCAAGTTCGGCTATGACGAGAAGACCCTGCACCCCCTGGCCGTGGCAAAGGCCGGTGCCTGTTCGCCGACCCCCGAAGCGACAGGCTTGGCCCGGGCGCTACCGTAGATTGTATTCAGGCAGAGGCTGTCGGCTTGTTGCCGCTCCAGTTTTCCAGTGCCTTTTCCAGAATATCCGCCGATGTTTCCGACGGCACGGTGCCGTCCACCGTCAGGTCTGCCAGCGGCCTCAAACGTTCCCTCTGCGACAGGTACATCTCGCGAACCAGCGGATAGTTGGTCATATATTGTATTTGCCAGTCGATGAAGTTCCGGGCCGCACGAGGCGACGCCTCGTCGCGCGCCACCGCCGTGAAGGCAAGGATCGCGCGGGATAGGGCGATATCGAGGGGCGTGTCGACCCAGACTAGGAAGTCGATGAACGCACCGGTATCGCGATGCAGCCGACCGAACGGCGTTTCGAACACCAGGAGCGGCATTTCCGGGAGCTCCGGCTGGTTCCGGGTCTCGCGACGAAGGTCTGCCAGCAATTCGCCATGGTCGATCTCGTTGGGGTCGCCACCGCGCGCAAACCATGCTTGGATTTCGGACAGGGGCAGCCGGGTGAGAGGCTGATACCTGTCGTAATAGAGCGCGCGGGCGGTTGGGCGCCGCCGCATCAACGCCTTCGTCAGCGTGGTCTTGCCTGCGCCTGGGGGGCCCGACACGCCGAGCACGAAGGGCTTTCTATCCACGACGACTGACGTGAACCGAGAGGAAACTGGGGCATTCAGGCATCGCCACCTTCGACGAAAGCGTTGAAGGCGAGGGAGCGGCGCTCGCCTGAGCCTCGAAACGGCTCGGCGCCGTGCAGCAGCCACCCGGGGAAGACATAAAAGTCGCCGACATGCGGCTTGAAGCTGATGAGCGACTTTGAAAATCGCTGCTTCCCGCCTATCAGGAAGTTGAGGTGTCCGGCGTGTCGCCCGGATATGTAGGTCTTTTGCTCTTCCTTGCTCTCCTCTTCGATGTGCGGCGTCCTGAGATACAGAACGCCCGACACGTCGCCGCTGTGGAAGTGCACGGGGCTAGGCGAATTGGCATACTGACTGACGACCCATACCGCATCTATCGTGATGCGACCCGCCGCAACACCATCGACGCCAAGGACGTACCGACGGATGAGACGCGCGATCAGGCTCCCGAGCGGCTCTCCGCCCTGACCCAGAACGAGTTCGGGCGGCAGGAGCAATTCGCCGCCTGTACCCTGATGAAACGCCCCGTCACAATGCCGGTTGATCAGTTCCACTAGTGCATCCGCAATCGTGCTCTTCCCAATCATCGGGCCGAAGGGCGAAAGGAAGTCGAGCGACGGATTGCCCGAGTCCCTGGCCTGTGCAATCTGCGCCGCCTCGTACTTCTTCAACGATCGCGTCTTGTGCGCCTCCTTCGGGTCACTCATGGGCGACGCTGGATCAGACGTTAAACCACTTCGCGGCGGCGGCGCCCCCGAGCTTTTTGACGGCGCCGAGCCAAGCCAAGCCGGACGCCGACGCGATGACTTCCGCTTGTGTTGCGGCTGTCGCGACATGACCGTGATCTGGCGCGGGCTTGACGGGCGCATCGAGGGTGAGCGTGAAGCGCTTCGCCTCGTGGAGCACGAAGGCACCTGCGACCTCATCGAACACCCAACTCTGGGCGTTCTCCTCCAACGGCGCGTTGGGTAGCGCTGACCTCACCACGATCTCGCTCTCGTTGAAGAGACGCATGACGTCGTTTGCCTCGGCAAACTGGCGGCTATCATCAGCTCCAAAGCGGGCGGAAGGATCCTGCGAATAGTCGCGCTCGGCGCCCGCAGCCGCTGCCAGCGCACTTTCCTCCGCGTCAGCACTGGCGAACCGGGCAAGCCCGGTCTCGTCGGTTTCGATGCTGGCGAGGTTTGTAGAGACTACCGGCCTCGAGGAGCCTCCGAGAATAGATGTGATAGGACTAGTCGACGATGGCGTCGCATGGATGGCCGCTACGGCCCCCGTGGAGGCAATGGTCGTGACCGCGGCAAACGCCGAGGTCGTCGATTGGACGAAGCCGATCGGCGCGACGGGATCGAGCGGTGGAAACAGACTGGCAAAATAGTAGGCGTACTGGGCGCCTGTCGGGCTCAGTGCTGCCGGCGGCAGCGTTTCCAGCACGGCAGGGACCTGCGCGGACAAGGTCGCCTTTTGCACCGGCAAAACGACTGGCGAGGCAATCATTCCGGCCCCGAGTATATTGCCCAGCGCTGGGCCGCCGATAACGGTCGTGTTTCCCAGTAACTTGAAGAACTGCTCGCTGTTCTGCACGCCACCGGTAATGTTGTCCTGGTGGCTGACATCGGGACCTTCGTTCTTGGATGTGTCATAGCCAAAAAAGTTCGCGATCGCTTTATTCTGGTACGGCAGCAAATCCAGAGAGCCGCCGTAAATGAGATCGGCGCCCGCTCCGGAACTGATCGTGACGGCGTCTATGGTTTCAAGTGCGTGATCGCTGGTGAATATGAAATTCCCGTCATCGTACAGGCTGGTTTGTTTGATGTGATCGAGGCTCGGAGGGACCCCAAACGAGTTTGCCGCCTGGTTCACGGCCTGATCGTCGTCGTCGAGCAGAGCGTCAGTAAACTGATTGATGTCGGTGACGTGCTGTATCTGATCGCTAGTAGCCCCCGGCCCGGCTACAACGTTGACCATATCGGCGCTGCCACCGATGAGAATACTGGACCCGCCACCGCCCCGAATCACGTCGTTGCCGATGGTCAACTGGATTCCGCCGCGGTATTCGAATAGCAGCTGAGCCGCATTGCCATTGAACTTCTGGAACGCATGATCCAGTTGCAGCTCAACGTGTAGCGCCTGGTTGAAGTTCTGCTCGAGCTGATCGAGCGTCTGGTCGACCGAGTTGAGCAAGGTATTCGATTGGCCTGCGGCCCAATAGGCTGTCGTGGTGTTGACGCCTGGCATGAAGACGTAGCCGGCGTCGCCAATGATGATGTTATTGCCATTTCCAGTCACGGTTATGACGTTGTTACCGAGTTCGAGATTGGCGACCCCTGGCAGGTTGTTGGCGGGACCCGGGCCGTGTTGCGCCGCGATGCCCGCTGGGCTCGCGGCGTAGCTGGCAATCACATTCTTGCCGAGCTCCTGGATGACGTCCGACATATCGGCGCCCACTTCCTCCATGTCGAGCATGTAGGTGTCGAAATTGACCGCGTCGGTCGTCAGCGAGCCCGCCGCGCTCCGTGCGAACGAAATGTTTTCCTCAATGTAGGCCCCGAAATTGCCGAATACGAGATTGTTTCCAGAACCGACATTGATGGTGTTGTTCTCTGTCGCAATCACGTTGGTCACGAGCGAACCGGAATTGACCGCATTCAGCATGTATTGCGCCGTCGAGAGCGCTGAGAACTCGGCAATGACGCCGTTCATCGACGACGACAGCGTTTCGAGCTGATTGTCAATACGCTGGATGCCGGTGCCGATTTGGGCCTGAATCTGACCGAAATTTCCGAAAATCACATCGTTGCCCGAACCGCCGTTGATCGTGTTCGACCCGGGCAGGCCCGGCGAGCCGTCGAGGACGGAAGGTACGATGGAAGCGTATATCTGGAGTTGCTGGCCGCCGCCGATCGACAGGTTTCCGCCTCCGGCCAGGCCGCTCAAATTGCCGAAGCCCGGTGGCGGCATGACCAGTTGAGGATCGGTGGCCGTCAGTGCCGAGGGCTGAAGGTTCATCGCCGGCACCACGATCTGACCGCCGGCCGCAAGCTGCGCGGCGATCGCGGCATTGCCGGGCGAGGCGACGATCACGTCGGCGTTCACGATCCAGGGGAAATCGGACGCCACCGGCGAAGTGCTTGACGCATAGTTGCCAAACAGATAGTCGCTGCCGCCCAACGCAGTGATCGTGTTGTTGCCACCCTGCCCGATCACGACTGAATTGCTGCCGGTGCCCGTCGTAATATTGTCATTTCCGTCGACGCTGAGGCTCAGGAGGAGCGCTTCGGTCTCCCAGGCCGCGACCGGGCGCGAGGCGTTGGCCGGCAGCATGACCTGCGTGCCGTCCGCGTTGAATGCGCCGGCCAACAGGATCAGGTTCGCCGTGGTAAGCGAAGACGCTGCAGTGGCCGCAGCATCGCTCGAATCGTCGAGTATTACCGAACCGATGATCTGAGCGATTTCCTCCAGAACGATGTCGCGGTGCAAAGTGCCATCCGCGTTCATGATCGCCGCGCCCGAACTCGAGAAGGCCTGAACGATCTCGCCGTTATCGCCGATCAGGAGGTTATCCATGCCGTTGCCGGACGTGATCGTATCGGAGCCGACACCACCAATGATCGAGTTTGTCCCGTTGCCGGCGACTATGGTGTCGTTGCCGCCGAACAGCTGGAAGGTGGATTGGGCGCGACTGACCATGTTGACGCCGTTGACGAGGACGTATTGAACCTCACCATTGTCGCCGACGATGTAATCATTGCCGTTGCCGGCAGTGATCGTATCGGCGCCGGTGCCGCCGATCACGACGTCGTTGCCGTTTCCGACGACGATGACATTGTTGACCGACGAGCCCAGTTCCGTGCCGCCGCCCCATGTTGCGGTCGGTGCAATGCTGTAAACCGCCTGCAATATGCCCGCGCCAGAGACCTGCGCGAAGCCGTTGCCGCCGACGACGGCGTTCGCACCGTTGCCAAGCGTCATCTTGTTGGCGCCGATCCCTCCGAAAACGATGTTCGCGCCGTCGCCGGCCTTGATCGTATCGTCGCCGCCCAGTGAAGTGTCGGTCGATTCCAGCGTCGAAATGATGCCATTGACGAAGACTGCCTGACCATTGTCGCCGAGGATCAGGTTGGCGCCATTGCCGGCGGTGATGGTGTCGGCGCCCGCGCCGCCGAAGATCGTATTGTTGCCGTTGCCCACCGTAATCGTGTCGTCGGCGCTGCTTCCCGTTGTAACGGTCCCCCCGCCGACCGCGGTCGGTGCGATCGTATAAACCTGGGGAACGAAGCCGCCGCTGAAATTGACGTAGCCGTTGTCGCCCAGAATGAAATTGGCGCCATTGCCCGGGATGGTGATCGTGTCGGCGCCAACCCCGCCAATTACCACATTGGCGCCATTGCCATTGATCGTGATCGAATCGTCGCCTCCGACGGTGTAGTCGGTGCTGTAGACTGCACTCAGCCAGCCGCCGGTGAAATCGACTTCGCCATTGTCGCCAACCGCGATATTCGCGCCGTTGCCGTTGATCGTGATGGAGTCGTTGGCTGCGCCGCCCATCACGATGTTCTGGCCGCTGGTAGAGGTGTTGACGGTGCCGAGGACGATCGTGTCGGCGCCGCCAATTCCCGGATTGATGGTCTTGATCGTCGTCAGGACGCCGTTCGAACTGAAGTCGATTTCGGCATTGTCTCCGAAAACGATATTGGAGCCATTGCCGAGGGCGATCTGGTCTGCGCCGGAGCCGCCGATGACGATGTTGTTCCCGTCGCCCGCGGTAATGACGTCGGTCCCGCCATCGATCGTCGCGTTCGTTGTCACGATCTGAGTCAGGATCGCGTTTGTAAAGTTCGCGACGCCATCGTCGCCGACGATTACGTTGCCATTCGGCGCCGCGCCCGCGACCGTCAGCAGAGTGATCACATCGCTGCCTGCGCCACCGAAGATGACGTTTCCGTTGCCGGTCGCCGCGATCGTGTCATTGCCTCCGTAACCTGCATCCGTGGTCGTCGCGGTGATAGCCGGACCGGAGGCCGCGTAGGTCACGCTACCATCGTCGCCGATAATGATGTTGTTGTTGCCGCCGATCAGGATCGAATCGGCACCGATCCCGCCGATGATCGTACTGTCGCCCGACCCCCCGGGCGTCATTACTCCGTTCACGGCCGGCCCCGATATCGAGTTGTTGCCGCCGTAGCCCAGGACGCCGTCGATGGAGATGACCGAGGTCAAAGCGCCATTGGTGTAGTTGATCTGTCCATCGTCGCCGAGGACGACGTCGGACCCCGCGCCGATGACGATCGTGTCGCTTCCCGCGCCACCGAGCACGACGTTGTTGCCGTTGCCCACGGTGATCGCGTCATTGCCCGACGTTCCGGTATCCATCGACCCGCCAAACGGGGCGCCGCCGTAAGTCGAGTAGATCGTCACGAGGTTGCCGCTGTTTGGATCGAATATAGCGGTTCCGCTGTCGCCGAGAACGATGCTGTTGCCATTCCCCGCTGTAATCGTATCCGCGCCCAGACCGCCGACGATCACATTGTTGCCGTCGCCGACCTTGATCGTATCGTCGCCGCCGTAGATCGTGCCGCCGGTCGCCAACTCCACGCTCGACGCGCCGCCCATCGCCGCTGCAGTCTCACCGATGGTTTCGATTTTCGTCAGAACGCCGGCGGTGAAAGACGCGTCGCCGTTGTCGCCGAACACGATGTTCGAGCCGCTGCCGTTGACCGTGATCGCATCGGCGTCCGAGCCGCCAAAGATGACGTTTCCGCCAGTGCCGTTGACGGTGATCGTGTCCTCTCCACCCAACGTCTGGTCGCTGGTCGTAATGTAGGAGAGCGAACCCGCGGTGAAGACCGCGGAGCCATTGTCGCCCAGCACCGTATTGCCGCCGCCGCCCAGAGTGATCTGGTCGTTGCCGAAGCCGCCGATCACCACGTTGCCGCCGCCCGACACCCCGATGACGTCGTTGCCCCCCAGGGAGGGATCGATCGTGGTAATCGTCGAGAGAGCGCCCGACACCGTGAAATTGGCCTGGCCGTCGTCGCCAATGATCGTGTTGGAGGGGCCACCGAGATAGATCGCATCGGCGCCAATTCCACCGATCACGATATTGCCGCCCGAGCCGCCAAAGGTCGGAACGCCGCCCACGATCGGTCCGCTGATCGTGTCGTTGCCGCCGTATCCGAGTGCGCCGTCGGTCGAGAAAATCCTGGTCAGCACGCCGTTCGTATAGTCGGCTTCGCCGTCGTCGCCGAGGATCACGTTGGTGCCGGTCGCTCCAACCACGATCTGGTCGGCGCCCGCGCCACCGAGCACGACGTTGTTGCCGTTGCCAAGCGTGATCGTGTCGTTGCCCGACGTTCCGGTATCCGTCGACCCGCCAAACGGGGCGCCGCCGTAGGTCGAGTAGATGCTCGCGAGGCGACCGCTCGAATCGAAGGTCGCGGTCCCGCTGTCGCCCAATACGATGTTGGCGCCCACCCCGGTCGTGATGGTATCCGCACCCAGGCCGCCAACGATCACGTTGTTGCCGTCGCCGACCTTGATCGTATCGTCGCCGCCGTAGATCGTGCCGCCGGTCGCCGACTCCATGCTCGACGCGCCGCCCATCGCCGCTGCAGTCTCACCGATGGTTTCGATTCTCGTCAGAACGCCGGCGGCGGTGAAGGATGCATCGCCGTTGTCGCCGAAGACGATGTTCGAGCCGCTGCCATTGACCGTGATCGCATCGGCGCCCGAGCCGCCCAGAATGACGTTCCCGCCGCTGCCGTTGACGGTGATCGTGTCGTCCCCGCCGAAGGTCTGGTCGCTGGTCGTGATGTAGGCGAGGACACCGGCAATGAACGAAGCGTTACCGTCCTTGCCGACGACCACGTTCCCGCCGCCGCCGAGCGTGATCGTATCCGACCCGCTACCGCCGACGATCGTGTTGCTTCCGCCGCCGACATTGATCTTGTCCGCCGTCCCGTAGGACGGATCGAGCGAGGTGATAGTCGAGATCACGCCCGTCGTCGTGAACGTTACCTTGCCGTCATGGCCGACAATCGTGTTGCCGGCCCCGCCGATATTGATGGTGTTGACGCCGGCGCCGCCGACAACGACGCTGTCGCCGGAACCGCCAGGCGTGAAGACGCCACCGATCTTAGGACCAGTGATCTTGTTCGAGCCGGCGTGCACCGGATCGAGGCTTTCTGCCGATGTCAGGACGCCGTTCGTATAGTCGGCTTCACCGTTGGCGCCGAATATCACGTCCGAGCCGCCCGATCCCACGACGATGGCATTGTTTCCCGCGCCGCCGATGACGACGTCGTTGTTGCCGACATTGATGGTATCGTCGCCACCGAGCGCCGTATTGACCGAGGCGATCGTGGTGATGACCTGGCCGCCGAGGCTCGAGAAGGGATCGATGACGCCGGCTGACTGGCCTGCGATATCCATGATGCCGTAGTCGCCGACGACGACGCTCGAACCCGATCCCGTTACCGTGATGTCGTCCCCGCCGGCGGTCGTCCCGCCATTGTCGATGGTCAACAAGCGGCTGTAGAGGGCAATCGCCTGCGCGTTGAGGTTCTGCGAGGGTTCAATTGGTGCCGCGATCAGCGTGCCGACCGTCGCGCTGGAATCTCCGAAGATGTAGTTCGTGGAGCCCGAGGCTGCGATGGTGTCGTTACCCTGGCCGCCGAAGATCCAGTTCGTGCCGGAGCCGCCCGTGAGCGTGTCGTCGCCGGGCCCGCCGACGATGACCACGGTCCCCGTCGCGCCGGCTGCGTTTATGGTGTCGGCTCCGAAATTCGAGAAGCTGTAGGCGTTGCCAGTGAGCGTGGCGAGGCCAGGCACGGAATTATATTCGACCCCGCTCGAAGACTCGTTGCCATACAGCACCAGTGGATCGCTGCTGGCGAGCACGTTGATCGTGTTCGACCCGCCGCCACCGTCGATCACCGTCAGGGTAGCCAGGCCATCGTCCGAATTGAGGGTTGGAGCCGTCGTGTCGACATTGAACGTGTCGTTGCCTGTGCCCAGGAAAACCTCGACTGCGTCCAGGTTCGTGTAGTTGATGCCGCCCTCGAATTGCGACGTAATGTGCGTCGTCGGGTTGGTGAAGGAAATGGTCTGGTTGGAGCCCGGTAGATCGAGCCCGCTGATGTTGTCGCCCTGGCCGGCGAACAGATTGCCGGGGCTGATCGTGCTCAACAGCCCGGTCTGCCCGGTCGTCGCACCGTCATCGTAGACCTGGAGAACGTCAATCGCCGGAACACCTTGCCCTTCCCCGACCACGTTGGTCGGTTCGGTGACAGGTATATTGGCCGTCTCGTAGGGCAGGGTGACCGCGGTGACGAGATTGGGCTGCCCTGGCTGCGTGCCGCCATCGATGAACAATGGCCCATTGATCGCCGCGAGCGTGTGCGGACCATTGGGGAACTTCAGGGACGTGCTCGGGTTGCTTCCCTGGCTGGTCGACGTCGGTGCAACGTAATTAGGGTTGGCAGACAGCGTGATGGTGACGGGGACGTTCCAGTTGCTCGTCGAGAAGGTGTAAGTCTGAGCGGCGGCGTTGAAGCCCCCAGCTGTACTGGAGGCGATCGTCTGCCCGTCGCCTTGAATGTTGACAGTAACACTCGCCGTCGGGGCCTTGGTCAGGACCATCTGATAGCTGTAGGTCTGGCCCGACAGCGAGACCTCCGCGTCGCCCTGCGGCGTGAGCAGCAGGACTCCGGGCGTATCGGTGCCGGCAATCTTGACGGCGACATCGCCCTGATCGACGCCGTTGATCATTTGGCCGATTGATACGCTTTCTTCGGGGTGCACGCCTCCCAGAGCCGACGTAACGGTGATCGTCTGCGGCGTATTCCAGTTGGTCGAGTTGAACGTGACGCTGTGGACGGCAACGCCATTGTGCGAAAGCACGATCCCGTCGGTCCCAGCTGTGGCGTCCGTCAAATTGACGGTAACGGTCTGTCCCGGCAACGGCTGCTTGTTGAGCGACAGATTGTACGTGTAGCTGGTCTGGTTCGCTGACGTCGGGCCGGCGGCGATCGTGGTGGCGGCAAGGCTCTGGTCGATGATGAGACCCGATACGCTCGATTTCACGATCACCTTGACGGTGGGCAGAACGAGCGCGTCAAGCGCCGGCTGGTCGGCGCTGACGACGCTGCTGGCGACGATGATCGACTCGTCGCGCGAATAAGTGTCGTTCACGGGAACCGCGTTCGCGCGAACCATGACCGTCTGTGTGCCAGTGACGCCGCCGACGAACTTGAGCTGGGCACTCGACGTCCACGTCGTGCCTCCATCGATCGACACCTGCAACCCGGCCGCACCTTGTGCCGCCCATTCGGCTGAAGGCAGCGTCGGAGAAATGTTGACGTAGGCGACGTTGCCTGCAAGCAGACCGGTCGGTTGGCTCACCGTGAAGCTGGAGATCGACGACGGGTCGTTGACATGCACCACCGACTGCGGCGGCTGGGAGATGATCGCGCCGCCAGAGCCAGCGACCGTGACGCTGAGACCGGGGACGAAAATGCCCTCGTAACTCCCGTCGTTGCTCGTAACCGAGTTGTCGGTGACGCTGGAAGCGCCTTTGGTGCTTGCCGAAATTACCGCGTTGGTGACATCGCCACCGACGACGAACGTGTCGCCGCCCGCGCCGCCGTTGATCGTGGTGACCACGTTTTGCGGGGTGCTCTCGACATAGACGGTATCGTTGCCCTCGAGCGTATCGATCGTGACCGCCTGGATGTTCGTATACGACACGTTGAGACCGCCGCCGTATACGCCGTCCTTGGTGACGACGAAGGTGTCGTTGGCCTCGGTGCCCAGCAATACCAGCGTATTGAAACCGGTGCCGCCTTCGATATCGAGCGGCGCGTTGATGTTGTATTCGATCGTATCGTTGCCCGTGCCGCCCTTGACGTTGAGGTGCGTGCCGGCGGCGACCAGGAACGCGCGGACGATGAACGTATCGTCGCCGCTTCCGCCGATCATCGAGAGATCGGCCTTGTTCGAATAGACCTCGAACGTATCGGTGCCAGCGCCGCCGTAGATCACCGTCGCTTTTTCGACGCCGAAGGACAGATCGCCCAGTGTCGTCAGCGTCGTCGAAAGGCCATCGCCCAGCCCGGCGCCCACGTCTCCCATCGCCGAACCGACGCCCGTCGGGTTGTAGATCTGACCCACCTGGAAGAAGTCGTTGCCGTCGCCCGCATTGATCGTCATCAACGCGGAGTTGCCGTCGATATAGAAACCGTTGCCGTTGGTCGTCGGCGAACCGCCCGCCTGAACGGGGCCCGTTACGTCGCCGCCGTTGATTTCCAGGCGGTTGGTGATGGTCTCGTTGTAGTTGATGCGCTGATAGGTGGGCAGGCCGTTCGAGTCGAGGATGGCGACGAACGTGTCGCGCATCAGGAACGTCTGCCCGGACACCGTCGTCGCGCCGTTGACGATCAGCGTGTTCAGGCCGCTGCCGAGAGCGCCACTGTCATTGACGTTGATCACGTAGTCCGCGTTGGCGGTTGCATCGACGACGTAGGTATCGGCGCCATCCTGGCCATCCAGATTGATCACGTCGGGTATCTGCCCGGCGTTGGTCATGATCGTCGACAGGGACGTCATGTCCGGCAGGTTGTAGAGATGGATCGTGTCGTTGCCCGCGCCCGAGTTGATGTTCGTCGCCCCGGAGATGGCCATCGCCGATGGACTGAACTCGATATCATCGTTGCCGCCGCCCGTGGCGATGCTGAGCGTCTGACCCTGGAAGTCGTTCAGCAGATCGAGGGTGACGCTGTTGCCGTCAAAGGACTGTATCGCCGAGAGGTAACCGCCCCGCAGCGTGATCGACGTTGCCGCGATGAGCTGCGGAGCCGAAACGATACCCGAGGCGCCGTCCAACGAGATGTCGTTGCCGGCATTGACCGTGATCGAGGTGCCCGCCTGGAGGACCGCACCGGACTTGATGAACACACTGTCAAAGCTGCTGCCGGGCATCGGGGCGGTCTTGTCGAGATAGCCGGCGTTGAGCGTGATCGTCGTGGCGGCGATGAGCTGTGCACCCGCCAGGACGATGGCGCCGTTCGTGACGACGGAATCCGGCGAGCGTGATGTTGTTGCCGGCGTCGAGTTCGATCGACGATCCCGATGACCGGATCGTAACACCAGGGTCGACAGTGAGGTTAGAATTGAGAATATTCGGGCCGGTGTCGGTGGAATTGCCGGCCTGCTTCACGATCGCGCCGCTGGCGAAGATGTTCTGGCTAATTTCCAGCGGACTCGAGGTCTGGATGTTGATACTCCCGTGGGACGCGTAGAGCGCGAACGGATCGACCGCGGGATTGACGACGCCGCCCACGATCAGCGCGCCGATGTTCCACAACCAGATGTCGCCGGAACTGGCGATGGCTTCGATGTTGTGGGCCGTGGCGACCATGCGGCCAGAGAAGCCGTTGGCGCGGTTGCTGCCCGAACCGACATTGCCCGAGGCGATCAGATCGGCCTTGCCGGCAATGACGATGGCATTGTTGTCGGGCCGCGCGTTCAGGATGTTGCCGACTGGATCGGTGAGGAAGGCGGTGGCGTCCGCGCCGGCGCTGACCGACACGAGATTGAGATCGCCGTTGCTCGTGGTGGAGAGCGTGGTCAGCACTTCCTGCAAGAAGATATTCACGTCGCCGGCCAAAGCGGACACGAATCCCTTGTCGGCGCCGCCGCTGAAGGAACTGACGATGTTGAAGGCACGGTCGATAGTTCCAATGCCACCGAGCTGGGCGACGCCAGCGTTCAGGAAGATGTTGTTGCCATAGACGCTGGCGTTGGCGTCGGAGCCTGTCGGCGCCGAGCCGAGGTTGGTGGGATCGGCGAGGTTGCCGCCCAGGAGATTGCCGCCCGCCGTCAGCATGACGTCGCCGGCGCTCGAATAAGCGTCGAGTACGTTGAGATCGCCATCGGTCTGGTCGATATCGATGTTGCCCGTCGCCTTCGCCCGCAGCGCACCGTTCACGCTCGAGCCCGAGAACAGGCCAGTACTGACGATATCCACATGCAAGGCGTGCAGCGCAATGGTCGACGACAGCGAGGCATCGCCCGTTCCGAAGGAGCCGGTCCCGATCGAGCCACCGGCCTGGATCTCCAGCCAATTGGCCTGAATCTTGGCGAAGTCCGACGTGATCGCGTCGTAGATCGATCCGCTGGCATAGAGATCGACGCCACCGTCGGCAGAGTAGATCCCCTGGATCGGCAAGTCGCCACTGGGTGCGTCGATGTAGATGCTGTTGAGCGCGCGCGCGGTAAGGCTGCCGTCGGCTCCGACGCTGACCGTAATCGGCGAGCTCGCCGTGCCTATACCGTTCGTGCCGAAGCCGGACTCCAGCACGATGTCGGAACCCTGGACGTTGACTCCGCTTGTCGCGACGCTGGTTATGTCGGCAGCCGTCTTGATTCTGACGTCGGCGTTTCCGGTCGAAATGACGTTGCCGAGCGCGAGATCGACCTGCGAGCCGAGATAGATGAACCCTTGTGCGGTCGAGTTGATGCTTCCTGTCGGCGCTATCGCGACATCGCGGCTTTGCGACACCAGCACGAATTTGACGGCCGCCGCGCCGTTCTGGATGTTGATGGCCACCGGTGCGACGCCGACGGTCGCAGCGCTTTCGGCATTGAGGATCTGCCCCCATTTCAGCGTCAGGGTCTTCTGATCCGCGCTGATCCCCGCGATCGTGTAATAGGCGTTGCTTGCCCCGGCGGTGAACGGGCCCGATCCGTTGGCGTTCTGGTCGGTGGCCGATTGAATATATATGCCCCCGCCGACTGAATACCCCGCCCAGGTTCCGGTCGAGAGCGTGATCGTGCCGCCATTGCCCGAATTGCCGAACGCAACCGTGCGCTGGACGATCGGACCGGCAGTGCTGACATCCGTGCTCTGAAGATTGGTGACGACAGGAGCGACGAGAACGGTCTGGTTGTTTTCCGTCACCACCGTGTTGGTGAAGGTGATCGTCGATCCACTGACGGAAGCCACCTGCAGATAAGCGCCATTCTGGGTCGCGTTCTGCGTCGCGCCGCCGATGTAGAGCCACTGATTGGCCTGGATGTTCAACCCGGTGGAGCTCCAGCTCGACCCATTCGACAAGATCATCGAAGAGCCATTGAAATTCACCGACTCCGAAACCGGCGTCGCCGCGAGGAAATTCAGGTCAGACAGCTGCGCCGATGCGAAGGCGAGCTGCACGGGGGTTTGATCAATGTTCGTGCCGACGACGAAGCCGATGACGTTGGCATTTGCGTTGAAATTGGTTGCAGGATTTACCAGTGACCCGACGTTACCCGTGCCGGCCGTGATGACGATGTTCTTGGCGCTGATGTTCGGCGCCTCGATATTGATCTGCGTGCTGGTGGTCGTCTGCAGCAAGCCCGCGCTGATACCGGACAGCAGTTCCGACTCGGTCCAGACCTTGATGTTGCCCGTGAGCGCGGCTTTCTCCGTCTGCGTGAGCAGATAGACGAAATTCGGATCGTAGGTATTCGGGTCGTAAGCGATCGGCGCGCTCGCCGTGCTGCCGTCGACCGGATTGTAGACGTTGGTGACACCGGGATTGTAGCTTCCGCCCGGCCCGTAGATGGCCGCCAGACTGAAGTATTGCTGGGTGTCGGAAAGCTGGATCGTCGAAATGGCGTTGTTGACGAAGTTCGTCAGCGCCTGTCCGGTCAGGCCCTGCGCAGCCCCCTGTTGCGTGTAAAGGTTCTGATAGTCCGCCAGCGCCGCCGAGGACATCTGCACCACGCCGCCGACCAGCGCGTTGCGGTCTTTCCAGTAGGTCTGGTACTGCGACTCCTGGCTCAGCTGATATTCGGTGAGGGTCGCCGTGATCTTGGCCTGGGCCCCCGTCGCATCCGTCAATTGCAGGGCAGTCCATTCGCCCGCGAGCAGTTGCGCCGTCGTGCGCGGATCGACCTGCACGTTGGTGTTTACGTTGACCACACTGCCGTGGTCGACGGTGATGTAGGCGCTGCCGTTCGTCGACGTCAACGCGAAGAGCGGCAGGTTGCCGCTGGTCTGTTCGACATGGACGTCGTTCAGCGCGGTCAAATTCAGCTGGTCGGCGGCCTCCTGGCCCACCGCGAGCTTGATGTTCGCGCCTGATGCGCCGACCTGCCCGCCGGCTGCGATCGTGACGTTGCCGCCCGTGATGACACCGGTCCCACCCGACGCGACGGTAATGTCACCAAAGGAACTGATGTTGACGGCCTGGTCGCCGCCCGCCGTGATCGAATTGATCGTCATCGAGCCCTGCGGCGTGGCGATGAAGATCGCTCCGTTCGTCGTCGTCGCGGTCAGGCTCTGATTGACGCCGCCCGCCAGGATGACGTTTACCGGCTGTCCGCTGATGCCAATTCCGCCGTTGCCCGTCAGATTGACCTGAACGCCCTCGATCGTCGTCTTGGGCCGGGGCGTGGTGATCGTGCCGCCGGCAGTGATGTTCGTCGTTCCCGTCAGATTGGCGATGTTGCCGTAGATAGCGACATTGCTGAACGGCGAATTGATCGTTACGCTCGAGGTCGATCCGCCGGTGAAGTCGATATTGATCGGCATATCCGCCTTGATCGACGTATCGGCGATATGGATGTCCTTAGTCGTGTCCGTGTAGCTCTGGTAATAGGTGTGCTTGCCGTACCAGGTGCTGGTCGACCAGTTCGCGCCCGGAACTTGGCCGCTATCGGCGAGTTGATGGCTGGTCGTGGTGTAGAGGTAATCCGTGTTCTCGTTAGCCGTGTCGACGTAGAAGTAGAGGCTCGATGCAAGCACCGTCGGCTGGGTGATCGTCTGCGTGACCGGCGGTGCGGTCAGCGTGCCGTCACCCAGATTGAAGATGCCGATCCAGTTGGATTCGAAATATGTCGAACTCGTGACGGACTGGGTGCCCCATTCGACCGAGAAATTGTAGCGCAACCCGGCCTCGGGCCTGAATTGGCTCGAGTTCGAGGACTGGCTCACCACGGAGCCCGAGCCCGCGGGCGCGCCGGTTACCGGGTCGACGTAATTCGTCGAAATCATCATGCCGCCGCCCTGCGTCGACAGATATTTGGTCTCGAGGACGTTCGACCCCTGGGTCTGATTGAGATCGGTGATGTCGACGACGCCGGCGCCATGTTGTGACGCGTCGATGCCGTCCACTTGCAGGTTGTAACCCGTGTTGTTGGTGATGTTGACGCTACCGTAATAGCCGAAAGCGTTGAGCGTCGCGGTCGATGTGCTGGCCACGTGCCCCTTGATGATGATCACACCACCCCCGAGCGCAACGGGTTGCACCTCGATGCTGCCGCCGTTCGCCGGGTCATAATAGACCGTAAAATTCTGGAACGACGTCACTGGGTTGCCGTTGGCGTCGAGAATGACCGCTTCGGTCCCATTGGCAGATGCCGGCAATGTCAGCAGCTGAGGCGAGCCGGCACGTTCGTTGATGATTGTCTGTATCTGCTGGGCGACGTCGGCGGGATTGATCGTGAGGTCTTGCTGCGCCTGGCCTGCGGTAATGTCGCCGTTGATGTCGACATACTCGGACTGGATCTCGATGGTCTGCGAAATCAGTTGCGTCGTTCGCGGGGTATTCTCGTAGGTGGCGATCAGCGCTTGCGCAGCCGCATTCGAGCCGCCCAGCTCCGTTTCGCCGTTTACCGGCGCACCGAGGATCTGGCTGGCCGGATCTCCCGAGGCGAAGAACTGCACCTCGTCGATCGTGATGTTGTTCCTCGACACCAGATTTTGGGCATAGACGTCTATGCCGCCGGTCTGAGTGATATTGATGTCGTTATAGGAGAAGACCGTCAGATCCGCGAAGAGCGCCTGGATCTGGCCATTGATGATGATGTCAGGCTGCTTGACGCCATTCGAGATCTCATCGGCGGTGAGGAACTGCTGGTCGTTGAAGATGTCGATATGTGCCGAGGGAGGCGTGTTGGGCGAAGGTGGCGCCGGTGGCTGCGACAGCGTGATGCTCGAGAAGGCAGCGGCGTTGGGGATGACGTCCTGATTGCCGATCAACACGTTGTCGGCGGCGACGGAGGCGCCGGTCAGCAGCGCGCCATTGATGTACACGCCGCCGATGTTCTGGGGAATGTTGATCCCCTCGATCTGCAACGTCGAAAGGGTGTTGTTCTCGATCGAGACATTGACCCCGACCGGCGCGTCAAGGACGCCCTGCCCCTGTATCTGACCACCGAACATGAAGATTTGGCCGGCCTGCGCCTTGAAGGCGGCGACGTCGAGCACGATCACCTGTCTCTCTTCGATCAGGAAGGTGCCGTCGGGGTTGAATTGGCCCAGCCCCTGGGAAACGAGCTGGGTCTGAATCGAGCTGAGTTCACCCTGGTCGAAGGTGATTTGCTGGTCGATCGTCGGGTCGTCCTGCGCCGGGCTAAGCGCCGCGAGCTGCTTCTGTGACGCCTGGTAGTCTGCGAGTTGGTTCGCGATGTTCTCGTATGAGGAAACCAGGCCCGACGATTCCGTCTCCGATATCTGCGAGAAGGAAATATTGGGATCGCTGGAAACAATGGTTGGATTGGCGGGCGGATTGGGGCCATTCGTGCCCAGGGCGTAGCTGAACACCACGGTAATGTTGCGCGATATGCCGGTATGCACCGCGCCATCGACTGTCACCTGTCCCGATTGGCTCGACTTGCCGGTGCCGTCGAATTCCTTCGACGGATCGCCGCCCGTGAGGGTGTTGATGGCGTCGGCTACGTCGCTTGCCCAGCTCGACGCTTTCGCCTGAGCGAACGCGTGCGAAGGCACGAGGTAATTGGTCAGCAGGCTGGCGCTGCCGCCGGTATAGAGCGCGGCTGCACTGTTGATGGTCACGGCATTGGTCTGCGTGACGATCGCATGCGCATCGACCGAGCTGATCGGGATCAGGGCGCCAGCGTAGGCGTCGGTATGGGCGTCCAGGGTATAGAAGTCCGCCGTGAAGTTCGCGTCCTCGCCGGCCACAAGGTTCATGTCACCGGCCGCAGTGAGCGTGGTCGCAGCCCCCGAACCCGCCGTGCCGATCACGATGCTGTTGTCGGGCGTGAGATAGATATTGCTGGTTGCGACAGCTGCGGTCACGGCGCCGTAAGTGTCGGTATAGACCTGGGTCGCTATCGTGCCGCCGCCCCGGGCGCTCAGATTGATCCGGCCGGCGCTGTTCAGCGTCGCGCCACCCTCGACATAGACCTTGGCGATGTCGGTGTTGGTCTGGATGGTCGCGAACGCCGCCGCCCCGGCGATCGCGCCGCCGGTCTTGAACGTCATCTGGTCGTAGCCGCTGAAGCTGTTGAAGGCCGACAGCGACAGATCTCCCGCGGTCGCCTGCGGTCCGAAGACGGTCAGGGACGCCGACGGACCGACGTCGACGAGGGTCGTGAAGTTGATCGTGGTCGTGTCGGCTCCGCCTGCGGCACTGGCCAGGCCGCCGGTGTCACCGGTCGTATTGTCGCCGACGCCGCCGAGTTCGGGCTTGTTGAAGATGTTATTGGCCGTCCCGACGATCGACAGAGCTGTCACATTGCCGTTGATCGCGTCGGAAACATTGGACGTGATGTTGTTGGTCGAGACCGCTCCCGCCCCGGACAGCAGGCCAAAGGCGCTTGCGATAACCCGGGTATTGACCGTGGCATTGTGGGAGGCCGAAATCCCGAAGGCCGAAGTCGGCGAACCACCCGTGACGTCTACCACCGCGCCCTGTCCCAGGGTGGCCGTCGTCGTCGCCGTGTCGTTCGTGGACGGCGCGACGCCGGCAACGCCGACGACACCGCCGCTGCCAGCCGTGGTTGCCGAGAAATTGTTGTCGTCGCCACCGGCGTTGATCGACACGGTGCCGGCCGTGATGAACGCACCTGCGCCGACCGTTGCCTTGGTTGTATTCGTCGCGGTGGTCGTGGCGTTCGCGGCGCCGATCGCGACGAGTCCGACGGACGAGTTCGAGGCATTCGCGTTCTGCTGCGTGGCGCCGTTGGCGACGATGAGGAGCGCGCCCGTGACCGCGATTACCGTGCCCACCGCCTGGGTGACGTCGCTCTTGCCACCGATACCGGCCGTAACAACGGCATTGTTGGTCGCTTCGGCGTCACTGGCCACCACGCCGACGAAGCCGCCGACCGAGCCGGTTGCGATGGCTGTGGCGTTGGCGTGATTGGCGTCGGTCGGCACGACGGTGTTCGCGGCGATCGAGAGACTGCCTGCCGTGATGTTGCCGCCGACAGTAGCGCTGACCGTTGGATTCACGGTGACGAGCGCCACTGAGGCGCCAACCGCTATCGTGCCCGCGGTGACGCCCTCGGCCAGAGCGTAGCCCTCGGGGGTCGCCGTGGCCGAGACCGAGACCGCGCCGCCCGACGTCACCGTCGATGCGTCGATATAGGCCTTCACGGTGTTCGTGATGCTGTCGGTGGCCGCAGAACCGCCCGCCGCGAGCGAAATGAAGGCGACCGCGATCGACGCCGCTCCAGTGTGGGCCGAAGCGTAGGAACTGTCCTGCGCGTCGATGCTGAGGCTTCCGACACTAAGCGTGCTGGACTGGACATAGGCTTCGGTGTCCGTCGTGATGGTGTTCAGGGCGACCGCGGCGCCGCCGCTGACGGCGTCGCCGAAGCTGCCGGTTGCGGATAGTGCTGCCGCCACGGACTGGGCAGTTATGCCGGCAATTTCGGTGGCGTCGACCTGGGTCGCGCCGGTCGACTTTACATCGGCGGCGCCACTGATCCAGGCCAACGTGTCGTTGTTGATCGTATTCTGGGCCAGGGATTGCGAGATGGAAACCGAGGATCCCGCGAGAGTGGCGGCAACGGACGCCGAGCCGACGAAGGTCGAGATCGTCGACGTATCCTTCGCCTCGAGATCGATTGAAACGGCATGGATGCCGGTCGCGCCGCTACCAGTGACCGTCGCTTCCGTGTCAATGCCGATGTAGTTCAACGCGTTCGAGCCGGCGCCGGCGCCGCTTCCCCCGATGGCGTCCGTCAGCGCCGCCGAAATCGCGACGACGGTTGCGTGGATCTTGGCGCCGTCGGTTGCCAACTCGTTGAACGCACCGCCGGCCGAAAGGCTCGTCCCGGTAGAATAGGCGCGCACCTCGTTGGCCTGCCTCGATCCGGGCGCCGAATAGCCGATGAGGTTCTCGGCGAAGGAGAATCCGAGCGATGCTGCACCGCCAACCAGTCCTATGGCGGCGGCGCCGGAAGCTGCGGCGACCGTGGCGTTGATCGTCGGCGTCGACGTGGCAGTTACCGTTACGTTGGCGTTCGCGGCAATCTTGCTGCCGGAGAGATAGGCATTGGTGTTGGTCAGTATGACGTTGGTCGCTTCGGCGCCCGCGCCGGCGATCGACAGGCTGACGAGGCCACCGCTCAGCGCTATGGCAGCGGCCTCGCTGGTGGCCGAGATGTTGGAATTGTCGTTCGCCGACACCGCGACCGAACCGCTCGACGCGGTAACCCCGTCGCTGGCGCCGATGATATAGGCTTCGAGGTCATTGTGGATCGTGTTGGTCGCCAGGGATATGCCGACCGAGACCGAAGCGCCGACAACTCCGACCGCGGCTGCAACCGCCGCAGCGACGATATTCGCGGTTATCGCCGACGTGTCGTCGCCGTTCACGCTCACGCTGCTCGCCGTGACGCCCTTCGGCGCCGTGCCGCCCGCAGTATCGCCGCTGATATCGCTGGTGACGTTCACCCTGATGTCGTTGACCGCGGAGGCGCCCGCGCCGGCTGCGGCGACGCCTACGAATCCACCGCCAAGCGCGGCGGCAAGGGCGCCGACCTCGGCGTCTATCGTCTGGTTGGAATCGGCGGTGACGCTGAGCGCGCCCGAGGCGTTGATCCCCGTATCCGATATATAGGCGTGCACCGAGCCCGCGTTGTTGGCGGAGGTACCATCGCCGATCGCATTGTGCGCCACTGCAACGCCCACGGCGACGCCCACACCGGCGATGCCTATGCCCAGCGCCGCCGAGGCCGCGTCGGTGAGTGCATAAATTTGCGATGTGTCTTTCGCCGATACCGTCACCGCGCCCGCATTCACGATCCTCGAGTTCGAAATATGCGCGTCGACACCTGCCTTGATATAGTTCTCGGCGGATGTCCCGGCGCCCGCGACCGCGACGCCCGCAAAGAAGCCGGCGCCCGCTGCGGCTGACGCCGCGAAAACGCCGGCGTTGATCGTGCCGCTCTCCTGAGCCCGGACGAATACGGCGCCGGATCCCGCGTCGAGCGACTTCACGCCGGTAATGTACGACTGCTGATCGTTGGCGATCGTGTTGCGGGCGAGCGAAAGTCCGATCGAGACAGAAACCCCCGCCGCGCCGCCAAAGGAAGCCGCGATGGAAGCCGCGCCGACGCCAGCCGTGATATTGGCCGAATCAGTCGCGGCCGTGCTGACGCCACCGCTGGTGATCGTTGCGGTTCCCGCGCCATCGATATAGGCGCGCGCCGAGACCGAGATCGTATTGAAACCGAAGGCTCCCGCGAACGACACGCCGATGCCCGCCGCGCCGCCCGCCGTGAGCGCCGCCGCTCCCGCCTGGACGATCGCGCTGATGCCCTCCGAAGAAGTCGCCGTCACCGAAACCGCGCCCGTACCCGAGGTCGAGCTGCCGGACATATAGGCGAAAACCTCACCCGTGCCGGCGCCGAGCGTCGAACCCGCGATGCCCGTGACGTTGTTTTCGGCGACGGAGATACCAACCGCCACGCCAACACCTGCAGCGCCACCGCCGCCCACTGCCGCCGAGACCGCCGCGATCGTGGCGTGGATGATGCCACCCTCCGTCGCGCTGATCGCAAGGGCGCCAATCGAACTGAGAGAGGAACCGGTGATGTCGGCGACCGTCTCGATGCCGATATTGTTGATCGCCACCGCGCCGCCGCCGGCGATCGAAACGCCCGCCGCGCCGCCCACGGCAGCGGCCACCGCGGCCGTCGCCGCCTGGGTGGAAATCATGGCCGAATTGATGGCCGTTACGGAAACGCCATTGCCCGCGGCCGTCAGCGAGGCGACGCCGGTAATGTCCGCCGTGATCGCGTCGGTAATATCGTTCAGCGCGACCGAAATGCCGATTGCCGCCGCAACGCCCGCTGCGCCGCCGATCCCCGCCGCGAGCGAGGCCGCGTCGACCTCGGCCGTAATCGTTGACGTGTCACTGGCGAGGACTGTCACGCCCCCCGAACTGATCGTGCCGCCGCCGTTGATCTCCGCCTTGACGTTGACCGAAATGGTATTCACGGCCGCAGCGCCGGCGCCCGCGACGCCGACCCCGGCCGCGCCGCCGCCCGCGATCGCCGCGGAGCCCGCCGCCGTCAGGGAGTCGATTGTCTCCTGCGCCGTGGCTTCGACATCGATCACGCCCGAGGCGCTGATGGCGGAACCGGCGATGTGGGCGTCCACCGACCCGGTCGTGCCCGGTGTCCCGTTGGTGATCTCGTTCGACGCGACGGCGACGCCGATCGCCACGCCGACGCCCGCCGTTCCGCCGACCGCGGCCGCGACGGACACGGCGCCGGTGAAGGCGTCGATTTCCGAAGTGTCGGTTGCCTTGACCGTCACGCCGGACCCGACCGAAACCAGGTGGGAGGCGGAGATATAGGCGGTCGTCTCGGCGCCGATGACGTTCAACGACACCGCGCCCGCCGCCGCCACCGCGACCGCGGCCGCGCCGCCACCGGAGAGGCTGGCCGAGGCTGCCACCAACTCGGCCTTGATCGTCGCGTCCTCGGTTGCCGTAACGCTGACCCCGGTTCCGGCGGACGTGGTAAGCGAAGTCACGCCAGTGAGGTAAGCCGACACCGGATCCACTATGGAATTCTCGGCGATCGAGATCCCGATCGAAACCGCGACGCCGCCGGTCCCGCCTATTGCGCCCGAAACAGCCGCCGCCCCCGCGAACGCCAGAATGATCGAGGCATCGCTTGCCGCCACATTCACGCCGCCAGTGTTGAGCGTTCCACCGCTGATATAGGCCGTGATATCGACATTGCTCTCGTTGATATCGCCGACACCGCCGCCCGAGATCGCGACACCGGTGGTTCCGCCCCCGCCGATCGCGACGGACGCCGCCACGGTGATCGCCTTGATGGTCTCGTGCGCGGTCGCTTCGACGTCGACGAGGCCATTGCCGGTGATCGAGCTTGCCGAAATGTAAGCGTCGACCGCGCCGGTTCCGGATCCGGTGCCGTCGCTGATCCGGTTATGCGCGTAGGCGATACCGATGCCCGCACCGACACCCGTGGTACCGCCGACCGCGATGCTGACCGCAACCGCCGCGACTGTGGCTTCGATGTCGGACGTATCTGTCGCCGTCACCGTGACAGCGCCGACGGAGGTCAGGGTCGAAGTCGCGATATAGGCCTTGGTCGTCGCGTCAATCAGGTTCTCGGCCGTCGCGCCGCCGCCCGAGACTGCCACTCCGGTGGTACCTCCGGCCGCGAGCGCGACCGCCGCGGCTGCCGAGGTCGCCTGGATCTTTGCGCTTTCCTGTGCCTTGACGCTGACCGCATTGCTGCTGGTCGAGAGCGAGGTCTCGCCCTGCACATAGGCCGCCACCGGATCGGTGATGATGTTGCCCGCGATGGAAAGCCCGACCGACACCGCGGCGCCGCTGGTGCCGCCCAGGGCCGCCGTTAGTGCGCCCGCCACCGCCGTCGAGGTGATTTGCGCAGTGTCCTGCGCCGAAACCGTGACGCCGCCGGACGACAGGGTCCCGGTTCCCGAGCCGTCGATATAGGCGGAAATCGCCACTGAAACGACATTGAACACGCCGACGCCGCCGAAGGCGACGCCAATTCCAGTGGTGCCGCCACCCGACACGCCGGCGGCAACCGCGACCGTCGTCGCGTTGATCGTGCCTGTGGATGTCGCTTCCACGTCGACGAGCCCGGTGCCGACGATCGACGAGCCGAGGATATGGGCGTCAACCGAGCCCTGGCTGAAGCCAGTGGCGTCGCCGATCTCGTTATAGGCCAGCGTGATGCCGATCGCGACGGCGGTCCCGCTTTCGCCGTCGAAGGTCACGGCCGCCGCGATCGAGGCGATTTCCGCCTCGATCTTCGAGGAGTCCGTCGCGGTCACCGTGACCGCGCCGACTTCGTTGGTCGCAGAGCCCAGCGTCGTGCCCGTAATATCGGCCTTCGTGCCGGCGTCGATGAGGTTGGCCGCGAGAGCGCCGCCGCCTGCGAAGGAAATGCCGGCTTCGCCGCTCGCGCCCGCCGCAATCGCGACCGCGGCAGTGATGGCGTTGATGGTTGCGCTTTCGGTCGCAGTGACCGATACGTCGCCACCGTCCGTGGTCAGCAGCGGCACATTGACGATTTCCGCCGTGACGGGGTCGTCGATCGAATTGCGCGCAAAAGCAACGCCGATCGCGATGGCGGTCGCATTGCTGGACGAAAAGGCGCCCGCCACCGCGCCGGCGGCCACGGTGGCGTCGATGGTCGAGGTATCCATTGCCGCCACCGTCACGCCGGTGGAGACGATGTCATCGGTCGAGCTTCCGTCGATCGTGGCGCCGATCGACAGGGCGATTTCATTGAACGCGAAGGCGCCGGCGCCGGTGAAACCGATGGCATTGTTGCTGCTGCCGGAAACCGCGACCGAAGCCGCGACGACCGTGGCCTCGATGTCCTGGTGCGAAGTGGCGGCGACGTCGATCGCACCGCCATAAATCGTCGCGCCGGTGATCGAAGCCGTTACCGCGCCCGTACCGAGGTCGGAGCCGTCACCGATGCGGTTGTGGGCCAGCGAAGCGCCGATGCCGACCGCGGTCGCATTCTGGCTGGAGAAGGCGAGGCTGGCGGACGCCGCCACCACCGTCGCCTTGATCGTCGAGGTGTCGTTCGCCGAAACGGTCACCGCGCCCACAGAATTGCCAGTGCCCGAGGCGCCCAGCGTCGTGCTGCTCATCGTCGCCGATGTATTGGCGCCAATCAGGTTGTCGGCGAGCGAGGCGCCGCCTGCAACCGAGAGTGCGTTCTTGTTGCTCGCGCTGATGCCGAGCGACGCCGCGACCGATGTCGCCTCGATATCGGCGTGTTGCGTCGCCGTGACCATGATCGGCGCGTTCGACGCCGTGATCGTTCCGGCGTTTTGCAGGTTGGCGACGACGAAATCGTGGATCGTATTGCGCGCGATGCCGATTCCGATCGTGACCGTATCGGAGTTGCTGCCGCTCGAGAAATTGGCGGAGACGGCGACCGCACCGTCGATCGAGGTGATCTGCGCGGTATCGCTGGCGGCGACAGTGAGGCCGCCCGAGGCGCCGCTTCCCGTTTTGATGGTCGCTGTGTTTTCTACGACGGCCGAGATCGTCGTGGACACCTTGTTTTCAGTATAGACGCCGGCGCCGCTGAAGCTGATGCCGGTCGAGCTCTTCTCGCCACCCGCGCTGCTGCCGCCAGCCTCGCCGCTGCCGCTCTGGCTGGCCGGGGTCTTGGTCGCCGATGTCGGCGTGGCGGGCTCCGAAGGATTCGAGGAGCCCGAGGGATCGGTGGCTCCGCCCGATTTCGGGGTACTGGTCGATCCCGAGCCAGGCGACAGGAAGCCAAGTCCCGAGCCGAGCGACGGCGTGTCGCCTGACGCCTGGCTCGTCGTCCCGCTGCCACCCTGGCTGTCGCCGCCGGTCACGTCGGTCCAGAGTGTTGCGTCCGTATAGTCCTGATTGTTCAGGTCGAGAGACTGATTGGTTTCGCCGATATACTGATAGGTATGGCCATCGGTGCCGGCGATTTGCGCCCAATTCGACGTGTTGGTGAAATCGGGCGGCGTCGCGCTTGCCCTGAGATCGACATGCATGAGCGGCGAGGTGCCGATGTAGCGATAGAGCGCGCCGCTGTTGTCGACGACGTCGCCGGCATTGATCGTGGTGTCGGTATTCTGGACATTACCACTGCCGTCCTTTGTTCCCGAGCCGACCGAATAGGTCGCCGCGGCATAACCGGTCGCGAGCTGGACCGTGTCGCCGTTCTTCACGCTCTGACTGTCTGGCGAGGAGAGCGTGGTCGTGGTGTAGGTCGGACCCGGGCTCGAGCTTCCCGCCTTCGCATTACTTACGACGCCGCCCGCACCGACCAGCAGGCCGCCCCCCGAGCCGAGCCCCGAGGCCATGCTGGTGCTGCTGCCATCACTCGCACCGCTCTCCTGCGTCGAGGTATTGCCGGAATCGCCTGCCGCCTCGCCGCCCGCTTCCGACTGATTGGTTTCGGCACCGCCCGCATTGTCGGCGCCTTCGTCGACTTTGGTTCCGTCGGCCTGGCCGAGGTCCGTCGTGGACGTGCCGCCGGAGCCATTGTCGACCGCCCCCTTGCCTTCCGAGTTGGCGTCAGTCGGGCTGTTGCCGCCCGTGCTTTCCTTGCCGTTGCTCGAGCCGCTCGAGCCGCCGCTGGTGGACACGGCAATCGAAACCGCCGCCGCCGCTGTTGTGGCCGATATCTGCGTGATTGACGTCGCGGCGACGGACACGAGGCCCCCGGCCGTGATCGACCCGCCGTTCACCGTCGCCGAAAGCACGATCGGCGCGGAGGAATCCTGCGTCTCGTCGGCCACCGTACCACGCCAGCCGATCAGGTTCACGGACACCGCCGCGCCGATTGCAACCGCGTCGCTTGCACCATTGCCGAGAGTGACCGCGACCGCGAGCGCCGCGACGAGCGAGGTAATGCTGCCGCCATAGGTCGCACTGACCGTCACTGCGCCCGTGTTGGCGTCGACTGCCGTCGCCGTCAGCGACGAACTAAGGCCGTTCGCCATGACCGACCCGGTGATAGTGTTGATCGCGACGGCACCGCCGCCCGCGAAGGACCCGGAGCTGCCGCTGGTGTTCAGCGCAACGCTGATGGCCGCCGAGGCCGAGGTCGCGTTGATCGTCGCCAGTTGGTTGGCCGTGATCGAGATATTGCCGTCGTTCGCGTTCAGGGTCGTGCCAAAGGTCGTGCCACTGATCACCCTTCCCGCCGCCGCGGAAAGCGTGTTGTCGATGATGTTGCGCGCGATGCTGACACCCACCGTGGTGGCGTTGGAATTGCCCGAACTCTTGCTGAAATTGGCGGCGAGCTTCACGACCGGGGTCAGGACGGTCGAAGTGATCGCAGCCTGATCCTGGCTCGCGATTGCGATGTTGCCCTTGGTCGCGGTGATCGTTCCGCCGGTGATCCAGGACTCGACGTCGGTGGCAATGCGATTGAGCGTGACCGTGGCGGCGACGCTCACGCCGGACGAGAACAGGCCCGTCTCGGCATTGTTGATTTTGGCGGTGATCGTCGATGTTTCGGAGGCGTTGACGGCCACGCCGTCGGACGCGCTGGTCGTCGCGCCGCTGATGTAGGCGTAGACCTGATCCGGCTGCTCGCCCGCCAGATCCGTGCCGAACAGGGCATCGACGGTATTTTCGAGGAAGCCGGCGACCGGGTGCTTGATGCCGATCGTGTTGAAGGCGAGCACGACGCCGACCGAATCCGTCTTGGCGTCGGTCGAGGCGGTGTTCTCCGCGTCGATCGAAGCGTCCGATGTAGCCGTTACGGCAACCGCGCCGCCTGTCCCGGCGGCCGTGAGGCTGCCGTTGCTGGCATAGGCCTGCGTCGAGCCCAGGATATTGTTGGTCGCAATGATGCCGTTGACGGCGAGGCCCTTGCCCGGCGACGTCGCGGTCGGACCCGCCGTACCGTTCGACGCCGTGATGTTGCTCGTATTGGTGGCGTTTATGACGCTGGTGTTTGTGGCGGTAATGTCGATCTGACCGCCGAACCCGCCGGCCGCGACGCCGTTGCCGGCGCTCAGCGTCGATCCCGTCTCGTAGGCCGAAATCGCGCTTGCGATGGAGTTCAGGACGAAGATCGCGCCGACGGCCGTCGAGGTCGACCCGGTGCCGGCATCGCCAGCCATCTTGGTCGAGGCGAAGTTGGGAAGAAGGCTGAGCAGGGTCGAATTGGTGAACTCGCTCCAGAGAGGCACGAGGGCGTTCGCAGTGTTGGTGTAATCCGCCGCACCGAGGTCGACGGATTTGGGATCTTGCTTGGTGTTAGAGGGCGAGCCGAGGAAGAGATAATACTTCTGGTTGTGGTCGTCGTAGACGATCGTGCCGGGCTTGATCGACTGAATCCCGGATTGCGCCGTGTACTGATAGCCCTGTTTGATCTGGTCGGCGTAGTTGGAAAGAATGCTGCTGCCTTTGGTGCCGGTATCCTGAAGCGCCGAGGACACGACCTGGGTGTCGATCGCGACGATCTGCGACCTGTCGGCCGCGGCGATCGTGATGTCGCCACCCGCAGTGAGCGACTGGCCGTTTACGTAGGCTTGCGCAGAGGTATTGATCTCATTGGTGGCGAGGATCGCGCCGACGGCGGTGCTGCTGGCGTTTTCCACTGCGGCGCCGAGCGATGACGTGAGGTTCGTCGTCAGCGCATTGATCTTCGCGGTGAGGCTGGCCGTGACCGCAATGCCCCCGTTGGTGGCGGTCAGGATCGAGCCGTCGGCGTAGGCCGTGACACCCGTTAGTGGGCTGGTGCCGAAGGCTTCGCTGATCGTCGGCGAACCAAGCAGGGCATCCACGGCGTTGAAGAGGAAATTGCTCGATTGATAGCCGATCGTGTTGAAGGCCAGCACGATGCCGGCGGCCTTGCCGCCGCCCGAGGTCTGCGCGCTGTTGGTCGCTGTGATCGTGGCGGTGTTCTCGGCATCGATCGTCAATTCGGTCGGGGCATCGGGCGATCCCGCGGCCGGGTTCGCCAGGTCGTTCGCCGTAATCGTGCTCGATGCCACGTGGGCGTCGGCGGAGTTCTGAACCAGATTGGTGGCGATGATGCCGTTGACGGCGAGGTTGGAGCCGCTGCCGAGCGTGCTCGTCTGCGCAACGACGGTGCTGTCATTGGTTGCCACGATCGTCGCGTTGTCGATTGCCGAAACGCTCGCCGAGTCGGCAGTGATGTGCGCGTTTAGAATATAGGCCAGTGTCGCCGAACGATCGTCGTTCAGCACGAGCATGCCGCCGACGGCGGTCGCGTGCGCCGGCTTGGCCGACGGGGTGCTGTCGTTCGATGCCTTTTCTTCCTTTTCGGCGCCGCCGGTCGAGGCCGGCGTGGGCCCGCTCGGGGGTGGGGTCTTCAGGCCGTCAGGAATGGCGTTCGTGAGAGGAACGAGTTTCCAGAACGCGAGGTCGGTGTAATCGTTGTTGTTGAGATCTACGGTATGGCCGGTATAGGCCCCCGCGGCCGGCGGGCCCATATATTCATAGGTCGCCCCTTCCTGGCCGCCGATCGCCGAGAAACTGGAGTTGGTCGCGAGGCCTGGATCGGTCGCCAGATTGAGCGTCGTTCCGGAGCCTGTGTAGCGATAGAGCGCCGTTCCACTGGCGACGACGTCGCCCGTCTTCAATGCGACGTTACCGATGCCCGGGGCGCCAACGGTATAATCGGGCGTGTCGTACCCGGCCGCGATCCGAACCGTGTTGCCGAACACGAGGGTCTGGTTGTTGTTCACCCCGGCGCCGCTCGGCGTGGTGTTGTAGGCGGCCGCCGGCGTACTGTTGAACTTGGCGTCCAGCGCTCCGGTTCCGCCATCGCTCGTCACGATGGCGCTGGAGACCAGCTTGACGTTGGAATAGATGCCCGAACCGTCCGTCGCCGAAACGACGAGAGCACCGCCCGCCGTGATCGGCGTGCTGACGCCGGTCTCGTCAATATAGGCGACGGCGCTGCCATCTACCTTGTTCGAGGCGAGCACGCCGCCGAAGCCGGTGCTGGACGCCTCCGACAGAGCGGACGTGGTCGAACCGGCCGCGTTGCTGACCGTGGCATTGACCTGTTCGTTGCTCTGTGCGGTGACCTGGAGGGCGCCGGTGTCGCTGGTGACCGTCACGCCCTTGATGAAGGCGGTGGCATTGTCCGGCGTCGGACTCGAGAGGTATGAGCCGCCGACGAGCGCATCGACCGCGTTGAACAGGAAGTTTTCGGGCGCGTAGCCGATCGAGTTGAAGGCGATCGAAAGATCGTAAGCGCCCTGCGATCCCGCCCCGCCCGTGGACGAGGCAACCAGCGTCGTCGCATTGAGTTGCGCGCTATCGAGCGCGTTGACGACAATGCCGTCCGAGCCCGCACTCAGCGTCGCGCCCTCAATCGACGCCTGCGCGTTGCCCAGCACGAGGTTGGTATCGATGGCGCCGCCCAGCGCCAGACCGCCGCCCGGCGTGGTCGTGGATTCCGATTGCTTGGGTTCGGCGGGCGCCGGGTTGGTGTCGGAAACTGTTCCGCCCGAGCCATTGCCGCCGCCGGTCGAGGTCAGGTTGCTTTCGGTGTCGGCGCTGATCGCGGCTGCCTCGTTGGCCGTGACGCTGATGCCGGTTCCGCCGGTAATGAGGCCCGTGCCCGCCGTCGCGCTCGGCGCGACGCCGATCGTCGCGTCCGCGAAGCCGCGCACGTCGTTGAGCACGAATATGGCGCCGATCGCCTTCGATTCCGCGGCCGAGCTGTTGGTCGAAGCGGAGCCGTCGCCCGCGGGCTTCCACTTGGCTGTGTCGGTGTAGGTGGTCGTGCCGAGGTTGACCCCCGAAGCGTCGGCCACGGCCGCGTAGACGGTCGCGGTCTTCGTGGCGGAATCGTAGGTGTAGACTTGGTCGCCCTTCTTCAGGTCCTGCGTGCCGGATTTGTCGGTGAACTTGTAGTCGCCCGAAAGCGCGTCCGCCACGCCGCCCGTCGAGGCCGTCGAACTGAGCGTGATCGTCGAGGTCGCCGTCAGGGTCGGGCTATCCGTCGCGCTCAGCGACACCGTGCCGGCGGTCGCGACCACCGATGACGTGTCGAGGCTGGTCGCGGTCGCCAGCAAGCCCGGGGCCGTCCCGATATAGGCCTGCGTCGCAGTATCGATCTTGTTGGTCGCCAGTACTCCGCCGACATTGAGCGTCGCGCTGGCGTCGCCATTGCCGGCGGCGGCCTGATCGCCGACCGTCGACGTAATTGTAGCCGTGCCGTTGGCGGTCAACGTGACGTCGCCCGCGGCAGTCACGGTCGAGGCGCCGTCGATATAGGCTTGGGTCTGGTCCGGCGTCGCCGAGCCGAGCAGGCTGTCCGTTCCGATCAGGGCGGAAAGTGCCAGCGAGCCAAAGTTGTCGCCGCTCCAGCCGATCACGTTGAACGCGGCCTCCAGTGTCAAGGCGTTGCCATCGGCCGTCAGGGCGGTGGTTTCGGTCGCGGTGATCGTCGAGTTGTTTTCAGCGTCGAGCGCCACGTCGCCGGCCTTCGCCGCGACGGTCGAAGCCTCGATGTAGGCGGTCGCGGAACCGGTGACGTGGTTGGTCGCAACGACGCCGCCGGCGCCGAGGCCGCCCGCGCCGGTGGTGACGACGCTGCCGTCGGTAGCGGTGATCGTGGCATTGTCGTTCGCGTTGATGGCGACCGAACCGCCGGAGACATTCGCCTTGTTGATATAGGCGAGAGTCGAGCTGGCAACGTTGTTGTAATCGAACAGTACGTAGAGGCTGGCCGAGCCGAACTGTGAATTCTTCGAATCCTTGCTGACCTTTTCGCCCGGAGCCGCCCCAGTCGCCGGATTGGCGGACTGAGCCTCCGCCTCCTCCTTCAATTGGCTGGCCGACATCGGCTTCCAGTATTCCAGGTCGGTGTAGGTCATCGACTTGGTCGAAATCGGTCAGGCTGCCGAGGGCGACGCCGGTCGACTTCGTTCCCATGTAACGATAGACGATGATCGTGCCGTCGGACTGCTGAACCGCGACCTGGTCACCGAAGTTCAGGGTCTGGGTGCCCGACAGGTTCGTGAACTTGTAGCTGTTGCCCGCGAGATCGGCATAGGCGTTCGCCGGACCGCTGGCCGCCTGGGTGCCGAGCGCCGTCATGGTCGAGGCGGTCGTGATGGTCGCGTTATCCGTCGCGGCAACGCTCGTCGCACCGACGGCCGTCACCAGCGTTCCCACCGTCGCATTGGTGTTGTCGATGTAGGCTTTGACGCTGGTCAGGATCTGGTTCTCGGTGAATACCGCGGCGGCGCTGAAGCTCCTGCTGCCTTCGGCGGGCTCTACGCTGGCGGTGGTGGCGTTGCCGACGGTCGCGTTGATGTTCTCTGTCGACATCGCGGATACGGTGAGCCCGCCCGCGGCGTTGACCGACGAAATCCTGGATATAGGCCGACGTTTGCGTCGGCGTGGATGAGCCCAGCACACTGCCGCCGACGATCGTATCGACGGTCGAATCGAGCAGATTCTGGAACGCCGCACCGATGATATTGTCGGCCAGGATCACGCCTACCGAGATCGTCGTACCGCCGGAACTCGACGCCGAAACCGCGCTCATGGTCGAGGCAGTGATGTCGGATTCGTTGGTCGCCGTGACGTCGACGTCGCCGATCGTGGTGGTGATCGCGCTGTCGACGATGTGTGCGTCGGCGTTGCCAAGGATTTCGTTGATCGCGATCGAACCGTTGATGGCGAGCGTCGTGCCCGTGCCGGAGCTGCCGGAATCCGTGGAGTTACCGAACGACGACTTGTCCGACGAACCGCCCGATCCCGACGATCCTCCCGAGGCGGTCGCGGTCGCGTCAATGGTCGCATTGATGGCTTCGTTATCCGCCGCGGTCACGGCCAGCGAAGCGCCGCCGACCGTCGAAATCCTCGACAATGGCGTAAGCGCCGCCATGAACCTCGTTGAGTACGACGATGCCGCCCACGGCCGCGCCGCTCGCCGAGCCGCCCGTGCTGATGCCCTCGTCGTCCGTACTCGGTGTCAGTTCCGCCTTGGGAACCTTGTACCAATAGCCAAGGTCGTAATAATCCGCTGTTATAGTCGTGATCGCGTTGCCGGAGGAATCGAGAAGGTCGCCCGTTCCCAGCACCACGTTGGTGTCGCCGGGACCCATGAACTTGTAAACGGCGCCATTGACGACCGAAACCGGCCGCCAGTTCGTCGTGACCGTGAAATCCTCTTCCTCGAGATCGATGGTTTCGGGCGTGGTCCCCAAATAGACATAGACCTGACCCGCAACGCCCCGGGCGCTGGGATAGGTCGGCCCGACAACGACCGTATCGCCAGGGTTGATCGTCTCCATCTTGGGAACGTCGGTTCCAAAGAGGTTGTTGGTCGTGTAAGTCGCCTTGAAAAGGACGGTGTCGCCGAATTTCAGGGTCGTCGTCGGCTGCAGCTTTGTGTTCGAATCGCCGGCGTTGCCGGCCTGGTCCGTCGAGACGTAGGTCGTCTTGGCGTCTGCCGTGGTTGCAACGGCCGAGGTCACCAGGCTGGAAGTCGAGGTGATCGACGCATTGTTCTGCGCGTTCACCGTGATGGCGCCGCCCGCGAGAACGCCGGGCGTGAAAGGCATGACATTATTCAGGAACGCAGTCGCGGCGCGGCTGACGCGGTTCGACGCAGCAACGCCGCCGACGGCAACCGCGACGCCGTTACCGCTCGCAGTGGCGGTCGCCTGCGAAACATTGGTGACCGTCGAGTTCACTACGCCGCTGGCAATCGCCTGAACGAGCAGGGCCCCGCCCGCCGTCAGGATCGAATTCGTGATCTTGGCCGTAACATTGGCGGAATTGCCCGAAGCGGTCGGGTCGGTGGGCGCGTTGTCGGTCCAGAAACTGTTGGTTCCGAGCAGCGTACCCACCGTGGCGCCCAGAAGACCGCCATCGGTCGTGCCGATCGTCCAGCCAATCGCATTGAGCGAGATCGTTCCCGCGATGCCGACAGCGGTCGAGGTGCCGGTCGCGGAGGCGCTGGTCTCGGCGCGCGAGGTGATCGTCGAGGAATCCCCGGCGAGAACCTGAACGTCGCTGGTTCCGCCGGTCGTCGACACGGTCGAATTCTCAATCGAGGCCGAAATCGCGCCATTGACGATATTGGCGGCCAGCGTGCCGCCGCCCGAAACCGACGCGCCGGTGCTGGAAGCGGAGTCCGCCGCCATGACCGCGTCGGACGACAGCGACGTATTGTCGACCGCCTGCACGCGAACCACGCCGCTGGACGTCACGGTCGAGCCGGTGACTAGCGCGATCACGTCCTTGTTAAACGAAATGACCGAGGTCGTGCGGTTGACGGCAATTTGGAGTCCGGATCCCGCCGTTCCGCCCGTCTCCATCGCCGTGGCGGGGTCGAAGTTGGGCGCGACCGACGAGGCCGACAGCGATAAATCGTCTTCCGTGCTGACGACGAGGCCATCGGCGCCGGCAGTCACGCCGGCATAGGCCAGTGTGGCGTCCGTTGCACCGCCGACGGTGAGCGTCGCGAGATGACCGGATTCGCTATAGCTCGTGTTGGCGAGCGCCGTCAGCGAGAGGCCATTCGCACTGACGTTGACGCCGGCAACTTCGACGCTCGTGGAGTCTCCCGTGGCGCCGCCCGCGTTGATCTCGACTGTCCCCAGTCCCGTCGAGGTCTCGGTGTTGCTGACGGTGCCGCCGCTTCTCGCCGAGAGAGCGATATCGCCGCCGTTTGAGTCGAGCGTATTTGCGGCGCCCGAGGCGGGCGCTGCCGTAGCGGCGAGATTGCCGACGTCTACCGACGTCACGCGCGACAATGTGTCGGCACTGTCGAGCGCGCTGAACACCAGGACGTTACCGACGACCGGCAGGCTTACCGGATCGTCCAAAGTGACAGTCGTCATGGCATCCGTGACGTCGCTCGCGGCGAGATAGGCGGCGGGTTGCGTCGCGGATCCCGCGCCGACGCCGATCGTAGCCCCCGATGCAACGGTGACCGTGGTGGAATTGGTGATGTTCTCCGATACTTGCACCGCAATACCGAGCAGCGACGCGGGCACGAATCCGGGCAGAACGCCCGTGCCGATATGATCGGCATTGATCGTCGCAATGACGCTGGTGTTCGCTTCGGCGTCGAGCGTCGCGGCCGTGACGCTCGACATCGAGCCGAAGGTGACCGCGGCCGTATCGGTCGCAGTGACGGAAACCGCATGCAGCAAGTCGCTGTGGACGTTGTCGATACTGTCGTTGACCGTCACGGTCGAGATGACCGAAACGGCGCCCGACGCATTCAGCGTCCCGTCAATGGTGATTTGCGCGAGATTGGTCGTCTTGATCGCGGCGGTCGTGACGATGTCGGCCAGCGCGTCGGTATTCGAGATTGTTTCCGTGCTCGTCGAGTTGGCGCTCAGCGAGATCGTGTTGGCCTTGATCGTGTATCCGCTATCCAGCGTGATCGAGCCACCGACCGTCGGCGACGTCAGGCTCTCGGTCCCGAACGAGTTGGAGATCGACTGCGTGTCCGAGGCGTTCACTGTCGCCGAAAAGCCGGCCGAAGCCGTGATATCGCCCTGGAACTCGATCGACGAGCCGTTGCCGCTGATGTTGAAGGCGTGACCGGGATCAATCGTGTCGAAATTGATCGTATCCACGGTCAGTACGTCGCCGGCACCGAGCACCAGGTCGAAATCCTGGCCCTGCGTCGGCGCGAACAATTGACTTCCGCCGCTCGAATCCAGCTCAAACTCGTTTTGCCCCGCATTCCAGGACAACGTCCCCGTCACGTTGGGGTCCAAAGTGACGCTCTGAGGATCGCCAATGTTGACCGATTGGACTTCGGCGTAATTCAACGCGTGTCCGTCCAGCGTGATGACGTTGTTGATCGGACCCGTCGAGTACGCGGCCGCGCTGTGCGGGCCATTGTCGAAATTGAGTGCGTTTGTGCCGCCCGCGCCGCCATCGAACACGCCCGAGAGCGTTCCTCCCTGCTTGACGGTCAGGGTGTCGGCGTTGTTCGCCGCGCCGGTGAGGTTGGCCGCGTTCTGGAACGCCAGATTGACGCCCCCTCCGCTCACAGTGCCCGCGTTCGCACCCGTCAGAGTCCACTGGGTAGCGGTCGTGTTGTCGAAAACGACGCTGTTCTGACCGGACCCGCCCTGGAAACTGATATTGGGCGCGCTTTGGCCCGCAAAGGACGTGGCGTCGACGGTCAGCTTGTCCTTGCCCGCTCCCGAATCGGTAATCGAGATCGCGGAAATCTCCGACAGGTCGCCGAAAGCGAGCACCGCGTTGCCGTTATTCTGATCGACGATCTGCACGCGCTGGATCGTCACGGTCTGGTTGTTGACCTTGTCCGTCTCCTGCATCAGCTGCACGAGCAGGCTGTGGTCGACCGGCGGCGCGCCGATGTGTTGAGTCAAATTGACGGCAAGAACGTCGGCGTTGAGCAGCAACCGCGGCTCGAGCGGAGTAAATCCCAATCGGCCGCGGCTAGCCCGGGCGCGCGCGGCCCTTGCATCGGCGCGCCAGAACCAGTGCAAAGGCGTCCAGCGACGGCGCGCCGTGATGTGTCTCGGGATCCTTCTGGCGAGGGACCCGAACAAGCCCTCGGATTTGAATGGGAATGCCATCTGAGCGTCCCTTACTGGATCATTCTTTGGTCAATCGCTACGGGGAAATCCCCACGGAGTACACGGGCCTTCTTGATGTCATTTGGAGCCTGGCTCCAGAATCAACCCGGCTTCGGCTTGCCAGCTTTAGGCTTGCCAGCTGAGGACTCGACCACTTCCGGATCCGGATCCGGGGCGGACGGCTGGACCACGGGAACAAAGCGCTCCGCGGTTGGTGTGAAGTTCCGCTGCGAATGCAGGTGCGCGTAAATAAGATCGAGATCGCCATTCGAAGCGAGCTTTGCGAGCGCCTCTCCCGACAGTGCCCTGAGCCGCGTGCGACTAACGATCATGAAGCCGCCCAACCTGATCATCGGCCCGGAACGCAGCGTAAACTGCGCCTGCATGGCCTCGAGGAGGTTGAGGTCGGTGAGGCGCTGGACGAAGGCGCGCGTGGCCTCGAACTGTGCCTGATAGGACTGAAGGAAACTCAGCACGTTTTGCAGATACTGCGTTCGCTCGCCCTCGGCGTCGAAAAGCCGCTCGCCGAGGCCGCGTCGATTGACGCCGTGGAATTCTTCGTCGAGGCAGAGCGTGAAGCGTGCACCATCCGCGCTCGAGAAGACGAAAGGATAGCGGCGCACGAACGCGGGTATGTATTTCGCGTTCCAAGTTCCGTTTTTCTCGACGTACAGGTTTTCGTTGTCGCGGATCCCGAGCATAGCGGCCGGCATGATCCCCGTCCCGTCGCCGGCAAAGACGATCGCGTATTCCGTGCTCGCCGGATCGAACTCGACGGACATCAGAGGTACGGAATTGACGTCTTGCGCGAAGCTGAAATCGGTACCCGACTTTATCGAAACATCGCGATGATCCTTCGGATTGACCGCAGTCGCGCGCTCATAGATCAACAGTTGCTTGACCATTCCCGGCTTGCCCCCCCATAGGCCCAGTCCGCCCTGCCCAGAGCACAGGGACCTATATTTGCAGTGTAACTATTTGCACCGTAGCGTGGTAGCCATGGGTTCAGCAAGTGCGGACGGTGTGAAGAATTGGAGTCCCGGGCATTACATAGCCCTGGTTCTTCACGACTACGAAAATAGAGACTGGACTACGATTTTTGACGTCGGCACAGGGCCTGGCACACTCTGACGTTCAGATCGCACTCACCCTTGGCCGGGATGTGCGGAGCGATCTTTAGTCCCCATTGAACGACCCGGTAAATTCGAACTCGATGGCGTTTTTCACGTTGTCGATCTTCCACCAGCTGAGCCGGCGCAAGAAGCTCTGACCGAGCAGTGCCCTGCTCAGTGGTGCGCCGATTGCCGCCACGACGTTCTCTATTGTCCGCTCGCCGATCTTTATCGATTTGAGACGGAAGATCCGCTGCTGCAGTCCCCGTCCGTCGGCAAGCGTGAACCGTTGCTGTCCCAGAGAATCTCCGTCGCCAAGCGTACCGTTTCGCGTCATCTCGTCTGCCAGTTCCTGGGGAATCTGGATGTTTGCAGCACCGGAATCGACGACGAAATAGGCTTGTGAACTGCCGTTCACGATTGCGGGCAGCACGAAAACGCCACCCATCCTCTGAAAGTGTTCCGTGGAACTGGCGCGCGCCGGGGCCTGCAGCGTATTGCCACTACAGGATGTCCACGCGGCAGGCCTCGTGCCCTCCGCAGGCCCATAGCAATACTTCGATAGCGCCAGCAATTTCGAGAATGTGTCGCGTTTCTCACAAGCACCAATGGCAGCGAGGGCGGCGGTGTTCGGGTTTCGACAGGCGATATTGCTGGCTTCCCATTGTGCAATCAGTTGCCTGGCTTCGCCAATGTTCGATTGAGCCTTCAATGGCTCTCCGGGAACCAGCAGAATCGTTGACAAAACAGCCACACGGAGAAGGTTCAAATTCATCCGATCAATCCATCGACGAGGTTATCGCGTAGAGCGGTTCCCTTGGGGTCGTTTCCAGGACGCCGACGAAAGCGCCTACTACGAATATATCTGCCGCCGGGCGGGAATCGCAGTCCAGTACTGCGCCGAGCAATTCGAGAATGACGGCAGCCCTGTCTCGACCATCGTTAAGGGCGTCAAACGCGCGATGGCCGGCGAGTACAGCCGAGAGCTAGTCGCCCGTTAATAAGCCGGATTGAGGGCTGATTGGCGGTTAAGGCCAGTGATCACGGGGTACAGGATCAGGCGCAAAAACATCCTGAGCCAGGCGAGGATGCGGCGGAAGTTGTATCCGGCAGCGGTCAGGATGGCGTTTGCAGCATCGCCGGCACGGCCCTTGATCGCCGCATGCAAGAGCTTGGCGTCGGTCGGGAAGGTGATGTTCTTGGGCTGCACCGTGGTGTCGACGGTGATCCGCGCCAGGTCCCGGGTGCGCAGCGCTCCACTGTCGTGCGCCACCCGCAGGCTCTCGGCCAGCAGCAGGTCGAGCTTGTCGCCCAGGGGTGGGACATGGGCCGCGAACATTGTTGCGCGCCAAGCGACACGCTTTGGGTGCATGCGCCAGATTACTAGCAATGTCAGCTGAATGTGCTGCCAGTTGCCGCTGGCCCGTCATCCCGACGCAGGGTTCTCAGCATTGACAGCTTGGCCGCTAGTGCGGGTGTCAGGGGCTTAAAGTGCCGAGCAAACAACCGAAGAGGCGCCGTCTATGGCTCAACGACGGCTCGTGCGTGCGGCTGCGGCCTGAGCGGCCCAACCACGTCTGGTCCTACGACTTCGTGCAGGATCGAACGGAAGATGGCCGGACGTTCCGCATGCTGTGCGTGATCGACGAGTTCACGCGTCGCTGCCTGGCCATCGTAGTGGCGCGACGGCTGCGGTCTGATGATGTGCTGCAGTGCCTGACCGACCTGTTCGTCGAGCATGGGCCACCGGAGCACGTCCGGTCGGACAACGGCCCCGAGTTCGCCGCCAAGGCGGTCCGGCATTGGCTTGGCAGGGTTGGCGTGAAGACGCTGTTCATCGAGCCGGGCAGTCCGTGGGAGAATGGCTATTGCGAGAGCTTCAACTCGAAGCTCCGGGACGAGCTGCTCAACGGCGAGATGTTCACGACGCTTCGCGAGGCCCAGGTGCTGATCGAGAGCTGGCGACGGCACTACAATGCGGTCAGGCCGCACTCATCGCTCGGCTATCGGCCGCCCGCACCAGAAGCCATCTTGCCGCCAGCCCGTGGCCTGCCCTACGCTACGCTCCGGTCAGCCCACGGGCTGGCCAAAGCGGCCGGACTGTGACTCACGGACTGGTATCGTTGCAGGGGGCAGACCACTCACACAATCCCCTCCCGATGAGCCGCGCCGAACCGTATCCGGCCATGGGGTGCCCGCAATCAAGCGCGTTGTGCACGCCCACCGCTTGCCAACCGCTGCTTCCCTCTTCCATGGTCGACGCCGCGCATCAGGAACCAGGGCAGCACTCTCAGGAATGGTCGAACGGTCTTATTACAACGCCGCGGCGGCTTCCTTTGTCGCGGCCGGCGCTGACGAAATCCTGGGCACGCTCACCAAGCAGTCCAGCTTTTCTGTCGATCCCCAGCAGAAGGGGGCGTGGCTCTGGATCATTGCGCACCTGCAGACGGTCTTGGCAAAGCTCGAACAGGCTCATGTGCTTATTGAGTTCGTCATTCCGCGCATGGGACGCCGAGTCGATGCCATCATCATTAATCGCGGCCTGGTCTTTGTGCTCGAGTACAGGCGATGATCAACCCTCAAGGCCCTTCCAGAACCATTCCCGGTCCGCGCCTCGACATAGACCAGCATGTGCTCGGCCATGTAGCGGGCTCGATCGACACCCCGGTCACTGTCCAAGTGCGGGGCAGCGGGCGGTGATCGCCCGGGTGGCCTGAAATTGACCGGGCCATGGGCGCTCCTGTCGTATCGTGCGCGGCGGTAAGTGCGGACCACGTCCTTGATAATGCCGGTCGACAGGCCCCAGAGGCCTACAACGCTGACCGCAATTCGAGGCATCAGTGCACTTACCAGCCTTCTAGGCAAAACCTCGGCATTTGAGATCGTCACTGCCTAAGTTACTGTTTTAAAAAGATTATTTAGACCACGCGGAAGTTCTTGAACTGCCAGGGGTCAGCAGTAGCCGATTTCATGGATCCAATCGTGACCAGCGAACCCATTGACCTAGCAGCGAGAAGCGCCCGCCGAGTCATTTTCTGTTTCCAGTTTGGTTAGCCATGGAATGGCTGGCACGCCGCCAAGAAAGCAATGGAATGATCTGCCCTTCAGCTTGAGGTCATGGGCACAGGAAGCGAATGCATGGGCATCCGGCACAGACGCCGGTGGAACACGCAAGGAGCCCATGATGTCCAAGAAGAAGAGCACTACAGCTAAGACAGCGATCGCCGCCACCGCCAGCGCGATACGCAATGGCCAGCAGAGCGGCAAGCCGAAGACCAAGCTTGCCCAGCTCGAGGCGATGCTGCGACGCCCCAATGGCGCCACCATCGAACAGATCAGCAAGTCGTTGGTTTGGCAGACACACAGTGTGAGGGGGGCGATGTCGGGCGCCCTCAAGAAGAAACAGGGCCTCACTATTACCAACGAAAAAACCGACGACGGTCGCCGCCTCTATCGGATCGCCTGAGCGGTCACTCAATGCGCTCCGCTTACGACGGCACGCTGGGGGCCGAGATCGCCCGCTTGAATGATCTCGGCCTCGCCGAGCTGCGCCATATATGGAAGGAACGGCTTGGCACGCCGCCTCCTGCGGTGATCAGCACCGAACTGACGCGACGCTGGCTTTCGTGGGAACTGCAGGCACAAGCTAAAGGTGGCTTCGATACCACGACGCGTCGACGCCTTAGACAACTCTGCAAGGCGTTTCGAACTCATCCTCTATCGAAACCGTTGCTCGATACCAGCCCAAGCCCCGGCACCACGCTGACGCGGGAATGGAATGGCGTGACCCATCGAGTGATGGTGCTGGAAGAGGGCTTCGCCTGGAACGGTCGGAAGCACGCTTCATTGTCGGAGGTCGCCTCTCGCATCACCGGTACGCGCTGGTCGGGGCCGCGTTTCTTTGGCCTGCGACAACTGCGCAAATCATGACGACGCTTCGCCGCTGCGCCATCTATACCCGTAAGTCCAGCGAGGAGGGCCTGGAACAGGCGTTCAATTCCCTGCATGCCCAACGCGAGGCATGCGAGGCCTTCATAAAGAGCCAGGCACACGAGGGCTGGAGGCTTGTGAAGACCTCGTATGACGATGGTGGCTTTTCAGGCGGCAGCATGGAGCGGCCCGCGTTAAAGCGGCTGCTGACAGAGGTGGCAGCCGGCCGCATCAACGTCGTCATGGTGTACAAGGTCGATCGGCTGACGCGCTCCCTGGCTGACTTCGCACGAATCGTCGAGACGCTGGACGGACACGGGGCCAGCTTCGTGTCTGTCACGCAGCAATTCAATACGACATCGTCGATGGGTCGCCTGACGCTGAACGTGTTGCTATCGTTTGCACAGTTCGAGCGCGAGGTCACAGGCGAGCGAATCAGGGACAAGATCGCGGCCTCAAAACGAAAAGGCATGTGGATGGGCGGCAGCGTGCCTCTGGGGTACGACGTGGCGAATCGCGAGCTTGTCGTAAACGAGGCCGAGGCGGCGACGGTCCGAGACTTATTCGACCGTTATGTCGAACTCGGCTCGGTGGCGGAACTTCGGGCGGACCTTCAGCGGCGCGGGATTTTAAGTAAACGATGGACGTCATCGACAAACCGCACTTGGGGCGGCGCGAAGTTCAGTCGAGGAGCGCTGTACTGGTTATTGCGCAACCCCGTGTATGTCGGTCGGGTCGCGCACAAGGGGAACATTTACGAAGGGCGACAGAGAGCAATCGTCGAGCAGGGTCAGTGGGAGCAGGCTCAGGCGCTGCTGTCTGAGAAAAGTGCCTCTCGGCAACGACGCCCCATCGCCCCAGGAGGCCGCCCCCTCGTCGGACGACTGTTCGACGACCGGGGCAATGCGATGAGCCCGAGCTATTCAACCAAGCGCAATGGTCAGATATATCATTACTATGTCAGCCAAGCCCGGCTGCAGAATGACAAATCGCGTGCCGGTACAGTCGCTCGCGTCCCTGCCAAGGAAATCGAGCGGCTCGTGCAAGACGCTGTGAGCAGGAATGACAAAGGTGGTTCAGACTCCGCGTCAGAGCTGCTGCGCCAGCGGGTTGAGCGTGTTGTGGTGCATTCGGATCGGATCGAGATCGTGCAAGCGGTCACCGACGAAAGGCCTGGCGATGAAGAAGAAGAAAGCCGAACCATCGTCGTGCCGGCCAAACTTGCCCATCGCAATCGTGCCGTTGTCTTCGACAACGGAAGGACCGGCCCCGATCCCGTACTGCTGAAGGCACTTGGCCGGGCACATGAGTGGCGCACCTGGCTCGAGCAGGGTGAGGCGCTTTCGTTACAAGAACTCGCCTCCAGGGCGGGTGTCACCCCGGGGTACGTTCAGAAAGTGCTGCCTCTTGCGTTCCTGGCGCCGGGTCTGACGCGCGAATTGCTCGATGGCCGGCGGCGCTTGCACGGCGGACTGATGGCCCGACTGGATCGACGCATTCCCGCCGACTGGGATCAGCAGCTGACCTCATTCTGACGTCGGCCCGCCGCGTTACCCTGTCTCAACAGCATTGTCGGGCCCTGGAGTGAGACCACCATCTGCGCGCTCCAGAGACATTCGGGCCATAACCGCCAATAGGCTCGGAACACTAGGAAAATGGCCGGTCTCTGGTGTCACTGTAGCCGGCAAAAGGGCCGACGTTCGCGGTCTTTCCCGCGGTGTCTCGGCCGGGGGTGCCTAAACCGGGGCTGGCTGGCTGGGGCGCCAGGATTCGAACCTGGGAATGGAGGAATCAAAATCCTCTGCCTTACCACTTGGCGACGCCCCAACGACTTCAGGCCACAAGGCGGCGGAACATAGGGGGTTCGCCCCCGCAAGGCTACTAGCTCGCGGCCGCCGCCTGGGCTGCTTTGCGCAGCAGCTCGCCATGCACGAAGTTGCCGTCGGCATAGACCAGGGGCAGGGCGGCCGGGTCGAGCGCGATGTCGACGATCTGGCCGATATAGACCGTGTGCGTGCCGGCCGAGACCTCCGACACCAGCCGGCAGTCGAACGACACCGGACAGCCCTTGAGCACCGGCGCGCCGGTGGTCAGCACCGACCAGTCGCCCATGTCGGCGAAGCGCGCGTCGCCCTCGACGCCGTCCATGCCGGCAAAGCGCTCGGCGATCTTGCGATGGTCGGGCGCCAGGATATTGACGCAGAAGAAGCCCGCCTTGCCGATCGGATCGTGCGCCGAGGCCGACTTGTTCACGCACACCAGGATCTGCGGCGGCTCGGCGGAGACCGAGCAGACGGCTGTGGCCGTCAGCCCGCCGCGCGCTTTTCCCTCGCAGGTGGTGATCAGGGTCACGCTCGCCGCCAGGTGGCGCATGCCCTTTTTAAAGGCAGCCGCATCGATGCTCATGGGCGATCCTAGGCCCGCGGAGCCGCTGGCCGCCACCGGAAACGGCCTTAACCATAAGGCCGGGCAGCGAAATCGCCGTTCGTCGCGGCCGCCATGAATCCCGCCCTCGCGGGAGCTCTGCAACAAAAGCTTCACCGAACTGCCGTTTTTTGCCGTTGCCCGCCTCTTTCCTGCCGCTACGGTCTGGCCCGCATGGCCTCGCCCCCCGCTCCCGAGATTGCGCCAGACAGCGTGCCCGACGCGGCGCTGCGACGGATCGTGGCGGACTGCCGCGACGATCTCCTGAAATACCGCGCCATGGCGCTGGCCAGCCGCCGCCCGACCGGCATCCACCAGACGCGGGTGGCGCTGCGCCGGCTGCGTGCGGCGTTCAGTACCTTTCGCGACGCAGCGGCCGGCGCCATCGGCCGGCGCGAACAGAAGGCGCTTTCCGCCGAGGCCAAGTGGCTGGCCGGCGAGTGCGCGCCGGCGCGCGATCTCCATGTCTTCATGAGCGAGACTGCCGTGGACGCGCCGCCGATCGTCACCCGCGTGGCGCGGCGCCTGGCAAAGAGCCATCACGAGCGGGCCCGCACGGCGCTCTCCAGTGCGCGCTTTACGATGTTCGAGGCGGCGCTCTCCGCCTTCGCCGAGCAGGCACCGGCGAGCGGTGGCGGCCGGCTCGACGACTACGGACGGGACGTGCTCGATCGCCGCGCGGCCACGGTCGACAAGCGCGCCCACAAGCTCGGTTCGCTCGACGGCAGGCGCCTGCACGCGCTGCGCATCGCCATCAAGAAGTTGCGCTATGCGGCGGTTTTCCTGCAGCCAGCCTTCGCCGGGCGGCCTTTTGATTCCCGGGCCGCGAAGGCCTATATCGAGGCCACGGTGCGCCTGCAGGGCGCGCTCGGCACCTTGAACGATCGCGCGGTGGCCGGCCAGATGTTGGCCGACATCGCCGTTGCGGCCCGCCCGTCGGAAGACGTGAGCGGGGCGCTGCGCCAGCTGGCCAGGCAGGCGGCCTCCGGCGAGAAGCGCCGGCGCCACAAGCTCCGGCAGGCGTGGAAACGTTTCAAGAAGGCTGAGCGGTTCTGGCACCCCAAGGAGACGGAACCGACATGAGCGACACGCAGAACGCCGCCGAACAACGTATCCCTGTCACCGTGCTGACGGGCTTTCTGGGCAGCGGCAAGACGACCCTGCTGAACAAGCTGCTGCGCCGGCCCGAGCTGGCCGACACGGCGGTGATCATCAACGAGTTCGGCGAGATCGGCCTCGATCACCTGCTGGTCGAGAAGTCCGACGACGAGGGCATGGTGACGCTCAACTCCGGCTGCCTGTGCTGCACGGTGCGCGGCGATCTGGTGCGCACCATGAGCGAGCTGTTCCTCAAGCGCTCGCGCGGAGAAGTCAGCCAGTTCAAGCGCATGGTGGTGGAGACGACCGGGCTGGCCGATCCGGCGCCGATCCTGCACACGCTGATGACCGACCCGCTGCTTGCCTCGCGCTACCGCCTCGACGGCGTGGTGACGACGGTCGACGGCGTGAACGGCGCCTCGACCCTCGACAATCACGAGGAGGCCATCAAGCAGGCCGCCGTCGCCGACCGGCTGCTGCTGACCAAGGTCGACATTGCCGATGCGCCGAAGCTCGCCGAGCTCAGGCACCGCCTGCAGCATCTCAATCCCGGCGCCGAGGCGATCTCGATCACCGCCGGCGAGATCGATCCCGACGCGATCCTCAATGCCGGCCTCTACAATCCCGAGACCAAGAGCGCCGACGTGAAGCGCTGGCTGCACGAGGAAGCCTACGAAGGCAGCCACGACCATGGGCACGGCCACAAGCATGGTCACGACCACGGCCACGCGCACGACGATCACGGGCATGAACACGGGCATGAACATGGGCACGATCACGGCGAGCAGGACCCGCACAACGTCAATCGCCACGACGACCGCATCAAGGCCTTCTGCATGACCTTCGACGAGCCGATGAGCTGGTCGACGGTGGCGGCGGCATTCGACGCGCTGGTGACCTATCGCGGTCCCGATCTCTTGCGCATGAAGGGCATCCTGAACGTCAAGGACACCGACAAGCCCGTCGTGATCCACGGCGTGCAGCACGTCTTCCATCCGCCGGCGACGCTCGACGCCTGGCCCGAGGGCGACGACCGCAAGAGCCGGGTCGTGTTCATCACCCGCGACATCGCCGAGAGCACCATCCGCAAGGTCTTCGCCTCCTTCTTCGAAGCCGAGAAGAAGGGCTGGGGCCAGGATCAGGCGCAGGACAAGGCCGCGGAACAGCAACAGCAGTAGCTGCCCAGACGATTGTCATCCTGAGCGAAGCGAAGGATCTCACGGATCGACCAGCGGACTTTAGTTTCAACGTGAGGTCCTTCGCGGAGTTTATCCTGATGGCGGCATGCGCCGCCGAAGGGCTCAGGACGACTGTGAGCGCGCGAATCAGTTGTGAGCGGCCCCGAAAGATGGTGGGGTATCGGTCCGAACAGCCGCGAGAGCCGGCCGACGGGAGGAACAACCGATGCCGGGACAAACCCTGTTCGACAAGATCTGGGCGCGCCATGTCATCGCCGATCTCGGCGACGACTATGCGCTGCTGCACGTCAGCCGCCACCTGATGCACGACGGCGGCGGCCGCGGGCTGCAGATGATCAAGGACGAGGGCTACAAGGTCCGCAATCCCGACCTCACCTTCGCCACCTTCGATCACGTCATCTCGACCGAGCCCGGCCGCACGCACGACACGCTGAAGCCGCACGCCCAGCGGCTCTATCATATGCGCGACCTCGCCAAGGAAGCGGGCATCAAGCTGTTCGACCTCGGCCAGCCCGGCCAGGGCATCGTCCATGTCATGGGACCGGAACAGGGCATCACCTTGCCGGGCGTGCTGCTGGTCTGCGGCGACAGCCACACCTGCACGCACGGCGGCCTGGGCGCGATCGCCTTCGGCGTCGGCGCCACCGAAGTGATCCACGTGCTGGCCACGCAGTCGCTTGTCCAGCGCAAGCCCAGGGGCATGCGCGTCACCTTCGAGGGCAAGGCGGCGCCCGGCGTCATGCCCAAGGATCTCATTCTGGCTTTGATCGGCCAGATCGGCGCGGCCGGCGGCACCGGCTTCGCCGTGGAATATGCCGGTCCTGCGATCCGCGACATGGAAGTCGAGGGCCGACTCACTGTCTGCAATCTCTCGATCGAGCTGGGCGCCAAGATCGGCATGGTGGCGCCCGACGACAAGACCTTCGCCTTCCTGAAGGGCCGCCCCTATGCGCCGACGGGCGCCAAGTGGGAGGCCGCCGTCGCCGACTGGCGCAGCTTGCCCAGCGACGCCGACGCCAGGTTCGACGTCGAGGTGACGGTCGACGTGAACAGGATCGTGCCGCAGATCACCTGGGGCACCAGCCCCGAGCACGTCATCCCGGTGACCGGAAAGATCCCGCATCCGACGTCGGTCGCCGATCCTGACAAGCAGAAGGCCCTGCAGGCCGCACTCGACTACATGGGCCTGACTCCGGGCGTGCCGATCGACCAGACGAAGATCGACTGGGTGTTCATCGGCTCCTGCACCAACAGCCGCATGTCCGACCTGCGCGAAGCCGCGAAGATCGCCAGGGGCCGCAAGGTGGCGAGCCATGTCCGTGCCTGGGTCGTGCCGGGATCGGAGAACATCAAGCGCGAGGCCGAGGCCGAAGGCCTGCACCGCATCTTCCTCGACGCCGGCTTCGAATGGCGCGAGCCCGGCTGCTCGATGTGCCTGGCGGTCAACGGCGACACCATCGCACCGGGTGAGCGCAGCGTCTCGACCTCCAACCGCAACTTCGTCGGACGGCAGGGACCGGGTGGGCGCACGCATCTGGCCAGTCCCGCGATGGCCGCGGCCGCCGCGATCGCCGGCCGCATTGCCGACGTCAGGTCGATCTAGGGAACGGAGAAGACCATGAAGCCCTTCACCGTGCTCGACGCCAAGGCCGCTCCGTTGATGGAGCAGAACGTCAACACCGACATCATCATCCCGATCCATCGCCTGCGCGACGTGGCCCAGGCCGAGCTCGGCCCCTACGCCTTCGAGCCGTGGCGCTACCTGCCCGACGGCAGCGACAATCCGGACTTCTTCCTCAACAGGCCCGCCTTCAAGGGCGCCGAGATCGTCGTCGCCGACGAGAATTTCGCCTGCGGCTCGAGCCGCGAGGGCGCGGTGTGGGCAATGATGGGCATGGGCGTGCGCGCCGTCATCGCGCCCTCTTTCGGGCCGATCTTCTTCAACAACTGCTTCCAGAACGGCGTGCTGCCGATCCAGCTCGATCGCGCCGACGTGCTGGCGATCGCGGGCGAGCTCGAGGCCGCCACACGCCCCGGCAGCAACAGCGAGCCGCGCCTCAGCATTGACCTCGAGAAGCGCGAGGTCGTGACGCCGAGCGGCCGGCGGATCACCTTCCATGTCGACGGCATCCGCCGCGACGCGCTGCTCAAGGGCCTGAACGAAGTGGCTCTCACCCTGACGCGCGAAGCCGAGATCGCCGCGCACCAGGCCAAAGCCCGCAAAGCCACCCCGTGGCTCTATCCCGCGGGGTAACGCAACAGGACATACCTCACCCTGAGGAGCATCGCGCAGCGATGCGTCTCGAAGGGTGGGCAATCAACGAGGCCTGTAGCCCATCAAAGGCGCGGAGGTTACTCCGCGCTGATCGAGACGGCCGCTACACGGCCTCCTCAGGATGAGGTTGGGGAGAGGACGAGATGGTGTTTTTGATCAAGCGTCGCGAAATCGTCATGTTCGCGGCATCGGCCGCCGCTTTGTCCGGAGGACGCGCGTTCGCGCAGGCCAAGACGGGGTCGGGCGTCTATCCGGTGGCGGTGCCGACCTACGAGGTGCAGTTCGTCGCCATGGAGAAGGGCTTCTTCAAGGACGAAGGCTACGACTTCAAGCTGATCCAGGGCGGCAGCGGCGTGAAGACGCGCGAGATCCTGGCCTCGCGCCAGGCCGACTTTGCGGTGGCCGACATCCTGCACGTCATGCAGCTCAACAAGAACGGCCGCCCGGCGCGGGCGCTCCAGACCATCGACCAGAGGGCGCCCGGCGTGCGCTTCGCGGTGCGCAAGGATCTCTACGACCAGGGCATCGACACGGTGCAGAAGGCCGCCGCCTGGCAGCGTCCCGACGGCAAGCGGGCGATCTTCGGCGTGTCCTCGCTCGGCGGCACCTCGCATCTGTGGTCGCATTATTTCATGGAGAAGATGGGCCTCGCCGACAAGGTGACCTGGGTTGGCGTCGGCAACGTCGACACCATGCTGGGCTCGCTCAAGAGCAAGCAGATCGACGTGCTGTCGAGCGCGATCTCGGTGGTGAGCGAGGCCGAGAAGAACGGCTGGGGCAAGGTGATCTACTCGCCGAGCGAGGAGAAAACCTGGACTCCGGTGATGGGCGGCTCCGTGCCGGTGAACGTCAACTTCTGCCTCACCTCGACGATCGAGAAGGACCCCGAGAAGGTGCAGGCCTTCACCAACGCCGTGTGGCGCGTCGATGCAATGGATCAAGGCCAACAGCCCGGAGAACATCCTGGGCACGATCGAGCGCTACGTCGGCTCGACCTCGCGCGGCGCCAACCTGCTGGAGATCGGCGAGCTCAAGGACGTCGCCGACTGGGACGGACTGATCACCGCGGAGTCCTATGGGCGCGGCGAGAAGGTCTGGTTCAGCGAGCTGACCGGCATCAAGCAGCCGATCAAGCTCGAGGACGCCGTGGCCGACACCTTCCTCAAGAAAGCGCATGCCAAGTACCCCGCCTGAGCTTTCTGCCCGCTGCCGCATCGACGTCGCCGGTCTTCGCAAGAGTTTCCTCGCTGAAGGACGCGAGGTCGTGGCCGTCGACGATGCCTCGTTCCGCATCGACGACGGCGAGTTCGTGGCGCTGCTTGGGGCCCTCGGGCTGCGGCAAGAGCACGATCCTCAACATGGTGGCCACCCTGATCGCGCCCAACGGCGGCGCCATCCGGGTCGACGGCGAGGCCGTGGTCCCGGGCCGGCCGATCCGCCATGTCGGCTATGTCTTTCAGAAGGACACGCTGTTTCCCTGGCGCACGGTCGAGGACAACATCGGCTACGCACTCGAACTCGCGGGCGTGCCGGCGGCCGAGCGCCGCCCGAGGGTCGAGCAGGCGATCCACCAGGCCGGCCTCGACGGTTTCGCGCGCTTCTATCCTGCGTCGCTGTCGGGCGGCATGCGCCAGAGGGTGTCGCTGATGCGCACCCTGATCTCGCGGCCCGAGATCCTGCTGATGGACGAGCCGTTCGGCGCGCTCGACACCCACACCAAGCTCGACATGCATTCGGTGCTGCTCAATCTGTGGGAGAGCACGCGCCAGACCGTGCTGTTCGTCACCCATGACCTGGGCGAAGCGCTGACCCTGGCCGATCGCATCATCCTGATGTCGGCGCGGCCGGGGCGGGTGAAGCAGGACTTCAAGGTCGACTTCCCGCGCCCGCGCAACGCGGTCGCCTTGCGCGAGACGCCGCAATACGCCGCCCTCTTCCAGCGCATCTGGCACTCGCTCGGCGAGGAATTCGCGAAAGCCCACAGCCCATGAGACGGCTCTCGACCTTGCTGTGGCAGGCAGCCTTTGGCCTGGGCGCGCTCGCGGTGTGGCAATGGGGCTGGGAGCTGCACGACCGCCTGCCGTGGCTGGTGCCCGACCTGCTCGATCCCTACTTCGTCTCCAAACCGTCGGAGATTTTCAGGCAGTTCCTGCGCATGGGCTGCCTGGTCACTTCCGACGACGCCTGGAGCTGGTCGGTGCCCGACGGCTTCGCCCGCTGCATCGGCAAGTCCGAGAACAATCTCTGGATCGCCACCTGGTTCACCCTGAAGAACACGCTGTGGGGCTTCCTGACCGGCGTCAGCTCGGGCTTCGTGCTGGGGCTCGTGCTCGGACGGTCCGACCGCCTGAGCGAGATCTTCTATCCCTACATCACCGCCTTCAACTCGGTGCCGCGCATCGCGCTCGCGCCGATCATCATCCTGGCCTTCGGCATCGGTGATGCCTCGAAGATCGTGACGGCGTGGCTGGTCGTGGTGTTCCTGGTGTTCTTCAACACCTTCGAAGGCGCCCGCTCGGTCGACCGCGACCACATCAACGCCGCCCGCCTGCTGGGGGCCAGCGAGTGGCAGGTGACGCGCACCGTGATCGTGCCCTCGACCATGGCGTGGCTGTTCGCCTCTTTATCGCCCGCCATCAGCTTCTCATTGATCGGCGTCATCGTCGGCGAATTCATCGGCGCCGAGCACGGCATCGGCCGCATGATCATCGAATTGGAGGCGCGCGGCGAGGCCGCCGGCATGATGGTCGCGGTCTTCGTCCTGATGATCGCCGGCGTCATCCTGTCGCTGGGCGTGCGCCGCCTGCAGGCCTACCTCTTGCGCTGGCGGCCGACGCAGCAATCGACGACATAGAGTGCCTTCCAGTTGAGAATTGCTTCCCTCCTCATTCAAATGGGGAGGTGCCCGCGTCTTACGCGGGCGGAGGGGTCATAGGTTTCCGGAAGAGACAAATTTGCCTGCGGCGCATGACCCCTCCGGCCCTGCGGGCCACCTCCCCATTTGAATGGGGAGGAAAGGCTCGCATCCATCAACACCGGATAGACCCTAGCCCGGCAACGTTTGGTAACATACGAGATCGCGCGAGGAGTTGTCCCACGGCGGCCGGTCGCGCACGAAGATGGCGAACTGCGGGGTGAACTGCGCGGGATCGTCGAGCGAACCGGCATAGATGTTGGTCTTGCCCGGCATGATCCCGGAGAGGCCGAAGAGCTGGCTGAGGCAGGTCGGGCAATAGTGCCGCTCGGCCCGGCCGCTGCCGCCGATGCCCTTGCGCACCAGGGTCTCGCCCTCGATCGCAACGGCGTCGCTGGGAAAGCAGATGAAGCCGACATGGCCGGCGCCGCTCAGTCGCTGGCAATCGCGGCAATGGCACAGGCCCTGGAACTCGGGCGTTCCCGTCGCGCGATAACGCACGGCGCCGCAGCGGCACCCTCCTGTCATCGTGGCCGTCACCATCGCGTGACTATGCATTGTGGCCACGGTGCGTGTCATGGCATGAGGGTCGGAAATCGGGAGGCGACAAGATGCGCAACTGGATAAAGACAGGCCTGATGGCCGCCTTCGCTGCCGCGCTCGCGCTGCCGGCGGCGGCGCAATCGTGGCCGACCAAGCCGGTGAAGATCGTCGTGCCGTTCGGCCCGGGCGGACCGGCCGACGTCTATGCCCGCATCCTGGCGCAGGGCCTCACCGAGACCTTCAAGCAGCAGTTCATCATCGAGAACAAGCCGGGCGCCGGCGCGCTGATCGGCACGGAGGTCGTCGCGAAGGCGCCGCCCGACGGCTACACCTTGCTGATGATGTCGAACACGCACACGGTCAACGAGACGCTGTTTGCGCACAAGCCCTACGAGCTGATGCGCGACCTCGTTCCGGTGGCGCCGGTCAATTCTTCCGACCTTGTCATGGTGGTGCATCCGTCGGTGCCGGCAAAGACGCTGCAGGAATTCGTGGCGCTGGCCAAGGCGCAGCCCGGCAAGCTCTCCTACGCTTCCTCCGGCCCCGGCACGCCCTATCACATGGCGGGCGAACTATTTAAGTCGATGAGCGGCACCGACATCCTGCACATCCCGCACAAGGGCAGCGCCGAGGCGCGCAACGACGTGATGGGCGGCCACGTGCAGATGATGTTCGACGCCGTGACCGCGATGAAAGGCAGCATCGATGCCGGCGAGGTGCGCGCGCTCGCCACCACCGGGCTGCAGCGCTCGGCGGTGATGCCCAACGTGCCGACAGTCGCGGAATTGGGCGTGCCGGGCTACGAGGCGACGATCTGGCTCGGCATCATGGCGCCCAAGGGAACGCCCCAGGAGATCGTCGACCGGCTGAACGCCGAGATCGAGAAGATCATCGCCAGGCCCGAGATCCGCGACGCCTGGGCCAAGCAGGGCGCCGTGCCGATGACCATGACGCCCGACCAGTTCGGCGCCTTCCTGACGCAGGACATCGCCAAGTGGGCCAAGGTCATCAAGACGGCCGGAATCGACATCCAGTGAAGTCGCTGCGGGTCCTGAGCGGCGGCGCGACGCAGGGACTGGTCGAGAAGGTGCGGGCGGAGTTCGAGAAGGCGTCGGGCTGCACCATCGACGGCACCTTCAGCGCCGTCGGCGCGATGCGCGACAAGTTGCTGGCAGGCGAACCGGCCGACGTCGTGATCCTGAGCCGCGCCTTGATCGACGAATTGGCGGCAAGCGGCCATGTCGTGCGCGCGTCGATCAGGGATGTCGCGCGCGTGGCCACCTCGATTGCGGCGCGCACCGGCGATCCCCTGCCCGAGGTCCACACCGCGCATGCGCTGCGCACCGCGCTGTCGGCGGCCGACGAAATCCATTTCCCCGATCCCGCCCAGGCGACGGCCGGCATCCACTTCGCCAACGTGCTGCGCCAGCTCGGCCTCTGGGACACGGTCAAGCACCGGCTGAAGCTCGCCCCCAACGGTGGCACGGCAATGCGCGCCATGGCCGCGTCAAAAGCTCGGCATGTGATCGGCTCCACGCAGGAAACCGAGATCGAGGCAACGCCGGGCGTGACTCTGGTGGCACCACTGCCCAACGGCTACGACCTCACGACGGTCTATACGGCAGCGGTGACAACAACGGCGAAGCTGCCCACCGAAGCGGCCCGCCTCATTGCTCACTTGGCGACGTGACCGCCAGCCGACCCTGGCAAGGATATCCGTTTACTGACCTTAAAGCGGTCGTTGGCGTTCTTTGCCATGTCCGCAAAGTGCCAAAAACCATCATTCCGGTCGGCGCGGATGCCGCCTGAGTCCAACACTCTGGACGATGGTCGCAACCGGCCGAGGCGCGCGTCTAGCGCCGCGGAGTCGCCGCCAGACTACGGCGGCGCAGCTGGCGGAGCGACAGCGCATGCAGCAGGATCGAGCCTGGCACCACGAAAGCAGGAGTCAGCACATTGGGATAACCGTCCAGGCCGATGCTCGAGCCATTCGGAACGATCAGCTGGAACGGGCCAGGCGCGATGATCATTCCCAAGGTGATCGCGATGGCGAGGTCTGCGAAGCCGAAGATGTTCCAGAGGATCGCCGCTTTCCGTCCCTCGGCCGTGCCGGGCAGCAGGGCAATCGCCGCCGGCACGGCGAACAGACCGGTCAGCACATCGCCAGTTCCTGCCGGCAACGCCCATAGGCCGGGCAGCAGCCCAAGCAGCCAGTAAGCGAGGAATTGGCTGCCGAAGACGCGATAAAGCTGGAGAGCGACGAGCCACGTCGTTGGCATCGCATCGAGCAGCTGTCCCACCCGCTTGGACAACAGCAACAGCGGAGCGCCGACAATCACCGGCAGGAAGATCGCCAATGGCAGCAACGGTAAGGGCAAGGCGCCAATGCGGAAGACACCATTGATGGCCCCAGTCCAGGCGACTGCGGCCCAAAGCGTGAAGGGGACCACGATCGCCAGCCAAGTCGTGCGACGCTGGCCCGGAGCGAGGTCGGTGCGTTCAAGGCCGAGCCACAAGCCGAGCGCGATGAGCCCATTGACCATCAGCCGAACGGCCAGGGCCGCAAGGCCGCTGTCCAGAAGCACTGGTAGCGAGTAGATCAGCCACGTCCACAGTACCGTGAATGGGACGGCCCAAAGCAAGCTGCGCCACGCGGAGCTCGGCGGGACAATGGCAGCGGAAACAGCGTCGGTGTTCATCGGCGGTCCTCTATGTCAGCGTCGTCCTTATTGCCGATGCTCGGAATTGGCCGTGAGCAAGCCGAGCGGCACGAGTGGACCGACTGCGATGTACTCGTGGTCGACGATATTTTGCTTGGCCAAGGGAAGAGCCTCCATGATCGCCTGCGCCTCTCCGATGTCCCTGGTATCCAGCAAGAAGACGGCTCCGCGACCGTCGCCACGCGAATACCATTCGCGAATCTTCCCATTGAGATAGAGCTGCACAGTCTGCCGGATTTCAGCTGGCATGACGGCCATGACCAGTTCGCGCGTGACGCCCGCCTTCACGGTAAGGATGACCATCACTCCGGTGGTTGCGGGCGAGGTGGCTTGTGCTTGGGCAATGGACGGATGGGCCATGGAAGTGGCGCCTATCAGGGCGAGGGTGAGTGCCCAGGCGACGTTGCGGATTGCTTTCAATGGTCTCGTTTCTCTAATCATGGCGGTCTCCTTGTTCCGGGAGATGTCCTTGATGTCGCGAATGTTGGAGCGCGACGCCGGCGGTGCTCCTGATTGCAAGTCGGATGTAGGGCTGCTTCCGGCGAGCGACTATCCACGATAATGTTGATGGGCTATGAAGCAGAACTTCACAGTCAGACAGGGTGCGCTCGACGGCGTCGAGGCGTTCCTGAGCGTTGCCCAGCACCGCAGTTTTCGGAGGGCCGCCGCGGAACTCGGGGTGACGCCGTCGGCGATGAGCCAGGCCGTACGCGCACTCGAGGCCCGCGTCGGCGCGGCACTTTTCATACGCACGACGCGCAGCGTCGGCCTGACCGAGGCTGGCGAACGATTTCTTTCGCGCGCCAAGCCCGCCTTCGAGGAGCTCGTCGCCGCAAGCCAGCATGCGCGTGACCTCGGACAGCGGCCGGCCGGGCTATTGCGCCTTACCGTGCCGCGCGCGGTGATGCCGATCCTGATGGAGCCGCTGATCGCATCCTTCTGCCAAGCCTATCCCGAGGTCGAGGTCGAGGTCGTCGCAAGTGCGGAGCTGGTCGATATCGCTGCCGAGGGATTCGACGCCGGCATCCGGCTCGGCCAGTTCATCGAGGCCGATATGATCGCGGTACGTCTGACGCCGTCGTTCCCGCTGGCTGTGGTCGGCAGCCCCGACTATCTGCTCCGGCGGCAGCGGCCGGAACTCATCGATGATCTGCGCCAGCATGCCTGCCTGCGCATGCGCCGCTCGAATGGATCGATCGCGCCCTGGTCCTTTCTCAGCGGCAACGAGGCAGTCGAGGTCAACGTTTCGGGACCCTTTATCGCGAGCGACCTTCCCACAATGCTTGGTGCGGCCGTCGAGGGATTGGGCCTTGCGCAAGTACCCGGGCCGATCGCTGCCAGCGCCGTGAAAATGGGGAAACTTGTGCGCGTGTTGGAACCATTCGCGTCCCTGGCGCCTGGTGTGTTTCTCTACTACCCGGGCCACCGGCAAATGATGCCGAAGCTGCGCGCCTTCATCGATCACGTGAAGAGCCGCCCGGACGTCGCCAACGAAACTCGAAATCAACTTGGTGATAGGCGAACCGGACCACGCAAAAGAGGTTGATGCTCCGGGCGATGCGCCGCCGAACGGACCCAGAACCCTTCCTCGCACTCGTGATGTCGCCTTTGGGTCATCAGGCGACATGGCCTGCCCGTCGGCATCGTGTCCGCTCTGTCGAGGCGGTCTCAACTGGTCGACGCCAGAACCGGGGATCTGTGGCTATAAGTCCGCGCTCTAGAACAGCCCCATATCGACGCCGATCACTGTCAGCACGCCAAGCACGGCGAACGACACCGCCGCGATCGTGCGCATGAGCTTGAGCGACAGCTTGCGCGAGAGCACGTCACCGAACAGCACGGCAGGCACATTGGCCAGCAGCATGCCCGCGGTGGTGCCGGCGGTGACCAGCACGACCGAGTGGAAGCGCGCGGCGAGGCCCATGGTCGCAAGCTGGGTCTTGTCGCCCATCTCGACCAGGAAGAAGGCAACCGTGGTCGCCAGGAACGCACCCAGCTTGCCGACAGACTTGGGGCCGTCGTCCTCCTTGTCGGGGATCAGGCACCAGGCCGCCATCACGAGGAACAGCACCGCCAGGATCCAGCGCATCGCCTGCGGCCCGAGCCAGGCCGCGACCGCGGCGCCGACGCTGGCCGCCAGAGCATGATTGGCCAGGGTCGCCACCAGGATGCCCAGGATGACGGGAACCGGCTGGCGGTACCGCGTCGCGAGAATCATCGCCAGGATGTTGGTCTTGTCGCCGATCTCGGCGATCGCCACGAGCCCGGCGGAGACTAAAAATGCTTCCATATCTCCCCTCTCTTGCCCGAGCGTGGTAGGCCTTGGCTATGGCGAAAAAGAACGCACTCGCGACAGCAGCCGGCGGCAAAATCCGCCACCTCTACCTGGTCGACGGATCGGGCTATCTGTTCCGCGCCTATCACGCGCTGCCGCCGATGACGCGGCCCGACGGCACGCCGATCAATGCCGTCTACGGCTTCTGCCGCATGCTGGTGCAGCATCTCGACGATCCCGAGGTCGACCATATCGCGATGATCCTCGACGCCGGGCGCACCACCTTCCGCAACAAGATCTACGACAAGTACAAGGCCAACCGGCCGGAACCGCCGGAAGACCTGATCCCGCAGTTCCCGCTGATCCGCGAGGCCGCGCGCGCCTTCAACGTCACGGTCTGCGAGCTCGAGGGCTACGAGGCCGACGATTTGATCGCGACCTACGCGCGGCTCGCGGTCGAGGCCGGCGGCACCTGCACGATCATCTCCTCCGACAAGGACCTGATGCAGCTGATCCGCCCCGGCGTCGACATGATGGACCCGATCAAGCAGAAGAAGCTCGGGCCCGAGGCGGTGATGGAGAAATTCGGCGTCACGCCCGACAAGGTGGTCGACGTGCAGGCGCTGGCGGGCGATTCGACCGACAACGTGCCGGGCGCTCCCGGCATCGGCGTGAAGACCGCCGCGCAGCTGATCAACGAGTATGGCGATCTCGAAACGCTGCTGAAGCGCACGGCCGAGATCAAGCAGCCCAAGCGGCGCGAGTCGCTGGAGCAGAATGCCGAGCTGATCCGCATCTCCAGGAAGCTGGTCCAGCTCGACCACAATGTGCCCACTCCGGCCGAGCCCGAGGCCTTCGACAAGAAGGCGCCCGATCCCAACGTGCTGCTGCCGTGGCTGGAGCAGCAGGGCTTCAAGAGCCTGATCGGCAAGTACACCAAGGAACTGGGCGAAGCGACGGCGCCTGTCGCGCCAGCTGCCGGTGCGCCGGTCGCACCGAAGCCCGCCGCCGAGGCAGCCCCGGCCAAGGCCGCGACCGCCAAGGTCAACAAGCCGTTCGAGCAGGCCGACTACGAATTGATCCAGGACGAGAAGCTGCTCGACGAGTGGATCGCCGAGGCCACCAGGGCCGGCACGGTCGCGTTCGACTGCGAGACCGACGCGCTCGATTCCAACAATGCGGGTCTGGTCGGTATCTCGCTCGCCCTGCTCGACGGGCCGTGGGGCAACATCAATTCGGGCAAGCGCCGCGCCGCCTACCTGCCGCTCGCCCATCGCGCGCCGGGTGGCGAGGCCCAGGGCGCGCTCGATCTGGGCGGTGACGGTGACAAGACGGGCGACGGCAAGCTGTTGCCGGGCCAGCTGCCGCTCAAGAAGGCGATCGAGAAACTGAAGCCGATGCTCGAGGACCCGGGCGTGCTGAAGGTCGGCCAGAACATCAAGTACGACATCGCCGTGCTGCGGCGCTACGGCATCGAGATCGGGCCCGTCGACGACACGATGCTGCTCTCCTTCGTGCTCGACGGGGGCAAGCACGGCCACGGCATGGACGAGCTGGCCGAACGCTATCTCGGCCAGAAGACCATCAAGTTCTCCGACGTGGCCGGCAGCGGCGCCAAGCAGGTGAGCTTCGACAAGGTGCCGCTCGACAAGGCGCGCGACTATGCCGCCGAAGATGCCGACGTCACGATGCAGCTGTGGGCGCACTTCAAGCCGCGCATCGCGCAGGAGCACATGGTCACCATGTACGAGACCATCGAGCGGCCGCTGATCCCGGTGCTGCTCGGCATGGAGACCGCCGGCATCAAGGTCGACGCGAAGGAACTCAATCGCCTCAGCGCCGATTTCGGCAAGCGCCTGGTGGCGCTCGAGATCGAACTGCACAAGCTGGCCGGCCGCGAGTTCAATGTCTCCTCGCCCAAGCAGCTGGGCGAAATCCTGTTCGACGAGCAGAAGCTGCCCGGCGGCAAGCACAACAAGAACGGCTCGTGGGCGACCGACGCCCAGGTGCTGGACGATCTTGCGGCGCAGGGCCATCCGTTGCCGGTCAAGATCCTGGAGCACCGCCAGCTCGCCAAGCTGAAAGGCACCTACACCGACGCGCTGGTGCGCGAGCTCGATCCCAAGACCGACCGGGTGCACACCTCGTATCACATGACCGGCGCGGCGACGGGCCGCCTCGCCTCGACCGATCCCAACCTGCAGAACATCCCGGTGCGCACCGAGGAAGGCCGCAAGATCCGCCACGCCTTCATCGCCGAAAAGGGCTGCCAGCTCCTGAGTGCCGACTACTCGCAGATCGAGCTGCGCCTGCTGGCGCATGTCGCCGACCTCGCAACCCTGAAAGAAGCCTTCGCGCGCGGCGACGACATCCATGCGATCACCGCGTCGGAAATGTTCGGCGTGCCGGTGAAGGGCATGGACCCGCTGGTGCGACGGCGCGCCAAGGCGATCAACTTCGGCATCATTTATGGCATCTCGGCCTTTGGCCTGGCCAATCAGCTGGGCATCGGCCAGCCCGAGGCGCGCGACTACATCGCCAAGTACTTCCAGCGTTATCCCGGCATCCGCGACTATATGGAGAACACCAAGGACTATGCGCGCAAGAACGGCTACGTGAAGACGCCGTTCGGCCGCAAGATCCATCTCAAGTACATCAACGAGAAGAACGGCGGCCTGCGCGCCTTCTCCGAGCGCGCCGCGATCAACGCCCCGCTGCAGGGCGGCGCCGCCGACATCATCAAGCGCGCCATGATCCGCGTCCCGCCCGCGCTCAAGGCGGCGAAGCTCAAGGCCCGGATGCTGCTGCAGGTGCACGACGAGCTGCTGTTCGAGGTGCCCGACAAGGAGATCGAGAAGACCAAGGCGATGGCCCGCAAGGTCATGGAAAGCGCCGCGACCTTGTCGGTGCCCCTGGTCGTCGACACCGGCGTCGGCCTCAACTGGGCCGCGGCGCATTAGCGGCGGCCTGCGATACAGAACACCCTGTCATCCTGAGCGAATAGGCGCATTCGAGTGCAAGCACTCGAATCGCCCAGAAGGATCCTTCGCTTCGCTCAGGATGACAGCCTTGCCTGGATGAAGAGGGAACACACGCCATGAAAATCTGGGGACGCGTCAATTCGATCAACGTGATGAAGGTACTGTGGTGCGCCGACGAGTGCGGGCTGAAATACGACCGTGTCGACGTCGGCATGGCCTTCGGCGGTAACGACCAGAAATGGTACCTCGACATGAACCCCAACGGCGTCGTGCCGACGATCGAAGATGCCGGCCGCATCATCTACGAGAGCAACACGATCGTGCGCTATCTCGCCGCCAGGTACGCGGCGGGTAGCCTGTGGCCCAACGATCCCGGCCTGCGCTCGGAGGCCGATCGCTGGATGGACTGGCAGGCCAGCACGGTCAACGCCAGCATGCGCGACGTCTTCTGGGGCTTGATCCGCACGCCGCCCGAGAAGCGCGACATGGCGGCGATCGCCAAGGGCGCCGTCGAGGCAGGCAAGATCTGGACGCGGCTCGACCAGAAGATCGAAGGCAGGCACTACGTCGCGGGCCAGCACTTCACGATGGGCGACATTCCGGTCGGCTGCTTCGTCCACCGCTGGTACGCGCTGCCGATCGAACGGCCCGCCCTCAAGAATGTGAAAGCCTGGTACGAGCGGCTGAAAACCCGACCAGCCTACGTCAAGCACGTGATGGCGCCGCTCACGTAGGGCCGTCGTTCGGGAACTGGTGTCATCCCGAGCGCAGCGAGGGACCTTCAACTGCGGCCGTACAACAAAGGTCCCTCGCTGAAGGCGAATCTGAATGCGCCGACTCGGGATGACAGTCTGCGTTTACGTGCCGGAAGTGATTCGAAACGGGCTGCAAAGACTCTAGATCGTGCGACTTTCACTTGACATTTATTGTGAATTACGCAATATCAACGGATGAAGATCAGCCCAGCCGAGCTCGCCGTTTTTCGGCCGTTTCGCCGTTTAGAACCGTTTCGCGAAGACTCTAAGCCGTTGATTTTGAACAATAGTGCGGACGGACGGCGAAATGCCGCTTAAAACGGTAAAAACGGTGCGAGGCCTCCGAGGATCATCCGTCAGCAAGCATTGCCGCGACCATCTTGCGGAATCGGGTCGGTCCTGCATCGAGGCTGGTCGGCAGCATCTGTCGTTCGGGGTCGAGGTCGATCAGTTTCTGCTGCGCCTCGATGATCACCTTGTCCTCTTGGAAGGCGGCCCTGGTCACGTCGAACAGGCGGTCGACTCTCTCGTCGGTGATGTCGCCCGCACGCGCGCCGGCGGCATAGAAATACCGCGAGGTACCGGCCGTCATCGGCGTCACCGCCTGCTCGTCGACACGATAGAAGAGCGGCGCCGACGTCGGCTCCGGCGTGCCGGGCGGAAAGAACACGGTGCGCTGCAGGAAGACGCCGGGAAAGACGAAGTCGTAGCTGTTCCACACATCGACCCGCTCGCCCAGCCGCTTCATGAAGCCCGAGGGCGCGTGGTTGCGGAGCCAGCGCTGCATGCGCAGGCCGCGCTCGATCGGCGTCACGGTGGGCCGGTTGTCGGCCCATTGCGGCATGCCGAGGCCCAGCGTCTTTTCGTGCGCGAAGCTGAGATGCGAGAGGTCGAGCAGGTTGTCGTCGATCAAGAGGTAGTGCGCCGCATAGTCGAGCTGGCCCGACCGCAGGCGATAGGCCTCGTCGTCGAGCGCGACCGAGGGCGGGATCTGCGTCGGATCGGCCGCCGCGGCATCGCCCATCCACACCCACACCCAGCTGCCGGAGACATGGACCGGATAGCGCCGCACGCAGGCGGTTTTCGGAACCAGCGGCTGCCCGGGAATCTCGATGCAGCGCCCGTCCGGCGCGAACTTCAGCCCGTGATACATGCAGCGCAGGTCGTCGCCTTCGAGACGGCCCAGCGACAGCGGCGCGAAGCGGTGGCAGCAGCGATCCTCGAGCACCACGATCTCGCCGGCCCCGGTGCGGTAGAGCACGATCGGCTGGTCGATGATGGTGCGTGCGGCGAGGCGGCCCGGTTCGATCTCGTGGCTCCAGGCGGCGACGTACCAGGCGTTGCGGACCCACATGGGCGCCACGATAGCGCCCGATGAAGCTACCCGCCATCTCACGCCAGCCGATACACCTCGACGGGTTGCTCATGACCCTTTATCGGCCGCAGTTCCGGCGCCGGAAGCGGCGGCAGGTCGATCGAGCCGCGATCCTTGACGGCGGCCAGGGTCTGGCCGCTGGCCAGAACGACGATCTCGTCCTCCGGCTTCATGAACTCCTTGCCGAGCTGCTCGAAGCGCTGGGCGACGTTCACCGTGTCGCCGACGACGGTGAAGTTGACCCTGCTGGGCGCGCCGATGTTGCCCACCACCACCGGGCCCGAATGCATGCCGACGCGCACGCGGATCGCAGGCTTTCCGGCCGCCCGGCGCATCGCATTGTCTTCGCCGATCACCCGGGCGATCGCCAGCGCCGCGCGGATGGCCGCCGCCGCATGATCCTCGGCATGGGAGACGCCGCCCCACACCGCCATCACGGAGTTGCCGATGTATTTGTCGATGACGCCATCCTCGTGGTCGATGCAGGCGCCGAGCAGGGCGAAGTGATGGTTGAGCAGGTCGGCCGTCTCCTGCTCGGGAAGATCCTCCGCCTGGGGCGTGAACTCGACGATGTCGGTGAACATCACCGTGACGTCGCGGCGGCGCGAGGCCACCGCATCCTCGCCGCGCTCCATCAGCCGGAAGACCAGGCGTTGGGGCACGTAGGCGCGGAACCACTTGAGCGCGCCGCGCGCCTTCTCGAGGCTGTGGCCGGCATCGTCGATCTCGCGCACCCGCGAACCGTGGCGGATCGGCTCGTCGAAATCGAGCCGCTCGATCGCTTCTGCCGCCGAAGTGATGGTGCGGATGGCGCGGCCCATCCCGAGCCCGATCGCCAGCGCCATCAGCACCGCGACCGCAAGAGTCGCCGCGCCGACCAGCGCGGCGTTGGTCAGACGGTCGAGATCGGCCGTCGCATCCTCGAGCGGCGAATATTGTCCGACCAGCCAGGGCTCCGGGCCATAGCGCGGCAAGGCGCGATAGACGAAGACCCAGCTGCGGCCGTCGATCGACACGACGTGACCCAGGTCGCCCAGGAAGCGGTCGATCTGCGCGCTGCGCACCGGCGGATCCCAGATATGCGCCAGCACCGGATCCTCGACATCCTTGATCGTCGGCAGCGGCGAATCCTCGGTGAGACCGAGGCCCCGCGGATCGACCAGCCGGCGGTGTGCCAGCACGTGGTCGTGATCGACCAGGATGAAGTAACGGCCGCCGCTCTCCGGATCGCCGATCAGCGAGGACAGATCGCCGACGCCGACGGTGGCGATCAGGCCGCCCACGAAGGCGTCGTCGTTGCGCCGCACGGGCGTGCGCACGTTCAGCGACGGCTGCTTCAGCGCCGGATTCCAGAACAGCGCCCCCCAGAAGGTGGCGTGCGACGTCGCCATTTCGCGGAAGCGCTCGAGCCCGCGCGGGAACGTCGACAGCTTGACCGTGTCGCGCACGATCACGCCGTCGGACCGACGGATCGCGCGATCAAGCTGCAGGTCGAGCGTGGCGAAGGCGACTTCAGAGACCGCGGGCATGTGCGCCATGGCCACTGCAAGGGACTCGCGCACGTCGACCGGCGAGGCGATGTCGATGCGGCCGGCCGCGGCAAGCCCCGCCAGCAGCTCGAGCTGGTCGGCGATCGGATCGAGCCGGCTCTGGATCAGCGCGATCTGCGCTTCGACCACGCGGCCGGTGCGGTCGACCAGCAGCCGCTCGGCGGTTCCCGTGGCGCCCGACAGCACGATGATGAAGGCGGCCCCCGAGACGACGGCCAACGACACGAACGCCAGTGCCAGCGCCGCGACCAGCGGTATGCGCCAGGGCCGGCGGATGGCGGGGCGCGACGTCTTTGCGGGCAGGGCAACAGGACGAAGGCGTGTCGCTTCGGAGGTCGCGTCAGGGAGGGTGCTCACGGCGTCCCATCATACGGCAGCGCGCGCCTGTGCCACGAGGGCGATCAGCGCCTGGCGCGCCTCTTCGGGACCGCCGACCGCGGCCGGCAGGGCCAGCCGCGCCACGGCGCCCTGCCGGCGCAGGTCGATGCCTTCTCTGTCGATGCCGGTCATGCGCCAGCCCTCGCCCGGCAGGGCCAGCAGCTTCGCCGCGTAGAGGCCCACAGCGTCGGCATGGTCGTCGTTCATGTGCCTCACGATATCGGTCTCGCTCTCGAGCAGCGCGGCGGCGGGCGGCGCCGGCATCAGCTCGGCCGCCGCGAGCCAGCGGATCTTGCCGAAGCCGCCCACCAGATGAGCGCGCTCGAGCGCCACCCGGTAAAAGCGGAAGTCGCCGAAATCGGCATACAGGGCGGCGTCCGGATGGCGGGCGAGAAAGCGGCGGCGCAGCCGCGGCTCGCCGGTCGGCGTCGCCCGCCCCAGCAGCGTCACCCGCGGTCCGGTCAGCGGCTGGTCGAGACCGGCCGTGCCGTCAAACAGCAGGGACACCCGGTTGTCGGCGGCGATGGCCTTGCTGTGCAGGGCCAGCTCACTCATCAACAGGATCGGCGAGAGATCGTGGTCCACCGCCACCAGCACCAGGGAGGCGTAAGGCCACGTTCCGTTCTCCTGACCGCTCGCGGAGGCCAAAGCCGTCGCCAAGGCTGCTTTATCGAGCCGGCGGACGAGGTCGCGCACGCTGTAAGGAATGTCTTGCGTCATGCCGGGAACAAAAAAAGCCGCAATTCGTCGTGTATCGATGGCAGATCGGGTCAGCGGCAGCAACCGCCCGGTCTCTGGTGCCTCGCCAAGGGTGGTGCCATTGTAATGCCAGGCTGCAGGAGAGAATGACATCGTGCGCAAGAACATCGCCCTCGTCGACGACGACCGCAACATTCTGACCTCGGTGTCGATGCTGCTCGAAGCCGAAGGCTTCCAGATCAAGACCTACTCCGACGGCGCCTCGGCGCTGGAGGGACTCAACCAGTCGCCGCCCGATCTCGGGATCTTCGACATCAAGATGCCGCGCATGGACGGCATGGAGCTGTTGAACAAGGTGCGCAAGACGCAGCAGTTCCCGGTGATCTTCCTGACGTCGAAGGACGAGGAGATCGACGAGGTCCTGGGCCTGCGCATGGGCGCCGACGACTTCATCCGCAAGCCGTTCTCGCAACGCCTGCTGCTCGAGCGCATCCGCGCCGTGCTGCGCCGCGCCGACGTCGGCACGGCCAAGGGCGAGGTCCAGCCCGAGCGCATCGTGCGCGGCGAGCTGGTGCTCGATCCCAGCCGCCACCAGTGCACCTGGAAGGGCAAGGAAGTGCATCTCACGGTCACCGAGTTCCTGCTGCTGAAGTCGCTCGCCGAGCGGCCCGGGCACGTCAAGAACCGCGACCAGCTGATGGATGCCGCCTACGGCGAGACGATCTACGTCGACGACCGCACGATCGACAGCCACATCAAGCGCGTGCGCCGCAAGTTCCGCGAAGTCGACGGCGAATTCGAGCAGATCGAAACGCTTTATGGCATCGGATACCGATACCGCGACGCCTGAGCCCAGGGTTGCGCCGAGGGGCTCGTTCACGACGCCGTTGAAACGCCTGTTCCTGACGTTCATGCGCCGCACGCCACGCGCGCGCCCGGAGCCGCGTGCTGCAGGAATGCCCGAGTCGCCGTCGCTGCTGCGCCGTCGCCGCAGCCAGAGCCGCCGCTATTCGCCGCTGACACGGCGCATCCTGCTCCTCAACATCGTGCCGGTGGCGCTGCTGGCGCTGGGCGCCGTCTATCTCAGCGACTACGAGGACGAGCTGATCGACACCGAGCTCGCCTCACTGCTGGTCCAGGGCGAGATGGTGGCGGCGGGCATCGGCGAGATCGCGGTGATCGGCGGCGAGACGACGATCAACCGGATGGACGCCGACGCCGCCCGCCAGCTGCTGACGCGGCTGGTGCGGCCGACCGGCGTGCGCGCGCGGTTGTTCAGCGAGACCGGCGAATTGCTGGGTGACTCCGCGGTGCTGAGCGAGGCCGGGCGCATCCATGTCATGCCCCTGCCGCCGCTCGAAACGCCGGCCGATGAGCCGCCGCCGCGCCGCCGCACGGGCGAGGAGATCGGCGACTGGATCACGCGGCAGTTCTCGCACTCCAACCACTATCCGCAATATGTCGAACGGCCGGTGCCCAGCGTGCGCGACTTCCCCGAGGCGGCAAGCGCGCTGCGCGGCTTCAACGCGTCGGCGGTGCGGCTGATGCCCGACGGGCGGCTGCTGCTGAGCGTCGCCGTCCCGGTGCTGCGCTACAAGCAGGTGCTGGGCGCGCTGATCCTGACGCGCGACAACCGCGCGATCGCCGCCTCCCTGCGCGAGGTGCGCTACGACATGCTGACGATCGCGGTGTGTGCGCTCGGCATCACGGTGCTGCTGTCGCTCTATCTCGCCGGCACGATCACCCAGCCGATCGTGCGGCTGGCGCGCGCCGCCGACGAAGTGCGCCTGGCGCGCGAGAGCCGGCCCGAGATCCCCGACCTCGGCAAGCGCGGCGACGAGATCGGCGACCTCAACGACGCGCTGCGCTCGATGACCGACGCGCTGTGGCAGCGGCTCAATGCCATCGAGAGCTTCGCCGCCGACGTGGCGCACGAGCTCAAGAATCCGCTGACCTCGCTGCGCTCGGCGATCGAGGTGGCGGCCCGCCCCGGTCTCGATCCCGAGCGCCAGGCCAGGCTGATGGCGATCGTGCTCGACGACATCAATCGCCTCAACCGGCTGATCTCCGACATCTCGGACGCCTCGCGGCTCGATGCCGAGCTGATGCGCGGCGAGGTGAAGCCGGTCGACCTGAAATCGCTGCTCGACGACATGGTGCACCATTACGCCCGGGCGGCGGCGAGCAAGGCAGGCGTCGGGGTCGAGCTGCGCATCTCGGCCAACCCGCCCTACGCCGCGCACGGTCACGACGGCCGCTACGGCCAGGTCGTGCGCAACGTGATCGACAACGCTTTGTCGTTCAGCCCGCGCGGCTCGACACTGGTGATCGAGCTGACGCGCGAGCCGCGCGGCGGGCCGTTCGTCATCACCATCGACGACGAGGGGCCTGGCATTCCCGAAGACAATCTCGAATCGATCTTCCAGCGCTTCTACTCCGAGCGCCCGACCGAGCATTTCGGCCAGCACTCCGGCCTCGGCCTCTCGATCTGCCGCCAGATCATGGAGACCTATGGCGGCTCGATCACCGCCACCAACCGGCACTCGGCCGACAATCGCGTGCTGGGCGCGCGCTTCACCTTGCGCATTCCGGCCGCGGCCCGGAAGTAGAAGGCGCCGGCAGCGATGTTCGTGCATGCGACCTGCGTGGCCCTGAAGCAGGGCCGCTCGTGGCGCGCGCTGCTGCTGCGCGGGCCCTCCGGCGCCGGCAAGTCGGACCTGGCCCTGCGCCTGATCGAGGCCGGCGGCCGCCTGGTCGCCGACGACCAGACCCGGCTAATCCGCAGCGGCCGCGCGCTGCTGGCCGCGCCACCGCGCGCCCTGGCCGGGCTGATCGAAGTGCGCGGCATCGGCATCGTGCGGCTTGGCCGCACGCAGTTGCTGGCCCGCGCGCCGCTTGCCCTGCTGGTCGACCTCGTCTCCGCCGACCAGGTCGAGCGCCTGCCTGATCCGGCCCACGAGAAGATACTGGGCGTCGGCCTGCCGAGGGTCGCGCTGGCGCCCTTCGAGGCGTCGATTGTGATCAAGTTGCGTCTTGCCTTGGCCCGAACCGCCGCCGCATGATCGACGGGCAGCGTCTTGCTGCCACGCGCCACAGCCCATGCCCGACAGCCCCGCCCCCTCATCCGCCACGACGACGCAGACGCGCCGGCCGTTCGTACTGATCACCGGTATGTCCGGCGCAGGCCGCGCCACCGCGCTGCATATGCTCGAGGATCTGGGCTACGTCGCCGTCGACAATGTTCCGCTGCCGCTGCTCGGCGACCTGATGCGTTCGACATCGGGCGGGATGGACGAGATGGCGCCGCCGCTGGCCTTCGGCGTCGACACGCGGACCTGGGGATTCGATCCGCACGATCTGCAGCGGCGGCTGCGCGAACTCAGGCTGCGCGCCGATCTTTCGCCGCGCCTCCTGTTCCTCGACTGCGATGACGAGACCTTGCGCAGGCGCTACACCGAGACGCGCCGGCCCCATCCGCTGGCGCCCGACCGTCCGGTGAGCGACGGCATCGCCGACGAACGGCGTCTGATCGGCGGCTTGCGCGACTCGGCCGATGTCGCGATCGATACTTCGGCGCTGACTCCGCACCAGTTCAAGCAGCTCCTCGCCGGCCACTTCGCGATCGGCCGCACCGCCGGCATGCGCATTTCGGTGATGTCGTTCTCATACCGCCGCGGTCTGCCGCGCGAGGCCGACCTGGTATTCGACGTCCGCTTCCTGAAGAACCCGCACTACGATCCGCGGCTGAAGCCGATGACCGGGGCCGATCCCGAGGTCGTGGCCTTCATCGCCGGCGATCCCGACTACGAGCCCTTCATGAGCCGGCTGGAGGGCATGATCGGGCCGCTGCTGCCGCGCTTCGATGCCGAGGGCAAGAGCTATCTGACCGTCGCGGTGGGCTGCACCGGCGGGCGCCACCGCTCGGTGGCGGTCGCCGAACGGCTGGCGGGCTGGTTGCGCGGCGCGGGCCGTTCGGTCACCCTGTCGCATCGCGATGTCGATGTCCGGGGGGAGCCGACGTCCGAGCGTGGTTTGGGGGAGCGTAATTCGGGTATGGGCGGATGATCGGTATCGTACTCGTGACTCACGGCAATCTTGCGCGCGAATTCCTGGCCGCGCTCGAACATGTCGTAGGTCCGCAACAATGCACGTCGGCGGTCTGCATCGGCGCCGACGACGACATGGAGAAACGGCGCACGGAAATACTCGAGCGGGCGCGCGCCTGCGACAGCGGCGACGGCGTGATCGTGCTCACCGACATGTTCGGCGGCACCCCGTCCAATCTCGCGATCTCGATCATCGACCAGGCGCGCATCGAGGTGCTCGCCGGCGTCAACCTGCCGATGCTGGTCAAGCTCGCCAGCGTGCGCAACCGGCCGATCGCCGAGGCGGTGCGCCTGGCCCAGGAAGCCGGCCGCAAATACATCACCGTAGCCTCCCGACTGCTGGCCAAGGAAGCCTCGTGAACGAACCGGCGGCGGAGGCGGCGGTCGGTGTCGTCCGGCGAACGCTGGCGATCGCCAACAAGCGCGGCCTGCACGCCCGGGCTGCCGCCAAGTTCGTACGCACCGCGGGGCAGTTCGACGCCGTCATCAAGGTGAGCTTCAAGGGACAGGAAGTCTCGGGTCTGTCGATCATGGGCCTGATGATGCTGGCCGCCGGCATCGGCAGCTCGATCGACGTCAGCTGCTCGGGTGCCCAGAGGACCGAGGCGATGGCGGCCATCTCGGCCTTGGTCGAGGGCAAATTCGGCGAGGATTAGCGGGCCTCATAAAGCTCGCTCAATATCGGCATAAATTATTGCTTATATGTTGATCCCGCGCGTTGAGGCGGGCTCGGGCCGCTGTTAAGACACGCCCGCTTTCCACTCAGACATTCGCCGGGAGCGCCCAATGGCACAGGATTACATCGTCAAGGATATCGGACTCGCCGACTGGGGCCGCAAGGAACTCGACATGGCCGAGACCGAGATGCCCGGCCTCATGTCGATCCGCAAGGAATACGGTCCGAAGAAGCCGCTGAAGGGCGCGCGCATCGCGGGCTCGCTGCACATGACCATCCAGACCGGCGTGCTGATCGAGACCTTGAAGGCGCTGGGCGCCGACGTGCGCTGGGCCTCCTGCAACATCTACTCGACCCAGGATCATGCTGCCGCCGCGATCGCCAAGGCCGGCACGCCGGTGTTCGCCATCAAGGGCGAGTCGCTGGAAGAATACTGGGACTACACCCACAAGATCTTCGAATGGCATGACGGCGGCGAGCCCAACATGATCCTCGACGACGGCGGCGACGCCACCCTGCTGGTCCATCTCGGCGCGCGCGCGGAGAAGGATCCGAGCTTGATCGCCAAGCCGACCAACGAGGAAGAAGAAGTCCTCTACAAGGTGATCGCCAAGACCAACAAGGCCAAGCCCGGCTGGTACGCCAAGCTCGGCAAGTCGATCCGCGGTGTCACCGAGGAGACGACCACGGGCGTGCACCGCCTCTACAACATGGCCAAGGAAGGCAAGCTCCTGTGGCCGGCCATCAACGTCAACGACTCGGTCACCAAGTCGAAGTTCGACAACCTCTATGGTTGCCGCGAGTCACTGGTCGACGGCATCCGCCGTGGCACCGACGTCATGATGTCGGGCAAGGTGGCGATGGTCGCGGGCTTCGGCGACGTCGGCAAGGGCTCGGCCGCCTCGCTGCGCCAGGCCGGCTGCCGCGTCATGGTCTCCGAGATCGACCCGATCTGCGCGCTGCAGGCGGCGATGGAAGGCTACGAGGTCGTGACGATGGAGGAGGCCGCGCCGCGCGCCGACATCTTCGTGACTGCGACCGGCAACGTCGACGTGCTGACGCTCGACCACATGAAGGCGATGAAGCACCGCGCCATCGTCTGCAACATCGGCCACTTCGACAGCGAGATCCAGATCGCGTCCCTGCGTAACTTCAAGTGGCACAACGTGAAGCCGCAGGTCGACGAGGTCGAGTTCGCCGACGGCAAGCGCATCATCGTGCTGTCCGAAGGCCGCCTGGTGAACCTCGGCAACGCGACCGGCCATCCGAGCTTCGTGATGTCGGCCTCGTTCTCGAACCAGACGCTGGCGCAGATCGAGCTCTGGACCAACCCGACCAAGTACGACAAGCAGGTCTACACCCTGCCGAAGTTCCTCGACGAGAAGGTGGCGGCACTCCACCTCGAGAAGGTCGGCGCCAAGCTCACCAAGCTCCGTCCGGACCAGGCCAAATACATCGGCGTGCCCGAAGCCGGCCCGTTCAAGGGTGACCTCTACCGCTACTAGCTCTCAACCGCCCCCTCAGTCGCCCACAGGGCAAGAGAGGGGGGCGACATGCTAAAAAGCCGGCATCGCAAGATGCCGGCTTTTCCTTTGCCCCTCGCCGACGAGACCGCGACCGAGCAGCTCGGCGCCACCCTGGCTGCGCGCCTGAAACCGGGCGACGTCGTCGGCCTGAAGGGCGAGTTGGGCGCCGGCAAGACCACGCTTGCCCGCGCCATCCTGCGCGCCGCGGCGGACGATCCCGCGCTGATCGTGCCCAGCCCGACCTTCACCCTGGTCGAAGTCTACGAGACGCCGCAGGGCATCTACTGGCATTTCGATCTCTATCGCCTCGAGACACCGGAGCAGGTCTTCGAACTCGGCTGGGAAGAGGCACGGGCTGAGGGCATCGTCCTGCTCGAATGGCCCGAGCGCCTGGGGCCTCTGCTGCCCAAGCATCTCAGCGTCACCCTCGAGATCGACGGCGATGGCCGCCGGGCCCTGCTCGATGTCTGATCGCGCGGCTCTCCGCGCCGACTTCGTGCGCCGCGCCGGCTGGGGCGATGCGGCAGAGCGCCTGCTCGCGGGCGACGCTTCCTTTCGCAAGTACTTCCGCCTCACACGGTCCCGCGCCTCTGTCGTGGTCATGGACTCGCCCGCGGCGCACGAACCGGTCGAGCCCTTCGTGCGCATCGGCAAACACTTGCTGTCGCTCGGTCTCAGCGCGCCCGAAATCCTGGCCGAGGATACTGCCAACGGGTTCCTGTTGCTGGAAGACCTGGGTGATGACACCTTCGCGCGCGTGCTGGCCGCGGGCGGCGATGAGGCGGAGCTCTACGCCCGCGCCACCGACGTTCTCGTGGCGCTGCACCGGGCGCCCGACCACGCGATGCTGCCCGGCCTCGGCGGCTACACCGGCGAGGCACTGATCGACGCCGCGATGCTGCTGCCGGAATGGTACCTGCCCGAGGCGAGCGGCAGGCCGACCTCGGAAGAAAACACGGCAGCCTATCGCGCGGCGTGGCGGCAGTGCCTCGCCGCCTTGCCCCCGACGTCCGCCAGCCTGCTGCTGCGCGACTACCACAAGGACAATCTCCTGTGGCTGCCGTCCCGTCCCGGCGTGAAGGCCTGCGGCCTGCTCGACTTCCAGGACGCCCAGCAGGGCCATCCGTCCTACGATCTCGTCTCCCTGATCGAGGATGCGCGCCGCGACGTTCCGCCCGCGGTGCACGCGGCCTGCGTCGAGCGCTACCTCGGCGCGACCGGCCTCGACGCCAAGGATTTCCGCATCGGCATGGCGCTGATGGCCGCCCAGCGCCACGCCCGCATCATCGGCCTGTGGGTCCGGCTGTTGCGCCGCGACGGCAAGCCTGAATATCTCCAGCACATGCAGCGCTGCTGGCGCATGTTCGAGCGTGCACTGGAGCACGAGGCGTTGACGCCGTTGCGCCGGTGGGTCGACCGTCTGCTGCCGCCCGCCTTTCGCCGCATCGGTGCGCCATGATCAGGTCGGCAATGATCCTCGCGGCCGGGCGCGGCGAGCGGATGCAGCCCTTGACCGACGCGACACCGAAGCCGCTGATTGCCGTGGCCGGGCGCTCGATGCTCGACCGCGCCATGGATCGGCTTCAGGAGCACGGCATTCGCAACCTGGTGATCAATGTCCATCATCTGGGCGAGCAGATCGCGTCGCATGTCGGCGCCGCGCGCGCCCATGTCGTGCGCGAGGAAAGCCTGCTGGATACCGGCGGCAGCGTGAAGAATGCCCTGCCGCTGCTGGGCGAGGAGCCGTTCTTCGTGCTGAACGGCGACGGCCTGTGGACCGACGGCGCCGCGCCGATGCTGAAGCGGATGGAGTTCCGCCTGGGATCCCGCCCGCATGGACGCGCTGCTGCTGCTCCATCCGATCGACAAGGCGATCGGCCGCGAGCCGTCGGACAAAGGCGACTATTTCTTCGACAACGGCAAGGCGCGGCATCGCGGCGCCGAGCCTTCGGCGCCCTACATGTTCGCCAGCGTCTCTGTCTGCGACTCGCGGCTGTTCCGTAACGCGCCGGAGGGACCGTTCTCCCTCGTCAAGCTCTGGCATCGCGCGCAGGCCGCCGGTCACCTGTATGGCCTCGTGCACGACGGTCAATGGTTCCATGTCGGCACGCCGGCCGCGCTGGCCGAAGCCGAGCAGGTGCTGGCGTGAAGGGCGTCTTCACCATCGGCATCGACCGGCGCTTCGCCGACGAACTGGCGCGCGGCGTGCTGGCCGAGCATGCGGCCGATCCGCTGGCCCTGGCCGACATGCTGATCCTGGTGCCGACCCGCCGTTCCGTGCGGGCACTGCGCGAGGCCTTCCTGCGCGCCTCGGGTGGCAAGCCCACGATCCTGCCGCGCATGGCGCCGCTCGGCGACATCGACGAGAGCGAATGGGAAGACCTGGCAGGTGACGCCGCCTCGCTCGCCCTCCCGCCGGCCATCGACTCGGTGGAGCGTGAAGCACTGCTGGCACAGCTGGTCGCGCGGTTCCGCGACGATGGCGGTGAAGCGATCGCCCAGACGCCAGCGCAGGCACTGAAGCTTGCACGCGAACTCGCCTCGCTGCTCGACGAGCTCGCCATCGACGGCGTGCCGTTCGACAGGCTGGAAGGCTTGGTCGACGGCAATTTCTCGCAGCACTGGCTGCGCACCATCGAATTCCTCAAGATCATCGGCAAGATGTGGCCGGAGATCCTGACCGAGCGCGGGCAGATCGACGCCCTCGATCGCCGCACCCGTATCATACGCGCCCAGGCCGAGCGCTGGCGCCACAAACCACCGCAAACGTCCGTGATCGCAGCCGGTTCGACCGGCTCGCAGCCCGCCACGCGCGAACTGCTCGCCACCATTGCGCGCTTGCCGTACGGTACCGTCGTACTGCCAGGCCTCGACCGTGAGATGGACGAGGAAAGCTGGGCAGCCGTCGATGCCAACCATCCACAATTCGGACTGCGCGAACTCCTGGGAGCGCTCGGGTGCACCCGCAGCGAGGTCGCGGAGTGGCCAGGCAGTACCGGCGCACCGATCCGGCGCCGCCTGATTGCCGACCTGATGCGGCCCGCCGAAACCAGCGACAGCTGGACGCGGCCCGAGCCGCAGCGCGCTCGCTCATGTCGGCCGCGCCGACTGCGCGACACACCAGCAGGAAGCATTGGCGATCGCGATCGCACTTCGAGAGGTGCTGCTGAAGCCCGCACAGACGGGAGCGCTGATCACGCCCGACCGCGATCTTGCCCGCCGTGTCGCCGCCGAGTTGCGTCGCTGGGGTATCGCGATCGACGATTCCGCCGGAACGCCTTTGGCCGACTCGCCGCCAGCAACGCTGCTGCGCGCCCTTCTCGCCGCCGTCGACAGCGGGTTCGCACCCATCGACTTGCTCGCACTGCTGAAACATCCACTCGCCAGACTCGGCCTGTACCGCGCCGTGCTTCTGGACGCCACCCGGCGTCTTGACCGGAAGTTCCTCCGCGGCCTGAAACCCGCCGCAGGGCTGGCCGCAATTCGCGCCCTGGTCGACAAGCCCGACCTCAAGGCCGGCACCGACAGACCCATCGTCCTCGACCTTATCGACCGTCTCGACGAGCGCACGTCGGCTCTCGCGGCCCTGATGAGCGAGGCTGCAGCACCCGAGGCATTGATCGACGCCACGCTTGCCACCGCGGAAGCCTTCGCCTCGGCCGACACGCTTGTGGTCGCGGCGAGGCCGGCGAGGCGTTGGCCGACGTGCTGGCGCGCCTGCGCTCGGCTGGGCCGGCCAGCCGCCGATCGCCGGTGGCGCATGGCCGGCGCTGCTCACGACGATGCTGGCCCCCGAGACCATCCGCCCGCGCTTTGGCCGACATCCACGGCTTGCCATCTGGGGGCCGCTCGAAGCCCGACTGCAGCGTGCCGACATCCTGGTGCTCGGCGGTCTCAACGAGGGCACTGGCCGCCGTCGGTCGAGACCGGACCATGGCTCAACCGGCCGATGCGCGCCGCGCTCGGCCTGCCGCAACCCGAACGGCGCATTGGTCTTTCGGCGCACGATTTCGTCACGGCGCTGGCCGCCGACGACGTGCTGCTCACGCGTTCCGAGCGCGAAGGCAGCGCACCCACGGTGCCGTCGCGCTGGCTTGCGCGTCTCGATGCGCTGTTCGGGTACGACGCCGGCGACCCGGCGACCGCCCCCGGAATACATCCAGCGCGGCCGGCCGCATGCGCTCGCTGGGCCGAGCCATCGACCGGCCGGACCGATACCTTCAAGCCTGGACACGCCCCAGCCCACGCCACCGCTCGCGGCCCGGCCGACAGACTCTCCGTCACGCGCATCGAGCAATGGCGACGAGATCCCTACGGCCTGTACGCGCGCTGCATCCTCGGCCTGAGGCCGCTCGATCCGCTGGAGGAGGAACTGGGCGCGGCAGACCGCGGCTCGGCCCTGCACGACGCGCTCGACGAATTCCTGAAGACCTATCCTTCGGGCCTGCTGCCCTCCGACGCCCTCGCGCTCTTCGAGGCGATGGGCGAGAAACATCTGCAGACCGTGCTGGCCGCGCCTGCCGAGCGCGCCTTCTGGTGGCCGCGCTTCCAGCGCTCGTCCGCTGGTTCGTCACCACCGAGAACGCGCCGTCGCGCCGCCGGCACGCGGCTGCTGGGCAGCGAGACCGTAGGCGAGATGAAGCTCGGGGCCACTCACGGTCAAGGCGAGTGCCGACCGCATCGACGAGATCGAACCCGGCGGCTGGGAGATCATCGACTACAAGACCGGCCGCGTGCCGTCGGCCAAGGAACTGAAAGCTTGTTCGCGCCGCAGCTCCTGCTCGAGGCCGCGATCGCCGAACGCGGCAGCTTCGGCAAGATCAAGGGCCGGCGCGCGACGGTGCACCTGTCCTACTGGCACGCCAACGGCCTCGGTGACGGCGGCGCCGTCAAGGTTATCGAAGAAAGCGACGAGCTCGTGCCCGCAATGATGGCGCTGTGTCGCGACATGATCGACGCACTTCGCCAATCCCGCCACGCCCTACGATCCGCGCTGCCGTGGCCGGAGTTCGGCCCGCACTTCAACGACTACGAGCATCTCGAACGCGTCGCCGAATGGTCGACCGCGGGCGGAGGCGAGGAATGAGCGACCGTTGCGCGAAGTCGTGCAATTCGCCAGCGCCGCGAGCAGCGCCGCGCCACCTCGCCCGGCCACTCGGCCTGGGTCGAGGCCAATGCCGGCACCGGCAAGACCAAGGTGCTGACCGATCGCGTGACGCGGCTGCTGCTGGCGGAAGTGCGGCCCGAGCGCATTCTCTGCCTCACCTTCACCAAGGCCGCCGCGGCGGAGATGCGCAATCGCCTCGCGCGTCAGCTCGGCGGTTGGGCGATGGCCGACGACGCCACGCTCGACAAGGAGATCGACCAGGCTGATCGACCAGGCGCCGCGGCCGGAGCAACGCACCACTCGCGCGCCGTCTGTTCGCGCGCGTGCTCGACGCGCCGGGCGGCATCAACATCCTCACCATCCATGCCTTCTGCCAGGCGTTGCTCAAGCGCTTCCCGCTCGAGGCCGGCGTGCCGCCGGGCTTCGAGGTGCTGGACGAGGCCGATGCCGCGACCCTGCTGCGCCACGCACAGGACGAGCAGATCGAGAGCTCTGGCACGCGACGGCGCCTCGCCCGAGCTTGCGCGATGCGCTGGCCGCCGTCGCCAACCGCATCTCGATCGCCGAATATGCCGAGCTGATGGGCAGACTGCTGGGCGAGCGGGCCTGGCTGCTGGCGCGCATCGGCGACGCGGCGGGGCTGAAGCGCGTCGCGCCGCCAACTCGCCCAAGAACTGGGCTGCGACAAGCCACTGACATCGGCGCCCGACGAGAAGGCCTTGCGTGCCGCGGTCAAAGCGCTCGCAGGCCAGCGGCAAGCAGGATGCAGCGCGCGCCGAGGCGATCGCGGCCTGGCTCGACGCCGGCGCAGATCGCGCCAGTCGCGCGACGACTATCGCAAGGCGTTCTTCACCGAGAAGGGCGAGGTTCGCAAGACGCTCGCGACCAAGGCGCGCGTGGCGGCGATGTCCGACATTGACCGCGGTTCTGCGCAAGTCGAGGCCGATCGGCTCGAGGTGCGCGCTCAACCATGCAAACGGGCTGCTCTCTGGTCGAGCTCACGCTGGCGCTCCTGCGGCTCGGCCTCGACATCACCGAACGTTACGCGACGGCCAAGCGGCGGCGCGGCGACGCTCGACTATGACGACCTGATCGTCGCTACGCGCCGGCTGCTCGAGAGCGCGGAGAGCGCGGCCTGGGTGCTCTACAAGCTCGACGGCGGCATCGACCATGTGCTGGTCGACGAGGCACAGGACACCAACCCCGACCAGTGGGAGGTGATCCGCAGCCTCACCGAGGAATTCTTCGCCGGCGAAAGCGCGGTGACCGACCGCGACCGCACGATCTTCGCGGTGGGCGATACCAAGCAGTCGATCTTCGGCTTCCAGCGCGCCGATCCCGCGCAAGCTCGCCGAGATGCGCGACTCGTTCCAGGAACGCATCCTGTTCGCCCGCAAGCGACTTCGAGCCGGTCGAACTCACCGTCTCGTTCCGCTCGACGCCCGCCGTGCTCGACGCCGTCGACTGGGTGTTCGGCCAGCCCGAAGTCGGCCAAGGGCTGTCGAGGACAGCGGCGAGGTCATCCACCTTCACGAGCCGCAAGGACGATCGCCGGGGCGCGTCGAGTTGTGGCCGCTGGTCATGGGCGAGGATGCCGAGGCCGACACCGCCGACGTCACGGCCACGCGCGTTCACTGAAGTCGTCGACGGACGCCGCATCAGCGGCTGGCACGGTGATCGCGCTGCATGCCAAGAGCCTGATCGGCGGCGGCGAGCGCCGCGCCAAGGACGGCATGCCGCTACATCCCGGCCACTTCATGGTGCTGGTGCGGCGGCGCAACGAGTTCGTGGGCGCATTGGTGCGGCAGCTGAAGCGCGAGCAGCGTCGAGGTGGCCGGCGTCGACCGCCTCAACCTTGGCGAAGAGCTGGCGATCCAGGACCTGCTCGCCATGGCGCGCTTCGTGCTGTTGCCGCAGGACGATCTCAACCTCGCCTGCCTGCTGAAGTCGCCACTGATCGGCCTCGACGAAGAGCAGCTCTTTACGCTTGCCTGGAAGCGCAAAGGCCATCTCTGGCGCTCGCTGCGCGACCATGCGCGCGAGCCCGCGTTCGCCGCCGCCTACGCAGCTGCTGTCGGACTGGCTGAGGCGCGCCGACTACATCACGCCGTTCGATTTCTTCGCCCAGGCGCTCGGCCCCGAGGGCGGACGCGCAAACTGCTGCGAGCGGCTGGGCCGCGAGGCCTCCGATCCGATCGACGAGCTGCTGGCGCGCGCGCTGCAGTACCAGCGCGCCGAAGCAGGCTCGCTGCAGGGCTTCCTGCGCTGGTTCGAGGCGGGCGGCGGCGAGATCAAGCGCGACCTCGATGCCAACCGCCGGCCGGAGGTGCGCATCCTCACGGTGCATGCCTCCAAGGGCCTGCAGGCGCCGATCGTCTACCTGCCCGACACGACGCGCGTGCCGCACGACGGCGAGCGCTCCTGTCGGAGCCGAGGATGAGACGCGGCTGTGGCTGCCGCGCGCCGACGATGCCAACGACGCGGCGCGTGCCTGGCGCACCGAGGCGCGCGACGCTCGCTCGAGGAGCAGAACCGCCTGCTCTATGTCGCCATGACGCGCGCCGAGGACCGGCTCTACATCGGCGGCTGGTCAACGCGCAAGCCGCAGGACACACGGCTGCTGGTACGACCGCATCGCCGCGGGCCTGAAGGCCAGCGTCGACAGCGACCAGCCATTCGACCGCGCTGCGCGCCACGCCCCGGACTTTCGACTTCAAGTCGCGCTGGGCGACGACGCCGGCTGGCAGGGCGAGGGCTTCGAGCTGGTCAACGGCGGCCGCATCGTCGAGGCGCCGAGCAGGAGCTGCCGCTCGAGGCCACGGTCAAGCTCGCGGCTTGGGCACGCAAAGACCGGCGCCGGACGAGCCCGATCCACCGACGCCGCTTGCGCCCTCGCAGCCGCTGCCCGACGAGGCGGCGGCCGAGCCGCGTGCCTTCAGTCCGCTGGCCGCGGACGACGGCAAGCGCTGGCAGCGCGGCCTGCTGCTGCACGAGCTGCTGCGCCATCTGCCGGCGATTCCGCACCGGCGGAACGCGCCGCAGCGGCGCACCGCTTCCTCGCCCAGCCGGCGCACGGCCTCAGCCGAAGACGAGATCGCCGGCTGGACCAAGGAGGCGCTGGCCGTCACCGAGGCGCCGGCGCATGCCGCCCTGTTCGCCGAAGGCTCGCGCGCCGAAGTGCCGTTGATCGGCACGGTGAAGACGCCGCGCGGCAGCTTCACCGTCAGCGGCCAGGTCGATCGCCTCGCCGTCTCCGACCGCGAGGTGTTGATCGTCGACTACAAGACCAACCGCCCGCCGCCCGCTTCGGCGGACGCCGTGGCGCTGTCCTATCGCCGCCAGCTCGCGCTCTACCGGGCGCTCCTGCAGCGAGATCTATCCCGGCGCACAGGTGCGGGCTTTCCTGCTGTGGACAGCGGCGCCGCGGCTCATGGAAATTGATGCAGAAACACTAGATAAATCAATGCCTTATGCAGCGGCATCTTGACTCCGCCACAGTTGGTTCCTAGCTTTACGACCAAGGGCGGCGCCGGTCCATCGACCGGCCTTTCTCGTTTTTGGGAGTACCCACGATGACCGTCAAAGCAACCGATGCCTCCTTCGAACAGGAAGTCCTCAAGTCCGACACGCCCGTGCTCGTCGACTTCTGGGCCGAGTGGTGCGGCCCCTGCCGCATGATCGGCCCCTCGCTCGAGGAGATCTCCAAGGACATGGACGGCAAGCTCAAGGTCGTGAAGATCAACATCGACGAGAACCCGATGGCGCCGACGCGCTACGGCGTGCGCTCGATCCCGACCCTGCTGCTGTTCAAGAACGGCCAGGTCGCCGCCACCAAGATCGGCGCCGAGCCGAAGCAGAAGCTGGTGAGCTGGATCAACACCGCGATCGCCTAAGGCCGCTCTATCCGTTGCGGGCGAGGACCTCGCCCGCAAGATAAAGCGACCCGCAGATCAGGATACGCATCGGCGCGGGCTGGGTGGCCAACAGGTCTTCCAGCGCCGCGCCGATGTCGTTTGCGGGCACGCAATCGAGACCGACCTCGGCCGCCTTGGCGCAGGCCTCGGCCGGCGTGTAGGCGCTGTGGCCCTCGGGAAACGGCACGGCGCGCGCCGCCGTGGCATGGCGCGCCAGCGGCCGCAGGAAGCCCGAGGCGTCCTTGGTCGTGAGCATGCCGAACACGAGATAGAGCGGCAGCGGCGCCGGCTCCCTCGCCCAGTCGCCGGCCATGCGCGCGAGCGCCAGGCCGCAATCCTCGTTGTGGCCGCCGTCGAGCCACAGCTCGCAGCCCGGCGGCAGCGACTCGACCAGCGGCCCGCGCGACAGCTGCTGCAGTCGCGCCGGCCACTCGACCGACGCGAGGCCCTTGCGGATGGCCGAATCGCCGATCGAGAAATTCGCCGCGCGCAGCCGCTCGACGCAGGCGACGGCCGTCGCCGCATTGTCGAGCTGGTGCGCGCCGGCCAGCGCGGGTGCCGGCAGGTCGAGGGTGAGCAGGTCGCTTTCGTAGCGGAAGCCGGACGCGGTCGGCGTCATCTGCCATTCGCGGCCCATGCGGAACAACGGCACGGCGAGCCTGGCGGCCTCGGCGGCGATCACGTCGGCGCTCACCTCGCGCTGGCGGCCGATCACGGCCGGCACGGCGCGCTTCAGGATGCCGGCCTTCTCGGCGGCTATGCCTTCGAGCTTGTCGCCGAGGAAGCCGGTGTGGTCGTAGCCGATCGGCGTGATGGCTGTGAGCGCGGGCTCGATCACGTTGGTGGCGTCGCAGCGCCCGCCCATGCCGACCTCGATGATGGCGAGATCGGCCGGCACGCGCGAGAACGCCAAGTAGGCCGCCACCGTCGTGATCTCGAAGAAGGTGATCGGCTGGTCGCCATTGGCCTCCTCGCACTCGGTCAGGATCTCGTCGAGGACGGCGTCGTCGATCAGCCGGCCGGCGACCCGGATGCGTTCGTTGAAGCGCACCAGGTGAGGCGAGGTGAAGACGTGCACGCGATAGCCCGCCGCCTCGGCTCATGGCACGCAGATAGGCCACCAGCGAGCCCTTGCCGTTGGTGCCGGCGACATGGACGATCGGCGGCAGCTTCTTCTGCGGCGAGCCGAGCCGCGGCAAGCAGCCGTTCGATGCGCCCCAGCCCGAGATCGATCGATCGCGGATGGAGCCGCATGACGCGCTCGAGAAGGGGATCGGTCATGACGGCCTCTTCAGCGCACCGCGACAGCGACGCCGCGGCCCTCGGACACGACGGGATCCATCAGCAGATGAATCAGCCGGACCAGCGTCTCGCGCAGCTGGTGGCGATGCACCACGGCATCGACCATGCCGTGCTCCAGAAGGTACTCCGAGCGCTGGAAGCCTTCCGGCAGCTCCTGCCGGATCGTGTCCTGGATCACCCGCGGGCCGGCAAAGCCGATGATCGCATCGGGCTCGGCCAGGTGCACGTCGCCCAGCATGGCGAACGAGGCCGACACGCCGCCGGTCGTGGGATCGGTCAGCACGACGATATAGGGCAGCCCCGCCTCCTTGACCCGGCGCACCGCGATCGTGGTCCGCGTGAGCTGCATCAGCGACAGGATGCCTTCCTGCATGCGCGCGCCGCCCGAGGCCGAGAAGACGATGAGCGGCGCCTTGCGAGCGACGGCGAGCTCCGCCGCCATCACCAGGCCCTCGCCCACGGCGGTGCCCATCGATCCGCCCATGAAGCCGAAATCGAGCAAGGCCAGGATGGCCATGCGCCCGCCCATCGGGCCGCTCGCCACGACCAGCGCGTCGGTGGTCCCTTCGGCCTTGGCCTGCGCCTCCTTGAGGCGCGCGTCGTAGCGCTTGGTGTCGCGGAATTTCAGCGGATCGGCGGTGACGCGCGGCAGCGGGTGCAGCTCGTACTTGCCTTCGTCGAACAGGCGCGGCAGGCGTTTCATCGGCCGGATGCGCATGTGATGGCCGCAGTGGTTGCAGACCTCCTGGTTGGCCTCCCAGTCGCGCATGAACAGCATCTGTTCGCACTTGGGGCACTTCATCCAGAGGTTTTCCGGCGCCTCCTTGCGGAAAACCAGCGCGCGGAGCTTGGGGCGGACGAAATTGGTCAGCCAATTCATGGCCGCGGTATGCCACGAATGGGAGATCGGGCCAAGAGATTGCACGACGGGCTTGGCTCTCCTACGATTTGACGCAATTCCAGGGGAGGCGAAATTGGCCAACGACACATTCGGTCGGCGAGATGTTCTGAAGCCGATGGTCGCCGCGGGCGCGATGACGCTGCCCGGCGCCGCTCATGCCGCCGGTGCTTCCGCATACAATTCTGCCGCCCACTTCGATCTTGCCGTCAGCGACGTCGAGCTTCGGCGCAACGCCGCCGGCCGCATGCTGATGGCCCGGGTCTACCAGCCGAAAGGGCCGGGACCTTTCCCGACGGTCCTCGACCTGCACGGCGGCGGGTGGAACAGAAAGGACCGCCTGGCCGAGGAGCCGATGGATCGCGCGCTGGCCGCGAGCGGCCTGCTGGTCGTCGCCGTCGACCTCACCCTGGCGCCCGAAGCGCCCTATCCGGCCTGCGTGCAGGATGCCAACTACGCTGTGCGCTGGCTGAAGGCGAACGCCTCGACCTGGAACGGCGACGTCTCGAAGCTCGGCGTCTACGGATCCTCGAGCGGCGGTCATGTCGCGGAGCTTCTGGCGATGCGGCCGCGCGATCCGCGCTACACGTCGATTCCCCTGGCATCGGCGCCGAACGTCGACGCCACCGTCGCCTGGGTGGCGATGCGCTCGCCGGTCAGCAACGTCTCGGAGCGCCATGAAAATGCGGTGCGGCGCAAGAACGAACCGTATGATCAAGAACAGCCAGCTGTTCTTCCAGCCATGGGATGCGATCCACGAAGGCAACCCGCAGGAAATTCTCGACCGCAAGGAAAAGGTCACCCTGGTGCCGTTCCTCATCATGCAGGGGGCACTCGACGACAACGTGCTGCCGGAGATGCAGGAGAAATTCGCCAAGATCCTATAGAGCCGCGGGCGGCGCGTGCGACTATCGCCTGTTCGAATACTCCGTCGATGAATGGGTCGCGCGAGCCCGGTCCCCAGACCGACAAGGCACGCGACACGGTCAAGGACTTCATCGCCCGTCAGCTGAAGGCGTGATTGCGCCGGGGGCACGACGGTAGATTTTCCGATCGCCTCCGACACCGATGTCATCCCGAGCGAAGCGAGGGATTTCAGCTACCGCCATCCAAGCATCGCTTCGCTCGGGATGACAGTCTGCGCTCGGGTGTCGGACGTGACTCCAATCGGCTCAGAACACCCCTAGCGCCAGAAGACGCCGAACGGCGGTGTGATCTCGGCGGGCTTCTTCACTTCGCAGAAGAGTTTGCGCGCCCTGTAGTCGGCGCAGAGCTTCTGCGCGGACCTCGGGTTCGAGGTCGGCAATGATGGCGGCCTGGCGCGTCGCCTTGTTGACGGTGATGGGCAGGATCCATTCCTTGCCGATGCGGCGCGACGCCAAGCTTCACCAGGTCGGCCTGGCCGACGTCGAAGGCATGGCGTGCCGTACGCCAGTCGGCGTAGGTGCCGAGCCACGCCGCATCGCCCGGCATCTCGTAGCGGATCGTGCCGCACTCGCCGGGACCGAACAGCTTGGCGGGCTCACCTCCCTCGTTGCGGATCTGCCAGATCTTCTGCCGGTTGCCGCCGGTCTTGAGCGCGAAGGCCTCGTCGAACAGGCGCACCAGGAATTCGTCGCGCAGGTCGGCTCGGCGGAAGCCAAACGCGACGGCGATCAGACGGCGCCCGTCGCGCACCGCGCTGCCCACGATGTTGAAGCCCGAGTTGCAGATGAAGCCGGTCTTCAGTCCGTCGGCATAGGGCGCGTACATCTTGAGGAAGTGCACGAAGGTCTCGAAGCTGGCGCTTGCCGAAGGTGAAGTCCTGGGTCTGGAAGTAACCGTAGTACTGGGGGAAGTCGCGCAGCAGCGCCAGAGTAAGCAAGCGCAAGGTCGCGCGCCGAGGTGACGTTCTGCGGATTTGGCAGGCCGTTTGCGTTGTTGAATTTCGTCGCCGTCATGCCAAGGCGATGCGCTGTCTGCGTCATCATCTGGCCGAAGGCGGGCTCCGAACCGCCGATCAATTCGCCCAGCGCCGTGGCCACGTCGTTGGCGGAGTGGGCAACGAGAGCAAGCAGCCCCTGTTCCACGGTGATCGAGGTGCCCGGCGCGACGCCGAGCCGCGACTCGGGCATCGCCGAGGCGTGCTGCGAGAACGGCACCGGCGAGGCGAGCGTCAGGCGGCCGCTCTTCAACTGCTCGAAGGTGAGATAGATCGTCATCAGCTTGGTGAGCGAGGCGGGATACCAGGCGGCCCCGGCATTCTGCTCCAGCAGGGTCTCGCCGGTCGCGGCATCGATGATGGCGTAGGGCCCAGCCATGACCGGGCCAGTGGGCGAGGACACCGGCGCGATCTGGGCGGCCGCCGGAACAGCCAGGCCCAAGCCCAAGATCGACCCCATGAAAGCCAGTAGAACGCGCAGTTCCATTGAGCCAAGCATACGCCCTTCCCGGCGGGCGCGGGAGCCATTACATCGGTTCCATGCTCAAGGTCATGATCGCGCCCGTCACGCCGTTCCAGCAGAACTGCTCCATCGTCTGGTGTCCCGAGACCATGGAGGGTACCGCCGTCGACCCCGGCGGGGACTTCGACATGTTGAAGCAGGCAATCGACGAGCAGTGCATCAAGGTCACCAAGGTCCTGCTGACCCACGGCCATGTCGACCACGCCTCGGCCGCCGGCACGATGGCCGAGCACTACGGCGTGAAGATCGAGGGGCCGCACGAGGACGATCTGTTTCTGATCGAGGGCCTCCCCGAGTCGGGCCGGAAGTACAATTTCCCGGCCTACAAGCCGTTCGTGCCGGATCGCTGGCTGACCAACGGCGAGACGGTGAGCCTCGGAAACCAGACGCTCGACGTCGTGCACTGCCCCGGCCATACGCCGGGCCATGTCGTGTTCGTGCACAGGCCGGCCAGGATCGCCTTCGTGGGCGACGTGCTGTTCCGGGGCTCGATCGGCCGCACGGATTTCCCGCGCGGCAACCACGATCAGCTGCTGACGTCGATCCGCACCCGCCTATGGCCGTTCGGCGACGACATCCAGTTCGTGCCCGGCCATGGCCAGACCTCGACCTTCGGCTGGGAGCGCAAGACGAACCCTTACGTCGCCGACCTGATATTCGACGAAGAGGACAACGCCAGCTCGAACTGACCGGCGGCAACGACCGCCGGCACCGCGAGGTCGGCGCGCGGGCCCTCGCCCTTGTTCAGCACATAGTCGAGCCCGTGACGCAGCATCTCCCGGGTGAAGCGCTGTGGCCGCGCATCCAGCCCCGCGGCATCGAGCGGCGGACGCTGCGCGATCGGGCGCGCAAAGGCTTCGAGCTCGATCTCGGCCACCGAATAGAGATCGCAGGCCATCGCACCCAGCGCATAGGACAGGCATTCCTCCTCCCAGCGGTCGGGCTCGCGCCCCAGGGTATCGAGAAGATCGAGGGCGCCGATGAACGTCCGGTGAAGCCGGTTTTTCTGTTCGATCGAATGATGCTGCATCGCCTGGTCCTCGCTGTTCATTCGTGGGCGAGGCGCATATGGGCGCGAGATCATGACGAGACAATGGCACTCGCGGCCTGTCTCCAACTCTTCACGGAATGTTAGTCAGCCCTTGCGGACGCTGCGCACGCCATCTGCAAGCGTCTTGGTGAAGGCCAGCACGCCTGGCACAAGATCGGGCTTCGCTTTGCCGTTGGCGTCGAGGCCCGCCTTCACACGATCGACGATAGCGGTACCGACAACGGCTGCGTCCGCGTGACGCGCAACCGCCATCGCCTGCTCCGGCGTTTTGATTCCGAAGCCCACGCCGATCGGCAGCTTGGTATGGCGGCGAATACGTTCTACGTGCGTGCGTACCGAGTCTTCCGTGGCCGACGCCATGCCGGTGATGCCGAGCACCGAAGCGAAGTAGACGAAGCCGGACGAATACTTCAGCACGGCCGGCAGGCGTATGTCGTCGGTCGTGGGCGCCGTCAGCAGGACGGTATCGAGTCCGGCCGCCGTCGCGTAGGGCTTGATCTCATCGGCCTCTTCCGGCGGCAGGTCGACGAGGATGACGCCGTCGACACCGACGGCCGCGGCGTCCTTGAAGAACTTCTCCGCGCCGCGCTGGTAGACGAGATTGTAGTAGCCCATCAGCAGGATCGGCGTGTCGTTGTCGCCATCGGCGCGAAAGCGCTTCACCATCGCGAAAGTCTGCTCGACGCGTCATGCCGGCCTTCAGCGCACGCTGACCAGCGAGCTGGATCGAGGGACCGTCGGCCATCGGATCGGTGAATGGCATGCCGAGCTCGATCAGGTCGGCGCCGGCGGCAGGCATGCCCTTCAGGATTTCATAGCTCGTCGCGGCGTCGGGATCGCCCGCGGTGAAGTAGGCCACGAGCCCGGCACGTTTGGCGGCCTTGAGGGCGGCGAAGCGTTTGGCGATACGGCTCATCAGGCTTTGATCCCCAGCATCGCGGCTACTTGCGGCACGTCCTTATCGCCACGGCCCGAAAGATTGACGACCAGCAGATTGTCCTGCGGCAGAGTCGGCGCAAGCTTCTCGATGTGGGCGAGCGCATGCGAGGATTCGAGCGCGGGAATGATGCCCTCAAGCTTGCACAGGGTCTGGAACGCCGCCAGCGCCTCGTCGTCGGTTGCCGACACGTACTCGACGCGGCCCTTTTCCTTGAGCCACGAATGCTCGGGCCCGATGCCAGGATAATCGAGGCCGGCCGAGATCGAATGCGCCTCGATTATCTGGCCTTCCTTGTCCTGAAGCAGGTAGGTGCGATTGCCGTGCAGCACGCCAGGACGGCCGCCGGTCAGCGAGGCTGCATGCAGGCCCGTCTCGATGCCTTTGCCTGCCGCCTCGACACCGATGATGCGCACGCCGGGATCGTCGAGGAAGGGATGGAACAGGCCCATCGCGTTGGAGCCGCCGCCGATGCAGGCGACCAGCGTGTCGGGTAGCCGGCCCTCGGCTTCCATCATCTGCGCGCGCGTCTCTTCGCCGATCACGCACTGGAAGTCGCGCACCATTTCCGGATAGGGATGCGGACCCGCGACCGTGCCGATGCAATAGAACGTCGTCTCGCAGGTCGCGACCCAGTCGCGCATCGCCTCGTTCATCGCGTCCTTGAGCGTCGCGGCGCCGGCCTTCACCGGCCGCACCTCGGCGCCCAGCATGTTCATGCGCGCGACGTTCGGCGCCTGCCGCTCGACATCGGTCGCGCCCATGAAGACGACGCAGGGAATGTCGAACAACGCGCAGGCCGTTGCCGTCGCGACGCCGTGCTGGCCCGCGCCGGTTTCTGCGATCACCCGCGTCTTGCCCATGCGCTTGGCGAGCAGCACCTGGCCCAGCACGTTGTTGATCTTGTGCGAGCCGGTGTGGTTCAGCTCCTCGCGCTTCAGGTAGATCTTGGCGCCGCCCAGCTTCTTGGTGAGCCGCGCCGCGTGATAGAGCGGACTTGGCCGGCCGGCATAATGCTTCGCCAGCGACTTCAGCTCGCCCACGAAGGCCGGATCGACCTTAGCCTCGTTGTAGGCCCTCTCCAGCTCAAGGATCAGCGGCATCAACGTCTCGGCGACGTAGCGTCCTCCGAAGATGCCGTAATGGCCGCGATCGTCGGGACCGGCGCGGAAACTGTTGGGCGTGGCGGGCATGCGTTTTCCTGTGGGACGCGCGGACTTAGCAGTCCGGGCCCCGGTCGGTCAAAGCCCCCAGCCCTAGCGCTTCTTTTTCTTGGCCGACTTCTGCTTGGGCTTGACCTTCGCTGCAGGCTTCGGCGCCACTTTGCTCTTGGCGGCAGCAGGCTTGGCCGCGGCAGCGGCGCGAGGCATCGGCCCATCGGCCACTTCGACGATCACCTCGATCTCGACCGGAATGCCGCGCGGCAGAGAGCCCATGCCGACCGCGGAGCGGGCATGCTTGCCGCGATCGCCGAACACCTCGACGAACAGGTCGGAGCAGCCGTTGATGATCTCGGGCTGATGGCCGTACTCGGACGTGGCGTTGACCATGCCCAGCACCTTGACGATGCGCGTCACCCTGTCGAGGTCGCCCAGTTCCGCCTTCATCACCGAGATCAGGTTGAGGCCGGTGTCGCGCGCCAGGCGGTAGCCCTGGTCGATCGAGAAGTCGCGCCCGACCTTGCCGACCGGCAGCGGCTTGCCCGGCAGGCCCGGCCCCTTGCCCGCGAGATAGAGCAGGTTGCCGGTGCGCACGGCGTTCACGTAGTTGGCCATCGGGGACGTGGTCTCGGGCAGTTCGATGCCCAGTTCCTTCAGCCGCGCTTCGGTCTTCATGTCATCTCCTTAGAGCGCCTTCACCCGGTCGAGGAAAGCGCGAATCCTGTCGATCGATTTCACCCCGCGTGTTTCCTCGACGCCAGAGGAAACGTCAACCGCGCGCGCGCCGGTCACGCGCACCGCTTCGGCGACATTCTCGGCCGTCAGACCGCCGGCAAGGAACCACGGCAGCGATATCTTGCGGCCCGACAGGATCGTCCAGTCCAAGGCTCTCGCCGTTGCCGCCGGGCAGGATGCCATCGGCGGCATCGAACATCAGACGATCGGCGACAGACGCGTAGGCTTGATGCCTTGCTCGACGTCGCCGGCCGCCGCCACCTTGATCACTTTCATCACCAGCTTGCCGGTGCGCTGCTTGATCGCCGCCACGCGCTCCGGCATCTCAGCTGCCATGAAGCTGCAGCATGTCGAGCGCGCCCGTCGCGAGCTTCTCGTCGAGCAGCGCGTCGTCGGGATCGACGAACAGGCCGACGCGCATCACGCTCTTCGGCACGCGGGCGGCCAGCGCGCGCATCGCTTCGGTCGAGATATGCCGCGGCGACTTCGGATAGGTGACGAAGCCCACGTAGCTTGCGCCGAAGCGCACGGCGGCATCCACCGTCTCGGGCGTCGACAGACCACAGATCTTGGCCTCGACACTCATCGCTCAGAGCGCCTCGAGTTCTTGGGCGATCGCCTGTGCCGCCGCTGCCGGATCGGCCGCTTCGGTGATCGGCCGGCCGATCACCAGATGATTGGCGCCGAGGCCGACCGCCTGCCTCGGCGTCATCACGCGTTTCTGGTCGCCCGCGCTGGCGCCCGCCGGACGGATGCCGGGTACCATCAGGACGAAATCCCTGCCACAGGCGGCGCGCAGGGCCTCGACCTCGAGCGGCGAGCAGATCACGCCATCGAGTCCCGCCTCGCGCGCCAGCAAGGCGAGCCGGCGCGCCTGCTCGGCGGGATCGCCGGCGACGCCGGTCGCGGCGAGATCGGATTTGTCGAGCGAGGTCAGCACGGTGACGCCCAGCAGTTTCGGCCGCGCCACGCCCTGCCGCTTCGCCTCCTGCGCCGCGCTCTCGGCAGCGGCCCGCATCATGGCGCTGCCGCCCGCGGTGTGAATGGTGATGAAGGTCGGCTCGAGCTCGACGACGGCACGGATACCGCCGCCCACCGTGTTGGGAATGTCGTGCAGCTTGAGGTCGAGGAAGAAGCCGACGCCGGTCGCCCGCACCGGTGCCGGGAAGGCGTAGCGCACGCCGGGCGCGCCATGGGCCAGGAAGAACTCGAGGCCGAGCTTGATGCCGCCGACCGCCGGACGGGTGCCGCCCGCGACCGAACGGATCAGCCTGGCCGCGTGGGGAAGGTCGACCGTATCGACGGCGCAGTAGACGGGATTGGATCGGGTGGCCATGGCGGCGCGAACCTAATGGCCACGCCCGGCCGCAGCAATCAGGAACTGCGTACCCGACGCACGGCGTCATGCCAGCCGGCGTACCGGCGGTCGCGCGAGGCGGCGCCCTCATCGGGCTTGAAGGCGCGATCGAGCGCCCAGGTGGCGGAAAGCGCGTCGAGCGAGGGCCACAGGCCCGCCTGCAGGCCCGCCAGGAAGGCCGCCCCGAGAGCCGTGGTTTCGGTGACCTTGGGCCGCTCCACGGGCGTGCCGACCGTATCGGCCAAGCGCTGCATCAGCGGGTCGTTGGCCACCATCCCGCCATCGACCCGCAATTCGACGATCTGGGCGCCATCCCCGCGCATCGCCTCGACCAGGTCGCGGGTCTGGTAGCAGACCGAATCGAGCGTGGCAGCGGCGATCTCGGCCGGCCCCGAATTGCGCGTCAGGCCGAGGATCGCGCCGCGCGCCTCGGCATCCCAGTAGGGCGCGCCCAGCCCGACGAAGGCCGGAACGACGTACACGCCATGCTCGCGATTGGCCTTCTTCGCCAGCGCCTCGACGTCGGCCGATTTCTCGATCAGGCGCAGCCCGTCGCGCAGCCACTGCACGGCCGCGCCGGCGATGAAGATGCTGCCCTCCAGCGCGTAGGTGCGCTGGCCGTTCAACTGATAGGCGATGGTGGTGAGCAGCCGGCTGCGCGAGTGCACGGCGATGCTGCCGGTATTGAGCAGCGCAAAACAGCCGGTGCCGTAGGTCGCCTTGACCATGCCGGGCTTGATGCAGGCCTGGCCGATGGTGGCGGCCTGCTGGTCGCCCGCCATGCCCAGCACCGGTACCGGCGCGCCCAGAATGTCCGTTGTCGCCACACCGTGCTCATGGGCGCAATCGACGACCGTGGGCAGCATCGAGGCGGGGACTTCCAGCAGCTTGCAGAGCTCCGGATCCCAGGTGCCCTTTCGAATATCGAGCAGCAGGCTGCGGCTTGCATTGGTCGCATCGCTCGCGTGGACCTTGCCGCCGCTCAGGCGCCACAGCAGGAAACTCTCGATCGTCCCGAAGGCGAGCGCCCCCTTCTCGGCGGCGGCGCGCGCACCGGCCACGTGCTTCAGGATCCACGCGATCTTGGTGGCGCAGAAATAGGGATCGAGCAGCAGGCCGGTCTTCTCCGAGACCATCTTCTCGTGCCCGGCCTTCTTGAGTTCGGCGCAGTGCTCCGACGTGCGACGGTCCTGCCAGACGATGGCGTTGTGCACCGGCTTGCCCGTCGCACGGTCCCACACCACCGTCGTCTCGCGCTGGTTGGTGATGCCGATGCCCGCCAGGTCCCTGGCCTCGAGCTTCGCCTTGGCGAGGGCGCCGCGGCAGACCTCGACGGTGGCGCGCCAGATCTCCTCCGGATCGTGCTCGACCCAGCCGGGCTTCGGAAATATCTGCGGCAGTTCCTTCTGCGCCGTGGCGACCGGCCGTCCCGACGAATCGAAGACGATCGCGCGGCTGCTGGTCGTGCCCTGGTCGATCGCGAGGATATGTCTGGTTTGTTTCTGGGCGGCCATGAGTGGCCGAAATTAGTGCGCCCGGTCGATGGCGAAGTCCACAGCCTCGAGCAGGGCGGCCTTGAGCGGCGTGTCGCCGAACAGGCCGAGCGCATCGCGCGCCATGGCGCCGTAGTGGCGCGCCCGCTCCAGCGTGTCGGCCAGCGCATGGTGGCGTTCGATCAGGCTCTGCGCCTGCGCCAGATCGTCGGGCCGCTGCTCGAGATCCTGCATCGTGCGCTTCCAGAATGCGCGATCGACCGCGCCGCCGCGCAGGAAGGCCAGGATGACGGGAAGCGTGATCTTGCCCTCGCGGAAATCGTCGCCGACGGTCTTGCCGAGCTGGGCCTCTCGGCCCGAATAGTCGAGCGCATCGTCGACCAGCTGGAAGGCGATGCCGAGGTTCATGCCGAAGCTCTCGAGCGCCACCCGCTCGGCGCCGTTGCGGCCCGCCACCATGGCGCCGACCTCGGCCGCCGCGGCGAACAGCTTGGCGGTCTTGGCCTTGATCACCTCGAGGTAGGTGGCTTCCGGCGTGCTGATGTCGCGCTGGGTCACCAGCTGCAGCACCTCACCCTCGGCGATCGTCGAGGAGGCCCGGCTCAGCACGCCCAGGATGTCGAGCGAGCCTGCATCGACCATCAGCTCGAACGAGCGGGTGAACAGGAAGTCGCCAACCAGCACCGAGGCCTTGTCGCCCCACACCGTGTTGGCGGTAGGCTTGCCGCGGCGGAGCGCACTCACGTCGACGACGTCGTCGTGCAGCAAGGTCGCCGAATGGATGAACTCGACGCAGGTCGCGAGCCTGATGTGACGGTCGTCGTCGGCGTCGTAGCCGCACAGCCGCGCCGCCGCAACCGTGAGCAGCGGCCGCATGCGCTTGCCGCCGGCGCCGACCAGATGGTTGGCGAGCTCGGGGATCAGCGCGACCGGCGAGCGCATGCGGGCCAGGATCTCGCGATCGACCCGCACCATATCGTCGCTGCACAGCGACAATAGCGAGTCGAGGCCGGGAGCCTTGCGCTTGCCTTCGAGGGAGACGACGGTTGCCATGCCGAAAGGATAGTCCCTCGCAATGACCGGGGTGTTGCGACACGATGTCGTGACACGATATCGACGACTAGCATGGAAAAACCCCTGACCGAAGACGCGCTGCTGGGCGGCAAGGTCCGGCTTTTGCAGCCGCGCCGGGGCTATCGCGTGGCCGTCGACGCCGTGCTGCTGGCGGCTTCCGTCGATGCCCGGGCGGGCCAGCGGGTGCTCGATCTGGGCGCTGGCGTCGGCGCGGTCGGGCTCTGTATCGCCCGGCGCGTGCCCGGATGCAGCGTGCTGGGCATCGAGCTGCAGCTTTCCCTCCAGGCCCTCGCCGGGCGCAATGCCGCCCTGAACGGGCTGGAAGACAGGGTGCGGACGATCCAGCATGACCTGGCCCTGCCGCTGCCCGCCGGAACCGGCCTGTTCGATCATGTCGCGACCAACCCGCCCTACCTGGCGGCGGCCGCCGCCGATCCCTCGCCGGATCCGTCGAAAGCCCTGGCAACCGTGGAGTCGAGCGCCGACCTCGCGCGCTGGCTCGCGGTCGCGACAGGCGCCGTCGAACCTGCAGGAACCCTGAGCATTATCCATCGCGCCGACCGGCTGGAAGAGATCGTGGCTCACCTCGGTTGCCTGGGGTTCAACGACATCACCATCAAGCGTCTGCCGCCCGCTGCCCGCGTTCTGGTGCAGACACGGCGCGCCCAGCACGCCAACCGGCGCGAGGCGCCACCGCTCGTGCTGCACCGGACCGAAGGTGGCTACACCGACGAAGCCCAGGCGATCCTGCGCCACGCTGCCTCGCTTGCCTTCTAGGGCTGCCGCCGCGACAGTGCCGGCCATGTTGCAATGGATCAAAGATCGGTTCCGCCGCGGGCCCGTCGTGCCCGTCGTCCGCCTCTCCGGCGTCATCGCTTCGGGCGGCCTGATGGGAGCACGCGGCCTTTCGATCGAGAGCGTGGCTCCCCTGCTCGCCAAGGCCTTCAAGACGCGGGGCGCCAAGGCCGTCGCTTTGTCGATCAACTCGCCCGGCGGCTCGCCCGTGCAGTCGGCCCTGATCGCCCAGCGCATCCGCCTGCTGGCCGACGAGCACCAGCTGACAGTGATCGCCTTCGTCGAGGACGTGGCGGCCTCGGGCGGCTACTGGCTGGCCTGCGCGGCCGACGAGATCGTGGCCGACCCGGCGTCGATCGTGGGCTCGATCGGCGTGATCTCCTCGGGCTTCGGCTTCCACGAGCTGATCGCGCGCCATGGCATCGAGCGCCGCGTGCACACCTCGGGCGAGAGCAAGTCGATGCTCGATCCCTTCCAGCCCGAGAGGCCTGAGGACGTCGAGCGGCTGAAGCGGCTGCAGAACGAGATCCACGACGGCTTCAAGGACTGGGTGCGCGAGCGCCGTGCCTCGCGCCTCAAGGCCGACGAGGCGACCTTGTTCACCGGCGAGTTCTGGACCGCCAGGCGCGGCCTCGAATTCGGCCTCGTCGACGGGCTGGGCGAGATGCGCACCACCCTGCAGCAACGCTACGGCGCCAAGGTCCATCTCCCGGTGATTGCCGCGCGCCGCCGCTTCCTCGCGCGCTTCGGCCTGGGATCGAGCTTCGATATGATCGGCCCCTCGACCCTGGCCGCGCTCGAGGAGCGCGCGCACTGGCAACGTTTCGGACTCTAGGACGACCATCGATGAATCTCCGCACTGATCCGCATCCGGAAGACCTGAAGGCAACGCGCGCCTGGTTCGACGCGCTGGCCACGCACTGCCGCGCCATCGACTATGAAGGCGCCCGCGCGATCTTCGCCGACGATCTGATCGCTTTCGGCACCTTCACCGATTTCATGCACGGCCAGCGTCTCACTGAAGACAAGCAATGGCGCAACGTCTGGGGCACCATCCGCAACTTCCAGGTCAAGCTCGATACGGTCGAGGCCATCGTCTCGGCCGACCGCCTCACCGCCATAGGCATGGGCGTGTGGACCTCCGACGGCTTCCACCCCAACGGCGACCGCTTCGATCGCGGCGGCCGCGCCACCGTGGGTCTCGGCCGGCTGAAGATCGGCGATCCCTTCGTGGCCACCCATACCCACCTGTCCCTCAATCGCGGCACGCCCGAGCGCAGCTACGGCAAGTTCACGCGCTAGCACGCACTCTCCAAAAACACCGGAGGAATCGCCTGGGGCCCTTGTGCCATCGGCACGCGAGGCGATTCCTCATGAGCCTCATGAGTCTCATGAGTCGCTCGGAAGAAAAAACATTTCCTTGCGAGGATCGCCGGAAATCGCCGGCCCGCCTGCATCCAAACCCATTCCTCGCGAGATTCGCGAATCTCGCGAACAGGTACATGCACGGCAGTTGCCGGTAGATACACTGATGCGAGACAGCTCTGATCCCCGCCAAACCTCATGCTGAGGAGGGTGCGAAGCGCCCGTCTCGAAGCATGGGAACACGCACCATGTTTGTGGCCCATGCTTCGAGACGCGTCGCTGCGCGACGCTCCTCAGCATGAGGTTTGCGGCGCATTCACATGCGCCTTTAGCGAGGGATCTTTCGTTGACGGCGAGCAAGGATCCCTCGCTGCGCTCGGGATGACAGGCTGGGCGCGGCAAACAGCGTGCGCGAAGCGAACAGAATGATCTGGCGACAGTGACCATGTGCGTCAACCTACGCGCGTCGCGCTCAATCCCCTATTACGGTTGTTACTGACGACATATCGCCGGCCCGCTTGAAACGGCCGCTTCGCTCGCCGCCACGTGTACCAATGTCGGAGCGCAAGGCGGGCCTTGAAAGCGAGCGCCGCTCCACGTCACGCCGGATCGATCGCGCCCTTCTGCTCGACGATTCGCCTGTACTGGTCCGGCTGGCGGTGGAGCGCGAAGTTGAAGGTCGTGGTCTTGTAGCTCTTGCCGGCGTCGAGATCGCAGCGATGCACGACCAGCTCGTCGTCGCTGCCGGCGGCCCGCGCCACCACCTTGCCCGACGGCGCGACGATCATCGAGTCCGCCAGCGACGGCACGCCTTCTTCCGTTCCGCCCTTGGCGACGCCGATCACCCAGGTGCCGTTCTGATAGGCCCCGGCCTGCATGGAGAGCTGGTTGTGGAACCACGAATGTTCGTCGTGATCGGGCGAGGGTGCGTTGTGCAGCGGCGTGTTGTAGCCCAGCATCACCATCTCGACATTCTGCAGCCCCATCACGCGATAGGTCTCGGGCCAGCGCCGGTCGTTGCAGATGCACATGCCCATGTTGCCGCCGAACGCCTTGACCACCGGAAAGCCGAGATTGCCGACCTCGAAGTAGCGCTTCTCGAGATGCTGGAACGGCCGCTGCGGCTCGTGCTCGCTGTGCCCCGGCAGATGAATCTTCCGGTACTTGCTGACGACGACGCCGTCCTTCCCGACGATGATCGAGGTGTTGAACCGCCGAACGCGGCCCTCCTCCCTGGTCAACTCGGCATAGCCGAAGCTGAAGCCCAAACCGAGCCGCCTGGCCTCGGTGAACAGCGGCGCCGTCTCGTTGGAGGGCATCTCCTGCTCGAAGAAGGAATCGACCTCGGCCTGGTCGGGCATGAACCAGCGCGGAAAGAACGTCGTGAGCGTGAGCTCGGGAAACACCACGAGATCGCAGCCCATGCGCTTGCCCTCGCGCAGCAGCGCGATCATGCGTTCCACGGCGTCGCTCCGGGAATGGCTGCGCTGGATGGGCCCCATCTGCGCAGCCCCGACGGTCAGAATTCTGGTCATCGATCCCCCAACAGCGCGTTCGTCGCTCGTGCTCGTTAAAATAACGGAAATTTAACGGGCCGAATTTTCAATCCTTTGATGTGGAAAGGAAATGCGCCGATAGGTCGCTTCGGAAACGGCGTGAAACCAAGCCTCGTCTCCGATCAAAAAGCGGCAATTTCTCGAAACGTATCACTTCCTCCGCCAACCGCTTGATCGGCCGAGTTTTTGTCGCTTCGCGCGCGAGGACTTCGCGAAATTTCGCGAATTCCGAAATCATTGAGGCCGTCGTGGGATTGAGACGACAACGGAGTTGCAAGGCCGATGGCATGCTCATAAATCAACTATTGCGTATAACGCACTTAATGTCAAGAAATTAATTGCGTAATACGCACCACTCTTGGAGGCGATGCCGCCAGTATCGCCGACGATCAGATCTCACGGCCCCGCTCGTTTCACATCGTTGGTGAACTCGGCCGAGGCAAAAGTGCCGCCCTGGAAGAGATCGCCGACCGGATCGGGCCCGATCTTCTTCTGTCCGGCCTCGGCCGCGGCGCGGAACTGCTCGGCCTTGCCGGTGGGGCGATAGCCCAGCCGCTGCGCCCGCGAATTGTCCCACCACGAGGCCTCGTTGTCGGACGCGCCGTAGAAGATCTCGAAGCGGATCTCGGGATGATCGAGCCCGATCTGGAAGAGTTGGACCAGGTCCTCCGGCGAGATCCAGATCGACAGGCGCCGCACGTCGAGCGGCACCGGCCCGACGTTGCCGATGCGCAGGCAGGTGACGGCGATGCCGTGCTTGTCGGAATAGAGCGATCCCAGCGCCTCGCCGAAGGCCTTGCTGACGCCGTAGCGGCTGTCGGGCCGCACGGTGACGTCGGTGCGGATCTTCTTCTTGCGCGGATAGAAGCCGATCGCGTGGTTGGACGAGGCGAAGATCACGCGCTTCACGCCTGCTACTCGTGCCGCCTCAAAGAGATTGTAGCAGCCGATGATGTTGGCATTGAGAATCTGCTCCCACGTGCCTTCGACCGAATGGCCGCCGAGGTGGATGACGCTGTGCGCTCCCTTTACCAGCGTCGCGACCTCGTCAGGCTTGGTGAGGTCCGCAGCGACAAAATTCTCCGTCGGCAGCATGTCTTTCGGCGTCACGCGATCGCTCAGCACCAGCCCCGGATAGAGCCTGGCGAGCAACGGCCGCGTCATGGTGCCGATGCCGCCGGCGGCACCGGTGAAGACGATGCGGCGCGACTTGTCCAAAGGCTCGGTCATGCTTCAATCCTCCCAGGGTTCGCCATGGCATAGCGTGCCGGAACCGGCGCGGCCATATATAGTGCAAGCATGTCCGATGCCGCTCCCGCTGCTGCCCATCGTCCAATGCGCCGGGGGCTGGCGGCCAAGGTCTTCGCCATCCTGATCCTGCTGGGGGCGGTGGCGGTCCTGGTGACCGGCGTGCTGGGCTATGTGCGTGCCCGCGACGCGCTGGAAACCACGATCTACAACCAGCTCACCGCGGCGCGCGAAGTCCAAGGCGCGACAGGTCGAAACCTACTTCCGCAACATCCGCAACGATCTGCGCCTGCTCGCCACGTCGAAAATGGTCGTCGATGCCACGCGCGATTTCCATGCGGCGTTCGAGCGAGCTCGAGCAGAAGCCCGTGCCCGACGACATGCGACGCAAGGTCGACGACTGGTACGACCAGAACATCCTGCCCAATGCCCGGCGCCTGCTCGGCAAGGAGGCCGCCGTATCCGGCTACCTGCCGCACGGGCCGGCGGCGACCTACCTCCAATACCACTACATCGTGGCCAACCCGCAGCCGGCGGCGCGCCGCCGGCTGCTCGACGACGCCGGTGACGGCAGCGCCTACAGCGCGCTCCATGCCACCTACCAGCCATTGATGCGCACCGCCGCCGCGACGGTCGGCTTCTTCGACTTCATGCTGGCCGACGCGAAATCGGGCCGGCTGATCTACGGCATGGCCAAGGAGATCGACCTCGGCGCCTCGCTTCAGACCGATCCCTACCGGCAGACAAACGTCGCCGCAGCGGCCGCCCGCTGCGCCGGCAGCGCCGACCCTTCGGCCACCTGCCTCGAGGATTTCGCGAGCTACATACCGTCCGACGGTCAGGCGATCGCCTTCATGGGCGCGCCGGTGATCGATAAAGGCATGGTGATCGGCGTCCTGATCGCACAACTGTCGATCGAGGAAATCGACCGTGTCGTGACCGGCAACCGGCGCTGGCGTCAGGAAGGGTTCGGCAATACGGGAGAGGCCTATCTCGTGGGCCCGAACGCGCTGGTCCGCTCGGGACCCCGCTTGTTCTATGAAAACCGCGAGGCCTATTTCGCCGAGCTGAAGGCCAGTGGCGCCGCTCCCGAAGAGATCGATGCCATCCGCCGCTACGGCTCGCCCGTCATGCACCAGAAGATCGACACGCAAGCACACGGAGGCGGCGCTGGCCGGCATCGAGGGCACCGGCCAGGTCGTCGGCAATTATGGCAAGCCGACGCTCGCCTCGTGGGGGCCTCTCGCCGTCTCGGGCGTGCGTTGGGCACTGGTCGCCAAGATCGAGACGGCGGAAGCCTTCGCACCGATCTACCGGCTGCAGCGCGACCTGCTGATCGTGGGCGGCCTCGCCCTCCTGATCGTGATCGGCATCGGGGGATGGCTGACGCGCTCGCTGCTCGGGCCGCTGCGCGAGCTCACCGCTGGCGTCGAGCGCTTTGCCCACGGCGATTACGCCACGCAGGTGCCGGTCCGCACCCACGACGAGATCGGCCAGCTCGTCGGCGCCTTCAACGGCATGGTCGCCGAGTTGCACGCCAAGAGCATCGTGATCGAGACCAAGAACCGCGAGAACGAGGAGCTGCTGCTGAACGTGCTGCCGGCGCCGATCGCCAATCGCCTGCGCGGCGGCGAGCAGCGCATCGCCGACGGCTTTGCCGAGGTGACGGTGGCCTTCGCCGACCTGGTGGGCTTCACCGCGCTCACCTCCGACATGCCGCCACAGGAGGTCGTGACCCTGCTGAACGGCCTGTTCACCCGCTTCGACACCGCGGCCCAGGAAATCGGCATCGAGAAGATCAAGACGGTGGGCGACGCCTACATGGCGGTATGCGGCCTGCCCGAGCCGGTCGAAAACCACGCCGAGCGCATGGTGCGCATGGCGATCCGCATGGTCCACATCACCCGCGAACATGCGCTCGAGCATCATGTCGTCATGAAGCTCCGGGTCGGCGTCAACAGCGGCCCCGTCGTGGCCGGCGTGATCGGCCGCAGCAAGTACATCTACGACCTGTGGGGCGACACGGTGAACCTGGCCAGCCGCATGGAATCGGGCGGCGTGCCCGACGGCATCCAGGTGACGCGTCCGGTCTACGAAAAACTGAAGGACGAGTTCGTCTTCGAGCCGCGCGGCCTGATCGAGGTCAAGGGCAAGGGCAGCGTCGAGGCCTGGCTGCTGAGACTATAATTTTTTCCCCTCGCCATTCAGATGGGGAGGTGCCCCGTCTTACGGGGCGGAGGGGTCAGGAAGTCGATTTGACGTATCGCGGTCCGAGAAAAGAATTGCGCTGCGCGCGGCCTTGACCCCTCCGCCGCGCAGACGCGGCACCTCCCCATTTGAATGGGGAGGGAAGTTAGGACTTCCGCCAGCTCCAGCATCAGGTTGAGTAGGACCTCGGCGCCGGCCATCAGATCGGCGGCCTCGGTGTGTTCCTTGACGTTGTGGCTGAGGCCCGCGACCGAGGGCACGAAGATCATCGCCGTGGGACAAAGCCGTCGCATCATCTGGGCGTCGTGACCGGCGCCCGAGGGCATGCGGCGTGTGCTGCGGCCGAGGGCTCTGGCATGATGCTCGACCCGATCCACCAGGCCGGCATCGAAGATCACCGGCTCGAAGCGCGCCAGCACCCTGGTCTCGACCTCCACCTTTTCGGCGATCGCCACTTCGGTCACGTGCGCGGCGACCCTTGCCTCCGACTCCTTCAGCTTCGCCTCGTCGGTGTTGCGCAGGTCGACGGTGAAGACCGCGCGGTTGGGCACGACGTTGATCAGGTTCGGACGCAACGCCATCTCGCCTACCGTCGCCACCTGGTTGCCGCCCATCTCCCAGGCGAGCTGGCGCGCGAACAGGTTGACCGACGAGGCGAGATAACCCGCGTCGCGGCGCAGGCGCATTGGCGTGGTGCCAGCGTGGTTCGACACGCCAGTCACCGTGTACTCGGTCCACGAGATGCCCTGCACGCTCTCGACCACGCCGATCTGCACCTTCTCCTCGTCGAGGATCGGGCCCTGCTCGATGTGCAACTCGACGAAGGCGTGCGGCTTCAGGGTCCCGGGCTTCGCCGGTCCGAGATAGCCGATGCGGCTGAGCTCGTCGCCGACCGACAGTCCCTCCTTGTCGGTGGCGGCATGGGCTTCGTCGAGACCGAGGCCGCCCGCGTAGACAAGGCTGCCCATCATGTCGGGATGAAAGCGTGCACCTTCCTCGTTGGTGAAGAACGTCACGGCGATCGGCCGCCGTGTCGTCATGCCGGCTTCGTTCAGTGCCCGCACGACCTCGAGCCCGGCCAGCACGCCGTAGTTGCCGTCGTAGCGACCGCCGGTGCGCACCGTGTCGATGTGGCTGCCGGTCATCACGGGCGCGAGCTTCGCGCGGCCCTCGCGCAGGCCGGTGACGTTGCCGATCGCGTCGATCGTGACGGCGAGGCCAAGCGCTTTCATCCAGCCCACGACCAGGTCGCGGCCGGCCTTGTCTTCGTCGGTGAGCGCCAGCCGCGCACAACCGCCGCCCTCGATCGCGCCGACCGCGGCCAGGGTCTCGAGATTACCCAGCAGATGCGACGAAGACAGACGGGGCGGCATTGATTTCCTCAAGGATCGCAGGCGTTTAGCCTATCACGTCGCGGTGATCCGGTTTGCCTTGCCAGCACGTAGGCGGAGGGTCATTTACGAGGCAGCCATGAAGCGTTTCCTGCCCTTCCTTTTTGCCGTGCTGGTCTCCCTGCCGGCCTTCGCCCAGAGCGTGGTCAAGACGGACAATGTGCGGGCCGAGCTGATCTCCGAAGTCTCCGGGGTCAAGGCCGGCGAGCCGTTCTGGGTGGCGCTGCGCCAGACCATCAAGCCGCACTGGCACACCTACTGGAAGAACCCGGGCGACTCCGGCCTGCCGACCGAGATTGCCTGGACCCTGCCCGCCGGCGCCAAGGCCGATCCGATCGTGTGGCCGACGCCCAGCTTTATCGACGTGGGCGGCATCGTGAACTACGGCTTCCACGACGACATCCTGCTGCTGGTGAAGATCACGCCGCCGGCTGACGCGAGTGGGACTCTCGCCCTCAACGCCGACGCCAACTGGTTGGTCTGCGACGATGTCTGCATCCCCGAAGAGGGCAAGTTCGCACTCGACCTGCCGGTCGGTCCCGCCGCGACGCCGGCCAGTGCCGACACGCGCGCGCTGTTCGACAAGGCCCGCCGCGACGTGCCGATGGAAAGCCCGTGGCCCGCGCGTTACGGCATGGCGAAGTCGGGCGACCCCACCCTCGTCATCGATGCCAGGGGCCTGAAGGCCGCCACGATCAGCGACGTCTATTTCTTCCCGTCCGACTGGGGCGGCGTCGCCAACATGACGAAGCAGAATGCCGTGGTCACCGCCGACGGTATCCGCATCCCGCTGAAGAAGGGAGAGGCGCAGGCAAAAGGCGGCCTACCGCAGCAGGTTTCCGGCACGCTCGTGCTGACCGAAAAGACCGGCGACGGTTCCCACCGTCAGGCGTTCGACATCACCGCCAAACTCGACCCGGCATTCGTGCCGTCGGCCACACAGGGGATTGCGGCGAGCAACGAGGAGTCCCTGTCGTTCGTCGAGGCGCTGTTGTTCGCGCTGGTGGGCGGCCTGATCCTGAACCTGATGCCCTGCGTGTTCCCGGTCCTGGCGATGAAGGCCGCTTCCTTCGCGCGGCTGGCCGGCCACGCGCGCGCCGAGATGCGCCGCGACGGCATCGCCTACACGCTGGGCGTGCTGGTGTCGTTCGGCGCCATGGCGGCGGCGATCCTTGCGATCCGTGCGAGCGCCGGCGACGTGAGCTGGGGCTTCCAGTTCCAGTCGCCGATCTTCTCCCTGCTGGTTGCCTATCTCTTCTTCGTGGTCGGCCTGAACTTGAGCGGCGTGTTCGAGATCGCCACAGGATTTGGGGCCGGCTTCACGGGTGTCGGCCAGGGCCTCGCGTCGCGGAGCGGTGTCACCGGCGCTTTCTTCACCGGCGTGCTGGCCGTCGTCGTGGCGACACCCTGCACCGCGCCGTTCATGGCGGCTGCGTTGGGCTTTGCGCTCAGCCAGCCCGCGCCGCAGACCGTTTCCGTGCTGCTGGCGATGGGACTTGGCCTGGCACTCCCTTACCTCGCGCTGTCGATGACTCCGGCGCTACAGCGGCTGATGCCGCGCCCTGGCGCCTGGATGGACCGCCTGCGCCAATTCCTCGCTTTCCCGATGTACGCCTCCGCCGTCTGGATGATCTGGGTGCTGACCCAGCAGACCGGCGCCGACGGCGTCCTCTACGCGCTGGGCGGCATGATCCTGATCGCCTTCGCAATCTGGCTGCTGCGGATCGGCGGAGCGGCCTCGCCCGCGACCTGGATCCGCCGCGGCGTTGCCGCCGTCTCCGTGCTGCTGGCGCTGGCCGTCGTGATCAAGATCGAGGATGGTCCCGCGACGGCGGCCGCCGCGTCGGGAGGGCCGTCGTCGGGCGTCAGCTTCGAGGGTTGGGAACGCTTCTCACGCGATCGCATGAACGAGGCGGTCGCCGCCAAAAAGCCGGTGTTCGTCGACTTCAGCGCCGCCTGGTGCATCACCTGCCTGGTCAACGAGCGCGTCGCGCTCGAAACGGCCGGTGCGAAGCGCGCCTTTGAACAGACCGGCACCGTGAAACTGAAGGGCGACTGGACCAACCGCAATCCCGAGATCACCGCCCTGCTGAAGGACCTTGGCCGGGCCGGCGTGCCGCTCTACCTTTACTGGGCGCCCGGCGCCGACAAACCGCTGATCCTGCCGCAAGTGTTGACCGAAGCGAGCATCGTCGCGCAACTCACTGCAAAATAGGAGGCGAACATGAATCGTCGTTCCGTGATGCTGGGCTCCGCCGCGCTCACCCTGGCGCCCCTTCCTGTCTTTGCATCGGCCGACCTCGGCGCCGTCGCTCCCGCTTTCAGCGCGATCGACAGCAACGGCAAGACGTGGTCTCTCGCCGAGCTTAAAGGCAAGATCGTCGTGCTCGAGACGACCAATCACGACTGCCCCTATGTCGGCAAACACTATCGCTCGGGCAACATGCAGTCGCAGCAGCGCGACGCCGTCGCCAAAGGTGTCGTGTGGCTGACCGTCGCCGCCTCCGCGCCGGGCGAGCAGGGCTATGTGACGGCCAGCGAAGCCAATGCGATCGTGGCCAAGAACAAGGCCGCACCCAGCGCCGTGCTGCTCGATCCGCAAAGCCGGATCGCGCGCGCCTACGGCGCCACCGTGACGCCGCACATGTACGTCATCGATAGGACCGGCCTGCTGGTCTACAAGGGCGGCATCGATTCGATCCCGTCGGCCAACATCGACGACATCCCGCGCGCCACGCAGTATGTCCGCGTCGCCCTGGATGACGTCCTCGCAGGCAAGCCGATCGCAGAGGCCTCGACCCGTCCCTACGGCTGCAGCCTCAAGTACGGCCGCAGTTAAGGTTAGAGTCTCGCCGACCCGTTTGGAGTTCACTTCCGGGACTTAAGTGCAGACTGTCATCCCGAGCGCAGCGAGGGACCCTTGCATGGCCGCAGTTAAGGATCCCTCGCTGCGCTCGGGATGACACCGGCTTCTGAGCAACGGCAGTGCATCTCCAATTCCGTCGGAACGACCCTAGAGATCGAATTCCACGAACACCGGCCAGTGGTCCGAAGCCGCGGTGGCGTCGTCGATCCAGGCGCGCTTGACCTTCGCCGCGAGGTCGGGCGTCACGAAGACATGGTCGATGCGGCCCTCGCGCGGGAAGCTATCGACCTCTTCTTCGGTGTTGCCTGCGGCGCGCCAGGCGTCCTTGAGCTGCGCCGTCGCCAGCGGATATTCCGGGTGCGCGGGCGTGAAATTGAAGTCGCCGGCCACGATCGCCGAAGCCGGCACCGGCAAGGACGGCTCCTGGAACAGGAAGGTCTTCGGCGCCACGGCGTGCCAGGTCGCGCCGACATCGGGCGCGATCTGCACGGCTTTCAACAGGGCCTCGACCTGCGGCAGCCGCTGCTCGGCGCCGACGTGGCTCAGGTGCGTGCAATAGACCCTGAGCGATCCCGACGGCACGGCGATCGCGGCTTCGATGTAGCCACGCTGCAAATCGAAGCGCTCGGCGCTCCGCGCCTTGGGCAGCATCACGCCGCGCGACCACAGGATCGGCCAGCGCGAGACGATGGCGTTGCCGAAGCTGCGGCGCCGGCTGGTGATCGTGCCGTCGGCGGCGACCGTCGAGGCGTCGGCCTCCATCGGGCCGTGGAAGCGGTAGTAGCGGTTGAGCCGCTTGCCGATTTCGGCGGTGTGGTCGGCGTGGCCGTTGTCGGGGAAGCCGCGCGTCACTTCCTGCAGGCAGACGATGTCGGCCACGGCCACGGCATCGGCGATGCGCGGCACGTCGTACCTGCCGTCGGCGCCGACGCCGTAGTGGATGTTGTAGGTGCCGAACAGCATCAGGCCCCCCTATCAGGCATCAGTCGATGCGCTTGCCGGTCTGCTGGTCGAAGAGGTGGAGGTTCTTCGAGTCGATGTTGAAGCGCCGCTTCTCGCCGGGCTTTGCCACCACGTGGCCGGGCTGGCGGATGGTCATCAATTCACGCACCGCGCCGACGCGGCCATGCAGCAGGGTGTCGGCGCCCAGCGGCTCGGCCAGCTCGATCTCGAGTTCCAGCGGACCGTTCATGTAGGGCAGAATATGCTCGGGGCGGAGGCCGACCGAGACCGCCGTTCCGGGCGCCGCAGAGGTCGGACCATTCAGCGGCAGGTTCACCCGCACGCCACCCGTGCCAGAGGAGGAACTCGTGAGGTCGACCGACTGGCGACTGTCGGCAACCTTGCCCGACATGAAGTTCATCGCCGGCGAGCCGATGAAGCCCGCCACGAAGGTCGAGGCCGGCCGGTCGTAGACGTCCATCGGCGTGCCGATCTGCTCGGCCCTGCCGCCGTTCATGACGATCAGCCGGTCGGCCAGGGTCATCGCCTCGACCTGGTCGTGCGTCACGTAGATCGAGGTCACGGCAAGTTCGCGCTGCAGGCGCTTGATCTCGAGCCGCATCTGCACGCGCAGCTTGGCGTCGAGGTTCGAGAGCGGCTCGTCGAACAGGAACACGGCGGGTTCGCGCACGATGGCGCGGCCCATCGCGACCCGCTGGCGCTGGCCGCCCGAGAGCTGGCGCGGCGTGCGGTCGAGCAGCTTCTCGAGCTCGAGGATCTTGGCCGCCTTGCGCACCCGGCGATCGATGTCGTCCTTGGCCAGCTTCCGGATCTTGAGGCCATACGCCATGTTCGCGTAGACGCTCATGTGTGGGTAGAGCGCGTAGTTCTGGAACACCATGGCGATGTCGCGGTCCTTGGGCTCCAGCTCGTTGACCACGCGGTCGCCGATTTTGGCCTCGCCGCCGGTAATGCGCTCCAGCCCCGCCACCATGCGCAGCAGGGTCGACTTGCCGCAGCCCGAGGGGCCGACGATCACGATGAACTCGCCGTCGGCGATATCGATGTCGATGCCATGGATGACCTCGAGCTTGTCGTAGGTCTTCCTGACGCCGTGCAGGCTGACGACGGCCATCGGCTATTTCTCCGTTTCCACGAGGCCACGCACGAACTGACGCTGCATGAAGACCACCACGATCACCGGCGGCAGCATGGTGAGCATCGCCATGGCCATCAGGAGGTTCCAGCTCGGCACGTTGTCGACCACATTGGCCTGGCGCGAGACGGTCATGACCGACGTGTAGAAGCTTTCCTTGGTGGTGATCAGCAGCGGCCAGAGATACTGGTTCCAGCCGTAGATGAACTGGATCACGAACATGGCCGCGATCGAGGTGCGGCTCATCGGCAACAGGATGTCGACGAAGAAACGCATCGGCGAGGCGCCGTCCACGCGAGCCGCCTCGGCGAGCTCGTCAGGGACGCTGAGGAAAAACTGGCGAAACAGAAAGGTCGCGGTCGCCGAGGCGATCAGCGGGATGATCAGGCCGGGATAGCTGTCGATCATGCCCAGCGCCGCCACGACTCCGTAGGTCGGCACGATGCGCACTTCCACCGGCAGCATCAGGGTGATGAAGATCGCCCAGAAGCACGCCATGCGGCCGGGAAAGCGGAAGTAGACCACGGCGAAGGCCGCCAGGATCGAGATGACGATCTTCCCGATCGCCACGCCCAGCGCCATGATCAGGCTGTTCATCAGGGTCACGGCGACCGGCGTGGTGTTGATTGTGCCGTAGCCTTTGCCGAGCACCCGGCTGTAGTTCTCGATCAGGTGCGTGCCGGGCAGCAGCGGCACCGGCGATTGCAGCATCGTCGCCTGGTCGTGGGTCGAAGCGACGAACGTCATCCAGACCGGGAAGGCCATGATGACCACGCCCACGATCATCACGAAGTGGCTCAGCCACACGACGAAGGGACGGTTCTCGACCATCAGTAGTGCACCCGCCGCTCGATGAAGCGGAACTGGATGAAGGTGAGCACGATCATCACCACCATCAGGATCACCGACTGCGCCGATGAGCCGCCGAGGTCCTGGCCGCGGAAGCCGTCGTTGTAGATCTTCCAGACCAGGATTTCAGTCGCGTTGGCGGGGCCGCCCTGGGTCAGCGAACCGACCACGCCGAAGGTGCCGATCAGCGCGTAGATGATGTTGACCACCAGCAGGAAGAAACCGGTCGGCGAGAGCAGCGGGAAGACGATATCCCAGAAGCGTTTGCTTGGACCTGCGCCGTCGATGGCGGCGGCCTCGATCAGCGATTTCGGGATCGACTGCAGGCCGGCCAGAAAGAACAGGAAATTGTAGCTGATCTGGCTCCAGATCGAGGCGATGACGATCAGCAGCAACGCCTGGTTGCCGTTGGTCACGTAGTTGAAGTCGATACCAACGCCGCGCAGCAGCCAGACCACGATGCCGACCGAGGGATTGAACATGAACCCCCACAGCACGGCGGCCACGGCAGGCGCAACAGCGTAGGGCCAGATCAGGAATGTCTTGTAGATCGTGGCGCCACGGATCACCCGATCGGCCATCACGGCCAGCAGCAGCGCGACGGCAAGCCCGATCGTGGCCACCAGCGCGGAAAAGACGATCGTGAGGCGAACCGCGGCCCAGTACGCGCCGTCGTTGAACAGCACCGTGAAATTGTCGAACCAGACGAATTTGGTGTTGCCGCCGAAGGCGTCTTCGGTCACCAGCGACTGGACCACCGCCTGGCCGGACGGCCAGAAGAAGAACACCAGCGTGATGATCATCTGCGGCGCCACCAGCAGGTAGGGCAGCCAACGTTCGTTGAAGACGACGCGCTTTTCCATGCGTCAGGCGATCAGAATCTTCTCAGGCACCTCTCCCCCGATCGGGGGAGAGGAACCTGAAGAAGGCATTCCGACCAACCCTACTTGTTCGCGGCTTCGAACTTGCGCAGCAGCTCGTTGCCGCGCTTCACCGCGTCGTCGAGGGCGGCCTTGGCGTCCTTCTTGCCCGACCATACGCCCTCGAGTTCCTCGTCCTCGATGTCGCGGATCTGCACGAAGTTGCCCAGACGCAGGCCCTTCGAGTTCTCGGTCGGCGGATTGAGCATCAGCTCCTTGACCGCCACGTCGCGGCCCGGGTTCTTCTTGTAGAACCCCGCCTCCTCCGTGAGCTTCGTCGCGGCCACGGTGATCGGCACATAACCCGTGTCCTGATGCCACTTGGCGGCGACCGCCGGGCTCGAGATGAAGGTCAGGAACTTGGCGACGCCCTTGTATTCGGCCTTGGGGCGACCCTGCAGCACCCACAGAGTGGCGCCACCGATGATCGAGTTCTGCGGCTGGGCCTTGACCTCGGGCGAGTAGGGCATCATCGCGATGCCGACATTCTCGGGCTTGAGCGAGGCGAACAGGGTCGACGCCGTGCCCGACGACGCGAACTCCATGCCGCAGTCACCCGACGTCATGAGGCCGGTCGGCTTGCCTTCGCGGCCGCCGTAGACGAAGCGCTTGTCCTTGGTCCAGTCGGCCAGCATCGAGATCAGCTTGACCCGAGGCTCGTCGTTGAACTTGAGCTCGGCATTGAGGCCGCCGAATCCGTTCTGCTGGGTGGCGAACGGCAGGTTGTGCCAGGCCCCGTAGTTCTCGAGGAGAATCCAGGTCTGCCACTCCGACGTCAGTCCGCATTTGGCGCCCGAGGCAACGAGCTTGGCGGCATCGTCGCCGACATCCTTCCAGGTCTTGGGCGGCGTCTCGGGGTCGAGGCCCGCCTTCTTGAACATCTCCTTGTTCCAGTAGAAGACCGGGGTCGAGGAATTGAACGGCATCGACAGCAGCTTGCCGTCGGTCGTCGAATAATAGCCGTAGACGGGGCCCAGGAAGGCCTTGGGATCGAAAGGCTCCTTCTCGTCGGCCATCAGCTGATAGACCGGATAGACCGCGCCTTTGGCCGCCATCATGGTCGCGGTGCCGACCTCGAAGACCTGGACGATGTCCGGTCCCTGCTTGGCGCGGAAGGCGGCGACCGCTGCAGTCAATGTCTCGGGGTAGGAGCCCTTGAAGACTGCGTTGACCTTATATTCGGTCTGCGACTTGTTGAACTGGTCGGTCATGGCGGCGACCGCTTCGCCCAGCTTGCCGCCCATGGCGTGCCACCATTGGATTTCGGTCTGCGCGGAGGCGCTTTGCGCGGTCGCCAGCACGGCAACGGCGGCAACGGACGACAGAAGAATGCGTGACATTTCCCAAATCCCTCCCAGAAGAAGCCTCGGCGTTGTATCGTCGGGGCGTAAGACCGCGATGTGTCTATTATATTTCAATCCTGTGACAGTCGATCAAGACTATCCCCGGAGCGCAACTTCTTTATGAGCCGATCGTCGGTTTTCGCCATTCTTGCGCTCGCAGCCCTGCTCTCGCTGGCGACCGCGCAGGGCCAGTCGCGCGACGAACTGGCCGGGGCGGCCCGGGCCTTCGACGAGGCGGCGCTGCGCAGCGGCGACGACAATTCCAAACCCATGCCGGTGCGCAAGTGGACCGCGCCGATCCGCCTCGGTTTCGCCAACTCAGGCGCCGCCCCCACTCTCGTCGACCTCACGCGCGCCGCCGTCAGATCCAATGCCGCCGAAGCCGGTGTGGAGGCCGTCGATCTGCCGGATCGCGAGTCCACGGCGAACTTCATCGTCTATTTCGACGAGAACGGTCTCAGGGGTGTCGCCGGCGATTGCGTCGCTACGGCGTGGTGGAACAAGCAGCGCGCCCTCTACAAGGCCGAACTGCGGATCAATCCAACGCGCACGCGCGACATCGATCGGTGCGCGGTGCACGAGTCGATGCACGCCTTCGGCTTTCTCTCCCATCCGCACGCCGCCCTGAGCGTGCTGAGCTATGTCCAGAAGGCGCAACGCAGCCTGTCGCCGCTCGACAAGAATCTGATCCACACGCTCTACGACCCCAGGATGACCGTGGGCCTGGCCCCTGCACCTGCCTCGCAGCTCGCCTGCCGCATCCTGGGTGAGCGCCTGGGATCTCGTGCCGAAGACATCGCTGCGGTCTGCAGCGAGCGCAAGGGTCCTGTCCCGTCGAACTAGCCCGAGCGCGCTGCAGGATCACGTCGGGCGCGTCGGTGATGACGCAGTCCACGCCCATGCCGACCAGCGCGCGGGCCACGTCGCCGATCGTTGATCGTGTAGACGCTGAGCGTGTAGCCCGCCTTGCGGATCTCGACCGCGCGCGGCGCGGTCAGCTTCTGTGCCGTTGGTGTTGATGCCCGCCGCCGCCACCGCCTCGGCCCGCGTCCGCCAGTCGTCGCCGATCTCGCCGATCAGCATCGCCCGGGCGAATTCCGGCGCGGCCTGGTCGCGCGGCCGCGAGCGACTCGTCCTTGAAGCTCGACAGCAGCGGCGCCGGCAACGCGGCCGGCCAGCAGCGGCGCAGCGTCTCGACCGTGACCCTCGCCGTCTCCGCCTCGCGACCCTCGCACGGCTTGATCTCGACATTGCAGCCCAGCCCCAGCTCGACGAAGCAGGCGATCGCCTGCTCGAAGGTCGGCACGCCGGCCGGCAGTTCGGCGCGCGGTGTCCCGGCGACCAGGCGATCGACGCCCATGGTGCGCTTCAGCGAATCGTCGTGCATCACGATCGGCACGCCGTCGGCCGTCAGCTTGACGTCGATTTCGACCCACGCTCGCGCCGCGCCGGCGCGCCTCGCGGAACGATGCCAGCGTGTTCTCGGGCGCGTAGGCCATCGCGCCGCGATGACCGATCACTTTGCGGCAGTTGCAGCATTCGCCAATCCAAAGCTAATTCGGACTGCCGCAATAGACGAATGACCCCGCCCATGTCGACTTTTCCCGACCAGTTCCGGCTCGATGGCCGCACCGCGCTGGTCACGGGCTCGGCGCGCGGCCTGGGCTGGGAGATGGCGCAGGGGCCTGGCCGAAGCCGGCGCCCGGGTCCTGCTGCATGGCCGGTCGGCCGACGCGGCTGGAAGCCCGGCGTCGACGAACTAGCGCAGGCCGGAGCACGGCCGATGCCGCTCGCCTTCGACATGGCCGACCGCGCGGCGATGGCGGCCAGGCGATGCCCGCGCGCCGCGCCATCGACATCCTGATCCACAATGTCGGCGAGCGCGACCGGCGGCCGTTCCTCGAGATCGAGCCACGAGGCCTTCGCCCGCCTGATCGACGTCGACCTGGTCGCCGGCGCATGCCCTGATAAAGCTGGTCGTGCCCGGCATGCTCGAACGCAACTGGGGCCGGCTGATCATGGTGACCTCGATCGTGGCCGATCTCGCCATTCCCAACGCCTCGTCCTATGTCACGGCGAAAAGCGGCCTGACATCGCTGGCGCGCTCGCTCGCCGCCGAGTTCGGCGCGACCGGCGTGACGTCCAACGCCCTGTCGCCCGGCTTCTTCGCCACCGAGACCAACCCGCGGATGATCGCCTCGCCGGTGGGCGAGCATCACCGCGACCGCTGCCCCGCCAAGCGCTGGGCCGAGCCCCGCGGAGATCGCCGGCGCAGCCATCTTCCTCGCATCGCCCGCCGCCGGTTATGTCAACGGCCACACGCTGATCGTCGATGGCGGCGTATCGGCGACCTACCTCGCCTGATGCAGGGTTTCGCCTCGACCCATGACGCGGCAAGCCAGGGGCTGGTCGCGGCGATCCTGGTGGGCGTCTTCGCCCTGCTGGCCGCCGACCGCGTGCATCGGGTGCTGATTCCGATCGGCGCGGTGGCACTCACCTGGGCGATTTCCTATCTCACGCCGTTCCGGCTGATCTCGTTCGAGGCATCCAAGCAGGCCGTCGACCTCAACGTCATCCTGCTGCTGTTCGCGATGATGGCGCTGGTCGGCGTGCTGAAGACGACCAACGTCTTTCCCTGGGCGGTCGATCGCCTGCTCGAGCGCTCGCGCGGCAATCCGAGCCGGTCCGCCGAGCTGATCATCTGGTTCACCGGTATCCTGTCGGCCTTGCTCGACAACGTCACCACGGTGATCTTCGCCTATCCGATGGCGTCGGAAATGGCGCGGCGGCTCAGGATCAACGGCGCCGCCTTCTTCCTGCCGATGGTGATGGCGGCCAACATCGGCGGCACGGCGACCCTGATCGGCGATCCGCCGAACGTGCTGATCGGCACCGATCCGCGCGCGCACCTCACCTTCATGGACTTCATCTACAACCTCACGATCCCCTGCAGCTTCATGATGGTGGCGCTGGTCTGGTACAGCCGGCGCTACTACCCGCACGACATCGGCGGCGAAGCCGACCGTGACCATCCCGCCGTCGCCGCACCGACGGGCGCCGCCCTGACGAACGTGCCGTTGCTCAAGGTCACGCTCTGGGTCTCGGCGCTGATCCTGGTGGGATTCGCCACCTATACCTTCACCGGCATGCCCGTATCGGTGCCGGCAGTGATCGGTGTCGCCATCATCCTGCTGGCGCAGGATTACTACTATCTCAAGGAGCACCGGCCGACAGCCGGAAGAGCGCCAGCATGGCGTGCTCGACATCCTGGAGAAGGAAGTCGAGTGGCCGACGCTCGCCTTCTTTCTCTTCCTGTTCGTGCTGGTCGGCGCCTCGGTGGAGACCGGCCTGATCGATTCGCTGGCCCAGGCGCTGGGCTGGACGATCGACCGCATTTCCGCCGGCCTCGCCTTGTCGCCACGCGCGACCTTGCTGGTGGCGGCCCTGCTCCTTCTCTGGGTTTCCGGCATCCTGTCGGCCTTCATCAACAACATCCCCTACGCCGCGGTCACCATTCCCCTCGTGGCGACCCTGCTCGGCCGCATGAACCCCGGCCCCGAGGGCGAGATCCTGTGGTGGGCGCTGGCGCTCGGCACCTGCCTCGGCGGCAACGGCACCCTGATCGGCGCCTCGGCAAACGTGGCGGTGACGGGCCTCGCCGAAAAGGACGGCAAGCGCATCTCGTTCAACGAATTCACCGCTTTCGGCGCGCGGGTGACGGCGATCACGCTGATACTGTCATCGGCCTATTTGGCGCTCTGGCTCTATGTCGGCGGCGTGCCCGTGAACCTTGCCGGGACCGCGATCCTTGCCCTGTTTATCGCCTTTCGTTTTGTGGCGAAGCGGTGAACACTGCCGGACGATGACCCGACCGAAGACAAGAGCATGAAACGCGACCTCCAGATCGGGCTGCTGGCCGCCATTGCCGCGATCGTTCCAAGCCTTCTTCTCGCCGCCCTGGGCGTGTCCGTGGGCCTCTACCTTGTCGTTGTGGTCGGCTGCGGCACCGGCATCGTTGTCGCTTTCGGCCGGCGTTGGCATCGCCAGGCCGTGACGCGCACGGAGAGCCAGACGACGCATCTTCGCAGTGCGATCGGCATCGCCGCGACCGCAGGTGGCATCCCGACCTACTGGACCGAACACTCGATCACCCCCGAGACCCTGACCCAGATCCAGCAGCTCATCGCTGCGCTGGGCGTGCGCCGTGTCCTGGAACTTGGGTTCGGGCCTGTCGACCCTGCTGATCGCCCATGCGTTCCGGCGGGCCGGCGCCGGCGCGGTGCTGTCGCTCGACGACGATGCCCGCTGGGCGGCGCAGACCGCGGCGACCCTGGAACGCGAAGGACTCTCGGCCTTTGCCGAGGTCCGCGTGGCGCCGTTCGCGACATCACGGCGGGCGGCCGCACGGCACCGTGGTACGACCTCTCCGGCGTCGGTGCCGGGGCCCTCTTCGACCTCGTGATCGTCGACGGGCCGCCGGCCTGGAAGGGCGACCGCCTCGCCCGCCTGCCCGCGCTCTATGAGTTGCGCAAACACCTCGGCGAGAACGGCGTGCTGGTCCTCGACGACGCAGGACGCGATGGCGAGGCCGAGATCGCCCGCCAATGGCAGCGCGATTTTCCCGACCTCCATTTCAGGATGGTCGGCGTGGGCCGCGGCCTGTTCGTCGCGAGCGTCCAGAAATCCACCCTCGACCTCCTGCCTGTGTAGGGACCCACGCACATGAACGAAATGAAGGTCTATTGCACGATCGGCATGCAGGGCGCCGTCGAGCAGATGCTGCCGCAACTCGAGGCGGCAAGCGGCTGCACCCTGGTCTTCTCCTGGGCAACGGCGCCGATGCTGGTCCGCCGGTTGCAGGCGGGCGAGAGGGGCGACGTGATGATCCTCAATCGCGCCGGCATCGAGACCATGGTCAAGGAAGGCCGGATCGCGCCGGCAACGGCGGTGAAGCTGGCCGGCTCGCCGGTCTCCCTTGCGGTCAAAGCGGGCGCGCCGAAGCCCGACATCTCGACGCCCGAAGCGCTGAAGCAGACCCTGCTCGCGGTGAAATCGATCTCCTACACCGACCCGGCGGCCGGTGGCGCCAGTGGCGTGTACTTCGCCCAGCTGCTCGAGCGGCTGGGCATCGCCCGCGAGGTCAACGCCAAGAACACCTATCCGCCGCCGGGCGGCTTCTCCGGCGCGCTGTTGCTGACTGGCAGGCCGAACTGGCGATCCAGCAGAAGCCGGAACTGCTGCACATTGCCGGGATCGAGGTGATCGGGCAGCTGCCGGGTGATCTCAACATGGTCACGGTGTTTGCCGCGGGCATCGACGTCGCGAGCGGCAAGCCGAAGCGGCCGGGAAACTCATCGGCTTCCTGCAGTCCCCGGCCGCGGCGGCGGTGCTGCGGTCGAAGGGCCTCGATCCGGACGCGGCGTGACGATCAGCGGCGCGCGTTTGCATCGATGCGGCGTAGAAGGTGACCGCTCTGACCGCGACAAGCCCGTCCTCTTTCGCGTAGACATCCTGGAACGGCCGCTCTGGGTGGCGATTGCGTTCCTGCTCGTGGTCCGCGTCGTACTGGCCGCGCACTACGGCGTGAGCTTCGAGATTTCCGACAGGCTATGGCAGCTGCTCGATTCCGACGTGCTGCGTGCCGCTCCCGTCCAGTCGCTCTATTTCCTGCATGGGCAGCCGCCGCTGTTCAACGCCCTGTTCGCCCATCGCTGCAGTTGCCGGCGGGCGCGGGGCCACTGTTTCTGCAGCGATCTATCTCCTGTCGTCGGTCGCGATGGCGGTGATCTTCCACTTTTTCCTGCGCCGTTTCGGCTACGGCGCCATTGCGGCTGCCATGGGCGCGGCGGGTTCGGAATGTCCTGCCGCAGGTCCTGATCTACGAGAACATGTTCCATTACGCGCACATCGAGGCGACGCTGGTTCTCTGCGCGATGTTCTTCGCCGCGACCTGGTTTCCGGCCGTCGCCTTGGCGCCTTTGCAGGCTTTGCGGCTGCCTGGTCGCACTCGCGCTATTGCGGTCGATGTTCCACCTCGTCTGGGTCGCCTTCACCCTGCTGGCAGTCTGGTGCATCGGCCGGCGCGCGCCTCCCGGCGCGAGCGCCCGCCGCTTCTGGTCGTGGTCGCGGCGACTGGCCGTAGTGACGGCGCTCTATGCCAAGAACCTGAAGGAGTTCGGTGTCTTCTCGCTCCAGCTCCTGGCAGGGCCTGAACACGTCGACCATGACCTTGCCGCTGCGGGCCGGCGACGCCGGCGCGTTCCCGGCAGTGGCGGACGATTTTCGTGGCCGACCTCGCAGCGCGGCGAATTCTCGCCGGCGGCGGCGCTCGCGTTCGATGCCGCCAATTTCTGGGCCGGCTGGCTGCCCACGGCCAAAGGATGCGTCGGCGGGAGAGCGGCCTGCCGCCGCCCTGTGCGCCGTGAGGAAGGCCAATGGCGAAGAGAACTTCAACAATATCGCTATCGTCCGCTACTCGAGCGAGCTTGGCGAGCGATGCCGTTCACGGCTTGGCTCTCTATCCCGCTTTCTATGCCCGGCCGGGTCGCCTCGAGTTTCATGACGTTCTTCGGCACGCCTTCCTGGAGCTATGCCAGGCCGGGCCCGGCCTTGACGGCGTACGGCGCCGCCTGGGACCGGCTTCTGATGTTCGAGCCCGATCGCGCCTTCTCGCCCGACCGGAGCCACGATACGGGTTGGCACTCCTCGCCAGCCGCTTCCTGTCGGCATCCCTGCCGCTCTGTGCACTGGTGCTGACCGGCACGATCTTCATCGTCGTCCGCGGAGCTTGTCGAAGGCGCCGGTTACCTGCGCGGGCGCCGGCGCATGGGCGGACTGGGTCTTTCCGCTGCTGGTGGTCGCGCTGTTCCTGGTGCTGCCGAATTTCATCAACGGCACCGAAACCGACCGCATCCGCTATTCCATCGAACCGCTTGCTGCTGCTGGCGCTCGCCAACGGCGCGATCCTGGTCCGACGCCGCAACAGCCAGCGCCGCAACGGCGGCTCGAGATAGGCCTGGTTCAGCGCCGCAATGCGCGATGACGAGCGTCACCATCACCGTGAAATTGAGCAACGGCGGCAGCGACAATCCCAGCGCCTTGGTCGACACCCATTTCCACCATAGGCTGATGGGGATGTGCAGGATGTACATCGAGTAGCTGGCATCGCCCAGGAACACCAGCGCCGGCGAGGCCAGCAGCCTGAACGTCCCGGCCAACCCGGCCGCGCCGAAGATGATCGCCCGAACAGGATGCCCACGGTCCCGGTTTCCGTCCGGGCCCAGGCCAGCCAGTGCGGCAGATCCGACTGCCAGCCGAAGGCCACGATCACGGCCACCAGTCCTGCCAGCGCAATCGCCTTGTACGTGCGAGCCGAAGTCTCGGACCATAGAGGAACAGGCGGGCGAGCGCGATGCCGAGGATGAATTGCGGCAGCGACAGGACCGGAAAGTAGATCGCGAAGTGTATGCGAGGCATCAGGGGCCGCCGCGTAGGTCGAGAGCAATGCATCGCGCACGAACGCCATCGCCACGACGAAGCCGAGCGCCAGGAACAGCAGTCGCCGCGGGCCAGGCGGGTCGCTGCGGCCGCCAGCAACGGAAACAGCGCGTAGAACAGGAATTCCACCGACAGCGACCAGGCGGGAAAGTTCCAGAGGTACACGGCTGGCGGCCACCAGGCCTGGAGAAAGCTCGGGGCCAGCACGAGGCTGGCGATCAGCTTCGACAAGGCGAGCGAATGGACGACGAAGACGCTGTAGAGAAGGAAGGGAAGCGAGACGAGCAGGCCCAGGTAGAAAGTCGGCGCAATGTCGCGCGAACCGCGCCCACCAGAAGTCCGATCTGGCTGCCGGTAAATCCCTGACGCCTGATCCGACCCGCATAGACGTAAGTCAGGATGAAGCCCGAGAGCACGAAGAAGAATGTGACCGCCTCATGCCCGGCAGCCGTCGCGATCTGGAGAAAGCTTACCGGGAAACGAGGTGAGATCGTTACCGAAGTACTAGGTGACGAGGTCGACATCCGTCATGCGCCCGAAGTGGAAGATCACGACTTCGGCCGCGGCAAAGAAGCGGAGCGAGGTGAGGATCGGCAAGGGCGGCCGCCGGGCGGACGTCGGTCGATGGGCGTCATTCAGCCTCATTGCTAGCCTATCGAATGCCCCGGCTTCAATGGACGGGCACTTGAATGAACAAAACAAGCTTGCTGCTGCTTCTGACGGCGGCCTTCACCGGGCAGGCGTATGGCCAGGCTGCAACCACACCGGCTGCAACGGTGTTGACCTGTGGCGTCCTGAAGGCCGAGTTGACGCGGACGTCCTCTAGTTCGCGCTGGACGATCTCCGGGCCTACGGGGAAGACCACAGAGACCGGTGTCCTGCGCAACGGTCCACGCTTCGAATGCGTCGACAGCGCCATCCTGACCGTCGAGTTCACCTCGTCGGCAGGCCACTCGCTCTTCACCGCCTATTTTCCCGATGGCAGCGATCTCGCCTATGGCCGGCAGCAGATCGAACGACGCGGCACCCGTTTCGTGCTTCCGATCCAGGCAAAAGCGCGCATTGCCGCGCCGTACCGCGCCGCATTCGACTACCACTGCCGTCTCGACATGCCGGCCGATCCCATCCAGCCGGCCACGCGCGCAGACTGCGCCTTCTAAAGAAGCGACCGGGTGCTCGGCCGAAGCGTCACTCGGCGGCCGCAGCGACCCCTCTCGCCGATCGAGGCGATCTTCGCTTGGGCCCGGGCGCGCCGCTCGTCGAACTTCGCCAGCCGCCGCTGCGGATTGGGACGCACGATATTGTCTTCCGCGCCCGGGTTCTTCTGCGAACCGACCCAGCCGTGCGCGGCGATATCGAAGATGATGCCGTTGAGGTCGGTGTGCTTGACCTCATAGCCGTGCGGATTGTTGGGTCGCCCATGATCCAGGTCGCGCCGGTGTTGCGCGCGATCTTGCCCTGCTCGACGACGTCGTCGACCCAGAAGCCGATATGGTGGATGCCGACGAAGTCCACGCCGGTGCCCTGCGAGGCCTCGTCACTCTTGAAATGAAGGATGGCGAGGTTGACCACGCCGTCGCTCAGGAACACGCCCTCGGCGAGCGGGCCGTCGAGCTCCATGACTTCCTGCAGGCCGACAGCCTGCTTGTAGAATTCGGCGGTCTCCCACGGATCCTTGACGCTGAGGGCGATGTGACGGATTCGGCCTTTGGTCTGCACAGTCATCGACTTGCTCCCTTCCATCAACTGGCGGCCTGAAAGTGTAGCGGGATTCGGGCTGCCGACCTAGACCGAGCCAACGGTCGATCCCTGCCTGTCTAGCGACAGGCCGGCGTGATTGTGAGCGTGCCGGGCTGACCAGCCGCGCTGACGTCGCAATGCCCATGCCGACCGTGGAGTTTACTGCGGCGAAGGTGGAGTTGCCGGATCCCTACAAGCAACAGCAAGCCCTGAACTTCACGATCGTCACCGTGGCCTGAAGGCCCGCCAGGCCTGGATCGCTTCGTCATGCCGGGCGCCGGGCCGAGTCAGCGTGGCTGATATGGCGTTACAGGCAAGCCGTGTCCACCTTCCCGGTTCGACGCTCCCCTGTCGTGGGTAGCATATCGACCATCCGCACCCGGGAGTCTTTGCAGACGTGCATGCTACCAGAATGACCATGGCGAGCAGGACATCCACAAGGCGGTTCAACTTCATAACGGTGACCTCCGCTAGCCCACCAACGCCGACGGGTTGATCGGAGCTGCCGCCGATGAGCCTCGAGTTCGACCGCCGCTGCCGTCCTCCCACAGCGGGCGCGTCAGCCTAGCAGCGCCATGACCGGGTTGCCGCTTCGTCAACCGCCGAGCACGACCGCGATGCCCACCAGGAGAACGCCGGCCAGCATCATGACCAGGCCCGTGCGCCAGCCGTTCGCACCGTTCGAGCGCGCCCAATTCACGCCGATGATGACCAACATCGCCACCTCCGGTGTTGCGACGCGAAGCGCCAGTTGCGGATCGTCGATCAGGAAGAATGGCACCGCCGACGGCAGCGCCGATGCCACCACCAGCACGTACACGGCGACTGCGCCATGCAAGTCGTCCGCGTTGACCAGCGCCGCTGCCCTCGCCGGAGCCCAATATTCCCTCAAGGCTGCGTGTGCTCCCGGTTCTCGCGCCGCACGTGCGGCCAAACCGTCGGCATCCCGCATCACGCGGAACCGGCGTTATCGTCGGGCGCTGAGCTGGATCGCGTGCACGAGACTGCGGTTGCGGCTGCGGACGAAGGCCTTTCCCATGACATAGAGTGCGGCGTCGATGATCCCCCAGGCGACGTTGCAGCCCAGGCCGCAATCAGCGTCGTGCGCAAGGTCTCGCGGTCGACAGTCGCGAGAAGGCCGGCGCCCAGGTGCAGGTGAGCACCATGATCAGCCCGAACAGGATCTCGGCGAGGCTCTCGGCGGATCGAGGAAGCGGTTGAGGTACGGGATCGCGGCAACTCCTCTGCGAACGGGATCAGGCCCGGATCAGGACCCTTTCTTCTCCTGGCTGCTCCACATCATCGATCGTATTTTCAGCCGGCTCCGCCTTATCCGACCCGGTCTCCCTCGTGATAGTCGGGGCGCTGGCCGACGCGCGGCCCCGGCTGCCATATCCGATCATAACGATCCGCTGCCCTACGCGTGACTTGTCGGCGCTGAGGGCCGGGGCCTGGCCAACATTGTTTCACCGGGCGGTCGAGAGTGACGATGGCAAAGTCGTAACCGGTCCGGTGCGCCGAGGTCTCCGTTGTAGAGCGGGTCGTAGAGCCTATCGCGGATTTAGCCGTCGATATACTTTCCCACCGAGGCGGTAGAGATATTCGCCCGCTGTAAGGCCATCGTCGAAGTGTGTAGACCGCGCCGCCGTCGAGTCCCAACGCCCGAGCCCGACTCTCCTGCGGTTCACATCTAGGCCCCTGGCGATGTTGGCCCTGCGTAGGTCATGTAAGTTGTGACGCCCGCGGCTCCCTTTCAGCGTCGCGGAGGCGTCGTCGAACCCCGTCTCGACGTTGCCGCTCCATGTTCCTGACAGCCTGCGCCCGAGGGCTGCGACGGACGCGCCGAGACTGTCGAACTGCGGTTGATTGGCGAGGCGTCGTCCCGACCCGAACGCGCCCAGCACTGCTCTCGAACGCGTAGCTCGGCGTCACCATCATTAGTTCACTTTCCCCTTCTCCCCCCGCTTCCCGCTCCCACTTTTCTTCTCCCCCCCCCCCCCGGCGATATGAGCACCAAACCCCTCGCTTTCGTGGCCCGGGCCGCCACCCTCTGCCTTCCACGTACTGTCGAGAATGACGAGGGCTTCTTTCTCTACGTCGTCAGAGCTCGTCGCCTATTCAGCCACCGCCAACCATTTCGCCGCGATTTTTTCGTGACCGTGAGCGTCTTGTGTCGACGACGATCGCACCACGTCCGTCGCACGCCCGACAGCTGAACACCGTTTCGTGACGTTCGCCGTACCAGCTTCATCTTGTCATCGATACCACCGCCGATTTCACCTCAGCCTGCCGCCGGTCAGCGTGAACGTATGACACGGCTCAGGGCGAAATCGTAGGCGATGCACCCCTGGATATTGTTGGGGCCTGGGCCAGCCGAACCGCGTTACGGATCGGCGCCTGCCGGGCGGATTGCAGCGGTGAGCGATGTGCCGGCAAGCGCGGGCTTGTGGTCTGTCTGATCCTCCTTTGATCCCCAGAATGGTGCATTCGCGGGCAAGAGCGCGACGGCGACCGATGTTATCAACTGCTCATTCATCTGCGAAAACTTCAGACCACGCGGAAGTTCTTGAACTGCCAGGGATCGGACTTGTCGAGATCTTCGGGGAAGAGTTCGCCGCGGCCCTGCAACGGCGTCCAGTCGCTGTACTTGCCGACCACCGGGCCAAGATAGGGCATGCAGATCTCGAGGTTGCGCGCGAAGTCCATCTCGTCGGCTTCGACGATGCCCGCGGTCCGGATTCTCGAGCGCCCAGATGATGCCCGAGAGCACCGGCGCCACGACCTGGATCGAGGTCGCGTTGTTGTAGGGCACGAGCTTGCGCGCCTCGTGGATGTCGATCTGCGAGCCGTACCAGTAGGCGCCCTTCTTGTGACCCATCAGCAGCACGCCCAGCTCGTCGCGGCCCGAGGTGACCTCTTCGACGATCAGCCGCTGGCGCTTCTGCTGCTTCAGGTTCTTCCCGGCGATCTCGTGCATCGACATGATCGCCTGGTCGCACGGGTGATAGGCGTAATGCACCGTCGGCCGGTAGGTGACTTTCTTGCCGTCACGCACGGTGAAGTAGTCGGCCATCGAGATCGACTCGTTGTGCGTGATGATGAAGCCGTGGAACGGGCCCTCGAGCGGCGTCCAGGTGCGCACCTGCGTCAGCAGGCCCGGCCGGTTGAGGTAGATCGCGGCGTCGCAGCCGAAGGTGTGGCGGCTTGCCGTCGGGCGGCAGCGCCTTCTCGTGCGTGCCCCAGCCCATCTCGGCGGGCTGGCCGCCTTCGGAGACGAAGCCGTCGATCGACCAGGTGTTGACGAACTCGCCCACTTCCTTCGGGACCGGGCGAGACCTGCGTGTCGCGCTCGGCGATATGGATCACCTTGATGCCCAGGCGCTGGGCGAGCCTGCCCCAGCCCTCGCGCGTCGTCGGCGCCGCCGTCTTCACGCCGGTGTCGCGCGCGATGTTCATCAGCGCCTGCTTGGTGAAGTGCGAGACCAGGCCCGGGTTGGCGCCGTGCGCGACCACCGCCGTCGAGCCGCCGCTGTAGCGCGGCTTCAGCTTCAGCATGGTGTCGCGCAACGCATAGTTCGAGCGGCGCGAGACCGACAGGTTGGGATCGGTATAGCCGCCCGGCCACGGCTCGATGCAGGTGTCGATATAGAGCACGCCCTTCTCCTGGCAGAGCTCGACCAGCGCCGTCGAGGCGACCTCGACCGAGAGATTGACCAGGAAGTCGCCCTTGCCCAGCCGGTCGGCCAGGATCGAGCGGTACGTTGGACTCGGTCAGGCGCTTCTCGATGAACTCGACGCCGAAGCGCCTGGCCTCGTCCTCGCCGCCACGCATTTCGTCGGCGATGATGGTGATCTGGCGGGGCTTGATGCCGATATGGCGAAGGATCAGCGGCAGCACGCCCTGGCCGATCGAGCCGAAGCCCACCATGACCATGCGGCCCTTGAAATCGAGGTACTTCTTGTTGCGCGCGAGTCTTCTTCGCCATTTCAGCGCCCCCGTTCATTTCAATCGAATGGTCGATAAACGGCAACGGGGCCTTTCTCAAGGCCCCGTCCCGTCACTCCGATGTAACGCGGAGACTAGATGCAGATCGCCTTGAGCGGCGCGAAGCCGTTGAAGGCGACCGACGAATAGGTCGTCGTGTAGGCGCCGGTCGACATGATCTCGACCTTGTCGCCGGGCTTCAGCGACAGCGGCAACTTGTACTCGGTCTTTTCGTAGAGGATGTCGGCCGAATCGCAGGTCGGGCCGGCCAGCACGACCGGGCCGACGCGCGTGCCGTCGCGGCTCGTGCGCAGGCGGTACTTGATGCTCTCGTCCATCGTCTCGGCGAGGCCCGAGAACTTGCCGATGTCGAGATAGACCCAGCGCTTGCGGTCGTTGGCGGCCTTGCGGGACACCAGGACCACTTCGCTCTGGATCACGCCCGCGTCGCCCACCATGGAGCGGCCCGGCTCGATGATCACCTCCGGCATGCGGTTGCCGAAGTGGCGCACCAGCGCGCGGCCGACCGCCTCGCAGTAGGCCTCGATGCTGCTGACCTCGGCGCGATAGCGCGCGGGGAAGCCGCCGCCCAGGTTGACCATGCGCAGATCGACGCCCTCTTCGGCGAGCGCGAAGAACATCTGCGAGACCTGGCCCAGGGCCTTGTCCCACTGCTCGAGGTCGGTCTGCTGGCTGCCGACATGGAAGGAGATGCCGTAGGGATCCATGCCCCACTGCTTGGCCTTGCGCAGGAGATCCTTGGCCATCTCCGGCGCGCAGCCGAACTTCTTGCTGAGCGGCCACTCGGCGCCGCCGCAATCGACCAGCACGCGGCAGAACACCCGCGCACCCGGCGCCACGCGGACGAGCTTCTGCAGCTCCGCCTCGCTGTCGAAGGCGAACAGGCGCACGCCCTGCTGGTAGGCCCAGGCGATGTCCTTTTCCTTCTTGATGGTGTTGCCGAAGGAGATGCGGTCGACCGCCACGCCGGCGGCCTGCACGAGCTCGATCTCGCCGCGGCTGGCCGTGTCGAACTTGGAACCGGCCGTGGCTAGACGAGCCAACACCTGTGCGGCCGGGTTCGCCTTCACGGCGTAGAAGATGTGGGCGGTCGGCAGCAGCTCGCGCATGCGGCGGAAGTTGTGCTCGACCACATCGAGATCGATCACCAGGCACGGCGTCTCGGGCTGCTGCTCGCGGAGATAACGGAAAATACGCTCGGTCATCGCTGGGGGGTTCCCCGTCTAAACGTCAAATTGTTCGAAGGTGTGAGTAAGCGACGTACGGTGCCCGAAGGCAGCGTGCGTCAGCCGATACTCGACGGAGAGATGATCCGCTTGAGCGGAAGATCGAACGAGGCCCGGTCCAGAAACGACCGGGCAATTGACACGATAGCGGGGAAGGCGCCCCGCGCGGTAAGCAATCATCAGAAGCTCCTTCCCGGACCCGGCTCGAAACCGGCACTGCCAAAAAGAACACTTTCCGTCGTTGCGTAACCACAATGGGCCAGCGGCACGTGCGTTGGGCGTCTTAAGGTTTGGTATCTACAACTAATGTACGCGGTTACAAGAAGATTCTTCCCCGTCGGGAAAATTTCTGGGGGTCTTGTGTCGAGTGTGTTCCCGAGAACACACTTCCGTCACGGCACGCGGCGTCGACGAGCCGGGCAGCCGGATCGACGCGGCGAGCACGGTGAGCGGCACGAGCGAGATCGCCGAGGCGATCAGCGCCATCCGTACATTCGATACATTGGCAATCTTCCCCCACAGCAGCGAGCCCGCGACCATGGCGCCGAAAAACACCATCTGGTGTACCGCCATGCCACGCGCCCGCATGAAGTTGGGGAGGATCATCTGGACCGCCGTGCCGTTGTTGGCGATCACGGTCATCCAGCAGGCGCCGGAAATGGCGATACAGAGGCCGAACACCAGCGGCTTCATGACCAGGGCGGCGACCAGGGTCGCCACGGCATGGATCCCCATCGCCCAGATATTTGCACGATTGGCGCCCAGCAGGCGGTTGACGATCGGCATCGACATCGCACCGCTCACCGCGCCCACGCCGAACACGGCGTAGAGGAGGCCGAAATGGAGCTCGTCGAGCCCGAGCTCGAAGCGGCCGATCACCGGCAGCAGGGTCCCGAGCGCAATGCCGGGCACGAAGAAGCAGAGGCCGCGGCCGAACACCGCTTTCAGCTCGGCAGAGCCCCTCACGAAGGAGATGCCGGTCCGCGCGGCTTCCAGGAAGCCCTCGCGGCGCTGGGAAGCCTTGGCCTCTGCCGACCTCTGCCAGCTGCGCATCGCCAGGATGACGCCGATATAAGTGAAGGTGTTGATGGCGAAGAGCAGGAAGACGCCGACCAGGCCCAGCAGGATCTGGCCGATCACCGGCCCGATGGTCCGGGCGAGGTTGAAGCCCGCCGAATTGAGCGCGATGGCCGGCCTCAGCAGCGGTCCGGAGACGATCTCCGGAACCACCGCGTGCCAGGCCGGAGCGTTCATGGCATTGCCGAGGCCCATGCAGAAGCTCAGCGCCACCAGGTTCCAGGCCGTAAGGTTGCCGGTGAAGGCCATCACCGCCAGGGTCGCCGCCACGGCCATCATCCAGAACTGGCAGCCGATGATGTAGCGTCGGCGGTCGAACCGGTCGGCCAGGATGCCGGCGAAAAAGCAGAACAGGAACATCGGCAGGGTGCCGGCGGCGGCCAACGCCGCCACGAAGACCGGGTCGGTGGTGAGGCCGGTCATTTCCCAGGCCGCTCCGGTGCTCTGCATCCAGCCGCCGACGTTCGACAGCAGGTTGGCGACCCACAGACCGAGGAATGCCCGGTTGGCGAGCGGTGCAAGGGCCGAAGGATGTGGAGCGGCGCCGGGCGGCGGCTCCCTCAAGACGCCCCGCTCACACCAGCGCCTTTTCGTAGATGCGATGGGTCTTGTAGTGCACCCCGCCGACCGAGCGGATGATGTTGTTGGTTGCCTTGTTGTCCTCGAGGATCCAGCCCAGCTCGGCCGTCTTCTTGCCCAGCCGCTTGCCGTTCTCGCGCAGCACGTCGATCGCCATCATGGCGAGGCCGGCGCCCATCAGCGGATGGTTGCGGAACTTCTTCTTCACGCCCATCAGCGGCACCCGCATGCTCTCGGTGCCCATGACCTTGAGTCGCCACAGCAGCTTCACGAGGTTGATCGGGTTCAGCGAGCCGTTGAAGCCCGCGATCGCCTCGTTGAGATTGGCCAGCGCCACGATGAAGGCCACGGTCTCGTCGTCGACGTCGATGAAGACGACCAGTTCGGGAATGATGACGGGCCCGAACGCCTTGCCGGCATGGTCGATCTCGGCCTGGGTGAAGGGCACGAAGCCCCAGTTGTCGCTCCAGGCGTCGTTGAACACGCCGACCAGGGTACGGACCTCGGCGTCGAACATCTTCATGTTGAGAGTGCGGACCTTGACCCGGTCGGCCATCCCCGCCCGGCCCAGCAGCTTCCGGCCGATCGTCTCGGGCGCGTTCTGGACGTCGTAGTCGTAGCAGAAGACGTCCTTGATCTTCTTGTAGCCGCAGGCTTCGACCCGCGGGCCGGCATAGGGTGGATCCCACGGCACCAGCAGGATCGAGCGGCTCTCGAAGCCCCAGATCAGCAGGCCGACCTCCTCGTTGACCGACAGGCTGAACGGGCCGGTCGCCCGGATCATGCCGCGGGCGCGCAGCCAGGCTTCGGCCTCCTTGAACAGGGCCTGGAAGATCGCGGGATCGTCTTCGGCGACGATCGAGCCGAAATGGCCGGTGCTGTCGGCGTAGCGCTCGAGAGAGGCGCGGTCGATCTGGGCGGAAATGCGCCCTACGACCTTGCCGGCGCGGCGTGCCAGGAAGAACTGGACCTCGACATGCTGGAACAGCGGATTCTTCTTGGGCGAATAGGCTTCCTGGCGCTCGGTATTGAGATGGGCGGTATAGCCCGGCTGGCCGGCAAACAGCCGTTTGGGCAGATCGATGAAGGCCTTGAGGTCGGATTTGCTCTCGACCTGCGTAACGACGATATCGGAAGAAGCCATGACACCCTCAATGAGCCGCCGGGCTGTGAAAAACCAGTTCCCCGTCAGGCTCGCAACCGTCGAACGCTGCGTTCAATGCCCGCAGCTCGACGCGGAGATCCCACCCGTCGCGGCCCCGGTCGATATGAATCAGATGATAGCGCGCCCGTCCATATTTGCTGCCGGGCGCCGCCGACGCCGATGCAACGCCGATCACCGGGATGGATCCCCGGGGCCCTTCGATGCGGGCGGTCTCGCTGCGGTGATTGTGGCCGTGCAGGACCAGCTCGCAGCCGACCCGGCGGATCATCGCCTGGAATTCGGCCGTGTCGGTCAGATGCTTCCATCGCGATTCGTGCTGCGAGCGGCGGGTGATGGATCAGCACCACCCGGCAGAGCCCCTCGCGGCCGAGGTCGGCCAGCAGTTTCTCGGTCCGCGCGATCTGCGTCCCGCCCAGGGTGCCGGTGGCCAACAACGGCGGCTTCGGAACCCCGCTCGACAGGCCGATGAGTGCGATCTCGCCGCGGCGGCGTAGCGTCGGGAAGACGTTGGAACTCTCGGCAGGCGCCGCGCCGTCGCCGGCGATATAGGCGCCCCACAGGCCCATCGTCTCTTTCCAGGCGACGCGGACGTAGGCGTCGTGGTTGCCCGGAATGACGGTGATCCGCTCCGGCCCGTCGAACGCCGCCAGCCAGTCCGCGGCGCGGCGGAATTCCTGGGGCAGCGACACGTTCACCAGATCGCCGGTCAGGGCGATGTGATCGGGCTTCTGCAGCTTGATGTCGGCGACGATGCCGGCCAGCGCCTCGGGAACGTGAATGCGAACGCGATGGCGCCACCAGTTGAAGTAGCCCGTGGCGCGTTTGCCGAGAAGCTGTACCGGGCGCGCCTGCGGCATCGGCAGATGCGGGTCGGAGAGATGCGCCAGGGTGAACATGCCGGCGAGAAGTTTAGTGCTTGCCCCCGGCGACGCGCACCGGATGCGCGGCGGAAATCACGCCCATCTGGCGGCCGATGCCGGTCATCACCTCGATCATGAGATCGAGCTGCTCCTTGGTGTGCGCGGCCGACACCGAGCAGCGCAGCAGCGACACGCCGTTGGGTGTGGCTGGCGGAATGGCGACGTTCACGTAGACGCCGGCATCGAGCAGGGCGCGCCAGAAGCCGATCGCCATCATCTTGTCGGGCAGATGGACGCCGACGACCGGACCGTGTTCCGGTCCGAGCGTGAAGCCTTGGGCCTTGAGGCCTTCGTAGAGCGTATGGACATTGCCCCAGAGGCGCGTCCGCAACTCGGGATGGGCAATCACGACCTTCAGCGCCTGGCGGACAGAGGCCACGATCGAGGGCGGCAGCGACGCCGTGAACATGTAGGAGCGCGTGGTGACGCGCAGCACGTCGAAGTCGGGATCGTTGGAGACGCAGTAACCGCCGATCGCCCCCAGCGTCTTGGAGAAGGTGCCGACGATGTAATGGCAGTCGTCCAGCACGCCCTCTTTTTCGCACAGGCCCCGGCCATGCTCACCGAGCGCACCCAGCGAATGGGCCTCGTCGATCAGCACGTAGGCTTTGTATTTCTTGCAGACTTCGACGAATTCCTTGAGCGGTGCCGAATCGCCCAGCATCGAGTAAATTCCTTCCAGCACCACCAGCCGGTTGCCCGGCTTGTCGCCGAGACGGCGCAGGCGGGCGTCGAGGCTCGCCGGATCGTTGTGCTTGAAGCGCACGACCTCGGCCTGCGTCTGCTTGCAGGCGTCGTAGATCGAAGCGTGGCTGTCGGCATCGATCAGCAGGAAGTCTTCGGCGGCCACCAGGTTCGAGATGATGCCGAGGTTGGCCTGGTAGCCTGTCGTGAAGACCATGCAGTGCTTCTTGCCGTAGAACGCCGCGATCTCTTCCTCGAGCGCCACGTGCTCGGAGTAGCTGCCGTTGGCGATGCGCGAGCCGGTCGTGCCGGTGCCCTCGGCGCGGATCGCCGCGATGGCGGCTTCCATGCACGATGGATCGAAGGTCAGCCCGAAATAATTGTTCGTGCCGACCAGCAGGGTCTTCCTGCCGTTGATGATCGCCTCGGTGGGCGACAGCACCCGCTCCATCCGGATCTGGAAAGGGTCGGCGCCGCTCGCGCGAACTTCGCGGTAGAGATCGACCAGCCCGGCGTGGCGGTCCAGCAGGCCCATGGCGTCTAGCGCCGGGCGCGCAGCTTCAGGACAGTGTCGGCCAGTTCGTCGACGGTGTAGATCTCGGCCACGAGGTTCATCGGAATGGACACGTCGAACCGGTCCTCGATCTCCATGACCATGTCCATGACGGCCAGCGAATTGACGGCCAGGTCCTTGGTGATCACGGTCGCGCCGGTAATCGGCTTCTCGCCGATCTGGAAGGGAGCGAGGTGATGGCAGATTTCGCCCATGACTTCGACGCGCGTAACCGCACCGCGGTCGACGGTCATCAAGGTGTCGGACATGTCGTCGTTCTCGACGATCGAATTGGTGGCTTCACGCAACACGGGGGGCTCCCTTCGGGGGCAATTGACGTGACGTATGTGCCAAAAACCCGATTCCTTGTGAAATAACAAATTGTTACGCACTGTTTCAGAGTTTCGGAAGCCATCCGCGCGCCCGGTACCACCGCACAGCGTCGTCGAAGCCGGTTCGCAGGTCGTAACGCGCCCGAAACCCTGTGGCGTCGGCCAACCGGCGGTCGCGGGCCACCCAATCGCTGTGAAATATCTCGGCAACCTTGCCCCGGGTCAGGATCGCGGTGCCTCCCCCCAGTGACTGCGCGAGAGCGTTCAGCCCGGCGACCGCCACCATGGCCGGCCGGGGCACCGGTAGCCGAACCAGCCGCCGCCCGAGGGCGGCCCCCGCCGCGCGGGCCATGTCGCCATAGTCGTAGCCACCCGCCCGCCCATCGTCGATTTCGTACACCGGCGAGGGGGTCGCCGCCGGCAGCGGCGCGGCGAGGGCGAGCGCCAGCGCCTCGGCCAGATCGGCGACATGGATCAGGGACAGGCGCGCCCTGCTTGCCATCGGTTCCGGCGCCATGCCGTGCGCGGCTGCCCGGAAGTAGCTCAAGGTCTCGCGGTCGCCCGGACCGTACACCGCGGGTGCCCGCACGGCGAGCCAGGGGCCGGACCGGCGGGCAAGCGCCTCCTCGGCCGCCCGCTTGCTGGCGCCGTAGGGGGAGAGCCGGGGCTCGCGCGCCGCCAGCGACGACAGGAGCAGGAATTTCGCCTGCGGGGCGAGTGCTGCAAGGCGGGCGGTGCCGTCGCGGTTGACGGCCATGAAGTCGGACGCCTCTCGCGCCTTGATCAGGCCGGCGGCATGGACGACAGCGTCGGCGCCATCGACAAGACGGCGCAGGGCGGCGGCATCGTCGAGATCGCCCCAGACGATCTCCGCCGCGACGCCGGCCAGCGACGGCAGCGGCGACCAGCGGCGCAGCAGAAGCCGCAGCTTCCAGCCGCGGCGCGCCAGGGCGGCGACGAGATGCGGTCCGACGAATCCCGAGGCGCCGGTGACCGCGACGAGCATGGACGGTTCAGGCCGCGGCGGGCTTGGAGGAAGTGGCCTCGGACGTGTACAGGCCGGCGAGGTAATTGGCCTTCGTACGCGCCCGCGAGAGCTTGCCCGAGGAGGTCGTGGGCAATCCCATCGACGGCGGCACCAGCACCACTTCACAATCGACGGCGATCGCCTCGCGAACCGCGCCTGCCACGTCGCGCGCCAGGTCGGCCCTGTTCTCGGGGGCGACCCGCGCCAGCACCGCCACGACGACACGCTCGCCGTCGCCGTCGTCGACCGAGAAGGCCGCGCAATCGTCGGTCTTGACGATGCGTTTGGCCTCGATCGTCCACTCGATGTCCTGCGGCCAGATATTGCGCCCGTTGACGATGATCAGGTCCTTGGCGCGGCCGGTGACGACGACGTCGCCGGCCAGCATGTAGCCGAGGTCGCCGGTGTCGAGCCAGCCGTCGGCCGACAGGACCTCGCGGGTGGCCTCGGCGTCGTCGAAATATCCCGGCATGATGCTGGGGCCGCTCACGAAGATCCGCCCGACCAGCCGGTCGGCCAATACCTTGCCCGCAGGGTCGCGCACTTCCAGGCGATGGCCCGGCACGACCCGCCCGCACAGCACGAAGCGGCGCGCGTGCACCGGATCGTCGGGATCGGCGGCAGGCTGGGCGCGCTGCTCCGACGCAAGGATGCCGCGATCGATCGTGTCGGTGCGCACGCCGCCGTGGTCCGGACCGAAGGTGATGGCGAGGCAAACCTCGGCCATGCCGTAGCTCGGGATGAAGATCCTGGGATCGAAGCCTTTCGGCGTGAATGTCTCTGCAAAGCGCGCGAGCACATCGGCACGCACCATGTCGCCGCCGATGCCGGCGTGGCGCCAGCAGCTGAGATCGAGATCGGCGGGGATCTGGTTGCCGCCGCGGCGGGTGGCGAGGTCGTATCCGAAGCTCGGGCTGTAGGCCACCGTTGCACGATTGCGCGAGATCAGGTTGAGCCATTGCATCGGCCTGCGGGCGAAGTCGCGCGGCGTCAGATAGTCGATCGAGCACTGGGCGGCGAGAGGGGCCAGCAGGAAGCCGACCAATCCCATGTCGTGATAGAGCGGCAGCCAGCTGACGGCGCGGTCGCCGGGCACGAGGTCGAGGCCTCCCGGCCCGGTCATCGCCTCGGCGTTCGCCATCAGCGCGCGCTGGACGATGCGCACGCCGTGCGGATGGCGCGTGCTGCCCGACGAGAACTGGATGTAGCAATCGTCGGCCGGGCCGAGCGGGCGCAGGTCGACAGGCTTCTCCGGCAGCGCGTCGATCACTTCGGTCCCGCCCTGCAGTCGGACGGATGGAAATTCCTTCGCCGCGTCGGCAACGAAGTCGGTGAGCTCATCGATACCGATCGCCGCAACCGCCCCCGAAGCGGCGAGCTGGCGGCGCAGCTGGTCGAGATAGGCCTCTTTGCCGCCGATGCCGACCGGGATCGAGACCGGCACCGGCAGCAGGCCGGCATACTGCGCGCCGAAGAAGACGTCGAAGAATCCCGGCCAGGTGTCGGCGGTGATCAGGATACGCTCGCCCGGGGCGAAGCCCGCACCGATCAGCTTGCGGGCCACGACATGAGCCCGCTCGCGCACGTCGTGCCAACTCAGGCCCGCGCGGATCTCGCCCTTGGCATTATAGAAGGTGACCCCGGTCTCGCCCTGCGCGGCATAGTTCAACATTTCCGGCACCGAGCGGAAGGCGGCGCGGCGATGGGCAAGCCGGGTGTTGCGGGTGGGAAATGGGGGCATGGGAGAGGCCGGTCTCCTAGAACATTTTGCGTCCGACTGGAACCAGTCGGACGCAAAATGTCGGCAGTCGAGTCACTTCGACCAATGCGCTTCCGATAGCCTGGAACTGCATGCGCGGCCCCAGGCTATCGGAAGCCGCACCAGCAGAGGGGTTCCTCCCTCTCAAGGCGAACCCCTGCGTCTCCAACGCGTCCTTGGGCCAAGTTGACACACCCGGACCCCGGTCCGATAGTGCCGCCCCCTCGCCAAAATCTGTGTTTCCCGACCGGAAACGCCGGTCCGGCGGGGGCTTTTTACTTTCTGGAGGAGGTCTATCGTGATTACGGCTGTGATGCCGACGTACGGTCGCAAGGACGTCGTGTTCGAACGCGGAGAGGGCAACTATCTCTACGCAACGGACGGCCGACGTTACCTCGACTTTACCTCCGGCATCGCCGTGAACGCGCTGGGCCACTGCCATCCTGCCCTGGTCAAGGCGCTGACCGAGCAGGGCAGCAAGCTCTGGCACACCTCGAACCTGTTCCGGGTCGGCAACGGCGAGAAGCTGGCCCAGCGGCTGGTCGAGAATTCGTTCGCCGACACGATGTTCTTCTGCAATTCGGGCGCCGAGGCGATCGAGGGCGGCATCAAGCTGATCCGCAAGTATCAGTTCATGAACGGCAAGCCCAAGCGCTACAAGATCATCTGCTTCCAGGCGGCGTTCCATGGCCGGCTGCTGAACGCGCTCGCCGCCACCGGCAACGAGAAGTACCTTGAAGGCTTCGGGCCGCCCGCGCCCGGCTACACGCACGCGCCGCTCAACAACACCAACGTCGTGCGCGACATGGTGGACGACGAGACCGCGGGCATCCTGGTCGAGCCGATCCAGGGCGAAGGCGGCATCCGCGCCACGACCACCCAGTTCCTGAAGGACCTGCGCGCGATCTGCGACGAGTTCGGCCTGCTGCTGTTCTACGACGAGATCCACACCGGCTTCGGCCGTACCGGCAAGATGTGGGGTTACGACTGGTCGGGCGTGAAGCCCGATGTCGCGGCGATCGCCAAGGGCATGGGCGGCGGCTTCCCGATCGGCGCCTTCATGGCGACCGAGAAGGCGGCGGTCGGCATGGTGCCGGGCACGCATGGCTCGACCTATGGCGGCAATCCGCTGGCCACGGGAGTCGCCAACGCCGTGCTCGACGTCATCCTGAAGCCGGGCTTCATCGATGACGTGCGCACCAAGGGCGAATACCTGAAGGGCGAGCTCGAGAAGCTGATCAGGAAGCACCCCAAGGTCTACGCGGAGCAGCGCGGCACCGGTTTCCTGCAGGGCGTGCGCTGCGAGGTTCCCGCCGGCGACATGGTGAACATGCTGCAGTCGCTCGGGATGCTGGTCCCGCCGGCCGGCGAGAACGTGATCCGCATCTTCCCGGCGCTGATCGCCGACAAGGCCACGCTCGACGAGGGCATCGCCATCCTCGGGAAGGCAGCACTTGCATTCGAGTCCGCCAAGGCTGCCGAGTAAGCAGTCGTGGCGACGCCGAAACATTTCCTCGACCTCGATCAGGTCGATCCCGGGACGCTTCGCCAGATCCTCGACAGCGGCAAGGCGATGAAGAAGGCGCGGGCGAACGGCGGCCACGACAAGCCGCTCGCCGGCAAGACGCTCGCGATGATCTTCGAGAAGCCCTCGACCCGCACCCGCGTGTCGTTCGAGGTCGGAATGCGCGAGCTCGGCGGCCAGACGATCATGCTGGGCCGCGGCGACACGCAACTCGGCCGCGGCGAGACCATCGCCGACACCGCGCGCGTTCTCAGCCGCTACGTCGACATCATCATGATGCGCACGACCGTCGAGGAGAAGCTCCTCGAGATGGCGCGCTACGCCACCGTGCCCGTGATCAACGGCCTCACCGACAAGACCCATCCCTGCCAGCTCATGGCCGACGTCATGACCTATGAGGAGCATCGCGGCTCCATCAAGGGCCGGTCGGTCGCCTGGTCGGGCGACGGCAACAACATGGCGACGTCGTGGATCCATGCCGCGGTGCAGTTCGATTTCGAGCTGCGCGTGGCCTGCCCGACCGAGCTCGAGCCGCCGAAAGACGTGCTGCAGTGGGCCGAGAAGTCGAAGGGCCGCATCACCATCGGCCACGATCCCGAGGCGATCGTGCGCAATGCCGACTGCGTCGTCACCGATACCTGGGTGTCGATGGGCGACGAGGATCCGCAGAGTGCCGGCGCCACGCGGCGCCACAACCTGCTGCGCGGATACCAGGTCGACCAGCGCCTGATGAAGGTGGCCAAACCCGACGCGATCTTCATGCACTGCCTGCCCGCGCACCGCGGCGAGGAGGTCACGGCGGAGGTGATCGACGGCCCGCAGTCGGTCGTGTTCGACGAGGCCGAGAACCGCCTGCACGCGCAGAAGAGCATCCTCGCCTGGTGCCTATCGTGAGCGCGGTGTCGGGGGGCACCGATGCACCCGACGCCGACCACGTCCTGCCTTTTCAACTCGATACGCTGGGCGTACGCGGCAGGCTGGTCCGCCTCGGTCCCGCGCTCGATGCGGTCATCGAGCGCCACGGCTATCCGCTGGCCGTGGCACGGCCGCTCGCCGAGGCGATGGTATTGTGCGCGTGCCTGGCGACCTCGCTGAAATACGACGGCATCTTCACCCTGCAGATTTCGGGCGATGGCCCCATTCGCCTGCTCGTCACCGACCTCACCACCGACGGCGCGATCCGCGGCTATGCCCAGTTCGATTCGTGGAAGCTCGCGGTGGCCCTCGGTCCGCAAAAGGGGGGAGCCGGCAACACCGACGTGCCCGAAGGCTACGTGCCGAAACTGTTCGGCAACGGCCGGCTCGCCTTCACCGTCGACCAGGGCCGCCACACCCAGCGCTACCAGGGTATCGTGCCGCTCGAGGGTCCGACTCTCGCCGACTGCGCCCACACCTATTTCCGCCAGTCCGAACAGCTGCCGACCGGCATCAAGATCGCGGCCAGGCGCATCGCGACGAACGGCAACACGCATTGGCGGGCTGCGGCGCTGATGGTGCAGCAGATGCCCGAATTCGACGCCGGCCGCATCGACGTCGATGCCGAGCAGCGCGAGGACGACTGGCGCAAGGCGGTGGTCCTGATGGCCTCCGCGACCGAGGGCGAGATGCTCGATCCCGCGCTGCCCGACGCCGCCCTGCTCTATCGCCTGTTCCACCAGGAGAAGCCGCGCCAGTTCGGACGCCGGCCGCTCAGCGCACGCTGCCGCTGCAGCCGCGACAGGGTCGACCGCGTCCTGCGCGGCATCAAGCGCGAGGAACTCGACGATTTGCGCGACACGTCGGGCCGCGTCGCGGTGAAATGCGAATTCTGCTCGACCGAATACGCCTACGACGACAGCGATCTCGACAGGATCTACGCCTCGGCGGCGTGAGGTACGGGAAGCGCCGCTCCCGTTAAACAAACGGCAATTAAACGGGAGCGGAGGTCTTTCAAAAAAACGGCTGCTCATGAGGAATTGCCTGAAGCGCCGGTCCTGCGGGCTTTTAGGGGATTCCTCATGAGACTCATGAGCCTCATGAGGAGCGCCCGGCTGAAAATACAGGTCCTCGCGAGGATTGCCTTGAAACGCAGGCCCTGCAGGCTTTCGCGCGATTCCTCGCGAAACTCGCGAATCTCGCGAATCTCGCGAGCAGATCGCGGTCGCGCTTTCGCGTCGTCGACATCTTCACAGCGCGTCTGGTCGATAAGCGATCGGATCATTTAATGTATATTGCATAAATCGCAAGTATAGTCAAGACAATAGTTGCGACTATCGCAAATAGATCGTCCCGCGAAGCGCGTGCAGGCCGGTCCATGTGGCCTCGGCACCGAGCGTATGGGTCTGTACGCCGCTCGACGATAGCGCCAGGGCATAGCGCGCGGTGAGCGCGGGCGCGCCGATCAGGACGACCTTCTGTCCATTCTCGAGGGGCTGTGTCCGCATCTCCTCGCCGATCAGCAGACCCGAGAGATAGCTGGCCGAGGCGGCGGGCGACAGACGATCGAACAGAGCGAGCGCCCGGGCGCCGAACAGCGTATGCAGCACGCCCTCGCCACCCGTGGCGCGCTGCAGGCCCCGGCGGAACGCGGCCTCGTCGAGCGCGGCATCGGCGGTCGTCGTGCGCGACAGGATCGAGTGCCGGCTGAGCAAGCCATAGATCTCGCCCGTCATATAGGTGCGAAAGCCGGTGACGCGGCCGGCGCGCACCGTCACCCATTTGTTGTGCGTGCCGGGCAGCACGAACAGGCCATCGGCGATGCCGGCCAGCCGGACGGCGCCGAAGATCTGGACTTCCTCGCCGCGCATCACGTCGGGTACGCCGCCCTGTTCCACCGTGAGACCGGGAACGATGGCGATGCGATCCGGCTCGATCCAGTGCAGGTGCTGCCCGAGATCTCCGAGCCCGGCCGGACACGGCACGTACGGCGCCTCCTGCCAGCCCTGGCGGCTGCCGGCCATGCCGGAGATCAGGCAGAGGCTGCCCGTCTCGTCCATCCATTCGGAGAAGTGAGCGGCGAAGGTCCCGGCGAAGTCGCCGCCGGGCACGTTCAGAATGCCGAGCGGCGCGCTCTTCTCGGCGAGCACCCGGCCCGTATCGTCGAGCAAGGCACCGCGCAACGAACTGGTGCCCCAGTCGACGGCGATCAGTCGCCTGTTCAGTCGCGCGCGGCCCACTCGACCATGCGGTTCATGAAGCCGATGCAGGCGTCGACCTGGCTGGCGAGGAGGAACTCGTTGGGCTGGTGCGCCTGGGCGATATCGCCCGGACCGCACACGACCGTCGGCACGCCCAGCGTCTTGCGGAAGATGCCCGCCTCGGTGCCGTAGACCACGCTGCCGACAGTGTTCGAGCCCGACCAGTTGGCGGCCAGTGCCTTGGCGTCCTCGTTGCCTTCGGGCGAGAAGCCCACGGTCGAGGAGCGCACGACGGTCTCGATGCTGGCCGACGGATGCCTGGCCTTCATCTTCGGCAGCAACTCGTCCTTCAGCCACTTCAGTGCTTCGTCACCCAGCGCGGCGAGCGGACGGTCCGGCAGTTCGCGATAGCCCCACAGCACCTCGCACTCGCGCGCCAGGATGTTGCCCGCGGTGCCGCCGACGATCGTGCCGACATTGAAGGTCGGCATCGGCGGCGTGAACTCGCTGGTCGGCGGAAACTCCTTGTCGAGCCGATCCTGGATCGTGTTCAGATGGTGCACGAATTCGCCAGCGAAGTGGATCGCGCTGACGCCGAGATGCGTCATCGAGGAGTGCGCCTCGAAGCCGGTGAATTTGGTGACGTACATCTGCGCGCCCTTGTGGGCATGCACGACCGTCATCATCGTGGGCTCGCCGATGATGATCGCGCGCGGCTTGGGCACTTCCCTGGCCATCGCGGCGGCCAGCGAATGGGCGCCGATGCAGCCCACTTCCTCGTCGTACGACAGGGCGAAGTGGATCGGCTTCTTCAGCCTGGCCTTCCGGAAGGCGGGGATCATGGCGAGCGCAATGGCGTAGAACGCCTTCATGTCGCAGGTGCCACGTCCGTAATACTTGCCGTCGTCCTTGAGGGTCAGCGTCCACGGGTCGGTGTCCCACGGCTGGCCGTCGACCGGCACCACATCGGTATGGCCCGACAGGACGACGCCGCCCGCGACGTCTGGGCCGACGGTGGCGAACATGTTCGCCTTCTTGCCGTCCTCGCTCGGCACCAGCTTCGAGGCGATGCCGTGACCCTTCAGATAGTCCTGAACATAGCCGATCAGGGCGAGGTTGGAATTGCGCGAGGTGGTGTCGAACGCGATCAGGCGTCGCAGCATTTCGACGGGATCGACGATTTCTCCGGCCATGATGTCCTTAAAAACTCAAACGGATGAACGACCTATCATGGTCAGAAACTCGCGTCGCGTCTCCCCGTTGTCGCGGAAGGCACCCAGCATGCGACTGGTCACCATGGCGACGTCCGATTTGTGCACGCCGCGGGTGGTCATGCACTGGTGCGCCGCCTCGATCACGACGGCGACGCCGCGCGGCTGCAGCACTTCCTGCAACGTGTTGGCGATCTGGGCCGTCAGCTTCTCCTGGATCTGCAGGCGCTTGGCGTAGGAATTGACGACCCGCGCCAGCTTGCTGATGCCGACGACGCGCTTGTCGGGCAGGTAGCCGATATGAACCTTGCCGATGATCGGCACCATGTGATGCTCGCAATAGGATTCGAGGCGGATGTCGCGCAGCACCACGACCTCGTCGTAGCCCTCGACCTCCTCGAAGGTCCGCCGCAGCGTCTCGCGCGGATCCTCGTCGTAGCCGGCGAAGAACTCCTCGTAGGAACGCACGACCCGATCGGGCGTGCCGACCAGGCCCTCGCGGTCGGGATTGTCGCCGGCCCAGCGGATCAGGGTGCGCACCGCCGCCTCCGCTTCCTCGCGCGACGGCCGCTCTACGCCGGTCGCCAGGGAGACGACGTCGCTCTTCTTCAGCATCTTGTTCATCGTGTCCTCCACCTGCGCCCGCACCAAGGGGGCGAGCCGGCTAGTTAAGCTGTCGCGATCCTCCGGGCGTGTCGAGCGAGAAGGTCGGAATCTCGATATCGAAATTCTCGCCCGACTCGCTCACCATCTGATACGTGCCGCCCATGAAGCCGGAAGACGTCGACAGCTGCGTGCCCGAACTGTACTCGAACACCTCGCCCGGGCGCAGCCTCGGCGTTTCGCCGACGACTCCGGGGCCCTTCACGTCCTGGGAGCGGCCCAGCCCGTCGGTGATCTTCCAGTGGCGGCTGCGCAACTGCACGGCGGTATCGCCCTTGTTTTCGATCCGGACTTTATAGCTCCAGACATAGTGGGACTTCGCCGGCTCCGAGCGATCGGGCAGATATTGCGGTTGCACCGTGACGCATATGGCACGGGTTGTGGCGGTATACATGAACGGCCGTTCCCTCGAATTCTTTCAGATGGGACTTTCCGGCCAAAAGGTAAAGCCCGTCCAGAACCATCTTGGATCGGCGGCGAAGTCGATGGCGAGCCAGCGCTGCGGCAATCGCCCACGATCGCCTCGACGATCTCACGACGAATTGAATCGCCGGTGACGACTTTGTCGAGCGCAGTCAGATCGGGAAGATCAGGCAGGTCGTGGTGCCGTGCGCCAGCAGCTTGCCCGAGCCGTCGACGAGGCGGCCTTCCGAGGTGGCGATCCGCGAGCCCACGTTGATGATCTTGCCCTCGGCCCGGACCGGACCGGTCTTGTCGGTCATGGCGCGTACGTAGTTGATCTTGATCTCCAGCGTAGTGAATCCGGACCCTGCTTTCAGCGTCGTGTGGATGCAGCAGCCCATCACCGAATCGAGCAGGGTCGCGGCGATGCCGCCGTGCACGCTGCCCAGCGGATTGTAATGGTCGAATACGGGCTGGTAGTCGAAGGCGACATGGCCTTGCTCGACCTTCGTCATCCAGAAGCCCAGCGCCCGGGCGATCGGCGGAGCCGGGAAGCGTCCTTCCATGATGCCGGTCATCAGGGTGAGGCCGTCCACGGAGCGGGCCTGCTCGAGCGGCGTCACGCCGTAGCCGGCGGCGGGTTCCTTCATCTTCATGGTCTCCACGGTCATTTGCGTGCATATACACTATTCGGCTATGCTTGCGCCATGTCCTCCGCGCCGCTCCGCCTGTCGCCCGTCGAATGCACCTGCTTCCGCCTGCGCGGCGCAGCCCGGCGGGTGACGCAGATCTACAGCCAGCATCTCGGCCCGACCGGCCTGAAAATCTCGCAGTTCTCGCTGTTGGGCTTCGTCGCAGCGGAAGGCCCGGTCGCGATCGGCCGGCTCTCCGAACTGCTGGCGACGGACCGCACGACCTTGACGCGCAACCTGAAGCCGCTGCTCGCCGACGGCCTGGTCGAGCGTGCGCCGTCCGGCGACAGGCGCCGTCATGAACTCGCAGCGACGGCGGCTGGTCGCGCGCTGTTCAAGCGCGCCCTGCCGCTGTGGGCCGCGGCCGAGCGCGAAGTGCGCGACGCCATGGGACCGAAGCTCACGGCCGATCTGCGCGGCGCACTCGAACGCTCGATGGAGAAGTTCGCCGCTCTCTAGCAGCGAGACGCCTCGTTCAGGAACCGGTGTCATCCCGAGCGAACGGAAGGACCCTTAACTGCTGTCGCGCAAAGGTCCCTCGCTACGCTCGGGATGACACCCTTGCTGTGGCGCACGCACCGACCCAAAGCAAAATTGTCATCCCGAGCGAAGCGAGGGACCCTTAACTGCTGTCGCGGGATGACAGTCTGCACTCAAGTGTCGGAAGAAAGACTTTAGAGATGGGCGTCGAAGAAGCCGTACTCCAGTTCCATCGCGCGGCGATAGTTGGCGCGCACCGATGGCGTGTCCCGGGCATGCAGGTCGAGCAGGCCTTCGAGCCGCACGGCCAGCGCCTCGAAGCCCGGATCGGCATAGGTTTTCACCCAGTCGGCATAGGCCGGCGCCACGGCCTTGGCTGCGAGCGCCTGTCCCAGGAAAGCGTAGAGCCGCATGCAGGGTGTCATGCCGGCGATCGTCTCGCCGAGTTCGCCGCGCCGGGCGATGCCCAGCAGAAAATCGACATAGGCCCGGGTCGACGGCATCGGAACGACTCCGTCGAGCGAGATCTGCAGGCGTTCGGTGTAGCTCTTGTGCAGCTTCAATTCGTCGAGCACGCCGGCGATGAGTTCGGAGAAGCCATAGAGGTCGTCGCGCGACGTGCCGTGCGCCAGACAGAAGGCGTAAGCCCGCGCGAAGGCGTCGAGGAAGTAGGCGTCCTGCGCCACGTAGCTCCTGAAGCTCGCCAGCGGCAGCGATCCGTCGCCCAGCCCCTGGACGAAGCGATGGGCGAGGATTTTGCCTGCCCAATCGCCGTTGGCTTTCCAGAGCTGCCCGGAAAGCGAAATGGGGGCGAGAGACACCGGCGCCTACTGGCCGAGCGCCTGTTCGAGGTCGTCGATGATGTCCTGCACATCCTCGAGGCCGACGGAGATGCGCACCGTGCCGTCGTTGATGCCGAGCTTGGACCGCTCCTCCGCGCCGATGCGCATGTGTGTCGTCGTGGCGGGATGCGTGACCATGCTCTTGGAGTCGCCCAGGTTGTTGGCGATGTCGACGATCCCGAGCTTGTTCAACGCCGCGAAACAGGCGGCCTTGCCGCCCTTCACGTCGAAGGTGACGACGCCACCGAAGGCCGACATCTGCTTGGCCGCCAGCGCGTGCTGCGGATGATCCTTGCGGCCGGGATAGAGCACGCGGCTGATCGCCGGATTCTTCGACAGAGCCTCCGCCACCTTCGTCGCGCTGGCACAGTGACGATCGATGCGCAGGCCAAGCGTCTCGAGCCCCTTGACCAGCACCCAGGCATTGAACGGGCTGAGCGACGGGCCGGTGTTGCGGATGATCGGCTGGAGCTTGTCGATCACGAACGACTTCGAGCCCAGCACCGCGCCACCCAGGGTGCGGCCCTGGCCATCGATGTACTTGGTGGCGGAGTGCACGACGACGTCGGCGCCGAATTCGAGCGGCCGCTGCAGGATCGGCGTCGCAAAGGCATTGTCGACCACGACCGTGGCGCCGGCCTTGTGCGCGAGATCGCACACCGCCTTCATGTCGACAATGTCGAGCATCGGGTTGCTGGGCGATTCGAACAGCACGGCCTGTGCCGGCGTCGCCAGCGCCTTCTCCCATTGCGCAAGATCGCCACCGTCGACGAACTCGCCTTTGATGCCGTACTTCGGCAGCAGTTCGTTCACGATGTAGTGGCACGAGCCGAACAGCTGGCGCGCCGCCACGACGCGGTCGCCGCTCTTGAGCAGGGCGAGCAGGGAGAAAAATACCGCCGACATGCCGGACGAGGTGGCGCGGCAGGCTTCCGCGCCCTCCATCGCAATGAGACGGTTCTCGAACATGGCGACCGTCGGATTGCCGAAGCGCGAATACTGAAAGTGCGTGCTCTCGCCCTTGAACGTCCTCTCCGCCTCTTCGGCAGTCGGGTAGACGTAACCCGAGGTCAGGAAAAGTGCCTCCGATGTCTCGTCGAAATTGCTGCGAGTCTGTCCGCTGCGCACGGCCTTGGTCTGCGGCCGCCAATTCTTGCTGTCCATGTCCTTCTCCAATACGAAAAGCCCCCGACCGTGAAGTCGGAGGCTTTTCGAAGCTCCGACCTTTTAGCGAGGATTAACGTGGCCGCAAGCCGGTCGGCTCAAATTCCACGGTAGTGGCGGTTTCTATAAAGGCGAAGAGCGATTGACGCAAGCACCTCCCTATCTGTCGTCCTGAGCGTCAGCGAAGGACCTCACCGAGCGACCACTGTGCGCTGGCGGTCGTGAGATCCTTCGCTGCGCTCAGGATGACAATGGATCAGGTCAGTTTTTGCCGCGCCAGTGACTGCTCGCGCAGCCCGGTGAGCGTGATGCGCGAGGTCAACGCCTCGGGATCGGTCTTCACATGGATGATCGCGGGCTTGCCCGAGGCCAGCGCGCGCTCGAAGGCCGGGCCGAAGTCCGCCGTCTTCTCGACCGTCTCGCCGTGTCCGCCGAAGGCGCGCGCGTACGCCGCGAAGTCGGGGTTCTTGAGCTCGGTGCCATGAACGCGCGTTGGATACTCGCGCTCCTGGTGCATGCGGATCGTGCCGAACATGCCGTTGTCGATGACGGCGATCACGATGTTGGCGCCGTGCTGCACCGCCGTCGCGAACTCCTGGCCGTTCATCAGGAAGCAGCCGTCGCCCGCCAGCGACACCACCATGCGGCCGGGCTCGGCGATCTTGGCGGCGACCGCCGCCGGCACGCCGTAGCCCATGGCGCCGCTGGTGGGCGCGAGTTGCGTCTTGAATCCGCGATACTGGAAGAAGCGATGCAGGAACGCGGCATAGTTGCCCGCGCCGTTCGTGACGATCGCATCGTCCGGCAGGCGCTGGTTCAGCCAGGCAATGACCTCGCCCATGTTCACCGCGCCGGGCAGCGGGCCAGGCTTGATGTTGTCGAGATACTCGGCGTGGGCCGCCGCAACGCCTGACTTCCATTTCGCGGCCGAAACCGGCTTCATCGCGCGGGCCGCAGCGGCGAAGTTGGCCATGCCGCTGTTGATCGGCAAGGTCGCCTGGTAGACGCGGCCGAGTTCCTCGGCGCCGGCATGGACATGCACCAGCTTCTGCTTTGGCACCGGCAGCTCGAACAGCGTGTAGCCGCCGGTCGTCGCCTCGCCCAGACGCGGGCCCACGGCAACGATGAGGTCGCAGGCCTTGATGCGCTTGCCCAGCGCCGGCCCGACACCGACGCCGAGATCGCCGACGTAATTGGGGTGGCGGTTGTCGAACAGGTCCTGATTGCGGAACGAGGCTGAGACCGGCAGGTCGTTGGCTTCGATGAAAGCGCGCATGTCGGCGCAGGCCTGGGCGGTCCAGCCGCCGCCACCCACGATCACCATCGGCCGCTCGGCCTTCTCGAGCAGGCCGCGCAAAGCCGCCATGTCGTCGCTCGACGGCGCACCGCGCGCGATCTTGTAGGGGCCGGCGTCAGCCACCTCGACCTCGTCGACCAGCATGTCTTCGGGCAGCGCGATCACGACCGGGCCAGGCCTGCCGTTCAGCGCCGTGTGGAAGGCCTGGCTGATCAGCTCGGGAATGCGCCTGGCGTCCTCGATCTGGCAGACCCACTTGGCCATCTGGCCGAACATGCGGCGGTAGTCGATCTCCTGGAACGCCTCGCGGTCGGTCGTCTCGCGGGCGACCTGGCCAACCAGCAGGATCATGGGCGTCGAATCCTGATGGCCGGTATGCAATCCGATCGAGGCATTGGTCGCGCCCGGGCCGCGGGTCACAAAAGCGACGCCGGGCTTGCCCGTCAACTTGCCGTAAGCCTCCGCCATGTTGGCCGCGCCGCCTTCCTGGCGACAGATGACGTAGCGGATCGAGTTGCGCTGGGCGTAGAGCGCATCGAGCGCGGCGAGATAGCTCTCGCCCGGAACGCCGAAGATCGTGTCGGTACCGTGAATGCGTAGCTGGTCGATCAGGACCTGCGCGCCGGAGCGGCGCGGGTGAGCGGAGGCCATGTCTGTTCCCTTACTTCGTGGGTGAGAAGGACGTGGGCACCAATATCTTGTTGTTCATGGTCTTCATGAATTCACGGCTCTTCTGCAAATACGCCTGCCAGGCCGGATCGGCGGCCATCGCGGCGCGCCGCTTGGTGCGGTCGGCAAGATCGGCGTAACCCCAGATATGCACGATCTCGTTCACGTTTCCGACTTCCGTGCTGAAATATCCGACGAGATTACCGAGGTGCTTCAGCTGCGCTGGCAGGCCTTCCTTTTCATAGAGCGCGAGAAAGTCGCGCAGCCGGCCCGGCTGCAGTTCGTAGGTGCGGTGGTCGACAATCATGGTGTCTCCTCCAATTTCCGTTTCTCAGGTGTGACTTCGCCGTGTCGATCCTAACCGGTGCGGCGCCCGCTGTGGACTCAGACACCGATTCAGCGCATATAGTGCGGCATAGCGACACTGTACGGCGGGCATCATCATGAGTTGCCGACGGGTCGCGGAGCGCGATACCGGTCAACGTCTTTCCCGTGAGCTTCTTGGTCATCTCCGTCAAAGGTCTACGAATCGCTCGGACGCATCTGTCCAGCGAGCGCGCGCCGGACTCCGCTCAATTATTCCTCCAGCCCAGAGCCTTGAATGAGTCGTAAATTGTTTGTGGGCAATCTGCCCTACTCCGTCACGTCCGAGCGTCTGCAAGAAGCCTTCTCCCAGTTCGGGACTGTCGCCTCTTCGAAAGTGATCGTGGATCGCGAGACTGGCCGCAGCCGCGGCTTCGCCTTCCTCGAGATGGAAACCGACGAAATGGGTGCTGCTGCGATGCAGGCCATGAACGGTGCCCTGCTCGATGGACGTTCGATCGCCGTGCGTGAGGCCGTCGAGCGGCAGCCCGGTGGTGGTGGTGGTGGTGGATTTGGCGGCGGCGGTGGTCGCGGCCCGCGTCCGCCCTACGGCGGCGGCGGTGGTGGCGGTGGCTATCGCGGCGGCGGTGGTGGTGGCGGTGGTTACGGCGGTGGTGGCGGCGGCGATCGTGGTGGCGGCGATCGTGGTGGCGGTGGCGGTGGCTATCGCGGCGGTGGTGGCGGCGGCTACGGTGGTGGCGGTGGTGGTGACCGCGGCGGCGGAGGCGGTGGCTATCGCGGTGCCCCGCCGAGCGGTGACGGTGGCCCGATGCGCGACCGGCGTGCCGATTTCTCGGGCGGTCCTCCGGCTCCCGGCGCCTTCGAACAGCCGCCAGCCGGCGACAAGAGCCCGCCCCGGCGTCGCGAAGGCGGCCCGCCGCGGCGCGAGCGCGATTACGAGCCGCGCAAGCGTGGTTTCGACGACGACCAGTAAGTCCTCGTCCTTCATTTGATGGTGAACGCCGGGGAAATCCCCGGCGTTTTCATGTCCGGCATCCGTGCGTGGCGCTATTCTTGCCGGGCTGCGGCCGAGGAGGCGGACATGCAACGACGCACCGCACTTGCAGGATCCCTTGCGGCGCTCGCCGGCGTTTCCACCGCATGGGCGGCGGCTCCGGTCGACCTGCAGCTTGTGATGGCCGTCGACGTCTCGCGCTCGATCGACGAGGTTGAGGCCGAGCTCCAGCGCCGGGGCTACATCGAGGCGATGAGCAGCGCGCGCGTGATCGAGGCCATCCTCTCGGGCGAGCACAAGTGTATCGCCGTCTGCTACGTCGAATGGGCCGGCACCCATTACCAGCAGACCGTGATCGACTGGATGCAGATCGACAGCGCCCAGAGCGCCCGCGCCTTCTCCAGCAAGCTGGCCGAATCGCCGCGCACCTCGCAGAGCTGGACCGCCGTCGGCCAGGGTCTGGTCTACTCGGCCAGGCGCTTCGAGGACGCCCCCTTTTCGTCGAAGCGCCGCATCATCGACATCTCGGGCGACGGCCGCACCAACGACGGCCCGCCGGCCGAACTGGTGCGCGACAGGCTGGTGACCGAGGGCTTCGTCATCAACGGCCTGCCCGTGATGATGAACCGCACCAATTACGGCCGCCCCGCCGACACGACGCTCGACAAGTACTACGAGGAGAATGTCGTGGGCGGCCCCGGCTCGTTCATGATCGTGGCCGCCAACTTCGACGACTTTGGCCGCGCGGTGCGCTCCAAGCTGATCCGCGAGATCTCCGGCGGGCAGACGCCGGGTGGGCCATTGCCGGCCTAGTGTCATGCGGCGATTTCGCTTTCCCGGCCCCGGCCGAGACAGCATCATCGCGGGATGGCGATCAACGACCCCGTGACGCAGGCACGCGTCGACCTCACCACCGCGCTTCGCGCCGCCGTGCGGCATGGGCTGAACGAAGGCGTCTGCAACCATTTCAGCATGGCAGTGCCCGGTCGGCCCGACCTCTTCCTGGTCAATCCGCAGGGCCTGCACTGGTCGGAGATCACACCGTCCGACATCGTGATGGCCGACGGCGACGGCAACATTCTCGAAGGCAGGCATCCGGTCGAGGCCACGGCCTTCTACATCCACGCGCGCATCCACGCCGGCAATCCCGCCGCCACCGTGGTGCTGCACACCCACATGCCCTACGCGACGGCGCTCGCCTCGATCACGGACGGCCGCATCGAGATGTGCTCGCAGAACGCGCTGCGCTTCTGGAACCGCATTGCCTACGACGAGGCCTACGGCGGCGTGGCGCTCAGCAACGACGAGGGCGAGCGCATGTGCCGCGCCATGGGCGGCAAGGACATCCTGTTCCTGCGCAATCACGGCATCATCGTCAGCGGATCGACGGTAGCGCAGGCCTATGACGATCTCTACTATCTCGAGCGCGCCGCGATGGTGCAGGTGCTGGCCATGCAGACCGGCCGTCCGCTGCACAACCTCTCCGACGAGATGGCCGCGCACACGAATCGCCAGATGGCCGGCGAGAGCCAGCAGTCGATCCTGCATTTCGAATTGCTGAAGCGCGTGCTCGATCGCGACGAGCCGGGCTGGCGCAGGCTCACGGCCTGAACGAGAGACCACGGAGGAAACACAATGCGTATCTCTGCCATCCTGCTCGCAGGCTCCTGCCTGCTCGGCGCACCGACCGCCTTCGCCCAGCTGCCGCCGCAGCTCCAGATCGGCCAGATGGAGATCAAGGCCTACGCGCAGATCTCCAAGGCCAAGATCGCCGTGCAGCTGACGCAGGACACCGCGCTCGGCCGCCACCTGCGCGGCAAGGTGATGGAACGCATCGCCAAGCGCGGCAACGAGGTGGGGTTCTCCGGCGGCAACGTGATGCGCATGGATGTGGCCTACTTCGACCTGTTGGGCGGCGGTGGTGACAACAGCTCGGCCTCCAACATGCCGGGTTACAACGCGCCGGGCGACAATCCGCGACCTTCGCTTCTCGGCGATATGAGCGTGCTGCGCAACGACCGGTCTGCGCCGCCGCCGCGGCCGCCGACCCTGCGCCTGTCCTTGACGCTCTACGCCATCGACACCGGCAAGGTGGTGTGGGTCGCCTCGGCCTCGTGCTCGACTACGGGCGGCATGGTCAACAGGGCAGGCGAGGCAATGATCAACACCATCTTCGACAACGCCGACAAGAGCCTCGTCGGCGACGCCGGCTGCCCGCTCTAAAAGGACCAAAACGGAGGAACTGCCTTCATGCCGCGCCTTGCCCCGCTCGACCTCGCCAAGCTCACGCCCGAACAGAAGAAGGTGGCCGACGCGATCGTGGCCGGTCCGCGCGGCGGCCTGCGCGGCCCCTTCGATCCGTGGCTGCGCAGCCCGGGGCTCGCCGACCGCGCCCAGAAGCTGGGTGAATACTGCCGCTTCAACAACAGCCTGCCGAACGACCTCTCCGAGCTGGCGATCTGCCTGATCGGCCGGCACTTCAAGGCGCAGTACGAATTCTACGCCCATGCGCGGCTGGCCAGGGAAGCGGGCCTCGCGCCTGCCATCGTCGAGGCCGTGCGCACGCGCCAGACGCCGCCCTTCACGCGCGACGTCGAGCGCATCGTCTACGACTTCGTGACCGAGTACCTCGCCACCAACCGCGTCTCGGCGCCCAACTACAAGCGCGCCATCGACGCCTTCGGCGAGCAGGGCGTCGTCGACCTGGTCGGCGTGTGCGGCTACTACATGCTGGTCTCCATGACGCTCAATGTCTTCGAGATGCCCCTTCCGCCCGGCGAGCCCGATCCGATCGCGTGAAATAAAAAAAAGCATCAGTCGCGAGGATCGACCGCTAGAGTGGCTTCCGATCGATTGGAACCGCTCACGCGGTTCCAATCGATCGGAAACGATTGATCGTAGCGCTTCGACTAATGGCATATTCCGTCCGACTGATTCCAGTCGGACGGAATCTGCTCTAACGCCGGTCCTGCTGAACCGAACCTGATTCCTCGCGAGGTTTGCGTGCCTCGCGACGATTTCGGAACTCAGGCAGCGATCCGCAGCGGCTTCGCCCGCCTGATCCGCTCGCGTTCGCGCGGGCTGTGCATCGCCTCCCACAGATCGCTGCGCCGCTGCACGTTTAGCCAGAAGTCCGGGCTGTTGCCGAACACGCGCGCCAGGATGAGCGCCGTGGGCGCCGTGACATTGCGCCGGTCGTTGCACAGCTCGTTCACGTGCTTGCGCTGCACACCCATGGCCGCCGCCAGCCCGCCCTGGGTGACGATCGGCTGCAGGAACTCCCACCAGGATCTCGCCGACCGTAGCCTTGCGCTTTGTCGTCAGCATGACTTGCCTCACCATCCGCACAGTTCGTCTCATCTATAGCTGTGATCGTCGAGATCAGAGTCCCGAGCTTCGCCGCGGTACCATTCCATCGGAAGATCAGCCGCCATTGCCGATTGACGCGGACCGAATGGAATTCCGCCAGAGCGCCGCGCAGCTCTTCGAAGTGATTGCTGGGCGGTACGCGCAAATCCTGGTCGGTCGTCGCGTCATCGATCATTTGCGACCTGCGAACAGCCGGCTTTCGAGGTTCGCCGGGATGTTCCGGGATCGTGCGTCGTCTACGAAGAAGGCACGCAGCCATTCGTCCCGAAAGCTCACGATCATTCTGATCCTATGTACCACCCAGTGGTACAAACGGCAAGCATTATCCGTCGGACAGATCGCGCTCCTGTGGGGACGGCAACGTTGCCATCAGCGTAGCGCGTCCGGTCAATCCCGATTACGGGCTTTATATCGGATATATTGTTGGCCAGCTTGAACGGATGGCTCCCATGGACCTGATCCCAATGATCATAAGGCCGCGGCCGGACAATACTTCTTCGAAGCCGGCGAGTTATTCCTCGAAGATCGCCACCGCCCGCGTCCACCCGGCACTCGCGCCGCGAATCTTGTGCGGGAAGCAGGAGATGGTGAAGCCGTCGCCAGGCAGCGATTCGAGATTGTGCAGCTTCTCGATATGGCAGTAGCCGATGTCGCGACCGGCCTTGTGGCCTTCCCAGATGATCGAGGGATCGTGGTCCTTCTCCCACTTCTGGGCGGTGAAGTAGAATGGCGCGTCCCAGCTCCAGGCGTCGGTACCGGTCAGGCGAATGCCGCGCTCGAGCAGGAACATGGTGGCGTCGTAGCCCATGCCGCAGCCCGAATTGACGTAGTCGCTGTTGCCGTACCGCGAACCGGCGCGCGTGTTGACCACGACGATCTCGAGCGGCTTCAACTCGTGACCGATACGCTTCAGCTCGTCCTCGACCTCCTTCGCGGTGATCACGTGGCCATCGGCCATGGCGCGGAAGTCGAGCTTCACGCCGGGCTGGAAGCACCATTCGAGCGGCACCTCGTCGATGGTGATGGCACGCTCGCCCTTGTTCATCGTCGGATGGAAATGATAGGGCGCGTCGAGATGGGTGCCGTTGTGCGTCGAGAGGTTGACGTTCTCGACCGCCCAGCCGGCGCCGTCCGGCAGGTCTTCCTTCCTGAGGCCAGGGAAGAAGCTTGCGATCTGCGACGCCGTGTTTTCGTGCTTGTGGTACTGGATCTTCGGCCCGAACGGCGGCGGGTCGGAAATGACGTCGTTTTCGAGGTAGATCGACAGGTCGACGAAACGGCGCTTCATGGCGATCTCCTCCCGGGAGCGGTGCGCTAAGTTCCGGGTTTGGCTCGACCGTCAATTGCGGAGGCTTGATCGCGTTCAGGATCGACAGCGACAGCAGCCGCCCGACGCACTTCTGGCCGAAATCGTTGAGATGCAGGCCGTCGTTGGTCACGAACTGCGCGTAGGGCATGCCGTCGTTGTACCAGGCGCGCATGATCTCGAAGCGCCGGAACAGGCCGACGCTCTTTTCCTTGGCGACCTCGGCCGTGACGCGGGCGTATTCCTCCTCGTCGGGCAGCGCCACGACTGCCGGCACGTACTGGAGGTTCATCAGGACGAACTCCGGCCCGAGCGCGCGGCCGATGTCGATGCCGGCGCGCAGCTTCTCGGCGAACTTGTCGAGCGGCGTACGGCGGATTGCGGAGTTGGTGCCGATCTGCCAGACCACGATCTGAGCCTTGTACTCGTTCACGTCGGCCTTCATGCGTTTGACTTCTTCTTCGGCGTCCTCGCCACCCACGCCCTTGTTGAAGACGTGCACGCCGACACCCGGCAGCAGCTTGTCGAGGTTCATCTTGAGCTGGGCTGGATAGGCGAAGGCAGGATTACTGGCGCCGTACCCTGGCGTCGAGGACGAACCCATCGCGACGATACGCAGTTCCTTCTTGTCGGCGATTGCCACGCGCGCACTCTCGAGCGGATTGCCCAATTCGAGCAGCCGCCGCGAGGCGCGGCATTTCGCATCGTCGGCAAGGCAGGCCACGCTCGGCAGGACGGTCGCCATGATGACTCCGAGGACGAGACGGCGAAAATTCATCTAGCTGGCCGGTTGGTTGGTCTCGACCCTGAACCAGTTCGCGGCGTAGGCGAAGGCGGTCATGATGGCGATACCGGCGATGCTGACGAAAAACTGGGACACGAGCGACTATCAAATTGGGCATCCACGATCTCGCCGCTCAATGCAAGGAAGGTGCCCACGCAGAATATCTGCAGCGAGTGCTCGCCGCACCTGCGAAGTGGCTCGACAATCCGCCAACGCAGGAAGGCGGCGTGGGGCGGGATGGCGAGACGCACGAACCAGGCGATCGCCAGGAAGTGCAAAAACCTCAGGATATCGAGGTTGGTCTTGTCGATCGGGTAGATTTGCCGGGCGACCACTTCCGGGATCAGGCGTTCCAGCGAATTGTAGTGCCAGGACAAGGCGATAAAGGCCGCGAAGCATAAATAGAGGAAGGCCGCCACCGAAACCGGCCAGCGCCATCGGTCCATCCAGACGAGGCGTGGCGCCAGCACCGCCATGACGGCGCCGGAATAGAAGACCACCTGCCAGGCCATCGGATTGAAGAACCAGACCTTGTCGGCCGGGTAGCCCGCCAGGTTCCAATCGAAGTGGCACGTTGCCGCATAGAGGGCCGACCGAGACCACGAGGACCGCCCGCGGCCAGCGCAGCAGCGCCGGCAGCACGACCGGGAAGACGGCCAGCAGGACGATGTAGAGCGGCAGCACGTCGAGATTGACCGGCCGGAATTTGAGCAGCGCCGCCTCGAGCAGCGCGCGATAGGGATCCTGGCCGAGGCCCAGCAGCTGCATCTCCTCGATCAGCGCCGGCGTGTCGCGCTTGATCGACACCCAGGCGACCTGCGCGACGAAAGCCACGAACAGCAGGATGTGCGCGACGTAGAGCTGCCAGACACGGCGATAAATTCGCGCGGCAGCCCTAACCAGCCTTCGCGCGCCATCATGCGGCTGTAGGCGATGACCGCCGTGTAGCCGGAGATATAGACGAAGATCTCGGTGGCATCGCTGAAGCCGTAATTGCGCACCGTGAGCCAGCTCACGATGTTGTCCGGCACGTGGTCGAGGAAGATGAACCACAGCGCCAGGCCCCGGAACATGTCGAGCCGAAGGTCGCGCGTCCCGGTGGAGGCGGTTTCTCGGGGCTTCATTGCCGCCATTGGTATCGCAGGTCCGCAGCGCGCGCTACGCTCGGGCCGTGGAGGAAATCACCATGGCGAAAACGCCGCTGCTGTTGATCCCGGGCCTGCTCTGTTCACCCCGCCTGTACGCGCCGCAATTGGCGGCGCTGAAGGACGCGGCCGATATCGTCGTGCCCGACTGGCGGCAGGCGCCGCCCGCGATCTGGGACTCGTGGGACGCCACGGCGCGCTGGGTCTGGCCCAGGCGCCAGCGGAGAAATTCGCGCTCGCCGGCCTCTCGCTGGGCGGCATGATCGCCGTCGAGATCATGCAGATCGCGGCCGAGCGCGTGACCCGGCTCGCCCTGCTCGATACCGGCGTGCGCGCGCAGAGCGCCGCCGACCAGGCGGTACGCCGCGCGCGCATCCGCATGGCCGACGAGGGCCATTTCGAGACCGGTACTGGGCCTGCAGATGTCGCGCTTCATCCCGGCCTATCGCCTGCCCGACAAGCCGCTGGTCGACGAGGTGATGGCGATGTGCGGCGAGATCGGATCGACATCTATCGCAGGCAGGAAGCGATGGCCTGCGGCCGCGTCGACCGCCGACCCGACCTGCCGAAGATCAGGTGCCCCACGATCATTGTCTGCGGCCGCGACGATGCAGCGACGCCTCTGTTTCTGTCCGAAGAAATGGCAAAAGCGATCCCGGCAGCGAGCTGATCGTGATCGACCAGTGCGGCCATCTGATCACGATGGAAAAGCCGCAGGAGACGAACGCGATTTTGCGGAAGTGGCTTTCATAGGAGCTCACCACGGAATTGGCGCACTCGCACGATCTCAGCCGATGACCTTCTTCTCCCGCAGCGCCTTCACCTCGTCGCCGGAGAGGCCTGCGATGCCGGCGAGGACGGTGTCGGTGTGCTCGCCGAGCGACGGCGGCGGGCGCGAATCGTCGACCGGCGTGTCGGAGAAGCGGTAGTTCGAGCCGATCAGCGGCACGTCCCCACCCTGGCGTGCTTGTAGGTCTTGAGCATGCCGCGGCGCTTCACCTCGGGCTCGTCGAGCGCTTCCTTCATGGTGCGGATCGGCCCGGCCGGCAGATGGCGGAGCTTCTGCGCCCAGTTCTCCTTGGTGTCGGTCCGAGCACGTCCTCCATCATCTTCATCAGCAGCGGCTTGTTGGCGACCCTGTCGGCAATGGTGGCGAAGCGTGGATCGGTCGCCCATTCGGGATGGCCCAACGCCTTGCAGGTATCGACGAACAGTTTCTGGTTGGCCACCGCCATGTAGATCTTGCCGTTGGCCGTCTCGAACGAGCCGTTGGGGGCGGAGGCAAAGTGGCCGTTGCCGGCGCGCCTGGGCTGGTCGCCGCCGATCAGATAGTAGGAGCCCATGTTGCCGAGGCACGCGAGCGCGGTGTCATAGAGCGCGAGATCGATGTGCTGGCCCTTTTCTGTCGACGTGCGGGCAAAGAGTGCGGCATTGATCGCGGCCACCGAATGGATGCCGGTCATGGTGTCGACGATGGCGATGGCATGCCTCATGCCCTCGCCATCGGCCTCGCCGTTGACGCTCATCATGCCCGACTCGCCCTGCAGCACGGGATCGTAGCCCGGCCGGTCGCTGAGAGCGGCCCGGTCTGGCCATAGGCGCTGATCGAGAGATAGATCAGCCGCGGATATCTGGCCGCGAGGCTCGGATAATCGAGGCCGTAGCGCTTCAGCACGCCGGGACGGAAATTCTGCAACAGTACGTCGGTCTTCTCGAGCAGTCTGTGCACGACCGCCTGGCCTTCGGGCTTGGTGAAGTCGAGCGCCACGCTCTTCTTGCCGCGATTGTAGGTCATGAAGAAGTGGCTCTCGCCCGAGGGGCCGCCGGCGCGGGGCCCCGCGCCCTTGCGCGTGTCGTCGCCGCCGTCGGGATTCTCGATCTTGATCACCTCGGCGCCCATGTCGGACAGGATCTGCGAGGCGAGCGGGCCCGCGATCACGCGGGTGAAATCGACGACCCGGACGCCGGTCAGGGGCGGCTTGCCGGATTGGACGTGGCTGTCTTTGACATGCGCGCAAGGTAGGGCTGCAGCCGGTGCGCTGTCCATGCGGGGCGTTTCCATTAGACTGCAGCGCATGCCCCCATTTCGCATGTCGCTTTCTCGCCGCGCCGTATTGGCGTCTCCTCTCCTCGCCGCAGTTCCGCCTGCGCGACGCCTTGGCCGAACCTGGCCCGGCAAGCCCGTCCATATCGTCGTGCCCTTCGCGCCCGGCGGCTCGGGCGACATCACCGCGCGGCTGGTCGGCAAGTACATGGAGGACAAGACCGGCCAGCCCTTCGTCGTCGAGAACAAGGCCGGCGCCAACGGCATCGTCGGCGTACTGTCGGTGAAGTCCTCGCACCCGACGGCTACACCCTGATGCTGGCCACGACCTCGACCAACGCCGCCAACGTCCACATGTACAAGAGCCCGGGCTACGACCCGGAGAAGGATTTCACCGTCGTCGGCATCATCGGCTCGAGCGGCGCCTTCCTGGTGGTGCCGGCCGACAGCCCGCACAGGTCGATCGCCGACCTGATCGCCTACGCCAAGGCCAATCCCGGCAAGCTCAACTACGGCTACTTCAACGCGAGCTCGCAGGTGCCGTCGGCGGTGCTGGGCGAGAAGGCCGGTCTCGAATGGCAGGGCGTCGCCTACAAGGCGATCGGCAATGCCTGGAACGATCTCTATGCCGGCGCGATCCAGTTCATGTTCGTCGACCTCACCGCGGCGCGCGGCCAGGTCGTGTCGAACAAGGCGCGGCCGCTTGCGATCTCGCTGCCCGAGCGCAGCCCGCTCTATCCCGACGTGCCGACGCTCGCCGAGACCTTTCCCGGCTTCGTCAGCACCGGCTTTCTCGCCATCGCGGTGCCCAAGGCCGTGCCCGACGAGATCAAGCAGCGGCTGAACGTGCTGATCAACGAGGCGGTCTTCTCCGAGGCGATCAACAAGCGCCTGATCGACGAGTTCGCGCTCACGCCCCACAAGCTCGACCTGGCGCAATGCGCCGCGCAGGACCGCAACGAGCGCGCCAAGTGGGCCGACTACGTCAAGATCGCGAAGATCGAGCCGCAGTGACGGACGCGGGCGCCCAGCAATCATTGGGCGGAGCCCGTGGCGCTAGGGAGCGCCCCGGCTGCGCTCCGGTCGGCTGCCGGCGCCACAAGGGCGCCAGAAGGCCTGGGCCCACCGGTTCCTCCGCTTGATTTTTTAAATCAGGCGCTGTAGCAACTGCCAGCTATTCAAAGTTTGGCACACATGCGTAACGGGCCTGACTTTTCCGCTCATAGCCCACGCGGATGCCCGCCCGCCGCCGGTCATTCGCCCAGCGCGTCAATGCCATCCGACGCCTAGGGCGCGCATTCGCGACCGGGGCGGCTTGCGCAGGATCAGGAGCGTCGCGAGGCTGGCCAGGATGCAGATGCCCAGCATCCAGAAGGCATCGGAATAGGCCTGCACGGAAGCGTTCAGGCGGACCTGCTGGGCGATCAGGCCGGCACCCTGCTTCAGGGCATGCGCTGAATGGGGCCGCGCCCGGCGAACATCGCCGACAGGGCCTGCAGGCGGTCCTGGACCTTGAGGCTGTTCTGGGTAGCGCCTCGGCGATGGTCGAGAAATGCACCTGCTCGCGGAACTGCACGACGGTCGACAGCATGGCGATGCCGACCGAGGCGCCGAGGTTGCGCATCACGCTGGTGATGGCCGCCGAAGTCAGCGGTGTCGCGCCGGGTCAGGCCGACGACCGAGAGCTGGGTGAGCGGGATGGTCGCAAACGGCTGGCCGGCCGCGCGCAGGAGCTGCGGCAGGATCAGCTGGTCCATCGCCGTGTCGGGCGACATGTCGACGTTGATGAAGCAGCTTGCCGCGAACATCAGCAGTCCGAGCAGACCAGCAGGCGCAGATCGTTGCGCATCAGAACGGCATGAGCGGCAGCAGGAAGAGCTGCGGGATGCCGCTCCACATCACCACCTCGCCGATCTGCTGGGCGTTGTAGCCCTGGACCTGCGCGAGATAGGCCGGGATCAGGTAGACCGTGCCGAAGGCAGGGCGCCGAACACCGCCATCAGGATGGCCGATCCGCCGACGGCCGGATTGCCAACAGCCGCAGATTGATGAACGGCTTGTCGGTCGTGAGCTCGGCGATCAGGAAGACGACGATGACGATCACGGCGACGATCGAGGCCGCCGATCATGCGCGATCGAACCAGTCCTTGCGCTGGCCTTCCTCGAGCACGAAGATCATCGAGCCGAGCCCGATCGCCATGGCGACGATGCCCAGCCAGTCGACCTGCCACAACCGTCGAGCTGCAGCTTCTCGCGGTCGAGCCCGTGTGCTGAGCGCGATCAGCGCAGCGCCCGGGAACGACGTTGATGTAGAAGATCCAGTGCCACTCAGTTCTCGGTCAGCCAGCCGCCGACCGTCGGGCCGATCGCCGGCGCGAAGGTCGCGGTCATGCCGAACATCGCGACGCCGATCGGCTGCTTCGACAGCGGCAGGCGGGTGCGCACGATCGTGATCGCGGTCGGGATCAACACGCCGCCGGTAAAGCCCTGGCCGGCGCGGCACAGGATCATCTCGTTCAGGCTGTTCGACATGGCCGCACAGGATCGAGAAGCCGACGAACAGCATCGCAGTTGACGACAGGATAGTGGCGCAGGCCGAACGTCGCGCCAGCCAGCCGGTCAGCGGGATGACGACGATCTCGGCCACCAGATAGCCGGTCGAGATCCAGCTGCCTTCGTCGAGCGAGGCGCCGATCGCGCCCGATGTCGGCCAGCGACGCGTTGGTGATCTGGATGTCGAGCAGCGCCATGAAGGCGCCGAGGATGCCGCCGCCGACCGCCAGCCAGTCGCGCAGCGTCAGCTCCGCTCGCCGGTTCATCGCGCGCCTGGTTCACCGCCAGCGTTGGCGGGCCTTCCGGCGGGACTGGTGCGCGTATCGACCGTCGCCGTGACCGACAGGCCGGGACGCAGCTGCTGGCGAGCGGGTCTGCCGGATCGAGCAGGATCTTGACCGGCACGCGCTGGACGATCTTGGTGAAATTGCCGGTCGCGTTCTCCGGCGGCAGCAGCGCGAACTGCGCGCCGGTGCCGGGCGCGAGGCTGTCGACCGTGCCCTTGATGGTCTGGCCGGGGAACGGTCGACGTCGAGGTCGACGCTCTCGCCGCGGCACATGCGGCCGATCTGCGTCTCCTTGAAATTCGCGACGAGATAGATCGTCGGCCGGTCGGCACGATCGTCATCAGGCGCGTGCCGGGCTGCACGAACTGGCCCTGACGCACGGCGCGGTCGCCGACGACGCCGTCGGCCGGCGCCGCGAGCGTGGTGTAGGCGAGGTTGAGCTTCGCCTGGTCGAGGGCGGCCGTGCTTCGCCGCGATCGTGGCGGCCGCCTGGCGGCGCTGCGTCTTCAGCACGTCGAGATGGGCCTTGCCGCGGCGAGCGCCGGCGGTCGCGTCGAGCGCGGCCTGCGCTGCAGAGTCGGACTGCGCCTGCTGCTCGCGCTGGACGCTGCCGGCGCCGGTGCGCGCAGGTCGGCGTAGCGCGCGAACTCCTGCTCGGAGAAGGTACGGCGCCTGGTCGGCGTCGACCGCGGCCTGCGCCTGCTCGATCGTGGATTGCTGCTTGTTCAGCTGCGCGTCGATGTTGGCGGCGGTCGCCTCGGCGTTCTCGCGTCGGCCGTCGCCTGTCGACGGCGGCCTGGTAGTCGCGCGGATCGATGCGCGCCAGCACGTCGCCGCCTTGACGGGCTGGTTGTCGGTGACGTTCACTCGGCCACATAGCCGCGACCTTCGGCGCGATGGTGACGCTGTCGGCGCCGAGATAGGCGTCGTTGGTCGTCTCGTAGTGGCGGGCGACGAAGAACCAGTAGGCGCCATAGCCCACGCCGGCGACCAGCACGACCGCGCCAAGGGCACCCAGCAGGAAGCGGCGCCGGCGGCGGTTGTTGTTGCTCGCTTTCTTCGGGCAGGCGGTTCGAACGAGGTCTTTGTATTCGACCTGGTCGAATTTGAGGGGGGCGTCAGTCTGAACCGTCCACGGCGGTATCCTAGGCTTACGAGTACAACGGATTTAGCCCTCTGTATGGTTTCCACAAGTAGGATTGATTTTGTGACGCAGTATGATTAAATAGACTATTGAGGAAATACGCATGATCGACATCAACGCCGTCCGCACCGACCCCACCTTGGCCAAGGTCGTCCAGGCCGAGTTCCGCCGCGCCGTGGGAATGATCAACGGCCGCTGGAAGCTCGAGATCCTGTGGCTGCTGAGCCATGGCACCCGCCGCTTCGGCGAACTGAAGCGCGGCCTGCCGGGCATCACCCAGCACATGCTGACCGCGCAGCTGCGTGCGCTCGAGCGCGACGGGCTGATCAAGCGCACGATTTTCGCCGAGGTCCCGCCCCGGGTCGAATACGAGAACACCGACGCCGCGCGCCGGCTGAGGCCGATCTTCGTCGAAATAGTGAAATGGGCCGAGGAGCACGAGCGCCTCGGCTTGCCGTCAGAACCAGATCTCGAGGCCGGCGACCGCGCCTAGCGCCGGCGGTCCAGAACTTCGATCAGCTCCTCGATCTTGATCTGGCGGTCGCGCTCGCTGCCGGCGTGGAAGGCGTGCGCCACGCAGTGGTTGAGATGCTCGTGCAGGATCTCCTGCTCGACCTTGTCGAGCGCCGCCCGCACCGCGCGGATCTGCGTCAGCACGTCGATGCAGTAGCGGTCTTCCTCGACCATGCGCGACACGCCGCGCACCTGGCCCTCGATGCGCGAAGCCGGGCGAGCTGGGACTTCTTGATGCGTTCATCCATGCCTTGCACCATACCCCCGTAGGGTATAGATCACAAGCCATGACGACCGAAGAAATCGCGATCGATCCCGTGTGCGGCATGAAGGTGAAGGTCGCCACGGCGAAGAACACCACGCTGCACGCCGGCCACACCTATTACTTCTGCAATCCCAAGTGCCTGGTGAAGTTCACCGGCGATCCCGACAGGTACCTGAAGCCGCAGCCTGCCGAGGCCGTCACGCCGCCCCCGCCGCCCGGCACGATCTTCACCTGCCCGATGCATCCCGAGGTCCGCCAGGTCGGGCCGGGCAGCTGCCCGATTTGCGGCATGGCGCTCGAGCCGGCCGAGGTCACGCTCGACCAGGGCCCGAACGCAGAGCTCTTCGACATGACGCGCCGGTTCTGGATCGGCGGCGCGCTCACCGTCCCGGTCGTCGCGCTCGACATGGGCGGCCATCATGTCGTCGTGCCACGTCATCGGCCTGTCGACTGGATCGAGCTGCTGTTCGCCACGCCGGTCGTGCTGTGGGCCGGCTGGCCGTTCTTCGTGCGCGGCGGGCAGTCGGTCGCAACGCGCAGCGCTCAACATGTTCACCCTGATCGCGCTCGGCACCGGCACCGCCTAGCTCTACAGCGTCGTGGTCGCCACCGCTTCCGACTCGGCCGGCGCGGTCTATTTCGAATCGGCGGCGATGATCATCGTCCTCGTGCTGCTGGGCCAGGTGCTGGAGCTGCGGGCGCGCGACGCGACCTCGGGCGCCATTCGCGGCGCTGCTCGGCCTCGCGCCGCAGACGGCGCTGCAGGTCGACGCCGACGGCCATGACGAGGAAGTCGCCATCGACACGATCGCGCGTCGGCGATCGGCTGCGCGTGCGGCCGGGCGAGAAGGTCCCGGTCGACGGCGCGTGATCGACGGCAGCGGCGCGGTCGACGAATCGATGCATCACCGGCGAGCCGATGCCGGTCGAGAAGGAGCGCCGGAGCCAAGGTCATCGGCGGCACCGTCAACGGCACCGGCAGCTTCGTGATGACGCGCCGAGAAGGTCGGCGCCGACACGATGCTGGCGCGCATCGTCGCATGGTGGCCGAAGCCCAGCGCAGCCGCGCGCCGATCCAGCGCCTGGCCGACCGTGTCGCCGGCTGGTTCGTGCCGGCCGTGCTCGCTGCCGCCGTGCTCGCCGCGCCGGCCTGGGCGATCTGGGGCCGGAGCCGCGCGCTCGCCCACGCGCTTGTGGCGGCGGTCGCGGTGCTGATCATCGCCTGCCCCTGCGCGCTCGGCCTCGCCACGCCGATGTCGATCATGGTCGGCGCCGGCCGCGGCGCGCGCGCGGCATCCTGATCCGCAATGCCGAGGCGCTGGAGCGGCTGGAGAAGGTCGACACGCTGGTGGTCGACAAGACCGGCACGCTGACCGAGGCCGGCCGCGAGATCGCCGAGGTGACCGGCGGCCTCGGAAGACTGCTGCGGCTCGCCGCCAGCCTCGAGCGCGGCAGCGAGCATCCGCTCGCCGCCGCGATCGTCGCGTCGCGCGCGAGCGCGGGCTTGCGCTCGCGCCGGTCGCGCGACTTCCGGAGCCACGCCGGGCAGGGCGTGATCGGGCACCGTCGAGGGCAAGCGCCTCCTGCTCGGCAACGCGCGCTTCCTGAAGCGAGAACGGCGTCGACCTGCGGCCGACGCTTCGCAGCGGCCACGGTCATGCTCGCGCGGTCGACGGCAAGCTCGCCGGCACGATCGCCGTCGCCGATCCGATCAAGGACACGACGCCGGCGGCGCTCGCCGACGCTGCACGAGGAGGGCATGCGCATCGTCATGCTGACCGGCGACAACCGCGCGACCGCGCAGGCCGTCGCCAGCCGCCTCGGCATCGACGAGGTCAAGGCCGAGGTGCTGCCCGAGGACAAGGCGCGCGATCGTGCAACGGCTGCAGCGCGAAGGCCGCATCGTCGCGATGGCGGGCGACGGCATCAACGACGCGCCGGCGCTGGCCGCGGCCGACGTCGGCATCGCCATGGGCACCGGCACCGACATCGCCATCGAGAGCGCCGGCGTCACCCTGGTCAAGGGCGACCTTCGCGGCGATCGTGCGCGCCCGGCAGCTGTCGCGCGCGACCATGGCCAACATCCGGCAGAACCTGTTCTTCGCCTTCGTCTACAACGCGCCGGCGTGCCCCTGGCGGCGGGCGTGCTCTATCCCGTGCTGGGGCTGCTGCTCAGTCCCGTGGTCGCCGCCGCGGCAATGGCGCTCAGCTCGGTCTCGGTCATCGGAAACGCCCTGAGGCTGAGGAAATCGCCGATATGACCGGCGATCACGACCGCGCGATTGTCGTGGCACTCCTTCCTGCGGGAGACCACATTCCGGCCAACTTCCGAGAGGTGCTTGCACCCGCGATCATGCATTGTCTTGCCCTGGGAACCGCCAATGAAACGCGCCATTGTCGTTCTGATGCTCGCTTTGTCTCCGCTGCCCGCCTTGGCCGATGACGCAAGCTACTGCGCCTCGCTGTCGGAGCTGGCGTTCCAGTATCTCGGCAAGTACTCGCGCGGGCTGGCCAGGCCCGATGTCGACGTCGCCGTTGCCGCCGATCAATGCCAGCGCGGCAACTATGCCGACGGCATCCCGGTGCTCGAGCGCAAGTTGCGCGCCAACGGCTTCACCCTGCCGCAGCGCTGATACCACCGGTCAGGCGAGATCCATGCCCGTCAGCCGGCGATAGGCCTCGAGGTAGCGCCTGCTGGTGGCGTCGACCACTTCCGGCGGCAGTTTCGGCGCCGGCGCATCGCCATTCCACCGTCCGGCGTGGCGTTCGACATCGAGCCAGTCGCGCAGCGGCTGCTTGTCGAAGCTGGGCTGCGGCTTTCCGGGCTGGTAGCCGTCGAGCGGCCAGAACCGCGAGCTGTCGGGCGTCATCACCTCGTCGATCAGCAGGATCTCGCCGTTGCCGGTGCGGCCGAACTCGAACTTGGTGTCGGCAATGATGATGCCGTTGGCCGCCGCCACGTCACGGCCGCTGGTGTAGACGAGGCGCGTCAGCCGCTCGAGTTCGGCGGTGACCTCGGCGCCCAGGATCTCCCTCATGCGGCCGACCGTGATGTTCTCGTCGTGGCCGCTTTCGGCCTTGGTCGCCGGGCTGAAGATCGGCGGATCGAGCCGGCTGCTCTCCCGCAGGCCCCCGGGCAGCTTCTCGCCGGCCAGGGTGCCCTGCTGGGCATACTCGCGCCACGCCGAGCCGGAGATGTAGCCGCGCACCACGCATTCGATGGGGAACACGGTGCCACGCACGCACAGCATGGCGCGGCCGACCAGCTGTTGGCGATGAGGGGCGAGCGCCGGCACGGCGGCGGCGATCTCGTCGGCGTCGGACGAGATCATGTGGTGACGCACGACAGTGCCCAACTGGCGGAACCACCAGGCGCTGATCTGCGTCAGCACCGCCCCCTTCATCGGGATCGGCTCGGCCATCACCACGTCGTAGGCGCTCACCCGGTCGGTCGCCACCAGCAGCAGCCGGTCACCCTCGACCTCGTAGACGTCGCGCACCTTGCCTCGGGCGATCAGCTTCAGCGGCAGATCGCTCGTCGTCATCAGCAGCATGCTACTTCTCGTTGTTCATCTCGTGGAACACTTCCTTGGCCGTCAGCAGCGCCTCGCGCACCGACGGCAGGCCGATATAGCCGCAGAGGTGCATCAGCGCTTCCGACAATTCGTCCTCGGTCCACCCCTGGTTGCGCGCCATGCGCAGATGGATCGCCAGCTCCGGCCAGCGCGCCTGGGAGGTGTCGGAGATCACACAGATCAGGGCGCGCGTCTTCATGTCGAGGCCGGGCCGCGTCCACAGCATGCCGAACACCGCTTCGCGCGCGTAGTCGCCGAATTTCTTCATGATCGGGTCGTCGTAGACCGTCGCGTTCATCTTGTCGGCATGGGCGGCGCCCATCAGCTTGCGGCGCACCTCGGTGCCCTTCTTGTAGTTCTCGCTCTCGGCCATCGTTTCCTCCCTGGAGTTCGAGGCGGAGCCTAGCCTTCCCTCAGACCAGCCGGTAGCCGATTCCAGGCTCGGTCAGCACGTGCCGCGGTGCGGACGGATCGCTTTCGATCTTCTGGCGCAGCTGGCGCACATAGACGCGCAGATACTGCGGGTCGACCGATTCATCGCGCCAGACCTCGCGCAGCAAATGCTTGTGGGTCAGCACCTTGCCGGCGTGGATCACGAGCTGCTCGAGGATGTCGTATTCCTTGGGCGAGAGCTTCACGTCTTCTGCGCCGCGCTTCACCAGCCGTCGCACGAGATCGACCGAGAGATCGTCGCTCGAATAGACGCGATCGGCGCCCTGTTGCTGCAGGCGGTGACGCAGGGCTGCCCGGAGGCGGGCCAGCAGCTCGTCAGCACTGAATGGCTTGGTGACGTAGTCGTCGGCGCCCGAATCGAGGGCCGTGACCTTGGCCGCCTCGTCGCCACGGCTCGACAACACGACGATCGGCACCGGCCCCAGTGCACGAATTCTGGCGACCAGAACGAGGCCGTCGATGTCAGGCAGGCCGAGATCGAGCAGCACCAGATCAGGCCGGTGGTGGCGCAGCGCCGACAGGGCTTCCGCGCCGGTCGTGGCTTCGTACACGCGATAATCGTGGGCCGCGAGAGTCGCGCGCAACAGCCGGCGGATCGGCGGCTCGTCCTCGACGATCAGGATGGCAGCAGCGTCGCCGGTCATGCCCTGTAACTCACGATGAACTCCGCACCGCTGCGTTCGGCCCGATTGCGTGCCTCCAGGGTGCCGCCTTCGACCTCGACGAAGCCCCTGGCGATGGCGAGCCCGAGGCCGGTCCCTGCCCGGCGCCGGTCGCCGTCGTCGGCGCGATAGAACTTGTCGAACAGGCGGTCCAGTGCCTCGGGCGCGATACCGTCACCCTCGTCACGGACCGTGATCCACACGCGGTCGCCCAGGCGACGCGCTTCGATCGCGATATGGCTGCCCGGGGCCGAGTATTTGGCGGCATTGTCGAGCAGGTTGAACAGGACCTGCTCGGCCAGCACGAAATCAAGCTGCAGCGGCGGCAGGCCGGGCGCCACGTCCGACACCACGACGCGATCCTGCAGGACAGGCGCGGCGCGGCGCAGAGTCGTCGAGACGAGGTCGCCGACCTCGACGGCCTCGCGCTTCGGCACGATCACGCCGGCATCGAGCCGGGTCATGTCGAGCAGGTTGCCGACGAAACGGTCGAGGCGTTGGGCTTCGCTCAGCGCCGTGCCCAGCAGCTCCTCGCGCGTGGCGTCGTCGTAACGCTCGTGATGGCTCCTGAGGCTCGACAGCGCGCCGATGATCGAGGCGAGCGGCGTGCGCAGATCGTGCGACACCGAGGTCAGCATGGAAGAGCGCAGCCGCTCGCGCTCTGCGCCGATGCGCGCTTGGTCGATATCGGCCGCCAGGGCTACTCTTTCGATGGCGACGGCAGTCTGGTTGCCCACCGCCTCGAGTAATTGCCGCGCGGAGGACGACAGCTCGCTTGCCTTGCTGAGCGGTAGAACGCCCACGACACCGATCGCCGAACGACTGGTTCGAATCGGCACGTACAACCACCGTCCGCCAGGCAAAGTGTCGGTCCCCTTGCCGGTCGGCCGCTCGGACTCCCAGGACCAGCGCGCGGCGGCGAGATCGGCGGCGCTGAACTCGCTGTCGGGGGGGAATGCCGCCCGCAAGACGAGCTTCCCCGTTTCCATTGGACTCCTGTCGGGCATCAGGATGGCGACCTCGGCGCTCAGCAGGCGCGCCAGATGGGTGACTACGATCCACAGGAGGTCGTCGAGGTCGATGACGCCCGCGATCTTGCGGCTGAAGGCGTAGAGTTCGGCCGTCGTGCGCGCCTCCCGTCGCGCGGCCTCTGCCTGCGCCCGCGATCGCGTGCCAAGAGCACTGGCCGCAATGGAAACGAACATGAAGAAGAACAGCGCCACCACATTCGCGGGATCCGCGATGGTGAACTGATAGAGAGGCGGCAGGAAAAAGAAGTTGTAACTTGCCACCGAAAGGCCGGAGACCCACAGCGAGGGCACCAACCCGTGCCTCGCCGCCGCCATCAGGACAGGAACGACGTAGACCAGCGAAATGTTCGACAGGTTGACGTGCGTATCGATCAGCACGCCGACGGCCGTCGCCAGGCCTGTCGTGATCACTCCCTCGAAATAAGGCCCGATCCGACGAGGAGCACCGAACAGCCAGTCCACCGGATTGGGCGGCTCGGACTTGCCGCTCGAGGGAGCCACTTCGACGGCCAGACCCGAGCCGCTGCGCACCAGGTCATCGACCACGGACCCGTGGCGCAACTCGAACCAGCGCGAGCGCGGTGACTTGCCCACCACGACGCGCGTTGCGTTGCGCGCTCGCGCCAGGGTCAGGATCTCCTCGACCACCGAACGGCCCGGCGCCTGGACGACCTCCGCGCCGAGCTGCTCGGCGAGGCGCATCGCCTCGGCGAGCCTCGTCCGCTCGGCTTCGGTCAGCAGCGTGTGTCGCTCGGTCTCGACGTAGAGAGCGATCAATTCGGCGTCGAGACCGTCTGCGGTCCGCTTGGCGGCGCGCACGGTATTGGCGGCATCCGGTCCCGAATCGATGCAGACCAGCACTCTTTCCCCGGCACCCCAAGGACCGGTGATGGCATGCTCGCGCATGTAGCTCAGCATCTGATCGTCGACCCGCTCAGCGGTGCGCCGCAGCGCGAGCTCGCGCAGGGCCGTCAGGTTGCCCGGCTGGAAGTAATGCTTCAGTGCGCGTTGGGCCTGTTCGCGGACGTAGACCTTGCCTTCGCCGAGGCGCGCGATCAGGTCCGAGGGTGTGGTGTCGACGAGTTCGAGCTCGTCCGCGGAATCGATGATCGAGTCGGGAACCGTTTCGCGCACGCGGATGCGCGTGATGCGCGCCACCACGTCGTTCAGGCTCTCGACATGCTGCACGTTCATCGTCGAATAGACGTCGATTCCCGCCGCGAGCAGCTCCTCGACGTCGAGGTAGCGCTTGGGGTGGCGGCTGCCAGGCGCGTTCGTGTGCGCGAGCTCGTCGACCAGCACCAACGATGGGCGGCGCTTCAGGATGGCGTCGAGGTCCATCTCCTGCAATACGCGCCCCTTGTAGTCGATGTGGCGCTGCGGAACGATCTCGAGGCCCGCGAGCTGGGCTTCCGTTTCGGCACGGCCGTGCGTCTCGACGACGCCGCCCACCACGTCGACGCCCTCTTCCCGGCGCCGACGCGCCGCCAGCAGCATCTCGTAGGTCTTGCCGACGCCGGGCGCGGCGCCAAAGAAGATCTTGAACTTGCCGCGCGTTTCCTTCTGCGCCGCCTTCAACAAAGCGTCGGGCGAAGGACGTGTTTCCTCAGGAACGCCGGCCATGGAACATGAACGATGTCACCTCGGCTTTAGGGCGTCGAGGGCCATGTTGAGCTGCAGCACGTTGACCCGCGGCTCGCCGATCACGCCGAAGGTGCGGACTTCCGTGTGGAGCTGAACGAGGCGCTGGATCTCTCCTCGTCGCGACCGCGCGCCTTGGCCACGCGCGGAACCTGAAACAGGGCGGCCGCCGGTGAAATCTCCGGATCGAGGCCGCTCGCCGACGTGGTCACCAGGTCGATCGGTACCGGCGCGCTGGGGTTCTCCTTCTTGAGCGTCTTGACGTCTGCCCGCACGCGCTCGACCAGCGACTTGGCCGTGGGGCCGGCGTTGCTGCCGGAGGAGTTGGCCGCGTTGTAGGGTGCGGGCAGGCTCTTGGCCGGATCCTTGGGGTCGGGTTCCGTCGTTGCCGAAGGGCGACCATGAAAATATTCAGGCTTGGTGAAGTTCTGTCCGATCAATTCGGAGCCGATCACCTTGCGGTCCTTCTCGATCAGGCTGCCATTGGCCTGATGCGGGAAGACGAGCTGCGCGATACCGGTCATCGCCAACGGGTAGATGAGGCCGGTCACGATCGTCAGGACGACCATCATGACGATGGCGGGTCGGATTTGCTTCAACATGTCGATATCCTCACGCAAGGCCGACGGCGGTAACGGCCATGTCGATCAGCTTGATGCCGACGAAGGGCACCACCACGCCGCCAAGGCCGTAGATGACCAGATTGCGCACCAGCACGGCCGAAGCGCCGGCCGCCCGGTACTGCACGCCGCGCAGCGCGAGCGGGATCAGCGCGATGATAATCAGCGCATTGAAGATGATGGCGGACAGGATCGCACTCTGCGGCGTCTTGAGGCCCATGACATTCAAGGCCTGGAGCTGCGGATAGAACGCCAGGAACATCGCCGGAATGATGGCGAAGTACTTCGCCACGTCGTTGGCGATCGAGAAGGTCGTGAGCGCACCGCGCGTCATCAGAAGCTGCTTGCCGATCTCGACGATCTCGATGAGCTTGGCCGGATCGCTGTCGAGGTCGACCATGTTGCCCGCCTCGCGCGCGGCCATGGTGCCGGTGTTCATCGCCACGCCGACATCGGCCTGGGCAAGTGCGGGTGCATCGTTGGTGCCGTCGCCGCACATCGCCACCAGCTTGCCCTGCCCCTGCTCGTCGCGGATCAGCTTGAGCTTGGCTTCCGGCGTTGCCTGGGCGAGGAAGTCGTCGACGCCCGCTTCGGCGGCGATGGCCGCCGCGGTCAGGGGATTGTCGCCGGTGATCATGACCGTGCGGATGCCCATCTTGCGCAGCAACGCGAAGCGCTCGCGAATGCCGCCTTTGACGATGTCCTTCAGATGGATCACGCCCAGGAGCTTGCCGTCCTTGGACACCGCCAAGGGGGTCCCGCCGGCCTTGGCGATTTTGGCGGCGATCGACTCGATCTCGCGCGCGACCTCGGGCGTCGTCGCGCCGGCCTTGATGTCGGCAATGACCGCTTCGACTGCGCCCTTGCGGATCGACGCACCGTCGACGTCGATGCCACTCAGCCGGGTGTGCGCCGAGAAGGGAATGAACTTCGCATGCAGCGGCGCCATCTCGCGGCCACGGATGTTGTACTTCTCCTTGGCGAGAACCACGATCGAGCGGCCCTCCGGCGTCTCGTCGGACAACGAGGCGAACTGGGCGGCATCGGCGAGGTCGCGTTCGGCGACGCCGGTGACCGGCAGGAACTCGCTGGCCTGGCGGTTACCGAGCGTGATGGTGCCGGTCTTGTCGAGCAACAGCGTGTCGACATCTCCCGCCGCCTCGACGGCACGGCCCGACATGGCGAGCACATTGAAGCGCACCAGCCGGTCCATGCCGGCTATGCCGATCGCCGAGAGAAGCGCGCCGATCGTGGTTGGAATCAGCGTCACGAACAAGGCGACGAGCACCAGGACGGGCATGGTGCCGCCGGCATAGGCGGCGAAGCTCGGGATGGTCGCGACCGAGAAGACGAAAATGATCGACAGGCCGGCGAGCAGGATATTGAGCGCAATTTCGTTCGGCGTCTTCTGACGCTCTGCGCCTTCGACCAGGGCGATCATGCGATCGAGAAAGGTCGAGCCGGGCTGTGCCGTGATGCGCACCTTGATCCAGTCCGAGATGACCTGGGTGCCACCAGTGACGGCCGAGCGGTCGCCGCCGCTTTCCCGGATGACGGGCGCGGATTCGCCGGTGATCGCCGCCTCGTTGACCGAGGCAACGCCTTTGATGATCTCACCGTCGGAGGGGATGAAGTCGCCGGTCTGCACCAGCACGATGTCGCCCCTGCGCAGTTCGGTCGCGGCCACCTCGGTCCACTTGGTCGCCGAGACCTCTGCAAGTCGCTTGGCCACCGTGTCGGTCCGCGCCTTGCGCAGGGTCGCGGCCTGCGCCTTGCCGCGGCCCTCGGCGACGGCCTCGGCGAAGTTGGCGAACAGGACGGTGAACCACAGCCAGAGATTGATCTGGAAGGCAAAGCCCAAGCCGCCATTTCCGGAGACGATGTCGCGCACGAACAGGATCGTGGTCAGCGTGGCCACGACCTCGACCGTGAACATTACCGGGTTGCGGATCATCACGCGCGGGTCGAGCTTCTTGACGGCGTCGAGGACCGCGGGACCGAGGATCTTCGGATCGGTCATGGTCGCGACCGACGTCCGCTTGCGGGTCTGCGAGAGTTCCATCGTCATGTCCTCAGCTCAGAAGAGATTTCCGGCGTTCATCGCGAGATGCTCGACCAGGGGGCCGAGCGCGAGCGCCGGGAAATAGGTGAGTCCGCCCACGATCACGATCACGCCGATCACCAGGCCGACGAACAGCGGACCGTGCGTGGGGAAGGTGCCGGCCGACGCCGGCACGATCTTCTTGGCGGCGAGCGAACCCGCGATCGCCACCATCGGCACGATCATCAGGAAGCGGCCGATGAACATCGCGAGCCCGATGGTCGTGTTGTAGAACATCGTGCTGGCGGTGATACCGGCGAAGGCGCTGCCGTTGTTGCCGGTGCCCGAGGTATAGGCATAGAGGATCTCGCTGAAGCCGTGCGGGCCCGCATTTGCCGGGCCGGCGAGTCCCGCATCGACGACTGTGGCGATCGCCGTAAATCCCAGGATCGACAGCGACAGAATCAGGATGGCGAGCATCGCCATCTTCACTTCCTTGGCCTCGATCTTCTTGCCGAGATACTCGGGCGTGCGCCCGACCATCAGGCCCGCGATGAACACCGCGAGGATGGCGAACAGCAGCATGCCGTAGAGACCGGAGCCGACGCCGCCGAAGATGATCTCGCCCAGCTGGATATTGAACAGCGGGATCAGGCCGCCGAGCGGCGTGAAGCTGTCGTGCATGGCGTTCACGGCGCCGCACGAAGCGTCGGTGGTGACCGTGGCGAACAGCGCCGAGTTGGCGATGCCGAAGCGGACTTCCTTGCCCTCCATGTTGCCACCGTCGAGGCCAAGCGCCGCGAAAGCAGGATTGCCGGCAGCTTCCGCCCAATAGGCCACCAGGACGCCGCCCAGGAACAGCAGCCCCATCACGGCGAACACGGCCCAGCCCTGACGCTGGTCGCCGACCATGCGGCCGAACACGTTGGTCAGCGACGCGCCGATCGAGAAGATCAGCACGATCTGGACGAAATTGCTGATGGCGTTGGGGTTCTCGAACGGATGGGCGGAGTTCGCGTTGAAGAAGCCGCCACCGTTGGTGCCCAGCATCTTGATGACTTCCTGGGAGGCGACCGGGCCCTGGGCGATGACCTGCTTGGCGCCTTCGAGCGTCGTCGCCTCGGTATAGGCACCGAGATTCTGCGGCATGCCCTGCCAGACGAAGAACAGGCCGACGACGATGGAGATCGGCAGCAGGATGTAGAGGGTGCAACGCACCAGATCGACCCAGAAATTGCCGATCCCCTTGGCCGACCGGCGGGCGAAGCCGCGGATCAGCGCCACCGCCAGCGCGATGCCCGTGGCGGCAGAGGCAAAGTTGTGGACCGTGAGTCCCGCCATCTGCACGAGATAGCTCATGGTCGTCTCGGGCACGTAGGACTGCCAGTTGGTGTTGCTGTCGAAACTCATCGCCGTGTTGAAGGCGAGACCCTCCTCCACCGCCGACTGGCCCGCGGGGTTGAACGGCAGAACGCCCTGCAGACGCATCAGCGCATAGAGGCTGACGAAGCCCACCACGCTGAAGAGCAGCATGGAGACGGCGTAGGTCACCCAGTTCTGATCGCTGCGCTCGTCGACGGCGCTCAACCGGTAGAAGGCGCGCTCGACCGGCCCCAGCACCGGTGACAGCAGACTGTGCTCGCCGGAGAAGACCGTCGTCATGTAGGCGCCGAACGGCTTGACCAGAAGGATGACGACCGCGCTGAACAGGGCGATCTGAAGCCAACCGTTGGAAGTCATGGAATGATGTCCCCTGAAGCCGCTGCCTAGAAACGTTCGGGACGCACCAGTGCGTAGACCAGGTAGGTCAGAAGGCCGAGCGTCACTGCGGCACCGAGGATGTATTCGATCATCATGGCGAAGTCCTCACAGCCGGTCGCAGGCGTAGGAGTAGGCGACCGCGACGGCAAAACATCCGCAGCCGACCGCCAGAAAAATCAGGTCGAGCATCGAAGCGCTCCCAGTTGTGACGAGGGCACGGTGGTCACGCGAACCGACGCAAGATCGCCGTTCCGTTTCAGAATATTCCGAAGGCCTGCAGCACGGCCGCCACGGCCAGCGCCAACGCCAGGTGCACCGCAAGGATCACCCCGATCTCGAAAATCACTTTCCCCGCGACCGGCGCATCGGCGACGCATTCGATCGTGCTGGCCAGAGACGAAGTGGAATTGATCATGGCGGCTTCCCTCGATTGCAGCCAACGTGGGACGCCCTGCCATAAGAAAGCGAGACTGTGCGAAGCCCGCAGACATAGGAATTGCATAGGATTTCGCTTTAGCGAGCCGGGCCGATCTGTTTCACCATGTAAAGGCTGTCGACCATCAACTCGACCGACACTTCCGCGCCGTCACTGTCCGTGCGCACAAACGCGAAGGCCTGATCGAGGTCGGTGAAGGCGTGCGCGAGGGAGCCCTGCGGCCGCACGACATGCCACGCCGAGCCGAACAAGGTGATCCGATAGAGCGGCAAATTTGGGCGACCGACAGACGAGCCCATAGGATCCGCCGTCACAGCCTGTTGGTCAGCCGCTCGTAGGCGATCAACAGGCAGAACAGCAGAACGCCACCACCAAGAAGCAGAAGCTCTAACATTGACGCCTCATCGTCCGCAGCGAGCGGACCGGCTGCATAGAAGGCGATCCACACGTAGAAATCGAGAGGAGGCGCCAACGCATGCCGTATGAACCGCGTAGGAATCGGCTTGACCCATGTCATATGAGTTTCCTGGGAGGCGGCGCTGCCGCCTCAACGGCACATCGAAGCTCGTGCACTGCGCGGCGTTGGCCAAGTCTCAGCCCGTCCGAGGCGAAGCCTCGCTAGAAGTGCACGATGGCGTCCATGGCGAACATGAACATGTCGGCCTTCGTGCCGCCATTGAAGGCGCCATTGAACGTGCTGACGGCGCTATTGAAGCTGGGGCCGGGCTCGGAGTGCCAAAACGAGATCTCGGGCCGGATCTCGAATTGCGGCGAGAAGAAGTGCTGCCAGCCGAGCGTAGCCGCGTAATAGCGAGTAGGAACGCCGGTGCCAGTCCGCCAACCGTTCGGGTCATCGTAGATCTCCGGCCGGAATGAAATGTTGTTCATCTTGTCCGGAGAGTAGTTGAGATAAGCCAGAATGCCGTACGCGTTCGCGGTGCAGGAAAGCGCATTTGGATCTGCGCAGAAAGCCTGATTGGGCGGGTTGAATGCAACATACTGCGGAGAGAATGGCGTGCCTCCACCCGCAACGATTGCCTGGGCGGTGGGATTCTGGAGATTGGGAACTCCATTTTCCGAGAGCCAATAGGCCTCGAAGGCAAGGTTCCAGTATTCGTTGAATTTGTGGTAGTAAGTAAATCCGTGCCACTGGAGGTTGTTATATCCCCAGGCTCCGTCGTTCATGCCGTCGACGCACGGATAAAAAGTATCGTTGCCGCTGTCGCTCGTTAGGCGAATACAAGCAGCAAAGCTAAGTTGGTTGCCCGGATCCTGAAACATTGTGCTGTTGGGGTACAAGGGATTCGGCATCGGGTTTGCGATCGTCCTGCCGTGCATCCAGAGGGGCGTTTCCGTGCCGGTGTCGATGCCGATCTGCACCATCACGTTTTTCGTCAGGGCAAGCGAGGTCAGGATGCCGGTATTGGTGTAGTTGTCCAACGTGTAGGTCAACGAATGCGTATAGGTGAAGTTGTTCGGTGCGAGCTGCGCTTCGATGTCGGGGACCGAAATGTAACGTCCGAACCGGATGTTAAGGCCTTCGGCGACTTGCGGAATGAAGATGTCGCCATAGACCATCGGAAAATCGAAGCCGTTGATCTGGTTCCTCCCATTGTACTGGTCGCTGAGAAGGCCGTAGGAGTTGGTGTAGCGATAGTTCTCGCCATAAAGCGCTGACAGGCGGAAACCCCAATCGACGTGATCCTTTTGCACTGTGTCGGGAACCCGCTCGATGTAAATGACGGCTTGGTCGAGTTGAACGGTGTTGGGAGTGTAAGCGTACCCGATAGGGGCGTTGCCGCCCGGCTGCTTCTGATTGGTGCTGAGGTTGAAGCCTCCATTGACCCAGCCATAAACCTGGATGTGCGCGTCCTGCATCCATTTGCCGAGACTCGTATTGGCGATAGCCGCCATGAACGGGCTGTCGACCGAGTTGGGCCGGGTCGTCCCTATGCTCGGGGTGCCACCGTAGGGGAAGTCGGTATAGGGAAAAGGCGGTATCCCAACCGGCGATTTCGGCCAGGCGGCGGCGTCGCGGGCAGACGGCGGCGCATTCGGATCGCTCGGCGGGCCAGACCTGCCCCATTCAAGCTGGTAGTAGCGAAAAAAACGCGTGAAAAAATCGTCGCCGAGATAAGTGTCGAGACATTTGTAATCGAGGTATGGATCGCAATTCCCGCTCTTCGCCGCCGCATCTTGCGACGCCTTGATCGTGGCCTCGCTCGCCTCGCAGTTGTAGTCGACGTACGGATTGCAGGTATCTCCGACCTTCGAACCATGGAAGAACGGAAAAATCATCATGCCGTTCGTGCTCGTTAATTGACCTGCTGGCGGGGTGATTGTCTGCGCATAGCCTTTGACGCCGAATCCCGCCGCAAAGACGGCGGAGATCAGAAGGACGCGGAAGATCAGATGAAAGCTGAACGAACGGAACGCCATGACAATCCCCCATGACCAATCTCGGTCCGCATTCCGAATACTGCGGCGCAACATTTGAAATCCATGCGTGCGTCGCAGAGCGTCCATAGGGGCGGCGTAGGAATTCGCCGTATTTTCGACATGGAGAATTCACAATCCGGGCTCATTCGAGCCGAAGCGCATTTACAATTTGACGAGCAGCCACCATTTGCGCACAGCGACGATCGCCCAGATCGCCCCGACCAGACCGAACGGCCAGGCGCCTTGCAGGAATCCGTAAAGCGAGCCAGCGGAACACACGCGCCGGCAAAGGCCAGCACGAACCAGGGGCTTCGCTGCTCGAGCGCATAAAACACGAGCATGGCCGTCACGGCCAACAGGCCGAAATTGGTCAGCGCGTCCAGGTTCTACGACCTGGCGACTGGTCCTTGCGGAGGGCGACCACCACCCAGACTGCCTCGATCAGCGCAATCGGCCATATCCCCTGAAGCAGGCTGTAGGCGGAGAGCGCCGCGCAGATCATCGCGGTCGGCACGAGGATCCAGGATCTGCCAAGCTCCAACGCGACGAGGATCAGGACCGCCGCTGCAGCCATCAAGCCGAGATGAACAGTCATTAGCGTGCTGCTCGCAGCTCAGTGCTGAAGAGCAGTCCATATCCAGGAGAGCACTCGACCTTCGCCGTGGAAATATTCCCAGACGCCAAGACGAATCACCACGACGAGCACGGCCGCGCCGGCCAAACACAGAAGTGTCGCGGCCAGCCGCATGACTTTGGCGATCGTCGCCGTGCCTGGCGGCGCGACGAGGATTTCACTGATGGTCATGACCTGCTCCTATGCAGCCCACGGCCGAAAGAAGCGACGCCCGACGCCGGCGGCACGCCGGCTCGCCTGTTCCTCCACCGGCATGACCGTCTTCAGCACTTGGGCGAGTTGGACATCGGCAATTGCACTGAGCGGCGTCAGCGGCAGGCGAAGTCCGTCGACCATCAAGCCCAGACGATACAGGGCGCGCTTTACCGGGATTGGATTGGCTTCGAGGAACATCGCCGCATGGAGCGGCGCCAGGGTTGCCTCGAGGCGGGCGATCGCTTCGACATCACGCTGGTCGCAGGCCTTCTGGAGGGCCACGCAAAGGGCAGGCGCCACGTTGGCCGTCACCGAGATGCAGCCGTCGCCACCGGCCCGCCGGAAGGCTGCTTGCGTCGCGTCGTCGCCGGACAACAGCGAGAAACCGTTGCCGAGCCGACGGCGCAGCAGCTTCACCCGGGGGATGTCGCCGGTGGCGTCCTTCAGGCCGACAATGCGAGGCAGTTCTGCCAATCGTGTGATCGTCACGTCGGCCATCGGACAGGCGGTGCGCGAAGGCACGTCGTAGAGGATGATCGGAAGATCGACGGCATCGTGGATCGCCGTGAAGTGCACGACCAGGCCAGCCTGCGTCGGCTTGAGATAATAGGGCGTGACGCAGAGCAACGCCTGGGCGCCGGCCTGCTCGGACGCGCGCGCAAGCTCGACGGCGGTCTGCGTGTTGTTGCTGCCGGCGCCGGCGATCACCGGAACGTGCCCGCCAGCTGCAGCCACGGTTGCTTCGACGACGTGCCGATGCTCGGCCGGCGTGAGCAACGGCGCCTCGCCCGTCGTCCCGCACGGCACGAGGGCTGCCGTGCCCGCATCGATCTGGCGATGGCAAAGTGCCTCGAGCGCCAGAAAGTCGACGGTCCCGTAGCGGAACGGCGTCGGCAACGCCACGCACGATCCATGAATTCTGAAATCCGGCCTACCCATGACATTTCTCCTTACGCTGCGAGCGCCAGACGCTGCTGGACGCCCAACACAATCCGATTGGCAACGTGATCGAACGACACCACGTCGAGGCCGGACGCCATGGCGCGATCGCGGATCGCTGCAAGACCTGCGCGACAGACGCAGCCGGCGCCTTCGATGACGACGCGGCCCTTCGCGCCGATCCGGGCACGCGCCGCGCGCAAGGCCTCGTCGAGTTCGTCGTCGCCGTGAACATCGACGATCCAGGCGAGATCGGCGATCTCGCGGTCCGGCGACGGCGTGCCCGGCCGCAGGCAGCGCACGGCACTGCAGCCATGTTTCAGGAGCGCCAGCAGGGAGGGTAAGGTGTGGTGGCCGATCAGCGCGACATGCGCCGAGTGAGGCAGATGGGTCATCGCCATAATGCGATCGACCTGCGCTGTGCACAACGCATCGTCGACCGCGGCGGTAGACGGAGGCTCCAGATCGGCAATCATCGGACATACTCCTGTTGTCGTTGAGCGACGGCGGTTTTGACGGCATGGGTTGGCGCGCAACCGAAATACATCCGGCACTGCAGGCGCGAAGAGCTTGCGTCGCGCGTCGGCGGCCGCGGAGCCTCGTCGGATATCGGCCGGCGCGCGCCGACGCAGGTGAGGGCGACGGCGAGGGCAGCAACTTTCAGGGTGGCGGCAACTATCGACATGGCAGGCGTCCATTCCTCCGGACGCCTCGATACCTAGAAGCAAGGGCGTATAGATTCGAGACGGGCCAGAACCGTCCGCCATTGCCTCGGCGTATGAAAATCGATGCAGAATCTCACTTCGCGCCGAGTGAAATCCTGTTAAATCAAGGCCGAGACGCCATAAAATGGCCATTGACCGCGCTTCGCTGCAGCGCAATACCCGCCCGCCACGACCGCTGCTGTCCGGGTCTGCGGCAGAGGAAGGCACGTCATCTAGATGTCCGAAGTCGGAACGCCCCACCCGGTGAACCGCAAGCGTATGGCGGGGCTGAGCCTGGCCGCGCTCGGAGTCGTCTTCGGCGACATCGGCACCAGCCCGCTCTACACCATCAAGGAATGCTTCAGCGAGTTCACCGGCTTGAAGCCGGTGCACGAGGACGTGCTCGGCATCCTCTCGCTGATCACCTGGGCGCTGATCGTGGTCGTCACGTTCAAGTACGTCATGGTCGTAATGCGTGCCGACAATCGGGGCGAAGGCGGCGTGCTGGCGCTGATGGCACTGGTATCGCGCCGCGCCGAGATCTCGGCGCGCCGGCGCAACCTCTATCTGATGCTGGGCATGGCGGGGGCCGCCCTTTTCTACGGCGACTGCCTGATCACGCCGGCCGTGTCAGTACTGGGTGCGATGGAAGGCCTCAACACGGCGACGCCGGCGCTCGAGCCCCTGATCATTCCGCTATCGCTCGGCGTGCTGGTCGGCCTGTTCGCCGTCCAGCACTACGGCACCGCGGGCGTCGGCCGCTGGTTCGGGCCGGTGATGCTGCTGTGGTTCTTCGTCATCCTGGTATTGGGCGTGAAGCAGGTCATCCTGAGACCGAGCGTGCTCGCCGCCCTCTCGCCGCTCCAAGCTCTCGACTTCGCGTTGCGCCACGGCTTCGTCGCCTTCGTGGCCCTGGGCGCCGTCACCTTGGCCGTGACAGGCGCAGAAGCGCTTTACGCCGACATGGGTCATTTCGGCGCCAAGCCCATTCGCATGGCATGGCTGATCGTCGTGCTGCCGTCGCTGCTGGCCAACTACTACGGCCAGGGCGCACTGCTGCTGGCCGATCCGACCGCGTTGGAGAACCCGTTCTTTCTCCTGGCGCCGGCCTGGGCACTTTATCCGATGGTGGGTCTCGCCACCGCAGCCGCGGTGATCGCCTCGCAAGCCACGATCTCGGGCGCCTTCTCGATGGCGCAGCAGGCCGCGCTGCTGGGCCTCAGCCCGCGCGTGCGCATCACCCACACCTCGGCCAGCGAGCACGGCCAGATCTACGTGCCGGCGGTCAACTGGATGCAGCTGATCGGCATCGTGGCGCTGGTACTGGCGTTCAAGTCCTCGACCAATCTCGCCGCCGCCTACGGCATCGCCGTCACCGGCACCATGCTGGTCACCACCATCCTGGTGTTCGTGCTGGCGGTCAGGGTATGGAAATGGAGCTGGCCGCGCGCGATCGTCGTGCTGGGTAGCTTCGCCATCGTCGATGCGACCCTGATGTCGGCCAACATGGTAAAGTTCCTGCAAGGCGGCTGGGTTCCGCTGGCACTCGCCATCTTCATCTTCACCGCGATGTGGACCTGGCTGAAAGGCCGCATGGCCGTGGCGGCGCGCGAAAAGGAAGGCGCGCTGCCGATGGAAGTGCTGATGGGCAGCATCGGTCCCGGAAGGGTCCATCGCCCGCAGGGCACCGCCGTCTACCTCACCGCCTTCTCCGGCAATGCCCCCAACGGGTTGCTGCACAATCTCAAGCACAACGAGGTGCTGCACGAACAGGTTGTGCTGCTCACCGTGCAGGTCCCCGACGAGCCCTACGTGCCGCCCAATGCGCGTGCCTCCGTCGCCCATCTCGGCAAGGGCATCCACCATGTGATCCTGCGCTATGGCTTCATGGAGCAGCCCGACGTGCCGCGCGACCTCGCCCCGCTGGCCGACCGCGGCGTGCCGTTCGACCCGATGCGCACCTCCTACTTCGTCGGCCGTAACAGCTTCGTCGAGGCCAGCCGGCCGCTTCTGCCGCGCTGGCAGGAGAAGCTCTTCCTGGTCCTGGCGAGGGTGGCGTCGAACGCCGGCGACTTCTTCCAGTTGCCCGCCAATCGCGTCGTCGAACTGGGCAGCCGTATCGAGATCTAGGCCAAATCGCTGATTCCACGCGCTTTTACCCGACGGCGCTGGTACGTTGCGGAACAATCGGCGACCATAAACAAGTCTGATTCAGCGGCTGATATAGTCACCTCGAAGAACAGGCTGGCTTCATCGAATGGGCGAACGCCCGACATTGATCCTGACGACGCGTCTTGGCGTGCGGCCTCTGGGTGTGCGCGGCGATCCCCTGCACGCCGTCGCCGGCCAGTTGCTGGCCGTGATCCGGCGCCGCCTGGGTGACGGTCCGGCCAACCTGCTGGCCGAGCCGCAGCTGCGCGAGAACGGCAACGGCATCGACTGGTATGCCGCCCAGCAGGGCGAGGTGCGCCGCCTGGCCGACGTCGGCGCTGCGGAGCGGACCGCGGCACTGCAGACGGTCGAAAAACATCTCGAGGCGATCCGCGGTCTTGGCGCGCAACTCGCGGCATCGGACTCGAGCGAGGAAGCGCGGCTGATCGGCAAGTCGCTGCAACTCTCGACCAGCCGCCCGTCCGACGACTTCATCTATCTCGTCGACGGCCAGCCGGTCATCGTCGCCTGGGGCTACGAGGCCGACGCGGCCCAAAGCCTGCAGGGCTTCGCGCCGCCGCCGCTGCCGGCCTCGATCCCGGCGGCAACCGGGCCCGCCCCCCTGCTCGCCAGTGCACCGGCTGTCCTGCTGCCGGCACGACTGGGCTGGTCGCGCTGGCTGAGTGGCCTGTTGTTCGGGCTGCTGCTTTTATTGCTCCTGATGATCACCTCGTGGCTGTTGCGCGCCTGCGCGCCGGTCGATCCGTCGCTCAGCGTCGCCACCCTCGAAACGCCTGTGCCACCGGCGCCGGAGTCGCCTCCCGATCCGACGCCGGTGCTGAAGGCCTCGCTCGACGACGCCCAGGCGGACGAAAAGAAGCTCAAGCTCCAACTCGCCGCGCTCGAACAGGATCTCAAGGGCAAGGAGGCGATGTGCAAGCCGCCCGAGCCCAAGGTTGCCGCCGCGGCGCCACCGCCGCCGCCCGTCGCCAAGCCTGCACCGCCGCCGCCCCCGCCGCCGCCCCAGGTGGCGAACGCACCGCCGGTCAACCGGCCGCCGCCCGGCATGCTGCCGTGCGACTGGTCGGGCAATTCCGGCGGCGAGGGCGTCACGCGCCACAGGCACTACCTGGGCGACAGGCCGGGCTTCGTCGGCATCAACTACGACCTCTATGTCAAACCCGACGACATCAAGGTGATCTATCGCGGCCAGATACTGGCCGGAACCGGCGGCCCGCGTAGCGGCCGCGGCGGCTTCGGCTTCGACTGGAACCCGGTGGCCGGGGATTATTCGGTCGACGTCGTCGTAACAGGTGAGATGTGGGGCACTCAGTGGAAGTACGCCATGTCCTGCCCACGCGGCGGGCGTTGAGGAGAGACGGTGGCGGCAGGTCCTTTACTCGGCAGTGAGCCGCTTCAGCGCTATCGGGCGCTGGGCGTGGCGGGCGACCCGGTGTGGCGCGCGGCCGGACAGCTGCGTGCGGCGATCGCCCAGCGCCTGTCGCGCGAGCATGCCGACCTGCTGGCGATTCCCGAGGTCGATCCATCCGGCCAGCGCATCGATTGGTACGCCGCCTTCGACGGGGCGGCGCGCCGGCTGAGCGACCTGGGCGATGCCGAGCGCGCCCAGGTCCTCGATAAGGTGCACAGCCTGCACGCCGACCTTGCGCGCCTGGCCGACAGCATGGACGCGCCGGAGCGTTCGGGCGCAGAGCGCAATTTCGCCCGTCTGCTGCGTCACGCCCTGACGGCGCCCGGCGAAGAGACGCTGCATGTCGTCGACGGCAAGCCGGTGATGACCTTCTGGGGCTTCTCGGCCGATACCGCCTTGCCCGGCGCCTTCCTGGCCATGGCCCCCGCGCCGCCGCCGCCGCGACCGGCCGCGGCGCTGCCAGAAGCGGTCATGGCCTCGGCCCCCGCCATCGCGCCAGCCATGCTGCGCTCCGGCGCGCGCACGGCCTGGTGGCAGTGGCTGTTGCTGGCAACGGTGCTGCTGGCCTTGCTGGCGTTGCTCGCCTGGCTGGTCCGGCCTTATCTGCCGCATCTCGAGCCGCGCCTCGAGGCGGAAGCCCGCGAGCGCGCGTTCAGCTTCGCCGTGCGCCAGCCGCTCGAACTGCAACAGACGCGCATTGCGACCCTGCAGAAGCACAACGAAGACCTGCGCCTCGAACTGGCTCGCCTGACCGACGAACTCTCGCGCAAAGGCAGCGAGTGCTCGGCCGGCATCATCGGCGCCGATGGCGTGCTCGTGGGTGCCATCCCCGGCGTTCCGATCGAACGCGGCGAGGGTAAGGGACTCGGACTGGACGGCAAGGGCATTACAGAAGCGACACAAGGAGACAAAGGCGCTGGCAAGAGTGCCGACAAAGGTGTCGACAAGGGCATGGGTCAGGACAAGGGCGCGGGTCAGGACAAGCAGGCCGGGCCCAAGGACGCGCCTCCCAAGGACGTCCCTAAGCCGATGGTCGTGCCGCCCGAGGCGAAGCAGAAACAGGACCTTTCCTTCCTCAGGGGCGACTGGCGTTCGCGCACCGGCCTGGCGACGGCGCAGGGCGAGCACGATCTGCACCCCGACTACACGCTCGACGAGAAGGGCAAGGGCAAGGTGAGCTTCGTGCAGCAGAACGGCACGACGTGCGAGGCGCCGGCCGAAGCCCGCTGGGACAGCGGCAAGCTGGTGATCGAGGAGAAGGCCAACCCGAAATGCGGCGACGGCCGGACCTATGCGCGCAACGTCGTGAACTGCGAAGTCGGCCCCGACGGTACCGCCCAATGCAAGGGCAGCCAGCCCGGCGATACCAAAAGCTATAACGTGCAGATCGGCCACTGATTCCATAAACTCCAGCACCGGAACTGACAGGATTACATGAGCGAACTTGCCCGTCTGCCGAGCTACCCCAGCCCGACGACGCTGATCGCCCGCTCGGGCATTCAGTTCCTCGACTTCGGCTTCGATCCCGCGCGTCTCAAGGTGCGCGAATGGGGCTTCCACGACACGGCGGCGACGAACGCGGTCGACGACCTGGTGCAACTCGACTTCGACGAAGTGCGCGGCCAGTACGAGGTGGTCGAGAATGGCCGCCGCCGCGCCGCCGAACCCAACCTCGTGGTCACCGCCAAGGACGCGCTGGCGCCGTTCATCGACAAGTGGGTGCCGGTGCCGTTCCTGCAGATGCGGCCGAACAACCAGTACCGCGAGGGTCCGGCCGACTGGGCGCGTATTCGCGTCGTCGACCTCGAGGCGCGCTACGGCGAGGGCTTCCGCGACGAGCAGGGTCATCGTTATCGTTGCGTGCTGGCCTTCGATACCGGACTGATCGCCGAGGCCGAAGGCCGCGCCTACCTGGCGCCCTCATCCAAGGACGTGACCGCCGGCGCGCTGTTTGCGCTGGCGCCACAGCAGCGCGCCAACCATTGGCTGCTGCGCCAGGGCTGGATGAAGCAGTGGCTCGAGGAGCTGTTCCGCGAACTGCACCCGCGCGCCACGGCCGAGGAGATCGACGGCGACATCAAGCAGAAGCCGCAGGAGGCGACGGCCCGCTATCTCGCGTTCCTCGGCCTGCTCGCCGAAGCCGTGCGCTTCCCGCCGGTCAAGCTGGTCGGCGACGCCGAACGGCCGGGCCGCGGCGCGATCGAGGTCGACCTCGTGCTCGACGTCGGCAACTCGCGCACCTGCGGCCTGCTGATCGAGGCGGCCGGCGAGCTCGGCATCAACCTGAACGACTCCTACGAGCTTGCGCTCCGCGATCTCTCCCACCCCGAGTGCGTGCACGCCAAGCCGTTCGAATCGAGGGTCGAGTTCGCCCAGGCCTGGTTCGGCAAGAACCATCTCTCGCGGCTGGGCGGCCGGGCCGATGCCTTCGTGTGGCCGACCATGACCCGCGTCGGTCCCGAGGCGACGCGCCTGGCCGCGCGCCGCCGCGGCACCGAGGGCAACACCGGCATGTCGAGCCCCAAGCGCTATCTGTGGGACGAGGAGCCGCAAACCCGCGAATGGCGCTTCAACGTGGCCTATGCGCAGGACCAGACGGCGATGCCGGCCGCCGCCGGACCGATGGCCCAGCTGGTCAACCAGAAGGGCGAGCCGCTGCATCTGGTCGAGCCGGAAGCCGACGGCGCCGATCACCTGCCGGTGTTCGAGCCGCTCTACTCGCGCTCCTCGATCATGACCTTCTCGCTCACCGAAGTGCTGCTGCAGGCGCTGACCCTGATGAACTCGCCGCAACAGCGCGGACGTCGCGCGCACGCCGAGACGCCGCGGCGCCTGCGTCGCATCGTGCTCACCCTGCCGACCGGGATGCCGCTGGCCGAACGCCTGATCTTCCGCAAGCGGGCCGAGGCCGCGCGCGACCTCGTGTGGATGATGATGGGCTGGAAGCTCGACGACGTGGCCGCCCCGGCGCCGCGCGTGCTGACCGACTGGGACGAGGCGAGCTGCACGCAACTCGTCTATCTCTACACCGAAGTCGCGCGCAATTTCGGCGGCGACGCCCGCCGCTTCTTCCAGATCGCCCGCAAGCCGCGCGCCCGCGCAGGCGACGGCAGTCTCACGATCGCCAGCATCGACGTCGGCGGCGGCACCACCGACCTGATCATCAACTCCTATCGCCTCGAAGGCGCGGGCACCTCGGTCACCCTGTTCCCGGAGCAGAAGTTCCGCGAAGGTTTCACTGTCGCGGGCGACGACATTCTGCTGCGCGTCGTCCAGGCGCACGTGCTGCCGCCGATCGAGGCTGCGATGCGTGCCGCCGGCATTGCCAATCCCGCCGACCTGATGGCCGAGCTGGTGGGTGGCGACCGCGGCGGCGAGGATGTGATCCAGCGCAATCTGCGCCAGCAGTTCGCGCTGCAGATCGCCCATCCGATCGCGCTCGAATTCCTGCGCGCCGCCGAGACCTACGATCCGACGTCGGGCGTGCTGACCGCCGAACCGCGGTCCTACGAATCCTTCTTCCCGGGCGGCGGCAAGCCCTCGCAGGAGGTGGTGACGTTCGTGAACGACGCCGCCCGCAAGCGCGGCGCCAAGGACTTCGACTTGAAGACGACCGAGTTCCCGATCGACCTGGTCGAGCTCGACAAGACCGTGCGCGCGGAGATGGCCCGCGTGCTGGCGCCGCTCGCGGAGATCGTGCACGCCTATGATTGCGACGTACTGCTGCTCTCCGGCCGGCCCTCCCGCCTGCCCGGCATCCGGTCGCTGGTGATGGAGCTCTTGCCGCTGCCGCCGGAGCGCGTGATCTCGCTCCATGAATACCGCGTCGGCGCCTGGTATCCGTTCCGCGACGCGCGCCTCAGGGTCGAGGACCCCAAGACCACGGTCGCGGTCGGCGCGATGATCGCAGCCCTTGCCCAGTCGCAGCTTCCTGATTTCTCGTTCCGCTCGGACCTGCTGCGCTCCAAGAGCATCGCCAAGTTCATCGGCAAGCTCGACGGCGGCGGTCGCCTGCAAAAGGAAGACCTGGTCTACCGCGATGTCGATCTCGACAATCGCGAATACGAGTTGCCCGAACTGGCGTTCGAGTTCCGCGGGCCGATGTGGCTGGGCGCACGCCAGCTCGACCTGGTGCGCTGGCCGGCCGCCCGCCTCTATGCGCTGGAATTCGCCAAGCCCGAGTATGCCGAGCGTCACGCCCGCGAGACGCCGTTCAGGATCGCGCTGTCCCGCGTCAAGCCCAAGGACAAGGACTCGGGCGATGTCGAGCGCTTCCGCCTCCGCCAGGTGACCAACCGAGATGGCCGCGCCGTGGCTCTCGATCGGCTCACGCTACGTCTGCAAACGCTGCCGCGCCGTGAGGGCTACTGGCTCGACACCGGCATGCTCAAGACAGGTTAACCCATATGGACACCGTCGATCTCAAACTGGCGCAGGATTGCGAGGCGCTGGCCGTCTCCGCGAGCGAGGGCGTGGGCTGGCTGAAGAATGCCGCGAGCCAGTCGCCGACCGTGGCGCAGCAGGCGCCGTCGCTGATCAGCGAACTGCAAAAGGTCCGCAACCAGAGCCGCAAGCTGGCGCGCGCCGCCCGTCGCCGGATGTGCGTGGGCGTTTTCGGTCCGAGCCAGGCCGGCAAATCCTATCTCGTGTCGATCCTGGCGAGCCGCGATGGCCGTCCGCTGCAGGCGCGCTTCGCCGACAGGACCTACGACTTCCTGCGCGAGATCAACCCGCCGGGCAATCGCGAGTTGACCGGCCTGGTCACGCGCTTTGGCCTCGGCCTCAGCGACGTGGCACCTGATTTCCCGGTGCGGGTGCGGCTGCTGACGCAGACCGACATCGTGAAGATCCTGGGCAATTCCTTCCTGATGGACTTCGACCACCAGAAGGCGGCCTTCGAGCGGCCCGACGGCGAAGCGATCCGCAAGCGCCTCGCCGAGCTGCGCGCCAAGGCGCTGCCGACCCCGCCGGGCGACCTCGACAGCGACGACGTGCTCGACCTGATCGAGTATTTCGACACCTTCTTTGCCGGCATCACCTCGGAACTGCGCACCGAATACTGGCGCGAGGCGATCGAGCTGGCGCCGCGGCTGAGCGGCATCGACCGCGCCCAGCTGTGGTCGGTGCTGTGGTACGACTTCCAGCCGTTCACCGACCTCTATCTCACCCTCTACGACGGTCTGGAGAAGCTCGGCCATGCGCCCGAGGCGCTGCTCGGCATGGACTCGCTGATCCCGCGCGAGAAGAGCATCGTCGACGTTCTCACGCTCGACAAACTGGGCGCGGACGATTCGGACACCTTGCTGGTGCGGCCGAGGCAAGCCGACCGGAAGACATCGCCCGATGCACGCCTGCCGCGCTCGCTCGTCTGTGCGCTCACGGCGGAGCTCTCGGTCGCGATCGACGAGAAGCCGTGGGACTTCTTCGAGCACACCGACCTGCTCGACTTTCCCGGCGCCCGCTCGCGGCTCAAGCTCGCGAGCCTCGAGGACGTGGCCAAGGCCAAGGGCGTCGCCGAGGGTGCCAACCCGCTGCGCGAGCTGCTGCTGCGCGGCAAGGTCGCCTATCTTTTCCAGCGCTACTCGGCCGAGCGCGAGTTGAGCGCCATCCTGCTCTGCATTCCCGACGGCAACCAGGAAGTGCGCGACCTCTCCGACATGATGACGGCGTGGATCGACCAGACGATCGGGGCCACGCCGGCGGACCGCGCCAAGCAGAGGAACGCACTGTTCCTGGTGCTGACCAAGATGGATCGTGAATTCGAGCAGAAGGCGGGAGAGACCGAGGAATCGCGCCGGCTGCGCTGGAGCGCGCGCCTGGGTAATTCGCTGATCAATAATTTCCGCGGCGAATGGCCGGCCAACTGGAACGGCAGGCCTTTCGACAACAGCTTCTGGCTGCGTAATCCCACCGTGCTCGACGAGCGCCTGATGGACTATGATGGCGGCCGCGAGACCGGCATCGCCGAGGCGTTTGCCGAGCGTGCCGTCGAGCTGCGCGGCCACTTCGTCGAGAATCTCGACGTGCGGCGCCACTTCGCCGATCCGGCCAGGGCGTGGGACGAGGCATTCCGCGCCAACGACGGCGGCGTCGCCTACCTGGTGAAGTGCCTGACCCCGGTGTGCGACCCCGCGATCAAGCGCGCGCAGGTGCGCGGCCAGCTCGAGATCCAGGTCCGCCGCCTGGTCGACCGGCTCGCCGGCTTCCACAGCGCCGACGACGGCGACGCGCGCACCAAGAAGCGCGACCTCGTGCAGACCGTGCTGCGCGGCCTGTCGACCTGCATCCAGCAACAGCTGTTCGGCCAGCTGGTGGCGGCCCTGCAGGTCGGCGATTCGGCGCTGCGCGACATCTATTTCCGCATCGCCAACGCCCGCGCCTCGGACGACCAGGCGAAGGCCGGCAAGCCGGCAAACCAGGCCGCGCAGTCGACCGGCGCCTCGGTCGACCTTGGCGCCATCTTCGCCGACGTCTTCGGCGACGAGGACGGCCGCACCGCGCCGCCCTCCGGCGTGCTCGAAGACCGCGCCGAGCGCTTCGCCCGCGAGGCCGCCGAATACTGGCTCGAGAACATGCGGCGCATCGGTGCCGACGACAAGGCGCTGTCGCATTTCGGGGTCGACCGCCAGCATCTCGGCTGGCTGATCGACGAACTCGTGGTCGGCGCCCATCGTCTGAAGCTGATCGACCAGCTCTCGCTCGACGTGCGCGCGCTGGAGAACGCGGCCAACGCCAAGTGGGAAGACATCGCCGAGCGTCAGGTGCGCACCGCCGCGTCGGCGCTGAACGGCTACGTGAGCGCGCTCGGCTTCGACCGGCTGCCGCTTGAGCAGCGCCCCGGCCTGCCGCCCGGCGCCCCGACGCGGCGCGTGTTCGAGGGTCCGGCGCCGATCAACGGCGCGCCGGCGCTCGGCGAGGAGCCCGGCTCGATCTACGCCGACTACTGCCGCGACTGGATGCGCGCCTTCCTGCAGCTGGCGATGGACAATATCGGCTACGAAGGCGGCCGCGAGATCACGGCCGAGCAGAACGAGCGGTTGGGCGTCATCCTGCGCGCCGTGGCGGCCTGAGGCCCCTCGATGCCGATGCGCGCCACCGTCCTGCCGCAGCCCGAGCCCGGCCACGCGATCCTGCGCGTGTCGGATCTCGACGCGCCGGCCGACGGCTTGGCCCTGTCGCTGCAACGCCAGCAAGGCCCCGACTCGCACCTCGCCGACGACGGCTGGCGCCGCACCGAGGCCTGGCTGGTGCCGGCCCATGTCGAGCGGGTGAAGGGCGCCCTCGAATTCCATCTCGGCCCGGAGATCTGCGATCGGCTGGCCGGTACCGCCACGGTGCGCCTCCGGGTGAAGGAACCCGACATCGGCGTCGTCGGCGCGACGGTCTTCGCCTGGCCGCAGATGCTGACCTCCGGCGCCGTCGACCCTTCGGCCCGCGGCAGCGACGATCTGGTGCGCCTGCGCCGCCCGCCGGTATTGCGAGCCGAACCCAGGGTCGAACCGCCGGTCGAACCCGAACTGCCGCCGCCGCTGGCCGCGCCCGAATTGCCGCCACGCCTGGCCCCGGAACCCGAACCGCTGCCGCCACCACGCTCGAACGGCGGCACCTGGCTGATCACGATGGTCGTGCTGGTGATCCTGGTGGCGGGCGGCGTCTATGCCTACCTGTTCCATCGCCCCGAGCTCGAAGGCCTGATTGCCGGCACCCCGCCGCCGCCCGCTGCGACGACGCCGATCGAATCCGCGACGGCAACGCCGCCTCCCGAGCCCACGTCCGCCCCATCGCCGAAGCCCGTACCGGAGCCGCCGAAGAAATCCGCGCGCATGGCCGTCGAGGAATATCTCGCGACCAAGCCCGCGCCCGACGCGCTGCTGGCGCGCGCCCGGCAATATGCGCAGGGCAACGATCATCCCGAGGCGTTCCTGATCTGGCGCGCGGCGGCGGAAGCGGGCAATCCGCAGGCCGAGCTCGAAGTCGCGGGCTTCTACGATCCGCTGCTGCCCGCCAGGGCAGGCTTCGCGCCCGACGGCGCGCGCGCCGCCGACTGGTACGAGCGAGCGGCCCTTGCCGGCAATGCCGAGGCACAGCGCCGGTACGGATTGCTGCTGGCCAAGGGCGGTGCGGGCCTGGCGCCCGACACCGCGAAGGCCCGGACGTGGCTGCAGCAGGCTGCCGCACAGAACGACGCCGAGGCCAGGAAGGCGCTGGACGCGCTGCCGAAGTGAGAATCCTGGTCGGCGTCCTGTTGGGGCTCGCTGCCGTTCCTGCCTACGGCCAGACAACCACCCAGACCGTCAGCACCTTCACATGCGGCGCCTTCAAGACCGAAAGCTGGCGCACGGAAAAGGGCAGTCACTGGACGATCGCGCGAGCCTCGGAGAAGAACACCGAGAATGCCGTGCTGAAGAAGGGACCGCGTTTCGAATGCATCGGCGGTGCCGTGCTCGCGGTGGAGTTCGTGCCGTCCAACGGGCAAGCCTTCATCGATCTTCTGTTTCCCGATGGTGCCGAGATCGCCTATGGCGGCCAGCACTTCGAGCGCAATGGCCGCTTCGTGTTGCCGGTGCAGGCGCGCGCACGCATTCCCGAGGCCTACCGGGCCGCATTCGACTATCACTGCCGATTCAGCCTGCCGGCCGATCCGATCACGCCGGAGATGCGCGCTTTCTGTAGCTAGATCTTGCGGCCTTCGCCGGACGGCATCGGCGATTGCTGCGGCACGCCGCCCTTGCCGCCCGGATCCTTGGCCGTGCACACGTCGGCATGCAGGCGATCCTTGAGGGCGGCGATCTGATCCTCGATCTGCTTGTTGGCGACCTTCTGCTTGTCGATCTGGTCTTCCAGTGCCTTGACGGCCTGCGCGTCGGGCCCCGGCGGCGCGGGCGGTGGCGGCGGCGCAGGGAGCTGCACCGCGACATTCACGATCGGACGGTAGAAGAGATACCAGCCCAGACCGAGGCCTGCGCCGACCAGCAGGAATCCGCCCAGCAGCCCGCCCAGGATCAGAGGCCAACGGGGGCGTGGATTTTCCGATGGGATCGGCGGCGGGGTTACGGGATCGGACATGGTTCCTCTGTCGCGATTATAGACAATATCCGGACGGCGGAATTAGGGCATATAGCCATGAGTTAAAGTCCTGCGACGGCGCTTGCCGGGCGGCGCCCGCGCCATAAGTGTATATGCACGATTAGAGGAGACATCCCCATGGAGACGCTCAAATGACGGCCTGCATCGTCGGTTGGTCCCACGGCAAGTTCGGCAAGCTCGACGGCGAGACCAGCGAATCGCTGATCGTGAAGGCCGCCAGCGAAGCGATCGCCCATGCCGACATCGAGCCGCGCGACGTCGACGTGATCTACGTCGGCAACATGAACGGCGGCTTCGTGCGCCAGGAATTCCACTCCTCGCTGGCGCTGCAGACCCACCCCGACCTGCGCTTCAAGCCCTCGACCCGGGTCGAGAATGCCTGCGCCACCGGCTCGGCCGCGATCCACATGGGCCTCAATACCCTGGCCGCCAGGAAGGCGCGCTTCGTCCTCGTGGTCGGTGTCGAGAAGATGACCGAACTCAACAGCGCGGCCGCAGGCGAGGTGCTGATCAAGGCCTCGTATGTCGCCGAGGAAGCCAATATCGAAGCAGGCTTCGCCGGCATCTTTGGCAAGATCACATCGGCCTATTTCCAGCGCTACGGCGACAAGTCCGACGCATTGGCCAAGATCGCGGTCAAGGCACACCGGAACGGCGCCAAAAATCCCTTCGCGCACTTCCAGAAGGAATTCGCCTACGATTTCTGCCGCACGCCCTCGGACAAGAATCCGTTTGTCGCCGGTCCCTTGAAGCGCACCGACTGCTCGCCGGTGACCGACGGCGCAGCCGCCGTGATCCTGGCCGACGTCTCGACCGCTCTCGGCATGAAGCAGGCGATCGCCTTCCGCGCCGCGCAGCATGTCAACGATTTCCTGCCGATGAGCCGGCGCGACATCATCAAGTTCGAGGGCCCGGCACTCGCCTGGAAGCAGGCGCTGGCCGAGGCCAAGATCGACCTGCTCGATCTGTCGTTCGTCGAGAGCCACGACTGCTTCACCTCGGCCGAGCTGATCGAGTACGAGGCGATGGGACTCACCGCGCCGGGCGAAGGCGAGCGCGCCATCCATGAAGGCTGGGTCGAACGTGACGGCAAGCTGCCGGTCAACGTCTCGGGCGGTCTCAAGGCCAAGGGCCATCCGGTCGGCGCCACCGGCGTCAGCATGCACGTGATGTCGGCCATGCAGCTCTCGGGCACCGCGCCCGGCGCGCTTGCAGCTGCCGAAGGCCGAGATCGCCGGCGTGTTCAACATGGGCGGCGCCGCGGTCGCCAATTACGTCAGCATCCTGGAGCCGTTGCGCTGACGGCAATGCAGCCGGTCGGCCTCGGCGAAAGCGACGCCATCCTGGGCGCCATGCGCGAGGTGGCGTCGGCCGGCGGCGCCGCGCTCACGGCGGTCGACACCACTAGCATTCTCGCAGCCGCCCGCTATCTGCTGCGCCGCGACGGGCTCACCGACACCGCGACCCTGGCTGCCGTTCGGCCCGCCGATCTCGCCGCCGCGCTGAAGCAACGCGAGCTCAGGCACGAGGCGGTGAAGTATCTCACGGTCATGGCGCTGGTCGACGGCTCGATCGACAAGGCCAAGGTCGCCAGGGTGCTCGACTATGCCCGCGCGCTGGATGTCGAGGAAAGCTATCTCACCGAGGTCGTCGAGGCGGCATCCGGCCACATGGCCTGGTCGCTGGCCGACATGACGCGGCAGAACATGGAAAGCATCACCAACAAGCCATGGGGCGATCACGATCCCATGCCCTGGCTGCTGCCCTATGCCGGCGACAAAGCTGACCCCGGGCTGGCCGAGCGCTACGAGGCGCTGGGCAAGCTGCCGGACAACACATTCGGCAAAGCGCTCTGGAGCTTCTACAAGAAGAACGGCTACGCCTTTCCCGGCGAGCCCGCGGCGCTGAACGAGGCCTTCGGGACGTCGCACAACTCCGCGCACGTGATCGCGGGCTACGACACCTCGGCGCGCGGCGAAATCCTGGTCTCGACCTTCACGGCGGCGATGCATCCGGTGAACCCGATGGCCGGCCACATCCTGCCCGTGATCTTCAGCTGGCATCTCGACATCAAGATCAACGACGTCGCCAAGTCTACGTCGGGCGGCCTCGATCCGGACGAGTTCTGGCACGCCTGGGCGCGCGGCCGCGAGATCAAGGCCGACACTTTCGCGCCGGGCTGGCAGGTCTGGGATTGGGTCGAGCGCGACCTCCAGGAGTTGCGACGGGAGCTCGAGCTGTCGTCACCGCCGGTCGATCTGGTGCTGACCGACCAACCGCCGGCCGACATGCGCGATCTCCTGATAAAAGGGATCAGCACCGTCAACGCGGCGCGGCTGGGCCCCAGCGGATCGCGGCCGCTCGCAATCCTGATCCAGCAGGACGGCAAGACCGTCGGCGGCCTGCTGGGCCGCACCGGCTATCGCCGGCTGACGGTCGAGCTTTTGTTCGTGCCCGAGGCGCTGCGCGGCCAGGGCATGGGCGCAAATCTGCTGGCGCAGGCCGAGGCAGAAGCGAAGAAGCGTGGCTGCATCGGCGCCTGGCTGGAGACCTTCAGCCCCGATGCCCATCGCTTCTACTTGCGTCAGGGCTTCAAGACTTTCGGCGAGATCGCCGACTATCCGCCCGGCAACACGCGCTACTTTGTGGCGAAGGATTGGTCGCTTTAAAGCGTGACACTTCGATTTCACCGATGATCACACGGTTGAGGTCTTTTATGCGATCGGCGGGAAGCTCGTGGAGAGGACCCTGCTTGGAGTTCACCAAGTCGAAAAAACGACGGATTTTGACTCGAAACCTGACAAGCGTGCCGGCTCCCTCGAACTCCAACATTCTCGATGGTTCATCACCCTCAGGAGCATCGACAAATACGACGATCTTCAGCGGGGCATGGCTCGGCGGCAGGGCGCGGAAACCTGAATGCTCGATTGCCGCCAGATCGGTTGAAGAGACGGCCGAGTATGCGAGCAACGTTCCGAACTCACGTTCACGTTTGCGGCGATCCGCGATCCACCAGTCGTTCTGCCAGTCCTCGTACCCGAACAGCATGCCTTGGAGCCGCTCGAAGCTGTCATTCCAGCCAGCTTTCGCCGAGGCTTTGGATACGAGTTTCCAGGCCGCGATTTGCCACTCTTCATCCCTCGGGGTGTAGTAAGCGTAGCGGACACCATCAAATGTCTGACCAAATTTGCCACGAATTGGCTTGGCAAATGGCTCGAGCTCGACCTCTTTATGAAGAACGCCACGCTCAACGTAGCGGTCGAAGCGATCCTCTTCGGGATGCCGCTCCGGTGGATATTCGTAGTACATCATGGCGAACTGCTTCCGACCCTCTAGCATCAGCGCAAGCTCGTAGCCGGTATGGATCAGGTACGGCACCTCTCGCCGGTGCGTCCATTGGTAGAGATACGCCGTACGTCCCTTCGGATCGAAGGGAACTTCAAATTTCCGGCTGATGGCGATCAGCTCCTCGGGCGCGAGCGTGTAGGAAAACTCGAGATCAGGATCTTCCGCGGCAGCTTCGCCGAGGATGGCGCGCAGCTCTTCCGGACGCTCGACGACGAACATCGCTTCGAAGGCCGGATGACCGAGGTCGGGATCGACCGTCTGGAGGATGAAGCGGCGGGGCTCGATCATGTGCCGCCCCGTCTTCCTACACCACCGGGCTCGCGCCTCCATCGACGTTGATGGCGACGCCGGTGATGAACGAGCCCGCGTCGGAGCACAGGAAGCAGGCCATGCGCGCGAACTCCTCGGCCTTGCCCATGCGGCCGAGCGGAATGCGGCCCGCCATGCCTTTCAGGAACTCCTCGTAGGTCTTGCCGGCGCCCGCCGCCGTCTTGTGGCGGCGCGCCCATTGGTCGCTCTCGATCAGTCCGACCAGCATGGCGTTCACCAGCACGCCGTGTTGCGCGTTCTCCTGGCTCATCGCCTTGGTGAGGGCGAGACCCGCGGCGCGGCTGACGCTGGTCGGCGTCGAATTGGCGCCCGGCGCCTTGGCTCCGATGTTGAGCACGTTGACGACCCTGCCCCATTTGCGCTCGCGCATGCCGGGGAACGCCAAACGGCACAGTCGAATGGCGGCAAACAGCTTGAGGTCGAGGTCGCCCTGCCAGTCCTCGTCGGTCACGGTGTCGAAGGCCTTGGCATGGCTGATGCCGGCATTGTTCACCACGATGTCGACCTTGCCGAAGTCGGCGGTGATCTTCTTCCAGGTCTCGGCAATCGGTGCTGCCTTCGAGACGTCGCAGGAATAGCCCTCGACCTTGGCGTTGGTCTTGCCGGCGGCCTTCTGCACTTCGCTCTTCGCGGACGGCCAGCACATCCGCCTTGCGCGCCAGCATCGCGACCGAGGCGCCGGAAGCCGCGAATTCCTTGGCCATTGCAAGACCGAGACCCGTGCTGCCACCGGTGATCACGGCCACGCGGCCGTCCATGCGTACATCCATTGAGAATCTCCTCCAGATTTTTTTCGCCGCGCATCGAGCCGCATTGCGAACGCCGATGCAAGCGGTTGCTTCCACTTACGTCGCATGTTGCACTCGCCGAGTCATCATAAGGAAAAAGCGGGATGGATCCCTATCGCTTCGGCTATTCGCCCATCGTCTCGCGGCCGAAACTCTCGCTGGCCCAACAACGCCAAGGTCGCCGTCTGGGTCTGCCCCAATATCGAGCATTACGAGTACATCCCGGCCGAAGTGCGCATCCGCAATCCGTGGCCGCGCATGCCGCATCCCGACGTGCTGGGCTACGGCGGCCGCGACTACGGCAACCGGGTCGGCCTGTGGCGCATGTTCGAGGTGCTGGACAAGCACAGCATCCGCTGCACCGTCTCGCTCTCGATGTCGGTGATCGAGATGTATCCCGAGATCCTGGAGGCCATGGAGGCGCGGCGCTGGGAGTACATGAGCCACGGCTATTTCAATACGCGCTACCATTGGGGCTACGCGCCGGAGGAAGAGCTCGAGGTCATCGAGCACAGCAAGGCCACGCACCTGCGCCTGACCGGCCGCAAGCTGCGCGGCTGGTTCTCGCCCGCGGTATCCAACACCTTGAACACGCCCGACCTGGTGAAGCAGGCCGGCCTCGAATACTTCTGCGATTTCTACCATGACGACCAGCCGACGCCGCTCGCCACCAGGCACGGAACGCTGATCCATGTTCCCTACTCGATGGATATCAACGACGCGATGATCTACCGCCAGCCGGTCGAGGCGGAGGAATTCGGCCAGATGATCGTCGATCACTTCGACACGGTGTACCGCGAGGGCAACGAGAACGGCCGCGTGATGTGCATCGCGCTCCATCCCTACATGATGGCGGCGCCGCATCGCCTGAAGCATCTCGACAAGGCACTGGGCTACATCCGCCAGCACAAGGATGCCTGGATCTGCACCGCCGAGGAGATCCTCGACTCCTATACGCAGAACGGCCTGGCGGCGTACCAGCAGCATCTCGGGAAGGAGGCGTAGGATGGCCCAGTCCGTTCCCAAGAACCCGCCGCCGCTCAAGCCCGGCATCGACAATCCCTGGTACGACTATGTGCCGTACCCGAAACGGCCGCGCCTCGCCTGGCCTCGAAATGCGCGTGTTGCCTTCTATGTCGTCCTGCATCTCGAGTACTACGAGCTCGAGCCACCGGAAGGGAGCTGTCCGCGACAGCCGCTTCGTGGGCGAGTTCGGCAACTACAGTCCGGACTATCGCACCTGGACGCAGCGCGAGTACGGCAACCGCACCGGCATCTTCCGCGTGCTCGACGTGCTCGACCGCTATCAGATCAAGGCAGGCCTCGCGGTGAACGCGATGGCGGCGGAACGCTATCCCTTCCTGATCGAACAGGCGAAGAAGCGCGGCTACGAATTCATCGCCCACGGCATCTCGGCCAACCGGATGATCAGCTCGAAGATGAGCGAGGCCGAGGAGAAGGCCGAAATTGCCACCAGCATCGCCGCAATCGAGAAGGCTGCCGGCGCGAAGCCGACCGGCTGGCTCGGCCAGGAATACGGCGAGAGCCAGCGAACGCCGCAGCTGCTGGCGGACGCCGGCCTGGACTATGTGCTCGACTGGCCGAACGACGACCAGCCCTACCCGATGAAGGTCGGCCGGAAATTCGTCTCGATGCCCAGCCAGCCCGAATGGGACGACGTACAGCAGCTCTGGCTGCGGCGCATCAACACTACACGCTATCCCGACATCGTGTCGGATGCCTTCGAACTGCTGCACCAGGAGGGCGGCCAGGTCTTCAACCTCTCGATCCATCCCTGGCTGATGGGCATGGCGCACCGCATAAAATATCTCGACGAGGCGCTGCGGCGCATCGAGCGCTTCGGCAACGTCTGGCAGGCAACGCCCGGGGAGATTGCCGCGTACTATGCCAGGACGATGATGCCCTGACTTAGACCGCCTCGCCCGCCACCCAGCCCGACGACCAGGCCCACTGGAAATTGTAGCCGCCCAGCCAGCCGGTGACATCGACCGCCTCGCCGATCACGTGGAGGCCCGGCACCCGGCGCGCCTCCATCGTCTTCGACGACAGGCCGTCGGTGTCGACGCCGCCCACCGTCATCTCGGCCTTGGCATAGCCCTCGGTGCCCGTCGGCTGCAGGCGCCAGTCGTTCAAGATCGTGGCGTCGCCCGCGGCCAGAGCATCCGCCAGCCGCTGCGGCATTACTTCGGCCAGCAAGGTGCGCAGCTCCGCCTTCGGGCGCGCGTGCCGGCGCTCCTTCAGGAACTGAACGGCATCGAGGTCGGGCAGCAGGTCGATCGAGATCTCCTGCCCCGGCTGCCAGTAGGACGAGATCTGCAGGATCGCCGGCCCCGAGAGTCCGCGGTGCGTGAACAGCATGGCTTCGCGGAACGCCGTCTTGCCGCAGCGCGCGACGACCTCGAGCGACACGCCGCTGATCGGTGGCACCTCCAGCGTAAGCGGCACCAACGCCGGCCGCGTCTGGGTGATCTTGAGGCCGAAGCGGCGACAGACCTCGTGCGCGAAGCCCGTCGCGCCCATCTTCGGGATCGACAGCCCGCCGGTCGCCAGCACGACCGACGGCGCGGTGAAATCGCCACGATCGGTCATGACGCTGAACCGGTCGGATTTCTCCACCCCGGTGATGCGATGAGTCGCCCGCACGTCGACACCGGCGGCCGCGCATTCGTCCAGCAGCATCGCCACGATTTGCCGGGCGGAGCCGTCGCAGAAGAGCTGGCCCAGCGTCTTCTCGTGCCAGGCGATCTTGTGCTTGTCGACCAGCGCGATGAAATCGTGCTGCGTGTAACGCGCCAGCGCCGACTTGCAGAAATGCGGGTTGGCCGAGAGGAACGCCTCGGGCCCGCTGGCGGTGTTGGTGAAGTTGCAGCGGCCGCCGCCCGATATCAGGATCTTCTTGCCGACCTTCTCGGCATGCTCGAGCAGAAGCACCCGCCGTCCGCGCTGGCCGGCGCGCAGGGCACACATCAGCCCGGCGGCGCCGGCGCCGATGACGACGACGTCGAAGGTCACGTCAGGAATTCGCCGCCGTTCACGTGGATCGTCTGTCCGGTGATGAACGTGCCCTCGGGTCCGACCAGCAGGCGCACCATGGCGGCGATCTCCTCGACGGTGCCGAAGCGCTTGAGCGGGATCGGGCGGTTCTCGACCGGACGCGGCCCGGCCGAAGCCGCCCGCGCGGTATCGATGGCGCCGGGCGAGAGGGCGTTGCAGGTGATGCGGTGCGGCGCGAGTTCGACCGCGAGTGCGCGCATCAGGCCTTCGAGGCCCGACTTCGACGCCGAGACGTGACAGCGGTTGGGCGTGCCGACATGGGTCGAGATGCCCGACAGGGCCACGAACGCGCCGCCTTTGCCCTTGCCCACCATCTGCGGGATGAAGGCCTTGCCCAGCAGAAACGCGCCGTCGAGCGCCACCGACATGATCTCGCGCCACTCCTCGAACTTCATGTCGAGGAACGAGGTCTGGCGCCGCAGACCCGCATTGCTGACCAGGATGTCGACCCCGCCGAACGCCTTCATCGCTTCGCCGGCGAGCCTGGGCGCGACGGCGGGATCGGAGATGTCGCCCATTGCGGCCTTCGCCCTGCCACCCGCCGCCTTTATCTCCGCGACCACGGCATCGACCGCCGCCTTGTCGGAACGACCGTTGACGAGCACCGCGGCGCCGTCACGCGCGAGCGTGAGGGCGATACAGCGGCCGATGTTCTTGCCCGCGCCCGTTACGAGCGCGACCTTGTCCTGCAGCGGTGGTGACATGCGATCTCCAGCCAGGGTCCGGAGCGACCCTAGTCGCGACCCTGGCAGAGATCGAGCGCGAACTTTCGCTCGTTTCTAGCCCGCCACGATGTAGGCGCGCAGCGCCTCGGTCTCGTGCTCGGTTTCCTTGAGGCGCGCCTTGACGACGTCGCCGATCGAAACCAGACCCAGCAGCTCGCCGCGCCTGACGACCGGCACGTGCCGGAAACGACCGCGCGTCATCGACTCCATGACCTGGTCGATGGAATTGTCGGGATCGCAGGTAACGACGTTGCGCGTCATCACCTCCGCGGCCTCGAGCTCGAGCGCGGGCGCTCCATGGCTGGCGAGCGCATGGACGATGTCGCGTTCGGAAACGATGCCGGCCACCCTGTCGAGCCGATCCACGATCAGGACCGAACCGATCCGGCGCGTGCTGAGCTGGCGCGACACCTGACCGAGCGTGGTGCCCGGGGTTACCGTAAAGACCAGTCCACCCTTCTCTGCAAGAATATCGGAGACGAACATGGAACTCGCTCCTTTGGCGTAGGTTTCGGGTCAACGAACAACGCGGTGGCGCGGAGGAAAGTTGCAGGCGATAAAGCCTCATGAACGAAGCTCTCGTCCTGTTCTCCGGCGGTCAGGACTCCACCACGTGTCTGGCCTGGGCGCTAGAGCACTTCACCAAAGTGGATACGATTGCCTTCGACTATCGCCAAAGGCATCGGATCGAACTGGATCAACGGCTTGTCGTGCTCCGTGAGATCCGTCAGCGCTTTCCGCAGTGGAAAGAAAAGCTCGGCGAGGACCACTTCATCGACATGGGCGTGCTGGGCCAGATCAGCGAGACGTCGCTGACGCGCGACGTTGCCTTCGCGATGAAGAATGACGGATTGCCCAACACCTTCGTGCCCGGCCGCAACCTGCTGTTCTTCACCTTCGCCGCCGCCGTCGCGTGGCGGCGCAACATCCGCAACATGGTGGGCGGCATGTGCGAGACGGACTTCTCGGGCTATCCCGATTGCCGCGACAACACCATCAAGGCGCTGCAGGTCGCGCTCAACCTCGGCATGGACAGGAGCTTCGTTCTGCATACGCCGCTGATGTGGCTCGACAAGGCTGACACCTGGGCGCTCGCGAAGGAGCTCGGCGGCGCGCCCCTGGTCGAGACCATCCTCGACCACACCCACACCTGTTACCAGAGCGAGCGCGGGCCGCGGCACGAGTGGGGTCACGGCTGTGGCGAATGCCCCGCCTGCGCACTACGCAAGCGGGGCTATGAAATGTGGCGGGCGAAGGCTGCCTAGAACCCGCCGGCCAGGCGCTGCGCATGTTCGAGATGCACGCGGATGATCGGATACTGCTCCTGCGCATAGCGGCGCAGCGGACCGCCCTGGCCGGCCTGCGAGAAGGCGCCGTATTGTGCTTCGGCGTTGCTCATCGCGGCGAGTTGGGCGTTGGCATAGGCGGCGTCGAATTGCGGCCCTTCGAGGCCGCTCAGCCGGCGCAGCACCGCGACCGTCGGCTCGTTGGGGTCGGGAGCATAGCTGACGCCCGCTTCGGACCGCGACTTCGCCAGATGCTGGGCAGCAAGATCGTGGTCGACCAGCATGCGATTGGCGTAGACCCGGATTCTCTCGTTTCCCGACTTCGACAGAGCGAGCCTGGCCGAGGCGATCTCGAAGTCGTTGTGGGCCTGGGCATAGCCGACGAAGCGCGCATCGGGAAGCGCGTCGACGGCGAACGCGCGCGTCGCGTGGAACAGGGGAGCGGCAAGGGCCGACAGCAGGACGAAGCGCCGGGCGATCAGGGTCATGTTCTTCTCCAGACGGCCAAAAGGCCAGGGATTGCCCCGCGGTAACGCCTTCCATCCCGGCCGGTTGCGCCTTTGCGCTTGAACCGGCCGCTGCAGCCTCTTAAATCGCGCGATCGACTGTCGTGGCGGCCTTCCGGACGCCTATTGGGGGAATACACATGATCAAGTCCGTGCTGGCCGTCTCCGAGGGCGGTCCCGATGCAGCCATGTCATTTCGTCTGGCCGCGAGGGCCTCTGAGGCATTTGGGGCCGCAGTCGACGCCTTGCACCTGCCGGTCGGACCGGCCGGCGGCATGATGGGCGGCCTCGCCATGAGCGGCGAGGCAATGCCGCTGGTCATGGATCTCGACGACGACCGCCTGGAGGAACGCGCCAAGGAATCCAGCCGCGCCTATCAGGAGGTGCTGGGGCCGATCAAGGGCGCCACCTACACCGCCGCCAAGACCGCCACGCTCGACGCGCTGGTCGCGATGGGCCGCTGTTCGGACCTGCTGGTCCTGGGGCGGCCGGGCAGCGATCCGGAAAACGTCGCCCCCGCGACCGTCGAGGCCGCGATCTACGAATGCGCCCGCCCGGTCATGATCGCGCCGCCCACCGCCGGCAGCGCTCCCTTCGGCTCGGTCGTCGTGGCATGGAACGGCAGCATACAGGCCGCCCGGGCCGTCGAGTATGCGCTGCCGTTCCTGCAGAAGGCCGCCAAGGTCACGCTGCTGATCGTCGGTGCCAAGCCGGACGACGTGGGCGCCTCCTATCTCGCGCGCAACCTGGGCCGGCACGGCTTGACCCCGGTCATCGACGCGATCGATCCCGGTGCGGTGTCGGGCCGCGCCCGCGGCCGCGCGCTGCTCTCCTACACGCACGACAAGGCCGCCGATCTTCTGGTGATGGGCGCCTATGGCCGCGGTCAGGTCATGAGCTTCCTCGGCCTGGGCGGCGCGACCGGAAAGGTGATCTCCTCCTGCCGCGTGCCGCTGCTGCTCGCTCACTGAGGAGAGAGCGCAAACGCTGTATCGGCCAGGCTACTGGCAGGCGCCGGCAGCCTGGCTTTCGACGTCGGAATCGGCGCAGGCCGAACAGGCGTTGCTGTAGGTCTTGCGCGTCCCGTCGCGGCGCACGCCACAGGCGGGACGAAAATCCATCGTGCAGATCTGCGGCCGCGGGCTGGCGCAGGCGCCGCCGGCAACCGGCAGCGACTCGTCGGCCAATTCGGCCTGGGTCATGCGGAAAAGAAAAGGCTTGGGCTGGTAGTCGCTCAGCACGCCGATGATGGCGATCCTCACGCCCGGCGAGGGCAGCGGCGCGAGCGGCCGCGCCAGGACGATGTCGAGATCGGCGGTGCCGCTTGCCTGATTCTCGTCGGTGATCGCGGCCTTGAGGCGATCGGGCGCTGCCGAAATCACCTTCACCGATATCTTGAGCCGCGCCTCGCCGCCCCTCTGCTTCTCGCCGATCGCCTTCCACACTTTCTCGGCCGCCTCCTTGTTGGCGGGCGAGGCGTCGCGCTGGGCGAGGATGAACTCCCAGTCGGCGAACGAGAGCGTGGCAGGGTCGTGGGTCGCAACCGCCTGCACGGCGGCCTCGGCCGTCGTCAGAGCGCGCGAGATGGAATTGGCAAAATTGTCCGGCGGCATACGCTGGCCGTCGCCGACGCGCGCCAGCAGCGCGTCCCAGCCCTCCTCGCTGCCGTGGTAGCTGTGATACCGGGCGCGCGCGTACTTATCGATGTCCGTCGCCGCCTGGTCGTTCTTCGTCGAGCGTGCCAGGGCGATCGCCCGCGCGGCATACCAGAAGCCCAACGGGTCGAGCGGCGCATTCTCGAGCATCACCACCGAGAGCTGGTAGGTGTCCTGCAGATTGGCTGGGTCGATGGTGACGGAATCAAGGTAGTAGCGCCGCGCCTTGCCAACATCCTTCGCCTGCTGTGCGGCAAAGCCCAGCACGCTGTCGAAGATCGCCGTCGCCTGCAGCTTGAGCCGCGTGAAGTCCTGGGCGCTGACGCCCTCGGGCTTCTGCCATTTGGGCAGCGCTGCCAGCCCGCGCTCGGCCATCGCTACGATCGCGGCGAGCCCCGCCACGTCGCCCGCGGCCAGCCGTGCGCGTGCGACATAAACCTTGTTGGCGATCGCGCGCACGTTGCCGGGGTCGATCTGCAGCAGCCTGGTCGCCACGGCGTCGGCCTTCGCCGGATCTTTCGCGGCCTGCCACGACGCCATGAGCTGCTCGTGCGCGCCCACGATCAGCGGACTGTTCGGGTAGAAGGCAATGAACAGGTCCAGCGCCTCGGCACGCTTGGCAGCGTCGGGATTGGCCAGGATGGCCTCATACGCCTTTTGCTGGGCCACGGGATCGCCCGGCACCTGCGCCGGCGCGCCGTCACCCATCGCGATCAACGCCAGACCCACGACCGCTGCAAATCGGCACAACGCCGCAATCATATTTCCGTCTCTGCGCGACTGTTCACTGCCGCCATGATAGCCGAGGCGGGGAAATACAGTGACCGGTTTGTTGCAATAAGGCAGTGTTTATCGCGAGTTGAGGGGGATGGGCGATGACTAACAGACGTTTGACATTGGCGGTCATGGCGGGGCTGCTGGCCAGCGTATCGGGCACCTCCACGCAAGCGCAGCCAGCGGGGCCGCCCCCCGCCGTGCTGGTCCAGGCCGTCGAAGCCACGAAGCTTGGCGGACAATTCGATTTCATCGGCCGCGCCGCCGCCGTCGACAAGGTCGAGTTGCGCGCCCGGGTGAAAGGCTATCTCGGACCCCGTAAATTCGCCGATGGTGGCGACGTCAAGCAGGACCAGGTGCTGTTCGCGATCGAGCCCGAGCCCTTCCAGGCCGCGGTCGCCCACAAGACCGCGGCGCGCGACGCCGCCAAGGCGGCGCTGACGAACGCCGAAGGCCAACTACGGCGCGCCGCCGAACTGCTGCGCACCAATGCCGGAACCCAGGTCACCTATGACCAGCGGCTGAGCGAGCAGCTCCAGGCCAAGGCCGCCGTCGAGCAGGCCGAAGCCGAACTGCGTGACGCCCAGATCCAGCTTTCCTATACCGAGATCCGCTCGCCCATCAACGGTCGCATCGGCCGCGCCGCGGTCTCGCCCGGCAACGTCGTCAGCCCCGATTCGGGCGTCCTGGCAACGGTCGTGACCGAACATCCCATGCGCGTGCTCTTCCCGGTAACCCAGCTTGAACTGCTGCAGGCACGGCGCGACGGCCAGCAGGATGGCAAGAACCTCGTGGTCCAGATCCGGATGGCTGACGGTACGCTCTACAAGGAAAAGGGAACGATCGATTTCATCGATGTCACGGTCGATGCCAAGACAGACGGCCAGATCGTCCGCGCCGTGTTCCCCAATGTCGACGGCATACTGACCGATGGGCAGACCGTGCGCGTGGTGCTGGAGGCAAGGGACCCTTCCACCGTGCTCGCCGTGCAGCAGGCTGCCATCGCGATCGACCAGAGCGGGCCGTTCGTCTACGTGGTCAACGACAAGAACGTGGTCGAGCAGCGCCCGGTCAAGAAGGGCATCGAGCGTGACGGTCTGGTCGCTATCGAGAGCGGTCTCAAGGCCGGCGAAAAGGTGATCGTCCAGGGCCAGCAGAAGGTGCGGCCCGGCATGACCGTGAACCCCAGCCCGGCACCGGCCGCGCCCAAGGCGCGGTGATCCGATGAGTGCTTCGTCGATCTTCATTCGCCGTCCGCGGCTTGCGTTCGTCATTTCCACCGTCATCTCGATCGCCGGCGTCATCGCGCTCGGCGCGCTGCCGGTGGCGCAGTTTCCCGACATCGTTCCGCCGCAGGTCAGGGTCTCGGCACTCTACCCCGGCGCCTCGGCGCAGGCGGTCGAGGAAAGCGTGGCGCAGGTCATCGAGGCACAGGTCAACGGCACCGAGCGCATGCTTTACATGAAGTCGACCTCGGGCGGTGACGGCAGCTATTCGTTGTCCGTCAGCTTCGAAGTCGGCTCCGATCCCGACATCAACACGGTGAACGTCACCAATCGCGTCAACCAGGCGCTGGCCAGCTTGCCGCCGGAGGTCCAGCGCAACGGCGTCACGACCAAGAAGCAGTCGTCGGCGCTGCTGCAGGTCGTCGCCGTCTACGCGCCCAAGGGCACGCGCGACGCGCTGTTCCTGTCGAACTTCGCCACCATTTCCATGCTCGACACGATCAAGCGCGTGCCGGGCGTCGGCGATGCCACCCTCTTCGGCCAACTCGACTATTCGATGCGCATCTGGCTGAAGCTGGACCGCATGTCGAGCCTCGACATCACGGCCGACGACGTGGTGAAGGCGGTGCAGGCGCAGAACGTCCAGGCCGCGGTCGGCCGGGTCGGTGCCGCCCCTCTGGTCGACGAAGTCGACTTCCAGCTCAACATCACCACGAAGGGCCGCCTGACGACCGTCCCCGAGTTCGAAAACATCGTCGTCCGCGCCAAATCGGATGGCGGCCTGGTGCGCGTCAGGGATATCGCCCGTGTCGAGCTGGGCTCGAAAGCCAGCGATTCTGTCGGCCGATACAATGGCCGGCCCGCGGCCGGCATCCAGATCTTCCAGCTGCCCGGCGCCAATGCGCTCGACACCGCGCACGGCGTGCGCAAGGCGCTGAAGGAGCTCGACTCCCGCCTGCCCGAGGATGTCGCCTATGACGTCATGTACGACACCACCGTCTTCGTCGAGGCCACCATCTCCAGCGTCAAGCACACGCTGATCGAGGCCTTCGTTCTGGTGGCGATCGTGGTCTTCATCTTCCTCGGCAATCTGCGGGCCACGATCATTCCAATCATTGCCGTGCCGGTCGCCCTGATTGGCACCTTCGCCGTCATGCTGGCGCTGGGCTTCTCGGCCAATACCGTCTCGCTGCTGGCGCTGGTCCTGTCGATCGGCATCGTGGTCGACGACGCCATCGTCGTGGTCGAAGCCGTCGAGCACATACTTGAGCACGAACCGGGGCTCACGCCGGCAGAGGCGACCGAAAAGGCGATGGACCAGGTGAGTGGCCCGATCATCGCCATCACCCTGGTGCTGCTGTCGGTGTTCGTGCCGACCGCCTTCATTCCCGGCATTTCCGGCCAGCTCTACAAGCAGTTCGCAGTCGCCGTTTCGGTGTCCATGGTGATCTCCGCGATCAACGCGCTGTCGCTGTCGCCGGCGCTCTGCTCGCTGATCCTGCGCCATCGCAAGAAGCCCAGCGGCGTCATGGCCTGGCTGCAGAACGGCATCGACAGGACCCGCGACGGCTACGTGCGCCTGGTAACTCCCATCGCGCGGCGCAGCTTCCTCGCCGTGCTGCTGGTCGGCGTCTTTGTCGCCGCCACCGGCGGCATCGGCAGCCTGGTACCCTCGGGCTTTCTGCCCGACGAGGACCAGGGCGCCTTCATGGCCGAGATCCAACTGCCCGACGCCGCCTCGACCAATCGCACCCTGGATGCGCTCGGCCAGGTCGAAGGCGCGTTCCTCGCCAAGCCCTGGCTGCAGAACCTGTTCACGGTCTCGGGCTACAGCCTGCTCGACGGTCTGGCGCTGCCCAACCGCGCCCTGGTCATCGCCGCGCTCAAGCCGTTCGACGAACGCAAGGACCCCAAGCTGTCGGTGTTCGCGGCCCTGCAGGAAATCAATACCTCCTTCACGCAGATCGCCGCGATCCAGGGCATCGCCTTCAACCTGCCGCCGATCATGGGTCTCGGCAATTCCTCGGGCTTCGAATTCCAGGTCCAGAGCCTGGCGGGCGCACCGCCCGCCGAACTGGCCGCCGTCGCGCGTGGCCTCATGCTGGCAGCGCAGAAGGTGCCCGAGCTCCACGGCGTGTTCACGACATACGGCGCCGCCACGCCGCAAATCTACCTCGACGTCGACCGCGAGCGCGCGCAGACGCTCGGCATCAACATCAGCGACATCTTCTCGGCGCTGCAGACCTCGATGGGCGGCACTTACGCCAACGACTTCAACCTGTTCGGCCGTACCTGGCAGGTCAAGGTCCAGGCCGACGCGGACGAGCGCAAGGCGGTGGCCGACGTTTTCCGCGTCCGCCTGCGCACCAGGGAGGGCGACCTGGTGCCGCTGCAGGCGGTGGCCAAGGTCGAGCTGGTGACCGCGCCGTCGTCCGTCATCCGCTACAACAACCTGCGCTCGGTGACCCTGAATGGCGGACCAGCGGAAGGCTATTCCTCCGGCCAGGCCATCGCCGCCATGGAGACGCTCGCCAAGACGACCCTGCCGCAGGGCTACGGCTACGAATGGACGGGCACGGCGCTGCAGGAGAAGGCCGCGTCGGGCCAGACCGGGTTCATCCTGGCGCTGGCGGTGGTGTTCGCCTACCTCTTCCTCGTCGCCCTCTACGAGAGCACGGCGATCCCGGTTGCCGCCCTGCTCTCGGTCACCGTCGGCCTGTTCGGCGCCGTCACGGCGCTGCTGCTGAGCGGGCTCGACAACAACATCTTCGCCCAGATCGGCATCGTCGTGCTGATCGCGCTCGCGGCCAAGAACGCCATCCTGATCGTCGAATTCGCGATGGAGGAGCGCGCGCAGGGTCGCGACATCGTCACCGCCGCCACCACCGCTGCCCACCTGCGCTTCCGCGCGGTGATGATGACGTCGTTCGCCTTCATCCTGGGCCTGCTGCCGCTGGTGATCGCGAGCGGTGCCGGCTCGGCTACCCAGCGCGCCGTCGGCACCGCGGTGTTCGGCGGCATGATCGCGGCGTCGTTCCTCGGCATCTTCGTGATTCCGGGCCTCTACGTGGCGCTCCAGAGCCTGCGCGAGAGCGTGAAGGGCATGGCCGGCGGCCCGCCCCAGGCAGAGACCAAGCCGACCAGGCCGGAAGCGTCCGGCCACTGACTACGAAGAACGCGGACTCGTCGACACGTCGCGAGACCTGTTGCTGGAGCATCGCCCGGCTGCGGGAAAGCGGCACATGTGCAGTTGATTGTGGGCGTGGCGGGCCTACCATGGGACGCCTTGGACGATCATTGGGGAGAAGAACTTGAACCCACCGACTCATCCGGCGGCGCCGCATCACCTTCCGGGTTTCATCACCGGCCCCGGCCAGACCGACATTCTGATGGTGATCGTGGCTGTGTTGCTGATCGCTTCGGTCCTGGTGGTGGGCAACCTTTTTCTACGCTTGCACACGCTGCCTGAACGGATGGCGCACAAGTCGCAGAAGCTGCAGTTTGAAATCGTCGCCGTGCTCGGCTTGCTGGCGCTGTTCACGCACATCCACCTCTTCTGGGTGATTGGGCTGATCCTGGCGATGATCGATCTGCCCGACTTCGGATCGCCCCTGAGGAGAATCGCCACGTCGACCGAGAAGCTTGCGGGCATCGAGTCCGAGGAAGGCGATGATGTGGCACCGGCCCGGCCGCACACGGCCGACCCAGTCCCGCCAGTCGACGAGAGTGCACCGACGTCGCGCGCGCAGGAGCACAAGCATGTTTGAGCTTCTGTTCTGCGCCACTTTCACCATTTTGCCCGACTACCTCTACCGTCGCTTTCGACAGGGCAAGCGCTTCGGCAAGGAAATCACTTTCTTTTCCGTCTGGTTCGAGTTGCGCTGGGGCATCGTCTCCTGCCTGGTGCTGACGGTCTCGTTGATCACCATGATCTTCTACTTTCATCCGGCGACCAACAACGTCACGTTGTTCTTCAGGACAGTTCCCATTCTTCCGGAAGGTTCCGGTCGGGTCGCTGAAGTGCACGTCGGTCTTAGCGGCAATGTTGAAAAAGGCGATTTGATCTTCAAGCTCGACAGCTCGCGGCAGGAGGCCGCGGTCGAGACCGCGCGCCGCAAGATCTCGGAGGTCGACTCCGATTTCGTGGCTGCGCAGGCCGAGTTGCAGAAAGTGGAGGGCCAGCTCCAGGCAGCCCGCAGCGACCTGCAGCAGGCGAAAGACGAGCTCGAGACCAAGCGTGAGCTTGTGAGGCGGAACGCCAACGTTGTGGCCCAGCGCGATATCGAAAAGCTGGAAGTCATGGTGAGCGGCCGCGAAGGATCGCTCCAGGCCGCGACGGCATCGAAACGCTCCGCTGAAATAAGGATCTCGACGCTGCTGCCGGCAGAGAAGGCCAGCGCCGAAGCAGCATTGGCAGAGGCCAACGTCGAGTTGGGCAAGACCTATGTCCGCGCCGGCGTCGCCGGGCGGATCGAGCAGTTCGCTCTACGGGTCGGTGACGTGGTCAATCCCCTGATGCGGCCGGCCGGCGTGCTGATTCCGGACGGCGCCGGCAGGGTGGCACTACAGGCAAGCTTCAATCAGATCGAAGCCCAGGTGATGAAAGTCGGCATGGTTGCCGAGGCGACCTGCATTTCAATGCCGTGGAAGATCATCCCGCTGGTGGTGACGAACGTGCAGGATTATATCGCAGCGGGCCAGTTTCGTGGCGGCGAGCAACTCGTCGAAGGCGCGAATATCGCTCGGCCGGGCACGATTCTCGCTTTCATGGAGCCGTTGTACCCCGGCGGCCTGGACGGCGTCACACCGGGCAGCAGCTGCGTCGCCAACGCCTACACATCCAATCACGACGTCATCGCTGACAAGGACACCAGCGCCCTGAAGGGCTTCGCCTTGCATGTCGTCGATGCGGTCGGTCTCGTCCACGCCCTGCTGCTGCGCATCCAGGCCTTCGTGCTGCCCGTGACGACGCTGGTATTCAGCGGGCACTGAGCAGCGCACGCGGATCGCAGAAGATCATGTCGCCTCGACGAGCATTCGCGCGGGCCGTCCTCGATGGACTGCGGATCATCTGGCCGGTGCTTTCCGGCCTGCTGGCGATCGTCGTGGGCGTCGGGGGTCTCATCGGATGGCTGGAGGGCTGGAGCCTGTGGCACGGCGTCTATTTTGGCTTCGTCACCGCGCTCACGATCGGATACGGCGACCTCTCGCCGACGCGACATCTGACGCAAGCGCTCGCGGTCCTGCTCGGCTTCACGGGCATCGTGATGACTGCGTTGCTGGCCGGCGTCGCTGTCCGCGCCCTCCGCCCGGACACCGACGCCGGACGGGAGCCCTGATCAACTAACGGGCGGCGCGAGTATTGCGCTTCCGCCTAGGGCCGGTCCGTCCCCATCTCCATGCGCGCCTTGAGGGCGGCATCGTGCAGGGTCGTATCCTGTCCGACCGGCGGGTGCCGGACGGCGTCCTCGAGAGATGCGGTCTGCCGCCATTCGTCCCACGGGCGCGAGCGGCCGTCGGAGCCGATCTGGTCGACCCCCCAATAGAGCTCGAGATGGTGCCCATCGGGATCGAGGAATTCGACCGAGACCTGGCAGCCGGCGCGGCGTCGGCCTTCGTAGGTGAGCTTGGCGCCGTGCTTCTTCAGGTGATCGCGGGCACGGAACACCTCGTCGAGCGTCGCCAGCTCGAAGGCGAGATGGTGCAGACTCTTGTCGGTCTCCGCACCCTTGCCGCCGACCAGCGCCAGGCAGTGGTGATCGCTGTTGCAGCGCAGGAACACCATGCCACCCGACATCATCGAGCCGTCGTAGGTGTCCGACACCTTGAAGCCCAGGACCTCGGTGTAGAAGCGCGTCGAACGTTCGAGGTCCGAGGCAAAGATGACGGCATGTCCGATTTTGCGGACGGCGAAGGGAGTGTTCATGGGATAGCATCATGAACCCAAGTGGGCGTCAGGGGGAAGCAGGCATGGCAAAGTCACCCAACCAGCTGTCGGCCAGCCAGGCCGTCAGGCGCATGGCGGACAGGCGGTTGAAGGCGGTCGACATGGTCGAGGCCTGCCTCGACCGCATCGAAAAGCGCGAGGGCCAGGTCCATGCCTGGGAGGCGTTGGACCCCGAAGGAGCGCTCAAGCGCGCGGCAATGCTCGACAGGCGCGCGCGGCCGGTCGGGCCGCTGCACGGCATTCCGCTCGCGGTGAAGGACATCATCTCGACCCGGACGATGCCGACCACCTGCGGCTCGCCGATCTATCGCGACCATGTGGTGGGCAAGGATGCCGCCTGCGTGGCGCAGCTGGTCAAGGCGGGCGCCATCGTGCTCGGCAAATCGGTGACGACCGAATTCGCCGGCGGCCACGCCGGCAAGACGCACAATCCGCATAATGTCCGCCACACGCCCGCCGGCTCCTCCTCGGGCTCGGCGGCGGCGGTCGCCGACTTCATGGCGCCGATCGGCTACGGCACCCAGACCTCAGGCTCGGTGATCCGTCCCGGCGCCTTCAACGGGGTGGTGGCCTACAAGGGCACCTACGGCTGGGCCGACATGAGCGGCATCAAGACCTATGCACGGAGCCTCGACACCTTGGGCTTTTTTACGCGCGAAGCGAATGATTTGGCGCTGATCCGCGCCGCCTACGGTCATGCCCCTGCCGATCCGCCGAAGCGTGTACCGCGCATCGGCTTCTGCCGCACGCGCTGGTGGGACATGGCCGACCGCTACAATCAGAGGAACATCGAAAGCGCGGCCAGTGCCTTGCGCGCCGCCGGCGCCAAAGTGCGTGCCTGGGACATGCCCGAAAGCTGGGATGCGCTGATCACAGCACACAACAGGGTCATGACCAAGGAGGCGACGCAGCACTATGCGCCCGAGCGCGAGCGCTTCCCGCATCTTCTCTCGGTCAACCTCAGCGCAGCCCTCGACGTGGGCGACAAGGTCACGCGCAGCCAGCTCGCCGACGCCAAGAAGCGCCGCGACCGCGCCAAGGCGGACCTTGCCCAGGTCTGGGACAAGTTCGACATCCTGCTGGCGCCCTCGGCGCGCGGCGAGGCGCCGGCCGGGCTGGGCTATACCGGCGATCCGATCTTCAACCGCTTCTGGACCCTGCTCGGGTCGCCCTGCATCACCCTGCCCTTCGGCAGCGGGCCTTTCGAGTTGCCTCTGGCGGTACAACTCATCGGCCCGCACAAAGGCGACGACCAGCTCGTGGCCTGGGCGCGCTGGGTGGAAGAGCGTCTCACGTGAAGCTCGGCCTGATCGGCTACGGCGCCATCGGCAGGCATGTCGAGGCGGCCAGGTTGGAGAATATCGAGCTGGTGTCGGTGCTGGTGAAGCGACCCCGCACTGAAGGACGTCTTACACACGAGGCCGATCGCTTCTTCGCTCACAAGCCCGACGCCGTCGCCGAATGCGCCGGTCATGAGGCGGTGCGTGCCTACGGCCAGCGCGTGCTGGAGGGCGGCGCGGATTTCCTGGTGACCTCCGTCGGCGCCTTCACGGACACCGCCCTGTTCGACCGGCTGCTGGCCGCCGCCAAAGCGAGCGGCACACGGCTGATCCTGCCCTCCGCCGGCATCGGCGCGCTCGACATCCTGAGCAGCGCGGCGGTCGGCGGCCTCGACAGCGTCACCGTCACCGTGCGCAAGGATCCGTCGGCGTGGAAAGGCACGATCGCGGAAACGCTGGTCGATCTCGATGCGCTCACGGCGCCGCACACCGTGTTCGACGGCCCGGTCCGTGAGGGCGCGAGACTCTACCCGCAGAACGTCAACATCTCGGCCGCTGCCGCCATCGCCGGCATTGGCCTTGATAGAACCCGCGTCGTCATCGTGGCCGACCCCACCATCACAACGCACATCGTCGAGCTCGAAGCCGTCGGCTCCTTCGGCCGCTTCACCTTCCGGGAGGACGTCGCCGTCAGCGAGGAGAATCGCAAGACCGGCAAGCTCGTCGCCATGGCCATGGTGAAATCCGTGCGCCAGCTCGCCTCCCCACTGGTAGTGGCCGCCTAGGCGGGTCCCGTTAAACAAACGGGAATTAAATGGGGGCCTTCCCCGGAGCCACAACATCTAGCTACAATCGCAACTCATGTTATGCGATTATCGCACATATGTCAAGAACAACCGTGCCTATTCGATCGTCTCGTCGGCGCGCGCCAGCAACAGCGGCGGGATGGTGACGCCGATCGCCCTGGCCGTCCGGAGGTTCAGCACCAGCTCGAACCTGGTTGGCTGCTCGATCGGCAGGTCGCCCGGCTTGGCGCCCTTGGCGATGCGGTCGACGTAGTCGGCGGCGCGCGCGAACATCTCCGGAAAGCTGGCACCGTAGCTCAGCAAGCCCCCGGCATCGGTCATGACGCGATTGGACCACATCAATATCGCTCGCTGACGCAGCGCCAGCTCGGCAAGCCGGGCGGGCTCGCGATAGATGAAAGGCGACGTCATGGGCAGGAGGGTGCCGCGACACTCGGCGGGCGCCTCGGCAAGAGCCTTCTCGTAATCGTAAGGCGGCTGGACGAGCTCGACGCCGGCCAGCCGCAGGCCCAGCCGGGTGGTGGCCTCCTGGGCCGCTCCGAACTGATCGGCGGATGTCTTGTCCCAGAACACGGTCATCGCCCTGATGTCGGGGAATGAATCCTTGAGCAGATGCACGCGCTTGGCGGTCAGCTCGATCTGCTGCAGGAACACGCCGGTCGCCCGAACGCCCGGCCGCGCCAGGCTTTTCACGTAGCCCCGCGCGAGCGGATCGTAGTCGATCGCGACCATCACGATGGGCACCGTCGCCGGCAGCGCCGCCAGCGCCGATCGCAGCGAAATCTCCGGGCCCGGGGCGACGACGACGTCGACGGCGCCCGACGCAAACCGCCGATAACCGGTCTCGTACTCCGCAAGATTGTCGGCCAGCACATGATCGAAGGAGAAATTGCTGCCCTCGCGATAGCCGAGCACCGTCATGCGACCGAGGAAAGCCTGCCACAGAATGGACGACCGCGGCTGGCCGCTGACCACACCGACCCGCAGCATCTTCGGCTGCTGCGCTCGCGCGGCAACGGGCACCGCCGCCGCACCGGCCAGCAGCGTGAAGGCGCGTCGCTTCATGTCCCTGGCTTGATCGAGATCAGCATATTGCCGAGTTCATCCTGACGCACTTTGTCACCCGGCTCTACCACGGTCGTGCAGTCGAGCTGCTCGAGGACGGCTGGGCCTTCAAACACGGCATCCTTCGGCAGCCTGTCGCGGGTGTAGATCGGGGTCTGGTGCCAGCCGTCGGCGAACCACACGCGGCGCTCGCCATTCTGCGCGGCCTCGAGAGTGGGCGCACGTTCGGTCGAGGCCAACGCCGACAGCGACACTTCGGGCCGCACACCGATGACACCGGTATGAAGGTTGACCAGGACCGGCGGAATCTCGGCGAGCTCGATGCCGAACCGCCGCCAATAGGCCGCGGCAAAGGCCTTGTGCAGCTGGGCGATGGAAATGTCGGCGCGCTCGATGGCGACCGAGAGGATATGGCTTTGTCCCGCGAACTGCATGTCGGCGGTGTGGACATTGCGCAGCTCGCGCACCGGCACGCCCTCGCCTTCGATCGTCTTGCGCCCCTCGGTCACCTGTTCGGCGTAGATCCGTGCGACCGTCGCGTCGTCGAGCGCGGACAAGGGCTTGTTCACGGTGCGTACATAGTCGTGGCGCAGGTCGGCCACGACGCAGCCCAGCGCGTTGGTGATGCCGGGCCGCGCCGGCACCAGCACGGTCGGGATCGCCAGTTCGCGGGCCAGCGCCGTGGCGTGCAGCGGTCCCGCGCCGCCAAAGGCGAAGAGCGCGAAGTCGCGCGGATCGTGACCGCGCGACAGCGACACCAGGCGCATGGCGCCGGCCATGCGGTCGTTGGCGATGCGCAGGATGGCGGCGGCCGCCGCCGCCGCATCGAGGCCGAGGCGCCTGCCCACTTTCTCCTCGATCAGGGCCGCGACATGGTCGAGCGTGACCGGATGGTCGACCCCCAGAAGCTTGTCGGGATTGAGCCGGCCCAGCACGAGGTTGGCGTCGGTGATGGTGGGCTCGGTGCCGCCGCGGCCGTAGCAGATCGGTCCCGGCCGCGCGCCCGCGCTCTCCGGTCCGACGCGCAACATGCCCGCCTGATCGACCGACGCGATCGAGCCACCGCCGGCGCCGATCGTGTGCACGTCGACCATCGGCACATGGATCGGCATCGCATATTCGAGCTCGAGCTCGCCCGAGACCTGCGGCACGGCATCCTCGATCAGCCCGACGTCGGTCGAGGTGCCGCCCATGTCGTAGGTGATGAGATGCGGGTGGCCCGAGACGCGGCCGGTATAGGCCGCCGCCATCACGCCCGAGGCGGGCCCCGACATCACGGTATTCACCGCCGCCCGGGCGATGAGCCGTGAGGAGATCGTGCCGCCATTGCCCTGCATCACCAGTATGTCGCGGTCGAAACCCCGGGCCGACAGTTCGGCACGCAGGCGTGTGAGGTAGCGGTCGAGCACCGGCTGCACCGAGGCATTCACGGCCGCCGTCACGCCGCGCTCGAACTCGCGATATTCCGACAAGATGGCATGGCCCGCCGTCACGTATTTGTTGGGCCACAGCCCGCCCACGATCTCGGCGGCGCGCCGCTCGTGGCTGGCATTGATGTAGCTGTGCAGGAAATGCACGACGACCGCCTCGCAGCCCAAGGCCAGCAGCTTCCGCGCCGCCTCGGCCACAGCCTTCTCGTCGAGTGGCGTCAGCACATTGCCGTCGGCATCCATGCGCTCGGTCACTTCGAACCGGTATTCGCGCTCGATCAGGGGCGCGAAGCTGCCGCGCAAGCCATAAGGTTGTGGCCGCGTGCGCCGGCCCAGCTCCAGCACGTCACGGAAGCCCCTGGTGGTGATAAGGCCGACCTTGGCGATCTTGCGTTCCAGCAGGGCGTTGGTCGTGGTCGTCGTGCCGTGCACCACGGCCTGCAAGGTCGCGGGATCGGCACCGGCCGCGTCGAGCGCCGCCATGAAACCGATCGCCTGGTTATCGATGGTTGTCGGCACCTTGGCGAACTTGACCGTGCCATTGACCGAGTCGATCGCCAGCAGGTCGGTGAAGGTACCGCCGACATCGATGCCGACCGTGAGCGTTTTCGAAGCCATCATCACACCGAAAGATATTGTTCCTGAAGCGAAGGATTGCCGGCGAGCTCGACCGCGTTGCCACCGAAGCGGATCTGGCCCTTTTCGATAATATAGAGGCGATCGGCAATTGCCTGGCAGAAGCGCAGGTTCTGCTCGCACAGAAGAACGCAAAGCCCTTCGGCCTTCAGAGCGCGGATGGTGTGCGCCATCTGCTCGACGACGATCGGCGCCAGGCCTTCCGACGGTTCGTCGAGCAGAACGCAGCGCGGGTTGCCCATCAGGGTGCGGGCGATGGTCAGCATCTGCTGCTCACCGCCCGACATCTGGCCGCCCGGCCGCTCGCGCATCCGGCCGAGATTGGGAAACAGCGCGAAAAGCTTGTTTTCGTCCCAGACCGGCGCATCGTCGCGCGCGGGCTGGCGGCCAACTTCGAGATTCTCCATCACCGTGAGCTCGGTGAAGATGCGCCGCTCCTCGGGCACATAGCCCAGGCCCATGCGGGCGATGCGGTAGGGCGGCAGGCGGTCGATGCGCCTGCCGTCGAATTTGACGTCGCCCCCGGCCGGCGTCACGAGGCCCATGATCGCCTTCATCGCCGTCGACTTGCCGGCGCCATTGCGGCCCAGCAGCGCCACCACCTCGCCCGGCCGCGCCTCGAGCGAGATACCGTGCAGGATGTGGGCGCGGCCATAGAAGGCGTGCAGGTCGGTCACGGAGAGCATCACTTGTCGTCCTGAGCCGAAGGCGAAGGACCTGGCGGATCGATCAGCAATTCTCGAACTGGCGTGAGGTTCTTCGCTCCGCTCAGGACGACAACAGACGGTCTCAATGCATCCCCCCGAGATAGACCGCGCGCACGTCGGGGTTGGCGCGCACCTCTTCGGGCGTACCGCCGGCGATCAAGGCACCGCGATCGAGGACGATGATGCGGTCGGCCTGGCCGAACACCACGTCCATGTCGTGCTCGGTGAACAGGACGGCGATCTTCTGCGCCCGCGCGAGCCTGGCCGTCAGCTCCATCAGCGCGATGCGTTCCTTGGGCGCCATGCCGGCCGTCGGCTCGTCCATCAGCAGCAGCCGCGGCTGGTTGGCCAGCGCCATCGCCAGCTCGACCCTCTTCAGGTCGCCATAGGCCAGCACACCGCAGGGCCGCGCCGCCTGGTCGAGCATGCCGACCTGTGCCAGCAACGCATCAGCCTCGGCGCCCAACGCCGTGCCGAAGCGCGACAGCCGCGACCAGAGTTTTCCGGCGTGGCTGTAGAGCGCCATCTGCACGTTTTCACGGACGCTGAGGGAGGAGAAAGTCGCCGTGATCTGGAAGGTGCGGCCGACGCCCAGCCGCCAGATGGCGCGTGGACTCAAGCCCACGATGTCGCGCCCCTCGAGGCGCGCGATGCCGTTGTCGGGCGCAAGCTGGCCGTTCAGCATGTTGAAGCAGGTGCTCTTCCCGGCGCCATTGGGACCGATCAGCGCCAGCAACTCACCGGCATCGACCGCAAAGGAGACATCGGCCACGGCCACGACGCCGCCGAACGCCTTGCGCAACCCCTCGACCTGCAGGACTGCGCTCACGCTGTTCTCCAGCGCGCGGAGAGCGCCTTGAGGCCGCCGACCAGCCCCTGCGGGAAGAGCAGCACGATCAGCAGGATCACGACGCCAAGACAGGCGCGCCAGAAATCGGTCTCGCGCGCCAGCACGTCGCGCAACCAGGTAAAGGCCGCTGCCCCCACGATCGGGCCGGTCAAGGTATCGACGCCCCCCAGCAGCACCATGACCAGCCCGTCCGTCGACTGGCCGATCGAGACAACCGACGGCGAGATGCTGCCCTTGGAGAAGGCGAAGACCGCGCCGGCAAGCCCCGCCATCGTACCGGCCAACACGAAGGCCGCCCACTGGAAGCGCCGCACGTCGATACCGATCGCCTCGGCCCGCAGCGGCAAATCGCGTCCGGCGCGCAGCACGTAGCCGAACGGAGAGAACAGCACCCGCCACAGGAAGGCGATGCCCCCGCCGCACAGCACCAGCGTGAGGTAATAGTAGACGCTCTTGCTGGCGAGCCACGCCGATGGCCAGATGCCGACCATGCCGTTGGAGCCGTCGGTCAACGAATCCCACTGGAAAACGATCGACCAGCTGATCTGCGCAAAGGCGAGGGTGAGCATCGCGAGATAGACGCCGCTCAGGCGGACGCAGAACCAGCCATAGACCACCGCGAACAGCCCCGCGCAGAACGGCGCCAGCACCAGGGCCGCTTCCATCGGCAGGCCGGCGCGCTTGAACAGCACGGCAGCGGCGTAGGCGCCCAGGCCGAAATAGGCGGCATGGCCGAACGACACCATGCCGGCCGGCCCCATGATGAAATGCAGGCTGACGGCAAACAGGCCGAAGCAGGCAATATCGATCAGCAGCACGCTGACATATTGATCGGTGAGCAGCGGCACCAGTGCCAGGACCGCCATCCAGATCGCTAGATAGGGCCAGCGCGGCGGCTTGAGCGGCGGCGGCGTCTCGGCGGCACGCAACAGGGCCGAAGGCTTGCCGAGCAGGCCATAGGGCCGCGCCACCAGCACGATCCCCATGATCACGAACTCCGCGACCAGCGTGAGTTTGGAGAAACCCAGGCCGATGCAGAAGGCCTTGGTGACGCCGATCAGGACGGCCGCCAGCAAGGCACCGCCCATGCTGCCTAGCCCTCCCACGACGGTGACGACGAAGGCGTCGGCGATCACCGAAAGATCGAGATCGAGATTGGCCGGTTCACGCGGGATCTGCAGCGCGCCGCCCAGCCCCGCCAGCACTGCCCCGACAAAGAAGACCGAGGTGAAGAGCCTGGCCTGGTCGACGCCCAGCGCGCCCACCATCTCGCGATCCTGCGTGGCGGCGCGGACCAGCGCGCCCCAGCGCGTGCGCTTCAGCAGCAGCTGCATCGATGCCAGCACGACCGAGCCGATGGCGATCAGCAGCAGGTCGTAGACGGGAATGCGCTTGCCCAGGATCTCGACCGCGCCGCTGAGGCCCGGCGCGCGCGGGCCGACCAGATCCTCCGGCCCCCAGGTGAAGAGCGCGAAGTCCTTGATCACCAGCACGATCGCGAAGGTGGCCAGGAGCTGGAACAGCTCGGGGGCACGATAGATGCGTCGCAGCACCAGCACTTCGATCGCCACGCCCGCGAGGCCGACGGCCAGCGACGCCAGCACGACGGCACCCCAGAACCCGAGCGGCGTGCGCCCGAGCGCCTCGATCAGGCTGTAAGCCCCATAGAGTCCCAGCATGTAGAGCGACCCGTGCGCGAAGTTCACGATCCGCGTCACGCCGAAGATCAGCGACAGGCCGGCCGACACAAGAAACAATGAGGAGGAGGAGGCCAGCCCGTTCAGCAGCTGGATGAGGACAGAAGCAAAACTCACGAGGTCAACGGGACAGCAAAACTGTCATCCCGAACGAAGTGAGGAATCTTTGCCTTGGCCTCAAAGATCCCTCGCGATGCTCGGGATGACGGCTTTGTCGTCACAATCGCAGCGGCTTTACTGAGCCGGCCGCATCTTCTTGACCTCTTCGTCGCTCGGCAGCGCGTCCTTGCCGTCGACGAAGCGCCAGTCGGTCATGTAGCCCTTGCCGTCCTTGAGGCCGATACGGCCGACGTAGGCGCCCATCGTCGACTGATGATCGAGTGCGCGGTAGGTCACGGTGCCGAACGGCGTGCCGACCTGCAGGTTGGCCATCGCGGCCACCAGCTTCTCCTGGTCGAGCGCGCCTGCCTTCTTGATGACGGCGGCGGCCGACAGGACCGTCGAGTAGCCCACCACCGAGCCCAGCCGCGGGTAGTCCTTGAACTTCGCCTGGTAGGCGTCGAGGAACTTCTTGTGCTCGGCCGTCTTGATCTCGCTCCACGGATAGCCGGTGACGTACCAGCCCACCGGCGCCTCTTCCTTCAGCGGATCGAGATATTCGGGCTCACCGCCCAGCAGGTCGAACACCTCGACCCCCTTGAACAGGCCGCGCTGCGTGCCTTCGCGCACGAACTTCGCGAGATCGGCGCCAAACAGCGAGGAGAAGATCGCATCGGGCTTGGCGTCGGCCAGGGCCTGCGCCACCGCGCCCGCATCGATCTTGCCGAGCGGCGGCGCCTGCTCGGCCACGAACTCGACATCGGGCTGCTTTTCCTTGAGCAGCTTCTTGAAGGCCGCCGTCGCCGAGGTGCCGTACTCGTAGTTCGGATAGACGATCGCCCAGCGCTTCTTCTTGAGCTTGGCGGCGTCGGGAATGAGCATCGCCGTCTGCATGTAGGTCGAGGTGCGCAGGCGGAACGTGTAGGCGTTGCCGGCGTCCCACACGATCTTGTCGGTGAGCGGTTCGGCGGCGATGAACAGCGTCTTCTTCTGCTTGGCGAAGTCGGCGACGGCGAGGCCGACGTTGGACGGGAAGGTACCGATCAGGAAGGCGACCTTCTCGCGGGTCAACAGCTCCTCGCCGACACGCACGGCATCGGCAGGATTGCCGTTGTCGTCGCGGCTCACGATCTCGATCTTGCGGCCGAGCACGCCGCCCGCGGCGTTCACCTCCTCGACCGCCAGCTCCATGCCCTTCTTGTAGGGATCGAGGAAGGCCGAGAAGACCTTGTAGCTGTTCATCTCGCCGATCTTGATCGGCTCCTGTGCATTGGCGGGCATGGCGGACAAAGCAACCAGCGCGGCGGCGGCGAGCAAACAATGACGGGTCAGCATGAAATCCCCCAGTGCAAGACGTTGAAACTTCCCGGACCCTGACCCTAGAGCCTTTCCGGCTAATTTTGAATCGCTTCCCTCCCCATTCAAATGGGTACGCGTTTTGGCCGCTCGCGGCCAAAAGCGCGCTGTGGACCGCATGGCCGGAGGGGTCAGGCGCCGCAGGCAAATTTTTCTTTCCCGGAGGCCATAACCCCTCCGCCCGCGTAAGACGCGGGCACCTCCCCATTTGAATGGGGAGGAAGGCGCGCATCCATCTACATCGGAAAGACCCTAGCACCCTCTCACGAAGCAAAAGAAGAGCGGGCCTGGATGCCCCAGTGGCCCGCCTGCAGGGTCACGATGTAAATCGTCTCGAATCGGCCGATCAGCGAGCCGTCGGCGCGGAAACGGCTGAACGCCACCTTGAGATGCACCTTGTCCCGGCCGACGTGGATTGGCGTGCGCTCGTCCCACTGGCTGCGCGCCCAGCCGTCGCCGGCACGGGCTACGAAATCGGCGAGCTTGTAGTCGCCCTGGTTCTGCCAGACGATGACCTTGCCGCCGGCCAGCCGGACATGCGGAAAGTTGCAGGCAGCGTTGACGGCCGGCTCGTCGCCCCGATTGAGCCCGTCCATGTAGGCGTCCAGCGCCTCCAGGGCCTGCGTCAGCGGATCGGTCATCGTTGCCCGTCTCCCACCTTGATGTCGGCCGCCGCGAGGCCGCCGACCCGGGCGTGCGGCCGCCCGCCGATCGAGGCGGCGACGATGAACACGATCTCGTCCGGCCGCGGCCCATCGGGCACCGAGAACTCGATCGAGTTCGAAATGGCTGCGCACGTAGGCCGCCGTGACGTGATGCAGGGGAATGTCGATGCGCGCGCCGGCCGCGGCGACCTTCACCGTCGAGGGCACGATCGACTTGGCACCTCCCATAGCCTGACGAATGCCGAAGCCGGACGGCTGATGCCAGAGGGCTGCATGTTCAAGCTCGCCCGCGATGCCCACGATCACGCCCTTGCCGTAGGCCTCGAGCTCGGAGCCTTTCGCGCCCAGCAGTTTCATCACCCGCCCGGTGAGGTCGACCGCCAGCGGTTCGAGTTCCTTCATCATCGGCTGGATGTCGGCGACATGCCGGCCGGCATAGGGATTGGCGATCACGGCGCCCACGGCCGCCTTGGTCACCGGGCGATCGAGCCTGGGCCCGCCATCGTGGAACGTCTCCTCGATCGTGGAGACATATTTGCGCAGCTTCACGAGATCGCTCATCCCGCCTCCGCCTGCCGGGCGAGCGCGCCCGATCCCTCGATCCGCCACGTCCCTTTGAGCGACAGCGCCACCGCCTCGATCAACCCCAGCCGCTGCAGCCGGCGCGCCTCGGCGGCGCCGCGGTCGAGCGCCAGTTCGATCGCCTCTTCCGGCAATGCGCCGACGGCCGTCGTCACCTGCAGATCGCCGAGGTCAGAATCGGGATCGAGCATGCGGGCGGGATGACGCACGATCAGGTGGTGATCGACATCGACGGCATTGGCGACAACCGTCGCTGCGGCATCGGCCGCCGCCGCGCTCTTCGCCAGCACGGTCACCGCATCGGCGATGCCGCGCGAGAACGAGCGGCCGCCCCAGCCCGACGTCGCGATGCCGCGCACCGGACGGTCGTGGATCAGGCGCGCCATGCCGTCCAGCGCATCGACGAAAATGCCGGCGCGCAGCTCCTCCCCCGGAGCGAGATGGAAGGCGATGTCGCCGCCATTGTTCACATAGGCCTTGTCGAGCGTGCGGCCGGCGCACATCGCGGCGAGCATCTCATCGGCGACGGAGCCCGCCACCGCCGCCATTGGCGTGATGTAGACGGCGCGATGCGGCCACACGGCCCCGGCCATCCGCCGCGCCACCGGCCCGCGCAGCAGCGGATGCGCCGTGCCGACCGGCTGGCGCAGGATCGGCAATTCGCCGGCCAGGGTCTGCAGGATGTCGCCGAAGCGCGCGAAGGCCTGGGCATAGGCAGCCTCGACTTCGTGCAGGATCCCGAAGGCCTCGATCACCAGGTCGATCGGCCCGTGCTGCAGATGCAGGCGGCCGTCGCGCAAGCGGGCGGCGTGCGGTTCGCTCATTTGTCGACTCTTACCTTGTTGTCGCGCAGCACCGATTCCAGCGACACGGCACGCGAGGCATAGCCGCCCAGCGCCGCATAATCGTCGGCGCGCAAGGTGAATTCGATCGGCGCCACCAGCGCCGGAGTCGGCACGTAGCCGAAGCTTTTTTCCGGCATCCTCGCCACGTCGACCATCAGGGTGATGCCGCCGCCCGGCCAGACATAGGCCGGCACGCCGCCCAGGGTCACCCGGGTCAGCGCATCGCGCACCGAGTAGGTGAGGCGCACGGGGTTCTCGGTGACGCCGGCGCGCAGCGAGCCGCCGGCGCCGCACATGAACAGCACGGTGCAGAGTGCCGGCTCGCAGTTCTCGGCGATGCGGTCGACCACCTTGCGGACCGGGCCAGGCATCGGTGCGGCCCGCGGCTCGAGGTCCTTGTCCAGTTCGAACCAGGCCGAATGCTCGCCGGTCGTCGAGACCATCAGCAGCTTCAGCCCGGGCCACGCAGTCACGGGATCGATCCGCTCGATGATCTGCAGCGGGTCGGCCACGTCGGTTCCACCCCAGCCGAGGCCGGGCCCGGCCACCTGGAAATACCGGCCGGGCGTCGAGCGGCGACCGCGCACCCGGATGCCGGCCGGCTTGATGTCGAGGAAGGCGCCGCCCTGGTGCTCGCTCAGCACGCCGGTGATGTGATCGTCGACCACGATCACCTCGTCGACATGGCCCTTCCACTGCGGCGCGAACATGCCGATGGCGGCCGAGCCGCAGCCCACGCGCATGCGCTCTTCTCGCGTGCCGTTCACCACCGGCGACCTGTTGGCCTGCACCACGACGGTCGAGCCGCCGTCGATCGAAAGCTCGACCGCTTGCTTGTTGCACAGCGCCAGCAGCGCCTCGCAGGTGACGACGCCTTCTTTCTTGCTGCCGCCGGTCAGGTGATGCACGCCACCGAGCGACAGCATCTGCGAGCCGTACTCGGCCGTGGTGACATGGCCGACGGCCTCGCCCTTCACCCGCACGGCCGCCTGCTCGGGCCCGAGATAGCGGTCGGTGTCGATCTTCACCTTGACGCCGCAGTAGCTGAAGATGCCCTCGGTCACGACCGTGACCATGTCGACGCCCTCGGGCTTCGACGAGACGATGAACGGCGCGGGCTTGTAGTCGGGATAGGTCGTGGTGGCGCCGATGCCGGTCACGACAGCGCCCTCTCCCTTGCCGAACTCGCCGGACCAGGAGTTGCTGCCCTCGACGAAGGCGACCTTGGCGAGATCGGGCCGGGCCAGCAGCACCAGCGGATCGACGCGCACCAGCCTGCCATCCTCATTGGCGTAGCGGTCGCAGGCGCCAGCGCGGCTCGGCCGGATGCGGCACAGCACAGGGCAGGCATCGCAGCGCACGATGCCCGCGGCGCGATCGGCCTCCGACAGCGAGATGTCGTCGCTCATGAGTTTCCCTTCAAGGCAACGATGGCTTCGCGCAGCCGGTGCGGCAACAACGGAACGCGCTTCACCCGAACGCCGGTCGCCTGGTGGACGGCGCCCAGGATCGCCGGCGCCGTCGGCACCAGCGCGGGTTCACCGATGCCCTTGGCGCCCGAGGGGCCGAGCGGCTCGCGATCCTCGATCAGGATGCATTCGATCCGGGGCATGTCGCCAATGGTCGGGATCAGGTAATCGTGCAGGTTCTCGGTGCGTCCCGGCAGATATTCCTCCATCAGCGCGAGGCCCAGCCCCTGCGCGATGCCACCCTCGATCTGGCCTTCGACCAGGGTCGGATTGATCGCCTTGCCGACGTCGTGCGCGGCCACCATGCGCAACACCTTGACCGTGCCCAGTTCGATGTCGACCTCGACCTCGGCCATTTGGGCGGCGAAGGCGTAGGTCGCGTAAGGAATGCCTTGGCCATCCTTGTCGAGCGGCGTGGTCGGCGGATCGAACGTGCCCTCGCCCAGCAGCGGCCCCGCCTTGGCAAGGTCGAGCACGCGCACTTCGGCGCCGTCACGCACCGTGAGCCTCGCGCCCTCGAGCACAAGCACCGCATCGGCGCCGGCGTTGGCCAGTCGCAGGATCTGCTGGCGCAGATCCTGGCCAGCACGCTCGGCTGCCTTGCCGGACACGAAGGTCTGGCGCGAGGCTGAAGTCTTGCCCGCGTCGGCCGTGAGGTCGGTGTCGCCGGTGACCAGGGTGAACTGCGCAACAGGAAGTCCCAGCGCATCGGCGGCGATCTGGGTCATGATCGTGTTGCTGCCCTGGCCGACGTCGAACGCGCCGCTGTAGAGCGTGAGCGTGCCACCCGCCGCGAGGCCCACTCGCATGCGGGACGGGTTCGACATCGAGGTATTACCGATGCCGTACCACATGCAGCCGATACCGACACCGCGCCGCTTGATGCCGCCCCGGGTATTGAACGCCGCGACCTTGGTCTGCGCCTTCTTCCAGTGCGGGCGCAAGGCGTCGAGACACCGCACGAGACCAGCCGAATGCTCGAGCTTCTGGCCACAGGCCGTGGTGTCGCCGGCGCGCAAGGCGTTACGATGGCGGAACTCCAGCCGGTCGATGCCGAGCCTGTCGGCCAGCGTGTCCATCATCGCCTCGTGCGCGATCGCCGCCTGCGGCACCCCGAAGCCGCGAAAGGCGCCGGCCGGCGGCCCGTTGGTGAAGAAGGCCTCGCCCCATGTCTTCACATGCGGCACCGCATAAGGGCCCATCGCATGGACCGGCACGCGGTTGGCGACGGTCGGTCCCCACGAGGCATAGGCGCCAGTGTCGAAGGACGCAGTCACGTCGCAAGCCACCAGATTGCCCGCGGCATCGCAGCCGAACTTGGCCGTCACCCGCGCCGGATGGCGCTTGGTCGACGCGGCCATGCTCTCGGGGCGCGTGTAGACGAGCGCTACCGGGCGCCGCAGCTTCCAGGCCGCGATCGCGATCAGCGGCTGGACCGAGAGATCGAGTTTGCCGCCGAAGCCGCCGCCACAGGCGGTCGGCACGATGCGCACGGCTTCCGGCTCGAGGCGCATCAGATTGGCGATCTCGTCGCGGTCCATATAGGGCGTCTGGGTCGTCGCATGGATCTCGATGCGGTCACCCACCCTCCTCGCCCAGCCGGCCTCGGGCTCGACATAGGCGTGCTCGACAAAAGCCGTCTCGAACGTATCCTCCGCCACTGCCGCGCAGCGGGCGAAGGCGGAGGCGGCATCGCCATGGCAGACGCCGCCCTCGAGCAACAGGTTCCCGGGCTTGTCCGCCTGCACCAGCGCCGCATCGGGCCGGGTGGCGGCATCGACGCCGAACAGCGGCGGCTCCGGGGTCCAGACGATGGGCACTTCGTTGTCCTGGATCGAGAGCACCGTCTGCCGGTCGCCCACCAGCGCCACGACGGCCTCGCCACGATAGCGCACCAGCCCATCGGCCAGCACCGGCTGATCCTTGATGTCCGGATAGATGCCGTAACCGTTGAACGGAACATCCGCGGCGGTCAGCACCGCCGCCAGGCGCCGGCGCAGCGGGCCGAGATTGCCCAGGATGAAGCGTGCGCGCGCATGCGGCGAGCGCACGACCCGGATCCACAGCGCGTCGGCCGGAATGGCGTCGGCGCCGAACAGGTCGCGGCCGGTGACCTTGGCATGGCCGTCGAGCCGCGGCAGGCGCGCGCCGACGGCAGCTCCCGCCTCCGCCGTGACGAAGGCGGGTGGCTGGGCCGCGGCCATCACCGCATCGACAATCTTGGTATAGCCCGTGCAGCGGCAGAGCACGCCACCCAGCGCTTCCTCGATCTCGCTACGGCAGGGCCGTGGCGTCGTGGCGAGGAGATCGCGTGCTGCCATCAGCATGCCGGGCGTGCAGATGCCGCATTGGGCCGCGCTGTGGGCGAGGAAGGATTTCTGCAAATCGTCGAGATCCTCCTTGGCGAGTGCCTCGACCGTCTCGACCTCGCGGCCCTCGACCTGGCCCATGGCGACGAGACAGGCACAGACCTGCTTGCCGTCGAGATGCACGGTGCATGCGCCGCAGTCGCCGGCGTCGCAGCCGATCTTGGTGCCGGTCAATCCGAGATCGTCGCGCAGTGCCGTGGCCAGTCGCGTGACGAGCGGGCCGTCCCAGGCGGCCGCAGCCCCGTTCAGGGTGAACGTCACCTTCATGCTGCGAGCCCCTGCAGCAGGCGCCGCAGCACCGTGAGAGCGACATCGCTGCGATAGGCTGCGCTGCCGCGCACATCGTCGATGGGGGCAAGAGGCGCAAGATGGCCGGGCTCGACCCTGGCGCCCAGGGCGGCATCGAGCGGCGTGCCGGCCAGCGCTGCCTCGAGCGCCGGCAGCCTCTGTGCCACCGCCGAGCAGGCGCCGACCGCCACCCTCGCGCCGACGATCCGGCGCTCGGCAATCTCGAGCGTGGCCGCCGCCATGACGATCGAGATCACGAGAAAGCGGCGTGCGCCCAGTTTGGCGAAAGCACTGCGCGCCTCGCGCGCGGGGGCGCTGCAGGCCAGGTGCGCGGGCTCCGGCACATGGATCGCCACCACCAGCTCGCCCGGCATCAGGACGGTGCGGCGATTGCCGGTGATGAAGTGCTGCAGCGCCACCCGGCGGGTGCCCGCGCGGCTCGCGATCTCGACCTCGGCATCGAGCGTCAGCAGCGGCGGCACGCCGTCGGCCGCGGGCGAGGCGTTGCAGAGATTGCCCGCGATTGTCCCGGCATTCTGGATCTGCCGGCCGCCGACTTCCCGCGCCGCCTGCTTCAGCCCGTCGAACAGCGGCGGCAGGTCGGCGGCGATCAGCTCGCTCCAGGTCGTGGTCGCCCCGAGCCGCCAGCCCGCCGGACCACGCGCGACGCCGCGCAAGTCGGCGATGGCGCCGAGATCGAGCACGTCCTCGTCGATCGCCCGTCCGACCCGCGCGGGATAAAAGTCGGTCCCGCCGGCCAGCACGGTCAGGGGCCGCTGCAGCGCGCCAAGGGCCTCTTCGAGGCTGTGGGGACGGAGGTATTCGGCCATGTCGTTCGTATACGTACTAATCGTGCAAAGGCCTGGCCAGCAAGGACTCTCCCGCCTTGGATCAGACGATTCAGATCGATCAGACGATCCTGATCGTTCAGACGATCCTGGACAGGAGCTCGAGAAGCTGACGCTGCTCGGCGGCGTTGAGCGGCTTCAGGGTCTCGCGCGACACGGCGGGTCCGTTCATCAGCAGCTTGTTCACGATGTTCTGGCCGCCGATCGTGAGACTGAGCAGGGTGCGGCGCGCATCGCCGGGATCGGGACGCGAGTCGACGAGGCGACGATCCTTGAGACGGCGCACGACGCCCTGCATCGTCGCCTTGTCCATGCCGACGAGTTGGCCGAGCAAATTCTGCGAGAGCTCGGTGTACTCGTTCAACTTCACCATGCTCGAATATTGGGTCGGCGTGATGTTGGGGTCGCCGATGTTCACCTGGAAGATCGCCGACGCGCGCTGGTGGGCGCGACGCAGCAGATATCCGACTTGCTCCTCTATGCGGTAGGGCCGCGACGATGCACTCGGCACCATCTTTGGCTCTTGCTGCTTCTTCGCAACGTTCCGCATCGCCCCCCGCCTCTTGCCGCCTTATTGGCTACACTGACTCCGCGCGTCGCACAACGGTCACAATGGATTTCTGAAAACGTACTGCGTAACAGGAGAATCAGACTCCCTCTTGACTCATCTGCGACCAGAGTGCAGCGCGACATGAAAGAACATCTGCAACCCCTACGAAGGAAACGCACTCATGCCCGGCGCGCTGCACGGCATTCGGATCGTCGACCTCACGAACATCATCCTGGGACCCTACGGCACGATGCTGCTGGCCGATCAGGGGGCCGAGGTCATCAAGGTCGAGGCGCCCGAGGGCGACATGGTCCGTCACATCGGCAGGCCAGGCCGGACGCCAGGCATGGGGCCGACCTATTTGTATGTGAACCGCAATAAGCGATCGCTCTGTCTCGACCTCAAGAACAAGGAGGCCCGCGCCGCCCTGCTCAAGGTCGTCGCCACGGCTGATGCCTTCGTCCATGCGCTGCGCCCGCAGGCAATCGAGGGATTGGGGTTGGGCTACGAGGACATCCGCAAGATAAAGCCCGACATCGTCTATGCCGGCGCCTACGGTTTCTCAGCCGATGGTCCTTACGGAAAACTTCCCGCCTACGACGATGCGATCCAGGCCCGCTTCGGTATCGCACACCTCATGGGCCAGGCCGCGGGCGACGACGTGCCACGCTATCCGCCGACCATCCTGGCCGACAAGACCTGCGGCCTGACCTTCGCCTTCACCGTCCTGTCGGCCTTGATGCATCGCCAGCGCACGGGCGAGGGGCAGTTCGTCGAAGTGCCGATGTTCGAGACCATGACCGCCTGGCTGATGGTCGAGCATCTGTGGGACCGCACCTTCGACGACGAGGGCCAGGTCGGCTACAGCCGCCTGCTGGCGCGCACCCGCAAGCCGTTTCGCACGCTCGACGGCTGGATGGCGATCCTGCCCTACAACGACAAGCACTGGCGCAATTTTTTCGAGATTGTCGGCCGGCCGGAAGTGCTCGAGGACCCGCGCTATTCGACCCTGAACGCGCGTTCACTGCACATCACCGACATGTACGCCATGGTCGAGGCCCTGGCCCCCACCCGGACGACCTCGGAATGGGTGGGGCTGCTCGACAAGGGCCAGATTCCCAACGCACCGGTGCTGCGCCCCGCCGATCTGTTCGAGGATCCGCACCTCGTCTGGCGGCAGCTCTTCCGGAAATACCCGCACCCCAGCGAGGGCGAGATCACGATGGTCGAGCCGCCCATGCGGATGAGCCGGACGCCGCCCGCCATCCGGACCATGGCGCCCCTGATGGGTGCCGATTCACGCGCTGTGCTATCCGAAGCCGGCCTCACGGCCGACGAGATCGAGGCCCTCAAGACGGCCGGCGCAATGATCGAATCGTAGGGTCTTGGAGTCACTTCCGACACTTAAATGCAGGCTGTCATCCCGAGCGTAGCGAGGGATCCTTGCGCGGCGGCAGTTAAGGATCCCTCGCTACGCTCGGGATGACACCTGTTCCTGAACGACGGCGGTACATTTCCATTCCAGCCGGAAAGTCTCTAGTCCACCGCCAGTTCCGCAGCGGCGAGATCCTCGAGAGCGGCACCTACCGACTTGAAGAGGGTGATGGTCGTGGCATCGCCCGCCAGGCGGCCGGTCTGCTGGCCGCGCGCCAGCTCGAACAGGTCGGCGATCACGTCCTTTTCGCCCATCGTGCCATTGGCGATCGGCTGGACGATGTCGCCACCCTCCTTCAGCGCGCCGGCGCGCGTATCGACATAGACCCGAGCCCGCGCGATCGCCCGGTCGTCGCTTTCGCGCATCTGCGGCGTATAGGCGCCGACCAGGTCGATATGCTGGCCGTCGCGCAGCCAGGCACCCTCGACCAGCGGCGTGCTCGAAAGCGTGGCGCAGGAAACGATGTCCGCCCGGCCCACAGCCTGCTCGCGGTCGGTGACGGCGCTGATCCGGACAGACCGTCCCAGCACCTCCGGCAACGACCGCTCGAGTTCGGTCGCAAGAGCGGCCGCCTGCTCGGGCCGCCGCCCCCAGATCTCGACCTGTTCGATCGGTCGCACCTTGGCATGCACGCGGACGAGATGTGGCGCGAGCGCACCGGTGCCGATCATCAGCAGCGTCGAGGCATCGCGACGCGAGAGGTATCTCGACGCCAGCCCCGAGGCGCAGGCGGTGCGCCGCTTGGTCAGCATCGAGCCGTCGAGCAGCGCCAGCGACTGGCCGGTCTCGCCGTCGAGCAGGAGATACTGGCCATAGATCGCCGGCAGCGCCCGTTTGCCGTTGTCGGGAAACACCGTGACGATCTTCACGCCGATCCTGCCGGCCCCATTTCCAGAAGAAGCTCCGCGCGTCCAGGCCGGCATCAGCAGCAGCATGGCGTCGCTCGACCCCGCGCCCAGCGGTTCCCGGATCGGATGATGGTGGCGCGTCGGCATCTCGCAGCCGCTGCGGAACAGCGCATCGATCCGGTCGATCAGAGCAAGGTCGTCAAGCGCTGCATCGACCTCGGTAGCAGACAGGCTTCTCACGCCGAGAGGCTGCGCGTCGCCGGCGGCAGGAGTTCGGGAGCAACGAGCGCGCTCTGGCGCTCGATCGCGCGCTGGTCGCGGGCGCCCGGGCTCGCGGGCGCGGCCGGCGGTACATGGCTGGCAATGGTATCGCGCAGCCGCGTATTTTCTCGATCGAGGCGCGCGGCCTCGCTGCGATGTTCGCGCGCGCGCCGGCGCTGGTGACGGCCCGCCCACCAGCCGAGGCCAAGGCCGGCCAGGATGCCGATCAGCAGCACGGCCACGATCACCAGGTAGAGCTGCGTCACCACGGTCTGCGGCAACGGCCAAAGGCGGAGTTCGACTTTCTCGCTGTTGCTGACAGCCACCAGCACGCCCAGCAGGACGAACACCACGAACAGGATGCGCGAGAGGAGTTTCATGCGGCGCCAGCATGGCACGGCGCACCGGTCCGAATCGAGAAGCGTCGCGGTTACTTCTTGTCGCCGGTGACAGGCTCGGCGGGTGCCAGGCCCGCAGCGCGCTGGGCTTCCTTGTTCAGCCGGTCGCGCAGGTCCTTGCCGGTCTTGAAATAGGGCACCCGCTTGGAGGCCACCGCGACCTGCTCGCCGGTGCGCGGATTGCGGCCGGTGCGCGGGTCGCGCTTCTTCACGGAGAAGGCGCCGAAGCCGCGCAATTCGACCCGATCGCCGGTCGCCAGGGCCTTGGAGATCTCGTCAAAGACCGTGGCGACGATCCGCTCCACATCCCGTTGATAGAGATGAGGATTCCGGGCCGCCAGGCGGGCAATCAGCTCCGACTTGGTCATATGCGTCATAATAGAGCAAAAACCGGCCCCCGACAACTAAGCCCTTGAAACGAAAAGAAAAGGCCGGTCCTTGCGGACCGGCCCTTCCAGGATCGTCAAAAGCGACCGATTTCAGGTCTCGTCGCCGTCGCCCTGCTTGCGGCGCAACGCGGCGCCCAGGATGTCGCCCAGGCTGGCGCCCGAGTTGGACGAACCGAAGTCGGCCATCGCCTTCTTCTCCTCGTCGAGTTCACGCGCCTTGACCGACAGCACGACCCGGCGCGAGGCCTTGTCGATGTTGGTGATCTTGGCGTCGAGCTTGTCGCCGATCGCATAGCGGTCGGGACGCTGCTCGGAGCGGTCGCGGCTGAGCTCGGACTTGCGAATGAAGCCCGGGATGCCTTCCTGAACCGTGACGTCGATGCCGTTATCCTGGATGCCGGCCACGATGACGGTGACCACTTCACCCTTCTTGATGCCGTCGCCGACCGTCTCGAACGGATCCTTCTCGAGCTGCTTGATGCCGAGAGAGATGCGCTCCTTGTCCATGTCGACGTCGAGGACCTTGACCTTGACGTTGTCGCCCTTCTTGAAGTCGCGGATGGCTTCGTCGCCGGCCTTGTCCCAGGACAGGTCGGAGAGATGCACCATGCCGTCGATGTCGCCGGGCAGGCCCACGAACAGGCCGAACTCGGTGATGTTGCGGACCTCGCCCTCGAGCTCGGTGCCCGACGGGAACTGCTCGGCGAAGCTCTCCCACGGATTGGCCATGCACTGCTTGAGGCCGAGCGAGATGCGGCGCTTGGACATGTCGACGTCCAGCACCATCACTTCGACTTCCTGCGACGTCGACACGATCTTGCCGGGGTGCACGTTCTTCTTGGTCCAGCTCATCTCGGAGACGTGGACCAGACCTTCGACACCGGGCTCCAGCTCGACGAACGCGCCGTAGTCGGTGATGTTGGTGACGCGGCCCTTGAGCTTGAGGCCGACCGGGTACTTGGCACCCGCGCCGTCCCACGGATCGCTCATCAGCTGCTTCATGCCGAGCGAGATGCGCTGCGTCTCGGAGTTGAAGCGGATGACCTGCACCTTGACCTGCTGGCCGATGGTGAGGGCTTCCGACGGATGGTTGATGCGCTTCCAGGCGATGTCGGTGACATGCAGGAGGCCGTCGACGCCGCCCAGATCCACGAACGCGCCGTAGTCGGTGATGTTCTTGACGACGCCGTCGAGTACCTGACCTTCGGACAGCGCGCCCATCAGGCGGGTACGGTCCTCGGCGCGGGTCTCTTCCATGACGGCCCGGCGCGACACCACGATGTTGCCGCGGCGGCGGTCCATCTTGAGGATGGCGAACTGCTGGGCGGCGCCCATCAGCGGGCCGACATCGCGCACGGGACGCACGTCGACCTGGCTGCCCGGCAAGAATGCCACGGCGCCGGAGAGGTCGACGGTGAAGCCACCCTTCACGCGGCCGAAGATGGTGCCCATGACGCGTTCCTGATCGGTGAACGCCTTCTCGAGAACGGTCCAGGCTTCCTCGCGGCGCGCCTTGTCGCGCGACAGGACGGCCTCGCCTTCCTTGTTTTCCATGCGGTCGACGAAGATGTCGACGACGTCGCCTTCCTTGACCTCGGGGGCGCCGGTTCCACCGTTGGAGAACTCGCGGAGCGCCACGCGGCCTTCGGACTTGAGACCGACGTCGATGGTGACGAAATCATTTGCGATGCGGACGATCGTGCCTTTGACGACCTGTCCTTCGAAGCTCGTCGAACCGCCGAGCGATTCGTCGAGTAGTGCCGCGAACGCGTCGCTGGACGTGTCGTTCGCGGGTTTGCGCAATGCGCTGCCTTTAGGCATTCAGCTCTCCTTCATCGATCCTGGGCGAACGCTGCCGCCCATCGGCCAACCGGTTAAGTCCGGCGGATCCACTGCCTTGAAACACCACGCAGGGACGACATGTCCCGGCGCAATCGCCGCTGGAAGTCTTCGATCCGCCGGCGGCGACTTATGGCCCTGCGGATCGAAAGCCCTTGCGCTCGATGAACGCCAAAGCCGCGGCGAAGGCCGCATCGGCATCCATGTCGCTGGTATCGAGAGGCCAGGCATCGGGCGCGGCTCTAAGAGGTGCAGCCGCCCGTTCGCTGTCGCGACGGTCCCGCTCCGCCATCTCGGCAAGAACGCGCGGTTTTATAGTGTCGACCCCACGTTCCCGCAACTCCTGATACCGCCGTTCAGCCCGTGCTTCCGGGCTCGCGGTGACGAAGAGCTTTACCGGGGCGTCGGGGCAGATGACCGTGCCGATATCGCGGCCATCAAGCACCGCTCCCAATCCTCTGGATGCAAATTCCTTCTGGAATTTCAAGAGGTTGGCCCGGACTTCGGGGTTCGCCGCCACCTTCGAGCCCCACTGCCCCACCTCGTCGCCCCGCAGTTCGGGATTGTCGAGGTCGGTGGCCTGCAGCCCCGCCGCAAGCTCCTCGGGGGCTCGCCCGGTTCGAAACGTGGCCCAGCCGACCGCCCGGTAAAGCAGCCCGGTATCGAGGTGGGGCAGTCGGAAATGAGCCGCCAGCCGCCTGGCCAGGGTGCCCTTGCCCGAACTCGCAGGACCGTCGATGGCGATGACGAGGCGCTGGGTCATTCCCTGGAGCCTTTCCGGCTGATCTTGAATCGCTTTCCTCCCCATTCAAATGGGGAGGAAAGGCTCGCCATTAGGCGGGGCCTATTTTGGCGCCGAGCCCGTTCATCAGCGCCGCGAATCCCGGAAAGCTGGTGTCGATCGGCGAGCCGTCGTCGACCGCGACCGGCTCTTTGGTCGCCAGCCCGAGCACGAGGAACGACATGGCAATGCGATGGTCGAGATGGGTGGCCACAAGTCCGCCGCCCGGCGGCGATCCGCCGACGCCCTGCACGACAAGCGTGTCCGGGCCCATTTCGTGCCGCACCCCGTTGGCTGCGAGGCCGGCAGAGACGCTCGACAGACGATCGCTTTCCTTGGCGCGCAACTCGGCGAGGCCCAGCATGTGCGTCGTGCCTTCGGCGCACGCCGCCGCAACGGCGAGGATCGGGTACTCGTCGATCATGGTCGGCGCGCGCTCGGGCGGCACCGTCACGCCCTTGAGGCCACCGCCTTTGACATGCAGGTCGGCGACCGGCTCGCCGCCCACTTCGCGCCGGTTCTCCAGCACGAGGTTCGCGCCCATTTCCTGCAAGGTCGTGTAAAGCCCGGCCCGCAAGGGATTCATGCCGACGTTCTCGACCATCACGTCGCTGCCCGGACGAATGCAGGCAGCGACGACGGCAAAGGCCGCGGACGAGGGATCGCCCGGCACCACGACGTCGCGCGCCTTCAGTTCGGGCCAGCCGACCACAGTGATGCGCTTGTCGCGACCTTCTCCCGCCACGACCCTCACCTCGGCACCGAAGTGGCGCAGCATGCGTTCGGTGTGATCGCGCGTCGCCTCGGGCTCGATCACCGTGGTCTCACCGGCGGTGTTGAGGCCGGCGAGCAGGATGCAGCTCTTCACCTGCGCCGAGGCGACCGGCAGGCGGTATTCGATCGGCACCATCTCGTCGGTGCCGGCGATGCCGAGCGGCATGCGACCGCCGTCGCGCGACACGAAGCGCGCGCCCATGCGCGACAGCGGCTCGATCACCCTCTGCATCGGCCGGCTCCGCAGCGAGGCGTCGCCGGTCATGAAACTGGTGAACGGGTGACTGGCCAGGATGCCCGCGAGCAGGCGGGCCGCGGTGCCGGAATTGCCCAGGTCGAGCACGCCGTCGGGTTCGCGGCCGCCACCCACGCCGAAGCCGCGGACCCGCCACACCTGGCCTTCCTGCACGATCTGGGCGCCAAGCGCCCGCAGTGCCGCCGCCGTGCACAGAACGTCCTCGCCTTCCAGGAGGCCCGAAACCACGGTTTCGCCCAGTGCCAGGGCGCCGAACATCAGGGCACGGTGGGAGACCGACTTGTCGCCGGGCGCCCGGACACGGCCCGCGAGGCGCGGGACCTGGCGGGCGATCAGTTTCACCGAATGGGTCGGACCGGACACGGCAAACTCCTCAGGCGCGCCGAAACGGCGGGCGCCCGGTCGTAGCATGCCGGAATTTGGTTTTGACAGGGTGAAAAGCCCATGACATACGCGCTCCCTCGCGGGCGATTCGGCCCGTTTTTGCGGAATTTCCGGGAGAACCACCTTGGTCAAGGCATCCTGGGGCACCAAGCGCACCTGCCAGAATTGTGCAGCGCGCTTCTATGACCTCAACAAAGCCCCTATCAAATGCCCCAAGTGCGGCCGTGAGCACGATCGGGAAGACTTCGTGAAGGTGCGCCGCGGTCGCCAGACCGCCGCCGCCACGGCTGCCGCGGCAGCCCTGGCAGCGGCCGCCGCGCTCAAGGCCGCCGCCGCCAAGAAGAAACTCGAGTCCGCGGAGGGCGACGATCTCGCCGATACCGAGGCCGATGACGCGCTGGCGGATGCCGACCTGGAGGACGAGGCCGAGGATATCGAGGTCGAAGTCGAGGTCGAGGACGACAAGGGCGGAAGCGACAGCTGACCAGCAGCCACGGTTGCCAAGGCGGGGACTGCGAATTATACCTCCCGCCGCCATCAGAATTCGGGGCCATAGCTCAGCTGGGAGAGCGCTACGATGGCATTGTAGAGGTCGTCGGTTCGATCCCGACTGGCTCCACCACCTAAACAAGGGCCTAGCCGGAAGCGGCTAGGCCCTTTGTTTTTCCGGGGAAGCACGGGAGATGCGAGCGCAGAATCGGGAGATCCAGAGGGTGAGGCCAAATCCGACCCACGACCCGCTCTCCTGACCGTTGGGCGAAGGCCACTCTTAATCTCGCGTCCCGTCCGAAGTGAGCGCAGTCTCGTCTATAGTGAGCTCATGCGATCCACGACCGATTTATTCCATAAGCTCGCGGACGGCAACCGTGTTTGACTTCGAGATCAACGAGGCTCGCCGAGTCATTCTCGTTCGCTTTCGAGGGGAGCTATCAGAGGGTGACTTCGCGGCTCTTGATACCGAGGCCCGCAACAGGCGGGGCGGCGAGCAATATGACTGTGTGTTCGACCTTACGGATGTAGAGAAAATCGAAGTGGCGACCGAGTTTGTTTCGAAACGGGGAGAGCTGCCGCAAACATTCAAGGACCGGCAGCGGATCTATGTTGTTCCCCAAGATGACCTCAAGCTGCTGGTTCGCTTGTACGCCGCTTACCAATCCGCCCAGGGTTGGCGCGCGCCGGTCATCGTCGAGAAAAGAGACCAAGCCTTCGAAATACTTGGGATGACCGCATCCGACTTTCACGACGTCAAGGTCGGCCTGCCGAGGTAACGCATCAGGGTTCGACAGTCGGCGCCCGATCTCCGTCAGCGAATCTGCTCGAGCGTCGATCAGCACGCCCTGCGACAGCAGGATCCGCCGCACGGACGGCGCATCTGTCTTTCCCTGTTCGGCGAAACAGGCCGCCGCCACGCCGGCCGCCTGGCCGGTTGCGAAGGCGGTGCCCATGACCCGCACGCTGGCGCCGGCCTGCCTGTCGGCATCGACGACGCGTCCGGCGGCGAACAGGTTGGGCGTGTCGGCGCTGATCAGGCAGCCCAGCGGAATGTCGTAGCAGCCCTTGTCGGGCGGATAGACGAAGCTGCTCTCGAAGGTCCTGCGGTCGTGCCATTCGACGCCCCACGCCCCGAGCGCGATCGCATCGGCTGGCGTGCGCCCTTCGACCACGTCCTGCCAGGTCAGCTGGCGCACGGCATCGATATGGCGCGACTCGCGCGTGCCGAAATCGGGACCGGTCGAGGCGAGATACGCGCCCGCGCAGTCCGGCAGGCCGCGAATCACCTCGAGATAGGCCCAGGCCTGTTCGCGCCCGCGCCGCTCGGCGGCGCTCATGCTCCTTGCGTCGCGCGGATCGTAATCCTCGGAGGCCACGTAGCAGACGAGGTCACCCGACAGCGGCAGGCGCGTGACCACGCTTCTGTCCTTGCTGAACGGCCCGTTGCCGCGGGCCCGCGCCGCCTGCACCGCCGCGGCCAATTGATCGGCCGTGATCGTGACGTCCTTGGGAATGCCGCCGAAGCGCGTGGCCAGCGTGCCGAGATTGACGGCGCCGTCGTTGCCGTAGCGCGTCGCCGCCCCGGCGAGGGCCGCGAGATCGCCCTCGCCGCTCGCGTCGACGAAGGCCTTGGCAGCGACCCGATGGCTGCCGCCGTGGTCGTGCCAGGCGATCTCCGTGATCCTGTCGGCATGACGTGTCGCACCGGTCACGAAGGCATGCAGCAGGACGTCGACGCCGGCTTCCTGGCAGAGCCGGTCGAGCACGCGCTTCACGCCCTCCGGATCGAACACGACGAAGACACCGCGATGGCGTTGCGGGCCAGTGACGGCGCCCAGCCGCGCCAAGCCCTGCAACACCTCTTCGGCGACGCCCTTCACGGCCTGGCGTGGCGTCTCGCCCAGGGTGTAGAGGCCGCAATAGGTGATCACGCCGCGCATCGTCGAGGCGCCGCCGAGGCAGCCCGCCCGCTCGATCAGGATCGTGCGGGCGCCCGTGCGCGCCGAGGCGATGGCTGCGGCGACACCGGCGCTGCCGCCGCCGATCACCGCGACGTCGTACCGCATTCCCAAGTCAGTTCACGCGGATGTTCTGCTTCTCGACGATCGCCGACAGCATCGAGGTCTCGGTCTCGAGACGGCGCGCGAAGGCATCGGCCGGCAGCGCCGCGACGTCCCAGCCCTGGGTGACGAGTTGCTTGCCGACCTCGGGCGTGTGGATCACGTCGATCACCAGTTTTTCCAGGGTCTTGCGGTTGGCTTCGGCCATGGTCGAGGCGACGGCGACGCCGACCCAGACCTCGATGTCGAGATCCTTGACGCCCAAGTCGGCCAGCGACGGCACGCCGGGCGCAAGCTCGCTGCGATGGCTCGAGGCGACGGCGAGGCCAACGATGGTGCCGGCACGGATCTGCTGCATGACGAGCCCCGCCGGGACCAGGGCGATGTCGATCTCGTTGCTCGCGAGCGCCTGCAGAACCTGCGGGTTGCCCGGATAGGGCACGTGCGTCGGCGTGGTGCCGAGCCGCGCACTCAGCAGTTCCATGCCGAGATGGCCCATCGAGCCGACGCCGACCGAGCCATAGTTCAGCTTCGCACCGGCGGCCTTCAGCGCATCGAGGCTGGCCTTGTCTTTCCACCGGGGGCCCAGCGCCACGATCAGCGGTCCGGTGCCGACCAGGCAGACCGGCGCGAGATCGCGGCGCGGATCGAAGGCGAGCGCTGGATTGAGCAGCTTGGCGATGGTGAGGTTGACGTTGATCATCACGCCCACCGTGTGCTCGTCGCGCGCCTTGGCCACGATGTCGGCGGCGATATTGCCGCTGGCGCCGGGCTTGTTGTCTACCACGACAGGCTGGCTCACGATCTTCGACAGCGGCTCGGCGATGGTGCGGGCGATCAGGTCGGGCGTCGAGCCCGCCGAGAAGCCCACGACAAAGCGCAGCGGCCTCGAAGGCCAGGCGGCCTGGGCCAGGGTGGGACGGGCCGCGACGATTGCGGCGGCGGTGGAAGTGGCAAGGAAATGGCGTCTGTCGATCATGGCGCCTTCTATCATGCCGGGACGAGGGGCCGCTGGACTAAAGGCCTCACCCACCCTATCTCAGGGGCCACTTATCAGGGGTTTCTCCAGAGGTTTTCATGGCTCAAGCGCAAGTGCCCGTGACGGTCCTGACCGGCTATCTCGGCGCCGGAAAGACCACGCTGCTCAACCGGATTTTGAGCGAGCAGCACGGCAAGAAATACGCCGTGATCGTGAACGAATTCGGCGAGCTCGGCGTCGACAACGACCTCGTGGTCAATGCCGACGAGGAAGTCTTCGAGATGAACAACGGCTGCATCTGCTGCACCGTGCGCGGCGACCTGATCCGCATCATCGAAGGGCTGATGAAGCGCAAGGACAAGTTCGACGGCATCCTTGTCGAGACCACGGGCCTGGCCGATCCTGGTCCGGTCGCGCAGACCTTCTTCACCGACGACGACGTGAAGGCCCGGACGCGCCTCGACGCGATCGTGACGGTGGTCGACGCCAAGCACTTCTTCGGACAGCTCGAGCAGGGCAGCGAAGCACAGGAACAGGTGGCGTTCGCCGACGTGATCCTGCTCAACAAGACCGACCTGGTGAGCGCCGACGATCTCAAGAAGGTCGAGGCGAAGATTCATGCGATCAACCCCTACGCCCGCATCCACAAGACCGAGAAGAGCAAGGTCGAGCTTGCCGCCATCCTCGACAAGGGTGCGTTCGACCTGAACCGCATCCTCGAATTCGAACCCGACTTCCTCGAGCACGGCCACGACCATAATCACGAGGAAGAGGTGAAGAGCCTGTCGTTCACCTCGGACAAGCCGGTCGATCCCGACAAGTTCCAGAAATGGATGGGCGCGCTCCTGCAGATCAAGGGGCCCGACATCTTCCGCAGCAAGGGTATCCTGGCGATCGACGGCGCTCCCAAGCGCTACGTCTATCAGGGCGTGCACATGATGATGGACGCCGGCTGGGGCACGCCGTGGAAAGCGGGCGAGAAGCGCTCGAGCAAGCTCGTCTTCATCGGTCGCGACCTCGACGGCGACAACCTGAAGCGCGGCTTCGAAGACTGCCTCAAGTGACACGCTAGTGTCATCCCGAGCGGAGCGAGGGATCTTTACGGCCACGATAAGGATCCCTCGCTCCGCTCGGGATGACAGTTTTGCTGGTGCGGAGTCTGTGCCTCGATGAAATTGGACCTCGGAAATCCGGCGTGGCGCGACACGCTGCCGTCCACGCGTTCGGTCGGATCGGACGCTCCCGTCGCCGCCTGCGCCTTCAGCCGCGACGGCGCGACGGTCGGCTTCGGTCTGGGCGACGGCCAGGTGCGTCTGTTGCCGGCCGATATCCAGCAGCCGGCGGGCGCGATCGCCGCGCCCGTCCACAAGGGCGCGGTGCTGTCGCTGATCGGCGATCCGGCCGGCGACGGCTTCGTCTCCGGCGGCGACGACGGCCGCCTGTTGCACCTCACGCTGAATGGCGGCGCGACGGAGATCGCCAACCAGAAGGGCAAGTGGATCGACAAGCTCGCGGCCCACGCCGCGAGCAGATCGATCGCCGCATCGGTCGGCAAGATGGTGCTGGTGATCGACAAGACCGGCACGCAGCGCGAGTTCGGCCCGCACCAGAGCACCGTGGCGGGTATCGACTTCAGCAAGGATGGCGGTCGCGTTGGCGCCGCACACTATGGCGGCGTGACGGTCTGGAGCATCGGCAACGCCGTCCTGCCGCCACGGCTGTTTGCCTGGACCGGCAGCCATGTCGCGCTGAAGTGGAGCACCGACGGCAAGTTCATCGCCACCGGCACGCAGGAGAACGACATCCACGTCTGGCGCATCGCGCAGGCGACCGACATGCGCATGCAGGGCTATCCCGCCAAGGTGAAGTCGCTCTCCTGGTCGGCCGACGCGCGTTGGCTCTATACCTCCTCGCAGCCGGTCTTCACCGCCTGGCCGTTCGCGGGCAAGGGCCCCGAGGGCAAGCCGCCGCTGCAGTTCGGCGACGAGGGCGGGGGGCTGATCGCCGTCGTGGCCGCACACCCGACCGCCGAGTATGTGGCCGGCGGCTACGATTCGGGCGAGTTGCAGGTCGGCGACATCAAGAGCAAGCGCTCGGCCGTGATCCGAATGGTCGACGGCAACGCCGTCACCTGCCTCGCCTGGTCGCCCGACGGCACCCGTCTCGCCGCCGGCACCGAGGGCGGCGACATGCTGGTGATCGACCTCAGGCGGTGAGATTCTCTTCTAGCGGCGCGGCACCAGCAACCGGTTCGAAGCGAAGCAGAGGATGCCGGCCAGTCCCATGGCCACGGTCATGGGCGCGATCGTGCCGTTGAAGGTCTGGCCGACGACGGTGCCGAAGAGCGCGCCGATCCCGAACTGCATGACGCCGATCAGCGACGAGGCCGTGCCGGCCATGTGCGGATAGCGCTGCAGCGCCATCGCCATGGCATTGGCCCCGATCAGGCTGTTGGAGGCGATCTGCGGGGCGAAGCAGAGCATGAAAGGCCACAGGCCAATCGCGCCCGTGCGCGCCTCGACGAGGCCCATGATCAGCACCACCGGCCCGACGATCCCCGGCACGATCACGCCCGCCCGCAGGATGCGGGCGGCGCCGAACACCGGCGCGAACCTGGCATTGAGCAGGCTGCCCACCGTCATGAACGCCACCATGCCGCCGAAGATCAGGCCGAAGGCGCGCGGATCGATGCCGTACTTCTCGATGAAGACGAAAGGCGCGCCCGACAGGAAAGAGAACAGCGCGCCGAACTGGAAGGCGCCGGTCAGCGCGTAACCCATGAAGGCGCGGTGCCGCACCAGCTCGCCGTAGCGCGCGAGCACCGAGCCGAAGTGGAGCGGCTGGCGGTACTCCGGTCGCAGCGTCTCGGGTAGGCGCACGAAGGCCGCCGTCCAGGCCAGCACGCCGATCATCGCCAGCACCCAGAAGATGGCGCGCCAGCCCAGGAACCACAGGACCTGTCCACCGATCAGCGGCGCCAGCATGGGGGCGATCGAGGAGCAGGCGTGCATCAGCGACATCGCACGCGCCGCCTGATCCTTCTCGGCCAGGTCGCGCACCATGGTGCGGGCCAGCACGACGCCGCCGCAGGCGGCAAGTCCCTGCAGGAAGCGCAGCACCACGAGATGGCCTGCCGCCGCGGCAAAGGCGCAGCCGACGCTCGCCACGATATAGACCGCGAGGCCCGACAGGATCACCGGCCGGCGGCCGAAGCGATCACCCGCCGGACCGTAGAAGATCTGGCCGGCGCCAAAGGCAATCAGGAAGGCCGACAGCGTGAGCTGGATGTCGCCCGCGGTGCCGCCCAGCCCGGCCGCAATCACCGGCAGCGCCGGCAGGTACATGTCGATCGACAGCGGCGTGAAGGCCGACAGCAACGCCAGCAGCGCCAGCAGGACCGGCGTCAGGGTCGGGCGCTGGCTCGTGGTTGCAGTCGGGGAGACAGTCATTTCGTGCGGGTGTAGCAGTCCTTCATGGGGCGGTCTCTGGGACTCTCGCCCTAGCGGCGCGGCACCAGCAGGCGGTTGGAGGCAAAGCACAGGATGCCGGCGAGACCCATGGCAACGGTCATGGGGCCGATCGTGCCGTCATAAGTCTGCCCCACGGCCGCGCCGAACAGCGCGCCGATGCCGAACTGCATCACGCCCATCAGCGAGGAGGCGGTGCCCGCTATGTGCGGGTAGCGTTGCAGCGCGAGCGCCATCGAGTTGGGGCCGATCAGGCTGATGGCAGCGATCTGCGGCGCGAAACAGGCCACGATCGGCCACATGCCGATGGTTCCGTAGCGCGCCTCGATCTGGCCCAGCACCAGGGATCCGACGCCGCACACGCCCGGCACGATCACGGCGTAGCGCAGGATGCGGTCGGAGCCGAGGCGGCGCACGAAGCGGGCGTTGAGCAGGCTGCCGATGGTCATGAACACGACCATGGCGCCGAAGATCACACCGTAGCTGCGCGGCGGGATGCCGTACTTCTCGATGAACACGAAGGGCGAACCGGAGAGGAACGAGAGCAGCGCCGAGAACATGAACGACGTCGTGAAGGCGTAGCCCATGAACGCCTTGTGGCGCACCAGTTCGCCGAAGCGCTCGAGGATCGCCGACAGGACCAGCGGCTGGCGATATTCCGGTCGCAGCGTCTCGGGCAGGCGGAAGTATGTGGTGACCAGCGCGAACAGGCCGATGCCGGCCAGCGCCCAGAAGATCGCGCGCCAACCCAGGAACCACAGGATCTGGCCGCCGATCAGCGGCGCCAGCATCGGTGCGATCGAGGTGCAGGCCATCATCAGCGACATGGCGCGCGCCGCGTGGTCGCGCTCGGCGAGATCGCGCACCATGGTGCGGGCCAGCACCACGCTGCCGCACGCCGCCAGCCCCTGGAAGAGCCGCAGCACGACCAGCTGCATGGCCTCGCCCGCGAAGGCGCAGCCGATGCTGGCCAGCACGTAGACGCAGAGGCCGCTCAGGATCACCGGGCGGCGGCCGAAGCGGTCGCCGGCCGAACCGTAGAAGATCTGGCCCAGGCCGAAGGCGATCATGAAGGCCGAGAGGGTGAGCTGGATGTCGGCCGCGGTGCCGTGCAGGTCGACCGCGATCACCGGCAGCGCCGGCAGGTACAGGTCGATCGACAGCGGCGTGAACGCCGACAGCAACGCCAGAAGCGCCAGCAGGAGCGGCGTCAGGGTCGGACGCACGGGCGCCGGAATCTCGGTTATGGGGGCGTTCATCGGGCGCGGGTGTAGCAGCCAATCATCGGGCGTCCCATGCTATAAGCACGCCAATGACGGCCCTCCCGGACATGACGGAACTGCAAATCCGGCGGTACGCCCGGCATATCGTGCTGGCCGAAATCGGCGGCATCGGCCAGGCCCGGCTGATCGCCGCCAAAGTGCTGGTGATCGGCGCCGGCGGCCTTGGCGCGCCCCTCCTGCAGTATCTTGCCGCGGCCGGCATCGGCACGCTGGGCGTGATCGACGACGACAGTGTCGACCTCTCCAACCTGCAGCGCCAGGTGATCCATCGCACCGCCGACATCGGCACGGCGAAGGCCGAAAGCGCCAGACGGGCGTTGAGCGAGATCAATCCGGAAGTGACAGTGCGTACCCACAAGGAGCGCCTGACGGCCGCAAACGCAGAGAAGATCATCGCCGGTTACGATATCGTGGCCGACGGCAGCGACAATTTCGCGACCCGCTACCTGGTGAACGACACCTGCTTTCGCCTGAAGAAGACCCTGGTTGCGGCGGCGATCCTGCGCTTCGACGGCCAGATCTCGACCTACAAGGCTTTCGAGGGCGCGGGCCATCCCTGCCTGCGCTGCATCTTCCCCGAGGCGCCGTCGGAAGAGGCCGTTCCGAGCTGCGCGCAAGCGGGCGTGCTGGGCGCGCTGGCCGGCACCTTGGGCTCGATGCAGGCCACCGAAGTGGTGAAGGAAATCCTCGGCATCGGCCGGTCTCTCTCGGGCCGGCTGCTGATGTACGACGCGCTCGCGGCCTCGTTCGACGAGATGGCGATCGCCAAGCGCGCCGACTGCCCGACCTGTGGCGCGCCATGAGTGAGGGAGGTCCTGTCGATCATCGTGCGCTCCGGCAAGTACGAGGACGTGCACTATGCGCTGGCGATGGCGAGTGCCGCGGTCGCGGTCAACAAGCCGGCCGTGCTGTTCTTCACCATGGCCGGCATCCGCGCCCTGATGGGTCCGCCGCCGCCGCTCGACGACTGGGAGCGCGATGCCTCAACAGGCAGCGCGGGGTCGGCGACTTCGAAACCCTGCTGCAGGCCTGTGTCGAGCTGGGCGTGCGCTTCATCGTGTGCGAGATGGGATTGCGTTCGCTCGCCATCGACCGTACGAAGCTGCGCGCCGACGTGCCGTTCACGGTCGCCGGCATCGTCACCCTGCTGGAAGAAACCAGGCCCGGCATGCATCTTTTGGAGATCTCATGACATCCGCTGCCTTCGACGTGCTGGGAATCGGCAATGCCATCGTCGACGTGATCACCCGCGCCGACGACGCGCTTCCTCGCCAAGCACGACGCTCACCAAGGGCAGCATGATGCTGATCGACGAGGCGCGCGCCGATGCGCTCTATGCTGCGATGGGCCCGCGGCATCGAGGTCTCCGGCGGCTCGTGCGGCAACACCATGGCCGGCGTCGCTTCGTTCGGCGGACAAGGGCGCCTATATCGGCAAGGTGCGCAACGACCAGCTCGGCACCGTGTTCGGCCACGACCTCAAGGCGATCGGCGTGTCGTTCGCCACGCCGCCGGCCACGACCGGGTCCCGCGACCGCGCGCTGCCTGATCACGGTGACGCCCGACGCGCAGCGCACCATGAGCACCTATCTCGGCGCCTGCACCGGCCTCGGCCCCGCCGACATCGACACCGCGCTCGTGGCGCTCGGCGCAGGTGACCTACGTCGAGGGCTATCTGTGGGACGCGCCCGACGCCAAGAAGGCCGTGCTCAAGGCATTCGATGCCGCGCACGCCGCCGGCCGCAAGGTCTCGATCACGCTGTCGGATTCGTTCTGCGTCGGCCGCTATCGCGACGAGTTCCGCGCCCTGATCCGCGACAAGGTCGACATCCTGTTCGGCAACGAGAGCGAGATCACCTCGCTCTACGAAGTCGACACGTTCGAGAAGGCGCTCGAGATGGCGCGCAAGGAAGCGAAGATCGCGGCCCTCACCCGCAGCGAAAAGGGCTCGGTCGTGATCAAGGGCAGCGAGACCCATGCCGTGCCCGCGGCACCGGTCTCCAAGGTGGTCGACACGACGGGCGCCGGCGATCTCTACGCCTCGGGCTTCCTGTTCGGCTTCACGCACGGCAAGCCGCTCGCCGAATGCGCGCGGCTGGGCGGCATCGCCGCGGCCGAGATCATCTCCCATGTCGGCGCGCGGCCGGAGACGGCGCTCAAGGGCCTGATGTGAGCGCACCAGCGCCCGACCAAGAGCTGGCGCGAGACGCGTCGCGATCTACACGCATCCGCGGGTCGTCACGCTGCTGTTCCTGGGCTTCTCGGCCGGGCTGCCGTTCCTGTCTGGTCTTCTCGACCCTGTCGTACTGGCTGCGCGAGGCCGGCGTCACGCCTGACCACGATCGGCTTCGTGAGCTGGATCGGCATCACCTACTCGACCAAGTTCGTCTGGTCGCCGGTCGTCGATCGCATGCCGCTGCCGCTTCCTGACCCGGTGGCTCGGCCGGCGGCGCTCGTGGATGCTGCTGGCGCAGTCGGCATCGCGCTCGGCCTGCTTCGCCATGGCGCTGTACGACCCGCACAGATCGACCTGTGGTGGATCGTGGCTCTTCGCGGTGCTCGTGGCCTTCTCCTCGGCCACGCAGGACATCGCGATCGACGCCTTCCGCATCGAGGCGACCGACGAGAGCGCTGCAGGGCGCGACGGCCGCCACCTATCAGCTCGGCTATCGCATCGCCATGCTCGCCGCCGGCGCAGGCGCGCTCTACATCGCCGCAGTTCGGCTCCTGGCCGCTCGCCTACCGCGTGATGGCGGCCCTGGCGCTGGTCGGCATCGCCACGACCCTGCTGATCTCGTGAGCCGGAGCAGCGCATCGCCGCCGGCACCGTCGAGCGCGAAGGCAAGATCGCGGCCTTCGCCGAGCGCCATGGCCGGCCTGCCGCCGCTGGCTGCTCGACGCACTGATCTGGATCTACGGCGCGATCGTCTGCCCGTTCGTCGACTTCTTCGTGCGCTACCGCTGGATGGCGGTGACGATGCTGGCCTTCATCAGCCTGTTTCGCCTCAGCGACATCGCCATGGGCGTGATGGCCAACCCTTCTACGTCGACATCGGCTTCACCAAGGAGCAGGTCGCCAACATCAGCAAGATCTACGGCGTGCTGATGTCGATGGCTGGGCGCGCTGCTGGGCGGCGTGCTCGTCTTTCGCTGGCGGCGCGGCGCGGCTGCTGGCGCCGTCGGTCGTTCCTGCATCGCCGCGTCCAATCTCGCCTTCGCCTAGCTCGCCTATGTCGGCCAGCCCGATACGACTGCTGCTCACGATCGCGATCAGCATCGACAATCTGGCAGGCGGCATCGCGGGCACGGTGTTCATCGCCTTCCTCTCGGGCCTCACCAACACGGCCTATACGGCCACGCAGTACGCGCTGTTCAGCTCGATCATGACCCTGCCGGGCAAGATCATCGGCGGCTTCTCGGGGCTGATCGTCGACACCATGCAGGCCGCGCGGTACTCGACGCACAATTTCGGCGGCTACGCGACCTTCTTCGTCTATACCGCGCTGCTCGGCCTGCCGGCGCTGATCCTGGCGATCGTCGTGCGGCGCTATTTCGAAAAAGAAACCCCTCCATCCTGACGGAGGGAGGGGAAGGAGAAAACGGCTTCGGGGTGTCACCGAGCCGGGGGAACCTGCCTGTTCCGGAGCGGGGCGTGGGTCGTGCCGGCCGGGACCAAGCGATCTTCAGGTACGCCTGCCAGGCTACAAAACCATGACTGCAGGTGTGGAAAACTCGAGCCCTATCCCTGGGCGTCGAGCGCATAGCCCGCGGCGCGCACGGTGCGGATGACGTCGGCATGGTCGGAGCCGTTCAGCGCGATGCGCAGGCGGCGGATATGGACGTCGACGGTGCGCGCCTCGACATAGACGTCCTTGCCCCACACCGCGTCGAGCAGCTGCTCGCGCGAGAAGACGCGGCCCGGATGCTCCATGAAATGGCGCAGCAGGCGGAACTCGGTGGGACCGAGATGGACCGGCTTGCCGCCGCGGATCACGCGGTGCGCCACGAGGTCCATCACGATGTCGGCGTAGTTCAGCGCCTCGTCGGCCAGCGCCGGCCGGATGCGGCGCAGCACGGCGCGGATGCGCGCCACCAGCTCGGTGGGCGAGAAGGGCTTGGGGACGTAGTCGTCGGCGCCGGCGTCGAGGCCGCGCACCCGGTCGCCCTCCTCGCCGCGCGCCGTCAGCATGATGATCGGCACATTGGCCGACGCGGTCTGGCGACGCACCTGGCGGCAGACCTCGATGCCCGACATCAGGGGCAGCATCCAGTCGAGCAGGATGAGATCGGGCGTATCCTCCTGGACCGCGGCCAGCGCCTCCTCGCCGTCGTAGGCGACGGTAGACGCTGAAGCCCGCCTGCTCGAGGTTGTAGCGCAACAGCTCGACCAGCGCGGTCTCGTCCTCGACGATCAGTATCCTGGGTTTCACGGAGGCAGTCTGCGTCTCGCGCCGCGAGGGAGCCGTCGTCGCCATGGTCATGTCGCCGCTCCGGTCGTGTAGAGGGCGCCGCTGCCCTTGGGCCGCGCCTCGGCAAAGGTCTTGCCGGTCTGGCGGAAGCTCACCAGCTCGGCGATGTTGGTCACGTGGTCGCCGGCCCGCTCGATGTTCTTGGCCATGAACAGAAGGTGCGTGCAGGCGGTGATCGTGCGCGGATCTTCCATCATGTAGGTCAGCAGCTCGCGGAACAGGCCGGTGTAGACCTGGTCGATTTCCTCGTCGCGCTGCCAGACGTCGTGCGCCTTCTCGACGTCGTCGTCGGCGAAGGCGTCGAGCACGTCCTTGAGCGCGGTGCGCACCAGCTTGCCCAGCCGGTCGATGCCGGCGACGGCCGACGCCGGCGCGTTGCCGTTGGTCAGCACGATGCCGCGCTTGGCGGTGTTCTTGGCGTAGTCGGCGATGCGCTCGAGCGCCGCGGCGATCTTGATCGACGACAGCACGACCCTGAGGTCGACCGCCATCGGCTGGCGCAGCGCCAGCAGCTGGACCGTCTGCTGCTGGACCAGGACGTCGAGCTCGTCGACCCGCGCATCGGTCGCGATCACCTGCTCGGCGAGGCCGGTGTCGCGCTCGCGCACGGCGTCGAGCGCCTTGGCGAACTGGCTCTCGGTCAGGCCGCCCATCTCGTTGATGGTGGCGTTGAGCTTTTCCAGATCTTCGTCGAAACGCTTCAGGATGTGGTCGGCCATGTCTTGTTCCTCTTAGCCGAAGCGGCCGGTGATATAGGCCTGGGTGCGCTTGTCCCGCGGGGTCGTGAACAGGTTGGCCGTCGCGTCGAACTCGATGAGATCGCCGAGATACATGAAAGCCGTGAAGTCCGAGACGCGCGCCGCCTGCTGCATGTTGTGGGTCACGATGACGATCGTGTAGTCCTTCTTCATCTCGTCGATCAGCTCCTCGATCTTGGCGGTCGAGATCGGATCGAGCGCCGAGCACGGCTCGTCGAACAGGATGACCTCGGGCTTCACCGCGACGGTGCGCGCGATGCACAGGCGCTGCTGCTGGCCGCCGGAGAGGCTGAGGCCGCTGGCGGCGAGCTTGTCCTTGACCTCGTCCCACAGCGCGGCGCGACGCAGCGATTGCTCGACTCTCGCATCCATCTCGGCGCGCGGCAGCTTCTCGTAGAGGCGGATGCCGAAGGCGACGTTCTCGTAGATCGACATCGGGAACGGCGTCGGCTTCTGGAACACCATGCCGATGCGGGCGCGCAGCAGGTTGATGTCGACGTCGGGCGTCGAGAAGATTGTCGCCGTCGAACATCACGTCGCCGGTGGCCTTCTGGTTCGGATAGAGGTCGTACATGCGGTTCAGCACGCGCAGCAGGGTCGACTTGCCGCAGCCCGACGGGCCGATGAAGGCCGTGGTCTTGTTGGCATAGAGCGGCAGGGTGATGCCTTTCAGCGCGCGGCTCTCGCCATAGAAGAACTCGAGATTGCGGATCGATACCTTCTCCGGCAGCCCTTCCGTGCCGACGGCGGCGTGCATCACCATCGGGTTCGTGGGGGCAGACGTGGCGGTGGCGGCGTCCATGGCTATTTTCTCGCGGTCAGAGAGCGGGCGACGATGCTGAGTGCCAGCACCGTCACGGTAATGAGCAGGGCGCCGGTCCAGGCCAGCCGCTGCCATTCCTCGTAGGGCGACAGGGCGAACTGGAAGATGACCACCGGCAGGCTGGGCATCGGCGCGTTCATGTTGACGCTGAAGAACTGGTTGTTGAGCGCGGTGAAGAGCAGCGGCGCCGTCTCGCCACTGACCCGCGCCACGGCCAGCAGCACGCCGGTAACGATGCCGGCGCGCGCCGCACGATAGGCGATGCGCACGATCATGTGGGCGCGCGGCAGCCCGATCGAAGCGGCGGCCTCGCGCAGCGTGTCGGGCACGAGGTTCAGCATGTCCTCGGTGGTGCGCACGACGACCGGGATCACCAGCACCGCCAGCGACACCGCGCCGGCATAACCCGAGAAGTGGCCCATCGGCGCCACCATGATCTGGTAGACGAAGAGGCCGACGACGATCGACGGCGCACTCAACAGGATGTCGTTGATGAAGCGCACGACCGACGAGAGTTTGTCGTGCCTCCCGTACTCGGCCATGTAGGTGCCGGCCAGCACGCCGATCGGCGTGCCGATCAGCACCGCGAGGACCGTCATCACGAGACTGCCGACGATGGCGTTCAGCAGGCCGCCGTCGGAGCCCGGCGGCGGCGTGTCGTGGGTGAAGACGTCGAACGTCAGGCCGCCCAGGCCGTTGACGAGCAGGACGCCCAGGATCAGGACGAGCCAGCCCAGCCCGAAGGCGGTCGCCGCATAGGCCAGCACCTTGGACACGACGTCGACCCGGCGCCGGCGCGCGTAGAGCGGATTGGAGGCAAAACCGGCCATGCGATCAGCCCGCGCGCTTCTGGATGCGCGCCAGCATGTAGCGCGCGGCCGCCAGCACGAAGAAGGTGATGACGAACAGGATGAGGCCGAGTGCTGTCAGCGACGAGGTGTAGAGGTCGCTCACCGCCTCGGTGAATTCGTTGGCGATGGCCGCGGAGATGGTCGTCCCGGGCTGCAGGATCGACGCCGAGATCTTGTGCGCATTGCCGATCACGAAGGTGACGGCCATCGTCTCGCCGAGTGCCCGGCCGAGGCCCAGCATCACGCCGCCGATCACGCCGACGCGGGTGTAGGGGAGGATGACGTGGCGGAACACTTCCCACTTGGTGCAGCCCAGGCCATAAGCCGCTTCCTTCAGCACCGGCGGCACCGAGTCGAAGACGTCGCGCGAGATCGCGGTGATGAACGGCAGGACCATGATCGCGAGAATGAGGCCGGCGGTCAGGATGCCGATGCCGTAGGGAGGGCCCTCGAAGATCGACGACAGGCCCGGGACGTTGCCGAACGTGTCGATCAGGAAAGGCTGGATGTACTTCTGCAGGAACGGGGCGAAGACGAACAGACCCCAGATGCCGTAGATGATCGACGGAATGCCGGCCAGCAGCTCGATCGCGATCGCGATCGGGCGGCGCAGCCACGCCGGGCAAAGCTCGGTGAGGAAGAACGCCACCATGATGCCGACGGGAACGGCGATGATCATCGCAATGATCGAGGTCACGAGCGTGCCGTAGATCGGCGCCAGGGCGCCGAATTCCTCGGTCACCGGGTTCCAGACCTCGGTGTAGACGAAGGCGAAGCCGAATTTCTGCAGCGCCGGCAGAGAGCCGATCACCAGAGCCAGGATGACGCCGCTCAGGATCAGCAGGACGAACAGCGCGGAGCTTCGGGTGATGCCGTGGAAGACGTTGTCCGTGACGCGCAGGCGCTGCAGCACCGCTGCGCGAGATGCCGCCTCCTCCGTCACCATTGCTGTATCGTTCAGAGCCACTTCAGACACCTTACGCCCCCTCGCTACAGGACGGCGGAGAAGGACGCCAGAGGGCGCCCTTCCCCTGTCCGGTAATCAGTGCGTCATCGAGTGAACAGCGACTTGCCGCTCGCGTCCTTGATGTCGGCGCTCCACATCTTCTGGATGTCGCCGACAGTCTTGGCGGGCATCGGCACGTAGTCGAGGTCCTTGGCCATGTCCTGGCCCTTGGCATACGACCAGGCAAAGAACTTCAGCGCCTCGGTGGTCGCGGCAGCGTCGGGAGCCTTCTTGTAGATCAGGATCCACGTCGCGGCGGTCATCGGCCACGAACCGGCACCGGGCTGGTTGGCGAGGATGACGCCGAAGCCCGGCTGCGAGTTCCAGTCGGCGTTGGCGGCGGCGGCCTGGAAGGCCTCCGACGTCGGCGAGACGGTCTTGCCGTCCTTGTTCACCATCTTCGTGAAGGTGAGCTTGTTCTGCTTGGCGTAGGCATACTCGACATAGCCGATCGAGCCCTTGGTCTGCGCCACGTTGTTGGCGACGCCCTCGTTGCCCTTGGCGCCGATGCCGGCTGGCCACTGCACGGCCGTGTTGGTGCCGACTTTGGACTTCCAGTCCGGGCTGACGTCGGAGAGGTAGTAGGAGAAATTGTAGGTCGTGCCCGATCCGTCGGAACGATGGACCAGCGCGATCGCCTGCGACGGCAGCTTCACGCCGGAGTTCAGCTTGGCGATGGCGGGATCGTCCCACTTCTTGATGTCGCCGAGATAGATCTTGGCGAGCGTCGGGCCGTCGATCACGAGTTCGCCCGGCTTGACGCTGTCGAGGTTCACGACCGGCACGATGCCGCCCATGACCATCGGGAACTGCGCCAGGCCGCTCTCGTCGAGCTCCTTGCCCGGGAGCGGCGCATCGGAGGCGCCGAACGTCACGGTCTTGGCCTTGATCTGCTTGATGCCGCCGCCCGAGCCGATCGACTGGTAGTTGAGGCCGACACCGGTCTCTTTCTTGTAGGCATCCGCCCACTTGGCATAGACCGGGTACGGGAACGTGGCGCCCGCGCCGGACAGATCTGCCGCAAACGCTGTAAAAGACGTCGCGACCATCGCGACTGCCGTAACGGCGGCAATATTGGTGAATTTCATCGAGAACCCTCCTTGTTCAACAAACGTGAATGGCAGTAGGGATGCTCGGATTCTCTTATATTACTGATATGTGACAGTTGGATGACGGACTTATCCGTCCTTGGGGGTCGTTCGATCAGGCGGCCGGCAAAGTCACAGTGAATACGGAGCCTTTGCCCGGGGTGCTCTGGATGTCGAGGCGACCGCGGTGGCGATTCACCACATGCTTGACGATGGCGAGGCCGAGGCCGGTGCCGCCGAGCTGGCGCGAGCGGGCATTGTCGACCCGGTAGAAGCGCTCGGTCAGGCGCGGCAGATGGGTGGCGGCAATGCCGTCGCCCTCGTCGCTGACCGCCACCGACACCTGGTCAGGGCCGACGAGCCGCGCCGTCACCCGCACCGTCGTGGCCGGCCTGGCGTATTTCAGCGCATTGTCGATCAGGTTCTGGAACACCATGGTGAGCTCGTCGTAGTCGCCGACCGCCCGGGGCAGCGAGGCGTCGACCGCCAGTTCGACGGCAACATTGCGCGACGAGGCCTTGAGCTGCAGCAGGTCCTGCACGCCGCGCAGCACGCTGGCGAGATCGACCTCGCCCGCCGGCCGCGCGTGCTCGTGCTGCTCGATGCGCGACAGCATCAGGAGATCGTCGACCAGCCGGTGCATGCGGTCGGCCTGCTCGGCCATGATGCCGAGGAAGCGGTCGCGCGCGGCAACGTCGTCGCGGGCAGGCCCGCGCAGGGTCTCGATGAAGCCTGCCAGGCCCGCGATCGGCGTCTTGAGTTCGTGGCTGGCGTTGGCCACGAAGTCGGCGCGCATGCGTTCGGCCCGCCGCAACGCCGTCGTATCGTGCAGCACCAGCAGCGCCAGCGATCCGTCGGCCGCCGCACGCGGCAGGCGCCGTGCATGGACGATCATGTCGAGTTCCGGCGCACCCGACAGCACGAGTTCGATGGAAGTCTGATCCGGCCCGGCGAAATTGCCGTCGGGTCCGCTCTCGAGCAATGCGTCGATGGCCGCCAGCAGCTCGGGATGGCGCATGGTCATCGACAGGTCGCGTTCGGCGGCGATCGTGCCCAGCAACGCGCGCGCAGCGATGTTGGTGCGCACGACGCGACGCTGCCGGTCGAGCGCGATCAGCGGGTCGGGCAGGCCGTCGACAACCGCCTGCGCCGAAGCGGCAAGATTGTCGATCGAGGCGCGCTGGCGCCGCCAGCCCATCGCCAGGGTCGCGGCGGCCGAAGCGAGTTCCTCCGTCGCCGGCGCAAAGGACAGGCGCGGCATCACCGGCTCGTGCACATCGGACAGCTCGCTCACGAAGCGGGCAAACAGGGCGAGCGAGCCCAGATAGCGCTGCACGAGGAAGACGGTCACCACGGTGACGCCGGCCAGGGCAATCAACGCGGGGCGGCCGGCGAGCTCTCCCGACCAGTAGAGCGCTCCCAGCGCCGCATAGGCCGGCGCCAACGCCACGAGGTTGGCCGAGAGAGCGCGGCGAAACGAGAGCGGTTGGTCGGCCATGCCTGCGGACTAGACCATATTGGTCAAGACGTCACGAGGGACGCGCGGCCGGGGGGCGCTCTATACCGCGGGCTCGGGATGCGCGGCCGGCTTGGGCCGGATCGGCTTGCGACGCTCCTCAAGGCGCTGCAGGATCGTGAAGAACGTCGGCACGAACAGCACGGCCAGACAGGTCGAGGCGATCATGCCGCTGAACACACACAGGCCGAGGGAGATGCGCGAATTGGCGCCGGCGCCGGTCGCGGTGACCAGCGGCACCACGCCCAGGATGAAGGCGAACGAGGTCATCAGGATCGGCCGCAGACGCGCCCTGGCCGCCTCTAGTGCAGCTTCCACGATCGGCTTGCCGTGGATCAGCCGCATCTCCCGCGCCACTTCGACGATCAGGATGGCGTTCTTGGCGCTGAGTGCGATCAGCAGCATGAGGCCGATCTGGGTGTACATGTTGTTGGCGGCGCCAAGGCTGCCCAGCGCGATCGCCGGACCGATCAGCGACAGCGGCACGGCCAGAATGACGCTGATCGGCGCGATCCAGCTCTCGTACTGTCCGGCAAGACAGAGGTAGACCAGCACGATCGCCAGCGCGAACACGAGCATCAGCTGATTGCCGACGATGTTCTCCTGGTAGGACATCGCCGTCCATTCGTGGCTGGTTCCCGGCGGCAGAGTGCGGTTGGCCATGTCGTCCATCAGCTCCATCGCTTCTCCGGACGAGAAGCCGGGCGCCGGCGAGCCGACGATCGCCGCGGACGGATAGAGATTGTAGAGGCTGATGATCGGTGCTCCGACCGCCGACTGCAGGGTGGCGATCGCGCCGATCGGCACCATCTTGCCGTCCGCGCTCCTCACGAAGAGCTTGAGGATGTCCTCGGGATGCGCGCGATACTCAAAGTTGGCCTGGACATAGACCTGAAGGCTCAGTCCGAATTTGTTGAAGCGGTTGACGTAGGTCGAGCCCAGATAGGCGGACAAGGTCTGGAAAACGTCGCCCACATTGACCTTCAGCGTCTCGGCCTTGGAACGGTCGACCTCGATCCGCAGTTTGGGCGCCCCCGCACGGTACGAGCTGATCGGGTTGGTGATGGAACTCTGGGTCGCCGCCTGCTCCAGGATCGTCTGGGTGGTCGCCTGCAGCTTGGCGAGATCGAAGCTGCCGTCGCGCTGCTCGACCTGCATCTGGAAGCCGCCGGAATTGCCGATGCCCTGGATCGGCGGCGGGACCAGCGGGAAGGCCCTGCCATCCTGCATGCCGGAGAGGGCCTGTGCGATGTGGACGACGATCGAGCGCAGGTCCTGGCCCTTCTCCTTGTCGCGGATACCCCAATCCTTGAGAACGATGTAGGCGACGCCGCCGTTCGCCAGCTGCGCGCTGCTGTCGAGTATCGACATGCCGGAGATGGCGATCGCCGTTTGCACGCCTGGCGTCGCCAGGGCGACCTTCGTGACCTCGTCGAGGGCGGCGACCGTGCGTTCGAGCGCAGCACCATCGGGCATCTGCACACCCACCATCAGGTAGCCCTGGTCCTCGTTGGGAATGAAGGCGCTCGGCAGACGCGCGACACCCCAGCCGCCAAGGCCGGCAAGGATCAGGGCCAGCCCGGCCATCAGCCAGCTGCGAGCGACCATGAAGCCGATCAGCGCCGCATAGCCGCGCTCGAAGCGGGAATAGCCCGCGTTGAACCCGCGGAAGAATATATTGCGCTTTTCCGGCGGCACCGTCGGCCTGAGCCACATCGCGCACTGGGTAGGCTTCAGGGTCGCGGCATTGATCGCGCTGATGAAGGCGGTGGCGGCGATCACCAGCGCGAACTGCGCGAACATGCGGCCGGTCAGACCAGGCACGAACGCCGCCGGGATGAACACCGACATCAGCACCAGGGTGATGCCGATCACGGGACCTATCAGTTCGTTCATCGCCTTGATGGCCGCGTCGTGACCGGACAGGCCTTCTTCGATGTGTCGCGCCACGCCTTCGACGATCACGATGGCGTCGTCGACGACGATGCCGATCGCCAGCACGATGCCGAACAGGGTCGACAGGTTGATCGTGAAGCCCAACGCCGCCATAGCGGCGAAGGCGCCGATGATCGTCACCGGGATCGTCGTGGCCGGAACCAGCATGGCGCGCCAGTCCTGCAGGAAGATCACGATCACGATCAGCACCAGGACGCCGGCCTCGATCAGCGTGACGAACACCTCGTGGATTGACGTCTTGACGAAGGCCGTGGTGTCGAACGGTACGCTGTAGGCCAGGCCGGGCGGGAAGGCCTTCTTCAGTTCCTCCATCTTGGCATGCACGGCGGTGGCCACGGTGAGCGCGTTGGCGCCAGGCAGCTGATAGACCGCCATTCCCGAGCCCGGCTGGTTGTCGATGCGGAAATTCTGGGCATAGGTCTGCGCGCCGAGTTCGACCCGCGCGACGTCCTTGACGCGCAGGATGCGGCCGCCGTCGCCATTCTGCGACTTGACGACGATGTTCTCGAACTGGGCCGGATCGGTGAGTTGGCCCTGGATGTTCAGCGTGTACTGGAAGTCCTGCCCCTTGGCGGCGGGCGGCGTGCCGACCTGGCCGGCGGTGACCGACTGGTTCTGGCTCTGGATGACGTTGATCACATCCTTGGGCGTCAGCTGGTAGCTATGGAGCTTCTGCGGGTCCATCCAGACGCGCATGGAATACTGGCCGACGCCGAGCACGTTGACGTTGCCGACGCCCGGCACGCGCGCCAATTCGTTCACCAGGTTGATGGTGGCGTAGTTGCTCATGTAGAGGCTGTCGTAGCGCGCATCCGGCGAGGTCAGCGCCACGATCTCCAGGATCGAGGTCGACTTCTTCTGGACGACGACGCCCTGAGCCTGCACCGACGGGGGCAATGCCGCCAGCGCCGCACTGACCTTGTTCTGCACCAGCACCTGCGCGAAATCGAGATCGGTGCCGATCGCGAAGGTGACCGTGAGCGTGTAGGTACCCTGGTCGGTGCTGGTCGAGCTCATGTAGATCATGTTCTCGACGCCGTTGACCTGCAGCTCGATCGGCAGCGCCACGTTGTTGACCAGCGTATCGGCCGACGCACCGGGATAGCTCGTGGTGACCTGGACCGTCGGCGGCACGATGTTGGGGTACTGCGACACCGGCAGCGTGAACAGCGCGACCGAACCGATCAGCACGATCACGATCGCCAGCACGTTGGCCAGCACCGGACGCTCGATGAAAAACTTGGAAATCATGATGCAGTCCCGCCCGTCACTGGCTGGGGGGCGCCTGGAGGGTCGTCAGCTTTGGCACGACCTTGCTGCCGGGCACCGCGCGGCCGCTGGTCGTGAGCACCACGCGGTCGGCGGCGGCGAGGCCGCTTTCGACAACCCGGAAATCGCCGACCAGGAGTTGGCCGGTCTTGACCCGCTTTTCTTCGACGATGTCGTCCTTGTTGACCACCAGAACGTACTTGCCCGCCTGGTCATCGGACACGGCGCGGTTGGGGACGACCAGGATGTTTTCGGCGCCAGCCGACTCCGGCACGCGCACCCGCAGGAAGAAGCCCGGAAGCAGATCGCGTTTCGGGTTCTCGAACAGGCCACGGACCTCGATCGTGCCGGTGGACGGATCGACGCCGGGTGAAACGTAATTGAGGTGGCCCTTGTGCGGATAGCCCTCCTCGTTCATCAGCCCTATATCGAGCGGAATCCTGGCCAATGACTCGAGCGTGAGCTGCTCCTTGAGACCGGAGCGGATCTTGAGCACTTCCTGCTCACTCAGGTTGAAATAGACGTAGATCGGGTCGAGCTGGATGACCGTCGCGAGTTTGGTGGCGCCGCTCGCACCGACCAGCTCGCCAACCGAGACCAGATGGCGCGTGACGATGCCGTCGTAGGGCGCCATCACATTGGTGTAGCCAAGATTGGCCTGCGCGACGGCGAGCGCGGCCTTGTTGGCGTCGATGTCGGCCACCAGCGCATCGCGCTTTGCCTTGGCGACATCATAGGTGTTCTGGGCAGTGACGGCCTGGCGCAGCAGGGTTTCCTGCCGCGTGAACTCCGCCTGGGCATTGACGAGCTGCGCCTGGGTGGCTGCGAGTTGGGCCTCGGACTGCTTGACCTGGGCGATGTAGGTCGTCGGATCGATCTGGAACAGCAGATCGCCCTTCTTCACGACGGCACCGTCTTCGTAGCCAATCTTGATCAGGAAGCCTTCGACGCGGGCGACGAGGTCGACAGAATTGAAGGCCTGGGTATTGCCGGTCTGCTGGGTGAACGGAACGATCGACTGCTTGAGCGGCACCGCGACGGAGATCTCCGGCGGCGGCGGCGCGATGAACTTGTTCTCGGGCTTGCAGCCGGCCAGTGACGCCAGCAAGAACACCACCGAAAGGCCAGCCCCGACGCGCCCGGACATGCGATCAAGCTCCCCGAAATACCGGTTGAGCGATAGCGCATCCGGCACCGGAACGCTACTCAGGCCGCCATCAACTCGCGGGGGACTCGGCACGAAGAAGCGGATGGCCGCAAGACCGAAAACAAAGCCCGCGATATGCGCGGCCCAGGCCACGGGCTGGCCCTCCGCGCCCGGCGTGCCGCCGAAGTAGCCGAAGAAGAAATTCAGCGCGATCCAGACTCCCGCAACCGGCATCAGCGATGTCAGGCCGCCGCCGCGCCGCAGCAGGAACAGCACCGCGCCGAAAACCCCGCTGACCGCACCCGACGCGCCGATCACCGGATCGGATGAACCGGCGTAGATCAACACGTGGACAAGACCGGCCACGATGCCGGCCGACAGGTAGAAGAGCACGAAGCGGCGCGGCCCCAGGGTGCGCTCGACCGGCGCGCCGAACGCCGCCAGGCTCAGCATGTTCACGCCGACATGGATCCAGCCGCCATGCAGGAACTGGTAGGCGAACGGGGCGCCGATCAGCGACAGCCAGCTGGTGCCGGCGTCTGCCGTATAATGGGCCGGGACGAGGCCGAACTGCAGGATGAGATCCTCGTCGGCGGCCTCGCTCAGCAGGAGCCTGATGGCCTGCACCGCAACGTTGATCGCGATCAGCCACAGGATGGCCGGCGGCAGGTTGATCGCCCGCTCGTAGGCTCCCCTTCCCGATCCCGGCCGCCGTTCCTGATCGAAGGGCATCGCGAGCTCCGCTGGTTAACGCTTTGTCTTGCCCTGCCCGAGCGCCCGCAGACGCAGGCGCAGCGCGTTCAGCTTGATGAAGCCTTCGGCATCACGCTGGTTGTACGCGCCCTGATCGTCCTCGAAGGTCACGTGTTGCATCGAGTAGAGCGACTTGGGCGACTTGCGGCCGACCACCGTGGTGTTGCCCTTGTAGAGCTTCAGCCGCACCGTGCCGGAGACGTTCTCCTGGCTCTTGTCGATCAGCGCCTGCAGCATCTCGCGTTCGGGCGAAAACCAGAAGCCGTTGTAGATCAGCTCCGCATATTTCGGCATCAGCTCGTCTTTGAGATGACCGGCGCCTCTGTCGAGCGTGATCTGCTCGATGCCGCGATGGGCCACGTAGAGGATCGTGCCGCCCGGCGTCTCGTAGATGCCGCGGCTCTTCATGCCGACGAAGCGGTTCTCGACCAGGTCGAGCCGGCCGATGCCGTTGGCCTTGCCGAGCTCGTTGAGCTTCGTGAGCAGGGTCGCAGGCGACATCTTCTTGCCGTTGATCGCGACCGCGTCGCCCTTGTCGAAGTCGACGGTGATGTAGGTCGACTTGTCGGGCGCCAGCTCGGGCGAGATGGTGCGCTGGTAGACGCTCTCGTCGGCCTCTTCCCAGGGATCTTCGAGGATCTTGCCCTCGCTCGAGGAGTGCAGAAGGTTGGCGTCGACCGAGAACGGCGCCTCGCCGCGCTTGTCCTTGGCGATGGGAATCTGATTCTGTTCGGCGAACTCCAGCAGCTTGGTGCGCGACGTGAGCTCCCACTCGCGCCACGGCGCGATCACCTTGATGTCGGGCTTCAGCGCATAATAGGAGAGTTCGAAACGGACCTGGTCGTTGCCTTTGCCAGTGGCGCCGTGACAGACCGCGTCGGCGCCGGTCTCGCGGGCGATCTCGATCTGGCGCTTGGCGATCAGCGGCCGGGCGATCGAGGTACCGAGCAGGTACTGGCCCTCGTACAGCGCATTGGCGCGAAACATCGGGAAGACGAAGTCCTTCACGAATTCCTCGCGCACGTCGTCAACGATGATGTTTTTGGGCTTGATGCCCAGCATCTCGGCCTTCTTGCGCGCGGGGCCCAGCTCCTCACCCTGGCCGAGGTCGGCGGTGAAGGTGACGATCTCGCAGCCGTACGTCGTCTGCAGCCACTTCAGGATGACCGACGTGTCGAGGCCGCCCGAATAGGCCAGCACGACCTTCTTGATGTCGCCCTTCTTGTAGGCTCCGGTATAAGAAACACTCATGTCTGCCCCGACTGCTCTTTCGCTTCGATTGAAGGCGCGCGACTATAGCCAGCGACTCCCGCCGGGCAAGTCTCCCGGGGACGCGTCCTAACGTCCGCTAGAGCGGCTTCCGATTAGTTGGAACTGCTAAGGCAGTTCCAACTAATCGGAAACGCATTGGTCGAGGCGCTTCGACTAGTGGCATATTCCGTCCGACTGATTCCAGTCGGACGGAATATGCTCTAGCAGGCTGTTGAAGAAGTGGTTGAACGGCGTGCGATGAAGGGAATGTCGTCGCCGTGTTGGAGGCAGATCTCGCCTTCGAGAGAGCCGTCGTTCTGCAGCTCTGCCCAGCCATGGCCACTGGCTTCGTCCATCTCGTCGTTGCCGTCCCAGGTGAACTCGACGGCATCGCCTTCGCAGCGACCGTGGATCGAACCAGTGAGACAATCCAGGGCGAACTTGCCGCCATCGTCGTCGAACAGGATGAAGGAGCCCGGCCCGGCCATGTCGTACTCGGGTGTTTCCACGACGCGCCACGTGCCCCGGATGCTCATGCGGGCGTCGCCAGGAGTTTGGGCAGCCGGATCAGGTTGTAGGCGGCCAGAGCCAGGGTGAAGGCTGCGTCTACCCGCGCACGACCCCGTAGCTTGAGTTTGGCCAGTCGGGCCGAACTCTTGATCCAGCCGAACACCTCCTCGATCCGCTTGCGGCAGCGCTGGCTCACCGCATAGCCAGCATGGCGCGTGGTCCGCCGGTCGACTGCCGTCCTGCGCGGCTTGCCGGTCTTGCTCAGATGGCCATCGATGGCGATGTGCGGGCTCACCGATCGAGCCCGCAGCGCCGCCACGAAGTCGGCCACGTCGTAGGCCTTGTCGGCGCCCAGGGTGATCCGGCGCCCCCAACAAGCCGGCCCGCTGTCCAACAGCGCCAGCGCGGCCTCCCGTTCGGCCTTCCCGGTGGCCGGCGTCGCACAGCCACCAATCACCAAGCCGTGGCGATTCTCCATCACAGCATGCCCCATGTAGCTGAGCTTGGCTGGCTGGCCGTCGCCCTTGCGGTACAGCCGGGCCTCGGGATCGGTGAGGCTGCGGTGCGTCTCGTTGGAGCGCTTCTCCTTGTGGAAGTGCCGCTCGGCATTGCGCCCTGGACCCGTGCTGTCGTTGTCGTCGCCGTCCTTGCGCCGGAAGCTCTTGATCGACGCCCACGCCTCCAACAGCGTGCCGTCCACCGAGAAGTGATCACTCGACAGTAGACGCTTCACCTTCGGCTGGGTCATCACCGCAGCCAGGAACTTCGACGCGATCTCACCTTCCAGCAACCGGTCGCGGTTCTTCGAGAAGCTCGAGTGGTCCCACGTCGGATCGTCCACCCCCAAGCCGACGAACCAGCGGAACAGCAGGTCGAACTCCATCCGCTCCATTAGCTGACGTTCCGACCGGATGCCGTAAAACGCCTGCAGCAACATCGCCCGAAGCAGCCGCTCCGGCGCGATCGATGGCCGGCCCAGCCGTGACGGATAGAGCGCCGCGAACTCCCCCGTCAGATCGGCCAACGCCGCGTTGGCAATCTCCCGGATCGTCCGCAAAGGGTGGTCCGACCGAACCCGTCCTTCCAGATCAACGTAGCTGAACAGCGATCCTGACCGTTCATCCGATCCGCGCATCACCAACTCCCAGCAATACCCAGGACCAGTGAATCACTTTCTTCTTCCGGCTACGATGACTTTTTCAACGGCCTGCTAGGCCGTGAAAACAATGGTTTCTACCCTTGATCGACTGTCCTACGCCGCCCGCCAGGCGGCCCGCGTCGCCTGGTATGCCGGCCACTATGCGGCGGGCCGCCGCCTGCTGAAGCCGATGCCCAAGCCCGACTATCCCATCGGCCCGACACCCAGCCGCCAGGAAATGACCGCCGACATGCGCGCGCTGTTCGAGCGCGAATGGCGCGACATCGCCCAAGGGCTGTTTCCCGCACCGCGCGCCCTGGCGCCCGAGCCGGCGGAATTCCTGCGCCGCAGCCTGCTCTATTTCCGCGACCTGCCGCAGGTCGACGCACGCCGGCACGGCCGGGCGGACGACACGCTGCCGCCGGGCGAACAGGGCGACGGGCTGCCGTCCTACTATCGGCAGAATTTCCATTTCCAGACCGACGGCTGGCTCTCCGAGCATTCGGCGGCGCTCTACGACACCCAGGTCGAGGTGCTGTTCACCGGCGCCGCCGACGTGATGCGGCGCCGCGCGCTGAAGCCGATCGCCGACTGGCTGGCCGGCCGCAACCAGCGTGCCCTCGCAGGCCTCGACGTCGGCTGCGGCACCGGCCGTCTGCTCGCCGCCGTGCACGAGGCATGGCCCGGTCTGAAACTCACCGGCCTCGACCTCAGCGCCCCCTATCTCGGCGAGGCGCGGCGACTGGTCGGCCGGACCGCGCGGGTCAGGCTGATCGAGGGCGCGGCGGAAAGACTGCCGTTCGAGGAGCGCAGCCTCGACCTTGTCGTCTCCTCCTTCCTGATGCACGAGCTGCCAAACGACGTGCGGCGGGGCGTGCTGCGCGAGATGGCGCGCGTCGTGAAGGCCGACGGCCTCGTGGTGATCGTCGATTCCCTGCAGAAGGGCGACCGGCCGGAATGGGACGGGCTGCTCGATCTCTTCCCGCATTATTTCCACGAGCCCTACTACGCCGAATATACAAACGGCAGCCTGCCGGCCTGGGCCGAAGACGCGGGCCTCGTCGTCGGCCCCAGCGAACGCGCGTTTCTCTCCAGCATCACAGCGCTCAGGCCGCGATGACCCGGGCGGCGCACGGCGACGCCCTTTAGAGCAGCACTTTCTCGTGCCGTCCGCGCAGGCTGGCGCTCTTGAGCTGACCGCAGGCGGCATGGATGTCGCGGCCGCGTGGCGTGCGCACCGGCGCACTCAGGCCTCCGTCGTTCACGATCTCGGCGAAGCGATGGATGCGGTTGTTCGAGCTGCACTCGTAGGGCGCGCCCGGCCAGGGGTTGAACGGGATCAGGTTCACCTTGGCGTGGATCAGCTTCAGGATACGCACCAGCTCGCGCGCGTCGGCGTCGCTGTCGTTCACGCCCTTCAGCATGGCGTACTCGAAGGTGATGCGCCGGCTGTTGCGCGCCCCGGGATAGGCGACGCACGCCTTCAGTAATTCCGCGATCGGCCATTTCCTGTTGATCGGCACCAGGGTATCGCGAACGTCGTCGCTCACGGCATGCAACGACACCGCAAGATTGACGTCGAGCGCCTCGCCGATCTTCGGGATCATCGGCACGACGCCCGAAGTCGACAGCGTGATGCGCCGGCGCGACAAGGCGATGCCCTGATCGTCCATGACGATCCTGAGCGCGCTTACGACATTGTCGAAATTGTACAGCGGCTCGCCCATGCCCATCATGACGATGTTGCTGAGCATGCGTGTCTCCAGGGTCGGCGTCGGCCATTCGCCGTAGCTGTCCCGGGCCACCATGAACTGGCCCACGATCTCGTCGGGCGTGAGGTTGCGCACCAGCGGCTGGGTGCCGGTGTGGCAGAAGTTGCAGGTGAGCGTGCAGCCGACCTGGCTGGAGACGCAGACCGAGCCGCGGTCCTCCTCGGGAATATTGACCGTCTCGGCCTCGTTGCCGTCGGGGAAGCGCAGCAGCCACTTGCGCGTGCCGTCGACCGAGCGCTGCTCGGTCACGATCTGCGGACGTTCGATCACGAACAGCTCGGCCAGGCGCTCGCGCGTCTTTTTGGCGACGGTGGTCATGCGCTCGAAGTCGGTGACGCCGTGCCAATAGATCCAGTGCCAGATCTGCTGCGCGCGGAACGGTTCGAGCCCGGCCTCGGCCAGCACGCCCTTGAGCTCGTCGCGCGCCAGCCCGACCAGATTGCGGCGCAGGTCGTTGCGGCCGCGCCGGGCGGGCGGTTCGGTGATCTGCAGCGGCTCGCTGGTCGGGTTGGGCGGCGGGGTCGCCATGAGGGGGGAGATAGGCGGGTGGGCCGCCCGGCGCAACGACTATTGCGACCGGCGGGCGCCTATCGCTGGGCCCGTTGCTGCCACGCCTCGATCGCCGGAAAGCGATGGATGAAATTGAGGATATTCAGGGTCAGATTGTCGTGGACCAGCGCGCCCACGCCGATTTCCAGCGCCAGCACGAGGGCCACCGTCGCCTGCCAGGGCAGCAGGCGGGCCAGGGCAAAGCCCGTCATCATCGACACCGTGTCCGACAGCGAATTGAGGATGCTGTCACCGGTGTAGCCGGCGGCCAGCGCCTGCTTGCGATAGGCTTCGATCACCGCCGGCGAATTCTCCGCGATCTCCCAGGAGACCTCGAGGCCGGCCGCGATCGCCAGCCGCACCAGCACAGGTACGCGCGGCAGCACCAGCCGCAACAGGCCATAGAACAGGATGCCGTGGACGATGTGCGAGGCGGTGTACCAGTCGAAAAGCTGCTGTGAGAGTTCGGGCGACCAGATGTCGCCGACCCACAGCCGGATCGTGCCGCAGGTGCAGATCCAGACGCGGCCCATCAGGTGCAGCACGGTCGCCTGCAGCAGCAGGATGCCGGCGATAAGGGCCACCGCGATCTTCGAGGAGGTCGTCACGAGGCGGCCTTGGCCGCGGCGCGCAGGCGCTTGCGATGCTTGCGCTTATAGATCGGGTCGCCGAACACCGGCACCGGAACCGGCTCGGTCGGCCCGCCTTCGGCAACCGGCCGCGGCGCGTGGCGGCCCAGGCTCATCAGCCGGTCGTACATGACCAGCGCGCCCGCGACGCCGAGGTTGACCGAGAAGCGCATCGGGATCCTGACGATATGGTCGCAGCGCTCCTGGAGGTCGGCTGGCAGGCCCTCGCGCTCGGCGCCCAGGATATAGGCGGCCTGGCGGGGATGGCGGAAGCTCGGCAGCTCGATCGCGTCCGGGGTGATCTCGATGCCGACCAGCCGGCAACCGACGGGCAGGCGGAAATCCTGCAGATCCTTGAAATGGTGGGTCGGCACCGACAGCGGTGTGTCGGATGTGTCGCTATGGCCGCCCTCGCGCCGGTTGTACTGGGCCTGGACGGTGAAGACGAAGGACGCGCCGAAGGCATGGGCGGTGCGGAACAGGGTCCCGACATTCATCGCCTTGCTCACGCCCATCACGCCGATGCCGAAATAGCCTTTCATGGTCGGGCGATTTGTAGCATGAACCTTGGCCAGAATGACGGATCCCTCGCCCGTGGATGGCGTTCGCGCCCAATATGAAGAATTGCCCTATCCCTCGCGCGATCCCCGCGACGAGGCGATCCGCCTGATCACGGGCACACCGAGCCATATCCTCGAGATCAACCACTACCTGTTTTCCGGCCGGCTCAATTTCAACCAGCCGTTCCGCGCCCTCGTGGCGGGCGGCGGCACCGGCGACGCCTGCATCATGCTGGCCCAGCAACTGGCCGACCGGCGCTGCCCTGGCGAGATCGTCTACCTCGACCTGTCGGCCGCCTCGCGCGAGATCTGCGAGGCCCGCGCCAAGGCCCGCGGCCTGCGCAACATCCAGTTCCTGACCGGCTCGCTGCTCGACCTGCCGGGCATGAACATCGGCCAGTTCGACTACATCGACTGCACCGGCGTGCTGCATCACCTTCCCGACCCGTCGGCCGGCATGAGGGCGCTGGCCAGTGTCCTGCAGCCCGATGGCGGCATCGGCGTGATGCTCTACGGCCAGTACGGCCGCACCGGCGTCTATCCGTTGCAGGAGATCCTGCGCACCCTGGCGCCCAGGTCGATGGCGACCGAGGACCGCATCGCCATGGCCAAGCGGCTCATTCGCTTCCTGCCGACCACCAACCTGTTCCGCCGCAATCCCTATCTCAACGACCATGTGACCGGCGGCGATGCCGGCCTCTACGACCTGCTGCTGCATAGCGTCGACCGCGCCTACACAGTGCCCGAGATCGGCACTTTGGCGTCCGACGCGGGCCTGCGGATCGTCGCCTTCCTCGAACCGGTGCGCTACGAGCCCGCCACCTACATGAGCGACCCGGTGATCGCCCGGCAGGCGAGCTCGCTGCCCCTGGTCGAGCGCGCCGCGTTTGCCGAACGTCTCGCGGGCAACCTGCGCACCCATGTCTTCTATGCGACGCGGGCCGGCTTCGACACGGTGGCGCGGCCGGAGGACACCTCGGCCATTCCGGTGCTGCGCGACATGGATGCGGCCAAGCTTGCGGCCGGCCTGCAGCCCGGTGCGCCGCTGGTCGCCAACCTCGACGGTTTCCCGTGGCGCGCGCAACTGCCGGCGCTGGCGCCGCGCATCATCGCGCAGTTCGACGGGCGCAGGACCGTGGCGGAGATCTACACCTCGCTGGGCGCCCAAGGCGGCTTGCCGCAGTGGGAGGATTTCTACACACAGTTCGAGGATCTCTACGTGAAGCTGAACGGCGTGAACCACCTGCTGCTGCGTTTCAGAACTTAGGCGCTCGCTTCGCGAGCGCCTTAGGATCTCAGTCTTCGCTCCAGCAGCCGCCGCTCCGGTTCGGTGCGCGCCAGTCCCTTCGCCTTCTCGAAGTGATCGCGCGCCTCATCGGTGCGCCCGAGCTCGGTGAGGAAGATCGCCGTCGCCGCATGGCCATAAGGATTGCCGTCCGGCCTGGGCAGCGCCGCGAGCCCTTCCGCCGGTCCACGCGCACGGCCGAGGGCCACCGCGCGCGCCAGCTCGACCACGGGTGAGGGATCGACGTCGCGCAGCTGATCGTAGATCGCCACGATGCGCGGCCAGTCGGTCTCGGCCGTGCTGGGCGCCAGCGCATGCACTGCGGCGATTTCGGCACGCAGGTGCCATACCGACAATTCAGTGCCGCGCGCAGAGCGGTCGAGATGCTCGAGGCCGAGTGAGATCAGGCTGCGGTCCCATTGCTCGCGCGGCTGGTCTTCCAGCAGTTGCGCCACGCCGTCGGGACCGACCCGCGTCGGCAGGCGCGCCGCCGTGAGCGCGAGCAGGGCGGCATGCGCGTCGCTGGCCGGCGAGCGGGTCACCGGATGCGCCGCCAGCGCGCGCGACAGGCGCACGGCCTCGACGCAGAACTCCGGTTGAACCAGTGCATTGCCCGACGAGGCCGAATAACCTTCGTTGAACATCAGGAACAGTGCCATGCGCACCGCCTCGGCGCGGTTGGCCAGCGCCTCCGGCGGCGGCGTCTCGATGGCGACGTTCGAGGCTTCGAGCTGCTTGCGGGCGCGCACGAGCCGCTGGGCAATCGTCGCGGGCTCGCTCAGCAGGCCGGCCGCGATCTGCGGCACCGTGAGGCCACACACGGTCTTCAACGCAAAGGTGACCCTCGCCTCGGGCGACAAAGCGGGATGGCAGACCGCGAACAGCAGCGCCAGTTCATCGTCGTTCAGCTCGCGGTCGAAGCGGCCTGCGTTTTCCGTCAACGCCGACGCCAGGGGTACCAGCTCCTCGGCAAGAGTGACGCCGCGGGCCTCGTTGCGCAGAAGGTCGAGCGCGCGGTTCTTTGCGACCGTCGACAGCCAGGCTTCCGGCCTGTCGGGCACACCCTTGAACGGCCAGAGGCTGAGCGCCTGCAGGAGCGCATGTTGCACGGCATCTTCGGCGACGGCGATGCGGCCGGCGCCGAGCCGCCGTGCCAGGGCGGCGACCAGCCGGCTCGCCGAATCGCGGGCGAGTGTGTCGACGAGCCGGTGGACAGACCGTTGCAAAACGTCAGCCCGCGGCCGCGCGGACCTGCTTCATGTCCTCGATGGGCCGCACTTCCGCCCAGTTGGAAGATGCGAGCGCGAAATGCGGGCACTCCCGGGCGATTGCCTCGGCTGCGGCGAGGTCCCTGGCCTCGATGAGGAAGTAGCCGCCGATCACGTCCTTGGCTTCGGCATAGGGCCCGTCGCTCGCGACCAGCTTGCCACCGCTCGAGCTGAAGCTGCCGGCCGCCGCTGGCTGAGAGCTTTTCGCCACCCACCATCTGTCCCTTTTGGCGGAGCCCATCCGCCCAGGCCATGTACTTCTGGGTCATCTCCAGCATCTTCTCGCGCGGCAGGTCGGTGTTGTAGTTCGGCGCCTGGTGCAGCAGCAGCATGAATTGAGCCATTGTCGATCTCCTCTGGGTGATGACGGAAGCAGCCCCCGTCACCTCATCGACGTTCGAGGCCGCCCCGAATCGACATCGCCTGCAACTATTTCTTGAGAGCGTCCGGATTCAGCACGTTGATCGGCTTGCCGTCGAGCCAGGCCTCGATGTCCTTGATCGTGCCCTCGTAGAAATAGCGATAGCTCTCCTCGACGACGTAGCCGAGGTGGGGAATCAGCGTGACATTGTCGAGCTTGATGAGGGGATGGTCGGCGGACATCGGCTCCTTGTCGTAGACGTCGAGGCCGGCATGCAGGATGGTGCGGTTCTTCAGCGCCGCGATCAGGGCCGCCTCGTCGACGATCGGCCCGCGCGAGGTATTCACCAGGATCGCGGTCTTCTTCATCTTGGCAAGGTCGGCCGCCTGGATCAGGCCGCGCGTGCGATCCGACAGCGCGAGGTGGATCGACACGAAGTCCGAGGTCGCCAGCAGCTCGTCCTTGGTCACGTACTTCGCCCCACCCGCTGCGGCCTTCTCGGGCGTGAGGTTCTGGCTCCAGGCCACGACCTCCATGCCGAACGCCTTGCCATAGTGGGCCGCACGGCTGCCCAGCTTGCCGAGGCCGAGGATGCCCAGCCGCTTGCCCTCGAGCACCACCATCTGCTCGATGCCATCGTGCCACTTGCCCTGGCGTGCCAGGCGCTCAGCCTTGGCGAGGTCGCGGGCGCACATCATCAGCAGGGCCCAGCCCAGTTCGGCCGTCGGCGCGTTCGAGCCGCCGCCCGGCGTCGTCGAGATCGGGATGCCGCGATCGCTCGCGGCCTTGTCGTCGAGGCTGGCGGCGCGCGCGCCGGTCAGCACCATGAACTTGAGGTTGGGCAACTTCTCGATCAGCGCCCGCGGAAACGCCGTCCGCTCCCGCAGCAGGCCCAGCATGTCGAACGGCGCCAGCTTCTGGGCGGCATCCTCGACCGACTTGAAGGCGTCGTGGAAGACGGTGATCTCGACGCCGCGCTTCTTCAGGCGGTCCCAGTCAGCCATGCGCATGGCTACCTTCTGATAATCGTCGAGCAGGGCGAGTTTGTATGTTTGCGGCATGGCGTTTCCTGAGGGAAAATGGCGGGCGCGGCCACTATAGCCGCAGGAGGCGGCCATGAGCATCACAGTCACGCCAACCACGCCCGACTTCGTCGCCGAAATCTCCGACGTCGACCTTGCGCAGCCCCTGAAGCCTGCAGATCGTGACGCAATCGAGGATGCGATCAATCGCTATGCGGTCGTGGTATTCCGCGACCAGAAACTCACCGACTCCCAGCAGATCGAGTTCGCCGGCCACTTCGGCCCGATCCATTCCTCTGCCCAGCGCGCGCGCCACCAGAGCATCAAGCATCGCCTGGAGCGCACCGAGATCGCCGACATCTCGAACCTCGACGGCGACGGCAAGGTGCTCGACGTCAATGCGCGCCGGCGCCTCGACTGGCTGGCCAATCGCCTGTGGCACACCGATGCCTCGTTCCGCGCCGTGCCGGGTGCGCTTTCCATGCTCTATGCCCACATCGTCCCCGACGAGGGCGGCGACACCGAGTTCGCCGACATGCGCGCCGCCTACGACGCGCTCGACGTCGCCACGAAGCAGAAGCTCGACGGACTGATCGCCATGCACTCGATCTTCCATTCGCGCGGCCAGCTCGACGTCACCAGGTACACGGAGGAGGAGTTGGCCAGCCTGCCACCGGTGCCGCAGCGGGTGGTGCGCACGCACCCCGGTTCGCACCGCAAGACGCTCTATCTCGCCGCCCACGCCTCGCACATCGAGGGCATGCCGATCCCCGACGGCCGTCTGCTTCTCATTGACCTGATGGAACATGCGGTGAAGCCGCCGTTCGTCCATGCGCACCGCTGGCGCGAGGGCGACCTGGTGATCTGGGACAATCGCTGCACCATGCATCGCGCGCGGCCGTTCGACACGACCAAGGTGCGCGACCTGCGGAGGGTCACCACGCGCGACATCGCCTCGACGCTCGAACAGGCCGCCTAGAGACCTTCGCATGGAGACCGATGGCATTCCGTCCAACTCACCGCTGATCGCACCGATCGAGCCCTATATCGCCGAACTGGCCATGTCGCCGCACTTGCCGATGTTCGCGGTGGCGCTCTGCACCCTGCGCTATCCCGCGTCGGGCCCGCTGTTGCGAGCGGCGCTGGAGCGCGCCGCCGACGGCAAGCTCGTCGATGGCGACGACGAACTGTTGTTCTTTCGCGCCCTCCATATCGTCGGCGGCCGGCGCGATCCGCTTGGTTTCGACCTGCTTTTGCGCATCCTGCATCGTCCGAACGACGAACTCGAGGATCTGCTCGGCGACGCCATCACCGAAACGCTGCCCCGTATCGCGATCGGCGTTTTCAACGGCGACACGGAGGCACTTTTCGACGCAATCGTCGATTTGCGCCTCGATGAATATGTACGATCGGCGCTGCTGGGAGCCGCGACCTTCCTCACCTGGGAAGGACGGATCGAACGGGCACAAATGGTCGGCTTTCTCGGTCGCTTCTACGCGGGGAAGACCACGCCGGACGGAGAAATGGCCTGGTCCGCCTGGGCGACTGCAGTCGCTTTGTTGGGGCTTCGTGTCATGCAACCGGCCGTGAAGATGGCCTTCGACAGCAAGGCGATCGCCGAGAATTTGATCGATTGGCCGACGATCGAAGACATGTTCGCCCAGGCCGAACAGGCGCCTGGCGACATCGAGCGCTTCGAGGGCGAATATCTGGGATATATCGCCGACGTGGCCGAGACCCTCGAACGCTTCGAAGGCGGAAACCTCCAGCCGCGGGACGATTTCGGCAAGTGAACGCGATTCTTTCGATCCCATTGAGCCCGTAATCAACCCATGGCGTCATGTCGGGCGCAATGACCCGTGTCCCTGCGGCAGCGGCAAGAAGGCCAAGCGCTGTTGCCTCGCAACGTGAATGGGCGAGACACAATGACCATCGAATTCCTGCTGACCACGCTGATCGTGGTGATCTCGCCCGGCACAGGTGTGCTGTTCACCCTGGCGACCGGCCTGTCGCGTGGCGGCCGGGCCAGCGCGGTGGCGGCCTTCGGCTGCACGCTCGGCATCGTGCCGCACATGCTGGCCGCGATTTTCGGCCTCGCCGCCCTTCTGCACACCAGCGCGCTCGCGTTCCAGACGCTGAAGTATGCGGGCGTCGCCTACCTGCTCTACATGGCATGGAAGACGCTCGGCGAACGCGGCGCGCTACAGGTCGACAGCGAGACCACCGCACGCTCCTCGCTGCAGGTCATCGGGCACGCGATCGCGATCAATCTCCTCAACCCCAAGCTCACGATCTTCTTCTTCGCCTTCCTGCCGCAGTTCGTGAAGGCCGATGAGGCAGCACCGCTCGCGTGCATGCTGGAGCTGAGCGGCGTCTTCATGGCACTCACCTTCGTGGTGTTCGTGGGTTACGGCCTGTTTGCCGCAGCGATCCGCCGCCATGTCATCTCGCGGCCGCAGGTGTTGGTCTGGATGCGCCGCAGCTTTGCCGCCGCCTTCGTCACACTCGGTGCGAAACTGGCTCTGGCGGAACGGTAATTTCGGCCCGCAACCGACGTTGCCTGATGGCGTTACCTGTTGTCAGTCAACACAGGAAAGGGCTGGAAAGTGAACAAATTTATCAAGACCGCCATTGTGGCGGTGGCTCTCGCGAGCGTGCCGGCCATGGCGTTCGCGCAATCCGTGACGTTCGATGTCGGCAACGTCGCCATCGGCTATAGCGACGGCTACTGGGACACCGGCCATACGTGGCATACCTGGGCGCAGCCGGCGCATCGCGACACCTATCGCGCGGCGAAGGGCGCCGAGTACCACGAGTGGAATCACGACCGCGACAAGGACATGGGCTGGCACGAGCACAAGTAACAGCGGATACGGCCTGACTAGAACGATGAAAGGGCGCCCCTCACGGGGCGCCCTTTTCGATTCGGGAATTGCTCTGGACGGTCGAGAGGAGATGACGTGAACTGCCTGGAAACCGGAGCGGGTGTTGATCGTGCGGAAGATCTCGTTGCTATCCTCGTTGCTCATGATTGTGTCGCTCCCGTCAGAAGCAATGACCCTCTCGATCGAGGGATCGTCCGTCGTCCTGTCGGGGTCGGTCGTCGGATCCGAATGCACCGCCCTGGAGCACGTACTGTCGCAGAACAAAATCAAGCTCGTCGTTCTCACCAATTCGGGCGGAGGCGATGCGCGCGCCGGTTACTGCGTCGGCGATCTCATCCGCGAGCACGGGCTCGCGACCGTGATCCGTGGCCGCTGCGCGTCATCGTGCTCGCGGATGTGGCTGGGCGGCGTCGAGCGGACCCTGGACGGACCGAATTCCCGGGTCGGTCTGCACGGCAACTACAACAACAGCGGCGGTCTCCTCGCCGACGCCCCGCAGAAACTGCGCGACTGGATTCCGTCGCATGCTCCCGATGTCGACAGGAAGTTGATGGAACAGTGGATCCATCTGCCGTCGAACAAATGGATGATGTATTTCTACAACGACAAGGTTGAGCTGTGCGGCAACGGCGCGTGCACGCCGATCGATGGCCGGACCGCCCGCAATACGGGACTGTCGACGCAATAGCACCTCCGGGAATATGCGCCCCGATCAGCTCATCCCCTGGACGGAGAATGGCGTGATCTCGAACATCACGCGCACCTCGCCCGGCTTGCCGTAGGGATACCTGTCGAGCCCCGTGTACCTGTGTGTAAGCTGGTTGATGTGCGCTGCGGCGACTTCGTCCTGCCGCACGCGTGTGACGGTACCGCGAAGCTGGACGTACCGGCCGACATTTTCGGGGTCCACGATCGAAAGCGCCACTTTCGCGCCCAGCTTCATGTTTCGCCCTTTGACGCTACCGAGTGGCGAGTTCACCCGGATCTTGCCGTCCGTGTAGTCGAACCAAACCGGCGTCGTCTGCGGCGAGCCATCGGGCATCACCGTCGCCAGGTGTGCCAACGCTTTCTTCTGCAGCAACAAGTCCAGATAGACATCGGGAATCCCGGTCATCGCCGTCGTCTCCTTGTCTCGGCCCCTGTTGGTATGGCGGCAAGACTTTATCTCTCAACCATAGCAGGTCGACCTGATCTGACGATGACACTCGGTGCCTCGCGGTAGTCCCTTCGAGGCCAGCGTCATTGTTTGCCCGGTCCAGGAGGCGGGATGGATACTGAGCAGCTCTACGGAACGCGCCTTAGTAGCCGTAGTGGAAACCACCAGGTCCGTAGGGGCCGGAGTAACCTCCGTAGCCATAGCCGCCGCCGTAATTAGCGTTATTGCTGCTATTGACCGCCGCCCCTATGAGCGGCGCGAGCTGCTGGACGATGTTGCCGATCTGATTCCCGGCGGAAGCGGGCGCTTGTGCCTGGGAGTGCGACTGCGCCCGCGCGGCGACCTGGTCGTACGTCAGGCGCGGCGCAGTGTCCGCCTTCAGGCGGGCAAGCAGCGCGCTGTCGATCGCCACTCGACCGCCGCCGCCGCGGCTCTGGTCGTACTGCTGCGCGGCGGCGGTGGTGGCCGGACCGGCCTGGCCGTCGGCCGCACCTGGATCGAAGCCCAGCGCGATCAGCTGATTCTGGGTTTCGCGTATATCGTCCTGGCCGAGCGGAAGCGGGGGAAGATTCGCATTGCCCGCCGGGCCCGCCGCTTGGGCCTGCGGCGCGGCCGGCGCTTGGTTGGTGGTCTGCGCGCCCACGCCTGCCGCCCAGCCGATCAGCAGAGCGGCGCTGGCGATGCCCGCAATCGACTTCAGCGGCGTAACGAAGGAAGAAGACGGCTGGCGAAATACTGTGAGCATGGCGGGATACCTCACGGGGGCAACGGCTCAAGCGGTCCTTGAGTTCCCGATGTGAGACTTCCCGTCTTCGGCACGCGCAAGCAGTCGGCCGCCGATACAATCGGCGGGGACGTCTTGGCAGTTCAACCTATCGTCCAAACGGGAAGAAATTGGAGCGGGCGAAGGGATTCGAACCCTCGACCCCGACCTTGGCAAGGTCGTGCTCTACCCCTGAGCTACGCCCGCGCTCCGATCCGGCCGGGTAGTATGCCGGAAGGCGGTGGTGATAAGGGGTTTTGACGGCCTTGGCAAGCCTGCCAAAAGCCTAGCCGCGGGCCAGCAGGTGCTGCAGGTATTTGCCGTATTCGCTGTCTTTTATGGAGTCGATCAGGCGCTCGAAACCGCCATCATCGATATAGCCCATGCGCCAGGCGACCTCCTCGGGGCTGCCGATCTGCAGGCCTTGGCGGTCCTCGACCGTCTCGACGAACTGCGCGGCCTTCAGGAGGCTGGACGGCGTGCCGGTGTCGAGCCAGGCGTAGCCGCGGCCAAGCTTGTGCACCATCAGCCGGCCTTCCCTGAGATAGTGCGCGTTGACGTCGCTGATCTCCAGTTCGCCGCGCGGCGAACGCGGCAGGCTGGCGGCGACGTCGCAGACGTCGGAGTCGTAGAAATAGAGTCCGGTCACCGCCCAGTTGGAGCGCGGCTTCGCGGGCTTCTCGACGATGCTAAGCGGCGTATTGCCGTTCTCGGCAAACTCGACCACGCCATAGGCTTGCGGGTCACTCACCCAGTAGGCGTAGATCACCGCGCCGCCGCCCTTGGCGCCGCGCTCGGCCAGCGCCGGCAGCGAATCGCCGTAGAAGAGATTGTCGCCCAGGATCAGCCCGACCCGGTCGTTGCCGATGAAGTGCCGGCCGAGCAGGAAGACCTCGGCGATGCCACCGGGCTTGGGCTGCGTCACGTAGGAGATCGCCAGGCCCCACTGGCTGCCGTCGCCGAACAGGCGGCGATAGGCCTCCTCGTCCTGCGGATTGACCACCAGCAACAGGTCGCGACAGCCCGCCATCATCATGGTGGTGAGGGGGTAGTAGACCATCGGCTTGTTGTAGACCGGCAGGAGCTGCTTGTTCGTCGCCCGGGTCATCGGGTAGAGCCGGGTGCCGCTGCCGCCGCTGAGGACGATGCCTTTCATTTGGGGCCTTTCATGGACTTGGTGTAACCCGATGCTTTCGCCGCAACAACTCTTCGACCGCCTCGCCGGGCTGGGCATCCCGCACGATACGGTCGAGCACGAAGCCGTCTTCACCGTCGAGCAGGCCAAGGCCCATCGCGGCGTGCTGCCCGGCCATCACATCAAGAACCTCTTCCTGCGCAACAAGAAGGAGGAGATGTGGCTGGTGGTGGTGCTCGAGGACCGCAGCCTCGACCTCAAGCGGCTGGGCGAGACCTTGGGCGCAGGCCGCCTTTCCTTCGGCAGCGCCGAGCGGCTGCGCACCTGGCTCGGCGTCGAGCCGGGCTCGGTGACGCCCTTTGCGGTGATCAACGATCCTGCGCACAAGGTGCACCTCGTGCTCGACCGCGGCCTTTCCGAGGGCGGGCCGATCAACGCCCATCCGCTCACCAACACCATGACCTCCGCCATCGTCTTGCCTGACCTGCTGCGTTTCTTCGAAGCGACCGGCCACGTGCCACGCTGGCTCGACTTTCCCGTATAGGAACGACCCATGACCACGACAGACCCCCGCGAACTCCACCTGACCCGTCTGATCGAGGTACCCCGCGCCAAGCTGTGGCGCTGCTGGACCGAGCCAGAACTGCTGAAGAAGTGGTTCACGCCACCGCCCTTCACCGTGCCCCATGCCGAAATGGATGTCCGGCCGGGCGGCAGGAGCCGCATCACCATGCGCGACCCCGACGGCAAGGACATGGCGATTCCCAGCACCTATCTCGAAGTAGTGAAGAACGAGAAACTCGTATTCACCGACGCCTATACCGGCGACTGGCAGCCCGGCCCGGACAAGCCGTTCATGACCGCGATCATCACCTTCGCCGACGAGGGGAGCGGCCAGACCCGCTACACGGCGACGGTGCGGCATTGGTCGGTCGAGGATCGCGAAAAGCACGAAAAGATGGGCTTCCATACCGGCTGGGGCATCGCCACCGACCAACTTGCCGCGCTCGCCAAGACGCTCTGATCTGTTACATTGTAACAGATGCGTGTCTGCTCTCTTCTATCCGTCCTGCTGCCCATCCTCCTGCCAGTCTTCGCCCTGCCGGCGTCGGCCCAAGACAAACTCAAGGTCGTCGCGACCTTCTCGATCCTGGGCGATCTCGTGGCCCAGGTCGGCGGCGACAAAGTCGACCTCACGGTCCTGGTCGGACCGGACACCGACGCCCACACCTATCAGCCGAGGCCAAACGACCTTCGAGTGCTGGCCAGCGCGAAGGTGCTGGTGAGCAACGGGCTGGGCTTCGAGGGCTGGATCGACCGGCTGGCCGACGCGGCGTCGTTCAAGGGCACGCGCATCGTGGTGTCGAAGGACGTGGCCGCCGCGTTCGAGCAACGGCCCGATCCACATTGCTGGCAGGATGTGGCCTGCACGCGCCGCTATGTCGCCAACATTGCGACCGGCCTTGCCGCCGCCGATCCGGCCAATGCCGCCTTCTATCGCCAGCGCGCCGAGACCTACGATGCGAGGCTGGCCGCACTCGAGGCATGGATCCGCAGCACGATCGCCACCGTGCCGGAGGATCGGCGCAAGGCGATCACAGGTCACAACTCGTTCCACTATTTCGCGCGCTCCTACGGCGTGCAGTTCGAGGCGCCGCGCGGCTACAGCACCGACAGCGACCCGTCGGCGCGCGACATGGCCCAGCTGATCCGCCAGGTGCGGGCGCAGAAGATCAAGGCGCTGTTCATCGAGAACATGACCAACCCGGTGCTGATCGACGAGATCGCGCGCAACTCCGGCGCCGTCGTCGGCCCGCGCCTCTACAGCGACGCGCTCTCCCGGCCGGACGGCCCGGCGCCGACCTACGAGGCGATGATGCGCTACAACGTGGCCGCGCTGGTCGCCGGCATGTCGAAGAACTGATCCTGTCGTCCCGAGCCGGAGGCGAAGGACCTCACGCCCGCCCTCACTCGGTTTCTCCGGACTGTGTCTGCTCGCTCGGCAAGGTCCTTCGGCTGCGCCTCAGGACGACAGAGATTAGACCGCGACGAACGGCAGGCCCGCAGCACGGCGGGCCGCCTGCAGGGTGTTGTACATCAGGCAAGCCACGGTCATCGGGCCGACACCGCCCGGCACCGGCGTGATGTGACCGGCCACCTGGGTCGCTTCGGCGAAGGCTACGTCTCCCACCAGCTTCGTCCTGCCGTCGGGCGTGGGGATGCGGTTGATGCCGACGTCGATCACGGCGGCCCCCGGCTTGATCCAGTCGCCCTTCACGAACTCGGGCTTGCCGATCGCGACGACGAGAATGTCGGCGGTGCGGCACAAGGCAGGCAGGTCGCGGGTGCGCGAATGGCCGATCGTCACGGTGCAATCGGCGCGCAGCAGCAACTGCGCGACCGGGCGGCCGACCAGGGTGGAGCGTCCGACCACGACGGCGTTCCTGCCGGAGAGCGATCCCAGCGTGTCGGCCAGTAGCATCGAGCAGCCGAGCGGCGTGCAGGGCACGGGAAAGTCGAGCGGCGCCCCCGGTGCGATCGCGCCCAGGCGGCCGACATTGATCGGGTGAAAGCCATCGACGTCTTTCGACGGATCGACGGCGTGCAGGATTTGCGTCGTGTCGATGTGCGCGGGCAGCGGCAGCTGCACCAGGATGCCGCTGACGACGGGATCGGCGTTCAGCCGGCCGAGCAGCGCCAGCAGCTCGGCCTGGGAGGTCTCAGCCGGCAGGCGGTGGTCGACGTTCGCCATGCCGCCTTCAGCGGCGGTCTTGCTTTTGCTGCGGACATAGACCTCGCTCGCGGGATCGGTGCCCACCAGCACCGTCGCCAGGCCGGGCTTCGCCACGCCCCGGGTGGTGAGCGCCGCCACGCCGTCGCGGACGCGCGCACGCAGGCCGGCGGCGAACGCCTTGCCGTCGATCAGCATCGGTCCGGCTCTAGTAGAAATTGGGGGCGAGGTAGTAGTTCACGCAGTAGCGCACGAAATAGAGGATCACCAGCAGGGCGATCGGAGAGATGTCGACGCCGCCCAGGTTCGGCATGACCCTGCGGATCGGCCGCAGCATCGGCTCGGTCAGGCGATAGAGCGTCTCGACCACGGTGCGCACGAAATGGTTGCGCATGTTGACCACGCCGAAGGCCACCAGCCAGCTGGCGATGGCGCTGGCGATGATCACGAACACGACGATCTCGACGAGCATGTTGAACAGCCAGATCAGCGGGGGCATTGCACTCCATTCCTCCGGTTCCGGCGAGCCACTGGGCAGGCCGCCGAACGGGCGCACCCTACCCGGCGGGGCCTGCCGATCAAGCCAATTTGAGAGCCCATTTCAGACCCTCGAGAGGGCGAGATCGACGGTGCCGAGGCGGATCGTACGGGCCTGCGAGATGTCCCGTGGGCCGTGCTCCGGCAGCAGGCGCGCACCGTCGATGAAGGTGCCGCCGGCGGCGCCCATATCCTCGAGCCCGAGCCGCGTGCCGGCGATCAGCAGGCGCGCATGGGGCGCTGCGACCGACGGATCGGGCACGCTCAGTTCGCCCGGGCCCGCCGCGGCTGCGCCGGTCAATAGATAAGACGGCTGCGATGCATCGAACCCGAGCGACACGCTGCCGCCCGCCACGGCGCCGCTCAGGCGCCATCCACGGCGATCCGGCAGGACTGCCGTGGGGGCCGGCAAGGTCGGGGCCGGCAGGGTCGGGATCGGCAACGGCCGTCCGGCCGCCGCGACCGCTTGCGTGCCGCCGTCGCGCGGCCAGCTCATGAAGGCAAAGATCCAGAGCGCGACCAGCGGCACGAAGGCGCCGATCCCGGTCAGAGTGAGCAATACCGCGATCAGTCCCAGCCATCCCGGCAGGCCAGCCTTGGCGACGATGCGCCAGGCCATCCAGGCGGCGAGCACCAGGGCCACCGCCGCGAAGGCGCTGCTCAGGCCAAGCAGGGCCAGCAGGGAGCTGATGGTGAACATCTCAACCCTTCGACACCGGAGCCTCGCCGGCCGGCCAGTCGTTGAAGGCAAGGATCGCCATCACCACCAGCAGGCCGACCACCGGCACGAAATGCAGCAGCGACAGCGCGCCCGGAAAACCGGCGCGGCCGAAGATGCGCCAGGTCGGAATCACCAGCAGCAGCGACAGGACGAGATGCCCGATCGCCAGGAACAGCAGCACCACGCTGCCCAGCGCCAGAAGCCAGCTCACGCCGCTGCTCAACAGCCAGCCGAGAACGAGCCAGGGATCAGGCAAGCGCCACCACTTCGATCTCCACCATGACGTCCCTCGGCAGGCGCGCCACCTCGATCGTCGAGCGGGCCGGCGGCTGGGCGCCGAAATACTCGGGCTTGCCGTAGACCTCGTTCATCGCCGCGAAATTGTTCATATCCTTCAGGAACACCGTGGTCTTCACCGCCTTGTCGAGATCGGAGCCGGCCTGCTTCAGGACCACGCGCAGATTGGCCAGCACCTGCCTTGTCTGCTCGGCGATGCCGCCCGCCACAAGGTCGCCCGTCTTGGGGTCGAGCGCGATCTGGCCCGAGCAATAGACCATGCCGCCCGCCACGATGGCCTGCGCGTAGGGGCCGAGCGCCTTGGGAGCCTGGTCGGACTGGACGGTTTTCTTCACCTGCATAGTCTCCTCGGTAAATGTAGCTCCAAATAAGGTGGAAACACGCTAACATAGGCCGCATTGCTTGACAGGCCGTCCGGCAACCATTATCCGCGCCTACTCCGGGGAAAGGGGCTGTAGCTCAGCTGGGAGAGCGCCTCGTTCGCAATGAGGAGGTCAGGGGTTCGATCCCCCTCAGCTCCACCACCCACCCCCCGAGGAAGATGCGCCGCAAAGCCCGTCCTACGCCTGCCGAGCTCGGCCTCAGCGCCGCGGAAGGTCGCGTGCTGAAAGACCTGCGCACGCCACAGCGCATCCAGCAATTCATCATCGACGGCCTCAAGACCAACTTCGAGGAAGACGGCGACACGCTGCGCTCGGTCCAGGGCGTGATGAAGCACCGCAAGGCGCACTGCATCGAGGCCGCCTTCACCGCCGCCTGCGCGCTGTGGCTGGCGGGCGAGCCGCCGCTGATCATGGACCTCGAGGCGCACCGCGATTCCGACCATGTGATCGCGCTGTTCCGGCGCGGCGGCTGCTGGGGCGCGATCTCCAAGAGCAACCACGTCTGGCTGCGCTGGCGCGACCCGGTCTATCGCACGCCGCGCGAACTGGCGATGTCGTATTTCCACGAGTACACCAACAGGCAGCGCAAGAGTCTCCGCACCTATTCCATGCCGATCGACATGCGCCGCTTTCCGATCGACAGCTGGGTCACCAACCGGGACGATTGCTGGGACGTCGGCGCGGCCCTCTGCGACGTGCGGCACTTCAGGCTTCTGACGCCGGCGCAGGCGCGCGCGCTTGCGCCGCGAGACGCCACCGAGATGCGCGCCGACGATCTCGTGCAGTACGAGAGCCGCGACCGCAAACGGGCACGACGCTATTGATGCGCCGCCTGCTGCTCGCGCTCGCGATGGTGCTGCTCGCCGCCGGCCCGGCGGCAGGCGCAGATTCCGCCGGATTGGGAAGCCGCCGCAAAGCTCGTGATCGGCGAGCTGGAGCCGGACGGCAAGCCGTGGACCCACGAGACGCGCCAGGGCTGGGCGCTCGCCCGCGCCTGGCGCCAGCGCAACAACGGCAACACCGAGATCATCCTGGCCGAGTACCTCACCTTCACCGCGATCTGCCGCGAGAGCGGCTGCGCGGGCAATACGATCGCGGGCAAGACCATCGCCGTACGCGCGGCCGAGGTGAAGGACCTCATTGCCGAGAACGGCGGCTCCTACGGGCTCGCCAGGGCCGCGCACGCCTGGCTCGCCGGCCTCGACGAGGCGTCGAAGAAGAATGCCGCGCTGTGGAGCAAGGACCTCGACCATTCCTCGGCCGACTTCGCGACCGGCAATCTCTATGCGCTGGACTGGCTGCTGGCACGGGCGCGGCCGCCCGCCGAACAGGCGGCGGCGTTCGCGCGATCGGCCTTGTTCATCCAGGGCCGAGCCTGGATCGGGACCCGCTGTCTTGATATCGCTAAAATCGCGACCGACCTCGATGCGCCGCCGAAGGTGGAGTCCTGCCAATGAGCATCACAGTCCGCAAGGTCACTCCCGCGATCGGCGCCGAAATCTCCGGCATCGATCTCGCTGGGCCGCTCGGCAACAGCGACGCAAGCGCGCTGAATGACGCGCTGATGGCGTACCAGGTGATCTTCTTCCGCGACCAGAAAATGAACGTCGAGCAGCACAAGGCCTTCGGCCGCCTGTTCGGCGAGTTGCTGGTCCATCCTGCGGCCAGGGCCGAGATCGAGGGCCATCCTGAAATCCGCGTCGTGCATTCCGACGAGAACACGACGAACGCGACCGGCGAGGTCTGGCACTCCGATCTCTCCTGCCAGGCCGAGCCGCCGATGGGCTCGATCCTCTACATGCACGAGACGCCGCCGACCGGAGGCGATCCGCACGCTGTGCGACGGGCTGACGGCGCTGCACACCAGCGCGCACGTCTTCAGCCAGGGCGGTTACGCGCGCGGCGACAAGAGCTATCCCGAGGCCGTGCATCCGTTGATCCGCACGCATCCGGTGACCGGTCGACGCAGCCTGTTCGCCAATCGCGGTTTCACTACGCGCATCCCGGAGCTCGGTGGCGTTCTGGGACAATCGCTGCGCGCTGCACCGCGCCACGTTCGACTATCACCCGGCGGTCCGGCACGCCCACCGGGTGACGATCAAGGGCGACCGGCCCTGCTAGCCTTGGTGGCAGTTACCGGTTCGGGAGAGGCCGTGCGACCGTGGCGCAAGGAAGTGATAGAGATTCACTTCGATGCTCACGGAAGTTCGTCAGGCCATCCTGCCGCTGGCGCTGCGCCGCCACGCGGAGCGGTGGGACGATCTTGGTCGCGCCTGCCTGCTCATCGAGTCCCTGGCACGCCATTGGCGCGATCCCGCTCCTTTCAGGCTGCTCGTCGTGGCTCCCCGCCGCGATGTCGGCGAGCTGCAGAGCCATCTGCCGCGCTTCGCCAACATCGACCTGTCGATCCGGTCGGAAGGCGATTTCTTCCCGGCGTTCAGCGGCTTCTATTTAATGCGCGGCTGGCATCGCCAACAGATCATCAAGCTGCACGTCCCCGTCGTTTTGGGATTTGCCGGATACCTGACGCTCGATGCCGATGTCTGTTGCGTCGGCGATTTCGACGCGACGACCTTCGTGGCGGATGGACGGGCGCTGTCGCAATGGGCGCACAAGTATCGTCATGACTGGTGGCATCAGACGGCCAAGGCACTGGGCGTGTCGTACGCTCCGCTGGATCACGGGCTGGCGGTAACGCCGAATATTCTGCACGGTGTGCTTGCCGCACAGGCGCTGGAGCACTTCCGCATCGGCCTGCTCAGTCCGACGGTGGTATTGAGCGGCTGGTTGATGCGCAGGCCGGGCTCGATCCCCTGGACCGAGTATTCGATCTACACGTGCGTGGCCGAGCGGAAGGGCAATTTGCTCGACTATCACGTGCCCTGGACCGCCTCCAACGAGACGCCGCTGCTGTCGTATTCCCACAGCGTCTGGCATCCCTCCCAGCGTGACCGGCTCTCCCTGTACACGCCGTCGAGCCCACCCGACGCGCCCTTTGTGGTCCTCCAGGGCAGCACCGGAGTCTCGCTGGCGCTGGTCAGGGCCGCGATCGATCGCCTGTCGACGCCCCTATAGGCCGTTACTCCGCCGCGAGCTGGGCGTTCACGAACTTCTTGGCGTCGAAATCCTCGGCGACCTTGAGGTCGTTGCCGAGCAGCTTCTCGACGTCGATCTTGGCGTATTCCATCACGCCCATGTCGCCCAGCGCCTTCTGCACCTTCGGACCGAACAGGCCGATCTCCTTGAGGATCGGCACGATGCGGGTGAACAGGCGCGAGCGGAACGCCTTCATGGCGTCCGACTCGTAGGCAAGCTTGTTCAGCTGGTCGACCGGCAGGCCGGAGCGCATCCAGACCTCGGCCTGGTTGAAGCGGTCGCGCATGAAGTACAGCGCCTCGACCGTGAACTCCTCGCGCTCGGCGCGCTCGGCGTCGGAGAGGTGCGGATAGTATTCGCGCAGCGCCATGCGGCCGAACGTGACGTGGCGCGCTTCGTCCTGCATCACGTAAGCGTTGACCGAGCCCGCGAGATTGTTCTTGGCAGTGTCGCGGATGCGCTGGAAGGCGGCGAGCGCGAGGCCCTCGATCAGCACCTGCATGCCGAGATAGGTCATGTCCCAGCGCCGGTCGGTCAGGGTCTGCTCGAGCAGCTTCTTCAGCAATTCGGTGATCGGATAGGCTGCCTTGAATTTCTCGTGGATCAGCCGCTTGTAGCTCTCGACATGGCGCGCCTCGTCCATCACCTGCGTGGCGGCATAGAACTTGGCGTTCATGTCCGGCACGGTGTTGACGATCTTGGCGGTCGCGATCAGCGCGCCCTGCTCGCCGTGCATGAACTGGCAGATCGAATGGCACTGGAGATTGAAGCGCAGCCAGTCGCGCTCCTTCTCGGTCATCTTGTTCCAGATGTCCGTGCCGAAGATCGGGATGCTCTCGTCGGCCATGCCCATCGGGTTGCCTTCGTCGAGCTCCTGCGACCAGTCGATGCGGGTGCTGGTGTCCCACTGCTGCTGCTTGCCCTTTTCGTAGAGGTTCAGCAGGTCGGACGAACCGGCGTCGTATTCCCAGTTGAAGGCGATCTCGGTGGCGCCGTCGAACTTCCACTGCGTGACTTCGACCGGAAGCTGATAAATCTTCTGCGTGCTTTTTTCCGACGTCATGGGCCTTGCCTCCTGTCGCTTAAACTTGTCCCATTCGGGTCCAGCGCGCTAAAGGTGACGCTCTGGTCATTTTCTCGGCGAACCTAGCATATTCCGCTGGGGAAATCCCCGGGGTATTGCGGTCTGTGTGAATACGGAAATATCAATGGCTTACCATCCGCTACGCATTGCCAAGATCATCCAGGAGACCCCCGATGCGCGCTCCTTCGTGCTCGATGTGCCGGCCGACCTGGCCGACAAATTCAGGTACCGCGCCGGCCAGTTCCTGACCTTCCGCGTGCCGCACGGCGACGCTCCGTTCAACCGCTGCTACTCGCTGTCGAGCGCCCCCGAGGCCGACGGCCAGATGAAGGTCACGGTGAAGCGCGTCAGCGGCGGCAAGGGCTCCAACTGGTTCAACGACTCGCTGAAGGAAGGCGTGACGATCGACGTCATGCCGCCCGCCGGCCGCTTCGTGCTGGGCGACGGCACGGCGCCGCTGCTGATGTTCGGCGGCGGCAGCGGCATCACGCCGATGATGGCGCTGATCAAGTCGGCGCTGAAGAGCGGCGCGCGGCGGATGCGGCTGTTCTACGCCAACCGCGACAGGCCCTCGATCATCTTCGACGCCGAACTGCTGCAGCTGATCGCCAGCCATCCGAGCCGGCTCGAGGTCATCCATCACCTCGACGCCGAGCAGGGCCTGACCCAGCCGGGCGAGGTGATCGCGGCGCTGAAGGGCTTCGAGGGTGCCGAGGCGTTCCTGTGCGGCCCCGGGCCGTTCATGGACATGGTCGAGCGCACCCTGCTGGACGCCGGCATGCCGCGCGAGCGGGTGCGGCTCGAGCGCTTCGAGGCCTCGGGCAACGACGCCGTCCCGGTCGAACAGGAAGAGGGCGACGTCGTTCCGGCGGAGATCACGATCCACTTCGAAGGCAAGACGCACAAGGTCCCCTACAAGAAGGGCCAGACCATCCTCGAGGCGGCGCGCGCCGGAGGGCTCAACCCGCTGTCGTCCTGCGAGGAGGGATTCTGCGCCTCGTGCGCGGCCAAACGCATCAAGGGCAAGATCGTGCTGGCCAAGAACGACATCTACACCGACGACGATATCGCCAATAACTGGATCCTGACCTGCCAGGGCCATTGCTTCGGACCCGAGGTCGAGATCACCTACGACGTGACCTGAGGACAGCGATGAAAGCCTTCCCGCTCGCAAGCCTGCTTCTGGTTTTCGCCGCCGGCGCCTCGACGACGGGCTGCGCCGCAAGCTGCTCGGCCAATGTCGACAAGCTCGCCTCCCTCAAGCGCGGCATGACCTACGACGAGGCGCAGGGCGTCATGGGCTGTCCGGGCCAGCAGGTGACGCCGGGCGGCCCCGAGACCGCCTCCGTCGCCACTGTCGAATGGAACGGTCCAGCGCGCGGCGCGGTTTCGCGCACGCAGCTCGATTTCCGCGACGGCCACCTGCTCTCCTTCACGACCGGCAACCGCGGCGGCTGGTGAACGGCCGCCATCCCTATCTGCAGGCGGGCCTGCTCACCATCGTCGCCGGCATGGCCAACTCGGTCGGCTACCTCACCATGGGCGGCGTCTTCGCCGCCAACATGACCGGCAACACCGTCCTGGCCGGCATCTCGGCCGCCGAAGGCCACTATACCACGGCGGCGTTTCGCCTGATTCCCCTGCTGGCGTTCTTTCTCGGTGCGATGCTGGCACGCCTGCTGCTGCGCCTGTTCCACAAGCCCGCCATACCGCTGCTGATCGAGGCCGCGTTGCTCGCCGCCGTCGGCTTCCTGCCGATCGGCGCGGAAGCCTCGCTGATGATCGCGGCGCTGGCGATGGGCCTGCAGGCTTCGGCCCTCACCCACTTCGGCAGTACGGCGGTCAGCACCGTGGTCGTGACCAGCGCACTCGCCCGCATCGCCGACGCGACCCTCGACAGGTTATGGCGCGCGCCGCAGCGGCCATTGCCCCCCGTCTCGACGCCACGCCTGCTGATTCTCACCTGGATGGGCTATCTCTCGGGCGCCTTCACGGGTGTGATGCTGCTGCACCTGATCGCTTACCCGCTGATCGTCCCGGCGGCGCTGCTGGTGATCGTCGTCCTGCTCTGACGATGCCTGGCGCTACATCGGTGGAACGAGACCGTCCTTGCCGTAGGTGATGCGCGGCGTCTGCAGGCTGCCGTCGGGCTGTTTGGTCACCGCGGCGAAGATGTGCGTGCCCGGCTTCACGTCCGCCTTGTCGCCCGGCGCGTAGCTCACCACCACGGTCTGCGGCGTGACCGCGATCTTCTTGTCGCCGCCCTTGTATTTCATCGTCAGCACCTGGCCGTCGTTGGCCGCGACCGACGTTTCGACGCTGGCGTTGGTCATCGTGCTCTGCGGCTTCAGGTCCCACGGACGATGGCCTTCGCCAGTGCCACGCATCGCCTCGGGAAAGATATGGACCTCGACCGCCTGCAGAGTGCCGTCGGCCGCAGGCATCGCCGTCGAGCCCACGAACATGCCGGGTTTGATGTCGGCCATGCTCGCTTTGACCATCGCCACGTAGAGCGGCTTGTCGGTGGTCGTGAGCTTCCGCTCGACGCCGTCGCGATCCTTCACGATGTAGGTTGCGCCGTCGACCCTCTCGACCGTGGCGCGCAGACGCATGTCCTGCGCCGAGGCCGGCACCGCGACAGCGGTAAACAAGGCCGCCGCGACTGCGGCAAACGAGTACCTGGAAGTGAGGAGTGTCTGACGCAGCATGGCGGCCTCCCTGAAAGGACGCGCGACGCTAGCCCATCAGCGGGCCCCCATGGCAATCACAGCCGAGTGAGGAGCGCAGTCACTCTGCAGCGATAGATTTCTCTACGAACATCTTCCTGTCGAAGTCCTCGGCGACCTTGCCGTCGTTCTCCAGCACTTCGGCGACGTCGATCTTGGCGTACTCCATCACGCCCATCTCGGCGAAGGCCTTCTGCAACCTGGGGCCCCACAGGCCGATGTCCTTGACTGTCGGCACGACCCGGCTGAACAGCCGGCCGCGGAAGGAATTCATCTGCTTGGAATTGTAGTGGATCTCGTCGAGCACCTTGGGCGGCAGGCCGAGCCGGCTCCAGACCTCGGACTGGTTGAAGCGGTCGCGCATGAAGTGCAGTGCCTCGACCACGAACGCCTCGCGCTCGTCGCGCTCGGCATCGGAGAGGTGCGGATAGTAGTCGCGCAGCGCCAGGCGGCCGAACGAGACGTGGCGCGCCTCGTCCTGCATGACGTAGGCATTGACCGCGCCGGCCAGGGTGTTGCCCGCCTTGTCGCGGATCGACTGGAAAGCAGCGAGCGCGAGGCCTTCGATCAGCACCTGCATGCCGAGATAGGTCATATCCCAGCGCCGGTCGGTCAGGGTCTGCTCGAGCAGCGACTTCAGCGCCGGATTGATCGGATAGGCGCACTTGAACTTCTCGTGCAGCAGCCGCTTGTAGGCCTCGACGTGGCGCGCCTCGTCCATCACCTGCGTGGCGGCATAGAACTTCGCGTTCATGTCGGGCACGGTACCGACGATCTTGGCGCTGGCGATCAAGGCGCCCTGTTCGCCGTGCATGAACTGGCTGATCGAGTTCGACTGGAGATGCAGGCGCAGCCACGCCCGCTCCTTCTCCGTCATCTTGTTCCAGTACTCGGTGCCGTAGATCGAGATGGCCTCGTCCTTCAGCTCCATCGGATTGTCGGGATTGAGCTCGAGGCTCCAGTCGAGCCGCGTCGAGGCATTCCACTGCTGCTGCTTGCCCTTCTCATAGAGGCTGAGCAGCTCGGAAGAGCCGTCGTCATACTCCCAGTTGAAGGCGATCTCGGTGGCGCCGTCGAACTTCCATTCGGTCAGCTCGACCGGCAAGGCGTAAAGACGCTGCGTGGACATGTCGGTCCTCCGTCAGGGCTGCAGGCGATAGCCGCCGCGATCCGTGATCAGGATCGTCGAGGCCGCGGGATCCTTCTCGATTTTCTGGCGCAGGCGATAGATGTGCGTCTCGAGCGTGTGCGTGGTGACGCCGGCGTTGTAGCCCCACACCTCGTTCAGCAGCACGTCGCGCCCGACCGGCCGGTCGCCGGCGCGGAACAGGTATTTCAGGATCGAGGCTTCCTTGTCGGTGAGCCGCACCTTCTTCTTGCCGCCCTTCTCGATCAGCATCTTGGCGGCCGGATGGAATTCGTAGGGACCGATTGCCATGACGGCGTCCTCGCTGCGCTCGTGCTGGCGCAGGTGCGCGCGCAGCCGGGCGAGCAGCACGTTGATGCGGAACGGCTTGGTGACATAGTCGTTGGCCCCGGATTCGAGGCCGAGGATCGTGTCGGCATCGCTGTCGGCCGCGGTCAGCATGATGACCGGGGCGCGCACGCCCTGGCGGCGCATCAGCTTGCAGAGTTCGCGGCCGTCCATGTCGGGCAGGCCGATGTCGAGCAGGACCGCGTCGTAGTGGGCGAGCTTCGCCTTCTCCAGACCCTCGGCGGCCGTGCCGACCTGGATGGTCGTGAAGCCATCGTAGAGGTCGAGCTGCTCGGCCAGAACGGTCCGCAGCGCCTGGTCGTCGTCGACCAGGAGGATCTTCTTGCCGCGGTTGTTGACGGCGGTGCCGGCGGTGCCTGAGGCGTCCATGGGTATCTACTTTAAGCCCCGCCATGCTAATAAGAAAGCCATGGCCACCACCCCCACAGCCATCTCCCTGGCCGCCGTCGAACGCGCCCTGGCGGAGCTGCGGCGCGGCGGAATCGTCGTCTTGCGCTCCGAGGACGGCACCGGCGGCCTGGTGATTGCCGCGGAAGCCTGCGGTGCGCAGGCTCTGCAGCGTCTGCAGGGGCTGGCCCAGGAAGCCCCCGTGCTGGTGACGACCCGGCGCCGCGCCGAGGCGATCGGCATGGAGATCCCGCCGCATATCGCGGGCGGCATGGGCGACACCAACAAGCCGATCACCCTGGACCTGCCGCAAGGCGTGCCGGTCGACATCATCCTGCGGCCGCACGAAGCCGAGGGCGCCGGCCGTCACGTGGCGTTGCGCCATTTGTCGCGGCCGATCGCCAGTCACGCGCCGGTAATCGCCGAGACGGCGATCGAACTGGCCAAGCTCGCCCGCCTGCTCCCGGCGGTTGTGCTGGGGCCGCTCAGCGCCGATCCCGGCAACAAGCGCCGCGAGTGGGCGCGCGACCAGGACCTGATCTATGTCGATGCGGCCGACGTGCTCGACTACGAGGAGAGCGCGGCGCGCAACCTGCAGCAGGTGGCGCAGGCGCGCGTGCCGCTCGAGGGCGCGGAGAACACACGCATCCTGGCCTGGCGTCCGAGCGACGGCGGCAAGGAGCATCTCGCGATCGTGGTCGGCGAGATCGATCCGATCGAGCCGGTGCTGATCCGCCTCCACTCCGAATGTTTCACCGGCGACCTGCTGGGCTCGCTGCGCTGCGACTGCGGCGTGCAGCTCCGAAGCGCCATCGCCGAGATCGCCAAACACGGCTCGGGCGTGCTGCTCTATCTCGCGCAGGAAGGCCGCGGCATCGGCCTGGTGAACAAGCTGCGCGCCTACGAGCTGCAGGACGACGGCTTCGACACGATCGACGCCAACGAGCAGCTGGGTTTCGACGCCGACGAGCGCATCTACGCGCCGGCCGCCACCATGCTGCTGCGCATGGGCATCAAGCGCGTGCGGCTGATGACCAACAATCCGGAGAAGATCAGCGGCCTGACACGCCACGGCGTCGAAGTGGCCGAGCGGGTCGCGCACTCTTTCCCGGCCAATGGGCACAACGAGAATTACCTGCGGACAAAAGCCGAAAGAGCCGGCCACCTGCTCTGAAGACAAGTCGGACGGAGGAAACCATGATCACGATCAATCGCCGCGCATTCGCGGCCGGCAGCGCTGCGTTCGCTCTCGCAGCGCCCTCGATCTGCCCCTCGGTCGCCTGGGCCCAGAAGAAGTACGATCCCGGCGTCACCGACAAGGAGATCAAGCTCGGCCACACCAACCCCTATTCGGGGCCGCTGTCGGCCTACGGCGCGATCGGCAAGGCGATCACCGCCTACTGGAACATGGTGAACGATGCCGGCGGCATAAACGGCCGGCGGATCAACTTCATCACCTACGACGACGGCTTCCAGCCACCCAAGACCGTCGAGATGGTGCGCAAGCTCGTCGAAGACGATCAGGTCTATGCGATCTACCAGTTGCTCGGCACGCCGACCAACACGGTGGTGCAGAAGTACCTCAACCAGAAGAAGGTGCCGCAGCTCTTCGTCGCCACCGGCGCTTCGAAGTGGGGCATGCCGAAGGAATTCCCGTGGACCATGGGCTGGCAGCCCGACTACCACACCGAGGCCGCGATCTACGCCAAGCACGCGCTGGCCGCATACAAGGACAATCTCAAGGACCTGCGCATCGGCATCCTCTATCAGAACGACGATTCCGGTAAGGACTACTCGGGCGGCTTCCTCGACGGGCTGGGCAAGGAGAACCAGCACCTGGTCACCGCCAAGGTGAGCTACGAGGTGACCGATCCCACGGTCGATTTGCAGATCATCCAGATCAAGAACTCGGGCGCCAACGTCTTCTTCAACGACGGTGCACCCAAGGCCGCCGCGCAGGCGATCCGCAAGGTGGCCGACCTGCAGTGGAAGCCGACGCAATACCTCGCCAACGTCTCGGCCTCGGTCGCGGCGGTGCTGAAGCCTGCCGGCTTCGACAACAGCACCGGCATCATCACCGCGGCTTACCTGAAGGACGCCACCGACCCGCAGTGGGCCAATGACGCCGACTTCAAGGAGTGGCTGGCCTGGATGAAGAAATACCTGCCCGACGCCAACCCCGACGATTCGGGCAACGTCTACGCCTATGCCGTGTCGGCCACGATGAAGCACGTGCTGACCGCCTGCGGCGACGAACTCACGCGCGCCAACCTGATGAAGCAGGCGGCCAGCATGAAGCGGCTGACGGTGCCACTGTTGCTGCCCGGCATCACGATCAATACCAGCCCGACCGACTTCTATCCGATCCAGTCGGTGCGGCTGGCGAAGTTCGACGGCACCAAGTGGGCGCTGTTCGGCGACGTGCTCTCGAACGAGAGCACCTGAGGTTTGGCGCGCTTTTCGCATCCGCCGGCTTGATGGAAATGCTCAACAGACGCACTGCCCTGCTCGCCGCTTTCGCCACGGCGGCAGGAGCCCGGGCGGCATCGGCGCAAGCCTGGCCCACGCGCCCGCTCCGCTTCGTCGTGCCCTTCGCCGCGGGCGCCGGCATCCTCGACATCATGGCGCGAATCGTCGGCCAGCATCTGGGCGAAGCCACCGGCCAGCAGGTAATCGTCGACAACCGGCCGGGCGCCGGCGGCAATGTCGGCGCCGACATCGTCGTGAAGGCTGCGCCCGACGGCTACACGATGCTGATGGGCAACACGGCGGCACTGGTCGCGCCTTATCTCATCGCTCACATGAATTTCGATCCGCTGGTCGACCTCGTGCCGGTCACGCAGGTCAACTCCGCGCCGTTGATGCTGGTCGTGCATCCATCGTTGCCGGTGACCTCGGTGAAGGAGTTCATCGCCTACGCCAAGAAAATGAAGGGCGCGCTCAACTACGGGTCGGGCGGCGTGGGCGCCACACCGTTCCTGGCCGTCGAGCTCCTGAAATCGATGGTCGGCTTCGACGCCGTGCACGTGCCCTATAAGGGCGGCGCCCCGGCACTGGCCGATCTCATGGCGGGACAGATCTCGTTCATGATCGAAAATGTGCCAGGCACTCTGCCCTACGTGAAGGACGGCAAGCTGCGGGCGCTCGCGATCACCAGCGCCAGGCGCCTGCCGCTGGTCCCCGACCTGCCGACGATGCAGGAAGCAGGCGTGCCGGGTTACGAGATGGTTGGCTGGAACGGCATCTTCCTGCCGAAGAACTCGCCGGCCGACATCGTGAGCAAGCTGAACGCCGTGCTGGCGAAGCTGCTGAACAGTGACGCGGTGAAGACGCAGATGGCCAACCTCGGCGCCGAACCCGTCGGCGATCCACAACCCGAATTCGCCGCTTTCGTGAAGAGCGAGTCCGTCCGCTGGGGCAAGATCATCCGTGAGAACGGCATCAAGCCGGAGTAAATTGGCATCCCTCGCTTCGCTGGGGATGACAGTCTGCATGGAAGAAAGTCACGCAGGCCTGGCAATCCACCCTACGCCGGCACCCGGACCCAGCCTTCCATCAGGCGGCGCGCCGAGCGGCTCATCATCACCTTGGTGACCGACCACTGGCCGCTGGTCTCGCGCGCCTCGGCGCCGACGTTGAGCACGCCCGAGGGATGGCCGAACGTCACCCGACCGTCGGCGCCCACCGGGGCGAGGCGGCTCACCACCGTGCCCGGGATCGCCGCCGCCGCGGCGATCGCGACTGCGCCCGTGCCGGTCATTGCATGGTGCAACACGCCCATCGAGAAAATACGCGCCAGCAGGTCGATCGACCCCGCTTCGACCTTCCTGCCGTCCGACGCCGTGTAGCCGGCGGACCGGGCGACGAACGAGAGCTTGGGCGTGTGCTGGCGGGTCGCCGTCGCCTCGGCGGCCGTCTTCACCAGGCCCATGGCGACGGCGCCGTGGCTGCGCACCGCTTCGGCGAGCGCCAGGATCTTCGCATCGCCGTTGATCTCGCCCTGCAGCTCCGTGCCCTTCAGGCCAAGCCGTGCGGCATCGACGAAGATCGTGGGATTGCCGGCGTTGATCAACGTCGCCTCGACGACGCCGAGGCCAGGCACCTCGAGCGATGTCGATCGGATTGCCGGTGGGAAACATGCCGCCGGCCACGCCGTCGCCCGCTTCTTCATCGGCGGCGGGATCGAGAAACTCGAGCTTCACCTCGGCGGCCGGGAAGGCCACGCCATCCAGCTCAAAGCCGCCCAGTTCCACCACGGCGCCGTCCTTCATCGGCACCTTGCTGACGATGCGCTTCCGGATATTGGCCTGCCAGATGCGAACGATGGCGTCGCCGTCGCGCGGTGCCGTCACCATTCCTTCAGTGATGGCGAAAGGTCCGACCGCCGTGGTGAGGTTGCCGCAATTTCCCGACCAGTCGATCACCGGCGCATCGATCGAGACCTGGCCGAACAGATAGTCGATGTCGCAATCGGCGCGTTCGGACTTCGAGAGAATCACGATCTTGGAGCTACTCGACGTCGCGCCGCCCATGCCGTCGGTCTGCTTGCCATAGCGGTCGGGACTGCCGATGACGCGCAACAGGATGCGTTCGCGCGCCGTCCTGTCGGCCGGAAGATCCTCGGCGCGGAAGAACACGCCCTTGCTGGTGCCGCCGCGCATATAGACGGCGGGAATCCTGAGCTGAACCATTTGCCGATTGTAGAGCGAAGCGGCGAGGTTCGGTAGGACATCGCGTGGCCGCTCTGCCAGACTGGCGACGCGATGAGTTCTTCCCCGCCCCGGCCCGGCTTCCCGAACGGGTTTCTTTGGGGCACCGCCACGTCGGCCTATCAGGTCGAGGGCGCGGCGTTCGAGGACGGCCGCGGCGTCTCGATCTGGGACGTGTTTTCGCGCCAGGGCGGCAAAACGGCCGACGGCGGCACCGGCGACATCTCGGTCGACCATTTCCATCGCTACAAGGAAGACATCGCCCTGATGAAGGCGATGGGCGCGGGCGCCTATCGCTTCTCGATCGCCTGGCCGCGCATCTTTCCCGACGGCCGCGGCGCGCTCAATTCGAAGGGCTTCGACTTCTACGACCGGCTGGTCGACGGGCTGCTGGCCGAAGGCATCGAGCCCTGGGCCACGCTTTATCACTGGGACCTGCCGCAGAAGCTGCAGACCCTGGGTGGCTGGGAGCAGCGCGACACAGCCGACGCCTTTGCCGACTATGCCGCCGTCGTCGCCGCGAAGCTCGGCGATCGGGTGAAGAATTTCTTTACCCTCAACGAGATCCTGACGTTCGTGGAGCAGGGCTACGACGACGGCCGCTTCGCGCCCGGCCTCAAGCTGCCGGCCGACCGGGTGATCCAGGTGCGCCACCACGCCGTCCTGGCGCACGGGCTTGCCGTCCAGGCGATCCGCGCCCATGCCAGGCCCGGCACCAGGGTCGGGCCGGCGGAGAATATCGCCACCGCCGTCCCCGCGATCGAGACCGAGGAAAACATCCGCGCGGCCGAGCGGGTGACGCGCGAGCTGAATGCGGCCTATCTCACGGTGATGATGGAAGGACGCTACACCGACGCCTATCTCGCCGCCTGCCGGGTCGCCGCCGGGACGATGGCGCCGCGCTTCACCGATGCGGAGCTCAAGATCATCGCCAGCCCGGTCGACCACGTCGGCCTCAACGTCTATGCGCCGACGCAATATGTGCTGGCGAGCGATGCGCCACCGGGACACCTCAGCCCACCGCTGCCGGCCTCGTTTCCGCACATGCAGTCGTCGTGGCTCACCGTCGCGCCGGAGACTCTCTACTGGGCCCCGCGCCATGCCGCCAAACTGTGGGGCATCGAGAACCTGTTCATCACCGAGAACGGCACCTCGGCGGCCGACATGCCGGGGCCCGACGGCCACATCTACGATCTCGACCGGGTGATGTACCTGCGCAACTGCCTCGGCCAGCTCGCGCGTGCGACGGAGGAAGGGGTGCCGGTGCGCGGCTACTTCCACTGGAGCCTGCTCGACAATTTCGAATGGGCCGACGGCTACAAGACCCGCTTCGGTCTGGTCCATGTCGACTATCAGACCCTGAAACGCACCCCCAAGCTCAGCGCCGACTTCTACCGCGAAGTGATCGCCCGCAACGCGCCGGCCTGACGATTGCGGCGATATGCAAATAACGACGATCCGCCGCCGTCCTGTCTCCTTTTGTACAGTGTCCGTCGGCCCGATATGGCATTGTACCAGAGCGTACATGCGTTGTGCGTGGGGCGCCGCTTGGGAGCTGCATGGCCAGGAAAGTCAAATCCACTTTCGATCCGAAGGCGTTCCTCGCCACGGTGAGTCGCGGCCGCACCGTTGCGCCCTATCGCAAGGGCGGCATCATCTATCGCCAGGCCGCCGCGGCGGATGCCGTGTTCTACGTCCAGAAGGGCAAGATCAAGATCACGGTGAGGTCCGAGCAGGGCAAGGAAGCGGTCATCGCCCTTCTGGGCGCGGGCGAGTTCTTCGGCGAAGGCTGCCTGATCGGCCAACCGCTCCGCCTGGCGTCGGCCGCCGCCATGGCCGAGAGCGAAGTGATGCGGGTCGGCAAAGCCGAGATGATCCGCGTCCTGCACGACGAGCCTCTGTTCGGCGAGCTCTTCATGGCGCACCTGCTGACGCGCAACAGCCGGGTCGAGGAAGACCTCGTCGACCAGCTCTTCAACTCCAGCGAAAAGCGGCTGGCGCGAACGCTGCTGCTGCTGGCGAACTTCGGCAAGGAAGGCGGACCGCAGCCGATCACCACGCCGATCAGCCAGGAAACCCTGGCCGAGATCATCGGCACGACGCGGCCGAGGGTCAGTCATTTCATGAACAAATTCAGGAAGCTGGGCTTCATCGACTACAACGGCCATCTCGAGGTTCACAGCTCCCTGCTGAGCGTGGTGCTGCGCGACGACGCGTAACCCGATCGGCGGCAAGCTGGTCAACATTGAACAGACCGGCGCCGGCGGCACGCCTAGACTTTCCTCGATCGTCACATCTTTCTTGGGTTCTTGGGACGATCAGGAAGGCAAGAGGCGGCTGAAGCCCGAGCCGTCGATTTGCCCCTCCGGAGCAGTCGTATCTTGCTCCAGTTGCTCCCTTCGGGGACGCGGCCACCGTATCTCCCCCGAGCCTGCGTCCCCGAAGGCGAGTTCCCCCGGTCGACGATATTCGCCGAACTGGTCAATAGCGGACAGACTCCTTGCCTGGCGCAGCCCCTAATGACCGCCGGAATCCGCAAGCCGCAGAGGGGAAGTGCGCAGGGTCCCAGGGGGCTGGTCATGTTGCATCTTGTCGAGTCCACGCAGCGCGATTCCCAAAACGAATTGGCATCCGCGATCGACGAAGCCGGTCGACTGGCGGCGCTGCAGTCCTATGAAATCCTCGACACGCCGCCGGAAACCGCATTCGATCATATCACCGCGCTGGCGGCGGACCTCTTCAAGGCGCCGGTCTCGATCATCAGCTTTCTCGATGGCAGCCGGCTCTGGTTCAAGTCGCACGCCGGCACCGATGCGACGCAGATTGACCGGCTATCCGGCGCAACGACCGAGTTCACGCTGCGCCGCGAGTTCAACCCGAGCTTCTTCGCCAGCGTGCCGTTGCAGACTGCAGACGGGCACGTGCTGGGCACGCTCTCGGTCATCGACCATCAGCCGCGCGAGATCGAACCTTTCCAGACCGCACACCTCGAGTCGCTGGCCAGGATCGCGGTCGATCTTCTGGAACTCCGGCTGGGCCGGAACAACGCGCGCGCCCGCGCCGGCCTGTTGGCCGCCGAGATCGATCACCGCGCCATGAACAGCCTGCAATTCGTCGCCAGCCTGCTGCACCTGCAGAGCCGCGCGGTCGGAGGGGAAGCCGGCCGTCAATTGGTGACCGCGGCAAACCGGGTACTGGCGGTGGCGCGTGTCCATCGCAACTTCGCCGCCGAGGCGACCGCCGACCGCATTCCCGTGCTGGCCTATCTTCGGCGGCTGTGCGGCGAGCTCTCCGATATTCTCGAAGCCCCCGTCGCGGTCGAAGGCTCCGACGCCAGCGTTCCGACGACGCAAATCCTGGCGATCGGCCTGGTCGTGAACGAACTGGTGACCAACGCGAAAAAGCATGGCGATGGGGCGATCAAGGTCACCTTCGAGGCGCGCGACGACGGCAGGAACGAGCTCAGCGTGCTCGATCGCGGGGCAGGCTTGCCGGAGGGATTCTCCCTGGTCGCGACCCGTGCCGACGCGCTCGGCATGAAGGTGGTCGCCGCCCTGACCTCGCAACTCGACGGAAAGCTCTCCGCCGGCCCCAATCCGGCGGGACCGGGAGCGTGCTTCACCCTCGTCTTTCCGGCGACCTGAGCGGGTCGCCGGAAGGGCAAAACGTCCCCTCCTCGAGGGGACGGCTTCGATGCCTATGGCATAAGGGTTTTGCGCGATTCGTCCCCTGTTTTGCCACCCCCTCTTGTGCAACGGAAATGCCCCGCCGGAACGGGCTTCGTGAGGGCGCATGGCGAGGCTATCCTCCGCCCAATCAACAGCGGAGGATCCCATGGCACTCACCCTCACCAGCAGCAGCTTCAAGGAAGGCGCGACCCTGGGCATGGACCACATACTGTCGGCCGACTACGGCTTCGGCTGCGGGGGAGGCAACAAGAGCCCGCAGCTTTCCTGGTCGGGTGTGCCGGCCGGCACCAAGAGCTTCGCGGTCCACTGCTTCGATCCCGACGCGCCCACGGGCAGCGGCTTCTGGCACTGGGTGGTGGTGAACATTCCCGCGAGTGCCACCGAGCTCAAGCTCGACGCCGGCAACCCGGCGGCGGGCCTGCTGCCCAAGGGCGCGCTGCAGACCCGTACCGATTTCGGCAAGCCAGGCTACGGCGGTCCCTGCCCGCCCGAGGGCCACGGCCCGCACCGCTACCAGTTCACGCTCTTTGCCGTGAAGCAGGACGCGCTGCCCGTGAATGCCGACACGTCGGCGGCCATCGTCGGCTTCAACCTGCACTTCAACACGATCGAGAAGGTGACCTTGACCGGCGTGTTCAAGCGGTGAACAGGCTCTTCACCACCGCAGCCGCCATCCTCCTGATGACCGCGGCGGGCGCCGCACATGCAGCCGACATCAAGGTTCTGGCCTCCGGCGCCGTGAAGGGCGTGCTGACGGAGCTGCTGCCGGCCTACGAGAAATCATCCGGCGACCGGGTGGCCATCCTCTATGGTCCGGGCGGCGCGCTCACCAAGCGCCTGGCGGGTGGCGATGCCGCCGACGTCATGATCGTGGGCAGTGTCGAGACCGACAGCCTGATCGCCCAGGGCAAGATCGTTCCCGGCAGCGGCGTGCCGATCGCCGGTATCGCCATCGGCGTCGCCATCAGGAAGGGCGCGGCCCGGCCGGACATCTCTACCGTCGAGGCGTTCAAGCAAACGCTGCTCGCGGCCAGGTCGATCGGATATCGCGACCCGGCGACGGGCTCGACGTCGGGCGCCTGGACGGCGCGCGTGATCGACAAGCTCGGCCTCACCAAAGAGCTACAAGCCAGAACCAAGCTCGACAATTCGGACGGCGAGCATCCCGAGCTGGTGTTCCAGGCGCTGGTCAAGGGCGAGACCGAACTGCAGTTCGGCCAGATCACCGAGATCGTGATGGCGGACGGCGTCGAGGTGCTGGGTCCGCTGCCGCCCGAGCTGCAGAAGGTGACCTTGCTGACGGCGAGCCTGCCCACCACGAGCAAGGCCCCGCAGGCCGCCAAGGCGTTTATCGGTTTCCTCGCCGGCCCCGACGCCGCTGCGCGGCTGAAGGCCCATGGCTTTCAGCCGGCGGCAACTCGATAGACAGACGAAAGCGCGTTACTTCTTTTCGTCCTTCTTCTCTTCTTCGGCGCGGTTGACCGGAGCGCCCGGCTTCTTGTCGGCCTCAGCCGGCGCGACATGCACGGGTTCCGGCGGTGCGACGCGTGCCGGTGCTGCCGTCCGCTCAAGCGGCTTGGCTTCGGGTGCCTTTGCTTCGGGCGCCTTGGCTTCCGGAGCCTTGTGCTCGGGTTGAGCGACGGGCGCGGGCTTCGGCGCTTCGCGGTTCACTTCCTTCGGGGCTTCGACCGGGGTCTTTGGCGCTTCCGGGCGAGCCTGTAGCGGCGCGGCAGGCGGGGCCTTCGCCGGCTCGGCCGGTGCGGGCCTCGCAGTCGCTTCCGGTTTGGCGGCTTCGGGCCTGGTTTCCGGCTTGGCTGGCGCCGACGGCGCGGCAGGCGCCGGTGCCGCCTTCACGGGCGCGACCGGCGCGGGCTTGCCCGTCGCTTCCGGCTTGCCAGCTTCGGGTTTGATCTCTGGCTTGCCCGCTGTGGTCCCAGGTGCCGTCGTCGGGGGGACCGGTGTCGAAGCGCCGGCGAGCTTGGGCGGCGCAGCGCCGGTGCGCGGCTGCAGGGACGGCGCGGGGGCCGTGTGCTTGCCGTCGGCGGCTGGAGCAGTCGAGACCTGTGTCGTCGTCGTCGTCGCGATCTTTGGACCGTTCGCGGTGCCCTTCTCCGGTGTCGCAGGCGGCGCGAGCGTCGGCATCGCAGCGGAGGCAGTCTTCGCCGGAGCCGCTTGCGTCGCGGGGGCGTTTGCCGGCCGGGAGTTCGGTGCGGCCTTGGCGTCAGCCGGCTTGGTGTCGCCCGGCTTGGTCTCGGCGGCCCTGCCGGCACCGAGCGACGCCGTCGCCGCAGGCGGTGCGGAGACGGGCGCGACCGGCGCGGCCGCGATCTTGTCCGGCGCCACCTTCAGCGCCGCACGCGCGACCGGCTGCGAGCGCACGAACGTGTCGGCGGGCACGACGACGGCGAAGCGCTGGTTGACGGGAGCGTTGGCGGCCCCCGACGCCGGCGGCTCGTGGCGCTCGTTGCGCTGCCAGCGGTCGTCGAGCGCGGCCTTCTGGACCTGCTCCGGCTGGTTGATGCGATCGTAGTAGGCGCGGTCGGTCGTGTAGGCCGGCACATAGGCCTCGCGCGGTCCAAGCGGGAACCAGCCGACCGGCGCGTTGCCCTGGTTGCCGAGCGAGACGCTGAGCTCGATGCCGCCGATGAAAGCGACCAGCGCCGGCGCGTAGACCGGCTGCGCCTCGCGCTGCGGCGGCACCCAGACCCAGTGGCTGTCGCGCTGCGCCCAGCGGCCGTAGTGATAGGGCGCGTAGCCCCACGACTGGTCGTCGACCCACGTCCAGCCCCACGGCTGCATGTTCGTCCAGTGACCGGTGCGATAGGGCTGCCAGTCGGCCGGCACGTTGCGCGGCGACCAGACCTGGCCGTACTGGCTGTCGTTGGCCCAGCTGCCCGATGCGCCGAGATCCTCGTAGCCGGTCATCCCGGTCGAGAGATATTGCGGCGGCGCCTGGTAGCCGATCGCGCTGTCGCGCGCGGCCCAGTACGGCACCGGCGGCGGCGGCGCGCCGGCCACCGTGCGCAGCTGGGGAGAAGCGGAATCGCCGTCGATTTCGCCCACTTCGCCGGCGCGCACCGCCAGCGTCTGTCCGTTCAGGCTCTGGATCTGCGCCGCACCCGAGCGCACGCCGAGCCGCGTCGCATCCTGGGTCGAGCCGGCTTCGACGTAATAGTCGCCCTGCTGCTGGAGCGTGATGGTGCCGCGCGGCGTGGCGATGCTGTAGGGCGTCTGGCCATCGAGGGAGAAGGTCTTGATGTCGAGGCGGCCCTGGTCGATCTGCAGCCGCGTCTGGCTGTCGTCGAGCGCCAGCATCTCGAGCTGCGTGCCGCCATCGAGGCGCACGCGCGTGCCGGCTACCGAGAGCTCGCTGCGGGCATTGGGCTCGGTCCACACGGCGTCGCCCGAGGTGAGCGGCGTGTTGACGATCGCCTTGCTCCAGCCGGTCTCGCTCTGATCGTGGAAGGACACCGCGCCGTCGGTGAACGCTAGACGTCCGACCCTCGCCGGCGGATCGTTCTGGGCCTGGGCGGCGCCACTGGCGGCGACGAAAAGGACGGCCAGCGAGAAGGCGCACAGCGGGGTGCGGCGAAAGGATCGGATCATGGTTTGCTCCTGGAGTGCGCCCGGCTTGAGCGGGTTGTCGCTGTTGTCGGGATCTAAAGAGGCGAAATTCCAGGAAAGCGGTGCGTTTCAGCGCTCCGCTCGGCCGGTCGTGCCGTCCGCGGTGCACTTCCACCCAGCCCGGTTGGCTGCATTCGATATGAATGCGCTCGGTAGTCCCTACGCTCGGGGAGACAGAATCGTTCCCGTCGATGCAACGATAAATAGTCGGCAAGTACCGGCTTCAATCTGCTCTTCAGCCGCTTCGACGGCATCACCTCACCCTGAGGAGGCCGCGAAGCGGCCGTCTCGAAGGGTGGGCACGAGCACCCTGCTTGTTGCCTACCCTTCGAGACGCATCGCTTCGCGATGCTCCTCAGGGTGAGGTGGGGACTGATTTTCCGGTCCCGGTATCCGCGCTACTCCGCCTTCTTCAGGGACACGTCGATCCCGAGCAGTCTCCATCCGTCGTCGGACAAAACGAATTTGAGATCGAACCCGACCTTTGACGGTTCCGTTGGAAACGTACCCTTCAGGTGCAGGACACCTTCTTCGGTGATGGCGGGCGCCGGGTCATAGGTCGGCGCGTAGGCGGTGATGACGTAGAATTCCGCCTTCTGCTCCACGAATGTCTTGAATATGCCCTTCAGTTGCTCCGGCGAGTACTTGTCGCGAAGCGGCTTGGCGAGCCTGGCATGGAGGACCGCAAAATTGCCGGTCAGCACCGCATCGTTGAACGACACCAGGCTGGATTTCACCAATGTTTCCAGGGTCGTCTTGTTCGGAAGCCTGGGTTGCGCGAGTGCATCCGCAGCGAACAGGAACGCAAGCAAGGCTACAAGCGCCGCCCTGATAAGTGCTGGCATTGGCTCTCCCCCAACAGCAACACCCGAGCATACGCACTTGCCCCGGCCCTGTGCCAGCACTTAGAGCCTGTTCCGGTTCGACGGAATCACCTCACCCTGAGGAGGCCGCGAAGCGGCCTGGGCGCATTCAGATGCGCCTACTCGAAGGGTGGGCACGAGCACCTTGTCTGTCGCCCACCCTTCGAGACGCATCGCTCCGCGATGCTCCTCAGGGTGAGGTGGAGACTGGTTTTACTGTCTCGGAATCCGGAAGCCGGTTGGTATCCGCGTCGCCCTGGACTAAACTTTTTCCGGGCCACGCGTAATATGCTTTATCCCGAATAACGCGGGTTTTAACCATGACGGACCTGACAAGACCGGTCGCCACTTGGCGTAAAGTCCTCGCCGGCATCCTTGATTTTCTGACGATCTTCTTTCTCGGCGGCTATGTGATCGGAAAGTTCACCGGCAACTTGACGGACGATGGATTCAAGCTCGAGGGATGGCCGGCATTGCTGCTGTTTGCGATCGTCATCGCCTACTTCGTCGTCGGGAGAAAATATCTCGGCGGCACACTCTGGCAGAGAATTTTCCGGGCCTAGCGAGTGATGGGCTCCTCGGCGGGAAAAACCGGATCCAGGCTCGTGTTGCGCGTCCTGATGACGCTTGCCTACATCGCACTCACGCCGGTGGCGTTCTACGTGGCGGTGATGACTGCTTTTTTAAGCGATAGCGGGAAGCACCTCGACGCCGTTACCTTCCTCATAGTCACGTCGTTCGTCTGGCCGGTCACGTGTCTCGTCGCGGCGGTGCTGCCCTGGCTTCTTCAGCGCCGGCCCCGCTGGGTAAGAGTGAGCGTGCTGGCATTGCCGATCCTGTACCCGCTGTTCTGGATGTTCGGTCTGTACCCGCTCGCGTTCGCACTCGATTGAAGCATTAGGCTGCCGCAGTACCGAACCTGCGAGCCCCGATCAGAGTCAGCGACCCGGGCAGATCCCTCGCAAACTCGGAATGAGCGCCAAGGGCGCTCACTCCGCCGCCACCTTCGTCCGAAGCCTCGCGGTTTCCGCCTCGTCGACCGAGCCGTCGGCCTTGATCGCCACGCCATAGTGCTCGCGTGCCGACTCCTTCGATACCAGCCCGCGCTCGACATCATCGGCGACCTTCGCGAACGGACGCACATGCGGGTCGCCGTAGCCGCCGCCGCCCGGCATCGAGATGCGTAGGCGCTCGCCGACCGGGATGCTCGACGACGCCTTGGGCGGAAGCTGCTTGCCGCCCTTCACCGTCTCGACCTTGCCGGTCATGCCGCTGAGACCGCCCAGGCGCCCGCGCGGCGGGAAGTAGACCCGGTCGTAGGACGAGGAGATGGTGAACGGCATCTCCTCGGCGGTCTCGATCTCGACCACCTGGCCCAGGCCGCCGCGGAACTCGCCGGCGCCGCCGGAATCGCGGCGGTACTCCTTGTTCCAGAACAGCACGGGCGCGATCGTCTCGGTGATCTCGACCGGCACGTTGCGCACGCCCGACGGGAAGGCGGTCGCCGAGAGGCCGTCGAGCTTGGGCCGCGCGCCGGTGCCGCCGGAGTGGAAGCCGGTCACGGCGAAGGCCGTCGCCTTCATGAGCTTCTCGGGGTCGCCCTCGACCCGGCCGATCCCGCCCATCAGGCGGATGTTCCACAGGCACGAGGTGCCCTCGGCCGGCACGCCGTCGGGGATCGCCTGCTGCAGGCAGCCGAACACCACGTCCGGCAGCATCTGGCCAATGATACTCCGGCCGGCCACGGGAAGCGGATGCTTGGCGTTCAGGATGCAGCCTTCCGGCGCGGTGACCCGGATCGTCGCCAGCGAGGCCCAGTTGTTGGGCACATGCGGCGCCACGATGCACTTCACGCCAAACGACGTGTAGGCCTCGGTGTAGCAGAGCGGCACGTTGATGCCGAGCTGGACCACGCCCGCGCTGCCGGCAAAGTCGACGTCGATGCCGGTCGGCCCGATGGTGAGCTTGGCTTTTAGCTCCATCGGCTGGCCGTTGATGCCGTCGACGGTCATCGAGTTGTGGTAGGTGCCGTGCGGCAGCCTGTTGATCGCCTCGAGGCTGGCCTCGCGCGAATGGTCGAGCACGTGCTTGGCGAGGTCGTCGAGATGCTCCAGCCCGAACTCGTCCATCATGGCGACCAGGCGCTTGCCGCCCACCTCGTTGCTGGCGATCTCCGAATAGATGTCGCCGATCACCTGGATGGGCTCGCGCACGTTGGCCTTGATGATGTCGATCAGCCAGTCATTCATGACACCCTTGTCGACGATCTTGGTGATCGGAATGTAGATCCCCTCCTCGTAGACCTGCTTGGCCTCGCCGATGATGCCGCGGCCGCCGATGTCGACGACGTGCAAGGTGCAGGCGAACAGGCCAACCGCCGTGCCGCGTCGAAACGTCGGCGTCACGATCACGATGTCGTTCAGGTGGCCGGTGCCCTGCCATGGGTCGTTGACGATGTAGGCGTCGCCGTCGCTCATCTTCGCCAGCGGCACCTTGTCGAGCACGTAGCCGACCGAGGCCGCCATCGAATTCACGTGGCCCGGCGTGCCGGTCACGGCCTGGGCCAGCATGCGGCCCTTCGTGTCGTAGACGCCGGCCGAGAGATCGCCCGCCTCGCGCGTGGCCGTGCCGAAGGCGGTGCGCACCAGGGTCTGCGCCTGCTCCTCGACGACCGAGATCAGGCGATTCCACATCACCTGGTATTCGATGCGGCTCAGCGGATGGTTGGAGCGGTTCGTGCTCATTGGGCGGCCTCCTGCAACGCGGCGGACTTGGACGTAAGACGAATGGCGCCCGACGGATCGAGGGCCGCAGTGAATCCGGACGTGATGATCGTGGTGGTCTCGTCCTCGGCAATGATGGCTGGACCCTGGATCACGTTGCCGGGCCTGAGTGCGCTGCGAGCATAGACCGGCACGTCGCGGAAATCCCGTTGCATCGGGTCGAACAGGCGGCGCGAACCGATCGGGTTGGGCTTGGCGCCCTCCGTGATGGTGGCCATGGGAAGCATCGGCGGCGCGGCCGGGGGCCGGCGTCTCGGCGCGCAGGATCCAGCCCACGACCTCGATGTCGAGCGCGGGGATCACCCGGCTGAACAGGGCGCGATAGCCCGCGTCGAAGCGCTTCTGCAGCTCGGCCGCCGAGGCTTTGGTGAACAGCCCGTCCGGCAGCTCGACCAGGATCTCGTGGCCCTGGCCGGCATAGCGCATGTCGGCGCTGCAGCTGATTTTGATCGGCACGCCGGCGGGAGCGCCCAGTCTCACCACGCCGGTCGCTTCCTCTTTCATCTCGGCGAACATGGCGTTGATCGCGGCCGGATCGAAGGCCGACAGGCGCACGAACTTCGAGCGCACGACCTCGAAGGCGATCGGCGCGCGCAGGAAGCCCACCGCCGAGCCGACGCCGGCGCCGGCCGGGATCAGCACGTCGGTGATGCCGAGCTTTTCGGCCAGACGCGCGGCATGGAGCGGCGCGCCGCCGCCGAAGGCGATAAGCGTGCGGCCTTCCAGCTCGGCGCCGCGCTCGACGGCGTGGACCCGGGCGGCGTTCGCCATGTTCTCCTCGACGACCTCGGAGACGCCGAACGCCGCCATGGTGGTGTCGAGCTCGAGTCTTCGCGCCAACATGGGTGTCGAGCGCCGCACCGGACAGTCTGGCGTCGAGGGTGATCGAGCCGCCGGCGAAGCGGTCGGGATCGATCCGGCCCAGCACGACGTTGGCGTCGGTCACGGCCGGACGCGTACCGCCCCGCGCATAGCAGGCAGGGCCGGGATCGGCGCCGGCGCTCTCGGGGCCAACGTTGATGCGCTTCATGGCGTCGACGCTGGCCAGCGAGCCGCCGCCGGCGCCGATCTCGACCATCTCGATCACGGGGACGCGCACGGGCAGACCGCTGCCCTTCATGAAGCGATAGCGGCGGTCGACCTCGAAGCTCCGCGAGGCCATCGGCTTGCCGTCGTCGATGATGCAGATCTTGGCGGTGGTGCCGCCCATGTCGAAGGAGAGGATCCGGTCGATGCCCATGTTCGCGGCGATGTGGGTCGACAGGATCACGCCGCCGGCCGGACCCGACTCGACGAGGCGGATCGGGAAGCGCACCGCCGTCTCGAGAGTGGTGAGGCCGCCGCCCGAGGTCATCAGCAGGATCGGGCAGTCGAAGCCCGACTGCCTGGCCAGCGCCTTCAGGTTCTCGAGATAGCGCGCCATCAGCGGCTGGACATAGGCGTTGGCGCAGGTCGTCGAGAAGCGCTCGTACTCGCGCACCTCGGGGCAGACCTCGCTCGACACCGAGAGGCGCACGCCCGGCAGCCGGGTGGCCAGGATCTCGGCCGTGCGCTTTTCATGCGCGGGGTTGGCGTAGCTGTGCAGATAGCCGATCGCGATGGATTTCTATCTTCTTTGCCTTCAAGGATTCCGCCAGGGTCTCGACCGCCTTCTCGTCGAGGGCAAGACGCACGCCGCCCTGGGCGTCGGTGCGCTCGGGGATGGTGAAGCGCAAGGTGCGCGGCACCAGCGGCTCGGGCTTCTCGATGAAGATGTCGTACTGCTCGAAGCGGTTCTCCTGGGCCATCTCGATCGAGTCGCGGAAGCCCTGCGTGGTGACCAGCGCGGTGAGCGCCCCCTTGCGTTCGATGATGGCGTTGGTGGCCAGGGTCGTGCCGTGCACGATCAGGCCGACCTGGGCGGGCTGAACGTTTGCCAGCTTGAGCGCGCGCTCTATGCCGTCGAGCACGCCCTGTTCCGGTGCGGACTTCGTGGTCAGCACCTTGGTCGAGAAGCGCGCGTTCTCAGTCTCCAGCACCACGTCGGTGAAGGTGCCGCCGATGTCCACGGCGAGACGGACGGATTTAGGCGTAGTGGCAGGCGGCATGGTGACTTTCTCCAACGGGCCGCAGCGGCGGCTCCTCCGCCCGGCAGCGATCGGTCGCGGCCGGACAACGTGAACTGAAACGGCAGCCCGACCCTATGTCGGTCGACAGCTCGCCCTTGATCGGCGGCGCGCCGCGGCGGTGGGTCGGGTCGGTCGACGGCACCGCCGCCAGCAGAGCCTTGGTGTAGGGGTGCCGGGGGTCGCGCCACAAGGTGGCATGGCCGGCGCTTTCCACGATGCGGCCGAGATACATCACCAGCACCCGGTCGGCGAAGTAGCGCACCACCGAAAGGTCGTGGGAAATGAACAAATAAGAGAGGCCCAGGTCGCGCTTGAGGTCGACCAGCAGGTTCAGGATCTGCGCCTGGATCGAGACGTCGAGCGCCGAGACCGGCTCGTCGCAGACGATCAGCGCCGGCCGCAGGATCAGCGCGCGGGCGATACCGATCCTCTGGCGCTGGCCGCCGGAGAATTCGTGCGGATAGCGGTCGAGCGAGTCGGCGGGCAGGCCGACCCGGGTCACGATCTCCTGCATCTGGCGGGCGCGCTCGTCGCGGTTGCCCAGGCGATGCACCTTGAGCGCGGTGTCGAGCAGGGTGCGGATGGTCTGGCGCGGATTGAGCGAGCCGAACGGGTCCTGGAAAATCATCTGGGCCTTGCGGCGGTGCGGCGCCATCGCTCCATCGCCCAGATGCGTGATGTCGGCGCCGTCCAGAACGATGCCGCCCTCCGCCGACGGCACGAGGCGCAGGATGGTCTTGCCCAGGGTGCTCTTGCCGCAGCCCGACTTGCCCACCAGCCCCACGGTCTCGCCGCGCTCGAGCTCGAACGACACGCCATCGACCGCGCGCAGCACGGTCTTGCCGAAAGCGAAACGCGTGTGCAGATCGCGCACGGAGAGGAGCGTGGTCATGGCTGCCCTCCTTCCCCATTCATATGGGGAAGTGCCCGCGTCTGCGCGGGCGATGGGGTCATGACCCCTCCGGCGCTATGCGCCACCTCCCCATTTGAATGGGGAGGGACACTGACCCTCGGGCAGGCGACGGCACGCTCGCCGTGAACAATCAAAGCCGGCGGCGCGAGGCGGCACTCCGGCACGACGATCGGGCAGCGCGGCGCGAAGGGGCAGCCGGCTTCGGCGGCCGCCGAGCCGACGCTGCCGGGAATTTCGACGAGGCGGTCGGAGAGATAATGTTCCTCGGTATCGACATCGACCCGCGCGCCCAACAGCCCGCGCGAATAGGGATGCAGCGGCTGGGCGAAGAACGGCTCGATGCCGGCCTTCTCGACGATGCGGCCGGCATACATCACGGCGATGCGGTCCGCCCATTGCGCCACCACGCCGAGATCGTGCGTGATCAGCAGCACCGCCATGCCGAGGCGATGGCGCAGGCCGTCGAGCAGGTCGAGCACCTGCGCCTGTGTGGTGACGTCGAGCGCCGTGGTCGGCTCGTCGGCGATCAGCAGCTTCGGGTGACAGGCCACGGCCATGGCGATCATGACCCGCTGGCGCATGCCGCCCGAGAGATTGTGCGGATAGTCGTCGATCCGGCGATGGGCATCGGGAATACTGACGAGATCGAGCAGCTCGATCACCCGCGCGCGCGCCGCCTTGCGCGACATCCTCTCGTGGCGGCGGATCACTTCCATGATCTGCAGCCCGATCGTCAGGACCGGATTGAGCGAAGTCATCGGCTCCTGCTGGATCAGCGAGATCTGCTTGCCGCGGACCTCGCGCATCCCGGCCGGAGTCCTGGTCAGAAGGTCGAGACCGTCGAACAGGATGCGGCCGGACGTCACCGTCGCGTTGGGCGGCAGGAGCCGCATCACCGAGAAAGCCGTCACCGACTTGCCGCAGCCGGACTTGCCCACCAGCGCCAGGGTCTCGCCGGGCTCGATGGCGAAACTCGCCTCGCGCACGGCCATGTGGCCGGGGAAGCCGACGCGTGAGCTCGTCGACTGCGAGCAAACTCATGGCTCGTTCCGCGGATTGAGGATCTCGTTCAACCCGTCGCCCACCAGGTTGAGCGACAGCACGGCGAGTGCGATGGCCGCCCCCGGCAGCGCGGTCAGGAACCACGCGGTGCGCAGCAGGTCGCGACCGTCGCCGATCATGCCGCCCCAGCTCACGACGTTGGCGATCGCGCATGTTGAGAAACGACAGCCCTGCTTCGGTCAGGATCGCGTTGGCGATCATCACCGAGGCGGCCACGATGACCGGCGGCAGCGCGTTGGGCAGGATCTCCTGCACGATGATGCGCGTGCTGGAATAGCCCAGGCTGCGGGCGGCCATGACGAAATCGGCCTCGCGCAGCGAGCGGAACTGCGCGCGCATCAGCCGCGCCACCGTGGGCCACGAGGCCAGCCCGATCGCCAGCGCGATGGTCGCGAGCGACGGCTCGCGGATCGCCACGATCACCACCACCAGCAGGAAGGTGGGCGTGGTCTGGAACAGCTCGACCAGGCGCATCAGCAACGCATCGACCCGGCCGCCGAAGAAGCCCGCGAGCGCGCCCACCACCATGCCGATGGCCAGTCCGATCGACGCCGCCGCGACGCCGACCAGCAGCGACGCCCGTGCGCCATGCACGAGATTGGACAGCACGTCGCGGCCCAGCGAATCGGTACCGAGCGGGAATTGCGCGTCCTCGCCCGGCCACAGCACCGGCTGGGCCACCATGTCCTGCGGATCGCCCGGGCAGATCCAGTCGGCGAACAGCGCGAACAGGACGAAGACGCCGAGGATGACGGCACCGGCGATGAAGGTCGGGTTGCGCAGGAAAGCGCGCAGCCGGCGGCCCTTCTTCGCATGGCGGGCGGGCGGTGCGGCGCGGCTGCCCAGATCCGCGAGCCGGGCGTCGACGCTCATGCCGCGACCCTCATGCCGTCACCCTGGGATCGAGCCAGGCATGCAGCAGGTCGATCAGCATGTTGGCCAGGATAACCAGCAGCGACGACAGGAGCAGCACGCCCAGCAGCACCGAGAAGTCGCGCGCCAGCACCGCCTCGAGCGCGAGGCGCCCCATGCCCGGCCAGCCGAACAGCGTCTCGACCACGACGGCGCCGCCCAGCAGATTGCCGAGATGCATGCCCGCGACCGTCGTCACCGGGATCAGCGCGTTGCGCAGCGCATGGCGGAGCTGGATCAGGAACGGGTGCAGGCCCTTGGCCTGGGCGGTGCGCATGAAGTCCTGGCGCTGGACCTCGAGCATCGAGGTGCGCACCAGCCGGGCATAGACGGCGACGAAGAACGAGGCGAGCGCCAGCGCCGGCAGCACCAGGTGCTGGGCGCGATCGGCGATCAGGCGCCAGCCCGCGAGGTTGGCGCCGATGGTCATGTCGCTGTCGGACGGCAGCCAGCCCAGCTTGACCGAGAACAGCACTACCGCCATCAGCCCGACCCAGAAGCCCGGCATCGAATAGAGCAGCAGCACGACGACGGAGAGCATGCGGTCGGGCCACTTGCCGGCCCACGCCGCCATCACCGAGCCCAGCGCGATGCCCAGCACCAGCGCGAGCGACAGTGCCGTCGTCATCAGCAGCAGCGTGCCGGGCAGGCGCTGCAGGATCATGTCGAGGACCGACATGTTGTAGCGCGGCGAATATCCGAGATCGAGCCGCGCGAGATGGCCGAGGAAATTCATGAGCTGGGTCAGCACCGGCTGGTCGAGGCCGAACTGGTGGCGCAGCGCCGCCATCGTCTCCGCCGTCGCCACCCCCGACTTCGAGGCGATGACGTCGGCGGCATCGCCCGGCATGAGCTGCAGCAGCAGGAAGTCGAGCACGATGATGCCGAGCACCGTCGGACCGGCATGGATGGCCGTGCGCCTGAGCGTCGCGGCGATGCGCCGGCCCATTCTCATGGTTGGCGACGCACCGCGTGTGCATCCCACCCTTCGAGACGCGACCCTGCGGGCCGCTCCTCAGGGTGAGGTCCTCACCCGGCCTCATCCTGAGGAGGCGCGCAGCGCCGTCTCGAAGGATGGGCCACACACGCGGTGCGCTAACCATCCAGCCAGACCCGCGCCATGTTCGCCTCGACCCCGTCGGCGGTCAGCGAATCGTCGTGGACGCGCTTGTTCTTGATCGTCAGGTAGAGCGGCGAATAGAGCGGGATGTCCGGGCTCTCCTGGGCCACGATCTTCTGGAACTCGAAGAACATCGCCTTGCGCTTGACCGGGTCGATCTCGACCGCCGCACCCTCGAGCAGGGCATCGACCTTGGGGTTGTTGTAGTTCGAGCCGTTGGAGAACGGCACGCCCTTCTTGAAGTTCTTCGACCAGTAGATGCGCTGCACGCCGACCGTCGGGTCGAACAGGTTGGAATGGCCGTTGTAGGTGAAGTCGAAGTCGCGGTCGGTGTAGATGCGCTTGGTGAAGGCGGAGATGTCCTGCCGAGCGCACCTCGACGGTGATGCCGACCCGGCCGAGCACGGCGCGCATGTATTCGCCGATGCGCCGTCCCTCGTCGGCGATCGGATTGTAGTCGAACGCCACCTTGAAGCGGACCTTGTTGGCGCCGCGCGGGAAGCCCGCCTCGTCGAGCAGCGCCTCGGCCTTCTTGAAGTCGACCGGATAGGGGCTGGGGCGGGATCGTGGAAGGCCTTGAGGCCGGGCGCGATCGGCGACGCCGCTCGCGTGCCGTAGCCGTAGGCCACGGTCCTGATCATCGCCGCCCTGTCGATCGTGTGGGCGACGGCCTGGCGCACCTTGAGGTCCTTGAAGTACTGGCTGTCCAGATTGAACTGGCAGCACGACACGTTGTACGAGTAGCTCGTGCCGTCGGTCTCGAACACGAGATGCGGCAGCTTCTTCAGGCGATCGAGGTCCGACAGCGCCACCGGCGTGCGATAGCCGAGGTCGGCCGATCCGTTCTCGAAGGCGATCGAACGCGCGCCGGTGTCGGGCAGCGTCTTGTAGATGAGCGTGTCGACGTTGGGCAGGCCGGCCTGCCAATAGTCGGGATTGCGCACATAGGCGATGTGGCTGCCGCGCACCCATTCCTTGAACTTGTAGGGGCCGGTGCCGATCGGTGCGTTGCCGTTCTGGTTGGAGAGGGGATTGGTGCCCTCGTAGATGTGGCGCGGCATCATCGGCGCCTCGGCCGCGGTCAGCGCCTTGATGAGATAGGGCGCAGGCTTGCCGAGCTCGATCACCGCCGTCAGCGGGTCGGGGGTCTTCACGCCGGTCACGTTGGCGAAGGTGTTGCGGCCGCGCGGATGCACCGTCTTCAGGAGCTCGATCGAATAGGCGACGTCGGCCGAGGTGAACGGCTTGCCGTCGTGGAACTTGACGTTGGGCCGGAGCTTGAACGTGTAGGTCCTGCCGTCGGGACTGATCGTCCACTCGGTGGCGAGCAGCGGCCGCGGATTGATGTCGAAATCGTACTCGAGCAGGCCTTCGGTCACCTTGGCGCTGACGGTGAGCGCCGGCGTCGCCACCGTGGTCAGCGCCACGAGCGTCTGCGGCTCGTTGTTCTGGATGAAGGTGAGCGTGCCGCCCTTCTTCGGCGTCTGCGCGGAAGCGCGGCCACCGTCAATTCAATGCCGAGAGGCCGGCCGCAGAAAGGCCGGCCAAAGTGGCGCGGCGCGTGGGCCGGTATTTCGTTGCCATGTCGAGAACCCCAATCGGTGTGCGGCAAGCCTAACGTCCGCGCGCCTGCACCGCAGCAAAATGTAAGCCAGAAGAAGAGAATCTTGCTGGCGGCGCCCGCTTTGGACATACATTCTCCGCACGGGAGCATTGCATGACATTACCTTTAGCCACACTCGATCACGTCGTCATCAACGCGCGCGACGATATGGACCATGCCGCCGACGTCTATCGCCGGCTGGGCTTCAGCCTGACCGAGCGCGGCTATCATTCGCTGGGCTCGATGAATCACCTGGCGATGTTCGGCACCGACTATCTCGAGTTGATCGCGCGTGCCGAAGAACGCAACGTCCGGTCGCCTCGACATCCTCGATTATTCGTTTGGTCTCAACGGTCTGGTGTTCGGCTCCGAGGATTCGGCCGTGACCTATGCCGAGCTGCAGAAGGTCGGCGCACCGTTCGATCCGCCGGTCGAATTCACCCGGCCGGTGAAATACACCGGCGGCGCCGGCGATGCCCGCTTCCGCACGGTGCGCATGAAGCCCGGCCACATGCCCTATGGCCGCGTCTACTACTGCCATCATTTCACGCGCGACCTGGTGTGGCGCGACGAGTGGCGCCATCACGCCAACGGCAGCGTCGCCGTCGCCCGCGCGATCATCGTCGAACCCGATCCGGCCAAGGGCGCCCAGTTCTATGCCAACATGTTCGGCCACGACGCGATCCACGACATCAAGGGCGGCAAGTCGCTGACCGTCGGCAATGCGCGTTTCGACATCGTCACCGAAGCGGCGCTGAAGGCCGAGTTTGGCGGGGCCGTGCCGGACGCCGAGGGGCGTCCCGCCTACATGGCGGGTCTTACCTTGCGCACGACCTCGCTCGCCAAGGCAGGCCAGGCGATGAAGGCCGGGCGGATCGACGGCACGGTCGCCAAAGCCGATCGGCTGATCGTGCCGGCCGCGCAGGCGATCAACACCCTGCTCGAGTTCGTCGAATAGGCATGCTGGGTCTCGAGTACGACAACCAGGGCGACGCGCTGTCGCGCGACGTGCCGGACACGGCGCTGGCGCTGATCGACGAAGGCGGCAATGGAGCGAGCGCCGCTACAGCTACGGCGACCTGCGGCGCCTGACCGGCGCCCTGGCGCGCGGCCTGCAAAAGCGCGGCCTCAGGCGCGGCGAGCGGGTGGCGATCCTGTCGGCCAACCGCGCGGAATTCCTCATCACCTTCCTCGGCACGATGCAGGCGGGGCTGGTCTCGGTGCCGGTAAACTGGAAGCTGCCGGCCGAGACGGTGGCCTACATCGTGGGCGACAGCGATGCCAGGCTGGTGATCGGCGACGATGCGCGCCTCGCCCTGGCGCCCGACAGCGTGCCGAAGATTTCCTTCGACAGGGATTTCGCGACCCTGCTCGACGACGGTTTGACAGGGGGCCCGTTCGCGCCGCTCGTCATGAAGCCCGAAGAGTCGGCGATGTTCCTCTACACCTCGGGCTCGACGGGGCAGCCGAAGGGCGTGGTGCTGTCGCATTATTCGCACCTGTGGGCGCTCAGCCAGCGGCCCCGGCGGCCGGTGCCCGAAGGCCAGCGTGCGCTGGTGGCGGCGCCGCTCTATCACATGAACGGGCTGGCGATGTGCCAGACGACCTTCAGCCACGGCGACACGGTCGTGCTGCTGCCGCAGTTCACCACCGGGGGCTACATCGAGGCGGCCGCCAAGCATCGCGTCGCCTTCCTGACCTCGGTGCCGACCATGATCGCCATGCTGCTGCGCGAGAAGGAGCTGCTGGCCAAGGCCGACCTCTCCGCCGTCGAGGCCGTGCGCATGGGCTCCGCCCCGATCACGCAGTCGCTGGTCGACCAGACCCGCGCGGCCTTTCCCCAGGCCCAGATCGGCAACGGCTACGGCACGACCGAGGCGGGTCCCGTCGTGTTCGGGCCGCATCCCAAAGGAATTCCCACGCCCGACATCTCGACCGGCTATCCCAGTCCCGCGGTGCAGCTGCGCCTCGTGCGCGACGGAAAGGAAGTCGACGATGAGGGCGAGCTCGAGATGAAGTGCGGCGCGCTGATGACGCACTATCACAAGCTGCTCGCCAAGACCGCCCAGGTGATGACGCCGGACGGCTATTACCGCACCAGCGACGTGTTCCGCCGCGACGCGGACGGCTTCTTCTATTTCGTGGGCCGGGTCGACGACATGTTCGTCTGCGGCGGCGAGAACATCTACCCCGGCGAGGTCGAGAAGATGCTGGAGCGGCATCCCGGCATCGACCAGGCGGCAGTCCTTCCCGTGCCGGACGAGCTGAAAGGCCACAAGCCGGTGGCTTTCGTCGTGCCGGCAAAGGGCGCCGCGCTCGACGAGCAGGCGGTGAAGAGCTATTCGCTGGCGCACGCGCCGGCCTACCAGCATCCGCGCCGCGTCTTCTTCGTCGACGAGATGCCGCTCGCCGGCACCAACAAGATCGACAAGCGCGTGCTTGCCAAGCAGATCCCACCAGGAGCACTTCCAGAATGAAAGCTGCCGTCGTTCGCGAACATGGCGCGCCCGAACGCCTCGTCTTCGAGACTGGCTTCCCCGATCCCAAGCCCGGCGAGGGCGACGTGATCGTGGCGGTGAAGGCCTCGTCGCTCAACTATCACGACGTCTTCACGCGCCGCGGCATGCCCGGCATCAAGGTGCCGATGCCCGCGATCATGGGCCTCGACGTCGCGGGCGAGATCGCCGAGGTCGGTCCCGGCGTCAGCGGCTGGAAGAAGGGCGACAGGGTGCTGGTCGATCCGATCAACCGGGTCGAGGGCGGCCTGATGGGCGAGACGGTGCACGGCGGCCTGGCCGAACTGTGCAAGGCGCGCGCGCACCAGCTGGTGAAGATCCCCGACGGCGTGAGCTTCTCCGATGCGGCCGCCTTGCCCGTCGCCTACGGCACGGCGCTGCGCATGATGGTGACCAACGGCGGCGTCAAGAAGGGCGAGAAGGTGCTGATCCTGGGCGCCTCGGGCGGCGTCGGCGTGTGCTGCCTGCAGCTCGCCAAGCTCGCGGGCTGCGAGGTCGTGGCCTGCGCCGGCACCGATGCCAAGGCCAGGAGGCTGACCGAGCTCGGCGCCGACAAGACGATCAACTACATCGACAAGGACTTCGTGAAGGAAGCCTATGCGATGTACGGCAAGCCGACGCGGCGCGGCTCGGGCACCGACCAGGGCCTCGACGTCGTGGTCAACTACACCGGCGGCGACACCTGGGTGAAGTCGCTGCGCATCCTCAAGGTCGGCGGGCGCCTGCTGACCTGCGGCGCCACCGCGGGCTTCGACCCCAAGGAGGACATCCGCTTCATCTGGACCTTCGAGCTCAAGGTCCTGGGCTCCAACGGCTGGATGCGCACCGACATCGAGAAGCTGCTCGAGCTGGTGCAGAGCGGCAAGCTCAAGGTGCTGGTCGACAAGGTCTACAGGCTCGAGGAGGCGCGCGAGGCGCTGCGGGTCATCGAGGACCGCGAGGTGTTCGGCAAGATCGTGGTCGCGCCATGAGCGACACCCTTATTCCGCTCACCAAGGCAGAGCTGCAGAAGTATCTCGACAACTCCCCCTTCATCGCCTTCCTCGGCCTCAAGGTGACGGAGGCCGATCCCGCCCGCGAGACGGTGACCATGAGCTGCGCCTTCCGCCCGGAGTTCGAGCGCGGGCCGGGCACCGGCATGTGGCATGGCGGGCCGATCGCGGCGATCATCGACACGGTGGGCGACTATGCGCTGATCATGGCGCTCCGCCGTCCACTGCCGACCATCAACTTCCGCGTCGACTATCTCAGGCCCTCGATCAAGACGTCGCTCACCACCACCGCCACAGTGCGCCGCAACGGCAAGAGCGTCGGGCTGGTCGATGTCGACGTGTTCAACGACCAGAAAGCGCTGGTCGCGGTCGGGCGGGCGACCTACTCCACGCTCGCGGGCTAGTCCGGACAAAGGAGCGCAAGCGTGTCGAAACGGCCGCTCATCGGATTGCTCTGCGTCGTCGCCGTGGGCGTGCTGGCCTATGCCGCGATCGCGTGGCGGCCGGCGATCGCGCCGATCGAGCCGCCGTCGCCGCAGTCCTTCGCGCCCGAGCTGGTGGCCAAGGGCAAGATGCTGGCGAGCGGCGGCAACTGCGCCACCTGCCACACCGCGGCAGGTGGGGCGCCGTTTGCCGGCGGCTATCCGATGGTGACGCCCTTCGGCACCGTCCACACCACCAACATCACACCCGACCGCGAGACCGGCATCGGCACCTGGTCGCTCGCCGCCTTCACGCGGGCGCTGCGCGAGGGCGTGGCGCGCAACGGCAAGCACCTGTTTCCGGCCTTTCCATACACGCACTTCGCCCTGCTGACCGACGACGATATCGCAGCCCTCTACGCCTATCTGATGACGGTACCGCCGGTGAAGGCGAAGGCGCCAGCCAACACCGTGCCCTTCCCGCTCAATGTCCGTGCCCTGCAGGCCGGCTGGAAGATCCTCTACTTCAGGCCCGAGCCCTTCCGGCTCGACCCGCAGAAGAGCGCCGAATGGAACCGCGGCGCCTATCTCTCCGAGGCCCTGGCGCATTGCGCCGCCTGCCATACGCCGCGCAACATCCTGGGCGCGGAGTCGGTCGGCCATCCCTACTACGGCGGGCGGATCGAGAACGACTGGTGGGCGTGGCCGCTACATTACAGTTTCTCGCCGCAGCGCTGGACCCGCGACGAGCTGGCGGGTTTCCTGCGCGGCAACACGACGGTGCACGGCCGCGCGCTGGGACCGATGGGTCCGGTGGTGCAGAGCCTCGCGGCGTTGCCCGATGCGGACATCGAGGCGATCGCCACCTATTTCGGCGACCTGATTCGTCCGGTGAGTGCGCGGCCCGAGGCGCTCACGGCGGAAGTGCTCGCCCGCTCGCGCGATCGCGAGACCGGCGCGCCCAACGACCGCGGGCGGCAGCTCTACTACGCGGCCTGCGCGGGCTGCCATGACGACGGCAGCAGCACGCCGCTCGCCACCCGCATGGAGCTGATGCTGAACTCCGCGGTCTGGTATCCGCGGCCGAACAATTTCGTGCTGGCCGTGCTCGACGGCGTCGGCAACAACCCGACCGACGCGCCGGGCCCGCTGATGCCGCCGTTCCGCAATGTGCTGAGCGACGAGCAGATCGTGGCCATCGCCGACTACCTGCGGCGCGACCGCCTGCACCAGACCCTGTGGCCGCCCTCGCTCTACAGCGTCGACCGCATGCGCGACAACCTGCCGCCGGAGCCGAAGCCCAAGGACAAGCTCAAATGAAGCGGCGCGAGATCGTGGCGTCCATCGCCGTCGCGCCTTTTCTGTCCGCAGCCGCGCGCGCGCAGACGGCCGGCCGCATGTATCGCATCGGCTGGGTGATGGCGGCACCCCTATCCGACCCTACCGTTGTCACGGTGCTGGACGAACTGAAGAACAACGGGTTCATCCTGGGCAAAAATCTCACCGTGGACGCACGCGGCGAGGGCCTGCGCCCCGACCAGATGATTGAAGCTGCGCGCCAGATTGCCGAGGACAAGGCCGATCTGCTCCTGACCGCCGGCCCGGTCGCCACACGGGCGGCACAGGCGGCCACAAAGACGATCCCAATCCTCGCCGTCGCCGACGACATGGTCGGCGACGGGCTTGTGGAGTCGCTTGCCAACCGGCGTGGCAACACGACCGGCATGAGCTTCCTCTCCGCCGACCTCGACGGCAAGCGCCAGGAATTGCTGATCGAGCTTTTCCCGCGAGCGAAGAAGATGGCGATGCTGACGGATGGCACCAACACCAAGGTCGCCCTGCTGCAGGCGCGCGCCCGGGAAAGCGGGGTCGACATGTCGGTGCTGCCGATCTCGAAGCCCGACGACATCGAGCCCGCGCTGAAGAAGGCCAAGGCGGACGGCGTCACCGCCCTCAACATCCTGGGCGGCGCGATCCTGTTTGCGATGCGACCGAAAGTCTTCGACACGGCGACCGCGCTAGGCCTTGCAACGATGTACCAATGGTCGGAAGGCGTCCGGGAAGGCGCGCTGGCCGCGTATGGTCCGAGCCTCCTGGAAATGTTCCGGCAGCGCGGCCGTCAGGCCCTCAAGCTGCTGCGCGGCACCAGGCCCAGCGACATGCCGATCGAGCAGCCCACGGTGGTGAAGCTCGCGCTGAACCTGAAGCTCGCGGCCCAGCTCGGCATCACCGTTCCACCGGCGCTGCTGCAACGCGCCGACGAGGTGATTGAGTAACAATCACCGAGACGATCGAGTAGGCGAGTTCTTATTGCGGGATCGCGGAGAGCTCGGTGTTGGCGCCGCAGATCAGGATGCCGACCCGCTCGCCCTTGGCGGGCTTGTAGACACCGGACATCAGGGCCGCGAGCGAGGTGGCGCCGGAGGGCTCGGCGATCACGCGCAGCTCGTCCCACAGCGCGCGTTGTGCGGCGCGTACGGCATCGTCGGTCACCAGCAGCGCGTCGGCCACGTACTTCTGCGCCAACTCGAAGTTGGGCGTGCCGATCAGGCTGGCGCCCAATGCGTCCGCGGCGACGCCGGAGATCGCGACCTGCACCGGCTTGCCGGCCTTGCGGGCCTCGAACAATGTCGGCGTGCCTTCGGTCTCGATCGCCACGATCTTCGTGGTCCCACCAAGGGCAGCGGCGCAGCCCGCGATCAGGCCGCCGCCACCGACGGCGACCAGCAAGGTGTCGAACGTCGATTGCTCGGCGAACTCGAGCGCGACGCTGCCCGCGCCCGCGAAGACGCCCGGATCTTCATAGGCATGCACGGTGAGCGCGCCGGTCTCGGCGGCGCGTTTCTCCGAGGCGGTGCGCGCTTCGACATAGAGCGTGCCGACCTGGGTGACGGTTGCGCCGTAGCTCTTGAGACGCGCGACCTTGGCGGGGCTGGCGATGGTCGGCACGAAGATCTCGGCCTTGTGACCGAGTGCCCTCGCGGCATAGGCCACGGCGGCGCCATGGTTGCCGCCGGAGGCCGCGATCACGCCGGATGCCGGTACGGTAGAGGTCAGCAGCTTGTGATGAGCGCCGCGTCCCTTGAAGGTGCCGCTCACCTGAAGCTGCTCGAGCTTGACGGCGAGCGGGCCGGCGACACCGAGGGAGCCGGCCGCGAGCTCGATCACCGGCGTGCGGCGGACATGGTTCTTGATGCGGGCCCAGGCCGCTTCGACGTCGGCGCGAGAAATCATGACGGCAGGCGGCAGCGTTCGACGTGGCGCAGGAAATGGTCGAAGTCGGCGGTGGCGGCGTGCGGATCCTTGGCGCCCTCGTCGTAGCGACGGAGCCGCACGGCCTCGACGTAAAAGGGCCGCTTGCGGAAGGCCTCGACCTCGCCCGCCGACATCAGCCCGCCCTGCAGCTCGAGGCTGCGCACGCTGTCTGCCGAGAGCTTGCCGAAATAATCCGACTCGGTGGCGCAGAGATAGCGCTTGGCGGCGACGTGCAGGCGCACCGGCTCGACGACGTCCGGCGTGAAGTGTTTGGCGAGCCAGGCGGCACCCAGCTCTTCATGCACATCGTCGATGCCGCGGCCAGCGGGATCCTCGCCCAGTTCGTGGATCATGTGGCCGACGTCGTGGAGCAGCGAGGCCAGCACCGTGGCGGGTGTGCAACCGTCCGCCTCGGCCTGCGCCGCGGCCTGCAGCGCATGCTGGAGCTGGTTGACCGCGCTCAGGCCGTAGCGGCGTGTGGCACGGCCGGCATAGACGTCGAGGAGTTGCTGGCGCAGTGGATCGCTCATGACGTCTTTTTAGCACGAACCGTCTGCGGGTATCCGGGAATCATGGCCAGCGCCTGGGCCAGCGGATCGGGACCCCAGGCCTTTGTCATGAAATCGCCATGCATCTCCAGCCCGCCGCACGACAGGAAGGTCATGGTCCCGGGCGACAGGTTGCGTGGCAGCGCGTCGGCATGGGCGATGCGCTTCTTCGCCAGCAGCGCGGCCAAGGTGGCGTTCTCCTCGCGCGTCGAATCGGTGAAGGCGCTCAGCAGGAAGCCGGTCTGGCGGCGCGTCGCCACCCAGGCGGCGAACTTCTCCTCCTCGCCATAGAGCGCGTCCATCAGGATCACGCCCTTGACCCGGTAGGTGGCACCGCCGCGCGCGAGAGCATAGGCCGCCGACAGGTAGCCGCCGCTATAGCCCACCAGCACGACCGGCGCGGCGTTGAAGTGCGGGCCGGCGCGCCGGTCGCCATAGAGCCGCATCAGCCGCTCCGCCGCCTCGTCGATGTAGCGCGCGAAATGACCGGGACGCCAGAAATTGCCGGCGCTCGAATCGAGCGCATCGAGCGCCAGTTGCGGCGCCACCAGCGCCACGTTCTGGCCCGACTCGCCCACCTGGCGCGCTATGCCCTGGCGCGCGAGCACGTCGCGTTCGAGCGTGGCGCCTTGGCCGTGCAGGAACAGCACGATCAGTCCGGGCAGCGCCGCCGTGTAGCCGGCCGGGAGATAAAGCAGCGAGCGGCGGTCCTGGTAGGTCGGGTCTTCCCAGTAGACGTCACCGCGCGCCGTGGTGTGGCCGCGCCGCTTGCCCTGGCGCAGGTCGAGGAACGGCTTGTTGGCCTCGGGCACGGTCCCGGCATAGGGAAAGACCGAGGCGTCGAAAGCGATGAGCTGGGTCTTCGCTTCCTTGAGGGGCTGCACGCCGGCAGGCCTCGCCGGAGCGGGCGCGGGCTTCTTCGCCTGCTTGACCGTCTTGGCGCGCGCGGGAGCAGCCATCAGGAGTGCCGCCGATGCCAGCAGCGCCCGCCGCTTCACGCGACGGCGAGCCGCTCGCTCCCGATCGCAGCCGTGGGGAGCGGCTTCAGCACGGAGAAGAAGGCAGGAAGCGCCACGAGATAGGCGAAGGCGCCCAGCAGCACGACGGCGGGCAGGCCGAAGCTGGTGGCCACGATCGGCACCAGCGCCGCACCGATCACCGAGAAGCAGCCGTTCACGCCCCACGCCCACAGGAACATGTGATCCTTGCCCAGCCGCCCGAGCGTGGTCATGCCGGTCGGCATCGGGAAGCCCATCAGGAAGGCCGGCGGCGCCAGCAGCGCGAGGCAAAGCACGATGCGCAGCACGTAGGGCAGTGCGCCGATCCAGTCGAGCGCGTAGTCGATGAAGAAAGCGTAGCAGACCAGGATCGCGAATATGGCGAGGAAGATCTTGGGCATCGTCGTGCGCGCGGTCGGCAGGAAACGCTCCGAGGCGAAGCTGCCCAGCCCCGAGAAGACCAGCATGCCGGTGATCAGCACCGAGGCCGAGACAGTGGCGTTGCTGAGCGCCAGCACGAAGTGGGCGATCATGCCGACTTCGATGATGATGTAGCCCAGCCCCAGGCAGAGGAAGTAGAGCATCGTGCCCGCCTTGCCGGGATAGCGGCTGAAGATCGTGCGCCAGCCGAAGATCAACGGAAACAGCACGAGGGTCGCGGCGAAGAGCGTGGCAATGCCGAGCGTCGCCCACAAGAGCAGATAGCCCCACTCGTCCTGCACCGAGTTCGAGACGGTCGGTGAAGGCGAGCAGATCCTTCACCTTGATGTAGGCGGCGAAGTACGGCTGGTGATTGGTGAGCAGGCGCGTGTCGAAGACGTATTCGTCCGCGAGCTGCTGCCAACCGCCGTTGACCAGCGTGTGCCAGGCGATACGGCTCAAGGTCGTCGTCGGGACGAGAGCAGCGGCGGGCGTGGTGCCGGTGCCGGCCGTTGCACCGGGAGCACCAGTGGGAGCACCGGGCGGCGGCGGATCGTTGGGCTCCTCTTCCTTGCCGGCCTTCTCCGACGGCGCGGTCGGATCTGCGGCGGGCCCGGCGGCGAAGAACTGGTCGTGGTAATCCGCAGGATCTGCTTCAGTGGCGCGGTATCGATGGTGATGCCGGGATAGTAGATCTCGTCGAACGACATCGCCCTGGTGTGCTCGTTGAGCTTGGCGATTTCCGCGGTGGTGAAACCGTCCTGCTTGTAGAGCACCGTCGTGGTCGAGAGATAGGCCGAGGCGACATAGAACTTGTTCTTGATGTCGGGGCCGAGCTCGCGCGCGGCGGCGGCCATGGTGGCGTAGAGCTTCAGGATCGACTTGGGCGGCTCTTCCTTGTTCCACAGGGTGACCGACAGGATGCCGCCCGGCTTGAGGGCGCGCATGTAGGCGGCCATCGCCTCCTGCGTGTAGGCGTACTTCTCCATGATCGCGAAGCCGCCGGGCTGCGACAGGCCCGCGGAGTCCGCCAGCGAGAGATCGACCACGTCGTAGCGGTTCTTCGTGTGCGCCATGTAGAGGCGGCCGTCGTAGTCGATCACCGAGACTTTCGGATTGTTCAGGATGTCGCCGGTGAAGGCGCGCAGGTCCTTGTCCTCGCGGAAGGCCGTCAGGATCGCGGGATTGCCCTCGGCGACGGTGACGTGCTTCGAGCCTTCCTTCAGCGCCACCTCGGTCGAGATGCCGCCGCCGAACTGGACGACGAACGTCTCCGGGTTCTTCTTCAGGACGTACGGGTAGTACATCGGCAGATAGCGGAAATAGGCGACCTCTTCCTCGCTCAGGTCCTTGATGACGCCCGAGGGGCCATCGGAATCGATGTAGAGGCCGAGATAGGCGTTCTCGGGAAACTTCTTGAGGTTGAAGGCGGCATTGTCGGACAGGCCCGGCGCGAAGTGGAGGTACGAGCTCGAGTACATCTCCATGTAGCCGAACGGCGAGGCGCGCTCGTAGACCCGCTTGTTGTCGGGGAATTTGCGCGCGTAGGACACGCCCTTGTAGTCGGACACCGCGAGCTTGGGGATGCCCAGCACCTCCGGCGCCACGTAGTGCACGGCAGCCGACAGGATCGCCACGACGACGATCGCGGCCGTGCCGCGGCGGTCGCCCATCGAGACGAACCACAGCACGCCGCCCGCCAACCACAGCAGCAGCGGCGCCATGATGATGTTGTCGGGCTTGAAGACGTAGAGCGCCAGCAGCACGGAGAGGCCGCACAGGCCCGAGCCCACCATGTCGGCGAAGTAGACGCGGTTGAAGGTGCGCTTGGCCTTGAGGAAGACGACGCCGAGATAGAGGGCGCCCGCCAGGAACGGCAGGAAGTAGAGCACGAAGTTGGCGAGCAGCCGCCACTTCTGCATCGGGTCGGAGATCAGGAAGATCGCGTTGAACGGCACCTGCTGGGCGGCGAGATTGCAGACCACCATCAGCGGCCCGAAGGCGAGCAGCGCCGCCTTCACCGAGCCCAGCCAGCGCGCTTCGAACCAGCTCTTGCCGACGCACATCACCGCCGAGGTGAGGCCGAAGCCGAACATGGCGAGGCTGACGACCAGCGAGCCGAAGTGCGACCAGCTGCCGACCGAGAAGACGCGCATGATGCCGATCTGCAGCGCGATGATGCTGCCGGCCACCAGCCCGACCGACAGGTAGAAGGTGAGCGGCGGCCGATCGTCGAGATCGACGGAGAGGGTCAAGGGAGAAACTCCTTCAGGCACCGCGTCCGCGGCCCACCCTTCGAGACGGCCCTGCGGGCCTCCTCAGGGTGAGGTTGTCTTTTTACGCAAGACCTCATGCTGAGGAGCGAGCGTCTCGAAGCATGGACACCCGCACTGCGTTGCCGCAGCTCAGCGGTTGTGGCTGCCGACGATCTTGTCGCCTTCGAGCTTGGTGAAGGGCACGAACGGCACGATCTTGCCGCCGTAGATGTCTTCGCGGCTGCGTCGTGATCGAGCCGTCGGCGCCCTGCGTCTTGGCGATCTTGATGACGCGCTGCGCGCCCGGCGGACCGACCGGGATCACCATCACGCCGCCCGACTTCAGCTGCTGCAAGAGCGGCGGCGGCACATGGTCGATGCCGCAGGTCACGATGATCTTGTCGAAGGGACCGGCCTCTTCCCAGCCGTAGTAGCCGTCGGCCTGCTTGGTGTGGATGTGCTGGAACTCGGTGTAGCCCTTCTCGATCGCCTTGTCGTAGACACCGCGCGTGCGGTCGGCCAACGGCTTGATGATCTCGATGGTGTAGGAATTCTCGGTGAGGTTGGCGATGTAGCCCGACTGGCAGCCCGAGCCGGTGCCGATCTCGAGCACCTTGTCGGTGCGCTGGATGTCGAGCACGTTGGTCATGCGAGCCTGCAGATGCGGGCCCGACATGGTGACGCCGTAGCCGATGTCGAGGAAGGCGTGCTCGTAGGCGCGCTTGTGAATGGCAGGATTGACCGAGGCGAATTCCTCGCGCGGTGTCAGCAGGAAGGCGCGGATGGTGGGCGCGCCCCAGACGTCCTTGTTCTTGACCAGCGCCTGGAAGCGATCCCAGCGCTCGCCGAGGAACACCGGATCCTCGCCGCGGGTCCTGCCCCAGGCGATGAAATTGTCGCGGCTGTCGGTCGGCGGGGTGACGTCCCAGCTGATGGGCTTGATGCTGGCGGCGGCGAAAGCCGGCGAAACCAGGCTGGCAGCGGCCACGGCGGCGCTCCCGGAGACGAAACTGCGTCTCTTCACATATATCCTCCTTGGCGCGGGCCCAAGATGTCGGGGGGACAGGGTCTCCACGCCCCCAATAGATACGGGAAATGTGGCGATTTTGCCAGTGCGGCAACGGGTCCCGCGGCACCGTTCGCGTCAAGGCTGGAGGGAGCCCGTGACTCGCCTCACCCGCCGCGCCTTCCTGCGGCGACTTGCCCTGCCCCGGCGTGCGGCCTGGCCCAGCCGGCCTGCCGCCGCAGACGCCTGGCGGCCCGGCCAGGCCAGTCGGCGTCGTCATGCCGCGGCGCCCGGCGGTGACCACCGACTGGTCGCCCCCTGCTTCGGCCGAATACCTGCACCCGGCCTGGCGGCACAGTCCGTCGTGGTCGACAGCAAGTCGAGCGCGGGCGGCGTGATCGGCAGCGCCGAGGTGGCCAGGCCACGCCCGACGGCCGAGGCCGGTGCTGCTGGGCAACATCGGCCCGCAGTCGATGCCAACTCGCTCTACCGCCACATGGCTACAGGCCGGAGAGCCGTGATCGCCGGATGGCCGACATCATGGCCGCGCCCAGCGAACTGTGCAGCACTCGGTGCCGGCCAAGCACGTCCCGAGTTCGTCGGCTGGCTGCAGGCCCAGGACGGCAAGGACCTACGCCTCCTCCGGCTCCGGCCAGTCGCCGCACCGTGGCGGCGCGTGGTTCCTGCAGCGGACCGGCACCAAGGCCGACGCATGTGCCCTATCGCGGCGCGACGCCGGCGTCAACGGCCTGATCGCCGGCGTGACCAGCTCCTTCTTCGATAACCTCACCTCGAGCGTCGAGTTCATGCGCGCGGGCAAACTGCGCGCGCTCGCCATCCTTCGGCGGCGCGCAACCCGATGGTGCCGGACCGGATGCCGATCCGCGAGACCGTGCCGGAGCTCGCACCATTCGATGTGTCCGCCTGGTTCGGCGTCTTCGCCCCGCCGGCACGCCGGCGCCGGTCGTGAAGTTGCTGAACGTCGAGATGAAGAAGTGGCTGGCGATGCCCGACACGCTCGAACGCTTCAAGACCATGGCCGGCTACGCCGACTGGATGTCGCCCGCCGACTACAAGGAGAATTCGTCGACAGCCAGATCGCACTCTGGACGGCGTGATCGACAAGGAAGGGCGGAGCTCGGACCGAATCGAGGGTAGGCCTTTGGCCGCCGCCTCCTCGATGGTCGGCCGCTAGAACGTCTTGGTGACGCTGACGAAGGCGCGGGGGGCGCAGTTGTGGGTGTTGCCGCAGCCGGTGGGCTCGATGCTGGTGTCGGTGTAGGCAACGGTCGCATCGAGGCCCCAGGCCGAGATCACCAGGCCGATCTGCCAGTACCAGTAATCCTGGCTCGGCAGGCCGTACGACTGGAAGCGCTCGACCCAGAAATTGCCGAGCGAGCCGTAGGTCCTGAAGGAAAAAGTATCTGATTTGAGGAAATCGAGCGGCACCGACAGGAGCGCGCGCTTGTTCCAGCTGTTGCCCGAATTGCCGAAGGCGTCGGGGCTGAAACGCAGGCGACCGTTCAGCTCGGCGACGCCGAAGTCGTAGCCCACGTTCAGGCCGATCTCGCCGTAATCGTAGGCGAAGCTCGCGGGCACGCCGGGGTAGGAGGTGCGCACGTAGCCCAGGTCGAAGGCGAGTTTCCTGTCGAGCAGCTTGACCTTGAGGCCGCCGCCGGCGTCCATTTCCACACCCGTCCCGGTTGCCGGGAAACTGATGTTGCTGCCGAACCCTGTTGCATAGAGATACAGCGGAAAGGCGTCGATCAGGTCCGGCGTCTTGTAGTCCAGACCCATCTGGAACACCGGCTGCAGCTGGCTGTTGGAGATGCCGGAATAGGCGTAATCCGAGGCGACCGTGAACTGGGCGTTGAACTGGCCCGCCGAACGGGCCATGCCAGCGCTCCGCACTGTCGTCGGCGGCGGCATCGCCACAAACGCCGCCCGCGCCCAGCAGGACGCAGGCCAGTATCGCTGCCGCCTTCACGCCGCCTTGATATGCGAGCGTTTGATGCGGTCGAGGTTGGATCCTTCGATGCGGACGAGCTTGGTGACGGTCTCGCGGTTGGGCGAGTGCACGTCGCCGACATCGTAGAAGTGCGAGTCGCCGGGCTTCAGCGTGTAGCTCCTGACCGGCTTCACCAGGTTCGGCTGGTCGCCTTCCGCCTTCTTCACGATCTCCCAGTCGACCATCTCGGTGTCGCCTTCGGCCAGGCCGTAGATCGCCCAGCTCGAGCCGTGGTCGTGCGGTTCGCCCTTGGCGGGCTTCATGTAGACGTGGCCGCAGATGCAGAAGCCGGTTTCGGCATCTTCGTAGAGCACTTTGCGCGGCTTGCACTGCTCGGGCGTCAGGTGCTTCGCCACGAACGTCTTGTCGAGCAGCACCTTCGAGACGAGCTTGCAGACGGCTTCCTTGCCGCCGCGGCCGGGGTCGGCCTTGAGCGCCGCCTTGATGTCGCTGGCGAGTGCTTCGAGCGTGTAGGTCTTTTCGAGAGTCGTCGTGTTCATCGGGTCACCCTCTTTTCGATGGTCGTAAAGATAGCACGGGCGGCCTGCGCCTCGCCGCCCTCGGGGCGGCCGGGCCGCGTGGAATTGTTCCAGGCCATCATGTCGAGATGCGCCCACGGCACGTCGTCGGGCACGAACTCCTGCAGGTAGAGGGCGGCGATGATCGCGCCGCCGAACGCCGTCGTCGAGACATTGTTGATGTCGGCCACCTTGCTGTCGATCAGGCGGCGATAAGGCCGGTAGAGCGGCATGCGCCACATCGGATCGGCGATCTCGATCCCGGTCTGCAGCAGGCCGTCGGCCAGCGCATCGTCGTTGCAGAACAGCGCCGGCAGGTCGGTGCCCAGCGACACGCGTGCGGCGCCCGTGAGCGTGGCGCAGTCGACCATCATGCTGGGCTTCTCCGAGGCGCCCTCGCTCAGCGCGTCGCACAGGATCAGGCGGCCCTCGGCGTCGGTGTTGCCGATCTCGACCGTGATGCCCTGGCGCGTGGTGATCACGTCGAGCGGACGGAAGGCGTTGCCCGAGACGCTGTTCTCGACCGCGGGCACGAGCAGCCGCAGGCGGACCGGCAACTTGGCTGCCATCACCATCGCCGCGACGGCCATCACGGTCGCCGCACCCGCCATGTCCTTCTTCATGTTGAGCATGCCGCCCGCGGGCTTGAGATCGAGGCCACCGGTGTCGAAGCAGACGCCCTTGCCGACCAGGGTCACCTTGGGATCGCTCTCCTTGCCCCAGGTGAGGTCGATCAGCCGCGGCGCGCGCGTGCTGGCGCGGCCCACGGCATGGATCGTCGGGTAATTCTTCTTCAGGAGATCGTCGCCCACGATGACAGTGATCTTCGCCTTGAACTTCTTCGCCATCTCTTGTGCGGCAGCGGCCAGCTCGGCCGGTCCCATGTCGGACGACGGCGTGGTGATGAGATCGCGCGCCATCGAGATCGCCTCGATCGTCGCCGTGGCGCGCTCCTTGTCGGCGCCGGCCGGCCACAGGAACTTAGCCGCCGGCCGCGCCTTCTTGGCCTTGTAGCGTTCGAACTTCCAGAGGCCGAGGCCGATCGCCACCGCGGCGTCGGTCGGCGAGACCGGTGCGGTGTCGGCGAGCTTCCAGGTGCCGGCGGGCAGCCGCGTACCGAGCGCTCCGAAGTCCCACAGGTCGGGCTTGGCCGAGAGCACCAGCACGGCGCCCGCCGCCTTGCCTTCGCGGCCGGGCAGCAGGACGAGATCGCCGGCTCGGCCGCTGGCACCAGTTGACTCGATCCAGCCGCGCCGCGCCGCGCCCTGTTCCCGGAGCCAGGCTCGCCATTTCGGCTGCAGTACAAACTGCACCGGCAGCGCAGCGGAAGAACGGTCGACAAAGGGCAACGACATGGACAGGCTCACCAAACGATAGTGCAAGGGTCGAGATTGCCGGGCAAAGTGCCGTGCTGGCAAGGCTCACAGTATTGAGGGGGACGCATGGCCGATTTCACTCTGGTGATCGGCAACAAGAATTATTCGTCGTGGTCGCTGCGCGGCTGGCTGATGGCCAGGATCGCGGGCGTCGAGTTCGAGGAAATAATGGTGCCTCTCGACTTCGCCGACACGCCGGCCACGATCCGCAAGCACTCGCCCTCGGGCAAGGTGCCGGTGCTGGTGCATCGCGGCCTTGCGGTCTGGGAGTCGCTGGCGATCGCCGAATATCTCAACGATCTGAAGCCCGAGGCCGGCCTGTGGCCGGCGGCGGCCGCCGCCCGCGCCCATGCCCGCTCGGTCTCCGCCGAGATGCATGCCGGGTTTGCCGATCTGCGCACCAACATGCCGATGAACGTCCGCTCCTCCTATCCCGGCAAGGGCATGACGCCGGGCGTGCGCGCCGACGTCGAGCGCATCACCGGCCTGTGGCGCGACTGCCGCAAGCGCTTCGCGGGTGCCGCCCCCAAGGACGACGGCTTCCTGTTCGGCGCGATCGGCGCGGCGGATGCGATGTTCGCCCCCGTGGTGACCCGCTTTCGCACCTTCGGCGTGCCGCTCGACAAGGACGCCGAAGCCTACTGCGCGGCGGTCATGACCTATCCTGCGATGAAGGAATGGGTCGAGTCGGCGAAGAACGAGCCGTGGCTGATTGCAGCTGCGGAACTCGACGCGTAGCCATGCACCCGCTGCCCCGCCGGACGGTGTTGCTGTCCGCTCTTGCTGCCTTGCCCTTGGCCGCGCCGGCAATCGGCACCTCTTCCGTCGCCCGCGCGCAGGCCGACTATCCCAACCATCCGATCCGGCTGGTGATCCCGTGGCCGCCGGGCGCCTCCGCCGACGCCTTCCTGCGCACGATCGCCGACCAGACGGGCAAGCGGCTGGGCCAGACGATGGTCCCCGACAACAAGCCCGGCGCCAATGCGTCGTTGAGCGGCGTCGCCCTCAAGGACGCAAGGCCCGACGGCTATACCCTGGGCCAGATCCACACCGGATCGTTCCGCGCCGCGCTGATGGCCGACAAGCCGGCCTACGATCCGCTGACGGATTTCACCTACATCATCCAGCTCTCGGGCTCGGTGCACGGCATCGTCGTGCGCGCCGACAGCCCGTGGAAGACCTTCGAGGAGTTCGTGGCTGACGCCAGGGCCAGGCCGGGCAAGCTGACCTACGGGACCTTCGGCCAGGCCTCGATCCAGAACCTGGTGATGGTCGACCTCCAGCAGCGCCTCGGCCTCGAGCTGACGCACGTGCCCTACAAAGGCGGCAGCGATCTCTACAACGGCCTGCTCGGCAGCCAGATCGATGCGATCGCCGATGCCAGCGGCTGGATCCCGCTGGTGCAGAGCGGCAAGTTCCGGCTGCTGGTCGTCTGGGGATCGAGGCGCCTGCCGCTGTTCCCCGATGTCCGCACCCTGCAGGAGGCCGGCATCGATCTGGTGGTGAACTCGCCCTACGGCGTGTGCGGTCCGCGCGGCATGGACCCGGCGGTCGTGAAGAAAATCCACGATGCCATGAAGGACGCGCTGTACGATCCGGCCACGCAGGCGGTGATGGCGACCTTCAACATGCCGACGCTCTATCTCGACACGGCAGCCTACGACAAGGCCGCCCGCGAGCAGGACAGGATCGAGCGCGCCAACCTCAAGCGCGTGAACATGCTGGCGCAGCCCTAACGCGGATCGTCGACATCGACTGCCGGATGATCGGTCGGCAGCGGCGTGACGGACATCAGCGTGACGCCGGCCGCTGAACTCGAAGCGGTGCCAGACACTCTGCGGGACGACCACCATCATACCTGCGCGAAGCTCCTGCGCCTGTGGGCCCGCATCGGTGATCGAGCGCAACATCGTCGCCCCCTCGAGGACATACACGATCTCGTCGCCGGCCGGATGGCGCTCCCATCCCCCTGTCCCGCTGAACTTGCTGGTGAAGATGCCGCCGTCGCGATAGGGCGCGAGATGCGCCAGACCCTTGCGGCGCTCGCTTTCCGGACTGGTGGGTGTGCGCGCGAACTGCGTGAGCCTGGCAAGCTCGGCATTGAGATCGAGAACAGCGACCAACGTCTTCTCCCTGTTGCGCTTCACCACAAGGCGCGCCACCCTCAAGCATGCCTGTAAACTTCATCTTCATCCTGGCCGACGATCTTGGCTACGCCGATCTCGGCTGCTACGGCGGCCGCGCGCCCGTCTCGCCCAACATCGACCGCATGGCTAGCCAGGGCCTGCGCTTCACGCGCGGTTACGCCAACTCGGCGGTCTGCTCACCGACGCGCTTCGCGCTCGCGACCGGGCGCTACCAGTACCGCATCCGCGGCGCCGCCGAGGAACCGATCGGCAGCGCCATGCGCGGCGACAAGGTGATCGGCCTGCCGCCCGATCATCCGACCCTGCCGTCGCGCCTCAAGGAGGCGGGCTATCGCACGGCCCTGGTCGGCAAGTGGCATCTGGGCTTCCCGCCGCATTTCAGCCCGCAGGCCAGCGGCTACGACGAGCACTTCGGTCCGCTCTCCGGCGGCGTCGACTATTTCACGCACCAGGACAGTTTCGGCGTGCACGACCTGTTCGAGAACGGCAGCGAGGTGAACCGCGACGGCTATCTCACCGATCTATTGTCGACGCGCGCCGTCGAGTTCGTCGGACGGTGCGCGGAGAAGAAGCAGCCGTTCCTGCTCAGCCTGCACTACACCGCGCCGCACTGGCCGTGGGAGACGCGCAACGACGGCGAGCTTGCCAAGACCTTCGGCAAAGGCAACCCGATCTATCACCTCGACGGCGGCAACATCTATGCCTACCGGCACATGATCCATCACATGGACGAGGGCATCGGCAAGGTATTGGCGGCGCTCGACGACAAGAACCTCGCGCGCGACACGATCGTGGTCTTCACCAGCGACAATGGCGGCGAGCGCTTCTCCGACAACTGGCCGCTGGTCGGCGGCAAGATGGACCTGATGGAAGGCGGCATCCGCGTGCCCTACGTGGTGCGCTGGCCGGCGCGCACGCCTGCCGGCACCACCACCGACCAGCTCGCCATCACCATGGACTGGGTGCCGACCTTCTTAGAGGCCGCCGGGACGTCGGCCCATCCCGACTATCCGAGCGACGGGCTCTCGCTGGTGAAGCAGCTCGCCCAGCCCGGCGCCATCGCCGACCGGCCGCTGTTCTGGCGCATGAAGCATCACGAGCAGCGTGCCATGCTCTCGGGGTCCTGGAAATATCTCAACGTCGACGAGCACGAGTATCTGTTCGACGTGGTGGCCGACGAGCGCGAGCGCGCCAACCTCGGCAAGCGCCATCCCGAGCGCCTCGCCGCGATGCGCGCGGCTTGGCAGCAGTGGGATGCCACCATGCCGCCAATTCCGGCCGAGGCCGGCGTGCGGCTGGTCTACGGCAAGAAGGACATGCCGTGAGCGACACCGCGTCGATCCGCGATATCCTCGATTTCTGGCTGCTGCCACTGGGCGATTCCGGCTACGGCAGGAAGCGCGAGCTGTGGTGGAACAGCACGCCCGAGCTCGACGCCGAGATCACGGCGAGGTTCGCCAACCTGCTCGACAAGGCTGCCGCGGGCGAGCTCGACGCCTGGGCCAATTCGCCCGACGGTGCGCTGGCGCTGATCCTTCTCTGCGACCAGTTCTCGCGCAACATCCACCGCAAGACTGCCAGGGCTTTCGCCACCGACGCCAAAGCCCGCTCGATCGCCCGCATCGCGCTGGCACGATTCTATCCGGCGGCCTTCCCGCACGACGTGCGGCTCTTCTTCTACATGCCGTTCCAGCACAGCGAGGAGCTCGGCGACCAGGAACTGTGCTGCACGCTGTTCCAGGCGATGGGCAACGCCGACAACGACAAGTTCGCAACAGAGCATCGCGACATCGTGGCGAAGTATGGCCGCTTCCCGCACCGCAACGAGGTGCTGGGCCGGACCTCCACGCCCGAGGAACTCGATTACCTGAAGACCGCTAAGCGGTTCGGGCAATGACCCCGCGATAGAGTTCGGCTGTCGCCTTATCGAAGCAGCAGAAGATCACACGATCGAGCGCTCCTGCACGGGCCTTCACCTCGCGCACCGCGATCTCCGCCGCAGGTTCTTTCGGATAGCCATAGATGCCGGTCGAAATAGCGGGAAAGGCGATGCTCTTGAGGCCGTGCTTGTGCGCCAGCGCCAGACTGTTGCGATAGCAGCGCGCCAGCAACTCGGGTTGATCGGCCGTACCGCCATTCCAGACGGGCCCGACGGTGTGGATCACGTGCCGCGCCTTCAGGCGATAGCCGTTGGTGATTTTAGCTTCGCCGGTCTTGCAGCCGTGGAGCATCCGGCACTCAGCGACCAACTCAGGACCTGCGGCCCGGTGAATGGCGCCGTCGACTCCGCCGCCGCCCAACAGGCTCTCGTTGGCGGCGTTGACGATCGCGTCGACGTCGAGCCGGGTGATGTCCCCTTCGACGACGTCGAGTGCCGTCATTTTACCAGTAGCGGATGGGGCCGGTGTCGAGGTGGACGAAACCGGAGCGCGGATAGAAGCCGACGCCGCCCATCTGCAGCGAGCGCGCGGCCTGCCGGATCTTGAACACCGGCACGCCCGGGAAGCGGATGTCCATAGCGTTGCCGTTCATGTGCTGGCTGTCGCGCGCCACGCCACGGCTGACGCTGGCGAGCCAGGCGTTGGTCTGCGGCGAGCGATAGGCCGACAGGACCTCGACCGTGCCGTGATAGCCGGTGGTGTTCATCGTGTGCCACAGCACGTCGAACAGCATCGGATCCATCTCGGTCTGCTGGTTGTTCTGCGAGTTGCGCAGGAAGTGGTTGAGCTGGTCCAGCGCATCGCGGTGGTAGGTGCCGTCCGACCAGTAAGTGACGGTGAGCTCTTCCTTCGTGTTGACGTTCAGCAGCGACAGACTGCGCGGGCTGGTGAGGTCGAGGTCGGCGGGCGGCGCGACCGGCGCGGACGGAGCGAAGCCGCCGTAGCGCGAACCGCGCAGGGATTGCGGCGTGGTGGCGGGCCTGGCCGCCGGCGGATGGACGACCTGGACGGCGGCCGCCTTGTGCACGACGGCCGGCTTGGCGGGCGCGACGGATTTGGGGGTGACAACGTCGGTCTGGGCATGGGCGGCGCCGGCAAAGGCCAGCACTGCCGCCAAGCTCACTACAAATATACGCATCCCTGCCCCAAAGCCCTGTTGCACTTTTATCACATCAACTTCTATCAGAGGCCAATTCGGTTCTCAAAGCGAATTTCCTGCGGCTTTCCGAAGGCAAGGCCCACCACTTCACCTACTACGCAAAGAGCAGGGCCGCTCAAAGCGGCTTCCGCTACCCGGTGCTCGATGCTCGCCAAAGTGCCCACCACGCGACGTTCCCGGTCGGTCGTGCCGTTCTCGAACAGGGCCACCGGGGTCGCGGCGGGCAGCCCGTGCTCGACCATTTGGCGAGCGATCTCGGGCAAACTGCCGCTGCCCATGTAGATGACGACGGTTTGTCGCGGCCGGGTCAGCATCTCCCAATCGAGGTCGACCGTGCCATTCCTGAGGCGGCCGTGCACGAACACGCAGGCTTGGGCATGGTCGCGATGGGTGAGGGGCAGGCCGACACCGGCGGCGCAGCCCAGTGCGGCGGTGATGCCGGGCACGACCTCGACGACGATCCCCGCCGCTGTCAACGCCTCGATCTCCTCGCCGCCACGGCCGAATACGAAGGGATCGCCGCCCTCGAGGCGCACGACGCTCTTGCCGGCGCGGGCAAGAGCAATCAGCCGCTCATTGATCTCCGCCTGTGGCACACTACGGTGCGCGCGACGCTTGCCGACATGGATGCGCTCGACGTCGCGTCGCGCCATCGCCAGTACTTCCGCCGACACCAACCCGTCGTAGACAACGACATCGGCGCGCTGCAGCAGGCGATGCGCCTTGATCGTGAGCAGGTCGGGATCGCCCGGCCCAGCCCCCACCAGATGCACCATGCCGACGGCCGGCTGCGCGGGATTGCGCGCATCATCCAAGAGGCGAATGAGCTCGCGCCGCGCGCCGATCTCGTCGCCCGCCAGCGCGAGCTCGCCGATCCTGCCCGCAAACACATGGTCCCAGAAGCGCCGCCGCGCGCGCGGCTCCTTCAGGGTGCGCCGCACCTGGTCGCGGAAGATCTCGGCAAAGCGCGCCAGGCGGCCGATGGTGGCGGGAAGCGCGCGCTCGATCTCGGCGCGAAGTTTTCGCGCTAGTGCCGGCGCCGTGCCAGAGGTCGAGATCGCCACCGTGATCGGCCCGCGATCGACGATCGCCGGCATGATGAAGCTCGAGAGCTTCGGCCGGTCGACGACGTTCACCGGCACGCAGCGCTGCTGGGCCTCGTGCGACACGCGCGCCTGCAGTTCGCTGTCGTCGGTCGCCACGATGACAAGCGCGATGCCCTCAAGGTCGCCTGTGTCGAATCCGTGACCGGCCCAGGTAATCCGGCCCTCGGCGATCAACTGGGCGATCTCGCCCGTCACAGTTTCGGCAATCAGGGTGACGCGTGCGCCGGCCTGCAGCAGTAATTCCGCCTTGCGTGCCGCCGGCTCGCCGCCGCCCACGACCAGCGCGCGGCGATCGGTGAGCGAAAGGAAGAGTGGGAAACTCTGCATCACGCCGAACCGCGAGCGAGAATCGTGCCATGCCGCGCGAATTCATCGCGACTGTACGTCCGCGCAGTAAGCGCGTTCAATAGACGTCTCGCTGGTAGCGGCCGGCCTTGGCGAGTCCGTCGAGCCAAGCCTTCGCCTCGCCCCCGCTCTTCTTGCCGTGTTCGATCGCGATCGCCAGCAAAGTGTCCTCGACATCCTTGGCCATGCGCTTGGCGTCACCGCAGACATAGAAGTGGCCGCCCTGCTCCATCCATGCCCACAGTTCGGCCGCGTTTTCGCGCATGCGATGCTGGACGTAGATCTTGTCGGCCTGGTCGCGCGAGAAGGCTGTTTCGAGCCGGGCCAGCATCCCGCGGCGCTGCCAGTCGACGATCTGGTCCTCGTAGAGGAAATCGTTGCTGCGCTTCTGGTCGCCGAAGAACAGCCAGTTCCTGCCCTTGGCGCCACGCGCCTCGCGCTCTTCGAGGAAAGCGCGGAACGGCGCGATGCCGGTGCCCGGCCCGACCATGATCGCGGGCGCGCTGTCGTCGAGCGGCGGATGGAAGCCGTGGCTCTTCTGCACGAACACCGGGATCACGTCTCCGGGCTTGGCGAAGTCGGCGAGATAGCAAGAGCCGATGCCGGTACGGGTGCGGTCGTTCGCATCCCAGCGCACCGCCGACACGGTGAGATGGACTTCGCGTGGATGCGCCTTGGGCGAGGAGGCGATCGAGTAGAGGCGCGGCTGCAGGCGATCGAGCGCCTTCAGCAGGCCGGGCAGCGACGGCATCACCGACGGGAACGCCATCAGCAGGTCGAGCAGGTCGGCCTCGGCGAGATCGGGGCGGCCCTCGCCGCGTGCGAGCGCCAGCAGCCCCTTCACATCTTCCTCGTTGAAGGCACGGGTCGCCAGGAACTCGATCGCCTCGTCGCTCGGGCGCGAGATGTCGACCTTGCTCAGCAGGACCTGCCGTAGCGGCAGTGCATCGCCGTCGAAGGCCACCATCTCCTCGCCGCTGGCGCCCAGGCGATCGAGCACGGCCTGCACGAGCTCCGGGTTCTTGCGCGCGTAGACACCGAGACTGTCGCCGGCTTCGTAGGTGAGATCGGTGGTCGACAGATCGAACACGACATGGCGCACGTCCTTCCCCGTCTTGCCGCGGCTGAGCGGATGGGCATCGATCAGCGTGGCGAGCGCCGGTCGGTCGCGGGTGCCGATCGCGCCCTCCGGCTTCAGCGACGGCGCGCCGATCGCCCGGCCGTCGCGCTGCGGCTCGAGGGCGACCATCAGCTCCTTGAGCTTGCGCTGGGTTTCCTTGCCGCCCGGCACGCAACGGCCCATGTCGGCCTCGGCGCCCGACCACACCGCTTCGGCATAGGTCTGGCAGAAGTAGCCGCACTGGCCGCAGTCGAGCTGGGCCATCGCCGCCATCAACCGGCGATTCGGCCTGGCATCCCCGGCGAGTTCCATCCGCTCGCCCATGCCGAGCGAGGCGTCGTGCCAGGGGAACTCCTCGTTCGGATCGGAGTCGTCGGCCGCCGTCGCGGGTTTGTCCGCAGCACCGCCATCGACCCCGAGATAGGCGGCGAAGAAACCGTTCAGCCACGCGCGTTGCTCGCTCGAGAACGGCGCGTTGTCCGGGATCAGGGACGGGATCGGCGTCGTCGCGTTCATGCCGCGACCGCCCGCAACTCGGCGATCTCATGGCGCCTGCAGAACTCGAAGAACGTTTCCGTCTTCGACCCGCGATGGGCAAGCCAGGCCGCCAGCAACTTCTCGATCAGGGCCGGCAGCTCGTCGAACACGACGTCACGCCGGTACTCGCGCGCCATCGCCTGCTCGTTGGTCGAGGCGGCTCCGCCGCCGATATAGACGTGATAGCCCTCGACACTCTCCTCGCCGCGATCGACCTTGACCGCGAGCAGGCCGATGTCGCCGACATAGTGCTGGGCGCAGGAATGGTGGCAGCCCGTCAGGTGAATGTTCACCGGCAGGTCGACCGGCACGCGCGACTCGAGATAGTCCGCAAGCTTCAGCGCATGGCCCTTGGTGTCGGAGGCCGAGAACTTGCAGCCGGCATTGCCGGTGCAGGCCACGAGCCCGCGCCGGATGGCGCTCGCCTCGACGCCGAGGCCGAGCGCCTGGATGGCGGCAACGCACACGCCAACATCCTTGTCGGCCACGTCGGAGATCAGGAAGTTCTGCCACACGGTGAGACGGAGCGTGCCGCTGCCGAAGCGTTGCGCGATCTCGGCGATGCCGCGCATCTGCGCGGAGGTGATGCGGCCTACCGGCAAGACGACGCCGAGATAGTTGAGGCCGGCCTGCTTCTGCGCATGAACGCCGACATGGCCATGCTTGTCGGCCAGCGCCCGCGGCGCGATCTCCGCCTTGCCGACCCGACGCAGCGGCTGGCCGTATTCGGTCTCGACCTCGGCCAGGAAGGCGTCGCGCCCCAGCCGGTCGATCACGTACTTCATCCGCGCCTTGAGGCGGTTGGTGCGGTCGCCGTGCGCGATGAAGGCGAGCACCACGGCGCCCGCGACCTTCACGCATTCCTCCGGCTTCAGCAGCACGCCGGTCTCGAAGGCGAAGTCGAGATGGCCGGTGATGCCGCCCAGCTGGAGGTGGAAGTAGATGCCGGGCTCGACGCCTTCGCCACCGGTCACTTGCGCTGCGACAAAGCCGATGTCGTTGGTGTCCTCCAAGGTCGGCACCTTGCCGCCGCCGTCGAAGGCGATGTTGAACTTGCGCGGCAGGCCGTACATCTCGCGGTGATTGAGGATGTAGAGCTGCATGTCGCGGCAGAGCGGACGCGTGTCGTAGAGTTCCTGCGGATCGACGCCCGCCGTCGCACCACCGGTGACGTTGCGGATATTGTCGGCGCCCGAACCGCGCGACGTGAGCCCCAGGGCCTGGATCGCCGCCAGCAAGTTGACGGCATTGCTCGCGCCTATCTCGCGGATCTGCAGGTTCGCGCGCGTCGTCACATCGGCATAGCCGCCGCCGAAAGACTCGGCCGCATCGGCGAGCCCACGGAACTGCCAGGCATTCAGGATGCCGTTGGGGATGCGCAGGCGGCACATGAACGAGTCCTGCGCCGGTGCCACATAGAACAGGCCCTGATACTTGGTGAGGAAGACATCGACGCCCTTGGGGAACTGGCCCGCTTCCGAGCGCGCCACGACTTCGTCCCAGCGATCGAGCGGATGCTTCGCGCGCTTCGCCACTTCCTCGGCGACCAGCTTGCCACCGGCCGCGACGGTGCGGTCCTGCGCGGCGTACTGCAGCGCATCGGGCCCGACGATCGGCGACGCCGACGCGGCAGACGTACGGGTCGCGAGCTTGTCGGCGGCCTTGCGGGCCTCGATGCCGCTCACGAAGCCCTGCAGCCACTGCTTCTGCTGGTCGTCGAATTCGCTCATGAGGGGCTGACGCGGCGTCCGATGGAGGGCAGCGATTGGGTCGAGGAGACAAGCGGCTCGCCATGGCCGCCCGGCGGCAGACGATCGGTGTCGGGGCAGGCCACGCCGATCTCGCGCGCGGCAGCGCGGTAGATGTCGGTGCGATAGACGCGGTCGGCAGTCGCGGCGATATCGATGCCGGGCGACGCCTGGCCCCAGCGTACCATCTGCTTCAGGAACCAGTCGGCATGGCTGCGCCAGGGGAAGTTGGCGTGGTCGCGATGGAAGACATGGAAACCGGGCATCTCGAGGGTGCGCGCCATCACCTCGGCCGGCGTGTTGAGGAAGCGCGGGATCGACAGCACGCGCGCGGCTTCGCCGCGGTTGCCCGGCTCGTCGAGCCACATGCAGGCTTCGAGCAGCGCCTTGATCAGCGCCTTCACCGTGTTCGGGTTCTTCGCGGCGAACGCCTCGGTGGTGCCGAGCACCTTCTCCGGCATGCCCTTCCAGATGTCCGGGCCGGTGAGTGCGATGCGGCCGATGCCGTGCGTCTCTGCCTGCTGGTTCCATGGCTCGCCGACGCAGTAGCCGTCGATCACGCCGCCCGACAGATGCGCCACGGTATGCGGCGGCGGCACGGTGGTGAGGCGCAGGTCGCGATCGGGATCGAGCTCGCCCGACGACAGCCAGTGCCGCACCATGTAACTCTGCACGGAATAGGGAAACACCGAGGCCAGCACGATCTGCGGCCGGCCCGCCGCGGCACGCCTGGCGACAACGGCGGCGATGGCGCGCGCATCGAGCGGACGCGTCGCGGCCAACTCCGGGGCCGCCTCCTCGATCTCCTGCCACAACGCGTTGGAAAGGGTGAGCGCGTTGCCGTTCACCTCGAGCGTCATGAGGTTGACGAGCGGAACCGTGACGCTGTCGATGCCGAGCGTGATCGCCAGCGGCAGCGGCGCCAGGATGTGGGCGGCGTCGAGCACGCCCAGCGCCAGTCTGTCGCGCACGTTGGCCCACGAGACCTCACGCCGGATCTCGACTTCGAGACCCTGGCGCTCGAACGCTCCGAGCTGATCGGCGAGAATGACCGGTGCGCAGTCGATGATCGGGATGTAGCCGATCTTCAGTCTGGGTTGTTCGATGCCGCGCATGCGCTACGCCACTCCACAAAAGCAAAAGGCATCCCGCTCGATCGGCAGAGATGCCGGTCGCTCAGGACGCCATTGTCCGGGGGCAAACCGCCGATGGTCCGCCGTAAAATCAGGAGAAGGCCCGCCATTGGGCCCTCGCCTGCCGACAGAGCAGGAAGCATGCCAAAACCCCTACTTCTTGAGCACCTTGGCGTAGGTGACGATGTCCTGCGCGACCTCGCCGATGCGCTTGTTCTGGTCCATGGCAAGCTTGCGCAGGAGCTTGTAGGCGGCTTCCTCGCTGAGCCCCTGCTGCTCCCTCAGCAGTCCCTTGGCGCGGTCGATCGACTTGCGCTCGAGCAGGGTGAGGCGCGCGCGCTCCAGTTCCTCGCGCATGGCGTGGTAGCGGTTGAAGTGGCCGACCGCGACATCGACGACGGGGCGCACGCGGTCCTCCGACAGCCCCTTCACGACATAGGCTGAAACGCCTGCTTCCATGGCGGCCGCGATCGTGGCGGGGTCGGATCGATCGACGAACAGCGCGATCGGGCGCGGCTGCTGCTCGGTGCTGCGCCTCATGTCCTCGATGGCGTCGCGGCTCGGGCTGTCGGTGCTGACGACCACGACATCGGGGTCGAGATCACGCACCCGTGCCGTCAGATCCTGCGTGCCTTCGAGGCGCGCCAGCAGACGATAGCCGGCGGCCCGCAGGCCCGCTTCCACGATCTCGGCGCGGGCGGGATTGTCATCGATCAGCAGGACGGACAGGACCTTGGTCACTCCCCGCGGGGCGCAACTTCCATGCCACTTCTAGTGTGAAATTCAGGGTCCCGATTTCGACGCGTTTTCCGTCTTCCCAGCGTCCTGACGTCACTTTCTTGTCGGCGGTGGTCACCTGGCCGTAGCCATGGCGCTTGCCGGCGCGGAACTGGCCCTCGTAACGCTCGCCATCTCCCACGGTTTCGACGCCCGGACCGTCGAGCTGGTCGTTGTGCCAGTCGCCCATCTGCACCACCGCTGGATCGGCCAGGGTGCGGTGAAGGCCGGGGCCCTCGAGCTTGCCCGAAACGAAGGTTCCTTCGTCGTGCTCGACGCCGGGCTTCTCCATCACGCCGAGGCCGGTCGACTGACCGTCGCGCCATTCGCCCTCGTAGCGCGCGCCGTCAGGGAGGCGCTGGGTGCCGCGGCCGTTCAGTACGTCGGCCTGCCAGTCGCCGGCGCGACGATCGCCGTCCTTGCTCTGGAGCACGCCCAGCCCCTGGCGCTTGCCGTCGGCCAGTTGGCCGACATAGCTGCCGCCGTCGTCGAGTGTGAGCCGCTGCGCATTCTCGAGCGTTGCCTGGGCCGCGCGGGCGGCGGTGATGCGCGCCTCGCCCGCCATGGTGCGCGCCGCAGCGGAGGCATCTTTCGCCTTGTCGAAAACCGCACGTGCTTCCTCGGCTGCGCGCTGCGCCTGGGCGAGCAGGTCCTTGTCCGGTTGTGCAGGCTCCGAAGCGACCGGCGTCGGCGTGGCCGCAGTCGAAGTCGAAGTCGAAGTCTGCGGCACCGGCGCGCGCGACGGTGTTGCCGCCGGCGGCGTCGAAGGTGTCGGCGTCGAGGGCGCGGCGGCGGCGGCAATGGGAACCGGTGTCTGCACTGGTGTCGGCGTCGCCATCGGCGGCGCGCTTGCCTGCATCTCGCTGCCTTTGGGCTTCAGGAACCAGAACCCCGCCGCGGCGACCACGATGGCGATGGCGAGCGCCAGGAGCTTGGTGGGAAAGCGGCTCGGCTGCGGCGGCGGCACGGCGGCGGCGACTTCCTCGCCGCGACGGGCGCCGCCCAGGCGCGGTGGCGCCATCGTGCGCGGCGCGGCGACGGAAGCCTCCGGGGCAGGCACGATGCGCCGCGTCGGCGCCTCGTCGGACGACGGCAGCGACGGGCCGAACAGCGCGCGCCAGGCCGCGACGGTCTGCGGTCGATCGGCGGGCGCGAAGGCCAGTGCGCGGTCGATCGCGGCGAGGAAGGTCTGGTCGTAGCGATCGGCCTGGGTGACGGCGAGCGGCTTGTAGGGATCGTGTCCGACCCGGCTCGCGGCTTCGGGCGGCGGCTGGCCGGCCACGGCGTGATGCAGCACGGCGGCGGCCGAATAGATGTCGGTCCACGGGCCCTGCTTGCCGTCCATGGCGTACTGCTCGATCGGCGCGTATTGCGGCGTCAGCACGCTGGTGAGCGTGCGGGTGCGGCCGCCCATCGCCTGACGCGCCGCTCCGAAGTCGATCAGGATCGGCACGCCGTCGCGGCGCAGCATGATGTTCGACGGCTTGATGTCGCGATGCAGGAAGCCCTGCGCGTGCACGGCCGAGAGGCCGTCGAGCAGACCCTCGGCGAGGCGGCGCACATCGGCTGGCGGCAGGCGGCGGCCCCCGGTCTGGCCACCGTTCTGGCTGCCGTTCTGGCGCAACCACTGGGCAACGCTCTGGCCGTCCTCGAACTCCATCACCGTGTAGGCAGTGCCGTTGGCCTCGAGGAATCGCAGCACTGGAACAATGTGGGGGTGACGGAAGCGGGCAAGCGCGCGCGCCTCGTCGAGGAAGCGCTCGCGGCCCCAGGCGAAGTCGTCGGCGTAGCGCGCGCCGCGCGGCACGACCTGGCCGTCGGCACGGCGCACGGCGAACTCGATTGGCAGGTATTCCTTGATCGCCACCACCTTGGCGAGCTGGCTGTCGAAGGCACGATAGGTGATGCCGAAGCCGCCATGCCCGATGACTGCGTCGAGCCGGTAGTCACCGAGCCGCGTGCCGAGCGGCAGCGCGTGGACATTGTCGGTAGTCATGCGGACATCACGAAGGGCAAGGCGAGCTCAAGCCCCTTGATGCGCGTTCCCGCGCGGGCGCACAAGCGCCCGCTGCGGCCGAATCAGCGCGCCGAGGCGGTCACCGACGTCGGAATGCGCGAGCCGCCGGTCTGAAATTCCGGCACGAGCTGGATGAGCATGATGATTACGCAAAGCCCGATCGCGGTCAGCATCGTCGCCGGTCGCGTCTGCAGATGCGGCACGGGCTTGCGCGCCTTGACCTGGTCCGTCATTTGCGGACTCCCCTCATTATTAATGACTGCTTCAAAATCGACGGCCGGAACCCGAAATATGGTGGGCCCAGTCACAAAAAGAATACAGGCTGGATTTTCGGTATTCAAGAAAAATGTTTAAATCACAATAGCTTATCAGCATTTCTGAATTCGACACGCGAATACACAAGGGCTCGCGGTCACTGCCTGATGAGGCCACCTCTTATGGAGTAGAGTGCCGCCATGACGCCCATCACAGTCACTGCCAATACCCGAACCCTCGTGCTGACCGGGGCAAGCCGCGGCATCGGCCATGCGACGGTGAAGAAATTCAGCGCCGGCGGCTGGCGGGTCATCACCGTCTCGCGCCAGCCGTTCAGCGCGCTCTGCCCGTGGCCCGGCGGCGACAAGAACCATGTGCAGATCGACCTCGCCGAACCCGACGACGTGACCCGCGGCATCGAGGAGATCCGCGACCGCCTGGGCGGCGGCAGGCTCGATGCGCTGGTCAACAATGCGGCGATTTCCCCGAAGGACGAAACCGGCGGCCGTTTCGGCGCGATCGACACGCCGTTCAACCTCTGGCAGCGCGTGTTCAACGTGAACTTCTTTGCACCGGTCGCCCTCGCGCGTGGCCTGATGGGCGAGCTGTCCGAGGCCAAGGGCTGCGTCGTCAACGTGACCTCGATCGCCGGCAGCCGTGTCCATCCGTTCGCGGGCTCCGCGTACGCCACATCGAAAGCAGCGCTCGCCGCGCTGACGCGCGAGATGGCGCATGACTTCGGCCCGCGCGGCATCCGGGTGAACGCGATCGCGCCGGGCGAGATCGACACAGCGATCCTGTCGCCCGGCACCGAGCTGATCGTCGAGGAGCAGATCCCGATGCGCCGCCTGGGTACGCCCGACGAAGTGGCAGACGTGATCCACTTCCTGTGCGAAAAAGGTGCAAGCTATGTCAGCGGCGCCGAGATCCAGATCAACGGCGGCCAACACGTGTAGATGAGGCACGTCTAGAGCGGGAGCGCGAGGCATGGACACGAACATTTCGAGCTTCAAGGGCGAGACCGGCCGCGACGCACGCCGCCGCATCCGCGCCGGCGGCAGCAACCTGGCGCCGACCTCCGGCATGGCGCCGGGCTACGTGCAGGGCAATCTCGCGATCCTGCCCAAGGCGCTCGCCGCCGACTTCGCGCGCTTCTGCCAGCTCAATCCCAAACCCTGCCCCTTGCTCGCCTCTTCCGAGCCGGGCGACCCGCACCTGCCGTCGCTGGGCGAAGACCTCGACATCCGCACCGACATTCCGCTCTATCGCGTCTGGAAGAACGGCGAGCTGGTCGAGGAAGTGACCGACCTCAAGAAGGTATGGCGCGACGATCTCGTGTCGTTCGTGCTGGGCTGCTCCTTCTCGTTCGAGGAGGCGCTGGTCGAAGCCGGCCTCGAAATCCGTCACCAGACCTGCAACGTCAACGTGCCGATGTACCGGACCAACGTCGAGTGCAAGCCGAGCGGCCCGTTCCACGGACCGATGGTCGTGTCGATGCGCCCCTTCAAGCCGGCCGATGCGATCCGTGCCGTGCAGGTGACGACGCGCTTCCCGTCGGTACACGGCGCCCCCGTCCATCTCGGCAAGCCCGAGCTGATCGGCATCAAGGACATCGCCAAGCCCGACTATGGCGACGCCGTGCCGGTGAAGGACGACGAGTTCCCGGTGTTCTGGGCCTGCGGTGTCACGCCGCAATCGGTCGTGGCCACGGTGAAGCCGGAGTTCTGCATCACCCACGCGCCGGGCTACATGCTGGTCACCGACCTGCTGAATTCGCAGCTCGCCGTTCTCTAGCCGATGGCCGCGATCGTCTTCGAGGGCCACGCCAAGGGGGCCGTGGAGAAGATCGGCGTCGACATTGGCGATCTCGTGATCGCCGGCTGGACCGGCCGCGATGTGGCCGCCCTCGACCATCACATCGAGGAGCTGAAGGCGCTGGGCGTCATGCCGCCCTCGAAAGTGCCGATCTACTACCGCGTCGGTGCGCATTTGCTGACGCAGGCGCCCAACGTGCAGGTGCTGGGTGAAGACAGTTCCGGCGAGGTCGAGCCGGTGCTGATCGCAGCGGCCGGGCGCCTGTGGGTCACGATCGGCACCGACCATACCGACCGCAAGGTCGAGAGCTACGGAATCGCGGTCTCCAAGCAGATGTGCGCCAAGCCGATCGGCACGGTCGCGTGGCGCTTCGAGGAGGTCGAGCCGCATTGGGACAGGCTGATGCTACGCTCGTTCATCGAGGAAGGCGGCAAGAAGGTCCTGTACCAGGAAGGCCCGCTCGCCAAAATCCGCGAGCCGCGCGGCCTGATCGGCGGCTGGATGGGCAATCCGCGCCTGCCGGAGGGCGTGGCGATGTTCCTGGGCACCATGCCGGCAATCGGCACCATCCGCTCGAGCCAGCGCTTCGAGATGGAGCTCGAGGATCCCGTGCTGCACCGCAAGATAACGCACGCCTATCACATCCAAAGCCTGCCCATCGTTTCCTAGCCTGTCGTCCTGAGCACAGCGAAGGACCTCACGATCCGGCCAGACACAGTTCTGTGGAATGAGCGCTAGGTCCTTCGCTGCGCTCAGGACGACAAGACTTGATCCATCCGGCCGGCTGACCGTACGTTCAGCGCCGGGAGGAACTCCAAAGCCATGGTCAAAGGCGCGTTCGACGGCATCACCGTCCTCGATTTCACGCAAGGCATCGCGGGCCCGCACGCCTCGATGCTGCTGGCCTTGCACGGCGCCGACGTCATCAAGGTCGAGCCGCCGGAGGGCGACTGGGGCCGCGCACTGGGCGAGATCAAGGGCGACCACTGCGCCCACTCCGTTGCCTTCAACCGCGGCAAGCGCTCGATCGCGCTCGACCTCAAGTCGCCCGACGGCATCGCGGTGGCAAGGAAGCTCGCAGCCAAGGCGCATGTCGTGCTGGAGAGCTTCCGGCCCGGCGTCATCCAGCGGCTGGGCTTCGGTTACGACGAGATCAGGAAGACCAATCCCAGCGTCGTCTACTGCTCGGTGTCGGGCTTTGGCCAGACCGGCCCCTACAGCAAGCGTCCGACCGTCGATGGCCTGATCCAGGCGTTCAGCGGCATGATGGTGATGAACAAGACACCCGATGGCACGCCGTGGCGTCAGGGCATGATCGCCGTCGACGTGACCACGGGCCTCTACACTTTCCAGGCACTCAGCACCGCGATCACGCGCCAGTTCCGCTTCAACGAAGGCTGCTTCATCGATTCCAGCCTGATGCGCTCGGCCGCCGCCTTCCAGGGCGCCAAGCTGATGGAATGGATCTTCTCCAAGGGCGCGCCGCCGGTGCTCTACATGCCGGCCGGCAGCTACAAGTCGGCAAATGGCTACATCATGGTGAGCGCCATGCGCCCGCACCATTTCCGCCTGATGTTCGAGCTCATGGGCCGCAAGGACATCGCCGACGATCCCGAGCTGCAGAGCCACAACGACCGCATCAGAAATGCCGCCAAGATCATCAAGGCACTGCAGGAGACGATGCCGACCAAGACCACCGAGGAATGGATCGCGATCTTTCAGCCCAAGGATGTGTTCTGCGAGCGGGTGAACAACTACACCGACTATCTCGAGCATCCGCACGTGAAGGAGTTGGGCGCGATCGACTGGATCGAGCAGGACGGCTTCGGCCGCATGCCGGTCGCCAATATCCCGGGCCTGCCGCCCGCCGCCACGCATGCGCCGCAGCAGCACGCTCCGCACATCGGCGAAGACGGCGCCGATATCCTGGGCGAGCTGGGCTACGCCAAGGCCGAGATCGACGCGATCTTCACGCGCGGCGGCGTGCGCGCTCCGGCTCCCGAAGTCAAAGCGGCCGAGTAATCGCCGCGACTCAGAACATCCATTCCTGATCGCGGCGCTTGTCAGTGGCGACGGCCGGCGGCGCGCCCGGCTGATATGACGGGGCGGCGACGGTGGCGTGGCGCTGCAGGACCACAGCCAACCCGAACGTGAATGCGGCCCCGAGCCCAAGCATCAGGGCTCCCAACATGAGCTTGCGGACGATCATCCTGCTGTTCCCAATCCGGCCGGCACACCTTCCCGGGTATCCGCCCGACGCCAAGATGGAAATCGGGAATGGCAATTCCAAGGCAGGCTTCAGCCGACCTGGAACCCGTGCGCAAAGGGATCGCGGTCGTCGACCGTGATCGTGTTGACGCCGTGCTGGCGCGCCCAGCCGGAAATCGAGGGGATGATGGCGTCGTGGTTACCGACCCGCGCCGATGCCTCGACCCGCCCATCGAACAGCGAGCCGATGATGCTCTCGTGCACGAAATCGTCGCCGGGCCCGAGCCGGCCCTGTGCCGCGAGCTGGGCCATGCGCGCCGAGGTGCCGGTGCCGCAGGGGGACCGGTCGATCGCCTTGTCGCCGTAGAACACCGCGTTGCGGGCATGGGCGCGCGGATCGCGCGGCTTGCCGGTCCACATGATGTGACTGACGCCGCGGATGCTTTCGTTCTCGGGATGGACCGGCTCGATCACGTTGTTCAGGAGGCGACGCACCAGCGGCGAAAGGCGCAGCACATCGGCCGCCGACAGCGATTCCAGGCCGGCAAAGTTCTTCTGCGGCTCGAGGATCGCGTAGAAATTGCCGCCGTAGGCGATGTCGAAGCTGAGCTCGCCGATTCCCGGCACCGTGATGCGTACGTCGCTTGCCGCAAGATAAGAAGCGACGTTGGTGATGCGCACGCTCTCGACGAAGCGGCCCTTCTGCTCGAAGCGCGCCACCACCCTGCCGGCCGGCGCATCGAGATTGAGCACACCCGGCGTCGCGGGCGTCACCAGCCCGTTCTCGATCGCCATGGTCACTGTGCCGATCGTGCCGTGGCCGCACATCGGCAGGCAGCCGCTCACCTCGATGAACAGGATCGCGGTGTCGCAGTCGGCCCGCGTCGACGGATAGAGGATCGAGCCCGACATCACGTCGTGGCCGCGCGGCTCGAACATCAGCGCCTGACGGATCCAGTCGTGGTTGGCGAGGAAGTCCAGCCGCCGCTCGCTCATGGTGGCGCCCGTCAGTGCAGGCCCACCCTGCGTCACCAGCCGCACGGGATTGCCGCAGGTGTGGCCGTCGAAACAGGTGAAGCTGTGGCTTGCCATGGCCCTGCTTTACGCCGCCGCCAGGAAGTGCTCAACCTCGCGCGTGCTGCGCAGGCGGACCACCGTCTTCTCCTTGCCCAGGAACTCGCACTCGATGGCGAAACGCCTCTGATTGCGCCGATGCGTCTTGATCGCCCACAGCAGGATCGACTGCCGGGTAAAGAAACTCCGCACGAAGGATTTGCGATTGCCCGTCCCCCAAAGGTCCTCCTGGGTCAGGGTTCGGCGCACAGTGCGCCAAAACAGCCGCCAGAAGACCACCGGGAACGGCAGGTCGAGCCAGACCAGCGTGTCGGCCGGACGCCAGACGAGATCGCGCACCTGGTCATAATTGCCGACGACGATCCACTCGCCGTCCCGCGTCTCGCGCTCGACCCGGTGACGGAACAGCTCGACCGGGGCGCCCTGCCAATTCTTGCCCCAGAACAGGGCATCGAGTTCGATCACGCGCATGCCGGTGCGCTCGCTGAGCTTCTCCGCGAGGCTGCTCTTTCCCGAGCCTGTGGTTCCGAACACGGCAACGCGAGGCATCTTACTCCGCGGCGAGCTTCACGCCGAGTCTTGTATCCAGTGCCTGCGCCATCAGCCGCTCGACGAAGGCGCGCTCGGCGCCGGCCAGTGGCAGGCGCGGCGGGCGGGTGCGCTCGCTGCCGCGGCCCATGATCTGCTCGCAAAGCTTTATGCACTGTACGAGATCGGCACGCGCATCGAGATGGAGCAGCGGCATGAACCAGTCGTAGAGCGGCCGGGCTTCTTCGTAGCGCCCTGCTGCCGCGAGATCGAACAGCCGGTTGCCTTCCTGCGGGAAGGCGTTGCTGAGGCCCGATACCCAGCCGACGCAGCCCAGCATGATCGATTCCACGACGACGTCGTCGAGGCCACAGAACAGCACCAGCCGGTCACCCATGATGCGGCGGATGTCGGCGAAGCGCGCCGTCGCGCCCGACGATTCCTTGATGCAGACCACCGTCTCGCAATCGGCGAGCTCGGCCAGCATCTCGGGCGTGACGTCGGTCTTGTAGATGGGCGGGTTGTTGTAGAGCATGACCGGCAGATCGGACGCCTTCGCCACGGCGCGGAAGTGGGCCACCGTCTCGGCGGGCTTGGCGCTGTAGACCATGGCCGGCATCACCATCAGCCCGTCCAGGCCGATCTTGCGGCAGTCGCGCGCGAGATCGCAGGCCATGGCGGTGGTGTACTCGGCGACGCCCGAGATCACGGGCACGCGATTGTTCGCAGTCTCGACCGCCGCGGCCAGCACCCGGCGCTTCTCGTCGGCCGAAAGCGACGTGCCCTCGCCGACCGTGCCGCAGATGATCAGACCGGAGACACCATCGCGGATCAGCCCGTCGATCACCTTTTGCGTCGCCGCAAGATCGAGCGAGAAATCCTCGCGGAATTGCGTGGTTACCGCGGGGAAGACGCCCCGCCAGCCAATGCGTGCCATCAGGAACCTCCTCGGAAGCTCTCGACTGTAGCGCCAAAGCGGCGGCGGGCGTAGGGTTGCCCGCGCGATTGTGGGGAGCGTCGATGTCGCAGATTTTATTCCGGAACATGAGCCTTCTCGACCCCAAATGGGACGAGGCGCGGGCAGGTTACGAGGTGCTGGTCGAAGGCGACCTCATCCGCGAGGTCTCGGCCAAGGCGATCAAAGCGCCCAAGGCGCGGGTCGTCGATTGCGGCAAACGCACCCTGATGCCCGGCCTGATCGACTGCCACGTGCACGTGTTCCTGACCGAGGTGAACTTCCGGCTCCTGGAAAGCGTGCCGCTCACGCTGTTGACCGCGCAATCGTCCGTTCTGATCAAGGGCATGATCGACCGCGGCTTCACCACGGTACGCGATACCGGCGGCGCCGACTGGGGCATCAAAACCGCCGTCGAGTTGGGTCTCATTCCAGGCCCGCGCCTGTTCATTTCCGCCCGGGCGATCGGGCCAACCGGCGGCCATTCCGATTCGCGCCGACGCACCGACACCGGCATCCCGTCCTGCGGCTGCTGCAACGCCATGGTCTATAGCCTGGCGATCGCCGACGGCGCCGACGAAGTGCGCAAGGCGGTGCGCGAGCAGATGCGCCAGGGCGCCGACCAGGTGAAGATCATGTGCTCGGGGGGTGTCGCCTCGCCGTACGATCCGCTGGATTCGCTGCAATTCTCCGAAGAAGAGATCTTTGCCGCGACCGACGAGGCGAAGAATTTCGGCCGCTACGTGCTGGCCCACGCCTATTCGCCCGAGGCGATCACGCGGGCCATGAACAACGGCGTGCGCACAATCGAGCACGGCAACCTGATAGACGACAAATCGGCCAAGCTGATGAAGTCGAAGGGCGCCTATCTGGTCGGCAACCTGGTGACGTATTTCTCGATGAAGGAGCGCGCCGCGTCGTTCGGCATGACGCCCGACATGCTCGCCAAGAACGACATCGTGCTCGAAGGCGCGCTGCGTTCGCTGGAGATCTGCAAGAAGGCCGGCGTGAAGGTGGGCTACGGCACCGACCTGCTGGGCGCTCTGCAGGTCGATCAGAGCCTGGAGTTCATCCATCGCGCCAAGGTGCTGAAGCCGATCGAGATCATCCGCCAGGCGACGACGGTGGGCGCGGAGATCCTGCGACACGAGGGCAGGCTCGGCACCATCGCACCCGGCGCCTTCGCCGACCTGATCGTGGTCGACGGCAATCCGCTCAAGAAGCTCGAGCTCTTCCTCGACCAGGGCGCGCACCTGCCGGTGATCATGAAGGCCGGCAAGTTTCACAAGAACGTTCTCAAGTAGACAACTGTCATCCTGAGCGGAGCGAAGGATCCTTCGCTGCGCTCAGGATGACAGTCTTCGGAGTTCGATGATGTCGTTTCTGTTCAAAAATCTTTCCCTTCTCGATCCGCGCTGGAAGGAAGCGCGCGGCGGCTACGAGGTGCTGGTCGAGGGCGACATCATCAAGGAAGTGTCGGCCAAGCCGATCAGGTCGAAGACGGCCAAGGTGGTCGACTGCGGCAAGCGTACCGTGATGCCGGGTCTGATCGACTGTCACGTGCACACCCATCACAGCGAGGTCTACATCAACCGCATGGAGGCGGTGCCGCTCACCTTGATGATGGCGCGCTCCACGGGGCGCCTAAAGCGCATGCTCGATCGCGGCTTCACGACGGTGCGCGATGCGGGCGGCGCCGACTGGGGCACCAAGACGGCCGTCGAATTGGGCCTGATCCCCGGCCCGCGCATGTTCATCTCCTGCCGCTCCATCGGGCCGACGGGCGGCCACAACGACCGCAATCGCCGAACCGACATCGGGCCGCCGTGCCTGTGCTGCAACGGCATGGTGTTCATCCGCTGCATCGCCGACGGCCCGGACGCGGTGCGCAAGGCCACGCGCGAGCAGATGCGCCAGGGCGCGGACCAGGTGAAGCTGATGGTCTCGGGCGGCGTCGCCTCTCCCTACGATCCGCTGGAGTCGATCCAGTTTTCGATCGAGGAGATCACCGCCGCCGTCGAGGAGGCGCATGCCTTCGGCCGCTATGTCCTCACCCACGCCTATACGCCCGAGGCGATCACGCGCGCGGTCAATTGCGGCGTGCGCACCATCGAGCACGGCAATCTGGTCGATGCGCCCACCGCCAGATTGATGGCGAAGAAGGGCGTCTACATGATTCCCAATCTCGTCACCTACGACGCCATGAAGCGGCGCGCCAGGGAACTGGGCATGCCCGACAGCATGCTGGAGAAGAACGACGAAGTGCTCAAATACGGCTTCGCCGAGCTCGAGCACTGCCGCAAGGCCGGCGTGAAGATGGCCTACGGCTCCGACCTGCTGGGAGCGCTGGAAGACGAGCAGACCGGCGAGTTCAGGATTCGCGGCGAGGTCATGCCGGCGATCGACGTCATCCGTTCGGCGACCCTGATCGGCGCCGAAGTCGTGCGCCAGGAAGGCAAGCTCGGCGTGATCGAGCCCGGGGCGTTCGCCGATCTTCTGGTGGTCGACGGCGACCCGCTGAAAGACCTCGGCCTGTTCCAGGACGGCGGTCCCAACCTCACGGCCATCCTGAAGGCCGGCAAATTCCACAAGAACGAGCTGTGACCGTCCGTCGCCTCGCCCTCAACACCGCCGCGACTCTCGGGCTGCTCTACATCCTGACGCCGCTGATTTTCGTGACGTGGCTCGCCTTCTTCCGGCAGGAGATTCCGTCGTTCCCGCCCGAGGGCTACAGCCTGCACTGGTTCGCCACGATCCTCGACCAACCCAAGTTCGTCGAGGGCTTCTCGCTCTCGTTCCAGGTAGGTGTGCTTGCCACCGCGATCGGCCTCGCGCTGGGCGTGCCTGCGGCGCTCTGCATCACGCGCTTCCAGTTTCGCATGCGCGTGCCGCTCGCCAGTCTGCTGCTGATGCCGCTGATCGTGCCAGGCGTGGTGCTCGGCACGTCCATGTACGTCTTCCACGTCAATCTCGAGAACACGCTCGACGTCGACGTGCTGGGCACTTTCTACGCGCTGGTGGCGGGCCACGCGGTGATCGTGATCCCCTGGGTAGTGCGGTTGGTGACGGCAAGTCTGGCCGGTGTCGACCGCGCGACGGAGGAAGCCGCGCAAAACCTCGGCGCCACCGCCTGGGTAACGTTCTGGCGGATCACCCTGCCCGCGATCCGTCCGGGCATCGTGGCGGGCGCGCTGTTCGGCTTCGTCACCTCGTTCGGCAATCTCGAACTCAGCCTGTTCCTGGTCAGCCCCGGCCGCACCACCCTGCCGATCGTCATTCTCCAGTACCTCGAATGGAAGATCGACCCCACGATCGCGGCGGTCTCGGTGGTACAGATCGTGCTGATCGCCGTGGTGATGTTGATCACCGATCGCTACGTCAAGCTCGCGCGGATCGTCTGATGGCGCAGCTCGAGATCCGGAACCTCGTGAAGCGCTACGGCGATTTCCACGCCGTGCGCGACGTCTCGCTGTCGGTCGCCGACGGCGAGTTCGTGGTGCTGCTGGGCCCCTCGGGCTGCGGCAAGACCACGACCCTGCGCATGGTCGCGGGCTTCATCGACCCCACCGCCGGCCGGGTGATGCTGGGCGGCGCCGACGTCACGCAGTTGCCGCCGTGGAAGCGCAATGCCGGCATGGTGTTCCAGAGCTATGCCCTGTTCCCGCATCTCACGGTGGCGCAGAACGTGGCGTTCGGCCTGGAGATGCGAAAGATGCCGCGCGTCGAGATCGACAAGAGAGTCGAGGAGACATTGGCGCTGGTCCGCCTCGAAGGCTATGGCGGCCGCCTGCCGCGCCAGCTCTCGGGCGGCCAGCAGCAGCGGGTGGCGCTGGCCCGCGCGCTCGCCATCCATCCCGACGTGCTGCTGCTCGACGAACCGTTGTCGAACCTCGACGCCAAGCTGCGCGGGGAAGTGCGGGTCGAGATACGCGAACTGCAGCAGCGGATGGGCCTCACCACCGTGATGGTGACGCACGACCAGGAAGAGGCGCTCACCATGGCCGACCGGCTGGTGGTGATGAACGAGGGCGCGGTCCGCCAGGTCGGCAGCCAGCGCGACCTCTACGAGCGGCCGGCCGACCGCTTCGTCGCCGGCTTCGTGGGCCGCAGCACCTTCCTCGACGGCACCGTCGAGGCGCCGGACCGCTTCCGGACCGGCGGCGGGCTATCGCTGGTCTGCGCCCGCGGCGTGCCCGGGAAAGCCAGCCTGTCGCTCCGTCCCGAGCGGCTCGAAATCGCCACTGCGGCATTGGCGGGACTCGACAACTGCCTGCCCGGCACGGTGGAATTCGTGTCCTATCTCGGCGCGATGATCGACATCCATGTGCGCCTCTCACCCGCCGACCGGCTGGTGGTGCAGATCGCCAATCGCGAGGGCGGCTTCGCCCCCGAGGTCGGCCAGAAAGTTCACGTCGGCTGGCGCGCGTCGGCCGGCCAGGTCTTCAACGCCTAAAGTGTTCAACGCTTGAGACAAATACAAAGATCGAAACAGGAGGCTTTCATGTCGAACCCAACCAAGCTCAATCGCCGTGCGTTGCTCGGCGGCACTGCAGCACTGGCACTCGGCGCGCCGTCGATCGCACGGGCGCAGGACAACAAGAAGATCATCGTCGGCACCTGGGGCGGCGACTATTCGCGCCTGCTCACCAAGGACATCGACACGCCTCTGCTGGTGCCCAAGGGCTGGGACTGCGTGCACGCCGAGGAGAATGCCGACCCGCGCAAGGCCAAGATGCTCGCCGAGAAATCGCTGCGGCGCGGCACGACCGACGTCCAGGGCCAGTCGGCCAACGACATGTACGACCTCGATCAGCAAGGTCTGGTCGAGCATCTCGACTATTCCAAGATGCCGAACGCCACGAACCTCATTCCGACGATGAAGTACGCCTATGGCATCGGCCACATCTACTCGGGCAAGGTCGTGCTCTACAATCCGGACCTCATGGCTGCGCCGACGGGCTTCGCCGACACGCTCGATCCCAAGCACGGCGACAAGCTCGGCATCATCGACATCCAGCGCCAGTACAATATGGTCGCCGCCGCTCTCGCCTCGGGCGGCTCGGTGAGCAATTTCGAGCCGGGCAAGGAGCGGCTGATTGCCTGCCGCAAGGCCGGGGCGCGCATCTACCCGAGCAACGAGGCATTCGCCCAGGCGCTCAAGACCGGAGAGATCGCCTGCGGCATCATGTGGAAGGCGCGGGCGGTGCAGTGGCAGAACGCCGGCATCAAGGTGAACACGGTGGCGCCCAAGGAAGGCGTGCCGATGTATATCTCCGGCTTCGTGATGCCCAAGAACGCGCCCAACAAGGCGGGCGCCTACGCCTGGCTCGACGCCATGATGGCGCCGTCGGCACAGGAAGGCTTCGCCGTCGACATGGGCTACAACCCGACCGTCACCAACGCCAAGGTGCCGGACGAGCTTCAGAAGCGCATCGGCTTCACCGCCGAGGAGCAGAAGCGCCTGGTCGATCTCGACTACGGCTACATGGCCAAGAACGACGTGGCGTTCCAGGACTGGTGGAACAAGTCGTTCAAGGGATGAGACCCGTCGTCGACAGACCGCGCGGACAGGGGTGGACGGCGGCGGCGCTTCTCGCGCCGGCGACGATCTTCATCGCCGTCAGCCTGTTCGCGCCTCTGGGAATTCTGTTCCGCTACAGCCTGAACGAGTTCGTCGGCCAGACCAAGACCATGGTCGACGCGCTGACGGTGGCGAACTACGTCAAGTTCTTCACCGATCCCTACTACACGTCGACCCTCCTCACGACTGTCAAGGTCTCGCTGCTGGTGACGGTGGCCTGCCTGGTCGTGGGCTTTCCGCTCGCCTACGTCGTGGCGCGCACGCAGAGCCGCTTCAAGCACCTGCTCATCATCGCGATCGTGCTGCCGCTGTTCGTCGGCAACTCGGTACGCGCCGCGGGGTGGATGGTGGTGTTCGGCAACAAGGGCTTCGTCAATGCCACCCTCATGGGGCTGGGGCTGATCGCCAAGCCGATCGAGATCATGTTCACCGAGAACGCGGTGATCATCGGCATCATCGCGGTCAACCTGCCGTTCATGGTGCTGTCGCTGCAGAGCGTGATCGAGGGCATCGACCGCGCCGTCGAGGAAGCGGCCTACAGCCTGGGCGCGCCGCCCGCCATCATGTTCCGCCGCGTGCTCTGGCCGCTCGCCCTGCCGGGCATCCTGGCCGGCACGATCCTGACCTTCATCCTGGCGATGAACGCCTACGCGACGCCCTTCCTGCTGGGCGGCCCGCTGTTCAAGATGATGGCGCCGGTGATCTACAACGAGTTCACGCAGAAGACGAACTGGCCGTTCGGCGGCGCCATCGCCTTCATCCTGATGTCGGTGACGCTCGGCCTCACCCTCATCGCCAACCTGCTGATCCAGCGCCGGAGCGCCCGCTGACATGCATATCGGACTGATCGGCGGCATCGGACCGGCCGCGACCGACTTCTATTACCGCGGCCTCGTCGACCGCCATGTCGCGGCGGGCATTCCCCTGGAATGCACTATCGCCCATGCCGACGTGCGCGAGATGTCGCGCAACCTGGGTGGCGGCCAGCCCAAGCGGCAGGCCGAGATTTTCGCCGGCCTGATCGGCCGCCTGAAGGCGGCGGGCGCGCAGGTGGCCGCCGTGACCTCGATGGGCGGACATTTCTGCATCAACGAACTGCTGCCGATCTCGCCGCTGCCGCTGGTCCACGGCATCCACGCCGTCGATGCGGCGATCACGCGCTCGGGCCTGAAGAAGATCGGCGTGCTCGGCACGCCGCTGGTCATGAACACCAGGCTCTATGGCGGTGTATCCACTGCCGAGCTGATCCCGCCGGAGGGCGAGATGTTCGACCAGGTCGGCGCGGCCTATATGGCGATGGCGCAGATCGGCCGGATCACCGACCAGCAGCGCCAGCTGTTCTTCAAGGCAGGCGATGCGCTGATGAAGCGCGGCACCCAGGCCATCATGCTGGGCGGCACCGATCTGTTCCTGGCATTCACCGGAAAAGAGCCGCCCTTCCCGCTGGTCGATTGCGCCGACATCCATGTCGACGCACTCTTCGAGAAATCGTCCGCCTAGTTTATCCCGCGAGGTGCCCTCATGGCCGACGAGACCCGCCTGCGCCGCTTCGCCGTTCTGATCGACGCCGATAACACCTCGCCGCGCATCGTCGCGGGCCTGTTCGAGGAGATCGCCAAGTTCGGCGAGGCGAGCGTGCGGCGCATCTACGGTGACTTCTCGAGCCCGAGGCTCAAGTCCTGGTCCGACGTGCTGCAGAAATACGCGATCGATCCCTACCAGCAGTTCGCCTACACCAGCGGCAAGAACGCCTCCGATATCGCCCTGGTGATCGACGCCATGGACCTGCTGCACAGCGAGCGCTTCGACGGCTTCTGCCTGGTCTCGTCGGACAGCGACTTCACGCGTCTGGCCTCGCGGCTGCGCGAGGAAGGCGCCGACGTCTACGGCTTCGGCGCGCGCAAGACGCCGGAGAGCTTCCGCCAAGCCTGCCGCCGCTTCATCTATACCGAGAACCTGGCACCCGAACCGCAACCGCGGGCCGCGCAGGCCGCGCCGAAAGAAGGCCCGGCGCCGCCGTCCGCCCAGACGCCTGGCTCGGCGGTCGACATATTGACCCGGGCGATCGCGCAGATGGACAGCGAGGACGGCTGGGTCGGCCTGCGGGCGCTCGGCCAGCGCCTGGCCAACGTCGCCAGCGACTTCGATCCCCGCAGCTACGGCTTTCGCAAACTGAGCGACCTGGTGCGCCACAGCAGCGCATTCGAGGTCGACGAGTCCGAAGGCCGCGCCATGCGTTTGCGCGTCAAGCCGGCAGGCGGCGCCCCAGCCGGCAATCCGGGGCGCCGGCGGCGCCGATCATCTTGAAATCGGCGCCTTGGAAAAGCCGCCACTGCAAGGACATTATCGATCCCTGCATCGCGCAAAGCGCCATTTCGCGCATTGCTTTCGGTGCGGCAGCCGCCTAATCGCGACACATGCCCATGAGCCAGGATTCCGCCGCCTCCCTTGAATCGCCAACCGACGCGCGCCGCTGGACCCAGCTGCTGGCGCGCTATCGCCAGCCCAGCAACGGCCGTGGCCTCGTCGAGGTCGCCATTACCGTCGTGCCGCTGGCGGCGCTGTGGCTTCTGGCCTGGCTGACGCTCGACATCGGCTACTGGCTGGCGTTGCCGATCGCGCTGGCCGCCGGCGCCTTCCTGCTGCGGCTGTTCATGATTCAGCACGACTGTAGCCACGGCTCGCTGTTCCGCCATCGCCTGGCCAACGACTGGATCGGCCGGCTCGCCAGCATCGCGACGATGACGCCCTATGGCGTGTGGCGGCGCACGCACGCCACCCATCACGCCAGCAGCGGCAATCTTGACCGCCGCGGCGTGGGCGACGTCGACACGCTGACCGTGGAGGAATATCGCGCCCGCTCGATGTGGGGTCGGCTGCGCTACCGCCTCTACCGCCATCCGCTGGTCATGTTCGGACTGGGACCGGCCTATCTTTTCCTGCTGCAGCACCGGCTGCCGGTCGGCCTGATGCGCGGCAATGGCTGGCGTCCGTGGATCAGCACGATGGCGACCAACCTGACCATCGCTGTGGTCGCGGGAGGGCTGATCTGGCTGATCGGCATCAAGGCTTTCCTGCTCGTGCACCTGCCCGTGCTGATGGTCGCGGCATCGATCGGCGTCTGGCTGTTCTACGTCCAGCACCAGTTCGAGGACACGGTGTGGGCGAGCGACGGCGCCTGGAACGCGCACGACGCGGCCCTGCACGGCAGTTCCTACTACGACCTGCCGGCATTCCTGCGCTGGTTCACCGGCAATATCGGCATGCACCACGTGCACCATCTGTCGAGCCGCATTCCGTTCTATCGCCTGCCCCGCGTGCTGCGCGACCATCCGGAACTGCGCGATGTCGGGCGCTTGACCCTGCTCGAAAGCTTCCGTTGCGTACGCCTGGCGCTGTGGGACGACACCCAGCGCCGTCTGGTATCCTTCCGGGAGGCGCGAAACTCCCGCTAAATCGGCCGCGAGAGCCGACAACAAGAAGACGAGACGAAGCCAAGGAGGAAACCACGATGACGATCAATCGCCGTGCCTTTGTCGGCGCCGCCGCCGCCACGTTTGCCGCTCCCGCGCTTCTGCGCGCCGCGGAGCCGATCAAGATCCGCTGCTCGCTCGACACGGCGCCCAGCCATCCGCGCAATGTCGCCATGGTCGACTATATGGCCAAGCTCGAAAAGGCGTCGAGCGGCGAGATCAAGGGCGAGGTGTTCCACTCCGGCCAGCTGTTCGCCGACCTCAACGTCTCCAAGGCGCTGCTGCAAGGCCAGGTCGAGATGGCCGTGCCCGGCACCTGGGTGGTGACGGGCCTGGTGCCGGACGCGGACCTGGTCGGACTGCCGTATTTCTACGGCGTGCCGATCGAGGTGACGCACAAGGCGACGGCCGGCAAGCCCGGCGCCTACGTGAACCAGCAGCTCGCCGGCAAGCTCAAGTCGCAGGTCCTCGGGCCCTGGCTCGATCTCGGCTTCAACAACTGGTACTCGACCAAGACCCCGCTGACCGGCTTCGATTCGCTGAAGAGCCTGAAGATCCGCAGTTCCGGCGGCGTGGCGAACTCCTGGCGTATCAAGTTCGCCGGCGGCATTGCCAATACGACCGCGTGGCCCAACGTGCCGCTGTCGCTCAGCCAGGGGACGTTCGACGCCCTGATCAGCTCCGACGAGAGCGTCAATTCCGCCAAGCTCTGGGAAGCCGGCGTCAAATTCTCCTACACCGACAACCAGTTCCTGGCGCAATACATCCCGATGGTGAGCAACGCCTGCTGGGAAAAGCTCTCCAAGGCGCAGCAGAAGCTGATGCTCGACCTGTGGGCCGACAACATCGCCGGCTACGACAAGGGCTCGGCCGACAGCCAGGCCCGCGCCCGCGGCATCCTCGAGAAGAATGGCGTGAAGTTCCACGACGCCAGCGCCAGCGAACTCTCGGCCACCCGCACGGCGATGATCGGTTCGGTGGACCAGCTGATCAAGGACGCCAAGCTCTCGCCCGAGATCGTGAAACTGGTGAAAGAGACCGTCTAGGCGTCAGCGGCCGCGGCTTCCGTGGAGGCCCGGCCACAGACCTCGAACAGCGCGACCGGGTGGGTCTTGCCCTTGACCGTCACCACGTCGACGGCGCGGATGTCGTAAGCCGCGGCGTCGGCCAGCCGCTCGTGCGTGAACTGCGAGATCAGGATGCCCACTCTGTAGGTCTTGGTGAGGGATTCGACGCGCGCCGCGAGGTTGACGGCATCGGAGATCACGGTGCCGTCCATACGATGCTCCTCGCCGATCGTGCCCAGCATCAGCGAGCCGGTGTTCAGGCCGATGCCGATGGCGATCGGCGGGAGATCCCGGGCGCGCCGTCCGTCGTTGTAGCGCCGCAAGGTCTCGACCATTGCGAGGCCCGCCCGGACCGCATCGTCGGGATCGGCAAACAGCGCCATGATCGCATCGCCGATATACTTGTCGATGAAGCCGTTATTGTCGCGGATCACCGGCCCCATGTTCTCCAGGTAGCGATTGATGAAGTCGAAGTTCTCGTCGGGCGTCATGGCTTCCGACAAGGTCGTGAAGTTGCGGATGTCGGAGAACAGGATGGTCATCTCGCGCCGCACGTTGTCGCCCAGATCGACCTCGACGATGGACGGCTTGCCGATCATGTCGAGGAAGGCGTGCGGCACGAAGCGCTCGATCGAGAGATTGGTCTGCTTGAGGTCGGTGATTGTCTTGCGCACCGCGCCGCGCATGCGGTCGAAGCTCTGCGCCAGACTGCCGATCTCGTCGCGCCGCCCGGTATTGGCGATCGGCTGGTCGAGGTCGCCGCCGGCGATCGCGCCGGCCTCGCCGCGCAGGGCGAACAGCGGGTCGAGGAGATGGCGTTGCAGCAGGCGGGAAGCGATCCAGAACACCACCGGCAGACCGAAGACCAGCACCACCAGCGCGCCGGCGACGACCTTGAACACCGCCTCGCGGGCGAGGCCGGTGTCGTAGATGATCTCGCTGATCACCAGCTTGGACGCCACCGGATCGTTCGCCACCGGCGGCCGGGTCGAGCGGTACTGGCGGTAGACGGTGAGCAGGCGGCCGTCCGCCACCGTGATCTGGCCGCCGCCCTTCTCCTCGATCTGGCGCGCGATTGCCGGATCGAGCCGGCTGCCGACCCGCACCAGCGACCAATAGCCCGAGTCGTTGATCAGGAACATGTCGACCTTCTTGACGTAGGCGTTGGAGCGCACGGCGTCGTTGAAGAGATCCTCGAAGAAGAACTTCGCCATCCAGCCGAAGTGGCCCTGTGCCATGTCGCGGCGCACGTCGGTGGACGTCTCGATGATGTAGTCCTTGTCCTTCGGCCCGAAGTAGCTGTAGGTGCGCAGCTCGCCGGTGAGGGTGGACAGGTCGATGCCGTCGCTCATCACCCGTCCCTGGCCGAAGACCGTGTCGAGGAAGACCCTGAACGGCCCGTCGAGTGGAAACTGCAGGTTCATGTCGGTCGCGAGGTTGGTCTGGAAGACCTTGTACGACCTGTCGATGAAGTAGATGTGCTGCACGCCGTAGCGCGCCGCGAGCGCGTCGAGCTCGGCCGTGCCGAGCTGGCCCGGCGTGCGGCCCATGGCGTCGAGGTCGGCGGAAATCTTCGGCAGCACGTCTTCCATGTGCCCGCTGATGCGGTTGTGCTCGGTGCGCAGCATGACCACGAAGGTCTCGAAGCGGTCGGCGAGGATCTTCCCCATCGTCTGGAGCTCGGCCTCCTGCTTCTCCGACACCAGCCGGTACATCTCCCACGACACGACGAGGGTCGAGACCAGGCCGACCGACAGCATCACCGCCAGCAGGAAGAGAGCGACCTTGCGTTTCATCGGCGGAAGTGAGGTGCCACGTCACGCATGAAGCGATCCATCTGCTCCTTCACCAGCGCATGGGGCTTCTGGCCGTAGTTGAAGTAGAGGATCACCTCGGCGATGCCGGCCTTCTCGACCTGCTTCAGCGAATCGACGATGTGCTGCGGACTGCCGCACAGGATCGACTTGTCCGTCAGCTTCTCGGGCCGCATGTCGCGCAGGATGTTCACGATGTCGACGAAGTATTTGTAGGTCGGCGGCACCCTCTCGCCCGACGAGGACGGAAAGGCCGCGATCAGCGCGTCCTGGAAATAACGCACCAGCGCTTCCTTGCCGTATTGCTCCTCCGCCGGCGTCGAGGCGATATGAATGAAGTACGAGCAGAGCGCGCGCCGCATCGGCCGCTTGTACGTCGTCCTCACAGGTCTCGCGATAGCTGCGCACGGCATCGGCGAGCGAGCCGTAGACCATCGCCGCCGCGAAGGGGGCGTAGATCACGTTCCAGTCGTGCTTGGCCGCCAGCTCCATCGACGGGCGCGAGAAGCAGGCGACGTAGGGCCTGAGCGGAATCTGCGCGGGCTTCGGCCGGATCTCGACGTCCTTGAACTGGTAGAACTTGCCGTGGTGCGACCACTTGCCGGTCTCGGTCCAGGCCCGCCATACGATCTCGAGTTCCTTCGGCGAACAGCTCGGCGGAATCTTCGAAAGAGGCCTGGAACGGCTCGTACTCCTTGCGGTCGTAGCCGCGGCCGGCGGCGAAATCGACCCGCCCGCCCGACAGCAGATCGAGCGTCGCCCATTCCTCCGCGACATGCAGCGGATGATGCACCGGCAGCAAAGTCACGGCCGGTGCTAGCCGCAGCTTGGTCGTGGCGCCGGCCAGCTGGGCCAGCATCGCCAGCGGCGAGGCGTTGACGCCCAGCAGGTTGAAATGATGCTCGCCGATCCACGCCGAGTTCAGCCCGACCTTCTCGGCATAAAGCGCCTCGGCGAAGATCTGCTTGATGAAGTCCTCGGCCGTGCGCGTATTGCCGGGATAACGATTGTCGCTCAGCGTGAAATAGCCGAAATCCACGATACCCTCACGAATTCGAGCAGACTGTTCACCAGCGCTTCGCAGTCTTTGGTGACCGGATTTGCGAACCAGCGCTGCGCATTGATCTCGGGATCTCCCGAGTAGAGCCGCTCGTAGAGCGCGGCGCGCGAGCCGAACTCGGTGCCGGTCATGTCCCAGGCGAGCTTCATCAGCGCGAGCCGCCGCTTTGCGTCGACGCCCGGGCCGATCAGCCACTGGTCCATCAGCGGCGCCACGTCGGGATGATTGTAGTCGGCCTCGCCCATGGCAAGCACGCCCGAGCCCGCGGCCAGGCGCAGCACGTCGACCGCCTTGGTGTTGGCATAGGGAAAGAAGAAATTGACCGCCGCATTGCCGGGGCTGCCGATCGCGCTCGCTTCGGAGAGTCCGTCGCCGGAGATCGACAGCTTGCCCTGCCCGAAAGCCTGCACCCGGCGGTGGACGTCGACGATGACGCCCGAGCGGATGCCTTCGGCGATGCTGACCAGCGCGGTCAATTCGCCGATCGCCGCCTGGAAGCGCGGAGTCTTGTCGCGCCCGTTGGCCCGCGCCACGGCGGTCGCCATGCCGGTCAGGAAGCGCAGCTTCATGGCCGACCGCGTGCAGGCCTGCAGCGAGGTGTAGCCCGGACGCGTGCCCATGATCGCGTTGTAGGCCTCGATGTCGCCGTCGACGATGACGCGCTCTTTCGGCACGAAGACCTTGTCGAACATCAGGATGGCGTCGCCCTCGTCGAAACGCGCGGTCAGGGGACGGTCGAATTCGCTGTCGCCGCGATGGAAACTCTCGCGCCCGAGGATCGACAGGCCGGGCGTATTCATCGGGATCACGAAGGTGAGCGCGAACTTCTCCTCGCCCGCCTTGCGCGGATAATAGGGGCCGACGTAGCACTCGTTGGCCACGGGAGCGAGGGTCGAGAGCGTGCGGCAGCCGCTCACGACGATGCCGTCGGCCCGGCGCTCGACCAGCTGCACCGCCTGCGACGGCGCGTCGAGCTTCGACCGGTCGGTCTGCGGGTCGATCAGCGCGTGCGTCACCTGAAGGTCGTTCTCGCGGCAGAGCTCGACGATGTACTGGGCCCGCGCCGCCGCCTCGAGCCTGCCCATTGCGCGCAGCCCCACGACCGTGTCGACCAGGAAGCCCGACATGAAATCCGTGAGACGCCCCATCAGCCCGAAGGTGCGCAAGGAGCGGAGGTGATAGCAGCCGGCCAGCCCGTGCACCTCGTCGAGCGTCTTTGCTTCCAGATAGGTCTTGCTGACACGCTCGCCGCTGCTCGGCGAGGCGTAGGTCAGGATGTCGCGATAAGCCGGATCGTGCTGGTCTTCGTGGAGGGCGGCAATCGTGCCGATCACGCCCTGCAGCGAGGGACAGGCCGTGACGTCGTCCACCAGCTCGCCGTCGAGATAGAGCTTGCGGCCATCGCGCAGGGACTGGCGATACTGCTCTCCGGTCCTGATCGGCATTGCTAGGCAGCCTTGGCGCCGGCCTGCACTTCGGCGAGCGGCAGCAGCCAGTCGCGGAACGCCTTGATCTTGCGCCGCCGGATCGCGTCGGCCGGATAGACCATGTAGTAGGCGAAGTCGGTCGACATCTTGAAGTCGAAGGGCACGACCAGGCGGCCGGCCTTGAGGTCGGGCGCGACCAGCGGGTTGCGGCCGAGGGCGACGCCCAAGCCATCCATCGCCGCCTGGTAGGCCGCGATCGGGAAGTCGAAGGTGACGCCGCGCGTGGTGTCGATGCCCTTCACGCCCGCCGCCGTCAGCCAGACCTGCCAGTCGTCGGGGAAGGTGCCGATGTGCAGCAGGGTGAAGCGCTTGAGGTCGGCCGGCTTCTTGATCGCGTTCGGCCCCTTGAGCAGCGACGGCGCGCAGACCGGCATCACGTCCTCGCCGACCAGCCGCTCGGCGACCAGTCCCGGCCACTGGCCGCGGCCGTAGCGGATGCCGATGTCGACGTCCTCGCGCGAGAAATCGACCAGCCCGGTATTGGTGCTGATGCGCACGTCGATCTCGGGATTGGCGCGCTGGAAGCCGCCCAGCCGCGGCACCAGCCACTTGGTGGCGAAGGATGCCGTCGTCGTCACGGTGAGATGGCCGCCGCGGTCCTTCTGCAGCAGCTTCTCGGTCGCCTCGTTCAGCTGGTCGAACGCCGAACGGACCGCCGGCAGATAGGCCTGGCCCGCTTCCGAGAGCAGCAGGGAGCGGTTTCGCCGCACGAACAATTTTAATCCGAGGCGCTGTTCCAGCCCGCGGACCTGGTGGCTGATCGCGGCCTGGGTGACGCTCAATTCCTCGGCGGCATCGGTAAAGCTCATGTGGCGCGCGGCGGCCTCGAAGGCGCGCAGGCCATTGAGCGGTGGGAGACTGCGTTTCATGGGCATTCCTTCACATGAGCTATTCTTATCAAAACAGGACAAAGCGTCATTTGTAAAGGGGGGCCCCCGGGCGCATTTCAGCCTCACAAAGTCACTCACTCGAACCGGGGAGCCTCCCATGGCCGACATCTCTCTCCACTTCAGTTCCAACGCCCCCTCCTCTCGTGGATTGGCGGCCGGCACTTTCACCGCCTTCGCGAACGTGATCGGCACCTGGCGCCAGCGCAATCGCGAGCGCCGCGAACTCGCCCTGCTCGATGAACGGTCGCTGCACGATCTGGGTCTCAATTCCGGCAACGTCGAGTTCGAGGCCAGCAAGCCGTTCTGGCGCAGCTGATCTCCTTACCTCCTCCCTAGACTCCGGAGTAGTGATTTGGCCGCGCGCGGCCAAATCACCAGGCGCCTTTTCCTACCCTGCAAGGCCCCATCCCCTCCGGACACTGGCCGGCGATCGACTCCTCAGCCTCCCTGTCGATCGCCGGCTTTTTCTTTGCCTCGGTCATCTGCTAGACGCTGGTCGTGGCGCTCACCGACCAGCAGATCAATGCCCTTGCCCGCGACGCGATCCGGCGCGCCGCCGCCGGCGATTTTGGCGCAGCCGAGCCGCTGTTCGCGCAGGTGGTCGACGCCCGGCCCAACTCGGGCCAGGCGCTGCACCTGCTGGGCCAGGCACGGCTGAAGCTGGGACGATTCGCCGAGGCGCGCGAGCCGCTGGAGCGCGCGGCCGGATTTCTGCCCAGGGATCCTGCCGCACAGGTCAATCTCGCGGGCTGCCTCAGCGTCCTGGGCGCACATGCCGAAGCCCTTGTGGCGCTGGAGCGGGCAACCCGGCTTAGCCCCGGCAATGCCGTGATCGCCCATAACAGGGGCCGCGCCCTCGAAGCGCTTGGCCGGGCCGACGAGGCCGAGCGCGCCTACAACGAGGCCCTGTCGATCGACCATCGCCTGATGCCGTCGCTCAGTGCGCGCGCCGGTCTGCTGGCCGCGCGCGGCGATTGGGCCGGTGCGCTCTCCGATCTCGACATGGCGCTGACCTCGCGGCCCGACGATGCGCACCTGCGCCTGCGCCGCGGCGAACTCCTGCTGGCGCAGGGCGACTGGATGCGCGGCCTCGACGATTACGAGGCGCGGCTCGAACTGCCAGACCAACACCATCCCCGCTGGTCGCCCGACCTGCCGCGCTGGACCGGCGAGCCGCTCGATGGCCGCCTGCTGGTCTATCCCGAACAGGACAACATCGAGAGCGACTGCGGCGATGCGCGATACGCTGATGCTGGCGCGCCTGCCCGCCATGGATGCCGCGATCCAGTGCTCGGCCAGAGTGGCAGGCTGGCTCGACCTGCCGACCGTCAGCCGGGGCGATCCGCTCGACGGCTTTGCTGCCGCGATCCCGCTGCGCAGCCTGCCCAAGGTGCTGGACTGGTCGTTGCACGCCCTCCCTTCCCCGCCGCCGCTTCATCTCAAGCCCGAGCCGCAGGAACGCCACGCTGGCGCGCCAATCGGCTGGTTCTCGACCGCCGACCCGCCGCCTGGCGTCGCAGTCGAGCGCAACAGCGAGCACGTGGCCCTCTGCAAGCTGGTGGTCGGCGACGATCACGCGCCCACGCATCTCGCGGCGATGCTGGGGATTCCCACCCTGATGCGCCTGCCGCATTCCGCCGACTGGCTGTGGGGTCCGCAGCGCGGTCCCTCGCCCTGGTACCGCAGCCTCGAGACGCTCGACGGCGATGCCGCCGAAGCGCTGGCCGCCCGCCTCGCAAGGTGCTGATATCTCCGCCTTCGGAGGAATTCCATGGGCAAGGCGCTTTTCGACAAGATCTGGGACAGCCACGTCATCACCGACCTGGGCAACGGCTTCATCCTGATGCACATCGACCGCCTGCTGCTGCACGACATGTCGGGCGGCAAGTCGATGAAAGAGGCGATCGAGAAGGGCTATACGCCGGCCCAGCCGCGGCTGATCTACGCCACGCCCGATCACACCATGTCGACCAAACCCGGCCGCACCGAGAAGACCCATCCGCCGGGCGAGCCGCTGATCGTGTCGATGCGCGAGACCACGTCGCAGTTCGGCATCAAGCTGTTCGACATCGGACAGGACGGCAACGGCATCGTCCACGTGGTCGGCCCCGAGCAGGGTCTGACGCTGCCCGGCACCACCCTGGTCTGCGGCGACAGCCACACCTCGACGCATGGCGGCATGGGCGCGCTGGCCTACGGCATCGGCGCCTCGGAGCTGGTGCATGTGATCGCCACGCAGACCATGGTGCAGCGGAAGCCCAAGCGCTTCCGCGCCAGCTTCGAGGGCAAGCTGCAGCCCGGAGTCACGTCGAAGGACATGATCCTCCACCTGATCGGCGACGTCGGCACCGCCGCCGGCACCGGCTTCGCCGTCGAATATGCGGGCTCGGCGATCCGCGCCCTGCCGCTCGAGGCGCGGCTGACGCTGTGCAACCTCACCATCGAGATGGGCGCGCGCACCGGCATGGTGGCGCCCGACGACACGACCTATGAGTACCTGCACGGCCGCGACTATGCGCCCAAGGACGCGATGTGGGATCGCGCCGTCGCCTATTGGCGCACCTTGCCCAGCGATCCCGACGCCGAGTTCGACCGCGAGCACACGATCGACATGGCCAAGGTCGCGCCGCAGATCACCTGGGGCACCAGCCCCGAGCATGTGATCGGCGTCGATCGCGCCATTCCCGATCCGGCGATGGCCGGGGACAAGCGCGGGGCGTGGGAGGCGGCGCTCCAGTACCAGGGCCTCGAGCCCGGCAAGCCGATCGAGGGCACCCCTGTCGACTGGGTGTTCATCGGCTCCTGCACCAACAGCCGAATCACCGACCTGCGCGCCGCGGCCGAAATCGCCAAGGGCCGGCACAAGGCCGATCACGTCACCGCCTGGGTGGTGCCGGGCTCCGAGCGCATCAAGAAGCAGGCCGAGGCCGAAGGGCTCGACCGGGTGTTCCTCGACGCGGGCTTCGAATGGCGCGAGCCGGGCTGCTCGATGTGCCTCGCCTCGAACGGCGAGCGGGTGCCACCGGGCAAGCGCAGTGTGTCGACCTCCAACCGCAACTTCGTGGGCCGCCAGGGCCCCGGTGCGCGCACCCATCTCGCCAGCCCCGCGATGGCCGCGGCCGCCGCGATCAAGGGCGCCATCGCCGACGTCAGGAAGTTCTGAGTTTGAAACCTCACCCTGAGGAGCGGCCCGAAGGGCTGCGTCTCAATCGGGCGAAGTAACCTTCGCCCTTTGGTGGGAACGAGCACCACGTTTGTTGCCCATCCTTCGAGACGCGCTTCGCGCTCCTCAGGATGAGGAAGAAGGAGAATAATAAGGTCATGGACAAGTTCACCAAGGTGACCGGCGTCGCCGCCCCGCTGATGCGACAGAACGTCGATACCGATCTGATCATCCGCATCGAGCGGCTGGTCGACAATGTCGGCCGCGAGGGTCTCGGCCCGTATGCCTTCGAGCAGATCCGCTTCAAGCCGGACGGCTCGGAGAATCCCGACTGCATCTTCAACCAGGAACCCTACCGCGACTCGCCGATCATCCTCAGCCGCGAGAATTTCGGCTGCGGCTCGAGCCGTGAGGGCGCGGTGTGGGCGCTCAAGGGCATGGGCATCAAGGCGGTGATCGCGCCCTACTTCGGCGACATCTTCAACAACAACTGCTTCCAGAACGGCATCCTGCCGGTGCCGCTGCCGATCGCCGATGTCGAGCAGCTGGCCGACGAGATGAAGGCCTCGCCCGGCAACGCGCGGGTCACCGTCGATCTCGAGAATTGCGTCGTGATCTCGCCGACGGGACGCACAATCCCCTTCAAGGTCGATGCGCGGCGCCAGCACGCCATGCTGAACGGGCTCGACGATATCGCCCAGACCCGGGCCAACCAGGACAAGATCGAGGCCTGGCAGGCGGCCGACAAGACCACGCGTCCGTGGGTCTGGCTCTGAGCCGTCCGGTCAGGACTTGAAGCCAGTCCATATCGCCCTGTCGCTGCTGATCGCGGCGATCTGGGGACTGAACTTCACCGTCATCCGCTTCGGCCTCGACGAATTCACGCCCTTCTCCTTCGCCGCCTTCCGCTTCGTGCTGGGCGCCCTGCCGGTGCTGTTCATTCCCAAGCCGGCCGCGTCGTGGAAGGCGCTGGCCGGCATGGGCATCTTCCTGTTCACCGGCCAGTTCGTCTTCCTGTTCTTTGCCATGCAGGCCGGATTGCCGCCGGGCCTCTCCTCGGTGCTGGTCCAGCTCCAGGGACCGCTGACGCTGGTTCTCGCCGCCTTGTTCCTGAAAGAGCGCGCGACGGCGGCACAATGGATCGGCCTGGCCGTCGCCATGGTCGGCGTCGTGCTGATCGCGCGCACGGTCGAAGGCAACGCCAGCGTGTTCGCCATCGCCATCGCCCTCCTATCTGCCCTGAGCTGGGCGGCCGGCAATCTCTTCCTGCGCGAGGCCCGTGGCTCGTCGATCTTTGCCGCGACCGTGTGGGCCAGTCTCATCCCGCCGATCCCGCTCCTGCTGGCGGGCTTCGCGACCGATGGCGTCACCGCGACCTTGGCCCCGGTCCTCGCCCCGACCGTGCGCGGCACCCTGGTGCTGCTCTACACGGTCATACCGGTGATGTGGCTCGGCTACTGGATCTGGGGAACCTTGTTGCGCACCTATCCCGCCGCCAAGGCCGGCCCGGTTTCCCTGCTGGTGCCATGCTGCGCGCTCGTCTTCTCGTCGCTGCTGACCGGCGAGACGATCGGCGGCCTGCGCCTGATCGCCGTGGCCATCGTGCTGGGCGGCGTAGCGCTCGGCATCTTCGCTTCCAGACCGCGATGACTCTTCGGGACCTCTCGTTAAAAAAACGGAATTAAACGGCGCCGGATTCCGGGAACTGAGTTAATTCAATGCGTTAACCGCCGGGACGGGCGCCCTAAACGGGAGATAACGCACCACGCTCGATCTGCCCCACAGTGCAGCGTCTCCCGTGATCCCCGCGCTTCAGCCCTCAAGCCTGGGTCCGGGTCCCCGCAAGGGTTATTGCGTATTTCGCACGAATTGTCAAGTCCTCGCGCTCACCGCTCCTGGGCCTCCTGCAGCCCGCACCACTCGGCAATGAACAGAGCCGTCGCCTGGGTGATCTTGCGCACCGATTCGAGATTCACCCGTTCGTCGAAGCCGTGGATGTCGTCGGACTCCGGCCCGTAGACCAGCGCCGGCAGGCCGGCATAGAGACCGAAGAAGCGGGCATCCGTGGTCCCGGTCGACCGGCGGTCATCGAGCTCGGCCCCGAACACGGTCTTGTGGGCGTCGGACAGCACGCCTCGCGCCTGCTCGTGGTTCTGGAGCACGAAGGGCTCGGCCTGGAAACCCTCCCAGCTCACGCGTCGGCGGATTGTTGCCGAGGAACGGATCGTTCTTGGCGGACGTGCGGATCAGATCCTCGATCTCCTGGCGACACTCCTTGAGGGTCTGCGACGGCAGAACGCCCACCCGCATGTCGAAGGTGCACCACGACGGCACCGAGCTTGCCCAGTCGCCGCCCGCGATCTTGCCGACGTTGAAGTTCACCGGATGATGATGATCGTGGAAGTGATGGTCGTGCACCTTCTTCGCGTTCCATTTCTTCTCGAGCTCGCGCAATTGCTGGATCAGGCGATAGGCCAATTCGATCGCGTTGGAACCGGCATCGGCCTTGTAGACATGGACGGGATGGCCCGTGACCTTGACCTGGAACCACATCACGCCGACCTGCGCCACGGTGAGCGTGCAGGAGGACGGCTCGGGGATGAGAGCCGCCTCGGCGCGATAGCCGCGCTGCAGGCAGGCGAGCGCCCCGTTGCCCGTGCACTCCTCCTCGACGACCGACTGCTGGTAGACGTCGGCCGCCGGCTGGTAGCCGAGCGCCCGCAAGGCCCGCAGCGCAAAGACGTTCAGGATCAGGCCTGCCTTCATGTCGCCGGCGCCGCGGCCGTACATCCAGCCATCCTTGATCGCGGGTTCGAACGGATTGCGCGCCCACATTTCGTGCGGCCCCTCGGGCACCACGTCGATATGGCCGTTCAGGATGAGCGAGCGGCCTTTCGGCGACGACGGCCGCCAGGCGCCCACCACGTTCCAGGTATCGTCGTAGTCCTGGCTGTGCGGCGAGTAGCCCGGCAGGTGCTTCAGATCGTCGATCTTGACCTGCCAGCGATCGACCCCGAGCCCGTCGTCCTTGAACAGCCGCGCCATCATGTCCTGCGCCGGCGCCTCGCGAAAACGCGTCGAGGGGATGCGGACGAGATCGGCCAGCACCTTTGTCTGGTCGTCGAACGCCTTGTCGACGGCGTTCATGATCTTCGTTTTTACAGCGGCATCGAGCATTGCTTACTCCGTACGAACTCGCTGGCCGAGCCTAGAGGGTTAACGATGAAAAAACACCGCCTCGCGAGGATTCACTCAAAACGCTGGCCTGGCTGCAACGGAGCCGATTCCTCGCGAAATTCGCGAAGTTCGCGAAATTCGCGAGACGCTCGGAATTAAAGAACACGTCCTCATGAGGAATCGCATCGGATGCTGCTCCTGCTGCAACGGAAGCGATTCCTCATGAGTCTCATGAAATTCATGAGCGGGTGCACGCACGGAACATTCCGTGCGTTGCCCATCCTTCGAGACGCGACCCTGCGGCCCGCTCCTCAGGACGAGGTTGTCCGGGAATGTCCTCATCCTGAGGAGCCGCGCGAAGCGTGGCGTCTCGACGGATGGGCCACGGTAAAGTTCACTGCCGATCATCCCTCGACTTTAAGCGCCTCCAGTCGAACTACCTATTACGGTCGTTACTGCGCCCGCGATGAAGGCTGCAAGCCCCAAGAAACTTGTCCTTAATAACCAGGGCAAATTACGGTCTCCCGCACGATCGGCATTCCTTTTGCCGAACCCGACATGCCGGTAGCATTGTCGCTGCCGGTATCGGCGCAACGGCGGAGCAAGCCCATGTTGATCGGTGTTCCCAAGGAAGTGAAAACCCACGAATACCGTGTCGGCCTCGTGGCCGGCAGCGTCCGCGAACTCGTCCATCACGGTCATCAGGTCGTCGTCCAGCACGACGCCGGATCGGCAATCGGCATCGACGATGGCGACTATGTCCGCGCCGGCGCCACGATCGCGTCGAGCGCCGAGGCCGTCTTCGCCAGGGCCGATATGATCGTCAAGGTAAAGGAACCGCAGCCCGCCGAGATCGCGCTGCTGCGGCCGGGCCAGTTGCTCTTCACCTACCTTCATCTCGCCGCCGACAAGGCGCAGACGGAAGGCCTCTTGCACTCAGGCGCCACCTGCATCGCCTACGAGACGGTCACCGACCCGCGCGGCGGACTGCCGCTGCTGGCGCCGATGAGCGAAGTCGCGGGCCGGATGTCGATCCAGGTGGGTGCCCATTGCCTAGAGAAGGAACAGGGCGGCAGCGGCGTGCTGCTGGGCGGCGTGCCGGGCGTCAAGGCCGCCAAGGTCGTCATCATTGGTGGCGGCGTCTCCGGCACCAATGCCGCGCGCATGGCGATGGGCATGGAAGCCTACGTCACCGTCATCGACAGGTCGCTGTCGCGGCTCTACGAGCTCGACCTCCAGTTCGGCTCGCAACTTCACACGCTGTTCTCGACGGTCGAGAATATCGAGAACGAGGTGCTGGAGGCCGATCTTGTCATCGGTGCGGTCCTGGTGCCCGGCGCTGCGGCACCTAAGCTGGTGACGCGCGACGTGGTGCAGCGGATGAAATCGGGCTCGGTCATCGTCGACATCGCGATCGACCAGGGCGGCTGCTTCGAGACCAGCCGGCCGACGACCCACGCCCAGCCGACCTACATCGAGCATGGCGTGGTGCACTATTGCGTCACCAACATGCCGGGCGCCGTAGCGCGCACCTCGACCTTCGCGCTGAACAACGCGACCCTGCCGTTCGTGCTGACTCTGGCGGACAAGGGTTGGCGGGAAGCGCTGCGCCACGATCCCAACCTCTGCCGCGGCCTCAACATTCACAAGGGCGGCGTCACTTTCGAAGCAGTGGCAAAGGACCTTGGCCTGCCCTTCACGCCGCCTGAGCAGGCGCTCGCCGGCTGAACGTTACATCAGCGGCCAACGCCCATGTGACGGCGGCACCTTGATGCCCGGCTCGCGCCGACCGAACAACGCCGCTTGCAAATCAGGCGAGAACGTTACCCGGGCGAAGCCTCAGAACGGGCGGCTGGTGATCTTGGCCAGGAACTGGATCGTCCTCTCGTTCTTCGGCTGCTCGAAGAAGGTGGACGGGGGTGCCTGTTCCACGATCTGCCCGTCATCCATGAAGACGATGCGGTCCGCGACGGCGCCGCGCAAATCCCATGTCATGGGTGACGACGATCATGGTCATTCCCCCGCGGGCGAGCTCGGACATCACCGCCAGGACCTCGCCGACAAGCTCCGGATCGAGGGCCGACGTCGGCTCATCGAACAGCATGACTTCCGGATCCATGGCCAGCGCACGGGCGATCGCGATCCGCTGCTGCTGTCCGCCCGAGAGCCGGGCCGGATAGGCGTCCTTCTTGTCCTCGAGGCCGACCAGCCTGAGCAGCTTCAGGGCCTTCTCGTCCGCCGCCTGGCGGCTGAGGCCGCCGACGTGGATCGGCGCCTCCATGATGTTCGCCGCCGCCGTCATATGGGTCCACAGGTTGAAGCTCTGGAAGACCATGCCCATGCGCGCGCGCAGGCGGTTGATGTTCGCTTCGCTGTCCCGCCGCCGCTTTCCATCGGCATCCTCGATGTATCCGACGGGGTGGTCGTCGAGCAGCACCATGCCTTTGGACGGCTCCTCGAGAAAATTGAGGCAGCGCAGGAGGGTGCTCTTTCCCGAGCCGCTGGGGCCCATGATGCAGACCTTCTCCCCCGCCTTCACCTCCAGGTCGATGCCCTTGAGGACATGCGCCGCGCCGAACCATTTGTGCAGGTTGCGGACGCGGATGATCGGCGTGGATGTCATCGATCCGCCCTCATCGATCCACCCTCATCGATCCACTCCACCGAGCAGAGATGTCATCTCCTGCGTCGAGCGGTGCGTCGGCGTCAGCCGCTCCAGCCGGGACATCACCAGCGTGACCGCCGAGGTGAGCAGCCAGTACAGGACCGCCACCGCCACGAACGCCTCGGGCGCGGCGAACGTCGTGCCCAGCACGTTCTGGAACGCCATCGACAGCTCGGGCACCGAGATGATCGACAACACGGCGGAGTCCTTGATCAGCCCGACGAGCTGATTGCCGATCGGCGGAAGCACGTATCCCATCATTTGCGGAAACACGATCCTGCGGAGCGCGAGCGGATACGACATCCCCGTCGCGCGAGCGGCATCGACCTGCCCCATGGGCACGGAAAGGATGGCGCCGCGGATCGATTCTGAAAAATACACGGCGCCATGGATCGTCAGCGCGAGAATGCCGGCGGTCGTGGACGAGAGCGGAAAGCCGGTCGCGGGGAAGACGAAGTAGATGACGAACACCTGCACGAGAAACGGCGTGTCCCGCACGATCTCGACGAGGACTTTGGCCGGTACACGCCAGAACCACGAGCGCGACAGCTGGGCCAGCGCGATCGGCACGGCGAGAACGAGGCCCAGCACGCCCGCCACGGCACAGAAGAGTGCCGTCGTGATCAGCCCGGCCTCGAAGGTCGGCCACGCCTCGGCGAGGATGGAGAGGCTGAATGTCATGCCCGTTCCCGCTACAGCCGGTACGCCGCGGCCGACTTTTCCAGGCGTCGCGTGACGGCGCCGAGGGCAAAGCACATGACGAAGTAGAGGGCCGCGGTGGTGAGCCAGACCTCCGGCGACCGCAGAGTCTCACCGATCACCTGCTGCGCCCGCCGCGTGAGCTCGACGAGCCCGATGACCGAGAGCAGGGCCGACGACTTCAAGAGGCCGGTGAACTCCATGGTGAGAGGCGGCAGGATGAGGACGAGCACCTGCGGCAGCGTGATGCGGCGCCAGATCAGCGCGCTCCGCATGCCGCACGCCCTGGCCGCATCGAGTTGGCCCTTGGGAATCGCCATCAAGCCGCCGCGGATCATTTCGGAAATATAGGCGCCGCTGTTGAGGCTGAGCGCGATCACGCCCGACTCGAAGCGCGGGATGTCGAGGCCGAGCGCGGGCAACGCATAGTAGACGATCAGGATCTGGATGAAGAGCGGCGTGCCCCGCACGATGCTGATATAGGCAATGACCAGGGCGCGCAGTGCCTTGAATCTCGATCGGCGTCCGAGCACCACGAAGATGCCGACCAGCAACCCCAGCGCCAGTGCCAGCAACGACACCGCGACGGTGGATAGCGCGCCTTCCAGCAGGAAAGGCAGCGCATGGGTCACGTACTGCCATTCCAGGGTCATTCAGCCATTCTTCCGGCCAGCAAACTTGCGATCAACAGCGCCCTCATCCTGAGGAGCGAGCGCAGCGAGCGTCTCGAAGGATGGGCCATAGACGCGGTGCTCGTGCCCATCCTTCGAGACGGCCCTGCGGGCCTCCTCAGGATGAGGGCGTTGTTGCGATTCCAGTTGGGTCGGAAAGACTGTAACCCCCGCGGTGTCGAATTGGCGTTCGGCGGCCTACTTGATCGCGTCCGGCGGCAGATAGCCGGAGTCCGGGGTCGGCATGGTGTAGCCGAACCACTTCTTCTGCATGACCTCGAGCTGGCCGCTGTCGCGCAGTTTGCGGATTTCCACGTTGATCGCGTCGCGCAAGCCGAGGTCCTCGGGCCGCGTCACCCAACCGACCCAGAATGGCTCGCCGAAGGTACCGACGACTTCGAACTTGTCGGGATATTTCTTCATCGCGCCGAGCAGGACAGGCATGCTGTCGACCATGGCATCGACCTGTCCGTTGGCCAGCGCGAGGATTTCGTCGCCAGAGCTGGAGAACATCTTCTGTCCTCCGCCCCCTTGCCCTTGGCCTTCAGCTCGCCGTTGTAGTGCATGAAGATGACGGTCGGGCCGGCCGGCGGCGTTGCGGACGCAATCGTCAATCCGGTCAGGTCATCGACGCTCTTGACCTTGGACGTCCCCTTGAGCTTCAGCACGCCGACCTTCGTCTGGGCGAGCGGCATCGTGAAGGCATAGCGCTTGGCCCGCTCGGGATTGACCAGAAGCGCGGTCGCCACGAAGTCGAACTTCTTCTGGAGCAGCCCCGGCAGGATTCCGGCGAAGGGCAGGTCGATCTGCTCCATCTTGAAGCCCCAGCTCTTGATGATGGCGTTGAGCACATCCTCGTCGTAGCCGACGATCTTGCCGTCCTCGATGAACTCGAAGGGATAATAACCGGCCTCGGTCCCGACGATGACCTTCCCCCGCTTCTTGATTTCGTCGAACGGGTCCGCCGATGCCGGCTTCGGCGCGGCGGTCACACCGACAACAGCGGCCGCCAGAACGACCGCCACCGAGGCCTGGAACCTCTTCCATTTCTTTCCCATCGCCGTCCCCTCCTGTTGTTCGCCCAGAGCATATTCCATTCGACTGGAATCAACCGGATGGAATATGCCGTCAGTCGAAGCGCTTCGAAGCCGCTCTAATCCAACCGCGCGTTCAGCCGGTAGAACGGCTGCCCTCCGAAATCCTGGGATGCGTATCGCTCGCCAATCTGGGACCTGAGCAGCCGGATGGCCGGCGTCAGCATCCACTGGCGATGGCCTTCGTAGGCCTTCCTCTTCAGCTCGTCCCGATCCCGGAAGACGTATCGGCCGTCGCGCACCATGATCTTCCCGCCGACCAGCACCTGATCGATGTCCGACTGACGAACCCAGTGCATCGCGCTCGCGGCAATTTCCTGTCCGGACTCGAACACCGCCCGATCGAACGACCGGTTGCGGACCATGACCAGATCCGCGGGACTGCCCGGCTCGAGCGAGCCCAAGCCCTCGATGCGCAATATTTTGGCTCCCCCCTCAGTCGCCCAGTGCAGCGCCGTCTGCGCCGGATATGGGTGTTTCCCCAATTCCCGGTGGAGACTGCAATAACTGCGCCAACCGCGTTTCCTGGAGAATATCCTCGTCGTCGTTGAGCGTCAGATTGTCGGTGCCCAGGGCAATGTGCACTTCCCGCTCGGCCATGGCCCGGATCGGCGCGAGTCCGCTGCGCAGGCGCAAGTTGGAGCTGGGATTGTGCACGACCATCGCGCCGGTCTCGCGCATGATCCCGATGTCCCTCTCCGTCAGCCAAACGCAATGCGCGCAGCTCACGTCGGAGCAGAGAAAGCCCAGATCGGCGAGCCGCTGCACGGTCGACTTGCCGAAACGCTCGAGGGAATAGAGCCTGGAATAGCCGGTCTCCGACAGATGGAGCTGTATGCCCGCGGCACGGGCGGACGCGGCTTTCCGGACGTCGCGCAGGAAATCGTCGGCGCAGGCGCCCACCGCCGCGGGCTCGAGTTGCAGGGGCACGGCCGGAAACTGTTGGCGCAATCTGTCGTACAGGGCGAGATAGCTATCGAGACCCAGCAACGGCCGGCGCCAGCTCTCGATCTCGGCGCGGACCTCCGGGCTCAGGCCCGCGAGGAAGGCGTCCTCGAGATAGGGATCGTCCATGCTGGAGTCGCGCAGCGCCAGGGTCACGGCGGAACGCATGCCGCTGTCGCCATAGGCCGTGATCACGTCGCGCAGCCGCTTCTCATAGACCTCCAGCGGACCGTAGCCGTAGTTCGTGTCGAGATGCATCGTCGCGGTGATGCCGGCCTCGAGCTGGCGGGCGCAGGTATAGAGAACGTCCCAGTAGGGATCGCCCGACAGACCGATGCGCAATCCCACCGAGCGAACTTCGCCGGGATCGTCGGGAATTCCCTGCCGCAAGGTCGTGATTCCGCGCCCGTGCGAATGCGAGTTCACGAAGCCCGGCATCACGAGGTGGCTGCCGTCGCCGATCTCCTCGGCGGCCGGATGACGGCGGCGGAGTTCGTCGAACGGGCCGACTTCCCTGACGACGCCGCCCTCGACGTGAAGGGCGCCCTTGTCGATGGTCCGGGACTGGGCACCCCAACGAGTGACCACGAGCCGACCCCGAACCAACTGATCGCTCATCCCATCACCGCTGTTGCAGCGCATCGAAATGCGCGAATAAGCCTCCAATACTACGCCTCGTAAGCGCTTTCGTGCATTCAACTTCGACGAATCTGATTTCGAGATTGGCCGGTGGCACCGGCCTCGAACTTCTACTTCCGGCACAAAGCGGACGGGGCGGATCGATCTCTGTATGACCGCTGTCGAGTGAAAAGCGGACATTGGACAAGCCGCACTGGCGGAGAGAGCAAATTCGACCCCGCCGTTCGATTTGCGATACGCTGTTCTTTAGGGGGACAAATAAATGTCGATTCCGGCTCCAAGCTGGATCACGTTCTCTGCGGACAAAACACAAGGTCTAGACCTCCTAGGCCTTCGTGCGCCGGTACAGAGTATCGGAAATGGCCTGCTAAACGGGCTGACGTCAGTAACACCGAAGCTTCACTACCTTTCAATCCAATGCTGGATCATCTGGCGTTACCTTGAAGCCAGGCTGCCGAACGACTCTGGCACCTTCCAGCGATTCGCAGCTGCTCAAGAAGCAACGATTGCGATGGCTGGCGTCATGCGGGACAGCAAGACGGTAAACATCGTCGGCGCAAACAAAGCTCGTGCTCTGGTGAATTCAAAGAATCAAGTACTACCGCTCAAACCCTTGGTAAGAAATATCGCCTTCAATATTTACGCTTCCGCAAATCGCCAACTTAGTCTCACGCTGGAATCCGGGAGTGGTGTCGATGGCCTGACCAGAGAGCGCGGGCTCCAACTCGCGCAAGCATTCGACGCCAGTATCGCTGCTACCGCCTACAGTCAGCGTCTTGCAAAACGACCGAAGCTTGATCGTCTTGCTCGCCGCGACGTCGAGGAATTGTCGGAGATTCTCTCACTTGTCGTCCTCACCCAACGAGAAAAGACGATCCTGATAAACGCGATTCTTCCCACTCAACCTGTCGACGCGGCGGAAAGGCAGCGCCTTGCAACTTTCTCTCTGCTTCTCTGGCTAAGTTCCCATCGGGCGGCGATACCCAACGAATATGATGTGTTTCGAGCTGCCAGCAGACCTCCGCCCAAGCTTCCCGCCACCTTCGATGACACACTAGATGGTTGGCTGCGATACACGATTCGAGACCTTATCGCCGTAACTCACGAGACGGTGCTAGCGGCTGTCATGACGGAAGTCGACGCGGGATCAGCGCGCAATGGTGCACCGCCCATGGCTGAGAGCGTAGTCACTGCCTTGCTCGAAGCGATCGATGAACACAACGACATATTACGGCAAGTTGGGCTGCTTCGAATGAGCGAGTCGGTCCGCCGGATGTCGTTCAATCAAATTGCAGATCGTGTGGCGCAGCTTTGCAATGACGGAGAAACGTTAAGAAGCGGATTGCGACGATGGCGAGGAGGACTGTCCGAAAGCGATCTATACGACAATGCGCTCCAGGCGGGAGCTGCATCCGCAGCCCTTCTGCCCGTCGCGTGGTGCCTCGCAGCCCATCGCGTTTCAGCAGCCACTCCAGGGGCCGACAAAGCGTCGAGAGAGCTCTTGTCGATCGGCGAGGTATTTCAGATCGGATTGCAGGACGTGATCCTGCCACAGCTTCAAGAGTATCGGCAGCGCAACCCGCCATTTCTGGAGGTGATGTCAGACCTGATTGTCCGCACGGTGCAACAGCATCTGCGCGTTGCCTGGTCCCGATTCGCCACTCCCACAGGAAAGGACGTATCGGTCTTGATTGCCGATCTTGAATCTTGGGCTCGTAATAACGGTTTTGCCGCCGGAAGAACCGAGTCGCGCTTGGCGGTCGCAATCAGCTGGCTGCAGCAACTCGCTCTCGTCAGCGAAGATGGAATTACCGCTTCCGGTCAGCGTGTTCTCGATCGCGCGCTCGCGACCTTGGAGCGTGCCTAGCCATGGCAAGCGCTCGCGAATTCTGCCGAGAGCCAAATTATCCCGTTACGATTTTTCTCACTTACTCCTTCGATCCGCTCTTCTTTGAGCGCATACCGCTGGCTGATTTGAAGATAGGCGGAAGCCGGCGCGTCCTAATTGCGGCGGACGCCGGCGAAGTAGCCAAGGCAATGCACCGGGATATCGGTCAAATCGCCCATCTCGGACGGCGATATGCCCTCGCCGAAACAACCGGTGTGGGTACATTTCACCCAAAGCTGATTGCGCGCCTTTCGGCCTCGGGCGGTCGTATCTGGGTCGGTTCAGGCAATCTCACCTTCACGGGCTGGGGTGGCAATCGTGAACTCGCGACTTCATGGCCGGTGGGTCCAGGTGAAGAGGACGATGGCTCTTGGCTCAATGAAGTGCTCGGCGCAGTGAGTGGGCTCACAAGATCCACGACATTCGCGGATCAGCTCCGGGAAATCCGGCGGGAAATACCGTGGCTGGCGGCGAAATTAGCGCCATCGTCAAAGCATTCCACCTTGATCGGCGCGCCGACCCAACCTCTTGCCCGTCAACTCGCGGACCGTTGGGTAGGCCGGCGCTTCGAAGAACTCCGCCTTTGCACCGGCTCCTCCGATGTCGATGGCGCGTTCCTCAGTTGGGCTCACCGGACATTCGGGATCAAACGAGCGACTTTATACCTCAACCCAGCTTATGCATCCTTCGATCCCGTGCGCCTCGCTAAGCTCCCGTTTGACGTTCGCATAATTGCGGCCTCGCCCAATAAACGCCTACATGCGAAGTTCTATTGGTTCTCCGGGCCGGATGGGGACGCCGCCATCGTCGGCTCTCCCAACTGTTCAGCGGCTGCGTGGCTCGCAGGTAACGTCGAGCTTGTCGTCATCTACGACGATGCCAAAGCTGATGACTTCAAATCTGTCCTCGCCGTTTTTGGCGGACCGACCCTCTTACCGTCAGAGGCATTGTGGAATGGGTTCGCATTGCCCGATTCGAATCTCGAGAGCGTAACAAGCCACCGACTCGTTAGTCTGAGAATACGATCCGGCCGGCTGATCGAGGCGCTTATTGAGCCGCAGATCTCAGGCGACGCTCAGATGGATATCGTTATCGACGGCAAGCTGGCTCCCCTGACCATCAAGGTTCGCGCTCAGGACAACAAACATGCTGGCGTTCTGCCCAAGGACTTTCAGCCGGGGGCTATGACGCTCTTTGGTCATGCCGAGGGCATTTCTGGCGGAGTCGCCTTCAGAACAGACCAGCGTTGGATCGACAACGACGCGCTTCTGGAACAAGCGGCGCGAGCCCCAACCAAAGACAAATCCCTTGAGGATTTCTCCAGAAGTAGCCTCGCCGGCATGGATCATCAGCGCATTCTCGAAGCAATCCAAAGCGTGGCCGCTCGTTTGCTTAGTCATGGGACACCCGAGAACGGCACAGCCACGCAGCCGCCTCGCCCTACGTCAAGCGCCGCCGCATCGCCGGATGTGCCGCAAGCCGCTGCACCCGTCGATCCTGCGGCGCTCATACGCAGCATAGACGACCTGAGACGCGGTTCCGCTATTACGCTTGGGAGGCATTCAATCGGTTACGGCGGAGCATTGCGCGGCATCATCGCCATGCTGTTTCATGAGGATGAGGCAGAGGAGGTCGATCTCGCCCGAGAAACGTGGACCGCTGTGGAGCCAGAGAAGCTCGATCCGGAAACTGACCCCACACCACCTCCGTCCCCACCACTTCTAGTACTGCGTTCTGACGTATCTGCTGACCGCGAATCACGCACGACCTTCCGTCATGAGATCGATCAGTTTTTGCATGAGCTGGCAAATCCACGGTTCGCGGAGAAATGTGATCCACCTCAGCTTGTCGAGGCTCTGGCCTTTCCGCTACTTGTCTGCCTTCGTGGCCGCGAAGGCGGTTGGCTGCCCTCGACGGAGCTGGCCGGCGTAGCTACGCGCGTTGCAAACATCATGTTCCATCAGACCTATGAGCGCGGAAAACCAAATGGCCTTCTTGCATTCGTTCGCGATCGCCATGAGAACCTTAATCGACTAGACGAGTTTCGAAACACGTTGGGCGACGGAACATTGTGGATCACCATGTTGGCAGCGTTGCGTATCGACCCTGCTGCCGACCATAAAACAATGCTTCCGCAAGCTTCCGCGCTTAGCGACGTCTTTCAATGCCGTGAGCTCTTGGCCAGTTCAGACGCCGCGCGACTCTCCGGACTGATCAGCAAGCTTCTGATCCAAAACGCAGAGTCGCAAATCACCGAAAACGCCGAGAACATTTCTGCAGCAAATGCTAGATTATTTGCATCTCTGTCGGATCACTGGGAAAGCCTCGATCGCGCCCAAGGCAGAGGGAGGCAATTGCGGCCCGCCAACATGCTTCTGTGGAGCCAGCAATGGGGCTGGTTCGTCACGCCGCGTATGCCAGCAAATGGTTATCAACCCGGATATATAGACTTTGAAGCCGCCGCGGCCCGTCATCCGAGTATTGCCGAAGCCCTGAAACTTCTGTTGGAGTCCTGCGGACAGCCACGCGATGCCATTGAGGGGCAAAGCGTGACGTCACAAATCACATCAACGGCGGCGGCGCCTTGATGCCGAGCTCGTGCTGGCCAAACAAGGTCCCCTGCAGGTCGGGCGAGAACATCACATGGGCGTTGGCGGCGTGCGCGTCGCGGAACAGGCGCTGCATCGTGCCGCCGAGATAGATCCCGCTCGAGCCCGCCACGCCCATCAGTATGTCGACCGCCTCGAGGCACATCCGGGTGGAGAAGAAGGCGTCGCGGCGATAGCGCACCTTCATGTCCTGGGTGAACTCGGCGCCGGACCGCGCGGTCGCCATGGCGTGGGCGCAGGCGCGCAGCATCAGCATCCCGGCTGTGTCGATGCGCGCGCTCGCCTCGGCGACCTTGATCTGGATCGCCTGGTTGGCGCCGACAGGAATGCCGGAGTTGGTGGCGTTGCGGGTGCGTGCGCCGCCCACCACCGTCTCGTAGGCGCCCTTGGCGCAGCCCAGCATCACGCCGGTCAGCACGTAGGGGCCGAGCGCCAGCAGCGGCAGCTTGAACAAGGGTGACGGATTGATCTTCGACCCTGCATGCGGCTTGCCGTTCATCGCCCAGGCCGAGAGCGAACGGCGCTCCGGCACAAACAGTTTGCTGACGGCGACGTCCTTCGAGCCGGTACCGGCAAGGCCCACCGCATGCCAGGTGTCGATGATCTCGTATTCGGAGCGGGGAACGAGAGCAAAGCGCGAATCGACCGGCGGGCCGTCTTCGCTCTCGCGCACCAGGAAGCCCAGCATGTTCCAGTCGGAATTGTCGATGCCGGACGACATCGGCCAGCGGCCCGTGACCTCGTAGCCGCCATCGACCTTGCGGCCGCGGCCGCAGGCGAAGGCGAGCGAGGTCGCGATCAGGGTGTCGGGCGAGATGTCCCAGATCTCGTCCTGCGTCTCGGGCTCGTAGTAGCCCAGCATCCAGTGGTGGCTCGACAGATTGCCGAGGTTCCAGGCGGTCGACGGACAGACCGTGGCGATCTCGGCGCAGATATCGACCAGGATGCCGGCGTCGAGATCGGCGCCACCGACCCGCGCCGGCTGCACGACCCTGAACAAGCCGGTGCGGTGCAGGTCGCGTTCGGTCTCGTCGGGCATGCGGCGCAGTCTCTCGCAGTCGGGCGCGCGCTCGGCCAGGACCGGCACCAGCGCGCGCGCCCGCGCGACCATTTCTTCGTAGGAAACGCCCGCAAAGGAAACGCGTTGGTTGGGCAGGTTGGGCGAAACCATCTTGCGATCCTCTCTCGTCAAGCCCCTACCTCATCCTGAGGAGACGCGTAGCGCCGTCTCGAAGGATGGGCGCGAGCACCACATCCGTTGCCCATCCTTCGAGACGCTCGCTTCGCTCGCTCCTCAGGATGAGGTTTACAGCGGGTCAACGACGCGTCGCTTTGGGCCTGCATGGCTCTCATGTCGCCAGGAACCAGTCGAGAATGGCGGCATTCTCGTCGCGCGGATAGGTGTGCGAGAGGTCGGCGATCTCGCGGTAGGTCACCGCCGCGCCCGCCTGCCGCAGCGTCCGCTCGGCACCCCGCGCCACCTCGGGCGGGAACATCCAGTCCTGCGTGCCATGGACGATATGGATCGGCAGGCCGTGCAGGCGTCCGGCATCGGCCGATGTCATCATCATGGGATGGAAGACGGCGGCGACCGGCGCCAGATGCGTGAAGCGGCACTCGCCGCGCAGCCCCAGGACATAGGTGAAAGTGCCGCCGTCGCTCATGCCGGTCAGCAGCGCGCGCGCCGGATCGATGTTCCAGTCGGCCGCCACCTGGTCGACCATACGATCGATGTTGGGACCGTCGATGCCCGGCTCCATCAGCGACCAGGTGCTGCCACGGGCCGTCGGCGCGATCACGACAAGGCCGCGCGTACGCGCTTCGCGCACCCAGCTCCACAGGAAGGCGCCACCGTTGCCGCTGCCGCCGTGCATCGCCACGACCAGCGGACAGGCGACCGCCGGATCGTAGTATTCCGGCACGTAGAGCGAGAAGCCGCCGCGCGTCCCGGCGGGTCCGTCGACGTGCATGAAGCCCGCATGCTCGCGCGCGGGATCGACCGCCGCCAGCCTGGCGGCGAGGGCCGCGTCGCCGCGCGCGGAGGTTTCGAGGAAGAACTGGCCGACCGGCTTCAGATGCGCGGCCAGCGGATAGAGTGCCTCGCAGGCCCGCGCGTAGTTGCGCAACGCGCGATAGGCCGCGACGACCGGCTGCGGCTCCTCGGCCGCGGCGATGAAGCTGGTCAGGCCGGCCTGGGCCGCATTGCCCGCGCGTTCGAGGCAGTGCCGCACCGGCTCCAGCCGCTCCGGCCAGGCTGCATCGCGCGAGGCGGCAAGCGCCCCGCCCAGATCGTCGTTGCGGCCAGCGACGGCCTTGATCAGTCCTTCCAGCGCCGTCGGCGAAACATGGCGCGACGCGAACTCCAGCGCATGCAGGCCGTGCAGGATCGCCGGCGCGAGACGGGCGATGATCTCGACGGAGGGTTCGTCGCCGGGTTCGGTCGTGGTCACCCGGCGAGGCTATCGCAAATTTCGCCGGCCGGGCCGCATATCTTGCCAAGCCGGCCGCCACGATGGAGGCTTGTGCCATGCCTGACGCCTCACACAGCTCCGCGCCCCGCCAGCTCGACGTGGCTATCATTGGCGCCGGCCTCGCCGGTCTCTACGCCATCCACCGCCTGCGTGGCCTCGGCCTCAAGGTGCGCGCCTACGAAGCCGGATCCGGCGTCGGCGGCACCTGGTTCTGGAACCGCTATCCCGGCGCGCGCTGCGACGTCGAGAGCCTGGAATATTCCTACAGTTTCTCCGACGAGCTGCAGCAGGAATGGAAGTGGCCGGAGCGCTACGGCACCCAGCCCGAGATCCTGAAATACATCAACCATGTCGCCGATCGCTTCGACCTGCGCCGCGACGTGCAGCTCGACACGCGCATCAAGAGCGCGCTGTTCGACGGCAAGGCCAACGAATGGGTCCTGAAGACTGAGGCGGGCGAGGAGATTCGCGCGCGCTACGTCGTGATGGCGGCGGGCAATCTCTCGACGCCGAGGGTGCCCGACTTCAAGGGCATCCATGACTTCGGTAAGGATTCGGGCGGCAAGTGGTATCACACCGGCCTGTGGCCGCATGAAGGTGTCGATTTCACCGGTCTCAGGGTCGGCGTGGTCGGCACGGGCTCGTCCGGCGTGCAGATGATCCCGATCATCGCGCAGCAGGCCAGGCACCTCACGGTGTTCCAGCGTACCGCCAACTTCAGCCTGCCGGCGCGTAACGGGCCGATGACCGAGGAGCGCGAGGCGCCGCACAAGGCGAACTATCCGGCGCGGCGCGCGGCAGCGCAGGAAACGCCGTTTGCGATCGGCGGCTATCCCAAACCGACGCGCAAGACACTCGAGGTTCCGGCCGAGGAACGCGCCAGAACCTACGAGGCCAAGTGGCAGGAAGGCGGCTCGATCAGCTACCTCTATTCCTACACCGACCTTCTGGTCAGCAAGGAGGCCAACGACACGGCGTCCGAATTCGTGCGCAACAAGATCCGCTCGATGGTGAAGGACCCCAAGACGGCCGAGCTGCTGGCGCCCAACGACCATCCGATCGGCACCAAACGGCTCTGCCTGGATACGAACTACTACGAGACCTACAACAGGCCGAACGTGACGCTGGTCGGTGTGCGTTCCGATCCGATCGAAGAGATCACGCCCACCGGCGTGAAGCTCAAGTCAGGCGCGACCTGGGAGCTCGACGCCCTCGTCTTCGCCACCGGCTTCGACGCCATGACGGGGGCGCTGAAGGAGATCGACGTGCGCACCAGCGAGGGCCGGGCGTTGCGCGAGCACTGGGAAGGCGGGCCGCTCACCTACCTCGGCCTGATGGTCTCGGGCTTCCCCAACATGTTCGTCGTCACCGGGCCGGGCAGCCCGGGCGTGAAGACGCAGATGATCGCGTCCATCGAACAGCATGTCGACTGGATCGCCGATGCGATCGATCATCTCGGCAAGCATCAGCTCGACCGCATCGAGCCCACGCCGAAGGCCGAGATCGACTGGGTGCATCACGTCAACGCCGTCGCCGACTCGACGCTCTATCCGCTGGCCAACTCCTGGTACATGGGCGCCAACATCCCGGGCAAGCCCCGGGTCTTCATGCCCTATGTCGGCGGCTTCGACCGCTACAAGAAGCAGTGCGATGACGTCGCCGCCAACGGGTACGAAGGATTTACGCTGTCGCGCCACGAAGCCGTCACGGCCTAGGTGTTCTTCGTCCATCACCGCATCGACGCCGCACCGCGCACCTGGGCGAGACTGGCCGAGCGACTGGCAAAGACCGCACTGAACGGCGGCACACTCTACGGCGTCTGGCGCAGCCAGATCGGGCGACCGCGAGACGAACTGCAGGTCATGACCCTGTGGCCGCGCGAAACCAGCGCTGCGGCGGCGGAGAATGCCTTGCTCGGCAGCGCGTCCGACGTGCGCGGCGTGCGCAGCCAGGCGCTCGTGCCGACCTTGCGCCCGACCGGCACGACAGCGCCGACGCGCCAGGGAAACTACGCCTTCCGCTGGTTCGCGACGCCCGAGCCCCATTGGCCGGAGTTCCTTGAGCTCTGCACCGACGCCTGGCCGGGCTTCGAGGCGGCGTACGACTCGCAGGTGATCGGCCTGTGGCAGGCGACGGGCGACCGCACCGGCCCGGATCGCGACGAGGCATCGGGCGCCGGCATTCACGGCGGCGTGCGCAGCCTGCTGATGACCCGCCGGCCAAACCTCGCGATGTGGGAGCGCTCCAAGATTCCGTCGGGTGCGGCCGAATCGGAAGTGCGCGACAAGCTCAGCCGCCGCTATGACCTCTGCGACTGGACCGTCGTCTCGACGTCGACGCTGCTTTCGGCGGCCGACACGCAGGACACGGCACGCTGGACCTGAGCGCACCGGACGTGACGGTAGTACCCGCAGCAGGTCTGCGATAGGCTTTCGGTCGCGGCAAAGACCGCGGCGCCGATCCTTCGGGTCGGACGCACAAACGAGCGAGGGGAAACGACGATGACGGTGCGCCCGGCATGCTGATCTACGTTGCGCGGCGTCTGGCGCTGGCGCTGATCACCTGCGCGGCGATTTCCGTCCTCACTTTCGTCATCATCCGCCTGCCGCCGGGCGACTTCGTCGATGCCTATATCGCCAACCTTGCCGTCGGCGGCAGCTCCGTGTCGGCCGAGCAGGCCGAAGCCATGCGTCACGAATACGGCCTCGACCGGCCGGTGCCGGTGCAATACGCGCTCTGGATGGAGCGCGTGGTCCGCGGCGATTTCGGCGTCTCGATGGTGTGGAAGCGCCCTGTCACCGAAGTGATCGGCGACCGCTTGTGGCTCACCATGGCAGTGTCGATCGCGGCCCTGTTCCTCACCTGGACGGTCGCGCTGCCGATCGGAATCTATTCGGCGGCGCGGCAATATTCGATCGGCGACTACATCGCCACGACCCTGGGCTTCATCGGCCTCGCGGTGCCGAACTTCCTGCTGGCGCTGATCCTGATGTATCTCGGCTTCCGTTACCTGGGTCTCAGTGTCGGCGGCCTGTTCTCGCCCGACCTCGCACAGGCGCCGTGGAGCTGGGCCAAGTTCGCCGACCTCATGGTCCATCTGCCGTTGCCGGCCTGCGTGCTGGCGCTGGCCGGCACCGCCCAGCTGATCCGCATCATGCGCGCCAATCTGCTCGACGAGCTGCGCAAGCCCTACGTCGTCACGGCACGCGCCAAGGGCCTCGGCGAGACCCGCGTGCTGGTGAAGTATCCCGTGCGGGCCGCACTCAACCCCTTCGTCAGCTCGAGTGCCTACCTCTTTCCCTACCTCGTGTCGGGCAGCATCGTGGTCTCGCTGGTGCTGGGCCTGCCGACTGTCGGTCCGCTGCTGCTGCAGGCGCTGGTGGCGCAGGACATGTTCCTGGCCGGCACCATCGTCCTGTTGCTCGGCATTCTCACCGTGCTCGGCACCCTGATCTCCGACCTGCTGCTGATGTGGGTCGAGCCGCGCATTCGCCTGCAGGGCCGCGCATGAGCCTCGCTGCCGCCACGACCAGCGAAGAACGCTTCGCCCAGGCGACCCAGCTTCAGCTCACCTGGTGGCGCTTCTGCCGCCATCGGCTGGCGGTGATCAGCCTCGGCGTGGTGGCGATCTTCTATGCGATCGTGATCTTCGCCGACTTCCTGGCGGTCGCCGACCCACATGCGACGGACGCGCGGCGCAGTTTCATCCCGCCGCAGGGCATCTCGCTGTTCGACGACGGAGCGTGGCGGCCGCACGTCAGCGGACTGAAGGGCGTGCGCGACCCCAAGACCTTCAAGCTCGCCTATGCGCCCGATCCGACGCGCAAGGTGCCGGTCAGCCTGTTCGTCCATGGCTACGCCTACAATCTGTTCGGCATGATCCCGACCGACCGGCACCTGTTCGGCACCGAGAGCGGCCAGGCGATCGACGGCATCTTCCTGCTGGGCACCGACCAGTTGGGCCGCGACCTCTACTCGCGCCTCGTGGTGGCGACGCGCATCTCGCTGTCGGTCGGCCTTGCCGGCGTGACCCTGAGCCTCATGCTGGGCATCCTGCTGGGCGGCGTGTCCGGCCTCTACGGCGGTGTCGTCGACACGGTGATCCAGCGCCTGATCGAGGTCATCCGCTCGATCCCGACCATTCCCTTGTGGATGGGACTGGCCGCCGCCCTGCCCAACACCTGGAGCGTGACGCAGGTCTACTTCGCCATCACCCTCATCATCTCGCTGGTGAGCTGGACGGAGCTGGCGAGGGTCGTGCGCGGCCGCTTCCTGGCACTGCGCGAAGAAGACTTCGTGATCGCCGCCGAGCTCGCGGGCGCAAGCCAGCTCCGCATCATCCTGCGCCACATGTTGCCGTCGTTCGCCAGCCATGTGATCGCCGCCGTCAGCCTGGCGCTGCCGGTGATGATCGTCAGCGAGACCTCGCTCAGCTTCCTTGGCCTCGGCCTGCGCCCGCCGGCGATCAGCTGGGGCATCCTGCTGCAGGATGCGCAGAACGTGCAGGTGCTGGCCGGCGCGCCCTGGCTGCTGTGTGCGGCGATCCCGGTGATTGTCGTGATCCTGGCCTTCAATTTCCTGGGCGACGGCCTGCGCGACGCTGCGGACCCCTATGGTTGAAGCCGTCCAGGAAGCACGCCACGCGCTCTCGGTCCGCGATCTGGTCGTGGATTTCGTCCAGGATACAGGCACGACGCGCGCGCTCGACGGCGTCAGCCTCGATCTCCACGCCGGCCGCGTGCTGGGAGTCGTGGGCGAAAGCGGCTGCGGCAAGAGCCTGACCGCCCGCGCCATCCTGCGGCTGGTCGACCGGCCGGGACGCATCGTGTCGGGCAAGGTGATGCTCGATCCCGGCGCACCGCAGCAACAGGAGCTGACGGCGCTCGATCCCAGGGGCGATGCCGTGCGCGCGGTGCGCGGCGGCCGCATCGGACTGATCTTCCAGGAGCCGATGAGCGCGCTCAGCATGCACTACACGATCGGCAACCAGATCATCGAGGCGATCCGCGTGCATGGCGGGCTCGGCAAAGCTGCGGCGCGCGATCGGGCGATCGCGCTGCTGGGCGAAGTCGGCATCCCGCGTCCGGAGACCCGCATCGACGCCTATCCGTTCCAGCTGAGCGGCGGCCTGCGTCAGAGAGTAGGCATCGCGCTGGCCCTCGCCGCCGACCCCGGGATCCTGATCGCCGACGAGCCCACCACCGCGCTCGACGTCACGACGCAAGCGCAGATCCTGGCCCTGCTGCGCCGCCTGCAACGCACCAAGCAGATGGCGCTGATGCTGATCACCCACGACATGGGCGTGATCGCCCAGATGGCCGACGATGTCGCCGTCATGTACCTGGGCAAGGTCGTCGAGTTCGCGCCGGTCCGCCAGCTTTTCGCGGCCCCGCGTCATCCCTATACGCGCGCGCTCCTGCGGTCCGTGCCCAACCTCCGCGCCGTGCCGCACGAGCGGCTGGCGACCATCGGCGGCGCGGTTCCCCATCCGGAGGCGCGCCCGCTCGGGCTGCGCGTTCCATCCACGCTGTCCCGAAGTGATTGCCGGCCGCTGCGCTGTCGAGATGCCGCCGCCGCTTCTGCCCGACCGGGAAGGGGCGAGCTGCTTTCACGCGACGGGTGCTGCATGACTGGTGCTGCATGACTGGTACCGCATGACCGTCCTCGACGTCGAGCGTCTCAGCAAATCCTTCCCGATCAGAAGCGGGCTGCTGCAGCGTGAGACCGGCCGCGTGCGCGCGGTTCAGGACGTGAGCTTCTCGATCGCCCGTGGCGAAACCCTGGCGCTGGTCGGCGAGAGCGGCTGCGGCAAGACCACGGTCGCGCGCTGCATCCTGCGCGCCCTGCCGCCCAGTTCGGGCGCGATCCGCTTCTCGCCCGCGCCCGGCACGACGGTCGATCTGGCGCCGCTGTCGCGCAAGTCGCTGCGGCCGTTGCGCCGCCACATCCAGATGATCTTCCAGGATCCCTATGCCTCGCTGAACCCGCGCATGATGGTGGGCGACATCATCGCCGAGCCGCTGCTGGTGGCGGGCGTGCCGGCGGCGAAGCGCCAGGCGCGGGTGCGCGAGCTGCTCGAGCTGGTCGGCCTGCCGCCCGCGGCGCGCACGCGCTTTCCCCATGCCTTCAGCGGCGGCCAGCGCCAGCGCATCGGCATCGCCCGTGCGCTCGCCCTCGATCCGGCGCTGGTGGTGGCGGACGAGCCGGTCTCCGCGCTCGACGTGTCGGTGCAGGCGCAGATCATCAACCTGCTGCTCGACCTGCAGGATCGGTTGGGCCTGTCGATGCTGTTCGTCGCGCACGACCTTGGCGTGGTGCGCCATGTCAGCGACCGGATCGCGGTGATGTATGTCGGCCGCATCGTCGAAGTGGCGCCGACCCTCTCCCTTTATGCGCGGCCGCGCCATCCCTACACCGAGGCGTTGCTCGCCGCGGTGCCGAAGGCCGACCCGCTGCTGCGCGATCAGGCGGCGGCGCCCCGGGGCGAGGTCGCCGATCCGGCCAACCCGCCGCCGGGCTGCGCCTTTCATCCGCGGTGCCCGCACGCCGTCGACCGCTGCCGCGCCGAGCTGCCGGCCCTGCGCGAAGTGGCGCCGGGCAATTTCAGCGCCTGCCATCGTGCCGAAGAGCTCGTGCTCGCCGGCGTGGTCTAGAAAACAAGGAGGAACCCCATGCGTCCGATCGCGCTCGCCGCCCTCAGCATCCTGCTGGCGGGCACCGCCGCCGCACAGCAATCCGACCTCAGCCAGTCCGGCCTGGTCGGCAAGCTGGAGATCCCGACCATCGTCACCGACGCCGCGCAGTGGCCCAAGCAGTTCCAGGAGGCGCCGGACCTCGCCGCCCTGGTGAAAGCCGGCAAACTGCCGCCGGTGGCCGAGCGACTGCCCAGCGAACCGATGGTGCTGAAGCCGCTGCGCAGCGTCGGCACGTACGGCGGCACGTGGCGGCGCGGCTTCCTCGGTCCCGGCGACAGCGAGAACGGCAACCGCATACGCTCGGCCGACAAGCTGCTGTTCTGGGACATGACCGGCACCAAGATCATGCCCAACGTCGCCAAGGGGTGGGAGCAGACGCCCGACGGCAAGCGCACGACGATCTTCCTGCGCAAGGGCATGAAGTGGTCCGACGGCGCGCCGTTCACCGCCGATGATTTCGTCTTCTGGTACGAGGACATGTATCAGAACAAGGACCTGATCAAATCGCCGGCGCCGGAATTCTCCGTCAAGGGCAAGCCCGGCCGCCTCGTCAAGGTCGACGAGACCACGGTCGCTTTCGAGTTCGACGAGCCGCATTTCCTGTTCCCCAGCCAGCTTGCCGGCGACACGCAGGTCGGCGGCGGCCAATCGCGCCTTCAATCGGAAGAGCGCGAACTCGGTCTCTATGCGCCGGCGCATTACCTCAAGAAGTTCCTGCCGAAATACAGTTCGGTCGAGGCGATGAATGCCCAGGCCAAGGCGGCGGGCTACGACAACTGGGCGCAGCACTTCAAGATCAAGTCGGACTGGCGCCTCAATCCCGACGTGCCGACCCTGTCGGCGTGGCGGATGGTCCAGCCGATCAATGGCCAGACCTGGCTGCTCGAGCGCAATCCCTATTTCTGGACGGTCGACACCGCCGGCAACCAGCTGCCCTACATCGACAGGGTCCAGCTCACGCTCGCGGAGAATCCCGAGGTCATCAACCTGCGCGCCATCGCCGGCGAGTACGATTACATGGAGCGCTTCATCGACCTCGCCAAGCTGCCGGTGTTCCTCGAGAACGCCGAGCGCGGCAAATACAAGATCCATCTCGATCCGGGCTTCAACGGCGCCGATTCGGAGCTGAAGTTCAACTTCGCCTACAAGGCCGATCCCGAGATCCAGAAATGGTTCGCCAACCGCGATTTCCGCCGCGCCCTGGCGCTCGGCATCGACCGCGAACAGATCAACCAGGCCTTCTACCTCGGCCTTGCGGTCAACGGCACGTCGATCCCGAGCGACGTCATCCCGCAAAGCCCGGGCAAGGAGTGGCGCGACAAGTGGGCCGTGCTCGACGTCGCCAAGGCCAATGCCATGCTCGACGGCATCGGCCTCAAGAAGAAGGACGGCGAGGGCTTTCGCGTGCGCACCGACAATGGTGAGCGCCTGCGCATCCAGATCGACGTGGTGCAGAGCCTGACGCCGACCTGGCCGCAACAGGCCGAGATGATCGTCCAGCAGTGGCGCGCCATCGGCATCGCCGCCGACATGCGGCTGTTCGAACGCAGCCTGTTCTACACGCGCGTGCGCAACGACCAGAACCAGATGGTGCTGTTCAGCAACAACGGCTCGGAAAGCCTCTACCTCTACACCGTCCCGCTGCTGCCGGTGGATCCGCAGTCGAGCTTCCAGGGCGCGGCCTATGCGCAATGGTATGCCAGCAACGGCGCATCGGGCACGGCGCCGACCGATCCGGCGCTGCTCAAAGGGTTCAGCCTGCTGCGCGACGCAGCCGGCCAGAGCGAGGAGCAGCGCACCGAAACGGCGAAGGAGTTGTGGAAGCTGTTCGTCGACGAAGTCTGGTCGATCGGGCTGGTCGGCCAGTCGCCGGCCTACATGGGCACGCGCGTGGTCAACGAGCGGCTGGAAAACGTGGCGGGCCGCACCTGCACCTCGCAGCATTGCCGCACGCCGTGGAGCGGCCATCCCGAGCAGTGGTACTATAAGTGAGCGACCTCTAGCGCCGCTGGCTGGACGGGGCATTTCCGGCTATTGCACGCCGCAATGCCCACCCTGCGCACCCTCGACGCCCTCGAACGCGAAGGGCTCGTCACGCCCGATCCGCGTCTTGCGGCGGCGGCCGAGAGCATGGCCATAGCCCTCACGCCCGAGATGCTGGCCCTGATCGACCGGCGCGACGTGGCCAACGATCCGATCGCACGCCAGTTCGTTCCGTCGGCGGCCGAGACCACGATCGCGCCGGAAGAACGCGCCGATCCGATCGGCGACGAGGCGCGCTCGCCGATCAAGGGCATCGTCCACCGCTACCCCGACCGCGTGCTGCTGAAGCCGCTGCATGCCTGCCCGGTCTATTGCCGCTTCTGCTTTCGCCGAGAAAAAGTAGGGCCTGGCGGGGAAGCGCTGAGCGACGCCGAGCTTGCGGCAGCGCTCGCCTACATCCGAGAGCGGCCGGAAATCTGGGAAGTGATCCTGACCGGCGGCGACCCGCTGATGCTGGCGCCGCGCCGGCTGGCGGGATTGATCGCCGCACTCGACGCCATTCCCCACGTCGCCGTCATCCGCATCCACAGCCGCGTGCCGATCGTCGAGCCGTCGCGGATGACCGACGAGCTGATCGCCGCTCTGAAGCCCATGCGCGCCGCGCTGTGGTTCGGGGTGCACTGCAATCACGCGCGCGAGCTCGCCGCCGCCACGCGCACGGCGCTGGCCAGGCTCGCCGACGCGGGTATTCCATTGCTCGGCCAGACCGTCCTGCTGGCCGGCATCAACGACAACGAGGACACGCTCGACGAACTGATGCGCGCGCTCGTGGCGGCACGGGTGAAGCCCTACTACCTGCATCATCCCGACCTGGTGCGCGGCACTGGACATTTCCGGGTTTCGATCGAGCGCGGCCAGGAACTGATGAAACGCCTGCGCAGCCGTCTTTCAGGCCTGGCGCAGCCGACCTACGTGCTCGACGTCCCCGGCGGCCACGGCAAGGTGCCGATCGGACCGGGTTATCTCGGGGACGATCCCGACGCGCTGACGATCGAGGACGCGTTCGGCGGACGGCACTCCTACTTCGGCTGAAGGTCCCTGTTCAGCGCGTCCACTCCCACGACGGTCGGCGGCTCGACCACCATTTCGACGGTGCGGGAGCCTGCTTTCTCGAACGTGAGGGTCACCGGCACCTTGTTGCCCACGACGAGTGGTGCCTTCAGCCCCCGCAGCAGCAGATGATAGCCGCGCGGCTTCAGGGTGATCGTCGTGCCGGCGGGAAAGGCGAGGCCTTTCTCGAGCGGTCGCATCGCGATGTTCGCGCCGACCATCTTGATGGCATGGATCTCGACCAATTCGGCCAGCGCCGTCACCGCCGCGGTCAGCCGGTCGGCTTCGGCGCCGGTGTTGACCAGGGTAAAGAACGCCCCGCCGGTGCCGGGCGCTGTCGTCGCGGCGCAGGCCCATGGCCGGGTGATCTCGAGCGTCATTCTGTCTAGTCCTGCCTTAGTTTTTTTACGGTCAGCGCCGGCCGGCCACGGCCAGGGCGGTACGGCTGGAACGCGTCTGCGGCGCGCTCAGTTCCTCGACCAGCCATTCCTCGAACGCCTTGGTCTTCGGCCGCCCTGCCGACGCCGGCGGACAGACGAACCACCAGGCCTTGCCCGAATCGACGATCTGGGGAAACGGCTGGAACAGCCGGCCCTCGGCCAGTTCCTCGCGGAACAGCTGCGGCGGCCCGACGGCCACGCCGGCGCCTTCCATCGCTGCTTCCACCGCGATCATCGTCGAGTCGAACGTGAGCACGCGCTTGGGCTTGAAGTCGCCCATGCCGACGGCGCGCAGCCAGATCGCCCATTCGGGATCGTAGGTCATGTCGATGAACGGCACGCGCTTGAGGTCATCGAGGGTCTTCAGCTTGTCGCGATAGCGCTTGCCGCAGAGCGGCGTCAGCACGTCGCTGAACAGGCGCGTGGCGTGCAGGTCCGGTTCGGGCTGCACGGCAAAGCGAATGGCGCAGTCGAAATCCTCGCGCGCGAAATCGACCCGGCGCAGCGCCGTGGTCATGCGCACCTCGATCTCGGGATGCTTGGCCTGGAAACGATGAAGCCGCGGCGCCAGCCACCCCAGTGCGAAGGTCGTCACGAGGCTGACGTTCAGGGTGCCGGAATTGGCCTTGCGTCCCACTCTTTCCAGCGCGTTGGTCATGCGGTCGAACGCATCGCGCAGGTCGGGCAGCAGCGCCTGACCCTCGCCGGTGATCTCCAGGCCGCGCGGGCGGCGCACGAACAGCGCCACGCCCAGCCGTTCCTCGAGCGCCTTCACCTGGTGGCTGACGGCAGCTTGCGTGACGTGCAGCTCCTCGGCGGCATGGGTGAAGCTGGCATGACGGGCGGCCGCCTCGAAGGCGCGCAGCGCATTCAGGGGCAGTTGAGAACGGCTCATTTAAGGCACTGAGCGCATAGTTTTTCTATGTCTCCCCTGAGCTTTGATCCTTTGCGAACAAGCCCAGCATACAACAAATTAGGGCAGCAAACGAGGTGCAACGGGGCAATTCGGCCCCCATCGCCTCAAACGGAGCTAAGCCATGTCGACCCTGTCAAGCGCGCGGGAAATCGCCCACGCGCAAGCCCCCTCCTTCTCCTTCGGCCGCGCCGTGGCGCTGTTTGCCGGAATGGTCGTGGTCGGCGTCGAGGCTCTCCTGAACCGAGCAGAGCTGCGAAAGTCGCGCCACCAGCTGGCCGAGCTCGATGACCGCCTGTTGCGCGATATCGGCATCGATCGCGCGCGTGCCCGGTTCGAGGCAGACAAAGGCTACTGGTCCTAAACGGGCCGAAATCCAGCAACTTCCGGGTCGGGAATTGCCGGCGGGCGCCGGATAGAGCAGTTTGGGGAAGATGCCTACATGGGCGTCATGACCCAACACTCTCTTTCATTCCCCCAAGTGGCGCTCGCCAGCCTCTCCCTCCCCCGCCTGTCTCCCACAGGCCTTCCCGACCCGGAAACCTGCTGGCAGGCCGTCCAGAAGCGCGACCGCGCTTTCAACGGACGGTTCTGGTTCTCGGTCAAATCGACCGGCGTCTACTGCCTGCCGTCGTGCGCGGCCCGTCCGGCGTTGCGCAAGAACGTGGCCTTCCACGCCTCGCCCGAGGCCGCCGAGGCCACAGGCTTCCGTGCCTGCAAGCGCTGCAAGCCGCGCGACTGGCAGAGCGAAGCCGGCCTCAGCAAACCGGTCGCCCGCGCGACCGAGCTGTTCGATGCTGCCGACGGCGACAGCGCGCCGTCGCTCGCCGCGGTCGCGCGCAAGGTCGGCCTCACTGCCAACACCTTGAGCAAGCGTTTCGTGGCCGAGCTCGGCGTCAATCCGCGCGACTGGCTGGTGGCCAGGAAGCGCGAACGCTTTCGCAAGGCGCTGCGCGCCGGAGAATTGGTGGCCGGCGCGCTCTACGGCGCGGGCTACGGCTCGCCGAGCCGGGTCTACGAACACAGCGACAAGGCGCTGGGCATGACGCCCGCCACGTATGCCAAAGGCGGCGCCGGCGCCCATATCGACTATACGACGGTCGACTCCGACTACGGCCGCGTCCTGGTCGCAGCGACACACAAGGGAATCGCGGCGGTATTCCTGGGCGACAGCGACCCCGCGCTCGAGAAGAACCTGAAGCAGGACTTCCCGTCGGCCGACATCAAGCGCAACGATGCAGCGCTGTCGGCGCGCGTCAAAGGCGTGCTCGCCCGGCTTTACGGCCGCAAACCCTCGGCGCTCGACGCACCCGACGTTCCTTTGGACATCGTGGGCACGGCGTTCCAATGGAAAGTCTGGAAGGCGCTGACCGAAATCCCCGCTGGCCAGACACGCACCTACGGTGAGATCGCCCGGCGCATCGGCGCGCCGAAATCCGCACGCGCCGTCGGCCGCGCCTGCGCCACCAACCAGGCGGCCGCAGTCATTCCCTGCCATCGCGCGGTCGGCGCCAGCGGCGCCCTGACCGGCTACCGCTGGGGCGTTGCGCGCAAGGAGCGGCTGCTCGCGGAAGAGCGCCGGCGCAGCAGCACGTAGAAGGCGCCGCTGCCACCATGGCGCGGGTGGGCGGCGCGCATGCCTGCCACCAGGGCGCGATTGTCCGCCCGCTCGAGCCAGCCGGCAAACTCCGCCCGGATTCGACCGCCGAACACGCGGCCGCCTTCGAGGCGCGTGCCTTTGCCGGTGACGATCAGAACGACCCGCAGGTTCTGTCGCGCCGACTCGGCCAGAAAACGCGTCACCGCCTTTTCCGCGGCAGCCAGAGTCATGCCGTGCAGGTCGAGGCTGGCTTGCGGCACCCGCTTGCCCTTGGACAAGGCGCGGCCGACGTCGCGATCGAAGGGGCGCGCAACCGGGGAGCCGGGAGCGGCCGCGACCGGCGGCACGGCGAGCTGTTCGCCCGCCGTTCGGGAGGTCCGGGCCCGCGGCGGCGGCGCGGCGGGCCGGGCGGCCCGGCGCCCCTTGAGCGGCGTGACGGCGGCCATCGCATCCCTGAACAGATCGACATCCTTGGCCATGGCAATTCGTGTAGCGCCGGCCTTGGGGCGGGTCTACACACCGGCCATGGCGACCGCCCCCCAAAGACCCGACGTGCGAATCGATCCCGACCTGCAGACCGGCCAGCAGTATCTGCGCGCCGGCTGGTTCGATCGCGCCGAACCGCTGTTTCGCGCCGCGCACGGCCGCCATGGCGACCGGCCCGACATCCTCCATTGCCTCGCCGTCTGTGCCTCGCAGCGCGGCGCGCTGGAGGACGCCGCGGACCTGTGGCGCAAGGCGATCGCCCGGGATCCCAACGAGCCGATGCTGTCGTTCAACCTTGGCACCGTGATGCGCCGCATGGGACATCTCGACGAGGCGGCCCGGCGCTTCCGCGACACGATCCGCCGCAAGCCCGAGCATATCGAGGCGCGCCTGGCGCTCGCTTCCATTCATATGGACCAGGCGAAATTCGCCGCCGCCGAGCGCGAGCTCGCCGATGTCGCGGCCAACCTCGATCGTGCGATCGAGCTGCCCGACGGCGCGAACCTGAGACCAATGCAGGCGCGCACGCGCAACATGCTGGGCCATACGCTCTATCGCCTCGGTCATTTCGGACCGGCGATCGAGGTGCTCGACATGGCCCTGAACGACGCCGGCCAGGATCCCAGGCAGCGGGCGCAGATCCTGGGCGATCGCGCTCTCGCGCTGGGCGGCCTCGGCCACCACGACCAGGCCGTCGCCGAGGCGCAGCAGGCGCTGGCACTGTGGCCGGACAATGCCAGCCTCAATCACGTTCTGGGGTTCGTCCTCTATTTCGCCGGCAAGGTGTCCGACGCGGTGCCGCCGATCGAGCGGGCGCTCGAGCTGATGCCCGCGTTTCCGGCCGCCTTGCGCACGCTGGCGCTCGCGCAAAAGGCGGCGGGCCGCCCCGACGCCGCCGTCGACGCGCTGCACAAGGCAATCCGCTACAACACACGCGACCGCGATGCCGTCCTGCAACTGTCGATCCTCCAGATCGAAAGCGAGCAGTTCGAACCGGCCCTCGCCACCCTGGCGCCCTATCTCGAAAAGCTGCCGGACGACATCCGCGCCCTCAACAACCAGGGGCTGGCGCTGCGCGGCCTCAGGCGCTTCGAGGAAGCGCGGCGGGCGCTGAAGCGCGCGTCGCGGCACGCGACCGACGATCCGATCGTGCTGACCAATCTCGGCCGCGTCCTGCTCGATCTCGGCCGTGCCGCCGAAGCGCGTCCCTTGCACGAGCATGCGCTGCGCTCGCTGCCGGGCAATTCCACCCTTCTGACGCACTACGGCGTCTGCCTGGCCGCGCTGGGCGACAAGGACAGGGCGCGCGAGACGCTCGATGCGGCCCTGGCCGCCGACCCCGAGAACAAGGAGGCGCTGGCAGCCCTGACCGCGCTCTACGCATGAGCGAGGGCAGCGACCGCCTGGCCGACGTGAAGGGCCGCATCGATGCAGCTGCCCGCGCCGCCGGCCGTGCACCGGCCGATACGACCCTGGTGGCCGTTTCCAAGACGCATGGCGCCGACCGGGTGGGCGAATTGCTTGCCGCAGGCCAGCGCGTGTTCGGCGAGAACAGGGTGCAGGAAGCGGAAGAGAAATTCCCCGCGCTGAAAGCCGACTATCCCGACCTCGAGCTTCATCTCATCGGCCCGCTGCAGACCAACAAGGTGCGCGATGCCGTGGCGCTGTTCGACGTCATTCAATCGGTCGACCGCGACCGGCTCGCGGCCGCGCTGGCGAAGGAGATGGAAAAGACCGGCAAGCGGCCTGCCTGCTTCATCCAGGTCAACACCGGCGAGGAGCCGCAGAAGGCAGGCGTGCTGCCGGCCGATCTCGATGCCTTCGTCGCCACCTGCCGCGACACCTACAAGCTGCCGATCGTCGGCCTGATGTGCATCCCGCCGGTCGACGAGGAGCCGGCCCTGCATTTCGCGCTGCTGACCAAGATGGCGGCGCGCAACGGGCTGAAGCAGATCAGCATGGGCATGAGCGCCGACTACGAGACCGCAGTGAAGCTGGGCGCCACGCATGTGCGCGTCGGCAGCGCCCTGTTCGGCGCCCGCCCTCCGCTCCATGCCTGAGCTGCCCGAGGTCGAGACCGTCCGGCGCGGCCTGATCCCGCGCATGGTCGGCCACCGCATCGCCAGGCTGCACCAGCGCCGCCGCGACCTGCGTGTGCCGCTGCCCGCGAAGTTCGCCCAGAAGGTAGAGGGGCGCGCGATCGAGGGGATCGACCGGCGGGCCAAGTATCTGCTGATCCGGCTCGACAACGGGCAGACCCTGGTCGTCCATCTCGGCATGTCGGGCCGCATGACGCTCCACGACGCCAGGAGCGCCGCCGAGCATCCCTTCGAGCGCCACGACCATGTCGTCTTCGAGCTCGACGATGGCTGGCAGGTCCGTTTCAACGACGCCCGCCGCTTCGGCCTGATGCTGCTGGTCCCGACCGAAGGCGTCGCCCGGCACAAGGCGTTCAAGGGCCTCGGCCCCGAGCCGCTGGAAGACGGGTTCGACGGCGCAGGCCTCGCCGCCCGCCTGAAAGGCCGCAAGACGCCGATCAAGGCGGCGCTGCTCGATCAAAAGACGCTGGTCGGTGTCGGAAACATCTACGCCTGCGAGGCGCTGTTCATGTCGCGCATCTCGCCGCGCCGCTCGGCCCACACGGTCAAGGGCGATCGCGCCGACAAACTGGTCGCAGCGATCAAGCAGGTACTTCTGCGCTCGATCGACGACGGCGGCTCGACCCTGCGCGACCATGTCCAGCCCGGCGGCGAACTCGGCTATTTCCAGACGCGCTTCAATGTCTATGACCGGTTGGGCGCAGTATGCCCGACGCCGCACTGCGGTCATCTCGTCAAGCGGCTGGTGCAGTCTGGCCGCTCGACTTTCTATTGCTCGCACTGCCAGCGCTAGCTAGCTAACTAATGGAGAGACGCACTGGCGGAGGAAATCGTGGCCACGACGTATGAAAACATCCTGACCGAGACCAAGGGCCGTGTCGGCATCATCCGTCTCAACCGGCCGAAGGCGCTGAATGCTTTGTGCGCTGAGCTTGTGCGAGAGATGGGCCACGCGCTCGACGGCTTCGAGAAAGATCCGAACATCGGCTGCCTCGTTCTCACCGGCAGCGACAAAGCCTTCGCTGCCGGTGCAGATATCAGGGAGATGAAGGACCAATCCTACCAGGATGTCTTCCTGCAGGACTTCATTACCGTCGGCTGGGAGAAGGTGAGCCAGGTGCGCAAGCCGATCGTGGCCGCGGTCGCGGGGTTTGCGCTGGGAGGCGGCTGCGAGATGGCCATGATGTGCGACTTCATCATCGCCGCCGACAACGCGAAATTCGGGCAGCCGGAAATTACGCTTGGTACGATTCCGGGCGCTGGCGGCACGCAGCGGCTGCCGCGCTTCGTCGGCAAGTCCAAGGCGATGGACCTGGTGCTGACCGGCCGCATGATGGAAGCGGCCGAAGCCGAGCGCTGCGGCCTGGTGAGCAGGGTCGTCCCGCTCGCCCAGTTGATGGACGAGGCGGTGGCCGCTGCGGAGAAGATCGCCGGCATGTCGCTGCCCGCAACGATGGTCGCCAAGGAAGCCGTCAATCGCGCCTTCGAAACTACCCTGGCCGAGGGCGTGCGCTTCGAGCGGCGCACGTTCCATGCGACCTTCGCCTTCGACGACAGGCGCGAGGGCATGGCGGCATTCGCCGAGAAACGAAAGGCCAGCTGGAAACACCGCTGAATCGGGGTGTTTTGGCGGGGTTGACCGACCGCCAGCCGGTTCGTATAAGCGCGCCCTTCCGAGGAACGAGGAATAGATGGCTAATCACAAGTCGGCCGAGAAGCGCGCCCGCCAGACCGAGCGCCGCACCGCCGTGAATACCAACCGCCGCAGCCGTCTGCGCGGCTCCGTCAAGAAGGTCGAGGAGGCGATCGCCTCGGGCGACAAGAAAGCCGCGACCGCCGCCCTGCGCGCGGCGCAGCCGGACATCCAGCGCGGCGCCAAGGCCCGCGTCGTGGCGCCGAACGCGGCGGCCCGTCGCGTGTCGCGTCTCAACGCGCGCATCAAGGCGATGAGCTGACGCACAGGACGCTGTCCTGTGCTAAAGTGAACGCCGCTCCCACGAGCGGCGTTTTTCTTTTGTGACTCGCGCACGGTAATTTCAAAATTTATTTTGGTCCGTCCCGGCGAAGATCGTTTGGTTCGGATTTCGGCGAACGACATACGATTCGCGTTTATCGGACTGCGACCGAGCGCGAGCCCTAGATGTAGAGACGCGTCACGGATCGAATGCAGCGAAGTTGGTGCGGAGAATCGAATCGAGAGCGATGTCAATCGAGTCGACAAACGAACAGTCTGAATCACGGGTGATGTTCGCGAGCGAAGGGTTTGCCCTCATCGGGGAGTCTGTCTAAGAGTCCAGTCATCGCGAACGGGGCGTGGGGCAACGGAACGCGGGCCAAGGCGGAGCAGAGGGGCTTCTTCTCCGCCGGAAAAACGAAAGAGGGAGAAGCCACAGCAAGCGACACAGGCGACGACGTACAAGAAGGCAGCGTCTCTCTCGAAGAAGGCGCGCCTCCCCGAGAATTTTCGTCGCGCGTGTCCCGCTGTGCATCTTCGTTCTGTCGATGGCTCGCCGTCTCTGTCCCGTCCTGGCGAACAAGAGCGGGGGGCCATGTCGAAAGGCAACAAGATCGCCGACACGTACGAAGTGTCTCCGGCATCGGGCTATGCCGGCGACGTCGCACCGAAGACTGCCTGGAAGATCCTGACGGAGCGGCCGGAAGCGGTCCTGATCGACGTCCGCACGCGCGCCGAATGGAACTTCGTCGGCGTGCCCGACCTCGCCGGGGTCGGCAAGAAGCCCGCGCTTCTCGAATGGCAGATGTTCCCGACCATGCAGCCCAACCCCGACTTCGTGTCGGCGCTGGCAGCCGGCGTCACCGACAAGGATGCGCCCCTGCTTTTCCTCTGCCGCAGCGGCGCGCGCTCGGCGGCGGCGGCGAAGGCGATGACGGCGGCGGGCTACAACACCTGTCTCAACGTCTCCGACGGCTTCGAAGGTCCCCTCGACGGGGAGGCCAGGCGCGGCACGTCGGACGGCTGGAAAGCATCGGGATTGCCGTGGAGGCAGACATAAGTCGTAATCCGACCCACAGCTCAGGCAATCAAGAAGCAAGCTTCAATCAAGACAAGTTCGCGGGGGCGATAATGAGCGACGAAGTGCGGAAAGAGCTGGAAGCGCACTGGCAGCGCGTCTGCGACCGCCTTCGCAAGGAGATCGGCGACAAGGCTTTCAAGACCTGGTTCGGCGAAGTGGAGCTGGGCGAGCTGAAGGCGGGCAAGCTGCGCCTCTATGCGCCGACCCGCTTCGTGCGCGACTGGGTCGGCCGCCACTACGGCGACCGCGTGCTCGCCTATTGGCAGGCCGTGAACCCCGAGGTGAAGCAGGTCGAGGTCAATCTCGTGCCGCCGCCGGCGCCGCGCCGGGCGAACGAGGTCATCGCCATCCCGCCGGTGCCGTCGTCGCAGAGCAGCTACCAGCCGCCGATGCCGCGCATGGGACCGTCGATCGGCCGCGGAACCGACGATCTCTTCCAGGCGCCGGAGGCGCGCTACACCTTCGCCAATTTCGTGGTCGGCAAGCCCAACGAGTTCGCCTATGCCGCGGCGCGCAATATCGCCGAGCAGGACCGGCCGCTGCCGGAACGCAACCCGCTCTACATCTTCGGCGGCGTGGGGCTGGGCAAGACCCACCTGATGCACGCGATCTGGCATGCCATCCGCGAGCGCGACCCCAAGACCCGGGTGCTCTACCTCACGGCCGAGAATTTCGTGAACCGCTTCATCCAGGCGCTGCGCACAAAGAACACCAACCAGTTCAAGGAGCTGTTCCGCAACGTCGATGTGCTGATGGTCGACGACGTGCAGTTCATCTGCGGCAAGGAAGCGAGCCAGGAGGAGTTCTTCTTCACCTTCAACTCGCTGGTCGAGCAGAACAAGCAGATCGTGCTGTCGTCCGAGAAGCCGCCGTCGGAGCTGCAGGACATCGAGGAGCGCATGCGCTCGCGGCTGGGCAGCGGCCTGGTGGCCGACATCCATTCGTCGACCTACGAGCTGCGCCTGTCGATCCTGCAGACCAAGGCGGAAACCGCACGGGTGCCGGTGCCGACCCAGGTGCTGGAGTTCGTGGCCCACAAGATCAGCACCAACATCCGCGAGCTCGAGGGCGCCCTCAACCGCGTCGTCGCGCACGGCCAGATGCTGGGCCGCGAGATCACCGTCGAGATGGCGCAGGATGTCCTGCACGACCTGCTGCGCCAGGCCGACCGCAAGGTCACCGTCGACGAGATCCAGCAGAGGGTCGCCGCGCACTACAACATCAAGCTCGCCGAGATGAGCTCGCCGCGCCGCGCCCGCTCGGTCGCCCGGCCGCGCCAGGTGGCGATGTATCTCGCCAAGCAGCTCACGACCTTGAGCCTGCCGCAGATCGGCAAGCGCTTCGGCAACCGCGACCACACCACGGTCATGCATGCCGTGCGCAAGATCGAGGAGCTCAAGATCTCCGACCTTTCGATTGCAGAGGACGTGGAGTTGCTCAAGCGTCAGTTGCAGGGCTGAGGCGCCGGAACGAAACGAAAAAGAACGGGGCCTCCGCATAATGACTTTGCCCAAAGTCATTATGCGTAAAGGCCCGTTTTTCGTTGGTCCGTAAGGGGTTAAGAGCCTCAAATTACGGGCGAAATCGCTTCCGGCGACCGGTCCTTGTGCTATACTCCTCAACCGTTCCGCCACCGGCCCTCGAAGGCCGGCGAAACGGGGTGTCTGAACCGCTTATTTTGGCCCTCGTTATAGCGACCCAAACCATGAAATTGACGATCGAACGGGCAGCACTTCTGAAGGCGCTGGCCCACGTGCAAAGTGTCGTCGAACGCCGCAACACGATCCCCATCCTGTCCAATGTCCTGATCACCGCCCAGAAGGGCCGTCTCAGCCTCGCCGCGACCGACATGGACCTCGCCATCACCGAGACCGTCGAGGCGAATGCCTCCAAGACCGGCTCGACCACCGCGCCAGCCCATACGCTCTACGAGATCGTGCGCAAGCTGCCCGACGGCGCACAGGTCGAGCTCGAGAGCGCCGCCGACGGCAACAGCCTCACCATCCGCGCCGGCCGCTCGCGCTTCACCCTGCAGTGCCTGCCGCCCGCCGACTTCCCGGCAATGACCGAAGGCGACCTGCCGCACCGCTTCCAGCTGCCGGCGACCGACCTCAAGGGCATCATCGACCGCACGCGCTTTGCGATCTCCAACGAGGAGACGCGCTATTACCTGAACGGCATCTATTTCCACGCCGCGACCTCCGGCGGCACCCAGGTGCTGCGCGGCGTCGCGACCGACGGCCATCGCCTGGCCCGGGTCGAGGTGCCGCTGCCCAAGGGCGCGGGCGAGATTCCGGGCGTGATCGTGCCGCGCAAGGCCGTGGGCGAGGTCCGCAAGCTGCTCGACGAGAGCGACGGCTCGGTCGACATCGAGCTTTCCGACACCCGCATCCGTTTCGCCACGGGCAACGTCACCCTGGTCAGCAAGCTGATCGACGGCACCTTCCCGGACTACGAGCGGGTGATCCCGACCGGCAACGACAAGGTGCTGGACGTGCCGTGCAAGGAGTTCGCGCGGGCCGTCGACCGCGTCTCGACCATCTCCACGGAGAAGTCGCGCGCCATCAAGCTCGCGGTCGCCAAGGGCGTGGTCACGCTCTCGGCCACCAGCCCTGATGCCGGCAGCGCCACCGAGGAGATCGAGGTCGAATACAAGTTCGCCGCCATCGAGATCGGCTTCAACTCGCGCTACCTGCTCGACATCACCGAGCAGATCACCGGCGCCGACGCCCGCTTCCTGATGGCCGACGCGGGCTCGCCCACCCTGGTGCGCGACGGCTCCGACGAGAGCGCCTTGTACGTCCTCATGCCGATGCGGGTATGACCGCGCCGGCAACGACCGCCCTTGCCTTTGCTTCCGACGCCGTCCCCGGCCGAGCGCCGGCGCTTCTCGCCGTGCGCCAGCTGCGGCTGACCGACTTCCGCAACTACCGCCAGCTCCGGCTCGACTGCGACACCGCCCCCGTGGTGCTGGTGGGCGACAACGGCGCGGGCAAGACCAATCTCCTCGAGGCACTGTCCTTCCTGTCGCCCGGCCGCGGCCTGCGGCGGGCGCGGCTCGACGAAGTCGGCCGCAAGCCGCGCGACGAAGAGCCCGCGCCGGCCGCCGGGCGCACATGGGCGGTGGCCGCCACGCTCGACACGCCGGACGGCCGGCTCGCCATCGGCACGGGCATCGAGCCCGCCCGCAACGAAGGCGGCCTGCCGCGCCGCGCGGTGCGGATCGACGGAAGGCCCGCCGCGAGCCAGACCGCGCTCGGCCGGCATGTCGCCGCCGTCTGGCTGACGCCGCAACTCGACCGCCTGTTCCTCGACGGCGCCAGCGAGCGCCGCCGCTTCCTCGACCGGCTGGTGACGGCGCTGCATCCCGAGCATGCCGGCGACGTCGCCGCCTACGAGAACGCGCAACGCCAGCGCTCCCGCCTCCTGGGCGAGGGCAATCGCGACCCGCACTGGTTCACGGCGCTGGAAGACACGATGGCCCGCCACGGCGTGGCGCTGGCGACCAACCGCGCCGATACGGTGCATCGTCTGGATGCGGCGGCCCGGCTGGGCGTCGGCCCCTTCCCGCGCGCCGCGCTGGCGATGGCGGGCGAAGTCGACGGCTGGATCGCGGCGATGGCCGCGCTCGACGCCGAGGACCGTTTGCGCGGCGAACTGGCCGCCACGCGCTTGCGCGACGCGGAGTCCGGCACCACATGCGTGGGGCCGCATCGCAGCGATCTTGCCGTGCGCTATCTCGACCTCGACATGCCGGCAGCCGAGGGCTCGACGGGGCAGCAGAAGGCCATTCTGGTGTCGATCGCGCTGGCCCATGCACGGCTGGTGGCGCTGTCGCGGGGCAAGCCGCCGCTGCTGCTGCTCGACGAGATCGCCGCCCACCTCGATGGCGAGCGGCGGATGGCGCTGTTCGACGAGGTGGTGGCGCTGGGCGTGCAGAGCTGGATGACCGGCACCGATGCCGACCTTTTCAAGCCGCTTGCCGGCCGTGCGCAGATCCTGCGCGTGGCCGACGGAGTGATCGCGGCAAACTGATCCTTCAAGGACAAAGACCATGAGCGAGAACGAACTGAACCGCGCAACCGCCGGCAATGGCGAGGAATACGACGCCGAATTCGATCAAGGTGCTGCGCGGCCTCGACGCCGTTCGCAAGCGCCCCGGCATGTATATCGGCGACACCGACGACGGCACCGGCCTGCACCACATGGTCTACGAGATCGTCGACAATGCGATCGACGAGACGCTGGCGGGCTTCTGCGACCGGGTCGACGTGATCCTGCACGGCGACGGCTCGGCCACGGTGAGCGACAACGGCCGCGGCGTGCCGGTCGACATCCACAAGGAAGAAGGCATCTCGGCCGCCAACGTGATCTTCACCCAGCTCCATGCCGGTGGGAAATTCGACCAGAACTCCTACAAGGTGTCGGGCGGCCTGCACGGCGTCGGCGCCGCGGTGGTCAATGCGCTCTCCTCGCAGCTCGACCTGCGCATCTGGCGCAACGGCAAGGAATATTTCATGCGCTTCCGCCACGGCGAGCCCGAGAAGGACCTCGAGCTGGTGGGCGACGCGCCAGAAGGCAAGCGCGGCACCGAAGTCACCTTCCTGCCGTCGACCGGGACCTTCACCCACACCGAGTTCGACTTCTCGACCCTCGAGCATCGCCTGCGCGAGCTCGCCTTCCTGAACTCGGGCGCGCGCATCGTCATCACCGACGAGCGCGCCGCCGAGCCCAAGGTCGTCGAGCTGTACTACGAGGGCGGCGTCGAGGCTTTCGCCAAGTACCTCGACCGCAACAAGACGGTGCTGCACAACCCGCCGGTCTCGATCCGCGGCGAGAAGGAGGGCATCACCGTCGAAGTCGCCATGCAGTGGAACGACAGCTATCACGAGACGATGCTGTGCTTCACCAACAACATCCCGCAGCGCGACGGCGGCACGCATCTCGCGGGCTTCCGCGGCGCGCTGACCCGCACCCTGAACAAGTACGCCGACGAGGGCGGCATCTCCAAGAAGGAGAAAGTGAGCCTGACCGGCGACGACATGCGCGAGGGCCTGACCTGCGTGCTTTCGGTCAAGGTGCCCGATCCCAAGTTCTCGTCGCAGACCAAGGACAAGCTGGTCTCGTCGGAGGTCCGCCCGGTGGTCGAGTTGGTGGTGGCCGACAAGCTCGGCCAGTGGTTCGAGGAGCATCCGTCCGAGACCCGCAAGATCCTGACCAAGGTGGTCGAGGCGGCGGCCGCCCGCGAGGCCGCGCGCAAGGCGCGCGAACTCACCCGCCGCAAGGGCGCGCTCGACGTGAGCTCGCTGCCCGGCAAGCTGGCCGACTGCCAGGAGCGCGATCCGGCGCTCTCCGAGCTCTTCATCGTCGAGGGCGATTCGGCCGGCGGCTCGGCCAAGCAGGGCCGCAACCGCGCCAACCAGGCGATCCTGCCGCTGCGCGGCAAGATCCTGAACGTCGAGCGCGCGCGCTTCGACAAGATGCTCGGGTCGGCCGAGATCGGCACGCTGATCACCGCGCTGGGCACCGGCATCGGCCACGACGACTTCACGCTCGACAAGCTGCGCTACCACAAGATCATCATCATGACCGACGCCGACGTCGACGGCAGCCACATCCGCACCCTGCTGATGACGTTCTTCTATCGCCAGATGCGCGACCTGATCGATCGCGGCCATCTCTACATCGCCCAGCCGCCGCTGTTCAAAGCGGCCAAGGGCAAGTCGGCGATCTACCTCAAGGACGAGCGCGCGCTCGACGACCACCTGATCCAGACCGGCCTCGAGGGCGCGACCCTGCGACTGGGCGACGGCAGCGTGCAGGCCAGCGACGATCTGCGCCGCACCGTCGACATCGCCCGCTCGGTCTCCAACCTGGTGAAGCCGCTGGCGCTGTCGCGCAGGGTGACCAGCCAGGCGGTGATCGAACAGGCCGCCATCGCCGGCGCGCTGAAACCCGACGTGCTGGCCGATCCGGAGCTCGCCAAGCAGGCGGCCGATTACATTGCCCGCCGCCTCGACGTGGTGAGCCCGCTGCTCGAGCGCGGCTGGAGCGGCGAGCCGATGGCCGACGGCGGTCTTGCCTTCACACGCCGCCTGCGCGGCGTACAGGAGCGACACGTGATCGACGGCCCGCTGACCAAGAGTGCCGAAGCCCGCAAGCTCGATGCGCTGGCCGACGAACTGCAGGCGATCTACGTGCGCCCCGGCACCTTCGTCATGAAGGACAAGGAGACGCCGATCTCCTCGCCGACCGAGCTGTTTGCCGCCGTCCTCGAGGCCGGCCGCAAGGGCGTCACGATCCAGCGCTACAAGGGGCTGGGCGAGATGAACCCCGACCAGCTGTGGGAGACCACGCTCGACCCGGAGGCGCGCACCCTGCTGCAGGTCAAGATCAACCATGCCGACGAAGCCGACGAGATCTTCTCGACCCTGATGGGCGACGTCGTCGAGCCGCGGCGCGAGTTCATCCAGGACAACGCCCTGAAGGTGGCGAACCTCGATGTCTAGGATTGCGGCGCTGCTCGCCGCCGTCCTGGTGTGGGCCGCGCCGGCCTGGTCACAGACGCCCGCGCCCTCCGTCCATCCCGGCACCAAACTCTCGTTCGGCCCCACCGTCGGCAGCGCGAAGTTCGAGCACTCCTCCCACTTTGGCCCGATTCTCGGCCTGCGCGGCGCCGGCGATACCTACACCTATTCGGTCGGCAAGATGCAGCTCACGGTCGATGTCTTCGAATCCGGCCGGCGCGTGGGGACCGGCGGCACCAATCCGACGGTCGCCAACCAGTTCGACACCGAGGCCAACGCCACGGAGCAGCAGATCAGGACGGCCGGCTATACGCGCTTTGAACGGCCGACGGTACCTTCGACCTGCACCTACGGCGCGAATTCATTCCGCTGCATCGTCTTCAGCGCCCAGTCGGGCAGCAACCGAATCTACAGCAAGATGCTTCTGACCGGCTACAACGGCTACTTCGTCAAGATCGCCATCATCTGGTCGATCGCCGACAGTAACACGCTGCACGAGGCCGACCAGGCGCTGAACGAATTCATCCCGGCCCTGATGCATTAGCTTGGGGCGCCCCTAGAGAACCATCTGCGTCTGCGTCACCACGGCCACGAGCTTGCCCTCGGCGGTGCTGATGCGCGTCTGCCAGACCTGCGTGCGCCGGCCGCGATGGATGGGCGTCGTCTCGCCGGTCACCACCGTGCCGACCGGCGCGGATCCCACGAAGTTGGTCTTGCTCTCGATCGTGGTCGTGCCCTTGCCTTCGGGCAGGTTGAGGATCGTGGCGGCCGCGCCCAGTGTGTCGGCAAAGGCCATGACCGCGCCGCCGTGCAGGATGTCGGGGCGGGTGCAGAGTTCGGGCCGCACCATCATCTCCGCCTTCACCGACGTCTCGCTGGCAGCCACGAACTTCAGCCCCAGGAGCTGGGCGAAGGGCAACGGGCGGTCGTTCAGGAAGGCGAGTTTGTCCGCTTGGCTCATCTGGGGCTCCTCCGGTTCGTTGCCCGTTGGTAGCCCGCCCGGCACCGTCCCGGCAATTATGCCGGAGGTAATCGGCGGACCGGCGGGGCGATGCTAGGTTCCTGCCATGAACACGCCCAACCCCACCGTCACCGCCGCCATTGCCGATCCTCGGGCCGACCTGTTCGGCCCCATGCTGCGCGCGTGGCGCCGGCGCCGCGGCGCCAGCCAGCTGGCGCTCGCCCTGCAATCGGGCGTGTCGCAGCGCCATGTCAGCTTCCTCGAGTTCGGGCCGCGCGCGCCCCAGCCGCGAGATGGTGGTGCAACTCACCTCGGCGCTCGACGTGCCGCTGCGCCAGCGCAACACCATGCTGCTGGCCGCAGGCTTCGCGCCGGTCTATCGCGAGAGCGGGCTGGGCGCACCCGAGCTGGCGCCGGTGCGCCAGGCGATCGACCGCATGCTGAAGCAGCAGGAGCCCTACCCCGCCGTCGTGGTCGACCGGCTGTGGAATCTCCTGCAGGCGAACGACGCGGCCAACGCCTTCACCCTCTTCCTGTTCGAAGGCCCGCCGCCGTCCCCGCCGCCGGGCAAGCCGGCCAACCTGCTGCGCTGGCTGCTCGATCCCAATGCGCTGAGGCCCAAGCTCGCCAACTGGGAGGAGGTCGCGCGCCATCTCGTGTCGACGACCTATGCCGAAATCCTGGCCGACGGCGGCGAGCCCAAGGCGCTCGCCTTCATCGAGGAGGTGATGTCCTATCCCGATGTCCCCGCCTCGTTCCGCAAGCTGCGCTTCGAGGAACGGCCGGCGCCGGTGCTCACGCTGGACTATATCGTCGGCGGCCGCTCGCTCTCGGTCTTCACCACGATTGCCACCCTGGGCACGCCGCAGGACGTCACCCTGCAGGAAGTGCGCATCGAGTGCTTCTTCCCGGCCGACGAGCGCAGCGATGCGCTGTTCAGGAGTCTCGCGGCGAAGAGCTAACTCAAATTGTCGACGTCGTTGCGCAGCGCCTCGCCGCGCCGGTAGCGCGCGAGATTGTCGAGAAAGATATCGAAGATCGCCTCGTTCTGACCCTGCGAATGGCTGGCCGTGTGCGGCGAGATCAGCACATTGGGCATGTCCCACAGCGGCGACGCGGTATCGAGGGGCTCGCGTTCGAAGACGTCGAGATAGGCGCCGGCGAGATGGCTCGACTGCAGGGCGGCGACGACATCGGGCTGGACTGCGATCTCGCCGCGCGAGACGTTGATGAAATGGGAGCCTGGCGGCATCGCCGCGAATGCCGCTTGATTGGCGAGGCCGCGCGTCAGCGGCGAGGCCGGACAACAGAGGATCAGCCAGTCGGCGCGCGGCAGAACCTCGGGCAGGCGCTCGTAGGGGATGACCGATTCGAACGGTGCGAGTGGCGCTGCCTTGCGGCGCACGCCGATCGCACGCATGCCCAGCATCTCGAGCAGGCCCGCGATGTTGCGGCCGATCGGCCCCATGCCGACGATCACCGCGCACTGGCCCTTGAGGTCGCGCGGTGATCGCTCGCCCAGCCTCGGTTCCCAGGCATGACGGCGCTGTGCATCGGCCAGCAGGGGAAAGCGCCGGTTGAGCGCGATCAGCGCCCCCAGCACGCTGTGCGCCACCGTCACCGCGGTGGCGCCCGAGGCGGTGGTCACCTTGACGCCGCGGTCCCGCAGCTCGCGATAGATCGGCCGCTCCGCGCCGGCGGGATGGATCTGTAGCCATTTGAGTCCGGGCGATTTGCGCACGACCTGGTCGAAGCCCTGCAACTCAGGCGTCGGATTGCCGCTGCTCGACTTTCCGGTGACTTCGCGGGTCATGAAGGCGGCCTCGGCGTCGCACGGGCCGTCGGCAGCGAGCGCCTCTTCCGCGGTCACGAAGACGAGGCTGCCCGGCGGAACTTGCGCCTCGATGCGGGAACCCCAGGTCCGCAGCGCGGCCGAGGAAAGCAGAAGTTTGAGAGGCGTCGATGCGGTCATGGCGCCACCGACCATAGCATTCCCTAGCCGGGCGGCGATCCCGCGCGGGCCTCGGCGACGGCATTCTCCAGCGTCGGCAGGTATGTCACCTGCGGATCGCGGACGCCCGCAGCAAGAAGAACCCGCCGGACATTGGCGCCGGTGCCGGTAATGTAGAGCCGCACGCCGTCACGGGCCGCCTTGCGGGCAAGTGATGCCATGACGTTGGCCGCCGTCGAATCGACGAACGGTACGGCGGCAAAGTCGATGACGAATGCCTTGCGTCGGTCGGCGATGCTGTCGAGCACCGCACCCATGGCCGAGGCGGTGCCGAAGAAGAAGGCGCCGCTCAGGCGATACACCACGACGTCGCTGTCGGTCGCCAATTGCGGATCGTAGGGGGTGCGCGCTTCCGCATCGTCCGCACGGTCCTGCCGGATGTACGGAACATGCGCCTCGATTCCGGCGGCGCCGGCCATTCGGTGAATGAACAGCGCCGCACCAATGGCAAAGCCTACGACGATGCCCTCGGTGAGGTCGCGGAATACGGTGAGCAGGAACGTTGCCAGCAGTACCACCGCGTCGCCCCTCGAGCTGCGCAGCAAGGCCGTGAACTGGTGTTTCTCGACCATGTTCCACGCCACGGTCACCAGCACGCCCGCCAGGGCGGCGAGAGGGATGTAGGTGGCGAGCGGCGAGAGCAACAGAATGAACAGCAGAAGGAATAGCGAATGCAGCATCCCCGCCACGGGCGTGCGTCCGCCGGCGCGCACGTTGGTGGCCGTGCGCGCGATAATCCCGGTGACGCAGATGCCGCCGAAAAGCGCCGAGCCCATGTTGGCTACGCCCTGGGCCACCAGCTCGCAGTTCGAGCGGTGGCGGCGGCCTGTCATGCCGTCGGCAACCACCGCCGACAAAAGCGATTCGATGGCGCCCAGCAGGGCGAACGCGAGCGCATCGGGCAGCACTTCCTCGAGCTTGGCGAGCGAGAGGGTCGGCAGACGCGGCATGGGGATCGATGCGGAAATGCCGCCGAACCGGCTGCCGATCGTTTCGATCGGCAGGCCGAACGCCCAGGTCGCAAGTGCGGCGGCCGCCACCGCGATGAGCATGCCCGGCCAGTGCGGCCGCAAATGCTTCAGGCCCACGATCAAGCCGATCGCAAGGGCCGCCATGCCGATCGCCGCGGGATTGGCCGTGCCGAGTGCAGGCACCAGGGCGGCAATCTTGGGCACGATGTCGCCCGGCTCCCTGCCGGCCAAGGCGAGGCCGAGCAGGTCCTTGACCTGGCTGGCGAAGATGATCACCGCGATGCCTGCGGTAAAGCCCACCGTCACCGGATAGGGAATGAACTTGATGTAGGTGCCGAGGCGGAGAAATCCCGCGGCGATCAGAAAGGCGCCGGCCATGAGCGTCGCCAGCGCCGCGCCGTCGAGCCCGTGCTGTACGACGGCCGACGACATGAGCACGATGAAGGCTCCCGCTGGCCCTCCGACCTGGAAGCGGCTGCCACTCAGGAGCGACACGAGGAAGCCGCCGACGATCGCGGTATAGAGGCCGCGTTCGGGCGTCGTGCCAGACGCAATCGCAATGGCCATGGACAGCGGCAGCGCCACGATCGCGACCGTAAGTCCCGCCACGGCATCGGCGCGCAGCGCCGCGAGATCGTAGCCCTCGCGCAGGATCGTCACGAGCTTGGGCGTAAACAGCGCTGAAAAGCGGGGTCGTTCTTCGAGCAGAAGAGACGGTGGCTGGATGGTCAATTTTCACCAAAAATCTGTGTATTATTTGTCTATTGCAGCATGAAAGGGATGTCGTTGTCCTAGATCAAATCAGGGCAATGACTTCGCCCGCTCGGCGGCGGCGGAGAAGTCGGGCGCGGCGTTGGTGCGGCAGGGCGGCACGGCGCGCGGGTCGGGATTGTCGATGAATTCATCACGCAGGCGCGCCGCACAGGTGTCCTGGCTGGAAACGCCATGCCCCTGGGCACGGAACACGACGTGCCGCGACACCGAGAGGGTGCGTGCGGCCTCCTTGCCCCACGAGGGCGGCGTCAGCCAGTCGAACGTCCCGCTCAGCAACAGGGTCGGAATGTCCGAACTGACGGGCTGGCGCTCGCCCGGCGGCGCCGCCGGCACGTTCCACGCCGGGCAGATGAGCGGCAGCTTGCTCGACTTGGCATCGAGGCCGTAGATGCCGCCGATGGCGATCGCCTTTGCCCGCGCGGCAAGATCGATCGCGGCCCATGTCTCGCGGCACTCGATCGTGTTGAACAGGCCGCCGAACTGCTGGGCGTTGGGTTCGAGCAGGCCGCCCTCGTCGTCCTCGAAATCCTCGGCGAACTGCTTGAAGACGCGGAAATCGCCGCGCTGCATGCCCGACACCGCCTCGGGGATCAGCGCCGCGTCGCCCGTGCGCATCATGTGCATCAGCACCATCATCATGCGCGTGCCGTCGATGCGGGCGGCTTGTGGGCCGTCGTCGAGCTGCAGGGTGATCCGGATCGGCTTGGCATCGGCCTCCTCGACCAGCGACTTCACCGCGCTGCTGAAATCGGGATTGCGCGTCTTGCAGACGGGATCGCTCGCGCAATCGGCGGCGAGCTGTTCGAAGCCCGCGCGCACGACCTCCGGCTCGTTCTGGTCGCCGTTGATCTGCGGTGGATAGACGCCGTCGAGGATCGCCGAACGCACGATCTCGGGATAGCGGCGCATCACCTCGAGGGCCCAGCGCGTACCGTACGAAATGCCGTAGAGGTTTATCTTCGGCGTCTTGAGCAGGCGCGCGAGATCGGCCACATCGTCGGCCAAGGTCGGCGTCGAGTACATCGCGACGTCGATTTTCTTGCGGTCGAACTCGGCCCGGCAGCGGATCAGTATGTCGCGCTCCTGACTCTCGGTCACCGCGCGGCGCCGCACACGCGCCAGCTCGCTGGCGCGCGAACTCGAAGCAGTCGAGGCTGGGTATCGAGCCCGCCGCACCGCGCTGGCTGATGATCACGACATCGCGGCGCCGGCGGATATTGGCGGTGTCGTTCCACCAGTCGCCCTCCGAGAGAGGGTCGGCGCCGGCGGTCGAGGCCATGAGCGGCGAATCGCCCGGCCCGCCCGCCAGGTAGAAGACCGGATCGGGGTCGACCATGCGTTTGGCCTTGAGGATCGCCACCTTGAGGTGCACTTCGCTGCCTTGCGGCTTGTCGCGGTTCTCGGGCAGGACGAGCAGGTAGCATTCCAGCCGGTCGCCGCGCGGCGCGCGAAAGACACAGCGTTCGCGCTCGAGCCGCGGCGGACCGGCCAGCGCCTCGCCCGCCGGCCACAGCACCGAGGGCAGCCCGAGAACGATCGCCAGCATGCCACCCAACCACGTTCGCATCATGGCCTTTTGTGCCACATCGCAGCTTGTGACGGCATGAAGTTTTTCCGTGCAAGCGTAGCCCGCCGACGCCCTATGGTGGGGCATGACCTCAACCACTCCCTCTACCAGCCCATCCGGACCGTCCTATTGGCTGGCCGTCTGGTGCGGCTTTGCCGTCCTGGCGATCGGGCTCGGCGTTCGCCAGAGCTTCGGCATCTTCCTGAAGCCGGTTTCGGCCGAGCTGCATGTCGGCCGCGAGCTGTTCTCCTTCGGCACAGCGGTCTCGATGCTGCTGATGGGCCTTTGCGCGCCTTTCGTCGGCCGAGTGGCGGATCGCTTCGGCTCGGCGCCGACGGTTGCCGCCGGCGGCGCAGTCTACGTGCTGGGCATGATCGTGATGGCCACGATGCACAGCGGTCCCATGCTGGTGATCGCCAATATCCTGAGCGGCATCGGCCTGTCCGCCGCCTCCTTCAGCCCGGTCCTGGGCGCCATCATGCGCAAGGCGCCCAAGGAGAAGCAGGGTCTCGCCCTGGGCATCTGCTCGGCCGGCGGGTCGTTCGGCCAGTTCTTCATCGTTCCACTGGCCTCCGCGGTGCAAGGCTATTTCGGCGATTGGCGGCCCACCATGTGGGTGCTGGTGGCGCTCGCCGCCCTGATGGTGATCCTGCCGCTGGGTCTCAATGACCGTCAGCAGATCGCCGCCAACAAGAAGGCCGGTGGCGACCGGCAGAACTCGCGGCAGGCGATTGCCGAAGCGTTCGGCCAGCGCAGCTTCGTGCTGCTGGTGATCGGCTATTTCGTCTGCGGCTTCCATGTCGCGTTCGTGGGTGGCCACCTGCCGGCCTACATCTCCGACAAGGGCATCGGCCTGTCGCTGTTCGGCGTGACCCTGTCGCCCGTGGAACTTGGCGGCTGGAGCATCGGCATGGTCGGCCTGTTCAACATCTTCGGCTCGGTGCTGTGGAGTTCGATGGCGGGCAAGCACCAGCGCAAGAACCTGCTGTCGTTGCTCTACCTGCTGCGCTCGCTGGTCTTCCTGGCCTTCGTGCTGGCGCCGCTGTCGGCGGCCTCGGTGCTGGCCTTCGCCGGCGCGCTGGGCTTCCTGTGGCTGGGCACGGTGCCGCTCACCACCTCGCTGGTCGGCGTCATCTTCGGGCCGGTGCACCTCACGATGCTGAACGGCTTCGTCTTCCTGGGGCACCAGGTCGGCAGCTTCTTCGGCGGCTGGGGCGGCGGAAAACTGTTCGACCTCACCGGCAACTACGACGCCATGTGGTGGATCTCGATCGCGCTCGGCGTGGTTTCCGCCGCGCTGCACTGGCCGATCGTCGAGAAGCCCGTCGCCCGGCCCCTGCTCGCCACCGCATGACCGCGGGCTGGCGCTCCTTCGCTCTGTGGAGCGCGGGCGCGCTGGTCGTCGCGTTGACCGGCGTGTCGTTCATGTTGTGGGGACTGAACGGCCCGGCCTATCTGATCGACCTGATCGAGGCCTACTGCCTCTAACCCCGGACGGTCGTGCTATGGTTTGCGGACACGCTCGCCGAAATGGGGCTTCGCGACCATGCCAACTGCCAGCAACCTCCTCTTCGACTACATTGTCGTCGGCGCCGGATCGTCGGGCGCCGTTCTCGCCAGCCGGCTGTCGGAGAGCGGCACGCATCGCGTCCTGCTGCTCGAGGCCGGCACGGAGGGCACGGATTATTTCTGGTCTCGCATCCCGGTTGGCGTCTCGAAGATGATCGAGCATCCGGCCGTCAACTGGTGCTTCTCCTCCGAGCCCGAGGAAGGCTCCGGATGCCGCCGCATCGAGGTGCCGCGCGGAAAGATGCTGGGCGGCTCCAGCTCGATCAACGGCATGGTCTACATCAGGGGTCAGGCGCAGGATTACGACCACTGGGCCCAGCTGGGCAATCGCGGCTGGAGCTGGCAGGACGTGCTGCCGGTGTTCAAGCGCATGGAGAACTACGGCGGTGGCTCCGACGAGCTGCGCGGCCGCGACGGCCCGCTCAGGATCACCGACACCGCCCGCCACAAGGTCCCGCTGCTCGAGAAAATGATCGAGGCCGCAGCGAAGATCGGCCTGCCGTTCAACCCCGACCTCAATGGCCCGAGCCAGGAAGGCATCGGCATGTCCCAGGTCACGATCGCCAGGGGACGCCGGCAGAGCACGGCTTTCTGCTACCTCGATCCGGCGCGCGGCCGGCAGAACCTCACGATCGAACGGGGCGCGATGGCAGAGAGGCTGATCCTCGAGGGCAAGCGCTGCGTCGGTGTGTACTACGCTGTCGCCGGCCAGGCGCGCGAAGCGCGGGCGGCGCGCGAGGTGATCGTCTGCTCGGGCTCGATCAATTCGCCCAAGCTGCTGGAACTGTCGGGCATCGGCCAGGCCGATCTGCTGCGCGCGCGCGGTGTGACGCCGGTCCACGATCTCAAGGGCGTCGGCGAGAACCTGCGCGACCACTATTCGCCCCGGGTGAAATTCGCGATCACGGCGCGTAACGCGACCTTCAACGACAATGCGCGCGGCTGGCGGCTGGCGCGCGAGGCGATCAAGTACGCGCTGTGGGGCGAAGGCTTCCTGGCGTCGACCTCGGTGCCGATCCGCATGTATTTCCGCACGCGGCCCGGCCTCGAGACGCCGGACGCCACCATCTCCATCGCACCGTTCCTCTACGAGAGGGTCGGCCACGAACGGCGGGTCTCGCGCCGTCGCGGCATCACCATGAACGTGAACGTGCTGCGCTCCGAAAGCACGGGCTCGATCCATATCAAGTCGGCCGATGCCGCCGAGCCCCCCGCGATCCGCTTCAACTTCCTGGCCGCGCAGGCCGACCGGGACGGCGTGTTGGCCGCCATCCGCAAGGGCCGCGCGCTGATGGCGACCTCGCCGCTCAAGGAGATGACGGGCGAGGAGATCGCGCCCGGCGCCGAGCTGCAGAGCGACACGGAAATCCTCGAGTGGGTTCGCAACACGGCCGAGACGACCTATCACCCGGTCGGCACCTGCAAGATGGGATCGGACGACATGGCTGTCGTCGATCCGCAGCTTCGCGTCCATGGAATCGACGGCCTGCGCGTCGCCGACGCCTCGATCATGCCGACGCTCACCAGCGGCAACACAAATGCACCCTGCATCATGATCGGTGAGAAATGCGCGGAGATGGTTCTGGCGGCCGCCGCGCAGGGGACGAGGGCCGCGGCCTAGAGTCCTTTCCGATCCGTTCGGAATCACTTCCGGCACTTGAGTGCAGACTGTCATCCCGAGCGCAGTGAGGGACCTTTGCATGGCCGAAGTTAAGGATCCCTCGCTACGCTCGGGATGACACTGGCCATTGAACGGCAGTGGTGTGTTTCTAATCCCGGCGGGAACTCTAAAGCACGAACTTCGACAGGTCACCCTTCTTGGCCAGCGCGCTCACGTGCTCCTGCACGTAGGCGGCATCGATGTCGATTTTCGTGCCGGGCCTGTCCGAGGCGGTGAAGCTGATCTCTTCCAGCAGCTTCTCCATCACCGTGTGCAGCCGGCGCGCGCCGATGTTCTCGACCGTCTCGTTGATCTCCGCCGACAGCCGCGCCAGCTCGTCGATCGCGTCGTCCTTGAAGGTGAGGTCGACCTTCTCGGTGGCCAGGAGCGCCTTGTACTGCTTCACAAGGCTCGCTTCGGGCTCGGTCAGGATGCGGCGGAAGTCGTCCTTGTCGAGCGAGGTGAGGCTGACCCGGATCGGCAGCCGCCCCTGCAGCTCGGGCAGCATGTCCGACGGCTTGGCGAGATGGAAGGCGCCCGAGCAGATGAACAGCACGTGGTCGGTCTTCACCGGCCCGTGCTTGGTGTTCACCGTCGTGCCCTCGATCAGCGGCAGCAGGTCGCGCTGCACGCCCTCGCGGCTGACGTCGCCGCCGCCACGGAATTCCGAGCGCGCGGTGATCTTGTCGATCTCGTCGATGAAGACGATGCCGTTCTGCTCGACCATCTCGCGCGCCTCGCGCACCACGCGCTCCTGGTCGAGGAGCTTGTCGCTCTCCTCGCGCATCAGCGTTTCGTGGCTCTGCGCCACGGTCATCTTGCGCTTCTTGGTCCGCCCGCCGAACGCCTTGCCCAGCATGTCGCCGATGTTGATCATGCCGACGGAAGCCCCCGGCTGGCCCGGGACCTCGAACTGCATCGGCGCACCGGCGTCGGCCACCTCGACCTCGATCTCGCGGTCGTTGAGCTCGCCGTCGCGCAGCTTGTGGCGGAAGCGCAGCCGCGTCTCTTCGCTGGCGTTGGCGCCGCAGAGCGCGTCGATCACGCGGTCTTCGGCGGCCATCTCGGCCTTGGCCTTGACGTCCTTGCGCAACTGCTCGCGCGCCATCTCGAGCGCCACTTCCATCAGGTCGCGGGCGATCTGCTCGACGTCGCGGCCGACATAGCCCACCTCGGTGAACTTGGTGGCCTCGACTTTGAGGAACGGCGCGTTGGCGAGCTTGGCGAGGCGCCGCGCGATCTCGGTCTTGCCGCAGCCGGTCGGCCCGATCATCAGGATGTTCTTGGGCAGCACTTCCTCGCGCAACGCCTCGGGCAACTGCAGGCGCCGCCAGCGGTTGCGCAGCGCAATCGCCACGGCGCGCTTGGCGTCCTGCTGGCCGACGATGTGCTTGTCGAGTTCGGAGACGATCTCGCGCGGGGAAAAGTCGTTGCTCATAGCTTCTCGATCACGAGGTTGCCGTTGGTGTAGACGCAGATCTCGGCGGCGATCTTCATCGATTTGCGGGCGATCGCCTCGGCGTCCATGCCTTCGACGTCGATCAGCGCGCGCGCCGCGGAGAGCGCATAATTGCCGCCGGATCCGATCGCGATGATGCCGCCCTCGGGTTCCAGCACGTCGCCGGTGCCCGACAGCAGCAGCGATACGTCCTTGTCGGCCACCGCCATCATCGCCTCGAGGCGGCGCAGGTAGCGGTCGGTGCGCCAGTCCTTGGCGAGTTCGATGGCCGCACGAAGCAGCTGCCCGGGATGACGCTCGAGCTTGGCCTCGAGCCGTTCGAAGAGGGTGAAGGCGTCGGCGGTGGCGCCGGCGAAACCGGCGAGGATGTCGCCGTTGCCCAGGCGGCGGACCTTGCGGGCGTTGGCCTTGACGATGGTCTGGCCCATCGAGACCTGGCCGTCGCCGGCCATCACGACCTGCCCGCCCTTGCGGACCGACAGGATGGTGGTGGCGTGCCAGCCGGGAAAGGATGAATTTTCTGGAGAAGACATCGACGCTAGATAGTCCTTTGTGCGCGTAATTCAATGCGCACCGCGGCGGATCCAACACCGCTGTCATCCCGAGCGCAGCGAGGGATCCTTGGCTGCTGCCGATGAAAGATCCCTCGCTGCGCTCGGGATGACAGCGGTGCGCGTACTGATGACAGGGTGCGAGAGGCGTCTTAACGTCACTACATGACCACAGACGCTCCCATCATCGTCGTCGGAGCCGAAATCGTCGGCACCGCCACCGCACGCGCCCTGCAGAGAGCGGGCCACGCGGTCACCCTGCTCGACAGCGCGGAACCCGGAAAGGCCACCTCCTACGGCAACGCAGGCTACCTCTCGGTCGACAGCCTGATCCCGATGGCGCGGCCATCGACCCTCAAGAAGGTCCCGAAGATGCTGATGGACCGCGACGGTCCGCTCACGCTCCACCGCCCCAGCATCCCCGCGCTGCTGCCCTGGATGGCGCGTTTCGCCCTGGCCTCGATGAACCCCGCCGAGGTCGAGAAGGGCAAGACCATGTTCAAGTCGCTGATGATCGAGGCCGACCTCGCGTGGAAAGCCGAGATCCAGTCCTCGGGCCTGGGCGAGCTGTTCCGCACCAGAGGCTGCCTCTACGTCTACGAGAGCGAGCAGGCTTTCCAGGACACCGACGAGATGCGGGGCCTGCAGCAGGGCAAGGGCACCGAGTTCGAGGTGGTGAGCGGCGATCGCGCGCGCGAGCTGGCGCCCGGCCTCAGCGCGACTGTCGTGCGCGGCATCTACTATCCGAACAACACGCACACCATCAATCCGTACATGGTGGTGGCGACCCTGGCCGAGCGCTTCGCCAGCGAAGGCGGAACGATCCTGCGCGGCCGGGTGCGCGGCTTTACGCGCGAGGGCAATCAGGTCACCGCCGTGAAGCTCACCGATCGGGAGCTGCCGGCCAAGGCCGTGGTGATCTCGGCCGGTCGCGCATCGGGCGAGCTGACGCGACTGCTGGGCTTCAATGCGCCGCTGGTGGCCGAGCGCGGCTATCACGTCATGTTGGCGCCCGACAATGTGCGCTTCGAACTGCCGGTGAGCCCGCCCGAGCGCGGCCTGTTCTTCACGCCGATGGCCGAAGGCCTGCAAATCGCGGGCACCGTCGAACTGGCGGCGGCGCACCAGCCGCCGTCGTGGCATCGCGCCGATCTGCTGGTGAAGCATCTCAACGCAATCTTCCCCGGCGCCGGCGGTCCCGAGATCAGCCGCTGGATCGGCGAGCGGCCGACCCTGCCCGATTTCCGTCCCGCGATCGGCCGCGCGCCGCGCCTCGCCAACGTCTATTGCGGCTACGGTCACCAGCACCTCGGCCTCACGCTCGCGACCGCGACCGGCCGCCTGCTCGCGCGACAACTGGATGGGGAAGAACTGCCGCCCGAGCTGATGGGCTGTGACCCCGGTCGGTTTGGTTAGACGGCTTGAAGTGTGATCCTCATTCAGCTCTGAGACATATTAGAACTAATGAGTATTTTGTGGTTGCCTAGTATCCTTGACCGAATGTGTGAGAGCGTCTTTTCATGCGCGATCCGTTAGCAGGGCAAGAAGCGACGGATTGATGAAGAGCTTCTCACGACCACTCTTGCGTTCCTCTAGTACGCCAATTTTACAAAGCGCTTGGAGGTACTGTGACGCGGATTGCCGCCGGGCAATGCCAGCATCGACTAAATCGCCAATGCGAGAGTAGGGCTGGATAAAAATCGTTTCCGCGAGTTCCCGAGAGTAGATCCTTGGGATCTCCCGTTTGATCTTTTCCGCAGTTTCGTCGAGAAGATCTTTAATTGCCCCAATTTTTGCGGTGGTCCAACTAGCTGTTTCCGTAACGGCTTTGAGCATATAGCAGATCCAGTCCTCCCAATTCTGATTGGTCGTTACGCCTAGGAGGAGTTGATAATAATCAGCCCGATGCTGAATGATGTAGCGGCTCAGATAGAGCACCGGTAGATCAAGGAGTCCTTGCTCCATCAAAACGAGAAGATTCAGAACGCGCCCAGTTCTTCCATTGCCATCTATAAAGGGATGGATTGCTTCGAATTGGTAATGGGCTACAGCCATGCGGATCAGCGGATCAACGTCACCGGGGTCATGGAGATAGGCTTCCCAATTCGCGAGCATATCGCGAAGGCGCGCTTCCCCTTCTGGCGGTGTGTAGATAATTGCTTTTGTCTTCTGATTTACGAGTGCGGTTCCGGGAGTCCTCCAAATCTCCATATCAACACCTTTGACAATGCTGCACATTGAGATGGCCATGCCTGTAGAAACAGGTCGGCGAGTTAGGAGTTCTGAACCAACATACAGCGCTTTGCGGTAGTTCAATGTTTCCTTGGTCGCGGGGTCAGTGTTGGCATCTCCCTCGCTGGCGTAACGGAAGAGACGGTCTGCCGTGGTGACGATATTCTCAATTTCCGAACTGGCTTGGGCTTCCAAAGTTGGAATGCCATTGATCAGTATGGCTTGATTAGGGATGAGCTTTCCCACTCCTCGCAGTTCGCCCAACACTGCCCGAGCCTCCGTGCAAGCTCTGAGAGTGCGACGCGTTTCGACTTCGCCGATAGGCGGCAAAAGCGAGAGATCGTTATGGGGCTTGGTAGGATCGAAGGTCATAGCTATACATGGTTTCGACATATTACTTTGATCGGTCGAAATGATCGACACGTCCCTATAACATGTATAAACATCACGGAAAACCTATAAACATCCCGAAAATACACTATATTCCCACCTAATCCCTTGAGATCGCCTCCATGTTCTTGTTAAGTTTCTATATCTTGACAAAATACACCCTTATTGATATACATAACATCTTCTCGGCGAGATTAAGATGGCAGAACGGCGCACAAGACAGGACTTTTTGGCTTTTCTGGACTGGATGTCCGAGAAGGGCCTCATGGCGAAAAATACCGTGGCTGCTCGGAAGGCGGCCGCCAACAAGGTTCTTGGCATCTTAAACAATGACGAGGCCCAGGACGTCACTGCACTGGACGTCGACGATGTCATGCGTCAATTCACTAATTTGGAAGGCAGGACGTACACGCCTGGCAGCCTAACGACGTACCTCAGCCAACTCCGCTCAGCACTCGACGACTTCAGAATATATCTCGATCAACCTCTAAGCTTTCGTCCTGGTGTTCAGCCGCGCGAACGACGCACGCACGATGTCGCCAAAGAAGCATCACCCGCGACCATCAGAAAGGAAGAGACTCCCTCGGCACCGAACGCTCTTTCGATTCCAATTCGGCCTCATACGACAATCACTATTCATGGTCTGCCCTACGATCTCAACGAAACGGAGGCAGCCAAAATTGCCAATGTTATTCGCGCAATGGTTACGCCCACCGCATAAGAACTGCTGGCGCAACATAAGCGGCGAGATAGAGTGCTGACTCCGGGCCTCGAAGGCTGTGACAGGGAGGGTTTAGCTAGACCCACTTCGTTGCGCTAGCCTGCCGACAGCGCTAGCGTTCGGGGTCCGTGACCCCGGAGGCAAGCATGAGTTCTCATCGCAGCCCTTCAGAAGTACGCGCGTCCCTCAAGCATCCCATCATCGACGCCGACGGCCACTGGATTGAATACAATCCGGTCTTCGCCGAGCGCATGCGCAAGCTGGCGGGAGACAAGGCCGCCGACGGCTTCATCCTGTCGCAGCAGCGCATTCCTGACGCGTTGAAGCTCTCGGTCGCCGAGCGCAAGCATCGCGGGATCGCCATGGAAGGCTACTGGTCGCGCCAGTCGACCAACACGCGCGACCGCGCCACGGCGATGATGCCGCGCATGCTCTACGACCGGCTCGACGAGCTCGGCATCGATTTCGGCATCATCTTCCCGACTTCAGGGCTTGGCATTCCGCGCATCCAGGACGACGAGATGCGGCGCGCCGTGTCGCGCGGCTTCAACATCGTGACGGCTGAATATTTCGACAAGCTCGGCGATCGGCTGACGCCCGCCGCGGTGATCCCGATGTTCACGCCCGAGGAGGCGATCGCGGAGCTAGAATTCTGCGTCAAGCAGCTCGGCACCAAGGTCGGCATGTTCGGCGGCGCCTTCGCCCGCCGCATGCCGATCTCCAGGGATGTCGATCCGGCGCTCGCCCGCTTCACCGTCACCTACGAACGTATCGGCATCGACAGCGACCACGACTACGATCCGGTCTGGCGGAAGTGCCTCGAGCTCGGCGTGGCGCCGGCCTTCCATGCCGGCGGGCGCGGCTTCGGCCTGCGCAACTCGCCCAGCAACTTCACCTACAACCATATCGGCCACTTCGCCGCCGCCGGACATTCCATCGCCAAGGGCCTGTTCCTGGGCGGCGTAACGCGGCGCTTCCCCGACCTCAACTTCGCCTTTCTCGAAGGCGGCGCCGGCTGGGGCTGCCAGCTCTTCGCCGACCTGATCGAGCATTGGGAGCGGCGCGGCGCCAAGGGCATCGCCTACATGGATCCCCAGAAGCTCGACCGCAAAATGCTGCGCAACCTGGTCGACAAATACGGCTACGCTGAAATCGCCGCAGAACTCGACAAACGCGACGGCTGGCCGGCCGCGGAAGAGGACGACCTGACCGGCGGCGTGCCGGTGCTCGACGACTTCGCCGCCTGCAAGATCGAACGCAAGGGCGATTGGCTCGACCTATATGCGCGTCCCTACTTTTTCGGTTGCGAGGCCGACGACCGGATGACCGTCAGCGCCTTCGGCAAGGCCAACCCCTTCGGTGCCCGCATCAACGCCGTCTTCAGCTCCGACATCGGCCACTTCGACGTGCCCGACATGCTGAGCCCGGTGCCCGAGGCGCACGAGCTTGTCGAGGACGGGCTGATCACGCCGGACGACTTCCGCGACTTCACGTTCGCCAACGCCGTGCGGATGTGGGGCAAGCAGAATCCACGGTTCTTCGAAGGCACTCGCGTGGCCAAGGAAGCAGCCGAAGTGCTGAAAGCCCAGCCGATGAAGGTTGCCGCCGAATAGGCCGCATGGCACGCGTGCGGAAGATCGCGTTCCCGACGGAAAGCCGATTGCACCCAAGTCTCGACCAGGCGTTTTACAGCGACGCCTTCGAGACCGACCTCGCCGACACAAGGCTGACCTCGTCGGAGATCGCCGCGCGGGCGTTCGCGTCCACCCCAGCCTGGGTCGACGGTCTGGTCAGACTGCGCGACCGCATCGTGTCGTTGTTCGGGCTCAAGACCGTCGGCCGTCTGAAGCTAGCAAGCCACGGTTGGGTGTCGAGCACACCATCGGTCGGCGACCCTTTCAGCATCTTCCAGGTGGTCTCCGTCGACGATGCCGAGCTGGTGCTCGGGATCGACGATACGCACCTGGACGTGCGCCTCTCGTTCCTGAAGCGTCTCCACGGACCGAGGGCAAGCTACGTCGTCGGTTCCTGGGTCAAGACACACAACAGGCTGGGCCGCGTCTATATGCTGGCGGTTGCGCCCGTCCATCGCCTTCTGGTCCGCCTGATGATGGGCGGCGTTCCAATGTGAAAAGACCGTACGGAATCTACTTCGGACCGACGACCAGCGATGGCGGCAAGCTGCCCGGCAGCTTGCCCAGCGTCTGCAGCGCGGCCTGCATGGCCACGATGTAGCCGTAGGGGCCCAGGCCGCAGATCACCGCTTTCACCGCCGACGACAGTTTGGAGTGCCGATGCATCTCGTCGCGCGCGTGGATGTTGGAGATATGGACCTCGAAGATCGGTCCCTCGACAGTCTTGAGCGCATCGAACATGGCCACCGACGTGAACGAGTAGGCGGCAGGATTGATGATCAGCGCGTCGGCTCCCTGGCGGGCGGCCTGGATGAGATCGACCAGCTCGCCCTCGTGATTGGATTGATGGAAGGCAAGCGTGGCACCGGTAAAGCCGGCGAATTCCTCGCAGCTCTTCTTCACGGCCTCGAGCGTCGTCGAGCCGTAGATATGCGGCTCCCGCACCCCGAGCAGATTGAGGTTCGGGCCGTTCAGGATCATCAGCCGTGCGGTCATCATTCGTCTCCTCGATTGGGCTCAGGCGCCGTATTGCAACAGGGTCTCGCCGTGGGCCTTGAGCCAGGCCTGCGGAGGGTCCATCGGTCCGTCGCATAGCTGCTCGGCCAGCGCCCAGAACCGCGGCCCGTGATTTATGTGCACGAGATGCGCCACTTCGTGCGCGACGAGGTAGTCGAGCACTTCGGGCGGCGCGAAGACCAGGCGCCACGAGAAGGACAGGACACCGTCCGGTCCGCAACTTCCCCAACGTGAGCGCGCATCGCGCACGGTGATACGCTTGACCTTGCGCTCGACCCGCCTGGCCTTGGCCTGGACGATCGGCGCCAGTCGCTTGCGCATTTCGGCCGTCAGCCAGTCGCGCAGGCGGCGCGGCAGATGTTCGGCCCGGCCCGCGACATGGATCTCATCGCCCTCGACCCAGACCGTGCCGCGCTGGTCCGGCCGATGCCGCACGCGATGGGGGGCGCCGAACAGCGGCACCTCGGCGCCATCGACGAAGGGACGCCGGGCTGGCAGGCGTTTCAGGCGTGCGGCGATCCAGCCCGCCTGCTGCTCGGCAAAGCCAACCGCCGTGCCGCGCGCCATGCGCAGCGGCGCGGTCAGCACAATGCGCCGCCGGGCCGCGTCGACCCGCAGCGAGGCGCGGCGCGCCCGGGCACTGCGCAGGAAGGTCACCGGCAACACAGTTCCCGCATGGGCGATGCCGAGCTCTTCCGGCTCAGGAACGGGTTTTTCGAGGAGACGCCGGATCAGCGAAAGGGACGGCATGTTTGTTGTCGGAATCCTATCGTGGACCATGGACAAGTCGAAGAGGAATGCGACGACGCTTTGCGTCCGCTTGCGCGAATGGCCTACACTTCTCCGCAATAATCGGAGGAAGCAAAATGAAACGTCGCGATGCCCTGAAACTGGCGGGAGGCCTTGGCGCCTCGGTCCTGGCCGGCGCGCCTGCCCTGGCGCAGATCAAGGTGGTGCTGAAAGCCTCCGACGTGCATCCGGAGGGCTATCCCACCGTCGCCGCCGTGCAGTCGATGGGCAAGAAGCTGAGCGATGCCACAAGCGGGCGGATCTCGGTCCAGATGTTCGCCTCGATGACCCTGGGCGGCGAGAAGGAGGCGATCGAGCAGGCCCAGCTCGGCGCCATCCAGCTTGCTCGGGTGAGCGTCGGCACGCTGGGGCCGGTGATCGACGATCTCAACGTGATCAACCTGCCGTTCCTGTTCCGCGACACCAGGCACATGCAGAAGGTGATCGACGGGGCAATCGGCAAGGAACTGCTCGATAAGGTCACGAGCAACGCCAATGCCCGCCTGGTCGGCCTGTGCTGGATGGATGCAGGTGCGCGCAGCCTCTACAACACCAAGAGGACGATCAAGGTGATCGGCGACCTCAAGGGCATGAAGTTCCGCGTCATCGGCAATCCGATGTTCGTCGACATGATGAACGCCTTGGGCGGCAATGGCGTCGCCATGGGCTACGACCAGGTCTTCAACGCCCTGCAGACCGGCGTGATCGACGGTGCGGAGAACAATCCGCCGAGCTTCGTGTTCGACAATCACTATACGGTGGCCAAGCACTATACGCTCACCGAGCACCTGATCGTGCCGGAGATGCTCGTGCTCTCGAAGAAGACCTGGGAGGCGCTCGGCAAGGAAGAGCAGGCGCTGGTCATGAAGGCGAGTGCCGAGGCCCAGCAGGAAGAGCGCGTCCTGTGGGACAAGTACGAGAAGCAGGCGATGGACAAGGCGCTCGCCGCCGGCGTCGAGGTCGTGCAGGTTCCGGACAAGAAGCCGTTCCAGGACGCGGTGAAGCCGGTCTGGGACAAGTACGGGCCGAAATATGCCGAGATGGTCAAGCGCATCCAGGCGGTGACCTGACGTGGCAGCGGCGCTGCGCCGCGCGATGGATGGACTTTATCTGCTCTGCGTCGTCGTGGCGGGAGTGGCCTTCGTCCTGATCTCGGCGGTGATCCCGTGGGCGGTGTTCACACGCTACGTGCTGAACAGCGCTTCGTCGTGGCCGGAGCCGACGGCGGTACTGCTCACCATCATGCTGACCTTCATCGGCGCGGCGGCCTGCTACCGCCGCCGTCAGCACATGAACATCGGCTATTTCGCAGGACTCCTGCCCGGGCCGGGCCAACGGCTGAGCGCCCTTGCCGCCGAACTGATCGTCGGCGCGATGGCCGTGTTCATGGCGATCTACGGCACCAATCTCGTGATCGCGACCTGGCACAACACGATCGGCGACTTCCCCTTCCTGTCGGTCGGCGTCACTTACCTGCCGATCCCCGTGGGCGGCGTCTTCCTGCTGCTGTTCGTGATCGAGCGGCTGCTGATCGGCGAGCCGCCCAGTAGCGAACAAGTGGGCGACGAACCGGCCGGTGTGCACTGATGGACATCGCCGTCCTCCTCTTCACCATGTTCTTCTGCTTCGCAATCGGTGTTCCGATCGCCTATGCGCTGGCGCTGGCGGCGATCGCTGGCGCCTGGTGGATCGGCATCCCGCTCGAAGCCGTGATGCTCAAGATCTCCGACGGCGTGAGCAAGGTGTCGATGCTCACCATCCCCTTCTTCGTGCTGGCCGGCGCCATCATGGCCGAGGGTGGCATGGCGCGCCGCATGGTGGCGTTCGCCGATGTGCTGGTGGGCTTCACGCGCATCCGCGGCGGCCTCTCGGTGGTCAACGTGCTGGCGACCACCTTCCTGAGCGGCATCTCCGGCTCCGCCGTCGCCGACACGTCGGCGGTGGGATCGGTGATGATCCCGCAGATGGAGAAGGCGGGCTTCCCGCGGGTTTTCGCCACCAACGTCACGATCACCGCCTCGGTGCAGGCACTGCTGGTTCCGCCCAGCCACAATGCGGTGATATTCTCGCTGGCGACCGGCGGTTCGATCTCGATCATCACGCTGTTCATGGCAGGCGTCGTGCCCGGCCTGCTGCTGGGTTTCTCGCTGATCGTGCTCTGCCTGGTGATCGCCTATCGCGACGGCCATCCGCGCGGCACCAGCATGCCGGCGCGCGAAGCGCTCAAGGTCACGGTCGAGGCGCTGTGGGGCCTCGTGACCCTGGTCATCATCCTGGGCGGCATCCTGGGCGGCGTCTTCACCGCCATCGAGGCAGGCGCGGTGGCCTGCCTGTGGGCGTTCTGCGTCACCATGTTCGTCTATCGCGACTATCGCTGGCGCGACCTGCCGGCGCTGGTCCACCGCACCTTGCGCACGGTGGCCATGGTGATGACCCTGATCGCCTGTGCGTCGAGCGTCGGCTACGTGATGGCCCTGACCCAGATGCCGGGCAAGATCACCGCCTTCTTCCTGACCATTACATCGGACAAGCACGTCTTCCTGTTCCTGATCAACATCCTGCTGCTGATCATGGGCTGCCTGGTCGACATGGCGCCGTCGATCCTGATCGCGACGCCCATCCTGATGCCGGTGATGGTCAGTTTCGGCGTCGATCCGGTGCATTTCGGCATGATCATGATGCTGAACCTCGGCATCGGTCTGTGCCATCCACCGGTCGGCGCGATCCTGTTCGTGGGCTGCGCCGTGGGCAAGGTCACCATCGAGCAGGTGATGCGCCGCATCTGGCCGTTCTACGGCGTGATGTTCTTCGTGCTGATGCTGGTGACCTACATCCCCGACCTGTCGCTCTGGCTGCCGAAGCTGCTTAAACTGGCGGGATGATCCTCGACCCTGTCGCCCTCCGGGCCCAGACCCCCGGCTGCTCCCATGTCCTCCACCTCAACGCTGCTGGCGCCTCGCTGCCCAGTCAGCGCACGCTCGACGCCACGATCGACCACCTGAAGCTCGAAGCCACGATCGGCGGCTACGAGGCGGCCGACGACAGGCGCGGCGAGCTCGACGGCTTCTATCCCTCGGTGGCACGACTGATCGGCGCCGCGACGGACGAAATCGCCTTCGTCGAGAACGCGACGCGCGCCTGGGACCTCGCCTTTTACTCCCTCGACTTCAAGCCAGGCGACCGTATCCTGACCTGCGTCAGCGAATATTCCTCGAACTACATCTCCTACCTGCAGATCGCGCAGAAGACCGGCGCGGAGCTGACGGTCGTGCCGGACGACAATCACGGCCAGATCGATCTCGCCGCGCTGGAGCGTGCGATCGACAAGCGCACGAAGCTGATCTCGATCTCGCACATCCCGACCCAGGGCGGGCTGGTCCAGCCGGCCGAGGCGGTGGGCCGGATCGCCAACAAGGCAGGCGTGCTCTACCTGCTCGACGCCTGCCAGTCGGTCGGGCAACTCCCCGTCGACGTGAACAGGCTCGGCTGCGATTTCCTCTCGGCCACCGGGCGCAAATACCTGCGCGGCCCGCGCGGCACCGGCTTCCTCTATGCCCGGCAGAAGACCACGGCCGGCATCGAGCCGATCTTCCTCGACAACCACGCCGCCAAATGGACCGGCGACAGCGAATACACTACCTTCACCAACGCGCTGCGCTTCGAGAACTGGGAGCGCTATTTCGCGGGCGTGCTGGGCCTCAAGGCCGCCGTCGACCAGATTAACGAATTGGGCATGGAGGCGATCTGGGAGCGCCTGAAGATGCTGGCCGACGGCCTGCGGGCGCGTCTCAGGACCGTGAAGGGCGTGAGCCTCACCGATCTCGGCGAGGTGCAGGGCGCAATCGTGACCTTCGCAGTGGCTGGCAAGGATCATTTCGAGCTGAAGGCGGCGCTCAGGGCGCAGAAGATCAACGTGTCGGTATCGACGCAATTCTCCTCGCGCCTCGACCTCAGGGGTCGCGGGCTGCTGAACGTGATGCGCGCCTCGGTACACGTCTACAACACCGAGACCGAGCTCGACCGCTTCGTTGAAGCGCTGCAGCGGACGATCTGAGCGATGGACGGAGATTATGACTACGTCATCGTCGGCGGCGGCTCGGCGGGCGCGGTGCTGGCCGCGCGCCTCAGCGAAGATCCCGCGCTCAGGATCCTGCTGCTCGAGGCCGGCCGCGACTTCCGCACCGCCGAGACGCCCGAACATATCCGTATCCCCAATCCGCTGCGCGCCATCGCCGACGACGACTATCGCTACCCGAAACTGCTGGCGCGGCGCACCGAGCGGCAGGAGCCGAAGCTGCTGTGGCGCGGCCGCGCGATCGGCGGCAGCTCGACCATCAACGGCCAGATCGCCATCCGTGGCATTCCCGATGATTTCGCAGACTGGGTGGCCGATGGTGCACAGGGCTGGGATTGGGACGATGTCCTGCCGTACTTCCGCAAGCTCGAGACCGACGTGAATTTCGCCGACAAGCCCTATCATGGCGACAGCGGACCGATCCCCGTCTACCGCGCACCTGTCGAGGCCTGGGGTCATGCTGACCGGGCCATGATGAAGGCCGCGATCGGCCTGGGCTATGGCTGGTGCGAGGACCACAACGCGCCCGAAGGCACCGGCGCTTCGCCTTACGCGATCAACAGCCGCAATGGGCTTCGCATCTCGACCAACGATGGCTATCTCGAGCCGGCGCGCGGCCGCGCCAACCTGACGATCGTCGGCAATGCCGTTGTCGATACGCTTAGCTTCGAGGGCAATCGTACCCATACCAACGGTGTGAAGGTGCAGATCGGTGGCGAGCTGCACACGGTGCGGGCACGGCGCGAGGTCCTGCTGTGCGCCGGCGCGATCCATTCGCCCGCCGTCCTGCAGCGCTCCGGCATCGGGCCGCCCGCCCTCCTGAAAAGCCTCGGGATTGCCGTCGTCGCCGACCGGCCGGTCGGCGAGCATCTGCTCGACCATCCGATCCTGAGCCTTCTGCTCGACCTCTGCCCCGCAGCGGCCGTGAGCACGCTGGCGCATCGCCACACCAATTGCTGCGTGCGCTATTCCTCGGGCCTTGCCGACGCGGGCATCAACGACATGATCATGATCGCGGGCAACCTGCGGCCGGCGGAAGAAGGCGGCACCTCTCGCGCGCGGATGGCCGTCTCGGCCTTCCAGGCGCTGAGTGAAGGCACGATACGCATCGCGACCCGCAACCCGGCAGTCGATCCCGCGGTCGACGAGCGCATGCTGAGCCATGACAGCGACCTCGTGCGCCTGCGCGATGGCGTGCGCCGCATCGTCGAGATCTGCCGGCATCCCGAAGTGCAGGCGATCGCCACACGAGTTGAATACGGCATGACCGGCCGGTCGATCGAGGACACGATGACGCCGCGGGAGCTCGACGACTGGATGTTTGCCGAATGCTCGGACGCCCAGCACGCCAGCGGCACCTGCCGCATGGGCGCCGCCCATGATCCGCGCTCGGTCGTCGACTCCGACTGCAGGGTGATCGGCTGCACGGGGCTGCGGGTCATCGACGCTTCGATCATGCCCACCGTCGTGCGCGCCAACACGCACTTCACGACGATGATGATCGCCGAGAAGATGGCAGACGCCCTCAAGCGCGCGTGAGGCCTAGCGCATGTTCCGCTTCGGCGGAATCACCTCACCCTGAGGAGGCCGCGCAGCGGCCGTCTCGAAGGGTGGGCACGAGCACCTTGTTTGCTGCCCACCCTTCGAGACGCATCGCTACGCGATGCTCCTCAGGGTGAGGTAGGGACTGGTTCTAAGTTTCCGGAACCGCTCTAGGCGGCGCGGGGCATCTCGTTGGCGGAGGCGATCATGGCCTGGCTGAGCACGCTGTAGGCCGTTGCCCACGCCTGCCTCACCTCGGGGGTGAAGGCATCGCCCAGGCCCTTTTTCAGGGTCCAGAGGAGTGCCACACCGACCGGTGCGAAGTGCGCCGAGGTGACACCGTACTGGGCGTGGCTCTGGCCGAGCGCGCGCACCGCAGGCATAAGCGTGTCGATCCGGCCGAGACCCGCAACGACCGTGCCCAGCATCGCCATCAGCTTCTTCTTCTGTTCGGTGAGATCGTCAGGAAACATCGTGCGGTTATGCGGCGCAATCTCGAAGAGCCGGCCGTAGAAGAGGTCGGCGGCAGTGTCGGCGATCGGCACCACCTTGGCGAAGCTCTCTTGCACGAGCTTGATCTGGACGGGAGTCATGGGACGGTTCCTGGGGCTGACGTTTCGCTGGCCCCGGGAAATACGCCCGCCGCGCTTCCCGTCGATTTCGTGGCCGACGGGAATTGTTGCGTCTGTTGCGCGACGCTAGATCCTTCGCAAATGCTCAGGATGACGCCCGCGGGGCGTCATTCGGCCGCGACGCCGAGCCCGATCGGGCAGCTCACGCCGGTGCCACCCAGTCCGCAATAGCCGTTGGGGTTCTTGGCGAGATACTGCTGGTGATAGTCCTCGGCGTAGAAGAACACCGGCGCGTCGATGATTTCGGTCGTGATGGCGGCCATGCCGTTTTTGGCCAGTTCCTTCTGGAACAAGGCCTTCGACGCCTCGGCCCGCTGCTTCTGCTGGGGCGAGAAAGTATAGATTCCCGAGCGGTACTGCGTGCCCACGTCGTTGCCCTGTTGCATGCCCTGGGTTGGATCATGACCTTCCCAGAACGTCTTGAGCAGCGCCTCGTACGAGGTCTTTTTCGGGTCGAACCACACCATCACCACCTCGTTGTGGCCGGTGTAGCCCGAACAGACTTCCTCATAGGTCGGGTTGGGCGTCATGCCGGCGGCATAGCCGACAGCGGTCGAATAGACACCCGGGATCTTCCAGAACATGCGCTCAGCGCCCCAGAAGCAGCCCAGCCCGAACATCGCCTGCTCGAGGCCAGCCGGAAACGGCGGCTTGATGCGGTTGTGGTTCACGAAGTGCTCGGCGGGCACCGCGAAGCCCGGCGCGGCACGACCGGGAAGAGCTTTGTCGGCGGACGGCATCTCGGCTTTCTTGCGCAACATCTGCCACATGGGTCGCCTCCTTAGATTTTGGCCCCGCACCAATATGGCCATACACTGGCCGCGAATTGAGGGGGAGGAGACCCTGTCATGACAGTCTTTTTCGTGTGCGCCGGCATCCTGGGGCTGCTGACGGTTGCCCTCGGGCTGAACGTCGCCCGGATGCGCGGCCGCAAGCGGGTTTCCCTGGGCGACGGTGGCGACACGGAACTGACGGCGGCGATCCGCGCCCACGGCAACCTGATCGAATGGGTGCCGATCTGCCTGCTCCTGATCTGGCTGACTCATGCTCCCTACGGCAATCTCAGCGTCGCGGTGCTGGCGGCGGTGCTGACGGTCGCGCGATTCTTTCACGCCGGCGGCCTGCTGGGTCTGGTGCCCAGCGGACGGGTGATCGGCGCCGTGGCGACCACGTTCGTGCTGGCGTTCGCGTCGATCGAACTGATCCTGGCGGGCCTTGGCATCCGGCTGTTCTAAGCGAGGACATTCGTGCCGCAGATCGTCGCCAATCTCTGGAAGATCGCCCTCGAACTCGTTCTACGGGTTTTTCGACAACCGCCTGTCGACATCGGCGGCGGCGATGGCCTTCTACACGATGTTCGCGCTGGGCCCGATCATGATCTTCTCGATCGCGATCGCCGAGCCCTTCGTCGGCAAGATGATCGCGCAGCAGGCGATCTTCGATGCACTGGGCACCATCGTCGAGCCACAGCACCTCAAGGGCATCCAGCGCTACGCCTCCGAAGACCTGTTCCGCGGCGGCGGCATCGCCGCGCTGATCGGTGTCGGCGTGCTGCTCTACACCGGGAGCCGCGTGTTCGTGGAGCTCGACGACAGCATCAACGTGATCTGGCGCGGCGCCGTCACCCGCAAGATCCATCCGGTGCTGGCCTCCCTCAAATCGCGCGCGCTGGCGCTGGTGCTGATGGTAGGGCTCGGCCTGCTGCTGATCTCCGTCATCGTCAGCAGCGTGGCGCTCTCGGCCTACGCCGGGGCCCTGCAGGCCTTCCCGATCCTTGGCGAGTGGATCGGCCCCGCCATCTCGGGCTTCATCCACTACGGCATCCTGACGCTCTTCTTTACGGTGATCTACAAGTGGCTGCCGGCCACCTATGTGCCGTGGAAATTCGCGCTGACCAGCGGCGCGGTGAATGCGCTGCTGTTCGCCGCCGGCAACCGCGCCCTGGTCTATTACTTCCAGGTTACCAACCTGACATCGGCGTTCGGCGCCACGGCGGGCTTCGCCGCCATCATGGTGTGGATGTACTGGACCTCTCTTACGATTCTGATCGGCGCCCAGGTCGGCCGCTGCACGCGCGACGTCTTCAGCGAGACCTTCGCTTCCCGGCACGCATTGCCGCCCCCCGAAGGCTAGTAGGAGCTGCCGGAAGTGCGGGAAATGGCACTCGTGTCTTTTCTACTCGGTGCGGGATCTCGCGCATGTGAATGCGCTGCCGCCCCCCGGCGCGTGTGAACGCGCCTAAAACATCGTTGCCAGCACGCGATCCGGTGGCTTGTGGCCGTCGACGAAAGTCCTGATGTTGATCAGGACCTTTTCTCCCATTTCGATCCGGCCCTCGAGCGTGGCCGAGCCCATGTGCGGCAGCAGCACGACATTGTCGAACTCGAGGAATTTCGGATTGAGATGCGGCTCGTTCTCGTAGACATCGAGGCCGGCGCCGGCGAGCTCGCCCGCCTTCAGCATGCGCACCATGGCGGTCTCGTCGATCACCTCGCCGCGCGCGGTGTTGACGATGATGGCGCTGGGCTTCATCAACTTGAGCCGCCGCGCGGACAGGAGATGGTAGGTCGCGGGCGTGTGCGGACAGTTGATCGACACGATGTCCATGCGCGCCAGCATCTGGTCGAGACTCTCCCAGTAGGTCGCGTCGAGCTCGCGTTCGATCTCGCCATGCACGCGCTTGCGGTTGTGGTAGTGGATCGCCAGCCCGAAGCCCCTGGCGCGATGGGCGAGCGCCCTGCCGATGCGGCCCATGCCGACGATGCCCATGCGCTTGCCCTGCAGGCGCGTGCCCAGCATCGAGGTCGGGCTCCAGCCTTTCCACTTGCCGCCACGCACCAGCCGCTCGCCGGCGCCCATGCGCCGCGCGGTCGCGAGCACCAGCGCCATCGACATGTCGGCGGTGTCCTCGGTCAGCACACCGGGCGTATTGGTGACGGTGATGCCGCGCTGGCGTGCGTTGTCGAGGTCGATGTGGTCGACGCCGGTGCCGAACGAGGCGATCAGCTTCAGCCGTGGCCCGGCCTGCGCCAGCAGCTTGCCGTCGATCCGATCGGTGACCGTGGGCACCAGCACGTCGGCGGCCTTTACGGCTTCGATCATCTGGGCAGGCGTGAGCGGTGTGTCGTCGGCATTGAGCCGGGTCTCGAACAGCTCCATCAGCCGCGTTTCGATGGCGTCGGGCAGTTTCCGGGTGACGATCACCAACGGCTTTTTCTTGGCGCTTGGCGGCATGAGTCCGATTAGCAATTCCCTCGCCGCCTTGTCCAGCGCCGGTCGACGGCGCCTGGGAAGGCAAAAAGACCGGCCTTTTCATGTACTTGTCGTCTCTTGATGGGATTTAGGGTAATATCGCCCGCGAATGAAGAGCAGACTCCTCCTCCCGGGCTTTCTTGCCGTTTTGCTCGCTTGGGGGCCTGCTTTCGCGGCCGACACGCCGCCGCCCCTGGTGCACAAGGGATCGGGCCTGCCGATCCCGCGCTTTGCCTCGCTGAAGTCCGATGAGGTCAACGTGCGCACGGGACCGGGCCCGCGCTACCCGATCGACTGGGTGTTCAAGCGCAAGATGATGCCGGTCGAGATCGTGGCGGAGTATGAAAATTTCCGCAAAATCCGCGATTGGCAGGGGGCCGGCGGCTGGGTCTACCAGGGCCTGCTGACCGGCAAGCGCAGCTTTGTCGTGGCCTCCAAGGAAGCCAATGTCTACCGCACCCCCGCGCCCTCGGCCGAGATCGTGGCCAGGCTCGAGCCCGAGGTGACGGGTGAAATCCGGTCGTGCCAGGGCGACTGGTGCCGGGTGACGGCCCAGGGGGTCAGCGGCTGGGTGACGCGCACCGAGATCTGGGGCGTCTACAAGTCCGAACCGATTAATTAGGCACCGTCAGCGGTGCCCTGGCACCTTCAGAGGTGCTAGCGGCCTCGCGCGCCGGGACGTAAGAAGGCGTTATCGTGGTCCACGCCGTCAGCGACTCATTCGAGCGTTTCGAGCACATGTCGCCCCCCGCCCTGGTTCTGGCGGCGCTGCTGCATGCGCTGGTCGCGGCATTCCTGCTGTGGACGCCGGTCCATCATCCGGCGGATACCGACGAGGCGATCGAAGTGACGATGGAGGCGCCCCCGCCGCCGCCGCCCGAACCCAAGCAGGAGCCGGCCCCCGAGGCTCCGAAGCCACCGCCCGTCGCGGCCGCGAAGCCGCCACCGCCGCCACCTCCGCTCAACCTGCGCGGCCTGCAGCCCGCCGCCCCGCTCGGCGAGAAGACCGAAGGCCCCGGCAAGCCGAGCGACAAGAGGCCCAACGTCAAACCGACCGAGAAGATAGAAGAGCCCGCTCCGGAAAAGAGTGAAGCGCCGCAACAAGCGCTGGCGCCCCCGCCGCCGCCCGCTCCGGAGCCTCCTGCTCCGACGCCTCCCGCGCCGACGCCTCCTGCACCAACTCTCGAGAAGGAGCTGCCGCCTCTCGAAGCGCCGGCCGCGCCGCTGACGTCGCGCGATTTTCCCAAGGCTGCGCCGGCACCGCCAAAGCCCGAACCGAAACCGGAACCAAAGCCGCCGGTTCAGGCGCAACCCCAGCCTCAGCCCCAGCGGCCGCCGGCTCCGGCGCCGCGGTCTGCCCTCGCCCCCTCGCCGCTGTCGCACCTTCCGCCGCGCGGCGCGCCGCCGCCCTCGGTGGGCCGCGATAACGAGCCGTCCTCAACGTTCGTCAATCCGGCCGACGTGCGGGCCCGCAACAACATCTCCGATTTCTACCTGCAACAGATCAACTATAAGATCTCCCAGCAGCACACGACGGCCAGCGAGGATTGGGTGCGCCTGTCCGTTGTCATACGCTTCACAGTCGGGCGAGATGGCCGTCTCCTGGACGCCTCGGTCGCCCGCTCAAGCGGCGTTCCGGAAGCCGACAATCATATGATCCAGGTGTTCCACAGGGCGGCGCCCTTCCCACCGTTACCGCCCGAAATGCGCGGCGACAGCATCACCTACACGGTGCCAGTCGGCTTCGTGCCGCACTAGATTTCGTGCCGGACTAGGCGAAGTCCTGCGACAACGCCTGGCGCACGGGCGGCGGCATCACTGCCATGTGGCCGTAGTTGGGATGGTCGAAGCCCACGACGACATCGCCTTTGCCGCCTTTGAAGGCAGCGATCTCGGCGGCGGTGAAGGGAAAGCGCATGAACTGCACGGACGACGCCTTGCCGTCCTCGCGACTGCGCTCCTGATCGTCCTCGGCGACGCCCGCGACCCTGTGCTCGCCAATCCGGATGAAGGCCTTGTGCTCGATTCCGCCCAGCATGCCGAGCGCGCGGGCGCGGCGCAGCGGATCGTCGATCTCGAACATCACCGTCGCCACCAGCTCGGCACCCTGCGGGATCAGCGGATTGTAGGCCGCCAGCTCGTCCGGCAACTGGGCCGCGCCGCCCTTCTCGATGAACAGCATCTCCTGCACCTGATGCAGCATCGTGTCGTAGGACTCGAAGTAGAAGGTCGCGAACGGGCCGACCTCGAGGCGGCGGGCCTTCTTGATTTCGGAAATGCGCTTGCGGCGCTCGGCGCGCTGGCCGGCATATTCGGCGAGCGGCACGATGACCGACGGTTCGATCTTGCGCGGCGTCATCGGGGTTCCTCCCTGGTGAGGCCGTAGGCTCGGGCGAGGATCTCGATGGGATGATCGGCCCGGAAGGGCCTGGGCCTGGTCTCGCCCGCTTCCATCTCCATGACCTGCATCAAGTGATCGGCCGCGAGCGGGCACTCGGAGGCCACGTGTGCGGTGTCGTTCTTCAACGCGGCCTGGGCGGCAGGCTTGCCGACCTTCACGGCGACGTCGAAATTCTCCGTGCGCGCGCCCCAGATGCCGCCGTGGCCGCTGCAGCGCTCGATCACCGCCACCCGGGTATTGGGAATCAGGCGCAGCATTTCGGCCGCCTTCGGCCCCATGTTCTGGGCCCGCGCGTGGCAGGCCAGATGCATGGAAATGCCGCCTTCAACCGGCTGCAGCCCTTCGGCCAGGCCCTGCTTGCGGGCGATATCGACGACGTATTCCGAGAGGTCGAACGTCGCCTGCGCCAGTCTCTCGATGGCGGGATCCTTGGGCAGGATCAGCGGCCATTCGAACTTCAGCATCAGCGCGCAGGACGGCGTCAACGCCACCACATCGTAGCCCTTGTCGACCCACGGCAGGAGCGCGTCCGATACTTTTTTCGCCGCCGCCGCCACGGAATCGATATCGCCGAGCTCGAGCCTGGGCATGCCGCAGCACGCCGGGTGCAAGACCTCGGTCTCGACACCGTTCCGGGCCAGCACGGCGCGGGTCGCGGCGCCGATCTCGGTCGCATGGAAGTTCACGAAACAGGTCGCATAGAGTACCGCCTTGCGCTTGCCGAAAGCTGGCGCCGCGGTGTTGAGCTCGACGCCTTCGCGCAACGCGCGCAATTCGAACGTCTCGCCAGCCTGTTTGGGCAGGCGCGCGCCATGATGGATGCCGGTGACGCTCTCCATCGTGCGGCGCAGCGGCTTGTTGCGCTCGTCGGTTGCCCAGTTCATCAGGCCTGCCACGAAGGTGCCGAGGCGGCCGGAAGTGTCGGTGTCGGCGAGCTGGCGCTCGACGTAGCCGATGCCATTCTTGCGCGCCTGTACCGCGCGGTGGCGCAGCATGAGGTGCGGAAAGTCGAGCGCCCATTCGTGCGGCGGCACGTACGGACACTTGGTCATGAAACACATGTCGCAGAGCGTGCAGGCTTCCTCGACCTCGGCAAATTTTTCCCTAGGCACGCCATCGAGCTCGCCGGTCGGGCCGTTGTCGATCAGATCGAACAGCCGCGGGAAGGAGTCGCACAGGTTGAAGCAGCGGCGGCAGCCGTGGCAGATGTCGAAGACGCGCTCCATTTCCTTTTCGAGCGCAGCCTCGTCCCAGAACCAGGGTTCCTGCCAGCCGAGGGGGAAACGGACGGGAGTATCGAGACTGCCTTCGCGCATGGTGCTTCAGCTCGTTGGAGTGGTGTTGAGACGAAAAAGGGGACCCTCGCGGGTCCCCTCATCAACGGTCGCCAGGCCTCAGGCCATCGTGTCGAGGGCCTTCTGGAAACGTCCGGCGTGGCTCTTCTCTGCCTTCGCCAGCGTCTCGAACCAGTCGGCGATCTCGCCGAAGCCTTCCTCGCGCGCGGTGCGCGCCATGCCGGGGTACATGTCGGTGTACTCGTGCGTCTCGCCGGCAATCGCGGCCTTGAGGTTGTTGCCGGTCGGGCCGATCGGCAGGCCCGTCGCCGGATCGCCGCTCACCTCGAGGAACTCGAGATGGCCGTGCGCATGACCGGTCTCGCCTTCGGCGGTCGAGCGGAAGACGACGGCGACATCGTTGTAGCCTTCGACGTCGGCCTTCTGTGCGAAATACAGGTAACGGCGGTTGGCCTGGCTCTCGCCGGCAAACGCTGCCTTCAGGTTGCCTTCGGTTTTCGATCCCTTGAGATTTGCCATGATCTTCTCCCTTGCCTTCCACAAACGCGAGATACGCTTACGGGAAGAATATTGGGTAGCGACGACAGGTCCGTCAAGCAGTTTAGAACAATTCTAAATCTGCAAACGATTCGCAATTGAGAAGGGCTTTTGCGGCCCTAGAGCGGCTTCCGATTGATTGGAACCGCATTGGCCGAGGCGCCTCGACTGACGGCATATTCCGTCCGCCTGATTACAGCCGAACGGAATATGCTCTAGCGGCGGACCCGCACGATGACATCGACGCGCGAGAGCCGGGTGCCCTTGGGCGGAGCCGGCAGTCCTTCGATCGTCACCTTGTCTGACGGAAAATCGTGCAGCTCACCGTCGGTTTCGACGAAGAAGTGATGGTGATGGCCGGTATTGGTATCGAAATAGGACCGCCCCGGCGCCACCACGACCTCGCGCAGCAATCCGGCATCGCGAAATTGATTGAGGGTATTGTAGACGGTGGCCAACGAGACCGGATTGCGCGCCGCCTTCGCCTCGGCATGCAGGCTTTCCGCCGTCACATGACGATGCTCGCGCTCGAACAAGACCCGCGCCAACGCCACCCGCTGACGGGTCGGGCGCAAGCCCGCACTGCGAAGGCGGGCTGCAAGGTCGGGATTGGTTGCACCGGACATGACGCTTCCCATATGTAGGGTCTGCAGGGACCGCTGGAAAGGGCCGAATCAGGCCGATTTACACGTTTGCGCAACGCGGCGGCCCTCCTTATTCTGGCCTGACCGGCGCGCTATCGGCGGTTCGGGTGGCCAAAAACGGTGAGTGAGTGAGCGACAGGAAGAACAGCTTTACCTTCGAAGACCTGATCGAGTGCGCCAAGGGCCACCTGTTCGGACCGGGCAACGCGCAACTGCCGCTGCCGCCGATGCTGATGTTCGACCGCATCACCAAGATCGACGAAACCGGCGGAAAATACGGCAAGGGCGAGGTCGTGGCCGAGCTCGACGTGAAGCCCGACCTGTGGTTCTTCCCCTGCCACTTCAAGGGCGACCCGGTGATGCCGGGGTGTCTGGGCCTCGACGCCTTGTGGCAGATGACGGGTTTCTTCCTCGGCTGGATGAAGGCGCAGGGCCGTGGCCGGGCTCTGGGCGTGGGTGAAGTGAAGCTCACCAGCATGATCGTCCCGACCGTCAAGAAGCTCACCTACCACGTCCATATGAAACGCGTGATCCTGCGCCGTCTCGTGATGGGCGTAGCCGACGGCTTCGTCACCGCGGACGGCATTCCGGCCTACGAGGCGCTCGACATGAAGGTCGGCTTGGCCAAGGACGCCGTGGCCGCCGGCGCGGCGGCCTGATCCCATGAAACGTGTCGTCGTCACCGGCCTCGGTGTTGTTTCCTCGATCGGCAACAATGCCGCCGAGGTCACGGCATCGCTGAAGGCTGGAAAGTCCGGTATCGAATTCGTGCCGCAGTATCGCGAGCTTGGCTTTCGCAGCCAGGTCGCGGGAACGCTCAAGCTGAACGTCGAGGAGCTGATCGACCGGCGGCTCATGCGCTTCATGGGCAACGGCGCAGCCTATGCCTATCTCGCCATGAAGGAAGCGATCGCCGATGCCGGCCTGGGCGATTCCGACGTGTCGAACGAGCGCACCGGCGTGGTCGCTGGATCCGGGGGGCCGACCACCGGCGCGATCGTCCAGGCCGCCATTACGACAAAGGAAAAGGGCCCCAAGCGCGTCGGTCCATTCCAGGTCCCGCGCGCGATGTCGAGCACCGTTTCCGCCAACCTCGCCACTGCCTACAAGATCAAGGGCCCGAGCTATTCGATCAGCTCGGCCTGCTCGACCTCCGCGCACTGCATCGGCAATGCCGTCGAAAACATCCAGCTCGGCAAGGCCGACCGCATGTTCGCGGGCGGCGGCGAGGAGCTCGACTGGACGCTCTCGGTTCTGTTCGACGCCATGGGCGCGATGTCGTCCAAGTTCAACGACACGCCCGAGCGCGCCAGCCGTGCTTACGACAAGGACCGCGACGGCTTCGTGATCTCGGGCGGCGGCGGCATCGTCGTGCTCGAGGACCTCGAGGTCGCCAAGGCGCGCGGCGCGAAGATCTATGCCGAGGTGGTGGGCTACGGCGCCACGTCCGACGGCGCCGACATGGTGGCGCCCTCGGGCGAAGGCGCACTGCGCTGCATGAAGCTCGCGGTCGCGGGCTTCCCGGGCGGCGCACGGCGCAATGCGCCGGTCGACTACATCAACACCCACGGCACGGCGACGCCGGTCGGCGACATCACCGAGCTCGACGCGATCCGCAAGGTATTCGGCGACAAGCTGCCGACGGTCAGCTCGACCAAGTCGATGACCGGCCACAGCCAGGGCGCGACCGGCGCGCATGAGGCGATCTATTCGCTGCTGATGATGAAGGACGACTTCGTGGCGCCCTCGATCAACATCGACAATCTCGATCCGGGCGCCGAGGGCTATCCGATCGCCCGCCAGCGCATCGATAATGCCGGCCTGCACACCGTGATGTCGAACAGCTTCGGCTTCGGCGGGACCAATGCCTGCCTGCTGTTCTCACGCTACGACAACTGAACAAGAAGACCCGGATGTCCAACGACCGATCGCTCGCCGCCGCACCCGATGCTTCCGGCGGGACGAGCCCGTCGAGCCCCGCCAATCCCGCATCGGCGTCGAAATCCGTGGCCCTGCCCGACGTGCCGAGGCTGATGGCCGGCAAGCGCGGCCTGATCATGGGTGTCGCCAACGAGCGCTCGATCGCCTGGGGCATCGCGCAGGCGCTGCACGGCGCCGGCGCCGAATTGGCCTTCACCTACCAGGGCGCGGCCTTCGGAAAACGCGTGCTGCCGATGGTCGAAAAGATCGGCGGCAAGGTGATTGGCGAGGCCGACGTCGAGAACGAGGAAAGCCTCGACCGGCTGTTCGAGAGCCTGAAGAAGGAGTGGGGCCGCCTCGACTTCGTGGTCCACGCCATCGCCTTCTCCGACAAGGAGGAGCTGAAGGGCCGCTATGTCGACACGACCAAGGCCAACTTCCAGCGCAGCCTCACCATTTCCTGCTATTCCTTCACCGAGATCGCGCGCCGTGCGCTGCCGCTGATGACCGAGGGCGGTAGCCTGATCACGCTCACCTACGAAGGCGCCACGCGGGTCATGCCGTCGTACAACGTGATGGGCGTGGCCAAGGCGGCCCTCGAGGCCAGTGTCCGCTATCTCGCCGCCGACCTCGGCCCGCAGGGCGTGCGGGTGAACGCCATCTCCGCCGGCCCGATGCGTACTCTCGCGGGCGCGGTCATCGGCGGCGCGCGCTACGTCTACCGCGTGTCGCGCGATGCAGCGCCCCTGCGCCGCAATGTCGAGCTGACCGACGTGGGTGGAGCGGCGCTGTATTATCTGTCGGACCTGAGCGCCGGCGTCACCGGCACGGTGCACTTCGTCGATGCCGGCTACCATGCCATCGGTCTGCCGCCCGACGGCACCGCCGCGCCGAGCGCCGGCGGCGAGCAATAAAAACGGCGGCCTCTCGGCCGCCGTTCTCGTCTCGATGATGTCCGGAGTTACTCGGCGGCCGGAGCTTCGGCCGGCTGCGGCTTGTTCGAGATGTCCTCGCCCGTGGCCTGGTCGACGGCCTTGACGCTGAGGCGGACCTTGCCGCGATCGTCGACGCCCAGGACCTTGACCTTGACCGGGTCGCCTTCCTTGACGACGTCAGTCACCTTGGCGACGCGGCGCGGCGCCAGCTCCGAGATGTGCACAAGGCCGTCGCGCGCGCCCAGGAAGTTCACGAAGGCGCCGAACTCGACGGTCTTCACGACCTTGCCGTTGTAGATCATGCCGATTTCCGGCTCGGCCACGATACCCTTGATCCAGTCGATCGCCTTCTGGCCGGCGATCGCGTCGACCGCGGCGACCTTGATCGTGCCATCGTCCTCGATGTCGATCTTGGTGCCGGTCTGCTCGGTGATCTCGCGGATCACCTTGCCGCCGGTGCCGATCACTTCACGGATCTTGTCCTTGGGAATCTGGAACTGCGTGATGCGCGGCGCAGTCGCTGCGACGCCCTCACGCGCGCCGCCCAGACCCTTGGCCATTTCACCGAGGATGTGGATACGGCCGTCCTTCGCCTGGCTCAGAGCGACCTTCATGATTTCCTCGGTGATCGAGGTGATCTTGATGTCCATCTGCAGCGAGGTGATGCCGCGCTCGGTGCCGGCGACCTTGAAGTCCATGTCGCCCAGATGATCCTCGTCGCCCAGGATGTCCGACAGGACGGCGAAGCGGTCGCCTTCCTTGATCAGGCCCATGGCGATGCCGGCCACCGGACGCTCCATCGGGACGCCCGCGTCCATCAGCGACAGCGAGCCGCCGCAGACCGACGCCATCGACGACGAGCCGTTCGAACTCGGTGATCTCCGACACGATGCGGATCGTGTACGGGAACTTCTCCTTGCTGGGCAGCATCGGGCGCAGCGCGCGGAAGGCGAGCTTGCCGTGGCCGATCTCGCGGCGGCCGGGCGATCCCATGCGGCGCACTTCACCCACCGAGTAGGGAGGGAAGTTGTAGTGCAGCATGAAGTGTTCGCGATACTCGCCCTCGAGCGCGTCGATGATCTGCTCGTCCTGGCCGGTGCCCAGCGTGGCAACCACCAGCGCCTGCGTCTCGCCACGGGTGAACAGCGACGAGCCATGGGCGCGCGGCAGCACGCCGACCTCGGCCACGATCGGGCGCACGGTCTTGGTGTCGCGGCCGTCGATGCGCTTGCCGGTGTCGAGGATGGCGGTGCGCACGACGTCGGCCTCGAGGTTGCCGAAGCCCTCGCCGAACGCGGCGAGGGCGGCGTCGTCACCTTCGAACAGCTTCTTGGCCTCGGTCTTGACCGCGCCGATCTTGGCCTGACGGGCCTGCTTCTGGGTCTCTGCGAATGCGTCGACCAGCTTGGCGCGCATGTCGGTCTTGAGCCTGGCGGCCACGGTCTTCGACGCTTCCGACGGATCGGTGAGCGGCAGCGGATCCTTGGCGGCATGCTCGGCCAGCGAGATGATCGCATCGATCACCGGCTGGAACGAACGATGGGCTTCCATGACGGCGCCCAGCATGATTTCCTCGGAGAGCTCCTGGGCTTCCAATTCGACCATCAGCACGCCTTCCTTGGTGCCGGCGACGACGAGGTCGAGCGTGCTGGTCTCGAGCTGGGCCATCGTCGGATTGACGACATACTTGCCGTCGAGGTAGCCGATGCGGGCACCGGCGATCGGGCCCATGAAGGGCACGCCCGAGATCGTCAGTGCCGCCGAGGTGGCGACCATGGCGAGGATGTCGGGATCGTTCTCGAGATCGTGCGCGAGCGTGGTCACAACGACCAGCGTCTCGTTGCGATAGCTCTCGTGGAACAGCGGGCGGATCGGGCGGTCGATCAGGCGCGAGGTCAGGATCTCCTTTTCGCTCGGACGGCCTTCGCGCTTGAAAAAGCCGCCCGGAATCTTGCCGGCGGCAAACGCCTTTTCCTGGTAGTTGACGGTCAGCGGGAAGAAATCGAGGCCGGGCTTCGGCTTCTTCTCGAACACGACGGCGGCCAGCACCGTGGTGCCGCCATAGGTTGCAAACACCGCGCCGTCGGCCTGGCGCGCGATCCTGCCGGTCTCGAGCACGAGCTTGCGTCCGGCCCAGTCGATTTCCTTGCGGAACACCTTGAACATATCAGACATTTTCCATCTTCCTTTCCTACACGGCCGCCACCCCCGTCAGGGTGCGACCGCCCGCCGGCGCCCTTGCGTCGGCAGGACCGGGCCAGGCCATTGCAACATGCCCCTGCCTTCCCGGTTACTGAGAAGTCGCATCGCCGGGCCAAACTCGACGGGGACCCGAGGACGCGACACGAAAAGGCCTCGCCGAACGGCGAGGCCTGGAACTCCTAGCGGCGCAGACCCAGACGCTCGATCAGCTTGTCGTAGCGCTTGGAGTCGCGGTCCTTGAGATAGTCGAGAAGACGGCGGCGCTGGCCGACCATCTTGAGCAGGCCGCGGCGCGAATGATGATCCTTCTTGTGGTCCTTGAAGTGCTCGGTGAGGTTGGTGATGCGTTCGCTCAGGATCGCGACCTGCACTTCCGGCGAACCGGTGTCGCCTTCGACCTGTGCATACGTCTTGATCAGCTCCGCCTTGCGGTCTGTCGTAATCGACATCGGATTCTCCTGAAACTAAAGGTTGAAGACCCGCACCGGCTGGAGTGACGCGCCGTCCGAACGGACAAGCGCCACCAGCTTCTGACCGCATTCGGCGCGAACCAGCGCGCCGGACGGGGGTGCGTCCCGGGTCAAGAAGACCGGTTGGCCTTGGCGCAACCGATCGGCTTGGGCCTCCGTCAGGGCCAGCGCCGGGATGTCGTCCAGCGCGGTCGCAACGGGAGCCAAGGCCCCGAGAAGCGGCGGAATATGCCCGAGGGCCTCCAGTTTGGAAAGCGAAATGGCCCCCTCTTCGCGAAACGGGCCGGCGACTGTCCGACGCAAGGCCGACAGGTGTCCGACGGTGCCCAGCGCCACTGCCAGATCACGCCCCAGGGACCGGATATAGGTGCCTTTCCCGCATCCAACCACGAAATCTGCATGGTCCGCGTCGGGACGGGCCAGCAGCTCCAGCCGCTCGATCGTAACCTGCCGCGGCTTGAGGGAGACCGCCTCGCCGGCGCGGGCCAGCTCATAGGCCCTCTTGCCGTCGATCTTGAGCGCGGAAAAGGCCGGCGGCATCTGCTGGATCTCGCCGACGAAGGCCAGCAGCGCGGCCTGGATCTCCTGGTCGGTCGGGCGCCGGTCGCTGGTCGCGGTGACGTCGCCTTCGCCATCCTCCGTCGAGCGCGCCTCGCCGAAGCAGAGCGTAAATCTGTATTCCTTGCGACCGTCCATCACGAACGGAACGGTCTTGGTCGCCTCGCCGAGCGCGATCGGCAGGACACCGGTCGCCAGCGGGTCGAGCGTGCCGCCGTGACCCGCTTTCGCTGCCCCAAACAGCCAGCGCACCCTGCCGACCGCAGCGGTCGAGCCGAGGCCCAGCGGCTTGTCGAGCACGACCCAGCCGTCGATCTTGTTCCTGGCCCTCTGCACTGGGGCCGCTTCAGTCGTCCTTGATGTCGCGCGCGACGTCCGGCCGGCGCAGAAGCGCGCCGATCTTGTCGGCTTCGTCGAACGTGCGGTCGAGGTCGAAGCGGATCTCGGGAGCGGTGCGCAGGCCCGCCTTCTCGCTGACGCGGGCGCGGAACCACGGTGCCGCGCGACGCAGGGCGGCGAGCAGGCGCTCCTTGTCCTGCCCGCCGAGCGGCATCACGAACGCGGTGGCGTTGCGCAGGTCCGGGCTGACATCGACCGAAGTCACCGTGATGGTCGCGTCGCGCAAATCCGGATCGCGCATGTTGCCGCGCTCGAGGAGTTCGGCCAGCAGATGGCGGATCTCCTCGCCGACGCGCAGCTGCCGCTGGCCGGGGGCACGATTCTTATCACGGTCGGATGAGCTACGCCGGGACATGGCGCTACTCCGTTACGGTGGTTGCTGCCGAAGAGGTCCGCCGGCCCCTAGAGGGTCGGCTGGACCGCCTCGACGTCGAAGCATTCGATCACGTCGCCGACCTTGATGTCGTCGTAGTTCTCGAATGCCATGCCGCACTCGAAGCCATGCTGCACTTCGCGCACTTCGTCCTTGAAGCGGCGCAGCGTCTTCAGCGTGCCCTCGTGGATCACGACATTGTCGCGCAGCAGGCGGACCTTGGCGCCGCGCTTGACCATGCCGTCGGTGACCATGCAGCCCGCGACGTTGCCGGCCTTGGTGACCTTGAACACTTCGCGGATCTGCGCGTTGCCGATAAGGGTTTCCTTGTAGGTCGGATCGAGAAGGCCGACCATCAGGGCCTGCATGTCCTCGGTGACCTTGTAGATGATGCTGTAGTAGCGGATGTCGACCTTGTCGCGCTTGGCGATCTCGCGCGCCTGCGGATTGGCACGCACGTTGAAGCCGATGATCAGCGCGCCCGACGCCTTGGCGAGCGTCATGTCGGCTTCGCTGATGCCGCCGACGCCGCTGTAGACCACCCGGGTGATGACCTTTTCAGTGCCGAGCTTCGACAGTGCGCCGGCCAGCGCTTCCGCCGAACCCTGCACGTCGGCCTTGATCAGCACCGGCAGTTCCTTGGCGGTGCCCTCGCGGATACCCTTGATCATCTCCTCGAGGGTGCCTCGGCCGCCGGCCGCCCGGGCCAGCTCGACCTGACGGTCGCGGCGGGCACGGAAGTCGGAGATCTCTCTCGCGCGCGCTTCGCTCTCCACCACATGGAACTCGTCTCCCGCCTGTGGCGTGCCGGCGAGGCCGAGGACCTCGACCGGGAAGGCAGGCCCCGCGCTTTCGACGGCATTGGCGCGATCGTCGACGAGACGACGCACCCTTCCCCACACGGCGCCGGCGACGAGAACGTCACCGACTTTGAGCGTGCCGCGCTGGACAAGCACCGTCGCCACCGAACCGCGGCCCTGGTCGAGACGGGCTTCGATCACCACGCCGTCGGCGGGGCGGTCGGGATTGGCCTTGAGCTCGAGCACCTCGGCCTGCAGCAGGATCGCTTCCTCGAGCTTGTCGAGATTGGTCTTCTTGGTCGCCGAGACCTCGATCGACTGCACTTCGCCGCCCAGCTGCTCGACCTGGATCTCGTCGCGCAGCAGTTCATTCTGCACGCGGCTCGCGTCGGCGCCCGGCTTGTCCATCTTGTTGATGGCCACGATGATCGGCACGCCCGCAGCCTTGGCGTGGGCGATCGCCTCCTTGGTCTGCGGCATGACGCCGTCGTCGCCGGCCACGACCAGCACGACGATGTCCGTCACCTTGGCGCCGCGCGCGCGCATGGCGGTGAACGCCTCGTGCCCCGGCGTATCGAGGAAGGTGATCTTCTGCTTGGACGGCAGGGTCACCTGATAGGCGCCGATATGCTGGGTGATGCCACCCGCCTCGTGTGCCGCCACGTCGGTGGCGCGCAAGGCATCGAGCAGCGAGGTCTTGCCGTGATCGACATGGCCCATGATCGTGACCACCGGCGGACGCGAAATTTGCGCGCCTTCGGCGTCAGTCGTGTCGGTGAGGCCGGTCTCGACGTCGCTTTCGGTCACGCGCTTGAAGCGATGACCCATTTCCGTGACCACAAGCTCGGCCGTATCGGGATCGATCGCCTGGTTGATGGTCGCCATCACGCCCATGCGCATCATCGTCTTGATCACGTCGGCGCCGCGCTCGGCCATGCGCGAGGCCAGCTCCTGCACCGTGATGGTCTCGGGGATCGTGACCTCGCGATAGACCTTCTGCTGCGGCTCGTCGTCATGCTGCTGGCGACGCTCGCGATCGAGGCGGCGTTTCTGCTGGGCGACCGAACGGCTGCGGAAATCGTTCTCGCCGGAAACGGCGCGGCCGACGTCGATCTTGTCGGAGCGGCGCTTCGGCGCCTCGCGGCGCGCGCCCGGCGGCTGCGGCAGACGCTTGTTGATGACAGGACGAAGCGGCGGGCGGCGCAGCGCACCAGGGCCGGCACCGGCGCCCGGCGCACCCAGCGGACGGCGGACAGGACCCGCCGGCGCCGATGAGGTGCCCGATTCGATCTCCTGGGCCTGGCGCGCGGCCTGTGTCTGGGGCGCACTCGCGGCCTGATCGAGGCGCTTCTGCACCAGGACGTCGGCCTTGCGCTTGATCTCGTCCTCGTTCTTCTTGCGCGTCTCTTCTTCGGCGAGCCGCTTCTTGTGCTCGTCGTCGGCGATCTTGCGCGACTTCTCTTCCGCGGCACGACGGGCACCCTCGACCGCCGCCTTTTCGCGCGCGAGAACCGCGTCGCGATCCGCGCCGACCAGCGCGCGGGCGCGGGCTTCCTTCTCTTCTTCGGTAAGCGTCTTCAGCACGATGCCGCGGCTGTTGACGGGCGCGGCAGGACGCGCGGCTGGCGTGGCGACGGTGCTACGCGTTGCGGCAGCCGCGGGGGCGCGCGCGGCCGGAGCGGCGGTGGCGCCCAGCTTCAGCGTACGGCCCGTGGCAGGCGCCGCGGGAGCGGGCGCCGGAGCGGCCGCCGCCGGGGTCATGGCAGCAGCAGTGGGACGTTTGGCGGGCTTCTTGAGCTCGACCGTCACCTGACGCGTGCGGCCGTGGGAGAATTTCTGCTTTACCTGCGTCGCATCCGCTTTGGCCGCACTGCTGCGCGCTGCCGTCGAGAGGGTCAGCGGCTTGGTCGTCTTGCCTTGTTCTTTTTGCTCGGTCATATCGCGTGTTGTCCTTGGTCCCGCGCGGCCCGTCAACCGGCGCTATTGAGGCGATAGCCGCGCCAGCGCGCAGCACCACCCGCAATTCGTTGAATGAACTTGCCGGACGCGTCGTCGCGCGCCACAGCCACATAAACCGCTTGGTCGCGTCCAAAGACGCCACCCAAAATTTCCTTGGTCCCAAGCCGCTCCAGCGGCAGGCCAGTCTTCGTCAGTTTTGCCAGACCATCCCCATCGGCTTCATCCGCCACGATCAGCAGGCCCGCACGGCCATGCCCCAACATCTGCTCGACCCTCACGAAACCTGCCACCGCCCGGCCAGCCCGGCGGGCGCGGCTGAGATCGGCGAGCGGCCGCTCGAGCAACAGGCGCTCGACGCGCTCGGCCAGGTCGTCGTCGGCCCTGACCTGGGTGCGCGCGGCCTTCGAGAAGGACTTCTTCGCCACCGCCTGCTCGACGGCCGAACGCTCGGCCGTCACCCACATGCCACGTCCCGGAAGCTGCCGTGCCAGATCGGGCACGACGTCACCCTCCGGCCCCACGACAAAACGCACCATTTGTTCCGGCGCGCGCTCGACGCCGGTCACGATGCAGGTGCGCACCGGAGCGGCCACGATGGGTGCCGGGAGATGGGGTTCGGTCATGGCGTAGGCAAGGTCCAAAAGGGCGTCTCCGATCAGGCCTTCGCCGCGTCGTCCGCGCCTTCAGCGGGGGCTTCATCGGCGAACCAGTGCTCGCGCGCCTTCATGATGATGGCGTTGGCGGTGTCGTTGTCCATGGCGCTTTCGCCCACGATCTCGCGCAGCTCATCGGAGGCGAGATCGGCCAGGTCTTCGCTGGTCTTCACGCCCTTTTCACCGAGCGCTACCAGCATCGGCAACGTAATGCCCTCGGTCGCGCGCAGGCTCTCGTCGATGCCCAGCTCGGCCAGGCGCGTCGCCAGTTCGGAGTCGCGCTTCTCGATGTACTCGCGGCCGCGACGTTGCAGCTCGGTGGCGATCTCCTCGTCGAAGCCCTCGACGCCGGCCAGGTCCTCGATCGCCGAACTCGGCGATGTCCTCGACGGTGGCATAGCCCTCGGCCACCAGCAGGTGGGCGATCACGTCGTCGACGTCGAGCGTCGCCTTGAAGAGTTCGGTGCGTTCGAGCGTGTCCTTCTGGCGGCGCTCGCTCTCCTCGGCCTCGGTCATGATGTCGATTTCCCAGCCGGTGAGCTGGGAGGCGAGCTTCACGTTCTGGCCGCGGCGGCCAATCGCCAGGCTCAGCTGGTCGTCGGGCACCACGACCTCGGTCTTGTTCTTCTCCTCGTCCATCAGCACCTTGCTGACTTCGGCGGGAGCCAGCGCGTTCACGATGAAGTTCGCGGTGTCCTGCGACCACGGGATGATATCGACCTTCTCGCCCTGCAGCTCCTGCACGACGGCCTGCACCCTGCTGCCGCGCATGCCGACGCAGGCGCCGATCGGATCGATCGAGCTGTCGTGGCTCAGCACGGCGATCTTGGCGCGGCTGCCGGGGTCGCGGGCGACCGCCTTGATCTCGATGATGCCGTCATAGATTTCCGGCACCTCCTGCGTGAACAGCTTGGCCATGAACTGGGGATGGCTGCGCGACAGGAAGATCTGCGGGCCGCGCGGCTCTTCGCGCACGTCGAAGATGTAGGCGCGTACGCGGTCGTTCACCCGCAGGCTCTCGCGCGGGATCGTCTCGTCGCGGCGGATCACGCCCTCGGCGCGCTGCAGGTCGACGGTGATGTTGCCATAGTCGACGCGCTTCACTACACCGGACACGATCTCGCCGACGCGATCCTTGAACTCCTCGTACTGGCGCTTGCGCTCGCTCTCCCGCATGCGCTGCGTGATGACCTGCTTGGCGGTCTGGGCGGCGACCCGGCCGAAGTCGATCGGCGGCAGCTCGTCGGTCAGGAAGTCGCCGACCTGCGCCTCGGGATTGCGGCGCTGGGCCTCGGTCACGGTGACCTGGGTGTTCTCGTTCTCGATCGGATCGGCCACCTGCATGTAGCGCAGCAGCTTGATCTCGCCCGACTTGCGGTCGATCTCGGCGCGGATGTCGTGCTCCATGCCGTACTTCGCACGGCCGGACTTCTGGATGGCCTGTTCCATCGCCTCGAGTACTTCCTCGCGCTCGATGCCCTTCTCGCGGGCGACCATGTCGGCCACCTGCAGCATCTCAAGACGCGGAATGTCGGCAGTCGTTGCCATGATGTCTCTTCCTCTCCGTTTAACTCAAGGTCAGTGTGTCGGTATCGGTTCGGCGCCCGGGTCGTTCGACTGGGCTGCGCGTTCATGTTCGGCCAGCAGGGCGTCAGTGATCTCGAGCTTGGCCCGGATCACGGTCGCCAGCGGCAGCGGCACTTCCGTGCCGTCATCGAGCTTCAGGCGAACGACGTCGTTCTCCAGGCCGAGCAAGATGCCCTTGAAGCGGCGGCGGCCATCGACCGGGAACGTCGTCTCAAAGCGCGCGAGATGCCCCGCCCAGCGCGCATAGTCCTTGGGTCGGGTGAGCGGCCGGTCGATGCCGGGAGAACTCACTTCCAGCGTGTATCTGTTCGGGATCGGGTCCTCGACATCGAGCACCGCCGACAAAGCGCGGGACATCGTCGCGCAATCCTCGACGTCGAGCGGGCGGCCGTCCGCCGGTTCGATCATGATCTGCAAGGTGCCGCCGCCCCGGCTCATCGACACACGAACCAGATCGAAGCCCATGCCGACGACGGTCGGGGCTACGATGTCTTCGATGCGGCGCAAGAGGTCGGTCACGTAGGGCGAATTCCGTTGTTGCGGTCCGCAGATAGGCGCCAAATGAAAAAGAGCGGGCTTTGGCCCACTCTTTCTTGTTTGGCTCGTCCTGCGAACCCGATGAGGATGGCGCGGATATAAGCGCGTTATTGCTTGCTGGCAAGGGCTTCCTTGCCCTTGTTAATGAAGCCCGAAAACCGCCAGCACAGTCTCCGAATCCCTGAAAAAATATCCGGAATGGCACCAAAAATAGCTCGCTACCACGGCTGGTGGGTCGTCCTCTGCGCCTTCGTCATTGCCCTCTATGGGTGGGGCTTCGGCTTCTATGGACTGGCGCTCTATCTGGTTGCTTTGAACAAGGACTGGGGCTGGACCCCGGCGCAGATCTCCTCGGCAATCACCTTCTATTACATCGTCGGCGCCTTCCTGGTGATGCAGGTGGGCGACCTCATACAGAAGCGCGGCGCGCGGACGGTGGTGCTGATCGGCTCCGGCCTGATGGCGCTGGGGGTCCTCGGCCTCACCCTCGCCCACGAGCTTTGGCAACTCTATGCCGCGGTCGCGGTCATGATCCCGGGCTGGGCGGCGATGGGCGGCGGCGCGATCAACACCATCATCGCGCAATGGTTCAACCGCCGGCGCGGCTGGGCCGCCAGCCTGGCGCTCAACGGAGCAACTTGTGCTGGGCTGATCTTTGCGCCGGCCTTCGCCTGGGCGATCGACACGATGGGCTTCGCCCGGGCCTGCATCGCAGCCATCGGCGTGATGGCGCTGACCCTGTGGCCGCTGTGCGCGATCGTGCTGCGACCGCGCCGGGCCGACGAACACGACATCGGCGACGAAGCGGCGGCCACCACCGACCATGGCACGCCGATGAGCCGCCGCGACCTGCTGCGCCAGCCACGCTATCTTACGATGGTCGGCGCCTTCTCGCTGGGGCTGCTGGCGCAGATCAGCTTCATCGCCCACCAGGTCGCCTTCCTCGAACCGAGGCTCGGTCTCAAGGGCGCCGGCTGGGCGGTGAGCGTGAGCGCGCTGTCGGCGCTGGTCGGCCGCATCTCGGTCGGACTGATCATCGACAAGGTCGATCGCCGCGGCGCCAGCGCCGCCATCCTCTGCGTGCAGATCGCCTCGATGATCGTGCTGCTCTCGAGCCGGTCGCTCGCCGGGCTTTACCTCGGCTGCATCCTGTTCGGCTTCGGTGTCGGCAATCTGATCACCCTGCCCGGCCTGATCGTGCAGCAGGAATTCCCGCGCCGCGATTTTGCCCGTGCCGTCAGCTTCAACGTCGCCATCACGCAGCTCGTCGCCGCGACCGGCCCCTATATTCTGGGCATCCTGCACGATCTGTCCGGCGACTACCGCACGTCGCTGATCGCCTGCCTGGTGCTGGAAGCCGCCGCGGCCATCCTCGTGCTGATCCGGCCGGGCCGATCGTTCAACGACGCCTGAAGCGCAGGAAAGTCGGCGTGCCGGCGATGCGCTTGGTCTCGTAGCGTGTCGGCGGCCAGTCCGCCGGACGGCCGCGCCAGTCGCCCGGCCGCTCGGCCAGCCATTCGAACGCCGCGTGCGTGCAGGCATGCTCGACCATCCACGGAAGGTAACTGGGATCGTCGGTCGCCAGACGCAGCTCGGCGTCGGGCTTCATAAGCCGCGCCAACATGTCGAGGTTGCCGCGCTCGACAAAGCGGCGCTTGTGATGACGCGACTTGGGCCACGGATCGGGGAACAGAACGAAGGCGCGCGACAGCGATCGGTCGGGCAGCGCCTTCATCACCAGCCGCGCATCGTCGGTGAAGAGGCGAATGTTCTCAACGCCCTCGCGCTCGATGTGGGCGAGACACTTGGCGACGCCGTTGATATAGGGCTCGCAGCCGATCAATCCGACCGCAGGATTCTCCCTGGCCTGCCACACGAGATGCTCGCCCGCGCCGAAACCGACCTCCAGCCACACGCCATCGGCCGGCATTGCGCCGCCAAATAGCGCAGGCAAATCGAGCTTTTCCGGCTCCGGCGGCACGACAAGCGCAAGGCGCGGCAACAGCGTCGCGAGCAGCGATTGCTGCCCGTCGCGCAGTTTCTTGCCGCGCCGCCGACCGAAGAGAGTGCGGCCGCGGACTTCCGTCACATGATCACGTCGATCAGGTACGGACCCTTCTGCGACATGGCGTAGGTGAGCTGCTTGGTGAGCTCTTCGAGATTGGTCGCCTTGCCGCCGGGCACGCCCATGCCCTTGGCGAGATCGGTGAACTGGAGCGTCGGCCGGTCGAGCGTCAGCATGTCGATGGCGCGAGGTCCGGGATTGGCCGCACCGACATCGGCGAGCTGGCTGTAGAGGATGTTGTAGGAGCGGTTCGAGAAGATCATCACGCAGACGTCGAGGTTCTCGCGCGCCATCGTCCACAGCGACTGGATCGTGTACATCGCCGAGCCGTCGCCGATCATGCAGATCACCTTGCGATCGGGGCACGCAACCGCGGCGCCGACCGCGACAGGTCCGCCGAATCCGATCGAGCCGCCCATGTTGTTCAGCCAGTCGTGCGGCGGCGCGCCGGCGCTGAATGGAAAGAAGCCGCGGCCCGTCGTCACCGACTCGTCGACCACGATCGCACCCTCCGGCATGGTGGCACCCAGCGCCTGGCCGAGACCCTCGAGCGTGAACTTGCCGGTCGGACGCTCCGGCCGGTTGGGCTGGGCGACGCCCGCGGCCTTTTCGTTCATCGCGTCGAGTTCCATCGCCAGCGCCTCGAGCGAGGCCAGCGGATCGCCATCGACGGGGCAGAGCGTCATCGTCTCGCAGCCGTCCGGCGTCAGCACCGAGGGCTTGCCGGGATAGGCGAAGAACGCGAACGGCGCCTTGGCGCCGCACAGCACCATCTGCTCTGTGCCCTTGAGCTGGGCCTGCGCCGCTTCGATCACGAAGTGCAGGCGCAGCACCGGGACCCTTCCGACGCCGCGCTCGATGCGCGCCGTGCCGCCCGCGCCCTGGACCTTGCAGCCGGTCTTCGCGGAGATCTTGCCGGCGAGTTCGAGACCTCGCGCGCGCAAAGCACGGCCGCCGATGAACAGCATCGCGTTCGGCTTCTTGAGCGCCTTGGCCGCGGCGACAACGGTTTCCTTCGAAGGCTTCTCGGGAGCGGGCGTGGCCGGCGTCTCGGCCGGGCCGTCGGCCTCGGTCCAGGCGGTGTCGGCTGGCAGGATCAAGGTCGCGATCTGGCCCGGCGCCACGCGCGCGGCCTGGATGGCGAGCGCGCCGTCACTGGCGACGGTCTTCGAGGTGGGCGACGTCTTCACCCAGTGCGAGAAGGGCCTTGCGATGCCTTCGATGTCGGCGGTGAGCGGCGTATCGTACTTGATGTGATAGAGCGCGTGCTCACCCACGATGTTGACCACGCCCGAACCCGCCTTCTTGGCGTTGTGCAGATTGGCGGCGGCGTTGGCGAGGCCCGGCCCCAGATGCAGCAGGGTGGAGGCGGGCTTGTCGGTCATGCGGTAGTAGCCGTCGGCGGCGCCCGAGCAGACACCTTCGAACAGGCCCAGCACGCAGCGCATGCCCTCGACCCGGTCGAGTGCGCCGACGAAATGCATCTCCGACGTGCCGGGGTTGGCGAAGCAGACCTCGACCCCACCCTTGACCAAGGTCCTGACCAGACTCTCTGCGCCGTTCATGGCTGCCCCCTGACACTGAAAACGAGATGCCGGGCACCCTAGGGCAGTCGCCCCCGGCCTACCAAGCCTTTGAAAGGATTAGCCAATTCCGCTCGGCAAATGTTCCCCTTTTATTCTTTCCTTTCAAAAGCTTATGCGCTACATTTGAAGCAATAACGAAAGTGACTTCATGAGCCAATCGGTCCCCCCCGAGAGCTCTACTGCCCTCGTCTTCTTCTCCCAGCCGCGCCCGGATTCCATCTGGGCGGAGGCCGGCCACGACGCTGCGGCGTTCGGGCTCTCGCTCGACCGGCTGTTCGGCGAGCCAGGCGACATCCACGTTACGGCTCTTGCCGACCCGGCTCTGGACGGGGTCACGACCCCGGCGATCGTCGACGATCCGCTGGTGCTGATGAGCGGGCTCAGCGACGGGCTGATCCTGCCGCTGGCCGAGCACGACCGCATCGGCACGCTGGAAGATCCAGGCGGCGTCACCCTGCACGATGCACCCTCCCTGCCGGAGCCCGCGGTCCTGTGCGATTTCGGCGCGCTGGTGCACTCGATCCTTCCCCTGGCCGACGGCTGGTACTGGGATCTCGACAAGGCCGGCTGGGTCGTCGATCACGCTCACGCCTGATTAATGCCCGCGGCGCCTCCTGCCGCGTTGCCAAACCCCGAAGACGACGCCTAAGACTGCGCTCCTCATGGAGCGTTGCATGTCGTTGGTCCGCGCGGCGGGTATGTTTCTGTTGTCGATCGCGCTGGCGGTGGCGCTGCCGGTCGCCGCGACGGCCTGGGCGCAGGAGCTGAAGATCGGGCTCAAGACCGAGCCGTCGTCGCTCGATCCGCAGTATCACAATCTCGGCCCCAACAATCAGATCGCCGCCCACATCTTCGATCCGCTGATCGCCAAGGATGACAAGCAGCTGCCCATCCCGGGCCTCGCGGTCTCCTGGAAGACGCTTAGCGACACGGTGTGGGAGTTCAAGCTTCGTCCGGGCGTCAAGTTCCAGGACGGCTCGCCCTTCACGGCCGAGGACGTGGTCTTCACCTTCGAGCGGGCGGCCAAGGTGCCGAACAGCCCGTCGCCCTTCACGCTCGTGACCCGGCAGATGACCGCGCTCGAGATCGTCGATCCGCTGACCTTGCGCATCACGACCGGCGCGCCCGCGCCGCTGCTGCCGCTCGATCTTTCCGCGCTCCCGATTCTGTCGCACATCGCCGCCGCCGGCGGGGCGCCGGAAGGCAAGACGACGGCCGAGCTCAATCGTGGCGAGGGGCTGGTCGGCACCGGCCCGTTCAGGTTCGTCGAGTGGAAGCGCGGCGCGGAGCTCGTACTCGCGCGCAACGATGGCTATTGGGGGCCGAAGCCGGCGTGGGAGAAAGTGACGTTCAAGCCGCTCACCAACGCGGCCTCGCGCGTGGCGGCACTGCTCGCCGGTGACGTCGACATGATCGAGGACCCGCCGACCGCCGATCTGCCGAAGCTCCGGAAGGATTCCAGGATCACGCTGGCCGACGCCGTCTCCAGCAGGGTGATCTATATCGCCCTCGACCAGTTCGCCGAGCCGTCGCCCGGCATTCCCGACGCCAAGGGCCCCGACGGCAAGATCAGGAATCCGCTGAAGGACAAGAGGGTGCGCGAGGCGCTGAGCCGCGCCATCGACCGCAAGGGCATCGTCGACAAGATCATGGAAGGCGTCGGCCAGCCAGCTGGCGACTTCCTGCCGTGGCCGGCCTTCGGCACATCGAAGGCGACGCAGCCCGACCGCTACGACCCGGCCGGGGCCAGGCGGCTGCTCACCGAGGCGGGCTATCCCGCCGGCTTCTCGATCACCCTGGGAACGCCCAATGGCCGCTACATCAACGATCTCCGAGTGGCGCAGGCGGTCGCCGCGATGTGGACCCGTATCGGCGTCAAGACCGAGGTCGAGGCGACGGCGCCGCCGGTGTTCTTCAAGAATCGCGACGAGTTCAGGTACAGCGCCTATCTTTCCGGTTGGGGCTCGGACTCGGGCGAGATGTCCAATCCGCTGCGGTCGCTGGTCGCGACACCCAACCGCGAGCGCGGCATGGGCGGCACCAATCGCGGCCGCTACTCGAACCCCGCGGTGGACGCCAAGCTCGAGGAAGCGATGCGCACCGTCGACGACAAGAAGCGCGAGGCGTTCCTCCAGGAAGCCAGCAAGCTGGTGATCTCCGACGACGGCGTGCTGCCGTTGCACTTCGAGCTGTCGGTCTGGGCGATGCGCAAGGGGCTGACCTACGTCGGCCGCGCCGACCAGGCGACCCTGGCGCAATTCGTGTCACCGGCGAAGCCCGCGACGCGCTAGGCTGCACGACATGGCGGCCACCTACTTCCCGGAAATCTTTGACGCCCAGACGCCAGAGCAGGCGCGCGAGATCATTCTGACCGGCGAAGGCTCTTCGACCGACGAACGCTGGCGGATCGAGACCCCGTATGTCGCCAATCTGATCGCCGAGACCATCGCCCTCACGACCGAGTCGATCGTCGTCGACTACGGCTGCGGCGTCGGCCGGCTGGCGAAGGAACTGATCGCGCGCCACGGCTGCCGCGTGGTCGGCGTCGATATCAGCGCGCGCATGCGTGCCTTGGCGATCGATTATGTTCAGTCGGATCGGTTCATGTCCTGCGCGCCCGAGATGTTCGACGGGCTGCTCGCGCGCGGCTTCACGGCCGATGCCGCGATCTCGGTCTGGGTGCTGCAGCATTGCCTCAAGCCCGCCGAGGACATCGCGCGCATTGACCAGGCGCTCGCGCCCCACGGCAGGTTGTTCGTGCTGAACAACATCCATCGCGCCGTGCCGACGCGCGAGCACGCCTGGATGAGCGACGGCATCGACATCAGAGCAACGTTGGGCACGCATTTCGCCGTGATGCGCGAGGGCAAGCCGCCCGAGGAAATCACGCCCCAGGATCTGCTCGACATCATCTTTTGGGGCTTCTACGCCAAGAGGCCCGTCCGCACTCCTGGGTAGCGACCGCTTATTTGAGCGGGCGCGGTGTGTCGCCCAGTTCGAGCTGCACGAGGTTCAACCAGTAGGCAGCGCCCGTGGTGATGATCTCGTCGCTGAAGTCGTAGAGCGGCGAGTGCACGTTCTGGCAGCCGCCTTCGCCCGTGCCGCCATTGCCGATCATGATGTAGGCGCCCGGCTTCTTCTCGAGCATGAAGGCGAAATCCTCCGCGCCGGCCAGCGGTGAAGTGTTGGCCTCGACGTTCTCCCGGCCCACCGTCAGCGCCGCCGCCTCGACCGCGATCGAGGTCTGCTCGGCAGCGTTGATCAGCGCCGGATAGCGGCGGTGATATTTGCTGACCGCCGTGCAGCCGCCGGCCTGGGCGATGCCGGCCGCCACTTCGGCCAGGCGCCGCTCCAGCAGCGCACGCACCTCGGGCTGAAAGCTGCGCGCGGTGCCCTTGATCAGCACCTCCGACGGAATGACGTTGGGCGAGCCTGGCGTGCCGGCATGGATATGGCCCACGCTCAGCACCGCGGCCTGCGCCGGCGCCACGTTGCGGCCGACGATGCCCTGGATCGCCACCATGAATTGCGCCGCCGGAAAGGTGGGATCGGTGCCGCGGTCGGGCATGGCGCCGTGGCCGCCGGTGCCCTTGAAAGTAACTTCCCAGCTGTCGGAGGCTGCCAGCATCGCGCCGGTGCGAATCGCGAAATGGCCCTTGGGAAAGCCCGGCATGTTGTGCATGCCGTAGACCGCGTCGCAGTCGAACTTGTCGAACAGCCCCTCTTCGATCATCACCCGCGCGCCGCCCTGGCCCTCTTCCGCCGGCTGGAAGATGAAGTGCACCGTGCCGGCGAAATCGGGTTTTGCCGCGAGCTGCTTGGCGGCGCCCAGCAGCATGGTGGTGTGGCCGTCATGACCGCAGGCGTGCATCTTGTTCGCGATGGTCGAGGCATGCTCGAAGTCGTTCTTCTCCTGGAGATGGAGCGCATCCATGTCGGCGCGCAGGCCGATCGTCTTCTGTCCCTTGCGGTTGCCCTGGAGCGTGCCGACCACGCCGGTGGTGGCGAGGCCACGATGGATCTTGATGCCCCACGAGGTGAGCCTGTCCGCGACGATCTGCGCCGTGCGCTCCTCCTCGAACGCGGTTTCCGGATGGCGATGGATATCGCGGCGGATGGCGGTGAATTCCTCGGCGTCGGCAGCCAGCAGGTCGGGCGTGTAGCGGGTCATGGGACTTCCTCGTGTGAGGGCCAGAGACTAGCCCCGCGCGCCATGCCTTGCCATAAGACTCCCGCATAGCCGGTGTTTGGAGGGTTCATGATCAGGTTCGGCACGAAGGCCGCCGCTGTTGCAGTGGCATTGGCGTTCTCGGCCATTCCCGCCGCGACGCCCGCGGTGGCCCAGGAGCTCAAGATCGGCATCAAGACCGAGCCGAGCGCGCTCGACCCGCAGTTCCACACGCTCAATCCCAACATCCAGGTCGCCGCCTATTTTTTCGACGCCCTGGTCGCCCAGGATGCCGACCTCAAGACGCAGCCCTCGCTGGCGCTGTCATGGAAGGCGATCGACGATACGACCTGGGAATTCAAGCTGCGGCCCAACGTCAAGTTCCATGACGGCTCGGACTTCACCGCCGAGGACGTCGTCTTCACCTACGAGCGCGTGCCGAAAGTGCCGAACAGCCCCGGCCCCTACACGATCTACACGCGCTCGATGAAGAGCTTCGAGATCGTCGATCCGCTGACGCTTCGCATCCACACCAACGGCCCCGCGCCGCTGCTGCCGCTCGATGTCGCAGCCCTGCCGATCCTGTCGAAGAAGGCGATGGCGGGCCCCGCCCCCGAGGGCAAGACCACGGCGGAGCTCAACTCGGGCAACGGCCTGGTCGGCACCGGCCCGTTCAAGTTCGTCGAATGGCAGCGCGGCAGCCGCATCGTCGGCGAGCGCAACGACACCTACTGGGGACCGAAGCCCTATTGGAAGACGGTGATCCTGCGGCCGCTCAGCAACAACACCACACGCGTGGCCGCTCTGCTGTCGGGCGACGTCGACCTGATCGAGGATCCGCCGACCACGGATCTCGCCAAGCTGAAGAACGATCCCAAGATCACGCTCTCCAAGGCGATCTCCAACCGCGTCATCTATATCGCGCTCGACCAGCACGGCGAGCCGCCGATCGGCATTCCCGACACCAATGGCAAGAATCCGTTGATGGACAAGCGGGTGCGCGAGGCCTTGTCGATCGCGATCGACCGCAAGGGCATCGACGACAAGATCATGGAAGGCGTCGCCATGCCGGCAGGCGACCTGCTGCCCTATCCGATGGGCGGCACGCGCAAGGACACGCCGATCGACGCCTACGACCCGGCGCAAGGCGAAGAAGCTGCTGGAAGAGGCGGGCTATCCCAAGGGCTTCTCGATCACCCTGGGCGCGCCCAACGGCCGCTACATCAACGACCTCAAGATCGCGCAGGCGGTCGCGGCGATGTGGACGAGGATCGGCGTCAAGACCGATGTCGACGCCAACGCGCCGCCGGTGTTCTTCAAGAACCGCGACAGCTTCAAGTACGGCGCCTACATGGCGGGCTGGGGCGCCAGCACCGGCGAGCTCAGCAACGCGCTGAAGTCGCTGGCCGCGACGCCGGACCGCGCCAAGGGCATGGGCACGACCAACAGCGGCCGTCATTCCAACAAGGAGATGGATGCCAAGCTCGAGGAGGCGCTGGTCACCATCGACGATGCCAAGCGCGAGGCCCTGCTGGCCGAGGCAAGCAAGATGCTGATGGCCGAGCACGGGCTGATCGCGATCCACTTCGAGGTCTCGGTCTGGGCGATGCGCAAAGGCCTCACCTATCCCGGCCGCGCCGACCAGAACACCTTCGCCGTCGACGTGAAGCCGGTTAAGTAGCCGCCCCGGCAATGACGGTGCTCGTTCCCATGCTTCGAGACGCCGCGCTATGCGCGGCTCCTCAGCATGAGGATTTGGTGCCCATTCGAAGAGACAAAGATGACCTCACCCTGAGGAGCGACCGCAGGGCGCGTCTCGAAGGGTGGGCCACGGACGCGGTGCGCTGATGCTGGTCTACATCATCCGTCGGCTGATGCAGGCGGCGCTGGTCATGGTGGTGATGTCGGCGCTGGTCTTCGCCGGCATCTTCCTGATCGGCGACCCCGTGGCGATGATGATCAGCCCCGACGCGAGCGATATGGAACGCGACGCCGTGCGCGCCTCGCTCGGCCTCGACCAGCCGGTGTGGCGGCAGTACCTCTCGTTCGTGGGCGGCGCACTGCACGGCGACTTCGGCAAGAGCTTCCTCGCCGGCCAGCCCGCCATGCAGCTGATCTTCGAGCGCATGCCCGCGACGATGGAGCTGGTCTTCCTGTCGCTGGTGATCGCCCTCGCCCTGGGCCTGCCGATGGGCGTCTATGCCGGGCTCAGGCCAAAGTCGGTCGGCGCCAGGACCATCATGACCGGCTCGATCCTGGGCTTCTCGCTGCCCAATTTCTGGGTCGGGCTGATGCTGATCATGGTGTTTGCCGTGCTGCTGCCCGATCTGGTGCCCGGCTGGCCGCGCCTGCCGGCCTCCGGCCGTGGCGCGACCGTGAACGTGCTGGGCGTACAACTCTCGATGTTCACCGCCGACGGGCTGCGGCACCTGTTGCTGCCCGCGCTCACACTTGCCCTATATAAAGGAGCGCTGATCGTCCGCCTCGCCCGCGCCACGGCGCGTGAAGTGCTGCCGATGGATTACGTGAAGTTCGCGCGTGCCAAGGGCTTGAGCGAACGGCGGGTCGTGGGCGTGCATGTGCTGAAGAACATCATGATCCCGATCGCCACGGTGAGCGGACTGGAATTCGGTCAGTCGGTCGCCTTCGCCGTGATCACCGAGACAGTGTTCGCCTGGCCCGGCATGGGCAAGCTGCTGATCGATTCGATCCTGCTGCTCGACCGGCCGGTGGTCGTAGCCTACCTGATGATCATCGTCGTCTTCTTCGTCGTGCTGAACCTGCTGGTCGATCTGCTGTACTCCGTGCTCGATCCCCGCGTTCGCCTCGAAAGCCGCGCGACATGAGCGAACAGGCGATCGATCCCCCCATCGAGCCCATCCTTGCGGCGAAGTCGCAGACGCCGTTCCAGCGCATCGTGTCAGACTTCTGCGAGGACAGGCTCGCCGTGTTCGGCCTGGTCCTCGTGGCTTTCGCGCTGTTCGTCGCGCTCTTCGCGCCGCTGATCTCGCCGCAGAACCCCTTCGACATCGGCAGCCTCGACCTGCTCGATGCCAAGTCGCCGCCGGGAACCGTCTCGAGCGACGGCAAGTTCACCTACTGGCTGGGCACCGACGGCCAGGCGCGCGACATGATGTCGGCGATCTTCTACGGCATGCGCACCAGCCTGTTCGTGGGGTTTGTCTCCGTCATCACAGCGCTCGGGATCGGCGTCGTGGTGGGCTTGGTCGCCGCCTATGTCGGCGGCCGCACCGATGCTTTCCTGATGCGCATCGTCGACATCATGCTGTCTTTCCCCGCGATCCTGGTGGCGCTGATCCTGCTGTCGGTGCTGGGGAAGGGCATCGACAAGGTGCTGGTTGCGTTGATCCTCGTCCAGTGGGCCTATTTCGCGCGCGCCGCCCGCAGTGCCGCGCTGGTCGAGCGCAACAAGGAATATGTCGAGGCCGCCGCCTGCCTCGCGCTGCCGCCCGGCCGCATCGTGTTCCGGCACATGCTGCCCAACTGCATGCCGTCGCTGATCGTGATCGCCACCATCACGCTCGCCCGCGCCATCGCGCTCGAGGCGACGCTCTCCTTCCTCGGCGTCGGCGTGCCGGTGACCGAGCCGTCACTCGGCATGCTGATTTCCAACGGCTTCGAGTTCCTGATGTCGGGCAGCTACTGGATCAGCTTCTTTCCGGGTGTTGCCCTTGCCATCGCGATCATCGGCATCAACCTTGCGGGCGATCACCTGCGCGACGTGCTGAACCCGCGAAACCTCCGATGACGCCCACCCTCAGCGTCCGGAAGCTGCGCACGTACTTCTTCACCAAGGAAGGCGTCGCCAAGGCGGTCGATGGCGTCGACTTCGACGTGGCGCCGGGCGAGATCCTGGGACTCGTGGGCGAGTCGGGTTCGGGCAAGACGGTGACGGGCTTCTCGATCCTGGGTCTGATCGATCCGCCCGGCCGCATCGTCGAGGGCAGCTCGATCAAATTGGGCGGCGAGGAGCTCATCACCGCCAGGGCCGACCGGCTGCGCCAGATCCGCGGCAACGAAGATCGCGATGATCTTCCAGGACCCGATGATGACCCTCAATCCGGTCCTGCGGGTCGACACGCAGATGATCGAGACGGTGCAGGCGCATCTCGATGTGGGTCGCACCGATGCGCTCGCCCGGTCGCGCGCCGCCCTCGTGCAGGTCGGCATCGCCTCGCCCGACGAACGGCTGCGCGCCTATCCGCACCAGTTCTCAGGCGGCATGAGACAGAGGGTGGCGATCGCCATTGCGCTGCTGCACAAGCCCAAGCTGATCGTGGCCGACGAGCCCACCACCGCGCTCGACGTCACGATCCAGGGCCAGATCCTGTTCGAGGCGCAGCGGCTCTGCCGCGAGTCCGGCACGTCGATGATCTGGGTGACCCACGATCTCGCCGTCGTGGCCGGCCTCGCCGACCGAATCGCGGTGATGTACGCCGGCCGCATCGTCGAGATGGGCCGCACCGCCGACGTGATCGAACGGCCGATGCATCCCTACACCAAGGGGCTGATCGGTTCGGTGCCGTCGCAGAACACGCGTGGCCACAAGCTGGCGCAGATCCCCGGCATGACGCCGTCGCTGCTCAAGCTGCCGGCGGGCTGCTCGTTCAAGTCGCGTTGCCCGATCGCGATCGAGCAGTGCAACGCGATGCCCGAGCTGGTCGAACACCAGCCAGGCCATTGGGCGCGCTGCTGGCGCGCGGCTGCATGAACGGAGGGAGGAAGACATGATCGATAGACGTTCGATGATGATGGCAGGCGCCGCATTCGCGGTAACCTCGGCGACCGCCTGGGCGCAGGACACCGCCAAATTCCGCGACGAGCTGATGGCGCTCGAAAAAGGCAGCTGGGACTTCCTGCGCGACAACAATGCCGCCGGCATGCGCGGGTTCCTGGCCGACGACGCGCTGCTGATCTTCGGGGACGGCAAGCGCTACAACAAGCGCGAGTTCCTGGCGCTGATGCAGGACTTCCGGCTCACCAGCCTCGCGATCGAGCCCGGCTACGCCGTGCGCATGATCAGCCCGGACGTGGCAACCTTGCTCTATCGCGTGACCTACACCAGCACCTTCAAGGGCGGCGCCGCCGAGACCGCCAGGGTGATCTCCTCCAGCGTCTACGTGCGGCGCGACACCAGTGGTGGAGCATCCTGTACCAGGAGACGCCGATCAAATGACCGCATCGGGCGGCACCATCCTCTCCCTGCGCGGCATCACCAAGCGCTTCACGCAGAAGGTCGATCTCGCGGGCAGGATCGCCAACTCGCTCGGCGCGAAGGTGCGCGAGACCGTCGTGCAGGCGGTGTCCGACGTCGATCTCGACATTCGCGAGGGAGAGGTCGTGGGCCTGGTAGGCGAGTTGGGCTGCGGCAAGAGCACGCTCGGCCGCATCGTTGCCGGCATCCAGCCGCAGAGCGCTGGCACGATGGAATGGCGCGGGCGCGACGTCGCGGTGATGAACGGCAGCGAGCGCAAGGCCTGGCAGCTCGCCGTGCAGATGATCTTCCAGGATCCCTATGCCTCGCTCAATCCGCGGCTGCGCGTATCGGAGATCGTGGGCGAGGCGCCGCGCGTGCATGGGCTGATCGAGCGCGGCACGCAGGGCAAGTATGTCGCCGAGATGCTCGACCAGGTCGGACTGGATGGCGCCTATGCGACGCGCTATCCGCACCAGTTCTCGGGCGGCCAGCGCCAGCGCATCGGCATCGCGCGCGCGCTCGCCGTCAAGCCCGCCTTCATCGTCTGCGACGAGGCGGTCGCGGCGCTCGACGTCTCGATCCAGGCGCAGGTGCTCAACCTCTTCATGGAGCTGCGCCAGCGGCTCGACCTCACCTATCTGTTCATCAGCCACAATCTCGCAGTGGTCGAGCATCTCTCCGATCGCGTGGCCATCATGTATCTCGGCCGCCTGGTCGAGGTGGCGCCCGCCGAGGAACTGTTTGCGCACCCCAACCATCCCTACACGCAGGCACTGCTGACCGAAGTGCCGACGCTCGATCCTGCGCGGCGCACCTACAAGCCGATCGCGGGCGAACTGCCCTCGCCGCTCGATCCACCGCCCGGCTGCGCCTTCCATCCGCGCTGCCCGCGCGCATTCGCACGCTGCAAGGTCGAGCGGCCGGCGTTAAAGGCAGTGGCTTCGGGCCATATCAGCGCCTGTCACTTGAACGATACATAGGTTAAAAGAAGACCCGGTCCGCAGTGGGTCGCAGGGAAGGGAACTTTGCATGACCTACAAGCTCTGGTGGACCGTGGGCTACGTCTGCACCACCGAGAAGGAATTTCGCGCCGCCAAACACCGCCTGATCCCGGCTGTCTACGAGGTGCTCGACGATGCGCTGCGCCGGGCCAACCAGGTGTCGCGGGCGGGCGGCGTGGCCTGGCTGCTCGAGGGCGACGACAAGACCCGGCTCGACCGCCCCGCAATCGAACGTACCGTCAAGAAGCGCGGCGCGGAGCTCGAGGTTCAGGCTCCCGGGCGTTAAGGAGCCCGTGGGATGACAGGATCGGCGCAAAGCGCTAAATCCGCGCCGCCATGATCCTGTTTCCCGCCATCGACCTCAAGGACGGCAAGTGCGTGCGGCTGCTGCGTGGCGACATGGCGCGCGCCACGGTGTTCAACGACAGTCCAGCGGCGCAGGCCAAGGCCTTCGCGCAGGCCGGTTGCGAGTGGCTTCACCTCGTCGATCTCAACGGTGCGGTCGAGGGCCATCCGGTCAATCGCGCCGCGGTCGAGGACATCCTGAAAGAGGTCGAGGTGCCGGCGCAGCTTGGCGGCGGCATCCGCACCATCGAAAGCATCGCCCAGTGGTTCGAGGCCGGCGTGAAGCGGGTCATCCTGGGCACGATCGCCGTCAAGGAACCGGGGCTCGTGAAGGCGGCGTGCAAGCAGTGGCCGGGCCAGATCGCCGTCGGCATCGACGCGCGCGAGGGCGTTGTCGCGGTCGACGGCTGGACCAAGCAGAGCGCGGTGCGCGCGCTCGATCTTGCGCTGCGCTTCGAGGACGCGGGCGTGGCCGCCATCATCTACACCGACATCGATCGCGACGGCGCGATGGGCGGCGTCAACATCGACGCCACCGTCACCCTGGCGCAGCATCTCACCACACCGGTGATCGCCTCGGGCGGCGTGAGCTCGCTCGACGACCTGCGCGAACTGCGGCCGACCGAGGAATATGGCATCGTCGGCGCGATCGTCGGCCGCGCGCTTTACGACGGGCGCGTGACGGTGCCGGATGCGATTCGCGTGCTGAAGGGCGAGTGAGCGGGGCGATGCTCAAGGTCCGCATCATTCCCTGCCTCGACGTCAAGGACGGGCGGGTCGTGAAGGGCGTGCAGTTCGTCGACCTGCGCGACGCCGGCGATCCGGTCGAGCAGGCGCGGATCTACGACGCCGCCGGCGCCGACGAACTCACCTTCCTCGACATCACCGCCAGCCACGAGAACCGCGACACCATCCTCGATGTCGTCGGCCGCACCGCCGAGCAGTGCTTCATGCCGCTCACCGTCGGCGGCGGCGTGCGCCAGGTCGAGGACATCCGCCGCCTGCTGCTGGCCGGCGCCGACAAGGTCTCGATCAACTCCGCCGCCGTGGCGCGGCCGGAATTCGTCAAGGAAGCCGCCGAGAAATACGGCGACCAGTGCATCGTCGTGGCGATCGACGCCCGCCAGACCGCGCCCGGCAGGTGGGAGGTCTTCACCCACGGCGGCCGCAAGGGCACCGGCCTCGACGCCGTCGACTGGGCCCGCCGCATGGCCGGCCACGGCGCGGGCGAGATCCTGCTGACCTCGATGGATCGCGACGGCACCAAGTCGGGCTTCGACCTCGCACTCACGCGGGCGGTATCGGACGCCGTGCCGGTGCCGGTCGTCGCCTCGGGCGGCGTCGGCTCGCTCGACGACCTGGTCGACGGCGTCACCAAGGGTCGCGCCTCGGCCGTGCTCGCCGCGTCGATCTTCCACTTCGGCACTTTCACCATCGCCCAGGCGAAGGAACATCTCGCGCGCGCCGGCGTGCCGATACGATCGATCTCGCAAACGACTTGATTTTGCGGTAAGATGGCAAATACGCCCGCTCAAGAGGCGTCAGTAGAGTTCCCCCTCCGATGGCCAAGAAAAAGAAAGCAAAGAAGAAGGCGCTGAAGAAGCAGCGCCAGGAGAACGGCAGTGCCGACGAGCACGTGCTGGACCGTCTCTATGCCGTGATCAACAGCCGCAAGGGCGCCGATCCGGAGACATCCTATACCGCCCGCCTGTTCAGCCGCGGCCGCGCGCAGATCGCCAAGAAGCTGGGCGAGGAAGCGGTCGAGGCCTTGATCGAAGGCATTCGCGGCGACCGGCCCAAGTTGATCGGCGAGAGCGCCGACATGCTCTATCACCTGCTGACCCTGTGGGCGTCGATCAACGTCAAGCCGCAGGCGATCTGGACCGAGCTCGCCCGCCGCGAGGGCCTGTCGGGCATCGCCGAAAAGGCCGCGCGCAAGCGCACGTGAGCGTTTACCGCCGCGACACGTCCATCTCATGAGCGGTCAGCGGCCGTGAAACGGCGCTGGGCGTTGCTGGGCGGCGCTGGCGCCCTGATGGCGAGGACTGCGGATGCCCAGGTCCCGGGCTGGTACGCTTCGGGCATGAAGCAGCGCGACCTGCAGTTTGCCGGCGCCGGCGGCGTCACCCTCGCGGCCACCCTGCTGCTGCCGCTGCGCAGCGAGATCCAGCCGGTGCCCGGCGTCGTGCTGATCGCCGGGAGCGGCCCGACCGACCGCGACGGCAACAATCCGCTGATCCCCGTAAAGATCGACTTGCTGCGCCTGATCGCCGAAAGGCTGGCGGCGGCGGGCATTGCAACCCTGCGCTACGACAAGCGCGGCATTGGCCGGTCGTCGGCGCGGCCGCAAGGCAACCTGGATGCCGAGGAACGCTTCTTCCTGTGGGAGCACTTCGTCGCCGACGCCATGGCCGCACACGCCGAGCTCGCTGCGGCAGAACGAGATCAAGCCATACGCCACGGCGTTCCTCGGCCACAGCGAGGGCGGCCTGCTGGCGCTGGCGGCAACCGGTGCGATGGGCGCGCGGCGTCCGTACGGGCTGGTGCTCGCCTCGACCCCAGGCCGCAAGCTGGCCGACATCGTGCGCGAGCAGATCGCCCGCGCCGCGCCCGCCTTCGTCGCGACCGCAGACCGCATCATCTCGTCGATCCTCGACAGCGGTCGTGTGCCGGCCGACATCTCGCCCGAGCTGCAGCTCGTCTTCCCGGCCTATGCCGGACCCTTCCTGAAATCTGCACTCGCCTTCGACCCCGCCGCCGCGCTCGCCCGCACGGACAATGCCTGCCTGCTGGTGCATGGCGGTGCCGATGCCCAGGTCGTGCCGTTCGCCGACATCCAGCCGCTGCTCGACGTGCTGGCGACGCGCAGGGCAGGCAGCGAAGCGCTGGTCGTGCCGGCGGTCAGCCACAATCTCAAGCCCGTTTCGAGCCCGACCGATCCCGGCTACGCCGGCCCGCTGGCGCCGGCCGTCGGAGTCAAGCTCGCGGAGTGGCTTGCCTACGTCCTCGGCGCTTGATCAAATCAGGCAAGCAACGAAAGCCGGGAGCGACGACATGGCGGTGACCCTGAGACCGCTGACCCAAGCGGTCGGCGTGGAGATTCTCGGCGTCGATCTGCGCCGCACCAGCGCCGCCGACTTCGCTGCGGTCGAGCAGGCCTGGCAGCGCCACTCGGTGATCCTGCTGCGCGGCCAGACGCTGGGGGACGCCGACCTGCTGGCGTTCAGCCGCCGCTTCGGCGAACTCGACCCGCCACCCAACCAGGAGCGCGGGCGCATCAGCCCGCCGGGCTATCCCGACATCTATGTCGTCTCCAACGTGCTCGACGACAAGGGCGAGCCGATCGGCGCGCTAGGCGCGGGCGAGGCCTCGTGGCACACCGACATGAGCTACCTCGACATGCCGCCCGACGCCTCGACGCTCTATGCGCTCGAGATCCCACCGAGCGGCGGCAACACCTGGTTCTGCGGCATGCAGGCGGCCTGCGATGCACTGCCCGCCGAGCTGCGCCGCAAGATCGAGGGCCGCCGGGTCAAGCACGACGGCACCTACAATTCCGGCGGCTACCTGCGCAAGGGCGTGACGCCGACCGACGATCCGATGGCCGCGCCGGGCGCCTGGCATCCTGCCATCCTGAAGCATCCCGCCAACGGCCGCGCCACGCTCTATCTCGGGCGCCGCCGCAACTCCTATGTCGAAGGCTATTCACGCGAGGAATCCGATGCGCTGCTCGAGGCGCTGTGGGCGCATCTCACGCAACCGCAGTTCCTCTACGAGCATGTCTGGCGGCTGGGCGACCTCGTGATGTGGGATAACCGCTCGACCATGCATCGCCGCGACCCGTTCGACGGCGCGACGCGCCGGGTGATGCACCGCACGCAGATCAAGGGCGGCAGTCGACCGATCGCCTACGCGGCCTGAAACCGGGCGTGTTGATCGATCCCTGAGAGGCTGAGTGGCCATGGAATATTTCGGCAATCCCTTGTTGGCTTTTCTCGGCATTTCGGCGCTGGTGATTGCCACGCCGGGGCCCGACACCGCCATGACCATCCGCAATACGCTGTTGGGCGGCAGGGTCGGCGGCCTGGCGACGGCGCTGGGCGTGGCCGCGGGTCAGGCGATCTGGGCGCTCGCGACTTCGGCCGGCATCGTCACCTTGCTGGTCGCCTCCGAGCCTTTGTTTCTCGCCGTCAAATATGCCGGCGCGGCCTATCTCGTGGTGCTGGGGATCCAGTCGTTGCGGTCGGCGCTCCGCTCCGCGTCGCTCCTCGACCAGCCGGCGACGAGGGCAAGGGCTGCCCGCCCGCTACCGCCGGGGACCGCGTTCCGCCAAGGGGTGATCAGCGATCTCGGCAACCCGAAGATGGCCGCGTTCTTCACCAGCCTGCTGCCGCAGTTTGCGCCGGCGGACGAGGCGAGCTTCGCGGGTCTTGCCATCTTGGGCCTGATCTTCAGCCTGATGACCTTGCTGTGGTTGGCGGGTTACGCGTTCGCCATCGCCCGGATCGGCAGTCTGCTCCGCCGGCCGGCGATTTGCCGCACCCTCGACGGTATCACCGGCAGCGTCCTGATCGGCCTTGGCCTGCGACTCGCTGCCGAAAAGAACTGAGCGTCAGCGCAGGTTGCCGGTGTGGCCGAGCGAATAGCGGCCGGGCTGAGGCCAGACGGTGAGGCCGTGCGGCTCGCGGCCGACCTTGATCTTGTCGACGGTGCCCGAATTCGTGTCGATGCGATAAACGACGTCGTCGAAGCGGCCCGACAGCCAGAGATACCTTCCGTCAGCCGAGACATTGCCCATGTCGGGGCTACCGCCGTCCGGGATCAGCCAGGTCTTCACCACCTTGCGCGTGGCGAAGTCGATCACCGAGATCGAGCCGTGGCCGCCCGGTCGGCCGATCATCCGGTTGCTGCCGCGGTTGGCGACGTAAAGAAGCCGGCCGTCGCGGCTGGGATAGAGGCCGTGCGCGCCGGTGCCGGTCGCGATGAAGCCGATCTGCTGGAACGAGCTGCCGTCGACCACATGCACGCCGTCGGCCAGCATGTCGGCCACGAAGAAGATCTTGCCGTCGGGCGAGATGCGGATGTCCTGCGGCATGCCGCGCGAGGCGCGGATGGCGCCGCCCAGCTCGATCGAATCGAGCACCAGCGCGGGCTTCTTCTCGAAGGTGGAGAGCTGGGCCACGACATCGGGCCGCTGGTACCACGGCGTCAGCACCAGGGTGCCGATCACCTGGCGATTGACCAGATCGATCTTTGTGACGGCGCCGTCGAATTCGCAGGTGAAGAGCGCGAAGCTGCCGTCGATGGCGAAGTCGGCGTGGTTGATGCCGCCGCACTTCGGCGTCGCGATCGAGTAGTCGAGCTTCATGGTCTGCGGATCGCGGAAGTCGAGGCGCTTCAGCTCCTCGGCGACGATGATCGCGTGGCGGCCCGAGGGCGAGAAATAGACGTTGTAGGGATCGTCGACCGCGATGGCCGCGCCCGGCTTGCCGGTCAGCGGGTCGATCGGCGTCAGGCTGCCGTCGGTCCGGCCCTCGGCGTTGTTGGCGACCCACAGGGTGCGCAAATCCCAGGACGGCACGACGTGCTGCGGATTGCGGCCGACGCGGAAAGTGTCGATCACCTGCAAGGTAGCGGGATCGATCACCGAGATCGAGTTGCCGCGCCGATTCGGCACATAGACCCGTGGCAGGTCGTTCTTGAGCGCCGGACTGACGTGGTCCGGGCCGATCTCGCTGTAGAGGTTGGACGGATCGATCACCGGCGGCATGCCGGGCACGGTCACGACCGGTTCTGGCAGGAGCGTCTGGGCGGCACACCACGACGTCGCGCCAACCGCCAGGACCGCGAAGGCGGCAAAGATCAAACGAACGCGGCTCATGTCGTCAGCGATGCTCCTGACGCGCCTTGCGGATGGCCGCCACGGTCGCGACAACGATCTCGTCGACGCCAAGTTGCCCCAGCGCCGCCGACGACGGGCGGGGATCGCCGCTGATGCCGGTCGCCGCGCCGGCCGGAGAGTCGAGTTTGTCGGTGCGCACCATCGCGGGATCGATCGCCATCAGGAGCGACGTGTCGGCGGCCCCTGCATGTTCGCCGATTGCGGCCTCGCTGAGGCCCTTGGCGCGCAAGGTCTGGACGTAGGCCGTCTGCGTCACTTTGTAATAGGCGTCGATGAAGTGGGCGCGCGCCGGCGTGCCGGCCCAGGCGCGATTGAGCGTCGCCGCCACGTCACGCAAGTCGTTCTGGTAATCGCCGTGGTCGCCGATCAGCACGACATGGAGGAAGCCTGCCTGCCGGAAGCTGCCGGCCGCCCCTTCCAGCAAGCCCTTGAAGGCGGCATCGGAAATCGAGATCGTCCCGGGGTAACGCATGTGGCCGGAGGGCGGCGAAATGCTGCCTTCGGGAACATAGGCCACGACCGGCGCTACCAGAGTATCGCCCAGGGCCGCAGCGATCCGGCCGGCGAGGACCCTGGCGCGCACATTGTGCTTGCCCAGGGCCATCTGGGGGCCGCTTTGCTCGGTGCCGCCAGCCGGCAGGATGATGGTCGTCGTGCCGGCCTTCAGCGCGTCGCGTACCTCGGTCCAGGTCAGCTCCTCGAGGTAGACGCTGGGAGAGGCCGCGTGCACAGCCGCAGCCCCGCCGAGCCAAGAGCCGAGGGCGCACAGGATCGACAGGACTGAGACGACGCGCATGCGGAGAGGTGGTTCTACGCCATCGCGCCCCGCAGTGCCAAGCAGCACTGGACGCTTCGAGCCGCCGTCTGGCGTCGTCCGACAGAGTGGGCAATAATCGATGTGTTGCAGAAAGCAGGCGGTTCCTTGAACGAAGTGACGAGCGCGATCAAGCCGTCTGCCGTGCCCGCGGCAAGCAGGCTTCCGGGGCGCGCCGCCATGACCCTGGCAACTACCAAGACCGTCTATCTTGAGATGGCATTCACACTGGCACGATCGTTCATGGTGTGGAACCGCGACAGTGGCATCGGCTTCCACATCATCACCGACCTCGATGCCGATCTTCCTGCGGACCTCAAGGATGTGAAACTGGTGCGCATCCCCCCGGGAGCCCTGGGCAAGGGCTTCTCGCCGAAGCTCCATCTCGACACGCTCGCCCCCGCACAGCACACCTTGTTCATCGACGCCGACTGCCTGTGCGTCGGCCCGCTCAACCCGGTCTTCGATCGCTTCGCAGGACGGCCCGTGGCGGTCGCCGGCGGCAAGATATCGTCCGGCTTGTGGTTCAGCGACGTGGCGGAGGTCTGCAGGCGAATCGGCGTATCGTCGCTGCCGAAGTTCAATGGCGGAATCTACTATCTCGAGCCCGGAGAGCGGGCCACCGCCGCCTACGATCGCGCTCGCCAAGTGGAGCCGCTGTACAATTCCTGGAAACTTGTGAGGTTGCGCGGATACGCCAACGACGAGCTGCTGATGGCGATCGCCATGGCAGAGGCGGGCCTCGAGGCGTTGCCCGACGACAATTCCATTATGGCGCCTTTCAACATCTATCCGCGCTTCGTGGCGCTCGACGTCTTCGCGGGACGGTGCGAGATCGACAATCCGCCGGCGCCCCATCGACTGCATCGCCCGGAACTGCCCGTGAAGGCCGTGCACCCGCTCATCCCGCATTTTGTGAACGACTACACCAATCACTGGCGTTATCGCTCAGAGGCCTTGAAGCTTCGCCTCGTCGGCCACGGCGTGCCACTCGTCGCGGCGCGCGCTATCGCGACATTCACGGTGGTTCTTCCGGGCCTCGCCGTGGAGATCGGCAAGGTCAAGCTTCGACCGCTCTATCGCAGGCTCTTCGGCGTGCGCCGCGTCCAGGTCAGCAATCGGGTCTGACGGGCACGCTCGGCGCTGCCGCTCTAGGCGGACTTGACGATCACGGCCATGACATAGCCGTTGTGCCATTCGCTCTTTTCCATCTGGACAACCGGATGACTGTTGTCGAGCGTCGTGCGCACTTCGATCGCCGCCTCGACCCTGCATTTCGTGTCGATCAACGCGCGAAAGGTGCCGTTTCGGACCGCGCGCCAGTTCCAGTCGTCGACGATCAGCAGATATCGCTTCGTCAGCGCAGGCTGCGCGAGCACCACCCCGTCATATTGGTCCGCTTCTTCGTGCGGACCGTCGAACAAATAGACGTTGGATTGGCCGATCGACCCGAAATCGACCGCGCGGAAGTCCATCTCCATGAAGCGGAACTTGACCTTGTCCGAGAGGGCCAATTGGATGTTCGCGAAGAACGCGTCCTTGGGACCGCCGAACAGCGCCCAGTTGTCGATGCACAGGGCCTCGACCTGGTTTCCGAACAGCGCCGCCGTCGCCGTCGAACCGGCCCACGAGCCGATTTCGAGGTAGCGCGCATCGCCAACCGCATGGACATAGTTGTTGATGAAGGAGCGATAGGTCTGGCCCGACATGCCGACGATGCGGCGGATCGCATCCGGAAGGATGCTTTCTTTCCGGCACGCCGCCTCGAAGCACTTCTTCAGCCACATGCTCTCGTCGGACGCCGAGAAATTGCCGGAGAGGCTCATGGACGGCAGCTCCCGCGGCAATCCGATCCTGACCCGCAGAAGAAGCCGACAGTAGATTTCCCTTAGCTGGCCGCGAAGCGTCACAAGCCGCCGGCGGATTCCGTGCTGCACACGCCCGTCTTTCACCGCCGCGACCAGTCGATGGGCTATCGCCATTTGCCGATTCTCCCCGCGGAGAATACCTACACCGGTATGTTGGAGCAGGAAAGGCGCGCCGGCCGAAGTTACTTCGTCGCCTCCACGAACATTGTCTCGAAGCGCGCCGTCTCGTCTCCGGAATGAAATCGATGACGCTCAATGTTTCGCAGCGCATCGTGGCACGACATTCCCAGCTCGACCGACTGGAATTGTGAAAAGCCCGCCTCGGACAAATGCTCGACCAGCTCATTCTCGGTGTAGAGATACTGATGCTGGAAGCCGCGCATCATGATGTTGAGCAGTCGACACGGCGATAGCCGATCGAGGTCGCTCAGGATGCGGAATTCCTCGATATACCGTACCTGGGCAGCATCGAGCGCGGGAGCGAACAGGCCGACGAACTTCGTCAAGTCCGGCGTGGTAACGCGAAAGACGCCGCCCGGTTTCAGGCATCTGAATACTTCCCTCATGCAGACGAGGCCGCTCTCGCGCGTAATATGCTCGATAAAGTGCTCGCAAAACACGAAGTCCAGCGTGTCGTTCTCGAACGGAAAGGGACGAAGGCAATCGAGATAGACAATGCCTCTGCCGGCGACGATGTCGGTGTTGAGCCAACCGTCAAGGACTTCGGAGGAGGCCCCGATATGGAGCTTCTTGATGGCGTGCGTTCCCAGATATTCCTGAATCTGCCTCCCGCTCGTCGCCTTGTGCACGACCCGCGTGAAGCGCCGTCCTCCGCGGCGAAGATGCGACAGGAGCGAGCGCAAGGGCGGCCCAAGACCGCGACGCTCGACAAATTGGACAAGGTTTCGGTAGACACTCATCGATAGAATTATCCTTGGAGGACCTTCTGTCAGCGGACGTCATGCCCGGTTGTACTGCAGAGCCACCATAGCTCCTTAGTTGGTCCCGCTTCATCCGACAACGTGCGGCCTACCCGATTTGCGTTGTGCGATCCCGTGAGCGTAAGCCATAGTCCGCCAGCGCACCCGCCGAGCCGCTCATTGATCGCCCTCTCCATCATCATCCCGAGCTACAATCGCCTGTGGGCGCTCCCCACGGCGATCGACTCGTGCCGCGCGACGAAGAGCCCGCACGAGATCATCGTGGTCGACGACGGCGGCACCGACGGCACGTCGGAGTGGCTGGCGCAGCAGCCCGACATCGTGCGCGTGCGCACCGACAACTGGGGCAAGGACTGGGCCGTCAACAAGGCCTTTACGATGGCACGCGGCCAGTATGTCCGCTTCCTCGATTCCGACGATTGGCTCGAGCCCGGCGCCAACGACGCCCAACTCGAGATCGCGCTGCGCGAAGATGCCGACATCGTGGTGGCCGGATACCGCACCGTCGACGATCGCACCGACAGCTGGGTCGAGGCCCCGTGGGAGAGATGCGACGACTTCATGGCCCAGCAGCTGGGCGAGTGCCAGTCCTCGCACTACTCGGCGTTCCTCTTCCGCAGGAGCTTCATTGCCGACGTGCCGCATCGCCAGGAGTTCATCGCCAACGACGACCGCATGTTTGTCCTCGAGGTGGCGCTGAAGCACCCGAAGATCGCCATCTGGGACGACTTCGCGCTGGTCCACCGGCACCATGCGCGCGGCAGGCTGCAGACGCCGCGGGCTTCCGAGATCGTCCCGGTGCATCTGGCGGAGCTCAAGATCTACCGCAAGATTTATCGCATGCTCGCCGACCGCGGCGAGATGTCGGAACGGCGCGGTCGCGCCGCCGCGACCACCCGGCTGTGGCCGCTGGCGCACCAGATCGCACGCTACGACCTCGACGAGGCGACCCGCCTCTACGACTGGATCTGCGAGCTCGATCCCACGTTCAAGGTGCCGGGCACTGGCCTTCTCGCGATGCTCTACAATTGCCTGGGCTTCCGCCGGGCCGCCATCCTGCTCAGGATCCGGCGCTTCTTCATGTCGCCCCTCAACGCCCTGGGCATCGGGCTCGGGCAGTAGGACCTATGCCGCCAGCGCCGTGCGCTGCGGCGGGCGGCGATAGCTGAGCGCCTCGGCGACATGCAGTCGGCGCACCGCATCGGAACCGTCGAGATCGGCCAGGGTGCGTGCCACCCGCAAGGTGCGATGCCAGGCGCGCGCCGACAGACCCAGCCGCTCGGCCGCGCGGGTCAGCAGGGCGCGGCCCTCGGCGTCGGGCTCGGCGATCTGGGCCAACAGTGCGCCGTCGGTATCGGCGTTGCAGCGCGGCTTCGACCAGCCGCGCGCCATGTCGGAGAGAAGACCGGCCGTCGGCTCGGCCTCGACGTCGACCAGCTTTCCCTTGGCGTGGAGAGCGGCCAGCCGCTCACGCTGCACGGCACGCGCGCCGGCAACGCGGGCGGCAACGTCGGCCGAGCTTTCGGCCGGCGGCGGCAAGGCGAGATCGGCCGCGCCGACCGGCGGCACGTCGATGGTGAGATCGATGCGGTCGAGCAGCGGGCCGGAAATCTTCGACTGGTAGTCGCTGCCGCAGCGCGGGGCGCGGCCGCAGCCTTGCGCCGGCTCCATCAGGTGACCGCAGCGGCACGGGTTCATCGCCGCCACGAGCTGGAAGCGTGCCGGATAGGTGACATGGGCATTGGCGCGCGCCACGTTGACCCTGCCGGTTTCGAGCGGCTGGCGCAGCGCCTCCAGGGTCGAGCGCGCGAACTCCGGCAGCTCGTCGAGGAACAGAACGCCGTGATGGGCGAGCGAGACTTCGCCCGGCCGCGGCCGCGCGCCGCCGCCGATCAGCGCCTGCAGGGTGGCCGAGTGATGCGGATCGCGGAAGGCCCGGCGGCGATTGAGCCGCCCGTCGCCACCTTCGCCGGCCAGCGAACGCACCATGGTCGCCTCCAGCGCCTCGTCCGCCTCGAGCGGCGGCAGCAGGCCGGGCAGGCGCGCGGCCAGCATCGACTTGCCCGAGCCCGGCGGGCCGATCATCAAAAGATTGTGCCCGCCTGCCGCCGCCACTTCGAGCACGCGCTTTGCCGTCTCCTGTCCCTTGATCTCCGACAGATCGGGATAGGACGTGCGGCTATCGGCCAGCAGCGCCTCCGGCGCCGCCAAGGTCTGCTGGCCGCGCAGGTGATTGATCAGGGCGAGCAGCGAGGGTGCTGCAAGCACGGCCTGCCTGTCGTCATCGCGGGCTTCGAATCCTCCCCAGGCGGCTTCGCCGCCGCACGACGCCGGACAGATCAGGCCGCGCCCGCCGGCGGCGGCGGCGATCGCGGCCGGCAGCACGCCCGGCACGCGACAGAGCGATCCATCGAGCGCCAGTTCACCCATCGCCACGAACCCCGCCAGAACTCTCCTTGGCGATCACGCCCATGGCTGCCAGCAGACCAAGTGCAATCGGCAGATCGTAGTGGCTGCCCTCCTTGGCCAGATCGGCAGGCGAAAGGTTCACGGTGATGCGCTGCGGCGGCAGCGCCAGCCCCAAGGCACGCAGTGCCGCCCTGATGCGCTCACGGCTTTCGCCGACCGCCTTGTCGGCCAGCCCGACCATGGCAAAAGCGAGATTGCCGGGCGCGATCATCACCTGCACGTCGATCGGCAGAACATCGATGCCCTGAAACGCCACGGTGCGAACTTTTGCCTGCATGTCGTTCTCCGGTCCCGAAGAGAGAACACTTAAAGAACGAATAACCACTCTGTAAAGCACGTCATAGTTGTATCGACGGACAAAGACTGGACTGATTGAATGCGCGCCCGATGAACCGGCGAACCCTTCTTCCCCTCCTGGCCGCACCGCTCTTCGCAAGGGCCGCCTTTGCCTGGCCCGATCAGTCGATAAGGGTCGTCGTGCCGTTCACGCCGGGCACCGGACCCGACATCATTGCGCGCTTCCTGGCCGAGCGGATGTCGCCCAGGGTCGGCCAGCCCGTCGTGGTCGAGAACGTGGCCGGCGCCTCAGGCAACATCGGCAGCCAGCAGGTGGCGCGCGCCAAGCCGGACGGCACCACCCTGATGTCGTCGGTCAATACGCTGGTGATGAACGCCAGCCTCTACAAGAACCTGCCCTACGATCCGGTCGCCGACTTCGCACCGGTCGGGCTGACCGCGCGCGGCTCGCTGGTGCTGGTCGCGAACCCGGCGCAGGCGCCCAATACGCTCGCCCAGTTCGTGGCCCTCGCCAAGGCGCAGCCGGGAATGCTCAACTACGGCAGCCCGGGCGTCGGCACGCCGCATCACCTGTCGATGGCCCTGGTCGAGACCGAGGCCGGCATCGAACTGACGCATGTGCCCTACAAGGGCTCGGCCGGCGCGGTGCAGGACCTGCTGGGCGGACAGATCGGCTACATGTTCCTGCCGGTGCATGTCTCGGCCCAGTACATCCGCGCCGGCAAGCTGAAGGCGCTGGCCGTCGGCAGCCCCAAGCGCCTGCCGCAGCTGCCCGACACGCCGACCCTGATCGAACAGGGCCTGACCGGCGCCGATGTCGACATGTGGTACGGCCTGTTCGCACCCAGGGCGACGCCGAGCGAGGTGATCGAGCGGCTCAACCGCGAGACCGCCGCCATCCTGGGCGCCGCCGACGCGCGCCAGGTCTTCGAGGCGCAGGGCCTGATCCCGGCGACCTCGACTCCCGCCGCGCTGGGCGAGATCGTCGTGCGCGACAAGGCCCGCTGGGCCAGGGTCGTCGCCAAACGCGGGATCGCCGCCGAATGAGTACGACGGACGCCGACGTGCTGATCGTGGGCGGCGGCATCGGCGGGCTGGCGCTGGCGCTCAGCCTGCACCAGGCCGGCGTCTCGTGCCGCGTCTTCGAAGCGGCGCCGGAAGTGATGCCGCTTGGCGTCGGCATCAACCTGCTGCCGCACGCCATGCGCGAGCTCTGCGAACTGGGCCTGCAGGAGACGCTGGCCGCACAATGCATCGAGACTCGCGAGCTCGCCTTCTACAGCCGCCACGGCCAGTTCATCTTCAAGGAGCCGCGCGGCCGCTTTGCCGGCTATGACTGGCCGCAGCTCTCGATCCACCGCGCCGACCTTCACCGCACGCTGCTCGACGCGGCGCGCGCCCGGCTGGGCGGCGAGGCGTTGCAGCTCGACCATCGCTGCCTCAGGGTCGAGCAGGATGCGCGGGGCGTCACGATCCATTTCGAGCGCCAGCCGCCGCAGACCGGAAGGCTCGCGGTGGGCTGCGACGGCATTCATTCGGCGTTGCGCCGACAGCTCTTTCCCGACCAGGGGCCGCCCAACTACTCCGGCGTCAACATGTGGCGCGGTACCACGCTGTGGCCGGCATTTCTCGGCGGCCAGACCATGGTCTCGACTGGCTGGATGACGGTGGGCAAGACCGTGATCTATCCGGTGCGGCCGGGCACCGACGCGACCGGCGGCCGGCCGCTGATCAACTGGGTGGCCGAGCTCGAGCGGCCGCAGGCGGTGCGACAGGACTGGACCGGTCGCGGCCGGCTGTCCGACATCATGCCGGCCTTTGCCGGTCTCACCTTCGACTTTCTCGATATCAGCGGCATGATCGAGAGCACCGAGGAGATCCTCGAATATCCGATGGTCGACCGCGATCCGCTCGAACGCTGGACCTTCGGCCGCCTCACCCTGCTGGGCGATGCCGCCCATCCGATGTATCCGCGCGGCTCCAATGGCGCGGGCCAGGCGATCGTCGACGCGCGCTTCCTCGCCGGCCGCATCAAGCAGCTCGGCGCGACGCAGGAAGCCCTCGAGCAGTACGAGGCCGTGCGCAATCCCGCGACCGCCAAAGTCGTTCTGACCAACCGCACCGATCCGCCCGAACTCGATCCTGCGCGAGGTCTGGCAGCGCTCGAGTGGCCAGCGCTTCGACAGGATCGAAGACGTGATCTCGACCGTCGAATTGGAAGCGATCTCGGACCGCTACAAGAAGATCGCAGGCTTCGACCGCGAGACCCTGCGGACCCGACCGAGCTTCGTCTGATTACTCTATCAGGCGATCGGCGCTCAGCTGGACGACCTGCGGGATCGCGATGCCGAGCGCGGCGGCGGTCTTGAGGTTGACGACAAGCTCGAAGCGCGACGGACGCTCGACCGGCAGGTCCGCCGGACTGGTGCCGGCCAGCACCTTGCCCACCATCTCGCCGGCCTGACGAAAGAGGTCGGTGAGATTGGTGCCGTAGGCCATCAAGCCGCCCGCCTCGGCGTACTCGGGAAAGAGCGTGATGGTCGGCATGCCATGGCGCAGCGCCACCTCGGCGACCTGCTGCGGAATGGTGCCGAACACCGGCGACGACAACGCCAGCACGGCCTTTGCCCCGGCGTCGTGCGCCGCCTGGAAGGCCTCGTCCAACCCGGACGGGCTGGCGACCTGCAGGACCTGAAGCTCGAGCTTCCGGCTCTGAACTGCGGCGGTGACAGCATCGAGTTGCACCGTGCCCGTGCCGGGATCCCACAGGACCGCCAGGCGCGCAAGGCCGGGGATCGTCTCGCCCAGCAGCTCGAGCCACTTGGTGCTGAAATCGGGAAAGTCGAAGAACAGCCCCGTCACATTGCTGCCGGGATGCGACAGCCGCTCGATGAGGCCGCTCTTCACCGGATCCGATTCGAGATCGAGAGCGACGATCGGCACGGTGGTCGTGATGGCGCGCGTGGCGTTCACGGCCTGCGGCCCGACCGCGAGCACGACGGCAACTTTGCGCTGGACGAGCTCGGCGGCATCAGCACTGGTCTTTTGCGGGTCGAGGTCGGCGAAGCGCGCGACGATCGACACGTTCTGGCCCTCGACAAAACCGCGGCCGCGCAGGCCCTCGAAGACGGCAGCAAGACGCGGCGCCATGGCCGCGGATTTGCCCGGATGCAGGAAGCCGACCTCGGGCACCCCCGATTGCGCCCGCGACGGCGGGGCGATCGACCATCCGGCCACGCCAGCCATCAAGATGCGCCGCTTGATCATTGCGCTGCAGGTTAGCACGGCTCGCAAAGGCACCCACTATCCCGTATAGAGTCCGCGATGCTCACACCGGTTGCATTATCGCGATGAGGCGGCGGTGCCTCCTCGGCGTCGGTGCCGCGGCCCTTGGCCTGCCGCGCCTGGCGCTTGCGCAGAAACCGTCGCCGCGCATCGGCTTTCTGGTGGCGGGCGATCCCGAACCGGCCTGGTCGCTGTTCCGGAAGGCGATGAGCGACCTCGGTTATGTCGAGGGCCGCACCGTCGCCTATGAATACCGCGTCTCCGATACCGATGAAGCGCGCCTCGACAAGATCGCCAGCGAGTTGGTGAGCCTCAAGGTCGACGTGCTCGTGCCGATCCTGTCACCCGCGATCGTGGCGGCACGCAAGGCAACATCGACGATCCCGATCGTCTTCTTCGGCGCCGCGCCCGACATCGGTGGCGTCAAGAACGTGGCTCGACCGGAAGCGAATCTTACCGGCGTGTTCAGCCCGAGCTCGACTCTGGCCGGCAAGGGCATGCAGCTGTTCCGCGAGATCAGGCCGACAACGGTCTTCGGCGCGCTCGTAAATGCGCAGGATCCGTTCCACGTCCCGCTGCTGCGTGACCTGCAAGCGGCGGCCACGGCCGAGAAGATCGAACTGATCGCGATGGAGGTCAAATCGCACGACGATCTGCCGGCGGCTTTCCAGGCGATGGTCGACAAGGCTGTGGCCGGTGTCATTGTGCAGCCCAGTCTCGGTCTCGAGGCGTGCGCAGCGCTTGCCCTGAAATTGCACCTGCCGGCGATTTCCTTCCGCCGCGAATTTGCCGATGCCGGCGGACTCTATTCCTATGGCGCCAACCCGGCCGAGATCCAGCGCCTCGTCGCCGCGAGCGTCGACAAGGTGCTGAAAGGCGCCCCGCCAGGCAGCCTTCCCGTGCAGCAGGCCTCGCGCATGGAGCTGATCGTCAACCAGAAGACTGCCAGGATGCTCGGCATCGCCTTGCCGTCGATGTTCCTCGCCCAGGCCGACGAGGTGATTGAATGAAGCGGCGCGGCCTTCTCCTCGCCTCAGCCGCCGCGGCGGCCCTTGCAACGCGCGCGCGGGCGCAGGCCCAGCCGCGCATCGCCTATGTGAGCGGCCGCTCGTTCGTGACCGACGGACATCTGTTGCTCGCCTTCCAGGAGGGTCTCAAGGCTGCGGGCTTTGTCGGCGGCCAGAACGTGACGATCGACGTCCGCTGGGCCGACGGCAACTACGGCGCGGTGCCCGCCCTGCTTGCCGAGCTGATCGCCGCCCGGCCGGACGTCATCGCCGCCGTCGGCGGCAACCCGGTCGGCCTCGACGCCAAGAAGGCAACCTCGACCATTCCCGTTGTGTTCAGCGCCGGCGCCGACCCGACGCAGATCGGACTGGTCACCAATCTCAGCCGCCCCGAAGCCAATCTCACGGGCATCACGCTGTGGGCGGGCGAACTCGACGCCAAGCGCCTCGACCTTCTGCGTGCCCTGATGCCTGCGGCCCGGACGGTGGCACTGCTGATGAATCCCACCAATCCCGGCGCCGCGGTCGAGCTGGTGCGCATGCAGGAGGCGGCCAAGACGCTCGGCCTCGAGCTTCGGATCCTGAACGCCCAGACCAGTTCGGGTATCGACCATGCCCTCGCGGGCCTGGCCGTCGACAAGGTCGATGCGCTGGCCGTGGTCGCAGACGCCTTCCTGATCAACTACCGCGCCCGCATCCTCGACTTCGCCACGGCGCACAATCTGCCGGCGATCTATCCGGCACGGGAATTCGTCACCGACGGCGGCCTGGTGAGCTACGGCACGCGATGGGCCGACATGTACCGCATCGTCGGCAACTATGTCGGCCGCATCCTGAAGGGCGCCAAGCCGGCCGAACTGCCGGTGCAACGGCCGACCACCTACGAGCTGGTGATCAACCTCAGGACCGCCCAGGCGCTCGGTCTCACCGTGCCGCCGATCATGCTGGCGCGCGCCGACGAGGTGATTGAATGATCAATCACCGAGGTGGTCGAATGAAGCGGCCCCTGCCGGCAGCCCGCCAAATGGTCCTGAACCTCCGTGCGGCATTGGAGTAGAATGGGCCGATGAAGCGCGGGCTCTTCTTCAAGTACGTCACCCTGTTCGTCGGGCTGGTCACCGCCGTGCTGGTGATCAACGCCGCGCTCGATCTCTATTTCGTCTACCAGGACAACCGCCGCGCCTCGATCGACGTGCAGCGCGAGAAGGCCGAGGCGGCGGCGCAGAAGGTCGAATCGTTCGTGCGCGAGATCGAGCACCAGATCGGCTGGGTCGCCTATCCGCAATGGGCCTCCCTGCCGGTCGAGCAGCGCCGCTTCGAATATGTCCGCCTGCTGCGCCAGGTGCCGGCGATCACCGAGCTGACCCAGCTCGATCGGATGGGCCACGAGCAACTCAAGGTCTCGCGCCTCAGCATGGACGTCGTGGGCAGCGACATCGATCGCTCGGCCGAACCGGTCTTCACCGAAGCGGTGGCCAACAAGGTCTATTTCGGACCCGTCTACTACCGCAAGGAGAGCGAGCCCTACCTGTCGATGGCGGTGGCGCACGGCGGCCGTACCGGCGGCGTCACCGTGGCCGAGATCAACCTCAAGCTGATCCTCGACGTCATCACCCAGATCAAGGTCGGCCACGACGGCTACGCCTATGTCGTCGACACGCAGGGCCGACTGCTCGCCCATCCCGACATCTCGCTGGTGCTGCGCGGCACCGACATGAACAAGCTGCCGCAGGTCGCCGAGGCCCGCGCCGAAGAGCCGGCGGCCGAGCGCGTCGAGCAGAGCCGCGATCTCGGCGGCCGTCCCGTGCTCTCGGCGCATGCCGAGATCCCGGCGCTGAAGTGGCTGGTGTTCGTCGAACTGCCGAGCGCGGAAGTGCTGAAACCGGTGTACGACACCGGCATTCGCGACCTCGCCCTGCTGGTACTCGGCCTGATGATCGCGGGGACCGCGGCAGCCCTGCTGGCGCGCCGCATGGTGGTCCCGATCCGCGTCCTGCAGGCCGGCGCCGAGCGCATCGGCGGCGGCGAGCTCGGGCACCGTCTTTCGATCAAGACCGGCGACGAGCTCGAAGCGCTGGCGAACCAGTTCAACCGCACGGCAGACGCGCTGCAGGAATTGCACGAGACCCTCGAACAGAGGGTCGAGGATCGTACGGCCGAACTACGCGAAACGCTGGAGCAGCAGACCGCAACGGCGGAGATCCTGCACGTCATCTCGCAGTCCCCGACGGACGTCGAACCTGTGCTGAATGCCGTCGTCTCCGCCGCGCGCAGGTTCTGCGGTGCCGACGATGCCACGATCGTCCTGCGCCACGGCGACGAATTGGTGTTGGCCAACCACGAAGGCTCGCTCGAGCAGTTTGTCGGAGAGCGGTTGCCGCTCGACAGGTCGACGACGGCCGGCCGCGCGGTCCTGGAGAAGCGTACCTTCCACATCTCGAACGTCGACGAGGTCACGCCAGGCGAATACGCGCTGACGGTCGATCTCTCCCGACGCGCCAACGTTCGCGCCGTGCTGTCGGTGCCGATGCTGCGCGAGGGCGAGGCGATTGGCTGCATCCTGCTGCGCAAGCCCACCGCGACGCCCTATGCGCCGCGCCAGATCGAGCTTGCCGAGACATTCGCCGCCCAAGCCGTGATCGCCATCCAGAACGTACGCCTCTTCACCGAGATCCAGGAAAAGAGCCGCCAGCTCGAGGTGGCGAGCCAGCACAAGTCGCAGTTCCTCGCCAACATGAGCCACGAGCTGCGCACGCCGCTCAATGCCATCCTGGGCTACACCGAAATGATGGTCGACGGGCTGTACGGCGAGGTGCCGGAGAAGGCGCAGGGCGTGCTCGAGCGCGTGCAGAGCAACGGCAAGCATCTGCTCGGCCTGATCAACGACGTGCTCGACCTGTCCAAGATCGAGGCCGGACAGCTCGTCATCACCGCCGAGCCGTACAGCGTCGCCGACATGGTGACGACGGTGCTCTCGGCCACCGAGTTGCTGGCCCGCACCAAGGGCATCGGCCTGGGCTCGGCCGTAGCGCCCGGTCTGCCGACCGGCTCGGGCGACGCGCGGCGCCTCACCCAGGTGCTGCTGAACCTGGTGGGCAATGCGATCAAGTTCACCGACCAGGGATCGGTCGAAGTCCGCGCCGCCCAGGTGAGGGACACGTTCGAGCTGTCCGTCGTCGATACCGGATTCGGCATCGCGCCGGAGGACCAGAAGAAGATCTTCGAGGAGTTCCAGCAGGTCGACAACACGAGCACGCGCAAGAAAGGTGGCACTGGCCTCGGCCTGTCGATCTCGCGCAAGATCGTCGAACTGCACGGCGGCGCCATCACCGTCGAATCCGAAATCGGCAAAGGCTCGACCTTCAAGGTCATCGTGCCCATCCATGTCGCCGCCGCGAAGGAAGCTGCCCAATGAGCAAGAAGATACTGGTCGTCGAGGATACCGAGGACAATCGCCAGATCCTGCGCGATCTCCTGGGCATGGCAGGTTACGACATGGTCGAGGCGCACGACGGCGCCGAGGGCGTCGCCAAGGCCGCCGAGCACCGGCCGGACCTGATCCTGATGGACATCCAGATGCCGGTGATGGATGGCTACGAGGCGACGCGGCGGATCAAGGCGAACCCGGACCTGAAGGCGATCCCGATCGTGGCGGTGACCTCCTATGCGCTGTCGGGCGACGAGCAGAAGACGCGCGCCGCCGGCTGCGACGCCTATATCGCCAAGCCCTACAGCCCGCGCCAGATGCTGGCCAAGGTGAAGGAAATCCTGGGCTAGATGCGCGACCCGGCGCGCATCCTGGTCGTCGACGACGTCGCCGACAATGTCGAGATCCTGCGCATGCGCCTCACCGCGCTGGGCTACGAGATCGTCGTCGCCGAAGACGGCGAGCAGGCGCTGGCCAAGGTGGCCGAGACACTGCCCGATCTGGTGCTGCTCGACATCATGATGCCCAAGATCGACGGGCTGGAGGTCGTGCGCCGCATCAAGGCCGACAAGAGCCTGCCGTTCATTCCGGTGATCCTGGTGACCGCCAAGGTCTCGCCCAAGGACGTGGTGGCGGGCCTCGATGCCGGCGGCGACGACTATCTGCCCAAGCCGATCGACCACGGCGCGCTGGTCGCCCGCGTGCGCGCCATGCTGCGCATCAAGGCGCTGCACGACCAGGTGCACGAGCTCAACCAGGGCCTCGAGGCCAAGGTGCAGGCGCAGGTCGGCGAGCTCGAGCGGGTCGGGCGCCTCAAGCGCTTCCTGGCACCGCAGCTCGCGCAGGCCATCATCTCCACCGGCGACGAGAAGATCCTGGACAACCACCGGCGCGAGGTCGCGGCGTTCTTCTGCGACCTGCGCGGCTTCACCTCGTTCTCCGAGACGGCCGAGCCGGAGGACATCATGGCCCTGCTGGCCGAGTATCACGGCGCCGTCGGACCGCTGATCCGCAAGTATGAAGGCACGCTCGACCGCTTCACCGGCGACGGCATGCTGGTGTTCTTCAACGATCCCGTGCCCTGCCCCGATCCGGCGGCGCGCGCGGCCCGGCTGGCGCTGGAGATGCGCGCTTCGGTGGCCCGGCTCGTCCCGCAATGGGCCAGGCGCGGCCACACGCTGGGCTTCGGCATCGGCATGGCCCAGGGCTACGCCACCCTGGGCCGCATCGGCTTCGAGGACCGCTTCGACTACACCGCGATCGGCGCCGTCATCAACCTGGCCGCGCGGCTGTGCGCCGACGCCAAGGACGGCCAGATCCTGGTGACCGGCCGGCTCGCCACCGCGATCGAGGACATCGTCGTGATGGAAGATCTCGGCGAGCGCGAGGTGCGCGGCATGAGCCGTCCGATCTCCGTGTGCAATCTCGTGGAGCTGAAAGCCTAGCAAACGCCGCTAGACCTCATCCTGAGGAGCGCGAAGCGCGTCTCGAAGGATGGGCAACGGACATGGTGCTCGTTCGCATCCTTCGAGACGCGCCGCTACGCGACGCTCCTCAGGATGAGGTCTGGTTGGACTCGTCACGCCAGCGGATGGTGACAGGCCACTTCGCGGCCGCCGCCGACCGGCCGCAGCGGTGGCACCTCCGCGGCGCAGACCGAATCAGCGCGCGGGCAGCGGGTGCGGAAGCGGCATCCCGACGGCGGAGCGAGCGGCGACGGCGGCTCGCCGATCGGCACGTTGACCGCCGGCCGCACCGTTGGATCGGGCACCGGAATCGCCTCGAGCAGCAGCGCCGTATAGGGATGCGCCGGTTTGGCGAAGACCAGCTCGGTCGGTCCGACCTCGCAGAGCTTGCCGAGATACATGACGGCGATGCGGTCGCTCACCGCCTTCACCACCGCGAGATCGTGGGCGATGAAGAGCAGCGTCAGCCCATAGCGCCGCTTCATCTCCTCCAGAAGATTGAGGATCTGGGCGCGGATCGAAACGTCGAGCGCCGACACCGGCTCGTCGCAGATCACCAGCTCGGGCTCGAGGATCAGGGCGCGGGCGATGCAGATGCGCTGGCACTGGCCGCCCGAGAACTCGTGCGGCAGGCGGTCCATCGCCGCGTCGGGATCGAGGCCGACGGCTGTCATGACCTCGCGCACCCGCCGCTCGCGCTCGCCCCCGTCGGCAAGGCCCGCGATGACCAGCGGCTCGGCCACGATGTCGCCGATGCGCCGCCGCGGATTGAGCGAGGCGATCGGGTCCTGGAAGATCAGCTGCAGCCGCTTGCGCATCTGACGCATCGCCTCGGGCGCGAGCGTCGTCAGCTCGGTGCCGTCGAAGCTGACGCGCCCGCCGGTCGGCCGGCGCAACTGCAGGACGGCGCGGCCCAGGGTGGACTTGCCACATCCCGACTCGCCCACCAGACCCAGCGTCTCGCCGCGATCGACATGCAGGCTGACATCGGACACCGCGAACAGGCTCCGGCCGCCGATCGCATATTCGACAGTGAGGTTCTCGACGGAGAGCAGCGGCGCACTCATAGCGGATGCCAGCAGGCGTAGAGCCCGCCCACCTTCCCGGGATCGACAAGAGGCGGCTTGGCATTCCGGCACGCATCGTCGGCATAGCGGCAACGCGGCGCGAAGGAGCAACCGGGCAGCGGCCGCGTCGGATCGGGCGGGCGGCCGGCGATCGCCGGCAGCGGCGTATGCGGCGGCGTGTCGAGCTTGGGGATCGCGGCCAGCAGCGCCTCGGTGTAGGGCATGCGCATGCCGGCAAAGAGCTGGCGCGTCGGTGCGCGCTCGACGACCCTGCCGGCATACATCACCGCGACCTCGTCGGTGCGGCCGGCGACGACGCCGAGATCGTGGGTAATCAGGATCATCGCCATGTGGCGGCGCTGCTGCTCGCGCGCCAGCAGGTCGAGGATCTGCGCCTGCACCGTGACGTCGAGCGCCGTCGTGGGCTCGTCGGCGATCAGCAGCCTTGGCTCGCAGGACAGCGCGATCGCGATCGCCACCCGCTGGCGCATGCCGCCCGAGAGCTGATGCGGATATTGCCTGAGCCGCTGTTCCGGCGCGGGAATGCCGACGGCGGCCAGCAGCTCGGCGCCGCGCCGGGTCGCCGCCCTGCTGTCCATGCCGAGATGCGCCTGCAAGGTCTCGACGATCTGCGTGCCGATCGTCAGCACGGGATTGAGCGAGGTCATCGGATCCTGGAAGACCACCGCGAGCTCCGGCCCGCGCAGGCGGCGCAGCGCCTCGGCCGGCAGGCCCGAAAGATCACGGCCGGCGAAGATCACACGGCCGCTGAGCGTCGCGCGCTTGGGCAGCAACTGCAGGACCGCCCGCGACAGCATGGTCTTGCCGCAGCCCGACTCGCCCACGATGCCGAGCGTGCGGCCGGCCTCGAGACGAAGATCGACGCCGTCGACGGCGTGCAGCACGCCGCGCGGCGTCGGCAGGGTGACGGCCAGGTTCTCGATCGACAGCAAGGGATCGCTCACAGCGCGCCCGGCCGCGGATCGGTGAGCGCGCGCAAGGTGTCGCCGACCACGTTGAACGCCAGCACCGAGAGGAACATGACCCCGGCCGGCAGGAAGGCGAGCCACGGCGCGATGTCGAGGCTCTCGCGGCCCTCGCCGATCATGCTGCCCCAGCTCGGCGCCGGCGGCGGCACGCCCAGACCCAGGAAGCTCAACGCGCCCTCGACGACGATGGCGACGGCGACGCCCAGCAGGAAGAAGGCGAGCAGCGGCAATGCCACGTTGGGCAGCAGCTCGCGCAACAGGATGCGCAGATGCGTGGCGCCGAGCGCGCGGGCGGCGGTGACGAACTCGCGCTCGGCCAGCGACAGCGTGACCGCGCGCGCAACCCTGGTGAAGGCCGGGATGTTCAGGACGCCGATCACCAGGGTGATGTTCAGGATCGACTGGCCGAGGTAGGTCGTGACGGCGAGCGCAAACACCAGCGGCGGAAAGGCCAGCAGCACGTCGACGCCGCCCGTCACGAAGGTCTCCAGGCGGCCGCGGAAGTAGCCCGCCAGCAGGCCGAGAAAGCCGCCGACCGTGACGCCGATCACCGGCGCCAGCAGCCCGACCGTCAGCGAGGCCCGCGCGCCGAAGATCAGGCGCGCCAGCACGTCGCGGCCGAGCTGGTCGTTGCCCAGCCAGTGCTCGGCGCTGGGCGGCGCGCGCTTGCCCAGCAGGTCGATATCGGTCGGGCTCGGGATCGGCAGGAGATTGGCCAGAATCGCGGCCAGGGCGATCACGGCGATCCAGGCCGCCGCGGCGATGAACAGCGCGCCCACACGTCTGTGCGTGCGCAGCGGGGCGACCGCAGCGGTGTCGATGCCGAGGCCGAGCGCGGTGTTCTCAGGCGCGGCCATGGCGGATCCTGGGATCGAGCACGGCATAGAGCATGTCGACCACGAAGTTCACCATCACGAAGCCCACGGCCACGAACAGCACGGCGCCCTGCAGGATGATGAAGTCGCGGGCGTAGATCGCGCCGACGAGGAGGCGGCCGACGCCCGGCAGGGCGAAGATGGTCTCGACGATCAGCGCGCCGCCGATCAGCCGGCCGATGTTGATGCCGGTCACGGTGACCAGGGTGAGCGACGACGGCTTCAGCGCATGCACCAGCAGGATGCGCGCGGGCCTGAGCCCCTTGGCCTTGGCCATGGCGATATAGTCTTCCTGCAGGGTGGCGATCATGTCGGAGCGCAGCACGCGCATCAGCACCGGCCATTCGGCGAAGGCGAGCGTCACGCCGGGCAGCACGAAGCTGCGGAGATTGGCCACCGGATCCTCGGCGAACGGCACCCAGCCGGTGGCCGGCAGCAGGTTGAGCTGCACGGCGAACAGGTAGATCAGCAGGATCGCGACGAGGAAGGACGGCAGCGACAGCTTGCCGAAGGCGAGCCCGGTCAGGAAGCGGTCGAGCGTGCTGCCGCTCTTCACCGCGCACAGGATGGCCAGCGGAATGGCGATCACCAGGCCCATCCCCTCGGCGATCACCATCAGCTCGAGCGAGACCGGCAGCCGGTCGGTGACCGCGGCGAGCACCGTCTCGCCGGTGCGGAAGGAGCGGCCGAGGTCGCCGTGCAGGACGCCCCACAGCCAGTGCAGGTAGCGCTGCCACAGCGGCAGGTCGAGACCCATCTGGGCGCGCAACGCCTCGACCTTCTCGGGCGTCGCCTGGTCGCCCAGGATCGTCGACGCGAGATCGCCCGGCAGCAGCGAGGCGATCAGGAAAGTGAGCAGGGTGACGGCAAACAGGACCGGCAGCAGGTAGATCAGCCGCCGGCCGACGAACCTTATCATCGAACCACCTCACCCTGAGGAGCCGCGCATCGCGCGGCGTCTCGAAGGGTGGCAGCAGACGGGGTGTTGCCCATCCTTCGAGACGCGCCCTGCGGGCGCTCCTCAGGATGAGGGGATGCGCCGTCAGTCGCCAATTTATTCCAGCCAGGCCGGCGAGACGTCGATGACGCCACCGAACATCTTCGGGACCCCTTTCACCCTGGCCTTGGCGATCGCGTAGTAGGTGTTCTGGAAAGACCAGAACCAGGTGGCCTGCTGGTTGAGGATGCGGCTGACGGCGCAGTAATCCTCCGTCCGCTTGGCCTGGTCGGCCGTGACCCGCGCGTGCTCGAGCAGCCGGTCGAGCTCGGGATCGGTGAAGCTGGCGAGGTTGAGCGGGCTCTTGCTGTAGAAGTTGGCGAACATCTGCACGTCGGGATCGGGGAAGTCGACGATGCGCCAGCCGATGATCTCGAACTTGCGCTGGAAGGCGCGCGGCGGAAAGGTCGCCTGGTCGACCTGCTCGATCTCCATGTTGACGCCGATGTTCTTCCAGAACTGCTGCAGGATCTGGCCGTTGGCGCGGCCCCGCGGCGTCGCGGTGAACAGCATCTTGAAGCTGACCGGCTTGCCGTACTCCTTGATCAGCTCGGCGGCCTTCTTTGGATCCTCCGGCAGCGCGCCGTCGTCCTTGCACTTGACCCACGAGCCGTCGCCATAGGGATTGGTCGCCGGCCGGCTGAGCCCGTTGGTGAGCGCCTGCGAATACTTCTTGCGGTCGATCGCCATGACGAGTGCCTGGCGCACGCGCACGTCGTCGAGCGGCGCCACCTTGGTGTTGATCGCGTTCACCGCCGCGCCCGAGCCTGCATACTTGAGCACCTGCAGGGTCGGATCCTTCTGGGCACGGACGATGTTGTCGGCCTCGAACTCGTCGGCCCACACCAGGTCGGTCTCGCCCGACTTCAGGCTGGCGAAGCGCGACTGCGAATCGGGCAGCGGCCGCAGCACGACCCGGTCGAGATGGGGCAGGCCCTTGTTCCAGTAGTTGGGGTTGCGCTCGACCACCATGCGGTCGCCGGCGGTCCACGACTTCAGCACGAACGGCCCGGTTCCCACCGGGTTGCGGTTGTAGTCGTCGCCCTTGGCCTGGATCGCGGTCGGCGAATGGATCGTGCTGTTCTGGTCGGGCCGCGTCAGCAGCGCGGGGAAATCCACCGCCGGATCCTTCAGCGTGTAGACGACGGTGAGGTCGTCCTTGGCCTCGACGCTCAGGATGTTGGCGATATAGAAGGCGCAGCGGCAGTTGTTCTTGGGATCCTTCTGGCGGTCGAAGTTCCACTTCACCGCCGCGGCATTGAACGGCGTGCCGTCGTGGAACTTGACGTCGGGCCGGAGCTTGAAGGTCCAGACCTTGAAGTCGTCGGAGTTCGACCACGAAACGGCGAGCCTGCCCTTGGCCTTGCCGTCGTCGCCCAGGAAGGTGAGCTGCTCGAGCAGCAGGCTGGCGGCGATGTTGGCCGACGTGTCGTAGACGCCGACCTTCAGCGGATCGAAGCCCGGGATGTCGAGTTCCAGGCCCACCGTCAGGGTGCCGCCGTTCTTCTGGGCGAACGCCGGAGTTGCGAATGCGGCCAGCACGGCCGCGCCGGCCACGGCCGCGCGAATGATCGACTTCATCGTTGTTCCTCCCGGAAGCGACGGCCTTTGGCCATTCCTTGAACCGGCACTCTAGGCCGAAACCACCGCTGAATTGACGGGTTCGGAATAGAGTTTCGCAAGCTCGGCGGCGCGCCGTTCCAGCACGCGCCGTGCGTTGATCGAGCGCTTGTCGGTGATCTCGCCGTCGGCCGGCGACGGCGGCGCCTCGAGCGGCAACAGGCGGCGGACACGCGTGCTGGTTCCACCGGGTCGCGCATTGAACGCCGCCAGCCGACGCGCGAGCTCGCTCCGCCAATCGCCCGTGCAGGCCGCCGGATCGAGCCAGACCAGCGCGCCCAGCCACGGCCGGTCGGGCGCGGCGATCACGAGGTCGCGCACATAGGGCTGCAGCGCATCGAACAGTTCGGTACGCAAGGTCGTGGCGCGTACCCAGGTGCCGGAGGCGAGCTTGAATTCTTCCGACACGCGACCGGCGAATTCGAGGCCGGCCTCGGGCCGCGCCGGATCGATCCAGCGCGCAGCGTCGCCGGTGCGGAAGAAGCCTTCCTCGTCGAACGCGTCGGCCGTCGCCTGCGGGTCGCGCCAGTAGCCGGGCGTCACGTTGGCGCCCTTGACGCGCAGCTCGAAGCGATCGCCCGATTGCTCACCGGCCGGCACCAGCTTGGCGGTCATGCCGGGCTGCGGCAGGCCGAGCAGGCCGGCGCGATCGACGTTCCAATGGACCATCAGACCGGTGCTCGTGGTCTCGGTCATGCCCCAGCCGCAACCGAACGGCAGGCGCTCGCCCAGCCGCGCTGTCGCGACACCCTGCAGCCGCTCGAAACTCTCCTGCGGCAGCAGCGCGCCGCCATAGCCCAGGCCGCGCATGTTCCTGAAGAATTTCTCGCTGAGGTCGGCGTCGCGCTCGAGCGCCTGAAGCAGCAGCGGAAAGGCCATCGGCACGCTGCCGAAGCTGGTCGGCGAGAGCTCGCGCAGATTTTCGAGCGTCTCCTCGAAGCGGCCGGGAATCGGCCGGCCGCCGTCGATGTACAGGGAGCCCGCGACCCTCACGATGCTGTTGAGGCTGGCGTTGCCGCCCCAGGTGTGATGCCAGGGCAGCCAGTCGAGCGACACGGCGACGCGCTGGTCGTCGAGCGGCTCGCCCACCATGCGGATCATCTCCGCGCCCGCCGCCAGATTGCCGTGGGTGTTGAGCACGCCCTTGGGCAGGCCGGTCGAGCCCGAGGTGAACAGGATCTTGGCCGGCGTGTCGGCGGTGATGTGCAGGCGCCGCTCGGCGACCGCGGCATCGATCGAGCAGTTGGTGAGCGCGCCGAACGGCAGGCCGCGCCCCTTCCGATATTGGCCATCCACCGTGACGATGCGCGCGCCACGCGCCGCCACGCGATCGAGGGCGGCGCCATAGGCTATGGAGTCCTGCGCAAGGACCAGCGACGGCTCGACGATCGACAGCGCATGATCGAGGCGTGCGAGGTCCCCCGCGGTCGAGTAGGTCGGCGAGAGAGGCGCCACCAGCGCGCCCGCGCGCAAGGCGCCGAACAGGAACAGCGCGTTCTCGAGACTGTTGTCGGACAGGATCGCGAGGGGCGTGCTGGCCGGTCCGTATCCCTGCGCGATCAGCCACGAGGCAACGGCGCCGGTCTTCGCCCAGGCCTCGGCATAGGAAAGAGGCTGCCAGGCGCGGTGAGCGCCGCGCCGTTCCGCGAGCCAGGTCACCCCGGGCCGGCGCTCGGCGGCGTGGCCCAGCAGGTCGATCACCAATGGCAGGCCTTCCGGCAGCGCGCGCGGAGAAGAAAGAAGCAACGTACCGTCGCCGCGGCGCTCGACCGTTACTTCCGGCTTCGGCCGGTTGAGCGACCGCATCGGCGCCAAAGTCACGACACCAGGCTCACGTGTCTACGAAGCCTGGCAGTTGAACTTGATCAGCCGCGGCGGCACGGTGAAGGCCGGATGCTGTTCGGGCATCGGCGGCACCGTGCGCGGCCAGCTGCCGTCCGCCAGATGCTTCTCAATGATCGGCACCAGCTGCTGCAGCTCGATCCAGGCCCTGAGCTTGATGCCCGGCGGGGTGTTGTGGATCGCGTCGCTGAACAGGTTGGCATCGTAGGGCATGTAGCGGGCGACATCGATGAACGGCAGCCCGTACTTGGCATCGTACTTGGCGAAGACGCGATCCTCGAACGCCGTCATGCGCGCCAGATCGCGGTAGCTGTACGGGAAATACCGGATGTTCAGCGTGTCCAGGATCGCCTTGTGCCGCGTGGCGTCGAGCACGAGCCCGTCCTTCGCCAGCCAGTGGAACGAGGCCACGGAAAGCTCGGAGCCGACGGCGGCGAGATCGGTGCGGATGGAGTTGAGATTGTGGATGATCGTGCTGAGATTGACCGGCAGATCCTGCCGCGTGATGTCGGGATCGTTTTCGTCGAGTCCGGCGGGCCAGACGAGATCGTAATGAGGCCGCGGCCACTCGCCGCCCCAGGTCAGCCCCTGGGCGCGGCGCGCCAGCGCGGAATAGGCCGCGGCCTTGCGCAGCCACTGGGCGATCTTGCCGGCGGGCTCCGGCGTGACGGCCGGCACGTCCTTCACCATGGTCGCGAGATTGAGCTCGTTGCCGCCTTCGTAATAGACGACGAGGTCCGGCATCGTCGGTGCCACCTCCTGGTGGACGATGGCGGCGATGTCGTTGGAGTTGATGCTCTCGCGGCCGGCGTTCAGGACTTCGAACTTCACGTCGATCTTGCGCGCCTCGGCCCAGCGATTGAGCCAGTTGGTCAGGTACTCCGGTCCCGAGAACGGCATCGGATGGATTTCCGCCACCGTCGAGGCGCCGACGAAGACGATGCGGACGGTTTTGGGGGCGCGCCGGAACTGCACCGGCGGACCGCGCCAGCCGAATTCGTTGGTGACCAGACCGTCCGGCGTCGTGGCGTTCGGCAGGAAGCGGAAGAACGGCCGCGTCTTGCCGTCGGGCGGATCGTAGACGTAGAGCTGGCCGGGCGCGCCCTTGAGGTAGGGGTGCTTGCACGGGTCGCCGACGAAGACCGAGTTCCACGCCTTGTACATGTCCCATTGCATGAACGGATTGGGCCCGCTCTGCGTCTCCTGGATGTGGCGATGCACCTCCATCCATTCCTCGGGCACCGGCTTGCGATTGGGCAAGGGCGGCGGATCGGTGAAGAACAGGGCACGGTCGACACTGGCGGCGCGCGGAATCTCGTCGAGATGCCCGCCTGTCGTATCGACGCCCTGCGAGCTGTTGACCGCGGGCAGCGCCAGCGCCGTCACCGACTGGCCGTCGATGATGCGGATCGCGCCTTCGGCTACGAGCACGCAGAATGCAAACGACACGATGATGAGCAGCAGATTTGCCAGAAAATTGCGCACGGGGTCCTCTGTCGGAGCAGGCTCGCGTGTAAGGGTTTGGAGAGGAAACTTCAATGCGACGATCGGCCGGCCGCGCGCCGCCGGTACGCTGGGCTAGCTCCCATTAAAAAAAGGGGCGTTTAATGGGAGCAGGGATGCTTCGCTTTTCATCCTGGAATGATCGTCCAAAAACGCTGCTCAAGAGGAATCGCCAAAAATGCCGACCCTGCTGCAACGAGAGCCAATCCTCATGAGCCTCATGAGTCTCCTGAGGACGTCCCGAAAACCCGTAAGAAAATATTCGCGACTCGCGAGGATTGGCGTAAAACGCTGCCGCAGCGACACCGGAGGCGATTCCTCGCGAACTTCGCGAAGTTCGCGAAGTTCGCGAGTCATTCGGGAGGAAGGGTGATGGCCGAAGGCGGCTGCCTGTGCGGTGCCGTGCGCTTCACAGTCGAAGGCGCGCCCAAGTGGACGGGCTACTGCCACTGCGCGAGCTGCCGCCGCCACACCGGCGCGCCGGTCTCGGCCTACGCAGGCTTCGAACGATCGAAGGTGCGCATCACCAAGGGCCATCTCGCGCATTTCTCTTCTTCTCCCGGCGTTCATCGCGGCTTCTGCTCCTCCTGCGGCTCGACGCTCACCTACGAAGGCGAGCGCTGGCCGAGCGAAATCCATCTCCATGTCGGTGCCTTCGACGATCCCGTGCCTTACGCCCCGAAGGGCCATGCCTTTGCCGAAGAGCGCATCGCCTGGCTTCATTTGATCGATCCACCTTTGCCGAGCTGCTAAATATTGCGTAATTCGCAATATTTGTCAATAGAAGATGCGATAGCTGCCAGAAATGGAACCTTGATAGGTACGAGGAGTTTCGTATATCTTCAGGTGTGTGGGATTCAATGACGCAAAAAGAGGAGTGCTAAAGGCCTGTCCGAGGGGAGCTATTTGCACGAAGCCCGGGGCGACATCGACGTGAAGAATGAGTTGGCGACAGGCGCTGTCTCGGCGTCGGATATCGCCGAGACGATCAAGAGGTGCAACGGCAAGAATCACTCGATGAGCAAGCACTACCAGATCGCCACCGTCGACGTTCACGTGCTCAAGAAGGATGGCTGGTACATCAAGTCTATTTTCTCGATGTCGACACCTGGTTCATCAGCGTATTCAAGTAGGAGGTCTGGCGTGAAACTGCACTATTCCGGAGAGAAGGGCCGCGCCATCTGCGGAACCGATGGTGGGGTTTCCACGACCTTCAAGTACCGCGATGTTCCGTTCAGTGATGGATCGGGAACGGCCCGTCAAATCCTGGTCGGGATCTGCGACATCTGCGACAAAGTCGTCGCCATTCCTCCCCAGTCCACCCCGGCAATCAGAGCTGCGCGCAAGAGCGCGGACGTATCGATCGAGGCAAGGCTTCCGGCCTTGTATCTCGACGCGCTCGATCTCGCCTGTTTTCGGATCAACCCGAATGTCACTCCGGACTTTCGCAAAAGGCTTTTGATGTACTACGTGCATCGTTCGTTGCGCACCAAGTCGGCGACGAGGCGCCTGGCCAAAGTATTGGCCAATTCGTCCTCGGCGTTTCTAAAGTTGCCTCAAACGCCATCCGAGCAGCGAAGACTGTCAATGAAGGTGTCGGCGGCCATGTCTCGCGACGTCAATCATTTGTTGAAAGAGACCAATCTGACGAAGACAAAGCTCTTCAAGTCGCTCGTCGTGCAAATAAACGAGGATATTGTCGTTCCGGAAAAGCCGGAGAATTTGGATACGCTGCAAACCCTGGCAATGGTTGCCAGCTGCTGAGGCCAGCACGTCGTTCATGGCGCTAAACACCCTCGCTCCTTTCGACTGCCAACGGCGACGGACAACTTCTATCCCGACTTCGTTGGCGAACTGACTGACGGACGCCGGTTCGTCATCGAGTACAAGGGCCACCTTACTGCCGACACGCACGACACCGACGAGAAGCGCACCATCGGCGTCCTCTGGGAGAAGGCGAGCGGCAAGGACGGCCTTTTTCTCATCGTCGAAAAAGACGTTGCCGGAAAGGACATGCGCGCCCAGATGGCCGCGAAGCTTTCGAGCCCGCGGAACGCTTAGCCTTCGAAAGCATTCTGCAAATTGCGCAATGTGCAATGTTTGCATAGAAAAATGCGATAGCCGCCATAAATTCGACGATCCGCCCGCAACGTGCCGGGCTATGGCGCGTTTTTGGAGGCCTGCCCTTTTGTCCCTTCCCGGGTGCAGAATGAGCACGGCACAAGGGACTGAGGACCATGAGCAAGTTCGCCGGCGCGAGCTGGTCGATCGACGACATTCCCTACGAGACGCTCGACCGCGGCCTCGTGCGGGACGATCGCCGCCTGTTCAACATCGTGGCGTCGGCGTCGTTCATCGAGATCACCTCCGACCTCTACACGCACAACCTGGTCGAATTCTTCCGCCACGACTCCGAGATCGCCGACTGGCTCGCCGAGCACTGGGAGAAGGAAGAACTGCAGCACGGCGCGGCGCTGAAGAAATACGTCCAGACCGCGTGGCCCGGGTTCGACTGGGAGGCGGCCTACGCCTCCTTCCGCACCGACTATGGTGCAATCTGCACCGTCGAAGCTCTGGCCGGCAGCAAGGCGCTCGAGATGGTGGCGCGCTGCGTCGTCGAAACCGGCACCGCCAGCTTCTATCGCATGCTCTCCGATCTCAGCCCGGAACCGGTGCTGCGCCGCCTCGCCGCCGAGATCAGCAGCGACGAGGTGCGCCACTACAAGCACTTCCATCGCTACTTTCGGCGCTACCGGCAGCTCGAGCGGCCGAGCCGCATCGCGGTGATGCGCACCTTGCTGAAGCGGGCCGCCGACGTCGAGGCGGAGGACACGTTCTATGCCTTCCGCGCGGTGTTCCGCGGCAGCAATCCGGGCGTGGAATTCCAGCGCAGCGACTACGACGCCTATCGCGACGGCGTGCTCGATCTGGTGCGCCAGTACTTCCCGCATGGCATGGCGGTGAAGATGCTGCTGAAGCCGCTCGATCTCAGCCCGCTGATCGGCCGCGCGACCCTGCCCGCGGTCACCGGGGCGACGCGCCTGTTCCTGCGACGCTACGATCGCGCGGCCTGAAACAGGCCCGCCCCAAGCCGCTCGGCTTCAACTCACTGGGAGGGCCCGGTTCCTGTAGCAACGGATGAACTCCTCCGTATACGGACCTATCCCGAGCACGAGGACAGCCAGCGAGATCGCGATCAGATAGCCGGCATCTAGCGGCGGCTGCTTCCAGGCGATGACGAAGTTTCCCGCCCGCGTTGCCTTGCTCACCGCGTCCCAATGAAGGAGGGCGATCAGGAGAAATCCCACCCACGGAATGAGTTCGAGAAGCGCGTGGATGTGCTGCTCCAAAGGCGAGATGTGCCGCGTGCGCGCGGCGTAGCTGACATCCCAGATGATCATCGCCTCGTGCAACAGCACGCCGATGAACATCACGGCGAGGATCAGGATGTTGACCTGCAGGAACAGCGCCGCGAACACGGGAAGGGCGACCTCCGCGAAGCCGGCCACGTGCAGGAGCGATTCCTTCAGGCCGCTGGTGGTCTCTATGTGCGACGCGCGATGACAGAAATAGTCCGCGAACCCTGCCAGCAGCCACAGCGGGAAGATCAGATACATGAGCGCGAGGCGCAGAAGCTCGAGCGTTTCCACTGCGCCCGAGGCTAGCCCGACAGGGACCTCGCGCCTCAGTCACCTTTCCGCGACGACGCTGTCACAGGTGGTAGTTCACGCCGATCCGCACGATGGCGCCTTCGGTGTAGAAATCCTTGCCGGCAAGGAAGCCGTCGTCCGGTGTCCGTCCGGTAAGGAATTCGTCGAGGCCGAGATTGTAGTAGAGCGCCTCGGCCTTGACGCTGAAGGCCTGCGATAGCTGGTATTCCACGCCGCCGCCGATCGTTGGGCCGAAATGCAGGCTGCTCTTCGAGGCTTCGAAGTTGGCGGTTCCGGGCGGACGCCGGTCGAAGGCCTCGTCGATCTGGCCCAGCATTCCTCCAAAGGTGCCGTAGACCAGAAATTTGTCGATGCCGGCGTAACCGATGCGGGCGCGCAGCGTCGACATCCAGACGAGATTCTGCTGGGCGTAGAAAGAGCCGTTGCCTTCCCGCGAAAGCGAGTGGGCGCCGATCGTCGAGCCCTGCATGTCGAGCTCGGCGCCCATGACGAGGGGGACCGAGCCGACCAGGAAACCGTGGTTAATGCCGATCTGGCCGCCGCCCACGAAGCCGCTGCCGCTCAGCTGGCCGACATTGTGGAGCTGGTCGCCGGACGGGCCCGGCGGGAACGGCGGACCGTGCCCCAGTTCGCATCCCAGACCGTCGCGCACGCCGCGATTGTTGGTGCATTGCGAGACGCCGGCATCGCTCAGGGTGCCGCCGCCGACGTTGAGTCCGACATAGTAGCCGGACCAGCGGGCCACGACGGGGGCTTGCGTGGGTTCTTGCGCCAAGGCTCCGCCCGTCATCAGAAGGAGCGCGGCAAGCGAAAAAATGCCCCTGAAATCGCTCATTCTTTTCCCCCAATTTTTGCGCCGCATATTGCAGCCGCAACCGATCATGGATGAGGCAAACGCCCGGTCAACAAATGGCTGCAGGGGCGACCGCAGAGCGGCTTCGTCCTCTCGTTGAAGGCTTATCCTTGGGCGGGCTGCCGAAGCCGCCCAAGCACCGTGACCAGCAGGGCCGTGACCAGGCCAGGACCGCAGGCGAACAGCATGACTTGCGACGGCGGCAGGCCGAGGCCGAGCAGGGCCCCGCCGATGATCGGCCCGGCGATGCCGCCGAGACGTCCGACGCCCAGCGCCCAGCCGATGCCGGTCGACCGTGTCGCCGCGGGATAGATCGAGGCGGCGTAGCCGTTCAGCCCGAGCTGGCTGCCGACGAAGCCGCCGCCGGCGCCAAACAGCGCCGCCATCGTCCAGAAATGCGGCAGGCCACCCTTGGCGAAGAGCCCGATGCATATGGCGCCGATCACCAGGCTGGTGGCCAGCACGCGCGCGGCGCCGAGCCGCGCGATCACCGGTCCCAGCACCAGGGTGCTGAGGATGCCGCCGGCCGAATAGATGCTGGCGGCGAAGGCCGACTGGGCGGGCGTCAGGCCGCCGAGATTGAGCACCGTCGGCAGCCAGTAGCTGATCAGGTACATGTTCAGGAGATTGATCAGGAAGATCGCCCACAACAGCAGCGTGCTGGTGCCGAGCCCATCGGCGAACAGTCCGGATACCGGATTGTCCTTCGCCGCCGGCGGCCGCCGGCCGTTCTGGAACTGCGGCGACTCGGGCAGTGCGAAGAACAGCACGACCAGCATCACGAGCGGCACCACGCCGCCCACCACGAAGATACCGGGCCAGCTCCAGCGCGGCAGGACCTGCGCGGCGATCTGGCCGGCAAAGAAGCCGCCGATCGTGTTGCCGGTAAACATGAACATCACCGCGGAGGTGCGCCAGCGATCGGGGGCGTAGTCGGAGGTGAGCGCCACCGTGGTCGGCATGGCGCCACCGATGCCGATGCCGGTGAAGAAGCGCAGCGCCACCAGCACGCCGAGCGACGGCGCATAGGCAGACAGCAGCGAGAAGACGCCGAACAGCGCCACCGAGATCAGCAGGGTGGGCTTGCGGCCGAAGCGGTCGGCGATCGGGCCCGACGCCATGGCGCCCACCATGATGCCGACGCTCGACAGCGCGAAAGCCGAGGTGAAGGCCGACGGCGGCAACGCCCACGCCTTGACCAGCGACGGCACGGCCAGCCCGATCGCGGAAAGATCGTAGCCGTCCAGGGTCTGGATCAGGCCGCACAGCACGGCGACGCGGATCTGCAGGGCCCTCGTGGCAATCGGACTCGTGGTGGGCAGTGCGCTATCGACGCTCCTCGTGACGGACATGGCCTGGTTCCTCCCCGTGTTCTTTCGTCTCTTGTCCTCACGCCCGTGACGCACTCGATGTCGGTGGACCGTATCCGGGTCAACCGTGAGGTCCTTCGGCTACGCCTCAGGACGACGGAGAATCGCACCTCGAATTCCTATGTCGTCCTGAGGCGTAGCCGAAGGACCTCACGCACGTAACGCACTCGGTGCCGGTACTAGGCCGACACTTCCTCGGTCGCCGGCACGCGCCTGACCTCATGGGCCTGCAGCGCGGGCAGCACCTCGGCGGCGAAGCGGCGGATCTGCTCGATGAACATGTCGTGGGGCATGGCGCCGCGATTGAAGCCGATCTGCACCATGTTGGCGCCGCCGCGCTCGGCCGCGGCGATGATCCGCTCGGTCACTTCCGCCGGCGTCCCCCAGGGCTGCGTCTCGGCCTGCCGCTCGACGTCCGCCAGGGTCATGTTGCGGAAATCCTCGCGCAGCAGCGCCGCGGCGCGCTGGTTCTCCGGACGCACATAGTCGGTCGAGGTCTGGCTGACATAGCCGGCGTCGCGCTGCTTTGCCGTCTCGGTGAAGCTGCCGTGGCTGAACAGGGTGCGATTGAAATAGAGGTGATAGGGTGCCAGCTCCTTGACCGCCCGCGCTTTCGAATCGGCGACATAGGCGTTCATGCTGAGCGACAGATGGTCGGGCGTGATGCGATGGCCGGCCGAGGCAAGGCACCGGGCGTAGAAGCGGATGATGTCGTCGCGCAGGCCGCCGGCGCCCAGGCCCGGCGTGATCGGGATGTCGTGCTTGCCCGCGAACTCGATCAATTCCTTGCTGCCGACGATCGGGATCATGATCGGCGGATAGGGCCGCTGCACCGGCCGCGGCCAGATCGAGACGTCCTTGTAGGACCAGAATTTCCCTTCATAGGAGAACACGTCCTCCGTCCACGCGCGCGTGACGATATCGTATGCCTCCTCGAAGCGGGCGCGGCTGTCGGACAGCGGCACATTGTGCACCTGGTACTCGCGCGGGATGCCGCGCGCGAAGCCCGAGATCAGCCGGCCGTTCGACAGGCAGTCGAGCATGGCGAGCTCCTCGGCCAGCCTGAGCGGCTCGTGCAGCGGCAGCAGGTTGCCGTAGATCAGGAGCTTCAGTCTCTTGGTGCGCTGTGCCGCCGAGGCCGCCATCAGGTTGGGCGAGTTCATCAGCCCATAGGGCGAGCAGTGGTGCTCGTTGAAGCCGACGCCGTCGTAGCCCAGCCGATCCATCTCCTCCCAGGCGTCGAGATGTTCGGCGTAGGTGCGCACGGCGACGTCGGCCTTGAAGTGCCGTTTGCCCAGGGGATACGGCAGCTCGGCGCCGACCTTTATATGGTCGAGGTTCTCGCCATAGGCGAGCAGGTCGAAAATGAAGACTTTCATGCCCCGAAGGCTAACGCCGCGGGGCGAAGGGGGCGAGTCTTTCGGCAGGCGGCGCAGCGCCGCCGTCCTCCACCTAAGCGGATGGCCAAAAGAAAAGAGGCCCTGCCAAGGTGCCTCTCGTCACCGCTCTGGCTCAGGGGAATTGCTGTGCCCCGAAAAAGATACGTAACAGCACGACTTGCCCCATCCCTGTTCCCGATCGAGCGCCTCGTCGGACAGCTCGTCGGCAAACTCTTCGGTCTCGGGTTCCGTCGCTTCGATCATTGGTTCGGTCATCTGACTCTCCCCCAAAGGTGGGCCGGGATATGCCCGCACGCAGTATGCGTACATGAGCGAAAGAGTCGAGGGGACTACTCGTCCAGGATTGAACGCAGCAAGCAGCGAAGCTCAGCGGTTCCCCACCTAACCGGCTTCCCCTTCGTTAGTCCGCCGATAGGTCAGGCGCTTGCCGGCGATGCCCTTGAGCATGTTCGTGGCGGTCGTATGCTCACGACTGGCTCGCGAGAGCCACGATCTCCTCGATCACACCCATCACATCTGCGTTCTGCTTGTCGAGCTTGTCGGCGCGCGGTGTAGCCGCCGCCGTTGCCACTGCAAGCCGCAGCGACGGCACCATCAGGGTGAATTGCGAGCCGCGGCCCCACCCCCAGAAGGCGCGCCTGCCCTTCAGCGTTCCGTTGAACCAGAGATACCCATAGCCATCGACCGCCATCGGCGGAACGCGCCAGGTGGGTGCCACGCGAGACTGTACGCTCTCCATCGCCCAGCGCTCGGGCACGATCTGCCGGCCGCGCCATCGTCCACCGTCGCCCATGGTCCAGGCAATCTTGACCAGGTCGCGCGGACTGAGATTTACGCCGACCCAGGACATGGCGTTGCCGGTGCCGTCGTGATCCCAGCGGAACCGTTCAATGCCGAGCGGGTCGAACAGAACCTCCCGCGCGTAGTTCTCGAGCGAAACGCCGGTGGCGCGCGCCAGGATCGGCGCCAGCAAGGACACGGCGGCGTTGCAGTAGGCCCAGGCGGGCGGATCGGCACGATGAACGGGCTGGGCCAATACGCCGTCCAGCGGATCGGGAAACAGGAACAACGTCTTGCCATCGATCTCCTGCAGGCCCGACGTTTGCATCAGGATCTCCGCGAGAGTCATGCGGAGGACGGGCGAGCCGGGCGTCTTTGCGGCTGCTTCCGGCAACAGCTCGCCCACCGTCTGGTCGAGGCTCTTCAATTTGCCCTGGCCCAGTGCAATGCCGACCAGCATCGAGGCGACGCTCTTGGTCACCGAATTGATCGCGAAGAGCTGCGCATAGCCATAGTTCAGCTCGCCCACCAGATAGCCGTTACGCACCACGGCAATGCCATTCAGCGCGAAATCGGTCCGCACGGCGGCGCCATCGAAGATGGCTTGCAGCGCGGCGGCGTCGATGCCCTGACTGGCGGGCGATGCGATGGGCCAGCCGATGCCTTCGTCGATTGGCGGTGCGGCGAGAGCGTCGATGCCGCGGCCCGCCGACAATGCCGACACCGACAGGCTCGTGGAAAGAAACCGGCGTCTGGGAATCATGATGTCGCGACCTTAGCATGCGGCAGGCAAAAAGCGGGCCTTGCCGACCCGGTCGCCGGGCCGGACAATCCGGGAAAATCACCGGAGGAAGCCCATGAAAGTCGGAATGGCCATGAACATGCTCTACGAGCACGGCAAGCCCGATGTCGCCGTGGTCCAGGAGCATTTCCAGCTGGGCGATCTGGTCGAGCCGCTGGGCTTCGATTCGCTGTGGGCGCTGGAGCATCACTTCACCGGCTACGCCATGTCGCCCGCACCGACGCAATTGCTCGCTTATTTCGCCGGCCGCACCAAACGCATCCAGCTCGGCACCGCGGTGATCGTGCTGCCGTGGCACGATCCGGTGAGGGTGGCCGAGCAGATCGCGCTGCTCGACATCATGTGCGGCGGGCGCTGCCTGTTCGGCTTCGGCCGCGGCGCCGCCTCGACCGAGTACAAAGGCTTCCGCATTCCCATGGACGAGGCGCGGCCACGATTTGTCGAGGCCGCGCAAATAGTGGTCAAGGCACTGGCCAACGAGTTGTTCGAGCATGACGGGCAATTCTTCAAGATCCCGCGCACCTCGATCCGGCCGCGTCCGATGTCCAACCCCGAGCGGCGTTTCTATGCCAGCTCGGTCAGCCCGGAGTCGGCCGAGGTGATCGCCAAGCTGGGTTTCGGTATGCTGATGATCATGCAGAACGAATGGGAGAGGTGCCGCCAGGACATCGACACGTTCCACACGATGAGCCGGCAGGCGGGCCATGTCCCGAAGGCGCCGATCATCCTGACCAACGTCTCCTGCGCCGAGACGCGCGAGGAGGCCAACGAGCGCGCGGTCAGGTATCTCGGCCGCAAGTGGCAGTCGATCGACGACCACTATCATTTCTCCGACGGGCACCTGGCCAGCGTCAAAGGCTACGAGGCCTACGGCAAGACGGCCAAGACCTACGCCAAGCTCAAGGACCCGGCCAACCTCAAGAAGGCGACCGATTTCTACGTCTCGATCCAGATCGTCGGCACGCCCGACGACTGCCTGCAGCAGCTGGGCGCGCTGCAGAAGGTGACGGGGCACGAGCACCTGGTGGCGGAGTTCTCCTTCGGCAACCTGCCCCATCACGAGGCGGAGAAGAACGCGCGCCTGTTCGCCGACCGGGTGCTGCCGACCCTGCAGCGCGATCCCGCCTTCGCGGCACCCGGGTCGAGCGCGACCGACCCCGGTCCGCGGCACGCCGCATCCGGCGGTATCTTCGCCCCGGCCTGAGCGGTGAAACGTCTCGTCCTTGGCCTCGCCGCGGCCCTGCTCTGGCTGCCGACGGCATCGGCGCAGCGGATCGGCGAGGAAGAGATCCGTCAGATGATCATCCGCGACTCGCTCGCCGGGTTCGGCTCGAACGATTGTCCGTGCCCCTACAGCTACGCCTGGAACGGCCAGCAGTGCGCCGACAAGAGTCTCTACAATCAGCGCACCGGGCGGCGCGACATCTTCTGCTATCCCAATGACGTCTCGTATCGCGACATCGAGGAATACCGCCGCACCCACGAGTATCGCCGCTAGATGAGCGGGCAACTCGACCTCCGCGGTGTCCTGCCGATGGGAACGATGCTGCGCAGCTACGAGCTGCTGTCGGTGCTGGGCCATGGCGGCTTCGGCGTGACCTATCTCGCGCGCGACACCACGCTCGACCGGCGGGTCGCCATCAAGGAGTACCTGCCGATCGCCCTGGCGCTGCGCGAGAACGACTCCACCGTCGTGCCCCGGTCGACCGAGCTCGCGAGCGAATTCACCTGGGGCCGCGAGCGCTTCCTCGACGAGGCCAGGACGCTCGGCAAGCTCAGCGCCCCCGCGATCGTGCACGTCTACGATTTCCTCGAGGCCAATGGCACCGCCTACATGGTGATGGCGCTGGCCGCCGGCGAAACGCTGGACAATCGCATCGCGCGCGGGCCGCTGCCGCCGCCGGTCATCGACCGCCTGCTGCCACCGTTGCTCGAGGGGCTGGCGCATGTGCACGAGGCGGGCTTCCTGCATCGCGACATCAAGCCCGCCAATATCCTGGTCGATGGCGAGAACCGGCCGACCCTGATCGACTTCGGCGCCTCGCGTGCCGCCATTGCCGGACGCACCGCGGCCATGACCGCGATCTTCACGCCGGGCTACGCCGCCGCCGAGCAGTTCAGCTCGGCCAAACAGGGGCCGTGGACCGACATCTACGGCCTGTCGGCCACGCTCTATCATGCGATCACCGGCAGCGCGCCGCCCAGCGCCATCGAGCGCATCCTCGACGACGAATACCAGCCGCTGACCCGGCTGATGCCGGCGGGCTTTCCCTACGCGTTGCTGGCGGCGATCGACGCCGGCATGGCAGTGCGCGCCGCGAACCGACCGCAGAGCATCGCCGAATGGCGAGCGACGATGCACGAGGGGAGGCCTCGCGCCGAGGCGGCCGCGACGATCGTGATGCCGCGCGCGCAATCCCGACCGGGCCCGGAGCCGGAACAGCAGCCGGAAGAGCGCGCCCCGCGACGCAAGCGGAGTCCCCTGCGGCGCGCCATCATCGTTGGCCTCATCCTGCTCGGGGCCGGCGGTTACTTCGGCAAAGGCATCTTCCAGACGACGGACAAGCCCCGTCGAATGACCGACGTTGCCGCGACGGCACCGGCCCCGGCGCCCGTGCAGACGCCACCTGTCGACGACACTGCGGCGCGAGTCCGGCAACAGCAAGCAGAGGCAGAGGCCGCCACCGCCCGGCAAGCCGAGGACGATGCGAAGAAGAAGGCAGCCGCCGAAGCCGACGCCAAACGCCAGGCCGACGCGGCCGCCGCCAAGGCGCAGGCCGACGCCGCCCGGCAAGCCGAGGACGATGCGAAGAAGAAGGCAGCCGCCGAGGCCGAAGCCAAACGCCAGACCGACGAGGCAGCCGCGGCCAAGACGCTGGCCGACACCGCGGCAGAGAAAAAAGCCGCGGAGACGGCAGAGGCCGGCCTGAGGCTCGCCACACCGGACCGCCAGCGCCTGCAGGTGGCCCTGACGGCATTGGGCTTCGACACCCGCGGCGTCGACGGCACCTTCGGTCCGCGCAGCCGCGAGATGATCGCGGCCTGGCAGAAGGCGCGCAATCAGCCGCCGACCGGCTTCCTCACGGCCGCCCAGCAACAGGCGCTGCTGAAGGACGGCGCCGCCGCGATCCAGAAGCACGACGACGAGCAGAAGAAGATCGAGGACGACAAGAAGAAAGCCGAAGAAGAAGCAAAGAAGAAGGCCGAGGAGGAAAAGGCCAAGGCGGCGGCAACGCCCTCGCCCACTCCAACGCCCGCGGCCACGCCAGCGCCCACACCGCCCGCGGTGGCCGGCAAACTGCTGGAAGAAAAGCAATTCGAGGTCACCAACACCGAAGGAACAATGGGGTGCTTGAAGACCATGCGCATGGCCATTCGCATCTACGCCGACAAGATCGAGGTGCAGTCCGCGACCTGGCACGAACTTCCGCTCGACAGCGGCGGCAACTTCTCCGGCGAATTCACGACGCGCAACGGCAATCAGTCGACGATCTCGGGCAATGTGAAGTCACGGACCATGACCACCATGTCGATGCGCCTCGGCTGCGGCTTCGCCGGCAAGTTCTAAACCGAATGTCATTGCCGGGGGCGCGCCACTCCAGTGGCGCTCGAGTTCAAGACTACGCTGCGCGCGGCCATGAGTTTGAGTGGCTCGACCAGCAATGTTGTCATCCCGAGTTGGCGCATTCACATGCGCCTTAAGCGAGGGATCCTTGCCGTCGAAGTTAAGGATCCCTCGCTCAAGGCGCATGTGAATGCGCCGACTCGGGATGACAATGGTTTTCGTAACAACGACGATGCATTCATTGCCGCGGAAGCGAGTCACGAAGCAGCAAGCCTGGCATCACCACAGCTGCCGGTCGCGCTCGAGCGTCCGGTCTTCATGAAACAAGGGCCGCGTGCGCAGCATCGCCATCAGGCCGCTGCAGAGCGCGACAAGGCACTGGCCGATCGCGCGGGCTCGGGCATGACGGGCCGCCGCCGCCACCTGGGTGGAGTCGTGGGTCATCTGGGGTCTCCGAAAAGAGGGACTCCTCTCCCCCGTCGTCTGGGGACAGGCGGAGAGGTGGGGACCGTCGGGGCGTCAGGGATTGGGAGGCGCCGCCCGCGCACGGAGGAGAGGCTCAAGACGGAAGAGGCAGTGCTACTCCGCGATGGCCTCGCCCGAGCCGCCGAACTCCTTGGGGAAGTCCTTGAGCTTGGGCAGGCCGTCCTTCATCGGCAGCACGGTCTCGGCGTAGTTGACGTGGACGCCGGGCGCGAAGCGCGAGCGTCGGCAGGGTGGCGGCGAACACGTCGACCAGGCCGAGCGGCGGATGGTTGGTCATCAGGTGGCCGCCGCACTTGGAGCAGTACTTGCGCTCGCTGAGCGGCGTCTTCTTGAACGTGGCGACGCTGGCGCTCGCCCGACGTGACCTTCACCGCCGTCCGGCTTCCACAGGCTGAAGGCGTTGACCGGCCCGCCCGACCACGAGCGGCAGGACCGGCAGTGGCAGTAGCCCATCGCCTCGGGCTCACCCGTGACTTCGAGGGTCACGGCGCCGCAAAAACAACTTCCAACGTACATGGTTCGACCTTTCCTACTGCAGTGCAGCAAGGCGGAACCTATGCACGCGGCCCTGCGCGCATCGGCGGGTGCTCCCCAATTTTAGGGTTCACCCTCCCTATTTTGCGGCTCCTGTTTCTCTGCGGCTCCTGATCGCGCGACCAGATGCTCGGCGAGGGCGATGCGCGCGGCCTCGCCGCGCGAGGCGGCGCCGAGCTTGGACAGCACCGACGACACGTGATGGTCGACCGTCTTGGGCGAGACATGCAGCTTGGCGCCGATGCCGCTGTTGGTGAGACCGAGCGACAGGCAGTCCAGGATCTGCAGCTCGCGGGTGGTGAGGCCGAACGGGTTCTGCGCGTGCCTCCCGCGGCCCGCGCGGGATCTGGCGCATGCCGGCGCCGCGCATGCGCTGGCGCAGCAGCCGCGGCGGCCGGCGCCGCGCCCAGGCGCATGAAGATCTCGAGCGCGGCGATCTGGGCCGCGCGGATCGCCGTCGGCCAGCGCGCGCGCCTGCTCGTAGACGCAGCCGAGATTCTGCCATTCGGCCGCGCCGCGCGCCGCCAGTCGCCCCTGGCTGCAACAGGAACGGCGGCGCCAGCCCACGTCGGCGCCGCGATCGCCTCGCCGCCCAGCCTGCGCCACAGCACCAGCTCGCCGGTGAACCAGCGATGGCAGTGCTGGGTCGCAAGATCGGACAGGCCGCCGCCGCCTCCGCCGCGGCGCGCGGCCGGTCGCCCGCCAGCCACGCGGCTTCGGCGCGCGCGGCCCGCACCGGCGCCAGCCGCTGCAGCGTGCCCGTCTGCATCGCCAGCTCGAGCGCCTCGTCGAGCACCGGCGTCCGCGTCGGCATCGCCACGCCGCGCACGCACGCGGCCGAGCGCCACCAGCGCCATGATGCGGCTGATCACCGACAGGTTCGGCCGCGCGAGCAGGCCGGTCGCGATCTCGGCCGCCTCGCTCCAGCGGCCCTGGTAGAGCCGCACCAGCGCCAGCCAGGCGTGCATGTAGTGGTTGGCATAGTCGAGGTCGCGCTCGGTCGTGTAGGCGATGCCTTCGGCGATGTGGCGCTCGGCCTCGGCCAGGCGGTACTGCTCGCCCCACGACGCGCCGATGTTCATGTGGCCGTTGCCGACCACGGTATCGAGACCTGCCGTCGTGTCCGAGCGCGATGCTGCGCTGGAGATGGGCCATCCCCTCGCCTTCCTCGCCGCTCACCAGCAGCGCCGAGCCGATGACGTTCTCGGCCGCAGCGATGGTGACCTTGTCGTCGAAGCGTTCGGCCAGCGCGATCGCCTGCTGGCCGAGCCGCACGGCCGCCGGACAATCGCGGTCGAGCATCGTGAGATGGGCCTTGATGCGATAGGCGTTGGCGAGCTGGCGCGACGGCGGCAGCGTCTCCAGCACCTCGATCGCGGCGCGGCTGGTCTCCTCGGCATCGGCGTTGCGGCCGCCGCGCACCAGCGGCCAGGCGAGTTCGGCGAGGTTCTCGCCTTCCTTCAGCCGGTCGCCCGCCTCGCGCCACAGGTCGAGCGCCAGACGCACGCCCGCGTTCGGCCTCGGGCAATTCGTCGACGATGGCGCATTCCTCGGCATAGGCCTCGCAATAGCCGGCACGCTCCGCCGCCGGCCGATCGCCGGCATGAGCCATGACCCGCGCATAGTGCGCCGCCGCCTGCCGATGCGCGCCGACGGCTGCGGCCGCGCGCGCCGCCGGCACGCCATATTCCAGCACCGCGCCCGCGTCGCCTGCCCCGGCGGCGTACTGCACCAGCAGGGCGAGATCGGTGCGCCGGCTGCCGCTGTTCCCGAGTGCTTCGAGCGCCAGGCGGTTGAGATCGCGCCGGCGCGCCGGATCGATGTTGCCGAGCACGGCGTCGCGCGCCAGCTCGTGGCGGAAGGCGACATTGTCGCCATCGGCTTCGAGGACACCGACGCCGATGCACTCCGACAGCCCGTGAGCGGCCGAGCCCAGCACACGCTCGACCATGGCGGGATCGATGCGGCTGCCGATCACCGCCGCGGCGTCGAGCACCGCCTGGCCCGACGGGGACAGGCGCGATGCGCGCGCCAGCACCGCGTCGCGCACCGTGCGCCGGCAGCCCGCCGCTCGCGCTCGACAGCACTTCGGTCACGTAGAACGGATTGCCCGAGGTCTGGCGGTGCAGCGCGCAGGCGTCGACCGGGCGTCCGGCGATCAGCAGGCGCACCGCGTCCTTCGACAGGCGCGGCAGCTCGATGCGCAAGGTCGCCTCGGGAGACCGCGAGATCGCCCAGCAGCAGGCGCAACGACGGCTGGCCGGCGAGTTCATCGTCGCGACAGGTGAGCACGACCAGGATCTTCGTCGAGGCGATGCGCCGGCCGAGATACTTCACGAGGTCGAGCGTCGCCTCGTCGGCCCAATGGATGTCCTCGATGACGACCAGCGCGGTCTGCTCGCCGACGCTGAGCTGTGCCAGCAGCGAGGAGAAGATCGCCGCGCGCGGCGCCTGCGTTCTCGAGCTGGCCGAGCAGATCGGCCGCCGGTCTGGCGGGCGATGTCGTAGAGAGGTCCGAGCGGCGTCGGCGTCGACAGCGGATCGCAGTGGCCGGCGAGGACGCGCGCGCTCGCGGCACTTGCCGCCATGAAATGCTCGACGAACGTCGTCTTGCCGATGCCGGCCTCGCCGCTCACCAGGACGATATGGCCGTGTCCCGCCGACGCCTGTTCCAGCGCCGCCGCGAGACGGCAGAGATCGCGATCACGTTCGAGAAGAGGTTGCGCACACATGGACCACACCTAGCCAAGCGCACACCCCTGCAGGGTCAGTACGTGCAAATGGACTGAAAGCCAAGATAAATGACGTCCGCGTCAGCCACATTTTTGTGACGTCGCCGTACCCAAAATGAGCGGCGGCCTTGTGCCGAATTATTGTTACCGTTCAATGAGATAGATACGCTTTTGCCGGAATGAGATATTCTCGGCCATCGGGCGAGGTTGCCTCATGCTGAGGAGGGCGCGCAGCGCCCGTCTCGAAGCGTTGGCAACCCGCACCTCGTCTGAGGCCCACCCTTCGAGACGCGCCGCTTGCGCGGCGCTCCTCAGGGTGAGGTTGTCGATGTAAATCAAATCTTCGAAGTGCACATCGCCGCTACCATCACCAACCTCATGCTGAGGAGGGCGCGTAGCGCCCGTCTCGAAGCATGGGCAACACGCACCTTGTCCGAGGCCCACCCTTCGAGACGCGCCGCTGCGCGGCGCTCCTCAGGGTGAGGTTGTCGATGTAAATCAAATCTTCGAAGTGCACATCGCCGCTACCATCACCAACCTCATGCTGAGGAAGGCGCGCAGCGCCCGTCTCGAAGCATGGGCAACCCGCACCTCGTCCGAGGCCCACCCTTCGAGACGCGCCGCTGCGCGGCGCTCCTCAGGGTGAGGTTGTCGGTGTAAATCAAATCCTCGAAATGCACATCGCCGCTACCATCACTAACCTCATGCTGAGGAGGGCGCGCAGCGCCCGTCTCGAAGCATGGGCAACCCGCACCTCGTCTGAGGCCCACGGTGTAAATCAAATCCTCGAAATGCACATCGCCGCTACCATCACCAACCTCATGCTGAGGAGGGCGCGTAGCGCCCGTCTCGAAGCATGGGCAACCCGCACCTCGTTTGAGGCCCACCCTTCGAGACGCGCCGCTGCGCGGCGCTCCTCAGGGTGAGGTTGCCTCATGCTGGGGAGGGCGCATCGCTGCTACGGATTGTCGAGGCTGAACACGCCGCTGGCCTCATCGTAGGCGAAGGCCTCGCCGTAGCGGCCCCACGATGTCACGGCGCGCAAGGTCTGGTCGGCGAACTCCTCCGACATGTGATCTTCCAGCTCGTCGCGGAAGCGGCTGGCGGGAGCGGCGTGCTGGCCGCGCTCGTCGAGCACGCGCCTGATGTGGCCGGCCAGCGGCACATAGGCCAGCACATGCTGGGCGAACAGTTTCTTGCGGCCGTCCGGATCGAGCTGCACGAACCGGCTGCCCGCCTCGGTCAGGCGGATATCGCCTTCGGCCACTTCGGCGAAGCGCAGGAGCTGCAGGCTCTCGGCCACCGGGAAGAGATCGTCGATCTCCATGCGCAGCGGCTCCGCCAGCAGCGGCAGGTCGGCGTGGCCCCTGAACGGCGGGGCCGCCACCGTTTCCATCAGACCGGCCAGCAGGTTGGGCGACACCCTCGGCAGCAGCATCGAGATGCCGGTGCCGGGAAAGGCGCCGGTCGCCGCCGCGGCCTTGCCCGCCGGGCGCGCCGTCATGCGCGCATAGATGTCGTCGACCAGCGCGCGGAACGCCGGATCGAGCCGGTTGCGCGGCTGCGGCAGGGCGACGGGAATCTCCGCGGTGATGCGGCCGGGATTGGAAGCGAGGACCAGGATGCGGTCGCTCATCAGCACCGCCTCCTCGATATTGTGGGTCACCAGCAGGATCGAGGAGATCGGCATGCGCCCCTCGTGCCACAGGTCGAGCAGGTCGGTGCGCAGCGTCTCCGCGGTCAGCACGTCGAGGGCGGAGAAGGCCTCGTCCATCAGCAACAGCTTGGGATGCACGACCAGCGCGCGCGCCATGCCGACCCGCTGGCGCATGCCGCCCGAGAGCTCCTTGGGATAGGCGCTCTCGTAGCCGTCGAGGCCGATCAGATCGATCGCCGCGAGCGCCAGCCGGTGTCGCTCGGCCGGCGCCACCCTCTGGGCCTCGAGCCCGATCTCGACATTCTCGAGCACCGAAAGCCACGGGAACAGCGCGAAGGTCTGGAACACCATGGCCACTTCGGGCGCCGGCCCGTCGACCTGCCGGCCGCCGATCGTCACCCGCCCGCCGGAGGGCGGCATCAGGCCGGCGATGATTCGCAGCAGCGAGGACTTGCCGCAGCCCGAGCGGCCGAGCAGCGAGACGATCTCGTTGTCGCGCAGCACGAGGTTCATGTCGTCGAGCACCATCACGCTGTCGCCCGTGCCCCTGGCGTAGCTCTGGCGCACGTGATCGACGACCACGAGAGGATCGTTTGTCCGTGTATCCATGCTCTTCGGTTCCATGAGGCCCTCTTCAATCCAGTCGGAAGCGGCGTTCGGCCAGGCGATAGAGCGGCCGCCAGATCAGGTGATTGCAGGCGACGACCATGACCGCCATGACGGCGATGCCCAGCACCACGCGGGCATAGTCGCCCGCCGCGGTGGCATCGGCGATATAGGCGCCCAGCCCCGCCGCCCGCAGCCTGGTGTCGCCCCAGCTCGCGACCTCGGCCACGATGCTGGCGTTCCATGAGCCGCCCGCCGCGGTGAGCGCGCCGGTCACGTAGTAGGGCAGGATCCCGGGCAGGATGACCTTGCGCCACCACTGCCAGGTGCGCAGGCGGAACAGGGTCGAGGCCTCGCGCAGATCGGTCGGGAAGGCCGAAGCGCCGGCGATGACGTTGAACAGGATGTACCACTGCGTGCCCAGCACCATCAGCGGGCTGAGCCAGATGTCGGGGTCGAGATGGAACGCGACGATCAGCACGACGGCGATCGGGAACAGCACGTTGGCCGGGAAGGCCGCCAGGAATTGCGCCACCGGCTGCACCCGCGTCGACGCCCACGGGCGCAGGCCGATCCAGACGCCGATCGGCACCCACACCGCGCTGGCAAGCGCGATCAGGACGAGCACGCGGATCAGCGTGTAGAGGCCGAGGCGAAAGGCCGTCGCGACATCCTCGAGGCTGAGCGAGCGATCGGTGAACAGCGCGATGCGCCACAGCGCATAGGCCGCGAGCGCCGCCACGCCGACATTCCACACGATGTCCCCGGCGCGCGCGGCGGCCGGCGACGCGAGGACCCCGCGATGCGCCCTGCGCGCCGCGGCGCGATGGAGCAGGCCCGAGATCCGTTCGTTCAGCCAGCCGCTCAGGGACGTCATCCGGCGGACCACCCGGCTCTGCCGCCACAGATCGTAGACCCACGACTGCGGACGCTGCTGGGCGGCGGTCTGCTCGAAGCGGAACTTGTCGGCCCAGGCCACGATCGGCCGGAAGACCAGCTGGTCGTAGGCCAGGATGACGACGGCCATGGTGGCGACCGCCAGCAGGACCGCGCGCAGGTCCTTGGCGTCGATCGCCACCGCCAGCCACGAGCCGATGCCCGGCAGCTTGAGCGTGGTGTCGCCGACCGTGATCGCCTCCGACGCCACGACGAAGAACCAGCCGCCCGACATCGACATCATGGTGTTCCAGATCAGGCCCGGCGCGGCGAACGGCGCCTCGAGCCGCCAGAACTTGAGCCATGGCGAGAGGCCGAAATGGCGGCTGACCTCGTCGAGGTCGCGCGGGATCGTGCGCAGCGATTGGTAGAAGCTGAACGCCATGTTCCAGGCCTGGCTGGTGAAGATGGCGAAGATCGCCGCGCACTCCGCGCCCAGCTCGCTGCCCGGGAACAGGCGCAGGAAATAGGAGACGGTGAAGGTGAGGAAGCCCAGCACCGGCACCGACTGCAGGATGTCGAGCGCCGGCACGATCACCAGCTCGGCCCGGCGGCTCTTGGCGGCGAGCGTCGCCACGACGAAGGTGAAGAGCAGCGAGCAGAGGATCGCCGCGAACATGCGCAAGGTGGTGCGCAGCGCATATTCCGGCAGATTGGCCGCCTCGAGGCACGATCGGCTGGCTGACCAGGCGCTCGGCGGGAGCGGCGATCTGGCGGGCGCCGTGGGCGGCCAGCACGAAGGCCGCGGCGATCAGGATGAAGATCGCGAGGTCGTAAAGGTTGGGGGCGAATCCGCGGGCGTGCCATCCTGCCGGCGCGAGGCCAAGCAACGGCGCGCGTCGGGCCTTCTCGGGATCACGGTCCGCCATGGCCGCAACCTTACGCCTGAACGTTAAACTTTTCCGTCGCTCCGCGAAGCTTCTCCTCCCCATTCATATGGGGAGGTGCCGCGTCTGACGCGGCGGAGGGGTCATACGTCGCGAACCGAAAGCTCTGACCCCTCCGACGCCGTATGACGGCGCCACCTCCCCATATGAATGGCTATCGCGTTCACACATCTTTTGTTGCGCGCCGCCCGGAAGGTCGATTCGATGAGTTCCGTCACAAGCGATGGAGCTTTCGATGTCGGGGATCGAATACGGGCTGGGCCTTTTTGGCGACCTTCGGCTGGAAAAAGGGGGGTGTGCTTGCATGCAGCGCTGGTGGCGCGGCCGGGCTCTTGTATCCGTCGGCTGGGCGGCACGCGGGCGCGGGAGATGCAGTTCACGCGGCTGCTGCGCAATCCTTCGGTGACGGTGTCGGAGATGTCGGAGCATGCCGGGCGGCTGACGGGTCGGCGGGTGTCCGGCCGCGAGGTTGTGGCGATCCAGGATACGAGCGAGCTTGCGCTGGGAGGCCGGCGCGCTCGAGCGGCGGGTTACGGTCCAGTTGGCAAGGGTGGCGCGGTGGGTGGCTTGCTGCTGCATCCGGTGCTGGCGGTCGAGGCGGGCACGGGGGCTCTTCTGGGGCTGGTGTCGATGGAGGTATGGAACAGGCCGGCTGGTCGTGTTGCCGCCCGCCGCAAGCGGTCGACGGCGGCCAAGGAATCGCAACGCTGGCTCGACGGCGCGCAACGGGCCGGGAAGGTGCTGGAGGCTGCTTCCAGCATCACGCTTGTATCGGACCGCGAGAGCGACTTTTACGAGCTGTTCGTGCGCTGCCCCTCTAACGTGGCTTTGATCGTGCGAGCCTGCCAGAACCGGCGGATCGCAGGGTCGCAAGCAAGCGATGACGGGCTGTTGTTCTCGTTGATCGACAGCCAGCCGGAGCAAGGTCGCTACGAGGTCACCCTCCCGGCGGCACCCGGACGGCGCTCGCGCAACGCCGAACTGGCGGCACGCTTTGCGCCGGTGGTCTTGCGCCGGCCGCTGCACGGTGCCGATCCGGCCTTGCCCGAGAAAGTCGCCCTGACGCTGGTCGATGTGCGCGAGACATCGACGCCAGCTGACGGCGAGCCCATCCACTGGCGTCTGTTGACGACCCACCCTGTCGGCGACCTCGGCCAAGCGCGCCGCATCATCGATCTGTATCGCCAGCGCTGGACGATCGAAGAGTTCTTCCGCACCCTCAAGACCGCAGGCTTCGATATCGAGGCCGCCGACATCGGCGAGCCGCAAGCCATGATCAAGCTGGTCGCGGCCGCGACTGTCGCCGCTGTCACCATCAAGCAGCTCGTGCAGGCCCGCGACGACAACACCGACCAGCGCTTGACCGACAGCTTCGATCCCGACGACCAGCCCATCATCGAAGCAGTCTCCGCCAAGCTCGCCGGCAAGACGGAACGGCAGCGCAATCCACATCCAAAAGGCAGCCTGGCCTTCGCCGCTTGGGTCATCGCCCGCCTCGGCGGCTGGACAGGATACTACGGAAAGCCGGGGCCAAAGGTCATGCGCATCGGCCTCAGCGAGTTCCGAGCCATCAAATACGGCGCAACTCTCGGACTTCAAAATGTGTGAATCCGATAGCCATATGAATGGGGAGGAAAGGCCAGGTGCGCTGTACTGAACGTCAGCCTTTGCGGGCGCTGCCGCCTGTGAGGCTTTTGCTCATGTAGACCTGGATGCTGGTGCCGAACGGCTGTTCACGATCTATGCGATAGCCCAGCCGCCGGTAGAGCGCGATGTTCTCCGCCATCAGGCTGTTGGTGTAGAGCAGGATCGTGGCGAGGCCGGCCTCGGCCGCGATCGTCTCGGCATGCGCCATCAGCCGGCGGCCAAAGCCGCGCTTCTGGAAGGAAGGCGCTACGGCCACATTCACGATCATCAAATGCTCGGGCTTCTGGCCGTCCGGTTCGAGGGCGGTCTCGATCAGGGCGGCGAGCGTGTCGCCGTCGTAAAGCAGATCGAAGCGATGCTCCTGCAGCGCCTCGGCATAGTCGACCCGCATCGGCAGCGGCTCGCGGCCGGTGACCGCGACCCACTTGTGATAGGCCTCGCGCGTCAGCGCGCGGACGGCGGCCGCATCGGCGACCGTCGCCTGTCGCATCGTGACCATGGAATTTACGCGACGGCGAGGCCGGTCGTTTCGGCGACGCCGGTCTTGAGGTTGATCACCTGCACCGCCGCGCCCGACGCACCCTTGCCGAGATTGTCGAGCGATGCGACGGCGAGCACGTTTCCTTCGGCATCGTTGCCGTAGACCGCGAGTTCCATCGTGTTGGTGTCGATCAGCCGGTCGGCGCGCAGGAAGCGGTCGCGCTCCAGCCACTTGCGGTCGGCGAGCGGCCGCACCGGCACGAAGGTCTCGCCGGCATAATAGTCGCTCAGCACCTGGTGCACGTCCCTGGCCGTCACCTGCTTCGTGGTGATGTCGCGCGTGATCGGCACGGTGATCAGCATACCCTGGGCATAGTGGCCGACCGAGGGCACGAACAGAGGCATGCGCGTGAGGCCGGAATACTTCTTCATCTCGGGCACGTGCTTGTGCGTGAGCTCGAGCCCGTAGAGGCCGAACGGCTCGACGCCAGGCTGCTCGTGGACGGCGATCAGCTCCTTGCCGCCGCCGGTGTAGCCCGACACGCCGAACACGGCGGGCGTGGAGTCGGCGCGCACGATTCCGGCGTCGACCAGCGGCCGGAGGAGCGCGATCGCGCCCGTGGGATAGCAGCCGGGATTGCTGATCCGGTTGGAGTCGAGCAGCTTCTGGCGATGGCCCTTGGCCATCTCGGGAAAGCCGTAGGTCCAGCCGTCGGCCACGCGATGCGCGGTCGAGGCGTCAATCACGACGGTGTCGGCGTTACCGATCGCCGCCACCAGCTCCTTGGCCGCCGCGTCGGGCAGGCAGAGCACGGTGATGTCGGACGCCTTGGCCAAATCGGCGCGCTTGCCCAGGTCCTTGCGGTCGGCCATCGGCAGCTCGAGCAGCTCGATGTCGGGCCGGTCCTTGAGCCGGTCGACGATCTGCAGGCCGGTGGTGCCGTGCTGGCCGTCGATGAAGATCCTGGTCTTGTTGCTGGTGGTCGTATTGCTGGTCATGGGGACTTCTCTCTCGGATTCAGGGCCTTGGGGACTTGGCCGACTGGAGAAGAAGGTGGATTGGGAAGCCGCGCATTCTTTCCAGCGGCTTCACGGTACGGCGCGTTTGTTAAACGCGCGCGTCTTCGAACCGCTTTTGCAAGCGGCGGCGTCGCGACGGAAGGGTGGCGAACGTGGTCATTGCGGGCGGATATTTCATCCGGCAGGCATGATGTCAAGGGCTGGTACCAAGGTCATAACGATCACGTGCGCCGATTGGTCTTCGATCCGGTCGGCAGCCGCGCAGGGGCGGCGGGCTTGGTGTCCGGCTCGACGACGTCTCCCTGCCTGATGGCGAAGCGGTAGACGCACGCCTGGGGTGAGCGATCGAGGTTTGCCGTCAGGGACAGAACGCCGTCCTTCAGGCTGCCGTCGAAGTCGTCGGTGAATTGCTGGGAGCCGGGCCGCTTGAACGACAAGGACAACTCGCCGCCGTCGTAGAGCTTGCCCTCGACCTGATAGGTCTCGCTCGGGGTGCGTAACATGCCGTTCACGCGCTCGGACTGAAGCTTCAACGTCATCACCGGCTGCGTGCACCAGCTCTCGGTGCTCCCCTTTCCGGAATAACTGCCGTCATATTGGGCGCTCTCCGTCGCCTTGATGGTGCCGGCGCTGGCGCGGGACGCCGCCGTGCATCGGCTGTCGTCGATCTGCTGGTTCAATGTGTTTTGCTGGGCCCGCATGTCGGCAAGCAGTTCCGTGCGGTCCTTTTCCATGCGACCGCGCATCGCGTCCATTTGATAGGCGCGCGCATTGAGCATGCCGATCGTCATGAGAGCACTGGTGAACGTCCCCGGAGCGGCCCTGCCACTCTCGAGCTCATCGATTTTAACAGCGAGCTTGCGCCGATCCTCGGTCAGGCGCGTGCAGCCGCTGTCGGGCGCTGCGGCCGCGATCGTGCCCGGCAATTCCTGACCCGTGACGCATCCGCCCAAGAGCACAAGCGCGCTCATGAGTATTGCCGAGGGCATTGATCTTGCACTTCTCGCTCTCGGATTCGGGGCCTTGGGGAACTGGCCGGAAACTTCACCCAACAGACGCAATGTCAAGAATACGGTCCCTCTTTGCCCTAGTCTCAATGCAGGACGGTTCGCAGTCGCTCGAAGTACGACTCGCCCGCCGCCTTCACTTCGCGCATGGAAGCGAGCTTGTTCGGGTCCTTGTTGGCGACATCGACGTGCCACGGATTGCCACGCCACACTGCCGTCGGCGTGTCGGGGAAGCCGGCGAGCACGGGATTGATATTGTACTCGACCTGGAGGAACTCGCCCCGCTTGACGAAGAAGTAGGCGGTTCCGACCGATGTGTTTGGCCGTCCAAGCGAATCGCTCCATCGATAGAAATCAATTGCAGCTTGCGTCGGGTTGTCTCCGAGCGATTGACCCCAATGACTGACGATCCAGCACTCCGCTTCGTTCGGGTTGTAAGACGCGTCCGAATAGCTGAACTGCACATTCTTGCGATCGCAGATGTCCTTGTTCCGACCCCATTTTTCAGCGGTGTATTCGGTATTCGTCTTGATATAGAGCCAGCGCCACAGCTTTCCATTCTCGAGCTCGGCAAGGTAGACGCGCGCGATAGGAAGCTGCCTGTTCGACGACCCGTTTTCCACCGAAACGACGGTCCATATGCCGCGCGGCAGCGGCACGCTGTGCTCGCCGAGTTCGATCATGTTGCCGATCTTGGTTCCGACCGCTGGCGCTTGAGCGTGAGCCAAAGACGCGCTCGACAAGGCAGCGCACGCTATTGCAAGCGACCGCCATGACATCGTGCTTGCCCTACAGGCGAGAGCGACTGAGTCCGGTGACGGTATCGGCCGGTGCAGCGGCGCCGGGCGATCCAGTCGACCCTGACGCAGTCACGGGCTTGGACGCGGGGGCCGAGGGCGAGGACGGCGACTTGGCCAAAGGCGGCGGCGTCGGAGCACTCACGGTACCGGCGCTCAAGGGATCGGCGGGACCCTTGTCGATCAAGCCGGTTTTGATCGAATTGTTGTTGTCGGTCATGGTGTGACGAGCCACGACGTTGCGTTCATTGAAGACGATGACGAGTTCCTTTTTCCTCACGTCGTAGCCGCGCACGAAAGCGCCGACGATGGGAATGAAATTCTGGCCCTGCGCCGTCGCGCGCGCCCAGCGATATGTCCAGACTTCGTTTTTCTCGCTCAAGAAGGTGGTTTGTCCGGGAGCGCCGTAGATCTTCTGCACTTCATCGCGAGTGGTCTGCCCATCGACGATTGTCAGATTGATCGTTGAGGGATCCTGCCCCTTCAACACCTCATTCCCGCGGCTCGCGCAGCCTGCGAGACCGAACGCCAGCAGCACAAGCATCACCCGATGCCGATTGCAATTTAAGATCATCCCCGTCCCCCCGGACAGATCTATCCTAGCGTGCATTCTGGCGAACCGGCAACCTGTCGCAGAGCGCCCGGATTGCCGATAGACTGCATTTGCTGTTCAACGTGAGCTTGTGGGGGCGATATGAAGCAATCTCCTCATCCAGAAGCCTTGTCGATGCTCGAAAAGAGAACGATCGAGGCCGAGATTCTGAAAGAAGTCTACGAGACGCTGAAGGCCAGTCACGGCGAAGCCGTCGCCCGGCAGATGATCGCCGAATCGGTGCGACGCTCGGCGATCGAACAGGCCCGCCAGTTTGCCGCCGCCGCGCCCGGCGGGACTTCGCTCAAGGCCTTCCAGGACGTGATGCCGCTGTGGACCAAGGGCGGGGCGCTCGAGATCGAGATCAAGGAGCAGACCGACACCAGCTTCACTTTCAACGTCGTGCGCTGCCGCTATGCCGAGACCTACAAGGCGATGGGGCTGGGCGAGATCGGTGCGCTGCTGTCGTGCAACCGCGACGGCGCCTTCTGCGAAGGCTACGACCCGAAGCTGAAGCTCGACCGGTCGCAGACGATCATGCAGGGCGCCAGCCACTGCGACTTCAAGTACACATACGAGAAGTAAGACTCATCGCTGGGAGCGCGCCACTAAAGGCGAATGTGAATTCGCCGAAATGGCGCGTCTTGTCATCCTGAGGGAAGCGAAGGATCTCGCATTCGCAACGTACTCGGTGCATCTCCTGCGAGGTCCTTCGCTTAAGGCGCATGTGAATGCGCCGACTCAGGACGACAGGATTGTTGGGCGCTGGAAAGGATCATGGCCGCGCCCCTCGGAAGCCCTCGGGGCAGGCTCCATGCAATTCTTTCTTCGTGTTGCGCCACCGTATAAGCGCCACTCTCGGCGGAGTAACCTCCGCCACGGTGGCGCGCTCCCAGCAAAGAGTCAGCCGGTAAACTCGACGACGGCGATGTGGTTTTCCTTCACCGGCCAGGTGCGGGCGGCGATCGTCTCGGTGTTGAACACCGCCATCACCGTGCGCGCCGCGGCGTCGAAGGCGAGACGGCCGCTGGCGGCGCCGGGCACGCCGTCGTTGATGCCGGGCGGCACCTTGCCGTCGAGCGAGAACTTGTCGCGGCCGACGCCGAAATAGCCGCGCGGGCGGCTCATCACCACCACCGCGCCGGCCTGGTCGTCGCCCTTGGCGAAGGGCTGCGGCCGAAGATCGAGGTAGTCGCAGCCGCGCAGGAACGGCGAGCGATAGGTGTGGGTGACCGGCTGGCCGGGCACGGCAGCCACGAATTCGTAGCTCGCGTCGGAATGGCCGATATAGGGACCCCATTGGCCGTCGGCGCCGGTCGTCTTCTTGTGCACGGGCGTGCCGCTCTTGCGCTCGCCGGTGCGCGGATCGACCTCATAGATCTCGACCTCGGCGCCGCCCACCGGCAGGTTCGAGTAGGTGCCGTCGGGCGACAGGCCGGTCACCTTGCCGTTCAGCACCGGCAACGGCTCCTGGGCGATGAACAGCGTGGCCGGCGGCTTGCCGGTGATGAACTCGAACTGCGCGGCGAAGGCCAGCTTGTGGAACGCCGTCTCGCGGTGGTCGAGCGAATCGATGATCACGTTCCTGGCGCCGCGCAACTCCGAGGCGTCGTAGCTCACGCCCGTGGGCTTGCCGGGAAAGCCCACGAAGCGGGCGTCGGGCTGCGAGTACTTGTCGTTCTTGTCGGAGCGGATCGCCATCATCTGCACGCCCGCGATCAGGTCGTCGGGGCCCGCGTTCAGGCCCTTGAGAAAGGGCGCCGCGCCGTTGAACTCGCTGCCGACCAGCATGGTGTCGGAGATGACGATGCCCTTGTTGGGCGTGCCGCACAGGATGGCGTGGCTGACCGACGAGGCGCCGCCGCCGTTCTTCAGGTAGTTGCGCACCGTGTTGCCGCCGCGCGAGCTGGCGATCAGCGCGACCTTGGCCTGGCGGGTCGTCTTTTTGACCTGCGCCACGTAGGCCTGGAGCTCCTTCATCGTGTCCTCGGTCGACGAGCGGTATTCCTGCGCCTTCGAATCGTCGGCGCGCGCGGGAAACACGGAATCGATGGGAAACAGCAGGCTGCGCTTGAAGCCGTTGCTCTCGAAGCGCCACAGATTGTTGAGCCAGCTCGCCGCCTGATCGCCGTTGCCGTGCACGAAGACGATCGGCGGGCCGGCGGGATCGGTGGCGCGGCGCGGCGGCTGGCCCTGTGGCTGCTGAGCCTGTGTTTGCCGAGCGAGGGCCAGCGCCGGCGCGAGCGATGCCGCGCCCGCCAGCAGGCTGCGCCGGCCGAGCAGCAACCCCAGTGGCCGCGGCTCTTTCACTCTTTTGTCTCCCCGTTCATCGCCCCACCATGGCAAATCACCGCCGCCGACGCTACGCTCGCGAGATGTCGATTTTATATGTCGAGAGCCCCGTCGGGCGCCGGGCGCCCGGCGCCGATGGCGATATGCCGACCGGCGTTCTTCCTTAAATCGAGGGAGCGCGCATGCGCGTGCTGATCACCCGGCCGGAACGCGAGGCTACGGCGCTCGCCGCGGCGCTCGTGCAGCGGGGCCATGCGCCGGTGATCGCACCGCTGTTCACCCTGCAGATGCTGCATCCGCCGGCCGATTTCGCTGCTGCCCTCGCGTCGAGCCAGGCCGTGCTGCTGACCAGCGCCAATGGCGCGCAGGCGCTCGCCGGGGCGAGCGAGCAGCGCAGCAAGCCGGTCTTCGCCGTGGGCGACACGACCGCTTCCACCGCCGAGGGGCTGGGCTTCACCTCGGTGGTCTCCGCCTCGGGCGACGCCGCCGCTCTCGCCCGGCTGGTGGGCGAGCGGCTCGATCCCACGAAGGGACCGCTGGTCCATGTCTCGGGCGTCGATGTCGCGGGCGACCCCGCGCCGGAGGGATTCGCGGTCCGCCGCTTTGCGCTCTACGAGGCGCGCGAAGCGCCCGTCCTGCCGGCGTCCGCCGTGGCGGCCCTGCAGGCACGGGCGCTGGACGCCGCCCTTTTCTTCTCAGCCCGCGCCGCCGCCGCCTTTGCGCGCCTCGCCGGCGAGGCGGGCCTGGCCGATGTCTGCCGCGCCGTCACCGGGATCGCCATCAGCCCCGCCGCGGCCGAACCGCTGAAGGCGCTGCCGCTCCGCACCGTACGGATCGCCAGCCGGCCGACACGCCAGGCCATGCTCGACGAGATCGACCGGCTGCCCGAAGCCGTCGTAAAAGGACATCAGCCCATGAGCGATCCCATGACCGACACGCCTTCCCTGCCGCCGCCGCAGTCTCCGCCGACCGCGCCCGTGATCGTCCGGCGCGGCCTGGGCGTCTTCGGCGCCTTCGTCACCGGCCTGGTTGCCGCGGTCATCGTCCTGGCCGGTGCTCTTCTGTCTCTGCCCTATTGGCCGGAGGAAGCGCGCTCGATGTGGCGCGGTCCGGCGCCCACCCCGGCAGCGCCCGCCGCCGCGCCCGCGCCGACGATCGACACGGCAGCGATGGATGCCGCCAAGCGCGACCTCACGATCCGCCTCGACGATCTCGACAAGCGCGTGCGCGCGGTGGCCACGACAGCGGCGCAGGCCGACCGCGGCAGCACGAGCGATCCCGCGATTGCGGAGTTGCGCGGCAGGATCACCGGCCTCGAGAGCCGCCCCGCCGTGACACTGGATACGCGAGAAAGACGTCGCCGCCCTCAAGGGCGAAATCGCCAAACTCCAGACCGCGATGACCGAGGCCGATGCCAAGGCCAAGGCCGACGCGAGCGCGCTCAGCAGCGGCGAGCAGAAGGCGCTTGCGGCGGCACGCGCCTCGGCGGTGATCGGAATCGCTGCCCGCCTGAGCGCCGCGCTCGATTCGGGCCTGCCCTTCGCCACCGATCTCGGCCTGCTGGCGCCGCTCGCCAAGGACGATCCCAAGCTCGGCGAGCTCGTGGCCGGCCTGCAGCCGCTGGCGGCAGCCGGCGTCGCCGGACGCACCTCGCTCGCAGCCTCGTTCCCCGCCGTCGCCAAGGCGGCCCTGGCCGACGACCTCGCCGACGATTCGTTCGGCCAGCGCCTGCTCGGCAAGCTGAAGGGCCTGGTGTCGCTGCGCCGCACCGGCGCCGACGTCGAGGGCGACTCGGTCGAGGCCAGACTGGCGCGCGCCGAGGCGGCGCTGAACGCGGGCGACATCGCCAAGGCCGTGGCTCTCGTGAAGTCGCTGCCGCCGCAGACCGCAAGGGCCACGTCGGCGTGGCTGGTGCGGGCCGACGCGCACCTTGCCGCCCAGCGGGCAATCGACCAGCTGGCGGCCCACGCGGTCGCGCTGCTGGGCGCGGCGAAGTAGACGATGAAGACCACGCTGCGCGTCCTGGTCTGGTTCGCAGTCGCCGCCGCGGTGATGCTGGGCGCGGTGTGGCTCGCCGAACGGCCGGGCACCTTGACGGCGCAATGGCACGGCTGGCGGGTCGATACCAGCGTCGGCGTCGTGCTGGTCGCGATGCTGCTGCTGATGCTGGCGGGGGTCGCGCTGTGGCTCACCTGGCGCTCGATCGCGGGCGCGCCCGGCGCCCTGCTCGAAGGCTGGGGCGACAGCCGCAAGCGCCGCGGCTATCGCGAGCTCACTCAAGGGCTGGCCGCCGTCGCAGCGGGCGACGGCGCCGAAGCGCAGAAGCACGCGCGCAAGGCCCAGGCGCTGCTCTCGGAGCCGGCACTCACCATGCTGCTCTCGGCGCAGGCGGCGCAACTCGCCGGCGACCGCGAGGGCGCGAAGAAGGCGTTCGACGCCATGCTCGAGGACGACCAGATGGCCTTCCTCGGCCTGCGCGGGCTGATCGCGCAGTCGTTGCAGGACGGCGACCAGGCCCGCGCGCTCGACTATGCCGAACGCGCCTTCAAGATCCGTCCGCAGACGCCGTGGGTCGTGCACTCGCTGTTCGACATGCAGGCCCAGATCGGCGCGTGGAAGGACGCGCAGGCGACGCTCGACGCGGGGCTGCGCACCAAGGTGATCGGCCAGAACAAGGGCCGCACCCTGAAGGCGCTGCTGCTGGTCGAGCGCAGCCGCACCTCCGAGGCCAACGGGCTCGACGGCGAGGCGCTGGCGCTGGCGCGCGAGGCGTTTGGCCTGGCCCCCGAGCGCATCGCCGTGACCTTGCGGCTGGCCGAACTACAGCTCAAGACCGGCGACGCACGGCGGGCGATGAAAACCCTGGAGCGCGGCTGGGCGCTGGCGCCGCATCCCGACCTTGCCGCGCTCTATCTCAAGGCCTCGGGCGAGAACGATCCGCTGAAGCGGGTCGGCGTCGCGCGCAAGCTGGCGGCCGCCAAGCCCGACGATCCCGAGAGCCAGCTGGTGCTGGCAGAGGCCTCGCTCGAGGCGGGACTGTGGGGCGAGGCGCGGCGCTACCTGCAGGCTGCGGGCGGCACCAATCCCACGGTCCGCGTCTGCCGCCTGATGGCCGAGGTCGAGGAGCGGGCGCACTCCGTCCAGTCGAAGATCCACGAATGGCTCGCCAAGGCGGCAACCGCGCCGGCCGACAGAGCGTGGCGCTGCTCGTCCTGCGCCGCCCATCACGAGAGCTGGCGCCCGGTGTGCGAGAGCTGCGGCGCCTTCGGCACGCTCGCACTGGCGCGCGCCGGGAACCTTCGGGCAGGTCCTGCCACCGGAAGCAAAGCCGGCCCTTACAATGAACACCGTCTACACGACTTCGGGAGGATAGTATTTCGAGCCGGACGCTGCTTTCCTGTCGTCCTGAGCGCAGCGAAGGACCTCACGTCAGCTTCATCGAGTCCTTAACCAGCGTGAGATCCTTCGCTTCGCTCAGGATGACAAAACAGGGAGACGACATGTTCGAGACCACCCTGGCAGGCAGCCTGCCCAAGCCCTCGTGGCTCGCCACCCCCAACGTGCTGTGGGCGCCCTGGACCCTGACCGGCCAGCCGCTGCAGGACGCGAAGGAAGATGCGACCGCGCTCGCCATCAAGCGCCAGGAAGATGCCGGCATCGACATCGTGAGCGACGGCGAGCAGGCCCGGCAGCATTTCGTGCATGGCTTCCTGGCCGAAGTGGACGGCGTCGACTTCGACAAGAAGGTCCGCATGGGCATCCGCAACAACCGCTACGACGCCGATTGCCCGACGGTCACCGGCCCGCTGAAGCGCCGCAAGTTCGTGCATGAGAACGAGGCGCGCGTCGCGCGCGCGACGACGGCGCGCAAACTCAAGTTCACCTTGCCCGGCCCGATGACCCTGATCGACACCCTGGCCGACGGCTACTACGGCGACCGGGTGAAGATGGCCTTCGCCTTCGCCGAGCTGCTGAACCAGGAAGCGAAGGACCTCGAGCGGCTGGGCGTCGACGTCGTGCAGTTCGACGAGCCCGCCTTCAACGTCTACCTGAACGAGACCGTCGACTGGGGCGTGCCGGCGCTGGAGAAGGCGGCCGAGGGCCTGAAGTGCACGACCGCCGTGCACATCTGCTACGGCTACGGCATCGAGGCCAACAACAAGTGGAAGGAGACGCTGGGCGAAAGCTGGCGCCAGTACGAGCAGACCTTCCCCGCGCTCGACCGCAGCCGCATCCAGCAGGTCTCGCTCGAATGCCGCCAGAGCCACGTGCCGCCCGAGCTGATGAAGCTGCTGAAGACCAAGACCGTGCTGGTCGGCTGCATCGACGTCGCCTCCGACAGGATCGAGACGCCGGAAGAGGTGGCGGCCACCCTGAAGCTGGCGACCCGCTTCGTCGATGCGGAGCGACTGCAAGCCTGCACGAATTGCGGCATGGCGCCCATGACCCTGAACACCGCCTATGGTAAACTGCGGGCGCTGGCACAGGGAGCCGCCTTGGCGCGGCGTTCTTTGTAGGCGAGACCCTGTAGCGACAGGAGCCCGATGGCCGCACGCGACGTCGAGGACGACAAGCCGTCACTTCTCTACCTGCTGGTCGATTCGGCGGCCTTCCTCGTGCGCAAGTTCGGCATGTTCCTGACCATCGTCCTGCCGATCGCCGGCATCGCCGCCGGCCTCACCTGGGCGCTCGACACGCAAGCGCTGTTCGCCGACTGGCGCGGGCACTGGGGCTGGGATTTCCTCTTCCTGCTGATCTACGCGATGCTGCTCGACCGCTGGATCAAGGAGAGCCTGGTCGACGGCGCGACCGACTGCGACGAGGTCGACAATCTCCGCCATTCGATCGTGTCGCCGCGCTTCCTGGGCTTCGTCGCCGCGCTGTTCGCGGTAGCCTTCGCCTTCTCGGTGATGCCGCTGGTCGTGCCGGCGATCATCTGCGCGCTGATCGCCGCCCTGTTCGCCCTCGTGCTGCCGTCCTATTCGGCGGCAGACCCGCTCGACTACGGCCAGGCGCTGCGGCTCGGCCGCTCGGTCAGGATCAGCCTGATCGTGCTGAGCGCCGGCGTGGCGCTGCTCTCGCTGGCAGGCTCGTTCGGCGCCGACTGGGCCTTGCTCCATCTGCCGGCCAAGCCGTGGGCGCGGCCGGCGATGGCGGCGGCCCACCGCTTCTTCGACTGCGTGCTGGTGGCCCTCGCCGGCCACGCGCTGGCGGCGCTGTTCCGGCATCTCGCCGACTGGTACCCGCCCGAGCCCGACGACCATCCCTATCGCGACTTCACGCGAGCGCGACGCAAGGTCCCGCCCCGCTGAAACATTTCCGTCACCGAGTTCCGGGCTAATATCCCCGCCACTCTGTCCGGGGGATTTCAGCCGATGCGCCTGTTGCTTGCCGCCGCCCTTTTGGGCGTCCTGACCGCTTCCGCTTCAATTCCCGCCTTTGCCCAGCAACCGCCGGCGGCCGCCAGGCGCAATGTCGTGCTGTTCGTCGCCGACGGTTTGCGTGCCGGCGTGGTGAACGACAGGACCACGCCTGCGATGGCGGCCCTGATGAAGAACGGCGTGCGCTTTTCCAACTCGCATTCGCTGTTCCCGACCTTCACCACGGCCAATGCCTCGGCGCTGGCGACCGGCCACTATCTCGGCGACACCGGCGACTTCAGCAACAATATCTACGTCGGCTTCCCGGTGGCCGGCGCGCGCAATTCGCCGGTCGCGCCGATCGAGAACGACACGGTGCTGGGCGACCTCGACCGGCACTTCGACGGCGACTTCCTGAACGAGGACACGATCCTCAAGCTCGCCCGCACCGCCGGCCTGTCGACCGCGGCGATGGGCAAGCTCGGCCCGACGCTGATCTTCGACCACACCGAACGAAGCGGCCAGCAGACCATCATCTTCGACGACACGACCGGCAGGCCCGGCGGCATTCCCCTCTCCGACGAGATCAGGAAGCGCCTCGAGGCCGCCGGCCTTCCCGCCGAGACACCGCCGCGCGGCGACAATGCCAAGGCGGGCAACGACATCGAGCCGGGCACGAAGACCGCCAACCTGGTGCAGCAGGCCTATCTGGCCGACGTCGCGACCAAGATCGTGCTGCCGCTGTTCAAGGAACGCGGCAAGCCGTTCGTCCTGGTCTACTGGAGCCGCGATCCCGACGGCTCGCAGCATAACCAGGGCGACAGCCTCAACCGGCTGGTGCCCGGCATCAACGGGCCGACCTCGTTCGCCGGCATCAGGAACGCCGACGACAATCTCGCGCAAATCCAGGCGAGCCTGAAGGCACTCGGCCTCGAGGGCACGACCGACGTGATCCTGACGTCGGACCACGGCTTCTCGACGATCTCCAAGGAAAGCGCCACGAGCTTTGCAGCCACGCAGACCTACAAGGGCGTGACGCCGGGCCAGTTGCCGCCGGGTTTCGTCGCCATCGACCTGGCGCGCGGTCTCGGCCTCAATCTCTACAATGCCGACGAGAAGCGGTCGCCGGTCGAGACCAACGCCTTCCCGACGGCGATCGGCGCCATCGTCGCGAGTGCGCCTGAGGATCCCGGCATCGTCGTCGTCGGCAACGGCGGCTCCGACCTGATCTATCTCACCCGACCCGACCCGGCGCTCGCCGCCCGCATCGTCGGCGTGCTGTCAAAGCAGGACTATACCAGCGGCGTGTTCGTGGCCGATGCGCTGGGCAAGATCCCCGGGACCTTGCCGCTCTCCGCCATCGCCTTCCAGGGCACGTCGCGGCCGCCGATGCCGTCGATCGTGCTCAACTTCCGCTCCTTCTCGACGGGCTGCGACGACCCCACGACCTGCGGCGTCGAGATCGCCGACATTCCGCTGCGCCAGGGCCAGGGCATGCACGGCACTTTCTCGCGCGCCGACACGCGCAACACGATGGGCGCGATCGGCCCGTCCTTCCGCAAGGGCTTCGACGACACGGCGCCGGCCAGCAATGCCGATTTCGGCAAGACCATCGTTCACCTGCTGGGCCTCAAGGCCACAGACAAGGGCAAGCTGCTGGGCCGCGTGCTCTCCGAGTCGATGCCCAATGGCGCGATGCCCAAGGCGCAGTCCGCGACCGTGCGTTCGGCGCCGGACGGCGAAGGACACGTTACGGTGCTGCAGATGCAAAGCGTCGGCGAGACCCGCTACTTCGACGCCGCGGGCTACCCCGGCCGCACGCTCGGCCTGCCGGCGGAGGCGGGAAAGCCCTAGGCGGCAGGCGCCTTGTCGATGAACCCGACCACCGATTGAAGTTTCCCATCGGGGGCCAGCGCGCAGAAATCGACGCCTTCCACAACCGACGGGCCCGACGCCGGACCCAGCGACCAGGCGAAGCGCGCGCTGCCGTTGTGCGCATCGACCGGCGAGAGGCGCTTGATCACGAAGCCCGGGAAGCGGGCCTGCACGGCGGCCAGCATCGCATCGATGCCGGCGTGGCCGTCGCTGGTCATCAGCGGATCGCGATAGCTGCCCGACTGGGCCCAGGCGCGCGCGATCGCGGCGGCCCGGCGGGCCGGATCGGTCTCGTTCCAGGTTTCGAGGTAGGCCGCGATGGTGGCGTCCACGGTGTCGGCGGCGGCGCCAGTGGTGGGGATCGTGCGGTTCGACATGACTTCCTCCTGCTCAAGGTTGACGACGAGCGGGAGATAGACCGGCACGCAGCAGATGGCGATGAAGTGGCAGGTAATGAGCGATGCGCTGCAGAGACGGGCAGCAGCCGCACGCTGCCGCCCGACACCCGGCTACTTGGCGCCAGCTACTTGGCGATGGAATTGCAGGCAGTCATCGAGGCGTTCACGGCCTTCGCGGCTGTCAGGCAATCGGCCTTCGTCTTGTACCGCGACGCATTGAAGGGTTGCTGGGCAGTCTGCGGCGAGGCCGACATGCCGGAGCTTCCCATTGTCGAACTTGACCCGCTGGTGACCGAGCCGGGAGACGGTGCGGTGGTTCCGCTGGGAGTTGTGCCGGGGCTCGGGCTGGCGGTGCTGGTGCCGGCCGTCCCACCGGTGTTCGAAGTGCCGGGGTTTGTCTGGGCAGTGGCGGTGCCGATTGCGAGCGCGGCGCCAGCCGTCAACAGAGCGATGGTGAGAAGGCGTGAATACATCAATTCCTCCTTGCGCGTTGTTCCCCCAAGGTATCAAGGCGACGGTCGGCACTTTGGTTGCAGACACCCATCGGCACGTTGCCCGATTGGCCTTAAGCTGGTGTTGCACTTCGTTCGTGAACCTGACGGGAAAGGCGCAAAGATGCCGCCGGAACTAATCGATACGCTCGTTGTGGGGGGCGGACAGGCGGGCATTGCCATGAGCGAGCATCTCGGCAAAGGCGGCATCCCCCACCTCGTGCTCGAGCGGCACCGCATCGCCGAGCGCTGGCGCTCGGAGCGATGGACTCCCTGGTCGCCAATGGCCCGGCCTGGCACGACCGCTTTCCCGGCATGGAATTTCCCGGCGCCCATCCCGACGATTTCGTCCCGAAGGAGAAGGTCGCCGATTACTTCGTCGACTACGCCCGGATGATCGCGGCGCCGATCCGCTGTGGTGTGGAGGTGCGGAAGGTTCGCCGGCTGGTGGGGCGCCCCGGCTTTTACGTCGAGACCTCGAAAGGTGCGATCGAAGCCAATCGCGTGGTGGTAGCGACGGGCGCCTTCCATCACCCGGTCATTCCCGGCCTGGTGCCGGGCGATGCCGGGATCGTGCAGATCCACTCGAACGAATACCGCAATCCCGCGCAGCTACCGGACGGCGCGGTGCTGGTCGTCGGGGCGGGCTCGTCAGGCGGGCAGATCGCCGACGAGCTGCAGCGGGCGGGCCGGCGGGTCACGCTCTCGGTCGGTCCGCACGCGCGTCCGCCGCGCGCCTATCGCGGACGCGACTATTGCTGGTGGCTGGGCGTGCTGGGCAAATGGGATGTGGCAGCCCCCACGCCGGGCGCCCAGCACATCACCATTTCCGTGAGCGGCGCGCGCGGCGGCCACACGGTGGAGTTCCGGCGCTACGCCTCGCAGGGCATGGCCCTTGTCGGCATGACGACATCGTACAAGGACGGCGTCATGCATTTCGCCCCAGACCTTGCCGAGAACCTCCGGCGCGGCGACGCCGACTACCTGTCGGTGCTGGACGAGGCCGACGCCTTCGCCCAGCGCAACGGCCTCGACCTGCCGGAGGAACCGGCGGCCCGCCTCATCGATCCGGATCCACCCTCCGTCACCGATCCGATCCTCGCGCTCAACCTCAGGGACGCCGGCATCACCTCGATCATCTGGGCGACAGGGTACGCCTTCGACTATGGCTGGCTCGACGTCGGCGCCTTCGACGAGACCGGCAAGCCCAGGCATCAGCGCGGGGTTTCCTCCGAAGCGGGAATTTATTTCCTGGGATTGCCCTGGCAGTCGCGCCGGGGATCGAGCTTCATCTGGGGCGTCTGGCACGATGCGCGGTATCTCGCCGACCAGATCTCGATCCAGCGTTCGTATCAGGCCTACAACGAGTTCGTCAGCCGCGGAGGAAGGTAGATGGCGCACCAGCGGATTTGCAAATTCAATTCGAAGGACACCTATCCGAGCAGAGACTGGACAACGATTTCTGCCAGGCCGTGGTCACGCGCGGCGGCAGGACCGTCTGGCTGCGCGGATAGTGTGCGCAGAACCTCGACGATGCGGTCAGTCTCAAGAGCCATGACCCTGCCGAACAGACCCACAAGGTGATGCAGAACATCCGGCAGCTGATCGAGGAAGCGGGCGGCACCATGGAGCATCTGGTGAAGATCGTGGTCTACATCACCGACGTTCGCCATCGCGAGGCGGTCTATCGGACCATGGGCGAATACATCAAGGGCGTGCACCCTGTATCGACCGGCCTGGTGGTCCAGGCGCTCGCTAGGCCCGAGTGGCTCGTGGAGATCGACGGGACCGCCGTTATCCCGGATTGAGTTCTCGCTGGGTGACGACGCCTGCGGCAGGCCAGCGAGCTGCTATTCGACAGACTCAAGGAAGAAAGTTCGGGTTGTAGAGCACCTCCCAGAGATGGCCGTCGGGATCTCTGAAAGTATCCCGCATAGCCGCCCCAGAACTTCCTTTCCGGCGGCACAGTGATACGCGCGCCGGCTTTCTCGGCCAGCTTCATGACGCGATCGACTTCGGCCTCGCTGGCGACGTTGTGTCCGATGCTGAATTCGGTCGCGCTTAGCGGGCCCTTTTCGATCTTGGCATCGAGCGCCAGATCTCCGCGCGGATACAGCGACAGGGCCATGCCGCCCTCCAGCTTGAACAGGGCGATCGCCCCATGCTCCCACTCCTGGCCGATGATCCCCTCGGACTTGAGGCCAAGACCGTCGCGATAGAACTTCAGGGAGGCCTCAAGATTGTCGACGCCCAACGTAATAACTCCGAAGCGCGCTCGCATGACCTGCTCCCTCTGGCGCAACTAGCTTTAACCTGATCGGCGGAGACGCTAGTTCTTCAGCCGCCGCAGCTCGTACAGGACGTCGAGCGCCTGCTTCGGCGTGAGTTCGTCGGGATTGACGGCGTCGAGCGCCTTCTCGACTGCCGACTCCTTGGCCTTCGCGCTGCCGCTCGCGGGACGCGCGGGCGCTGACGCGAACAGCGGGAGATCATCGGCGAGGCGCGTCACGGCGCCGGACTGCTCGCCCTTCTCCAGTTCGGCCAGCACTTCCTCGGCGCGGCTGACGACTGCCTGCGGCAGGCCGGCGAGCTGGGCGACATGGATGCCGTAGCTGCGGTCGGCGGCGCCGGGGGCGACCTCGTGCAGGAACACAACCTGGTTCTGCCATTCCTTGACCCGCATCGTGTAGGGCGCGAGCGAGGCCAGGCGTTCTTTCAGAGCGCCGAGCTCGTGATAGTGCGTGGCGAACAGCGCGCGGCACTTGTTGACCTCGTGCAGATGCTCGAGCGTCGCCCAGGCGATCGACAGGCCATCGAAGGTCGCGGTGCCGCGGCCGATCTCGTCGAGGATGACAAGGCTGCGGTTGGTGGCCTGGTTCAGGATCGCCGCGGTCTCGACCATCTCGACCATGAAGGTCGAGCGGCCGCGCGCCAGATCGTCTGACGCGCCGACCCGGCTGAACAGACGGTCGACGATGCCGATATGCGCGGCCCGGGCAGGAACCCAGGAGCCCGCCTGCGCCATCACCGCGAGCAGCGCGTTCTGGCGCAGGAACGTCGACTTGCCGGCCATGTTGGGGCCGGTCAGCAGCCACAGGCGGCGGGCGTCGCCGAGATCGCAGTCGTTGGGCACGAAACCCGCGCCGCCCTGGCGGGAGAGTGCCGCCTCGACCACCGGATGGCGGCCGCCGTCGAGCCTGAACTGCGTGTCGTCGCTCAGCACCGGGCGCACGTAGTTGCCGCTGGTCGCGAGCTCGGCCAGGGCCGCGGCGACATCGAGCGCGGCCAGCGCCCGGCCGGCGGCCACGATCTCGACCGACACGCCCATCGCCTCGCTTGCCAAGGTATCGAAGATCGCCAGCTCGACCGCCAGCGCCTGGTCGGCGGCGCGGCCGATGCGGGTCTCGAGGTCGGCAAGCTCGGCGGTGCTGAAGCGCGTGGCGTTCGACATCGACTGCCGGCGGGTGAAGCCGAGGGCCGCCAGGTCGAGCCTGTCGGCGTGCGTCGCCGTCACCTCGATGTGGTAGCCGATCATGTTGTTGTGGCGGATCTTCAGGGTCGCGACGCCGGTCGCGGCTTTGTATTTGGCTTCGAGCGCGGCCACGGTCTTGCGGCTGTCGTCGCGCAAGGTGCGCTGCTCGTCGAGCTCGGCCCGGTAGCCGGCACGGATGAAGCCGCCGTCGCGCGCAAACAGCGGCGGCTCGTCGGCCAGTGCCGCCGACAGCGACTGGATCAGCGGACGATGGCCGGTCGCGGCCTTGACGATCTCGCCCAGCGGGGCGGGCGGCGGGCTGAGCGCCTCGGGCTCGGCGCCCAGCATGCCCGACAGGGCTTCGGCTGAATCGAGGCCGTCGCGCAGGGCGAGAAGATCGCGCGGGCCGCCGCGGCCGACCGAGAGGCGCTGCAGGGCGCGTTCGACGTCGGGCGTGCGCTTCAGCGCCTCGCGCACCTTTTCGCGCAAGGGCGGGCGTTCGACGAAGAGCTGCACCAGGTCGAGCCGGCGCTCGATCTCGGCGCGATCCGTCAAAGGAGACGCAAGGCGCTCGGCCAGCAGGCGCGCGCCGGGACCGGTCAGGGTGCGGTCGATGGTGGCGAGCAGGCTGCCATCGCGCCTGCCGTCGAGGCTCTTCACCAGTTCGAGGTTGCGGCGGGTGGCAGGATCGATCTCCATCGTGCCGTCAGGGCGCTCGCGGCGCGGCGGCGACAAGGCCGGACGCTTGCCGGCCTGCGTCAGCTCCACATAGTCGAGCAGCGCGCCGCAGGCCGCCACCTCGCCGCGTGTGAAGGCGCCGAAACTGTCGAGGGCGGCCACGTTGAACGCCGTCTGCAGGCGCTTGCGCGCGTTGTCGCTGTCGAAGCGCGCGGAGGGCAGCGGCGTCAGCACCGCATTCCAGTCTTCCAGCGCCGCCTTGAGGTCGGCGCGCGCCAGCAAGCGATCGGGCACCAGCAGCTCGCCGGGCGCCAGACGCGCCAGTGCGGCGGCAAGCTGCGCGGGCTGCAGCGGTTGGGTGGCGAAGTCGGCGGTGGAGAGATCGAGCCAGGCCAGCGCCAGCTCGCCCTGCGCCTCGGCGATCGCCGCGAGATAGTTGTGGCTCCTCGCATCGAGCAGCGAATCCTCGGTCAGGGTGCCGGCGGTGATCACCCGCACCACCGAGCGCTCGACCACGGACTTGGCGCCGCGCTTCCTGGCTTCTGCGGGATCCTCGGTCTGCTCGCAGACCGCGACCTTGAAGCCCTGGCGGATCAGGCGCGACAGATAGGCCTCGTGGCTGTGCACCGGCACGCCGCACATCTTGATGTCCTCGCCCAGGTGCTGGCCGCGTTTGGTGAGCGCGATGTCGAGGGCGGCCGACGCGCGCACCGCATCGTCGAAGAACAGCTCGTAGAAATCGCCCATCCGGTAGAACAGCAGATGGTCCGGATGCGACGCCTTGATCGCCAGGTACTGGCGCATCATCGGGGTCGCATCTGCAGGAAATCATGGGAGGCGAGGGGCTGCTGTCGGGCACCAAACGGGTTTAGCATGGCGGGGCTCCCGGCGTTTGGGGGCCAATTGGGGGAAACGCGCCGGTCCGGCGCCACAATGCAGCCGCCAACCCTCGCCCGACTGCTCGTCCCGCGCCTGCCCTTCTTCTATGGCTGGATCGTGCTGGGCTGCGTCTGCCTGGCGGGCTTCGCGCGGCAGGGGCCGGCGGTGTCGGTGCTGTCGATCTTCATCGTGCCGATGACGACCGAATTCGGCTGGTCCCGCACCGAGATCGCGGGCGCGGTGTCGCTGGGCGGCGTGCTGGCGGCGGTCGTCTCGCCCCTGATCGGACCGGTTCTCGATCGCCGCGGCGCGCGGCTGGTGCTTTGCCTGGCGGTGCTGGGCACGGGTCTCGCCACCATGGCGCTGTCGCTGACGCAATCGCTCGCGGTCTTCTATCTGCTGTTCTGCTTTGCCCGCATGAACTGGGCCGGGCCCTTCGAACTCGGCCTCTACGGCGCCTTGAACAACTGGTTCGTCGTGCGCCGCGCCTTTGCCGCCTCGGTCGCCTCGCTGGCGCAGATGTCGGGCCTCGTCGCCCTGCCGCTGATCGCGCAGTTCGCCATGCAGAGCGGTGGCTGGCGGGCGGGCTGGGTGGCGATCGGAATCACCGTGCTGGTGGTGGGATTCCTGCCGGTCTGGCTGCTGCTGGTGCGGCGGCCGGAGGATATCGGGCTCGAGCCCGATCATGCCGCCGGTGGCGCGCGCGCCGGCGGCAAGGGTGCGGCCGCCGAACCGCGTTTCACCCGCGCCATGGCGATGCGGACCTGGGCTTTCTGGCTGCTCGCGCTTTACAGCATGCTGGTCTATGCGGTGCAGGCGGGCGTCACCCTGCACCAGGTGCCGCACCTCATCGAGCGCGGCCTCACGACGATCGTCGCGGCCAGTGTCGTCGCGGTCTTCTCCGCTTTCTCCGCCGTCGCAAGCTTTGGCATAGGCGTCCTGCCGCGCCGGTGGCCAGTGCGCTACAGCATGGCGGCCACGGCGCTTGCCCTCTCGGCCGGTGCCTTCGCCCTGATCGGCGTCAGCTCGGCCGGCGGCGCCTATGCCGCCGCCGGACTGTTTGGCCTGGGCATCGGCGGGATCACAACCCTGATCCCGGTCGCCTGGGGCGACTATTTCGGCCGCGAGAGCTACGGCGCGATCCGGGGCGTGGCGCTGCCGCTTCAGGTGGTGGCCCAGGCGGCCGGCCCCCTGCTGTCGGGCGCGCTGCGCGACCACACGGACAGCTACACCGCCTCGCTGATCGTGTTCGGCGTTCTCGCCGCACTGGCCATCGTCATCGCTCTCGTGGCCAAGCGACCCTCGGGCGACAAGTCGCCGCGCCTCTCGTCGGCTTGAACCGCGGTCCGCGCCCTCGTAGGGTCATGGTGGCCCGAAGAGGCTGCGCCGTTTCGACGGTAGCTCGATCGAGGAAACAGGGTTCGCTTCAGAGACGTTTCGACACCGATGCAGCCTGCACGCAGGACCGCAGCCGGAGTCACGGAGAGACCGTATGCCGCCGTTGCTGGAGGTAAGGGGACTCCACACCGAATTTCGCACGGGTGCAGGACTCGTGCGCGCGGTCGACGGTATTTCCTACACCGTCGAGGCGGGCGAAACCGTGGCCATCGTGGGCGAGAGCGGCTCGGGCAAGTCGGTCGGCGCTCTGTCGATCCTGCGGCTGATCCCCGATCCCCCGGGCCGCATCACCGAAGGCGAAATCCTGTTCGACGGCAAGGATCTCCGGACCCTTCCCGAAGCCGAGATGCGCGCCATCCGCGGCCGCGACATCGGCATGGTGTTCCAGGAGCCGATGACGTCGCTCAACCCGGTGCTCACCATCGGCCGCCAGATCACCGAGACGCTGGAGCAGCACCAGGGCGCCGATATGGCGACGGCGAACCGGCGCGCGGTCGAGTTGCTGGACATGGTGGGCATCGCCGACGCGCCGCGGCGCCTCAAACAGTATCCGCACCAGCTGTCGGGCGGCATGCGGCAGCGGGTGATGATCGCCATCGCGCTCGCCTGCAATCCCAAGCTGATCATCGCCGACGAGCCGACGACGGCGCTCGACGTCACCATCCAGGCGCAGATCCTCGAGCTGATGAAGCAGCTGGCGCTCCGGCTCAACGTCGCGCTGATCGTGATCACGCACAATCTGGGCGTCGTGGCGCGCTACGCCAGCCGGGTCAACGTCATGTATGCCGGGCGCATCGTCGAGGCGGGCAGCGCCGAGGCGATCTATCACGACCCGCGGCATCCCTACACGATGGCGCTCCTGAAGTCGGTGCCGCGGCTCGACCAGCCGCGCCGCGCCCGTCTCGACCCGGTCGACGGACAGCCGCCCGACCTGACGCGGCTCGACGGCGGCTGCGCCTTCCGGCCGCGCTGCCGCTTTGCCATCGACCGTTGCGGGCAATCGCAGCCGCCGCTGCAGGCGAGCGGCAAGCCGGGGGGGAAGCCACCTTGCGGCCTGCTTCCGCGCCGACGAGCTCGCCGCCGGCGCGCTGGCCGGCACCAAGGAAGTGGCGGCATGAACGCCGCAGGGAGCGCGGCCACGGGGGCGGCAGCAGGCGCAACCCCGCTGCTGGAAGTGCGCGGCCTCGCCATGCACTTCCCGATCTCCGAAGGGGTGATGTTCAGCCGCAAGGTCGGCGACGTGAAGGCCGTCGACGGCGTCGATTTCACGATCGCCCGCGGCGAGACCCTGGGCCTGGTGGGCGAGAGCGGCTGCGGCAAGACGACGACCGGCCGCTGCATCCTGCGGCTCGAGCGGCCGACCCGCGGCCAGATCCTGTTCGACGGCCAGGACATCAGCGGCATGGCGGCGAAGAACCTGGTCGCGATGCGGCGGCGCATGCAGGTGATCTTCCAGGACCCGTACAGCTCGCTCAACCCGCGCATGAAGGTGGGCGACATCATCGCCGAGCCGATCAAGGTGCATGGCCTGGAACCCGACGCCGGCCGGCGACGGGCGAAGGTGCGCGAGCTGCTCTCGGTGTGCGGCCTCGACCCCAAGTTCGTCGATCGCTACCCGCACGAGATGTCCGGGGGGCAGCGCCAGCGGGTGGGCATCGCGCGCGCCCTGGCGCTCGATCCGGAATTCATCGTCTGCGACGAGGCGGTGTCGGCGCTCGACGTCTCGATCCAGGCCCAGGTCGTCAACCTGCTGGAGGACCTGCGGGAGCGCTTCAATCTCACCTATCTCTTCATCGCCCACGATCTGTCGGTGGTGCGCCATCTCTGCCAGCGGGTCGCCGTGATGTATCTCGGCCGCATCGTCGAGATGGCCGAGGCCGACGAGCTGTTCGACAACCCGCTGCATCCCTACACACAGGCGCTGCTGGCGGCGGTGCCGATCCCGGATCCCAGGGTCGAGGCGCAGCGCCAGTTCCGGCCGGCCCGCGGCGAGGTGCCGAGCCCGATCAATCCGCCGGCCGGCTGTGTCTTCCATCCGCGCTGCCCGATGGCGGTCGAGCGCTGCCGGCAGGCGCGGCCCGAACTCCGGGAACTGCGGCCCGGCCACTGGGTCGCCTGCAGCGAGGTCAACTGAAGACGCGTGAGGCGAGACGAGTGCGAAACGGGGAGAACGGCTGAGGAAATCCGCGCAAGCGGAGAGAAATGGGAGGACGCAATGCACGTTCGATTGGGACTACTGGCTGCCGGCCTCGGCCTGGCAGCGATCATGCCGATGATCGCAGGAGGGCCCGCGCAGGCCCAGACGCCGAAGCGGGGCGGAATGCTCACCTACCTCATTCCGGCCGATGCGCCGCCGAGCTTCGATGCGCATCGCGAGACGACCTACGCCACGATCCATGCCGCGGCGCCCTACTACAGCGTGCTGATCCGCGTCCCGCCGGACAATCCGGCCTCGACGACGGAGTTCGTCTGCGACCTGTGCACCGAGATGCCGAAGCCCACGGACGACGGCAAGACCTACACGTTCAAGATCCGCGAGGGCGTGAAGTTCCACGACGGCAGCAAGCTCACCGCCCAAGACGTGGCCGAGAGCTGGAACTTCATCGTGCATCCGCCCAAGGGCGTGACGAGCGCCCGCCAGAGCTACTACGAGATGGTCGACTCGGTGGCAGCGCCCGACGACACGACGGTCGTGTTCAAGCTCAAGTTCGCGACCAACGCCTTCCTGCCCGCGCTCGCCGATCCCTACACCTGGATCTACAAGAAGGAGACGCTCGACAAGGATCCGCACTGGTACGAGAAGAACATCATGGGCTCGGGTCCGTTCAAGCTCACGACCTACGAGGTCGGCCAGTCGATCAAGGGCGAGCGCAACAAGGATTATTATCACGCGGGCCAGCCCTATCTCGACGGCATCATCGGCATCTTCGCCGACAAGCAGTCGGTCAGGGTCGACGCGCTGCGCGCCGACCGCGCCGCCATCGAGTTCCGCGGCCTGCCGCCGTCGGCCCGCGACCAGCTGGTCAAGGAGCTGGGCGACAAGATCACCGTCCAGGACAGCGACTGGAACTGCGGCAATATCCTGACGCCCAACCACAAGAAGAAGCCGTTCGACGACGTGCGCGTGCGCCGCGCCCTGGCGCTCGCCATCGACCAGTGGAAGGGCGCGCCGGCGCTGGCCAAGATCGCCAACGTGCGGACGGTGGGCGGCATCGTCTTCCCGGGCTCGCCGCTGGCGGCGACCAAGGAGGAGCTGCAGCAGATGCCGGGCTACTGGCCCGACATCGAGAAGTCGCGCGCGGAGGCCAAGCGCCTTCTCAAGGAAGCCGGCGCCGAGGGGCTGAAGTTCGAGCTGCTCAACCGCAACGTCGACCAGCCCTACAAGTTCGTCGGCACCTGGGCGATCGGCGAATGGAAGAAGATCGGCCTCGACGTCGAGCAGAAGGTGGTGCCCACGGGCCCGTGGTTCTCCAACATGCGGGCGGGCACGTTCGACGTGGCGATGGAGGCCAATTGCCAGAGCGTGGTCAATCCGGTGCTCGATACCGGCAAGTACCTGCCGCACACCGTGTACCCGGAGAACTACGGCTACTACGAGGACCCGAAGTCGATCGAGCTGTACGAGGCGATGCAGCACGAGACCGACCCCGCCAAACAACGCGTGGCCATGCGCGCTTTCGAGAAGCATACGCTCGAGACGATGCAGCACGAGATCGTGCTGCCCTACTGGTACCGTATCGTGCTCGGCCGGTCCTACGTGAAGGGCTGGAAGATCAGCCCCAGCCACTATCTGAACCAGGACCTCGCCAACATCTGGCTCGACAAGTAGCCGACGGCGAAGCGGGGCAAGGTCGATGCATCGCTACATCATCAAGCGGCTCCTGCTGGCGGTTCCCACGCTGGCAGGGGCGGCGGCCCTGGTCTTCATCCTGATGCGCCTGATTCCGGGCGACGTCTGCGTCATCCGGCTGGGCGCCGGCGGCGCGCATGTCGACCCGGCATCCGTCGCGGCCTGCCGCCTTCAACTCGGCCTCGACGATCCCATGATCGTGCAGTTCCTCCACTTCCTCGGGAGCTACTGCACCTTCGACTTCGGCATCTCGATGTGGTCAGGCAACCCGGTGATCCACGAGATCGCCGTGCGCCTGCCGGTGTCGCTCGAGGTGGCCTGCATGGCCACCGTGATCGCCGTGCTGATCGCCATACCGCTCGGCACCATCTCGGCGCTGCGCGAGAACACCTGGCTGGACCATATCGTGCGGGTGATGGCGATCGCGGGCATCGCCACGCCGTCCTTCTGGCTCGGCATCATGTCGCTGATCCTAGTGCTCAATGTCAGCGCGATCATCACCGGCACGCCGTGGTTGCCGCCGATCGACTATGTGCCGTTCTGGAAGGACCCGCTGCGCAACCTCTCGATGGTCATCCTGCCGGCGGTCACCGTCGGCTACCGCTACTCGGCCGTCACCATGCGCATCACGCGCTCGGCCATGCTCGAGATCATGCGCGAAGACTATATCCGCACGGCGCGCGCCAAGGGCCTGCTCGAGCAGATCGTCGTCAACCGCCATGCGCTGAAGAATGCGCTGCTGCCGGTGGTGACCCTGATCGGCATCGAGTTCGCCTTCCTGATCGGCGGCCTGGTGATCACCGAACAGGTGTTCAACCTGAACGGCATCGGCCGGCTGCTCGTCCAGGCGGTGCAGAACCAGGACAATGTGCTGGCCCAGGCGCTGGTCATGCTGGTGGTCGCCGTCTTCATCGTCACCAATCTCGTGGTCGACGTCCTCTATGCGTGGCTCGATCCGCGCATCCGCTACTCGTGAAGGGCCGCGCCGAATGACTGTTGTCACCCCCAAGCTCGCGCCCGAACTCACCCAAGCCCCGCCCGAGGAATTCGGAGCCAAGCGCTCGCCACTCGCCGCCGCGCTCAATTTCTGCCGCCGCAAGCCGCTCGGCGCCTTCGGCCTGCTGATCGTCCTGATCATCATCGTGGCCGGCGTGTTCGCCCCTTCGATCGCGCCGTTCGATCCGGTGGACAATGACTTCACAGCCATGATGCAGCCGCCCGACTGGGAACACCTGCTCGGCACCGACCAGTTCGGCCGCGATATCTTCTCGCGCCTGGTCTATGGCGCGCGCACGGCGATGATCGTGGGCTTCGGCGCCGCCATCGGCGGCGGCCTGATCGGCCTGGTGCTGGGCGTCACCAGCGCCTACTTCGGCGGCTGGTTCGACCTGGTCTTCCAGCGCGTGCTCGACGTGCTGATGGCCTTTCCCCTGATCATCCTGGCGCTGGCGGTGGTCTCGGTGTTCGGCACCGGCGTGTTCAACGTCATCGTCGCCATCACCATTCCGCTGATCCCGCGCTGCGGCCGCGTGGTGCGGGCGAGCGCCATGGCGGTGCGCGAGATTCCCTATGTCGACGCGGCCCGTGCGCTCGGCTTCAGCCATGCCCGCATCGTGTTGCGCCACATGGTGCCCAACGTCGTGGCCCCGTTCCTGATCCTGCTCTCGGCCTTCGTCGGCCAGGCGATCCTGTCGGAGGCTGCCCTGTCCTACCTCGGTCTGGGCGTACAGGAGCCGGTCGCCGCCTGGGGCCTGATGCTGCAGGGCAGCGCCGAGGACTACGCGACCACGGCGCCGTGGATCGCGATCTTTCCCGGTCTTGCCATCGTCTTTACGGTGCTCGGGATCAGCCTGTTCGGCGATGCCCTGCGCGACGCCATCGATCCCAAGATGCGCGACCGGTAGCGCGCTTTCGCTTCAACGACACGCTGAAGCTGCCGTCGCCGGACCAGGCGCGCCGAACTGTGAATTGCCGTCCACGTTGCAGCGCGGCATGGCTGGCTAGTACGGGCTGTCGATTGCCGCCAATATGGTCCTTGAAAAGGGAGTGAAGCGTATGGCGAGCAAAAGCTCGGAAGCGGCCGTCAGCAACGAAATGGGCGATCTCGACGGCGATTCGCTGATCATGCATCGCACCGGCCGGCCCGGGAAGATCGAGATCATCGCCTCCAAGCCGCTGGTCACCCAGCGCGACCTGGCGCTCGCCTACTCGCCCGGCGTTGCCGCGCCCTGCCTGGAAATCGAGAAGGATCCCGCGACCGCCTACGACTACACGATCCGCGGCAACCTGGTCGCGGTCATCTCCAACGGCACGGCGGTGCTGGGCCTGGGCGACATCGGCGCACTCGCCAGCAAGCCGGTGATGGAAGGCAAGGCCGTGCTGTTCAAGCGCTTCGCCGATGTCGACTGCATCGACCTCGAGGTCGACACCAAGGACGTCGACCAGTTCGTCAACTGCGTGCGCTACCTGGGGCCGACCTTCGGCGGCATCAACCTCGAGGACATCAAGGCGCCGGAGTGCTTCATCATCGAGCAGCGCCTGCGCGAGCTGATGGACATCCCGATCTTCCACGACGACCAGCACGGCACGGCGATCGTCTCCGCCGCCGGCCTGATCAACGCGCTGCATCTCACCGGCCGCGACATCAAGGACATCAAGATGGTGGTGAACGGCGCGGGCGCGGCGTCGATCGCCTGCATCGAGCTCGTCAAGGCGATGGGCATGCCGCACGAGAACGCCATCCTGGTCGACACCAAGGGGGTCATCTACCAGGGCCGCACCGAGGGCATGAACCAGTGGAAGAGCGCCCATGCCGTGCGCACCAAGGCGCGCAGCCTGAAGGAGGCGATGGTGGGCGCCGACGTGTTCTTCGGCCTTTCGGTCAAGGGCGCGGTCACCAAGGAGATGGTGAAGTCGATGGCCGACAAGCCGATCATCTTCGCCATGGCCAATCCCGACCCGGAGATCACGCCCGAAGACGTGAAGTCGGTGCGCTCCGACGCGATCGTCGCCACCGGCCGCAGCGACTATGCCAACCAGATCAACAACGTGCTGGGCTTCCCCTACATCTTCCGCGGCGCATTGGATGTGCGCGCGACGACGATCAACGAGCCGATGAAGGTCGCCGCCGCCGAGGCGCTGGCGGCGCTGGCCCGCGAGGACGTGCCCGACGAGGTCGATAGAGCCTATTCCGGCCGCCGCCTGCGCTACGGGCCCGAGTATGTCGTGCCGGTGCCGTTCGATCCGCGCCTGATCGTCGAGGTCTCCGCCGCCGTCGCGAAAGCCGCGATGGATTCCGGCGTCGCCAAGAAGAAGATCGCCGACATGGCGGAATACAAGAGGAGCCTCTCGGGCCGCCTCGATCCGACCAGCCACTGGCTGCAGAGCCTGTTCGAGCAGGTCAAATCCAACCCACAGCGCATCGTCTTCTCCGAGGGCGAGGAGGAGCGCACGATCCGCGCCGCGGTCGTCTATCGCGACAATGGCTACGGCACGCCGATCCTGATCGGCCGCGAGGAGCTGGTGCGCGAGACCATGAAGAACCTCGGCATCGCCAACACCTCGGGCATGGAGGTCCACAACGCGCGGCTCTCGACCAAGAACGCGCCTTACACCGACATGGTCTACAAGCGCCTGCAGCGCGACGGCTACCTTCGCCGCGACGTGCAGCGCATGGTCAACCAGGGCCGCAACGTGTTCGGCGCCTGCATGGTGGCGGCCGGCGACGCCGACGGCATGGTGACCGGAATCACGCGCCGCTTCCCCGAGTGCTACTCCGACGTGAAGCGCGTGATCGATGTCGAGCCCGGCAAGTCGGCGATGGGCTATTCCATCGTGGTCGCCCGTCACGGCACGGTGTTCCTGGCCGACACCGCGATCAACGAGACGCCGAGCCCCGAGCAGCTCGCGACCATCGCCAAGCAGATGGCGGCCAACGCCCGTACCATGGGCCACGATCCCAGGATCGCCTTCACCTCGTTCTCGAACTTCGGCAGCCGCGAGATCGAGCGCCTCGACCGCATCCGCAAGGCGATCCGCATCCTCGATGCCGAAGAGGTCGACTTCGAGTACGACGGCGAGATGCAGGCCGACATGGCGCTCGACTACGGCCTGCTGAAGTCGACCTATCCGTTCACGCGGCTCACCGGCCCGGCCAACATGCTGGTGATGCCGGGCCTGCATTCGGCGCACATCTCCTCGCGGCTGATGCAGAGCCTGGGCGGCGTCACGGTGATCGGCCCGGTGATCGACGGTCTCGCCAAGCCGGTGCAGATCGTGCAGATGGGCGCCACGGTCAGCGATCTCGTCAATCATGCCGCCCTGGCGGCCTACGGCGCTCTCAGCCGACGGAGGAATTAATGGTCGATCTGGTCATTCGCGGCGCCACCATCGTCGACGGCCTGGGGCATGAACCAAGGCGCGCCGACCTCGCGGTCAAGGACGGACGGATCGCCGCCATCGGCGAGATCAAGGACAACGGCGCCGAGACGGTCGACGCCGGCGGCCTCACCTTGGCGCCCGGCATCGTCGACGTGCACACGCACTACGACGCGCAGGTGACGTGGGATGCGACGCTCTCGCCCTCGCCGTCGCTGGGCGTAACCACGGCGGTCATGGGCAACTGCGGCTTCGGCATCGTGCCGGCGCCATCCGTCGCGGCGCGCGACCTGGTCATCCGCAACCTCTCGGTCGTCGAGGGCATGGACCTCGATGCGCTGCGCGCCGGCATCGACTGGGACTTCGAGAGCTTCGGCGACTATATGGCGATGCTGCGCCGTCGCGCGCCCTATGCCAACGTGGCGGTGCTGGCGGGCCATTCGACGATCCGCACCGCCGTGATGGGCGACGCCGCCTCGCAGCGCGCCGACGCCACGCCCGAGGAGCTGGCGAAGATGAAAGCCATGGTGGTCGACGCGATGAACAACGGCGCGATCGGGCTTGGCGCGTCCTACTCGCTCAATCACTCGGGCTTCGGCGGCGTGCCGATGCCCTCGACCATCGCGCCGATGAGCGAGCTCGATGCGCTGGTCGGCGCCATGGGACCGCGCGGCAAGGGGGTGATCGCCATCGCCTCGGGCGTGAAGACACCGCAGGAGCTGGAGCCGATGGCGGCCAAGTACGGCAGGCCGTTCTTCCAGGGCACCGGCATGGCGATGTACAACGAGCAGGAGCCGGCACGTGCGCTCAAGATCTTCGACGACTGCGCCGCCGCCATCCGTCGCGGCAACGGCCTTTACGTCCAGATCCCGTGCCAGCCGCTCAGCTTCGACTTCACGATGGGCAACGCCTATCCGTTCTACAGCCACTCGGCGTTCGATCCGATCAAGGCCTATAGCCCCGAGCAGCTGAAGGCGGTCTATCGCGACCCGTCATGGCGCGCCAAGTTCCGCGAGAACGCCAAGAATCCGCGCCCCGGCATGATCTTCCAGGGCAACTGGGATCGCGTGATGGTGGCGGTGGCGCAGAAGTCGGCAAACGCCAAATACGTGAACCGCTATCTCAACGAGATCGCGGCCGCCGAGCATCGCGACCCGCTCGATATCATGCTCGACCTCAGCCTCGACGAGAATCTGGAGACCGCCTTCCTCGGCCGCTTCCTCAATGTCGGCGACGACGGCGTGGCCAGGCTGCTGAAGCACGAGGCCGGCGTCGTGGCACTGTCCGACGCGGGCGCGCATCTCATCTATATGTGCGACGCGGGCTTCGGTCTGCACTTCCTGGCGCGCTGGGTCCGCGAGCGCGGCGACTTCGACATTGTCGAGGGCATCCGCCGCCTGACCTCGCATCCGGCCGATCTCTACGGCATCCAGAACCGCGGCCGCCTCGCGGTGGGCGCGCAGGCCGACATGCTGCTGTTCGATGCCGCGACGGTCGGCGTTTCGCCCGCCGAGCGGGTCGCCGATCTTCCCGGTGGCGGCCAACGCACCATCCGCCGCCCGACTGGCGTGCATGGCGTCTTCTGCAACGGCGTGAAGACCTTCGACGGCAAGAACTACGTCAAGCACGTCCGGGGGCCGGGCCACGTGCTCGACCGCTTCAACAACTCGATGGGCCAGCACAGCGCCATCGCGGCGCAGTAAGAGCAAGGATCCCTCGCTTAAGGCGCATGTGAATGCGCCGACTCGGGATGACAGGAGGCCGCGCCTCGCGAATGTTGTCATCCCGAACGTAGTGAGGGATCTTTCGTCTTATGACTCTCGCTACCTTCTGGCTCTATCTCGGCGCGGTCGTGCTGCTGTCCTGCACGCCCGGGCCGAACGTGCTCTACGTCACGACGCGCAGCATCCGTTTCGGCTTCCGCGCGTCGATGATCGGCATGGCGGGCTGCCTGTCTGCGCTGGCCGTCATGCTGGTGGCGTCAGTGGCCGGCGTCAGTACCTTCATGTTGGCAGTGCCGGCCGCGTTCGAGGCGCTGAAATATGCCGGCGCCGCTTACCTGATCTTCCTCGGCATCCAGGCCTGGCGCGCGCCCGTGGCCGATCTCGCACCGATCGAAGCCTCGCCGCGCGAAACGACGAGCCGCTTCGCGCTCTATCGCGGCGGCTTCCTGGTCGGCATCAGTAATCCGAAACTGCTGGTCTTCGCCGCCGCCTTCTTCCCGCAATTCATCGCGCCCGCCGCGCCGTGGGCGCCGCAATTCCTGCTGCTCGTCGCAACCTTCCTCGCGGTCGAAGCCTGCACCTATGTGACGTTGGGTCTCAGTGCCCGCGGGCTGGCGCGTTATCTCGAGCAGGCGTGCTGGCAGCGCCGGATCAATCGCCTCAGCGGCGTGATTTTCGCCGGATTCGGCTGCGCCCTGCTGCGTTACCGGCCGTAGGCTCCCCGGGGCGCTTCCCGCCTCCTCTCCCGGCGTATAGGATTTCCCCAATCAAATTGTATTGCCTGGGAGGGCGCCATGTCGACGATGATGAAAATCAGCAGCCGCAATCTGGTATCCGTGCGCCGCCGCAGCCTTGTGACCGGCGGCATGGCGACCATCCTTGCCACCGGCTTGGCGCCCACGTTCGCGCGCGCCGAGGTCAAGAAGTTGGTGATGGCGCACATCGTTCCCGTTCCAGAATCGGGGGCGGTCGGCTTCGCCTGGCAGGCCGAGGAAGTGCGCAAGCGCTCGAACGGCGAACTCGACATGCAGTTTTTCGGCGGCACCTTGCTCAGCAAGGAGCTTGAGATCATGAACGCCGTGAAGTCGGGCAACATCCAGATGGGCGATCCCGCCGGCGCGGCCGCCACGGTGTTTCCCGAGATGGGCATCTTCCTGGTGCCATACCTCGTGCAGAGCTACGACCAGGCCTACAAGATGTTCAACGGCAAGATCGGCGACACGCTCGATAAGCAGTTCCAGGAAAAGTACAAGCTGAAGGTGATGTGCTTCTTCGACTACGGCTTCCGGCATTTCTGGACAGCCAAGAAGCCGATCAAGGAGCCCAAGGATCTGCGCGGCTCCAAGATCCGCGTGCAGCAGGGCAAGGTGTTTGCCGACACCATCAACGGCTTGGGCGGCAATGCCGTGCCGATGGCCTGGGGCGAGGTGATCTCGGCCGCCAAGTCGGGCGTGATCGACGGCGGCGACCTGCCGATCGTCAACCAGATCGCGCTCAAGATCTACGAGGTCTCGAAATTCTGCTCGATGACCTTCCACAATTACGGTCCGACCCTGAACACCATGAATCTCGACACATGGAACGGCCTGTCGCCCGCGCATCAGAAGCTGATGCTCGACACCAGCCGCGAGGCGCAGACGAAGATCCGCGCCGCCACCGAGTTGGTCGACAATTTCGCCGCCGCCAAGAAGGAACTCGAGCCCAAGGGCATGACGGTGGTCGAGGCCGACGTCGAAGCCTTCCGCAAGATCGCGCAGGAGAAGATCTGGCCGGCCTACAAGACGCAGTTCGGCACGATGTGGGACGAGATCGCGGGGTTCAAGGCCTGAGCGTGGGGTCGTCCGGACGCTTCATCGCGGCGCTCCCCAAGGTCGTCGTCGCCCTGATGCTGGCCGCCGCCATCGTAAATCTCCTGATCGGCGTGTTCTTGCGCTACGTCGTGGTCGAGGTGACGGACTATTTCGATCTCGATCCGGTCCGTTTCACCTGGGTCGAGGAGGTGGGCGAAATGCTGCTGGCGTGGCTCACCCTGATCGGTGCGGCGATCGGCGTCCGCGAGCGAACGCATTTCACCCTGCATGTCCTGCGCCTGCCGCCCGCCGCCCGGGTGTGGGTCGGCAGGATTCACCACTTGCTGATCGCGGGCTTCGGGGGGCTGGTCGCCTGGTACGGCGTCAAGCTCTGCCTGCTCAACCGCACCCTGGTGACGCCAGGACTGGAGATCAACCTTGCCGTGCTCTACGGCTCGGCGGTGGTGGGCGGAGTCCTGCTGGCGATCTACGCCATCTCGATGATCGTGGCGCCCCCCGGCGACGAACCAAGCGTCGTGCCGCTGGAGGTCAGGGCGGAATGACCCTGCTCCTGGTGGCGGCGATCTTCGTCGTTCTGATTCTTTTCTCGATGCCGATCGTCTTCTCGCTGGGCGTGGCGGGCGTGGTCGGTCTGTGGGCCGGCGGCTACGACATGCAGGTGCTGTCCTCCAGCGTCGTATCGGGTTCCCAGAGCTGGGTGCTGCTGGCCATTCCCGCCTTCGTCTTTGCCGGCGGGCTGATGGAAAAATGCGGCATGAGCCACGCGCTGGTCGATTTCGCACGGGCGCTGGTCGGCTGGGTCAAGGGCGGCCTCGGCATGTCGGTGATCGTCGTTGCCTATTTCTTTTCCGATATCTGCGGCTCGAAGATGGCCGAAGTCTCGGCGCTGGGCTCGACCCTGATGCCGCCGCTCACCAAAGCCGGCTACAAGCCAGCCGACTCCGCATCGCTGATCGCCGCCGGTACGGCGATGGGCATGCTGGTGCCGCCGGCCATTTTCATGATCGTGATCGCCCAGGTCACCAACACCTCGGCGGTGGCGCTGTTCCTCGCAGGCTTCGTGCCGGCCGCAACGATCATGGTCTGCCTGATGGTGCTGGTCTATTTCCGCGCCCGCAAATACGACTGGCCGGTCGACAGCAAGCCGAGCCTGCAATTCCTGTGGAGCGCCGCGAAGCGCGCCGCCGTGCCGCTGGTCATTCCCATCGTAATCCTGGGCGGCTTCTTCCTCGGCGTGTTCACCGCGACGGAAGCCGGCGCCGTGGTGGCCGGCTACGCATTTCTCGCCGCGTGCTTCTACTACAGGAACGTCTCGTTCAGGCAGATGGCGGAGCTCGCCTATGAGAGCGCCATCCTGACGGCGGCGGTGGTGTTCCTGCTCGCCGTCGCCTCGGTGTTCCAATATCTGATGGGCATGTCGGGCGTGCCGAGCCTGCTGGCCGACGTGCTGGGGCCGCTCAAGTCGATGCCGTGGCTGTTTTTGATGTGCACCGCGGTGATCACCATGATGTTCGGCATGGTGCTGGAAGGCCTGCCGGCCGCCGTGGTGCTGATCCCGGTGGTGTTCCCGATCGCCGAGAAGATGGGCATCGATCCCATACACTTCAACATCGTGACGACGGCCTCCGTCGGCATCGGCCTGTTCCTGCCACCGATGGGGGTCGGGCTGCTGATGGCGCTCAAGTTCGCCAACATCACCGTCGGAGAACACTGGCGGACCTACATGCCGTACATCGCCGCCCTGCTGATCGGGCTGATCCTGATCATCCTCTTCCCGCAGCTCTCGCTGTTCCTGCCGAGAAGCGCGGGCCTGATCAAGTAGTTCCTACTGGTCGATCGATTGATATCCTCACCCTGAGGAGCGCCCGAAGGGCGCGTCTCGAAGGGTGGGAACAAGCACCTTGCCTGAGGCCCATCCTTCGAGACGGCGCTACGCGCCTCCTCAGGATGAGGCATTGTTGATCGATCTACTTAGCCTTCGCGGCACGCTGATGTAGATAGACTTGGAGATGCGCGTAGGCCATCCGCAGGTTCGGCGTGGCGACCTCCGCCTTCTTCGCGCGCGCGATCATGTCACCTACGATATGGTCGGCCTCGACCATCCCGCCAGCCTGCAGGTCGTGCAGCATCGAGGCGGTGAAGCGCGAGCCTTTCACGGTCAGGAATTTACGGATCGTCTGCATGCCCTTCTCGCCCGGATCGTGACCGGCGGCAGCGGCAACCTTCTGGCCCTCGTCCACCGTCTCCATCACGATCGCGTGGCCTTCGTCGGCCTCGAGGATGTCACCCGACGATCCCCGCATCAGGCAGTTGGTGGCCGCCAGCGAGCACAGCATGATCCACTTGTCCCAGAGATCCTGGACGATGTTCGGGTTCAGCCCGCCGTCGATACCGGACTTCTTGATCGCGGCATCGAGCTCGACCAGCGCCGGACGCGCCGGCTTGCCGTCGCGTTCACCGAAAGAGATCGCAGCGAACGGGCTGGTGTGATGGATGACGCCATCGGCCGTCATCGCGACGCCCACGCGCGCGAGGCCGCCCACGACCTTGTCCTTGCCGAACTTTGCATCCAGCGTATCGAGATGGCGCAATCCGTTCAGCAGCGGCACCACTGTCGTGTTCGCGCCGACGGCCGGCGCGATCGCCTCGATCGCCGAGTTGAGGTCGTAGGCCTTGCAGGTCAACAGCACGATCTCGTACGGACCGCCCTCGCTGCCCTTCAGCACGGTCTTCACCTTCTGGGTGATGTCGCCCTTGGTGCTCTTGATGACGAGGCCGCCGCGCTCGATCGCGCCGCGCCGCGCCGGCCGGACGAGGAAGGTCACGTCTGCGCCAGTCTGGTGCAGGCGGCCGCCGACATAGCCGCCGATCGCGCCGGCGCCGAGGATCAGGATCTTCAAGACTGTCTCCCTGTTACTTCAGGCCACCACGCGCGCGGCGGGCTTCATACGTTTGCAAGTGCGCGTAGGCGAAGCGCAGGTTGGGTGCTGCGATGCCGTGCTGGCGGGCACGCCCCAGCATATCGCCCACGATCTGGTGGCCCTCGACGGCGCCGGCCTTCTCGATGTCGCCCAGGATCGAGGCGACGGATTTCGAGCCCTTGCCGGTCAAGGCCGCCTTCACGCCGGCACGCACCTTGTCGCTCGGCGCATGGCCTTCAGCGGCCGCCACCTTGCAGCACTCGTCCAAGGTTTCGGTCATTATCGCCAGACCGTCCTCGGTCTCCATGATGTCGCCCACGTTGCCGCGCATCGCCGAGCACATCGAGGCGATCGCGCCCAGCATGATCCATTTGTTCCAGAGGTCCTGGTCGATGTTGGCGTTGAGCCCGCCGTCGATGCCGGCCTTCCGGCAGGCCGCATCGAGCGCGACGAGCGAGGGGCGTGGCGCCCCGCCGTTGCGCTCGCCGAACGATACGCCCGACGAGCCGGCGTGCAGGATCTCGCCGTTGGGGCCGAGCATGCCCGCGATCCGGGCCAGCCCGCCCGCCACATGTGCCGCGCCGAACTTCGCGTCGAGTTTCGCAAAGTGCGCGTGGCCGTTGAGCATCGGCACGATGGTCGTGTCTTTGCCGATCGCTGGCGCGATCGAATCCATCGCCGAGGCGAGGTCGTAGGCCTTGCAGGCGAGAATGACGACGTCGTAAGGCCCATCCTCGCCGCCCTTGGTAACGACCTTTACTGGCACGACCGCATCGCCCTTCGGACTCTTCACGACGAGGCCTTCCTTCTTCACTTTCTCCGCGCGCTTTTCGCGCAGGAGGAAAGTGACATCGGTGCCGGCCTGGGCGAGGCGCGCGCCCCAATACCCGCCGACCGCACCGGCACCGAGGATGAGAGCCTTCATTTCCTGATGCTCCGTTCGGCGACCCAGTCGGCGAGCCATGTCGCCAGATCGTCGGTCTGGTGATGGATGTGGTCGAGGTTGAGGTCGGCCGCACGCTTCACGCTTTCCTCGGTGCGGATCCACACCGTCCGCATGCCCATGTCGTGCGCAGGCTTGAGATTGATGGCGATGTCGTCGGCGAAGGCGGCGCGCGCCGGATCGACATTGTGCTTGCGCACCAGCCGGTCGTAGATCGCCTGGTGGGGTTTGGGCCAATAATCGCCGGCCACGATGTCGAAGATCGCCTCGAAGTGATGCGCCACTCCCAGCCGCTCCATGACCTTCGTCGCATGCGGCACGTCGCCCGCGGTGAACACGATCTTGCGCCCGGGCAGGGCGGCCAGCGAGCGTTCGAGGGCGGGGTTGGGCTGAACCGGCGAATAGTCGATGTCGTGGACGTAATCGAGATAGTGGCGCGGATCGACGCCGTGCAGGCTCATCATGCCGCGCATGGAGGTGCCGTGGTCGCGCCAGTACTGCTTCTGGACCCGGCGGGCCTCCTCGGCGTCGACTTTCAGCCAGTCGGAAATGTAATGGCCGATGCGCACGTCGATCTGGGCGAACAGGTTGCAGCGCGCCGGATAGAGCGTGTTGTCGACGTCGAACAGCCAGACATCGGGATCGTGCTTGGGGATGGCCATTTGGGATTTTGATTAATGGCCCACCGTGCGCTTGTCGAGCCGGCAGCTTATAAAGTGAGGCAATGGATACCCTTTCGATTGTCCTGCTCGTCGCCGTGGTTTTTCTGGCCATCGGCCTTGCCGCGGTCCTGCTGCGCCAGGGCGGCAACGGCCGCACCGAAGAGGCCATGCGCCACCAGCAGATGGCCCTGGCCGACACCGTTCAGCGGGTCGAACAATCGCTGCGCGAACAGGAGCGCACCCTGGCCGCCGTGGTGAACGAGCGGCTCGATCGGACCGAGAAGGCGACGGGTCAGATCGTCACCGACCTGCGCGAGCGGCTGGTGCGCATCGACGAGGCGCAGAAGAAGATCGGCGATCTCTCGACCCAGGTCGTCAGCCTGCAGGAAGTGCTCTCCAACAAGCAGGCGCGCGGTGCCTTCGGCGAAGTCCAGCTCAACGACCTGGTGCAGAACGCCTTGCCGCCGTCGGCCTACGAATTCCAGTACACTCTTTCGAACAGCTCGCGGGTCGACTGCCTGCTGAAGCTGCCCAATCCGCCGGGGTCGATCGCCATCGACGCGAAGTTCCCGCTCGAGAGCTTTCACCTGCTGCGCGCCGTCGCGGCCGGCGACTCAGCCGCCCTGGCCACCGCGCAACGCGCCTTCCAGCTGGCGATGCGCAAGCACATCGGCGACATCCGCGACAAATACATCCTGCCCGGCGAGACCGCCGAATTGGCACTCCTGTTCCTGCCCTCGGAGTCGATCTACGCCGAGCTGCACGCTAACTTCCCGGCAATCGTCGACGAATCCTACAAGGCGCGCGTCTGGATCGTGTCGCCCACCACCATGATGGCGACGCTCAACACGGTGCGCGCCGTGCTGAAGGACGTGCGCATGCGCGAAGAGGCCGGCAAGATCCAGAAGGACGTCGGTCTTCTTCTCGGCGACGTCGAACGGCTGGGCGACCGGGTCGACAATCTGAAGAAGCATTTCGCCCAGACCGAAAAAGACCTGCGTGAGATCGAGACCTCGACCACCTCGATCACCCGTCGCGGCGAGCGCATCCTCGACGTCGACCTGGGCGAGACGCCGGGACTGTTGCCCAAGCCCTGAAATCGAGGCCGATATGAGTGCGAGCATTGCCGTCCTGAAAGCGATCTGCGAGGCCTTCAACGCCCACGACCTCGACCGCATCATGGGCTTCTTCGCCGACGACGCCGTGCTCGAAATGCCGCGCGGGCCCGACCCGTGGGGCCGGCGCTTCGTCGGCGCGGCCGCCGTCCGCGAGGGACTGGCGGCGCGCTTCAAGGGCCTGCCCGACGTGCACTACGGCAACGACAGTCACCATGTCGACGGCGACATGGGGATCTCGCAATGGACGGTCACCGGCACGATGGCGTCGGGCGAGCGCATCGAGGCGCGCGGTTGCGACTTCTACAGCTTCCGCGGCGACAAGATCGCCAAGAAGGATTCCTTCTGGAAGATCGTCGAGAAATAGTCGCCGCGTCCGGTTAGGTTGCCGGCCGGGCGAAGGCCTGCCGCGCCAGCAGTTTCCAGGCCGCGCCGTCCTTCTGCCAGACCTGCAGGATGCCGATCTTGGAGACCGACCACTTGCTGCCGTCTGCCGGGCCACTCTCGCCCAGCCAGTTGTGGCGCACGATGGCGTTGTTGCCGGCGATGTCGATCGTCTGGTTCGAGAGCTCGATCGACTTGTAGACGCTCTTCTTGCTGGCGATGACGTCGACGAATACCGACTGGGTCTGGATGACGCCCGATGAATGGCCGTAGCTCAGCTGTGGAGAGGTGAGCGCCTCCAGCTTGGTCTTGTCGGCGGCGAGCATGGCCTTGGTGAGATTGGAGACGGCTTCGGCCACTGCGGCCTTGTCGGCATCCTGGGCAACCGCCGGCAAGGCGGCGAGCGCCGAGACGCCAACGGACGCGAGAGCGGCAACGGCAAGCAGGCGACGATGGACGGTCATGTTGTCTCCTCCGGATGCTTACCCAACTGCATGGGGTAGGCCTCGACGCTAGACCCGCCCGGCAGGAGACGCCAGCCCTAACCCCAGGGGCCGCGACGGGGCGACGCCGGAGCGGCGTGAAACGGTGGCAAATCAAGGTTTTCACCGGCATCATAGTCGCATGAATAGCCGCTCCGACATCTTCCATCCCGACTTCAAGGCGCAACCCTGGTGGTGGGAGGCCTGGCATCCGAACAACGCCCTGTCGCAGGATCCGCCGGCGAAGACCGACGTGGTGATCGTGGGCGCTGGCTATGGCGGCCTGTCGACGGCGCTGGAACTGCGCCGCAACGGCGTCGCGGCGGTCGTGCTGGAGCGCGGCGTGTTCGGCATCGGCGCCTCGACGCGCAACGGCGGCATGATCTCGGGCGGCACCAACATCGCCAAGGGGCTGGGCGGCAAGAACCCGAAGATCGACGCTGAATTCGAGGCCAACAAGGCGGCGTTCCTGGGCAGCGGCGCCGACTCGTTGCAGACCCTGATCGACATCATCGCCCGCGAGAAGATAGACGCCGGCCTGATCACCAACGGCCGCTTCACCGGCGCCTGGACGCCGCAGCACTACGACGACCAGGCCCGCAAGATCGAGATATTCAACAGGTACGCCAATGTCGGCGCCGAGATGATTCCGCGCGAGAGGGTGCGCGAGATGATGGCGTCGGACTATTACTACGGCGGCATGTATGTGAAGGCCGGCGGTAATCTCCATCCGGCGCGCTACTACAAGGGCCTGCTCGAGGCGGCGCACAAGCAAGGCGCGGTGCTGTGCGGCAATGTCGAGGCCGAGCGCATCGAGAAGGTGGGCAGCGGCTGGCGCGTGCTGACCGCCAAGGGACCGATCGCCTGCAAGGAAGTCGTGATCGCGACCAACGGCTATACGGGCGACCTGACGCCGCGCCTCAAGCATCGCGTCGTACCGGTGGCGAGCCACATCATCGCGACCGAAGAGCTGCCGATGCCGGCGACGGACCTGATCCCGCTGCAGCGCTCGATCGGCGACACCAAGCGGGTGCTGACCTATTACCGGCCCTCGCCCGACGGCAAGTACATGATCTTCGGCGGCCGCGCGCGCTTCACCGCGGCGCCGCCGGAGGTGAGTGCGCCGATCCTGTACCGGTACATGACCGACCGCTTCCCGCAGTTGAAGGGCGTCCGCATCACCCACGCCTGGACCGGCAATGTGGCCTTCGCCCTCGATTCGATGTCGCACATGGGCCAGGACGACGGCATGCATTACCTGCTCGCCTGCAACGGCAGCGGCGTGGCGATGATGACCTATCTCGGCACACAGACGGCCAGGAAGATCGCGGGCGGCAGCAACGCGCCGATCAATGCCTTCGACGGGCGCGAGTTCCCCGAGCATCCGATGTACAACGGCGATCCGTCGCTCTATTTGCCGTTGATCGGTGCCTGGTACCGCACGCGCGACTGGATCGACCGCAAGCGGGCGGCCTGATGATCTCCCTTCAGGACGTGCAGGCCGCGGCGGCGCGCATCGCGGGCGCGGTGGTGCGCACGCCCTGCCTGCGCAGCGAGACCCTGTCGCGCATCGCCCGGGCCGATGTCTGGGTGAAGTTCGAGAACCTGCAGTTCACCGCCTCGTTCAAGGAGCGCGGGGCGCTCAATACCCTGCTGCAGCTCACGCCCGACGAGCGCAGGCGCGGCGTCATCGCCATGTCGGCCGGCAACCATGCGCAGGGCGTCGCCTATCACGCCGGCCGTCTCGGCATTCCAGCGACCATCGTGATGCCCTCGTTCACGCCCAACACCAAGGTCGCGCACACCCGCGGCCATGGCGCGCGCGTGGTCCTGACGGGCAACACCCTGGCCGAGGCCGGCGTCGAGGCCCATCGCATTGCCGACGCCGAGAAACTGGCCTTCGTTCACCCCTACGACGATCCGCGCATCATCGCGGGGCAGGGCACGATGGCGCTCGAGATGCTGCAGGATGCGCCGCAGATCGACACAATTGTCGCGCCGGTGGGCGGTGGCGGCATGATCGCCGGCTGCGCCGTGGCGGCGCGCGGCCTCAAGCCCGATCTCAAGGTGATCGGCGTGGAATCCGCGGGCTACTCGGCGATGCGCCAGCTCCTCGCCGGCGAGCCCGTCACCGTCGGGCGGCGACACGATCGCCGAGGGCATCGCCGTCCGCGACATCGGCAAGCTGCCGCTCGAGATCGCCCGCGCCCTGCTCGACCGGGTGGTGAGCGTCGACGAGATCGCGATCGAACGCGCGATTGCCCTGTTCATCGAGGTCGAGAAGACGGTGACCGAAGGAGCCGGCGCCACCGGGCTGGCCGCGCTGCTTGCTTATCCCGGAGCTGTTCACCGGCCGCAAGGTCGGGATCGTGCTGAGCGGCGGCAACATCGACACGCGGTTGCTGGCCTCGGTGCTGCTGCGCGGCCTGGTGCGCGACGGGCGGATCGTCCGGCTGCGCCTGATGATCGGCGACGCCCCGGGGCAACTCGCCCGGGTCACGACCATCATCGGCCGTCTGGGCGGCAATATCGTCGAGGTCCAGCACCAGCGCCTGTTCGGCGTGGTCGCCAAAGCGACCGAGCTCGACGTCACCGTCGAAACCCGCGACCGCAACCACTTCAAGGAGCTGGTTTCGGCCCTGAATTCGGAGGGATTCACGGTCCGCGTGCTCGAAGGCGCCGACGCCTGACAACGCACAGCAACCGGGTCTAAAAGACCGCCATGTCCGCTTCCCCGACGTACGTTCCCTCGCCCACGCCTGACCTCGCCCGCATCGAACGGGCGCTGATCTCGGTGTCCGACAAGGAAGGGCTGATCGAACTGGGCAAGGCGCTGGCGGGCCAAGGGGTCGAACTGCTCTCCACCGGCGGATCGGCCAAGGCGCTGCGCGATGCGGGCCTGAAGGTGATCGAGGTGAGCGATCACACCGGCTTCCCCGAGATCATGGACGGCCGCGTGAAGACGCTGCAGCCCTCGATCCACGGCGGCATCCTGGCGCGCCGTACCGACGCCGGCCACAAGAAGGCGATGAGCGACCACAAGATCGCAGGCATCGATCTCGTCGTGGTGAACCTCTATCCATTCGAGGCCACCGTCGCGCGCGGCGCCGACTTCCCGACCTGCGTCGAGAACATCGACATCGGCGGTCCGGCGCTGATCCGCGCCTCGGCCAAGAACCACGACTTCGTCACGGTTGTCGTCGATCCCAAGGACTACAAATCCGTGCTCGACGAGCTGGCGGCAAACAAGGGCGCGACCACGCTGAAGCTGCGGCGCGCGCTTGCGGCCAAGGCCTATGCGCGCACGGCGTCCTACGACTTCGCAATCGCCACCTGGTTCGCCCAACAGCAGGGCGACACTTTCCCGGAGCGGCTGACGATCGCCGCGGAGAGGGTGCAGACCCTGCGCTACGGCGAGAACCCGCACCAGAAAGCCGCCTTCTACGCCGATGGCAGCCGGCGGCCGGGCGTCGCCACGGCGCGCATGGTCCAGGGCAAGGAGCTCTCGTACAACAACATCGCCGACACCGATGCCGCCTACGAATGCGTGGCCGAGTTCAAGGAGCCGGCGGTCGTGGTGGTGAAGCACGCCAACCCGTGCGGCGTGGCGATCGGCAAGGACCAGTATGCAGCCTATCTCAAGGCCTACGAATGCGACCCCGTGTCGATCTATGGCGGTATCGTCGCCGTCAACCGCAAGCTCGAGGCCGACACGGCGACCGATCTCGCCAAGCGCTTCCTCGAGGTCGTGATCTGCCCCGACGCGACGCAAGAGGCACTCGAGATCCTGGCGCGGCGCAAGGATGTGCGCGTGCTCCTGGCCGGGACCCTGCCCGATCCGGCGAGTGCCGGCATGACGATCAAGAGCGTGGCCGGCGGCTATCTGTTCCAAAGCCGCGACAACGGGCATGTGACCAGGGCCGAACTCAAGGTCGTCACCAAACGCGCGCCGACGGCGCAGGAACTCGACGATCTCCTGTTCGCCTTCACTGTCTGCAAGCATGTAAAGTCGAACGCGATCGTCTATGCCAAGGACGGCGCCACGGTGGGTGTCGGCGCGGGCCAGATGAACCGTCGCGACAGTTCGCGGATTGCCGCCATGCGCGCCGCCGAAGCGGGCGAAATAGCCAAGCGGCCGCAGAGTCCGGCGATCGGCAGCGTCGTGGCCTCAGACGCCTTCTTTCCCTTCGCCGACGGTCTGCTGGCCGCTGCCGAAGCGGGCGCCACGGCCGTGATCCAGCCCGGCGGCTCGATGCGCGACAAGGAAGTGATCGAGGCGGCCGACCAGGCGGGTCTCGCCATGGTCTTCACCGGGATGCGCCACTTCCGCCACTGACCCTGGTTTTCAGCGCGTCACCGAAAAGATGTGCGCCTGCATGGTTGCATCGAGCGCGCCTGGACCGAATCGCCGGGTGAGGGCCGCGACCGCCGCTTCAGCCGCCGCCTCGGTACCGTCGGAAACCCGTGCCTCTATCTCGTTGCGCAAGGGAGTGCCCTGACAAAAACCCGTGGCAGCATCGCGATGGGAGGCCGCGCGGCACGCAAGCTTCAGCGTATCGACCACCGTCGGCTCCGCGAATCCCGCTTGGGCCAGATCGGCGCGAACCACCGCCACGTCGCTGTAGCCATGAGGCGTGCGCGCCAGGAAGCCCGGGGGATCGGCGGGAAACAACGCCGCCACGGCATCGGTCACGACAGCGGCGACCGGATTGTACGCCAGACTGTCCCAGACATTGAAGACGAAGCGCCCTCCCGGCTTCAGCACGCGCCGCGCCTCGCGATAGCCCGCCACCTTGTCGGGAAAGAACATCACGCCAAACTGGCAGACGACGGCGTCGAAGCTCGCGTCGGCAAAGGGGAGCGCCGTTGCATCGGCCTGGCGCCAGGTCACCCGTTCCAGCCCGGACCTGGATCGCGCAAAGTCGACCATTGCCGGATTGAGGTCGGTCGCCACCAGCTCGACCGCAAGCGGCAACGCCGCTGCCAGGGCCTGCGTGACGATGCCCGACCCGGCGGCTGTCTCCAGCACCGAGCCTGTGCGCAGTGCCGACAGGCGATGCGCCAGCACTTCGCCGTAGGGCGCGAACAGCATCGGCCCCAGATAGCGGTCGTAGGTCGCGGGAATCGATCCTGCAAAGACGGTGTCGCCGGACGTCATCGAATGCCTTCTTCCGGGATCAATGCACGGTAGCGGATCGACTGGCGCCCGTCACCACTCGACCTTTACGGCGCTTTCTCCGTCGTGGCGATCCAGATGCCGGCGAACACCGCGATCAGACCCAGCACCAGGTTGAGCGTGATCGGCTCGCCCACGAGTTGGTTGGCGAGCAGTGCCGCGGCGATCGGGTTGACGGTCATGGTGTTGGCGACCCGCGTCGGTGAGGCGCGCTGCAGCGCCATTACCCAGAGGATGAAGGCGAGCGCACCGCCGCCGACGCCGAGATAGACGCCGGCGATCCACTGCGCGGGGCCGAAAGCCGCGAGCACCGCCAACCGGCCGGTCGCCAGTCCCGCGATCACCAGCGCCAAAGCGCCCGCACCCATACCGACGGCAAGAAACCCCAGCGCGCTCGAACGCTGGATGAAGGGCCGCGAGAAGACGTTGTAGAAGGCCATGCAGAGCACGGCGCCGGTCATGATCAGTTCGCCCTTCCAGGCACCGGCAGGTGCCGCCGACAGACCCGACGCGAGGGCGCCGAATACACCCAGCACGGCGATGCCGACACCCAGGCTCTTTCGGCGCGTCAGCGGCTCGATGCCGAGCAGGGCGCCCACCACCATGGTCTGCAGCGGCAGGGTCGACAAGGCGAGGCTCGCGCGCGCCGCCGTCGTGTAGCCGACGGCGATGTTGTAGAAAATGAAGAATAGCCCGAAGAAGCAGAAGCCCAGCCCCGCGACGGCCGGCCAATCCTTGGCGGACGGCCACCGTACGCGGAGCGCAAGCGCGACGGGCAACACGCACAGGAAGCCGATGCCCCAGCGCAGGATCGACAGCGTCAGCGGATCGGCATTGCCGACCAGGTAACGCGTGATTGCCGCCGCCGTGCCGCCGAGGCAGCTCGACACCACGGCAATCAGGACGCCCAGCCATTCGTTCATGCCGCCATCCTTGCGACATCCAATGGGCCGTTCCCATTACCTCATGGGTAGTTGCGATCGCTCCGCTTCACAGTCGCGGCACGACCTGATCTGCGAGCAGGCGGAACGTGTCGCGGCTCAAGGGAGCGCACATCAGGTAGTTGAGGCCAATCTCCTCGCGCAGGCGGGCGATCTGTTCGATCACGCTGTCGGGCGTGCCATGGAGGATGACGTCGTCGACGTAGTACTGCACCGGCTCCTTGCCGCCGAAAGTGCGCGTCATCTGCATCGTCTTGCTGGACTGGTGCTGCGGTCCGGCATAGGCATCGACCAGCCATTGCGCGCCGCGCCGGGCGATCGTCTCGGCCTCGGCCGTGGTCGGTGCCAGCGCGATCAGCCGCGCCATCGGAATGTCGCGGCCGGCATCGGAGAAGCCTGCCGCCGCCATGCGCTCGCCGTAGCGTCGACGCTTGGCGCCGAGTTCCGCGATCGAGGCGTGCGGGTCCATCAGGATGGAGAAGCCGCGGCTTGCCGCCCAGTCGACGGCGGCCTCCGAGGTCGCAGCCATCCACATCGGCGGATGCGGCTTCTGCAGCGGCTTGGGCAGGACCTCGACGTTGTCGAAGCTGAAATGCTTGCCGGCGAAGCTGAGCTTCTCCTCGCTCCATGCCCGCAGGACGATGTCGACGGCCTCGTGGAAGCGCTCCGTGCTTTCCGCCGGCGGAATGCCGAAGGCGCTGAACTCGCTGTGCGCGAAGCCGCGGCCCGCGCCCCAGTTGACCCGCCCGCCCGAGAGCATGTCGAGCAGGGCCACCTCCTCGGCGAGCCGCAGCGGATGGTAGAGCGCGGCCAGCGAGACCGCGGTGCCGATGCGCAGCCTCGTGGTGCGCGCGGCAGCGAGCGTGCCCAGCATATGCACCGAGGGACAGACGCTGAAGGTCGTGAAGTGATGTTCGGCCAGCCACACCGCGTCGAAGCCGCCGCGATCCATGATCTCGATGCGCTCGAGCGCGCGGGCGAAGACCTCCTCGAGCGGACCATGGCGGCCGGGCCAGCTGAAGAACTGCAGCACGCCCACCTTCATATCATTCCGCCTTGATGCCGGCGGCCTTTACGATCGGCCACCATTTCTCGATCTCGGCCTTCTGGAAGGCGCCCAGCGCGGCGGGCGTGAGCTGGTCGGCGGGCGGAACCTCCTGTCCGAGGCCGGCGAGCTTCTCGCGCGTGCCCGGATCGGCGAGCGCCTTGCGCGCCGCGTCGTTCAGCTTCGCCACGACATCGGGCGGCGTGTTCTTCGGCACCCAGAGGCCATGCCATACCGACACGTAAAGGCCCGGCAGCCCGACCTCGTCGACGGTCGGCACGGCGGGCACCGAGGCAAGGCGCGTCTTCGCCGTGACGGCATAGGCCTTGATCGTGCCGGCCTGGATTTGCGGCAGCACGTTGGAGGCCTGGTCGAACATGAGATCGATCTGGCCCGCGATCAGGTCGCGCATGGCCGGCGCCGCGCCGCGATAGGGCACGAACTGGAAGCGCGTGCCGGTCATCTTCTGGAAGAAGATGCCGGAGACATGCGGCGGCGAGCCGACCCCGCCGGTACCCGCCGAGGCCTTGTCGGGATTTTCCTTCAACCAAACGACCAGCTCCTTGAGATCGTTGGCGGGCATCGTCTTCTTCGCGACGAGCAGCATTGGGCCGTTGACGACCAGCGACACCGGCAGGAAATCCTTCAGGAGATCGTACTGCAACGGATAGATCGCGCCATTCAGCACATAGTGCGACCACTGGCCGATGCCGACAGTGTAGCCGTCAGGTGCCGCGTGCGCGACCTTGCCGACGCCGATCGACCCGCCCGCGCCCGCCACATTGTCGATGACGATCGTCTGGCCGAGCAGCGTGCCCATTCGTTCGGCCAGGACGCGCGCGATGGCGTCGGTCGGACCGCCCGCAGAGGCTGGCACGATCATGCTGAGCGGATGAGCGGGAAAGCTCTGCGCCGTCGCGGGCACCGCCAAGGCGGCACCCGCCAGGCCAAGAAAGGCGCGGCGCGACGCTGTCATTCTTCCTCCCGACTTTTGTCCAGTAGAGCACGGCGCAGGTGCGATTGCCCATCCTTCGAGAGGCCGCGCTCCGCGCGGCTCCTCAGGATGAGGACACTACAGCGCCAACCTCATCCTGCGGAGGCGCCATGGCGGCCGCCTAATGCAGCGGAGGCGAGTACATGGCGCCGCCCTTGGTCCACAGGGCATTGACGCCACGTCCGAACTTGAGCGGCGAGCTCATGCCGAGATTGCGCTCGAAGCTTTCGCCGTAGTTACCGACCTGCTTGACGATGTTGTAGGCCCACTTCTCGTCGAGCCCCAGTTTCCTGCCGTTGCCGGGCGTGACCCCGAGGAAGATCTTCACGTTGAGATCGCGCGCCTCGAGCTTGCCATCGACGTCGTTGGTCGTGATCTCGCGTTCCTCGGCCTCGAGCATGGCGTAGTGCGTCCAGCGCACGACGTCGAGCCAGGCGGAATCGCCCTCGCGGACATAGGGGCCGAGCGGCTCTTTGGAGATGATGTCCTGCAGCATCACGTAGTCCGCCGCCTTGCCGCTGGCCACGACCGCGGCGGCGAGGGCGGTGGAATCCTGAGTCACGCCCTGGCAGCGGCCGGCGAAAAAGGCAGCGTACATGTCTTCCACCTTGTCGAAGGCCAGCGCATAGAGACGATAGTCGCGCAGCCCGAACCACGCCTTCATGTTGTACTCGTGCGTCGTGTCCTTGGTGACGCAGACCGTCTTGTCGATCAGGCCGCTGGCGCGCTCGATCCTGAGCGCCTTGGGCGCCACGAAGCCCTGGCCGTCATAATAATTGATCGCAGCGAACCGGACTTTCGCTCCTACCGAGCGCTGCAGGTCGACCGTCGAGTTGCGTGCCAGCACGTCGACTTCGCCGGCTTCCAGGGCGGCAAAGCGGCGGGCCGTCGAGAGCGGCACGAACTTTACCTTCTTCGCGTCGCCCAGCACCGCCGCGGCGATCGCCCGGCACAGATCGACGTCGAGGCCGCTCCACTCCCCGGCGGCCGTCGCCACCGAGAAGCCCGGCGCCGATCCGTTGGCGCCGCAGATAAGTTCTCCGCGCTTCTTCACCGTGTCGAGCATCGACTGAGCCGCAACCGGCAGGACGCTGGCCGCCAGTGCGCTCAACATGCCGCCGCCCAGGACGACCAGCTTCAACATCGAGATTCTCATCGACCGCCCCCCAAGCCAGACCGTTCAAGGATACGAGGTCGCCGACGGGGCCTCCAGCGATGGATGTGCTTCACGATCTTGTGGGCTGGGTCGAGGCAACCGGCAGAATTGGCTATAATCCGGGCATGACCAATATCCATCGCACCGCCGCGACCACCCTGGGCGCCGCCATCGTGCTCGGCCTCGCCCTCTTCGCCTTCCGGCCGGCCTCCTCGAATGCCGAAACCGCGACCGTCGTGCCGGCGCCGGCGATCGACGAGACCGCCTCGGCGGCCACGGAAACGGCGGTGTTCGCCGGCGGCTGCTTCTGGGGCGTGCAGGGCGTATTCCAGCATGTCGAAGGCGTCACCAATGCGGTGTCGGGCTATGCCGGCGGCGAAAAGGACACGGCGGAATACGAGAAGGTCGGCAGCGGCTCGACGCATCATGCGGAGTCGGTGAAGGTCACCTTCGATCCTCGGAAAATCAGCTACGGCCACCTGCTGCAGATCTACTTTTCGGTCGCTCACGATCCGACGCAGCTCAATCGCCAGGGACCCGACAGGGGCACCCAGTACCGTTCGACGATCTTCCCGATGAGCGATGAACAGACCAGGATCGCCAAGGCCTATATCGACCAGCTCAACGCCGCCAACACCTTCGGCAAGAAGCTCGCGACCACGATCGAACCTGGCAAGCCCTTCTATCCTGCCGAGGCGTATCACCAGGACTACCTGACGCTCAATCCGCACCAGGGCTACATCGTCTTCAACGACCTGCCGAAGATCGAGGCGCTGAAGCAGATCTTTCCGAACGTCTATCGCGCCAAGCCGGTGCTGGTGAGCGAAGCCGGGCTCTAGGCCGGATTGGCCGCAGCACGCGGTGCAGATCGAGCACCGGCGGCTTGTGCCCCAGTTGCGAGAGCAGGGTATGGACCTGGGCGCGATGGTGGGTCTGGTGGTTGAAGAAGTGCGGCAGGATCACCGCCAGCGGATCGCTTGAATCGATGCCCGCGTTGTTGATGTAGCGCACGCTCTTCGTCTCGAAATCGTCGGGCAGGTCGGCGAAGAATCGCTCGATGCGCCGGTCCATCTGCTGGCGCGCCGCGCGCAGCGCGTCGAACTTCTCGAACAGGATCGCGTCGAGATCGGTCGAGGGATGCGGCCGGCCTTCAAAGCGCGTCATCCAGATCGTGTCGCCCAGCAGCAGATGGTTGAGCGTGCCATGCACGCTGCCGAAGAACGCGCCAAGATCGCGCCGGTACTCCGCATCGGAGAGCCCGGCGCAGGCGGCATAAAGGGTCTCGTTGGCGAGACGGTTGTAGGTCGCGTACTGCGCCCAGGGCCCGGACATGGTCCCCGTATTAGCTCAGCGAGACGCCACCGAAATCCAGCGAATAAAGTCGCGGATCAGGGTGGCGGTCACGGCGCCGCGCAGGCGATGGGCACGCACGACGAAGGGCTGCAGGTCGTGGGCCAGAGTGAGGGACGGCAGAGAGAGCATGAGAACCTCCAACGATTGAAAGGAGCCTAATTGCTCATCCTTGATCCGTTAATCTGGCGTCATTGACCGACACTTATGAATAATATTCACTAATAAGGTAATGATCGATCATGCGAGCGAAATGGCCGCCTTTGTGAGGGTGGTCGACGCCAAGGGCTTTTCGGCCGCCGGGCCCGCCCTGGGGCTTACGCCGTCGGCGGTCAGCAAACTCGTGACCCGGCTCGAGGCACGGCTGGGCGTGCGGCTGTTGCAGCGCACGACGCGCGCCCTCAGTCTCACGCAGGACGGCGAGGCGTTCTACGAGTCCGCGCGCCGCATCGTCGACGAGATCGAAACCTTGGAGCGCCGCATCGTCGACGGAAGCGGCACGCCTCAGGGCCTGCTGCGCGTGACCACGTCGCTCGCCTTCGCCACGCACCAGCTGGCGCCCGTCCTCGCCGAGTTCCTCGCGCGCCATCCCGCGATCCAGTTCGCCCTGCTGCCGACGGATCGGGTCGTCGACATGGTCGAGGAGGGCGTCGATGTCGCCGTCCGCATCGGGCGGCTGGCCGACACCAGCTTCATGGCGCGCCGCATCGGCGAGGACAAACGGGTGATCTGCGCCTCGCCCGACTATCTTGCGCGTCATGGCACGCCGCGGCATCCGGACGACCTGCTGCGCCATCAATGCATCCTGTCGCGCGAGCGGGCCTATCTCAACCGCTGGTCCTTCTCCATCGAAGGCGAGGTGCGCGAGATCGAAGTCGGCGGACGTCTCTCCGTCGACGAGGGCGACACGCAACTGCAGCTCGCCCTGCAGGGCATCGGCATCGTGCGCCTGACCCGCCTCACCGTGGCGCAGGCGGTGAGGGCCGGCCGTCTGGTATCGTTGCTGCCGGAATACTCCGCGGAACAGCCCTTGCCCATCAGCGCCGTCTATCCCCATCGCCGCCATCTCGCACCCAAGGTGCCGGCGTTCGTCGATTTCCTGATCGAGAAGTTCACGCCTCCGCCGTGGAATATCTGATGGAGGGAGATCTGATTCACCTCCTGACCGGCGCCGCACTGGTGAGCGCGGGCGCGATCGTCGGCACGCCGCTGCGCTTCTTCGTGTCGAGGATCGTCGGCGAAAGGGTGGGCGAGACCTTTCCCTGGGGCACGCTGGTCGTGAACGTGAGCGGATGCGCGGTCATGGGCGTAGTTGCGGCCTACGCCAGCCAGCACGGCCTCGCGGGAAACTCCGAATACTGGCTGCTGCTCGCAACCGGCTTTCTCGGCAGCTACACCACCGTTTCGTCCTTCGCGCTGCAGACCCTGGCCCTTGCGCGCGGCGGCGAAAACCGGTCGGCGCTGGGCAACATCATCCTGTCGGTCGGCCTTTGCCTCGGCGCGGTCGCACTGGGATTCGCGGGAGCTCTCCGATGAGCCTCTACGCGGCGGTGATCGCGGGCGGCGTGGTGGGCAGCCTGATGCGCTGGCTGGTGGCGCTGGTGCTGCCCGCCGCTGCCGGCGGCTTTCCCTGGCCCACCCTGTTCGCCAACGTGACGGGCTCCTTCATCATCGGTTTCTATGCCGGGCTGACCGGCCCGGATGGCCGGCTGTTCGTCGATCCGCGCGTCAGGCAGTTCGTGATGACCGGCATCTGCGGCGGCTACACGACCTTCTCGGGCTTCAGCATCGAGATGCTGCGCTTCGTCGAGGCGGGCGACTTGCGGCAGGCGGCAGTCTATCTTGTGGTGTCGGTGACCAGCTGGCTGGCTGCGGTCTGGCTGGGCGACATCGCGGCGCGACGACTAAATAACCGAACGGGGCTTTAGCCATGCAAACTCCGAGACCCGCCCAGCTCCTGCGCATCCTGGTCGGCGAAGCCGCCCGCCACGAAGGCAAGCCCCTGTACGAAGCGATCGTGCTCAAGGCGCGCGACATGCACCTCGCGGGGGCCACCGTGCTGCGCGCCGGCATGGGCTATGGCCATTCGCAGCACGTGCACAGCGCCAAGATCCTGCAGCTCTCCGACGATCTGCCTCTGCTGATCGAGATCATCGACACAAGGGACAAGATTGCGCCCTTCCTGCCCGTCCTCGAGGGCATGATGAAGGGCGGGACCGCCACCCTTCAGGATGTCGAGATGATGCAGTACGCGCCGGAACCCTAGGCGTTCCTGCCAGTTAGGATGGGGATTGGCTCGGAGATCGAAGATGAACCAGGACCGGGATATTTTCGTGCAGGCCTTCTGGAGCAAATGCCGGGAAACCATCCGCCCGGAAATCGACGCGGTCGCGCAGGATTTGCGCGGCGCAGGCCACGATTCCGCCGTCTCGACCCAGGAATATTCGGAAGTGCCCGACCGCCTGCCGACGGCCGTCGGCCCGTCGCTGACCCTGGCGCTGCGGCCGCGCGGGCCCGCCAATGGCGTCGTGCAGCCCGCGATCGAGTTCCACGGCGACGTGGCCCACAGCACGATCGAGGTGCGGACGTCGGCCGGACACCGCCAGACCTACGAGCTCGACCGGCTCGATACGCGCGAGGTCAGGCAGGAAATCGAGGAGTGGCTCGGCCATCTCACAACGGCCTCGCCCGTCTGAGAGCGCAGCGCTAGTCTGTCCTTCGCAACAGGAGGACAGCATGCCCGACGCCCCGGTTCGAGACACATCAGCCCGAGACCCGATCGACGATCTGTTCCGCCGCTTCGGCAAGGCCTTCAACAAGGCCGATGCCGAGGAAATCGCCGCCTGCGTCACCGACGATTTCGAATGGCGCCTCAATGCCGGCGGCTCGCCGGCCGGCCGTGTGCTGAAGGGCAAGGCCGACCTGCGCGCCTACTTCGCCGACAAGAGCACTCGCGAGGCGCGCTACTCCGAGGCGCGAATCCATCGCTCCGTCGACAAGCTGTTCGGGACGTTCCGCGTGACCGGCATCGACGCGGCCGGCAAGCCGTTCGACCGCTACGGCATCGATTTGTACGAGATCAAGGACGGCAAAATCTCGCTGAAGGACAGCTACCTGAAGGCGGACTGATCGTGGCGGCCCAGAACCAAGCCGGCGATACGGTCCTCTGGGAGATCGATCGCCGCGGCGTGGCGACGGTCACGCTCAACCGGCCCAAGGTCAACAACGCCTACAATGGCGACCTGATCCAGGGTCTGCACGACGCAATGGATGCCCTCGGCCGCGAAGCGGGACTGCGCATCGTCGTGCTGAAAGGCAATGGCAAGCATTTCCAGGCCGGCGCCGATCTCGCCTGGATCAACGGCGTCGCCACGCAAAGCCCCCGGAAGAACGAGGCGGTGAGCCGGCTGACGGCCGAGGCGATCCGCCGGCTCGACACCTGTCCCGTACCGACGCTCGCGTTGATCCAGGGCGGCTGCTTCGGTGGCGGCACCGGCATCGCAGCGGCCTGCGATGTCGTCGTGGCCAGCGAAGACGCGATCTTTTCCATCAGCGAGACGCGCTGGGGCCTGATGGCAGGCATCATCCTGCCCCAGCTCTGCCAGGCGATGGGCTTTCGCCAGGTGCGCCGCTATGCGCTGACCGGCGAACGTTTTGGCGCAGCACAAGCGCAGCGTCTCGGGCTGGTGCACGAGGTCTGTCCGACCGGACGGCCTCGAGGAAGCCGGCAACAAGATCGTCGATAGCGTGCTGATGAATGCCCCCGCCGCCACCTCGGCGACCAAGCTGCGCTCGATCGCCTCGGCGCGCGCCTTCATCGACGATGGCGAGATGCGCGACCTGATCGAGGAGCACGCACGTACGCGCCAACAGGCCGAAGCGAAGGAAGGCCTGCTGAGCTTCAAGGAGAAGCGCAAGCCCGCCTGGTATCCGGGCTAGTCCAGCCCGCCGCAGCAACTGCACGGAATTCAGGAGTTTGGGTCATCGTGCTATCTTGGTCGCGATGCGGCCAAGAGCGAGCGAAATCGATCGAAGCGTCCTGGATCGGGCAGATGGGGCGTTGCTCGCCGCCTATCTTCTCATGGCCGTGCTGGGCACCTGGACGCAGTGCCTGCTGCTGAATGACGGTGCCCTGCTTCTATCGGTGGGCTGGCTGGGCAATCCGTGGGATCTCTTTTTCGGCCAGATTTCCCGATCGTGCTGTCTCCTTGTTCATGAGCTTCGGACCGGCCTGGGCAGCGCGGGCACTGTTCGGCCCCTCCGCATCGGCCTACATCACCCCGCGCACGCGCTCTTTTTCGCCGTGCCCGTCGCCTTCTGGCTGGTGCTGCGCGCGATCGAGCCGCAGCGCGCCTTTTCGCGGCTCTATCTCGCCATGGCACTCGCGTTCGCCTACTTCCCCAGCGAACTGATCGTCGGCGCGGGCTTCTGGACCCTATGCCTCGCTCTTGCTTGCGATCCAGCGCGCAGTGGACGGCAGGTCGCCGGCGCCACCGGATTACTGGGCCTCACCATGGCCTTCACCCATCCGGGCACGGCGCTGATGAGCGTGCTTTTCTTCGCGATCGCGGGCGCACTGTCCTATTTCGGCCGGCCCGTGCCGCGACGCGCGCTTGGCGCGGCACTCGGCCTGTCGATCCTGCTGCTCGCCGCGTTCCTGATCGAGGGACGCTGGCTGCATCCCACCAATCCCACCATCGTCGCAGGCATTGCCGCCGCGCGCTCCTTGTTCATCGACCCAACCGCGCTGCTCTACACCCTCATCCAGTTTCCGGCGCTTGCCGTACTGTGGCTGTTGATGGTGGCGCCCGGCGCCGACGCCGCCCACCTGCGCTGGCGGCTGGCGCCGTGGGCGGTTTGGCTGATGGCCATCGTCGGTCTCTGGTTCGCCGTCAATGGCACGAGCTTTCGTTTCTATCTCTACGTCCGCTACTCCGCAGGCTATGCGCTCGCGCTCGCGCTGGCGCTCGCCGTCGCGGGCGAAGCCTGGGCCGCGCGAGCGCGCTGCGCGTTGTCGCTGTTCGCGCTGGTCGGCGCGGCGACAGCACTTTCCTACACTTTCGATGTCTGGCTATTCGGCAACTATGTCGACAGCCGCCTGCGCGCGGGCATCGTCGATGTCGACACCGCGACGCCCGCCTGGCCGAGGCCAGTCGTTGCGCCGGATGCCGCGCTCACTCCCTTCAAGTGGCTGGCGCGCGGCGACTATATGTACGACGGCGTCGTGCCGGACTACGGCCGCTATCGTTGGTCGCTCGCGTTCTACAGTTACTTCCGCTCCGATCGCGCCGGCTCGCTCTATCACAGGCTGCCCGCGAACGAATGGGTTCCCTTCGAATGCCCGGCAGTCTCTCGTGCGCTGGCCGGCGCACGCGACGATCTCGATCGCCGGTTCATCGCGTTTCTCGGCGAGCGCTACTGCGTGAAATGAGGCCCCACAGTCCGAGCAGGACGAGCGAGGTGCCCGAAATCGCCCAGCCCCAGAGCTCCGCCGGCAAGGTGCGCCGCTCCAGCCGGTAGGTCTGGCGGCCGGGCGACGCATCGAACTGCACCAGCCTGTAGTCTGGCGTCGGCGCGATAACCGCCTCAGGCTCAATGTGCCAGGCCGGGAAGAAGAAGCGGCGCAGGACCACGCTCGTGGGCCGATCGGCATCGACCTCGACCGTGAGCACGCCGAATTGCCCGGCGCGCGCCTGGCAGGTGCGGGGCTGCGGCACGCACGAGATCAGCGGGACGCCCGCCAAGGGCTGCAGTCCGAGCTGCTCGTAGCTCGGGCTATCGCCGAGAGGAAAGCCATGCGGCTCGTATTCTTTGGCATCCTGTTGGGTAAGCGTCCGGCCTGTCCGGTTGAACGCGATGCGCACGCCGGTGTCGTGGACCAGAACGCGCAGAGCCGGGACCGTCGCAATCGCCGCGGCGGCCAGGAGCACCAAGCCGGGGCGGCGCAGCCGGTCGACCGACGCGACGGAGAGTGCCGTGACGACGGCAAACTCGACGGCGACGAGCAGACGCCAGGGGAACTGCACCTTTGCGAACAGCGGCACTTCCCAAAACCACGGCACGACACCGGCCATCAGGGCAAGGCAGACAAGAGCGACAAGCGCGAAGAAGACGGCGGGCGCCCGGGCACGGAAGAACGCCAGCACGGTCAGGCAGGCAATGCCGTAAGCGATTGCCAGGGGAACGACGACCTGCATCGTGAATTCCTCCGGCCAGCGCGACGGCACGAAGAGCAGCCACCGTCTCGCGTCATAGAAAGCCGTCCAGAGTTGTTCGGCGGAGATCCACGACTGCAGCGTCAGCGCCGGCACGAGATAGATTGCGGCAAGGCCGAGCCCCAGCGAGCCGCCGGCGGCAGCGGCCATGAGCGCGCGCCAGTCGCGCAACCGCAGAAGGACGAACGGTATGACGACAATGATCGTCACCAGCATCGCCGTCGGGAGGTGCGACAGGAGAAGACCCGCATAGGACAACGCGAGCCAGACCGGTCGCCGGATCGAGAGCAGGACAAGCGGCAAGAAGACGTAGGCCGCGAACTCGGCCAAGGCACCGCGCGTATAGTGATCGTAGAGGTGATAGGGCGCCGCCATGTAGGCGAGCGCGCCCCACAACGCAATCCGCTTATTGGCCGTCTCGCTGCGCAGCCACGCATACATGGCGAGGCCCGATGCCCAGAGCAGCACCGCCCAGGTCACCGGCAGCCGAGCGATGACCGGCAGCGCGCCGAAGGTCAGCAGGTCGACCATCCCGTCGATCCAGAACGGCAGCGGCGGATAGAAGTAGAACGCCGGGCTGCCCAGCCCGTCGAAGGAATCCGGCAACCAGCGTGGATAGACGGCGCCTGCCCGAAGCTGCTCGGCGAACTGCGCCGCCCAGGTCAGGTTCTGCGCCGAACTGTGGCCACTCAACGTGCCCAGCACGAGAGACGGCGCCAGCAACACCAGTGCCAGTACCAGAGTAACGAGCGCAGGCACGCATCGCGACACGACTACTCCGCGGCCTGCTTCTTAAATGTCCGACCCGGTGTCAGCACGTCGGCACAATAGCGGAATTCGGAGACTTGGGTCATGCAGGCTTTATATTCCGGCGCGCCGCTGCGACCCAGCCCAGCAGCAGAACGAGCGACGTCCCGGAGATTGCCCAGCCGATCTTTTCTTCGGTAACGGCCATATGCTGCAGGCGATAGGAAGATCGGCCGGCCGGCGCTGTGAAGGTCACCAGCCGCAGCGGATCGGTCGCCCCGACAGGGAGTGGCGGATCGAGCCGCCAGTACGGGTAGGCGAAGCGGCGCAGGACGACAGAGGTCGGCGCCCGGGCATCGATCTCGATCGAGAGTTCCCCGAGCGGCAAGTTGGTGGCGCGGCAGAGCAATGGCTCAGGCGCGCAGGAAATCAGCGGCAGGCCTTCGAGGGGCCCGAAGACTCAACTCGGCATACCCGCCGTGAGGCTTTTGCGGATAGCCGGCTGGCAGGAACTGCTTGAGATCGGCAGGCGTCTCGCGCTCTGCCCGCGAGACATTTATGCGCACGCGAATGCCGTCGATCATCTCGGAGAATCCCGGCGCGAGTACGATGACCGTCGCGACGAAGACGTATGCCAGCGCGCGCGCCTGAGTGGCCCATGGAGCGAGGCAAAGCGCCGTGATAGCGGCGAATTCCACGACGATCATCAACCGCCAGGAAAACTGTACCTTCGCGACGAACGGAATCTGCCAGAACCACGGCAGGATGCCCGCTACCAAAAGCAGGCTCAACAGGCAGATCAAAATCCAGCATGCCACTTCGGATCGCCAGCCCGATCGGGTGCGGCCGATTGCAACGACAGCCAGCACGCCAGTCGCTGCAACGGCGTAGGCCGCAGCAGAAAATGCGACCACTTTCATTATGTCGAACAGTGCATGCTGGCGGGCGAGCGTCACCAGAAATGAATTGTCGATGCGATAGCCGCCCGCCCAGAAATCATCGACCGGTATCCAGACCTGCAGCGTCAGGGCCGGGACGAGATAGATAGACGCGAGACCGAGACCCAGGATGCCGCCGATCGCGCAGCGCAAGAAGAAGCCCGCTGCCCGTCGGGCGGTGCCCAGCTGGCATCCGAGGTAGAGCACGTATATCGGCACGGCCGTCAGCGAGATGAGAAGCGAAGTCGGCAGATGCGCCATTGGCAACATGGCATAGGTGATCGCGAGCAGGCCGACGCCGGCGCGCCTGCTATTGGCGATCCTCAGAATCGACAGCGCCACGAGCGGCAGCACGGCGTACGCCGCGAACTCCGCATACGCACCTCGATAGTAGTGATCGACCAGGTGATAGGGTCCCGCCATGTAAGCCAGGGCGCCGAAAAGTGCGGCGCGGGCCGAGGTGCCATGCGCTTCCAGCCAAGCCTGCATGGAAAGTCCGGACGCCCACAACAGCAACAGCGATGACAGCGACAGTCGGTAAGACGTCGAGAAGAAATCGAAAGTGACGGCGCTCAGCAGAGCGTCCACCCAGAAAGCCAGCGGCGGATAGAAATAGAAGGTGGGTCCGCCCAAGTGATCAAAGGAATCCGGCAGCGCGCGCGGATAAACGATGCCGGCGCGAAACTGATCGGCAAATTGGGCTGCCCAGGTGAGATTCTGGGGCGAACTGTGCGACCACATGGTGCCCAGCACCAGGGATGGCGCCAACAGGAGCGCCGCGACGATGAGCTGGATCGAGGCGGAGCGTGCTCTACTCAAGCCTACTCCGCCGCCTGCCTCTGCGCCGTGCGATCGGGCGCGAGCGAGTAGGTTGTGAAGCGCTTGTTGAGTGCCGGCATCGGGCAGGCTTCGAGATGGCCCTCGCCCGGCCGCATCAGGATCATCGCCGAGGTGGCCACGATCGCGCCGCGGTTGTTGGGGCGCGGCGGCCGGCACACCGAGTAGGGCGCGCCATAGTCGTCGAAGAAGGCGGCGCGGAAATCCTCGAGCGTCAGCTTGCCCCGCTTCGGCGTCAGCTGGTCGCGCACCCGCTTGTCGCGATAGATCGAGCAGGGCGTTTCCTGCAGGCCGGTGTCCTTCACCTTGGCGCGGCCGGAGTTGGAGATCCAGTGATTGGCGTGCACGTAGACGCCGCGTTCGGGCGCCAGCCAGAAGGTCTCGTCGGGCGCGCACTCGAAGCCGAAGGCCTCGGCGCGCCCGCCGTCGATCATGGCCTGGCTGACGGCCATATGGTTGGAGCCGAGCTTGTGTGTCGAGAAGATCGTGCGCACGGCGTGGGCCAGCAATTCGCTTTCCAGCACCTTGCGGCGGATGAAGGGCAGCGGCACCCCGGGCCCGCGCTGATAGTCGCGGTCGCACTCCAGCGCGTTGGCGGTGAGGCCGATGCCGGCCGAGTTGAGGCCCGAACGGGCGAGCCCGCCGGCTTCGGTGAAGGTGAGGATATCGGGTCCATCGTCGCGGCGTATGCGCAGGACGACGCCGGTCTCGGCGCACTCGGCGCGCCAGTCCCAGTTCTGGCCGTGCAGCAGCACGCCATCGGCGCTCGCCTCGGGCAAGGCAAGGGCCGCCGTACAGCCGTCGGGGAAATGGCGGTCGGGGAAATGGCGGTCGGCCTGCCGGTGGCGCGCGGCCGCCACCATCTCGGTGCGGGCGTTCATCAGCATGACTCCGGCGAAGGGCACGTTCGCGCCCTCGGCGATGCCGCGCATCTCCTCGACGTAGGCGGCGTCGAACGCCTCGACCGTCGGCACCAGCGCCTCGGCGCGGCGCTCGAGCTCGTTCCAGTCGACGCCACTCTTGAGCAGCGATTCAGAATACATCTTGATGCCGCGCTTGATCTGCTCGGGCACGGCCCGTCCATGCTGGCGGCCGCGATCGCGCGGGCTGCCCGAGAGGTCGATCATCGGAAACGGTGCGTACTCCATCACGGGCTCCCCAGCAGTGCAGCACGGAAACGATCCTTGAGATGCGCGCCATCCTGCGGCGGCATGACGAATTCGAGCTTCTCGACCATCACCTTCACGAGCCGGAACACCGGACCTTTTTTGCTGCGCAGGTCCTTCACCAGCGCCGCAACCTCCGACTGTTCGCGCACGGTGCCGGTGTCGGCGATGCCGCAGCCGCGGGCGATGAGGCTGAGGTCGGTGCCGGCGCCGGAGTTGGTCGGGCCGTTGTTGCGCGGGCTGGTGTGAGAGGCCTGGTTGCCGGTTTCGCCGAACTTCTCGTTGTCGAGCACGCAGATCGCGAGATTTTCCGGCTGCTGCGCGGCCACGGTCGCGAGCGAACCCAGGCTCATCATCATGTCGGCGTCGCCGGTGATGACGAGCACGCGCCTGGTCGGTTGCGCAATGGCGAGCCCCAGGCCCATCGACACGGGAGCGCCCATGCCGCCCCACAGCGGCATGTTGAGCGGCCGGTCGCCGGCGTTGGTGATATCCCAGTTCGACGAGCCCAGGCCCGCGATCACCAGGAGTTTGTCGTCGGCGCCGGCGAGGATCGTCTTGACCAGCGGGCGGCGTTGCAGGGTGGCGGTCATGCTTTCTTCTTCCCGAAATCCTTGATGCCGATCAGCTTCTGGCGCAGCAGCACCGCGACTGCCTGACCGCCGTTGAAGGCCGAGCGCGCGGCGTGATCGACGGTGGTCTTGACCTCCTCGGCCTTGTCGACCGAGGTGACCAGCACGCCCATCGCCTCGAGCACCTTGGGCGTGCCCTGGCCCATCGGGTACTGCCACGAATTGAATTCGCCGTGCTCGCCGCGCATCGTGATCAGGGTCAGGAACGGAAAGCGCAGCGTCCTGGTGAGGCCCATCAGGTTGATGGTGTTGCCGACCCCCGAACTCTGCATCAGCAGCACAGAGCGCTGGCCGCCCAGCCAGGCGCCGGCGGCCAGCGGGATTCCTTCTTCCTCGGTGGTCAATGCCAGGGTGCGGATCGAATTCGACTTCTGGCAGGCCTCGATCAGCCGCGAATGCCCGGCGTCGGGCACGTGATAAACCTGCTTGATGTCGTGGTCCTGAAAGACCTGGAAGATATCGTCGCGCCAGTCGCTCATGTCACTCCTGCGGATGCCGCTCAGCGCAGCTTCGTGCCCTCAATCTGCCACGGCCCGAAGGCACCTACCATGGTTTCAGAACCGCCAGGAACACGATGGCAATCATCAGCACCGTCGGCACCTCGTTCCACCAGCGGTAATAGCGCGCGGGCCGCTGGTTGCGGTCGGCTTCGAAATCCTTGCGCCAGCGTCCGTAGAGATGGTGCACGAGGGTAAGGCCGACGACGAGGCCGAACTTCATCTGCCACCATCCGGCATGCCACCAGCCGCCCTGCCAGGCGAGCGACAGGCCGAACAGCCATGTCAGGATCATCGCCGGATTCATGATGCCGCGGTAAAGACGGCGCTCCATCAGCTTGAAGGTTTCGCTCTGCTGCGAGCCCTTCGCAGCATCGGCGTGATAGACGAACAGGCGCGGCAGGTAGAGCAGGCCTGCCATCCACGAGATCACGGCAACGATGTGCAGCGCCTTCAGGGTCTCATAAAGCATCGCGCACCAGCCGGGCGAGGCCCTCGATGAATTTCGGATGCGTACCGACGGTCGGCACGCGGATGTAGCCGGGCACGCCCGCTTCCACGGCGCGCCGGCGATAGTCGATGTCGAGCTCGACCAGGGTCTCCGAGTGCTCCGAGACGAAGCTGAGAGGATAGAGCACGATCGCCCTTTTGTCGGCGGCGGCGCGGCGGATCTCCGTTTCGGTGGAGGGGCCGATCCATTTCAGCGGTCCGACCCGGCTCTGATAGCACACCGACCAGTCGACCCCGCCCAGTTCCGATGCGATCGCCTGTGCGGTCTGCTCGACTTCGCTCTGGTAGGGATCGCCCGCCTTGATGATCTTTTCCGGCAGGCCATGCGCGGAAAACAGCACGCGTGCCGGCTGCGTGCCGGCTTCCGCCAACCCCTGCTTCAACAACTCGACGGAGGCGGCGATAAAGCCGGGTTCGGTGGCGTAGCTCTTGACCCGTTTGGTTGCGACGCCCAGCCGTGCCACCGAGTTCGTCCCAGGCCTGGAACGACGAGCCGGTCGTCGTGGTCGAGAACTGCGGATAGAGCGGCAGCAGCACCAGCCGCTCCGGCGCGAAGGCCCGCACCTGCTGCACGACTTCTTCCGTCATCGGATGCCAGTAGCGCATGCAGACGAAGCAGCGCCACTCGTCCCAATAGTTGCCACCCGCCGCCAGAGCGTCTCGCAGAGCCTCAGCCTGCATTTCGGTCTGGCCGAGGATCGGCGAGGCGCCGCCGATCTGCGCGTAGATCTTCTTCGCCTTCGCCGTTCGGCGGCCGGCAATGAAGCGCGCCAACGGCAGGCGAAGGAGCGACGGCAGGGTGATGATCGCAGGATCGCTGAACAGGTTGCGCAGGAACGGCTTCACCGCGTCGAGTGAATTGGGACCGCCCAGATTGAACAAGACGACGGCGATTTTCATGTTTCTTCCCCATTCAAATGGGGAAGTGTCCGCGTCTTCGCGGGCAATGGGGTCATGACCCCTCCGGCCCTGCGGGCCACCTCCCCATTTGAATGGGGAGGAAAGCTTTTGGTTGTCACGACCCCTTCCACTCGCGCACGATCTCGACCAGGCGCGCGACATGCTCGGGCGGGGTCTGCGGCACGACACCGTGGCCGAGATTGAAGATGAAGGAGCCATGGCCGAGCTTGTCGAGGATGCGCCGGGCCTCGGTCTCCATCGCGCGACCGCCGACGACCAGCATCAGCGGATCGAGATTGCCCTGCACGCAGATGTGCGGTTGCAGCTCCTTCGCCGCCCAGTGCGCGCCGATCGCGGTGTCGATCGACAGGACTGAGAACGCATCCGGCCGGCGATACATCAGGGCAGCAGGCCCGATAGCGCGCGGAAAGGCGATGATCGGCACGTCAGGATGCTTGAGCCGCACACCCTGGGAGATCCGCGTCATCGGGTCGAGCGACCAGCGGAAGAGCTGCTCTTCGGGCAGCACGCCCGCGTGCGAATTGAAGAGCTGGACGGCATCGGCGCCGGCATCGATCTGGTTCACCAGATGATCGACGATCGAGTCGACCAGTATGTCGATCAGCACGCCAAACGAGTCTGGCCAGCGATAGGCCCATTCCTTCACCTTGGCGAAGTCGCGGCTGCCGGAGCCTTCGATCATGTAGCAGGCAAGCGTGAAGGGAGCGCCGGCGAATCCCAGGAGCGCAGTCTTGCCTGGCAGCGCCTTTCTTGTTTCTCCGATCGCACGGTAGACCGGCGCCAGATACTCCGGGAGCCGCGCGCGGGAGAGCTGGCCGAACTGGGCGGGATCGGTCAACGCCTCGAGCTTCGGGCCTTCTCCGGCCTCGAACCAGACCTTCTGGCCGAGCGCGTCGGGGATCACGAGGATGTCGGAGAAAATGATCGCGGCATCGAGCCCGAAGCGCCTGATCGGCTGCAGGGTGACTTCGACGGCTTTCTCGGGCGTGTAGCAGAATTCGAGGAAGGAACTGGTCGTGGCACGAACGGCACGGTACTCCGGCAGGTAGCGCCCGGCCTGTCGCATCAGCCAGACCGGCGGCGTCGGAAAGCGCGTCCCGGAGATCGTCTCCAGGAATTTCCCGCCCCTCATGATCTTTCCCTCATGCATCCCTCTTACTCTTTCATATTAGGTAGTAGGAGTAGTAGTGCGCGCGGATAACGGGGATGGGCCTGATTAGACGTTCCTCCCCAGATGCCTGTGGACCGGAGTCGCCCGGTTTTGCGGCGTTGGAGCAGCGGATTCCCGATTCGCAGGACATTCATTTTTGTTCATCCGCAGGGACGGCGCCGTGGATCGGATCGGCGGTCCGGCGCGAGAATCAGACCGGCGCCGGCCAATGCCCACACTGTCCCCGTCTTGCCCCGGACAATGCAGCGTTTCTCCCGCGGGTCCTGTGGGGTAAAACAGGGTGTGGCTAACCGCAATTTCCACGTTCACCTGGTGTCCGATTCGACCGGCGAGACCGTGTCGAGCGTGGCCCGCGCCTGCCTCGTGCAATACGAAGGCATCTTCGTGCAGGAGCATGTCTGGTCGCTGATCCGTACGCCCGGGCAGATGGACAAGGTCATGCAGGCGGTCGAACGCGATCGCGGCCCCGTCCTCTATACGCTGGTCGATCCCGACCTTCGCGACGCCGTGCGCGATCACTGCCGCAAGCTGCAGCTTCCCTGCGTCGGCGTGCTCGACCAGGCGATGAGCGTGCTGGCGGTGCACTTCCATTCGAAGAGCGAGCAGTGGCCGGGCCGCCAGCATCAGCTCGACGACGGCTACTTCGACCGCATCGATGCGATGCACTACACGCTTGCCCACGACGATGGACAGTCGACGCACGATCTCGAGGATGCCGACGTGATCCTGGTCGGGCCGTCGCGTACTTCGAAGACGCCGACCTGCGTCTATCTCGCCAACCGCGGTGTGCGGGCGGCCAACGTGCCGCTGGTGCCTCTGGTCGAGCCGCCGCCCGAGCTCGAGACGGCGAGGCGGCCGCTGGTCGTCGGGTTGATCACCGATCCCGAGCGTCTGGTCCAGATCAGGGTCAACCGGCTGCGGCTGCTTCAGCAGGAGACCGAGACGGAATACACCGACATGGAGCAGGTGCAGCAGGAAATCCAGGCGGCACGCCGTCTCTACGCGCGCCGCAAGTGGGCGACGATAGACGTGACGCGCCGCTCGATCGAGGAGACCGCCGCCGCCATCATGCAGATGCTGGCGACGCGCCGCGAACAGAAGCTGCAGGCGACATAAAGATGAATCGGCTCGGGACGACACTTATGGTGTTGCTGCCGGTGTCCGCTCTCGCCGCCGGCGGCATTGAAGTGACGCGCGGTCCCGATACCACCGTGTACGGCAGTTGTGTCCCGAGCCTGACAGTTGTGAATGCCTCTGCCGAAACGGTCGATTATCTCGAGGTCGACCTGGTGCTGGATCTGCTCGACGGCCAGCGTCGCACCGTCGAGCTGAAGTCTGCCTATCGCGAAGGCATCCTCTATCCGATCGGGCCTGGCGTCGGGGCGACCCTGAGACAGCACCTCGACACCTCGCGGGCAATCGGTGTGCCGTGCAGCGAAATCAAGGCACGAACGGTCGGTCGGACGATCTGCGAGGCCCAGGGCAAACCCTGCGCTTCGGCGGTATCGGTGCGACCCTGATTGTATTCCCTGCGGCAGTTACGCCCGTTGGAGCGGCCGGGACGGTGGCATAAGCTCGCCCGAACGGCCGGCATGGGCCGGCTCTGGATGGGAAGGAATTCATCGATGACCCTACGCCTCACCCGGCGCGCCTTTGCGGGCGCGGCCACAGTCATGCTCGCCTCGCCAGCCGTCCTGCGCGCCGCCGAGCCGATCAAGTTCCGCATCTCCCTCGATACGGCCCCCAGCCATCCGCGCAATGTCGCGATGCTGGATTTCGTCGACAAAGTCGGCAAGGAGTCGAAGGGCGAGTTGGCCGGCGAAGTGTTCCACTCGGGCCAGCTCTTCGCCGACCTCAACGTCTCCAAGGCGCTGCTTCAGGGCCAGGTCGAGATGGCCGCGCCCGGCGCCTGGGTCATGACCGGACTGGTGCCGGACTGCGACATGGTTCAGCTGCCCTATTTCTACGGCACGCCGAGCGAAGTCACGCACAAGGCGAGCGACGGCAAGCCCGGCCAGCACATCAACCAGCAGATCGAGGCCAAGCTCAAGACGCAGGTGCTCGGCCCCTGGATCGATCTCGGCTATCAGAACTGGTATTCGACCAAGACGCAGATCGACAAGTTCGCGGCGCTGAAGGGCCTGAAAATCCGCAGCCCCGGCGGCGCGGGCATCTCGTGGCGCATCAAGTTCGCGGGCGGCATCGCCAACACCACCGCGTGGCCGAACGTGCCGCTGGCGCTGAGCCAGGGTACGTTCGACGCCTTCGTCTCGACCGACGAGAGCTGCAACTCCGCCAAGCTCTGGGAAGCAGGCGTGAGATACTCCTACGCCGACCACCAGTTCATGGGCCAGTACATCCCGATGATGAGCAAGGTCTTCGCCGCCAAGCTCACGCCGGCCCAGGTCAAGCTGATGGTCGACATCTGGGCCGCCAACATCGCCGGCTATCGCAAAGGCGCGGCGACCAGCCAGGCCAACGCGCGCGGCGTGCTGGAGAAGAACGGCGTGAAGTTCTTCGATCCCACTGCCGACGAGTTGGCCGCGGTGCGCAAGGTGATGATGGGCGATATCGACGCGCTGATCAAAGACGCCAAGCTCTCGCCGGAGATCGTGAGCTTGTGCAAGGACGTCGCCGGTTCGTCGGCCTGATCTGAGTCCAGATTGAACCATCGCGATACTTTCTGGGATCGCGCCGAACGGACCCTGGTGGGTCTGCTTGGCGCGATTGCCATGGTGGTCGGAGTCGTCCAGGTCCTCGGGCGCTACTTCTTTCCCGCCTATGCCATCAGCTGGGCCGAGGAGGTGATCGTCTACCTCATCGTCTGGGGCGTGATGATCATCTCGAGCCAGCTCGTGCGCACCGACGGACATGTGCGGCCGGACCTGGTGCTGCGCCTGGTCGGCACGACCGGCCAGCGCTGGATGGAAACCTTCAACTGCATCGTGGCGCTGGTCTTCTGCGTCGGCATGGCGTGGTACGGCGCAAACATCGTGGTCTCGTCCTGGCAACTCGACGAGCACAGCTCGACCGACTTTTCGTTCCCGATGTGGATCTACTACAGCGCTCTGCCCGCCGGCGGATTGCTGATGACGGTGCGCTATTCGATCAGGCTCTACCGCTACCTGTTTGCCTTCGATCCCGAGACCATGACCATCGGCCACACCGCCGAGCATGACCTGATCGTGCCGAAGGACTGACGGCGGATGTGGGTCTTCCTGTTCTTCGTCATGTTCTTCGGTCTGCTCGCCTCGGGCATGCCGATTTTCCTCGTGCTGGGCGCCTGCGCAGCGGTGCTGTTCTTCGTCTCCGACCAGCCCCTGATCGGCATGACCCAGGTCGTGATCGATTCGCTCAATTCATCGACCTTGATGTCCCTGCCGCTGTTCGTCATGGCGGCGGCTTTCATGCGCCAGGGCGGTGTCGCCAAGGCGCTGGTCGATCTCTGCACGGCGTGGATCGGCGGCGTGCGCGGCTCGCTCGGCCTCGTCACCGTCGTGGCCTGCACCCTGTTCGCCGCGATCTGCGGCTCGTCAGTCGCAACCGCCCTCGCCATGGGCACCATCCTGCTGCCGGCGATGATCGAGAAGGGCTATCCGCGCTCGTTTGCGCTCGGCGTGATCGGCGCCTCGGGCACCATCGGCATCGTGATCCCGCCCAGCCTGGCGCTCATTCTCTATGGCATCGTCGCCGAGCAGTCGGTGCCGCGCCTGTTCCTCGCCGGCATCCTGCCGGGCCTGCTGCAGGCGACGGCGTTCTTCGTCTGGGTCTGGTACACCGCGCGGCGCAACAATTTTCCGGTCGAACCCAGCCTGCCGATGGCCGAGCGCTGGCGGGTCACGGCGCGGGCGATGCCGGCGCTGATGCTGCCGACCATCGTGCTGGTCGGCATCTACGGCGGCTTCGTCACCGTCACCGAGGCTGCCGCCATCGCCGCCGCCGCCTCGATGGTGATCAGCCTCGTTTTCTACAAGGGATTCAAGTGGACCCAGTCGCTGTCGGTGATCGCCGATGCGCTGAAGAGCGCCGGCACCATCATGCTGATCGTGGCCACCGCGATCGCCTTCGGTCACTGGATGACCGATTCGGGCGTGCCCGCGAAGCTCGTGACGTGGGTGCTCGACCACCACCTCTCGACCTGGGAGTTCCTGCTCGCCATCAATGTGCTGCTGCTGATCCTCGGCTGTTTCCTCGAGGTCGTGGCGACCCTGCTGCTGGTGTTGCCGATCCTGGCCCCCGTGCTGATCCCGCTCGGTGTCGATCCGGTGCATTTCTCGATCATCTTCACGCACAATATGGAGATCGCGCTGGTCCACCCGCCGGTCGGGCTCAATCTCTACGTGCTGGCGACGATCTCGACGGCGCCGATCGGCGAAGTGATCCGGGGGATCCTGCCGTTCCTGATCCTGCTGCTGATCGTGCTGATGATCATCACCTACTGGCCGCCGCTCACCATGTGGCTGCCGCAGCTGGTGTACGGGCACTAAGGTCGAGAGCTGCGCGTTACGGCAAACCTCATCCTGAGGAGCCGCGTCGGCGCGGCGTCTCGAAGGATGGGCAACAAACGAGGTGCTCGTTCTCATCCTTCGAGACGCAGCCCTTCGGGCCGCTCCTCAGGATGAGGTTTGCCTTGTGTCTTTCAGTGCAGCGGGCCGCCACCGAAATCGTGATGGACGACATTGTCGTGATGCGCCGGCGCGTCGACGCCGCCGGCCCATTGGCCACTGATCCTTGAATTGTTGGCGGCGGGTTCGTCGTTGAGGAGCTTTTCCCGCGCCGGCATCAGAAACAGGATGACCGTGCCCGCGATCCCCGCGATCACGAGCAGGATCACGATGACGACGAGGGTGGGGTCGCCCACGACCGGACCCTACTCGGCGGCCCTGGCGACGGGGGCGAAGCGGGCGTCGAACTCGCGGATCGAACGCTCGACCGTCTCGGAGACCTGCCGCAGCTTGTCCTGGTTCACGACCTTGAGGCCGAACAGGTCCTTCACGTAGAACACGTCGACCGCACGCTCGCCGTAGGTCGTGATGTGCGCCGTGGCGATCTGCAGGCTGCAGCGCGTGAGCGCGCGCGTCACGACATGCAGGAAGCCCGGGCGGTCGCGACCGTTCACCTCGATCACCGTGAACGTGTCGGAGGCGTTGTTGTCGACCAGCACGCGCGGCTCGACCGTGAACACCTGATCGCGCTTGGGCCACGAGGCGCGCTGGGTGTCGAGCTCGCGCTGGACGTCGAGACGATTCGACAGAGCGAGTTCGACACGGGCCGACAGTCGCGCCAGCCGCTGCGGCCCGTCGAAAGGCTTGCCCTCGAGGTCCTGGATCCAGAACGTGTCGAGCGCCATGCCGTTGGCCAGGGTGAAGATCTTGGCGTCGACGATGTTGGCGCCGCTGATCGCCATCGCCCCGGCAAGCCGGGCGAAGAGGCCGTGCGTGTCGAGCGTGTAGATCGTGACCTCGGTCACCGAACGCACGTGGTCGACCCGATGCTCCAGGGCGAGCGGCTGGCGATCGCGCTCGGCGCGGCGCACCAGCTCGGCCTGCCGCGCCAGGGCTTCCGGGTCGAACGACAGCCAGTAGGGCGCATATCCGCGCGCAAAGTGCTCGTCCATCTCCGTCTCGCTCCAGCCGGCGAGGCGCTTGGCGACGTCGCTCTGGACCGACTTGATGCGCTCGGCACGGCCGCCCACCAGGGTACCGCCCGACAGCAGCTGCTCGGCCGCGTAATAGAGCTGGCGCAGCAGCGCCGCCTTCCAGCCGTTCCACACGTTGGGGCCGACAGCGCGGATGTCGCAGACCGTCAGGACCAGCAGCAGGCGCAGGCGTTCGGGTGACTGAACGAGGGCCGCGAAATCCTCGATCGTCTTGGGATCCATCAGGTCGCGCTGGAACGCTGTGCCCGACATGGCGAGGTGGTGGCGCACCAGCCACGCGACGGTCTCGGTCTCCGCCGCGCTGAGGCCAAGGCGCGGCCCGAGCTGCATCGCCACCTCGGCGCCCAGGATCGAGTGGTCGCCGCCGCGGCCCTTGGCGATGTCGTGCAACAGCACGGCGAGATAGAGCACCGGCCGCGACAGGATCTTGTGCACGATCTCGACGGACAGCGGATGGTCGTCCTTGTGCGTGCCGTTCTCGATGTTGGCCAGGATGCCGATGGCGCGGATCGTGTGCTCGTCGACCGTGTACGTGTGGTACATGTCGTGCTGCGTCTGCGCCACGACCCGGCCGAAATCGGGCACGAAGCGGCCGAATACGCCGGCCTCGTTGAGGCGCCGCAGCGTGGTCTCGGGATCGTGACGCGACGTCAGCATGGCCATGAACAGGCGATTGGCCTCGGGATCGCTGCGCAGCCGGTCGATCAGGCGGATGTCGTGCGTGATCTGACGCAAGGTCGCGGGATGGACGTCGAGATCGTTCTCCTGCGCCACGTGGAAGAGCCGCAGGATCGCCGCCGGATCCTTCTCGAACATGTCCGGCGACGGCGCGCTGAGGCGCTCGCCATCCAGTCGAAAGCCGTCGAGCTGGCGCGGCCGGAGCGACTGCCATAGCGCCGCGAGCGTCGGCTTGCGGCGATGGCTGTCCTCGAGCGCGGCGACGAAGATGCGCGTCAGGTCGCCGACGATCTTGGCATGAAGATAGTAGTGCTTCATGAAGCGCTCGACGCCGCGGCCGGCGGAGCGGTCCTGGTAGCCGAGGCGTGACGCGATTTCCCGCTGCAGATCGAACGACAGGCGGTCGTCGGCGCGGCTGGTGAGATAGTGGATGTGGCAGCGCACGGTCGACAGAAAACGCTCGGCACGCTCGAAGTGACGCGCTTCGCCCGTGGTCAATACGCCCTTGGCGACCAGCTCGGCAGGCTTGGCGACCCGATAGAGATAGCGCGCGATCCAGAACAGCAGGTGCAGGTCGCGCAGGCCGCCCTTGCCCTCCTTGACGTTGGGTTCGACGACGTAGCGCGAGTCGCCCATCCGCTGGTGGCGCTGGTCGCGCTCGGCGAGCTTGGCCTCGACGAAGTCGCGCCCGTCGCCGGTCAGGAATTTCTGCGCGAAGGCCTTGACCAGCTCGTCGAATAGCGCGCGGTCGCCCCAGATGTAGCGCTGCTCGAGCAGCGCCGTGCGGATCGTCTGGTCGCGCTCGGCGTAGCGGATGCTCTCCTCGACCGTGCGGGTGGCGTGGCCGACCTTCAACCCCATGTCCCACAGCAGGTAGAGCATGAACTCGACGATCTGTTCGCCGCGCGGCGTCTGCTTGTAGGGGCGCAGGAAGAGCAGATCGAGGTCGCTGAGGGGCGCCAGCTCGCCGCGGCCGAAGCCGCCGGTCGCCACGACACCCAGCCGCTCGGCGGCGCTGGGGTTGGCGGCGGGGTAGGCGTAGCGCTCGGCGAAGTCGAACAGTACCCGGATCAGCTGGTCCATCAGGAACGAGGTCGCCGCCAGCACGGCCGGCCCGTCGTTGCGCATCTTGCCGGTGGAATCCTCGAAGCGGCGGCGGATCTCGGCGCGGCCGGCTGCCAGGGCTTCGCGGAACGTCGCCAGGACCTCGGGGCGCGGGACGTCGCCCGCAGGCCGGTCCTCGACCAGCCGGGCCAGGGTCTCCTCGAGCGCGCGCCGCCGGATGATGGCGCGGCGGTCGGGAATGGAATCGTACGGCGTGGCCATGGCGGATTTATTCTCCGGGCGGATACTACAGGGCGCGGAAGGGTTAAAATAGGGCGCATGCCCCCACCTCTCATCGCCGTTTTCACCAAGAACTGGGTCAATCCCGCCTATGCGGCGGCGCGTCTGGCCGTCGACCGGGTGGCGGCCGAAGCCGGCGCGCGGACGATCCACTACGCGCCGACCACGCCCGACGACGTGGTCGAGCAGAAGGCGCTGGTCGGCGAGGCGCTGGCCGTCCGGCCCGATGCCGTGGTGCTCAATCCGGCCGACGACGTGAAGATGCAGGACGATCTTCTGCGCCTGGAGGCAGCGAAAATTCCGGTCGCGCTGTTCATCAACCGGATGGTGGGCCCGGCGCTCACCTTCGTGGGCTCCGACGACGAAGCGATCGGCCGGCGCACGGCAACCGCACTGTTCGAGGCCCTGGGCGGCATCGGCCGGGTGGTCGGCCTGGAAGGGCCGCAGGCGTCTCCTACCAGCCGGGCCCGTGTACGCGGATTGCGCGAGACTTTCGGGCGGTTTCCCGGGATCGAGCTGCTCGACATGGCGGTCGGTCATTTGCAACAGCCGCCGGCGAAGACTGCGATGGCCGCCTTGCTGGCCCGTCATCCGCGCATCGACGGCGTCTGGACGGCCAACGACCTGATGGCCTTCGGCGCGCTCGAGGCCCTGGCCGACGCCGGGCGCGAGGCCCAGGTCGTCGGCATCAACGGCCTGCCGGGGGCGATCGAGCACATCGAGCGCGGCACCATGCTGGCCAGCGCCGACTTCAGCGCCTTCAACATCGCAGCCATTGCCGCCCGGGCGGTGCTGCGTCATCTGCGGGGCGAGTCTGTGCCACGCGAGATCATGGTGCCGGCCGAACTGATCGACCGCGCCAATTGCGTGCGCTGGAAGGTGCCGTTCGCAATGCGGCCCTGTCCCGTCTGGGAAGAGATCGTGAGATAATCGGCCGATGCGTTACGTCGCCATCTTCTGCGTTCTGCTGGCGTTTGGCGCGAGCGACGTCTGCGTGGTGGCCCAGCCGCGCGCCCCCGCCGCGCCGCCGGCCAGCCAGATCGACATCAACAGCGCCAGCCGCGACGATCTCATGACGCTGGACGGCATTGGCGAAGTGCGTGCCGATGCGATCATCCGGTCGCGGCCGTTCAAGCTCAAGACCGAGCTGGTCGAGCGCCGGCTGATCCCCGAGGCGCTGTACGAAAAGATCGCCGACAAGGTCGCGGCCCGCGCCGCGCCGGTCGCGCCGCCGCCGCGCCCCGCCGCGCCCGTGCCGGCACGGCGCTGATGGACGCCGCCACGATCTATGCGCTGGGCACGCCCACGCCGTCGCGCGGCGCGCCGGGCGCGCTTTCGGTGATCCGGCTGAGCGGCCCGCGCGCGCCCGATGCGTTGATTTTCCTGACCGAACCGAAGGCCTTCGAGCGCGGCCACTCGGCGCGCGATCCCTCGCTGCCCGAGCCGCGGCGCATGGTGGTGCGCGGCATCCTCGACCCCGAGACCTCCGAGGAGATCGATCGCGGGCTGGTCGTGTGGTTCGAGGCGCCGCACAGCGAGACCGGCGAGATGATGGTCGAGCTGCATCTCCACGGCGGCCGCGCGGTGGTCAACGCAGCCCTTGGCGCGATCGCCAAGCTGGGCTTCTGCCGCCTGGCCGAACCGGGCGAGTTCACGCGCCGCTCCTTCGAGCATGGCAAGCTCGACCTCACGCGCGCCGAGGCGATCGCCGACCTGGTGGCGGCGGAGACCGAGCAGCAGCGCCGGCTGGCCAAGCAGCAGGCGGAAGGCGCGCTCCATCGACTCTACGAGGACTGGCGCACCCTGGGGCTGCGCGCGCTCGCCCATCTCGAGGCGGCGATCGACTTTCCCGACGAGGACCTGCCACCCGGCATCGGCGCCGAAGTGGCGCAGGGCATCACACAGCTCGAGGCCGAGATCGCGGCGCATCTCGACGACAGACGGGGCGAGAGGCTGCGCGAGGGCCTGCACATCGCGATCGTCGGGCCGCCCAATGCCGGAAAATCCTCGCTGCTCAACCTGCTGGCAGGACGGGAGGCGGCGATCGTGTCGGAAACCGCGGGCACGACGCGCGACGTCATCGAAGTCCATCTTGATCTCGGGGGTTGGCCGGTGGTGCTGGCCGACACCGCGGGACTTCGACCGTCGACCGATGCGATCGAGCGGGAAGGGGTGCGTCGCGCAAAAGCCCGCGCCGACTCGGCCGATCTGCGCGTGCTGGTGCTCGATGCGGCGTCGCACTGGCAGGCCGAAATGGCCGCGTTGACCGCCGCGACCGAGCGCTGGGATCCGGCGCGCGACATCGTCGTCGTCAACAAGACCGACCTTGCCGCCGCCTCCGGCGTCGGCATCGTCGGCCTCTCGGCAACATCGGGCGCCGGCCTGCCCGACCTGCTGGCGCGGCTCGAACGCTCGGCGGCGCTGCTCATGGAAGAACGCGGCGCCCCGCCACTTACCCGTGCCCGCCATCGCGAGGCTCTTGTCGAGGCGCAGGCAGCCCTCGGCCGCGCGCGGGAGGTCCCCGAGGTGGCGCTCGCCGCTGAGGATCTGCGGATGGCGATGCGTGCGTTGGGCCGCATCACCGGCACGGTGCGAATTGACGAGCTGCTCGACGTGATCTTCCGCGACTTCTGCATCGGGAAATGATTGTTACACTTTGCGGCTCCGTCGAAAGTGCAATTTGATTTAGCGTGTTGGCGCGATGGAGATGCGCATGCGCTGGTTCTTCGCTTTCCTCTTGCTGCTGACGGTTTGGACCGGGGTCGTGAAGGTCGTGCTGACCGATCCGGTTCGTTGGGAGAAGTGGGACTGGCGCGGCGCCGATAGCGCGAGCTCCCTCGGCTAGGCGCCCATGACACATAAGAAACAAAATAGCGCGCCGTTCGCGGTGCGTTGGATACAGAGCGATCTTAAGCTTCCGGACGGGAGTATCGCCGCATGATGTTCAGGAACCTGTTGTTCGCTGCCATGGCCCTCGTGGTGCTGGCCTTCGGCATGGAGCCCGACACCTACTCGCCGAAGACGGCCGATTCGCCGAAGACGGCGGCGCAGCACGCCACCGCGACACCGTCTGCCGCTCAGCTCAGCGCCGGCAGTATCTTGTCGAGCGTGATCGGGTAGTCGCGGACCCGCGCACCGCAGGCGTTGTAGATCGCATTGGCGACCGCGGCGCCGGCGCCGCAGATTCCCAGTTCACCGACGCCTTTCGACCCGAGCGCATTGGCGTGCTCGTCGAAGCCCTTGAGCGCGACCGCCTCGACGCTGGGGACATCGGCATGCACCGGCACGTGATAATTGGCGAGGTCGACGTTCACGAACGAGCCGTAGCGCGTATCCACCGGCTGCTCCTCGAACAACGCCGAACTCACGCCCCAGATCATGCCGCCGATCATCTGCGAGCGCGCGGTCTTGGCGTTGAGGATGCGGCCGGCGTCGAACACGCCCAGCATGCGCCGCAATCTTACCTCGCCGGTGTCGGCGTCGACGCCGACCTCGGCAAAATGCACGCCGTAGGCGAACTGCGCATATTTCTTGTACTCGTCGCCGGGCTCCACTTTGCCCATCGCCGATAGGCCCTGCGGCCCGTCGCCTTTTTCCAGCCGGGCCTTCAGCTTCTTGCAGGCGTCCAGCAGTGCCGCGCCGCAGCTCGAGGCGCCGAACGAGCCGCCCGAGCCCGGCGTGACCGGATAGGAGCTGTGGCCGAGCTTCACCGACACGCCCTCGACTGGAATGTCGAGCGTCTCGGCCGCGATCTGCGCGAAGATCGTGTAGGAGCCCGTGCCGATGTCGGTCATGTCCATTTCGACCGTCGCCGATTTGGCGCTATCCATCGTCACCCTGGCCTCGGCCTTGCGCAGGATGTTGCCGCGGATCGCGGCTGCCACGCCCATGCCGATCAGCCACTGGCCCTGCTTGTTGGCGCCCGGCTTGGGATTGCGTTTGTTCCAGCCGAAGCGCTCGGCGCCCTGCTGCAGGCAGGCCACGAGATTGCGGGTCGAGAACGGGATGTGCTTCTCGGGGTCTTCCCGGGGCTCGTTCTTCAACCTGAGCGCGATCGGATCCATATTGAGCTTGACCGCGAGTTCGTCGATTGCCTGCTCGAGCGCCAGCAGGCCGATCGCCTCACCGGGCGCGCGCATGGCGCCCGGGATCGGCAGGTCGAGCACCACCGTGCGCTGCGCCGTCAGCCGGTTGGGTGCGGCATAGAGCGAGCGCGTCGGCGCCACGATCGGCTCGACGAAGTCGTCGGCCCGCGCGGTCTGGGCCAGCGACTCGTGGGCGATGCCGGTCAGCGTGCCGTCCTGCGTGGCGGCCAGCCGCACGCGCTGGATCGAGGCACCGCGATGCGTCGTGACATGGAACATCTGCTGGCGTGTCAGCACGACCTTGACCGGCCGCTTCAGCTCCCGTGCCGCCAGGGCCGCCAGGATCGCGTCGCCATAGACCGGCAGCTTGCCGCCAAAGCCGCCGCCGATGAACTCGGCGATCACTTCGACCTGGTCCGGCGGCAGCTTGAGCGTGGTGGCGATGCACTGATGCGCAGATTCCACGAGCTGGACCGCCGAGCGCACGGTGAGCCTTTCGCCGTCCCACTCCGCGGTGCTGGCGTGCGGCTCCATCATGTTGTGGTTCTGGTAGGGGGTCTTGTAGGTCGCATCGACGGTGACGGCGGCGGTGCGCATCGCCGTGTCGATGTCGCCGATCTTGCTCGCCGCCGGCTTGCCGACGGTGTCGGTCTTGGGCTCCTTGACCTCTCTGTCGGGCGCCTCGATGTCGAACGCGCCCTTGTTCTCGACATAGGTGATCTCGATCAGCGCGGCGGCCTCGCGCGCCGCCTCGAAGGTCTCGGCCACGACCAGCGCCACCGGTTGGCCGAAATACTGGATTTTCCTGCTGTCGAGCTGGGGCTTGGGTCGCGCGAAGGGATCTTCGGCCTTGGGCACCCACGGCGCCTGCGGCGGCGCGTTCTCGTGCGTCATGATCATCAACACGTCAGGCTGGCGGCGCGCTTCGCTGGCGTCGATGTTCTTGATCTCACCATAGGCGATGGTGGCCGTGGCAATCGCGCCAAAGGCCAGTTTCTGCGCCTTGCCGTCGGCGGCATAGACCGCCCTGCCGGTCACCTTCGCGCGACCGTCGATGCGGTCGATCGGCTCTCCGATGATATGCGCCATGGTCAGGCCTTCGCGCTGAGATCGGTGAACGCGCGCGCGATCGTGCGCTTGGCGAGCGGAATCTTGAAATCGTTGCCGCCATGCCCCTGCGCACCGGCAATGGCGACGTCGCCTGCTGCCTGAAAAGTCTTGTCGCCCACGACGGCGCCGGCCATGCCCTGTTCGGCATCGCGCGCGCGCCACGGCAGGGTGCCGACGCCCCCCAGCGCCAGCCGAGCGCCGCGGACCTTGCGTTCGTCGTCGATGTCGAGGATGGCGGCGACCGATACGAGGGCAAAAGCGTAGGAGGCGCGGTCGCGTACCTTGCGATAGGTCTGCCTGCCCGCCGGGGCGGGCGGCAGGATCACGGAGGTGATGAGTTCGCCCGGTTCGAGATTGGTCTCGCGCTCCGGCGTATGCTCGGGCAGCCGGTAGAGTTCCGAGATCGGAATCGTGCGGCCACCGCCCTTGCCATTCTTGCCGCCTTTGGTCTCCAGCTTCGCGTCGAGCGCCATCATCGCGACCGCCATGTCGGAGGGGTGGACGGCGATGCAGGCCTCGCTGCCGCCCAGCACCGCGTTCATGCGGTTGATGCCCTGCAGGGCCGAGCAGCCGCTGCCGGGCTGGCGCTTGTTGCAGGGCTTGGACACGTCATAGAAATACGGGCAGCGCGTGCGCTGCAGAAGATTGCCGCCTGTGCTGGCCTGGTTGCGCAATTGCGCCGAGGCACCGTTCACGATGGCGCGGGTCAGCATCGGATAGCGCTCCATCACCTTCTTGTCCGCGGCGAGATCGGTGTTGGTGACCATGGCGCCAATGGTGAGGCCGCCATCGGGGGTATCGGCGATCTCCCTGAGCGGCAGGCGCGAGACGTCGATCAGGTGGGCGGGCTTCTCGACCTCGACCTTCATCAGATCGAGCAGGTTGGTGCCGCCGGCGATGAAGCGTGCGCCGGGCTTCTGTGCGGCGGCGACGGCCGCCTCGATGTCGGTCGCGCGTTCGTAGGAGAAGGCTCTCATTTGGGGGTGTCCTGCGAAGCCGAGATAATGGCGGCCACGATGTTGGGATAGGCGGCGCAGCGGCAGATGTTGCCGCTCATGCGTTCGCGCACTTCCTCGACGCTGCCGATCGGCGCGCTCGCGAAGTCGACCGCCGCCGCCGAGGGCACGCCGCGCCTCAGCTCGGAGACCATGCCGACGGCCGAGCAAATCTGGCCCGGCGTGCAGAAGCCGCATTGGAAGGCATCGGCCTTCACGAACGAGGCTTGCATCGGATGCAGTTTCTCGCCTTCCGCCAAGCCTTCGATGGTGACGATCTTGTCACCTTCGCGCACCGCGGCCAGCGACAGGCAGGAATTCATCCTTACCCCGTCGATCAGCACGGTACAGGCCCCGCATTGGCCGTGGTCGCAACCCTTCTTGGTGCCGGTGAGGCCGATATGGTGGCGCAGGGCGTCGAGCAGCGTGGTGCGCGGATCGAGCGACAGGCGGTGCTTCTCGCCGTTCACGTCCAGTTCCATGTCGATCTTGCCCGGCACCGGCGGCTGGGTTGCGGCGACCTGGACGTCGCCCTGCTGGGCGCGAGCGGTGGCGGCGGTCATGGCGGTCGCCAGAGCCGTGGTGCCGAGCAGGCGCCGGGTGATCAAATGAGGTCCGGACATGAAGGATAAACGAATTGCGCAAATGCCCGTTGCATCGAATCGGAACCGCCCCGGAGCCGCCCCGTTGGACTCCCGGCAGCCTTCCATGCGCAAAGACAGTCTCTCCACCTATCGCGCCAAGCGCGATTTCACCCGGACGTCGGAGCCCGCCGGCAAAGTGGCCGCGGCGGCAGGGGCCGGACTCCGCTTCGTCATCCAGCGGCACGACGCCACCCGGCTGCATTACGATTTCCGCCTCGAGCTCGACGGCGTGTTCAAGTCGTGGGCAGTGACCCGCGGGCCCTCGCTCGATCCGCACGACAAGCGCCTGGCGGTCGAGGTCGAGGACCATCCGCTCGATTACGGCGACTTCGAGGGCACAATTCCCAAGGGTCAGTACGGTGGCGGGACTGTCCAGCTCTGGGACCGCGGCACCTGGATTCCCGAGGGTGATCCACACGAAGGGCTGAAGCGCGGCGACCTGAAATTCACCCTGGAGGGCGAGCGCCTGCAGGGAAGCTGGGTGCTGGTGCGCATGCGCTGGGACAAGAAAGGCGGCAAGCGTACCAACTGGCTGCTGATCAAGCATCGCGACGCGGCAGCCGACGAGGGCAATGGCGACAAGCTCCTGAAGGACCCGAAGTCGATCGCCTCGGGCCGCACCCTGAAGGAAATCGCCTTGGGGACCGGCAGAGCGCCGACGCCATTCATGCACGCGAAGAACAGGAACACCGCCGGCGCGATCTGGAACAGCAAAGAGAGCGCCGGGAAGAATGCGGCGAAGAAGACAATGGCCGCCCAGCCCAGGAAGGTCGCCCATATGCCGCGGTTCATCGAGCCGCAGCTATGCAAGCTGGTCGATCGGGCGCCGTCGGGCACGGGCTGGGCGCATGAGGTGAAGTTCGACGGCTATCGCCTGCAGCTGCGGATCGAGGACGGCGAGGCGACCTTGCGCACGCGCAAGGGCCTCGACTGGACGCGCAAGTTCTCGGCGATCGCGGAGGCCGCGGAAACGCTGCCCGATTGCATCATCGACGGCGAGGCCTGCGCGCTGGATCATCACGGCGCGCCGGACTTCGCCGCGCTCCAGGCCGCGCTGTCGGAAGACGATTCCAGGGACCTGATCTTCTTTGCCTTCGACCTGCTCTTCGCCGAGGACCTCGATCTGCGCGGCATGCCTTTATCGGAGCGCAAGGATGCGCTGCAGACCCTGCTCGCCTCGACCAAGGCCAGGAAGCAGACGCTGCGCTACGTCGATCACTTCGAGACCGGGGGCGACGCGGTGCTCCAGTCGGCCTGCAAGATGCACCTCGAAGGCATCGTGTCGAAGGAGCTCGATGCGCCGTACAAGTCCGGGCGCGGCAATGCGTGGGTAAAGGCCAAGTGCCGGGCCGGCCACGAGGTGGTGATCGGCGGCTGGACCAGCGAAGGCAAGAAGCTGCGCTCGCTGCTGGCGGGAGTGCACCGCGGCAAGAAGCTCGTCTATGTCGGACGGATCGGCACGGGCTTCAGCGAAAAGGTGATGCGCGAGGTGCTGCCCAAGTTCAAGGCGGTTGAAAGCAAGCACTCGCCGTTCGACAAGGCAGGCTCGCCGCCGCGCGAGAGCAACATGCATTGGGCCCGGCCCGAGCTTGTGGCCGAGATCGAGTTTGCGGGCTGGACCGGTGACGGCAACGTCCGCCAGGCCGCCTTCAAGGGACTGCGAGAGGACAAGCCTGCCGACGAGGTGGAGGCGGAGAAGCCCGCGTCGCCGACCACGACCAAAGTCGCCAAGCCCGTTGCAAAGCCTGCGACGAAAGCCTCCGATCCCGGCATGATCATGGGCGTCTCGATCTCCCATCCCGACAAGCTGCTGTGGCCCGCCGACAAGGTGAGCAAGCGCGATCTCGCCCAGTACTTCGAAGAGGTCGGCGAGTGGATGCTGCCGCACCTCAAGGGCCGCCCCTGCTCGATCGTGCGCACGCCCGACGGCATCGAGGGCAAGCAGAAGTTCTTTCAGCGCCACGCCATGGCGGGCGGCTCGCACCTGTTCGAGGCGGTGAAGGTGAAGGGCGACAAGCAGCCGTACCTGCAGATCGACCGGGTCGAGGGCCTGGTCGCGGCCGCCCAAATCGGTGCGACGGAGCTGCATCCCTGGAACTGCCAGCCCGACCGGCCCGAGCTGCCCGGCCGGCTGGTGTTCGATCTCGATCCCGCGCCCGACGTTAAGTTCGCCGAGGTGATCAAGGGCGCGCTCGAAGTGCGGAAGCGCCTGGAAACGCTGGGCCTGAAGACTTTCTGCAAGACCACCGGCGGCAAGGGTCTGCATGTCGTGGTCCCGCTCACCGCCGACAGGAAGAGCCCGGACTGGGACGCAGCCAAGCTGTTCGCCAAGGAAATCTGCCGCCGCATCGCCGCCCAGGAGCCCGAACGCTACGTGCTCAACATGGCGAAGAAAGAGCGCACCGGCCGTATCTTCCTCGACTATCTGCGCAACGACAAAACCGCGACCGCCGTGGCGCCGCTGTCGCCGCGCGCGCGCAAGGGCGCCCCGGTTTCCATGCCGATCGAGTGGAAACAGGTGAAGGCCGGCCTCGACCCGATGGACTTCACGATCCGCACCGCGCCCGCGCTCCTGAAGAAGGGCAAGCCGTGGAGCGATTATGGGAAATCGGCACAGCCGCTGCGCGCGGCGATCGAAGCTTTGATCGAACAGAAACGGTGAGCTCAGCCATGGCAAAGAAACCCACCACATCACATTCCAGGCCCGCCTCTTCGGGACACAAGGCGCTGCGTCCCACCTGGGAAGGCCATCTGCGGTTGTCGCTGGTGACTTGTCCGGTCGCGCTCTACTCGGCGACGGAGCGCACGGCCGAGATCCATTTCAACATGATCAATCCCAAGACCAACAACCGTATCCGCATGCAGACGGTCGATGCCGGCACCGGCAAGCCGGTCGACCGTGCCGGGCTGGTACGCGGCTTCGAGGTCTCGAAGAACAAATACATCCTGCTCGACAAGGAAGAGCTCGATGCGGTGAAGCTCGAGTCGACGCGCATCATCGACATCGAGGAGTTCGTCGACGCCTCCTCGATCGATCGCATCTACTGGGATGAGCCTTATTACCTGGCCCCGGCCGGGAAGACCGGCATCGAGGCCTTCGCCGTGATCCAGGCCGCGATGGCCAAGCAGGAGAAAGTGGCCCTGGGCCGCGTCGTGCTGCACACGCGCGAGCGGGTGTGCGCGCTCGAGCCGCGCGACACCGGCATCCTGCTCACGACCTTGCGCACCCATGACGAAATCCGCGACTCGAGCGAGATCTTCGACAAGCATCTGCCCAAGCCCGAGCGCGGCATGCTCGACATCGCCGAGAAGATCATCGAGCAGCAGGCCTCCGAGTTCGATCCGACGGAGTTCAAGGACCGTTACGAGGACGCGCTGCGTGCGCTGATCGCGCGCAAGAAGAAGGGCAAGGCCGTGACCCCCGAGGCCGAGCCCGAAGAAGACGATGGCAAGGTGATCGACCTGATGGAGGCCCTGAAGAAGAGCCTGAAGGGTGTCGGCGCCAAAAAACGCGCGGCATAGAGATTTTTGGCGAGAGTGAGATCACCCAGTCGTCCTGAGCCAAGCGAAGGACCTGACGCTGGCCCCGGAGTACTCCGTTTGATGCGTGAGATCCTTCGCTGCGCTCAGGATGACCGTGTGAGTGTATACTCGGTGGCGTGACCAAGATCCTGCTCACCCGCCACGGCCATGTCGACGGCATCAAGCCCAAGCGCTTTCGCGGTCGCGCCGAACTGGCGCTGACGGAGCTGGGAATCCGGCAAGCCGGAGCCTTGGCCGCGCGCATTGCCGCGAGCTGGCGGCCGGTTGCCGTCTACACCAGTGCGATGGGACGCTGCGTCGCCACGGGAGCGGCGATCGGCGACGCCTGTCGTGTCGGGTCGTCGGTGCTCGAGGGATTGACCGATCTCGATTATGGAAAGTGGCAGATGCGCATCCAGGCCGAGATCGCGGCCGAGCAACCCGACCTGTTCGGCCTGTGGCACGCCGCGCCGCATCTCGTGCGCTTTCCCGGCGGTGAATCGTTGCAGGACCTGGTGGCCCGTACCGCCGACGCGCTGCGCCTCGTGCTGGCGCGTCACGGCGGCGCCACCGTCGTGCTGGTCGGCCACGACAGCCTCAACCGCGCGCTCCTGCTGCAACTGCTCGACCAGCCGCTCTCGGCCTACTGGAGGCTGGCGCAGGATCCGTGCTGCCTGAACGAGGTCGATATCGTGGCTGGGAAAGTCGAAATCCGGCGCATCAACGACACCGCCGGTCTGCCCACGATCTAGCGAAGATGGATCTTGCGGCGATATTCTTCGCGCCAATCGTCGGGGCTCTTCCTGCTCGGGCGTCAGCGGACGGATCCAATTCATGAGCGTGTTCATCAACGGCGTGAGAACGGCGAAGATGGCGACGACTCCGATGATCAGCCAATAGATCTTCAAGCGAGGCCCCCCGCCAAGATGAGCAGGATCAAGCTTATGGTCTCGGTAACGACCGGAATAGGCGATTTCTTCGGCCGCGATTAGATTCGCGCAATGTCGATCCATCCTTCCGGGGGCGTCCCCTATTTATTTCCTTTTTTAAATACGTTACCGCGCGGTAACCAACCTCTGCCGGCCGATCTGGACCGCGCCCGCGTGGGGAGCGTAAAAGGCGCGCGATGAGCGGGACCTTTTCCTATGACGTGATCGTGGTCGGCGGCGGCCATGCCGGCTGCGAGGCCGCGGCCGCGGCGGCGCGACTGGGCGCGCGCACGCTGCTGCTCACGCACCGGCTCGATACGATCGGCGAGATGTCCTGCAATCCCGCCATCGGCGGGCTGGGCAAAGGCCACCTCGTGCGCGAGATCGATGCGCTCGACGGCGTCATGGGCCGCGCCATCGATCGCGCCGGCATCCAGTTCCGCACGCTCAATCTCTCGAAGGGGCCCGCCGTCCGGGGCCCGCGCGCCCAGGCCGACCGCAAGCTCTATCGCCAGGCCATGCAGACGTTGCTCGCCGAGCAGGCGAACCTCGAGATGCGCGCGGAGGCCGTTGCCGACATCGTTGTAGATGCGCGCAGAGCGTGTATCGGCGTCGTCACGGAATCGGGCGCGCAGATCGCGGCCGGCCGAGTCGTTTTGACGACGGGGACGTTTCTCCGAGGCCTGATTCACCTGGGCGAAATCAAGATGGCCGCCGGTCGCGCGCGCGGGCAGCGGGACAGCATGCCGGCTGATCTTGGCGCCGACGCGGTAGAACCACCATCTACTCTACTCGCGCAGAGGTTGCAGACACTTGGCTTCGCGCTGGGTCGTCTCAAGACCGGCACGCCGGCGCGCCTCGATGGCCGCACGATCGACTACAGCGCGCTCGACAGGCAGGACGGCGATACGCCGCCGCTGCCCTTCTCGTATCTCACGCAGCGTATCACGACGCCGCAGATCGCCTGTCATGTCACCGAGACGACGCCGGCAACTCACGCGCTTATCCGCGCCAACCTGCATCGGGCGCCGATGTACTCCGGGCAGATCGAGAGTGTCGGGCCGCGCTATTGTCCCTCGATCGAGGACAAGGTCGTGCGCTTCGCCCAGAAGGAGCGGCACCAGATTTTCCTGGAGCCGGAAGGGCTCGACGACCCGACGGTCTATCCCAACGGCATCTCGACCTCCCTGCCGCGCGAAGTGCAGCAGCAGCTATTGCAGACCATTCCAGGGTTGGAACAGGCAGTCATGCTACGGCCCGGGTATGCCATCGAATACGATCATATCGACCCGCGCGAACTGCACGCGACCCTGGAGACCCGGCGGGTGCCGGGCCTCTACATGGCGGGCCAGATCAACGGGACGACAGGGTACGAAGAGGCGGCGGCCCAGGGTTTGATGGCCGGGCTCAACGCGGCCCTGGCGGCGGCGGGTTCGGCGCCCTTCGCCGTGGATCGCGCCGACGGCTACCTCGGTGTGTTGATCGACGATCTGGTTTCGCTCGGAATCACAGAGCCATACCGGATGTTCACATCGCGAGCCGAATACCGGCTATGGCTACGGGCCGACAACGCCGACCAACGGCTGACGCCGCGCGGGCTGGAAATCGGCTGCGTGGGGCCGGAGCGCGCCGGGGTGTTTCACGTGAAACAGCGGGCGCTGGCCGACGCCAAGGCGCTGGCCCAGAGTTTCAAGAGCAGCCCCTCGGCTCTGGCTCGCAACGGCGTCGCCATCAACCAGGATGGCGTGGTCCGTAACGCTTTGGAATTGCTTGCCTTTCAGGATATGTCGTGGGAGCGGCTGACCGGGTTCTGGCCGGGACTGGCCGGGGTTTCCGTCGACATTGCCGAGCAGCTCACCATCGACGCCCGCTATGAGGGCTATCTCGGCCGTCAGCGCGAAGACATTGCCGCGTATCGCCGGGACGAGGCTCTGGAGCTGCCGCCCACCCTCGACTATGCCGCGGTCGCCAGCCTGTCGAACGAGGTCCGGCAGAAACTGCAGGCCCACAAGCCGGCGACCCTGGGCCAGGCCGCCCGGATCTCCGGCGTGACCCCGGCTGCCCTCGTCGCCCTGCTGAAGCATGTCCGACGCCGCGCGGCGTAAACTGGCGGCCCTGCTTCCCGGTGTTTCACGTGAAACATGGGGGCAGCTCGAGGCCTATGTCGAAATCCTGATGAAATGGCAGAAGGCCATCAACCTGATCGGGCCGGCGACGATCGACGATGTCTGGAGCCGTCATATCCTCGACTCCGCGCAGGTCCTGCCGCATGTCCCGGCCGAAACCAAAAGACTGGCGGATCTGGGGACGGGTGCCGGATTTCCCGGGCTGGTTTTGGCGGCGCTGCGGCCCGATCTCGAGGTAATCCTGATCGAGTCCGATGCCCGCAAGGCCGCCTTCCTGGGCGAGGCAGGCCGTCGTATGTCCTTGGCAACTCAGCCGAAAATCTTCATCGGCCGGATTGAGACCGTGCCTCCGGCCAAGGCCGATGTGCTGACGGCACGCGCGCTTGCCCCGCTCGGTACCCTGCTCGGATGGGCTGAGCGCCATCGTGCTGACCCCGCACTTTGCCTTTTCCACAAGGGCAGGGACTGGCAGGCCGAATTGACCGATGCCCAGCGCGGCTGGGACGTTACATTCCAATCTTTCCCGAGTGCCACCGACCGTGATGCTGTCCTCCTCAGAATCGGAGACTATCGCCCCCGCGACGATCCCGGGGCCGCAGATATTCGCGATCGCCAATCAAAAGGGCGGCGTCGGTAAGACGACGACGGCGATCAATCTCGCCACGGCCCTGGCCGCGGTCGGCGAGAAGGTCCTGCTGATCGATCTCGACCCGCAGGGCAACGCTTCCACCGGTCTCGGTATCGCCCGCACCGATCGCGCGCCGGGCGCCTACGAATTCATCCTGGGCCTGTCGCCGATGGCGGAGTGCATTCGCCCGTCGCAGATTCCCGGCCTCTCGGTGATGCCGGCATCGGTGTCGCTGGCCGGTGCGGAGATCGAGCTGATCGACCTGGAGCGCCGCGAACATCGCCTGTTCGACGCGCTCGCGGCCGACGAACAGGCCGCGCGCACGCGCTGGACGACGATCCTGGTCGACTGCCCGCCGTCTCTGGGGCTGGTCACGTTGAATGCGCTGGTCGCCGTCGATGCCGTGCTGGTGCCGCTGCAGGCTGAATTCCTGGCGCTCGAGGGCATCGGCGCGCTGGTCAACACTGTGGAGAGAGTGAAAAAAAGACTCAACCCCAAGTTGCACGTCGCCGGCGTCGTGCTGACCATGGTCGATCGGCGCAACATGCTGAGCCAGCAGGTCGAAGCCGATGCGCGCCAGCATTTCGGCGAGCTGGTTTACGGCACGACGATCCCGCGCAACGTGCGCATCGCCGAGGCGCCCTCGCACGGCCTGCCCGTGCTGATCTACGACAATGCCTGTGCGGGATCGCAGGCCTATATCCTGCTGGCGAGCGAATTCATCCGCCGTCGGCGCAACGCAGCACAACAGGTTCCCTCATGAGCCAAGCTCCCAAACCACGCGGCCTTGGCCGCGGTCTCTCCGCACTCCTGGGCGACGACGAAGTCGCCGACACTGTAGCGCCGCTGTCCGTTGCCGCGCCGCGTCCCACCGCCTCTCGCGCGCCGCTCACTCTGCCGATCGGCCAGTTGCGGGCCGGCGAGTTCCAACCGCGCACCGTGTTCGAAGGTCTCGAGGTGCTGATCGAGTCGGTGAAGCAGTTCGGTCTGCTGCAGCCGATTCTCGTGCGGCCGGTCCGCGGCGAACCGGAAGCCTACGAGATCATCGCCGGCGAACGGCGCTGGCGGGCGGCGCAGAAAGCGCAGCTACACGACGTGCCGGTGGTCGTGCGCACTCTCGACAATCTTGAAGCCCTGCAGCTCGCGCTGGTCGAGAACCTGCAGCGCGCCGACCTGTCTCCGATCGACGAAGCCGCGGGCCTGCGTCGTCTGATCAGCGACTTCAACCAGACGCAGGAGGAAGTTGCCAGGACCGTCGGCAAGAGCCGTCCGCATGTCGCCAACACCTTGCGCCTGCTCGATCTGCCGGCAGAAGTGCGCGACCTCATTCAAGCCGACAAGCTCACCGCCGGCCACGGCCGAGCGCTGCTGGGCTTCCCCGATCCGACGGCAATGGCGGCCCAAGCGATCAAGGAGAAGCTGAGCGTGCGCGACCTCGAACGCCTGGCCGCCGGCGAGAAAGCCAAGACGCGACCGACGCTCAAGACCAAGGGCCGCCGCCCGCCGCCGCCCGGCGAGAAGACCGGCGACACGCGCGCGCTCGAAAAGCGCATCGAAGAGGCCTTGGGCCTGAAGGCCTCGCTGACGACACAGGGCGGCGAGAAGACGATGCTGACGCTCGAGATTGGCGACTATGAACAGCTCGACAACGTCGTGGAGAAACTCACGCGACGCTGAGATCGGCAACGACCCTCTGCCATTCGGCCTGCAGCGGCACGATGTCGGCTCCCAACCCTGACTTTTCGAGCGCCGCTGCGAGGTCGCCGAGGCGGACGGCGCCGGCGGCGCGGGCCGCGCCCTTGAGCTTGTGGGCGAGCTCGACCAGCTGTCCGGGGTCGGCGCGGGCCGCGTGGATCTCGCCCAGCAGCCTCGCGCCGGCCTCGCGGAAGCGGCCGAGCACGCGCGCAATGGCGGCGGCGTTGTCTCCGAACATCTGTGCGACGACAGAGCGATCGACCGCCGCACCTGCGGGCGCGGGCGTAGCGGTTGCCGGGCCGGCGGCCGGCGCCGTCCAGCGCGCCACCGACTCGCGTAGCCGATCGAGCGTCAGCGGCTTGGTCAGGTAGTCGTCCATGCCGGCACTGAAGCAGCGTTCCGAACTCGCCCTTCAGGGCATTGGCAGTCAGCGCCACGACCGGCGTGCGCGACCGCTCGGTGCGCACGCCCTCCTCGGCCCGGATCTGGCGGGTCAGCTCGAAGCCGTCCATGTCGGGCATGTGGATGTCGGTCAGGACCAGCGCATAGGGCCGCTCGCGCCACAGCGTCAGCGCCTCGATGCCGTTGAGCGCCGTGTCGAGCGTGACGCCCAGGATCTCGAACTGTCCCACCAGCACTTCGAGGTTCACGTCGTAGTCGTCGACCGCGAGCACGCGCAGTCCCGCGGTCTGCAACGGCAGCGGCTCGGGCGCGGGCGGAGCGACAGCGGTCTCCACGGCGCGCTTCACCTTCAGGGTGACGGTAAAGGTCGAACCCTTGCCGGGCGCGCTTTCCACGCCGACGGTGCCGTCCATCAGCTCCGCCAGGCGGCGCACGATCGACAGGCCGAGGCCTGTGCCGCCATAACGCCGCGTGGTCGAGCTGTCGGCCTGGGAGAAGGGCTGGAACAGCTTCGCCTGCTGCGCAGCATCCATGCCGATGCCGGTATCGGTGATGGAGAACTGAAGCGTCACCTGTTCCGCCTCCGTGTCGGTCGCGCGGGCACGCACCGTGATCGTGCCGCGATCGGTGAACTTGGTGGCGTTGCCGATCAGGTTGAACAGGATCTGACGGATGCGGATGGCGTCGGCCATCAGCGCGTCGGGCGTACCTTGTTCGACGAAGGCATTGATTTCCAGGCCCTTCTTCTCGACCTGGACGGAGAGCGTTTCGGTCGCCCCATCGATCAGGGCGCGCAGCGAGAACGGCGCTTCTTCGAGCTCCATGCGCCCGGCCTCGATCTTCGAGAAGTCGAGCACGTCGTCGATGATGCGCAGGAGCGAACCCGCCGAGCTGCGGATGGTCCCGACCATCCGCTTCTGGCGCTCGCTGAGCTGCTCCCGCTCGAGCAGCTCGGCGGTGCCGAGGACGCCGTTCATCGGCGTGCGGATCTCGTGGCTCATGGTGGCGAGGAACGTCGACTTGGCCTGATTGGCGGCCTCGGCTTCGTCGCGCGCGGTCTGGGCGGAGTCGCGCTCCCGGCGCAGGTCGCGCTGGCGGTTGCGCAACTCGGTGATGTCGGAGAACAGCGTGACGAAGCCGCCCGACTTGGTGCGCGCCGCGGTGAGCCGCGTCCAGGCCTGCGGCCCGATCGGGAATTCGAGCGCGCCTTTGCCAAGGCGATGCTGCTTGACGATCTCCTGCGCCAGATGCTCGACCTCCGCTTCGGGGACCGGCTGGTCGATCAGTTCATACTGTGCCCGCATCGCCGCGCGCGAGGCGATTTCGATCGTCGTGCCGGGGGTGACGATGGCCGGGAGGTGCCAGTTGACCGCCTTGTAGGCGTCGTTGCATTGGATCAGGCGTTCGTCGGGCCCCCAGATCGCAACACCACTGGTCATGCTGCCCAGGGCGTCGTCGAGCAGGGTCTGTGCCGCTTCGGCGCCGGCCCGTGCTTCCTCCAGCCGTTCCTCCTGCTGGACGATGTCGGTGATGTCGCGATGGATGGTCAGCACGCGGCCATCGCTCAGCCGGCGATAGGAGACCTCTACGGTGCGGCCCGATACGGCGCGGCGCCGTTCGGGTGGCTGTTCGGCATCGTTGAAGTGGCTGACCCGGCTGGCGATCCAGCCCTCGAGCCCGCCGGGCAGCTCGTCGATGCGCCCGTAGTCGCCGCGCCACGCGCGATATCGGACGATATCGGCGAAGGTCGGCAGGACCTTCAACAGCTCGTCCGACATCTCGTGGATGCGCGCCATCGCCGGATTCTGATAGACCCAGTGCCCATCGGCCTCGTAGAGCAGCACGCCGTCGCTGATATTGTCGAACACCGACTGCAGCACCGAGCGCGAATCGTTGGCTTCCTTCTCGCGGCGCTTGAGCTCGGTGATGTCGATGATGGTGGTCACGGTGCCGCCACTGCCGGTGCGACGCGCCTGGCCGCGCAGCCAGCGGCCGTGGCCGACCGGGTATTCCGCCATGCCGCCGTTGCGGTAGACGTGCGTCGTCCCGGCGATGAAGTCCTCCTTGTCGCCATTGGGTGACATCGACTCGGGCGCGTTGTAGGCCAGCGCGCGCAAGGCGTCGGGGAATTTCACGCCAGGCGTCGTGGCTTGCGGCAGGTCGGGCAGGCTGTTGGCGTAGTTCAGGTTGCACAACACCAGCCTGTCGTCTGCGTCCCACAGCACGACCGAGTGCGGCAGGTTCTCGATCGCCTCCTTCAGCGTGTCGCGCGCCAGACGCGCATCTGCCTCGGCTGCCTGGTGGCGCTTGGCGAGATCTTCGTTGGCGATGGACAGCTCGATCTGCTCGCGTTGCGCGCGATAGTGCGGGCGGTTCTGCAGGATCAGCGCGGCGAGGTAGATCACCGCGCCCGTCGCAAGCGCCCACGATAGGGGGTCCTGGGCCTGGACCAGCCCGATCGCCAGCAAGGTCAGGGAAAAGCCGGCGAAGGCCAGGTAGGAACGCGGCTCGTACAGGCGGCCCGGCGCCAGCGCCGCGCAGAGCAGCAGGGCCGTGGTGATGACGAGCCGTGGCTCCGCCGGCGGCAGCATCACCAGGAGGGCGCCACCGGTGCCATAGGAGATGCCGGTCAAGCCGGCGTAGAGGATGTAGTTGCGGCGCCACACCGGGATCGGCCGCGACAGCGGCAGCCGGCGATAGGCGTGCGACTGCAGGATGAAGCCGGTCATGGCCAGCATATGCAGCGCGAGCGGGCCGCCGATCATCCACCACGGGGCGATGCCCCAGTAGATGATCGCGAAGACCAGCCACAGGCCGAGGGCCATCACCCGCAGGGTGACATTGCCGGTCATCAGGCGGTCGGTGAGGACGCGTTCGACCCTTTGGGTCTTGTCTTCGGGGGCTTCGCTCATGGCGACATCGTCGCCCCGGCACGTTTCCCGACGGTAACGCGGCGCAGCTAAAATGTTTCGTGGGTTACGCGAAGCGCCAGCCTGCGCGAAACCGTCCCGCGCAGAGCGCGAAACCTACGAAACCAAACCGTGTCATTCCGCAATCGTGCAGAAACCGGCCGGACGTAGTTTCGCCCCATCGAAAAGCGGCGCGCACGAGCCGAGCAGGAGTACCGGTCATGATGACGATCCTCTATCGCCCGATGGTCAAGGAAGTCCTGGTCCTCGTCGTCTCTGGCGTGATCGCCATGCTGATCTGCAGCCGTGTCTATGCCGCCCCACTCGAGGCGATAGGCAGGTAAGCGTTCGACATCTTTTGTCTTTCGCCGGACGCACACCTCCGGCGACGGATGGCCGGGACTCCCATCACCGGCCCAGCAGCGGCGCCATCCCCTCCCGGCGCCGCTGCTTTTTTGTGGAGCTTGAGGTTGGAGCTTCCGGGCGGCAGGATGGCCGGAATGGCCGCTCGCCCGAAAGACATCCGCCCCCACGTCATTGTCGTCGAGGATGAGCAGTTTCAGCGCGAAACGCTGACCGACTTCCTGGCTGAGAACGGCTACCGCGCCTCGGGCGTGGAGTCGGGCGCGGCGCTGCGCAAGCTGGTCGAAAAGGACCCGGCGGCACTGGTGTTGCTCGACCTGCGGCTGCCCGGAGGCGATGACGGGTTTGCGCTCGCCCGCTTCCTGCGCGAGCGCAGCCGCAAGGTCGGAATCATCATGCTGACCGCGAGCGGCGACACGGTCGACCAGGTGGTCGGTCTGGAGACCGGCGCCGACGACTATATCGCCAAACCCTACGAGCCGCGCGCGCTGCTCGCCCGCATGAAGGCGGTGCTGCGGCGCGCCGGCGGCGCGGAGGCCGCCACGCCCGGCGAACGGGTGCGGGTGGGCAAATGCATGCTCGATCTAGAGGCGCGGCGCATGACATCCCTGTCGGGCGAAGAAGTGCCGTTGCGCGCCGGCGAGTTCGAGTTGCTCAGGATCTTTGCCGAGAACCCCAACCGGCCGCTCAGCCGCGATTGGCTACTCGAGACGACCAGCCATCGCGAGATGGAGGCCTTCGACCGCGCCATCGACATCCGCATCCTGCGGCTGCGGCGAAAGATCGAAGCCGATCCGGCGCACCCTACATCTATCCGCACTGTGCGCGGCGCAGGCTATATGTTCGTGCCTCCGGAAGACTGAACCGGAATCTTCCTTGCGGAACTCGGCAACATCCACGACGTTTAAGCCGTGAAATCGGCCGGACTTTACGTTCGTCCGCGGCGTTTGTGACTGGGCGGGAGATGGACGAATGGCGAGCGAAACTCTGCACGAAGATGCCGAAAAACTCGGCCCCGACGTCATCGATCATCACCGCGCCATCGTTTCCCTGATGGAAGAGCTCGAGGCGGTCGACTGGTACAACCAGCGGGCCAAGGCGACTGGCAATTCCGAGCTGCGGGCGATCCTCGAGCACAATCGCGACGAGGAAAAAGAGCACGCCGCAATGGCGCTCGAGTGGATCCGCCGCAACGACCCCAAGATGAACGAACATCTCAAGACCTACCTGTTCACGGACGGCCCGGTGACTGCGATCGAAGCAGCGGCGACCGCCGGTGATGGCGAAGGCAAGGAAGCACCTGCGAAGGACGGCAGCCTCGGCATCGGCAGCCTGCGCAAGACCGGAGGAGACGAACAATGAACCATCTTTTCCGCGAGCGCGCACCGATCACGCCGGCCGGCTGGACCGAGATCGAGAAGGAAGCCAAGCGTACCCTGCGTGCCCTTCTCGCGGCGCGCCGCGTCGTCGACTTCAGGGGTCCGCTGGGCTGGGGCGCGTCGGACGTCGAGCTCGGCCGTGCCGATCCGGTTGCCTCGCCGCCGAATGCCAGGAACGTGCAGGCGCGCTTGCGCCGCATCCAGCCGCTGGTCGAGCTGCGCATTCAGTTTGACGTGAGCCGCGCGGAACTCGACGCGATCGACCGTGGCGCACGCGATCCCGATCTCGATTCGGTGACGGCTGCGGCGCGCGAGATCGCCATCGCCGAAGACCGCGCGATCTTCCACGGCTACAGGGCTGCACAGATCACCGGCATCAGCGAGGCGCGCAAGAGCGTGAGCGTGCCGCTCGGCACCAGCCACACCGACTATCCGCTCGCGGTGTCGTCGGCGCTCACCAAGCTTCGCGACGAAGGTATCGAGGGCCCGTTCTCCGTAGTTCTGAACGAACAGCTCTACAAGGACCTCGCGGCACGCACCGATGGCGGCTACCCGATCATCAGCCACGTCCAGCGGCTTATCGACGGCGAGATCGTGTGGGCGCCCGGCATCGACGGCGGCCTCGTGATCTCCCAGCGTGGTGGCGATTTCGAGCTGACAGTCGGCCAGGATTTCTCGATCGGCTATCTCGAGCACAACACCGAGAGGGTGCGGCTCTATATCGAGGAGAGCTTCACCTTCCTGATCCTGACCGGGCAGGCGGCGATTCCGCTCGCGACCGGAGGCAAGGGCCGGAAGTAACTTTCCCAAACGCGATGGTTTTCGCGCGGAGGATTTGGGCTAGTGTCCGGCCCGCATGGATACCGCGGACCCGACGGCCACCTTCCAGCAAGGGCTGGCGCTGCATCAGCAGGGCCGGCTCGACGAGGCCGAAGCCCACTATGGCTTCGTTCTGGGCACGCAGCCTGCGCATTTCGGCGCACTGCATCTCACCGGCCTGGTGCACTACCAGCGCGGCAACTTCGCCGCCGCGGCGGACTGGATCGCGCGCGCCATAGCGGTCAACCCCGACGCGGCCGAGCCGCACTCGAACCTTGGCCTGGCACTGCTCGAGCTGAAGCGACCCGAGGAGGCGCTGGCCAGTCACGAACGTGCGCTGAAGCTGAAGCCCGACGTGCCGGCCTCGCTCAACAACCGCGGCAATGCGCTGCTCGCACTCAACCGGCCCGTCGAGGCGCTTGCCGACTACGATCGTGCGCTGAAGTGGCAGCCCAACTTCGCGCTCGCGCACAATAATCGCGGCAACACGCTGCGCGCGCTCGGCCGCTACGAGGAAGCGCTGGTTGCCTACAACAATGCCCTGCAGTTCGCGCCGGATTTTCCCGACGCGCTGAACAATCGAGGCCGCACCTTGCGCGAGCTCAAGCGCTTCGACGAGGCCGCGCAGTCGTTCGCCCGACTGCTCGCCGTGGCGCCCCGGCAGCCTTATGCGCCGGGCATGCTGCTCACGTCGCGCCTCGATCATTGCGACTGGACCAACTACGAGGCCTCCTCGGCGGCCATCGCCGCCGCGATCGAGCACGGTGAGCGCGCCGATGTGCCGTTCTCGTTCTTTTCCCACTCGCTGTCGCCCAAGGCCCAGCTCGACTGTGCCCGGCTGTTCGTAGCGGCCGAATATCCCGTCGGCGTGGCGCCGCTGGCGACCACAGCGCCCGCCCGGCGCGAGCGTATTCGCCTCGCCTATGTCTCGGGCGATTTCCACGAGCACGCGACGGCGTATCTGATGGTCGAGCTGATCGAACGCCACGACCGCAACCGCTTCGAGGTTACGGCGATCTCCTACGGTCCCGACGACATGAGCCCGATGCGGACCCGCCTCACGGCCGGGTTCGACCGATTCGTCGATGTGCGCGCCATGAGCGACCGTGCTGCGGCCGAGTTGATACGCGACAGCGGCATCGACATTGCGGTGGATCTCAAGGGCTATACCGCCGGCAATCGGTTCGGCATCTTCGCCTTCCGCGGCGCGCCGCTGCAGGTGGCCTATCTCGGCTTCCCGGCGACGACGGGTGCGACTTTCATCGACTATCTGATCGCTGACGGCCGTGTGGTGCCGCCCGGAGCCGAGGCGTTCTACAGCGAGAAGATCGTGCGCCTGCCGGACAGCTATCAGGTCAACGACCGCAAACGCCACATTGCGGACCACGCGCCGTCCCGCCACGACGCCGGCCTGCCGGAACCGGGCTTCGTCTTCTGCTCGTTCAACAACAGCTACAAGATCCAACCGGCGGTATTCGATGTCTGGATGTCTCTGTTGCGCACCGTCGAGGGCAGCGTGCTGTGGCTGCTCGACGACAATGCGGCCGCGGGCGCGCATCTCAAGGCCGCCGCCGAGTCACGCGGCATTTCCTCGTCGCGGCTGGTGTTCGCGCCGCGGTTGCCGCTCGACCAGCATCTGGCGCGGCACCGGCTTGCCGATCTGTTCCTCGACACCTTCCCGGTCAATGCCCATACGACCGCAAGCGATGCGCTGTGGGCCGGCTTGCCGCTCGTCACGCTCCAGGGTGAGACCTTCACCTCACGCGTGGCGTCGAGCGTCCTCGCGGCGGCGGGGCTTCCCGAGCTGGTGACCCGTACGCTGCCCGACTACGAGGCGCTGGCGCTCAAGCTGGCGCGCGAGCCGCTGGTCCTGGCGGGGCTGAAGACGCGTCTCGAAGGCAATCGGCTGGGCACGCCGCTGTTCGACACCGACCGCTTCCGCGGCAACATCGAGAGCGCCTACGTCACGATGTACGAGCGCAGCCAGTCGGGTAAGCCGCCGGCGTCCTTCGACGTCTAGAGCGTATTCCATCTGACTGGAATCAGTCGGATGGAATACGCTCTAGCGCCGCGCCTTGGCCTGGCGCGCGGCGCTGGCCAGGCCGAGGCACAGGCGGCGGGCGATCGCCTCGTCGGGCAGGTCGGTGCTCTTGCACTCGATCTCCGCATCGAGAATGCGCGTCAACGCAGCGCTCAGCCGCGGCAGCGGCCAGGAACGCACGTGCCGCTCGAAACGCGCGCGCTGCGGGCCGCCGCGCGGCAAGCCGCGCGCCTTGAACATCGCAGCCTCGAAGTTGCTGCCCTTTGCGGCATGGCTCGACACGAGATGGAGTTGGTCGGCATGGCGCTGCAGCTGGCGCACCAGCTGCACCGGATTGCCGCCCTCGGCGAATACCCGGTCGAGGGCGCGGTCCAGTGCCGCCATCTCGCCGTCGAAGGTGGCGGCGACCACGTTGTCGATGCCGATTGCGGCCGTGTCGCCCAGCACCGCCATGGCGTCGTCGAGGGTGATCGTCCTGGTCTCTTCGCCCGCCTTGTAAAGCAGCAGCTTTTCGATTTCGCCGCGCGTCTGGCCGCGATCGCCGCCCAGCCGCGCCACGATCCAGTCGAGCGCATCGCCATCGACGTTCAGTCCCTCGGCGCGCGCGGCGTCCTCGACCAGGCCTTCGAGCGCTTCGGCCGAATCCATGTAGCAGGGCATGGCGGCAAGACAGGCTTCTGTTTCGGCGAGCGTACGCAGGCCGGACCGCGGTGTGAGGTTGCCGCCCTCGATCACGATCAGTGCGTCGCCCGCCGGTGCTGCCACGAGATTCTCCAGCGCCGTCACCGTCTCTTCGCCGGCCGGCCGCACGCGAACGACCCGGCGGCCGCCCATCAGCGATATCGCCCCGAACTCGTCGGCCAGGCGCGCCGGATCGTTCTTGAGCGTCTCGCCGGCGATATCGATGACGCGGAACGGATCCTTGAGGTCGTCGCAGACCGTCCTGGCGAGCCGTACCGCGCGCTCGGCGACCAGGCCGTCGTCGTTGCCGTAGATCACCACGGCACGGACCCTGGGGTCCGGCTTCTTGAGGAATGATTCGGCCTGGCGCGGTTCGATCTTCACGCCGGCGCTTATAGCACGATGTGCCCGGCGTGCTTACAGCACGATGTGCTGGGCGTGCTTACAGCACGATGTACAGGGCGTGCTTACAGCACGACGTTGACGATGCGGTTGGGGACGACGATCACGCGCTTGGGCGTCTTGCCGGCGAGCGCGCGCACGATCTCGGGCAGCGCCAGCGCCGCCCTCTCCGCCACGTCCTTGGGTGCGTCCTTGGCCAGCCGCATCGTGCCGCGGGTCTTGCCGTTGGCCTGCACCGCCACGGTGACGGTGTCGTCGACCAGCAGCGCCGCATCCGCGACCGGCCACGCCGAATCGGCGAGCAGGGTCTTGTGTCCCAGTTCCTGCCACAGCTCCTCGGCGAGATGCGGCGTCATCGGGCCGATCAGCCGCACGAAGATCTCGAGCGCCTCGCGCTGCGCCCACTTGTCGCCGTCGTCCTTGGCCTCGAAGCCGGCGATCGTGTTCGCCAGTTCATAAAGGCGCGCGACGGCCTTGTTGAAGTGGAAGGCCTCGATGTCGGTCGACAGGCCAGCGACGGTCTTGTGCGCAGCGCGGCGCAGTTCGGTGGCGGCTTCGGACAAGGAGGCAGGCTTCGCCGTTCCGGCAGCCGGCAGCCCGGTCATCGCTTCGCTGGCAATGCGATGCAGGCGCTGCTGGAATCGCCAGGCGCCGGTGACGCCGGCTTCCGTCCACTCGAGGTCGCGCTCGGGCGGGCTGTCGGACAGCATGAACCAGCGCGCAGTATCGGCGCCGTAGTCGCGGATGATCTGATCCGGATCGACGACATTTTTCTTCGACTTGGACATCTTCTCCGAACGGCCGACCTCGACCGCAGTCCTGTCGGATGCGCGAACGACCTTGCCGTCAGCCAGGCGCTCGATCTCTTCCGGCAGCAGCCAGGTGCCGTCGTTCGCGCGGTAGGTCTCGTGGCAGACCATGCCTTGGGTGAAGAGACCGTCGAATGGCTCGTCGCGGCTGGTCATCTGCACTTCGCGCATCGCGCGGGTCCAGAAGCGCGAGTAGAGCAGGTGCAGGATCGCGTGCTCGACGCCGCCGATATATTGATCGACCGGCATCCAGTACTGGTTTTCCTCGCGATCGAACGGCGCCGTCTCGACGCCGGGCGAAGTGAAGCGGTCGAAGTACCAGCTCGAATCGATGAAGGTGTCGAACGTGTCGGTCTCGCGCCGCGCAGGCCCGCCGCAGGTCGGGCAGGCGACGTGCTTCCAGGTCGGGTGATGGTCGAGCGGATTGCCCGGTCTGTCGAAAGTGACGTCGTCCGGCAGCTTCACCGGCAGGTCCTTCTCGGGGACCGGCACCACACCGCACTTCTCGCAATGGATCGCGGGAATCGGGCAACCCCAGTAGCGCTGCCGCGACACCAGCCAGTCGCGCAACCGGTACTGCGTCGTGCCGGTGCCGACTTTCATCTCCTCCAGGCGCGCGATCACCTTCGCCTTGGCGTCCTCGACCTCGAGCCCGTTCAGGAACCCGGAGTTCACGATCACGCCGTCGTCGACGAATGGCGCCGCCTGCACGTCGATCTTCTCCCTGGCGTTGGCGGGTGCAACCACCTGGAGAATCGGCAGGCCGTATTTGGTCGCGAACTCGTGGTCGCGTTCGTCGTGCGCGGGGCAGCCGAAGATCGCGCCGGTGCCGTATTCCATCAGCACGAAGTTGGCGGCGTAGACCGGCATCGTGCGGCCCGGAACCAGCGGATGCTTCGCCAACAGAGGCAGCTTGTAGCCCTGCTTCTCCGCGGTCTCGACTTCGGCCGCGGCCGTGCCGGTCTTGCGGCACTCGGCGATGAAGCGCTGCAGGCCGGGGTCGTTCGCCGCAAGTTCGGCGGTAATCGGATGCTCGGGCGACAGCGCCATGAACGAGGCGCCGAACAGCGTGTCGGGACGCGTCGTGAAGATTTCGAGCTTGCCCCGATCTTTTCCGGGTGAGGCTGCACCGGACGCATCGGTCAGCTCGAACGACAGGCGCGCGCCGCGGCTCTTGCCGATCCAGTTCGCCTGCATCAGGCGCACCTTCTCCGGCCAGCGATCGAGCGTCTCGAGGCGGCTCAGCAGCTCGTCGGCAAAAGTGGTGATCTTGAGATTCCATTGCGTAAGCTTGCGGCGTTCGACGGTGGCGCCGGTGCGCCAGCCCTTGCCTTCGATCACCTGCTCGTTGGCCAGCACGGTGTTGTCGACGGGATCCCAGTTGACCCAGGCTTCGCGGCGATAGGCGAGGCCGGCCTTCCAGAAATCGAGGAACATCTTCTGCTCGTGCCGGTAGTAGCTCGGATCGCAGGTCGCGAGTTCGCGGCTCCAGTCGAGCGACAGGCCCATCGACTTCAGCTGCGCCTTCATCGTGGCGATGTTGGCGTAGGTCCAGGTCTTGGGATGGGTCTTCTTCTCGATCGCGGCGTTCTCGGCCGGCAGGCCGAAGGCGTCCCAGCCCATCGGATGCAGCACGTTGAAGCCCTTGGCGCGCTTGTAGCGCGCAATCACGTCGCCCTGCGTGTAGTTGCGCACGTGGCCCATGTGGATGCGTCCCGACGGATAGGGAAACATCTCGAGCACGTAGTATTTCGGCCGCGCCTTATCCATCACGGCGCGAAAGGTCTCGCGCCCGTCCCAGACCTTCTGCCACTTGGCTTCGGTCTCGCGGAAGTTATAGCGCTTGGGTTCGGACGCGGGGGACGACGACGACACGGAAAGACTCCCAAAACGACAGAGGCCGCAGCGAGTGCAAGCTGCGGCCCCTCAAGTCAAGTATTCGACGAGACTTCAGGCGCCTCCCTGGGCGATGCGAAGCTGGCGGGCGCGCGTGAGGATCGCGTTCTCGATATCGGTGTTGGTGTGCGGATCGACCGGCGCATCGACCCAACCGCCGGCCTTGGCGTTGGTCTGTTGCTTGAACACGGCAACGCGCACGCCGTCGGCGCGCAGCTCGCGGTCGAGAATGGTGACCTGGACCTTCATGCGCTCGGTCGGGGACTCGGAGGGCGTGTACCAGTCGGTGATGATGACGCCGCCGAACGGATCGGCCGAGACCAGCGGGATGAAATTGATGGTGTCGAGGCTGGCGCGCCACAGGTAGGCGTTGACCGCGACGCCGGTGCCGCTGTCCTCCTTCTTGTCGGACTTCGAACCGAACAGGCCGCCGGGGCCGAACATACTGCCGTACTCGCGATTTTGACCCGCTATACCCGTGGATTTGGAGGGGTCTCCCCTACCCGCGCCATAATCCCTTTCCTTGACGGCACTGGGATCGCCGCCGCAGCCCGTCAGACCGACGAGGAGCAAGGCGGCACCCGCGAGCAGCCGAATTGGCACTCCGACGCTCCAATTTCTGAGATTTCTGTCAAAATGTTCCATTAAAGCCTATCCGGACTCTGCCTGGGAGCGACACCCTCGGCGCGGCTGGCGGGGACCATAAGCGGACACCCGCGATACTGCAAGCGGCCGAAATCGGGCCAGAAACGGCCAGTCAACTTTCGCAACCAACTTAGTCCTATCAAGAAACCTATAAGCCGGTAGGATTGCGCTTGCTGGATGTCGCGATGCGTCGCCGGACCACCTTAAACCCCCTCAAATTGTGACAAACGCGCCACAGGTGCGGAGAGATTTAGGGAAGCGGGTGACCATTTCTTGACCCGGCTTTTGGGCACGTGTTTTATGCGTCAGTCGCATTGGCGGGATAGTCTTGCTCCTGGTTGAGGGCAGTACATCCGTCGGTCAGACAGGCCTTTAACGTACGTACCAGTCTCTGATCAATGAGAGGGAGAATGATGAAAAAGCTTCTGCTAGGCTCGACCGCCCTGGCTATCGGCGGTCTGATGGCCGCCCCCGCCATGGCAGCCGATCCCATTAAGATGGGCGTCGGCGGTTACTACCAGTTCTACACCCTCGCCGGCTCGGTCGAAGGCAACTACGCCACGAACGGTACCTCGGTGCAGTACAAGGGTCTGCAGTTCATCCAGGAAGGTGAAATCCATTTCATCGGCCAGTCGAAGATGGACAACGGCACGACGATCGGCCTGCGCGTCGAGCTCGAAGGCTGGAACCCGGCCGTCGGCGGCGGCGGTACCGGCGCTCACCAGATCGACGAAGCCTTCCTGTTCGCCTTCGGCGACTGGGGCCGCGTCGAATTCGGCTCGCATGACGATGCTGCCTACCAGATGTACTACGGTCCTCCGTCGGCCCTGCTGGGCTTCGGCTTCACGCAGCACAACAGCTCGTTCAGCTGGACCAATCCGATCGCCAACGCCAACAACAAGGCGGCGAACCAGATCTCCGGTATGGACATCGACCAGCAGTACCAGGACGTGAACCGCATCAACTACTACACGCCGCGCTTCGCCGGCCTGCAGATTGGTGTCGGTTACGCTCCGAAGATCGAGCTCGCGTCGTCTGCGGCCGGTGGCCAGGGTCTGGCTGCGGCCAACAACGGCGTTGGCGGCGTCTGCGGCTTCACGGATGCCACGACGGCCAACACCTGCCCGACGAACGACTATGCCTGGCAGGACGCTCTTGCCATCGGCGCCAACTACCTGAACAAGTTCGGCGATTTCAGCATCGCACTGTACGGTGCGTATTCGACGATGACGTTCGTTCCGGGTCTCCAGCCTCTGGCGACCTCGGCGAACCTCGCCACGGGCGCCAATCTGGGCAACTGGAGGCAGATGGCGTTCGGTGGTCAGGTCAGCTACTCCGGCTTCACGCTCGGCGCCGGCTACACCTGGAACAACAACGGCCTCGGCCAGAACTACTATACCGGCGTCGACAACGACACCCGCGCTTACGCAGTCAGCCTCATGTACGAGACTGGTCCGTGGCAGATGTCGGTGGGCGGCGTCGTCTCCTACAACAACAACGGTAACGGCACTCTGACTGTCACGGGTTGCACCGTCGGCACCAGCGCCTGCGCCGTCACCCTCCCGGGTTCGACGGCCGTCGCCTTCGGCAGCAACCCGCAGGCCGGTGCGCTGCAGTTCGGCACGGAAACGGCTTCGAAGATCGAAGTTGGTGTCAACTACGCGATCGGACCGGGCATCAAGATGATGGGCGGCTTGCTCTTCAACAACCTGAGCGGTCCGACGAATGCCGTCGCTGCCCAGTCTTGGGCTGCCCTGCTCGGCATGGACTTCCGCTTCTAGTCCTTCGCGACTGGATCGAACCGGAAAGAGCGGGCGAAAGCCCGCTCTTTTCTTTTGTCTTGCATGTTGCCACCCTACGAGGGTGCCTTGCGCCCCACGACGTTGACGAACAACGTCGGCATGTAGGTCCGAGACACCGGCAGGCGCTCGGTCGCCTGCCGGGCCAGTACGGCGCGATTGTCCTCATGGTCGAGGACCAGCTGAAACAGCCCCTGCTCGACCGCGCCGGCCCGCGAATTCGAGCTCCGGCGCACCGTCTCGCTCGACCCTGTACGCGACGTCCAACCCGACATCGCCGCCGCTGTAGAACGACGACACGATCTCCAGCCCCCCGAACAACAGCATCAGGCCACGTACCGAGAAGCGCCAGTAATCGTCCGGCGTGGCGTGAAAGGCCTGCGACCAGGGCGTCGCGATGAAGGTCATGCCGCCTGGCCGCAGGACCCTCTCGATGTTGCGCGCGGCCCGCATCGGATCGCGCGTGTGTTCCAGGACATGACAGCAGATCACGAGGTCGAATGGCTCCTCGCCCAGCGTCGCCTTGAGTGTCTTCAGGGGGCTGCAGATATCCAGCACGCTATCGACGTTGCTGCCCTCCAGGAGATCGACGCCGGTGAACTTCACGTGCTCGCCGAACCGCCGGACCACGAGGTTGCGCCAATTGCGTTCGTTGCGATCCGAAACCAGCGATCGGGAGCCGACCTGCAGGACGCGCGGCACGCGCTTGCCCAACGTTTTGCCGACGCGATCGAGCAGCAGCTCGACCTCGCGCGTGACGCTCGTGCCGACGACGCGTAACTCACCCTTATGGTTCGAGGGGGAGGCGCCGCCGGCCGCCGTCATTCCCGCACCACCACGATATGCATGCGCCGCGGGCCGTGCGCGCCCAGTTCCATGGCCTGCTCGATGTCGCCGGTGCGCGAGGGACCGGTGATGGTGTTCACGGTGCGCGGCATGCGGTTCTTGCCGTAGCGCTCGCGCAGTCGCGCCCACACGTCCTCGTAGCCACCGACGATATCGGCCTCGCGCAGCACCACGATATGGGTGTCGGGCAGCAGATTGAGCGTTACGGGGTGATCGGGCCCCGATGCCATCACGACCGTGCCGGTCTCTGCAATGCCGGCGAAGGCACCCGTGATCGAGACCTGGTCGCTGCCCTCGCCACGGCCGCGCCGCAACGACAACATCTTCTGATCCTGCCAGCCATAGCCGTCGAGCAGCGGCGAGGGCGCCATCGCGGCGCGCGCGGGCAGGTTGTTGCGTGCGAGATAGGCGGTCACTTCGCCGGCCACGTCGCCTGCCGCCACCCGCGTCACGGTTGCGCTGTTCGCCTCCGCCCATTGGCAGAACAGGGCGACCTTATCCGGTTGGGCCAGTCGCGCACGGGCCACATCGGGTCCGCGCGGCGGCGCCGCCAGCCGCGCCTCGACGGCCTCCCGCGCGGCGCCCGCAAGAGGACCGCGATGCAGCGATCGGCGAATGCCGTTCAGGATATGCGACCGCGCGCTGTCGTCGGCTTCGCTCATGTTCCTGCACCTGCGCTCATGGTCGCGTTCGCGCGCCGCCATGTCGCGCCCACTGGGCATGGAAGGTGCCGCCGGGCTGCGGCGCCGGAAAATCGCGAAACCGCGTCCAGCCACCTGCCAGGGGCAGCGCGTCGTAACGGCCCTGGGCGCGCCCGAACAGCGCCAGCACCCGATTGGCGATGCCCGTCAGGCGCCTGTAGAGCTTCGGCCGTCGCGCGACGAAGCTCCACAAGGCGAGGCCCTGGCGTACCGCCTTCGGCGTGAGATGCCGCTCGAACTCGCGCTCGCGCCAATGACGCATCAGCCTGGGAAGCGGAATGCGCACCGGGCACACGCTTTCGCAGCGCCCGCAGAAGGTCGAGGCGTTGGGCAGGTTGCCCGCTTCCTCGACGCCGATCAGCTGTGGCGTCAGCACCGCGCCGATCGGGCCGGGATAGACCCAGCCGTAGGCGTGGCCGCCGATTGCACCGTAGACCGGGCAATGATTCATGCAGGCGCCGCAACGGATGCACCGTAGGACGTCCTGCATCTCGGTACCGAGCACCGAGGAGCGCCCGTTGTCGAGGATGACGACGTGATAGGCCGACGGCCCGTCGAGATCGCCGTCGCGGCGGGGTCCGGTGTTGAGCGTCGTGTAGGCCGAGGATTCCTGTCCGGTCGCCGAGCGCGCCAGCACGCGCAGCAGCACGGCGGCGTCCTCGAGCGTCGGAATTACCTTCTCGATCGTCGCCAGCACGATGTGCATCTTGGGCAGCGTGTTCGAGAGATCGGCATTGCCTTCGTTGGTCACCAGCATCGACGAGCCGGTCTCGGCCACCAGGAAATTCGCGCCGGTGAGGCCGACGTCGGCATCGAGGAATTTCTGGCGCAGGACATAGCGCGCCTCGGCCACCAGGTCGTTGCGTTCGGTCAGGCGCTTGGTAAATCCAAGCGGACCGTGATGCTCGAGGAAGGTATCGGCAACCTGATCCTTGGTGAGGTGGACGGCGGGCGCGATAATGTGGCTGGGCGGCTCGTGGCGCAGCTGAATGATATACTCGCCGAGATCGGTTTCGATCGGCGCGATGCCGATCGCCTCGAGATGGTCGTTGAGTGCGATCTCCTCGGCCACCATCGACTTCGACTTTGCGACGGTGCGGGCGCCCACGCTCTGGCACAGGCCGGCGATGATCCGCCGTGCGTCGGCCGCTGTCGGCGCCCAATGGACGTGGCCGCCCAGCGCGATCACTTTGCGCTCGAACTCCTCGAGGTAGAAATCGAGGTTCGCCAACGCATGGTTCTTGATGTCGCGCGCGCGGTCGCGCAGCGCCTCGAACTCGGGCAGGCGCTCGGCGGCCAGGCGGCGGCGCTCGGAGAAGCCGACCTTGAGCATGGCCAGCGAGTCCTGGAGATTGGAATCGGCGAGGGCGGTACCGACATTGTGCTTGAAGTCGTGAGCGGTCGATTCCATCAGTCCTTCGCCCGGTTTTTCGCGATGTCCGGCTCGCCGATCGGCGCGATGGCGCCCATGCCGGCCAGCACCTCGGCGACGTGCCGCACCTGCACCGTACTTCCTTCGCGCTGCAGCTTGCCGGCCATGTTCATCAGGCAGCCGAGGTCGCCGGCCAAGAGCGTGCCTGCGCCGGCGGCACTTATGTCGGCCGATTTTTCGCTCACCATGGCGTTCGATATTTCAGGATATTTCACGCAGAACGTGCCGCCGAAACCGCAGCAGACTTCGGGAGTCTTCATCTCGCAGAGGCGAAGTCCCTCGACCGAGCCGAGCAGGCGACGGGGCTGCGCCTTGACGCCCAGTTCGCGAAGGCCAGAGCAGGAATCATGATAGGTGACGGTACCGTCATAGCGCGCCGAGACCTTGTCGACGCCCAGCACGTCGACCAGGAACGCCATGAGTTCATGACTCCGCATGGCGAGATTTTCTGCCCGGGCCTTCAGGGCAGGATCGTCATCGAACAGGCCGGGATAGTGGTGGGACAGCATCCCCCCGCAGGAACCCGAAGGGACGACGACGGCCTCGTAGCCTTCGAACGCGTCGATAACCTGCGTCGCGATGGTGCGCGTCGTCTGTCGATCGCCCGAGTTGTAGGCCGGCTGGCCACAGCAGACCTGCAGCGGCGGAACTTCGACCGCACAGCCGGCATCTTCGAGAAGCTTGATGGCGGCGAACCCCACCGACGGCCGAAACAGATCGACCAGGCACGTGACGAACAGTGCGACGCGACGCGGACGAGGGGGCGGACGGGTCTCTGGCATGGACACGCGGTCACCATGGCAGCCTCAAAAAAGCCGTGCAACGGGCCTTGCTCAGAATTGCTCACGGCACTGTGAGGGTGCACGCAATTGCGGGAGCCGGCCTGTCCAAATCCGTCACTACTCCGCCGGTTGGCCAATCCTACATTGCCTCGGTGCCCATGCTTGCGAACTGGCCCGTTCCGGAGATCGTTTGCCTGTTCTCGACGCCCCTCGTCGTCTTTGATGTACCGGACGCGGCGGCACTCAACGCCGATTTGCGGCGTGTGATCGAGCAACGCGAGAAAATGCATCCGTCCGCCCGACACTCCAATGTCGGCGGCTACCAGTCGAGCTGGGACATGGAAAAATGGGGCGGTGCTCCTGCCCTCAAACTCCTGGCGGTCGGGCGCAATGTCGCCAATCGTGTAACAACGGATGTCAGCGGCAATTTGGGCCAAGGTCCGCATCCTGGGTTCTTCGCCGTCACGTGGCAGGCCAATATGTGGGCGAACATCAACCGGACCGGCCACGGCAACGAATATCACTGCCACCGCGGCGCCTACTGGTCGGGCGTCTATTACGTCGACGATGGTGGCATCGACGCAGATCCGGGCCTGGGTGGAGAGCTCGAATTCATGGATCCGCGTGGCCCGATCCCGACCATGCTGGCGCCGCACCTGCGGGTTGCCCTGCCGCAGGGCGGCCCATGGTCGACCGAGCGAGTTCAGCCCAAGGCCGGGCGGATGGTCATGTTCCCGGCGTGGATCATGCACCAGGTCCGCCCCTATCGCGGGACCGCCGAGCGGATCTCGATTGCCTTCAATCTGACCCTGTGACGGCCGGTCACGGTCGGGTCCGCAGGATATGGGACAATCGTGATCGAGAGGGGCGGCAACGCTTGCCCTCCCATGCCATTATAGGGGCCGTGCAGCGTATCTTCGTCCTTATCGTCCTGGCGGTCCTCTCGGCCAGTCTTGCTCCCGCCTGGGCTCAATCGCCCCTGCAGAGCTTTGCCATGCGGCCGCCGTGCGACGGCCCCCCTCATCCCGCCTATGCCGCCCCGGGTGGCCCGCCGCTGATTGCCAGCTGGACCGAGGAAGATCTCAACAAGGCCGCCTGGCAGCTTTCGCCCTGCCTGCACTGGCCGGGTGGGCGTACACGCATGGCTGCGGCACTCGCCGCAGCAGTCCACGCGCCTTCGCTCGACGGGTTGCTCGCCCGCTACGGTGCTCTCTCTCAGTACAAGGCGATCCGCTTCTGGTCGACGATGCACCAGATGTGGGAACCGTTCGTCGCGCAAGCCGGATTCACCGATGGACCGGAGGCCAGGTACACCAATCCCGATCTGAAGCCCGAAGACTTCGTTGCCGGCAGGGAATTCTACTACTACGAAATCGATGCGCGTACGGGACGCACGATTCACCGTCTGACGGTGCGGCAGCGCACGGTGGACAGGGTCGAACTCTCGACCGAGAACCTGACGCCGATAAAATATTCGATGTTCACGCTGTTCGAGCCGGCCGCGCTGCGGTCGGCAACATTCATCGAACGCCGCGGAGCGGGCGAATGGGGCTACTACCAGACGATCGGCGTCGGCGAAGGCTCCGACTTCATCGCCGTGCACAGCGCGTCGCCCTATATCAACCGCCTGACGGCGCTCTATCGCTACATGGCGGGAATGCCGACCGACGGCGGACCGCCGGCGGCCCCGAACTGACGTCTGCGACCCAGCCGCGGCCCCTAGCTGCGGCCCCTAGCTGCGATTCGGCACCAGGACGATCGCGCGGCCCGTACCCACCATGCGACCTGCCCAGTCGGCGGCCTGTGGCGTATTACCGAAGAAGACATCGCCGCGCGCCGGGCCCTTGATCGCGGTGCCGCTGTCCTGCGCCACCATCAGGTGACGATAGGTCTCGGTGGCGTTCGGCTTGCCGGTGACGGGTCGCGTCGTCTCGATCCAGATCGGCGTGCCGAAAGGCGTGAACATCGTGTCGACCGCCAGGCTGCGCTGCGCGGTCAGCGGCACGCCTTCGGAGCCGGTCGCGGCGGCGGACTTTGTATCCTTGAAGAAGATGTAACGCTCGTTCTTGCGCATGACGTCGCGGCCCTTGATCGGGTTGCGCTTCAGCCAATCGCGGATGGCAGGCCAGGTGACCTTGTCCTTCTGCAGAACTCCCATCTCGACCAGCGTGTTGCCGATTGCCGTATAGGGCCGGTTGTTCGAACCGTCGAAGCCAAGGCTGAGCGTCCCGCCTTCGGCAAGGTGTACGCGGCCGCTGCCCTGAACCTGCACTTCGAACAGCGCCACCGGATCCTGCACGTAGGCGATCTCGAGGCCCTTGCCCTTGAGCGCCCCCTGCTCGATCTCGCCGCGCGTCAGATAGGGCTGATCCGTGAGATCGGCCGGCCGGCGATAGACCGGCACGGTAAAAATCCGCGATGGGGCGCGGCTGCCGCGCAACTCGGGCTCGAAATAGCCGGTGAAATTGCCGGGCACCTTGACGACAAGCGGCCGGAAATTCTCCTCGAAGAAGTGCTTCGCCCCGATGTTGTCGCCTTCCTTGACGGCACCGGCGGAGTCGCAGATCGTCTTCCATTCCGCGACGGCAACAACCTTGACGCCGCCATCGGTCGATATCCTCGTGTCGCTGCCGGCAACCAGCTTCGGACACGAACGGCGGAAGGCGGCCAGCGCATCGGCCTGCCGGTCGTCGGCCCAGCCGGGAATGTCCTTGAACGATGTCGGCTCCATCGCGACGTTGCTGGCGGGGTCGCTTGTCGTGCCGGTGGCGCACGCAGACAGGAGGCTGGCGGCCGCGAGCAAGGCTGCGCCGCCAAACGGAAGAAGTCCGCGCATTCCGAGATCGTCTCCCCTCAGCCTTCGCTTTCGGTCTTGGTCAGCACCCAGTTGGGGTCGCTCGACTTCGTGTTGCGCCGGAACGTCCAAAGATCGACGGCTTTGACGACCTCGTTCGGGTTGCCGTCGGCAACCTGGCCGTCGGCATCGCGCGTGACCTGAATCTGCTCGCTGATGAAGCGCACCGTTACGCACGCCTCGTCGCCTTGCAGCTCGGCGGCGGCGACGTCGGACGCCTCGAAGCCGATCAATGTCGTCTCGTGTTTCTCGCCCCGGCCGACGCGTGCGCGGATCTCCGATTCGAAGCTCGCGAAAGTGGGCGGATCGAGCAAGGGACGCAGCGCCGCCGTATCGCCGCGCGCGAAGGCCTCGACAATGGTGCTGAAGGCGGCACGAGCGCCGCCGGTAAAGGCGATCGGCTCGAAGGTAGGATCGGCCGCGCGAATAGCCGCGACGCCGGCCGTCGCCGTCGGCATCACGGTGGCGCGGATGCCGCCCGGGCCGCTGGTCGGTTGCGAGGTGCGGGGCGGCGGATTGTTGGCGGTCGGCAGGGGGACGACATTGTCGCTGCCGCCCGCGCCCGATGCCGTGTCGCCGATCCGCGGTTGCGCCGTGGGCGGCGCAGGCGGCGTGAATGGATCGCGCGCCGGTGGCGGTTCGTTGCCGGTGCGCTTGCCGAGAACCGCGCGCAGTCGCAGGATCAGGAACACCGCGACCAGCCCGATCAGAATGATGTCGTAGTTATTGCCCACTGTTAGCGCCTACTGTGGCCTCGCATCGAAATTACATAAGCCCCGATTGAGGAAAGGGCAAGGCAACGCACGGCCTGCCTTATGCGCCCAGCACCACAATATCGACCAATTCCGGCACGCCACTCACACGCCGTCCCAGCCGGCGTTCGCGCTCTCGCGGCGGAGTGTAGCCCTGTTGCTCGGCGAGCGCATAGGTTTTGCCGTCGGTCAGTGCCCGGGTCCTTTCGTCCTTGTTGTGCTTTTCCAGCTTGGCCGTGAAATTCACGGCATCGCCGATCACGGTGAACTCGAGCCGCTCGCCATCGCCCACGGCGCCGAATACGACCCGGCCGGCGGCGAGCGCCATGCCGATCGTGAGCGGCGCCAGCCCGGCCGCCCGCCGTTCGGCAATCCAGCGGTCGGCCGCCTCGAGAACCGCATCGGCGGCACGCATGGCGTCGGCCGCGGCGCTTGCAGAGGGCGTGACGGCGCCGAACGAGGCCAGAATGCCATCGCCCAGGAACTTGTCGATGCTGCCGCCATTGCCGACGATCAACGGGCAGATACGGCCCTGGTAGTCCTGCAGCAACTTCATGATCTGGTCCGGCGCCAGCTCCGTCGAGAGCCGCGTGAACCCGCGCAGGTCGACGGTGAGGATGGTGACGTCGCGCAGTTCGCCTTCGCCGGCCTTGATCGAAATGTGCGCCGAGCGGATGCGGTGGGCGACGTCGGGATCGAAGAAGCGCGACAGATCGCGCGCCGCGGCGCCTTCGCTGACGGCGCGGGTCAGGAGATGTCGTGCGCGGGCAATGGCGACGGCGAGCACGACCGTCGTCAGCAGGATGGCGATGACCTTGTCGACTTCGGCGTGCATGAGCAACGTGTTCGAGGTCATGTATTCGACGAAGTCGTCGGTCCCGACATCCTGCGGGCCGCCCTTGCCGCTCAGCACGTAGAGCACGAGGGCGATCCATCCTGCGATCGCGCTCAATCCGGCGAACAGCACGAAGCGCGCCTCGAATCGCAGGGCCCGCAGCGCGATGAACAGGAATACGTAGAGCAGCGTCGGGACCTTCAGATAGAAGGCGGCCGGCTGGGCGTATTTCAGCGGGAACGAGAAGATCAGTCCCATCAGCAGCGCCATGTCGGCGATCACCGAGATGTAGAGCATCCACGGCCGCAGAAGGCGGCGATAGGCAAGCACAAGACGCACCAGGCAGAATACCCCGTAGGCGACGAAGACCTGGGTCTCGAACGAGAAGTCGTACTGCACGACGCCGCCTGGCATCGACGTCGTCTCGTAGACCGTGGCCACCAGGGCCACGATCGAGAGCTGTATCCAGGCGATCAGGATCTCGCTGCGCTCCTGCTGGAGGCGGATCGCCTCGCGCACCCTTTCGGGAAGCTTGTCCGGCCCGCCACCGTCGAACAGCCAGTCGCGCAGGCGCGCGAACACACGGGCGGGCATCAGCGCTTCTCCAGCCACAGGCTGGCAGCAAGCGCATCGGGCGGCCGCCGCAGGCGCGCCACGACCGACCGGGCAAGCCGCTCGTGCAACCGGCGCTCGGCCCACACGCTGGAGAAGAGCGGGGCGTAGGCGCCGGCGGTCAACAGCGGCACGACGCCCTGCTGCTCGTTGTAATTCCGCCAGCCCCACATCGCGGGATAGTCGAACGGCAGATAGATGTCGTGGATATGCACCAGCGCGCCCGCGGGCAGGCGCGGCAACACGCGGTTGAACAGGAAGTCGACGTCGCTGCCGGGCATCAGGATGTGGCTCGAGTTCGATGAACAGCATGTCGCCCGGCAGCAGGCCGTCGAACAGGGAAGCCGGTGCTGCCTGCAAGGTCGACGGCACGATGGTGACGCCGGGAAGGCCCGCGATGTCGGCGCGCGGCGCCGGGTCGATCGCGGTAATCTCGGCCACGCCCGCCGAGGCCCTGGCCAGCACGCGCGTGGAGTGACCGGAGCCGATCTCGACGATGTGCCGCGGCTTGCGCTCGCGCACCAGCACGTAGCCCATTGCCGCATCGAGCGAGGGAAACCAGGCCTGGTCGAGCAGCGGCCCCAGTCTCTCCAATTCCGCCGCATGGGCGTCGAGTTGGTCGATCATGGCGATGAAGCCGGCCTCGTTGCGTTCGAATAGCGCCTCGACGGCGGCATAGGGCGGCTGCGTGCCGGGTGGCGGCAGCAGCGGGGCATAACGGTGCGGGATGAACCAGCCGCCCGGCTTGAGCCCGAGAATCGTCGGCAGGCCGAGCTTCAGCCGCCGCCAGCGTCCGCGCAGGGACAGCGAGCTGGCCATGTTATGGCGCCAGCGTCAGGCCTTCGTGTGCCACCACGACTCGCGGCAGGCCGCCGGGCGCACTGCCTGGACGAAGCTCTGCCGCCTTTCGGGCGACCTCGTCCATGAACGCATCGTCGTGGCTGGGATCATGATGGAAGACGGCGAGGGTGCCGACGCCGGCGGCGTCGGCAATGCGCACGCCTTCCTGCCAGGTCGAGTGGCCCCAGCCTCGGTAGCGGGGATACTCCTCGTCGGTGTAGCTGCAGTCGTAGATCATGATGTCGGCACCGCGGCACAGATCGACGATCGTCTTGTCGCGCTCGCCCTCACGGTGCTCGGTGTCGGTGATGTAGCAGATCGACTTTCCGCTGTGCTCGATGCGATAGCCGGTGGCGCCGTTGGGATGATGGAGCGGCGCCGTGCGCATCGCCACCGTGCCGCAAAAGAGCGAATCGGCGGCCTTGAACTCGCTGAAGCTGATGGAGGCCTGGAAGACGTCGAGCGTCACCGGATAGATCGGCGCCTGCATCAGGTTGCTCACGACCTTCTTCAAGGTATAGGGCGCCTCGAGATGCCCCGCCCACATACGCACCGAATTGCGCTTGTCGAACAGCGGCGCGAAGAACGTCAGTCCCGACAGATGATCGAGGTGCGTGTGCGTGAAGTAGATATCGATGTCGAGCGGCGCCTGGCGGGCGAGTTCGAGGCCGAGGCTCCGGATGCCGGTGCCGGCGTCGAAGATCAGGCGGCGTCCGCCGGCCGTCACTTCGAGGCACGACGTGTTGCCGCCGTAGCGGACATATTCGGACCCCGAACAGGAGATCGAACCGCGCACACCCCAGAATCGAACTTTCAGACCGTCGGCCAAGATGCTTCCCAAGCTGCCCTGCAGCACCAGAGTCCACAGGCCGGGCCGGACGTCAACCGAGGGAGGAGTTCCCGTTTTGGCCGCGTTCTTGCCTGTCGAGGGGAGTGCAATCTGTTGGGCAATCCGCCCCGTATTGTTGCAGTAACCCGGAGTATTCGTCCCCTGCCGGATACGTTGCCTGAACCCCCGTTCGGAGTGATACTTTCACCATGAACATCGCCAACCAGACTGCCGGTAGTGCCGTTGTCGAACCCCCGGTGCGCAAGGCCAAGTTCTCCATTGGCCAGGTCGTGAAGCACCGAATCTACCCTTTTCGGGGGGTGATCTTCGACGTCGACCCGGTTTTCGCCAATACCGAGGAGTGGCTGGCATCGATCCCGGAGGAAGTGCGCCCGCGCCGCGACCAGCCATTTTATCACTTGCTGGCCGAAAATGCGCAGACCACCTACGTAGCCTACGTTTCCGAGCAGAACCTGCTGGCCGACGACACCGGCAAGCCGGTGTCGCACCCCCAGGTATCGCACTTTTTCAAGGAACTGAGACGCGGCCAGTACGTGTCGCGCGACCGGGCACTGAATTAGCGTCCACGCCGGGTCCGGCCGGAACTCGCCGGTCCGCCCTCAATGACCAGCCATGGCGCGGCCGATGGCGCCCACATCGGCCTCTGCGCCGTCGATCTGCAGCGCCAGTCGGCCGTCGAACATCACCACGATGCGGTCCGAGAGTTGCAAAATCTCGTCGAGATCCTCGCTGACCAGCAGCACCGCCGCGCCGCGGTTGCGCGCCTGCACGATGCGCGCCCGGATTTCGGCCACGGCGGCGAAGTCGAGACCGAAACAGGGATTGGCCACGATCACCAGGTCGCCTTCGCTCGACAGTTCACGCGCCAGCACCGCACGCTGCACGTTGCCGCCCGACAGGCCCCTGATGGCGGCGTCGGGGCCGGGCGTCTTCACGCGATAGGCTTCGATCAGCCGTCGCGCCGTGTCGCGCATCGGGCCGCGCTTGAGTCGGATGCCGTCGGGTGACGCGGGCGGCTGGTCGAACGAGCGCAATGCCATGTTCTCCGCCACCGACATCTCGGCAACGCAGGCGTTGCGCAGCGGCTCCTCCGGCAGGCAGGCGATCTTGTGCCGGATCATCTCCGCGCGCGTGGCGGCGTAGGGTTCGCCGTGCACCAGCATCCGGCCCGCCTGCCTGTGGCGCTGGCCGGCCAAGGTCTCGACCAGTTCGCGCTGGCCGTTGCCCGAGACGCCGGCGACGCCCACGATCTCGCCGGCCCTGATCTCGAGCGACAGATCCTCGACGGCGAGCTGGCCGACATTGTCGGCGACGCTGAGACCGTCGAGCTTGAGTACGGCCTTGCCCAGCGCATGCCGCTCGCGTTCGACCACGGCGCGCGTCTCGCGGCGCCCTACCATCATTTCGGCCATGGTGTCGTTGTCGACCTCGGCCGTCGGCCGCGTGCCCACCAGCTTGCCCCGGCGCAGCACCGTCACGGTGTCGCAGAAGGCATTCACTTCGCGGAACTTGTGCGTGATGGTGACGATGGTGACGAGCTTTTCCTCGGTCATCTTCCTGAGCGTCGACAGGACCTCATCGGCCTCGTCGGGCGTCAGCACCGAAGTCGGCTCGTCGAGGATCAGCAGGGTTCGTTTCAGGTAGAGCTGGCGGAGGATCTCGGCTTTCTGCTTCTGCCCTGCCGCGAGATCGGCGACCGGCACGTCGACCGGCACGGCGAACGGCGTCGTCGAGAAGAAATCCTTCAGGATCCTGCGTTCGCTCGTCCAGTCGATCACTGCCGGCAGGTCGCCGCGCGACAGCACGAAATTCTCCAGCACCGTCATGTTCGGCACGAGGGTGAAGTGCTGATAGACCATGCCGAGACCGAGTTCGTGCGCCTGACGCGGGTGGTCGATCGTGACCTCGCGGCCGTTCAGCAGGATCTGCCCGCTGTCGGCGGCGTAGTAGCCCATGGCGCATTTCACGAGAGTGCTCTTGCCGGCGCCGTTCTCGCCCAGCAGCGCGTGGAAGGCGCCCGCCTTGACCTTCACCGAGACGTCGTCGAGCGCCGCCAGCGCGCCGAAATGCTTGGAGAAGCCGATCAGCTCCAGTTCGGGGGCGCCCTCGCGGGCGGGAACGTGGGCGGCGCCGATGACGCTCATGGGCTTCTCCTCACGCCATCGCCTTGATCACGGCCGCGGAGTTTGCGACCGCGCCGAACACGCCGCCCTGCATCTCGACCATCTTGAGCGCAGCCGCATGGTTGCCCTTGTCGGTGGCACCCGTGCAGTCCTCCACGATCAGGCACTCGAAGCCGCGGTCGTTGGCCTCGCGCATGGTCGTGTGCACGCAGACGTCGGTCGTGATGCCGGTCAGCACCAGATTGTCGATGCCGCGGGTGCGCAGCATCAGCTCGAGATCGGTGGCGCAGAACGAGCCCTTGCCCGGCTTGTCGATCACCGGTTCGCCCCTGGCCGGCGCGAGATCGGCAATGATCTCCCAGCCCGGTTCGCCGCGCACCAGGATGCGGCCGCAGGGGCCCGGATCGCCGATCCCGGCGCCGATTTGCTGCGAACGCCAGCGCTTGTTGGCGGGCAGGTCGCTGAGATCGGGACGGTGGCCTTCGCGGGTGTGGATCACGGTCCAGCCGGCGGCGCGCGCCGCAGCCAGCAGCTTCTTGAGCGGCTCGATCGGCGCGCGCGTCAACGAAAGGTCATAGCCCATCTTGTCGACATAGCCGCCGACGCCGCAGAAATCGGTCTGCATGTCGATGATGACGAGTGCACTGTTGTCGGACCGCAGGTCGCCGTTCCAGGGCCAGAGATAGGGGCGGGAGTCGATATGCTTGGTGGCCATCCTGCTTCTCCTATTTGACGGCGCCCAGTTCGCCCGGTGCGCCACGAAGGCTGCGCTCGGGCGAGCAGGTGGCGATCATGAGAGCGAGCGTCAGCACGTAGGGCGCGGCACTGAACAGATAGTAGCCCTGGGTGACGCCGACCGACTGCAGCGCCGGGCTGATCGCGCCCGCCGCGCCGAACAGCAGCGACGCCCACAGGCAGCGCACGGGATCCCAGCGCGCGAAGATCACCAGCGCCACGGCCATCAGTCCCTGGCCGCTCGACAGGCCCTCGCTCCAGCTTCCCGGATAATAGAGCGACAGGAACGCTCCGCCGACCCCGGCGAAGGCACCGCCGATCGCAGTCGCGATCAGGCGGGTACGCGCCACCGATGCGCCGATCGCGAGCGCCGCATCGACGCTCTCGCCGGCCAGCCGCACGATCAGGCCCCAGCGCGTGTTCTTCAGCGCCCATGCCATGGCGAAGGCGAGCGCGATGCCGATCACGAACAGATAATTCACCTGCAGCGCCTGGTGGACCTGCGGGATGGAGCTCCACCAGCCGAGATCGATGGCGCCGAGATTGGGCGCCTTGGGCTGGATCAGGGGCTTGCCCAGGAAGAAGGCGAGGCCGGTGCCGAACAGCATGAGGCCGATGCCGGTGGCGACATCGTTGACCCGCGGCAACTGGCAGATCAGGGCATGCAGCGCGCCCAGCAGCACGCCGACCAGGGCTGCCACGACGACGCCCAGCCACGGCGATCCGCTCACCAGGGCGGCGCCATAGCCGCTCATCGCACCCATCACCATGGTGCCTTCGAGGCCGAGGTTGATGCGGCCCGAGCGCTCGGTCAGGCACTCGCCGACGCTCACGAAGATGAACGGCGTGCTTACGCGAATGGCGCCTGCCACCATGGCGAGCGGCACGCTCCACAGGCCGAGGTCGCTCGCCATCAGACGGCCTCCTTCGGTTTCCAGAGGCGCCCGTACAGGGTCTCGCTGGCAAGGATGGCCACGAAGATGATGCCCTGCAGCACCACGACCGCCGCATCGGGCAGATCGAGACGCCTCTGCAACAGGCCGCCCGAGGCGCCGATGCCGCCCAGCAGGATCGAAACCGGCACGATGGCCGCCGGATTGTGGCGGGCCAGGAACGACACGAGAATGCCGGTATAGCCGTAGCCGACGGCCAGCGAGGCATTGGCCCGGCCGTGGATGGCGGCGACCTCGACCATGCCGGCAAGCCCCGCCGCTGCGCCACCTGCGCCGCAGGCCACCAGCACGTAGCGGCCGACGTCGAGTCCCATCATGCGCGCGGTCCTGGGATTGCCGCCGATCACCTCCATGGCGAAGCCCCAGGTCGTGAAGCGCTGGAAGAGATAACAGAGCAGGCAGGCCACGATGCCGAACACCAGACCCCAATGGACATCCATGCCGGGAATCGTGCCGATCATGTTGGCGTCGCCGATCGGCCAGGTTGACGGCTTGTTGAGGCTCGAGGGATCGCGCAGCGGCCCCTCGACGAAGTGGTTCATCAGCGCGATCGCTATGTAGGTGAGCAGCAGGCTCGAGATCGTTTCGTTGACGCCGCGGAACTGGCGTAGCGCGCCCGCAAAAGCGATCCAGACGCTGCCCGCGATCATGCCGGCCAGCGCCATGACGGTCTGCACGACCAGCGGCGGTGCATTGGCGGCGGCGATGCCCGCCGCCGCCGCGGCGACGCCGCCGACGACCAGTGCGCCCTCGTTGCCGATGATGACCAGCCCGAGTCGCGCCGGCAGCGCCGTGCACAGCGCGGTCAGGATCAGGGGCGCGGCGCGGGTCAGCGTGTTCTGCCACGAGAACCACGAACCGAACGCGCCCTGGTACATCAGCCCGAAGGCCTCCAGCGGATCGACGTGCGCATAGAAAGCCAGCAGCAGGCCAAAGAGCACCGCCGACGCCAGCAAAGCCAGCGTCGGAACGGCGATCCGCTCAAGGGTTTGGCCCACCTGCTTCGGCCCGCGTCTCTTACGAGGTGGAGCCGACTACGCCCTCGACCAGGTAATTCATGCTCTCGAGCTTGGGCTCGGTGATGACGTAGGACGTGCCCGCCGGGATGACGGTGTTGCCCTTGTTGTCCTTGAGCGCGCCTTTGTAGATCGACAGGCTGCCGTTCAGGATCGCGAGCTTGGCTGCGTCGGCCTTCTCCTTGACGGACGCTGCCACCGCAGGACCGTAGGCCGAGGTGCGGACGTAGCCTTCCTTCAGGCCGCCGCGCACGAAGTTGCCGGGCGCCTTGCCAGCCTTCATGTCGTTGACCATGTCGACGTAGATGCGCTCCCAATTCCACTCGGCGCCCGTGAGGTAGCCCTTCGGCGCGAGCTTGGCCTGGTTGCAGTGGTAGCCCACGGTGTAGATGCCGGCGCGCTCCGCCGTCTCGACCACGACCTTTGGCGAGTTGACGTGACAGGTCACGACGTCGACGCCCTGCGCGATCATGCTGTTGGTGGCTTCCGCCTCCTTGACCGGCAGCGCCCAGTCGCCGGTGAAGATCACCTGCGTCGTGATCTTCGGATTGACCGACTGCGCGCCCAGGGTGAACGCGTTGACGTTGCGCAGGACCTGCGGGATCGGCTTGGCGGCGACGAAGCCCAACTTGCCGGACTTGCTGGTCGAGCCCGCGACGATGCCGGCGATATACTGGGCCTCGTCGATGTAGCCGAAGTAGCTGCCCGTGTTCATCGGGTGCTTGCCCTCGGTCCACAGGCCGCCGCAGTGCCGGAACTGGATCTGCGGATACTTGGCCGCGACCTTAAGCATGTACGGGTCGAAGTAGCCGAACGACGTCGGGAAGACGAGCGTGGCGCCATCGAGGTTGATCATGCTCTCCATGGTCTTCTCGACGGCGACGGTCTCCGGCACTTTCTCTTCTTCCTGTACCTTCACGCCGGGCATCTTCTTCAGAATGGCGGCGGCCTCTGCGTGCGCCTGGTTGTAGCCGTAGTCGTCGCGCGGCCCGACGTAGATGAAGCCGATAACCAGAGGCTTCTGCGCGTTGGCCGCGCCGCCGAGGCCGAGAGTCATTGCACCGGCGGCCGCCCCGCCCAGAAGGCCACGCCTAGAGATGCTGTGATGGCCGATGTTGAACTTGTCGATCATGCGACTTCCCCGCTTTGCTCTGTCTGGCCACAGACGGCCAGAAAGAGGTCAGCAAGCGGTGTGCCACGCATGAAACCCTGCAGAATCGGCATTTCCCGCAAACCGCCGGGCCGAAATGTATGCAATCACGGCAGATTGCATTCTTTTCGGGCATCGGCAGGCAAATCGCATGCATTGGCATCCATCTTGTATGCAGATCGACGCATGCACCCGGACAAACCGACCCTGGCCGACAGACTGGCGACCGCGATCGCCGACGGTATCCTGAGCGGCGCCCTGAAGCCCGGCGTGCGGCTCGACGAATTGGGCCTGGCGGGGCGGCACGGCGTGTCGCGCACGCCCGTGCGCGAGGCGCTGCGGCAGTTGGCGATGAGCGGACTGATCGACATGCGCCCGCGCAAGGGCGCGGTCGTTTCGAAGGCAACGCACGAACAGATCGAAAGCCTGTTCGTCGCAATGGCGGAAATGGAGGCGACCTGCGCGCGGCTGGCGGCGATCAGCATGACGCCGGTCGAGCGGCGGCGCCTGCAGGCGCGTCACGAGGCGATGCTGGCGCTCGCGCAAGCGGGCAAGACCGATGCCTACTCCGACGCCAACGTTGCCTTTCACGAGGCGATCTATGCCGGTTCGCACAATGCGCCGCTGGCCGACTACGCCATGAGCCTGCGCCGCCGAATCGGCCCGTTCCGGCGTGCCCAGTTCCAGGTCGAGGGCCAACTCGTGCGCTCCAACCAGGAACACGACGCCGTCGTGCGCGCGATCCTGTCCGGCGACGCCACCGGCGCGCACGCCGCGATGCTGCATCACGTCAGCCTGGTCGAGGACGCTTTCGAGGCATTTGCGGCGACCAACGCCGCCTGAGGCTGGGTTGCCCGGCGGCTGGACAAAGCCGGAATCGCGTGCGCAATAATTCCCGGAACGACCCCGTCGACTGGAAGGCTCCCGTGAGCGAACGATCGCAGTCCTCCGAATTCGATGCGGCCCTGCGGTCAGCCGACACGGGCGCGAAGCCGGGAATACTTCCGCTGTTTGCCACGCCGCTGGTGGTGTTCGACGTGCCCGAATCGGCGGCGCTCAACGTCGAGCTGCGCCGGGTGATCGAGGAACGCGAGAAGACCCAGGAGAGCACCAGTTTCTCCAACCTCGGCGGCTGGCAATCGACCGACGACATGGACCGCTGGGGCGGTCCTGCGGCGATCAAGCTTCTGTCCTGGGGGCGCAACATCGCCAACCGTGTGACGACCGATGCCAAGGGCACGCCCAACCAGGGTCCGCATCCCGGATCGCAGGCCACCTGGAAGGGCAATATGTGGGCCAACGTCAATCGCTCGGGCGACGCCAACAACCTGCACAGCCATCCCGGCTCATTCTGGTCGTGCGTCTATTATGTCGACGACGGCGGCATCGGCGCCGATCCCGCGCTCGGGGGCGAGCTGGAATTCCTCGATCCGCGCGGCGCGCTTTCGGTGATGAACGCGCCGCAGCTGCGTGTCGCCATGCCCGGTGGCCGCTCGGCGGGCGGGCTCGAGCGCGTCCTTCCGAAGATCGGCCGGATCGTGATGTTTCCGTCCTTTGTCCAGCATCAGGTTCGTCGCTACCGCGGCAGTGGCGTGCGCATTTCGATCGCGTTCAATCTCTCGACCTAGATCTCGCAATCCGCTCTAGAGCGGCTTCCGATCGATTGGAACCGCTCACGCGGTTCCAATCGATCGGAAACGCATTGATCGAAGCGCTTCGACTAATGGCATATTCCGTCCGACTGATTCCAGTCGGACGGAATATGCTCTAGTTGAGCGGGAACGGAAAATACTTTTCGTTCAGTTTCTTGTAGGTGCCGTCGCTCATCATCTCGCCGATCGCCTTGTTGAAGGCCTCGCGCAGCTTGATGTCCTCGCGGCGCAGGCCGGCCGAGACGCCGATGCCCAGGGTTTGCGTGTCCTTGACGTCCTGACCGACCAGTTCGCAGCATTTGCCTTCCGGCTTCTGCGACCACAGCCAGAGCTGCACCTTGTCGCCGAACACCGCGTCGACGTCGTCGGTCGCGAGCGCGGCAAGGGCCTCGTTCACGGTGGCGTAGCGCTTGAGCTGGGCGGAGCGGCGGAAGCTCTTGTCGGCCCAGTCGGCGTGCATGGAATCCTTCTGGATGCCGATCTTCTTGTTGCGCAACAGAGACGGTGGCCCGTCGTAGGGCGCGCCTTTCTTGGCGATGAAGGCGCCGGGCGAGAGATAGTAGCGGCGCGACAGGCCGAGCCGGCGGCGGCGCTCGGGGGTCACTTCGAGCGAGGACATGACGATGTCGAACTTCTTGTCGAGGACGCCCGGCACGAGATCGTCCCATTTGACCGCGACGAACTCGCACTCGGCCTTCATGCGCATGCAGGCTTCCTGCGCGATATCCATTTCGAACCCGGCCGGGAGACCCTTGCGGTCGAGATAGTTGAACGGCGGATAGGCCGCTTCCGTCGCGATGGTGATCTTGAAGGCGGGCGGCGTGAACGGCGACTTGGGTGGCGCCGGACGCGTTGCCGGCACCGGTGCGCGCGGCGCCGGCTTTGTCGTCTGGGCGATGGCGGCGGTCGCCGCTGCAACCAACAGCGCCACGAGAACGACAAGACGCGTCATGCGATCAGCCGCTCCAGCACCGCATTGAGGCGCTGGCGACCGGCCGCCGTCGCGCCGATATGGGTGGCACTCGACGTCCAGGAAACCCGCGCCGATCAGCGGGGCAAGGCTGGCTTCGCCCACCGCGTCGACGGGATCGGCGCCGGTGTTGGTCGCGAAGATCGCCCGGTCGATGCCGTCCGTGAGGCGCAGGCCCATCATCAATGCTTCCTCCACCAGGTCGCGGCCCGTGACGACCGTGCTCTCCGCCGTGCCATGTCCGTCGCGCTCGACCGCGTCCAGCCACGCTTCCGGCCCGCTGTGCCGACGCGTGGCCCGCTTGTCCTTGCCGTCGGCGAAGCGGCCATGCGCGCCGGGGCCGACGCCGACGTAATCCTGATACCGCCAGTAGATCAAATTATGGCGGCAGGCCGCGCCGGGCCGCGCGTGGTTGGAAATCTCGTAGGCCGGCAGGCCGGCGGCTTCGAGGCGGGCCTGCGTGAGTTCGAACATCTCGGCGGCGAGTTCCTCGGGCGGCAGGATGAAGGCGCCGCGAGCGTGGTCGGTGAAGAAGCGTGTGCCGCGTTCGATGGTGAGCTGGTAGAGCGACAAATGTTCGCCCGCGAGTGCCAGAGCACGCCCGAGTTCCGCTTCCCAGGCCTCCGGCGTCTGGCCCGGCCGGGCATAGATCAGGTCGAAGGAATAGCGGCCGAAATGCTGTCGTGCCGTGTCGAGTGCGGCCAGCGCTTCGGCCGGCGAATGCTCGCGGCCGAGAAAGCGCAGATCCGGCGCGCTGATCGCCTGCACCCCCAGGGACACGCGGTTGACGCCGGCCTGGGCCAGGGCCGCGAAGCGCCCGGCCTCGACCGAGGTCGGATTGGCTTCGAGGGTGATCTCCACGTCGGCAGCGGCATCCCACAAGGCGCGCGTCCGCGCGATCACCGCGGCCACGGTCTCCGGCTCCATCAGCGACGGCGTGCCGCCGCCGAAGAACATCGTCTCGACCCGGCGTCCCGGCGCCTCGCGCGCGGCATGTTCGAGCTCGACCAGCAGCGCCTTGCGCCAGCGCGCCTGCTCGACCCCGTCGCGCACATGGCTGTTGAAGTCGCAGTAGGGGCACTTCGATTTGCAGAAGGGCCAATGGATGTAGACGCCCAGCGGAGCCTGCGTGCTCACTGGAAGCACGCCTCGACCATCATCCGGAAGGCGCGGCCGCGATGACTGATCGCGTTCTTCTCCGCGTCACTCATCTCGGCCGTCGTGCGCGTCTCTCCGACCGGCTGGAAGCAGGGATCATAGCCGTGACCGCCGGTGCCGCGAGCCGGCCAGACGATGGCGCCGTCGCAGGTCCCGTGGAACAGTTCGAGATGCTCGTCGGGCCAGGCCAGCACCAGCACGCAATGGAAAGAGGCGCCGCGTGCACTGTCCGCCTGCGGCACACCGCGTTTTGCCAGCTCGTCCTGGATGCGCTGCATGCCGACCATCGCATCGCGCGTCGGACCTTCCCAGTCGGCGGTGTAGACGCCGGGCTGGTCATCGAGTGCATGCACACTGAGGCCGGAGTCGTCGGCCAGCGCCGGCAGGCCGCTGGCGCGCGTCGCCGCCAGCGCCTTGATCGTGGCGTTGGCTTCGAACGTCGCGCCGGTCTCTTCCGGTGCGGGCAGGCCGAGCGCGCCGGCCGAGACGATCTCGGTGCCGAACGGCTTCAGCATTGCAGCGATCTCGCCCGCCTTGCCGCGATTGTGGGTCGCCACAACGAGCTTCGGCAGGACGAAGCGACGCGCCATCAGGCTTTGCCGCCCCTCATCGGCCAATCGCCAGGCGCTGGAGGTGCGTGAGCTCGGTGACGCCCTTCTTGGCGAGCACCAGCAGTTCCATGAACTGCGGCTCGGAGAACGGCTTGTCCTCGGCGGTGCCCTGCACCTCGACGATGCCGCCGTCGCCGGTCAGCACGAAGTTGGCATCGGCCTGCGCCTTGGAGTCTTCCGGATAGTCGAGGTCGAGGACGGCGGTGTCCTCCCACAGGCCGCACGACACGGCCGCGACCTGGCCAGACATCGGGCTGGCCGCGAGCTTGCCTTCCTTGATCAGCCGCTCGAAGGCGAAGTGCAACGCCACCCACGCGCCGGTGATCGAGGCCGTGCGCGTGCCGCCGTCGGCCTGTAGCACGTCGCAGTCGATGTTGATCTGGCGCTCGCCCATTGCCGGCAGGTCGACGACGGCGCGGAGCGCGCGGCCGATCAGCCGCTGGATCTCCTGCGTGCGCCCCGATTGCTTGCCGCGCGCGGCCTCGCGGTCGGTGCGCGTGTGGGTCGAGCGCGGCAACATCCCGTACTCCGCCGTCACCCAGCCCTTGCCGGAATTGCGCATCCACGGCGGCACCCGCTCGTCGATCGAGGCGGTGCACAGCACATGGGTGTCGCCGAACTTCACCAGGCACGAGCCCTCGGCATGACGGGAAAAGCCCGGCTCGAGGGTCACTTTGCGAAGCTGGTCGGGGGCGCGGCCGGAAGGGCGCATTCTGTCTCCTGATATTGCGTAGGGGCTTATGGCCAATACCGCCGCCCCGAACAAGCGGCCCGGCAGGAGCCTAGGGCGAGCGCACCAGCCAGCCGCGGCGGCGGAACGACCGGCGTACCTGCTGGATCACGAAAGACGACTGGATCGTCAGGGCGATGACGATGACGATCGGCAGGGCGATCAGCTGCAGGCGTCCCGGCAGGAAGAAAGACGAGAATCCCGAAAAGCCGACGATGCCGGCGGTGAGCACGATCATCAGCAGCAGGGAACTCCAGAACCCGGTCGTCTTGCGGTACAGGATGTAGAAGGGCCCGAACAGCGCCGCTGCGAGGTACGACAGAAGGGTGACGGACTCCATCGCTTCCGTGTTCGGATGCTCGAAACGGTAGGGCCGAAGCATCCTTTCTTTCTACAGCATGCCTGTGAGTGGCGGGAGGGGGCGCATTGACCCGCCCCCCCGTAGTTCCTACATTTTTCCCATGGTCATCCACCGCCTCGGCTTGCCCGGGGCTCTCAACGATGCATCGCCCGGTCAGCGTCAGACCGCCACTGTCACAGAGCTTAACGAGCGGGCTCGCGAGGTTTTGCGCGGGGTCGTCGAAAGCTATGTCGAGACCGGAGAGCCGGTGGGCTCGCGGGCGCTCACCCGCAAGATCACCGAGGCGCTGTCGCCCGCCACCATCCGCAACATCATGGCCGACCTGCAGGACCTGGGCCTGCTCTATGCACCGCATACTTCGGCCGGGCGGCTGCCGACCGACGCCGGGCTGAAGCTCTTCGTCAACGGCCTGCTCGAGGTCGGCCATGTCTCCGAGGCCGAACGTGCGAGCATCGAATCGCGCTGCGCCGCGGTCGGCCGCAGTGTCACCGAGGCGCTGGAACAGGCGACCACGCTGCTTTCGGGCCTGTCGCGCTGCGCCAGCCTGGTCATGGCGCCCAAGACCGAGCAGCCGCTGAAGCACATCGAGTTCGTCAATCTCGGGCCGGGCCGCGCGCTGGTCGTGACCGTGACGCAATCGGGCCAGGTCGAGAACCGGCTGATCGACACCCCGGTGGGCATGCCGAGCTCGGCGCTGGTCGAGGCGACCAACTATCTCAATGCGCGGCTGATGGGCCGCACCTTCGACGACGCACGTCGCCTCATCCTCGAGGATCTGAAGCTGAAGCGCGCCGAGCTGAACGACCTCACCGCGCGGGTGATCGAGTTGGGGCTGGCGACCTGGGCGGGCGAGCCCGGCGGCAACCTGATCGTGCGCGGCCAGGCACGCCTGCTCGAGGACATCACCGCCATCGCCGATCTCGACAGGGTGCGCACCCTGTTCGATGCGCTGGAGCGCGGCGAGAGCTTCGCCCGCCTGCTCGAGCTTTCCAATGCCGGCGCCGGCGTGCAGATCTTCATCGGCGCCGACAATCCGATGTTCGCCAACACCGGCTGCTCGATGGTGGTGGCGCCGTTCCGCGATTCGCAGGAGCGTATCCTGGGCGCGATTGGCGTGATCGGCCCGACGCGCCTCAACTACGCGCGCATCATCCCGCTGGTCGACTACACCGCCCGCACGATCGGGCGGATGGTGGGCTGACAGTCCAACAAGGCTGTCATCCCGAGCGCAGCGAGGGTGTGGATTTACATTCGAAGTGCAACAGTTTGGCAAGAAAGACTTCAGCCGGGGTCCTGAACTGCAGGCACTTTCGCGGCGTGTTGTTGTAGGCGGCGATCCAAGCGTCGAAGAGCTCGTGGTCGATAGTGTCGAGGTTGGTTTTTCTGGGCAAGGCCCTGCGCAATCGGCCGATGGCATTCTCGATGCTGCCCTTCTGCCACGGGCTGTGGGGATCGCAGAAGAAGGTCTGGATGGCCAGTTCGGCGGTGAGGATGAGATGTTGAGCGAACTCGGTGCCGTTGTCGAAGGTGATGGAGCGGCGCAGCCGCCGATCGAGCGGCTCGAACCAGTTGCAGAGTTGCTCGGCAACGGGTTGCGCGGTCTTGCCGGGTTGCCTTGCTCCCAGGATGAGACGGGACTTGCGTTCGAGCGCCACAAGGGCGGTCTGCCCGGGTACGGCGAACGACATGGAGTCGCCTTCCCAGTGGCCGAAGGTCCGCCGGGTCTCGACGGCCAGAGGCCGCAAAGCAATGGGAACACGGCCTTTGATGAGGTCGTCGGCGGAGCGTTTGCGCCGGCCATGCCAGCCACGCCTGTACTTGCGTCTGGCCAGGTAGTTGCGCCAGGAGCCGTCGTTGGTGCGGCGGATCTGGGCGTAGATGAAGCGGTAAATGCTCTCATGGCTGATGGTTGCGGGGGCATGCTGCTGCTTGAGCCGGCCGGCGATCTGCTCGGGCGACCAACCGCGACGAAGTTGATCGAGGACCAGGGTCCGCAGCTCGGCGTCGCGTTCCAGACGCGATCCGGCCCAGCGCCGAGCGGCAGCCTGCTCCTGGGCGTAGCTCGGCTTGTAGCCGACCTGCGAGCCACTGTTGCGCTTCAGCTCGCGAGAGACGCTCGATGGCGGGCGATCCAGAGCTGCCGCGATCTTGCGGACCGATTGGCCGGCTTGATGAAGCTGGGCAATCGTGCACCGCTCCTCGAGAGTGAGGTGGCCGTAATATCTTCCCATTGCAACACCCTAGTCTGGTGTTGCACTTCGTTTGTGAGTTCAGGGGGATCCTTGCTGCTGCGTCCGAGAAAAGCGAAAGATCCCTCGCTGCGCTCGGGATGACAATTTTGTCGCTGGTGCGACCGGAACTACGACCACTCCTTCTCGTCGAAATCCTCGAACTCTTTCACCAACTCTTCTTCCTCCGACGGCGGCGGTGCCTGCTCGTTGGCGGGATGGGACAGGATCCGCAGCTTCGTCTCCCTGGTGATCATCGGCACGAGTTCGAGCAGATCGCTGCGGGCGAAGGCTATGCAGCCCCGCGTCGCAGCCATGTCGTCGCGCGCGATGTGGAGGAAGATGGCACTGCCCCATTCGCCCTCGGGCGGATCGTCGTTGTAGCCGACCACGACCACCAGATCGTAGAGCCCGTCCTCGCGCCACATCTTCTCGTGGCTCCAGTCGTTGGGGATGCGGACCAGCCGGTTGTAGCCGTCGGCCCGCGGGTCGTCGCACCAGCCGTCGTGTTCGGAGATCGGCCGGGCGGGCAGGGCGACCTTGGGCAGGACCAGCCGGTCGTTGCGGAAATAGAGGCGGCGCAGCGGGAATTGCCCGGCGGGCGTGGCGCCATCGCCCTCGACCTTGTCCTCGCGGATGCCGCCCGCGCCCAGTGCGCAGCGCCAGCGGCGGTCGCGCAGGGTTGCCCAGCCCAGCGACGAATCCGCCGAGTCGGCCTGGACGATGAGGACATGGGGCAAAACGCCGTCATCTGACATTGAATCGAACTCCCGTGCGCTTCATAAAACCCATCTCTTTAAGGAGAAAGCGATGGCTTACGTTGTCACCCCGCCTGCGACCGTCGGCGTTCCGGTCCATGGCAGCAAGGATCTTTTCCCGGTCCGCCGCATCTTCTGCGTCGGCCGCAACTATGCCGCCCACGCCCGCGAGATGGGCCACGATCCGGACCGCGAGCCGCCCTTCTTCTTCACCAAGCCGGCCGACGCCATCGTGCTCTGCGCCGATCCCAAGAACCCCACGAAAATCCCCTATCCGCCGGCGACCAAGAACCTGCACCACGAGATGGAGCTGGTGGTCTGCCTGAAGTCGGGCGGCGCCGATATCCCCGTCGAGAAGGCGCTCGACCATGTCTACGGCTACGCCGTCGGCCTCGATATGACCCGCCGCGACCTGCAGAACCAGGCCAAGGACATGGGCCGCCCGTGGGACATGGGCAAGGGCTTCGACCAGTCCGCGCCGATCGGCATGATCTATCCGGTGAGCGAGGTCGGCCATGTCGCCAAGGGCAACATCCAGCTCGACGTCAACGGCAAGACCCGCCAGAAGTCCGACCTCAACGCGCTGATCTGGAGCATCCCCGAGACCATCTCGTATCTCTCGGGCCTGGTGACCTTGGCGGCCGGCGACCTGATCTACAGCGGTACGCCCGAAGGCGTCGCGGCCGTAGGCAAGGGCGATACGCTTGCAGGGCTTTGTCGACAAGTGCGGCACTGTCAGTGTCACTTACGTTTAAACGCTTCTCGCCTTTTCTGCACGGTGCGGGCTCTCGCGCATATGAATGCGCTGCCGCCCGCCGTAAACAACTCTAGCAAGCGCTAGAGTTGTTTCGCGTTGAAGGTATCGCAGCGGCGGAGATCGCCGCTCTGTAGACCCGTCTTGAACCAGCGCACTCTTTGGGCACTGCTGCCGTGGGTGAAACTGTCGGGCACGATGCGGCCCTGGGCCTGCTTCTGGAGCGTGTCGTCGCCGATCGATGTGGCGGCGTTGATTGCCTGCTCGACATCCTGGTCGGTGAGCTTGAGCGTGCCGCCCGGATCGTGACTCGCGTGATAGGCCCATACGCCGGCCAGGCAATCGGCCTGCAGTTCGACCCGCACCGACATGGCATTGGCGTCGCGCTTGCTCATGTTCTCGCGCAACTGCGCGACCTTGCTCTCGATACCGAGCAGGTTCTGCACGTGATGGCCGACCTCGTGGGAGACCACGTAGGCCTGCGGGAACTGGCCCGGCGAATGGAAGCGCTGGGCGAGCTCGTCGAAGAAGGCGAGGTCGATATAGACCCGCTGGTCGGGTGGGCAATAGAACGGCCCCATCGCCGCCTGGCCCTGGCCGCAGGCGGTCTGCGTGGCATTGCGGAACAGCACCAGATGCGGCTGCTTGTATTGCCGGCCCATCTGCTGGAACAGGTTGCCCCACACATCCTCGGTGCTCTTGAGCACTCTCGCGACGAAACGCTCTTCCGGGTCGTTGGTGGTCGGCCGCGACGCGGTGCGTTGCGGGCTCTGCTGCGCCACGTACCCGCCGCCGCCGCTGCTGCCATCGTCGACGAAGCCGCCCAGCAGGCTGAGCGGATTGATGCCCAGGATCAGGCTGATCACCACGATGGCGATCAGGCCGAAGCCGCCCTTGAACAGGCCGCCGCCCAGCGGGATCGGGATGCCGGGGCCGCCGAAGCCGCCGCCGAACCCGCCACCGCCAAAGCCACCGCCGCCAAAGCCGCCATCGCCGCGGCGATCCTCGATGTTGCTGCTCTCCTCGCCATCCAACTGCATGGCAGCGTCTCCGTTCCCTAACTATAGTTCCGGCGCATGAGTCTGACCGTCGCCACCTGGAACATCAATTCGGTTCGCCTGCGGATCGCCAACGTCGAACGCTTCGTGAAGTTGCGCAAGCCCGACGTGCTGTGCCTGCAGGAGACCAAATGTCCCGACGAATTCTTCCCGCACCAGGCCTTCGAAGCCCTCGGCTACACCCATCGGCTGATCCAGGGCATGAAGGCCTATAACGGCGTCGCCATCCTCTCGAAAGTTCCTTTCACCGCGATGAACGTCCACCATCGCTGCGGCAAGGAGGACTGCCGCCACATCGAGGCCGCGCTCGACGTCGGTGGCGATCCGATCCTGCTCGACAATCTCTACATCCCGGCCGGCGGCGACATTCCCGATCCCGCGGCCAACGTGAAGTTCGCGCACAAGCTCGATTTCTATCGCGAGATGGCCAAGTGGTACGCCGACCGCAAGCCCGCGCCACGCGCGCGCAAGGGCCGGCGTCGAATCGCCGTCGGCGACCTCAACGTGGCGCCGCTCGAGCACGACGTCTGGAACCACAAGCAGCTTCTCAAGATCGTCTCGCACACGCCGGTCGAGGTCGAGCTGTTCGGCAGGATGATGGCCTCGCTCGACTGGATCGACGTGCCGCGGCGCTTCGTGCCCGACAGCGACAAGCTCTATTCGTGGTGGAGCTATCGCAACAACGACTGGCGCGTCTCGAACCGCGGCCGGCGCCTCGATCATATTCTGGCCAGCCCCGCGCTCAGCAGCGCGATCAGGAGCTACCGCATCGACATCGACCTGCGCGACTGGGACGTGCCGTCCGATCACGTGCCGGTGCTGGCGACCTTCGACGTGTGAGGGGCGGCGTCTAGATCTTTTCCGAGTCGAACGGAAACGCACTTCAGTCATTCAGAAGTCGCTGTCATCCCGAGCGCAGCGAGGGATCTTTAACTGCGGCCAGCAAGGATCCCTCGCTGCGCTCGGGATGACAATCTTCGCTTAAGGATCGGACGTGACTCCAACGTCGTCCAAGAGTCCCTACGCCACGCGATAGAGAAAGTAGCGGTCCTTCGGGACGCCGGGCGGTTCGGGGAGGAGCTGCCAGCGCGCCACCTCCAGGGGCTGGTTGGCGAGCACGTAGCCGCCGGAGGCCGCGAGCCGGTCGAGCGCCGGGCCGAGCCAGCGGCCCATCGCCGTGTTGGCGGCATGATCGCCGGTGCCGAGGTCGGTGTGGATCAGCGCCGCGGTGGCGCCAAGCTGTTGCGCGGCGGCGGGGATCGTCCGGTCGGCGTCGCCCAGGAAAAGCCGGTCGGCGGGCGGGATGCAGTCGGGATGGGCCGCCACTTTGCGTTCGAACACATAGATGTCGCGACCGGGGAACAGAATTCGCAGATGGTCGTAGGTGCGGCCGTTGCCGAGTCCGACTTCGACGATCGGCCCCGCCAGCGCGTCGACCTTGGGCTTCAGAAAATTCAGGCAGTCGCGCTGCGCCTGCATGCGCGCGATGAAACTGTCGAGACGGCTCATCCCGGACGTCTTGCTCTGGGCGCGATCAGGCGGCGGCCTTGGTGGCGGCTTGCAGCTTCTTGTTGGTGTCCTCGAGGCGATGTGCCAGCTCGCGCATCATCTCGATCGCCACCTGCGGGACCTCCTCGCACATCCGGTAGAGCGTATCGCGCGAGATCTTGAGCGTGTTGAGCTGCTCGCGCGCCTTCACCGTGGCGGTGCGGGGCACGTCGCACAGCACCGAGATCTCGCCCACGAAGTCGTTCTTCTTGAGCTCGGCGACGCGGATCTGGCCGCCCGACGAATCGATCAGGATGTCGGCCACGCCGCCCAGGATGACGTACATCGAGTCTCCCGGATCGCCCTGGTGGCAGAGTTCCTGGCCGATGGCGAAGTTCATCCGCTCGCTGGTGAAGGCCAGCAGCTTCAGCTTGGCCGGCTCGATCTTCGAGAAGATCGGTACGCCTTTCAGAAGCTCGACTTCCTCGTTGAGGTTCATCGTATCCTCCTGTTCCCAATCCTACGCCGACGACATGAGTTCGGCATATACCTTGCCAGTCGCGGCCAGCTCGTCGGGCGCTCCCTGCTCGACGATCCTGCCGGACTGCATCACCACGATCCGCTTGAACGGCTCGGCCTGGCTCGGGCGGTTGGCGATCCACACCACGCCGCGCCCGTCCGCCGCCGCCAATATGTTGTCGCGCACGCGATCCTGGGTGCGCCCGTCGAACACGGCGACCGCTTCGTTGACGATCAGGAACTGCGGCCGCTTGATCAGGGCCCGCGCAATGCCGAGCTTCTGGCGCTGCGTCGCCGGCAGGCGGCGGCCGGCGACGCCGACATTGTACTCCAGTCCGACCTCGATCACCGCATCGCGCAGATGCAGCTCGGCCAGCACGTCGGTGAGCAGGGCCCGGATGCGCGATTCCGATTGCGCCTGGCCGTAGACGACACGGCCGAACAGGATGTTGTCGAGCAGGGTGGCGGCGCTGTTGTATTTGTCGAAGTCGTAGAATTCGACCGAGCCGCGCAGTTCGGGCGGCAGGTTCTCGGCGAAGGCCCGCCGCGCGGCGAGCAGCCGGTCCTCCATCGCCCCGTCGATCAGGCCCAAGCGGTGGCGGGCCTCGATGTAGCGCAGCGGCAGGCTCATCAGGCGCCCGCGGTCGGCGGCGGGCACCGCCTCGACGCCCTTGCCGCCCAGGCGCTGCAGCAGCAGCCGCACGTTGGGCAGGTCGTCGGCGGAGATGAAGCTGTACTGCTCGAACAGCGGGTTGTCGGGCGACAGGCCGGAGAACAGCTCGACCATGGTCTCGGCGATCGACAGGCCCATGCTGAGCAGGTCCTTGTCCAGCCCGGTCCGGGTCAGCACGGTCTGCACGTAGGGATTGGCGGCCAGATTGTCGCCGTTGAAGTCGGTGCCGACCGGCGTGCCGAACAGCAGATTCTCCGCCACCGACAGGTTCTTGTTGTACTTCTCGGCGTCGAACGTCTCGATCAGGCCCTCATTCTCGCGGTCCTGCAGGCGGTGGTGCAGTCCATGGCGCGCCTTCAGGATCTTCTCGGCAAGGTCGGGCCGGACCGCCGCATCGATCGCCCCGCGCAGGCCCAGGGAATAGATGTCGTCGTCGAGCTCGACCTGCTGCAGGGCATGCACCATGCAGGGCAGCAGGTCGGCCGGGCCGCTGGCGCCGGCCAGCTCGTAGTCGATCCAGTCGGCGTTGGGATCGAGCGCGGGATTGCCCGAGCGCTGGGCCTCGAGCCAGAACAGCTCGCGCGCGGTGGCCACCTCGCCATCGTAGCGCGCCGGCGCGATCGGCCGGTGTTTCAGGCCGAACAGCAGATTGTCGCGCACGCTTTGCGGGAAGAGATAGGTCTCCTGGCCGATATAGCCCAGCCGCGAGCCGAGCAGGAATTCGGGAAGCTGCAGGAAATCCTGGCCGTCGATCTTGATCGAGCCGGCGTTGGGATGCACGAGGCGCGCCAGTACCTGGCCCAGCACGTCCTTGCCCGAGCTCGAGGCGCCGATCACGGCGATCTTGGCGTCGGTCGGCACGACCAGCGACACCGAGTTCGAGCTGCTTCACCCTGCCGTCTTCCGTCACCGTGACGCCCGACAGCACCAGCTCGTGGCCGAGCGGCGGCGGCGGTCCCTCGGGCATGGTCTGCAGCTCGGGCGGCATCATGCCCTCGGGCTGGAACTGGTCGATCACCTGCTCGTACTTGATCTGCACGTCCTGGCGCGACTGGTCCCAGTCGATCAGCTCCTTGATCGGCCCCGGCAGGTCCTTGTAGGCGAGCAGCACGCCGACCACGGCGCCGACGTCCATCTTGCCGGTGATGGCGAAATAGCCGCCCAGCAGGTAGATCGCGAATGGCGTCGCCTGGGACAGGATGTTGTTCCAGAACTTGGCGACGAACTTCTTGTTGTAGAGCTCGAAGCGGATCCGGAAGATATGGCCGAGCCGCTCGGAAATGTCGGCGCGCTCGTAGTTCGACGAGCCGTGGATGTGGATCTCGTTCACGCCGTCGGCGGTCTCGGCGATGCGGCCGGCCAGCAGGCGCGCCGACAGCTGGCGCTGGCGGCCCAGCACCAGCACCGGCTTGCGCAGCCGCGGCACGATGATCATCTGCACGCCGAGCAGCGCGATCACCACGAGGCTGAGGATCCAGTTCTGCATCAGGATGAAGATGATGGCCGTCAGCGCCTGGCCGCCCAGGAACATCGGCTGCACGAAGGCGTCGCCGATGAAGCCGCCGAGCGGCTCGACCTCGTCCTTGATCATCGTCGCCAGCTCGGCCTGCTTGACCTTGCGGAAGTGCGCGGCCGGGAAGCGCAGGATGCGGTCGTAGAGCTCGTAGCGCAGGCGGCGCAGCATGCGCTCGCCCATGCGGCCCTTTTGGGTGTTGATGCTCTTCCTGAACTGGCCGTTGACGATCACCGCCCCCAGGAAGACGAAGCTCATGATCACCAGGTAGGTCAGCTGGTCGGCCGAGAAGCCGTTGAACAGGTGGATGTCATGGCCGATGAAGCGGGGCAGCGGAATCGTGACGGCCAGCATCTGCACGGTCGGCGCATCCTTGAAGGCATTGCCCGAGATGCCGTTGTTGACGATCGACTTGGGAACGCTGAGCGACAGGAAATAGAACACCTGCGCGAACACCACGAGCATCAGGATGACCAGCTGCTCGTGCCGACTGTGCCGCCAGATATAGGAGAAGAGATTGCGCTGCATCGATCTCGGGAAACCCGGTTCAGATACCCTATAGGCGATCAGGGCCTTGATTACATTCGATATTTTGCCGCGCACGAGGCGCCCCGGTGGGGGTTCGCAGCGCACATGCAGTGTGCCATAGTCCGCCCGGAACCGGCCGGGCAGACATGAAGCGGCCAGGGGGAGAGGCATTGCATGCCCGCAAGTAGCCGGTCAAAGCGTGTGCTGCTCTACAGCCACGACTCGTACGGTCTCGGCCATGTCAGCCGCTGCCGCACCATTGCCAATGCGCTGGTCGAGGCCGACAGCTCGATCTCCGTCCTGATCATCTCGGGCTCGGCGGTCATCGGCTCCTACGAGTTCCGCTCCGGCATCGACTTCGTGCGAATCCCGGGCGTGGTCAAGCAGATCGATACCGGCGAGTACGATTCGGCCAACCTCCGGGTGGGCGTCGAACATACGCTCGAGATGCGCACCCGCATCATCCGCGACACCGCCGACATCTACCGGCCCGACCTGTTCATCGTCGACAAGGAGCCGCTCGGCCTGCGCGGTGAGGTCGAACCGACCCTGCGCATGCTGAAGGAGCGCGGCACGCCGATCGTGATGGGCCTGCGCGACGTCATGGACGATCCCGAGCAGCTCGCCATCGAATGGGAACGCAAGCATATCGTGCCGGCGCTGCGCGATCTCTACGACGAGATCTGGATCTACGGCCTGCCGCAGATCAACAAGCCGCTGCAGGGCATCGTGGTGCCGCCGTCGGTGCGCCACAAGATGGTCTACACCGGCTACCTGCGCCGCGAGCTGCCCCTGCACACCGACGTGCCGCACGAGGGCGACGAGATTGACGGACCTTTCATCCTGGTGACGCCCGGCGGCGGCGGCGACGGCGATGCGCTGGTCGACTGGGTGTTGTCGGCCTACGAGAGCGACCCAAACATCCCGTATGGCGCGGTGATCGTGTTCGGCCCGTTCATGTCGTCCAGCGCGCGCGAGGCCTTCAAGGAGCGCGCCGCGAAGTTCCCGCATATCCGCACCCTCACCTTCACCAACAATCTCGGCGCCCTGATGCAGCAGGCGGCGGGCGTCGTGGCGATGGGCGGCTACAACACGTTCTGCGAGATCCTGTCGTTCGACAAGAAGGCGCTGATCATGCCGCGCACGCGGCCGCGCCTCGAGCAGCTGATCCGCACGCGCGCCGCGCGCAATCTCGGACTGCTGGAGATGCTCGACGCCGACAAGGGCCGCGATCCGCAAATCATGACGACCGCGCTGCGCCAGCTGCCGCAGCAGCGCGAGCCGAGCGACGCCATCGTGCCCGGCCTGCTCGACGGCCTGCCCAACGTCATCAAGCTGGTGGCGCGGGCGCTTGCGCATCCTTACCGCGGCCCCGCGTCGGTCGAGCCGTCGGTAGTCGGGCCGTCCGACTTTGCGGACACGCTGGAGCCCGCTTCCGTCCTGCCCGCGGCGATCCGGGCCAACTCCTGAGGACATCGGTGTTTCATGGATGAGTTGAAAGACGCGCAGATAGCGGTCGTGGTGAAGTGCTGGCCGCGGCTGTCCGAGACGTTCATCGCCCAGGAGATGGCGGGGCTCGAGGCGCGCGGGCTGAAGCTGGTGATCTATTCGCTGCGCCTGCCGACCGATCCCGCGATCCATCCCGTGCACGCGCGGGTCAAGGCGCCGATCGTCTACCTGCCGGAGTATCTCAGGAACGATCCGCTGAGGGTGCTGCGCGCCTGGTGGAAGGCGCGTCGGCTGCCGGGCTACACGGCGGCGCGGGCGCGCTTCTTCCACGACCTCAGGCGCGACCGCACGCGCAACCGGGTCAGGCGCTTCGGCCAGGCCATGGTGCTGGCCACCGCGATGCCGGCCGGCATCGAACGCATCTACGCGCACTTCATCCATACCCCGGCTTCGGCGACGCGCTACGCCGCGATCATGCGCGGCCTGCCGTGGAGCGCCTCGGCCCATGCCAAGGACATCTGGACCAGCCAGGAGTGGGAGCTCAAGGCCAAGCTGGCCGACATCGACTGGATCATCACCTGCACGCGCTTCGCCGAGGCGCGCCTCAAGGAACTGGTTGCCGACCCCGGGCGGCTGCGGCTGGTCTATCACGGCCTCGACCTCGCCAATCTGCCGGCGCCGCCGCTCGAGCGCTCGCGGCGCGACGGCACGGACCCCAACGATCCGGTGATCATCCTCTCGGTCGGCCGCCGGGTGGCGAAGAAGGGCTACGACGATCTGATGCTGGCGCTGTCGAAGCTGCCCAAGGATCTCAACTGGCGCTTCGAGCATATTGGCGCGGGCGTGCTGGGCGATTCGTTCGAGGAGGTCGCCCGCCGGCTCGGCATCGCCGAGCGCTGCGTGTGGCACGGCGCGCGGCCCCAGGCCGAGGTGTTCGCTGCCTACAAGCGCGCCGACATCTTCGTGCTGGCCAGCAAGAAGGCGGCCGACGGCGACCAGGAAGGCATGCCCAACGTGCTGCAGGAGGCCGGCTACCAGCATATGGCGATCGTCTCGACGCGCTCGGCCGCGATCGGCGAGTTCATCGCCCATAACGACAACGGCCTGCTCGCCGATCCGGCGTCGCCCGACCAGCTTGCCGCGGCCCTCGAGAAACTGGCGCGCGATCCCGAACTGCGCACGCGCTTCGGCCGGCGCGCCAACGAGATCGTGCGCACGCGCTTCTCCTACGAAGCCGGTGTCGACTGGATCGCCCGCGCCCTCGGCCAGCCGGTCGCCGCGGTCCTGGCGCCGCAGATCGAGATTCCCGAGGTACGCGCGGCGGAGTGAAGCGCGATGACGCGTGAGTTGTTTGAAAATTGAATTCGCCTGTCGTCCTGAGCGGATAGGCGCATTCGAGCGCAAGCGCTCGAATCGCCCAGAAGGATCTCACGCCAGCCACGGACTCGATATTCGCTGTCCGTGTCTGATCGTTCTGCGAGGTCCTTCGCTCCGCTCAGGACGACGGAGATTTTCCTACGCGATTGCCCTGCCCGAAGACGGGGGAGGGGAATAGGCAATGCGTGTGTTGTTGCACACGCCGCTCAAGCCGCCCGATCATCCGGTGCCGTCGGGCGACCGCGAAATGGCGCGTGGCTTTGCGCGCCTGCTCGAGCGTCTCGGCCATAAAGTCATCATGCCGGGAGCGAGTCGCGTGGCCCAGGGCGTGCCTGAACCCGCAGCGCACCTCGCGCTCGAGCGCCACGCGCGCCGGCAGGCAGCGCGCCTCGTCGCGCGCTGGCGGTCGTTGTCGGCGCACCATCCCGAACGGTTCGATCTGTGGTTCACCTATCACTGTTACTACCGCAAGCCCGACTGGCTGGGACCGCTGGTGACGCGGGCGCTCGGCATCCCCTATGTCATCGCCGAGGCCTCGCACGCCGCGCGGCGTGCGATCGGCGCCACGCGCCTCGGCCATCGCGCGACCGAACGGGCGCTGGCGGCGGCGGACCTGGTGATCACGGTCAATCCGCGTGACGTGGCGGGCGTGCGATCGCGGCTGCGGCCGGGCGCGCGCCAGGTCCGCTTGCCGCCGTTCATCGATGTCGGTCCCTATCTCGCGGCGCGCGCGCATCGACGGAAGAACGACGTGCCGCTGCTGCTCGCCGTCGGCATGATGCGCACCCGCGACAAGCTCGAGTCCTATCGCGTGCTCGCCCAGGCCCTGCCCCTGCTGGGCGAGCGGCCGTGGCAGGCGGTGCTGGTCGGCGACGGTCCGGCGCGGGCCGAGATCGAAGCCCTGATGGCGCCGTTCGGCAGGCGCGTCCGGTTCGCCGGTGCGGTCAGCCAGGACGAACTCGTCGCGCTTTATGCCTCGGCCGACCTTTACGTCTGGCCGGCGATCAACGAAGCCTATGGCATGGCCTTCCTCGAAGCCCAGGCCGCCGGCGTGCCGGTCGTCGCCGGCCGCACCGGCGGCGTGCCCTCCGTCGTGGCCGACGGTGTCGCAGGATTGCTGACACCGGTCGGCGATGCGGCATCGTTCGCCGCCGCGGTCGGCCGTCTGCTCGACCACCCCGAGGAACGCGCCCGACTCGCAGCCAACACCGCGGGCCGCATCGCCGCCCGCCACGACGATCGCGCCGCCGCGCATGCGCTGGCCGCCGCGCTCGGAACACTGCGATGAGCGGCGTCGCTTTCGCCCTGTTGCGGCACGCCGCGACCGCCTGGAACGAAGAAGGCCGCCTGCAGGGCATGACCGACACGCCCCTCAGCGCCAGGGGTGCGGCCGATGCGGCGGGCTGGCGCCTGCCTGCGCCGGCCGACGGCTGGAAGCGCCTGTGCAGTCCACTCGCCCGCGCCCGTCGCACCGCCGAGCTGCTGCAGCCGGCAGCCCCGGTGTCGATCGATCAGCGGCTGCGCGAGATGAGCTTCGGCGTCTGGGAAGGCCGCACTGTCGAGGAACTACGGACGAGCATTGGCGCGGCGTTCATCGCCGAAGAGAACAAGGGCCTCGATTTCCAGCCGCCGGGCGGAGAGTCGCCGCGCAGCGTGATGGCGCGCATCGCCGGCTGGACGGCGGAGATCGCCGCCAAAGGCGAGCCGGTGGTTGCCGTATCGCACAAGGCCGCGATCCGCGCGCTGCTGGCGCTGGCCACCGGCTGGGACATGATGGGCCGTCCGCCGGTCCGGCTCGACTGGCGCTCGGCGCACTTCTTTTACGCCGAGCGGGACGGCAAGGTACGCCTCGATCGTCCCAACGTGTCGCTGGTGACGGTATGATGGTCGGCGCCCCCAACCTTCCTGCTTGTCGTCCTGAGCCCTTCGGCGGCGCAGGCCGCCATCAGGGTAAACTCCGCGAAGGACCTCACGCCTGCCACGGACTCGATATTCGCTGTCCGTGTCTGATCGTTCTGCGAGGTCCTTCGCTTCGCTCAGGACGACGGAAATCTCGATATGCGATTGCCCTGCCGTCTCGGGGGAGGGAAAGAATCACATGAGCCGGCGCGTCTTCTTCTATGTGCAGCACCTGCTGGGCATCGGCCACCTCCGCCGCGCCGCGACGCTCGCGCGGGCGCTGGCGCAGGGCGGCTTCGACGTGCTGCTGGTGTCGGGCGGCGCGCCTGATGCGGCGCTCGATACGGGCGGCGCGCGGTTCCACCAGCTGCCGCCGCTGCGGGCGCGCGACGAAGGGCTGCGCGAGCTCAGCCAGCTCGACGGCACGCCGCTCGACGACGCCTTCCGCGCCCATCGCACGCAGGCGCTGGTCGATCTGCTGAAGGCCGAGGCGCCGGATTTCCTGATCACCGAGCAATTTCCCTTCGGCCGCACGCAGTTGCGCTTCGAGTTGCTGCCCTTGCTGGCCGCAGCGAAGGCACTGGCCCGGCCGCCGCGCATCCTGTCGTCGGTGCGCGACGTGTTGCGCGAATCGGCGAGCGCCGCGCGGATCACCGAAACGGTCGAGACCTTCGACCGCTTCTTCGATGGTGTGCTGGTCCATGCCGACCCGGCGCTGGTCAGCCTCGGCAAGAGTTTTGCCGGATGGGAGTGCGTGAAGGATCGCGCGCACTACACGGGCTACGTCGTCGAGAGCGACTCAGTGCCGGCGTCCGCGATCGGCTCAGGTGAAGTTATCGTTTCGGCGGGCGGCGGCGCGGTCGGCGGACCGTTGCTACGCGCGGCGATCGCGGCGCGGCCGCTCACCTCATTGGCCGATCGCACCTGGCGGCTGCTGGTTGGAAGCAATCTCCCCGACGCGGACAGGATGTCCCTTCACGCCGGCGCCGGCATCGAGATCGAACCCGCCCGTCCGGACTTCACCGCGTTGCTTGCGGGCTCGGCTCTGTCGATCAGCCAGGCCGGCTACAACACCGTCGTCGAGACCCTGGTGCATGGCGATCGCGCCGTGCTGGTGCCCTTCGCCACCCCGCGCGAGACCGAGCAGGCACGGCGCGTCCAGCTGCTGGCCGAACGCGGTCTCGTGCAGACCGTGTCGGCCGACGGGCTCGACGGCCCGCGGCTGGCCGCCGCCGTCGAGCGCGCACTGGCCGGGCGCTCGATCCGCAGCTTCCCGCGCTGCGACGCCAATGGCGGACCCGCCACCGCCGCGCTGCTGGCGGCCATGGCATGAGCGACTGGGCCGCCCTCGACGACGAAGTCGCGCGCTGGCGCGATGCCGGCCGCGAAGCCGAGCTGTGGTGGCGCGACGACGATGCCGCCGACGCCGGTTCCGCGCTCGACCGGCTCTTGCAGGTTTGTCACACGACCGCGGCGCCGCTGGCCCTCGCCGTGGTGCCGGCCAAGGCCACGCCGGCACTGGCGGCGCGGCTGGCGGGCGAGCCGATGGTCGATGTGCTCCAGCATGGTTACGCGCACGTAAACCATGCGCTCGCCATGGAGAAGAAGAGCGAGCTCGGCCTGCAGCGTCCGGCGATGATGGTCCTGGGCGATCTCGGCACCGGCTGGCTGGCGCTGGAGCGGCTGTTCGGTGCGCGCGCGCTGGCCGTACTGGTGCCGCCGTGGAACCGCATCGCGCCCGCCCTCGTGCCGATGTTGCCCGAAATCGGCTTCCGCGGCCTGTCGACCTTTGGCCCGCGGGCACGGCCCGAGCCCGTGCGTGGCCTCTGCCAGGTCAACACGCACGTCGACCTGATCGACTGGCGCGGCGGACGCGGTTTCGTCGGCGCGGGGCCGGCGCTGGATACACTGGTCCAGGCGCTTGAGGCGGCACGTATAAAGACCGGCGAGCCGGTCGGTATCCTCAGCCATCATCTTGCGATGGACGAGGCGGCGTGGGATTTCCTAATGTCCTTGATGGGGAGAGCCAGGACGATGTCGGGGCTGAGAATTCGCCCGGCGCATGAAATTTTCGTGGCACGGGAGGCAGGCGTTTGAGCGCCGCCGATCTGCGTTATCCGCGCGCCACCTTGTGGGCCGACTACGTGCGCGCTTCGATGGGCATCGTGCTGTGCGGCGGTCCTCTGGTTGCCCTGAACGTCAACCGCTGGATGGGCCTGCTGCTGGGCGCCGGTCTGCTGCTGTTCCTGCTCTTCCTCGCGCGCACCGCATTGCGGCAAAGGACGCGCTATGTGCTCGCCGACGACACGCTGTGCGCCGACGGGCCGGGCGGAACCCTGGTCGAGTGGCGCCGGCTCGATCGGCTCAAGCTCAATTACTATTCGACCAAGCGCGACCGCAGCGAGGGCTGGATGCAACTTTCTGTCGGGTCGGCGGGCGGGCGGACGATCAAGATCGATTCCGCGCTCGAAGGCTTTTACGATATCGTCGAACGGGCCGCTGCGGCGGCCGAGGCAAACGGAGTCGAGCTGGGGGCGGCCACACGGGCCAATATCAAGTCGATGGGGATCGCGGTGGCGGAGCTGGAAAAGTCGGTATGAAGGATCTGCTGCGCGTCGAGCATTTGACCGTCGATTTCGGCGTCCACGAGGGCACGCTCCGGGCCGTCAACGATGTCTCCTTTTCGATCCCGCCCGGCGGCACGCTCGCCCTGGTGGGCGAGTTGGGATCGGGCAAGTCGGTGTGCAGCCAGGCGATCATGGGCCTGCTGCCGCGCACCGCGACCATCGCCTCCGGCAAGATCCTGTTCAAGGATCCGCGCGACTCCGCCGAGGCCATCGACATCGCCCGGCTGTCGCCGGCCGGCCCCGAGATGCGGGCGATCCGCGGCGGCGAGATCTCGATCATCTTCCAGGAGCCGATGACCTCGCTCTCGGCGCTCCACACCCTGGGCGACCAGATCGGCGAGGCCGTCGAATTGCACGGCGCGCATGCCGGCATGGGTGGCCCCGACCGCAAGCTGAGCCGCGCCGAGATCGACGAGATCACGGTCGCCATGCTGCGCATGGTGGGCTTCCCCGATCCCAAGCGCGCGCTTCGGACCTACCCGTTCGAGCTGTCGGGCGGCCTGCGCCAGCGCGGCATGATCGCCATGGCGCTGGTCTGCCGGCCGGCGCTGCTGATCGCCGACGAGCCGACCACTGCGCTCGACGTCACCATCCAGGCCCAGATCCTGCGCCTGATGAAGGACCTGCAGAAAGAGCTGGGCATGGCCCTGCTGATGATCACCCACGATCTCGGCGTCGTCGCCAACGTCGCCGACGATGTCGTGGTCATGTATCGCGGCTCCGTCGTCGAATCAGGCAGCCTGAACGACATCTTCCGCGACCCGCAGCACGATTATCTGAAGGCGCTGCTGCACGCCGTGCCGCGCTTCGACATGAAGCCCGGCGAGCGCCTCGAGCCGATCCGCGAGATCAAGGCGGCGACCGGCCACCTGCTGACGCAGAAGATCGAGGTCAAGCCGACCGAGACCTTCAATCCCGATGCACCCGTGCTCAAGGTCCGCCATCTCACCAAGACCTTCCGCATCCGCAAGGCCGATACCCTGTTCGAGCAGCTGATCGGCGGCGGCACGACCAAGAGCGTGCGCGCGGTCAACGACGTGAGCTTCGACGTCGAGCGCGGCGAGTGCCTGGGCCTGGTGGGCGAATCGGGCTGCGGCAAGACCACGCTCAGCAAGATCCTGATGCGCGGCATCACCGCCGATGCGACGTCGGACGCCGGCCGCATCGTCTTCGACGACTGGGGCCGCAAGACCGACGTGCTGGCGCTGGAGGGCGACGAGCTCAACCGCTTCCGCACCAAGCTGCAGTTCATCTTCCAGGATCCGTTCGGCTCGCTCAATCCGCGCATGACGGTCTACGACATCCTGGTCGAGCCGCTGATCATCCATAAGGTCGGCGACGACGCCTATCGCCGCGAGATGGTGGGCGAGCTGATGGAGCTGGTCGGCCTCGATCGCCGCCACCTCAGCCGCTATCCGCATTCCTTCTCCGGCGGCCAGCGCCAGCGCATCGGCATCGCCCGCTCGCTGGCGCTGCGGCCCGACATGGTGATCTGCGACGAGCCGGTGTCGGCGCTCGACGTCTCGATCCAGGCGCAGATCCTCAACCTGCTCAAGGACCTGCAGCAGCAGCTCGGCCTCACCTATCTCTTCATCTCGCACAATCTCGCGGTGGTCGATTACATCGCCGACCGCATCGCCGTGATGTGTGCCGGCCGCCTCGTCGAGCTGGCGCCGGCGGGCGAGCTGTTCAAGAATCCCATGCATCCCTACACCCGGGCCTTGCTGTCGGCCGTGCCGATCCCCGATCCGGGGCAGCGGCTCGACCTGCGCGCGCTGATGGAGGGCAAGGCGTCCGATCCGAGCCAATGGCCCGAACCCTACCAGGACGACGGCCAGTTGCCGCTCTACTGGACCGAAGCCGAACCCGGACACTATGTCCGCATGACGCGGGAGGGCTGACGGTGCTGAATTATGTCGTCCGCCGCCTGCTGCTGATGATCCCGACCCTGCTCGTCATCAGCTTCCTGGTCTACTTCATCATCGACCTGCCGCCGGGCGACTGCGTCACCGCACAGATCGAGGAGCTGATGGCGCGCGGCGATCCCGATGCGCTGCAGCGCGCCCAGGAGCTGCGCCACCTCTACGGCCTCGACCATCCGCTGATGCACCGCTACCTCGCCTGGGTGGCCGGCGTCCTGCGCTGGGACTTCGGCCTCAGCTGCCAGGACACCGTGCCGGTCAAGGACCTGATCGGCGAGCGCATCGCGCTCACCCTGGTCATGGAGTCGTCCACCATCGCCTTCATCTGGATCGTGTCGTTCGTGATCGGCGTCTATGCCGCCACCCACCAGTACAAGGTCGGCGACTATGTCGCCTCGTTCTTCGGCTTCATCGGCCTCGCGGTGCCCAACTTCCTGCTGGCGCTGGTGCTGCTCTATGTCGGCAAGGTCTATTTCGGCCTGTCGATCGGCGGCCTGATGGACGCGCAGTTCATGGAAAAGCCGATGAGCTGGGCCAAGGCGACGTCGATCCTGCAGCATCTCATCATCCCGGTCATCGTGATCGGCACCTCGGGCACCGCCGGCATGATCCGCCGCCTGCGCGCCAACCTGCTCGACGAGCTGCAGAAGCAGTATGTCGTCACCGGCCGCGCCAAGGGGCTGTCGGAGTTCCGGCTGCTGGTGAAGTATCCGCTGCGCCACGCCATCAACCCCTTCGTCTCCGACATCGGCCATCTCATTCCCGAGGTGATCTCGGGCTCGGTCATCGTCTCGGTGGTGCTGTCGCTGCCGACCACCGGGCCGATGCTGCTGGGCGCGCTCAAGACGCAGGACGTCAACCTCGCCTCGACCTTCCTGCTGCTGGTCGCGGTGCTGACGGTTGTCGGCATGCTGGTCTCCGACCTGCTGCTGGCGACGCTCGATCCGCGCATCCGCTTCGGCGCCGCCGGTGAGAAGTGAGGACGGCATGACCGACGCCACCGACCATCCCGCGACCTCGCCGACGCCGCACTACGTCAACAAGGCGCCGTGGGATCCCTACGTTTCCGAGAAGCTCACGGCCGACCAGGAAAAATACTACATGGCCGGCCAATGGAAGCTGATGTGGTGGCGCTTCCGCCGCCACCGGCCGGCCGTCGTCTCGGCGATCTTCCTGGCGCTGATGTACTTCACGACCCTGATCAGCGAATGGATCGCGCCCTACGATTTGCAGACGCGCAACATCAAGTACATCTTCGCCCCGCCGCAGGGCGTCCATCTCTTCCACGACGGCAAGCTCATCGGGCCCTTCGTCTACGAGCTCTCGATCAAGCGCGACATGGACACCTTGCAACGCGTCTACACGCCCGACGTCACCAAGCCGCAGCCGCTGCGCTTCTTCTGCCACGGCGACAAATACGAGTTCTGGAACCTGGTCGTGGGATCGTTCCATCTCGTCTGCCCGGCCGAAGGCGGCGGCACCTTCTTCCTGGCCGGCACCGATCGGCTGGGCCGCGACATGTTCAGCCGCATCGTCTATGCCGCGCGCATCTCGCTCACCATCGGCCTGATCGGCATTGCGCTGTCGTTCACGCTCGCACTGATCCTGGGCGGGCTCGCGGGCTACTACGGCGGCTGGGTCGATCTCGTGGTCCAGCGTCTCACCGAGATCCTGAAGAGCTTCCCGCATCTGCCGCTGTGGCTGGCGCTCTCCGCCGCGCTGCCGGTGACCTGGTCGCCGCTGCTGATCTATTTCGGCATCACCCTCATCCTGGCGCTGCTCGACTGGCCGAGCCTGGGGCGCGCCGTGCGCGGCAAGCTGCTGTCCTTGCGCGAGGAGGACTATGCCGCCGCCGCCCTGATGATGGGCGCCACGCCCGCGCGCATCATCGGCCGCCACCTGCTGCCCGGTTTCATGAGCCACCTGATCGCCTCGGCAACCTTGTCGATCCCGTCGATGATCCTGGCCGAAACGGCTTTGTCGTTCCTGGGGTTGGGGCTGCGCCCCCCGATCACCTCGTGGGGCGTGCTGCTGAACGAGGCGACCGACATCAATGTCGTGGCCGTGAACTGGTGGCTGATGCTGCCGGTGGCGCCGGTGATTCTCGTCATTCTCGCCTATCAGTTTTTGGGTGACGGGATGCGCGACGCAGCAGACCCTTACGCCTAGAGGCGTAAGGGTCTGCTGCACCGTGCAGAATGGATAAGAATTCATTGCTGGGAGCGCGCCACTCCAGTGGCGCATCATGCGGTGGCGAAGTGCGAAGAAAAGATTGCGCTGCGCGCAGCCATGAAAGCCCACGACGACAGGCCCAAACCTCATCCTGAGGAGCCGCGCGGAGCGCGGCGTCTCGAAGGATGGGCACGAGCACCGCGTTTGTTGCCCATCCTTCGAGACGCGCTTCGCGCTCCTCAGCGACTGTGTCTGAGGTCAAGCGTTTTGCCATGGCGTTTTGTCTCTGAGGATGGCGTTGAGGATAGTGAGCAGCTTGCGGGCGACGGCGATGGTGGCGACCATCTTGGGCTTGCCGGCAGCGATGAGGCGTTCATAGAAGGCCTTCAACGCCGGGTTCCAGCGCTTGGCACCCTGGGCTCCCATGAAGAGTGCAGTGCGCACGGCGCTGCGCCCACCGCCGATCGAGGCCTTGCCCTTCCAAGCGCCGGACTGGCGGGTGAAGGGAGCGAGGCCGACAAGGGCCGCGATCCGCTTGTGGTCGAGCGTGCCCAACTCGGGCAGTTCGGCCAATATGGTTCTGGCGATGATCGGCCCCACGCTTGGAACGGATGTCATCAGGTCTTCCTTCTCGCGCCACACCGGCGAGCTGCGCACGCTGTCGTCGATGTCGTGGTCGAGGCTGGCAAGTTCCTTCTCCAGCGCCTTCAACAACCGCTCGATGCTCTTGCGCACCCGCGGCGGCTCGGTGCGGTGCAGGCGTTGGCGCTCGGCCACGATCATCTCGACGATCTGGCGGCGACGGGCCACCAGATCGGCCAGCAGGCGGGTCGCCCGATCGGGCAAGGGACGGATCTCCGGTTGCGTCGCCTCGGCAAAGCGGGCGATTACCCGGGCATCGATCGGATCGGTCTTGGCGCGCTGTCCAAGAGCGTTGGCGAAGTTGCGGACCTGGGCCGGGTTGACCACGACTACCGGCACGCCTTCGCTCGACAGGGTGGCCGCGACGATGGTCTCGTATCCGCCGGTTGCCTCGAGGGCGACCAGACGCGCCGTACCGCCGAGCCGCCGGCACAGTTCACCAAGCCCCTCACCATCGCGAGACACCGACCAGGCCTCTCCCTCAGGCAAGACATGAACGTCCAAACGATCCTTCGATACGTCGATGCCGACAACGCTGATCTGTTCCATGGCGACCCTTCCTTGCGAAAGCGGGCTCGCGGACCGGCCCAGGCGACTGTTCGGGTTCACTGGAACGACCGGAGGGCGACCACGCTGAGGAACGGGTTCAACCACCCTTGGATGAGACGATCTACCCTCCGGCACCGCAACGCAGACTCTACTCCCCGAGCGCCTCGATGACTTACAAGGATGAGGTTTGGGCGTGAATAGCCGCAGGATTGCTCCTCACAGGTAAGGATCATGGCCGCGCGCAGCGCAGTCTTACGGGGCTCCCATAGGGGAGTATCTAACCCTCTGAAATCCTTATCTATTCTGCGCCGCGCGGGACAGGCGCCGCGGACGGCGCCGACTCTGCGCATATGAATGCGCTGCCGCCCGCCTGTGATTTCTGCGCCCCGAAGGGGGGCGCAGAAATCACATAATCGCCCTAATTCGACCTAGCGACCGCCACCCGGGACTTCCATGTATCGGATGTATCTCCCCCGAACGTGGTATCCCCAAAGCCACGTTCTAGCCTCCTCGGAGGCGTTTCGGCCGCCTTGTCATTCTCCCCCGACAAGGCGGCCTTTTTCTTGTCCGCCCCCATTTGGCCCGCGTGCTACCACGGCGGCGCATGACGACTGCCCTTCTGACCGTGACCGGACTGGCCTGCCGCCGCGGCGGACGAAGGGTCTTCGACGGGCTTTCCTTCACCGTGCAGGGCGGCGAGCTGCTGGCGCTGACCGGCCCCAACGGCAGCGGCAAGACGACCCTGCTGCGCGCGCTGGCCTCGCTCGGCCGGGCCGAGGCCGGCACGATCGCCTGGCAGGCGGCCGACATCGCCTGGCTGGGCCATCTCGACGGCCTCAAGGGCGACCTCACCGTCCTGGAGAACATCGACGTCGCCGAGCGCCTGCGCGGCGCCGCGCCCGATAACGCGCGAGTCGAGGCTGCGCTCGCGGATTTCGACCTTGTTCCACTCGCACAACGTCCCGTGCGCACGCTCTCCGCCGGCCAGCGCCGCCGCACCGCATTGGCAAGAGTTGCGGCCTCGAACGCCAACGCCTGGCTGCTCGACGAGCCATTCAACGCGCTCGACCTCGCGTCGCAGCGATCGCTGCAATCCGTGCTGGCACGACACCTGGCCGCCGGCGGCCTCGCGATCGCAGCCACGCACGTGTCGCTCGACATGCCCGGCGCCCGCACTCTTGAGTTGGGCGCTACTCGCGCCGTGGCCCTCGGCGCATGACCGCCTTCGGCGCGCTGTTCCGGCGCGACCTGCGACTGGTGCTGCGCCGGCCGGGCGACGTCGTGGTCGTGCTCGCCTTCTTTGTCGCCGCCACGACGCTCTTTCCGCTCGGCATCGGGCCCGAGCGCAACCTGCTGGCCCGCATCGCCGGCGGGGTGCTGTGGGCGGCGGCGCTGTTCGCCTCGCTGCTCTCGCTCGAGCGGCTGTTCGCCTCGGATTACGAAGACGGCGCACTCGATCTCCTGCTGCTGGCGCCGGGCGCGCTCGAGCTCGCCGTGCTGGCCAAGTGCGCCTCTCACTGGATTGTGACCGGCCTGCCGCTCGCCCTGCTGGCGCCGCTGCTGGGCGCGGCCTTCGGCCTCGACGGACGCGGCCTCGCCGCCGTGGCCCTGACCTTGTTGATCGGCACGCCCACTTTGTCGCTGATCGGTGGCCTCGCCGCCGCGCTGACCCTGGGTGCCCGCAAATCCGGCGCCTTGCTGGCGCTGCTGGCGCTGCCGCTCGCGGTGCCGACCTTGATTTTCGGCACCGGCGCCATCGATTCCGTCGCGATAGGCGAGGGATTCACCGTGCACATTGCCATCCTGGCCGCGCTTGCCTTGATGGCGCTGGCAACCCTGCCGTGGGCCATGGCCGCTGCCCTGCGGCAGGCGGGCGAATAGACAAAAGCAGCGATCCGGCAGAGAAAAACCCCCAGAAAATCAAATCGATGCCCACCCTCCATTTCCTCGCCAACCCCGCGCGCTTCCGGCGCTTTGCCGCGCGCGTGCTGCCGGCGCTGTCGGTGGTGACGGCGCTGGCCTTCGCGGTCGGGCTCTGGTGGGCGCTGGTGATCGCGCCGCCCGACTATCAGCAGGGCGAGACGGTGCGCATCATGTTCATCCACGTGCCCTCGGCCACTTTAGCTATGGGCGGCTACGTTCTGCTCGCGGTGCTGGGCGCCTCGCTGCTGGTGTGGCGCCATCCGCTCGCCGCCCTGATGGCCCGCGCGACCGCGCCGGTCGGCGCCACCTTCACCGCCGTGGGACTGATCACCGGCTCGCTGTGGGGCCGGCCGATGTGGGGCACCTGGTGGGTGTGGGACGCGCGCCTCACCTCGTTCCTGCTGCTGTTCTTCCTCTATCTCGGCCACATCGCGCTCAGCAACGCCTACGACGATCCCGACCGCGGCGACCGCTCTGCCTCGATCCTGGCCGTGGTCGGCGCGATCAACGTGCCGATCATCAAGTTCTCGGTCGACTGGTGGAACACCCTGCACCAGCCCGCCTCGATCATGAAGCTGGGCGGCCCCTCGATCCATCCGACGATCCTCTATCCGCTGCTCTGGATGATGCTGAGCTTCGCGCTCCTCTTCGTGCTGCTGGTACTGTTGCGCACCGACACCGAGATCGACCGCCGCCGCCTCGAAGCGGCCGAGCTCGCCGCGTGAACTACGCCGTCTTCATCTGGTCGGCCTATGGTGCGACCGCGGTGGCGCTGGGCGGGCTCGTGCTGTTCTCCGTCCTGGCGCACCGCAACGTGCGTCGCGCGCTCAGCGAACGCGGGCTCGAGCGCAAACGATGACACCGAAGCGTCGCCGCCTGTGGCTGTTGCTGGGCTCGCTCGGCACGCTCGGTGTCGCTGCTGCGCTCGTTCTGTATTCGCTGAACGACAATCTCGTCTTCTTCTATTCGCCGAGCCAGATCGCCGAGAAGAAGCCCGGTCCCGACCGGCGCCTGCGCCTCGGCGGGCTGGTGGTCGAGGGCAGCCTGCAGAAGAACGGCCAGGAGGTGCGCTTCCGAATCACCGACCTCAAGGGCGAGCTGCCGGTCGTCTATCGCGGCCTGCTGCCGGACCTGTTCCGCGAAGGCCAGGGCGTGATCGCCGAAGGCACGCTTGGCGCCGATGGCGTTTTCATGGCGCGCGAGGTGCTGGCGAAGCACGACGAGAACTACATGCCGCCTGAGGTTGCGAAAGCGCTGAAGGAAAGCGGGCGTTGGAAAGAGGGCGAGGGGACCAAGAAATGACTGCGCTGCGCGCGGCCATGAAAGCCTGCATCGACACCCCCAACCTCATCCTGAGGAGCCGCGCGGAGCGCGGCGTCTCGAAGGATGGGCAACAGGCATCGTGCTCGTTCCCATCCTTCGAGACGCGCTGCGCGCTCCTCAGGATGAGGTCTGTGCGTGCGTCCTTTCATGGCCGCGCGCAGCGCAATCATTTCTTCTTGTTGCAGGAGCTAGAGTCGTGATCCCCGAGCTCGGCCACTTCGCCCTGATCCTCGCGTTTGCCGTAGCACTCGTGCAGGGCACGCTCCCGCTCATCGGCGCCTCACGCGGCGACGCGCGTCTGATGGCGCTCGGACGCACCGCCGCGTTGACGCAGGCGTTCCTGGTGATCCTGTCGTTCGGCGCGCTGGTGCAGTGCTACGTCACCTCGGACTTCTCCGTGGCCAATGTCGTGGCCAACTCGCACTCGGCCAAGCCGCTGCTCTACAAGATCACCGGCACCTGGGGGAACCATGAGGGCTCGATGATGCTGTGGACGCTGATCCTGGCCCTGTTCGGCGCCTCGGTCGCGGTCTTCGGCGCCAACCTGCCTGACACCTTGAGGAGCCGCGTGCTCGCCGTGCAGGCGCTGATCGGCGTCGGCTTCCTCGCCTTCATCCTGTTCACCTCCAACCCGTTCGAGCGCCTCTCGCCCGCGCCGTTCGACGGCAACGGCCTCAACCCGGTGCTGCAGGACCCCGGCCTCGCCTTCCATCCGCCGATGCTTTACCTGGGCTACGTCGGCTTCTCGGTGACCTATTCCTTCGCGATCGCGGCCCTGCTCGAGGGCCGGGTCGACGTCGCCTGGGCGCGCTGGGTGCGGCCGTGGACCTTGGCCGCCTGGTGCTTCCTCACCCTCGGCATCGCGCTCGGCAGCTGGTGGTCCTATTACATCCTGGGCTGGGGCGGCTTCTGGTTCTGGGACCCCGTCGAGAATGCGAGCCTGATGCCGTGGCTCGCCGGCACCGCGCTGCTGCACTCCTCCATCGTCGTGGAGAAGCGCGACGCGCTGAAGAGCTGGACGGTGCTGCTCGCCATCCTCGCGTTCTCGCTCTCGCTGCTGGGCACCTTCCTCGTGCGCTCGGGCGTGCTGACGTCGGTGCACGCGTTCGCCCAGGACCCCGCGCGCGGCATGTTCATCCTGGCGTTCCTGATCTGCGTCACCGGTGGCGGCCTCGCGCTCTACGCCTGGCGCGCGCCGAAGCTGACGCCGGGCGGCATGTTCCAGCCGATCAGCCGCGAAGGCGCGCTGATCCTGAACAACCTGCTGCTCTGCACGCTCGCCGCCACGGTGTTGCTGGGCACGCTCTATCCGCTGTTCCTCGATCTCGTCACCGGCGAGAAGGTCTCCGTCGGCCCGCCGTTCTTCAACGCCACCTTCGTGCCGATCTGCGCGCCGCTGTTCGCCGCCCTCTGCGTCGGCCCGTTCCTGGGCTGGAAGAGGGCCGAGCTGGGACCCGCGCTGGTGCGCCTGCGGGTCGCCTTCGCCGCCGCCGTCACCGCCGCGGTGATTGCCGCCGTCGCCGTCGACGGCCGCGCGACCCTGGCCGCGGTCGCCTTCGGCTTCGGCCTGTGGCTGATCCTGGGCAGCCTGTTCGAATTTCTCGGCCGCGCGCGCCGCCAGTCCCTGCGCACCATGCCGCGCTCGGCCATCGGCATGACGATCAGCCATGCCGCGCTGGGCGTCGTCGTGCTGGGCTCGGTGGCGACGGCGGCCTGGAACGTCGAGCTGATCGGGACGCTGAAGCCCGGCGAGACGGTGAAGTTCGCCGACTACCAGGCGACCCTGGTGAAGGTCGAGCCGCTGCAGGGCCCCAACTACACCGCCGAGCGCGCGACGATCGCGCTCACGCTCGACGGCAAGCCGTTCACCACGCTCACGCCCGAGCGCCGGCTGTTCACCGTGCAGCGCCGCCAGGTATCGGAGACCTCGATCCAGACTAACCTGCTGCGCGATCTCTACGCCACCCTGGGCGAGGGCGACCCGCAAGGCGGCTGGGTGGTGCGCCTCTATCTCAACCCGCTGGCGCCCTGGATCTGGCTCGGCGCCGCCTTCTGCGCGCTGGGCGGCTTCGTGTCGCTCAGCGACCGCCGCCTGCGCATCGGTGCGCCGAAGCGCAAGGCTACTTTGCAGGCCGCGGAATGACGCCCTCATCAGAGCGCGCCACCGTGGCGGAGGTTACTCCGCCGAGATTGGCGCATCATGACTGCGCGGAGTTTACCCCGAGGTATTCCGAGGGGCGCGGCCATGAAAGCCTGGGACTACACCCCCAACCTCACCCTGAGGAGCGGCCCGAAGGGCCGCGTCTCGAAGGGTGGGCACGAGCACCGCGCCTGTTGTCCATCCTTCGAGACGCCGCGCTACGCGCGGCTCCTCAGGATGAGGTCTTTGGGTAGTTACGCTCGTGAACTCCCGCGCCCTCTACCTCCTCCCCCTGCTGACCCTCGTCATCATGGCGGCGTTCTTCGGCTGGTCGCTGCTCTCCGGCCGCGATCCCGCATCGATCGGCTCGGTGATGGTGAACCGCCCCGCGCCGCCGCTTGCCGCACCCGCGTTGCGGCCGGGCGAGCCGGCGCTCACCAGCGATCTCCTCAGGACCGGCAAGCCCGTGCTGCTGAACTTCTTCGCCAGCTGGTGCACGCCCTGCCTGGCCGAACATCCGCTGCTGCTGCGGCTCAAGGAGCGCGAGGGGATGACGATCATCGGCATCGCCTGGAAGAACAAGCCCGAGGAGGCGCGCGCCTGGCTCGCGAAGCTCGGCGATCCCTTCGCCTATGTGGGCACGGATTACGACGGCAAGCTCTCGCTCGACTGGGGCCTGTCGGGCGTGCCGGAGACCTACCTGATCGATGCCAACGGCATCGTCCGTCTGCATTATCACGCGCCGATCACGGAGCGCGATTTGAAGGAGACGATCCTGCCGCTGCTGAAGGCCGGCAAATGAGACGCACTCCGTTGGCGCCCGCACCCTGTCATCCTGAGCGAAGCGAAGGATCCTTCGCTTCGCTCAGGATGACAATTTTGCTCGTATTAGCAGCGTGCGTTAGCTTCCCCGCCCTCGCAGTCGAACCCTCCGAAATGCTGAAGGACCCCGCGCTCGAATCCCGCGCGCGCACGCTCAGCCGCGAGCTGCGCTGCGTCGTCTGCCAGAACCAGTCGATCGACGATTCCGCGGCCGAGGTGGCGCACGACATGCGGATCGCCGTGCGCGAGCGCCTGACCGCCGGCGACAGCGACAAAGCGGTGATGGACTACATGGTCGCGCGCTACGGCGACTACGTTCTGCTCGAGCCGCCGTTCAAGCCGCGCACGCTCCTGCTCTGGCTGGGCGCGCCGCTGGTCCTGCTGGTCGCCGCCGCCGCCCTCCTGTTCGCCGCGAGGCGGAGGCCGGCGGTTCAGGCGCCGGCGCCTCTCGACGAAGTGGAGAAAGCGCGCCTGGATCGCATCCTTCGAGACGCGTCGCTGCGCGCCGCTCCTCAGGATGAGGAACCTCACCCTGAGGAGGGCCCGAAGGGCCCGTCTCGAAGGGTGGGCTAGCGGCCGATGCTCGAATTCCTCCTCGCCCTCCTCACCACCGCGACCGTCGGCGTGCTGCTGATCCCGCTGCTGCGCCAGCGTACGCCCGGCACGACGCGGCTCGACAACGACCTCGCGATCTATCGCGACCAGCTCGGCGAGCTGGAGCGCGAGCAGGCGACGGGCGCGCTGCCCGAGGCGGACGCCCGCGCCGCGCGCACCGAGATCGAACGCCGCATCCTCACTGCCGCCGAGCAGGATGCGAAGGAAGCCGCCCCGAAGGACACCGCCGCCTTCCACCGGTTCCTGCCGCCCGCCCTCTGCCTCGCGGTGCCGCTGCTTGCATTAGGCCTCTACCTGCAGATCGGCCATCCCGGCCTCCCCGCCGCGCCCTTCGTCGCCTCGGCCAGACCACCCGCCTCCGCCGCGCCGCAGGATGACCCCGCCGCGCTGATCGCCGCCACGAAGAAGCACGCCGCCGAGCATCCCGACGATCCCGACGCACTGTCGGCGCTGGGCGAGGCGCTCACCATGGAAGCCCAGGGCGTCGTCACCCAGCCCGCCGTCGAGGCCTTCGGCAAGGCACTGAAGCTGGCACCCGACGATCCGCGCGCCGCCTTCTATCTCGGCCTGCACGAGCAGCAGGCCGGCGACTCCGCGGCCGCGCTGAAACGCTGGCGCGAGCTGGAAGCAAGATCCCCGCCTGACGCGCCGTGGCTGCCGGCGCTCCGCTCGGAGATCGCGCGCCTCGGCGGCGGCCCTGCATCTGAAAAGGGGGCCATGCCGCAGCCCAGCCCCGGACCGACACCAGACCAGGTCGAGGCGATGGGCCGGCTCTCGCCCGAGGAGCGGCAGAAGACCATCCGCGCCATGGTCGACGGGCTCGACGCCAAGATGCGCGACACGCCGGGCGACCGTGACGGCTGGCTGCGCCTGGCCAACGCGCGCAAGGTGCTGGGCGAATCCTCCAAGGCGAGCGAGGCCTTCGCCAAGGCCGATGCGATCGCGAAGCTCGACGGCCCGCCGCTGAAGGATTGGGCCGAGGCGGAAGTGCGCCAGATCCCGCCCGGTGGCGCGCCCAGCGCCCAGGCCGTCGCGGTGCTGGAGCGGCTGGAGCGTCAGGAGCCCAACAACGCGCTGGCGCTGTTCTATCTTGGGGCCGCGTCGCTCGCGCAGGGCGACAAGCCCGCCGCCGTCAAGCGCTGGCGGGCCCTGCTGGCGCTGCTGCCGAGCGACGCCCCTATACGCTCGATGCTCGAAGCCAAGATCAAGGAAGCCGAATAGCCGAAGGACTTGGGGCGTCGCCGGCGGGCGGCAGCGCCTTCCAGTGTTTTGGCCGCGTGCGGCCAAAACACATAGGCGCGAGAGCCCGCGCGCTCCCAAAATGGCAAGACTCCTCGTGCGCCGATCCGCGCGATGCTGGAGCAGAAGGTTAAGGAGGCGGAGTAGAGTTTCTCGGCGAACTCAGGGGCTCAATTGCTTCAGCAAGCAAGCGCCGCCCGGCTGCTCTCAGATCATCTATCGTAACCCGCATCGAGGAAAGCAGCCCATTCGCGCATGTATATAGAGCCTCGTCCAGGTCTTCATCGCTATCGAGAAGCGCCTGAAGACCTCGCCCCGCCGCTTTAGCAAGCTCATCGGCCTCTGTTGGAAAATTCTTGAGCAAAGCCGCTCGCCACGGGTCTACCCAGGCTGAGTAGTCGTCCGGGGTGAGTATCGCGATGGCAAGTACCCTCCCCAGGTCCTTGTTGCTCCGCTTTATGGCTCGACCGGCGAAAAGGGCCTTCATGCGCTCGGGCTTGATCTCGGGATGCTCCAGAAGATTTGCCAGGGCCATCATCTCCGGTCGAGCATAGCGAATGCCCAGATCGGCTGCGGGAAGCGGATCGGTCGCGCTAATCGAGAGGAAGCGGAAACTTGGGAGGGCATAGTGTCCATCGCTCAACGGCAGCCTTGTCCAGCGCTTGCCCCTCGAACCTTCGGCGGGCGGGACCGTCAGGAATTCTATGAACCAGGCATCTTCGGAATTGAGCGGGACGCCCGGTGGATATAGACGAACGGCGGGAAGGCTCTCTTCCGGTGTTTTGTCACTGCCGGGAGTTACGTGATCGCCCACGGTCTGGCGTTGCCAGCCCGCGGCAAGGAGTTGATGGACGATCGATCGTCCTGCGGCGATTGCAGCATGATGTGGCTCCAGCACGCAGTCGACGTCTTTCGTGCGAACTCCTTTCGACGGATCGTCACGGAAGAAATGGTATCCTGCCGCCAGACTGCCGATGATGATGATGTTGAAGCGGCAATCGACGGGGATCGATTTCGCAACTTCAGTCAGGACGAGGCTCGGCAAGACCATCTTCAGGGTTTCGGCGTCAGTGCGTCGAGCATTTCGAGCGCCTGTGCTTCGAGATGTGCTTCGTGAAGATCGAGGAGGCACTCGACCTGATCGGCCCAAAGGTGCCCGGTATCGTCGCGCTCGAAGAGACTGTCTTTGCGAATCACGGTATGTACGACGACTTGAGGCGGTTCATTCCTCTCCGCCGGCACGAGGGCAGCGTCGAGATGCCTGATGAAAGCTTCCGGGGGGCCCTGGTTCAGAAAACAGACTGTCAGATCGAGGCGAGGCGTACCGACCAGGTCGAGCTTTGGAAGATGGTGTCGCGCTCCCAGAACTCCTCCAACGGCTATGTCGTCTCGCTTGAGTTCCATCAAGCGCCTGATCATGGACTCGGGAGAGCGGTGTTTGCTCGAGCGGTCTACATATCGACGGGGTGACCTTACCTTTTCCGAGAGCGAGACGAGTTCGAACCATGCGTCGCGTGGAAATTTGCTGAGTTCGATTCGTCGGTCGCTTTGGCGTTTTAGACAGGGTTCGAGTTTTCGAAGAGCCGTTGCAAGTGTAGGATAGCTACAGCCTGCCATCGCCATCAGAGTCGCCGACGTCACTGGCCCGTTTCGCCTGAACCAGAGAATGAGAAGGACACGCAGGATTTCGTAGAATGCCTCCGGCCTTCTGGAGGCGCCGAACGACAGTCTGCGTGAACGCTCTCCGTCGTGCATCTGCACGAGTTGCTCAACAGCGTCGCGCTCTTGGCTGCTGATTTCGCCGAATTGAGCGTCGATGGTGCCGCGCGCCCAGAGCACCAGGCTAAATCGTCGGAAGATTTCGGGTCGCATGATTGCGGCCGCTTGATGCCATTCGGCTTCGAGCCGATGCCGGCTGATCCGGGGATCGTCGAGCACCAGGATCACCCGTCGCTTGATGTCGACCTGGATGATTTGGGCCATTTCCATCAACTTGGCCCGAAGCTGGCGCAAATCCCTGGCGTCAGCGATGACTTCGAAAATCGAGTCACCCAGGACGGCGTCCACCCTGACGCCGGCGGGATGGTTCAGGAGTTGCTCGCGAAGTAGTTCCTGCATTTAAGTGAAGGTGCGACTTTAATATAAAAGTCGCAAGTACAAATTAAAGTCGCTCTTTCAAGTTAAAGTCGCATCTAATAATCAATAACTCGTTGATTTCCAACATATTATCAGGGAATTCCCTTCAACTCACGACCTCGCAGCCACCAAGCTACGAAAGCCGCCTTTACTAACGGCCGGCGCTATTAATCGCCGTTCCCGGCGATGCTGGAGCAGAAGGTGAAAGAGGCAGAGGGCAACAGGTAACGCGACGACGATCAAAGGAATCTCTTCTCACGCCGCACACTATCCTGCTGAATACAGCTACAGTCCCGCCGAGCAGGTAATTGCTGTGGGCGATGGCCGTTTCGGTCCGGTCACGCCTAGTGTTTGGGAGTTCGAGGTATCAGGTCTCAAGGTCGTGCAGTCGTGGCTCGGCTACCGAATGAAGAAGCGGGCGGGTAAGAAATCCTCGCCGCTCGACGATATCCACGCTGAGCACTGGACGGCGAGACTGAGCGACGAATTTCTGGAATTGCTTTGGGTTCTGGAAGCAACGCTGGCGATGGAACCTGAACTAGAAACGGCCCTCGACAAAGTAGTCGGAGGGCCCTGCTTCGCTGCTACCGAACTACCGACACCAAAACCGGAGGAGCGGAAGGCTCCCGAATCGGTTAGCTCTGCAGGAGGACTGTTAGGTTTGATGGGCATCGACGACGAGGCCGGAGACGATGCGACAGAAGATGACGACGAATGACTCTACGGGCGCGGGGGATGACATTGGGGGCGTGATCACGGGCGGAGATTCTTCTTGCGCTATGTTGCGATAATCGCTATACTAGCGCAATGATCCTGTTCCCCCCGACCATGGCACCGCCGCGCTTGCCGAGGTCTCAGGAATTTCCTGCAATTCCGGAGGATGGGCCTCCCTTTCAAGCGGGCCGACATTTCAGGCAATCCTCTGCGTTTTTCGACCTCGCGAGATTCGCGAACTTCGCGAATTTCGCGAATTTCGCGAGGAATGGGCTTCGTTGCCGTGGCTGCAGCGTTCCAGGCGATTCCTCGCGAGGGCGCGCTTTCAAGGATCCCTCGCTGACGCTCGGGATGACACGGGAGCGGTCGGGGCGAAGGGCGGCCGCTCAAATTCGCGCGATAAAATTGCGCAGGGGGTGGTGAGATTCTGAGACGAATCGCCTGAAATATTGCTCCAGCAGCATTTCAGGTGTCTCACCGGGGTGAGACAAAGGTGAGACTCTTGACAGCAAAAAGCCCGGCCACGGGTCTCCCCGCAGCCGGGCTCTTGCTGACGTCCGGGATAGCTACTGCTTGTCGGTCGACGACGGCCCGGCCGGGGCCGGGGTGGCGGTCGGCGCCGGGGTCGGGGTCGTGCTCGCCGGGCCGGTCATCGGGGCCGACGGCGGCATCGGTGCCGGGGTCGTCGTGGTGTCGGTGATCGCCGGCGGGGCGGAGGCGACGTTGCTGGCCGTGCGGTGGCCGCCGTTGAAATACATCGCGCCGCCCACGATGCCGAGCAGCACCAGGATGCCCAACAGTACATAGGGCGCGCGGCCGGTGCCCTCGGCCGGTTCGTAGACGAACGGCCGGGAGGTACCCGGGATCGGGTTGCCGTATTTGTCGAATTCGTTGGGGTTGTTGTAGTCGCTCATGGCGCTCTCCTCGGTTGGCGGGTTCTTCCCCTGCCAACGCCCCGTCTTCGGGCGGGGTTGCGGCCCTTTGGCCCCCGTTGTGCTAGGTTTTGAACCGATCTGGAGGACACATTCATGCCCGATTCCGTTCTTCTTAAGAGCCCCGCCGTTCTCGACGCCGCTGGCGCGGCCGAGCTGGTCGCCTCCTACGGCCCGGTCAGCAAGGGCGCGGCGCTGAAGGATATCGGCCGCATCGACGTCCACATGGCGCGCTTCATCGGTCTCGCGCCAATCTGCATGGTCTCGACCGCCGATGCGTCGGGCAAGCAGGACGTCACCCCGCGCGGCGATCCGCCGGGCTCGTTCAAGGTGATCGACGAGCACACGGTCGCGCTGGCCGACCGGCCGGGCAACAACCGGCTCGATACGCTGAAGAACCTGCTGGAGAACCCGGAGATCGCGATGATCTTCCTGCTGCCGGGCATCGCCGAGACGGTGCGGCTGTCGGGCACGGCCAGGCTTTCGGTCGACGCCGAGCTGCTGGCCTCGATGGCGGTCCAGGGCAAGGCGCCCAAATGCGCCATCGTGATCACGGTGCGCCAGGCCTATCTCCATTGCGCCAAGGCGCTGTTCCGCTCGAAGCTGTGGAGCGGCGAGTATGCCGTGGCCAAGGAGACGTTCCCCTCGATCGGCCGCATGGTCGGCGACCAGCTCGGCATGAGCGAGCAGGAGAAACAGGAGCGCGAGAAAATGGTCGAGAAATCCTACCGCGAGACGTTGTGGGCGCCGCTTACACCGTAACCGGGCAACGTGCCCGCCAGATGCGGGTCGTGCCGGCCGATGTGCTGAAGCGTCTCTACACGCGCTCGGATTGGGCGGGCGCGAAGCAGACGGCGGCGCACGTCGCGTTGCTGGTGCTGGGCGGTTGGGCGATCCTGGTGACGCGCGGCACCTGGTGGGTGGTGCTGCCGCTGCTGGCGCAGGCGGTGTTCGTCAATGCGCTGTTCGGCGCCATGCACGAGTCGGTGCACTATGGCTCGTTCAGGACGCGCCGGCTGGCCGACATCCTGGCCTTCTTCGCAGGCGCGGCGATCCTGAACAACGCCGGTTTCTACCGCCACTATCACATGGCCCATCACCGCTACACCCAGGATCCCGCGCGCGATCCCGAGCTCATCACCTCGGGCACGCCGCGCACGTGGGGCAACTACCTGTTTCGCGTCAGCTCGATCCCGTTCTTTATCCTGCGCACGCGCGACATCCTGCTCTTTCCCTTCGGCTTCAAGGGCGACGTCGACTACATCCACCCCTCGGGCTGGAGCGAGGCGCGCCGCTGGGGACGCTATCTTCTGGCCTTCTACGCCGTGCTACTCGCCGGCTCGATTGCGCTGCAGACGACCGCGGTGCTGTGGGTCTGGCTGCTGCCTCTGGCGATCGGCTCGCCGCTGCTGCGGCTCTATCTTCTCAGCGAGCACACGCTCTGCCCCAACAGCGACGACGGCTTCGCCAACACGCGCACCACGTTGAGCAACCCGATCGTGCGCTTCCTGATGTGGAACCTGCCATTCCATGCCGAGCACCACCTCCTGCCCAACATCGCCTTCCACAATCTCCCCGAAGCCCACCAGTATCTCCGCCCGCATCTCAAATACGTCGCCAAAGGCTACATCCAGGTCCAGCGCGAGATCATCGGGATTCTCACATGAGCATGACTGCGCTGCGCGCGGCCATGAAAGCCTGTGACCACACACCCACCCTCATCCTGAGGAGGCCCGCAGGGCCGTCTCGAAGGATGGGCAACGGACAGGGTGCGCGTGCCCATCAAAGGGCGAAGACTACTTCGCCCGATTCGAGACGCGCCGCTTCGCGGCGCTCCTCAGGATGAGGGTTGTGCGGTCAGGTCGGCCTGAGTGCCAATGGTTGCTCGTCATTGGAAAGGATCATGGCCGCGCGCAGCGCAGTCATGATCATGGCGCGCTCCGATGAAAACATCGGAAGGAACCTTCGAGTGCGGCGACGTGCTGCTGCAGCGCGGCGGCACGCTCCGCGACGCAAAGATCGTCTACAAGACCTTCGGCACGCTGTCGGCCAAACGCGACAATGTGATCGTCTATCCGACGAGCTACAGCGCCCACCACACCGACATCGAATGGCTGGTCGACGTGCAGAACTGCCTCGACCCGTCGCGCTACTTCATCGTCATCCCGAACATGTTCACCAACGGCCTGTCGACCTCGCCGTCGAACTACGCCGGTGAATTCCCGCTGGTCACCACCTTCGACAACGTCACCCAACAGCGCCGCCTGATGAACGAGCTGTTTGGCGTGGAAAAGGTGAAGATGGTCTACGGCTGGTCGATGGGCGCCCAGCAGGCCTATCACTGGGCCGCCCTGTTCGGCGCCTCGGTCGAGCGCATCGTCGTGAACTGCGGCTCGGCCCGCACCGCGCCGCATAACTTTGTCTTCCTCGAAGGCGTGCGCACGGCCCTGCAGGCGGCGCGCACGCCGGAGGAGGGCTTGCGCGCCATGGGCCGCATCTATGCCGGCTGGGCGCTCAGCCAGACCTTCTATCGCCGCGAGATGTGGCGCGGCCAGGGCTTCACCAGCCTCGAGGATTTCCTCGTGCGCTCGTGGGAGGCCAACTTCCTGCGCCGCGACAGCCGTGACCTGCTGGCCCAGCTGGCGACCTGGCAGATGGGCGACATCTCCGCCAACGATCTCTACCGCGGCGATCTCGAGATGGCGCTCGCCGGCATCAAGGCGCAAGTCCTGCTGATGCCCTCGGCCACCGATCTCTACTTCCAGACCGACGACAACCGCGCCGAGCTGCCGCATCTCCAGGGTGCGAAGCTGCTCGAGATCCCCTCCGTCTGGGGCCACCGCGCCGGCAACCCGCGCGGCCTCCCCGAGGAGACGGCGTTCATCAACGCGGCGGTGACGGCGCTGCTGGAAAGTTAGGGCGTCACTTCCGTCGTTCAGCAACCGTTGTCATCCCGAGCGCAGCGAGGGATCCTTGTTCGGCCGAAGTTAAGGATCCCTCGCTACGCTCGGGATGACAGGGTGCGCGCTCCGGTAAGGATCATGGCCGCGCGCAGCGCAGTCTTGCGTCGCATGCGAGAGAGCTTGACAATCAGTGCGGAATACGCAATAACCCTTGCGGGGACCCGGACCCAGGCTCGAGAGCCGAAGCGCGGGGGTCACGGGAGACGCTGCACGGTGGGGCAGATCGAGCGTGGCGCGTTTATCTTCCGTTTAGGGCGCAGGAGCCGCCGCCCAAGTTATTGAAACAACTGAGTTTCCGGAATCGGTCCCGTTAAATTCCCGTTTTTTAACGGGAGGTCTCCACGCCCAACCTCATCCTGAGGAGCCGCGCGCAGCGCGGCGTCTCGAAGGATGGGCAACAAGGATGGGCAACAGGCATGGTGCTCGTTCCCATCCTTCGAGACGCGCTGCGCGCTCCTCAGCGACTGTGTCTGAGGTCAAGCGTTTTGCCATGGCGTTTTGTCTCTGAGGATGGCGTTGAGGATAGTGAGCAGCTTGCGGGCGACGGCGATGGTGGCGACCATCTTGGGCTTGCCGGCAGCGATGAGGCGTTCATAGAAGGCCTTCAACGCCGGGTTCCAGCGCTTGGCACCCTGGGCTCCCATGAAGAGTGCAGTGCGCACGGCGCTGCGCCCACCGCCGATCGAGGCCTTGCCCTTCCAAGCGCCGGACTGGCGGGTGAAGGGAGCGAGGCCGACAAGGGCCGCGATCCGCTTGTGGTCGAGCGTGCCCAACTCGGGCAGTTCGGCCAATATGGTTCTGGCGATGATCGGCCCCACGCTTGGAACGGATGTCATCAGGTCTTCCTTCTCGCGCCACACCGGCGAGCTGCGCACGCTGTCGTCGATGTCGTGGTCGAGGCTGGCAAGTTCCTTCTCCAGCGCCTTCAACAACCGCTCGATGCTCTTGCGCACCCGCGGCGGCTCGGTGCGGTGCAGGCGTTGGCGCTCGGCCACGATCATCTCGACGATCTGGCGGCGACGGGCCACCAGATCGGCCAGCAGGCGGGTCGCCCGATCGGGCAAGGGACGGATCTCCGGTTGCGTCGCCTCGGCAAAGCGGGCGATTACCCGGGCATCGATCGGATCGGTCTTGGCGCGCTGTCCAAGAGCGTTGGCGAAGTTGCGGACCTGGGCCGGGTTGACCACGACTACCGGCACGCCTTCGCTCGACAGGGTGGCCGCGACGATGGTCTCGTATCCGCCGGTTGCCTCGAGGGCGACCAGACGCGCCGTACCGCCGAGCCGCCGGCACAGTTCACCAAGCCCCTCACCATCGCGAGACACCGACCAGGCCTCTCCCTCAGGCAAGACATGAACGTCCAAACGATCCTTCGATACGTCGATGCCGACAACGCTGATCTGTTCCATGGCGACCCTTCCTTGCGAAAGCGGGCTCGCGGACCGGCCCAGGCGACTGTTCGGGTTCACTGGAACGACCGGAGGGCGACCACGCTGAGGAACGGGTTCAACCACCCTTGGATGAGACGATCTACCCTCCGGCACCGCAACGCAGACTCTACTCCCCGAGCGCCTCGATGACTTACAAGGATGAGGTTGGGAATGTAGTCGTAGGCTTTCATGGCCGCGCGCAGCGCAGTCATGCTTCTCAGCGCTACTTTGGTAAATTACTAGTCCTTCTCCGGCTCGCTGGCCGGGCGCACCTGGCCGCTGGTGGCAGCATCGTTGGGGGCGACGGGCACCGGCGGCTCGGGCCGCGGAGCGAGCGCGCGCGGCAGGAAGGCATCGACCGCCGCTGCGGTCGCGACCGGGTCTTCCTCCATCGGATTGTGGCCCAGGCCCGAGAAGACCTCGAGCTTCGCGCCCTTGATGTCGCTCTGGAAGCGGAACGCATCGGCCGGCGGCAGCCACTTGTCCTTGGCGCCCCACAGGATGAGCGTCGGCACGTCGAGGCGCTTCAGCGGCGAGGGATCGAGCGGCTCCTGGGTGCGCACCCGCAGCACGGTGGCGTGGCGGTTGCCGGGAAAGCGCTGCAGCTCGGCGTAGCGCTTCACCCGCTCGGGCGTCACCATCGCCGGATCGGCGTAGACGTCGAGCAGGGTCTCGCGCGCGTGGCTGTCGGGCTTGAAGTAGATGCCGATGCCGCCGATCACCGGCAGGCGCGCCAGGCGAACCGACAGCGGCACCTTGCCGGTGCCGGGGAAGCCCGACGAATCGACCAGGATGAGCTGGCTCACCCTCTCCGGTCGAGTCGAGGCGAAGCTCCACGCCACCGCGCCGCCCATCGAATGGCCGCCCAGCGCGAAGCGGTCGAGGCGCAAGGTGTCGGCCAGCACCTCGACGAAGTCGGCGTAGGCATCGATCGTGTACTCGTCGCGCGCCCAGGTGCCGGTGAGGCCGTGGCCCGGCAGGTCGACGGTGATCACCCGCGCGCGGCCGCTGAGCTGCTGCACCCAGCCGTCCCAGACGTCGAGCGATTCGAGCGAGCCGTGGAGCAGCACCAGCGGGATCGCATCGGGATTGCCGGGAGGAGCGCCGCTATCGCGCAGGTGCGTGCGCACGCCGCCGACATCGATGAAAGTCGACTGTGCCGTGGCATAGCGTTGCGTCAGCGCCTCGGCTGGCAGGTCTGGAGCATAGGCCCACAGCACCGTGCCCATCAGCATGCCGGCCACCGCCAGCAGCGCGGTGGGCCAGCGCCGGCGCGGCGGCTCACCTCGTCGGCGGCGCGGCGGCATCGGGCCTGGCATCTTTGGCGGCCTGCAGGGCGGCGGCGAGTTCGGTCGAGGCCGCGCAGCGCGACCTGCGCCGCGGGATTGGGATCGACGATCTTGTCCTCGATCAGCCGTGCGAGGATCGTCTTGTTGAGATCGTTGGTGACGACCAGCCGGTCCTCGAGATGGCCGACGAAGACCATCAGCTCGAAGTCGAGGCCGCTCATGGTGATGCGCGGGAAGCGCACGATCGGCGCCGGCACCCTGAGGATGCGCGGATGGCCGAGCGCCGCCTCGCGCAGGATCGTCTCCATCTTGGCCACGTCGGTGCCGAGGCCGACGGTGATCGGGATCTCGATGCGGCTCGACGTGTCGGAATAGGTGCGGTTGATCACCGGGTTCTGCAGAAACAGGCTGTTGGGCACGATCACGTGCGTGCGCTGGAAGGTCTCGATCTCGGTGGCGCGGATGTTGATGCGGCGCACGAAGCCCTCATGGCCGTTGACCGACACCCAGTCGCCCGCCTTGACCGGCCGCTCCATCAGCATGATCACGCCCGAGATCACGTTGTTGGCGATGTTCTGCAGGCCAAGGCCGATGCCGACCGAGAGCGCGCCCAGCACGATCGCCAGGTTGGTGAAGTCGATGCCGAGCGCGCCGACGCCGATCAGGATGGCGACCATGACGCCGGCATAGTTGAGCGCGGCGTCGATCGACTGGCGCACCGGCAGCGGCGCGTCGATGGTCGGCATCACCCGGTCGCGCACGACGTTGCGCACCAGCCGCGCCAGCACCAGGCAGATGACGAAGGCCGCGATCGCGGTGCCGATATCCTCGAGCGAGATCCAGACGCCGCCGACCCGCACGCCGTGCAGCAGGTTGCCGAAACCGTGCAGGATGGCGTCCATGTCGACGCCCCAGGCGGCGGGAATGGCGATGCCCAGGACCACGATCAGCACCAGGTCGAACAGCAGCAGCACGATCAGCTGGCCGCGCAACGGCGCTTCGGCCGCGAGGCCCAGCCGGCGGCGGGCCCAGCGGCCGGTCGGGGTTTCCGCCGCCGCCATGGCGTCGAGCACATCGGCCACCAGGCGGTGGGCAAGGAGGGCCAGGGCAACCAGCAGGCAACTCGAGGCGACGGCGGAATGGATGTGCGCGGCCAGCGATGCAAAGCCCAGCAGCGCCAGCACGATCGACGACATCACGACGACCGCCAGCAGCGCCCGCGTCAGCGACCACCAGGTGCCGCCGATCACCGGCGGCAGGGGAGAGCCTTCGGGTCGCTCGGCCTGCCATGCCTTGCTCGACAGTGCGGGGAGCGTGAGCAGCGCCACCGTGGTGGCCAGGATCGCGGCGCCGACGCCGGCCAGCGCCTCGCGCCCCGAGGACTCCGGACCGCCGCCCATCGTCAGCGCGAGATAGAGGAAGTCGACGATGAGGCCGATCGCCATCAGCCGGCGCAGTGCCGACGAGAGGGTCTGCGCACTGGCATCGGTGAAGGGCAGCACCCGCCATACCGGGCGGTCGGGCGCCAGCGCCGTCGCGGTGAGGCCGACCACCAGCAGGAAGGTGATCGAGCGTACGATCAGCGCCGGCAGCAGATGGTCGATCGGCGGCGGCGGTTCACTGGCGGCGAGCAGGCGGCCGACCAGCCAGACTGCCAGGATCGGCACCAGCACCAGGCCGACGCCGTCGATCGCCGCGGCGATGGTGCGATCGCGCTGGCCGGGCCGGCTGCCGGGCTCGGCGCCTTCCTCGCTGCCGAAGCGGCGGCGCAGCAGGCGCGCCACCCACCACAGGCCGATCGTCAGCACCGCCCACACGGCGAGCGGTGTGAGGTCCTGATCGCCCGACTGCAGCGCCGCCAACCCGTTGCGCCGCCACAGGTCGAAGGCCCCGGCGAGCGTGTGGGTCGCGGCGGCGAACTCGGGCCGCAGCTTCGACCAGACCGCGCTCGACAGCGGCGAGTTGTTGCGATGCAGCAGGTTCTCGATCACCAGCTGGTTGCGCAGTCTGTTCAGGCGCTCGAGCAGCTGGTCGGCGCGCACGACGATGACCTCGCACTGCTTGACCCGGCCCTCGCTGGTCGCCGCCTGGTCGACCAGACGCTGGCGTTCGGCCTTGACCGCGTCGCTCTCGGGCGGCTGGTCGGGTGCGGGCTTGTCGGTCGCCGCCTTGGGTTCGAGCGGCGCCAGCAGGCGCCTGGTGTCCGTGAGATCGCCGCGGGCAAGGGCGGCCGAGGCGGTCGCTGCCGCCCGCACGTCGGTCGCCTGCTCGCGCAGCGCATCGATCTCGACGCGCTGCAGGGTCGGCTGGTCGATGCGGCCGGCGATCCGGTCCAGCGTGCGGGTCCAGGTGTCGACCAGTTGGGCAAAAGGCAGCGCTGGCGGCGTCTGAGCTTGGGCACCCGCCATCGGGGCAAGCGCCATTCCGCCGGCCCAGGGCAGCAGAAGGACCAGCAGAAGAGATAGGTGGCGAACGACCCCCAAATTCATGGGGTTTTTCCTACCATGGCGCCCTGCGGAGCGTCTTGGTTGACAGGGCCGGGGTGGCGCGGAACCTTGCCTCCCGACAGCGTAATGGGGGTATCGGCATGGCAGGCGGCAAGACGGGCGTGGGTGAAGTGCGGGTCAAGCCCGACCGGCTGCATGCTTTCACCATGGCGATCTGCCGGGCCGACGGCAGCTCGGCCGAAGAGGCCAAGCTGGTGGCAGACCATCTGGTGATGGCCAACCTGTTCGGCCACGACAGCCACGGTGTCGGCATGATGCCGGCTTATATACAGAATACGACCACCGGCCGCTGCGTCCGTAACCATCATGCAAAGATCATCAAGGACAATGGCGCCGTAATTGTGATCGATGGCGGCACCGGCTACGGCCAGGTGATCGCCAAGGAAGCGATGGATATCGGCATCGAGCGCGCGAAAAAGCACGGCGTGTGCGTGGTCGGCCTCACCAACTCGCATCACATCGGACGCATCGGACACTGGGCCGAGCAGTGCGCGCGCGCCGGCATGGTGAGCACGCACTGGGTGAACGTGCACGGTCACAAGTCGCTGGTGGCGCCGTTCGGCGCTGCCGAGCCGCGCTACTCGACCAACCCCTACTGCACCGCCGTGCCGCGCAAGGGCAAGGAGCCGATCGTGCTCGACTTCGCCACCAGCCAGGTGGCGATGGGCAAGGTCCGGGTCGCCAACAACAAGAAGGTGCAGATGGACCCCGGCCTGCTGATCGATGCGGCCGGCGTCGACACCACCGAGCCCGGCGTGATGTACAACCCGCCGTTCGGCGCCATCCTGCCGTTCGGCCTGCACAAGGGCGGCGGCCTCGCGGTGATCTGCGACCTGCTGGCGGGCGCGCTGACCGGCGGCCTGACGCACTCGCCCAAGACCATCAAGGACGGCACCGACATCGTGAACAACATGCTGTCGATCATCATCGATCCATCGGCGATGGGCGGCACCGCGGCGTTCGAGGAAGAGGTCGAGACCTTCATCACCTGGGTGAAGTCGGCCAAGCCCAGGCCGGGCGTGCCCGAAGTGCTGGCGCCGGGCGAACCCGAACGCGCGCGCCGGATCGACCGCGAGAAGAACGGCGTGCCGATCGACGGCACGACATGGCAGCAGCTGATCGACGTCGCGCACAAGGTACGGCTGAACGATACCGAGATCCCTCATACCGTCGCCGCCTGACGGCACGACAGGAGACGAGACCATGGCCAAGATGACCCTCTACTACTCGCCCTCGTCGCCCTACGCGCGCAAGGTCCGCATCGTTGCCCTCGAGACCAAGCTCGACAAGAAGATCGAGATGGTGAATGCCGCACTGACGCCGGTCGCGCCCAACGCCGACGTCGACAAGCACAATCCAATCGGCAAGATCCCGGCGCTCGCGGTCAAGGGCATCGATCTCTTCGACTCGCCGGTGATCTGCGAGTATCTCGACAGCCACCACAAGGGTCGCAAGCTGTTCCCGCGCAAGGGCCGCGAACGCTGGGTGGCGCTCCGGCTGCAGGCGATGGCCGACGGGCTGCTCGATGCCGCATTGCTCGCGCGCTACGAGGGCTTCCTGCGGCCCGAGGACAAGCGCTGGCCCGAGTGGAGCAAGGGCCAGATGAAGAAGATCGACGGCGTGCTCGACGCGCTCGAAGCCGAGAGCAAGTCGCTGAAGGGCAAGCTCACGATCGGCACGGTGTCGGTGGTCTGCGCGCTGGGTTATCTCGACTTCCGCTTCGCCCAGCACGACTGGCGCGCCAAGCGGCCGCGGCTCGCCAAGTGGCTGGCTACGGTGTCCAGGACCCCGTCGATCAAGGCGACGGTGCCGCCACCCGCGTGACGGCCGACGAGATCATCGCCCGCCTCGGGCTGCAGCCTCATCCCGAAGGCGGCCACTATCGCGAGATGTTCCGGGTCGCGGAGTCCACCGCGATCTATTTCCTGTTGAAGGCAGACGAGCGCTCGCACTGGCACAAGGTCGATGCCGACGAGGTCTGGCATCACTATGCCGGCGCCCCGCTCGAACTGTCGCTGAGCGCCGACGGCAAATTCGTGCGTCACTTGCGGCTTGGCACCGACTTCGAACTCGGCGAACTGCCGCAGGCCGTGGTCCCGAGGGCCGTCTGGCAAGCCGCCCGCTCGCTCGGCCACTGGACCCTGGTCGGCTGCACGGTGGCGCCGGCGTTCCAGTTCGAAGCCTTCGAGCTCGCGCCGCCAGGCTGGGAGCCGTCAGAACGACAGTGAAAGACTGCGCTGCGCGCGGCCCCGACGCCCTCGGCGCACAGCCTGTCCCTGTGCACTCCTGTCATCACTTCCGACACTTAAGTGCAGACTGTCATCCCGAGCGCAGCGAGGGATCCTTGTACGGCCGCAGTTAAGGATCCCTCGCTGCGCTCGGGATGACAGTATGCGTAATCAGCGCTTCCACATCTCGCGCGAGGCGAGCACGGCGCCGACGGTCACGAGCAACGCGGCGATCAGCAGCGCACCGGTCGGCTGGGCGAGGCCGCAGAGGATGAGCAGGCCGGTCGAGAGCACGGGGGCGGCGTAGCTGAGCGCGCCGAGGGCACGGATGTCGCCGTGCTTCACGGCGTGATCCCAGAGATAGAAGGCGCCGCCGGTCGGACCGATGCCGAGCGCCAGCACCGCGAGCCAGGCGACCGGCGAGGCAGGCCAGACGGTGCGCTCGAACAAGAGATGACAGCCAAGCGAGAGCAGCGAGGCCACGGCGCAGAAGGCGGCGATCGCGTCGGTTGGTGTTTCGCCAAAGCGGCGCGACAGCACCGAGTAGAGCGACCAGACGACGGCACAGCCGAGTGCCAGCGCGTAGCCCAGCATGTAGCTGCCGGCGAAGTCGATGCCGCGGCCGAACGCCAGCAGAGCGACGCCGGCAAAACCCAGCAGCGCGCCCACGAGATGCGGCCAGCCCAGGCGCTCGCCGGCGAGCGGCGCCGACAAGAGGACGATCAGCAGCGGCCAGAGATAGTTGATGAGGTTCGCCTCGGCTGGCGGCGCCAGCTGCAAGGCGGCAAAATAGAGGGCGTGGTAGCCGAACAGGCCGCCGACGCCGGTCAGCCAGACGGGAGCGGGCCAGCGTACGAGGTCACGCCAGCCAAGACCGCGCCTCCGTGCACGGACGATGCCGAGGCTGGCACCGATGGCGAAGGTCATCGCCACCATCTGGAAGGCCGGCACCGGACCTGCGATCACCGAGAGCGTGGCGAGTGCACCCCACAGCACGATCGCGCCCGCGCCGGCCAGCATCGCGCGCCGCCGGGTTCGCTGCCCGGTTCCCGGTATGTCCTCGCTGTCGTGCATCAAATGGCTTTCGCGGTTACCATATCATGACAAGGAGCCCGGCTTGCTATTTCGGCCCACCAACCCGATCAGCCACCGGCTTGCGCGCCTCGCCTTCATCGCGGCGTGCGTGGGCGCGTTGATCGTCGCCGTGTCGGGACCGCTGCATCGCTTTTTGGGCATCGACGTCGACATCGTCATCGGCCTGTTCCGTTACGGCTTCTACGTCGCCTGTGCGGCGATCGCGCTGGCGCTGGCGACGATCGTGCCGACGCGGCCGGGCGAGCGCCGTCGCGGCTTCGTGGCGGCGCTCCTCGGGCTGGCGATCGGCGGCGCGGCGGCCTGGGCGCCGCTGATGCTGTTCCTGCAGGCCGTCGGCGCGGCGCGCATCAACGATGTGTCGACCGACACCGCCGATCCGCCGCCGATGGTCACCACCCTGCAGATGCGCAGCGATGCGGTGACGCCGGCCGCCTATCCCGGCAAGGCTGTCGCCGACCAGCAGCACGAGGCCTATCCCGACATCGCGCCGATCGTCCTCGACCTTGCGCCCGCCGAAGCCTTCAAGAGAGTGGACGCGGTGGCGATGGCGATGGGCTGGGAAGTGGTGGCGCGCGTGCCCGCCGACGGGCGCATCGAAGCGATCGATACGTCGAGCTGGTTCGGCCTGCGCGACGACATCGTGGTGCGCATCCGGCCCGAGGGTGCGGGCAGCCGCATCGACATCCGCTCGAAGAGCCGCCTCGGCCGCGCCGACCTCGGCGCCAACGCCCAGCGCATCCGCACCTTCACGGCGAAGCTGAAGTCGGCGACGTCGTAGTCGTTCCGGTGACGCCGGAAGTCACTAATCCTCACCCTGAGGAGCCACGCGAAGCGTGGCGTCTCGAAGGGTGGGCAACGCGCACCTCGCCTGTAGTCCATCCTTCGAGACGCGCCGCTTCGCGGCGCTCCTCAGGATGAGGTAGTGCGCCCCTAAAGCGGCAGCGTGAAGCGGAAGGTCGAGCCGCGGTCGCTGGAGTCCATCAGGGCGATGTCGCCGCCATGCGCGCGCACCAGGTCGCGGGCGATGGCGAGACCAAGACCGGTGCCGCTGGCGCGCCCACCGGTGGTGAACGGCCGGAACAGCTGCGAGGCGACGGCGGGCGGCACGCCCGGACCGTTGTCGGTGATGTCGATCGACATCAGGTTGCCGCGGGCGCGGGCACGCACGCTTACTTCGGTGGCCCCGGCATCGAAGGCATTGCGCCCGAGATTGACCATGACGCGATAGAGCAGGTCGCGATCGGCGGTGATCCGGCATTCGCCCGCGATCTCGTCGCGCCAGTCGCGCAGCAGGTTGGGATCGCGATCCTCGCCCGCCTCCTGCAGCGCCACGCCGACCTCGTCGACCAGGTCGGAGAGGTCGAACGCCTCCATGCGCGGGGTCGGCCGGTCGCGGACATATTCGAGCGCGTCGCTGGCCAGCCGGGCGGCGCGGTCGATGGTGTTGAGGATGGTCGGCGCCAGCGCGCGCGTGCGCTCGTCGTCGCTGCGCGCCAGCCGGTCGGACAAGAGGCGCGCCGTCGACAGCATGTTGCGCAGATCGTGGTTGATCTTGTTGGAGGCCGCACCCACTTCGGCCAGGCGCGACTTCTGCCGCAGCGAGGCGCGCAGCTCGCGCTGCAGGTTCTGGAACTCGCGATCGACGACGCCGAGCTCGTCCTGGCGCTGGGTCGGCGGCCGCTCGGGGCCGGGCCCTTCGGGGGCGCGGCGGAATGCCGTCATGTCGCCGGCGAGGTTCTGCAGCGGCCGCACCAGCAGCCAGTGCAGCGCCAGCCAGAGCAGGGCCGCGGTGAACATCGCCACCATCACCGACAGCGCCAGCACGGTGCCGGCGTAGCGATACATGGCCAGCCGCATCGGCAGCTCGTCGATCACGATCCAGACCATGGCGTTGGGCAGCCGCATCGATTCGCCGCCGACCCGCATGTAGTGGGCGCCGTCGCGCGTCATCGCCACCAGCGCATCCCAGATCAGGCCGAGTTCGCCGCGATCGGTCAGGTTGAAGGTCTGCATCTCGGGACTGGGCGGAATGTTGAGCAGCGCGCGCTTGGCGCGGTTCTTCTCGACCACCACGACGGCATCGACCCGCGCGTTGTTGAGCAGCGCGCGCTTGACGTCCTCGGTCACCATGTTGTCGGGCGTGGCATCGAGCGCCAGCGCCGCCAGGGTGCCGCTCTCGATCAGCTGTTCCATGTAGGCGAGGCGAAAGCGCGCGAGCGACGGCAGGAAGAGCAGCACCTCGGCGATCATCACCGCGACCACCACCAGGCTCAGCACCCGCCACGACAGGCCGAGCGTCGGCACCCAGCGGCGGCGCTCGGACCGGGCGGAAGCGGCAGGTACGCTGATATCGGCGGCCATGACGGCGCCCAGTCTAGAGGTCCGGGCCCGTCCCGCCTAGCGGCCGGCCTTCAACTCTCTGTGGCGAGCGCTCCGGAATCGTGCTGCTTTGGCAGGGCATCGAAAAGGAGCCCGCCATGTCGCTCGAAGAGAATCTCGCCGCCACCCGTGCCGGCGCCGCGACCCGCATCCCGGCGGAGCGCCAGGCGATCATGCATCGTGCGACGGAGGATCTGCGCCGCTCCGGCATCCTGGATCGCATCGTCAAGGTCGGTGCGCCTGCGCCCGCCTTCGAGCTCGAGAATTACGACGGCCGCCGGGTCGATTCGGCGGAGCTGCTGGCCGGCGGGCCAATGGTCCTCTCCTTCTTCCGTGGGGCCTGGTGACCCTATTGCAGGCATGAGCTGGACGCTCTGCAGACGATCTACCAGGATATCACCGCACCCGGCGGCTCGCTGGTCGTGATCTCGCCGCAACTGCCGCCGGCGATCGCGACCATGGCCGAGGCGCAGAAGCTCGCCTTCCCGATCCTGTGGGACGAGAAGAGCAAAGTGTCGACGGCGTTCGGCCTCACCTTCGCGCTGCCGGAGGATCTGAAGCAGGTCTATCTCGGCTTCGGCAACGACCTCGCGCTGCGCAACGGCGATCCCGCCTGGGTCCTGCCGGTGCCGGCGCGCTTCGTGATCGATGCCCAGGGCATCGTGCGTTCGGTCGAAGCCGATCCCGACTACACCCATCGGCCGCCGGTGGCGGGAACCCTCGCCGCTCTCAGGAAAGTCGTCGAGGGCTGATCGTGGTCCGGCGCCTCAGCGAACTGCCCGAGGTCGAGGCGCGCCACCTCAGCCCCGACCGCGTGAAGTGTCCGACCTATGACGACACGCCACTGGTGGCGGGGCCGCCGCTGGCGGAGCGCCGTGTCGCAATCATCTCGACGGCAGGGCTGCACAGGCGTGGCGATCGCGCCTTCGATCGCGACGACGGCAGCTACCGGGTCATTCCGGCGGAGACACCGGCCCGCGACCTGGTGATGAGCCATGTCTCGGTGAACTTCGACCGCACCGGGTTCCAGCAGGATCACAATGTCGTCTTCCCGATCGACCGGCTGCGCGAGCTGGCGGCCGACGGCAGCATCGGCTCGATGGCGTCGGTGCACTATTCCTTCATGGGCGCCTTTCCGGTCGATGCCGCGGAGCCGCATGCCAGGCATCTCGCGGGCCTGCTGAAGGCCGACAAGGTCGACGCGGCCCTGCTCGTTCCGGTTTGACCCGCCTGCACGCGCGCCGTGGGCGCGCTGGGCCACTTCCTCGAGCGCCAGGGCATTCCCACTGCCGGCATCAGCCTGGTGCGCGAGCACACGGAGATCATCCGGCCGCCGCGCGCGCTATGGGTCACGTTCGAATTAGGACGGCCGCTCGGCAAGCCCGACGATGCGGCGTTCCAGACGAGGGTGCTGCGCGCCCAGCTCGACCTGCTGAACCGCACCGACGGTCCGCTGCTGGTCGACTATCCCGAGCATATCGAGGGCGAAGCCGATCTCACCGGCTGGGCCTGTCCGATCAGCCTGGCGCCGCGTCCGGCCGACACTTTGGCGGCGGAGATCGATCGCCTCGCGACCTGGTACGATCGCGCCGTTGCCGCGCGCGGCCGCACGACGGTCGGCACCTCCGGCCTCGACATGCCGGCCGCCGGCAGGCTGGTGACGGCGGCGCTCGACGGCGCCCTGCCGCCGGCCCAGGCGCTGAAGCTCGCGGTCGACGATCTGCGCGCCTTCTATCTCGAGGCGGCATCCGCCTTTCCCGATCCCGGCACGACCAAGACGCGCACGGCGTGGTTCTGGGACGAGACGCTGCTCGCGAAGGCGCTGCTCGCGCTGCAGCCCCGGCTGGCCGCCAGCGGCGATCCGCAACACCGGGTGCTCGGCACCCTCACCCTGATCCCGGCGACGGAGCGTCATCGGCTGGGAAGCTCGTAACGACTACGGCTGCCGGCGGCGTCGCCAGCGGCGATAGAGCACCGGCAGCAGCGCCAGTACGCCGAGCCCGAGCAGCGGCAGCAGGGCCTGGATCTGGAAGATCGCGCCGAGATCGGGTGTCTGGCCGGTCCTGAACAGGGCGCCGAAATCGGCGCCGATGCCGGCGAAGACGAAACAGCCGGGCGTGATGCCGATCAAGGTGCCGGAAATGAAGATCGCCGGCCGCATGCCGAGGAGTGCGGCCACGATGGTGACCAGCCAGGACGGAAACACCGGCACCAGCCGCACGAACACGAGGTAGCTGAAGCCGTCGCGCCGGAAGCCTTCTTCCAGTCGCGCGAGGGCCGCTCCCGCGCGGGCATGGAAGAGATCGTAGAAGGCCGATCGGGCGGCGAAGAAGAGCGCGATCGAGCCCACGGTCGTGCCGACCAACGAGAGGAGTGCGCCCAGCGGCACGCCGAACAGGAAGCCGCTCGCCACGGCCATCGCCGCCGATGCCGGCAAGGAGAAGGCGACGACGGTCGTGTGGACGGCAAGGAAGGTGAGCATTGCGACGACGCGGTTGGCGGCCACCCAGGTGGTGATCTCGGCTTCGTTGCGGCTCAAGGTCTGCAGCGACAGTTGACGGTTGAGCCCGAAGGCGAAGAACAGCACCAGCCCCAGCAGCAGAATCGCGAAGGGCAGCATCCGCCGCACGGTGAGAAACCTCATCGACGCGGATCTGTCGCGATCACACTGGCGCGCGCCGACAGATGCGCGAACCACTCCTGCAGTCTGGGATGCCGTTCGAGCATGGCGGCGCCTTCCGATGCCTCGACGAAGTACGCGATCATTGCGACAAGGTGAAGATCGGCCAGTGACAAAGCGGGGCCGACCAGGAACGTCGCGGGAGCGGCGAGCGCTTCGAGTGCCGCGAGCACCCGGGCGGAGGCGACCAGGCCGCGCGCCACTTCCTGCGGATCGCCCGCCTGGCCGCGGCGCGGCATCGCCACGGCGTGCACATAGACCTGGCGCACCAGCGGCCAGTAGGCATAGGCATCGACGATGCCGATGATCTGGTCCATGCGGGCCAGCGCCTGCCGGTCGGTGGGCTGCAGGGCCGGGCCGGGAAAAGTCCGGTCGATGTAACGGGCGATGGCGCCGGTCTCGTAGAGCACGAAGCCGTCATGGACGAGGGTCGGCACGCGGTTGAACGGATGGAGCGCCAGATAATCGGCGGCCAAATCAGCTGACAGATCGGAGGCGAACGGGTTCACCTCGATCTGGTCGTAGGCCACCCCCTTCTCGGCCAGCGCGAGGCGGGCCACGCGGGTATAGACGCTGGGGCGGTAGCCGTGGAGAACGAGGCTCATGGGCCATCTTAGCGCCTCGTTGACTCCGGGCGGCCTCCTGCGTATTACCGCTCCCCACGGAATTCGCCCCCGCCGCATCGCGCGGGGGCTTGTCTTTGAAGGAGTTGCGTCATGAAACGCACGTATCAGCCCAGCAAGCTGATCCGCAAGCGGCGGCATGGCTTCCGGTCCCGCATGGCAACGGTCGGCGGCCGCAAGGTCATCGCCAGCCGTCGCCGGTCGGGCCGCAAGCGCCTGTCTGCCTAGCTTTTCGGTCTTACCCTTGGCCCCGGTCAAACCCGGGCGTCTGCCGAACCGTCGTGACTTCCTGCGTGTCCAGGCCGGCCGGCGCTGCGCCATGCCCGGCTTCGTGCTCCAGGTGGCCCCGGTCCCGGCCGACGAGGCGATTTCGGCCGTCCGGGTGGGCTTTACCGTGAGCCGCAAGGTCGGCAACGCCGTGATCCGCAACCGGGTCCGCCGCCGCCTGCGCGAGGTCGCCCGGCTGGTGATCGGCCAGGCCCGGCCCGATCTCGACTATGTGCTGGTCGGCCGCCAGGGGGCGTTGAGCCGCGATTTCACGGTCCTGCAGCAGGAGCTGGTCGAGGCCCTGAAACGCCTGAAGGCGCTGGCGGCAGCGACGCCATGACGGGCGACGGACGCCTTGCGCCGGGGCCCCATAATCGCCAGTTTCCCGCCGGCATGATTTCGCGACCGGGTTCTTGGGCGCTGCGTGGCGCCATCCGCTTCTACCAACTGACGCTCGGCTACTTCTTCGTCGGCGCCTGCCGGTACGAACCCTCGTGCTCGGCCTATGCCGCAGAGGCCGTGAGCGAGCACGGCGCGCTGCGCGGCAGCGCCATGGCCGTCCGTCGCATCTGCCGCTGCGCGCCGTGGGGCGCCGGCGGCTATGACCCGGTGCCGCGCGCGCATCCAACCCTCATTTGCCGTTAGAAGCTCCCGAATGGACCAGAAGAATTTCATCGTCGCGATCGTGCTCTCGGTCCTGATCATCGTGGGCTGGCAGTATGCCTTCCCGCCGGCCAAGCATGCGCCGGTCGAACAGACCGCGACGCAGACGACGGCCCCGCAGGCCAGTGCACCCGCCGCGTCTCCCGGGGGCGGAGCGCCGACCGCGCCGGGCGCACCCGCAGCACCAGGTGCCGCCGGCACCGCGCCGGCCGCGCTGCCGCTCGACCAGGTGCTGGCGCAGTCGCCGCGCGTCACCTTCAGCACGCCCGAACTGCTGGGCTCGATCTCGCTCAAGGGCGCGCGCATCGACGACGTCGAGCTTGCCAAGCATCGCGTCGAGCTCGATCCCAAGAGCCCGCCGGTCGACGTGCTGGCGCCGCTCGGCACCGAGCATCCCTACTACGCCGAGTTCGGCTGGTCGGCCTCGGATGCGGCGCTGAAGATGCCCGGCCCCGATTCGCTGTGGTCGAGCGACGCCAAGACGCTCGAGCCCGGCAAGCCGGTGCACCTGACGTGGGACAATGGCCAGGGCCTCGTCTTCGCGCTCGACATCGGCCTCGACGAACAGTTCATGTTCTCGATCAAGCAGAGCGTCGAGAACAAGACCGACAAGGCGATCACGCTGTTTCCCTGGGCGCTGATCGTGCGCCACGGCCAGCCCAAGGCCGAGGGAACCTATGTGCTGCACGAAGGCCCCTACGGCGTCTTCAACGGCAGCCTGAAGGAATTCGGCTACAAGGACTTCAAGGACAACAAGAGCGAGAAGATCGAGAGCACCGGCGGCTGGGTCGGCATCACCGACAAGTACTGGATGGCAGCCCTCATTCCCGACCAGAAGAGCAAGGTCGACGTCACGCTCAAGGGCACCGGCGCGACGCCGGAGACCACGCGCTACCAGGTCGACTATGTCGGCCAAGGCGTCGCGATCGCAGCCGGAGGATCGGGCAGCACCGAAAGCCATCTCTTCGCCGGCGCCAAGATCGTGCGCGTGATGGACGGCTATCGCGACAAGCTCGGCATCGACCATTTCGATCTCACGATCGACTGGGGCTGGTTCTGGTTCTTCACCAAGCCGCTGTTCTGGCTGCTCGAGTGGCTCTACGTGCAGATCGGCAATTTCGGCGTCTCGATCCTGATCCTGACCGTGATCGTGAAGGCGCTGTTCTTCCCGCTCGCCAACAAATCGTACGCCGCGATGAGCAAGATGAAGCGGCTGCAGCCCGAGATGGAGAAGATGAAGCAGCGCTATGGCGAGGATCGCCAGAAGCTGAACCAGGAGATGATGCAGCTCTATCGCCGCGAGAAGGTCAATCCGGCTGCCGGCTGTCTGCCGATCCTGCTGCAGATCCCGGTGTTCTTCGCGCTCTACAAGGTTCTCTACACCACGATCGAGATGCGTCATCAGCCGTTCTTCGGCTGGATCCACGACCTGAGTGCGCCCGATCCGCTGACCGTGTTCACCGGCTTCGGCCTGTTCCACTGGCAGGTGCCGGAGTTCCTGCACTTCTTCAACATCGGACTGTGGCCGCTCGCCATGGGCGTGACGATGTTCCTGCAGCAGAAGCTCAATCCGGCGCCGGCCGATCCGGTGCAGGCCAAGGTGTTCCAGTTCCTGCCGATCATGTTCACCTTCATGATGGCGCCGTTCTCGGCCGGCCTGGTGATCTATTGGGCGTGGAGCAACACGCTGTCGATCGCCCAGCAGTACTTCATCATGCGCCGGCATGGCGCGCCGATCGGCAAGAAGGCGGTCGTGGCGACAGCGGCGCCCGCGCCGACGGCGACGCCGGGCGACAAGAAGGCCAAGAAGGGCCCGTCGAAGAAGAAGCTGATGCCGGACAGGGATCCCGAGGGCCGCGCTCCCGCCGAGATCGAGGCGGCGCGCAAGCTCTTCGCCGGTCCATGCGACTTCGTGGCGGGCGCCGCCTCGCTCGAATCGATGCCGGGCTTCTCGCTGCCCGAAGTGGCCTTTGCCGGCCGTTCCAACGTCGGCAAGTCGAGCCTGGTGAACGCGCTCACCGGACGGCGCACCTTGGCCCGCACCTCGTCCAGTCCCGGCCACACGCGGCAGATCAACTTCTTCGATCTTGCCGGCAGACTGTTCCTCGTCGACCTGCCGGGCTACGGCTTCGCCCAGGTGTCGCGCTCGATGAAGGAGACGTGGCAGGATCTCGCCTCGGCCTATCTGCGCGGCCGGCCGACCCTGAAGCGCATCTGCGTGCTGATCAACTCGCGGCACGGCGTGAAGGACAGCGACCGCGAGACGATGAAGAATCTCAATTCCGCCGCGGTTTCCTACCAGCTCGTGCTGACCAAGGTGGATTACCTCAAGAAGGCCGACATCCCGCGCGCGATCGCCGCCGCCGAGGCTGCCGCGCGCAAGCACGGCGCCGCGCATCCGCACGTGCTGCCGACCAGCAGTGAGACCGGCTTCGGCATTCCCGAGCTGCGCGCGGAGTTGATGGCGACCGCGCTTTAGAGCGTGAGTATGGCAAACGACAACCTCACCCTGAGGAGCCGCGCGTAGCGTGGCGTCTCGAAGGGTGGGCTCGAGCACCTCGCCTGTTGCCCATCCTTCGAGACGGCCCTGCAGGCCTCCTCAGGATGAGGTGGGATGACTTACGCGGCGTCGTGGAAGATGATGCCGAGCGTGAAGCGCTGGCCGGTGCGCAGGCTCGACACGCCATGGCGCATCGCGGTGCGGTGCCATCCGCGCGTTCCCTTGACCGGCCGGTCGTTCACCGCAAACAGCACCGCATCGCCCTGCTCGAGCGGCACGACCTCGCCGCGCGACTGCATGCGCGGCCGCTGCTCGACCAGCATGAACTCGCCGCCGGTGAAATCCTGCTGTGGCCGGCTCAGCAGCACCGTGGCCTGCAGCGGAAAGACCATGTCGCCGTAGAGATCGCGATGCAGGCAGTTGTAGTCGCCGGCGCCGTATTTCAGCAGCAGCGGCGTCGGCCGCGTCTGGCCGGCTTTGTGACACTCCTGTAACCAGCCCTCGAGCGTCGGCGGAAAGCGCCGGTCGCGGCCCAGCTGCTCGTTCCAGCCATTGGCCACGCGCGCCAGCGCCGGGTAGAGCGCCTGGCGCAGCCGCTCGACCGGCGGCGGCAGCGGATAGGTGAAATACTGGTACTCGCCCTGACCGTAACCATGGCGCTGCATGACGATGTGCTTGCGGAAGGCCGCTTTCTCCGGCCACAGGGCCGCCAGCGTGCGGCATTCGGCGGGATCGATCAGGCCCCGCGCCACGGCAAAGCCGCGCTGGGCGAGAGGGTCGGTGTCGAGGGAGAAGGTCATGGCGGACATCCTGACGCGGCGGCCTCACTTCTTCTATCCGCGCCCCGCCTGATATATACTGCCGCCTTAGCCCTCTCCCGCCCGCGCGGGGGAGGGCTTTTGCCAACCTGAAGGGTTTTCGCGCCATGCCGGACATACAGGTCCAGACCGACCGGGAGCAGAAGCGGCTCATCCGCATGGCGGAGACCATCTCCAAGGCGCTGCCCTACATGCGCCGGCACAACGACGCCACCTTCGTGGTGAAGTATGGCGGCCACGCAATGACCGATCCCAAGCTCGGCGATCTGGTGGCGCGCGACATCGTGCTGATGAAGCAGGTCGGCATGAACCCGATCGTGGTCCATGGCGGCGGCCCGCAGATCAACAAGATGCTGGAACGGGTCGGGCTCAAGAGCAGCTTCGTGAACGGCCTCCGGGTCACCGATGCCGCGACCATGGAGATCGTCGAGATGGTCCTGGCCGGCTCGATCAACAAGGCGATCGTGGCCGACATCAACGAATGCGGCGGCATCGCCGTCGGCATCTGCGGCAAGGATGGCAACCTGATCCTGGCCCGCAAGGTGACCGAGATGCGCGACCCCAAGACCGGCGAGCTCCTGAAGGTCGATCTCAAGCAGGTGGGCGAGCCCGCCAAGATCAACGTCATGGTGCTGGAGCAGTTGCGCCGCGCCGACGTCATCCCGGTGGTGGCGCCGATCGGCTTCGGCGTCGATGACGAGCTCACCTACAACATCAATGCCGACACCTCGGCGGGCGCGATCGCCGGCGCCATGAAGGCCAAGCGGCTCTTGTTCCTGACCGACGTGCCGGGCGTGCTCGACAAGGAGGGGCAACTGATCTCCGAGATGAACATCGAAAAGGCGCGCGCCCTGATCGCCGACGGCACGATCTCGGGCGGCATGATTCCCAAGGTCGAGAACTGCATCGACGCGATCAACCGCGGGGTCGAGGCCGCCACCATTCTGGACGGCAGGGTGCCGCACGCGCTGCTGCTGGAGATCTTCACCGAAGCCGGCATCGGCACGATGGTAAAACGTGCCTAGCGCACGATGGTCAAACGGGCCTGGAAGCCTTCTAAACTGGACTTGAAACCGCTGTTTTCATTGCATATTTAAGCGCCATGGCCATCAAGACGATCATCACCGCGCCCGATCCACGCCTCAAGAAGAAGGCCCTGCCCGTAGCCGCCGTGGACGACGAGGTGCGCCAGCTGATGGACGACATGCTGGAGACGATGTACGCGGCGCCGGGCATTGGCCTCGCCGCGCCGCAGGTCGACGTGCTGAAGCGCGTGGTCGTGCTCGACATCGACCGCGAGGACACCAAGACCGGTCCCCTGCTGATGGCCAACCCCGAGATCGTCGAGGCCTCGGACGAGGATGCGACCTACGAGGAAGGCTGCCTGTCGCTGCCCGAGCATTATTCCGACGTGGTGCGGCCGGCCCGGGTGACGGTGCGCTATCTAGACCGCGACGGCGTGCAGAAGGACCTCGCCTGCGAGGGCCTGCTGGCGACCTGCGTGCAGCACGAGATCGATCATCTCGACGGCATACTGTTCGTCGACCACATCTCGTCGCTGAAGCGCAACATGATCCTGCGCAAGCTGCTCAAGGCCCGCAAAGAGAAAGAGCGCGAGGCCGCCGACGCGGCGTAGAAGTCGCGGCAATCGATGAAGCCGCACTCCCGTGGAGCGGCTTCTTGTCTATTCTATGCGGCGCGGGCTCTCGCGCTTGATTACAAGCGCTGCCGCCCGCCAGCGCGTTAGTGTTTTGGTCGCACGCGACCAAAACACCAGAACGCGCTCTACTGCGCCGCGATTCTTGCCGCCGCCGGCGCGAAGACCCGCTCCATCTCGCGACGCAGCTTCACTGCCGTCAGTGTCTCGTCCATCGCCACGTCGGCATAGGTCAGCGACTGGCCGGCCTTGATCGGCTTCAGGAGCTTGACGTTGTGCGCGAGGCCGAGCGGCAAGCTGCCGAGGTTGGTCGACTTCTCCGAAGGGAAGAGCTTGCCGTAGACCGTGTAGCCGCCTTCGCCGTCCAGCATCTCGCCCGGCTTGAGGTCGCGCTTGGCGGTGGCGATCACGTCGGCATGGAAGCCGATCGCGCAGCCGGTCGGCTTCCTTGCGCAGGCCGACCGAGGCCACGGAGATGCCGACTTCCAGCCCGATCAGGTGCCAGCGCTTGTACATGACGGAGTAGCGACCCGATGGGTCGGTCTGCAGCATGTACTCCTCGAAGCAGTTCTTCTGATACTCGGTGTTGGCCTCGAACACGACCCACACGCCTTTGCGGATCTCGTAGGGGATGGCGCGGCCATCCTTCTCGAGCGAGGAGGCAACTTCGACCTGGCCCTTATGGTGAAGGTGGCCGCCCTCGGAGACCGGCCGCATCACGAACGGCAGGTCCTCCACCGAGCACGGCGGGAAGGCAAGACCGTCCGGCGCCGGCGTGAGGCCGGTCGCGTTGGAGACGGCTGTGCTCTCGATCGCGGGCTTGGAGCCGTCGAGGAACGAGTTGAACATCTTGGGGTTGAGGCCGCCGCGTTTGGCCTGCTCCTCATTGAGGCCCCAGTATTTCCACACCGTCTCGGGCGTCGACTGCGCGAAGTGCGGCAGCCACTTGTGGCCGCGGCCCGCCGCCGTCACCGAGAAGCCCGAGGCGCGCGCCCAGTCGACCAGTTCGCAGATCAGCGCGGGCTGATCGCCGTAGGCGAGGCTGTAGATCACGCCGGCTTCGGCGGCGCGGCGCGCCAGCAGCGGGCCGCAGAAGGCATCGGCCTCGACCGTCACCATGACCACGCTCTTGCCGTTGCGGAAGGCCTCCAGCGCATGCTCGACAGCGGCGATCGGATCGCCGGTCGATTCGACCACGACGTCGATCTCCGGATGGGCGACCAGCGCCTTCCAGTCGTCGGTCAGGAACGTGTTGCCGTGCTGCTTCGCCTCGGCGAACGACGTGGCCGACGTGACGTCGGGTTTCCAGCCCAGCCGCGCCAGGTTCTCGCGGGCGCGCGGTGGCGACAGGTCGGCGATGCCCAACAGGTGGATGCCCGGCGTGGTCGGAATCTGGCTCAAGTACATCGCGCCGAACTTGCCGGCCCCGATCAGGCCGATGCGCAGCGGATTGTTGTTGGCGGCGCGCTCCAGCAGCATGCGATGAAGATTCATGGTTTCCTCCGTTATTCCGCGGCCGCTTTGCGCCGGGCGGCGCGTGTCACGCAATCGTCTTCCCAGGCGTCGAGCGGTCGTGAAGTCGTGATGGGCGATATATTCCGGCCGCTTGTGTGCCCGGATGGCGTTCTTCACCGAATTGTAGGTGACGTAGATGATCTGGCGGTCCCACGGCGACATGTTGGGCGGGCTGCCGTGCACCAAGGTGCCGTGGAAGAAGATCGCCGAGCCTGCGGGACCCTTGGGCGCCACGATGCCGCCCTGCTCCACCAGCTTGGCGATCGTGTCGTTGTCGATCACCCACAGCGGATAGGAGGTGGTGGTGAGGTCGTGCTTGGCCTCGATCGCGCCCTTCTTGTGGCTTTTCGGGATGAAATACAGCGGCCCGTTGAACTCGTTCACCTCGTCGACGAACACCGCGAGGTTCATGGCCCGCGCCTCGGGCATGTCGTCGTCGGCCTTCCAGGTGCCGTAGTCCTGGTGCCACTGCCAGACGTCGCCGTCGAAGGCGGCTTTGCCGTTGATCTTGAACTGGTGGATGTAGGTCTTGTCCCTGAGCAGCTGCTCGGCCGGCTCGACGAAGCGCGGGCTGTGGATCAGCGCCTCGAACACCGGGTGATAGGTGTGCACGGCGAAGGCGGTGCGAACCACGTCGCCGGTCTTCTCGCGCACATTCTCCTGGCGGCGCTGCTGGAAGACGCCGGGGATCTCCGACTTCAGGATTTGCGTCTCTTCGGGCGAGAAGTAGTTGGGGAAGAAGAGGTAACCTTCCTCATCGAACTGCTTCAGTTGCTCCTGCGTGAGCTTCATGGCGGTTCCTCCTGATCTGCTCGTTCACGCCGCGCGGGAGATCGCGACCTTCAGCCTTCCCGTCAGAATGTCGGCCATCTGATCGGCGTGACCGCGGCACAGCGCTTCGGCTTCCTCGACCTGGTGCGCTTCCAGCGCGCGCAGGATGCCCTCGTGCTCGTCCCACACCGAAACGCGCATGTCGTCTTCGCTGAGAGCCGCCGCCATCACGCGGCGCAGATGCTGCCAATGCGGCTGGGCGGTCTCGCCGATCAGCGGATTGCCCGACGCCTCGTAGACGAACAGGTGAAAATCGATGTCGGCCTCGATCACAGACGGCACATGGCCGCTCTTGATCGCGCGGCGGCCGACGTCGAGCAGCAAGCGGCCGCGATGGGCGAGTTCGGGCGTATAGCGCGCTGCGGCGAGGCGAGCGGCGGCGCCATCGAGCGCGCCGCGCACGACATAGAGATTGCGCGCCTGCTGCACGTCGAGCGGCGCCACGCACACGCCCTTGCGGCCGGTCTCGATCAGGAAGCCTTCGCGGCGCAGCAGCATCATGGCCTGCAGCACCGGCTGGCGGGAGACGCCGAACTTCTGGGCGAGCTCCTCCTGCGTCAGCCGGGCGCCGGCCTTGAGTTCGCCCGAGCAGATCGCCTCGAGGACGGAATCATGGATGCGTTCGGACAGATCAGGCTCGGGAAGGATGGGGCGCATACGGTCTGTATACAGAACACGGGCGCGCAAGAGTCAATGATTTATGGGCATTTCGGCAGAACCTCATCCTGAGGAGGCCCGGAGGGCCGTCTCGAAGGATGGGCAACAGGTGCCGTGCGCGTGCCCATCCTTCGAGACGCTCACTGCGTTCGCTCCTCAGGATGAGGTGGTGCGGCTCAGCGCGGTTTCAGGCCTTTTTCGGCCATTACCGCCAGTCCGCGGTCCGGGTAGTCGGTGATCAGCCCATCGACCTTGAGATCGATCAGCCGCTTCATTTCGGCCGGGTCATTCACGGTCCAGGGGATGACCTTGAGGCCAAGCGCATGGGCCTCGACGACGGTGGCGGCGGTGACGTTGCGCCAGAACGGCGACCAGGCCGAGCAGCCGGCGATCCGGGCGAGCTGCTGCACCGAGCCGCCGTTCTTCACGTCGAGTCCGGCCAGCCAGGGCGACGGCCTGGGGCCGACGGTATTCATGTCCCGCGAGTTGATCGTGAGGCAGACGGTCTCGATTTCAGGCGCCAGACGTTTGGCCTCGATCAGGGTGCGCCAGTCGAATGACTGGATCGTCGTGCGCTTCTCCTTCTTCGCGGCCCGGATCGCATCGACGACGAGCCGCGCGAAATGCACCGGGTCTACCGTCTCGTCCGGCCTGGTCGGATCGATCTTGGTCTCGATGTTGAACCGCACGCCCGGTCCGGCCATCGCATAGAGCTCGGCCAGGGTCGGAAAGCGCTCGCCGTCGTGCGCCGTCTGCGCCGGGAATTGCTGTCCGTATTTCGTCGCGGGATTGAGCCGGCCGATATCGTAGGTCTTGAGCTCGGCCAAGGTGAGCGAGTGGATGGTGGGACCGACACCTTCCAACCACTTGCCGTCGGGTCCGCGCACCAGATCGGGATTGAGGCGCGGCTCGTGACTGAGAACGAGGACATCGTCCTTCGTCACGGCGAGATCGGTCTCGAGCGTCGTGACGACCAGCGCGATCGCGTTCCTGAATCCGGCCAAGGTGCTTTCGGGCGTCAGGCCCCGTCCGCCGCGATGCGCCTGCAGGTCGAAGGCCCCCGCCGACGTCGAAGCTGCCATCGTGACGCTAGCCGCCCAGATTGCGCAGGCGAGCAATCCGGTCCGCGGTCTCGGGATGCGTCGCCATGAGCGACGAGGTGAGGGCAGTGATCTTCTGCACGGGATTGACGATAAAGAGGTGCTGCGTGGCATTGCTCACTCCGGGAAACGGCCTGGCTGCCGCGTCGATCTTGGTCAGGGCCGAGATCAGACCCTGGGGATTGCGCGTGAACTGGACCGATGTTGCGTCGGCGAGATATTCGCGCTGGCGCGACACCGCCATCTGCACCGCCTTGGCCGCCAGCGGCGCGAAGATCGCGACCACGATCAGCACCACGATCAGAATACCACCGCCGCTGTTGCCCTTTTTGTCGCTATCGCTGCCGCGGTTGACGCTGCCCCATTGCAGGGTGCGCAGGATCATGTCGGCGACCAGCGCGACCAACCCGACCGTGACGCCGACGATCGTCATGTAGCGCGTGTCGAGATTGGCGATATGGCCCATTTCGTGGCCGATCACGCCCTGCAGCTCGTCGCGATCGAGCGCGCCCAGCAGGCCGCGCGTCACGACGATCGCGGCATTGTGCGTCGAGGTACCGGTGGCGAAGGCATTGAGCGCATCGGTCTCCATCACCATCAGCCGCGGCATCGGCACGCCTGCGGCGATCGACATTTCCTCGGCGACGTTGAACAACTGCGGCGCGTCTTCCCTGGTGACGGGCTTTGCGTCGGCCATCGACAGCACCATGCTGCCGCCGAAGGCGAGCGAGATCAGGCTCCAGCCGATCGAGATCGACGCCATCAGCGCCGCCGCAACGACGCCCGCCGGGCTCACGACCTGGAACGTGTCGGTCGTCTCGTTCTCCAGGGCCCAGCCGATCAGGTAGCCGAAGGCGGCGGCAATCACCGTCAGCAGTGCCAGCAGCAGCAGCGTGCTGCGCCGGTTGGCGGCCTGCGCCTCGACGAAGTTGGCGGTGCCGGCCATGTCCTAGCGCAGAGCGACCTTCGGCACTTCCTTCTCGCTGTCGGGCATGGTGAACAGCTCTGCCGGACCGAAGCCCAGCGACGCGGCGGCCAGCACCGCCGGGAAGGTCTGGCGTTTGGTATTATAGCTGCCGACCGAGTCGTTATAGAACTGGCGGGCAAAGGCGATCTTGTTCTCGGTCGAGACCAGCTCTTCCTGCAGCGCCTTCACGTTGTCGTTGGCCTTGAGCTGCGGATAGCTCTCGACCAGGCCCATCAGGCCGCGCGTCGCCTGGGACAGCGCTGCTTCGGCGGGGCCGGCCTGCGCGGGGCCCGAGGCGGCGACGGCGTTGTTGCGGGCCTGGATCACCTTGATCAGCGTCTCCTGCTCGTAGCCCATCGCGTCCTTCACGACCTGCACGAGATTGGGAATGAGATCATGGCGCCGCTTCAACTGGACGTCGATCTGGCTCCACGCCGTCTGCGTCTGGGTGCGGCCGCCGACCAGCCCGTTATAGGTCGCGATCAGCCACAGGCCGATGGCGACAACGATGCCAACGATGATCCAAATCGTCATATGCGGGGGCCTCCTTGCGGCACCCCGCAGTTTAGTCATGATTGCGGGCAAACCGGGAGGAATAACGATGGATCCCTCAGCACTGCTGAAGCAATTCTGTGGAGCTGTCGAGCGCCGCGACGGCAAGGCCTTCGCCCGGCTGTTCGCCGAGGATGGCGTCTATCACGACGTCTTCTACGGGCCGTTCAAGGGCCGCGCGAAGATCGCCGGGATGATCGACGACTGGTTCCACCGCACTGCGCGCGACTTCCGCTGGGAGATGTTCCGGCCAGTCAGCGACGGCAAGACGCTCTACGCCTACTACACCTTCAGCTACGTCTCGATCCTGCCCGAGGCCAACGGCAAGAGGGTCGGCTTCGACGGCGTCTCGATCCTGCAGCTGCGCGACGGTCTGATCACGGAGTACCGCGAAGTCGCGAACTCAGCCATCGGCCTGCTCGAGATCGGCTTCGCCCCCGAGCGCGTCGCAAAAATCCTCGGCAAGGAGGCCAAGCACATCAAGGAGCGGCCCGAGTGGCGGCGGCACGCGTCCTGAAATCCGTGTTCACGTCGACGTGCTTGGGATCTCCGGCACGTTCACTTCCCTACCTCATCCTGAGGAGCCGCGCGAAGCGCGGCGTCTCGAAGGATGGGCGACAAACGTGGTGCTCGTGCCCATCCTTCGAGACGGCCCTGCGGGCCTCCTCAGGATGAGGAAGTGCCGCGGGCACCGCAGTAGACGTGCTCGCGAGGAGCGTTTTCTTAATCGCGCAGCAGTTCGTTGATCGAGGTCTTGGACCGCGTGCGCTCATCGACGGTCTTCACGATCACGGCGCAATAGGTCGAAGGACGGTCCGGTCCGCCGCCGATGTTGCCCGGCACGACCACCGAGTACGGTGGCACCTTGCCGATGTGGATCTGGCCGGTGGCGCGATCGACCACCTTGGTGGTGGCCGAGATGAACACGCCCATCGACAGCACCGCGCCGGTGCCGACGATCACGCCTTCGACGACTTCCGAGCGCGCACCGATGAAGCAGTTGTCCTCGATGATCACCGGGTTGGCCTGCAGCGGCTCGAGCACGCCACCGATGCCGACGCCGCCCGAGAGATGGCAGTTCTTGCCGATCTGCGCGCACGAGCCGACGGTTGCCCAGGTGTCGACCATGGTCGAGCTGTCGACATAGGCGCCGAGGTTGACGAAGGACGGCATCAGCACGACCGATGGCGCGATGTAGGAGCCGCGACGTACGACCGAACCCGGCACGGCGCGGAAGCCCGCCTTGGCGAACTTCGCGGCGTCCCAGCCGGTGGTCTTGAGCGGCACCTTGTCGAACCAGGGCGCGGCGCCCATGCCGGGGAAGGACGCGCCGCCGTCCATCGGCACCGAGTTGTAGAGGCGGAACGAGAGCAGGACGGCCTTCTTCAGCCACTGGTTCACGACCCACTCGCCGCCGAGCTTCTCGGCGGTGCGGAAGGTGCCGTCATCGAGGCCGGCGATCGCCGCCTCGACCGCGTCGCGGACCTCGCCCTTGGTGGCGCTGCTGATGCCGTCGCGCTTTTCCCAGGCGGCGTCGATCGTGGCTTGGAGTTGCTTGCTCATCGTTCCCTCAAAAAAGGTCGCGGGACCATATTCGGGCGCTATGCTTGAGGCAATGGCGTTCAAGATCCCCGAATTGGTGCTGGTGGTGGTCCACACGCCCGACCTGCAAATTCTGCTGCTGGAACGGGCCGGCAAGGGAGGGATGTGGCAGTCCGTGACCGGCGCCCGCGAGCCCGGGGATGCCGATCTGACCAAGACCGCGCGGCGTGAGCTCCTGGAGGAGACCGGCCTTTCCGTGGGCACGCTCACCGACTGGCGGCTCAAGAACCGCTACGAGATCTGGCCGCAATGGCGCGCCCGCTATGCGCCCGACGTGACGCACAATGTCGAGCATGTGTTCGGCTTCCTGGTGCCGCAAGTGACGGTGGCCACGCTCGATCCGGCCGAACACACCGCCCAGCTCTGGCTGCCGTGGCGCGACGCCATCGACAAGGTTTTCTCGCCCACCAACCGCGACGCGATCTGGCAGCTTCAAAAGAGGGTCGCGGCATGAAAGAGGCCTCGAAGCTCGGCCAGTTCAGCTGGGCGCTGTTCGACTGGGCAAACCAGCCGTTCTTCACCGTCGTCACGACGTTCATCTTCGCGCCCTACTTCGCCAACGTCATGATCGGCGATCCGGTGAAGGGCCAGACCGCCTGGGCGTTCACGCAATCGGCGGCGGGCATCATCATTGCGGTGCTGAGCCCGTTCCTCGGCGCAATGGCCGACGCCGGCGGGCGGCGCAAACCCTACGTCTTCGCGTTCCAGCTCCTGCTGTTCGCGGGCTGTGCCTGCCTGTGGTGGGCCTATCCGAACCGGCCCGATCTGGCGGGCCCGATCGGCTGGGCTGTGATCGCAGCGACCGTGGGCGCGGAGATGTCGATCGTGTTCAACAACGCGCAATTGCCCAGCATCGTGCGGCCCGAGCGCATCGGCTGGCTGTCGGGCTTCGGCTGGGGGCTGGGCTATGTCGGCGGTCTGATCGCGTTGTTCATCGTGCTGGCCGCCAGCATGCCCGCGATGTTCGGGCTCGCGACCAACAACGATCACCCGCTGTTCGGCCTCGACGCCGCGAGCCACGCGGTCGAGCGCATCACCGGGCCGGCCTCGTCGATCTGGCTGCTGGTGTTCGTGCTGCCGATGTTCCTGTTCACGCCCGACCACGCACCGCGCCATCTATCGGCCCTCGAAGCTGCACGGCAGGGCGGTCGCTCGCTGCTGGCCACGGTCCTCAAGCTGCGCCAGCACCGTAACATGCTGACCTTCATGCTGGCTTTCATGTTCTACAACGACGGCCTGGCGGCGATCATCGCCTTCGGCGGCGTCTATGCCTCGGCGACCTTCGGCTGGAGCACCGTCACGCTCGGCATCTTCGGTATCATCCTCACGATGTTTGCCATCCCGGGCGCCTTCCTGGGCGGCAAGCTCGACGATCTTCATGGCAGCAAGCCCACGGTTCAGTTCGCGATCACCGGCGTGATCATCGCCACCCTTGGAATCGTGAGCGTGACAGCCGACCGCGTGCTGTTCTTCCTTCCCGTCGAGCCACTGCAAGCCACGCGCGGCCTGTTCGGATCGGTTCAGGAGCTGGTTTTCATGGCCTTCGCCCTGTTGCTCGGCTTCTGCATGGGGCCGATGCAGGCCGCGAGCCGCACGCTCGTCGGCCGCCTCGCGCCAGCGGACATGAGCGGCGAGTTCTATGGATTGTTCGCGCTTTCCGGCCGCGCCACGGCCTGGATGGCGCCGCTCGCCATTGGCATCCTGACGGCGGCAACCCGCTCGAACCGACTGGGCGTTGCGTGCGTGCTGGTGTTCCTGGTGATCGGTTTCGTCCTGTTCACCCAGGTTCGCGAGGAGCGCGCCCTGGCATGACAGGCCCCTCGGCTTCGCTCGGGGCGACGAGACTTTTTGTTTGGTTCTAGGGACTCGTCGTCTTGCCCTTGAAGGTGCAGAGGTCTTCGACGACGCACTTGTAGCACTCGGGCTTGTGCGCCTTGCACGTATAGCGGCCGTGCAGGATCAGCCAGTGATGGGCGTGCAGGCGATATTCCTCCGGCACGCGCTTCAACAGCTTGAGCTCGACCTGCAGCGGATTCTTGCCCGGCGCCAGCCCGGTGCGATTGCCGACCCGGAAGATGTGCGTGTCGACGGCGATGGTGGCCTCGCCGAACGCCACGTTCATCACCACATTGGCGGTCTTGCGGCCGACGCCGGGCAGCTCCTGGAGGGCAGCATGGTCGCGCGGCACTTCGCCGCCGTGGCGCTCGATCAGCAGGTGGCTGAGGCCGATCACGTTCTTGGCCTTGGTGCGGAACAGGCCGATCGTCTTGATGTGGTCGATCAGCTTCTTCTCGCCCAGTTTCACCATCTGCTGCGGCGTCTTGATGAACTTGAACAATGGCCCGGTGGCGCGGTTGACGCCGACGTCGGTGGCCTGGGCCGACAGCACCACGGCCACCAGCAGCTGATAGAAATTGTCGTACGCCAACTCGGTCTCTGGCTCGGGCATCGCCTTCTTGAGGCGGGCGAAGAACTCGGGGATGATGGCGGTCTTCATCAAGGCCATGTGGCTTCATACCATGAACGACGGACCTGTCTCGGCGGTTCATTTCGCCACCTCGCTCAGCCCGCACCGCAGCCTGTCGCCCGAGGGCTTTGCATGGCTGATCCGCGGCGCGGTCGCGGCCAACCTGGTGATCGGCCTGCCGATGTACCTGCTGGGCGCCTGGCCCGTGATGGGCTTCATGGGCCTCGACGTCTTTTTGCTTTGGTACATGTTCAAGCGCAGCTATCTCGACGCGCGGCGCAGCGAGACCCTGGTGCTGACCGACCGCGAACTGATCGTCGACCGCAAGTCGCCCCCGTATGGTCAGACAGGGGGCGAGCGCGAGGAGCATCGGCTGGATGCCTATTGGCTGAAGATCGACCTGCAGGATGACGAGCGGCTGGTGCTGACCTCGCGCGGCAACCGCGTCGTGATCGGCCGCTTCCTGTCGCCCGGCGAACGGGTGCATGTGGCCGAGCAGCTCAAGGCGGCGCTGTCCGAGATGCGTTCGCCGACCTACGACCACGATTGGGACGAAAGCTAGAGTCCCAGCACGTCCTTCATGCCGTAGAGGCCGGGCTTCCTGCCCTTCAGCCAGAGCGCCGCGCGCACCGCGCCCGAGGCGTAGGTCTCGCGGCTGAACGAGCGGTGGCTGAGCTCGAGCCGCTCGCCGGCAGCGGCGAACATCACCGTGTGCACGCCCACTTCTTCGCCACCGCGCAAAGTCGCAAAGCCGATCTCGCCGGCCGGCCGCGCGCCGGTGTGCCCGTCGCGGCTCTTGCGCCAGACCTTCTCCAGCTCGACCTTGCGGCCCGCCGCGGCGGCCTTGCCCAACGCCAGCGCAGTGCCTGACGGCGCGTCGATCTTGTGGCGATGGTGCATCTCGACGATCTCGATGTCGTAGGCGGGATCGAGCATCGACGCGGTCTTCTCGACCAGCGCCAGCAGGATGTTGACGCCCAGCGACATGTTGGCTGCCCACAGGATCGGCACCTTCTTCGCCGCCTCGTGGATCGCCCTGGTCTGCTCGGGATCGAGACCCGTCGTGCCGATCACCATCGACGTGCCCTTGTCGGCGCAAGTCTTGGCGTGCGCCACGGTGGCGGCGGGTACGGTGAAGTCGATCAGCACGTTGGCCGCGCCGATCGCCTGCGGCGGCATCGGCGATGATCTTCACGCCGCCGGTCTCGGTGCCCAGCGCATTGCTGCCCGGCCCTTCCAGGGCGGCGGCCAGGTTGCATCCTTCCGTGCGCGCGATCTCGCGGACCAGCATCTGGCCCATGCGGCCGGCGGCGCCGGCAATGGCGATCTTCATTTCATTTCCCCTCGAATACGCTAGCCTTCAGCCTATGCTTTTTATGGTCATCGAGAAATTCAAGAATCAGGACGGCAAGGCCGTCTACCGCAAGCTGCGCGACTGGCGGCCGGGCGCTGCCCGACGGCCTTACGTTCGTGTCGAGCTACGTGACGGCCGATCTCGAGTCGCTGCTTCCAGCTCATGGAAGCCGACGACGTGACGCTCTTCCAGAAATGGATCGCCGACTGGCAGGAGGTCGTCGAGTTCGAGGTCGTGCCTGTCGTCGAAGGTAAAACCACTCGCGAGGCGCTGGCGCCGCTGCTCTAGGTCACTTCCAGGGATCGGCGGTCTTTCGGCCAGAACGGCGTCTTGCGCTTGGTGTAGGGCAGGCGCGTGACGTCGGGATCGGCGGCGCCAGGCGAGGCGACGTAGAGGATCTCCTTCGCCAGTCCCACGAAGCCATTATAGAAGTGCTGCGCACTCTTCACGACGACGACGCGATAGTCGGCGGGATCGGCGCCGACCGCGCGGAAGGCGTCGGCATGGAAGGTCTGGTTGCGCCGCGTGCAGATCGCGACATCGACATGCTCAGACGACAAGAGTGCCATGTCGCCCAGCCGCGACATTACCGGTCCGTAGGGCTGGAAGCACGTCGCGCGCGATCTTCTTCACCGTGACGTCGATGTCGACCGGATCGCCGCTGACGATCGCCCGACTTGCCGCCCAGCCGCATCCGGAGCCGCGCGCCTTCGCCTGCTTCCTCGGCGATCCGGAACGCCGTCGGGATCCCACATCACGCCGAACAGGGCAGGACCGATCTGCCGGTCGACCAGAGCCTTCAGCACGAAGGTCGAATCGCCCGGCGCGCCCGAGCCCGGATTGTCCGCGCGGTCGGCCAGCACCAGCGGTCCCTGGTTGTGCGAGGCGGCGCGGTCCATCGCCTCGTCGACCGAGAGATATTTGGTGGCGTAGCGCTCGCGGTTCTCCCACAGCTCGTCGCCTAATTGCCTGGCGAGCTTTTCCGCCTTCACCCTGTCGCCGTCGGCGACGACGAGCGTGCGCGTGCCGACATCCTCGACGTCGGCGAACGAGAAGCCGTGGCTGAGCGACACCGAGAGGATGCCGTCCTTGCCCTCGAGCGACTTCATGCGCACGACGAACTCGTTGATCGGCGGCACGGAGGTGCGGTACTGCGCGATCATGCGGCAGTCGTGGCGCGCCATCACCGGCTTCACCTTGCCGAGGACGGTGTCGGCGACGATGACGAACAACTCGGCCGCGCGCTCCATCGTGTCGGTGTGCGGATACTCCTTGTAACCCACCAGCACGTCGGCGCTGTCGAGCATCAACGCGGTGAGATGACAGTGCAGGTCGAACTCCGCGCCGATCGCGACCTTGGCCCCGACGATGGCGCGGATCCTCGCCAGACAGATCGCCTTCGCAATCGTCGTAGCCGTCGGCCACCATGGCGCCGTGCACGTTGATCAGTACGGCATCGAGCGGAAGGGCCGCCTTCACGTTCGCCAGCATCTCGTCGCGGAAGTCCTCGTAGACCTTGCGCACCGTCGTGCCCGAGGGCGCGGCGAATGTCGCCAGCCCCTCGATCACCGTCCAGCCGCGCTTCTCGGCCTCCTTGCGCCAGACATGCAGCGGCGCGGTGAAGTTGGTCGGCCGGTGCTTCGTGGCGTCGCCGCGCCAGATGCCATTTTCCTGGTAGGAGCGCAGGCCGGTCGGAAAGGGCACGAACTGGTTGGTCTCGGTGCCGAGGGCGCCGATGAAGACACGCTTGCTCAACGCCTTACTCCTTGTGCCCTAGCTTGTGCCGGTGACAGCCGACGATGTGGTCGTCGACCATGCCCGAGGCCTGCATGAAGGCGTAACAGATGGTCGAGCCCACGAACTTGAAGCCGGCCTTCTTCAGCGCCTTCGACATGGCGTCGCTCTCCGGCGAGGTCGCCGGCACGTCCTTCAGGGTCTTGCGCAGCTTCTTCTGCGGCTTGCCGCCGACGAAGCTCCACAGGAATTTCGAGAACGCGCCGGGGCCGTCACGCTCGATCATGGCGAGATAGGTTTTGGCGTTGGAGACGCTGGCGTCGATCTTGCCCTTGTGGCGGATGATGCCGGGATCCTCGAGCAGCTTCTTCGAGCTTGGCGGGCGTGTAGCGCGCGATCTTCCTGGGATCGAAGCCGTCGTAAACCTTGCGGTAATGCTCGCGCTTGCGCAGGACCGTGATCCAGGAAAGGCCCGCCTGGCAGCCTTCCAGGGTCAAGAGCTCGAACAGCGCCCGATCGTCCTTGAGGGGCTTGCCCCATTCGGTATCGTGGTATTTCTCATACAGAGGATCCGCCGAGGCCCAGCCGCATCGCGGCTTGCCGTCGGTGCCAGTCACCGTGTTGTGCTTCCAAACCATGTGAGGAAACTAATGCCCAAGGATCTCGCCGACCTCAAGGTCTGCATCTTCGACGTGTTCGGCACGGTGGTCGACTGGCGCGGCAGCCTGATCGCGGATTTGCCGGTACTGGGCAGGAAATATGGCCTCGACACCGACTGGACGAGCTTCGCCGACGACTGGCGCGGCCTCTACCAGCCGCAGATGGCGCGTGTCCGCAAGGGCGAGCTGCCGTGGACGCGCATCGACGATCTGCACAAGGAAGCCTTCGAGATGCTGCTGAAGAAGCGCGGCCTCAGGCATCCGGGCGAGGCCGGGTCGTGGGAGTTCACGCACCTCTGGCACAAGCTCCGGCCGTGGCCCGACTCGGTCGAGGGCATCGGCATGATGAAGAAGAAGTATGTCGTATCGACCTTGAGCAATGGCAACGTGGCGCTGCTCATCAACATGGGCAAGAACAGCGGCATCCCCTGGGATCACTGCTTCTCGGGCGAGACGTTTCATCACTACAAGCCCGACCCCGAGGCCTATCTCGGTGTGGTCGACAGCATGTACTTGAAGCCGCATCAGGTGATGCTGGTCGCGGCCCACAATGGCGATCTGGCGGCGGCGCAGAAGTGCGGCCTGTCGACCGGATTCGTGCTGCGTCCGGGCGAACACGGTCCCGGCCAGAAGCGCGACCTCAAGGCCGAGGGAGACTGGGATGCCGTCGGCAACTCGATCATCGAGGTGGCCAGGAAGATCGGCTGTTAAGCAAGGATCCCTCGCTGCGCTCGGGATGACAACAAGACTGTCATCCCGAGGCCGAAGGCCGAGGGATCCTTTGTCTTAAACCCCGATCGTCGTCAGGTCCTGGAACCAGTGCTGGGCCTGGACGTACGACTTGATCTTTGGGCTGAGCGCATGCGGGTTGGTGTCGTGCACGACCCAGACCAGAACGGCGTCGTCGACCACCTTCTCGTTGATGCGCGCCATGATCGCGTCCTGCTTGGCGGGATCGAAGGTGTTCTGCGATTCGACCACGAGCTTGTCGACCTCGTCGTTCTTGTAATAGCTCCAGTTCACGCCGACCGGCGCGCCCTGGTTCGACGCGAAGAATCGGTTGAACGCGTAGAACGGATCTGACGTCACGTAGGCGATGTTGTTGGCGGTGATGTCCTTGTTCATCTCGGCCTTGGCGCCGGCACGCCACGCCGTGTACATCGCCTCGAGCTCGACGACCTTGAACTCGACGTCGATGTAGACCTCCTTGAACATTTCCTGGATCGCTTCGTTCATCGGCAGCGACAGCATCTGTCCGCTGCCGCCCGACGCGACGACGAATTTGGTCTTGAGCGGGCTGGCCTTGCTGAAGCCTGCCGCGGTCGTGAGCTTGCGCGCCTCGTCCGGCGCGTACCTGAGTTCGAACGTGGGCTTGCCGAACCACGGGCTGGTCTTGTCGACTTCGCCATAGGCGGGCTTGGCCAGGCCGTGCATCAGCTTGACGATGGAATTGCGGTCGACGGCGAGGTTGGCCGCCTTGCGCAGGCGGATGTCCGTCCACGGCGAGCCCTCGACCTGCGACAGGTGATAGTTCCAGACATGCGGCGTGACGTTGGTCTCGATCCGCATGCCTGCCTGCTTGAGGCGATCGATCGCGTCGGGCGGCGGCGTCTCGATCATGTCGACGGCGTTCGACAGCAGCGCGGCCGTGCGCGTCGAGTCTTCCGGCGCACAGATCAAGGTCAGGCGATCGGTCTTGGGGATGCGCTTGGGATTCCAGTAGGCGTCGTTCTTCATCAGCTCGACCCTCTCGCGCGGCACGAGGCGGGCGAGCTTGAACGGGCCAGTGCCCGACGGCTCCGAGGCGAACTTGTTCCAGTCTTTGCCGATCTTCTCCCACTGGGTCGGGCTCGAGATCAGGAACCACAGCATCTGATAGGGGAAGAGCGCGTCGACCGCCTTGGTCTTGATCTCGACGTCCATGTCGCCGGTCTTCTTGTAGCTGGCGATACCGGGCAGGCGCGGCCGTACCTGCGCCGCCTGACGCTGGTCGAACTGCGCGGCGTCCTTGTTGAACACCTTTTCGAGGTTCCAGACGACCGCATCGGCGTTGAAGGCCGAGCCGTCGTGGAACTTCACGCCGTCGCGCAACTTGAAGGTCCACAGAGTCTTGTCGGCGTCGTTCACCTTCCACTCGGTCGCGAGGCCCGGGGTCATTTTGCCGGGCGTGCCGGCCTGGTCGAGCTCCCAGGCGACCAGCGGGTCGTAGATCGTGAGACCGGTGAACTGGTAGGCGCCGGCGCCGCGGTCCGGCTGGCCGGTGGTGAGCGGGATGTCCGCCATGGAGATGCCGTAGCGCACGGCCTTTTCCTGCGCCCAGGCGGGTTTGAGGCCGACCGGGAGAGCGAGAGCCGAAGCGCCCGCAAGCAGTGTGCGACGTGAAACCTTCATGGCGAGTTCCTTTGTTAGAGTTTTGGTCTGTGCGAACGCCACGGCGTCGCCCGTTCGAAGGCGGCGCCGACGGCGATGACACTGGCTTCGTCGAAGGCGCGGCCGGCAAGCTGGAATGCCAGCGGCAGGCCGCCACCGGAGAAGCCGCAGCAGATCGTGGCTGCGGGCTGGCCGGTGATGTTGAACGGCATGGGGAGCTGCGGCTTGCCAAGGAAGTGGAAGACCGACTGCGGTTCCTCGAAGATCTCCGGATCGCCCCACTGGTTCGCCGCCATCATGAGGTCGTAGCCGCGCATCGCCGCGCGCGTGTCGAGCGTAAGCTGGCGGCGGAAGCGCAGGGCGGAGAGATACTGTTCGGCCGAGATGAAGGCGCCGAGCTGGAAGCGGCGACGGGTCGTGTAGCCAAACTTCTCCGGTGTCTCGATGACTTCCTGGCGATGGATCGCGTGCGCCTCGGTGGTGATGATGACGCGGCCGCAGATGTGATAGTCGCGGAGGTCCGGGAACACGACGTCCTCGACGACCGCGCCCAGGTCCTTCAGCACGCGGACGGCCTCGTCGATGCCCTTCTTCATCTCGGCCGTGACGCTGTTCTCGCCCTCATACCAGTCGCGGGCGAGGGCAATTCGCATGCCCTTGATTGGACGGTGCGCGGCGGCCCCATAGTCGACCTTCGCGGTCCTGGCCGAGCCCTGATCGTTGGGATCGTGGCCGGCCAGCACGTCGAGCATCAGTGCGCAGTCTTCCGTCGTCCAGGCCAGCGGCCCTGCCGTGTCCATGCTGAACGACAGCGGAAAGATGCCGCAGCGGCTGACCAGTCCGTAGGTCGGCTTGATTCCAGCGGTCGCGCAATAGCCCGCGGGATTGCGGATCGAGCCGCCGGTGTCCGAGCCCATCGCGCCCATGCAGAGCTGCGCCGCTACGGCCGCGCCCGAGCCACTGGAGGAGCCGCCGGGCTGGTATTTCGGATTCCACGGATTGAGAACGGCAGGGAACGGCTGGTCAGGCGTCATCGCGCCGTTGGCGAACTCGTGCGTGCCCAATTTGCCCAGGATCACCGCGCCGGCCTCCTTGAGACGGCGCACGGTCTCGGCGTCGATGGCCGGCACATAGTCGACCTTGAGGTGCGAGTGGCCGGTCGTCTTCACGCCAGCAGTCTCGTAGACGTCCTTCAGCCCGACGGGGATGCCGTGCAGCGGTCCGCGGCGCACGCCGCCCTTCATTTCCATGTCGGCCTGGCGCGCGGCGTTGCGCGCCAGATCGGCCGTCACGGTGATGTAACTCGCGATCTTGTGATCGACCGCTTCGATGCGTTTCAGGAAAGCCTCGGTCAGCGCGGCCGAGGTGAGTTCGCCGCGCGCCATCAGGCGGCTGGCCTCGGCGATGCCGAGGAGCGTCAGATCGGTCATGGCGGGGCCTATTCGTCGGCGCGGAAGACGAGCATCGGCTCTGCGGCCCAGGCCCAATGGCTGGGGATGCGCTCCATCAGCGTCAGTAGGCCGACATAGCCCTTGTGCAGGTGCTCGACATCTTCCGATGTCAGGGTAAGCCCCGTTTGTGCGGCCCGAACGCGGAATTCCTCCAGCGTCGGCGGTGTCCTGGACGGCGACATGTCTTTCCTCCCGATTGAAGGAGGCCATGCAAGCGACATGCCGCGCGCTCTGCAACCGCTCTCTCTCGTCCGGCTTGGCTTGGCCCTTGCATGACAGGCTTCCGAATAGGGAGTCCCGCATGTTCCAGCGCTTTCGTGTAGCCGCCGTTGGCCTCGGCCTTCTTGCCGCCTCGGCCGCTCCTGCCCTTTCGCAAGGCACTCTGCGTATCGGCATGACTGCGGCGGACATTCCGCTGACGACCGGACAGCCCGACCAGGGCTTCGAAGGCTACCGCTTCGCGGGCTACACGATTTACGACGGCCTGGTGAACTGGGACCTGTCGAAGGCCGACACCTTGGCCGATATCAAGCCCGGCCTCGCGACCGAGTGGAAGCCGGTCGAGGGCAATGCCAAGAAATGGGTTTTCAAGCTGCGCCAGGGCGTGAAATTCCACGACGGCACCGACTTCAACGCCGACGTCGTGATCTGGAATCTCGATAAGTTGCTGAACGACAAGTCACCGCAGTTCGACCCGAAGCAGCTCGCCCAGGCGCGCGGCCGCATCCCGACCCTGATCGGCTACAGGAAGATCGACGACTACACGGTCGAGCTCGAGACCCGCGTCGTGAACGCACTGTTTCCCTACGACATGTCCTACGTTTTCTACTCGAGCCCGACGAACTGGGAGAAGCAGGGCAAGGACTGGGCGAAGGTCGGCCTCAACCCGGTCGGCACCGGCCCGTTCAAGGTCGACAGGGTGGTGCCACGCGAGCGCATGGATCTGTCGCGCTTCGACGGCTACTGGGACAAGGCGCGGGTTCCGAAGCTCGACAAGCTGATCCTGTTCCCGATGCCGGAGGCGGCGACGCGCACCGCTGCACTGCTCTCGGGCCAGATCGACTGGATCGAAGTCCCCGCGCCCGATGCAATCCCGCGCCTGAAACAGGGCGGCATGAACATCGTCACCAACAAGTACCCGCACAACTGGGCCTATCAGCCCAGCATGGTCGAGGGCTCGCCGTTCCTCGACATTCGCGTGCGCAAGGCCGCCAATCTCGCGATCGACCGCGCCGGCATCAAGAAGCTGGTCGGCGACATGGCGATCGAATCCAAGGGTCACGTCTATCCCGGCCATCCCTGGTTCGGCTCGCCCGCATTCGACATCAAGTACGATCCCGAAGCAGCGAAGAAGCTGCTGAAGGAGGCGGGCTACAGCGCCACCAACAAGCCCAAGATCAAGATCGCCATCTCGACCTCCGGCTCGGGCCAGATGCTGCCGCTGCCGATGAACGAATACGTCCAGGAGAACCTCAACGCCGTGGGCTTCGACTGCACCTTCGAGGTGATGGAATGGAATGCCCTGGTCACCTTCGGCTTCCAGCCGGTGACGGGCGAGGCATCCAAGAAGGCCGGCACCAACGCCATCAACATTAGCCGCGCCTTTCCCGATCCCTATTCCGGCTTCACCCGCCTGATGCACGGCGACTACGTGCCGCCCAAGGGCGCCAACTGGGGCCTCCTGAAGGACGCCAAGCTCGATGAGATGATCGACAAGGTGCACAACAGCTTCGACAAGGACGAGCAGACCAAGGCCCTGCAGGCCGTGCACTCCTACGTCGTCGACCAGGCGCTCTGGATCTGGATCGTGCACGACCTCAACCCGCGGGCGATGAGCCCCAAGGTGAAGGGCTTCGTGCAGTCCCAGAGCTGGTTCCAGGACCTCACTCCGGTCTCTATCCAGTAGATGCTGCTCTACGCGCTCCGCCGCCTGATCTACCTGGTGCCGGTCGCGTTCGGCGTGTCCCTGCTCGTGTTCGCGCTGGTGCATCTGGCACCAGGCGACGCGATCTCCGCGATCGTGCCGCCGGACGCTCCCCAGGAAGTCGTCGACAAACTGCGGGCCTACTATGGCTTCGACAAGCCGCTGCCGGTCCAATACTTCCGCTGGCTGATCGTCACCCTGAGCGGCGATTTCGGCACCTCGATCGGAACCGGCCGGCCAGTGTCGGAAGAAGTGGGCGGCGCGTTCATGAACACGATCGTGCTGGCGATCTCGGCCTGCATCGTGGCCTTCTCGCTGGCCATCTTCCTCGGCACCGCCGCCGCCTACGCCAAGTCGCGCCTCGTCGACCGGCTGGTGACCTCGATCGCGCTCGCGGGCGTGAGCGTGCCGCACTTCTGGCTGGCCATCGTGCTGGTGATCATCTTCTCCGTCGAGCTGGGCTGGCTGCCGCCGATGGGCCTGGGACCGGAGAGCGCCACCGGCTGGCGGCTCGACCTCGCGCACCTCCGGTACATGGTGCTACCGACCATCGCTCTGTCGGTGATCCCGCTCGGCGTCATGACGCGCACTGTGCGCTCGACGATCAAGGAAATCCTCAACACGGAGTTCGTGACGGCGCTGCAGGCCAAGGGCATGAACGATCGCCAGATCCTGTTCCATGTGCTGAAGAACGCCGCGCCGGTCTGCCTCGCCGTGATGGGCCTGCAGGCCGGCAACCTGATCGGCGGCTCGATCCTGATCGAAACGGTGTTTTCCTGGCCGGGCACCGGCTTCCTGCTGAACAGCGCCATCTTCCGCCGCGACCTGCCGATCCTGCAGGGCACGACCCTGGTGCTGGCCTTCTTCTTCATGATGCTCAACCTCGCCGTGGACGTGGTCCAGACCATGGTCGATCCGCGTATCAAGCGAGGCTGACGCGATGGCCATCCAAAGCCCTTCGATCGACATGACGGCCGGCGTGGCGGTCGGTGCGACGCCCGCCATGGCGGCGCGCGGCTACTGGCAGAGCGTGCGCCGTCGCCTCGGCCGCGATCCAGTGACGGTCGCCTGCGGCCTTGTCCTGTTGCTGATCGTGACCTCGGCGCTCGCCGCTCCCTGGCTGGGCCTCGCCGATCCCTACAAGACCTCGATGATCTACCGCCTGAAGCCGATCGGCACGCCGCGCTTCCTGCTGGGCAGCGACGAGCTCGGCCGCGACATGCTGGCCCGCCTGATCTACGGCGGCCGGCTGTCGCTGTTCATGGGCGTGACGCCGGTCGTCTGCGCGCTGCTGATCGGCGGCACGCTCGGCATCACCGCGGGCTTCCTGGGTGGCAGGGTCAACATGCTGATCATGCGCATCATGGATGTGTTCTACGCATTCCCGTCGGTGCTGCTGGCGATCTCGCTGTCGGGCGCGATGGGCGCGGGAGCCTCGAACACGTTGCTGGCACTCACCCTGGTCTTCATCCCGCCGGTCTGCCGGGTCTCGGAGAGCGTGACGACGCAGGTGCGCGGCTTCGACTTCGTCGATGCGGCCAAGGCCAGCGGCGCCGGCACGCTCACCATCGTGCGCGTCCATGTGCTGGGCAACGTGCTGGGGCCGATCCTGGTCTACGCCACCTCGCTGATCAGCGTGGCGATCATCCTCGCCGCCGGCCTGTCGTTCCTCGGTCTTGGCGTAAAGCCGCCGGAGCCGGAATGGGGCCTGATGCTGAACACCTTGCGCCAGGCGATCTACGTCAATCCGGTGCTGGCGGCGCTGCCGGGCGTGATGATCTTCATGACCTCGATCTGCTTCAACCTGATGAGCGATGGCCTGCGCGCGGCCATGGACGTGAAGGCCTGATGGACACGATCATTCGCTCTCCGGGCATCCGCCCACGCGGCGGCCCTCCCGACCGGGGCGGACCGGCCCAGCCCCTCTTGCTGGCGACTGGCCTGCGCAAGCACTTCCCGATCCCGGGCGGCATTCTTGGCCGCGCCACCAAGGTCGTGCGTGCGGTCGACGATCTCACGCTTTCCGTCGCCAAGGGCGAGACGCTGGGCGTCGTGGGCGAATCGGGTTGCGGCAAGTCGACGGTGGCGCGGTTGCTGATCCGGCTGATCAAGCCCGATCTCGGCAGTGTCGTGCTCGACGGCGATCCGGTCGACGAGCCGCACGGCATCACGGTGAACGAGCTGCGCCGCCAGGTGCAGATGGTGTTCCAGGACTCCTACGCCTCGCTCAATCCACGCCTCACCATCGTCGAGACGATCGCCTTCGCGCCCAAGGCGCACGGCACGTCTCCCGCCGAAGCCAGGGAACGCTCGCGCGACCTGCTGGTCAAGGTCGGGCTGGAGCCGAACACTTTCGCCGAGCGCTATCCGCACGAACTGTCGGGAGGCCAGCGCCAGCGAGTGAACATCGCGCGTGCGCTGGCGTTGCGCCCGCGGCTGGTGATCCTCGACGAGGCGGTGTCGGCGCTCGACAAGTCGGTCGAGGCGCAGGTGCTGAACATGCTCGTCGACCTCAAGGACGAACTCAACCTCACCTACCTGTTCATCAGCCACGATCTCAACGTGGTGCAGTACCTCTCCGATCGCGTGATGGTCATGTATCTCGGCAAGATCGTCGAGATCGGCGATGTCGAGGCGATCTACGGCAATCCGCAGCATCCCTATACGCGCGCGCTGCTGTCGGCGCGGCCGTCGATGGATCCGCGCCGCCGCACCCAGGAGGCGCCGATCCAGGGCGATCCGCCCAATCCGATCGATCCGCCGTCCGGCTGCCGCTTCCGCACGCGCTGCCCGTTTGCCGAGGATGTGTGCGCGCGCCTCGAGCCGCCGCTCGTCGATGCCGGCCGGCAGGCCGTCGCCTGCCATATGCGCGTGCCGGGCGCCGGTCACTCGAAGGCCGCGTAAAATGAGCAACCTTTCGACTTCGCTCAAGGCAGGTCTCCTCTCGGTCAAGGACCTGCACGTCACCTTCAAGACGCCGGACCGCACCGTGCATGCGGTGAACGGCGTCAGCTTCGACGTCAGCTGCGGCGAGACGCTGGGCATCTTGGGCGAGTCGGGTTCGGGCAAGAGCGTGACCCTGCGGTCGATCCTGCGGCTGCATCCGGAGCATCGCACCAAATGGTCGGGCAGCATCTCGCTCGAAGGCGACGAAATCCTGGCCATGAACAACCGCGATCTCGCGGACCTGCGCGGCAATCGCGTCAGCATGATCTTCCAGGAGCCGGCAACGGCCTTCGATCCGGTGTTCACCATCGGCCAGCAGATCTCGGAGACGGTGCGCCGCCATACCGGCAAGGGCGAAGCCGACGCCATGAAGCGCGCCAAGGAACTGCTCGAGATGGTGCGCATTCCCTCGCCGGCGCAGCGCCTGAAGGCCTATCCGCACGAGATGTCGGGCGGCATGCGCCAGCGCGCCATGATCGCGTTGGCGCTGTCCTGCAATCCCAGCCTGCTGCTGGCCGACGAACCGACGACGGCGCTCGACGCCACCGTCCAGATCCAGGTCCTGCTCCTGATCCGGGAACTGCAGCGCGAGCTCGATCTCGGCGTGATCTTCGTGACTCACGATATCGGCGTCGCCGTCGAGGTCTCCGACCGTGTCGGCGTGATGTATGCCGGCAAGCTGGTCGAGCTGGCGAGCGTCGAGCAGATGGTCGACACGCCCAGGCACCCGTACAGCCGCGGCCTGCTGGCCTCGACGGTGCATGACGGCATGCGCGGCCAGCGGCTCGAGGCGATCCCGGGCGCGCCACCCGATCTCGGCGAGGTGCCGGCAGCCTGCAGCTTCGCGCCGCGCTGCAAGTACGTCGAGCCGAAGTGCCTGTCGGCGCCGCCGCTGCTCGCCCCGGTCGGCGACAGCCATCTCGTCAGGTGCGTCGTCGCGACTTAATCGTCGTCGCCGAACATCTTCTTTACCTTGGAAAAGAAGCTCTCGGTTTCGGGGCTGGTCTTGCCGACCTTGTCGAACTCCTTGAGGAGCTCCTTCTGCTTCGACGTCAGGTTGACCGGCGTCTCCACCATGATCTCGATGTACATGTCGCCGCGCTGGGTGGAGCGCACCACCGGCATGCCCTTGCCGCGCAGGCGGAACTGGTGGCCGCCCTGGGCGCCAGCCGGGATGTTGATGCGCGCGAACTTGGCGTCGAGCGTCGGCACCTCGATGCTGCCGCCCAAGGTCGCCTGCACCATCGAAATCGGCACCTTGCAGTGCACGTCGGCGCCCTCGCGCTCGAACAGCGCGTGGCGGCGCACCGACAGGAACACGTAAAGGTCGCCTGCCGGTCCGCCGCGCGTGCCGGCCTCGCCCTCGCCGGTGAGACGGATTCGCGTACCGTCCTCGACGCCCGCGGGAATGTTGACCTTGAGGGTCTTGTCGCGACGCACGCGGCCCTGTCCCGCGCAGGACTTGCACGGCCTGTCGATGACCTGGCCTGCGCCCTGGCAGGTATGACAGGCGCGCTCGACGGTGAAGAAGCCTTGCTGGGCGCGCAGCCGGCCGCGGCCCTGGCAGGTCGCGCACTGGTGCGGCTTCGAGCCAGGCTCGGCGCCGGCGCCATGGCAGGCCTCGCACGAGATCGAGCTGGGCACGCGCACCGTGGCTTCGGTGCCGCCATAGGACTGTTCGAGCGTGATCTCGAGATTGAAGCGCAAATCCTGGCCGCGCGTGTCGGTGCGCCGGCCGCGGCCGCCGGTGCCGCCGAACATCTCGTCGAACATGTCGCCGAACACCGAGCCGAAGTCGAAGCCCGGGCCGCCCTGGAAGCCACCGGGCCCGGCCGGACCGTTGCCGCCCTCGAAGGCCGCGGCGCCATAGCGGTCATAGGCCGCGCGCTTGTCGGGGTCCTTCAGAATGTCGTAGGCGTGGTTCAGTTCCTTGAAGCGCTTCTCGGCTTCCTTGTCGCCCGGATTGCGGTCCGGATGATGCTGCATGGCGAGCTTGCGATACGCCTTCTTGAGATCCTCGGCGCTCGTCGTCTTGGTGCAGCCCAGCTGCTCGTAGAAGTCCTGCGGCATGTCCGTTTACGCAGCCCCCGCTGCACATCTAACAGGACGGCCTCCCGTGTGAACGGGAGGCCGATTTTTCAGTTCAGGTACCGGCTCAGCTGCCGGAGCCCGTCTTCTTGTTCTTGTCGGTGACGTCCTCGAACTCGGCATCGACGACCTTCTCGCCCTTGGTCCCGTGCGCCTCGTTCGCGGCTTCCGGCCCACCGGCGGCACCGCCGGCTGCGGCGCCTGCCTGCGCCTCGGCCTGTTGCGCCTTGTACATCGCCTCACCCAGCTTCATCGCGGCCTGGGTCAGCGCGTTGGTCTTGTTCTTGATGTCCTCGACGTCCTCGCCCTGCAGCGAAGTCTTGAGGGCCTCGAGCGCCGATCTCGATCTCTGTCTTCTCGGCGGCGCCGACCTTGTCGCCGAACTCCTTGAGCTGGTTCGTCGTCGCGTGAGCCAGCCCCTCGCCCTGGTTGCGGGCGTCGATCAACTCGCGCTTCTTCTTGTCTTCCTCGGCATGCAGCTCGGCGTCCTTGACCATCTTCTGGATGTCGGCCTCGCTGAGGCCCCCCGAGGCCTGGATGCGGATCTGCTGTTCCTTGTTGGTGGCCTTGTCCTTGGCCGAGACCTGCACGATGCCGTTGGCGTCGATGTCGAAAGTGACCTCGACCTGCGGCACACCGCGCGGCGCCGACGGGATTCCCACCAGGTCGAACTGGCCCAGCATCTTGTTCTGGGAAGCGATCTCGCGCTCGCCCTGGAACACACGGATGGTCACCGCGGTCTGGTTGTCGTCGGCCGTCGAGAAGGTCTGGCTCTTCTTGGTCGGGATCGTCGTGTTGCGCTCGATCAGGCGCGTGAACACGCCGCCCAGGGTCTCGATGCCGAGCGACAGCGGCGTCACGTCAAGCAGCAGGACGTCCTTGACCTCGCCCTTGAGCACGGCGGCCTGGACGGCCGCGCCGACCGCGACCACTTCGTCCGGATTGACGTTGCGGGCCGGCTCCTTGCCGAAGAACTGCTTCACGACCTCGATGACCTTCGGCATGCGGGTCATGCCGCCGACGAGGATGACCTCGTCGATCTGGCCGGCCTGCAGGCCTGCGTCCTTGAGCGCCGCCTTGCACGGCTCGAGCGTGCGCTGGACGAGATCCTCGACCAGCGACTCGAGCTTGGCGCGCGACAGCTTCAGCACGAGATGCTTGGGCCCGCTCGCGTCGGCGGTGATGAACGGCAGGTTGATCTCGGTCTCCTTGGAGTTGGAGAGCTCGATCTTGGCCTTCTCGGCCGCTTCCTTGAGGCGCTGCAGGGCGAGCTTGTCGTTGCGCAGGTCGATGCCCTGCTCCTTTTTGAACTCGTCCGCGAGGTAGCTGATGATGCGCTGGTCGAAGTCCTCGCCGCCCAGGAAGGTGTCGCCGTTGGTGGCCTTCACCTCGAACACGCCGTCGCCGATCTCGAGCACCGACACGTCGAAGGTGCCGCCGCCCAGGTCATAGACCGCGATCGTGCCGCTCTTGCGCTTGTCCATGCCATAGGCAAGAGCTGCCGCCGTCGGCTCGTTGATGATGCGCAGGACTTCGAGGCCGGCAATGCGGCCGGCGTCCTTGGTCGCCTGGCGCTGGGCGTCGTTGAAGTACGCGGGCACCGTGATGACCGCCTGCTCGACCTTCTCGCCGAGATAGGCTTCGGCGGTCTCTTTCATCTTGCCGAGGATGAAGGCCGAGATCTGGCTCGGGCTGTACTGCTGGCCGTCGACATTGACCCAGGCGTCGCCGCTCGGCGCCTTCTCGATCGCGAACGGGACCAGCGACTTCTCCTTCGCGACCATCGGGTCGTCGAAGCGGCGGCCGATCAGGCGCTTGACCGAATAGAGGGTCTTCAGCGGGTTGGTGACGGCCTGGCGCTTGGCGGACTGGCCGACCAGCCGCTCACCGCCATCGGTGAACGCGACCATCGACGGCGTGGTGCGCGCGCCTTCGGAATTCTCGATGACCTTGGTGTCGCCGCCTTCCATGACAGCAACGCACGAATTGGTCGTACCCAGATCGATGCCAATGACTTTCGCCATGATTCCTACTCTCTCTCCCAGCAGGTCTCTCCAGCCCCAAAGGCGCCAGATCGACCCCCGATAATGATGTTACCTGCCGGAAAGACCGGGTCAGGACAGGGGCTATATAGGTCCTATGGGCCGGCCTGCAATGGTGCCGTCTCATTGGAACCGCGATTTTCGCCCCTCCGGGTCCTACATAGGCACTAAGGGGCGTAAAATCGAGCTTTTATGATCATTTTGAGGCGCGGATCGAAAACCAGATGAGACTGTTGCCCGGCTTCCTGAACGGCGATCAGCAGCGCGATCTTTTGGCCGAGATTCGCGGGCTGCTGGCCGAGGCGCCGCTCTACAACCCGGTGATGCCGCGCTCGGGCAAGCCGCTCTCGGTCCGCATGTCCAATTGTGGGCCTCTGGGCTGGTTGTCGGAGGTGGGCGGCTATCGCTACTCGAGCACCCACCCGGTGACCGGCGCGCCGTGGCCTGCCATCCCGGCAACGGTGCTCGACCTCTGGCATCGCGCGACCGGCGTGGCCTTCGCGCCGGAGGCCTGCCTGATCAACTACTATGCTCCGGAGGCGCGGTTGGGGCTGCATCGCGACGAAGACGAGGACGCCAAGGGCGCGCCGATCCTGTCGATTTCCTTGGGCGACACCGCCCTGTTCCGCATCGGCGGTCCCGATCGCAAAAGCCCGACGCGTTCGGTCCATCTCACCAGTGGCGATGGCGTGGTGCTGGAAGGGCCTTCGCGGGACTGGTTCCACGGCGTCGACCGCATCCTGCCCGGGACCAGCCGGCTGCTGCCGGAAGGCGGCCGCTTCAATCTCACCCTCAGGAGAGTCACTCCTCCCCATTCAAATGGGGAGGTGGCCGCGAAGCGGACGGAGGGGTCATGACCCCATCGCCCGCGAAGACGCGGGCACTTCCCCATTTGAATGAGACCTCTGCAAAAGGTCTTGGCTGTTGGGGCGATTGATGATTCAGAGGAGGCCTGTCTTTTGGAGGCCTTCGATGAAGCGTGGACAGGATGGTCAGCTTGGTTTGGCGGAAGCCTTCATGGCGCCAGGACTTGGGGTGAATGCCCGGCTCGAGAAGATCGAGAGTTTGGTGAACTGGTCGCGGTTCGAGCAGCTGCTGTCTCGGGTTCGGCCCGGCGAGAGCGGGCGACCGCCTTACCGGGCGCTGGCGATGTTCAAGGCCCTGTTGCTGCAGCAATGGTACGGCCTGTCCGATCCCGGGCTGGAGGAAGCGCTGGGCGACCGGCTGTCGTTCCGCCGCTTCTGCGGCTTCGCGCTGGACGAGGCGACGCCCGACGAGACGACGATCTGCCGCTTCCGGCAGGCGGTGATCGCCGCGGGCCTGCGCGACCGGCTGCTGGGCGAGTTGAACGGCCAGCTCGAAGGCCGAGGCCTGATGCTCAAGCAAGGCACGATGATCGATGCCACGCTGGTCGCCGCCCAAGCCGCGCCGCCACGCCCGGTCGATGGCGCGGCCGGCGCCAGCCCGCACGATCGCGACGCCAACTGGACCCGGCAAAACGGCAAGTCCTACTTCGGCTACAAGGCGCACGTTGCCATGGATCAAGGGTCACGCCTGATCCGCCGATCCCTGCTCACGCCGGCCAAGATCTACGAGAGCCAGGTCGCCGATGACCTTGTCATGGGCGACGAGAAGGCGGTCTACGCCGATCGGGCCTACGAGCAAAAGCAACGACGGCGCAAGCTCAAGAGCCTCGGCATCAAGGACCGCATCATGCATCGCAGCCACAAGAACCAGCCCGCCTTGCCGCCCTGGCAACGCCGGCGCAACCGCCTGATCGCGCCGATCCGGGCCACCATCGAGCACCTGTTCGCTACCTTCAAACGCGGCTACGGCTATCGCCGCGTTCGCTACTTCTCCCTCGCCCCAAACGCCCTGCAGCTCGAACTCCTCTGCATCGCCGTCAATCTGCGACGCGCTGCCGTCCTGACCCGCTGAAATTCTCTCCCAACGGGATCGGCAGCGAGACCTTCCGGTTACCTCGATCGATGCCTTCTCCTCAAGCCGGGCCAAAACTCGAGTTCAGCCTCCTTTCGCAGAGGTCTCATTTGAATGGGGAAGATAACTAAGCGTCGTTGCTGGCTTCGGGAGCGCGGGCTTCCGGCATGCGCGCCGGGCCGCCCTTGGAGACGCCGACCATGGCCGCGCGCAGCAGGCGGCCGGCCAGCAGATAGCCCGGAACCAGCTCCTGCACGACGGTGCCGGCCGGCACCGACGGATCCTCGATCTCCATCATGGCCTGGTGGAATTCGGCGTTGAACGGCTTGCCCAGCGCCTCGATCCGGGTGACGCCGTGGCGCTCCAGGATCGACAGCAGCTCGCGCTCGGTGGCCTGCACGCCGGCGATGACGTTGCGCAGCGCCGGATCGAGCGCTTCGAGATTGGCCGGCAGGGCGCCGAGCGCGCGGCCGAGATTGTCGGCGACCGACAGCGTGTCGCGCGCAAAACGCTCGACGCCGAACTTGTTGGCCTTCTCGACGTCCTGCTGGGCGCGTCGGCGGATATTGTGCGAATCGGCGACGGCGCGCAGGTGCTTGTCGTGCAGATCGGCGTTCTCGGCCTGGAGGCCTTCGACCACGCGCTGCAGCGTCTCGACGGTGGCTTCGGGCCCGGTGGAATCGGAGGAGGCGACCGGCATGTCATCCGGGGCGCCGCCCGCGGTTGAATCGCTGGCCATACGGTATCCCTAGTAAAAGTGGTTTCTTTCGAGCGCCTTCACTTAGGGATGCCGACGCGCTTCGGTCAACCCGTCTGCTCAAACGGCCTCGAGGGGCGCGTTGAGCTTGGTGCCGCGCACGATGATGCCGCCGCGGTCGCCAATGGTCACCGAGCCGTAGCGCTGGGCGAAGGCCTCGGGCAGGGGCCGCGCCCGGTCGGCGGCGAGCCACAGGCGCAGCAGGTGGCGCTTCCGCTCGGGCTCGGGCCAGTCCACGAAACCCGTGCGGTCGTGCAGCATCGTGTGGTTGTGCACCAGCTGGACGTCGCCCGGCTTGAACTCCATGAACATGTTGAGCTTGGGATCGTTGGTCAGCGCGTCGAACATGTCGAGCGCCTCGATCAACTGCGGTGACATCCGCGGCGCATCGTCGAAGCGCTGCGCCGAAGTCGATGTACTGCCGCTGGTAGATCGCCGTGAGATAGCCTTTGAACCAGTTGAACGGCGGCAGCAGGAAGTAGGGCTTCTGGCCTTCCGGCACTTCGCCGCGCCGGTCCGTGGCCAGCGGCTCGAACAGCAGCTTCAGCAGGTCGGGACGGCGGCGGCGCATCTCGTTGAAGATGGTGGTCGAGCTGACCAGCGCCGACAGGCCGCCGCGCTGCGCGGTCTTGAGGCAGATCAGCCCGACGATGTCGCAGGAATCGGTGTGGAAGGTCTGGCGCTCGTGCGTCTGGTAGATGCGCACGTTGGGATCGTCCGAGGCGAGGCCGAGATCCTGCACATGGCCCAGCACATGGCCCTTGCCGTTCTGCGAGCGCGCGCTGCCGAGATGGACGCCCAGCCCGTAGAACGCCGTCGCCGCCTCGCGCATCGTCCAGCGCCCGACCGGCAGGCCGCGCATCAGCAGGAACCCGCGGCCGTTCAGCACCTCTTCCTCGACCCGGGCCTTCAGCTTGCGGCCCAGCATCGGCAGCGCGAAGTCCGACGGCTTCATGTCGGCGATGTCGGAATCGCGCGCGACGAATTTCTTGGTGGCGGCGTCGACCTCGGCGATCTCGGCGGCGCTGAGCGGCATCAGCCATTCGCTGCTGCGCGACATCTCGGGACCGTACCAGGCGGCCGGCCCGGTCTGCTCCGGCGGCAATTCGAAGGCGGCGATGTTGGTGTCCATTAATTCCACATCTCTTGATTGACTGCGTCCTAGGCTTCCCAGGGAAAGCGCGGCGCAAACAGGTCCTCGTCGCTCAGCGACAGGCGGTAGCTCTCGGTGGCGTTCACCAGCGCGGCGCGGATGCCGGGCTCGAGCGCGCTATGGCCGGCGTCGGTCACGACGATGTAACGCGCCTCGGGCCAGGCGCGCGACAGCGCCTCGGCGGTGACCGGCGGACAGACGATGTCGTAACGGCCCTGCACGATGGTGCACGGCAGGCGGCGCACGCGATCGATGTCGGCCCACGGCCATCCCTCCGGCAGGAAGGTGCCGTGCGCGAAGTAATGCGCCTCGATGCGCGAGAGCGCGAGGGCGAAGCCGCCGTGATCGGACTCGAACGGCGCGCGCGCCGTCGGATAGAGCGTCGAGCAGGCGGCCTCGTAACGGCTCCAGGCGCGCGCGGCGGGGCGGTGGATGTCGGGATTGCGGTCGATCAGGCGGCGATAGTAGTTGGCCAGCAGGTCGGTGCGCTCGTTCTCGGGAAGCTGGCTCGCGAAGTCGCGCCACGCCTCGGGGAAGATCGTGCGCATGCCGTGGAGGAACCACTCGATCTCGGGCCGGGCGCCGAGGAAGATGCCGCGCAGGATGAAGCCGGTCGTCCGTTCCGGATGCCTGATGCCGTAGGCGAGCGCCAGGGTGCTGCCCCACGAGCCGCCGAACAGCAGCCAGCGCTGGACGCCGAGATGGGCCCGCAGCTTCTCCATGTCGGCGACCAGGTGATCGGTCGTATTGTCCTGCAGGTCGCCCAACGGCATCGAGCGGCCGCAGCCGCGCTGGTCGAACACGATGACGCGATAGAATTGCGGGTCGAAGAAGCGGCGATGCACCGGCGCCGAGCCGGCACCCGGGCCCGCCGTGCAGGAAGACGACCGGAACCCCCTCGGGATTGCCGCTCTGCTCCCAATAGATCGTGTGACGCCCGTCGACGGACAGCATTCCGCTCGAGTAGGGCGAAATCTCCGGGAACAGGTCGGAGCGAAGAGGGGTTTCCGAGCGCGGCATGCTGATAAAATCGGGCGACGATCCAGTGCCATCAGTGCCATAGCGGCAGCCCGGGGACCAGCCTCGCCAAGATTGCAGGTGCCTTGCGCCAGCGTCTAAGCTCCGTCGGCCGCAGCGGTCGCGACGGGAGGAAGCGTGTTTTTCCAGCGTATTTTGGTCCTTCTCGTACTGTCGGCGGCGCTGGGCGGCTGCGTGCCGCAGAACAATCCGCCGCAGACCGCGGCGGCCGCGGCGGCCGCTCGCTGGCTCGCCGCCGCTGCCGCCGGAGGTCGAAAGGCAGGTCGGTGCCGTCCTCCAGTCACCGGCCGCTGCAGGCCCTGGTCGATCGGGTGGGCCAGCGGGTCGTGCGCCAGGCGGCGATCGCCGGCGACTTCAGGTTCTACGTCCTCGACCAGCCCGAGCCCAACGCGCATGCGCTGGGCGCCGACTACATCTTCGTGACCCGCGGCCTGCTGGCGCTGCTGGACGACGAGGCCGAGCTGGCGGCCGCGATCGGTCATGAGATCGGCCATATCAGCCTGCATCACGCCGCCCAGCGCAGCCGCGAGCGGCAGGCCGTGATGGCGGCGGCGGCCAAGGCCGCGGCGACCAGCGGATCGGTCGTGGTCGGCCGCTCGGTCGCGCGCGACGGGCTGATGGCGCTGCGGCGCTATTCGCGCGAGCAGGAGCTCGAGGCCGATCACGCCGGCCTCGAGTACATCGTGAAGGCGGGCTACCGCGGCAGATGCGATGTCGACCCTGATCGAGAAGCTGCGCCGCGAGGCGCGGCTGCAGGAGCGGATGCTGGGGCCGGCGACGGCTTCGGACGCGCCGCCCAACGCCATGTCCACGCATCCCGAGCCCGACGACCGGCTGGCGGCGCTGCAGACGCAGGAGCTGGCACGCCGGCCGGGCGACACCGATCGCGCCGACCTGCTGGCCCTGATCGACGGCATGTCGGTCGACGACCGGCCCGAGGAGGGCTTCGTGCGCGGCGCCTCGTTCCTGCACCCGGTCATGAAGATCGCCTTCCGCGCGCCGCGGCGATTTCGTGCTGTTCAACGACCATGACGGCGTCATGGGCGTCGGCCGCGACCGCTCGCTGCTCTATTTCTCCTGCATCGACGAGGCGCATTCCGGGCCGTCTCGACGACTGGATGCGCAACAAGCTGCAGCCCCACGCCGACCGACATCCAGAGCACCACCATTGGCGGCGCGGAGGCCGCGATCGGCGCCAAGCCGCGGGGCGCCGAGACCGGCCTGTCGCAGATCCGCCACGTCATCGTGCGCAACGGGGGGCCGGCATCTGCTTTTTCAATCTGTACGCCGACGGGCCCGATCGTGACCGCCGCATCGACGAATTGGTGGCGGCCGCGCGCACTTACCGGTTTTTGTCGAGCGCCGAGGCGCAGGCGCTGCAGCCCTACCGTCTGCACGTGATCGCGCGCGGCAACGAGACCGCCGCCAGCCTGGCGCGAGCGCATGCCCTATGCCGACTTCAAGCTGGAGCGGCTGCTGACGCTCAACGGCTTCGACGATGCGTCCGGCCTCGCCACGCGCGACCGAAGTGAAGATCGTCGAGCCCTGACCGAAAGAAAAAGGGCGGCCGATCGGCCGCCCTTTTCGTTATCTGGTCGAAATCTTGATCGAAATCCTGTCCGGAAGACCTAGGCAGCGACCTTCTGCAGGACGCTGTTCAGCTTCTGCGTCGCCAGCTCCTTGTCGATGCGCTCGACGGCGGCGAGCTCGCGCGCCAGGCGATCGAGGGCGGCTTCGTAGATCTGCCGCTCGCTGTAGGACTGGTCGGGCTGGCCGGCATTGCGATGCAGGTCGCGCACGACCTCGGCGATCGACACCGGGTCGCCCGAGTTGATCTTGGCTTCGTATTCCTGGGCGCGGCGGTTCCACATGGCGCGGCTGACCCGGCTGCGGCCCTTGAGGGTGACCAGCGCGTTCTCCATGATCTTGCGCGAGCGACAGCTTGCGCAGGCCCGACAGCTTCGCCTTCATCACGGGGACGCGCAGCATCATGCGCTCCTGCTCGAACGAGATGACGAACAGCTCGAGCTTGTGGCCGGCGATCTCCTTCGCCTCGATGTCCACCACCTTGCCCACGCCATGGGTCGGATAGACGACAAAGTCGCCCTTATCGAACGCAAAATCCTTCACCACCTTCAAAGGCGGCTTCTTTGCCTTGGCCATATCCAATCCCTTCACTCTCAAGCCCCGCATTCAGCGATACCGCGACCTTCCGCGCACACTCCCCTGTGTGCTCGCCCGGACCGCATTATCGGTAAGTTTCTTTCGGAAACCGATATGGCGACCGAGCTGCGGCAGACCGGACCCCGGACCGCTTTCAGCCATGACGTTATATCACAATTTCCGGGGCGAGTCGCGTCCGTTGTTGCATTTAAGCAACGCTGGGGCCATGCGAAGGCTGCATGGCTTTCGCAAAGATGGCGTAAAAGGACCGAGTCGACCGCTAAATCTAGCGTTTGCCGCGGGCTCTTTGCTGAAATACTTCTTGAATTTGTCCTTCTCGTCCTTGAACTCCTCGGCGTCGGCCGGGGCTTCGCCCTTGCGGGTAATATTGGGCCACTCGCTCGCCAGGTGCGATTGAGCTCCAGCCACTGCTCCATGCCCTTTTCGGTGTCCGGGACGATCGCCTTGGGCGGGCATTCGGGCTCGCAAACGCCACAGTCGATGCATTCGTCGGGATTGATGACCAGCATGTTTTCGCCCTCGTAGAAGCAGTCCACGGGGCAGACTTCGACACAGTCCATGTACTTGCACTTGATGCAAGCCTCGGTCACGACATAGGTCATCAAACGCTCCTGAAGCGGCCGCGTGTTAACGCGACACCGGGGCTGGCGCAAGGCTCTGCGGTCACGCGCCGCCCCCTTCGCCCCGTTTTGCCGCCCATCTTGCCGTCGATTTCGTCGTACAGGGTCCGGGCCTCCGCGGACGGCCCGCGACGCTCGCCCAGGGCCATGATTTTCACCACCCGCACCCTGGGGCCCAGCGCGAAGGTCAGCACCATGCCGGGCGCTACCGAGGCATGCGGCTTGTCGGTCACCCGCCCGTCGATCCGGCAACGCGACTTCTCGATGTAGCGGGTGGCGAGCGAACGGGTCTTGAAGAAGCGGGCGTGCCAGAGCCATTTGTCGAGCCGCATACGCGGAACGGACTATTTCTTCCCGCCGAGCTTCAGCTCGAGCAGCTTGGCGAACGGCGAGTTGGCCTCGGCGTCGCCCTTCTTCTCCGTGGTGGCATAGAGCCGCAGAGCCGGACCGCCCTGGTCGCGGCGCGGCGGGCGCGAGTTGCGCCGGTCGCCGCGTGGGGGGCCGTCGCCGCGCGGCGGGCCGGAATTGGGCCTGCCCTCGGAGCGCGGGCCGGCATTGCTGCGCGGACCGCGCGGGCCGTCCGGCCGCTGGCCATCGCGCCCCTGATTGTCTCGTCGTGGAGCATCAGCGAAGAACTGACGCTCGTCCGGCTTGGCGGGACGTTCGCGCTGGCGCTGTTCGCGCTGCTGGCGGCGCTCCTTTTCCTGCAGGCGCTGACGCTCGCGCTGCTCCTCGCGCTCGCGCACGAAGCGCGGCTTCACCGAGAAGGCAAACAACGGGCCGGTCTGTTCGGTCGGCGGATGCACGCGATAGCCGAGGCCACGCAGCACATCGGCCATCTCGGGCTCCGAGCAGCCGACCAGGGACATCATCTGCGGCGTCGCGCGGAACCAGCCGGGCGCCAACGCTCTCGGCTCGACCTTGCGGGGCTCGTCTTCCGGCTTCGCGGTTTCTTCCGGTTTCGCAGCTTCCTGCGGCTGTCGACTTCCTCGGCGGTCATCTCGGCCGGCGGCGGAGCAGGCTCTTCCGCCTTGATCTCTTCGACCGCGGGTTCGGCGGCCGCGGATTCGGCAACCACGGCTTCGGCAGCGGGCTCCGCGACAGGTTCCTGGGCCGGTTCCGGCGTGGGCTCCGGTGTGACCTCCGGCGCGGCTGTCGCTTCAGGCGCGGGCTCGCTCTCGCCGAATGCCGCAGCGACGATTGCCCATTCGCTGATCTCGTCCGGTGTCGGAGCGGCGGGCATTGGCGTGGCGGCCAATCCAGGAGCAGCCACTGCAGCAGCGCCCGGCGCCGCCTCGCGGGTCTCGGCCTTCTTTTCCTGCTGCGCGCGGCGTGCGGTCTCGCGGCTGTCGCGCACGGCGGCGCGGCACATCGCGGCCAGGCGCTCGACCATGTCGGCGCGGATCGCGTGGTTGCCGAGCGGGATGTAGCCGATGGTCGCGTAGAAATCGCGCTCGGCGTTGGGCGGCAGATCCATCGACGTGCGGCCCTCGGGCGGCAGGGGCGGGATGGTGTCGCGATTCTTCGACACCATCCAGAGACCGGCGCGCAGGCGGATCGGCACCGGCTTCAGCATGCTGGGGAAGTAGAGCGTGAAGACGCCGACCCTGACGCCGAGCTTGGCAAGAGCCTTGCGGTCTTCCTCGCCCAGTTCGCCAAGCTGCTGCTCGATTGGCTTGCGCTCGATCACGCCCAGCCCCTCGCAGAGCTGGAAGACGATGCCGCGGGCGCCGGCCGGCAGCTCGGCCGTGGCGCGGGCGTCCATCAATTCGCTGAGGCCGAGACGGATGCGGGTCTCGACCCAGGTTGCGGCGCGCTTGCGCACGTCCTCGCGCGCCGGCCCGTCGAGCAGGTCGGACGACAGCGCCTCGATCTTGGGCGCCAGCACGTCGCCGCTGGGCAGCAGCCGGGCGATCGGCCCGCCGCCCCAGCAGATGCGCAGCTGCGAGTCGAAGACGAACTCGCCGTCGGGGGCGTTGGCGAAGGCTGCCAGCCGCGTCGGCAGGTTTTCGCGGAGCGCGCGCAGGGCCGCGGTCAGCACCGCCTTCTGGTCGGTCTGCTCCCCAGTCGCATCGGGAACGAAGCGGAAGCCCTCGATGTGTCCGAGATGCTCTCCCTCCACAATGACTTCGCCGGCATCGGCGACTGACGTCGTCATTTCACCCTCATCGCGCAATCTTCTAACAAGCATCGCCGCCCGTCTATCGACAAACCGTTGGGTCAGCCGCTGGTGCAGCACATCGGACAGCCTGTCCTCTATAGCCCGCGCGCGCTCCTGCCAATGCGCCGCCCGCTGAATCCAGTCGGTCCGGTGCGAAATATAGGTCCACGTCCGAACGTGCGCGATCCGTGCCATTAGGGTGTCGATGTCGCCGTCGTAGAGCTCAAGTCTTTTGACGTGACTGTCGATCCAGTCCTCGGGCAGGCGCTCTCCGCCCTGTGTCAGATGGGTGAACAGCGCGCCCAGGAGCGCCGTGTGCTCCTCGGTCATGGTCTTGCGAAAGTCAGGAACCTGACACACTTCCCAGAGCAGCCTGACCCGCGCCGGCGCATGGAGGCGCGGCAGGAACTCCGAATGCTGCGACAGCGTCTGCAGCGCGAACTGGTCGTCCTGCTCGCGCACCCTTTCCAGCACCTGGTGGGGCGGCTGCCGGTTGAGCGACGCGATCAGGTCGGGATCGAGCTGAAGTCGAGCGCCGAATTTCGCCACTGCAGCTCATGCAGCGGGTCGAAACGGTGATTCTCGATCGCGTCGACGGTCTCCTCGTCGAGGCCGCCGACATCGATCGTCGTGCCGAACGTGCCGTCGTTCATGTAGCGGCCGGCGCGGCCGGCGATCTGCGCCAGTTCGCCGGCGCGCAACTGGCGCGACACGTGGCCGTCGTATTTGCGCAGCGAGGCGAACCAGACATGGTTCACGTCCATGTTGAGGCCCATGCCGATGGCGTCGGTGGCGACCAGGTAGTCGACCTCGCCGGACTGGAACATCTCGACCTGGGCATTGCGCGTGCGCGGGCTCAAGGCGCCCATCACGATCGCCGTGCCGCCGCGGTGACGGCGGATCAGCTCGGCGATAGCGTAGACCTCGCTCGCCGAGAAGCCGACGACGGCCGAGCGCGCGGGCAGCCGCGTCGCCTTCTTGGGCCCGACATAGGCCAGCTTCGAGAAGCGCGGCCGCGCCACGACGTCGATCTCGGGCAGCAGGCGATTGAGCACCGGGCGGATCGTGTCGGCGCCCAGCAGCATGGTCTCGTTGAGGCCGCGCGCGTTCAGCAGGCGGTCGGTGAAGAAATGGCCGCGCTCGGGATCGGCCGCCATCTGCACCTCGTCCACGGCGAGGAAGGAGACCGGCCGGTCGAGCGGCATGGATTCGACGGTGCAGATGAAATAGCGCGCGCCCTTCGGGACGATCTTCTCCTCGCCGGTGATCAGCGCGACCCGGCCCACACCCTTGATCTTGGCGACCCGGTCGTAGTTCTCGCGCGCCAGCAGGCGCAGCGGGAAGCCGATCATGCCCGACTCGTGGCCGAGCATCCGTTCGATCGCCAGATAGGTCTTGCCGGTGTTGGTGGGGCCGAGGACGGCCGTCAGGCGGCCGGACTCGCTGGCATTTGACATTGCCCGACCTTGGCGCGCTCGGGCGGCGGAAGCAAGGCGAGGGCGGTCAGCCTGACATGCGCGGTTCGAGCTTGTTGCAGCCGATCATCGCGCCGAAGTCGCTGTGCTGGACGAGGACAGCGATGCCCTGACCCGGCTCGAAGCGGTCGGGCGTCACGGTCCAGGTCGCGGGCGTACCGTCCCAGCTCGCCACCTTCTCGAGCCGGCGCACGACGTTGAAGTTGTCGAGCGTATGGCCGGTGTTCTCGCCGCGCGGCACCGGCGTGGAGTGGCGGCGGTCGTAGACGGCAAGCGTCACCTCGGCGGGCGCGCCCTCGAGCCTGAAGGCAGCGAGCGTGATGGTGAGCGGGCCGTCCATCACCCGCTCGAGCCGCGGCGTCGCGCGCAACGGCGACTGGTGTTGTGCGGCCGACAGCATCTCGTCGATCGAGGCGCGGGTGACGCCGGGCTCGTGGGTGATGCCGTCGACCACCATTTCGGGCGTGTAGACGTAGCGCTGGCGCAGCACGCGCGCATAGCCGTGCTGGCGGGCGGTCGTGGTCGGCGAGGCGTAGGGATCCTTCCAGCCGATATAGTCCCAGTAGTCGACGTGGAACGAGAGAGCCACGATGTCGGGCCGGTCGCGCAGCTTGCCGAGCTGGGCATCGGCTGGCGGGCAGGAACTGCAGCCCTGCGAGGTGAAGAGCTCGATCGCCCAGGGTCCCGCAGCGGCCCGGGCGGTGACGGTCGTGCCGAAAGCAGCGATCGCAGCGGCGCCAGCGATGACGGAGCGGCGGCCGGGAGTGACTATGGACATGGCGCAAACATGGGCTGCGAGCCCCTCGCCTGCCAATCAAGAACGGTCACGAGGGCGTGAACTCCTTTAGGGTAATATTATAACAAATCACCATGCACGGAGCTGTTTCCCCCGGTACTGCCCTGCTCGCCATGAGTGCCCCCGCCCGCGTCGCGGCGGCACTGGTCGTGGCCGGCGGCCTGTGGCTTTGCCTGTGGTGGGCGCTGTGAGGAGCCGCTCGTGACGGCCGCCCTCAAGCTCGTCGACCTGACGGTGAGCTACGACCGTCATCCAGCCGTGCATCATCTGTCGGCCGAGATTGCGGCATCCGAGATGACCGCCATCGTCGGGCCCAACGGCGCGGGCAAGAGCAGCCTCCTGAAGGCGATGCTCGGTCTCGCGCCACGCATCGAGGGAAAGATCGAGTGCACGGCCAGGCGCATCGCCTATCTGCCGCAGCAGGCCGAAGTCGATCGCAGCTTTCCGATTTCCGTGCTCGACACCGTCCTGCTGGGCGGCTGGTCGCGCTTCGGCGGCTTCGGCCAGGCCCGCAAGGTCGACATCCACGATGCCCAGGACGCCATCGAGCGGGTCGGACTGGGCGGCTTCGAGCGACGGCCGATCGACACGCTGTCCGTCGGCCAGTTCCAGCGCGCGCTGTTCGCGCGTCTGCTGCTGCAGGACGCCGACCTTGTCCTGCTCGACGAGCCGTTTGCCGCCATCGATGCCAGGACTGTCGCCGACCTGATGGACGTGATCCGCCGCTGGCGGGCCGAGAAGCGCACCGTCGTGGCCGTGCTGCACGACATCGACCAGGTTCGCCGCGACTTTCCCAACGCGCTGCTGCTGGCGCGCGAGCTGGTCGATGCGGGCCCGACGGCACGCGTGCTGTCGGCCGAGAACCTGTTGCGCGCGCGGGCAATGGCCGAAGCGTGGGACGACCACGCCGGCGCCTGCGACGTGCCCCGTGACGTCCCTATGAAGCAGAGCGCGTAATGCGCACACCCTCGTCGTCCCGACCGGAGCGCGTAGCGCGGAGCGGAGGGACCTCTCTTGCGGGCGTGCGAAAAGAGATCCCTCGGCTTCGCTCGGGATGACGGTTGTGACGATCTATCAACTTCTGTTCGAGCCATTCGCCGACTTCGCCTTCATGCGCCGCGCGCTGGTTGCGTGCCTGGCGCTCTCGGTCGCCGGCTCCTCGATCGGTGTCTTCCTGATTTTGCGCCGCATGAGCCTGATGGGCGATGCACTGGCGCATGCGCTGCTGCCCGGCGCGGCGCTGGGCTTTCTGCTGGGCGGCCTGTCGTTGCCGGCGATGAGCCTCGGCGGCTTCGTGGCCGGCATGGCAACCGCTTTGGTCTCCGGGGCGATAGCGCGCTTCACTTCGATGCGCGAGGACGCGAGCTTCGCAGCCGCCTATCTCACTTCGCTGGCGCTGGGTGTACTGATCGTCTCCCTGCGCGGCTCGGCGATCGACCTGATGAACATCCTGTTCGGCGCCATCCTGGCGGTCGACGACAAGGCCTTGTTCCTGATCGTCGGCACCGCGACGGTGACGCTCGTGGGGCTGGCGGCGATCTACCGCCCGCTGGTGGTCGAGTGCTTCAATCCGGGCTTCCTGGCGGCGATGGGCGTGCGCGGCGCGCTCTATCACTCGCTGTTCCTGGCGCTGGCCGTGCTCAACATGGTGGCGGCGTTCCAGGCGCTGGGTACCCTGATGGCGCTCGGGCTGATGCTGCTGCCCGCGGTCGCGGCCTCCTTCTGGGCCCGCGAGGTCTGGTCGATGACCTTGATCGCCGTGCCGCTTGCCTTTCTGTCGGGCGCCATCGGCCTGCTGCTCTCCTTCCATGCCGGCCTGCCCTCGGGCCCGGTCATCGTGCTGGTCGCCAGCCTGTTCTTCCTGGTTTCGCTGCTGCTGGGCTCGCGGGCCTCGGTGCGCTCAAGAGTGTCGCGTCCGGTCCATCTTCGCGGCTAATCTGCAAGCGATGACATTGGATACCAACGGGCAGGTGGCGCTTGCCGCCTTCGCCATCGGCATCGCCTTCGGTGCCACCGCGCGCTGGTCGGGTTTCTGCCTGCGCGGCGCCGTCGAGGATGCGCTGACCACGCCCAACGCCCCGCGTCTGCGCGGCTTCCTGGCCGCCATGGTCGTGGCGCTGCTGGTCGTGCAGGTGCTGGTGTTCACCGGCCGCCTCGATCTGTCGAAGGCCGTCGTGCTGCCCACCAGCCTGTTCTGGGGCGGCGCGCTGCTGGGCGGCGCGCTGTTCGGCATCGGCATGGTCCTGACCGGCGGCTGCGGCACAAGGCTTCTCGTGCTGTCGGCCGGCGGCAATCTGCGCTCGGTGATTTCCTTCCTGATCTTCGCGCTGGTCGCCTACGCCACTATCCGCGGCGTGCTGGCGCCGGCGCGTTCGCAACTCTCCAGCGTGACGACGGCCGCGCTTGCCCGGCAGACCTTGCCGCTGGCCGCGGGCGGAATCTTCGTCGCCCTCGCCCTCGTTTTCATTGTCTGGAAGCGCGTGCCGGCAAAACACCTGGTGGCCGGCGCGCTGATCGGCCTGCTGGTGCCGGCGGGCTACTTCGCGACCGGCGTGCTGGGCGCCGACGATTTCGAGCCAGTCGCCGTCGAGAGCGTGAACGTGACGCGCGGCGGTGGCGACGCGCTGGTCTATCTGCTCACCTTCACCGGCGCGAAGATCAACTTCGGCATCGCCTTCGTGGCCGGCATCTTTGTCGGCGCCTTGGCGGTCGTCGCCCTGAAGCGCGACTTCAGGCTCGTGGGCTTCGAGCAGCCGGCCGACATGCTGCGCTATGCCGGTGGCGGCGCCCTGATGGGTGTAGGTGGCGTGCTGGCGCTGGGCTGCACGGTCGGCAATGGCCTCACCGGCGTGGCCTCGCTGGCGCCGACCTCGTTCATCGCCGTGCCGGCCATGGTGCTGGCGGCGGCCGCCACGATGAAATGGCGCTGGAGGAAGCAACGATGAGCATCCCGCTGAAGACGGTCACGGCCAACGGCATCCACATGCGCTACGCCGACATGGGCAGCGGGCCACTCGTGCTGTTCTGCCATGGCTGGCCGGAGAGCTGGTATTCGTGGCGGCACCAACTGGCGGCAGTGAGCGCGGCGGGCTTCCGCTGCGTCGCGCCCGACATGCGCGGCTATGGCGGCACCGAAGCGCCCGAGGGTGCCGACCAGTACACGCTGCTGCATCTCGTGGGCGACATGGCCGAGCTGGTGAAGGCGCTCGGTGAAACCAGGGCAATCATCGTCGGCCACGACTGGGGGGCACCGGTCGCCTGGCATGCCGCCCTGTGGCGGCCCGACCTGTTTCCCGCCGTCTGCGCGATGAGCGTGCCCTACGCGCCGCCGGGCTACGTCGACATCCTGACGGCGCTCGGCAAGCTCGGCATCAACGACTTCTACCTGCAGTATTTCCAGAAGCCCGGCGTGCCCGAGGTGGAGTTGCAGAAGGACATCAAGGGCGCGCTGCGCCGGCTCTACTACACTGCGAGTGGCGATCTCGACGACGACAAGAAAGGCTTCGGCCGCCTGCCCGACGGCACCTTGCTGGGCAATACCGCCGAGCCCGCGACCTTGCCGGCGTGGCTCACCGAAGCGACCTCGACTACTACACGCAGGAGTTCACGCGCGCCGGGTTCCGCGGCGGCCTCAACTGGTACCGCAATCTCAGGCGCAACTGGGAACTGGGCGGCCCATGGCGCGGCCAGCCGATCCGCCAGCCGTCGCTGTTCATCGCCGGTAAGAAGGACGGTGTGCTGCGCTTTCCTGCGGCGCAGGCCCAGCTCGACGCCTATCCGAAGACTTTGCCTGGCCTGCGCGGCTGCCATCTGCTCGATGGCGCCGGCCATTGGGTGCAGCAGGAGAAGGCAGCCGAGGTTAACCAGCTGTTGATCGGGTTTCTGAAAGGTCTCTGAACCCGCACCCTGTCATCCGAGCGAAGCGAGGGATCCTTACTGTGACTCAAAGATCCCTCGGCCGTCGGCCTCGGGATGACACTGCGTGTCACTTCTTCTCTTCGAACTTGAGCGCCGCGCCGTTCATGCAGTAGCGCTCGCCGGTCGGCTGCGGGCCGTCGGGGAAGACGTGGCCGAGATGGCCACCGCACTTGGCACACAGCACCTCGGTGCGGACCATGCCGTGGGTCTTGTCGGTCGTGACGTCGACGGCCTTCTCGATCGGCGCGTAGAACGACGGCCAGCCCGAGCCGCTCTCGTACTTGGTCTTCGAATTGAACAGCGGCTCGCCGCAGCCCGCGCACAGGAACGTGCCGGTACGCTTCTCGTGATTGAGCGGGCTGCTGCCCGCGCGCTCGGTGCCGTGCTGGCGCAGCACGTGATGCTGCAGCGGATCGAGTTCCTTGGCCCACTCGGCGTCGGTTTTCTGGATCGCGGGTTTCTTGTCCATCATGTCCTCCGATATGGCGATCATTGCTGATGATTAAAGGGGCTAGGCAAGCGCGCGCAACTCCGCCGTGGCGACGGCCAGCATGGCGAGGTCGAGCTGGCCGGCCGCCGTCAACTCTTCCTGCAGCCGGTCGATCCGCTCCAGCGCCGTCTTGCGGCCCTCGCTCCACCGCGCCAGCGCGGCGTCGGAATCCGACGCGCCCTGCGGACCGGCGGCGCGCAGCACCGAGGCCAGCAATTCGGCGTGGATGGCCGCCAGCTCGTCGAGCATCGAGATCGCCGCCTGCGACGGCCATTGGCCTTCGCGCGGCAGCTTCTGCGCGCCGATGCCGAGGCTGGCGAGCGACAGCCGTTCGCCCAGCTTGAAGTAGACGCGCGCGGCATTCTCGATCGAGCAGTTGTTGGCTTTGGCCGCCAGCATGAGATCGCCGGCGCCGGCCAGGGTTTGCAACGCGGCGGCGCGGCGCGCGATGTCGGCGGGCGCGCCCATCGCCTCGAAGGAAGCGGCTCTTTCGGTGAGGGCAGCGCTCTCGGCCTCGCCCACCAGCGAGGCCGGCAGGTCGCCCAGCGCGGCGACGGCCGCGCCCAGTTGTTCGGTCGCAGCCATCGTATCGATCGGCTGGGGCAGGCGGCGCAAGGTCCATTGCACCGTGCGCGTCAGGAAGCGTTGCGACGCCACCAGCATGCGGATCTGCGCCTCGGCCTTGAGCGAGGCATCCAGCGCCTCGATGTCGGGCCACAGGTCGCGCAGCTTCCAGGCGTCGCGCACCACCGCGAAGGCGCGCGCGATCGCGGCGGCCGAGGCGCCGGTGCGCTGGCCGACGTTGCGCACGAAAGTCGGGCCGCAGCGGTTGACCAGCGAGTTCACGACCTGCAAAGCCGCGATCTCGCGGCGCAGGCGATGGGCGCGGATCGCCGGCTCGAATTTCTGCTGAAGCGCCGTCGGGAAATAGCGCAGCAGCTCGGGTTCGAGCAGCGGATCGTCGGGCAGGTCCGACTCCAGGATCTCGTCGTTGAGATCGATCTTGGCGTAGGCCAGCAGCACGCAGAGCTCGGGCCGCGTCAGATACTGCTTGTTCAGCCCGCGCGCGCGCATCGCCGCGGTGTCGGGCAGGAACTCGACGGCGCGGTCGAGCCGGCCCTGACGTTCGAGGGCGCGCATGAAGCGCTCCAGCCGGTCGTGCTCCTCGCCGGCCTGCGCCTCGGTCACGCTGACCGACAGGCTCTGCTGGTAGTTGTGGCGCAGCACCAGCGCCGCCACCTCGTCGGTCATGCTGAATAGAAGCGGGTCGCGGTCGGCGGCCTTTAGCGCACCCGTGCCGATCGCCTCGCCGGTCACGATCTTGATGTTGACCTCGTGGTCCGACGTGTCGACGCCGGCGGAATTGTCGAGGGCGTCGGTGTTGAGGCGCCGCCCGGCGAGTGCCGCCTCGATGCGGCCTTTCTGGGTGAAGCCGAGATTGGCGCCCTCGCCGATCACCCGGGCGCGCAGGTCGGCGGCATTGATGCGCAGCGGGTCGCTCGCCCGGTCACCGGCATCGGCGTTGGTCTCGGTCGAGGCCTTCACGTAGGTGCCGATGCCGCCGAAATACAGTAGATCGACCGGCGCCTTCAGGATGGCGCGCATCAGGTCGACCGGCGTCGTGGTGGCGGTCTCGATGCCCAGCGCTTCGCAGGCCTGAGGGGAGAGCGTGATCGACTTGGCGGCGCGGTCGTAAATGCCGCCGCCGGTGCTGATCAGCTTCCTGTCGTAGTCCATCCACGACGAGCGCGGCAGGTCGAACAGGCGCCGGCGCTCGGTCCAGCTCGCGGCGGGATCCGGTGAAGGATCGATGAAGATGTGGCGATGGTCGAAGGCTGCGACCAGCCGGATCTCCTTCGACAGCAGCACACCGTTGCCGAACACGTCGCCCGACATGTCGCCGACGCCGGCGACCGTGAAGGGCGTGCACTGGATGTCGGTACCGAGCTCGCGGAAGTGGCGCTTCACCGACTCCCAGGCGCCGCGCGCGGTGATGCCCATCTTCTTGTGGTCGTAGCCGGCCGAGCCGCCCGAGGCGAAGGCGTCGTCGAGCCAGAAGCCGTAGTCGCGCGCCAGCGCATTGGCGATGTCGGAGAAGGTGGCGGTGCCCTTGTCTGCCGCGACGACCAGATAGGGATCGTCGCCATCGTGACGAACCACCTTCTCCGGCGGCTTCACGGCGCCGGCCGCGTAGTTGTCGGTGATGTCGAGCATGCCGCGGATCAGGGTCTGGTAGCAGGCGATGCCCTCGGCCTGAATCTGCTCGCGCGTGCCGTTCCCCCCTTTTCCGTCAGTGGGCGGCTGCTTCACGTAGAAACCGCCCTTCGAGCCGACCGGCACGATCACGGCGTTCTTCACCATCTGCGCCTTCATCAGCGCCAGGATCTCGGTGCGGAAATCCTCGCGCCGGTCGGACCAGCGGATGCCGCCGCGCGCCACCCGGCCACCGCGCAGGTGGATGCCCTCCGTGCGCGGGCTGTAGACGAAGATCTCGACCAGCGGCCGCGGCGCCGGCAGCTCGTCGATGGCACGGCTGTCGACCTTGAAGGAGATCCAGTCCTTGTCCTGCCAGTAGTTGGTGCGCAGGCTGCACTGCACCGCGTTGAGGAACCGCCGCAGGATGCGGTCCTCGTCGAGCGTGGTCACCTGATCGAGTTCGGTCGCCAAGGTCGCCTCGATCGCTTCGAGCTGCGCCTTGCGTTTTTCGGAGTCCGCGGCGCCCAACGTCGGATCGAAGCGCGCCACGAAGAGCTCGACGATGCTGCCGGCGATCGCGGGATAGGCGACCAGTGCGCGCTCCATATACTCCTGGCTGAAGGGAAGCCCGGCCTGGCGCAGATATTTGGCGTAGGAGCGCAGCACCGCGATGTCGCGCCATGCGAGCCCTGCCCGCAGCACGAGTTTGTTCAGCCCGTCGTTTTCGAGTTCGTTCGACCAGAGCTTGTCGAGCGCGTCGGCGAAACGCGTGCCCGAGACCTCGAGATCGACGGCTGAACCGTCGGCGGTCTCGACCGTCAGGACCTGCAGCGCTACCTCACCCGTGTCCTCCGGTGCGTGCAGCTGGAAGGGGGCTTCGCTCAACACGCGCAGGCCGAGGTTTTCGGCCAGCGGCAGGATGTCGGAAAGCGCGATCGGTGCCTTGGGGTGGAACAGCCGCAACGTGAAGCGGTGTGCAGGCTGGTCCTTCTCGCGCGCCAGCCGCACGCCGAACGCGCGTCCGTCCAGCGCCGCCTGCAACATGTCGAGATCGGCAATGGCGTGCGGCGCGGAAAATTCCTCGCGATAGGTGGCGGGGAAGAACGGGCGCCATTTGCGGGCGGCGGCGCGGCCTTCGGCTTCGCCCAGGGTCGCTTCCAGGGAGGCACGCAGGCGGTCGTTCCACGAGGTCGCGGCATCGACCAGCGCCTGCTCGAGCACCGGCGAGATCGGGAGGCGGGCTGTCGGGCTGTTCCAGCTTCAGGGTATAGAGCGCGTGCGCAAGGGCCGACTCGTCGCTCGCCAGGCCGGTGACGGCGGTGATCCTGGCGTTCCAGGCCTTCTGCAGCATTGCCTTGAAGCGATCGCTGAGCGCCGCATCGAAACGTTCGCGCGGCGCGAAGACGAGGCAGGTGGCGAAGCGCCCCACCGCATCGCGGCGCGTGAAGAGCGCGACCTGCCGTCGCTCCTGCAGCTGCAGGATGCCCAGCGCATGGTCGTAGAGCGTATCGGCGTCGATCTGGAACAGCTCGTCGCGCGGATAGGCTTCGAGGATGGCCAGCAGAGCCTTGCCGTCATGGCTGTCGGGGTCGAGACCGGCGCGGCGCACCACGCCCTCGACCCGGGCGCGCAGCAACGGCACGTGCTGCGCCATCGCGTGATAGGCGGCGGAGGTGAAGAAGCCCACGAGGCGGCGCTCACCGGTGACCCGGCCGTCGCGGTCGTGGGTCTTCACGATCACGCAATCCATCGCACCGCTGCGATGGACCAGGGCGGCGCGATCGGTCTTCACGATCAAGAGCTTGCCGTGCCCCCTGGCAAAGCGCGCCATCGCCTGGCCGCCGCCCAGACCCCCGTCGAACAGCCGGACCTCGTCGCGCCGCAGGATGCCCAGCGCCGAGCCCGGCACCTGCTCGTAGCGGATGCCGCCCGCCTGAGCGGCGTCCTCGACGTAGCGGTAACGGCGGTGGCCCAGGAAAGTGAAGTGATTGGCCTCGAGCCAGCGCAGGAACTCTTCGTTCTCGGCAAGGTCGTGAGCGCGAGCAGGCGCCAGGTCCTCGATCGCGTCGAGGCAGGTCCGCCGCAACGCGCGCCAGTCGTCGACAGCCATGCGGACCTCGGCCAGCACGCGGGTGAGGGCGGCGGCGAGCTCGTCGAGCAGCGCCGGGTCGGCCTGGCGGTCGATCTCGATGTGCATCAGCGATTCGCGCGGCGCGCCTTCGCCCGCCTCGCTCGCCAGTTCGCCCAGGTCGCCGTCGAGATCGCGCCGCACGGCCATCACCGGATGGGCCAGCAGCGGGATGGCGATTTCGCGGCGGTTGAATTCGTTGGTGATCGAATCGACCAGGAACGGCATGTCGTCGTTGACGATCTGCACGATCGAATGGCGACTCTGGAAGCCGTGGTGCGCAAGGTCGGGATTGAAGACGCGGACCTTGGCGATGGCGGGCAGGCGGCGGCGGGCAAACGCCAGCAGGCTGATGGCGGCGGCAGCGCGCTGCTCGGCCGGGGCGGCGGCGAGGTCCCTGTCGGCGACGCGCTCATAGAGGCGACGGGCGAACTGGGCGGCGTCCTCGCCGCCGGAAATCCTGAGGGCCGCGAGACAGATTGCGTCCAGACCATAGGCCGGACCACGAGCACGTGGGTCGTCCGAGCGGGGGACGTCCGAGCGGGCCGATACCGTCGCCATGAGCGTGATCCCTTCTGCCTGCGGGCGGCTGCGCCGGGCCTGCCGCGCCCGCCGGATGTTACGCCGCCATGTGACAATCTGACGACGAAGATGGCGATGCCAGAAGTGCCTACCGTTGGGGGCTTTTCGAAATGTGCCCGGACGATGGCAGGCCGAATCGCTGGCGTTTCTGTTTCGGGCCCAAGGATTCCGCGCGAAGGCGCGTTTTGTTCTCATTTGATGCTGCACTTGCGAAGGTTCGTGAACACGCAAGAAAACAATATTTCAGAGATCTATTAGTGGTGAAGAATCAAAGGATTAGGCACCAATTCTTCAGATTCACAGTCCGGGAATAAAATTCGCGATGACACCCCCGGCAGGGTGCGTATCATCAAGGGATAGCGGGGTCGGAAAAACCGGCCCCTAGTAATAGGTGTCCTCCACAATGTGTTTTATCCACATCTGTGGACAACAAGAAAAAGGGGGCTGCAAGTGTTTGATGTAGTTCAAGTTCGCAGCGGCGCGCGTGTTGTTACCGACTCTGCCCGGGATGCCCGCCTGACGGCGTTCGGCAAGGCCACCCTCTCCGACCGCTACCTGATGCCTGGCGAGAGCTACCAGGACATGTTTGCCAGGGTCGCCTCGGCCTATGCCGACGACAATGCCCATGCCCAGCGCATCTACGACTATATTTCGAACCTCTGGTTCATGCCGGCGACCCCGGTGCTCAGCAACGGCGGCACCTCGCGCGGCCTGCCGATTTCCTGCTTCCTGAACGAGGCCAACAATTCGCTCGAAGGCATCGTCGGCCTGTGGAACGAGAACGTCTGGCTGGCAGCCCGCGGCGGCGGAATCGGCTCCTATTGGGGCAATCTCCGCTCGATCGGCGAGAAGGTCGGCATGAACGGCAAGACCTCCGGCGTCGTGCCCTTCATCCGGGTCATGGATTCGCTCACCCTTGCGATCAGCCAGGGATCGCTGCGCCGTGGATCGGCGGCGGTCTACCTCCCGGTCAACCATCCCGAGATCGAGGAATTCATCGAGATACGCCGTCCGACCGGCGGCGATCCCAACCGCAAGGCGCCCAACCTGCACCACGGTCTTCTCATCTCCGACGCCTTCATGCGCGCGGTCGAGAACGACGAGGAATGGGCGCTGGTCTCGCCGAAGGACGGCGCCGTGCAGCGCAAGCTGTCGGCGCGGTCGCTATGGATCCGCATCCTGACGGCGCGCATCGAGACCGGCGAGCCCTACCTGATCTTCGTCGATCACGTGAACAAGGCGATGCCGGAGCATCACAAGCTGGCGGGCCTCGAGGTCAAGACCTCGAACCTGTGCAGCGAGATCACCTTGCCGACCGGCGTCGACCATCATGGCAAGCAGCGCACCGCCGTCTGCTGCCTGTCGTCGCTCAACGTCGAGACCTATCTCGAGTGGCACGAGCATCCGACCTTCATCGAGGACGTGATGCGCTTCCTCGACAACGCGCTGCAGGGCTTCATCGACAATGCCGGCACCGACTTCGCCAAGGCCACCTATTCCGCCATGCGCGAGCGTTCGGTCGGCCTCGGCATCATGGGCTTCCACTCGTTCCTGCAGGCCAACGGCATCCCGATCGAGGCCGTGATGGCCAAGGTCTGGAACAAGAAGATGTTCAAGCACATCCGCAGCCAGTGCGATCAGGCGTCGAAGACTCTGGCCAAGGAACGCGGTGCCTGCCCGGATGCCGCCGACTTCGGCTTCGAGGAGCGCTTCTCCAACAAGATCGCGATCGCGCCGACGGCGTCGATCTCGATCATCTGCGGCGGCGCCTCCGCCGGCATCGAGCCGTCGGCGGCCAACGTCTACAATCACAAGACGCTGTCGGGCTCCTTCGTGGTGCGCAACCAGTACCTCGAGAAAGTGCTCGAGCAGAAGGGCCGCAACGACGAGGACACCTGGACCTCGATCATGACCGACCAGGGCTCGGTGCGGAACCTCGACTGCCTCGACGATCACGAGAAGGCCGTCTTCAAGACCGCCTTCGAGATCGACCAGCGCTGGCTGATCGAGCACGCGGCCGACCGCGCGCCCTACATCTGCCAGAGCCAGTCGCTCAACATTTTCCTGCCCGGCGACGTGCACAAGCGCGACCTGCACCAGATCCACATGATGGCGTGGAAGCGCGGCGTGAAGAGCCTCTATTACTGCCGCTCGCTCTCCATCCAGCGCGCCGACGTCGTCTCCAACGACGCCGTCGCCGAGAAGATCCTCGACCATGCCTTTGCAGTACCTGCCGGCGCCCCCACGACTCTGCCGATCGGCACGCCGCCGACGGCAGAGTCCAACAACTACGAAGAGTGTCTGAGCTGCCAGTAATCAGGGGAGCGCGCCACTCCAGTGGCGCCTCATGAGCGCCACTGGAGTGGCGCGCTCCAAAGAAATCATTTGTCTTAGGTCAATGTCATGTCCCTTCTCGACGCCAAGCCGATCTACAAGCCGTTCCATTATCCGTGGGCCTACGATGCCTGGCTGACCCAGCAGCGCATCCACTGGCTGCCGGAGGAAGTCCCGCTGGCCGACGACGTCAAGGACTGGCGCAACAAGCTGACGGCCAGCGAGCAGCATCTGCTGACGCAGATCTTCCGCTTCTTCACCCAGGCCGACGTCGAGGTGAACAACTGCTACATGCGGCACTATTCGCGGGTCTTCAAACCCACGGAAGTGCAGATGATGCTGGCCGCCTTCTCCGCCATGGAGACGGTGCATGTCGCCGCCTACAGCCACCTGCTCGACACGATCGGCATGCCGGAAACGGAGTACTCGGTCTTCCTTACCGTCAAGGAGATGAAGGACAAGTACGACTACATGCAGGGCTTCAATGTCGAGTCCAAGCGCGACATCGCCAAGACGCTCGCCGTGTTCGGCGCCTTCACCGAGGGACTTCAGCTGTTCGCGTCGTTTGCGATGCTGATGAACTTCCCGCGCTTCAACAAGATGAAGGGCATGGGCCAGATCGTGACCTGGTCGGTGCGCGACGAGACCTTGCACTGCAACTCGATCATCAAGCTGTTCCGCACCTTCATCCAGGAAAACCCGGAAGTGTGGGACGAAGAGCTGCAGCGCGAGATCTACGTCGCCTGCTCGACCATCGTCGAGCACGAGGACGCCTTCATCGACCTCGCCTTCCAGCTCGACGGCATCGAGGGCATGACCGCGACCGACGTGAAGCGCTACATCCGCTTCATCGCCGACCGGCGCCTGACGCAGCTCGGCCTGCAGCCGATCTACCGCAAGGACGCCAAGAATCCGCTGCCGTGGATGGACCAGATGCTCAACGCCATCGAGCACACCAATTTCTTCGAGAACCGCGCCACCGAATACTCCAAGGCCTCGACGCGCGGTTCATGGGAAGAAGCGTTCAGCTGAGAAGGGATGGCCCTGGCCGCCTCGTGGCCTCCTGCGTGATCGCCTCGGCGCTTCTGGTGGCGGCGATCAGCGTCGCGCGCGCCGACGGGCTCGGCGGCAGCTCCGTCACCTATGAGGTGAAGCCGTTCAAGGAAGACAAGTCCGTCTATTTCGAAGGACAGTCCTCCTCGACGCTGTCGCGCACCTGCAAGGAATGGTCGTTCGGCGAGATCCTGCTGCTCGCGATCGAGCGCAAGAACGCCGGCGCCAAGACGGTCACCGAGAAGTCCGAGCGCATCGAGGAAAAGGTGAGTGCCCAGGAGGCGCTCGACGGCACGACCCTGAAATACCAGACGCGGCTGCGCCACGATGCGCGCATCGACACCGCCACCGGCACGGCGACCTTGGGCGCCGAGCCCGGCCAGCTTCACACTGTGTTGAGCCGCTACAAGCAGGACAGCGTCCTGCCGGCCGGAACCCTGGCGCCTGCGGCGGCGCGCGCGGCGCTGGTCGAGGCGCTGGTGGCCAACAAGCCGGGCAAGATCGAGATCGGCACGGTCGAGATGTATCGCTTCCACAAGCCCATCAAGCAGATCTTCACGCGGCTCGCGCCCGACGATTCGGCGATCGCCGGCGGCCTGTCGAAGGACCTGAAGGCGCCGACCACCAAGGAATTTGCCGCCGGCCGCCTATGGAAGCTCAAGCGCCAGGTGCCGGAGTTCAACGAGTTCGGCGACGAGTTCTGGCTGATCCACGAATCCGGGGCGATCGTGCGTCAGGTGGTGCAGCGCCAGGGCCTCAAGCTTCTGCTCGAGGCCAAGGAGATCTCGATCTTCCCGCCGCCAGTCTGTCCGTAGACGTTTTTTCCTCCGCCGTCTTGGGGATGGGACGCGATGATCGCACCGCCAGAGGACCTCTCTTCACGCCCAGCCGCCGGCGTGCGGCAGCACGTGGCCGGTGATGAAGCCGGCGCCGTCGGAGCACAGGAAGCAGACCGCGGCGCCAAGCTCGTCGGGCTTGCCGAGCCGGCCGAGCGGGATCTGCGCCGTCATCTTGGCCATCGCCTCCTTGTTGGCGAGCAGCTGCCGGCGGGAAGTAGTCGGGGTTCTCGACATAGTTCGAGCCGACCGCGTTCACCGTGATGCCGTCGCGGCCGAGCTCCTTGGCCAGCGACGAGACCAGGCCGTTGGCGGCGGCGCGGGCCGAGACATAGGGCGCGTAGTTGGCGATGCCGCGCAACGGGGCGGCCGACGACACGAAGACGATGCGGCCCGACTTGTGCTTGCGCATCGAGGGCGCCACCAGCTGGGTGAGGCGGAACGGCGCCACGGCCATCGCTTCGAGCGCGTCGCGGAAATCCTCCATGCCGCGCTTCGGCGAGCGGCGCGCGCAGCGCCGGATAGGCGTCGTTGTTGACCAGCGCGTCGATCTGGCCATGCCGCTTCAGCGCCAGCTCGACCAGGGTCGCGGGATCGGCTGACCGGCAGGGCATGGGCGCCGGCGAACTGGCTTTCGTATTTGTGGCGGGCGCTCGGCGCCTCGAACGACGGATCGTGCGCCAGAACCGTCGCGCCCTGGGCCAACGCCACCCGCGTGGTGCCGTGGCCGGCGAACTTTTCGACATTGGTGATCGAGCATCACCCGGTCTTTCAGCAGCATGGCGATTCCTCTAGGTTGGCCCCATGAACGATACCCCCGATCCAGACGCCCCGCCGAACGCGCGTCCTTCGGCTATCGCGACGTGCCGGCAGCCGAGAAAGCCGGCATGGTGCGCCAGCGTCTTCGAAAGCGTGGCGCCGCGCTACGACCTGATGAACGACCTGATGTCGGGCGGCGTGCACCGGCTCTGGAAGAACGCGCTGATCGACGTGCTGAACCCGCGGCCGGGCGAAAAGTTCCTCGACGTCGCGGGCGGCACCGGCGACATCGCCTTCCGGATCCTGAAGCAAGCAGGGCGATCGCGCGCGACGTCACGGTCTGCGACATCAACCCGGCGATGCTCTAGGTCGGCCGCGACCGCGCCGTCGATCGCGGCCTGCTGCGCGGCCTCACCTGGACGACCGGCGATGCCGAGCGCCTGCCGTTTCCCGACCGCTCGTTCGACGGCTATACGATCGCCTTCGGCCTGCGCAACGTCACCGACATCGACAAGGCGCTGCGCGAGGCGCACCGCGTGCTGCGGCCCGGCGGCCGCTTCTATTGCCTCGAGTTCAGCCAGGTCACGTCGGCGCCGGTCGCGCCGCGCCTACGATTCCTACTCCGAGCGCGCGCTGCCGCTGTTCGGCCGGCTGATCGCGCGCGATGCCGAGTCCTACCGCTATCTGCACGAGAGCATCCGCCGCTTCCCGCCGCAGCGCGAGCTGGCCGACCGCATGAAGAGCCGCCGGCTTCGGCAACGTCGCCTGGCGCAACATGACGCTGGGCGTCGTGGCGCTGCACTCGCGGCTGGCGCATCTAGACCGTGACGGATGATCCAGTCGTCGCTGCGCGCCCTGCGCAGATCCAGCTGGCGCCTGCTCGACGGCGTGCGCGCTGGATGCTTCGCGCCGCGCACGACGCGCTGTTCCGCGCTGCGAGTTCGCGTGCGGCTAGTCGCCGCACGGCGCTGTTCCGCTGGCCTGGGCATCGCGCCGGCTGTTCGCCGGGCGCGGCGCGCGCGACGCGCGCGGCGGCCGGGCGAGCGGCTGGCGGCGGCGCTGCAGGAGATGGGCCCGTCCTTCATCAAGCTCGGCCAGGCGCTGTCGACGCGCGCCGACCTCCTGAGCGAGGAAGTCGCGGCCGACCTCGGCCAGCTGCAGGATCATCTGCCGGCCTTTCCCGGCAGCGAGGCGCGCGCCATCATCGAGCGCGAGCTCGGCCAGCCGCTCGAGGCGCTGTTCGCGAGCTTCGACGACGTGCCGGTCGCCGCCGCCTCGATCGCGCAGGTGCATTTCGCGGTCACCACCGATGGCCGCGACGTCGCGGTGAAGGTCCTGCGGCCCGGCATCGAGACGGCCTTCGCGCGCGACCTCGATCTCTTCTACTGGATGGCCGAGCTGGTCGAGCGCACCCAGCCGCGCTTCCGCCGCCTCAAGCCGGTCGAGTTGGTGCGGGCCTTCGCCGAGTCGTGCGGGTCGAGATGGACCTGCGCATGGAGGCCGCCGCCGCCGAGGAGCTGGGCGAGAATTTCGCGCGACGATCCGAACTACCGCGCGCCCGCGATCGACTGGGACCGCACCGCCCAGCGGGTGATGACCCTCGAGCGGGTCGACGGCACGCCGATCGGCGACCGCGACGCCATCGTCGCGGCCGGCCACGATCCCGACGTGATCATGCGCAAATGCGCCGAGGCGTTCTTCTACCAGGTGTTCCGCGACGGCTTCTTTCATGCCGACATGCACGGCGGCAACGCCTTCGTCGATCGCGAGGGCAGCATCGTGCCGGTCGACTTCGGCATCATGGGCCGGGTCGACGAGGACACGCGCGGCTATCTCGCCGAGCTGCTGGTCGCCTTCCTGCGCCGCGACTATCGCGCCGTGGCCGAGGTCCAGTTCCGCGCCGGCTACGTGCCGGCCGACCAGTCGCTCGAGATGTTCGCCCAGGCCTGCCGCTCGATCGGCGAGCCGATCTTCGGCAAGCCCAGCCACCAGATCTCGATCGCGCCGCCTGCTCGCCCAGTTGCTGCGCGTCACCGAGCAGTTCGAGATGACGGTGCAGCCGCAGCTCCTGCTGCTGCAGAAGACCATGCTGATGGCCGAGGGCATGGGCACGCGGCTCAACCCCACGGTCAATATCTGGGAACTGGCGCGGCCCTTGATCGAGGACTGGATGCGCGACCCATTTCGGCCCGCGCGCCACGATCGGCCGCGCCGTCGAGGACCTGGCGCAGGGCCTGCGCCGCCTGCCGCGCCTGATCGAAAGCCTGCACCTGGTCGCCGAGCGCGAACGGCGCAAGGCCGAGCGAGAAGCCGCGGCGCCGCCGCCGGTCCCGTTGACGGCGCGCTGTGGCCGCGGATCGGCTTCGCCGAAATCGTGGCCGTGCTGGCGCTTGCGGCGGCGATCGTGGCGTGGTTCGGCGCTGAGCTGCACGGGCGGCCATGACCACCGGGGACATCGCTCTTCGCGCTCGGCCGTGTTCTTCTTTGCCGGCATCGTCAAGGGCCTGGTCGGGCTGGGGCTGCCGACGATCACCCTCGCCGTGACGTCGCTGGTGCTGCCGCTGCCCGACACGATCGCGCTGATCGCGCTGCCGACCATCTTCACCAATGTCTGGCAGGCGGCGGTCGGCGGCAAGTTCAGGATGATCGTGCGCCGGCAATGGCCGCTGATCGCTGCCGCTGACGATCACGCTCTTTGTCACCATGTGGCTGGTCGGCCGGAAGGCGCCGCACTGGGCGTTCCTGGTGCTGGCGGTGGTGCTGGTCCTCTATAGCGGCCTCGGCCTGCTGCGCATCCGGCTGCGCATCCATGCCGATCTCGAAAAGCCGCTGGCGCCGGTGATCGGCGTGATCTCGGGCTTCGTCGCCGGCCTGGTCGGCGTGCCGGTCGTGCCGCTGATGCCCTATCTGCAGGGTCTCGACGTCAAGCCGACCGAGCTGGTCCAGACGCTGGGCGTCGTGCTCTGCGCCGACTCGCTTACCCTGACGGCGTCGCCTGCTCATTTCGGCCTGCTCGACGGGCCGCACGCGCTCGTCTCGGCCATCGCCGTCGTGCCGGCGATCGCCGGCATGTGGCTCGGGCAACGATGGTCGCGCCTGCGCCTGTCGATCGATCAGTTCCGGCTGGCCGTGTTCTGGGCGCTGCTGCTGACCGGCCTCTATACTTTCGCCAGTCGGCTGTTGTGATATCCTCAAGGCCATGTCGAACGGCCCATGCTGAACAACAAGCGGATTCTGCTGATCGTCGCGGGCGGCATCGCGGCCTTCAAGTGCGCATGGAGCTCATCCGCCTGCTGCGCGAGCAGGGCGCGCCGTGCGCTGCGTGCTGACCGACGCCGGCGCCCGGTTCGTGACGCCGCTGTCGCTGCAGGCGCTGTCCGAGGACAAGGTCTATACCGACATGTTCTCGCTCACCGACGAGAGCGAGATGGGCCATATCCAGCTCTCGCGCGATGCCGATCTGCTGGTGGTGGCGCCGGCCACCGCCAACATCCTGGCGCGCATGGCGGCGGGCATGGCCGACGATCTTGCCGCCACCGTGCTGCTGGCCACCGACAAGCCGGTGCTGGCGGCGCCGGCGATGAACGTGCGCATGTGGACGCATGCCGCGACCGTCGGCCAACGTCGAGACGCTGAAGAAGCGCGGCGTCACCTTCGTCGGTCCCAACGACGGCGCCATGGCCTGCAACGAGTACGGCCCCGGCCGCATGTCGGAGCCGGAGGAGATCGTCGCCGCGATCGAGGCGCTGCTGGCGCCGACCGCTGCGCTGCCGGCCAAGCTGCTGGCCGGCAGGCGCGCGCTGGTGACCGTCGGGCCCGACGCGCGAGGCGATCGATCCGGTGCGCTACATCTCCAATCACTCGTCGGGCAAGCAGGGCCACGCCATCGCCGCGGCGCTGGCGCAGCTCGGCGCCGAGGTGACCCTGGTCAGCGGGCCGGTCGCCGTTGCCGATCCGCCGGGCGTGACGGTCGTGAAGATCGACTCGGCCGACCAGATGCTGGCGGCCTGCCTCGCCGCCGGCAAGATCGACGTCGCGGTCTGTGCCGCCGCCGTCGCCGACTGGAAGGCGGCCAAGCCCGTCCGGCGCGAAGATCAAGAAGAAGGCCGGCGCCGCCGCCGCCGGCGCTCGAGCTCACGCCCAATCCCGACATCCTGGCGACGCTCTCGAAGCCCGGCCCGAAGCGGCCGACGCTGGTCGTGGGCTTCGCCGCCGAGACCGAGAACCTGGTCGCCAACGCGATCGACAAGCGCAAGCGCAAGGGCTGCGACTGGATCGTGGCCAACGACGTGTCGCCGGCGACCGGCACGTTCGGCGGCGAGCGCAACACCGTCCACCTGATCACCGCCGAGGGCGTCGAGGACTGGCCGACGCTGGCCAAGGAACGAGGTCGCCATGCGGCTGGCCGAGCGCGATCGCCCTGCAACTCGGCCGTCCGCGCGCCGCCGAAGGCCGCGGAGTGAGCGCCGATGACCGGCGTCGAGACCGTCGAGATCGAGATCGTCCGCCTGCCGCACGGCCACGATCTGCCGCTTCCCGACTACGCCACGGCCGCCGCCGCCGGCGCCGACCTGCTGGCCGCCATCGACCAGGACATCGAGCTGGCGCCGCTGGAGCGGCGGATCGTGCCGACCGGCATTTCGATTGCCCTGCCGGTCGGGCTTCGAGGCCCAGGTCCGCCCGCGTTCCGGGCTGGCCGCCAAGAACGGCATCACCGTGGCCAACGCGCCGGGCACCATCGACGCCGACTATCGCGGCGAAGTGGGCGTGATCCTGATCAATCTGGGCAAGGAGCCGTTCCGCATCACCCGCGGCATGCGAATTGCACAGTTGATCGTGGCGCGGCACGCCCGGGCGGTCTGGCGCGAGGTTTCCAAGCTCGACCAGACGGCCGCGGGGCGCCGGCGGCTTCGGATCGACGGGCGTGACAGCGGAGGCGGCGCGAACGGCAAGCAGGAAGGGGCTCAGAGGACCGGGTATGCCTCGGCTCAGCAAGAAGACGATGTTCGCCATCGAAGCGGTGCTCGACGTGGCCTTCCATGTCGGCGAGCACCCGGTGCGCAGCGGCGACATCACCGAGCGCCAGCGCATTCCCAAGCGCTATCTCGAGCAGGTCCTGCAGCATCTGGTGCGCGCCGGCATCCTGAGCGGCAAGCGCGGTCCGCGCGGCGGCTATCGCCTCGGCCGCGACCGCAGTCGCATCACCCTGGGCGAAGTGGTGCGGGTGGTGCGCACGGCTCGAGGCCGAGACCGAGCCCAACGACATGTCGGTCGGCTCGCCGCTCGCCCACGAGGTCGTCTGGCCGACGTGGGAGAAGCTGCGCGAGGAGATGATGACGCAGCTCGACACCATCACCATCGACGATCTCTGCCAGCGTGCCCGCGCCAAGGGCCTCGACCGGCCGCCGGTGAAGGCAGCCGCAGCGAGCGCCGGCTGTCGCCGAATTTCTGTCTATGCTCCGCCGCTTTTTAACGGAGGAGCAAGATGGCCAAGGCCAAAGCGCAGCGAAGAAAGCCAAGCCCAACCCGCGCAACAAGAAGCTCTACGACGAGGGCATGAAGATGCGCAAAGCCGTGCTGGGCGCGGCGTATGTCGACAACTCGATGGCGGGCGCCGCCAACGACGACTTCATGATGTCGTTCCAGGACATCACCACCGAATATTGCTGGGGCTATGCCTGGACGCGGCCGGGCCTCTCCAAGAAGACCCGCTCGATGCTGAACCTCGCCATGCTGGCGGCGCTCAACCGCGGGCCCGAGCTCAAGCTGCACATCAACGGCGCGCTGAACAACGGCCTCACCAAGGAGGAGATCAAGGAGATCTTCCTGCAGGTCGCGATCTATTGCGGCATCCCGGCGAGCCTCGACGCCTTCAAGACCGCGAGCGGCGTCTTCAAGGAACGTGGCATCTGAGCATCGTCCGTCCGCCCGGCGCGGGCCGGTGAAGCGGAGTCGCTCACCGCGCTCTGCGTGCGCTCGAAGGCGCATTGGGGCTACGACGACGCCTTCATGCGCCTGAGCCAGGCGTCGCTCACGGTGAGCGACGCCGACATCGCCGCGGGCCGCGTGCTGGTCGCGACGACGACGCGGGCCATGCGTTCGGCGGTGGCGTCGGTCGCGACGGCGGCGACGGCGAGCTCGGCCTGATGTTCGTCGATCCGCCGGCGATGGGCCGCGGCGTCGGCCGGGCGCTGTTCGAGGCGGCGGTCGGCGCTGGCGCGCCGGCTCGGCGCACGGCGCATGGCGATCCTCGCCGATCCCAACGCCGCGCCGTTCTACGAGCGCATGGGCGCGCGCTTCGTTTCGCACGCGCCGTCCGACGCCATTCCCGGCCGCACGCTGCCGCTCTATGAATACGATCTCACTCAGAGGAAACGCCATGACCCCGCTCACCCCGCCCGCCACCATCGCCTTCATCGGCCTCGGCATGATGGGCCGGCCGATGGCCTCGCGGCTCGCCGGCGCCGGCTTCAAGCTGCGCGTGTTCGACGTCTCGCAGAAGGCGGTGTCGGATTTCGTCGGCGCCCATCCCTCGGCGCTGGCGACCGCCTCGGCCAAGGCCGCGGCCGCAGGGCGCCGACGCGCTGATCACCATGCTGCCCGACGGCAAGATCGTGCGGCAGGCGGTGCTCGAAGGCCGCGACGCCGCGGTCGAAGGCCTGGGCGCCGGCGCGCTGGTGCTGGACATGAGCTCGTCCAATCCGGTCGACACGCAGAAGCTCGCGCGCGATCTCGCCGGCCGCGGCCTGGCGCTGCTCGACGCGCCGGTGTCGGGCGGCGTGAAGCGCGCGGTCGACGGCTCGCTCAGCATCATGGTCGGCGGCGCGGCGGCCGATCTCGAGCGCGCGCGGCCGGTGTTCGGCGCCATGGGCAAGACCATCACGCTGTGCGGTCCGGCCGGCGCGGGCCATGCGCTGAAGGCGCTGAACAACTACCTCTCGGCGGCGGGCCTGGTGGCGATGTGCGAGGCGCTGATCGTCGGCGAGGCGTTCGGCCTCGATCCCGGCACCATGGTCGATGTGTTCAACACCTCGACCGGCAAGAGCAACGCCACCGAGGTGAAGGGCCGCCAGTTCGTCGTCTCGCGCACCTTCGCGGCGGGCTTCACCATGGCGCTGATGGCCAAGGACCTGCGCACCGCGGGCGACGTCGCCACGCATCTCAAGCTCAAGATGCCCAACCTCGAGCAGGCGGTGGCCTACTGGACCGACGCCGACGGCAAGCTCGGCAAGGGCGCCGACCACACCGAGATCTTCCGCTACGCCGAGATGCTGGCCGAGGAGGGACCCCATGAGCTAAGGCCGTTTACGCTCAACTCGACTTACGTCACACTTGCGGCCCGACGACAGCGCCGTATCGACGCCTGAAGATCGGTCGCGCTTCTGGGCCGTCATCACGGCGCGACCGATCTCGACGCGACGGTCGGCTCGTTCGGCGTCACGGCCGCAGAAAGCCGACTGGCGAGACTGGGAGCGCCATCCACGGCGGCGATGAGATCCTGGCCATGCTGTCGGGCGAGCTCGACGCTCGTGCTCGATCTGACCGGGTCGGCGAGCGCGCGTCAGGCTCACAGGCCGGCCACAGCTCGTCGTGCCTGCGCGGCTGCTGGCATCGCGGCCTCGCGCGCACAGTCCGCGGCAAGTTGCTGTTCATCAGCCGCCGGGACCGTGCTCGCTGCCGAGCGGGCTGAAGCGAGCGAGCCGGGCGCCGCAGTGGCGCGCTCCCTGAGCGCTTTGACAGTCCGCGCCGCGCAATCCCTATATAAGCCTCACCTAGGGCCCTTGGCGCCGCCTCCCGGCGGTGATCGACGGGGTCCATTTTGTACGACACAGCGCTGTTTTTCCATGTCGGCCGCCCGGTCGTCCGAGCGCGTGCGTCATTTCCCCAACCGATTGAAAAGACCAATGAACCTGCAGGAGCTGAAGAAGAAGACGCCGCCCGACCTGCTGGCCTTCGCCGAGGAGCGGGGTCGAAAACGCCGACTCCATGCGCAAGCAGGACATGATGTTCGCGATCCTCAAAGGTCCTGGCCGAGGAAGGCGTCGAGATCTCCGGCTCCGGCACGCTGGAGGTGGTGCAGGACGGCTTCGGCTTCCTGCGCTCGCCGGAAGCCAACTACCTGCCCGGCCCCGACGACATCTATGTCAGCCCCTCGCAGATCCGGAAGTTCGGCCTGCGCACCGGCGACACGGTCGACGGCGCCATCCGCGCGCCCCGGGAAGGCGAGCGCTACTTCGCCCTGGTGAAGGTCGACCAGATCAACTTCGAGAACCCCGAGAACGTCCGCCACAGGGTCCCTTCGACAACCTGACGCCGCTCTATCCCGACGAGCGGCTGAGATGGAGATCGACGATCCGACGCTGAAGGACCGCTCCGGCCGGGTGATCGACATCGTCGCGCCGCTCGGCAAGGGCCAGCGCTGCCTGATCATCGCCCCGCCGCGGGTCGGCAAGACGGTGATGCTGCAGAACATCGCCAAGTCGATCGCGACCAACCACCCCGAGTGCTACCTGATCGTGCTGCTGATCGACGAGCGGCCCGGAGGAAGTCACCGACATGCAGCGCACGGTGAAGGGCGAGGTCATCTCCTCGACCTTCGACGAGCCGGCGCACGCGCCACGTGCAAGTGGCCGAAATGGTGATCGAAAAGGCCAAGCGCCTGGTCGAGCACAAGCGCGACGTGGTGATCCTGCTGGACTCGATCACCCGCCTCGGCCGCGCCTACAACACCGTCGTGCCGTCCTCCGGCAAGGTGCTGACCGGCGGTGTCGACGCCAACGCCCTGCAGCGCCCGAAGCGCTTCTTCGGCGCGGCGCGGAACATCGAGGAAGGCGGCTCGCTGACCATCATCGCCACCGCCCTGATCGACACCGGCAGCCGGATGGACGAGGTGATCTTCGAAGAGTTCAAGGGCACCGGTAACTCGGAAATCATCCTCGACCGCAAGGTCGCCGACAAGCGCATCTTCCCGGCCATCGACATCATCAAGTCCGGCACCCGCAAGGAAGAGCTGATCACGCCCAAGGACGACGCTGAAGAAGACCTACATCCTGCGCCGCATCCTCGATGCCGATGGGCGCCCAGGACGCCATCGAGTTCCTGCTCGACAAGCTGCGCACCGCCAAGACCAACGAGGAATTCTTCCAGTCGATGAATCAGTAGAGCGCCAAGCATAGCTTGGCGCTGGTGGGCGGCAGCGCATTCATATGCGCGAGAGCCCACACGGTGCAGAAAGACAGAAGCATGAGAGCGCCCCTAGTTGGCGCTCTCTTTCGTCCAGAGCAGCAGCCGCAGAAGATCCAGTCGTATCACGGTGTCATCCCGAGCGCAGCGCGTGGATCTTTGAGACAGGTGAAAGGATCCCTCGATGCGCTCGGGATGATAATGTTGACGAAACGCGATCAGCTATCGACAAACGTTGCATTGACCGCGTCGAGGATGCTCTCGCGAAACGCCTGCAGGCTGCCGACGAACTCGCCCAACTCGCTCACCGGCACATTCGTCATCGACGGCATCAACACGACGAACCATCGCTTGTCGATCGTGACGATCGGCATCAATCGCCCAGTCACATTCCCAACCCGGTCGCACGGTGCGAGAAAGGCGACGATCCGTTCCCTGCCCAAGGCCGCGACATCCGCCTGCAGGACGACGACATAGGGATAGGCGCCGCGCGCCCGGACCAGCGGGTTGGCAAAAACCTCAAGCTGCATCGTCTTTATCGGCGAGATGATCTCTCAACATTTCCGCCGGCGAGCCGTGCTTCTCGACATAGGCGTTGTAGGCGTGGAGATCGTGCTTGATCTCCATCCTGGTGAGGGAGGCCAGATGCTCCGCCAGAGCCTCGGCGAGCGCGGCCTCGGCGACCTGCGAGGCGTTGAGGCCCACGGCCTTTGCCTTCGCATAGAGGTCCTCGTTGAGGGTGACGCTCACGGTGCGCTTCCGGGCGGTCGGATCGAAAAGGGGCTTGCTCATAGGGGTGATGTTACACGGGTCTTTAACACGGGTAAATCACATGGGCGGGGTGGCGGAATAAGGGACGAATCGCGTTTAAGCCTTATGCCATCGGCATTGGAGCCGTCCCCTCAGGAGGGGACGTTTCAGGCCGCCAAGACGGCCGCGCGCTGCGCCTCGCTCACCTCGACCTTCTGGCCGAACCAGGCTTCGAAGCCCATGCGGCCCTGCTGCAGCAGCATGCCGAGCGCCGTCGACGCAGCGGTTGCCGCGCGCCCGGGCGGCGGCCAGCAGCGGCGTCTCGAGCGGCACGGAGACGATGTCGTCGACGGCGGCGTCGAGCGGCAGGCGCGCGAGATCGATGTCGAGTGGCGGCTGGCCCTTCATGCCGAGCGAGGTGGTGTTGACCAGCAGCGTCGCGTCCGTCGAGCATCTGGCTGCGATCCTCCCAGCGCTCGATCGTGATCTGGCGGCCATCGTCCGGCGTGAAGGCCATGCCGAGCTTCGACCGCCGACGCCTGGGTGCGGTTGAGCAGGCGCAGTTCGGGCACGCCGGCATCGACCAGGCTCGCGACCACGGCGCGCGCCGCGCCTCCCGCGCCCAGCACGACGACCGGGCCCTTCGCCGCCGTCCACCGCGGTGCGCGTCCTGATCAGCGCCGGCCAGGAAGCCGAAGGCATCGCTGTTGCGGCCTTCGAGGCTGAACCGTCGGGCTGCTTGATCACCGTGTTCACCGCGCCGATGCGCTCCGCCGCCGGATCGATCCTGTCGAGCAACGGCATGATGTCGATCTTGTGCGGCAGGGTGAGATTGCAGCCGCGCGCATTGGGCGTCTTCCTGAGGAAGGCGACCAGGGCCTGCAGCGCCGCGCGGTTGGGCTCGACGGGCAGGCGGCCATAGTGGCCGTCGATGCCGTGCTGCTTCAGCCAGAAGCCGTGCAGCGCCGGCGAGCGCGAATGTTCGACCGGCCAGCCGACGATGGCGGCAAACGGCCGGCCGGCCGCCTCGGTCCGAGCAGTGTCATAGGCGTTGCTCACGCGGCCTTGTCCAGGCCCACGCCGTGGCCGGAGAGGAACGACAAGCAGCGGCAGCAGCGGCAGGCCGAGGATGGTGAAGTAGTCGCCGTCGACCCGGCTGAACAGATGCGCGCCCAGCCCCTCGAGCTGATAGGCGCCGACGCTGGTCAGCACGGCCTCGCCGGCGCGCGCCAGATAGGTGTCGAGGAAGGCCTCGCTGAACGGCCGCATGGTGAGCCGCGCCCGCTCGTTCCAGTGCCACAGCCGGGCGCCGTTGCGGGCCACGACCACCGAGGAGAAGAGCTCGTGCGTCTGGCCGCGCAGCGCCAGCAGCTGCTTGCGCGCGGTCGCCATGTCGGGCGGCTTGTCGAACATCCGGCCGTTGCAGGCCAGGGTCGAAATCGCCCCCGACGACGAACACGCCGGAGCGTCGCGACGAGACGCGCAAGGCCTTCATTTCGGCCAGCGTCTCGGCGATTTCCTGCGGCGAGGCGCGCTGGGCCAGCAGGCTGCGCGTGATCTCTTCCTCGTCGACCCCCGAGGGATCGATCTCGAAGCTGAGGCCGGCATTGGCCATGAGCTGGCGGCGGGACGGGCTGGTGGAGGCAAGGACGAGAGGGGGAATGGAATCGGGGGCCATGGATGAAACGGTTACGCTGGTTCGAGGCGGTACAATCCACCATCGTCGGCTTCGGTGACAAGATAGAGCAGCCCGTCGGGGCCTTGGCGCACGTCGCGGATAAAGGGCAGGCGATCGACGAGCAAGCGCTCTTCGCCGAGGTAGCGCTCGCCGTCGACCTCGATGCGGAACAACGCCTTGTTCGACAGCGCGCCGGTGAAGAGAGAGCCCTTCCAGCCGGGGAACTTGTCGGCGGTATAGAACGTGAGGCCGCAGGGCGAGATCGACGGCACCCACCAGCGCAGCGGATCCTCCATGCCGGGCAGACTCGCATGATCGGTGATCTTGCTGCCGTCGTAATTGACGCCGTGCGTGGCCAGCGGCCAGCCGTAGTTGGCGCCGGCTTTCAGGATGTTGAGCTCGTCGCCGCCTTTGGGTCCATGCTCGACCTCCCAGATCCTGCCGGTCTCGGGATGGCGCGCCAGCCCCTGCGGATTGCGATTGCCCCAGGTGAAGATCTCCGGCCGCGCGCCTTTCCTGTTCACGAAGGGATTGTCGGCCGGCACCGTGCCGTCGTCCTTCAGCCGCACGATCTTTCCGGCGAGGTCGCCAAGATCCTGCGCCCGCTTCATCTGGAAGCGGTCGCCGACGCTCACGTACATCAGGCCTTCGCGGTCGAAGACGATCCGCGAGCCGAGGTTGAGCGTGCCGCTGGCGCCAGGCTGGGCTTCGAAGATGGGGGTGACGTTCGTGAGCCTGCCGTCTCCCAGCTCGGCCCGCGCGACGATGGTGAGGGACGCCCGGTCGCTGCCCGCGATATAGGACAGGTAAAGCACCCTGTTCCTGTCGAAAGACGGATGCAGGCAGACGTCGAGCAGGCCCGCCTGGCCGCCGACAACGACCTTGGGCACGCCGGCCAGCGGCGCGGGGTCGAGCTGGCCATCGCTGAACAGGCGCAGCCGGCCCGGCCGCTCGGTGATCAGCATCCGCCCGTCGGGCAGGAAGGCCATGCCCCAGGGCTGTTCCAGGCCCCGGCTCAAGGTGACCAGCCGGTAGGCGGCCTTGGCGCTTTTCAGGGTTTCCTGGGCCCGCGCTATGGCCGGTGCGGCCAGCAAGGCACCGGTTGCAGCAAGTACGAAACGACGCCGGACCATAAACCCTCCTGACACCAGGGACGCACGCGCCCCGGCGGACTGGCGCGCCGAAGGCCTGACACTATACTCGACGCCCGCAGCAGGGGGACGTTCCGGACGCGTCACGGAGAAAACGTCGCTCCCAACGGGGGAACTCAATGTCAAAGTCGATCCTGATTCACGAGAATGGTGGCCCGGAAAAGATGCAGCTGGCCGACGTCGAGGTTGGCGCGCCCGGTCCCGGCCAGGTCAAGATCAAGCACACCGCGATCGGCCTCAACTTCATCGACGTCTACACACGCTCGGGTCTCTATCCGACGCCGCTGCCCAACGCAGTGGGCCGCGAGGCCGCCGGCGTGATCATGGCCGTGGGCCCCAAGGTCAAAGGCTTCAAGAAGGGCGACCGGGTCGCCTATTGCGGCGTGCTGGGCGCCTACTGCCAGGAGCGCCTGATGGGCGTCGAACAGCTCGTGCATGTGCCGAAGGGCGTGAGCGACGAGCAGGCCGCAGCGATCATGCTGAAGGGCATGACGACGGAATACCTGGTCGACCGCTGCGCCGAGCCGTGGCTCAAGAAGGGCGACATCGTGCTGTTCCACGCCGCGGCGGGCGGCGTCGGGCTGCTGTTCGGCCAGTGGGCCAAAGCGCGCGGCTACAAGGCGATCGGCACGACCTCGTCGCCCGAGAAGGCGGCGCTGGCCAAGAAGAACGGCTACAAGTGGGTGATCGACTACACCAAGGAAGACGTCGTGGCCGCGGTGAAGAAGATCACCAAGGGCAAGGGCGTGCCTGTCGTGTTCGACGGCGTCGGCAAGGATACCTGGGCGGCCTCGCTCGACTGCCTGCAGCCGCGCGGCCTGATGGTCTCGTTCGGCAATGCCTCGGGTCCGGTGCCGCCGCAGCCGGTCGGCATTCTCAACGCCAAGGGTTCGCTCTATCTCACGCGGCCCAGCCTCGGCTCCTATACGCCCGACCGCAAGGAGCTGGAGAAATCGGCCAAGTCGCTGTTCAAGCTGGTGAAGAGCGGCAAGGTGAAGATCTCGATCGACCAGCGCTATCCGCTGGGCGACGCCGCGCAGTCGCATATCGATCTCGAAAGCCGCAAGACCACCGGTCAGACCATCCTGGTGCCCTGAGGCAGGGGACGAGGCGGCCGCACGGTCCGATGGTCATCGTCGGTCTCACCGGCTCGATCGGCATGGGAAAGTCGACCGCGGCGAAGATGCTGCGGCAGATGGGCGTGCCGGTCTACGACGCCGATGCCGCGGTACATGCCTTGCAGGCTCCGGGCGGCATCGCGCTGCCGCCGATCGAGGCGGCATTTCCTGGCGTGGTGAAGAACGGCGTGCTCGACCGCCAGGCGCTGGGTGCGTGCGTCTTCGGCAACAGGGAAGCGCTGCGCCGGCTCGAGGCCATCGTCCATCCGCTGGTCGGCCAGAAGCAGCGGGCCTTCCTGAAGCGCGCGGCGCGGCGCGGCGTGCCGCTGGTCGTGCTCGACATCCCGCTGCTGTTCGAAGGCCGCGGCGAGCGCCGGGTCGATGCCACCCTGGTGGTGACGGCGCCGTCGTTTCTGCAACGCCGCAGGGTGCTGGCGCGGCCCGGCATGACGGAGGAGAAATTCCACGGCATCCTGCGCCAGCAGGTTCCCGATCACGTGAAGCGGCACAAGGCCACGGTGGTCGTCCCGACCGGCGCGGGGCTGGGGCCGACTCGGGCCGCGCTCGAGCGGGCGATCGACCGGCTGAAGCGCCTGCCCGCGCGCTCGTGGCCGCCTCATCCGTGGCGCGAGAAATTCACAGGCCATCTCGCGCGCGCTACCGCCAAGTAGGCTAGAACTCCCGCCATGCGTGAAATCGTTCTGGATACCGAAACCACCGGCCTCGATCCGGTGGCGGGGCACCGCGTCGTCGAGCTGGGCTGCCTCGAGCTCGTGAACATGGTGGCGACCGGCAAGACGTTCCACGTCTATCTCAACCCGGAAATGATCATGCCGACCGGCGCGCAGGACATCCACGGTCTGTCCGACGAGTTCCTGGCCGACAAACCGTTGTTCGCCGACGTGGCCGAGGCGTTCCTCGAGTTCATCGGCGAGGCCCAGCTGGTGATCCACAACGCGCAGTTCGACATCGGCTTCCTCAACGCCGAGCTCGACCGCGTCGGCAAGGCCAAGCTCGCCAACCCGTACGTCGACACGGTGTCGATGGCGCGGCGCAAATTCCCCGGCCAGCGCGCCAGCCTCGACGCTTTGTGCGAGCGCTTCGGCATCGATAATTCCAGCCGCACCAAGCACGGCGCCCTGCTCGATTCCGAGCTGCTCGCGGAAGTCTATCTCGAGCTCAGCGGTGGCCGGCAGCGCGACCTTGGCCTCGCACCGGAGATCGCTGCCCGTGTGCGGGTCGCCGGCGGCACCGCGATCGCGGTCCGCCCGCCGCGGCCGCATGCGGCGAGCGCCGCCGAACTGGCGGCGCACGCATTGTTCGTGAAGGAACTCGGCTCCGACGCGCTATGGCTGAAGGTGGAGGCCCAGCCGGCGTAGGCGAATCTCAGGCGTGACCTACGGGTCCGCCGGGCACCGTCGGTGCGGGACCGCCGTCGGTCTGTTGCGCGAGCTGCTGGCGATAGAGCGCCACGAAATCAACGGGCGCGATGTTGAGCGGCGGAAAGCCCGCCTCGCGCGTGGCATTGGCGACGATGGCGCGCGCGAACGGGAACAGCAGGCGCGGCGTCTCGATGAACAGCAGCGGGCCGAAGGCATCCTGCGGGACATCGGCGCCAAGGGTCACGGTGCCGGCATAGACCAGCTCGAGCATGAACAGCGGCTCTTTTTCGGCAGTCAGCGCGCTCGCCTCGATGCTGAGCGCCACTTCGAAGGTCTTGGCGTCAAACTGGCGGGTATTGACGGTGACGTTGAGGATGAGCTGCGGCTGCTTCTGCTCGATCAGGCTCTGCGGCGCCCGCGGATTCTCGAAGCTCATGTCCTTGATGTACTGGCCGTGCATGGTCAGCGGTCCGGCCGGGGCCTGGCCAGGAGCGGGAGGGATGGGCGGGGGCGTGTCGGTCATGGTCTGCCTAAAGGTTGGGGCCGCGGCGGTACCATGCAGGGCTGCACTGCACAAGGCGCGGGCAACTGCGGCGGTCCGGCAATTGCCAAGGCAGCGCCCCGGCGCGATGATAAACCCTCCACATTGCAAGGATTCGACACGGCGATGGATCGCGCGATACGCCCACCCTCTTTGCGTCCGTTGGTGGGCATCTCTTCCTGCCTCAAATCGAACGGCCGCGGCGGCTGGATGCATACGGTGAGCGACAAGTACGTCCAGGCCTCGATCCGGGCGGTGGGCGCGCTGCCGATCCTGATCCCGGCCTTCGGCCCGGAGTTCGGCGACAATGCCATGACCGAGGCCCTCGACCGCCTGCTCGATACGCTGGACGGCGTGATGCTTACCGGCAGCCCGTCGAACGTGGAGCCGCACCATTACGAGGGCGACCAGAGCCGCGACGGCACCGCGCACGACACGGCGCGTGATGCCACGACCTTGCCGCTGATCCGCCATTCGATCGATCACGGCGTGCCGCTGATCGCGATCTGCCGCGGCGCGCAGGAGGTCAATGTGGCGCTGGGCGGCACCTTGCATCAACTGGTGCACGAGGTCGAAGGCCGCCTCGATCACCGCTCGCCCAAGGCGCCGACCACCGACGAGAACTATGCGCCGGCGCACGACATCGAGCTCGTCGAGAACGGCCTGCTGCACCGCCTGCTGGGCGAGCGTTGCCTGCGGGTGAATTCGCTGCACGCGCAGGGTGTCGATCGCCTGGCGCCGCGCGCGAAGGTCGAAGCCTGGGCCGAGGACGGGCAGATCGAAGCCTTCACCGTGCCCGATGCGCCGGCCTTCGCGCTGGCGCTGCAGTGGCATCCCGAGCATCGCGCGACCGAGAACGCGGTCTCGATGAAGCTGTTCGGCGCCTTCGCCGATGCCTGCCGTGCCCGCGCCGCCGCGCGGCTCGGCCGGCCGTTGCGCGTCGCCGCCGAGTAGGCGCGCATGGACGGCACGCCCACCCGCAACAACGCGCGCCGCGACTTCTACGAGCGCATCGGCGGCCTTTCGATGGCGCCGCTGTGGGAATCGCTGCACCAGCTCGTGCCGCCCGCTCCTGCGCCGAAGTACGTTGCCGCCGCCTGGGACTACGACAAGGTCCGGCCGTTCCTGATCGAATCGGGCACGCTGATCACCGCCAAGGAAGCGGTGCGGCGCGTGCTGATCCTCGAGAACCCGGCGATGCCGGGCAGCTCCTGCATCACGCCCTCGCTCTATGCCGGCCTGCAGCTGATCCTGCCGGGCGAGGTGGCGCCCAGCCATCGCCATACGCAATCGGCGCTGCGCTTCATCGTCGAAGGCGAGGGCGCCTACACCGCCGTCGACGGCGAGCGCACGATCATGCGCGAGGGCGACTTCGTGATCACGCCGACCTGGACCTGGCACGATCACGGCAACGACTCCGCCAAGCCGATGGTCTGGCTCGATGGTCTCGATATCCCGCTGGTCGCGATGTTCAACGCGGGCTTCGCCGAGAACGGTGAGAGCGATGAGCAGATCGTCACCGCCCCCGAGGGCACGTCCGATGCGAAGTTCGCGAGCGGACTGCTGCCGGTCGACTGGAAGCCGGCCCGGCAGACCTCGCCGATCTTCAATTATCCCTACGCGCGCACGCGCGAGGCGCTGGCCGGATCGCAGAAAGCGGGCGCGCCCGATGCCTGCCACGGCTACAAGCTGCGCTACGTGAACCCGGCGAGCGGCGGCGCGCCGATCGCCACCATGGGTACCTTCGTGCAGCTGCTGCCCAGGGGCTTCGAGACGGCACCCTATCGTTCGACCGACGGCACGATTTTCTCGGTGGTCGAAGGCCGGGGCGAGAGCACGATCGGCGACAAGACGTTCGCCTGGAAGAAGCGCGACCACTTCGTCGTGCCCAGTTGGGCCAAGGTCGTGCACAGGCCGAAGACCGAATCGGTGCTGTTCTCCTTCTCCGATCGGCCGGTCCAGGAAAAGCTCGACCTGTGGCGCGAGGATCGCGGCGGCAAGTAGAAAGATCAGACCGCGCGGCGTTGCGCGGCCACGGAGCCCGCGCAGGCATCGACGTTGATCAGCGGCCGCAGTTGCGGATCGTAGGCGTCGACATATTGAACGCGGCTGCCCGACAGATAGACGAACATCGTGCAGCCGTCCGACTGATAGCGCAGCACGCGGCTGGCGGCGTCCTTGCGGTCGAGCCTGTTGGCGCCGAACGTCGCGGTGAGCTGGCGCTCGTCCATGCTCATGATGTCGCTGACCGCGATCGGGCGGCCGGCATTGGACGTGCGGAAAATTCCGGTCTCGTTGCCGGTCAGCGAATATTGCGAGGTCGAATCGTTGACGCAGCCGCCGAGCAGGAAGGCGGCGGCGGCGCTGACGAGGAGAGCCCGGTTCATCGGCGAATCCTAGCGCTGTCCGGCCGGTGGATTAAAGGGCCGGCCGGGCGCCGGCGGGGACTTGAGCGATTGTGCCACATGCACCATCGCCGCCGTGCCGACGACAGGGACCAGCAGGTTCAGCACCGGGATGGTGCCCAGGAAAACGATGACAATGCCGGACAGCCACAGGATGCCGGCATTGGCGCGGCGCCACGCCTTCACGTCGGCGGGGCTGCGCCGCCTCAGCGCCACCTGCTCGTAGTACATGCGGGCCGAGAGCCAGCCGTTGATGGCATAGAACAGCACGGCGCCCAGCCCCGCCACGAACAGGGCCAGGATGTAGAACGGCAGCATCACGAGGTTGAGCGCGACCAGGGCGATCAGAAAGGCGACACCCGTCCAGATGCCGGTCCATACCGGGATGCCGCGCGCCGGCCCGAGGGCCGGGTAGTACCGGCTTTCGACGATGTCGGCGATCTTCTCCATGAAGATCGAGACGACGATGCCGAAGCTCGCGGGGAACAGGAGCACTCCCAGGACGATCACGCCGCCACCGCCCAGCCAGCGGACCCCGTCGTTGAGCCACTGCCACTTGAAGGTGGCGAACGAGACCAGGCCCCACCAGGCCAGGGCGATCAGACCGATCTGCAGGACGAGCGACAGCAACAGCGACTGCCACAGCACGCCGCGCAGTTTCGGGTCGGTGGTGAGCTGGGCGAAAGCCCGCTCGAATGCATTGATCATTGGGGGCCGACGACACCCGCCGCTTTCAGCTCGCCGATCTCCTTGGTCGAGAAGCCGCTCTGCTCCAGCACCTCGTCGGTGTGCTGGCCGCGCCTGGCGGCGGGGCCCTTCACGCCTTCCTTGGTGCGCGAGAAGCGCGGCGCGGCGGCGGGCTGCGCGAAGCCCTGCACGTCGACATAGGCGTTGCGCGCCTTGGCGTGCGCATGCTGCGAGGCTTCCTTCATCGTGAGTACCGGCGCGAAGCAGATGTCGGTGCCTTCCATGATCGCGCACCACTCGTCGCGGGTCTTGCCCTTGAACACGCCTTCGAGGCGGCTCTTGAATTGCGCCCATGCCTTGCGGTCCATCTGCGCCGGCAGGGTCTCGCCCTTCAACCCGGTCTTCTCGAGCAGCAGGGCGTAGAACTGCGGCTCGATCGAGCCGATCGAGACGAACTTGCCGTCCTTGGTCTCGTAGGTGCCGTAGAAGTGTGCGCCGCCGTCCAGCATGTTGCCTTCGCGCGCCTCTTCGTTCCACAGGCCGGCGCCCGCCATGCCGTAGATGCCGCCCAGCAGCAGCGCCGCACCATCGACCATCGCGGCATCGACGACCTGGCCCTTGCCGGATTTCTGCGCTTCCAGAAGGCCGCACACCATGCCGAAGGCGAGCAGCATGCCGCCGCCGCCGAAATCGCCCACGAGGTTGAGCGGCGGCATCGGCTTGTCCTTGCCGCCGATCGCGTGCAGGGCGCCGGTCAGCGCGATGTAGTTGATGTCGTGGCCGGCCGCCTTGGCGAGCGGGCCTTCCTGGCCCCAGCCGGTCATGCGGCCGTAGACCAGCTTCGGATTGCGCGCCAGGCAGACATCGGGGCCGACGCCCAGACGCTCGGCGACGCCGGGGCGGAACGGCTCGGTCATGCCGTCGGCCTTCTCGATCAGGCGCAGGACGACTTCGATGCCTTCCTTCGTCTGGAGGTCGACGGAAATCGAGCGGCGGCTCCGGTTGTGCACGGCGAACTTCGGATCGGCGATGCGGTCCATGACGTGGCTCTTGGTGCGGTCGACGCGAATGACGTCGGCGCCCATGTCGCCCAGCATCATCGAGCACATCGGGCCGGGCCCGATGCCGGCCAGTTCGACGATCGTGAGACCCGAGAGCGGTCCGGCCATGTCTTTCCTCCTGCGGAATTGGGGAATCGTTTTGTGCGACGACTCTATAGCGACAGACGGCGGGCGAGGAAGGCCTGCACCCGCTCGATCGCGTCGGCATGGGCAGCCGGGTCTTCACCGGTGATCGGCACGACCCCCTTGCTCGTGGTGTAGGACGTCAGTTCCTTGCGCTTGAGGTTCGGCCAGTCGAAGTCGTGATAGGCGCCGGGGTAAGCGTGGAACTCGACGGGTCCGCCCAGGGCGACGGCGTGCTCGGCGACGGCCTTGCAGGGAGCCATTGGCGTCCAGACATCCTTCTCGCCTTGAAGGATCAGCAGAGGCACCGAAGGGGTCCAGTCGGAGCCTACTCTCTGGGCATCGCAGGAGCCGGGGTAGAAGGCGACCGCAGCACGGAAATCCGGGCCCGCGAAGTCCGCCGGTTTGCCGTGCTTGCCCAGGGCGAAGAGCACGGCTCCGCCGCCGTTCGACCAGCCGATCATGCCGATCTTGTCGCGCGCCACCTGCGGCTGGGTCTGCAGGAAGGCCAGCGCACCGTAGGCATCGGCCGGCCGCTTTATGTAGAGCCACATCTTGAAGCCGCTGGTTGAGCACATCTCGCCTGAGCCGCGTGGCGTGAAGCTGTCGACCATCAGTACGATGTAGCCCAGATCGTTCAGGCGTTTGGCCCAGTCCGTCTCACGCGACATGATATTGTGGCTGATGCCGGAAATCAGGCCGCCGCATCCGTGCAGGAACACGACGGCGGGGGCCGGATTCGGGCCAGGCCTGGTTGGCCGGAACAGATAGCCGTCGAGCCGGGTGGCCGCCGCGCCGTTGGTGCCGTCGAGCGATGGAAAGTGCACGGCTTCCTGCGCGCCGGCCGGCGTGGCGAGGCCGAAGGAAAGAAGCAGGGCAGCGAGCCGGCGCATCGGACCATCATGCTAGCCGATCCGGCGGGGCCGGTCTAAAGTCCCGCGCGGCCGCAGTGGAGCCGGAGGAGATCGATGGGCTTGGGGCGGTTGTTGGCATTCGCGGCGCTGGCGTTCGCGGTCGCCGGTGGCGCGCTGGCGCAGCAGCCGGAGCAGGCTCCTGCCGCCCGCGAGTACAATCAGCAATTCCTCGTCCCGGGCTCGTGGTTCCACGGCATCCATGGGATTGCCTTCAACAAGGACGACCAGCTCTTTGCCGGTTCGATCATCGGCCAGACGATCTATCGCGTGCAGATCGACTCGGGCGAGGTCGACACGGTCATCGGGCCACCCACCGGCATGGCCGACGACATCGCCTTCGCCGAGGACGGCACGATGGCGTGGACGGCCTTCCTGCTGGGCAAGGTCTACATCCGCCGCGGCAACAAGACGATCGAGGTCGCCAACGGCATGGCGGGCCCCAACTCGCTGGCCTTCTCCAAGGACGGCCGGCTGTTCGTGTCGGAAGTCTTCCTCGGTGACGCGCTCTACGAAGTCGACCTGAAGAATGTCGACAAGCCGGAATTCAAGTCGGCGGCACGCGGGGAGTTGCGCAAGATCGCCGAGAAGCTGGGCGGCCTCGCCGGCTTCGAGATCAACAAGGACGACGGCTTCCTGTACGGGCCGCTGTGGTTCAAGGGCGAGGCGGTGAAGATCAACCTCGAGACCGGCGCGGTCGCGGTCGTGGCGGCGGGATTCAAGACGCCGGCCGCCGCCAACATCGATCCGCAGTTCCGCGACGACCTCTATGTCGTCGATTCCGGCACCGGTGCGGTCTGGAAGGTGAGCCTGACAAGCAAGGCCAAGCGTCTTGTCGCCAGCCTCAAGTCCGGCCTCGACAATCTCGCCTTCGATTCGCGCGGCCGGCTGTTCGTGACGTCGATGACCGACAACGGCATCTACCTCGTCGACAAGCAGACCGGCGCGGCCCGGACCGTCGTCGAAGGCAGGCTCGCGGTGCCGGGCGATGTCGCCGTCACCACGGACAACGGCAAGGAGACGGTGCATGTCGCCGACATGTTCAGCTATCGCACGGTCGACGGCGCGAGTGGTGCGGTCAGCGACGTGCTGCGCGTGCAGGGCGACACCCGCACGTATCCGCTCGGCCTCTCGATCGGTCCGAAGAACGTGGTGCTGTCGAGCTGGTTCTCCAACACCGTCGAGAAGATCGATCGCAAGACCGGCAAGGTGGCCGCGACCCTGGGCGATTTCGCGCAGCCCGTCGACGCGATCGAAACCGGCGACGGCACGCTCTATGTCGCCGAACTGGCGAGCGGCAACCTCGTCAAGGTGAGCCCCGACGGCAAGCAGCGCAGTACCTTCGCCAAGGATCTGCGCGGGCCGGTCGCCATGGTCCAGGGGCCGGGCAGCCTGATCTATGTGACGGAGAATGCGGCCGGCGCGATCAGCCAGTTCGACACCGCGTCGGGCGCGCGCAAGGTCGTGGTTGATGGTCTGGCGGGGCCGGAGGGCATCGATGTCGGTCCGGACGGCAAGATCTACGTGGCCGAGGTCGGCCAGAAGCGCATCGTCATGGTCGATCCCGGGTCGGGCACCAAGACCGTGATCGCGTCCAATCTCGATATCGGTCTGGAGCCGTATTCGGGTGGGCCGCAGGCGCTGGTGCCGACCGGCGTTGCCGTCGCCAAGTCGGGCAACATCTATGTCAGCTCCGACCGGCGCAACTCGCTTTACAAGTTAACACCGCCGTAGCGGTGTTGATCCCGAGCTTGGCGAGGGACCTGTTAGCGAAAGATCCTTCGCTTCGCTCAGGATGACAGGAAAGGTTCGATAATCCAATGCCGGGCATTCCGTTCATCAGGGACTTCAAGTTCGACTACGGCACGGCGATGGAAGTGACGCCGCATATCCGCCGCGTCGTCGCGCACAATCCCAGCCCCTTCACCTTCAAGGGTACCGGCACTTACATCATCGGCCACGGCAAGGTGGCGATCGTCGATCCTGGTCCCGACCAGCAGGACCATATCGATGCCGTGCTGAACGCGGTCCGCGGCGAGACCGTCACGCATATCCTGGTCACCCACACCCATATCGATCATGTGCCGGCGACGCCGGCGATCGCCAGGGCGACCGGCGCCAAGGTCTACAGCTACGGCCCGCATCCCAGGCCGCCGCAAGGCGTGACGACGGAACAGGAAGGCGATTTCGATTTCGCGCCCGACATCAAGCTCGCCGACGGCGACGTGATCCAGGGCGACGGCTGGAATGTCGAGGCGGTCTATACGCCGGGCCATATCTCCAACCATCTCTGCTTCGCGGTGAGGGAGGACAATGCGCTGCTGTCGGGCGACCACGTGATGGGCTGGTCGACGGCGGTGATCTCGCCGCCCGACGGCAACATGGCCGACTACTTCGCGAGCCTGCGCAAGCTGCTGCCGCGCAAGGAAGCGCTCTACATCCCGACCCATGGTGCGGAGATCCGCGATCCCGTGCCGTTCGTGGGCGCCTATATCGAGCATCGCCTCGGGCGCGAGGAGCAGATCATCTCGCGCCTCAAGGAAGGGCCGCAGACCATCCCGCAGATGGTTGCCAAGAACTACGCCGACACGCCGCTCCACCTGCATGCCGCCGCCGGCCGCTCGATGCTGGCGCATCTCATCCAGATGGTGAAGGACGGCCGGGTCAAGACCGAGGACGGCCGCGCCACCATCGCATCAACGTATCGACTCTAGGAGTTCGCCTCATGGACATGAAACTTACCGGCAAGACCGTACTGATCACCGGCGGCAGCAAGGGCATCGGCTTTGCCTGCGCCATGGGCTTCGCCGCCGAAGGCTGCGCCGTGCACCTCGCCTCGCGCTCGAAGGAGACGCTCGAGGCGGCGCGCGACAAGATCCGCGCTCGCCACAACGTGCCGGTCGAGATCCATCCCGCCGATTTCTCCAAGGGCGACACGGTGCGCGCCGTGGTCGAGGCCGTCGGCCATGCCGACATTCTGGTGAACAATGCCGGCGCCATCCCGCGCGGCGACATCTTCGGCATGACCGAGCCCAAGTGGCGCGAGGCGTGGGAGCTCAAGGTGTTCGGCTACATCAACGCCACGCGCGCCATCCTGGAGAAGATGTACGCGCGCAAGAAGGGCGTCGTCGTGAACGTGATCGGCCTCGCGGGCGAGAGCTTCAACTACGACTATGTCGCGGGCACCATGGGCAATGCCAGTCTGATGGCCTTCACGCGCGCCGTCGGCTCGCGCTCCGTCGAGCATGGCGTGCGGGTCGTGGCGATCAACCCGCCGGCAACCCGCACCGACCGCATGGAGACCTTGCTGCGCAGCACGGCCGAGCAGAAGTGGGGCGATGCCGGGCGCTGGAAGGAACTCACCCAGCACATGCCGTTCGGTCGCGCCGCCGAGCCCGACGAGGTCGCCGACCTCGCGGTGTTCCTGGCGTCGGATCGCGCCAGCTATATCAGCGGTGTGGTGATGACCCTCGACGGCGGCCAGGCCGCAAAGCATTGAAGTCTACCGCTTCGTGCGGATCGATCGCCTCGGCGCTGAGATAGGTCGTCGGGCCGACGCGCGTGGGCGCGTCCGCCTTGTGGCTGATCGCCAGGATCGCAACGAAAACCAGCAGCAGCGCCGGCGGTGGCACTCATGCCGTAGCCCAGGCCCCGGCTGTGGGGCCAGCAGGGAAAGCTGACGATCGCGATCATTGCCACAAGCAGGGCACTTCCCAGGATCAGCACCGTGTGTCCCCAAAGTCGTTCCTTCATGAGAACGTCCTTGGGAAGCGCACGGTTCCGCCATGATTTTGCCTCCTGACGCCGTAGTTGCCCCATCCACAGTCGCTGCGTGATAGGGTCCGGCCAAAATAATGACCGATACCCTCGCTTCCGCACGCGCCCTGCTGCATTCGGTCTTCGGCTTCGGGGCCTTTCGTCCCGGCCAGGAAGAGATCGTGCGGGCCGTGCTCGAGGGCGAGAACGTGCTGACCGTGATGCCGACCGGCAGCGGCAAGTCGCTGTGCTATCAGCTCCCGGCGATCACGCGGCCCGGGCTTACCTTGGTGATCTCGCCGCTGATCGCGCTGATGCGCGATCAGGTACGGGCTCTCACCGCCGCCGGTGTCGCCGCGGGCAGCCTCAATTCCGGCAACGATCCTGCCGAGAATGCGCGGGTGCTCTCCCTGCTGCGCAGCGGCGAATTGCGCCTGCTGTATGTCGCGCCGGAGCGGCTGGCGCGGCCCGACATGGTCGAGATGCTGGCCGAGTCGAACGTCACGATGATGGCGATCGACGAGGCGCACTGCGTCTCGCAGTGGGGACATGATTTCCGGCCGGAGTATCTCACGCTCGGCAACCTCGCGCGGCAGATCGGCGGCCGCCTGCAGACCATGGCGCTCACCGCCACGGCAGACGGGCCGACCCGCGGCGACATCGTCGACAAGCTCTTTGCCGCGCCGCCGCGCACCTTCGTGAGAAGTTTCGACCGGCCCAACCTGCGGCTTGCCTTCAGGGCCAAGGACCGTTCGTCGAAGCAGGTGCTGGCCTATGTGCGCGAGCACCGGGGCGAAAGCGGCATCGTCTACTGCTCCTCGCGCCGCAAGGTCGAGGAACTGGCCGAGACCTTGAAGAAGGACGGCGTCAATGCGCTGCCTTACCACGCGGGCCTCGACAAGGCGTTGCGCGACAGGAACCAGGACCGTTTCCAGCAGGAGGACGGCGTGGTGATGACGGCGACCGTGGCTTTCGGCATGGGTATCGACAAGCCGGACGTACGCTTCGTCTGCCATGCCGACCTGCCTTCCAATGTAGAGGCGTACTATCAGGAGATCGGCCGCGCCGGCCGCGACGGGTTGCCGGCCGACACGCTGACGCTCTACGGCATGGGCGACATGCAGCTGCGCCGCGTGCAGATCGAGCAGGGCGATTCGTCCGACGAGCGCAAGCGCATCGAGCGCCAGCGGCTGAACGCGCTGCTGGCGCTCGCCGAGGCGCCGCGCTGCCGCCGCCAGACCCTTCTGACCTATTTCGGCGAGGCGTCGCAGCCGTGCGGCAACTGCGATCTCTGCATCGAGGGCGTCGAGCGCTACGACGCGACCGTCGACGCACAGAAGGCGATGTCGGCCATCGTGCGCACCGGCGAGCGCTTTGGCCTCGAGCACCTGATCGCCATCGTGACCGGCGACGCCACCGAGAACGTCCGCAAGTTCAACCATGACAGGCTCCCGACCTTCGGCGTCGGCAAAGATCGCAAGGCTGGCGAGTGGCGCTCGATCTTCCGCCAGATTTCGGCGATCGGCCTGATCGCGCAGGACATGATGGAGCACGGCCGCTGGTGGGTGACCGACGAGGGCTGGAAAGTCCTGAAGGGCGAGAGCCGCATCGAGCTGCGCAAGGATCTCGCGGCCAGTTCGGCCAAGGGCTCGCGCCGCGACCGCAGGGTGGCCGTGGCCTCTGCGATCGCGAGCGACGCCGACGGCGCCCTGCTCGATGCCCTGAAGGCGCTACGCTCGAGGCTCGCCAGGGCACAGAACGTGCCGGCCTATGTCGTGTTCTCCGACCGCACCCTGGTCGAACTGGCCACGCACCGCCCTGCCCATCCGGCGGCGATGCGCGAGATTCACGGCATCGGCGACGCCAAGCTCGAGCGCTATGGGACGGCCTTTCTGGAAGTCGTTCGCGCGCACCGGAATTGAGCCGTTACTCGGCGGCCTGGGCCTGTTCCCTGGCCGGCGGATGGCGCTGGAAGTCTTCCTTGATGGCGCGGTTCAGGTCGAAATGGACATACATCGCCTCGTGGCGTTTCACCCAGACCCGCACGACGATGACGAAGTCGGCGGCGTTGACGGTGTCGATGCCGATCTGTGCCACCCGGGTGATGCGCTCGTCGTGGTCGACGATCGACCTGATGCGATCGGTCGCCATGCCGACATCGTCGTCCAGTGGCCGGGTAAACCTGAGCTCGACCCTTTCGGTATCGTTGCGCGACGGCACCTTCACGATCTTGCCCCACAGCTCGCCGTTGGGAAAGACGATGCGCACGTTGTCGTCGGTGTCGAGTTCGCTATAGAACAGATTGATCTCGCGGATCGTGCCGACGATGCCGCCCGCCTCGATGCGGTCGCCGATGCCGTAGGGCCGGAACATGACCATCATGATGCCGGCGGCGAGATTGCTTAGCGTGCCTTGCAACGCCAGGCCGATGGCGAGGCCCATCGCACCCAGAACGGCCACGAAGCTGGTCGTTTCGATGCCGAAGGTCGTGAGCACGGCACTCAAGGTGAAGACCAGGGCCGCGTAGCGCGCGCCATTGGCCAGGAAGAGTCCGACAGTGCGGTCGATGCGCGGCGAGCGCTCGCACAGGCGCACGATGGCGGTGTAGATCAGGCGCGACACCACCCATCCCGCGATCAGGATGATCGTGGCGCCGATGACCCGGAAGCCATAGGTCGCCACCAGTGTCACGACGACGCTGGTGGCGTTTGTCACCTGTTGTTCAAAGCCCATGAAGAAGAGAGGTCCCTGCAGAAGGGATCAGTTCCAGTGGCCCTCGACGAAGACCCAGCCACCGGGACGGCGGTCGTAGTGCGCGGGCACCCACGCGGCATCGCGGCGCGGCCGCGGCGCATAGTGGCCCTCGACCCAGACATGCTCGCGGCCGTCCCAGCGCCAGTGCCCGGGCTGCCACACTTCGAGTTCCGCCCGCTCGCGCGGCAGGACGGGAATCACCTCGGTGCGCAGCGGGGGCGGCTCGCGCGTGATGATCACTTCGTCGGCGAAGGCCAGGCTTGCGACGCCGCCCAGGCCGGCGACGAGGACGAGACCTCCAAACAGGGCACGACGGCTGAAACTGGACATGATTCGATCTCCTCCGTGTTGTCTCAGGCACAACGACGGGCGCAGGAGGCCGGTTCCCGGTCCGAAAGGCCGAAGCGCCGCGCCGATTGCCCTATTGGCGGGGGATGCCGGCCTTGAGCAGCCGATAGCGCCCGTCGCGGATTTCCGCGCCGGCGACGATGCCGGTGAGCGCGCTGCCCGCGTCCAGACCCAGGCGGTCGTGCAGGAAGACAAGCGTGTCATCCATCTGCGACAGCGGGCGGTGCTTGTTGGGCGGCGTATGGCCATGCACGACGAGGATTCCGCCGAAGCCGCCCTGCCAGTCGAGGAAGCCCTTGGTGATCCACGCCCAGCGCGCCTGCAGGCCGGCGGTCCACGGCGTGTCGAGAAACTTCTCGATATTGGTGCCGCCTTCCAGTCCTCCGTGCACGAACACGGTGTTGCCGAGGGCGACGTGCGAGCGCTGGCCGAGCAGCAGGCGCATCACGCCCTCGCCCAGCGCCGCGGCGGCCAGGGCATAGGTCGGGGCTGCATCGGGATCGCGTACCGCGGCACGCATCTCGGCCAGCACCTTGGCGCCGCCGGTGCGCTCGCCCAGCCAGAGGGCGGTGGCCCTTTCGGCCTGTGCCTCGCCGCGAATCGCCAGCAGCATGAGGATCTCGTGGTTGCCAATCACCCGGTCGATGCGCTCGACGCCGCGTGCCGCTTCCGGCTCGGCCCACTTCCTGAGGACGCCGATGGTGTCGGGACCGCGGTCGATCATGTCGCCGAGATAGACCAGCCGGCGCGGCGCGCGGCTCTCGGCGGCGAGCCGCCCGACGGTGTCGAGCAGTGCGGTCAACTCGTCGAGGCAGCCATGGACGTCGCCCACGGCGAAAACCGTCTCACCGTTCACTGCAAAGGGCGCGGGCCGCCAGTCCGAGACCTCGACGGGGAGCACCGGGCTAACGCGGCGCGAACTTGTAGCGGAAGGTGCAGGAGGGGCCACCCTGCATCAGCGTCTGCTCCCGGCTGAAGCTCACGTCGTCGCCGCCGGCCGCGGCGATGTCGATATCCGTCGAACAGACCAGCAGCGCGCCCAGCTCGGGCTCGCCCAGCGCCCGGAAGAATTCGGCAAAGCGGCAGCTCGTGACATCGAACTCCAGCGCTTCAGGGTCGCGGCGGCGCATCTCGAAGGCGACCTCCTTCACGGTCACGTCTTCGAGCGCCCGGTTCATCCGGGAAAACTTGCGGCCCGGACTGCCTTCGATGCTCTTGCCGATCTCGGCGAACATCCGGCTCGACCACTCGCGCAAAGCCTGGCGCACGATCGCATCGGCCTTGTCGCGGCCGAGCTCGGCACGCAGGGCCTGCATCACCGGAACCAGCACCTGCGCCTGGATGCGGGTCTTCTCCAGCAGGGAGAGATCCGGATTGACCATATAGTCGTCGAGCACGCCCATCGCTTCGTCCCTTCGTTCTGAGGGTGCAAGCATATCATGACGGCGACCGGAGGGCTCAGGCCCCCGTCAGGACGAGGCGTCGTTGGCGCGGATGAAGTCGCGGACGCGGGGCATGATCTGCTCGCGCCACTTGCGGCCGTTGAAAATGCCGTAGTGGCCGACCCGCGGTTGCTCCCAGTGGACGTGACGGGCGCCCGGAATGTTGGGCGTCAGCGCGTGCGCGGCCCTGGTCTGGCCGAGGCCGGAGATGTCGTCGAGTTCGCCCTCGACCGTCATCAGCGCGGTCTCGATGAAGGAAGGATCGATCTTGCGGCCGCGGCTCACCCACACGCCGCGCGGCAGCTGGTGCTCCTTGAACACGACCTGCAGGGTCTGCAGGTAGTACTCGGCCGTGAGATCCATCACCGCCAGATACTCGTCGTAGAAGGTGCGGTGGCCGTCGGCGCCGTCGTCGTCGCCCTTCACCAGATGCTCGAACTGGCGCATGTGCGCGTTGACGTGGCGGTCGAGGTTCATCGAGATGAAACTGGTGAGCTGCAGGAAGCCCGGATAGACGCGGCGCATGGCGCCGGGATGGTTGAACGGCACCGTCGAGATCACGTTCTGGCGAAACCACATCATCGAGTTGCGCATCGCCAGGTCGTTGGGCGTCGTCGGGCTCTGGCGGGTGTCGATCGGCCCGCCCATCAACGTGATCGATCGCGGCTGGCGCGAATCCCCCGCTTCGGCCATCAGCGAGGCGGCGGCCATCACCGGCACCGAGGGCTGGCAGACTGCGATCACGTGAACGTCGGGCCCGAGATAGCGACAGAACTCGATGATGTAGTCGACATAATCGTCGAGATCGAAATTGCCCTGCGTCAGCGGGACCTCGCGCGCATCGGCCCAGTCGGTGATGTGCACGTCATGCTCGGGCAGCAGCGCCTCGACGGTGCCGCGCAACAGGGTGGCGTAGTGACCGCTCATCGGCGCCACCAGCAGGACTTTCGGATCCTTGTGCGCGGTATCGCGCCGGAAGCGCACAAGCTGGCAAAACGGCTTGCGGACGAGAATCTCCTCGTTGACGGCGACGCTCTCGTTGCCGATCTCTGTCGTCTTCAGGCCGAACGCCGGCTTGCCGTAGTTCTGCGTGAGGCGCGCCATGATCTCGGCGCCGGCCGCCATCGATTTGCCGAACCAGGTGTCGGCAAGCGGATTGTACGGGCTCGAATAGACCTGCTCGACGGCGCTGGCCCACAGGCGGACGGGTTGGGCGAGCTGGCGCTGGAATTCGTACGCGTAATAAAGCATTGGGGGGCGGATTTTACGCTTCGGCGGATGGTTGTCACGGCCTTATTGCGGTGCACAAATCATGGAAGATCAAAGGCTTGACCCCGCTCCCGGGACTTGTTCACGTCACGGTTGGTCCGCTCAGGAGTCCTCGATGTTGCTCAATGCCCTCTTCCCGACGCGCGATATCGGCACCGATCCCGCGAAGATCCGCGATTGGGCGCAGGCGGCGGAGGATCTCGGCTACAACTGCATCGAGGTCGCCGATCACGTCTTTGGCGCGGCGCCGCGCGGCGACTGGAAGCCCAATTACAGCGAGCTCGATCCCTTCCACGAGACCTTCACGACGATGGCGTTCATCGCCGCCTGCACCCGCAAAATAAAACTGTGCAGCGGCGTGCTGATCCTGCCGCAACGGCAGACCGGAGTGGTCGCCAAGCAGGCGGCCGAGGTCGATATCCTGAGCGGCGGACGGCTGCGCCTGGGGATCGGCGTCGGCTGGAACCATGTCGAGTACGAGGCGCTGGGCATGGAGTGGAAGACGCGCGGCGCGCACCAGGCCGAGCAGGTCGAGGTGATGCGGCGCCTGTGGACCGAGGATCAAGTCAGCTTCACCGGCAGGTTCCACAGACTGGTCGACGTCACGATGCTGCCGGCTCCGGTCCAGCGGCCGATTCCGATCTGGTTCGGCGGATCGTCCGACGCCGTGATCAAGCGCGCCGCCCGTATCGGCGACGGCTGGATGCCGATCATGGCGCCCGATGTTGCGGAGCCGAAGCTCGCGATGCTGCGCGCGCATCTCAAATCCTTCGGGCGCGATCCGGCCAGCTTCGGGATCGAGGGCTGGCTGCGCATGGACACACCCGACGAGGAACTGTGGGCCAAGGCGGCATTGGGCTGGAAGCGCCACGGCGCCGGGATGGTGATGCTCTATCCGATGTACCGGATGCCGGAGCTTGGTCCGCAGATCGAGACCCTGCGGCGCTTCAAGGAAGTCGCTGCCGGCCTATAGTACGCGTAGCCGGCTATTTCCGGCTCACCCAAATGCGGCGAAGGCTTCCTCGATGGCCTTCATCTGGTTGCCGGCTGTGGACGAGGGTACGAGGATCGGCGTGTGCACGCCCGCCGCGCGCCACGCGGCGACGCCGTCGCGCACCTTCGCCGCCGGTCCGAACAGCGTGTTGTCGGCCAGCCATTTGTCGGTGAGATATTTCGGCACGTCGTCGCGTCGATTCTCGGCGACCGCCGTTTCGATCGCATCCATCTCCTCGACGTAGCCCGCCTCCTTCCAGTAGTTGCGGTAGTTCGGCAGGAAAGCGTAGTTGGTGAGGGTGCGGCGGTTCACGGTTTTGGCGGCTTCGATATCGTCGCTGATGCAGGTCGGGATCATGTTGCCGATGAAGAAAGCGTCGTCGTTGCGCTTTGCCGCAGGCAGCGCCGCCAGCGACGGACCCATGTGCGAACGGCAGGCATTGGCGAAGATCACGCCCTGGGCGAGCTCGCCGGCCAGCGCCACCATCTTCTTGCGCAGCGCAGCCACGATGATCGGCGGCAGGGCGCCGAACGTATCTTGCGCCCGGATTTTCTCGATGAAGGCGCGCGTGTCGCCGAGTGGCTTGCCCGGCGTCACGCCCATGCGCACATGCGACGGTCCGTGGGCGATGCCGATGCCGAGGCGAAAGCGTCCGCCCGAGACCTCATGCATCATGGCGGCACTCTGCGCGAAGTCGACGATCGTGCGCTGGTAGATCGGCGCGATGGCGGTGCCGAAGGTGACCCGCTCGGTCTGCCACGCCAGTGCCTCGCACATCGACATGTTGCCGAACGGGCTGGGCACGTAGATGCCGGCATAGCCGCGCTTCTCGGTCTCCCGGCACAGCTCGATGGTGCGGCGGCGCCGGCCGGGCACGGCGATCAGGCAGAGGGCGGGAAGCGGTTCGACCATCGGGGCGTTTCCTTTGTTTGCTGGCTTTTGCCGCCGGTCCGATGGTACGCCGTCCCGCGCGCCGCCGTCGACAATGCATCCGATGATGCCCATCGATCCAGACTTCGATAGGCTGGTCCCAGGAGAGCTCGGCCCGCCCAGCGTAAGAAGTTCAAGCTCGAAGAACCGGGGTCGAGCCATCAGGGAGGAAGCCCATGATGATACGCGTCCCGTTGTGGTCGTGCGTGCGTGGTCTCGTCTTCTTGGTTTTCCTGCTGATGGTGGCAGGGCCGCCGGGCGCCGCCTGGGCCCAGAAGCCGGGCGGGGTTCTGCGCATCACCCATCGCGACAGTCCGGCCAGCATGTCGATCCACGAGGAAGGCACGATCTCCGTGGTCTTGCCGATGATGGGCGTGTTCAACAACCTCGTCACCTTCGATCAGCACAAGAGGCAGAACAGCCTCGACGATATCGTGCCGGATCTCGCCGAGAAGTGGACGTGGAGCGAGGACGGCAAGACGCTGACCTTCGCGCTGCGCAAGGGCGTCAAGTGGCACGACGGCAAGCCGTTCAGCGCGGCCGACGTCAAATGCACCTGGGATCTCCTGGCCGGCAACGCCAAGGAGAATTTCAAGGTCAACTTCCGCAAGGGCTGGTACGCCAATGTGGAGAGCGTGACGGCAAACGGCGAGAGCGAAGCGGTGTTTAACCTGAAGAAGCCGCAGCCCGCGCTGCTGGCGCTGCTGGCCTCGGGATTCACGCCGGTCTATCCCTGCCATGTCTCGCCGCGTGACATGCGCCAGGCGCCGATCGGGACGGGCCCCTTCAAGTTCGTCGAGTACAAGGCAAACCAGGGCATCAAGCTCACGCGCAACCCGAATTACTGGAAGCCGGGCCTGCCGTATCTCGACGGCATCGAATATACGATCATCCCGAACCGCTCGACGGCGATGCTGGCCTTCGTCTCGGGCAAGTTCGACGTTACCTTCCCCTACGAGATCACCGTGCCGCTGGTGGCCGATATCCAGGCGCAGAAGCCGGACGCAATCTGCGACATCTCGCCGATGAACGTCGCGGCCAACGTCCTGATGAACCCGGTGACGCCGTTCGACGATCTCGAGGTGCGCCGCGCGGTGGCCATGACGCTCGACCGCAAGGAATTCGTCGACATTCTGACGGCCGGCAAGGGCGATGTCGGCGGCGCCATGCAGCCGCTGCCGGAAGGCCGCTGGGGTCTGCCGGTGGAGGTGCTGCGCGACATGCCGGGCTTCGATCCCGACGTCAAGAAGAGCCGGGAGAAGGCGCGCGCGGTCATGGCGGCGAAGGGCTTCAGCGCCGCCAAGCCGCTCAAGCTCAAGCTCTCGACGCGCAACCTGCCGACCTATCGCGATGCCTCGGTCATCCTGATCAGCCAGCTCAAGGAGATCTACATCGACGCCGAACTGCAGCTCGTCGAGACGGCGCAGTGGGTGCCGAAGCTGATCCGGCGCGACTATGCGCTGGCGGTGAGCCAGGTCGGCAACGGTGTCGACGACCCCGACCAGAATTATCCCGAGAACTATGCCTGCGGGTCGCGCACCTACATGGATTACTGCAACAAGGAGGTCGATGCCCTGATCGCGGCCCAGTCGGCCGAGCGCGACCAGGAGAAGCGAAAGAAGATCGCCTGGGAAATCGACCGCAAGCTGACCAGCGAGGCTGTCCGGCCGATGCTCTACTACATGCGCGGCGCCACCTGCTGGCGGCCCGAGGTGAAGAACATGACGATCATGGTGAACAGCATCTACAACGGCTGGCGCCTGGAGGATGTCTGGCTGGATCGCTAGACTGTCAGAGCAGCTTCTTCAGCGCCGCCGCGATCTGCTCGGCCTTTGCCTCATGCGTGAAGTGCGTGATGAAGCGGCCGTTGCGGTCGAGCACGTAGACGATCGAGGAATGGTCCATCAGGTAGGGACTTCCGTCCTTGCCCGGGACCTTCTGGTAGTAGACGCGATAGGCACGGGCGGCAGCGGCGATCTCGGCGGGCGTGCCGGTCAGTCCCTCGAAGGTCGCCCCGAAATTGGAAACGTAGCCCTTGATCAGGTCTCGTGTGTCGCGCTCGGGGTCGATGGTGATGAACACGAGGTTCACCTTCTTCTCGGCATCGGGACCGAGCTGCTCGACGGCGGTCTCCATCAGCAGCAGCGAGGTCGGGCAGACGTCGGGGCAATAGGTGTAGCCGAAGTAGATGAGCGTCGGCTTGCCCTTCAGGCTGTCGCTGGTGATCGTGCGGCCGTCCTGGTCGGTCAGCGCAAACGGTCCGCCGATCGAGGGCTGGTTGCCCTGCCAGGCGTCCCAGCCGATCCAGCCGGCGGCGACCAGCAGCACGGCAACCCATACGCCCAGCAGACCCTTCATGGTTCTCGACATGGCCGCACATGTGGCACAAGGAATCACCATGGACAATGACCTGGTGAAACTGTCGCAAGCCGCCGACTTCGCCGCGCGCAAGCACGTGCACGAACGGCGCAAGGGCGAAAAGGCCGAGCCCTATATCAACCATCTGACGGAAGTGGCCGCTATGCTGGCCGAGGCGACGGACGGCAGCGATCCCGTGCTCGTCATGGGCGGCCTGCTGCACGACACGATCGAGGATACCGGCACCAAGGCCGAAGAACTGGTGCGGCATTTCGGGCCGGAGGTCGCGGCGCTGGTCGAAGAAGTAACCGACGACAAGTCGCTGCCCAAGGACGTACGCAAGCGTCTGCAGATCGAGGAGACGCCCTCCAAGTCGCGGCGGGCGAAGCTGCTCAAGATTGCCGACAAGACCTCCAACCTGCGTGGCCTGGTGACCAGCCCGCCGGCAGGATGGACAGCGGAGCGGCTGCGCGACTATGTCGTCTGGGCCGAGCAGGTGGTGCGGTCGTGCCGCGGGCTCAATGCGAAACTCGAGGCGCAGTTCGACGAGGCCTACCAGACCGCGCGCCGCCGCTTCGGTGCCTGAAGGGAGAGACGATGTTCTACGATGCCGCCAAGCGCGACCACGGTCTCGCACTCGATCCGCTGAAGTCGCTGATCGTGCCGCGGCCGATCGGCTGGATCTCGACGATCGACGGGCAGGGCCGGGTCAATCTCGCGCCCTACAGCTTCTACAACGGCGTCGGCGAGCACCCGCCGATGGTCTATTTCGCCGTCACCGGCACCTACGGCGACACCCCGACTAAGCACAGCCGCATGAACGCCGAGGAGACCGGCGAGTTCGTCGTCAACATGGTGGCGGGCACGCTCGCGGAAAAGATGAACATCACCACCGCGATGGTGGCCTATGGCGTCGATGAGATGAAACTCGCAGGCCTTACGCCCGAGCCGTGCCGCTTGGTGAAGCCGCCGCGCGTCAAGGAATCGCCGGTGGCGCTGGAATGCCGGTACTGGAAGACGATCGAGCTCCCGGTCGAGACGGGCCACGAGGCCCAGCGCGGCTCGGTGGTGTTCGGCCAAGTGGTGGGCGTGCACATCGACAATTCGATCCTGAAGGACGGGCGGGTCGACGTGATGGCGTTCAGGCCGGTTGCGCGGCTGGGATACAGCGAATACACCACGACCGAAAATGTCTGGAAGCTGCGTCGTCCCGACGATCCGAGGTATCAGTAAGAGGCCGTTCCATGCGCGCTCTTTTTACAGTGGTCATCTACTTCGGAACATTCCTGCTGATCGGCTTTGCCGCCAAATGGTGGCTCGGCCGCAGGTCTGTCGACTTGTCCGACGTGCAGGACCAGGCCGGCGCCGATCGCAAGCCGCGCAAGGCCTTTCTTCTGGGAGCCTGGCGGACGGAAGACTGAGTTCAACCCTTCACGACCGGAGCGACCGTCCGTGCGATCGACAGCAGGCGCCGGTCGGCCATCGCCTCGGCCATCAGCATGAATCCGACCGGCAGTTCGCCCGCGGCGTGGCAGGGCAGGCTGATCGAGCAGCGGTCGAGGAAATTGCCGACGGTGGTGTTGCGCAGCAACAGCATGTTCTTTTTGGTGAAGCCCTCCGGCGTCGAGACTTCCTCGAGTGTCGGTGCCGTGATGGCGCAGGTCGGCGTGATCACCGCGTCGTAGTTCGAGGTGATCGCCGACACGCGCTTCTGAAGGTCGGCGCGGGCCTGCAGGAGATCGATGTAATCGGCGGCGCTCATGTCCTTGCCGCGCAGGATGCGCGGATAGACGAGCTGATCGTAGTCCTTACCGCGCCGCGCGATCAGCTTCCGGTGCCAGGCGTAGGCCTCGGAGGCGGCGAACCCGCCCTTGGCGTTGATGCCCGGCAGCTCGTTCAGTTGCGGCAGCTCGATATGCTCTATTTTGACGCCCTTGGCGGCCAGCGCCTTGCAGGCGCGTTCGAAAGCGGCCGCGACGACCGGCTCGAGCTCGTCCATGACGAATTGCTTGGGGATCGCGAAGCGCAGGCCCGCGAGCGGTGCGGCGTCGGGCACATCGATCGGCTCTGCAGCAAACACCGCATCGACGATGGCGCAGCATTCGACCGAGTTGGCCAAGGGGCCGATCGAGTCGAGTGAGGTCGAGAGCGGAATTACGCCGTCGATCAGCACCCGCCGCGCCGTCGGCTTGAAACCCACAAGACCACACACGGCCGAGGGGATGCGGACGGAGCCGCCGGTGTCGGTGCCGAGCGCTGCGACCGCCATCCGATCGGCGACGGACACGGCCGCACCGGCCGACGAGCCACCGGGCACGCGCTTGCGGTCGGCGGGATTGCCGGGCGTGCCGTAATGGGGATTGAAGCCTACGCCGGAGAAGGCGAACTCGCTCATGTTGGTGCTGCCCACGATCACTGCACCCGCCGCCCGAAGGCGCGCCACGACGGGAGCGTCGGCCTTGGCCGGCGGCGTATCGTCGAGCGCCCTGGAGCCGGACAGCGTCGTCTCGCCGGCGACGTTGCACAGGTTCTTGATCGAGACAGATAGCCCCGCGAGTGGCGAGGGCACGAGGCCCGCCTTGCGCTGCAGGTCGCTGGCGTCGGCGGCGGCGAGCGCCTGTTGCTTGTAGGTCTTGATGAAGACGCGCTTGCCTTCGCCCTTGGGATCTTCGATGCGGGCGAAGGCTTCTTCGGTCAGCTTGCGGGACGTGGTGCGGCCGGCGGCCAGTTCCGCGGCGAGAGAGAGGATCGTGGGATTCGCCTGGAGGTTGGCCATCGGTACTCCTTACTTGCCGCGGTTCTTGACGAGATCGTCGACCACCGCCGGATCGGCCAAGGTCGACGTGTCTCCGAGATTGCTGAAATCGTTCTCGGCGATCTTGCGCAGGATGCGGCGCATGATCTTGCCCGAGCGCGTCTTGGGCAGGCCGGGTGCCCACTGGATCACGTCGGGCGTGGCGATCGGGCCGATCTCTTTGCGCACCCAGCTGTTAAGTTCCTTGCGCAGCTCGTCGCTCGGCGCCTGGCCGGTCTTCAGGGTCACGTAGGCGTAGATGCCCTGACCCTTGATGTCGTGCGGATAGCCGACCACGGCGGCCTCGGCCACCTTGGTGTTGCCGACCAGCGCGCTCTCGACCTCGGCGGTGCCGATGCGATGGCCCGAGACGTTGATCACGTCGTCGACCCTGCCGGTGATCCAGTAGTAGCCGTCCTCGTCGCGGCGCGCGCCATCGCCGGTGAAATACTTGCCAGGATAGGTCTTGAAGTAGGTCTCGATGAAGCGCTGGTGGTCGCCATAGACCGAGCGCATCTGGCCGGGCCACGAGTTGATCAGGCAGAGATTGCCCGAGCAGGCGCCGGAGAGTTCCTTGCCCTCGGCATCGACCATGACGGGCGTGATGCCGAAGAACGGCTTGGTCGCCGAGCCGGGCTTGAGATTGGTCGCACCGGGCAGCGGCGTGATCAGGATGCCGCCGGTTTCGGTCTGCCACCAGGTGTCGACGATCGGGCAGCGGCTGTCCCCTACGACCTTGTAGTACCACAGCCAGGCCTCGGGATTGATCGGCTCGCCGACCGATCCCAGCAGGCGGAGGCTCTTGCGGCTCGCCTTCTTCACCGGCGCCTCGCCTTCGCGCATCAGCGCGCGGATCGCGGTCGGAGCCGTGTAGAAGATGTTGACCTGGTGCTTGTCGATCACCTGCCAGAAGCGGCTGGTGTCGGGATAGTTGGGCACGCCCTCGAACATCAGGGTGGTCGCGCCATTGGCCAGCGGTCCGTAGAGGATGTAGCTGTGGCCGGTCACCCAGCCCACGTCGGCGGTGCACCAGTAGATGTCGCCGTCGTGATAGTCGAAGACGTACTGGTGCGTCATCGATGCGAAGACGATGTAGCCGCCCGTCGTGTGCAGCACGCCCTTGGGCTTGCCCGTCGAACCAGAGGTGTAGAGGATGAACAGCGGGTCTTCCGCGCCCATCGGTTCGGGCTTGCACTCGGCCGCGACCTTTTCCCTGATCTCGTGCCACCATACATCGCGGCCGGCATCCCACGCGACTTTGCCGCCGGTGTGCTTGACCACGAGCACCTTCTTCACGCCCGGCGCCTTCTTGATCGCTTCGTCGGTGTTGACCTTGAGCGGCACCGGCTTGCTGCCGCGCAGGCCTTCGTCGGCGGTGATGACGACCGTGCTCGTGCAGTCGACGATGCGGTTGGCGAGACTGTCCGGCGAGAAGCCGCCGAACACCACCGAATGGACCGCACCGATGCGCGTGCAGGCCAGCATCGCGTAGGCCGCTTCCGGGATCATCGGCAGGTAGATCGTGACCCTGTCGCCCTTCTTGACCCCCAGCTCCTTCAGCGCGTTGGCCATGCGGCTCACTTCGCCGTGCAGCTCGCGATAGGTGATCTTCTTCGACTTCGCCGGATCGTCGCCTTCCCAGATGATCGCGACCTGGTCGGCGCGCTTGGCGAGATGACGGTCGATGCAGTTGGCCGAGACGTTCAGCACGCCGTCGTGGAACCAGCGGATGCGGACGTCGCCGGTGTAGTCGACGTCGCGCACGGCGCCGGGACTGTAGGGCTTGATCCAGTCGACCCTCTTGCCGTGCTCGCCCCAGAACTTGACGGGGTCCTTGACCGAGGCCGCATACATCGCCTTGTATTTGGCGTCGTCGACATAGGCGCGCCTGGCCCAGTCGGGACTGACGGCGACCAGTTCATCGCTCATGGATTTCCTCCTGAATTTTCATGCGGTTTTAGCGTGTCCGCCGGCGCGTTTCCACGCTGTCGCGCCGAACAGCAGAATGACGAGCGGCATCAGGGGCAGGCCGAGCTGGTTCAGCAGCCAGCCGAGGGTGGGCAGCAGCCATAGCAGGGTCAGGAGGAGGCGCTCGGCGGGGCGGAATCCGTCGCGCGCGCCCAGCCGATAGAGCGCAACGACGGCCGGCATCAGCAGCAGCAGATCATAGTTCATGACATAGGGTCCGACCATGAAAGTCGCGGCAGCTAGCACCGCCGTGCGGGCCTCGCTGGGGCCGAAGCGGCGGAAGGCGAACCACACGGCGGCGACCGCCGCGAGTGCGCCCGCGAGCTGCAGGGCATCGGCCGCGGTCGGCGACAGGCCGATGTCCCGTCCGGCGGAAAAGAGGGTCACGATCTGGGTGTGGAAGTTAGTGTACATCTGGCTGGCGCCTTCGGGGCCCGCACCCTCGCGCGCCGAGACCAAGAAGGCGCGCCAGAAATCGAGACCGAACGCACCGAGGCTCGCGAGGCCGATCGCCGCGACGGTGCCGGCCATCCATGCAAGCGCTCGCCATTGCCGGGCCGCCAGCAGGGCCACGGGCACGAGCGCCCAGAGCTGGGGCTTGTAGGTGAGCAAGCCGAGCAGGATGCCGGCCGCCGCCGGCGACCGCTCGAGGAGGCCGAACCCGCCATGCAGCAGCGCCACGCTGAGGAAGGTATTCTGGCCGGCGATCACGACCCAGACCGATGCGGGCGAAACCAATATGGCGAACCAACCGGGCCAGTCGCGCCGGCCGACCAGTGCCGTCGCCGCGCCAGCCGTTACAGTCATGAAGGCGGCGAAGGCCTTGCTTGCGCCCAGCCAGGCCAGCGGCAGCAGCATCAGCACCCAGGTGGGCGGATAGAAGAACGGCCGGAAGGCGGCGGGATTGTTGAAACGCCCGACGTAGAGTTCGTTTTGGAACCGCGTGAAGGCCGCGACGTCGTAGATCATCGCGGCCTTGCCCTGCAGCCAGGCGACGGCAGCGGCGTGGAACACAAGGAAGTCGGGAAAGAGCACGGTGGCGCGGGGCCCGATCAGCAGGCCTTGCCGCACCGTCAGCAGATACGCCAGGTCGTAGAGGCCGATCGCGGCGCAGAAGATCGCACCGGCGCCGAGAGCGACGCGTGCCCTCACTCGGTGAACCAGGTCGTGAAGTCGGCGATCGGCGCGCGCTCGGTGATCAGATTGTTGGGCACCGCGTCGGGATCGGCATATCCCAGCGCCAGGCCGCAGATCACGACCTGGTCGTCGGGCACCTCGAGCTCGCGGCGCACGACATGCTGGTAGCGGCTGAAGGCGGCCTGCGGGCAGGTGTGCAGGCCTTTCTCGCGCGCCAGCAGCATCAGCTGGTCGAGGAAAATGCCGCAGTCGATCCACTGGCCGTTGCCCATGCGGCGCTCGACGCAGAGGATCATGCCGATCGGCGCATCGAAGAAGTCGAAGTTCCGGCGGAACTGCCGCAGCATGCCCTTGGCGTCGCCGCGCTTTATGTCCAGCAGGGTGTAGAGCTGCTTGCCGACCAGCTTACGGCGGGCGTCATAGACCGGCGTGAACTCCTTCGGATAGACATCGTACTCGCCGCCCGGTCCGGCGTCGTTGGCATCGATCGCCGCGAGGATAGCCGCCGACAGCCGCTGCCGCGCCTTTCCGATCGTGACGTAGAGCTTCCACGGCTGCAGATTGCCGTTCGACGCCGCCCGATTGGCGGTGCCGATGATCCACTCGATGTCGGCCTTCGGTACGGGATCGGCCTTGAACACGCGCATCGAGCGGCGGGAATTGACGGCGTCGGACACGCGCATGAACGGTTAGCTCCGGTTGAGGTGGCGGCGCAGGAAGTCGAACAGCTTGCGCCGGGCGGTGGCATTCTGCTGCTCGGTGAAGAAGTGTGTGGCGCCTTGCACGATGAGGGTCTCGACGTCCTTGCCGTGACTTTTGAGCAAATCGGCCATGGCGGTCGTCTGCGACACCGGCACGTTCTCGTCGCGATCGCCGTGGATCAGCAGGACCGGCACCTCGATCTGCGCCACCCGCAGGATCGGCGATCGCACCGGCAGGCCCTCGGGGCCGCACAGATCGTCGAGATAGTCGCGCACGAACGGATTGTCTGCCCGCCATCTGGCGAGATCGGTCGGCGCGAAGAACGACGCGACGGCCTTGACCGGCGGCTTGTGGGCGGCGGCGAGCAGCGCCACCTGGCCGCCCATTGAGGCGCCGACGAGTCCCAGCCGCTTGGGATCGGCCAGCGGCCGCCGCGCCAGCCAGTCGATCGCGGCCAGGACGTCGAGCGGCTGGCGCAGCCCCTGGTCATTCTCGCCTTCGGAGCCCAGCCAGCCGCGCAACGACAGCGCCAGCGCGGCATAGCCATTGGCCGCCGCCGCCCGCGCAAGGCCGGTCATCGCGTGGGCGTGACTGGCGAAGCCGTGCAGCAGTACCAGCGCCGGATAGGGCGGCTGCCCTGCCTGCGGCTTGAAGAAATAGCCCCCCAGAGTGACGCCATGGCCGGGCACGCGCACCGGCTCGGCATCGGCGACCTCTGGCAGTTCGTCCCAGCGATGCGCCACCTCGATCGGCACGCCGTCGGGATCGCGGAAGCCCACCGAATAGTAGCCGGGGGCGAAGTAATCGAGCTCCTTGGGCGGCTGCAGGATCTCCGCGCCGGCATCGCGCAGCTCGGCATGGACCTGATCGACCTGGGCGCGGCTCTCGGCCGAGACCGCAAGCCACAGCGCACCCGGCCCGTGCGCGGTGCCGTCCTTGGCCTGGCGCATGACGAAGTGGTCGTAGCCGCGCGACCACATCACCCGGTCGGGGCTTGCCCACACGCGATGGAAGCCGAGCGTCGGCAGCCACAGCCGATGGAAGGCGATCGAGCGCGCGAGGTCGCTGACCTCGATCGCGGCACCGGCAAAGGAGGCGCGCGGCTTCATCAGGTCAGGATTTCATGTTTCCGGCAGGCCGAGCGCGCGCAGTTCGTCGCGCCGCAGATCCTGTTCGCCCGAGAGGAAGAACTCGTCGAGCTGCGGCGGCTTGACGTGCGTGCTCGACAGCATCGCATGGGCCTGGCCGCGATGATGGATGTCGTGCTGGAACAGATGCTCGAGCACGGCCGCGACCTCGGTCGGCGGCTGCTTGCGGTTGGGACGCGGCAGCACGCAATTGCGCGCCAAACTCGCATCTGTCTGACGTTCACAGAAGGCGATCAGGCGCTTGTCGAGCGCCGTCTGCACGAGGCGCAGCGACCGCGCATCGGGATAATTCGAATCGGGTTGGTCATAACGCTGCAGGGCATCGCCGCCCTCGAGCGCGATGACGTAATAGAGGTCGACGTCGAGAACGTGGTTGAGCGTGGCGCGCAGCGACGGAAAGAAGCCGGTGCGCGGGGCGGCAAACTCTTCCGGACTCAGCGCCTCGCAGGCGCTGAGCAGCCGGTGATTGGCCCACGCATTATTGCGGGCCATGGCCACGAAATGGGTGACGAAGTGGTTGACCAACTCCGTCGCCATGCCTGGCTCTCTTAGGCCGCGTGCGCGAGGTTGCGCAGCACGTACTGCAGCACGCCGCCGTTCTTGAAGTACTCGATCTCCTCGCCGGTATCGATGCGGCAGGTGAGGACCACTTTCTCCGATGTGCCGTCGCGGCGATGGATGGTCATCGGCACGTCCATGCCGGGCTGGAGGCCCGCTTCGATGCCGGTGATGTCGAAGGTCTCGTGGCCGGTGAGGTTCAGGGTCTTGCGCGTCATGCCGGGCTTGAACTGCAGCGGCAGCACGCCCATGCCGACCAGGTTCGAGCGATGGATGCGCTCGAAAGTCTCGCAGACCACGGCCTTCACGCCGAGCAGGCTGGCCCCCTTGGCGGCCCAGTCGCGCGACGAGCCGGTGCCGTATTCCTTGCCGGCGATCAGCACCTGCGGGACATGCTCCTTCTTGTAGCGCATGGCGACGTCGTAGATCGGCACGGGCTCGTCGGAGCGGTAGTCGTGGGTGAAGCCGCCCTCGATGCCCGGCACCATCTCGTTCTTGAGACGGATGTTGGCGAAGGTGCCGCGCATCATGACTTCATGGTTGCCGCGACGCGTGCCGTACTGGTTGAAGTCCTTGGCGGCGACGCCGTGCGCCGACAGATAGTCGCCGGCGGGACTGTCCTTCTTGATCGATCCGGCCGGCGAGATGTGGTCGGTGGTGATCAAATCGCCGAACTGGCCGAGCGGACGGGCGCCGGCGATGTCGTGCAGGCTGGCCGGCTTCTTGCCCATGCCGTCGAAGTAGGGCGGGTTCTGCACGTAGGTCGAGTTGTTGTCCCAGGCGTAGGTCAGGGTCGGCTTGGTCTTGATCGAGCGCCAGAACTTGTCGCCCTTGAAGACGTCGGCATAGCGCTTCTTGAAGGCCTTGGCGGTGACGTACTTGTCGACCGTCTTGGACACTTCCATGTTCGAGGGCCAGATGTCCTTGAGATAGACCGGCTTGCCCTTGTGGCCGATGCCGATCGGATCCTTGGTGATGTCGATCTTCATCGAGCCGGCCAGCGCATAGACCACGACCAGCATGGGCGACGCCAGGTAATTGGCGCGGGTCAGCGGATTGACCCGGCCTTCGAAGTTGCGATTGCCCGACAGCACCGAACAGACCACCAGATCGCCGTCGCCGATCGCCTTGGTGACCGGATCCTCGAGCGGGCCGGAGTTGCCGATGCACGAGGTGCAGCCATAGCCCACCAGATTGTAGCCGATCTTGTTGAGGTCCCTGGTCAGGCCGGCGGCATCGAGATACTCGGTCACGACCTGCGAGCCCGGCGCCAGCGAGGTCTTCACCCAGGGCTTCACCTTGAGCCCGTGCTTGACGGCGTTGCGCGCAATCAGGCCGGCACCCAGCATGACGTAGGGGTTCGAGGTGTTGGTGCAGGAGGTGATAGCGGCGATCACCACGTCGCCGTGGCCGAGGTCGTAGTCGGTACCTTCGCACTTCACGCGCTTGCCGGTATCCTTGCGATCGAATTCCTTCTCCATGTTCGCGGCGAATTCCTGCGCGGCGTTGCTCAGCGACACGCGGTCCTGCGGCCGCTTCGGACCGGCCAGGCTCGGCACCACGTCGCCCATGTCGAGCGACAGCGTGTCGGTGAAGACCGGCTCGGGCGACTTCTTCGAGCGCCACAGGCCCTGTTTCTTGGCGTAGGCCTCGGCGATCTTGGCGGCGGCGCCGCGGTTGGTCGTCTTCATGTAGCCGAGCGTGATCTCGTCGATCGGAAAGAAGCCGCAGGTCGCGCCGTACTCCGGCGCCATGTTGGCGATGGTCGCGCGATTGGCGAGCGGCATGGTGGCGAGGCCCTCGCCGTAGAATTCGACGAACTTGTTGACCACGCCCTTCTTGCGCAGCATTTGCGTGACGGTGAGCACGAGGTCTGTGGCGGTGGCGCCTTCCGGCAGCTTGCCGGTCAGCTTGAAGCCCACGACTTCGGGGATGACCATCGGCTGCGCCTGGCCCAGCATCGCGGCCTCGGCCTCGATGCCGCCCACGCCCCAGCCCAGCACGGCGAGGCCGTTCACCATCGTGGTGTGGCTGTCGGTGCCGACCAGCGTGTCGGGGTAGAGCGTCGTCTCCTTGCCGTCCTTCTTCGACCACACGACCTGGGAGAGATACTCGAGATTCACCTGGTGGCAGATGCCGGTGCCCGGCGGCACGACGCGGAAATTGTCGAACGCCATCGCACCCCAGCGCAGGAACTGGTAGCGCTCGAGGTTGCGCTCGTACTCGAGCTTCACGTTGGCGCCGAAGGCGGCGCTGTTGCCGAAATTGTCGACGATCACCGAATGATCGATCACGAGATCGACGGGGACCAGCGGGTTGATCTTCTTCGGATCGCCATCGAGCTTGGCCATCGCGTCGCGCATCGCGGCGAGGTCGACCACCGCCGGAACGCCGGTGAAATCCTGCATCAGCACGCGCGCCGGACGGAAGTTGATCTCCTTGGTCGACTTGCCGCCATTCTTCACCCAGTCGGCGAAGGCCGCGATGTCGGCCTTCTTGACGGTCGTGCCGTCTTCATGGCGCACCAGGTTTTCCATCAGGACGCGCAGCGAGAAGGGCAGGCGGGAGAGGTCGCCGACCTCCTTCTCGACCGCCTTGAGGCTGTAATAAGTGTAGGTCTTGCTGCCAACCTTCAGGGATTTGCGGGCCTTGAAGCTGTTGGGATGGGCGGCAGCCATATCGATACTCCTGGGAACGGATTTGTGCGGTCGGGGGCAAAATAGGGGCATGGACCGGGACAGGCAATCGACGGATGCAGGACACGGCACGGTGTGCCAGATTGCCGTCATGCAACGCGGAATTCTGCGGTTTTTCGGGGCTTTTGCGGCTCTCGCGCTCGCGGCGACCGTCGCGGCACCGGGCACTGCCCGGGGCCAGTTGCACGGTGGCCCAGAATGGGACAACACCGCGCGCACTCCAGGCGCGGTACCGAGCATCACGCCGAACAACCAGAATGCGACCCTCGATCAGCTCAACAAGATCCTGCAGGCCTCGCAGCTCTCGGCGACCGATCGCACCTTCTATCTCAGCGTTCGCGCCTTCCTCCTGAGCCGCCTCGGTCGTGAGGCCGACAGCCGCAAGGACATCGTCGAGATGGGCAGGGTGGCGCCGCAGACCTGGTCGATCATGCTGTGGACCACGATGCCGGGCCTCGCCAGCGGCGGCGACCGCGCGGCGGCCCTGCGCACGCTCGACTACGGTCTTGCCAGCAAGCCCAACGATTCATGGCTGCTGGTTGCCCAGGCCCAGGTGCTGATGCAGATCGCCGACTATGCCAAGGCGTCCGGTGTGCTCGACGGCGCGCTGGCCAGCGCCACCGGGCCGGTCGATCGCCGCCTCGCGGCATTCTATCGGGGCCACGCCAACTTCAACCTCGGCAACTTTCCGCAGGCGTCGGACGATTTCGACGGGTCGCTGGAGGGGCTCACTACGGCCAAGGCGCGGATCAACGGCGATCTGTGGCGATATGCGGCCCAGGTGCACACCAGGCTCGATGCCCGTTCAGCCCTGAGCAAGGATCTTGGCAACGAGAATCTCTACGAATGGCCGGGGCCGATCGCCAAGTTCCTGCTTGGCAAGCTGCCGGCCGGCGAACTCGAGGTGGCGGCCGAGTCCGACGACACCGCCAAGAAGACCAACGGCAAGTGCCCGGCCGCGTTCTTCGTCGGCATGGAGGCGGTGCGGCGCGGCGACAAGCAGCGGGCGCGCGAGCAGCTCCAGCTTGCCCAGGCGCGCTGTCCGACCGCGTCGCCGTACAATTGGGCGGCGTCGAGCGAGCTTAAACGGCTCTAGTTCGGCGCTCTCAGCCCGCCAGCGCCAGCGGTGCCACAAACCGGGCGATTTCCGATACGACGTGCAGGGGCTGCTGCAGGTGCGGGCTGTGGCCGCAACCGGCGATCAGCCGGGTCTCGCAATAGCCAGCGACCTTGCCGGCGATGATGCCAAGCTGCAGCTCGCTGCCGTAGTCGTCGTCTTCGCCCTGGATCGCCTGGACCGGCACCTGCACGCCGGGCAGCCGGCCGTTGGCATCCATCGGCTCGAAGCCCGGCGCGACCCAGGCGTCCGACCACAGGCGAAAGGCGCGGTCGACGTTTTCGCCGTGATACCGGAGCAGCTTCTGGCGCAGGTCGCCGGTGGCAAAGGCCTCGCGCGCGCGATGGATCGCGGCGATGCACACCGGCTCGTTGATCGCGTGAGCGGCGATCGTCACCACCGCGCGCAACGGCTCGGGATCGGCGGCGGCATAGTTGAGCGCGATCGTGCCGCCGTCGCTGTGGCCCACCAGCACGCAATCCTCGATGCCCGAGGCGGCGAGCAGACGGGGCAGCACGTCGTCGGCCTCGAGCTCCATGTAGCGTTGGCCAGGGTCGGACGGCCACGGGCTCGAGCCGCCGTAGCCGGTGCGGTCGTAGACGATGCCGTTGCAGGCGGTGGCGTCGCAAAGCTGTTGCGGAAAGTCGCGCCACATCTCGATGCAGCCCAGGCCTTCGTGCAGGAAGACCAGCGTGGTGCGCTGCAATCCGTCGCTCCGGCGCGGCTCGAGCCTGCGCAGGCGCAAGGTGCGGTCGCCGAGGTCGAGCAGTTCGTCGGTTGTCACACCTCAGATGTAGCCGGGACTCGCCGCCGTGAGAAGGCGCCGAGGGCAGCCGGCAGCATGGTCAGGAAGAGGAAGGGCGCGAGCAGCATGCCGCCCACGACGACGATGGCGAGCGGGCGCTGCACCTGGCTGCCGATCGCGGTCGAGAAGGCCGCCGGCAGCAGACCGACGCAAGCCGCGACGCAGGTCATCAGCACCGGCCGCATCTGCTGCTCGCAGGTCAGGCGGAGTGCCGCCTCGCGCTCGAGGCCGCCGGCGACGAGCCGGTTGAAGCAACCAACGACCATGATGCCGTTCATCGCCGCGATGCCGAACAGCGCGACGAAGCCGATGGCCGCCGAGATGCTGAACGGCATGTTGGCGAGGGTGAGGCTGAAGATGCCGCCGACCAGCGCCATCGGGATCGCGCTGGCGGCAAGCAGCGTGTCGGCCAGCGTGCCGAAACTCACATAGAGCAGGAGGAAGATCAGGGCGATGGCGATGGGCACGGCGAGAGCCAGCCGGTCGATGGCGCTCTGGAAATTCTCGAAGTCGCCCGCCCATTCCAGCCGGTAGCCGCTCGGCAGCGCGACCTCCTTGGCGACGCGCTCCTGGGCCTCGAGCACGGCCCCGCCGAGATCGCGGCCGCGCACGGAGAACTTCACCGGCACGAAGCGCTCCTGCTGCTCGCGGTAGATGTAGAACGCGCCCACCGCCAGGCCGACGTCGGCCACCTCGCTCAGCGGGACCTGCACGACGGTACCGTCGGGATTCTGGGCGCCGATGGTCAGCTGGCGCAGCGACACCATATCCTGGCGATATTGCGGGGCGAGCCGCACCAGCATCGGGAAATGACGGTCGCTGCCGTTCTCGTAGAGGTCGCCCGCAGCCTGGCCGCCGACGGCGGCCTGGATGGTGGCGTTGATGTCGCCCGGAGACAGCCCGTAGCGCGCGGCCCGGTCGCGGTCGATGTCGATGCGGATGGTCGGCTGCCCGACGAGCGGCGGCACCGCCACGTCCGTGATGCCGGCGACCTTGGTCAGCACGGCGGCGATCTCGACCGAGAGCTTGTGCAGTCGGTCGAGATCGGGCCCGATGATCTTGATGGCGTTCTCGGCGTCGATGCCGGACGCCGCTTCCTGCACATTGTCCTGGATATATTGCGAAAACGCGTAGTTCACGCCGGGCACCGCCTTCTGCAGCGCATCGGACATCTGCGAGACCAGGGTTTCCTTGTCGAGGCCCTTGCGCCACTTGTCGAAGGGCTTCAAGGGCACGAAGAACTCGCCGTTGGAGAAGCCGTCGGGGTCGGTGCCGTCGTCCGGGCGGCCGTTCTGGGAGATCACCGTCTCGACTTCCGGGAAACTCTTCACCACCGCGCGCATCTTGTTGATGTAGACATTGCCCTCTTCGAGCGACACGGAGGCGGGCATCGTAGCGCGCATCCAGATATTGCCCTCCTCGAGCTTGGGCAGGAATTCCAGTCCCGCGGTGCTGGCAGCGACGCTGGCGACGACGATCAGGGCGAGTCCGGCGGTCAAGGTCCAGCGCCGGTGATCGAGCACGATGGCGATCAGCCGGCGATAGCTGCGCCGCACGGCGCGCACGATCATGGTCTCGGTTTCCGACACCTTCTCCGGCAGCAGCAGCGCGGAGAGCGCCGGCGACACGGTGAAGGTCGCCAGCAAGCCGCCCGACAAGGCATAGGCGTAGGTCTTGGCCATCGGCCCGAAGATGTGTCCCTCGACACCCGACAAAGTGAACAGCGGCAGGAAGCCTGCGATGATGATGGTGGCCGCGAAGAAGATCGCCTTCGTGACCTCGCCCGCGGCGAGATAGATGGTGCCCAGCTTGCCGGTCAGCCCGCGTGGCGCTTCAAGGACGGATGGCCGGTGTCCCGCACTCTTCTCGGCAAGGTGCCGGAAGATGTTCTCGACCATGATCACGGTAGCATCGACGATGATCCCGAAGTCGATGGCGCCCATCGACAGCAGGTTGGCCAATTCGCCGCTCAGCACGAGGATCAGCACGGCGAAAAGCAGCGCAAAGGGAATCGTCGCCGATACGATCAGCGCGCTGCGCAGGTCGCCGAGGAACATCCACTGGATCAGGAAGATGAGCGTCACGCCCATCACCATGTTGTGCAGCACCGTGCGCGTCGTGACGTCGACCAGCACGCGACGGTCGTAGACGCGTTCGATCTTCACCCCGGGCGGCAGCAGGTCCGACCTGTTGATCCGCGCGACCTCGCGTTCGACGGCATTGAGCGTCGGCAGGGTCTGGGCGCCGCGCCGCATCAGGACTATTCCCTGCACGATATCGTCGTCTTCGTCCTGACCGCAGATGCCGAGCCGCGGTTCGAAACCCACCGCCACGTTGGCCACGTCCTCGACCAGCACGGGCGTGCCATTGCGCATGCCCAGCATGGTGTGCCGGATATCGTGCATGGTGCGAATCTGCCCGAGCGAGCGGATCACCGCGGATTGCGGGCCGAGATTGACTGTGTTGGCGCCAATATTGATGTTCGCGCCGGTCAGCGCGTCGAGCACCTGCTTCAAGGTCAGGCTGTAGGCCTGCAGGCGGGCGAGATCGACCGTGATGTCGTAGGTCTTGAGCTTGCCGCCCCAGCCGGTGACATCGATGACTCCCGGCACCGCCTTGAGGCGGCGGTCGAGCACCCAATCCTGAATCGTCTTGAGGTCGGTGACCGAGTAGCCCGCCGGGCCGACGATGCGGTAGCGATAGATCTCGCCGATCGGACTGGTGGGTGACAGCGTAGGCTGTGCATTGTTGGGCAGGGTCCCGACCTGGCTCAGCCGGTTGAGCACCAGCTGGGATGCTTCGCGGTAGCTCACATCGTATGTGAACTGGACCTTCACGTCAGACAGTCCGACAAGGGAGATGGTGCGAATGGACGTGACGTAGGGCAGCCCGGCCATCTGCACTTCGATCGGAATCGTGATGTAGCGCTCGAGCTCTTCCGACGATTGCCCGGGATTCTGGGTGACAATCTCGACCAGCGGCGGAACCGGATCGGGATAGGCCTCGATGTTCAGCTTCTTGTAAGCAAACAATCCGCCGGCAATCAGCGCGACGCTGAGGATGATGACCAGAACGCGCTGCTTGAGTGCAGCACCGACGATTGCTTGCATCGCGACCCTGTTCGGCAGCCGCCTTGAGTTGGCAGCACTAATCCGAAGGTACTACGACACACTTCGTGCAATCGCACTAGTTCTGCGTCTGCACTACCTCTGCGAAACAGCCGTGGTCTTGGGTTGAGGCGGGCGGCACCGCAGGCGACGCGCCTGTTCTTCCGGTCCCGGCGGATCGCGGTTCCACCAGCCGCCGCCCAGCGCCTGGAACAGCGCTGCAGTGTCGGTGAGGCGCGCGGCCTGGGCCTGCACGCGCGTCAGCAGCGCTTGCTGATACGTCAGCTGGGCGAGCAGGACGAACACGTACGTCGTATCGCCGAGTGCCAGGCGGCGCTGGGCGATGTCGAGGCTGGTGGCCGAGGCGCGTTCGGCGGTGACGGCGGCGCGCAAGGTGATGGCGTCGTATTCGAGCGCTCGGAGCGTATCGGCAACGTTGCGGAAAGCCGTGAGCACGACGGACCGGTATTGCGCGTCGGCCTGCTCCAGTGCGGCCTGGGCCGCGCGCTTCTTGGCGGCGAGCGCGCCGCCATCGAGGAGGGTCTGCAGGACATTGACGCCGATCAGCCCACCCACCAGGCCGGGACCGAACAGCGTGCCGATGCTCAGTGCCGCGCTGTTGACTCCGGCATTGAGGGTGATCTGCGGCAACTGGTTGGCGATGGCCACGCCCACCGCCGCGCTGGCTGAGTGGAGATTGGCTTCGGCGGCGCGCACGTCGGGCCGCTGTTCGACCATCCGCGACGGCAGGCTGAGCGGCAGCTCCGGCGGCAGCCGGATGTCGGAGAGCTGAAACCGCTCGGCGAGGTCGCGGTTGGGCAGGCGGCCGGTCAGGGTGGCGAGGAGGTTGCGTTGCTGCGCCAGCAGCTTCTGCAACGGCGGCAATGCGGTCTCGGCCTGGGCGAGGGCCGCCTGCTGGGTAGCGACATCGCCGCCGGGAATCGCGCCCAGCCCGGATTGACGCTGCAGGATGTCGAGCGTGTCGCGCTGGGCCGCAATGATGTGCTCGGTGGCGTCGATCTGCGCCCGCAACGCCGCTTCCTGGATCGCGGCGGCCACGACGTTGGAACTGAGCGACAGATAAGCGCCTTCGAGCTGGAAGCACTGCGCTTCGGCCAGAGCGTCCAGCGATTCGATCTGGCGGCGGGTGCCGCCCCACAGGTCGAGCGCGTAGGTGATCGTGAGACCGGCCGTGAACAGGCCGTAGACCTGATCGCCGGACGCGGGCACCGGCGACAGGCTGTTGGGTGTCTGGTTCTGCGATCCGCCGGCACCGCCCTGCACCGTGGGAAACAGCGTGGCGCGCTGGGCGCGGGCATTCTCCTGCGCGACCTTGAGACTGGCGACGGCGGCTTGGATGTCGGGATTGGCCTGCAGCGCCCCGTCGATCAATCCATTGAGCTGCGGCGACTGGAAGACGTTCCACCACTGGCCGGGAATATCCAGGCCCTGCACCAGCGACTGGGTCTCGCCGCCCGAAATGCCGGCGGCGACGAATTCAGCCGGCGCATCGGGCAGGTACGTTTCGGCCTTCGGCGGGTCGGGCCGCCGGAAGTCAGGACCGACCGTGGTGCAACCGGCGAGCGACGCGCAGAGCGCGGCGGCAAGCATTGCGATCGGCCGGACATCCAGTCGACGCGTCGTCATGGCGTTTCAACCAGGCTGGTTTCCGCCACCGGCAGGCGGGGGAGGCGGCGCGAGAAGACGCCGATCGCGGCCGGCAGGACGGTCAGGAAGAGGAAGGGCGCCAGCAGCGTGCCGCCCACCACAACGATCGCCAGAGGGCGCTGTACCTGGCTGCCGATCGCGCTCGAGAAGGCGGCGGGCAGCAGGCCGACGCAGGCGGCCGTGCAGGTCATCAGCACGGGGCGCATCTGCAGGGCACAGGTGTTGCGCAAGGCGAGCTCGCGCGTCTCACCGGCGTCGATCAGCCGGTTGTAGCAGGACAGCACCATGATGCCGTTCATCGCGGCAATCCCGAACAGGGCGACGAATCCGATGGCGGCGGAGATACTGAAGGGCATGTCGGCAATGAACAGCGCAAAGAGGCCACCGGTCAACGCCATCGGCATGGCGCTGGCCGCCAGCAGCGTATCGCGGAGCGTGCCGAAGCTCATGTACAGCAGCAGCAGGATCAGCGCGATGGCGATCGGCACCGCGATCTCCAGCCGATGCAGGGCGTTCTGCAGGTTGCCGAACTCGCCGACCCATTCGACGCGATAACCGCCCGGTATCTTCACCTTTTCGGCGACCTTGTTCTGGGCCTCCTGCACGGCGCCCCCGAGATCGCGGCCGCGCACGGAGAATTTCACCGGCACATAGCGTTCCTGCTGTTCGCGATAGATGTAGAACGCGCCCGAGACGATCTGGACCGTGGCGACTTCGGACAGCGGCACCTGGGTGACGCCGCCGTTGTCGCCCTGCGCGCCGATCGGGATGCGCTGGATCGCCTCGAGGTTCTGGCGATAGCGCGGCGCCAGGCGCACCACCATCGGGAAGTGCCGGTCGCTGCCGTCTTCGTAGACGTCGCCCGCCGCCTGGCCGCCGATCGCGGCCTGCACAGTGGCGTTGATGTCGCCCGGCGCGAGGCCATAGCGCGCCGCCTTGTTGCGGTCGATGTCGATGCGGATGGTCGGCTGGCCGAGCGAGGCGGACACGGCGAGATCCTCGATGCCGGGGACGGTCGCGATCGCGTCCTTGATGTCGTTGGCGACCTTGGCCAGCGTCTCGAGGTCGTTGCCGTAGACCTTGACCGAATTTTCCCCCTTCACGCCCGACGCCGCTTCCTGGACGTTGTCCTGGATGTACTGGGAGAAGGTGAACTCGACGCCGGGAAAGCCCTTGGTCAGGGCATCGTTCATCTCGGCGATCAGGGCTTCCTTGTCGAGGCCCCTGCGCCATTTCTCGAAGGGCTTCAGCGGCACGAAGAACTCGGCGTTGAAGAAACCGGTCGAATCGGTGCCGTCGTCGGGCCGGCCATGCTGGGAGATCACTGTCTCGGCTTCGGGGAAGCCCTTCAGCATCTTGCGTATGCGGTTGGCGTAGTCGTTGCCCGTCTCGAGCGAGATCGAGGCCGGCATCGTGGCGCGGATCCACATGTTGCCTTCCTCGAGTTTGGGCAGGAACTCCAGCCCGATCGAGCTGCCGGCGAGGACGGCGAGCACGCCCACCGCCAGGCCGATCGCCAGCACCGTCCGGCGCGCGTCCAGCACCCAGTCGCGCAGGCGGGTGTAGCCGCTGCGGATCATCCGGACGGCGCGTGTCTCGACGTGGGAGACCGTTTCCGGCAGCAGCAGCGCCGACAGCGCCGGCGAGATCGTGAAGGTGGCGAGCAGGCCGCCCGACAGCGCATAGGCGTAGGTCTTGGCCATCGGCCCGAAAATGTGGCCCTCGACGCCCGACAGGGTGAACAGCGGCAGGAAGCCCGCGATGATGATGGTGGCGGCAAAGAAGATCGCCTGCGTCACCTCGGTCGAGGCGTGGAAGATCAACGCGAGCTTGCCCGTCAGGCCATCGGGGGTCGGCCGGGTTGGCGTTGTCGGCGTGCCGTGTCCCGCCTCGGCGAGATGGCGGAAAATGTTCTCCACCATGATCACCGTGGCGTCGACGATGATGCCGAAATCGATGGCGCCCATCGACAGCAGGTTCGCGGACTCGCCGTTTACCACCAGGATGACGATGGCGAACAGCAGGGCGAAGGGAATAGTCGCCGACACGATCAGCGCGCTGCGCAAATTGCCCAGGAACAGCCACTGGATCAGGAAGATCAGGGTCACGCCGACGACCATGTTGTGCAACACGGTATGCGTGGTGATGTTGACCAGGGCGCTGCGGTCGTAGATGCGCTCGATGCGCACGCCGGGCGGAAGGATGTTGGAGGCGTTGATCTTGTCGACCTCCGCCAACACGCCCTGCAAGGTCGGATCGTCTCGGCGCCGCGCCGCATCAGCACGATGCCCTGGATGATGTCGTCGTCGTCGTTCTGTCCAGCGATGCCGAGGCGCGGCTGATTGCCCACGGTCACCGCGGCGAGGTCCGACACCAGGACCGGCGTGCCGTTGTGGGCCGCGACCAGGGTGTTGCGGATATCGTCCATCGAGCGGATCTGGCCGACCGAACGCACGATCGCCGATTGCGGCCCGATGTTCACGGTATTGGCGCCGACGTTGATATTGGCGTTGTTCAGCCCGTCGAGCACCTGCTTCAGCGTGAGGCCATAGGCCAGCAGGCGGTCGAGGTCGATGGTGATGTCGAAAGTCTTGGTCTTGCCGCCCCAGCCGGTGACGTCGATGACGCCGGGAATCGCCTTGAAGCGGCGCTGCAGCACCCAGTCCTGGATGGTCTTGAGGTCGGTGACGGTGTAGCCGGGCGGTCCGACGACCCGGTAGCGGAAGATCTCGCCGATCGGGCTGGTCGGCGACAGCACGGGCTGGGCGCCGTTCGGCAGGTTGCCGAGCTGGCTCAGGCGGTTGACCACGTATTGCGACGCCTGCTGGTAGGAGACGTCGTAGGTGAACTGCACCTTCACGTCGGACAGGCCGAACAGCGAGATCGTGCGGATCGCCTGGACGTAGGGAATGCCGGCCATCTGGATCTCGATCGGGATCGTGATGTAGCGCTCGATCTCCTCCGATGACTGGCCGGGATTCTGCGTGATGATGTCGACCAGCGGCGGCACCGGATCGGGATAGGCCTCGATGTTCAGCGTCCGGTACGCAAACAGGCCGCCCACCATCAGCGTGACGCCGAGGATGATGACGAGAATGCGCTGCTTCAGCGCGGCGGCGACAATGGCGTGCATGGAACGGTCGCTGAGGACGCGTAACCGACGATCAGTCGCGCGCGGCGGCGCGATCGATGAACAGGGTGCCGCTCGCCACCACCGTCTCGCCGATCTGCAGGCCCTTGCGGACCTCGACCAGCCCGTTGACGGTGTCGCCGACTTCGATCGAGCGCGTGACGACGGCTTTCTGATCGGGCCGCGCGACCCACACGCGCGCCTGCGCGCCCTCGTAGATCACGGAATCGACCGGCACCGCGGCGGTCATGCGCGCATCGCCCGAAATGATGCGGAAGGTCGCGAACATCTCGGGCAGAAGTTCGCGGCCGGGATTGGCTATTTCGGCGCGCACCGGCAGGCGGCGCGTCGTCGGGTCGAGTGCCGGCGCCACGTAGGTGAGCTTGGCGTTGAAGACGCGCTTGGGATAGGCCAGCACCGACACTTCGACGGGCTGGCCGACCTTCATGCGCGGCGCGTCGGATTCGCGGACGTTGGCGATCAGCCAGACGGTGTCGAGGCTGCCGACCGTGAACACCGGGTCGGTCGCGCCGACGTTGATGTATTGGCCGAGGCCGACCTTGCGCTGGATGACCGTGCCGCCGATCGGTGCGCTGACGATCGCCTCGGCGCCGATCTTGTCGACCTTCTCGAGCCGGTCGATATCGGCGTCGGAGCGGCCGAGAATGCGCAGGCGATTGCGCACGGCGGCGAGCGCTATCTCGGCCGAGCGCAGGTCGCCCTGCGCGCCGATCAGGTCGGACTGCGCCTGCTCGAGGTCCTTCAGCGCGCCGCCGCGGATCGCCAGCAGCTCGCGCTGGCGCTTCTCGACGGTCTTGGCGAGCTCGACCCTGGACTTCGACTTCTCGACGCCGGCAACGGCGGTCACCAGGTCGTTCTGGCCCTGGACGAATTCGCTCGCCTCGACGGCGAACAGCGGCGCGCCCGGTTCGACATGATCGCCGGGCTTGGCGATCAGGCGGCTGACCCGGCCGGAGTAGGGCGAGAACACCGGCGTCGTCGTATCCTCGTTGAGGGCGATCTTGCCGTCGGTCGCGCGTTCGTCGCGGAAGGCGACCTGCCGCACCGGCGTGAGCTTGAGGCTGCCCCATTGCGTGTCGATCGGACGAAACGCGCCGTCGGGATCCGCTTGCGACTTCTCGGCGCGCGCCACGGCATTGCTCGGTCCGCCGTCGAGCACCCAGAAGCCGGCGACCGACCACGGCCACGAGTCCCGCGCCCGCAAGCAGCAGGCGATAACGCTTGAGGCTGGTCATCAGCGAAGGTTTGCTCTCGATGTACATTTGGACCGCGTTCCGACGCAAAAAGCGGATTTGCGAGACGTTGAGAATAGGCCAATCCTATTACATCAACCTGACGGGCCGTGCCCGAAGCGGCCGGACAAGTTTGCACCCGTCATGGTAGGCTGACTTCCCAAGACAGGAAACGGGCGAAGGCGCATACCAATGCGAGTGCTTATCGTCGAAGACAACACAGAACTTGTGTCGCTGATCGTAAAAGGACTGGCGCAGAGCGGTCTGGCCGCCGATTCGGTGGATACGGTGGGCGATGCGCTGCATGTCATCAGCACGATGAAATATGCCGCGATCGTGCTCGATCTCGGCCTGCCGGACGACGATGGGCTCGCCTTGCTGCGCGATATTCGCAGGCGCGGCGATTCGACACCGGTGCTGGTGCTGACCGCCCGCGACGGCGTCATGGACCGCGTCACCGGGCTCAGGGAAGGCGCCGACGACTACCTCGCCAAGCCGTTCGCCATGGAAGAGCTGGTCGCGCGCCTGCAGGCGCTGCTGCGCCGCCCCGGCAACCTGCTGGGCCGTCTGCTGACCTTCGGCAATGTCTCGCTCGACACCGACGGCCGGCAGGTTTTCGTCGCCGGCGCGCCGCGGCCCTTCCCGGCGCGGGAGACGGCGGTGCTCGAGATACTGCTGCGCCGCGGCGGCAACGTGGCGCCCAAGCGCCTGTTCGAGGATCACCTCTTCGGTCTCTCCGGCGACGTCGGCTCCAATGCCGTCGAGGTCTACGTCCATCGCCTGCGCAAGATGCTGGGCGATGCCGGCGCAACGGTGAAGATCCACACCGTGCGCGGAGTCGGCTACCTCATGGCCGAGGAAAAGGCCGCGGGTTAATGATCCGCTTCAGCTCCATCATCACCCGCATGGTGGCGCTTCATGTTGTGGCGATCGGGGTCACGTCGATCCTGATGCCGCTCGCGCTGTACTGGCTGCTGAACCAGGCCGCCAACAATCTCCACCGCGACGCGCTGCGCAGCCAGGCCGTCACCATCGGCAGCTTCCTGCGCCCGCAGGCCGACGGCACGGTCATGCTCGACATCCCGCCCGAGGTGCGCCCGCTCTATTCCGGCGGCTACGGCCTCTATGCCTATGCCGTGCTCGACACCGACAACAAGGTGCTGTTTTCCTCGCGTACCGACGGCGCGGCGCTGTTCGCGCCCGATGAGCAGTCGCGGCGCGACTGGTTCATCCGCCGCGGCAGCAGCGGTGCGGTCCTGTTCGGCGTCAGCGTGCCGCGGCCGATCGGCGAGCGCATCTACTGGATCCAGGTCGGCCAGGATCTCGCACATCGCGACGTCATCATCGACGACGTCGTGGCCTCGTTCTTCCCACGGGTCGCCTGGATCACCTTTCCGATCCTGCTGCTGCTGCTCGCCTTCGACATCATGATCTTCCGCCGTGCGCTCGATCCGGTGCGCGAAGCCTCGACGACGGCCGCCGCGATCGGGCCGCAGCGCACCGAGTTGCGGCTGCCCGAGCAGACGATGCCGGTCGAGATCGCGCCGCTCGTCCATGCGGTCAACCAGGCGCTCGACCGCCTGGAGGCGGGCTATCGCGCCCAACGGGAGTTCACCGCCGACATGGCGCACGAGTTGCGCACGCCGCTCGCCATCGTGCGCGCGAGGGTCGATTCGCTCGAAGCGGGACCGGTGCGCGAGAATCTACGGGCCGACATCGTCAACATGACGCGAACCGTCAACCAGGTGCTCGATATCGCCGAACTCGAGAGCTTCATCGTTGCCACCGACGCCAGGGCGGATCTCCACTCGGTGTGCGCCGACGCCGTGGGCTTCATGGCGCCGCTCGCGGTCGAGATGTCCAAGAACATCTCGCTCACCGGCGATCCCGGCCCCGTCTGGGTACACGGCCATGCCGAGGCGCTGTTTCGCGCCGTGCGCAACCTGATAGAGAACGCGGTCCGACATACGCCGCCCGACGTGTCGATCGAGGTCGAGGTTCTGGCCGGCGGCGTGGTGCGCGTGTGCGACGACGGACCGGGCGTGCCGGCGGCCGACCGCGAGCGCATCTTTCGTCGCTTCTGGCGGCGTGATCGCGCGAAGGGCGACAGCCGCGGCCTCGGCCTCACCATCGTCGCCCGTGTCATGGAGGCTCACGACGGCACCATCTCCGTCGACAACGCGCCCGGCGGCGGCGCGGTATTCACTCTCAAGCTGCGGCCGGTGTCTGCTTCAGCCGCCGCGGCGTAGTTCCGCCAGCGGGGTCAGTCGAAGCGCAGGGCGGCGACGTAGGCTGGGCCGCCGCTGGCCTGTGCCACCTGATCCACATATTGCATGCAGCGCTGGTAGCCCACGCCATGGCCCGTCGTCGTGCCGCTTCTGCATTGGCGCTCGTCAAGGGACACGACTGGATCGGCCGGGGAGGTGGCGACGGTGGGTCCGAATGCCGGCTCGCGGCTGTTCGAACAGGCGGCCGCCGCGAGTGCGATGAGCGCGGCGGCAGCGAGACCACGATAGGACATTGATGCCTCCAAACTATCTTCTGGAAGAGAAAACTCAAAAATGTTCTGGCAGAGATAACGGGGCGCCATTGCGCGGGTTGCACGGGCCGGGTGCCGATATCCGGACCCTAGTATCCGGCCTTGGGGTCGACCGTGTTGATCAGGGGCTGGCCGGCGCGCAGCCTCTTGATGTTCTCGATCACTCCCGGCGCGGCGGTGCGCGGATTGGTCGAGCCCGCAACGTGCGGCGTCACATAGACCTTGGGATGCGTCCAGTAGCGATGATCCCTGGGCAGCGGCTCGACATTGAAGACGTCGAGCGCGGCACCGCTCAGATGGCCCGAGTCGAGAGCGGCCAGCAAATCGTCGTCCACGACGTGGCCGCCGCGGGCCATGTTGATCAGGTAGGCGCCTTTGGGCAGGGCGGCAAACGTCCTGGCATTCAGGATGCCGTGCGTCTCGCGCGTGAGCGGCAGGACGGCGATCAGAATGTCGGTGCGGCCAAGGAATGCCGCCAGCCCGTCGGCGCCATGGAAGGTTTCGATGCCGGGCAGGGTCTTTTCCGTCCGGCTCCAGCCCGCGGTCGGAAATCCCAGCGCTGCGAACTTCTGCGCCGTGTCCTTGCCGATCGTGCCCAGGCCCATGATGCCGATGCGGCGATGGATGGTGTCCTTGAACGGCTCGACCTTCCATGTCGCCGCGCGCTGGCTCGCTCCATAGCGGTCGATGTCGCGGTGATGGCGCAGCGCCCAGTAGACCGCGTACTCGCTCATCTGGCCGACCAGCCCGTCGTCCATGATGCGCGTGACGGCAACGCCCGGCGGCACGAGGTTGTCCGCGAACAGGTGATCGACGCCCATGCCGAGCGAGACAACCATCTTCAGGTTCCTGAGACTGGCCAGCACTCCCTGCTCCGGCTTCCAGGCGAGCGCAATATCGATATCGTCCTTGTCGCCGAGGCCACCCCTCAGGGTACGGAAATCGATCGGGCCGAGTGCCGGCTCGAGGATCTTCTTCCAGTGAAGGCCGTCCGTGTCGTTGCTGATATAGGCAATGGCCCCCGCCATGGAACTCTCCTCCTACGCCACCGTCTCGAGATCGAAGGCCGCGGCAATCAGGGCCTTCGTGTAAGGCGTCTGCGGCTGGCTGAAGACCTGTTGCGCCGGCCCGCGCTCCACCACCTTGCCCTCGCGCAGCACGACGACCTCGTCGGCCAGCGCGCGCACGACCTTGAGATCGTGACTGATGAAGAGGTAGGCGAGCCGGTGACGCTGTTGCAGGTCGCGCAGCAGGTCGACGATCTGAGCCTGCACGCTCATGTCGAGGGCCGAGGTCGGCTCGTCGAGCACCATGAAGCGCGGCTTCAGCACCAGCGCGCGGGCGATCGCGATACGCTGGCGCTGGCCGCCGGAGAATTCGTGCGGGTAGCGCTCGCGCGCCCCGGGAAAATGGGCCGGGTCGAGGCCGACTTCGCGCAGCGCCTCGTCGATCATCCTGGTGCGCTCGGCCGCCGTGCCGATGCCGTGCACTTCCAGCCCTTCACCCACGATCTCGCCCACCGACATGCGCGGGCTGAGCGAGCTGAACGGATCCTGGAACACGACCTGCATCTGACGGCGCAGCGGCCGCAGGTCGCGCTGGCCCAGTTTCTGCAGATCCTTGCCGTCGAATTCGATGCCGCCTTCGCTGCGCTCGAGCCGCAACAGCGCCAGACCGAGTGTGGTTTTTCCCGAGCCGGATTCGCCGACCAGCCCGATCGTGTGGCCCTCGCGCAGCGCGATGCTGACGCCATCGACGGCCTTCACGTAGCCGACGGTGCGGCGCAGCACGCCGCGCCTAATCGGGAAATGCACCTTCAGGTCGTCGAGCCGCAGGATCTCGGGGGCGTCGGGATCGGCCGCAACGGGCCGGCCCTTCGGCTCGGCCGACAGAAGATGCCGTGTATAGGGATGCTGCGGCCTGTCGAACACGTCGACCACCGTGCCCTGTTCGACGATCTCGCCCTGCGTCATCACGCAGACCCTGTCGGCCACCTTGCGCACGATGCCGAGATCGTGGGTGATGAACAGCAGTGCCATGCCGTATCGGGCCTGCAACGTCTTGAGCAGCGCCAGAATCTGCGCCTGGATGGTGACGTCGAGCGCGGTGGTCGGCTCGTCGGCGATCAACAGGTCGGGCTCGTTGGCAAGCGCCATGGCGATCATGACCCGCTGGCGCTGGCCGCCCGACAGCTGGTGCGGATAGGCATCGAGGCGCTCGGCGGCATTGGGAATACCGACCTGCTCGAGCAGGTCGAGCGTGCGCTTGCGGGCGGCCTCGCGCGACAGTCGCTTGTGCAGGATCAGCACCTCGTTGACCTGCCGCTCGATCGTGTGCAGCGGATTGAGCGACGTCATCGGCTCCTGGAAGATCATCGATACGCGATTGCCGCGCACGGCGAGCAGATCGCGCGGAGCGGCGCCGACCAGCTCCTTGCCCTGGAAACGGATCGAGCCCTTGGGATGGCGCGCCGCCGGATAGGGCAGCAGCTGCAGCACCGAAAGCGCGGTCACCGACTTGCCGGATCCCAACTCGCCCACCAGCGCCACGGTCTCCCCGCGCCTTATGTCGAAGCTCACGCCCTTCACGGCGACGACTTCATTGGCGCCCGTGCCAAAGCTCACGGCGAGATCGCGGACCTCGAGGAGGAGCGGCTCGTTCACAGCAGCGCCTTGCGCGGGTTGAGGGCGTCGCGCGCCGCCTCGCCGATGAATACCAGCAGCGACATCATGAGCGCGATCGTGAAAAAAGCCGTGAAGGCGAGCCACGGCGCATTGAGGTTGTTCTTGCCCTGCAGCACCAGCTCGCCCAGCGACGGTGACCCGGGCGGCAGCCCGAATCCCAGGAAGTCGAGCGCCGTGAGGGTGGTCACGGAGCCGGCGAGGATGAAGGGCAGGAAGGTGAGGCTCGCGGTCATGGCGTTGGGCAGGATGTGCCGCATCATGATGCGCACGTCCAGCATGCCGAGGGCGCGGGCGGCCCGGACATAGTCGAAATTCCGTCCGCGCAGGAACTCGGCGCGCACGTAGCCCACCAGCGCCATCCAGCTGAACAACAGCATGATGCCCAGCAACACCCAGAAACCGGGCTGGATGAAGCTCGCGAGAATGATCAGCAGGTAGATCGTCGGCATGCTCGACCAGACCTCGAGGAAGCGCTGGAACGTCAGGTCGACCAATCCGCCGAAATAGCCCTGCACCGCGCCGGCGGCGATGCCGACGATCGAGCTGATGATCGTCAGGGCAAAGCCGAACAGGACGGAGATGCGGAAGCCATAAAGAAGGCGGGCGAGCACGTCGCGTGCCAGATCGTCGGTGCCGAGCGGATGGGCGAGCGACGGCGGCAGCAGCGCCTTGCGTCCTTCGCCGGTGATGATCGTGTCGTAGCTATAAGGTATCGGCGGCCACAGCATCCAGCCCCTGGCCTCGATCGAATGGCGCAGTTCCTCGTCGGAGTAGACGGCATTGGTCGGCAGGTCGCCGCCGAAGACGGCTTCCGGATAATCGCGCAGGACCGGCGAATAGAAGGCGCCGTCGTAGCGGATCAGGATCGGCTTGTCGTTGGCCAGCAGCTCGGAAAAAAGCGAGATGAAGAATATCGTGCCGAACAGCACGAGCGAGATCATGCCGCGCCGGTTGGCGAGGAACCGGTCGAGCCGGCGGCGATTCATCGGCCGCATCAGCCGCGCGCCTCGAAGTCGATGCGCGGATCGACGACCGTGTAGGCGAGGTCGCCCACGATCCCCATCACCAGCCCGATCATGCCGAAAAAGTAGAGCGTGCCGAACATCACCGGATAGTCGCGGTTCAGCGCCGATTCGAAGCCCAGCAGGCCGATGCCGTCGAGTGAAAAGATCACCTCGATCAGCAGCGAGCCGGTGAACAGCACGCTGACAAAGGCCGAGGGGAAGCCCGCGATCACAATCAGCATGGCGTTGCGGAAGACATGGCCATAGAGCACGCGCCTGTCGTCGAGGCCCTTGGCGCGCGCGGTCAGCACGTACTGCTTGCCCAGCTCCTCGACGAAGGAGTTCTTGGTCAGCAGGGTGAGGCTCGCGAAGCCGCCGATGGTCATCGCCACGATCGGCAGTGCCATGTGCCAGAAATAATCGAGCACCTTGTGCAGGACATCGAGCGTGCTCCAGTCGTCCGAGGTGAGACCGCGCAGGGGAAACCACTGGAAATAGCTGCCGCCTGCGAACAGCAGCACGAGCAGCACGGCGAACAGGAAGGCGGGGATGGCGTTCAGCACGACCAGCACGGTCGAGGTCCAGAGATCGAAGACCGAGCCGTCGCGCACCGCCTTGCGGATGCCGAGCGGGATCGACACGAAATAGATCAGCAGGGTCGTCCACAGGCCGAGCGACAGCGACACCGGCATCTTGTCTATCACCAGGTCGACCACGCGGCGGTCGCGGAAGAAGCTCACGCCGAAATCGAACACGGCGTAGTCCTTCATCATCAGCAGGAAGCGCTCGCCGACCGGCTTGTCGAAGCCGTACATCTTCTCGATGCGCCTGATCAGCTCGGGCGGCAGGCCGCGCGCGCCGCGATAGGAGCTGGCGCCCCCTTCGGCGTTGCCGGCGCCGGTCTTCATCCTCTCGCCCGAAGAGGCACCGCTGAAGCGGTCGGTGGCGCCGACGGCGGTGCCCTCGATCCGGGCGATCATCTGCTCGACCGGTCCGCCGGGAGCGGCCTGCACAATGAAGAAGTTCAGCACCATGATGCCGAACAGTGTCGGGATCACCAGCAGCAGGCGTCGCAGGATGTAGGCGAGCATCAGGCCGCGTCGCCCGTCACTTCTCGCCTTTTCTCAGGACCTTGTCCTTGGCCTCGTCGACCCACCAGGTGTCGAACGAGATCGGCTCGTACTTGGCAGTCTTCGCCGGCCGCGTGAAGCGGTTCCAATAAGCCACCATCTCCTTGTCCGAGCGGAACTGCGGCACCAGGAATTCGAGCCACTGCAGCACGCGGTCGAGGCACTGCGTGCGTACGACCAGGTCCTCGCGCGTGTCGGCCGAGATGATCAGGTCGCAGAGCTGGTCGACCGCGGGATCCTTCAGTCCCATCGAGTTCTTGGTGCCCGGCTGGTCGGCCGCCTTGGAGCCCCAGAATTCGCGCTGCTCGTTGCCGGGCGACAATGCCTGGCCCCAGATGTCGATCACCATATCGAAGTCGAAACTATCGGTGCGGCGGCGATATTGCGAGGTGTCGATGGTACGCACGTTCATCTCGATGCCGATGCGCTCGAGGTTCTGCTTGAACGGCAAGGCGCCACGCTCGAAGCCCGCATCGTTGAGGATGATCTCGAAGGCGAACTTCTTGCCCGCCTTGTCGGTCATCTTGCCATCCTTGATCTCCCAGCCCGCCTGCTTCAACAGCCCGATCGCCTTGCGCGCCTGCTCGCGCACGTTGCCAGAGCCATCGGTCTTGGGGGGCTGGTATTCGGTGGTGAAGACTTCGTCGGGAATCTTGCCGCGCAAGGGCTCGAGGATCTTGAGCTCTGCGGGCGAAGGCAGTCCCTTGGCCTCGAGCTCGGAATTGCCGAAGAACGAGCGCGAGCGCGTGAAGAAGCCGTAGCTCAAATTCTTGTTCTGCCATTCGAAGTCGTACATCAGGCCGACCGCTTCGCGCACCCTTCGGTCCTTGAACAGTTCGCGGCGCAGGTTGAACACGTAGCCCTGCATCGGCTGCGGCAGCTCGTCGGGAATCTCGTCGCGGATCACCCGTCCGTCCTTGACGGCGGGGAAATCGTATTTGGTCATCCAGTTGCGACCTGAATTCTCGGCGCGGATGTCGGCGTCACCCGCCTTGAATGCCTCGAACAGCACGTCGTTGTCGCGGTAATAATCGTAGCGCATCGACTCGAAATTGTAGCGGCCGCGATTCATCCAGAGATCGCGGGCCCACCAGTCGGCCACACGGCGATAGGTGATGGAGCGGCCGACATCGTAGCTGTCGACCTTGTAGGGGCCGCTCGACAAGGCCACGTCGAGCGTCGCCTTCTCGAAATCCTTGCCCTCCCACCATTTCGACGGCAGCACCGGCAGCTGGCCCATGATCAGCGGCAGCTCGCGGTTGGTGGCGTCGCGGAAGGTGAAGCGCACCTTGCGCTCGGCCATCTTCTCGGCCTTCAGCACGTCGACGTAGTAGGAGGCGTATCGCGGCACTCCCTTGGCCTTGAGCGTGTCGAAGCTCCAGACCACGTCCTCGACGGTAATCGGCGTGCCGTCGGTCCATTTCGCCTGCGGGCGCAGGGTGAAGGACACCCACGAACGGTCTTCGGGCACTTCGATCGTCTCGGCGATCAGGCCGTAGACGGTGAAGGCCTCGTCGCGCGCGGACCAGCACAGCGTGTCCCACAAGGCGCCGACGCCGGTAGCGGCGACGCCCTTCAGGGTGAAGGGATGCAGCGAATTGTAGGTGCCGAGGGCGGCGAACTTGACCGCGCCGCCCTTGGGCGCATCGGGATTGAGGTAGTCGAGCTTGACGTCGGGCGTGGGATGAAGCGGCTCGCCGTGCATCGCGAAGCCGTGGCCGACATGGACCTTGGGCTGGGCCCGCAGGACCCGCGGCGTGCCGATCCACAGAGCCGTGCCGCCCGCGAGTACGCCGCGCCGTCCGATCGCCATGCCGTGCGCTCCACAGTTTGCCGGTTTCGCTTCTTATATAGTGCGCCAGACTTGGGCGGCACTATGGCTGCAAGATCGACTTGCGCCTTCTCGGATTCCGATCAATCGGCCTTGAAGCCGGAGGCCTTGATCACCGGAGCCCATTTCGCGTCGTCGGCCTGCATGATCTTCGCCAGCTCGTCGGGCCCGTAACCGGTCGCTTCGAGGCCGAGCGGTTCGATGCGCTGCCGGACGTCGGCCTGGCGCACCGCGTCGATCGCGGCGGCCGCCAGCTTTTCGACGATGTCCTTCGGCGTGCCGGCGGGTGCGAACAGCGCGTACCAGGCCGCGCCCTCGATGTCGTAGCCGCTCTCCTTGAAGGTCGGTACGTCGGGATATTGCGGCGCGCGCCTGGCGCCCGCGGTCGCGAGGATGCGGCCCTTGCCGGATTGAACCAGCGCGCCCAGATCGGCGATCGGCAGGACGGCGGCGGGAACCTCGCCCGACATCAGCGCCTGCAGGACGTTGGCCGTGCCCTTGTAGGGAATGTGCGTCAGCTCGAGGCCGGCGGTCTTGGCGAACAGTAGGCCGAAGAAGTGCGGCAGGCTGCCGACCGCGGCCGAGGCGAAGTTGGCGTAGGTGCCACCCTTCTTTGCGAGTGCCACATACTCCGCAAGCGTCCTGGCCGGAACCTGGGCGCCGACGCCGAAGGCGATCTGGAAGGCCGCAACGTGCGCCACCGGCACGTAGTCCCTGAACGGGTCGTAGTCGAGCTTCGCATAGGAATAGGGGAAGGCCACCATGGTGGCGAGCGGCGTCATCAGGAGCGTGCTGCCGTCGGGGGCCGCCGACTTCACTGCAAGATTGGCCACGATCCCCGCCGCGCCCGGCTTGTTCTCGACCACGACGGAGCGGCCGAGCGAGATCCGCATTTTCTCCGCGATCAGACGGGTGACGGTGTCGCTGCTGGCGCCGGGCGGAAAGCCCAGCACGATGCGCAGCGGCGGATCTTCGGCGCGCACCGCCGTCGCAAATGCAGTGGTGCTCGCCAGTACGGCACGGCGGGTCAATTTGAACAGAGGCTTCTCCCCAAGAGCGGCGAAAACCTAGCAGGTCGTTGAAAAAGTCATCGTAGCCGATTGAGGAAAGTGATTCACTCATCTCGAATGTTGCCGGGAGTTGGGGATGCGTGGATCGGATGAGCGGTCGGGTTCGCTGTTCAGCTATGTGGATCTGGAGGCGCGCGTTCGGCCGGATCATCCGTTGCGGACGATCCAGGCGATCGCGAACGCGGCCCTGGCCGATCTGACGAGCGAGTTTGCAGCCCTCTATCCGCCGCGTCTGGGTCGACCGTCAATCGCGCCGGAGCGACTGCTGCGGGCGATGTTGCTGCAGGCGTTTTACGGCATCCGCTCGGAGCGCCAGCTTATGGAGCGGATGGAGTTCGATCTTTTGTTCCGCTGGTTCGTGGGCCTGGGAGTGGACGATCCGGTATGGGACCATTCGAGCTTCTCGAAGAACCGCGACCGGCTGCTGGAGGGCGAGATCGCGGCGAAGTTCCTGGCCGCGGTGCTGGCCCAGCCGAAGGTGAAGCGTCTGCTGTCGAGCGATCACTTCTCGGTGGACGGCACGCTCTTGGAGGCGTGGGCATCGATCAAGAGCTTCCGGCGCAAGGACGGGGACGACAACGACAGCACTGGGCCGGGCCGCAACGCCGAGCGCCACTTCCATAAAGAGAAGCGCTCCAACGAGACGCACCGTAGCGTCACCGATCCCGAGGCACGTCTCTACAAGAAGGGCTCTGGCCAGCCGGCCAAGCTTTGCTACCTGGGCCATGCCCTGATGGAGAACCGCCATGGTCTGGTGGTCGGCGGGAGTGCGACGCTGGCCACCGGCACGGCCGAGCGGGAGGCGGCACTTGCGTTGCTCGACAGTCGCCGCCGCTCCCGGCGCCGGATCACTCTGGGCGCCGACAAAGCCTACGACGTGGCCGACTTCGTGGCGGCGCTACGGGCTCGATCGGTGAGCCCGCACGTCACCATCGATGGCCATCTGAGCAAGACTGGCAAGCCGCGCAAGACATCGGTCGATCGCCGGATCACGCGCCACGCCGGCTATGCGATCAGCCTGCGCTGCCGCAAGCGGATCGAGGAAGTGTTCGGCTGGATCAAGAGTTCGGCCGGGCTTGCCAAGATCAAGTTGCGTGGTCGCGGGCGGGTCGATGCCGCATTCACCATGGCGCTGGCCGCCTACAACCTGATCCGCCTGCCCAGGCTGCTGGCGGCGCCAGCATGAGCGTGCAGGGCAAGTGGCGCATCGTCGAGATGGCCGACTACGAGGCCGACTTCCCCGACATGGTCGAGCCAGCCTACATTCTCTTCGGCAAGACCGGCGGAGAGTTCGCCTTCGGCTGCGTCACGGGCGTCATTTACGGCACTTGCGAGGGCGACGCCGTCGAGTTCACGTGGGACGGCAATGACGAGATGGACCAGGCTTCCGGCCATGGCTGGGCCGATCTGCAAGACGACGGATCGCTCGAAGGCGAGATATGCTTCCACAACGGAGATGAGGTCACCATCATCGCCCGCCCCTGGAACACTTCTTCAACAGCCTGCTAGGGCTTGCCCGCGAAATTGTCACTTCGGGCCAAATTGACTTCGCCGGACGTGCGGCTCACTTTTCGACCATGTCCGACACCGCCAATTTCGCGCCCGACTTCGACGTGCCGATCGACTACATGCGGCGCACGCGCGAGTATTATCTCGCGTTGGGTTACGACAATCCCTACCGCTGGGCGCACTACACGGATGCGCCGTTTCAGCCGCTGAAGAAGCCGCTGAAGGACAGCACACTCGTGCTGATCAGCACCGCGGCGCCCTTTCAGCCGGACAAGGGCGATCAGGGACCGGGCGCCAAATACAACGCCGGCGCCAAGTTCTATTCGGTCTATTCGGGCGACAGCGCTGCCGACCACGACACGCGCATCAGCCACATCGGCTACGACCGCAAGCACACGACGGCGAAGGATTCCAACACCTGGTTCCCGCTGCCGCTGATGCGCAGGTTCGCGAGCGAAGGCCGCTTCAGGCTGGCACCGCGCTTCCACGGCGCGCCGACCAACCGCAGCCAGCGGGTCACGCTCGAGACCGATGCGCCGGAGATTCTGGCGCGTTGCCGGCAGGACCAGGTCGATGCCGCGCTGCTTGTCCCTACGTGACCCGTCTGTCACCAGACCGTGAGTCTGGTCGCGCGCTACCTCGAACGGAACGGCATCCCGACGGTGATCATGGGAGCCGCCAAGGATATCGTCGAACTGTGCGGCGTACCGCGCTTCCTGTTCAGCGATTTCCCGCTCGGCAATTCCTGCGGCAAGCCGCACGAGCCGGACACCCAGCGCTTCACGCTCGACCTCGCCCTCAAGGTTCTGGAGAGCGCGATCGGTCCGCGCACGACCGTGCAAAGTCCGCTGCGCTGGACCGATGATGGCGACTGGAAGCAGGACTACAACAACCTCGCGCGCATGCCCGCCGAGGAAGTCGCCAAGCGCCGCGCCGAATTCGACAAGGTGAAGCAGACCGCGCTCGAGCAGCGCAAGAAGGCGGGCGTGGCGTGACGCAGAGCGGCACGCCATCCCGAGCGCGGCCGAGGGATCCCATCGTTCCATGAGCAAGCCGTTTGCGGGCGTAAGGATCCTCGACTTCACGCGCGTGCTCGCGGGCCCCTACGCGTCCTACCAGTTCGCGCTGCTGGGCGCCGACGTGATCAAGATCGAGAGCCGCGACGGCGATGACATGCGCTTCGGCAATCGCGCCAACGACTGGGAAAAGCGCGGCCTCGCGGCGCCCTGGGTGGCGGTCAACGGCAACAAGCGCTCGATCACCCTGGATCTGAAGCAGCCCCGGGCCATCGAAGTGATCAAGCGCATGGTGCCGAAGGCGGACGTGGTGATCGAGAACTTCCGTCCCGGCGTCATGGACAAGCTCGGCATCGGCTACGAGACGCTGAAGGCGCTCAACCCGCGCCTGATCTACGCCGCGGTCTCGGGCTTCGGCCAGGTCGGTCCCGACAAGGCGACGGCGGCTTTCGACGGCATGATCCAGGCGATGTCCGGCCTGATGTCGATCACCGGTTTCCCGTCGAACGGTCCGACCCGCGTGGGTTTCGCCGGCGCCGACGTGATGTCGGGTTTCACGGCGGCCTTCGGCATCGCCTCGGCGCTCTATCAGCGCACGCACACCGGCAAGGGCCAGCTCGTCGACGTCGCAATGATCGACGCGGTCACCGGCTTCCTCGCCCAGCAGTTCACCGAGCACCTGATGACTGGCCGCGTGCACGAGCAGGCCGAGAACCTCTCGGTCACGCGCAAGCCCACCGGCAACCTGTTCAAGACCAAGGATGGCTGGATGGTACTAGCGGTGATGACCGACCCGCAGTTCCAGCGCCTGATGAAGCAGCTCGGCCGCGAGGACACGATCACCGAACCGCGCTTCAAGGACTGGCCGACTCGCATCGCCAACAACACCGCCCTGCACGCGATCATCGAGGAAGCGATGAAGCAGCGCACATCGGCGGAGTGGAACGGGATCTTCGCCAAGACACGACATCCCGGCCGGCCACGTGCTCAGCATTCCCGAGACCGTCAAGCTCGACCACTATCGGCCATCGCACCATCATGCAGAGCGTCGAGACCGAGCATGGCCCGATCACTGTCGTCGGCTCGGGCTTCCGCATGGAGCATGACGGCGGCTCGATCGACCGGCCGCCCGCGACCTTGGGCCAGCACACCGACGAGGTGCTGGGCGAGGCGGGATATTCGGCAGCGGAGATTGCAGAAATGCGGGCGGCCAAGATCGTCTAGCCTTGGGGCGCGAAGCATGACATTTACGTAATCAGCCTTCAGCGAACCCCGCAACGACTGGCGGACTTTCAGTCACACAACAGCCATCTTGAGGATTACCGGATCTTTCCGGCCATTGACGGATCCACGGTCGACCTCGGCCAGCTTCAGTTGGAGGGCTATGTCGACCATTCGCTGACCTACTCGCTCGGCGCGATCGGCAATGCGCTTTCACACATAAAACTCTGGGAGCGCGCATCGGCACATGAAGAAGCTTTAACGATTGTCGAGGATGATTCGCTTCTTCATCGCGACTTTTGCGCCATGTCACGAAATCTCATATCCCAACTGCCGCGGGATTGGGATTTGGTGATGTGGGGCTGGAATGCGGACGGTTTGTTCGCCGTCGACTTTGGTCTCGGCCCGATGCGGGGGAGGTTCGATCAGCAGGCAGTGATCGCCGGGATGAATGAGTATCTGAGAACGCCGGTCTCGCCCAGCCTCCACAAGCTGGTGGTGGCATTCGGCACTCATTGCTATTCGATCTCGCCCAATGGGGCAAAAAAATCCCTGCGCAGGGTTCGGCCGCTCCGAAACATGCCGGTGGTGACCCCTTATCGAGAATACAGCAACCAGTCTCTCGATTGCATGATGAACAATTTCTATCGTGGCTTTCGCTGCTATGCAGCGATGCCTCCGGTCGCTCTTACCGTCAACGACAAGAGTGTCAGCACCGTCTTTCCTTCTCTCGACCTGGCCGAGGCGGCGTATCGGCATAAAGATTTCGCCGAAGCAGAAAGGCTCTGCCACGAGATGCTCGAGGTCGACCCGCGATACTTCGCGGCGTTGCACCTGCAGGGTGCCGTATGTGTCAGCATGGGGCACATGGCGCGAGCAGCCGAATTGCTTCGCAAGGCCATAGGTTTCGAGCCTTCGAGCGTAGCTGCCCACAATGATCTGGCCGTGGTACTCGTCGGACTGAAACGCCACGACGAAGCCCTGGAAATTCTCGAGATCGCCGTTTCACTGGACCCTGCCAACGCGGAAGCGCATGCCAATATTGGCCGCGTCCTTCAACAGATGGGTCGGGTTTCCGATGCCATTCTTGCCTTCGACAAGGCACTCGCGGCCAAGCCGCAGAGCGAGGAAATCGCTAGGTCGCGCTCGATGGCACTGAGTGAGTTGAACAAAAGCCGATAAGCCGCTCCGCGTCTCCTCCGGCGGTAGCAGCACCGGGAAGCCGTCGCGGAGAGGGCTTGGACCGGTCCATTGCCCAAAAAGGGCACCGAACCGGGCAGCCAATGCCCGAGGTCACGCACGCCTTCCCTTGGCCGCGATTCCCTCTAGGATGGCGCCGTCCAAGGGGGGCCCCGCCAGGGGGCTGAGATATCGACCGCCGGAAGCGGCAGCGCGGTGACCCTTTGAACCTGATCCGGGTCATGCCGGCGAAGGGAACGGATATCCTTTGCACGACACTACCGGGTCTCCTTTTGTCGTCTCGTCACGGGAGATCCCTCATGGACAACATCATCTCGACCCCGAAGGTCACGACCGGCCCGCTGCCGGCCTCGCAGAAAATCTACATCACGCCGGAAGAGGCGCCTGACATCAGCGTGCCCCTGCGCGAGATCACGCAGAGCGTCGCCACCGAGCCCAGGATCCGCGTCTACGACACGACCGGCCCCTACACCGATCCGACCGTCGCCATCGACGTCGGCAAGGGCCTGGCGCGTGTGCGGCGCGGCTGGGTGCTGGGCCGCGGCGGGGTCGAGGAATATGCCGGCCGTCCGATCCAGCCGATCGACAACGGCAACGTCAAGCTCTCGGCGCTGATTCCGTTCGCCAACACGCCCAAGCCGCTGCGCGGCCTCGATGGCCACAAGATCACGCAGTACGAATGGGCGAAGGCCGGCGTGATCACCAAGGAGATGATCTACGTCGCGGCGCGCGAGAACCTCGGCCGCAAGCACGCCCATGAGCTGGCCGCCGAGCGGATCGCCGACGGCGAGGGATTCGGTGCCACGCTGCCGGACTTCATCACGCCGGAATTCGTGCGCAACGAGATCGCGCTGGGCCGCGCGATCATCCCCGCCAACATCAACCACACCGAGTTGGAGCCGATGATCATCGGCCGCAACTTCCTGGTGAAGATCAACGCCAACATCGGCAACTCGGCGGTCTCTTCCTCGATGGAGGAAGAAGTCGAGAAGATGGTGTGGGCGATCCGCTGGGGTGCCGACACGGTCATGGACCTGTCGACCGGCCGCAACATCCACGACACGCGCGAATGGATCGTGCGTAACGCGCCGATTCCGATCGGCACCGTGCCGATCTACCAGGCCCTGGAGAAAGTCGGTGGCGATCCCACGAAGCTCTCGTGGGAAGTCTTCCGCGACACCCTGATCGAGCAGGCCGAGCAGGGCGTCGACTACTTCACGATCCACGCCGGCGTGCGTTTGGCGCATGTGCCGCTGACCGCCAGCAGGGTCACGGGTATCGTGAGCCGCGGCGGCTCGATGATGGCACAGTGGTGCCTGACCGAGCATCGCGAGAGCTTCCTCTATGAACACTTCGGCGACATTTGCGACATCATGCGCAAGTACGACGTGTCTTTCTCGCTGGGCGACGGCCTGCGCCCCGGCTGCAATGCCGACGCCAACGATGCCGCACAGTTCGCCGAACTGACGACCTTGGGCGAGCTGACGAAGGTTGCCTGGGACAAGGGCTGCCAAGTGATGATCGAAGGCCCGGGCCATGTGCCGATGCACAAGATCAAGGTCAACATGGACAAGCAGCTGAAGGAGTGCGGCGAGGCGCCGTTCTACACGCTTGGGCCGCTGGTGACCGACATTGCGCCGGGCTACGACCACATCACCTCGGGTATCGGCGCCGCGATGATCGGCTGGTTCGGCACCGCAATGCTCTGCTACGTAACGCCGAAGGAGCATCTCGGCCTGCCGGATCGCGACGACGTCAAGGTAGGTGTCGTCACCTACAAGATCGCAGCGCACGCCGCCGATCTCGCCAAGGGCCATCCCGCCGCGCGGCTGCGCGACGATGCGCTGTCGAAGGCGCGCTTCGATTTCCGCTGGGTCGATCAGTTCAATCTCTCGCTCGATCCCATGACGGCCGAGAAGTTCCACGACGAGACGATGCCCAAGGACGCGCACAAGACGGCGCACTTCTGCTCGATGTGCGGGCCCAAGTTCTGCTCCATGCGCATCACTCAGGACATCCGCGAATATGCCAAGAAGGGCATGGACGACATGAGCAAGAAGTTCCGCGAGGGCGGGCACGAGCTCTACATCGCACCGGACAAGTCGCTGTCAGACAGCGACTAGGCCGCGGACTAAATAAAGTCACAACCATATGGTTCTTTTCCCGGCCGGGGACGTTACACCCCGGCCGAGGAAGCCTTGCGCCCCTACGGTCGCCGGGGGAGGATTGGCAAGGTGGCTACGTATATGCAGAAACGCTGCGTTTTGGGGGCTTTCTAGAAGATGAAGCGACTGCGGACCCTGGTTGGGATCGGCGTCGGCCTTGCCGTGGTCGCGGTCGGCGGCTGGTACCTTGCGACTCACTCCGGGAAGAGCGCCACGGCAGCCCGCCAGGGCGGCGGCCGTTTCGGCGCCGGCGCGGCCCCTATTCCGGTCGGCACGGCGGTTGTCGCCAAGGGCGATATTCCCATTATTATCAAGGCGTTAGGAACGGTGACGCCACTGGCGAACGTGATTATCAAGACGCAGATCACCGGCCAGCTTCAGACGGTCGCCTTCACCGAGGGCCAGGCCATCAAGAAAGGCGATCTGCTGGCGGTCGTCGATCCTCGGCCCTATGACGTGGCCCTCCAGCAGGCGGTCGGCACCCTGGAAAAAGACAAGGCGACGCTTGCCAATGCCGAGGTCGACCTCAAGCGCTACCAGACTCTTGTGTCGCAGGAGTCGATCGCGCGCCAACAGCTCGACACCCAGGCCTCCCTCGTGCGTCAGCTCCAGGCCACGCTCCTGACCGACCAGGCCCTGGTCAACTCGGCCAAGCTCAACCTCACCTACACGCGCATCATCGCGCCGACCGACGGCCGCATCGGCCTGCGCCTGGTCGATCCCGGCAACTACGTGACGATGGGCGACGCCACGGGCATCTGCACCATCACCCTGATGCAGCCGATGTCAGCGCTGTTCACCATTCCCGAAGACTCGCTGCCCGCCGTGCGCAAGCGTCTCAAGGCGGGAGCGGTCCTCGATGTCACGGCACTCGATCGCGCGCAAAAGGAAACGGTCGGCCAGGGCAAGCTCTCGACCACCGACAACCAGGTCGACACGACGACCGGCACGGTCAAGCTGAGGGCGATGTTCGACAATGCCGACGAGTCGATGTTCCCCAACCAGTTCGTGAACATCAAGCTGCTGGTCGACACGGTGAAGGACGCCACCGTCGTTCCGGTTGCCGCCGTGCAACGCGGCCAGCCCGGCATCTACGTCTATAAAGTGAAGGCCGACGATACCGTCACGATCCAGGTGATTGAAACCGGCGTGACCGACGGTACCAAGATCGCGGTCACCAAGGGACTGGCGATTGGCGATCAGGTCGTGATCGACGGCGTCGACCGCCTGCGCGACGGCGCCAAGATCCGCAAACCCGCTCCCGCGCCGAACGTTACCCTCCCCGGCGACAATCCTGCAGCAGACAGCTCCGCCACGCCGCCCAACACCTCGGAGAGCGCCGGCAGCACCCCCGCGCCACAGACCGGTGAAGCGCCGCCGCCGGCCAGCCCGCGCGGCAGTGGCCAGCGCCGCGCCAACGGCGGCGCTGCAGGCCGACCCGCCCAGTCCAACCAGTAAGCGCGGCCGCGCGACATGAATCCGTCGCGTCTCTTCATCGAGCGTCCCGTGGGAACGTCGCTGCTGATGGCGGCGATCATGCTGGTGGGCGCCATCGCCTACAGCTTTCTGCCGCTGGCGGCGCTTCCCGAAGTCGACTATCCGACGATCCGCGTGCTGACGCTCTATCCCGGTGCCGGCCCGGAAGTGATGACCTCGTCGGTGACGGCGCCGCTCGAGCGGCAGTTCGGCCAGATGCCGGGTCTCAACCAGATGACGTCGACCAGCTCGGCCGGGGCCTCGGCGATCACGCTGCAGTTCGACCTCAAGCTCGGCATCGACATCGCCGAGCAGCAGGTCCAGGCCGCGATCAATGCCGCCGGCAATCTTTTGCCGGGAGATCTTCCGGCGCCGCCGATCTACGCCAAGGTCAATCCGGCCGATGCGCCGATCCTGACCCTGGCCATAACCTCGAAAAGCGATCCGCTCACCAAGGTCTATGACCTGGTCGACACGCGGCTCGGGCAGAAGATCTCGCAGCTTCCCGGTGTCGGCCTCGTCACCCTGGGCGGTGGCCAGAAGCCGGGCGTGCGTATCCGGGCCAATCCGACGGCGCTGGCGGCCTACGGGCTGAACGTCGACGACCTCAGGACCACGATCACCAACGCCAACGTCAACACGCCCAAGGGCAATTTCGACGGGCCGACGCGCGCCTACACGATCAACGCCAACGACCAGATCGTCGACGCCAGCCTGTTCAACGACGTGATCGTGGCCTACCGCAACGGCGCCCCGGTGCGGTTGAAGGACGTGGCATCGGTGTCGAACTCGCAGGAGAACAACCGGCTGGTCGCGTGGATGAACAACACGCAGGCCGTCATCATCGACGTGCAGCGTCAGCCCGGCGCCAACGTCATCGCCGTCGTCGACAGCATCAAGGCGCAGTTGCCCCAGCTCAAGGAGTCGCTGCCCAGCTCGCTCGAAGTCACGGTGCTGACCGACCGCACGCTCACCATCCGCGCCTCGGTGCGCGACGTGCAGATCGAGCTCTCCTTCGCGGTGCTGCTGGTCGTGATCGTGATCTTCCTGTTCCTGGGCGACTGGCGCGCCACGGTCATCCCAAGCCTGTCGGTGCCGCTGTCGCTCGTCGGCACCCTGGCGGTCATGTATATCGCGGGCTTCAGCCTCAACAACCTGTCGATCATGGCGCTGACCATCGCCACCGGCTTCGTGGTCGACGACGCCATCGTCATGATCGAGAACATCGCGCGCTACATCGAGGAGGGCGAGGACCCGGTCGAGGCCGCGCTCAAGGGCTCGGCGCAGATCGCCTTCACCGTCGTGTCGCTCACCGTGTCGCTGATCGCGGTGCTGATCCCGCTGCTGTTCATGGGCGACGTCGTCGGCCGCCTGTTCAGTGAATTTGCCGTGACATTGTCGGTCACCATCCTGATCTCCGCGGTGGTCTCGCTCACCCTCGTGCCGATGTTGTGCGCGCAGCTCCTGCGCCGGCGGACCAGGCCTGCCGACGGCCAGCCGGAGAAGCACGCGGGCGCCCAGGCGCTGGGTGCGCGCTGGTTCGCCAAGCTGATCGACTGGTACGACCGCGGGCTGATCGTCGTTTTCCGCCATCAGTTCCTCACTCTGATGGTCGCCATCGGCACCATCGTGTTGACGGTGCTGCTCTACATCGTGGTGCCGAAGGGCTTCTTCCCGATCCAGGACAACGGCCTGATCCAGGCGATCACCGAGGCGTCGCAGAGCGTGTCGTTCGAGGCCATGAGCGAGCGCCAGCGCGCCCTGGCCGATGCGATCCTGAAGGATCCCGACGTCGAGAGCCTGTCCTCCTTCGTGGGCGTGGACGGCATCAATCCGACGCTGAATTCGGGGCGCATGGTGATCAACCTCAAGGAGCGCGACTCGCGAACCTCGTCGGCGAGCGAGATCATCCGCCGCATCCAGCGCGAGACGCGCAACGTCGAGGGCATCGCGATCTACATGCAGCCCTCGCAGGACCTCACCATCGATTCGACGGTGAGCCGGACGCAGTACCAGTTCGTCCTGGTCAGTCCGAATGCGGCGGACTTCGACACCTGGGTGCCGAAGCTGATCGACCGGATGTCGACGATCCCGCACATCACCGACATAGCGACCGAACTGCAGAGCAAGGGCCTCACCGTCTTCATCAAGATCGATCGCGATGCGGCGGCGCGGTTCGGCATCACCGCGGCCACGGTCGACAACCTGCTCTACGATGCCTTCGGCCAGCGCATCGTCTCGACAGTCTACACCCAGACCAACCAGTATCGCGTGATCTACGAGGTCCAGCCCTCGATGGCGCGCAATCTCGATGCGTTGAACAACCTCTACCTGCCGAGCTCGGCCGGCACCGGCAAGCAGGTGCCGCTGTCGGCCATCGCGACGTTCGAGCAGCAGCAGGCGCCGCTGCGCCTCGACCGTCTCAGCCAGTTCCCCTCGACCACCGTGTCGTTCAACCTGTCCGCCGGCGCCTCGCTGGGCGCCGCGGTCGACGCGATCACCGCCGCCCAGCAGGAGATCGGCATGCCGCGGTCGATCACCACGCAATTCCAGGGCGCGGCGCTCGCCTTCCAGAAGGCCCTGGCGAGCCAGCTCTTCCTGATCCTGGCGGCCATCGTCACGGTCTACATCGTGCTGGGCGTGCTCTACGAGAGCTACATCCACCCGATCACCATCCTCTCGACCCTGCCATCGGCCGGCATCGGTGCGCTGCTGGCGCTGATCATTGCGGGCGACGATCTCAGCGTGGTGGCGATCATCGGCATCGTGCTCCTGATCGGCATCGTGAAGAAGAACGCGATCATGATGATCGACTTCGCGCTCGAGGCCGAACGCCACGAGGGCAAGGCGCCGCAGGAGGCGATCCACCAGGCCAGCCTGCTGCGCTTCCGGCCGATCCTGATGACGACGATCGCGGCCCTGGTCGGCGCGCTGCCGCTGATGCTGGGCACCGGTACCGGCTCCGAGCTGCGTCACCCGCTCGGCCTCACCATCGTCGGCGGCCTGATTGTCAGCCAGATGCTGACCTTGTTCACCACGCCGGTGATCTATCTCGCCTTCGACCGGCTTGCGCGGCGGGTGCGCGGCATGCCGCGGGACACGCCGGCCTATCCGCTGGTTCGAGGCCAACGGGCCGCAGACCTCCGAACTGCCGGAGAGCTTCCAGACGTGATGAACATGTCGGCGCCCTTCATCGCGCGGCCGGTCGCCACGACCCTGCTGACGCTCGGCGTGCTGATGGCCGGCATCATGGCTTTCATGGCGCTGCCTGTGGCGCCGTTGCCCAAGGTCGATTTCCCGACGATCTCGGTGTCGGCGTCGTTGCCCGGCGCGTCACCCGATACGGTGGCGACCAGCGTCACCACGCCGCTCGAACGCCGTCTCGGCGCGATCGCCGGCGTCAGCGAAATCACCTCGACCAGCACCGTCGGAAATTCGCGCATCACGCTGCAGTTCGATCTGTCGCGCAGCATCGACGGCGCGGCGCGCGACGTGCAGGCCGCGATCAACGCCGCGCGCGCCGACATGCCGACCGACCTGCGCAGCAACCCGCAGTACCGCAAGGTCAATCCGGCCGATGCGCCGGTGATGATCCTGGCGCTGACATCGGACACCTTGGGCCAGGGCCGCATCTACGACGCGGCCTCCAATGTCCTGCAGCAGAAGCTCTCCCAGGTGAATGGCGTCGGCCAGGTGACCTTGGGCGGCAGCTCGCTGCCGGCGGTGCGGGTCGAGATCAACCCGCAGGCGCTCTCCAAGTACCGGATCGGCCTGGAGAGCGTGCGGGCGGCGCTGGCCGCGGCCAACGCCAATTCGCCGAAGGGCGCGATCGAGGTCGGCGACCAGCGCTACCAGATCTACACCAACGACCAGAGCAGGGTCGCCGCCGACTTCCGCGACCTGATCGTGGCCTGGCGCAACAATGGACCGGTGCGACTGAGCGACGTGGCCGAGGTCATCGACTCGACGGAGGACATCCGCAACGAGGGCCAGTCGAACGGCAAGCGCTCGGTGCTGGTCATCATCTATCTCCAGCCCAACGCCAACATCATCGAGACGGTCGACCAGGTGAAAGCGCTGCTGCCCGAGCTGCAGGCCGCGCTGCCCAACGAGGTCGATGTCACGGTCGCGACCGACCGCACCACGACCATTCGCGCGTCGCTGCGGGAGGTCGAACGCTCGCTCACCATCAGCGTCATCCTGGTGGTGCTGGTGACTTTCGCCTTTTTGCGCTCGTTCCGGGCGGGACTGGTGCCCTCGGTCGCCGTGTCGGTGTCGCTGATCGGGACCTTCGGCGTGATGTACCTGATGGGTTTCAGCCTCAACAATCTCTCGCTGATGGCGATGACGATCGCCGCGGGTTTCGTGGTCGACGATGCGATCATCGTGCTCGAGAACATCCAGCGCCACATCGAGGCCGGCATGCCGCGCATGGAGGCGGCCCTGCTCGGCGCGCGCGAGGTCGGCTTCACCGTCGTCTCGATGAGCATCTCCCTGATCGCGGTGTTCATTCCCATCCTGCTGATGGGCGGCATCGTCGGCCGCCTGTTCCGCGAATTCGCCATGACCCTGTCGATCGCCATCCTGATCTCGATGGTCATCTCGCTCACCACGACACCGATGATGTGCGCCTATATCCTGAAGCCGCCGCGGCCCAAGGATGCGCCGGAAGAAGAGAAGAAGCCCAATCGCATCGCGCTCGCCGCCGAGCGGGTCTTCGATGCCGTGCAGTCGTTCTACGGCCGCACCCTGGGCTGGGTGCTGCGCCATCCGCGCATGACGATGGTGGTGTTCCTCGCGACCGTGCTGCTCAACATCCACCTCTACGCCTCGATCCCCAAGGGCTTCTTCCCACAGCAGGACACCGGCCGCATCGTCGGCGGCATCCGCGCCGACCAGAGCATCTCGTTCCAGTCGATGCGCCGGAAATTCCGCCAGTTCGTCGCCATCGTGCGCGAGGATCCAGCGGTCGAGAACGTCGTGGGGTTCACTGGCGGCTTCCAGACCAACTCGGGCTTCCTCTTCGCCACGCTGAAGCCGCTGGCCAACCGCAACGTCTCGGCCGACCAGGTGATCACACGGCTGCGGGCCAAGCTGGCGCAGGTCGCTGGCGCCAACCTCTTCATGCAGGCGGTGCAGGATATCCGGGTCGGCGGCCGGCAGAGCAACTCGCAGTACCAGTTCACCCTGCAGGGCGATTCGCTGCCCGACCTCTACGAATGGGGTCCGAAGCTCGTGGCGGCCATGCAGAAGGACACCTCGGTCATCACCGACGTCGATTCCGACCAGCAGCAGAAGGGCCTGCAGGTCAACCTCACCATCGACCGCGACGCGGCGAGCCGCCTCAGCGTCGATACGCGGTCGATCTCCGCCACGCTCTACGACGCCTTCGGCCAGCGCCAGGTGTCGACGATCTACAACGCCCTCAACCAGTATCACGTGGTCATGGAAGTCTCGCCCGAGAACTGGGCGAACCCCGAGTCGCTGAAGGAGATCTACGTCAGCACCTCGGGCGGCGCGATCAGCGGCGCGCAGGCGACCCAGGCGATCGTGTCGCCGTCGCCGCCCGTCAACTCGGTCTCGGGCAACGCCGGTTCGATTGCCGGACTGACCAATGCGGCCACGTCGCTCGATCCCAGCCAGGCGGTCCGCAACCAGCTCACCAACCAGATCGCCGTGAGCGGACGCGGTTCGGCCTCGACCGGGGCTGCGGTCAGCACGGCGGCGGAGACGATGGTGCCGCTGTCGGCGGTGACGCGCTACGAGTTCGGCACCACGCCGCTCGGCGTCAATCACCAGGGCCTGTTCGTCGCCACCACCGTCTCGTTCAACCTCGCGCCGAACAAGACCCTGAGCGACGCCGTGGCCTTCGTGAACAACGCCATGAACGAGGTGGGTGTGCCGTCGACCATTCACGGAACGTTTGCCGGCACGGCGCAGGCGTTCCAGCAGTCGCTCAACAACCAGGTCTTCATCGTGCTGGCGGCGCTCGCGGCGATCTACATCGTGCTGGGCGTGCTCTACGAGAGCTACATCCACCCGATCACGATCCTCTCGACCCTGCCGTCGGCCGGCATCGGCGCGCTGCTGGCGCTCGAGATCTTCGGCGTCGAATTCAGCATCATCGCCATGATCGGCGTGCTTCTGCTGATCGGCATCGTGAAGAAGAACGCCATCATGATGATCGACGTGGCGCTCGAGGTCGAACGCAACGACGGGATGGAGCCCGAGGCCGCGATCTTCCACGCCTGCCTGCTGCGCTTCCGCCCGATCCTGATGACGACCATGGCCGCCATGCTGGGCGCGCTGCCGCTGGCGCTGGGCTTCGGCGACGGCGCGGAGCTGCGCCGGCCGCTCGGCATCTCGATCATCGGCGGCCTGCTGGTCAGTCAGGTGCTGACGCTCTACACGACGCCGGTGATCTATCTCTATCTCGACCGCTTCCGCCGCCGCGACCGCGATCCGCACAGCCGGCTGGCGCGTCACATGAGCGGCTTCGAGGCTCGGGCATGACTGTCTCCCGCAGGTTCATCGTCGTTGGCGGCACGCTGTCGCTGGGCGGCTGCATGGTCGGCCCCGATTACAGGAAGCCGCCGCCCGCCTCGCCGCCGACGCCCGAGTTCAAGGAGACGTCGGACTCGGTGTTCCGGCCGGCCTTGCCGCGCGACACGATCGATCGTGGTCCGTGGTGGAGTTTCTATGGCGATCCGACGCTCGACGGGCTGATGGCCCAGGTCGACGTTTCCAACCAGACTCTCAAGCAGAACGAAGCGGCCTATCGCCAGGCTGTCGCGCTGATCCGCCAGACCCAGTCGCAGCTCTATCCGACGATCGGCTACACCGGCAGCGTCCAGCAGAACAGCGCGCGCGGCAGCAGCAGCTCGACCAGCCTGCTTTCCGGCGCGGTGGGCAACAGCACGGGCGAGTTCTCGGTGGGCGGCTCGATCAGCTGGGAGATCGACGTGTGGGGTCGCATCCGGCGCACCATCGAGAGCGACGCCGCCGCGGCCCAAGCCAGCGCCGGCGATCTCGCCGCCGCGCGGCTGTCGATCCAGTCGAGCCTCGCCACCAACTACTTTTCCCTGCGCGTTTCCGATCGCCGCCGCCGCCTCTTCGAGGAATCGGTGGCCGCCTATGCGCGCGCGCTGCAGATCGTGCAGAACCAGGTCAATGCCGGAACGGCCTCGCGTCTCGACCTTACGCAGGCCCAGACCATCCTCGAGCAGACCCGTGCCCAGCTGGTCGCCGAAGGCGTGAACCGGGCGCAGTTCGAGCATGCGATCGCCGCCCTCATCGGCAAGGCGCCGGCCGAGGTCAGCATCGCGACCGCGCCGCTGCCCGAGACCGTGCCCACCATCGACGCCGGCATTCCCTCGGCGCTGCTGGAACGCCGGCCCGACATCGCCTCGGCCGAACGTCAGATGGCATCGGCCAATGCCCAGATCGGCGTCGCGGTCGCGGCCTACTATCCCGACATCACGTTCGCGGCCAGCCTCAACTTTGCGAGCACCCTGCTCAGCTCACTTTTCACCGTGGGCTCCGCCGTCTGGTCGCTCGGGCCGGCATTGGCCGGGACGGCGATCGACGGCGGCGCGCGCGGCGCGCAGGTCGAGGGCGCACGGGCCAACTACGACAGGACCGTCGCGCTCTATCGCCAGACGGTGCTGACGGCGTTCCAGCAGGTCGAGGACGGGCTGGTCCAGCAACGTCTCGTCGAGCAGCAGGAGAAGGTGCAGCAGGGCGCGGTCGCGGCCGCCCGGGAGGCGGAGCACCTGTCGCTCAACCAGTATACCGCCGGCACCGTTCCCTACACGACGGTGATCCAGACCCAGACCACTGCCCTCGGCGCCGAGCAGACCCTGATCAACGTGCGCCTGACGCGCTTCGTCGCGAGTTCGACCCTGGTGACGGCATTGGGCGGTGGCTGGCGGGTGCAGGACTTGCCGATCCCGGCGGCGACGCCGTCCTCCGATCCCGCCGCTCCGGCGGGGGCAATCCCGCAGCAGCGCAGCTGGTGGTGGTCCGTTCAGTCGAGCTTGATGCCGGTGCGCTGGATGAAGTCGCGCCAGCGCTTCTCCTCGGCGCGGATCGCGGCCATGAAGGCCTCCGAGGTGCCGCCGACGGCGATCACGCCATCGGTGGCGAGACGGCCGGAAACTTCGGGGCTCTTCAGCACCGCGTCGAGCTCGGCGTTCAGGCGCTGCACGATCTCGGCCGGGATGCCCCTGGCGCCGATCATGCCGTGCCACAGGTTGAACTCGAGGGTCGGATAGCCCTGCTCGCCGTAGGTCGCGATGTCGGGCGCGGCGGCGATGTGCTTGGTGATGGCGAGCGGACGCACCTGGCCGTTCTTGATGTAGGGCAGCATGGTGGTCGTGCCGCCGTCGAGGATCTGCACGTTTCCCGCCAGCAGGTCGTTCAGCGCCAGCGCCGTGCCGCGATAGGGCACGTGCGTGGCCTTGATGGCCGCGGCGTCGAGGAAGAACTCCGTGCCGAGATGGACCAGCCCGCCCGGCCCGCTCGAGCCGTAGGCGAGCTTGCCGGGGTCGCGCTTGCAGAGCGCGACCAGCTCTTCGAGGTTCTTCGCCGGCACCGACGGATTGACGCACAGGATGGTGGGCTCGTCGGTGAACTGGCCGATCGCCACGATGTCGTTCAGCGAATCGAAGGAAGGCGTGTGCAGGATCGAGTTGATGGCGTAGCTGCCCGAGATCGTCAGGAACGTATAGCCGTCGGCTGGCGCCTTGATCGCGAACTCCGCGCCGAGATTGCCGCCGGCGCCGGGCTTGTTGTCGACGAGCATGGTTTGGCCGAGCCGCGCCGAGAGTTTGTCGGCGATCAGGCGGCTGGTGAAGTCCGAGCCGCCGCCCGGCGCGAACGGCGCCACCAGCCTGATCGGGCGTGACGGCCAGGTTTCGGCGGCCGCAGGGCGCACGATGCCCGCAACGGCGGTGCCCGCGAGGAACGCCCGCCGGCGCATTACGCTACTGGCCACGGCACGCGGATCTCCTGCAGCGGCACGTGCTGCTGGGCGGCGTGCATGTCGGTCTCGCCGACGCCGCCCTGCGGCCGTGGCCGCGGGAGGGTGATCTTCACGGCGTTGACCAGCTCGAAGAAGCCGAAGGTGATGATGTTCTGGGTCGGCACGTTGTAGAGCTCGCTCACCAGTTCCCTGGTGATCACGCCGCTCTTCTTCACCGCATCGAAATCCTCGCGCGTCTTGAAGACGATATCGAGCGTGATCTCGAATGGGCCGGCATTCTTGCTGCGCACCACCTTGGCGATGTCGCGCAACGGCGTGGGGACGAGAGCCATGATCAGATCTCCTCGTAGCGGATCGGAAACAGGGCCGTCGGGCTGTCGATCTTCATCAGGTGATAGACGTTGAATTCGCAGGCCTGTCCGAGCGGGATCTCGAGCGGCGTGAACGGCGACGCGAGATTGCCGGCGGTGGCGATGCGGCCGGGATAGGGCGAATGCATCAGCGCAGTGCGCACCTTGCCGCAGACCGCGGTGGCGATCGCCTGCGTGGCGGCCGCGACCTCGACGATGATGCAGAGCTCGTGGGCCGGCGTCTTCACCGGCTCGAGATCGCCCATTACGCCGTTCTTGCCGTAGAGGTGGGGGATGATGCGATAGGTCTCCGGCGGGAACTCGGAGAAGTAGGCGCGCGTGGCGGTCATCACCCGGGCCAGGATCTCGTCGATCTGGGAGATGAAGATCGGGTCGCGCGCGCCGGCAATGAAGATGCTGCGGTAGCCCGCGGTCTTCGCTCCCTCGAGCTTGACCGTGTAGGGATTGGACGGAATGAACTTGCTGCCCGAAACGCGTACCCGTCGGTCGCTCACCTGCTCGTACCTGCACTGCGACAGGTCGAGCGTGCCGCCGGGGCCCGCCAGCAGGAAGGGATGCGTCTTTTCGTAGAGCGTGTGGGCGGCGACCGACGCCGTCGTGCAGCGCTCCGCCGGGTTGAGCGGCTCGATCTCGAAATGATCGCGCCGCAGATAGCCCATGACGTTGCGGCCGACCGGCTCGGCGCAGAGCGCGCCGCATTCCATGATCTTGCCCATGTGCCAGGCAAGGGCGGGATCGAAGCCGGCGCGGATCGCCATCGCCGCGGTGGGCGAGGGATCGTAGGAGCGGCCGCTGACGACGACGTCGACACCTTCGCTCTCGTCGAGCGCCTTGAGGAACGGCTCGGCGCCCATCTGCGCCACGATCACGGTGGCGGCGTCGATCTCGCGCTGCTCGAGCGGCGGCACCGGGCCCAGCGATTCGACCCGGCCCGCCTTCAGTTCTTTGGAGATCAAGGCCTTGTCGATGTCGGCGTAGATCGAGGCGAGCTTGAAGTGCCAGCCGCGCTTTTTCGCGATCTCGACGATGATGTCGCGGAAGACGTCGACGTGCAGGTTGGTGCCGTCGCCGCCGGCCGAGGAGATCAGCACCGGGATGCGGGTCGCCTGCTGGGCCTCGAGCAGGACTTCGATGTCCTTCACATAGGCTTCGCGGCTGCAGGTCATCTCGCCCAGCCCGAGCTTCTGCGGACCCGAATCGGTCGAGCCTGGAATCGATGGTGATGGCGTGCGGCTTCAGCGCCAGGCCCATCTTGAAGTGGTCGACCGGGAAGCCGTACCCCAGCATGCCCGAGGGCGTCAGGATGCGGATCTCGTCGTTGCTTGCGATCGCCATGGCTGACTTCTCCCCGGAAAACGCCGCCAAATAGCATTGACCCGAGTGGAGTGCAACCGGTATACCAATGGCGTAATGGACGCATTGCTCTCCGAGGACGCAGGCTCCGGCGACACCCAGAGGCTGTCGGTCGTGGCCTATGGCGCGCTGCTCGACATGATCCTGCGCGGCGCCATTGCGGCCGGCGAGATGGTGACCGAGCGGCAGATCGCCGTGCGCCTGGGCATGTCGCGGACGCCGGTGCGCGAGGCGGTGCGGCGCCTGGAAGGCGAGGGCACGCTCGAGCGGCAGCGCGGCGGCGCACTGGTCGTGAAGCCCTATTCGATGGAGGAGTTCCTGCACGCGCTCGCCGTGCGGCGCCTGCTCGAAGGCGAGGCGGCACGGTTGGCGGCGGGCAGGGTCTCGCGCGAGCTGCTCGACGCGGCGCGCGACCGCATCGCGCGGCTGCGCGTCGATGGTCTGGGTGAATCGGCGCGCCAGGACGATCGTGACTTTCATGCCGCGATCGCCGCGGCGTCCGGCAACCCGGTGCTGGCAACCGCGATCTCCGACCTGCGGCGGCGCACGGCAATGTTTCGCCTTGGCCGCCTGCCCGAGCGCATCGACCAGGTGTGCGACGAGCACCTGACGATCGTCGACGCGCTCGCCAGTGGCGACGGCGAGGCGGCGCGTGTGGCCATGCAGACCCACGTCGATAATGTGCGCGCCCATCTCCTGCAGCGCCTGACGGCGATCCGATAGCCTTGCCTCCCCATTCAAATGGGGAGGTGCCCTCGTCTTACGAGGGCGGAGGGGTCAGACGCTGGAAGAATATGACATTGCCTGCGGCGCATGACCCCTCCGGCCCTGCGGGCCACCTCCCCATTTGAATGGGGAGGGAAGCGATACAAAATCATCCGGAAAGACCCTAGTCTCAGGGCATGGCGGAGCCCGAAGTCCGCAAGATCATCCATGTCGACATGGACGCCTTCTATGCGTCCGTGGAGCAGCGCGACGACCCGGCGTTGCGCGGCCGGCCCGTGGCCGTGGGCGGCCGCCAGCGCGGCGTCGTCATGGCGGCGAGCTACGAGGCGCGCAAGTTCGGCGTGCGCTCCGCCATGCCCTCGGTCACCGCCAAGCGGATGTGCGCGGAGCTGGTGTTCGTGAAGCCGCGCTTCGAGGTCTACAAGGAAGTGTCGCGCCAGATCCGCGAGATCTTCCTCGACTACACGCCGCTGGTCGAACCGCTGTCGCTCGACGAGGCCTATCTCGACGTCACCACCAACCTCAAGAACATCCCGCTCGCCTCCGAGATCGCGCGGGAAATCCGGGCGCGCATTCTGGAAAAGACCGGGCTCACCGCCTCGGCCGGCATCTCCTACAACAAGTTCCTGGCCAAGCTCGCGTCGGACTATCGCAAGCCGAACAACCAGACCGTGATCCCGCCGGAGAAAGGCCCCGGCTTCGTCGAAGGGCTGGACGTTGGCAAGTTCCATGGCGTGGGCCCCAAAACCGCGGAAAAGATGAACCGGCTGGGCATCCGCACCGGCGCCGATCTCAAGGAACAAAGCCTCGAATTCCTCGAGCAGTATTTCGGCAAATCGGGCACCTACTACTTCGCGATCGCGCGCGGACACGACGACCGGCGGGTCGTGCCCAACCGGCCGCGCAAGTCGGTCGGCTCGGAGACGACGTTCATGGAAGATCTTGGCCGCCCGCAGGAGATCGAGGAGGGCGTCGAACTCGGTGCTCGACGACGTCTGGAGCTACTGCGAGCGCACCGGCATGAGCGGCCGCACCGTGACGGTGAAGATCAAGTACGCCGACTTCCAGATCGTCACGCGCAGCCGCACCTTGCACGAGCCGGTCGCCAGCCGCGCCGAACTTGCGCGGACCAGCGTCGAGCTTGTGCGCACGATCTTTCCGTTGGAGAAGAGGGTCCGTCTGCTCGGCGTCTCGCTGTCGAACATGTCGGAGCGGACCGATGCAGCAGCGCCGGCACCGCCGCAACTGACGCTGGGGCTCTAGGCATGATCGACAAGCTCGAATATCTCCTGGCGCTGGCGCGCGAACAGAATTTCAGCAAGGCGGCGACCCTGTGCGGGGTCACCCAGCCGACTTTCTCCGCCGGGATCAAACAGCTCGAGGAAACGTTGGGCGTCATGCTGGTGCAGCGCACGTCGCGCTTCATCGGCTTCACCGCGGAAGGCGAGAGGGTGCTCGACTGGGCGCGCACGATCGTCGCGGACTCGCGCGCGATGCACGAGGAAGTGCGCACCTTCAGGAAGGGCCTGAGCGGCCATCTGCGGATTGCCGCCATTCCCACCGCGCTTGCCATGGTCTCTGCGCTGACGACGCCATATCGTGCCAAGCATCCCGGCGTGAAGTTCACGATCCTGTCGCGCACCTCGATCGACATCCTGTCGATGCTCGACAATCTCGAGGTCGATGCCGGCCTCACCTACATCGACAACGAACCGCTGGGCCGGCTGCGCGCCGTGCCGCTCTATCTCGAGCAGTATTGCCTGCTCACCTCGGAAGACAGTCCGCTCGGCAACCGCGATCGCGTCACCTGGGCGGAGGTCGGCCGGGTGCCGCTTTGTCTTCTGACGCCGGACATGCAGAACCGCCGGATCATCGACGGTCTGCTGAACGCCGCCGGCAATCGCTCGGAGCCGACGCTCGAGTCCAATTCCATGATCGTGCTTTTCTCCCACGTGCGGACCGGTCGTTGGGCCAGCGTCATGCCGGAGAAGCTCGCCGACACCTTGGGGCTGACCGAGCATCTGCGGTCGATCCCCATTGTCGAACCAGCCGCGGTGCACCAAATCGGACTGGTCGTGCCGCCGCGCGAGCCGATGGCTCCCCTCGTGTCGGCATTGATCGGTGAAACGCGCCAGCTCGCAAAAACCTATACCTGACAGGTACTTAGTGTTGATCAATAGTGGTTACCGGACTGAAATCGGGATTTCTATAGTTTTTTTCTATTGCAGCACGTATTAGCTTTATTGAGTGCGGTGCGGGCGACGTAGATCATAGCCGCGTGGGCAAGTCGCGCCGGTCAAATCTTCAGGAAAACCCAAGTGGCACAGCTATCGGGTGATTGCTTTGCCTTCGGTGGCCCCGCCTTGTCGATCGAGCAAGGCGTCGATCTTCTGACCTCCCGCCTGGGTGTGGTCGGGGGAAGCGAGTCCGTGCGCCTCATCGAGGCTGACGGCAGGGTGCTGGCGCAGGATCTCGTTGCGCCCTTGCCCTTGCCGCCCTTCACCAATTCCGCCGTCGATGGCTATGCGCTGCGGGGCGACGACCTGCCGGCGGTCGGCGAAGCAGCCTTCCCCGTGTTCGGCTCCGTACAGGCCGGCGCCGCCGGCAATGTCGCTGCCGCTGCGGGTCACGCCGTCCGCATTTTCACCGGCGCGCCGATGCCCGCGGGTGCCGACACGGTCTTCATGCAGGAAGACGTGCGGGTCGGGAAATCGGGCGAGGTCTTTCTGCCCCCCGGGCTGAAGCGCGGCGCCAATGTCCGGCCGACGGGAGAAGACATTGCAGAGGGCGACGTCGTGCTCCGGGCCGGGCATCGTATGCGTCCCCAGGATATCGCGCTCGCGGCAGCGCTTGGCCGTACCCATCTCGATGTCCGCCGCCGCCTTCGCGTCGCGATCTTCTCGACCGGCGACGAGATCGTGGCGCCTGGCGCCGTGCGCGGTTCGACCCAGCTCTTCGACTCGAACCGGTTCATGCTCGCAGCGATGCTGGCGCGCCTCGGTTGCGAAGTCGACGATCTCGGCATCCTGCCCGACGAGCAGTCGTCGATCGCGGCAATGCTGAAGAACGCGGCGGCATCGAACGATCTGATCCTGACCTCGGGCGGCGTTTCCACCGGCGACGCCGACTACGTCAAGGGTGCGGTCGAGAGCGTCGGCACGCTGGTCTTCTGGCGCATGGCGATCAAGCCTGGCCGCCCCGTGGCCATGGGCGTGATCGACGGAACACCGTTCATCGGACTGCCCGGCAACCCGGTCGCCAGCTACGTCACCTTTGCCTATGTCGCCCGGCCGGCGATCATGGCGCTGTGCGGCACGGCGCTGGAAATGCCGCCGGCGGTCCAGGTGCGCGCCGCCTTCTCCTACCGCAAGAAGGGTGGGCGCCGCGAATATGTCCGCTCCCGCCTGCGCAGGGCTGACGACGGGGCGATCGAGGCGATCAAGTTTCCGCGCGAGGGCGCGGGACTTCTGTCGTCGCTGGTCGAGACGGACGGGCTTGTCGAATTGCACGAAACTCTGAACGGGGTCGTGCCGGGTCAGGTCGTTCCGTTTCTCTCCTACTCCAATCTGGTCGCGTAAGGGCTCGGTCGAAAATGGCGAAAGCACGAGGCATGTTGGCCAATGACCGTCGCCGAGATCGCGGTCCAGATCGCGGTCCAAAGGGCCGCCCGCTCGACGACCGGGCTGTCGGCGAGGTCCGCGCGCTGCTGGGCACCAGCCCGCGCCGGCGCGACCTGCTGATCGAATATCTGCACCTGATCCAGGACAAGTATAGCTGCCTCTCGGCGCGACATCTGCGGGCCCTGGCCGAGGAGATGCGGCTGTCGCAGGCCGAGGTCTACGAGGTCGCGTCCTTCTACGACCATTTCGACGTGGTCAAGGAAGGCGAGCCGGAACCCGCGCCGCTCACGATCCGGGTGTGCGATTCGATTGCCTGCATGGTCGCCGGCGCCGAGAAGCTGTTCGCCGAACTGTCGGGCACTGCCGATCCGGCTGCGATTCGCGTCGTGCGCGCACCCTGCGTCGGCCGCTGCGCCGGCGCGCCGGCGGCGCGGATCGGCGATCGCGAAGTCGATCATGCGACGGCCGACGGACTGCTGGCGCTGGCCCGGGCCGGCGACACCAAACCGGTGATCCCCGCCTATACCGCGCTCGACGCCTATCTCGCGGGCGGCGGCTATCGGGCGCTGAAGAAGGTGCGGTCAGGCGAAATCAGCTTCGCGGCGCTGCGCAAGATCAAGGAAGAAGCCGGTCTGCGTGGCTTGGGCGGTGCGGGCTTCCCGACCGATCGCAAGTGGGACATCGTCCGCTCCTTTCCCGGCCCGCGGCTGATGTCGATCAACGGCGACGAGGGCGAGCCCGGGACCTTCAAGGACCGCATCTATCTCGAGAGCGATCCGCACCGCACCTTCGAAGGCGCGCTGATCGCCGCGCACTGTGTCGAGGCCGGGCGCATCTATTACTATATGCGCGACGAATATCCGGCAGTGCTCGCCATCCTGCGCGCCGAGATCGCAGCGCTCGAGGCCGCCGGCATCATCGCCAAGGGCTTCATCGAGCTACGCCGCGGCGCCGGCGCCTATATCTGCGGCGAGGAGAGTGCGATGCTGGAAAGCATCGAGGGCAAGCGCGGCCTGCCGCGCAATCGCCCGCCCTACATCGCCGAGGTGGGCCTGTTTGGCCGCCCCACGCTCAACCACAATGTCGAGACGCTGTGGTGGATCCGCGACATCATCGAAAAGGGCGGCGCGTGGTTCGCGAGCCAGGGCAAGCCCGGCCATCCCGGTATCCGGTCGTGGTCGGTTTCCGGCCGGGTCAGGAACCCCGGCATGAAGCTCGCCCCGGCCGGCGTCACGGTGCGCGAGCTGATCGAGCAGCATTGCGGCGGCATGGCCGACGGCCACACCTTCAAGGCCTATCTGCCGGGCGGCGCCTCGGGCGGCATCCTGCCCGCCTCGATGGGCGACATCCCGCTCGACTTCGGCGGCGAGCTGGCCAAACAGGGCGCCTTCGTGGGCAGCCACGCGATCGTGGTCTTCTCCGACAAGGACAGCGCCAAAGATGCGACGGTCAACCTCTTGAAGTTCTTCCGGCACGAGAGCTGCGGCCAATGCACGCCCTGCCGCGAGGGAACCGGCAAGATGGTGGATTTGTTGGAGAAGAAAGGCCCTCTCGACGAAAAAGGGCTGCGCGACCTCGAAACGGTGATGCGCAACTCCTCGATCTGCGGCCTGGGCCAGGCCGTGCCTAACCCGATGAATCATCTGCTGCTGCACTTCCGTGAGGATCTCTGAAATGGCTTCCGAGAAAAAAGCGGCTGTCGAATTCACGCTCGACGGCAAAACCGTCACCGCCGCGGCGGGCGAGAGCATCTGGGACGTGGCCAAGCGCGAAGGCACGAAGATCCCGCACCTCTGCCACGTCGACCTGCCTGGCTATCGCACCGATGGCAACTGTCGCGCCTGCATGGTCGAGGTCGAGGGCGAGAGGGTGCTGGCCGCCTCCTGCATCCGCAAACCGACGCCCGGCATGAAGGTCAAAACCGATACTGAGCGCGCAAAGAAGTCGCGCCACATGGTGTTCGAGCTGCTGGCCAGCAACATGCGTCCGGCCGAAGCGGGCCCCGACAATCAGTCGCCCTTCTGGCAATGGGCGGGCGAGATGGGCATTGCCGGCAGCGATCGCTTCGCCAGCAAGTTCGCCAGCGAATCGGGCGGACACGACCACGCTGAATTCGACATCACCAATCCCGCCATCGCCGTCAATCTCGACGCCTGCATCGCCTGCGGCGCCTGCGTGCGCGCCTGCCGCGAAGTGCAGGTCAACGACGTGATCGGCATGGCCGATCGTGGCGGTCACACGATTCCCGTCTTCGACATGCACGACCCGATGGGACTTTCGACCTGCGTCACCTGCGGCGAGTGCGTGCAGGCCTGTCCGACCGGCGCGCTCTACGAGAAGTCGCTGATGGACAAGGAGTTCAAGACGCGCGCGATCCAGAAGGTCGACAAGGTCGTCGATACGCTGTGCCCGTTCTGCGGCGTCGGCTGCCAGACCAGCGTCTCGGTGAAGGACAACAGGATCGTCCAGGTCGATGGCCGCAACGGTTATGCCAACGAGAACCGCCTCTGCGTGAAGGGCCGCTTCGGCTTCGACTATGCGATGTCGCCGGATCGCCTGACCAAGCCGCTGATCCGCCGCGACGACGCGCCGAAGTCGGGCGAGATCGACCTGCGCGGCGTCGATCCGCTCACCATCTTCCGCGAAGCCACCTGGGAGGAGGCGCTGGAGCGCGCCGCCGGCGGCCTGAACAGGATCCTCAAGGAGAAGGGCGGATCGGCCCTGGCCGGCTTCGGCTCGGCCAAGGGCTCCAACGAGGAGGCCTACCTCTTCCAGAAGCTGGTGCGCACCGGCTTCGAGACCAACAATGTCGATCACTGCACCCGGCTCTGCCATGCCTCGTCGGTCGCCGCCCTGCTCGAAGGTGTCGGCTCCGGCGCGGTCTCGGCGCCATTCACCGATGCGCTCAAGGCCGACTGCGTCATGGTGATCGGTGCGCGTCCGACGACCAACCATCCGGTCGCCGCGACCTATTTCAAGCAGGCGGTCAAGCGCGGCACCAAGCTGATCGTCATCGATCCGCGCGGCCAGGACCTGATGCGCCACGCCACCTATTCGCTGCGCTTCAGGGCAGGCAGCGACGTGGCGATGCTGAACGCGCTGATCCACACGATCATCGAGGAGAAGCTCTACGACGAGCAGTACATCCAGGCCAACGTCACGGGCTTCGAGGCGCTGCAGGCGAAGGTCAAGGATTTCTCGCCCGAGGCGATGGCGCCGGTCTGCGGCATCGATGCCGAGACCCTGCGCGGCGTGGCGCGCACCTACGCCACCTCGGAACGGTCGATGATCTTCTGGGGCATGGGCATTTCCCAGCACACCCACGGCACCGACAATTCGCGCTGCCTGATCGCGCTGGCGCTGATCACCGGCCATGTCGGGCGGCCCGGCACCGGCCTGCATCCGCTGCGCGGCCAGAACAACGTGCAGGGCGCCTCCGACGTCGGCCTGATCCCGATGTTCTTCCCCGACTACAAGTCGGTCGAAAACATCGACATCCGCTCGCAGTACGAGAATTTCTGGGGCCAGACGCTCGATCCCAAGCGCGGCCTCACGGTGGTCGAGATCGTCGACGCCATCCACGCCGGCCAGATCACGGGCATGTACATCATGGGCGAGAACCCGGCGATGTCGGATCCCGACCAGCATCACGCGCGCGCGGCGCTGGCGATGCTCGACCACCTCGTGGTGCAGGACATCTTCCTGACCGAGACCGCCTGGCATGCCGACGTCGTGCTGCCGGCGTCGGCGCACGCCGAGAAGGTCGGCACCTACTCGAATACCAACCGTCAGGTGCAGATGGGCCGTCCGGCACTCGACCTGCCCGGCGAGGCGCGGCAGGACTGGGAGCTGATCGTCGAGCTCGCCAACCGCATGGACCTCGGCTGGACGTACAGGCATGTCTCCGACGTCTATGACGAGATGATGCAGGTCATGCCGTCGCTGAAGCACATCACCTGGGAGAGGGTCGAGCGCGAAGGGTCGGTCATCTATCCGGCCGACGGTCCCGACGTGCCGGGCAACGAGATCATCTTCACCTCGGGATTTCCGACCACCGACGGCCGCGCGCGCATCGTCCCGGCCGATCTGCTGCCGCCCGACGAGGTCCCGGACGAGGAGTATCCGCTGGTGCTGACCACCGGCCGCATGCTCGAGCACTGGCATACCGGGGCGATGACCCGGCGGGCCGGCGTGCTCGACGCGATCGAACCGCAGGGCATCGCGGCCATGAACCCGTATGAAATCCAGCGCCGGGGCCTGTCGATCGGCGACATGATCCAGGTGGCGACGAGGCGCGGCAGCGTCGAGGCCATCCTGCGGGCCGACCGGGAGGTTGCCGACGGCATGGTCTTCATGCCGTTCTGCTTCGCCGAAAGTCCGGCCAACGCACTGACCAACCCGATGCTTGATCCGTTCGGCAAGATTCCGGAATTCAAGTACTGCGCCGCCCGGGTGGGGCCTCTTGTCCGCACGGTCCGTGCGGCCGAGTAGTGCCGTCATCTCGTCTTTGCCTCCCCATTCAAATGGGAGGTGCCCGCGTCTTGCGCGGGCGGAGGGGTCATAACCTTGGGGAAAGATGAATTTGCCTGCGGCGCATGACCCCTCCGGCCCTGCGGGCCACAGCGCGCTTTTGGCCGCGCGCGGCCAAAACGCGTACCCATTTGAATGGGGAGGGAAGCGATTCATCCGATGCGCGCCGGATTAATTGATTCATTTTTGTGGCAATAATATTGAGTGCATTCGAGGGTTGTGCTGCAATTGCGTTCAAGAAACGTGACGACAGGCGCGGCCCTGCAGTGGGCCGCGCGACTACCAAAAAAATTCCAATGGGAGGAAACGGCAATGAGCTTTCTGGATAGAGAGCGGACGATAGCCAAGCCTGGCTTCAGCCGCTGGATGGTGCCGCCTGCGGCATTGTGCATGCACTTGTGCATCGGACAGGCCTACGCGTTCAGCGTGTTCAACCTGCCGATGACCAGGCTGCTCGGCATCAGCAAGTCCACGCCGGACGACTGGAAGCTGACCGAACTCGGCTGGATCTTCTCGATCGCCATCGTCTTCCTCGGCCTCTCCGCTGCCGTGTTCGGCCGCTGGGTCGAGGAGGGCGGTCCCCGCAAGGCCATGTTCACCGCCGGCCTGTGCTGGACGGTCGGCTTCCTGCTGTCGGCGGTCGGCGTCTACGCGCACCAGCTCTGGCTCATCTATCTCGGCTACGGCGTGCTGGGCGGTATCGGTCTCGGCATCGGCTACATCTCGCCGGTCTCGACCCTGATCAAATGGTTCCCCGACCGGCCCGGCATGGCCACCGGCATGGCGATCATGGGCTTCGGCGGCGGCGCCTTCATCGCCTCGCCGCTCTCGGTCTGGCTGATGGCCAGGTTCACGACGGCGACGCATGTCGGCGTGGCCGAGGCCTTCATCTGTCTCGGCGTGATCTATCTCTGCTTCACCTGGATCGGTGCGGCGATCGTGCGCGTCCCCGCGCCCGGCTGGTTGCCCGAAGGCTATACGCCGCCGGTGCAGGCGCAGAAGCTGATCACCCGGAGTGACGTCTTCGTCTACGACGCGTTGAAGACGCCGCAGTTCTGGCTGATCTGGTGGGTGCTCTGCCTCAACGTGACCGCCGGTATCGGCGTGCTCGGGCAGGCTTCGGCGATGAGCCAGGAGATGTTCCCCGGCAAGGTCACCGTCGCGGCGGCGGCGGGATTCGTCGGACTGATCAGCCTGTTCAACATGCTGGGCCGCTTCTTCTGGGCCTCGACCTCGGATCTGATCGGACGCAAGAACACATACTTCTGCTTCTTCGCGATCGGCACCGCGCTTTACATCCTGGTGCCGCACACCGGCACGATCGGCAGCGTCGCGCTGTTCGTCCTGTGCTTCTGCGTCATCCTCAGCATGTACGGCGGCGGCTTCGCCACCGTGCCGGCCTATCTCAGGGACATGTTCGGCACCCGCTACGTCGGCGCCATCCACGGCATGCTGCTCACCGCCTGGTCGGCGGCGGGCATCTTCGGACCCGTGCTGGTGAACTACATCCGCCAGTACCAGATCGACAACGGCGTGCCGAAGGCCCAGGCCTACAACACGACCATGTACATCATGGCCGGTCTGCTGGTGATCGGCTTCATCTGCAACGCCTGCATCAAGGCGGTGCACGAACGTCATCACATGCAATCGGACAACATGGCCGCGGCGCGCGGTTAGGGGAGAAGCATCATGAACAACGGCACTTCCGGCCTGCAACTCGCCCTCGCCTGGGGCTTCGTCGGCATTCCCCTGCTCTGGGGCGTCTATCGCACGCTCGACGCCGCGATGGCGCTCTTCAAGTAGGAGGGAAAGCATTCTTCCCCATTCATATGGGGAAGTGCCCCGCAGGGGCGATGGGGTCATGACCCCTCCGTCGCCTAATAGGCGACTGGGTATTTGGCCGTGTACGGCCAAATACCGACTCCCCATATGAATGGGGAGGCGAGATGAAGCTTTAGCCGCCGACCTCGGCGATCATCTTCTGCAGCAGGCCGGCATCGGGATAGTCCCCGGTGCCGGCCTGAATGTTGTCGCGCATATGCTCGGGCTTGCTGGTGCCGGGGATCGCGCAGGTGACGGCGGGATTGGCCAGCACGAACTTCAGCAGGATCTGTGCCCAGCTCGTGCAGCCGATATCCTTCGCCCAGCCGGGCAGTGGCCGCTTCGCCAGGGTGCGCATCAAGCTGCCGCCGCCGAACGGGCGATTGACCAGCACCGCGACGCCCCGATCCCGCGCGGTCTTGAGCAGGCTGCGCTCTGCGCCGCGATCGTCGATCGCGTAGTTGATCTGCACGAAGTCGAAGGCCTCGCGCTTCAGCACCGCCTCGAGCTGGTCATGCGCGCTTTCGGTGTAGTGGGTGACGCCGATCAGCCGGAGGCGGCCTTCCTTCTTCCAGGCCCGCAACGTCGGCAGGTGCACCTGCCAGTCGAGCAGGTTGTGGATCTGCATCAGGTCGATGCGATCGGTGTGGAAGAGCTTGAGCGACCGCTTCATCTGCGCGATGCCGGCGTCGCGGCCCGAGGTCCAGACCTTGGTGGCGATGAACGCCTTGTCGCGCGCGCCCGAAGCGGCGATCAGGTCGCCCGCGACCGCCTCGGAGCGGCCGTACATCGGCGAACTGTCGACGACCGAACCGCCGCCATCGAACAGGACGCGCAGGACGTCGGCCAGCGGTGCCCGCTCGGCCGGTGCGCTGCCCACGTCGAAGGTCTGCCAGGTGCCGAGGCCTATCACGCCCACCGTCTCGCCGGTCGATGGAACCTTGCGCTTGTGCATGAGCGTCCCTGTCTGTGCGATGGCCCGCCCGCCGAGCGGCACGGCTCCCGCGAGCCGGAGAAAGCTAGAGCGCGTGAGCCGCATTGATGAACTCTAGGGTCTTTCTGACCCGTTTGGAGTCACTTTCGCCATTTATGCGCTTCCCTCCCCATTCAAATGGGGAGGTGCCCGCGTCTCACGCGGGCGGAGGGGTCATAGCTTCGGGAAAAGATAGATTTGCCTGCGGCGCATGACCCCTCCGGCCCTTCGGGCCACAGCGCGCTTTTGGCCGCAAGCGGCCAAAACGCGTACCCATTTGAATGGGGAGGGAAGCGATTCAAGATCAGTCGGCAAGACTCTACAGCACGACCCGAAACATCTTGCCGTCCCGCACCGGCTCGACTGGCTTGCCGTTCAGGGTGACATGCGGCGCCTCGCTGAGGCCCTCGATCGTGAAGTGCCGCGCCATGTCGGCATCGTTCTGCTCGGGCTTGGGCGCGTGCGCGATGTCGAGCGCGTGCGTCCACGGGCGATACTCGACCCGCAGCAGGGCCAGCTTGCCGTCGGCCCCGAATTTCGCGCCGTCGCGCGTCGTCAGGATCCAGGACTGCGGATCGGGCAGCGGATTGTAGCCGACCACCGCGCCGCTCACCGGATCGGCCAGCAGGTAGGACTTGCGTCCGGGCTCGGTGACCAGCACCGCGCCGTTCTTCTCGAGCCGCCCCGAGGTGCCCTGCTGCGACCATGTCGTGTCGCGTTCGAGGCCCTCCGGCAGGTAAGGCCATTGGCCGTTCAGGCGACGGTAGGGGATGGCGGCTTCCTGCGAGCCGGGATTGATCGCGAAGTGGACTTCCGACGGCTGGCCGAAGTCGGTCCCGAAGCCGGCCTCCATCAGGTCGTCGCCGCTGCGATAGGCAACGTCGAGGCGCTTGTCCCGCGCGTTCCACGTGGTGCTGAGCCGGCACTTCCCGACATGCTCGGCGAACTTCTCGAAGCTGCCGTATTGCTCGGCATCGCCCATCTCCAGGACGAAGCCGCCATGGGTTTCGTTCAGGAGTTTCGCCAGGTCGAGTTCCCGTACCGGCGTGCCCCTGGCGCGCTTCATGTTGAACATCGACACGATCAGCGCCGGTGCGATGTCGGCGTTGGAAAAGTCGCCACGGCCGCCGCCCCCCGGGCCGATCTCGATCTCCGCGTCGCGGCCGAGATCGGTGGCCGGTATCGGAAGAATGGCGAGATAGGTGACGCCGTCGCGGATCAGCAGGCGCTGGCTGAACCGCATGCGGTGGGGGAACGACGTGATCTTCTCGCCGTCGACGGACAATTCCCAATCCGGCGGGTCGTTGAAGTTCCACAGGCCCACGACCGTTGCCAGGACCGAGAGATCGCCTTTCACGCCGCGCAGGAAGCGCTCCGGATTGTTGAATGGCTTGGTGAAGACGATGGCGCGGTTGCGGCTCTGGAACGTCAGCGGCAGGCCCGCCGCCGAATAGACGCCTTCGCCCGTGGTGGCGAGGTCCGGCGTATTGGCGTGGTAGCGCATCGTCAGCGTGCCGAGGTCTTCCAGCTTCGTGGCTTTCCGCGGCGCCCGCACCCATTGCGCCATCACGTCGATCGATCCGCCCTTGATGTCGCTGCTCGCGAGGCCATGCCACCGGCCGATCCAGCTCCGCCGCCACAAAGGCGGTTTGAAGTTGCCGCGCGTCGTCTCGGTGGAGGTGTGCTCGAACGGCACCGGCTTGTCGTCGACCAGGTCCGCCAGCCAGAGCGGCGCCCACGACGAGGCAAGTGTCTGCAGCGCCGCGCGGGCCGGCGGAAAATCATATCCCCACACCGGCATGCCGTGGACCCGGCGATCTGCCTCCTCCTTGGCGGGCAGGCCGAGGTAGTTGACGACGCCTTCTTTGGAGACGGTGTGCAGCGCGCTGTAGATGCCGTCCTGCTCGACCAGCACCCCCGACAGGCGGGCGCGGCCCGAGGATGCGATGAAGCGCCTGGTGCGCGGGTGATAGCTGGTGACCAGCAGCTCCATCGTGCGGTCGACGAGGATTCGTCCCATCAGCCGGTCCACCGCGGTCGGGCCGAAGTCGCAAAACATCTTCTGCGAGCTGAGCGTGATCGACAGATAGTAATGATCGAGCAGCTCCTGCGTGCCGCCGTCTGCGAAGCTCCAGAAGCGGAGCGCGAGGTGTTCGAGCCCGTGACGGCCGTCGGCGATCGCGTATTGCGAGCCGATCAGCGTGCCGCCCAGCAACGCACCCATGGCCGCCGTGTGGTTGAAGTTCTGGGTGCTGACCGCGTAGTTGTACCCGTCGCGGAAGAACGAGGCGCGGCCGCGCCAGTCATGCGTCTTCTGCCAGTAGTCGATCGCCTCGCGGCCCTGCGGATGGACGAAGGCGCTGGTCGGCAGCTCGGGCTGCAGCCAGGCGCGCCAGTAATTCTTCATGTGCTCCATGAGCTGCGCCGGCACCACCTCGGGCAGGATCAAGGGCAGCAGCAGGTAGTCCTGCGCCTGCCACCCCACCCAATAGCGCGGGACGATGCGCAGCCCGTCCTGGACGTTTTGGGCGTAGTCCTTGTAGCCCTTGGCGTCGCGAAAGCCGGCCCAGCGGGCCGTGTTGTCGCCGCCTTCCTTGAGCAGCTCGGCAACCCGCGTGGCCTCGGCGGTCGTGCGATCGGCGCCCGGCAGGAAGAGCGCGCGCTTGGTTGCCTCCATCACCTGTTCGAGGCCAGGCAGCACGGCGGTGGGCTTCGATCCGTCCTTGCTGCGCGTCGTCCACTCGCCTTGCAGGCCGGGCGGCAGGACGACGGCGACGGAGCCGTCGGTCCGGCGCGTCGTGATCACGAGCCTGGGCGTGTCGAAAGTGAGGCCGTGGCCGGCGATCGGCATTGCCCATTCATAGGCATTCCCCGGGTCGCGGTAGCGCGAGTTGTAGGTCTCGAGCTTGCGCAGGATGAAGCCCTGGTGATCGAGGGCACGCAGCCGTTCGCCGGCGTCGCGCGCGAGCGCCGGCGTCGCCAGCATCCTGGTGATGTCGATGCGCGCCTCGGTACGTTCCTTCGACAATTCCTGAGGTTCGAACAGGTCGTACACGCGGTCGGCCTGCGGATCGCCCGCGCCGAAGCGGGACCAGTAACGCAGGCCATTGACGCTGGCGTTGAAGGTCGGGCCGGTTTCGGCATCCGCAGCCCATGGCTTGCGCAACGGCGCGGCGAGCACGTGCCAGGTCGGCGGATTTTCCGTCCAGGCCTTGCGGCCCATGCCGTCGCGGCAGACATAGTCCGCGGGCACGATCTCGTAGCCTGCGTAGTGCAGGACGAGCTCGGCGCCCACCAGCACGCGGCCGCGTCGCAGGAACGCCGCGATCTCGTCGCCGGCGGTGGGAAAGCGCAGCAGGACGGAGCGGTGCACGGCATCGAAGGTGGTGCCGCCGACGAGCGGCTTGTCCCAGGTACGGCCATCGATCGTCGCCGTCTCGCTCGCCTTGATCTCGAGGACGTCGCCGCTGCCTTGCGCCATTGCACGCACCGGCAGCGCGCCGAGCGCGGCACCGCCCAGCAGAAGCCGGCGTCTTTCGATCGGGGACGACATGGGAGGCCATGTTACGCTGCCCGGCAGGAGGAAACACGATGATCGAGCGCAAGCAGCGCATTACCATGCGCGACCTTTCGACCATGGCCGCCGAGGACCGCGAGAGCGTCGAGAAGAACGCGATGAACGGCCGCATTTTCAACATCTTCAAGGTGCTCGCACACCATCCGAAGCTGGTGAAGCGCTGGACGCCTTTCGCCGGCCACATCCTGCAGAAGCAGACCTTGCCGTTCCGCGATCGCGAGATGCTGATCCTGCGCATCGGCTGGCTCAACCAGGCCCGATATGAATTCGCCCAGCACGAGCTGATCGCCCGGAAGGGTGGCCTCACCGAGGCCGACATCGCGAACATCAAGGAAGGGCCGAAGGCCCAGGGCTGGACGGCGCACGAGGCGGCGCTGATGCAGACCGCCGACGACCTGTTCGAGAATTCCGTCGTCTCCGACCAGACTTGGGCGGTGCTGTCGAAGAGCTATTCGACCGAGCAGCTGATGGACGCGGTGTTCACCGTCGGCCAGTACAATCTCGTATCGTGGGCGCTCAATTCCTTCGGTGTGCCGCTCGACGACTTCCTGCCGGGGGCCCGGCCTTAGGCTGGCTTTACTCGATCCAAGTTAGAGACGGTATCGGCGTCGCGGATACAACGGCGGCGGAGCGGTGGGTGCCGGTAGAGCAGCGGGGGCCGGCGTATTGTTGCGTTCGATGCGAATCCGCTTGAACGGCATCGCCTTGTGAAGTCTCTCGATAAAGTCCGCGACGGGGACGGGGGTAAGGATCACCAGTCCCTCTGGAGCCGGATGTAGATGCCACAGCATTGAGTCGCCGAAATCAAAGAATACGTCGACAGGACGGCCGACCCAATCGCGCAGCGGCGCGCATTCCTTCCATCCGGCATAAACCATCGGATTCTCTCTCATCCGGCGAATGGTATTCATGAAACTGGGCAGATCGCGTTTACGGGCGAGCCCATCCACGACCCAGACCATTGATTTGTAAAAGGATTCGCGTGCGTCGCGCTCCTCGCTGTTCAGGCGCGAATGCTGGAATTCAATTACGCGGCCATCCGGCGTTTTTACGTCGGCTATGTGCTTTTCGCCGTCTTCGGCGCGTTGAAGAATCTCCTGCCAATTAGCAGGAAATCTGTCTTTCCAAGCGACATGCCATTGCGTCTCCTCCCACCAAGGGTCGCACTGACGAAGGCCTTTATGAGCCCAATGCCAAGCGCGAAGACGCCCGCATTTTGGAATCACCGGAGAGAGGCAAGACTGGCACACCCCGACAAGACCCGGATTGGCTTTGCTACGAAGTCCATTAACCAACGCCAATTGCATGTCGACTCTCCAAGTTGAGCCCGACCACGGGTCACCGTTAGTCGCCGTACCGGTCTGCCGCAGAGTGTGCGAATACAATTTGCCGCCGCCAGTACGGTTTGCCGCCGTAGGGCGGCGGCTCGTTTGATCGGCTATTCTACCCGGAGCGCGGCCTAAGGCCGGGCTTGAAGGAAAACTGCTTGCCGGGTGCAGGCTACAGGCAAATGCACACGATACAAGAATGGCTCTACCGGAAACTTCGACCGAAGTTCAACGTGCCGCACACCTGTCTCATGCTGGCGCTCTGCGACTGCTCCACAGAGCCAGGTCGACGGTCGCACCTGAATTCTTCTCCGACGAGGTAAGCCGTGTTCTTGTCACGCCTCTTCTCACGCAAACGCTCTTTGACCGACGGCAAAAAGATGGAGTTGGCCAACGCGATTGCCGCAATTCTGGAGGTCCAGCTTGTGATGGTCACCGACGCCGAGCGGCACCTCCAGGATCAGGAAGGCAACTTCAACAAGAAGGCACTGGGATATGTTCACGGATGCGTCGACGCGATTGTGACGAGCAAGGGCTACGACATGAGCGATGCCGAGATTGGCATGCCGATCACCTTTCACGTCCTCAGACGCCTTTTCCCAACCGAAGATCCGGCCAAGTCCCTCGAATATCTCGTTCAGAACCAGCGTGACGAGATGATTGGCGTCGGCATGATGGCCGGCGGCCAGCAAACCGTTGATTTTCGAAATGGCAAATTCAAAGACAGCAGCGTGCCTATGGGGCTGGCTAGATTTCTTCTTGAAGCTGCCATCGAATAGAAAGGGCGCGCTGGCTCCCGACTGCTCCGTGCGGGCTGGATGCTCCGCACGGGGCTCCAACTGTTCACCGATCGTCAGCGACTGCGCTCTTTCAGCTGATCCTCGATCATCTTGTTCAGCCCGCCGCGGATGCGGTCGAGGTCCAATCCCTCCTTGAGTCTCTTGTCCTCCTTCATGCCGTTCAGCACGCTTTCCATGACGTTCGCCGGATTGAAGCTCGGCGGGAAGGAGCGCGGCGGGAAGTCCTTGAATGTCGCCACGAACTGGAAGACGTCGTCCATCGCCCCATAGACGCCGCCCACATGGTTGAGTTGCCAGTCCCAGAAGGTGTTGGAGGTGATATCCGCCCGCTCGAATGGATCCTGCATCAGGTTGAAGATCTTCTGCAGGCGCAAGGTCGTGAAGGGTTCGGCCCAGAGCTGCATCGTGCCCTGTACGCGCTGCTCCGAGAAGACGAACTTGTAATCGCCCTGACGGAAGCCCACGAGCAGGCCGTCGTCGTCGGAGTAGAAGAACTTGTCGCGCGCGCTCTTCGTTCCGTCGTTGTTGGCGGCGCTGCCGCTCACGTTCTTGAGAAATGCCGACTGGTCGTAGCCGTCGAGATGCACCTTGTAGGCGATGCCGTTGGCGGTGTAGGCCGCCTTGCACTTGCCCACGATGTCCGGCTCGCCCGCGATCGCGCAGAGCGTCGGAACCCAGTCGTTGTGGCTCATGATCTCGTTGCTGACCGTGCCGGGCTTGATGTGGCCCGGCCAGCGCACCAGGCAGGGCACGCGGAAGGCACCTTCCCAGTTGGTGTTCTTCTCGCTGCGGAACCAGGTCATGGCGGCGTCCGGCCAGCTGTTCATGTGCGGGCCGTTGTCGCTCGAGTACATGACGAGGGTATCGTTGGCGATGCCCAAGTCGTCCAGCGCCTTGAGCAGCGTGCCGACCGTGTCGTCGTGCTCCATCATGCCGTCGATATACTCGCTGTCGCCGTGCTTGTAGCGGCCGCGATGGTCTGCGCGCACGTGGGTGCGAAGATGCATGCGGGTCGCGTTGAACCAGACGAAGAACGGCTTGTTCGCCGTCTTCTGGCGCTTCATGAAGTCGATGGCCGCCGCCGAGGTCTCGTCGTCGATCGTTTCCATGCGCTTCCTGGTCAGCGCGCCGGTGTCCTCGATGGTCTGCTTGCCGATCTTGCCGAAGCGGGGATCGACGGTGGGATCGTCACGATCGCTCGCCCTGCATTTCAGGACGCCGCGCGGGCCGAACTTGGCGCGATAGGCCGGGTCCTTCGGGTAATCGGGCAGTTCCGGCTCTTCCTCGGCGTTGAGGTGGTAGAGATTGCCGAAGAATTCGTCGAAGCCGTTCACCGTCGGCAGCGATTCGTTGCGGTCGCCGACATGATTCTTGCCGAACTGGCCGGTGGCGTAGCCGAGATTCTTCAGCAGGCCGCCGATCGAGGGATCCTTCTGGCTCATGCCCATCGGCGCTCCGGGGAACCCGACCTTGGTCAATCCCGTGCGAATGCCGTGCTGGCCGGTGAGGAAGGCGGCGCGGCCCGCGGTGCAGGACTGCTCGCCATAGTAATGCTGGAGCTTGATGCCCTCGCGGCCGATGCGGTCGATGTTCGGTGTCTCGTAACCCATCAGGCCGCTGGAATAGGCGCTGATATTGGCGATCCCGACGTCGTCGCCCCAGATGACGAGAATGTTGGGCTTCCTGCCTCCCGCAGCCGGCGCCGGCGTCTGCGCCTGCGCCTGTTGCACGATCGGCTCGAGGCCGACGGCCCCCAGGACGGCCAGCGACGGCCCGGCCAACAGCATCCTGCGGCGATTGCCGTCCACCTTGTCGGTCTTGTCGCTCATTGCTGCCTCCTGTTTGTGATCGGGTATCGAAATTCGAGGTGACCGGCCGATGTACCGACCGGTGCGGCGTACCGCGCTGGTGTCAAACAGTAGCGCGGTCTGGTGATACAATTCCTGCTGTCGCGCGCAGAATATCTCAGGAGCAAGCTGCCTTTCGGCATGCCGCCCTCGTTATTATTTTAGCTTTCGCGAACGCTTGTCGCTAGAGCGGCTTCCGATTAGTTGGAACTGCTAAGGCAGTTCCAACTAATCGGAAACGCATTGGTCGAGGCGCTTCGACTAGTGGCATATTCCGTCCGACTGATTCCAGTCGGACGGAATATGCCTCTAGTCGTTCAAGAGGCGCCACACCTTCTCGGGTGTCGCTGGCATGTCGACGTGCCGGCCGCTCAGGGCATCGACCACCGCGTTCACGAGCGGTTGCGACAGGAGGAGTGGAACGGGAAAACTCTAAAGCATTCCCGGACGGAACAGGGATCTGCGGCTGACGATCTTGCCGGCGACCATGAACACGCCGTCGCCGGTATAGTGCAGCGTCTCGGGATGCTTCGGCCGCGGCGCTACATGCGCTTTCACCACTTCGAAGATGAAGAAGTTGTATTTGTCGACGAGCGCGTCGTCGTGCAGGCGGCATTCGAAGTTCGCGTGACACTCGCCGATCAGCGGCGCGTCGATTTTCTCCGCCTCGTCGGCCGTGAGGCCGAAGCGCGCGAACTTGTCGACTTCGTCGCCAGATGTGTTGCCGATGCGGACGACAGTGTCGATGAGGGAGGTCGTGGGCAGGTTGATGACGCATTCGCCGCTGCGGCGGATCATGTCGTGGCTGTAGTTGCCGCTGGTGATCATGCAGCCGACGAGGGATGGCGAGAATTCCAGGATCGTGTGCCAGCCCAGGGTCATGATGTTGTTCTTGCCGCGCCACCTCGAGGACACGAGCACGATCGGCCCAGGCTCGAGATACTGGCGCACGCGGCTCACGGGAAAGTCGCGCTTTTGGGAACGCTTCGCCATCGGCAGGAACTCCTCGCCAACAAAAAGGGCGCGCCACGGCGCGCCCCCGATGCAGGAATATAACCGCGATCAGGCGGCGTTGAAGCCGATCACGGCCTTGGTCTGCTGATCGTGTTGGCTTACGGCAGAAGCTGCCGCGCATTTCGGCGTAGACCGTCCAAACGGGCGTCGTGATCGCAAGAGCGGTGCAAAGAAAAGAAAGCAAAGCGAGATCGAAGCGGGGCTTACGCCGAGTTTGAATTAAGATCGCGCAAATTCTTCGGAGGATAGAACGTCACCTAATCAGCCGATATTGATGAATATTCATCACGAGAGCTGCATCTTCTGCCGAGAAATCAGGTCATAGGCTGAGTCGCTAGGAGATTTAATCAGCCTATAGACTGAGTCGCCTTTCAGTCATCCTCGCAATTCTAAACTTCGATTTAGATTTGCACACGCTTGCCCTCGACATAACTGGAGAGAGGCCTTCGCTCTATCTCGACCTCGTTTCTCTCTCGGTAATACGGTCGAGGCCATCGGTCTGGGCGCTCTCGCGGAAGGATTGTCCCGGAATAAAGTGATGCCGAGGAAGCAGCACTGGGACGGCGCCTGTAATTCGAAGGTCTTTTGGCTCTTGACAGAAAGTGCGATAGTCGCAATATTAGCGCAAGCCGTTGCCGCCATGGCAGGGGTCGCTCCCGTTAAATTTCCGTTTATTTAACGGCGGCGCCACGCACTTTCTGAGGAATTCCTTCATGTCCAAATTCGAGAAAGGCAATCCCGGCGGTCCTGGTCGTCCGCGCGGAAGTCGCAATATCGTCAATCAACGTCTGGACGAGCTGGCCGAGGCCGGCGCCGACGCCCTGTTCCAGAAGGTGCTCGACTCGGCAACCGGGGGCGATATCGCGGCGGCGCGTCTGGTGCTCAGTCGCATCTGGTCGGCGCCCAAGAGCCGTCCGCTGCAGCTCATGCTGCCGGAGATCGATACGCCGGACGATCTGCTGTACGCCCATAGCGTCGTCGCGGAGGGGGTGCGGGAAGGCCGCTTGACGGCGCAGGACGGCGCCTCGCTGGCGGCGATGCTGGAGACGCACCGCCGCGCCTTCGAGCTGGTGGCCCAGGAACGCAAGATCGACGACCTCGACTCGCGGGTGCGCGAATACAGGGACGAGTTGAAGGACGTGAAGGCAGTGAAATGAGCCAGAAGGGGCGGCTGCGCCGGCTCGAAAGAGGCGTGGAGTGGCTCGAGACGGAAGGCAGGTTCCGTCGCATAGAGCTCATGTTCAAGATCCTGGACATGAAGCAGGAGATCGCCGATCGCCTTGCGGTCGATCCGGCCGCCGCGGCGCAGTGGAAGAAGGACTATCCCGACTTCCCCTGCGAACTGCCGCCGCCCAGTCCTCACCTGCGACCGCGCGCGCCCGAACCGGACGTCCGGCCGCTACCGCCGAAGGTCGAGGCGCCGCCGCCTGTCGTCGAGGCGCCGCCGCCGATTCCGCCACCTCGTCCACCCGAACCGGTATCAGTACCCCCACCGGCGCCGCCTCCGCCGCCCGACGTCGACAGGGAGGTCCGGCCCGTCCATTGGCGCCAGCGCGGAGCGCCGGATGACGACGAAGACGACGCGCCAGGCACCAACGGCCGCTGCATCACCGAGTACGATCCGCTGCGCGGCGAGTACGATGATGATGACGGGTGAACAGTGCGGCCGACTTTGGCGAGCGAAACGCACCACCGTCGTTCAAGTCCCGGTGTCATCCCGAACGCAGAGAGGGATCCTTAACTACGACCGTGCAAGGATCCCTCGCTTAAGCGCGGGGATTACCCCGCGCGACTCGGGATGACAATCTGCACTCTCGGGATGACAGTCTTCACTTAAGTGTCGGCAGTGTGCCAAACGGGTTAGGAGACGGTCGACAGCGCCAGCGGGATCGACGAGGAAAGTGGCATGCAACGCATTTTGGTTCTCGGTGCCGGCTTCGCCGGCCTGTGGTCCGCGATCGGCGCGGCCCGCGCGCTCGATGAGCGCGGGATCGGCCCGGACCGGGTGGAGGTGACGGTGGTCAATGCCACGCCGTGGCATTCGATCCGGGTGCGCAACTACGAGGCGGACCTCAGCGACACTCGGGTGCCGTTGGCCGATGTCCTGGATCCGATCGGCGTACGCCTGGTGGTGGCGGAGGTCGCCGACCTCGACGTTGCCGGTCGCAAGGTGACCTGCGTCGCGACAGGAAAGTCGTTCGAACTTCCCTATGACCGGCTGGTGTTCGCGCTGGGCAGCCGGTTGGTCCGGCCGCCCCTTCCGGGGTTGCGCGAGCATGGTTTCGATATCGACACCTATGACGCCGCTATGCGTCTCGGCGACCATCTCTCGGGCCTGGCCCGCAAGCCGCGCTCGGCCGGGCGCGATACGGTGCTGGTCATCGGCGCGGGACTGACCGGGATCGAGGCGGCGGCGGAGATGCCGGCGCGGTTGCGTCAGGCGCTGGCGGCCGATCCGCAGGCCCGGCCGCGCGTCATCCTTGCCGACCGGTCCGGGCGGATCGGATCGACCATGGGAGAAGAGGCACGGTCGGTCATCGAAGGGGCGCTGGCGGCGCTGCAGGTGGAAACCCGCCCCGGAGTTTCGGTCGCGTCGGTGGACGGTGAGGGCGCGACCCTCGCCGGCGGCGAGCGCATCGACGCCGCGACCGTGGTCTGGTGCGCCGGCATGGAAGCAAGCCCGCTTGCCGCCCGCTTTCCGGTCGTGCGCGACCGGTTCGGCCGCCTGCCGGTGAATTCCTGTTTGAAGATCGACGGGCTCGCGGCCGAATTTGCCGCCGGCGACGTGGCCTGGTTTGCGATCGACGGCGCCCGTTCCTGCGTCATGTCCTGCCAGCACGGGCGGCCGATGGGGCGGTTTGCCGGCCACAACGTGGTCTGCGATCTGCTCGGCGAACCCATGCTGCCGCTGGCGATCGACTGGTACACCACCATCCTCGACCTCGGCGCCTGGGGCGCGGTCTACACCGAGGGATGGGACCGCCACGTCGTCGCGCAGCAGGCGGTCGCCAAGCGCACCAAGGAGACGATCAACCGCCAGCGCATCTACCCGCCGCTGTCGCGCGACCGGCGGGAGATTCTCGCCGCCGCGGCGCCGGTCGTGCAGACGCCTCCGGCCTATGGCCAGGCGACGGTCGTTCGATGAACGAACTCGACCGGCAACGGACCGATCCGAGAAGACAGTCGACCGAGGTCAATGGATTGTCGGCGGCAGTCAATGCTAGGCTGAGCACGCACAAGTCCGCTTTCCGCAGCCGATAGTTCGCATGTCCAAATCCCACAAGATCGATGCGCGGCTGGCGGCCAGGGTCGTCGCGGATTTGCGCCGGCATGGCACGAATGCCGATGGTCTTCTCCAGGAGGTCGGCCTGAGACGCGCGGACGTGTCCGATGCGGACAACCGCGTACCCTATGCGGCGGTGATCGCCATGATCGAGCGCGCCGCGACGACACTTGGAGACGCCGGCTACGGGCTTCGCCTGGGCGCCGCGCAGGAGGCAAGGGACGGCGGACTGCTCGGCTTCCTGATTCTCAATTCACCGACGCTGCTCGACGCGCTCACCAATCTTCAACGCTACTTCCACGTCGTCGGGGAAGGCGAGGACATCGAGATCGACCGCACCGGACCGCACGTCAGCCTGCGCTTCAGGGAGACCGACCGGGCGCTCCGCGGCCGGCGTCACAACTCGGAATACCTGGCGGCGATCATCGTGCGGGCCTGCCGGGACATGACGCGCAAGCGCATATCGCCGGTGCGTGCCGAGTTCATGCACGGGCGGCCCAACGCCAAGGTTGCCTACGCCGAGTACCTGAGCTGCCCGGTCAGGTTCCACGCCGAGTGGGATGCCTTGATCTACGACGCCGAGACGATGCGCCTGCCGGTGATCGGCGCCGACGGCGGCTTGTTCAAGGTGCTGGAGCGAGCGTGCCAGAAGGTCCTTGGCCCGACGCCGAAGAAGCAGGATATCCTTCACGACGTACGCGAGCTGGTGATCGACAGGCTCGCCCGGGGGACGCTCCACTTCGACGACATAGCCCGCGAGTTGAACTTGAGCAGCAAGACGCTCGAGCGACGGCTTGCCGAACGCGGCACCACCTTCAGCGCGTTGCTCGACGACATCCGCAGCGGCCTGGCGAAGCGGTATCTCAGCGACTCCGACCTGCGACTGGAGCAGATTGCCTATCTGACCGGCTACTCGGAATCGGCGGCGCTCGTGCGGGCGTTCAGGCGCTGGACCGGTACGACGCCGATGCAATTCCGGGCAAAGACGGGCTAGGATCGGTCATGGACGCTGGTATGGAAAAGCACGACACATTCGACGCCGTCATCGTGGGCGCGGGCTTCGCCGGCCTCTACATGCTGCATCGGTTGCGCGGTCTTGGCTTCACCGCCCGGGTCTTCGAAGCCGGCAGCGGCGTCGGCGGCACCTGGTACTGGAACCGCTATCCCGGCGCGCGCTGCGACGTCGAGAGCATGCAGTATTCCTTCTCCTTCTCGACCGAGCTCGATCAGCAATGGGACTGGTCGGAGAAGTATGCGCCGCAACCCGAGATCCTGGCCTACGCCAATCATGTGGCCGACCGCTTCGACCTGCGGCGGGACATCGCCTTCGACACGCGGGTGACGGCGGCGACCTTCGACGAGGCCGAGAAATGCTGGCGCGTCGAGACCGACCGCGGCGACAGGGTCGCCGCCCGCTTCTGCATCATGGCCGTGGGCTGCCTGTCGGCGGCAAACCGCCCACCCTTCAGGGGGATGGAAGACTTCCGCGGCCCCATCTATCACACCGGCGAGTGGCCGCATGACGGCGTGGACTTCACCGGGCAGAGAGTCGGCGTCATCGGCACGGGCTCGTCGGCCATCCAGTCGATTCCGCTGATCGCCGAGCAGGCGTCGGCGCTCACCGTGTTCCAGCGCACCGCCACCTATTCGGTGCCGGCGTGGAACGAGAGGCTGACGGACGAATACCGCAACTCGATCAAGGCCGACTATCCGGCGCTCCGCGCCCGGGCGCGGGCGCGGCCGACGGGCTTCTATTTCCCGTTCAACATGAAGCCCGCCCTCGAAGCCGCTCCCGAAGAACGCGAGCGGGAGTACGAGGCGGCCTGGCAGCGCGGCGGCCTGCCGTTCCTCGGGGCCTACGGCGACCTCTTGTTCGAGAAGGAAGCGAACGACACGATCGCCGAGTTCGCCCGGCGCAAAATCCGCGGCATCGTCAAGGATCCGCGGACTGCCGAGCTTCTGTGTCCCAGCAACGTCTTCGGCTGCAAGCGCCTGTGTGTCGATACCGGCTATTTCGAGACCTACAATCTGCCGCATGTGAAGCTGGTCGATGTGTCGAAGACGCCGATCGAGCGCTTCACGGCGGGCGGCATAGAGGTTGCCGGCACAGAATATCCGCTCGATGCCGTGGTCTGCGCCACGGGCTTTGCCGCCATGACCGGCTCGTACGATCGTATCCGGATCACCGGCCGGGGCGGCCTTCGCCTTTCCGAGAAGTGGAAAGCCGGCCCGCGCGCGTACCTGGGCGTCGCCTCGGCGGGTTTTCCCAACCTGTTCACCATCACCGGACCGGGCAGCCCGTCGGTCCTGGCCAGCATGATCCAGGCGATCGAGCAGCATGTCGACTGGATGGCCGACTGCATCGCCCACCTGCGCGACATCGGCGCCGCCACCATCGAGCCGCTGCAGCAGCCCGAGGACGACTGGGTCGAGCATGTGAACGAGGTGTCGAAGGTGTCGCTCCGGTCGACCTGCAGCTCGTGGTACGTCGGCGCGAACATCGCCGGGCGTCCGCGTGTCTTCATGCCCTATATCGGCGGCTTTCCGGTCTACGTGCAGAAATGCAACGAGGTCATGACCAGGGGCTTCGAAGGCTTCGTCATCGACGCCGGGAAGCCCGCCAGCGAGCCGCCGCGCGTGCGCCTGACCGAAAGATGGCGCGTGCCGCTCGACATGGATGTCATTTCGCCGGCCGCGCTCGCGGCGCGGCGTGTTCCGGTGGTGTGATCGTTGCTGGGAGCGCGCGACTCCGATCGCGCGTCATGTGGTCGTGCAACGCGAAGAAAAGACTGCGTGGAGCCTGCCCCGAGGGCTTCCGAGGGGCGCGGCCAGGAAAAGAAGCGCCACTGGAGTGGCGCGCTCCCGGCAAAGACTACGCCTTCCCGCTCACGCCGGCGGAGGCGAAGGTCGCCATGCCGTTGTGACAGGCGGCGGCGGCCTTGAGGATCGGCACGGCGAGCGCGGCGCCCGAGCCTTCGCCCAGGCGCATGTCGAGATCGAGCAGCGGCCGCTTGCCGATAAGGTCGAGCAGCCGCGTGTGGCCGGGCTCGGCGGAGCGATGCGCGACCAGGCAGTGATCGAGCGCGTGCCTGTCGGCCGCGAACAGCACGGCAGCGGCAGCGGTGCAGACATAGCCGTCGAGCAGTACGGGGATGCGGCCCATGCGGGCGGCCACCACGGCGCCGGCGATGGCGGCCAGTTCCTCACCGCCGACGGCCGCCAGCAGGGTGAGAGGATCGCGCGCGGCGATTGCCGCCTTGTGATGCACCAACGCCTCGTCGATCACGGCGATCTTGGCGGCGAGCGCCGCGCCCTTCACACCGGTGCCGGGTCCCGCCCAGTCCGCGCCGCTGCCACCGAACAGCGCCGCGCACAGGGCGGCGGCGGCGGTCGTGTTGGCGATGCCCATCTCGCCCAGGCACAGCACATCGAGGCCGGGCTCCGCCGCCATCATGCCGTAGCTCATGGCGTTGGCCGCGCGCGCCTCGCTCATCGCCGGCGCTCGGGTGAAATCCTCCGTCGGATGGTCGAGGTCGAGTTCGTAGATGCGCAGGTCGGCGTCGATCGCGGTGGCGAGCTGGTTGATCGCGGCTCCGCCGTCGAGGAAGTTCTTCACCATCTGTGCCGTCACCTCCGGCGGATAGGCCGAGACGCCGCGGCGCGCCACGCCGTGGGCGCCGGCGAAGACGGCGATGCGCGGGCGTTCGACCCGGGGCTCGGCGCGGCCCTGCCAGGCGGCCAGCCATTCGGCGATCTCCTCCAGCCGTCCGAGCGACCCTGGCGGCTTGGTGAGCTCGGCCTGGCGCTGCAGCACCTTGGTCTGCGCGGCCTGGTCGGGTCCCGGCAGCGCGCGCAGGATGCCGCGCATTTCGTCGAAAGAAGCAGGTGTTGGGGCGTTCATAGTGGCCGGGAACCTCCTATATTTGCCCCACCATGACCAGTCCCAACGACCTTCACACCGACTCCCCCGGCGGCCGTCCGTCGTCGTTCGACGAATGGCTTCAGGCCTTCAAGGAGCAGGCCTCCTTCTTCACCGGCGTGAAGCTGACCGACGGCAGCGCGCCGCGCTGGCCACTGGCCGACGTGCTGCCCGTCCTGCCGTTCGTGGGCGCCGGCGTCGGCCTGGCCGCGGGCCTGGTGTTCGCGATCGTGCGCGGCATCGGCGGCCCCGGCTGGCTGGCGGCAGCGCTCGCCGTCGGTGCGTCAGTGCTGATCACGCGCGCCTTGCACGAAGACGGACTGGCCGACACGGCGGACGGGCTGGGCCCGCATGCGCTCGAGACTCCGCGCCGCCTCGAGATCATGCGCGACAGCCGCAACGGCACGTTTGGCGTATTGGCGCTGGCGCTTACGGTGCTGATCAAGGTGGCGTGCCTGGCGCCGTTCGGCGGCTCGACCGGCCTGGCGATCCTGATTGCGACCCATGCGATGTCGCGCGCGGTGCTGGCCTATCCGCTGTTGGCTTTTCCTCCCGTCCGCGAGGACGGGCTCGGCGCGCTCGCGGGCAAGCCCCACGACAACGATGTCTGGCTCACCGTCGGAATCGGTGCGGCGATCGCGTTCGTGCTGCTGGTCGGCCACGGCGTTTTCGTCGCGATCCTGGCGCCGCTCGCGGTGATGGCCACGACCTGGTTCGGTGCGCGCTGGATCGCCGCGAGGATCGGCGGCTATACCGGCGACACCTTGGGTGCGCTCGAGCAGAAGGCGGAGATCGTCTTCCTCGTGATGGTCACCCTCTTCATCGCGCCCTGAACTTTTTTTGTCGAGGAGTGAGCATGGCGGTCGCGCCCAAAGATACAGGATCGGTCACGCGCTGGTGGTGGGTGCGGCATGCGCCGGTCCCCAATCCGGAAGGCCGCTGCTATGGCCAGTTCGACAAGGATTGCGACGTGAGCAACGAGGCCTTGTTCAGGCACCAGGCAAAGCTGCTGCCGAGCGGCGCGGTCTGGTATTCCTCGAACCTGCTGCGCGCGCGCAAGACTGCCGAGCATCTCGGCAAGGCCGGCGCCAAGTTCGGCGAGATCGTGATCGATCCCGATCTTGCCGAGCAGTCGTTCGGCGAATGGCAGGGCCTCACCTATGGCGAGATTTCAGAGAAACCCGGCAACGGCCATCTCTTCTGGCTGGCGCCGCCGGCGTTCCGGCCGCCGGGCGGCGAGAGCTTCACCGACCTGCGCGACCGCACCGTGCGCTCGATCGAGCGGGTGACCGGGAAATATCGCGGCCGCGACATCGTGGCGACGGCGCATGGCGGCACGATCCGCGCCGCCCTCGCGCACGCTTTCAACATGCATCCCGAGGCCGCGGTGCGCTTCGAGATCGACAATGTCTCGGTGACCCTGATCGAGCATTTCGAGAAGGCCGATCCGGCGCATGCCTGGAAGGTCGTCTTCACCAACTACATGCCGCGCGAGATCGCGCACGCGCATGGCGGAGGCAGCAAGGCATGAAGAGCACCGCAGAGCTTGCGTCCGACCAGGCCGCCTTCTGGAACGACAAGGGCGGCAAGATGTGGCTGGCATCCTACGACCGCATCCAGAAAAGCATCGCGGGCTTCGGCGACGCCGCACTGGCCGCGGCGGCCGCCAAGCCGCGCGAGAAGGTGCTCGACGTCGGCTGCGGTACCGGCACCACGACGGGCCAGCTCGCCGCGGCGGTCGGTCCCGAAGGTCATGTGCTGGGCGTCGATATTTCGGAGACGCTGGTGGGCGCAGCGCGGGCGCAGAAGCTCCTCAATGCGACGTTCGTCGTCAGCGATGCAACGACCTATCCGTTCGATCCTGCGACCTTCGATCTCGTCTTCTCGCGCTTCGGCGTGATGTTCTTCGCCGACCCTGTGGTTGCCTTCAAGAACCTGCAGCGCGCGCTCAAACCCAACGGCCGGCTGGTCTTCATCTGCTGGCGCACGCCGCAGGAAAACCCGTGGGGTCTCGTGCCGATGCGCGCTGCCGCACCGCATCTGCCGCCGTTCGAGCGGCCGGGACCGGAAGATCCCGGCCAGTATGCTTTCGGCGATCGCGCGCGGGTCGAGCGGATCCTCAAGGCGGCGGGGTTTGGCACACCGTCGTTCGAGAAGGTCGATCGGCCCAACCTGATAGGCAAGGACGTGCCGGATACGATCGACAATCTCGGCAAGTTCGGCCCGCTGGCGCGCCTGTTCGGCGAGGCGACGCCGGAGCAGGTCGGCAAGGCCAAGGCCGCGATCGCCGAGGCGCTCGCGCCGCATGCGACGGCGGATGGCGTGAAGCTCGACGCGGCCTGCTGGCTGGTGAGCGCGGCGCAGCACTGATGGAGCATGCGCCGTCGTTCCCGCTGCCGCCGGTCTGCCTCGTCCTGGGCGGCGCGCGGTCGGGCAAGAGCACCCACGCCGAGCGGCTGGCGACCGGCACGCTGTTCGGTGGGGCGCCGCGGCCCGCGCTCTATATCGCGACGGCCGAGGCGGGCGACGTCGAGATGGCGACCCGCATCATGGCGCACCGCGCGCGGCGCGGCGCCCATTGGTCGACGATCGAGGCGCCGCTGGCGCTCGACGAGGCGCTGCTCGCCAATGCCGTCGCCGGGCGCCCGGTGCTGGTCGATTGCCTGACGCTGTGGCTGTCCAACCTGATGCATGCCGGCCGCGACCTCGACGAAGCTGCGGACGAGCTGGAGCGTGCGCTCGAGAACTACGCCGCGCCCGTCGTATTCGTGAGCAACGAGGTGGGCCTCGGCATCGTGCCCGAGACGCCGCTCGGCCGCGCCTTCCGCGATGCCCAGGGCCGGCTCAACATGCGCATGGCCGAACGCGCCGATCGGGTGATCCTGATGACGGCGGGCCTGCCGCTGCTCCTCAAGGATCGGCCGGCAGCAAGGCCGTGAACGCCGCATTTCCGCCGCGAAACATGATATAATCGCCAACCGCAGCCAAAAGAGCGTCGTTCCCCCTCGATCGGGCGCCGGCTGCCAAACAAGGAGCAGAGTATGAAGCTCGATCGTCGGACCCTCCTCGCGGGCGCCGCTACCCTATTCGCCAGTCCTTTCCTCGCCGCAACACCGTCCCTGGCCGACGCCCGGCGGCAGTCGCTGGTCGACCAGTGCCTCGAGTTCGAGTCGCAAGGTGTTGAGCGGCAGGGACTATCCCGATGCGCTGAAATTGATGCCCAAGTCCAAGGCCGTGCTGATCATTCCCGAACTCGTCCAGGGCGGCTTCATCATCGGCGCGGCCGGCGGCCGCGGCACGCTGCTGACGCGCAACGGACCCGGCAACTGGAGCTATCCCGCCTTCTACGGCATGGGTTCGGGCAGCCTGGGCTTCCAGGTCGGCGGCAAGGTCTCGGAGATCGTGTTCATCGTGCTGACGGACAAGGGCCTGAACGCCCTGTTGAGCAGCAAGTTCAAGTTCGGCGCCGAGGCCGGGGTCACCATGGTCGCGGTCGGCGCGGGCGTCGAGGGCGCCACGACGGCGGCAGGCGGCGCCGACATCGTGGCCTTCTCGAGTTCCACCGGCCTGTTCGCCGGCGCCTCGATCGAAGGCTCGTACCTCGATGCCGACAACGACTGGAACGCGCTCTACTACGGGCCCGGCGCCACGACGCGCGCGATCCTGGATCGCAAGTTCACCAATCCCGGCGCGGAGCCGCTCAGGCAGTACCTCGCCAAGTGGTGACAGGCGTCGTTGGACGCCTGTCATCCTGAGGCGAAGCCGAAGGATCTGGCGCTTGCTACGTACTCGGTGACAGCTGTCAGTGTCTGATCGTTCGGTGAGGTCCTTCGCTGCGCTCAGAACGACATTTAGGCGACCTTGAGTTCCGCGCTGATCGCGAGCTTGGCCTTGGTCTTGGCCTTCACCTCGTCGACGCTCACGCCGTCGGCGAGTTGAAGCAGGGTCACGCCACCGTTGCCCTTCTTGTCGACGCCGAAGACGCCCAGCTCGCTGATCACCATGTCGACCACCCGCCGGCCGGTCAGCGGCAGGGTGCACTCGGCCAGCAGCTTCGACGCTCCGTCCTTGGAGACATGCTCCATGGTGACGATGACCCTCTTCACGCCGGCGACGAGGTCCATCGCGCCGCCCATGCCCTTGACCATCTTGCCGGGGATCATCCAGTTGGCGAGGTCGCCGTTCTCGGCCACTTCCATGGCGCCCAGGATGGAGAGATCGATGTGGCCGCCGCGGATCATGGCGAAGGAATCGGCCGAGCTGAAGTAGGACGTGCCCTTCACCTCGGTCACGGTCTGCTTGCCGGCGTTGATGATGTCGGCGTCGACCTCGTTGTCGAACGGGAAGGGCCCGACGCCCAGCATGCCGTTCTCGCTCTGCAAGGTGATGTCGACGGTTTCCGGCACGTAGTTCGACACCAGGGTCGGGATGCCGATGCCGAGGTTCACGTAGAAGCCGTCCTTCAGTTCCTTGGCGGCGCGCGCCGCCATCTGATCGCGGGTCCAGGCCATGATGCTTCTCCTCAAGCCTTGCGAATGGTGCGCTGTTCGATCTGCTTGTCGTAGGGCGCGCCGCAGAAGATGCGCTTCACGAAGACGGCCGGTGTGTGGATGTGATCGGGATCGAGCTTGCCCACTTCGACCAGTTCCTCGACTTCGGCGACGCACATCTTCGCGGCCGTCGCCATCATCGGATTGAAGTTCCGCGCGGCCTTGCGATAGACGAGGTTGCCCGACTTGTCGCCCTTCCACGCCTTTACCAGCGCGACGTCGCCGAACAGGCCGCGCTCCATCACATAGTCCTCGCCGTCGAAGCTCTTGATCTCCTTGCCCTCGGCGACCAGCGTGCCGACGCCGGTCTTCGTGTAGAAGGCCGGGATACCCGCGCCGCCGGCGCGCACCCGCTCGGCCAGGGTGCCCTGCGGATTGAACTCGAGCTCGAGCTTTCCGGCGAGGTAGAGCTGGGCGAAGGTCTTGTTCTCGCCGACGTAGGACGAGATCATCTTCTTGATCTGCCCGGTCTCGAGCAGCAGGCCCAGGCCCGCGCCGTCGATGCCGGCATTATTGCTGACGCAAGTCAGATTTTTGACGCCCGAGTCGCGCACGGCACGAATGAGCTTGTCGGGGATGCCGACCAGCCCGAAGCCGCCGCACATCAGCATCTGGCCGTCCTTCAGGACGCCTTCGAGCGCCGCCTTCGCATCCTTGTAGACCTTGTTCGCCATCGTTCCCCAGATCTTGCCTCCCCATTCAGATGGGGAGGTGTCGCCGTCATACGGCGACGGAGGGGTCATAGGCAACAGCGACGCCTGCGGCTGAGCAACCGGGCTGATTGGTAACACTACAGACCGGCGTGATGGGTGACAGGTTTGGTTGCGTTTGCCGCTTCACGGCGCCCCGGCCGGGGCGCCGTGAAGCGTCTCAGTTTCATGGTTTTGCGCTCGATCGCACCGATGTCGAGGGTAGCGAAGCGGACGATCCAGTTGCCGTCATCGAGTTGTCTGAGGCCGACGATCTCGCCGACCAAAGCTTCGCTGAGGAAGACGAGTTCGCCCTGCCACCTGATCTCGCCGGTGGAGCGCACGCGGCGCACGACATGGCGATGATCGTAGATCGGATCCTCGAGGTGCGATGGGTAAGACCTCGGGCTGGGGCGCCAGACCCTGGCGGGTGGAATCTGGCCCAAGGCTTCATGCGGACGCTCCTGGTTGTAGAGGGAGAGGAACTCGTCGAAGCGAACCTGCTGAGCCGCCAAGGTGGCTGCCGGTGGCTTCGTCGTCTCGGCCTTGAGCGTGCGGTGGAACCGTTCGTGCCGGCCGTTCTGTTGCGGACACCCCGGCTCGATCCGCTCCAGGCGGATGCCGAGCTTCAGCCAGTGCACCGACAGCCAACTCAATCCACCCGCGCCAGTGCTGCTGAACGGCACCCCATTGTCGCTTCGGATGGCACCGGGCAATCCGTGATCGTGCAACAGACGGTCAATAACCGGCCAGACGCCGGCGATCGTTGGCGGCACGATCCGGCAAGCCAGCAGATAGCGGCTGTGGGCATCGCTCACCGTCAACGGATCGCAGCGCCGGCCGTCGCCGGTCCGGAACCACCCCTTGAAGTCCATGCACCAGGTGTCGTTGGCCTCCGCGATCGCCCCGAAGGGCGCGCTCTGGCCAAGCGGGAGACGACGGCGGCGGCGAGGGTTCACCAACCCCTCGCGCCTGAGAAGGTCGCCGATCGTGCTCGCCGCAGGCCACGAACGCTCGGGCCAGCGCTCCATCAATACCGCCCGCAGCTTGCGCGGACCCCAGCTCGGATGCGCGTGCCGTACTTCCAGGATCGGCACGGCAAGCTCACCCGATAGCCTGTGAGGCACACAAAGCGGCGCGTGCGAACGGTCGGACAATCCAGTCGACGGATCGGCAGCATACCGTTCCCACCACTTGTAGCCCGTCTTCCGACTGATCCCGAACCGTCGACAAAGCGCAGCACGGCTTTCCTCGCCTTCCAGCCACGCCGCCACGAACTTCATCCGCTCGTCCATGCAACAGGTTTCCTTCCACGGCATCGGCGGTCCTCCCGCCCACAGTGAAACCTGTCACCCATCCTCCCGGTCTATTCTGTTACCTATCTACCCGGTCTGTACCCGCGCATGACCCCTCCGCCCCCGATTACGGGGGCACCTCCCCATTTGAATGGGGAGGAGAGCTAAGCGGAAGCAACCTTGCTGTGGTGACTGTGCAGCTTGGCGCCCAGCACGCGGCGGATATCGTTGAATTCCGGGCTTGCCACGTCGCGGGGACGCGGCAGGGCGAGCGCATTGTCGCTCTCGATGCGGCCGGGGCCGGGCGTCATCACGACGACGCGGCCCGCCAGGAAGATCGCTTCCTCAACCGAGTGCGTGACGAACACGACGGTGAGCTTCGTGCGCTCCCAGATCTCGAGCAGCTCGTCCTGCAACCGTTCGCGCGTCATCGCATCGAGCGCGCCGAACGGCTCGTCCATCAGCACGAGCTCGGCGTCGTTGGCGAGCACGCGGGCGATCGCGACCCGCTGCTTCATGCCGCCCGAGAGCTGGTGTGGATAGGCTGCCGCGAATTTCTGCAGGCCCACGAGATCGATGAACTTGTCGACGGTCGCCTTGACCTCGCCACTCGACAGGCTGCGCGCGATCGGCCCGAAGGCGATGTTGTCGCGGACCGACAGCCAGGGGAACAGCGCGTAGTCCTGAAACACCATGCCGCGGCTGGGCTCGGGGCCATCGATCGGCCTGCTCCACATCAGCGCCTCGCCCGACGAGGGTTGCTCGAAGCCCGCCATGATGCGCAGCAAAGTGGATTTGCCGCAGCCCGACGCGCCGATCAGACAGATGAACTCGCCCTTGTGGATCGTGAGGTTGGCGCCGGACAGCGCGTTGATCGTCTGGTCCTGCAGCTTGAAGATCTTGGAAACATCCCTGATCTCGATGATCGGCTGCTCAGCCATGATTGTTGGGACTCCACCGCAGCAGGCGATTGCCGATCGCCACGACCACGCGATCCGAGAGATAGCCCGCAACGCCGATCACGATCATGCCGCAGATCACCAGCTCGGTGCGCGACAGGGTGCGGCCGTCCATGATCACCGCGCCCAGGCCCTGCGGCACACCGGTCATCTCGCCGACCACGATCACGAACCAGGCGAGACCGAGACCGAGGCGCAGCCCGGTGAAGATCGACGGCACGGCGGCCGGCAGCACGACCTTGTAGAACTGCGCATTGCCGCGACAGCCCAGCATGGAGGCGGCTTCGAACAGCTTGGGATCGACGGCGCGTACGCCGAAGATCGTGTTGAGCAGGATCGGGTAGAAGGCGCCAAGGCAGACCAGCGCGAAGGCCGACTTGGCACCCAACCCGAACAGGATCATCGACAGCGGCAGCCACGCCGTCACCGGAACGGGCCGCATCAACTGCAGGAACGGATCGAGCAGCATGCGCGCGATCGGCAGGCGGCCGATCAGAAGCCCGATCGGTAGCGCAAAGAGCGCCGCCAGCGCGAAGCCGCCGTAGACCCGGCTCATCGACGCCAGCAGATGCGTCAGCAGGGTGGCGGAGTAGGCATCGTCATAGATGCCGCCCACCGCAAAATCGATCATGTACTCGCCGACCTGGTAAGGGGTCGGGATCAGCATGGTCCAGCGATTCGTCGTTGCGACCTGCCAGAAGGCCAGCAGGAGCGACGGCACGATCAGCGCGAGCGCCACGGGCTTGAGGCGGCGCCAGATCGTCATCGCGGATCAGGCGGCGGCGAGTTCGTTCGAGAATTTCGGGTTGAGGAAGGTCTCGAACTTCGGCAGTGCACGGATCTGCTTGAGGTCCAGCATGTGCTGGGCATAGGTCCTGGCCTGGCTCTCGACCTTGGCGTCGAGCTTCCAGATGTACTCGACATTGTGGGCATCGAGGGCCTGCTGCACGGCGGCGCGGTTGGCACCGAGCTTCTGCACCGAGGCATCGACCACCGCCGGCGTATTGGCCGACATGAACTCGACAGCCTGCCGGTGGGTCTTGAGCATGGCCCGCACCAGGTCCGGATTCTTGGTCGCGGTGTCTTCATGCGTGGCGAAGATCATGTTCAGCCCGCCCATGGCGGTCGAATAGGGATACTCGACGAGCTGCCCGACCCCGGAGGAAATCGAGAGGCCTGGCGCCGGCTCGGCGCCGACATAGGCGTCGATATCGCCGCGCTGGAGCATGGTCGGCATTTCCCCGAACGGCACGCGCACGGCTGTCACGTCCTTGATCGACATGCCTTCCATCTTCAGGCGCTCCAGGATGAAGACTTCCTGCGTCGAGCCCGGCCAGATGCCGATCTTCTTGCCTTTCAGATCCTTGATCGACTTCACGTCGGAGCCGGCCTTGGAGATGACGCCCATGCCCTTGTTGCACATCGAGCCCACGACCATGACGGGCTCGCCTGCCGCGGCGCCGAGAATACCGGCGGCAATGCCGAAGGTGCCGAAATCCACCGACTTGGTGACCACGGCATTCTTGCCGTCGGTCGGGCTGTCGAAAACGATCACTTCGATCTTCGTCCCGGCCGGCGCGAACTTCTCGTAGAAGTAGGGCGGCATCGAATGGACGAGGCGCAACGAGCCCATCTTCACGGTCGTGCCCTGTGCACGCACGATGGTGGGCGCAGCGAGCAGGCTGGCGGCAAAGCCCGCGCTGGCGAGCAGTCGACGACGTTGGATCATTGAAGCCTCCCTTGGAAAGGGAGGACTCGCAACTCGCGTGCCAATCTACAGAGGCAGAAGGGTCAACTGCCTGGTCAGCTCGCCATCGGCGTCGCGCAGTGCGGGCAGGATGGTGAAGTGGTTGGCGCCGGCCACCGGGATCAGCGCGCCGGGCAGATGCTCGGCGGCGCGCCGGTAGTGCAATTTCCGCGAATCGTCGACCAGCGGCGGCAGCTCGGCCGTGCCGTAGGCAATGATCAGCGGCTTCTTCACCATCGGCAGGCGCAGCGGTGAAAGCGACACGAGTTCGGCCTCGGTGAACTGCATCTTGTCGTTGAGATAGGTGTCGCGGATCGGTCCCAGTTCGAACACGCCCGACACCGACAGGCCGGCGCTCACCCTCCGGTGACCGAGGCATTGCGCCGTCAGATGTCCGCCGGCCGACCAGCCCGACAGCACGACCTTGCCGCCGATGCCATGCCTGGCGCCGTTGGCTCCCAGCCAATCCAGCGCCACATTGATCTCATCGACGATCTCGCTGAGCGTGGCGTCCGGCGCCAGGGTGTAGCCCGGCAAGGCGGCTGACCAGCCGCGCGCGTAGACGCCCGCGATCAGACTCGCGAACTGGTCCTTGGAATTGCGCTGCCAGTATCCGCCATGGATGAACACCAGGCAGGGCGCATTGGGATCCTTGGCGGGGAACAGGTCCCAGCTGTTGCGCTCTTTCGGCCCGTAGGCGAGGTCGAGGTGCTCGGGATGCGCCTTGCGGAACGCAGCCGATGCCGCGATGCGCTCTTCGTTGAGCGCCGGGCTGTTCTTCACCGCGTCGCTGTTGTTGTACGCCGCATCGCGCTCGGCGCGGCTCATGGTGCCCCAATTCTTCATCAGCCGGAGACTAGTGCATTTGGCGCCGGAGAGGATCAAGATTGCGAAAAATAAGCCTTGGAGGAGACCGCCGTGCCAAACCGTCGAACCGTATTGGGGGCTTCATTGGGACTTGTTGCAGCAAGTGTCGGCGGCACCTCCGCGAAGGCGGACGCATCGCCCGAGGTAACCACCGCCCATGGCAGGATCCGCGGCGTCGCGACGGGCGGCGTGCAGGTCTTCAAGGGGATTCCCTACGGCGCATCGACTGCCGGCGAGAACCGCTTCATGCCGCCACGCGCGCCGGATCCCTGGACCGGTGTGCGCGACACGATCGCCTATGCCGGCCGCTCGCCACAGGCACCCGGTAGCGCGCAGCGGCCGGAGCTGGCCCATGTCTGGGGACCGATCGATACGTTGCCGGTCGGCGAGGATTGCCTGACGCTCCATGTCTGGACACCCGGGCTCGACACGGCGAAGCGACCGGTCATGGTCTGGCTGCATGGCGGCGCCTTCTCCTACGGCTCGGCCAATTCGCCGCGCTACGACAGCACCAACCTCGCCCGGCGCAACGACGTCGTGGTGGTCGCCGTCAACCATCGGCTCAACGTCTTCGGCCATCTCGATCTGTCGGGTTTCGGCCAGGAGAGGTTCTCCCAATCCGGCAATGTCGGCGTGCTCGATCTGGTGGCGGCGCTCCAATGGGTGCGCGATCATGCGGCGCGCTTCGGCGGCGATCCCGGCAACGTCACCATCTTCGGCCAGTCCGGTGGCGGCGGAAAGGTGAGCGCGCTGCTCGCCATGCCGGCTGCGAAGGGCCTGTTCCACAAGGCGATCATCGAGAGCGGCGCCAGCGTGTGCTTCGCCGAGCGCGAGCGCACGACCCAACTGGCCGATGCGGTGCTGAAGTACCTCGGATTGGGGCCCGACAAGCTCGATGACTTGCAGGCGCTGCCGATCGCGAAGCTGCAGGAAGCGATCGTGCCGGCTCAGAAAGCGCTGCCGAAGCCGCGCCATCCGCTGCTCGACCGCTACAATTTCGGGCCGGTCATCGGCGGCCGTACGCTGCCGGCACATCCGTTCGATCCCGCGGCGACCGCCCTGTCGGACGACATCCCGCTGATGATCGGCGGCACCCGCACGGAATCATCGATCTTCCTCGCGCCCGACGATGCGGTGTGGAACCGCACCATCTCCGAGGATGAGCTCGCCAGGCGCATCAAGGCGCTGGCCGGCGACAAGGCCGATGGGCTACTGGCCTATTACAAGCAGCACTATCCGCAGGCGTCGCCGACCGACCGGCTGCTGTTCATGACGACCGGCTCGAACTTCGAGGTGCGCTCGATGATGCTGGGCGAGCGCAAGGCGGCGCGCGGCAAGGCCTCGGTCTGGATGTATCGCTTCGACTGGGAGACGCCGGCCTACGAAGGACGGCTGAGGGCGCCGCATTCCATGGAAGTGCCGTTCGTCTTCGACACGCTTTCGGTGATCGGCGCGCAGCATCAGAAGCCCGGCGCACAGGATCTCGCCGACAAGGTCTCAAAGACCTGGGCGACGTTTGCGCGTACTGGCAACCCCGCCAACCCGTCGCTCCCGGCGTGGCCCGCTTATTCGGCCGAGCATCGCAACACGATGCTCTTCAACGACACCTGCCAACTCGTGGTCGATCCCGATGGCGAGGCACGGCAACTGTGGACCAAAGCGGCGATCGTCTGACTATTTCGACCTGTCCAGGATGACGATCGCCATGCCGGCGAGCACCAGCGCCGTGCCGATGGCGAGCGGTAGCGTGATCGGCTCGTCGACCAGCACGACCGACGTGGCGATGCCGAGCAGCGGCACGCCCAGCATGCCCAGTGAGCTGGTGATCGGCGGCAGGGCGCGCGTCACCGAGACGGCGGCCCAGGTGGCAGTGGGTCCGGCGATCACGCCGATGTAGATCAGCGCGACCCATAGCTGCCACTTGTCCGGCTCGAGATAGCCGTGCGGCTCGAGCACCACGGCCAGAACCAGGAGGATCACCGTCGCCACGCTCATCTGCCAGGGCAGCGCATCGAGTGGCGTGCCTTTCCACTTGTGGCGGCGCGTGTGCAGCATGGCGATCGCCCAGGTGAAGCCCGCCGTCAGGAGATAGACGTGCCCCAGCACGATCGAGCGATTGTGCCAGTCGAAGCGCGCCGGATCGGCCAGTACCACGATTTCGGCGACGCCCAACGCCGCGCCCGCGAAGGCGTGCCAGCCCACCTTCTCGCCAGCGAGGAACGACAACGGCACCATCCAAAGCATCGTCGTATAGGCCAGCACGCCCGAGCGTCCGGCGGGCAGGCTCTGCACGCCGAGGTTGGCCAGCGCAAAGAAGCAGGAGAGCTGCAGGCCACCTACCGACAGGATCACCGGCCAGTCGTCGCGATGCGGCCACGACAGGCGGCCAAGCGCCGCCAGCAGCACGAAGGCTGTCGCGGCGGACGTGGTGGCCCTTCCCGCCGCCAGCCACACCGGCGTGCCCGCCGCCAGGCCGATCTTCATCACCGGCCAGGTCAGGCCGAACAGCACGATCGTGGCCGCGAGTTGCAACCACGCGACGCGCGTTACGAGAGGGGTTGATCTGACTGTCATGCTCTTCCGGACCGCGGGCGTCCCGCCCGCTCATGATTCGGCGCATTCAGATGCGCCTTGAGCGGGCGGGACGCCCGCGGTCCCTATGATTCTCTAAGCTATTTTTGCTTTTTCCGACGACAGCGGCTGCGGCAGGCGCTGCAGCATTTCCTTCGGAACGATCTGCCAGAACTTCTCGACCTCGCGATCCCAGTCGTTCAGCAGGCGGGCGCCCAGCGGCGACCTGGTCTCGGCCACGTGCTCCTCGACCATCGCCTTCAGCGCATGGTCCCAGTGCGGATGATCGATCCGTTGCCATACCACGGTCTCGGGATTGACCTTCATCTTGAAGACATCCTGCGGGTCGTAGACGAAGGCCATGCCGCCGGTCATGCCGGCGCCGAAATTGATGCCGACCGTGCCCAGGATGACGGCGGTACCGCCGGTCATGTACTCGCAGCCGTTCGAGCCCAGCCCCTCGACCACCGCATCGGCGCCCGAGTTGCGCACGGCGAAGCGCTCGCCCGCGGTACCCGAAGCGAACAGCTTGCCCGCCGTCGCGCCGTACAGGACCGTGTTGCCAATGATGGCGTTGTGCTCGGGCACCAGCGGGCTGGAAATCGTGGGCTTCACCACGATCGTGCCGCCCGACAGGCCCTTGCCGACATAATCGTTGGCATCGCCGAACACTTCGAGCTTCACGCCGCGCACGGCGAAGGCGCCGAGCGACTGGCCGGCACTGCCGCGCAGGCGCACGGTCACCGTGTCGGGCTGCAGACCCGCCATGCCGTACTTGCGCGTGATCATCGCGGAGAGCCGCGTGCCGACCGCGCGGTGCGTGTTGCGCACGCTGTACTGCAGTTGCATCTTCTCGCGGTGCGTGAATAGCGGCTGGGCGTCGCGGATCATCTGCGCGTCGAGCGTGTCCGGCACCTCGTTGCGGCCCTTGACTGTCGAGTGCACGGCGCCCGAGCCGCCGTCGGCGCGGGTCAAGAGCGGCGACAGGTCGAGATCGTCGAGGTAGCGCGCGCCTCGGCTCACCTGCCGCAGCAGGTCGGAGCGGCCGACGATCTCGGTCAGCGAGCGGTAGCCCAGCTGCGCCAGGATTTCGCGTACCTCTTCGGCGATGAAGCTGAACAGGTTCACGACCTTCTCGGGGCTGCCCCCGAATTTGGCGCGCAGCTTCGGATCCTGGGTGCACACGCCGACCGGGCAGGTATTGGAGTGGCACTGGCGCACCATGATGCAGCCCATGGCGATCAGCGAGGCGGTGCCGATGCCGTATTCTTCGGCCCCCAGCATGGCCGCGATCACCACGTCGCGGCCGGTCTTGAGACCGCCGTCGGTGCGCAGCAGGACTTTATCGCGCAGGCGATTGAGCGTCAGCACCTGGTGGGTTTCGGAGAGGCCCATCTCCCACGGAATACCCGCGTACTTGATCGAGCTCTGCGGGCTGGCGCCGGTGCCGCCGCTGTGGCCCGACACCAGGATCGTGTCGGCCTTGGCCTTGGCGACGCCTGCCGCGATGGTGCCGATGCCCGAGCGCGCGACCAGCTTCACGGTCACGCGCGCTTCCGGGTTGATCTGCTTCAGGTCGTAGATCAACTGCGCCAGGTCCTCGATCGAATAGATGTCGTGATGAGGCGGCGGGCTGATCAGGGTCACGCCCGGCGTCGAGTGACGCAGCTTCGCGATCATCTCGCTGACCTTGAGGCCGGGAAGCTGGCCGCCTTCGCCGGGCTTGGCGCCCTGCGCCACCTTGATCTCGAGCTCGCGGCAGTTGTTGAGATACTCCGCCGTCACGCCGAACCGTCCCGAGGCCACCTGCTTGATGGCCGAGGAGGCGTTGTCGCCGTTGGGGCGGGCGATATGGCGCGCCGGATCCTCGCCGCCTTCGCCCGAATCGGACTTGGCGCCGATCCGGTTCATGGCGATCGACAGCGTCTCATGCGCCTCGGGGCCGAGCGCACCCAGCGAGATGCCCGGCGCCACCAGGCGCTTGCGCAGCTCGGTGATCGATTCGACCTCGTCGAGCGCGACCGGCTTGCGGTCGGTCTTGAAGTCGAGCAGGTCGCGCAGGTTGATCGGCGGCAGGCCGCGCACGGTCTCGCTGTACTTCCGGAACTTGGCATAGGACTCGGTGTTCACCGCGTCCTGCAGCATGTGGATGAGGTTGCCCTCGAAATTGTGCCGGTCGCCACCGCGCCGCGTCTTGTAGAACCCTCCGATCGGCAGCGCGATCACCTCCTCGTCGAAGGCGCGCGCGTGCTGCAGCGCGATCTTCTCCTGCACGCCGCGCAGCCCAATGCCCGAGATGCGCGAGGGCATGCCGGGGAAGAACTCCTGCACCAGCGAGCGCGACAGGCCGACGGCTTCGAAGTTGCAGCCGCCGCGATACGACGACAGCACCGAGATGCCCATCTTGGACATGGTCTTGAGCAGGCCCTCGTCGAGCGCCTTCTTGTAGTTCGCGAGGCACTGGCCGAGCGTCAGCTTGCCGAACAGGCCTCGCGCGTGGCGGGCCGCGATCGTCTCCTCGGCGAGATAGGGGTTCACCGAGGTGGCGCCGACGCCGATGATGACGGCAGCATAGTGCACGTCCAGGCACTCGCCCGAGCGCACGTTCAGCGACGTGAAGGTACGCAGCGACTGGCGCACCAGATAGGAGTGCACGCAGCCCGCCGCCAGGATCATCGGCAGGGCGGCGCGGTCGGCGTCGATGTTGGCGTCGGTCAGCACGACGTGCAGACAGCCCGAACGCACGCCTTCCTCGGCCTCCCTGCAGATCCGGTCGAAGGCCTGGCGCATGGCGTCGAGGCCGCCCTTCGGATCAAACGAGCAGTCGATGCGGCAGGCCGTATCGCCCATGTACCGGCGCATCGCCTCGAATTCCGCGTTGAGCACGATCGGCGACTGCAGCGACAGCATTTCGCTCTGCTCGGGCGATTCATCGAGGATGTTGCCGAGGTTGCCCAGCCGTGTGCGCAAGGTCATGACGTTGCGCTCGCGCAGGGAATCGATCGGCGGGTTCGTCACCTGGCTGAAGTTCTGCCGAAAATAGTGATGCATGCCGCGATAGGTGTCCGACAGCACCGCGAGCGGCGCGTCGTCGCCCATCGAGCCCACGGCTTCCTTGGCGTCCTCGACCATCGGGTGGAGGATCATCTCGAGATCCTCGATCGACCAGCCGGCGGCGAACTGGCGGCGGCGCAGCTCGTCGGCTGGGAAGTGCTCGCCGTGCGGACTGTCCTGCTTGATCAGGGAATCGAGCTCGACGGTGCGGCCGATCCAGTTCGCATAGTCGTGCGTGTCGGCCAGCATGTCCTTCAGCTCGCGGTCCTTGTAGAGCAGCGGCTGGTCCATATCGACGGCCAGCATCTCGCCGGGGCCGAGGCGGCCCTTCTCGACGATTTTGGCCTCGTCCTGCGGCACCATGCCGGCTTCGGAGCCCGCGATCAGCAGCTCGTCGGTGGTGCGCACGAAACGCATCGGCCGCAGGCCATTGCGGTCGAGTCCGACCAGCGCCCACTTGCCGGCGACGGCGGCGATGGCGGCCGGCCCGTCCCACGGCTCCATGACGCCGTTCACGTAGTTGTACATGGCGCGGTGCTTGGGCGGGATGTTCGGGTTGAACGACGAGGCCTCCGGAATCATCATGCACTTGACCATCGGCAGGTTGCGATGGCCGCGCACCAGAAGCTCGAAGACATTGTCGAGCGCGGAGGAGTCCGAGGCGCCGGGTTGGATGATCGGCTTCAGATCCTCGATGGCGCGGCCGAAGCTCTCGTGCTCGAGGCGCGCCTCGTGGCTCTTCATCCAGTTGACGTTGCCCAGGATGGTGTTGATCTCGCCGTTGTGCGCCAGCACGCGGAACGGCTGCGCCAGCTTCCACTGCGGAAAGGTGTTGGTCGAGTAGCGCTGGTGGAAGATCGCGAAGCGCGAGGTGAAGCGCTCGTCGAGCAGGTCGGGATAGAAGGCCGACAGATGCTCGGCCAGGAACATGCCCTTGTAGATCACCGAGCGGCACGACAGCGAGCAGACGTAGAACTCCGCGATGTTGTCGGCGGTCGCCGCCTTCTCCATGCGGCGGCGCAGGATGAAGAGCTGCTTCTCGAACTCGCGGTTGTCCATCGCGGGATCGCCGCGGCCGATCAGGATCTGCTCGATCTCGGGGCGCGTCTCGTTGGCCTTCTCGCCGATCACCGAGATGTCGACCGGCACCTGGCGCCAGCCCAGGATCTGGTGGCCGAAGCGCAGGATCTCGGTCTCGACGATGGTGCGGCAGCGCTCCTGGGCACCGAGATCCGTGCGCGGCAGGAACACCATGCCGACGGCGATGCGTCCGACCTGCGGGTATTCGCCGACCGAGTTGCGGATGTGCTCGCGGAAGAAATCCTGCGGAATCTCGACATGGATGCCGGCGCCGTCGCCGGTCTTGCCGTCCGCGTCGACGGCGCCGCGATGCCACACCGCCTTCAGCGCATCGATGCCCGCCGCCACCACGTCGCGGCGGCGCTTGCCGTCGAGCGCCACGACGAGGCCGACGCCGCAGGAGTCCAGTGCCTCGGCCGGATTGTAGCCGTAGGCGTCGGTCAGCTTCCGGGTGCCTTCGAGGTATTGGCGGACGAATTCCTGTGCGGACATGGCGAGTGTTCCTTGGCTTTTGACCCCTCCGTCGGCGATGACGCCGACACCTCCTCATTTGAATGGGGAGGAGAGCTTCCCTCCCCCGTCAGCGGGGGAGGTGCCCCGTCTTACGGGGCGGAGGGGTCATGACGTTACGAATCGGAAAAGAGCTTCCCGGCTTCGGCCCAGTTCTCTTTCTTGATGTCGGTCAGGATGATCTGTACGGCATCCGCCGGGCAGCCGAGCGCGCGGCAGGTGCCTTCGGTGAGTTCCTTCGCGAGTTTGCGGCGCTGGTCGAGGGTGCGGCCTTCGAACATTTCGACGTGGATGGTCGGCATTGCTTCTCTCCCTTGCTCAGAACTTGTGGTCGATCGAGACGTGGCCGGGTTGCGCCTTCACGTACGCCAGCCAGGCATTGATGTGCGGATGGCGTGACAGGTCGAACCCGCCTTCGTGGGCCACGTGCGTGTAGGCATAGAGCGCGATGTCGGCCAGGCCGTAGCGGCTGTCGACGAAGAAGGTGTGGGTCGCGAGATGCTTCTCCATCACGTCGAGCGCGGCGTAGCCTTTCTTCATGATGTCGGGCAGCGCTGCCTCCTGCTGCGGCGTGAGCTTGTCGAAGAAGTGCTTCCAGAACCGTGCCACGGCGACGTAAGGCTCGTGGCTGTACTGCTCGAAGAACATCCATTGCAGCGTCCTGGCGCGCGCGAGCCGGTCGGCCGGTGCGAAGGGCGTTCCTTCGGCCAGGTACCAGAGGATCGCGCCGGACTCGAAGAGGAAGGTGCCGTCGGCGAGTTCGAGCGTCGGGATGCGGCCGTTCGGATTCTTCTTCAGGAACTCCAGCGTGCGGGTCTCGCCCTTCAGGATGTCGCATTCGATCCGCTTGAAGGGCAGGCCGAGCTGCGACAGCAGCAGCCAGGTCTTGTAGCCGTTGCCCGATCCGGTGAAGTCATAAACCTTCATCATGACGCTCACTCCGCCGCGATGCGAGCGGCAGCCACGGCCTTGCCCTCAAGATAGGAATGGATGCGCTCGGCCGCGTCGCGTCCGTCGCGCACTGCCCAGACCACCAGCGAGGCGCCGCGCAGGATGTCGCCGGCGGCGAACACGCCGTCCATGCTGGTCATCATGTTCTTCCAGTCGATCCGGAGCGTGCCCCAGCCGGTGACACCGAGATCGGGCGCCGCGAACATCGCCGGCAGATCCTCGGGATCGAAGCCCAGTGCCTTCAGCACCAGGTCGGCCTCGATGTTGGCGTGGCTGTCGGGAATCTCTTGCGGCATCTGGCGGCCTGTGGCGTCGGGCATGCCGAGATGGATGCGTACCGTGCGCACGTGGCTCACTCTGTCGTCGCCGAGGAACGCCTGTGGTGCGGAGAGCCACACGAACTCGACGCCTTCTTCCTCGGCGTGCTTCACCTCGCGCTGCGAGCCCGGCATGTTGGTCCTGTCGCGGCGGTAGAGGCACTTCACCGACCGTGCGCCCTGGCGCACCGCGGTGCGCACGCAATCCATCGCCGTGTCGCCCCCGCCGATCACCACGACATGCTTGCCCTTTGCGTCGAGCGCACCGGACTGGTGCGCCGCCACCTTGTCGCCGAGCCCGGCGCGGTTCGATGCCGTGAGAAAGTCGAGCGCCGCGGCAATGCCAGGCAGGCCGACGCCGGGGGCGGCGATATCGCGCGCCTTGTAGACGCCGGTCGCGATCAGTACGGCCGAATGACGCTCGCGCAATTGCTCGAGCGTGACGTCGCGGCCGACGTCGCACTCGAGGTGGAACGTGACCTTCGAGTCGCGCAAAAGCTTCTCGCGCCGCTGCACGATCTCCTTCTCGAGCTTGAAGTTCGGGATGCCGTAGATCAGCAGGCCACCGACCCGGTCGTAGCGATCGTAGATCGCGACCTGATAGCCCTTGCGGCGCAGCTGCTCGGCGGCCGCCAGTCCAGCGGGACCGGCGCCGACGATGCCAACGCTTTCCGGCCGCTCGCGGCGCGGCACGATCGGCTTCACCCAACCCTGATCCCAGGCGGTGTCGGTGATGTACTTCTCGACCGAACCGATGGTGACCGACTCGAAGCCCTTCTCGATGACGCAGTTGCCTTCGCACAGGCGGTCCTGAGGGCAGATGCGGCCGCAGATTTCCGGGAAGTTGTTGGTCGCCGACGAGAGTTCGTAGGCTTCTTCGAGGCGGCCTTCCGACGTCAGCTTCAGCCAGTCGGGAATGTTGTTCCCGAGCGGACAATGGATCTGACAGAAGGGCACGCCGCACTGCGAGCAGCGCGCGGCCTGCTCCGAAGCCTTGTCGCGGGCGTAAGCGCTGTAGATTTCGTGGAAGTCATGACGCCGCGCTGCCGCCGGCCGCTTTTCGGGCATGGCTTGCGGCGTCCCGACGAACTTCAACATCCTCTCGGCCATAAGGCCCCCAACTCAACTGTGTAATTTTATTACGCAACATGTGCGCCAAGGGCGCTAAAGCTGCGTCTTGCGGCTCCAATCATCATGTTCGAGGTTATAAGTCAATATAGCTGACCTAATTCTCGGATGATTCTTTGATGACTGCCCAGTCACCGAGTATTCTGACTCCCAACTCAAGACAATTGTTCCATAATAGGACTATTGTCTGCGGCCAAGCAGTTTGGCTCTCCAAACCTTCAAATATCGAAATCAGGCCGGTGCGTGCTGGTTGTAGCGGCCGCCGTGGCGGAAGCGGTCGAGATAGGTCGGCAGGATGGCCTCGGCGGCGGTCGGCTGGATGCCCAGCGTGGCAAGGCTGTTGGCACCCGGTCGCACGAGATTGTCGTGCAGCATGAGCTCGACCTGGTCGACGGTGAGTTGCGGCACCAGGCCCACGATCGCCGCCTGCTGGGCGAAGAAGCCCGCGATCTTCATCAGGCCCGCGGGAACACCCAAGATCGGTTTGCTGCGATCGATCTCGCGCAACACCAGGGCCGCGATCTCGCGATAGGTATAGACGCGCGGTCCCCCCAGCTCGAACACGCTCTTGGCCGTCTCGGGCCGGCTGAGCACGCCCGCAACGGCTTCGGCGACGTCGCCCACGAACACCGGCTGGACCCTGGCCGTTCCCTTGCCGATCACCGGCAGGAACGGCGCCATGCAGGCAATGCGCGCCATACGCGAGAACATCACGTCACCCGGCCCGAACACGACGCTGGGCCGCACGATGGTGGCATTGGAAAAGCCCGCGATGATGGCGTCTTCCGCCGCCACTTTCGACAGCACGTAGGCGTTCTTGGAGCTGCGCGCGTCGGCCCCTATGCCGGAGATATGGATCAGCCGCTGCACGCCGAAGCCGCGGCAGGCGTCGGCGATCGTCCTGGCACCATCGACATGCACGGCCTGATAGCGCTGGCGGCCGCGCTGCCAGCCGATGCCGGCGGCATTGACCACGGCGTCGCTGCCGGCGACCACCCGGGCGATCGACGCCGGCACGCGCAGGTTGGCGCGCATCAACATGACCTGGCCGACGTCGCCTGAAGTCTTGACCGTCTCCGCCAGTTCGATCCGCCGCGCCGCGACCTTCACCAGAAAGCCACGCTGCGCCAGCGCCCGCACGATGGCCCGGCCGACGAAGCCGCTACCGCCCAGAACAGTGACTGTCTTGATGCTCATGATCGTGCCCTATAGCCCACCGTTGACATCCGTGCGAGCCCGCCGTACGTGACGCCCCGCAGCCCGCATGCCGTGCCCTGGTGGCGGAATTGGTAGACGCACTAGTTTCAGGTACTAGCGCTGAAAGGCGTGGAAGTTCGAGTCTTCTCCAGGGCACCATGCGAGGCTTGCGAGGCATTCCGACATGACGATCAAGCTCCACCACGGCGACCTCCCGGCCGACGTTTCCTTCGGCGCGATCGTTGCCATCGACACCGAGACCATGGGCTTGAACCCCCATCGCGACCGGCTCTGCCTGGTCCAGCTCTCGGGCGGCGATGGCAACGCCCATCTGGTGAAGATGGCGCGTGGCCCCTACAAGGCGCCCCGGCTGGCGGCCCTGCTGGCCGACCCCAAAGTGTTGAAGCTCTTTCACTTTGGCCGCTTCGACATCGCCATGCTCGAGCATGCGCTGGGCGTGCGCTGCGAGCCGGTCTATTGCACCAAGATCGCCGCTCGCCTGGTCCGCACCTTCACCGACCGCTTCGGCCTGAAGGACCTCTGCAAGGAGCTGCTGGGCGTCGATCTCTCGAAGCAGCAGCAGACGTCCGACTGGGGTGCCGAGACTCTGAGCGACGAGCAGATGGCCTATGCGGCCTCCGACGTCCTCCACCTGCACGCGCTCAAGTCGAAACTCGACGCGTTGCTGGAGCGGGAGGGCCGGACCGAACTGGCCCAAGCAGCCTTCCGCTTCCTGCCGAGCCGCGCCCGCCTCGATATTGCGGGTTGGCCGGACACTGACATTTTCGCACATTGAAATTCCGACCCTATTTTGCGTTTGGCATGATCCTTGCTTGACCACCCCGGGTGGGGCCTAATCGGCCTCAGGGGGTAGGGTTCATGCGTATCGGTCCGAGTTCTGATTCTGGCCTCCCGCCAGATGCTCGCTATGACGCCGCAGCTGCAGCAGGCGATCAAGCTCTTGCAATTTTCGCACCTGGAACTCGCCGCCTTCATCCAGCAGGAGTTGGAAAAGAACCCGCTGCTCCAGGAGACCAACGCCGAGGAGGGTCCGGGCAACGAGCCGGAAGCGCCTGTCGCTTCCCTGCCGGTCGACACCGCCGACACCCTGGCCGCCGCGGCTCCCGCCCTTGCCGAAGCCGACGAGCGCTGGACCCGTGAATTCGCCGATCGTGGTGGCGACGGCACCGCCAGCAAGGCCGGCCAGCGCGACGACGTTCCCGACGCCCTCGACTTCGTGGCCAACCGCCCGCGCTCGCTCGCGGTGCATGTACTCGAGCAGATCGATCTCGTCTTCTCCGATGCCCTCGATAAGCGCGTGGCGCTAAAACTCGCCGAAGGCCTCGACGAGGCGGGCTACTGCCGCCTCGAAGCCGCCCTCGTGGCCCAGGCCATGGGCGTCGCTCTCGATATCGTCGAGCGCGTGTGGGCGCGGCTGCGCCAGGTCGAGCCCGCGGGGCTCTTCTCGCGCACGCTCGCCGAATGTCTCGCCGCCCAGCTGGCCGAACGCGACCGCCTCGATCCGGCGATGAAGGCGCTGCTCGACAACCTCGATCTCGTGGCGGCCGGAGAACTCGGCCAGTTGCGCCGCCGCTGCGCGGTCGACGAGGAGGACCTGCGCGACATGCTGCAGGAACTGCGCACCCTCGATCCGCGTCCCGGCCAGGCCTTCGACTTCGAACCGATCCAGCCGGTCCAGCCCGATCTCTTCCTCACCGTGGCCAAGGACGCCGACACCGGCGAAGAGGGCTGGCACATCGAGCTCAACACCGACGCGCTGCCCAAGGTGCTGGTCGATCGCAACTACCACGCCACCTTGATGAAGGGCGCGCGCGCCAAACCCGATCGCGACTTCGTCGCCGAGCGCTTCCAGTCGGCCAACTGGCTGGTCAAGACGCTCGAGCAGCGCGCCACCACGATCCTCAAGGTTGCGCGCGAGATCGTGCGTCAGCAGGACGCCTTCTTCCGCAAGGGCGTCAGCGCTCTGAAGCCGCTGGTGTTGCGCGACATCGCCATCGCTACCGGCCTGCACGAGAGCACGGTGAGTCGTGTGACTTCCAACAAGTACATCGCCACACCGCGCGGCATCTTCGAGCTGAAGTACTTCTTCACTTCGGCGCTGCCGGCACGCACGCCGGGCGCGGTCGTGTCCTCGGAGTTGGTGCGCTCGCGGATCCGTCACCTGGTTGATGGCGAGGCGTCCTCGCAGCCGCTGTCGGACGATCGCATCGTCGATCTTCTCAAGGGTGAAGGCGTCGACATCGCGCGCCGCACCGTGGCCAAGTATCGCGAGGCCATGCGCATCCCGTCGTCAGCCGAACGCCGGCGGCTGGGCCGTCTCGGCATGGGGCGGTCGCTGTCGTCGAGCGTGCCGTCCGGAGTGCCCTCGGCCGTGATCGCCGCCCACGCCCTGGCCGGGCCCGCCGACTGAGTGGCCACGCCCGCGCGAGCGGCCCTTGACCCACCCCGAGGACGCGCCTATAGGGCTGCACCTCGCGCCGGACAGATTTCGTTCCCCGCGCTAACCTGTTGGTGGCATTGTGGAAATCGCTGATTTATTGCCGGGTCCGGACGCCGTTCTGGCCAGCGTGAAGGCATCGGGCAAGAAAGCGCTTCTGGCGGAACTCGCCAGCCGAGCCGCGGCGGTCTTCAAGTTCGACGAGCGGCGCCTGTTCGACCGGTTGCTTGAGCGCGAGCGACTGGGATCGACCGGGATCGGCGGCGGCATCGCCATTCCGCACGGTCGCATGGCCACGCTGACCCAGCCGTGCGGACTGTTTGCGCGGCTCGCCCAGCCGGTCGATTTCGATTCGATCGACGAGCGTCCGGTCGACATCGTGTTCCTGCTGGTGGCGCCCGAAGGCGCCGGCGCCGATCATCTCAAGGCATTGGCCCGCGTGTCGCGCCTGCTGCGCGATCGCTCACTGGTCGACAAGCTGCGCGCCACCGAGAACGCCGACGCGCTCTACGCCCTTCTCGTCGAAGCGGTCCAGGCGCAGAGCGCCGCTTAGCCCTTTAGCGCTGTTTTCGTGACGTCAGTGCACGAGCGCCGGCTCGAGATCGTGCTGGCGGATCAGTGCCTGCGCGACTTCGATCGACGGCGCTGCGGCCATCGGCTTTCCGTCGGCCGAATAAATGCCGACCGCATGGGCGCCATCGGGCAAGGCGATCGACTTCACGTAGGCGATCTGCTGGGCACCGAGGCTCAGGAAGGCGTCTTCTGCGAGGGGCGTAAAGACGGTGGTGATGTTGCTCTGATTTTCCATGGCTACCTCCTTGGCAGCGTCAACGCGTACCTATCCGGCGCGCGGTGATATCGACGGTATTACCCGTCCGCCCGGCCTCGGTCTTCGACCCATCAATACGAATGGTGCGCATCCGAGGTTCCGCGACAGGGCGAACTAATTCGATCGCGAGCAGGCCGTTATCCAGCCTCGCACCGGTCACTTCGATGCCATCGGCGAGCATGAAGGCGCGCTCGAACTGCCGGGCGGCGATGCCGCGATGGAGAAAAACCCGGTCCGAATCATCGGCTCGCTTGCCCCGCACCGAGAGCTGGTTTTCGACCAGTTCGATGACCAGGTCGTCGATCGCGAAGCCTGCCACGGCGAGCGTGATGCGCAGGCCGTTCTCGCCGATCTTCTCGATATTATAAGGGGGGTAGCCTTCGGCGTTCTTCGCCAGGCGGTCGAGCGTGCGCTCGAGCTGGTCAAATCCCAGCATAAGAGGCGAATTGAACATCGACATACGGCTCATGGAACCCTCCTCCGAGGAGCGAGTGGCCGGGAACCCGTTAAGGCCTTCCCTTGAGGGAGATTTGGGGAGCCGGCTGGCCCTTTCAAGTGGCTATACGAAACGGAAAAGGGCGGTTTTCGCCGTATTCCGGACCTGTCCCGTTCCTCCTGCGGCAAACCTCGCCAGAACCGGCCGGGTCGGGTAAACTCCGCGACCCCTCAACACCCGGCTCGCTCGAAGCCGGGGCAAGAAGATCATAAGAACGATGACGCTGGTCGCTTCAGACATGCGACGGTCCGGCGAGCCCATGGTGGCCGGATCCCGTCCCCCCGCTCCATCCTTGCCCGCGCCTTTGGTGCTCCCGGCGCCGTCCTGGGCTCGCGCCTGCGCATCGGGCGCTGGCTGCTGAGTTCGCCCCTCTACTCGCTGACCGTTGGCTACGGCACGCCGCGCAGTTTCTTTGCCGTGGCGCCCGATCCGTGGCCGGGCGATTCGAGCAAGGGCCGCCGCCTGCTGGCTGGCGGCTTCATGGCGCATGGAATCTCAGGCGCAGTCACCGCCGACGGCAGCAATCCGCCGTGGAGCCGGCCGGGGGCGCAGACTCTGTGGCTCGACGCTCTGAACGGCTTTACGTGGCTGCGCGACCTGCGCGACTGCGGCGAGCCGGGCGCGGCACAGTTCGCGGTGCGCCTGATCGACGACTGGACCAACAGCGAGTGGCGCTGGTCGGCCGTTACCTGGCGGCGCGACGTTCTGGCGACGCGGATGGTGGCCTGGATCCGCCACTACGACTGGCTGGCGACGGCCGCCGATCCCGCCTTCGCGCGCCGCTTCGTGGCCTCGCTGGCGCGCCAGCGGGTTCATCTCAAGCGTACGACGCGCACCGGGCTGGTCGGCCGCGAGGGCGTGGTTGTCCTGAAAGCACTGGTCTTCGCCGACCTTGCCTTTCTTCATGACGGCAAGCGTTACGCCAGGAGCCTCGAGCAGACGTTGGGGCGGCTCGCCAAATTCGTGAAGCGCTACGTCGCCCATGACGGCGTCGTGGCCGAGCGCGCGCCGCACGTGCAGGTCGAGGTGCTGCGCGATCTTCTCGACGTGCGCGCCGCGCTCGCCTCTGCCGAGCATTCTGTGCCGGCGGAGATCGGTGCGGCGATCGATCGGCTGGCGCCGATGCTGCGCTTCTTCCGTCATGGCGACGGCGGCCTCGCGCTGTTCAACGGCGCCTGCGAGGGCGACCGCACACTGATGGATCTCGTGCTGGCGCGCTCCGGCTCGGCCGAATCGGCGCCGTCGATGGCGCTGCAGAGCGGCTTCCAGCGGCTGGCCGCCGGCACCTCGCTGGTGATCGCCGACGCCGGCAGCCCGCCCGGCCGCGGCATGGACGGCATCGCCCATGCCGGTACTCTGTCGTTCGAGATGAGCGCCGCGCACGAGCGCCTGATCGTGAACTGCGGCACCTATCCCGGCGCGCCGAAGGAATGGCGCCAGTTCATGCGCTACACGGCGGCGCACTCGACGGCGGTGATCGACGACACCAACTCGACCGAGATCACCGACCACGGCGCGCTCGAATACCGGGCCGGCAACGTGCTGGTCGACCGCGCGGAAGATCAGGGCGCGCAGTGGCTCGACATGAGTCACGACGGCTATCGCTCGCTGTTCGGCATCATCCACCGCCGCCGGCTGTGGCTGTCGCCCGACGGCGGCGACCTGCGCGGCGAGGACATGTTCGCCGGACCCGAGAACAAGCAGGTGACCTCGCCCGACAAGCGTTTCATCGTTCGCTTCCACCTCCATCCCTCGGTCAAGGCGACGCTGGCGCAAAGCGGCCAGGCCGTGCTGATGCGCCTGCCGAGCGGCCGCGGCTGGCGCCTCAGGGCGTCGGGCGCCGGCATCGGCCTGGCCGAGAGCATCTATCTCGGCGAAGAGGGAAGACAGCGCCGCACCGAGCAGATCGTGCTCGTGGGCCAGGTGCCCGCAGAGGGCATCGCCATCAAGTGGGCGCTGACCCGGATGGAAGGGTAGAGCCCAAAGCTCTGACCCCTCCGTCGCCGTAAGACGGCGACACCTCCCCATATGAATGGGGAGGGTCATGATCTTTCTTTCCTCCCCATTCATATGGGGAGGTGGCCGAAGGCCGGAGGGGTCACACTCCTACGGCTTCAAAAACCCAACGATCTTGTAAGTCTCGGCCAGGATCGGCGCGGCGAGGGCGCGGGCTTTCTCCGCGCCTTCGTGCAGCACTTTGTCGACATGGCCGGGGTCTTTCATCAGCCGCTGCATCTCTGCGCCGACCGGGCCGAGCTTGGCGACGGCGGTCTCCGTCAGCGCCGCCTTGAACTCCGAGAATTGCTTGCCGGCGAACTCGAAGATCACCGCGTCTTTTTCCATATCGGCGAGGGCCGCGTAGATGCCCAACAGGTTGTCGGCGTCGGGCCGCTTCTCGGCGTCGGACGTCGTCTCCGGCATCGGCAGCGGATCGGTCTTGGCACGGCGGATCTTCTGGGCGATCGCGTCGGCATCGTCGGTGAGGTTGATGCGCGAGTAGTCCGACGGGTCGGACTTGCTCATCTTCTTGGTGCCGTCGCGCAGGCTCATGACTCGCGTCGCCGCACCGAAGATCAGCGGCTCGGCGATCGGGAAGAAATCCGGCGCGTGGAAGTCGTTGTTGAACTTGATGGCGATGTCGCGCGTCAGCTCGAGATGCTGCTTCTGATCCTCGCCGACCGGCACGTGCGTGGCCTTGTAGATCAGGATATCGGCCGCCATCAGCGCCGGATAGGCGTAGAGGCCGAGCGACGCGTTCTCGCGATCCTTGCCGGCTTTCTCCTTGAACTGCGTCATGCGGTTCATCCAGCCGAGGCGGGCGACGCAGTTGAAGATCCAGGCGAGCTGGGCGTGCTGCGGCACCATCGACTGGTTGAAGATCGTGTGCTTCGTGCCGTCGACGCCGGCCGCCAGGAAAGCCGCCGCGATCTCGCGCGTCTGGCTGCTGAGCAGCGCCGGGTCCTGCCACACGGTAATGGCGTGCATGTCGACCACGCAGTAGAGGCACTCGTAGTCGTTCTGCAGGCGGGCGAAGTTGCGGATCGCGCCCAGGTAATTGCCGAGATGGAGGTTTCCGGTGGGCTGCACGCCCGAGAGGATGCGGCCCTTGAGGCCGCGGGCGGCGTACGGCGCGAGATGCGGGTTGGGCGCGGGACTGGACGTAGTGGGGGCTGTGGTGACGTCAGGCATGGATTTGGACTCCGCTCACTGTTGCAAGGCGCGGGCTTTGGACCTCCGCGCACCCCGCCGGTGGAAGGCGAGGGTGGGCGGGTATCGCTCACCGGCCGGGCGGAATCAAGGCGGGAGATCGGCGGCCATGCGGTCCGCCAGGAGGCCCAGCAAGGTGCTGAAAGCGCGGGCGGTCTCGACCGGCGTCTGGCCGCCCGCCGTCCGCAACTCGGCCCAGCGCGGCGCGCTCGCGGCACCGTCTTCGGGGCCGAAGGTATAGGTCGCCGTCATCGTGGCGTCGGTGCCCGCCGTGCCGAACGACAGGATGGCGACAGTGGCGCGCAGGCCGCCCGGGCGCACGGCGGCGTCCGGCGGCAGCACCGTGCCGCCCGGCAGGCGCTGCGCGAGATCGAGGATCAGGGTGTTGCGCGCCAAAATCCCGAGCGGTGCGGACCAATGCACAAGGTCCTCCACCTTCATCTGGCCGGGCCCGGTCTGGCGTGCGAACTCGACGCGGTCGAGTTCCGGGGGCACCTGGATCGATGGGACGCGCACCGTCGTGCCGCGATGGCCCGCTGCCGGCGTGCCGGGCACCGGATCGAGCGTCAGGAACTGCGTTTCCGGACTGTGGCCGCAGGCGGCGAGCATCAGCAGGGCGGCGCCGAGGGTGAGGCGAGAGATCATCTTGCGTCCTTCGTCTTGCCGCCGATCAGCGCTTCGGGATGGCGGCCGAGATAGTCGGTGAGGGCACGAATGGAGCGCGCCGTCGCATCGATCTGCCGGATCGCTTCGGCGAGGCTCTGGTCCTGGTTGGCGCCGGCGCCGCCCAGCACCCCGGTGGCGGCCGTCGCGGCGCCGCCCACCTGGTCGACGGATTTGTTGAGGCGCGCGACCAGCGGTCCGATCGTCCTGTCGATCTGACGCAAGGTGCTGTCGAGATGCACGATGCTGTCCTTGATCTCGGGCGAGCCCGTGACGTCGTCGAGATGGGCGGTGAGGCCGTTCAATTGCTTGCCGATCTCGGGGAACGGGATCTGGTTGATCTTGCTCAGGATATCGTTGGCCTGGCTCAGCAGCTGCTCGGTATCGCCCGTCGATATCGCGCTTGGGATGCGCGGGAACCGACCTTCCGTGCCCAAGGTGCCGCCGCGCGCGTCCGCGTCGGGCACCAGCGCAATGGCGCGGCTGCCGATCAGCGGCGGGCTCTGGATGAGCCTCGCCCGGAAGCCCTCCGCCAGCAGATGGGAGAGCGCTTCGTCGGAGGCTCTGCGCCAGGCGTCGGCCTCCTGCGATTCCGATCGGTCGACATGGAGCTCCGCCGGGAAGATCACGATCGTTGCCAGGGTGGAGGGCACGTCGTCATCCGGCAGGACCAGCTTCACGCTGCGCACTTCGCCGATCTTGACGCCGAGCAGGGTGACCTTGGCGCCATCGGCAAGATCACCCGCCGACCCCTTGAAGGCGATCTCGTAGCTGATCGGCGGACCGAGGTCACCCTGCACCGCGGCCGCCTGGTTTGCGAACAGGTTGAAGGTCGAATCTTTCGGGCTGCGCGGCGCGTCCTGTGCGGCATCAGGAAGATCGAACTGGACGAGGCCCTGCAGGACGTTGGCCGCCGGAGATAGGTTTGCCTGCAGTCCGCCCTCACCCAGGGTCAGGGCGAACGGACTGCCGGTCCAGAATTCCGCACCCTTGCGCACGAACTCGTCGTAAGGAGCGTTGATGAAGATTTCGAGCTGAAACGAGCCCAGCGCCAGCAGCTTGGCGCCGGTAATCTTGCCGATCTCCTGACCGCGATAAAGGATCGACGAGCCTTTCTGCACGGAGCCAAGAGTCGAACTCTTCAGGAAGTAGCGTGTGCCCTTGGAGCCGGGCGTGATGGCCGGCGGCTCCTGCAGGCCGATGAAATGCGTAGTCGGCGTGCCGCCCGTCTGTGGCGCCATGCCGATCGACAGGCCCGCCACGGCGGCGCGCAGCGACGACAGGTCGGAGAAACTGGGCTTCGCGCCGATCAGCCAGAATTGGGTGGCGGTGTTCAACGCAGCGCTTTCATGCGGATCGAGACGCAGGGTCACGTCGACATGCAGCCCGTCTTCGGCGACGCGCACGTGCGTAACATGCCCCGCCTGCACGCCTTGCACGATCACCTTGGTGTCGCCCGGCGTCACGCCCGGTGCCGACTCGAAGGTGACGACGACATCGATGCCGCGCTCCGTGATGGCGCTGAGGCCGAGCCATCCGACGACGAGCAGCGCCGCGAGCGGCACCGCCCAGATGAGGCCGGGCCATCGGCGATGAAAGCTGCGCGCCTTGGGCAGGCTGGAGTTGGTGCCCTCGCGGGTATCGGTCACGATTTGCTCCTCGCCGCATCCCACATCAGGCGGGGGTCGAAGGTCTTGGCGCTCAGGATGGTCAGAACGACGACAGTGGTGAACGGCAGCGCGGCGGGGCCCGCACCGCCATGGATCAGCGAATTGTAGTTCAACACCGGCGCAAGGCAGCCGATGACGAAGGGATCGACCATCGACCAGCGGCCGATCTCCTCGACGATGCGATAGACCTGTGTCTTGGCAACGAGATGACGTCTGGACCGGGTCAGCACCGAGAGCGCGCACCATCCAAGGCCGACCAGCTTCAGGATCGGAATGACGAAGCTCGCGGTGAACACCAGCAGCGCAAGGTCCCAGAAGCCCGCGTCGGCGAGATCGATCACGCCGCCCAGCACGGTGTAACTCCGGGGCCGGTAATGGATCGGCAGCGTCGCGATCGGATATAGGTTCGCCGGGATGTAGAGCAGCAGCGAGGCCAGGGTGAGCGCGAACGTGATCGGAATACTCTCGACCTCGCGATGGCGCAGGATCGCCGCGCAGCGCGGGCACGGAGTGTTCGTCCGTTCCGCTGCCACGAGCAGATCGCATTCGAGACAGGCCACCGCGCTGCGCGGATCGTCCGGCGGGCAATCGGGGGAGATGGCTTGCCAGACGGCGGCCTTGTCGAGCACGGCCCGGGTGAGCAGCGACAGCACACCCGCTACCATAAGGAAGATAGCGCCATCGCCCAGATGGACGGAGATGACCGGCTTGATACGGACATAGGTGACGGCCAGCGCCAGCAGGAAGACATCGATCATCGCCCAGGTCTCGAGGCGATTGGCCCAGCGGAAGGCGCGGCCCAGCCAGCGGTGATGCCGGTTCAGATATAGGTGGCCGAGTACCAGGGTAAGTAGCGTGAACCGGACGATTGGAAATACGACGACGAACAAAAACAACGCCAGTGCCAGCCAGGGCCAGCCGCCGTCCAGAATCGCGCCCGCGGTCGACGAGAGATAACTATGACGCGAGGCGCCGAAGGCCTCGGTCGTCAGGAAGATCTCGACGTTGGCCGGAATCAGCAGCAATAGCGTGGCGGATGCGCAGCACAGTGCCGCCGTGAGGCTTTGCCCATAGCGCCGCTCCAGGGGCGAGTGGCATGTCACGCAGTACAGCGCGTCGCCAAATTCGAGCGGAGACAGCTCCTGCCGCGTCCCGCAGTCGGGACAGCCTACGACCGCGGTTGTCGCCACAACCGTGGTCATTTGCGGATCAACGGGCCGATAGGAAGGGGTGCGAGCCTGGAAAAGGCGCTCGGGCTCATGGCGTCTCCTAGGACGACTTCACGCGTCCCACGACAACAGGCCGCCGGATTTAAGGCGGGCTGTGCGAACTCAGCTAACGCCCGATTGCCTCCGATCGTTCCGGGCTCTTTCGTCGTTTTCGGCCGATTTGCACACAAATTGCGAGAATAGTTGACGCTCGAGGCGTCACCTGTTCGGATTACCTCGCACGCATCTTGCAGCATAGCCGGAGCGTCACAGGGACGACTTCTGGGACTGGAGGGAGACCGGCGATGGACGAACGGGACGTGCGCGGTCTGATCGACCGCGTCAGGCGAGGCACGCTTTCACGCCGGGTCTTCGTGAAGCGGCTTTCGGCAGTGGGGCTGACGGCGCCGATGGCGACACAGTTGTTGGCGCTGTCGGGCGTGGCGATGGCGCAGCCGCGGCCGGTCTACAAGCCGACAAAGCGTGGTGGCGGCGGCCTGCTGAAGGTTCTGTGGTGGCAGGGGCCGACCCTGCTCAATCCCCATTTCGCGACCGGCACGAAGGACCAGGACGGTTCTCGCATCTTCTACGAGCCGCTCGCGGCGTGGGACCGCGACGGCAACCTGCGTCCGGTTCTCGCGGCGTCGATCCCGGGGCTGGAAGACGGCACCCTCGCCGCCGACGGCAAGTCGGTCACCTGGAAACTGAAGCCGGGCGCGACCTGGCATGACGGCAAGCCGGTCACGGCGGACGATCTTGTCTTCACCTGGGAGTATGCGCGCGATCCGGCGACGGCCGCCCTCACCAGCGGGTCGTACAAGGATGTCACGGTCGAGAAGGTCGATGCCTACACGGTCTCCGTGAAGTTTCCCCTGCCCACGCCGTTCTGGGCCGACACCTTCGTCGGGTGGGCGGGCTGCATCATCCCCAGGCATCTGTTCGCCGACTATATCGGCGCCAGGTCGCGCGAGGCGCCAACGAATCTGAAGCCGGTCGGCACCGGCCCCTACATGTTCAAGTCCTTCAAGCCGGGCGACCTCGTGACCGGCGAGATCAACATGAACTACCATGCGCCGAACCGGCCGTATTTCGACGCCATCGAGATGAAGGGCGGCGGCGACGCAGTGTCTGCCGCGCGCGCGGTGCTTCAGACCGGCGAGTATCACTTCGCCTGGAACATGCAGGTCGAGGACGAGATCCTCATGCGCCTCGAAAAAGGCGGCAAAGGGAGGGTCGTCATCACGCCCGGCGGCGGCATCGAGCACATGCAACTCAATACGACCGATCCATGGACCGAGGTCGACGGCGAGCGCTCGAGCCTCAAGACCGTCCACCCGACACTCTCCGATCCGGCTGTCCGCCAGGCGCTGGCGCTGCTGATCGACAAGGATTCGATCGAGAAATACATCTATGGCCGCACCGGAGTTGCGACGCCCAACTACATCAACAATCCCGACAGGTTTCGGTCGAAGACGACGAAATCCGAATTCAACATCGACAAGGCGAACGCGCTGCTCGACAAGGCGGGATGGGTCAAGGGTGCCGACGGCGTACGCGCCAAGGACGGCAAGCGGCTGAAGTTCGTCTACCAGACCTCGATCAACCAGCCGCGTCAGAAGACCCAGGCGATCATCAAGCAGGCCTGCCAGAAAGCCGGTATCGAGATCGAGATCAAGGCCGTGACGGCGTCGGTGTTCTTCTCGTCCGACGTCGCCAACCCCGACACCTATACGAAATTCTATGCCGACCTTCAGGAATACAGCAACGGCATGAACGCACCCGACCCGGAGGTCTTCCTGCGTCAGTTCTGTTCGTGGGAGGCCGCCCAGAAGGAAAACAAATGGCAGGGCCGCAACATCACGCGCTGGCGGAATGCCGAGTACGACGAGACCCACAAGGCGGCCCAGGTCGAGCTCGATCCGGTGAAGCGCGCCGCCATGTTGATCAAGTGCAACGAGCTGGCCGTGAACGACCCGGTCGTGATCCCGCTCGTCGCCCGTCCCACCACCGTGGCGATGAGCAACAGCCTCGTGGCCGAGATGAGCGGCTGGGACAACAACACCTTCGATCTCGCCAACTGGTTCCGCGACGGCTAGAACGGCGCGGACGAAAATCAGCCGAGACGGTTCGCACGATGTCAGACAATCCGCCGATCGAGTACGCCTTTCCCGAGCTGCGCAAGTGGGAGAAGGGTGCCGCGCCCTACATCCATGTGCGCGAGAGCGGCAAGCCCGGACCGACCGTGATGGTGACGGCCCTGACCCATGGCAACGAGGTATCGGGGGCGATCGTGGTCGATGCGTTGCTCGAGCAAGGCGTGAAGCCGCGGACGGGCACGCTGATCCTGTCGTTCGGCAACATCGACGCCTACCATTCCTTCGATCCGCGCACGCCCTTCAAGTCGCGCATGGTCGACGAGGATTTCAATCGCGTGTGGGGCCGCCTTGATCGCCCGGCCGACACCGCAGAGATGAGGCGCGCCCTGGTGCTGAAGCCGTTCGTCGAGCGCGCCGACCTGCTGCTTGACCTGCATTCGATGCATGACGACGGCGTGCCGCTGATGCTCGCGGGACCCCTCGACAAGGGGACGGCGCTGGCGAAGAAACTCGGCGCGCCGGTCGACATCATCCGCGACGCGGGCCATGCCGCAGGCATGCGCATGCGCGACTATGGCGGCTTCGGCGATCCGAAGAACGCCAAGAATGCGCTGCTGATCGAGACGGGGCAGCACTGGCGAGCCTCGTCGGTGGTCGTGGCCAAGGACGTGGTCGCCCGCTTCCTGGCAGAGACCGGGGTCGTCGAAGCGGGCGATCTTCCGGCCGACTGGAAGCAGAAACCGCCGCGTGCGCAGCGGGTCGTCGAGGTGACGCACGCCATCGCCACCAAGCACGGCAACTTCGTGCCGGTGCGCCATTTCGAAGGTCAGGAAATCGTCGCCAAGGCGGGTACCGTTTTGGGTCACGACGAAGGCGAGCCGGTGACGACGCCCTATGACAATTGCGTGCTGGTGATGCCCTCGTCGAACCGGCCGCTCAGAGCTGGCGTCACGGTGGTGCGTCTGGGACGTCTGGTGTGATGCCGCGTTGCCGGCGCAGCATCAAGCGGATCTCCGAAAGCTTCACGATACCCAGCGCCGCGCCGACCGCGCCGTAGACCACGCCGCCCGCGGCGCAGAGGCCGAGCAACGCGATCGCACCCACGAGATCCGGATGGGCCAGGGCCGGCCGAAGCACCGTGAGGCCCGCGAACAGGGCGGCGCCCATGGCGGCAGTCGCGACCACCATCCGCCAGGTGCGCGAGGAAAGGCGGACATCGATCTGCCAGTGGTCGCGGCGCAGCAGCACGATTGCCAATAGTCCCGCGTTCAGCCAGCCCGCAAGCGAAGAGGAGAGTGCGATGCCGACCTGTGCCAGTGGCGTGCCCAGCACGAACCAGGCATTCAGCGCGACGTTGACCACGATCGACGTGACCGCGGTGTAAAGCGGCGTGCGCGTGTCCTCTCGCGCGAAGAAGCCCGGCGTCAGGGCCTTCACCAGCATGAAGGCAGGCAGGCCGACGGCGTAGGCGACCAGCGCCCCCGCCGTGCGTTCAGTGTCGTCGGGGCCGAACTTGCCGTGCTCGAACAGCACGCGGATCATCGGTTCGGCCAGGATCCAGAGCGCCGCGGTCGACGGCAAGCTGAACAGCAGGCCGAATTCGATGGCGCGGTTCTGGTTGGCCATCGCGGCCGCGGTCTCGCCGGCGCGCAGCTGGCGGGCGAGCAGCGGCAGGAGCGCCGTGCCGATTGCTATGCCGATCACGCCGAGCGGAAGCTGGGCGATGCGGTCGGCGTAGTAGAGCGCAGAGATCGAGCCTGCGGGCAGGAGCGACGCCCACACCACGTCGAGCATGGTGCTGACCTGCTGGGCGCCGCCGCCGATCGCCACGGGTGTCGCCAGCCGCACCAGCTGGCGAACACGCGGCGTGTAGCGCGGGCGCACCAGCCTCATGGCCACGCCGTCGCGCCAGCAGGAATAGAGCAGCCACAGCCATTGCAGGAAGCCCCCCAGCGCCACGCCGATCGAGGCCGAGTAGCCGGCATCGGGCAGCATCGGGGTCAGGCCCAGCACCGTGCCGATCAGGGCGACGTTCAGCAGCACCGGCGTGAAGGCGACCTCGGCGAAGCGGTCGATGCTGTTCAGCACGCCGCCGTAGAGCGAGGCGAGCGAGATGAATACGAGGTAGGGGAAGGTGATGCGTCCGTAGGTGACGGCGAGATCGAAGATCGGCTTGTCGCTCGTGAAGCCCGGCGCCATCACCCAGATCACCGCAGGCATTGCCAGAATCGATCACGACCGAAAAGGGCACCAGCACCATCAGCAGGCACGCGTGCGCCTGGCGCGCGAAGATCAGCGCGGCGTCGCGTCCCTCGCCCTGCAACTCGCCCGCGAACAGCGGCACGAAGGCCGCTGAGAAGGCGCCCTCGGCGAACAGTCGGCGGAAGAGGTTGGGCAGCTTGAACGCCACGATGAACGCGTCGGCGATCGGACCCGAGCCCAGCACGGCCGACAAAACGATATCGCGCACGAAACCCACGATGCGCGACAGCAGCGTGAAGAATCCGACCGTGGCGATAGAGCGTCCCAAACTCACAAGATCACCGCCATAATACTGTCACGATCAGAGGGCATATTCCCCTTAGTGGCGGCCGGCGATGTAATGGCCGGGTCAAACCGCTACTACGGCCGGTCCTGACAAGGGCCGGTTTTTTATTGTGCATTCGCCAGCTTGAGCAAGGTCTCGCGGTCCTGCGCCACGAGCCGCTTGTAGTCGGCGACGATCTTCTCCAGTTCCTGCGGCGGCAGCACGGCATCGAGGTTCGCAAAGCCCTGCGGCGCGCGTTGCTCGACGATGTCGAGCATGATGTCGATGCCCTTGCGGCGGTTGCTCTCGACGATGCGCGCCATCGGTGGCAGCCGGCGCTTTTCGTAGCGCTGCAAGGCCGCTTCGGGATCGCCTCCCGCCGCCAGTTCCTGCGTGATCGCCTCGCCGTCGATGATCGCCTGCGAGGCGCCATTCGAGCCGATCGGATACATCGGGTGGGCGGCGTCGCCCAGCAGGGTGATGCGGCCGTGGCTCCAGCGCGGCAACGGATCGCGATCGACCATCGGGAATTCCAGGATGGTGTGCGCCTTGGCGATGACGTCGGGCACGTCGAGCCAGTCGAACTTCCAGTCCCGAAAGCGCGGCAGGAAATCCTCGAGCTTGCCCGGCCGGTTCCAGTCCTCGCGCGGCAGCATGGCGCCGTCGCCCATGTACAGATCGCAGATCCAGTTGATCAGCGCCTCGCCCCGCTCGGTATGCGCGCGGCTGATCGGATAGCAGACGAATTTCTGGGTATGATGGCCGGCCTGCACCATCGTGGCGCCGCCGAGAAAGGGCTTGGCGACGGTGACGCCGCGCCACATCAGGATGCCCTGCCACTTGGGCGGGCCTTCGCTCGGATAATAATGTGCGCGCACGGCGGAGTGGATGCCGTCGGCGCCGATCAATATGTCGGCCTCCGCGGTCTCGACCACCTGGCCGTCGCGGCCGACGAAGGTCGCGACGACCTTGCTGCCCCTCTGCTCGAAGGTCGAGATCCGGCGTCCGAACTTGATCTTGTCGGCACCGACGATCTTCTTTGCCGTTTCGAACAGGATCATCTGCAGTTCGCCGCGATGGATCGAGAACTGCGGCCACGGCAGGCCGGCGTGGCGGCCGCGCGGATCGGCCCAGATCGTCTGGCCATGGCGGTTGGCATAGCGCAGTTCGCGCGTCTCGATACCGGTGGCGGCCAGCGCCCGCTCCATGCCGAGGTCCGAGAGGATGCGTACCGCGCCTGCCTGGATGTTGATGCCGACGCCCAGTGGCCTGAGTTCGCTCACCGACTCGTAGACCTCGACGTCGAAACCGGCACGCCTCAGGCACATCGCGGCAGTGAGGCCGCCGATGCCCGCGCCGGCGATGACGATTTTCATGATCTCGCGGACTTCATGGCCTCACGGATCCCGGCTCAGGCCCTTGAAGAGCAACGCGGCCTGATAGGTGGCCCAGCGTTCGGTCTGCGTGTCGCCCAGTTCGCGCAGGTACGACCAGCTGTAGATGCCGGTGTCGTGCCTGTCGTCGAACACGATACGGATGGCGTAGTTGCCGACCGGCTCGACCGTGACGATCTTCACGTGCCGCCGGCCGGAGACGAGCTTCCTGGTGGCCGGCCCGCCATGGCCCTGGACTTCGGCCGACGGGCTCTCGACGCGCAGATATTCGGCCGGCAGGCTGCATTTGAAGCCATCGGAGAAGTCAATGTCGATGCGGGCGCCTTCCTTGAACACCCGCAGTTCCTCCGGCCACGGCGCGCCGGGCGCCTCGTAGCTGCCTTCGTCGGGCGCGGATTTGGGGACCCCCGTATTCACGAATTGCCCCCGAGTTGGCGGGCCTCGCTCACCAGCATGATCGGAATGCCGTCGCGGATCGGATAGGCGAGCCCGGCCTTGCGGCTGATCAGCTCGCCGGCTGCGGCGTCGTACTCCAACGGACCATGCGTGGCCGGGCAGACCAGGATCTCGAGCAGCTTGGGATCGACGCCGGAGCGGCGCGGCGGGGCTTCGTCTGACATGCGCTCTTTATAGCACGCCCTCAAAGCGTGATGACTTTGCTTTTTCGCGTCGACCCGGCTCTCGCAGCGCAGCGGCGCCCGTGCCGGGCCGACGCGTGATTCGACTGAAAGTCATCACGCTCTAGTTTGCGCGCCGAGGCGTCTCGGACGGTGGGCCGAAGGCGGCCATCTCCAGGAAGGCGACCAGGAGCTTGGCGCGCGCCGATGTGTCGGGGGCTTCCAGCAGGGCCTGCTTCTCGGCGGGCTCGAAGGGCAGGACCATCGACAGAGAATTGACCAGGTTGAGATCGTCGGCTTTTTTCACCGCGTCCCAGTCGGTCGAGAGGTTCTTGCCGCGAAAGAACGCGGCGAGGCCCGCCATCAGCCGCTCGCGGTCGAGCGCCACCATCTCGTCGGCATAGTCGAGATCGGCGCGATAGGGCGAGAACAGGGCGGAGACCCGGCGATAACCGCCGTACGCCGGTTCGAGCTCGCGGCTGATCTGGAAGCGGCAGACGCCCGAGAGGGCCAGCAGCAGGCGCCCGTCGTCGGTCTCGTTGAAGCTGACGACCCGCCCGGCACAACCTACCTGATGGACTTTGGGCCTTCCGTCGTCGGCCGGTATCCCGTCGCCGGCGAAGCCGCCCGGCTGCATTGGCTGGACCATGCCGATCATGCGGTGGCCGGCCAGCGAGTTGAAGATCATCGCCAGGTAACGCGGCTCGAAGATGTTGAGCGGCAACTTGCCGCCGGGCAGCAGCAGAACGCCCGACAGCGGGAAGATCGGCAGCGTGTCAGGCAGCCGCTCGAAGGATGGATCGAACGGGTTGCGGCCCATCAAGACAAATAGGTCACGAGAACAGGATGGTCGAGAGCCGCTTGCGGCCGTCGACCGACAGGGGATCGGTGAAGCCCAGTGCCTCGAAGAACTTGAGCAGCTGCTGGCGCGCGGCGCCCTCGTTCCAGGCCCGGTCGAGCTTGATCATGGCGAGCAGCTCGTCGATCGCCTCCTGCTTCCGGGCGCCTGCCCAATAGGCCATGGCGAGATCGAGGCGCGACTGGAAGTCCTTCGGATCGGCGGCGGCCTTGGCCTTGAGGTCGTCGACCGGCCCGGCCTCCTTGGCCTTCTCGGCGAGATCGATCGCGGCCTGCGCGGCAACCGCATCGGCGTGGTTCTTTTCCTTGGCAGGAATCTGCGCGAGCAACTCCCTGGCCTGCTCCATGTCGCCGATCGAGACCTGATAGCGCGCAAGGCCGGCCAGCGCCGTGACGTTGGCGGGCTCGGCGCCCAGGATCTCGCTGTAGATCTGCGCGGCGGTGTCCATGTCGCTCTGCGCGACCGCAGCCTTGGCCTGCTCCAGCAACTCCGCGACCTGCACCGCGCCCGGATCGGCAGTGGCGCCGCCCGATGCCTGGATGAGGCGATCGACGAAAGCCTTCACTTCGCTCTCGGGGACCGCGCCCATGAAGCCGTCGACCGGACGGCCGCCGAAGAAGGCGTAGACCGCCGGGATCGACTGGATGCGCAGCTGCTGGGCCAGCATCTGGTTCTTGTCGATGTCGATCTTGACCAGCTTGACCTTGCCCTTGGCCTCCTTGACGACCTTCTCGATCATCGGCTGCAGGGTCTTGCAGGGGCCGCACCACGGCGCCCAGAAATCCACGATGACGGGCACCGTGCGCGAGGTTTCGAGCACGTCCTTGGCGAACTTGGTCTGGTCGCTGTCCTTGATCAGATCGGCGGGCACAGCCTGCGGCGCGGCGCCCTGCAGCATCGTTTCCATGAGTCCTCGGATGGGAATTTGGCGGTCGCCCCCAATGTGGCTCCCGCTCCCCGGGGACGCAAGGGGCTAGCGGTTGTCGACCTTGTCGACGATGCGGTGGACTTCGGCGGCCTCGAAGACCGGCAGCGAACAGGTGCCGTTGGCGCAGGCAAAGGCCGCGGCCTGCGGCATCTCCGGGTACTCGACGTCGGCCGCCGGCAGCGGGCCCTCGCTCTGGTCGAGCCACTCGATGCGCAGGTAGCGCGTCGGATAGGTGCGGGCGGCGGCGTAGAGCGCCTGCGCCCGGGGATCGGACTTGGCGCCGACAATGGTGACGTGGGCGGGCTCGCGGCCGAGCTCCCGGTCGGCCAGCAGCGCGCCCGGAACGACGAGGTCGTTGTCCGCAAGCCGCACGAGATACCGCATGCCGTGTTCGGCATCGTCGCGGAACGCGGCCTTGCCGGTGTTGCGCGCCAGCAGGTTGAGCAGGCGCACGACGGCGACGTTCTCGTCGATCTGCTTCACGGGCCTGGCCAGCACGCCCCTGGCACCGGGCTCCGGGGCGCGCACCATATAGCCGCCGGCGGGATCCTTGTTGTCGTGCGCGATCACTGTGGCGAACAGGATCGCATCAGCGAGATAGTGCCGTTCGGCGGTGCTGCGATAGAGCGCCATCGCGGCCTCTGCCATGGCGAGCGTATCGCCGAGATGCGTATCATCATCGGCGGCGCGGCTGTGGCCGAAGCCGCCGTTGGGCGCGCGGCGATTGGCGAGCACCCAGTCGAAGGAGCGCTGCGCTGCTTCGAGCAGCTTGCTGTCGCCGGTCACGTCATAAAGCGTGGTCAGGCTTGCGATCGCCCAGCCGTTCTCGCGGGCGTAGGAGTTCGTGTCGATCGGCGGCTGCGTGCCGGCGCGACGCTCGGCATCGTTCTTGACATAGAAGACATCACCGTGTTCGCCGGCGGCAACGTCGGCATCCTGGCTGGTATAGAACGCGCCGCTGGGAGCGCGCATGAAGTCCATCAGCCAGCGGCCGATTTTTTGCGCGGCGTCGAGATCGGCAGGATCGCGGCCGATCTCGTAGGCCAGCACGTAGCTGCGCATGGCGTCGCGCTGGATGTTCAGCAGCTTCTCGAAGTGCGGCCCCGACCAGTCGATCTTGTCGGAGTACTGGAACATGCCGCCCCACGTCGGATCGATGAGCTTTTGTGCGCCGGCCAGAGTGCGGGCCGCGACGTCTTTCCAGACGTCGGTATCGGCGTTGCGCTTGAGCGTCCGGCTGCGTTCGAGCGCCCACTCCATCGTGTCGGCCTGGATGAAATGCTGCGTCTCGCCGAAGCCGCCATGTTGCCTGTCGTAGCCCTGCAGCAGCGCCGCCTCGACCGAGGCGCGCCGCTCGGCGGAGAGGCCGACAGCGTTAGGATCGGCCCCCGCCGTTCTGTCGATTGACGGCAGCGCCGACGGGTCCTCGATCACGGCGACCAGAAGTTTGGCGAAAAGCTCCGGCGGGATGTAGCCGCGGCGCTTGAAGATTTCGTTGCCGTTCTTGTCGAGCATGATCGTGGCGGGCCAGCCCCAGTCCTCGTAACGGTAGGAGAGCTCGGGCTCGGCATCCTGGTCGACACGCACGGGGATGAATTTGTCGAGGATGGCTTTCTGGATGGCGGGATCGCGATAGGTCGTGCTTTCCATGACGTGGCACCAGTGGCACCAGACGGCCGCCATATGGAGCAGGATGTACTTGTTTTCCGTCGCCGCCTCATCGAGCAGCGCGGGATCCCATTTCTTCCAGGGAAGAGACGGCGTTTCGGCGTGGGCGACGCTGGAAACGAACAGGAGCAGAAGAACGAGCAGGCATTTCATGGCCTGTCTACGTCGCCCGTCTAGGGCCGGATTTGATGCCTCATCAATTCGTGACCCAGCCGGCCGGTCAGGAACAGGCCGCACATCCGGTAGTCGCTGATCAGCGACCAGAACGGGGCCTGGAACGTGGCCGGGCGGTTCTTCTCGATGAAGAAATGGCCGAACCAGGCCGGGCCATAACCGAGCAACGGCACCGCCAGCAGCAGCCACCAGTCTCGGGTAATCAGCGCCAGGAGCAGCGCCGCCACCGAGGCAATCGAGCCGACATAGTGGACCGCCCGCGTCGACGGCTTGGCATGTTCGCCGAGATAGAAGGGCCAGAATTGGGCGTAGGTCTGGAAGCGGGCTGCCATGGATCGATTTTAGCCCAAATTCACAACGACCTCACCTGAGGAGGGCGCGAAGCGCCCGTCTCGAAGGGTAGGCGACCGCATCGTCCTGTGCCCATGCTTCGAGACGCCACGCTTCGCGCGGCTCCTCAGCATGAGGTTCGTGTGTTCGCGAGATAAAGACCGTCAACCCAGTGCTCCGGCTTTCTTAAGAGCCGCGATTTCATCGTCGCTGTGGCCCAACTCGCGCAGGATCTCGTCGTTGTTCTCGCCAACCGCGGCGGGCGGGCCCGAGATGCGGGGCTTGGCGAAACCCAGGCGAATGGGATTGTTGATGGTGCGCGGCACCTCGGGATTGGTCGTGTCGGCGAAGATGCCGGCATGCGCCGCCTGCTCGTCGTCGACCACGTCTGCCACGCGGCCGATCACGCCGAACGGGATGCCGGTCTTCGACAGTGCGCTTTCCCACTCGGCGTAGGTCCGGCTTGCGAAGACCGGCGCCAGCACGCCGTGCAGTTCGATCGCACGGGTCTTGCGCTCGTCGCGATCGGTGAAGCGCGGATCGCTCGCGAGCTCCGGGCAGCCGATTGCCGTGCACAACGTGCCCCACAAGCGGTCGTCGCGGACGACGAGGAGCTGCAGCCAGCGATCGTCCCTCGTTCGATAGAGATTGGTCAGCGCGTTGCGCGGCCGGTCGGGCGGTTGCCGCGGCGGCAACTTGGCGCCGATCGCGGCGCCCGCCATGGTCGTGCCGTTGGCCCAGGCGCCGTTGGCGTAGAGCGAAGTGCCGACCCAGCCGCCCTTGCCGATCTGGTCGCGGCGGCGCAGGCCCAGCAGGATCGCGGCGACCAAGGTCATTGCCGTCGCGCGGTCGCCTTGCGCGGGCAGCGAGAGTCCCGGCGGTCCGCCCTCGTAGCGCGCCGAATCGAGGATGCCCGAGCGGCCGAAGTAGGCGGTGATGTCGAAGCCCGGCCGGTCGCGGTCCGGGCCGGTCTCGCCGTAGCCGGTGAGCGAGCAATAGACCAGGCGCGGGTTGATCGGCTCGATGTCTTCCCAGCGCAGCTTCAGACGCTCGCGCGCCGGCGGCGGGAAGTTCACGATCATCACGTCGGCGCGCTCGATCAGTCTTTCGAGCACGCCGCGCGCGGCTGCGTTCTTGAGATCGAGGCCCAGCGAGCGCTTCAGCCTTCCGTCGAGTTGCCAGGGAAAGTTCACGTCGCTGCGCGGGTAGCCGACGTTCTTCCAGTTCTGGCGGTGCGGGTCGCCGTCGCCCGGCGGCTCGATCTTGATCACGTCGGCACCGTAATCGGCCAACGCCACCGCCGCGGCGGGCGCTGCGATGAACGAGCTGATGTCGAGGACGCGCAATCCCTCGAGCGGCAATGGCTCGGAAGAGTGGGGTTCGCTCACCGGGTCGCTCCGGTCGATTTCAAGGCCGCGATCTCGGCCGCCGAAAGCCCGGCCTCGCGCAGGATAGCTTCGCTGTGCTGGCCGAGCGCGGGGGCGTCGTGGGCGATTCTCTGTTCGGCGAAGCCAAGCCGGATCGGGTTGCTCAAGGTGCGCGGCATCTCTTGTATCGCCGTCTCGACGACAGCACCGCAGGCGACTGCCTGCGGGTCGTCGGGCACGTCCTGCGGCCGGCTGATCACGCCGAAGGTGATCTCGGCCCTGGCCAGCGCGGAGAGCCAGTAGGCGTAATCGCGCGAGGCGAAGGCATCGTGCAGGATTGCGGCCAACGCGGCGGAATTCCGGCGCCGCTCGTCGAGTTCGGCAAAACGCGGATCCTCGATCAACTCGGGACGTCCGATGGCGCGGGCCAGCGGCGGCCACATCTTGTCCTCGCGCACGATGGTGAGCTGCAGCCAGCGATCGTCCGAGGTGCGGTAGATGTTGCCCAGCGCCGAGCGCGGCCGGTCGGGCGGCGGGCGCGGCGCCAGGAAGGCGCCGACCAGGGCCGCCTGCGCGATCACACCGCACGACCACAGGCCGTTGCCGAGCAGCGAGGTGCCGACCCACGAGCCTTCGCCGGTTTTCGTGCGATGGATCAGCGCCATCAGGATTGCGGAGACCAGCGACATCGCGGTGGCGCGGTCGCCCTGCGCCGGGCCCGGTACGCCGGGTGGCCCGCCTTCGTAGCGCTGGGCATCGAGCAGGCCCGAGCGCGCGAAGTAGGCGGTGGCGTCGAAGCCCGGCCGGTCGCGGTCGGGACCGGATTCGCCATAGCCCGTCAGCGAGGCATAGATCAGGCGCGGATTGACCGCCTTCATGTCGTCGTAGGCGAGGCGCAGCTTCTCGCGCACCGGCGGCGGAAAGTTGCAGATCACGATGTCGGCCCTGGCGATCAGCCGGTCGAGTGCGGCGCGCGCCTCGCCCCGCTTGAGGTCGAGGACCAGCGAGCGCTTGTTGCGCGAGTCCATCTGCCAGGGATAGTTGACCGCGCCCTTCGGATAGTTGGCCGAGTTGTTCATGATCCGGCGATTGGGATCGCCCTCCGGTCCTTCGATCTTGATCACGTCGGCGCCCCAGTCGCCCAGCACCACGGCCGCGGCAGGTGCTGCGATGAACGAACTGATATCCAGAACACTGAGGCCTGCCAGCGGCAGGGCGGGCTCGGTCATGAAGGGGTCTCCGGCGAAAGCGGTCGAGAAGCCGCCTGCGATTAAACGCGCGCGCTCTGGCGCCCGGCAAGACCGCCCGTCATCATGGTTCCGGCACGCGACGCGCCAAGGGGGAACCATGTTGAAACGTCGTTCATTGCTCGCAGCGACCTTGAGCCTCGGTTCCGGCGTCGCGACCGCCCAGGCCTGGCCGACCCGGCCGATCCGCATGATCGTGCCTTATGCACCTGGTGCGACCGGCGACATAGGCGGGCGCCTGTACGGCGAGGAACTCGGCAAGTCGCTCGGCCAGACGATCGTGATCGACAACAAGACCGGCGCCGGCGGCACCATCGCCATGGCCGAACTCGCGCGCGCGGCACCCGATGGCTATACGCTGGGGGTCATCGCGCAGGGCCTGCTGGTCTACAACCTCGGCCTCTACAAGAGCCCGGGCTACGATCCGTTCAAGGACCTGATCGTCCTGTCGATCAATTTCTCGGTCGCCAACGTCCTGATCGTGCATCCGTCAAATCCGGCGAAAACCGTGGCCGATGTCGTCGAACAGGCGCGCGCCAAAAAGGGTGAATTCACCTTCTCGTCGGGCGGAGTCGGCACCAGTCATCACATGTCGGGCGTTCTGCTGGAGTTGCGCAGCGGCGTGAAGATGACCCACGTGCCCTATCGCGCGACGCCGGCCGGCATCCAGGCGGTGGTCAACGGCGAGGTGGCGATGGGCATGTTCAACATGCCGACGGTCGTGAGCCTGATCCGTGCGGGCAAGCTCAAGGCGATCGCGGTGACGGGCGAGCGGCGGTCCGACCAGTTTCCCGAGCTGCCGACCATGATCGAATTGGGCTTCAAGGACTTCGTGGTCGACACCTGGTTGGGCTTCGGCGCACCGGCGGCCCTGCCGGCTCCGCTGGTGAGCAGGTTGAACGCGGAGTTCAATCGCATCACGGAGGAGCCCGAGATGCGCAAGAAGATGATCGATCAGGGCATCACGCTCTGGCCGTCGCGCTCGTCGGAAGAGGCGATGAAGTACTTGCGTCGCGATAGCGACTTCTGGCTGCCCATCATCAAGGAGTCGGGGGCGACGGCGGAGTAGGTTGCCAAACCCGGTCCCGACGCCTATTCCCGCGCCATGGGTTACAGAGTCGCCGTCGTCGGCGCGACCGGCAATGTCGGGCGCGAAATGCTGCAGATCCTCGCCGAGAGGAGCTTTCCCGCCGACGAGGTCGTGGCGCTCGCCTCCCAGCGCTCGGCCGGTCGCCAGATCTCGTTCGGCGACAACGTGCTCAAGGTCCACGATCTCGCCAAGTTCGATTTCAAGGGCTTCGACATCGTGCTGAGCTCGCCCGGCGCCAGGGTCTCGGCCGAGCACAGCCCGCGCGCGGCGAAGGCGGGCGCCGTGGTGATCGACAACACCTCGTACTGGCGCATGGACCCCGACGTGCCGCTGGTCGTACCCGAGGTCAACCGCGCCGCCATCAAGGGCTACAAGGGCCGCGGCATCATCGCCAATCCCAACTGCTCGACCATCCAGATGGTAATGGCGCTGAAGCCGATCCACGATGCAGCGACCATCAAGCGCTGCATCGTGTCGACCTACCAGTCGACCTCGGGCGCGGGCAAGGAGGCGATGGACGAGCTGATCAGCCAGACCAAGAGCTTCTTCGTCAATCAGACCCTCGAGCCCAGGGAATTCGCCAAGAACATCGCCTTCAACGTCATTCCCCAGATCGACGTCTTCATGGAAGACGGCGCGACCAAGGAGGAGTGGAAGATGGTGGTCGAGACCAAGAAGATCCTCGATCCCCGAATCAAGGTGCACGCCACGTGCGTGCGCGTGCCGACCCTGGTCGGGCACGCCGAGGCGGTGACCCTCGAACTCGAGCAGCCACTCGACGATGTCGAGGCGCGCCGCCTGCTCGCGGCCGCGCCCGGCATCCTCGTGGTCGACCGGCGCGAGCCCGGCGGCTACGTGACGCCCAAGGAGATCGTCGGCCAGGACGCGGTGTTTGTCAGCCGCGTGCGGGTCGACCCCACCGTCGACAATGGCCTGTCGCTATGGATCGTAAGCGACAATCTGCGTAAGGGCGCCGCGCTCAATGCCGTGCAGATCGCCGAGGAGCTGATCAAGGGCTACATCTGAGGCGCCCGAAAAGACGTTTTCGTGCAGGTGCCTATCCGCAAGGGCTGATGTAGACTTGCAGGCGTGAACGACACGCCGTCGATCCATCCCCTGCGATCCGAGTTCGGACGCTTCGTCCGGCGCGACGCCGCTGTTCGGCAGCGAGGCCGACAGCTTCGTCCAGCAGTTGCGGCTCGCCGCGCAGGCCCATCGCGCCGGCCGGCTCGACGAGGCGATCGCTTCCTATCTGCGCCTGCTTGCGCTCCGGCCCTACCACGCCGAACTGCACAACAACCTCGGCGTGGCCCTGCGGCTGGTCGGCAAGCTCGACGCGTCGGTCTCGCATCATCGCCTGTCGCTGGCGGCCGATCCCGGCAATCCTGCACTGCATTCCAATCTCGGCAACGCGTTGCGCGCGGCCAACCGGCTCGACGAGGCGGTGAAGCATCACTTCAGGTCGATCGCGCTCAATCGCGACTACACAGAAGGCTTCTTCAATCTGGCGCTCTGCCTGCGCGATCTCGGCCGGCTCGACGAGGCAGTCGGCTGCCTCGGCCGCGCGCTGGCGCTCAATCCCGACAATCGGCGGGCCCGCACCGAACTGGCGATCACGCTGCTGATGCGCGGCGATCTCGAGCAGGGCTTCGCGGCCTACGAGGCCCGCAAGCGTCTGCCAGAGACGCCGACGCCGGAATTCTCGCAGGCTCCGTGGGACGGCGGTCCGGTCGAGGGCCGGCGCATCCTGCTCTATCCCGAGCAGGGTTTGGGAGACGTGCTCCTGTTCGTGCGCTTCGCACGCGAACTGAAGCGCCGGGGCGCGACGGTGATCGTGCTCTGCCAGGCGCTGTTGAAGGAACTGCTGTCGGCGGTCGACTTCGTCGACGAGGTGGTGGCCGAAGGCGAGAAGCTGCCCGCCTTCGACCTCCACGCCTCGCTGGTCTCGCTGCCGCACCTCTGTCGCGCCGACTTCGCCGCCGTCGCCGTCGAGCCGCCCTATCTGAAGCCGCCGGCGGAGAGCCGCATCAAGCTCGGCCGCATCGAAAAGGCCAAGCTGCGCATCGGCATCTATTGGGCGGCCATGCCCGGCCAGCCACAGGACCGACAGCGCTCCGCACCGTTCCCGCATTTTCTCGCCTTGGCGGGCGATCCCGAGCTGCTCGTGTTCAGCCTGCAGGGCGGCGCGCACCAGAAGGACATCCAGCAGTCTGGCGCCGGTGGCCTGGTGCATGACGTCGGCCGCGGCATCTTCGATTTTGCCGAAGCCGCCACCGCATTGTCGCAACTCGACCTGTTGATTTCTATCGATGCGCCGATCGCCCATCTGGCCGCCGCGATGGGCCGGCATGTCTGGGTGCTGCTGCCCAGCGTCGCCGACTGGCGGTGGCAACTGGGCGGCGCGGCGGCGCCCTGGTATCCCTCGGCACGCCTGTTTCGCCAATCGAAGGCCGGCGATTGGGAACAGGTATTCGAAAATGTGCGGACCGCGCTTGCCGTTCTGAAGCGGCAGGTTGCCGAGCCGTAACTCGCTTTCGCGAGCGATCTCCTCGACCGCGCGCCGAGGCTTCGCTACGGTTCGTCCCTGATCTGAAAGGGACCCCATGCTCGACAAGAAAGCGCTCGATACCATTCTTCGCGACGCGCGCACGCACAACGGCTGGCAGGACAAGCCCGTCACCGAGGCGCAGCTGCGCGAGATCTACGAGATCATGAAGTGGGGCCCAACGTCGGCCAATTCACAACCGGCACGCATCGTTTTCGTGCGCACGAAGGAGGGCAAGGAGAAGCTCCGCCCGGCGCTGAGCGCGGGCAACACCGAGAAGACGATGACCGCACCGGTGACGGCGATCATCGCCTACGACACCAGGTTCTACGAGCACCTGCACAAGACCTTCCCGCACGACAAGACCGCGCCCTACTGGTTCAGCGGCGAGGGCAAGGAGCAGGTGGCTTTCCTGACCGCGTTCCGCAACGGCAGTCTGCAGGGCGCCTATCTGATGATCGCTGCGCGCGCGATCGGCCTCGACGTCGGCGGCATGAGCGGCTTCGACAATGCCAAGGTCGACGCGGCATTCTTCCCGGACGGCCGCTTCAAGACCAATTTCCTGTGCAACATCGGCTATGGCGATCACGCCAAGCTGTTCAACCGTAGCCCGCGGCTGGAGTTCGAAGACGCCGTGACGCTCGCCTGAGGACCTAGAGGCCGAGCGCGCGCTCGATCGCGCGCCACGGCAGCGGCAGCAGCGATGCGAGCGCGGCGGCGCCGAAGGCCAGAATCACCGAGCCGGAGACGCGGTTCAGCCACAGCATGCCGGTGCCTGTGAAATGCTGGCGTAGCGCCACCGCCGTCGTACAGAGGATCCCCCACCAGGCGAGTGCGCCCGCGAACACGCCGGCCACCAGCAGCGAGGCATCGCCGAAGCTTGCGCCGACGCCCGCGAGGTTGCGCCCGGCGAAGGCGGCGCCGAACGCCATCACCGTCAGCGGATTGAACACGGTGATGAAAAAGCTCGAGCTTGCGAAGTGAAAGTGCGTCGCCACCTTGCGTTCGCGGTCGTTTGCGACTGGATCGCCGACGCTGCGCGGCCGGTGGCGGATCGTCGTCCAGCCCATGATCGTCAGGACCAGGCCGCCGGCCGCGCGCAGCCATGCCTCGTGTGCCACCACGAACTGCTGCACGAAGTTCAGGCCGAACGCCGCAACAGCCCCGAACACCGCATCGCCCAGGGCGGCGCCGACGCCGGTCAGGTAGCCCGCGGCCGCACCTACTCCGATCGAGCGGCGGATGCAGAGTGCCGCCGCCGGGCCCACGGGCACGGCGATCAGGAAGCCGATCACGCCGCCCTCGATGGCGAGCGCCAGCGGATTGAAAGTGAAGCCGGGGATGTTCATTGCGGCACTAGAGCCGTTCTGCCGCGAACAGGCGGGTGGGCGCCACCAGCCGCTCCTGGGCCGCGACGAGTTGCAGCTCGCGCTCGCCCATCGCCGCCGTCTGCTCGAGCACGGCATAGATCGACGATGCCGCCTGCCCGAGCGACCGGGCGATGTCGCCGCTCTGCAGCCAGTGGGCGGCAAAGAGAGCTGCCACCGCGTCTCCCGTTCCGTTGGGTGCGATGGGAAAGTCGATCAGCGGCGTGGCGATCCGCCAGGCCGCATCCGCGGTTACCGCCAGCATCTCGATGCGGTCGGCGGCCCCATCGCTGCGGCGCAGGCTGGTGACGAGGGCAAGACGCGGCCCGTTCAGCAGTTGGCGTGCTGCGGCGAGCGCCTGGTCGAGAGTCTCGACCTTGCTGCCGGTGAGATGCTCCAGCTCGAAGTGATTGGGCGTGATGAGATCGGCCGCCGGCAACGCCCGCTCCTTGAAGAAGGTGTCGATGCCCGGTTTCACGTAGATGCCGGTGTCGATGTCGCCCAGCACCGGGTCGCAGCACCAGATCGCCCTGGGATTGGCCGCGCGCACCCTTCGCGCAGTATCGAGGACGACGTCGGCAAGGGCCGCATCGCCGACATAGCCGGTGAGCAGCGCGTCGCATGTCTTGAGCACGCCCAGGGCCTCGATGCCGCGGACGATCTCGGCCACCTGTTCGGCCGGCGCGGCCCGGCCCTTCCAGGCGCCGTAGCCGGTGTGATTGGAGAACTCGACGGTGTTCACCGCCCAGACTTCATGCCCCAGTCGTTGCAAGGGAAAGACAGCTGCCCGGTTGCCGACATAGCCGTAGGCAACGTGACTCTGAAGCGAGAGGAAGCGCATGGCCGCCGGCACCTTGCCACAAGGTCGCGTCGCATTATAGTCCGCCGCGTTTCCCGGGAGTTCTCGAGATGCCGAGCAAGGTCCGTCCGCGCCGCAGTGTGCTTTACATGCCGGGCACAAATACGCGGGCCCTCGAGAAGGCACGCACTTTGCCAGCCGACGTTCTGATCTTCGATCTCGAAGATGCCGTCGCGCCCGATGCCAAGGAGGCGGCCCGCGGCAATGTCGTGGCCGCTGCCCGGAGCAAAGCCTACGGCAAGCGCGAGATCGCGATCCGCTGCAACGGTCTCGGCACCCAATGGGGCAAGGCCGACGTGGCGGCGATCTCCACCTCCGGCGCCGATGCGATCCTGGTGCCGAAGGTCGAGAGCGCGGCCGACGTTGCTGCCATCGTGTCGCTGCTCTACGCGGCCGGCGCTCCTGCGTCGATGGCGGTGTGGGCGATGATGGAAACGCCCAGCGGCTTTTTGCGCGCCGACGAAGTCGCAGGCTCGCATCCGCGCCTGCAGCTCCTGGTCATGGGCACCAACGACCTGGTGAAGGACATGCGTGCGCGCCACACGCCGATGCGCCTGCCGATCGTGACGGCGCTCGGCCTCGGCATGCTGGCGGCCCGCGCGCACGGCCTCACCATTCTCGACGGCGTCTACAACGACATCCAGGACACCGAGGGATTCAAGGCGGTGTGCCGGCAGGGCCTGGAAATGGGCTTCGACGGCAAAACGCTGATTCATCCCTTGCAGGTCGAGCCCTGCAACGAGGTGTTTGAGCCGTCCGCGGCCGAGCTCGAGATGGCGGCCAAGATCGTGTCGGCGTTCAAGGCGGCCGAGGCCGAAGGCAAGGGCGTGGTCACGGTCGATGGCCGCATGATCGAGAACCTGCACGTCGAGCAGGCCGAACGGGCGCTGGCGCTCGCTGCCGCGATCGAGGAACTGAAGGCCGCGTCGTGACAAAAACGAGTACCGGCAATTTCTTCGAGGATTTCACCGTCGGACAGTCGTTCCGTCATGCCACGCCGCGCACCCTCACCGAAGCGGATGCGGCACTGAACATCGGCCTCTACGGCATGCGCTTCGCGGTCAATTCGTCGGACGAATTTGCCCGTCGCCTCGGCCTGCTGCGCGCGCCGCTCGACGACCTGCTGGTCTTCCACGTCGTCATCGCCAAGACGGTGCCCGACATCTCGACGAACGCCGTCGCCAACCTGGGCTATGCCGAATTTCGCTGGGGCGCGCCGGTCTATCCCGGCGACACGCTGTCGGTGCGCTCAACGGTGCTCGGCCTGCGCGAGACCTCCGACCGCAAGAGCGGTGTCGTCTGGGTCCGTTCGACCGGCAGCAACCAGCACAATGATATGGTGCTCGACTATGTGCGCTGGGTGATGGTGCACAAGCGCGACGTCGATGCCGTCGTTGCCGCACCGGTGATCCCGAAGACCGCGTCCTCCGTGACGCCGGCCGATCTGGTCGTACCGACAGGCCTTTCCCTCGAGCGCTACGACGATGGCGAGGCGGGCTCTCCCCATCGCTGGGAGGATTATGCGGCTGGCGAGCGCATCGACCATGTGGGCGGCTACACACTCGAGGACTCCGATCACATGTTCTCGACGCGGCTCTACCAGAACAATGCCTGGGTGCATTTCGATGCGGTGCGGGGCAAGACCACGCGCTTCGGGCGCCGGCTGGCCTATGGCGGTCACGTCATCTCGCTGGCCCGCTCGCTGTCCTTCAACGGCCTCGCCAATGGCTTCCGGCTGGCGGCCGTCAACGCCGGCAGCCATGTCGGGCCGACCTTCGGCGGCGACACGATCTATGCCTGGTCGGAGGTGCTGGAGACGGCACCCCTGCCGGCCCGATCTGACCTAGGGGCGCTGCGGGTCCGCACTACTGCCGCCAAGAATCAGCCGTGCAGCGACTGGCCGGGCAAGGGAAGCGACGGCAAATACCATCCGGCCGTCGTACTCGACCTCGACTATTGGCTACTGATGCCCCGCCGGTAGCGAATTTCGCTGCGAAATCCGAGACTTAACGCAAGTGCAAGGCCGACATTCGTTGACTTGAGGGCGGCGCGCGCTAAAAACGGTGATGCCCCAGGCGAAAGAGGTTTTCACGCGATGAGCGTCGCCAATCGGCCGTCCAATCGGCCGCTCTCCCCCCATCTGCAGGTCTATCGCTGGCAGCTGACGGCGGTTCTCTCCATCCTGCATCGCGCCACAGGAATCGCGCTGTCCATGGGCGCGCTCTATCTCGCGACCTGGGTGATGTATGCGGCGTCCAATCCCCAAGCCTACGCGCTGTTCCAGGGCTTCAACGGCTCACTTGTGGGCCGCTTCATCCTCGGCGGCTGGCTGTTCAGCGCCTTCTATCATCTGTTCAACGGCATCCGGCATCTGTTCTGGGATGCTGGCTACGGCTTCGAGTTGAAGGATGCCTATCGCAGCGGCTGGACCGTCGTGGCGCTCTCGCTGGTTGCCACGGCGGCGTCGTGGATCGTCGGCCTCAGGTTGATGTGAGGAGCGTGCGATGACCGATTTCAGAACGCCTCTCGCGCGCGCCCGCGGCCTCGGCTCGGCCAAGGACGGGCTGCATCACTGGTGGATGCAGCGGGTCACCGCGATCGCGCTGATCCCTCTCGTCGTGTGGTTCGCGATATCGCTGATCATGCTGACCGGCGCCGACTTCGCCGTCGTGCGCGCCTGGATCGGCTCGCCGCTGGTGATGATCCTGCTCACCCTCACGATCGCCGTCGGCCTCTATCACGGCCAGCTCGGCCTGCAGGTCGTCTGGGAGGATTACACCGACGGCGCCACGCGCATCGTCCTGATCCTGCTCACCAAGTTCATCGCCGTGCTGTTTGGCCTTGGTGCCATCCTGGCGATCATGCGTATCGGTTTCGGAGGCTAGTCATGGCCGAACAAGGCAAGAGCAACGGGCAAGGGAGCGGATCGGCGCCCGGCACTTTCAGCATCGGCGGCCGCTCCTACACCATCATCGAGCACGAATACGACGTCGTTGTCGTCGGCGCCGGCGGCGCCGGCCTGCGCGCCACCTTCGGCATGGCCAACAACGGCTTCAAGACCGCCTGCATCACCAAGGTGTTCCCGACCCGCAGCCACACCGTGGCGGCTCAGGGAGGAATCTCGGCGGCGCTGGGCAACATGGGGCCCGACGACTGGCGCTGGCATATGTACGACACGGTCAAGGGCTCCGACTGGCTGGGCGACCAAGAATTCGATCGAATACATGTGCCGCGACGGCATTCCTGCGATCATCGAGCTCGAACATTTCGGCGTGCCGTTCTCGCGCACGCCCGAAGGCAAGATCTACCAGCGTCCGTTCGGCGGCATGACGACGGAGTACGGCAAGGGCATCGCCCAGCGCACCTGCGCCGCGGCCGACCGCACCGGTCACGCCATCCTGCACACGCTCTACCAGCAGTCGCTCCGCAATCACGCCGAGTTTTTCATCGAATATTTCGCCCTCGACCTGATCATGGACGAGGGCGTCTGTCGCGGCGTCATGGCGTGGAACCTCGACGACGGCACCATCCACCGCTTCCGCGCCCACAAGGTGGTGCTGGCGACCGGCGGCTACGGACGCGTCTATGCGACGGCGACGTCGGCGCACACCTGCACCGGCGACGGCGGCGGCATGGCACTGCGTGCCGGCCTGCCGCTGCAGGACATGGAATTCATCCAGTTCCATCCGACCGGCATCTACGGCGCCGGCTGCCTGATCACCGAGGGCGTCCGCGGCGAGGGCGGCTACGTCACCAATGCCAGCGGCGAACGCTTCATGGAGCGCTACGCACCGTCGGCCAAGGACCTGGCGTCGCGCGACGTGGTCTCGCGCTCGATGACGATCGAGATCCGCGAAGGTCGCGGCTGCGGCCCCAACAAGGACTACATCGAATTGCACGTCGAGCATCTCGACCCCAAGGTGATCCACGAGCGCCTGCCGGGCATCGCCGAGACCGCGCGCATCTTCGCCGGCGTCGATGTCACGCGCCAGCCGATCCCTATCCTGCCGACCTGCCACTACAACATGGGCGGCATTCCGGCGAACTATCACTGCGAAGTCATGACAGTGAAGGACGGCGATCCGTTCACGCCCGTGCAGGGATTGATGGCGCTGGGCGAGGCGGCCTCGATCGGCGTGCACGGCGCCAATCGCTTGGGCTCCAACTCGCTGCTCGAACTGGTCGTCTTCGGCCGCTCCGCCGCCAACCGCGTCGCCGAGCAGATGACGCCGGGCCAGACGCACAAGCAGATCCCGCATGCCGGCGAAAACGCGATCGCCCGTCTCGACAGGCTGCGTCATGCCAACGGCAGTACCGGTACGGCGCAACTGCGTGCCAGCATGCAGAAGACCATGCAGAACGACTGTGCAGTGTTCCGCACGACCAAGACACTGGCCGAGGGCTGCGCCAACATGGACCGGGTGTTCGCCGGCAAGGACGATATCCGGATCAAGGACCGTTCGATGATCTGGAACTCCGACCTCATGGAGACGCTCGAGTTCGAGAACCTGATCGTCCAGGCCCAGGCCACGATCTATTCCGCCGCCAACCGCAAGGAGAGCCGCGGCGCCCACGCGCAGGAGGATTACCCCGAGCGCGACGACAAGAACTGGCTGAAGCACACGGCCATCTTCGTCGACACCGAGACGGGCAAGACCAGGATCGACTATCGGCCGGTCAACCTGCAGCCGATGAGCAACGACGTTCAGTCGTTCCCGCCCAAAGCTCGCGTCTACTGAGTTCGAGAGGAAGCGATGGCTGAGTTTGCACTGCCCGCCAATTCCAAGATCGGCGGCGGCGACACCTACAAGGCGGCGGCCGGGACCAAGAACATCAAGACGTTCAAGGTCTATCGCTGGACGCCGGATGACGGCAAGAAGCCCTCGGTCGACGCCTACGAAGTCGACATGGATGCCTGCGGCCCGATGGTTCTCGACGCGCTGATCAAGATCAAGAACGAGATCGACAGCTCGCTCACCTTCCGCCGCTCGTGCCGCGAGGGCGTGTGCGGCTCGTGCGCGATGAACATCGACGGCACCAATACGCTGGCTTGCACCAAGTACATCGCCGACGTGAAGGGCGACGTGAAGATCTACCCGCTGCCGCACATGCCGGTGGTCAAGGACCTGGTGCCCGACCTCAACGTGCCCTACGCCCAGCTCGCCTCGATCGAGCCATGGCTGAAGTCGACCACCGAGCCGCCGACGCGCGAGCGCCTGCAGTCGCCGGAAGAGCGCGCCAAGCTCGACGGCATGTGGGAGTGCATCCTGTGCTTCTGCTGCACGACTTCGTGCCCCTCCTACTGGTGGAGCGGCGAGCGCTACCTCGGCCCGGCAATCCTGCTGCAGGCCTACCGCTGGCTGGCCGACAGCCGCGACGAGGCCAAGGGCGAGCGGCTCGACAATCTGCAGGACCCGTTCCGGCTCTACCGCTGCCACACGATCATGAACTGCACCAAAACCTGCCCCAAGAGCCTCAATCCGGCCAAGGCAATCGGCGAGATCAAGAAGCTGATGGTCGAGCGCACGATCTAGGATCCCGATCGCGGAGAAAAGCGGCCCGCAGGACGGGCCGTTTTTTTTGGCCAGTACTTGACTCGGTCGGTCGACCGAATACCATGAGTTATAATCGGTCGGTCGACCGAATTACAGAGGAGTCTGGATATGGGTGGTATTGCATCGGCCCTGTACGGCGTAGCCGTATACGGCTTTTTCCTCGGAACTTTCCTCTACGCTATCGCCTTCGTGGGCAATCTGCCGGTCCCCAAGACCATCGACAGCGGCACGGCCGGACCGCTCGGCATGGCCCTGGTCGTCGACATCCTGCTGCTCGGCCTCTTTGCCATCCAGCACAGCGTCATGGCGCGGCCTGCCTTCAAGCGCTGGTGGACGGGGCTCGTGCCGGCGCCGGTGGAGCGCACTACCTATGTGCTGTTTGCCAGTGTCGCACTGGCGCTTCTCTGCTGGCAGTGGCAGCCAATCCTCAAGCCGGTGTGGATAGTCACCACCCCGTACGGCGTGGTCATTCTGCAGGCGACGTTCTGGCTGGGCTGGGGGCTGGTGCTGTTCAGCACTTTCCTGATCAACCACTTCGAACTGTTCGGCCTGCGCCAGGTCTATGCCCGGATGCGCGGCACCAGCCTGCCCGAAGCCACGTTCAAGACGCCGTTGCTCTACAAGCGCGTGCGGCATCCGATCTATCTCGGGTTCCTGCTGGCCTTCTGGAGCGCTCCGGTGATGACGGCGGGCCACCTGCTGTTCGCGGTGGGGACGACCGGCTACATCCTGATCGGTATCTATTTGGAGGAGCGCGATCTCGTGGCCATGTTCGGCGATCAATACCGCCGCTATCGTGAGCAGGTGTCTATGCTCATTCCCCTGCCGCGGAGAACGCCTCGGTGAAACCGACGACGGCGAAAAAGAAAAAAGCCGGAACCGACATTGCTCTTCTGGAGGCTGCCAGGAAGACATTGCTGAAGAAAGGTTACTCTGGCCTGTCGACGCGCGATGTCGCGGCGGCGGCCGGCGTTCCTCTAAGTCAGATCCACTACCATTTCGGATCGAAGCAGGGACTTGTGCTGGCCCTGTTCGAATATCTCAACAATCAGCTCCTCGATCGCCAGAACGCATTGTTCGGCGACACCTCGCTCTCTTTGTCGCAGCAATGGGACCGTGCCTGCGATTATTTCGACGAAGACATCGCCTCGGGCTTTGTGCGCGTGCTGCAGGAATTGATTGCGGCGAGCTGGATCGATCCTGCCGTGGCCAAGGTCGTGCGCGTGGGCTTGATCGGCTGGTACGACCTGCTCGTCATTGTAGTGCGCAAGGCCGAGAGCCGCTTCGGAAGCCTCGGACCCTTCTCGGCCGAAGAGATCGGCGCGCTGATCGGCAGCGCCTTCATGGGTGCGGAAAGCACCTACCTGTTGGGCGTCGAGAAGAAGGGCATACCGATGCGCAAGAGCCTGCGCCGCATCGGTGACCTGATCCGCTTCTTCGAGGCGAAGTAAGCGTGCGCGCCAAGCATCCCACGAGGACAGGCTTTGTCGACCGCGATGGCGTACGCATCCATTTCGAGGAGTACGGCAGCGGTCCGGAAACCATTGTCTTCGTGTCGCCCTGGAGCATCGTCCATTCGCGCGTCTACAAGGCGCAGGTTCCGTACTTCAGCGAGCGCTATCGCTGCATCACTTATGACGGCCGCGGCAACGGCAAGTCCGACCGCCCCGAGTCGGTAGAAGCCTATAGCCTCGAGCAGTACTACGCCGACCTTCTCGCCGTCATGGATGCCAATGGCGTGGCAGGCGCGGTGCTGGTCGGCCTGTCGTTCGGTGGCATGCTGGCCAGCATGGTCGCGGCACATCATCCCGAACGGGTGAGGGCCCTCATCCTGGTAGGAACGGCGGCCAGCATCGGTCCCAACAATCCCAACACCACGCTACAGCACTTCCACGAGAAGACGGAGAGCACCGAGGGTTGGGACAAGTATCGGCGCGATCATTGGCTTGCGGCCTATCCCGACTTCGCCGGCTTCTTCATCCGCAGCATCTTCCCGGAGCCGCACTCGACCAAGCAGATCGAGGACGCCGTGGCCTGGGCGGCCGAAACGTCTGGCGCGGTGCTCGTCCAGACCGTCGAGGCCCGGCCGATCGTGCCGGAATTGGACGTCAGCGACACGATGTACGCCAGAATCCACTGCCCGTCCCTCGTCATTCATGGCACGGACGATCAGATCCAGCTGCACGAGCGCGGCAAGGCCGTGGCCGAGGCTATTGGCGCCGAGTTCGTCTCCATCCCGGGTGGCGGCCACAATCCGCTCGGCCGCATCCCCGCGAAGTGCAATACGCTGATCGCCGACTTCCTCGAGCGCAGGGTGGCGGCCGCCCTGCTAACGCCGCAGAAGCCGAAGACGCGCCGATCGCCCGGAGACAGGAAAGTGCTCTACCTGTCCTCGCCGATCGGGCTGGGACATGCGCGCCGCGACCTCGCCATCGCCCGCCATCTGCGCGAGATCCATCCTGCCGTACAGGTCGATTGGCTGGCGCAGGATCCGGTGACGCGCTTTCTGGAAGCCGGCGGCGAACGCATCCACCCGCTGAGCGCGCGGCTTGCCAGCGAGTCGCGCCATATCGAGGAGGAATTGGGGGAACACGATCTACACGCTTTCCAGGCGATCCGCCGCATGGATGAGCTCCTGATCGCCAATTTCATGACGTTCCAGAAAGCCGTCGACGACGGCGGCTACGATCTCGTGATCGCTGACGAAGCCTGGGACGTCGATCACCACTGGCACGAGCATCCCGAGCTCAAGAAGGCCAAGCTCGCCTGGATGAGCGACTTCGTGGGCTTCGTGCCGATGCCGTCGGGTGGCGCGGCCGAGGAATTCCTTAGCGCCGACTACAACGCCGAGATGATCGGGCACATCGAAGCCCACCCCGGCGTGCGCGACCGCGCGATATTCGTCGGCGACCCTCTCGACATCGTGCCTCTGTCGTTCGGCAAGGATCTTCCCGGCATGGGCGACTGGATTGCCCGGCATTTCGACTTCTCCGGCTACGTCATGGGCGAGCATCCCGACGCCTGGGGCAGCCGCGCCGGGCTGCGCGAAAAGCTCGGTTACCGAACCGACGAACGGGTCTGCATCGTCACGGTCGGCGGCTCGGCCGTCGGCGTGCCTCTTATCCGCCGCATCCTGCAAAGCTATCCGATCGTCCGGCAGCGGCTGCCGGAGATGCGCATGATCGTGGTCGTGGGCCCACGCATCGATCCGGGCGCGCTGATCGTGCCGCCGGGTGTCGAGGTTCGGCAATTCGTGCCCGATCTCGATCGACATCTCGCGGCCTGCGATCTCGCGCTGGTGCAGGGAGGCCTTACGACCTGCATGGAGCTGACGGCGGCGGGCACGCCGTTCCTCTATTTTCCGCTCAAGAATCATTTCGAGCAGAACTTCCACGTCGCCTATCGGCTCGATCGCTACGGCGCCGGCAAACGCATGGACTACGACACGGCAACACCCGACGTCATCGCCGACGCCATGATCGCTGCCCTGCGGGTGCCGACCGAATTCAAGCCGGTCGAGGCCGGTGGCGCCACGCGGGCGGCGCGCATGATCGCCGAACTTTTGTAGCCCTGTGGAATTAAAAGCGGCGGCGCTGCCTCAGTCGATCACCTCGTCGGCGCGGGCCTGGACCACGGCAGGTATGGCGATGCCCAAGGCCTCGGCCGTCCGCGCATTGATGATCAGCTCGAATTTCACCGGTCGCTCGATCGGCAGGTTGCCGGGCGCACCTCCCGCCAGGATCTTGCCGACGAACATGCCGACCTGCCTGTTGGCGGCCTGAAGGTTGGGGCCATAGGAGAACAGGCCGCCGGTCCTGGGGAATTCCGCGAACATCGTGATTGCCGGCAGCTTGTAATGCAGCGACAGTTCGGACAGCTCCTTGGCGCTCGCAGGCACCAGCGGCGAGGACAGCATGATCGCCGCATCCGCGCCGCGGTCCTTGGCGACGGCAAAGGCGCCGGCATAGTCGCCGCGTGCCTTCACCTCGAGAAGATCGGTCTTGATGCCGAGCCTGGCTGTGGCCTTGCCGAGCGCGTCGATCTGGATGCGGCCTGTGGCCGGATCCCACATCAACGCAATGCGCGAAAGCGTCGGCAGGCACTCGCGCAGCAGCTCGATCCACTTGCCGGCGAAATTCGGAAAGTCGAGGAAGACGCCGGTGACGTTCCCGCCCGGATGGGCGATGCTCTGCGCGTAGCCTGAGGCTTCCGGATCTTCCTCGAAATTGGTGGCGACGATGGGCAACGTTTTGGTGATCGCGAGCGCGGTGCGCAGCACCGACGGGCCGGTCGCGACGAACGCCGAGACCTTCGTGGCCAGGACTTCGGCCACCATGGGTGCGATCTTGGCCGGATCGCCTTCCGTCACCCGCACGACCATCTCGATCTGGGTGAGCGGGTAACCCGCCGCGCGTATGCCGGCGGTGATGGCATCGATACGCGAAGGTACGAGTTGATTGATGCCAGGATAGACGAAGCCGACCTTGACCGTTTCGCGAGCGTTCTGGGCGCGCGCCGCAAACGGCAGTACGGATGTGCCGGCAAGCATCCCGCCGAATTGACGACGATTCATTTGGTCTCCCACCCGCGCGGACCCTATCACGCCGGCCGATCAACTCAACGGCAGGCCCGGCTTTTGCTACGTTGTCTCCAGCGAAAAGCAAACGAGGGCTTCCAATGTCATTCAAACGTCTTGCCGCTTTGGCGGTTCTCTTCTGCGCCGCCGCACTGCCGGCCAGCGCCGGCCAGACCTTCGATGCCGTGAAGGCCAAGGGCTTCGTGCAGTGTGCGGTCAACACCGGCCTCGCGGGATTCTCCTTCGCCGACAGCCAGGGCAAGTGGACCGGCCTCGACGTCGATCTGTGCAAGGCGCTCGCGGTCGCGATGTTCGGCGACGGCGAGAAGGTGAAGTTCACGCCGACCACGGCGCAGCAGCGCTTCGTGGCGCTGCAGTCGGGCGAGGTCGACGTGATCACGCGCAATGCGACCCAGACCCTGCTGCGCGACACCCAGCTCGGCTTCAACGGCGCGGGCGTGAACTTCTATGACGGCCAGGGCTTCATGGTGCCGGCCAAGAGCGGCATCAAGAGCGCCAAGGAATTGAACGGTGCCACGATCTGCGTGCAGCCCGGCACGACCACCGAACTCAACCTCGCGGACTATTTTCGCAAGAACAAGATGACCTTCAAGCCGGTGCTGATCGACAAGCTCGACGAGCTGCTGCAGGCCTATGCCTCAGGCCGCTGCAACTCGTACACAACGGACTCCTCGGGGCTCGCCGGCGTGCGCGCGGGCCAGCTGTCCGACAAGGGCGAGCAGCTGATCCTGCCCGAGCGCATTTCCAAGGAGCCGTTGGGGCCGATGGTGCGCCACGGCGACGACCAGTGGTTCGACCTCGTGAGGTTCGTGCTCGACGGCATGATTGAAGCCGAGGAACTGGGCATCAGCCAGAAGAACGTCGAGGAGATGCTGAAGAGCAAAGATCCCGTCATCAAGCGCTTCCTCGGCGTGACGCCGGGCTACGGCAAGGCCGTCGGCGTCGACGAGAAGTGGATGTACAACATCGTCAAGCAGGTCGGGAACTACGGCGACAGCTTCGAGCGTAACGTCGGCAAGAACACGCCGCTCAAGCTCGAGCGTGGGCTGAACGCGCTGTGGACCAACGGCGGCCTGATGTACGCGATCCCGTTCCGCTGACGGCAGGTCAGCCGGTGCGTTCGAAGCGCAGGTTCTTGAGGCGGCCGGTCGAGACGACGAGAGCGGTGACCTTGCCTGCCTTGTCGCGCTCGAGATGGGCCACCTGTGTGGCCTTGATCCAGCTCCCCGGCGAGACGATCTCGACCGTGTCGGCGTCGATGCCGGCCAGGGTCCACGCTGCGCCGCCGCTCACCAGCGGGCCGTAGACTGCCATCGTATGGTCCGCGCCGCCGCGCCTGATGTGCCAGGTCGCGCCGGTGTCGGGCGAGCTGTAGATGCCGGCGATCGCCGCCGGCACCGCCTTGCGCTTGGTTACCCGCTTGAAGGGCAGAACGCGGCCGGCACCAAGGTCGATGCGCAAGCCCGCCTTTCCGGGCTTGATCGCGAAATCGAACGAGGTGTGCTCCGGCGCGAACCATCCATCCGCGCGGCGGGCGAGCGCGAAGGACTGGCCATTCTGCGTCACCACGGCCTCGTCCTTGCGCCATGCCAGATCGAACAGTGCGGGCTCGGCGGAATTGAACCATGTACCGGCGATCGGCTTGATCTCTTCCGGCAAGAGCGGGGCGAGTGCCGGCTTCAGCCGCTTGTCGCCGGCCAGCGCCTCGGCCGCGATCGTGTGGGCGAGCCGAAGAGGATCGACGTTGTCGAGATTGGCAATCACCACCACGGTGAGGCCGGCGGCCGTCACCCGCAGGAAATGCGTGCGGAAACCCGGCCACATGCCGCTATGGCCTACGGTCTCCAGCCCGCGAAGATTGCCGACGATGACGCCACGACGGTAGCGGTTGGGGTGCCCGCCGCTGAGCGGCGCAACGGCGGTGAGCTGTGCCGGCAGGGTCTTGCCCAGCACCGGCTCGTCGAAATGTTTCGACCAGATCAACAGGTCCTCGACCGTCGAGGTGAGGCCGCCTTCGCCACCCTGCGGATAGCCGTGCGCGGCGCGGCTGAAGCCCTGGCCGGCGTCGCCCCTATAGCCGGTGGCGAGGTTCGGGATCACCGCGTCGATGTCGACTACGAGCGCGGTGTCGGTCATGCCGAGCGGCTTGAATATCCGCTCGTCGAGGAAGCTGCCGAGTTTCTTCTTCGCAAGCTTCTCGATGATGCGGCCCAGCAGCAGGAAGTTGGCGTTGCTGTAGAGGAAGCGGCTGCCTGGGGGGAAGTTGAGGTGGCGGTTCAGGACGCAGGCGGCGAACAGATCTTCCGGCCGTGCCCGCTTGTCGAGCCCATGGCCGCCCATCCGCAGCAGCTCGAGGATATCGGGCCAGCCGCTCGAATTGCGCATCATCTGGTCGATCGTGACCTTGAGCGGGGCCAGCTCTTTCAGGTACGCGTGCAGCGGATCGGAGAGCTTGAGCTTGCCCTCCGCCGCCAGCATCAGGGCTGCCGTCACGGTGAACTGCTTGGTGACCGAGGCGATGCGAAAGCGCGTCGTGGGCCCGATCGGCACGCCGAGCTCGATGCTGGCCAGGCCGTAGCCCTTGCACAATTCGATTTCGCCCTTGCGCATGACGCCGACGACGGCGCCGGGCGAGCCGGGCTGGGTGTAGCGGGCGAACAGCGCGTCGACGCGGCGTTCGAGGGCGATGGAGTTGATCGTGCTGGACATGGAAGCAGTCAAACGAAGCGGCTCGCACTTGTAAAGGCGAGGCGCTACGGTTGCGCGAACAGGGGAGGAACGCACGATGGAACGGCGTTTCGTAAAGGTCGAGAAGGGGCTGGGACCGCAAGGTCGCGTCGCCGTCGTGCGCTTCGACCGCGGCGACAACATCAATGCGCTCAGCCAGCAGGCGATGCGCGAGCTGCGCGACGTGCCGCGCGACTTCGAGGACGATCTCGAGACGTCGGTGGTGATCCTGACCGGCTCGGCGAAGGCTTTTTCCGCGGGCTTCGATCTCAAGGATCCCGAGAGTTGGGCGCGCGAGGATCTGCCGATCGGCGAGCGCATTCTGCGCCAGCGGCTCGGTCCCAAAATGTGCAAGGCCTGGCAGGACATGGACCAGGTGACGATCGCGGCGGTCGAGGGCCATTGCATTGGCGGCGGCGTCGCATTGGTGGTTGCGCTCGACTTCCGCTTTTGCAGCAAGGGCGCCCACTTCCGCATCCCCGAAGTCGAGCTCGGCATGAACATGAGCTGGGGTTCGATCCCGCGCATGCTGGCGCTGATGGGGCCGGCGCGCACCAAGCAGGCGGTGATCCTGGCGTCGGATCGCATAACCGCCGCGGATGCGCTCGACTGGGGCCTGGTCGAGAAGATGGTCGACGACGGCCAGGCGCTCGCCGCATCGATGGCGTTCGCGGAGCGCATTGCGCTGCAGCCGCCGATCCCGGTGCGCATGAGTAAGGCGTCGGTCAATCGCCTTGCCCACGCCCTCGACGATCTCGCGGCGCACATGGACGCCGACCAGAACGTGCTGACCGGACTGACCGAGGACTACAAGGAAGGGACGACGGCGTTCCGCGAGAAGCGCAAGCCCCGGTTCAAGGGCCGCTAGCTGAGCTTGCGGTCCTTCAGCTCGCTCACGATCTTCTGCCGCTCGGTCTCTTCCATCATCTGCCAGCGGCCGATCTCTTCGATGGTGCGCTTGCAGCCCAGGCAATAGGGGCCGCGCGGGTCCATCATGCAGATGCCCTTGCAGGGCGACACGGTGCGCCGCACCTGAGGCGCCGGCGCGGCCATGCTCAGGGCTTCTTGCTGAGCTGCGAGAGCTGGCTCTGCAGCTCGTCGAGCTTGCGCTTGAGATCGTCGATCGCCTCTTCGCTGGGCGGTCCGGGCGGCTGGGCGGCGGTGTCGGCCGTTGCCGTCTCGGTGCCGTTCATGTGCGCGGGGGCAGCACCCGGTGCTCCGGGCTGGCCGGCGGCGAAGGGATTGAACAGGCGCATGGCGTTCTCGAACATCGCCATGTTCTGCTTGCCCATCGATTCGAACTGCTGGAACGGGTTGAAGCCGAACGCATTCTGCATGTACTTGCGCATCTGCTCCTGGTTGCGCGCAAACTGCGTCATCGACATCTCGAGATACTGCGGCACCACGCCCTGCAGGCTGTCGCCGTAGAACGAGATGAGCTGGCGCAGGAACGGGATCGGCAACAGCGTCTGGCCGCCCTTGCTTTCTTCCTCGAAGATGATCTGCGTCAGCACCGGACGGGTGATGTCCTCGCCGGACTTGGCGTCGTAGACCACGAAGTCGGTCTTGGCTTTCACCATCGTCGCCAGGTGATCGAGGGTGACATAGGCAGAGGTCGCGGTGTTGTAGAGCCGCCGGTTCGCGTACTTCTTGATGACAACCGGAGCCGGTTTGGGGCCGCCCTCGGGTACTGACTGATCCGCCATTACGCTTGCGCTCCTCCCGCCCCCGCGACACCCTGAACGCCCGTTTACTCGACGTTCGCCAGATTAGCGCCGATGCCGCAGTGCGACAAGGCGCGGTTTGCGCCTGCGAACACGCGTTCGCGCAACGATGGTCTATAGTGGAGACATGGCTTCCGGAAACGACGACATTTCTGGCGATTTCGACAGGCTGGCGCGGCGCTATCTCGATCTCTGGCAAAGCCAGCTCTCGGGTCTTGCGGCGGATCAGACCCTGACCGAGCAGATCGCCCGGCTGTTCGCGGCCGCGAACGCTCAGGTTGCGTCTGCAATACAAGCTGCCCAAGGTGGCGCGCATGCCGTCAAGCCACAGACAGGGTCCGCGTCCGCTGCCGCTCCACCTGGGGACGGCGCTGATGACCTGGGCGAGCTCAGAAAGCGCGTGGCGGCTCTCGAAGCAAGGCTCGCCGAACTCGAAAGCCGGCTCGCCGCTCGCTGACCTGCTGGCGGAAATCCCGGCCGGCGGCAGCGCCGGTTTCGAAGCCGCTCTCCACCGTGAGATCGGCCGAAGGCTCGGTCGCCTGGCCGAGGGCGTGCTCGCCTATCGCAACCATCCGGTCCATCGCGACCTCGAAAATCCGCCCGCCGTCTGGAGTGAGGGAAATACGCGCCTGCTCGACTACGGCGCCACCCATCGCGCCGCCCGCCGGCGTGGCGCTCGCGCGGTGCTGGTGGTGCCGTCGCTGATCAATCGCTGGGAAGTGCTCGACCTCACCGCGGCGAAGAGCCTGCTGCGCGCCATGGCGGCCGAAGGCCTGCGGCCATACCTCGTCGATTGGGGCACGCCCGATGCCGAGGAGCGCCACTTCGACCTCACGGCCTACGTGCGGCGCCTCGAACGTGCGGCCGGGTTCGTCGGCCGGCGCGCCCGTCGTGCGCCTGCGGCGATGGGATACTGCATGGGTGGCACGCTTGCCGTGGCGCTTGCCGCACGCCGGCCGCGCCGCGTCGCCGGCCTCGCCCTGCTTGCCGCCCCGTGGGACTTCCACGCCGACAAGACCGGCCACGCCTTCCTGCTGTCAGCCGGCCCGATGCTGGCCAGGCTGGCGGACACCGCCGGCGAGTTGCCGGTCGATATCCTGCAGACACTTTTCTGGTCGCTTGATCCGTGGCTTTCGGTGAAGAAGTTCGATCGTTTCTTCGGAATGGATCAGACCGGCGAGCACGCGCGCGAATTCGTCTTGCTGGAGGATTGGCTGAACGACGGCGCACCGCTCGCCGGTCCGGTCGCGAGCGAGTGTCTGCTGGGCTGGTACGGCGACAACCTGCCAGGCAGTGGCAAATGGGTGGTCGGCGGCAAGCGCATCGTGCCATCGAAGATCAAGCGACCGGCGCTGGTGATGATCCCATCGGGCGATCGCATCGTGCCGCCGCTGTCGGCCGCAGCCCTGGTCGATCCCAAACGCGGCCTGAAGAACGCCACGCGCCTCGACCTGCCGTTGGGCCACATCGGCATGATGGTGAGCGGCCGCGCCCGCGAGCTGTGCTGGACGCCGCTGATCGACTGGCTGAAGGCGCGCTGATGAGCCGGGAAAAAGCGTGGCGCCTGGCCGTACCGGCCGTCTGGGCCACGATCCTGACAGTCTCGTGCTTTACCCAGGCCTACATCACGGTCGCCGACGACGCGCGCCGCGGCATCGTCACCTTGTTCTCCTGGTCCTTTGCCGTCATGGCCACCAGCCACATCGTGATCGCCGCCCTCATCCCCGCGGTTTACTGGATGCAGCGGCACTTTCCGCTGACCAGCCCGCGCAACTTCGCGGCCCATGCCGTGGCGCTGATGGTGTTCAGCGTCGCCCATACGCTCGGCATGGCAGCGCTGCGCATGTTGTGGTTCGTGGCGATCCTCGGCGACGCGTCGTACCGCTTCCCGATCACGTTTGATCGGCTGGGGTACGAGTTCACCAAGGACATTTTCACCTATTGCATGATGAACCTCGGCGTCATGGCGTTCCGGTACCTGCGCGAGCGCGAGAGAGCGGGCGCTCCCGTGCCGAAAGCCGAGGCGACACCGGAGCGCTTCGCCGTGCGCAAGCGTGGCGGCAGCGAGGTCATGGTCGAGGTGGCCGACATCGACTGGATCGAGGCCTCGGGCAACTATGCGATCCTGCATGTCGGAGGCGAGACCTTCGAGGTCCGCTCGTCGCTGGCGAAGCTGGAGGTCGAGCTCGATCCCAAACGGTTCGTGCGGGTCCACAAGTCACACGTTGTGAACATTTCCAGGGTGGCCGAGGTCGTGCCGTGGGTGAGCGGCGACTGGCGCATCCGCCTGCAGGATGGCGCCGAGGTGAACTTGAGCCGCCGCTATCGCCAGCGCTTCGAGGCATTGGCGCCGGTCAGGAGCTGACCGCTCGTCCCATCCCGCGCGCCGGTCGTCCCACGGATCTCGCCGGTCGTCACAAAACGCACCGCAATCAGAGGCTAGGACGATAGGAGGGCGTGCGACACACTCGAGCAACGGGAGAGTTCCATGACGCGCCGCGATCTTCTCAAGACTGCCGCCTGCCTGCCGTTCCTGCCCCTTTCGGCTGCCGCCCAGACGTCCAGCTTCAAGCGCGTCCGCCCCGGCGAGCCCGGCTGGCCGTCCGAGGCCAAGTGGCAGGAGCTGGGTGCCAAGGTCGGTGGCCAGCTTACCGCCGTCCGCTCGCCGCTGGAGGCCTGCAAGGGCGCCGATGCCGCCACCTGCGACGCGGTCTTCAAGCAGTTCAAGAACCCCTATTTCATCCGGGACAATGTCGCGCTGACGCAGACCACTGGCTGGGTCGAGGCTTGGACCTCCTCGCCCAGCGCCTACGCGGTCGACGCCCGCAACGCCGCCGACGTGGCGGCGACGGTGAACTTCGCGCGCGAGAACAAGCTGCGCCTGGTCGTGCGCGGCGGCGGGCACAGCTATCACGGCACGTCCAATGCCGCCGACTTGCTGCTGGTGCGCACACGGCCGATGGACTCCATCGAGATGCACGACGCTTTCGTGGCCCAGGGCTGCAGCGATGCCGCGCAGCCGGCGGTGTCGCTGGGCGCGGGCAGCATCTGGCTGAAGGCCTATGCCGCCGTGACCAAGGCCGGACGCTACGTGCAGGGCGGCGGCTGCTGCACCGTGGGCGTGGCCGGCCTGATCCAGAGCGGCGGCTTCGGCAGCTTCTCGAAGAACTTCGGCCTCGCGGCCGCAAGCCTGCTCGAGGCGGAGATCGTGACGGCCGACGGCCAGATCCGCATCGCCAATGCCTGCACCAACCCCGACCTCTTCTGGGGCCTGAAGGGCGGCGGCGGCGGCAGCCTGGGCGTCGTCACGCGCCTCACGCTCAAGACGCATACCTTGCCGAATTTCCTCGGCGGCGCCTTCGGCAACATCAAGGCCAGCTCGCCCGAGGCCTACAAGCGGCTGATCGCGCAGTTCATGACATTCTATCGCGACAAGCTCTTCAATCCGCACTGGGGCAAGTCGGTGCGCTTCCGGCGCGACAACGTGCTCGACATCGAGATGGTGTTCCAGGGTCTCGACATGGCGACGGCCCAGGCGACATGGAAGCCGTTCATCGATTGGGTCGCGGCATCGCCGAATGACTATGCGTGGACGGCACCGCTGATGGCGATCGCAGCACCCGCGCACTTCTTCTGGGATGCCGCGTTCCTGAAGCAGAACATTCCGTCGGCGATCCGGTGGGACGATCGGCCCGGCGCGCCGGCCGATGCGATCTACTGGGCGGGCAATGTCGGCGAGGCGGGCTGGTACCTGCACAACTACGAGTTCGGCGTGGTTGCCGCAGTCGCTCATCGATCCGGCCAACCAGGCGAAGCTGGTCGATGCGCTGTTCGCTGCCTCGCGCCAGTGGTCGCTCCAGCTCCACTTCAACAAGGGCCTCGCCGGGGCGCCGTCGGACGCCATCGCCGCCGCGCGCGACACCGCGACCAATCCCGCCGTGCTCGACGCCTTCGCACTTGTGATCATCTCCGCCTCGGGGGCGCCGGCCTTCGCCGGCATCGCGGGCCACGAGCCCGATCTCGCCAAGGCCAAGCGCGAGGCCGCCGCTGTCAGCGCCTCGCTGGCCGAGGTGACGAAGCTCGCGCCCGACAACGGCGCCTATGTCTCCGAATCGAGCTACTTCCAGAAGGACTGGCAGACTGCCTATTGGGGAAGCAACTACGGCCGTCTGCGTGTGGTGAAGCAGAAATACGATCCCGACGGGCTGTTCTTCGTCCATAACGGGGTCGGCAGCGACGACTGGAGCCGGGACGGTTTCACCCGGCAAACCTAGCTTCCTTGCGGGGGATGGCGCGGCGTCTATAACATCCCCATCTTGAGGCGGCAGGGCCTGTTAGGAGAAGTTCAATGGCAACCGATATCGTCATCGCGAGCGCAGCGCGCACGCCCGTCGGCTCGTTCAACGGCGCATTCGGCCAGGTACCGGCCCACGACCTGGGCAAGGTCGCGATCAAGGGCGCACTTGAGCGCGCCGGCGTGAAGCCGGAAGAAGTCGACGAAGTCATCATGGGCCAGATCCTGACCGCCGGTCAGGGCCAGAATCCGGCGCGGCAGGCCGCGATCAACTCCGGCATTCCGGTCGAGAAGACCGCGCTCGGCATCAACCAGCTCTGCGGCTCGGGTCTCCGCGCCGTGGCTTTCGGCTGGCAGGCGATCCGCAACGGCGATGCCAACATCATGGTGGTCGGCGGCCAGGAGAGCATGAGCCAGGCGCCGCACGTCGCCTATATGCGTGACGGCACCAAGATGGGCGACCTCAAGATGGTCGAACTCGATGATCAAGGATGGCCTGTGGGACGCCTTCAACGGCTATCACATGGGCAACACCGCCGAGAACGTCGCCCAGAAATACCAGATCACGCGCGGCGACCAGGATGCCTTCGCGGCCTCCTCGCAGCACAAGGCGGAGGCGGCGCAGAAGAGCGGCCGCTTCAAGGACGAGATCGTCGCGGTGACGGTGAAGACGCGCAAGGGCGACGTCGTGGTCGATACCGACGAGTTCCCGCGCCATGGCACGACGATCGAGACGCTGGCCAAGCTGAAGCCGGCATTCGCGCGCGAGGGTGGCACGGTCACGGCCGGCAATGCCTCGGGCATCAACGACGGTGCCGCCGCGATGGTGCTGATGAGCGCCGACGAGGCCAAGAAGCGCGGCATCAAGCCGCTCGCCCGGATCGTGTCGTGGGCGACCACGGGCGTCGATCCCAAGGTGATGGGCATCGGCCCGGTCACCGCCTCGCAGGCCGCTCTCAAGAAGGCCGGCTGGACGGTGAAGGACCTCGACCTCGTCGAGGCCAACGAAGCCTTCGCCGCCCAGGCGCTCGCCGTCGGCAAGGAACTCGGCCTCGATCCTGCGAAGCTCAACGTCAACGGCGGCGCGATCGCCCTGGGTCACCCGATCGGCGCCTCGGGTGCCCGCGTGCTCACGACCCTGCTGTTCGAAATGCAGAAGCGCGACGCCAAGAAGGGCCTCGCCACCCTCTGCATCGGCGGCGGCATGGGCATCGCGATGTGTGTGCAGCGAGACTAGTGCTTAATAGCCGGCGACTGCCGGATAGAGAGAAAGTCGGAGGCTTCCTAGGTTCGGTAACAACGAACACAGGAGCCCCCGATGTCTTTCCAGACACAAGACACTGCACTGCCGGCGACCTTCAATCGTCTGGCCTGGTCGAACCTCGTCGCGCAATCCGCCGAGCAGGTGGCACTCGCGGCTGCTCCCATCGTCGCGGTGCTGCTGCTGGGCGCCCGTGAGGGCGAGACCGGCCTGTTGCAGACCGCGCTCACCCTGCCGTTCGTGCTGTTTGCCATTCCGGCGGGACTGATGGCCGATCGCATGGCGCGGCGCTGGCTGATGGCAGGGGCCGAGGCGCTGCGGGCCGCCGCGCTGGCCGCCGTGCTGCTGTTGATCGTGACCGGCTGGCTCACTCTGCCGGTGCTGGCCTTGCTGGGCTTCCTCGCGGTCTGCGGCACGGTGGTCTACAGCGTGGCCGCACCCTCGCTCGTGCCCTCGCTGGTGCCGCCGCAGGCCTTGCCGGCGGCCAACGCGCGCATCGAACTCGCACGCACCGTCGCCTTTGCAGCGGGGCCGGCCATCGGCGGCCTGCTGGTCGGCTGGATTGGCGCGGCGCCGGCCTTCGGCTTTGCCGCCGCCCTGTCGATCCTCGCGGTGGTGCTGCTGTCGGGCATCTACGAGCCGGTGCGCGCGAAGATCGCGCGTCGCAATCCCTGGCAGGAGATCAAGGAGGGAGCCGCCTTCGTGTTCGGCCACGATCTGCTGCGGCCGGTGTTCGTGACGCAGTTCATCTTCAATACCGCCTCGTTCCTGATCCTGGCGGTGTTCGTGCCCTATGCCGTGCGCTCGCTTGGCCTTTCGGCCGCCGGCGTCGGCCTGGTGATGGGCATGTATGGCGTGGGCATGGTGTTCGGCGCGCTGCTGGCGACCCGCGTGATGAAATGGCTGCGCTTCGGCAGCGTGATCGGCCTCGGCCCGGTCGTCGGCCTCGTGGCAGCGGGCGTCATGGCGCTCACGACCGTGATCCATACGCCGCTGCTGGCGGGCCTCAGCTTCTTCCTGCTGGGCGCCGGGCCGATCATCTGGGTGATCAGCACCACGACCTTGCGCCAATCGGTGACGCCGCCGCGCCTGTTGGGCCGCGTCTCGGCGATCAACATCATGGCCTATGGCGCGCGGCCACTCGGCGCCGGGCTGGGCGCGCTGGTCGGCGGTCTCTATGGCGCAGAGGCCTGCCTCTATCTCGCAGTTGCGGGATTTGCCCTGCAGGCGCTGGTGATCTGGATGTCGCGCGCCGTCGACCTGCTGCGTCAGCCGGAGATGGCCTGCGACTGATTTAGGGCTAAAGTGACCTCCCATGTAAGGGAGGAATAAAAATGGCTGGACGGGTCGCATTGGTGACGGGTGGAACGCGCGGCATAGGTGCTGCCATCTCCAGGATGCTGAAGCTGCGCGGCTACATGGTGGCGGCGAACTACATGGGCAACGACGTTGCCGCCCAGGCCTTCAAGGCCGAGACCGGAATCGCGGTCTACAAGTTCGACGTCAGCGACCACGCCGCCGTCACCTCAGCCGTCGCCCAGATCGAGAAGGACCTGGGCCCGATCGAGATCGTGGTGAACAACGCCGGCATCACCCGCGACTCGACGATGCGCCGGCTCAGCCGCGACATGTGGGACGCCGTGATCGACACCAATCTCGGCTCCTGCTTCAACGTCAGCAAGGCGGTGTGGGACGGCATGAACACGCGCGGCTTCGGCCGCATCGTCAACATCGGCTCGATCAACGGCCAGGGCGGCCAGTACGGCCAGGTCAACTACGCTGCGGCCAAGTCCGGCATCCACGGCTTCACCAAGGCGCTGGCCCAGGAGGGCGCGTCCAAGGGCATCACCGTGAACGCCATCGCGCCGGGCTACACCGACACCGACATGGTCTCGGCGGTGCCGGCCAACGTGCTGGAGAAGATCGTGGCCAAGATCCCCGTCGGGCGGCTCGGCAAGGCTGACGAGATCGCGCGCGGCGTGCTGTTCCTGATCGCCGACGATGCCGGCTTCATCACCGGCTCGACCTTGTCGATCAATGGCGGCCAGCACATGTACTAGGTCCCACGCGCAACAGAGGAGGCAGCCATGGCCAGACTGGTCGAGTACAAGGACATGGCGCCCCGCGCCAAGGCCGTCGTCGATACGATCGCGCGCGGCCGCAACATCAAGCCTGACGAGATCAACAACGTCTGGAAGGCGCTCGCCAGCCACCCCGACGTGATGGAGCGCTTTGCCGAGGAGCTGAAGTTCGCCATGGCGCCCGGCAAGCTCGATCCGCTCACCAAGGAGTTGATTTATCTCGCTGTATCGATCGCCAACGGGTGCGACTATTGCATCGCCTCGCACGGCGCGATGGCCGCCAAAAAGGGCCTGAGCGATGAGATGCACGAGGAATTCATGGCCGTGGTGCTGGCGGCGCAGAAGGGCAACAAGATCGCCCAGGCCTATCGGGTGCCGGTCGATAGAGCGTTCGAGGAGAAGTAAGCGTGGCTGAAGCATCGACGAAATGGGACGCCAACCTCTACCTGAAGTTCGCCGACGCCCGCATGCGGCCGGCGATCGACCTGATGGGCCGGCTCGATCCCAGCAACGGCGCGCGGCCCGGCCACGCGATCTACGACCTGGGCTGCGGCGCCGGCAACATCTCGCGGCTGCTGGCCGAGCGCTTTCCGGAGAGCCCGGTCGTCGGCATCGATTCGTCGGAGGACATGCTCGCCAAGGCGCGCAGCCAGACGACGTCGGCAAAGGTGACGTTCGAGAAGGGCGACCTCGCCCATTTCAAGCCGGCGGCGCCGCCCGCCATCCTCTACAGCAATGCCGCCTATCAATGGGTGCCGGGTCATATCGACATGTTCCCGGGCTTGCTGAAGATGTTGCCGTCGGGCGGACAGCTCGCGATCCAGATGCCGCGCAATCACAACTCGCCCTCGCACGCGCTGATGCGCGTGGCGGCCGACGCCGGACCGTGGCGCGACAAGGTAAAGAACGTCGGCGGCATCGTCAGGGTCGAGGATCCGGCACGCTACTTCGACATCTTGAAGCCTTACGCCTCGGACCTCGACATCTGGGAGTCGATCTACCAGCAGGTGCTGACCGGCAAGGATCCGGTGGCGCAGTACACGTCGAGCACCGGTCTGCGACCCTTCCTCGAGGCGCTCGACGAGAAGGAAGGCAAGGCGTTCTACGAGACCTATGCCGGCATGATCGCCAAGGCCTATCCGACGCGCGCCGACGGCATCACGCTGTTTCCCTTCCGCCGCATGTTCATCGTGGCGCGCCGCGCGTGAGCCGGCGGCGTCTTGGCGTCGCTCTCGCGCTGCTGATCGGCAGCGTCGGCTGGGCCCAAGCCGAGCCGAACCAGATGGTGGCGGCCGCCCATCCGCTGGCGGTCGAGGCCGGGCTCGAAGTGCTGGGCCGCGGCGGCTCGGCGATCGATGCCGCGGTCGCCGTGCAGATGATGCTGGGTGTCGTCGAGCCGCAGGCCTCGGGCATCGGCGGCGGTGGCTTCCTGCTCTATTACGATGGCACGAGCCACGCGATCACCGTCTACGACGGCCGCGAAACCGCGCCCGCCGGCGCCACGCCGACGATGTTCCTCGACAGCGACGGCAAGCCGCTGCCGTTCCGCCAGGCCGTCGCGTCGGGACTGTCGGTGGGTGTGCCCGGCGCCGTCGCCCTGCTCGAACTGGCGCACAAGGAACACGGCAAGCTCGCCTGGAACAGCCTGTTCGCGACGTCGATCGCGGCCGCACGCAATGGCTTCCCGGTTTCCTCCCGGCTCGCGGCATGGCTCGAAATGGTGAAGCCGTTCCGCGACGAGCCTGCCGCGCGCGCGATCTACTACACTGCCGATGGCTTGCCCAGGAAGCAGGACGACAAGGTCGTCAATCCCGCCCTTGCCGACACAATGCAACTGCTCGCCGACAAGGGCGGCAGTGTCCTGCGCGAAGGTCCGATCGCCGAAGAGATGGTGAAGCGCGTGCGCGGGCATGTCCGCCCCGGCACCTTGTCGCTGGCCGATCTCGCGGCCTACCGGCCGATCAAGCGCGAGGCGCTGTGCGGCCCGTACAGGATCTGGACGATCTGCGGCATGGGTCCGCCGTCGGCGGGCGGCCTCGCCATCCTGCAGGCGCTGGCGATCCTCGAGCCCTTCGACCTCTCGCACGACCGGCCGAACGACCTGCGCTCGCTGCATCTCATCGCTGAGACCGGCCGGCTGATCTTCGCCGACCGCGCGCACTACGTCGACGATCCCGCCTTCACGCCGGTGCCGGTCGCCAAGCTGCTCGCCCCCGCCTACATCGCCCAGCGCCGCGCCCTTATCTCGCTGGACAAGAGCATGGGCCCGCAGGGCGTCGTGCCGCCGGGCTATGTCGAACATGGCACCAGCCACATGACGATCGTCGACAAGCAGGGCAACGCCGTCAGTTTTACCACCACCATCGAATCGCCGTTCGGCTCGCTGATGATGGTGGGAGGCTTCATCCTGAACAACGAGCTCACCGATTTCTCGGAGGTGGCCGTGCGCAATGGCCAGCCGGTCGCCAACCGGGTCGAGCCGGGCAAGCGGCCGCGCTCGTCGATGTCGCCCACTTTCGTCCTGAACAAGGACGGCAGCCTGGTCCTGTCGGTGGGCTCGGCCGGCGGCCAGCGGATCATCGGCGATACCTTGCAGGCGCTGATCGGCATGCTCGACTGGAACCTATCCGCACAGGCCGCGCTCGATCTGCCGCGCGTTCTCAATACCAACGGCCCGACGGAACTGGAGGAAAAGGGCGATTTGCCCGCCCAGGCAGGGCGCTTGCGCGCGCTGGGCCATGAAGTACAAGTCCGCCGGCATGAAGGCGGCCTGACCGCCATCCACCGCGAGGGGGATGGCTGGGGAGGAGGCGCCGATCCGCGGCGCGACGGCGTCGCTAAAGGCGACTAAGGGCGCCGAAGGAGACTAGCTTGGCCAATAAATTCCCCAGTGTGCTGCTCAAGGCCGGCGAGGATCGCCGGGTGCGCTCGGGACACCCGTGGGCCTTCTCCAACGAAGTCCTGATGGATGCCGAGACCAAGGCGCTGCCGGCAGGTTCGCTCGTCGTCATGCGGGCGCCCGGCGGCCAGGCAATCGGCGTTGCCACGTTCAATCCGCATTCGCTGATTGCCGCGCGCATGCTGACGTCCAATCCCGAGGCAAACATCGACGCATTGTTCCTCGGCCGGCGTATCGCGAACGCGGTGGCGCTGCGCGATAGACTGATCGGCGTTCCGTACTACCGGCTGATCCATGCCGAGGCCGACGGGCTGCCCAGCGTGATCGTCGACCGTTTTGGCGATGCACTCGTGGTCCAGGTCAACAGCGCCGGCATGGACGCGCTGACGCCGGTGCTGCTCGAGGCGCTCGAGGCCGAGCTGTCGCCCAAGACGATCGTGCTCAAGAACGATTCGCCGGTGCGCGAGCTCGAGGGGCTGAAGCGCGAAGTCACGACCGTCAAGGGCGACGGCGAGGGGACGATCGAGCTGATCGAGAATTGCGCCAGGTTCGTGGCCGACCTGTCGGGCGGCCAGAAGACCGGCTGGTTCTACGACCAGCGCGACAACCGTCGCTTTATGGCGAGCCTCTCGAAAGACGCTAACGTACTCGACACCTATTGCTACAGCGGCGGCTTCGGCGTGCTGGCGGCCAAGGAAGGTGCCAAGGCCGTGACCTGCATCGACCGCTCGGCGGCGGCGCTCGGTCCCGCACGCGAGGCGGCGAAACTGAACGGCGTCGACAAGATCGTGTCGTTCGAGAAGAGCGAAGTGTTCGACGCACTCGAGAAGCTGGGCGGCACGCACCTGCGCAAGTTCGACGTCGTGATTTGCGATCCGCCGGCTTTCGTGAAGAGCCGCAAGGACATCAAGGTCGGCGTGCAGGGCTATCGCAAGCTGGTCCGTCTGGCGGCGCCCTTGGTGTCGCGCGGCGGCTTCCTGTTCGTGGCGTCGTGCTCGCATCTCGTCGATCCGCCGGTCTTCGCCGACCAGGTGCGTCGCGGCCTGCGCGACTGCGAGCGCAACGGCCGCATCTTGCGTTCCTCCGGCGCCGCGCTCGACCATCCGGTGCATCCCGGCCTGCCGGAGACGGCGTACCTCAAGGCGCTCACTCTCCAGCTCGACTGATCATGCTGAAACCGGGCCCGCGCAATCTGATCACCGACGTCGACGGCATTCTCGTCGGCAATGCGGAGGACCACCGTCTGCGCTCCGGCGTCAGCGTCATCCTGTGCGAGACGCCGTGCGTCGCGTCGGTTGATGTGCGCGGCGGTGCGCCGGGCACGCGCGATACCGATCTGCTCGATCCGTCGTGCCGGGTCGATCGCATCGACGCGGTCTGCCTCTCCGGCGGCTCGGCCTATGGCCTCTCGTCGGCGGATGGCGTGATGCGCTGGCTGCGCGAGCACGGCAAGGGGATCGCGATCGCCGATATCGTCGTGCCGATCGTGCCGACGGCGATCCTGTTCGACCTGCTGAACGGTGGCGACAAGAAGTGGGACTGGCCGCCTTATCCGGAACTTGCGTACCGGGCCACGGGCAATGCCGGCCGCGACTTCGCGCTCGGCAACATCGGCGCGGGTCTCGGCGCCAAAGCCGGCAACCTCAAGGGCGGTCTCGGCAGCGCCTCGGCGGTCGATCCGGCGACGGGCGTGCAGGTCGGCGCCATCGTGGCCGTGAACGCGCGCGGCTACACGACCATGGGCGACATGCCGCAATTCTGGGCGTGGGCGCTCGAGCAGAGCGGCGAGTTCGGTGGCCTACCGCCGCCCGCGCATGGTCTCGGCCTGCCGGTATCGCACGAGCGCGCCGATCTCACGCACGATCCAGCTGACGTGGCACGCAAGGATCCGCGCGCCAACACGACCATCGCCGTGGTTGCGACCAATGCGCGGCTCGACAAGGCGTCGGCCAAGCGGCTCGCCGTGATGGCGCAGGATGGGCTCGCCCGCTCGATCCGTCCGGTCCACACGCCGCAGGATGGCGACACGGTGTTCGCCATCGCCACCGGCAGGCATGACCTCGGCGGCGATCCCCTGGCACTCGCCGAACTCGGCACCTTGGCCGCCGATTGCCTGGCCCGCGCAGTGGCGCGCGGTGTCTACAGTGCAGCCACGCTGGGAGCGGCGCGTGGCTGGCGGGACGTCTTCGGCCACTGATAGAATAATGCCTGCATGACGGAGGACAGTCTGTGACAGCTCTTCATCGCCGCCATCTGCTGGGCGCTGCAAGCGGGTTCGCGACGACGGGCCTGTTTGGTCCTGCCCTGTGGGCCCAGGCCAGGGACCGGCTGGTGATCGGCATGTCGCTCGAGCCGCCGGTGCTCGATCCGACGCGGAACGCCGCCGCTTCGATCCGCGAACTGATGTGCCCGAACGTGTACGAGAGCCTGGGCCGCATCGACAGCAGAGGCGAAATCGGGCCGGGCCTGGCCGAGAGCTGGACCCTTTCGTCCGACGGCAAGGAATATGTCTTCAAGCTGCGCACCGGCGTGAAGTTTCATGACGGCGAGGCGCTCGACGCTTCGGTCGTGAAATTCTCGATCGACCGTCTGTTCGCGGCCAACTCCGCGGTGCCGGCCAAGTCGCTCTACACCGACATCGACAGGGTCGAAGCGGTCGATTCGGCGACGGTCAGGATCGTGCTGAAGTCGCCCAACTCCTACCTGCTCTACAATCTCTCGCTGGGCGACGCCGGTATCATGCATCCCAAGTCGGCGCCGACCAACGACAGGCAGCCGGTCGGCACCGGGCCGTTCGTGTTCAAGGAGCGCAAGGAGGGAGACTCGCTCAGCTTCGCCAGGTTTGCAGGCTACCGCGATGCCGGGTCGATCAAGCTCGCCAGCGTGATCTTCAAGGTGGTGAAGGATCCGTCGGCACAGGTGAATGCGCTGCTGGCGGGCGACGTCGATGCCTTTCCGGGTTTCCAGGCGCCCGAGTTGGTGGCGCGCCTCCGGAAAGACGCACGTTTTGCCGTCTTCGTCGGCACGACCGAGGGCGAAGTCATCATGGCGACCAACAACGGCAAGAAGCCGTTCAACGACCTCAAGGTGCGCCAGGCGATGGCGCACGCTCTGAACCGCGAAGAGCTGATCGACGCGGAGTCGGGTTTCGGCACGCCGATCGGCAGCCACTTTCCGCCGCACAACAAGGCCTATGTCGACCTGACCAAGACCTATCCGTTCGACATTGCCAAAGGCAACGCCCTGCTGGCCGAAGCGGGCTACCCCAACGGCTTCGAGGCCAGCCTCAAGCTGCCGCCAGTCGGCTACGCGTCGCGCGCCGGCGAAGTGCTGGTGAGCCAGCTGGGCAAGATCGGCATCAAGCTGACGATCACCCAGCTGCAGTGGCCGCAGTGGCTCGCCGAGGTGTTCAAGGAGCGCAACTACGACCTCACCGTCGTCGCCCACACCGAGGCCAACGATCTCGATCGCTACCAGCGCAACGGCTACTACTGGGGCTACGACTCGGCGGAGTTCAAGGCCAAATGGCGCGAGGTCGTCGCAGCGGTCGACTTCGCTAGGCGCGATGAACTACTGAAGGACTGCCAGCGCATCGTCGCGCGCGATGCGGTGAACGGCTTTCTCTATCAGCTCGCCAAGATCGGCGTGTGGAAGAAGGAGCTGACGGGCCTGTGGGAGAACTCGCCGACGCCCTGCGTCGACCTCAGTGCGGTATCCTGGAAGGCGTGATCGAGTTTCTCTCCCGCCGGCTCGCTGCGGCGCTGCTGACCCTGTTTCTGGCGACGATCGTGGTGTTTGCAGTCGTCGAGGTGCTGCCCGGCGATCCGGCGCTGGTGATGCTGGGAACCGATGCGCGGCCCGACACGCTGGCGGTGTTGCGCGCGCAGTACGGTTTCGACCAGCCTCTGCCGGTGCAGTATTTCCGCTGGATCGGCGGCCTGTTGAGCCTCGATCTCGGCGCCAGCCACGCCTACGGCACGCCGGTCGCCAAGCTGATCGGCGATCGCCTGGCCGTCACCTTGCCGCTGGCCGGCCTGGCGCTGGCCTGGGCGCTGCTGGTCGCCGTGCCGCTCGGCGTCTATGCCGCGTGGCGGCAGGGCCACGTGGGCGATTGGGGCGTCAGGGGCTTCACCCAGCTCGGCATCTCGATCCCGAATTTCTGGTTCGGCATCGTGCTGGTGCTGCTGTTCGCCGTGAACTGGCAGATCTTTCCCGCCGGCGGCTTTCCCGGCTGGGCGCAGGACGCGCCGCGCTCGCTGCTGTCGCTGGTACTGCCGGCTATCGCGCTGTCGTTGAGCGAGATCGCGATCCTGACCCGGGTTACGCGTTCTGCGATGCTGGACACGCTGCGCGAGGACTATGTGCGCACCGCGCGAGCCAAGGGCGCGCCCGAACGCACCGTGCTGTTCGGCCACGCGCTGCGCAATGCACTCATTCCGGTGACGACGGTGGCCGGACTGATCGCGGGCTTCCTGGTTGCGGGTGCGGTCATCATCGAGAGCGTCTTTCGCCTGCCCGGCGTCGGGCAACTGGTCTACAACTCGATCAACAATCGCGACCTCGCGGTGATCAAGAACGTGGTGATCCTGTTCACCCTGCTGGTGCTGGCCGTGAACCTGCTGGTCGATCTTGCCTATGTGCTGCTCGATCCCCGGCCGCGGGTGGCGGCGTGACCGGCTTTCTCGGGCGCGCCCGCAGGCACCTCGGCTTCCAGTGCGGCGCGGTACTGCTGCTGCTGTTCGTCGGCACGGCGCTGGTGTCGCTCGTCTGGACTCCCTATGCCGTCGATGCCCTGCAGATGCGCTCCAAGCTCCTGCCGGCCTCGCCTGAACACTGGCTGGGCACGGATCATCTCGGCCGCGACGTGCTTTCGCGCATCATGGTGGGCGCGCGCACCTCGCTTGCCGTCGGCCTGGTCGCCGTCGGCCTCGGCATGTCGGTGGGCGCGGCGCTCGGCGCCTGGGCGGCGGCGCGGGGCGGCTGGGTCGACGAGGCGCTGTCGCGTGCCTCCGATCTTGTCTTTGCCTTTCCCGCCGTGCTGATCGCCATCCTGATCACTTCCGTGCTGGGAGCCAGTGCGGTGAATGCGATCCTGGCGATTGCTCTCTTCAACGTGCCGGTGTTCGCGCGCGTGACACGGGGCGCTGCACTGGCCATGTGGAGCCGCGACTTCGTGCGCGCCGCGATTGCGCTCGGCCGTGCGCCGATCGGCATTACCGTGCGCCACGTGCTGCCAAACATCGCCAGCGTCCTGATCGTCCAGGCGACCATCCAGTTCGCGGTGGCCATTCTGGCCGAGGCCGGCCTGTCCTATCTCGGCCTAGGCACCCAGCCGCCGATGCCGTCGTGGGGCGGTATGCTGCGCGACGCACAGACCTACATCTACCAGGCTCCCGAACTCGCCCTCTGGCCGGGAATCGCCATTGCCCTGGCCGTGCTCGGGCTCAACATGCTGGGCGACGGGCTGCGCGACCTGCTCGATCCGCGACTGAGTCTGGTGCGCGTCGGCTGAGGCATCCAACGTGGGCCTCGGGCGTTGTCTCCTTAGTGTTGCCATGTTCGCCGGTCTAACAAACATCGTGCAACGGCGAACCGGAAGGCCCTGGATCGACCGTCTTGCGGTCGCGCTGCTCGTCGGCACCCTGATGGCCGCGACCGCTCACGCACGTACCGGCGAAATTGCCCTCACCATCGTGGGTGAAGAGCGCATGACCGATGAACTGAAGAAGCTCTCCGAGGACCTGGACAAGGACGAGCCGCTGTCCGGCGACAGCCTCTCGCTCCTGCAGGCGGCCCAGGCCCGGCGGGCGCGCATGGTCTCGGCGCTGCGCTCGCGCGGCTACTACGACGCGCGCGTTCTGGCGACGGTGTCCGGGCAGCCTATCGAAGAGGCCGCGGCGCTCGATGCCATCGATGCCGCGCCGGAGGCGCAGAAGATCGACTTTGTCTTCAATGTTGCCACCGGCCCGATCTATCGCGTCGCCTCGATCGGCATCGACGGCCCGCCGCAGGTCGTCGACTATCCGGCGCTCGATCGCAAGAAGCTGGCGCTGCTCACCGAGCAGCCCGCGGACGCCGCCGTCATCCTGGCGACGGAGGGCCAGATTCTCGACCAGGTGCGCGAGCACGGTTACGCTTTGGCGAAGGTTTCGCGACGCGAGGTCGTGATCGATCACGCCACCCGGCTCGCCCATATCACCTATTACGTGCAGACCGGACCCGTCGCCACCATGGGGCCGGTCAGCTTTTCCGGCACCGACAAGGTCGACACGGTCTATCTTCAGAAGCGGGTGCCGTTCCGCGAAGGCGAGCCCTACCGGCCCGACAAGGTGAGCGACCTGCGCGATCGGCTGACGGGGCTCGGCGTCTTCAGCGCCGTGCGCATCAAGCCGGCGGAACGGCTCAATGCCCAGGGTGAGTTGCCGTTCGACGTCGACGTGAAGGACCGCTTGCCACGCACGATCGGCTTCGGCGTGAGCTACGAGACGATCCTGGGCGCCGGCGTGAACGCGTCGTGGCAGCATCGCAATCTGTTCGGCGAGGCCGAGAGCCTGAAGATCACGGCCGGCGTCAATCACATCGGCCAGGGCGCCATTCCGGCCGATCTCGGCTACTCGCTCAAGGCCGACTTTCTGAAGCCGGACTGGTGGCTGTCGGGACAGGATGCGACGGCGTCGGCGCAGGTGCTGCGCGAGGTCTATCCGGCCTATACGCGCAACGCCGCGCTGCTGGGCGTTGGGCTCAATCGCACGCTGACCAAGAAGCTGCGCGTGTCGGCCGGTTTGACCGCCGAGGCTTCGCAAATCGAGCAATATGGCGTCACGAATTATTACAAGCTGATCGGGCTGCCATTGTCGGCGACCTTGAACGAGGCCGACAGCGATACCGATCCGACCAAGGGATACAAGCTCACGGTCAATCTCACGCCCTATGCCGACATCAACCACAACGACGACCTGTTCGCCATCCTGAAACTGATCGGCACGGCCTATGTGAACGTGAGTGGCGACGGGCGCAGCGTGATCGCCGGCCGGGCGGCCTTCGGCACCATTCCCGGCGGCACCAACCAGTTCATTCCCCCGGACAAGTTGTTCTATGCTGGCGGCGGCGGTTCGGTCCGCGGCTATGCCTATCAGAGCGCCGGGCCGCGCGATGCCTTCAATAATCCTCTGGGAGGTGCCAGCCTCGTGGAGACCAGCCTCGAATTCCGTCAGCGGATCGGCAAGTCGTTCGGCGTCGTAGCCTTCGTCGACGCCGGCAGTGCCTATCTCACGACCCTGCCGAATTTCGCCGAGAATCCGCTGCGGGTGGGCGCCGGTGTGGGCCTGCGCTACTACACGGGCTTCGGCCCGGCGCGGCTCGATGTCGCCGTCCCGCTGAACAAGCGCGAGGGCGACGCCGCATTCGGCCTCTACGTCAGCCTCGGGCAGGCCTTCTGATGCGCGCCCGCCGCATCGTCGCCTGGGCGGCGGCCGGCATCGTCGCGGTGGCCGGAGCGCTGTTCGCGGGAGTTCAGACCGACGTCGGCAAGCGATTGCTGGCGAGTGCCATTTCCTCGTCATCGCTCGAGGTCTCCGGGATCACGGGTCTCGTGCCAACCGACCTCAGGATCGCCAAGGTCGAGATCCGAGACAAGCAGGGTGTCTGGGCTTCCGTCGAGGATGCAAGGGCGAGCTGGTCGCTGGCCTCACTGCTTACCGGACGCCTCCGGATCGACGCCGTCACGGCGCACCGGATCGACCTGCTGCGTGCGCCGATCGCGGAGGAAAAGGCGTCGTCCGGCGGCGGCATCGCCCTGCCGTTCGGCATCGATCTGGGCCAGCTTGCCGTCGACGATCTTCACCTCGGTGCACCCCTGGGCGGCGTCGATTCACACTGGAAGCTTGCCGGTTCGGCGCTGCTCGCGGCGCATGAACAAAGCCGGCTGAAGCTCGGCATGGCCCGTACCGACGGGCCGGCGGCGAAAGTTGCGGCTGACGTGGGCTTCGACCTCGATCATTTCACGGTCGACGGAACGATCGACGCCGAAGAATCCTCGCAAGGCGGCGTGGTCGCGGCCCTGATCGAGCGGCCCGATCTCCAGAATGTCTCGTTCAAGCTCGCAGCCAAGGGTGGTCGCGACGACGGCACTGCCACGCTGACCGTCGCGGCCGGCGACGCGATGAGTTCCACGGGCGGCGCGCGCTGGCATCGCGATCGGGGAGCCACGGCGATCTCGCTCGGCATCTCGGCCGTCGCGCCCGGCCTGCCCGACAGTCCGGTCGCCCGCCTGTTGCGCCAGCCCGCAACCGTGAACGGCACCGCGACGCTCGACGATGCCGGCGTCCTCGACGTGAAGTCGCTGGCGCTGGCGGTCGGTCCGGCCAAAGCAGAGACCACCGGGCGTTACGACACAAGACGCGATGTTCTGGAGGCCACGACCACGGTCACGGCGGCGGAGGCCGGACCATTGGCCGATTTCGTCGGGGGCTCGACATGGCGCAATCTCCATCTCGACGTCAGGACCAGCCTGTCGGGTCTGGCGCGCCGGCCGCAGGGCAGCGTCACGCTCAAGGGTGCGGCCGACGATGTCTCCGCGACCGGCCTCGATCCGCGCGCCCCGCCGCCCGGTCATGTCGATCTCGCCGCCGAGATCGGGCTGGAACGGAGCGGCCGCATCGTCGTGAAGACGCTCGAGACGACCTCGGCGCTGGTCGGCCTCAAGGGCAGCGGCGACTTCACGCCGTCGTCCCAGGCCACGAACGGCAAAATCTCGATCGACCTTGCCGACTTCTCGCGCTTCTCGGCGCTGGCCGGCGTCGCCCTGGGCGGACGCGGCCATCTCGATCTCGACCTGGCGGCCGCGCGGGGTGCGGCCAAAGTCGAGTGGCAGGGTACGCTCGACGACCTCAACGTGCCCGACCTGCCGCCCGACCTGCAGAGCCGCACGGTGAAGCTCGCTGGCAGCGCGGCGCTGCAGGCCGATCGGTCGTGGCGGATCGACGGCGTGCGGCTCGCCGCCGAGCCCTTGACGCTCACCGCGTCAGGCCAGGGACGCGGCACTGCGAGCAGTTTCGATCTCGGTCTCGACATGCCGAAGCTTGGCCGGCTCAAGCTGGCGCTCGGGCTCGATAGCGCCGCCGCCGGCTTGAAGGGCACGGTCAAGGCGGACGGCACGCTGGTCGGTCAGCCGCTCGCGCTGGCCGGCAGCTTTGCGCAACAAGACGACGGCGGCGTGCTGGTGCCATCGCTGCAGGGAAGCTGGGCCAGCGCCTCGGTCGACGTGAAGGGGCTTGCCGTCACGTCCAGGGGAGCGATCGGCAGCGGCCATTTCGCGATGGCGCATCTCGAGGAGCTGAAGCCGGTAATCGGCGCCGATCTCGCGGGCGCCGTCGCGCTCGATCTGTCGACGTCCGACGATCCCGCGGGCAAGCTCACCCTCGTCCTGCAGGGCGACAGGCTGCGCAGCGGCACGACGGGCATTGGCGCCCTGCACCTCGACGCAACAGTGCGCGATCCACTCGGCGTGGCGGCGACTGAGGCGACCTTGAAGGCCGAGCAGCTGAGCGGTGTTCCCGAGGTCGGTCAGGCGACCGCTGCGCTGAAGGGCGACCGCCAATCGTTCGATGTCGGGGTGAAGGTCGCGGGCGCCACCAGCGCCAGCCTCGACGCCAGGGTCGAGCCGACGCCGGGCGAGATCCGGATCGCGCTGCGCAAGCTAGATGCGCGCTACCGGGGCATTCCGGTGACGCTGGCCGCACCTGCCCGGCTCAAGATGACGGGATCGCGGGTAGCCATCGAGGCCGCGTCGCTGCAGGTGGGTGGCGGACGGCTGGATATCCGCGGCGCCGTCGATCCGGCGGCAAGCGACCTCACCCTGGACCTGACGGGCCTGCCGCTCGCCCTGGTCGACAATTTTGCGCCGGGCGCCGGCCTGCAGGGCACCTTGCAGGCCAGGACGCATGTCGTGGGGGCGCTGGCCAATCCGAGGATCGAGGCGAGCTATACCGCCAGCGGCATCAGGATCAATCGGCCGGAGACCGTGCTGCTGCCGGCCCTGGCACTCAAGGGCACACTTGCCCTTGTCAACAACCAGGCGACGTTTGCCTCGAGCCTGTCGGCGGGTGGCGGGACGCAGCTTGGCCTGAAAGGCAAGGCCACCATCCCGCAGGGCAACGCGCCCATCGTGGCGAGTGTCGCGATCGACGGCTCGACGGACATCGCCCCGTTTTCGCCGGCGCTCGGCACCGGCGTGCGCAACGTCGCGGGCAAGCTGCAGCCCAATCTCACGGTGAGCATAAACGGCGACAAGATCACGGGCAGCGGCACCATCGCGCTCGCTGGGGCCACGGCCTATCTGCCGGCAAGCGGCATGCGGCTTACCGGCGGTCAGGCCACGTTCGTCCTGCAGGGCGACACGTTGCTACTCCAGAAGCTCGGTTTCCAGACCGCACGCAACGGCGAGGTCTCGGCAACCGGCACGGTGCGCCTCGATCCTGCCCGGGGCTTCCCGGTCGACCTGGTCGTGACCACGAAAAACGCATTGCTCGCCAATCGTCCCGACATGCTTGCGACCGTGTCGAGCAATATCAAGGTGACGGGCTCGTCGATCGACGGCTTCGACGTCACCGGCCCGGTAACGGTCGATCGCGCGGAGATCGGCATCGGCACCAGCCAGTCCGCCAGCTATCCGATCGTGCAGGTGCGCGAGATCAACGGCGCCACGGCGGCCACACCCGAAGCACCGATGCCGCCGCCACCGGGCGCAGGCGGCAAGAAGCTGCCCAGGCCGCCGCAGGGCGTGCGCCTCGATCTCACGATCCACGCGCCGCAGGCGGTGTTCGTACGCGGTCGCGGCCTCGATGCCGAGGTCGGCGGCCAGTTCACCGTGAAGGGCAATCCGGACGCACCGCAGGTGATCGGCAATCTCACGCTGCGCCGCGGCAATTTCGATCTGCTGGGCCACAAGCTCGATTTCACGCGCGGCAACGTGGCCCTCGCGAATGTCAACGAGATTGATCCGGATCTGGATTTCGTCGCGACGACGACGGTCGCCTCGACCGCCATCGAAGTCGACATCACCGGCACTGCGCGGGCGCCCAAGATCGCGTTGACGTCCGTGCCGGTGATGCCGCAGGACGAGGCTATGGCGATGCTGCTGTTCGGCAAGCCGTCGTCGAGCCTCAGCCCGATCGAGATCCTGACGGCGGCGCAGGCGCTGGCCGAACTGACCGGCGGGACGCCGCCGACCAGCGGCGTGCTGGGCCGTCTACGCTCCAGCCTCGGCCTCGACCAGCTGTCGGTGAATTCGAACTCGACTACCCGGGCCAACGGCACCCGCTCGGACTCGAACGCGCTGAACGGCGGCCGCTACGTGGCGCCCGGCGTCTATGTCGGCGCCCAGCAGGGGGCGTCGGCGGATTCGAGCCGCGGGATCGTCGAGATCGAGGTGTTCAAGCACACCAAGATCGAGGGCGCCATCGGCACCGATTCGAACGACAAGATCGGCGCAAAGATGGAATGGGACTACTGAGTAGTCCCGTCGAACTCGGCGTCTTTCTTGGGAATCAGATCGTAGGGCAACTTGAAGCCGGCCATCGCCATGATGCGCTCGCGCCATGCCGCCGCGTGTGGCCGCTTGTCGAGCGACATGCCGCCTTCGGCCATGAACACGCTGCGGCCGAAGCAGCCGAGATCGGCAATGGTGCAGCTATCGCCAACCAGCCACTGGCGGCCTTCGAGGCTCTTGTCGAGGAAATCGAGCGCGGCCTCGGCGCCCGGGCGGAAGTAGTTCACGATGTCCTGCGATACGTCGGGCCGGAAGCGCGCGAAGTGGCGGACCCGTGCCACGTTCTGGATGGCGTCGTTCTCCCACGACAGCCATTCGCGGGCATGGATTTTGTCCTGCTCGTTGGCGGCTTCGAACTTGCCGGTGGTGCGCGCGAGATAGTCGAGGATTACGTTCGACATCACCAGCGTCAGCCCGCGATGGCGCAGCACCGGAACCTGGCCATAGCGGTTGATCGCGAGATGCTCGGGCTGCTTCTGCACGCCGTTCTTGAGATTGACGGTGTGGAACGAGAACGGCAGGCCGCCCAGCACGAGAAACAGCATCGGCTTGTAGGACGAACTCGAGGTGAAGCTGCCGTGCAGGACGAGGCGTTCCGGACTGTCGGTCATTTTCATGTCTCCTGTTGCTCATCTTGCCCGCCGGCCCGTTCCCTGCCTATCTGGGCGCACTCGCCTGGAGGAACATCATGAACTCTCGTCTTTCTCGCCGTACTGCCCTTCTTGCCGCGAGCGCTGCTGTCGTCACAGCGCCGGTCCTCGCCCAACCCGCCGGCGAAGCAGCCGCACTCGGCCAGGTCATGCAGAAGTACGCCGCGGCGCTTGTCGCCAAGGATGTCGAGGCACTGGTGGCGCTCTACAGCGACAAGGGTGCGTTCATGCGCGAGGAAATGAAGGCCGTGATCGGCCACGACGCTCTGCGCGCGGCCTACAAGGAAGTCTTCGCCACCCTCAAGATCGAACTGGAGTTCACCGTGCGCGAAGCCGAGACGGCGGGCGACATGGGTTGGGTGCGCTCGGTCTCCAAGGGCAAGGTCACGGTGCTCGCAACTGGTGTCGAGGCCAAGCAGGGCTACAATCAGCTCGTCGTCTTCCGCAAGGAAGGCGGTGCCTGGAAGATCCGCGCCTATCTCTACGGCTCCAACCGTCCCGAGCTTGGCCAGACGCCGACCTGACGCACGCTAAATCGGCGTGTCGCCAGCGATCTGGATGCGGCGCATCAAGCGCCGGAACGGGCCGGTATCGCCCAATGCAATATGCTTGGTGCTGCGATTGTCCCAAAAGGCGATCGAGCCCTTCTGCCAGCGGAAGCGGAAGGTGAATTCCGGCCGGTTGCCGTGCTCCATCAAGAAGTCGAGCAGCGGCTTGCTCTCGGCGTCGGTCATGCCCTCGAAGCCCACCGTGTAGGACTTGTTGACGAACAGCAGCCTGCGGCCGGTCTCGGGGTGCGTGCGGACCACGGGATGGAGGCTCTGCGTCTCGCGCCAGTCGGCGCCGTCGCGATGCTTGGTCGAGCGCCCCTTGTTCTTCCCAGCCTGCGGGCCCGCCACCATGATATCGCTGTGCACGGCGCGCAGGCCGGCCAGCATCTTCTTCATGGCGTCCGACAATGCCTCGTAGGCGAGATACTGGTTGGCGAACATGGTGTCGCCACCGTAGGGCGGGACGTCGATGCCGTAGAGGATGGCGCCCATCGGCGGCTCGGGCCACATCGTGGTGTCGGCGTGCCAATCCTCGCCGACATAGCCGGTGTCGCCGGGCTCGCGCCGCACCATGACGATCTCGGGATCGTCGCCGGTGCCCCTATAGTTGGGATGAACGAAGATCTCGCCGAACCTCCGCGCGAACGCCTTGTGTCGGGTGACGTCGAGTTCCTGGTCGCGGAAGAAGACGACGCAATGCTCGTTGAGCGCATTGCGGATTTCACCGACCGTGCTGTCGTCGAGATCCTGGGCGACATCGACGCCGAATATTTCCGCGCCACCCGCGCCTGAGAGCGGACGAACATTAAGACGGCTGTTCCTCACGGGCGTCCTCCTCTTCGGCACAGATGTTGATGGCGTCGATCACCGATTTCCAGCGAGCCTGCTCCGCTTTGACCCTCAAGGCAAAGCCATCGGCGCCTGCCCGTAGCGAACAATTCTCCGGAGCGGGTCTGATCCATCTTGCCGGCTCGCCGGCAGCCTGCCTATCTGGCACGGACATCGCTAGAGCAAATTCCATGAAGAAGAAATCGGGAGGGGGATTCCCAGCGGGCTTGAAGTGTGATTCAAACTGAGGGCTGGGACAGAGGAGGCCAGCATGAATGGCGCGACCTCTTTCTTTGGATCTTCGCAAGCGGATCGTCAGGGCGGTTGAGAGTGGACTGTCACGGCGGGCGGCGGCGGCGCGGTTTGCGGTCAGCGAGAGCTGCGCGATCAAGCTGGTGCAGCGCTGGAAGCGCACGGGCAGCGTGACGCCAGCAGCGATCGGAGCCCCCAAGGGGACGGCCCTTGCGGCGCATGATGGATTGGTTCGTGAGTTGGTAGCGGCCCAATCGGACATCACACTCGATGAACTACAGGCACGGTTGGCCGAACAGGCGATCATGGTGGGCCGCACGTCGGTTCACCGCTGCCTCGAGCGGCTGGGTCTGACGCGTAAAAAAAGACACTTCACGCTTCGGAGCAGGCCCGGCCCGACGTTGCTGCGGCACGGGTGGTCTGGCGAGAAGGCCAGGCGAGCCTGAACCCGGCACGACTGGTCTTCATCGACGAGACCTGGGTGAAGACCAACATGACACGGCCCTATGGCCGTTCCCCGCGTGGCCAGCGTCTGGTCGCTTCGGTGCCCCACGGACACTGGACGACCAGCACCTTCCTCGCCGCCTTGCGCCACGATGCCATCACCGCGCCGTGCGTAATCGACGGTCCGATCAATGGTGAGACCTTCACCGCCTACGTCGAGCAGTTCCTGGTTCCAACTCTGGCCGCCGGCGACACCGTCATCATGGACAATCTCGGGTCTCACAAGGGCGCTGCCGTGCGCGCCGCGATCGAGGCCGCTGGCGCCTATCTCCTATACCTGCCGCCCTACAGTCCCGACCTCAATCCCATCGAGCAGGTCTTCGCCAAGCTCAAAGCACTCCTGCGCAAGGCCGCAGCACGCTCCATCGACGCGCTATGGCACGCTGTCGGACAACTCCTCCAGCGCTTCGCCCCACACGAATGCGCCAACTACTTCGCAAACGCTGGCTATGGTCTACCTAATTGGAATACGCTCTAGGAGGAATGCATGTCAGATGAGCCTTACACCGTTATCCTGGGCGACCGGCGCTACGCCATCCATCGTCACTGGGCGCGACTGCCGGCGGGACAGAGCTTCGGCTTCCTGTCGGACCTGATGGTCGACGGCGACGGCCGGGTGCACGTGGCCCAACGTGGCACCGACCGGCCGGTGCTGGTGTTCGAGCGCGACGGCAAACTCGCGGGAAGCTGGGGCGAGGGCGTGCTTGCCGAACCGCATTATATCAACGCGGGCAACGACGGCGCGATTCTGGTGACCGACCGCGACGCCCATCAGGTCCTCCGATTCGACAAGGACGGCAAGCTCCTGCAGGCGCTGGGACGGCGGCACTGGCCTTCGCTCGACGCGCCCTTCAACCATCCGACGGCGGCGGCCGAAGCGGCGGACGGGGAGATCTACGTGGCCGATGGCTACGGCAATTCGAGCGTCCATCGCTTTGCCGCGAACGGGACGCTGCTCGGGACGTGGGGCGGCCCCGGCGACGGGCCGGGCGCCTTCACCACCCCGCATGCGGTGGCAATCGATGGCAAAGGACGCGTGCTGGTGGGCGACCGCGAGAACAATCGCGTGCAGGTCTTCGACCGCGACGGCGCCTTCCTCCAAGCCTGGGGCGATTTCTATCACCCGATGCAGATCTGGATCGACGATCGCGGTCTGGTCTTCGTGACCGACCAGATCCCGCGCATCAGCCTGCTGTCGGCCGATGGAAAGCTGATCGGCCGCTGCCGGGGCGCCATCAACGGCGCCCATGGCCTGTCGGGCGACGCCGAGGGAAACCTCTACCTCGCCGAGCTGCCGCCACAGGAGATCACCAAACTCGAACGACTCCACTAATCAGTTGTTCGAGCCAGCCGAGTCGTCGAGCACCTTGAAGCTCTCCTCGAGCTGCGGCGATATCGGCACGTTCAGCCGCTCGCCCGTCGGCAGGCGCGCCACGAACCATTTCTGGTAGAGCGGCAGCAGGTCGTGGTTGGTCGCGAGTTTGCGAAACGCACGCTCGACGGCCGCGGCGAGCTCGGGCTCGCCCTTGCGGAACATGATGCCGTAGGGATCGTACGACAGGTAATCGCCCACGACCTTCATCGAGGCCCGTGCCTTGTGATGGGCGATCAGCCCGTACAGCAGGACGTCGTCGGTGGCGAAGGCGTCGACCTTGCCGTCGGCCAGCATCCGGTACGACTGCTCATGGTCGTCGGCCGTCACGATCTTGAGCCCGAGGGCGGACTTGGCATTGGCGGCCTGGATCGCCTGTTCGTTGGTCGTGCCCCTGGTGACGGCAATGGTCTTGCCCTTGAGGTCGGCGAGAGCGTTGGCGGTCGACGCGCTGGCCACCATCAGTTTGGTGCCGGCCACGAACATCAGCGGCGAGAAGGCGACCTGCTTGCGGCGCTCGAAATTGGCCGTGGTCGAGCCGCATTCGAGGTCGATCTTCTTGTCGACCACCGCCGGGATGCGATCGTCCGAGGTCACCTTCACATATTCGATGTGCAGGTCCGCCTCGTCGATCGTGGCGGCGATCTCGTCGACCACCGCCGAACACAGTTCGAGACTGTAGCCGATCGGCCGATTGGCTTGGTCGAGGAATGAGAACGGCGGCGAGCTCTCGCGGTAGCCCAGCTTTACGACATGCGTGCTCTTGATCGCGGCGAGCGTTGCGCTGAGCCCGTTGTCTTGTGCAAAAGAGACGCCGGGCAGCAGCGCCGCCGCGAGCAGCCAGCCCGCGGCGGTCGCGAGCCTCCTCATCAGGCGTGCACCGGATCGCCCGGCACGGCGCCCGGCGGCACGGCATCGCCGGCCCCCATCGCGTGCTCGGGACCGAGCTCACCCTCCCACTTGGCGACCACCGCCGTGGCCAGCGAATTGCCGATCACGTTGGTGGCGCTGCGGCCCATGTCGAGGAACGTGTCGATGCCCATGATCATCAACAGGCCCGCTTCAGGGATGTTGAACTGGCTGAGCGTGGCTGCGATCACCACCAGCGAGGCGCGCGGCACGCCGGCCACGCCCTTGGAGGTGATCATCAACGTCGCCAGCATCGCCAACTGCGTGCCGAGCGACATGTCGATGTGATAGGTCTGCGCGATGAATATGCTGGCGAAGGTGCAGTACATCATCGTGCCGTCGAGGTTGAACGAATAGCCGAGCGGCAGCACGAAGGCGGAGATACGCGAGGAGGCGCCGAACTTGTTCAGCCCCTCGAGCGTCTTGGGATAGGCCGCTTCGGAACTCGCCGTCGAGAAGGCGATCATCAGCGGCTCGCGGATCAGCCGCAGCAGGTTCTTGTAGCGCGGCCCGATCACCATGAAGCCGACCATGACGAGGATGCCCCACAGGATGAACAGCGAGACGTAGAAGCCGCCCATGAACACGATGAGCTTCCACAGGACCAGCAGGCCGTTCTTGGCGACGGTGGCGGTGATGGCAGCCCACACCGCGATCGGCGCGAACAACATCACGAAGCTCGTCACCTTCAGCATGATGTGGGCGATGTCCTCGATCAGGTCGAGCATCCGCTTGGAGCGTTCCGGCATGGCGCCCATGGCGACGGCAAAGAACACCGCGAACACGACGATCTGAAGGATCTCGTTGGTCGCCATCGCGTCGGCGATCGAGGTCGGGACGAGATGGGTCAGGAACTTCTCGAGCGAGAAGGCCGACACCGGCAGGCCGGTCGACTGGCCCTTGTCGGGCAGGGTGCCGGGGAAGTTGGCGCCGGGCTGCAGAAGATTGACCATGACGAGGCCGAGCAGCAGCGAGATGAACGAGGCCGAGACGAACCAGCCCATGGTCTTGGCGAAGATGCGGCCGAGCTTGGCGCCGGTGCCCATGTGAGCGATGCCGCCGACCAGGGTGGCGAACACCAGCGGGGCGATGATCATCTTGATCAGGCGCAGGAAGAGCATGGCGATGAGGTTGACGCTCGACGCGATATCGGCCCTGTCGCCGGGCAGGAAGGAATAGATCAAGGCGCCCATGACGACGCCAAGGGCCATGGCGATCAGGATGTAACGGGTAAACTTGCTGGACATGCGACGACGATCTCCCCCGAGCTCGGTTCGGCAAAGTATGCCGGGAATAGCAGTCGCATGACAAATGCCGCGAGTGATCATTCCTTGTGCAATAAGGCGGCGAGCCCTCAGCGCGCGATCAGGAGCATCGGTGTGCGCACGACCCTCAGCAGGGCGGCGGTGCGCGGCCCGAGGAACTTGGTCTCGCCATGCCGCAACGACGTGCCGAGCACGACGAGATCGAACCCGCCGCCACGGACCGCGCGCCTGATCTCGGACTCCGGCCTGATGTTGGTCGCGGTGAGACCCTTCACGGGAACGCCACCGCGCCTGCCGGCGCGATGCACGTCGACCAGCACCGACATGCCCGCGCGCCGTCCACGGCCGCGCAGCACGGCGGTGTCGGCCTGCGGATCGAACACATGCAGCGCCGTCACGTTGCCCTTCGTCGCCGCCGCCAGCGAGATCGCGATTTCGGTGGCGAGGCGGGCATCCTGCGTGCCGGCGGCCGGCAGCAGGATGTCGAGCGGCACGTCGGCCGGACCGGCGGCGCCTGCACCGTTGATCGCGATCGCCACCGGCCCTTCGAAGCCGTTGACGAGCTTCTGCAGGCGTTCCTCGAAGCGCAGCTGCGATTCGGCGATGGGACGGTCGATGCCGACGAAGGCGATGTCGTAGCCGCGGGCGATCTCGCGCTCGATAGCGTTCTCGTGATCCCCCGGGCGCTCCATCACGAGCTGCTCGATCGCGGGCCTGGCATCCGTGCCGGCAAGAACCGTGTGGGCGGCCTCGGCGAGATGGGCGCGCCGCGTCGCCTCGTCGGTACTGTCCGCGTCGGTCGCCTTCGGCTGCAGCACCGTCGTCAGCACCTGCTGACGCGCCGCGAACAGACCGGCCAGGCGCGACGCCAGCCGGCCGTTGGGACTGTCGTCGGCATAGACCAGCGCGCGCTCCATCTTCGGCAGATGCTCGAGCGCCTCGGCTTCTTCCTTTTCGAGACGCCTGGTCTCTTCCTCGCCGAGCGGCACGCGCGACATGACCCAGCGCAGCATCGGCGGCATCACCATGGTGGTGACCACGGCCATGGCCACGATCATCGTGTAGAGCTGGTTGCTGAGCGCGCCCATGGCGAGGCCGATCGAGGCGATGATCACTTCGGTCGACCCGCGCGCGTTGAGGCCGACGCCCAGCGCCAGCGACTCCCGCGTCGTCAGCCCGCCCAGCCTGCCCCCCACCAGTGCGCCGGAGAACTTGCCGACGCTGGCGACGACGATAATGGCGAGCGTGAACAGCGCGAGCTTCGGTATCGGCCAGGGTGCGCAGGTCCATGCCGAGGCCCGCCACGGCGAAGAACACCGGGCTGAAGAAGGCGAAGACGAAGCCGCGCACCTGGTTCTCGATCTGCTCGGTCAGGATCGGCGAGCGGCCCACCAGGATGCCGGCGATGAAGGCGCCCAGCGCCGTATGCACGCCGATCAGCTCGGTGGTGAGCGACATCGCCAGCATGATGACGATGATGGTCGTGATCACCGGCACGTCGATCGTCATGTGGTCGTTCACCCAGACGATGGTGCGCGCCACCAGCCGCTGGCCGATCGTCAGGCTGAAGGCGAGGAACAGCGCCGTCCCGGCCAGGCTGGCGCCGATGGTCGGGAGATCGACCGTGCCGTGGGAGGCGATGCCTGAGATCACGGCGATGATGATCCAGGCGATGGTATCGTCGAGGATTGCCGTGGCGAGGATGAGCTGGCCGAGATCGCGCCGCATCGCGCCGATGTCGATCAGCACCATGGCCACGATCTTGACCGAGGAGATCGACAGCGCCGTGCCGAGGAACAGCGCCGTGACCAGCCGGTTCTCGTGCATCGGAATGGCGCCCCCCGGCAGGGCATAGGCCAGCGCCACGCCGCAGCGCGAACGGCACGGCGATGCCGGAGATCGAGGAAGCGATGACCGCGCGCTTGCGGCGCCGCACCAGGGCCAGGTTGGTTTCCATGCCGGTCAGCAGCAGAAGCAGAAGGATGCCGATCTGCGAGATCGCATCGATCATCGTCTTCAAGGTCTTGTTGTCGGGGAAAATGAACTGCCGCCCCTCGGGCCAGCAGCAGTGCCGAACACCGACGGCCCGAGCAGGACGCCCGCGATCAACTGCCCGAACAGGGCCGGCTGGCCGAACCGGTTCATCACCTCGCCGAGCAGGCGCCCGGTCAGCAGCAGCAGGATCAGCTCGGCCGCAAAAATTGCCAGCGTATGGTTGGCTTCCAAGCAAGTTCCCCCGTGCGAATGGCGCCAATAGACTCGTTGGCACTATTCGTGCTGACCTTGGTAACGGCGAAAGCGTGAAGAGGATGCGTCGCATGAACAAGGAAATTATCGAGATGTTGGCGCGCCGGGAAGGTCTGCAGAAAGCGCTGGCCGAGTTTCCCGACGATGTCGCCGCGGCCGCGCGCCAGGCCGATGACGTTGCCGCCAAGATCAAGCCGGTCGATCCGCGCGCCGAGCCGTGGCCGCCGATGCGCGCGGGAGAGGGGCAATGAGCGATCGGCTGCACTGGCTTTCGGCCGCGAGGATGGCCGAGGCGATCGCGGCCCGGGAGCTGTCGCCGGTCGAGCTGATGCAGGCGCTGCTCGCTCGCGTCGAGAAACTCGATCCGCGCCTCAACGCCTTCATCAGACTCGATGGCGATCAGGCGCTGGCCGCCGCGCAAGCCGCCGAAACCGAGATCATGGCGGGACGCCGGCGCGGTCCGCTGCACGGCGTGCCCGTCGGCATCAAGGACATCATCGATGTCGCCGGCCTGCCGACGACCTGCCATTCGAAGGTCCTCGCCGACAATCTCGCGACCGAGAACGCCGTCTGCGTCAGCAAGCTAGCGCGCCGCCGGCGCCATCGTGATGGGCAAGCTCTCGACGCACGAGTTCGCCATCGGCGGGCCGAGCTTCGACCTGCCGTGGCCGCCGGCACGCAACCCGTGGAACCGCGATCACCATCCCGGCGGCTCATCGTCGGGCTCGGGCTCGGGTGTCGCCGCCGGCCTCTTCCCGATGGCGCTCGGCACCGACACCGGCGGCAGCGTGCGCAACCCCGCAAGCTGCTGCGGCATCGTCGGCCTCAAGCCGACCTATGGGCTGGTGTCGCGGCGCGGCGTCTTCCCGCTCTCCTTCACGCTGGATCACGTCGGCCCGCTGACGCGCACCGTGACCGACAATGCGTTGATGCTGGAGACCATCGCCGGCCACGACCCGCTCGATCCCGGCAGCGCGCCGTCGGCGCCCGGACACTACAGCTCGGCGCTCGGGCGCGGCGTGAAGGGCCTGCGCATCGGCTTCGTGCGTCACTTCCACGAAGTCGACACCCCGGCCACGCCGGAGGTGACGGCGGCGCTGCAGCACGTGGCGCTCAGCCTGCAGATGGCGGGCGCCGAGGTGCGCGACATCGTCCTGCCGAGCCTCGACGAATTCGGCGCGGTCAACAGGGTCATCCTGCAGAGCGAGGCCTGGTCGATCCATTCGAAGTGGCTGCGCGAACGGCCGGGCGACTACGGACGCTTCGGCCGCCGCCGCCTGATGGCCGGCGCCTTCATGAGCGCGGGCGACTATGTGCTGGCGCAGCGCCGGCGGCGCGAGATGATCGCCGCCGTCGAGGAGGCCTTCCGCGGCGTCGACATCCTGCTCTGTGCCAGCTCGATGGACCCGGCCTGCCGCATCGAGGACACGCCGGAGGTCGAGCGCACCTATCCTCGCCAGGCGCGCACGCCGTTCAACACCACCGGTCATCCGGCGCTCGCCATGATGTCGGGCCTGTCGTCGGGCGGGCTGCCACTGTCGGTGCAGTTCGTCGGCCGCTACTTCGACGAGGCGACCGTGTTCCAGGTCGCGCGCGCCTGGGAGCAGGCGTCGGGCATGGACAGAAAGCATCCGCCGATCGGCTAATTCGACAAGAGGCATGCATGAAAGACCATCCCGCCGCCTATCAGGCGAACGAAGGCTCGGCGCTCACGGTCGACAAGGATTTCTATCGCCGCATCGCCACTGGAGCCGGTCGCAGGCCGGTCGAGAAATTCACGATCCCGATCCGCACCGGGCGCGCCTGGAAGGTGCCGGCGGGCCACGTCTTCCGTATCGTCACGGTCGAGGGGCCGCAGGTCGGCGACCTCAACATCTGGAACCTGCACAATCCGCGCGAGCGCCTGTGGGCCTCGCGCACGCGCCAGCTCCAGGCCGCGCATGTGACGGTCTTCGATCGCCTGTGGTCGACCTTGCCCTACCTGCGGCCGATCGTGACCATCACGTCGGACAGCCTCAAGGACTACGGCATCGACGAATTCGGCGGCCGCATCCACGATCTCCTGGGCACGCGCTGCGATCCCTACGTCAACCGCATGCTGACCGGCGAGGATTTCGACCACCACTGCCACTCAAACCTGGTGCGCGCGGTGGCGCCGCACGGGCTCACTGAACTCGACGTGCACGACGTGCTGAACGTCTTCCAGTGCACCGGCCTCAACCGTGCCGACAGGTATTTCATGCGCGCGAGCCCTGCGAAGCAGGGCGACCACATCGAGTTCTTCGCGGAGATCGATCTCCTGTGCGCGCTCTCGACCTGCCCGGGCGGCGACCTCTCGGTGCCGCTGTGGGGACCTGACGCGCAGGACCCGCTCACGGTCTGCCGCCCGCTCGGCGTCGAAATACATGCGCTCGATCCTACGCTTCTGAAAGACTGGAAGCTGCCACAGAGCCCCGCTTACAAGGGCGCGCACGGCATGAAACTACAGAAGCCTGAGTGGGATTCCTGACTCACGCACCCTGTCATCCCGAGCGTAGCGAGGGTGTGGATTTACATTTGAAGTGCAACAGTTGGGCAAGAAGTACTTCGGCTGGGGTCATGAACCCAAGGCATTTCCGAGGGGTGTTGTTGTAGGCGGCGATGCAGGCGTTGAAGGTCTCGTCGTCGATGGCGCCGATGTCGGCGTTGCGCGGGAAGAAGCGTCGCAGTCGGCCGATGGCGTTCTCGATGGTTCCTTTTTGCCAAGGGCTGTGAGGATCGCAGAAGAAGGTTTGCATGCCGAGCTGGTCGACCAGGAAGAGGTGCTGTGCGAACTCGGTGCCGTTGTCGAAGGTAACCGACTTGCGCAGTTCGGGCTCGATCGCGGCGAACCAGTCGAGCAGGCGCAGGGTGGTCAGGCGCGCGGCCTTGCCGGGCTGCCTGGCAGACAACAGAGCGCGGGATTTTCGTTCCTGCGACACGAGGATGGCCTGGCCCGGGGCGGCGAACAGCATGAGGTCGGCCTCCCAATGTCCGAAGGTGTCGCGCCGTTCGACCTCGGGGGGCCGTAAAGCAATGGGCAGACGGCCTTTTATGAAGCTGGCGGAAGATCGACTGGCGCGGTGCCGTCGGCCGCGCTTGTGCTTGGCCGTGGGCAGGTAAAGGCGCCACGCGCCGTTATTGGTGCGACGGATCTGGCCGTAGATGAAGCGGTAGATGCTCTCATGGCTGATGCGGGTCACCGCCTTGGTACGGGCGAGCCAGCCGGCGATCTGCTCGGGCGACCAGCAGCCGCGGAGGCGATCGAGGACGAGGCCGCGCAACTCGGCATTGCGTTCCAGCCGCGATCCCTTCCAGCGGCGAGCCTTGGCCTGCTGTTGGGCGTAGGTCGGCTTGTAGCCGACCTGAACACCATGATTGCGTTTCAGCTCGCGACAGACGCTCGATGGCGAGCGATCCAGAGCTGCCGCGATTTGGCGGAGCGACTTGCCGGCTTGGTGAAGCTCGGCAATCTTGCAGCGTTCTTCCAGGCTGAGCTGGCCGTAATGTGCGCCCATTGCAACACCTTAAGCTGGTGTTGCACTTCGTTTGTGAACTCAGGGGGATCCTTAACTGCGGCCATGCAAGGGTCCCTCGCTGCGCTCGGGATGACAAAGGTGCGTGTCGGACCTAATCCGGCCAATTAGCTCTTCTCGTCCGGCCCGTCTTGCGGGACGCGCTGACAAGGGCAAGATGGCGTCCATGGTCCAGAAGAAAAAGCTCCGTCTCGGCGCGTTCATGCGCCCGGTCAGCATCCATACCGCCGCCTGGCGTTATCCGGGCGGCACGCCGGATGCCAACTTCAATCTCAAGGCGCTGATCTCCTACGCTCAGACCCTGGAGCGCGGGAAGTTCGACGCCTTCTTCATGGCCGATCACCTGGCGGTGCTGAACATGCCGATGGAGGCGCTGAAGCGCTCTGCCACGGTGACCTCGTTCGATCCGCTGACCCTGCTTCCGGTGCTGTCGCAGCACACCACGCATCTCGGCCTGATCGCCACCGCCTCGACCACCTTCGAGCCGGCCTACACGATCGCGCGCCGCTTTGCCTCGCTCGATCACATCTCCGAAGGTCGCGCCGCCTGGAACTTGGTGACCACGTCCAATCCCGACGCGGCGCTGAACTTCGGCATGGACGAGCAGATGGAGCACGCCGAGCGCTATGCGCGCGCCCGCGAGTTCTACGATGTCGTCACCGGCCTGTGGGATTCGTGGGCTGACGACGCCTTCATCCGCGACGTCGAGTTCGGGCATCTACTTCGATCCCGACAAGCTCCATGTGCTGAACCACAAGGGCAAGTATCTGAAAGTGCGCGGGCCGCTCAACATCGCGCGGCCGATCCAGGGCTGGCCGGTCATGGTGCAGGCGGGCGCGTCGGATGCCGGGCGCCAGCTGGCGGCGGAAACTGCGGAGATGGTCTTCGCCGCGGGCGGCCCGATCGAGGCGGGACGCGCCTTCTATGCCGACGTGAAGGGCCGGGCGGCGAAGCTGGGCCGCAACCCGGACCACATCAAGATCCTGCCCGGCGCCTTCACCGTCATCGGCGAGTTGATGGACGAGGCGCGTGAGAAGCGGGCCCGGCTCGACAGCCTGGCGAACTACGACAGCGGCATCGCGGCCTTGTCGATCGCCACCGGCGTCGATGCGCGCAAGTTCGATCCCGACGGGCCGCTGCCGGAGATTCCGGAGACCAACCAGAGCAAGAGCGGGCGCGAGCGGGTCGTCAATCTCGCCAAGCGCGAGAACCTCACCGTGCGCCAGATCGCCGGCCGCCTTGGCGGTTATGGCGGGCTGGCGATGATGGGCACGCCGAAGATGATCGCCGACCAGATGGAAGAGTGGCTGGTGACGGAGGCGAGCGACGGCTTCAACGTCATGTTCCCGTACCTGCCGGGCGGGCTCGACGACTTCGTGAACAAGGTCGTGCCGGAGCTGCAGCGGCGTTGCCTGTTCCGAACCGAGTACGAGGGCAAGACCCTGCGCGAGAACCTCGGCCTGCCGCGTCCGGAGAACCGCTTCTTCTCGCCGGCGGCGAAGGCCGCCGAATAGAAACTTCGGCGAAGGCGCCGTATAGCTACTTCGCGATCATGCCGAGATCGATGGCGTTGGCCATCGCGGCATAGCCCGCGCGGTTGGGATGCAGCTTGTCGCCCGGCCCGCCGGTCGAGGAGTTGGGCTGGAACTCGGGTTTGATGCCGCCGGTCGCGGTATCGAGCGTGGCGCCGTCGAAATCCGCCAGCCCGTCGAAGATCTTGGTCGAACGGAACATCTGATTCAGTTTCTTGCGATTGTCGTCGACCACTGACCGCCCATGGGTCGGCGTGCTGCCCAGCGCCGAAGTGAGCGTGGCGATGAAGATCTTCACGCCCGGGATCTTCTGACGCAGCGTCGCCATGCCTTTCTCGTAGCCCGCGAACACCGCCTCGGCGGTGGCGTCGGCAGCGCCGAAGTCGTTGATGCCCTCCAGCCAAATCACGGTGGCGACGCCGGGCAGGCTGGTGATGTCGCGCTCGAGGCGCGACAGCGCCGACGGACCGCCGGGGATCGGCTTGCTGTCGTAGTCGCTGGGGCCGATTACCTGGTTGCCGCCGATGCCCTGGTTCACGACGATGAAGCGGCCGGCATTGGCGGCGTGCAGGCGGCGCGACAGCACGTCGGGCCAGCGGTCGTCGCCGTTGATCGTGGTGGCGGTGCCGTCGGTGATCGAATCGCCGAAGGCCACGATCACCTTCGAGGTGTCGGCGACCAGCATGTCGACCTCGTCGAGGAAATACCAGGAGGTGGTCGAGAAGGGGAACGCGCCCTCGGCCTCGCCCGATCCTTTCGAGCCGCTGCCCGGCGGCGACACGTAGGAGGTGGTGAGCGCCTTGGCATGCCAGGTCATCGGCCCGCTCTGGCCCGCGACATGGAAGCTCACGGCAAGCTTGCGGCCGGTGAGCAAAGGATCGGCCGGCGATTTCACGAAGGGCAGCGCCACGGCATCGCTGACCACGCTTTCGCCCGGCGCGACGGTGACGCTCTTCTGGCCCTTGAAGGCGAGCGGCTGGTTGGTGCCAGCGAGAACGGCGCTGCCACTTTCCTGCAGGCCCACGAAGACGTCGTCGAAAATGACGGGCTTTTTGCCGAAGGTGTTGGAAAGACGGATGCGCGTCTGCGTGCCCCAGGCATCGGGCTTCACGATCAGGCGGAAGCTCTGGTCGCTGGCGCCCTGTTCCGGGACGGGGAAGGCGAACTTCATTTCCGGTTGCGCGGTCGGATTGCCGATCGGGTAGGGACCGTGTGCCGAGCCGGTCCAGCTCGCCGCCCATTTCTCGGCGTGGGCTGCGGTGGTGGTGGCGCACAAGATCGCGAGCAGCAAGGCAAGGCGTTTCATCGGCGTTTCCCCTGACAGTCTATTTGTTGCCTGGTTTGTTATGGGGCAGTCTATTCGCTAGCCTCGGCCCATGACATTCGAGATTTCAGTCGGCAGCGCCGACGATGTGATGCGCATGGCCGAATGGGCCAATGACGAGGGCTGGAATCCGGGCAATACCGACGTCCAGGCCTTCTTCGCCATGGATCCGGGCGCCTTCCTGATCGGCCGGCTGGACGGCAAGCCGGTCACCTGCATCTCCGTCGTGAAGTACGGCACGGGCTTCGGCTTCCTGGGCTTCTACATCGCCCGGCCCGAGATCCGCGGCAAAGGCTACGGCATCCAGATCTGGAACGCCGGCATGAAGCGGCTCGCCGGGCGCAATGTCGGCCTCGACGGCGTGGTGGCGCAGCAGCACAACTACAAGAAGTCGGGCTTCCGCATCGCCTGGAACAACGTGCGGCACGAGGGCGTGCCGGCGCCGACGACGCCGCCCGCCGGTGTCACCCTGGCTCGATGCGCGCGAGGTATCGCGTTCGACCGGCTGGCGGCCTACGACCGTCGCTTCTTTCCCGAGATGCGCGATTCAGCTTCCTGGCGCCGTGGATCGCCGCTGCCCGAGCGGGCGTCGCTGGTGGCGCTGCAGGACGGCGGGCTGGCGGGCTTCGGCGTGATCCGCGCCTGCCGCGCAGCATCGCGCATCGGCCCGCTCTACGCCGATGATCCCGGGATCGCGGCGCGCTGGTGAGCGCGCTCGCGACGAAGATGAACGCCAGAACCGTGGCGCTCGACATCCCCGACCGCAACCAGACCGGCAACGGAGCTGGCGCGGCGCATCGGGCTCACGCCCTCCTTCGAGACGGCGCGCATGTACACCGGCGCCGATCCCGCCGTCGACACGGCGGGTCTCTTCGCGGTGACCAGCCTCGAGCTGGGCTAGTAGGTCGCCGTCAGATAATCGACGATCTTGGGCACATCGCCCGGCTCGATCGGCGCGCCGTACACGTTGATCATCTTGGTAACCTCGGCCTGCCAGAAATCCTTGCCGAACTTCGCGCCCTTGGGCTGGGTCAGGACATAGTCCGACGAATGGCAGGCGCCGCAATTGCCCTGCACCACGTCGAGATTGGGGCCGGGCTTGAACGCGGCCGTCTCGTCGGGAAGCGTGTAGGTGATCGGCTTGGCGCTCACGACGGTGACGACAGCGAGGCCGCAGGGCGGCGGTGACGGCGAGAAAGGCGATGCGGTTCATGGTGCATGCTCCTCACGCCGCCGTCACGTTGTAGGTCTCGATCACGTTGCGCATGTAGCCCGGCGGGTTCCATCCGGGCTTGTCGGGCTGCACCTTGCCGCCGTTGCTGGTGGCGCGGACCTTCAGCACATGGTCACCGGCCGCGAGCGTAACCGGCAGGGTCCATTCGCGGAACGAGTATTTGCCGAGATCCTGGCCGAGCTTGGCAGGGGTCCAGGTCTTGCCGTCGTCGGCCGAGACGGCGACTCCCTTGATGCCGCTGCCGCCGTCGAAGGCGATGCCCTTCAGCATCGTCTCGCCGGTCTTCACCTTGGCGCCGTCGGCCAGGCTGGTGATGAAGGAGCGCACGTTGAAGCGGCCGATCGGTACGGTGGCCTTGGGAGCAGTGCCGGGCTCGATCGAGGCGTTCTCGGTGTCGGGAATGCGATAGGCCGACTTCATCCAGAAGCCGTCGAACACCGTGTCGATCACGGTGATCTCGCTGAGGTGCTTCATCCAGTAGGTGCCGTAGTAGCCCGGCACGACGAGGCGCACCGGAAAGCCGTTCAGCATCGGCAGGTCCTGGCCGTTCATCTGGTAGGCGATCATCACCTCGCCGTCGGTGGCGTGGTCGATCTCGAGCGCCTTCACGAAGTTGGGCGTCTTGTCGATCACCGGCGTGTCGAGGCCGTTGAACACGACCTGCTTGGCGCCGCTCTGCACGCCCGCCTGAGTCGAGCACCGCCTTGAGCGGCACGCCGCGCCAGCGCGCATTGCCCATCGCGCCGTTGCCGGACTGGCCGCCCGGTACGCGCGGCTCGGAGAAGCCGCGGCTGTTGCCCGAGCACTGGTTGACCGCGACGATCTCGACCGACGGCATGCGCTTCAGGTCGGCGAGCTTGAGCTTCAGCGGCTTGTCGACCTTGCCCTTGATCTCGATCGTCTAGGTGTCGGGATCGATTTCGAGCGGGATGTTGGCCAGGTGATAGCGCACGAAGAAAGCGTCGTTGGGCGTGATCACGTTCTCGTTGAACACCGAGAACGGCGTCTCGAGCTGCGGCGGCCGCGAGGTCAGGCCGATCATCGGCCGCTTCTGCGGATACTTGACCAGCGGCCGCTCGCCGTTGCCGAACGGCAGGGTGACGGTGTCGGCGAAAGCCCGGAGCGGGGCGCACGGCGGCCATGAGCGCGCCCGATCCTGGAGGACCGTTCTTCTGTTCAGCACCTTGTTTCCTCCCGAGCCATTCTTTGAGCGTTATCCCAATTCTATCAAACGCTCCGGCGAGGAACCAGCGCCAGCCACAGGGAAATCACCGTCGAAGCGATCGCGACGGCCTGCAGGGCGGACAAAGGTTCGTGAAAAACACGATGCCGCTCACGATCGGCCACGATCGGAATGGCGATCGAGGAGAGCGCCGCGACCTGGGTCGGCAGGATCTCGCACCAGGGCGAACCAGACCACCGTGCCGAAGGCCATCGGCAGGCCGCCGGTGTAGAGCATGACCGCGAGCGTCGGGCGTCGACGGCAGTGCGTGGGCCATCCCGTCGATCGCCAGCATGCCCAGCACGATCGGCGGCAAGGTGAGGGCGACCTGCCAGAAGGTGAGGGCGAGGCCCATGCCGCCCCAGTCGGTGCGCTTCACGACGAAGGTGCCGATCGCCCAGCACACCGCCGCCAGCAGACCCCAGAACAGGCCGAGCGGCGCCTGGGCATAGCTCGCGAAGTTGGGGATCATCAGCGCCACCACGGCCGCCGCGCCGACGCGATCGCGGCCAGCAGGCGCGGTGCAGCCGCTGGCGGAAGACCACGAAACCGATCAGCGCCACCCACAGCGGCATGGTGTAGGCCAGTACCGAGGCATGGCCCGACGGCAGGTAGAGCACGGCCATCGAGGTGGCGATGTTCCAGATGCCGACATTCATCGTCGAGGACAGGATCAGGGCGGCCATCGTCCCCTCGGAACGGCGAAGCTCTCGCCGCGGATCCTCATGATCAGGCCCAGCGTGACGATGCCGCTCGCCAGCGCGCCCGCTGCGGAAGGTCAGCACCGGCAGTTCGTCGAGCGCGACGCGAAACAGCGCCCAGTTCGTGCCCCACATGAGGGTGAGCGCCAGCAGCAGCGCCGGCACCTTGAGCGACGAGCGGTTCATTTTGTGCGGGAGTTAGGGAGGGGCGGTCAGGCCTGGTGGTCTTCGGCGGCTTCGAGGTAGCAGCCGTCGATGCGCCACGTCCCGTCGGGAAACTGCGTCATCGGATAGTAGGCGGTGTGGTGCCGCCCGTCGGGTCCGACCACGCGCACCTTCTGGGTCGGACGGCCGTCGCGTGTCACGATCTCCGCGAAGTCGAACAGCCGCGGCCGGTAGACCATCGGATAGCCCTGGCGGACCATGTCCATGAAGATCTCCGGCGTGCCGAACATCTCGCGGATCATCGGTGAGGCGTAGCCGAACGCCGCCGGTCCGTCGTCGCGGCGGAAGGCCTCGACCTGGCGCTGGATGATCGACCGGCTGGCGGCGCGGTCGGCGTCGGCGATCGGCGCCGCCGGGGAGTCCGGCTGCTGCGCCGATACAGCGCCCGTGAGCAGGCCCAAGGTCACGATCGCGAGGCCAAGAAAACGAAGGACCATGGGGCAGCCTACCATGGCCGGAGGGACGCGCTATCGCGGGGAGAGGATCAGCGCGGTGCAGAGCTGAGTTCTGTCAGTGCGCCCCGGCAAGCGGTCGGAATCGAAAGCGTCGATTTGCGAGGAAATTGAGCCACTTGGACCATGATGTGTGTATCTTCAGGGTCAGCGTGACGGCAAAAAATGCAGCAGCGGCATGGCTTGCAACGGCGGGGCAGTTTCATTAGGGTGCGCCCCTCTTAGCCGGGGCCCCCTGTTTTAGTCGAGGTCCCTCGGCCGTGCGCCCGTAGCTCAACTGGATAGAGCATCTGACTACGAATCAGAAGGCTAGGAGTTCGAATCTCTTCGGGCGCGCCATTTCTCTCGAGTCAAACATCGATTTATGATGGGCTGCTGTCGCCATTCGGCAGCACGCGAGGAAAACCCTGTTGCGGCGATGCGGCGCTAGCCGGTGTTGTGTTCGTGACTGCCGGGCTGACCCGGTGCAAGTAAGAAGGCGAATGGCGCAGATGGGAGGATATCGAGGCATGATCGGCGGCACGCGCGGCGGCTTTTTCCTCACCGTCGCGATAATGACCCTGGTTGGCGGGTGTGGCTGGTTCGACGGGGACCGCACCGTCGTCAGCACAAAGGCGCGCCCGGGTGCCGACCAGGCTGTCGCCTTGTCTGCCGGTTTGCCCTCCGCAAGTAGCAATCGCCAATACGTCACCGGCGATGTGCCGGTCGACGAAGCCCGGTCAGCTCAGATCGGCTCGATCGTTCGAGACAAGGGCGGGCAGAAAGCCCAGCTCGAGGCGCTTGCCAAGGAAACACAGGATGCCGACCGCAAAGCGCGCGTCGAGACGGATCGCAGGGCAGCGGCTCGTCGTGAAGCCGATGCCGCGGCAGCCGCTGCAGTTCCGCCGAAGACTTCCCCTGCCGATCCTTCGCAGACCGCGACCGCTGCGCCGCCGGCTGCTCCGGCAGCGGCAGCAGTGCCGCCGTCCGGGACGACCGAGACGCCGCCACCACCGGCTCAGCCACCGGCGGTAGCGGTCGCCGCTCCCGTTGTCGCATCTGCCCCGGCGCCTGCGCCGGTTGTAGCGGAGGCGCAGGCGCCGGTTGTAGCCGAGGCGCCAGCGCCTGTGCCGGCGGCGCGCGCCGATGTGAACAAGGCATTTCAGCCGCCGCCGGGTTGGGCCCCGCCGGGCAGCAGTGCCGCGCCGGCAGCGGCAAACGTCCCACCACCTACCCCAGCTCCGCCTCCCGCTGCCGTGATTGCTGCACCTGTGGTTGAACCCGTCCCAGCACCTGCGCCGATTGCGGTTGCTGTGCCTGCCGCGCGCGCCGACGTGAACAAAGCATTCCAGCCACCGGCGGGTTGGACGCCACCAATGGCCAACGCCGCGCCGCCGCCGGCTCCCGCGCCGCTGCTTGCCACCGCTCCGCCGCCCCCGCCATCTCCTGCAGTTGAAGCCGCTCCGGCGCCTGCGCCCGTTGTTGTTGCGGCCGCTGCGCCTGCCGCGCGCGCCGACGCGAACAAGGCATTCCAGCCGCCGGTGGATTGGACGCCACCTACGGCCAACGCCGCGCCGGCGCCCGCTCCCGCGCCGCTGCTTGCCACCGCTCCGCCGCCGCCTGCTCCTGCGGTTGAACCCGCTCCGGCGCCTGCGCCTGTAGTTGTTGCGGCCGCTGCCCCTGCCGCGCGCGCCGACGCGAACAAGGCGTTCCAGCCGCCGGCGGATTGGACGCCCCCGACGACCAACGCCGCGCTTGCGGCGCCCATCGTCGCGCCGCCGACTGCTCCCGCGCCACCGCCGCTTGCCGCCGCTCCGCCACCTGTTACCGCTCCGCCGCCCATCCCGGAAACGACCCCGGCGCCAAACGCGCCGGTCGCTTCAACGCCGCCTCCGCCCGAAGCACCACGGCCGACGCTCGCGACGGTCGCTTTCAGGCCCCAGTCGGCCGAGATCACCGGCGCAGGGCGAATCGCGCTGGAACGCGTTGCGCAAAGTGCGAGCGCCGTGCGCATGATTCAATTGCGCGCCTATGCGACTGGCAGCGATTTCAAGGACGCGCGAAACGTAGCGCTGGCTCGTGGACTCGTGGTGCGTACCTACCTGATCGATCACGGCGTGCGGGCGCGTATCGAAGTCGGTGCGTTTGCCTCGGACAGCAGCGGTGCCGGCAGTGACCGCGTCGATGTGATAGGGCCCTGACGGCGCTGAGGTCGCAGCGTCTGATGATCGTTGTTTCGCGTCAGTCGCCGGCTTCGTGCGCCGCGCGGGCGTGGCGGGCGGCGACGTCCCACATGATGCGCGGGTCGAAGGATTCGGCGGCGATGATCGTGAGGAAGACGACACCGCAGAAGGCGACGGCGCCGATTCCGGGAGCGATGCTGACCACGGTGCCGAACTGCACCAGCGCGCCCAATAGCGATTCCATGAAGATATCGACCATCGACCAGCGGCCGATCCAGGCGACGATGTGATAGAGCGTCGTGCGCTCGCGCAGCCAGCGCGAGGCGCCCATCTCGGTCGTCGCCAGCAGGGTGGCCATCAGCATGATGCCGAGGCCGGCCAGCTTCAGCACCGGGACGAGAATGCTGGCGAAGAACACCAGGACCGCCAGCGGATACATCCTGGAATCGATCAGCTCCTCGACGCCGCCCAGGATCGTGCTCGGCGCGCCGTTGCCGAGCTGGATGACGGTGAGCACCGGATAGGCATTGGCCGGAATGTAGAGGATCGCGCTGGCAATGATCAGCGCCCAGGTCCGGCCGATGCTGTCGGGCTTGCGCGCATGCACCGTCGAGCCGCAGCGCAGGCAGCGCTGGTCGGGGGCATGCGAGAGGGCGACGAGGCCGCATTCCTCGCAGCCCACCGCGCCGCGCCCGGCGATGAGCGGCATGGGTTCCTCGGGCATTGGCGCATGCGTCTGCCCGCGGCGCTGGATCTCCGACCAGACGAGGTCGCGGTCGAGGACACTGTCGGCCCATACCGTGACGACGGTGATCAGCCCGAGCGCGATCACGGCCGGTCCCACGCCGATGGTGACCAGGTCGCCGAGCTTGGTGTAGGCCACGAACACGCCCAGCAGCAGAACCTCGAGCATTGCCCACAGGCCCATCTTGCGCGCGAGGCGAAAGACGCCGCCGAGACAGGGCCACGGGCGCCGCGCCCGGAGGCCGAGCAGCACGTAGGCGGTGCCGGCGAACTTGCCGAGCGGCGCGATCGCGGTGGTAAAGCCGACCGCGACCGCCAGCGGCCACAGGCCGGCACGCACCAGTTCGATCGGCCCCGACACGAGCGTGCTCTCATGCGTGATGCCGGCGGTCGAGACCTTCATCAGCATGGCCAGCCACAACACCACGAACAGCGCCAGCGCGGTGATCGTCAGGGCCAGGCAGCGGTCCAGCGAGTCGTGGTGCGTGTGGCGAAGGAACGTGCCGCAGCGCGGGCAATCGGCGCGCTCGTCGGCGCCGAGCGCCGGAACGACCTGGAACAGGCCGCAGCCCATGCATTCGCGCAGCTGCGGCTCGGTCACGGCAGTCGCGGTCAGCACGGCGCCCGGCTCAGCCCTGCAGCATCTGCGCCAGCCCGTCGGCCAATTCGCCCAGCGCGTCGCTGATGGCCACGACCTGACCCGCGGTGTCGGGCGCCGGCAGGGCGCGGGCGAGGCTGAAGGTCCGCGCGGCGGAGCGCCTGGGCCGGTTGAACTCGACGGCGGCCTGGGCGAGCAGGACGAGCGAGCTGCCCTTGTTGACTTCCATGCGCTGGATATTGACCGCGACGATCGCGTTGGGATCGACCGAGATCGCGCCGCCCTCGGCATAGACGTTGCTGTTCGGCAGGCGCTGCGAAAGCTCGATCACGAGGGTCCGGCCGATCATCGGCCCCAGCGGCTCGCCCCACCAGTCGTTGCCGTGCAGGGCGAGCAGGTTGTCGTCCTGCGATCGGACGATCTGCTTGCGATCGAGATAGCCCGCGAGGCCGATGTCGCGCAGCAGGACGATCTTGGGGCCGCCCGGCAGGACGGCGCCCTGCTTCACGGCCGATCGAATAGAGCCTGGGATCCGGCGAGGAGCCGCAGGCCGCGGCAGTCAGCGGCAGGCAGAGGGCGGCGAAGCGGCGGCGGCCGAGTGGCCGGCCGATGGAGATCGATGTCATTTGGTGTCCGTGTTCGAACGGCCCTTGAGCAGGGCTTCGGGATGCTTGTCGAGCAGGTCGAGCAGCGCCCGCAGCGAGCGCGCCGAGTTGGTGAGCTGCGGCAGCAGGCGATCGAGATCGCGCAGGAACTTCGAGTTATCGCCGTAGCCTGCATTGATCGAGCCGACCATGACGTTGGTCTTGGTGATGGCTGCCTCGAGCTGGTCGGCGATCGCGGGCAATCGCTTCAAGGCAGGGCCTGCATCGACGTCGAGCTTGTGGGTGAACTCGCTGGCGCTGGCCATCGTCGAGGCGAGCGACGCCAAGGTCCGCTTGAATTCCAGCCCGTTGACCATGGAGTCGAGGCCGCGGGTGATGCCGGCGATATCCTTGCCGATGGCGTCGATGTCGATGCGGTTGATCTTGGACAGCAGTTCGTTCGCCGACTTGGCGACGCTGTCGAAGCCGCCGGCGCTCGACGACGGCACGATCATGATATCGCCATCCTCGCTCGAGCGTCGCCGGTGGCGCATCCGGCACGAATTCGAGGGCGACGATCTTCTGCCCGCTGATCAGGCTGGGCGCCTGCAGGGTCGCACGCACCCCGCCCCTGACCATCCGTTCCGCGATCGTGCCGGGCGGCAGGCCGGAGGCGGCGCTGATGCCGACGATTCGCTCGGGCTGGATGCGGTACTCCACCGGCGCCACGATACGCTCGCTGATCGGATCGTATTTGAGCCCGACCTTCGTCACCTCGCCGATCCTGAGGCCATGGAAGGTGACGTCGGCGCCCCGTTCCAGCCCGGAGACGGAGCCCGGGAAGATCGAGCGCATGTGAAGCTGCAGGCCGAAGCCCGAAGCCTTCGCCTGCTCGAGCGTTGAGTGCAGGCGGAAGGTGTACCGCGGCGCGCTCTCCGTGTCCGTCTTCTGGCCGCCGTCGGGATGGTCGAAGGCGATGCCGCCGATCAGCAGGGCCTTGATCGATTCCATTTTGATCTCGATGCCATTCGGTCCGAGCTTGGCCTCCAGGCCCGACGCATTCCAGAACCACGTATCGTCGTGCACGAACTTGTCGTACGGCGCACGCACGAAGATATGGATATTGACCTGCGTGGCGAGGTCGTCGAGGTCCCAGCCCAGCACGGAGCCGACCTCGATGTCGCGAAAGAACACCGGCGAGCCCAGGTTGATGGTGCCGATCCGGCTGGCGCGCAGGCGGAAGCGGCGGCCCGGCACGGTCGATTCGAAGATCGGCGGATGGTCCATGCCGACATAGTCGCGCTGCGCCTTGCCCTCTTCCGTCGTCGGCCGCATGCCGACATAGGATCCGGAGATCAGCGTATCGAGGCCCGTTAGGCTGCCGGCGAACAGGCCGGGCTTGACGATCCAGAACACGGTCTTGTCGGTGAGCAGCTTCTCGGCCTGGCGCACGGTCTCGATGGTGACCAGCACCTTGGCGAGGTCGGGTGCGACGGTGATGGCTTTCACCGTCCCCAACGTCACGTCCTTGTACTTGAGCTGGGACTGGCCGGCCTGCAGACCGGCGGCCGATTCGAAGGAGACGGTAATCGTCGGTCCGCGCTTGGAGACGGTATCCCAGTAGAGCCACGCGCCGATCAGCGCGGTGACGATCGGAACGATCCAGACGAGCGGAAAACGGCGCCGACGACGGACCGTCGCGGTTCGAGAGAGTTCTGGATTCCACGTGCTCGTTCATCGCCCCGACAACAGCCTAGCGTGCGGCGGAGCGCAACGCCAATCTGGCCAGTCAATCTGCACCCGGTTGTTGCAGGTGGATGTAATGCCCCATCCATCGGCCGGCCAGACGCAGCAAAGGCGCGATCCGGTAGCGCCGCGCCGGCGGCGAGCCACGCAGATCGGGCGTTTCTTCCTGCGGCAGCCCGCCGATCTCCGCCGCGATGCGCTTCAGCAGCGCGAGATAGGGCCTGTAGAGGCGCTCGCGCACCTGGCGCGAGAAGGGTCCGAGATAGGAGACGTTGCTGCACTGGAAGAGGTTCGGCGCGGTTTCGATCACCTGCGAGTAGTGGAAGAAGACCAACGTGTATCTGCCGTCGACGACGAAGCCGCCGTCGGCGCCCGGCGCGACCCGGTGGCGGCAGATATTCCATGGCCCGAGATTGGCGCCGGGATGGTCGATCTCGACCACGCCGGGAAACCTCTCGAACATGTGGTCGAGGTATTTCTGGTCGGCGAAGCGGTCGCCGTCGAGATGGGCGAAGCACCATTCGATGCAGCGCGCGCGCCACCACCGGGCGGCTACGCGGCCGGCGGCATCGCAGCGCATGCTCACCCAGCCGACATTGAACCGCCCGTATTTTTCCAGGCGCCGGGCCCACCGGTGATGACGGTGCGCGATCAGCCCGACCGAGGCGCCTTCCATCGCCTGCAGCAGCGGGGCGGGACTGGCGTAGAACAGCAGATCGGCATCGAGGTAGACCACGACCTCGTCCGGTGATGCCTGCCCCAGCATCGTGGCCAGGAGGACGCTCGACAAAGCGAAGATGTAGTCGCGCGGCGTGCGTTCGGGCTTGACCGCCAGCAGGTCGGGATTGTCGCGCTCGAAATCCGCCAGCGCGATCAGCACCGTGTTGGGCTCGCCGAGGCGCGCCAGTGCCTGTTTGCAGGAGGCGGTGAGGCAGAGCACGGTGAAGCGGCACTCCGGATCGAAGCGGCGCAGCGAGCGCATCATCGCCAGCCCCCGGTCGAGATAGCGTTGATCGAAATACGTGCAGTAGCGGGCCACCTGCGGCGCGCCTACGGCCGTTCGAGCCAGTCGTGCTCCAGGGTGCGCATGCGGCCGCTGACCGAGAACAGGAAAGCCGTCGACCAGCCGAACAGGATCAGGCCGTTGGCGCCTTCGATCGCGCCGAACAGCCGCCACTGCCGGTCGAGCACCACGTCGCCGTAGCCCAGGGTCGTGAAGCTGGTCGTCGAGAAATAGAGTGCGGTCTCGAAATCCGGCAAGGCGCCGAGGGCGAGGTACGCCGCGCCATAGGCCCAGATCTCGACGGCATGCATGGCCAGCAACACCAGCACCACGAACAGGATGACCGCTCCCTGGCGGGCGACGTCGTTATGATCGGCAAAGCGTCCGCTGCGCCGGCGCAGAACCGAGATCAGGGCCAAAATGCCGACGAAATGGATGGTCACGGTCAGCCCGGCCATGACGGTCGCGGCGGCGAGGGTTGCCAACATCACGCGACTTTGTCACCTGCGTGACGCACGGTTCAAGGCCCTTTGAGGGCGCAACCTCGCGCTTTGCCGGACCGTTGACTGGTACGGGCTCCGTGAGTGAGCTCACCCAACGCAACGGATTTTCATCGTGAAGCCGATCGTGCTCATCGTCGAGGACGAAGCCCCTGTGCGCCTGGTCGCAGCCTCGATGCTGCAGGACGCCGGCTTCGACACGCTCGAAGCGGACACCGCCGAAGACGCGCTCGACGTCCTCGAGCGGCGCGACGACGTGCGCGTGCTTTTCTCCGACGTCCAGCTTCCCGGCGCGATGGATGGGGTGGATCTTGCCCGCCTCGTCCACGACCGCTGGCCGCGCATCGGGCTGTTGCTGACCTCAGGCGGCGTCAGGGTACGCCGGAGCGAGATTCCCGACGACGGCGTGTTCCTGCCCAAGCCCTACGACGGCGGCCGGATGGTCGAGGCCGTGCGCAACGTCATGTAAGGCTCCCGGGACTCGCGCAGGATTGCCGCCTAGAGTGCGGCCATGCGCGTCTTCCTGATCACCGGCGCCTCCTCGGGCATCGGCGCCGCCACTGCCCGCGCCGTTGCGGCGCCCCAAACCGCTCTCGTCCTCCATGCCCGCAAGAACCGCAGCGGTCTGGAGAAAGTGGCCGATACGGCCATAGCCGCTGGCGCCGAGACGCTCATCGTCGATGGCGACCTTGCCGTGGCCGGCACGGCCAGCCGTCTCGTCGAGCAGACGACAACGAGGTTCGGCCGCCTCGACGTGGTGGTGAGCAACGCGGGCTTCGCCGACCGCCGGCCGATCGGCGAGGTCGATCGCCCGGCGTTGGACGCGAGTCTCGCGGCGATGACCGCGGCCTTCTTCGATCTCGCGACCGCGGCCAAGCCGTGGCTGCTCGAGGCCGGCACGGGTGGGCGCATGATCGGCGTGTCGTCGTTCGTGGCGCACGCGTTCGGACGGGGCATCATGACTTTTCCGGTATCGGCCGCGGCCAAGGCCGGGCTCGAAGCCCTGTCGCGCGCGCTGGCGGTCGATCTCGCTCCCTCGGGCGTCACGGTGAACTGCGTGGCGCCGGGCTTCATCGAGAAGGACGCGGGCGCCCATGCCGCCGCACCTCGCGAGGCCATGGAGAAGATCGCCGCGGGAATTCCCATGCGCCGCTACGGCAAGGCCGCCGAGGTGGCGGCGCTGATCGCGTTCCTCGCCTCGCCGGCCGCGGGCTACATCACCGGCCAGACCATCCACGTGAACGGCGGCGTGACGCTTTAGAGTCCGGTGAGCCTGAGGCTGAGCGCCTTGAGTTTGGCGCGCTCGGCGGCATCGTAGGCTTGCGGGTCGGCCTTGGCCTCGCGCAGGACGTTGAAATATAGTCCGCTTTTGCCCTCGAGCGCGGGCGACACGGCCAGCTGCATGATCGCTTCCGCGCCCTGCTCGACCGTGCTGATCGGCGTCGTCCCGGATTGGCGCACCATCGTGGTGTTCATGTAGGTCGAGGGGTGCAGCGTGTTGGCGATCACGCCCGAGCCCTCGAGCTCGCCCGCGAGATCGACGGTGAACAGGATCTGCGCCAGCTTGCTGTGCCGGTAGGCGTCGGTGCCGTTGTAGGCCCGCGTCAGCATGATGTCGTCGAAGTCGAGCGCCTTCTGGCCCGCCGAGGCGACGTTGACGATGCGCGACGGGGCGGCGGCCTTCAGCAGCGGCAGCAGCAGGTGCGTCAGCAGAAAGCCCGAGAGATAGTTCACCGCGAAGCGCAACTCGTGGCCGTCAGCACTCACCTGGCGGCCCGGCCTGTCGCCGGTCGAGCCGATGCCGGCGTTGTTGATCAGCAGTTCGAGCTTCGGCGTCTCGGCCTTCACCGTATCGGCGAGTTTGCGCACTTCCGCCAGCGACGCGAGATCGGCCTGCAGGAACGTGGCCTTGCCGCCCGCCGCCTCGATCTCGCGCACCAGGCTCCGGCCGCGCTCGCGGCTGCGGCCGTGCACCAGCATGCGGAAGCCTCTTGCCGCGAGCCGTTTGGCCACGAGACGACCCACGCCGTCGGTCGCGCCGGTGATCAGGGCAGTCGGCATGAAACCTCTCCGTCAGACGATCGAGCGGGCCAGCGCCACGACGTCGACGCCCCGGGCGTCGATGCCGAACCACTCGAGATAGAGCGGCACCTGGTGGTCGAGCATGTGGCGGCCGTGATGGATGCGCCGCCCGTGCGTGCGTGCGCGCTGCAGCAGGGGCGTCTCGACCGGGCTCATGATGACCTCGGCCACGACGACATCTTGGTCGAGCTGCATCGGATCGAAGGACAACGGATCGCCGACCTTGAGGCCGAGCGGCGTGGCATTGATGGCGTAGTGGATGCCCTTGGGCGGCGTGTCGATGCTGGCGGTCGGTACGTTGGGGTAGTGCTTCGACAGGCGCTTTAGCGCCGCATCGGCGCGCGCATCGTTGAGTTCGGTGACCAGCAGGCGGCCGACGCCTGCTTCGCACAGCGCCGCTGCAATGGCGCCGCCCGCGCCGCCGAGGCCGACCAGCCAGACGCTGGCGCCCCGGACCTTGTGGCCGTACGCTTCCAGTCCCAGTACGAAGCCGACGCCGTCGACGATGTCGCCCGACAGCACGCCATCCTTGTCGCGCCGCACCAGATTGACGCTGCCCGAGGCTTGGGCGCGCCGCGTGGTGCGGCCGAGCAGCGGCAGGATGGCTGTCTTGTGCGGGATGGTGACAGTGAAGCCACCCAGGTTGCGCATCTTGCCGAGCGCATCGAGCATCAGCGGCAGCAGGTCGCCGCCGCCCTCGAACGGCAGCCACACCGCGTTGGCGCCGACGGCGGCAAAGACCTGACTCATCACGGCGGTCGCGCGCAGCTGGCGGATCGGATCGCCGATCGTGCCGTAGAGGCGTGTGGCGCCGTTGACCGCAAAGTGGCCGGTGAACAGAGGAGGCGAGGCCGGTTCCATACATCCCTCAAAGAAAACGGCGGGACCTTGCGACCCCGCCGTCGATTTTGGCCAGAAGCCTGCGCAAGCGCTAGAGGTGCTTCAGCACGTTCTCGGCCGCCGACACCTCGAAGGCACCCGGCTTCTCAATGAAGAGCTGGTCGACCTTGCCGTCCTTGACGATCATGGCGTAGCGCTGGCTGCGCACGCCCATGCCGTTCTTGGTCAGGTCCATCGACAGGCCCATGGCGTTGGTGAACTCAGCGGCGCCGTCGCCCAGCATCATCACCTTGTCGCCCGACTTCTGATCCTTGCCCCAGGCGCCCATGACGAAGGCGTCGTTGACGGAGATGCAGGCGATGGCGTCGACGCCCTTCGCCTTGAACTTGTCTGCTTCGGCCACGAACCCGGGCACGTGTTTTGCTGAACAAGTAGGAGTGAACGCTCCGGGGAGCGCGAATACGACAACCTTCTTACCGGGAGCAAAAAGCTCGTCCGTGGTCACCGCTTTGGGGCCTTCCGGCCCCATCGTTCGCAGCGTGGCGCTAGGCACCTTGTCGCCGACTTTGATCATTCTTCCACCTCTGGCTATTGGACCGGCGGACCCTAGGACGCAGCCCGGTTTTTGTCCATCCAGCCACGGTTACAGGCCATGCCCTTGATCTTTGACCGGACAATCCCCATGGATTTAGGTGATCATGACCGAGATGCCCGGGCACAGCTCCCCCGCCACCAGTCTGCCTTCCGCAACTCTGGTCGGCCGCTTCCTGGTCGCCGCGCCGTCCATGCCGGACGAGCGCTTCCAGAAGAGCGTCGTGTTCATCTGCAAGCACGATGAAGAGGGCGCACTGGGCATCATCGTCAACAACAAGGTCGACGACCTGCCGCTCGGCCAGGTCTACAAGCAGCTCGGCATCGACGTGCCGGTTATCACCGCCCAGACGCCGGTGCTATACGGCGGTCCGATGGAACCGACGCGCGGCCTGGTGCTGCACTCCGCCGACTACAAGCGCGACGAGACCTTGCTGATCGAGGGCGGCATGGCGCTCACCGCCTCGCAGGAAATCCTGAAGGACATGGCCGACGGCAGTGGTCCCAAGGAGGCCTGGCTGGCGCTCGGCCATTCCAGCTGGTCGCCCGGCCAGCTCGACCGCGAGATGCAGGACAATGCCTGGCTCGTGGTCGACGCCGATTCAGGCCTGGTGTTCGATCCCGACTTCGACGCCAAGTGGCAGCGCGCGCTCGACCGGTTGGGCGGCAAGGGCAGCGCCGGCGGCCGCTTCGACCTCGCCTCCTACTCGCACCAGACGGGGCGGGCTTAGAGTCTTTCTGACTCGCTTGGATGTACGTCCGCCACTAAATGCAGACTGTCATCCCGAGCGCAGCGAGGGATCCTTGATTGCGGTCGTTCATGGATTCCTCGCTGCGCTCGGGATGACAACCTGGACTCAAGTTCCAGAAGTGACCTGAGGCGACTCTAAGCGCATTAAGAATGCGGCATACCACCTGTGCGGGTGGTGGTCTGTACATTAACAGGCCAGCGAGACTATTGCGGAGGACGCCACCCGCGATCCTCCCTTCGCGCTGGCGAGCGTAGCCGGGACGCTGCCGCTTCCTCCCCAACCTCATTCGGAATCGGCGGCGTCCCGCAGTCGTTTGCGGGGAAGCTGGCTACTCCGCCGCCTGCTTCGCCGTGGCGGGCGTTCGATACGAGGCCAGCAGCGAGGCTTCGCGTTCCTGGGCGGCCTTCACGTTCTTTTCCTTGATGTGGCCGAAGCCGCGCATGGTCTCGGGCACCGCAGCGATCTGGACGGCCATCGCGTGGTTGGTCTGGTCGAGCGTGGCGAGGACACTGTCGACCGTGGCCTCGTACGCGCCGATCAACCGGCGCTCCATCTTGCGCTCATCGGTGTAGCCGAAGATGTCGAGCTTCGTGCCGCGCAGCTTCTTGAGCGAGGCGAGGAATTGGAACATCGGCATCACCCAGGCGCCGTACTCGCGCTTCTTGAGCTGGCCGGTCTCGGGATCGCGATCCGAGAACAGCGGCGGCGCCAGGTGGAAGGTGAGCCTGTAGTCGCCCTCGAACTGGCTGCCGAGCTTCTTCAGGAACTCGCCGTCGGTATAGAGGCGGGCGACCTCGTACTCGTCCTTGTAGGCCATCAATTTGTAGAGCGACTTGCCGACCGCCTCGGCGAGGCCCGAGCGGCCGGGTGCGCGGCTCTTTTCGACGGTGGCCACGCGCTCGATGAAGGCCTTGTAGCGCCTTGCATAGGCCTTGTCCTGATAGGCCGTCAGCAGTTCGACCCGCCGGGCCACGATCTCCGTCAAGGTGCGGGCCACCGGCTTCTCGATCCGCAGCGTCGGTTTGGCGGCGGCCTGGACCGCGGCGAGGTTGTGCGCCGCAAGGCGTCCCCAGGCGAAGGTGCGCCGGCTGGTCTCGACGGCGACGCCGTTCAACTCGATGGCGCGGTCGATCGCGGCGAAAGACAGCGGCACCAGGCCCTTCTGCCAGGCGTAGCCCAGCATGAAGAGGTTGGTGGCGATCGAATTGCCCAGGATCGCGGTGGCAAGACCGGTACCGTCGACGAAAGTGGTGGCTTCCTCGGTAGCGGCGTCGCGGATCGACTTCATCATCGCCTCGGCGCCGAGATCCATGTCGCCGTTCATGACGAAGGCTGCCACCGGCTGCATGTAGCCGTTGATCACGGCTTTGGTGACGCCGGGCTCGATGCGCGACAGCGCGGCCGGTGCGGCGGCCACGACCATGTCGCAGCCCAGCACGAGGTTGGCGCCGCCGGCGGCGATGCGCACGGCGTGGAGATCCTCGGGCTTTGGCGCCAGACGGATGTGGCTCATCACCGCGCCGTTCTTTTGTGCGAGGCCGGTGAAGTCGAGCACCGTGCAGCCCTTGCCCTCGAGATGGGCCGCCATGCCGATCAGCGCGCCGACCGTGATCACGCCGGTGCCGCCGATGCCGGTGACGAGGATGCCGTAGGCCTCGCTGAGCGGCCGCAGGGTCGGCATCGGCAGATCGGCAAACGGATCCTTCTCGACGACGGAAAGCTGCGGGCGCCTGGCCTTGGCGGGCGTGCCGCCATGGACCGACACGAACGACGGGCAGAAGCCGTTCACGCAGGAGAAGTCCTTGTTGCAATTGGACTGGTCGATCGTGCGCTTGCGGCCCAGTTCGGTCTCGAGCGGCTTCACCGACACGCAGTTGCTCTTGTCGGAGCAGTCGCCGCAGCCCTCGCACACCGCGTCGTTGATGAACACGCGCTTGGCGGGATCGGGAAAGGTGCCGCGCTTGCGGCGCCGGCGCTTTTCGGCGGCACAGGTCTGGTCGTAGACGAGAACGGTGAGGCCCGGGATGTCGCGCAGCTCGCGCTGCACGGCGTCGAGCTCGTCGCGATGACGGATCGTGACGCCATGCGCGAAGCCCGCATTCATCGGATACTTGTCGGGCTCGTCGGTGACGACGATCACCTTTTTGGCGCCCTCGGCCTCGACCTGGCGCGTGATCTCGGGAACCGAGAGAGGCCCGTCGTGCGGCTGGCCGCCGGTCATGGCGACGGCATCGTTGTAGAGGATCTTGTAGGTGATGTTGACGCCGGCCGCGGCCGACTGGCGGATCGCCATCAGGCCGGAGTGGTAATAGGTGCCGTCGCCCAGGTTCTGGAAGATGTGATTGTCGGAATGGAACGGCGCCTGGCCGACCCAGCCCACGCCTTCGCCGCCCATGTGGCTGATCAGAGAGGTGCGGCGTTCGGGCATCCAGATCGCCATGCCGTGGCAGCCGATGCCGGCCATCGCGCGGCTGCCTTCCGGCACCCGGGTCGAGGTGTTGTGCGGGCAGCCCGAGCAGAAGAACGGCGTGCGCGCCACTTTCGGCGGCGGCGCGTTCAGCAGCTTCTCCTTGGCCTCGAGCCGCGCCATGCGCTGCTCGAGCTCGGGCGAGGGGCCCATGTGCTTCTTCAGCCGGCTGGCGATCACCATGGCGACGCCGGTCGGCGACAGCTCGCCTTCGCTCGGCAGGAGGATGCGGCCGCTTTCGTCGGTCTTGCCGATCACCAGCGGCCGGCGGTCGGCCGGCGCGTTGTAGAGGATGCGCATCAGCTGATCTTCGAGGTTGGAGCGCTTCTCCTCGATCACGATCACTTCCTGCAGGCCCTCGGCGAAGCGCCGCGCGCCCTCGATCTCCAGCGGCCAGGTCATGCCGACCTTGTAGAGGCGGATGCCCAGCGCCTTGGCGCGCTCGTCGCTGATGCCGAGATCTTCCAGCGCCTGGCGCGTGTCGAGATAGGCCTTGCCGGTCGTCATGATGCCGATGCGGGCTTTCGGCGGATCGATGATCGTCCTGTCGAAGCCGTTGGCGCGCACGAAGGCCTGGACCGCCGCCATCTTCGGCCCGTGCAGGCGCTTCTCCGCTTCGAGCGGCGGGTCGGGATTGCGGATGCCGAGGCCGCCCGGCGGCAGCTGGAAGTCGGTCGGCAGGACGATCCGGATGCGCTCGGGATCGACCCACACCGATGAGCCGCTCTCGACCGTCTCGGAGATCGCCTTGAAGCCGATCCAGCAGCCGGAGTAGCGCGACAGGGCAAAGCCCAGGATGCCGAAGTCGAGATACTCCTGGACCGTCGCCGGATTGACGACGGGAATCATCGCGGCGGCAAAGACCTGCTCGCTCTGGTGCGGCAGGGTCGAGGATTGGCAGCCATGGTCGTCGCCGGCGAGCGCGATCACGCCGCCATACTGCGAGGTGCCGGCGGCATTGCCGTGCTTCAGCACGTCCATCGAGCGATCGACGCCGGGGCCCTTGCCGTACCAGATCGAGAAGACGCCATCGACCTTGGCGCCGGGAAACAGGTTGGTCTGCTGGCTGCCCCATACCGAGGTCGCCGCGAGATCCTCGTTGAGGCCGGGCTGGAAGTGGATGTTGTTTTCCTTCAGGTAGCGCTTCGCGCCCCACAGCGCGTTGTCGTACATGCCGAGCGGCGAGCCGCGATAGCCCGAGATGAAGCCCCCCGTGTTCAGTCCCGCTGCCGCGTCGCGCTGCTTCTGCATCATCGGCAGGCGCACCAGCGCCTGGATGCCGGTGAGATAGACGCGGCCCTTGTTCAGGCGATAGCGATCTTCGAGCGCATAGTCGCCGAAGACGAGAGGGACGGGGCTGTCGATGGTGCTCATGGCGAGGCCCTCCCAGGCCGGCGTGAACAGCGATTTATGGCTCAGACCATAGCCCGAATCGGCATCCTTTGGAGGGAATTTAGGTTAGTCTACGCGATCAGCCTCGGGAGGCGTGCGCATGGCCTACACGACCATTCTGTTGCATTGCGATGCCGGCCGGACCTTGGCGGGGCGGGCCCAGGTTGCAGCCGATTTCGCCGGCCGCTTCGGCAGCCACGTCATCGGACTTCACGTCCGGCCGCGGTTCGAAATGCCGCTCTACACCGATGGCGCCATGGCCGGCACCATGGCGATGGACAGCCTCTACGACGCCTACGACAGGCAGGTAAAGTCGGAAGAGGCCGATGCCGCCGCGATCTTCAAATCGGCGATGAAGGCCGACAGGCTGCTGAGCGAATGGCGTGTCGTCGCCGGCTATGTCGACGAAGAAGTGTGCCAGGCGGCGCTGGGCGCCGATCTCGTGATCCTGGGCCAGGCCGATCCGGACAATCCGGGCTCGGCCACGCCCGCCGATCTTGCCGAACAGGTGGCATTGCGCAGCGGCCGGCCGGTGCTGGTGCTGCCGCATATCGGCGCGCCCAAGCCGCCGGGCGGCCGGGCGATGATCTGCTGGAACGAAAGCCGCGAGGCCGCGCGCGCCGTCACCGGCGCCCTGCCGCTGCTGGCGAAGGCTGCCAAGGTCGAAATGCTGATGATCGATGCGAAGGGGGCGACCGAACAGGATCGCGCCCGCCATTCGGGCAAGGACATCACGGCCTGGCTCGGCCGCCATGGCGTGAAGGCCGAGATCGTGCGCGATACGGCGCCGGCCTCCGAGGTCGGCGGCCGGATCCTGTCACGCGCCGCCGATCACGACATCGACCTCATCGTGATGGGCATCTACGGCCACTCGCGCGTGCGCGAGATGGTGCTGGGCGGCGCCAGCCGGACGTTGCTTTCCAGCATGACGGTCCCGGTCCTGATGGCGCATTGACGGGATGCGCTCTGCCGTCGTTCAGAAACCGATGTCATCCCGAGCGTAGCGAGGATCCTTAACTGCAGCCATGCAAGGGTCCCTCGCTACGCTCGGGATGACGGTCTGCACTTAAGTGTCGGAAGTGACTCCAAACGAGCGAGCCCCTAGTTCGTCGGCTTCTTCCCGGTCTTGTAGGCGGCGACGGCGGCCTTGAGGTCGCGGTACTCCGCGCAGCCGAAGACGCAGAGCGAATCGAGGCGGGCGAGATGCTGTTCGGCCTCGGGCAGCTTGTCGAGCTGCAGGTAGGCCTCGCCGACATACTCGTGCGCACCGATATGCTTGGGATCGATGCCGAGCGCGGTGTTGTAGTATTGCAGCGAGCCGTTGGCGTCGCCCGACTTGCGCGTTGCGTAGCCCATCAGGGTGTAGGCGTCCGCATCCTTGGGGTTCTTGGCGACGACCTGCTGCAGCAACGGCATGGCGCCGGCATAGTTCTTGGCGTCGATCATTTTCTTGGCGCTGGCGTAGTTGGGATCGACGACCTTCGCCGGTGCATTCTCGGTGCTGCCACCGCCACCACCACCCGCGGCAAAAGCCCCCGCCGACACACTCAACGCCAACACCGCGATCGTCGTCAGCATGATGGAACGCATTTCCGTCCTCCTGTTTGCCGGGATTCTTGCTGACATACCGGCGGGGGCAACGAAATTAAGATGACAAGGTCGTGAGAATGTCCGCCCGTGCGACCGCGCGCACGGAAAGCTTGCCCTGGCGGCCGCGAATCTCGACCTCGTGGCTTGGTGCCTCGGCCAGGGACATGCCGGCGCGATCGAGCAGTTCCTGTGAAACCACGAGCTGGACGCCGAATTCCTTGGTCAACGACTCGAGCCGGCTGGCGGTGTTCACCGTGTCGCCGATGGCGGTCAACTGGGTGGCACGCTCGTAGCCCATTTCTCCAACGATGCTCGGCCCGGCGTGCAAGCCGATGCCGATCCTGAGCGGCGCATCGAGATCGCCTGACAGCGCCTCGTTGAGAGCGTCAAGCGCAAGCGCCATGCGCCGCGCGGCATCGAGTGCCTGGCGGCAGGCGCGGTCGGCGTCGACGTCGAGGCCGAAGATCGCCATCACGCCGTCGCCGATGAATTTGTCGAGCCGCCCACCGGCCGATACGACGGCGTGGCCGGTCGCGCGGAAATAACGGTTGAGCAGGAACACCACGTCGTACGGCAGCTTGCCTTCCGAGATCGACGTGAAGCCCCTGATGTCGCAAAACAGGATCGCGACATAGCGCTCGCCGCCATGCGCCTGGGGCTGCCGGCGATAGGCCTCGACCGGGCTCGCGCCGGCGGGCAGCAGCGGGGTAATGCGGTAGCGGCCGGGCGGCGGGCGGAGCTGGCAGGCAAGCCGCACGGTGTGCGGCGCGCCGACCCTGTCGAGCACTTTCTGCTCGTCGGCCGAAGCGGGCGGCAACAGGGCGCGGTCGGGCCCGCCGACCTTCACGCGGCAGGTCGAGCAACGGCCGCGGCCGCCGCACACCGAGGCGTGCGGCACGCCACCGATGCGGCTCATCTCCAGCACGCTGAGGCCGGTCGGCAGCGAGACGATCTGGCGGTCGCCGTAGGTGAGCTGGACGACGCCGGCGCGGCGCTCCCACAGGTCGCGCACCGGACGGGCGGCGAAACTCGCCAGCAGAAGCACCAGCGCAATCCCTGCCAGCGAATCGGCGATCATGTAGATGGCGGCGACGCCCTGCGCATCGGGCGCATGCAGCTGGGCGAAGGTATTGGCGAGGAAGTCCGGCTGCTCGGCCAGGCGGGCGAAGTCGCGCAAGGCGACGGCGGCCCCGCCGATGCCGGCGGCGGGGACCAGCAGCGCCACCGCGTAGAGCGTCGGCAGCCAGTCGCGGTACCACGGCCGCAGGCGCCACGCGAAGTGCAGGCCGATGCAGGCATGGATCCACACCACGATCACCAGCCCGAACTGCCGCACGACGCCCAGCCAGGTGCCCGCGGTCAGCGACGCCAACACCCAGGGATACCCGCTTTGTACGCCGAAATAGTCGAAGGCCAACCGCGTGCCGACGACGTGGGTGGCGGCCAGCGGCGCGATCGACGTGCCGAGCACCAGCTGGGTCCATTCCCAATAAGACAGGCGCAGCGCGCGGCGGCGGAACACCGACCACATGGCCAGGGAAAAATGGATGAGTACCGCGCCGTACAGCGCCACCTGCCCGATCGGGTTCTGCCAGATGTACAGGAACCACGTGCGGCTCCGCTCGAGCGCGCCGAGCGACACCAGCCCGACCGCGTGGTTGAGCAGGTGCATGGTGACGTAGAGGAGAAGGACGTAGGCCGACCAGAGGCGGATCCGTCCGACCATCGGCTTATTTCAGGAGCGCCAGCACGGCTTCAGGCGGGCGGCCGATCGCTGCCTTCCGGCCGGACACGACGACGGGCCGCTGCAGCAGGATCGGGTGCGCGGCGATCACCCTGGCGACCGTGGCTTTGTCGAGATCGGCCTTCTTCATCTTGAGTGCCTTGAACTCCGGTTCGCCGTCGCGGATCAGCGCCGCGGGATCGCCGCCGACAAGGGCGATCAGGGTCTCGACCTCGGGCGTGCTGGGGGGCTGCTTGAGATACTCGCGCACCGTCGGCTCTATTCCCTTCGAACGCAGGAGTTCGAGCGTCTGCCGCGACTTGCCGCAGCGCGGATTGTGCCAGATCGTGATCGTCATGCGCGAACCATGGCGACGCTCTTAGCTGTCGTCTAGTGCATCGATATCCGCGGCATCGATCACTTTTTTGGCGAGTTGATAGTCGAAGCCACCGCGCGCCATCGCGGCCAGGTCCCTGGCGCGACGGTCCTTGCGGTCCTTCTCCAGCCGGAAGGGCCCGAGCTTGCGTCGCCGCGCCAGCGCGATCGCCGCCGTCAGCTCGCGCTTGCCGGGGTCGAGGTCGAGTTCCACGTCAAGGCCGGCCATGGCCTTGTCGAGTGTCTCGCGATCGACACCGGCGTGCTGAAGCTTCTGGCGCGTGAGTTTGGTCGAGCTGCCGCGCCGATGCAGCGACCGCGCCCTGGTCTGGGCGAACGCCTTGTCGTCGATCATGCCCGCGTCGACGAATTTCCGGACGATGGAAGCGATTGCTTGCTGGACGTTGTCCATCACCGGTGCGTTGAGCATCTCGGCCTTGCGCACTCTTCGGTTCAGCACGCGGCGCAATCCTTCGGCCGTGCTCGGGTAGCGCTCGAGATAGAAGGTCGCCGCGTTCTGCAGGTACTTCGCCGTGATCGGCCTTGCGATCCGTTTATTGGCGACCTTCTTCAAGGTCAGCCCATCAGCGGAATGCCGACCATCGCTTCGAGCTCTGCGATGGCGACATCGGGATCGCCGACCTTGATCGTGCGCATGCCCATGGCGCGCGCCGGCTTCAGGTTGATGCCGAGATCGTCGAGGTAAACGCAATGCTCGGGCTCGACGCCCAGCAGGTCACAGGTGTGGCGATAGATGCGCGGATCGGGCTTGCGCCAGCCCAGCCTGCTCGATTCGACGACATGCTCGAACAGCGTCATCACCTCGGCCACCGCTTTCGCTCTGTCCGGACTGCGGGCCATGCCGGGTCCTTCGCCCGATTTCATGTTGTTGGTGATGCAGGCCACCCGGAAGTGTTGACGGCAGCGCCGCAGCGCCTCGACCATCTGCGGCCGAATGTCGCCGCCTATGGCGCGCAGGACGCGCCAGCCGTCGATCCTGTGGCCCTGTTCGCGCGCCTCGGCCTCGAACAGGGTGACAAAGTCCGGAAGTGGAACTTCGCTTCGTTCCATTTTTGCCCAGGCATTGGTGTCGGGATTGCGCGCATTGAGGGTGCGGATGAAATCTTCGGGCAGATCGGCCTCCCGCTCATAGGCCCGGAACGCCTCGAAGGGGCTGGACAGGATCACCCCGCCGAAGTCCCACAGGACGGCGCGGGGAGGATTTGCATGGCTCGACTTCATGGTCCTGCGACGGTCTATACCTTGTTCCTGCCTCACTCGGTCTATAAGTGACCCCCCTCCATAGGCGACGGGCATGGTGTTTTCTACCGTCTGCCTCACTCCGGTCGGGAAGTTCAAAATGAGCGAATTTGCGGAAATGCCGCGTGGCAACGCCGTGGCAGAGGTTACCCAGATGGTTTCAAACGATGGTCGCAACCGCCGCGCCGCGGAAACGCGCCGCAAGGTCATAGAGGCCGCCAAGGCGATGATCGCCGAGACCAGCGTTGCCCCCACCGTGGTGGGCGTGGCCAAGCGCGCCGATGTCTCTGTGCGGTCGGTTTTCCAGCATTTTGGCGATGTGGAGTCACTTTTCGTAACTGTGGCGGACAGCATCGGCAAGAATCTGGTCGTTCCTCCAACCACATCGGAAACCCTGCCTCTGGACGCCCGGATCGACTCCTTTACCCGCAACACCGCCCAGCTCTACGACCAGATCGTGCCGCTGCGGGTCGCCGCCGGCCAGTTCGTCAATCATCCGGGCCTGATCGAGCGCGGTCAGATCATGCAGAATGGCCTGCGGGACCATGCTTTCCGGATTTTCGAGCATGAATTCGCGCCACTGAGCGAAGCAGAGAAGGAAGGCCTGGCCGACGCGATCGGCGCGGCCCTGTCGCTCGATGCCTGGGTCGTCCTGCGCCGCCAGTACAGGCTGAGCTTCGAGCGCGCGCTCGCGGCCTGGCGCCTGACCCTGGAAGCGCTACTGGCCCATCCGGTCCTGCACGCCGCGGCCTAGTCCGTCCCCACCCCGGCAATTGACTTGGCGGGGGTGATCGGGGACTTAAGGGCCCCAAATTCAGGACCGAATCTCCCCGTCATGGCGACCAGCCAGCTTCATGAGGATTTTTCGCGCGAAGAGCACGTCAAGGCCGGCACGGACCGCGGCTTTGGCCTGGTTTTCGCGGGCTTCTTCACGCTCCTGGCTGGCTTGTCGTGGTGGCGCGGCCACACCGCCTGGCACTACACCCTGCCGGTCGCGGTGGTGTTCCTCGTCGTGGCCCTCACCGTTCCCGGGATCCTGGGGCCGCTCAACCGGCTGTGGCTGAAGTTCGGCCTGCTGATCTTCAAGGTGGTGAATCCGATCGTCATGGGCCTGCTGTTCTTCATCACCATCACGCCGATCGGTCTGGTGATGCGGGCGACGGGCAAGGATTTCCTGCGCCTGCGCCTGGACAAGAACGCCAAGAGCTACTGGATCGAGCGGGCCCCCCCGGGACCGCCGCCGCAGTCGATGAAAAACCAGTTCTGATCGCGAAAGGACTTCAAGACCATGGGCTCCATCATCGTCGAACTCTGGGCATTCATGAAGGAACGCAAGAAGTTCTGGCTGCTGCCGATCTTCATCATGATGGTGATCTTCGGCGGCCTGATCGTGCTGACCAAGGGCTCGGCCATCGCGCCGTTCATCTACACGCTGTTCTAGGGAGCAGGCGTCTCCATGCGCGTCCTCGGGATCTCGGCTTTTTACCACGACAGCGCCGCGGCGTTGATCGAGGACGGCCAGCTCGTGGGCGCCGCCCAGGAGGAGCGCTTCACGCGCAAGAAGCACGATGCGGCGTTTCCGGAGAAGGCGGTCCAGTACTGCCTCGACACCGCCGGCATCCGGATGGCCGATGTCGATTACGTTGCCTTCTACGACAAGCCGTTCCTGAAGTTCGAACGGCTGCTCGAGACCTACCTCGCCTACGCGCCACGCGGCTTCAATTCCTTCCGCATGGCCATGCCGCTGTGGCTGAAGGAGAAGCTGTTCCAGAAGACCCTGCTGCGCGACGAGATGAAGAAGTGGCAGCCGGACTTCGACTGGCAGAAGCGCCTGCTGTTCGGCGAGCATCACCAGAGCCATGCTGCCTCCGCCTTCTTCCCCTCACCCTATGAGGAAGCCGCCGTCCTGTGCATGGACGGCGTCGGCGAGTGGGCAACCACGTCGCTGGCCTACGGCCGCGGCAACAAGCTCGAGATGCTGCGCGAGATCCACTTCCCGCACTCGCTCGGCCTGCTCTATTCGGCCTTCACTTATTACACCGGCTTCAAGGTCAACTCGGGCGAATACAAGGTCATGGGCCTGGCGCCCTACGGCGAGCCCCGGTTCAAGGACCTGATCCTCGACAAGATCGTCGACCTCAAGGAAGACGGCACCTTCCGCCTCGACCAGAGCTACTTCGACTATTGCACCGGCCTGCGCATGACCAACGACAAGTTCGCCGACCTGTTCGGCGGGCCGCGGCGCACGCCGGAAGAGCTGCTCGACCAGAAGCACATGGATCTCGCGGCCTCGGTCCAGGCCGTCACCGAGGAGATCGTGGTGCGCCTGGCGAAGTCGGTGAAGAAGGAAACCGGCGCCAAGAACATCTGCCTCGCGGGCGGCGTCGCGCTGAACTGCGTCGCCAACGGCAAGCTGCTGCGCGAGAACATCTTCGACGGCATCTGGGTCCAGCCGGCGGCGGGCGACGCCGGCGGCGCGGTCGGCGCGGCCTACGCCGCCTATCACGGCTTCATGGGCCAGCCGCGCAAGCTCAACGGCCACATGGACGGCATGGCCGGCTCCTACCTCGGGCCGGTGTTCGAGGACGACGAGATCGCCCTGCGCCTCACCAAGGCGGGCGCCAAGTTCACCCGCCTGACGCGCGCCGAGATGATCGAGCAGACCGCGCAGGCGCTGGCCGACGAGAAGGCGATCGGCTGGATGCAGGGCCGCATGGAATTCGGGCCGCGCTCGCTGGGCGCCCGCTCCATCCTGGGCGATGCCCGCTCGCCCTCGATGCAGAAGACGCTCAATCTCAAGGTCAAGTATCGCGAGTCGTTCCGGCCGTTCGCGCCGGCTGTGCTGCGCGAGGACGTGGGCAAGTATTTCGACATCAAGACCGACAGCCCCTACATGCTGATGGTGGCGCCGGTGAACGAGGATCGCCGCCGCGCCATGACGGCCGAGGAAGAAGCGCTGTTCGGCATCGACAAGCTGAACGTGCCGCGCTCGGACATTCCCGCGGTCACGCACATCGACTATTCGGCGCGCATCCAGACCGTGCACAAGGAAACCAATCCCGCTTTCCACGACCTGCTCGAGGCCTTCAAGGCCAGGACCGGCAGCTCGGTGGTGGTGAACACCTCGTTCAACGTGCGCGGCGAGCCGATCGTGTGCACGCCGGAAGACGCCTGGCGCTGCTTCATGGGCAGCGAGATCGAGGTGCTGGTGGTCGGCAACTGCTTCCTCCGCAAGGAAGACCAGGATCCCGCCCTGAAGCTCGACTACAAGAACGCCTTCGAGCTCGACTAGCTTGCGCGTCGTCGTCTGCGATCGCCTGGGCGATCCGTCGGTCCTCAAGATCGAAGAACGGCCGATTCCGGAGGCAGGTCCCGCCGAAATCGTGATCAGGGTCGGGGCGGCCGCGGTGAACTTTCCCGATGTCCTGACCGTCTCCGGCGATTATCAGCACCGGCCGGAGCTGCCGTTCATTCCGGGCATGGAAGGCGCGGGCACCGTCCATGCGGTCGGCGCCGGGGTGAAGAACTGGCAGAGCGGCGACCGCGTGATCTACGGCATACGGCCGGGTGCCTTCGCCGAATACGTGACGGTCGGGGCCAAGGGCCATATCGCGCGCCTGCCAGCCGGCTGGTCGTTTGCCGAGGGCGCGGGCTTCCGCGTCGCGGCGCAGACCGCCTACCACGCGCTGGTTCATCGCGCGGCCCTGAAGAAGGGCGAGACGGTCCTGATCCACGGCGCGTCGGGCGGCGTTGGCCTGGCGGCCGTGCAGCTCGCCAAACACTTCGGGGCTCGGGTGATCGCCACCGGCGGCGACGATGCGCGGCTTGCCGTCGTGAAGCAGGCCGGCGCCGACGAGGTCGTGAACTATCGCGCCGCCGACTTCGTGCCAGTCGTGAAGGAGATGACGGCCGGCCGGGGCTGCGACGTGATCTACGATCCGGTGGGCGGCGAGGTGCTGGAGAAGTCGATGCGGGTCGCGGCGTATGGCGCGCGGCTCCTGATCGTGGGCTTCACGTCCGGCGGTCCCAGCAAGCTGATGTCGAATCACATCCTGATCAAGGGCCTGTCGGTGCTGGGCGTGCGGGCCGGCGAGACAATCCTGCGGCTCTCACCGGAGCTCGGCCGTGACTATCTCGAGGAGCTGCCGAGGCTTGCGGCACTGGGCGTCATGCGGCCCCACATCTCGCATCGATTTCCGATGGAGCGCGTGGCCGACGCCTTCCGCACCCTGATCGACCGCCAGGTGGTCGGCAAGGCCGTGATCGAGATGACTCCGTAGTTAGCGGAAGATGATCGTCACCCGACGATCCTTCTCCTGGGCGTCTCTGTTGCCCAGGCTCATGTTGCCGAAGGCCTCGGGATTGGAGGCAATGATCACCTTGTCGCCAGGAATTCCGTCGCGCACGAGCTCCGCCGCCACCGCCTGCGAGCGCGCCTGCGCGAGCTTGGCATTGAGGGCCTTGTCGCCCAGCTTGTCGGTCTGGCCGACGATGCAGATCTTCACGACCTGACGCGCCTTCGCCGTGGCCACGGCCTGCTGGATGGTGGGCTTTGCCTCGGGCTTCAGAACGGCGCTGCCGAGATCGAACAGCACCCAGGCCGGCTGCGAGGTGGCGGCGGCGCCGGCGTCGGACGGGCAGTTGCCGACCGTCTGGCCGAGCGCCGGCGCGGCGAACAGCGCGCCGGCGGCGAGCAGAGAGAAGGCGAGTATCTTGGTCATGGAAGTGTTCCTTTCAGGGCCAGCTCGACGAACGGCAGCCGGTCATTGCCGAAGAACATCTTGTCGCCGACGAAGCTCGTCGGTGCGCCAAAAACACCGCGACCGACGGCTTCGTCGGTCGTTTCCTTGAGGCGGTCCTTAACGTCCTGCTCCTGAATCCGGTTCCCGAATTTTTGCGGGTCGATTCCAGCCGCCGAGAGCACGGTCGCGACTTCCTTCAGGTCGTTCATGTTGCGACCATCGACCCACATCGCCTTGAAGATCGCCGGATGATAGCGTGCGAAGGAACCGTCCAGTTGGGCCGCCGCCGCGCCGCGCATCAGGGCCAGCGTGTTGATCGGAAAGAAGGGATTGCGCTGGAACGGCACGCCGTAGTGCCGTGCCCACAGCGGCATGTCGAAGGCGCTCCAGGTCGACTTTTGCGGCAGCTCCGCCGGCGAGTGATTGCCGGTCGACTTGAACACGCCACCCAGCAGCATCGGCTTGCGCACCAGCGTGCCACCGCTGCGCCGGACGATCGCCTCGACCTGCGTGTCGGCCAGGTAGCTGTAGGGGCTGCCGTAGTCGAAGTAGAATTCGAGCGTCCTGGCCATTTGGCGTTCCTTCTTCATCGATTCCTGGCAGCTTGTGTTCAGCCTGCGCCGCTTCTAGCCTCGTCTCAAGAAAGTTAAGGAAGGAACCCATGAGCCGCGTTGCGGACAAGGTCGTGCTGGTGACCGGCGCCGGATCGGGCATCGGCCGCGCGACGGCCAGGCTGCTGGCGGCCGAAGGCGCCGCGGTGATCGTGAGCGACATCAACCGCGGCGGCGGCCTCGAGACCGTGCAGCAGATCGGCGGCAAGGCGCGCTTCGAGGAGCACGATACAGCGAAAGAGGTCGACTGGAAGCGGATCATCGACGGGATCCTGGAACGCGAGGGCAAGCTGAACGGACTGGTCAACAATGCCGGCATCTCGGGACCGTATCCCGCGACCTTCGAGACCGAGACGGTCGAGCAGTGGCAAAAGATCCTGTCGATCAACGTGCAGGGCGTGTTCCTGGGCTGCAAGTATTCGGTGCCGGCGCTCAGGCAATCGGGCGGCGGCTCGATCGTCAACACCTCGTCGCTGGCGGCCTTCCTAGGCACGCCCGACCTCTCGGCCTATGGCGCGAGCAAGGGCGCGGTTCGCCAGTTCACCAAGACGGTGGCGATGGACTGTGCGCGCAAGGGCTACAAGGTGCGCTGCAATTCGGTCCATCCGGGCATCATCATGACGCCGATGGGCGAGGGCATCCTGCCCAACGACAAGGTCCGCGAGAGGGTGCGCAAGCGCATCCCGATCGGCGAATTCGGCGCGCCGGAGGACATCGCCTATGGCATCCTCTACCTGATTTCCGATGAATCCCGCTTCGTCACCGGCAGCGAGCTGGTGATCGACGGTGGCATGAACGCGATCTGAGGACCCGTCCGATGGATCACGCCGACCAGGTCTCCTACATCGAGCATCTGCTCGAGATGGCCCGCGCCAACCGGCGCGACGACGCCCCGGGCATTTCCCATACGCCGGTCGACACCTATGTGTCGCGCGAGCGCTACGACCGCGAGGTGGCGACGCTGTTTCGCCGCACGCCGGTGGTCGTTGCCTTCTCCGCGCAGCTGCGCAAGCCCGGTGATTTCGTCACCAGCACCGACACCGGCCAGCCGGTCGTCGTCGTGCGCGCGCGCGACGGCGGGCTGTACGCTTTCCTGAACGTCTGCCGCCACCGCAGCGCGACTCTCGAAGCCCGGCCGTGCGGCTCGGGTAAGCAGTCGTTCGTCTGCCCCTATCACGGCTGGAGCTACGACCTCGCGGGCCGGCTGGTCGGCATCACCGACGGTGCGGCGTTCGGCGACATCGATCGCGAGACCCATGGCCTGCGACGGCTGGCCGTCGCCGAGCGCTGCGGCATGGTCTGGGTGGTGCCGACGGCGCTGGAGGAGGGCCAGAGCGCCCAACTCGACATCGCGTCCTTCCTGGGCGCGGTGGCGCCCGATCTTGCCTCGTGGGACATGGCGGGCTGGGAGGTGCACAGCATCACGCCGATCCGGCCGCGCATGAACTGGAAGCTGGTGATCGACACCTTCCTCGAGCTCTATCACTTCCGCTATCTGCACGGCGCCAGCGTGGCGCCGCTGTTTCTCGACAACATCACGACCTACGAGCGCCGCGACCGCCACTCGCGCTTCGCCGTCGCCAAGAAGACGCTGCTCGAGATCGACCAGCAGCCGCGCGAGACGTGGCGCCTGCTCGACCATGCGGTGATGCTCTACAATCTCTTCCCGCACACCGTGCTGGCCTACACCGCCGATCATTGCGGCGTGTTCACGAGCTATCCGGTATCGCCCGACGAGGCGCTGATCAACGTGTCGATCCTGGTCGATCCTGCGGTCCGCGCGGGCAAGCCCGAGAGCTACTGGGACACCAACCGCGACCTCATCCTGTCGGCGCTGGCCGAGGATTTCGCGGTCGGTTCGACCATTCAGGCGAACTTCCGCAGCGGCGCGAACAAGGCCCAGACCTTCGGTAAATTCGAAAAGGCGCTCGGGTGGTACCACGAAGAGATCGATACCGCACTGAAGCACCCGAGCGCCGGCGGCGTGTAGCGCTGCAGGGAGCGAAGCGACCGAAGCGCGGGCGCCGCGCAGTGCAGAAAGAATTCAAGGTGCTGCAACGCGGTGCGCAATTCGAACCGTGCAGACTCTCGCGCTTGATTACAAGCGCTGCCGCCGCCGGCCGCGCAAGCGCGGCCTACTGCCGCCCGCCGTGTTCATAAAGTAGCGCTTCCAGCGCTACTTTATGAACACCTGATGCGTGGCCTTGTCGCCGTCGGAGACGGTGACCGACGAGAAGCCGAGCAGCTTCAGCAGGTCGAAGAAGGTCGCGTCCTCCGCCACCGTGTGCTGCTGGAAGAACGGCGACAGGCGGGCCATGGTCGTCATGTTGGCGAGCAGCGCGCGCTGGCGGAACACCGTGTTGAGTTCGCCCGACGACGTGGCGACCACGATCAGCTTGTCGGCCTTCTCGCCCTTCACGAACACCGCGTAGGGAACGCGATAGGCCGCCTGCAGGGTGCCCTGCGAGATCACGGTGACGAACTGGACCCGCTGCGGCCGGTCGACGCCGGCGATGGTCTGCATGGTCGATTCGAAAGTCTCGTTCGAACTCGGCTTGGGATAGTAGTAGCCGACATAGCGGTCCTCGCCGCTGGCCGCGCTCGACGCCGCGGCGGCTGGCTTGGCCGGCGCCTTCTTTTCCGGCTTGTCCTGCGCCACGGCGGATCCCGCCAGCAGCAGGGCCATCGCGAGGGAAGCGACAATGGTCTTCAACATCTTCGGCACTCCTGGAAGGTCGTCTCGGATCAGAACAAGGTATAGCCGCCATCGATCACGAAGTCGCGCCCCGTCGTGTATCCGGTTGCGCCCGAGGCGAGGTAGACGGCGATACCGCCGAAATCGGCGCCCGTCCCCCAGCGCCGGTGCGGGATGCGCGGCAGGACGTTGCCGGCGAACTTCGGATTGGCGACAGCGTTGGCGGTCATCTCGGTCTCGATCCAGCCCGGCAGGATCGAGTTCACCGTGATCTTGTAGCGCGCCAGCTCGACGGCCAGCGCGCGCACCATCGCGGTGACGCCGCCCTTGCTGGCCCCGTAATGGCTGGAGCGTGCCGCGCCCTCGATCGCCGCGGTCGAGGCCATCGCGACCAGCGAGCCGCCCCGCCCGCGCTCGACCATGTGTTTGGCTGCCGCACGGAAGGTGAAGAAGACGCCGTCGAGATTGACCCGCAGCACGCGACGCCACTCCTCGTAGTCCATCTCGAGGATCGAGCCCTTGCCGCGGCCCGAGACGCCGGCATTGGCGACGCAATTGTCGACATGCCCCATCACCTTCACGGCCTCTGCGAAGGCTGCCTCGACCTGCTTCTCGTCGCCGACGTCGACGATCTGCGCGTGGACCTTGCGGCCGTGCTTCTTGAGCTGGGCGACGGCTGCGTCGTTCTTCTCCTTGCGGGTGCCCCAGATGCAGACGTCGGCACCGGCCTCGGCCATGGCATCGGCCATGCCGAGCCCAATGCCGCCGTTGCCGCCAGTCACCAGCGCCACCCTGCCCGTCAGATCGAAGCCCTTGTAGGCCATTTGCGCCCCCTCAATTCATGTTCCTCTTCCCCTGGCGGGGGAGAGGAGAATGAACGTGAAGGGGTACGCTCGTCGAGATCAGTTCAGCTTGTCGGTTTCGACCAGCACGATTTCGGCGTCCTCGACCGCGGTGAGGGTGACCTCGTCCTGGTCGACGATGGCTACGCCGTCGCGGGCGTTGGCGGCCACGAGCTTGCCGTCGCTGCCGCGCACCTCGATCTTGCCCGTGGCTGGCACGAGATAGGCGGGCTTGCCGCCGAGCTTCTGGTGGATCGTCTGGCCGGCCTTCAGCTTGCCGGCGAGCAGCGAGCCATCGGCGTAGAGCGGGATCGCGCCGGCATCGCCGCGACCCGACGCCAGCGGCACCAGTTTGCCGTCGCGTCCTTCGGCCGGGAACGGCACCGTTTCCCAGCGCGCCGGCACGCCTTCCTTGTTGGGCAGGATCCAGATCTGGAAGAGTTCGGTCTCGGCGTCTTCCATGTTGTATTCGGCGTGCTGGATGCCCTTGCCCGCGCTCATCACCTGGATCTGGCCAGCTTCGGTGCGGCCCTCGTTGCCCAGGTGATCCTTGTGGGTGATCGCGCCCTTGATGACGTAGGTCACGATTTCCATGTCGCGGTGAGGGTGCGGCGGGAAGCCCGACTGCGGCGCGATGCGGTCGTTGTTCCACACGCGCAGCGCGCCCCAGTGCGTGCGATCGTTGTTGCGATAGTCGGCGAAGCTGAAATGGAAGTTGGCCTTGAGCCAGCCGTGGTCCGACTTGCCGAGTTTGTCGAAGGGCCTGAGTTCGATCATGGGTTACTCCTGTCTGGCCGCATAAATGGTTACCTGGAGTAACTGATCAAGTTTCCGGTTGGTAACGGCGCAACGGAGGCAACAGGCTATCGGTTCTCCAGGAACTTCGCTTGTCCGTGGCTGGGTGGCGCGATCATGAAGGCCTTGGTCGAATTGAAGATCCAGGTATCGAGGAAGCCCGTCTCCTGCGGCTTGAGTCCCAGTGCGCTCATCGCGCCGGCGAGGCACGACCAGTTCAAGATCTCCTGCTGGCCGCTGTCCTCGACCGCCGCCGCCGACAGACCGCGCCACGCCGTCCAGTCGCAGCTCTTCAGGGCGTCGAACATGCGCCGGTCGGCCGCCGAGTCGGGCCACAGATAGTTGTTCTTCGGCGTCAGGAAGGCATGGCTCCAGCCCGACGAGGCGATCAGCGCCACGCGATACGGCGACTGGGCGAGGATGAGGGCTGTCGCGGCACCGAGATCGAACAGGCGCTGCGGTGAAGGCGCCGGCGGATCCCAGTCCGCCTCGCCGATCTCGCGGTCGAACACCGGCAACCCGCCGCGTTGCGCCAGCACCTTGCGGCCGTAGCAGTTGATCGCGAACGGCACGAACGGATAATCGAAGCCCTTGCGCTCGTAGTCGAGATAGAGGATCGCATTGGTGAAGGCGTGACCGAGCGGATGGTGCAGCGGCTTGTAGGCGTAGGCCGTGTCGAAGCCTTCCTCGATCAGCCGTGACGCCAGCATCTTCGCCGCCACCGGATGACCCGGGAGGTCCCAGGTCTTGTCAGTCTCGCCCCACACATTGCCGGGCGGAGTGGCGAACTTGTGCCGCTCGTAGGCGAACAGGCAGTAGGGCGGAACGACGTCTTCCTTGAAGTTTTCGTACTGGTCGTCGCCCCACATCAGCACGAAGTCCGGCCTGAAGGCATCGAGCGCCGCGCGCGTCCTGGCGAACCAGTCGATCATCGCCGCACGATGGCGGCCGGCCTCTGCCGTGCCCTGGTCGTCGCTCCATTGGGCGCGTGCCTGTTCGGGCCAGCCGTCGGGCCGCTTCAGCGCCTCGGGCAGCTTGGGGTTGGTGAGCATGCGCCGGAAGATCCGTGACATGTTCTCGTCGGGACCCCAGAGCGGCGGATAGTGGGTCAGTCCAAGGGCGAGGATTTCAGCCATGCGTCATGGTAACCCCGGCGGCAGGACCGTCAACGCCAGCCGAATGCTGTCAGTCGAGGCGCCTCGACCAATGCGGTTCCAATCGATGGGAAGCCGCTCTAGCGGCCTTCGCGCCACCAGGCGGCGGCGATCGCGATCAGGAACCCCAGCGCCACCAGGATGCCCGGCAGCAGCGGCGTCTGGTTGATGCCGGCCACCGTGTAGCCCTCGTTGCGGCGCAGGCCCAGCCAGTCGGAGCCGCCGGCGGCGCGGCCGGGGCGCACGGCGCGGATCTCGGGCTCGCTCTGGTCGGAGAGCCACATCAGGGTGCCGGCCGAGGCCTCGACCAGCGGTTTCAGTTTCGCATCCGTCGCGCGCACGTCGGAGAATTCCAGCGGGTCGGGATTGCCGACGGCTGCCACGGTGCGCAGCGTTCCGTCATCGAACCGGTAGAGGCCGGGCTTGTCGACGTCGACGACGGCGCGGCCGAGGCCGGGCGCGGTCTGCTGCAGGTCGAGCGTGCGTTCGGCTCCACCATTGGGTGGCGTGCCCGGCGCGGTCATCGTGACCTTCGGGAAAGTCGTGGCGAGCGTGCGGCGCGTCACCTCGATGCGGCCGCCGACGGCGGTGGCGCGCAGCGCCTCTTCCTCGAGGTCAGGCTCCTTCATCAGCCAGTGCGCGACCCGGCGCACCAGCTCGGGCTGCGGCCCGCCGCCGTCGATGCCGCGGTTCCACATCCACAGCTGGTCGGACAGCAGTTCGGCGACGCGGCCCTTGCCGACCCGGTCGAGTACGACGAGCGGGCGATCCTCCGCCCCCGACAGGATGGTATTGCCGTGCTCGGTGCGCGAGGTCACCAGACGGAACCAGCGGCCCCATTCCGGTTCTTTTCCGGGCTGGCCTTCCTGCGGCAGGTTGGCGGTGACCGGATGGCGCTGCCCGATCTCGGTGACCTTGGGCTTGAAGCCGGCCTCGAGCACGTCGCCCAGCGGCGCCGCCGGCAGGATGGCGCCGAGCGGCGTGCGGTAGAGCGAGCGTTGCGTGGCGAACACCGGGCCGACCGAGACCAGCAGCGCGCCGCCGCCCTTCACGTACTCGGCGATGTTGCGGAAATAATCGCGCGTGATCAGGTTTCCCGACTTGTAGCGGTCGAAGATGATGAGGTCGAATTCCTTGAGCTTCTGTTCGAACAGCTCGCGCATCGGGAAGACGATCAGCGACAGCTCGCGCACCGGCGTGAAATCGTCCTTCTGCGGCGTGCGCAGGATGGTGAAGTGCACCAGGTCGACGGCGGGATCGCTCTTCAGCAGGTTTCGCCATGCCCGCTCGCCCTGATAGGGCTCGCCCGAGACCAGCAGCACGCGCAGCCGGTCGCGCACGCCGGAGATGGTGAACAGCGCGCGGTTGTTGTCGAGCGTCAGCTCGTTCTGGCCGGGCGCGACCTCGAGCTCGACGACGTTGGGACCGGGATTGGCCACCGTGATCGGCACTTCGACCGCCCGGCCGACCGGCACATCCATGCGCTTCACAACCTCGCCGCCCACCGTGATGGTGACGGGCGCCGTGCCGCCGTTGGGATCCTCGACATGGAACTTGGCGGTGACCTCGCGGCCGACCACGCCGTAGCGCGGCGACTGCTCGATCACGATCAGCCGGTCGCGCTCGTTCTTCCTGCCGGCGATCAGTGCATGCAGCGGCGCTCCGCCCAGTTCGGGCGGAAGATTGGCCGGCACGTCGTGGACCTGGCCATCGCTCAGCAGCACGACGCCGGCCAGCCGTTCCGGCGGCACGTCGACCAGCGCCGAGCGCATCGCCTCGATCAGGCGCGTGCCGCCCGGCCGCTCGCTGCCCAGCTGGATGTGCGAGGGCGGCAGCACGGCTTCGCGGATCTCGAGCCCTTCCTGCTGGCCGAACTTGCGCTTCAGCATCTCGCGCGCGGCCTGGACCTGCTGGCGCCGCTCGCCGATTGCCATCGAATTGCTGTCGTCGACGACGATGAGTGCCACGTCGGCGATCGGCTTCCTCTGCTCTTCGATCAGTTGCGGCTTGGCGAGTGCGGCCAGCACGATGACGACGGCGGCGAGCCGCATCAGGGTGCCGCGCGCACCGGCCCTGAGGCCGAGCAGCACCAGCACAAGGCCGATCGCGCCCATGACCGCGAGTGCTTCCCACGGGATCAGCGGATCGAAGGCGATCGAGGCAGCCGATGTCGGGTTCATCGCCTGAGCCTCTGCATGATGTCCTGGATATGGACCTGGTCGTCCTTGTAGTTGCCGGTCAGCGCATGCATCACGAGATTGACGCCGACCCGGAACGCCAGCTCGCGCTGCGTCTCGCCGCCCGGCGTCACCGGGTTGAGGCCGCGGCCGCGCTGGTCGACCGCCCAGGCCCCGGCATAGTCGTTGGAGCCGATGATGATGGCGGTGACGCCGTCATTGACCCGGCCGCTGCCCGCCTCGATCCACAGCTTGCCGCCCTGCCAGCGGCCCGGCATGTCGGACAGCAGGTAGAAGGACTTGGTCAGCACATGGTCGGGCGGCATGGCGACCAGCGGCGGCGTCTCGATGCCGGCCAGCAGCCGCTTGAGGTCGGGATTGCCGTTGGCCGGCTTGTCGAAGCTCATCTGCTGGTCGCGCGTGTCGACGAGGACGATGCCGCCGGTGCGCAGGTAGCGGTCGAGCGCCGCCGCGGCCCGCGGCGAGAGCGCAGGCTGGGTCGAGGTGATCGGCCAGTAGATCATCGGATAAAGGCGCGGCTCGTCCTTCTCGAGGTCGAGGCCGACCGGATCGGCGGGCTCGACCGAAGTACGGTTGCGCAGGATCTCGCTCAAGCCCTCGAGGCCCGCCCTGCTGGTCTCGTCGACATCCTTGTCGCCGGTGATGATGTAGGCCAGGCGCACGTCGAGCGCGCCCTTGAGCGCCTCCTGCTCGGTGAGCACTGGCGCGGCGGTGGCGGCCTCCCTGGGATGGGCCAGCACGATCGGGCCGGGAATCTTGTCGGGGATAGCGGCGGTTGGGCCCTGCTGCGCGTCGGCGCGCGGACTGGCCAGCAGAACCGTCGCCATCAGCATCAGCAGTGCGGCTGTCGCGGCCCTGCCAGCAGGGCGCGCGCTGCGACCCCCCGGCGCGCGGCCCAAGCGTACCGCGCGCGGCAGCAGGCCGCGCAGCCAGAGCGAGAGCAGAAGATCGGTCAGCAGCAATATGGCCGCAGCCAGCAGGCACCAGCGCGCGAGATCGGTCTCGCCGCCCTCGGACAGCCGGTCGGTCGCGACGCCTGTCGGCAGGACGAGCGGCGCCGGCGGGGCAATGTGATCGCCGACGTTGAAGGCGACCTGTGCATTCTCGTCGCCGTAGAAGCCCGGCGGTGTCGTTGGTTTGGGAACGAAGGTCTGCTGCGCGTCGGGCTGCAGCATCTGCACGCCGGCGGGCGGGGCGCCCAGGTGTCCGAAGCCGTCGAGCGTGCGCCACGGCTTCAGCGCCTTGTTGACGCCGTCGCCGGCGACGCCGCGCGACAGCAGCACCAGCCGCTGCAGCATGTCGACGAACAGGCCCGACAGCGCGAGGTTGCTCCAGTTGGTGTTGGCGGTCGTGTGGACCAGCACGAGATAGCCCTTGCCGCGCTTCTCGCCGGTGACCAGCGGCGTGCCGTCGGCCAGCCGCGCCCAGGTCTTGTCGGCAAGGTCGGGCGTCGGCTCGGCCAGCACCTGCTGCTGGATGCGCACGTCCTTCGGCACCGGAATGCCGAGGAAGGGGCTGTTGACCGGAAACTCCGCCAGAGCCGACGGCTGGCCCCAGCTCATCACGCCGCCCAGCGAGCGGTCGCCCAGCCGGAGCGGCGTCGGCACCAGCGAGTCCGCTCCCGCCGCCAGATTGGGACCGGCGAAGCGCACGGCGACACCGCCGGTCTCGATCCACTTGGCGATCTCGTCGCGGTCGGCGCTCGAGGGCGCGGCGCTGTCGGGGATCAGCAGCACCGCGGTGTTGCGGGTCAGCACCGTCTCGCGGTCGCCGATCGACAGGCTGACATAGGGATCGAGCGCCTTCTGCAGGAAGTAGACCTCCTGCAGGAGCGGCTGTCCGCCCGCGGTCTCGCGCTCGCCCAGCACCGAGACCGGACGGCGGCGGTTGCGTTCGTCGAGCAGGACCGTGCTGCCGGCGCCGCCCTGGGTCTCGATGTCGAGCCGCGTCATGCGGTTGCGCAGCTCGGGCGGCGCGGGGAGCACGCCTTCACCCGAGCGCTCGTTGGCGGCGAAGTCGAGCTCGATGCGGGCCACCACCCTGCCCTGGTCGTCGGACGCCTGGACCGCCGTCTTGCGCGGCCCGTCGGCCACCGGGCGGAGCGCCCGGACCTTGAGGTCGCGGCCCTCGGCGACCGGCGGCAGCAGTACCAGCGGCGTCGTCGCCTGGTCGGGCAGCACGACCTCGAGGCCGCTGAAGCGGCGAAGGCGCTCGGTCAGCCTGTCGGTGCCGCCATCCTGCAGCCCGTCGCTCAGCCACACCGCATAGGCGTTATCGCCCAGCTGGAGCTTGTCGATATCGGCCGCCGCTGCGGCGCGATCGGTCGGCCACGGCTTGGGGCGGAAGGCGCGCAGGATGGTGCGCGCCTCTTCCGGCCGGAGCGCGCCGCGCCGCGTTGCCGGGGCGTCGAGCGGTTGCGGCGCCGTGCCGATCAGGGCCACCAGGCGGCCACCGCGCTCGGCGCGCTGGATCAGGCGCTCGGCGTGGACGATGCGTGTCGTCCAGCCCGGCGCCGACGCCCAGCCGTCGTCGATCACCAGCAGCAGTGGCCCCTTGCCCGGCAGCTCGGCCTGCGGGTTGAGCAGCGGCCGCGCGACGGCGAGGATCAGCGCCGCCGCCAGCAGCATGCGCAGCAGCAGCAGCCACCACGGCATCTTCATCGGCGTCTGCTCGCTGGGCTCGAGCCCGATCAGCAGCCGGATCGCCGGAAAGCGCACCAGCTTGGGCAACGGCGGGATCAGGCGCAGCAGCCAGTAGATGACCGGCAGCACCAGCAACAACGCCAGCATCCCGGGTGCGGCGAAGGCGAAGGCGCCGAGACTCAGCATGGCAACGTCTTCGCCAGCTTGAAGTTATGACTGCGCTGCGCGCGGCCATGATCCATTCCGATATCAAACAGTTTTGTCGTCCTGAGCCCTTCGGCGGCGCAGGCCGCCATCAGGGTGAACTCCGCGAAGGACCTGGCGCCAATCCAAGCGCACTCCGGTTGAAGCGCGAGATCCTTCTGGGCGATTCGAGTGCTTGCACTCGAATGCGCCTGTTCGCTCAGGATGACACAGTCCCTCATCACGCGGCATTCAGCCGGCGTAGATCGGCCATGGCGAGGTAGAGTGCGAGCAGGACGGTCTGCGGCGGCCGGTCGGTACGGTGGAGATGCACCGTCCAGTTGGCCGGTCGCGCCAGCCGCTGCAGGCCGTCGCGCTGTGCCGCCAGCCGCGCACCGTAGGCGGTGCGCACGGTCTCGACCCGGCGCACGGTGTGCTGGCCTTCGGCCTCGAGGCCCTCGAATTTGACGTGGCCGTCGAACGGCAGCTCCTCCTCGGCAGGATCGAGCACCTGCACGATGTGGCCGCGCACGCCGGCGCTGGCGTAGTAGCGGATGACCGCCTCGATCTGGTCGAGCGGATCGAGCCAGTCGGAGACCAGCACGACAGTGCCGTGCGCCGGCAGCGGCACCAGCGGTGGCAGGCTGGCCAGCGTGCGGGCTTTGCCCCCCGATTGGCCGTCGACGACGCGCGTCTCTTCGAACATCGTCTGGGCGATCCGCCGCAGGGCGACCCTTCCGGAGATCGGCCGCATGCCGGTGCCGAGCAGCGCCACCCTCTCGGCGGCATCGGTCAGCAGGCTGACCAGCGCCAGGGTGATCAATTCGGCGCGCACCGCCTTGGTATCGATACCGCGCAGCGAGGCGTATTGCATGGAAGGCGACGCGTCGCGCCACAGCCAGACGCTGGCGGCGGCTTCCCACTCGGTCTCGCGCACGAACAGGGTGCTGCTGCGCGCGCTCTGGCGCCAGTCGATGCGATTGGTGCTGTCGCCCTCGCGGAACGGCCGATACTGCCAGAAGGCATCGCCCTGACCGACCCGGCGCCGTCCGTGCACGCCCTGGATCACCGTCGCCGCCACGCGGTCGGCCGCCACCATCAGCGCCGGCAGGGTGGCGGCGAGTTCGAGCGAGCGGTTGAGGGTGGAGGGCTGGGCCATCAAGTCGGGTATGGCAGGAATTGAGCCAGAGGCTAGAGCAGGCGGGCGCACATCTGGGAAATCACCGTTTCGACGGTGACGCCCTCGGCGCGCGCCGAGAAGTTGACGGCCATGCGATGGCGCAGGATCGGACCGGCCAGGGCCACGACATCATCGACCGAGGGCGCGAGGCGGCCCTGGATGATGGCGCGGGCGCGGCACGCCAGCATGAAGGCCTGACTGGCGCGCGGGCCGGGGCCCCAGGCAACCCGCTGGCGGACGATCTCGAGGTCGCTGGCATCGGGCCGGCCGGCGCGCACCAGCTTCAGGATGGCGTCGACCACGCTCTGGCCGATCGGCAGGCGGCGGACCAGGGCTTGCGCCGCCATCAGGTCGGCCGGCGTCAGCGCCTGCACCGCCTCAGGGACGGAAGCACTCGTCGTGGCGATCATGATCTGGCGCTCGGCTTCCTCGTCGGGGTAGCCGACGTCGACCTGCAGCAGGAAGCGGTCGAGTTGCGCTTCGGGCAGTGGATAGGTGCCTTCCTGCTCGAGCGGGTTCTGCGTCGCCAGTACATGGAAAGGTGTCGGCAAGTCGTAGCGCTTGCCGGCGACCGTCACGTGCCGCTCCTGCATGCTCTGAAGCAGCGCCGACTGGGTGCGCGGGCTGGCGCGATTGATTTCGTCGGCCATCAGCAACTGGGCGAACACCGGACCCTGGATGAAGCGGAAGGACCGCCGGCCGACCTCGCCTTCTTCCATCACTTCCGAGCCCAGGATGTCGGCTGGCATCAGGTCGGGCGTGAACTGGATGCGCTTGGCGTCCATGCCCAGCACGACGCCCAGGGTCTCGACCAGCTTGGTCTTGGCGAGGCCTGGGACGCCGATCAGCAGCAGGTGACCGCCCGAGAGCAGCGTAACGAGGGTTTGATCGATGACTTCCTGCTGGCCATAAATGACCTTGCCGATCGCGGCGCGGGCGGCGCGGAGTTGGCCGCCCAGCCGTTCGATGTCGGCAAGGGCAGCCTGGGCGTCGGCGTCGGTCGCGGTCGAAGTGTCGGGGGCCACGAGGCGCTCCTGGTGAGTGGGAATAGGCTTGAGGGAAGCCCAGAATTGAGGCCGGAACAAGGGCATGCTGGTTGACGAAATTGTGCGACGTGTGCGTGAACGCAGCAGCCGGTTGGCATCCGGTTTGCCCGTGTCGGCGCTGCCTGTCGGCAGCGATTTCCAGATGAATGGAATTGTGCCGACCCAGGATAAATACCGGGCGGCCTCCGTGCTGGTGCCGATCGTCAATCGCACGCCCGACATCACGATTCTGCTGACCCAACGCACGGAGGACATGCCCAGTCACGCGGGCCAGGTGGCCTTTCCCGGCGGCCGGCGGCAGGACAACGACGCCGACGCCGTCGCCACGGCGCTGCGCGAGACCGAGGAGGAGGTCGGCCTCGACCGCAGGTTCATCGACGTGATCGGCTCCTACGATCTTTACCGGACCGGCACGGGTTACGAGATCACGCCGGTCGTGGGCATCGTGACTCCTGGATTCACGACGCGTGCGGATCCGCGTGAGGTCGCGGCGGTGTTCGAGGTGCCGCTCGACCATTTCCTCGACCAGGCCAATCACCGCATCGACAGCCGCATGGCGCAGGGGCGCGAGCGGCGCTTCTATGCCATGCCCTACGGCCAGCGCTACATCTGGGGCGCCACGGCGGGTATGCTGAAGAACCTTCAGTTCATTCTCACCACCGACGGCTAGAAATGACTTCGCTGGACGCAAGTGTCGCGCTCCCGGCCATGAAAGAGCGCTGATGCTTCGGATTATCCTTCTCGTCCTTGTTCTGGTGACCCTGCCGACGGCCGGATTCTTCCTCTGGGCATGGGCGGTCAAGATCAAGCAGGAGCGCAAGCTTGCCGGCACCCTGCCGGAATGGCAGGACCTGCCGCTCACCTGGCTGGCGATCGCGGGACTGGCCTGCACCATCGTGGGCTTCCTCGTGATGTTCTTCACCCAGAATCAGGGCGTCGGCGGGTTGCTGCCGACATGAAGGACCTGGCGTGAATCCGGCCGGCCGTATCGATCTGCCCGAGCGCATGCGCGATCCGGCGGCGGTCCGGCTGTTCGCCGCGCTCGACGCCGCCGGCATCGACGCGCGCTTCGTCGGCGGCTGCGTGCGCGACGCGGTGCTGGGCCGCGTCCTGGGCGACATCGATCTTGCGGTGAGCAAGCCGCCCGAGACGGTGATGCTGGCGTTGCAGGCCGCGAAGATAAAAGCGATCTCGACCGGCCTGAAGCACGGCACGGTGACCGCGGTCGTCGACAGCCGCGTCTTCGAGCTCACCACCTTGCGCCGCGACATCGAGACCGACGGCCGCCATGCGGTCGTGGCCTTCACCGACGACTGGCTGGAGGATGCCGGGCGCCGCGACTTCACCTTCAACGCGCTCTACGCCGAACGCGACGGCACGCTCTACGATCCGTTCGACGGCCGCGCCGATCTCGCCGTACATAAAGTGCGCTTCATCGGCGATGCCGACCGGCGGATCGCCGAGGATCGCCTGCGCGTGCTGCGCTTCTTCCGTTTCCATGCCTGGTATGGCGCGCCGCCGCTCGACGGGCCGGGCTTCCAGGCCTGCGCGCGTCATGCCGGCGCGCTCGGCAGCCTCTCGGGCGAGCGGGTGGCGAAGGAAGTGCTGAAGCTTGTCGCGGCGCCGCTTTCCGTCGGTGGTCCTGCCGACGCGATGGAAGCGATGGCCGATGCCGGCGCGCTCGATCACTGGCTGCCCGAGTATGACGGCACAAAAAGACTGCGCGCCCTGATCGCACGGGAGAGCGAGGCCGACGGATTGCGTCGGCTGGCGGCGGTGCTGGAGGTCGATGCCGATGCGACCGTGATCGGCAAACGCCTGAAGCTGTCGACGCAGCAGGCGCTGCGGCTGGAGATCATGCTGGCGGCCGAACCGGCGATCGACCTGGCCGGTGGCGCGCGCACCTGGCGGTCGCAGATCTATCGTCTCGGAACGGGTCTTTATATCGACCGCCTGCTGCTCGCCGTCGATGCGGCCGGCGACTGGCGTGCGGCACTGGCGCTCGCCCAAAGCTGGACGCCGCCCGAACTTCCGGTGAGCGGCGGCGATGCGCTGAAGCTCGGCCTCGCGCCCGGACCGAAAGTGGGCGCACTGCTCGACAGCGTCGAACGCTGGTGGATCGCGGGCGACTTCGTGGCCGACCGCGACGCCTGTCTGGCCGAGTTGGAGCGCTTGGCGAGGAGTTTGTCATCCTGAGGAAGGATCAGAAACAGATGTCATCCCGAGCGCAGCGAGGGATCCTTAACTGCAGCCATACAAGGATCCCTCGCTACGCTCGGGATGACAGTCTGCACTTGAGTGTCGGAAGTGCCTTCAAACAGAACAATGGCGCACGCGAGGACACGGCATGATCCGGCCCGGTCTCGCCTTTGCGCTCTGGCTTGCCATCGCGGGCCTCGTCGTCGTGAACGACATGATCGGCGACACGGTCATTGCCGAGCGTCTGCCGGTCATGACCGTCGAATGGTACAAGGCGCTGGTGCCGCTGCCTTACCTCGTGCTGATGGCGGCGATCCATGCGCGCCGCACCAGGGGGCCGCAGTGGCTCGAAGCGGCCCTTGTGGCCGCGCTGCTGTGGCCCACGACAACGGTGCTGGCCGATTATCTCTACGAACACTGGACCTTCGGGCAGGAGCCCGTGGCCTTCCTCGACCGCTTCGCCTTCTGGTGGGGTGCGCCCTATCCGCTGCTGGTGATCGCGCTGTTCGCCGCGCCGCTCGTGGCGGGAGCGATCACCGCGCGCGGCGCGCGATAGTTCTTACTTGTTGTACTGGGGCGCCGAGCCGTCCGCCGGCGCGGGGTCGCTGCCGTTCTGCAGGACCAGCAAGCCGCCCAGCAGCGCTGCCACAACGACGATCCAGACCACGCCTTTCGGCAGGGCGAAGGACAAGGGCGGCAGGCCGAAGGGCAGGCCATAACGCTTGGCCTTGAGGGGCGGAGCCGCTGGTGTCGCCGTCCGCCCGGGCAAGTTGCCGACGAGGCGGGCCGCGATTGCAGGCAGGGCGGCGGCGTTCCAGTCGCCCTCGGGTAGGCGCGCCATGACGGCGGTCAACGCCTGCACGGCTGCGGCCTTGGACAGGTCGGAGAGGCGGGCAGCTTCCTGCCACGGATCGATGCCGAGGCGGATCAGGGCGGTCTGGACGGTGAGCTGCATGCCCGTCTTCTCTTCGCCGACGGCAGAGAAGAGGAAGGCATTGTATTCGGACCGACCGAGGGAATATTCCGGACGCAGCGTCATGGCTCCTCCTGGAGCGCGGGGGTGCTGACCCGGCTTCTAAGAGATGGGGAGTGGCCCACCGGTAACAAGGGCCGGCGGGCCGGCCCGAAGCCTTACTTGCGCTTGCCGGCGCTCTTGCCGGCATTGCTCTGAGCGGCGGTGAACGGCGACGTGCTGGCGACCGCCTTGACCTTGTTCTGCTTGGGCTTCTTGGCTTCGCGATTGCCGCGCTGATTCTTCTGGGCCATGGGGTTTTCCTTTTTATTATCGGCGCAACTGGATACGAAGCGCGCGCGACCCTAGGCTCTTTCCACGGGGCTGTACGATCTGTCTTAGTCGGCCGACCACACCGCCAGCTCGTAGCCGTCCAGATCCTGGAAGTGGAAGCGCCGGCCCCCGGGAAAGGCGAAGACCGGCTTCACGATCTTCGCGCCCGCCTTTTCGAGTCGCTGCTGGGCGGTGGCGAGATCGTCGGCGTAGAGGATCACCAGCGGACCGCCGGAGCGCACCGGACCCAGGGTCGTGAAGCCGCCCTTCAATCGCCCGTCGGCGAACTCGCAATAGTCCGGCCCGAAGTCGGTGAAGGTCCAGCCGAACGCCGCGCCGTAGAACGCCTTGGCGCGGGCGATGTCGCTCACGTTGAATTCGATATTGTCGATCTGCCGGTCGTTGCCGCCATGCGCCATGGGATTTCCTCCGTTACGGCCAGCGCGCCTCGGGCGGCAGCGACATCAGAATCGCTTCGACGTTGCCGCCGGTCATCAGGCCGAATTTGGTGCCGCGGTCGTGCAGCAGGTTGAACTCGACGTAGCGGCCGCGGCGCACCAGCTGGTGCTCGCGCTCGGCCGCGATCCACGGCTCGTTCATGTGCTTGCGCACGATCGAGGGATAGACATTCAGGAAAGATTCGCCAACGTCGCGCGTGAACGCGAAGTCCTTCTCGAAGTCGTTCTCGAGATAATCGTAGAAGATGCCGCCGACGCCGCGCGCCTCGTTCCTGTGCGGCAGATAAAAGTACTCGTCGCACCACTTCTTGAAGCGCGGATAGTAGCCGGCATCGTGCGCGTCGCAGGCGGCCTTGAACGAATCGTGGAAGGCGCGTGTGTCTTCCTCGTTCGGCACCATCGGCGTGAGGTCGCCGCCGCCGCCGAACCACGACTTGGTGGTGACGATGAAGCGTGTGTTCATGTGCACCGCCGGCACTTTCGGCGAGCGCAGGTGGGCCACCAGCGAGATGCCCGAGGCGTGGAAGCGCGGGTCCTGCTCGGCGCCGGGAATTTGCTTGCGAAACTCGGGGCTGAATTCGCCGAACACCGTCGAGACGTTGACGCCCACCTTCTCGAAGACGCGGCCGCGCATCACCGACATCACCCCGCCGCCGCGATCTTCTCCGTTGGCTTCGCGCGGGCGCTGCCAGGACGTGCGCTCAAATTTGCCGGGCGGCAGGTCGGCGTGGGTGCCCCCAAGTTCGCCCTCGATCTTCTCGAACTCCGCGCAGATCCGGTCGCGCAGGCTCTCGAACCAGGCGCGGGTGATCTGCTTGCGATGAGAGAGGTCGGTCATATGAGCCGGTCGAATCCCGAGGTCTGGCGCAGGGCCTCGCTCAATACCATCGAAGCGGCAAGCGCGACATTGAGCGAGCGCGCGCCTGCCTGCAGCGGCACCCGTAGACGCAAGGTGGCGGCGGCGTGGACTTCATCGGGGACGCCGGCGCTCTCGCGGCCGAGCAGCAGCGTGTCGGTGGGCTCGAAGGCGGCGTCCGGCAGGCGTGCCGCGCCCTTTGTGGTGAGCAGGACCAGGCGGCCGGGGCCGCGGTCGCGACAGAAGGCGGCCCACGAGGCATGGCGGGTGATCGCCGCGAGATCGTAGTAATCCATGGCCGCGCGGCGGATGCGCTTGTCGTCCAGCGGGAAGCCGCAGGGCTCGACGATGTCGAGCGCCACGCCCAGGCAGGCCGACAGGCGGATGAAGGCGCCGAGATTCTGCGGGATATCGGGCTCGAAAAGGGCGATGCGCATGGTCTCCTGTCTCCCCTCACACACCACGACGCGGAAGGCTTTCGTGCGGCGCGCTGTCGCACTGTGGCCGGGTCGCGCCGATCTCGATTAATACTCAATCTGCGACCGAAGAAGCCTTGAATAAAGCGTGGCTTTTCAGTCTATTGCGGGCGACCCAAGGGGACGAAAACACGTATGGCTTCTTCCAGTATTCCGGCCGGCGCCCACGGCGACCCGAACCGGCGCGATTTTCTCATGGTCGCGTCGGGCGCCATGGCCGCCGTCGGTGCGATCGCCACGGCGTGGCCCTTCATCAACAACCTCAATCCTGCCGCAGATACGTTGGCGCTTTCCTCGATCGAGGTGAACGTGAAGGCGATCGCAGTCGGCCAGGCGATCACCGTGAAGTGGCGCGGCAAGCCGGTGTTCATCCGTCACCGCACGCCCGAGGAGATCAAGGAAGCCGAGGATGTGAAGCTCGCCGACCTGCCCGATCCGGAGACCGACAATCTGCGCGTCACCGACGCCGCCAAGAAGGTGCGGCCGGAGTGGCTGATCGTGGTCGGCGTCTGCACGCATCTCGGTTGCGTGCCGCTCGGCACCAAGCAGGGCGACCCGCGCGGCGAATATGGCGGCTGGTTCTGCCCCTGCCACGGCTCGCAGTACGACACCTCCGGACGCATCCGCAAGGGACCGGCGCCCAAGAATCTCGCGGTTCCGGACTATCTCTTCTCGTCCGACACACTCGTCAAAATCGGCTGACGCCAGGAGTAATCGATGGCCTCGTCTCACGGCGCTCCGCCGGTCTTCAACAACAAGGTGATCGCCTGGATCGATCACCGCCTGCCGATCTTCAGCTACATCGAGAAGGAATATCACACCTTCCCGACGCCGCGGAATTTCAACTATTTCTGGAATTTCGGCGCGATCGCGACCGTGATGCTGGTGCTGATGATCGTCACCGGCATCGTGCTGGCGATGAACTACACGCCGCACGCCGACATGGCCTTCGCCTCGGTCGAGCGCATCATGCGCGACGTGCCGTCGGGCTGGCTGATGCGCTACATGCACATGACCGGCGCGTCGTTCTTCTTCGCCGCCGTCTACGTCCATATCTTCCGCGGCCTCTACTACGGCTCCTACAAGGCGCCGCGCGAACTCCTGTGGATCCTGGGAGTCGTCATCCTGCTGCTGATGATGGCCACCGCCTTCATGGGCTACGTCCTGCCCTGGGGCCAGATGAGTTTTTGGGGGGCCACGGTTATTACCAATCTGTTCTCGGCGATCCCGGTGGTCGGCAACTCGATCGTCACCTGGTTGTGGGGCGGCTTCGCGGTCGACAATCCGACGCTCAACCGCTTCTTCGCACTGCACTACCTGCTGCCGTTCATCATCGTGGCGGTGGTGGCGCTGCACGTCGTGGCGCTGCACGTGCACGGCTCGAACAATCCGCTCGGCATCGATCCCAAGGGCCCGCAGGACACTGTGCCGTTCCATCCGTATTACACGATGAAGGACGGCTTCGGCGTCGTCGTCTTCCTGATCGTCTATGCCGCCTTCGTGTTCTTCATGCCGAACGCGCTGGGCGAGCCGGTCAACTACGTGCCGGCCAATCCGCTGGTGACGCCCAACGAGATCGTGCCGGAATGGTACCTGCTGCCGTTCTACGCCATCCTGCGTGCCATCCCCGACAAGCTGGGTGGCGTGCTCTGCATGTTTGGCTCGATCGCCGTGCTGTTCGTGGTGCCGTGGCTCGACACCAGCCGCGTGCGCTCCTGCACCTTCCGGCCGGTCTACAAATGGTTCGTGTTCGTGCTGGTGATCGACATGCTGACCTTGGGCTATTGCGGTGCCCATTCGCCCGATGCCTTCATCAACCTGGGTCTGTTCAACCTCCCCTTGCTTGTGGTGGCGCGTCTCGGCACGCTCTACTACTTCTTCCACTTCCTGATCCTGCTGCCGGTCCTCGGCAAGATCGAGCGGCCCCTGCCGTTGCCACCCAGCATCGCCGACGCGGTGCTCAAGAAGAAGGTGGCGTGAACACCATGCGCAAGATCCTCATCTCGGGCGCAATCGCGCTCGCCTCTCTCAGCGTCGGCGCGCTCGCCATCGCGGCCGAAACCGAGACGGCGCTGCCGGAGCATCACTGGCACTTCAAGGGCCCGTTCGGCACCTACGATCGCGCCGCCGCCCAGCGCGGCTACCAGGTCTACAAGGAAGTCTGCTCGGCGTGCCATTCGCTGAACATGCTGTCCTACCGCAACCTGATCGATCTCGGCCTGACCGAGAATCAGGTGAAGGGCCTGATCGCCGACATCCAGGTCCCCGACATCGGCGACGATGGTGCTCCGATCGACCGCCCGGCGCGGCCGTCGGACCACTTCAAGAAGCCGTTCGCCAACGAGCTCGCCGCGGCGGCCGCCAACGGCGGCAAGGCGCCGCCCGATCTCAGCGTCATGGTCAAGGCGCGCGACGGCGGAGCGGACTATATCCACGCGCTGCTGACCGGCTACGTGCCGTTCGACAAGTTGACGCCGGCGCAGATCAAGGAAGCCAGCGTCACCAAGGACGACAACTACAACAAGTACTTCCCCGGCCACCGCATTGCCATGCCGCCACCGCTGGCCGACGACAAGGTCCAGTATGCCGACGGCACCAAGGCGACGCTCGACCAGGAAGCGACCGACGTGGTCGAGTTCCTTGCCTGGGCGTCCGAGCCGCATCTGGAGACCCGCAACAAGTACGGCGTGCGGGTGATCCTGTTCCTGCTCGCCATGGCCGGGCTGATGTATGCCGTGAAGCGCCAGGTGTGGGCCGACAAGCACTGACGTTCGACACCGGAAACGAAGAAGGCCTCCGAACGGAGGCCTTTTTTGTCAGTGGAAGCGGCCGATCCGCCGCGCGGCGACCAGCATGTCGCGGCCCTCGGGCGGCGGCTTGGTGACTTGCGCCGGCGTCGGCGCATTCACCGGCGTGGCGATGGCCTGCCGCGTCGAGACGACCTGCTGCAACAAGGTCGCGGTGCCGAGCGTGACGGCGAGGCCGACGATGAACCAGGCAACCGCCCAGGTGAAATGGCGCATGGTCTAGTCCTTCAAATCGGCTCGCCGCGCGAGCTCGCTCGGATGTGCCGACTTTCCAGGCGCCGCCTTGCCCGCAGGCTGGCCCGGTCCCTCGACGATGGCGGTCGGACGCTCGCCGGCCTGGCGATTGAGCGCCGCCCGCTCGAGCAGGCTCGCGGTCACCGAGGTGACGGCCAGGGCCGCCAGCACCAGCAGGGCTCCGACGATGAAGTGACGCATTCCCGCAAGTCCCCAAGTCCCCGAACGGTCCCCCCAATTCCCCGGAACCGAACAATTCGCATTGGCAATGGAACCTTTATAACTTGCGCGCCCCGAGCGGCCAACCCGTTTCTGGGCTCACTTCCTCTGCACCCGCCGCCGGATCGCCTCGGCCCGCGCGATCAGCTTGCGGGCACGCTCGATCACCGGAATGTCGATCATCTTGCCGTCGACCTGGAACGAGCCGCGCCCCTCCGCTGCCGCCTGGGCATCGGCCTGGATCAGCTTCCGCGCATGGGCCACGTCCTCGTCCGAGGGCGTGAACGCCGCGTTCAAGGCCGCGACCAGCCCGGGATGGATGCAGGTGCCACCCGAGAAGCCGAAGCGGCGCGCCCGTTCGGCGCTCTTGGCGTAAGCGGCGGGATCGGAATAGTCGGCGACCGTTCCCAGGATGCCGATCATCGGCACGTCGTGCGCCTGCGCCGCGAACGCCACCAGGCGCTTGGGCAACTCGAGCGTCTCGTCGCCCGGGATCGAGCCGGTCTCCAGTGCGAAATCCTCGCCCCCCAGCATCATGCCGATCAGCCGCGGCGCGTGCTCGGCGATGTCGTGGATCTGGGAGAGCGCGCGCGGATGCTCGATCATGGCGCCGAAGCCGATGCTGCCGACGCCGAGGCCGCGCGCCTTCTCGAGCTCGCTCACCACCTCGTCGAGCAGCCGGAGATGCTGCACGCTCTCGGTCTTGGTGATGAACAGGGCCGAGACGCCGGGCTGCACCGCCGCCTCGAGATCGGGGATGGTCATGCGCAGCGGCCGGTTGACCCGCACCGCCACGTCGGCGCCGCCGCGCGCCACCTTCTTGATCGTCGCGCCCAGCATGGCGCGCGCCTCGGGCTTCTGCGCCGGCTGGACGCTGTCCTCGAGATCGACCAGCACGCAATCGGCGCCGCGCTCGTGCGCCTTGTCGATGAACTTCGGCACATTGCCCGGGACGTAGAGGATCGAGCGCCAGACCGGCGGAGCAGGGCGGGAGACGGTCACTTTTTCTTTCCCTTCGAGATCACGCCCCCCGAGATCACGCCAGACTGGGCGAGCTTGTCGTATTCGGCGGCGCCGAGCAGCGGCTTCAGTAGCGCCTCGTTGTGCTCGCCGATCCGGGGCGCGGCGGATTTAAGCGCGCCGGGCGTTCCCGACATCCGCGGCACGACCGAATGCGTCGGCATCGCGCCGCCTGCCATGTCGGCGTCGGGGATCTCGATCAGCGCCTCGCGCTCCAGCACATAGTCGTCCTCGGCGATCTGGGCGATGTCGTAGACCGGCCCGATGGTGACGCCGGCCTCGTCGAAATAGACCAGGTTCTCGGCGAGGTCGCGGGCGCCCACGAATTCGCCGATGATGCCGTCGAGCTCGATGCCGTTCTTGACCCGCTCGATGTTGGTGGCGAAGCGCGGATCCTTCACCAGCTCCGGCCGGCCGATCTTCACCAGCACCCGCTCGGCCATGCCCTGCGTCGAGGCCGATAGACAGACCCAGTGCCCGTCCTTCGTCTGGTAGACGTTGCGCGGCGCGGCATTGGTCGAGCGGCTGCCGCTGCGCACCTTCACCTCGCCGGTCAGCCTGTGATTGGCCGCCTGCGGCCCCAGCATCGAGAACAGCGGGTCGAACAGCGGCAGGTCGAGCACCTGGCCCGTGCCGCCGTTGATCTCGACCTCGCGCAGCGCCACCAGCACCGCGCCGTAGCCGTTCAGCGCCGCCATGCAGTCGGCGAGATACATCGGCGGCAGCACCGGCTCGCGGTCGGCGAAGCCGTTCATGGAGGCAAAGCCGGAGTAGCCCTCGATCAGGGTGCCGAAGCCCGGCTTGTGCCGATAGCGCCCGTCCTGGCCCCAGCCCGAGATGCGCAGGATCACCAGCTTCGGATTGATCGCGTGCAGCTCGGCCGGCGACATCCCCATGTCCTCCATGACGCCCGGCCGGAAGCTCTCGACCACGATCGCCGCCGTCCGGCAGAGCTCGCGCACGATGGCGCGCCCTGCGTCCGAGCGCAGCTCGAGCGCCACGCTCTTCTTGTTGCGGCTATAGACCTTCCACGCCGTCTCGACGCCCTTCACCTTCCACGAGCGGAGCGTGTCGCCCTCCGGCGGCTCGATCTTGATCACCTCCGCCCCGAAATCCGCGAGCTGCAGGGTCAGCACATTGCCCGCCACCAGCCGCGACAGATCGACGACGCGCACCCCGTTCAAGGGACCGCGCGCGTCGGGCGTGAAGGATTTTTTGGCGGGCTTTTTCATGGCTGGGAGCGCGCCACTCCAGTGGCGCTCATACTGTGTGTGGAGAGAAGAAAAGACGCGCCACTGGAGTGGCGCGCTCCCAGCAAAGAACAGAAAGCACGTTCCGTCATTCGAGCAACCTTTGTCATCCCGAGTCGCGCGGGGTAACCCCCGCGCTTAAGCGAGGGATCTTTTGATCGGCGCCAACCAAGGATCCCTCGCTACGCTCGGGATGACAATCATGGCGAATCGACAACTATCGCGCGGCGACGCCGTGCGTCAGCCTACATGCTTCTTCATGAACTCGAGCGTGCGTTCCATCGCCTTCTTCGAGGCGGAGGCATCGAACGACCCGCGCTCGTCGCAATGGAAGCCGTGATCGGCCGGATAGTCGAAGACCTGCACCTCGGGATGGAGCTTCCGGATCTCGTTCACGTGCGCCATCGGGATGTGCATGTCCTTGTCGCCGAAATGCAGCATGGTCGGTACGGTGGGCTTCTCGTTCTTGGTGCCGTGGATGCCGCCGCCGTAATAGCCGATCGCGGCGTCGGGCTTCAGCCGCGTCGCCGCCAGCCAGGTGATCGTGCCGCCCCAGCAGAAGCCGGTGACCGCGACCTTGCGGCAGCCGCGCTTCTTCAGTTCCTCGATCGCCGCCTCGACGTCCTGCACCGGCTTGTCGAAGCCCATCTCCACCACGATCTTGCGGCCCTCGGCCATCGTGTCGGGTGTGTAGCCCAGCTCGATGCCGGGCTTCACATGGTCGAAGAAGCGCGGGGCGAGAGCGAGATAGCCCTGCTCGGCGAAGAAGTCCGTCACCTTCCTGATGTGCTGGTTGACGCCGAAAATCTCCTGGATCACCACGACCCCGCCCTTGGGCGAACCCTTCGGGCTCGCGAGATAGGCGCCGATTTCGCCGGCCTTTGACTTAAGACGGATATCTTCACCCATGAAATTCCTCCCGGTTGCGGGCCGCAGTGAACATGGTAATCCCGTCGCATTCAACCCGTGACGGCCCGCACTGCGAGCCCCAGGAAAGCCACCCGAAAAGGCAGCGCCGATGTACATTCCCAAGCACTTCGAGGCGTCCGAGGAAACCGGCCGCGAGATCATGCGGGCGCACGGCTGGGCGCTCCTCGTCACCACCGGCGAAGACGGCGCACCGTTCTGCACGCACCTCGCGCTGGTCTGGCAGGACGACGGCACGCCGCATGGCAGCCTGATCGGCCATCTCGCGCGCGCCAACCCGCACTGGAAGCTGTTCGCCAACGCCCAGCCCTCGATGGCGCTGTTCTGGGGCCCGCACGCCTATGTCTCGCCGACCTGGTACACGCCGGGCGTCAAGGTGCCGACCTGGAACTACGTCACCGTGCATGCCTACGGCCGGCCGGAGGTGATCGAGGAGACGGACAAGGTGCTCGAGGTGCTGACCGATCTCGCGAAGATCTATGAAGGCAAGGCAGGCTGGACCCTCGACGAACTGCCGCCCGGCAATGCCGCGATGCAGACCAGGGGCATCGTCGCCTTCCGCATGAAGCTCGACAAGGTCGAGGCCAAGACCAAGCTCAGCCAGAACCGCGAGTTGGAGGACCGGCATCGCGTGATCGCGAAGCTCGAGGCGAGCGAGAGCGACGATGCGAAGGCCACGGCTGAGTGGATGAAGAAGGTGCTGCCCTAGTCACCGGACCTGGTTTCCAACAGCGAAAGACATCGACAGCCAACCGGCGTCATCCCTTGCCACGATGTGTGGGTGCTGGTCTTCTCGATGGTCGGCCCCAGGGAATGCAGCAGGATGCAGATGCAATGGCTACCATCGTGACGTCATATCGCGCAGCGCTCGCCAGTCTCGTCCTGGGCCTTGCCTCGACATCCGCGGCCGCGGCGCAGACCGCAGATACCTATCCGATGCGCCCGGTCACCATCGTCGCGCCGTTCCCGGCCGGCGGCAGTGCCGACCTCAACGCGCGCACGGTAGCCGCCCAGCTCAGCGCCGCGCTGGGGCAGCCTTTCATTGTCGAGAACAAGGCGGGCGCCAGCGGCAGTGTCGGCACGGCCTTCGTGACCAAGGCGCCGGCCGATGGCTACACCCTGCTGATGAGCAATTCCGGTGCGCTCACTGTCAACCCGCATCTCTTCGGCCAGGTCGGATACGAACTCGCTGAAGGACTTCGAGCCGATCTCGCTCTCCGTCAAGATCTCCAACCTGCTGCTGGTTCATCCCGATCTTCCCGTGCGCTCGCTGCCGGAATTGATCGCCTACGTGAAGGCCAAGCCCGGACTTTACTATGGCCACAGCAGCGGCTCCAAGCAGCTCTCGGGCGAAGTGTTCCGGGCCAAGGCCGGCATCGACATGCCACCGGTTGCCTACAAGGGCAGTGCGCCGATGATGGCGGACCTGCTGGGCGGCCACATCAAGGTGGGCTTCGACGAAGTCCTGACCTCGATGCCTTATATTCAGGCCGGCAAGCTCTATCCGATCGCGACCACGGGCTCGGTCCGTTGGCCGTCATTGCCGAACGTGCCGACGATCGCCGAGCAGGGCGGCGGCCTGGCAGGCTACGAGGTCACCGGCTGGTTCGGTCTCCTGGCACCGGCCGGAACGCCGCCCCGGATCGTGAACCGGCTGAGCGACGTGCTGCAGAAGGCGTTTGCCGACAAGGATTTCCGCCAGCGCATCTACGACCAGGGTTCCGAGCCGGTCGGCAGCACGCCCGAGGAATTCAGGGCCTTCATTGCCGCCGAATACCATCGCTGGGGCGAACTGATTCGCACGCTTGGCATCAAGGCCGAATAGGAGACGTCCATGGGCCTCACCATCCAGACCGTGTCGCCGCATATCGGATCGGAAGTCATCGGCGTGGATCTGCAACAGCCGGTGGGCGACAATCTCTTTCGCGAACTGCACCAGGCGTGGGTCGATGCCGACGGCCTCCTCATCGTGCGCGACCAGGTTCTCACACCCGAGCAGCAGATCGCCTTCAGCCGGCGCTTTGGCGAGCTTGCCGTGGCGGGCGACAATCCGGTCATCCAGAAGTACACGCTTCCCGGCCATCCCGAGATTTTCCGCGTCTCCAACAAGAAGCAGGGCGACCAGCCGTTGGGGCGCGAGGATGCCGGGACCTATTGGCATGCCGACGGCACCTGGCAGAAGTTTCCCTCGAAGGCATCGATCCTTTACGCCATCGAGATCCCGAGGGTAGGGGGAAACACCATGTTCGCCGACCTCTACCAGGCGTGGGAGACCCTATCGCCCACCATGAAGCGGCTGCTCGACGGGCTACAGGCGGTCCATGCCATGGCCAACGCGGGCGACACCAGCTACGGACGCGAGTTCGCCGGCAAGGGCGACGCCATCGCCGCCAGCAGCGCCACCCATCCGCTGGTGATCACGCATCCCGACAGCGGCCGCAAGGCGCTGTTCTTGAACCGGGGCTATACCGCGCACATCGTCGGCATGAGCAAGGCGGAGAGCGACGCGCTGCTGGGATTCCTGTTCCAGCATTCGACGGCGCCGGAGCTGGTCTATCGTCATAGCTGGCGCAAGCACGACCTCGTCATCTGGGACAATCGCTGCACCGCGCACTACGCCATTCCCGACTACAAGGCGATCGGCGATCGCTACATGCACCGCACATCGGTCAAGGGCGATCGGGCGATGCAATGAGGGAGGAACGCATGCCGCAGAGTGCGCCAGTCATCCTGAGCCCCGAGGAAATTGCCGCCTACCGCCGGGATGGCTACATCGTGCCGCGCCTGCGGCTCGAGAGCGACGATCTCGCGGGGCTGCAGGAGGCCGTCTCGCATCTGGTGGAGGACAATCCGACCTTGCTCGACCAGTCGATCGTCGGGCCGCATGTGCCCGGCAGCGGCGTGCAGGGGGTCAAGGTCAGATCGCCCGAATACTGGAAGCGCACCGCGCTGCATCCCCGCATCCTCGACATGGTCGAGCAGGTGATCGGCCCGGACGTCATCCTGTGGGGCACGACGCTGTTCTACAAGCGGGCGATCAGCGGCCCGGAAACCGGCTGGCATCGCGACGGTCAGGTCTGGCCGATCAAGCCGCTCGCGACCACCAGCGTGTGGATCGCCGCCACCGAAAGCACGGCGACGCAACGGCTGCCTGCGCGTGATCCCGGGCTCCCATGCCGCCCGGCGCATTGGCGAGCATGTCTTCGAGGACCGCAAGGACATGATCGTCCGCCGCAGCCTGGCGAAGGAAGAGTTCGACGAAAGCACTGCGGTCGATGTCGAGCTGGAGCCCGGGCAAATGGTGATGTTCGACGTCTACACCATCCACGGCGCCACCCATAACCGCGGCGCCGTTCCGCGCGCAGGCTACGCGCTGCGCTTCATGCCCGCGACCAGCCATTTCGATCACGACGGCGCCGAGCGCCGGGACGAGCCGGGCTACGCCCACAACACCCGCGCGCTCCTGCTGGCCCGCGGCAAAGACCGCAGCGGCCTGAACGATTTCGTGCGTGGTCATGGGGTGGAAGCCTGAGCTTTCGCGATCTAAAGGCGCATGTGAATGCGCCGAACTCGGGATGACGGTGTTGCTTTGGCTCGAAGCGCGCGCCGGACCAAGGGTGTCATCCCGAGCGTAGCGAGGGATCTTTGTATGAAGGTTACTCCGCGCGAGTCGGGATGACGGGAATTGAGTGTCGGCGCCGCGGCGCGACAGGTCATTCGACCTCGATGCGAGCCTTCCCTCCCCATTCAAATGGGTACGCGTTTTGGCCGCTTGCGGCCAAAAGCGCGCTGTGGCCCGAAGGGCCGGAGGGGCCATGCGCCGCAGGCAAATTTATCTTTTCCCGAAGCCATGACCCCTCCGCCCGCGTAAGACGCGGGCACCTCCCCATTCAAATGGCTATCGCGTTCACACATCTTTTGTTGCGCGCCGCCCGGAAGGTCGATTCGATGAGTTCCGTCACAAGCGATGGAGCTTTCGATGTCGGGGATCGAATACGGGCTGGGCCTTTTTGGCGACCTTCGGCTGGAAAAAGGGGGGTGTGCTTGCATGCAGCGCTGGTGGCGCGGCCGGGCTCTTGTATCCGTCGGCTGGGCGGCACGCGGGCGCGGGAGATGCAGTTCACGCGGCTGCTGCGCAATCCTTCGGTGACGGTGTCGGAGATGTCGGAGCATGCCGGGCGGCTGACGGGTCGGCGGGTGTCCGGCCGCGAGGTTGTGGCGATCCAGGATACGAGCGAGCTTGCGCTGGGAGGCCGGCGCGCTCGAGCGGCGGGTTACGGTCCAGTTGGCAAGGGTGGCGCGGTGGGTGGCTTGCTGCTGCATCCGGTGCTGGCGGTCGAGGCGGGCACGGGGGCTCTTCTGGGGCTGGTGTCGATGGAGGTATGGAACAGGCCGGCTGGTCGTGTTGCCGCCCGCCGCAAGCGGTCGACGGCGGCCAAGGAATCGCAACGCTGGCTCGACGGCGCGCAACGGGCCGGGAAGGTGCTGGAGGCTGCTTCCAGCATCACGCTTGTATCGGACCGCGAGAGCGACTTTTACGAGCTGTTCGTGCGCTGCCCCTCTAACGTGGCTTTGATCGTGCGAGCCTGCCAGAACCGGCGGATCGCAGGGTCGCAAGCAAGCGATGACGGGCTGTTGTTCTCGTTGATCGACAGCCAGCCGGAGCAAGGTCGCTACGAGGTCACCCTCCCGGCGGCACCCGGACGGCGCTCGCGCAACGCCGAACTGGCGGCACGCTTTGCGCCGGTGGTCTTGCGCCGGCCGCTGCACGGTGCCGATCCGGCCTTGCCCGAGAAAGTCGCCCTGACGCTGGTCGATGTGCGCGAGACATCGACGCCAGCTGACGGCGAGCCCATCCACTGGCGTCTGTTGACGACCCACCCTGTCGGCGACCTCGGCCAAGCGCGCCGCATCATCGATCTGTATCGCCAGCGCTGGACGATCGAAGAGTTCTTCCGCACCCTCAAGACCGCAGGCTTCGATATCGAGGCCGCCGACATCGGCGAGCCGCAAGCCATGATCAAGCTGGTCGCGGCCGCGACTGTCGCCGCTGTCACCATCAAGCAGCTCGTGCAGGCCCGCGACGACAACACCGACCAGCGCTTGACCGACAGCTTCGATCCCGACGACCAGCCCATCATCGAAGCAGTCTCCGCCAAGCTCGCCGGCAAGACGGAACGGCAGCGCAATCCACATCCAAAAGGCAGCCTGGCCTTCGCCGCTTGGGTCATCGCCCGCCTCGGCGGCTGGACAGGATACTACGGAAAGCCGGGGCCAAAGGTCATGCGCATCGGCCTCAGCGAGTTCCGAGCCATCAAATACGGCGCAACTCTCGGACTTCAAAATGTGTGAATCCGATAGATTTGAATGGGGAGGGAATCAATTCGATATCGATCGGAAAGACTCTGAGCTACTCCGCCGCCTTGGCCAGCGGCTTGTCGCGGCGGAGCTCGGCGACGCGGGCCTGGGTGTAGACATCGGTCCAGTTGACCTGGACGGCGTCCGTGACCTGGCGCGGGTCGTAGTCGCGCTCGGGGACTGCCATGCGCTTGCCGCCGAGGTAGACGGAATGAATGCGGCTCTTGTCGAGCAGCATCGAGATGTTCTCCAGCGGTGAGCCGTCGAGCGCGATGAAATCGGCGTGGCAGCCTGGACTCGAGCCGGCCGAGCCGGTCGCCGCCGGCGAGAAAGCCCGCATTGATGCGGGTCCCCGCGCACAGCGCCTCGGCGGGGCTGAGGCCGATATCGTTCACGAAGATCTCGAGCTCGCGCGCATGCCATTCGCCGTAGGGCGTGACGGCAAAGCCTGAATCGGTGCCGGCCAACATCGGCACGCCGGCCTTGAAGGCCTTGGCGAGGTTGCGGCAGGCCCATTCGTATTGCCGCTGCACGTGGCTCACCCTGCCCTTGGCCATGGCCGGGTCCTGCTCCTGGGTGAAATCGATGATGTTGCGCTGGAGGGTGAGCGTGGGCGCGATCGCCGAGCCGCTCTTCACCATCGCGTCGATGCATTCATCGTCGAGGTCGAATGCATGGAAAATCAGATCGACGCCGGCCCTGGCTGCGTAAAGCGTCGCCTCGCGGCCGATCGCATGGACTACCGCCTTCCGGCCAAGGCGCTGGATCTCGCGCACCATCACTGCGGTCTCGTCCTCGGTGAACGCGGCGATCAGCGTTCCGTCGGGGCGGCGCTGGATGCCGTCGAGCGCGATCTTCACGCAGTCGACCCCGTTCTTGGCCTGGATGCGGATTTCCTCGATCGCCTCGTCCCGGTTGGCGACCAGCCGGCCGATCGACGTGGAGGGCGCGCCGATCCAGCTCGGATACCAGTCGGTCAGGCTCTGTCGTGCCGAGATATAGGGTCCGGCCGCGCTGATGCGGGGTCCGTCGAAAAGCCCGGCGCGGATGGCGTTGCGAATCGACAGGCTGACCTGGCCGGCGTCGCCCGGCGAACAGAGCGCGGTATAGCCGGCGGCGAGAAGCTTCTGGGCAAAGAACAGGCCGCGCAGGGCGCGGAACTCGAGCGGACTGTAGAGGTCGATGTCCTCCTCGCTCTTGGCATTGCCGTAGGCGAGATGGACATGCACGTCGATCAGCCCCGGCATGACGAAATGCCTGGAATGGTCCAGCACCTGCTCGCCGGGCGCGACTTTCGGCGCCTGCTCCGTCGGGCCGACGAACGCCACGACGCCCTTTGCATCGTACACCAGGGTCTGGCCGGACCTGGCCTCCTGGCCGCAGGCGTCGAACAGCGTGCCGCAGCGCACATGTGTCGTCATGGTATTGCCCTCACCTTGGGAAGCGACCGAGCCACGCAAGCGTCGCAAGATAGTCCGCCCATATCGACCCCGAGGCAACGTGCCTGCGGAGTGCCGTATCCGGGCGGGAGGAGTCCGTCTTCCCTCCCCCGTCTTCGGGGGAGGTGGCACCGTCATACGGTGACGGAGGGGGCGAGCACCGGTACAGACCGGGTAGATAGGTAACAGAATAGACCGGGAGGATGGGTGACAGGTTTCACTGTGGGCGGGAGGACCGCCGATGCCGTGGAAGGAAACCTGTTGCATGGACGAGCGGATGAAGTTCGTGGCGGCGTGGCTGGAAGGCGAGGAAAGCCGTGCTGCGCTTTGTCGACGGTTCGGGATCAGTCGGAAGACGGGCTACAAGTGGTGGGAACGGTATGCTGCCGATCCGTCGACTGGATTGTCCGACCGTTCGCACGCGCCGCTTTGTGTGCCTCACAGGCTATCGGGTGAGCTTGCCGTGCCGATCCTGGAAGTACGGCACGCGCATCCGAGCTGGGGTCCGCGCAAGCTGCGGGCGGTATTGATGGAGCGCTGGCCCGAGCGTTCGTGGCCTGCGGCGAGCACGATCGGCGACCTTCTCAGGCGCGAGGGGTTGGTGAACCCTCGCCGCCGCCGTCGTCTCCCGCTTGGCCAGAGCGCGCCCTTCGGGGCGATCGCGGAGGCCAACGACACCTGGTGCATGGACTTCAAGGGGTGGTTCCGGACCGGCGACGGCCGGCGCTGCGATCCGTTGACGGTGAGCGATGCCCACAGCCGCTATCTGCTGGCTTGCCGGATCGTGCCGCCAACGATCGCCGGCGTCTGGCCGGTTATTGACCGTCTGTTGCACGATCACGGATTGCCCGGTGCCATCCGAAGCGACAATGGGGTGCCGTTCAGCAGCACTGGCGCGGGTGGATTGAGTCGGCTGTCGGTGCACTGGCTGAAGCTCGGCATCCGCCTGGAGCGGATCGAGCCGGGGTGTCCGCAACAGAACGGCCGGCACGAACGGTTCCACCGCACGCTCAAGGCCGAGACGACGAAGCCACCGGCAGCCACCTTGGCGGCTCAGCAGGTTCGCTTCGACGAGTTCCTCTCCCTCTACAACCAGGAGCGTCCGCATGAAGCCTTGGGCCAGATTCCACCCGCCAGGGTCTGGCGCCCCAGCCCGAGGTCTTACCCATCGCACCTCGAGGATCCGATCTACGATCATCGCCATGTCGTGCGCCGCGTGCGCTCCACCGGCGAGATCAGGTGGCAGGGCGAACTCGTCTTCCTCAGCGAAGCTTTGGTCGGCGAGATCGTCGGCCTCAGACAACTCGATGACGGCAACTGGATCGTCCGCTTCGCTACCCTCGACATCGGTGCGATCGAGCGCAAAACCATGAAACTGAGACGCTTCACGGCGCCCCGGCCGGGGCGCCGTGAAGCGGCAAACGCAACCAAACCTGTCACCCATCACGCCGGTCTGTAGTGTTACCAATCAGCCCGGTTGCTCAACCCGACCGAATTGTCTGCAAGTTTCAGTTCATGATCTGAAATTGCCGAGGGCGCCCGCGTGGCCTTCCCCCTCCGCCCCTGCGGGTCACGGACCCGAAGACGGGGGAGGGGAAGAGTAAACAGCCGTCTGAGCTACGAACGCGGGCGAGGGGCCTGCGCGTAGAGGGCGGCGAGCTGCGCCGCATCGAGGAAGCCCGAAGGCGTCAGGCCTTGCGTCTTCTGCCAGTCGGCGATCATCGCCCGCGTGATCGGGCCGAAGAAGCCGGTCGCCGGGATTTGATGGCCGAGGGCCGTCAGGGCGACCTGCACCCGCTTGTGATCCCGGTCGGAGAGGTTGAGGCCAGCCTCGACCGCTTCCGGCGTCGGACGGCTCTCGGCCGCCTGGCGCTGCGCGGTAATGCGAGCCTCCGCCGCCGCCAGCTGGCGTGCCGCCTCGGCTCGAGCCTTGTCCTCTTCCGACTTCGCCAGCCGGGTCTCTTCCTCACGGCGTGCTGCAGCCTCGGCTGCGAGCTGCTGCTCGGCCGCGTTCACGGCGGCGTCGGGCAATGCAGCTTCCTGCTGCATCGCTTGCCGCGGCGTCTCGGCCGCCGCCTGAATTTGTCCCCGGTCGGCCGCGCCGGACGTCGGGACCGTCAGCGCCAATCCGACGCACGACATCACAACGACCGCGACGGACGCCGCTGCTGCCGCTGCAGCCCAATGCGGCGGCTTGACGGAGAGGCTCGCCACGGCAAGCAGGCGCTGCGGCGGCTGCGTCGTCGCCGGGACGGCGACGGTCGGCACGGTCATGGGTGCCACGGCTTCGTCCGGGCAATTTGAATTCGCAACACTCTGCAGCCGCAGATTTTCGATTTCGACTGCGATCTCTTCGGCGCGCCGGCGGCGCTGTTCCTGCGCCTGCGGGGTCTCGATCAGTTGAACGACAGAGGCCACTTCCCGTTTGCCGGGTTGCCGGTCCCTGCGGCCGACGATCTGGTTGAACACCTGCTCCGGGTCGACCTCTCCCTTCAGCAGCTCGACGACCTGCTGAAATTCCGACTGCGCCTCGGCCCCATGGGCTTCGAGCTTGCGATACAGCGCGTCCAGTTTCGAGTCGCCGAACCGGCTCGAGCGCTTGCGTTCTTCCGCGGCGAGGCGCGCGGCAATCTCCGGGATGCGCGCCGGATCGGCCACGGCTTGCTGCCTGAAGCTCTCGCGCAGATCGTCCGGAAACGAGCTCATGTGCAGCTCCGCGGCGCGGGCCTTGTCGGAGTATTTGAGCAGCAGCGCGTATTTGCCCGCGACGTCCGACAGCGCTGCAACCGGCATTTCTTTTCTAGCGTGCATTGTCCACCGCCCTGGCTAGAGGACCAACGTCATCACGGCGAGCACGTTGAAGCCGATGCCCGTCGCAGCGGCAAGCAGCGGGCCGGCGAGGGGCCCGATCGGGCTGCGGCGGCTCTGTGGCGTCGCGACCCGCGTCCGATAGATCGGCGCCTGCACCGTGGTAGCACGCGTTCCTGGAATTGCAGCGATCATGGCAGTCTTCCCCAATTGTACGGCGTCTTGGAAAATCATGGTCGCCGGCACACCAGGAGCCTGGCAGGCCGAAGTACGGACTTCGTTCGACGCGATTTCTTCCACACAGCCCGACTTCCCACCGGGCACACGAAACGGGATTCATTCCGTAGCGTGCGAAGGGAACATAGTCAGAGCAACCTACGCGGGAAAGCCAAGATTGGTTACGATTGTAGGAGCTTGCAGTGCAGTCAACTTTTTGCACGATCCCACTGTCGGAACGCACATGCCGATCGCGTTGCGATGGACTCCAGAGTCATTGTGACTTGAGTAGAAGCGCACTGCCGTCGTTCAGAGGTCGCTGTCATCCCGAGCGAAGCGAGGGATCCTCGTTTGGCCGCAGTTAAGGATCCCCCTCGCTCCGCTCGGGATGACAATCTGTGCTTAACGGAGATTCCGCAAATGCAACATCCAGTCGCGGTAGACGAACACGCAATGCAACCGGAAAAGACAATCGTTACGAGTGTGATACGAAGCAAACAACAACCGGCTTTCACGGCGCGCGTTCCGCTGATACGTGACTTTCCGTCAATCGAGTACAACCTCTCGCCCGATGACGTCCAACTCCCAAGTCTGGCCGTCGTCGTTCGAAGGTGAGTAGGAGATGCTTCGCTTCACCCCGACCGATCGAGCCTGGCGCCCGATTGGCAAACCCACCGGGGCATCTTGATAAACGGGCGATCCGGGCACGGATCGCCCGTTTTTCTTTGCCTGCTTCGCGGAAAACAAATGAAGCAGAATCGAATGCCTCCCAGGGGCGACACGCAACGCCGTTTTCTGTAGATAGCCCTCACGCGAGCAGGAGGGGTCCTGGTCGCGGCAGGCGGAGTGGATACGGACCTTGTCCGTGCTGCCCGGCTGAGTGTGTGGAGAATAATCAGTCGCTTCCGGAGAACGGGCACTCTGTGCCTGCGGCGCGCTGTTGTCTTGGGGGTTCATTGTCATGGCTATCGAATCGATTGCAGGGTGGCGCGGAGAGCCGTTCGAACGGACGGCTTCGGTTGTCGATACGCAGAAGCGGCGGCACGGCGGGGCACCTCTATGGGTCTATATGCTGATGGCGGCTTCAGCGCCGCTGTCGGGTGTCGCGATCGTCCTGATGTGGTGATGACACGACAGCCTTGCTGTCGCCCTTGCCGATGTTGCAGGTCGCGCACAGCGTCTGGAGATTGGCCAGCACGGTCTGTCCGCCTTTCGACCAAGGCACGATGTGATCGACGTGCAACGTCACGGCCGGATCCTTCGCCGGACTGGCGCCGCACATGCGGCAGAGACAGTTGTCGCGGATCAGCACCGTGGCGCGCAGGCGCCAGTTGACCTCGCGCGAGGAGCGGCCTGCGGTCCTGGCGCGCTGGGGCAGGGCATCGCGGCGGCCGCTGTTCACGAAAGCTTCGAAGGCACGCAACGCCTTGTGCCACGAGCCGAAGCGCCGCTTGTAGGTCGCGCCGGCGAACATTGAGAAGCCGCCGCGTTTGGTGAGTTCGCGCCACGTCGGCTGGCGGCCGAGCCTGCGCCAGACGTCGGCGAGGTTTTTCAGCAGCACGGCGTCCGGCACCTTCCACCGCTGCGTCACCGGCAGGCCCGCTGCGCCGAGAGCGGCGTTCCAGGAGCCGAAGCGGCGCGCGAGAGTGTTGGGACGGAAGGTGCCGTGCTCGCCATAGAGTGCCGAGGTCACGCGGCGTCGGCCGGTCTCGCGCGCGACGCGGCGCAGGTCCCGGACCAGCTCGCGCTCGGGGACGTTGCGATGCTTGAAATGCACGAAGGAGGGTCGGCGGGTCGTCACCGCCATTTTCTAGGGGAGGACGGCCGAAACGCAAATTACGGTCGTTACGGGCGATATATCGTTGGCGGGCTTGTGCTGTCGAGCATCACGCCGGCGCGGCATCAGGGGCTTCCCGTCGCCGCACCGGACAAAATTCGCTGTCTCCGATTGACCGTCCCCAGGGACTTGAGGTCGAGCGCCGGGAGGAACAGGTTCCCGAACGAGGCGTTGCCCCAGCACTCATGCAATTCAATGGAGGACTCATGTCCCATACTCACGCCGTCGTCTGGCTCGACTTCAAGGAAGCGCACATCTTCCTGTTCAACGCCGAAGACGTGGAGCGACAGCGGATCAAGGCGCACGCACCCTCCCAAAAGATCCACCAGAAGGCCGGCGTCGTGGGATCGGGACACACGCACGACGACAATACCTACTTCAAGAGCATCGTCGAGGCCTTGGCGGGCACGAAGGGCTGGCTGGTCACCGGGCCGGCCGCGACCAAGAACGAGCTGGCGAGCTACGTCGAAAAGCACGCGCCCCAGCTCAGGAGCCAGCTGATCGGGGTCGAGCCGATGGACCATCCGACGGACGGCGAGCTGGTGGCCCATGCGCGCCGCTTCTTCAAGGCCGCCGACAGGATGTCGTCCGTATAAACCGTCGGCGGGACGCTGTTCAAAGGGGAACGGTGCCAATTCGTCCACGTTGCTAGACTGGGAGGGCGCGTCCGACCGGCTCCCTTGGAAAGCACGCGAAAATGGCTTGTTCGGATAACGAGGTGCGGCGGGCTGCGGCTGCTTTCGCGCACCCCAGCCTCCGCGAGAGTTGCCTGCAACTCCTGACGTCGTTCGGCCCCTTCATGGCCGGATGCGCTGCCATGTATCTTGTCTATCCGTTGTCGCTGTGGCTCACGCTGGCGCTCAGTGTGCCGACAGGGGTGTTCCTCGTCCGTGTCTTCATCGTCCAGCATGATTGCGGCCACGGCGCGTTCTTCCGGACGCGCGGCGCCAATGTGCTTGTCGGACGCCTGTGCAGCCTGATCACCCTCACGCCTTACACGAATTGGGCAAGCCAGCACGGCGCCCATCACGCCAACTGGAACAACCTCGACCGGCGCACGACCGGCAGCGACATCTATTCGGCTTGCCTGACAGTGCGCGAATACCGGGCGCTCAGCCGCTGGCGCCGCCTGCTCTATCGCCTGCCGCGGCACCCGCTGATCGCGCATGTCCTGTTGCCGCCGCTGATCTTCGTGCTGCTGTATCGCCTGCCGTTCGACACGCCGCGTGCCCGTGTGCGCGAACGGATGTCCGTCCATCTCACCAACGCGTCGCTCGTGGCGATGTTCGGCATGCTTGTCGTGCTACTGGGCTGGCATGAGGTCCTGCTGGTGCATGCGCCGATCCTGGTCGTGTCCTCGATTTCGGGCGTCTGGCTGTTCTCGCTGCAGCATCGCTTCGAGAGGGCGCGCTGGTCGGCCGACGGGGAGTGGGGCTTCGTGGCTGCGTCGCTCGACGGTTCGTCGTGGCTCCGCCTGCCGCGGATCCTCCAATGGTGCACCGGCAATATCGGATTTCATCATGTCCACCACCTCAGCCCGCGCGTGCCCAACTACCGGCTGCGCGCCTGCCACGAGGTCGTGAATTCGCTCCATCCCATACAGAGTATCGGCCTGCTGGGCGGATTGCGCGCGCCGCGGCTAACCCTGTGGGACGAGGCGCAGGGCAGGCTCATTCGTTTCGCCGACGTCGCGCGGCCATAAAAAAGGCCCTGCCTTGCGGCAGGGCCTTTTGTACCTCACTTCGCCTATTCGGCCGCTTCGGGCTCGCGCCAGTCGGCGACCATGGCTTCGGTGGTGATCAGCAGGCCCGCGATCGAGGCCGCGCCCTGCAGGGCCATGCGCACGACCTTCGCCGGATCGATGATGCCGGCCTTCATCATGTCGACATAGCTGCCGGTCTGGGCGTCGTAGCCCTGGCGGGTGTCGCCCTTGTCGAGCAGCTTGCCGGCGACGACGGCGCCGTCGACGCCGGAGTTGGCGTAGATCTGGCGGGCCGGCGCCTGCAGCGCGCGCCGGACGATGTCGATGCCGGCCTTCTGGTCGGCGTTGGCAGTGCGCAGCGACTGCAGGGCCCTGGTGGCGTAGAGCAAGGTGACGCCGCCGCCGGCCACGATGCCTTCCTCGACGGCCGCGCGGGTGGCGTGCATCGCATCCTCGACCCTGTCCTTGCGCTCCTTGACCTCGATCTCGGTGCCGCCGCCCACCTTGATGATGGCGACGCCGCCCGAGAGCTTGGCCAGGCGCTCCTGCAGCTTCTCGCCGTCATACTCCGACGTCACCGTCTCGATCTGCTTGCGCAGCTGGGCGCAGCGCGCCTGGATGGCGGCCTTCTTGCCGGCCCCGTCGATGATCGTGGTGTTGTCCTTGTCGATGCGCACCTTCTTGGCGTGGCCCAGCATGTCGAGCGTGACCTTGTCGATCTTGATGCCGAGATCCTCGCTCACGACCGTGCAGCTGGTCAGGATGGCGATATCCTCGAGCATCTCCTTGCGCCGGTCGCCGAAGCCCGGCGCCTTGACCGCCGCGACCTTGAGGCCGCCGCGCAGTTTGTTGACGATCAGGGTGGCCAGCGCCTCGCCGTCGATATCCTCGGCCACGATCAGCAACGGCTTGCCGCTCTGCGCCACCGCCTCGAGCAGCGGCAGCATCTCCTGCATGTTCGACAGCTTCTTGTCGTACAGCAGGATGTAGGGCTCGGAGAGCTCGACGATCATCTTGTCGGCGTTGGTGACGAAGTAGGGCGAGAGATAGCCGCGGTCGAACTGCATGCCTTCGACGATCTCCAGCTCGGTCTCGATCGACTGGGCTTCCTCGATCGTGATCACGCCCTCGTTGCCGACTTTCTCCATCGCCCGGGCGATCATCTTGCCGATCTCGGGGTCGCTGTTGGCGGAGATCGTGCCGACCTGGGCGATCTCGGCGTTGGTCGCCACTTTCTTCGAGGCCTGCTTGATGCTCTCGACCACAGCCTCGACGGCCATGTCGATGCCGCGCTTGAGGTCGAGCGGGTTCATGCCGGCGGCAACCGCCTTGACGCCTTCCTGCACGATCGCCTGGGCCAGCACGGTCGCGGTGGTGGTGCCGTCACCGGCGTCGTCGCTGGTGCGCGACGCAACCTGCATCACCATCTGCGCGCCCATGTTCTCGAAGCGGTCCGTCAGCTCGATTTCCTTGGCGACGGTCACGCCGTCCTTGGTGATGCGTGGTGCGCCGTACGACTTGGCGAGGACGACATTGCGGCCCTTGGGCCCCAGGGTCACCTTGACGGCGTTGGCGAGGGCATCGACGCCGCGCAGCATGCGCTGGCGGGCGTCGGCTCCGAACCTGATATCCTTGGCTGCCATGTTCCGGGTCTCCCTTAAGCGGCTTTTTTGATGGTTTTGGGCTTATCGATCACACCCATGACGTCGGCTTCCTTCATGATCGTCAGCTCCTGGCCGTCGACCTTGACCTCGGTGCCCGACCATTTGCCGAACAGCACATGGTCGCCGACCACGAGATCGAGCGGATGGAGCCGGCCGCTCTCGTCGCGCGCGCCGGCGCCGACGGCCACGACTTCGCCTTCGACCGGCTTTTCCTGGGCGGTGTCGGGGATGAAGATCCCGCCCGAAGTCTTGGCTTCGGGAACGACAAGACGAATCAGGACGCGGTCCTGCAATGGACGCAATTTCATGGGAGGGTCTCCTCGGACCGATTTCGGGGTTACCGCAATGTCGGAGCGAGAGGGACAATGCCGGTGTACAAGTGGTGCGGCGGTATGTCCGTTACAATGAGCGCGCGCTATTAATCGCGCCCCCAGCGAAGGAAAAGCACAGATGCCGCGCAAGCCGAACTACGAATTCGAACGCCGCGAACGAGATCGACTGAAGGCCCTCAAGAACGCCGAGAAGACCGCCGCCAAGGCCGCCGAGAAAGAGGCGCGCGAACGCGCCAAGGCCGAGTTGGGCGAGACGCCCCCGAAGGACGATTCCACGGCAGGCTGAGGCCGCAATCGCTGCATTGTATTAGTACGTTTTCGTACTAATATGGCTTCCGGCCCCACCGTTGTGATGGGCACCTGATCTTTGGTGTCCGCGTTTTCCTCGCGGACTTGATCGCGATCCCAAAGAGCGTTCCAAGGGCTGGAAAGTCGCTCCGTGAACCCGCATCGCCATCTGGTCCTCGTCGTCGAGGACGAGTTGTTCATCCGGCTGGATGTCGCGGACGCCCTTCAATCCGAAGGGCTGGAAGTGATCGCGCTGTCCAACGGAGACGACGCCCTGGAGCTGATCAAGAGCCGTCCCGAGGTCAGGGCGATTTTCACCGACATCAACATGCCGGGCAGCATCGACGGTCTGGGACTGGTGAAGTTCGTCGCCGCGAACTACCCAGACATCGCCCTGTTCGTGGCGTCGGGCCGGGAATCGTCTTCCATGTTGAAGCAGCTTCCGCAGCGCGTGCGGTTCTATGCCAAGCCCTTCGTCGTTACGGAACTGGTGGAAGCGATCAAGGCCTCGACCGGCTAGAATCCTTCAGCCGTCGATCACCGCGATGGCGTCCATCTCGAACAGCCAGTTGGGCTGGGCGAGGCGCGGCACGTAGATGAAGGTACTGACCGGCGGCGCGGCGGTGTTGATGTAGCGGTCGCGAATGACGCGGTAGCCGTTGCGCAGTTCCTGGGTGACCGAGATGTGGCAGTAGTTGTTGATCTTCACCAGGTTCTTCCAGTCCCCGCCGGCGGCCTTGAGCGCGAGCCCCAGGTTCTTGAACACCTGCTCGACCTGGGCCTCGAAGTTGCCCTCGCCGACCATCTTGTCGTTGGCATCGTGCGGCACCTGGCCCGCGATCAGGACAAGCTTGCCGCTGGTGATCTCGGCGATCTGCGAATAGCCGCGGCGCGCCATGTCGGACGGGACGGAGAGTTTCACGGGCATGGACGGGCTCCTTGGTTGGGGCCGTCGATCCTAGCATGACCCCATCGTCCGCGCAGACGCGGGCACTTCCCCATATGAATGGGGAAGAAGCCTTTGAGTTTCCCTCCCCCGTCATACGCTGACGGAGGGGTCAGACGTTGAAGCGGAAGTGGAAGACGTCGCCGTCCTGCACCACGTACTCCTTGCCTTCGAGGCGGAGCTTGCCGGCGTCGCGCGCGCCCAACTCGCCCTTCAGGGACACGTAGTCGTCGTAGGCGATCGTCTCGGCGCGGATGAAGCCTTTTTCGAAGTCGGTGTGGATCACGCCGGCAGCTTCCGGCGCGCGGGCCTCGCGGCGCACCGTCCAGGCGCGCGCCTCCTTCGGTCCCACGGTGAAGAAGGTCACCAGGTCCAGGAGCCCGTAGCCCGCGTGGACGACCCTGGCGAGGCCGGTTTCCTTCAGGCCGAGCGAGCTCAGGTACTCGGCCTGGTCCTCCGGCGGCAGCTGCGCCACCTCGGCCTCGATGGCGGCCGAGATCACGACCGACGGCATGCCGCGCGACCTGGCGAACGCCTCGGCCGCCTTGCTGTGGGCGTTGCCGGTGGCCGCAGCGCCTTCCTCGACGTTCAGCACGTACATCATCGGCTTGGCGGTGATCAGCTGCAGGCGCGCGAAGACCGGACGCTCGTCGGCGGTGATCGCGGCCTCGCGCGCGGCCTTGCCCTCGCGCAGCGCGTCGAGCGCCTTCTTGACGACCGGCGCTTCGGCCGCGGCTTCCTTGTCGCCGCCCTTGGCGCGCTTCTCGAGGGCGGGCAGGCGCTTCTCGAGACTGTCGAGGTCGGCCAGCATCAGCTCGGTCTCGACGATTTCGGCGTCGCTCACCGGATCGACCTTGCCGCTCACGTGGGTCACGTCGCCGTCCTCGAAGCAGCGCAGCACGTGGGCGATCGCGTCGACCTCGCGGATGTTGCCCAGGAACTGGTTGCCCAGCCCCTCGCCCTTGCTCGCGCCCTTCACCAGGCCGGCGATGTCGACGAACTCGAGCTGGGTGGCGATGATCTTGGCCGAGCGAGGCGATGCCCGCCAGCGCGTCGAGCCGCGGATCGGGCACGGCGACCCGGCCGACGTTGGGCTCGATGGTGCAGAACGGATAGTTGGCCGCTTGCGCCGCCTGCGTGGCCGTCAGCGCGTTGAACAGGGTCGACTTGCCGACGTTGGGCAGGCCGACGATTCCGCAATTGAAACCCATTTTGCTCTCTAACTCTTTACTCTTTGATATCCAGTCTCGCCGGCAGATCGGGCGGCGGCGCGAGGGCAGCCACCCGGCTCATGTATTTCTCGTCGGCCTTCTGGCCGCCTTCGGCCAGCAGCGCCGATTCGTCGGCCAGCGCGCCCAGCAGCTTCGGCACCCAGCCGGTCTTCCCGTCGCGCTCGTCGGGCTCGAAGTCGTGCAGCACCCAGTGCAGCACCAGGTCCTTGTGACCGGGATGGCCGATGCCGATGCGGACGCGGCGATAGTCCTTGCCGAGATGGGCGTCGATGTCGCGCAGCCCGTTGTGGCCGCCGGCGCCGCCGCCCTTCTTCATGCGCACCCGGCCGGGCGCGATATCCAGCTCGTCGTGAAACACCACGACCCGCTCGAGCGGGATCTTCAGGAAGCGCACCGCCTCGCCCACTGCGCGGCTCGATTCGTTCATGAAGGTCATGGGCTTCAGGAGAAGCGTGCGCTCGCCGCCGAGATGGCCTTCGGCGACCTCGCCGTTGAAGCGCTCGCGCCACGACGAGAAGACACGGCGGCGGGCGATCTCGCCCACCGCCATGAACCCCACATTGTGCCGGTGCCCCGCATAGCGCGGCCCGGGGTTGCCGAGGCCGACCAGCAAAAGCACCGGGAACGCTTACTTCTTGGCCGGAGCCGGGGCCTTGCCGCCCGCCGCCGCTGCCGGCGCCTTGCCGCCGGCCGCCGGTGCCGCAGCAGCACCTGCCGCCGGAGCCGCACCCGCTGCCGGAGCCGCACCCGCCGCCGGAGCCGCACCTTCGGCCGCAGCCGGAGCGTTGGCTGCCGTGGCCGCATCGGCTGCCGCCTGGGCCGCGGCTTCGCGGACCACGGTCGGGGCCGCGATCGAGGCCACGGTCGGGTTCTTGTCGCGGGTCACGACGCGGACGCCGTCCGGCACCTTGAGCGCATCGAGATGGACCGAGTGGCCGATCTCGAGGCCGGTCAGGTCGACCTCGAAGTACTCGGGGATCGTCGCCGGCTTGGTGCGCACGGTGATCTCGTGCATGACGACGTTCAGCACGCCGCCGCGCTTGATGCCGGGCGAGGCCGCCTCGTTCCGGAAGTGGACGGGCACCTGCACGGAGATGATCGAGTCGGGCCCGACCCGCAGGAAGTCGAGATGCAGAGGCTTGTCCGTCACCGGATCGACCTGCACGTCGCGCGGCAGGACGTCGATGGACTTGCCATCGACTTCGACCTTGATGGTGTGATTGAAGAAGCCTTCCTTGTGCAGTTCGCGCTCGACCGACTTGGGCTCGACCGCGATCATCACGGGGGCTTGCTTGTCGCCGTAGATCACGGCCGGAATCAGTCCTTCGCGACGGCTGGAACGGGCGCCCCCTTTGCCGGCCCGGTCCCGCATCTTCGCGATGACCTTTGACGTCTCTGCCATTTCAACTTCTCCTAAGGTTGGTGTTCAGTTCTCGCTCATCGCGGCGTGGCCTCCAGGGGTGCCAATCGCCGGATCTCTTGAATTCCTTCTAGTCAAACAGACTCGAGACCGACGTCTCCTCCGAAATGCGCTTCACCGCCTCGGCCATCAGGCTGGCGATGCTGAGCGGCTTGATGTTGGGCGACACGCGCACCGCCTCGGTCGGCTGGATCGAATCGGTGATCACCATCTTTTCCATCGGCGAGGCTGCGACGCGGGCGACCGCGCCGCCCGACAGCACGCCGTGGGTGACGTAGGCCGACACCGACTTGGCGCCCTGGTCCATCAGCGCGACGGCGGCGTTGCAGAGCGTGCCCGCCGAATTGACGATGTCGTCGATCAGCACGCAGTCGGCGTTCTTGACGTCGCCGATCACGTTCATGACCTCGCTGACGCCGGCCGCCTCGCGGCGCTTGTCGATGATGGCGAGGTCGGCGTCGATGCGCTTGGCGATGGCGCGCGCGCGCACCACGCCGCCGGTGTCGGGCGAGACGATGGTGATGTTGCGGCCCTTCATCGTCGCCTTCATGTCGCTGGAGAAGACCGGGCCGGCGAACAGATTGTCGAGCGGGATGTCGAAGAAGCCCTGGATCTGGGCGGCATGCAGGTCGAGCGTCAGCACCCTGTTGGCGCCGGCATGGGTCAAGAGGTTGGCGACCAGCTTGGCGGAGATCGGCGTGCGCGGGCCGGTGCGCCGGTCCTGGCGGGCGTAGCCGTAGTAGGGAAGCACCGCGGTGATGCGGCGCGCCGAGCTGCGGCGCAGCGCATCGATGGTGATCAACAGCTCCATCAGATGGTCGTTGGCCGGGAAGCTGGTCGACTGCAGCACGAACATGTCCTCGCCGCGCACGTTCTCGAGGATCTCGACAAAGATCTCGTTGTCCGAGAAACGGCGGATATTGGCCTTCACCAACGGCAAGGCCAGCTTGGCGGAAATGGCTTCCGCCAGCGGTTTATTGCTGTTGCCGGTCAGGATCTTCATAGCTAAGTCGTTGATCTCAAACGAGAAAACGGCCACCCCCGGCCGCGACGGGGCGGAACATACCAACGAGTCGACGGACTGTAAACGCCCTGAAATATCGGGCTTTTCGGGCGTTTTGAGTCACTTCGACACTCAAAATGCAGACTGTCATCCCGAGCGCAGCGAGGGTGTGGATTTCACATTCGAAGTGCAACAGTTTGGCAAGAAAGACTTCAGCCGGGGTCCTGAACTGCAGGCACTTTCGCGGCGTGTTGTTGTAGGCGGCGATCCAAGCGTCGAAGAGCTCGTGGTCGATAGTGTCGAGGTTGGTTTTTCTGGGCAAGGCCCTGCGCAATCGGCCGATGGCATTCTCGATGCTGCCCTTCTGCCACGGGCTGTGGGGATCGCAGAAGAAGGTCTGGATGGCCAGTTCGGCGGTGAGGATGAGATGTTGAGCGAACTCGGTGCCGTTGTCGAAGGTGATGGAGCGGCGCAGCCGCCGATCGAGCGGCTCGAACCAGTTGCAGAGTTGCTCGGCAACGGGTTGCGCGGTCTTGCCGGGTTGCCTTGCTCCCAGGATGAGACGGGACTTGCGTTCGAGCGCCACAAGGGCGGTCTGCCCGGGTACGGCGAACGACATGGAGTCGCCTTCCCAGTGGCCGAAGGTCCGCCGGGTCTCGACGGCCAGAGGCCGCAAAGCAATGGGAACACGGCCTTTGATGAGGTCGTCGGCGGAGCGTTTGCGCCGGCCATGCCAGCCACGCCTGTACTTGCGTCTGGCCAGGTAGTTGCGCCAGGAGCCGTCGTTGGTGCGGCGGATCTGGGCGTAGATGAAGCGGTAAATGCTCTCATGGCTGATGGTTGCGGGGGCATGCTGCTGCTTGAGCCGGCCGGCGATCTGCTCGGGCGACCAACCGCGACGAAGTTGATCGAGGACCAGGGTCCGCAGCTCGGCGTCGCGTTCCAGACGCGATCCGGCCCAGCGCCGAGCGGCAGCCTGCTCCTGGGCGTAGCTCGGCTTGTAGCCGACCTGCGAGCCACTGTTGCGCTTCAGCTCGCGAGAGACGCTCGATGGCGGGCGATCCAGAGCTGCCGCGATCTTGCGGACCGATTGGCCGGCTTGATGAAGCTGGGCAATCGTGCACCGCTCCTCGAGAGTGAGGTGGCCGTAATATCTTCCCATTGCAACACCCTAGTCTGGTGTTGCACTTCGTTTGTGAGTTCAGGGGGACCCTTGCATGGCCGCAGTTAAGGATCCCTCGCTGTGCTCGGGATGACAAAGGTATCTGAACGACGGCAGTGCGTTCAGAATGGCGCACGATCGTCGATCATGATGATGCGATGCAGCCGGCGCACGGCGCTTGCCTCGTCCCATTCGCTGGCGCGGTGCATCGAGCAGCGGTTGTCCGACATCAGCACGTCGCCCGGCTGCCAGCGGTGGCGGTACGAGAAGCGGTCCTGGATCATGTGCCGCAGCAATTCGTCGTAGAACTCCTGCGCCCGGCCCGGATCGATGCCGTCGATCGCCGAGCCCCACTCGCCGCCGAGATAGAGGCCGCGCTTCTTGAGTTCGGGATGCGTGCGCACAAGCGGATGGACGACATCGGGAATCTTGCGACGTTCGGCCTCCATCTCCTCTTCCGTGGCCTCGGGGAAGAGGTTTCTGAACAGCCGCGCGCGCGAATGCACCACCTTCAGCCCCTCGATCGCGGCGCGCGTGCCGGCCGGCAACGCCTCGTAGGCGGCGATGCCGTTGGCATAGCGCGTGTCGCCCTGGTCCTTCGGCACCTGGATCGCGTGCAGGTAGGTGAAGAGGCCGGGCTCCGGCAGGTGATAGTGATCGGTGTGCCAGTTGAGGCCGACCTTGGGCGAGCCCATCTTCGCTTCCTTGTCGTGTACGTTGCCGACGACGAAGATCTCGTGGTGGTCGGGCAGGCAGTAGTGCCTGAGCGAATGCAGGTCGGGGCGTCCGCCGAACAGCCGGGCGAAGGCGAGATAGGCGGCGGGCGAGACCTTCTCCTGGCCGCGGAACAGCAGCAAGGTGCGCTCGACACAGGCGGCGCGCACGATCGCGATCGTCTCGGCGTCATGCGCATCGTCGAGCGCGATGCCGTCGATCTCGGTTCCGACATGCTCGGCAAGATCGGTGACCCCGAGGCCGCGTGCCGCGGCGGCCGAGCGCCAGTCGAAGTGCAGTTCCATCCCTGTCTCCTCGGGAATTATTGCACGCTCACCGGCAGTGGAACAGCCGCCGCCGCCGCGATAGGCTGAGGCCTCTTCGGAGGAGGCTTCCCATGTTCGACCTCGACCGTTTCATCGCCGACTGCCAGGCCGCCGTGACGGCAGGCGACGGCCACAAGGGCGTGCAGGAGGTGGTGGCGCGCGCCGTTGCCGACCCTGCCGCGGCGCTGAAGGGGCTGGGCGAGCCAACGGGTGGCGGCATCCGGAAGCTCCATCACTCGTCCTCGCTGACCGTGCTTAACGTCGTATGGCCGCCCAAGATGACGATCATGCCGCACAATCATCAGATGTGGGCAGTGATCGGCATCTATACCGGCCGCGAGGACAATATCTTCTGGCGCCGCCTCGACGCGGGCGAGGGGTGCGGCCTCGAGGCGGCCGGCGCCAAGGCGCTGTCGGAGAAGGACGCGGCACCGCTCGGGCCCAACATCATCCACTCGGTGACCAACCCGATCCCGCGGCTGAGCGGGGCGATCCATGTCTACGGCGGCGATTTCTTCGCCGCCGAACGCAGCGAGTGGGATCCCGAGTTGCTGCGCGAACAGCGCTTCGACGTCGAGCGCGCGCAGAAGATGTTCGCTACAAATTGAGCGGCATCAGGTTCCACACGATCGCCGGGCTGCCGAAATCGGTCTCGCCCTCGAGTCATGCCACCGAGGCCGGCGGTTTCGTCTACCTGACCGGCCAGTTCGGCCGCGATCTCGACGATCCGGCAGCCCCTCTACCCGACGGCATCCGCGCGCAGACCGAGCGCACGCTTTCCAACATGCGCCGCGTACTGGGCTCGCTCGATCTCACCATGGGCCAGGTGCTGCGCGTGCGCGTGTTCCTGACCCACTTCAAGCGCGACTACCAGGCGATGAACGAGGTCTATGCCGGCTTCTTTCCCGAAGGCGCCCGTCCGGTCCGGACCTGCGTCGGCGTCACCGACCTCGTGCGCGACGCCCTGGTCGAGATCGACTGCGTGGCCAGACGGTGAATGCCGCAGTCTAAAGATCCCCCTGAACTCACAAACGAAGTGCAACACCAGACTAGGGTGTTGCAATGGGAAGATATTACGGCCACCTCACTCTCGAGGAGCGGTGCACGATTGCCCAGCTTCATCAAGCCGGCCAATCGGTCCGCAAGATCGCGGCAGCTCTGGATCGCCCGCCATCGAGCGTCTCTCGCGAGCTGAAGCGCAACAGTGGCTCGCAGGTCGGCTACAAGCCGAGCTACGCCCAGGAGCAGGCTGCCGCTCGGCGCTGGGCCGGATCGCGTCTGGAACGCGACGCCGAGCTGCGGACCCTGGTCCTCGATCAACTTCGTCGCGGTTGGTCGCCCGAGCAGATCGCCGGCCGGCTCAAGCAGCAGCATGCCCCCGCAACCATCAGCCATGAGAGCATTTACCGCTTCATCTACGCCCAGATCCGCCGCACCAACGACGGCTCCTGGCGCAACTACCTGGCCAGACGCAAGTACAGGCGTGGCTGGCATGGCCGGCGCAAACGCTCCGCCGACGACCTCATCAAAGGCCGTGTTCCCATTGCTTTGCGGCCTCTGGCCGTCGAGACCCGGCGGACCTTCGGCCACTGGGAAGGCACTCCATGTCGTTCGCCGTACCCGGGCAGACCGCCCTTGTGGCGCTCGAACGCAAGTCCCGTCTCATCCTGGGAGCAAGGCAACCCGGCAAGACCGCGCAACCCGTTGCCGAGCAACTCTGCAACTGGTTCGAGCCGCTCGATCGGCGGCTGCGCCGCTCCATCACCTTCGACAACGGCACCGAGTTCGCTCAACATCTCATCCTCACCGCCGAACTGGCCATCCAGACCTTCTTCTGCGATCCCCACAGCCCGTGGCAGAAGGGCAGCATCGAGAATGCCATCGGCCGATTGCGCAGGGCCTTGCCCAGAAAAACCAACCTCGACACTATCGACCACGAGCTCTTCGACGCTTGGATCGCCGCCTACAACAACACGCCGCGAAAGTGCCTGCAGTTCAGGACCCCGGCTGAAGTCTTTCTTGCCAAACTGTTGCACTTCGAATGTAAATCCACACCCTCGCTGCGCTCGGGATGACAATATTGGTTTGGCTCGAGGCGTGCGCCACTACAAGGCTGTCATCCCGAGCGTAGCGAGGGACCTTTAACCGTCTAGCGAAGCGCTGAGCTACTTCTTCTGCGGTGCGTAGAACACCGTGTCGATCTCGATGATGTCGTCCTGGAACAGGCGCTGGACTTCCATCATCGTCCGCGGCGGATAGGGCGGGCTGCCCCAGAACTCGGCCTGCACCCTATCGACGATGCCGGCATAGCGATGGAGATCGCTGAGATAGACCGTGACCCTGACGCAATCGTGCAGAGTGGCGCCCTGCGACTCGGCCAGCTTCTTGATGTTCGCGAAGGCACGGCGGATGCGAGTCTCGGGATCGGGCGACAACGAATTGTCCAACTCGTAGCCCTGCACGCCGGCCAGGAACACGAAGTCCCCGGCGCGCGAACCCAGTCCCCAGGTTCCGACCGGGTCGGGCATGCCGGGTGGCGGGCCGATCGGCTTCACGCCATTGGGCGAGGTCTGGGCGAAGGCCGGAGTTCGCGAGAAGGAGAGCCGCGAGAAGGAGGTATTTCATATCACGCATGATATCCCCTCCCCATTCAGATGGGGAGGTGGCCCGCAGGGCCGGAGGGGTCATGCGCCGCAGGCAGTCTGACCCCTCTGCCGCGTAAAGCGCGGCACCTCCCCATATGAATGAGACCTCTGCGAAAGGAGGCTGAACTCGAGTTTTGGCCCGGCTTGAGGAGAAGGCATCGATCGAGGTAACCGGAAGGTCTCGCTGCCGATCCCGTTGGGAGAGAATTTCAGCGGGTCAGGACGGCAGCGCGTCGCAGATTGACGGCGATGCAGAGGAGTTCGAGCTGCAGGGCGTTTGGGGCGAGGGAGAAGTAGCGAACGCGGCGATAGCCGTAGCCGCGTTTGAAGGTAGCGAACAGGTGCTCGATGGTGGCCCGGATCGGCGCGATCAGGCGGTTGCGCCGGCGTTGCCAGGGCGGCAAGGCGGGCTGGTTCTTGTGGCTGCGATGCATGATGCGGTCCTTGATGCCGAGGCTCTTGAGCTTGCGCCGTCGTTGCTTTTGCTCGTAGGCCCGATCGGCGTAGACCGCCTTCTCGTCGCCCATGACAAGGTCATCGGCGACCTGGCTCTCGTAGATCTTGGCCGGCGTGAGCAGGGATCGGCGGATCAGGCGTGACCCTTGATCCATGGCAACGTGCGCCTTGTAGCCGAAGTAGGACTTGCCGTTTTGCCGGGTCCAGTTGGCGTCGCGATCGTGCGGGCTGGCGCCGGCCGCGCCATCGACCGGGCGTGGCGGCGCGGCTTGGGCGGCGACCAGCGTGGCATCGATCATCGTGCCTTGCTTGAGCATCAGGCCTCGGCCTTCGAGCTGGCCGTTCAACTCGCCCAGCAGCCGGTCGCGCAGGCCCGCGGCGATCACCGCCTGCCGGAAGCGGCAGATCGTCGTCTCGTCGGGCGTCGCCTCGTCCAGCGCGAAGCCGCAGAAGCGGCGGAACGACAGCCGGTCGCCCAGCGCTTCCTCCAGCCCGGGATCGGACAGGCCGTACCATTGCTGCAGCAACAGGGCCTTGAACATCGCCAGCGCCCGGTAAGGCGGTCGCCCGCTCTCGCCGGGCCGAACCCGAGACAGCAGCTGCTCGAACCGCGACCAGTTCACCAAACTCTCGATCTTCTCGAGCCGGGCATTCACCCCAAGTCCTGGCGCCATGAAGGCTTCCGCCAAACCAAGCTGACCATCCTGTCCACGCTTCATCGAAGGCCTCCAAAAGACAGGCCTCCTCTAAATCATCAATCGCCCCAACAGCCAAGACCTTTTGCAGAGGTCTCATATGAATGGGGAGGCAAGCACTAAGCGTGAGGGTTCTCCACGAACGGCCACTGTGTCTTGTCGGCCTTGGTGTAGGGCAGCAGCGACCAGTCGGGCACCAGCGCGCCCGGCGCCGCCACGTAGACGACTTCCGAGGCGATCGGCGCGTAGGCGGCATGGAAGTGCTGCATCGATTTCACCACGACCACCTTCTTGGTCGCCGGATCGATGCCCAACTTGGTGAAGCAGTCGAGACTGTGGCACTGGCTGCGCTTGGTGTTGACGATCACCGTCACGTCCCCGATCTGCAGCGCCGCCGCGTCTCCGATCGGATTGCTGCCCTTGCGCGCCCCGCCGAACCTGATGAACACGTCCGTCTCGAGCTTCAGCACCCTGGCGCGCGCGTCGATCGGCGGGCCGGACTGCGGTCCGAGCTTGCCGCCCAGGCGGATGTCGAGTTCGGCGCCTTCGCCCACTTCGAAGGCGAGCTTCACCGCACCGGGATCCCAGAACATGGCGATCGCGGCGTCCTTCACCTTGCGGTCGAGCAGTTCGCGCAGGATGAAGGTCGAGTCGGAGGCGGCGCCGCCGCCGGCATTGTCCGACACGTCGGCCAGCACCATCGGCTTGGGCAGATTGTGCGACGAGACGCGCGCCATCGCGGCATCGAGCGAGACGTAGGGCGGCTGAGTCTGGTGGCGCAGCGCGAAGAACTCCATCGCCAGCTCCCTGGCGAGCTTCTCGGCCTTGGGCCGGTCGTTGTCGGTGACCGCAATCATCCGGCTGCTCATCTCGCCGATGTCGGACCACGGGAAGCCGTGCGCGATCGACAGCGACAGCACGCCGTCCTTGCCTTCCATCGCCGAGAGTCTGTCGACGAAGCCGCGCATCGGCTCGCGCGTGGTGTGGAACACGCCGATCATGCGGCAGTCGAAGGTCGCCATCACCGGCCGGGTGCGGCCTTCGATGGCGCCCTCCATGACGGTGAACAGGTCGTCGGCGCGGTCCGACACGTCGACGTGCGGATATTCCTTGAACAGCACCAGCACCGTGGCGTCGCGCATGGTGCCGGCGCCGACGTTGCAATGCAGGTCGAGCTCGACGCCGACGGGGATATCGGGGCCGACCACCTTGCGCACATGCGCCAGCAGGTCGCTTTCGCAATCGTCGTAGCCCTCGGCCACCATCGCGCCATGGCACGACAGGAACACCGCGTCGACCGGCATCGCTGCCCTGAGATCGGCCACGATCTCGTCGCGGAAGGCCTCGTAGACCTTCTTCACCGTCCTGCCGGCGGGCATCGCGAAGGCGCACAGGCTTTCGACCACCGTCCAGCCCTTGGCCTCGGCGCGCTGGCGCCAGACGGCGAGCGGCGCGCCGAACATCGGCACGTTGGCGCCGTAGCTGCCCTTGCGGAACAGGCAGGTGTCCTCGAACAGCTGATGGCCGGTCGGGATGGAGGCGAAGGTGTTGGTCTCGGTGCCGAGGCAGGCGGTGAAGATCTTTTTCATGGCCCGATCTTGCAACGCGGTCGCTCCGACTTCCAGCACTCAACGCTTGGCCCTTAAGTGCAGACTGTCATCCCGAGTCGGCGCATTCACATGCGCCTTCAGCGAGGGATCTTTGCGCAGCAGAAGTTAAGGATTCCTCGCTAATGCGCGGGGATTACCCCGCGCTACTCGGGATGACACCGGTTTCTGAACGGCGGCGGTGCGCTTCTATCGGCTCAGTCGCACCACACAAGGTCGAGCGACGTCTGGCCCATACCTTGCACACCGCTGTAAGGTGATAGAGAGAAAACCGGGAGGGGTTCATGCAGCGCAGGCAATTCTTGCAGGGTTCGGCGATGAGTGCCGCCACGATTGGCGCCATAGGGGCCACGGGCGCGGTTCGAGCGCAAGCCAAGCCCGTGCGCGTGGCGCTCGCCTGGATCAACAACGTCGAATACGCCGGCCTGTGGCTCGCCGAGGACAAGGGCTACTTCAAGGAAGAAGGCGTCGAGGTGAAGACCTTGTCGGGCGGGCCCAACGCGCCGCCACCACAGGTGACGCTCGCCGCCGGCGGCGCCGACTTTGGCTATGCGACCTGGCTGCCCTACCTCGATGCGATCGGGCGCGGCAACGATTTCGTCTTGGTCGCCGGCACATATCCGGTGTTCCCGCTCGGCATCATCTCGCTGCCCGGCAAGCCGATCCTCAAGGCGGCCGACATCGTTGGCAAGAAGATCCTGGCCCAGGGCCCCAACGAGCGCACGGTCGTCGACGCCACCTTGGCGCTGAACAACCTGCCCAAGACGTGGGACTTCGTGCCGGCCGGCTTCTCGCCCGAACCGCTGCTCGCCAAGGCGGGCGATGGCTACACCGCCTTCGGCACCAACCAGGCCGTCACCCTCGAAGTGAAGATGGGCATGAAGCGCGACAAGGACTTCTTCTTCACGTCGTTCGATTCGATGGGCTATCGCGCCTATGCCAGCCTGATCTTCGTCACCCGCGCCTATCTGCAGGCCGAGCGGCCGACGGTGGTGAAGTTCCTGCGCGGCCTGGCGCGGGGCTGGGCCGAGAACGCGAAGGATCCGGCGGTCGCCGCGCAGCTCTGCGTCACCAAGTACGGCGCCGATCTCGGCCTCGACCTCAAGCAGCAGACGCGGCAGAACGAGTTGCAGCAGGCGATGCTGCACGATCCGAAGAAGCCCGACCAGAAGCTGCTGGTGCTGGATCGCGACGCGATCGCCGGCCCGATGTATGCCGCCGCCAAGGCGTCCGGTCGCGACAAGCTGCCGGAGGTCGACAAGCTCTGCGACTTCGCGGTGATGACGGAAGTCTATGCCGCCCTGAAAGGCTGACCATGCCGGCTCCGAAGAAGGTCGACCTGCTGCTGAGCGGCTGCGACGTCGTCACCCTCGACGGCAAGGACCGCGTGATCACCAGCGGCGCGGTAGCGGTGAAGGGCAACCGCATCGTCTGGATCGGCAAGGCGTCGGCGGCCCGGCGCGAGATCAAGGCTCAGTCGACGATCGACGGCTCGGGCCAGATCGCCATGCCCGGCCTGATCGATGCGCATTTCCACACCGGCCAGACGCTGCTGCGTGGCAAGCTCGCCGAGATCGCGCGGCACCGGCAGGTCGAGAATCCGCCGTGGAGCAACTACTATATCCCGTTCGAGGGGATGCTGACCGAAGACGACGTCTATCTGAGCGGCCTGCTCGCCTACGCAAACATGATCTCGGTCGGCACGACCTGCTTTGCCGAGGCGGGCGGCCCGCATCCCGATGCGATGGGAAGGGCCGCGGTCGACATCGGCATCCGCGGCTTCGTGGCGCTCAACACGGTCGACCAGGGCGTCGCCACCCGCACGATGATCACCAGCACGAAGAAGGCCTATGACGGTAACGTCGCCCTGGTGAAGCGCTGGAAGGGCACCAAACAGGGCACCGATAGGGTGCAGGCGACCTTGTCGCTTCGCCAGATCATCGTCTGCTCGCCCGAGCTCATCAAGGCGATGGGCGCGGCGGCCAGGGCACTCGACGTCAAGATCCACACCCATCTCTGCGAGGGCATCTACGAGATCGACTATGCGCTGGCCAAGTTCGGAAAGCGGCCGACGGAATATCTGCGCGACCTCGGTGTGCTCGACCGCCACATGCATTGCGCCCATTCGGTGCTGCTCTCGGTCGACGAGATGGAGCTTTTCGTCAAGCACCGGCCGTCGGCCTGCCACTGCGCCTTCAACAACTATGCGATCGGCCCGCACCGCCTCAGCGAGATGTGGAAGCGCGGCATCGACATCGGCCTCGGCACCGATGGCGCCGCCTCCTGGGGCACGCTCGACATCTTCCAGGTGGCGCACATGGCGCGGGTCGGCCAGCAGGCGATCATGGGTGGCCCGATCGGCTATCGCAACGTCATGCCCAGCGAGACCATCCTCAAGGTCGCGACCAACGGCGGCGCCCGCGCGCTCGGCCTCGAGAAGGAGATCGGCAGCCTCGAGGTCGGCAAGAAGGCCGACATCCTGCTGGCCGATCGCACCCAGCTCGACCATGTGCCGCTCTACGATCCCGCGTTCGTGGCCGCCAACACCATCGTCGGGCGCGACGTGACGACCGTCGTGGTCGACGGCAAGGTCGTCATGAAGGACCGCGAGTTGCTGACGGTCGATCGCAAGGAGATCGACACGCGGCTGGCCGAGCGCCTGCCGAAACTGATGGAACGCTTCGACGAGATGACGGCGTGAACGCGGCGATCACGATCGACAGAGCGAGCAAGCGCTTCGCCCTCGCCGGCAGCAAGGAGGGCGTGCTGGCGCTGTCCGAGCTCTCGCTCGAGGTTTCAGCCGGCGAGTTCGTGGCGATCCTGGGCCCGAGCGGCTGCGGCAAGAGCACCCTGCTGCGCCTCGTGGCGGCGCTCGAACAGCCGAGCGGGGGAGCGGTCACGGTGAACGGCGCGCCGCCCGGCCTCGTGTCGGCCCAGCATGCCCTGGGTGTGGCCTTTCAGGATCACGCGCTACTGCCATGGCTCAGCGTCCACGACAATATCGCGCTGCCCTTCCGCATCGCTGGCCGCGCCGTCGACGAGGCTGCCATCGCGCGCCTGGTCGAGCTGGTGGGGCTGGGGAGCTTCGTCTCGGCGCGGCCCCGGCAGCTCTCGGGCGGCATGCGCCAGCGCGCCTCGATCGCCCGGGCGCTTGTGCTCGAGCCCGAGGTGCTGCTGCTCGATGAACCGTTCGGGGCGCTCGATGCGGTGACGCGACGCCAGATGAACGTCGAGCTCCAGCGCATCTGGTCAGCGCGGCAGATCACGACGATGCTGATCACCCACTCCGTCGACGAGGCGTTGTTTCTCGCCGACCGGGTGGTGGTGATGAGCGGCCGGCCCGGCCGCATCATCCGCGAGGTCGCGGTGCCGTTCGCCCGTCCGCGCGATCCGGCGGTCATGCGCAGCGAGGCATTCCACCGCATGGTCGACGAGCTGACCGCGGCGCTCGAAGCATGAGCCGCACGCTCTTGGGCGCGCTCGGCATCGTGCTGTTCCTGGCGGCGTGGGAAGTGGTCGGGCGGACCGGGCTGCTGGGCATCTCCTGGCCGCCGCTCAGCGACGTGCTCGAGATGCTGGCCGACCAGAGCCGCCGGCCGCTGTTTAGCCGGGCGCTGGGCGCCACCCTGCAGTCGACGGCACTCGGTTATCTGTGGGGCGCCTGCGCCGGGCTCGGCCTGGCGGCGCTGGCGCATCTCGCCCCGCCGCTGCGGCGCGGCTCGGACCGGCTGGCCGCGGTGCTGAATTCGGTGCCCTCGATCGCGCTCGGGCCGATCTTCCTGGTGCTGCTCAGCCGCGAGAGCATCCCGGCGGCCGTCTCGTCGATCCATGTCTTCTTCATCGTCTTCGTCTCCGTCGGTTCGGGCTTGCAGCGCGCGACGCCGGCGCATCGCGACCTCTTCACCGTGCTGGGCGCAGACCGCTTGCGCCGGTTTGCGCGGCTCGAACTTCCGGCTGCGCTGCCGGCGCTGGCCTCGGGGCTGCGGCTGGCGTGGCCGGCGGCGCTGATCGGCGCGATCATCGGCGAGTGGTTCGGCGCGCCGCGCGGCATCGGCATCCTGATCATCAATGCCATGCAGAATTTCCAGATCGTGCTGCTGTGGTGCGCCGTCCTGCTCGCGGTCGGCGCGTCGCTTGTGATCTACGGGGCCTTCACCCTGCTCGAGCGGGCCGCCTATGCGAGGTTCGGTTGATGCGCCCCCTGCTGGTGCGCATCGTCGAGGACTATTGGGGCATCCTGCTGCTGCTGTTCGCCTGGGAGCTGTGGGTTGCGGCAAACGGTTTCAATCCCATCGTCATGCCGACGCCGACTTCGGTGCTGGGCGATCTGGTGGGCCATCCGGGCATCTATCTTTCGAGCGTCGGCATCACGCTGGGCGTCGCGGCCTTCGGCCTGGTGGCGGGCATGGCGGTCGGCACGGGGCTGGCCGTCGCCGCCTGGTTCTCGCCCGTGGCCTCGGGCCTGCTCAATCCCCTCACTGTGCTGTTCAGCTCGGTGCCGGTGGTGGCGCTGATCCCGGTGATCGCCCGCCTGCTGGGCTACGACATCTCGACGGTGATGGCGATCGTGGTGATCATCACTTTCTTTCCGTCATTCGTCTTCGCCTCGTCCGGCCTGCGCCAGCCGCCGCCCGGCAGCGAAGACCTGTTTCGCGTATTGGGCGCCTCGCGGCTGTCCGTGCTGACGCGGCTGTCTCTGCCGGCGGCGGTGCCCAACCTCGCCATCGCCTTCAAGCTCGCCTCCGCCCACGCCATCCTGGCGGCAATGGTGGCGGAGTTTCTGATGGGTACGTCGGGGCTGGGCTATTTGTTCGCCCAGACCAAGGCCGACTACCAGACGGAGCGGGCCTTCGGCACCTCGGTCGTGGCGACAGTGATTTCGGCGACAGCCTTCCTGCTCGCCGGCTGGGTCGAGAAGAAGGTGCGCGAGCGCTTCCTGTAGGCCACGCGGCGGCTTCAAAATGCCCGGCGGCCGTGAAGTCTGGAGCCAACGAATGCAAGCAGGCCAGCTGAATGCTTGAGCGGCTTCCGATCGATTGGAACCGCTCATGCGGTTCCAATCGATCGGAAGCGCATTGGTCGAGGCGTTTCGACTAATGCATATTCCGTCCGACTGATTCCAGTCGGACGGAATATGCTCTAGCGTTCGCCCTACTTTAAAGGTTCATCTGGGGGCAGTTGGATGACGATAACCCAAATACCTACAAGCGGCATTCCTGGGTGGCTGCACAAGGAAGTTGAAGAATATTTCGTGCCGCTTCCTTTTGTTCCGGAATCCATTCTGGACATTGGTGCGAACGTCGGAGCATTTGCCCAACGCGCACACGAGAGATGGCCGAAGGCACGTATCGTCTGCTGCGAACCGATGCCCTTCAATGTGGTGAACCTTCGTCGAAATCTTTCGTTCCCTGTCGAAATTATCTCTGCTGCTGTGCGCGAATGCGCGGGTATCGATGAGATATTTGTCGGTGACAACTTCGTAACGGGCAGCTTCATTCAAATGGGCAGGCAGACAAATAGAAAAGTCCTGGTCGAGTGTATCGCCGCAAAGGACTTGCCCCGTTGCGAGCTGGTAAAAATCGACACAGAGGGTTGCGAAGTGGAAATTCTGCGAGGGCTTGACCTGCAGAAAACGAGGGCAGTCCTCCTGGAGCATCACAGCCGCCAAGACGCGGAAACCATCAAGGCTATGCTGTCGCCTAATTTCAGGCTGCTCAACCAGGACGCTGGTCATCCAGTTGGGACGTTGAATTTCTTGAGGTCAGATGTAATCGACGGAAGCACCTGACCTCACGCAGTGGCGAACTCCAGGGCGACTTCGGACAGCGCGACTTCGGCTGGTGGCCGTGTTGATGCTACGCCCTAGGCCGCGCTGGCCTTGCCGAAATCCCAGTTGCGGCCGGGCGCGGCGGCAAAGAGGGCCTTGGTATACTCGTCCTTGGGCGAGCCGAAGACCTGCTCGGCCGAGCCGTATTCGACGACGCGGCCCTTGCTCATCACCGCCACGTAGTCGCAGATCTGCGCCGCGACGCGCAGGTCGTGGGTGATGAACAGCACGGCGAGGTTCAGCCGCACGCGGATCTCGTCGAGCAGTTCCAGCACCTGCTTCTGCACCGACACGTCGAGCGCGGAGACCGCCTCGTCGGCGATCAGCAGCTCGGGCTCCATGGCGAGCGCGCGGGCGATGCAGATGCGCTGGCGCTGGCCGCCGGAGAACTGGTGCGGGTAGCGGTCGAGCGAGTTGGGATCGAGCCGCACGGTTTCCATCAGCTTGCGCGCGCGGGCCAGCGCCTCGTCGCGGCCGAGACCGAAGTTCATCGGCCCCTCGATGATCGAGTCGCCCACGGTGATGCGCGGGTTCATCGAGCGATAGGGATCCTGGAAGACGATCTGCACCCGGCGGCGATGCGGCCGCAGCCGGCCGGCCGACATGGTGGCGATCTCGGTGTCGCCGAGATAGATCCTGCCCTCGCTGGGATCGATCAGGCGGGCGATGCAGCGCGCCACCGTCGACTTGCCCGAACCCGATTCGCCCACGATGCCCAGGGTCTCGCCGCGGCGGATGTCGAGGTCGACGTCGACCGCGGCCTTCACGGTACGGGCCTTCTGGAAGAACGACTTGCCGCTGTAGGTCTTGCCCAGCTTGTCGGTGCGCAGCACGGTAGCGCCGTCGAGCCGCACGCCGCGATGCACCGGATGGATCGAGGGCACCGAGGAGATCAGCATCTTCGTGTAGGGATGCGCCGGGCGCGACAGGATCTGCTCGGTCGGTCCCATCTCGACCAGCTCGCCCCAGCGCAGCACGGCCACGCGGTGGGCGATCTCGGCGACCACGCCGAAATCGTGAGTGATGAACAGCACGCCGGTGCCCTGGCCGGCCTGCAGCTCGGCGATCAGCTTCAGGATCTCGGCCTGGGTGGTGACGTCGAGCGCGGTCGTCGGCTCGTCGGCGATCAGCAGCACCGGATCGAGCACCAGGGCCATGGCGATCATGATGCGCTGGCGCTGGCCGCCTGACAGCTGGTGCGGGAAGGAGGCGTAGATGCGCTCCGGCTCGGGCAGCTTCACCCGCGTCAGGATGGCGATGATCCTGGCCTTGCGGGCCGCCGGGTCGAGCTTGGTATGGGTGCTCAGCACCTCGTCGATCTGCTCGCCGCAGCTCATGACCGGATTGAGAGCGGTCATCGGCTCCTGGAAGATCATCGACATGCGCGTGCAGCGCAGCTCGCGCAGGCGCGCCTCGCCGGCGGCCAGGATGTTCTCGCCCTGCAGCAGGATCTCGCCCGAGGTCGGCTTCAGCGCCTTGGCCAGCAGGCCCATCACGGTAAAGGCGATCACCGACTTGCCCGAGCCCGATTTGCCCACCAGGCAGACGATCTCGCCCGGATTGACGGTGAAGCTCACCTTCTCGACGGCCTGGACGCGATCGGCACCCTTGGGCAGCTCGACGGTGAGATTGCGGACTTCGAGGACGGGCTGGTTCACGCGGACACCGCGGTCACGACGACGCTTAAGTGCAGACTGTCATCCCGAGCGGAGCGAGGGATCCTTGTGCGACAGAAGCTAAGGATCCCTCGCTCCGCTCGGGATGACAACGGCTTCTGAACGACCTGACGCTCGAACATTCACACCTTCTTGCTCATCTTCGGGTCGAGCGTGTCGCGCAGGCCGTCGCCCATGATGTTGATCGCCAGGACGGTGAAAGCAAGGAAGATGCCGGGATAGAGGATGTTGTGCGGGAACACCCGGAACAGCGTGCGGCCCTCGGCCATGATGTTGCCCCAGCTCGGCGTCTCCGGGGGAATGCCGATGCCGAGGAAGCTCAGGATCGCCTCGGTGAGGATCGCGGCGGCGGCGGTGAAGGTCGCCTGCACGATCAGGGGTGCGATGGTGTTGGGCAGGATGTGGCGGAACAGCAGGATCCAGGTCGGCGTGCCCACGGAGATGGCGCCCTCGACATAGGGCTCCTCGCGCACGGTGAGCACGATCGAGCGGACGAGACGCACAACTCTTGGCACATCGGGGATGACGATGGCGAAGATCACGGTGATCAGGCCGGCGCGCCAGATCGAGACCAGCGCGATGGCGAGCAATATGCCCGGAATCGCCATCAACCCGTCCATGATGCGCATGATGATGCCGTCGGCCCACCTCACGTATCCCGATACCAGGCCGATCACGAGGCCCATGCCGACGGCACACACGGCGACCGAGACGCCGACCATCAGCGAGACACGCGTGCCGTAGAGGACGCGGCTGTAGACATCGCGGCCCAGGCTGTCGGTGCCCATGATGACGGTGCGCTTGGCCGTCGTGCCGTCCTCGAGGCGATAGGTGATCTCGGTGCCCGGCTTCTTGTTGCGCGATGCCGGATCGATGCGCGTCGGATCGACCGTGCCCAGCAGCGGCGCCGCGACGGCGATGAAAAGCATGACCAGCAGGATGACGCCGCCCAGGATGACAGACGGATTGCGGATCGCGAGCTGCCACAGGCTGCGGCGCCGGGTCGATGCCGCGGCGATCGAGGCGGAGTCGACGATTTCGTCGGGGACTATCGCGCTCAATAGCGGATCCTCGGGTCGAACAGGGTGTAGCTGATGTCGATCAGGAGATTGACCACGACATAGACCACCGAGAACATCAGGATCACCGTCTGGATGGTCGGGAAGTCGCGGCTCAGCACCGCCTCGACGGTGAGACGGCCGAGCCCGGGCAGGCCGAAGACGCTTTCCGTCACCACGGCGCCGCCGATCAGCAGCGCGATGCCGACGCCGATCACCGTCAGGATCGGCACCGCGGCGTTGCGCAGCGCATGGCGCATCAGCACGACCCGGTTGGACAGGCCCTTGGCGCGGGCGGTGCGGATATAGTCCTCGTTCAGCACTTCGAGCACGGAGGCGCGGGTGATGCGTGCGACCAGCGCCACATAGATCACGCCGAGCGTTATGCTGGGCAGGATCATGTGCTGGATGAAACCCCAGAAATCGACGCCGATGCGCGTATAGCCCTGGACCGGCACCCAGCCGAGCTCGATGGCGAAGACGTAGATCAGGCAATAGGCGATCACGAACGAGGGCACGGAGAAGCCCAGCACGGAGAGGCCCATGACGAAGCGATCGAGCAGCGAGCCCTGCTTGTAGGCGGCGATCACGCCGAGCGGAATGGCGGCGCTCAGCGCCAGGATCAGGGTGCAGACGGCGAGCGCCAGGGTCGGCTCGATCCGCTGGGCGATCAGCTCGGCAACGGTCTTCTTGAAGAAGTAGCTCTCGCCGAAATTGCCCTGCAGGATGTCGCCCATCCAGATCGCGAACTGCTGCCAGATCGGCAGCGACAGGCCGAGCTTCTCGCGGATCATCGCGATCTGGTCGGAAGTCGCATTGTCGCCGGCGATGACCGCCGCTGGATCGCCGGGCGTCAGCCGCAGCATCAGGAAGACGAACACCGCCACCACCGCGAGGACGGGGATGATGGCGATCAGGCGTCGGGCGATGAAATCGAGCATGAGTCTCCAGAATAAGGCCGCCGTCCCGGCAGTCCGGGACGGCGGTGCAAAGATCAGGCCTTGTCGACGTTCCACATCACCGCGCAGGGCGCCGTGAGCCAGCCGCTCACGTTGGATCGCGTCGCGCCGGGGCCGTACCATTGGCCGAGCCAGCCGTACTGGGCGGTCTCGACCGCGCGGCCCTGGATCGCGGCGGCGATCGCCTTGGCCTTGGCAGGGTCGGTTTCCTTGGCGTAGCTGTCGCGGAGCTTCTCCATCTCCGGGTCGTTCGGCCAGCCGAACCAGGCCTTGTCGCCGCTGGCCACGAAGTAGTTGTTGGAGATCGGATTGAGTGCATCGACCGACACCGAGTAGGTGTGGAAGACGTTCCAGCCGCCCTGGGTCGGCGGATCCTTCTTGGTGCGGCGCTGCACGACGGTCGCCCAGTCCATCGACTGCATGTCGACCTTGAAGCCGCCCTGCTCGAGCAGCGCCTTGGTCACCGGCGCCATATTGGTCAGCACCGGCAGGGTCGTCGACTGCATCAGCACCACCGGCGTTCCGTCATAGCCCGCTTCCTTCAAGAGGGCCTTGGCCTTCTCGAAGTTGGGCTTGATCAGCAGGTCGTCCTTGGTGTCGACGGCATTGGGCGTGCCGCAAATGAAGGCGGCGCTGCAGACCTTGTAGTACGCCGGATCGCCGACGGTAGCCTTGAGATAATCCTCCTGGCGCATGCACAGCAGAGCGGCCATGCGGATCTTGGGATTGTTGAACGGCGGCTGGAGGTGATTGAAGCGGATCACGAACTGCTGGCCGAGCGGGTTCCAGTTGACCAGCTTGGACCCCTTGTCGCCCTTCACGATCGGGATCAGATCGTGCGGCAGCTGCTCGACGACGTCGATCTCGCCCGCAATGAGCGCGTTCACCTGCTGCTGCGGGTCGGGCATCTCGATGCACTCGATCCTGTCGACCTTGACGACCTTGCCGCCGGCGAAGCCCGATGCCGGTTCGGCGCGCGGCTTGTACTTGGTGTTCTTGAGGTAGATGTGCTTCTCGCCGACCTTGGACTCGGTCGTGGAGTAGATGAACGGCCCCGAGCCGACCTGGCTGTCGATCTGCTTGAACGGGTCGGTCTCGGCCACCGCCTTGGGCATCATGAAGGGCGTGTTCGAGCTGGGCTTGCCGATCGAATCGAGCACCAGGCCGTACGGCTCTTTCAGCTTCATGGTGAAGGTCTTGGCGTCGACCACCTTGTACTCGCTGATGAAGTCCGCGAGTTTCTGGCCCATCGGATCGCGGACCGCCCAGCGCTTGAGGGAGGGCACGCAGTCTTCCGCCGTGACGGGCTTGCCGTCGTGCCACTCCAGGCCGTCGCGCAGGGTGAAGGTCCACAGCATCTTGTCGGCAGACACCGAGTACTTGTCGACCATCTGTGGCTTTACTTCGTTCTTTTCGTCGATCGCGAACAGCGTGTCGTAGATCATGTAGCCGTGGTCGCGCGTGACATAGGCGGTGGTCCAGATCGGATCGAGTTGGGCCAGGTTGCCGTTGCGCACGTATTTGATGGTCTTGCCGGCCGCGGATGCCGGACGGGCCGTCATGGCCACGGCAGCCGCGCCGGTCGCCAGCACGCCCAGTTGACGCCGTCCTATTTTCGTCCTCTTCATTTCGCCCCTCCTGTTCTTGGTTTCTCCCATCGAGGAGGGCAGGCCCCCCGACCCATCCTCGTCGATGGGCACGCGGGGGCCCTTTTTTCCAAGGGGCCCCGCGTGCGCCGCCACTACTTCTTGGTCATGTTCCAGAACACCGGCACTGGCGCCACCATCATGCCGTCGAGATTGGTGCGCAAGGCGGACGGCTGGTACCACTGGCCGAGATTGACGTGGGTCGGATGGTCGACCCAGTACTTCTGCAGGTCGATGGCGATCTGCGTCTGCTTGGCCGGGTCGCTCTCTTTGGAGTAGGCGTCGCGCATCTTCTCGATCGTCGCGTCGCATGGCCAGCCGAACATCGCCTTGTCGCAGCTGGCGTTGAAAAACCCAGCCATCACGGGATTGAGGATGTCGGCGGCGACCCACGAGGTCAGGAAGGCACTCCAGCCGCCCTTGTCCGGCGGATCCTTCTTGGTGCGGCGGCCGACCAGCGTCTGCCAATCCATCGACTGCATGTCGACCTTGAAGCCGGCGGCCTCGAGCTGGGCCTTGGCGACGGGCGCCAGGTTGGTCAGGACCTGCAGGTCCGTGGACTGCATCAGCACCACCGGCGTGCCGTCGTAGCCCGCCTCCTTCAGCAGTTCCCTGGCTTTGGCGGCATTGCCGTTCAGCACGTCCTTCAAGCCCTCTTCGCTGGCCAGCGAGGTGCCGCAGATGAACACCGGCTTGCAGACTTTGTAGTACTTGGGATCGCCGATCGTGGCCTTGAGGAAGTCCTCCTGATTGAAGGCGACCATCGCGGCGTGGCGGATCTTGGCGTTGTCGAACGGCTTGAATAGCTGGTTGAAGCGAATGACATACTGGTTGCCCAGCGGGTTGACGTCGAACAGCTTGATGTTCTTGTCCTTCGCGAGGAGCGGCAGAAGATCTGTGCTCGGCGCCTCGATCATGTCGATCTCGCCGTTCTGGATGGCTGCCACCTGGGTCTGCACGTCGGGCATGGCGATCCACTCGACCCGGTCGACCTTGACGACCTTGCCACCGGCGAGACCGGAGGCCGGCTCGCTGCGCGGCTTGTACTTGGGATTCTTGATGAACACGACCTTCTCGCCCGGCTTCCATTCGCTGGCGACAAACAGGAACGGGCCGGAGCCGATCACGTCCTCGACCTTGATCTGCTGCATCGGGTCGGTTTCGGCGGTGTGCTTCGGCATCATGAACGGCACGTTCGACGATGGCTTGCCGAGCGACTGCAGGACCAGGCCGTAGGGTTCCTTCATCTTCATCTTGAAGGTCTTGTCGTCGACCTTTTCGAAGTCGGCGACCGAGCCCAGCATCTTCTGGCCCATCGAATCGCGGGCCGCCCAGCGCTTGATCGAGGCGATACAGTCTTCGGAGGTGACTGGCTTGCCGTCCGACCACACCAGGCCATCGCGCAAGATGAAGGTCCAGGTGAGCTTGTCGGCGGAGACGTCGAACTTGTCGACCATCTGCGGCTTGACCTCGAACTTCTCGTCCATGGCGAAGAGCGTGTCCCACACCATGTAGCCGAAGTTCCGCTGGATGTAGGCGGTGGTCCAGATCGGATCGAGGATCTTCACGTCCGAGTGCATGACCGCCTTGATGGTCTGCGCCTGAGCCGGCACCGCCGCGGCGCCCAGCAGGCCGCCGACACTGGCAGTCATGGCCAATGCCACGACCGACTTCCGGAAATCGAACATGAACCGTGTCTCCCTTGTCCCCGTTGTCTCTGCAAAAATCGAGCCGACCCCAGCCGACAGTAGCAGTCCCGGGCCCCCCTGTGACAAGCCGATTTAGCCCGGGCGAAGGCCCGCGGGGCCAGCGCGAAGCGGCAGCTAGCGTGACTTGCCGAGCGCCTTTTCGAGCAGTTCGAGGACGCCGTCGACGGCGGCCGAAGCGACGATGTCGCCGAAGCCCACCCAGCTGCCGCGCGTCGCAGCGGCCGGCACGGGATTGGTCTGCTCGACGTTGCCGACCTCCTTGCCGCCGGGATCCTTGAGGGTCCACTTGATCGTGAGCTGCACGGAGTGATCGTCGATCGGCGCCAGGCTGACCGCGCCCGACACCGTGAAGGTGTCGTTGCCACCCTTGTCGATCACCACGATCTTGCTCGAGCCGAGCGCACGGCGCATGCCGGAGAAAAGCTGCTTGTTGCCGTCCGACGGCGCGCCGGTGATCGGCGCCACCATGACCTTGATCTGCGGCGGTGGCGGCGGCGGCGGCGGGCCGCCCTTGGTGTCGGGCGGGACGCCGGGCGTCGCCGCAGCCGCCTGGGCTGCCGGATCTGGCGGTCCCTGGGGCATGGTGACGCCGGCGGCGATCGCGCCGATCGAGCGGGCGCCGCCGGGCGTCTTCCCCATCAGGGTGGCGACCCGCGGGGCCGCCTGCTGGGCCATGCGCGACACCAGCGCATCGCTGGCCGCGGCATAGTCGTTGGGCTGGGAGACGGTCTTGCTGACGACCGGGCCCTGCATCTTGCCGCCGGAGAGCAGGTACCAGTCGACGGCGATCTCGATGCCCGACCCGAGGTCTGAATCGCGCGTCGTCATCGCGCCGGTGATCTTGAGTGGCGCCCGCGCAGGCTGCAACACCGCCACGATGCCGTAGTCCTGCAGTTCGATCGCAAGCGCTGCGGCGAGGCGTTCGGCCAGCTGTTGCGGCATGTTGGCCGGCAGCTCGATGGTGACGTCGGCAGCAGCGCGTGCCGGCCGCTCCAGGCGGCTGGAGGACGCGTCCGAGCTGTCGTGCTCGAAAGGATGCGGCGTGCTCATGCAGCCCGCCAGCACCAGCGCGAGGAGCGCAATCAAACCAACGCGCATGTCGCGATCAGGCCAAGCAGGCAGAAGAACACCAGGATGACGAAATAAGGCACGTCACTTCTCCAGGGCGATCGCCGACAGGCCCCGGCCGTAGTCGCGCACGCCGTCGAGCGTGTTGCGCCGATAGGAGAAGAAATCGTCGGTAGCGGCCAGCGTGTCGTGGCCAGTCGCGGTGGCGGCGACGCCGGCGCTCGCGATGCGGCGCACCAGATAGCCCGCGAGATCGAAGATGAAATGGCCGGTGCGCGGCGAAGGCCTGAAGAAGGTCGCGTTGGCCTCGTCCTGCGCCAGGAACGGCGCGGGAAACTCCGGCCCGACTTCGTAGGAATTGCGACCGATGCAGGGACCGATCACGACCTTGAGGCGCTCGCGCCGCGCGCCGAGCTTTTCCATTGCCGCGATCGTGGCTTCGACGACGCCGCCCAGTGCCCCCTTCCAGCCGGCATGCGCCGCGCCGATCACGCTGGCGTCCGCGTCGGCCAGCAGGACCGGTGCGCAGTCCGCCGCCATCACGCCCAGTACGACGCCCGGCCGGTCGGTGACGAGCCCGTCGGCTTTGGGCGCGCCGGGCGACTTCCAGCGCTCGGCGCCGACGGTCAGCACTTCCGTCGAATGGATCTGGTAGAGGGTGAGAAGGTCCGGCTCGTCGAGACCAAAAGTATGAGCGACGCGGCGGCGGTTCTCGCGCACGTTGTCGGGACTGTCGCCCGAACCGTAACCGCAGTTCAGCGACGAATAGAGTCCGGCGCTGACGCCGCCCTTGCGAGTGAAGAAGCGATGCTGCACGCCGGGGAGCTGGGCGAGCGCCGGTGCCTCGATCATGCCTGGGATCATGTCGCGTCCGAAAAACCTGCTGAAAAACCTGCCGGCGCGGCGCTTCTGTCGTCGCCCACCGCCATGACGCGGAACAAGGTGCCCATTTGGTCGGAGCCGATCAAGCGCTGCAGGCCTGCGTCGACGGCATGGCGCTGCGTCGGCGACGCACCCTTCGCCAGCATCTCGGCGCGCTCGACGATTCCCAGACGCTTCAGGAACTCACCCTGGCCCACCGGCCCGAAGACGCGCGCCGCCGAGGCGGTGGCGGCCGCGGCGAGTGCTGCGAAGTCGACATGGGCGCTGAGGTCGGTCTCGCCCGGCCGATCGAGGACATCGGCGCCGCGATGGCCGCGCACCGCCTGGAGGGACGAGCCCGGCCCCGCGACGTCGCGGCCGTAGTCGATCAGCAGCGCCCAGCCGCCGTCGCGGGCGACCCGGGCGCCGATGGCGGCGGCGAGCGCGCGGCCCTGCTCGCTGAGCTCCGCTTCCGCACCTTCCGTCGCCTCGGGCAGGAAGGCGGCAAACGGCGTCGATCCCGGCGCCAGCGCGAAGACCAGCGACTTGCCGTCGGCGGCGAGACCCACCATGCGTTCGCTCCAGCCGCGGGCGGTGCGATGGAACTGGCGCACCGGCAGGGCGTCGAGGAATTCGTTGGCGACCAGCAGCAGCGGTCCCGGCGGCACCTGGTCGAAGCGCTCGTGCCAGCTTGGCTTGAAGCTCGACAAGGCCACCGCCTGTCGCGCCTCCAGCGTCTCGTTGGTCTCCACGAGATGGAGGACGAGCGCGGCGTGGAAGCCCGGCACGCCGCGCGTCGCGCGCAGCGCATCGGCCATCAGCGTGCCGCGGCCGGGCCCCAGTTCCACGAGGCGCACGGGCCTGGGCCGTCCCATCGCCTGCCAGCGCTCGGCCAGCCACGCGCCGACAAGCTCGCCGAACATCTGCGAGATCTCCGGCGCGGTCGTGAAGTCACCGGCGGCGCCCAGCGGCTGGGCGCGGCGGTAGTAGCCCAGGGTCGGATGACCGAGCGCCTCGGCCATGAAGTCGGCAACCGAGATCGGGCCGGCGATCGCGATGCGTCGGGCGATGCGGCGGCCAAGTTCCGTCGTCACGGAACGTGTGTCGTGCTGATGGGCGGCCGGCGGCAGGCGCGCACGATGAGCGCCGCGCCGAACAGCAGCATCGGCAGCGACAACACCATGCCCATGCTGAGCCAGTCGGTGCCCAGGATGAAGCCCAGGAAGGAGTCGGGCTCGCGGAAGAACTCGCCGGCGATGCGCGCCACGCCGTAGCCGGCGCAGAACACGCCGGTCAGCAGGCCCGGGCGGCGCCGGCCATCGGTGGTGCGCCACACGAGGTTGACGAGCGCGAACAGCAGGACGCCCTCGAAGAAGGCCTGGTAGAGCTGGCTGGGATGGCGCGGGATCGGCCCGCCGCGCGGGAAGATCATCGCCCACGGCACGTCGCTGGCCCGGCCCCACAGCTCTCCGTTGATGAAGTTGGCGAGACGGCCGAAGAACAGCCCGATCGGCGCCACGATCGACACCAGATCGGAAAGCATGAACGGGCTGATCCGGTTGCGCAGCGCAAAGGCGATGATCGCGGTGATGACACCCAGCAATCCGCCGTGGAAGGACATGCCGCCTTCCCAGATCAGCAGGATCTGCCGGGGATCGTGCAGGAACTCGACGGGCTTGTAGAACAGCACGTAGCCGATGCGGCCGCCCAGGATCACGCCCAGCGCGGCCCACAGCAGGAAATCGTCGATCTTCTCGGGCGACAGGATCGCCGGCGGCTGCTGGCAGACGCGGCGCATGATCCGCCAGCCGATGATCAGGCCGGCGATGTAGGCCAGCGCGTACCACCGGATGGCGAAGGGCCCGAGCTGCAGCAGCACGGGATCGATCTCGGGATAGGGAATGAGCAGGGGGGTCATGGCCGGCGACGGTTATAGCCCGCAATCGCGCCGGAAGATCAGGCGCCTCGCCAACCCTGCAAATTGGTCGCGGCGCCGTCCCTGGAGGAGACGGCGCCGCTGGAGGACGATCCGAACAGTAGCGTTTTTGGTCTTACAGAGGGGGCGTCGGAGGGTCCTTTTTCGCAGTCGGCTCAGGCTTCGCCGACGGTCTCGAGGATGGCGGCGGTCAGCGCGTCGGCCGGCGACTTGCCGGCCCACACGACATACTGGAAGGCGGGATAGAAGCGCTCGCTCTCGGTGATCGCCACCTCGACGAGGTCGTTCAACTGCTCGTGGCGCAGGCCTTCGGTGCCGCGCAGCGGGATGGCATGCCGGAACATCGGCAGGCCTTCCTCGGTCCACAGGTCGAAGTGGCCGAGCCACATCTTTTCGTTGATCAGGGCCAGCAGGCCATGGATGTCGGAATGGCGTTCGCTGGGAATGCGCACGTCATAGGCGCAGGTGAAATGCAGCGCCTCGACATCGTCCCGCCAGCTGAAGAACATGCGATAGTCGCACCACCGTCCGGCGACCTCGACCGCGATTTCGCGGTCCGATGTTCGATCGAACGGCCAATCATTGGCGGAGACGACTTTCTCGATCAGTTCGAGTGGGTTCAGATCGGCTTTGTGTCTGATCCGCTCGTGTCGCGATAACGCCATCCACCCACTCCCCAACCTTCCGCTGTGCAGTTCCTGGGAGAACCATTCTTGACGCGGCGGTCGACATATCGTGGTGGGTACCCAACTACCCACAAGCCGTAGCCTGCCACAAGGGAGAGTTGCTCTGCAATAAGAAATCAGGCTTGAATATGGAAAAGAGTTAGCGATTCCATGAATTTAATCCCCAGCGCTCAGATTCGAGTTCGCGGAATTTCGCCTGCCGAATCGAGCCAATTTGCCCGCGATCAAGGCAATCGCCTCTCTTGGAGCGCGATTTGACGGGTTTTCCGCGCCATCGCTTGCAAGCGCGCGCCTGACGACGGCAAGATTGTCGACAATCGACCAGATGCCGGAAATCCAACTCCTCGATCCTGTCCCCAAGAGTACGTTGCGCGCCCGCGTGGCCGAACGGCTTCGGACGGCGATTCTCGCGGGTGACATTGCGCCCGGCGCACCGCTGGTCGAGACGGCGCTGAGCCACGAGTTCGACGTCAGCCGAGGTCCGTTGCGCGAGGCGCTGCGACAGCTGATCGAGGAAGGGCTGGTGGTGACGGTGCCATACACCGGCACTCGCGTGGCGCCCCTGTCGGTCGGCGACGTGCACGAGATCTATTCAATGCGTACGGCTCTGGAGACCTTCGCCTTCGAGCAGGTCTGGGAGAATCGCGACATTCGCTTCCGCAGCGAGTTGCAGCGGCGCAACGACAGGCTGATCGCCACCATCGATTCCGGCGACGACCGGGCCAGCATCCTGGCGGAACTCGAGTTCCATGGTCTGGTCTACGAGACGAGCGGGCATCGCCTGCTGCAGCGCGCCTGGCACGGGCTGCGCGGCCGCCTGCAACTCTATTGGGCGGCCCACCATCGCGCCCACGGCCGCCGGGGCCCGCGCCGCGACAGTCACGACAGTTACATCGAAGCAGCGCTCGGCGGCGATCTCGCCACGATGCGGGCAGAGATCGCCCAGCACATGAGCCGCGGCAAGGAAACCACCGAGCGCTTCCTGCGCTCGGTGCCGACATCTTCGGGGAAGTCGAAAAGGGGAGACATCACATGACCATCAATCGCCGCTCATTGCTATCCATCATGGCTGCCGGTACCGGCGTGCTCGCCATGCCGTTCGCCGCGCGCGCCGACGGCACCATCGAGGAGGCAAAGAAGCGCGGCACGTTCCGCGTCGGCGTCACCCAGGCGCCGCCATGGTTCTCCAAGGATCCGAAAACCGGTGAATGGAATTCGGGTCTGGGTATCTCGATGGGCAAGGCGATGGCCGACAAGCTCGGCGTCAAGATGGAGACCGTCGAGGTGAGCTGGGGCAATTCGATCGCCGCCCTGCAGGGGGACAAGATCGACATCATGTTCACCATCGACGCGACGCCTGAGCGCAAGCAGGCAGTCGATTTCCCCGAGGCGCCGCTGCTCTATTACTCGCTGGCCATCCTCGCCAAGGACGACCTGGCGGCCAAGACATGGGAGGACCTCAACAAGGCGGCTGTGCGAATCGCCGTGCCGCAGGCCTCGTCGATGGACAAGTTCGTCACCGAGCATACGCCCAAGGCCGACATCCAGCGCTTCCCCGACAATGCCGCCGCGATCGCGGCGTTCCAGTCGGGCCGGGTCGATGCCGTTTGCCTGTTCCATCCGCCGCTGTTGGCGGCACGCCAGAAGCTCGGCAAGGGAAAGCTCATCGTGCCGACGCCGGCGCAGTCGCAGCCCTCGAGCACGGCCCTGCGCAAGGGCGACACCGAGTTCGTCGCCTGGGTAAACGCGCAGCTCACCGAGTACTACAAGAGTGGCCAGACGCAGAAATGGTACGAGCAGGCGCTCAAGGACTTCGGCCTCGATCCCAAGCTCGCGCCGCCGATCATGAAGGAAATGCTCTAACCGCCGGCGTTCCATGCTGGCGCAACTCGCTCACCTCACCCTGAGGAGCGGCCCGCAGGGCCGCGTCTCGAAGGGTCGGCAACACGCACCTTGCCGTGGCCCACCCTTCGAGACGCTCGCTGCGCTCGCTCCTCAGGGTGAGGTGGGGCGCGTAGCGGACTCCGTCCGTGGCGTACCAATGGGACTTCACGCCGGTCGTGGCCAATGCGCCGTTGTTGGCGCAAGGCCTCGTGAACACGCTCAGGATCACCGGCGTGTCGTTGGGCGGCGGTCTCGTGCTGGGGCTGGCGTTCGCACTGATGCGGTTGTCACCGCGGCCGTTTCTGTCGGTGCCGGCGGGCTTCATCATCGAGGTCTTCCGCACCACGCCGCCGCTGGTCCAGCTCTTCTGGATGTTCTTCGCCTTGCCCCTGATCGCCGGCATCGAGATGACGCCGTTTATGGCGGCTGTCGTGACCTTCTCGATCCAGTCGGGCGCCTTCTTCGCCGAGGTCTTCCGCGCCGGCATCCAGTCGATCGAGCGCGGCCAGTGGGACGGCGCCAGCGCCATCGGCATGAACCACGCGCAGGCGATGGGGCGCATCATCCTGCCGCAGGCGATCAAGCGCATGATCCCGGCCTTCCTCGAACGCTCGATCGAGCTGATGAAGACCACGACGCTGGTCGCGACCATCGCCTACGCAGACCTGCTGTTCCAGGCCAACGAGATCTCGCAGAAGACCTTCAGGCCGCTGGAAACCTTCACGGTCGTGGCGCTGATCTACTTCGCCGTGATCTTTGCCGTGAGCCTGCTGGCGCGCCAGCTCGAGCGACGGCTGGCGGTCAGCGGCGAAAGCACGGTCCACTGATGAAGTGGGATTTCGCCTCCGTCTTCGACAATACCGACGCGCTGCTGGCGGGCGCCGCCGGCACCCTGCGCATCTTCGCGATCTGCCTGGTCTGCGGCCTCGGCCTCGGCCTCGTGGTCGGCCTTGGCCGCTACGCCCGCACCCGAGTGGCTCTATTGGCCCGCGACCGCCTTCGTCGAGTTCTTCCGCAACACGCCGGTGCTGGTCCAGATCCTGTGGTTCTACTTCGCGCTGCCGATCCTGCTGCCCTTCACCATCAGCCCGCTGGCGGCGGCGGCGCTCGGCATTTCCCTCAACTCTGCCGCTTTCTCGGCGGAGATCTATCGCGGCGGCATCCAGTCGATCGAGCGCGGCCAATGGGACGGCGCGCGGGCGCTGGGCATGGGCTTTGGCCAGGCGATGCGCCGCATCATCCTGCCGCAAGCCATCCGCCGCATGCTGCCCGCGCTCACCAACCGCGCCATCGAGATCTTCAAGATGTCGACGCTCGCCTCGGCCGTGGCCTATGTCGAGCTGCTGCAGCAGGGCAAGCTGATCGCCTCCCTGAATTTCAACCCGATCGAGGCCTATACCGCGGTGGCCGTGATCTTCTTCGTCTTCCTCTGGCCGCTGGTGCAGTTCACCTACGTGCTGGAGCGCCGGCTGGGACGCGGCGAATGAGCCTGCTCAGCGTGCGCGGTCTCGCCAAGCGCTTCGGCAGCAACGAGGTGCTGCGCGGCATCGACCTCGACGTCGAGCCAGGGCGAGCGCATCGCCATCCTGGGCGCCTCGGGCTCCGGCAAGTCGACCTTGCTGCGCTGCCTCAACTTCATGGAAATGCCCGACGCCGGCACCGTGACCCTCGACGGCAGGACCGTCGGCCGGCCGCGAGAGCGAGCTGACCCTGGTGCGCCAGCGGATCGGCATGGTGTTCCAGCAGTTCAACCTCTTCCCGCACATGACGGCCGCCGGCAACGTGATGGAAGGCCTGCGCACCGTGCGCCGCCAGTCGAAACCCGAGGCCCGCGCCCGCGCGGAGAAGGAGCTGGCGAGGGTCGGCCTCGCCGACAAGGCCGACACCTGGCCCGCGCATCTGTCGGGCGGCCAGAAGCAGCGCGTCGCCATCGCCCGCGCGCTCGCCATGGATCCCGAGATGCTGCTGTTCGACGAGCCCACCTCGGCTCTCGATCCCGAGCTGGTGGGCGAAGTGCTGACGATGATCCGCTCGCTCGCCGATGAGGGCCGCACCATGCTGCTGGTCACCCACGAGCTGGGCTTCGCCTATCACGTCGCCACGCGCGTGATCTTCCTGGCCGACGGCCGCATCCTCGAACAGGGCACGCCCGACCAGATCCTCAAGAACCCGCGGGAAGAACGCACGCGCGCCTTCCTCGCCAGCCACCGGCAATTCAGCTTTTGAACAGGGCGCACCGCGATTATGTCGACAAAACTGTCATCCCGAGCGCAGCGAGGGACCTTTGCGCCGCAGGCACTCGAAGGTCCCTCGCTGCGCTCGGGATGACACTGTGCGTATGGAAGCGCCCGGACTAAGTGGAAGGAAGCATTCAATGACCAGCGAGCAAGCCAGCGCCCAGGCCTACATGGCCGATGCGCGCAACGACCAGGTACAGGTCTATGTGAACGGCAACTTCTTCCCGCGCGACAAGGCCATGGTCTCGGTCTTCGATTCAGGCTTCGCGCTGGGTGACGGCGTGTGGGAGGGATTGCGTCTCGTGAAGGGCAGGCTGATCAGCCTCGATGCGCACATGGACCGGCTGTTCGAAGGCGCGCGCATGATCGATCTCGATATCGGCCTCGACCGCGCGGGCGTGATCAAGGCGATCCAGGACACGCTCGACAGGAACGGCATGAAAGACGGCGCGCATCTGCGCCTGATGGTGACGCGCGGGCTCAAGAAGACGCCCAATCAGGACCCGCGCTTCGTGATCGGCAAGGCCACGATCGTGATCGTGGCCGAGTACAAGACGCCGATCCCCGAAGCCAAGGCCCAGCGGCTACGCGCTCTTCACCTCGACCTTCCGCACGACCGGCCCCGACCAGTTCGACCTGCGCCTCAACTCGCACTCCCGGCTCAACCTCATCCAGGCACTGATCCAGGCGATCAAGGCCGGCGCCGACGAGGCGCTGATGCTCGATCCGCGCGGCTTCGTGGCCTCGTGCAATTCGACCAACTTCTTCATCGTGCGCGGACGCGAGATCTGGACCTCGACCAGCCTCTACAGCTTCAAGGGCGTGACGCAGGCCAACGTGATCGACGCCTGGCGCGCGGCAGGCAACGTCGCGAAGGAATGCGACTTCACTCTCTCGCAGGTCTATTCGGCTGACGAAGCATTCGTGACGGGAACGCTGGGCGGCGTGACGCCGGTGACCAAGGTCGACGGGCGTCTGATCGCCAATGGGACAGCCGGCAAGGTGACGAAGGAAGCGAGCGATCTCTATCTGAAGTCGGTCGCGGCGCTTTAGCGTGCTGGGGCGCCGCCGCCTGCTATATGCCGCCGGCGCCGTGGCGCTGGTCGACACGGCGGGGTGCGCCTCCGGCAACCGGCGCCGCCTGACCATCGCCAGCTACAACGTCCAGGCCGGACGCGGTCGTGACATGCGGGTCGACCTCGACCGAATTGTACGTGAGGTGAGAGGCGCCGACATCGTGGCCTTTCAGGAAGTGGATCGGAGCGGAGATCAGGCGGCCGCGCTCGCGAGGCGCCTTGGGTACCATTATGTCCCGGCCTCGATCCGATGGTGGCGAGTTGCTGGCCGATCGAATCGAACCGCATGTTCGCCGCTGGCCGGGCGAGCGAGGCCGTCGTGGCGACGCCGGCCGGGCCGCTACGCCTCTACATGGCGCATCTCTCCGACGTGTCCTCCGAGGCGCGGATGGCGCAGATCGACGAGTTGATGAAATTGGTCATCGAACCTGCGTTCGTCATGGGCGACATGAACTTCAGATATTCAAAATCGGAATATGCGCGCTTTCGGGCGAGATTCAGCGATGCCTGGGTCGTCGCGGGCCACAAGGAGTCCGAGGGCGTGAACGTTGATGGTCCTTTCTCCGGGCCGGCCCGCATCGACTACATGTTCATCACGCTTTCCCTGGCGCGCCACGTACGGGGCATGCGCATCGATAACGACGCGACCGGATCGGATCACTATCCGGTCATCCTGGAGATCGAGATCCCCGGGGGCGGATTTGGCGTCTGACTATTCCGCCGCCAGCTTGCGCGCGGATCGCGGGTGAGGAGCCCGTCGGCGAGATTGCGATGGGGGTGCTTGCTGATCCGGCCGAAGCCTGCGCCGGCGGCCACGAACATTTCGACGAGGTCGCCCTTGCCGAGGTCGACTGCCGCCACATCGCCAACGGCAAGGCCGGGAAGGTGACGAAGGAGGCAAGCGATCTCTACTTGATGTCTGTCGGGGCGTAGGCGCAGGTTGGGCCGCGAAAGGATCGGCGAATGATCAAGCTGCAGCGTCTTGGCCATGTCCTCTTCTCCGTGCGCGACGTCGAGCGGTCGAAGGATTTCTACACGCGCATCCTGGGCTTCAGGCTGCTCGAGCAGGACCCCGAGCATGGCGGCGTTTTCCTGTCGATCGGCGGACACGGCAACACGCTCGACCTCTTCCAATGCACCGATCCCCAGGCGCTCGCAGCGCCCGATGCCGAGCCCGCCGGCACGAATGCGCTGGGCGTCCGGCACACCGCGTTCGCCGTCGAGACCGAGGACGATCTGCGCGATGCCTGGCATGCGCTGAAGCAGGCCGGCGTGGCGATCCTGCGTGCCATCGATCACGGCAGCCAGAAGAGCCTCTATTTCCACGATCCCGACAGGAACCTGCTCGAGATCGTCTGGGAGCGCCCCGACGCGCTGGAAATCTTCGCGCGCGGCCGCAGCGACGAAGACAAGCCCTTCTCTTATTGAGCCTGGCGCGGGTTACGAGTGATGCTCAGGACGACGCAGAAGCGATTTTCGCATTGACAGTAGTTGCGTATTATGCAATATATTCTGTCAATGACATGCGTCCACTCCGCCATCGTGATTTGCCCGTTGGGCGCGGCGCTTCCGGAATTCCGGAACGTTCCGGAAATCGGCGTTAAGTCTCTGAAATGTCTGGTTTCCGGAATCCCGGATGAAAAAGCCCGGCAGTTGCTCCCATTAAATAGCCGTTTGTTTAATGGGAGGCCCTGATGGCGGAATTACTCCGCCGCCAGCTTCCGCGCGTTGCGCGGATCGCGTGTCAGCAGGCCGTCGGCCAGGTCGCGGTCGATCATCGCGTCGGGGCGCTCGCTGATTCGGCCGAAGCCCGCGCCGCCGCCCACGAACATCTCGACGATGTCGCCCTTGCCAAGGTCGACGGCGGCCTTGCTGCGCAATTCCTCCGTTGTGCCATTGGCGCGATGGATCCGGCAGTAGCCGCGCTGGCCGGGTTCGCCGCCGAGCAGGCCCTGGGGCGCAAGACGGAAGCGGTCGGAGTAGATGGCGAGCTGCACGTCGTCGGCCAAGATCTCGCAGCGTCGCGTGAAGCCCGCGCCGCCGCGCCGGGCGCCGAGGCCAAACGAATCGGGCGCCAGCTCGTAGCCGACGATGCGGAAGAAGTCGTAGTCGATGTCGAGCGACTTGACCGGCGCGTTGGAGCAGTTGCTGAGCGGCGAGTTGACGGCGTCGCAGCCGTCGGCGCCCTTCGAGGCGCCGTAGCCGCCGCCGAAGATCTCAAGATAGACGCTGTAGCCCTTTTCGCCCAGCCGGCTGAGGCAGAACGCCGTGGTGCAGTCGAATCCGGTGGCGATCACCTGCTCGGGCAGGGCCTGCGCCAGCGCCTTCATCACCGCGTTGAACACGCGATAGGCCGGGATCATGCGCGCCCGTACCGGCGCCGGATGGCGCGGGTTCAAAAGCGAGCCGTATGGCACCTTGATGCGCACCGGCCGCGCCATGCCCTCGTTGTAGGGGATGTCCGGGCTGGTCAGCACCGACTTCACACAGCTCAATGCTGCCGACAACGTGCTCGAGTAGGGGCAGTTGAGGTTGCGCTTGACCTGTCCGCAGGTGCCTTCGAAGTCGATCTCGACGGAGTCTTCGGCGATCGTGACCTTGGCCTTGATGACCAGCGGCTCGTCAGTAAGCCCGTCGTCGTCGATGGCATCCTCGCCGTAGAACACTCCCTTGGGTGCCTTGGCGATCGCTGCGCGCACGCGGCGCTCGGAGTAGTCCTGCATCTCCTGCATCGCGGCCTCGACCTTGGCCGCGCCGTAGCGCTCGCAAAGCTGTTTCACCCGCATCACGCCGATTGCGTTGGCGGCGAACTGCGCGTTGAAGTCGCCGATGGTGAGGTCGGGCACGCGCACGTTGGCCGTCACGAGGCGCTCGAACGAGCCGCCGTTCCAGTCGCGCTGGAAGTCGTACTTGCTGGGCGGGAAGCGCAAGCCCTCCTGGTAGACGTCCGAGGCGTGGATGTTGAGGCCGGGCGCGCCGCCGCCAAGATCGAGATGGTGCGCGACCGAGGCGCCGAAGCCCACGATGCGACCGCCGACGAAGATCGGCGTGAAGATGAAGACGTCCGGAATATGCTGGCCACCCTCGAACGGGTCGTTGTTGATCAGGAAGTCGCCTTCCTTCAGCGTCTCGACCGGATAGCGCTTCAGGCAGGCGCGCAGGGTCTCGCCGATAGGGCCCAGCTGCATCGGGATCAGCTCGGCCTGCGCCACCGTGTTGCCGTTGCGGTCCATCAGGCCGGCCGAGCCGTCGCGCGCCTCGCGCAGGATCGTCGAATAGGCCGAGCGGATCAGCTTCACGCCCATCTCGCGCGCCGAGGCGATCAGCGCCTGGCTGATCACGGCATAGTCGATCGGGCTCAACTCGCTCATGCGCTTCTCCGCAGGATGAGATTGTCTGACGGGTCGAGTTCCGCTGTCCAGCCCGGCGCCACCCAGGTCGTGGCGGTATGGCCTTCGACCACGGCGGGGCCCGCGATCTTCTGGCCCGGGGTCAGCGCTTCGGCGGTATGGCGCTCGCAGTCGAGCCAGGCCTCGCCGTGGAAGATCTTCGCCTGGTCCGGGGCACGGGCCGCCAGTTTCTCGCGGTCGAGCCTGGGTGCCTGGCCGATCGGCAGGGTGGCGCCCACGCGCAGGGTCACGATCTCCACGGGACGGTCGAGATTGGCGCCGTGCATGAAGGTGCGATGATGGGCGTCGGCGAACAGCTCCGAGAGATAGGGCGCATCGAGCTTGTCGAGCCTGCCGGCAGGGAGCTCGACGCCGACCTCGAAGGCCTGGCCGACGAAGCGCATGTCGAGCGTGTGGGTGTAGACGAGCTCGCCCGGCAGCTTCATGTCGGCGAACTGTGCCGCCAGCCGCGCGCGCATCTCGCCGAACGTCTTGCCGGCTTCCTTTGCGGTACCCTCGTCGAGCCTCATCTTGCGCGTGACGGCGTCGAACTTGGTGTAGTCGGATGCGACCAGCCCATAGGCCGAGATCACGCCGGCATTGGGCGGCACGACGATGGTCGAGATGCCGAGCTCCTCGGCGATGCGCGCCGCATGCAGCGGCCCCGCGCCGCCGAACGGCACCAGAGCGTAGTCACGCGGATCGCGGCCGCGCTCGGTCGAGACCAGCTGGATCGCGCGCACGATGTTGGCATCGGCCAGCTGAAGCGCAGAGGCGGCGGCCTGCTCGGGCGACAGCTTGAAGCGCTGGGCGATGGCCGCAAAGGAACGCTTCGCCGCCTCGGCGTCGAGGGTCATGCGGCCGCCCAGGAAGGCCGCCGGCCGGATCGTGCCGATCACGACATGCGCATCGGTCGTCGCGGGCTCGGTGCCGCCTTTGCCGTAACAGGCGGGGCCTGGATCGGCGCCGGCGCTCTGTGGGCCAACCCTCAGCATGCCGCCATCGTCGACCCAGGCGATCGAGCCGCCGCCGGCACCGACGGAAACGATGTCGAGCACCGGCGTGCGGATCGGCAGCCCGTCGATCTCGCTCTCGGAGGCGAGCAAGGGGCAGCCGTCCTGGACCAGGCAAACGTCGGTCGAGGTGCCGCCCATGTCGAAGGTGATCAGATCCCGGTAGCCCGAGCGCGCGGCCTGGCGCGTCGCGCCGACCACGCCGGCGGCCGGTCCGGAGTAGAGCGCGGTGATCGCGCTGCTGCGCATCGCCGAGGCGGGCAGGCGGCCGCCGTTGCTCTGCATCACGGTGAAGCGCCCGGTGAAGCCGGCGTCGGCCAGCTTTCTCTCGAAGCGGTGCAGGTAGCCGTCGATCACCGGCTGCACGTAGGCGGAGAGCAGCGTGGTCGAGGCACGTTCGAATTCGCGGAACTCGCGCGCCACCTGGTGGCTGCAGGTGACCAGCACACCGGGCAGCGCTTCGGCGATCATTGCCGCCAGTCGCTTCTCGTGCGCGGGATTGGCGTAGGCGTTGAGAAGGCAGATCGCGACGGTGCGATAGCTGCCGGCCGTCAGGGCGGGCAGCAGGTCGGCGCGCACTTTCGTCTCATCGAGCGGCGTGACGATCGAGCCATCGGCGCTCAATCGTTCGGTCGCCTCGAAGCAATCCTTGCGTCGCACCGGCGGTGAAGGCTTGGCGTAGAACAGGTCGTAGATGTTGCGCCGGTCGTGACGCTGCATGAACAGCAGGTCGCGGAAGCCGTGCGTGGCGATGAAGGCAACGGCCGCCCCCTTGTGTTCGAGCACGGCGTTGGTGGCGACGGTAGAGCCGTGACCGAGATCCTCGATGGTCGAGAGATCGATGCCGGAGGCGGTGAGCGCGTCGAATGCGCCGATGTCGGGACTCTTCGGCGTGCTCGGCACCTTGGTGACGACGATCCGGCCGCCCTCGACCGCGACCAGGTCGGTGAAAGTGCCGCCGACCTCGACACCGACCCTCATCGCCTATTTGTCCGCGAGTTTCGCCTGAAGCTCGGCGAGCTGCTGCTTCAGCTCCTCGTTCTCCTCGCGCGCCTTGGCGGCCATGGCCTTGACGGCGTCGAACTCGTCGCGGCGCGGAATATCCATGCCGTCCAGGATTTTGGCGATCTGGTCGCGCACGCGGTTCTCGACTTCGTCCTTCACGCCGGTCAGCGCGCCCATGGCGCCATTTGCCATCTTGGCGAGGTCGTCGATGAAAGGATTGCGGGTCTGCATGGGGTGACTCCTGATGCGACAAGTATGGGCGGCTGATACGATCCGGTCAAAGAACGTTGGAGGAAGTAGAATGGGTCTGGTCAATGTCGAATCGAGCGAAGGCATCACGACCATCACGATGGCGCGCGCCGAGAAGCGCAATGCCCTGACCCAGGAGCTGTGCGACGGACTGTACGATGCCTACCGTGCCTTCGAGTCGGGCGACGATCTGGTGGCGGTGCTGCAGGCCGACGGACCGGCATTCTGCGTCGGCGCCGACCTCAAGGATCCGCCGGCCGCGATGTGGAAGGCGGTACCCGACGTGTCCTACAAGCTCACCAAGCCGGTGGTCGCCGCGACCCAGGGCTGGGTGATCGGCGGCGGCATCTGCCTGGTCATGACGTGCGACCTGATGGTCTCGGCCGACACGACCAAGTTCATGTATCCCGAAGCCAAGGTCGGCGTGTTCGGCGGGTTGATGCCGGGCATCGTCTCGCGCATGCCGCATAAAGTGGCGATGGAGTTGCTGCTGCTCGGCGAGGAGATCTCGGCCAAACGCGCCTACGACGTGGGCTTCGTGAACAAGGTCGTGCCGCTCGGCGAGGAGCGCAAGGAGGCGCGCCGCATGGCCAGCGTTATCGCCCAGTCCGCGCCACTGGTAATCCGCACCTTGCGCGACTTCGCCAACCAGACCCTGCCGAAGGGGCCGGCCGAGGTCTTCGTTCCCGAGCGCTTCAAGCTCGAGCAGATCGCCAACAGCGCCGACCGCAAGGAAGGCAGCGCCGCCTTCCGCGACAAGCGGCCTGCGAAGTTCAAGGGACTGTAGGAGAGACTGATGGGCAAGCTCCTGCTGGTTGGATGCGGCAAGATGGGCGGCGCCATGCTCGACGGCTGGTTGGCGCGCGGGCTGGCGGCAAGCGACGTGATCGTGGCCGAACCGGCCGAGGCGTTGCGGCCCAGGAAGCCCGGGCTGAAAGGCGTGGCGTCGTCGAGCGAGGTCGGCGAGACGCCCGAGATCGTCGTGCTGGCGGTGAAGCCGCAGTCGATGGATGAAGTGCTGCCGGACCTCAAGCGCTTTGCGGATAAAGGGTCGGTGTTCCTCTCGATCGCAGCAGGCAAGACGCTGAAATATTTCGCCGGACATTTAGGCGCGGGCGCGAAGGTCGTGCGCGCCATGCCCAACACGCCGGCGGCGGTACGCCAGGGCATCACCGTGTCGACGGCGTCGAAGGGCGTGTCGGAAGCCCAGAAGAAGCGCTGCCATGAACTGCTCGAGGCGGTCGGCCAGTCGCTGTGGGTCGACGACGAAGGGCTGATCGATCACGTCACCGCCTTGTCGGGGAGCGGGCCGGCCTATGTCTTCCTGCTGGTTGAGGCGATGGCCGCGGCGGGCGCGAAGCTCGGCCTCACGCCCGAGATGGCGATGCAGCTCGCGCGCGCGACGGTGGCGGGCAGCGGCGAACTGCTGCGCCAGTCGAGCGAACCCGCGTCACAGCTCCGCGTCAACGTGACCAGTCCCGGCGGCACCACGGCCGAGGCGCTGAAAGTGCTGATGGCGAGCGACGGCATCCAGCCGGTGTTCGACAAGGCGCTGGCGGCGGCGTCGCGCCGCTCGCAGGAGTTGGCTGGATGAGCGATATGCCCAATGACAGGCGAGGGCAGCTTCTCGACATCTTCCTGCGCCTGGTGGCTGAGCGCGGCTACGGCGAGGTGAGTCTCGGCGACGTCGGCGCCGCGTCCGGTCTCGGCATGGCGGACCTCTATCGTCTCTATCCCGACAAGCTCGCCTTCGTGCAGGCCTTCATGGCGCGGATCGATGGCGAGGTGCTGGCGGGAACGTCGGCGTCGCTCGATCCCGAGGAGACGGTGCGCGACCGGCTGTTCGATATCCTGATGCGCCGCTTCGATGCGCTGAAGCCTCATCGGGCCGCGCTCGACCACGATCCGCCGGGCCGGACGGCGCGATCCGATGATGGCCTTGGTCCTGGGACCGTCCCTGATGCGCTCGATGGCGGCGATGCTGGAGGCGGCCGGCATTTCCGGCCGTGGATTACCCGGCGCGGTCCGGCAAAATGCCCTTCTGGCGATCTATGCGGCGGTCTCCCGGGTCTTCGACGAGGACGAGTCGGCCGACCTCTCCAAGACCATGGCCGCCCTCGACAGCCGGCTGAAGACGGCGGAGCGCTGGGCTCAAACCTTTGATAAATATACGGATTTTCGGCGCGATCGGGCTGTCTCGCCTGCCTGCGTGAATATTTTGTGCAATGCACAAAAGTACACTTGACTTGCTGCGGTGCATCCCTAATTTAGCCTCTCGTTGTGCACCGCAACATAAACGTCGGCGGTGCGGTAGTTTCAGCACCCTCATGTCCCAGGAGCCCCCGATGTACGCCAACACCGCTTTCAAGAACCCCTTCGCCGACTTCGACTTCACCAAGATGGCCGGCGAGTTCAAGCTCCCGACCGTGAACGTCGAGTCGATGGTCGAGACCGGCCGCAAGAACTTCGCCGCCATGACCACGGCCAGCACGACCGCCGTCGAGTCGATGAAGGCCATCGCGCAGCGCCAGGGCGACATGTTCCGCGCCGCCATGGAAGACTTCTCCAAGCACGGCAGCGACGTGATGTCGGCCGCGACCATCGAGGAGAAGGCCGCCAAGCAGATCGACTTCGCCAAGAAGAGCTACGAGCTCGCCGTGGCGAACACCAAGGAGCTGGCCGACCTCTACACCAAGAGCTCGACCGAGGCTTTCGCGACGCTGAGCGCGCGCGTCGCCGAGCTGACCGAAGAGGTCAAGGCCGCGATCGCCAAGAAGTAAGACCGAAGGCGCTGCAAAGCGCCGACGGCGAGAAGGGGCTGCCTGCAAGGGCAGCCCCTTTTCTTTGCTATGATGCCGCCATGAACCAGATCGCCTACGCCGACTTCGAGAAGGTCGACATCCGTGTCGGCACCATCCGCGCCGCCCAGCCGTTGGAGGGCGCGCGCAAGCCCGCGCTACGGCTCGAGATCGATTTCGGGCCCGAGATCGGGGTCAAGAAATCCTCGGCGCAGATCACCGTGCACTACACGCCCGAGTGCCTGATTGGCCGCCAGGTTGCGGCGGTGGTCAATTTCCCGCCGCGTCAGATCGGCAAGTTCATGTCGGAGGTACTGACGCTCGGCTTTCCCGACGCCGAGGGCGCGGTCGTGCTGTTCGCGCCGGACCGCGTGCTGCCCGACGGCGGGCGTCTCTTCTAAGGCGCAGCCTAGAAGACGCGGTGGATCCAATTGTGCGGGTCGCTGGCGCGACCGCGCTGAATGTCGACCAGGCTCTTCTTCAGCTCGTCGGTGCGGGTGCCGGAGCCGCCGTTGCCGATCATGAATTCGCCGTCGGGCGCGCGGACCGTACCGATCGGCGTCAGCACCGCGGCGGTGCCGCAGGCGAAGGCCTCGCGCAGCTTGCCGCTCTTGGCGTCGGCCTTCCATTGATCGAACGAATACTTCTCCTCGCGCACCGAGATTCCCTTGTCCTTCGCCAAGGTCAGCACCGAGGCGCGCGTGATGCCGGGCAGGATGGTGCCGAGCGGCGGCGTCGACATCGAGCCGTCGTTGAACACGAAGAACACGTTCATGCCGCCCAGTTCCTCGATCCACTTGCGCTCGGCGGCATCGAGGAAGACGACCTGGTCGCAGCCGTGCTTGCTGGCTTCGGCCTGGGCGAGCAGGCTGGCGGCATAGTTGCCGCCGCACTTGGCCGCGCCCGTGCCGCCCGGGGCGGCGCGCGTGTATTCCTGGCTGACCCAGACCGAAACCGCATCGGTCGCCGACTTGAAGTAGGCGCCGACCGACGAAGCGATCACGATGAACAGATAGTCCGACGAGGGCTTCACGCCGAGGAAGGTCTCGTTGGCGAACATGAAGGGGCGGATGTACAGGCTGCCGTCGCCGCCGGGGATCCAGTCGCGGTCGATGTTGACCAGCTGGTCGATCGCCTCGAGGAACAGCGCTTCCGGCAGCTTCGGCATCGCCAGCCGCTCGGCCGACTGCTGGAAGCGCCTGGCGTTCTCGGCCGGCCGGAACAGCGTGGCGCCGCCGTCGGCGGTCTTGTAGGCCTTCAGCCCCTCGAAGATTTCCTGGGCGTAGTGCAGGACGGCGGCGGCCGGATCCATCGGGATCGGCGCGCGCGGCTCGACCCGCGCATCGTGCCAGCCCTTGGCGTCGCTGTACCGGATCGTCACCATATGGTCGCTGAAGACGCGACCGAAGCCTGGGTTGGCGAGCAACGCGGCGCGCTTGTCTGCGGGCGTCGGCGTGGGATGGGGGTGACGAACGAACTTCAAAGTGTCTGACATGGTTCTCTCGATTTTAACTATTACTGCCGCACGGCCCTTGCTGCTGCAAGCCTAGATCGGAATCCGCACGATTACCCGCAGGCCGCCCAGCGCGGAGTGGTCGAGCGTCACATCGCCACCATGGCTGCGGGCAATGTCGCGCGCGATGGTGAGGCCGAGGCCGACGCCGCCGGTGTCGACGTTGCGCGATTCGTCGAGGCGCAGGAACGGCCGGAACACGTCCTCGTGCTTGTCGGGCGGAATGCCCGGACCGTTGTCGTCGACCGTGATCTCCACCGAGGTGCGGCCGCGCACGGCCCGCAGCTCAACCCGGCTGCCGTGGCGGAGCGCATTCGAGACCAGATTGGTCAGGCAGCGCTTCATGGCGAGCGGCCGCAGCTCGATATGCATGTCGCCGTCCGTCTCGACCGAGATGTCGGCGTTGTCTCGGCGCGCGCCCGCGGCGACATCCTGCAGGATCTCGCCGAGATCCGACGGTACCGGTTCCTCGTCGCCCTCGCCGCGGGCAAAGGCGAGATAGCCTTCGATCATTCGCTCCATGTCGACGACATCATCGCCCAGTTCGCGGGTCTCGGGCGACTCGGCCAGCAGCGCCAGCGAGAGCTTCATGCGGGTGAGCGGCGTGCGCAGGTCGTGGCTGACGCCGGCCAGCATCTCGGTGCGCTGCTGCAGCGAGCGCTGCAGGCGGATCCTCATGGTCTGGAAAGCGGTGGCGGCGTTGCGCACCTCGCGCGTGCCGCCGGAGAAGGCAAAGTCGGGCACGTCGCGGCCCTTGCCCAGCGCATCTGCCGCCACGCCCAGATGCTCGATCGGCACCAGCTCGCGGCGCATGAACCAGATGGCGAGGCCGAACAGCACCAGCGCCAGGCCGACCTGGGCCAGCACGTAGGCGAAGCTCGAGCCGAAGGTCAGGCGGACGTAGGGCACCAGCACCTGCATGACTTCGCTGTCGGTAAGCTGGATCTCGATCAGTACCTGTTCGCCGCCGACGTCGTTGTCGAGGAAGTAGGGCCGGTGCAGGTCGGCGTCGAGCGCGCCCTGCAGCTCGCGCGCCACGATGTCGAAATATTCGGGCGGTCTGAACGGGCGCACCGTTCCGGTATGGAAGGCAACGAAGATCAGCAGGTCCGAGCGCGCGTGGCGCAGGATCCAGGACTTGTGCTCGTCATCGGGAAAGTCGGCGCGCAGCGAGATCAGGGTGCGCAGGTCGCGCACCAGGATCAGCGCCAGCCGGTTGGTCACGTTGTCTCCGCGCTGGCTGTAGAACCACCACGCGCTCAGCGCCTGCAGCAGCAGCATCGGCACCACGATGATGATCAGCGCGCGCGCGAACAGGGTTTGCGGCGAATGCCGGTCGGCCCAGCGCGCAACACTCTCGAAAAGCTCGCCGACTTTCGAAAAATTCACGCGTCCACCAGCCGGTAGCCTTGTCCGCGCACGGTGCGCAGATAGCGCGGGAAGCCGGGATCGGGCTCGATCTTGCGCCGCAGACGCGTCACCTGCACGTCGATCGCGCGTTCGTTGACGTCGCTGCCGACGGTCTTGGAGAGCGCCTCGCGGCTCAGCACCTGGCCGAGCTGACCGGCCAGCGCGCGCAGCAGTGCGATCTCCGCGTCGGTCAACGGAATGCGCTTGCCCTTTTGCGTGAGTTCGCCGAGATCGAGATCGAACTGGAAGGGCCCGAACGCGACCTTGCGATCGGCGGGGGCCGGGGCTTCCGCCGCGATCGGGCGGCCGCGGCGCAGCACGTTCTGGATGCGCAGCAGCAGCTCGCGCGCCTCGAATGGCTTGGGGAGATAGTCGTCGACGCCCTTTTCGAGGCCGGCGATGCGGTCCTTCGGTTCGCCCATCGCCGTCAGCATCAGGATCGGCACGTCGTTGGTCCGGCGCAACTCGGCTGCGAAATCGAGGCCGGTCTGGCCCGGCATCATGACATCGAGGACGATCAGGTCGAAATCGAGCGCATCGAGATGCTGGCGCGCTTCGGCGGCGTGCTTGGCGGCGCTGACACGAAACCCCTTGCGTGACAGGAACGTCTTGAGCAGCTCGCGCAGGCGCGTGTCGTCATCGACCACAAGGATGTGCGGCTTGTCCGGGGAGGCATCCATCAGCGTCCGCCGCTGCGGATCCGCTTGTCGACCTGGGCTCTCTCCGCGGGATCGAGCAGGCCGAGCAGGACCTTGCGGAAACCCTCCACCGCTTCGGCGCCGGTCTCGCGATAGGCACGCGCAAAGCGCTGGCTCTGGCGGTCGGTCAGGTCGCGCTCGAGCTTCTCGCCGCGTTCGGTGAGGAAAAGCCGCCGCTCGCGCCGGTCTCGCGCGCCGCTCTTCTGCTCGACATAGCCCTGCTCGAGCAGGTCCTTCAGGACGCGGCTGATCGACTGCTTGGTGACCTTCAGGATCGCCAGCAGGTGTCCGACCGTCTGGCCGGGATGGCGGCCGATAAAGTAGAGCGCACGATGATGCGCCCGGCCGAGCTTGTAGTGCTTGAGCTGCTGGTCCGCCTCGAACGTGAAATCGCGATAGGCATAGAACATGAGCTCTATGCCTTGGCGCAGTTCTTCGTCGCGCAGGAACAGCGGGTTGGCGGGAGGCCGGGTCTCGATCATCGCGTCGCCATCTAGAGGCCGAAGGCGGCCAAAGTATAGGCCGCTCCGCGCCGTTTGTGTTTCCATGAGGATATATTGACAAGGTCAGTAATATTGACCTATTTATCCCAGATATTGCGCATATGAACTTTCATACAGTCAGTTTGGTCCGAATACGGGAGAAATAGGGCAATGTCCGCAAATATGGCCGACCGGGACGGGTTCATCTGGTTCGATGGCGGCATCCTGCCGTGGCGCGAAGTGAAGGCTCATGTCCTGACTCACGCCCTGCACTACGGATCGGCCGTCTTCGAGGGTGAGAGGATCTACGAAGGCCGGGTCTTCCGGCTCGCTGCCCACTCCGTCCGCCTGATCAACTCCGCCCGCCTCCTCGACTACGAACTGCCGTGGACGCAGGACGAGATCGAGGAGGCGACGCGCGCTGTCGTGAAGGCGAATGACCTGCGGAGTGGCTACGTGCGGCCGATCGCGTGGCGAGGATCGGAGGTGCTGGGTGTCTCGGCGGTGGGCACCAGCGTGCATCTGGCGATCGCGCCATGGGCCCAGGAGGGCCGTCTCTCGGTCCAGGCCAGGCCCGGCGGCATCCAGGTCACCTTGGCCAGGTACCGGCGGCCCTCGCCCGACGTCGCGCCCGGCGGGGCCAAGGCCGCGGGCCTCTACATCATCTGCGGCATCGAGAAGGATCGCGCGCTGAAGGCGGGCTTCGACGACGCCTTGATGCTCGATTGGCAGGGACGGCTGGCCGAATCGACGGGCGCCAACATCTTCCTGGCGATCGGCGGGCGGTTGGTGACGCCGAAGATCGAGAATTTCCTCGACGGCATCACGCGCCGTGCCGTGATCGGCATGGCCGCCCGGCGCGGCTGGCCGGTCGACGAGAGGGCGGTCTTGCCGGAGGAGCTGGCCGGGGCGAGCGAAATGTTCCTGTGCGGCACCGCAGCGGAAATCGTGCCGGTCGGCGCCGTCGACGACCTTCGCTATCAGGTGGGCCCGATGACGCGCGCCCTGATCGAGGATTACGGCAGGCTGGTTCGCCAGCCCGACAGCGAGGGCTTCGGCGAATCGGCACATCTCACCGTTGCGTAAGCGTCATGGAACTTCCGTTCTTCTGGCGCATTCCTACGTGTTGGCCGGGAGGGAACAGTGCCATGACGGAGCACACGACTGACCAGACGATCCTGTCGAACATCAGCCACCTGGTGGACGAGGAGCGGAAGCTCTACGCCAAGGGCGAATTCACCGACGCCGAGCGCGAGCGCCTGAAGAAGATCGGCGTGGAACTCGACCAGTGCTGGGACCTGCTGCGCCAGCGCCGCGGTCTGCGCGAGTTCGGCCGCGATGCCGACAAGGCGGAGTTGCGGCCGGCGAAGGTCGTCGAGAACTACAAAGGCTAGGCCTTTTTCTTCTCCCAGCGCGCCGCGGCCTGGCCATCGCCGCTGTGTGCGTCCATCCACTTCTCGCCGGCGGGAGTTTCCTCCAGCTTCCAGAACGGCGCCTTGGTCTTGAGCCAGTCGACCAGGAATTCGCAGGCCTCGAACGCGGCTTCGCGATGCGGCGAGCCCACCGCCACCAGGACGATGCGCTCGCCCGGCTCCATCCGGCCGTGCCGATGCACGATCAAAGTCGCCTCGAGCGGCCACCGCTTCTTCGCTTCGGCTTCGATGTCCTCCAGCGCCTTTTCGGTCATGCCGGGGTAATGCTCCAGGGTCAGCGCATCGACGCGATCCTTGTGATAGCCCTCGCGCACGTGCATCTCGCGCACCAGGCCGACGAAGACGGCCAGCCCGCCGATCTTCCTGTTACCGGCGGTTAGGCTGTCGAGCTCGGCGCCGACATCGAAGTCGGACTTCTGCACGCGGACGGCCATACGGTCAGCCTCCCGTAAACGGCGGAAAGAACGCCACTTCGTGCGCGCCGGCGAGCTTCACGTCGAACGTCGCGGTGCGCTGGTCGATGGCGGTGCCGAATGCGGCGCCCTCCGCCAGGGCTTCGGCATGGCCGGGGCTGCGCGCGCGCAGCCATCTCACGAGATCGCCGATGGTTGCCACATCGGCAGGCGGGTTCACCTCTTCTTCAGGCACGCCCACCGTGCGCTTCATCCAGGCGAAGTAACGGACTTTCATTCCGCCGATCCTGGCGGTGCGTCCTCGGCCATGTGGCGCAGGCCGGTGCGCAGGTAATCGTAGCCGGTGACCAGGGTCAGGCCGGCGGCAATCCAGATCAGATAGAGGCCCGCCGTCGTGACCCAGGGCGATGCCGCGTCGCCCACCAGCAGGAAGGCGATCGCCGCCATCTGTACCGCGGTCTTCCATTTGGCAAGCTGGCTGACCGGCAGGCCGACGCGCAGCTCGGCCAGGAACTCGCGCAGGCCCGACACCAGGATCTCGCGCGCCAGGATGATGAGAGCCGCCAGCACATGGACGCCGCTCAACGGGCCGGCGTCGACCAGCATGACGAGGGCGGCGGCAACCAGGAGCTTGTCGGCGATCGGATCGAGGAAGCGGCCGAGCCGCGAGATCTGCTGGTAGCGGCGGGCGAAGTAGCCGTCGAAATAGTCGGTGATGCCGGCGGCCACGAACAGGACCATCGACAGCCACTGCGCCCAGCCCTTGTCGAGCCAGAAGCAGGCGATCACCAGCGGAATGGCCGCGATACGCGACAACGTCAGGATATTTGCGGTGTTCAACATGACTGGGTCGGACCTTACGCGCCGCCCCGAAAGTGGTCATGGATTTTCTGGGCGAGGGCAACCGAGATTCCGGGCACCGACTTGATGTCTTCCAAAGTCGCCACACCCACCGCGCGGGCACTGCCGAAGTGATGCAGCAGCGCGCGTTTGCGGCTGGCGCCGATGCCGGGCACCTCGTCGAGTGCGGAGCGGGTAAGGTCGTTGGCGCGGCGAGTCCGATGCGTACCGATGGCGAAGCGATGCGCCTCGTCGCGCAGGCGCTGGAGGAAATAAAACAAGGGATCGCGCGGCTCGAGAGAGAATGGCGGCCGGCCGGGCATGAAGAAACGCTCGCGGCCGGCGTCGCGGTCGGGGCCCTTGGCGATGGCGACGACAGCGATGTCCTCGAGGCCAAGCTCGATGAGCACTTGGCGCGCCACCTCGAGCTGGCCCTGGCCACCGTCGATCAGCAGCAGGTCGGGCCAGTGTTCCTCGTCGCGCTCGGGGTTTTCCTTGAGCGCGCGGCCGAATCGGCGCGTCAGCACCTCGCGCATCATGGCGAAATCGTCGCCGGCCGCGCCCTCGGTCTTGATGTTGAACTTGCGGTAGGAATTCTTGATGAAACCATCGGCTCCGGCCACGACCATTGCGCCGATCGCAGCGGTCCCCTGGATGTGGCTGTTGTCGTAGATCTCGATGCGCTCCGGCGGCGCATCGAGCTTGAACACGCGGGCCAGCCCTTCGAGCAACTGACGTTGTGTGCCGCGCTCGGCCAACCGTCGGGCCAGCGCCTCGCGAGCGTTGTTCACGGCGAGATCGAGCGCGTCCTTCTGGTCGCCGCGCTTGGGCGTGCGGATCTCGACTTTGTGCCCGGCAGCCAGCGCCAGCGCGCTTTCGAGCAGCTCGCGCTCGTCGATGTCGTGGCTGGTCAGAATGAGCTTCGGCGCCGGCCGGGCCTCGTAGAACTGTCCCATGAAGGCGGTGAGGACGGCCGGTGGATCGAGCTCTTTGGCATGACTGGGGAAGTAGGCGCGATTGCCGAGATTCTGTCCGGCGCGCAGGAAATAGACCTGGATACAGACCTGGCCGGCGTCGGCGTGGGCGGCGAAAATGTCGGCCTCGTCGATCGACGGCAGGCTGATCGCCTGATGGGACTGGATGTGTGCCAGCGCGCGAATGCGGTCGCGCAGGACCGCGGCGGCCTCGAACTGGAGATTGCCCGAGGCGAGGTCCATGCGCTGCGACAGCGCCTGCTGGATCTCGCGGTTGCGGCCGCCCAGGAAGCCGCGCACCTCGTCGACCATGGCGACGTATTCGGGTTTGGCGATGCGGCCGACGCACGGCGCCGTGCAGCGCTTGATCTGGTACTGCAGGCAGGGCCGCGTGCGCGTCGCGAAGACGCCGTCGGAACACGAACGCAGCGGGAAGGCGCGCTGCAGAGCGTAGAGCGTGCGATTGACGGCGGTTGCCGAGGCGAAGGGGCCGAAATACTCGTTGCCGGCCTGGCGCGCGCCGCGGTGCTTGGCGAGCTGTGGCCATTCTGTGTCACGGCGGATAACGATGTAGGGGAACGACTTGTCGTCGCGCAGCAGGACGTTGAAGCGCGGCCGGAAGCGCTTGATCAGGTTGTTCTCGAGCAGCAGCGCCTCAGCCTCGCTGCCGGTGACCGAAAATTCCATGGTCTTCGTCGCCGAGACCATGCGGATCAGGCGCGTGGCCAGCCGTGTCGGCTGGGTATAGGAACCGACCCGGCTGCGCAGCGATTTGGCTTTGCCGACGTACAGCACCTCGCCGTCGGCCGCGATCATACGGTAGACGCCCGGCTTGCGCGGCAAGGTGCGCACGAACTCGGCGATGATCCGCGTGCCCTCGGCCAGGGTCCCTTCGGGCGGCTTATCGCTGGGCTCGTCGCGCGGATTCTGGTCGGTCTCGGTGTCGTCGATCACGGTATGTGGGGAAGTCTGTGAAGAAGTCCGAAGCGCTCCCGGCGTTACATGGGAGTCACTGTATTGACTCAATGTAGGGAGGGTGGCAGCGCACCGCCACCCTCAACCTAGTGCATTGTTCGGACTTGCTTATTTCCTCTGGGGAAAGCTTGGATAAATTCGCTGCGAGGATCGAAGTTCCTGTTTTGATCCAATCGTCTGCCGCGCTTCGATGTGTGGATACAATAGGTCGCTTTATAGTACCGATAGCATGCGGCCGACCAGCGGATGGCGGACCACGTCGGTGTCGTGCAGCCGCACGACGGCGACGTCGTCGAAACCGTCTAGGCGCCGGGCGATGTCGGCAAGTCCCGACAGTTCCGGCAGCAGGTCGGTCTGGTCGGGATCGCCGGTCATCACCATCGTCGAATGCCAGCCCAGCCGGGTGAGCAGCATCTTGAGCTGGCCGTAGGTGCAGTTCTGCGCCTCGTCGATCAGCACAAAGCTGTTGTTGAGCGTGCGGCCGCGCATGAAGGCGACCGGCGCGATCTCGATCGTGCCGTCGTCGAGGGCCGCGCGCAGGCGCTTGGCGCCCATGCGGTCGTTCAGCGCGTCCCACAGCGGGCGCAGGTAGGGATCGAGCTTCTCGCGCATGTCGCCCGGCAGGAAGCCCAGGTTCTCGCCCGCCTCGACAGCGGGACGCGACAACACGATGCGCGACACGGTGCCGGCTTCGAGCGCCTCGACGGCGGCCGAGATCGCGAGATAGGTCTTGCCCGTGCCGGCCGGGCCGACCGCGAGTGTCAGAGGCTTGGAATCGATGGCTTCCATGAGCGCGCGCTGGTTGTCGCTGCGCGGGCGTACTTTTCGAACGTAGCTTTGATCTCGGTCGTTGGCCGGCGGAGTGTGATCGAAGACGAGACTGTGAACACGGTCGCTATCGATGGCGTGCAACTTGGCGCGGCGTGCGGCGCGTTTTGCCATTGGCGGACTCCGGAGGCGGTTTGAGAAAACAAAAACGCCCCCGCAGAGCGGAGGCGTCGACCATCGGTAGAGTGCAGGGTGCGGTAGAGAGGGCACACGATGGAAACCCCATCGGTGATCCAGTTTCCGTCAGGGCGCAGGGTCCTTGGACGGATAAGCAACCTCCTTCTACTGACGGGGGAAGCCTAACCCGAATGGGATGATCGGGCCACCATATTGTGGGCCGCCATCCAAATTTCACACTACGGGCGGTTTTTCTGCCGCGGCCATCCCTCCGTGACGGAAGTGTTGCGCACCGGCAACAGCCGCCAGCGAAGTCATCCGGGGGGCGGCCGCGACCGCAACGGTCGTTCGCAAGCCGCCGTTGTGTCGGTGCGGCCTCGCTGAGTGACGGGGACACGCGTTTCATCAGTGGAAGGAATCGTTTTCATGAAAAATGCCCTGCTTGCCGCCACAGCGCTCGCCGCCGCCCTCACTGTCGTTCCGGCAGCCTCCCAAGCCCAGACCCTCCAGTACCCCGGCTTCTTCGCCGGCGTGGAAGCGGGCGGCAACTACATGTTCCAGAGCGGCGTCGCGACGCCGTTCGGCCAGTCGACGATTTGGCCCGCGATCGGCTACTCCTTCGGCGGCATGGTCGGCTACGATTTCGTCGGCCCGCGCGTCGCGATCGAAGGCCTCTACAACAACAGCAAGGCCACCGTCAGCGGCGGCAGCGCCGTCTACGGCGCGACCAAGGACGAGATCGCGGTCATGGGCAACCTCTATTACGACTTCAATGCGGGCGCGACGATCGTTCCCTACATCGGTGCCGGTGCCGGTGTCGCCTTCGTCAAGGAGTCCGCGCTCGGTGCCCAGGACAACGCGACCGCCTTCGCCTACCAGGGCATTATCGGTGTCGGCTACAATATCGACTCGCAGTTCCGCGTGAACCTCGAGGGTCGCTACTACGGCACCAGCGCCCCGACCCTCGGGGGCCAGAACTTCCAGAACAACAACATGATCGCCATGCTGCAGCTTCAGATGAAGTTCGGCGCCCCGACGGAAGCGGTTGCCGCGCCGCCCGCGCCGGCCGCTCCGCAGGCGCCCTCCTTCATGGTGTTCTTCGACTGGGATCGCTCGGATCTTTCGGGGCAGGCGCTCGCCACGATCCGTCAGGCTGCCGGTTCCTACAAGACCAAGGGCTCGGCCCGCATCACCGCGACCGGTCATACCGACAAGTCCGGTCCCGACGACTACAACATGGCGCTGTCGCTGCGTCGCGCGAACACGGTCAAGGATGCGCTGGTGCGTGAAGGCGTGCCGGCCACGGCAATCTCCGTCATCGGCAAGGGCGAGAGCCAGCCACTGGTGCAGACCGCCGATGGCGTCCGCGAGCCGCAGAACCGCCGCGTCGAGATCGTGGTCCAGTAAGTCCTTCGTTCGCTGACTGCTGCCAACTGGAACGGCCGGGTCGATCGCCCGGCCGTTTCTTTTTGAAGTCAGAGACGCTCGCCGCGGATCAGGCGGGGCAGGTCGCCGACCCGGCCCATCGCGTGTCGCACAAAGAAGCGGCGCAGCGCCGGCACACGGTTGACGCCGGCGAGGCCGAGATCGCGCAGCCTCCGCAGCGGCCCGATGTCGTTGGAGAACAGCCGGTTCAGCAGGTCGGTCGCCGCGACCATGGTGAAGTTGTCGGCCCGCCGCCATTGGGCATAGCGCTCGAGCGTGTCGGCGGCGCCGATGTCGAGCCCCAGCCGCCGGGCATCGACCAGCACCTCGACGAGGGCGGCGATGTCGCGGATTCCGAGATTGTAGCCCTGGCCCGCGATCGGATGGATGCCGTGCGCGGCGTCGCCCACCAGCACCAGCCGTTGGTCGACATAGCGCTCGGCGTGAACCAGGCTGAGCGGATGCGACCAGCGCGGACCGACGGGCTCGACGGCGCCGAGGAAGTCGCCGAAGCGTCGCGCGAACTCCGCCTGGAAGCGCGCCGGGTCGAGTGCCAGCAGACGGCGCGCCAGATCGCTGCGCTCCGTCCAGACGATCGACGAGCGATGTTCTCCGTCCGCGCCGTCGCGCATCGGCAGGATGGCGAACGGCCCGCCCGGCAGGAATTTTTCCTGGGCGACGCCGCGATGCGGCTTTTCATGCCGCGCAACGAGCACGATGGCGGTCTGGCCGTACGACCAGGCGCGCGCACCGATCCCGGCATCCTCGCGCGTCGATCCGGTGCGGCCTTCGGCCGAGGCCGCCAGGCAGGCACGCAGCACCCGGCCGCTTTTCAATCTGACCTCGGCGCGATGCAGGTCGCGATCGATGTCGACGACTTCGTCGGGCGCGATGAGCTCGACGCTCGAACAGCTCGCCAGGCCGTGCAGCACCGCGCTGCGCAGCAGGCGATTCTCGACGATCCACCCCATGGGCACGGGCGCCTCGCCTTCGGCGGCCGCCTCGCGGTGATCGAAATGCAGGAACAGCGGGCTGGCCTTGCCGTCGTGACCCGCGTCGGAAATGCGGATGTCGAGGATCGGTTCGGCGTCGGGTGCGAGGGCGCTCCACACGCCGAGCGCCTCGAACAGGTGCTGGCTCGTGGCGGTGACAGCGGTGGTGCGGCCGTCGAAGCGGGCTTCCGTCATGCTGTCGAGCCGCGTCCGGTCGATCAGCGCGGTGCGGAGCCCGGCCTGCCCCGCCGCGAGCGCCAGCACGCTGCCGCTCAGGCCGGCTCCGATGATCGCGAGGTCGAAGCGTTCTCTGTTGTTGTCGCCGGTCATCGGAGCAAAATGGCAGGGCTCCTCCTGCTGCGCCAGTGCCCGGAATTTGGGCACGTACAGGGGCTGCAAAGTGGTTTAAATGCAGGGGTTTGGCGGCTGGCACGCCCTTTGCGTGTGCGGCTATAGACGCGGCGGCCATCCCTTAGGGGCTGCCAGGGTGGAGGCGTAGGCAATGAAAATGGTGATGGCGATCTTCAAGCCCTTCAAGCTTGATGAAGTTCGCGACGCGCTGACCGGGCTGGGGATCCAGGGGCTGACGGTGAGCGAGGTGAAGGGCTTCGGCCGGCAGAAGGGCCAGACCGAAATCTATCGCGGCGCCGAATACGCCGTGAGCTTCCTTCCAAAGATCAAGATCGAGGTCGTGATCGACGATGCGCTGGTCGAGCGCGCGGTCGAGACCATCCGCAAGTCGGCCGGCACCGGCAAGATCGGCGACGGCAAAATATTCGTTACTTCGGTCGAGCAGGCCGTCCGCATCCGCACCGGTGAATCCGGCGCCGACGCTCTGTGATGTTCTGTGGGGAAGGATCGATGACCGTCATGCTTCGCAAGTTTTTAGTTTCGGCCGGCGCCGGCGTGTGGCTCGCGCTACTGATGTCCGCGACGGCCTTCGCCGCCGACAAGCCCAAGATCGATTCCGGCGATACGGCCTGGATGCTGACCTCGACCGCGCTGGTCCTGATGATGACCATTCCGGGTCTGGCGCTGTTCTACGGCGGCATGGTGCGCAAGAAGAATGTGCTGGCGACGGTCGTGCAGAGCTTTGCCATCACCTGCCTCGTGTCGGTGCTCTGGATGGTTGTGGGCTACAGCCTCGCCTTTACCACCGGGAGCACCGTGCTGGGCGGGCTCAGTCGCGTCTTCATGGCCGGCCTCACGATCGACAGCGTGACCGACCTCGCCAAGACGATTCCCGAGTCGGTCTACATGTGCTTCCAGCTCACCTTCGCCATCATCACCCCGGCGCTGATCGCCGGTGCCTTCGCCGAGCGCATGAAGTTCTCCGCGATGATGTGGTTCATGGGCCTGTGGTCGATCCTCGTCTATGCGCCGATCGCGCACTGGGTGTGGGGCGGCGGCTTCCTTGGCGACTGGGGCGTGCTCGATTTCGCCGGCGGCACCGTGGTGCACATCAATGCCGGTGTCGCGGGACTGGTCTGCGCCCTGGTGCTCGGCAAGCGCAAGGGCTTCGGCGTCGAGAACATGGCGCCGCACAACCTCGTGCTGTCGGTGATCGGCGCCTCGCTGCTGTGGGTCGGCTGGTTCGGCTTCAACGCCGGCTCGGCCACGGCCGCCAACGGCAGCGCCGGCATGGCCATGACGGTGACCCAGTTCGCCACCGCGGCGGCAGCTCTTGCGTGGATGTTCGCGGAGTGGATGACGCGCGGCAAGCCGTCGGTGCTGGGCGTGATCTCGGGCGCCGTCGCGGGCCTCGTGGCCATCACGCCGGCCTCGGGCTTCGTCAGTCCGGCGGGTTCGCTCGCCATCGGCATCGCCGCCGGGCTCGTCTGCTTCTGGGGCGCGACGGGTCTCAAGCACGCGATGGGCTACGACGATTTGCTCGACGCCTTCGGCGTGCACGGCATCGGCGGCTTCACCGGCGCCATCCTGACCGGCGTGTTCGCGGTCGAGGCGATCGGCGGCGACGGCAAGAAGGGCCTGATCGACGGCAATGCCGGCCAGGTTCTGACCCAGCTCTGGGGTTGCCTCGTCTGCATGGCATGGTGCGCGGTGATGACCTTCGTGATCCTGAAGCTCATCGACGCCCTGATCGGGCTCCGCGTCACCACCGAGGAAGAAGTCGAGGGCCTCGACATCAACCTGCATGGGGAGACCGTGCACTAGAGCTTCGCGCATCGGGAACCCGCTCCTCCCTGGTTCCCTCCACCGCCGCGCTCGCGTCGCGGCGGCTACTTTGGCCCGGCGGGCAGCCCGCCGGGCCTTTTTCTTGTCGCCATGGCGTGCCAGTCTGCAGACTGAAGCCGCAAAGGCAGGAGGAAGCGCGTATGAAACTCGTGTCCGCGATCATCAAGCCGTTCAAGCTCGACGAGGTTCGCGACGCGTTGACCGGGGTCGGCGTCGCCGGCCTCACCGTCAGCGAAGTGAAGGGTTTCGGCCGCCAGAAGGGCCAGACCGAGATCTATCGCGGCGCGGAGTATCTCGTCAGTTTCCTGCCCAAGGTGAAGGTCGAGATCGTGGTCGACGACCTCCAGGTCGAGCGCGCGGTCGAGGCGATCCAGAAGGCGGCCCACACTGGCAAGATCGGCGACGGCAAGATCTTCGTCACTGCCGTCGAGCAGGCCGTGCGCATCCGCACCGGCGAGAGCGGCTCCAACGCGCTCTGAAGGAACGGCTGAAATCTCTCCCGAAATGCTGTATTTAATTTACAGTTTGGCGCAGCAAAAATAAGCCATCCGGGGGAAGCGTTGATGTTCAGGACCGTGCGCCGCGTTGTGGCGAGTGCCGTCGTGTGCGGCATGACCAACCTTCCGGCCGCCTTCGCCGCCGACAAGCCCGTCATCGACACTGGCGACACCGCATGGCTGCTGATCGCAACCGCGCTGGTCCTGATGATGAACATCCCGGGTCTGGCGCTCTTCTATTGCGGCATGGTGCGCAAGAAGAACGTGCTGGCGACGGCGGTCACGGCCTTTGCGGTGGCGGCTCTCGTGACCGTGCTGTGGTTCGCCGTCGGATACTCGCTCGCCTACACCGACGGCGGCCCGATCAACAATCTTCTGGGCTCGTTGTCGCGCGCGTTCGGGGCCGGCCTGCAGGGCTCGACCCATGCGCTGGCCAAGACGGTGCCCGAGAACGTCTTCCTGATGTACCAGGCGACGTTCGCCATCATCACCCCGGCGATCATCGCCGGCGCCTTCGCCGAGCGCATGAAGTTCTCGGCCATGATGTGGTTCATGGCCCTGTGGCTGCTGCTTGTCTACGTGCCGGTGACGCATTGGGTGTGGGGTGGCGGTTTCCTCGGGCAGGCCGGCGTGCTCGATTTCGCGGGCGGCCTCGTCGTCCATCTCAACGCCGGCGTGGCGGGCCTGGTCTGCGCTCTCGTGCTCGGCAAGCGCCAGGGCTACGGCCACGAGAACATGGCGCCGCACAACCTCGTGCTGACCCTGATCGGCACGTCTTTGCTGTGGGTCGGCTGGTTCGGCTTCAACGCAGGCTCTGCGCTCGCCTCCGGCGAACTCGCGGGCAACGCCATGCTCAATACCCATATCTCGGCTTCGGTGGCGGCGCTGGCCTGGATGACCATCGAATGGTCGGCGCGTGGCAAGCCCTCGGTTTTGGGCATCCTGTCGGGCGCCGTTGCCGGCCTCGGCACCATCACGCCGGCCGCAGGCTTTGTCGAACCGTGGGCCGCCATGGTGATCGGCCTGGCTGCCGGCGCGGTCTGCTACTGGGCGTCGATCGTGCTCAAGATTCGCCTGGGCTACGACGACACGCTCGACGTGTTCGGCGTGCATGGCGTCGGCGGCATCCTGGGGTCGATCCTGGTCGGCGTCTTCGCCACCCGCGCGATCAACGACGTGAACAAGGGGCAGGCGGTCGGCCTGGTCGATGGCCATGCCGGTCAGGTCGTGACCCAACTCTACGGTGTCCTGGCCGTCGGTGCGTTCTGCGCGGTCATGACGTGGGTGATTCTCAAGTTTGTCGACGTGCTGGTGGGCCTGCGGGTCGCGCGGGACGAGGAAACCGAGGGCCTCGATACCGTGCTGCATGGGGAGCGCGTCCAATAGAGCGCAGTCAAGACTTAAGAATCGTCTCTAATTCATTGTTGTTATTAGCTAATTTGTTTCATACAATGCGAGCATAGTTGCTCCGGCCGGAGGCTTCCACGGCCGGCCCTGCCTGCTGCAATGGTCCTGGATGTTCAATCCGCGCCTAACCGAGACACTGAGCGATTTTCCGTTTGCGCGGCTGAACGCGCTTCTGGCGCCGATCGCACCGCCCGAGAAGCTGTCGATGATCAACATGTCGGTCGGCGAGCCCCAGGGCGCGATGCCCGCCTTCGCGCGCCAGATCGTCAACGACGAGGTCGACGGCTGGAACCGCTATCCGCCCAACCAGGGCCTGCCCGAACTCAATCAGGCGATCTGCGAGTGGCTGACGTGGCGCTACAAGCTGCCCAAGGGTCTGCTCGATCCGACCCGGCACGTGCATCCCACGGCCGGCAGCAAGGAAGGCGTCTACATCATCGCCTCCGTGGCCACGCCGCAGCAGAAGGGCGGCGGCAAGCCGATCGTGGCGCTGCCCAATCCGTTCTATCAGGCCTATCTCGGCGGCGCGGTGATGTCGGGCGCCGAGCCGCTGCTGGTCAACGCACCGCAATCCAACGGCTTCCTACCGGACTACGACGGCATCGCTACGGCGACGTGGCAGCGCATGACGGTGGCCTATCTCTGCTCGCCGGCCAATCCGCAGGGCGCGATCGCCAGCCGGGAATATCTGCAGAGGCTGCTGCGCCTCTGCCGCAGGCACGATACGGTGCTGGCGGTCGACGAGTGCTATGCCGAGATCTATACGGGCGACGCCCCTCCCGGGGCGCTCGAGGCGGCCCTCGAGATCGACGAGACCGGCGGAAGCGATCCGTTCCGCAATCTCGTGGTCTTCCATTCGCTCTCGAAACGCTCCAACGCGGCGGGGTTGCGCTCGGGCTTCGTCGCCGGCGATCCGCGCTACGTCGCCATGATCCTGCGCTGGCGCACCTATGGCGGTCCGCAGATTCCCATCGCCGTCCAGAAAGCCTCGGTGGCGCTGTGGCGAGACGAGATGCACCCGCCGGTCACGCGCGACTGGTACGTGAAGAACTTCCGGATCGCCGAGCAGATCCTGCACAACCGCTTCGGCTACTACACGCCGGGCGGCGGCTTCTTCCTGTGGCTCGACGTCGGCGACGGCGAGGACGCCACGCGCAAGCTGTGGCGCGAGGCGCACGTCAAGGTGTTGCCCGGTGCCTATGCCTGCCGTGAGACCGACGGCGTCAATACCGCCCATCGCTACATCCGCGTGGCCCTGGTGCACGACGAGAAGACCACGCGCGAGGGGCTGGGCCGCCTCGCGTCGGTCCTGTGAGGCAGCACCGATGACCATGATGGGCGCCACTTCCGCGCGCAAGATGACGATCCTGCCCGAGGGCGGGCGCGACTTCCTGCGCCGGCGCATGATGGAGCTGGTGGGCGCCGTCATCGCCGTGCTGGGCGTGCTGCTGCTGATGGCGATCTTCACCTTCAACGCCGCCGACCCCTCGCTCAACCACGCGACGGGCAACGCGCCCGCCAACCTGATGGGCCTGCCCGGCGCCTATGCAGCCGACCTGCTGCTGCAGACTTTCGGGCTGGCGATCTGCCTGGTGCCGGTGGCGCTGATCACCTGGGGCGTGCGCATGGTGCGCACCCATCACCTGGGCTTCTTCGGCCTGCGCCTGTCGCTCCTGCTGCTGTCGTTGCTGATGATGAGCGTGGCCTGCGTCGGCCTGGGCGATGTCGGCGGTGCGGCGACCCATGCCGGGGCGGGCGGCCTGGTCGGCGCGGCGCTGATCGGCCGTTTCCGCGAGTTCGTGCTCAGCCATTCGAGTGGCGGCAGCCTCGCGCTGATCGAGCCGGGCTGCGCGGCGCTCGCCTTCATCGCCATGGCACCGGCGCTCGGCATGAACCGTACGGACCTGCCGCTGATCTTCCGCATCCTGCGCGCGCCGTTCGTCTGGTGCCTCTGGCTCGTGCGCGCCGGTGTCGGACTGTGGCGCGGCAAGCCGCAGTCGCTGGAGGACGAGGTCGAGTTGCCCGCCCCGTCGGTCGGCTATGGCGAGATTCCGGGCGAGATCGACGTCAGCCAGTACGATCCCGAAACGCACGACTATCGCCGCGAGCAGATTCCCGAAGAAGGCGTCGGCCTGCCAGCGCGCGAGTCGCTGATGGTCGACGCGCCCTATTCGCCGATCGAACGTCCGGCGCCAGAGATCCCCGAGGCGCCGATCGAACTGCACCCGCACGCGCCGCCCGACCTCGACGTGGCGGCGCCGGATGAACTGCCGGGCGATTCGGTGCGCGAACGCACCCTGTTCGATCGCCTGGCCGGGCTGCGCATCGAGCCGATCTTCTCGCGCCGCGCCAAGCCTCCAGCCGCGCCGGTCGATCCGGGGCTGCCGGAAGAGGTCGTGGCTTTCGCTCCCCGCCCCGAAGCGGTCCTTGCGCCCGAAGTATTGGAAGACCAGGCGGCGGACGATGACGAGAACCCCTTCACGCCCGATTCGATCGACGCCGAGCCGGTGCCGCCCGCTGTCGCGCCTGCCGGCGTGAAGATCGTGCCGCGCAAATCGACGGTGGCGCAGGGCAAACGCGCGGCGCGGGCGGGCCAGCGCGAGCTCGACCTCGGCGGCGGCGAGTATCGTCTGCCGCCGCTCGATCTGCTGTCGCTGCCGTCGCGCGTCGCGACCGAGCCCAAGATCGACGAGGGCGCGCTCGAGCAGAATGCGCGCCTGCTCGAGACGGTGCTCGACGATTTCGGCGTCAAGGGCCAGATCGTGAAGGTCCGCCCCGGTCCGGTGGTGACGCTCTATGAGCTCGAGCCCGCGCCCGGCACCAAGGCCAGCCGCGTGATCGGCCTCGCCGACGATATCGCCCGCTCGATGAGCGCCGTCTCGGCCCGCGTCGCCACCGTGCCGGGCCGCAACGTCATCGGAATCGAATTGCCCAACGCAAGGCGCGAGACGGTGTTCCTGCGCGAGCTGCTGTCCACCAAGCACTACGAGGACAACCGCCTCGGCCTGCCGCTGGCGCTGGGCAAGGACATCGGCGGCGATCCGGTGATCGCCGACCTCGCGCGCATGCCGCACCTGCTGATCGGCGGCACGACGGGTTCGGGCAAGTCGGTGGCCGTCAACACCATGATCCTGTCGCTGCTCTACCGGCTGCCGCCGGACAAGTGCCGCTTCATCATGATCGATCCCAAGATGCTGGAGCTCAGCGTCTACCAGGACATCCCGCATCTGCTGACGCCCGTCGTCACCGAGCCGCGCAAGGCCATCGTCGCCCTGAAGTGGGTGGTGCGCGAGATGGAAGACCGCTATCGCGCGATGAGCGCCCAGGGCGTGCGCAACATCGCCGGCTACAACGAGAAGCTCATCGAGGCTGCGCGCAAGGGCACGTCGCTTACCCGCAAGGTGCAGACCGGCATCGACCCCGAGACGCGCCGACCGACCTTCGAGGACGAGGAGATCGACCTCAACCCGCTGCCCTTCATCGTCGTCATCATCGACGAGATGGCCGACCTCATGCTGGTCGCCGGCAAGGAGATCGAGGCTGCCGTCCAGCGCCTCGCCCAGATGGCGCGCGCCGCCGGCATCCATGTCGTGATGGCGACGCAACGCCCATCGGTCGACGTTATCACGGGCACCATCAAGGCCAACTTCCCGACGCGCATCTCCTTCCAGGTGACGTCCAAGATCGACAGTCGCACCATCCTCGGCGAACAGGGCGGCGAGCAGCTGCTGGGCCAGGGCGACATGCTGTACATGGCGGGCGGCGGCAAGATCGCGCGCGTGCACGGCCCCTTCGTGTCCGACTCGGAGGTCGAGGAGGTGGTGCGCCACCTGCGCGCCCAGGGCGCTCCTGCCTATATCGAGAGCGTCACCGACGATCCCGAAGGCGAGGAGGGCGGGCTCGGTCTGCCGGGCGAGGGCGGCGAGGAGGGCGAGAGCGACCAGCTCTACGACCAGGCGATCGCGCTGGTGGCGCGCGAGCGCAAGTGCAGCGTGAGCTTCATCCAGCGCTATCTGCAGATCGGCTATAACCGCGCCGCCCGCATCGTCGAGCGCATGGAGAAGGAAGGCGTCGTCACCGCCGCCAACCACGTCGGCAAGCGCGAGATCCTGGCGCGCGACATCGACAATCGCGAGCGCTGAGCGCGAAGACTTTTCTCAAGCCGAATATTGTTCGCTCAGTTGAGGTGCACGATCAGCCCGAACTTGAAGATATTGGCGGTGAAGAGCGTGCCCGAGACGTCATAGGTGGAAAGTTCGTAGCCGAATGTCGTGTAGGCCTTGGGGCCCAGATTGTAGCCCACCCCGACATAGGACTTGTTCAACTGGAAGCCGGCCTGCCGGCCGGTCCCGCCGACCTTCAGGTTGAAATAGGGCTCGTCGTAGATCTCCGCGAACCAGGCCGAGTTGCCGATCGGATGGTGCAGGTCGATGAAGTCCGAGACGAAAACCAGCATGGCGCTGCTCTGGTCGGCGAAGGTCTCGTTCACCCTCGCGCGATTGTACAAGGCGAGATTGCCCCAACTGTGCAGGTAGATCAGGTCCTGGAAAGCACCGCGCTCGGTCGGGAAACTCGCCTGGATCGGCTGGAATTGCACATAACCTGCGGCGACTCTCCAGTCCTCGGCGAAGAAGTACTGAATGTTGGGGCGGAAGAAGAAGTCCGCGGCTCGGCCGAGGTTGTGGTCGAGCTGGCCCTCGGTGAACAGGTTCAGTGTCCATCGGGGCGACAAAGTGTAGTAGAGGTCGACCGACGCCGTGGCCCTTACGTCGTTTTGTCTCGCCTGCGCGACGGCCGGCGTGGCGGCGAACAGTGCTGCTGTCGTCAGAGTCGAGGCTCCGAGAAACCTGAGCAACAAATTCTCCCGTGTCCGAAGGCAGTCTGGGCGTATTCTCTCCGCCGGTCAGCAACAAAGGGAACCGGCGACTACCGATGAAAACGCTGCTCGCGGCCCTCGCTCTCCTGTTCCTGTGTCAAGGCGTCGCCTCCGCCGCCGACGAGCTCGTGACGGTGACGCCCTCCTTGAGCGGGAAGTTCAACTACGTGCTGACCACGCGCAGCCCGGGCAAGATCGCCTATGGCGTCATCCTGATGCCGGGCGGGAGCGGCCGCATGGAGCCGCACATGGAAGGCACGAAGATTGCGTTCAGCGGCGGTGGCAACTTCCTGATCCGTTCGCGCGAGCTGTTCGCCGATCCGCAGGTCGTGGCCGCATCCACGGACGCCACGACGACGTCCGACCGCATCCTGGCGATCGTGCGCGATCTCGAAGGCCGCTACGGCAAAGTTGAAATCTACGTGATCGGCACGTCGCGCAGCACCGAGTCCACGATGGCTCTCTCCCGGCCGCTCGACGGCCAGGTCGCGGGCTTCATCCACTCCTCGTCGATGAGCAGCATCTCGAGCTTCGATCCGCGCGGCCTGAGGAGCCGGCACCTGATCGTCCTGCACAGGCAGGACGCCTGCCGGGTGACCAGCCCGTCGGCCGGCGTTTCGTCCCACAACAAGTACGGCGCCGATTTGATCGAGATGGAAGGCGGCAAGTCTACCGGCGACGACTGCGAGGCCTACGCCCATCATGGCTACTACGGCATCGAGCGTGAGACCGTCGACAAGATGAAGGCCTGGATTCTGGCCGGCAAATAGCGGCTCAGCCCGCCGCGCCCAGCTCGTCGATCCGCACCTTGGCCAGCATGGCAAATGAGCCGTCCGGATATTTCTCGAGGTAGGCGGAATACATCGCGGGATTGTCGCTGTCCTTCACCGAGTCCCAGAAGGTGAGCTCGGTCGTGTCGGCTTCGGCCGTCTCCGGGGCGGGCGCCGCCTCCGCCTCCATCAGCGACTGGCGGCGCGCCTCGGCGAGGGCGGCGAACGATCCTTCGGGATATTGCTCGAGGTAGGCGGCGAATTCTGCCGGATCGATGCTCTCCTTGATCGACTCCCAGAAAGCGAGCTCGACGGTGACGGGCTCCGGCTCGGGGGCAGAAATTGCCGCAGGCTCCGCCTGTTCGGCCAGCAGCGCGTCGCGGCGGGCTTCGGCGAGCGAGGCGAAGACGCCGCTGGGATACTGTTCGAGATAGGCCGTGAACTCGGCGGGATCCTTGCTTTCCTTGATCGTGTCCCAGAACGGCAGCTCGAAAGGAGCCGGTGTACTGAGGGCAGGCGCAGGCACGGGCGCCGGCGTGGAGGCGAGGCCAAGCGGCGGATCGGCCACGGCATGGTCGGCCGTGCCTTCCTCGATGCCGTGCAGGCGGAACGCGCGGATCGGCTGGGCAATGTTCTTCACGCTCTGCTCGCCCAGGTCCTCGAAGGCGTAGCGGCCCATCTTGCGCACATGGTCGCGCACCCCGCGCGACACACAGATGCCGCCGGCGCTGGCGAGCGTCTCTAGGCGGGCGGCGATGTTGACGCCGTCGCCGAAGATATCGCCGTCCTTCACCATGACGTCGCCGACATTGACGCCGATGCGAAATTGCATGCGCTGGTCCGGCGGCTGGTCTTCGCCGACCGCGGTCACGCCCGCCTGGATCTTGACCGCGCAATCGAGCGCGTCGACCACGCTGGTGAATTCCGCGAGGATGCTGTCACCGGCGGTGCCGGTGATCCGGCCATTGTGCGCCGCGATCAGCTCGTCGGCGACCACCCTGAGGCGCGACAATGTGGCGAGCGCTCCTGTTTCGTCACGCTCCATGTGGCGGCTGTAGCCCACGATGTCCGCAGCAAGAATGGCGACAAGTCGGCGTTCGAGGCGAGGGGCTTCCAAGGCGTGCTCCGTGACTGGGCGGGTGGGCAAACCGCCCACCGAGCCCACACGCCTGCCAACGCTCTTCCGAAAGGTTCGTTCCGGCCCTACCGGTTCTTTAAGGCTTCCAGCGCAGGAAATTGCCGATCAACTGCAGGCCGGTCGCCTGGCTCTTCTCGGGATGGAACTGCGTGCCAGCCATGTTGTCGCGTCCGACCATCGCGGTGAGGCGGCCGCCATATTCGGTGGTTGCCAGCACGGTGCCGGATGTCGCGGCCGCGAGATGGAAGGAGTGCACGAAATAGGCGTGGTCGTGCGCCGCGATGCCCTCGAGCAGGGGATGCGCCCCGAGGTCCAGCAGCTCGTTCCATCCCATGTGGGGAATCTTGAGCGACTTGTCGGCGGGGGCGATGCGCACCACGTCGCCCGTGATCCAGTCGAGGCCGGCATGGAAGCCGTATTCCACGCCGCGCGTCGCCATCAACTGCATGCCGACGCAGATGCCGAGGAACGGCTTGCCGCGCTCGATGACCTCGCGCTGCAGGGTGTCGACCATGCCGGGCACGCCGTACAGCCCGGCGCGGCAATCGGCGAACGCGCCGACGCCCGGCAGCACGATGCGGTCGGCCTTCGCCACCGTGGCGGGATCGGAGGTCACCACGACACGCTCGTTGGTGCCGGCCTCGCGGGCGGCGCGTTCGAAGGCTTTGGCGGCGGAGCGGAGGTTGCCCGAGCCGTAGTCGACGATGGCAACGGTCATGTCGGGCTAAAGAACGCCCTTGGTGCTCGGCACCGCCGTCGCCTGGCGTGGATCGACTTCGCAGGCCGTGCGCAGTGCGCGCGCGATGCCCTTGAAACAGCTCTCGACGATATGGTGGTTGTTGTCGCCGTAATGGTTCCAAACGTGCAGGGTGAGGCCGCCGAGCTGCGCGAACGCCTGAAACCATTCCTTGAACAGTTCGGTGTCCATCGTGCCGAGCTTGGGCTTGGAGAAGTTCACCTTCCAGATCAGGTACGGCCGGTTGGAGGCGTCGAGCGCCACCTCGGTCAGTGTCTCGTCCATCGGGATCACGGCGCTGCCGTAGCGGCGGATGCCGGCGCGGTCGCCCAGCGCCTTCTGCAGGCACTCGCCCAGCACGATGCCGCTGTCCTCGGTCGTGTGGTGATAGTCGATGTGCAGGTCGCCCTCGGCGCGCAAGGTGATGTCGATCAGGCTGTGGCGCGAGAGCTGCTCGAGCATATGGTCGAGGAAGCCGATGCCGGTCTTGATGTCGTACTTGCCCGTGCCGTCGAGATTGATCGCGGCGGCGATGCTCGTCTCCTTGGTCCGGCGCGCCACGAAGGCCCGCCGCCCGCCCGTGCCTGGAGTAGTGAGGCCGGGGGTCGTGAGCGCCGGTGCAGGAGTCGTGGATTTGGCCTTGGGAGAGGCCTTTTTGGCTGGTTTTTTCACGGCTCCCTTCTACAGAAGCCGGGCCCGACGGTCGAGCGCGACGCGCGTGAGAATGACGCCCAGCAGCACGATCAGGCCGCCCAGGACGCGGGCCGGCGTCAGCGAATCGCCGAAAAACGCCACTGACAGGCCCACGCCCGCGATCGGGATCAGATACATGTAGACCATCACCCGGCTGACCCCGAGCCGGTCGAAGCCGACGGTGAGGCCGAGGAAGGCCACGCCCACCGGGAAGATCGCGGTATAGAGCCAGTATCCCAATTGCGCGCTGCTCAGTTGCCCGAATTCGTGCGGCGAGTTGAAGATCAGCGACAGTGCGGTGAGGACCAGCGAGCCGATCAGGGTCGTCCAGGCCATGACCCGAAGCGTGCCCAGTCGAGCATTGTAAGGCGCGCAGCGATCGACATAGAGCGCCCAGGCGAAGGCCGCGAGCAGCCAGAACAACACACCGTCGACATTGCCGAGCGAGAGGGTGATCCGCGCCAGGCTGTTGTTCACGACCAGCACGACGCCCGCAAAGGCGATGACGATACCGAGCCAGCCCAGCGCCGGCAGGCGGCGTCCGCCGATCCAGGCCAGGATCGCGGAGAAGGCGGTGGTGGTCGTCATCACGATCGAGCCGATACTCGGCGAGGTGCGCGACATGCCGAGGCCCCAGCAGGCCTGGAAGACGCCGACACCGACCACGGACAGCACGATCATCGGCAACCAGTCGCGCTGGGGCAGCGCGATCGGCTTGCGCATGACTGCCATCACCGCGAGCAGGAAAAGCCCGGCGATCACGTAGCGCGAGCCGCTGTAGAGCAGCGGGCTCATGGTCGCGAGCACTTCCTTGGCGAACGGATAGCTCGAGCCCATCAACAGGATGGTTACCGACATCACCACCTCGCCCGTCCAGCGCCGACGGGCTTCTGGCGTCATTGCTTCGGCGCCGTCGACGCTTTCTGTGCGCCCCAGAAGCCGAACAGCGCGCCGGCGACGCGGCGGATCTGGATCTCCTCGGAGCCCTCGGTGATGCGATAGCGGCGGTGATGGCGGTAGATGTGCTCGAACGGCGTGTGGCGCGAATAGCCGATGCCGCCGTGCACCTGGATGGCGCGATCGGCGGCGTCGCAGACCAGGCGGTTGGCCCGGTAGTTCGACATCGCCACCCATTCGCTGACGTTCATGTGGTGCTCGCGGTCGAGATGCCATGCCGTCTTGCGCACCAGCCCGCGCGTCATCTCGGCTTCGGTATGCAGTTCGGCGAGCGGAAACTGGATGGCCTGGTTGGTCGCCAGCGCCTTGCCGAACACCTTGCGGTTCTTGGCATAGGCCACCGACATGTCGATGCAGTATTGCGCGGCGCCGAGACTGGACGCGGCCTGGCGGATGCGGTTCTCGTGCACGAAGGTCTGTGCCACGTCGAGGCCGCGGCCTTCCTCGCCCAGCATGGTCGAGCCGGGCACCTTCACGCCGGTCAGCGAGACCTCGGCGTGATCGGACGGCATGTTGAAGGTCCACCACATATGCTCGATCTTGAAGCCCGGCGTCTTGACCGGCACCAGGAAGGCCGAGATGCCGCGCGCATCGCCCGGCTTGCCCGAGGTGCGCGCAAAGACGAGATCGACGGTGGCGGTGTGCATGCCGGTATTGAACCGCTTCATGCCGTTGATTACCCAGTCGGAGCCCTGCTTGACTGCTGTCGTCTCCATGAAGGTGGCATCCGAGCCGTGCAGGGGCTCGGTGAGGCCGAAGCCGATGCGCTCGGTGCCCTTGAACATGCCTTCGATGTAGCGGTCCTTCTGTTCCTGCGTGCCGAAGCGGTGCAGCAGCAGCGCCACCGGAAAGTTGCCGACGATCGAGCTCTCGTTCTGCAGGTCGTTGTGCAGCCCCAGCCCCTTGTGCGCGAGATGCTCGCGGATGATCGCCATCGCGAGGTTGGAGCCTTCCTTGCCACCCAGTTCCCTGGGCAGCCCGAAACGCAGATGGCCGGCCTTGTCGGCGCGGCGCTTCATCTCGGCCAGAAGCTCTTCCCACTCGTGGCGCGGCTGGCCGTCATTGTCCCAGTCGGTGCGCGCATGCTCGCGGCGGTGATCGAAGAAGCGGATATTGTCGTCCTGGCGCTCGAGCGGCCGGATCTCGCGCTCGATGAATTCTTCGAGTTCGCGCAGATAGGCCGCGATGTCGGCGGGAATGTCGAAGTCCATGGGCCGCTTCCTCTTGTTTGGCGGCCATCCTACGCGGCGGGCAGGTCTATCCGGAAGCGGCTGCCGCCGCCGTCTGCCGCCAAGCAAACAGCCTCGCCGCCATGGCGCCGGGCGATCTCGCGCACCAGGGCCAGACCAAGGCCCGAGCCGCGGCCGGTCTCGCGCGTCGCGGGCAGGCGGTAGAACGGCTCGAAGATACGCTCGCGCTCGTCGGGCGGGATGCCTGGACCATGGTCGCGCACCTCGAGGAGCGCGCGGCCGGCTTCGTGGTGGACCGTGATCGTGATCTCACCGTCGCCGGCATAGCGTTGCGCATTGTCGAGCAGGTTGCGGATCACCCGGCGCAGCAGCTGGCGATCGCCCGAAACGGTGGCTTGCTCGCCCGACGCCTCGATGTCGTAGCGGGCGGCTTCCTCGGCCGCGATTGCCAGCATGTCGACCGGTTCGCGGCGCTCGAGGCCGGGCACGGCTTCGAGCCGGCTCGACAACAGGATCTCGTCGATCAGCAGGTCGAGCTCGGCGATGTCCTGCTTCAGCGACCGAGCGGTTTTGGGATCGGCCTGTTCGCCCAGCAGCGACACCGCCATGCCGATCCGCGCCAGCGGCGTGCGCAGCTCGTGGCTGCAGTTGGCGAGCAGCAGGCGGTGCGCGGCCACCAGCTCCTCGATGCGTCGGGCCGAGCGGTTGAAGCTCTCGGCCAGGGCCGCCACCTCGTCGCGGCCTTCGACCTTCACGCGCGCGCCGAGATTGCCGCCGCCCAGCTGGTCGACGCCGGCCTTCAGGCGCTCGATGCGGCTGCCGAGCCGGCGCACCACGGGATAGGCGCCGACGGCGATGGCCGCCGCGAGCAGTGCGAGAAAGCCCGCGATCCACATCGTCGGGCTTGGCCGTTCGCGCACCTGGCGGGCGACCAGCCAGCGCCCGTCCGGCAGCTGCAGGGTGAAGGTCGAGCCATCGCGGGCACGTCGCCAGCCTACCCGCGCGCGATAGGGGTCGAAGCGGGGCGGCGGCCGGCCCGCCATGGCGATCACGCTGCCATCACCGCGATACAGGGCCAGATTGAACTTGAGCTTGCGGTGCAGCGCATCGACCGCCCTCTGGTCATCGACATCCGGCGCGTCGGCGTCGGGCAGCAACGCGCCGGTCAGCTCGGCAGCGACGTCGAGATACTGCGGCGTCTGATCCTCGGCGAGCTGCCACGTAATGACCGCGGTGCCGACGAAGATCGCCAGCACCAGCAGGATCGTGACGTAGAACTGGAGATAGAGCCGTTGCATCAGCGGTCCTGCTCGCGGGCGAAGACGTAGCCCGTGCCGCGTACCGTCAGGATGCGCCTGGGCTTCTTCGGATCGTCCTCCAGGACGGCGCGGATGCGGCTGATATGGACATCGACCGAGCGATCGAAGGCCTCGAGCTTTTCACCCTTCAGCACGTCCATCAGCGCGTCGCGCGAGAGCACACGGCCGGCGCGCTCGGCGAGCGCCAGCAGCAGCGCGAACTGGTACGAGGTCAGCGCGCGGTCTTCGCCGTCGAGCCGCACCGTGCGCGCGCCCTTGTCGATCTCGAGGCGGCCGAAGCGCATTGTGTCGGCCTTCGCCGGCGCGCCCTTGCGGCGCAGGATGGCGCGCAGGCGGGCCTGCAGCTCGCGCGGCTCGAACGGCTTGGCGAGATAGTCATCGGCGCCGATTTCCAGGCCGACCACCCGGTCCATCGGCTCGCCGCGCGCCGTCAGCATCAGGATCGGCACGTCGGAAGTGGCGCGCAGCCGGCGGCACAGGTCGAGCCCGTCGCTGTCGGGCAGCATCAGGTCGAGGATCACCGCGTCGAAGGCTTCGCGCTTCAGCAACGCCTCGCCGTCGCGCGCCGTCCCGGCGACAGTCAAACGAAAGCCCGCCCCGCCGAGATAGTCCGAGACCATCCCGGCGAGGCGGCTGTCGTCATCGATCATCAGGATGCGCTCGGCCATGATGCCCAGTATCAGGCCGCAGCGCCCCCGATGTCACTTAGCCACGCTTGCCGTGATGTTCGTGGCGATCGCCGCGGTCGCTCCACTTTTTGAAGAAGGCCTGGCGCTGCTGGGCGCTCAGCACGTCGCCCGCATCGGTCAGGGCCTGCGTGAAGCGCCTCGAGCCCGCGTCGGAGACCTTCATCTGCTCCTGGCGCAGCGCCTCGATCCTGGACTTGTCGATCGTCGGCGCCTGCATGGCGTCGGCCATCGCCTTGCGGTTCTCGACCCGCTTGTCGTGCAGCGGCTTCATGTCGGTGAAGGCCTGCTCGATGATGGTCGAGACCTTCTTCTTCTGGTCGGCAGTGGCGTCGGTGCCGGTCAGGGCCTTGTCGACGCGCTTCTCGATATGCGCGTTGAACTTGGCCGGGTCGAACGCCTTCGCATTGTTGTCGGCGAACGCCACGCCGCCGGCGCCGAGCGCGAGGCTGCCCGCGAGAAGGGCCGCCAGCATCATCTTCATTCCAAGGTTTGCCATTTCTGTCTCCATCAAGAGGTCGGGTGGTTTCCCCGTGACGGTGATATGGACCCGGGCGGTTTCGCCTCCCTGTCCGCCGTGTAAAGTTGTGTAAAGCTGCCTGACAGGGCCGACTGACACGGCCTTTCAGTTGGTGTCGTCAGGCCCTACCTTTCCGAGGCGGGCGATCTCACCAAGGATAATGACCAGCGTGCGATTCATCGACGCGAGCGTCTCTTCGGCGCTCTCGGTCGGCCGGCCGATCGCCCTGAGGCTCGTGACCAGTTCCTCTTGCTGGCGAATGCGCGCTTCCTGCTCCGCAAAAAGACGGCGGACCAGGGCAAGACACATTTCATGTTCCATCGTGCACCACCTCCCAAAAGCCGCACTGGGCTTTCAGGAGGAGAGATAGGCGTCATGGGTCGATCCCTCATTGACACTTGCAGCCAAAGTGTTGACCGACGACGACATCAGGTTCGGCCACCACCTGATTCCGCCAACAATTCTTCGGCGCGGGGAAACCTATTAAGCTGTGTAGGGATGACCCAGCTGCAGACCGACCGCCTGACGCTTCGGCCGCTCACCCCGGCCGACGCCGCCACCTATGCCGCGATCCGCTATCATCCCGATGTGGTGAAGTGGATGCTGCCGGCCCCCGCCGATCCGCTTGCCGCCGCCCACGCCGCCATCGAGCGTTACGCCCTGGGCTGGCGCGAGCGTGGCTACGGCCCGTGGGGCGTCTTTCGCGACGGAAGGCAGATCGGCCATGCCGGGCTCAACTTCGTGCCCGAATTCGGCGAGACGGAAGTGCTGTGGTCGCTGCATCCCGACGCCTGGGGCCATGGCTATGCGACAGAAGCCGCCCGAGCCGCCCTCGATCTCGGGTTCGGGACCTTGGGCCTCGAGCTGATCTTCGCCATCACCCGGCCCGACAACCTCGCCTCGCAGGCGGTGATGAAGCGGCTCGGCCTCGTCTATCGCCGCAACGTCGTCTACCGCGACACCCCGTCGGTGTGGTTCGACAAAGCAATATCGCTTTAGCGATATTGCTCTATCGCGACACCCCGTCGGTGGGGTTCGACAAAGCAATATCGCTTTAGCGATATTGCTCTAGTCGCCCGCGTTGAGTTCCGGCGCCGGCAACGGTCCCGCAGCGGGCCAGACGGCGCGTTCGTGGGTGAGGCGTTCGGCCGGGAGTGTCGCCTCGACCAGGGTCCAGGCTTGCGGCTCGGTGGTGCTGCATGACAATTCTACGGGCAGTGCGATCGTCGGTGCATCGGCCGACAGGACCTTGACCTTGAACCGTCCGGGCTCGGGCAACCACGCGGCCTGGCCTTGCGCTACCTGCCAGGTTTCGCTCTCCAGATAGTAGGCGAGCGCATGCGGCTCGTCGGATTGGTCGATCACCCGCAACACCGGCAGGTCGCGATGCTGGCCCGGAGCCAGGTCGAACGGGCCGCTCACCACCTGGATGTGCGTGGGATTGCCGAAGAACAGCTGGCAGCGCCGCACCGGCTTGTCGCCTCGATTGATGATGCGCGCCACATAGGCCCGCGCCGCCGGCAGGGTCTCGCCGATCGCGTCGAGGACGGCGGCTTCGTGGCGCTGATCGTGCAGGCGGATGTCGAGGACCGGTGCGACCGCGACGGGGCCCGTCGCCGATACAGGCGTGCGCTCCGGTTCGGGCAAGGGCGCGGGCACCCGCCGCTGAAGGTCGGCATAGAGACGCGGTGGCGCGCCGATCAGCCGGACCGCGAACACCGCGAGCCAGGCTGCGACGACGAACGCCACCGCCATCGCGAGCGGGTTTTGATCGGTTTCGCCGTACCCCGACAGCCGCGCGCCGCCGTAAAGCAAGAGAAGCGTGGCGATGGGCAGCCACGCATTCGCCACGTCCCAGGAGCTGCGCCAGGCATCCTGCAGACAACGCCGATAGAAGTTCAGTGCGTCCACGTCCTCTCCCAATTTCGATCCGCGAGGCAGTATGCATCGCCTTGCCGCCAAGCGCGTTGTGGATGATGTCGAAGCCGTGCAGGATGACGGCACGGCCGCCGATCGAGGGAGGACCCGCACCATGCAAATCGCGATTCCCAACACGACATTCCAGAGCGCGGGCGTTCGACTGGCGCCGCGGCCCGGTTCCCTGGCGGGCGCGACGATCGGCTTTCTCGACGGTTGGGGATTCCGCGAGGCGGACGGCACGATCAGCATGTATCCGCTGATGCGCGAGCTGCATGGCCTTCTGCGGGAGCGCTACGGCATCGCCGACATCGTGTGGCAGAAAAAGAAGAACGTGGCGCAACGCGCGCCCAAGGCCCAACTCCGGGAACTGGCCGAACGTTGCGCCGTGGTGATCAACGGCGAGGCGGCTTGAGGCTCCTGTACTTACGCGTCCGTGCTTGACGCGCATGATCTCGAGAAGATGGGCCTGCCGACCATCACCATCTGTCACGCCCCGTTCGAGACCGCGGCGCGCCGGCACGCCGCCACGCTCGGCCTGCTGAACCTGCCGCTGCTGATCGAGCCGGCACCCAAGGGCAGCAACCTCACGGTCGACGCTGCCGGGATCGCCGCGCGCGCCTTCGACCGCGTCCTCGCCTCGTTGACCAAACGCGAGGGCTGACGGCGTGGCGGCGAAATCGCCCTCGCCGGTCGTCGACATCGAGGATTTCTGGGCCTGGTACCAGCTCGCCCTCGAACGCGGCTGGACCGACGGAATGGTCGTGGCGCCGCCGACCCGCGAGAAGGTCGATCAGGTGCTTGCCTATCTCGGCCGGCGGGCCGACGAGGTGATCGGCATCGTGGGACCGAAGGACGGCCTCGCGACGATCGAACAGATCGCCATCAACTCGGTCATGGCGGGCTGCGCGCCCGAGCATGTGCCGGTGGTCATCGCGTCGATCGAGGCGATGCTCGAGCCGGAGTTCAACCTGCACGGCGTGCAGTCGACCACCAACCCCTGTGCGCCGCTGGTCATCGTCAACGGACCGGTCGTATCCGAGCTGGGATTTCATGCCAGGGAAGGCGCGTTCGGGGGCGGCTCGCGCGCCAGCGCCTGTGTCGGCCGCGCCGTGCGGCTGGTCCTCTGGAACATCGGCGGCGGCATTCCCGGCGAGACCGACATGGCCTCGCAGGGGCAGCCCGCCAAGTATGCCTTCTGCGCGGCCGAGAACATGGAGCAGAGTCCGTGGCAGGCGTTGCACGTCGAGCGTGGCTTTGCCGAGAATGACAGTACGGTCACCGTCTTCGCCTGCCAGTCGCCGCATCCGCTGCGCGTGTTGGGCAATGCCGAGCGCATCCTGCGGCTGATCGCGAGCTCGATCCCCGTTCCCGCGGTCAACATGTTCCATGCGGCCGGGCAGTTCCTGCTGAGCTTCGGCGCCCGTCCGGCGCAGGAGCTGGCGCGCGCGGGCTACTCGAAGGCCGACGTCAAGAAGTGGGTCTGGGAGAACGCGCGCTTCAAGGTCGGCACGTTGCGCGAGTTGGGCGTCCTCGCCGAGGAGCAACACATGCGCTACTGGGGCCACGGCGAAGTGGGCGCGCCCGACGTCTCGACGCTCAGCGACGACACCCTGCTGCCGATGGTGCGCGACGTCGACATGATCCATGTCGCTGTGATCGGTGGCGATTCGCAATGGTGGATGGGCTTCTCGCCGGGCTGGGGCAACTATGGCGGCTATGCCGTGACCAAGCCCATCAAGCGTCCGCGCTGATTTCCGGGAACGGGAGAGACATGCCAGGACATGGTTTTCACGGTCGTCGACGGGTGCTCGGCCTGCTGGGTGGCCTCGCAGCGGGCGCGGCGGCGCGCGTGCCGGCGGCCGACGCGCAGGCCTATCCGGCCAGGCCGATCCAGCTCGTCGTGCCGCTCGGCCCGGCCGGCATCAACGACATCATCTCGCGGCTGATCGCGCAGAAACTGTCGGAGAGCTGGGGCGAGCAGGTCGTGGTGGTGAACAAGCCCGGCGCGGGCGGCATCATCGGCAGCGAGCTCGTCGCCAAGGCGTCGCCCGACGGCTACACGATCCTGATGGTCTACTCGAGTCACATGGTGAACCCCAGCCTCCATGCCTCGCTGCCCTACGACACCTTGCGCGACTTCGCGCCAATCACTCTGGTGAACACGGTCAATCTCGTGCTCGCGGTGGGTGCCGCAACGCCGTTCAAGTCGGCCGCCGAGCTGATCGCCGCGGCCAGGGCGCGGCCTGGCCAGATCAACTACGGCACGGTCGGCGTCGGCAGCCTCGGCCACCTCGCGGGACTGCGCTTCGCCAAGGCCGCTGGCATCGACATCGTTCAGGTGCCCTACAAGAGCGCGCCGGAAGTGACCTCGGCACTCCTGAGCGGCGACGTGACGCTCTATTTCGACAGCCCCATCACCGCGCTGCCGTTCATCAAGAGCGGCAAGGAGCGCGCGCTCGCCGTCACCTCGAAGACGCGTTCCTCGGTGATGCCCGACGTGCCGACCCTGGACGAGGCGGTCCTGCCGGGCTTCGAAGTGGTGGGCTGGAACGGCCTGGTTGCACCGGCCCGAACGCCCAAGCCGGTCATCGACAAGCTCAACGCCGAGGTCGTGCGCATCCTGCATACGCCGGAGGTCGAGAGATCGCTCAAGGATCAGGGAGTCGACGTGGTCGGCGATACGCCGGAGCAATTTGGCGACGTCATCCGCGCCGACCTCGCGAAATGGTCGGAAATCATCAAGGCGGCCGGTCTCAAGATCGAATAAAGCGTGTTCTGGTTAGATGGACTCAGATCTTCGCTGGGGGCGCGCCATTCCAGTGGCGCGTCTTTCATGTTCATGCGGACCGCGGGCGTCCCGCCCGCTCATGAACTATGAGGCGGGCGGGACGCCCGCGGTCCGAAGACATGACGCGCCACTGGAGTGGCGCGTGCCCAGCAATGACATCCGGGTACATCGGCATGGAATCTGCTCTAGGCGCCTCCTACAGTTCCAGCAGCCTGCCGTAGCCCGTCACCGGTTCCTTGACGCCAGACCGGCGCAGGCAACGCCAGAGGCTCGCCTGGTTGGCCGAGATCACCGGCCGGGCGAGATCGCGTTCCAGGGCGTCGAGGATGCCGACGCAGCGAAAGCCCGTGCCGCCGATCAGCACGCCGTCGGCGTCGGCCGGGCAGGCGGCGCGGATCTGCGCGTAGAGCGGCTCGATCTCCTGCTCGAAGCCCATGAAGTGTGCGTAGAGCTCGCCCGGCGGCAGGTCGCGCCACTTGCGGCCGGGGTCGTAGCGCAGATGCCCGGCCGTCGCGAGACCGTGGTCGGCGTAGTAGGCGAGCGCCGCCTTCACCGCGGGATCGCCGAACCACGGCGGCATCACCAGGAACGGCCGCTTCACGCCGCTGGCCTCGAGCGCCTCGATCGTGTCATGGCCGTTGGTCGTGACGAAGACGCCGTCGCCGATCACGGCAGCGAGCGCCGACACCGTCGCCTCGTGCCAGTCCTTGCCGCCCACGACGCTGCTCGTCGTATGCGCCAGAACCGCCGCGGTGAGGCGCATGGCGGCCAACTGCCGGGCGCCGCGCAGCAGGTCGTCGGCGAGATCGACGCCGCTCCTGTCGGCGCGCCAGCTCGCCCATGGCGACGAGGCCGTCACCCGTGCGGCATGCACCGACACGCCGTGCGGCGCCATCGCCCACCATTCGGCCTCGGGCACCGCCTCGTTGCCGACGATGAACAGGCCGATTCGCGCCCGCCATCCCCAATTGTCCTTCGCTGTCACTTGAAGCGCCTTTCTCTCAGCCGGGCTTGATGTTCGCGGCCTGGATCACCTTCCCCCATTTCTCGGTCTCGGCGGCCAGCAGCGCGCCGAACTCCGCGGGCGTCATCGGCATCGGCACGCCGCCCAGCTCGACGATCCGCGCCTTGAGCTTCGGATCGGCCAGCGCCACTCCGACCGCCTTGTTGAGCGTCGCCACGACGGCGGGCGATGTTCCTGCCGGCGCGCCGAGGCCTGCAAAGGCGCTGGTCTCGTAGCCCGGCACGGTCGCGGCGATCGGCGGCACATCGGGCAGCACATCGAGCGGCGCCAGGGTCGAAACGCCGAGCGCCCGCAGCCGGCCGGCGCGGATATGGTCGATCGACGAGGGCAGGTTGTCGAGCATGACCTGGACCTGGCCGGCCAGCAGGTCCGCGAGCGCCAGCGGCGCGCCGCGATAGGGCACGTGCTGCATGTCGATGCCCGTCATCATCTTGAACAGCTCGCCGCTCACATGCGCCACCGAGCCGGTGCCGGCCGAGCCGAAGTTGACCTTGCCCGGATGCGCCTTGGCGTAGGCGATGAACTCGCCCACCGTGCGCGCCGGGAAGTCCGGCTTCACCACCATCACCTGGTAGACGCGGTAGATCCCGGCGACGGGGGCGAAGTCGCGCAGCAGGTCGAAGCCGAGCTTGGAATAGAGCGAGGTGTTGATCGGATTGTTGGCGCCGATTACCAGCAGCGAATAGCCGTCCGCCGCCGCATGCGCCACGCCCTCGCCGGCGATGCTGCCGCCGGCGCCAGGTTTGTTCTCGACGACGAATTGCTGACCGAGCTGCTCCGACAGCGATTGCCCGACAAGGCGCGCCAGTATGTCGATCGCCTGGCCCGCCGCGAAACCCACCACCAGGTGCACCGGCTGCGCGGGATAGGTCTCTGCCGCGGCGGTGCGCGCAACGGTGGGCAGAAGAACCGCGCTCGCGGCCAATCGCTGGAAATTCCTGCGGCGGAGTTTCACTTTTTATTCCTCCCATCGCCGGTGCGTTGCCGGCCGGACCAGCTTAGTTTGCCGGCTCGGTCGTTGTCACTTTGTGCAAGGGACGTTGCGGAGGAACCATGGCGACCATCGAGACGGCGCTGACGCGCCTGCTGGGCATCCAGCATCCGATCCTGCTGGCTCCGATGGGTTCGGCAGCCGGAGGCAAGCTCGCCGCCGCCGTGACCCATGCCGGTGGCCTCGGCATGCTCGGTTCGGGCTATGCCAGCGAGACGGCGATCCGCAAAGAACTGACCGAAGCGGGCAATGCGCGGGTCGGCATCGGCTTCATCCTGTGGGCGCTCGACAAGAACCCGGCGGCGCTCGACGTGGCGCTCGATGCCAGGCCCGCGGCGGTCATGCTGTCGTTCGGCGACCCTTCGCCCTACACCGGCCGCATCCGGGCTGCCGGCGCGAAGATCATCTGCCAGGTGCAGACGCTCGAGCAGGCGATCCAGGCGGCCGCCGCCGGGGCGGACGTCATCATCGCCCAGGGGCGCGACGCCGGCGGACACTCGGGCATGACGCGAGGAACGATCGGCCTGGTGCCGGCGGTGGTCGATGCCGTGGGCCCGATCCCGGTCGTCGCCGCGGGCGGCATTGCCGACGGACGTGGCCTCGCCGCCGCCCTGTCGCTGGGGGCCGCCGGCGTGTCGATGGGAACGCGCTTCACCGCGACGCGAGAATCGCTGTGGGACCAGGCGATGAAGGACAAGACGGTGGCATCCGGCGGCGACCAGACCGCACAGACCCGCGTCTTCGATATCGTGCGCGGTGCGGCATGGCCGGCCATCTATCCCGGGCGTGCGTTGCGCAACGACTTCTCGACGAAATGGCACGGACGGGAAGAGGCGCTGGAAGGCGAGCAGAAACAGGCCGAAGCCGGCTACCTCGCCACGCCGGCCGACGACTTTGCCCAGCGCGTGGTGTGGGCCGGCGAGAGCGTCGACCTCGTGCGCGACATTCCGCCGGCGCGGGAGGTGATCGAACGCATCGTCGAGGAGGCGGCGTCGGTCCTGCGCGCCGGCGCGGCGCTGGTGCGCGGATGAGTGGCGCGTCTTTCATATTTATGCGGACCGCGGGCGTCCCGCCCGCTCATGAACTATGAGGCGGGCGGGACGCCCGCGGTCCGAAGACAGGACGCGCCACTGGAGTGGCGCGCCCCCAGCAATGACATCCGCAAGCCCTACCGCACCTTGAGCACCAGCTTGCCTCGGAGGTGGCGCGCCGCGCTGACCTTGAGGGCGTCGGCGGCCTTCGCCAGGGGAAACTGCGTGATCGGGGGCACGCGGACGGCGCTCGTGCGGATGAGTTCGGCGACGCGTTCGAGATGGGCGCGGGTGCGGGGAACCGCCGGCCGCAGCGCCGTCACGTCGCTGCGCTCGGGCTTGGGCGCCTGCGCGCCCGAACCGATGAAGGTGGCGCGCCCGCCCGGCTTCAGCACCGCGAAGGTGCGCATGGCGACGTCGCCGCCCACCGTGTCGAAGGCCGCGTCGCAGTTGCGCGCGGCCTTGGTGAAGTCGACGGCGTTGTAGTCGATCACCTGGTCGGCCCCGATCTCGAGCAGCCAGTGGGCGTTGACGGCGCTCGCGGTGGTGATGACTTTGGCGCCGATATGCCGGGCGAGCTGGATGGCGAAGCTCGCGACGCCGCCCGCGCCGCCCTGGATGAGGATCGTCTCGCCGGCCTTCAGCTTCAGCGAGTCCTCGATCGCGCAGATCGCGGTCAGGCCGGTGAGGGCGAGTGCCGCGGCGTCGACATGCGACAGGCCGGCCGGCTTCTTGGCGACGATGGCGGCGCCGATCGCGATCTTCTCGGCATAAGTGCCGTCGCGGCCGCCCTCGAGGACGCCGAACACCTCGTCGCCGACCTTGAGATCGGTAACGCCCGCGCCCAGCGCTGAGACCGTGCCGGAGAAGTCGCGTCCCAGGCACAGCGGGAACTTGGCCGCGCCGCCATATTCGCCGGCGCACACCTTCCAATCGGCGGCGTTGATGCTGGCGGCCACAGTGTCGACGACGATCTGGCCCGGCCCGGCGACCGGATCGGGAAGATCGCCGTAGGTCAGGACCTCGGGTCCGCCGAATTTCTCGATATAGGCTGCTTTCATGATGGCTAGCGTCCTCCTGCGACGGCAAGCGTTGTGCCGGTGATGTAGTTGGCCTCGTCCGAGGCGAGAAAGAGCACGGCGCTGGCGATGTCCTCGGGCACGCCGATGCGGCGCAGCGGCGTGGCGCGGATCGGACCGTATTCCAGCGTCTCGATTTTGCGAAAGCCAGGCCCGGTGCGCTCGGTCTCGATCGGGCCGGGCGCCACGGCGTTCACGAAGACGTTGTATTCGGCAAGCTCGAGTGCCACGCCGCGGGTGAAGCCATGGATCGCCGCCTTGGCCGCGGAGTAGGCCGAGTTGCCGATGTAGTAGGCCGTCCACGGCGTGCCCTCGCGCGCGCCCGACGACATGTTGACGATGCGCCCGGCGCGGCGCTTGCGCATGTGCGCCGCCGCCTCGCGCGTGCACAGGAAGGTCGAACGCAGGTTGAGTTTCTGGACGAAATCCCAATCCTCGACCCTGGCCTCCCAGATGTGGCCGCACGAGCCGCCGCCCACGTCGTTGACCAGGATGTCGATCCGTCCATATGTGGCCAGCGCCCTGGCGAACAGCGCCTTGACCGGCGCCTCTTCGGTGACGTCCGCGGTGATCGCCGTCACCGGCCGTCCGGCCGCCGTCAGCATCCGCCCGGTCTCGCGGAGGCCGGCCTCGTCGATGTCGACGATGATCTGTGACGCGCCTTCCTCGCCCAGACGCAGCGCGATCGCGCGGCCGATCCCCGCCGCCGCCCCGGTCACGAGGGCGACCTTGCCGGCCACCCGGCCTCCTGCTGCTGCCACCTTCGTCCCCCCCAAGTCTCGCACCGACTGCCCGCAACGACTGCCCACACCGAACCCCGCAGCTTAAGCACCGCTGCGGCGCGGCTTCAATTGGCCTATGCTTCTTTCGCTCAGCGGCAAGCGGAGAACAGACATGACCCACCACGCCCCGGACTTCGCGCATCCCGACGACATCGACTGGCAGATGGGCCGCTTCGGCAACGCCACAAAGTTCGTCTTCCATCCGACGCTCGAGCGGCCGACCACGCCCAACGTGGGTTTCCTGCGCTACGAGCCGGGTGCCGGGTTCAGGCTGCACAAGCACGACTTCGCCCAGATCTGGTACGTGATCGACGGCGACTTCCGGATGGGGACCCGGACCTACGGCCCGGGCACGGTCGTCTACATGGAAGACCCGCACTTCGAGGACGAGATGGTGACGGAGACCGGCGGCACGGTGCTGTTCGTCCAGTATCCCGGCCCGACCACCGGCGCGCGCCCGATCTATGACGGCCGCATGAACCTCAAGGAAGCCCCTCCGCCGGAGCAGGTCGACCTCGACCACTGATTTTTAGAGGCATTTCGACGAGGTTAGAGTCACCTCCGCTTCTTAGGCGAAGGTTGTCATCCCAAGTCGGCGCATTCACATGCGCCTTCAGCGAGGGATCTTTGCATTGCCGCAGTTAAGGATCCCTCGCTGCGCTCGGGATGACACTGGCCTTTGAACGACCGCAGTCAGTTTCAATTCCAGTCGGAAAGCTCTAACGCCGCCGGAAAAACGTCCAGGGATCGCGCATGAAGGCCTGGCGTGCCTGCACCTGCGTGGCGGGATCCATCAGCGGCGTTGCGGCACGGCGCTGGAAGATCATGTCGCGCCGCACGTCGGAGGTGTTGGGCGAGGTGCCGTGCGCCAGGAAACTGTGCGCCACGAGGATGTCGCCGGCGTCGAGCCGCGGCACCACCATCTCCGCCTCTGCCAGGAATTGAGTCTGGCCGGCCCGTTTGACGTCGCCCCAGTGCACCGGCGGGTCCATCGGCTGGCCCCTGAACAGCCCGGCAAATTTCTCGTGGCTTCCCGGCAGGACATGGAAGCCGCCCGCCGTGTCGGACCGCACGTCGCTCAAGGCAACGCCGAACAGCACGTTGAATGCGGCGAGCGAGGGCCCCAGGCCGCCGTCGATGTGGAAATGCCGGCCGACGATCCGGCCGGTCCTGAAACCCGGCAGGGTCGCGGCGAGCTGGATGCGCTCGGGCGCGTGCACCGACTCCAGGATCTCGAGCGCCAGCGGATCGAGCACGGCGGCAGCTAGCGACAGGAATTCGGGATGGGTGCAGTGCCGGATCTCGCGCCACAGCTCGTTCTTCGAGCGCTCCCATTCTCCCGGGAAGACGTCGGCAAAACTCTGGGCCGCGTTCTGGGCGGCGCGCAGGCGAGGCGGGTCGATCGCCCCGGAGACGATCGTGTAGCCCTGGCGGGTGAGCTCCGCCCAGTGAGTTGCGGTGAACGCCATCGGCGCGATCATAGCGAAGAACCGCCGTTCTGACCCCTCCGTCGCCTAAGAGGCGACACCTCCCCATATGAATGGGGAGGAAGACTCACGCCGCTTTCTTCCCCATTCATATGGGGAAGTGCCCGCGTCTGCGCGGGCGATGGGGTCAGGCGCTGCGCCGGCCTCAGACCAGATCGCGCGGAATGGAACGGTCCCAGGTGCGGTGGCAGACCTCGTCGGTCCCCTCGAAGGCGCGCACGGAGGCCTGCAGCTGGAAGGTGTCGAGCGTGCAGCTCATGCGCATGTGCGTTTCAATCCGCACTTTCCAGGAATCGCGTTCGACCGTGGTGGTGCGCCGCATCTCGACCACAGCGCTCAGCGGATCGTCCTCGTCGAGATGCTCGGAGAACTTCCACTCGCCGCCGACCTCCAGACCGATGCGGTCGAAGCGCATCACGCCCGGCCGGATTTGGCGGGCCTTGTCGGGGGGCGCTGTTTCGGGCGGCGGCAGCGGCGGCAGCAACTCGGGCCTTATCGGCCGCGTTGGCAGGTCGAGCGCGCCGCTCAAAATCGTCACCGTCGCCCGCTCCGGTGCCGGCCACACCATCGGCCAATAGGAGGTCGAGAGCGCCAGCCTGATCCGATGCCCCGCCGGGAAGACGGCGCCCGCGTCGTTGAGCTTGATCCGCACCTGGTAGCGCTGGCCCGGCACCAATGGTGCCGGATGCGCGTGGCTGTCGCGATGCGTGAGGTTCAGCACACCGAAGCTCACCCGGAGCGATTCTCCCTCCGGTCGGACGTCGCACAGCCGCGCGACGAGGTGTGCGATCGGTCTGTCGCACGCGACCTCCAGGGTGACGACCGGCGCGCCCAGGATCTCGATCGTCTCGCCGAGCGGCGGCGTCTCGAAGACCAGCGAGCGCGCATCGTCCTCGCGCTGATCGTCGGCCTGGTCCTCGCCGCGGCCGAACGGACACCACTGCCCGGCATGCTTGCCGACGGTGAGCGGCGAGCGGACGTCGCGCGCGGTCAGCGCTGCGGGCGTTGGCGCCAGTCCGGCATCGCTCATGAACAGCCGGCGGATCTCGCGCTCCGGCGGCGGCCATGACGGCTCGCCGATCCAGCGGCCGGGCAGGGTGTCGTGATGGGCGGCGGGCCTCGCGCTTTCGGTCATCCAGGCCCGCAGCATCGGCTCGTTCATCACGCCGTTGTCGTGGCCCTTCAGCCAATGATCCCACCAGCGCTGCATCTCCTGCAGGAAGCCCGTCTGCGGCCCGGGCAGCGCGAAATGCGGATAGGCGTGCGCCCACGGCCCGATCAGCCCCTTGCGCGGCACTGTGAGGCCTTCGAGCAGGCGCGGGATGGCGTTGCTGTAGCCGTCGGTCCAGCCGCCGACCGCCCAGACCGCGCACCGGATCGCGGAGAAATCCTCGCACACCGAGCCGTGGCGCCAGTAGGCATCGCGGCGGGCATGGAAGAGCCAGCGTTCGAGGAACAGCGGCAGTGCCGCGAGCCGCTGAAGCCACATCGCCCGCCAGCGTTCGCCGACCAGCGCCGGATCGGGCGGATGGCAGATGTCGGAAAAGATGAATCCGGCCCAGCCGAATCCGTCGTTGAGCTTGGCCCCACCCATGTAGTGCACGTCGTCGGCGTAGCGATCGTCGGTCGAGCACAGGGTGACGATCGCCTTGAGGGCGGGCGGACGGAGCGCCGCGACCTGCAGCGCGTTGAAGCCGCCCCACGAGATGCCGAACATGCCGACCGCGCCGCTGCACCAGGGCTGAGCCGCCAGCCAGGCGATCACCTCGAGCGCGTCGTCGAGTTCCTGCCGGCTGTACTCGTCCGACAGCACGCCGTCGGACTCGCCGCTGCCGCGGATGTCGACCCTCACCGAGGCATAGCCGTGGCCCGCCAGCCAGGGATGGGTGAGCGCATCGCGCTCGGCCGTGCCGTCGCGCTTGCGGTAAGGCAGGTACTCGAGGAGGGCGGGGACAGGGTCTCGCTCGGCATCGTCCGGCAGCCACAGGCGGGCGGCGAGGCGGGTGCCGTCGCGCAACGGGATCCAGACATTCTCGATTTCGCGCACGCGACGGGGTTGGGGTGCGACGGTCAAATAATACTCCTCAGCAAATTGCCGAAGTTGGTACGCTAACTCTGTGAATATGAAAGTTGCCATATCGGGGGTTCAATGCCCGCAAATGATTTGCGTCGTGCGGCGAGCCGGACCGGCAACGTCTGGGTCAATGCAGCGGTGGAGAGCTTCTTCTCGTCTTCGACGCCGGCACTCGACAACAGGCCATATCCGTCCGGTCGAGCTCGAGAGGCGCTCAGGTGTAGCTTAACCTGGCGTCGTTCAAACCGGCAGCAGCCCACCTGGGACTTCGGACCGATAGCATCATTTTAGTCTTCGAAATATGGCTCGCCGGATTCCCAATACAGATCGTACTTCTTTTGTAGCCTCTTCAGAAACGGTTCGACATTTGAAGCAAGATTTACGGCTTGAAGTGTGTCGGCGCCGTAAACCTCCGAGTACTTCTCGTTCAGACCTTCAATCTCAACATGGCATCCAGCATGGACATTTCCCATTGGAGAACTGGTCCTGTCCTCTTTAACCACATATGGGAGGCTGATGCGGATAACGAATGCTCGGCGAACGTCGCTACCCTTCGACGAATAAAGCAACCTTCGCTCTGCAATATATTGCTGCATATTGCCCTCCTATAACGAGTAGCAAATCCTACTCCATGCACTGTTCGTATGCGGGGCGTTAAATCGAAAAATCGCCGCGAGGATGAGATTGCGAGAGGCGCAATAGAGTCAGGATAGGCCGATGTATGGACGCCTTGCCTCTCTCCAGTGCGGTGTGACGGCGAGGTGCTCAGTTGACGCATTTCGTGCTAACTAAAGTGAGCCGATCAAGATTTCGCAAGCACAGGAGGTCCGCACATGCCCGACACCACGACCCTTTCGCAGCGCGCCGATGCGCTGGAAGAAAAGATGGCGCGCGATCTCGATTACATCGTGGTCAAGTCGCGGCTGCAGCTCTTTGCCGAGGGCGACATGGGTCCGCTGCCCAATACCGGCGCGCTGATGAAGGCCAATCCCCACGCCCATCTGCTGATGGGGGACGATCCCCGGCTGCCGGCGATGCCCGAGAAGCCGACGCTCGTGGATTTCTTCCGCCTGCGCTTCGGGCCCGCGATGCATCTTCTGCAGAGCGCCCATCATGCCAGGAAGAACGGCCTGCCCGAAAAGATGGTCCTCGCCTGCCTGCTGCACGACCTCGCGGTGGTCGGCTTCATCCGCGGCGACCACGGCTACTGGGGCGCGCAGATGGTCGAGCCCTATGTCGACGAGGAAGTGACCTGGGCGATCCGCGCTCATCAGGTTTTGCGCTTCTATCCCGACGAGGCGGTCGGCTACGAATATCCCGAGAACTACACGGCGTGGTTCGGCAAGGATTACAGGCCGGATCCCTACATCGACGAAGACTACAAGCGGATGCGGAACCACAAGTGGTACATGTCGGGCCGCCTGATCACCATGAACGACATCTATTCGTTCGACGCCAACCTGCATGTCGAGCTCGACGAGTTCGTCGACATCATCGGCCGCCACTTCCGCCAGCCCTCGCAGGGGCTGGGCTACGACAACAGCCCGTCCTCGCACATGTGGCGCGCGATCATCCGGCCGGCGAAGTTCCTGTAGATCAATCGACGATGTCGTCGGCGCCGGCGACGATCGCCGGCGGAAAGGTGAGGCGCAGGCGCTTCGCGGTCTTGTGGTTGATCGACAGGACGAACGTCGTTGCCTGGTAGAAGGGAATGTCGCCGGCCCTGCCGCCGCGCAGGATGGCGTCGAGGTCGGCCGCGACGCGGCGATTGAGTTCCACGAGATCGAACGAATAGGCCATCAGGCCGCCCGCGTGGACGGCCTCGGGGAAGGTGTGCATGGCCGGCAGGCCTGCTTCGGCGATAGCGGCGAGGATGACGGCCTGGTTCGCCATCGTGTCGGCACTGTCGCCCACCATGATCGCGTCGACGCCCTGGCGGGCGGCTTCGTCAATCGCGGCACGATAGGCGGTCTCGCTGGTGGGAAGCTCGAGCAGCACCGGCACAAGCGTGACGTTCGTCTCTGCCGCAGCCGCACGCATGCCGTCGCCCTGAACCTTCTCCCATGCGATGCGCATGCCGAGATAGGCGAGCTTCTTCAGGCCGGGAACGACCTCGTGCAGGAGCTGGATGCGCTTGCCGTAGATAGACGGTCCGGTATCGACGCTGACGCCGGTGACGTTGCCGCCCGGCCGCGCCAGGCTGGTGGCCAGGCCGAGCGCGATCGGATCGCTGGTGATCGCCACGATCGGCAGGGTCGTCGTCTTGCCCATGAAATAGGTGACCGGACCCACGACATAGACGACGTCCGGCGCGCTGCGGATCACGTCCGCCGCCAGCGCGTCCGGCCCTGCCGTCATCTGCTCGCGGCCGTAACGCTCGACGGCAAGGGCCTGCCCTTCGACATGGCCGAGCCGCCGAAGTTCTTCGAACAGGGCGCGATAATAGCGGTCCGCGCTGTCCTCGCGCATGATCGCGACGGAGTCGGAGGGCGAGAAAAGGGCAAGCCGCCGGGGCCTTTGCGCTGATGCGGGCAACACCGCGAGCGACAGGGCGCCGCCCAGCAGCGTGCGTCGCCTCACGCGATGATGGCTTGAGCTTGTGTCCATGCCGGCATTTCAACCGACTTTCGCTCAAGAGTCCCGATTTGCGTCTGCCTTATCGCCAGTAACGACCGTAATAGGGGTGGTACGCGACCGGGCCTAAACTCGCGTCATGACGACGATGCGATTCGCGGTCCCCTATTTATTTCCTGTTTTAAAAACGTTACCGGGCGGTAACTGCAGTCGTGCGGGGGGCGGGATGACCGGCTCCGTCGTTATATTCTGCTTATTAAAACAATTACCGCACGGTAACCGCCTGGTCCGCGAGCACGTCCATGGCCGCGCGATGGAGCGTGGGGTCGCCGGCGGCGAGCACGGCGCCGGGGGAGTGCATGTCGAGCTCCTTGCCGTGCCAGTCGGTGATCAGGCCGCCGGCATTGCGGATCACCGGCACGAGGGCGGCGAAGTCGTAGAGCTTCAGCCCGCTCTCGACCACCAGGTCGACATGGCCCGAGGCGAGCAGGCCGTAGGCATAGCAGTCGCCGCCCCAGCGGAAGTTCTTCACCTGCTTCGCCAGCATCTCATGGCGCGACGCAACGCCCGGGGTTTTGAACATCTCAGGCGCGGTCGAATACATGTAGGCGTTGGCGAGCCGGCTGCAGGCGCGCGTCGTGGCTGGCTGGCCGTTGAACGTGGCGCGCTCGCCATCGGTGCCGAACCAGCGCTCCTTCTGGATCGGCTGGTCGATGATGCCCATGACCGGGCGGCCCTTGTGGAGCAGCGCGATCAGGGTGCCGAAGATCGGCATCCCGGTGATGAAGGCCTTGGTGCCGTCGATCGGATCGAGCACCCAGACGTAGTCGGCGTCGGTGCGCACCGCGCCATGCTCCTCGCCGAACACGCCGTGCGCGGGTACGTGCTTCGTCAGCAGGTCGCGCATCGCGGTCTCGGCTTCGCGGTCGGCGATGGTCACCGGAGTTGCGTCGCTCTTGTCGTCGATCTTTACCGGAGTGCGGAAGTAGCGCTGCGCGATCGGTCGCGCGGCATCGGCAAGGCTGTGGGCCAGAGCGACCAGCTCGGCGGGAACCGATCCGGTCACGGGCAGTCCGTGCGCCTACTTCTTCTCGGCTGGCTTGGCGTCGGCCGGCTTGGCATCGGCGGGCGCAGCGGCGGGCAGCGGCGGCGGACTGTCGTTCATCGTCCGCAGGTAGGCGATGATGTCCGCGCGATCCTGTTCCTTCGGCACGCCGACGAAGGCCATCTTGGTACCCTTCACGTAGGCCAGCGGCTTGAAGATCATGTGGTTGATGTCTTCGTACGACCAGGTGCCGCCCATCGCCTGCATGCCCGACGAATAGGAGAAGCCGGGCTCGGTGCCCTTCTTGCGGCCGACCAGGTTCCACTGGTTGGGGCCGACCTTGTTGGCGCCGCCCTTGTCGATCGTGTGGCAGGTGAAGCAGAGCTTCTGGAACAGCGCCTTGCCGTTCTCGGCATTGGCACCGGCGAGCTTGGGCTCGATCGGCGCCAGCTCGACGGCGGCGGGGGCGGCGGCTTCGGCCGGCGCCTCGTCGGTCACGGCCAGGGCCGGCTTCTCGAGATGGTGCGGGTCGACGACGGCGTTGGAGACTTTGCCGACCACCAGGGCGAACAGAGCCGAGGCGAGGAAGCAGCCGGCAACCGTGTTGAAATTGGCCATAGAGTACAGATCCCGCAGCAGCGAATTTTCGGACGTTGCTGTAGCACGCCCCGAGCATCGCCAGTAGTATTTGATCGCCGCGTCCGGCTCGCGCGGCGGAACGTCGCAAGTCACGGATATTGTGGGGTTTTTCGCGACAAGAGCGACCGGGCGAGAGGGGCTGGGGATATGGCGAAGGGCAAAGCGAAGGCGAGCAATACGATCGCCTTCCAGGGCGAGGCGGGCGCCAATTCCGACATGGCCTGCCGGGCGGCCTTTCCCTACATGAGCACGCTGCCGTGCCCGACCTTCGAGACCGCCATGGAAGCCGTCCAGAGGGGCAAGGCGGAGCTGGCGATGATCCCGGTCGAAAACTCGATCGCCGGTCGCGTCGCCGACCTGCACAGCCTGCTGCCGCACACCAGGCTCAAGATCGCGGCCGAGCATTTCCAGAGGGTCGAGCATTGCCTCGTGGCGCTGCCGGGCGCCTCGCTGAAATCGATCAAGTCGGTCAAGAGCCATGTCCAGGCGCTGGCCCAGTGCCGCAACTTCCTGAAGAAGCACCGCTTCGAGCCGGTGGTCCATGCCGACACCGCGGGCGCGGCGCGCGAGATCGCCGAGATCGGCGACGCCGCGGTGGGCGCCATCGCCTCGTCGCTGGCCGCGCGCATCTACGGGCTGAAGGTGCTGGCCCGCAACATCGAGGACGCCGACCACAACACCACACGCATGCTGGTGTTCAGCCGCGAGGAGGCGAAGACCGACTGGCGCCCAGATCGGCAAATAATGTGCCGTGCATGACGGCGTTCCTGTTCCGCGTGAAGAGCGTGCCGGCCGCGCTCTACAAGGCGCTGGGCGGCTTCGCGACCAACGGCGTCAACATCGTGAAGCTGGAGAGCTATCTCTCCGGCGCGCATTTCGAGCAGGCACAGTTCTACGCCGAGGTCGAAGGCCACACCGAGCAGAAGAGCGTGCAATTGGCACTCGAGGAGCTGCATTTCTTCTCGAAGGAGTTCAAGCCGCTCGGCACGTTTCCGCTCAATCCGTTCCGCCGCAAGGGCTGGGACGCGCCGACGCGGCCCGGTACCTGAGGTTCGCATGACGCAGCAACCGGTTCGCATTGCGCCTTCGATCCTGTCGGCCGACTTCGCCGCACTCGGTGCGGAGGTCGAGGCGGTCGATGCCGCCGGCGCCGACTGGATCCATGTCGACGTGATGGACAACCACTTCGTGCCCAACCTGACGATCGGCCCGATGGTGATGAAGGCGGTGCGCAAGCACAGCAAGAAGCGTTTCGATGTGCACCTGATGGTGACGCCGCCCGATCTGCTGATCGCGGCATTTGCCGAAGCCGGTGCCGATGGTCTGTCGTTTCACCCCGAGGCGGGACCGCACGTTCATCGCTCGATCCAGCTGATCAAGAGCCTCGGCAAGCGCGCCGGCCTGGTGCTCAATCCCGCGACGCCGGTGTCGGTGCTCGACAACGTCCTGGGCGATCTCGATCTCGTGCTGGTGATGAGCGTCAACCCGGGCTACGGCGGCCAGACCTTCATCGAGAGCCAGCTTCCCAAGATCGCGGCCATCCGCAAGCTGATCGATGCGACCGGCCGCCAGATCGATTTGGAGGTCGACGGCGGGGTCAATCCGGAGACCGCGAAACGCTGCATCCAGGCCGGCGCCGATGCGCTGGTCGCCGGCACCGCCGTGTTCACCGGCGGCCCGTCCAAGTATGCCGCCAACATAAAGGCCTTACGCTCATGAGCGACCTGATCCTGCATCACTATCCGAACTCGCCCTTCTCCGAGAAAGTGCGCGTGGCGTTCGGTATCAAGCAGCTGGCGTGGAAGTCGGTCGAGATCCCGAACATCATGCCCAAGCCCGACCTGATGCCGTTGACCGGTGGCTATCGCAAGACGCCGGTGCTGCAGATCGGTGCCGACATCTACTGCGACACGCAGCTCATGATGCTCGAGATCGAGAAGCAGGCGCCCGAGAAGCCTCTGCTGCCCGTGGGGCAGGAAGGTGAGGCGCGCGCGCTCACCATGTGGATCGACCGCAACATCTTCTGGGCTGCCGTCGGCGTGGTGATGGGGGCGATCGGCGACAAGCTGCCCGAGGCCTTCGCCAGGGATCGCACCGAGTTTTCCGGCCGCTCGTTCGATGCTGCCAGGCTCAAGGCCGCCCAGCCGCTTGCGCGCGAGCAGACCTACGCGCACTTCGCACTGGCCGAGGAGATGCTGCGCGACGGCCGGCCGTTCCTGATGGGCGCGGTGCCGAGCCTGGCCGACTGCGCACTCTACAATCCGGTGTGGTTCCTGCAGGTCCGCATGGGCCAGGGCGATTCTCCGTCACCGCTCGACCGGCTGCCCCGGATCGTCGAGTGGTCGAAGAAGATGAAGGGCTTCGGCTCGGGCAAGCCCACGCCGATGACCGGGCGGGAGGCGCTCGACGTCGCCAAGGCCGCGACGCCCGCCGCCACCAAGGTTGACGACAAGGACCCGAGCGGCCTGAAGGCCGGCCAGAAGATCACGGTCACGCCCGACGATACCGGCAAGGTGCCCGTCACCGGCGAACTGGTCGGGCTGACGTCGGACCGCATCTCGATCAAGCGCAACGATGCACGGGTCGGCGACGTGGTCGTCCACTTCCCGCGCGCCGGCTTCATCGCGACAGTGCTCTAAAGAGAGACTTCGCCCTTCAGGATCGGCACACAGCCGCCGCCCACCGTGGCGCGAATGCCGTCGGCGCCGCGCTTGGCCGTGCACAGCAGCAGGCTCGGCCGGCCCATCTCGACCCCCTGCACGATGGTGATCTTGTGTTCGGAGTCCTTCTTCAGCGAGAGCAGCAGCGCGGCGAGCGGCGTGGCGGCGCTTCCCGTGGCCGGGTCCTCGACCGTACCCGACATCGGCGAGAACATGCGGGTGCGCACGCGCGCGCCGCCTTGGGAATCGAGATCATGCGCGTAGAGATAGAGCGGCAGGCGCTCCGGACCGGCAGCGGTGTAGCTCTTGTGCGCCTCGCGGATCCTGCCGAGATCGGGCACCGCGCGCGTGAGGGCGTTGCCCGTCACCTCCGCGATCACGAACGAGTTGCCGACCGTCGCCAGCACCGGCTTGTGGTTCTTCGCGATGACGTCGCCCGTTGCGATGCCGACACAGTCTGCCAGCAGATCGGCCGGCATCTCGGCGCCGAGCTGAAGCGGTTGCGGCGCGGCGATGGTGGGTTTGTCGCCCTCGATCTCGACCTCGACAAGTCCCGCGATCTCCTCGAAGCGCAGCTTGCTGCCGCGATCGCGCAACACCCAGGCCGTGCCGACATTGGGATGACCGGCAAAGGGCATCTCGCTCCGGCGGTTGAAGATGCGCACCCGTGCTGTGTTGGCCTTGTCGGCCGGCGGCAGCACGAACGTCGTCTCGCTGAGATTGAACTCGGTGGCGAGCGACTGCATTTCGGCATCGGTCATGCCTTGCGCGTCGGGAAAGACGGCGAGCGGGTTGCCGCCGAAGCGGCGATCGGTGAAGACGTCGACGGCCGTCAGTCGAAGCGCTTCGACCCATGCGTTTCCGATCGATTGGAAGCCGCTCTAGACGATCTCGACGCCGATCTCGCCTGCAATTCGTCTCAGGGCAGCCACAGATTTTGCTGCGGCATTGCGTCCGTCGTCGAAGCAATGGATCTCCAGGCTGGCCACCACCTCGTCGCACGTCACGCCCTCGAGCAGGCGGCGGAGCTCCATCGCCCACGGCACGCCGCCGTCGCCGACCGGCACGGCGCGCTTGCCTGCAAGATCGCGGTCCTTGATGTGGATCAGGTCGACGGAGGGCGCCAGGAAGGCGATGTCCTCTGCAGTTGGCGGCTCGCCGATCGACCAGCTGTTGCCGATGTCGACCAGCGGCCGCAGGTAGGGGGGCACCTCCGGCAGGTCGCGGAAGAACGCCGCCAACTCGGCCACCGAGCCGATGTTGGAGACCGGCTCGTTCTCCATCTCGGCAAAGACGTCCTGGCGCGCACCGAGGTCGGTCAGCCGGTCGATGGCCGCCGCCAGGTCGCTTGCCGCGAATCCCGGATAGCGCAGGTGGCTGAACACCCGGATGCGCGGCGCGCCCAGCACGGTCGCGATGTCGAAGGCATGGGCCAGCGGATCGCCGACCGGGCAGGTCGCCGGATCGAAGGCGAAGTCGACCGGCCCGCCCGGCGGCGCCTTGCCGGGGGCGGCCCATTTCAGGACCGGCGAGACGAAGGTCGGCACCTCGATGCCGGCCGCGGTCAGGGAGTCGCTGATCGCCTTCACCTCGTCGAGCGTCATGCCGAGCAGATTGCGGCCGTCGACCGTGCGCATATCGAGGCGATGGACGTCGTTCTCGCCGCAGAAGGAGATCATCTCGCCGAGCGACGGTCCGATTTCATCGCCGATTACGGCCAGCGCAAGACGAGGCAGGGTCATGCTGAAAGCCTACACCGGGGAGGTCTCATTGGCTAAGGTGCCGGCATGAGTGACGAAGCAGCCATCCTCGTCGGGGCGAGCGACACAAACCAGTATCTTCTCCTGAAGTATGGTAACCGCCACGGGCTGGTCGCCGGCGCGACCGGCACCGGCAAGACGGTGAGCCTGCAGACCATCGCCGAGGGCTTCTCGGCCTATGGCGTGCCGGTCTTCATGGCTGACGTGAAGGGCGACCTGTCGGGCATCAGTCAGCCAGGCGGCGACAATCCCAAGGCGCTGGAGCGTGCCCGGCAGCTCAAGCTCGAGGGCTACAAGGGCCGCGCCTTCCCGACGATCTGCTGGGACCTGTTCGGCGAGAAGGGCCATCCCGTGCGCGCCACGGTGAGCGAGATCGGCCCGGTGCTGATGTCGCGCTTGCTGCAATTGAACGACACGCAGGAAGGCGTGCTCAACATCGTCTTCAAGGTGGCCGACGAGCAGGGCCTGCTGCTGCTCGATTTCAAGGACCTGCAGGCGGTGCTGGAGGACGTAGCCGACAATGCCGCAACGCTCACCACCAAATACGGCAACGTCAGCAAACAGACGTAGGCACCATCCAGCGCGCGCTGCTCACCCTGCAGCAACAAGGCGGCGAGCGCTTCTTCGGCGAGCCGGCGCTCGACCTCAAGGACATGATCGGGCGCGACGCTTCGGGCACGGGCTACGTCAACGTGCTGGCGGCCGACAAGCTGATGCAAAGCCCCAGGCTCTACAGCACTTTCCTGCTGTGGCTCCTGTCGGAGCTGTTCCAGGTGATGCCCGAGGTGGGCGATGTCGAGAAGCCGAAGTTCGTCTTCTTCTTCGACGAGGCGCATCTGCTGTTCGACGATGCGCCCAAAGCGCTCCTCGACAAGATCGAGCAGGTCGTGCTGCTTGATCCGCTCCAAGGGCGTCGGCGTCTTTTTCGTGACGCAAAGCCCGCTCGATATTCCCGACACGGTGCTGGGCCAGCTCAGCAATCGGGTGCAGCATGCGCTGCGCGCCTTCACGCCCAAGGACCAGAAGGCGGTGAAGACGGCGGCCGACACGTTCCGGCCCAACCCCAAATTCAAGGCGGCCGACGCCATCGTCGAACTGGGCGTCGGCGAGGCGCTGGTCTCGTTCCTCGACGCCAAGGGCGTGCCGACCCAGTCGAGCGCTGCTTCGTGGCGCCGCCGCGCGGCCGCATCGGCCCGGCGACGGACGCCGAACGCGCCGCGGTGATCAAGGCGAGCCCGCTTGCCGGCAAGTACGAGCAGACAGTCGACCGCGACTTCGGCCTACGAGGTGCTGAACAAGCGCGCGACGGCGGGCCAGGCGAAGCATGACGAAGCGCCCGCGCCCGCGTCGAAGCCCGCCGATCCCAAGGCGCCGGCCCGTCACGGCGACACGGCGCTCGAGGCGACCATGAAATCCGTGGGCCGGGCGGCGGGCACCATGTTGGTGCGCGAAGGTGCCAAGGCGCTGCGCAAAAAGGGGCCGCTGATCCTGCGCAGCATCCTCGGTTCGCTGACGAAGGGTCGTTAACCCTCGACGACGAGGGTGCCGGCCATGTCCTCATGGCCGTCGCCGCAGAAGATGTCGCAGAAGAAGGCGAAGGTGCCGGCCTTGTCCGGCGTGATCGTCACGCGCGTCTCCTGGTCCGGCACGATATCGGTGCGGATGCCGAAGTCGGGCATCTTGAAGCCGTGGATGCGGTCGATCGAGGTCAGCACAAACGTGACGGGCTGGCCGCGTTTTGCTTTCACCGTGTCCGGCGAGAACTCGAACTTCGAGGCCTGGATCGCGACCTCACCGGGCGCCGCCGCCTTCGCCAGGAACACGACTCCCTCCGCCGCGCTGCTGCCCACCAGCAGCGCGATGAAAAGCCTGCGGTTCATGGGACTAGGCCTTGGTGACCGGCAGCTCGGTGATGACTGGGACCTTCCCACCCATGGCGACGTCGCGCGTGCCGAGCGGCTTCAGCGACGCGTCGAACGGCGGCGGTGGCGGGCGCTTGGGAGCATTGCCCGGCGCCGCCTGCGGGAAGATCAGCGACTTCGCCGCATGATGGGCGATGTGGCCCGTCATATGGTCGTTCTCCTGGTGGATGTGGCCGTAGAACACCACGACGTTCTGGTAGGGCATCAGCAGGTCGATCGCCTTGGCGCCGTCGGCCGTCGTCCAGTCCCAGTTCGGCACCAGGTCGAAGAGCGGGCGATGGGTCAGCACGACGATGCGGTCGTCGGGCTTGCGCTGCTTCAGGTCGGCGGCGAGCCAGGCGAGCTGCTCGTCGCCCAGCTTGGCGCCCGGGTCGGAGACGTTGTCGAGCGCGATGAAATGCACGCCCTTGTGGTCGAACGTGTAGTTGGTGGCGCCGAAGAACTCCTTGAAGGCGGCGCCCTTGTCGAGCGCGGCGTCGTGCTCGCCCGCGAGGAAGCGCACGTCCTTGACGTTGAGCGCCGAGACGATCTCCTTGAAGCGCTTCATGCGTGCGCGGCGCTCGGCGCCATCCTCGGTCGTGTGGGTGAGGTCGCCGGTGAAGACGATGAAGTCGGGCTTCTGCGCCAGGCCGTTCACCGTGACGATCGCCTTCTCGAGCGTGTGCTCGGCGTCGGGATTGGCCGGGCCCTTGTAGCCCCAGTGGGTGTCGGAGATCTGCACGAAGTGGAAGTCGTTGGCGGCCTGGGCCGAGGCCTGATGGCCGGGGAACAGACCTGCAGTGAATGTGACTCCGGCGATGCCGGAGAGCTTGAGGAAGTCGCGACGGTCGACAGATTGCATGATGAACCTCCAGGGATGTCGGGAGGCAGTACCGGGCTTCCGTGGGTTCTATTCCCTCTGGAATAAAATCGACCGTCTCCCGGTATTGATGGCCTAATGGACGGAATGTCGGAATTCCAACCTGATGCCCCGCAACCGGATGCGGCCTCGGTCGAGCGTTTTCGCTCTGTCGTGCTGCCGCATCTCGATGCGGCGTACGGCTTTGCGCGCTACCTGACGCGCGATCCAGTGCAGGCGCAGGACGTGGCGCAGGAAGCGATGTTGCGGGCGCTTCGTTACTTCCACGCCTTTCGGGGTGAGGAGGCGCGGCCCTGGCTGTTGCGCATCGTGCGCAACACCTGGAGCGACTTTCGCAGCCGCAAGGGTGCGAACGACCAGCCGCTCGACGAGATCGAGGACCGGGCCGCCGAGGGCCCGGACCCCGAGCAGAGTGCGTTGGCGGGCGACCGGCGGCGTCATGTCGTGGCGGCGCTGGCGGCCTTGCCGGCAGATGCCCGCGAGATCCTCGTGCTGCGCGAGATCGAGGATTTTTCCTACAAGCACATCGCGTCGGTGCTCGACCTGCCGGTCGGCACGGTGATGTCACGCCTGGCGCGGGCGCGCGAGAAACTGGCGACCGAACTGCGCGGCCGCCTGGGAAGGAGAGGCCATGGACTGTCGGACGTGTGAGGCGATGGTCGACGCCTATGTCGACGGCGAACTGTCGGCGACCGAAAGCATCGCGTTCGAGGCGGCGCTCGCGGGCTGCCCCGACTGCCGGCGCCGGCTCGAGGAGACGCGTGCGATGAGCGGTTTCCTGCGCGCCCTGCCCGCCGAGACCGCGCCCGACCTGCTGCGCGCGAAGATCGAACGCGAGCTGCGCGCGATCGCCGCGGCGTCGAAGCCGCAGGCGCGCCCGACTTCCGGCCAAAACATGCGCTGGATGGCGATGGCGGCGAGCCTGATCGTGGCCGTTTCGATCGGCTGGGTGGGCGGAACGTTCACCGGCCGCGGTGGGCCGGACGACGACCAGCTCGTGTCGACCTACCTGCGCGTCGCCAGCAGCGAGCATCCGGTCGACGTCGCCTCGACCGACCGCCACACGGTCAAGCCGTGGTTCGCCGGCCGCATCGACTATTCGCCACCGGTGCACGACCTCACCAGCGACGGCTTCCCGCTGGAGGGCGGACGCCTCGACGTGGTGGCCGGACGCAAGGTTTCGGTGCTGGTCTATCGGCACAATCAGCACAGGGTGGCGCTGTCGCTGTGGCCGGCAACGGCGCCCGGCAATACCGCGCCGAAGGTGGTCGAGCACAATGGCTTCGCGCTGGCCGAATGGCGCCATGACGGCTTCGAGATGCATGCCGTATCGGACATCGCGCCGAGCGAGATGGCGGCATTCACGGCAGCGCTCGATCGCGCCACCGGCGAGGATCGCTAGCCCGCGGGAGCCGGTGCCGCTATGGATGGGACGGTTTCATCGTTCATCCCGCGTGGTTCCCAATGTCGACAGCGTCCGAGATCGCCCAGCACTTTCCGATCGAGTCGCAGAGCAGCGATCGCGACAAGGCGTTCCTGCTGGCGGCGAGGCGGCTGATCGGTGACGTCGCTCCCGGCTACGACTACCTCGAGATCGGTTCGTTCCTCGGCGGCAGCCTGGCGCCCTTTCTCGGCGATCCCGCCTGCGCGTCGATCCTGTCGATCGACGAGCGCGGCAAGACCCTGCCCGACGAACGCGGCGCCCTGTTCGACTATGCCGGCATCACCACCCAGTCGATGCTCGACCGCCTGCACCAGGCGGGCTTGGCGACGACGAAACTGACCACTCACGACGGGTCGATCGACACAATGATGCCGCCGGAGCGCCGGTTCGATCTCGCCTTCATCGACGGCGAGCATACCGACCAGGCCTGCTTCCGGGATTTCCTATGGGCTCTGCCGATGATGAAGGCCAACTCGGCCGTCCTGTTTCACGACAGTTCACTGATCTACAAGGCGATCAGGCTGATCGCCCTTTATCTGCGAAGGGAAGCGCGATCCTTTGTGTTCCTGAAGCACGGCAATTCGGAAATGTCGGCGGTCTTCCTCGGCGACCTCGGCCGATACGATCTCGGCCGCTATTTCGAAGCCGGTGAGGATTGCGACGACTTCTACGCATCGTCGGAAATCACCGTCCTGGAACACAGCATTCGAAACCGCGTGCGCAGCGGTTCCGGCCGAGAGCCCCTGAGCTCCTTCACGATCGATCCGCCGAGAGCCGTGAAGGCTTACTTCTGACGCTTCTAGGCGAGGCGGTCGAGTTCCTTGACGATGGCGTCGCCCATTTCCTGGGTGCCGACCTTCTTCGTGCCGTCGGTCTTGCCGACCAGCAGGTCGCCGGTGCGATAGCCCGCCTTCAGCACGTTCTCGACCGCCAGCTCGACCATGTCGGCGTCTTTGCCGAGGTCGAACGAATAGCGCAGCATCATGGCGTAGGAGAGCGTCTGGGCGATCGGATTGGCGAGGCCCTTGCCGGCGATATCGGGCGCGCTGCCGTGAATCGGCTCGTAGAGCGCCTTGCGCCGGCCGGTGGCGTCGGGCGCTCCCAGCGAGGCCGAGGGCAACAGGCCGAGCGAGCCGGTCAGCATCGAGGCTTCGTCGGACAGGATGTCGCCGAACAGATTGTCGGTGACGATGACGTCGAATTCCTTGGGCGAGCGCAGCAGCTGCATGGCCAGCGCGTCGGCATACATGTGGCTGAGCGCCACGTCGCTGTAGCTCTCCTTGTGCAGCCTGGTCGCTTCCTCGCGCCACAGCACGCCGGTGTACATCACATTGGCCTTCTCGGCGGAGAGGACCTTGTTCTTGCGTTTGCGCGCCAGCTCGAAGGCCACGGCGCAGACGCGGCGGATCTCGGGAACGGTATAGCGCTGGGTGTCGAAGGCCTCGACCTCGCCTTTGGCGTTGGTGTGACGGCCGCGCGGCTCGCCGAAATAGACGCCGCTCGTCAGCTCGCGGATGATCATGATGTCGAGACCCCTGACGATCTCGGGCTTGAGCGACGAGGCATCGACCAGCGCGTCGAACACCTTGGCCGGACGCAGGTTGGCGAAGAGATCCATCTCCTTGCGCAGGCGCAGGAGGCCGCGCTCGGGCTTCTTGCTGAAGTCGGCGGTGTCCCACTTCGGGCCGCCGACCGAGCCGAACAGCACGGCATCGGCCTCGAGCGCGTTTTTCATCGCGTCGTCCGAGAGCGGCACGCCGTGCTTGTCCAGGGCGGCGCCGCCCACGAGGTCTTCCTTGATGTCGAAACCGATCGCGCGCTTCCGGCCCATCCAGGCGATGACCTTGCGCACTTCGTTCATGACTTCGGGGCCGATGCCGTCACCCGGCAGCACCAGCAGATTGCGATTCGACGCCATGTTCTTCTTCCTCGCCTGCGTTGGATAGTCTGGTTAACTCTTTCCTCACCCTGAGGGGCGTGCGAAGCACGCGTCTCGAAGGGTGGAACGAGCACCACTTTTGCGGCCCATCCTTCGAGACGTCGCTGCGCGCCTCCTCAGGATGAGGTTGTCAGCTTACTCCGCGGCGTTGAGCCACGGCTGGGTTTCTTTCTGCTTCTTCTCGAAGTCGTCGATCGCCGACTGCTTCTCCAGGGTCAGGCCGATATCGTCGAGACCCTCGAGCAGGCATTTCTTGCGGAACGGATCGATCTCGAAGTGGACGGTGCCGCCGTCCGGCCCCTTGATCTCCTGCTTCTCGAGATCGATCTCGAGGATGGCGTTCGAGCCACGGCTCGCGTCGTCCATCAGCTTGTCGATGATCTCCTTCGGCATCTTGATCGGCAGGATGCCGTTCTTGAAGCAGTTGTTGTAGAAGATGTCCGCGAAATCCTCCGAGATGATGCAGCGGATTCCGAAGTCGAGCAGCGCCCACGGCGCGTGCTCACGGCTCGAGCCGCAGCCGAAATTGGGACCTGCCACGATGATCTTGGCGTCCTTGTAGGCCGGCTGGTCGAGGACGAAGTCCTTCTTCTGGCCGTCGGCGGTCCAGCGCATCTCGTAGAACAGCCCGTCCTTCAGGCCGGTGCGCTTGATGGTCTTCAGGAAGTTCTTCGGGATGATCATGTCGGTGTCGACATTGACCATCGGCAGCGGCGCGGCGACGCCGCGCAAGGTATCGAATTTTTCCATGCAAACCCCGCGAAAGGCCGGAATAAACGGGCTTTCGCAGGGTCCGTCAAGCGGCCCGATTGAGGCCCCAATTCAGGCTCGAAATCAGCCGAAACCCCAGCCCGTGTCGGCAGCCATCGGAATGCCCCGGCTGAGGTTGGACAGGCCCTTTGCGCAGCGGACCACCGTCCAGACCCCCCAGAACAGCAGGATCAGCCAGCCGACGATGAAGAACACCAGGAGGATGCCGAACGCCACCATGACCAGGCCGCGCATGAAGGTCGAAATCTGGAATTCGAAATGGGAGCGTTCGAGCGGCGATGCGTCGCTGCGGTTGACGTAGGCCAGGACCACGCCGACCAGCGCCGCCGGATGGAACAGGAAGCCGACGAAATACAGCAGGTAAACCAGCTGGGGCATGTTGCCGAGAATGTCGCCGGAGATGATCGGCGGCCGGGACGGGGTGGCGTCGTTCGTGGTGCTCATGGGCTCGGGTTCCTTTCGTCGAAGGGCCTCAACGCGACTTGATGACCAGAGTGCCGGCGATGATGTCGTGCAGGCCGCGCTTGCGATCGGTGAAGGCGACCATGATGAAGCCGATGAAGAGCAGGAGGGCCGACAGGAACTTGGCGAAGAAGCGCCCCGTCGCGTTGAGAAATGACAGCCGGTTGCCCTGGTCGGTTACGACCCGCAGTCCGACCACCATCTTGCCGACCGTGGCTCCGCGCGCCGAACTCTCCATCAGGGCGAAGTAGAGCCAGGTGACCACCAAAGACACGAGTTGGGCCTGGCCCATCGTGGCCAGTGCATCGGCGGCGTCCATGGTGGAGAAATGGGCCGGGATCAGGCTGATGCCGGTGACGAACGACAGGATGCCGAAGACGATGTTCAGCAGGATGCCGTCGATGATGTAGGCGACGAAGCGGATCCAGAAGCCGCCATAGCCGGCCGATCCGACATCGGCAGGTCGCGCGTCCCAGACGGGCGGCGGCGGTATATTGCTCATGCCGCTTTCTCCCCACAAAGCAAACGGGCGGTGCATTGCTGCACCGCCCGTGACTTTAGCACCTCTGATTGAGGAGAGGCTATTGGTAGTCGCGCACATCCGCGAGCGTGCCCTTGATGGCGGCGGCTGCCGCCATTGCCGGGCTGACCAGGTGGGTGCGTCCGCCGCGGCCCTGACGGCCCTCGAAGTTGCGGTTCGAGGTCGAGGCGCAGCGCTGGCCGGGCTCGAGCCGGTCGGCGTTCATGGCGAGGCACATCGAGCAGCCCTGAAGGCGCCACTCGAAGCCCGGCCTCGAGGAAGATCTTGTCGAGGCCTTCGCGTCTCGGCCTCGGCCTTCACCAGGCCCGAGCCCGGCACGACCATGGCCGAGACGTTCGGCGCCACCTTGCGGCCGCGCGCGATCTCGGCGGCGGCGCGCAGATCCTCGATGCGGCCGTTGGTGCACGAGCCGATGAAGACGCGATCGATCGGCACGTCGACCAGCCTGGTGCCCGGCGTCAGGCCCATGTAGGCGAGCGAGCGCGTCCAGGCTTCGCGCAGGTTCTCGTTCGGCGCATTGGCCGGATCGGGAATCACGTCGGTGATCGGCAACGCGTCCTGCGGGCTGGTGCCCCAGGTCACCATCGGCGGAATGTCCGAGGCGTTGAGGTCGAGCTGCATGTCGAACTGCGCGCCCTTGTCGGACGGCAGGCGACGCCACTGGCTCGAGCGCCAGGTCCCAGGCGCCGCCCTTGCGGAGCGTAGGGACGGCCCTCGAGATACTGGAAGGTCGTGTCGTCCGGCGCGATCAGGCCGGCGCGCGCGCCCGCCTCGATCGACATGTTGCAGACCGTCATGCGGCCTTCCATCGTAGCTCGCGGATCGCGCGGCCGGCATATTCGATCACGTAGCCGGTGCCGCCGGCGGTGCCGAGGCGGCCGATGACGGCGAGGATGATGTCCTTGGCCGTGACGCCGAGCGGCAGCGCTGCCTTCGACGCCGACGCGCATGTTCTTGGCGGGCCGCTGGATCAGCGGTCTGGGTCGCCAGCACGTGCTCGACCTCGGAGGTGCCGATGCCGAAGGCGAGTGCGCCGAACGCGCCGTGCGTCGAGGTGTGGCTGTCGCCGCACACGATCGTCATGCCGGGCAGGGTGAGGCCCTGCTCGGGGCCGATCACGTGCACGATGCCGCGGCGCGGATCGTCCATGCCGAAGTAGGGCACGCGGAAGTCGGCGACGTTCTTCTCGAGCGTCTCGACCTGGATGCGCGACTCCTCGCATCCGATCGGCGCCGGTCGTGGTCGGCGTGTTGTGGTCGGCCACGGCGACGGTGGCGTCGGGACGACGCAGCTGGCCGGTTGGCCATGCGCAGGCCCTCGAAGGCCTGCGGGCTCGTCACCTCGTGGACGAGATGACGGTCGATGTAGAGCACGCAGGTGCCGTCGTCCTGTTGCGCTGACGACGTGGCTGTCCCAGATCTTCTCGAACAGCGTGCGCGGCGGAGGAGGAGGCGGCGGAACCGCCGACTTCTTGCGGAACGCCATGATGCGCCTACTTCTTTCCGCCGCCCTTGGCGGCGCGCACGGTCTTCTCTTCCTTGGGCTTTTCCTTCTTGAGCTTCTCGCGGCGCGGACGCTTGAGAGCCTCCTCGGCCTGCACGGCGAGCAGCTCGCGCTGGGCGTCGGTGTCCTCGGCGATGCGGCTCGCCTTGCCGCGCAGGTCGCGCAGGTAATAGAGCTTGGCGCGACGCACGACGCCCTTACGGACGACCTCGATTTCCCAGATGCTCGGGCCATAGAGCGGGAACACGCGCTCGACGCCTTCGCCGAAGCTAGATCTTGCGCACCGTGAACGAGGAGTTCACGCCGGCGTTCTTGCGCGCAATGCACAGGCCCTCGTAGACCTGCAGACGCTCGCGGGCGCCTTCCTGCACCTTGACGTGCACGCTTGAGGGTGTCGCCCGACTCGAAATGCGGCACCGGCCGCTCGGCCTGCACCTTGTCGATCGTCTGCCTGGCCGATCGCGTCGAGAATGTTCATCGCAGTCTTCCTTTCATCACTTAGTCTTCGTTCGTCTTCGCGGTCCGCCGCCGGTCCCACAGATCGGGCCGCCGCCGCCGCGTGATCTCTTCCCGCTGCTGCCTCCGCCATTCCGCGACCTTGCCGTGGTGGCCCGAGACCAGAACTTCCGGCACGCGCCGTTCGGTTCCGTCAGGGCCGGCCCAGGCCGCGGGCCGCGTGTAGTGCGGGTACTCCAGCAATCCGTCCTCGAAACTCTCCTCACTCGCCGATTGCGGCCGCGCCCATCACGCCGGGCAGCAGCCTCACGCAACAATCCATCACCGCCATGGCCGCGATCTCGCCGCCCGAGAGCACGAAATCGCCGACCGAAACCTCCTCCAGCGCGTGGGCCTCGATGACCCTCTCGTCCACGCCCTCGAACCGTCCGCACACCAGCAGCACACCCGGTCCTGCCGCCAGCTCCCGCCCGCGCGCCTGACTGAACGGCGCGCCGCGCGGCGAGAGCAGGATCTTCGACACTCCCGGTGCAGCGACCGCCTCGATCGCCGCCGACAGAATGTCGGGCTTCAACACCATCCCGGCACCGCCTCCGAAAGGCGCGTCGTCCACCGTGCCGTGGCGGTCCCTGGCGAACCGCCTGATGTCGACCGCTTCCAGCGACCACACGCCTTCCTTCAGAGCCTTGCCGGCCAGGCTCTCGCCCAGCGGGCCCGGAAACATCTCCGGGAAAAGCGTCAGCGCGGTTGCGCGCCACACGTTGTCTTACGCCTCCTTCGTCTCGCGACCTGCCAGCAGACCCGCCGGCGGATCGATCACAACCTTGCCGCCCTCGACGTCGATCTCGGGCACCGCCTCGTCGGTGAAGGGCAACATTGCCCCGCCCGACACTTCCATCACCGACCCGGCGCCGAAATCGTGGAAGGCGACGACCTTCCCCCAATCCCGTCCATCCCGGCCGACCGCGGCGAGACCGATCAGGTCCGCCTCGTACCACTCCCGCTCGCCCGCGTCGGGCAACCGCTTGCGCTCCACATAGAGCCGCAATCCTCGCAGTGCCTCGGCCGCCGTGCGATCGGCTACGCCTTCGATCCGGGCGAGGACCGCGCCGCGTGCGGCGCTGAGGGCCTCGACCCGGTAGACCTTCTTCCCCGCCTCGTCCGAGAGCGGGCCGTACGCGGCCACCGCCATTGGGTCGCCGGTGAAGCTCTTGATGCGCACCAGACCGCGTACGCCGTGCGGCGCCGCGACGACGCCCAGCAGGACGCGGTCCCCACTCATCAAACCGTCGCCATCAGGTGGCTGCAGCCTCCGGAGCAGCCTCAGCCGGCGCGGCGGCCGGCGGCGGAGCGGCAGCAGCGGCGGCTGCCGCGGCAGCTTCCGTCTTCATGCGCTCCTGCGTCTTGGCGCGAGGCAGGCTCTTCTTGGTCTGCTCGCGGCGCTCGCGCGGCTTCATCAGCTCGGCGTTCGCCAGGAACTTGGCAACGCGGTCGGACGGGCGGGCGCCGACCTTGAGCCAGTGAGCGATACGCTCCTTCTCCATGGTCAGGCGCTGCTCGTGCTCGCGCGGCAGCAGCGGGTTGTAGGTGCCCAGCTTCTCGATGAAGCGGCCGTCGCGCGGGCTGCGCGAGTTGGCGACGACGATGTGGAAGAACGGCCGCTTCTTGGTGCCGTGACGGGTCATACGGATCGCTAGCATTCTGTCTCCTATAGATTCGTCAGATTGTCTTGAGGTCCACGAAACTCTTTCAGCGCGGGAAACCCGGCGGAGGCTGCATGCCCCCGAGGCTGCGCATGAATCCCTTTTCTCCGAGCTTGTTCACTCGCTTCATCATCTTCAGCATGTCGGCGTGCTGCTTGAGCAGCTTGTTGACGTCCTGCACCTGCACGCCGGATCCCGCCGCGATGCGCTTCTTGCGCGAGGCGTGGATCACGTCGGGGTTGCGGCGTTCCTTCTTCGTCATCGACAGGATGACGGCTTCCTGGCGCTTCAGCTGGTTCTCGTCGATCTTGGCCTTCGACATCGCGGCCTTGGCCTGCATGGCGCCCGGCAGCATGCCCATCAGGCCGGAGAGCCCGCCCATCTTGCGCAACTGGCGCAGCTGGCTCGAGCAGATCGTCCATGTCGAACTGGCCCTTGCGGACCTTGGCCGCGAGCTTCTCGGCCTCTTCCTTGTCGATCGTCTCGGCAGCGCGCTCGACCAGCGAGACGATGTCGCCCATGCCGAGGATGCGGCTGGCGATGCGGTCGGGATGGAACGGCTCCAGCGCGTCGAACTTCTCGCCGACGCCGATCAGCTTGACCGGGCGGCCGGTGACGGCGCGCATCGACAGCGCCGCGCCGCCGCGGCTGTCGCCGTCGACGCGGGTCAGCACGATGCCGGTGACGGCGAGCCGCTCGTTGAACGCCTTGGCGACATTGACGGCGTCCTGGCCGGTCATCGCGTCGGCGACCAGCAGCGTCTCCTTCGGCTTGGCGATATCGGAGATCTGCCTGACCTCGCCCATCAGCTCTTCGTCGATGGAGAGGCGGCCGGCGGTGTCGAGGATCAGGACGTCGAAGCCCTCGCGCCGCGCCGTCTCGATCGCGCGCCTGGTGATCGCCAGCGGCATTTCGAGCGGCACGATGGGGAGAGTGGCCACGCCGGTCTGCTCGCCCAGGATCTTGAGCTGCTGCTGGGCGGCGGGGCGGCGCGTATCGAGCGAGGCCATCATGACCTTGCGCTTCACCGAGAAGCTGCCGCCGAACTCGGCCGCCATGCCCTGCGGTCCCTGGCTGAGGCGGTAGCCGATCTTGGCGGACGAGGTGGTCTTGCCCGAGCCCTGCAGGCCCACCATCAGGATCACGACCGGCGGAATGGCGTTGAGGTCGAGGTCGGCGACGGTGCCGCCCAGCATTTCCACGAGATGATCGTTGACGATCTTGATGACCATCTGGCCCGGCGTGACCGAGCGGATGACGTCGGCGCCGATCGCCTTGGGACGAACGCCGTCGATGAAGTCGCGCACGACCGGCAGTGCGACGTCGGCTTCGAGCAGCGCGGTCCGGACCTCGCGCAGGGCCGCATCGACATCGGCTTCGGAGAGCGCACCACGCCCCCGCAGCTTGTCGAATACGTCTCCCAGACGTTTGCTCAGACCTTCGAACATCGACCTATCGTCACTCCGTTTGCCCAAACGACTATCGCGCCGATGCGCGAACCTTCGCGGATCAGCGGAGCTCCCGCACGGGGGAACCATAGAAATCGGCACGACCGATTGAGCGGCCGGGGTATAAGCCTTGGGGGGCGTGGAGTCAAAGTCTTGTCGTCTGACGGTAACTTATTGATACAGAACGATTTTCGGCCGATTTCAGGCCGCGATCCTGCTGCTTTTCGTGGCCTTTCTGCTGCTCGTCGGCGGCTTGGCCGTGTGGTTCCTGCGCAGCCATCCGCACGGGCTGATCGGGATTCTCGCTCTGTTCTATGCCGCGGGCCTTCTGTCGGTGGTTCTGGCCGTCGCTGCCGATGGGCCGCGCCGCACCGCCGGCGCTCGGCCTGCGCAAGGCCGGCTGGCGCTATGCGGTGTTCGGCGCGCTGGGCACGCTGGCCCTCTCGGTGGCGGTGAGTTCGGTCGGGCCGCAGCCCGAAGGCATGAAGCAGGTGATCGAGCTCGCCCAGGATCCCGGCAAGCTTCTGCCCAGCCTGTTCGCCTTCGCGCTGCTGGCGCCGGTGGTCGAGGAACTGATCTTCCGCGGTCTGCTCTACGGCTGGATCGAAGGGCGCTGGGGTTCGAGGGTGGCGCTGGTCGTGAGTTCGCTCGCCTTCGCGGCGGCGCATTACGAACCGGCGCACATCCTGCTGGTGCTGCCGCTGGGCTTTCTCTTCGGCTGGCTGCGGCGGCGCACCAATTCGCTGGCGCCGTCGCTGGTCTCGCACATCGTCAACAACGGCTTCGCCGTCCTGTCGGCAGCCTATCTCGGCAACTGATCAGGACGCCAATTTCCTGTCGACGAACTCGAGCCGGTCCTGGCCCCAGAAGAGCTCGCCGTCGATCAGGAACGACGGCGCACCGAACACGCCCTTGTCGATCGCGGCCTTGGTGTAGGCCTCGCGCTTGGCCGCCATTTCAGGCGCTTCGCCGGCCTTCATCACCGCATCGGCATCGAGGCCGCAACTCGGCGATGATCGCCTTCAAGGTCTCGGGATCGCCCGAGTTCTTTTCCTCGGCCCACACGCCAGCCAGCACGGCATGGGCGAGCTTGATGGCGTCGGCCATGCGGCCCTGCTCACGCAAGGCGATGACGCATTGGGCGGCAGGCACCTCGTTCGACGGAAAATATTTGGGTTCGAGGGTGATCTTCACGCCGAGATGATCGCGCCATCGCTTCAGCTCCATCATGCGATAGGCCTGGCGTTGCGGCGCGCGCTTGGGCAGCGGCAGGCCGCCCGAGACCGCGAACACCGAGCCGAAATCGACCGGCCAGATCGTGACGTCTGCATTGTGCTTCTTCGCAATCGTCTCGAAACGCTTCGAGCCGAGAAAGGCCCAGGGCGAGTTGAGCGAGACGTAGTAATCGACATGCTTGGGCATGGTTTCCTCCGGGAGGTGGCACTGTGGCGTAAAGCCCGGCGATACGCCATCTTCAGAAGGTGACGGAAAAGGCCATCGCGATTACCGGCGGCGACGCCGCGTATTTCGACCTGATGCGCGACTGCATCGGTTCGCTGCGCGCGACGGCGGAAGGCCGCGCGCTGACGCTCGGCGTCCTCGATTGCGGCCTGACCGGCGAACAGCGCGCCTGGTGCCGGGAACAGGGCGCCACCCTGGTCGAGCCGGTCTGGGATTTCGATTTTCCCGGCCGCGAGAAATTGAAGGACGGCTACAAGGCGCTGACGGCGCGGCCGTTCCTGCCGCGCTATTTTCCGGGCTTCGATCTCTACCTCTGGATCGACGGCGATTGCTGGGTCCAGCAGGGCGATGCGCTGTCGCTGTTCCTTGCTGCCGCGCGCACCGGCGCGCTCGCCGTGGCGCCGGAGATTCATCGCTCGATGCGTCACTATCGTCACGCGTGGAAGGAATTCTCGACGATCAACGGGGCTGCCTACGCAGAGTGTTTCGACCAGGAGACGGCGGAGCGGCTGATCCGCTATCCGCTGATCAATGCCGGCGTCTTTGCGCTGAAGGCCGGCGCGCCGCACTGGGCGGGTTGGGGGGAACTCCTGGGCGAGGCCCTGCAGCGTTCGGCCAACATGACCGACCAGATCGCGCTCAACGTGCTGGTCTACGATCGCGGCTTCGCCTGCGAGCCGCTGCCCAGCCGGTGCAATTGGCCGATCCATCATGCAACGCCTGCGTGGGATGCCGATCGCGGCCTCTTCGTCGAACCCGCGATGCCCTACGACCCGCTCGGTATCCTGCATATGACGATCTACACCAAGCGGCTGGCGACGATGGACGTGCGCGAGATCGGCGGAACGCAAGCGGGACAGGTGCGCGCACGCTCGTTGCGCTGGCCCGGTTCAACCGCCATATAGCGCGGCATGAGCGGCACCCCGTTTCTCAAGATGCATGGGCTGGGCAACGATTTCGTCATCCTCGACGATCGGGCGGGCACGCTCGGCCTGTCGCCCGGCCGCATCAGCACGATTGCGCACCGCCAGCTCGGCGTCGGCTGCGATCAGCTGATCGTGCTCGAGAAGCCGACCGAGCGCGAGGCCGACGTCTTCATGCGCATCTACAATCCCGACGGCGGCGAGGCCGGGGCCTGCGGCAACGCCACGCGCTGCGTCGCCTCCCTGCTGATGGACGAACGCAAGACCGACCATGCAATCGTGCAGACGATCTCTGGGCTGCTCGACTCGCAGAAGACCGGCATGGGCGCCAACGGCCTGCCCGTGATCGCCGTCGACATGGGCCCGGCGCGGCTCGACTGGCGCGAGATTCCCGTGGCCAGGGCCTGCGACACCAACCACATGCCGGTCGGCATCGGCCCGCTGCAGGATCCCGTCGGCACCAACATGGGCAATCCGCACGCGACCTTCTTCATCGACGATCTCGACTCGATTCCGATCGCTGAACTGGGCCCGCAGCTCGAGCATCACGCCTTCTTTCCCGAGCGCGCCAACATCGGCGTCGCCCAAATGATCGGCAAGGATCGCCTGCGGCTGAAGGTCTGGGAGCGCGGCGCGGGCCTGACGCTCGCCTGCGGCTCCGGCGCCTGCGCGGCGGGCGTCGCGGCCATCCGGCGCGGCCTGGCGGGGCGCACGGTCGAGGTGGTCGTCGAGCACGGCACGCTCACCATCGAATGGATGCGCGACGATCATGTGATGATGACCGGCGGCATTTCGCTCGCCTACAAGGGTGAACTGCCGCCCGCGTTGGCCGCATGAGTGAAGCCAGGGGCTCGTGGCTTTCCCGGCTGCGCGGCGGTCTCTCGAAGTCGACCCAGCGGGTCACCGAGAGCATCACCAGCATCTTCACCAAGAAGAAGCTCGACCAGGCGACGTTGGGTGAACTGGAAGACGCGCTGATCCAGGCCGACCTCGGCGTCGCCGTCGCGGCCCGTCTCGTCGAGAAGCTGGGCAAGGAGCGCTTCGGCAAGGAAGTGACCGACGAGGAAGTGCGCGCGGCCTTTGCCGAGGACATCGCCGAGATCCTGCAGCCGGTGGCGCTGCCGCTGGCGATCGATCCGGCACGCAAGCCGTATGTCGTGCTGGTCGTGGGCGTGAACGGCAGCGGCAAGACCACCACCATCGCCAAGCTCGCGCACCTGCTGAAAGGCGAGGGCCGCAAGGTGATGCTGGCCGCGGGCGACACGTTCCGCGCCGCCGCCGTCGAGCAGCTCAAGGTGTGGGGCGAGCGCGCCGGCGTTCCGGTGATCGCCAAGGAGACCGGCGCCGACGCCGCGGGGCTTGCCTTCGAGGCGCTGCAGCGCGCCACGGCCGACGGGTGCGACGTGCTGCTCATCGACACGGCGGGCCGCCTGCACAACAAGACCAACCTGATGGAAGAGCTGGCCAAGATGGTGCGCGTGATCCGCAAGCTCGATCCGGCCGCGCCGCATTCGTGCCTGCTGGTGCTCGATGCGACGACCGGCCAGAACGCCCATGCCCAGGTCGAGACCTTCCGGAACCTGTCGCCGGTCGATGCGCTGGTCGTGACCAAGCTCGACGGCAGCGCCAAGGGCGGCGTGCTCGTGGCGCTCGCGGAGAAGTTCAAGCTGCCGGTGGTTGCCATCGGCGTCGGCGAAGGCATCGACGACCTGCGGCCGTTCGAGGCGCGGTCCTTCGCCCGTGGATTGATGGGATTGCCGGCATGAACGACGACGACATCAAGCCCGAGCACGGCATGCGCAAGCTCTATGCGACGGCGCTCGAACTGGGGCCGCTGCTGCTGTTCTTCGCCGCCAATGCCAAGTGGGGCATTTTCTGGGGCACCGGCATCTTCGTCGTGTCGACGGCGATCGCGCTGCCCTGCTATCGCTGGATGGAAGGACGCTGGCCGATCATGCCGATGGTCGGCGGCTTCTTCGTCCTGGTGTTCGGCGGCCTCACCATCTGGCTGCAGGACGAGATCTTCATCAAGCTGAAGCCGACCATCGTGAACTGCCTGTTCGGCCTGATCCTGGGCGGCGGGCTGCTTGGTGCTGAAGCGGCCGCTGCTGAAGCCGATCTTCGGCGCGGCGTTCCAGCTCACCGACGAGGGCTGGCGCAAACTCACGATCCGCTGGGCGCTGTTCTTCTTCGTGCTGGCGATCGTCAACGAATTCTTCTGGCGCGGCTTCTCCACCGACATCTGGATCAAGAGCAAGATCCTGGTCAGCTTTCCCCTGACCATGGTCTTCGCCTTCTTCCAGATCCCGCTGCTGCGGCGGCACTGGCTGGGCGACGACAATCCCTTCGCCAAGGGCTGAGCAGCACGGCTTCTGAGAGTGATAGCAATGATATCATTGATATCAGGTAGCGCGGAATAGGGGACGATTCTCCTAAAACGTATGCAGGCTAGCGTTTCAGGCGTCCCCTGAGGGAGGGGACTCTGCGGACGCGGACCCTGACTGTCAGAGCAGCTGCGGCTGCAGCGCCGCCGCCTCGTCGCGCAGCGCCGCCAGGTACTTCTCGGCGAACGAATCGACCGGTGAGTCTTCCACCCACGCCGCGACGCAGAGTGCGGCGATCGTGGCGCCGTCGTAGCGCTTGAGCGGTACGGCGACGGCATGGAAGCCGCGCCTCATCTCCTGCGCGGTGACGGCATGGCCCTGTGCGCGGACGTGCAGGATCTCTTCGCGCAGCGCCTTTTTGTCCGTGACGGTGAACTCGGTCATCACCTTCGGTTCGAGATGGTCCAGCCAGGCGTCGAGCCGGGCATCGGGCAACTGGCTCAGGATCACGCGGCCGGCCGCGGTGTTGAAGGCAGGACGGCGCAGCCCGATCGTCGGCGCCAGCACGTCGGGGCGGCCGTGCAACGAATGGGCGATCATCAGTATGTCGTAGCCGTCGAGAACGGCGGCGAAGCACGACTGCTCGACCTTGTCGCCCAGCCGTTCGCACGCCGGCTGGACCACGGTCGACACCATGTTCGAGCCGAGATAGGCGGACGCCAGCTCCATGATGCGCGGCGTCAGCCGGAACGCCCGCCCGTCGGTGGCGGCGAGGCCGAGGCAGGTCAGGGTGTAGAGGGCGCGCCGCACGCTGGGCTTGGGCAGGTCGGTCGCACGCGCCACGTCGCTCAGGGTCATGTGGCCCTTCGCGCGGCCGAAGGCGCCGATCACCCGCAGCCCGCGCGCGAAGGCCTCGAGGAAATCCGGCCCATGGCCGCTGGCGGCGCGTCGTTCCGCATCGGCTGCCCGCAATCGCGCCATCTACGCTCTCCTCGGTCTTGTCACGGCTGGACCGCCCATGTGCTCTCGGCGTCCACCACAAGCCTGACGGTTTCGCCGACGCCGGCTGCCCGCGTCGCCGGGCATTCGACAGTGAAACGCAGGCCATCCGCCTCTACGGTCAAGGTCCGGCGCGGACCGCGAAAAACGACATCGACCACGCGAGCCACCCAGGCGATCTTGCCGGCCATCGGCGCCTCTGCTCCGGCGAGGGTCACGTCCTCGGGACGCACCACGACCAGCACCGCGTCGCCCTGCCGAAATTCCTGCGCCGCACGGCAGGTGCCCTGCCAGGCCAAGCTATTCACTGTCAGGCGCCATTCACCTCCGGCTGCGCCCTCGCAGGAAGCGACCCTCGCTTCGATCAGGTTCGGCGTGCCGAAGAAGGACGCGACCTCGCGGCTGGCCGGCCGGCGATAGACCGTCTCGGGGGCGCCTGTCTGCAGGATTCGGCCGCGCTGCATCACGACCACGCGGTCGCTGAGCGCCATTGCTTCTTCCTGATCGTGCGTCACGTAGAGCGTGGTGATGCCGAGGCGGCGTTGCAGCGCGCGGAACTCGACACCCATCTGGGTGCGCAGGCGGGCATCGAGATTGCTGAGCGGCTCGTCGAGCAGCAACACCTCGGGCTCGAATACCAGCGCGCGGGCGATCGCCACCCGCTGTTGCTGGCCGCCCGATAGTGCCGGTGCCGGCCGGTCGGCATAGCGCTCCATCTCGACGAGCTCGAGCGCCTTCGTCACCCTGTCCTTGATCTCCGCCCTGGCGATGTGCCGGACGCTCAGCGGATAGGCCACGTTGTCGAACACGGTCATGTGCGGCCATATCGCATAGGACTGGAACACCATGCCGAGCTTGCGCTGGTCGGGCGCCACGAACAGTCCGCGGGCCGCGTCGCTCACCATCCGGCCGCCGATCTCGATGGTGCCGGTATCGTTGCGCTCCAGTCCCGCCACCATGCGGAGCGTCGTGGTCTTGCCGCAGCCCGAGGGGCCCAGCAGGGTCACGAACCCGCCATGGGCGATCTCGAGGTCGATGGCGTCGACCGCCTTCAGCCCGGCGAAGTGCCGGCCGACGGCGCGGAGCGTGACCGACGGCATCGGCTTACTTGTAGATTTCTTTCGCCAGCGCAAGCATGGCGTCCTGCCGCGCGGGCACGGTGGTGCCCATCGCCCGGGTCGCCAGCAGCGGCCGGATCTCCTCCATCGTCTTCTCGACCACGCCTTTGACTACCGGATTGTAGCCGGCGTTGGCGAAGACGAGTTGCGATTCCGGCTCGAGATAGTGGTTCAGGAACAGGCGCGCGGCATTGGCGTGCGGCGCATTCTTGAGCATCGACAGGTCGAAGCGCACGTAGGGCCGGCCCTCCGTGGGAACGATCGGTTTCACCGGCAGGCCCTTGAGGGTGTTGGTGTCCTGCAGCGAGAACGGGATGTAGAGCGGAAATTCGCCGCGCGCGACCCGGCGCTCGCTGTTGGCGATATCGCGCGAGAAGACGGGCTTCTGGGCCGCCAGCCTGTCGTGGAACTCGCGGCCGAAGGCGTTGTACATCACCATGAAGAACACCGCGCCGCCGCCCAGTGCGCGGTAGTCGTCGGACAGGATCTTGCCCGCCCATTTGGGGTCGAGGATGTCCTTCCAGCCCTTCGGTTCGTCGGCGGGTTTCACCATGCTCTTGTTGATCATCAGGCAATAGCTGATGACCTCGGCCGGGATGCTGATGTCGGTCGCCTGATAGGGCGGCTCGATGTTTCCCAGGTTGGGGATCGGTCCATGCGGCTGGAAGTTGCCGTCCTGCGTCATCAGCCAGGTGGTGGTGCTGCCGTTGTGATGCAGGTCGCCCAGGAAGCGCCCGGCGGACTGCTCGACCCTCACCCGTTCGCGCACCTCGCTGGCGCGCGCTTCCAGCAGCTCGACCTTGATGCCGTATTTGGCCTCGAACGCCTTGAACACGGTCTTGTGGAAGGGCGAGCCGATCGACGCCGTATAGACCACCACCTTGCCTTCCTTCTTGGCCGCATCGACGACCTTCTGCCAGTCGGCGTCCTGCGCCGCCGCCGGCCGTACGATCGCGGCGCTCGCCGCGAGGCTTCCCAGGACAGTTCTCCTCAGCATCGCGATTTTCCTTCCCCGTCGTTTTTCAAAGCGTGCTGATGCGCCGGGCGATGAAGCGCAGCTGCACCCAGCGGAACACCAGCACCAGGACCAGCATGATCAGTCCCAGCACGCTCACCTCCTCGGGCTTGCCGCCGAGCCACATCTTCAGCATCACGACCGACATCACCTCGGTGTCGGGTACGTAGAGCAGGATCGAGGCGCTGAGCTCGCGCATGATGCCGAAAAAGATCAACACCCAGCCGACCGCGAAGGCGGGCCAGGCCAGCGCGATCAGGATGCGCCCCAGCGTCTGCCACCAGCCCGCGCCATGAACCCGCGAGCACTCCTCGATGTCCCGGGCGATCTGCGCATAGGCGCCGGACGTCACGCGCACCGCCACGGGCGTGCCCAGCGCCACGTAGGCCAGCAGCAACGCCCACAAGGTGCCGTAGATCGGGATCGAATGCGGCAAGGTGGCGAAGCCCCACAGGAAGCCGATGCCCAGCACCATGCCTGGCATCATCCAGGGCAGCCACGCCAGGATGTCGATCAGGCGCCGGCCGCGCCACGTGGTGCGCGTGGTCACGTAGGCTGCGACCGCACCCAGCGCCATCGTCGCCGTGGCGCCCAGCACGCCCAGCAGCATGGTGTTGCCGAAGGCGTGCCAGAATTCGTCGTTCTCCCAGACATCGCGGTAGTGCTGCAGGGTCAGCATGTCGAGCTGGTAGAAGCCGAAGAACTGGAAGAACGAGCTCAGCAGCAGCTGCCCGACCGGCAGCACGACGGTGAGCACGAAGAAGGCGACGCAGATCGCGAAGGTGAGCCAGCGCAGGCGGCCCAGCCGCATGACGTTGGGCGCATAGGCCTTGCCGGTGACGGTGTTGAAGTTGCGGCCGCCCAGCATGCGCGACTGGATAAGCAGCAGCACGAACATCAAGCGTCATCGCCGCGAAGCCCAGTGCCGTCGCCGACTGATAGTCGGGCGTGGCCTTCTGGGTGATCGAATTGTAGATCTGCGTCGTAACGACGTTGATGCCGACGGGCGTGCCGAAGAACACCGCCGACTCGAACGCCTCCATGCCGCGGATGAAGCTCAGGATGAAGGCGCTCGTGGTGACGGGCAGCATCAGCGCGAAGGTGACGCGCCGGAAGGTCTGCCAGTGCGAGGCGCCCGACATGCGGCTTGCCTCTTCGAGCGAGGGATCCATCGCCCGGAAGGCGTCGACCACCAGCAGGAAGATGAACGGGGTCGAATACTGCATCATGTGCCAGACCACGCCGCCGTAGGAATAGACGTCGACCAGCGGCGTTTCGAGGCCGGTCATCGCCTTCCAAACGAGGTTGATCGTGCCGACTTGCGGGTTGCCCAGCATCGCCCAGGCGGTGGCCGTCAGGATCGGCGGGATGAAGAAGGGCAGCGTGATCATCACTTCCAGCGCGCCGCGGCCCGGCGTGTCGGTGCGGGCCACGATCCAGGCCAGCAGGATGGCAAGAACCACCGACAGGACCGTCTTGACCAGCGAGATCGCCACCGTGTTGACCAGCGCCGCGAGGTTCTCGTCGGAGGCGAGCGCGAAGTATCCGTCGAGGTTGAACACTCCGGCCATGCCGGGCGGCGTCGAGTGCAGGCTGCCGTAGAACAGCATCGCCATCGGATAGAGCGACAGGAAGCCCAGGATCGCGATCAGCAGGGTGAGTCCGAACGCGCGGCCATGCCGGCCGAGAAAACGGCCTGCCGTCCGCGGCGTCTCCGTCGGATCGACGGCAACGCTCATCTGTTCGGCAACCGCTGCGGCGCGGCCGATCCCATCTTCGCGCCTCCTCTGTGCGGCGGCCGTCTCGTGCGGCCGTCTCGCGTCAATCTATTCGGCAGCGAGCGGCAGGCGCTCGAGCAGGTTGAGCGGGCTCAGCGCCGTCTTCAGCTTCTCGGCATAGGCGTCCAGCCAGTCCAGGCTGGCCGATGCGATGAACGCGCCACCGCGGGCGCGACGATAGATGTTGGGATCGTCGACGGTCGCCGGCACCGTACCGTCCTTCATCAGGGTCTGCGCCGCCTCGATCAGCCGCTTGCGCGTGAGGGCGATCATGCGGTCGGAGGGGGCGAGGTGCTCGAGCGAGCGATCGACGATCTCGCCCATGCATTCGATCATCGCCTGGTCCTGCCGGCCGATGCCCTGGATGCCGGAGTAGTTGACGTTCTTCTGCATGTCGCGATCGACGAAGTAGTCGTTCTCGCGGCGGGCGACGAGACGATGGCGGCCGAACCAGTCGGTGGTGTTGGGCAGGTACTCGACGTCGGGCTTGAGGCCCGGGATCCAGTCGCCGTTCTTCAGGGTCTCGAGCGGCCGGGTCTTCTTCTTCCAGCCGAGGTTGTAGGTCATGGTGTGGGTGTCATCCATCGGCACGTTGAGCGTGCACGCGAGCTGGTCCTCGAAGTAGCCGTTCGGGGTCAGCGTGATGAACGGGAACATGAAGTGGGCGAAGCGATAGTAGATGGAGCCCGGGTCCGCCGGACGGTAGGCCGCGTACATCGTGCCCCAGTCGGTCTCGGTCGCCTTGTAGTCGGGCGCCCGGTCGGCCACCGCCCAGCGGTTCATGTCGGTCGGTGAGACGTCCTCCATCTCGACGCCGCCGACATGCAGGAAGCCGAAGTGCGAGGTGTCGATGTCGCCTTCCAGCGACTGGAACCAGTTGCACTGCGCGCTGGTGGACGCGCGTCATGCGTTCGTCCTCGGGCAGCATCATGATCTCGATGCTGGGCAGCTCGGGCGCCTGCTCGCGCTTGCCCATGTAGGTCCAGACGAAGCCCGAGCGCTCGACCACCTTGTAGGACTTGGCCTTGATGCGGTGCTTGAAGTCCTGCGCCGCCGGCACGTTCGGCATGTCGACGCAGTTGCCTTCGACGTCGAACTTCCAGCCGTGATAGACGCAGCGCAGGCCGCCTTCCTCGTTGCGGCCGAAGAACAGCGAGGCGCAGCGGTGCGGGCAGCGATGCTCCATGACGCCGACCCGGCCGTCGGTGTCGCGGAAGGCGATCAGCTGCTCGCCGAGCAGCATCAGCCGCATCGGCTCGCCGTCGGCCTTCAGCTCGGACGAGAGGCAGGCGGGAATCCAGTATTCGCGCATCAGGTTGCCCATGGGCGTACCCGGCCCAACGCGTGTCAGCAGGTCATTCGCGGCTGCGGTCAGCATGGATTCCTCCGTCTTTTTTGAGAATCGTACGCTTAGCGAACGTTCGTACGATAGTAGCAAAATCCTCTAATTCGAGCGAGTCCTAAAGCCCCGGCGGTTTGCGTGGTGGCCACATCCTGGCGAGATCGCCTATGGGATTTGAGTAGGTCGCGAAATCGGTCTTGCCGCGCAACTCGTGGAAGTGCGCCAGCGCCCACACGACGGTCGGAAAGGCGAGCTGGTCCCAGGGAATATCCGCCCAGTCGAGCAGCGCCACCTCCTCGCTCTCGACACCGCACGCCACATCCTCGTTCAGCAGCCGCGCGCGATACATGATCTGCACCTGGCCGATGCGCGCCACGCTGTACATGGCGAGCAGGCGATCGATCTCGATGGTGGCGCAGGCTTCTTCCTGGGCCTCGCGTTGGGCGGCCTGTTCCGTCGTCTCGCCCAATTCCATGTAGCCCGCAGGCAAGGTCCAGAAGCCCTTGCGCGGTTCGATGGCGCGTTTGGCGAACAGGATCCTGTCGTTCCAGGTGCAGACGGCGCCGGCGACGATCTTGGGATTCTGATAGTGGATGAATTCGCAGCGCCCGCAGACCAGGCGCTCGCGGTTGTCGCCCTCGGGGACGCGCTTCTCGAAATGTTCGGGCGGATCCCAGGGGAGCCGCGGCCGGTCAGGCTGTACGGGGGCGCTCATGCCCCCGAGGCTAGGCCGCCCGTATCAGCGCCGCAACGCCGGGGAGGGTCTTGCCCTCCATCCATTCGAGGAAAGCGCCGCCCGCGGTCGAGACGTAGCTGAACTTGTCGACCACGCCGGCCGCTTCCAGGGCCGCGACCGTATCGCCGCCGCCCGCCACCGAGAGCAGCTTCTTCTCATCCGTGAGCCTGGCCACACACTTGGCAAGCGCCATGGTCCCGGCGTCGAAGGGCTTCATCTCGAAGGCGCCGAGCGGGCCGTTCCAGACCAGGGTCGCGCATTCCGCGACTTCCTTTTCATAGAGCGCCACCGACTTCGGACCGACGTCGAGGATCATCTGGTCGTCCGGGCAGGCGTTGGCGTCGACCACCTTGTTGGCGGCGTCCGCCTTGAACTCGGAGGCGACGACGACGTCGACCGGCAGCAGCACGCTGCACTTGGCGGCCTTGGCCTTTTCCGAGGATCTCGCGCGCCGCGGCGCCAAGGTCCTTTTCCGACAGCGACTTGCCGACCGCAATGCCCTGCGCCTGCAGGAAGGTGTTGGCCATGCCGCCGCCGATGATCAGTTTGTCGACCTTGCCTACGAGGTTGCCCGAGCAGGTCGAGCTTGGTCGAAACCTTGGCGCCGCCCACGACCGCGCAGACCGGCTTCGCTTGGGCGCGCCCAGCGCGCTGTTCGAGGCGCTCGAGCTCGGCTTGCATCAGGCGGCCCGCCGCGGCCGGCAGGCGGTTGGCGAGCCCCTCGGTCGAGGCGTGAGCTCGATGCGCCGTCGAAAAGGCGTCGTTGATGTAGATGTCGCCCAGGGTCGAGAGCTTGTCGATGAAGCCTGCCTCGTTCTTCTCTTCTTCCTTGTGGAAGCGGAGGTTCTCGAGCAGCAGCACGTCGCCGTTCTTGAGCGCACGCACGGCATCCTCGGCGGCGATGCCGATGCAGTCGTCGGCGAAGGCGACGGGCTTGCCGATCGCCTTGGCAAGCGGCTCGATCAGCGGCTTCAGCGACATCCCCGGCACGCGCTTGCCATCGGGCCGGCCGAAGTGGCTGAGCACGATCACCCGGGCCCCCTTGTCGGCGAGTTCCTTCAAGGTCGGCGCGGCGCGCTCGATGCGCATCGCATCGCTCACCTTGCCGTCCTTCATCGGCACGTTGAGGTCGACCCGCACGAGGACGCGCTTGCCGGACACGGCGAGGCTGTCGATGGTCTTGAAGCTGGATTTCGGCATGGCTCGGCTACTACCGTTTCCGAATGACGAATACCAGTACCTCGCCCTCGCGCGAGGTCGAGACCAGTTCGTGACCGGTCTGTTTGCAGTAGGCAGGAAAATCGCTCTCCGACGCCGGGTCGGTCGCGCGAATCGTCAGCAGTCCGCCCACCGGAAGCTCGCGCATCTTGCGGTTGGCGCGCAACACGGGCAGCGGGCAGAGCAGCCCCGTCGCGTCGTATTCGATCCGGTCGGTCATTCGAGAAAACCTGGCCCGCCGCGCTGCTTCAATTCAAGCCCGGCGTCCTTGCCCAGCGCAGCGGCCTGGCTGGCCGGTCCCCGGCGCTCGGTGGCGATCACGTGCGAGCCGTCCGGCTTCAGGATCAGCCCGCGAAGATGCAGCGAACCGTCGGCGCTCAGGGTCGCATGTCCGGCGATCGGCGTGCGACACGATCCGTCCAGTACGGCGAGCATGGCGTGTTCGGCGGCGATGCAGGTCGCGGTCGCGGGATGATCGATCGCGGCCAGCCACGCGCGTGTCGTCACGTCGTCCCCTCGGCACTCGATGCAGACTGCGCCCTGGCCGACCGCGGGCAGCATCTCGTCCTCGGAGATCGGCGCGCCGACATGGCCGAGGCCGAGGCGCTTGAGGCCAGCCATAGCCAGCAACGTCGCGTCGACCACGCCCGACGCCTGCTTGGCAAGCCGCGTGTCGACGTTGCCGCGGAAGTTCACGACCTGCAGGTCGGGCCGCAGGTGCAGGAGCTGCGCCTTGCGCCGGAGCGCCGCCGAGCCGACGACCGCGCCCTGCTTGAGGTCGGCGATGCGCCTGATGTCGCCCGCGATCAGCACGTCGCGCGCATCTTCGCGCGGCAGGAAGGCCGAGATGACAAGCCCCGCCGGCTGCGCCGTCGGCATGTCCTTCATGCTGTGCACGGCCGCATCGATACGCTTGGCGAGGAGCGCCTCCTCGATCTCCTTCACGAACAGGCCCTTGCCGCCGGCTTCGGACAGAGGGCGGTCCTGGATCGCGTCGCCCGTGGTCTTGATGACGACGATTTCGACGGCGCCGGGCGCGGCGAATTCCGGCACGGCGGCTGCGAGCGCATCGCGCACCAGACCGGCCTGCGTCAGCGCCAGTTTGCTGCCGCGCGTGCCGAGCCTGAGGAGGGGAGAAGCCATGGCGCTGCTCTAGCGCAGGTGGACTGCCAACGCTAGAACACACGGATGCGCGTATTGGGCATCGAAACGAGCTGTGACGAGACGGCGGTCGCCATCGTCGAGGCCGCCGCAGGCAACGCGCCTGTCGGCCGTATTCTGGCGAATGTCGTTTACAGCCAATTGACCGAGCACCGCCGCTTTGGCGGCGTGGTGCCGGAGATCGCCGCGCGCGCCCATCTCGAGCGGCTCGACGGGCTGGTGGCCGATGCGCTGGCCGAAGCGAAGCTGGGTCTCGGCGATCTCGACGGCATCGCCGCGACCGGTGGCCCGGGCCTGATCGGCGGCGTGATGGTGGGCATCATGACGGCCAAGGCCATGGCCTTCGCGCACGACAAGCCGTTCCTCGCGGTCAATCACCTCGAAGGCCATGCGCTCTCCGTGCGCCTCACCGAAGAGGTAACGTTCCCCTATCTGCTGCTGCTTGTATCGGGCGGTCATTGCCAGCTTCTCACCGTGCAGGGTCCCGGCGCCTTCACGCGACTCGGCACTACGATCGACGACGCGGTCGGCGAATGTTTCGACAAGACCGCCAAACTGCTCGGCCTCGGCTTTCCGGGCGGCCCTGCCGTGGAGAAGGCGGCGCACGGCGGCGATCCGCAGCGCTTTCCGCTGCCACGGCCGATGTGGCGCAAGCCCGGCTGCGATTTCTCCTTCTCCGGTCTCAAGACGGCGGTGCGGCAGACCGTCGAAAAAATGCCGGCCGGCGATCCGAAGGCGATCGCCGACCTTTGCGCATCGTTCCAGCGCACGGTGGGCGACGTGCTGGCGGACCGCTGCGGCAATGCGCTGATGCTCGCGCCCGCTTCGACACTCGTCGTGGCCGGCGGCGTCGCGGCAAATCTCTACCTGCGCGGCCGTCTCGAAAGTCTTGCGGCTCGCCACGGCGCACGCCTGGTGGCGCCGCCGGTGAAACTCTGCACCGACAACGGCGCGATGATCGCCTGGGCGGGACTGGAACGGCTGCGGCTGGGGCGTACCGACCCGCTCGATTTTCGCCCGCGGCCGCGCTGGCCGCTCGATCCTCAGGTAGAGTCGCGGCCATGAGCAACGGCCCGAAGGTCGCATCGCTGTTCGCCACGCCCGTGGTGACGCTCGACGTCGCCGACTCTTCAGCGATTAACGCAGAGCTGCGTCACGCGATAGAGCAGCGCGAAAAGACGAATCCCGGGACGCGCCATTCCAATCTCGGCGGCTGGCAGTCGGATTGGGAGATGGATCGCTGGGGCGGAGCGGCCGCGATCAAGCTGCTGGCGATCGGCCGCAACACCGCCAACCGGGTGACCAGCGATCGCCACGGCAATGCGGTTACGATCAACTGGCGTGCCAACATGTGGGCCAACATCAACCGCAGCGGCCATGGCAACGAGTTCCACTCCCATCCGGGCAGCTTCTGGTCTGGCGTCTACTATGTCGACGACGGCGGCATAGACGCCGATCCGGCGCTGGGCGGCGAGCTCGAGTTCATGGACCCGCGCGGCCCCGGGCCGGCAATGTATGCACCGCAACTCGCATTCGGCAGCGCTGGACTGCAGCATCGCGATGTCTGCGGCAGCGGCAAGACGCTGATCGGCTTCGCCGAGGCCGCGCTCGACAAGGCCAGCGACTACGCCGCCGAGCTGCGCCGACGTCATGCTGCGCCTGCATCCGCTGTTCAAGCCGCGGCTCGTCGCGCGAGCGCATGACCGCGTTCTACGAGACGGTCGAGCGGCCGCTGCCCCCGGTCGTCGCCGAGATGGAGCGGCCGGGCGTCAAGGTCGACCGCGAGGGCTGCACGCGCTCTCCAGCGATTTCGCGCAGCGCATGGCCGAGCTACGAGCGCGAGGTCCACACCCTGGCCGGCCACGAGTTCAACATCGGCTCGCCGAAGCAGCTCGGCGACGTGCTGTTCGGCGAGCTGGGCCTGCCCGGCGGCAAGAAGGGCAAGACCGGCGCCTATCGACCGACGCCGCGGTGCTGGAGCAGCTGCCGCTGACCCACGATCTGCCGCGCCGCGTGCTCGACTGGCGCCAGCTCTCGAAGCTGAAGATCGACCTATGCCGACGCGCTGTCGACGAGATCAAGCCGCGAGACCGGCCGCGTCCATACCTGCTTCCGCTCGCCGGCGCCTCGACCGGGCGGCTGTCGTCGACCGAGCCCAACCTCCAGAACATCCCGATCCGCACCGAGGAGGGCCGCAAGATCCGCCGCGCCTTCGTCGCCGAGCCGGGCCATGTGCTGCTCTCGCGCCGATTACAGCCAGATCGAGCTGCGGCTGGTCGCCCACATGGCCGACATCCACGCGCTGAAGGACGCCTTCCGCGACGGGCTCGACATCCATGCGCTGACCGCGAGCCGAGGTGTTCGGCGTGCCGGTCGAAGGCATGGACCGCGAACACGCGGCGCCGCGCCAAGGCGATCAATTTCGGCATCATCTACGGCATCTGCGCCGTTCGGCCTCGCCGAACCAGCTCTAGGTGCCGCAGGCCGAGGCCGCGGCCTATATCAAGCGCCTATTTCGAGCGCTTCCCCGGCATCCGCGCCTATATGGACGAGACCAAGCTCGAGTGCCGCGACGACAGGGCTATGTCAAGACGCTGTTCGGCCGCAAGATGCACATCCCGGCATCCGCGACGCGCAATCCGTGCGCGCGCCGCCAGTTCGCCGAGCGCCAGGCGATCAACGCGCCGCTGCAAGGCACCGCCGCCGACATCATCAAGCGCGCCATGGCGCCGCATGCCGGAGGCGCTGGCAGACGGCGGGGCTGACGCGCGCGCATGCTGCTGCAGGTGCATGACGAGCTGCTGTTCGAGGTGCCGGAGGACGAGGCCGAGGCGCACGGCCGCGCTGGTCAAGGAGGTGATGGAGGGGGCCGGCGCGCCGCGTGGTCCACGCTCTCGGTGCCGCTGGTGGTGGAGACGGGCTGGGCGAAGAGCTGGGACGAGGCGCATTAGGGGACATTTTTGGGATAAGATCGGGTGTGGGGGACACCCGCCAAAGAAATCCGCAGGTAGTGAATAGGTACCAGCGACCTCTCTATTAGTCTGCAATGGTTGTTGGGATTTGCCCGAACAATCATTGGTGGTAAAACTCCCCAGCATCTCAACATAGAATTTATCAGGGCTGGGGAGCCTAAGATGGGGGTACGCAGGTTACACATTCCTGGCGATGTCGAGCGGAGCGCGGTGGAGATAGCGCAAAAGCGACAAATTCCGCCGGACGATCTGATGGTCTCCGCGATACAGAGCGAGGTGATGCGGTCGCGGCGCGGCGTGCTTCTGCGCAGTCTACAATATGTATCCGGAGCTACCCTAACCGCGCTTATCGTCGTTGTGTTCTTCGGCTCCTTCCAAAGCGCGCACCTCTGATCCCTACGCCGGATAGCATTTATGAGATCGCCTTCGTCGGCGTCCACTGGATCAGAGTTTTGCAGCAGCGTTGCTGCCGTGGCCGTTAACGCTGATTGTAGTCGCAGGTCTCTTCTTCCGTCTCCTTCAGCCTTCACTACGCTACTCGATATCTTCAGCTTATTCCGGCGGGTTAAGCTCTTCGGTGCTGAGATCGAGCTGAGCGAAAACACACGACGGAAGCTGCAAAGCGCAACAGACGAAATCGCGGTCGCGCTGCGGGACTATAACAAGCGGGTTGCTCAAGAAGCTGCGCGCCTTGTGTCGCGTCATCAGATCGAGCGCGAACTCGCCAAGTTCGTTGACGACGAGGTATTCGTCCGTTTCGGTCGCGAGAGCCTGGGCGACACATTCCGATGCACCATCCATATTCCCGACCCCGTGCAAGAGGGATATCTCTATCAGCTGTTGAACTACTATCCTCCGCAAGGCGGACGCCCGTACCGGAGTTTTTCCGATAGATATGGGATCATTGGTAAGGTCTGGCGATCAGAGGTTCCGGAGATCGTCGGCACCTTGCTTCGGGAGCTGCCGGCACACGCCACCCAGGAGCAAAAGATCATCAGGATTACACGTGATTGGGGGAATGACCAAACGAGAGGCGGAGCATGCACTAAAGAAGCCTTCTTATATGTGCTTCCTGCTCGAGGATGACGGCGATAAGGTCGGCGTTGTTTACATGGATACAGAGCGCGGCAATGCATGGGTGCCTGCGGCTAGAGCGGCGGAAGGAGGGACGGAGATGATGTCCGAAAACGAGCTTGAGGAAACGATCGGAACGCGCGCCTCTGTCATGCTGGGACGAAAGGTTGCCAAGGTATTAGAGGATCTATCAAAAGCAAGCCTTAGAGTTGATTTGCGGAATATGAATGAATAGCTTGTCTAAATTAGAGATATCGTTCTCCAGGGAATGAACAGTGGGGAACTATTCTGCTATTGCAAAAGAGTATTATAACCCTCTGAGGCATCCTACTTGCGATAATTTTAGGTCAGCGAGCATTGCCTATCTAAAAGATTCTCATACGAGAAATTAAGCCAGATGGAATTGTGCTTGAGGTCGGTTCGGGGTATTCGGCGCTCGGACAGATCCTATCGGAGACTGAGTTCGATTTCCGCAACGTCATTTTATCAGACCACTCAATTGAGATGCTTCGGCACTCACAGGAATATTTCGCGAGAGGTGCAATGCCGTTGATTGCGGATGCGACAGCACTTCCGCTGGTATCCGGCGCAGTACATCTAATTGTCGCCTCTCTCGGCGATCCTTATAATGTACCTGTATTTTGGAGTGAGGTTGCACGCTGCCTTGCACCAAATAGTTACTGTTTGTTTACTACTCCTTCCTTTGATTGGGCTACCCAGTTCCGATCGAGCCAGTCTAATGAGCGCGCTGGACTAGCTTATTTTGAGCTAGAAAACGGCCGTAGCTTATATGTTCCATCGCTAGTTTACCCATCGGACGATCAAATAATTCTTTTAAATACCCAAGGTCTCAGGGTTGAACGGGTATCTAATATTAGCCCCCGTGAACTTGGCAGTAATATTTCGAGAAAATTGTTCAGGAAAGATGGGTCTATCGTGGATCCAATAACTGGCTACCTTATCACAAAATCATATTAGCCGCGAACCGTATTGGTCTATTTTTGCTTCATAAACTTATTTAACGTAACCGAAAGTGCATCTGGTACAGAAGTTTCACACTCCCAGACCACAAGAACTCTAAATCCCAATTTCTTGATCGCCTCTTCATTTGCAAAGTCGCGAGATTTATTCCGACGAAATTTCGGCTCCCAATAGGCTGTATTGAGTTTCGGTCGCCGCGCGAGCCGGCACCCATCGTGCGAGTGCCAAAAACATCCATGGACAAAGATCGCTACTCGGCGCTTTTTGATCGCGATATCAGGGGTGCCGGGCAGACTTGCAACATGCACCCGAAAGCGATAACCCATTCCGTGCAAGATGGAGCGCGTGATCAACTCAGGTCGAGTGTTGCGCGGCCGTATGCGCGCCATGATTTGCGATTTGGTAAGCGGTGCTCTGCCAGGTTTGAGCGCCAATGTCAACCTGCAGCTTCCAAACCCTTTATGAGCCAGTCAACGGTTGCCGCCCGCCGGTGTGGCGAGATGCGGTAAGTGCGAAAAGGTTCCGCCATCGGTGCTACGCCCCCACTTATAGTGCCGACCAATATCCTATGGCGCAAGATCGGCGTACAGGTGCGGACAACGTGAAGCAATTTACGCGGGGCTGCGAGCCGGCGCTCACAACGAGTTTGGGGAGAAGCGGGCTCGGAGTAGATATCCTTGCAATCCGGCGGTTTGCCTCGAACAGCGGCGGTTGCGGTCAAATCTCGTTGCAAGACCCCTCAACGGGGGGGGGGGAATTGCGCGCACGGGTCCGGAACTCTCGGAATAGAAAGGGCACGCCGCAAACGGCCTCCGCCCACCCACATCGGAAGGAAACATAGAGGAGAAACGGGGTCAGAGCCGATTTGCCGCCCGCTCGCATGTACCGTCGTCCGATCGAGGCGAGGCGTGAGATGGCGCGGCTTGGCCGATATTTCCTTCCCGACCAGAAGCTGCATTTCATTCAGCGCGGCAACAACCGCGGCGCCATCTTCTTCGGCGATGACGACGACGGCGCCTATCGTGACTGGCTTCGCGAGGCGGCCGAAGCGCATGGCCGCGCGGTACATGCCTATGTGCTGATGACCAATCATGTTCAGCTGCTGCTGACGCCGCAGCGCGCGGAGGAGCGTGCCGCGCACGCTGCAATCGTTGGGCCGGCGCTACGTCCGCCACGTCAACGCGGCCCACGGGCGGACCGGGATGGTGCGGCATCCGCGCGACGATCGCTGGTCGAGGTGGCAGGCGCATGCGCGGGGCACGCGATGCCGTGGTGCAGAAAACGCTTTCGTCTCGTAACGGCTTCCGCAAAAGCCCATGTCGGAAGTGGCCGCGACCCGGTCAAACAGACAGTCAGCGATCGCCTCGAAGGGGAGGCTGCGCGTTTGCAGACAGATGCAAATCCAGTTTACGCGGTGGGGGTAACTGTTCGCTCGCGGCGGCGCGTCATAGCGAGCGCGCCGAGTTCCAATGCGAGCACGCCAAGCGTGCCAGGTTCCGGTACCTCAGTTGGCGGCGGCGGGGGCGGAGGCGTCACGGCAACGGGCGCGGTTGCGCTTACGGAGCCCGTTCCCGCCTCGAATTCACTCCCGGCAAGGGGGCCCGAGACACGATAGAGGAGCGACTTGAATCCCGGAGTTGTTGCCGAGGCCGCGTTGAAGGCGACGCTAAAGTCGTCGAAGCCGGTGCCCTCGACAGCCGCCCCAAATTGCAACCCGCCCAATATGATCTGATCGGTGGCGCTGAAATAATCGAATGATATCGCCGAACCAAGAGCGATGTTCAGGCTGTTGAGAACGATGCCGGTGGTGTCGTCCGTCTCGGCCACAGTCGGATCGAATGTCACCGTTATCGAGCCGGTCACGGTGCTGACCGGAGCGGTATTCGATCCAATGAGGTCGGTGAAAGCCGAGGCGGTGAAATCGAAGGTCCGGGAGATGGGACTGGCGTTTGCCGTCCCTTGCCCAAGGGCAATGGCGAGCGCGCAGATCAACAATAACGCATTGAGACTTTGCTTCACCACGATGGTTCCCCCCTGCTTCTGCAACGGAGCACGATACCTGTCCGGTGCGCCGCTCCGCAAACACACGATCAAGCACCTGTCGTTACGGCAGTACCGCGAATGACGATCAAGTCTCAGCAACTTTCGCCGTCGCTGTCTACCTTGATTTAGCTTTTCGCCGAGGGCCTGGAGGTGCCGCTCCCGCGGCAAAGGGCCGTCCGTCGAAAGCGGCGGCGGACGGGCGGCAAAAAAGTCTACTCTCACCCCACTTTCGAGCCCCATCGCCTATCCGAATGAGGACTATCGACCATGATCGAAGAGCACAATGCGATGTCCGTCAGTGCTGCGGACATCGAAGAGATCCGGACTCTCTTCCTGCGCCAGGCCGCAGGTGAAACCGCCCATGACATCGAAATTATCGAGTCCGTGCTTGCCCGCACCCCGCCCGGACAGCCGGATCCCGTGAACTTCGTCGCCCGTGCCTATCGCTTCTGGGGGCGCGAGGCGGTCATCGACCACTTCCGCACAATCTTCGCCGGGACTTGGCGCTTCGAACCCGACGCGGGCGCGATCCGCATCATGCCCCTCGGCCCCGACGTCGCCCATATTTATGCGCCGACGCGCATCACCGCGGGTGCGGCGGGCCAGGAGGCGGCGACCTACACGTTCCTGATCAACGAGTTCGCGATCCGGACCCCCGAGGGTTGGCGCATCTCGGCCATCGTTCCGGTGCCGGCGCCGTGATCCGCACCACCGATAGCCGTCCGTCGAAAGCGGCGACGGAGGGACGGCATAAAAATCTAGTCCGACCCCATTTTCACGGTTTGCGCTCGACCAGAGGCGGTTGCGATCAAATCTCGTTGCAAGGCCCATCATCGAGGGCGAAAATCGCGCGCACGGGTCCGGGATTCCCGGGAACAGGAAGGGCAGGCCGCAAACGGCCTCCGCCCCCCACATCGGAAGGAAACATCATGATCGGCTACGCCATGGTCGGCACCAACGATTTCGAGAAAGCCAAGAGCTTTTACGACGCCGTCCTCGCGGATCTCGGCGGGAAGCGCCGCGGCGCGGGAGAGCGCATGCAAGCCTACAGCGCCGGCGACACCTCGCCGCCGTTCTATGTCTGCCGGCCGAGTGACGGCAAGCCGGCGACGTTCGGCAACGGCACGATGATCTCGCTCGCCGCGCCCTCGCGCGAAATCGTCGACGCGGTCTACAAGAAGGCGCTCGCCAGCGGCGCCAAGGACGAAGGCGCACCGGGGCTCCGCGGCGAGACGTTCTACGGCGCCTATTTCCGCGATCTCGACGGCAACAAGCTCTGCGTCTACAAGAGCGGCTGAGCGCCGGCGGAATCTGTTTCGGCCCGCCCCAGGTGAAGCAGAGCTTCGCCTGGGGCCTTTGACTGGCGCTGATGGGCCGGGCCCACAGAGAAATGCCCTCCGACCCTACCGACGCTCTGAGAAGTTGGCCCTCTCTGCCCCTTGGGGCGCTCGGCGAAGCTTTGCTTCGCCTGCCGCCAGCCCGAACAGAGTTCCGGCGAGAGGCGGAGAGGACTTGTGTGCCGTTACCGCCGACCGTGGACACTCCGGCGACGGGCCGCACACGAATGCTCGCGTCGCCGCCGTGACAGCCGCGACGCCAAAAAATCTGGAATACAGACTATCGGCGCGCGGTCTCCTTCATGTGGTTACACACATGATTGGAGGACATCCAATGTTTGCTCCGCGGTTCTCTGCGCGTCCGCAGGCGCGTCCGGCGACATCTTGGCTCGTGGCCTATTTGAAAGGCGTCATGGCGCTTGGTGGTCTTCTGGCCCTATCGGCGTGCGACGGCATGGAAGTCGGCTCCGTGCCGCAATGCAGCGTGCTGCAGCCGAACTGCTCGTGGCCCGGACCCGCTTCCGCGTCCGCGGCGCCCGCCACCGCGCTATCTTTATCTCCGGCCCATGAAGCGACCTCGCACGCCCCCGCTCTCGAGCTCGATCGATGACGGCGCGCTGACGAATCAGTGATCGGCCAAGGCGTCACCCGCGCGGCTCGCGCCGCGCGGGTGAGTCTCTGCTCCGAAAATTCTCTAGGGCTTGACGGAGAGCAGCACCTTGCTGGCGCCCTCGCAATTGGTCGCCTGGACCTCGACCGCGCCGTTCTTGAGGTGGACCGAGATGTCGAACTTCGCGAGCAGCACCGCATTCTGCGGGCTGATGACCACCTTGATCGCGACCTGCCGCGCGATCGACGGGGTGGCGTTCTTTGGCGCCACGCTCTTGGCCTTGAGGCGCGTCATCACGTAGTCGTTCGCGTTCTTGAGGTAGTCCGTGATTTCGCCGCCAATGTTTTTGGCGGCGTACGCCTTCACGAATTTGGTCGTCAACGCATCATTGGTCGCCTTCAGGACAGCCTTCTGTATCTCGGCCATCCGCGTGGGGCTGCGCGCCTCTGCAAAGTTCGACATCATCTTGTTCGTGGGGAATTTGTAGAGGAGCGCCATGGCTTGTTCCTTCCTGTCCTCGATGCGGCTTATCCGCCGACCGTGGGAGGATGCTAGAGGAGACGCGCCGGGCCGGCAGTGAGAGCGGTCACATCCATGCCGGGCGGCGGATGAGGCTCAGCTCTCCCGGTCGAGCGACAGGACCGACCAATCCTCGGACAGCTCGCGGTAGAGGCATTCGGCGATCCAGTAATTGCCGTAGGGCATGACGTCTTCCTGCGGGAAGCGGCCGAGACGAGGCTTGCCGGGCTCGATGTGGCGCATGCGGCCCCAGCTGCCGTGCAGCAGGACGCCGCCTGACGTGAGGAAGTTCGAGATCAGCGCCTGGAGGGTTTCACGGGCGACGTGGCGATAGCGCTCGGCCCGGTCGGGCAGAAAGCGGGCGAGACGCAGCAGGACCGCGGTCGCGATCGAGGCCGCGCAGGAATCGTAGGGCAGCCGATCGCGGTCCGGGTCGTCGTAGTCGTAGCGCGGGACCCAGCCTTGCGGCGCGTGGCCGACATACCAATCCGCCGCCGCGCGCGCGGCGTCGAGATAGCGCTTCTGGCGGCTCGCCTCGTAGGCGTGGGAGAAGCCCAGCATCGCCCAGGCCTGGCCGCGCGCCCAGACGCTGTCGTTGCTCCAGCCCTGCAGACTGAACAAGCCGGTGACGGCGCGGGTCTGCGGATCGAGCGCGGCGGCATGGCAGCTCGAGCCGTCGGGACGGATGAGGCCGATCTCGAGCACGGTGTCGAGGTGGCGATAGGCGAGAGCGGCGCGCGCAGGCTCCGCCTGCCCGGCCCACAGCATCGAGGGGAGGTTGAGGCCGGTGTCGATGACGATGCGGTCGGCCCCGGCGATCTGCAGAAAGGCCTGGGCCTTGCGATCGAAGATGTTGGCGAAATTGTCGCCGCCCGCGAGGGCCCAGTTCCTCAACGCGTCGCGCCCGGTGATCCGATAGCCGAGGATCAGCGCGTAATACATGTCGATGCCGGTTGAGGAGAACACCGTCGGATGCCGGGCGAGGACGGGGCCGATCCGCTCGCACAGACGCATCGCGGCGTCGGCGTAGCGCCGGTTCTCGTCAGGAGATGGAGGAGCCACAGGCGGCCGGTGAGAAATCCCACCCACTGGAAATCGGCCCAGCTGTCCCAGACGTAGTCTTCGTCCCAGCTGTAGCAGCCGGTCATGTAGTTGAACCGCGGGACACCTTGGTTCCGCGCCAGGGCCGTCGCAGACGGCGTCGGCCCCGGCGCAGAGATGGCGCAGCGCCCGCTCGAGCGCTCGCTGGTAGTCCTGGTCCATTCGGTCCTCGACGCGCGCGGGGGCGGGGTTCTGGACGCAGGTTCGATCGCTGCCGCCGCGCCGTCAACGGCTTTGGCGGGGCTTTGGCCGGATTGCTCGATGATCGAGGGATGTGCCCGGCGCGGCACGTCTGCGCCTCCTCGCAAAAGAGAGTGGGGCGCGTGGCCCCACTCTCGTCGCATCAAACTTGCTCCGCGTTGCCGGCTTATTCCGACGTGCCGGAGCTGTTGCCGGAGGTGCCGGTGCCGGAGGTGCTCGTGCCGCGCTGCTGGTTCAATGTCTTCTCCGGGTTGGCCGGCTCGGTGCTGGTGCCGGACGTCCCGGTCGTGCCCATGGTGCCGCCGGGCTGCGTCGTCATCGAGCCGCTCGGTATCTGGTTCGTGCCGCCGCCGCCGGTCGCCCCGCCGCCGCTCGCGCCGCTCGGCGCCTTGACGGTCGGCCCCGAGCCCGCCGCGCCGGGCTGGCCGCCGACGCCGCTGCCGCCGGTTTGAGCGAAGCTGGCCGTTGCCAGGCCAAGGACCGCCAGAGAACACTCGAGAACAACGAAACTCCTCATCATCTCGCCTCCGATTATTGCAACGATACCCTGTCATCGTTGGGAGGCGGGATTTGTTTCATTTGATATTTTCGCGGTTCGTCAATGATTCTTTTTCATTCTCTTTGCCAAAGACGGATAAATATCGACACATACCGATACATCTACTTTAGCGTTTCTCGCGAAATCTTTGACGACCGAGCGATGGCTGCGCCTCACTTCTTCCCGCCCGCTATGGCCGAGCGCCCACACATAGGCGGCAACGCGGTCGATGTCGGCTTCCGAAAGCGCCGCGCCGCCCTTGGGCGGCATGGCGCCGGCATAGTCCTTGGGATGCGGCACGCCGTTGTCGATCATCTTGCCTGATCGAGGAGAGGCTGCCGTCGCCCCACAGCCATTTGCCGCTGGTCAGGTCGGCGCCGAGCGGCCTGCCCTTGGCGTCGGCGCCGTGGCAGCCGATGCAGGGGCCGCCGCCCCTCGCCCCGGAAAATGCGTCCGCCCAGCGCCACTGTTCCGCTTCGCGCCCGGCGGCGCGGCAGCGACCATGGCCTCCCCAGCGTCGGGATGGATGCCTTCCGGCGGCAGCGGGCGGAGCGAGGCGTCCGCGGCGCGGGCGCCGGCGCCGCCGCGAAGCGCGGCCGTCGTCGCCCGAATAGGTGACGCGCCAGATGCGCCCATGCTTGTCGTCGGAAATATAAAGCGCGCCGTCCGGCCCGACCGCCAGGCCCGAGGGGCGATGCGCGGCCCCGCCGGGTCCTTGTTCGGCGCCGGCGAAGCCATCGGCGAAGACGATGAATTCGCCCGTAGCCTTGCCGTCGGCCAACGGCTGGAACACGACATTATAGCCGCCTTGCGGCAGGGCGCGCGATTCCATGAGCCGTGGAAGGCGATGAAGGCGCCGCCGCGATAGCGGCTTCGGGAAAGCCGTGCCGTTGTAGATCGGCATGTCGTTGGGCGCCCAATGGGCGGGAAAGCGCGCGACGGGCGCCTGCTTCTGCGCGCAAACGCCGACCTTCTTGCCGCCGTCGCCGCCATATTCCGGCGCGAGCACGAGCTTCTTCTGCTCGCCGTCGAAGTAGCATTCAGGCCAGCCGAAATCGGCGCCCTGTTCGAGTTGGACCAGTTCCTCGGCCGGCAGTTCGGCGCCCTGCTCGCGCGTGTAGAGCTTGGGCCAGTTCTCCGACAGTTGGTCGCGGCCGTGCTGGGTCGCGAACAGGCGGCCTGCCGGGTCGAAGGAAATGCCCTCGCCATTGCGCAGGCCGGTGGCGAAACGCTCGGCCGGCGAGAATTGCTGGCCAGGTCTTGTTGGCGTCGTAGCGCCAGATGCCGGCGCGGGTTTCCAGTTCGGTGCAAGGGTCGATGGCCGGGCGATTCGGCATGCGGTTCTCCGCCTGGCAGGAATTGGTCGCCGAGCCGAGGTCGACGATAGAGCGCGCCCTTGTGCGTCGATCGCGAAAGGATGCATCGGATGATCGCCGGTGAGCGGCAGGCCGGAGACGACGACTTCCGGCTTGCGCCTGTCGGCGCGATCGTCGCCGGCGGCAGCGCGTAGCGCACGATGCGGTCATTCACTTCGGCGTAGAGCCCGTCCTTGTAGAGCGCGATGCCGGTGCCGCCGTCGTCGCCTGTGCGGCACGTCGGGGCCGAAGCGCGCGACGACATCGGCTTGGCCGGCGCCCTTTGTCCTGCAGCGCGACGAGGAAGCCGCCCGGCGGCGGCGTGTCATTGTGGTAATAGCGTCCGCTCCAGGTATTGACGTAGACGACGCCGTTCGGCGCGACGACCAGTGGCGGGCATGGCCGATCTTGTCGGCGAAGACCGTCGCGCAGAAGCCGGGCGAGCAGCGTGATGCCGGCGCCGTCGGGGCAGCCTGCGGAGGCTGCGGCGGGCGGGGTCGAAGGCGAGGTCTGTGGAGGCGACGTCTGGGCGAACGGCGACGACGCGGCCACGACCAGCAAGGCCGTCGCGAGAGAGGATGCCACGAGAGAGGACGTCGCAAGCGCGGCCCGGCTCGAATACCGGATCTGATGAGTTATGCTGCACTCCTGACGGCCGGATCGAGCCGCGCCCGTGTGGTCACTCGAGTGACTAACATCGGCCGGACGGTCCTGGTCCTCAAGGCTCGGCGTCAGGTTGCCGCATCGCTGCACTGCAGCCGTCGGGGAGCCTTACGGCTTCGGCGACGGCGAGGCCGTATCGGAGACCGGCGCCGAGTTACGGTCCCGGTTCCATGGCAATTCGCCGTTTAGGGCGATGGTGACGAAGCCCACCGCCGCCAGCAGGAAGCAGATCAGCATGAGCATGGTCTGGGAGTCGACGACCTTGCCTCGGCGCCCGTCGCTGCGAGGCAGCGCCGGTGCCGCCGCTTCGGCAGGAGCGCGACCAGGCGGGCGGCGATGCTCTTCGCCTCCGCGGCGCCCCAATGCCCGCCCGGCAACCGGGCGATCATCGGCGCCAAGGTCGACGCTGCCACGCCCTGCGGCAGGGCCGACAATTGCGCGGCCTGTTCCCAGGGGTCGACGCCAAGCCGCGCCAGCGCCGACATCACGCTGAGCGCCATACCGTTCTCCTCGTCGCCGATCGGAGCAAAGAGGAACTCGTTGAACTCGGAATTTATAAGCGAGAAGGCTGGTCGCAATGCCACGTCAACCCACCCTTCCCTGACATGCTGCGCGGCCTTGTAAGTGAGAGTTATTTCCAGGTTTACAATGAATATTCGAGGAGATCGCCAGGGCCTGCCCCCCGCCAGGCTTCACGCAGTTCTGAATTGCATTGGCGCGACGATTGCGCTGCAACGTCGCGCGGCAACAGGAGCAAGAGCCATGCGGAACTTCGATGAAAGCAACATCACGGCGGCGGTGCTGGAGCGCGTACGGCAGGCGAAGTCGCCGCGGGCACGGGTGCTCTCGGAGGCGCTGGTCCGGCATCTCCATGCCTTCGTGCAGGAGGTCGAGCCCACGCAGGAGGA